>NZ_JAHSPG010000009.1 GCF_019130065.1 Pinibacter aurantiacus | reverse complement strand
AATTTTTAATACCTAATTCCTAATTATTATTAATTACTTTACTTTCCTTGATTATTTTTATGCCTTTATAAACACAACCCACATGAATTTCATTCAAGTCATCATTCTTGCCATCGTAGAAGGTATCACGGAATTCTTACCCGTCTCGTCAACCGGCCATATGATTGTTACCAGTTCCTTAATGGGAATTGAGACCAACAGTTTCGTAAAACTTTTTGAAGTGTGTATTCAATTAGGGGCCATTCTTGCGGTAGTTGTTTTATACTGGAAAAAATTCTTCGATTTCTCCCGCTGGCAGTTTTACATAAAACTTATCGTTGCCGTAATTCCGGCGCTTATTTTCGGCGCATTGTTTAGTCATAAAATCAAGAGCCTCATGGAAAGCAACGTGACTGTGGCTGTCAGCTTACTTGTAGGCGGTATTGTTTTGCTTTTCATCGACAATGCATTTAAAAATCCTGTTATAAAAGATGAGCAGCACATCACCTATCCAAAAGCGTTTATGATAGGCCTGTGGCAATGCTTAGCCATGATCCCCGGCGTGAGCAGAAGTGCTTCTTCCATTATCGGAGGTATGCAGCAAAAACTAACGCGTAGTGCAGCCGCGGAGTTTTCATTTTTTCTTGCAGTGCCTACGATGTTTGCCGCTACTGCAAAGGATTTGCTGGATTGGTACAAAGAAAAAGGCGCAATTAGCGGAGAGGAAATAAAATTTCTTGCCGTGGGTAATATCATTGCGTTCATCGTTGCCATGCTTGCAATTAAATTTTTCATTGATTACTTAAAGAAATACGGTTTCAAGTTATTCGGCTACTATAGAATTTTGGCGGGAATTGTGATCCTGTTGCTCGTTTGGAAGGGAGTGATACAATAGTGAAAAGTCAATAGTGAAAAGTGAATGAGCGGTCTTATCGACATAAATTAAACCCAGGAAACAAATAGACAGGAAATGTTTTTGCAGTTAAATCACCAGAAACTTCACGCATATACGCTGTCCCGGCTTTTGGTTAAGGAATGCTACATTGTTGTAAAGAGGTTTCCTCCGGACGAGAGGTTTGCGTTAATTCAGCAAATAAAAAGAGCGTCATTGTCGGTATGCTTAAATATAGCAGAAGGAGCATCCAGAAAATCAGAACAGGAAAGAAAAAGATTTTATGAAATCGCAAGAGGGTCGATTGTTGAAATCGACGCAGCGTTTGATCTTGCCAATGACCTTGGCTATTGTAGCGAAACAGATGTAACCAACCTCAGTCCACTAATGAAGCAAACATTTGCAATACTATCAAAATTGATAACTATGGATACCGGATCTCCAAATTTTCGGAATCCATAATTCACTTTTCACCATTTACTTTTCACTATCATATGCAAACAGCATCAAAAAAAGTCATCAACGGTTGGGCCATGTACGATTGGGCCAATAGTGTTTATAATCTTGTAATCACTACAACGTTCTTCCCTATTTATTTTACGTCCGTAACTGATGAACATGTTACATTTTTAGGAAGAACGTTTGTCAACTCTTCCTTATACGATTATACATTGTCGGTAGCCTATTTGTTTATTGCATTGCTATACCCAATTCTTACTTCCATTGCAGATACAAAGGGCAATAAGATAAATTTCATGAAATTTTTCTGCTACATGGGGTCCATCGGTTGCGCTTGTCTGTATTTTTTTACAAAAGACAATCTATGGTTCGGCATTATTTGCTTCATGCTTGCTGCTATGGGTTACGTGGGCAGCCTTGTTTTTTATAATGCCTATTTACCAGAGATTGCTGCTCCTGAGGATCAGGACCGTGTGAGTGCCAAAGGTTTTTCCATGGGCTATATCGGTAGCGTGTTACTTCAATTAATTGGCTTCGCATTGGTGATGATGATGAAGGGCAACGAGGGATTTGCAACCCGTATTACTTTTCTGTTGGTGGGCATTTGGTGGATCAGTTTTGCGCAGATAACATTTTCAGCCTTACCTAAAGTAAATAAGGAGTCAGTAAAAAAGATCAACATCTTCACAGACGGTTTTAACGAAGTAAAAAAAGTTTATGGAGAAATAAAGAAAATGCCAGTGCTTAAAAGATTTCTTCGTGGTTTCTTTTTCTACAGCATGGGCGTACAAACGGTAATGCTGGCAGCCACATTGTTTGGAAGCAAATTGCTTGGCTTACCGGCTCCAAAACTTATCGCCACAATTGTGATTATTCAGCTGGTGGCCATTCCCGGCGCTATTATGATGAGCCGTTTATCAGCAGTTTATGGAAACATAAAAGTATTGATGGGCGTGGTTTTTTTCTGGATCGGCATTTGTGTGGCCGCTTACTATACTGCTGAATTCAAAGAAGGCGGCGGCAATCCCGAGTATGGATTCTACGGCCTGGCGGTAGCAGTTGGCCTCGTAATGGGCGGTATACAATCTCTTAGTCGTTCAACCTACTCCAAATTAATGCCCGAAACAAAAGATACCGCTTCCTATTTTAGCTATTACGATCTTACTGAAAAAATTGCCATAGTTATTGGCATGTTCAGTTTTGGCTTTATTGATGAAGTCTTCGGCATGAAAAACTCCGTTTTGGCACTTACCGTTTTCTTTGTCATTGGCTTGGTTTGGCTATATTCTGCCTTGAAAGCGTCGAACGTGAATCGTCAATCGTCAATCGTGAATGGGTAGACTCCGAATGCGTAGACTGCATTCACGATTCATCATCCCCGTTTCACGACCACAAAACTTCTTACTATGCAACTCTATTCTATACACACAGGTAATTTTAAACTTGATGGCGGCGCGATGTTTGGCGTGGTGCCCAAGAGCATTTGGAACAAATTGAATCCTGCAGATGAAAATAATCTTTGCAATTGGGCAATGCGGTGTTTGTTGATTCAGGACGGCAACAGGTTGATACTGGTTGATAACGGCATTGGCGATAAACAAGATGCCAAATTCATGGGGCATTACTTTTTAAATGGCGATGACACATTGGATAAATCGCTTGCCAAACAAGGCTTTCACAGAAATGATATTACTGATGTTTTTTTAACGCATCTTCACTTTGATCATTGCGGTGGCAGCATTGTACGCGAAGGTGACAAACTCGTTCCGGCTTTCAAAAACGCTACTTACTGGAGCAATGAAAGACACTGGGAATGGGCAACAAAACCCAATGAGCGCGAAAAAGCATCTTTCTTAAGGGAAAATATTCTGCCCATACAGGAAAGCGGCCAACTGAAATTTATTGCGGACAATGCCGCACTGGTTCCATTTACCGACAATATTAAAGTCCGCTTTGCCAACGGCCACACAGACGCCATGATGTTGCCGCAGCTTTCATATAAAGGAAAAACCATCGTTTATATGGCAGACCTGCTACCTTCTACCGGCCACATTCCTTTGCCATATGTAATGGCCTACGACATGTTTCCGCTTACAACTTTAACGGAGAAGAAGGCTTTTTTGCAGGAAGCACAGCAAAATGAATACATTCTTTTCTTCGAGCATGACCTTAAAACCGAATGCTGTACGCTTGTGCAAACGGAGAAAGGCATCCGCGCGGGGGACTCCTTCCTGTTGTCAGAGCTTTAACGTGAAAGGTGAATGGCGAATCGTGAATGGGTCGCTTATGGCCCAAAGTTTCAAATAATAGCCAACTTATTCACAATTGACGATTCACCATTCACCTTTGACGTTTATATTTGCACATTCTTATGGCAACAGATAATAACAAATTTCAAGCGATCATTTCTCACTGCAAGGAGTACGGATTTATTTTTCAATCCAGCGAAATCTATGATGGATTAAGCGCCGTGTACGACTATGGTCAAAATGGTAGTGAGCTGAAAAGAAATATTCGTGATTATTGGTGGAGAAGCATGACGCAGTTCCATGAAAACATTGTAGGTATCGATGCAGCAATTTTTATGCATCCTACCACCTGGAAGGCGAGTGGGCACGTTGATAATTTCAGCGACCCGATGATCGACAACAAGGATAGCAAAAAACGCTACCGTGTAGATCATCTCATCGAGGCACATGCGGAGAAACTGGCTCTTGAAGGCAAAAAAGAACAAGAAGCTGCATTATTGCAGTCAATGGATAACCTGCTGGCCAAAGATGATTTCGACGGCCTGAAAAAATTAATTGAAGACAACAATATAAAGTGCAGCGTTAGTGGCACCGCAAACTGGACGGATGTTCGTCAGTTTAACCTGATGTTCTCTACGCAGCTTGGAAGTGTTTCTGACGAGGCAAATGAAATTTACCTACGGCCAGAAACGGCACAGGGTATTTTTGTTAATTTCCTTAACGTTCAGAAAACCGGCCGCATGAAAATACCTTTTGGTATTGCGCAGGTTGGTAAAGCTTTCCGTAACGAAATCGTTGCGCGTCAGTTCATTTTCCGCATGAGGGAGTTCGAGCAAATGGAAATGCAATTCTTCGTTCGCCCCGGCACACAGAAAGAATGGTACGAATATTGGAAAGCAGAGAGGATGAAGTGGCACCTTAGCCTCGGCATATCGGCTGATAAATATCGTTTTCACGACCACGTTAAACTGGCATTTTATGCAGATGCTGCGTGTGATATCGAATACGATTTCCCTATCGGATTTAAAGAGGTGGAAGGTATACACTCAAGGACTGACCATGACCTTAGCCGTCACCAGGAATTCAGCAAAAAGAAAATGCAATATTTCGATACGGAGATAAACCAGAACTATATTCCGTATGTTATTGAAACATCGATCGGCCTGGACAGAACTGTTCTAATGGTTCTTAGTGAAGCTTATGCCGAAGAAGATTTAAGCACGGCCGATAAACAAGATAGCCGCGTTGTGTTAAGATTCCCGGCCAAATTAGCTCCGATTAAGTTAGCGGTTCTTCCTTTGACAAAAAAAGATGGTCTTCCTGAGATAGCAAGAGAGATTATGGATACTTGCAAAAAAAGTTTCCGTTGTTTCTACGAAGAAAAAGACGCTATTGGTAAACGTTACCGCAGAATGGATGCTCTTGGCACCCCTTTCTGTGTAACAGTTGACCACCAAACAAAAGAAGACAATACTGTAACGATTCGTTATCGCGACAGTATGCAACAGGAAAGAATTCCAATTGCAGAAATCAGCAGAATTATAAACGAGGCAATCGATCAATAATTCTGGCGTCAATATATTTTAACGGGCAGTTTTATCCGGGCTGTCCGTTAAACTCTTGAAAATTCGTAATTCTATGAAAGCTGTTAACACTCTCCTATCCTAAGAAGATTATTAATACTTATTTATAGAACGCGATGCTAGCTATCATCATCAAATTGGATCTTGTCTGGGTTATTGCAGGGGTAATTATTTTACCGGCAATTGGTTTTATGTTCAGGCTTAGCAAAAAGTCCCTTGAAAGAAAGAGAATTGAGCTACTTGAAAGGGAAATGGTGGAAAGCCACGCTGAGATTCTTGAATTACAGGAAAAAATTGCCACCATACAGGCGGCGGCTTCCAGTGCTACAGATGCACCTGTAGTTTCGCTGAAAGAGAGCTCAACCTCCAAAAAATACCCGCCGAAAGATTCGGGAAATACGGGGGGAGCGCTGAAAAGTTTACTATAAGTTATTGAGTGGTTCTACTATTGTTATTGTAAGACCCTGACCTTAATTTGTGATACTAATTTTTACCCTATGCTACTATACATTGGAATCAATCTATCTACGATTGTTTGCGTCACTGCTGGCTTGACCGTAGGATTCTTAATTGGGTTCGTGGTAAGAAAAGCCGTAACAAGCAAATTGAAAAGAAACGTCTTGGAACTCGAAACCGAAATGGTTGAGAACCACGCAGATATCCTCAAACTTACTGAGCAACTTGCACGCCTTGAAAATGAAGGTGTTAAAGTAGACGTTCCGGTAATTACAATCGGCAGCTCTAAGATCCACGGCGGAAAAACCGGAGGAGGCAAATCAAGCTAAATCATTGTTATCCATATAGTTCAAGGTGTATGTCCTTTTTGTCATACCCCAGGCTCAAAATACGTTGCTTTGCCTCATCTATCATGTTCTTCCATCCGCACAAGTAAAAATGAGCGGGCCTTAAAATTTGTTCAGTAGCCGTTTTATTATTGATGCAAATGTCCTCGTAAACTGTATGCACATAGCCCTTCCTAACGAGGTCGTTTCCTTCCTCGCGGGAGAAAGTTGGCAAATACTTAAATGCACCAAGCTGGCTCTCAAGTTCCTGCATTTCTTTACTATATAAGGCATCCCCGCATTTTCTGCATCCAAAAATCAGATAGATATTCTCATGGGGAATGCTATGGTTGTAGATATGTCTTACCATTGCCCGGAATGGTGCAATGCCTGTGCCCGTGCAAATGAAATACAGATCTTTTTCTATAACCGGGGGTAATGTAAAAACGCCCTGCGGACCGCGCAATATCAGCTCAGAACCTACCGTTACTTCGTTAAACAGATATGTAGTACCTAAGCCTCCTTCCAGCAGCACTATCACCAATTCAATAACATTTGTGCCGTCGGGCCAGGAAGCAATTGAATAGCTTCGCCATCTTTTATTTTTCTGTTCATGAATAGGAAGGTCAAGGGTTACAAACTGACCGGGAGCAAAATCAAACTTTTCAAGCTCGGGCACTTGTATCCAAAAACGCCTGGTAGCATTTGTTTCGTCCTGAATTTTAATAACTTTTCCGGCAAGCCAAGGTAGCATGATTAGATATTTTAGTAACTGAATAACTGATTAACTGAATAACTGGAAGTTCAACGTCAAAAATGCCTATTGAACAAAAACACTCTCAATTATTCAATGATTCAATTAATCAATTATTCAGTTATTCAGTTAATCCGTGTAAATCAGCTAAATCAGGGTCACCTGCGTGCTATCTGCTATCACTTCCAGCTATGCACAATCATTTTCTTAGCATACAATTTTCCTCCCTGCTCTATCCGCACTACATACACACCGCTCGCAAGCAAGCCTCCGTTTACCTGAATGCTGTTAGTTCCAGCATTACTATAGGTTTGTTCAAACACCTTTTGTCCAATATAGTTAAAAATTACCACCTTCACATCACCGGTTTGTGTTGTGGCTAAAGAAAGATTGAAATTTCCGTTGTTTGGATTTGGCCATATCACGACCGGGTCGATGTCTGCAGAACTGCCATAATAAATCTCGTTTGAATACATGATACAACCGGTTGTTGTTGTATCAGCCAGTTTATAGGCACCTGCTTGTCTAACTATGTAAGTCGGCCCTGTTGCGCCTGCAATCGGTGCATTATTCAGGAGCCACTGCAATTTTCCGCCTGTAGACGATGTACTGGTGAACAAATTGCCAGTCAAAGTTATGGTAGGCGCAACAGGCGAAGCCGTTGTAGCATCAATCGCAATACGATTGCTTTCACAATTGGCTAAGCGCAGTTTCATATCGTAGAGATAATAGTAAAAATTCTGATAATCCGCTGAAAGACCGGCACTGTTGCCATTTATCGAAAATACGCCCGGGATAGTAAACGGATACGGTTTCGAAGAAACGCCGTTGTTTCTATACAATGTTGCTCCGTCGCTTAGCGTAAAAATAATAACGTGATTGCCGGCAGGAATGGAAAGCCCAATATTAAACACCGCTCCATTATCTGAATTATCACTGGCTTGTGTTGCATACACGTCAATTGTAGCCGTAGACAGCGTTACATAAGAATAAGAACCGTTTGCGGCATTCGTATTGGAAGTATCTGCAACAATGAAGGTCACCTTACCGGAGTGTCCCACAAAAAGTTTTGCTGTTTGCAGTGTTAACGGAACGCTGGATGAGAAGCCAATAAACTGGCCGCCTTCATTCATGTAGCTGCCTACGCCAAGCGCGCTTTTATCTGCCGGTCCAATGCTCAGTTTGGTATCGTTCTTTGCGAGATAATATTTTTTATCTGAAGTCACTACATTCGTCGTAACGTAGCTACCTGTGGCGATTGGCGTTGTTGAAGTGGCGCTGGTATACCAATTGTATATGTTGCCGGCGCCGGAACTTGAATCGGCAATGAGCGACACATTATCTGTTCCACAAATGACTACCCTACCCGCAACATCATTGGCTTTGCCATTTATAATCACACTGGTTGTAGTGGCATCGTTCGTTGTATTCTGATCTGCAGAGAAGGCTGTAGACGCAGTGATCGTATATGTGCCGGCGGCTGTTATTGCCACAGGCGTTTGTAACGTAAAATCTTCGTAACTATTTCCCGGTATCGTATCAGGATATGTTCCGGTAAGAGTAGCAAGGGTTGTTGCTCCATTTTTCACCACAACAGTTACAGGAATATTTTTAGCGGCAACACTTCCAAAATTTTTAATCCTTATAGTGATGTATTGAGCCGGATTGATACAATAACCTGAACTTGGCACTACAATTTGCAACACGCCAACATCAGTTGAGGATGAAACAACATTCACGGTGTAGTCTTGTGTTTCACCATTTGCATAAGTGCCACAAGGTTTGATGTCACCGATGTTCGTAGTCTCCTGCGCGATGATTCGCATAAGGAAACCTGTGCCCGAAGTAATGGTCAATGGTGTTTGAATGGTGCCTGTAAAAATTCCGCCTTTATTCAACACGCCGCTTTGTGCCACCATTTCGCCCGCATCGTCAAAATCACCATCCTGGTTATAATCGATAAAAATTTTGATCATGGAAGAAGCACTTGTTGCGTCGCAACTTCCCACTGTTATACTAAAAGGTACACTTTGATTCGGCTCCAGGTTTAATATAGAAGACCTGTTGTCGGTGTACGTTGTGCAAGATGTTGTGTTCGAATAATTGAGGCTTCCCATCGTCACGTGCTCTATTCTTGTGCCGCCGCTGTTGATTGCTCCTGATGCGCAGGCTGCATTTCCACCCACACCACTAATAATGAGCGAGTATGCCTGCGAGCCTCTTTCCAATGTTCCTTTATGCGTGATGATCACGAGACTGCTATCTCCCGGAGTTGAATTATCCACTTCCACTCTTTCCACATTGTCTGTAATGTTATCACCTTTTGTTGCAGCATTTGCAGGATTTGCTACATCCAGTATCCAGGGAAGAAAAGCGGTGCTTCCAGTTTTGATTCGGAGATCCAGGTCATTCACCAGCTTTTTTGCACGGTTATTCAGTGCGTTCGTGTGGTCCACAGACGCCTTGGGATCTGTCCACACGATCGTTGCCATTAATTTTCCTTTACCCGAAGCAACAACTTTTATCGTGTCAGATTTTCCGTTCTGCAAAACTTTTTCATAGATCTGCTGATCGGTATTATTAGAAGTGATAACTGCAGCTGCTTTTATCATGTCTATCAGGCCCCAGCCAAATTGATAATCGGGGCCGGTAGAAGGACCAGCTTCATCTGCTGTATGTATAACAATTGCTTTGAGTGTTGCCGCCCGTAAGAAAGCTCCACTGTGGCTTTTGGAATACAGCTCCTGTAATAGAAACAGGGAACCCGTTGCAGCCGGTGATGCCATTGATGTTCCGCTTAATGTACCATAGGCAGTATTAGAGCTGGCGAACGAAGAAGTCACATTCAATCCATCGGCACAAACGTCCGGTTTTATACGTCCATCATCTGTTGGCCCCCACGCACTGAAAGTGGTCATCACAACATCTGCCGGTTTACCATAGCCACTTGTAATCGGGTTTACCGCACCGATCGTCAAAATATTTTTCGCAACACCAGTTGTGGAAATAATATCATAGCCATTGTTGCTGCTTATGCCTGCGGGCCTGTTACCGGCGTTGAAAAAAACGCCGTTTTTATCCATGCGCCAGTATGTAGCGCCCACGGCGGGACCATTTTCTATGCGGCTGTTTCCACCTGCTTTTACTATCAGGTAGTAAGGAGCATTGTAGGCAATAGAATCCCAGAGTTGCGTATTATCGTCGTAGTATCCAAATTTGTAATCTTCCGTTGCGTCCGGTGCGCCCCAGAATTCCCACCTCTTGTTATCATCATTATAAACCCAGCCGGCATTGTATGCATAAGAGTGATTTGACAACAACAGGTTCGGGGCTTCCGTCATCATTTCCGACATGTCGTTATTAAAGTCATACGCAATAAGTTGCTGAGCGCCAAAGGACATGCCTTTTGCAATGGGGTTTACACCCGATGCAATCATTGTCCCTGCAACGTGGGTTGAGTGATTCATATCTGCTATTGATCTCGCCGGAAAATCTTTTTGGTTTATCCTGCCAGTCAGCTCCTGGTGTGTTTCCAGAACAGCATCCCCATCCCAAACCGCAATTTTCCCCTTCATGTTAGCGGAAGATCCGGACAAGCTCAAACCCGTGGAACCGCCCGGCCACAAAGAACTTGTGCCGATCGTGGCTGCAGAGATGATATTATTTTGTGTACTTAAGTAAAGTGGAAATCCTAAATGGTCGATGCCTACCAATTGCATGACCTGCCCATTCTTACCATGTTTAAGCATGGGCCATTTTTTTTCCTTCGATAGTGTAAGTAATTTGGAGAAGGTCAAACGCTCTTTATCTGCCTGTAATTTTGCACCTTGCTGCAACACAGAAGCATTTGTATTTACCTGTGAAAAACCTTTACTAACAATTCCTAAGCAAAAAAAGAAAGTAAGGCCGCGCAAAAGATTCCTTCTCATAAAGTGAATGGTAATAAATATAAAAAGATTAGTAACCTAAAGTACGATTAATTTCATAGGCTTTAACAATTGACCTACATTAGTTTGCAGAAACAACTGCCGTTAACAATTGTTTTAAAAACATCTAAATTAACGTCATGAATATCAAGCATCTTACATTGATTTTTACCGCCGCTGCAACCTTTTTTACCTTATCCTTCAAAGCCAGGCCCAAACAGGGATTGGAAGGATACATCTATTTCCTCAGCGGAAACAGAATGCCATCGCCGGATGTAAAACAGACGCATCCCTCAGGATATTCGACAACATTATTTATTTATGAACTAACCAATCGCAACCAGGTATCTGCCATAAATCATTCAGCATTCTACAGCAATATTTCTACCAAACTCGTTAAAACCGTAAAATCTAACGACGAAGGTTATTTCAAAGTGAAATTACCCCCGGGCGACTACTCCTTGTTTGTAAAAAAAGATACGCTTTTCTACGCCAATCTCTTCGAGGGCGAAAATATTAATCCAGTAAAAGTGGTGGCGGGGAAGTTCACTAATGTCAAAGTGAACGTGGATTATGATGCAGTGTACTAGCGCCTGCAATTTGAAAATTTGAAGATTTGAAAATTTGAAAATGCTTTTATGCCAAAATGCTGAGAGTAATCTTATCAAATCCTTGTGCAGCAGAGAAATTGCTTCTTTTTCGCAACATGCACTCCTCATTTTCAAATCTTCAAATCGTCAAATTCTCAAATTATAAATTACCTTCGGTGTAATTTAAGAAGATAAGGAGCGGATGAATCTGGATAATTTGTTAGCACAGTACAAGGATAACCCCCGCATTTTTCAGATTGCGGACAGGCTTACTATGTCGCAACCTCAGCGACTTTTTCTAAAAAATCTTTACGGCAGTTCCCCTGAGTTTGTAATTACTTCTATTTTTCAGCATCCAGCATGCGAGCAACTAAACCATGTTGTCGTACTGAACGATGCTGAAGAAGCGGCGTATTTTCACAACACACTGGAGAATCTTACCAATGCGCTTGACTTGTTTTATTTTCCCTCTTCCTTTAAGAACAGGAAAAATTTCAGGTTGCTGAACAGCAGTCACGTAATGCTGCGAACTGAAGCGCTGACAAAGATTTCAGCGGGTGGCAATAAGAAAATATTGATCACTTACCCGGAGGCATTGTTTGAGAAAGTAGTGCTTCCAAAAACATTGAGCGGCAATATCATTTCCATTAAAACAAATGATACGCTGAATGTAAACAGCCTGCTGGAGCTATTGGTGGACCTTGGTTTCACTAGAACCGATTTCGTATACGAGCCGGGACAATTTGCAATACGCGGCGGCATTTTGGACATCTACTCTTTCGGTAATGAAAAACCTTACCGTGTGGAGCTGTTCGGTAACGATGTTGACTCTATTCGCATTTTCGATCCGGAAACGCAGTTGAGTGAAAGGAAATTGCTGCAGGTAAATATTATTCCCAACGTGGAAACGCAATTCGAAACGGGCGACAAGGTTTCTCTATTTGAGTTTCTTCCGGAAAATACCGTTTGCTGGGTGCAGGACTGGGACGTAATAAAAGATAAAGTTCTCACGCAGGAAGAAGACCTGGAATTGTACATTACCAATGTTCAACCTTCGCAGACTAAGAAACCCGATACTGATGACGAGGTGCTGGAAAAAACAAATATCACCAAAGAAGATTTTGTTCCCGCTGAAAAAATTGAGAAACAACTCGCTACACGACATATTGCAGAGTTCGGCGGCAGACACACCATGCCATCAGGACTTACGCACGAAATAGAATTCAATACAAAATCGCAGCCTTCGTTCAACAGGCAATTTGATCTACTGATAAGGGATCTGAAAAGTTGGGAAACGAAGAAATACGGCATTTACATTTTTGCTGAAAATCCTCGCCAACTCGAAAGATTACACAGCATTTTCACCGACTTAAAAGTGGAGATACAATTTGTTCCTGTTGCCATATCTATTTACAAAGGTTTTATAGACGAAGATGTAAAAGCCGTATGCTATACTGACCACCAGATTTTCCAGCGCTATCATAAGTATAAGGTTAAACAGGCCTACAACAAAAGCAAAGCACTTACAATACGTACATTGCGTGAGCTGCAGCCGGGCGACTATGTAACGCATATCGACCACGGTGTGGGTGTGTACAGCGGTTTGCAAAAACTGGAAGTAAATGGCAAACTGCAGGAAGCCGTTCGTATTATTTATAAGGACAGCGACATCCTGTACGTAAACATCAACTCGCTTCACAAAATTGCCAAATACACCGGCAAGGAAGGAAGCGTGCCGAAAGTGAATAAACTCGGCAGCGATGTTTGGAACAAATTAAAAGAAAAAACAAAAGTTAAGGTTAAAGAAATTGCATTTGACCTTATCAAATTATATGCGCAACGTAAAGCGCAACCGGGTTTTGCACACACGCCCGACACCTATATGCAAACGGAGCTGGAAGCATCTTTTATTTATGAAGATACTCCAGACCAAAGCAAGGCAACGGCAGATGTAAAGCGTGACATGGAAGCGCCGTCACCAATGGACCGATTGATCTGCGGTGATGTGGGCTTTGGTAAAACGGAAATTGCCGTGCGTGCAGCTTTCAAATCATGCACAGACGGCAAACAAGCCGCAATCCTGGTTCCTACTACCATTCTTGCTTTTCAGCATTACAAAACATTTAAAGAGCGTTTAAAAGATTTTCCTGTAACAGTTGATTATCTCAATCGTTTCAAATCTGCCAAAGAGAAAAAAGAAACGTTGAAGAAACTGGAAGAAGGAAAAATCGATATCATCGTTGGTACGCACGCATTGCTTAGCAAAGACATCAAGTTCAAAGATCTTGGCGTGATGATCATTGACGAAGAGCAAAAATTTGGTGTAGCTGCAAAGGAAAAACTAAAAACGCTTCGCACAACGGTTGATAGTTTAACTCTAACGGCAACGCCTATCCCAAGAACTTTACAATTCAGTTTGATGGGCGCGAGGGATTTAAGCATCATCAACACGCCTCCACCAAACAGGCAACCGATACAAACAGAGGTGGCGGTTTTCAACGAAGATTTTATCCGTGATGCCGTTTATTACGAAACTGAGCGCGGCGGCCAGGTTTTCTTTATTCATAACCGTGTACATGGCCTTGCGGAAATGAGTGCTTTGATCCAAAGGCTTTGTCCGGATCTGAGCGTTGGTTTTGCGCACGGGCAATTGGAAGGTCACGAGCTGGAGGAAAGAATTCTCGATTTCATCGATAAAAAATATGACGTGCTGGTTTGTACCAACATCGTGGAAAGCGGTGTGGACATACCAAACGTGAATACGATCATCATCAATAATGCACATCATTTTGGCTTGAGTGACCTGCACCAGTTGCGTGGTCGCGTTGGCCGCAGCAATAAGAAAGCGTTCTGTTATCTTATGGGGCCGCCAATGAGCACATTACCGACCGACAGCCGTAAACGCCTGCAAACACTGGAGCAACACAGTGATTTGGGAAGCGGTTTCCAGATCGCGATGCGTGACCTTGACATTCGCGGCGCGGGTAATATGCTGGGTGGGGAACAAAGTGGTTTTATGGCAGAGATCGGTTTTGAGATGTATCAAAAAGTTTTGGATGAAGCGATCAAAGAATTGAAACGTACAGAATTCCGCGAGTTGTTTAAGAACGAAATTCAGCAGCAGGATGATTTTGTGCATGATTGTACCATAGACACCGATCTTGAAATATTGATTCCTGATAGTTATGTAGAAAGCATTACAGAAAGGCTCTCACTTTACACAAGATTGGACAATTGCGAAAATGAAGAAGAGCTTCTTGCCTTCCATGCTGAAATGAGTGATCGTTTTGGACCGATACCGCAGCAGGTGGAAGATCTTTTCATAACCGTTCGTTGCCGCAGGCTTGCTGTTGAAATAGGTTTTGAGAAAATGACATTGAAGGATGAAACGTTCCGCTGTTATTTCATCAACAAAAATGATTCGCCTTACTTCGAGTCTGTTCTTTTCAAAAACGTATTGGATTATCTGCAAACAGGTACCAACAAAGCAAGGCTAAAACAAACAGGCAAAAACTTCCTGATGGTGGTTGAAGATGTAAAAGATATGGATACGATGCATCGGTTTTTAGCGAGAATGGCGAAGGCTGTGGTGCCGAGGGAGCAGTCGCCGGTTGCCAGCAGCCAGTAGCTCGTGTTTTAATGCGATCATTATAGAAATAAATTAAGCTGCGCGTTTGCGCAGCTTTTATTTTGCTTTGAATTCGCTTATGTCGCGCTGACTATACCGGAAGGCCCCTTCTTACTTCACCAGTTTTTTATACATTTTATAGATCAAGCGAATCAACACGACCCAAACAGTAATGACTACAAGCGTCCAGATGAAGAATCCCATCGCAGGTACAAGCATACTAATTGTTTTAAAATGTGTTAAGTGTTGAAGTAAAAGGCAAACCTAAATACCCAGAACAGTTATGGCGATTCGTTTTCGGACATTTACGTATCAAAAAAGGATAAATAAAAGAGGCTGACTCAAATATGAGTCAGCCTCTTAATTAATTTGAATGTTACACACAAACTACCGGCCACCGGTAACCGGCTACTGGTCACTCTCTACTTAATCAATCTCCACGTAAACGGATAGCGATAAATTTTCCCTTCATTGGCTCTTATGGTGGCAATGATCACGCAAACAAGCGCAAATATTCCCACGATCCAGATGAGAAAGAGACCGATGATGGTTATGGCGAGCCCGATGGATATAATGACCATCGTAATCTGGAAGTTCAGCGATTCTTTAGCATGTGTCGCTACAAACTGCGAGTCATCTTTTTTTATAAGATAAATAATCAATGGCGCGAGAATAGAGGAGACAAATGTGAGCAAATGAGCCAGCATGGCAAGTGTTTTTTCATCTTGGGTTGGAGCCACTACAGGATTTTCTGCTGCCCCTAAGAAAGTTTTTTCGGTATTTGGGTCCATAATCGTTGTTTTGATTAAAAGATAAAACGATTTGTGCGTCCCTGCAAGTGAAACTACCTGTCTGGCCCTACCTACTACATCAAACTGTTTGTTAATCAATTATTACCATAAACCTTGATTTATAAAGATTTTTACAAAAGGCATGAAAACATTCATAAAGACAGTTAAATTTGGTTTATCAAAAAACATCATCAAATGCCTAAATGGATAATTGCAGGCTTTGCATTTTTTCTAACGCTTACCCTGTTTGCCGCGCAGGCTCAAACTGCCGACGAAGTGATCGCGAAATATGTTGATGCAATGGGCGGAAAAGAAAAACTCAACTCCATCAACACGCTTCATATGGAAGGTGTGGCGGTTATGCAAAACGGAAATGAACTTACTACAGCTATCGATAAAGTAAATGGTAAACTTTCGCGCAGAGAATCGCAATTTGGCGCGATGGGTTCTCTAACAACGATCATTACAGATAAAGGCGGCTGGGTATCGAGTCCGCGTTCAGGAGGAAAATTTGAACCCATTCCTGCCGATAAATTAAAGAATACAAAAGCAGAACTTGATTGTGCAGGGTCACTGGTTGATTATGCATCAAAAGGCTATAAAGTAGAATACCTTGGTAAAGAAACGCTGGATGGTAAAGATTGCCACAAAATAAAACTTACCCTTACTTCCGGTGCTGACATTACCTATTACATTGATGCACAGACGTACTACATTTCCCGCGAAACGCACAAAGGCAGCAGCTTTGCGGGTAGTGGCGGTGGACGTCCCGGTGCTGCAGATGCAGACATCAGCACAGATTTTTCCGACTATCAAAAAACAGATCAGGGTTATATTTTTCCTTACAAAGTAAAAATGGGAAACATGGGAAATGGTATGACTTTTGAAAAAATTGAAGTGAACAAACCGCTGGATGTTGCGAAGCTCAGCAAACCAGAATAGGAGTTAGAAATTTAAACGCTGCATTCCTAATTCCTAACCTCTAATTTCTAATTCCTCTACTCTTCTCCAACGTAAAAATTCTAAACAAATACTAATGAAAATTCTAAAAACTTTATTACTGGCAACAACCGTATTATCAGCTATTGCCGTAAAAGCGCAGACAGCAAATGAAATAGTTGATAAGTACGTCGCGGCACTTGGCGGCAAGGATAAAATCGCCGGTATCAAAACTATTTATACAGAAAGCAGTGTGCAGATAATGGGTAACGAAGCGCCTTCTACTACTACACTGGTAAATGGAAAGGGCTTTAAAAACGAAATGGATTTCAACGGTTCAAAGATTGTACAGTGTTACACTAAAGACGGTGGCTGGACAATCAATCCTTTCCAGGGACAAACCACTGCAGAGCCTTTACCTGCTGAAATGGTAAAGAGAGGAAAAGCACAACTTGACATCGGCGGACCTTTATTCAACTATGCAGCAAAAGGCAACAAAGTTGAACTGGTGGGCAAAGAAGATGTAAACAATGTTAAAAACGCTTACAAGCTTAAGGTTACGACTCCAGATTCCCTTGTAATGATGATGTACATCGATCCTACCACTTACTACCTGATAAAAAATGTAAGCACTATCAGTGCACAAGGACAGGAAATCGAAGTCGGCAGCATCTTCTCTGATTACAAGAAAACAGACTACGGTTACCCGGTTCCTTACTCTACAGAACTTGCGTTGCCGCAAGGCATGTCTTTAACGATCGTTACTAAAAAAGTAGAGATCAATAAGGAAGTGGATCCGAAGATTTTTGAAATGCCGAAATAGGAATTAATAATTAATAATTAATAAAGAATAGGCAGCGTTCATTAATGAATGCTGCCTTATTTCATTTCGAACATATCGGAAACTTAGCTCCTCTCCTGTTGCCGCACCTATTAATTCTTAATTATTAATTATTAATTTCAACCATGCATTACATCCAACATCTCTCCAAAGACAAAAAGTTCCAGCCACTTCTCCAGGGCGAGCCGATTGAATTGAAGAAACGGAAAGTGGTGTATATGAGTTTGATAGGCTCGATCATGAGCCAGCAGCTTTCTACCAAGGTGGCACAGGTAATTCACAATCGTTTTATGGACTTGTATGGTGGCAAGATTCCCACGCCTGAGCAGATCATGGATACACCCATTGAAACACTGCGTTCGATTGGGCTGTCAAATGCAAAAGCGAGTTATGTGCACAACGTAGCGCGATTTGCGGCTGAACAGGGCATGGAAAAGAAGAAGCTGGATAAAATGTCCAACGACGAAGTGATCGCTTATTTAACGCAAATTAAAGGTGTGGGAAAATGGACCACGGAAATGATCCTCATGTTTACGCTGGGTCGCGAGGACGTATTTGCCATTGATGACTGGGGCGTTCAATCGGCAATGATAAAAATCTACAAACTCAAAACGGACGACAAGAAAAAACTACGCGAAAGACTGCTGAAAATATCTTCTAAATGGAGTCCGTACCGGACCTATGCTTGCATGCACTTGTGGGCATGGAAAGACAATCCACCAGCCGTAGAGTAACTTAATACTTCTGGTTGCCATTTATTGATTTTACTTTTCTTGGTTTCATAAACCAAAGTGACATATACAGCAATATTGCCCACAAAGCAAAAGCAAACATTGACCAAAGAAATACAAGAATAAATTTTTCAGGAAACTGCAGGGGCAAACCGGGGGTAAAAAATATTGTGCTCATAAAACAAAGTTTGATTAATAGTCGCAGCAACAATCGATGGAGGAAACAGAAGAAAGCGTTGACGAGAACTTTTGCATTAGCCATTTGTTCTTGCTAAACAAACCAATCACAAATGACGAGGATTGTCCATGTCCCCGACTTTGCAAACATGGCATTTCATTTTTAACCCGGAAGAAAACATAGTCTATGAAGGTTTTATTTTTCACTATGCTGATGGTGCTGACAATTTTCGCATCTGCCCAACAAAATGACTCCGGGAAGCCACTTCGGCACCAACTTTCCATTATTTCAGAAAACGACGCTTACGTTTCCTTATATACAGATCGCTATTATACAAACGGCATATTCTTCAATTACACGTGGATCTCAAAACAGCCCCGCACACAAAAAAAGATACAATCATTACAATTAAGTCAGCTAATGTACAATCCGTATTATTACAGGATACGCAACGCTGAAAACATAGACCGTCCATATGCCGGACTTCTTTTACTGACTTATTCACAAACGCATTTCTGGGGAAAGGAATCATTGTTACAATTGTCGGCAACGGGCGGCATTAGCGGCAAACCATCTCTGGCCGGATCATTGCAAAAATGGTATCATCACGCCGTTGGCTTCGATCCGCCCGCAGGCTGGAACTACCAGGTAACCGCCGAACCACAATTGAACGCAGGTGCGTTGTATGCCACCTCATTATTTTCAACAGAATCGTCCATTGTGGCGGTAAAACCTGTAGTGGAAGTTTCATTGGGAAACACATTCACCAATGCAAAAGCCGGCATTTTATTTCAATTGGGAGCATTTGAAAAAAACAGTCAAAGTATTGCCTGGAACGCAACAGTCGACAATACTCAACAATCCAGAAGATATCGTTATGAACTTTACTTTTATTTCTATCCGCAAATAATAGCACAGGCCTACGACGCAACGATTCAAGGTGCATTGTTTACAAAGGAAACCGGCGCCGTGTCAAAGGCCCAACCTTTTGTTTATCAACAAACAATTGGCGGCATATTTTCTTGCAAAAAAATGTTCATTGGATTCTCTGTTATCTACCAAACAAAACAGGCAAAGACACAGTACCTGGATGATATGTATGGTTCTGTTCGATTAGGTTGTAGATTTTAAACCAAACCGATTCTCGACGCCCTTGATCGTGTATCCCCTAGTCGCTGATTTAAGGCCCGCTACAATATATCACTTCGCGATGTTTAACATGTCGCCCCTCTGGGGCTAGTGCAAATTGCCTGGAGTAGTAAACAGCCCCATCGGGGCGACACGTTAGTAGAAAAAGACACAATGGCGAAAATCCAAAACCAGCCCCGTAGGGGCGACATGTTAAACATCGCGAAGCGAGAGGCAACCGCGGGCCGTAAGTTGACGGTGATTGTCAAGACGCAAACCGAGGCGCACACTTTAAACAAAAACTAACTCCCCAAAATAAATAGGGCAGCACTCGCTAACGAATGCTGCCCTATTCTATTTCCTAATTCCTAATTACTGCTTCACCAAATTCAACTCACTAATAATATTGCTCGCACCACCCAACTTGTCAATGCACCACAATACATAACGAACGTCTACGCAGATCGTGCGGTTAAGATCTTTGTCAAAAGCCATTTTGTGGCTCAGCGCTTCGTAGTTGCCGTCAAATGCAAGACCAATCAGGTTTCCGTATGCATCCATTACAGGAGAACCAGAGTTACCGCCGGTGATGTCATTTGTAGTGATAAACGTTACTACAAGATCATTGCGGCTTTTGTCGATGTACTGACCGAAATCTTTTTTCGCAACAAGATCTCTGTAGTGTTGTGGAAGATCAAACTCATAATCACCAGGCACATATTTTTCCATTACACCTTTCATGGTACATACATAGTCGTATTTAGTTGCATCACGCGGCGCATAGCTTTTTACATTACCGAAGCTCACACGCATGGTGAAAGTTGCGTCAGGATACATTTTCTTTGCTTTCACAGGATCCATTTCCATAATGCCTTTCAAATACAATCTTCCCAATTCATTGTTCTTAGTGGTGAAATCCTGGAACTTAGGCAAATATTTTCCTGTATAATTTTTCACGAAAGCTGTTGCGTACGCATATGCAGGGTCGTTTTGCAAAGCGCTTGCAGTGGGCACCTTCACAAACTGATCCCATTTCGCATCATTGAAAATCATTGTTGTGTTAAACACATCCGCTGACATTTTTTTGAAGGTCGCAGGATCTTTCAAATCACCGTAAGTGGTTTTTATGTTTTCGTAGAAGCCAATCGGGTGCTGGCTTTTATCGATATCTGTGTAGAACATTTCTGCAGTTGCAGCCATGATCTTTTGATCGGAAACTTTATTCTCATCTGCAAGGAAAGTTTTGCGACGTGCATTTGCATCGTCCATTGCTCTCTTAACATCTTCCGGTTTTGCTCCTTGCATGTTAAGCACTCTTTCTACCTGCATTAAAGAAGAAGCAAAAGCAGCAAGTGGGGAACCTAAAATGCCTTCATTCAAATACATACGCTCTTTTGCGTAAGGCAGCCAGTCAGCATACACTTTTTCCCAATCGCTTATTACATTTTGAAATTCCGGCTTGCCATTTGCCCATTTCTGGAAAGCATCTTCTGCTTTTTTCTTTTGACCATACACATCGTATTTCAACAATTGCTTGGTTTCACCATCAAAGAATTTCCAGTAGTTCGCAATACCTGCATAGCTTGATGCCAGTTGCAATTTCACTGCAGGATCTTTCTTCATTTCTTCAAACATTGCTTTCAGGCGCACATCGCGCAAAGCAACGAGAGAAGGGTTATTAACGTCGGTAGAAAGTTTTACGCCGTAAGAAGTTTCATAACGATTGGTACCACCAGGATAACCGTAGATCATTGCGTAGTCGCCATCTTTGATGCCTTTGATAGAAACCGGCAATGAATATTTTGGTTTTAAAGGAACGTTGCTTGGGGAATAATCTGTCGCTTTACCGTCTTTGCTCATGTACACACGGAAAACAGAAAAATCACCGGTGTGGCGTGGCCACTCCCAGTTGTCAGTGTCTCCACCATATTTACCCACGCTTTCTGGAGGCGTTCCCACCAGACGGATGTCTTTGTAGCGTTGATATACGAAAACCAGGAATTGGTTATTTTTAAACAGCGGGCTCACTCTTGCCTCGATGCTTTGAGTAGAGTCTGAGTAGCGTGCATTGATCGTAGCAATTACATCCGCTTGCTTTTTCAATCTGTCAGCACCGGAAAGACCGTTCAGCGCCGTTTCCACTTCTTTCGTAACGTCTTCTATTTTAAGTAAGAACTGTGCAGTTAAGCCTTGTGCGGGAATCTCTTCCTGGAAAGATTTTGCGTAGAAACCATCGCGCAGGTAGTTGTGTTCAACAGAACTTGCAGCGGCGATTGCGGCATATCCGCAGTGGTGGTTGGTGAAAATAAGACCTTGCTTGCTCACAATCTCTCCTGTACAACCGTTTCCAAAAATGATGATCGCATCTTTAATGGAAGCCTTGTTAATGCTATAAAGTTGTTCAGGTTTCAGTTTAAGGCCACGTTTTACCATGTCGTTATACACCTGCTGACCCAGCAGCAGCGGTAACCACATGCCTTCATCGGCATAGCTTCGTAGTAAAGTGACTGACAGCGCAATCACTGCTAAAATCTTCTTCATGTTTTAATCAAGTGTTTTAATCCGGCAAACGTAAAGAGTTTTTTGAATTAATAATTAAGAATTAAGAATTAATAGTCGGAAACCCTGATGAATGGTTGGTTTCGAGGCGTCGGCAAGCACAGCCCGACGCCGAAGGCTGAGTTCCAGACTCAGATCTCAAAGATTTACCACTCAGGCACTAAGAGCACTAAGCCTCACTAAGGAAACCCTTAGTGCAACTAAGTGGCCTTAGTGCCTCAGTGGTTAGTTTTTGGGGCTAACACCCTCTAGCTGCTGTGGTCCGCAATTATCATCCACTGGCCATTGATTTTCTTAAACAACAGGGTATAAATACCGCCAATATCCCCTACACTTCTTTTCAGGAACCATTTCCCTACAACAAAGTATGTATCTGCAGAAAGCGGCTTTACTTGTAGTATTTCAAAGAAAAGTTTGCCCATCTGCACCGTATCCTTGTAGTTCTTTTTGTAATTATCGAGCGTGTTTTGATAACCATATGTAATACCCGACTTGCCAACAAACATCAACGAATCGCTGTGCCAGTAACCTTTCATAAAATCATCAATATCGCCTCTGTTCCACGCCTGCAGCTGGTCATTAAGGACTTTTCTTATTGCCTCCTCATTTTTGCTTTGTGAAAACACGGGAGTAATGGCGAGAATGAAAAATGCGGCAGTTAGTAATTTCTTCATGTTTAAATGTTTATAAAATAATGCGTGTGCCTCTCTGATAAATAGAATTGGTTTGTTACCTTGGTGGAACGCAAAACGCTTAATGCAAAACGCGCAACGCAAATGCGAAACGCATAACGCAGACGCTAAGTTACTCAATTGCGTTAAGCGTTAAGCATTAGGCGTTAGGCCTTTGAAATTAATCACTATGACGCTTATCACTACAATTAAATCGAACTCGGCATTAAAGAATGTAGCACATAGAATGTTATTTGCTAAAAATGAGATCCGGCCAAGATGGTGGGTGCGTAAATTTGTAAATCCGTTTTACCACCAGCGCGGTAAAAACACAAAAATATTTAAGTACGCCAGGCTCGATCTTATTCCTTCCAAAGCGTTTACAATTGGTCACGATTCGGTGGTGGAAGATTTCACTTTACTTAATAATGGTCTTGGCGCCTTACACATTGGCAACCATGTTTTTCTTGGTGCGTCCAATGTGGTGATTGGCCCTGTTACCATTGAAGATCATGTGATGACGGCACAGAATGTGGTTATCTCCGGCCTTAATCATGGCTTTGATAATGTACAAACGGCTTTCAGATACCAGCCCTGTACTACCAATGAAATCATTATCGGAGAAGGTAGCTGGATTGGTGCGAATGCTGTAATAACTGCCGGTGTGCGTGTTGGAAAATTCTCTGTGATTGCCGCGGGCAGTGTGGTTACAAAAAATGTAGATGATTATACAATTGTTGCGGGAAATCCTGCAAAGGTGCTAAAGCAATTTAATCACAAGAGTGGCGAGTGGGAGAAAGTTGGTTAATTGAAAATTAAAAGTTGAAAGTTGAAAATGGGGAACGCTTCGCGTCCTTAGGATTGCCACTGAGGCACAGAAGAAACCGAAATTTATTAAGCGATACTTTTTTTCAATCGAAGGGCTCAAAGTATTGTGCAAAGGAAGGGCGAATATCTTCGTTTCCTTTGCACAATACTTTGAGCCCTTTGCGTTAAAATAACTTCTCTGTATTCTCTGTGCCTCAGTGGCAAACCTACGTCGCAGACGTAAACTGCTTCAAAAATCTCACATCGTTCTCACTAAATAATCTCAAGTCTTTTATCTGGTATTTCAGCATGGTGATGCGCTCAATGCCCATACCGAAAGCGAAGCCTGTGTATTTGTTGCTGTCGATTCCGCAGTTCTCCAATACTTTAGGGTGAACCATTCCACAACCTAAAATCTCCACCCAGCCTGTGTGTTTACATACGTTACAGCCTTTGCCACCGCAAATAAGACAGCTGATGTCCATTTCTGCGCTTGGCTCGGTGAATGGGAAATATGACGGGCGGAAACGCACTTTTACATTTTTACCAAACATTTCCTGTACGAAGAAATAAAGCGTTTGCTTAAGATCTGCAAAGCTCACATTTTCGTCGATGTACAAACCTTCTACCTGCTGGAAGAAGCAATGCGCCCTTGCGCTGATCGTTTCGTTGCGATAAACACGACCCGGACAAATAATGCGGATTGGCAATTTTCCTTTTTCCATTTCGCGTACCTGAACGCTGCTCGTGTGTGTACGCAGCAACCAATCTGGGTTTTGTGAAATATAGAAAGTGTCCTGCATATCGCGTGCAGGGTGGTTTTCAGGAAGATTCAATGCGGTAAAATTGTGCATATCGTCTTCTATTTCAGGGCCTTCTGCAATTGCAAAGCCGAGGCGCTGGAAAATAGAAACGATTTCATTGCGCACTATAGAGATTGGGTGATGGCTTCCCACAGGAATCACATCTCCCGGCAAAGTAAGGTCAAGGGATGAAGCGGCAGAATCGCCGTTAGCCGATGTAAGCTCTTTAAATTGTTCGTATTTGGCTTCAGCATGTTGCTTGAAATCATTCAGAATTTGGCCAAATTCCTTTTTGTTTTCGTTGGCAACAGATTTCATTTCCCCGAAAAGGTTTTTCAATATACCCTTTGTCCCAAGGAATTTTATACGGTATTCTTCCAAAGATGCGGCGCCGTCTATTACAGCTGCATCAATTTCTTCTTTATACTGTTTTATTTTTTCTATCAACTGATCCATGCGGCAAAGATAAGGAGGCAAATAGGAATTAGAAATTAGGAATTGGGAATTAGAGGGCTTTTGTTTCTATTTTATCATTGGCTGAAGCCAAACGGCAGTGAATTAAGATGTTACAGCACATATTTTCGCTTGCGATGGGCTGTAGGTTTCGGCCCTCAAAAATCCAATTGTGTACTTCTCAAGTTATTTAAAAAATAATGCTATTTTGCCCCGCTTAAACTTGAAAAAATGCTGGAAATAATTCTAATAATTTACTATTCCAAAAAAATTGGTGCGCTTGCACTGGACAAAGGCGAATCGAAAGGAAAATGGGTCACAATAATGATCATATCATGGTTTCTTGCTGAAATACTAGGTGCCGTGGTTGGTCTTATGCTGCTTGGTCAACAAAATATTTATCTGGCCTTATTAGTAGGTTACGGCTTTGCTTTTGGCTCCTACTATCTTATCAGAAACGCATTAAGCAAAAAACCAGATATAGCGGGCTATGACCAAATGATCGATGAAATTGGCTCTGGCGACCAGGAACAATAACGCTATTTCTCGTTATTTGCCGGAACTCTTTCAGCAACTGTACGACCGGGATGCAAAGCCCTGTATGCAAGAACGGCACTTATGGTAATTAAAATGGCTCCCGCCAAAAACGGAGCGCCAGGCAAATAGATAGGTGCCGTTTTTTTAGTAAATGTTGAAAACAGGTAAGTCATCAACAACGGACCAATCACAGCAGTTGCGCTCATCAAGCTTGTCAATGCGCCCTGTAACTCTCCCTGTTCATTTCTTGGCACATTTCCTGATATGATGGCCTGCAATGCCGGACCGGCAATACCGCCAAGGCAGTAAAACGCGGTAAATACAAACATCATCCAACCTTGCGAAGCAAAAGCAAATAGCAACATTCCGACGCTATACAATACCAAGCCGGTGTAAACGCTTTTCTCCTGGCCAAGTTTTGGAATTACCACACGTATCAAACCGCCCTGCACAAGCGCTACACAAAAACCCACCACACCCAGTGAAATGCCGACCATCTTTTCGCTCCAATGAAACTTTTCCATTCCATAAAAACTCCAGGTGCTTTGTACGGCATGGGACGCGATATAAATCAGCACAATAGAAACAACAAGACCTGAAACAGAAGGATATTTTTTAAGTGCCATTAAAGAACCCAATGGATTCGCACGTTTCCATTCAAACTTTCTCCGGTTTTCTTTCGGAAGCGATTCGGGGAGGATGAAGAACCCGTATAAAAAGTTTAACAAGGCTAATCCGGCAGCAGCAAGGAAGGGAGCTTTAGTGCCAAAGCCTGAAAGCAAACCGCCCAACACGGGCCCGATGATAAAACCAAGTCCAAACGCGACACCAATCATTCCAAAGTTCTGTGCGCGGTTTTCATTAGTGCTTACATCTGCAATATAGGCTGATGCAGTGGTAAAGCTTGCCCCTGTAATTCCTGCAATGATGCGACCGACAAATAACCACCAAATAGTAGGAGCAAACGCAAGGAACAAATAATCTATACCAAACCCCAAAAGCGAGCACAACAGCACAGGCCTTCTTCCATAACGATCGCTCAGGTTGCCAATAATTGGAGAACATGCAAATTGCATGATGGCATAGGCAAACGTAAGCCAACCGCCATACTTAGAGGCGACACTAAGATCACCATGCACCAATTGTTCAATCAGCTTGGGCATTACAGGAACAATGATTCCCAAACCTGTAACGTCAATCAGTAAAGTGATGAAGATAAAACTAAGTGCGGCAGTCTTTTTTGTACTTGGCATAAGGGATGCAAGGTAGCGCAAATAGTGACTGAATAACTGAATAACTGAAAGTTCAGGTGCAGTTATGCACTACAAACTTCAACCACTCTGTTATTCAGTTTATTCAGTTATTCAGTCATTAAAAAAATAATGGCCCACCACTGGTGAGCCATTATTTATAAGTCTATAAACAGAGATTAGTATCTGTTGTTGCTGAAGCTTCTTTTTTGGAAAGAACCACCGCCACCTCTGTTGCTGCTCTCTTCACGAGGTTTAGCAACTGTAACGCGGATTGTTCTGCCTTCTACAACACCACCATCCAATTCAGCGATTGCTTTTTGAGCAGCTTCGTCGTTTGGCATTTCAACAAATCCAAAGCCACGGCTTTTTTGAGTGAATTTGTCGGTGATCACTTTAGCAGAGGTTACTTCACCATATTCTGCAAAAAACTCTCTTAAGTCTTCATCCTGAACGTTGAAGCTTAAATTTGAAACATAAATGTTCATTCTAACTAATTAAAATTTAAATAAATAACCTTGAGGTAAAACAGCAGCGTAAAAAGAATACTTAACTAACTAATTGCGGACTTGCGTAGCAGAAAATATGTTCAATTACTTATGCGATATATCTCAATTGCGGTGCAAAGATAGGGGTTTAATTACGAATAATAGAATCATTGCATAATTGATTAACAGAATAGCAACATTAGAGAGACTGACTGAATAACTGAGTAACTGAATAACTGAGCGTTTCATCACAATCATTCACTATGACTTTCAACCACTCAGTTATTCAGTTACTCAGTTATTCAGTTATTTGTAAAATCAAATTCGGATCGGGACAATTCGCTAAATACTTTTCTCTTTCGGAAAATTTGCAAACACCCGGATAGTCGCCTTTCTTCAGTTCCATGTCTGCAATCACCTGAAAATGAAGGTGTGGCGGCCAGTTGCCGTTTTCATGAGGCTCTCCGAAATGCGCTATTTCCTGTCCAATGGAAACATATTGACCCGGCCTTATCGCATCAATATCGCGCAAGCTGATGTGGCCATACAAGGTATAGAAGGCTATTCCATCTAATTGGTGGAGTAATACAAGTGTGGCGCCGTAATCGCCGTCATTGTCATTAAAAGCAAAGCTGTGCACCATTCCCCCAAGGAAACAATAAACCGGCGTACCGGCATTTCCCCAGATATCGACACCTAAATGAAGCCGCCTCGGCTCTTCACCATTAAAAAGATCGCTTTTACCATAAATGCTTCTTAACTCATCATAACCACCTGCGAGATAGGCCGCATTTGCTTTGCGTCGCTCGTTTTCTATGAATTGACTAAAAGATTGTGTGTTTGTAAAAACATCTTCTGTAAGCTCAACATTCTTTGCAGAAAGATCCAACGCAGCTATCTCCTCACCTTGTTTCAATTTAATTACCGGATGAAATGTCGATTGATATTTTTTTAAAACCGCGCTGATGAGCATAGGGGGCTGTTTATAATGCAATGTAATTAATGATTGTGTAACAGCATGATTGAAAAATAACTGAATAACTGAATAACTGAATGTTTCAATACAATCATTTACTACGAATTTCAGCCACTCAGTTATTCAGTCATTCAGTGATTCAGTTATTAAAAAAAAGAACCCCCATTGCTGGAGGTCCTAAATACGCTAGGGTAAGCTGGTAGAGTTGCTTACAATATTTCTACGAGCTGCCTGTGTTACACGTACATGGTTGGTTTTTCTACTTCTTCATCAATAAGGTTTTTTAAAAGCTGCTGGCCATCATGCTGGCGAAGCTTGCTTTCCAGTAAATCGGCAAAGGCCTCGAAGTAATCGATCACATCGGCCCTGTCGTTCCTCTTCAACCATCTGAAGCCCCCGGATAGCTTGCCCAAAACTTCTGCATCTTCCAGGTATTCGATATTGTGTATATCAGTAGGCGTTAAGCCAATAGCTTCCAGTTTTGATATCATCACATATGCCGGGGTGAGCGAGGTTTCGCAAAACTCTTCGGCGATCTCAGTCCATTCACCACGCGTAGTATGCGCATAACTCAGAATTTCTTCTTTCGTTAGCGAAGTCACTACCTGCAGCAAGTTGCCGCAATTACATCCGCCATGATGTCCCCATGCATAATATGCCCCGTTACGAAGGCGGGAAGCCGTTTCCCTCAAGGACTCGATCAGTTTTTTATTTGCACATGCCATAACCACCTCTTTTTATAAATAACAACTATAAGTTACGAAATGTTGCGCATGTTTATTACTTTACCATCTATCCTTTTCATTTCACCTCTGTCGAATATCTATTGTATAAACACAGCCATTAATTAATTTTAGGAACTAAAAACTTGAACATGAAGTACTTACTAGGACTACTGCTGTCAGTAACCTCCCTTGCCCTTACCGCGCAGGAAAACCCTCTATGGATGCGCTACCCCGCCATCAGCCCGGATGGAAAAAACATTGCCTTCGGCTATAAAGGAGACATTTATGTTGTCCAAACATCAGGCGGAACCGCAGTGCCACTTACCATTCACGAGGCACAGGACATGATGCCTGTATGGAGCCACGATGGAAAATCAATCGCATTTGCAAGTGACCGCTATGGAAACTTTGATGTGTTCGTGATGCCGGCAACAGGCGGCGTTCCGGTTCGCCTGACTTACAACAGCGTCAGCGATTACCCGTACGACTTTTCGCCAGATGATAAGAAAGTCATTTTCGGTAGTTCACGCATTGTGCCTGCGAGTGACATTTTGTTTTATAGCCCACGTCTTTTTCAAAACCTTTACAGTGTAAGCACCAAAGGCGGACGTGCCTTGCTGATCAGTGCAGGCGGTTTTGAAAATGCGCACTACAACAATGCCGGAACACAAATCGTTTTCCAGGATAGAAAAGGTTATGAAGATCCGTGGCGCAAGCACCAGACTTCTTCTGTATGTCGCGATATATGGATAATGGATGTCGATAAAAAAACATTCACGAAAAAAAGCACGCACCAGGGCGAAAATCGCGAACCTTTATTTAGCAGCGACAATCAATCCATTTATTATTTGAGTGAAAATAAAGGCAGCCAGAATTTATATAAAATGCCTGTAGCGGCTGGTGCAGAGCAACAGCTCACAGATTTTAAAACGCATCCTGTTCGTCATTTAAGTGCAAGCAAAGACAACACTCTTTGTTTTACTTACAATGGAGAGATCTATACATTGAAAGAAGGAAGCGCTGCCGCAAAAGTGAATATTCAGATAAACAACGACGGCAGACAAGGCATTGAAAAAAATCTTCCTGTGAGTGGAAATGTTACAGAGTTTGCTTTGTCTCCAAACGGAAAAGAAGTCGCATTTGTGAGCAGAGGCGAAGTTTTTGTAACCAGCGTAGATGGTACGCAAACAAAAAGAATTACCAATACGCCGCAGCAAGAACGCATGGTGCAATGGAACCCCAATGGCCGAAGCGTTATCTATGCAGCAGAAAGAAACAACAGCTGGGACATCTACAGCACTTCCATTGTGAATAAAGACGAGCCTTATTTCTTCGCTTCTACTGTTTTAAAAGAAGAGCCAATTATTGCTACGGCTGCAGAAGAATTTCAACCAAAGTATTCTCCAGACGGAAAAGAAATTGCGTATGTAGAAGAGCGCAACATTCTGAAGGTTTACAATATTGCTTCGAAACAATCGAGAACAGTTTTGCCAAAGGGACGCAACTATTCTTACAGCGATGGCGACTGGAACTTCGACTGGAGCCCAAACAGCCAGTGGCTCGTAAGCGACGACCAGGAAGGCAATTGGTTCACCTCAAATGTCGCTTTACTAAAAGCAGATGCCAGCAACGGCATTCAACATCCATTGACAAGCGGCTTTGGACAGGGCAATGTAAAATGGAGCTGGAACGGAAAAGCATTAAGCTGGGTAAGCTCTAAAGAAGGCCGCAAATCGCTTGCCATGCAAGGAAGCCGCGAAGTAGATATTTATGTTGGCTTCTTCGATCAGGACCAATATGAAAGATTCAAATTGAGCAAAGATGATTTTACACTGCTGAAAGAAAAAGAAGACAAAGAGAAAGCTGAAAAGGAAAAGGCTGAAAAAAATAAAACAGCAGATGCCAACGCTTCGAAGAAGGTTGGTCCTTCGCACAAAGACACGGCTACATCTTTGAAGAGCTGGAACCCTGATATTGATAACATGGAAAATCGCGTAGCGAAATTAACGATCAATAGTTCTACTGTTTCTGACTATGCAGTTACGCCTGATGGCGAAAAAGTGTATTACCTGTCTGCCTTTGAAAAAGGTTTTGACCTTTGGGTAACAGAGCCAAGAACGCATGAAACGAAAGTACTGGCAAAGCTTGGCGGCACACAAAGCGGCATTGAAATGACAAAAGATGGCAAGGCTGTTTTTGTATTGAATAAAGGTTCCATTGTAAAAGTGGATGAAAATGGAAAAGTAAGCCCGATAGGCATTAACGCAGACATGGTGCTGAACCAGGCAGAAGAGCGCGCCTACATTTACAATCACGTATGCCGCCAGGTGCAAAAGAAATTTTATGATACTTCTCTGCATAAAGTAGACTGGAAAATGATGACGAGCAACTACGCACGCTTCTTACCACACATCAGCAACAACTACGACTTCCAGGAATTGCTGAGTGAACTGCTGGGTGAATTAAACGCTTCACATACCGGCGGACGTTACAGCCCAATGAATCCAAACGGTGATGCAACTGCCTCCCTGGGTTTGATCTATGATGAAACATATACCGGCAAGGGCATCAAGATCTCTGAAGTAATTGCGGGAGGACCGTTTGATAAATCTTACAGCAAAATCAAAAACGGCACTATCATTGAAAAGATAGATGGCATGCCGGTTACAGACAGTATTGATTTTGCTTCATTGCTTAACCGCAAGGTTGACAGAAATATTTTGCTTGACCTTTCTGATGGTGCTAGTGCTAAGTGGCAGGAAACTGCTAAACCAATTTCTATGGGAGAAGAAGTGGCACTGATGTACAAACGCTGGACCAAGAAAATGGAAGTAATGATTGATAAACTCAGCGATGGCAAAGTTGGCTATGTACACGTACAAGGCATGAACGACGCTAGTTTCCGCAATACATTTGACGCGGTTCTTGGTAAAAACTTTAATAAAAAAGCGTTGATCGTTGATACAAGATTTAACGGCGGTGGCTGGCTGCACGATGACCTGGCAACTTTCCTGAGTGGCAAGCGCTATCTCGATTTTGCTCCGCAAGGCAACCGACTTGGTGATGGTGAGCCAATGGGTCGCTGGACCAAACCAAGTTGCGTATTGATGAGTGAGGGCAATTATAGCGACGCATTCATTTTCCCATATGTCTACAAACAAAATGGCATTGGCAAACTAATAGGCATGCCTGTTCCGGGAACCGGTACAGCGGTTTGGTGGGAGCAACAAATCGATCCAACAATAGTCTTTGGCATTCCAATGGTAGCTACTATCGGCAAAGAAAACAGACCTACAGAAAACTTGCAACTTGAGCCAGATATTAAAGTGCCTTTGCCTTACGAAGATTTCTTGAATGGTAAGGACGTGCAGATAGAGGCAGCGGTGAGAGAGATGTTGAAGGAGATTGGAGGAACTGCTGCCAATTAATAATTAATAATTAGTAATTAATAGAGTGTCAGTCACTAAAAGAGCTCAACTGTATTAAAGTTGAGCTCTTTTGTTTTGTACTGTTTGCAAATAATTTCGCAAACAACCCTATTAATTATTCTTTATTAATTATTAATTACTTTAAGAATTTCCCAATTACCGGTAGCCGCTGAAACTCTTTCTTCTCCACTTTAAGAATGAAACTGATGTAGCCTAAAAGCAGAATGGTTCCGAATGCCATGCTCGCTAATTTGTTTGGAACGATGAAATAAAAGAGTCGTTGTATGAAGTAAAGTAAGACAACGATGACGATGTACGCGACAAGTTTTTTCCATGCATAAGGAACAGGATATTCTTTCTGTCCCCAGATAAATGAAATGATCATCATGGTGGCATAACATATGCAGGTTGCCCACGCACACGCCACATAGCTGAAATGTGGTACGAAGAAATAGTTGATCAAAAGTGTGATGGCCGCGCCGATGATGGTAATATAAGCTCCGGCCATGGTGCGATTGCTTAACTTGTACCAGATGGAAAGGTTATAGTAAATGCCCAGGAACATATTGGCGAGCAGTAAGACAGGCACTACTTTCAGGCCCTGCCACATGATAGGGTTGCGGATAAAGTTTTTCCAAACATCCAGATAAAGCACAACTACGAGAAACATTACACAAATAGTGATCACAAAAAATTTCATTACGCGTGCGTAAGTCTTTTGGGCATTGCCCACTTCTGCCTGCTTGAAAAAGAAAGGCTCCGCCCCCATCCTGAATGCCTGCACAAAAAGCGATATCAGCAAAGAGAGTTTATAACAAGCGCTGTAAATTCCAACGTCAAGCTTTTTAGCATCTGGTGTTAATGCGGGCGACCACCAGCCAAGCATTACGCGGTCAAATGTTTCATTGATAACACCGCCAAAGCCTACAATGATCAGTGGCAACGAATAGGTCATCATTTCTTTCCACAGACGCAAATCGAATTTCCACGAAAAAGAAAAAAACGTTTTCGACAACAACAGAAATGTAGAAGCAGAGGCAATGAGGTTCGCTATGATATAATACTTCACGCTTTCATCTTCCCTGTAAAAAATAGAAATCGGATGATGTGGGTTTGCTTTTTTGAAAGCTGGTAGAATAGACAAAAACAAAACCACAAATCCGATATTGATAAGGATGCCCGCAATACGTATGGCTGCAAATTTCAATGGTCTTCCTTCCAATCTTAGTTTGGCAAAAGGCAGAGCAGTTAAAGCATCTATGGAAATGATCATTATGCTCAGCGTAACATACTCCGGATGATTTTTTATAGTGAGCAACGTGGCAATGCTGTCGCGCCCAAGATACATGACCAAGGCAAGCATTGCAGTAGAAACAATGATAGACATGCAGCTCGTGCTGTAAACCTGCCCTTTGTATTGCTCCTTTTGCATGTATCGGAAGAAAGCCGTTTCAAGGCCGTATGTAAATATTACATTAAGGAATGGGATAGCCGCGTATACAATACTCATTTCACCGTAATCAACACCGGTCATTATCGCGGTAAGGTATGGCGTAAGCAAATAACTCAAAAACCGTGCTGCTATGGAACTGGCACCGTACCAGAAAGTTTGCGATGCCAGGGATTTTAGACTACTCAAATCATCTGTTGTTTTAGCAAATTTAGAAAATCCGAACGGAATGCCGTGGTTCGTGTCTCCACGGACCACCGCGCAATTGATCGTTCGTGAAGACACGAACCATGGCGTGAGGCTGAACATCTTTCGCTTCGCGACATTTAACATGTCGCCCCTACGGGGCTGATATTTGATTCGACGTTGCCTAACATTTTCTACTAACGTGCTGCCCCGCTGGGGCTGTCTGTAAACTCTTCGAATGTTTCAACAAGCCCCAGCGGGGCGACAGGTTAGTGGAAGAAGCACCGAAGGTAAATATTGCCAGCGAAACGCCATTTATAAAAAATTTAAAAAACAGGTATACATACCTGTTTACTTTATGGAAACTAATAGCTATTTTGTATTAATTGATTATTGCACAACATTTTGCCTCTTTTCCACAGTAGAAGATTCCACTAAAGACAGTTATTAGTTGTTGGTTGTTAGTTGTTAGACTTTAAAGACCGGCATTCAGCATTACACTAACCATCCTCATTTTATATTGAGTATTACACCCGACGCCTAATAACTAAAAACTAACAACCAACAACTGAGTGACCATCCTGCGATTGCTTACCGCTTAGAGCGTTTATTCTTAACACCATATATTGTCTAACCTTAAAAAAAACCGATCTGCCATGAGAATAGCAATTACACTGGCATTCCTATGCCTGCTAGTGCTTCAGCAGCATGTGGCCATTTGTCAAACACGGCTTATCACCGGCACTGTAAAGGACGCAAAAAACAGTCCTGTACCATTTGCCACGGTTCACCAGAAAGGAACACAAAAAACAGTCAGCACAGATGAAAAAGGAAACTTCAGGATCGAAGTGTCCGGAAGCAATCCTGTTCTTGAAATTTCATCCACAGGCTTTGCTTCGCAAGAAGTAAACCTTACTTCCGGCAACTCTTACAATGTTGCTTTACAACAAGGAGGGAATTTGTCAGAGGTAGTGGTAACAGCGCTCGGCATTACCCGAAAAGATCGTTCCATCGGGTATTCTACGCAACAAATAAGCGGAGAAAATCTTACGGTGGCCAAGGAGCAAAACGTTCTTGGCTCGCTTGCAGGAAAAATTTCCGGCGTACAGCTTTCAGGTTCTTCTGCCGCCAGCATGGGTGGCACCCAAAAGATCCAACTGCGTGGTATAAACTCCATCACGGGCGAAGGCGAGCCTTTGATAGTTGTTGATGGAACCCCGTTTTCCAACACTAACTATGCGACTAAAAACGGGCGCGACTATGGTGACATTGCGCAGGACATCAATCCCGATGATGTTGAATCCATCACCGTACTAAAAGGACCTTCTGCCGCCGCTTTGTATGGATTGCGCGGCCAATACGGCGCCATTATGATCACCACGAAAAAAGGAAGCAGGAACAGAAAACCGACTGTCAACTTCAGTTCTTCTTTTACTTTGGATAAGGCTGGAAATTATATGCCGTTGCAAGACATTTACGGAGCCGGCTCCAGCTTGAATTTCCCAACCATTGATATAAACGGCGTAGAAACAAAATACGTTGATGGCACTTGGGATGAAAGCTGGGGACCCAAGATGGATGGCACGCCGGTAAGGCATCAGTACAGCTTCTACCCTGCCGATCCCGACTTTGGAAAAGCAACGCCGTTCGTTCCACAGCCGGATAACATCAAAGATTATTTTGAAACAGGTCATACCATCAACAACAGCATTTCATTTGCCGGAGGCGGAGAAAACACCAGCTTCCGTTTGTCTTACAACAATACTACGATCAAGGGCATTGAACCTAACACATGGTTAAAAAGAAATAATCTCAGCTTGAATGGAACCATTAACGTGTTGCCGAACCTGAGTGTTTCAGCAAACCTCAATTACGCAAACAACAGTGCCCAACGGCCCTCGCAAGGTTACCAGGCTTTGGGTTCAAGAAATATGTACCAGTGGTTCGAGCGCAACCTTGATATGAATAAGCTTAAGCAGTACAAATATTCAGATGGGACCTTTTACCAATGGAACGTAAACGATCCTAATGATGAGGGCATTTACGAAGACATGACGCCGATCGACTGGAACAACCCCTATTTTGATGCATACGAAAATCCCGCTCATGACTCGCGAGACCGGTTCTTTGGCAATGTTGGTGTTAGCTACACCATTATTCCCGGCTTGCAGGTTAGCGGTTTTATAAGGCAGGACAACTACACACAAAATATTGATAAACGTAACGCAGAAGGCGGCAGAGGAACGCCCATGTTTTCTATCGGCAAATATGAAAACAAAGAAAACAACTACGAGTTCCTGGCGCAGTATAATAAAGAGTTCGGCAAGTTTTCTGTAGCGGCTGCTTTGGGTGGAAATATTTTGAAACAGAATTATTCCTACCTCTACCAGGAAACTGTTGGCGGCCTTGTTACTCCAGGCTTCTACAACATTTCGAACTCTTTGGAAAGACCAAACGTTGAAAATTATTTGAGAAAGAAAGAAGTAAGAAGTGCGTACGGTTCTTTAACACTCGGTTACAACAACACATACTTTTTAGATGCGACTTTGCGCAGGGATATTTCATCAACGCTTCCTCCGGATAACAATGCCTATATTTATCCATCAGTTTCTGCAAGCTTTGTGTTTAGCGAGTTGTTGAAATGGCAACCGCTTTCCTATGGCAAGTTGCGCTTGAGTTTTGCGCAAGCCGGCGCAGATCTTCTGCCATACAAAACAACGTCCTTCTATAATCTTGGTTCGCCGTACAATGGTAATTTCCCTGAGTATGTGCCTGATAGTCTTTCCAACGGCTCATTGGAGCCTTCCCTCTCTACAGCCTATGAAGCAGGCGTTGATCTTCGCTTTTTCAAGGATCGCTTAGGTATTAGCGCCACTTACTATCACCAGGAAAACAAATCGGCCATTCTTGACCTTGATATTTCCGGAGCCAGCGGCTATCAAACTTATGTGATCAATGCAGGCAACATCCAAAACAAAGGTTTGGAATTAACACTCAATGCCATTCCTGTAAAAACAAAAAATACAAACTGGAGCACTACTATCAACTATGCGTACAACAGGAACAAAATACTTGAATTGTATCCCGGTTTGAATTCTTTATTGCTCGATCAAAATACGTATGCCAGGGTAAGCATGTATTTGCTGGCAAATGTTGGCGAGGCGTTTGGAACCATTGTTGGCAATGGTTATAAACGCGATCCCAAAACTGGAAAGATATTGCTGGGCACGAACAACATGCCGCTATATGAAACAGGCCATAACCTTGGCACAGCAGTTCCAAAATTCACAGGAGGCTGGCAGAACACCGTGAATTGGAAAAACTTTGACTTCACTGCCAATATAGATTTTCAAAGCGGTGGCAAATTTATCAGCTGGACAAGAATGCTTGCGGTTAAAAGCGGACAGGCTGCTGAAACAGCAGCAACGAATGACAAAGGAAAAAATATACGCGATCCATTGGCAGACGGAGGCGGCTTTAAAGTAGAGGGTATTTCCGCAGCAACCGGCCAGGACGTTACAGCCTATGTTTCTGCAAGAACTTACTACAGAAATACAATCGGCACGCAAGTGTATGAAGAGTGGGCCTATGATGCTTCTTACATTCGAATGAGGGAGATGCGCCTCGGCTACACATTTGCAAAAGCAAACTACGCGAAGCTTCCTTTCCGGAGTATCAACATTGCGTTTATCGCCAGAAACCCTTTCATGATATGGCAGAAGGCACCCAAGGGCGTGAATCCTGCAGAACTGGCTACCGGCGCGTCTTCGCTGAATTGGCTGGAGACTGGGCAGCTGGCTACAGTTCGTTCCTATGGTTTAAATCTTAATGTTAATTTTTAAACAACACGTCATGAAAAATTACTTAATCTATATACTTTTTATCATTGCAATAAGTATTGGCCAAACGGGTTGTACCAAATTTCCTGATAGCATCAATGTCAATCCGAATGCGCCAACCAATGCATCAAACGCTCAATTGCTCACATATGCGATCAATCACATGGCCGATGAAATCGAGTCATCTTATGGCATACTCTATGCACAGCATTGGGCCGAGCTTCCTTACACAGACAACTCACGATACACTGTTGTGAGTTTTGATTTCTATGATATTTACTCACAACCGCTGGAGAATTTGTACACCATCCTTAATGCAAAAAGCTACAATGTAAACGAAGGTTCTGAAGCAAATCAGAAAGCAGTTGCAAGAATTTTGAAGGCCTATTATTTCTGGCAAATCACAGACAGATGGGGCGATATTCCCTACACCAATGCATTGAAAGGGAAAGACAATCTCACGCCTACTTACGACAAGCAACAGGACATCTACACTGATCTCTTTAAAGAGTTAAAAGAAGCTGTTGCGCAAATTGATAATGGAAATGCTGTAACAGGTGATGTTCTGTATGATGGAGACATGGATAAATGGCGAATGTTCGCCAACTCCATTCGTATGATCATGGCACTGCGATTGTCGAAGATTGATGCGACAACGGGCAAGGCTCAATTTAATGATGCCATGCAAGCAGGTGTATTTTCAGACAACAGTGAGAGTGCTGTGTACGCACATTTGCCGGAGGCCAATTACGAAAATTATTGGTACACTGTCGATGAAGTGCAAAACCGCCAATGGTATTGGACGAGCGCAACGTTGGTTAACTATATGAAGCCGCTTAAAGATCCGCGCCTGCCAACATTTGCAGAAAAGAACAGTCATGGCGATTACGTGGGCGTTCCTTACGGACTTGATGGCGATGCCATTGCAAATATTAAAACAGCAGATGTCTCTTACACCGGATTGCACATACGCTCGCAAAATGCGCCAACATTCATCGTCACCTATGCGGAACTTTTATTTGCCCAGGCCGAAGCAGCAAAAATTGGCTGGATCAGCGGCGGCGATGCAAGTGCTGAAACCTTTTACAACAAAGGGATTGAAGCTTCCATAAGACAATGGAACAGAAATTATTTGAAGGACTACAATGCAAGCGGCAATCCTCCTGAAAAGAATTATGATCCAACCGACACAGGCGATACTACCGGCCTCGCGGTGTTAATGGCGCAACCTTCCGTGAAGTACAGTGCAACGGATGCACTGAAACAAATCGGCTATCAAAAATGGGTGCACCTGTATACCAACGGTTACGAAGCATGGGCCGAGTGGAGAAGAACGGGTTATCCAAGTTTGTCGCCTGCACCAAATAACAACAACATTGCCATCCCCCGCAGGCAAGGCTATCCAACTACCGAGCAAACCATCAATGGCACAAATTATAAAGCCGCAGTATCACAGCAGTCCGGCTTAAATGGCAAGGATGATTTGACGGGAAGGATTTGGTGGGACAAATAGTAGGAAGAATTAATAATTAATAATTAAAAATTAATAGGGTTACATTCTTTACAGGATGTAACCCTCGCCTTTTAGAAATAGACGATGCAGCTTACACCGGTGATCCCGCTCTATTAATTCTTAATTATTAATTATTAATTCGCTCCACCCACACCGATACACTCGACGGCGCCACATGAAATTCCCCAAAGCCATGTTCATCAATGGTTACAGTGCCGTGGTGATGTTCGAAACAATCAACGAATACTTTTCCGGCATGTCGCTTACCTATTTCCATGCGTTTGTGTTGTTCGCCGTTATTGGAAATTAGAACAGCTATGCCTGAGTTCTTCTTTTCTGCAATTCCTTCGCGTGTCCAGCCGATGCAATGATAATTGTCTATGTAGTCACGTTGTGTACCGTAAGCGTAATCTTTTCTTAGCAATAGTAGTTTTTCCAATTCATCTACTTTAGGCAAATGGATGTCATAGTAGTTGCCATCGCAGCCCTGGCCCACATAATTTGTTCCATACAGATCGGGATGAAAAATACATGGATAGCCTTCTTGCCGCAGCAATATGATCGCGTATGCAATTGGTTTGAACCAATGCTCGACTACTGCTTCCAATGCTTGCAGTGGCTGTGTATCATGGTTCTCAACAAATGTTACAGTGAGCTCTGGTTTTGCGGCAATAAGTGTGTTATTGAAAATGGTGGTAAGGTCATAGTCACTTCCTATCCGTGAAGCGTAATGAAATTTATGGTGGAGCACAGTATCAAACAAATGCATTCTGCCTTCCGTTACTTCAATGTATTTCAGGAGCTCGTGATTGGTCTCAGTAAACCAACACTCGCCAACAAAAAATAAATCAGGATCGATTTCGCGTTTGATATAATCTATCCAGTTGTTGAAGAAGTGATGCGGAATATGTTTCACTGCATCTAGTCGCAACCCGTCAAATTGCACAGTGTCATAATACCATTTGATCCATTTTTTCAACTCATATCTTACGTGTGGATTTCTGAATTCTATATCGGACAACATAAGAAAATCAAAGTTCCCTTTTTCGTCATGAAAGATATCTTCCCAGCCTTCACCAAAATCATTTTGAATGCTGTATATCTGCTGGTGCCCTTCTTCAATGGCATCAATGCCGGTAAAGCATGTATGATCCCACTGAAATTGCGAGTACTTTCCACGTCTTCCGGGAAATGAAAATTTCGTGTGTGCCTCGAGATCCACCACATCACTTATAAATTCATTTCTGTTATCAGGATTTACTTTTCTTGCTCTAACTACTTCACGTTCACCTCCGCCCATGTGATTCAATACAATATCCACATATATCTTCAAACCTGCGGCACGAGCTGTTTTTACAGCATCAATATATTCCTGCTTCGTACCATACTTTGTGCGAACCGTTCCTTGTTGATTGAATTCACCGATGTCGTAAAGATCATACACATCGTAGCCTTCAGATGAAATGCCTTTCATTCCCTTGTAAGCGGGTGGCAGCCAGAGAGAAGTAATACCGAGTTCTACGAGCCTGTTAGTTTCTTCTTTTAACTCCTTCCATAAACAGTCATCCTGTGAACAATACCACTCGAAAAACTGCATCATTGTTTTGTTCTGCATAAAAATCTCCTTTTCGACAATTAGTCAGTTTTGTAATGTTGTTGCTGCCTTTTGCAAAAAAATGATTCCCTGATTTTATAAACTTCTAAAAATCAGTTCGTAAAAATTTGAGAGTTATATGTGCGGGGAAAAGAATCAACAGAAAAAAGGTAGATTTTGTGATAGTGCGGGTGCGGGAATTCACCACTAAGGCACTAAGGACACTAAGCCTCACTAAGAATAAAATACAATTAGAGAGAACATAAGAGATGAGTTTAGAAATAAACTACTCCTTGTGCCCTTTGATCAAAATATACCTTAGTGAGGCTTAGTGTCCTTAGTGCCTTAGTGGTAATAAAAAATTTAGAATAGAAGCTGGTCATTACTTCCGCGCCCCGGTTTCTTACCCAGATGCTCATACGCTTTGGCGGTTACCTCGCGGCCGCGGGGAGTGCGCTGAATAAACCCTTCCTGGATCAGGAATGGTTCGTAGACTTCTTCGAGTGTGCCGGGTTCTTCACCTACAGCAGTGGCGATGGTTGAAATACCAACAGGACCGCCTTTGAATTTTTCAATGATTGTGTTGAGAATGCGATTGTCCATATCATCCAATCCGTATTCATCTACATTCAATGCTTTCAATGCATGTTGCGTAATGCCCAGATCAATTTGCCCGTCGTTCAGCACTTGTGCAAAGTCGCGCACACGACGAAGCAAACCATTTGCGATACGAGGTGTTCCGCGGCTCCTACGTGCTATTTCTCCGGCCGCGTCAGATGTGATGTTAGTATTCAAAATACCTGCAGCACGCTCAATAATCTTTTTTAGCGTAGCGGCATTGTAATATTCAAGTCTTGATTTTATGGCAAACCTTGATAGCAGCGGTGCAGTCAGCAAACCACTTCTTGTAGTGGCGCCTATTAAAGTAAATGGATTCAATGAAAGCTGTATACTTCTTGCATTAGGGCCACTATCGATCATAATGTCAATGCGATAATCTTCCATCGCCGCATACAAATACTCTTCTACAACGGTGCTCAAACGATGTATCTCATCAATAAACAAAACATCATTTGGCTCGAGGTTGGTCAACAATCCGGCAAGGTCACCCGGCTTTTCAATAACCGGTCCGGATGTTTCTTTAATGTTTACACCCAATTCATTCGCCACAATTCTCGACAATGTTGTTTTACCCAAACCCGGAGGGCCATGAAACAACACGTGGTCCAATGCCTCACCGCGTATTTTGGCGGCTTTGATGAAAATCTTAAGATTTTCAATTGCCTGTGGCTGACCCGAAAATTCGGCAATCTGCTTCGGCCTTATGTTATTCTCAAACTCCTTCTCGGCAGCAGATAATTGCGATTTGTCGTTATTTAAACTGGGATTTGACATCGATGCAAATATAGAAGTTGTTGGTTGATAGTTGTTGGTTGTTGGGCTTGAAAGATAAATTTTAAGAATTGAATTTCATCCGCCTATTAAGTAGGAATATTACTCCTAAAGTCTAACAACCAACAACTATCAACTAACAACTAAAAATGCCGATCACGAAGACCGGCATTTATTTATCAAATCAAGCTTTTTTTACTTCTCCCTCACGCTTACAGATATGTGTCTGTCCATTTTTCTTTCTTCATCAGAAGCATCTGCTGCGGCTTTCGCATACATTGATCCGTAGCCTTCTCCACCCAGCAGTTGGGCACCTTTTGCACCTGCAGCTTTAATGGCATCTGAAGTTGCCTTAGCCCTGTCGGTTGACAATTTCATGTTCGCTGAGCTATCGCCTGTCTTATCTGTATAGCCGCCTATCTTGATTTTTACTTTTGGATAGGCTTTCAAAATGGCAGCTATATTATTGATCTGCTTTTGGCTCTCAGGTGTAATTTTGGCGCTTCCTGTTTCAAAGTTCAAATCGTCAAAATCGAACCATACATCTTTACCTGGTTTTGCATTCTCGTCATTCAGGAAGGCTACCAGTTTGTCTTCTATACCTCCTTTCCAGGCATCCAACTCGGTGCCATCAGGTAGTTTTACTTTCAATGATTCACGCGCAGGAGCTGCCGGTGGAACAGCGCTTACAGTTGTCGTATCCTGCTTCATTACATTGGTAGTATCAGCAGGTGGTGGAGGCGGTACATTTTTGTTGCAACTGCGCATCAGATACCATAACAATGCTATCAGCACAATCGCAATCAATAGCCACAGCAACCAGTTAGTGCCAGATTTTTCAGCAGGTGGCAAACTAGCATTGTAAGCCGTGTCTGCCGGTCTCATCGTTTTACCAAGTGTTGGTAATGTGAATCCCGCAGGCAATGCATTTAAAATATCCTGTTTTTGCGAACCGAGCCAATTTGTAAGCCCACTGGCCGACAGATTATTACTTGTTGCCTCCTTGCCTATAAACCCCAATGCTATAGGAGCAATGGCGCTCAGAATGCTGGTTGCGGTTGATGATTTTATGCCTGAAAAATTGGAGATCAGGTTTCCGATCACGCCACTGTTATTACCAAATATGCTGCTTATAAATGACGAACCTGTGCTGAGCAAACTGCTTCCGGCGCCGGAGAAAAGATTTTCGGGAGCCTCTGGCATGCCAGACGCTGCTGCCTGTTTGGCCGCATTCAACAGGTTGGTGCCCCCATCGGACTGCGCATTGCCTATAATGCCGGCAAGCACTGCCGGTATACCTGCATTTACGGCTTTGCTAACGGCAACATTGTTTTCTCCCAACAGCGAGGCTGCTTTGCTGATAAAATCGCTGTGGAAGTAGTTTTTTACAGAATCGAGAAGACTGAATGCCATGACTTTGTTTTTTTAATTTTAAGAAATAGGATCAAGTAGTTATGGGGATGAGCCTTCGAAGGGAGGAGAACTAACCTGTGAACGAGTAGAACAAACTAATGACTTAAGAGTTTAACTATTTTGAAAGAAAGAGCCAGAATATTGGAAATGAAATATTTGAAGTAAGCAGGAAAGTGAATGGTGAAACGTGGATCGTAAATAGGTCTTTACTTGTGATTGTCTCATTAATCAGGTACCAACAATCCACGATTCACCATTGACAATTACATGCAAATTCCGTTCCCCCGCCAATTTAATTATTGCGTAATGTTTGGGTAATCATTACGTAATAATGGGGGAATACTTTTGTACTGCTCTTATTTACTTGTTGTGTTAATCAAATGGTTTTAATTGAGCAAAGAATAGAATTTTCTCATGCAGTTTCCGCTTCATGTCTATGAAGCGGTTTTTTTATTAATTGAAAATTGAAAATTGAAAGTTGAAAATGGGTGGCCAGCTTAATTTTCAACTTTCAATTTTCCATTTTCAATTAACTACAGGTCTTTCTTCTTTTCCAGCGTAAACCCAATAGTCGTTCCCACATCTGGCGTGCTGCGTACGTGCATGGCCTGTCCGTGAGCTTCTATGATGTGTTTACAAATAGCGAGACCGAGGCCGGCGCCTCCTTTGTCGCGGCTGCGACCTTTATCTGTGCGGTAAAATCTTTCAAAAATGCGTGGCAGGTGTTCCTTCTCAATGCCTATTCCATCGTCGCTTATTTCCACCAAAATTCTGTCGCCTTCAGTCTTGTAAACGCTGGCAACAATATTGCCCTCTATTTTCCCATATTTGCGGGCATTATCGATAAGGTTGATAAGCACCTGTCTTACTTTTTCTTTATCCGCAAAAACCGTTACCGGAGCCTCGCAGCCTTTCTTAATGGAAGTGCGAATTTGCTTTTCGGTCATTTTAATGGACAAAGATTCGTAGACTTCTTTTATAAGATCCTGTATTACAAAGTTTTGCTTATACAAGATCTGCTCGCCTCTTTCCAGCTTGGAAATCTCATCAAGGTCGTTCATGAGGTGAACCAGACGGTCAACATTGCGGGCCGTATTTTCCAGGAATCTTTTTCTAACCTCGGGATTATCCATCGCTCCATTCAACAGCGTATCTACATAACCCTGGATGGCAAAAATGGGCGTTTTGAACTCATGCGCCAGGTTTTGCAAAAACTCCTTCCTGTAAGCTTCATTTTTCTTGAGAATGTCAATCTCGTCACTTTTTTGTGCGGCCCATTTCTCAACATCCTGACTTACTTCGTCAATGCTTTTATGTGGAATAATGTATTTGTAGTAAACCTCTTCCTTTTTGCTTGCCTTTGTTTCATAAATGAACTTGTAAATCAGCTTTATCCTCCGGTAAATGAACTGCTGCAAAAAAAACAGTATGAGAAAATAGGCTACAGTATAAAGTATGATCAGGGTAAGCAAAGCCACCCACCAATTACCAATAAAAATGAAGTTGGCAATTGCCACCAATACTGATATAGACGCCGCGTTGATAGCGGCTATTTGCCGGGGGGAAAGATTTTTTGCAACAGACATGTATAAAAAGTAAAAATTCAAAAGTAAAAAATCAAAAAGAAAGGACCTCTGCGAAGTACCTTTTTTGACTTTTTAATTTTTACTTTTTACTTAGGTAAGTAATTTATTGAAGGTCAAATTTGTAACCAACACCCTTCACGGTGGTTATACAATCCAGACCCAATTTCTGGCGAACTTTTCTGATGTGTACGTCGATGGTTCTGTCACCAACAATCACTTCGTTGCCCCAGATCTGGTTTAATATTTCGTTTCTTAAAAAAACTCGTCCTGGTTTTGAAGCCAGCAAGTACAGCAATTCAAACTCTTTTTTCGCCAATGTAATTTCCTCATCTCCCACCTTCACTATAAACCTCACGGGATCAATTACAATTTTGTCAATTGTCAAAACGCCGCTGCCATTTTCGTCTGAAGGTTTGCTTACTCTTCTGAAAAGCGCATTTACCCTGCTCAGCAATAATTTCGGGCTTATTGGTTTGTTCACATAGTCATCAGCACCTTTGTCAAAACCTTTTACCTGTGAAGATTCGTCGCTCAGGGCTGTAAGGAAAATGATCAGTGTTTCTTTAAAGTTTGGCTGTGATCTTAGAATTTCACACACTTCTACGCCCGTTTTCTTGGGCATCATGATGTCTAAAATAATAAGGTCCGGTTTAACCAGTTTCGCCTTGTTCAAGGCGTCATCGCCATCTTTCGCGGTGTACACGTTGTAGCCTTCCCCTTCCAGATTATATCCAATGATTTCCAATATATCCGGCTCGTCATCAGCTATAAGTACCTTTTTTCCTTTGGATTCCATTTAACAATTTGTTTACGCAAAGTTAATTTACGCCATAATGCATAAATTACGAATTCGATTATGAAATTGTTAAGCTACAGGCAAATCCGGCCTGTATTACCTTAATGTTAAGGCAGGTATATTTATTGATAGTATTTTTGCTGATAATTGGAACCCGTTAGTTATGAATAAATTAATAGCCCTGCTCCTTGGCCTGGCATTATTACAGAATGCAGATGCGCAGAACGATTACCCTGTTGACAAACGACGGGTGCTTTTTCACGATGGAATAGATAAATATCAGAAAAAAGTCTACTCACTTGATGGGAAAACAGATTCTACTATAATGATCGCCCGGGATGAAACCGTAAACCTTCAAATAGAATACGCCCTTATTGACAAAGTAGATGAGCTGCAGAAAACAATAGAACTGGACTCCACCCTTTCGCACAATGCAAAAATCAAGTACCTGCGTGGGCTGGAAACGATGGTTAAAGGATATGTGACAAATTATCGCAAGCGTGATTTTCCCGCTACCATGGCGCCGGCGCTGGTAAATGGATTTGAACAGGGAATGGCGTTGGATGAAAAAGGCCAAAGCATTGAACCAGTGGTAAACAATAACATTTATGCCGTTGGAAAAATATTGATCGATTGCTTTGCAATATTGCCGGAAAATCCCGGAACGCAGGTTTCTAAGATCATCATCATCAGAAAATATCTGTCAAACCACCCCGATGAAATTTTAAATACGCTCAAAACAAATACTGATCTTCCTTTTACCGACAGTTTGATCGCCGTGGCTGCGCACAACGACCCGATGCGATTGTATGACTTCGCCTCTGCGCATGACAAGCTGAGTGGAAGAATACATTCAAACCAGGATTCGCTGGTGCAAACAATAGTGCTGTTGTCCAAAAGCAAAAGCGGACAGCTGTATTTCCCATTCCTCGACATGCTGGTAAAAAACAAGATCACCATCGAGGAAATTGACAAGCAAAAGGAAAATGACATCAGCTATTACAAGTTGCTGGTAAAAACAAGGATCGATTATGTGGGACGCGTAATAGGACCGCAAAAAGATACTCCGATGGAAATGGATGCGCTTACTAAAATGATGGTGAGCAAAGCAAAAAACACTTTCATTTCCCAGATTAATGGCCTGCATGACAGCCCTGATCCTGTAAGATTTAAAGTACTTGACCCGCTGAATGCGCAGGAGCTTTACTATTTGTGCGTGTTGGGTGAAGAAGAAATTTACACATCCAGCTATATCGGCGTTTTCAAGCGCATATTCCAAAAAATGAAAGTGCCGCGTGGTGATAGTCTGATTTTGAGCGTAAATGCAGATTATTTCAGGAAGTTCATCAAAATGGCCGCAGCTTATAACACTTTGAATGATTTTCTGAAATCTATGCCACAGGAAAATGCAACATCTTTGATGCGTGCGTTTATGTTCGGGCTCGAAAAATCTGCAACCGCCAAAAACATGGAAGATGCCGTAGACGTGGCGGATTCTTACAGCAGCATTTTCGAAAAGAACAAACAAGTGGCAAAGTTGATGCTGGATGAAGCCAACTGGAACTTTACCCGTTGCCAGAGGAACAATGACAAGAACGGACAAGTGGTATATATGCTGGAAAAAACGTTGTTTGAATCTGCAGATACCAGCAAGAATATCGACCTTGCCCAAAAGCTCGGCATACCTCCTATTTACTCTGTTAATTACAATGCATTGGTGGATGACAGCGGACGCATTGTTCAGCAGGTTTTCTTTTATGGTGATGAGGATAAGGACGGACAAAATTCTTACGCCAACTTCATGAGCCTGTTTCGCGGAAGGCCAGAGTGGAGCGTTGCTGAAAATCCTAACTGGGTAACGATCAAATCTACAAAAGGCAAACCGGTTTGGATATTTGCCAACAAACCATTGTATGGCGAAAATGATCCCGATGCAAAAGCACAGGCAGCATTGGATCAATATCTTGACTCAAAGGACATTCACCCCACCATCTTCATACACCGTGGTCACAGCTATCACGTAAAGTATTCGTTGGAGCAAATTCAGCCTTCGGCAAAAATTGTGATCCTCGGCTCTTGTGGCGGGTATAATAATTTACACGAAGTGCTTTCCATCAGTGAAGATGCGCACATCATTTCTTCCAAGCAAGTGGGCACAAGAACGGTAAATGAACCTATATTAGAAGAGATCAACAAAGCGATCCGCAATGGCAAAAACATCGAATGGATGAATATGTGGAGCGACTTATCCAAACGTTTTTCCGGCGAAGCCAAAAGCAGGTTTGAAGATTACATTCCGCCGTATAAGAATTTGGGAGCGCTGTTTATAAAGGCTTATAAGAAGCAAGTGGAAGTGGAGGAAAATTAATAATTAATAATTGATAATTAATAGGGCCGCATTCGTTATTGAATGCGGCCCTTGCTTTATGTCTAATCTCGAAAGAATGTCACTCCCTTAGTTCGAAGATGCGTCTATTAATTATTCATTATTAATTATTAATTACTTCAAAGACGCAATATCAATCACAAACCTATACCTCACATCTCCTTTTAGCATTCTTTCGTATGCATCGTTAACATCCTGAATATTGATGACTTCTACATCAGCAGTGATATTTTTTTCAGCGCAATAATCAAGCATTTCCTGCGTTTCTTTCAAACCACCAATCATAGAGCCGATAATGCTTCTGCGATTGTTCAGCAATTTGAATGCACCTACTTGTGAAGGTTGTTCAGGCAACCCAACAACAATCAGTTTACCATTGAGGGCCAGCAAATCCAGATATTGTTCATAGCTGTGATTGGCAGAGGCTGTATCAAGGATCACATCAAAATAGTTGTGGTATTTTTTCATTCCTTCCGCATCTGTAGTCAGTGCAAAATTGTGAGCGCCTAATTTTTTCGCGTCGGCTTCTTTAGATTTTGAAGTGCTTAGCATGGTTACTTCTGCACCAAATGAAGCAGCAAATTTAACACCCATGTGACCCAAACCGCCAAGGCCAACAACGCCTACTTTTGTGCCTTCTTTCACACCAACATAACGCAAAGGTGAATAGGTGGTGATACCCGCACACAGCAGCGGAGCAACACCTTTAAGGTCTGCATTTGGAGAAATTTTCAAAGTGTACTTTTCGTCCACAACAATTTGTGTAGAGTAACCGCCTTGTGCAATTGTTTTTTTATCGCGCTCGTAACCGTTGTACGTGCCGGTCATTCCTTCCACGCAATAGTTTTCGAGGTCCTGTTTGCAATGATCGCACACACGACATGAATCGATCAACACGCCCACGCCGGCAATGTCGCCCACTTTGAACTTTGTTACATTCGATCCTACGTTTACCACTTTGCCGACAATCTCATGTCCCGGCACCATTGGATAAATAGAACCGCCCCACTCGTTTCTTATCTGGTGAAGGTCTGAGTGACAAACTCCGCAATAAAGAATTTCTATCTGAACATCATCTGGTCTAACATCCCTGCGCTCGAAATCATAAGGCGCCAAAGGAGTTATGGCACTTTGAGCTGCATACGCTTTTGTTGCTATCATTGGTTGATTTTTTAAATAAACGGATGAGCAAAGATAGAGCCTTAGAGAGTTGAAAATTGAAAATTGAAAGTTGAAAATTAAGAGTTGTTAACCGTTGCGCATGGAGAACAAGTTTTGAGGGTAGGAAACAAACGAATAGAGGTATTGTTTCTTGCGCTTTACGAACCGACAATTTTCAATTTTCAACTTTCAATTTTCAATTAAATAACAATTCTACAACACCACCACCTTGTCCGTATACAGCTTGCCCGTTTGTTCATTCACCATTCTAATGTAATAAATGCCAGAAGCAAGAGATGCTGATATTTGCAATTGAAAAAGCTGGCCCTTGGCAGACGTTATTTTTTGCGATGAAATTAGTTGGGATGAGTTGCTGATTAATTGGAGGGAATAATTGCCTTCTTCTTTTAATTGTATGTTAATTGCTCCGCCTTTTCGCGCTGGATTAGGATAAGCAGTAAACCAACCGTTGCCGGTTACCTTTTTAACTGAATCAACGACCTGTGTGAATACGGTTGTACTAACTCCAATGGCTCCGCCCATAACCATCGTGCATCTGGTAGAAGGATACGCCACCACAACAACTTCTTTCAGTTCTGCAGCTTTGGGAATCATTTCCACCAACATATCCTTTTTGCTGGCAGATAAAACTTTTACATTTTTTGTTTCATAACCAATAGAGGAAACTGATAACTCAACACTGTCTTTACTTATCGGAATTTTCGCATTAATACTGAATGTTCCATCACTTGCTGAAACTTTATAAGCTTTACCGTTTAGCGAAATACTGGCTCCGGCCAATGGCTCATTTGCATTGTTCACTACCGTTCCTTTTATATGCAAATTCTTGTGAGTCTTTTGGTCAACATACTCCTTTCCTTCCACAGAAGCCACCATACCAAAATACACCACATCCTGCGGTGCATCCACGAGCTGCGTTTTTGAGTCTGTTTTTAATTGTGTTTCTCCTGTTTGTGACACGGCTTTATTGCTGAACCAAAATCCAAAACCCACTGTCATAATCCACTTCCACAGAGACACTTTGGCCTTCGCCTGTTGCTTGTCCAGTGGCCTGTCAAGCTGGTCATCACGGAAACGCCCACACGTATTCCCTTTCTGTTTGGAGAAATATTCCAGAATTTGCTTGTCACTTAGCAGGCTAAAATCAACCACTTGTTTGGAGCAACTTTGGCAAAACCTGCCTTTGTCTGTGGTGCTCATTTTATTCCAATCCTCATGGCAGGGATCGGCGATGTGCAGACTTGTTTTAGTACTCATATGGCAATTTTATAGAAGGATGCAAAAAAAATCCGATTGCATAAATCCATTAAAAAGAATACCGCATTGCCCCTTGTCTATTATTTTTTAGTGACCGCTGATTTCAATGAAAATATAAATCGATCAACAATAGATCTTTTTTTGAAAGATATACCGCCTACACGGCCCTCTAACAATGAACCCAAATTATATTCTTTAGCGGGACAGGCAATTTCAATATCATTTAGTACAACGTCCATTTTCGTAGAATTATCCACTGGCTGCTTCATGTATGTTGTTGCATAGCCAACTGCAGAGATTGCAATATCTATGCTGTCCCGCGTTAGGCCAGTTGTTTTACTCAGATCAAAATAGCCCAGGCTATCCGTTATGCAACACGCAATTCCGTTTATGCTTATGATCGCACTGCTGACGGCATTTCCCCTTTGGTCTTTTACAAACCCCGACAACGATACACTATCTTTTTTTGAAAACTCTTTGGGATGAATTTGCCCTCGTTTTGTTTCTCTTGCAATCAGCTCTTTATGCTTTATTGGCATTTTGCCTTGAGCCTTCACGTTGATTCCTATCCAGAAACTCGTTAGAAAAGTGAAGACAAGTTTGAGTTTAGAAATCTCGTCATTTGATTTCTTCAAATCTAAAGTTCGGTCGAGTTGATGAGGTTGCAATCGTCCGCAAATTTCAGTGTGGCTCTTTTTCAGGTAGGCCATTATCTGTTTATCGCTCCAAAGACTGAAATCAGTTACCGTTTTATTGCAAAGGGCACAATGCCTGCCTTTTTCCTGTGGCGTCATTTTTGTCCAATCTTGCTGGCAGGGATTATCTATATGCAACGTAATCTTAGGGCTCATACAGCAGCTTTTTATCTATGATGCCTATGCGATATGAATTACATAACAAAACGTCGATTTATCCAAATAAAAAACAGCAAGCGTTGACTTGCTGTTTCCATTTACTATTTACTATAAAATTAGTTCTTGGGGGTGTACTCATATGTAACCACTAGCTTCGGACGTTTTGCTGCATTGGCCACTTCGCTCGTTCCAAATACCAGGAACCTGTAAATCTGTTCTACCTGCAATTGAAAACAAAATCCATAATTCTGCTTTTTTGTAACCATGTCCTGCACCATCGCTGTAACATCAATATCCGTTACATCAAAGTTCCATTGGGTTGCAGAATATGGCAATTCCACTTTATTTTCTTCAACAGTAACCGGCTTATTGTTCCAGTTGATAGTTGCTTGATCCCAGTTAGCAGCTACTCTTTTTAACCATGTTTTGTTGTCGCCATATGAAGCATAACCAGAACCTGGATAATATGAGTTGCCCGCCGTGATCTCAGGACTTATGCTTGCATCAACTCCGTACAAAGAAAGCTTGGCTGATTTAATGGTAGCCTCGGCCGGAATTGAATCTATATCGACGAACTTTATATAACCACGCTCAGAGCCTTCACCCGCTCCCGAAGCATTCCAAGTTGCTCTTGCTGCAACCAGGTTTTGAAGGGCATTCATATTACCGGCAGCACGTGCGCCACCATCTGTTTCACGATAGGCAACTGTGCAATCCTGTCCTTTGTCTGCGCCCGGTTGCATAGTTGAAGTTTTTGTGACAGGTTGTGGAGTATTCGACTTTTCGCCGGGAACATATTCGTAAGTAACAACAAGCTTTGGACGTTTTGACGCGTTGGCAACTTCGCATGTCCCAAACAGTAAGAACCTGTAAATCTGCTCCACCTGCAACTGTAAGCAAAAACCATAATTATGATTGCTTGTGACCATGTCTTGCACCATTGCTGTGACATCAATATCAGTAACGTCGAAACCCCACTGCATTGTAGATACCGGCAACTCTACTTTGTTATCTTCTACAGTACCTGGTTTGTTGTTCCAGTTAATAGTTGTTTGATCCCAGTTAGCAGTTACCCTTTTTAACCATGTTTTGTTATCACCAAATGATGAATAATTGGAACCAGGATAAACCGAGTTTCCTGCTGTGATTTCAGAACTGGATTCAACTCCATATAAATAAAGTTTCGCTGATTTAATAGTGGCCTTCTGAGGAATTGTATCGAGCGCTGCAAACTTAATATAGCCGCGCTCCGTACCTTCTCCTGCTCCGGAAGCATTCCATGTTGCTCTTGCCGCAACAAGGTTGTGAAGCGCGTTCATATTACCGGCGGCACGAACGCCGCCATCAGTTTCGCGATAAGCAACCGTGCAATCTTGTCCGGTGCTGGCATCTGGCTGTATGGTTATAGTCTTTGTTACTTTTTGGGTTGGGTCAGTGTCATGCGACTTGCGACATGAGATTGTCAAAAGCGGTATCGCGGATAATAATAGAAGAACCTTTTTCATAGCTCAAAAGTTTAATTTTAGGGGAGGTTATTCCAAAATATAAAAAAAACCAGCCTTTTCCTACGTCTACCGGAAATTTGAGTGCAAATACCCGGGTAATACTCCAACCAAAAGCTAAGACAAAATAAAGGCCATCTCTTTCGAGACGGCCTTTATGATATATGATCGGGTAGATCTTATTTGTACTGAGGAATGATATGTCTTGCCAACTCCACCATTTTCTTGATTCCGTCATCAGGTAAATTACCTTTTTTGAAATCAGTCAATACATCAGGGAATTTTGTTTCCAGTTCTGAGAGGAACTGTTGTTCAAATTCTTTCACTCTTCTTACAGGAACTTCACGCAACAAACCTTGTGTACCAAGATAGATGATCGCAACTTGTTTCTCTACAGTGTATGGAGAGTACTGAGGTTGTTTAAGGATTTCCACGTTACGTGCACCTTTGTCCAACACCAGTTTAGTAGCAGCATCAAGGTCACCACCGAATTTAGAGAAAGCCTCCATTTCGCGGTAAAGCGCCTGGTCAAGTTTTAATGTACCAGAAACTTTTTTCATTGATTTGATCTGAGCGCTACCACCCACACGGCTTACAGAGATACCTACGTTGATCGCCGGACGGATACCTGCGTTGAACAAGTTACCTTCCAGGAAGATCTGACCGTCTGTAATTGAAATTACGTTTGTAGGGATATATGCAGATACGTCACCAGCTTGTGTTTCGATAATTGGCAAAGCAGTCAAAGAACCACCACCTTTTACCAAATGTTTGATCGAATCAGGAAGATCATTCATTTTTTTAGCAACGTCATCTTTATTGATAACTTTTGCAGCTCTTTCCAGCAAACGGCTGTGCAGGTAGAATACGTCACCTGGATAAGCCTCACGTCCCGGTGGACGACGAAGCAACAAGGATACCTCACGGTAAGCCACAGCTTGTTTAGAAAGGTCATCATAGATGATCAAAGCCGGACGACCAGTATCACGGAAAAACTCACCTATCGCAGCACCAGCAAATGGAGCGTAGAACTGCAACGCAGCTGGCTCAGATGCGGATGCAGATACGATTACAGTGTAATCCATCGCGCCGTTGTCTGCCAATGTTTTCATCACACCTGCGATGGTAGAAGCTTTCTGACCGATCGCAACATATATACAATAAACAGGTTTGCCTGCTTTGAAAAATTCTTTCTGATTGATGATGGTATCGATCGCGATAGCTGTTTTACCAGTCTGACGGTCACCAATGATCAACTCACGCTGACCACGACCAATAGGGATCATCGCATCGATAGCTTTAATACCAGTTTGCAAAGGCTCTTTTACCGGCTCACGGAAAATTACACCCGGCGCTTTACGCTCCAGAGGCATTTCGTAACGCTCACCAGTGATCGGACCTTTACCATCGATTGGGTTACCCAAAGTGTTTACAACACGTCCAAGCATGCCCTCACCTACGTTAATAGATGCGATCAAACCTGTACGGCGCACTTTAGCACCTTCTCTGATTTCGCCTACTTCACCCATCAATACCACACCCACGTTATCTTCTTCAAGGTTCATGGCGATAGCCTGAACTCCATTATCGAACTCAACCAACTCTCCACTGCGTACATTACCCAATCCATATACACGGGCAATACCGTCACCTACCTGTAAAACGGTACCCATTTCTTCCAGGTCTGCAGCAGCGGTGAAGTTGCTCAACTGCTGCCTCAATATCGCCGATATTTCATCGGGTTTAATTTCTGCCATATCGAATGAATGTTTATGTTGTTAACTTAATTTTTAAATATCAATCGTTAGAGGTCGCTTTTGAATCGAGCTTAACTCAATTCATTTTCCTTTACTTTATCTTGTAAACAAAGTCGTTATTTAAGAACTGCTTTTTAACCTGATTAAGATAGAAGCTAACACTTGTGTCTACTTCCATATCATCTACCTGCAATATAAAGCCGCCGATTATATCAGGGTTTACTACTTCTTCAAGCTCTATGTTTTTAACCTGGGTTTTTTTCTGAACTTTTTCGATCAGTTCTTTCTTTATTTCGTCGCTTACGGGAACAGCTGTAGTGAGCTTTAATGTTTTAATTCCTTTGTAAACTTTGTATTCTTTAACGAAAGCGGTAATAATATCAGACATCTCACTCTCACGGCCTTTTTGCACAAGCAGTGTGTTGAAACGAGCGGTCATTTCGCTTATTTTACCACTGGTAACCGCTTCCAGAATGCTTTTCTTTTTATCCGCTTTTATAATAGGGCTGTTCAATATTCTCTTAAACTCCGGGCTTGCATTGCAGATGGCCTGCAAAACGAGCATATCATTATACACTGTATCAACCTGGCCTTTTTCAACTGCCAGTTCGAAAAGTGACTTTGCATATCTTGTTGCTAAACGTAGGTTTTGCATTTTGCTTTACTGGTTCTTACCAGGGAATGTTTACGCTTGAAATAATATTTAGTTCAGTTTGATGTCGTTTGCAAGTTGCTGGATGTACTGCTCTTGCTCTGGTTTATTACCCAGTTCTTTGCGCAATACTTTTTCTGCAACATCCAAAACCAATACACCAACCTGATTTTTAAGTTCTACCAGCGTAGCCATTTTTTGTTGGTTGATCACAGCCTGAGCGTCTGCTACAATTTTAGCTGCTTCTGCTTTTGCCTGCTCTTTCGCTTCGTGAACGATTTTGTCTTTAGCATCGCGGGCTTCTTTCAATAAAGCAGATCTTTCTTCACGAGCCTGCGCCATCAAAGCTTCGTTTTCGCTCTTCATTTGCGCCATTTCGTTTTTCACTCTTTCTGCCGTAGCGATAGAATCAGCAATATTTTTTTCTCTCGCACTCAAAGTTGTAAGGATTGGTTTCCATGCAAACTTTTTCAAAATCAGGAACACGATAATGAAAGCAACAAGTGTCCAAAAGAAAAAGCCTAAAGCGGGCATTAGTAATTCCATATATAAGCTATTTGATAGTTGTAATTTTTAAACTGACTTTTTTTCTCAAAACTACTTTATAGAAAAACTGCACTCTCGGCCCTGTGCGTTGAGTGCAGAATTCTTTTACGTGGACTATTTAGCCAATACAGCCAAAAGACCTGCGATTACAGCGAAAAGGGCAACACCCTCGATGAACGCTGCAGTCAGGATCATGTTTCCACGAATGTCGTTAGCGGCTTCTGGTTGGCGAGCGATTGATTCAACTGCACCTTTACCAATTTGACCGATACCAATACCTGCACCGATAGCAGCAAGACCAGCACCGATAGCACCACCGAACTGTGCCATACCTGCCTCTAATAAAACCATCATTGACATACAATTTGAGTTTTGAGATTTATAAAAAAAGTTATAAGTTCTGAGTTTTAAGTTTTGAGTTATAAGTTTCAGAAGCAACTCCTTACACTTTATACCTCACGCTTAAGCCTTTTTATTTATTAATGAGCGTGCGCCTCATCATGGTGCTCCCCCTCGAATGCCTGACCGATAAATACGGCGGTAAGGTTCGTGAAGATGAACGCCTGGATAAAGGCAACCAATATTTCAATTACGTAAATGAAAACGGAGAAAGCAACAGACACAGGAGAGAAACCCCAGCCGGCAACCGTTGTCATTTGACCAAAAATGAAAATCAAGGAAACAAAGCTAAGTATAACAATGTGACCAGCTGTCATGTTCGCAAAAAGACGGATCATCAATGCTGCTGGTTTAATAAAGATACTTAACAACTCTACAGGGATTAGAATCAGTTTTACAAGGAAAGGTACGCCGGGAGGCCAGAAGATGTGACCCCAGAAGTGACCGTTCGTGCTGATCATAATCACAATAAAAGAAATTAATGCCAGCAAAGCGGTAAAGGCAATGTTACCTGTTACGTTTGCTGAACCTGGAATAAGGCCGATAATATTATTAATAAGGATAAAGAAAAATACAGTTAATAAATAAGGCATGTATTTTTCATACTTGTGACCAAGATTTGGTTTCGCAACATCGTCGCGAACGAAGGTGATAACCGGCTCCACTGCATTCTGGAAGCCAGACGGAGCAACGTTGTGACCTTGTGCTTTGTATTTTTTTGCAATGCTCGTCATCATCCAGATAAGAAGGATAACGGCAAGGAGCATTTGAAATACGTTTTTAGTAATGGAGAAGTCGTATGCTTTCACACTTTCATCCACATTACCGTTTGCATCAACCGCTACGATCTTGTCGTGTTCTAATTTGTAACCATTGTAAGCAACTTCACCTTCTTCAAATTTAGAAGAAGAGAATACACTTAAACCGCGTTGAGGAGAGTAAACAATAACAGGCAAAGGCATTGTGAAATGCTTTTCACCCAAAGTGAAAAAATGGAATTCGTGTGAGTCTGCAATGTGGTGCAAGATCGCATCACCTGCATTGAATTCTTCGGAATGACCTTCTTTATGGTCAGCGTTTGCTTGTTCGTGCGTTTCATGCTCTTTTGGTTGAGCCATTGACGCATTATAAAAAAAGACACTGAGTAGGCTGAAAGCCGCAACCAGTAAAGATTTAACACTTCTGAGGGTCATACCTGTTCTGAAATTTGCGGCAAAGATAAGGATGGATGGCTAAAAATTGGAAAATAGACAGTTGAAAACGAAAAAAAGTTATTTCTATGTTCAAAAAGGGCCTACTTTCTGTCAGCTCTCAGTATTTTTCCTGATTTCTTTGATTCTTATCAGGTTCTAATCCTTGTGAGTAATTTTTGCTCTTTTAATCATTACATTGCGCTTAAGCATCCGGCTGAAAAGAAGAAACTTCTCCATATCCGAGCGGCATATGTCTTCGCGCAACCTCTCCTCATCTGTTTTTGGGATAAGCAGTTTCTTTTCCGCTTTGGAGGTGTCGGAAGGGAGATTATTGTTCGTATTGTGGTTATTGATATCCATTACCTGATTTGAACGGCCGCCGCTTTTTGTTTTTCAAACTGCAGACTATGCAATTTAGCGTAAAATCCGCCCAGATTCAATAGCTCGTCGTGGGTGCCCATTTCCTTGATTTCCCCTTTGTCGAGTACTATTATTTTGTCTGCTTTACGAATGGTGGAGAGCCTGTGTGCTATTACTATGGCTGTGCGTCCGGTGATAAGCGTATCGATCGCATGTTGTATAAGTTGCTCACTTTCAGTATCTATGCTTGAGGTTGCTTCGTCTAGTACAAGAATCGAGGGTTCGTATAACAATGCCCTTATGAACGAAATCAGCTGCCTTTGTCCCATTGACAGTGTGCTTCCTCTTTCCATTACATTATAATCATAGCCGCCCGGTAGTTGCATGATAAAGTCGTGAACGCCGATAAGCCTTGCCGCTTCCTCTACCTTCTGGTACGGAATATCTTTGTTTCGCAACGTGATGTTATCCATTACCGACCCGGAAAACAGGAAGACGTCCTGCAAAACGATACCTATTTTACCACGAAGCGCTTCAACTGAATAGTCATTGATGTTTACATCATCAATCTTAATCTCTCCTTTTTGTATTGCGTAAAGTCTGTTTAAGAGACTGATAATGGATGTTTTACCGCTTCCTGTATGTCCGACAAGTGCCACTGTTTCACCTGGTTGTATGGTAAAATCAATGTTCTTCAGCACATACTTGTCTTCCACATAACTGAACCAAACCTTATCAAAATCAACTTTCCCTCTCATTTCGGTTGGCGCATATGTTCCTTGTTTCTTAATATAATCCTGGTTGTCAAGCACTTTGAATACACGCTCGCTGGCAACCATTCCCATTTGCAGGACGTTGAATTTATCGGCAATTACCCGCAACGGCCTGAATAACAAGTTCAAATACAATATAAAAGAGATCATTTTACCTGTAAGCGCCAGGGCTTTATCTGCCGGCAAATTCATGGCCTGGGTGGCGGCCCACCATACCAAGAGGCCCGTGGAAACTGCGAGAATTATTTCGACAACAGGAAAGAAAACCGAGTAGGCAAAAATTGCTTTGATATTGGCGTTGCGGTGTTCGCGATTGATTTTTTTGAACTTTGTAAATTCTCTTTCTTCTGCCGCAAAAGCCTGCACAATGGCTATTCCCGTAAGGTGCTCCTGCACAAATGCGTTCAAGGCTGCCACCGCGTTACGAACCATGATGAAGGATTTGTTTACGCTTTCCTTGAAAAAGTAGGTGGCGATGATTATAAATGGAAATGGAGAAAGACTTATCAGCGCCAGTTTCCAGTCCACCAAAAACATGACTATCAGGATGGATAAAATAGAAAGCAGATCTGCAATAATTGGAATCAATCCATCGGAGAAAATATCATTGATCGATTCTATGTCATTGATTGTACGAGTGGTAAGCGTGCCTATTGGCGTTTTGTCGAATTGGGAAAGGTTAAGACCTAGTATTTTGTTGTACACTTTTACTCTTAAATCCTTTACAACGGATTGACCGAGCCAGGCTGTAATAAATGAGAAATAAAACCGCACGCCGGTTTCAATGAGCAACAATACGATTTGAATGATCGTGATATCAACGATCATTTGAAGCAGTCCGTTCTTAATGTATTTATTTACCGTGAGTTGTATGAGATATGGGCGTATTGGAGAAAATATAGCGAGCAGGATGGCAAGAAAAATGGACAAGTATATTTTCTTTTTATAAGGTGCCGCTATTTGGAAAACTCTTCTTAATAACGCAAAATCAAAGATTTTTTTCTTCGCTGAAGCTTCTGCCATGGAACAAAGATAAGTTATCCGTTATTGAATAAAACGAAGATTACACCAACGGAGTCAGCAGATTGTGCAAGTTCCAAACCTGAACGATTTTCAATTAGGTTAACGGGCCGCGAGCATATGAGTTTCATTTTCTCTACCTCAACAAATTTTCGGCGCCTTGCAAATTCACCCGTTTGTCCAAAAATTGGCTCTTTTTAAAAGACTTATGTCCCATTTATATATGCAACATTTACCTCTAATATGAAATTTGGCAAAAAAAACGTGGATAAAATTCTTGAGACCCGATTCCTAAAAAAAGAGTCAAGCGTGGCTGTAGACATTGATTACAAAAAATTTTTTAATCAGTATAAGGTCTGTAGCGAGAACGGTGAATTCTTTGCGAGCATAGTTCATGAAAAATCAAGGGCGCAGAAATTTTTCGATTTTTTTCTGATCGATAAGACAAATTCATACGCATTCAAAATAACAAGTGCAGATGGAAATACACTGGCAAGTGTTCATCGATCAAATGCCATCTGGCAAAAACGTTTTAATATTTTCGATAAAAACAACAGCCTTGTCTATACGATTTGCCCAAAATCAAACTTCAAAAGAATTTCTTTCAATGTGATCAACAGCAATGAAATGCATGTTGCCAAAATCGTTGGAAATTCTGCCAATACCAGTTTTGCAATGCATGATGTGTATAATCATGTAGTTGCAATCATTAACAAGAAAAATGTTCATGATACATTTTGCGCCACCGAATTTGCAAAAATGTTTGATAAAAATGTATTGCTGGCCACTGCAATTTGTGTTGGATTGTACACTGGCGCATAAGAGTTCCCGTTAGCCTGTTTCTTTTTGAAAAAAAATATTGTCGCTGCAATGAATTGATTTTCAATTTCATTACGGCGACTTTTTATTGTCTGAAAAAAAGAAAAAAAATAAAAAGCTTGCATTTTCAAAAATCCCGTTTAATCTTTGCTACACATCTCTCCAATTCCCCAAGAAATAACCGTACCTATTTTCAAGATTTATTTTTTTCAATTCCTACAGAAGAACAAATGTTTTCCGGTATGCTATGTAGCAGTTCGCACAGTCGCACTCGGCATATAAAATTTTAATTATGAAAACTTTGTACCCATTTCAACAGGTGATCTCTGTTGTATTACAATCATGCACAAAACACTTGCCCATTCTCGCTTTCGCGGGCTCAACCATACTATTTTCTTCTAACTCGTTTGCTTCTAATACACCTGCTGGAACAAGTAGCGTAGAAAATTTTTCCATCAATATCAACAACAATAAAGTTTGCCTTAACTGGATTTCTGGTCAGCAAGGGGCTCTGAATTATTTTGTTATTGAAAAAAGCCTTGATGGCAAAAATTACAAAGATGCTGCTATCGTATTTGCTAACACTGGCACTTCGGAGAAACAGGCTTATCTTTTTAGCGATAAGGTTGCAAAGAATTCTCACAAAACAATTTATTATAGATTACGCATTGTAGATAGCCTGAACAATTTTAAACTGTCTGAAGTAAAATCATTTCGCAAGGCTAAAATTAAACAGCAAACAGTTTCAAGTCCGTTTGTAAACACGATTACAGATTCTCTTGTGTTGTCGCTTCCTAAGAACTGGCAAAAGAAAAAGGTTAGCTATGAGCTTTTCACTGCAGATGGCGGAGAGGTAAAAACATGGCAAACAGAAAGCGCAGACAAACAATCATACATAAGCGTGAAAGATCTTGCTGCAGGAAAATATTTGCTGGTAGCGACTTGCTTTAATGAGGAATTCGAACAGCGCTTTATTAAGTCTAACTAATTTATTCAATCATACTTTAAAGGGTACATTCATCAACAACCAAAGCCCTTTTTTTCCAATCAGGGCTTTTTAAAAAAATTTATCAAACTCATTTAAGAGCGTATAGTTTTAAAGGGTACGATCAATTCGCCTGGCATGTCTATGCCGGGCATTTTTTTTAATGGAGAGTTGAGAATGGAGAGTGGAGAGTTAATTGATTGTTCAGTCATTTACTATACTAATGCAAATTTCGTATCTTGTAAAGATGTATTTTTCTCAACTCTCAACTCTCAACTCTCAACTCTCAACTCTCAACTCTCAACTCTCAACTCTCAACTCTCAACTCTCAACTCTCAACTCTCAACTCTCAACTCTCAACTCTCAACTCTCAACTACTCCGGCAACTGTAGGTCCGCAATCACCGGATAATGATCAGAGAGCGCGACTTTATCACTTTTGTACTGCAGTACTTTGAATTGTTTATTGGGCAAGATGTAGTCTATACGAAGTGTGGGCGAAATGAAAGATAATGTTCTGCTTATGCCAAATGCCTTTTTACTGAAGGCATCCTGTCGATTGCCTTTCATTTGAAAGTATATATAAGAGTTAGGTACTTCGTTAAAATCGCCGCACATAATTTCGGGATAAGGGCTATTGTCAAGCACCGGTTTTATTATATTCACCTGGTGCATGCGCAAGGCGTAGGCTCGTCGGAATTTTTTGATTATCCCTTTGGTATTTACAACGGCACTGTCGGTGGATTGGCGCAGTTGTTTTATCTGCCTGTATTCTTTTCCTCCAAACAACATTGACTGCATGTGTGTCGCAAACACGCGAATCCGTTTCCCTTCTACGTCAATGTCTGTCCAGATAAAGCTTTCATTGTTTTTTAAAGAATCGGGACCGCCGTAACGTTTTCTAAAAGTATCTACGATGGGATATTTGGAAAATATACACACACCGGTTTCATATAAACTATCCCACCGCCTGTGATCCATTGCGAAGTAGTGATAAGGAAAATGCAGTGTGTCAGTTATATAGGGAATGTTCTTTGCGAATTCTTTTGTGTTGTTTGATTCAAAGAATTCTTCCACGCACAATATATCGATGTCGTTGCTGGCGATGTACTCAAACATTTTTTTTCTCTTGGACACTTTTCCGGGGGCCCAGTATTTGTTCATTTCGTCCCAGCGGGCAACGTTCCACTGCATCACGCGAATGCTGTTGGGCTTTTTCTTTTTATCAAATTTTGCGAAGGGATGAAAAGCGAAGCATGCATTTATTTGCGGCCAACCAACTAATAACACCACAAATGATAGAATCGCCCATTTAGATTTGAATAAGAGCCAGAATACTACAAAACCAACGTTCATAATCAACCAGGCCACAAACGTAACGCCCAGTAGCGAGATGAACCAGAAAGTATCGGGATTGAGAAATGCCGTGCAGCAAGCCAGCAGGAATAGGGCTGCCACTACTATATTTGAGATGATGAAGAAGCGTTTTGTAAATGTGCGAAACAAATGCTGCATGCCTTAAAGTTAATTGAAATCTGAATTTTTCTAATAAAAAAATAACCCACAATTTCGTTTACAAATTATACAAATGGCTCTACAAAATGTTCATCATATTGCTATCATTTGCAGCGATTATGCAGCGTCGAAAGATTTTTACGTAAATAAGCTGGGCCTTTCCGTTATGCAGGAGGTGTATCGCAAAGAGAGGAATTCATATAAGCTTGATCTTGCTTTGAATGGCCACTACGTGATTGAACTTTTTTCCTTTCCCAATCCTCCGGCAAGGCCAAGCAGACCGGAAGCATGCGGGCTCAGGCATCTTGCTTTTTTAGTGGATGACATTGAAGCCACCATCGCCGACCTGAATGCAAAGGGAATAGAAACAGAACCGGTGAGAGTTGATGAATATACAGGGAAGAAGTTTACGTTTTTTGCGGACCCGGATGGGTTGCCCTTGGAACTATACTCTGTGTAGGACTCTGCCTAATTTGAAAATTTGAGGATTTGAAAATTTGAAAATGGGAGGTGTAGCATTGTAACTAAGTGGTTACCTCTTGCTGGTCAAAAATGGCTGAAAAATTTTCCCAGTGCTTCCTATAATGCATTTTCAAATTTTCAAATCCTCAAATCTTCAAATTAGCCAACAACCAGCACCCCATCTTTATAGAGAGGCAAAACGTTGGCTACGTCTTTTGTAACACAGTACTGAAGGTCTTTTTGGAGGCCGTAGGCTGCGAGGCGGTGCCAGTGTGTGGTAAGCTGGATGAAGTTTTCCATGTCGTCCTTATGCAGTTCGTACATGTTTTCTGCCATTAAAGAAGAATCGCAGTGAATGGTAAAGTGCTCTTTCACGCTGCTGATTACAGCCCCTGCAAATAAAGTATCCTCAAGGTTGAAGCGATCCTTCCAGGCGGAACAGCCGAGAATCACATTTTTATTTTGTTTTACAAGAAAGTCACATACTGCTGAAAGATTGGGGAAGGAACCGGTCACGACGTCGGCTGCGCCACATTCCAGGGCCATGTGCAGGAGCTTGGTTCCATTGGTGGTGGTAAGTACAAGCGTTTTGCCTTCAATAAAATCACGTGGATATTCTGCGGGGGAGTTTCCATACTGCAGGCCCGGAATTACTTTTCCATCTCTTTCACCTGCTGTAATACCACCAATCTCGGCGCCAATCTGTTTGCAACGCTCTACGTCTGCAACCGGCACTACTGCCTTTGCGCCATTGTATAACGCGGTGCAAATGGTGGATGTTGCCCGGAACACATCGATGATCACGACTACAGATTGATTCAAATCGTACAAATGCAATAAAGCAGGGGAAAGACAAGTAAAAAGGGTTGGTTTATTCATCTGTTAGGTTGTTAGTTGTTGGTTGTTAGTTGATAGAGGTTTGTTGGGGATGCAACTTACTTTAGAAATCCTAACAACTAACAACTATCAACAAACAACTCTAATTCAAAATCAATTTCCACTTTTCAGATTCAGCGTATTCTTTGATGACCGCGTTTCTCTGTTCTATTAGTTTGTTCAGGTATTTTGTCAGAAAGAGTTTGTTTGCCAGTTTTCCAATAAAGCCATAGGGTGCCTCGAAGTGAATGAGGTCTACCATTATTGTTCCATTTGCCACGGGCTTAAAATGATGGTCGTGTTTCATGCTTTTGAAATCGCCCTTTGTCATTTCGTCTGTAAACATTTCATGTTTCTGGAGTGCGGTAATTTTTGATTGGTGCACTCTTTTCTTTCCTAAGTGCTTTGCCTTCCATGTCACTGTTTCATTAATGCCGATGAGGCCGGAAATGGTGCCGGCTATTGCCTGTTCTTCCGTGTGGGACATTGATTTTTTGTGCAGATCAATGCTTCTACTAAGATCAAAAACTCTTTCAATAGGGGCGGCTATAAACGTAGTGATATGGATTGTTGGCATATTAAGGAAATTAAAAAAAATTGCCAGCAATCATTCAGATAGCCGGCAATTATATCAGTTATACAAATGGTATTTTAGCCACTTTTGCTTTCAACAATTTATCGCGTACAGCAATGAAAATTTCTGTATCGAGATTTGCGTGTGAAGTAGCTACATAGCCCAGGCCCAGTGCTTTTCCAAGGCTTGGCGATTGCGTACCGGATGTAACAAATCCCAAAACATTTCCTTCTGCATCTTTTATTTCATAGTGACTGCGCGGAATTCCTTTGTCGATCATTTCAAAGCCTACCAGTTTTCTTTTAATGCCTTCTGCCTTTTGTTTTTCAAAAGTGCTTTTTGAGGTGAAGTCTTTTGTGAATTTGGTGATCCAGCCAAGACCTGCTTCCAGCGGGCTGGTTGTATCATCAATATCATTTCCGTAAAGGCAGAAGCCCATTTCCAATCTTAAAGTATCTCTTGCACCGAGGCCGATTGCTTTCATTCCTTTTGGTGTGCCTGCTTCGAAAATAGCGTCCCAGATCTTCTCTGCTGCGCCGTCTTTGTCTTCAAAATAGATCTCCACTCCGCCAGCGCCGGTATAACCAGTGGCACTGATCAAAACATTCTCAACTCCCGCAAAAGTTCCTTTTACGAAAGTGTAGTATTTCAAATTAAGGATGTCTACTTCAGTAAGTGGTTGTAATATTTTGGTAGCACTTGGCCCTTGTATTGCAAGCAAACAGGTTTTGTCGGAAATGTTGTGCATTTCAACATTTTTAGTGTTGCGTGCAGATATCCAGTTCCAGTCTTTTTCAATGTTGGAAGCGTTTACTACCAGCATGTACACTTTGTTGGGTTCAATGCAATATACCAGCAGGTCGTCTACAATACCGCCGTTTTCGTTTGGCAGACAGCTGTATTGTGCTTTTCCGGCTTCGAGTTTTGAAGCGTCGTTGCTTGTTACCCGCTGAATAAGATCCAGCGCATTTTCTCCTTTTAAGATGAATTCGCCCATGTGGCTTACGTCAAAAACACCAGCGTTGTTGCGCACTGTTGCATGTTCGTCGTTGATACCAGTGTAGGAAATAGGCATGTTGTAGCCTGCAAACGGAGCCATTTTTGCACCCAGAGCAATGTGTTTTTGGGTAAAAGGAGTATTCTTCATGTACTGTTTAATTTAGTTTTAAGCCCTGCAAAAATAGGAGAAAGCTCTTTTAGAATGGTCAAAGTTTTTTTCTCGCAGCGATCGCGGCGGAGCGGCGGGTGAACACAGGTCCAGTTCATTTACTTTGCTAAAATCACTCATCTGACGATAACAATGTTCAACGAACTTCATGAATTACCTCTCTGTGTCGCGGCTCCGTTGCGTCCGCTGCGAGAAATCTATTTGTGACCAAAGCACTCTAATTTCTTTGCAGAACGGCTCAAAACTTCACTAGATGACTTTATTAGCTAATTCCTTGCCAGTTTCGTACGCTTTGATGTTATTGAGGGTAACTTCTGCAATTTGTTCGAGGGCTTCTTCTGTGAAAAAGGCCTGGTGGGCAGTGATCAATACGTTGGGAAAACTCATCAGGCGCATGATTACGTCGTCCTGGATAACGGCTTCACTCCAATCGGTAAAAAATAATTTTTCTTCCTGTTCATATACGTCAATGCCCAAATACCCGAGCTGGCCGGTTTTTAATGCTTCAATAGCAGCCTTGGTATCTACCAATGCGCCGCGGCTTGTATTAATGAGCATTGAGCCCTGTTTCATCATGCCGAGTGTTTCTTCATTGATGATGTGGCGGGTTTGCTCTGTTAAAGGGCAATGCAATGAAATAATTTCGCACTGTGGCAACAGGTCTATCAAGGGCAGATACTCCACTCCTTTTGCCATCAGCTCTTTGTTCGCAATGACATCAAATGCCAGCACCCTGCAACCCATTCCTACCATGATGTCGCAAAATATCTGTCCTATTTTTCCTGTACCAATAACGCCAACCGTTTTCCCATAGAGGTCAAAACCGGTGAGCTTCTCGAGGGAAAAATTTCCTTCTCTTACGCGGTTATATGCCTTGTGTGTTTTGCGGTTGAGTGTCATTATAAGTGCCAGCGCATGTTCCGCAACTGCATACGGTGAATAGGCCGGCACGCGTACAACGGAAATGCCGTTCTTTTTTGCCGCTTCCAGATCCACATTGTTGTAACCTGCGCAACGCATGGCAATGAGTTTGATGTTGAGCCTGGCGAGTTCAGCAATAACTTTTTTATTCAATACATCATTTACAAACGCACAAATGGCATCACTTCCTTCAGCAAGAGCAACTGTTTGCTCGTTCAGTTGTGTTTCTATGTAAATAATGTTGTGTTCTTTGTTGCACGCATCGAAATATTGCCTGTCGTAAGATTTGGTGGAGAAGAAGGCTATTTGCATGATGTAGGTTTTTAGTGTTGTGTTACGAAAGTAAAGAAGGAATTAGAAATTAGGAATTAGAAGTTGGAAAGGCGTGTAGGGATTAACATTTAGGTAATAGTAAGCTAGTAATAGCATTGCCTGCCTACTATTTCCGGCCTACGGGCCGGTTTAACATGTCGCCCCGCTGGGGCTGGTATTATGGTTGCAAATTTTATTATGGAGCTACTAACGTGCCGCCCCGCTGGGGCTTAGTTGAATGCGCGGAATTCTTAATTCCTAATTCCTAATTCCTAATTGCGCACTTTCAAACACTACACTATAAGGCAATAAAAAAGGCCGTCTTTCGACGACCTCTTTCCGTTTTCAGCATATAATATTTTAGAAAGAATATTTGATACCGAACTGACCTTGCCAACGAGAGTTGATAGGATCATTAGTGTAGTAATGATCAACACCTGCAGGTGGTGGCAAGAAGTTGAATGTTGGTGAGTAACCAGAAGCTGGTGAACCCGGAGCTTTACCTGAACCGTCATTAGCGAATTTCAGGAAGTTAACAGTATAGTTGTTAACGTTGGTTACAAACGTAATGTGCCCCATGCTGTTGCTTATCAGATTCAATACGTTCAACACATCGAAGCTGAATTGAAGTGAGTGTTTACCACCACCCAATTTTAATTCGTGCATAATCTTCATATCAAGTTGGTGGTTCCATGGAGTACGCAAACCGTTACGCTCTGCATACTGACCTCTGTGTTTGCTCAGGTAGCTATCACCTTCGATGAATTTATTCAAATCAGCGTACTGTTGAGCTGCCGTGTATGTTGTTCCATCAGATTTTTTGTAATCAGCCAATTGAATATCGCTTTGATCTTTAGGAATGTAAGGCAATGGAGCATTTGATGAGTTACCAAATGGTGCATTTGTATAAATTAATGAATACGGGCTACCAGCCTGACCTGAGTAGAAGAATGCAAGTGATGTAGAGTTGCTTGCGCTCCAGTTCAACGCACCACTGATTGTAGCAACGATACGGTGACGAAGATCAAAGTTCGAATAACCCAATGGAGTATTCTGCGGATTGATCGAAGGATTCACCTCGTAGTTACTTTGGAATGAGTTGCGGATACCGTTTGAAACGTCTTTACTCATACCGTAAGTGTAAGCTACCATCCAGTTAAGATTCAATGTAGAATACTTACCTACCGGGATTCCGTTTGTTACTTTGCTTAACTGTGCAGTTAAGTTATAACGGTAACCTTCGCTTGTGTTTGTCAGCAAATACACGTTAGAGTACTGTGAATTGTTTTTACCACCAACATAGTAAGGCGTTTGAGTAGGACCAGTAGTATAGTACTGAGCACTATCCTTTACGTTGATCTGCTGGAACTTCACATCATGGATGGTTTTTGTGTACATCGCATCCAAAGTCAATTTATATCCTTTACCGAATTTATAGTCTACTGCGATGTTTGAACGAAGGATCGCAGGTAATTTAAAATTGTTGTCTACGATATCAACCTCACGTGTGCTTGCTGCAGAAGGGGAATGCTTATAAACGGTATCATACAGGTTTGTTGGATTCATTGCCAAACCAACTGTTGTACCAGAAGCTGGTCTGTAGTCAATGTTACCAAAGTTGTTACCTGTTAACGTACTAGCATAACCCATCCATGCGAAAGGCATACGACCTACGAAGATCCCTGCTCCTCCACGCAATACCAATGTTTGGTTTCCTTTGATATCCCAGTTAAAACCTAAGCGTGGAGATATTGTAGCGTCACCCAACCATTTATTAGTAAATTCATTAAATGGAGTGTGAGAATAAGTAGGATTAGATGAAACGTAGTTGGCTGTACCATTCAACGCTGAATCGAGTGGGAATTTTTTCCCTAAGAAAGGATAGTCAACTCTCACACCCGGAGTGATCTTGAATTTTTTGGTGATGGCAATTTCGTCCTGCGCATACAAGCTTGTAAGGTTAACATTGTAGCTGCTGCCCGGAACGTTGTCGTACAAAGAATTTCTGTCATTGTCAATTTTTGCGTCTCTTGGGAACACACCACGGATACGCGAAGGCTGGTCAGCAAGGAATTTATTCAAACCACCTGAATATTCCCAACGACCATTCCATGAGTTCAGGAATCCGTATGACAGCTTGTAAAACTCGTTGTGTGTACCGAAAGTAAATTTGTTGATTCCTTTTGTAACAGTTACGTTATCTGTAAACTCAAATGTTTGTTGCTTCATGTTGTAGATAGAAGCTTCTCTCCATGTACCCAACCAAATGCGGTCGTTGTCGATACTGATGAATGGAGTAGCAGGAACACCATAAGGCTGACCAGAAGCGTTCATTGGAGTTGGAAAATCTCTGTACTCATGTACATTGATGTAGCTCACAATTGCCTGGTTGCTTACGTTGTTGTTGATCTTTGTTTTTAACTCAGCAACAAGGTTAATGTTGTTGGTGTGTTGAGTAAAGTCAGTAGAAGAGAACTGGAAGTTAGTTGTAGTACGCTCAAGGTTGTTACCCCAACCAGAAGTGTACAAGCCACGGACCATCAAAGTGCTTTTTGGGCTAAGATTGAAATCCAGTTTAGCGAAGAATTTATTACTGTTGGTGAAAATTTTGCCTGGTGTGTAAGTGCCCGGATCGTAGTTGTACTGCGTTTTCATTTTGTTGATGATCGCATCGCCTTCAGCTTTTGTCATCGCAGCGCCTGGATCACCTGCATTGTAGAATGTAGGCATTTGACCACGTCCAAGCTCTGCATTGATAAAGAAGAAAGCTTTGTTCTTAACGATCGGACCACCTAAAGTGAACCCTGATTGGTAATCGTAAAAGTCATTGCTCATTTTGGTTTTCAAACCGTCTACGCTTTTACCAACCAACGCATGTGTACGACCGAAGCCATATAATGAACCATGAAATTCGTTTGTACCGCTTTTAGTTACAGCGTTTACGCTACCTCCTGTAAAGTTACCAAGCTTTACATCGTATGGAGCAAGTTGTACCTGTATCTCCTGGATCGTTTCAAGGCTGTATGGGTTTGTACGTGTACCGGCACCTGCAGTACCGGCTTGACCGCCGCCGCTCGTTCCACCAGCGGAGTTACTGAAACCAATCGCGTCGTTATTAATAGCACCATCCAAAGTGAAGTTGTTATAACGGAAGTTGCTACCCGCAAATGAGTTGTTGTTTGATTGAGGAGTAAGTCTTGTGAAATCGCCAATACCGCGACCGATAGAAGGAAGGGTGTTCAATTGAACTTTTCCTACTGAAAGACCGGCAGCTGCTGTTTTTTTACCTGCAGCAACTACAGTTACTTCTTTCAGTTCGCTGTTGCTTTGTTTGAACGCAAGGTTAATGTCTGGGTTGTTACCTAATGAAAGGTATACGTCTTTGAATTCTTCTGTTTTTGAACCTGCGTATGATATAGTAATTGTGTAAGGGCCGCCAACTTTTAAGTTAGGTATAAAATAAGTTCCCTTGTTATTAGCTTGAGTGCTTGTTTTGAAACCAGTAGGTTCATGTTTTACAAGAATGGTAGCTCCCTGGGCAGGTTCGCCATTGACACCAGAAACTGATCCGCTCAATGTAGCAGTTGTTTCCTGGGCATAGGTTTTAGTGATTGCCGTCATAGTCAAGAAGGCTATGCATAGCACTAGTAAACGTTGCATCTGTGTGTTAAATTTTATGCAAAACTCTAGTACAGCTGTGAACACAATGTTAAGGCAACATTAAGCCAATGTTATCCTAATATTACCGCAATGTTAAGAGATCGGGGTTGCTCGTTGTTAGTTGTTGGTTGTTAGGCATTTAGTTCAAGCATACTTTATAAATCGAGTGTTACGTTGTGTTAACAAAGAGGCAACATCAGTTACTTTCTAACAACTAACAACCATCAACTAACAACTAAAAAAAATAAAAGCCCCGATTGAAATCGGGGCGATTAGAATTTTTAATTCTTAACACACAGTTGCACGTTGGCAACCATTCGGTCAAATAGGGTTGTTTATAATTCCTATCAATTATTTATTCCAAACTGTCCATTTTGCTGTCCAGTCGTTAGTAGCATCCATTGCACCTACGAAAGATGTTTTATCGAAGAATGCATTTGTCAAACCTCTGTAATCAAATTTACCGGCAGTAGAAAGCGCAGGTGAACCAGTAGCAGGCTTAACATTTGGAGCTGCAGTGTTAAACGGATCTGTTAATTTGATCGCAGCAGGATCTGCGTAAACCGCGCTTAAATCATTACCTGTAACTTTTGCTTGCAAAGAAGCTACGTCGTAAACTTTTACAGCGCTTGAGTTACCCAATTGGAAATTGTTCGCTACTGAATGCAAGAAGCTGTTGTAGAAACGGCTTGTGTCATTTTTATAGTAGTTAGCAGTTGAATCATCATCGATATCAAGACCAGCTTTCTGACCACCCATAACGATTGAGTTTGCCAAAACAAATCTTGCACCTCTTCTCCAACGCATGCCATAACCATAGTCTGTGCTAGTACCTGAAGCATTATTAGGACCAACCGCAGTAAAGTTTGACAAAGTAGGTGCAGTGATTGGTGTTCTGCTCAATTGGAAACCGTTAGATGGGTTAACGTTATCTACTTCAAAGTTGTTAGAGATATCACCAGTTGTACCTTTTGCATCAGTGAACTTAGGATCTTTGATAGAGATAGCGTACTGGATCATACCGCGGTAACCGTCGTCCATATCGAAATCGTCATCAGCACAGTTGTAAGCGATAAGGTGTTTACAGTTTACAGCGCCACCGAAAAATTCGAAAGCATCATCCAAACCACGGATAACCTGAATGTAGTCGATAGTAGTACCGGAACCTACACCATATAAAGAAAGACCGTTGATTTCATCGCCCGGGTTAACTGCTTTACCGGCATACTCGATACGTACATAACGGAGTGTACCAGAACTGTGCGCATCGTTAGTACCGCCAAATGCACTGAATGCAGCATCAACACCACCTTCAATAACAGTGTGGTTGTTGTTACCTTTTGCCTGACCAACCAATACTACGCCACCGAGATCACCAGGAGCTTTTGTAGTTTCATTTGAAGTGAAAACGATTGGGTTGTCTGCATTACCATCGGCAACGATGGTTGCATCTCTGTAGATCACCAAAACACCTGCGGAGTCTTTGTTAGATACAATTTTAGTACCTGGCTCAATTGTTAAAGTTGCGCCGTCTGTTACATACACATATCCACGCAGGCGGTATGTTTTGTCTTTGGTAAATTTTCTGTCTGCTTTAATTACACCACGGATGTCCACAGTGTTTGTAGCCGGGTTAACAACATCACCACCGGTGTTGCCGCCACCACTTGGATCCGGAGAGCTGTCGCTTTTTTTACATCCAATGCTGAACGCAAAGGATCCTAGTAAAAGAAATGCTGCGATCTTTTTCATTGTTTTTGTTTTCTTGTTTTTCTAAAATCTTCGGCATCACAAAGGGCTATTTGCCGAAATTATATTTCAGGCCTAGTATGGCCGTTGTTCCGTATTTGAATGAGGTAATGATCCTATCGTCAGATGCCTTGTAATTAATGTTTGAGGTATTGCTGTCAAACTTGTAGTACCATGCAAATGGCTGAGCTAACAGATCGCTCACTGTAAATTTTACTTCCAGTTTCTGATGATAGAATTTCTGTGCTATCTGCAAGTCGATCACGTCGCGGGGTTTCTCGAAAATGTTCATCGCTGCACCGCTCATCGCACGGAACCTTAATCTCGGTCCGATCCTGTTGTACAATACATTGACAGAGAAATTATCATTAAACGAAGTGTAGTTAATACCAGTGTTGATCAGGTATGGCGATTGTCCCTGCATTGGGCTATTGATTGCCACTGTATCAATTTTCACAGAACCTTTCATGTAAGCAGCATTCACGTAGAAAGCGAAGTGTTCCATGAAGCGGTTTCCAAAGAAATCAAGCTTCTTTCTGATTTCCAGCTCTGCGCCATATACCTTAGAGTTCGTAGCATTGGCATAAGATAAAACATCATTACCTCTGTTGGTTTGCTCAATAGGCTTATCAAAGAATTTATAGAACGTACTTACAGAGAAAATTTCACCGGCCGCTGGAAACCACTCATAGCGAAGGTCCGCGTTGGTATTTTTAGAACGTACTAATTTATCATTACCAATAATGCTCAGATTGTTATCATAATCGTACACGCTATAAGAAGCCAACTCACGAAACTCAGGTCTGTTTACTGCCTGGGAAGCGGCAAGTCTTAAGTTCGTTCTGTTGTTCAACGCATAAGTTAAAATGAAAGAAGGCAATACATCCAGGTTGTTCAGCTTGATATCTGCTTTGTTTTTAGAAGAAAGCGTTTGCTGATAATTCTCAACGCGTGCACCCCAGGTTAAGCGAAGTTTATCATTGAATTTATTGTCGAGCATTACGTAGCCGGCATTCAGCATAGCCTGACCGGTGTACTGCACGGTGTTTGTTGCAATGTTGGCAACTGTCAAATTGTAAGCGTCAATATTTTCCGGGCTGAAGATGTTATTAAAAGAAGTGTTCTTTCCTTCATAGATCTGTACACCATACATATCAAGTGATGCGTAACCTAAAGCATTTGCTTCAGAAGACCTGTCGCGATAATAGTTCGCAGTTCCTATTTTAAATTTCTGCGACTGGTTCCACAAACGAAACTCCTTTGTAAGATTTGCGTTTGCTCCGAGGATATTCTCGTGTAAGAATGAATATACACGGCCCGCATTCCTGATCTCAGGAGAGTTTTCGTAGTTCAGTTTCAAGTAAAAATTGTCGTGTGAGTTGTCTTCCGAACGATAGGTAAGTATCTTTTGGTCGGGCTGGTTACGGTAAGTAAGGCCGTAAGAAGCATTCCAGTCAAGCGTCCAGTCCTGGTGCAGTTTGTGTGTACCTTCCAGTACCGAGTTAAAGATACCGTTGTTTGCAGGCTCGGTATTCACGCTTTTGATGTCGAAAAAGTTCGACGCGCCGTTTACTTCATTTCTTCCTGAACGCAATGCACTGGTGTTTACGAAGTCATTGTTGAACAGGTTCTTGAATGAAATTTTGCTCTTTCCGTAAGAATAGGTAAGGTTTAATAATGCCGCTAAATTATTTCTAACGTCGTAGTTGTTAGTATTGTAACCATACAAGAACACCTTATCAATCTGGTAGTCGTCACGCTGTCTTTCAGAAACCCTTCTGCCGTTAGCGTAGCCAACCGAATAGATGTAGCCAAGCTTTTTATTATCACCGAGAATTTTTGTGTTGCCGCCCATGTAGGAAACGCTGATGTTTGGAAGACTTTGGTTGGCAGGCTCATAACCAAATGTGTTCGAGAACATTTTAGTTACTTCTCTTTTAAACTCTGGCTTTTCGTTAATAAAAGATCCGCCTCTGTTGTAATATGGAGCAGGTATCAATCTTGAGTCATCAAAGAATCCAAGCGCATCATATTTGCCTTTTGGAAACCCTGTATAAAAATTCTTGAAAGTGGTTTTTGAGTTGTAGCCAATGTTAACAGACAACTCGCTTAATCTTTTCGAAGGATAATCTTTGGTAGCAATTTTTATTGCGCCGCCAGAAAAATCACCTGGAAGATCTGGAGTGGAGGACTTGTAAATAACAAGGTTGTCAATTAAAGAAGCAGGTATGATGTCGAAAGAAAACGCCTTCCTATCAGGCTCTGTGCTTGGCAGGATACTGTTGTTAAGCATTGCTGTGTTGTATCTTTCGTTCAAGCCACGGATGATTACGAATTTATTCTCCTGAACAGAAGCACCGCTTACACGCTTTAACACTTCACTTGTATTACGATCGGGAGATTTTTTAATGATCTCTGCAGAAATACCATCAGAAATAGAGGCGCTGTTTTTTTGAATACTATATATAGAGGCAATGGTTTCTTTTTTTGCGCTTCCTTTTACAACCACTTCCTGCAACTGAGACTTGCTGTTGCGCTGCAGCACTACATCTATCGTATTATTATCAGTGCTTACCTGCATGGCTGCTATCTTTTTTGGGAGATAGCCAACATTGGTAATGGTTATGTTGTATGTTTTTCCGTTCTCAAGGGCTATAAAAAAACGGCCCTCCACATCTGTGAGGTAACCTTTCTTAATGCCTTCTACTGTGATAGAAGCTCCAACGAGTGGAGAGGATGTCTCTTCATCCAGCACTTTACCGGACACCTTTGTAACTTGTTGGGCCCAGCTTAAGCACGTTAGTAATAGAGAGATTGTTAATAGGGTTATGTATTTGCTCACGAAACTTGCTTTGTGTTAAGAATGCTGCAAAAGTATCTGCGCATTGTTAACAAGCTATTAACGGGCGTTATCGATTCGTTAACCAAAAATGAACAAATCGTTACCTCATGTTACGCCAATGTAAACAAAAAGCCCGATGGCGCATCCATCGGGCGTTTCAGGCGCTTTCTATTGAGGGACATTTTGCAGATCCAATTAATAATTAATAATGAATAATTAATAGGTGGTTTGCGAAACTAAACGGGACCAACCATAAAAGTAAAAAGCTCAACTCTTAGCGAGTTGAGCTTTTTATTGAATGTTGCCCTATTAATTATTAATTACTAATTATTAATTGGCTTATTGTTCTATTTAAAATCATCGGCAGTCACACCTTCATTTATCTTAACACATTTCACCTTGAAGGCTATATCAGTTGCATTACCACCCGCTTCTACAGCTAAAGAAAATGCTATCTGTGCACTATGAAGTTTTCTAACACCAACATATCCATTTCTGTACGCAAAAAGCAATTCAACGCTTCTTCCGGAGAATTTACGATTGGCTCATTCTCATTAAAGGAAGTATTCAACAAAATCGGAACTCCCGTTTTTATTCGAAAACAATCTATTAACTTATAATAGTCAGGAGATATAAGTTTATCAACTGTTTGAAGACGCCCCGTTCCGTCCACATGTGTAACTGCGGGAACAGTAGCTTGCTTATTTTTTCTTATTGGAAAAACTTTCTCCATAAAAGGCACCGTGTCATTTACTTCAAAATATTCATCAACATATTCCTTTAATATTGAAGGAGCGAAAGGTCTGAAACTCTCCCGTCTTTTGATTTTCTTATTTAATATTTCTTTTGCATCGCCTCTTCGCGGATCTACGAGAATGGATCTTCCCCCTAATGCCCTCGGTCCAAATTCTGCCCGCCCATTGAACCAACCAACAACACCCCCATTTATTAAACATTCGGTAACCGTTGCATAGCGTTTATCGCATTCAGTTTTTGTATAACCAACTCCTTTTTCCTTTAATAACTTTTCTATTACATCATCACTGAAATAGCTGCCAGTATAAGCACTATGGATAGGCTCTTGTCTTTTAAGACCTTCAAGATGATGCTGTACGTATAAAGCCGCTCCCATAGATATTCCGGCATCGTGACCTGCAGGTGGAATATAAACTTGCTTAAACGGTGTATTCCTGGTTATTTTTCCGTTTAACACACTATTTTGAGCGACTCCACCAGCTATACACACTTTATCATAGCCAGTTTTGGTATGTAAAAATGTGAGCAGCTTAAATACTGTTTCCTCTGTGGCTTTTTGAACGGAAGCGGCCAAATCCATATGGTATTGCGTTAAGGGTTCGCCCTCCTGCCTTGCTTTTCCAAAAACTGCTTCCATTTTTTTTGAAAAGAGTGAAGGAACAATTGGAATGTTATTTTCATAAAAGGCATACCCTTTAGCGGGTGACCTTAAATAGGATAAATCAAGGCGAAACCTGCCCTCTTCGGGCCATTGTATTAACTCTTTAACCTTGTTGGTTAATCCTGGATCACCATATGGCGCTAATCCCATTACCTTGTATTCATCGCCATAATGTGGAAACCCTAAAAGTTGAGTAAATGCAGTGTAAAAAATACCAATTGAATGAGGGAAATTTATGGAATCGAGTACTTCTATTTTATTTCCTTTTCCTATTGCCGTCATGGTTGTTGTAAAATCGCCGGAACCGTCCAATGACAAAATAGCCGCTTCGTCGAAGGGAGAAGCGAAAAATGCACTTGACAAATGGCTACGATGGTGTTCTACTTGTCGTAGCTTATGCTCAATTATTTCAGTCCGTATTCCCGATAAACTGCATAAATCCTCAACTAAGCCCGATGATATTTGTCTTGAATTAAATATTCTCTTTTGAATATAAGATAATGATGCCAAGGGATGGCAACTCCAAAACAATAACTTCTGAAACAATTTCGATTTAGGGTCTCTGCCTATTGCTATAAAATCAACCTGTTCCATAAGTAGCCGTGCTTCTTTTAAGCAAAATTCTATGGCGAGAGACGGAAAACCGGCCCAATGTTTAACACGTCTAAAACGCTCTTCTTCAATCGCAGCAATCATTTTCCCATCCACAAAAATTGCAGCGGAAGAATCCGCATGGTGTGCATTAATTCCCAAAATAATCATACCTGTATTTTTAGATTAAAAAAACAAACTACAGGTAAGTACTCGTCACAGATTGAGTAAGCCAATACTAAGAGGAAAGAGTTTTTACTGGCAGGGGAATGCCGAACATTGATCGCTAGCGAAAATCCTGTTTATTTTCTAAATAAAAAAATCTACCATTTACTGGTAGATTTTCTAAAATTATTATTTTTCCTTACTCCTATTTAAAGTCGTCAGCAGTCACGCCTTCATTTATTTTAACGCTTTTTACTTTGAAAGCGATGTCGGTTGCATTACCACCAGCTTCTACAGTTAAGGTCATTGCAAAAGGGAAAAGCACATCATTCACTTTAGTATAGTTATCAAACTGCATCGTTTGGCTAAGATCCATTCCTGATGCTACACTTGAAGTTTCCTGTTTTAAAAGAAACGCAGTGGTTACATCGTAGTATTCAGTTTTCGCTTTACCGGAAGGACTTGTAATTACTATCTTATACGCGTCTTTGCCATTTACTTTTTCAATGCCCTTCATTTCCAGCTTATAGCCAGGCTCTTTATAATCCAGTTGGTCAACTATGTTTTTCTTAGCCTTTTTATCAGCGATATCATTAGCCTCCATATCCCTTTTGTTAGGGCCTTGCATTTGATATCCTTTTTCGCCGTCAAACATATCCTTCATTACCACATTGCCGTTCATGCGCACTTCCATCACTTCTTTGTTCGGACTCATTGACTTTTGAACTGCATCCATTGTCATTCCTTGCACACTCATGTCCATATTCATCAATACTGTATTTACTTTTCTTATCGCCGCTTCACCACCTACTGCCTTAATGTAGTTGTTCACAACATCCATTGCAGAAACGTTGGTTGTTTTTGCAGCCATTGCAGTAACAGGGTTTGCATATTTATCATATTGATTAACTGCATAACCCAGGCTTTTCAATCCAGGCTGTACTTGTTCCGCTTTTCCTACGATGACAACACGTGTATTGCTGTAGTTGAAATATTTCTGTGACACTCGTTGAATGTCATCCGCAGTCACCGCGTTGATTTTTTGCAAGTAGGTACGGTAGAAATCTTTCGGAAGATTGTATAGTAAAATGTTTGTAGCAAAAGTTGCAATGCGGCCGGTATTTTCCATGCCCAAAGCAAATGTTCCATTGTAGAGCGCTTTTGCATTTTTCAACTCTTCGTCTGTTACTTTCGTATCTCTCATTCTTTTGATCTCACTCAAAATTTCTGCAACGGCACTGTCTGCTTTTTCATTTCTCACAGAAGCCGTGGCATCGAACGTTGTTTGATAGCGACCGGCAGTAATGCCAGAGTACGCACCATAAGTAAATGCATGCTTTTCGCGAAGGTTCATAAACAAGCGTGACTCGGAACCACCACCAAGAATGTTATTTGCCAGCAATACCGCGAAGTAATCAGGGCTGCTCATTGGCAGGTTCACAAGATTGGTTACAGTGATTTCAGACTGTACAGCATTAGGAACATCTACAAGATTTACTTCTGTTTGCGCCGGATTGTTCACGTTCGCTACCGTTGGCAGTGCCAGTGTAGTACCCTTCCAATCGCCAAAGGCTTTTACTGCCAAAGCTTTCGCCGCTTCAGGTTTAATATCTCCTATAAAAGTGAGATAACCTCTTGAAGGCGTTACGTATTTGCTGTAAGCAGTTTTAACGTCAGCAAGAGTTATCGAGTTGATGCTTTCTTCGGTTTCAAATTCACCAAAAGGGTTATTCTTGCCGTAAGTCAATGCACCTACTACTCTTCCCGAAATCGCTTTTGCACTGCGCTCGCTAGCTTTCAGGCCGGTCAGTGATTGTGATTTTAACTTATCAAATGATGACTGGGTAAACGCCGGATTACGCATACCTTCTGCCATTAGCATAAACGCTTTGTCGAAATAACGTGTCAATGCAGATGCAGATGCGCTTCCTGAGCCAAGGCTCACGTCAGCGCCCATTTGATCTACCGCTTCGTCAAAATCAGCCTTTGATCTTTTGGTGGTTCCCTCGCTCAGCATTTGTCCCATTAATCCAAGAACGCCGGCTTTGCTACCTTCTTTTACTGGACCGGCATCAATGAAATAGCTTGCAGCTACTTTTGGCAATGTGTGGTTTTCAACAACCAATACGGTGATGCCATTAGGCAAAGTATACTTTACAGGATCTTTAATGGTGATTACCGGGGCAGGGCCTGCCTTTGGTTTTTGAGAGCGATCTATTTTTTGCGCCATTGATGCATGGAAGACCAATGCAGCGGAGGCTATGATGAATATCTTTTTCATCTGAATATTTTTTATTTTATTTTGGCCAGATGGAATTCGCATGAAACTAATCATGCCTTTGCTGGGCAAAATTGTTGTCGTGCTCATTTCATTAATTATTTTTTCTTATTGATGAAATCGAACTAAAACATTAAGATGGTTGTCTTTCGTTATAATCTCTGTCCCGCGGCCATCCTTAATTCCTAATTCCTAATTCCTAATTTCTTCTATTTCTTAGGTAAATAATAAAGTACGAGGCGCTGGTTCTTGTTCAGGTATTTCTTCGCCACATCGCGAATTTCTTCACGGGTAATGGAACGAACCTCTTTTAACTCCTCGTTTACTTCGTTTGTATTTTTGTGGAAAGTGTATCCATCAGCAAGATTTTCAGCAACCCCTACCATTTTAGTATTGGCACTCACATAGTCGTTCTCAAACTGATTCTGCAATTTTTGATAGTCAGATTCGCTGATCAGGTCTGTTTGCAATTTTGCAACTTCATCATCCATATCTTTCAAAAGATCTTCCAGCTTCGCGTTGCCGTTTGGTAAGGCAAGCGTAATGTATGCGCCATAATCTTCCAGGGAATAATTGAACGCGGCTACCTGCAATGCATTCTTCTTATCGTCTACCATTTTCTTGTACAAACGTGAGCTCGCGCCACCAGACAGCACTTTGCTTATCAATCCAAGCACCTGCGCATCTCTTGTTGTGCTGCCCGGCGTTCTGTACGCCGCAAATACAGCGGGAATTTGAATGTTCGCATCATAAGCCGTGTCGATCATTTCTTTTGTGATGGGCGCTTCTTTGATGCTTGGTTGCGTTACCGGTGCGCCTTTAGGTACGTCGCCAAAGTAAGATGCCACCAGTTGCTTTGTTTTATCAACATCGATGTCTCCTGCTATTGTCAGCACTGCATTGTTGGGAACATAGAATTTTTTGAAGAACGCCTGGAACTCTTCCAGTTTCGCGGCATCCAGGTCTTCCATAGAACCGATGGTTTGCCAGTGGTAAGGATGATTTGTGAACAAGCGTTTGAAAATCTCTTCATTAAATCTTGCATAAGGCTGGTTGTCTATACGCATTCTTTTTTCTTCCTTCACCACTTCATTCTGCGTTTTCACGCCTATCTCGTTTATCACCGGATGAAGCATTCTCTCGCTTTCCAGCCATAGGCCTAGCTCAAGTTGGTTGGAAGGAAATACTTCGTAGTAAAAAGTTCTGTCTTGGGTTGTATTGGCGTTGTTCTGGCCCCCATTGCTGGAAACGATCTTCATGAACTCGCCACGTTTAATGTTTTCGGTGCCTTCAAACAGCAGGTGTTCAAAGAAATGGGCAAATCCCGTGCGGCCCACCTGTTCATTCTTAGATCCAACGTGATACATAACCGTAACTGCCACCACAGGAGCTTTCTTATCCTGGTGAAGAACGACGTGTAATCCGTTGTCAAGATCGTATTCAACAAATTTCACCTGTTGAGCCATCGCACCGGCACCCATTAGTGCTGCCGTAGCAATAAGCATCAATTTCTTTCTATTCATGTTTAGTCAAGTTTTAAGCCGCTAAAACTACTAATAGTCATTTATTTATTAAACTATTTGTGGCGGGCGGAAAATCGTGAATAGTGAATGGTGAAACGTGAATAGGGGGCGCATTGCTCAATTTGCCTTCAAAAATGGACGTTTCCTGCGATGCTTAATCCGAACTGGCGGAAATACAGGACTAACCGGAAGACGTGAATGATCAATCGTGAATCGGGGATGATTTGCCGATTTAACAGTTACCTTGATTACCGGCTCTTCGGATCTACCCGGCCTTAACCCGCTTTGGTCTTATTAATAATCCCTTTCACGGATATCCAGACTGCTGCATTCACCATTCACGATTCACCATTCACCCAGTTCACGCGACATTGTTTATATTTGCTCTCCTTTTAAAAATCTGTATATGTTCAACAAAAGAATTAAAGTGAAGCAATTGCTGGCCTCGGAGCAAACGGGCCATGAAGTAACGGTAATGGGTTGGGTACGCACATTCCGTAATAACCAGTTTTTAGCGGTTAACGACGGCAGCACTAATAATAATATACAGATCGTTTTAGAATTGGGTCAATTTGACGAGGCTTTACTGAAAAGACTTACTACCAGCGCGTCCGTTAAAGTAACGGGTGAAGTGGTTCCGTCTATGGGCAAGGGGCAAAAAATTGAAGTAAAAGCAAAAACACTGGAAATATTGGGCGATAGTGATGCAGAAAAATATCCCCTTCAACTAAGGAACCGTCCAAGCCTTGAATACCTGCGTGAAATTGCACACATGCGTTTCCGTACCAACACATTTGGTGCGGTGTTCCGTGTGCGCCACTCGCTGGCTTTCGCTATTCACAAATTTTTCAACGAAAAAGGCTTTGTATATCTGCACACCCCAATCATCACTGCAAGTGATGCAGAAGGTGCGGGTGAAATGTTCCGCGTAACATCTTTGCCTTTTGATGGTACACCACGTAATGAAGATGGTTCTGTAAACTTTAAGGAAGATTTCTTCGGAAAGTCAACCAACCTTACAGTGAGCGGACAATTAGAAGGAGAACTGGGCGCAACCGCCTTTGGCGAAATTTATACGTTTGGGCCCACGTTCCGTGCGGAAAACTCAAATACAGCGCGTCACCTTGCAGAGTTTTGGATGATCGAGCCGGAAATGGCGTTCTCCGATCTGGAGGACAACATGAACCTTGCTGAAGAATTCATCAAATACATTATTCAGTATGCAATGGATAACAACCGCGAGGACCTCGAGTTTCTTGCGCAGCGCCTTGTTGAAGAAGAAAAACAAAAACCCCAGGCTGAGCGTAGCGAAATGGGACTGATCGAAAAACTTGAGTTTGTGTTGAACAACAATTTCGAGCGCATCACTTATACCGAAGCGATCGATATTTTGTTGCAATCTCCGGCATATAAAAAGAAAAAATTCCAATACGAGGTAAAATGGGGAATTGACATGCAGAGTGAGCATGAGCGTTATTTGGTGGAAAAGCATTTCAAAAAACCGGTGATCGTTACAAACTATCCTAAGGACATCAAAGCATTTTACATGCGCTTGAATGAGGATGGCAAAACTGTAGCAGCAATGGATATTCTGGCTCCCGGCATCGGCGAGATCGTAGGTGGTTCTCAAAGAGAAGAAAGACTGGAAAACCTGGAAGCAAGAATGAAAGAAATGCATGTTCCTGCAGAAGACCTGTGGTGGTATCTTGATACCCGCCGCTTCGGCACAGTGCCTCATGCGGGCTTCGGATTAGGCTTCGAGCGCATGGTGCTGTTCGTTACAGGCATGACAAATATCCGCGACGTAATCGCATTTCCAAGAACACCAAAAACCGCAGAATTTTAATAACAAATATTTCATTTTGCATACAGCCCCCGCCATTGCGGGGGCTTTTTATTTGCGTGTTTCGTCAGACAAGGCAATGCCTTGTCTCTACAATAACACCTCATTTGCAATTCGTAATCAATCGTTAACCTTCGCTTAAGCATTTCGTAATACACGACCTTTACTTTTACTCCTTTATTACAAATAAATACCCGACAAAAGCCTTGTCAGACGCCGCTTTCAATCAAAGTTGAAACAGCAACAAAGCGAAACATTTTTGTAATAATACATCTCTTATGAGCAACAATCAACCGAACCTCTTAAACAGATACTCTTTGGAACCGTTGAGAAAATATCCGTGCATATTCGCATACTGGTTGCCGTTTATTGTAAGCCTTATATATTTATCTGTGTTTACGAAGACTCAAGGTTTTGTAATAATCAATCATGCCCACAACGCCTTCTTCGATATTTTTTTCAAAGCTCTTACTTTCCTGGGTGATGGCATAAGCGCACTCATTCTTGTAATGTTTTTTGTTACCATCAAGCAAAAAAGACTTGCAGGGAGTTTACTAATAAGCTTTCTCGTATCTGGTTTATTGTCCTGCATTTTCAAAACAATGTTCCATGCACCGAGACCGCATTCTTATTTCGGCACAGAGGGCCTTGTAAGAAGTGTTCCCGGTGTAGTGGTTCATGGCTCCAACAGTTTTCCATCGGGTCATACCATCACGGCTTTTGCGATGTTTGCATTGCTGGGGCTTGCCGCTAAGCATAAATGGCAAACTTATATTTTCCTTTTCACGGCGTGGTTGATCGGTTACTCACGTGTATATCTTGGTCAGCACTTTCCTGCTGATGTTTGTGCGGGTTCTTTTGTTGGAACATTTACTGCCGTTGTTTGTTACAACCTTCACAATAACACTATCATGTGGCGCAAATTTAAAATCGCCAGTCGCCAATTTGTAAAGAAATCTTTTTTAGCCAGCTGGCCATTGGTAGAAAGATTCGTTTAATTTTAAAAGATGACCTCTCTTACTTTACAGCCACACAAAAAAACATTGTCTGCAAAATGGGTGTGGGCCATTATTCTTTTTACATGGATCGTTAAAAGCATAGTTGCTTGTGGCACTGAATTATCCAACGACGAAGTTTATTATGTTCAATATGCTTTCTATCCCGACTGGAACTATTTTGACCATCCGCCTTTAGTGGGACTTTGTATACGATTTTCCACCTTAGGCCTGATGCTAAAACAGGAGTGGTTCATCCGTTTGTCCGGTCTTGTTTTTTCACTGGCAAACATGTACCTGATCTTTAAAACCACTGCACTTTTAAAAAATAAGAACGCGGGTTATCTCGCTGCACTGCTGTACAATAGCTCGATTTATGCAAATGTGATAACGGGCCTGCTAATCCTTCCAGATACGCCGATGCTTTTCTTCTGGCTATTGTCACTCTATTATGCAGTGAAAATTTTTGCTTCAGAAAAGGGCTATGCGATTCCTAAAAAAAATTTCTTTCTCCTAAGTCTCAGCATAGATCTTTGTATGCTAAGTAAGATTCATGGTCTTTTGATTTGGGGATGCCTTGGCTTCTACATTTTGTTTTTCGATAGAAGATGGCTGCGGGTGAAATTAATCTACGTATCGTTTTTCCTTTCGCTGATCTTTCTCGCACCTATTATTGGGTGGAACATTGCCAACCATTTCATGACATTTCAATATCATGGCGGTAGAGTTTCGGAACACGGTTTTCATTTGCAAACGGATAGCTTTTTAAGGGAAATATTTGGCGGCTTTGCTTATCAAAACCCCATCAACTATGTGCTGTATGTCATAGCGGTGGTTGCCTGCATTCGCGGTGGCATCAGGCTTGCCAAACGAAAGAAAATTTTTTTGCTATGCATGAGTCTTCCGATTATTGCTCTTTTCCTGGGCCTCTCACTTTTCATGGACACACTACCGCATTGGAGCGGCCCCGGCTTTTGCGCATTGATCATTTTGACCGCCATTTATTTGACGGATAAATTATTGAACAACCATTTCTTTATTCCTAAAAGTGTAATGGCTGCAAATGCGCTGGTGATCGTTGGGTTGATTGGAGCTTTTATTCTTGTTGATTTTGCACCAGTTAATCTTGGTAGTAAGGATGAAAAAAAATTGGGCGAAAATGATTTCACGCTCGATATGATGGGTTGGAAAAGATTTGGAAAAGATTTCAGACAACTGGTACAAAAAGATAGTTCAACACATGCTGCAAACGGCCCTGTTACCGTCATAAGCAACAAATGGTTTCCCGCGTCACATCTTGATTTATACGTAGCAAGACCAAATCATTATCGCTTTCTGGCGATTGGTGAAGTGCATGATATCCACCAGTTTTATTTCATTAATCAAACAAAACCTGCGTTGCAAAAAGGCAATGATGCTTACTACATAACAACCACTAATTTTTTCAATGACCCTTTGCCGATCTATAAAGACAAATTTGAAAGTATAGATGAGCCGGTAAAAATTCCACAGTATAAAAGCGGAAAATTGATGCGATATTTTTTGGTGTACAGATGCAGGGGCGCAAAAGAAAATTTACAGTAGCGTTGGCACACGGATGACACGGATTAGACTGATTTACACGGATCTTTTTTAAAAATTCAAATGCGTGCTCTGCACACAGTTCCAGCTGGCTAAAGCCAGCTGCTATGAATTAGTTCGGCACACCGAAAAACACTTTCACCATCCATGAAAGTCAATTTCAGCAAAGCATGTCCGCCTAAAAGCATTCCTAATCCCTAATTCATAATTCCTAACTCCTAATTTCTAATTTCTAATTCCTCGCTTCCGTATGGAAAATTATCCCACTTGCATCTTAGTTCTAAACTATCCGCTATGGCAGACATACAATTAACCTCCGGCACTTCTAAACATGGAAGAAAGAAATTATCTACCAGGGTTGATCTTACCCCAATGGTTGATCTTGGTTTTTTATTGATCACATTTTTTATTCTTACAACAACGTGGACGCAGGTGAAAGCGATGAGATTTTATACGCCCGCAGATGGTGACGCTACCAAAGCGGCGCAATCTAAAACGCTCACCATAATTCCCGGCGCCAACAACAAAGTGTTTTATTATCACGGCGATTTGAATGACGCATTAAATAGCGCCGCCTCCGGATTTACTTCTTACAGTGAGCAAACGGGCATTGGAGAACTGATTCGTGAAAAGAAAGCGTTACTTGAAAAAAAAGAAAAAGGTTCTTCTGAGGGCCTGGTGTTCATCATCACTCCTACTGCAAACGCCAGTTATAAAAACATGGTGGATGCAATAGACGAAACGCTTATCAATGATGTAAAACATTATACTGTTACGGAACAAAACAATGCACAACTGGATGCGCTGATCAATGCGGGTAAGGTGGAGAAAGGATTTTGAGGTGGGGCAGAATACATTTAACCGCAAAGGCCGCAAAGTTTTGCGCAAAGGAAACGAAGGTTTTTATTGTTTATCAGTCTTCGCTTTCTTTGCGCAGCCTTTGAGAGCTTTGCGGTTAAATAGCTTCTAAGGAACTTAGTGGTGAATATCTTAGTTCCACACAATTTTGTATTCTTTTTCCAACGCAGGGTTTAGCAGATCTTTTGCTGCAGCAGGCGCCGTAATTGTTTTAGGATCACCATCGCTTACAAATCTTGTTTTGTGTTTGGTTTGATTTTTTATGAATGCACCGGGACCATAATATTGATCGCCTTCCTGGATTCTTTCAATACCAAGACGGCTGAAGCTTTTATTATATGGAGAAACGTTGTCTGAAGAACCTACCAGCAAAACCGATTCATGCTTGTAAGTAGTTCCTTCGAATGAACCCGTTTCTTCCAAAGCTCGATTTTTTGCGTGTACACCTAACGGCAATGCTATGCTGTGCACTTCATAGTCTGGCAAATACGCTTTTATTTCTTTCACAAACATTGTCAAATGCTTTTGTACATCTGCATCGCTTAATTTTCCAAGAGGCTCGTGGTACCAGCTGTGGCTACCAATCTCGTAACCATTTTTCACCAGCCATTCAAGTTTCTCTTTCTTATACTCTGGCTGCGCAAACAAACGAAGTGTAGGTTTGATGGCAGGCAGCACGTAGAAAGTTGCGGTAAGTGGCCAACCCGGATGTGCTTTCTTAAAATCTTCCATTACGCCAACGGCGCATTTCGGATCAATCACCGTTTTGCCATTTTCATTCAGCATGCGGAACTGTCCCTGGCTTGAGTCATCGAACGTAAGTGCAAATGGAGTGGTGCCGGCTGGAATATCAATGTGGCCGGTTGCAATATCGTGTACAGATACCGGATAGTAGCCGCTATCATACAGCATTTGTAAGTCTTTTCGAAAGTTTTCAGGCGTGCGTTTCCACCTGTCTTCGGAGTCGCCGATGAGGTGGTATTCCAGTACCATGATCCTACCCAATTCATTGGAAGGCAATCCGCAGCTTTTGAAATCTGCATTGGACAGATTCTTCTTTGTAACTGCTGTATCTGTTTTGGTAACTGCGGCCGTTGTATCGGCAGAAGTGCCGGTATTTGCCTTTGAAGATGTTTTGTTGTCTTTACATGCCAATAAACTAAGAGGCATGAATGTGGTCAGTATGAATCTACGCACAGGTTTATGTTTTTGATAAAATATTGGACGTTACTTATCAAAGATATTTATCCGTGCGAATTTTTAGAAAAAAATAAGTGGAAATATTTAGGTGCGCTATTTTCGGAGGCATTTTCCTGATGTTGGGATTTCAAGATGGTGCTTTATTTGAAAATATGGGAATTTGAAAATTTGAAAATTCTTTAGTTGTGTTCTCTTGAAACTAATTACGCACACTTCGATATCTGAAGAGTTAAGTTATAAGCGGAAAAGTTTCACAAAAAGCATTTTCAAATTCTCATATTTTCAAATTTTCAAATTGTGGCCTTTCTTAGCATAAACAATAACTGGGCCTTAGCCACTAGGGGATTGTTTGGATTGCAATTGATCATAAACAAATAGCATGCAATGGCAGACAAACGCAGGTCCAGCTCCATTTTACCATTTGCGAAGCAATATACTTTCCTGAAATTTTCTTTTATGGGAATGCCCAAAGCCATGCAGGCCTTTAGTGTCCTTTCGAGTGGTTCAGAATAAGACGATTCTTCCTTGTATCCCAGTTGATCCATTACTTCGTGTATCGAATATGAAAGTTCTGGACTTTTTTCAGGAATCAATTCTTCCGTGTGCAATACTTCGTCGAGGTAGTCATAAATTTTAAGCATTAGTAGTCGTTTTTAGTTGAGCTAATTGCATAAAAAGTTCTTTTTCCTTTTCTGAAAGATTAGTGGGTATGTGCACCACCATTTTTACATACAAATCTCCGGCCGTGTCGGGATGGTTATATTCGGGCATACCTTTACCTTTTAGCCTGAAAACCTTTCCAGTGTCCGTGCCGGCGGGAACGTTCATACTAATGACGTTTCCGGAGAGCAGCGTAACATTTGTTTTACCGCCCAATACCGCAGTGTATAAATCAAGCGGGGCATCTGTGTAAAGATCTTTTCCCTTTAATTCGAAATTAGGCGTTGGCGTTATTTGTATGGAAATTAATAAGTCGCCGTGCTCGCCGCCATTTATTCCGGGATTGCCTTTTCCTTTAAGTCTAATGATTTGTCCTTCGTAAAGACCGTGTTTCAGCTTCAAATTCAGTCTTGCGCCATTTACTTCAATATGCCGGCTTCCACCCGAATACGCCTCCTGCAAACTTACCTGCATCGTTGCTTGTACGTCCCTGCCCTTGGCTGGTCGCGTGCTTCTTTGCCTGCGGCCACCCGATTGTCCGAAAAGCGTTTCAAAAAAACTGGAAAAATCATGCTCCCCTTCGCCACCCCCGCCAAAAAAGTCGTTCATATCGCCGCTGTAGTACTGATTGCCACCGCCATTATTCTGCCATTGGCTCCAGTCAAAATTTTCGGCATTGCCTCCATGTTGCTCATACTGCTTCCAATTTTCTCCAAACTGGTCGTACTTTTTTCTTTTCTCAGGGTCTCCCAGCACCTCATTAGCTTCAGAAATCTCTTTGAATTTTTCTTCCGCCGCCTTGTCATTAGGATTTTTGTCAGGGTGATACTTCACGGCCAGCTTGCGGTAGGCCTTCTTTATCTGCTCTGCGGTCGCCGTTTTGTCAACGCCCAAAATTTTATAATAATCCTTTACGTTCATATTATAAATTTAAGGAATTAGAATCTAGGAATTAGAAATTAGGACGCACAACCTCGATTGATTTTAGAGCAGTAGAAATGGTCAACTAAGTAAATATCCCCTTGGTTCTACTCATTTTATAACGCGCATCCTCAGCTTGTTCTAATTCCTAATTCCTAGCTTCTAATTCCTAATTTCCCCATCTTTGCAATCAAAATTTACAATTTAACCGGTTTACATGAGTAACATTAGGCGCCAAAGTATTATTTCCTCCGTCTTAATTTATATGGGCTTTGCATTTGGCGCAATCAATACTTACTTATTTGCCAGAAACAATTTTTTCACCACCGACCAGTTCGGGTTAACAAGGGTTATTCTTATTGCAGGAAATTTATTTAACAGCTTTGCATGCCTTGCCCTGCCTTCTGTTATTTATAAATTTGCGCCCTATTACAAAGGAAATCTTAAGGATAAGGACAATGATCTTTTATCAGTCGCGCTGGTGCTTGCCTTTATTGGGTTTGTAATGACAACATTGGTGGGCTTTATTTTTGAACCGTTGGTTATCAAAAAGTTTTCGGACAAATCAGCACTGTTTGTTCAATATTACTTCCTGGTGTTTCCATATCTCTTCTTCTATCTCTTTTTCAATATACTTGAAGCATATGCGTGGAGTGTAAAGGAAACGGTGATCTCCAACTTTCTGCGTGAAGCCGGCAACCGTATTTCCGTTACTATCCTTATTGTTTTGTTCATTGTTTGCGGCTTCAGTTTCAGCTTGTTTATTAAAATTTTTTCCTGCCTGTGGGGCATCAGTTTTTTGGGATTGTTTTTCTATTTAATGAAGGTTGGAAAATTACATTTCACCTTTAAAATAAGCAGGGTTACAAAAAGGTACTGGAAAAAAATGGCCCTGCTCATGGGATTTGTATATGCTGGTTTGGTCATTACTACTTTATCCGCCAGCCTGGATACATTTACTATTGCAAGCTACTGGGGTATTGGTTCTGTGGCGATATATGATGTGAGTAACTACATATCAAACATCATTAGCGTTCCGCAAAAAAGTGTTGTTGCCATCAGCACTTCTTATTTGTCGGAAGCCTGGAGAAACAAGGACCTCGCCACCATTCAACGCATTTATTCAAGGAGCAGCATCAATCTTTTATTGATATCTATTTTCCTTTTTACACTTATCTGGCTGAACTACGATACGGTGATGGACATTTTACCTCTTAATCCAGTATACCGCGAGGGCAAAATGGTTGTGTTGCTTTTCGGTTTCAAATTCATTGTAGACATGGGTACAGGCGTAAACTCGCAGATCATTGGAACTTCCACCTATTGGAGGTTCGAGTTTACGTGTGGGGTCATACTCTTGTCATTGATTGCACCGTTGAACATTGTGTTGGTAAAACATTTAGGCATCATCGGCGCGGGATACTCAAATCTCATTGCCTACACCATTTATAATGCGATCAGGATCGTCTTCCTTTGGAAAAAATTCAACCTGCAACCTTTCACTATCAAGACTGTTTACGCACTCGTAATATCGCTTGTTTGTTATTTTATATGCTATTTCTTATTTCACAATATGCATTCCTGGTTCTCACTGTTTTTAACAAGTGGAGTATATGTCGCACTGTTTGGCGCAGCTGCTCTATACTTCAATCTTTCTCCGGATATTTTGCCTGTGTGGCAGACGATGAAGAAGAGGCTGGGGATTAAGCAATAACTGAATAACTGAATAACTGAGTGGTTGAAATTCAAATAGAGTTTATAACGTTCAACCCTTCAGTTATTCAGTCATTCAGTTATTCAGTTTATTAAAAGGATTCAAAACAATCATAACTCCTCACGCCCGCTATCTTGTCATTCACATAATCGAGAAACATAGCAAAGTGAGCATTGAGTAGCTCGCCGGCTCTTAAGTGGCCCAGGGCAATGGCCAGTTTTCCTGACCAGTCAATTTCCATGATTACCGTTTTGTTGATCACAAATGCATTGCGAATAATGAATTGTTGCCGTGCAATTATCTTTTTTACTTTCTCTGCAGAATCTAAAATAGCACCAATATCACGTTTTGTGCCTCTTACTGATAAGCGGTTGGGATATTCTATTTGCACTACATCATTTTGAAAGAAAGAAGAAAGCTCGGTTCCCGTTTTACCACTTTCAATGGCTGCTATGTATTCTTTTGCTTTAAGTGTTAAATCCATTTTTCCCCTTTTAAAGAGTGATAAAAATATTATTCCCGGTTGGGCACGGTCCACGAAAAATGGATTCTTAAAATACGTAACATCTCGGAAAGAAAAGAGCACAGGTAAAAAATAATTTCAGGTATTTACGCCTCTACCCATTCGCCCAAACCTTTTCTTATCAATACCGGCTCGTCTTGCGTACAATCTACAACTGTAGATGGAGTAATGCCGCCGATGCCGCCGTCTACAACAATGTCTACGATGTTCTTGAAATTCTCGTACATCAATTCCGGATCGGTGTATTCTTCCACCATTTCTCCGGGAAGAGAAGTACTTAATATCGGGTGACCAAGCTCCTTGATCATTGTTTGGGCAATGATGTTATCCGGCACACGAAGACCAATTGTATCTTTTTTGCTCTTTAAAATTTTAGGCACCTGTTTGCTGGCAGGCAAAATAAAAGTGTACGGACCGGGTAAATAAGTTTTCAGCATTCTATACAAGGGAGTTGAAATGCTTTTTGTATAATTACTTAGGTCACTAAGATCATAGCAAATAAACGACAGCTGAGCTTTTGCAGGCTGCATGTTCTTTATCCTGCAAACCTTTTCGATGGCATCGTGTTGGAATATGTCACAGCCCAAACCGTAAATTGTATCAGTCGGGTATATAATCGTACCCCCATCGTTAAGACATTCAACAATAGTTTTAATGTTCCTGGGTTGTGGATTTTCCGGATGAAGGTGTAAAAGCATGTCACTAAATTACTTAAATTTATTTTTGCATTCCTATCCTTAAAAACCACCTGCACATTCTAAACTTAACAATGAATTAATATTAAATTTAGGTAGTTAAAAATTCTCGCTATGGAACTGAAACCTGTAATTAAAGTTGCTAGCATTACACCGGAAGAATTTAAGAATGAGTTTTACAATGGAATGAAGCCAATAGTGATTACACAGCTTGCAAAGCAATGGCCGGCATATGAAAAATGGAACTGGGATTATTTTACGCAAGCAGTGGGAGAAGTGGAAGTAGGGGTTTATAACAATGTAAAAAGTGACGCCTTTACTCCTATCAATAAGGCGGACGATTACATGAAATTTGGCCAATATCTTGATCTCGTAAAGAAAGGTCCGGTGGAACTCCGCATTTTCCTTTTCAATTTATTTCAGCATGCGCCGGATCTGGTGAATGATTTTGACTGGCCCGAGGACCTGATGCGGGGCTTTGTAAAGAAATTCCCAATGCTGTTTGTGGGCGGCGCCGGCTCTGTTACACACATGCACTTTGACATTGACCTTTCACATATCCTGCATACACAGTTTGCCGGCAGAAAAAGAGTACTTCTTTTTCCTTTTGAAGAACAGCATAGACTTTACCGCAAACCATGGGAAGTATTGAGTTTTGCAAACTTTGAGAACTATTTCGATCCCCAAAAAAGCAAACTCGACCTCAATAAATTCCCGGAAGTGGCAAAAGCCAGGGGCTACGAAGTGATCCTGGAGCACGGCGACACACTTTTTATGCCTGCCGGTTACTGGCACCATATGGAATACATCGACAGTGGTTTTGCTATGAGCCTTAGGGCTTTACAATCTTCCGTGGTGGGGAAATTAAAGGGCGCCTGGAACCTTTTTGGTATGAGAAACATTGATACGCTCATGAAAAAAACCGCACCGGAGTGGTGGTACAACTACAAAAAAGAGAAAACATTTGAATTTGCAAATGCTTCATAACGAACAGGTATGTGCGGTTTTTTACCCCGCATACCCAAATTGTGCAATTCGTGTTAAAAAAAGAACTTTTTTTTACTGTAAAAAATCTTGCATATTATTTAAACAGTCTTTAATTTTAAAGCCTAGCAATTTATAGCTGAGTCGTTCCGTGTGATGCTAAACAGTTTTATCCAATCTCCATTTCGGAACACCTCCAATCCCATGCACAACTGCTCCAATTTCCGTAACAGATAAATACCTTGTCCGCAATAAAGATATTCGAATCCATTCCTGTATTTACCAAAATACATTTGATCTGACCTTTTTCCCCGAATAACCCGGCTCCCTCGTTAACTATTTTTCGATTTACCATTGGTAAGGCTACGGTTATTCCAAATTATTATTATTGATAAACCAGATACACTCACCTCTTTCTTTTTGTGGTTTCAGAGGTAAGCACAGGCCGGCGATTTCAATCGCTGGCTATTTTTTTATCTGGATTCGTCAGATTTGGGGATTGCTGATTGGGTCTTTGAATGGTCATTAACCAAAAAAAATTCAATGCCGTTTCCTCAGCCAGAAGGCTTCGACAAGCTCAGCCTGACAGCGAAAGCGGAGTGTCAGGCTGAGCTTGTCGAAGCCTCGTTTAAACAGCAACGATGTTATTAAATACTTTTAAGGAAACGACATTGAAAAATGATTTTCGATCCCTATAGTGAAGGTTAGGCTATCAGTAGCACAATCCCAAAATCCCTTAATCTGACAAATCTGGATAAAAAAAGAGCGCAAGTAAAACTCACGCCCTCATTCTATATAACATCTAATTCCTAATTCCTAAGTTCTAATTCCTAGCTAATCGTCCACACCTCATTTCCCCTCAGCATCTTGTCCAGATCTCCTTTGCCTTTCGTTGCAATCACTTCTTCAATCTGGAGGTTCAACACATCTTCATAACAAGCTCTGTCATTCTCGTAGAAAACGCCGAACGGACGCGGTAAGTGTCCCTCAATGCGAGGATCATCAAACATACGCACCAGTATCTGTGCTTTGTAAAAATCTTTTTCGTCGTGAACCCAAAGGTCGTCGGCACTTACGCCATTGCCGAGCTCCACAACAACCGGTTTAAAGCCATCTAGTTTGATACCTTTATTTTGTTCAGCTCCAAATACCAGCGGCTTGCCTTGTTGAAGGAAGATCGCCTCTGTTGGTTTGCTGGATTTTTCTGTGAAAATTTCAAAGGCACCATCATTGAAGATGTTACAGTTTTGATAGATTTCCAGGAAAGATGCGCCTCTGTGGGCGTGGCTGCGTACCAGCATTTCCTGCAAATGCTTCGGATCACGGTCCATGCTGCGGGCAACAAAAGAAGCATCTGCTCCCATTGCAAGCGCCAGAGGGTTGAATGGATGATCGATACTTCCGTACGGCGTACTCTTGGTTACTTTACTTTCTTCCGATGTAGGTGAATATTGCCCCTTTGTCAAACCATAAATCTGGTTGTTGAACAAAAGAATATTTACGTCAAAATTTCTACGGAGCAAATGAATAGTGTGGTTTCCGCCAATACTAAGGCTATCACCGTCACCCGTAACGATCCAAACACTTAGTTCCGGTCTTGTTGCTTTCAATCCCGATGCGATAGCAGTTGCACGACCGTGGATCGAGTGCATGCCATATGTGTTCATGTAGTAAGGAAAACGGCTGCTACAGCCAATTCCTGATATAATAACAATATTTTCCCGGGGAACTCCCAAACCCGGCATTACCTTTTGAACCTGGGCCAAAATGGAGTAATCTCCACAACCCGGGCACCATCTTACTTCCTGATCAGTAGCAAAGTCCTTTGCTGTGAGTAAGGGTTTAGGATCTATTTCGATAGTAGACATGAGTATATAATATTTAGACGGCTAACGATTTTTGCAAATTTCCTCAATAATTTTCAATTACCGTTCATAAGATTTTAATCTTTTGTCATGGTTTTGTCAGGCGAATGCCTTTATTTTATCTCTATAAAGTTTAAACAACGTCATTTTATGAAGATATCTAAGAAATTTTTTGTGATCGCCGCATTAGCTGGCACCGTTGCAATAAGCATTGCCGCAACATTTCCCAACGAAGCAAAAAAGAACAATTTAAAAGTTCTTCCAAAAGACATCAGCCATGACGACCTCGAAAAGGTTATGCGCGGTTTTAACAATGCATTAGGAGTTAGATGTAATTTCTGCCACGCAGCTTCTGCCACCGATCCTAAAAAACTGGATTTCGCAAGTGACGCTAAACCTGAAAAAAACCAGGCTCGCGACATGATGAGAATGACATTGAAGATCAACAAAAAATTCTTTGAAGCAAGTAGCCCTAATTTATTGGATACTGCAATGGCAATAAGCTGCAAAACTTGTCACCACGGCAATCCGCATCCTAAAGAAACTTTAGGCGCACCTACAATGCCTCCTCCACCGCCGCCTGCTCAAGCTACGCCGGCGCCTGCAGGGAAGTAGTCGTAAAGCGAACAACAACATAAATTCAAATAGTTAATCGGGAATCATAAATGTGGTTCCCGATTTTTTTTGCTCATCACCTACCGCAGTCAATCATTTAGCGACATATAAAGCCTCACCAAAATTTTTCTTTTCTGTGTCCTCTGTGCCTCTGTGGCAATTTAATCTTCTCAAATATTTTTGAATTACTAAATATATTAGTAAATTTATACTAAATATTTTGTCATGAGCTCAACTACTACGAAAAGGCTTGTTTCATTAATTCCCAGTTATCCATTGAACGAATACTTGCTGGTATTGAATCCACATGAAGAATTAAGAAACAAGATCAAAAAAATCAAACAGGAATTTTATAACACATATCAAGCTCCAAGCGCATTGGGAGGCAAGCCGCATATAACCCTGGCAAAGTTTACACAAAGGGGCATGATCGAAGAAAGGATTATCAACAGGATCAAACCGGTTGCCATGGGTTATCATCCTATTAAAGTAGAGCTGAAAGACTATGCGTCATTTCCTTCTCACACCATTTTTATCAACGTTACTACGAAGATGCCGATAAAAAACCTGGTGAGGGAAATTAAAACCGCTGCACAATTACTGATGAAGCTTGATAAAGATAACAAGCCGCATTTCATTGACGAACCACATGTAACAATTGCACGAAAGCTGCAGCCATGGCAGTTTGAGAAAGGCTGGCTCGAATATTCTCACAGAGAATTTACCGGACGTTTTATTGCAGATAGCATGTTGCTGTTGAAAAGACCAGTTGGAGAAAAAGCTTACCAGATATTACATCGATTCGAATTTCAAAATCTTCCGGTGAATACAAGACAAGGTATGTTGTTCGAATAAAAAAATTAGAAGGAGAGAAAAACCGTGAACATGAATAGTGATAACATGGACCCCGATTATGTGGATCCGAATGAAAATGTAAATGCTTACCACAAAGGAAGAGGCGCACAATACAACACAAAAAACAAGTTCCAGAAAGACGAACGCGTTCGCGAGCACGTTGAGGGAATTGACGATTGGACCGACGAAAATGTAGCCACTCAATACATCATTACAGAAGCAAAATCAATTGTAAATAAAGTTGACAGCCCGGATGTTGGCATGTTTTACAGCATGAATCCATACCAGGGTTGTGAACATGGATGTATTTATTGTTATGCCCGAAACTCTTTTGAATACTGGGGCTACAGCGCCGGACTAGATTTTGAAAGCAAGATCATTGTTAAAAAAAATGCGCCGGAACTGCTTCGCAAATTTTTAATGAATCCCAAATGGGAATGCGTGCCCATCAGCATTAGTGGTAACACCGATTGTTACCAACCCGCTGAGAAAAAGTTTGGCATTACGCGTCAATTGCTGGAGGTATGCAACGAATTCAACCAGCCCGTTGGAATGATCACGAAGAATGCAGGAATGCTGCGGGATAAAGATCTGTTGCAGGAAATGGCAAAGAAAAAATTAGTATCCATCCTCGTCTCCATCACGTCATTTGATGAAGACCTGCGCCGCGCAATGGAGCCAAGAACAACAACGGGCAAACAAAGAATAAGAGTAATCAAAGAGTTAAGCGATTTGGGCGTAAGGGCCGGAGTAATGCTTGGACCGATGATCCCGGGATTGAACGAGCACGAAATGCAACGCATCATGAAAGCTGCCGCAGAAAATGGCGCAACGTTTAGCGCTTATACATTTATACGATTGAATGGGGCGATCAAGTTTTTATTTCATGATTGGCTATACAAAAATTTCCCGGATCGCGCAGACAAAGTGTGGCACATGATAGAGCAAAGCCACGATGGACAAGTGAACGACAGCCGCTTTGGTGTGCGCATGCGCGGAGAAGGACACATCGCCACAATGGTGAACATGCAGTACAAAAAATATGGCAAACTGTACGGCCTGAACGCAGAGCGCTGGGAACTAGACACTACACAATTCCGAAGGCCCGGAGAACAGATGAAGCTGTTTTAATTTCACGCAGAAGTTTTCACGCAAAGGCGCAAAGAGAAAACAAAGGACATAAAAACATCGTCATGTCTTTGCGTCCTTTGTTTTCTCTTTGCGCCTTTGCGTGAAACAGAGCACTAGTTAGTTGCCTGCATGCCCAGAATGTCCTTCATGAAACTCTCCGTTTCACTCTTCACCCCTTCTACGTCGCCGGATTTTATGTAGGAGCCTATTACGTGGTTGCCAGTGTTCGGCATTGCTTTTTCTCTTTTAAGATTTGCAGGTGTTCCTAATTGACCAAACATTTCTTTCATCGCAGAAACCTTTACAACAGGGTCCTGGTGCTGTTCATCTTTGTAGTAGTACAAAAGCAGCACAGGTTGCTTTACTTTTTCAAAAGTTTCTTTGTTCATCGTGGTTTCAATCATCTCCTGCAGGGCCACGGCAGCTTCCAACCGGTATTTGTAATCCCAGTATTGTTTGTACACCGGCCTTGTATCATCAGATACTCTGTAATCGCTTCCCAAAACTTTCCTGGCCACCTGCAAACCCCAGTGATTGTTTAGCACCCACGCATTGGGATCATTAATAGCAATGTTTGGAGAATACAGGATCAATCCGGCAATTTGGTCTGGAAATGCCGCCGCTAATTGTAGTGCTTGCGTACCTCCTGTAGATGTGCCCATGAGAATAACTTTCTTTCCAAGCCTCTTTCCTATTTCCAATGCTTCCTTGGCACTCTCCCAATATTCATCTGCCGTGAGATTGATCATTGCTTCAGCGGTATCAATTCCGTGTTCTGCGAGACGAGAGAGATACAAATTGCATCCGAATTTCTTCGCAATATCTGTGTGCGTCGGAGCTCCTTCAGCTTGCGAAGCGGAGAATCCATGCAGATAAACAATTGCATATTCGGTTACATTCTTCAGGGAATCATTTGCCCAGATAATCCTTGCTTCATTATCGGGCTTTACTTTATGTTCAGACTCGTGGCTGGCTATATAATTTTTCAAACTGTCCGGGTTTGAAGGCACCACAGGCAGACTGTTACTATACTCCGGTTTGGATGGCGCAGGCCCCAAAACATATATTACTACCAAAGCAAGCAGAATTAAACCCAATACAAGCATCCATCTTTTCATATAAAGTTAAGATTAAGGTGAGAGGATTAAAGCATAGGTGTCGAAATTTCCCAAAGTGAACTTATTACAATTCAGCAACTTATCATAACAAATTAAAAATTTTCATTAAAAGATTACATGGCACAATTTCTGACCACCGTTTAAAATCCGTTGCGGCTACTTTATGTTATTCTTAAACACTATACTTTCTTTGGTTAGCCCATATAATCCTCGTACCTTTGCGCCTTGTTTAAATTTCGGGTATTTATACCCTGTTGAACTGAACTAAAGTCTCTTTAGTAACTTAAATAAGAATATGGAAATCAGAAATATAGCAATTATTGCTCACGTTGACCACGGTAAAACAACCCTGGTAGATAAAATTTTACACACCACGCACGTTTTCCGTGAAAACCAGGAAACAGGTGATTTGATAATGGATAGCAATGACCTGGAAAGGGAACGTGGTATCACTATCTTCAGTAAAAATGCGGCTGTAACATATAAAGGCGTTAAAATTAACGTAATCGATACTCCTGGTCACGCCGACTTTGGTGGTGAGGTAGAACGTGTGTTGAAAATGGCGGATGGCGTAATCCTCCTGGTAGATGCTTACGAAGGCCCAATGCCTCAAACACGTTTCGTGTTGCAAAAAGCATTACAACTGAACCTGAAACCAATCGTAGTTATCAATAAAGTAGATAAACCAAACTGTCGCCCTGATGAGGTGCATGACGCGGTTTTCGAACTTTTCTTCAACCTTGATGCTACAGAAGAACAATTGAACTTCCCTACATACTACGGTAGTGGTAAAAATGGCTGGTTCAACGATTCATTGACTCAAATCGACAATATCGATCCATTACTGGACGGTATTTTGAAATATGTACCTGCTCCTAGAGTAGAAGAAGGTACACTGCAATTGCAGATCACTTCTCTTGACTACTCTTCATTCCTTGGTCGTATTGCTGTAGGTAAAGTTACCCGCGGTTCTATCAAAGAAAACCAACCAATTGCTCTTGTACAGGCTGATGGCAGCATCAAAAAATCAAGAGTAAGAGAATTGTACGTTTTCGAAGGAATGGGCAAGAAAAAAACTACAGAAGTATTGTCTGGTGACCTTTGCGCAGTAGTAGGTCTGGAAGATTTCAACATTGGTGATACAATCGCTGATTTTGAAAATCCTGAAGCACTTCCTGTTATCAGCGTTGACGAACCTACAATGAACATGACGTTCAGCATCAATAACTCTCCTTTCTTTGGTAAAGACGGTAAATTCGTTACATCCCGCCACTTGCGTGATCGTTTGATGAAAGAAACTGAAAAGAACCTTGCATTGAGAGTAATGGATACAGATAGTGGAGATAGCTTCCTTGTTTACGGTCGCGGTATCCTTCACTTAGGTGTATTGATCGAAACAATGCGTCGTGAAGGCTACGAGTTAACTGTAGGTCAACCTCAGGTTATCGTTAAAAACATCGACGGCAAAAAATCTGAACCATACGAAACATTGGTAGTAGACGTTCCACAAGAGTTTGCTTCTAAAGTGATTGACTTGGTTACTCGCCGTAAAGGTGAAATGTTGATCATGGAAACAAAAGGTGAAATGCAACACCTTGAGTTCGATATTCCTTCACGTGGTTTGATCGGTTTGCGTACGCAAATGCTGACTGCAACTACAGGTGAAGCTGTAATGGCGCACCGCTTTAGCGAATACAAACCATGGAAAGGACCAATTCCTGGCCGTAACAACGGTGTTTTGATCTCTAAAGATGCAGGTACAACAACCGGTTACTCTTTGGATAAACTACAAGACAGAGGTTTCTTCTTCGTAGATCCAGGTGAGGAAGTATACAAAGGCATGATCGTTGGTGAAAACAACAAACCTGGTGATCTTGTGATCAACAGTAATGAAGGTAAAAAACTTACCAACATGCGTGCAAGTGGTAGTGATGCTGCAACCAACATCGCTCCTAAACGCCTTATGACTTTGGAAGAGTGCATGGAATACATCCAACACGATGAGTGTATCGAGGTTACTCCAAACTTCATCCGTATGCGTAAAGCCATTTTGGACGAAGAAGAAAGAAAAAAACAACAAAAATCTATGAAGGTAGAAGCTTAATAGGTTTTGAGTTATAAATTTTGAAAGGGAATCGCGAAAGTGGTTCCCTTTTTTAATGGGCAAAACAGGAACGCAGATTTTCATGATTGTCATGATTTGTTAAGATTTATCATCTGTGTTTATCATGACAATCATAAAAATCTGCGTTCTGATTTTTTCTATATCTTAGTCTTTCAAATTTTCTATTATGTCAATTTTTAAGTCCGGAAATCCTGTTTTAAGCGAAAAACGATTTCAAGAAAATGTCGGTTTTAATGATGGTCAGGTAATGACACAATCAGGCACTATGAATAAATTCTTCCTGATGTCATTGCTGCTTATTTCTTCAGCTGTATTTACATGGAACGCATTTTATCAGGGCGTAAACATTATGCCGTGGATGATCGGTTCTGTGCTTTTAGGCTTTGTTGCTGCATTGGTTATTACTTTTAAACCAGTTTGGGGCAGCTTCCTTGCACCGATCTATGCCTTGCTGGAAGGCGTATTTCTGGGAAGCATTTCTGCTATTTATAATAATGCGTTTGCGAAAGTTGCACCCGGCATCGTTACCCAGGCCGTAGGTTTGACTTTTGGAGTAGTGATCGCGATGTTTGTATTGTACAAATTCAATGTTATTAAAGTTACAGAACAACTGAAATCTATAATTGTGATGGCTACTGCCGGAATCGCAATTTTCTATCTGATAGCCATAGTCCTGCGTTTCTTCAATATCGATATTATGATGGTAAGCGATGGAAACAGAGGTAGCATGCTCGGCATTGGAATCTCATTATTTGTAGTTGGAATTGCCGCGTTGAACCTATTGTTGGATTTTGATAGAATCGATAGTCTTGCTAAACAGGGTGCCCCTAAGTATATGGAGTGGTACGGTGCGTTTGGATTGATGGTTACAATCGTTTGGTTGTATCTTGAAATACTGCGCCTGCTGTCAAGATTTGCAAGCAATAAAAATTAAAATTCAAAAGGTAAAAGTCAAAAAGGAGACTTCGGCAATCAAGCTGTTTTTAATTTTTGACTTTTAAATTTTTACTTAATAAAAAAGGAGTTGATCAAAATTCAACTCCTTTTTTATTATTGAGCACTAGCTTTTTTTGCTGCTGCTTTTTTGGCTTGTAATGGTCTAGCTACTCTGCTTTTACCAAATGAGCCTTTAAAGATTTTACCTTTTTTGGTTTTTTTATCACCTCTACCCATGATCTAAAATTTTTTAGTTTTAACTGAACTGCAAAAATGCACAAAAAATATCGTTTTTCCTGCATTGAAGGGATACATTTTAGGAATTGGCACGCAGATGACACTGATTGGGCTGATCTACACAGATCTTTGATGAACAACTAAACCGAGTGCAACAACCCTCAAAGATGTATGTAATTCAGTTTATCAGGCCTGTGTAGATTTTCTGTCAAAACATTAACTAGCGGGTCGTGTTCTACGAGAGTCTAATATTTGATCAAAAAAATCTGTGTAGATCAGCCCAATCAGTGTCATCTGCGTGCTCACCCATGGGCATAAAAAAACCCCGCATGAGCGAGGTCTAAATGCAATTTGAGGCAGCATTATAATTTAGCAGACAATTCTTTACCTGCTTTAAATTTAGCCACTTTTTTAGCTTTAATTTTAATAACTGCGCCAGTCTGAGGGTTACGGCCATTACGTGCTGCTCTTTTAGAAACAGAGAATGTACCAAATCCAACCAAGGTAACTTTACCACCACCTTTTAAAGATTTAGTAACTGCTTCTGTGAAAGAATCCAAAGCAGCGTTAGCTTGTGTTTTTGTGATGCCCGCATCATCGGCGAGTTTTGCGATTAATTCAGCTTTGTTCATAGTGTGAAATTTAAATTTTTTAAGCAAGACAAATTTATACGCTTTTTGTTTCCAACAAAATTTTTTTGCAACTTTTATATGCTGCCAAAACTTGTCAGAAACCCGCACGTGACAAGCATTATAGAGAAAAACAGTAATATATGATAACGGCGCGTAGATATACGCGATTCCTCCAAAAGCAATACTGGCAAGGATTTCAGGCCACAAAGGGCCAAATCCTTGCCAGTATTGACTTTCAAAAGAATTTACGATTTCTTTCCAATAGTGCCTAAAAACTTAATATTATTATCCACAATTAGTGCACAACCTCCATTACTGAGTGGAATGACACAAATCCGTCGCCCCATTTATCATATCCCTTTTGCCTCATTTCGGGGGAAAACCGGGAGATATAACGGTTGTAAAGCGCTTTTGATTCCGCGAAATATTGCACAGCATAGGTTGGACCTTCGGTCTCGTCTATTTCGTGCAGTTTCAATATTTTGAAAGAGGTAAAACACTCGGTGGCCAGTACTTCCGGCGCATGCACGGTGCGCATCCATTCCAGCCAGGCTTCATGAATAGGCCAGCTTACCATGGATGTTACGTTGTATATAAAACCAATGTTGTCGTTCATCGCATTGTTTTTGAGAAGTCATTGAGAAGTCAAAAGTAAAAATTCAAAAGGCAAAAAGCTTCGATTCATTCATGTATCATGAGCATAAACCATTTTGACTTTTGAATTTTTACTTTTGACTTGTTTTAGAATTTCAGTTCCAAATACACCGGGCAATGGTCACTATGCTTAACATCAGGATAAATTTTTGCATCTGCTATATTATCCGTCAGGTTTTGTGTAACGCTTATGTAATCTATGCGCCAGCCCTTGTTTTGCAGGCGTACCGTAGGAAAGCGTTGACTCCACCAACTGTAGTGATGCGGTTCTGTGTTGATGTGGCGGAACGAGTCTGTAAATCCGTTTACAAAAAATGTATCCATCCATGACCTTTCTTCCGGTAAGAAACCAGATGACTTTTTATTTCCTTTCGGATCATGGATATCTATTTCTTTGTGTGCAATATTATAATCCCCACAAACAATCACTTTTGGTCTTGTCTTTTTCAGAATGTCCAGGTATTCTACAAACTCCTTCAGCCAAACGTATTTATAGCCCTGTCTTTCGTCTCCGCTCGTTCCGGAAGGGAAATATGCGTTGATCAGCGTTACATCCCCAAAATCGGCACGTATTACGCGTCCTTCGGCATCGCTTTGCATATAGCCATTGCCCAGTTGAACATTGTCTGGTTTTATCTTACTAAAAATCGCCACGCCACTGTATCCTTTCTTCTCCGCCGAATACCAGTAATCGTGGAATCCGAGATCTGTAAACTCCTTATGGTTTACATTATCGCGATGTGCTTTTGTTTCCTGCACACAGATAATGTCTGCGGGATCCGTTTTTAACCAATCGATAAACCCTTTATTCATCGCGGCACGTATGCCATTTACGTTGTAGCTGATAATGCGCATAGAGAAAGTTTAATTAAAAAGTCAAAAATAACTCAAAACTGTGCAAGGTTTCACACCCTTTTTACTTTTGAATTTTTACTTTTTACTTTTTAATTACATTTGAATTGCCTCTCGATTGTTTCACTAAAGATCAACAGAAATGACCGCAGAAAAAGACAAAAAAGTAGTTCGGGCAAAGAAACAGATTTACCTGGAAGGGCCACGCAGCCGAGGGTACGAGTTCAGATTCGCGCTTAGAGTTTTCTGGCAATTCATGAAAGGCTTCAGAACACTTCATTTTGTGGGACCATGTATTACAGTGTTCGGTTCTGCAAGATTCAAAGAGGACCATCCTTATTACGAAGCAGCAAGAGCATTTGGCAAACGCATTGCTGATATGAGTTTTACAACGCTCACCGGCGGTGGCCCCGGTATTATGGAAGCGGCCAACAGAGGCGCATTTGAGAACAATGGCTATTCTATAGGCTGCAACATTCAGTTGCCGTTTGAGCAGAAGCCCAATCCTTATGTGCAAAAGTCTATAACATTCGAACACTTTTTTGTAAGAAAAGTATTGCTCGTAAAATACTCTTACGCATTCATCATCATGCCTGGTGGCTTTGGCACCATGGATGAGTTTTTTGAAACGCTTACTTTGGTGCAAACAAAAACGATCATCAATTTCCCAATTGTTTTATTTGGAAAAGAATATCACAAAACATTGTTTGAATACATGAATAAAATGGCGGAAGAGAAAACGATTTCACCAGAAGATCTAAACCTTGTTTTGCTTACAGACAGCATTGATGAAGCAATGGCGCACATCGAAAAATATATTAAAACCAATTACACCATCAAGATACGCAAGAGAAAATGGTGGTTGTTTGAAGGGAAGCAAGCCGCGTAGAGAGAGCACGCAGATGACGCTGATTGGACTGATTTACACGGATTTTTCCGATAGGTGAAATTGTTTTGAAAACTTGCAGGCCGTATAATTAAAAGGGTTTGAAATTTGATCACTTGGTCAAATTTCAAACCCTTTTAATTACTATTTCAAGTATATAACACATACAAATAAAAAATCAGTGTAAATCAGCCCAATCAGCGTCATCTGTGTGCCAATGCGTGCTCCCTCTAAAACATTGCCTCGGCAATCGCGACTGACTCTGGCTTTCCCACGTCTACCCATTTATCACCTGTATGGTCATACGCCGCGATGGTATTAGTTGCAGCTATTTCGAGGTAAGAAGTTGCCAAAGAAAACTTTCCTTCTTTTGGCAAATATGAAAATACTTCAGGCTGAAAAATAGCGATGCCGCTATAGGCTTTTTGTTGAAGATTTTCTTTTCTATGCACCATCTTTTCTTCGCCGGTCTGAGTGTTGATCCAACCGCACAAATGGCTTTCTTCGTCCAACAAAAAATAACGAGAAGTTTTTCTCTGCAAAACGGCTATCGAAATGAGTGCGTTTTCTTTTTTGTGAAACTCAAGAAATGCACTGATATCAAGGTTTGTAAGGATGTCGACATTTACCGTTAGGAACGGCTCATCTCCTTCCAGTAAAATTTTTGCCTTAACCAAACCACCTCCGGTTTCCAGCACCACGTCTTGTTCATCGCTAATGATAACATTGCTGCCCCAACCCTTGTTTCTTAAAATCGCATCCATTACCTGGTCAGCAAAGTGATGCACATTTACCACCACATCTGTTATACCAAATTGTTGCAGGTATTCAATGTTGCGTTGCAGCAAACTCTTACCATTAATAACGGCGAGTGCCTTGGGATGCTTGTCTGTCCAGGGTTTGAAGCGAGTACCTAAACCCGCGGAGAATATCATTGCCTTCATGAGAGAGTTGAGAGTTGAGAGTGGAGAATTGAGAGTGGGGAGTTGAGAATGGCTTTAAAACTCTCCATTCTCAACTCTCCACTCTCCACTTAATTGATCCAATTCTTTGCGTCCTGCACGTAATGATTCACTTCTACTTTAACGTTGAATTTATTTTTAAGATGGCGCGCCAATGCGTCCGCAGCGTACACACTTCTGTGCTGGCCGCCGGTGCAACCAAAACTAACCATCAGGCTCTCAAAATCGCGCTTTAAATAGTCGGTTACACTGATGTCTACGATGTTATAAACACTGTTTAAAAACTCGGGCATCATTGTTTGCTGTTCAAGAAAATCTTTCACCGGCTTATCTCTTCCCGTAAGTGTTTTGTATTCCTGAAAGCGACCGGGATTTAAAACTCCACGACAATCAAACACAAAGCCACCGCCGTTTTCCGTCTCATCGCCTGGAATGCCCTGCTTAAAAGAAAAGCTGCTTATTTTGACAACAAGGGGTGAATCTTCTGATGCACGAACAGGCTCAAAACGCTTCAAGACTTCATCGCTTACACAATGACGCAAGCATTTCTCCAACTCAGGCAAAACGATTCCCATTTGCTTGTTATCTACAAACCACTTAAGGTTATTAATTGCCGGTGGAATGCTGGAAAGAAAATGCGCTTTACGTTCAAACAATCCTCTGAAACCGTATGCTCCGAGTACTTGTAACAACCGTATGAGCACATAGCCGTTGTACTGGTAAATAAATTTTTCTTTATTGATGGATTCGTCCAGCAACTGGTTCACTTCACCGATATAGTAATCGAGCAGATCGTTTTTCCAGTCTTCAGGAAGCTCCGCTTTTGCCTGCCACAACAGCGAAGCAACATCGTACTGCAAAGCGCCTTTCATGCCGCCCTGGTAATCTATAAAATGTACTTCGCCATCTTTTATCATTATGTTCCTGCTTTGAAAATCGCGGAACATAAAATGCTGATCGATCTGTTTGGTAAGATATTCAGTCAACGACTCGAAATCATTTAACAGGGCCTGCTTATCGTATGGATACTTCAGCGTGTCCAGGAAATAGTATTTGAAATACAAGAGATCGGACAATATCGCCTGCTTGCCAAATTCCTTCGCCGTAAGACACATGTTGTAATCTATCCCTTCTCCGGCAACGACCTGCAGCTGCGCCAGCGAGCGCAAACTCTTTTTGAAAAGGTCGTACACGTAAGAATTGTATTTGTTTTTTTCCAACTCGTCCAGCAAAGAAACAGTTCCAAAATCTTCAAGTATGTATATGTCCGAACGGTCGTTGATAGCATGAATTTCAGGCACAGGAATGCTGTACTTCCTGAATTGATTGGTGAAGGAGATGAACGTTTTATTTTCCTGCACATTGGGTCCGTAACAGGCGATGTAAGACTTGCCGTTTACAAACACGCGAAAATATCTGCGGTCTGATCCTGATTGCGGCAGGACCTCAACTTCTACTCCGGAAACACCAAAAGCATTCTCCGTAAGAGCCTTTATTTCTTCAATTACTTTTTGCATATGAGTGTCGGTAAAAATAATTTAAAAATGCAGAGGATGGGAAAAAAGATGGAATTTTATGAGGGAGCACGCAGATGACGCAGATTGTCATGATTAACACTGATTTGATATCTTTCTTACAGAAACAAAGCAATCTTTATCGTTTTCGCAAAAGATCTGCGGTAATTATGACAATCTGCGTCATCTGCGTGCTTCTTCAAAAACACCGTCAATGACAACACCTTATATCCATCTGAAAATCACGAATATTATCGAAGAGACCAGTCAAAGCAAAACTTTCGTGGTTGCTCCTTTGGCTGAAAAACAGATAACCTATAAAGCCGGGCAATTTTTGACATTTGTTTTTTCAAAGCATGATATGGAGGAACGGCGTAGTTTTTCTATTTCGTCTACACCCCTTCTAAACGAGCCGCTATCCATCACGGTGAAACGATTGGATAATGGTGAATACTCGCGCAAACTCATTGACAATACTTCTGTGGGGGATGAATTGGTAACCATTGGAGCATCTGGCTTTTTCACCTTGCCAGATGACATCTCTGCCTTCAGACAAATATTTTTCTTTGCGGCAGGAAGCGGGATTACTCCCGTTTTACCTTTAATAAAAACACTGCTCCATAGTAACACCGATTTGAAAATGGTTTTGATATACAGTAACCGAAGTGTTGCAGACACCATTTTCTATAAAGCCTTACAAGAGCTTGCTTCAAAATTTCCAAACAAGTTCACAATTGAGTTTCTCTTTAGTGACGCAAAAAATCTCGGAAGGGCAAGGTTAAGCAAGTGGTTGTTGAATGTATTGTTGAAGGAATACAGTACTTGTCCATACCACCAAACGTTATTCTATCTGTGCGGTCCTTTCGATTACATGCGGATGGCCACTATTCAGCTATTGGCAGAAGGCGTTCCCGGGCCAAACATTCACAAGGAGAACTTTACAACATTTAAGGTAGAAACAAAGGAGTTGCCGCCAGACACGCTTCCGCATATGATCACCATTGAGGCGAATGGCAATGTGTACGATCTTGTTTCGCAGTACCCGCAGACAATTTTGCAAGCTGCTAAAAAAGCCGATATCACATTACCTTACAGCTGCGAAGCTGGCCGCTGTGGCACCTGTTCCGCCACCTGCATTAGCGGCAAAGTGTGGATGAGTTACAACGAAGTTCTAATGGACGATGAAATAGCAAAGGGCCGGGTGCTTACGTGTGTGGGGTATCCGGTGGGTGGAGATGTGATCTTGAAATTCTAGTGACTGAATGACTGAATAACTGAATGACTGAATGGCCGAAAACCGCAATGCAAAATCGAAAATCAACCACTCAGTTATCTACGCTCTGCGAAGCTTATAGCTTCGCCGTTCTATTCTATTGCCTCCGGCAATATTCAATTCATGTTGCCGGATGCAACAAAATGAAACTGCAAGGATACAAGCCTGCGGAGCTGGAAGGCCGATAACCGTAATGCAAAATCGAAAATCAACCACTCAGTTATTCAGTAATTCAGTTATTGGCAATAAAAAAGTCGCCTCTTTTGGAGACGACTCATATCTAAAATTCAAAATTCGCTTAGTGTGATTTATCAACCAGGTTTGCGCCTTCAACAAGCACTGTTACTTTGTTGTGCAATATTTCAACGAAACCGCTTTCTATTGAATAGTTGACCGTGTTGCTCTGACTTTTATCTACCAATACTTTCAAATTGCCTTTTTTCAAAGCGGAAACCATTGGAGCGTGTCTATCAAGAACCTCAAACAAACCATCTATTCCCGGCAGCTGTACACCGTAAACCTGGCCGCCATAGAGCTTTCTTTCAGGTGTTAATATTTCGAGTGTCATTTGTACAATTTGAAAATTTGAAGATTTGAAAATTTGAAAATGCCGGGTGCATTACCCAAAGTACTATCAATTATCTTCAAATTCATTCTTTAAAAGTTATTCAATTTGAAAATTTGAAGATTTGAAATTCGGAGTTCCTAATTTTCAAATTCTCAAATTTTCAAATTTTCAAATTAATTATCCTTGTGCTTCAGCAAGGATCTTTTTACCTTTTTCGATAGCATCTTCGATGGTACCTACAAGGTTGAACGCTGCTTCAGGATATTCATCCACTTCACCGTCCATGATCATGTTGAAACCTTTGATTGTATCTTCAATGCTCACGAATACACCTTTCAAACCAGTGAACTGCTCCGCAACGTGGAACGGCTGGCTAAGGAAACGTTGTACTTTACGTGCACGGCCTACTGTTAATTTATCTTCGTCGCTCAACTCGTCCATACCAAGGATCGCGATGATATCTTGTAGCTCTTTATAACGTTGAAGGATCAATTTAACCCTGTCAGCTGTGTTGTAGTGAGAATCACCAACGATTGCCGGAGTAAGGATACGTGAAGTAGAATCCAATGGATCCACCGCAGGATAGATACCCAAATCCGCAATTTTACGGCTCAATACCGTAGTCGCGTCAAGGTGGGCAAATGTTGTAGCAGGAGCCGGGTCAGTCAAGTCATCCGCAGGTACGTAAACCGCTTGTACGGAAGTGATTGAACCATTTTTAGTAGAAGCGATTCTTTCTTGCATCAATCCCATCTCTGTAGCCAAAGTTGGTTGATAACCTACCGCTGATGGCATACGACCAAGCAACGCAGATACTTCAGAACCGGCTTGTGTGAAACGGAAGATGTTATCGACGAAGAAAAGGATATCCTTTCCTTTACCTTTACCATCTCCATCACGGAAGTATTCAGCGATTGTTAAACCACTCAATGCAACACGAGCACGTGCTCCAGGAGGTTCGTTCATTTGTCCGAATACGAAAGTAGCTTTAGAATCTTTCAACTCATCCATGTTCACTTTTTCAAGATCCCATCCGCCTTCTTCCATGCTATGTTTGAAAGCGTCACCATATTTCATGATACCCGCTTCGATCATTTCGCGCATAAGGTCATTACCCTCACGAGTACGCTCACCTACACCTGCAAACACTGACAAACCACCGTGTCCTTTTGCGATGTTGTTGATCAACTCCTGGATCAATACGGTTTTACCTACACCGGCACCACCGAAAAGACCAATTTTACCACCTTTTGCATAAGGCTCGATAAGGTCAACCACTTTAATACCTGTATAAAGAACTTCAGATGAAGTGCTCAATTCTTCGAAAGCCGGCGGCTTAGCGTGAATAGGACGACCGTTTGATTTGTCGATCTGAGGCAAACCGTCGATCGCATCACCTGTTACGTTGAACAGACGACCGTTGATACCTTCGCCCACTGGCATCGCTATCGCTTTTCCAGTGTCAACTACGGCCATACCGCGCAACAATCCTTCGGTACCGTCCATTGCGATACAACGAACACTATCTTCTCCAAGATGCTGTTGTACTTCAAGCACTAGTTTATCCCCGTTTTGACGAGTCAATTCCAATGCATTCATAATTTCAGGGAGCTTCCCTTCGAACTGAACATCGATTACCGCACCGATGATTTGTTTAATCTTTCCGTTAGTTGACATATAAAGAAAGCTTTTAAGATGAGCTTTTAAATTTTGCGCAAAGGTAAGGGTTGAAGGGTAAAGTTCAACAAAAGGTCAAATGAAATTGAAAAATTTCAAATTCGGACCACATATTATTGATTTTGATTGAGTAATGTGCAACCATTTGGTCCTTCAAATGCATCTTTTCCAACATATTTCCGGCGGGGAATAGTTTTTGAATCGGTAACCCTGTCAATATTGTTTGTTCCATTTTATTTAACAGTAAAAAAGAAACACTAACACTAACAACAGTATTGACTTTTATTTACCAAAATCGAAGATTATGGACAAGCTGGAAATTAAAGGAAAACTTAATGAATGGAAGGGCAAACTTAAACAAGCCGTTGCTGATCTTAATGACGACGATCTAAAATACGAAGAAGGCAAGGACGACGAATGGCTGGGCAAGATGCAACAAAAAACAGGCAAAACAAGAGAAGACCTGATCGCCTGGTTAAAGTCGCTTGGCTGATTGTTTCTTCCAAATAGTTTGTAAAAGAGGTTCCTTGCAAAAGCAGGAACCTTTTTTATTGTTTTATGTTACAGGACTTCCTTATAATTTCGTTATGCGTAATTCATTAATATGAAATTGAAGAATAATGTCTTTTTTATGGCTGTTGCCTGCGTCATCATTGCAGCATGTAACCAGTCCACTTCTCCGAAGTTTAAGGTTGAAAAAAGGGATACTACGATAAAGAAAATCAACTCGTTTTCAGATCTTTTTTTTGACAGCACAGCGCTCGAAAGTTTTATTCAGAAGGAGCAGATACCTGATACGCTGGCAGATCAATTCAGAAGTTTTTATAATGGCCGGAACTATCAATTTGCATGGTTCTTTCAAAATGGCCTGGCTGAGCAAACCCGCAGTTTATGGAACATGCAGAGCGACTACATTGGCTATAGCGGCGACAGCAGCCTATACAACCCCTTTCTTCAAAATATCGTTGATACTGCCACAGCCAAGAACGATAGCATTGCATTGCCAGACTCCAGCCGCCTGCGTGCCGAGCTGCTTTTTACGCGTCAATTCTTTCGATATGCATCTCGTGCATATGTAGGTTCAAGAGAACTGAACCCGAACGATCTTCAGTGGTTCATTCCCAGGAAGAAAATAAATATGGTTTCCCTGCTGGATTCTGTGGTCATTAACAAAGGAAAAAACACCGGAGAATATGAACCTTTAAACAGGCAATACAAACTGCTAAGAGATTACCTGGTGAAATACTCCAAAATAGAAAAAGACAGCGCATGGGAGCCTATAGCGCCAGATCAAAAAAAGTTTGTAAAGGGCGACCGTTCTCCTGCGGTTACGGCTATTAAAAAGCGACTTTTTCGCACAGGAGATTTTATGCAAACAGACACCTCGACGCTGTTTACAGATTCGCTCCAGGTGGCTGTTAAAAACTTTCAGAACCGTTACGGAATGAAGGAAGACGGTGTTGTAGGCGGCGCTACATTGCGGGAGATGAACCAGTCCGTTCAGTTTCGCATCCGCCAGATAATGATCAATATGGAGCGCTTGCGCTGGGTGCCGGAAGAGCCGAAAACCGATTACCTGCTGGTAAATATTCCTGCGTACAAATTATATGTTTATGAGAATGGCAATCTCGATTTCAACATGAATGTGGTAGTGGGAAAAGAAGGGCATAACACTGTGATCTTCACGGGCAATTTGAAATATGTTGTTTTCAGCCCCTATTGGAACGTTCCCACGAGTATTGTCAGAAATGAAGTGTTGCCCGGCATGAGGAGAAACAAAAATTACATTGCAGGCCACAATATGGAAATCACGGGATACAGTGGAAGTCTTCCGATTGTAAGGCAAAAACCGGGGCCCAAAAACTCACTTGGCCGGGTGAAATTTCTTTTTCCCAACAGCTACAATATTTACTTACACAATACGCCCGCAAAGAGTTTGTTCAATGAAGACAGCCGGGCCTTTAGTCATGGCTGTATAAGACTGGGCGAACCAACCAAACTGGCACAGTTCCTTTTACGCAAAGACTCTTCATGGACGGATGAAAAAATGCAGAAAGCCATGAACAGCGGCAAAGAACAGTATGTAACATTAAAAAATCCTATCCCCGTTTACATCGGTTATTTCACAGCCTTTGTGGATAGAAAGGGGCAGCTAAACTTCAGAGATGATATTTATGGGCATGATGCGAAGATGAGCAAGATGATGTTCAAGTAGTTGAGAGTTGAGAATGGAGAGTTGAGAGTTTGTAAATCGAATCACTCTCAAATCTCAACTCTCCATTCTCAACTCCTCTAAAATTTCTTAGCAAATATTTTCAAAGCCTGCTTTATAACTACATACAAGCCTGCTTGCCGAACGGCGGTCCAAATTGCTTCTCCCTTCTCTCCTTTTTTGGCAAACAAGCCTCCAAGGATATTTTTTCCCACCGCAAATGCGGAAGAAGCGGCCTTGCTTTGAAGTACTGACGGTACAATAGCAGCGGCACCAAATTTCAATGCTTCTTTGGGTATTTGTTTGAAGTGCGTTTTCAATTCATCCTCACGCATGCGAATGCGCGCTTTTACGGCATGCTGTTCTTTTGCAAGATCTTCAAGCGAATTGATATGGGAGAGGTCAATTTTCTTTTTCATCATCGTCTGCGGTTCTATCGAAGAATACTTTTATCACAATATTTGCTATGAGTTTTTCTATGTATTTTTTTCTAAATGCAAATACCAGTATTAGCAGCAGGGCATAAAAACCTGCCACAATACCAAATCCCCAAAACAAGCTTTGTGTTACCCAAACAAAAAAGTATCCTACAAGAATACTTATGAAAAAAAGCACAAAAAAAGCAAGCAGGGCAATTATGAGAAACGACACCAATAAGCCAGCCAGGCGCGCCGATTTATCGGCCGCCCTTAGCTTTAAAAGTAATAGCCGGTCCTGTATATATTCTTCGGTTAAATTTTGAACGTTCTCAAAAAAGCCGGGTTGTTGTTCGTCCATTCTTTATGATTAAACATTAGGCTGTATAGTTCTGCGCATCGTCGCTTATATCTTGTGCGTATTGTTTTCCTTTTTGCACGGTGTCGGCTACCTGATCTTTCAGGTCGTTAAATTTATTTTTCAGATTATCACCTGCTTTTCCAGCGGCAGATTTAATATCTGAAATAAGTTCCTGGCCCTTGTCACTGTTCATGAACATGGCCAATGCTACTCCGGCGGCTGCGCCAACAATTACTCCTGCAAGAAATTTAGTACTACTCATAAAATAAGTTTTTCTAAAATTATCAATAAGAATCTGTTAAGTAATAAGTTTTGAGTTGTAAGTTATAAGTTTTTATCTTCTTTAATAAGTTAAAACTCATAGTTATCTCTTAAAACTTTCTAGTGTTAATTCAAATCTTATTCCAACAAATCGAGGAGCCAAAAGTTGTACCGATAAGCTGAAAATAACTGCGAAACCCTAACTTGCAAGAATATATTACTCAAAACTTACTATGCAATTAATCGAAGTAAATGACGTAAGTACGGCCACGGAGTTTATCAAGGTGAACGTTATTATCAACAAATCGGTTCCAAATTATATCCGTCCCATCGATAACGATGTGAATGGTGTTTTTGACAAGACAAAAAACAAAGCTTTTCGTCATGGTGAATGCATACGCTGGATATTAAGGGGTGAAAATGGGGAATTAATTGGTCGTATTGCCGCATTTATCAATAAAAAATACAAGAACAAGGGCGATGATGGCCCGGTTGGAGGAGTTGGTTTTTTTGATTGCATTAATAATCAGCAGGCAGCTGATATGCTATTTGACGTGGCTAAACACTGGCTCATGAAAAAAGGCATGGAAGCAATGGATGGCCCGATCAACTTTGGCGAGCGTGATGCCTGGTGGGGGCTTGTGGTGCATGGGTTTCAGGAACCTTTATTTAAAATGAATTTTAATGCGCCTTACTATAAAGCATTATTTGAAAATTACGGGTTCAAAAAATTCTTCGACCAGGTGTGCTTTGGCATGCATACGAAGGAGATGCTTTCGAAAAAATTCAAGGACCGTCATGCTGCCATTGCTAAGGACCCCGAGTTTTCCTGCAGGCATCTGGTAAAATCTGATCTGAAAAAATACGCGGACGACTTTTGTGTTGTATATAACAAAGCCTGGGCCGGCCACGGCGGCAACAAGCAATTGAGCAAGGAGCAGTGTATTAAAATGTTCCAGCAAATGAAGATGGTGATGGATGAAAAAATTGTTTGGTTCGCTTACCATAAAGATGAGCCGATTGCCATTTTCATTAACCTGCCTGATCTTAACCAATGGTTTAAACACCTGAACGGCAATTTCAATTTGCTGCATAAACTGAAATTTTTATGGCTCAAGAAAATGTCAAAAAACAAGCGCTGTGTAGGTTTGGTTTTTGGCGTGGTTCCAGAATGGCAGGCAAAGGGTATCGACAGCTACATTATTGAAGAAGCTTCTATCGATTTCAGAACAAAACTGGACTACGAGGACTACGAAATGCAGTGGATAGGTGATTTCAATCCCAAAATGATTGCAGTAGCCGAAAACCTCACGCCCAACCGCAGCAGGATTTTAACGACATATCGGTACATGTTTGACCAAACTAAGGAGTTTAAGCGTCACCCGGTGCTTTAATTTGAAAATTTGAAAATGTGCTAATTTGAAAATTCATTCTGCGTAACATTCGGCACAAATAGTAACATTGTAACATTGTTTAATTCGATCATTAATGAGTTAATTTTCAACTCAGCGAGTCGCGCCGGCCATTTTCAAATTTTCAAATTACCACATTTTCAAATTAACTTCGCTTCCATGGATAAGTTCATCGTTTCGGCAAGAAAATACCGCCCTCAGAATTTCTCTACGGTTGTAGGGCAATCGCACATTACCACTACCCTTAAAAATGCTATTAAGAACCAGCAATTGGCGCATGCATTTTTATTTTGCGGTCCGCGTGGAGTGGGTAAAACAACCTGCGCCCGTATTCTTGCCAAAACAATCAACTGTGAAAATCCAACGCCGGATGGTGAGGCTTGCAATGAATGTCATTCCTGCGTTTCTTTTAATGAAGGCACATCGTTAAATATTCACGAGCTGGATGCTGCGAGCAACAACTCAGTGGATGATATCCGGGCACTGGTAGAACAGGTTCGTTTCGCTCCACAAGCCGGCAAATACAAGGTGTACATTGTGGATGAGGTACACATGCTGAGCGCAAGTGCCTTCAACGCGTTCCTTAAAACATTGGAAGAGCCGCCACCCTACGCCATTTTTATTTTGGCAACCACGGAAAAACATAAGATCCTTCCGACCATTTTAAGTCGCTGTCAAATATTCGATTTCAAAAGAATTACCATCAACGATACGGTGGATCACCTTGCAGAAATTTGCGAGAAAGAAGAAATCAATGCGGATAAAGCTGCCCTTCAGGTAATCGCTCAAAAAAGTGAAGGCTGCATGCGCGACTCTTTGAGTATTCTTGACAAAATAGTGAGTTTTACCAATGGTGAACTTACTTATCAAAATACACTCGAGCACCTGAATATCCTGGATGCGGACTACTACTTCAAGATGGTTGATTGCATGCTGGAACAGGATCTCGCCGGAGCAATGCTGCTTTACGATGATATCAACCGTAAAGGTTTTGAGGGAGACCTGGTTTTGAATGGTTTTGCAGAGTTCCTTCGCAACCTGCTGGTTTGTAAAGATGCAAAGGTTGCGGGATTGCTGGAAGTGGTACAAAGCTTCAGGGATCGTTATACAGCTACTGCTCAAAAAGTTTCGATTCCTTATATCATCAGCGCCTTGAACGCTCTTAATGAGGCTGAGATCAATTATAAAGCGGCAAGAAATAAACGTCTGCATGTTGAGCTTTTGTTGATCAAACTCTGCTATTTACAGCAAGCACTTGAGTTAGCTAGTTCCGGAGACGGGATTAGCAAAAAAAAAATAGCTGAATCTACACGACCTGTAGCATTCAAAAATCTGAAGATTGTAGAGCTTAAAATCGCTTCCGGTGTTGAGAGTACACCGCAAATGCCTCCTGCCGCGCAGGGTGGAGCGAAATTGATTATAGAAGAACCCCAGGTTCAATATAAAGCTCCCACTCCGCAACCGCAGCAACCGGCAGCGATGCCTGCTCCTGCCGCTAAGCAAGCTGCGACGCCGCAGTCTGGTGGTGGCAAACTTGGTTCCCTGTCAAAGATGCGCCAGCAGTTTACGGGCGGTGATGGCAACAGCGCAATGCAACAGGCTATCCCACTCACTCAAAGTGTTTTGGAAGAAGTATGGCGCAATTTTTCCGTATTACTTAAAGAAGGAAGAAACCCGGCGGCCCAAAGCTTTGATCTGGCAGTATTGCGGATCAAATCAGATGCAAGTTTTGAAATAGTTACCCCCAATAATTTACAGCAGAAATTCATCGAAGGTGAACGTGTTGGCCTGTCAGAATATTTGCAGGAAAAATTTTGTAACCGCAGACTTACTTATAATGTTATAGTTGAGCTCAACGAGGATCTTATTCCCAAGGTAGAAATGCCGCTTACCTCTAAAGAACAGTTCCAAAAAATAGCAGAAGAATACCCGGCGGTGAAGGAACTGAGGGATAGACTGAGACTGGAGCTGGATCTGTAGGAATATTTGAATAACTGAGTAACTGAATAACTGAATGTTTGGAGGTAATACAGCGAGACTGCATCTAATCTTTCAATTATTCAACTATTCAGATAGCAGCGTGCTTTGACTCAATCAATCTGTACGACATTTAACCAATCAGTTATTCAGTTACTCAGTTATTCAGTTATTAATCTTGTTAAAAGTATTTTTTCAGGGTTAACTGGTAGTTAATTAAGGTGCTTCTTTGTTTTTCCTTTAGAACTTTGCAATTCATATCATTTCATTATGAACCCTTCTACTACACAGGTCTTTCAAACGAATTCCGCCACCCGCTGGCAACGTTTTAAATGGACCAGTCGTATTTTATTGTTTCTGGCTGTTTTAGGCATTGTAATTATTACTATTACATTGGTACGTGATTACAAACCAAGCATTCCCCAACTGAAAGAAAAGAATGAGGCGTACAAAAAGATCCTTCAAACAAACCAGGCTTTTTTCCGCGACAATAAGATCAACAAGCAATATGCAGGCTTCCGTTCATATATAGATACGAAAATGGACAAGAACCAGCAGCTTGGTTGTTATATTAACAGGTATTCTCAAAACCCGGTGGACGTTGATAAACTCAATCCTTTTACCGGAGCTGAGGGACGACCTTTTTACCCCTTTAATTGTGGTATTCGCGCTGCATTTTATGTGGCCTGGGATCCACAATCTTATTTTTCTTTAAGAAGAAATATTTCCAAACTTAACCTGGTGATCCCTGAATGGATGTTCATCGATCCTAAAGGCGATAGTTTATACACCAATATTGATGATCGCGCCTATCAGCTGATGAAGGAGTCGAAAGTAAAGGTCATGCCGATCCTTTCAAACAACTTCCAGGGAACATTTAATGGCGCGGCAGTGCACCGCATCATTAACGATCCAAAGAAGAAGGAGCGTTTGATCCAGGATATTCTGAAAGTTTTATCGAAAGGAAATTTTGCAGGCATCAACGTTGACCTTGAGGACCTGGTTGAGAAAAAAGATGAGCCGATCATAGCGTTCCAGAAAGAATTGTATAGCCGCCTTCATGAAAAAGGCTACCTGGTTTCACAGGATGTAATGCCTTTCAATGAGGACTATAACTACACAGAACTCGCGAAATGCAATGACTACATTTTCCTGATGGCATATGATCAGTTTTACGACATGTCATCTCCCGGCCCTGTCAGTGCACAGAAATGGATAGAGGCCGCGGTAGACGAAGCGGCTAAAAATATTCCTTCGGAAAAAATAATTCTTTGTCTTGCCGGTTATGGTTATGACTGGCCAAAAGATGGACAGGCTTCTAACGTAACTTACCAGGAAGCATTGACAACAGCCCGGGAAAGTGAGGGTAAAATTGATTTCAACAACAACACTTACAATCTTCATTTTTCTTATTTCGACGATAACGATGCCCCTCATGAAGTTTACTTTACAGACGCCGCTACCAATTTCAACACCATGCGTTTTGCAACAGAATATGGCTTGAGTGGTGTTGCGTTATGGCGTCTTGGTTCGGAAGATAGTCGCCTTTGGGACTTTTATGACAAGGACATGGGTGTTGCGGCACTTCAACATTTTGACTTTGGAGATTTCGCCAGCGTTGAATCAAGTAATGATGTGGATTACATTGGCGATGGTGAAATACTGGATGTATTGTCTACTCCCACAAACGGACAGATCACCACAGAATTGGATTCTGCACAAATGCTTATTGCAGAGGAACACTACCTGAGCTTACCTTCTATGTTTGTTGTAAAAAAATATGGAAAGGTAAGTCCGAAGCAGGTTCTCCTCACGTTTGATGATGGCCCTGACCCAATTTACACGCCGCAAATTCTGGATATTCTTGGTCAGGAACATGTACCTGCCGCGTTCTTCCTTTTGGGAATAAATGCAGAGAATAATATTCCTCTTGTAAAACGAATTTATAATGAGGGGCATGAAATTGGCAACCACACATTCTCCCATCCCAATGTGGCTACCGTAAGTAAGCGAAGAGCCAATATTGAATTTGAATCTACGCGTTTGCTTATTGAAGCGATAACAGGCCATTCTACCATTCTGTTCCGTGCACCTTACAATGCGGATGCAATGCCTGAAACAATGGAAGAATTGGTACCTGTGGCACTGGCGCGTCAAAAGAATTATCTGGATGTGGGCGAGTCCATCGATCCGGAAGATTGGGAGCCTGGTGTGAGTGCGGATAGTATTGTGCAAAGAATAATTGATCGCAAAGCAGAGCTTGACACAATGGGCGGTATCATCCTTCTTCACGATGCGGGTGGCGACAACAGAACTCAAACAGTAAAAGCACTTCCAAGGATCATTAAGTATTTTAAAGACAACGGATATACCTTCATCACGCTTTCTGAACTGTTGCATAAAAAGAAGGACGAGCTTATGCCGCCGGTTCCTAAAGGCAGTGGTTATACGTTGATGCAGTTTAACTATTACCTTGCTGAGTTTGGCTACTGGGGCGGACGAATATTGTTCTCTTTATTCATGGTGTTTATTTTCTTATCCCTTGGGCGGATATTGCTGATGGCAGTTCTTGCATCGCGACAGAATAAAAAAGATAAACAGCTATTGGTAGCGCCAACAATAAAGGATTTCCCGCTTGTATCGATCATTGTGCCGGCTTACAACGAAGAAGTGAATGCGGTAAGCTCACTTAGTAATTTGCTCAAAACAGATTATCCAAATTTTGAAGTGTTGTTTATCGATGATGGCAGTAAAGACGCTACCTACGACAAAGTGAGCAACTTCTTTGCGGACGAGCCAAAAGTAAAAGTATTCACCAAACCTAACGGTGGTAAGGCTTCTGCATTAAACTATGGCATTTTGCAAAGCAAAGCAGACTATGTAGTTTGTATTGATGCTGACACCAAACTGCTACCAGACGCTATCTCCAAACTGATGCAGCAGTTTCTTACAACATTGCCAGGAGCAGATGAAATAGGCGCCATTGCAGGAAATGTAAAAGTGGGTAACGAAGTCAACATGCTCACGAAGTGGCAGTCGATAGAATATATCACGAGTCAGAATTTCGATCGTAAAGCCTTTGCGGCAGTTAATGCAATTACCGTCGTTCCCGGTGCTATTGGTGCATTCCGCAAAAAAGCCATTGAAGATGCCGGTGGCTTTACTACAGATACACTCGCAGAGGATTGCGATTTAACCATTCGCATCTTACGTTGTGGCTACACCGTTAAAAACGAGAACAAAGCGATCGCGATGACAGAAGCGCCGGAATCACTGAAAATGTTTTTGAAACAACGTTTCCGCTGGAGCTTTGGCGTTATGCAAACTTTCTGGAAAAATCGTGACGCGTTGTTCAACTGGAAATACAAATGGCTCGGTTGGCTGGCACTGCCAAACATTCTCATCTTCCAGTTTATGATACCGGCAATTGCACCATTAGCAGATGTGTTTATGATTATCGGCATATTGACCGGAAACGCAGCTAAAATACTTTCGTATTACTTCATCTTTATGTTGGTAGATGGAGCCGTATCCATTCTTGCTTTCAGTTTCGAAAAAGAAAAATATGGCAAGCTGTGGTGGCTGTTCCCTCAGCGTTTGATTTACCGCTGGCTGATGTATTATATACTGTTCAAATCATTCCGCAAGGCAATCAAAGGAGAACTCCAACATTGGGGCGTTTTGAAGAGAACGGGAAATGTGAAGGACATTGCAGTAGGGGCGAATTGAATTCGCCCAATTGAATAACTGATTAACTGAATAACTGAATGTTTGATATTCGTACTGTAAAATTGAAATTCGACCTTCAGTTATTCAGTTAATCAGTTATTCAGTCATTGTAACTTACTCCCATCTGATGCAAAATAATATCCATCGTGCGGCTCATTGTCAATGTGAAGTCATGGGGCATGAGTGGTGATTCTTTATAACCTTTATCAAGGCAATCCATTACATGCATTATTTCATGCTCAAACCCATTACTGCCGTGCGGCATAGAAAACGATTGCTTGTCTCCGTCGTTAAGTGAGACTAGCATGTCCGTTGCTTTATGCCATGGCGCTTGTAAAATGATTTTTCCTTTAGTTCCTATTATCTCCGCATTTTTTTCCGAGTTCATGGTGATGGAAGAAAAAATAGAAGCCGACCTGCCACCACTGTATTTCAACAGAGCATTGCAGTACTCGTCAGCACCTGTTTTGGTTAGCTTTGAGGCGCTGTGTATGGAACCTGGTTCGCCAAATAATAAGGTAGCTAAAAACAAAGGATAAATGCCCACATCCAATAACGATCCTCCGCCGAGTTTTAAATTATACAAGCGGTTGTTTTCATCTGCCGGAGCATTGAATCCAAAATCGGCTCTTGCGTACTGCACTTCTCCAATAACATCCTGCTTAATCAACTCCAGTGCTTTGTTGATCGAAGGCATAAATCTGCTCCACATGCCTTCCATAAAAAACACATTGTACTCACGGGCCGCTCCAATCATTTTCACTACTTGCGCATAGCTTAATGCCATGGGCTTTTCGCATACAACAGCTTTGCTGTTTTGCAAACACAAAATGGAATGTTCACAGTGAAAAGCATGCGGTGTGGCCACGTAAATAATATCAACATTTGCGTCCATTGCAAGGCTTTCATAGTCGTTGTAAACAACAGACACGCCATGCCTTACAGCAAAATCCTGTCCCTTCTGTTTATTACGTGATGCAATTGCATACAGCTCTGCACCTTCTGTGTATTCGATGGCCGTTGCAAATTTTTCGGCAATTTTTCCAGCACCTAAAATGCCCCATTTATATTTTTTCATCAGATTATTTTTTACTCGATTTTGGCGATAACACATTGCTAGAGGCAATAAAATAAAACTGCAAGGCTACAAGCCTTGCAGAGCGAAACCGCTTTAATCTATATTTTTCTTTATTTGAAATATCGTTTAGAAATCAACACCCATGGCGAAATACAACAGAGGTTTGCCACCAAAGAATCTTCCCATTGGCCAGCCTGTGTCCATTCTGATAAAGTAGCCAAGCAATGTACTGCGTACACCAAAGCCATAACCACCTACAAACGGTCCAACACCTCCGGCTTTCAATTTCACTAACAAATCACCCTCGCCATATACTTGCTCCGGCCTTTTAATTCCTCCTACTTCGCCATCCCAGGCTGTTCCAAGATCGATGAACTGAGTTACCTGGAAATTACGTATAAAGGCATTATTGATCGGCTTCTTAATCAGCGTACTGAATACAGGGAACCTGAACTCACTATTCATCACAAATGCATTATTGCCGTTGGCTATATTTTGTTTGTAACCTCTCACATTTACCGCCAGTGACTGGAATGCATATTCCGTATTTGTTGGAGGCGCAGGTTGGCTATAAGCTTTAGGTCCAAGCCAGCCATCCACACCGCCGAGGTAGTACACAATCTTCTGTGTACCAAGAGAGGCATCGCCCGCAGCCCTGAACGCCCAGATGAAATTCTGGAATATAGGTTTGTAATAACGACCGTCGAAGCCAACGTTGAACCCTGTTGGGTTAACATTTTCCTGCTTGTTAAGTCTTGTATTAAAATCGACATATGCCTTGTAACGCAAGCCGTTCAGGATGTTAGTTGTTTTCTGAACGGTGTTGTCGTGAACATATTCCAGTCGGAACAAACCATATAGCTGTTTTACATCGGGGATGAGAACAGAATATGGATCTTCAAACATTCCTTTGTATACATATTTATCGCTTCTTACACCAAATGAAAAGCGTACGCTCTTAACTCTGTTGAAAGGATATTTCATAATACCCTGGAACAAGTTGGTGTATTGTTTCATTATATGACCGGTGTAATCGGTACCCACATCAGTTTTGCGATAGTAAATGATAGAGTAATCAATTCTCTTTTTCAGATAATCAAACCTCGCCATTTGCTCGCCGCCTGAGTTGAACAAAGAACCTGTTCCGGGAATAAACAAACTCGTTCCCGTTTGTCCCCCACCATTTCCAACGGATACAGAACCGCTACCGCCGGTGTTAATTAACGGAATACGAATCATGCCTGTGAAACGCAGGTCTTCAAACAGATCATATACCGACACGCTGAACATACCGTTGAATCCGTTATTGCTGCTAAGCGTTACCGGCACAGACCCTGTGTATGGATCAAACCTCGTAACAAGAACATCATTGTTGAATAAGGAAGTGGTAATTTGATCGGCAGAAAACTTCAACCTGTAATCATAATGTTTCGCCTTGTCCAAAACCGTTGGGGGTGGCGGTGCTACATTCGAATTACCATTTTCAGGATTTGCATTTTTTGCCGAGTCCTGTTTTTCGTTTTCAAATTCATTCTCAAAAACGTTATTCTGCTTCTTGCTTTGGTCGTCTTGTGTCTGCAATAGCTCCGCAGAATTCATTCTCGCATCAGCTATCGTCTTTGCCCTGTATTCTGTTGTTTTAGGATTTACATTTCTTCTTCTCAAAGTACTGTCGTCAACCTTTAATCTGTATAACAGTTTCAAATCACCTTCTTGTCTTGTTTCACTTACAACGCCGCGCTCACCGGCTGCCTTTGTTTCTTTAATGCCACTTTGATAGTTGGTCATTGGGAAAACATAGGCAGAATCCAGTGTTACAGAGAATGTATATATAGTGTCCGGCTCATCTTTTTTGTGAGCACGCAACAATGAATCAACATCTTTATAATCCGGGTTTCTCAGTATATCATCTCCTATTTTGTAAATGGTATCTACTCCTGCTCGTTTGGTGCTGAAGAAACCTGCAAACCTGTTTGCCACACCATTTTCGTCACTTACAAATGTGAAGTGTGTGTTGTTGTACTGAACCGGGAAACGGGCATTTCCCCATTGCATATTACTTAACTGTGAAATTTGCTTAAACTCGCTCTGGTTCCAGTTGTCTACAAGAAAAATGTTATACCTGTTGTGAGAAGGCAACACTGTATCGGAGGATATTGCTTTTCCTGAAGGTCTGTTAGATGAGTAAATAATCCCTGTTTTACCCGGAAATGCTACGAAAGATGGATCGAGGTCATCCCAAATATCATTCGTGATCTGTTTCGTCTCGTTCTTCTCTATGTCGTAAGTATAAATATCGGATTGTCCTTTTTTAACCGCGCTAAACAACAAGGTATTTGCATTTAGCATAAAACTCATGTCCTGTATCTGATCAAAGCCCTCGATTGTCTGTTTGTTCTTTTTCAGTTTAGAAACCATGTCATAAATAAAGAACCTGATCTTCCCTTCAGAATTATAAATTACCGCCAGCCTTGTGCCTTTCGGATCCCAAGCCATCATCGGATAGTTAGGATTGGGTTTATTATCTGGATTGATAACTCCATTTTTCAGTAGCACTTTTCTGTCCACGTAGTTTTCATACAACACAACTCTTTCTATTCCTCTTTTATATTCTACCACTGCATACGTTTGGCTTTTAGGAGCAGGGTTAGGGGAAAAGTTGAAAAAATCTTTGTTCTGATTTATATCCTCTGTTACAGACAAATTTCCTTTGGGATTATTTCTTCTTCCCCGAATGTCTTTGTAATACTTTTCAGATTCTTTATCCATAAACTCCTGCAGCACATCCTTGAACTTCTGTTTGCAAATGCGCATCGATGCAGTGTTCAGATTTCTGTAAATGCGGGCGAGGTATAAAAAATAAGTAACGTTTTCCTGTTTGTAATTCGTTGCGATGTAATGCCAGAAAGCATGCCCTGCGAGTTGTGGTTTTGCGTAAGCAAACTGGTAAAAATTTTTGTAATCGGCAGACATCAAAACAGATTTCAATTGATCGTCCAGTTCTGTGCTCCAGTTTTCACCGGCGTAAGACACATACCCGTCAATGAGCCATTGCGGAAGATCAAGAAGCGCTTTATTTGCAGCAAATTCTCCAAGGTCATCTCCAAACAACACGTTATCCAATAATATTTTCGCAATTCCCTGCCTTACCTGGATGCGGAGGTTGGCGTGATCGCTATTGTAGTAGACAATCATTTTGTTGTTTACCAATTTAGTATTGCCTCCGGTGATCTGAAAATCGCCGGCCAAACCAATATTGGTTTGCTGCATATCATCATAACTGTTGTAAATAATAATGTTGGCCCGTCTTTGTAAAGCGTACTCCGCAAATTTTTCAAGCCCTCCCAATTCCTCCTCCGCCATTTGAGCCACATATTTTGCAAGGCCTTCTCCGCCCTGACTGTAATAGCTATTGAAGTTGTTCGTTTGATAATATTCCCACTTAAATTTTCGGTATTGAACCCTGTTTTTTCCAAATTCAACTGTATTCACCTGGGCAAACAGATCACTGGAAGAGTAAACAAGCAATACGGATAAAATAAGAAAAGTAAAATATCGACAACCGTTCATTAACAAATTATTCTTCGGAAATTGCATAGCCATTAATTGTTAATTAAAATTATGGTTTTTCGCCTTAATCACTGTTAAATATATCTATGTTACAAGTTAAGACTTTTGCGTTCAATCCCCTTCAGGAAAACACCTATGTTTTATATAACGAGAATTTGGATTGTTGCGTCATCGATCCGGGCTGTTATTTTAATAACGAAAAAGAAAGGTTAAAGGATTTTATAGAGCAGCAAAAACTAAGCCCGAAGTATTTGCTAAATACACATTGCCACCTTGATCACGTTTTTGGAAATAAGTTCGTACACGATACCTGGCAATTACCACTTTATTTAAACGAAAAAGATGTCCCCTTGCTTGAACGGGCAGCCGTTTCAGGCACATATTACAACCTTCCTTTTGAAAATTATAGCGGTCCTATGCATTTTTTGACAGAAGGTGACACAATTAAACTCGGCGACGATGAACTGAAGGTTCTTTTTACCCCCGGACATGCTCCGGGCCATATTTGTTTCTATTGCGAAAAACAGGAGTTTATTATTGCCGGCGATGTGCTTTTCAAACTAAGCATCGGCCGCACAGACCTTCCCGGTGGTGATTATAATACACTTATCGACAGCATCAGGGAAAAACTTTTTACCTTACCCGATGCCGTAAAGGTTTATCCGGGTCACGGCGAGGCGACGACGATTGGATTTGAGAAAAGAAATAACCCGTTCCTGAATTAAGAAGAGAGGCACACGGATGACACTGATTTGGCAGATGTGCACTGATTTTTATTTGTAAAAACAAAAAGTGATTGGCAGATGAATTTTAACATACAAGGAAATATCGTTGATATAGTAAATAAAAAGATTTTTAAAGGAGCTGTTAACGTACAAGATGGCTTGATAAAAGAGATAGCAATCCTCTCTTCAGAGCCTGATAAAAATCTACCCTATTTACTTCCCGGTTTTATCGACTCTCATGTGCACGTGGAAAGCTCTATGCTCGTGCCGTCCGAATTTGCGAAGTTGGCTGTTGTGCATGGTACAGTCTCCACTATAAGCGACCCTCACGAAATAGCCAATGTTTGCGGTGTGGAGGGCGTTCGTTACATGATTGAAAACGGGAAAACGGTTCCTTTTAAGTTCAACTTTGGAGCTCCGAGTTGTGTGCCAGCCACTATTTTTGAAACTGCCGGTGCAGAAGTTACCGTTACCGATATTGAAGAATTGCTCGCAAGCGATGACATCAAATACCTCACGGAAATGATGAACTTTCCGGGCGTTCTCCATCAAGATAAAGATGTGATGGCAAAAATTGCCGCCGCAAAGCGCTTAGGCAAGCCCGTTGATGGTCACGCACCGGGGTTAAGAGGTGATCAGGCAAAACAATACATTGACGCAGGTATAAGCACCGACCACGAATGTTTTACCATCGAAGAAGCCCTTGATAAGTTGAGGTATGGAATGAAAATCCTGATCAGGGAGGGAAGCGCCGCTAAAAACTTTGAAGCATTGGTCGACTTACTGCATGAGCATAGCGCTAACATTATGTTTTGCAGCGATGACAAACACCCGGACAGTCTTGCGGAAAGTCACATCAATGAGCTTTGTGCAAGAGCGGTGAAAAAAGGAATTGATGTTTTCAAAGTCCTGCAGGCAGCGTGTATCAATCCTATTGAACATTACAAGCTGGATGTCGGCTTTTTGCGCAAGGGAGATAAAGCCGATTTCATCGCCGTTGAAGATCTTGACAAATTTAAAGTGCTTAAGACTTTTATTGATGGCGAGCTGGTCGCTGAAAACGGCAAATCGCTGATTGTTCCTAAACCGGCTTCCATCATCAACAATTTTCATTGCTCCCCAAAAACGGTAGAAGACTTTTCAACCAAATGGAACGGAGAAAAGGAAATCGTGGTAATGGAGGCACTGGACGGTCAGTTAATTACTAATAAGTTGCTATTACCGCCAACCGTCGAAAATGGCAATATTGTTAGCAATACGCAAACAGATGTACTGAAAATAGTCGTGGTGAATCGCTACAATCCTGCTCCGATCGCGAAGGCCTTTATTAAAAACTTTGGCTTGAAACAAGGCGCCATCGCTTCATCGGTGGCGCACGACAGTCACAATATCGTTGCTGTTGGCGTGGACGATGAAACCCTGTGCAAAGCAGTAAATCTCGTAATAGAAAAAGAAGGTGGCGTAAGCTGTGTTGGAAAAGATGTTGAAATGGTTCTCGGGCTACCTGTAGCTGGTTTAATGAGTAATAAAGATGGCTATGCGATTGCAGAACAATACGCCGCCATTGACAGAGCTGCAAAATCTCTTGGCTCTACCCTTTCAGCACCTTTCATGACCCTTTCCTTCATGGCGCTTCTGGTAATTCCACACGCCAAACTGAGCGATAAAGGGTTGTTTGACGGAGACAATTTTACATTTTTTACCCCGTAGAGACGCATGAAAATGCGTCTCCTGCCATGCGGCGTGTCGCACCGCAGGAACGTCTGCTGTAGTGCAACACGTCGTTGTTAAAAGAGACGCATTTTCATGCGTCTCTACGGAATTTTACGAACCTGCGTGCAATCCCATTCTATTGCCCTCTGTGTCCACAAAAAATGCCATGTAACCAATGTCTTCGTTGATCAATGTCTTTGGCATAATGACCTTTCCGCCCGCGGCCTCAATTTTATCAACCACCGTTTGAATGGCGGGATTGGCATTTAAATAAATTACCGCACCATCCATCGATGGTTTGTGCATGGGCCCCTTTACCAAAGCACCCGAAACTTTACCAGTGGGCTCCATGGTGAAAGGAAATGAAGTCATCTCCATTCCCATCATTTCATTTGTTTCCATCTTGATGTCGAAAATGGTTTCATAAAACTTTTTTGCCCTCGCAGTATCGGTAACCGGAATTTCAAACCAATTCAACGCATTGGTATTAGCTGATAGTTTTTCCATGACGTAAAATTTTGTCGTTAAGTACAACTAAAAACAATCATAAGCCGGATAGGTTTTCATCGCCGCATTATTATAATGTGAAGCCTATTGTTGACATCTGCAAAATTTTACCGCCAATTTCATGTCGCTTACCGAGGTTTTGACTGTAATTGCCTAAATGCAATTGTTAACCTATCTTTCACGATATAGTTTTGAATAAAATTTACACAATGGACAACGAAAAATATTACCGCGAAAAAGTTAGAACGCCAAGAGTGTTTGTAGGCATTATCCTGCTCGGAGTCGGTGGTTTATTAATCGCTAGGGAAATGGGCGCTTTTGTTCCGTCATGGTTATTGTCATGGCAAATGATACCAATAGCGGTAGGTATTCTCATAGGAATTAAGCATCGTTTTAACGGCATAGGATGGCTGATGCCAATTCTAGTGGGACTCTTTTTTCTTGTCAGCGACTTTTTTCCCGAAATGAATTTGTATCGCTACACCTGGCCGATCGGAATCATATGTTTTGGTCTTTTCTTCATCTTCAAAGACAAAAGAAGACAAACCGACATCAACCGCTACTGGAAAGAACATAAGAAGTTCGATTATAGCACACCGGCAGTTCCAGTAAATGGAGACATGATTGATGAAAACGCAGTATTTGCCAGCACAAGAAAGAGTGTTATCTCTAAAAACTTTCTGGGTGGGGATGTGAACGCTGTGTTTGGCAGCTCTGAGATAAATCTTTTGAAAGCCGAAATAGAAACGGTTGCGAGAATGGATGTTAGCGCCGTGTTTGGCAGCGTTAGATTATTGGTTCCACCGCACTGGCAAATCAAACTGGAGAACAATAGTGTGTTTGGCGGCGTAGAGGACAAACGTCCGGAAAACCTGGTCGCCTCTGATAAAATATTGTTGCTCGAAGCAAACGCAGTCTTCGGCGGAATCGAAATCACGAGCTTTTAATTAATGGAGAATTGAAAGTTGAAAATTGAAAATGATGCTGTAATTCGATTACGCTAAAGAGGTTTCGAACACTATCAATTTTTAAGGAACAATTTTCAACTTTCGGTTCTCTCCATTTTCAATTTTCAATTTTCAACTTTCAATTATATGAATTGGTATCTTACAAAACTGGTGTACCAGATTATATGTGGAGATGGCAATCATACTCCACAATTTGACGAACAACTTCGCTTGATCAAAGCTGTCAATCCGGCGCAGGCACTTGATAAAGCCAGAAATATCGGAAATAAAGAATCAGAAACTTTTTTTAACGATGACCAGCAAATTGTACAATGGAAATTCATTGATGTCTGCACTTTGCAGCCAATTGTAGAACTTGCAGATGGCGCAGAAGTATTTTCCCAAATACAGGAATACAGCGATGAATCGGGCTACCTGAAAATGATAAAAGATAAAGCAGGCAAACTAACAGGCTCCCTTGAAAAAAGTGCAATTCCAGCAGTTTAAACACACAACACCTTGGCAACAGTACCAAAATCTCCGCGCATAGTTCTCCACAGCATTCTTGCAGTATGTTGGTGCATTTGGGGAATCCTGCATGCGATCATCATACAGAAAATGGGCTTTGCGCTAAAGATTGGAATTTTAGACAGTTGTATCACCAACACGTTGCTTGTAGGCGGTTTCATGATCGTAAACAACACCTTTCAATATTATTTGCCGCAGAAAGAAAAACTTTGGTACCTCATCGTTTTTTGCGCAGCACTTACCGGCATATTGGTTTTAATTGACTACCTGATACTGTTGGCCATTTTTAGAAACGATGCAAGCTTCAGAGAGTTTTTTCAGTCCTCTGTTCCGGTTAGAATGGGGGTGATTGCGATCATGTTGGGCTGGCAGTCTTTACTAACAATTCTCTTAAACACATTGAAAGAGCAAAAGCTAAGAGATGATCGCAAAAATGAAATAGAAAAACTAGCAAAAGATGCAGAACTTTTCAAGCTCAGACAACAACTACAACCGCATTTTTTGTTCAACAGTCTTAACTCGATCAACGCGCTCATTGGCATTAAACCTCAGCAAGCGCGCACAATGATTGAGCAACTATCCGATTTTTTGCGAGGCAGTATAAAAAAAGAAGACCAGCAATGGACAACGCTTTCAGAAGAACTGGATTACCTGCAACTGTATCTTGATATTGAGAAAGTGCGCTTCGGGTATCGTCTCAATACTGTTGTAACATGCGACGAAAACACCGGCAAACTTCAACTTCCGCCCATGGTTCTGCAACCTATTGTTGAGAATGCCATTAAGTTTGGCCTGTACGACACCATGGGTGAAGTGACCATCAGCATCACAGCCAACAAAGATGAAAATGGTTACCTTAACGTTTGTGTGCAAAATCCATTCGATCCTGAAACTGCTTATCCCAAAAGGGGTACAGGCTTTGGTTTAAGCTCCGTGCAAAGAAGATTGTTTCTGTTATTTTCAGCTAATGATCTGCTCACAACAAACGCAACAGACCACCAATTTATAACCACCATTAAAATACCACAACCCAAAATGCAAGAACTTGAACCGGTGGTTTGAGCTAACAATTTTTGAGTTGAAATAAAAAAGCACAGATGAAAGCAGTTATTATAGACGACGAACCTTTGGCTATTATGATAGTTAAAGAATATCTTCAAACATACCCAGATATAGAAATCGCACAGGAATGCAACGATGGTTTTGAAGGCGTGAAAGCCATTATGCAACACAAGCCAGACTTGATTTTCCTCGACATTCAAATGCCGAAAATAAATGGCTTTGAAATGCTTGAGCTGATAGAAGAACCACCTGCTGTAATCTTCACCACAGCATTTGACGAATATGCAATCAAAGCATTTGAAAGCCACGCAATAGATTATTTGTTGAAGCCTTATAGCAAAGAGCGTTTTGATAAAGCCGTTCAAAAATTTTTATCCGCCAATAACAATGGTGCAAAAAAAAGCAGTGCGGCAAACACGCAGGCATTGCTCGAAAGCGCAGCAGAATCGCCCTCTCAAAACAACAGAGTGGTGGTAAAGAACAGCGGTAAGATCAAGATCATTCCTGTTGATACAATCAATTATCTCGAAGCTGCAGATGATTACGTAAAAATTGTTACCAAAGAAGGCGCTTTTTTGAAAAACAAAACGATGTCATTTTTTGAAAAAACCCTGAATCCACAAGTGTTTGTGCGTGTACATCGCTCCTTTATCGTAAACATCAACGAAATAAGCAAACTCGATGTTTATGAAAAAGATAGCTACATAGCTACTTTACGCGACGGTTCAAAAGTATCTGTAAGTAAAACAGGTTACCCCAAGTTGAAGTCTGTGCTTGGACTGTAACAGGAGTTAGGAATTAGAAATTAGGAGTTAGAACCTAGGCGTCTCGCGACGAATACAGTAGTTTCAACCCAATTCCTAACTCCTAATTCCTAATTTCTAATTCCTAGTAAGTTCCCATCCCTTTGCAATCACAATGCTCATCCACCGTAGTGCCCAAAACTTTGGCGTAGTATTTATAGCAGTCGATCCTGTTCTGTTTATTGTCAACAATCGCAGGATCAGTAGAACTGCATTCAACGCCTCCATTGATAATATTTATGGTCATGCCGAAGCCAGGTTCGCGGTGTAGTTCCTTGTCCTTGTCATTGGGCTGCCATTTACCCGTCATTACATCATGGCATGAAGGTTTGGCTCCCTGGGCTTTCATCCAAAACCAAATCGCTGTTTTAAAAGAGATGACACCATTGGTGCTCGCTAATTCAGGCTTATCAAGTAATGGAAGTTTAAGTTCATCGCCAGCGAGTCCGTAGTTGTAGGTGTATGAAATTTGCAAAGGCCCGCGACCATGATAAGACTTGCCTGGCACCGGTTTATAATCACTGGTACCTGAAATATTGTATTGAGTGCAATGCCCGTCTTTACAGGATTGCTCTTCTGTATACACCAGGCCCCAAACCTCTCTGCCACCGGGCGCATCCTTCCAGCCACCCGTCGTCTCTTGCGATGCATTTGCAAAAAAAGCAGCCAGTTCCCGCTTTTTCGTTTTGTCATCGCCTTCACCGCAGAAAGCTGGAAAAGCTTTACACGCTTGAACGAAAGCCTCATAGGTAAATATAGCGTTGTGATGAGCAAACATTTTCTCATACTGCTTCTTACTGATAAGATGTATCACACTATTCGAATTCGTGCTTCCAAATGCAAATACTAACAGTATACAACACGCGAAGATTGTTTTCCTCATGTGACAAAAAAATTTATTTGATCAGATAATAATGTCTCCTCAATACTACGAAGCACCCAGCCACAATGCACCTCCAACGCTGTTGCGCTTTGCGCCTGTAACACTTGCAAGCACATTGTAATCTTCGCGCCAACGCAATACGCCAATCAAAGCCATAATGATAGCCTCTTTAAATTCAACCAAAGTTCTATCTGGCATTTCTACAACAATATTCCATTCGCCCAATTGTTCACGTAATCTGCTTACAAGGAAATCATTCAAAGCACCACCTCCAGAAACCAACAATTTATATTGATCTCCTGCCAGCGAAAAATCTTTGATGATTTGTTGAGCCGCTTTTTTGGTTTGCAAAGCAATGTGCTCAACTGCCGTTGCCAGTGCATCTTCCGTAGATAAACCATGATTGTTTATCAGCGGATAAATAACGTCTTTCCCAAAATCATTCGACAGAGATTTAGGATATGGCAAACTGTAATATTCCAAACCAGACAACTCATTCAAAATCCTTTCATTCACATTTCCTTTTGCCGCCAAAGCGCCGCCTTCATCATAAGCTTTCCCATCTTTCTTTGCGAACGCATTCAACACCGCATTTGCAGGACATACATCAAACGCAATATATTTCTCGGGGTTATTGAATGAAATATTTGCAATGCCCCCAAGATTTAAAAAGAAATTATACCCGCTCAATAAAAGTTTTTCGCCAATCGGCACAATAGGAGCTCCCTGGCCGCCCAGCGCAACATCAAGTGACCGGAGATCGCTTACTACGGGAAGCTCCGTAACCGCTGCAATAGAAGCTCCGTCCCCAACCTGGAAGGTCATCATACTTTGCGGCGCGTGAAAAACAGTGTGACCGTGAGAAGCAATCAGATCGACCTTATGGTGCAAATTAAAATCATCAATAAACTGGTTAATTTGCTCTCCGATAAATCTCCCATACTTTGTATGAAATATCTGTAAATCAAGCGCAGAAAGCTTTCCGGCGTTCTTTAGCGCATTGCTCCATTCTGAAGTATAACTGTAAATCGCAGCATTTTGAATTTCATAGCTCCACTTACCACCTGTTTCCTGTATGTGCACATACGCAATATCCAATCCGTCCAGCGAACTGCCGCTCATTATTCCGATTGCTTTATAAACCATTTTTATTAATATTTACATTGTTGATGGAAATCTCTATAATTTCTCTCGAAAGATTATAGTTTTGAGATGCAAAGTTGAAATTTAATCATTCAAAAGTCAAAATTAAATGGTTGTCAACCTAAGTAAACAATATTCGTTATTAAGTGATTGGGTTTCCGAGTTACGCAACGTCGATATCCAAAATGACAGAATGAGATTCCGCCGCAACCTCGAAAGGATTGGCGAAGTGGCAGCCATAGAAATAAGCAAAACGCTCGCTTATACGCCTACTGACATTCAAACGCCGCTTGGAACATCAGTTTGCAATCTTCTCAGCAAGCAACCCGTTTTAGCAACCATTTTAAGAGCAGGACTTCCTTTGCATCAGGGCTTGCTTAACTATTTTGACAGGGCAGACAATGCTTTTATTTCAGCTTATCGCAAACACCATAAAGACGGCTCATTCGAAATAAGCCTCGAGTACGTTTCATGTCCTGAACTCGAAGACAGAACAGTGATTATTTCTGACCCAATGCTCGCGACCGGCGCTTCATTGGTAAAGACAATTCAGTACTTAAGAGACGAAGGACACCCGGCAGAAATTCACGTTGTTTGTGCCATTGCGTGCACCGTTGGAATTGAGTATGTTCTCCGCAGTGAACCCAAGGCTAAGATCTGGTGCGGAGCCATTGACGACGAGTTAACTGCCAAGGGATATATCGTTCCCGGTCTGGGCGATGCGGGTGATTTGGCTTTTGGAAATAAAGTGCAGATGTAAGCCATTTTTTTTCTAACTTACCGTGCAGATCGCAAAAAGATTAATCCAAAATTTTACTGAGATTCCCCGATTTTAGTAATGCTCCCTAAATTTTAATTGTGCTGATGAAAAAAATTCTCTGCTTTTGTGCAATGGGACTGTTTTTGGCCACAAAGTCATTTGGCCAGGATCCCCATTTTTCTCAATTCTTTGCTTCCCCACTTACATTAAATCCTGCGCTTACGGGAAAATTTGATGGAGTTGTTCGGGTGGCCGGTAACTACCGGAATCAATGGCCTGCAATCAGTAAGGCATTTATTACTTCAACTGTTTCTGTTGACGCCCCCGTTCTTTCCGGAAAACTTCCTTACACCGATACCTGGGGAGTAGGTTTAATGGCCATGACCGATAGAACCGCAGATGGTATTTTGAATAGCAACTTTCTTGCAATCTCCACCTCCTATCACAAAGGCCTGGACGAAGACGGCTTGCACCAAATAGGGATCGGCTTCCAGGGCGCATATTCTAACAAACGCCTGGACGCAACAAGGCTCCATTTTGAAAACCAGTTAGACCTTGATGGAAACTGGTCAAATCCGAGCGGCGAATCCTTTGCAAACACAAAGCTTAATGTAAACTACTTCGACTTCAACGCGGGTTTCCTTTATAGCGGCTCAACAACAGGCTACAATAACTTTTACGCGGGATTTTCGGTTTATCACATTAACAGACCTAAAGAATCTTTCACAAACGGATATTACGTTCTAGACCCAAGAGTAACATTTCATGCCGGCGGCTATTTTCCCATTGCAGATAATGCGGTTCTCCACGTCAGTGGTTTACACAGTCGCCAAAGTGGTGCTTATGAAACTGTTATTGGTGGTGCGGTTGCTATAAATGCAACAGGCGATGAAGAGCATCCTACAAACTTTTATATTGGAAGCTGGTATCGTTTTAAAGATGCCATTATACCGTACGTAGGTTTTGAGTTTTCTGATTTTAGACTGGGCGCAACCTACGATGTTAATACTTCAAGCCTTAAAACGGCCAGCCAAAGTCGTGGCGGCATCGAAATTTCACTGATTTACATTAAACAGGCAAGCGACGGTAAGAAAAATATTCCTTGTCCTAAATTCTAAAACAAGTCTTTTATTGGGTCACCTGAGGGATTTCTGTTAGACATTGTTGCGTCGCACACTTGAACTGTAGTAATCCTATTGATCGATAAAATTCAGTTCGCACAATACAACAAGAACAAGTTCGGTGGAAGAAGAAACGACTACTAATAAATCGCTTTATAATAAAAGAGAGCATCACAATAGTGGTGCTCTCTTTTTTGTCTATACATGGCTCAGCCTGGGCTGTATTCGATTAAAAGCA
>NZ_JAHSPG010000008.1 GCF_019130065.1 Pinibacter aurantiacus | reverse complement strand
TATTTACAAGCCGCCTAAAAACATTTTTTGGCAGTTTATGAGTCTTAGAATACACAAAGAAGTTGCCAGCAAAATAGATAGCTGGCCGCAACGGCGCAAAGGGAACGAAGACAGAAAGATATCTTCACTCCCTTTGTTTTTTGAAGCCAGCTTGCGTGGTCGTTGACGTTCGAAAAGCACCTTCGTTTCCTTTGCGCATCCTTCGTTTGCTTTGCGGCTAAAAAGCCAATCTGTGAAAATCAGTCCAATCAGCGTCATCTGCGTGCCAATTCTTCCCTACTTTTGGCGCACAAAAAACCTAGCTGTGGTAACTACTATTTGTTTTGATTTTGGAAATACACGTTTGAAATATGCTGTTTTCGAAAATGATCAGTTGAAAGAGGTTAATAATCTTGAAAGAGCAGACGGTGAAGAAATAGCAATGTTGCTGGAAAAACTGCAACCTCAAAAAACAATACTTTCATCCGTGATCAATCATGATGAAGCGATAGAAAAAATTCTCGCAGCAAAAACTTCTTTCCATAAACTCTCGCATCTTACAAAACTAAATTTTACAACGCCTGTTGCAAAGCCTGAAACCATTGGTGCAGACAGGCTCGCATTGGTGGCTGCAGCGGTTAATCTTTTTCCAGGCAAACACAATCTTGTGATAGCACTTGGCACATGCATTACTTACAACTACGTGAACAAATACCATGAGTTCATTGGCGGAAGCATTTCTCCGGGCATGGATATGCGTTTTAAAAGCCTGCAAACTTTTACTGCAAAACTTCCATTGGTAAAGGAGAATTGGAACTTTCCATTGATAGGATATGATACAACCACAAATATTTTGAGTGGTGTGCAGCTGGGTATGGCCAAAGAAATAGATGGCATTGCAGAAGCTTATGCCGAAAAATACACTAATTTCAATGTAGTGCTTACAGGAGGTAATGCACAATACTTCGTTCCTCATTTGAAAACGCAACTGACCGCCGATCCTGACCTGTTGTTTAAGGGGCTGTATGCCCTGAGTGAAGCAAATTCGTGAATCGTCAACCGTGAATCGTGAATGGATGTCCTCTGTGAGGAATCTATAATTATCGGCTCCCATTCACGATTGACGATTCACCATTGACGATCATCATTCATCATTCATCATTATTTTTGTCCCATGTCAGAACATGCGTCCTCGTTTATAGCCAAAAGTACCATCAAAGCTGCCGATCTTGATCACAGAAGAAAGATCAATTTTAATATTGGAAAATATAATTCCGTTGTGCCTGTCGGCAAACAACAATTCTCTGACGTAAATACCGCGAGAGAGCGAGCCAAAAACGTGAAGTGGCGCGCCATTGAAACGCTTGATCAGCAACTGGAGGAGTTTGAGGCAAACCTGACCAAACGTGGCGGCAAAGTAATTTGGGCAGAAAATACACAACAGGCGCTTGACGAAATTTACCAGATATGTCTTGCCAAAAATTGCAAGACAATTGTGAAAAGCAAAAGCATGGTAACGGAAGAAATTAAGCTGAATGAATTTCTTCACGAAAAAAATATTGAAAGTGTAGAGACCGATCTTGGTGAATACATACAACAATTGGATGGCGAAACGCCTTACCACATTGTAACTCCGGCGATGCACAAAAGCAAGGAAGATGTGGCCAAACTCTTTGCAGAAAAGCTCGGCACCGATCCTAAACTTACTCCGGAAGAACTCACACTTGTGGCGAGGGCAAAACTTCGTGAAAAATATGTGCAGGCAGAAATAGGTGTTACAGGCGCAAATTTCATCATCAGCGATATTGGCGGCATTGCCATCACCGAAAACGAAGGGAACGGAAGATTAAGCTGTGGATGGCCGAAAACACATATTGTGATTGTGGGTATAGAAAAAGTAATTCCTTCAATGGCGGATCTTGGTCTTTTCTGGCCGTTGCTGGCAACTTTTGGTACGGGACAAAAAGTCACTTCCTACAATACAATTGTTTCAGGTCCGCGCCAGGAAGGCGAAACGGATGGCCCTGAAGAGATGTATGTGATCTTGCTTGACAACGGCCGCACCAATCTTCTGGCTAATCCTAAAACACGCGAAAGCCTTTACTGCATTCGTTGCGGCGCCTGCCTCAACGCTTGCCCCGTTTATAAAAACATTGGTGGCCATAGCTACGAAACCACTTACAGCGGGCCGATTGGTTCTGTTATTACTCCGCACTTAAAAGAAATGGACGAGTGGAAACATTTGAGCTATGCGTCTTCTCTTTGCGGCAACTGCACGGAAGTGTGTGCCGTTAAAATCAATCTTCACGAATTGCTGCTTGAAAACAGGTATGAGTCTGTTGAAGAAGGCGATGCCTCATGGGGCGAAAGAGTAGCGTGGAAAATGTGGAAACAAGCCAGCCTTCACCGCAGCATGATGAACATGGGCAACAAAAAAATGAAAAACTGGATGGTAAATAAAGTCTTCAAAGGCTGGACGACAGAGCGTGCGGATTTGGACTTTTCCTCAAAAACTTTCAACGAGCTGTGGAAGCAAAATTTGAAAATTTGAAAATTTGAAAATTCTGACGGCGCAGTTTTCCGGAAATGAATTTGGCTTCATAATGTTAATTCAATTGTAACAATTGGAAAGCCAATATATAGTGAGCAAAGTCGCACAGAATGAATTTTCAAATTTTCAAATTCCCATATTTTCAAATTCCGACTACCGCCTGTCGATGAACCGCACCATCTTCCTCCCCCCTTCTACAAACTGCATGCGCTGGATTTCCTGGGCAGAAGCGTATTTGATGGATGGGATGACGCGCAGCTTGGCTTGTAAAAGCGAACGTATCTTTCTATCGTTTTCTTCTGAATAATTGGCTGGTAAAATGTGGACCAGCAGTTCATCCATGCCGATGGCGTTGGTAGAAACTTCTGTTACATAATCCTTTATTTCGTCGATAGATGCAAGAATATCGAACAATACCGGCGGATACAAAGTAGTTCCCTTAAACTTGATCATTTGCTTTTTACGACCAATAACCGGCGACAAACGCAAGGTATTTCTTCCGCAGGAACAAGGCGCTTTTTCATACCGACAAATATCTCCCGTTTTGTAGCGGATCAACGGCATTGCTTCTACACCCAAAGTCGTAATGGTTACCTCACCTGGTTCTCCATCTGCAACGGGTTGATTGTTTTCATCCAGCAATTCTATGATCACCAATTCTGGATTGTGGTGACCTCCCTTGCCAGCCTTGCATTCGGTGAATGCTGTCTGCATTTCGGTGCTGGCATAAGTGGAGTATAGTTGAATGTTCCAATTGTCTGTGATTTTTCTGCCCAATGTATTTAGAGAGAAATCGCCGTTGCGCAAATTCTCGCCAATGCAAATCGCTTTTTTTACCGATGACTTATTTACATCAATGCCATTTTCATTTGCAAACTCAATCAATCTTACAATGAACGAAGGAACTGCAACCAATGCTGTTGGCTGTAAGCGCTGAATAATGTCCCACTGCATTGCAGGCACACCGGGGCCTACGCGTATCATGCCTGCATTCATTTTGCGAATGCCGCTATAGTATGCCATGCCCGCCATGAACTGCCTGTCGAGTGTAAGCATTAATTGGTACACATCACTTTCGGAACCATCGGCGCACAAAAAAGAAGCATATTCATTGTAAGCCAGCCTCTCCAAATCGTTCTCTGTAAGTGCGATCGTTACAGGCTTTCCAAGTGTTCCTGAAGTTGCGGTATACTCAACGATTTTTGATTTATCAACACAAAGAAAAGCCCAATTGCGTTGTTGCACATCTTCTTTTTCCGTTACAGGAAGCAGCTGCAATTTTTCAAGAGCATCTATCCTTTGCACATTTATATGATGCTTCGCAAATAACTCTTTGTAAAAAGCAGAGTGCTGATTAACATAGGCCAATATTTCCTGCAATTTTCCCAACTGCATTTTATCGATAGATTCCGTTGATGCGAAAGCTGTTTCTGTTGAGTACATATTTATTCGATGATTACTACCGCAGATGCCACACTTTTCAAATGCGACATGGATACCGATATGCGGCTAATGTTTTTGTTCTCTAAAAAAGTTTTTGTGTTGCCGAGCAATTGAATGGTTGGCTTACCCAGCTCATCGTTTACCACTTCTATCTCATTGAAAGCAACATTGCCAAACCAGCCAGTGCCAATAGCTTTTAGAAAAGCTTCTTTTGCAGCAAATCTTGCGGCGTAGTGTTCAAACTTATGCGCCTTGCTTTCGCAATACGTAATCTCTCCCTGCGAGAACACCAGTTCACGAAAACCGTTCTCCTTACTGATCTTTTCAGTAACACGGTCTACTTCTATTATGTCGATGCCTACGCCGTGGATCATGGCTTTATTTTTTGATAGCACGCAGATGACACTGATTAGACTGATTTTCACTGATCTTAAAAAAATATTCACCCAACTAAAAACACAATACAAGATTTTCAATGATTCTCAACGAAAAAAAATCAGTAAAAATCATTCCAATCTGCGTCATCTGTGTGCCAATTCTTCCTCGCATTTCGCGATCTGTCTGCGAATATGTTCTTCTTCCTGTTTCGTTGCAATCACTTTTGTTAATGCGATTGTGTATTCTTCTTTTGCTTTTGCAAAGTTTTTTTGTTTGAACAAATAATCTCCGGCAATTACATAAGTATGATAATATTCGGGATTGCTTGCAGTAAGGCTGTCGATGTTAATACTTTCTTTATCTGCAACGCGTTGCTTATAACTTCTGTACAAAACAAAATCTTTGAATGCGCTGGTCGATATAAAACTATCCGCAGGCACGGTTAATGCGCTATCAACTATTTCATGATTTTCTTTCATACCATGCATCGCAAATACTTTGTTCAAATCATAACACACAAACTGTCCCAACTGCCAGGGCGAAGTAGAAACCCAGACCAATCTTTTCTGAGGCTCGAAAACAATGGAGTGATGTGCAATCAGTTGATTGATCGCCTTTTCATTTCCCATTCCAATATTTGCGCCATGCAAGCCCTTTTGATCACGCAGAATATTGACGGTTTTTTGAACCGTATTGGGGCCATTATTTTGCATCAGTTCTGTCAATCTTTCGTAGCGATAAACAGATGCGCTTTTCTCCATCTGCTCCTTATTCTCTTTCGTTTGTCCCAACAAATCACTTTGAAAATGATTGGCACAAAGAATGTAGTTTTTCTTTGGATCATACATTGCCAACTGCTCCGGAGTTTTTTCAATGATCACCGCTTTGTTATCCGAAGCGGAGCCAACAAGGAAGGCTTCCGATACAAACATTTTCCTTTTCGATGCAATGGCATATGCTTCCTCAATGTTTTTTGCGTACTGCAAAATTTCTCTTGCCACCAGGGAAACCGGCGTAGCAGAGCCTGCGGGTATTGCTGTTTTGTCTGCATTGATCGTTACAGTAAGCCCCTGGTCATTCATGCCGGAAACTGCACCAATAAAGCCGCCCCAGGTCACCGTCATAAACTTATGGCCCTGAGATGGATTTGTAAATGAAACGATCTTGTCTTCTGCAAATTGATCGCCCATGTAAAAGTCAAAGTTTCTTCCTATGATCATGGTGCTGTCAGCAGACGCAGCACCCCAGGTTCCAAACGATGTGCAACCTACCAGTGCCATGCTTTGCAACGCGTGCCCTATGTCATGTGCCGCGTGATAGTTCAAAATGCGCTGATAGTTCGTGCCTATATAATCATACTCCGTTGAAGCCGTCAGCGACTCACCATAAATTTCTTCTTTGTATTCTTCCGTTACATTCTTTGCAAGATCACGGTTGAACCAACCGATGAAGTATTTGAGAAAATGCAAATAGAAAGTAGAGGGAATCATTTTCCTTATCTGGCTCACAAAAACATCTTCTTGCCTTTGTATTAATTCCTTTGACAGTTTGCCATTGATCACACCACGCTCAAAAGGTTCTCCTTCCACATACATCTCATACAATCCACTTTTGCTTTTACGAAACCAGTTGTTACCGATGTAATACAAACCATCTTTTTCTGTACGTTGCAGTGCCTCTACCTTTGCGTCACTTATTTTAGGGTTCGGTTCTTTCGCTACGATCACGAGGTAAGTAAATCCTGCGAGTAGCAAAATGACCAGGACGAGTAGCGTGTAAGCGAATATCTTGAATATCTTCTTTATTATCTTCATTTGAAATCAAAAGTAAAAATTCAAAAGTCAAAATCTCAGGACCATGCTGCATCAAAATTTTTGACTTTTGAATTTTGATTTTTTATTTATTTGCTATCAACTTTTTCTGATCCTTTCCAACACCTCATGCATGTTTACCAGAGATGAGCACGATGCCAGCGCACTAATGGTAACGCCTAGTATTCCATGCATGGAAATATTCTGGCCGGTAAAAAACAAGTTGGGCAATTTCGTTTTTGGTGAAATAAATGTTTTCAGCGGCTCTTTAAAATCCCTCACAATGCCATACAGAGAACCATCGTCACCACCAATATAATCCCTGTATGTAAGCGGCGTTGATGTGTAATATGATTGAATGCAGTCTCTCAAACCCGGAATCTTTTTCTCTGCTTCATCTATCAGTTTTTCTGCTTTTCTTTTCTTGAATGCTTCATATTCCGCGCCGCGATCATCTTCTTTGGAAACAGTATTGAATGTGTCTTCCCATTTTTTCACGTCATCATACCGCATGTAAGTAAATAGCGTGAGGCCCTCAACATAGTCGCGATTTTTTGATGAGGATGAAGCAAAGATACCATAGTTTTTTGGCCACTCATCTTCCGTGTATTGCCAGCTATCCCATACGGCACCTTCTTTATTAAAGTAGATATTGTGCTTAAAAGATTTGAAGCAGTTCTTCTTACAAACAATATTAATTATGAAGCAGGAAATAGTATTTTCCAACGACCCTATTCTGCTTCTGTATGCATGTCTGATCAATTCCGTTTTCAACATCTTCAAGGTGTTGTACGGATGAATGTTTGATATAAAATTCTTTGCAAAAAGCTTTTCACCATTGTCCAGTACAACATGATCTGCCACCCCATTCATTTCAACTATTTCGGTTACGTTGCAATTTCTTTTTATGTCGCCGCCATTTTCGCGTATCACCTGCACAAGGTATTTGCCTATTTGCGAACCCCCATCAACAAACTTCCATGAACCTTCAATATAGCTGTTCAGCACTAGTGCATGAACGTAGAAAGGCGATTTATCCGGAAGCCCCGCATACAACACATTGTTGCCGGCAAGCACTTCCTGCAGCCGTACGTTGTCCGTTAGCGATTCAATAAATTGCTTCGTTCCAATCTGCATCACTTCGCCCTTCTCAAAATTTTCATCAAAACTCAGATTGTACAAAGGAAATTTCCTGCACACCTCTTGCATCTTATCGCAATACTTACGAATCGCCATTTCTTCTTCCGGAAAAAATTTCAGCAGTTGTTGTACAAAATTCTCATAGCCCTGCGCCAAAGGATACCTGTTATCGTCGTTTTCAAAAACGATGTAATCAAATGCATCCTCGTCGAGTTTTTCCAACTTCAGCTTGTCCATTATTCCGAGGTACTTAAATATCTGGTAAAGGTTTTGACCCTTACCCAAGCCCCCGACATAATGCACGCCGGAATCAAAAATCACCCGTTCGCGAACAAATGTTTGCAGGCAACCGCCAAATTGTTTATTCTTTTCAAGTACGCACACATTGAATCCCTCCTTGCTCAGCAAAGCGCCGCAAGTAAGTCCACCCATTCCACTTCCTATGATGATAACGTCGTACATTCTTAATTTAATTTTTCCAGAGCTTCACTCAATTAATAATTAATAATTAACAATTAATAGAGTTGCATTCATTATCGCATGCACCTCTCTAACCTTGCAATAGATTCGCAGTTGTAGTTTTTGTCAAGCATATCACCCCGTTAATTATTAATTATTAATTATTAATTTTCTCTTCATCACAAACACCACATTCGATGTCAGCTTTGTGTTATCAAGCTCTTCGCAACTCATGCCATTTGCTTCTGCAATTGTGTGAATTGTTTTGCCCGATAAAAATGACAACCCGTTGCCGGATGTTTTATTAAAGCCAATCAATTTTGTAGAAAACAGTTCCGTCAGTTTTGTTCCTTTATGTCTTTCCTCCAGATCTTTATTTCCATCTCTTATTATGATGATGCCATTTTCATTTAAATGATGAATGCATCTCTCGATAATAGTCTTCTGTTCGTCTGGCTGCAGGTAGTGCAACATATCGCTTAAAATGATGGCATCATAGTTTTCAAACTCAAATTTCAAAACATCTGTGTATACAAAATTGATGTTTTCATTTTTGCTGAAACAATGATTAGCTGTTTCTATCTTTTCCTCATCATAATCAATTCCGGTTATCACACGATCCCTGCTTGCAAAATGCAGCATGTAGGACATAAAGCCATAGCCACAACCTGCATCGAGCACTTTTCCCGACTTCGGCACCAGGTTGTTGAACAACTCGTAATTGTTCTCCATCCTGGTTTTAATGCGCATGTACCATTCCAGCACCGGCCCTTTGTAAATATAGTTGTTAATCAGCTGTTTTCTAAAATATGCCGGCGTTTCTGTTTGCTGGCGCAAGCTCTCATATTCCGTTTTGAAATAGCTGCTTATTTTCTTTGTGCGGGTCGTATAATTTTCCCCCCAGCTTTTGTCATCGGGCGTAATACGTGGCAAATATTTCAACGTCACCGTTCCATCTTTCAAAAAGATATCATTACGGCTCAGCGTATAGCCTGTTCCATGCATAAGGATTGGCAAAATATCGAGCTGCAATTTCTCAGCCAGGAAGAATGCGCCTTTGTGAAAGCGTTTCAAATTGCCGTCAACAGAACGTGTTCCTTCAGGGAATATTACAATGGAGTACCCATTTTTGATTGTTTCTTCCAACTGCTCAACGCTTACTTCCGCACCTTCAGAAATTGGATGATAACCGGCCATTCGAATAGCGGCACCGAAAAATTTTGAATGATACACACGCTTGTTGGTTGCCAGTATAATGCGGGGACTCAGCATCATCATTGGCAATATATCCAGTGATGACTGGTGGTTGGTGATAACAACGGTAGGCTTACTAAAATCTTCCTTAAGTGGATTGATGATCTTCTTTTTCACGTTGCCCATGATATACATAATCGACCACGAAAAGCGACGGATCACATGATGGTACATAGTCTTCGAACGCTTCTTACCAAAGATGTTCAGCTTCATTAAAACAAATCCAATGGTAGTAAGCAACAGGCAACCGAAAATAAAATATACAAACGCAAAACCTGTTTTGAATATACCAGACGCTGTCCATGGGAATAACCCTTGGGATGTTCTCTTTTTAATAAGCAGATTAAACAGATAAGGTATCAATATCTGCGAAATAACTACCACGCATAAAATACCGATGATAGCGATTAATGCGATTGATCTTAACGCCGGATGTTTTGCAAAGATCAACACTCCCAAACCAACAATGGTTGTAATGGCAGACAAGAAAATGGATGACTTGTAAGAGGCCAGTACCTTTTTGCCGGTCTTATATTCCTGCAGTAAACCGTCCATTATAAAGATGCTGTAATCATCCCCCAAACCAAAGATCAGTGTGGAAATAATAATATTGATGATGTTGAAATGAATGCCGAAAAGCCCCATTATACCTAGTATCCAAACCCATGTTATCACCATTGGAATGAATGTGATCAGTGCCAGTTCTATGCGACCGTAAGTAATAAGCAACATGGAAAAAACAAGTATGGACGACATCCATGCGATGCTGTTGAAATCAAGTCGAACATTTTCAACAAGCTTGCTGGTGAGGTATTGCTTATCGATCGCGGTTATATCTTTCTTATTGTCGAATGCCTTGTAGATATCTTTCTTGTGCTCATTGTCGGTTTTCACAAGATTCACCACCATTGTTTTTTCAGGCAACTCGATCACATAGTCCGAAAGAAAGTTTTTGCGTACTTCATCCAATTCCTTCTCATCCGCGGGAACAAAAGTTTTATTCAGCAGGTTGCTATTGAAATTATCGAACGCAGTTGATTTGTACCCCAACGAAGCTCCTTCCTGTTGTAGTGATGCCAACAAGTGTTGTTTCTTATCCGGCGTCCAGTAAGCGTTCCATTTTGCAATCCTTTGTTTCTGCAGGGCATCAGAAATAATTACAGAAGAAACACCTGCATACCTGCTGATGACACCTTCATGTTTTAAATTGTCGAGTTCTTTTACAGCCTCTTCATTTTTTGATAATGCTTCATCCAGATTTTTTCCGGTGGACACAACGTACACAGATTGCAGCGCATGTGCATTGATCGCATTTAACTGCGCCTCTGCCTTCTGCAACTTTTCCTGCATGTAATTCATGTGGCTCATGTCCGTTTCAAACTTCACATAGCGACTTGTGTATAGGAAGCCTGCAGTAAGAATAACGATCAGCAAAATAAACTTCCTGCCGAATCTGAAATTGTAAGAAGCAAACTTATCTAACCATGTCGGTGCTTCATGGTGATGCGCATTGTCTTCTTTCCTGCTTGCAATTAAATGAGGTAAAAATATAAGCGAGCAAAGTGCAGCACCGATCAAACTGAATGCAGCAAACAACCCAAGATCTTTTAGCAATTCCGATTTTACAAACTGCAGGATGAAGAAGTCGCCAATAGTAGTTACACTACCAACCGTCATCGGCAATGCAAGATCCTTGATCACTTCACGGATATTGTCTGCGTGCCGGTAATGGTTGAAAACGTGCATGGAGTAATTAATCGCAACACCCAATACCACGGAACCCGTACCTAAGGCGATCACTGAAATGTGTCCTCTCAAAAAATAAAAACACATCAAAGCAAACAACGCTCCAAACGCAACGGGCAACATCATTAAGAACGGTGCACGTTTCTTTTTGAAATACCATGCTATAAACACCACCAGGAAAACAACAGTGATGCCTTGTGTAAATAAATTGTCTTTGCGTATTTGCTGTGCGTTGCCCACTGAAACAGCCGTTGCACCAAAATAAGAAGAACCAACTGTTTTAAATTCTGCAGCAAGTGAATCGGTTGTCTTATCCAAACCATTCAACAATAACGCGTTCTTACCCGTGTTGCTTGGCGGGTTTGATGGTGTGATAAAAAACAACAAATGCTTTTTATCTTTCGTCATGATGTAACTATCGTACAGTTCAAATGTATCGTCGTACTGCAGTTGCTGTAATTTCTTTAAGCCCAAAAAAGAAATGCCAGAAGGATCAGCAGCAATCACTTTCTTCAAAGCAAATCCTGCCGGAGACGAGAGTATTTTTATGTTTTGTTCAAGATTCTTTTTTACTGCATCCTTCGTGGTCAGTGTATCAAGCGATTCATAGTCCTTGTCGGTAAGATAAACCGGCAAGTGATTCAAAATGTTGTCAAACATTTGCATCACCAGTTCATCATTTACTTTGTCGTCTATCTTTTTTACATAAGGTTGCAGGTCTGCATTTACCCTTTCTATGAATCGTTCCGTATAGGCAACAAGACTGTCAGGCTGGGCCTCTTTGGCGGTATCAGCGAGCGAAACCGTTATCACCAGCCGGTCCATGAAACGGGAGTTTTGAAAAACCTCGTTGAGCTTTTGGGTTTTCTCGTCTTTAGGTAAAATAGCGGTAATGTCTTCTTCAAATTTTACTTTGAATGCGAACCATGCCATAAAACCAAAACAGGCGATCAACAATGCAAATAGCACTGCTCTGCGTTTTTCAAAAAATTTGTATATGGCTAAGAAAAAAGTCTCCATAGTAGTTATTAGAATCGAAGGTCAAATTGAGTTTGAGGTACAGTTTGCAATAGTAGGAAAAGACCACTTGTCATCCCGAGGAACGAGGGATCTAAGCCTGGCACTAGCCGCCTGCCTGAGCAAATACCCAGATCCCTCGTTCCTCGGGATGACAAGCGACATTCGTGTGTTTTTTTAACCATGCTGTTTGGAAGCTTTCAAGGTTTTAATTTTCAGTAAAGCATAAGACAGCACTCCAAAAAACACTCCTGCAACTACTGCCAGCGTTACACTTCCAACAATATATTGCTTCAGGCTTTGCTGTATTGTAAGCAATGAAATGCTTTTTGTAAATGAAATATCTACTGCATTTTTTCCCATCCACAATGCGCCTGTTTTTATACTTGTAAAAATGATCAGCGGAATCATTGGCGGAATACTGATGTTCGCCGCAACAATTACCAGCGGTTTATTCAATTTAAAAAGTATCGCAAGAAAAATGGCAACAGCCAGTTGAAAGCCCCAAATAGGAACAATCCCCATGAATACACCAAAGGCAATTGACATTGCTTTTATTTCATCACTTTCTCCGGGCACCAAAAAGTAATCGTTCCAAACCTGTTTTCTTTTTTGCGAATCAAATATCCCTTTCACAAAATCACGGGGCTTGATGTAAAGGAAAGTAATCAGCACAAGAACAGTATTCAGAACACTTATGCGAAAGAAATCCTTAAACGGCCTGAAGTGAGACACACGCTCTTCCTTTGGAGCATAATACACGGAAACCGGCACCCAGTCTATCTTTACACCTTTCCATGCGGCACGAACCAACACTTCTATTTCAAACTCATACTTACGTGTGAAGAAATGCATTTTGCCTAGGGGCTTCAACGGGTACAGCCTGTAACCAGACTGTGTGTCCGGCCCTTTGATGCCTGTTTCCACCCTAAACCAAAAGCTCGAAAACCGGTTGCCAAAGCTGCTTTTGCCCGGCACACTTTCCTGGTCCATGTTGCGTGCACCAATCAAAAGCGCATCTGGCTCTGCTTCAATTTTATCGAGAAACACAGGAAGATCTTTTGCAAAATGTTGTCCGTCGGAATCAATTGTTACGGCATACCTGTAGCCGCTTTCCGTTGCATATTTCAAGCCTTGTCTCAAGGCCCAGCCCTTGCCTTTGTTTGGCGAGTAACTGATCACTTTTATTTGCGTAAATGATTGAAGTATACTTTTGGTATCGTCCGTAGAACCATCATCGACCACTATAACGTGATCAGTATATTCAAGTACATCGGAAATAACCTGCCCCAAAGTATGGGCATTATTGTAAGTAGGAATTAGAACACATGCGCCGAGAATATCTGCCTGTTTTTTAAACAATGCTTTGATTGTAATCGGGTTAGGGTTATTCGGTTGTAACTGGCTTTCTATCTCGTTTTGCTTCACAACAATTTTAATGTTTGCGTAACCGCAAATGTAAGCGAAAGGGTTGATAGTCCGTCATTTCAACGGCGCAGTTCATGAACGAATTTATACACTTCAGGCAATGTTTTTCAGGCAGTTGCCTCGATCGATTCCCGGGGAACCGGAGAAATCATTGTTTGTACCGTTTTTCTGCCTTTTACTTCGGCAAATTGTTCGTCATAATCTTTGCGCAGCGTGCCCATTATTCTGTCCCAGAAAAGAAAGTATAAACCATAATTGCCTTTAAAATATTGATGATGCTGATTATGGCTCACCGAGGTATTGATCCATTTGCCAACGCGGCTCTTGCTGAAGCTTTTGGGGTACAACTCAAACCCCAAATGCCCATATACATTGTAAATGATGGACATGAAAAAGAACAGAAAAAAATGCAGCCTGTGCATGGGGAGCGTAAACAAAAATATTGGGAAAATGCCCGCTTCCACAACAGCTTCCAGCGGATGGAATGCATATGCGGCCCACGGTGAAGGATTGGTAGAACGATGATGCACCAGGTGAAACAATTTGAACACCTTCCTGTGATGCATGGCCCTGTGCATCCAGTAAAAATAGGTATCGTGCATAATAAACATCACCGGGAAAATGGCAAAGAAATAGAACCAGCCATGATCGTCGATGTTTTTGTAAAGTGTAGTGTAAGGTGTGATTGGGCTTTTTAGCAACAACACACTAACGCCGCCAAAGATGCAGATGGTGATTGCAGAAAATAAAATTTCCCTCCAGTAATCGTTGTTTTTGGGAAACTTCAACTGGATCTTTTTGTAACTCATTTTTCTTCTGAAAAGAAAATAAAAAATAATGAAACCCAAACCCGCTACCTGGAAATAGCGAAAACCAACATGGTATAGGTGAGTGAAGTAGTCTGTCCAATGCATGTAATTGGATTTGTATATAAAATTAGATAAAGAACGTTAGAGAGAACGCAGATTTTCATGATTGTCATGATTTGTGATGATTTCGTTACGGGGAAGCCTTGGTGATTGCAAGACTTGTCAGGTTTGGCAGCCGCGAATGTAAGCGCCAACGTCATTACAGCGAACAAACAAAGCGAGTACAACATACCTACCCTCCGAACCTCTCATTCCCAGAAAAAATCATGAAAAATCATGAAAATCATGACAATCTGCGTTCTTTCTTCCCACTCTCTTCCCGATTTCGTAACAATCAGTAACTTTTTCACCTGTAAATTTGCAGGCTTATAGGTATAGCATTGCAAAACAGAAACGTTAATATAGCCCTGGTTGGTAATCCGAATAGTGGGAAAACCTCACTCTTTAATACATTGACAGGGCTGAATCAAAAGGTTGGAAACTTTCCTGGTGTTACGGTTGACAAGAAATCCGGGAGCTGTGAAATAGCACCGGGCACTGTAGCTAACATCATTGACCTGCCCGGCACCTATAGCCTCTACCCAAAGCGGGCGGACGAATGGGTTACCTATAAAGTACTGCTCGAGCAGGATGAGGAAGTTAAACCTGACATGCTCATTCTTCTGGCAGATGCAAGCAATCTTAAAAGAAATCTCCTTTTTGTTTCACAAATCATTGATCTTAAGTTTCCTGTGGTAGTGGCATTGAGTATGCTGGACCTTGCGCAGAAAAAAGGCATCAATGTGGATGTAGAGGGACTTGAGAGAGAGCTGGGTGTTCCGATCATTCCCGTGAACCCGCGCAAAAACAAAGGAATTCCACAACTTAAAAAAGCGCTGTTTCAAACCGCACAACAATTATACAAAGCACCTGCAAGGGACTTTATTCCAAATAGAGAACTGGCCGCAGATGCAATTGAAAATATACAGGTTCATTTTCCTTCGCTAAGTGACTACCAGTCTATTCACTACCTGATCAATCACGAAAACTTTACGCTGGACAATGACAAACAGGAACTTGTAGAAAGCATTGAAGCAAAACATAAATTCAATCCCACCAAAACACAGGCAGATGAAATTATGCAGCGCTACCACCGCATTAAGCAAATAATGACGGTAAATGTCTCTGAGCCTGATCCTTTGCAAAAAACCTTGTTCACCGAAAAGCTGGATAAAATTTTACTGCACAGGCGATGGGGTTATTTGATCTTGTTGAGTGTACTGTTCCTGTTGTTCCAAAGCGTTTTCTGGCTGGCACAGTTTCCGATGGATGCGATTGAGTGGAGCTTCGGCGAATTGGGAGGCTGGTTCAGCAAAATACTTCCGGAGGCGTGGTGGAGCGATCTTTTCATCAACGGAATTGTGGCGGGGCTAAGTGGTATTCTGGTTTTCGTTCCACAAATCATGATCTTGTTTGGCTTGATCACCATTTTGGAAGATACCGGATACATGGCCCGCATCAGCTTCCTAACAGACAAGCTCATGCGAAAAGTGGGTTTGAACGGAAAAAGCGTGATGCCAATGATCAGTGGTTTTGCATGTGCCGTTCCTGCCATCATGAGCGCAAGGAACATCGAAAACAAAAAAGAGCGTTTGCTTACGATTCTCATCACGCCGTTGATGAGCTGTAGTGCAAGGCTTCCGGTGTTCACGATTTTGATCGCGTTGGTTATCCCCGCGAAAAAGATCTGGGGCATTATCAGTGTGCAGGGTTTGGTAATGATGGGACTTTATTTGCTCGGTGTTGTAATGGCACTCATTGTTAGTTACGTTGCCAAGTGGTTCATCAAAATACAGGAGAAAAGTTTCTTCATACTTGAGCTACCTGTTTACCGTGCGCCACGTTGGAAAAACGTGATCGTTACGATGGTAAACAAGGCTAAAATATTCGTGACAGATGCAGGTAAAGTGATTATGGTGATCAGCCTTATACTTTGGGCGCTGAGCTCTTACGGACCGTCTCAACGTATGCACAATGTGGAGCAGAAGTATGCCGAAATGAAGCAGGCAAATCCTTCGGACGCACCTATTCTTGAGAAGCAAAGAAAAACCGCTTTACTTGAAAATTCCTATGCCGGTATTTTAGGTAAAAAATTAGAACCCGTTATTACTCCACTAGGATATGACTGGAAAATAGGTATAGCTTTAATTACATCGTTTGCCGCACGCGAGGTTTTTGTTGGTACAATGGCAACGTTGTACAGCGTAGGTGATGAAGATGACGGTTTATTGCTTCGTCAAAAAATGGCCGCTGCGCGAAAAACTGATGGCTCACCGGTGTATACTGTTGCAGCAGGTGTGTCGCTCATGATCTTCTATTTACTCGCAATGCAATGTATGAGTACGCTTGCCGTGGTAAAGCGGGAAACGCGAAGCTGGAAATGGCCTGTCATACAACTTGTTTACATGACAGGACTGGCGTATGTGGTTAGCTGGTTGGCGTATGAGTTGCTGAAGTAGAGAGATTGGCACACGGATGACACGGATTAGACGGATTTACACGGATTTTTAAAACTATATACACTCAAATTGATTTCAAGCTCGATAAAAGAGAAAAGGTTGAACGCTTGTTCAACCTCTTTACGTTATTGGCCGATTTAGAACTTTCCGAAGAAATTGGAGATATCGAAGTACACTGCTTTCTTTTCTCCATCGGAAGTCAAAATGTTTAAAATATCGTAGGGCTTTTTGTTATTAGTGCTTAATGTTTGTGATTGCATTTTGTAGCCGGGATACTGTTTCTTTAACCAGGCATACTCAGCACTAACGCCTTTTGTTTCGGATGTCTCTTGTATCACAATTGCTTTTTCGTAGGATGAGCCGTCTGCATCGGGATTTTCGGGAGTTGCTGCCGTCTGCTCGGTTTTGACACTTGCAATTGATGCCTTTTTAGAAGAATGACACGCAACAAATAAAATAATTACTGGAATAAAGAGGGCTTTCTTTAGCATGGCAAATCTGGTTTGGGTTATTAATATTTCACTGATGCATTCATCAGGAGAATTGCATAAAGAAGTGAAATATTTTTTGCGGAGGCAATAGGGGTTTTTCTGTAAATGTGATTTTGGAATTCCGCATCTAATTTCTATTTTGTCCGAAGTAACCCAACCCTTAAAAATGAAGAAGTTTCTGGTTCTTTTTGTATTAACATTTTTGTTCTTTACTCCTCAAAGCAACGCTCAACCCTCAACAAAAGACACAGCTTACATATACGGCAGAATGATTGGAGACGACACACTCGTCGGCTATTTTTATTTTACCCATAAGATTACCAAAAACAGCGCTGAATTTATCTACAAAAAAAACCTTGACAAAGACAAGGGCAAAACGTTGAACAGCCGATACTATAATTGTTTTGAAGCTGACAGTCTTTACATGGAAAACTTCCAGGTTTTTCAGTTTGAAGAAAATCATCTGTATTCATTGATCCCTCTCATTATAAACGGCTCCATCCAGCTGTTTCATGCCAAGATCAACAACCGCGATTTGTACGCTTTTAAAAAAGATGGATACAAGGCTGAGTTCACCAAACAAAGTTTCAAAAAACAAATAGCCTATCTCTTAGAGGATGATGCCGATTTATTAGGTAGAGTCAAAAGGGGTGAGTTCGGATATAAAGACATTGAGCAAATTATTTTATTGTACAACGAGTCGCATCCGATGACGCCTGTTGAAGATTAAAAAATCAGCGTAAATCAGTCTAATCCGTGTCATCCGTGTGCCATCATTTTACAGCGCGCAGCATTTCTCTTTTATAAGGTGGACCTGGAATTTTGAAAACATTGAAACCCGCTGCTATCAGCGCTCTTCTAACATCGCCTTTAGAACAATAAGTAACCAGCGCACCATTTTCGCTCATGGCATCAAATAATTTTTTGAAGACATCCACCGTCCATAATTCCGGCTGCGCATTGGGAGCAAATGCATCGTAATAAACGAGATCGCATTTTTCTTGGGGCTGTAGCTCTAATAACGAGGTTTGTATTTTATGTAAAGTAAAAAAAGGGGAAAACTGCACATCTTCGTTCCAGGCGGCAGTATGCATAGTTGTAAAAAGAGCTGCGAGATCAGGGCGCTGCAATGTGTCGCAATAATTTAATGAAGCAACAATTTCTTTTTCCAAAGGAAACTGCTCTATAGATGAATAGTGAATGTTGAGATTGTTTTTTGCAGCTTCAATATAAGTCAGCAACGCATTCAAACCCGTACCAAATCCCATTTCAAAAATGCGAACATGGTTTGTGTCACGCTGTTGCAACCAATAGTTCAATCCAGCCTCAATAAACACATGCAAAGATTCATTGATCGCGCCGTGCCTTGAATGATAAGTAATATCAAGTGAAGGAATGGCTACGGTGTGCGAGCCGTCTGTTGTGAGTTGGATGGTTCTTTGAGGAGAGAACATAAACTGAATAACTGATTAACTGAATAACTGAGAGGCCGATAATCGAAGTGCAAAATTGAATGCAAACATTCAGTTATTCAGTCATTCAGTTACTCAGTTATTATTAAGAGAACAAGTATTCCACATCTGCTTTCGTCAAATTCTTCACGAAGCCTTCATCATCGGAGATGAGGTCTTTCGCGAGCGAACGCTTGCGGTCCTGCAGTTGCAAAATTTTATCTTCAATCGTGTCCTTACAAATCATGCGATAAGCGAAAATGCTTTTTGTTTGCCCGATACGGTGTGTACGGTCAATCGCCTGTTGTTCAACGGCAGGGTTCCACCATGGATCAACAATGTACACGTAGTCCGCTGCAGTCAAGTTCAAACCGACACCACCGGCTTTTAGTGAAATCAGGAACACGCGACATTCATCATTCTTTTGGAAGTTCTGAATGGCTCTTTCTCTTTCTATGGCAGAAGTACTACCATCGAAGTATTCAAACTTAACGCCTTGTTCTTTTAATTTCTCACGTATCAAACCAAGCATGCCAAGGAATTGCGAGAACACCAATGCTTTGTGATCGCTGATGTTTTCCGTGATCTCTCTTGTCAGCTCATCCAGCTTGATAGAGACATTCGGGAATTTTTCTTCTTCATTCAAAATAGCCGGCGAATCACAGATCTGGCGCAACTTCATCAAGCCCTGCAAGATGGTAAGTTGCGATTTTTGAATACCCTGCGATTCGATGGTTCCCAAAATCTTATCACGGAAATCATTCCTGTATGCATCGTAAATGCTGCGTTGCTCTTCTTCCATTTCGCAGAACAAAATCGTTTCCACTTTTTCCGGAAGGTCTTTCGCCACCTGCTCTTTTGTTCTTCTTAAAATGAATGGGAAAAGTAGTTTGCGCAAGTGATCCTTTCTATCGGCTTCACCAAACTTGTCAATAGGAATGGCAAATTCCTGGCGGAAAAATTCCATGCTTCCGAGCATGCCCGGGTTCAGGAAGTTCATTTGTGCAAATATGTCGAATGTATTGTTTTGCAAAGGCGTACCGCTCATACACAGGCGGTGTTTCGCTTTCAATACGCAAGCTGCTTTTGTTACTTTACTTGCAGGGTTTTTAATCGCCTGCGATTCATCCAGCACAACGTAGTCGAAGTTGATTTCAGCGAGCATTTTAATATCGCTTCTCAATGTGCCATATGTGGTTATGATCACATTGCTTTTCTTCAACGTTTCTTTGTCTCGTGTTCTGTCGCCGCCATGATGGATATAACTTGTAAGCGTTGGTGTAAATTTCCTGATCTCGTTTTCCCAGTTGAACATTAGTGTTGTCGGGCAAACGACAAGGGCAATTAAAGGGCCGTGCTCGTCGTTAAAATGCTGCAGATAAGACAATGCCTGGATGGTTTTACCAAGACCCATGTCATCCGCCAAAATACCGCCCCAATTCACTTCTGTTAAATAGTTCAACCATTGGAAACCGAATGCCTGGTACGGACGCAATATCTTTTGAAGATGCGCCGGTGGCTCTACTTCGTTAATACTTTTGAAGCCACGCAAGCGTTCATATTTTTCTTCAAGTTGTACGAACAATTCTTCCTCATTTCTTTCCGCATACAACTCGTCGATAACACCGGCGTGATATTTTGAAAGCTTCAATTCGTTTTGTTTTCCCTCACCCACGCGGAAAAGCAATGAATATTTCTTAATCCATTCTTCAGGCAAAATTCCGAGCGTTCCGTCGTTCAGCTGAACGAATTGTTGTTTGTTTGCCAGCGCCTTCTTCACTTCAGAAATGGTTACTTTCTGATCTCCGAAAATGATGTCCACTTTCGCATCGAACCAATCTGTATTGCTGCTGATGTAAATTTTCGTTTGCGGTTTCGCTGTATTAAAGCGGAAATTTTTCAACGCATCAAATCCATACACTGGCACCTTCATATCACGCATAGCATCCACAAAAAGGAAGAACCAGTTGTTGCGCAATACATCTGCACCTTTCAATACAAGATTGTGTGTGCCTTCTGGTTTTATAAAGTTGGAATGAAGTGCTTCAATTTTACTGATAAATTGTTGCTCTGTCGGCTTATCACGATGAACGATCAATACACGTTCTCCATCAGGGACAATCAATTCGTCTTTATCGCCTGCTTTTACTTCAAACCCTTTGTATGAGAATACAGGTTGGAAAACAAGGTAATCGCCTTTTTCCACCAGCATTACTCTTTTCTCAGGTTCGCCGTCTTTTATGGCTGTAACCAAAGTATTTTCAAACTCTACATGATAATTCTTCGTCAGCGGAATAATCATCGAGCGGAGCTTCTCCGGCCATTCACTTTTTGGAATGGTAATGCTTCCTTTTTTGAAGAAGGGTTCAATCCTGCTGATGTCTTCTGCGTCTCTCCAGAGGTATAAATTCTCCTGATAGAAGAAAAGAATATTTCCTGAAAGCTGATTGTCCGCAAGACTCAACTCTTGTCCGCTAAGGTTTACCCAACAACTTACTTCGTATTGGTTCTTCTTATTGGTCGCAACCTTGAAATAAGGTACAATCGGTTCTGCAACGATACCAATTGTTTTAAGATTGTCTGTGCGGAAAGCTTTGTGGCTATTAAGATAAAATGTAAACGGATTGCCGGAAATTTCTCCGAAAAGTTTCCTGAGTTTTGGGTGAAGATATTCTACCATCAGGCTCTTTGTTTCTTCAGGTAGTTCGTCTGTTTCGTGATGAACAATGTTTTCCCAAATACCGCTGAAAGGAGAATTTCTGTTGAGATATTTTGTGATCTCGGATTCCTGCATTTTGCGAAGCGCAGGAACGAGTTGTTTATCATCGTCGCTTAATACATCCACGTTGATAAACTTAGAGAGATCGAGCTTTTCTATTTTTCCCAGGAATGCCTGTCGCTCTTCATTTGCTTCGCCCTGCACAGCTTCTACTAAAAAGCCTGGGTATGACTCGTGATTAAAATTGAAAACAACGCCGATTCTTTGAGAAGCAGTCAATACAGTTACTTCCTCCTCTGCCTCCTGCTCTGCGACTACTTCAACAGGTTTCGGTTTAACAGCAGTTGTTAGCGGATTAATGCGTTTAATGCTTATATCCAGCACACGAAGGAAAGGTTTTCCTTCCTTGTAGCTAAACTCAAATTTGCCTTTGAGATCGTCACTGAGTGAATAACCGTATGCTTCGAGTAATTTGTTTTTTTCTTTATCCCAATTGCGAATGGTATCAAAATAATAAGGACCGTGAGCGTTGAGCAATTGCAGGAAAACTATCACTTTGGGGAGAGATAAAGGATGTGCTTCATCTACATAGTCGCTGCTGGTATCAAAGTTGCGTTCTTCATTTTTGCGAATAACAACATTGTATACTTTGCCATCAAGGTCCACTTTTGCTTTTACCAGTTCATCTTTTGCTTGTTCAATGGAAGCTTTATTTGTACGCAAATATTGTTCAGCATCTGTAAGCGTTTGCGGTGAGCAAAGCAAACGAATCGTTTTAAGATCGATCGTTTTCATTTTCACTACCGTGTGTCGCTGGTCATACACCACTTCTTCCATTTTCAGCATGTTCCTATCCAGCAGCTCCTGCAACTGAATCAGCGCAGCAGCTTCGTGCCGACAAATATCTCCCAAATTGTAAGGACAGGTGCAACGAAGAGAAAGTGTTTTGGGGTCCTTAAACTTCTGAATATGGACTTTATAATAAGTGCTGTAACTGTCGTCTTTAACCCTAAAAACTACAGAGCCCAGCAACTCATCATATTCTATCAGCTCCACATATCCGATAGCATGAATCTTCTTACCCCTCCTGATCACTTCATCAGTACCATTGGTATAAACGTATTTAATAAGATGCGGTAGCGCCATAGTAACTATTAAAATCGGCGAGGAGTGTTCATAGCCGGAAATTTAGTTTCTGCACACTCTCAGGACCGAAAAGGTTAATCTGCAAAAGTAAAGCAAAGTATTGCAGATTTCAATATGTTTCAGGGACGTTTTGAAAATTAATTTATTATAACCAGCCTATAAAAAAACAGTCAGGACTGCTGAATCCTGACTGCTCGTTTACTAAATGTAATGATTAAAGTATGCTGTATTGCGTGTAAATATCTGACTATTTAAGTTTGCGATTTTGCACTGGAACCGGAATCAATACGGGTCTTTTCTTGAAAATCCAATTTAGTATCAGTGAAAGTTTCGATTGTAATTGCTTCATGATGTCTGATTTATTGTATTTACGATGCAAATTTCCGATCTATTTGTTTAAAGGTCAATATCCAAATGGCTTGATTAACACATAACATTGTTAATAAAAATCATATATTAATCTCTTGCAGGCAATCAGTAAGCTAATACGCTCACAATGTGATCTTTTTGTTAACTACAACGTGAATATCTCGTATTAATTGTAAGTTATCAAAATTAGTTTTAAAATGAACTGTTAATTAATTTGAAAATTTGAAGATGTGATAATTTGAAAATTCATTATGTGCAGCAGTCAAATTATTCTCATCTCGCAGGCTGTTTAAATAGTTATCAGGACATTACCCGAGAAACCCAATTTTCAAATTTTCAAATTGCCACATTTTCAAATTAACTTTGGTGTTCAATCACCAAACAATGCAGTTATCCGAACTATATGCGAAAGCGCTGAATTTTGAATTTTTAAGCGTGGAAGAAGGTGTATTTCTGTTTGAGAACGCACCGTTGACAGACTTAATGCACATTGCGAATACTTTGAGGGAAAAGCAAGTGCCTCATGGCAAAGTTACCTGGATCATTGACCGCAACATGAACACGACAAATGTGTGTGTGGCGAACTGTAAATTCTGTAACTTCTACCGCATCCCAGGCCATGCAGATGCTTACATCACAGACATCGAAACGTACAAACGTAAAATAGACGAAACTTTTAAATACGGCGGTGAGCAATTGCTTTTGCAAGGTGGTCACCACCCGGAACTGGGTTTGGAATATTATGTTGCCCTGTTCAAACAATTGAAACAGCTATATCCAAATCTTAAACTGCACACACTGGGGCCGCCCGAAGTGGCGCACATTTGTAAAGTATCAAAAGTTAGCCATCGTGAAGCCTTGATCGCTTTGAAAGAGGCGGGTATGGACTCGATGCCGGGACCGGGCGCAGAGATACTTGTTGACCGTGTTCGAAGACTAATTTCCAAAGGAAAATGTGGTTCACAGGAATGGCTCGACATTATGCATGAAGCCCACAAAATAGGACTTACCACTACTGCAACAATGATGTTTGGCCACGTGGAAACATTAACTGAACGTTTTGAGCACCTGGTGAAAATCCGCGAAGTACAGTCCCGCAAACCTGCGGACGCAAAAGGTTTCATCGCTTTCATTCCGTGGACGTTTCAGGATGTAGACACATTGCTGACTCGCATTCGTGGTGTACACAACCTTACTACTCCGGAAGAATATATTCGCATGATTGCGCTTAGCCGCATCATGTTGCCGAACGTTAAGAACATTCAGGCAAGCTGGTTGACGGTGGGTAAAGAAGTGGCGCAAATTTGCTTACAGGCTGGCGCTAACGACTGGGGAAGTATCATGATCGAAGAGAACGTAGTGAGTGCAGCCGGTGCCCCTCACCGTTTTACAAGCAAAAGCATACAGGCTGCCATTCGCGAAGCAGGCTTCGAACCGCAATTGCGCAATCAGCAATATGAGTTCAGGCAAATGCCACAGGTGATGGTAGAACAAGTGATCAACTATTAATTAGAGGTTCCGCGTTGCTCAACCTAATTTCACCATTAAGGCACTAAGGGCACTAAGCCTCACTAAGGGTTGTTTTAATTTTTCAGACTCTCTTAGTGAAACTTAGTGCCCTTAGTGTCTTAGTGGTAAATATTTGCGACAAGAACATTCTCTAATTCCTAACTCCCAATTTCTAATTCCTGCTAAATCCATCTCCTCACTCTCTTCCTATACTCCGCATACTCTTCTCCAAAATCTCTCTTTAATCGCGGCTCTTCGAAGTAGATAACGAAAAGAGTAAACGCAGAAAAAACAATCCCAGAATACATCAATAGTCGAAACGATGCAAAGAAGATCGCTTCGCCAATTAATATCAGCATTACACCTACATACATCGGGTTTCTCGTGTATTTGTACAAACCCCTTATTACTAGCTTTTTCGTAGGATCTGCAGGGGATAAAGTACCTTTCCCATCAATTGCGAAACGGGTGATGCAATGAAGGGTTATAAATAATCCAATGGCAAAAATGAGTATGCCTAAAAAATGAAACCATGCGAATGGCAAAGAAAGTATCTCACTTATTTTGTCACGGATAATAAAGTACGGCACAAGCCCGGCAACAACTCCCGGCTGCAATATGGTGAAGAATAAATTGCGAAGGAACAAAGAAGTCATACTCTAAATTTACTATGAAGCCACCGGCTATGCAAGGCCACCAATATTCTGCGCTGAACTTGCTTTTAACCACAGAGGAAAGGAGTTTTTTTCACCGAGGGAACGGAGGGGTAGCTTCAAAAATAAATGAACCATCCGAGGAGTAATGGGAAAAAAGGAGAGCCTCACCAATCTCCTTTTTCTCTGTGAAAGAAACTCCTTTCCTCTGTGGTTAAAAAAAAGCCGGACCCTTTAAGTCCGGCTTTGCGATTAAAACATTGGAGGCCCACCTCCGTCACCTGGCGGCGGTCCGGCACCTCCCGGAGGTGGTCCCACACGCATCGAAGGTGGTCTTTGTTCGTTGTATTGATTTTCAGGAATGGTTGTTCCTTTTGTTTTAAAGTTGCGCAATGTGTAAGTGAACGTTAGCATAAAGTAACGTTGCAACACATTTGTTTTCACGTCCTGGTAATAGGAAGGATCAACAGTTCGCGTGATGCTTTGATTTTGCTTCAATATGTCATACACACTCAGACGCAGATCTCCGCGATTGTCTTTCAGGAATTTTTTACCCACTGCCATGTTCCATAGGAAATAGTTGGGGTTACCAGATATCCCGTTGTAGTATGTGTGAGTGACGTCTGTATTGTAAACGAAATTTTTACCAAAGATCCAGTTGAAACGTAGGCTTGTGGCCTGACTAAAGTAGTTGTTGTTTGCATAGGATTGGGCAGTGTTTTTAGTTATGTTATAACTTGAACTCGATGAAATGGTGAAGTCCACCTTTTCACTAATGTTACTAGCCAATACTATCCCAACAGAATAGTTCTGTGTTTTTGCTGTATTCTCCTGTGAGTTTACCAAGCCCGGAGCATTTGTATAACCGGCAGTTGCGTTCAGGTTAAGATTTGATTTCAGGAAACCAACAGGAAAACCAAACGTAACAAATGCTCTTGAATTCCAGTATCCATTGATGTTTACAGGGTATATGAATTGTGAACCTTTATGCAGCGTATCGCCTGTAAGTAAAACAGAATCTTTAACAGCAGTGATAGTATTGTTCGTAATGTAGTTATCACTGAACGATCCGTTGATGAATGCAAACATGGACGTTCCCTTCTGTGTATTCGACTTGTTATAGCGAATGTTCAACGTTTGCTGATACGTTTGTTTCAGATTTGGATTACCGGTTGATAATTGCAAAGGATTTGTTTTATCCAGCACATCCTGCAATTGAGCAATAGAAGGATTGTTTGTGTTGGTGCGGTAGTTAATCCTTAAATTCTCGTGTTGCGATATTCTGTATTGAAACAATGCCATTGGCAAAATGCTGTTGAAGCCTTTTTGCAAAGAGAATGGCTTTGGGAAAAACTGATCGTTGTTCAGGTCTGCCCATTGGAACGCACCGCGCACCATCAGGTTGATTTTCTGTTTTTGATAATTATATCCGAGACCCGCCTGTTGCGTGATGTAATCGCTTTTGAACTTGTTTGTTTGCGTGGTATCTAATTGAGAATATTCTTTCTGATTGGCATTATACAGATACGTTTCTTTATCCGATTTACTTTGCTGGTCCGTCCACTGATAACTTGCCATTAACTGGCTGTTCTTTCCAATCGGCTCGGTGTAAGTTCCGTTCACGGCCATCGTCCAGCCATCTGAATTAGATTTAGAAATCTGATTGGTTAATGTTGTGTCAGACGGTGCGCCAAATGCATCGTAGTAATCTGTTTCTGCCAACAATTTTCCGTTGCCATCATTCTTTGTAAATCCGTTGTTGATGTTCAAAGAAAATGTTCTTCCTTTCTTTTTGAAACTATGACGGAACAAAATGTTATTGCTGAAATTATATCCGTTCAAATCAGAGTTTGCAATATTGGTGGATCTGTTTATTGGCAACCCATCAGGAACTGTATTTGTGTTTCCATTCGTAATAGAACTTCCATCGTTTATCTGGTAGCTCAAGCGCGGACGAATTTGCAATGAGTTAAACGAGTCTATTTTGTATTCAAACAAAAAGTTGAAGCGGTGATTCACGTTCATGGTTTTACTCGCCAGGTCTTCGAGGTAATGCGTCCTGCCGCTATCTTTCAAAAGGTTTGTCCTGTCTGTATTTTGAACGAGATCATTGTCGCTTCTGTTGAAGAAATAACTTCCGCTAACATTTATTTTTTTGCCCCAGTTGTCTGTGTAGTTGATACCAAATGCATTTGTTTTGGAAATACCACTTTGTTGGCCCACCTGGAAGTTGCCGATATTGTTATTGCTTCCTCCTGCGCCTCTTCCGCCACCACGGCCACCGCCAAACCCGCCACCACCGCGGCCGCTACCACCGGTTACACCTAGCAGGTCCTCTGTGCTGAAGTTCTGTTGATTGATATTGTTTGACTGGCCAATGATCGATATACGACTATCGCCATTGAAAATATTAATGTTGCCGCCTGCCGTGTAGTGATTGTCTGTTCCATACCCACCAAACACTTTACCAAACTGCCCTGCACGGCGATTTGATTTTGTAACAATATTCAATGTCTTATATTGATTCCCATCGTCGAATCCTGTAAACTGTGCCTGGTCACTTTTTTGATCATACACTTGAATTTTGTCGATGATCTCCGCAGGAAGATTTCTCAATGCAGAAGTCGCATCGTCACCAAAGAATGGTTTACCATCCACTAATACTTTTTGTACATTTTCTCCTTGTGCCTGCACTTGTCCGTTTTGCACAGTGATGGTTGGCATTTTTTGGATGAGATCTTCCGCAGTCGCATCAGGATTCACTTTGAAAGCTTTCGAGTTAAATTCTGTTGTATCATTCTTTTGTTGTGATGGCGGTGTTTTCGCTGTTACAACAACTTCTGATAATGATTTCGCTTCACGCAATACAGTGATATCACCGAAGTCGATATCAGCATTTGTGACCTCAATATTTTTTTGAAAGTTCTTGTAGTTGATACGGGATATTTTCAGAATATATTTTCCTGGTTCTACATTCTGAATTAAAAATGATCCTTTGTTGTCGGTAACAGCACCACGTTTTACGGCAGTGCCCTGGGTGAGTTCTACGTTCGCGTTGGGGACAGCTTTCTTAGCAGTATCTTCTACAATTTTCCCTTTCACAGTAAAGCTTTGGGCATTTGTGACAATTGCAGCGAATACAGCGAAAACCAATAATAAGATTCGTTTCATAATTTCTTGTCTTAAGAACTGAATAACTGAGTAACTGAATAACTGAATGGCCTATATGGGGAAAGACATTTACAATTCAACCACTCAGTTATTCAGTTACTCAGTTATTCAATTACTTGTCTCACAGTTTAGACGTTCTTATTCGCCAAAACTTTCGTGCCGCGCACAAAAAAAGAGGTGCCAATTTTATTGACACCTCTTATAAAGAACCCGTCCAAATTTTTACTGTTGTGGATTGCCGCCGCCCTGGCCACCGCCACGCTGGCGCATCTGCTGCATTTGCTCCTGCACCAGATCCTGGTATTTCTTAAACTGGTCTGCAGACAAAACCGTTTTCACTTTGTCATCTCTTTCCGCACCCATTTTTTGCATCACTTCTCTTGAAGGTCTCTCTCCTCCTGCGTTACGCAAAGAGTCTTGCTTTGCAAAATACTCTGTAAAGATTTTGTCCACCTGGGTCTGCTGATCGTTTTTTAAATCCAACTTGCTGAATACGTTGTCATTCCAGCGTTTCAACCTTTGTTCAGTTGTGGGAGGCGTGCGTTGTCCTCCACCATTTTGTGCAACTGCGGCACCAGCTATTAATACTGTAAACACCAATGCCAGTGAAAGGATTTTACATTTCATAGTTTTCTTGTTAAGTTTTAAAAATGAAAAAACGTGTAAAGGATTTTTTGAAAAGGGCATTATACGGCCACCTTAAAGATGGCTCTTTATGAAAAACACTTAATTAATTATTGTTTTCTCGGACCGCGCTGCATATTGTTCATGCGGCTTATAATTGTATCTAGTTTAATCTGCTGCTGAGGTGTACAAATACCGCGCACTTTTTTGAAGTGATAAAAACTTTCTTTTTCAAGCGTTGCCAACTCCGCACCAATTTGTTGAGTATATTGATTAACCAGCACTGAATCGTTATTTGCATTAGACGTGAAATACAGAGAATCTTTCAGCACTTTTATACGTGAAAATATCGCCTGCTGTTTATCTGAAAATATTTTGTGTAACGAATCGTGTTGTATTTTTTGTTGAGCGTTAAGTTCAAGTTCTTTTTCAATAAAATCCCTTCCTCTTTTAGGAGGCGCAGGTTTCTTTTTATCTCCTATGTAAAGGTAGGCCAGGGTGGCGGCGTTGATAAGCAATAAAACAATAACCAACCATTTTAAAAAACCAGGTTTTGATAGTGTACTCATCGTTGTAGGACCTTTAGTTGTAGTTATAGTTATTGGAGTTTATTGTGTATTCATTCGCCAATGATGTAATGGAACCATTGTCATCATTTTGGCTGTCATCCTGCTTGAAATAAAAGAATGCAGCAATGTTCAATCCTGTAAACAAAATCATTGCGAAAGCCAGTTCCCATGAAAGTCTCAAAAACTTTCTGGTCGACACGTTTTTGTTTTGCAACCTGTTCATCACTTTAGAGTACAGGAATGGATTTGCCTCGGCACTTTGGACGCCGTCCAGGCTTTGCATTACTTCCTCTACCTTATGTTGAATATCTTCCTTTTTCATCTGTAGCAATTTAATGTTAAAAAGCTATTTTTCACTAATCATATTTGTATAATATTCCGACAAACTATCTCTCAGGTTCGTTTTCGCCCTGTGCATCAGCGACTCCACCGAAGAAAGAGACGTGTCCAGAACGGCTGCAATCTGCTGGTAGCTCAGCGCTTCCAGTTTATGCAACGTGAACGCGATCCGTTGTTTTTCCGGTAGTTCGTTAATAGCTTTGAAAAGCATTGCGGCATTTTCCCGTTGTTCTAAGACTACCCCCGGATGATGAAAGGTTGCAGGTTCTTCCGCCTCCTTTTTTTCCGAATCGAGGAACCTGAAAATCACGGCCGATCTTTTCTTCCTGTTCTTTTTCCTGATGAAATCCAGCGCTTTAGATATAGCGATCCGGTAAAGCCACGTGCTTAATTTAGAATCACCCTTAAAGCTTTGGATGCTTTCGTAGGCCTGTATAAATACTTCCTGGGTTATATCTTCCGCATCCATTTCATTCTGTACAAGGCCCAAAACTGTATTATAAAGCTTGTTTTTATAATTATTTACGAGTTCTTCGAATGATTTTTCCTCTTTTTGCTGCAAGCCCTGTATAAGTAGAATTTCCTCCAATCAATGGCCGATTTAATTATTAGACGCTGTAACAAGATAAAACTTGTGGGGGAAAAACAAAATAATTTGAAAATTTGAGGATGTGGAAATTTGAAAATGAAGACGGTAGAAAAGAAACTTTTTAGTGGATTTTTATAGACGAGCCAATCAGAACAGGCATCTTTCGATGCAGCTGTTCTGATTTAATGATAGGCTTGTCCCCCGATCAGCGGGCAACCCTAATTCTTTTTATATCGTAGAATGAGTTCCTTGTCTTTAAGGATCAAACTATCCTGCGTGTGTGCCACAATTAGATAGCTCGTTGTGTCTATGCCCTCGGTGCGGTTGCCGATGCTTTTGGAAACCAGTGTCAGCGTATCCGGTTTTAGCCACCATTTGGTATACAAAAGAGTAGCACTGTTGATTGATTTTGCAGAACTGTCGGGCAAGAGTTCAAATCCCTGTGTTTCCTTTTCCATGCCTGGTATGGGCTCTGTCCAACGTCCAATAATTTGTGGCTTATCCGGCGTTACCGAGTCCTTACCAGCGTTTGCAGTTTCTGTTTGCTGACCCGGAGCATTATTTCCTCCGCAAGAATACAGCGTTATTGCTGCTCCGATGACGCAAAAAACTTTCTTCATAAATAACATTTTTTTCATTTGAATAAAAATCAGCGTTTGTTGAGCTAAATGAAATTATACCAGCTATTCGAATACTAATGTTAAAAAAGGGTATTTCTTTAAACTGATTAGCGAGACTGCCCGGCGCATTGTTGTTTAAATTAAAAATACCTTTGTCGTCAAATTGTAGGGATATGCGAAAATACCTGTTCATATTGGCTGCATTTGGTGCTGCCTGTTCACCATCAAAACATACACAGTCTACAACTTCTTCCTCAATAGTCATCGACGGCAAATTATGGGCCTCGGTTTATCAGCAAAAAGCTGCAGAATATAAGGCGCTTTGTTTTCAGGCTTATAATATTGCACAGCTTAGACTTGACCAATCTTTACAAGCTGCAGGAAAGCCGAAAGCAGTGGTTACGGATATCGACGAAACGTTTTTGGACAACAGCCCTTATGCCGCTAAGCAATCCTTAAGTGGCAAGGACTATGATGCTGCAACATGGAGCGAGTGGACTTCTTTGGGACAGGCAGATACACTTGCCGGTGCGCTTGGCTTTTTTAAATATGCCGCTTCGCAAAATGTAGAGGTTTTTTATATCACCAATCGTGATGAAAAGGAAAGAGCGGGCACTTTAAAGAACCTTCAGAAATTTGGTTTCCCATTTGCAGATGATGCGCATCTGGTAATGCGCCAGCCGGGAAGCAGTTCCAGCAAAGAATCGAGAAGGCAAACGCTTTTGCAATCACATGAAATTATTCTTCTCCTCGGCGATAATCTTGGCGATTTCAGTGCCTTGTTTGACAAGAAAAACCTGGATGAACGCAGCGCAAATACGGCGATAAGCGCAGGGGAATTCGGCAAACGATTTATTGTCCTGCCTAATCCATCTTACGGCGACTGGGAAAGTGCGCTTTACAACTACAATTACAAATTATCTGCCGCGCAAAAAGATTCTGTGATGAAGGCGAATGTGAAGGGATTTTAGTACAGACAAGGCACTGCCTTGTCTCCTGTATATAACGAATTTCAAAATTACAAAAGACAAGGCAGTGCCTTGTCTCTACAGAATTTATTTGTTGCTGTACACGGGCGTTTTCACGTCGTGGTAAAACAAAAACGTCCAGCCTTCGTCGTTGCCTTGTTGCCACCATTTTTGCCGAAGTTCCATACAGAGCTTTCCGTCGAAATCGTATTTGGCTACAAACTTGCTTTTCATTTGCTGAAGTTGCGGCGCTACGTCTGCTCCAAAGAACACGGTTTCTCCCCCGTCTACTATCCAGAATGCCTGGTGATATGGGCAATGCGCCCCCGTTACCTGGTATTTGATATAGCTGTCGATCACTCCATCGCCATCGAGCCACTTAACATTGGATGCCTGTTTTAAGCAGTCGAAGTCTTCGGTTAAATAAGAAGGCGAACCTTTTTCAAATGCGTATTCGAATTCTTTCTTTTGAATATAGTAGGTGGCGTTGGGAAAACTTAATTCTCTCGCATTCCCGTTGTCAATTTCACGGCTGATGCCGCCAGCATGATCTTTGTGTAAATGCGACATTAATACTTTCGTAACGTCGCCCGGATTGATGCCGGCATTTGCAAGGTTCTGATGCAATTGCAGTTTGCCGTCTTTTTCAAAACCCAAGCCTGCATCGAGCAACAATACATCTTCTGATGTAATGACAACGAACGGTTGTACTTCAACGAGCAAACTCCCTACAGCACGCTTTTGCAGATCATCGCTTTCCGTATCAAACGGTACAAAAAGCTTTGTTTTATCTATGGAAAAACTCCCCTCTGATAGTGGTATTACTTTCATTAATTAGGAATTAGGAGGGCGAATGCAATTCGCCCCTACAATTTTCAATTTTCAATTAACTCTCAACTCTCCATTCTCAACTCTCCACTAACGCAAAACCATCTGCCTGTCGGCATCAAGACGTATGAGAATGAACAATAAAATTGTAAAGGTAAGCAATGATGTTCCTCCATAGCTAATGAAGGGTAATGGAATACCAATTACAGGTGCAAGCCCAATGGTCATGCATATGTTAATGGCAATGTGGAAGAATATTACGGAGGCCACGCCGTATGCATAGGCGCGGCTAAAAACACTTCGCTGTCGTTCTGCAATGGTTACGATTCGCATCAGCAACAAAAAGTACAATCCGAGTAGTCCGAAGCTTCCCAGGAACCCAAAGCCCTCGCCAATGGTACAGAAAATAAAATCCGTTCGCTGCTCGGGAACGAAGTCGTATCTCGTTTGTGTTCCTTTCAATAAACCTTTACCAATTAATCCACCACTACCAATGGCGATTTTACTTTGCCTAACGTTATAATCTCCATCATCTTTTTTCTTTGCGCCGTTTGCCTCCAGGTCTGCAATATCTGCTGCGTTTTTCGGCACGTACTCTTTACCTATTGTATCATAGATACGTTTTACCTGGTACGGTTTAAAAACATGATCAAACATAAATGGCACGGCAAAGCGTTGTACGCCCACACACACCACCCAAATACCAATGATCAGAAACAGCAATCTTCTTTTGCGTTTGATCTGTTTTCGCATGATGTATATGCATAGCAGCGCGATGACCGTTAAAATAATCGCAAGTGTGTTCGGCTCCATGAGTAACGTTGCCACTACCAATACCGCGGCGGAGAACCCAATGATCAAAATGCCCGCTGGCAAACCTTCACGGAACATTACAAGGAAAAACGAAAAGTACACAAGTGCCAAACCGGTTTCATGTTGTGCAATAGAAATAAATCCCGGTACGAGCGCAATGGCTGCGGCAATCAATTGTGACTGAGTCTTAGAGAAATCCGTTTCTACACGTGACAAGTATTTTGCCAAGGCAAGGTTCACAAATACTTTACATAGCTCGGCTGGCTGCAACTGAAATGCGCCACCAATTCTGATGATTGATTCCGTTCCCTTAATATTTGTATGAAATGGAAATACAAGCAACAATAAAAACATGCCCGCTGCATACCACAGGTTCGCCGTGGCCGTAAAAAATTTACTGTCTGTTAGCAGAATAAAAACCGCGAGAACGCTTGCGATACCAAAGTATAATGTCTGCCTGCTATAGTCTGTTTTTAATGAAAGAAAACCCTGCAACACGTTATCTCCTTCACGAAAAGTAGCCGCGAAAATACTCATGATGCCAATGCCGGAAAGTATGATGAACAACCATACCAGCAACCAATCTACACCTTTTGATATTTCGGGATTATGCTGATTCATTGCGGCGGTTTATGGATTTTGGATGATTTGTTTTCTCTGGATCTATCATAGGATTTACTTGTGTTACCGGCAAAGCGTTGTCTTTTTTAGGTTGTGGTTTAGCTGGTGCTTTTTTTATCACAGTATCAACAACCGGAGGTTTGTAGCCGCCCTTTAGGTATTTGCGAATCACACTGCTGTCTTTTGTAAGCTGAAAGCGATAATATGCGCGAACGGAGTCCAGCTTGTACTGTTCTCTTGGCAACCATGACGGCAAAAGATTCGCGTTGGAAATGCGTTCGGCTTCCACCACTCTGTCTGCACGCAAACTGTCGTTGAGATATTTTTCAACCACCAGGTACGCCATGGGACCGGCCCACGTGGCACCAAAGCCACCATTTTCAACGATTACAGCCACCGCAATTTTTGGATTGTCTCTTGGTGCGAAGCAAACGAATACCGAGTGGTCCTTCAGTTTCGTTCTCTTGCCATCCAGCACCTTATAGTTTTCTGCTGTACCTGTTTTTGCACAAATGTCAATGCCCGGTATCTTAGGAATGCGTGCTGCAGTACCAACAATGGTTACGTCGTTCATTCCGCCAATTACCGTGTTGTATGCACTATCGGAAATGTGTGTCAACACCTCGTGTTTACTGCGATACTTGTTCAGCGTTGTGTCTTCCTGCGTTTCACCATCATATGTTTTCACGAAGTGCGGCGTGTAGTAATATCCTTTATTCGCAACAATGCAAATGGCGTTCGCGATCTGCAATGGTGTTGTCAACATCTTGTCCTGGCCAATTCCTATTGTTACCATTGTGCAGGAATTCCATGAACCTCTATACTCTTTATCGTATTGGGTTGTATCAGGAATGTTTCCGCCATCTTCACTTGGAAGGTCAACACCAGTTCTGTGGCCATATCCAAACGCATTTGCATAATTTTTCCATTTCGTCAAACCGACGCGTGAATTATGGTACTGAGGATTATCAACGATCAATCTGAAAGCGTTTGAGAAAAATGAGTTGCATGAGTGCGCAATCGCCAATCGTAAGTTCGCTGCGTGCCCGGCCCAGTGTTCTGTACATTTTACCGGTCTGTTACAACCGTAATAAGCACCCGTACATGCGATACCACTTCTCGGAGTAATTACGCCTTCGTCAAGTCCAATAAGCGCTTCAAGCGGCTTGTATGTTGATCCCGGCGGATACTGGCCCTTGATAGCTCTGTTGTATAAAGGCGAACTTGCATCCAGCAGGAGCCTGTTGGTGTTGGCTCTTTTGTCAGGCCCGGTCAATAAGTTGGGGTCAAAATCAGGACCAGAAACCATTGAAATGATGCCACCCGTTTTCGGTTCAATTGCTACAATGGCGCCAATCTTATTTTTCATCAGCTTTTCTGCAAGCTGCTGAACCTCTACATCTATGTAAGTGCGTAAATTTTTTCCGGCGATGGCAGCAGTGTCGTAAATACCATTTTCATATCTGCCCACCAATCGATTCTTGTTGTCTTTGATCATGTATTGCACACCGCGTCTTCCCATCAAAGTATTTTCATAATACTGTTCAAGGCCGTTTCTGCCCACATAGTCACCAAGTCTGTAAAATCCGTTGGAACGCTTAATGATCGAGGAGTCTGCCTCAGCAATATAACCGAGAATTTGCGCACCCGTGTTGAAAGGATAAACGCGCACCGGCCTTTCCACTAAGTCGAAGCCGGGAAACTTCCACATGTTTTCGTCAAGTTTCGCATACATGTCTGCCGGCAAAAGGTCCCTGAACACCGAAGGGCGATAGCGACCATTTTTAAATTTGGCCTCCGCCATTCGCCGGTTAAACTCTGTAGTGTCTATTTGCAAAAGCGCGCAAAGCAGCGAAGTATCTACGTTCTTTACCTGGTTGGGAGTAACTACCAGGTCAAACATGATTGTATTGTTGAGGATTGCTTTTCCTTTTCGATCGTAAATAATTCCACGGCTTGGATACACCACTTTTGCAAAGACGGCATTGTTAAATGCGAGTTGCTTGTACTTGCCTGAAAACAATTGCAAGTTCATCAACTGAGCAATGATGATGATAAATATACCTAAGAAAATTAAGCGGATTATTGTACTTCTGGACTGGTTAAACACGGACATATAACAAAGGTAAATGAAGGTTTGGTCTGTTATAACCTTAGTGCAGTTATTATTTTTCGAACCAGAGGAAGGCAAAAGTAAAAAGGCAAAAATCAAAACTTGCGAACCCCAATTTTCACCTTTCAACTTTCAATTTTCAATTACACCGTATTCGTCCTGAACTTTTCTTTCCGGTTAAAAAGCAATTCTGCTATAATGATTAACAACAGGCTCATTGCGGTGGTGGCCAGAATTTTTCCCAGGAAATAAAGGAAGTTCCCAAACTGCAACCACTCCAGCAATACCAGGTAGATATTGTGGATCAGCGTTAAAATAACCACATACGTTGCATATGGGGCCCAGCCCATACTTGTTATGGAAGGAGACGAATAGTTGGTGTCTGCCCCTTCCTGGGAAATCAAAATATTAATAAGAAACGGTCTTATATAAGCGATCAAAACACAGGCTGCTGCATGAAGACCAGGGCATTTCAGAAAGTAATCAAGTGTTAAGCCGAACAAAAATGCAACAAACATCAATGCTGCTCTCGACGTTTTGAAAGGCAGCCACAAAACGTAAAGAAAGTAAACGTAAGGCACAACGTATTCATGTAAAGGTGGCACTTTGTGCAGTACAAATACCTGAACCAGTATAAACAGGACAAACCTGATGATATTTTTAAGCGTTATACTCATTGATTTTTTTGTGCTGCCTCTTCCAAAGCTTTACGTTCATCCAGCTGTAAATTCTCCACTACATTGACGTATTGGACGCTGGAAAAGTTGGTAGCTGTTTTTAATTTTAATGTATAAAAGTTGCTGCTTGGGTCATTTACAATTTCCGCCACGGTTCCAATCATAATGTTCGGAGGGAAAATGGATGACAGATCACTCGTCAGCACTGAATCGCCTTTCGCTATAGGGGCGCTTTTAGGAATGTTCTTCAGGAAAATATATTGCGGGCTGGCACCATCCCACTCTACGCGACCTCGGTCGCCGCTCTTTTTCAATTTGGCGTCTACTTTAAACTGACGGTTCAGTACGCTCATTACTGTGGAGAAGTTGTCGCTCACGTTTACCACGCGACCCACAATTCCTTGTGGCCCTATTACGCCCATATCTGCATGAACACCTTGCTTGGCGCCTCTGTGCAGCATGAAATAATTGGTTTGTGTGGTTATAAAACTACCCACCACTTTGGCTTCGTAATATTGATACTTCTGGTATTTAAGAATGCTGTCGACTTTTATGGAATCTACGACTACCTTCTTTGTGGTGTCGTAGCTTTCATAGTTGTCCTTGAGCATCTTGCGCAATTCAAGGTTTTCATGAACGAGCGCATCATTGGTTTTCTTTAGCTGGAAATAGTATTCTACGCTATTGTATTTCTGGCTAACCCTGCCTGTGACTTCGCTTGAAAAACCGTTGAAAACGGCTTCATGATACTTGTTGAAACGAAAAAGAAAGGATAATGCAATTATCTGTAGCACCAGGAACAGTAAAAAGTTGGAGTACCTCCTAATGAACAGAAAAATATTACGCATATGAGAGCAGGAAATTAGGATTTAGAAATTAGGAATTAGATATTAGAAGCAGGCTTACGAAATTTCTAATTCCTAACTCCTAATTTCTAATTCCTAGCTATTATCTCATTACAAATGGGTAACGATCATAATGTTTCAAAGCAATACCTGTACCGCGAACCACACTCTTTAACGGATCATCTGCAATGTGTACAGGTAATTTAATTTTTTGAGCAAGTCTTTTATCAAGACCGCGCAACAAGGCACCACCGCCTGTCAGGTACAGACCACGGCGATAAATATCCGAAGCCAGCTCAGGAGGCGTGGTTTCAAGTGCTTTCAGAATCGCTTCTTCAATTTTGAAAATGGATTTATCAAGCGCTTCCGCAATTTCCTGGTAGCTTACCATAATTTGTTTTGGAATACCTGTTACAAGGTCACGACCATTAACAGGCAAATCATCTGGCGGATTTTCAAGATCTTTCATCGCGGCACCGATCTGAATTTTGATCTGCTCGGCAGTACGCTCACCAATCAGCAAGCTATGGTAGCGGCGAAGCGCTTCCATAATGTCCGCAGTAAATTCGTCACCGGCGATACGGATACTTTGGTCACAAACGATACCGGCCAAAGCGATTACGGTAATACCCGTGGTACCACCGCCTATGTCAATGATCATGTTACCAACCGGCTCTTCCACATCGATACCGATACCGAGAGCAGCAGCCATTGGCTCATGCAGCAAATACACTTCTTTTGCGCCCGCTTGTTCAGCACTGTCACGCACCGCACGTTTCTCAACCTCTGTAATGCTTGAAGGGATGCAGATCATCATTCTCCAGCTTGGTGAAAAGATCGGTTTCTTTGGATAAACCATCTTGATCATTTCACGAAGCATTAATTCTGCCGCGTTGAAGTCAGCAATTACACCATCTTTCAACGGACGAATAGTGCGGATGCTTTCATGCGTTTTTTCGTGCATCATCAGGGCCCTTTTGCCTACCGCGAGAACGTTCTTAGGGTTATTCCTGTCCAGCGCAACAATTGAAGGTTCGTTTACTACTACTTCATCGTTGTGTATGATAAGGGTATTTGCAGTACCCAGATCTATTGCAATTTCCTGTGTAAAAAAATTAAAAAGGCCCATGTTTTAAGAGTCAGAATTTTGAAAAGAATAACGCATGCAAATTTGATGCAAATAATTCGATTGGCAAAGCAAAACCGCTTTGCTTCTAATCATTTTTTATTTTAAAAGCAAAGCGGTTTGCGATTTCACCATGATTCTTTAGCAAGATAAGAAAAATGAATATATAAGGGTGCATAACATTTTCAATTTGAAAATTTGAGGATTTGAAAATTTGAAAATGCTTTCGGTGCGCCCTTTTTGAACTTGTTATTTACTCCCGGATATTTCGAGAGTCAGTTTAGACCCAGAAGTTGCACAGAAAGCATTTTCAAATTCTCATATTTTCAAATTTTCAAATAAAGCACAATCTTGAAATCCACTATCAAAAAGCAGTCTGCAGCCATAGTTACTTTATAAATCCAAGTCGCTTTTCCATCTCCGGACTTAATTCCGGAAGTTTTCTTCTCTCGATTAAAAAGCTGGTGAGTCGTGCAATTTCCTTGAAAATATAATGCTTGTCCAGCGCGGCTTTCAGGTAATCTCTACCGGAACTGCCTCCGGTTCCCAACCTTGTTCCAATAATTCTTTGCACCATGCTCATATGCCTGTATCGCCAAATGCTTAATTGCTCATCTATTTCAAGTAAGCTGTTCAATAGTTGAAAAGGCAATTGCAAAATAGGATAGCCGCGATATAGCATGATAAAAAGTGCTGCGCGATTCGCTTTTGCGGATAACGATCCGTTCTCAGTTTTTAGTGTATCGCTCTGAAGAAAAATATCGTCGAAGTAAGCAAGGTTGCCAAATTCCGCCTCTGATAAACTCTGACGATAGCATTCTCTGTAAGTTGCCCAATAGGTATGCGTTCCGTTTTTACCTTCAAGTCCTTTAAAGTTTTCCCAGTTTTCCGGTTCTTCGAAGAAAGGCATTCTTTCGAGCCAGCTGTTTACAAGCTCCAGCAATGATTTCTCGTGCTCTGCAGCTTTGATTATTTCAACTTGCTGTGGTCTTAATTGTGCGGTATAATATTCCTGCCCGTGGCGATGCTCAAACTTCAGTCCCAGCTTAGCTTCTATCGTTTTGAACTGCCAGCTTTGGAAGCCGGACGCAGGCCGCAGCATGTCTCTGAAATCAAGAAAATCCATCGGTGTCATGGTCTCCATGATGTCGATCTGATGTACCAGTACTTTTAGGATGGTTACGCAGCGGTTGAAACGGTGAACGATGGTTTGCAATTCGGGCGAATTATCGTTCATGGGCTGATGCATGATGGCTATGGCAGAATCAATTTCAAAAAGCACTTGTTTGAACCATAGCTCGTATGCCTGGTGGATCATGATGAAGAGCATTTCATCATGCGCGTGCAAACTCAGTTTGTCGCTTTCTAGTTCTTGTGCATTCAGGATTTTGTCTAGTTGCAGGTAATCGCTGTAATGCACTGCTTTGTTGGTCATGTTTAATTTATTTGTAGAGACAAGGCAATGCCTTGTCTCTTGCATATTACGAATTTCAAATTCGCCAGACAAGGCAGTGCCTTGTCTCTACGTACGATTACATAAACTCGTAGCCTATATCCTTCCTGAAATACATTCCGTCAAACTCAATATCGGCAAGGGTTTGCTTTGATTTGTTGATGGCGTCGCTTACAGAATCGCCATAAGAAGTGGCGCAGAGAACGCGGCCACCTGCAGTTACCACCTTATCATTTTGCGCAGCAGTACCGGCATGGAATACCATGGTGTCGCCAGAAACAGTTTTGCCACCCAAACCTTTTATTTCAAAACCTTTTTTGTAATCGCCGGGATAGCCACCGCTTACAGCCACCACGGTGCAGGCAACGCGGCTGTCATGGTCGATTTTAATACTGTTCAGCGTGCCATTTTGTGTAGCAATAAAAAGATCTACCAGGTCATTTTTAAGTCTTGGCATCACCACTTCCGTTTCGGGATCGCCCATGCGGCAGTTGTATTCAATTACGAAAGGCTCGTTTCCAACTTTAATCAAGCCGAAAAACACGAACCCTTTGTAAGTGATGTTATCTTTGTAAAGCCCGTCAATAGTGGGTTTTATGATGGTATCGGTTACTTTTTTCATGAAAGTAGCATCGGCAAACGGGACCGGGCTTACCGCGCCCATACCACCGGTATTTAAACCGGTATCGCCTTCGCCAATTCTTTTGTAGTCCTTTGCTTCAGGCAGTAACACATAGCTTTTGCCATCAGTTAAAGCAAACATGCTCAACTCGATTCCGTCCAAAAATGCTTCTACCACTACCTTTTTGCTGGCATCGCCAAATTTGCTTTGCTGGATCATTTGCTCAAATTCTGTCAGCGCTTCTTCATGCGATTGACAAATAAGAACGCCCTTTCCAGCGGCCAAACCGTCTGCCTTCAGCACTATAGGCAAGGAGTGATTTTTAAGATAAGTAACGCCATCCTGGTAATTATTAGCGTCAAACTCAGCGTAGGCTGCGGTTGGAATATTGTGTCTCTTCATGAAAGCTTTCGCGTAAGCCTTACTGCCTTCAAGCTTTGCACCTTCATGAGAAGGGCCAATTACAGATATAGAGGAACTATTTGTTTTAAAATAATCGTACACGCCCTTTACCAATGGGTCTTCCGGCCCTACCACTATCATTTCCACATTATTACCGTCGCAAAACTTTTTAATGGCATCAAAATCTGTTGCGGAAATGGCCACGTTGGTACCGCATTGTGCTGTACCGGCATTTCCCGGCGCTATAAACAATTTTGAGCATTTACTGCTTTGAGAAAGTTTCCACGCCAGCGCATGTTCCCTGCCGCCTGAGCCTAAAAGAAGAATGTTCATTGAGTTGAGCTATTATATTTTAAGTAAATATGAGGCTGAAAAACGGAGCAAAAGTAGAAAATATATAAACGAGGCAACTTTATTTTGATAAAATGCTGCCTGATAAAGGTCGCGTTTGATTACATGTTACAATTAATCAGTATTTTGGGCACTTTATCAACCTAAATTAAACTGAGAACAGAAATTTCGCCGTATGGATACAGCAGTAGCAACCGCTAGCCCGGCTAGCACGACCAGCAAAAAACATCCAAAAGGGCTCTGGGTGTTATTTTCGACGGAGATGTGGGAGCGATTCAACTTTTACGGAATGCGTACTCTCCTTACTCTATTTATCGTGAACTCACTGATGATGAGCAAAGAGACTTCATCATTGATTTACGGGGGCTTCCTGGGATTGTGTTATTTAACTCCGATGCTCGGAGGTTTTATTTCCGACAGATTTCTTGGTAACAGATATTGTATCATTCTTGGTGGTACTTTAATGGCAATCGGACAGATGTTCCTGTTTACCAGTGCCAGCGTTTTCGGCGGCAACCTGGAATTTGCAAAAACATTATTGTACATCGGTTTGGGCGTAATCATCCTTGGTAACGGCTTTTTCAAACCAAACATTTCTTCGATGGTAGGAAGCCTGTATCCTGCGCAGGAAAAAAACAAGCTGGACACCGCTTTTACCATTTTCTACATGGGTATCAACGTAGGTGCATTCCTTGGCCAGTTTATTTGCCCTGTTTTAGGCGACGTTGTCGACAAAGCCGGCGTTCGTGATATCCATGCGTTCAAATGGGGTTTCTTAGCGGCTTCTCTTGCCATGCTGACTGGTACTATTTCTTTCTTCTTCTTAAAAGATAAATACGTAAGAACTCCGGAAGGACGTCCTATCGGTGGTTTGCCAAAACACAATACTGCTGCGGATTTTGCTGAAGGAGAGGCTCAAAACGCGCATTTCACGGGGAAAGCGTTGGGTGGCGCGGTAATTGCCTTTGCGATTCTGGCGTTTCTTTTCAATAAAGTTGCAGGACAAAACGTAATCTACTCAATTATCTATGGTAGTGGTATTTCACTCGCAGGATTGATCCTGACGGATAAATCACTGACGAAAGTTGAAAGGGACAGAATCCTTGTTATTTACATCGTTTCCTTCTTTATCATCTTCTTTTGGGCGGCTTTTGAGCAAGCGGGTTCATCGCTAACGTTCATAGCGGATAACCAAACAGACAGAAATTTCCTTGGATGGCAAATGCCTCCATCAATGGTTCAAATCTTCAACGGAATTTTCGTTGTTGCTTTTGCGGTTCCTTTCAGTCTCCTTTGGGATAAATTGAGAGCAAGCGGCAAAGAACCTATTTCTCCCTTCAAACAAGCTATTGGCTTGTTCTTAATTGCACTTAGCTACTTTATTATAGCACACAATGTAAAAGATCTTGGCAACTCAGGTTTATTGGCTGTAAAATGGCTGATCCTGCTGTATCTGATCCAAACTTTCGGTGAGCTTTGCCTTTCCCCAATTGGCCTTTCTCTGGTGGGCAAATTGGCTCCAAAACGTTTCGCTTCTTTGTTGTTTGGCGTGTTCTTTTTGTCAAATGCATCTGGTTATGCGTTGGCGGGAACATTGGGTTCTATCCTGCCTGCAACCGGTGAGCAGTTTAAAAAAGCAAACGAAGCAGGCATCAATCTGCAAGGCATTTTGGACAAAACTGTAACGGCAACTCCTGAGCAATTAAAGTTTCTGGAAACAGCAAAAATCAATGTGACCAATCCTGTTTTCGCAGGCTTTGAAATTCACAACTTATTCCAATTCTTCATGGTATTCGTAGTGCTTTGCGGTGTGGCTTCTGCATTGTTATTTGCACTTACACCAGTGTTGAAAAAGATGATGCACGGTGTGAGATAAATTTGTTTCGAGATAAAAAAAGAGGCGATGCTAATAACATCGCCTCTTTTTTTTATAAGCTGAATAACTGAATAATTGAATAACTGAAGTCCTCGCTGCGACTACGCTTTCTAATTCCTAACTCCTAACTTCTAATTTCTAATACTTAGTTGTGCTTAAACGGAACGATCATTTCAAACGCGGGAATGTTCACGTCAAAAGCCCTTTTATTGCTCAGGTTGAGCATGGAGTAGGTTCCGTACATTTTGCCCATTTCGGTGCGAAGATTGCAACCGCTTACATATTGATAGCGTTCGCCGGGATTAAGTGTAGGTTGTACACCAACAACGCCCTCGCCTTCTACTTCACGGTATTGGCCATTGCTGTCGAAAATATGCCAGTGGCGGCGCTGTAACTGAACGGGGAAATTATTGTGGTTTTCAATGCTGATGCGGTAAGCAAACATAAACTCAGCGGACATTGGGTTTGAGTAGTCCGGCTGATAAAAGGTCTCTACACTTATTTCTATACCTTCTGATATCTTGCTAACCATTGACCAGGTTTTTGATAAAAATAATGAAAATAACCTAAGGTTTTAATTTTTTGTTACCTAATTATGGGTACAGCCGCAGATCTTCAAGATTATCATGGTTTATTATGATATTGATTAAAAGTCATTATCCACCCTAAAAAAGATAATAATCTGCATTTCTTTCTTAAACTAAAAATTATCTTTGCGTCTCCATTTTTTATTGACATCTGTTGCTCGCCCTGAGAAGATTCTTTTAAACATTAGACTAAAAATTCAATTATGAATATTGCTGTTGCAAAAGGTGATGGTATCGGTCCAGAGATCATGGATGCCGTACTAAAAATTTTCGTTGCCGGAAAGGTTCCCCTTGAGTATGAATTTGTTGACATGGGAAAATGGGTGTTTGACAAAGGATTCAGCAACGGTATGACTCCTGAAGCCAAAGATACCATCGAGAAACTGGGTATTCTTTTTAAGGGCCCGATGGAAACCCCAAAAGGTAAAGGGGTAAAAAGCGTGAACGTTACCGCACGCAAAACATGGAACACTTATGCTAACAAACGTGTGTTTCAAACTTTACATGGCGTGGATACTGTTTTCAGTAAAGCAGGCATTCCCATCGATGTAACAATTGTTCGCGAAAACATTGAAGATACTTATGGCGGTGTGGAGCACATGCTTACACAGGATGTTGCGTTGAGCCGCCGTTTCATTACCCGTCCGGGTAGCTTGCAGGTGATCAAATATGCCTTCGAAATGGCCAGCAAGAAAAATGCTAAAAGAATTACCTGCGGCCACAAGTCAAACATCATGAAAATCACCGACGGCTTGTTCCTTGAGTGCTTCTACGAAGTGGCAAAGGAATATCCGCACCTGAAAGCTGATGATGTGATTGTGGATGACCTTTGTATGAAGTTGGTTACCCGCCCTGATCTTTTTGATACAGTGGTGTTGACCAACTTGCAGGGCGATATCGTTTCTGACCTTTGTGCTGGTCTTGTGGGCGGTTTAGGTTTTGCTCCTTCGGGAAATATCGGCGACCACATTTGTATTTTCGAAGCTGTTCACGGAACCGCTCCTGATATTGCCGGTAAAAATATTGCCAACCCAACGGCTCTTTTGTTGAGCGGTATCGCTATGTTGCGCCACCTCGGATTGATGGAAAATGCGGCAATCATTGAAAATGCATTGTTGTATACTTTGGAAAGCGGTACTCATACCGGCGATTTTGGCGATAAAAGCACACCTTCTGCAAACACCACGCAGTTTGCGGATGCTATTATTGCAAACTTTGGAAAACAACCTCAGCACGGTGCAAAAGAAATTCTTCCCAACAAGCCGGTTACTCCAACAGTTTTCAACCTGGAAAAAAATCCGATGTTGATCACCGAAGAAACTGCTGCGGAAAAAATCGTGGGCGTTGATATGTTTATTGAGAGCGAAGAGCAACCTGAAGTGATCGCACAAAAATGTCTTCGCCATGCAGGTGTGAAATTTAGCTTGGTAAGCATCAGCAATCGTGGTACACAGGTTTGGCCTACAGGTTCTAAATTCACCAACCTTGTGAATCAGTACAATGCACGTTTCGAAAGCCTTGATGGCAGTGCGTTGAATCAACAGGATGTTATTGGTTTATATGTAAGCCTTAGCGGAAACTTTAAGATCTGCTCTCTAGAATTGTTGAATATGTGGGGAGATAAGAAAGCGTATAGCTTAGCGCAAGGACAGTAATTGAGTAACTGATTAACTGAATAACTGAAGGTTGATCGGATAATATAATGACTGAATAATTGAGTAACTTTAACAAGGTTAATTTTCAATTATTCAGTCATTTTTTTTCAATTACTTTCTCATGTCAGACGAAATAAGAAAATATAGCAATGGTGATGTAACAATCCTTTGGCAGGCTCATCTTTGCCAACATTCTACCATTTGCTGGAAAGGATTGATACAAGTATTTAATCCTAAGAACAGGCCGTGGATCAACATGGACGGCGCCACTACGGAGCGCATTATTGATCAGGTGAAAAAATGCCCCAGCGGCGCATTAAGCATTGATAAGAATTCGGATTCATCGGACTAGTGGATGACTGAATTTTCATGGCAAAGACAAATCTCATCTTTTCAACTATTTTTTTTCTAACGAAACGGGTATCACAGAAAACTCAATCATCCTCCAATCCCATAAATCCAAATTCCAAATTATTCCCAGTGTCGCGCCCTTAGCCGTGGTTCGTGTCCCCACGAACTACCGAACAATCACGATGTGCATTTCGGTTCGTGAAGACACGAACCGAGGCTGCTTACAGAGACGCATTGAATGCGTCTCTGTAACACCCGCGTAATGTTTCCAAAAAGCGCGAACATGCCTTCTTTATGTTTGTGCATACTTGGGGTGCAAGAGAGACGCGTTCAACGCGTCTCTACCAACCGCCACCTAGCATTCTATACAAACCAATCGATGACAGGTATAAATTCTTTCTGATCTCGTTCTTTTGCAACTCCGCTTCCAGCACGCTTTTCTGCGCAGTGATGATTTCAAGGTAAGTAGCGTAACCTGCCACATACAAATCCTGCGCAGACGACACGGCGTCTGTTAGCTCTTGTGCTTCCTGTTGTTTCAGCGACAACATCTTTTTTCCATTATCGATATTGTTCAATGTTGTGAGCACTTCACGTGTTGCATTGGTAACTGTCTTGTGATAGCTGTAGTACACTTCTTTATTTGCCGCGACGCTGATGATGTGGTTGGCTTTTAGCTGACGCTGATTAAAAACGGGCGTCGTCAAACCTCCCAGAATTCCATACACAAACGAACCGCCGTTGAAGAGCAAACCCGCTCCAAAGCTGTTTAATCCCAAATATGGATTTATTGTAAGTGACGGCAGGAATGCGGCTCTTGCTGCATCTACATCGGCCTTCGCGGCGATGAGCTGCAGCTCTGCTTCGCGGATGTCTGGTCTGCGCAACAACATGGAAGACGGAACACCTGTGAGCAACTGTTCCGGAAACTCCTGGCCAGTAATAATTGTATCGCGTTCGATATGTTTTGGGTAACCGCCCATCAAATAACTGATCTGATTTTCTACTACTCCAATTTCCTGCTTGATGGCATACTCATAACTTTTCGTGTTATACACTTGTGCCTGAAACTGTTTAACAGCGAGTTCTGTAGCACGCCCGCCTTCTTTTTGAATTTTCACCACATCCAAAGCAGACTCTTGCAGTTTGGTATTCCTTTCGATAATTTTCAGCTCATTATCTAATGCCAAAAGCTGGTAGTATAAGGAGCTTATCTCTGCAACGAGAAAAGTACTCAGCATTTGTCTGCCTTTTTCAGAGGCGGCAAATCTTGCCAATGCAGCTTTCTTCTTATTTTTCAGCTTGCCCCACAAATCAATTTCCCAGGTACTTCTAAAACCGATAAAGTAGTCAGGTGTTACAGGCGTTGGAATTTTCTGATCGTTGGAAATGTTTGGCGATAAGTTCGTATCAAAATTTCCCACGCCGTTCATTGTGTAATCGCCATACCGATCTGCTGCAGCGCTTACCACCCCATTTACCGTCGGTTGAAAAGCAGCCTTCGCCATCATTAAATTTGCCCTTGCAACTTCTACTCTTTGCGCGGCAATTAAGATATCCTGGTTGTTCTTCAAAGTGCTGTCAATAATACGTTGCAGGTATTGATCTTTGAAGAAATCTTTCCATTTTATTGTTGCAATGCTTGTGCTATCTGTTGTGTGAAACAATGTATCGGAAACTTCTACTTTATCTGGTACGCCTGTGTTGCGCGATGGTGCGCACGACACAACGAAAATGACAAATCCGAGTGCGACTATATAAAAATGTATGTTCTTGCTTTTTTTCATTACCTCTTTATTTTTCATCCCTTTACTAAAGCAAAGGGCTATGAATTATTTGAATCATTGTAGTTGTTGGTTGATAGTTGTTAGTTGTTAGAAAAGATTGTTCCACTTTCAAGCCTAACAACCTACAACTAACAACTCATGCTTAGGCTTCCACAACTTTTCTGTTGTCTTTTATGGTTTTGCGTGAAACAAACTGGCGCTGGCTCATTTTCTTGCGACTGCTCAATTCAGATAGTTTTGCAAAAATGATATACAGGCCCGGAATGAGTATTACGCCAAACACAGTTCCCATCAGCATTCCACCAACAGATGCCATACCAATCGATTTATTGCCCATTGCACCTGCACCGTTTGCTAAACACAATGGAATCAATCCGGCAATGAATGCGAATGATGTCATGAGGATAGGACGTAAACGGGAGACCGCACCTTCGCGTGCAGCGGCCATAATGGTCAATCCCTGCTTGCGCCGTTGTATGGCAAACTCAACAATCAGGATTGCATTCTTACCAAGCAAACCAATCAGCATGACCAGTGCAACTTGCGCGTAAATGTTGTTTTCAAGTCCAGCCAATTTCAAGAAAAGGAAGGCTCCGAAAATACCTGTCGGCAAAGAAAGAATGACAGGCATCGGCAACATGAAGCTCTCGTATTGCGCTGCGAGCAACAGATACACAAATATTAAACACAGCATAAATACCGCCACAGCCTGGTTGCCTGAAAGTATTTGTTCACGCGTCATACCGCTCCATTCTATGCTATAGCCTTTTGGCAATTTTTCCTTTGCTGTTTTTTCAATGGCTGTGATCGCATCGCCACTGCTAAATCCTCTCGCGGCATCACCGTTGATCATGGCAGACGTGTACATGTTGTATCGTGTCAATTGCTCAGGACCATACACGCGTTCAAGCCTGATGAATGTTGAGTAAGGCACCATTTCACCACGATCATTTTTTACATACAAGTTCAAAATGTCTTCGGGCTTTGTACGATAGCCGGGACCTGTTTGCACCATCACCTTATACATTTGTCCAAAGCGAATGAAGTTGGTGGCGTAATAACTTCCGAGCAAGGTTTGCAACGAGCTCATGGCGTTATCCACCGTTACTCCTTTCTTGCCCGCCATGTCGTAATCTACATGTATCAGGTATTGCGGAAAATTCACGTCAAAGCTTGTAAATGCCGATCCAATTGCTTTTTCCTTTTTTAGAGAAGCAATGAAATCGTTGGTTACTTTGGCAGTATTGTTCAAACTTCCTCCGCGATTTTTGTCGAGCAAACGCAGTTCAAAACCACTCGCATTACCAAAACCGGGAACCGTTGGCGGAGGAAAGAATTCGATGTTCGCATCTTTAATATTCTTCGTTTTCTTTTCCAATCTTTCAATCAAATCCTGCACAGATTCTTTTCTTTTATCCCAAGGCTTAAGGTTGATCATTGCCATGCCATAGGATGCACCGGCCACTTCATTCACCAAACTATAACCGGAAAGACTACTGATGTTTTCCACCACACTTTCTTTCATTGTGATCTCTTCGATTGCATCCAGCACCTTCTCAGTACGCTCAACCGTAGAGCCAGGCGGCGTTGTAACGTTCACGTAGATCATTCCCTGATCTTCCGTGGGAATAAAGCCCGAAGGCAAAATTGCATTCACACCCCATGTTGCCACGCAGAAGCCAATCAACAAAGCCATTGTGATGACTTGTCTTCCCGCAATTCTTGTAACAAGAGATTTGTATTTTCTTTCTGTTTTTAAATAGTTCTTGTTGAAGCCATGGAAAAATTTATTGAGCAAATTATTTTTCTTTGGCTTCGTGTCATGCTTAAGCATCAAGGCACAAAGTGCCGGCGTGAGTGTTAACGCGTTGATACCCGATATCACAATGGCGATGGCAAGTGTCAATGAGAACTGCCGGTAAAACACACCAACTGGCCCGGACAAAAACGCAACCGGAACAAACACCGCAGACATCACCAATGTGATGGCAAGGATGGCTCCTGAAATTTCTTTCATTGCTTTGATGGTTGCTGCCAATGGCGTTAAATGTTCTTCCGTCATTTTTACGTGCACTGCCTCGACGACCACAATCGCGTTGTCTACCACAATACCAATGGCTAATACCAATGCAAACAATGTAAGCAGGTTGATAGAGAAGCCAAGCATTTGCATGAATGCCAATGTACCGATAAGCGCTACAGGCACGGCCAGTGCAGGAATAAGCGTTGATCTGAAATCTTGCAAAAAGATGAACACTACAACAAACACCAACAAGAAAGCCTCCACCAATGTGCGTAATACTTCGTGAATACTTGCATCCAAAAAGCGCGATACGTCGTAAGCATAGTTGAATTCCATGCCCGGCGGAAAACTGGTTTGTTTCAATTCCTCCATCTTCGATTTGATGTTGGCAATTACATCACTCGCATTGGAACCGGGTCTCTGCTTGATCATAATGGATGCAGATGGTTGGCCGTTTGTCTTCGACACCATTCCGTAACTCAACGTTCCAAATTCAACCTCCGCAATGTCTTTCAGCTTCAGTATTGTTCCATCGTCCTTCGCTTTGATGGCAACTTCTTCATATTGTTTCGGTTCGAAAAATTTTCCAGTATAGCGCAAAACGTATTGTACATTCTGTGCTTGTTTACCAGAACTCTCTCCCGTTTTTCCGGGTGCAGCTTCTATGTTTTGTGCTCTTAATGCATTCACAATCTCATCTGCAGATACATTGTATGCCAGCATTCTATCGGGTTTCAACCATACACGCATGGAGTATTCACGTGCACCCATGATCTCGGCGAAACCAACGCCATCAATACGTTTCAGCTCTTGAAGCACGTTGATGTCGGCGAAGTTGTAAATAAATTCTTCATCAGCGCTTGAATCTTTGCTGACAATGTTGAGGTACAGCAACATACTGTTCACCTCTTTTTCTGTTGTTACGCCGGCTTTAATCACTTCTTCCGGCAGTTCGTCAAGCACCGTCGTTACACGGTTTTGCACGTTTACCGCCGCCTGATCGGGATCTGTTCCTACTTTAAAAAAAACAGTGATCAGCGTAATACCATTGTTACTGGATACCGAAGACATATACGTCATGCCCGGCACGCCGTTGATCGCTCTTTCCAAAGGCGTTGTAACGGCGTTGGTACATACTTCAGCGTTTGCCCCGGTGTACTTTGCTGTTACTACAACAGAAGGTGGAACGATATCGGGAAACTGAGTGACCGGCAACGTAAAGAGCGCCAGCACACCCAGCAATACAATCAATAAGGATATGACCAATGATAAGATCGGTCGTTTTATAAAAGTTTCTACCATGAGAAGTTAATAGTTGTTTGTTGATAGTTGTTAGCCAATAGAGAACAGTGTACGATGTGCGGGGTACGATGTACGAAATGCGTTATAGTGCACCACTCTAAAGAATGTCGTACACCGTACATCGTACATCACACACAAATCACATTATAGGTTAATGGGCTATCGCAATGCGTTCTCCGTCTCTGATATTCTGGGCTCCTTCAAAAACAATTCTGTCGCTTGTGTTAAGGCCGGATTGTACAACATAGCAATCACCCAATCTTGCAGCGGGCACGAAGTTTTTCATATGTGCCACCTGGTTTTTATCAACAACGAAAACGTAGTTTTTGTCTTGTATCTCGAATACTGATTTTTGTGGAACGAGCAACACATCCGACACGTGTTTTGTGATCTGTACTTTGCCGGTAGCGCCATGTTTGAGTATCTTTTCAGGATTAGGAAAACTTGCCCTGAAGGCAATGGCGCCTGTTCCCTGATCAAATTCGCCTTCAGATGCTTTGATTTTTCCGGTGTGCGGATAAACAGAACCGTCTGCTAAAATCAAATTCACATCTCCATTAAACGCACTGCTGTCTTTTTTGAAGGCTTTTGATTGAACGAGTTGCAGGTATTCGTTTTCAGAAATATTAAAGTACACGTGCATGCCACTGATGTCTGAAACTGTTGTTAGCAAAGCACCTTCGCCAACAAGGCTTCCGAGTTTCAATGGAATTCTGTCGATGATGCCACTGAATGGTGCACGTATTTGAGTGTATGACAATTTGGTAAGGACTTCTTCTTCTACTGATTGAGCCTCACGGACTCTTGCTTCCGCTGCTTTAAGTTTTGCATCTGCCAATTCATATTCGCTGGCAGATATGATCTTTTTATCAACCAGTAATTTAACTCTCGCTTTCTCAAGCTCCACTGCTTTTGCATCGGCTCTTGCACTGGCAACAGCGGCTCTTGCTTTTTCCAGTCCTATCTGAAATTCTTTCGCGTTCAACTGAAATAGCAACTCCCCCTGTTTTACTTCTTTTCCTTCATCTACAAATATTTTTTCAAGGTAGCCGGATACTTTGGCGCGTATTTCTACATTTTGCCTGGCATTGATGGCCGCCACATAATTGCTCTGCAAAACGGTGTCTTTTTGTGTAAGCTCAACTAAAGGAAAAGCGGAAACTTCCTTGCTGTTATCATTGATTTCAGATGCCTTGGTTTGACATGCTGTTACTGCTACTACTATTACGATTATTGATAAAAGGCTCTTGTACATTGCTATTCGGTTAGAATTTATGAAATAAAATCCCGCGCATTGTCGCCTGTAATTCCAGCCGCTATCTGTGTCTATATGGAGAAATTGCAATTGGTGATGTGGGTGTATGACAATACAATACCATTATCCCCATGCGATCTCTCTGACAGCAACTATGGAATTTTTCTATGGCAACAATGCGGAAGAAAGGATGGTCACTATAAAATGTAAAATATGTGTGAACAGAACGATTCACACGAATAGCAAGTGTTTAAAACAAGGCGAAGAGATGGAGAAAATTATAGTAGTCAGATAGTATTTTCTTGCTATCGGCTGGTTTGTAAACTTTTTTTGTTTCCGTAACGACTGTAGGCGGAACAACTTTTACAAACGGAATAATGTATTGTTGAAGTGGCCGCGCAGCCTGCTTTTGCGAATGTTCAGCGAGGTAAGTGAAGTTTAATTGTCTTACCGGAAAATCATTCTCATCGGCGTGCGACGGATTGATCATGTCAACTATTTCATTGCAGATAAATGTCTGAAATGAAATATTGGGCCTGCTCCCTTCAGGAAAGCTTGTATTACTGGAAAAGCCAGTCAGAAAGTGATTGGCAGGCATCGTGAAGCTCATCATGCCAAAGCACAACAGCAACAGTGATAACATACCTTTTTTGATTAGCTCTCTTAACATAGTTTCCTTAGCGAAAAAAAACAGAAAAAAACATGACTTGACGCAAGTTATAAATTTTTCGCCTTTTAGAAAACGATATCGTCGAAAACTACCGTGCGATAAAGGATATCAACCGGAATTGATGTGGTGCTGCCGAACGCCGAACGCTTAACGCCTAACACGAGCTCTCCGCGTTAAGCGTTAAGCGTTAAGCATTAGGCATTGAGCGTTAAGCAGACCTAATGCGTTTCAGTCGACGCTAGCATATTAAGAAGTACCAGGCCGGCAACGCAAAAAAGTATGAGTGCGGTAAAATGAACTTTTTTATAGAGCTGCTCCTGCTCTTCGTTCTCTTTCATTCTTGCCTGGGAGAAAAGGAAAAAACTTATTACAGAAATGATCCCACTTGTAATGGTTAAAAATTTCATCAAGGCAAGAAAGAAGTTGAACATGTGCGTTTTAGTTTAAGACCTCGCCCACCCTCTCCAAAGCCCGCCCGGATGAATCCGTTCGGACGGGGAGAGCAAGATTCTATTCAAACAAAAATGATGCGCTTTATATTTTTTTGGCCTTTGTAAACTTATTTTTCTGCAGCCACTGCAGCACTTTATCCCTCTGATCTCCCTGGATGATCACAAGGCCATCTTTCACCGAGCCGCCGGTTCCGCAAAAGTTTTTTAATTGCTTGCCAAGTGTTTCGAGGTCCTCTTCTTTTCCAACGAAGCCTTCCACCAGCGTTACCGCTTTACCGGCACGTTGTTTTGTATCGAGTTTTATTTTCAATAATTGTTTTTCAGGCGCCAGTGTTTCAACTACTTCATTCTCTTCTTCAAAAGAAAAACCGGGATCTGTGGAGTAAACAATGCCGTCTTTACTGTTGGGTTTCTTCTTGTTCATGATGGGTCAAAAGTAAAAAAAATCGGGAAACGTGAATCGTGAAAGGTGAATTGTGAATGGAACCTGCGAAACAGTGCGCTCTGTCCACTTTTAATCGATTACCGGTTTTGCATCTCGTGAATCGTGAATGGTGAAACGTGAACAAAAACACTCTCGTAACCTAATTCACGATTCACCATTGACCATTCACGCTCACGCCAGCTTTGCCTTCAAACTCAAGTCCAGGCTTCTCGCCTGGTGAATCAATCCGCCTACACTTACATAGTCTACGCCGGTTTCAGCATAGCTTGTAATGGTATCTAAATTAATGCCCCCGCTGGCTTCAGTTTCGAATTGACCGTCGATTATTTTCATTGCTTCCACAATCTGTGCGGGAGTAAAATTGTCGAGCATTATTCTGAATACTTTGCCTTTTGCAAAGGCCACAACTCTTTTTACGTCATCGAGCGAGCGGGTTTCCACTTCTATTTTTAGCTGGGGGAATTTCTCCTGTACATATGCGTGAGCTTTTTCAATCGCCTTTTCAAGTCCGCCGCAGTAATCGATGTGATTATCCTTCAGCATGATCATGTCATACAGACCCATTCTATGGTTTACGCCGCCGCCAATTGCCACGGCTTCTTTCTCAAGCACCCTGAAGTTGGGTGTTGTTTTGCGGGTGTCCAGCACTTTTGTTTTATAGCCCTTCAGTTTTTCTACGTATTGGTGGGTAAGCGTTGCAATACCGCTCATGCGCTGCATGCAGTTAAGCACCACACGTTCACATTGCAAAATGGTTTGCACATTGGCCTCAACTTCAAAAGCCGTTTCGCCGTTGGTCATTGCATCACCATCCTTTTTAAATGCAGTGAACTCAATGCCGGGCTGCATGTGATTAAAAACGGCTTCTGCCACTTTCATTCCGGCCAGTATGCCATCTTCTTTGATCTTCAAAACCGCATGACCCTTTACGTTGGCAGGAATGCAACTGAGTGTGGAATGATCACCATCGCCAATATCTTCTTTTAAAGCCTCGTCTATGAGATGTTGTAATTGCTGTTCGGTAGTTAACATGGAGCAAAGGTAGGAGAGGCAATTAATAATTAATAATTAATAGGTGTTGCATTACATGTCTGTAGCAAGCTCCCTTTTTTGAAACAAAAAATCGGCATTTCATAACAAATGTCGCCCTCTTAATTTTTAATTATTAATTATTAATTGCACTAAAAAGGGCCATGGATTAAAATCTCATGACCCCATCAGCTTCAAGGGATAAATTGTTTATTCTGTAAACTGGAAACTTATTTCCTGTAGAAGTTGTTTATCACCTTTTTGTTTCATGAATAAGGTTGTCCGGTATTTGCCGCTTTTGGTCATTAAGATACCGATGCAATATTGAGAGCCGCTTTTTTCGCCTTTGTGTTTGATCTCAAAATCCTGTACGACGTTATTTGTAAAAAAATCTTTGAGGATCATTTGTGCCTGTACCCTACTAAAATTATCACTTTTATCTGGCAATTCAATGTCAATTCTGGAGTCGAAAAACCGTGAGAGCATACCTGCGTCGCCGTATTTAAGGGCGGTAACAATGGAGTCCATTTCTGCCACTTCGGGCTTGGGATCTCGGTTTACCACCAAAAAAACAGTCAGCAACAGTCCAATAATAGAAAGTTTCATAAACAATATTGAGTTTCAATTTTACAGTCAGCAGGTTTAGTTTTTCGCGGTTTTCTAAAATCTCCCAAAAACATGCCAATTTAATGTTTATGCAATAACTTTATCCGCCCTTTCGATTGATAACGCATTTTTACGCGGTTTCATTTAAGAAAGCCACGATTGTTTTGCAAATTTTATGGCCCGGCAAGTAACTACCCTGTATTATTTTATATGAAATAGTCGTGGTGTAATTGTTTATGGTCAACCATTGTCAACGGATTTCAGAAAAATATTTATAAAACAGCTTCAACATTTATGGAAAAAAAACGAGCAATTCTAATCATTATGGACGGCTGGGGACTGGGACAGGTTCCTTCCAGCGATGCGATTCAGCATGCAAAAACGCCCTTTGTCTCTTCTTTATATACTAAATACCCGAACACTACCTTAACTACGTGCGGCGAGCTGGTGGGTTTGCCCGATGGCCAAATGGGCAACAGTGAGGTAGGTCACCTTAACCTTGGTGCGGGACGCATTGTAAACCAGGAACTTCAGCGCATTAACCTGGCTATCCGCGGCGGAGAGTTTTATAAAAACGAGATGCTGCTAAGCGCCATCAAGTTTGCGAAACAAAATAACAAGCCGCTCCACCTCATTGGCCTTGTAAGTGATGGTGGTGTGCATTCACACATCAATCACCTGAAAGCGCTGACTACGATGTGCCAAACGGAAGGTTTAACAAATGTTTTCATACATGCGTTTACTGATGGCCGTGATACCGATCCAAAAAGCGGATTGGGTTTCATCACAGAGCTTCAGGAGCACCTGAATACTTCTACCGGTAAAATTGCAAGTGTTAGTGGCCGTTATTATGCCATGGACCGCGACAAACGCTGGGAAAGAGTAAAACTTGCTTACGATGCGCTGGTGAACGGCGTTGGCGAAAAAGCGACTGACGCAATCGCAGCTGTTGAAAATGCGTATGCTCATAATATTACAGATGAGTTTATCAAACCAACAGTTGTTCTTGATTCTGCTCAGCAGCCTTTGGCTACCATTAAAAACGACGACGTGGTAATTTGCTTCAACTTCCGTACGGACCGTTGCCGCGAAATTACAGAGGTACTAACGCAAATGGATATCCCGGAACAGGGCATGAAACATTTGAACCTGCACTACACAACAATGACGGAATACGACAAGACCTTCAAAAACGTAAATGTTGTTTTCGAAAACGATAACCTGAATAATACGATCGGTGATGTGATTGCGCAAAACGGATTGAAACAAATTCGTATAGCCGAAACTGAGAAATATCCGCACGTTACGTTCTTCTTTAGCGGTGGCCGCGAGGTTCCTTTTGAAGGAGAAACCCGTATCATGAAGCCATCTCCTAAAGTAGCTACTTACGACCTGCAGCCGGAGATGAGTGCGAATGATCTTACGGATGCATTGGTTCCTGAAATCGAAAAAAAATCTGCTGACTTTATCGTATTGAATTTTGCAAACGCCGACATGGTGGGCCATACGGGTGTATGGGAAGCTGCGATCAAAGCAGTGGAAACTGTTGACAAATGCGTGGAAAAAGTTGTAACCGCTGCGCTGAAAAGTGACTATGTTGTTTTCCTTACGGCAGATCATGGCAACTCTGATTACCTGATCAATGCTGATGGTTCTCCAAACACAGCACATACGCTGAACCCTGTTCCATTGTTCATTATTTCCAACGACTGGAAAGGCACTGTTAAACCAGGTAAACTGGGAGATATTGCGCCTACGATGCTTAAGTTTATGGGATTGGAAATTCCAAAGGAAATGACGGGAGATATTTTAATTAATAATTAATAATTAATAATTAACAGGGCAGCATTCACTCAAGAATGCTGCCCTGTTTTATTATTTAAGCATCGAGCAACTTATTTTCTATTTCGCTGCTACACCTATTAATTCTTAATTATTAATTATTAATTACTCTCTACTCCGTTCTCAAACTCTTCACCGGATTTGCAATTGCAGCTTTAATTGCCTGGAAGCTGACAGTGATAAGGGTTATGGCCAACGCGCCAGTTCCTGAAGCAACAATGATCCAGAATGGAATGTTGGTTCTGTAGTCAAAACGTTGTAACCAGCTGTTTAAATAATACCATGCCAACGGAATTGCAATGACACAGGAAATCACGACGAGCAATGCAAATTCTTTGGACAACAATTGCCACAAATTAAATACTGATGCGCCGAGCACTTTGCGCACGCCAATTTCCTTTTTACGTTGTTCTGCCACAAACGAAGCGAGGCCAAACAGACCAAGGCATGAAATGAAGATGGCCAGTATGGTAAAGAATACTGCGAGTTTTCCTATGCGCTGTTCGTCAGCGAATTTTTTCGTGTATTCCTCGTCATTAAATTTATAAGCGAACGGTGAAGAGGGGTTGTATTTCTTGAACACAGCTTCAATTTTATTCAGCGCATCACGAACGGGCACCGTTTGTTTTATGGCGATTGTAATCACGTTTGCCCAGTTGCGATCAAAAAAGAATACGGTTGGTTTTACCGGCGTGTAAGGCGATTCCATGATCATATCTTTTACCACGCCTATCACCGTATAATTTTTGTCGTTGAATTTTATTGTTTCTCCCACAATGTCGCGTTTCATATCTACCAGTTTTACAGCGGCTTCATTTAGTACCATAGCCAAACTATCGGTAGCAAATTCTTTAGAAAAATCGCGGCCTTCCTTGACTTTCCAGCCAATGGTATTTCCAAAATCTTCGGTTACGGCAATGGTGCCAAAAGCCGGCAATGTGTTAGGATCCTTTCCCTGCCAGTTGAACCCTATCTGATTCGACCATACATCCGTTGTGGGGCTTGATGATTCAGCCATGTTGTCCACAACATTGGTAGCCAGCAGATCGCTGCGTATAGCGTCGTAGTGGCCATACAAATCGGGGGTGGACATATTGATGGTGATAAGGCCTTCGCTCCTGTAGTTTACAGGCCTGTTCTTTGCGTATTGAATCTGTTTGAAAATAATGATGGTTCCAATGATCAATGCTATGGAGAAAGTGAATTGCACAACTACCAGCACCTTGCGTGGCAATGATGCAAACCTTCCCACACGGAATGTTCCTTTCAATACTTTGATGGGCTCAAATTTGGAAAGATAAAATGCAGGATAGCTTCCGGAAACCAATCCGGTAATTAAGGTGAACAGAATTATCAGTAACCAAAAGATGGGATTGCCCAAGGGCAAAAAAATACTTTTTTCTGCAAGCCTGTTGAATAGCGGCATTAGCACTGCAGCGAGAATAAGTGAAAATAACAGCGACACAAAGGCAACCAAAACCGACTCTGCCAAAAACTGGCCTATCAGCTGTCCGCGAACAGAACCTACCGTTTTGCGAATGCCCACTTCTTTTGCTCTTTTCTCGCTTCTTGCTGTGGAAAGATTCATGAAATTGATACAAGCCAGCAGCAACACAAAAACACCAATCACTGCAAACAACCAGATAAACTGTATTTTACCTCCGGCAGCTTTGCCATCTTTAAATTCGCTGTACAGCCTCCATTTGTCCATGGGAAATAGCACAGCCTGCTCTCTGCCGTCGGTAGCTGCCACTTTATGGTCCATCACAATGTTCTTGATCTTTTGTGTCTCCTTGTCCATGTCAATTTTATTCGCCACCTGCACATACACCTGCCATGAGTGGTTGTTCCATTGTGTGTTTGCACGCTTTATCCAATCTTCTGTTGTTATATATTTTTTCCACGGCAGAAAAAGCTTTACATCATTTAAACTTGTATTGCGCGGAAAATCTTCGAAGACGCCGGCCACTTTATAATTATCCTTGTTGTCAAGTCGCAGCATTTTGTTGATCGGATCGGCATCTCCAAAAAGCGTCGTTGCGGTGGAAGCACTGAGCAGAATCGTGGAAGGATCTTCCAAGGCATTTATATTTCCTTTCAATAACCTCAATGAAAACATATTGGGAAAACTTCCTTCAACCCACATTCCTCTCGAAGTGATCTTTTTATCTCCCACCACCAGTATGTGATCGAAGTTCCAGGATGCCATGGAAATATTTTTGAAGTCGCTACCGTACTTGGTTCGTAATTCATTACCTATTGGCAGGCAAACTGCCGGCCCGGTTGCCATTTTACCGTCGTTATCGATATACGTGGTCATTATCTGGGCAAGCTCCTTGTGGTTGGAATGATATTGGTCAAACGTTAGTTCATCCCATATCCATAGTGCGATCAGCATGGCAACCGCCATTCCGGTGGCCAGGCCCAGCACATTAATTAGCGAGTACACTTTACTTTTAACCAGATTTCGCCATGCCAGTTTAAAATAGTTTTTAAGCATAAAATTCTTCTGATTTAAGTTGTAGGACGATTTTTTGAGAATATGGTTACAATGAAACAGGATATATACATGGCCAAAAATATGCCCTGTTACAATCGTCTGGTAAATAGACAGTTAACAGCCTCACAGCTTATTCCGGTGTCCGGTTTTGATACGATTATTGTATGGTTTCGATACTTGGAAAGTTGTTAGTTGCCGGTTGTTAGTTGTCAGAACTGCCTGAGGGCATATAAAGCCTAACAACTAAGAGCCAACCACTAACAACTCCCCGTTAACAAAATTCCCTTCCAAAAAGCTTAGTTCCCCCCATATTATGTTTGAAAAAAAATGTCTATATTAGAAGAGCAATATACACCATGACTGAAGATGCAATTTTCCAAGGCTGTTTACAAAACAATGCTTCTGCGCAAAAGGAGTTATACAACAGGTATAGCCCCAAGATGCTTGCGGTTTGTTACCGGTATGGCCACAACCGGGAAGACGCAGAAGACATGCTTCAGGAAGGCTTTATAAAGGTGTTTTCGCAAATGCACACATTCAGGAACCAGGGCGCTTTTGAAGGTTGGATAAGGCGCATTGTTGTACACACCTGTATTAATCATTTAAAGAAAAATAAAAAATTCAACGATAGCGTAGATATTACCTACGCTAGTGGTATTGAAATACGTGAAGAAAATATTCCTTCTGTGATCCAGGCCAAGCAAGTGGTTGAATGCATCAGGCTGCTGCCGATCGGTTATCGAACGGTGCTGAATCTGTACGCTGTTGAGGGCTATACCCATAAAGAAATTGCTGATATGCTGGATATAGAAGAAAGTACGAGCCGCTCGCAATATACACGTGCGCGGCAGATGCTGGAAGACGTTCTCGTTAAAAAGAGCATTATACAAAAACCAAAACAAAAAACAAGGCTGCTGGCACTTTTTGCCAAATAAAGCAGTTTTGATTTGTACCCCAAATTGCTTGTAGAAATGGACAGAGACTTTTATACAGACGAATTTGAGCAGTTTTTAAAAAGCAAGGCTGACCAACACAGATTATACCCGTCGGAGATGGTGTGGAAGAAAATCAATAAAACTCTTCACCCAACGAAAAGCGGACTGATCGTGGCGGCACTGTTCTTATTGTTCCTGTTTACGGGCGATCAGATTTTGCGTGTCCAATCTGATAAAAATGAACTGTCTGGTTCTATTATTAAAAACGACGAAATTGCCGCAAATGACTTCTTACAACAAATAAGGGCTGGCCTGAACCTTACACAGAACAAAAGCACTGTCCACATTTTTAACCAGCCCATTTATTCCAATAATATCAATATATACAAGTGGTTGAATGGTTACAATTATGTAGCAAATTCTTTTTTGCCAAAAGTGATTGCGGATAAATTGCCGATCGCGCAACGCATCACTTCTTCTTTCAGCACAAGGTTCAGTGACTTGCCGCCGTTAAATGCCATTGCTGCCAAGTATGTAGCAATTCCTGAAAATGAAGTGGGCAAAGTATTTATCAATGACAATACTGATGCAAACGTAGTGATGAACGCCACCACTGTTAAACCGGTAGCCAGTAACAAACCGGCGGCACCTGCAGTTGCTGCGAAACCAATTATTGCTGTTGCAGAGCCTAAGAAATCTTCAACCGCTATTACAATACCTGTTTCATATGCAAGTGTGAAGATTCCTAAAATTGAGGAGCAGAAGCATTTGCAATTGCAATACTATTTTTCACCAACCATCAGCTTCAGAAAACTGGAAGACCCGACCTCAAAGTCCACGTCCAGTCAGGATTTGCCATTGGCATCCAACCATCTTGACGTAAACAAATTTGTGAACCACTCACCCACCATTGGTTTGGAAGCGGGTTCTGCATTGCTGTTTCCTGTTACAAAAAACATTTCAATTAAAGCTGGATTGCAGTTGAATATGAACGGTTACAACGTGAGTGCATACACCTATTCACGTGAAAAAGCAACCATTGCTTTAACCACACCGGGAAATATTAATGACACCATCAGGGCGTTTACTTCCATTAGAAACATGAACGGTTATTCCCAGGAAATTTTGCAGAACAGATATTTCCAACTGTCTATGCCTGTGGGAATTGATGTGAAGATTATTGGTGATCATCGCCTGCAACTGAATGCTGCCGGTACGTTCCAGCCATTCTATGTAATGGCCCATAGCACTTATTTACTTTCCAACGATTACAATAACTACGTAAAAGAACATTCGCTGGTGCGTCGTTTCAACTACGCCGCAAATCTTGAAACATATGTTTCCTACACTGGTGCCAACGGTCTGAAATTCCAACTGGGGCCACAATTCCGCTATCAGTTAAAATCTACTTATTCAGACAGATATCCAATTCATGAGTACCTGATGGAGTACAGTATTAAGTTTGGAATAATAAAGACACTGAAATAATAACTGAATAACTGAATAACTGAATGACTGAGTAGTTCAGTTTCGATTTTGCATTAAAACTATCGGCCACTCAGTTATTCAATTATTCGGTTATTCAGTTATTTTTACTCCCATGAAGTATTTACAATATTCTATTTTCCTGATCCTGCTGGCTGCGTGCAATAACAATCAAACTACGAAGACTGGGGCTAACCAGGGAACTGCGATCGATACTGCAAATCCTAATGTTGATTTTTTTCCGGTGGCTGACTATATCAAAAGCCAGGTGCATATGGTAGATTCAATGCAATTGCCCATTATGAAAACATCCATTGTTGGAAAAGATTCAGTTCCGTCTTCTATCAAACAAGAAGAGTTTAGTAAGATCGCAGCTGAGTTTTATACGCCAGATATAAGCGATGCCGGCATAAAGAAAGACTATAAAGAAACTGCCTTTGCAGATCAGTCCATTCCCAGTGTTACGTTTACCTACACTACAAAAAACCCTTCTCTGGAAATACAGCGCCTTGACGTTTTGATAAAACCGGACCCTGTTCAAAGCGATAAAGTTCGCACCATCTACCTTGAAAAATTCTTTGAAAAAGGAGATACTTCTTTTTCACAAAAACTATTCTGGCGCGCCGATAAGAACTGCCAGATCATAACAACCACCCAACCTAAGAATGGAGTTGAGGTTACAAAGATTGTGAAGGTTTCGTGGAGCGGAGAGTAGAAGCTTCGCTTCTGAGTTTACCACTTAGGCACTCAGGACACAAAGCCTCACTAAGTTTCTTACCACGGAGTTAAGGAGTTTTTTTCACAAAGGAAAAAGAGGCGACGCGTTGATAATGATAGCTGCTTACGAGGGCGTAGGAAGTAGGAGAATGTTCAACAAATCTCCTTTCCTCTGTGAAAAAAATCTTCGTTGCCTCTGTGGTTAAAAAAACCCTTAGTGAACCTTGTGTCCTGAGTGCCTTAGTGGTAAAAAAACGATATTTGCATAGCATTTGATATATTATGACAGCGAGCGAGTTTCAGCAGATAGCACATACAATTCCCACCAATCCGGGTATTTACAAATACTTCGACAATAAAGATGAACTGGTATATGTTGGCAAGGCAAAAAGTCTTCGCAAACGCGTAAGCTCTTATTTTTCCAAAACCTTTGTCAACTATAAAACACACGAGCTTGTTCAGCGCATCGCAAAGATTGAGTTTACCATTGTTGATTCTGAGCAGGATGCCTTCCTGCTCGAAAACTCGCTGATCAAACAGTTCCAGCCGAAATACAATATCAACCTGAAGGATGATAAAAGCTATCCTTTCATTGTTATTAAAAGAGAGCCGTTTTCAAGAATATTTCTCACAAGAAGAAAATTAAATGATGGCTCAAAATATCTCGGTCCATTTACTTCTGTTGGCAAAGTGCGTGAGTTGATTGAATTCATCAAGCAAAATATTCCACTGCGTACATGCAAACTCAATCTTACAGACACAAATATTAAACGCGGCAAATTCAAAGTGTGCCTGGAATATCATTTAGGCAATTGCAAAGGGCCGTGCGAAGGCTTGCAATCGCTGGAGGATTACAATGCAGGACTGCTGCAGATCGAAAATATTCTTAAAGGAAATCTTGGTCCTATTCTGCAGCAATTCAGGCAGCAAATGAAGACGCATGCGGAAAACATGGCTTTTGAGAAAGCAGAAATGATGCGCAAAAAAATTGAGCATCTTGAAAGCTACCAGGCGAAGTCTGTGATTGTGAGCAGGCACCTTGGCACCATGGATGTTTTCAGCATTTTGAAAGACGGTGATCTTGCCTATGTAAACTACCTGATGATACAAAATGGCACAGTGGTTCAAACCAACACTATTCAACTGGAAACGCATTTGGAAGAACCAGAACAGGAGGTGTTGCAGTTTGCCATTGCACAACTTCGTTCTACGTTCAATAGCATGGCACATGAAATTATTGTTCCCTTTGAAATTGAATATCCTGATGACACTGTTGAAATAATTGTGCCTAAAGGCGGAGATAAAAAGAAACTGCTGGAGCTTTCCGAAAAGAACGTGAACTATTTTAAAGAAGAATTGAAGAAAAAGAAAATTCTTCAACTGGAAGGGAAATCGGATTTTGAAAAGAAGCAGGTGCTATATCAACTGCAGGAAGATCTTTCGCTTACGGAGGCGCCGGTGCATATTGAATGTTTTGATAACTCGAACTTCCAGGGAAGTTATCCGGTGTCTGCGATGGTTTGTTTTAAAGATGGCATTCCAAGTAAAAAAGATTATCGCCACTTTAATGTGAAAACGGTTGAAGGCATTAACGACTTCGCTACGATGAAAGAAGTTGTTTACAGACGATATAAACGCTTGCTGGATGAAAACCAAGACTTGCCTCAGCTTGTCATCATCGACGGCGGTAAAGGGCAGCTGGGTTATGCTATGCAAGCCATTGAAGAACTTGGTCTGATCGGCCGAATGACACTTGTAGGATTGGCAAAAAATGAAGAGGAACTATTTTTTCCGGGAGACAGTGAATCTCTCAAACTACCTTACAATAGCGAAAGCCTGAAACTGATTCGTCGCATTCGTGATGAGGTGCACCGTTTTGGTATTACGTTTCACAGAAACAAAAGAAGCAAAGGCACATTTAAGAATGAATTGGAAACCATTGAAGGCATCGGCAAATCCACTGCTGATAGATTATTGAAGACATTCCGTTCTGTCAACAAAATTAAAACGCTTACGAAAGAAGAATTAATCGCCGAGGTAGGAAAATCAAAGGCGGAAATTGTGTGGCAGCATTTTAACGGGTAGAGACAAGGCATTGCCTTGTCTTTGTATGTATCTGAATTTGGGTGGAACAGAGACAAGGCGATGCCTTGTCTCTACGAAAAAATCACTTCAATTCAAATTCAGCAACATTTTTAGTATTCGAATCGGTGCCGATGAACACATTGAATTTTCCCGGTTCTGATTTAAACTGCAATTCGTTATTATAAAAACGAAGCATTTCTTCGGTAATCGTAAACGTGACGGTTTGTGACGCTCCTGTTTTAAGTGATATCTTCTTAAATCCTTTCAATTCTTTTACCGGTCGTTTAATACTACCAACAACATCCTGAATATACAATTGAACGATTTCGTCTCCATCGTATGTGCCGTTGTTTTTAACAGTAACACTGGCTGTTATTTTTCCTTTGCTGTCTAAAGTTGTAGCGGATAATGTTATGGCAGAATATTCGAACGAAGTATAACTCAATCCGTAACCAAAAGGAAACAGTGGTGTGCTGGAAACATCGAGGTATTTGGAAGTGTATTTATTTCCATCCTGCTCAGGACGGCTCGAATTATTGTGTGCATAGTAAACAGGAATTTGTCCTGCATTTCGCGGAAAGGTCATGGTAAGTTTTCCTGAGGGATTGAATTTTCCGAGCAACGTGTTTACCACTGCTTCTGCTTCCTTGGTGCCTAAATACCAGCAATCGATAATTGCATCCATATTTTCATTTTCCCAATCAATAATTAAAGGACGACCGTTTTTCACGACCAACACAATTGGCTTGTTTAACTTCTTCAGCTCCATCAATAAGTCACGTTGATTCTCCTGTAGCTGAATATCCGCCATGCTTGCTGCTTCACCCGTCATGCCTCCATGCTCACCCATTACAGCAATGATCACATCTGCCTGCTTTGCAATGTTAATAGCTTCTTCTTTTAATGCTTCAGCGCTGCGCACATCTTTCTGCTGATAGATTCTTTCCATCAACATGTCATTCTCAGAAATATTTGCACCTTTTGCGTACAGCACGGTTGCTTTGCCTTTTAGTTGGCTGGTAAGTTCTTCGTAAATATTCGGCGATCGGGATGCGTTTGTTGCACCTATGTTTTGAACATCTTCTGTTTTTGCAAATGGCCCTATCAATGCCACAGTTCCTGTTTGTTTCAATGGTAAAAGATGATTATTGTTCTTCAGTAAAACAATTGACTCCTGCGCTATTTTCAATGCATGTTGCAAATGTTCTTCTGACAAAATATCTTTTGCCGCACGTTGCGTATCGGAGTAGCGGTAAGGGTTTTCAAATAGGCCTAACTTATACTTCGCCGCAAGTACATTGTATGCGGCACGATCTAGTTCCTTTTCATTCACTTTTCCAGACTGCACCAATTGTTTTAAATTCTTCTGAAAAAATTCACTGATCATGTCCATGTCCATTCCTGCATTCATGCTTAGCGCCGCAGCTTCAGCGTCTGTTGCAGCAACGCCATGATTCTTCATTTCTTCTATGGATGTATAGTCTGAAATGACCATTCCTTTAAAGCCCCACTGCTTGCGTAACAAATCGGTGAGCAGCCATTTATTGCCGGAGGATGGCACACCTTGCACATCATTAAAGGAAGACATAACAGAACCGACACCAGCATCTACGGCAGCCTTATAGGTTTTCAGGTAGACATCATACATGATGCGCTTGCTCATATCCATGCCTGTATAGTCTTTTCCGGCTTCTGGTGCACCGTACATGGCAAAGTGTTTCATGCACGCCATCATGTTTTGATTTTTCAGATAATCAGTTCCCTGGAAACCTTTAACTCTTGCTGCGGCAATCAAACTTCCCAGATAGGGATCTTCTCCGACGCCTTCTGAAACTCTTCCCCATCGTGGATCACGACTGATATCTATCATTGGCGCAAACGTCCATGCTATGCCCTGTGAACTTGCTTCATTGGCTGTGATGGCCGTTGAACGCTGCATTCCTTCTATATCCCAACTCATTGTTTCTGCTAAAGGAATGGGGAAAATAGTTTTGTAGCCCTGTACCACATCTCCACCAACGAGCACGGGAATTTTTAAACGACTTTGCATCGCGATGTCCTGCAGTGCTCTTGCATTCTTTTCAGGATTAGGAATGTTAAACGAACCGCCTATTTCCCCACTCTTTACTTTCTGCATATAAGCGGCCTTACTGCTCTCGTTGGCATCATCCCAACCACCTTGCAGATTGAGCTGTCCTATTTTTTCATCCAACGTCATCTTGCTTAACAGCTGTTTGATGAACCCATCCATTTTTGCGTTGGTTGTTTGTGCCACACCGGAAACCGTAATGGCGCAAGTGAGAAGTATTGATAGTAGTTTTTTCATTTTATATTTTTTTTCATTGCACACCCAGACGGTTTATCTCAACTCAAAACCTGCTTCATTCATTGTTGCAGAGCTTCCACCAATAAACACTTTAAAGTCACCTGGCTCCGACGCATATTTCAAATTCGAGTCGTAGAATGCCAGCATATCAGCAGTGATCGTAAAGGAAATTTCTTTGCTTTCACCCTTTTTTAAAAATACTTTTTGAAAACCTTTTAACTCTTTTAACGGTCTTGTTACAGACCCAACGATATCTCTTATATACAGCTGCACCACTTCTTCACCATCATAGTTACCAGTGTTGGTGAGGGTTACAGATGCCTTAATGGTTCCGGCTTTCGTCATGGTGCCGGCAGATAGTTTTACAGAACTGTACGAGAAAGTTGAATAGCTTAGTCCATAACCGAATTCAAACAACGGTTCATTTGGAATATCAAGATAGTTGGATTTGAACTTTGTGGGACCGCCTTTTACATATGGACGTCCGGTATTTTTATGATTGTAATAAACAGGGATCTGACCAACATTTACAGGAAATGATGCTGTCAATTTTCCCGATGGAACTTTGTCTCCAAATAAAAGATCAGCAATTGCATTACCGGCTTCGGTTCCGCTGAACCAAACATCCAGAATGGCATCTGCCTTTTTCGTTTCTTCTTCTATTGTCATTGGCCTTCCATTCATAAGCACCAGCACTACTGGCTTGCCTGTTTTTTTCAGTGCATCAAGCAATTTTTTCTGGCTTGGCTGCAAATCAATATTAGACAAGCTGGAAGATTCTCCAGACATGTTTGCGGACTCGCCTAATACCGCTACGACTACATCAGATTTGTTTGCAGCGTTTATGGCTTCGTCAATCATTTCCTGCGGCGAACGTTTATCAATGTCTATCTCATTCATAAAGGCGTTCACCTTTTTTGCGAACGCTGTATCATCAGAAATATTCGCTCCTTTTGCATGAATGATCTTTATATTGCTGCCACCAACATTTTGCAATCCCTGCAACACCGTTACAGTGTTTACAAAGTCGCCCGAAACGCTCCATGTTCCAAGCATATTCATGTGGCTATCTGCAAGAGGCCCTACTAGTGCTATAGTTCCAGATTTTTTTAATGGTAAAGTCTGGTTTGCATTCTTTAACAAGACTGCCGACCGTGTTGCAAAATCACGCGCCGATGCTCTGTTAGACGCATTAAAAATATCGCCGGCCCGGTTAGCGTCACAATAACGATATGGATCGTCAAACAGCCCCAATTTATATTTTGCTTCTAAAATTCTTTTACAGGCAGCATCAATTTGTTTGAGTGATACTTTGCCTTCACTTAAAGATTTTTTAAGTGTAGTCAGGAAACCTTCGCCCACCATATCCATGTCAACGCCTGCATTCAATGCCTTTGCAGATACTTGCTGCAGGTTACCCATGCCGTGATCTATCATTTCATTAATAGAAGTATAGTCTGTAACTACCATTCCTTTGAATTTCCACTGATCGCGCAATACATCTGTAAGCAGCCATTTGTTAACGGTAGAAGGGACTGCGTCAACTTCATTAAAGGCACTCATTACACTACCCACTCCTGCATCCACGGCGGCTTTGTATGGAGGAAAGTAGTTTTGGAACATTTGTACACGGCTCATATCGGTTGTGTTATAATCGCGACCCGCTTCTGCTGCGCCATATAGAGCATAGTGTTTTACGCAAGCCATCACTGTATTGTTCTTAGAAAGATCATCGCCCTGGTAACCTTTTACCATAGCTGTCGCAATCTGTGAACCGAGGTAAGGATCTTCTCCGGAACACTCTGCAATTCTTCCCCAGCGTGGATCGCGGCAAATATCAACCATTGGTGAAAACACCCACGCGAGGCCGTCGGCTGTCGCTTCTTTTGCTGCTATTTGTGCGCTTTGTTGTATCATCGGCATATCCCATGAGCATGAAAGACCCAATGGAATAGGAAAGATGGTTTTATGGCCGTGTATTACATCCAGCCCAAAAATCATTGGGATTTTCAATCGGGAATTATTGACTGCAATTTCCTGTGCCTTGCGAATTTTGTCGGCGCCGGTAATACCGAACATTCCTCCCACCTGTCCGCTTTTAATCTTATTATCAACATCACTGCTCACCACAGCCCCTGTTACAGCGCCACCGGGAGTTACAAGATTTAACTGACCGATCTTTTCATCAAGCGTCATTTGCTTCATGAGATTGCTTACAAATACATCCATTTTCGATTGGCCTGTAACTGCTGTTTTAGCAACGGTTCCCTTTGTTTGTGCAAACGAAGAAGTTGCCAAAGCAGCTGCCACAAGGAATGCAACTGTTCTTTTACCCATAGTATTTTATTGTTTGTGCTACGAAGCCCTGAGTCTAAAAATTTCCTCTGCGGTTCTGCGGCGATTTTTATTCAGCTTTTGCTTTTGTTAGTTGAGAAACACCATTTTCATTAATGGCTTCTATCGCGAAATAATAAGGCATTTCTTTGTCCATTGCTTTATAGAAATAATCATTTGCGTTGTGCACCATAATGCAGTTGTATAACTTATCGGGCGCCGTTCCCACATAAATGTTATAGGCATAGGCATTATCAACCGGTTGCCATCTTATCCATGCGCTGCGTTTATCATCTTCTGTGCGCAACACAATGAATTGTTTTACAGCATCAGGTTTTGCACCATTGCCCAAACCAAACACCCGCAATCCGGATATGGCAAACTTGCCAGTAGGCATATGTATGTTCTCCAGTTTTATATAGCGCGCCTTAACAGGATTATCGAGTTGCACATATTCATGCGGCACATCGGTTTTGTTATTGCTTTTATCCACCAGCACTTTCCATGTCTTGCCATCTGTTGAGTAATACAATTTGTATTGATGATAAGTGCCTTGTTGCTTTCCTAAAAATTCAGCATCCTGGTCAGCATAGTTTATTTGCACAGCATTAACGGTACTAACTTCGCCAAGAGCTGTTTGTATCCATTCGCCTTTGTTTGCTGTTTGTGCACTCCAATACGTTTTGATATTTTCATCAACCGCATTGTTTGCATGGAAGCCTCCAAGTGTTGATGAGACCTGCACAGGCTTGTCATAGTTCAACAACATCCAACCTGTAAACTGGCTTTGCAAATGATCGGCTTTGCCGGAGGGTATGTAATGCGGATAATCTCCCCATGCGGTGTTGCAGTACATTACGTCGTCGTTATCAAAGCCGGCCGGCCATATTCCGATGCGTCTTTCAAAATTATTTTTCACGCCAACCACCATTGTTGACACGTGCCAATAGTTATCCCATTTATCCTGAAAGGTTGCTCCATGCCCTGCACCGCGTGCAAAGCCGCCGGGCTTATAACTCATCGGCAGTGATGCGTGTGTGAATGGCCCCAGCGGGTGATCGCTTACTGCCACACCATCTGCATAATGACTGAATTCCGTTCCTGGCCCGCCCCATTGCAGGTAGTACTTGTTGTTATGTTTTGTCATCCACGAACCTTCCATAAATCCCTTGAGAAATGTATTGTCCATATACTCGCCAAAGCGATGCCAACCATAACGTTCGCCATTGGTCAACAAAGTTTCTTTACGCGTGCCGATGGGGTTAAATGTTTTTCTATCAAGTTCAACTCCGTACATCGGGTACACATTGCTGCTTCCATTGTACATGTACAGCTTGCCATCATCGTCGGTAAAAAATGCAGGGTCCCAGCCGCCGATTTCGAAATGATCCACCGCCTTCTCCCATTTATTGTTTTTGGGATCTGTGCTTGTCCAGATCGGAAATTCGCTTGTGTAAGTGGATCCGAATACAAACATGGTATCACCTTTTATTCCAACTGCCGGAGCACATAAGTCATCATATAAATTAGGATACTTGTCAGTTAGTTCTTTTGTAAGAAAATGTCTGAACACAAAGTTCCAGTTCAGCATATCACTGCTCCACCAATATCCCCATTGATTTGTAGAGAACAAATAATAATCGCCTTTGTAGTTAACGATTACAGGGTCTGCCGTTGCACGATGCTTGCCCCATGTGGTAAAGTTGGGAATGGGACAATAGCCATAATCTATGTTGATTGGATTACAATAAGTTTTTCTTTGGGCGAATAGCGTTACGCTCAACACGCAAAGAACAAATAGCAGAATAATTCGCTTGTTCATAATTATTATTTTATTGCCACAGAGGAACAGAAGAACAGAGAATATTTTTCTTTTTCAGTTCCTTTGTGCTTCAGTGGCTGTCCTTTAATAAATCACTCTTTTGATTTCCAGTTTTTGCCTCGCAAAATTTAAGATCAAAGCAATTTTACAACCGGAGCATTTTAAATAATTTAACGCTTGTGCATAGTCCTGTTCTGCGATTCCTCCTTCTTTTGCCTTTATCTCTAAAATGGCATCATTACACACCACAAAATCTGCGTAAAACTTATGCTTTAGTAAAATGCCTTTATATCTGATCTGATACTCCTTTTCTCTTTCAAAAAAACATTCTGCGTTTTAAACTCATATTCAAAAGCGTCTTTATAAACTATTTCCAAAAAGCCAGGTCCTAAAATCTTGTGTATTGTCACACCATCTCCAATAACGGCTCCTGTCTCTTCCTGAAGTGGATACTTCTCCTGGCTTGTGTAATCGTAGTTCATATGTTCGGAATTCTTTTTAATTGCCACAGAGGAACAGAAGAACAGAAAAATATTTTTGCTTTTTTTGCGCTGCTTTTTATCAATTCCTTTTTACTCTACTGTATTTCTGAGTCTTTCATTTTCGTAATCACTCACTACAAAAACATATTTTCTGTTTCTCTGTGCTTCTGTGGCAACCCTACTTCGCTAGCGAAGGGCTTTCAAACCCCAATTTCTTCAGGCCATTTTTTACCTCAGGACAACTCATAAACAACTTCCACAATAAGCCGGTTCGATAATTTTCAATCATTACTATAATGGGGCCCTGATCTATGGCCAGGTAAGAATCTGCATACCAGTTTTGTGTTTCGTTAAACGCGTCTACAAATCCATATTCGCCCCATATTTTATCTCCAAGATCATTGTAAAAATGTTTGAGCGCCTGCATGGAATACTCCGGCGTGTAGGGAAATGCAGACAATGCAGCAGTGGGCGTAATGGTTCCAAAATCATTTGTAGGTGAATGCGCATTGTAACCGTTATAGGTGTCACTAGCCGTTAAGCCCCAGCAACCAGGACCATAACCCTTGAAATGATTTGGATTACGTATGCAATGTTCCCGATTGATTAAAGTATGGTTTCTGTTTTGTTCCCAATAATCTGCATACTGGTCTTTCAGGCCATGGGGATCGAGTCCTACGAAAGAATAGTGAGAGAAAAACAATGGTCCGCCGTAATCAAATCCCAATGGCAGTTTGATGCCGTAAAACTCTTTACCGTTTTTAAAGAAATCGCTTTGCGCCCATCCTCTGTGATATACATTGGCCCCCACAGGATGATTATCTGAAGAAGCTGCCAGAACATAAGTGATTAGACACTCATTAAAGCCACGCAAAGGAAAGTTCATTACCCAACCATTGTTAGGGCTCCAGTGCCAGTATAAAACGTCCTGCCCATCACGCGAGAACCAGTTCCATTCAATTTCTCCCCACATCCAGTTTATTCGATCGCGTATTTCATGCTCCGTTTTATTGTCTTTACTGAAGTATTGTCTCGCACACAGCAAGCCTTCAAAAAGAAATGAAGTCTCTACAAGATCTGCTCCATCATCTTTTCTTCCAAAGCGAATTACTTTGCCGCTTTCGCCATTCATCCAATGTGGAAAGGCACCATGAAAAGCATCTGCTTTCCATAAGAATTTTACGATTTTACTCATGCGCTCCGCTGCTTGCTCACGTGTTATCCAGCCACGTTCTGCAGCTACTATAATGGACATGATGCCAAAGCCGCTGCCGCCTGTTGTCACTACTTCATCACCATAATCAAACGAGGTATTGCTGCGCTCGCGTGCCAGCCCGCTTACCGGATGCCCAAAGTCCCAGAAGTATTTAAATGTTTGTTTTTGTACAAGTTCGAGAAGTGCCGTATCTGAAAGATTCTTTGGTCGCTTTGTTGGGTCAAAAGCCTGGCTTTGCTTTTTCTGAGCGATGCATGACAAAGCCGCAAACAACATACAAGCAAGTAATACTCTTTTAGCCATTTTATTTGATCGCTTAAAAAGTTGTAATTAGTAAACAAGCACTCTAAAAATAAGTTTAAGAGTGCTTGTTTAAGTTTGTTTCGCGTTGCTATTTTAAATTCGGATTTAAGTCAATCTGTCTTTGAGGAATGGGATAAAATTCGCTTTGACCTTTCACAAAACCTGGCAAAACTGTTTGTGCCTGATTTGTTCTTATAAGATCAAAGAAGCGTTCGCCCCATTCATTTGCCAATTCAGCTCTTCTTTCATCTAATACGTCTTGTAATGTAGCTCCTGTCTTATCGGCCAGCATTGCCCTCCTTCTAACGACATTTAGTGACTCATCACCATTTCCCCCTGTTCTAATTTTGGCTTCGGCATTCATCAATAATACATCAGCGTATCTTAAAACACGTATGTTATTATTGGCACCATAGTTAGTTCTACCTGCCGTCATTTGGCTTGAAGGAGTGTAAGCTTTCCCATTGTAGCAAGTAGGCATGCCGGCAGCGGCGGCGGCAATAGCATCACCAGAAGGAGTGGTTTGTCCCGTCAATAAGAAAGTGGTATTTGCTCTTACAGTTTCACCTCTACCAGCAAAAAAGCTCCGAACATTTTGCGTAGGTGACATAAAACCCCAGCCTGAAATTGGATCAGGATTGCCTGAAGGCCCTTGAAAACCAAACCAGGCGTCACTTTCGATCATATTACCACTACTCGTGCCAAAGTCTGTAAACTGTAACTCATACAGAGATTCGTTCGAAAGTTTACCGGGAATTTTGAATAGCTGATAGAAGTCGTTATACAATTCAAACTTACCACTATTAATAATTTGGTCAGTTGAAGATGCTACGCCTTCATAATCTTGCATATACAATTGAACCTTTGCTTTTAGCGCTAAAGCAGAATACTTTGTAACTGCACCAGCAGCATCGGTTCTTTCGTTAGGTCTCATATCGGGCAGATTTGCGATACAAGTATCCATCTCCGCAAGTATAAACTTTCTGATGTCAGCAAGCGATGCCTTTTTAGGAGTAAGGTCCTGAGTGTTTAATATCAACGGCACATCTCCCCAAAAGTTTGAAATACGGAAAAGAGCATATGCTCTTATAAATCTTACTTCAGCTGCGTAAGAATTATTCTTCTTAATCTCTGTTGCCGTGCTAATATATTTTGCATATTCTTTTAATGCCAGCAAAGCGTCATCAGCCACATAGACAACTTTATACAAGCCCTGCCAGGTCGCATTTAGTGCCCAGAATGTTTTTATTTTATCATATTGGAATTCATTGCAGTAACGAAATTCCACCTGATCATTTTCTGAGCCCCCTTTAGTCATATCATCTCCTCTCACAGCAATAAGCCCTTGCGCTGCCCAGAAAGAAAATTTATTATTTGCGATTCCATACAGACCGGATACTGGCATATACATTTGAGTCGAGTCTGTGTAATCAGCTTGATCAGCAGGTAAAATCACCTCAGGAGAAATATCGATATACTTATTGCAACTGGTTGTAAGCAAAATTACTCCAACCACCAAAGCCATATTTATTTTATAAATAATCTTTTGCATGTCAATTATTTTAATTTCCGTACAAGCGTTAAAATAAAATGCATTAAACGCTTTAATTAAATTTTACTAGTAGGTAAGTTTGATTCCGAACGTATACAGTGCAGACACAGGATATACATATTGGTCTACGCCGTTGGCAATTTCAGGAGTGAATGCATTTGCCTTGAAGAAAGTTGCGGGTCTTTCTGCTGTTGCATAAACACGTGCGCTTCCTCTTTTCAAGCTTTTGATTGTTCTGTTATCAAATGTATATCCGAGTTGAATATTTTGAATACGGAAATAAGAGCCGCTTTCAATATTAAATGTGCTAAAGTTACTTACGTTCCAAGGATTAACCGACCCCTCTGCCGAAGGATACAAATTACTTGTGCCTTCTCCGTGCCAGCGATTTTTCACTTGTGCCTCGTCGTAGTTAGTGGTTGACTGCCATCTTCTTACCGCTCTTTTAAGATTAGCTATTTTGTTGCCAGATACCCCCTGGAAGCTGGCAGAAAAATCAAAGGCTTTGTAGCTAAATCCCAAGTTGAAGCCATAGGTAAGCTTTGGCAAGTAAGCCCCCATTACAATGCGGTCATCACTGTTAATTTTGCCATCTTTATTTTGGTCTACATATTTAAAATCACCAGGCGTTAATCCGTTAGCAACTGCAATTGGATCATCAGCTATTTCTTTAGTGTTTTGATATACACCTGCCTGTTGGTACCCATAGAATGACTCAACCGATTCTCCCACCCTTGATATTTGTGGAAATTCTGAACTTCCAGTATAAATAGGTGCCTGCATTTTTACTACTTTGTTTTTTAAAGTAGCAAGGTTGCCATTCACAAAGTATCTGAATTCTTTGTTTATTGCATCGCTCCAGCCCAGGCTGAATTCATATCCTTCATTCAAAATCTTTCCGTTATTCCATAGGATTGTTCCTCCAATGTTTGGAACCTCATTGGGGAAAACGGCATTGTTGGTCATCCGGTGGAAGTAATCAAATTCGAAAGATAATCTGTTATTTAAGAATCGGGATTCAAATCCCAGGTCAGTTTCAGAAACAACTTCCCAACCTAAATAGCTGAATGTGCTGTTAACTGTATAACCAGGAATAATTCCATTTCCAAAAACTCCAGAGTTTGACTGCCCATACATGACAGAGGCCATTCCGTCATTTGCAGGTACTTTATCGTTTCCTAACTGACCCCAACTACCTCTTATTTTAAGGAAGTCAAATACCTTCTGAGATTCCATAAATTTTTCTTTTGTTGCCACCCAGCCTAAACCTATTGATGGGAAGTATCCCCATTTATCCTGGTACTTCGAAGTTCCGTCGGCACGGAAAGTTGCAGTTAATAGATACCTGCCATCGTAATCGTATGTAAGTCTTCCAAAGTATGATAAGCCTCTTCTTTTGTGACCCCAATCATCATTAATGCGTGTATCGCTGTTACCATTATGTACATATAAATACTCTTCTTTATCGCCAGGTACATTATTGGCTTGAGCCATTACATAACGATATGTTTCGTTTCTGTATGAGTTTCCCAACATTACCGAATAGTTGTGCTTGTCGTAACTATTTTTAAATGTTAGCGTGTTATCCCAAACATAGTTTTGATAATTATTGGTTTCTTTTCTTAAGGTAGAGGATGGCTGCTGCTGGCCAGGTCCTACCATAAACTGTGGTGTATATTTTCTTAAATCTCCAAAAGAAAGATCCTGATTGAAAGCTGTTCTAAATACAAGCTTACTTTTTGGGAGAAGGTTTACATCAGCATAAATATTTGGAACTATTCTTGTTATTTTTTCTCTTGTATTGCTCTTGTAAACTAGCTCTGCCATTGGATTACCAAAATAAGTTGACAATCCTATCTGAGTAGGAGATGCAAATGGTTGTGGATACGGTTGGCTAGGATTGTTGGGGTCATAAACCGGATAGATAGATGGATTTACAAATGCGCTTTGCATGGCATTATTGTTAGGTATCCACTGATCTGTATTTGATAAAATGAAATTAAAGCCCATTTTTAAAAAGTCTGTCACTTTAAAATCAACTTTACCACGCATGTTAATGCGCTGATAGTTATTGTTCACATTCAGTATACCATCCTGTTTCAAATATGTTCCACCAAAGTCATAAGCAGCGTTACTGGTTCCTCCGTTTACACCCAAATTATAGCTTTGAACCATTGCTGTTGATCTTAGTAATTGATCAAACCAATCAGTATTTGTTGCAGGTGTGAGGCTTGTTGTGTCACCACCGTATTTATCTATAGAATTTCTCAATATTGACAACCCATTGGTAGAACCCATTTCTTTCATCATAGTGGCATATTCCTGAGAATTAGCCATTTTTATTACATTTACCGGCTTCTGAAATCCTAGGTATGTATCAAATGTAAAAGTTGCAGGTCTGTTAAGAGCACCTTTTTTTGTTGTTATCACTACCACACCATTTGCAGCCCTAACACCATAAATGGCAGATGCAGATGCATCTTTCAACAATGACATTTCTGCCACGTCACTATTGTTCAAGAAACTAATATCATCGAACAACATTCCGTCTACCACATATAGGGGTTGGCCATAAGTAGTTACTCCGCCAGTTCTATTTTCGTTGCCTGAAGTAGGCGCTGCTGTTTGAAATGAACCTACACCACGTATTCTTACAGTTGGTGCTGAACCCGGAGCTCCATTGTTTACGACTTGAACACCAGCTACCTTGCCTTGCAAAGCAGCCATGGGAGAAGTTGTAGGACTTTTAACAAGCTCCTCTCCCTTCACCTGTGTAATTGATCCAGTAATGTCTGCTTTCTTTTGCGTTCCATAACCTACAACCACCACTTCATTTAAATCCTTCGAAGCTGTTTTCAATTTTACGTTGATTACACTCTGTCCTTTTACAACAATTTCCTGGCTTTCATAACCAATAGAGTTAAATATTAATATGGCATTTTCACCAGCCTTGATGCTGAATTCGCCATTTTCATTTGCTTGTGTTCCAGAGGATGTTCCTTTAATGAGTACGCTTACAGAAGGGAGCGCTCCGCCGGTGGCACTGTTTGTAACCCTGCCGGTTACAACCTGCTGTGCCTTTACCTGCATGAAGCAGAAGCATACTGCGAAAAGAATTGCGAGTAGTTTCTTCATAGTGGCATTTTTGATTTTTGTTAAAAAATTTTAAACGCCGCAATTTGTCAGCAATGGCCAGCCTAACCAAAAAAAGCACCTCAACATCTCTACACACTTTTAAGATTTGATTAGAAAAGAGGGAACATCTGTTGTGAAACAATTACAATCAAACATTTACAAATGAAAGCAATGTGAATACTCTCAAAATGTTGTATCTATTTTTTTATGAATGAGAGGAAATGTTGTAGTGTTATATCTCCAATAAATACTCAATCAGGTTCTTGTCATGCTCCAAATTCAGCTTTTTGCGAAGCCTGTATCGCCTGATTTCAACCGCTCTTATTGTTATATTGAAAATAGAAACAAGTTCTTTGCTACTCATATTCATGCGCAAATAGCCGCAAAGTTTTAAATCGTTTGGAGATAGTTCAGGATGCTTTTCCTTCAATTTTTTAAAGAAATTTTCATGCGCTTCATTAAAGCTGCTTTCGAACAAATTCCAGTCTCGTTCATCATTCATCCCATCGTTTATTACATTCTGTATTTTCTTCAATTGACTTGACGAAAGTTTTTTTCCATCCTTATCTTTCAACTCTACAATTTCATCGTTGATCTTTTGAAGCACTTCATTTTTTGAAATTATGTTCATCGTGGAGTTGGCAAGCTCCCTGTTTTTATTTGCCAGATCGGCTACCAATTGTTGCGTCCTTATTTGGCTAATGCGTTGTTCGTTAAGAAGTGTTTCTTTCAATAAGAACTCAGACTTTTCTTTTTCAAGTCTTTCCAAAATTTTTTCCTTCTGTTTCTCCCAATGTTTTTTGTAAGCCCGTGCAACTAATGGAATCGCCAAAATGACTAATAAAAAATAGAGAACACGGGCTGTTACCGAAGCATACCAGGGCGGTAAAATTATAAACTCATACGCGGTGGGCATTGTTTCCTGTTTTCCATTGTTTACCCTTGCTTTCACTAAAAACCGGAACTTCCCGTGAGGAAGATTAGTAAACTCTTTAGTTGTCTGTGTCGTCCATTCTGACCATTGTTTTGAATAGCCCTCTAAAAAATAACTGTATTCAATTTTCGATTGCTGATAGCAGGGCAACACATATTGTATGGAAATATTATTTCTATCGTGCGGAATGGCAATGGAGGACGTTGCGTTGTTATTTTCTGCCAAGAGACTCACTGTGTCGGTAATATCCTTTACCGTTCTTACCAACACCGATTGAAGCTTTAATGATCCGTTTCTTTCTGCGCCGGTATTATAGATTGCAAACCCGCCATCAATACTTATGAGATAGAGGTTGTTACTTATCTTATTTATGTTTTCATAATTGTCGACCATTTTGCCTTGCAATACATTGAAACTATTCGAATCAATTTCGACCTTGCCGGGCTGAGAAATATTTGCAAACGCTATCCTTCCGTGATTTGTGAACCAATAATGCTGTTCATCGGCTCTTACTATGTTGTTCAGTGTAAAAAACGAACCGAGTCGTCTATTTAACTCATCATATTTTACAAACTTATCGCCAAGCGCATCATAAGTGTGGACGCCATTTTCCGAGCAAAATACCAGCTGATTATCCAGTTTAAAAACCGCTGTTTTCAAACCACGTGGCAATCCATTTTTTTCACCATAACTTTTTATGGAAGCAACTTTCGTCAAATCATCCGTCAATGTAAGTTTATAAAGTCCGTTATAGGTATGCCCTACCCAAAGCTGCCCTTTATTATCTTCTTCCACGTAACGGGACGCCTCGTTGAACCCTTCTATTTTGTTTGAAAAAATCCACTGACCGGTTTTATCTTTTTTATACAGCAATAATCCAACGTATGTGCCTTGTATAAGATAGTCTGGATATTTATTCAACTTTTTAATAACCCAGCCTCCCCCATAATCTGATATTTTTATCAGCGAATTTCCTTCGACTCTGTATGTCCTTTCATTGTGGCAACACAACAACTGTTCATCAATTAAAGCAAGCTGCCATATTTGTCCCTGAGAATTGTCGATCAATTTAAAATTTAATTGCCGGGCACTCCCGTTACTGTTCCAGCTGCTGGTAAATAAGCCGTGATTGGTAGCGAGATAAATATTGTCCTTGTAAACAACGCTGCTGTAAATGGTTCCGAAAGTTCCGCTTTTGTCGAAGTAATACGAAAGCGGGGAATTGAGTTCAACCAGGGCTATGCCATTGTCAAGGCCCAGCCACAGTCCCGCACTTCCATCTTCAAGTAAGCTAAGCACGGTGTTATCTTGCAGGCCTTTCTCTTTATTAATGTGTTGAACTATTTCGCCATTTTCGTTTAAAACAAAAACACCATTGAGAATGGTGCCGAAAACATAGTTGCCATTTTGCAGATGCAAGCCATTGTTCAAAGTGTTTTTTTTCAATAGCTCATTTGCTTCATTTTTCCAGGAAAACAATTGCTTGCCATCATAAACAAACAACCCATCCTTTGGGGTTCCTATAAGTAAACTATTGTTTTTAAAAGGAAGAATGGTAAGCACACCTGAAGCGCCCAGCAGTTGGCTGCCTTCAACAAACTCGAGCGTGGCGTTCTTTAGTTCAAACAAACCTTTAGAAGAAACATTCACAAAAAAACGATCGTTGGCTTTCAACAAAACCAATAAACTATTGCTCACACTTACCGTGGTTATCTTATTGTTTTCGTAAATGTAGATGCGTGCAAAAGATTGAAAAAGAACGCGGCTACCATCTACATAAATCTTCCATATCTCATCTTTATTCATCAAACCGTCCGGAACCAATTTCAACAACGATGTGTAAGTAAACAGGCCTTTCTTGTCATACATCCAATAACCCAATTCACCAAAGCCTCCTGTATATACTTTTCCGCTATCATCAGCAGCAACACCTCTTACAATGAGTTTATTTGGCAGTTGGTACAGTTTCCAGCTATCGCCATCAAATGTGAGCAGGCCATTATTATTGCCATAATACATTATGCCATTTCTGTCCTTGGCAACGGACCAGTTTTGATTGCCAGACCGATAAATTTCCTTTGTAAAATTTTTAATGTAGGGAACCCCAACATCTTTACCATTGGCGGCAAATGAAGTGGAAAATGCGAAGAATATCAACAAGCAAACAGCGAGCAAGACCCTTGTAACCGTTTTCATAATAGCACATCAAATAATTAAAAAAATGCGGCAAGTATTTGATGTTGTGGAAGCCGATATCGAACGGCAAGTAGAATAACAAGGCCTATCTAACAACTAAAAACTATCAATCAACAACTCCTCTGTAAATGTATCAAATGCAAATAACCCGCAAGTATATTTTTGCGGGTTATTTATATAAGATTGAATTCCTATCAGTATTTTACTTCCTCTTGATCACTCTCTCTGCGGCGGCTACAATGTCCGGAGTATCAAGGCCATACTTTGCGAGAAGTTGTTCTGGTGTGCCGCTTTCTCCGAAAGTATCTTTGGTTCCAACATACTCAATCGGAATAGGGAAATTCTTTGAAGCCACATGCGCAACGCTATCACCAAGGCCTCCGAAAATATTATGTTCTTCCGCTGTTACAGCGCATTTGGTTTTCTTTATGGAATTAACAATGGCTTCTTCATCAATCGGCTTGATCGTGTGTATGTTGATCACTTCCACGCTTACACCTTTTTCCTGCAAAATTTTTCCAGCTTCAATCGCCTTCCAAACCAGGTGACCGCAGGCGAAAATGCTCACATCTGTTCCTTCAGAAAATATTTGCGCTTTGCCCAAAACGAAATCTGATTCGTTGGTGAAAATTGGCCAAACGGGTCTGCCGAAGCGGAGATAAACGGGGCCTACATAATCTGCAATGGCTATCGTCGCGGCCTTTGTCTGGCTGTAGTCGCAAGGAACAATCACTGTCATGCCGGGCAGCATTTTCATCATGCCTATGTCTTCGAGTATCTGGTGCGTTGCTCCATCTTCCCCCAATGTAAGACCGGCATGTGATGCGCAAATTTTTACGTTCTTGTTCGAGTATGCCACCGACTGGCGTATCTGATCATACACGCGTCCGGTGGAGAAATTTGCGAATGTGGTGGTATAAGGAATTTTGCCTCCAATGGTTAAACCGGCGCCAATGCCAATCATGTTGGCCTCTGCAATACCGCACTGGAAGAATCTTTCAGGAAATTCCTTAATAAATTGGTTTAGCTTAAGCGACCCGGCAAGATCCGCTGTTAAAGCCACTACATTACTGTTTTTGCGGGCAACTTCTGCGATGCCATCGCCAAAGCCGCTACGTGTGTCTTTTTTTCCGGTTACCTGAATGTCTTTAAGCATAAACGATGATTTTAAGTATGAAGTAGAACGCCCGCCTGAATGAAATTCTTTCGGGCAGGCAGATTTCAAGATTGTCACGATTTATTATGATTTTATATAAAGGTCAACTCCATTATAAAATCATAATAAATCATGAAGATCATAACAATCTTCGTTCCTTGTTAGTTCAGCTCCGAATTCTGCACTTTATACAACTTCTCGTCTTCTTTCAGTTTCACTTCCCATTTCCATGCCGTGTCCATCATGTCGTCTAGTTTGTATTTTAAGTCCCAGCCCAGCTGTTTTACAGCATATGAATTGTTCGCGTAAATTGCTACTACGTCTCCTGCCCTGCGGGGACCGATTGCGTAGTTTAATTTTACGCCACTTACTTTCTCGAACGATTTAATGGCCTCCAGTACAGTAACCCCATTACCACTGCCAAGATTAAAAATTTCACAGCGTTTGGTTGTTTTAGAATCGATCAAAAATTGTACTGCCAGTGTGTGTGCGTGTGCAATATCACTCACGTGAATGTAGTCACGCAGGCAAGACCCGTCTCTTGTTGGATAATCATCACCAAAAACCTTCATTTGCGGCAATTTACCAATGGCTGTTTGTGTAATGGCCGGTACAAGATTGGCTGGTCTGCCTATTGGCAATTCGCCTATTAATATGGAAGGATGCGCACCTACCGGGTTAAAGTATCTTAACAAAATACATTGGGTAGGATTGGCTTTTGAAAATTCTGTAATGATCTGCTCACCCATTTGCTTTGTCAGGCCGTAAGGAGATTCAGCCTGTTTTAATGGTGTGCTCTCTGTAACCGGTATTACATCCGGGTTTCCGTAAACAGTGCAGGAAGAAGAGAAAACGAAATATGGTATTTCAAATTCTTTTACGCACTTCAGGAGATTGATGAGGGATACCATGTTGTTTTCAAAATACATGAGCGGCTGCTCCACTGATTCTCCCACTGCTTTGTATGCTGCAAAATGTATGATACCTACAATGTCATCGTTCTCCTGGAAAATTGCATAAGTGTCGTCGTAATTGCAAAGATCAACTTTGTAGTTCTTTACTTTTTTACCGGTTATTTTTTCCACGCCTTCCAAAATTCTGGGGTTGGAGCGTGAATTATTGTCAACCGATATTACATCGTATCCGTTTTCTATCAAATCAACCAATGTATGCGAACCAATATACCCTACGCCTCCGGTGACTAATATTTTTTTCATGTTGCAGATAATTATTTTTTGGGCTAAACTTTGTGTTTTCGATTACTAATGTTGGTGTATCAAAGATAGGTTTTTAAGAAGCAACCAGTTGCATCAAATATTGTCCGTAACCGCTTTTTAATAAGGGTGTAGCCAATTCTATCAATTTTTCTTTTGAGATAAATCCCTTGCGGTAAGCGATCTCTTCGATACAGGCTATTTTAATGCCTTGTCGTTGCTCAATTACCTGCACAAATTGCGAAGCCTGCATCAGCGAATCGAATGTACCGGTATCCAACCAGGCGGTACCGCGATCAAGTATGGAAACTTTCAGTTTTTTTCTGCGCAGATACTCTTTGTTTACATCGGTAATCTCGTATTCTCCACGTGGACTTGGTTCAAGGGTCTTTGCAATTTCTACCACACTGTTGTCATAAAAATATAAGCCGGGAACAGCATAGCTGCTCTTTGGTGCTTTTGGCTTTTCCTCGATCGAAATTGCGTTCATGGCTGCGTCAAACTCAACCACACCGTATCTTTCAGGATCGCTCACCTGGTAAGCGTACACTATGCCTCCATCGGGGGTTGTGTTGTTGGCCAGCATTTTGCCAAGACCGCTTCCGTAGAATATATTGTCGCCCAAAACCAGTGCCACAGAATCTTTGCCAATAAATTCCTCTCCTATTACAAAAGCCTGTGCCAGTCCGTTTGGAATCGCCTGTTCTGCATAGGAAAGCTTTAACCCCCAGCTGCTGCCGTCGCCAAAAAGTCTTTTAAACATTGGTAAATCGTGGGGAGTAGAAATGATCAGTATTTCGCTTATGCCGGCCAACATTAAAGTAGAAAGCGGATAGTAGATCATCGGCTTGTCATATACCGGCATTATTTGCTTGCTAATCGCGTAAGTGATCGGGTGCAATCTTGTGCCGGAACCGCCGGCCAGGATAATTCCTTTCATCTGATAATCTTTTAAATTTTTTGCCAGATGGAATTCGCCAAAACAATCATTGGTTTGAACAAGCATGATGCTTATGGCTCATTTCATTTGATAATTTTAAGAAAAAGGCATAAAAAATGCCCGGTTAACAATGTTTAATGGATAGTTGGGTATAACAAAAATGAGGAAAAATTATTAATAACCGTGAATTATTGGAAAAGAGTAATGCCTAATGCCTAATGCTTAACGCCTAACGCCGCAGCACCCTGCGTTAAGCGTTAAGCGTTTGGCATTAAATAAATATTCCCTACATTTATCCGGAAAAATTTAACCCTATCATTTCGAGACCTTAAACCCTACTTTGCCCCACATGAAGCCTATTCTATTTGCAGGCATCCTCCTGCTTTCTCTTTCCGGCATTGCCCAAAAAAAATTTGAAAAAGCATTCATTGTTACAAACTCCTCCGATACCCTTCGCGGATACGTTGATTATGTTGAGCAGGATAGAAATCCTGTTGATATAAGATTCAAAAAGAATTTAGAGGACAACGATTTCCAGACCTACAGAATCCACGACGTTCAGTACTTTGAAATTGAGGGCTACGAGTACTATTCAAGGTGGGTATGCAGTATTAGTATGGACGAATCAGAATTCTCGCGGCTTTCTAACGGGGTGGACTCGAGCAAAAGGACAGACACTGTGTTCCTCCGACTATTGACAGCTGGAAAGTATGTGCAACTATACAGTTATAAAGACAAACTAAAGCTCCGTTTTTATATTAAAGGCAAGGATGACCCCGCACCTCAGGAATTAATTTACCGTGTCAGTATTGATAATGAGGAGGGCGCAAGAGTTAAAGAAGAGAATATCTTCCAGGGACAATTGATTCAATATGCCATTCAGAACAATGCGGCTACAGATAAACTTTATGCTCTTGCCGGAAGAAGCAAATATTCTCAAAGGGAACTGACTAAAATAGCGGAAACGATTAATGGCGGAAATGAGGTTACGTTTGAAAAAGCTAACCATTATAAAAAAAACCGCTTCTTCATTGAGGCAGGTGTAAACAGATCTTCTTTCAAATTCACAGGATTGGATTATTTGGCAGCGATAAAATTTTCAAGCTCCTTAACCCCCGCTTTCAGCGTAGGTATTGATCAATTCATAAAACCCGCCATAGGCAGAGTAATGTTAAGGGGTGAGCTTTCTTTTTACATGGACAGGCTCCACGGCTCCAATAAAAGAACCAATACATGGATAGATAATTATGAATTGAAACGGAATACGGTCGGCATAAGTCTGTCTGTGTTGACCAATTTGTACAATTCCGAATCATTCAAATTCTTCATTGGTCTGGGTGGAGGACTCAATTTTTCCAAATATCCCGAAGTTAGTTACTATGTAAAATATGGAGAGTCTGCTCCTGCAACTGAGAAGTACACCCAGGATTTTAGAAGCACTTCAATGCCAATAATTGGTCGCATTGGATGTGTATTGAATAGCCGGATAGAACTTTCTTTAGTGTACAACGGGGTCGTTGGAAGGTTAACCGAAAACTACATGACTTTTTCAGATAAATATAGTTGCCAGCAGATTCGCGTGGGCTACTTGTTTTCCAACAAGAAAAAATAACTGAATAACTGAGTAACTGAATAACTGAATGTTTAAAGTCGAAGATGGACTTCGATATTCGAACACTCAGTTATTCAGTTACTCAGTTATTCAACTTCCTCACGCCCCTCAAATTGTTTCAAGAGTTTTTGTATCTGCTCCGCAGCTTCGCTGGTAGTTCCTCTCAGTTTTTCAACGGCTTTTTTCATTTTGCGAAGCATGCTGTCACGTAAAAGTTTTTCGTGCACCAAATTGAGACTTGCTATGTTTTGGGACAAGTCTACAAATGCATGCAGTGCTGAATATTGAGGATGCATTGGCAGCATATGCAATTCACTTTCCAGCTCTGCAACTTGCTCTCTCAATACTTCGTTATAAATTTTCAGCTTTTCTTCAGAAAGGTTTGCCGTATTGTTTTCTTCTTTATGAATATATTCCAATTCCAGTCTTAGCAATGTGTGAAGATCCTTGCTTTCATAGGCGATGGTCAACTGTTTCATCAGTTCTTCCTTCTCTGTTTTTTTAGCAGGATCGGGTTCCAGATCCGGATGAAATATTTTTGCCAGCTGTTTGTAAACACGACCAATATTTTTACCGCGCAGTTCCTCTTTTTGTTGGTCGTTCAGTTCCCTTGCAAGTTGTTTTTTAGTTTTTTTGCCCGCCTTTTTTTCGTTTTTTCTTTCCTCAGCTTTTCTTTCAAATTCCTCCATCATTTTGAACGATTCTTTCAGCAGATCATCTTTCGATTTAGCAGACTTAAAAGCTTCAGTGTTTACATCAAAACCATACATACTAAAAATCTGTTCCAGCTTTTCCTTCTCCATTTCAAAATCTTTCGCCTTCATTTCCTGGTAGTCCATTTTTTTCACTCCCCTGAATATCTGTTGCAACTCATCTTCCAACTCCCCTTCTTCCATTATATCTTCCAGGTGGCTGGTGATAATGCTTTTCAATAACGTCCTTTCTCTTCCCTTGTATGTTTTGCTTATAAATGCCTTATACAATTCTTTTACTATTTCCTTTTTCGCTTCGAGCAACTCTCTTTCCTGTTTCAACATTTCACTGTTGTAATACATTAGCTTCTCATCTAAAAGCTGGGTATTGAGCTGTATGGCATGCTGGAGCCTTTCAATTTTTCTGATCAGGCCATTGAAAGCCTGTTGGGCCTTGCTTGTCTGGGCTTGACTTCCCTTGATGACTAAACTCTTTTGCATTGTCCTTTTCTTCTGGATGCAAAGTACGCCTTCGGGTTGAATAACTGAATAAACTGAATAAACTCTGGCAATCCGCTCTGCAGGGCTTGTAGCCTTGCAGTTGTATTTTATTGCCTCTGGCAATACTGTTATCGTCAAAGACGATAGAATAGTGCTGCAAGGCTGCAAGCCTTGCAGAGCGGAATAACTGAATAATTGAGTGCTTATTATCGATTCTGGTTCTCAGAATTCGAACACTCAGTTATTCAGTTATTCAGTTATTCAATTATTCAGTTAATAAAAAACCCCGGCTTTCACCAGGGTTCTTTTATTTAGACAAATATCGATGTTATGTAGTAGACTATCGCGGCAATGATCGCACTCACGGGGATGGTTAATATCCAGGCCCAGAGCAGGTTGATGGTAACGCCCCATCGCACGGCAGATAAACGTTTAGTGGCACCCACCCCGATGATCGCACCGGTGATGGTGTGTGTGGTACTTACAGGAATACCCAGGTGTTCGGTTACGTACAGCGTAATGGCACCTGCAGTTTCGGCACTTACACCTTCCAATGAATTCACTTTGGTGATACGTGTTCCCATCGTTTTAATGATCTTCCAACCACCACTCATTGTTCCAAGAGCGATCGCCGTAAAGCTTGCCAGTGGAACCCACATATAGTGATTTACAAATTCATTAAAAGTCAGGTTTATGCCTTGTGTTTTATCGTAGAAAATGATGGCTGCACCAATGATACCCATTACTTTCTGGGCATCGTTGCCGCCGTGTGCAAGGCTTAGCAATGCAGATGAAACAAGCTGAAGGCGCTTGAACCATTTTTCGGCTTTGTGTGGTGCAACTTTTCTGCAAATATTTACGATGATCACTGTTATTATAAACGCTATGATCATACCTATTAATGGTGCAAAGAAGATGAACATGAAAATAGGGATCACTTTTACATAGTTGATCACATCTACCCCATTTACCTGCAATGCTTTCGCATGTGCTACAGCCGCTCCCATAAAACCGCCCAGCAAAGTGTGTGAAGAACTCGATGGAATACCAAACCACCATGTAAGCAGGTTCCAGATAATAGCTGCCACAAGACCGGCAAATATTACTTCGAGGTTAATGAAGTCTGCATGCACAGAGTTTGCGATGGTATTACCTATTTTAAACTCTCCAATAATGTATTTTGATACAAAGAAGGCCAGGAAGTTAAAGAACGCGGCCCACAATACAGCCTGGAAAGGGGTTAAAACTTTAGTAGAAACGATCGTGGCAATAGAGTTGGCAGCATCATGAAAACCGTTTATGTAATCAAATACCAGTGCCAGGATTATAATGACGACTAAAAATGTCATGGGTCAAACTTAAAATTAGAAGTTCGAAAACTTCAATCGGGATTAAGCGTATTTAATAATGATTGATTCGATAACGTTTGCAGCGTCTTCGCATTTATCAGTTACTGTTTCCAATACCTGGTAAATTTCTCTTTTCTTAATAACCTCTTTAGCGTCTGGTTCTGTTTCGAAAAGGCGATCGATGCTTAAGTCGTAAATGTCATCAGCCTGGTTTTCGATGCTGTTTACTTTTACAAGTGCATCAGTGATCTGGCGCATGTTTTTCATGTCGCGCAGTTCGTGTACGGCATTTTTAATATGCTCGGCACCCTGATCGATAAGATCGGCCATTTTTTGAATGCCGGGATCGTTAGGATTTACTTTGTAAAAATTGATCTTTTTTGCAGCGGAGAAAATATAGTCAGCAATATCATCCAGTGAGCTGGCAAGATAGTGGATATCTTCCCTGTCAAACGGAGTGATAAAGTTTCTTCCGAGTTCGGTGAAAATTTTGTGCGTGAAGTCATCATTGATGTGCTCCATGTCTTCCATACGGGAAATATAGGCGGCCCTTTTGTCAAAATCCGGCTCGGCTACGATCGTCTTTAACAATTTTCCCATTTGTGCTACTGTCACTGCCACTTCTTCAAACAAAGAGTAAAACACTTTGTCCTTCGGCATAAAAATTTTCATTACTGAGTTGAGGCCCATATATGATAATAAAATTTGCGCAAAAATAAAGTTATTGATCAGGCTATATTCACAAATTCAGTTGGTAACAATTTCTTAATATAGAATTGACATTGAATATGTCGTCAAATATTAAAAAAATGTTACCATTCTCGTTATCAACGCTTCAGGATTAGAAAAGGTTCGTGACTACTTAGCAGTGAATTGTGAATGAGTTGATTTTCAGCCTACTCCGATTAATATCCAACATCTTTTTTAAAGGATTTCTGATTACAGGGTGTTTATAACTGGAAGTGTTAGTTGCTTGTCATCCCGAGGAACGAGGGATCTGGGTCTCCCGCTTGGATACTGTTTGTGCAGGTCCTAGATCCCTCGTTCCTCGGGATGACAAGCAACCATCGCTTATTTTGTCAAGCCTTATAAGTAAACAAGATTCCCTATCATTCACGTAAACGATTGCGAAGCCTCTTATACTGTCATCAAATTAGCGCCAGCAGAGACTTTCCATTCACGTTTCCCGTTTCATCACTCCCCTTCTCCGCCTCCACAAACTATGATCAGGATAACATTTTCTCCTTCCCACTTTCTCAAATTGCTTAAATTGCAAACTCTTACACACTTATAAAACAAACCATGAGTACTCCTCAATTTAACTTCGGCATGATTGGTCTGGGTGTAATGGGCAGAAATTTCCTGCTCAATATGGCAGACAACAAGTTCAAAGTGATAGGCTTTGATAAAGACAGTCAAAAAACATCTGCATTGGAATCTTCGGCCACCCCGGGCACAACCGTGAAGGGCGTTGGTACACTAAAGGAAATGATCGATTTACTTGAAATTCCGCGAAAGATTATGATGCTGGTTCCTGCCGGCAAACCAGTAGATGACGTTATTGAAGACCTTTTACCGCTTGTTCAGCCGGGTGATATCATTATTGACGGAGGAAACTCTCATTACACTGACACTCTGCGCCGCGTAAAATACCTGGAAGATAAAAAGATCCATTTCATCGGAATGGGTGTTTCGGGTGGTGAGCAAGGTGCGAGAACCGGCCCAAGCATTATGCCGGGCGGTGATCCTGTTGCTTATCCTGTTGTAAAACCTATGCTGGAAGCAGTTGCTGCTAAAGTGAACGGTGTTCCTTGTGTAGCGCACCTCGGCAGAGACGCTGCCGGCCACTACGTGAAAATGGTGCACAACGGTATCGAATACTCCATCATGCAGCTGACCACTGAAATTTACGAAATGCTGCACAAAGGTCTTGGCCTTACAAATGACGAAATGCACAAAGTGTTCGCTGACTGGAACGCCGGTGATTTGCAGTCATTCCTCATAGAAATTACCGCTGATATTTTCCTGCAAAAAGATGATAAGACCGACAACCGTTTGGTGGACATGATTCTTGATAAAGCTGGCGCAAAAGGTACCGGTAAATGGACCTCGCAAGATGCAATGGAAATTGGCGTTCCAATTCCTTCTATCGATATGGCGGTTACCATGCGTAACATTTCTGCTTTGAAAGAAGAGCGTGTACAAGCGTCTGCTTTGTACAAACCTTCTGAAAAGGCATTTCCGGGAAAGGAAGAATTCATCAAACAACTGCACGATGCAATGTTCATTGGAATGTTGATCAGCTATGCACAGGGCCTTGAATTGCTGACCAAAGCTTCTAACGATTGGAAAATGGAAATTCCAATGAAAGAAGTGGTGCGTGTATGGCGCGGTGGCTGTATCATCCGTTCTTCTTTATTGGAAGTATTTGCAAGCGTTTACAGCCGCAACGAAAAAATTTCAAACATTTTGCTGGATAAAGAAATCGCCGATTTGCTGACAGGTAAACTTGCCAACCTTCGCAATGTTGTTTCCAAAGCAGCATTGAATGGTTATGCAGCAAGTGGTTTAATGACTGTGTTGAGCTACATTGATGCTTACACTTCAGACAGATTACCAACAAACCTGTTGCAGGCGCAACGCGACTACTTCGGCGCACATACATACGAGCGTATAGATGAGCCGGGTAAGTTCCACACTGAGTGGGGCAAATAAGTAAAAAGGCAAAAATAAAAAGTAAAAAGAGCCTCGGTTACGGCTTCAAGATTTTGACTTTTGAATTTTAACTTTTGACTTCAGTTATTAACCAAGAACAAAAACTAATTATGCAAAATCATAAACGTCCGGCATCTTCACTCATATTCATATTTGGAGGAAGTGGCGACTTAAATTTCAGAAAATTATCACCTGCTTTATATAATCTTTTCATTGACGAATGGATGCCTACAAAATTTTCGATCGTAGGTATTGGTCGTCGTCCTTATAACAACGAAGATTACCGCAAACATTTACTGAACGGTGTTCAGCAATTCAGCAGAAGAAAAGAAGGGGAAACCGGTGCCGGCAAATGGCAGGATTTCTCTCAATACGTTAGCTACCTGCAAATGGATGCCGAGCAAGATGCGGAGTATCAAAAAATTGCTGACATCGTAAAACAAAAAGAAAAAGAATTCGGCGAGCATCCGAATGTAATTTTCTACCTCGCTGTGGCGCCGCAACTGGTGCCTGGCATCGTGAGCAAACTTGGGCCGTTAAATATCTGTGCTGATACAAAATGCACAAGAGTAGTAGTCGAAAAACCGTTCGGTCATGATCTTGAAAGTGCGCTTGAATTGAACAAGCTGCTTGCAAGCATGTTCGATGAAAAACAGATCTACCGCATTGACCACTATTTAGGAAAAGAAACTGTTCAGAATATTCTGGCGATGCGTTTTGCGAATGCATTGTTCGAACCAATCTGGAACAGAAACTATATCGATCACGTGCAGATCACAGCGTCTGAAACAGTAGGCGTTGAGGGCCGTGGTGATTACTATGAAAGAGCGGGCGCGTTGAGAGACATGGTGCAAAACCACATCCTGCAAATACTTTGCATGGTAGCAATGGAAGCGCCTGTGAATTTTGAAGCAGATGAGATCCGCAATAAAAAAGTGGATGTATTGAATGCTATCAGAAAAATAAGCACTGAAGATGTTCATCGTTATGCCGTTCGCGGACAATACGGTGACGGCTGGATGCAAGGTGACAAAGTTCCTGGCTACGCACAGGAAAAAAGCGTTGATCCGAATTCCAAAACAGACACTTTTGCCGCAGTTAAATTCTACATTGATAACTGGCGCTGGCAGGGTGTTCCGTTCTATGTACGCACGGGCAAACGCATGCATGAAAAAACAACCATCGTTACGGTTCAGTTCCGTCCCGCACCTAATTATGCATTCCCTGCAGAATCTGCCGATACATGGAGGCCAAACCGCCTAACAATCAGCATCGCTCCGGACATGGATATCCGTCTACGTTTCCAGGCAAAACGTCCTGGCCAGGATATGACGTTGAAACCTGTTGACATGATCTTCAGTTACAAAGATGCATACGAAGAGCACGAACCAGAAGCATATGAAACTTTGTTGCTGGATGTAATGGAAGGCAACGCTACTTTGTTCATGCGCTCTGACCAGGTGCAGGCTTCATGGGAAATTATCAAACCTATTCAGGATACATGGGCTGCAAGACAACCTGTTGACTTCCCTAACTACGCTCCAGGTTCATGGGGACCTGAAGACGCAGAAGCGTTGATCGCCCGCGACGGAAGAAACTGGGTGACTTTGCCTGCGCCGCACAAAGAGTAGGAATTAGGAGTTAGGAATTAGAAATTAGTTTAGGTATACTCAGCTAATCTCTAATTCCTAACTCTTGATCAATTCTAATTCCTAATTTCTAATTCCTAATTCCTGTTATGCACTTACATAAGTTCCCCAACGCCGACGCTCTCAGCAATGCAGCAGCGGCATGGATCACAGATTATATTGTTGATACATTAAAAAAGCAAGACAGATTTACCATTGCTTTATCGGGAGGTTCTACTCCTTATAAATTGCATACCATTCTTGCAGCATCGCCTTACAAAGAAAAGATTGACTGGAGCAAGTTGCATATTTTCTGGGGAGATGAAAGAGCTGTACCGTTTGAAGACAGCCGCAACAACGCAAAGATGGCGTATGACACTTTACTAGACCATGTTTCTGTTCCTGTAGATCAAATTCATGTGATGCGAACCGATATTTCTCCGGAAGAATCTGCTGCGGAATATGAAACAATTTTGCATCGCTATTTCGACAAGACGGCAACCAGTTTCGATCTTGTGTTGCTCGGCATGGGAGATGACGGACATACACTGTCTCTGTTTCCGGGAACTCCTGTTGTTCACGAAATAGAAAAATGGTGCGTGGCGTTTTTCCTGAAAGCACAGGATATGTTCCGCATTACCATTACAAAATCGATTACAAATAAGGCCGCAAAGATTGCGTTTTTAACTACAGGCGCAAATAAGGCGAATGCATTAAAACAAGTACTGGAAGGCGCTTACAATCCAGATATGTATCCATCGCAGGAAATTAAACCGGTGAATGGAGAATTGCATTGGTTTGTAGATGAAGCGGCTGCTGTACAGTTGTAAAGTTCACAATTCACCACTAAGGCCACTAAGCCTCACTAAGGGTTGTTTTAAATTTAGACCTCTCTTAGTGAAACTTAGTGGCCTTAGTGACTTAGTGGTAAATATCTTGGTCTCCCACTCACACGCTATTACCACCACTTTTACCATTTATCTTTGCATAGAATTTTAAAGCATTAGTTTTAAGACATCTATGAAAAGATATTTAATCCTGTTGTTCCTCATCTCTATTACCGTAACTGCTTTTTCACAAAAAAGAATAACAGGAACCATTAAGGGAAAAATTGTTGACACCGTTTACAAACAGTCAATGGCAGATGCGACCGTATCTGTACTAACAGCTCTTGACTCCACCTCAGTAGACTATTCCGTTGCCGATGCAAAAGGCAATTTTGAAATAACGGATCTGCATGCGGGCAAATACCGTTTGATTATTTCATTTCAAGGCTATAATAATTATACAAAATCATTTTCAGTTACCACCGCTCAACAAGTGATTGATCTGGGTTTTGTGTACATGACCAAACGCGTTGATCTCTTAAAAGAAGTAGTGGTGGAACGACCTCCCATCATTATAAAAAATGACACTGTTGAATTCAACGCTTCTTCCTTCAAAACAAAACCTTACGCTACTGTAGAGGATCTTATAAAGAAACTGCCGGGCATGCAGGTAGACAAAGATGGCAACATAAAAGCCCAAGGCGAGCAAATACAAAAAGTGTATGTAGACGGAAAAGAATTTTTCGGCAGTGATCCAAAAATTGCAACGAAAAACCTCACGGCTGATATGGTGGAAAGTGTGCAGGTGTATGACGACATGAGCGACCAGGCGAAGTTTACAAAGATTGATGATGGCAGCCGCCAAAAAACAATCAACATCAAACTGAAGAAGGATCGCAAGAAAGGATTGTTTGGAAAAATAAATGCCGGTATTGGAACAGACGGCAGGTATGATGAATCTCTAAGTGCAAATAGTTTCTACGGACCAAGACAAATCTCCATTATTGGCGCAGGAAACAACGTAAACAAGCAGGGCTTTTCGCTTAACGATGTCATCTCCTCAATGGGTGGTTTTGGCGGAATGGCGGCTGCTGCCGGAGGCAACAGTGGAGGCGGTGGATTTGGTGGTGGCGGAGGCTTTGGCGGAGCCGGTTCCCAAATGGTAGCCACTACAAGAACAGGAACTGCTGTGAATGGAGGCGGAGCTTTCGGGCTTGGCAATGCGACGGGAGGAAACATTACGTCATGGTCGGGCGGTGTCAATTATCGCGATACATGGAGCAAAAAAGTGGAAGCGAACGGAAGCTATTTTTTCGCCCATACAGATAATGTGGTGGATCAGCATTCCTACACGCAGTCATTTTTCCCTAATGACTCCGTTGCGAACCAAACAGACAATTTGAGCTCGGTAAACCGCAACCAAAATCACCGGTTCAACTTTAGGATTGAGTACCAGATCGACTCGCTGAATTCAATTCTATACACGCCAAGTTTTACCATTCAAAACTCAAGCGGTCATAGCGATGATAGTTTGTACACTATTTCCCAAAGTCCAAAATTTAATGAAGGCTATCTTGCTTTGATCGGTAGAAACTACAACTCAACCGATCGCGAAGGTTATAACATTAACAATAACCTGCTGTATCGCCGCAAGCTAAATAAGCCGGGAAGAACATTGACCCTCGGTTGGAACAACTCCATCAACAACAGCGATGGCAATGGCCTAAACCAGTCACCTTATCTTTTCTTTAATCCTGATTCTACCTTTAAAGGCAAGCGTGATGTAAACCAGCAAACCACTCAAAAAACGGATGGTCACAACAACGTGCTAAGTGGCTCTTACACTGAACCTATCGGCAATAACAAGATCATTGAACTCAATTACGCTTATACCAACAATCAAAGCACTTCCGATAAAAAGACTTACAACTACGATTCGTCGACGCATGAATATGATATCCTGAATTCATTGCTGACAAACTATTTTGAAAATGGCTATATCGCAAACCGTGTAGGGGCGAATTTCCGTTTGCAAAAAAAGAAATACAATTTACAAGTTGGCGGCGGAGTACAATTTGCGACACAACAGAGTAAGAGCCATTCTTATAACACGCAAAAAGATTCTATCACCGCGCAACATTTTGTAAACTTTTTCCCTACGGCAAGTTTTAACTACAACTATGGCAAGGGCAGAAATCTTCGTGTGAATTATCGAGGCAGGACAAATGCGCCAACTATTTCGCAATTGCAAAATGTTCCGGACCTGAGCAATCCTTTGCAGATACGCACAGGGAATCCCAATTTGAAGCAGGAGTTCAACAATAATTTGAACGTGACTTATAACACGTTCAATCTTGCCACTGCGAAGTACATGGCGGTAAGCGTGAATGTGAGCAATACTTCCAACAAAATAAGCAGCAGCATCGACTCCGTTGCCAATTCCGTTCAGCTCATTAAACCGGTGAACGTTGATGGTGCATATAACACGATGGGATTTGTTACGTTTGGCTTGCCCGTAAAGAAGCTCAAAGGCGCGATGGTCAACCTGACATCGATTCTCGTTTACAACCGCGATATAAGCCTCCTATACAGCGAAAGGAACATTTTGAATACCTGGATCGCAACACAGGGTGCCGGATTCAATTACAACTACAAAGACAAGCTGGATGTTGGGATAAACCTGAATGTTACTTATAACAATGTGTCTTATTCCGTTCAGAAGGACCTGAACTCAAACTATTGGTCGCAAACCTATTCGGCTGATATCACGTACACATTTCCGCATGGGATTATGCTGGGCAGTGATTTCGACTATTTCGTGAATACCGGTCGTTCCGATGGATTCAACCAGAACGTGCCTATGTGGAACGCGAACATCGGCAAGCAGCTTTTCAAAAAGAAAAATGGTGTGATCAAACTCTCTGTAATGGATATTCTTAAGCAAAACCAAAGCATTACCAGGACCACCACGCAAAACTACATCCAGGATACACGTACGAATGTATTGCAGCGTTATTTCATGCTAAGCTTTATTTACAATTTTAATAAGTTTGGGGCCAACCCAATAAACAACATGTTCATGCCCAAATCTTTCAAGAAGAGTATGGATAATATAAGGATTACGAATTGAGTGGAGAGTGGAGAGTGGAGAATTGAGAGTTGTTAGGGAATAGTGGCCGGTGGCCAGATTCCGGTGGCCAGTGTTTGTGTGCAACACGCCGGCGTAAAAGTTGATCAATCCGCACTTTAAGAAGTTCAAATGCCGATAGGCAAAGCCGCACAAAAAGCAACGGTTACAGGCTGCTGGCCACCGGCCACCGGTCGTTCTTCCCCACAAAAAAGTCGGCACTACACGCGCCGACCTCTGCTTTTCATTAATCTATGAAACACCCAAAAAGTTATCGATTTTAATTTTGTTGCTTTTTCTGTTGCCTCCGTTCCATGATCTCACGTTGCGCCATAGCATTAAATTCTTTATCCGCTTTAAAAAACTGGTTCACTCTTTCGTCAGACAACACGGTTTGAAATTGTGATCTATATTTTTTTCTTACCTCAACAATTTTTTCTTCCAGTGCCACTTCATCTCCTCCCCTGTTTTGCAAATACACTTCTCTGATCTCTGCCGCATATTTGTTATAAATCGGCCAGAACTTTTGTGCTTCTTCAGTGCTCAGGTTTATTTTATTGGTTATGTAGGCGATTTTCATCGCTTCAATCTTACTGCCGGGACGGGGTTGTTTATCCTGAGCATGAAGGATTGTTATCAAAAAGGAAAAAGTTAGTAATAGTAAAATTTTTTTCATCGTCGTTAATTGTGCTAAGATAATTTTTCTTTTGAAAGATTTGTTATGCTTAGTTTGTAATAACCTTAGTACCTGTCTGTTCGTATAAATATTGTTGTAAATCTGCATCAGAAACGTCTGCCAGCATATACTTCACATCATCATCAGCCAATTGTGTGCTGTCTGTGTAAAGCGCCAGGCTTCCGCCAAGTGTGTTCTTTTCCACAAAGTTGTTCAAGTCACTGTCACTAACGGCCTTCACCTCTGTTTCAATCGCTGCGATACCTGTATTGCCCGGTGCCACTTGTTTATTTCCCAAAAACAACCAGCCGGCAATAAACACAAAACCAATTATTGCAGCAGCAGCCGCATATTTGAAAATATTATTGGAAAAATTTCCTTTTACAACTTTTGCTTCTTGCTGCGTAGCCACCTGTTCAATTTTCAATTCCTTGAAAATCGCTCCGGGCAATGCTTCAAAATACCCTTCCGGCGTACTATATGTTTGTTTATGCTTAAGATCTTCCAAGAATGACGGAAGATTTTCCAATTCATTGTTGACAAAATCTATTGCATTTGCACCTGCTAAAACATTGGTTGAAAGATCATTGAAGTAGTCCTGGCTTACTTCGTAAGGAGTGGTCCTGGAAATTCCGCTAAGCAATGGCGACAAGGACTGCAATTCGCCAGAAACAGACTCATATTGCTCATTGGCAATCATTTCCATGATAATCTCCGGCAGTTTGTCAAAATATCCGGCCGGCACCTCGTAGGGCATCTGGTGGGAAATGTTTGTAACAACGGGGCTAATCTCAAATAATTCGTTCAATATGTACCTGTCACGTGTCATAACTGTTTATAAGATAAATTTTTTCTGCATAGGTTTAATGGTTCAGGATATAATCTTCAATTTTTTTCACTGCGTGGTGATAAGAAGCCTTTAAAGCACCTTCAGACGTCTCCAGAACCCTGCTCATTTCTTCATAAGGCATTTCATCATAATAACGCAGATTGAATACAACTCTTTGTTTTTCAGGAAGTTGCTGGATAGCTAGCTGTAATTTCCATTCCAGTTTATTAGCGTCAAAATTCTTATCGGCTTTAATGCGGTTGCTCAGGCTTGATTCCACATCCTCAAATGACACGGTCGCCTTTTTCTTTTGCAACTCGATGAACGAAAGACATTCATTGGTTGCAATTCTGTATAACCAAGTATAAAGCTGCGAATCTTCACGGAAATTGTCGAGCCCTTTCCAGATTCTGATAAAAACGTTTTGCAAAACATCATTGGCGTCTTCATGTTCCACTACCATCCTTCTGATGTGCCAATAGAGTTTTTCCTGATATTTTTTAATTATTGCCGCAAATGCCTTTTCCCGGGTTTCAGGATTATGGAATTGTAACAGCAATTCATTGTCGTGCAGAATAATTGCCATAGATTAAGTTGCTCGTTAAGCAATTTGATTTAATTGACCGTTGGAATTGTATTTAGTTTAAAACGTTGGCAAATTAAAAGCCAAAATACAGCGTGTCATATTGTAGAGACAAGGCATTGCCTTGTCTGTACGAAATTCGCATTGCCTTGTCTGTACGAAAATCGCGCATGCCGCCATTAAAATAAAAAGGGGCCAGGATAAAAATCCAGCCCCGTTTTTAAAATCCAATATCCTATGAAAAACCGTTGTAAAAATACCAAATGGAATGCAAAAAAAAATACCCACAAGTGGGTATTTTTTTATAATTGGTTATTTATCTTTTTTTAGTATGACCACAGGTCCTGCTCGTAGTTAAAGATTTTCTCTTTAATGTTTTCGCCTTCCAGCAAACGCAGGATGTCATCTTTTACATAACCGCTGATGTACTGATCCATCGGGTTATCGATTGTAGATTTAATAATTCTGCTTGCAAACATACGGCTTTCGAAAAGCTCTTCCCAGCTCATTCTTGCACCATAGTTTTTACCGTTGTAAGCTTCGTACTTAGCCAACATCGGACGTAAGTCAGGATAGTAAACCCAGAATATCGGTGTTACGTCTCTGAAAGAACCATCAGTGTTTTTGATAGTTTTCAAAGGAGCGATACCCAGGATTCTTGTGTAAAGACGAGATGACTCTTTATCGAATACCACTTCTTCTTTTACCCAGTATTTTTCAACTGCTTCAGGATCGAATTGTTCTACGATCACAGAATCTTTAGTGATACCTTTTGAACCATCAGGATCTTTGTTCCAGTCAGGGATCTGTACAACTTTAGGTTTACCCACAAGCTGCTCTGTGATCTCTTTAATGGTGATTGGAGTGGTAAAGCGATCATCGATAGCGCTGAATGCAGTGATATCACCACTTTTAATGCTAGCCAGCAAAATATTGATGAAACGTTGGTTACCGTTGTCGTCGTCTGCTTTGTAAACGAACGGAAGGTTCATTTTTTCGTGAACGTCCAGTTCTCTCCAAACTCTCTGGCGATAAACCGCATCATCCTCACGGATATGCTCATATGCCAAAGGCGTTCTGTCTTTTACAAGGTTGCGCTCAACTGCGTTATCGTTACGCAGTGATTTACGAACCACAGGCAGATCTAGCTGCGCCTCTGGAAGAGGTGCAGTTGTATCTTTAGGCGGAGCTGTATTAATAGCCGTTTGATTATTATTCTTACTGGTTGTAGTTGGCTTTTTGCTTTTTGTAGTTGAAGCTTTACCACGCGTTGTCTTGGCACGCGATTTAGGCTTCGTTTGTTGCGCATCGGCAATATTAGTTGCCAGTGCAAACACAACAGCTAACAAACTCAACCGGATGATGGATTTCTTCATAATCGTCTTTTCTATTATTTCAAGTTAAAGAAGATTCCAGGAAGTTCCCTTACTTTACCATCGGGACCTTTCACACGAATCTGATCAAAAAATATTGAGCTACCAGGAGTTGCACGAGTTACGATATCAGAGGCTTTACCAGTCCAGCGTGGACCTTCGTTTGCTGCTTCCTGATAGGTACCGAATGCACCACCGTTTGCACCTAATTTATAGCTAAGTACTTCAAATTTTACGTCGAACTCTGATTCCAGCAAGCGGGCAAACATACCACCCTGAGCTTTGAACAATGCGGATGAAATTGAACCGCCTTTGTTTGTACCAACCATTGCAGTTGGGTCAGGAAGGATTTTACAACGCATTGGGAAAGTAGAGGTTTTACCTTCAACAGTTACTCTTACTTCAGCAGGGCCAGCTTGTGTTGGTTTAGCAACATATCTGTCACCACCGGCAGAAGTGATAGAACCACCAGTGAAAGAAACACTCATTTTTTCTTTACCTGCAGAACCTGCAGATACCATCAGAGGGTTTTCAACACCAATGTACATTACGTTCATTTTTTCAAGGAACACTGATGCACCTGAAGGTTGACCAACTGTGTATTTAATAACCCTGTCAGAAACGCCCTGAGTGCCATCTGGTTTAGTGTAATTAACATGCACAGCTACAGACTGCTCACCTACTCCACTCACTTGCTTTTTAAATATTGCGCGACCATCACTATTTAATGGAACAACTGCGCCATTAATTGTAACGGTTGGTTTTACAGCGTCGCTGTAAGCACCGATACCAGCAGATATTTCAAGCTCTTGTCCTGGCATCAGGTAGGTTGAATTTGTTCCAACAATTGCGTCAAATTTGTTAAAAATAACCTTCACAGAACCAACTTTGCTTAAGCAATAGTCAGCAACTTGTGATTCAGAATTCTTAACATCATTCTGGAATTTGCTCAGGATTGTCAATGCCGCGATTGTTGGCGTCATGTGGAAGTAAGCCTGAGTCCAGTTGTTACTTGAATTACCTGAATGAGAGGCAGGAATAGCCAAATCCAATGGTAATGTCTTAGTAAGTCTTTCTTTTTCTTCAGTGATTTCTTTTTGCAAAGCTGTTTCACCAGGGAATTTGCTTGGATCAAGCACATTCAACAAATTCGTCTTGAATTCAGTCAACTTTTGTTGAAGTTTAGGACCTTCTCCTTTTGTATCGAATAATCTTGAAGGAGCATCAATATTGTCCTCTTTGAACTCTTCAACACCGTCTACCTGATGCAAGCCAGATTCTTGTTTTAATGTCAGTTTCAGGCCATCAAGATAGGTGTTCATGTCAGCAGACAACTTTTGCGCTTCCTGAGCAAGAGGCTGCCACTTTTTAGCATTTGCTTCAGTTTGCGGATCCTTTGCTAAAGCATCGAATGATTCGTAAACTGTTTTATTTTTTGCGTCAATAACGCCGTTCGCGGTACTGATACTGTTATTTACGGTTCTGAAGGCATTCAGGATCTCCGCTGATACGTTCAGTGCCAGCAATGCTGTAAGCACCAAATACATCATGTTGATCATCTTCTGCCTGGGCTCTTTAGGTAAAGCCATGGATAATGATTTTAGAAATTAGTAATCCTGTTTAAATACAAACTAATGTTAATGATATAAGGGAGATTGTTTTAATTATCTGCCTTGCATTGCGCTTAACATGTTACCATAAACCTGGTTCAGGTTGCCAAGGTTTTTCGCAAGCAATGAAATTTGCTCTTGAGTTTTCTTAGCATCAGCTACGCTACCAGACATAGCCTGAGAAGCCTGGGACAAGTTGTTGTAGAAAGCGTTCATTGCTTTCAGGTGGTTGTTGGTATCTTGCAATTCTAATTCGTAAATAGTATTCAGAGAAGACAAGTTTTTAGTCAAAACCTGTACTTGACCGTGGAACTGTTTTGTAGACTCAGAAGCTTCGTTGAAAGACTGCATTGTAGCAGCAGATTTCAAGTAAGCATCTTTCATGCTACCCAAAGCAGCAGAAGCTTCTTTAGTTTTTACAGCGTAGTCGCTTGTAGCAGTAACTACATCGCTAGCGTCTTTAATTTGATTTACTGTAGTACCCAATTTGTTGAAGCTTTCGCCCAATTTTTTCAGGTTAGCAGGAGTGATGTCAGCTTCTTGCATCATTTTGTCCAAACCTTGCAAAGCAGGGTTACCAGAACCAGCGCCGCCAGCCATTTTAGGCAAAGCTTCTGCGATGGCAGCCATTTCACCACCTGGAGGCGGTAAGAAAGCGTACACGATAAAGATCAAAGCTTCTGTTAATAGACCAACTGTCAACATGAAGTCAGCGATTGGCTTGTGCAGGATTTTCGCCCAAGCTCCGAAGATTACAACTGCTGCACCCACGCACACAATTACGTTAACGATTCTTTCTGTTGATTTTGATGCTCCCGCCATAATATTTTAATTTTTAAGGTTTAATTCTAAAATGGGTTTAAGGAATATTGTTTTTTAAAATAACGTGACTTTGTTACGAAAATTTTGTAAGTACTACTTTTTATTTATTTACGACCTTGTAATGGTGGAAGGTCAATCAAGCAACGGAAACCAATGTAAGATTTAGTTGTATCCTGGTACTCATATGTACGTGTACCGGTTTGGAGGAAGAAACCAACATCTTTCCAGCTACCACCGCGGATTACTTTACGTTTCATACGTGGAGGATCTGAATCCTTAGCGTTGTAACGGATATCCGGGTTCATATCGTGCTGGAAGTTGTAGCCGCCTTCATAATATAAAGAAGAGGTCCACTCTGATACGTTACCTGCCATGTTGTACAAACCGAAGTCGTTAGGCCAGTAAGCATCTGCACGTACTGTGTAGAAACCACCATCTTCAGGATAGTTACCACGACCAGGTTTAAAGTTTGCCAGCAAACAACCTTTTTTGTTTCTCAGGTAATAGTTACCCCAAGGATACATAGATTGTGAGCGGCCACCTCTTGCAGCGTATTCCCACTCAGCTTCTGTTGGAAGTCTGAAGTCAGATTCGCCAACTCTGCCTTTAGATGTAAGGAATCCGTTCAAATACATTGTGCGCCATTCGCAAAATGCAGTTGCCTGAACCCAGCTAACACCTACAACAGGATAGTTACCAAATGCAGGGTGAGAGTAGTAACGTTTTGTCATTGGTTCGTTGTAAGAATAAGAGAAGTCTCTTATCCAAACCAATGTATCAGGATAAATTCTGATATCTTTTTTAACGATGAATTTAGAGCGTGGTACACCGGCATTTTCGCGGCGTGCGGCTTCTTTGGTATCAAAAGTTTCTGAGTGGAAGATCAACTTCGCAGCATCAATCTCTTTTTTACCGAAAATGCGGTTTTCCGGAGAAACGATCATTTGGTCGATTTTTTCAATCGTTGCCTTGTCGTTCCATTTGATAGTTTTTGCTTTTACCCAATCAATGTGTTCTGTACCGTCATTCTTATCCTGCTTTACAAAACCCATAAGTTTTGCAGCAGTAGAATCCCTTACCCAGTTGGTAAACTGGCGGTACTCATTATTGGTAATCTCAGTGGCATCCATCCAGAAGCCATTGATTGAAATTTGTTTGTTGCGCGCAGTGTAGGCATAGTTAACATCCTCATCACTAGGTCCCATGTGAAAAGTTCCCGGTGGGATGTAAACCATTCCTGGTGGTTTTGGCATTATATACTTACTGCCTGGGGCTACGCCATGTAACTGACCATCATTAGGCAACCCGCCTTTTGACTTTCCAGCTTTCCCGCAACTCGCCAGCATAGACACTGCCGCAAGTGCCATTACAGTGGTAAGGTTCTTCATTTTCATAACATTAAAGGGTATTGGGCAAAAATAATATTTTGTCAACATCTCTTTTAAAAGTTTATTTTTTTTTCAAAAAACTTTCATGCAGAAAGTAAGAAACGACAACTACTATTATTTTATTGTTTCAAGGCCCAAAAAAAGCCAAGGAATTTTTACAATTGCTTTAACAGTAAATCTACGTTGTTCACTGGTTCACTGCAGGAATAATTTTTACAATGAAATATCAAAGGTTGGCTAGTAACCGATTTTCCAGATAATAGTGGGAATAAGTTATTTTCCTGGGAGGCAGATTGAAAGACTTTGTATGGGATAAAATTAGCCAAAATTTCCTTCCTAACTTCATCTACAACCTCACCTGTCACCACTATTTCTCTTGTGCCCCGGATTACTTCCAATATTAAATCACACCAAACACCAAAGGAGGTTGGGTAGTTTTCACACATTTTGACTAATGAACCCAACGCCTTATTGCATCTTTCATGCCACAATTGCACGTCAAAAACAACCGCGAGGTAATAAAGGTTTGAAATCATCACAGCATTACCGGACGGAAGCGCACCATCATATATTTCTTTTTTTCTAACTATAATATCTTTTTGCTGGCTACCAGTAAAATAAAATAGCCCGGTTTCTGCTTCACTGAAATTATCCAGGACATGCTCTGTCAATTCCTTTGCCTTCATCAGATATGATACGTCTCCCGTGATCTCCTGCAGATTGATTAAAGCCTGTATCAGGTAAGCATAATCATCTAAAAACGCAGAGATCTTGGCGTGGCCATTCTTGTAGGTGTGGAATAAATTTTCACCTTGTAAAAAAGCCGCTAACAAAAAGTTAACATTCTTTAGGGCGAGTTCCCTATACTCCTCTCTTCCCGTTGCTGCATATATTTTACAACAGGCCGTATTCATTAACGCATTCCAGTTCAATAATATTTTATCATCCAGTCCCGGTCTTACTCTTTTTTCTCTGGCCTTTAAAAGTTTTTCTCTCCCCTCCTTCAATTTTTCCTTTAAAACGGGAAGGTCAATTTTATGCTTTTGGGAAAAATCATCTACAGATATTTTCACTCGCAGAATATTTGTGTGTTCCCAGTTACCCGTTTCCGTTATATCATAAAACTTGCAAAACAGCTCAGCATCTGCACCTAAAACTTCCTCTACTTCTTTTTTTGACCACACATAAAACTTCCCCTCCTCACCCTCACTGTCAGCATCAAGCGCTGCGTAGAAGCCATTTTCCGGAGATAAGAGTTCGCGTGTTATAAACGCCATCGTATGGTCAATGGTTTCTTTATACAGATCATTTTTGGTAAGCTGATATGCATCTGCCATTGTGATTAAAAGCAAGGCATTATCATAAAGCATTTTTTCGAAATGCGGTGCCAGCCATTCTGCATCTGTGGAATATCGCGCAAAGCCGCCACCCAGCTGATCGTAGATGCCACCGTAGATCATTTTGTCGAGGCTCAGCAACGCGTGTTTTAAAGCCTCTTCATTTTTGTAGAAATGGTAGTATTTCAGCAAATATTGAATGCTGAACGTCTGGGGAAACTTGGGTGCTTTGCCAAAGCCGCCTTCGAGGGTATCGGCTTGTTTCATTAGGTTAGTGAAGATGGTTGCAGCTTTCTCGTGTGTGAAGTTTTGCTCTGCATTATCGTGGCCAAAAGTGTTGGATTGTTCTATGTAGCCTGTAAGATTGTTGGCCTGCTGCAGTACTTCTTCATGCTTGTTGTGCCATGCATTCGCTACACCATGCAATACGTCTGTCCATGAAGGTCTGTTGTAAAGTTGTTGCGGTGGATAATAAGTACCTCCATAAAAGGGTTTTCCATCAGGGGTTAGAAAAACATTGAGCGGCCAGCCACCGCTGCCGGTCATTGCCTGTACTGCATCCATGTACACCTGGTCTATGTCTGGCCGTTCTTCGCGGTCGATTTTAATGTTGACGAAATATTCGTTCATAATAGCAGCTGTCTCTTCATTTTCGAAACTCTCTTTTTCCATTACATGGCACCAGTGACAAGCAGAGTAACCAATGCTGACAAGTATGGGCTTGCTTTCATCTTTTGCTTTTTTCAACGCCTCTTCGCTCCATGGAAACCACTCCACCGGGTTGTAGGCGTGTTGCAATAAATAAGGACTTGTTTCGGTAGCTAAATGATTGGGCTTGCTCATGGGACAAATGTAAGGATGATGTGTGATGTACGATGTACGATGTCGTTGAGGTGCTATACCTGAATTTTTACCACTAAGGCACTGAGAGCACTAAGCTTCACTAAGGGATGTTCGAATGTTCAGCTTTTCTTAGTGATGCTTAGTTTTCCTTAGAGTCTTAGTGGTTTTATTTTGCACTTGAACAGGTCGTGTTTCGCACTAAAGACTTTCGTACTTCGCACACTGCCTCACATTTCATGCCCAACAAAACAAAAAAAAGGCAACCGTATCACGATTGCCTTTCAGTTTCTTTTATCAGAAGACTTTATTTTTCTGCTTTGATGGATCTCAAATACATATCCAGTGCTGCTACCATTGAAGGAGCTTGTGGTTGTGGCGCTTTAATAGTAAGCTCCAATCCTGCCTCTTCAATTGCTTTGTAAGTATTGCTTCCAAATGCACCAATTTTAGTGCCGTTCTGCTTGTATTTTGGTACGTTGTCAAATAAACTTTTTACGCCACTTGGAGTGAAAAAGCAAATGATATCGTACTCAGTTTTCGTCAAAACTTCCTTAACATCGCTGCTAATGGTTCTGTACATAAATGGTGTAGCAAACTCGCACTTATTAGCTTTCAACCAACCCACAATTTCATTATCCTGCTGGTTCTCGGAACATGGATACAAAAACTTCTCGTTTTCCTTATGCTTGTTTATAACATCAAACAGGCTTTTATTTGTACCATCTGCACCATAAAAAACTTTTCTTTTACGGTACAATATAAATTTTTGCAAATACAAAGCCACAGCCTCAGTTATACAGAAGTATTTTGTGTCCTGAGATACGTTCACCTTCATTTCTTCGCAGATCCTGAAAAAATGATCAATTGCGTTACGGCTGGTAAAGATCACCCCCGTATATGCTGCAATGTCAATTTTCTGCTTGCGGAAATCTTTTGCCGGAATGCCTTCTAGCACAATAAATGGCACGAAGTCTAACTCAACATTAAATTTCCTTTCCAATTCGAAATAAGGAGACTTCTCAGTTTCCGGCCTGGGTTGGGTGATTAAAATCTTCTGAACAGTTTTCGCAGATGTAGCTGCCTTGCCACCGTTTTTTACCATATGACGCATGCTATGGTTTAGCTAAAATTATACTGTTTTTTCAAAAAAATTCAACAACACCTTGTAAATCAGCAAAAGAGGTGCTATCTCGAATGCGCAAAGGTAAAGAAAAAAGTGAATCTGTTTCACTTTTATTTCACTTCTAATTGGGCCGAAAGACGCTAGGTATCTATAAACCAACGCACTAACGATGAGGATATATGAAATTGTGACCCAAATATCTGCTTCGGCGCTTTGAAAAGCTATTAATATGACGAGGGGCAGCAGGAAAAGTGCGAGCAGTTTATTAATGAGGAACACGATAAAGATATAGGTATTTGCGGCAGCCTTCAAGTTAAATACCCACCCTGTAAACTTCAGCACAACGAACTTCAGCAAATAGACGAGGCTGATTACCACTGAGGTGTAAAAAACAAGTAACCAGAAATTCACTTCTGTGAACTCATTGTAGTATCTCAGCAGAAAAGTTGCAAAGCTACCTGCAACCAGCACAAAAAAGATATTTAACAGCAATGACGGCAATGGTGTTTGCGACAATTGCTCCCTTATCTGTTTCTGCTTTAGGGAGGCCCTGAACATCACCGTAAATAAATTCTGCATGTATCTTGCAAAAACGACTCTTACCAGCGCAAAGAAAAGAATGATCAGTAACAGCAGGTAAAATTCATCTTCCTTATGATCGTGTTTTTTTATCTGGATCCTTGGCAAAACGGGATTTCCAGCAAAATTATAATACCTGTTTTGCGTCAGCACGCCGCCATAATTGAAATAAACCGTGTCCTTGTCTTCCGGAGCAGTGTTGACAATCGGTGCAATTGAATCTTTTATTGGTCGGGTGGAATCTTTTTTTACAAGCAGTTCTGCCTTCTTCGTAGAATCTAAAACCGGCTTCTTAACTGCCGGCTTTGGCGCTTTTTTTACAACGGGCTTGGTTGTATCAACAGCCTGAACTTGCTCCTGCGGAGGGGGCGCCTGCGATACCGCAGAATCACTTCCAGTTTGGGCAGCAGCTTTTTGGATAAACGAACACAGGACAAAAAACAGTAGTAAAAAATATTTCACAAAAACTGATTGGTTGTTTACAAAAATAAGGAGGAGGGTGTAATTAATAATTAATAATTAAGAATTAATAGACGCCGTATTCTAAACGAAGGACACGACTCTTTATTTTAAAAAGCTAGCGGCGTTATATTCAATCAAAACGCAGCCTTATTAATTTTTAATTATTAATTATTAATTCATTCTAGAAATACGTTACATAACCCAAATGTATCTTCGACTGCCTTGCATTAAACTTCACATCGTTGCGTTTGCCGGCGGCGAAGGAAATGTTGAAAAGTCCGGCGGTGGTTTCAAAGGCAAGGCCAAGGCCAGCGCCAATGAAAGTGTTGGTAGTGTTTGCGTAAAGACTTTTGTTGGCTACCCAGGCGCCATCTACAAATGAGAACAGGTAAGAGTTTTGGCCAATCAGGAACCTGTACTCCACCGTTCCAACGGTGTACTGGGAGGCGTAGATGCTTTCTTCATCAAAGCCGCGCAGCAATTTATAGCCACCAATCTGGAACAATTCATTCCGATAAATGGACGGGCTTTGCAGCCAGCCAACATTTGCGCCTAACTTTAATGTTGAACTGCGCTGAATTGGAAAAAAATGCGCCGCATCTACCTTGATCTTAAATTGATAGGTATTTAATTTAACGGTATCATATAATGACCCATAGGAAAAATCTGGACTACTGAGTTTTACAATGCTGTTGTTCTTCCGGATGGTTCTTGTGCCGGCAGTTAGCAAAATATGCAGTTCGTTTCCTTTTCGTGGATTGTAGCGATAGTTGGTTCTGAACAACTCGTAGTCAATCCCGAGATTGTTGATGGTTTCGTCGATCTCGTCGGGCAGTGTTTTACTTTCTTTGATGGCGTTGGTGTCCAGGTCCAGCAGGTTTGTTCTGAAGCTTTGGAAAAATACCCTTCCGGTTTGCGATGCGGATAATGCATACTGAACGCCCAACACAAAATTAATGTTGATATATGACGAGTCTTTTTTCAACAGATCAAACCCCAGGTTTAGCCCAAATGGGCTTTTAAATATGAATGGCTGCTGATAGGCAAGATTAAGTCTGGGCGACTTTATCTGCAATTGCTGCCAGTTCAAACCTATTGTTTCACCCGACCCCAAAGCGTTGCGTAAGTTGATGTTGGCCTCTCCCGTCACAAGCATTTTGTTATCATTCTGATCGCTTGACGGCAGCAGGCCGACCAATACATTTATCTGGCTTGCCCTTTTAGGTTTCAAATAAAGATTAACCACCGCGCCGGCGCTTACCATTGTCATATCCCAGGCTTTTTCTTCCTGTAAGAATGGCAACTCGCGCAGTCTTGTACTGATCTTTTGAAGTGTAGATTTCGAGTACGGACTACCGTTTGGAATACCTAAATAACGTTGCAGGAAATTGCTCGATATTTTCACAGTGCCATATACCCGAATGCTGTCGATTTTGTATAACGGACCTTTGTCCACTTTAAGACTTGCATAAAACTTATTCTCTTCATATCCCACGCTATCGAGTTGCACTTTGGCAAACGGGTGACCGTTGTTCTCGAAATAGTCAAGTATTCTTTGCTCGAGTTGCTGAAGTTGCGTAATGTTTAAAGGCTTATTGAAATACAGTTTTGAGTTCCATCCGATCTGGTCCATCATTTTGGCATCAACAGAAGTAATATCGACATATGCTAGTTGATAGTGCTCGCCGAGAAATAAATGAATGGTGGCAAATGTTGAATCCAAATGCAAACTATCCACAGAGGCTGCGGTATAGCCTTTCTCCTGTAGTTTTTGTGGAAGCTGATTTACATAATCCACGCAAAGCTGGCGGCTGGCAAAGCTTTCCTGCAGATGCAGCGATTTGATCATATTTTCATCCCTATCTACGGGCACAACGCGCAGCACATATTGCGCCTGTACGGTGCAACATGCCATTACGCAAACAGCCAGCAGAATGATGTTAATATAACCTTGTACCTTTGCCATTCATTTGAGTTGTTAGTTGTTGGTTGATAGTTGTTAGGCGCTTGCGCATAACACGCCGCAATATCGCTGCATGTTTTTATGCGAACTTTTGCACAGAAAGCCCAACAACTAATAACTATCAACTAACAACTTTCCAATTAAACTGTAATATTCAAAAATTTTTTCGCATGGCAGGCATTTATATTCACATTCCTTTTTGTAAGAAAGCCTGCCACTATTGTAATTTTCATTTCTCTACATCGCTGCAACTGAAACCGGCATTTGTTGATGCCATTGTAAAGGAAATAGTATTACGCAAAGAATATCTCGCAGACGAAAAAATAAACACGATCTATTTTGGCGGCGGCACGCCAAGCCTTTTGTCTGCAGACGAGTTGAACAGGATATTTGTGGCGCTGTATGAAAACTTTTCTGTTAATGACAACATTGAAATAACGCTGGAAACAAATCCGGATGATATCAATGCTGAAAACTTACAGGTCTGGAAAAATGCAGGAATAAACAGACTGAGCATTGGCATACAATCTTTTTTTGAAGAGGACCTTCAATGGATGAATAGGGCCCACAATGCAACCCAGGCAAAGCAATCCATTTTGCTGGCACAGGAAGCCGGGATCCACAATATCACAATCGACCTTATTTACGGAACACCAACGCTTACAAATGAAAAATGGCAACAGAATGTGCAAACTGCCATTGATTTGAACATTCCACATCTCTCCTGCTATGCGCTGACGGTGGAGCCGAAAACAGCGCTCGAGAAAATGATCGCGCAAAAGAAACTGCAGGATGTTAACCAGGATTTGCAGTCGCAACAGTTTCTTGATTTGATGAAATGGCTCTCCAATGCAGGTTTCGAGCACTATGAAATTTCCAATTTTGCAAAAAAAGGTTTCCGGAGCCAGCACAATTCTTCTTATTGGCGCGGTGAAAAATATCTTGGCGTTGGTCCGTCTGCGCATTCTTTTGACGGTGTTTCGCGCCAGTGGAACATTGCCAACAATCCTTTGTATATTAAAAAAATTGCGGAAGGAGATAACTTCTTTGAAGGGGAAACGCTTACACCCACTCAGCAATTGAACGAGTATATCATGACGGCTTTGCGCACAAGTGAAGGGATTGATGTCACAATGCTGAAAAATCATTTTGGCGAAAAATCTGCGAACGATATAACCGCGGGAATTCAAAAATTTGTGGATTCTGGCAAAGCAGTTTTCCACGATAACTTCATCCGCCTAACCCATGAAGGAAAACTGTTTGCAGATGGTATTGCGGCAGATTTGTTCGTGGTGTGATGAAAGACAAGGCACACAGATGACGCTGATTTGGCAGATTTACGCGGATTTTTTTGCACGAGGTCGCAAATGAATAGAAACGGGGCAAGATAAGTCCCCCCAATTCATAACTCCCAATTCATAACTTCTAATTCCTAACTTCTAACTCCTAATTCCTCACCATCCAAGCTATCCGATTCAGGTATAAATTGTCCGGAATTGTTGTAATTTTAGTCTTCTGGAAATAACCTAAAATCTTCGGAAATTACCCCGCCATCTCATCGATTTTCTACCCCTAAAAACAATTTATTTACGGAATCCTTTTATCCTTATTCATTTTTAAACATCAATAAAAGGAGGAATTTATGGCTCAGGAAAATAATTTTCAGCAGCTAAGAGGAACGCTGCGCGGTGAACTTATTGAACCCACCGATGCGAACTACAACCTTGCCCGTAAAGTCTACAATGGAATGATCGACAAAAAACCTGCTGCCATTGCAAAATGCAATGACGTGGCGGATGTGATTGCCTGCGTAAATTATGCAAGAGAAAACAAAATTTTACTCGCCGTGCGTGGCGGAGGCCACAATGGTGGTGGATTAGGTGTTTGTGATGATGGATTGGTGATTGCCCTTTCAGGCATTCGCTATGCGCATGTTGATCCTGTTGCAAAAACAGTGCGTGTAGGCGGCGGTAGCACATGGGCAGATGTTGATCACGCGACGCATGCATTTGGACTTGCGACACCAAGTGGTATCATTTCAACTACTGGTGTTGGTGGGTTAACGCTCGGCGGCGGCCTGGGACACCTCACCAGGAAATGCGGATTATCAATTGACAACTTATTGGAAGCCGATGTCGTGCTCGCAGATGGCTCTTGCGTTACGGCAAGCGAGAAAAGTAATGAGGATTTGTTTTGGGCGCTTCGTGGTGGCGGTGGCAATTTTGGTGTAGTTACTTCATTCCTGTTCAGGCTCCACAATGTAGACACTTTATATGCAGGGCCCATGCTTTGGGAACTCAGCGAAAGCAAACGCATAATGAAATGGTATCGTGATTTTATTACAACGGCTCCTGATGAGCTTAATGGTTTCTTTGCTTTCCTTACTGTTCCTCCCGGCCCTCCATTCCCTGAACATTTGCACAACAAAAAAATGTGCGGCATTGTGTGGGCCTATTCCGGACCGCTGGATAAAGCAGAGAAAGTATTTGAGCCTATTCGCAGTCTTGGAAATATTGCATTGGATTTTGTGGGGCCTATTCCACATCCAGCTTTGCAGAGCATGTTTGACGCTTTGTACGTACCGGGCTACCAGTGGTACTGGCGTGCAGACTATATGAATGAATTAAGTGACAAGGCTATTGACGAGCACATTAAATATGGCAGCGAAATGCCAACAATGTGGTCCACCATGCACATGTATCCGGTGAACGGCGCAGCAGGCAGAATTAAAAATGATGAAACTGCATGGAGCTATCGTGATGCCACCTGGGCACAAGTAATTGTGGGTGTTGACCCTGATCCGGCAAACAGGGAGCTCGTAACCAAATGGACCAAGGACTATTGGGAAGCGCTTCACCCATATTCAGCAGGCGGAGCGTATATCAATTTTATGATGGATGAGGGACAAGACAGAATCAGGGCCACTTACAAGGACAACTATGACAAACTCGCCATGGTAAAAGCAAAGTATGATCCGAATAATTTGTTTAGAGTAAATCAGAATATTAAGCCTGCGGTGATGGCAGCTGCGGGAGCGAAATAGTTGAGAATGGAGAGTGGAGAGTTGAGAGTTGAGAGTTAAATGTCGTTGGATGTTTTGCGATCTGCTCTGCAAGGCTTGTAGCCTTGCAGCTTTATTCCATTGCCTTTGGCAATTATTCCAAACATCGCCGGAGGCGATAGAATACATCTGCGAAGCTAGAAGCTTCGCAGAGCTGTAATATCAAACAACTCTCAACTCTCAATTCTCAACTCTCCACTTTACAAAAGTTTCTCTTCTATAAACCTGAAGCCCTTTCTCGCGGGCAGTTGCTCCCAAAGAATTTTGTAGACTGTTTCTGCGATGGGCATTTCTGCGCCCACTTCTTTGTTGATGTAGTAAATACATTTGCTGGCATTGTAGCCTTCGGCAACCATGTTCATTTCAAGTTGTGCGGAAATAACAGAATAGCCTTTGCCGATCATGTTACCAAAGGTTCTGTTACGGCTATGCAATGAATAGCAGGTTACCAGCAGATCTCCCAAATACACAGAGGTAGCGTAGTTGGCGACTTTTTTATGTGAAATAGGATTTTCGCCGTCGTGCATACCTACCTCAATATTGCGGATGCCTACCTTTTGCAGAAAGCCGGCCATTTCATCAGCGGCGTTTGAAATTAACACGCTTAAGAAGTTGTCGCCGTATTCAAGACCGTGTGCAATACCGGAACCCAATGCATAAATGTTTTTTAAAACCGCAGCGTATTGAACACCCGTCAAATCGTTATTGGTAGCAGTGTTGATGTAGTAAGTGCGAAAATATTTTGCGATCTCTGCAACTTCTTCCTCTTTATTGCCGGAGAAGGTGAGATAAGAAAGTTTTTCCGACGCCACTTCTTCTGCGTGGCAAGGGCCCATAACAGTGAAGTAGTTGGAAGAAGACACGTTGAATTGTTGCTTCAAATATTCGTTCAGCAATATGTTGATGCCGGGTAATATTCCTTTTACTGCAGAGATGATCTTCTTTTCCTCAAATGCAGTGGGATGAACTGTTCCAAGCACATCCAGCAGGTATGCAGACGGAACGCCTATTACAACACAATCACTCGCGGCAATTGTTGCGTTGATATCTACACTAAGATTAAGCAGCGTGGTATCAAAATAAACAGATGATAAATGGGTTGGATTATGGTGACGCTTTGCGAGATGTTCCGCAATGTCTTCCTTGCGCACCCACCAATTCACGGGAATTTTATTATCAGTAAGAATTTTAACCAAAGCAGTTGCCCAACTTCCGGCTCCTATTATTCCAAATTTCATGGCAGAACAATTTTAAAACACTAAGCTTCAAAGATTCGTAAAAATCGTTTGCGAAACAAATTGATGATATACATTCAGCAACTCGTCTCGCAAACATTTAATAACACGCAAAGAAGACGCATTGTTATGCGTCTCTGCTATTTTTTCTTTTGATCAAACAACTTATCCTTATCCACAACCTGCACTTTAGTGCCGTCTTTCAGCGTTTTGCTTATTAAGGAATATGGACCAGAAATAACTTCATCGCCATCTTTAATACCGCTTACTATTTGAATATAGTTCACATCCTGGATATCTGTTTTCACAACTGCTTTCTTCACGGTTTTATCTGCCTGCAAGATGTACACTACTTCTTCAAGATCGTCCGCATTTGATTTTTTTTCTTCTTCAGGTGAGCCAACAGCGTTTCTGGTATTGTTATTATTATTGTTATTGTTGGCGTCTACAGAGTTCTTCGATTTATCAATTGCATTGTCAGAGCCTTTCTCTCTTGTAGTTACCGCATTGATAGGAACAGATAGTACGTTTTCATTTCGCTTTGTCTGTATATCTGCGCTTGCGCTCATACCGGGACGAAAGGGCGACGAGCCACCTTTTCCAACGATGTCATTGTATGAAGCGGGTAACAATCTTATGTACACTTTATAGTTGGTAACATCGTTTGATGTTGAAGTGGAGGAGGAAGCCGTAGCTGCTGTGGTATTGCTGCTGGCAATCTGCGTTACAATTCCTTTGAATTTGCGATTATTATATGCATCTACTTCCACCAAAGCAGAGTCGCCGAGTTTTACTTTCGGAATATCGTTTTCACTTACGTCAACGCGCACTTCAATCTTGCTCATGTCTGCAATGCGCATCATTTCGGTACCGGCCATCATAGAGCTACCTACAACACGCTCACCTTTTTTCACACTCATCAAGGAAACGATACCGCTCATTGGAGAAAGGATTGTTGTACGACTAAGGTCTTTCGCGGCTTTGTCAAGATTTGCCTGTGCACTGATCGTGGCAGCCTGGTTGCTTTTTATTCCTTGCACGGCAGCACTGTAATTTGCCTTGGCAGAAAGGTAGGCGCTTTCAGCTTGCTCAAATTCTGACTGAGAAATTACTTTTTCATTCAGCAATTGCTTCTGGCGATCATACGCTTTTTGTGTTTGATCCATTGAAGCTTTCAAGCCGTTTAATTGTTCCTGGCTATTGTTTACAGTGGCACGTTGCTGGTTTACAACAGCTGCGGCCTGGTCACGTTGCGTAACATAAATGTCGGGATATATTTTTGCAAGCACTTCACCTTTGCTTACGCTGTCGCCTTCGGCCACAGTAAGTTCGATGATCTCGCCGGAAATATCGGGACTTATCTTTACTTCAATTTCGGGATATACTTTTCCGCTTGCATTTACGGTTTCGATAATGGTTCTTTTCGCAGCTTTTTCTGCTGTCACTTTTACTCCTTCATCTTTTCCAAATGCGCCTGCCTTTTGTAATACTACCAATAAGACAACAAGTAATACTACCGATATAATTATCCAAAGCAATTTCTTGTTCATAAAGTGTTCTTTTCAATTAGAGATAGAATAGTTCGTTTAGGGTTATTGCAATCGAAGGCCCATGCCTTTATAAAACTCCAATACTTTCATTTTAAAAACATAATCGTATTGTGCGTTGGCGAGGTCGAGTTTTGCGCGGGCAAGATTGTTTTGGCTGGTAATTAAATCATAGGTATTGAGTAAGCCGATTTCATGTCTTTTTTGTGCGTAGTCATATGTTTTTTGTGAAACGTCCACGCTTACTTTACTCGAGTTGAATTTTTGCAAGGCAGCAACAGCATTGGTGTAAGCAGTGTAGATATCTTGTTTCAATTTTTGATCTGCCTGCTCGATCACAACTTGCTGATTCTTGATGTCTATTTTAGATCTTTCGTAGTTTGTGCGTGCAGTATAGCCGCTGAAGATGGGAACTGCAATGTTAATACCAAGGTTTTGACCAAAGTTGCCAGTAAACTGCGTTCCCCAGCCATCCCAATATTGCGCAAAAGTTCTGTTTTCTTGCAAAACTGTGTAATCCGGTGAATACACGGGCTGAGCGCTGGCGGGATTAGCAGGGTCTATTACAACATAATCGCCATTTGTGCCATAGCCATTGAGTTTCGCTCCGGTTATCATCGTGGCTGGATTTGAAAACCTTGTATTGAAATTGCCAAATGCAGAAATGGTTGGATATAAATTAGCCTTGCTGGATTTAGAAGCAGCCTGTTTGGAATCTAATCTCAGTTGATTAGCTTTTTGAGCAGGTTGATTTGTAAGTGCCAGATTATACACATCCTCCGGTTGCAGCGAGGCTATAGGTTCAACCGGAATAATTTCAACAGGAGGAACGTCAATCTCAAACGGCGTCGCGAAGTCAAGATTCATCAATGACTTTAGCTGGATCAAATTCAACTCTGCTGTCGATTTTGCAGTGATCAAATTTGAACTATCAAGAGCCAGTTGAGATTCCAGTTGCAATGCGTCCAACTCAGGAACCGCCCCAGCATCTACTCTTTTTCTTACTGTATATAATTGTGCGCTGTCCTGCTGTACCTGCACTCTAACAATTCTGACTTGTTCGATAGCCAACAATGCCTGCAAATAGGCTGTCGCCACATTCAGAGCGACGTCATTTTTTGCTTTGTCTACGTCTGCAAGTGAGGCTTTGTTTTCCAGTTCCTGTGCAAGAATATTATTCTTTATGCGGTTCCAGTTAAAAATAGTCGCATCAAGATTTAAACCAAAACTCTGCGAAAGGTTATTCAAGTCAATATATGTATTGGTTGAAGGATTGATGTTTCTACCGAGGTTGTAGCCGGTAGCTGTGCTAAAGTTCGCGTTCGGGATTCTTGACAATTTCGCCTGCTTCAAAGTGGCTTCTGAATACATTTCTTGCACGTCCGCAGTTTTCACGGTGAGGTTATGCTGCCATGCATATTCCACACATTCCATCAGGTTCCATTTCTTTTGGGCAAAAGATGTGTTGTTCAAAAACAGACCCGTTAACAATAGTAATAGAAAACAGGATTGGTTCAATTTCACTGTTGAAATCTTTTAAGTTTATAATCAATCTTTTATTAAATATCCCCGCAACTAAACATTATTCCACTATCAATAAAGCAAGCATTCAGAGAGTTCTAACCTAATACCGATTGGTCAAACAATATAGACCAATTTCGACTTCGTCTCATTGTTCTATTTGTTTGATCCATCGGCATTATAAGGAATTGAAATTTATTTTTTGAGTATAATAAATTTCAATTCCTTATAAATTAGTTTTCAAAATAAAGATTTTTCGTTGAGGAATAGTTTTTTATATACTTTTTCGGCCAATTTTATGTTTTAGTGGAAACAGATCGTACTTAAAACTTACCAAAGCCCAAAGAATGGCACCGTTTATTAAGAAATTCTTTCTTTCGATAGCGATAGTTGCAACCTGCAACTATTCATTCTCCCAATCAGTTACCGACACGGCAAAACTCCAGGAAGTTGTTATAAAAGCATACGAGCATAACCGTAATATTAAAGACATTGGCGCGGCAGTTTCTACTGTTCGTGAAGCGCAGCTTGACCGTTTTAGCAATGTTTCCATTTTATCGGCAGTCAACAGCGAGCCGGGTATTAGAATGGAAGAACGTTCTCCGGGTAGTTATCGATTGAATATTCGCGGCAGTTCTTTAAGAGCGCCTTTTGGAGTAAGAAATGTAAAAGTCTACTGGAACGGTATACCTTTTACCGATCCCGGGGGCAACACTTATCTAAACCAATTTTCGCCTGCCAATTTTTCTTCGCTGGAAATTTTAAAGGGCCCGGGAAGCAGCTTGTATGGAGCTGGCACCGGCGGTGTGGTGCTGGCAAATGGTTTTGATCCTTTGCAACCAAACGAACTTCAGTTGCAATATTCTGGTGGAAGTTTTGGAACGAATAACGTTCATGCGGGCATCACATTTGGCGACGAACGTTTTAAAAACAACATCAGCTATAATTATCAAAACAGCAATGGCTATCGCGATCAAAGTGCGATGCGCAGAACAACGCTTTCATGGGAAACGAAAAGTATTGTTTCTCCCAAATATGAATTGTCTACGCACGTGCTTTACGGCGATTTGTTTTATGAGACACCGGGTGGTTTAACCAAAGCTCAATACAACGCAAATCCAAAAGCTGCGAGGCCTTCCAGTGGTGGTTTTCCAAGTGCTGAAGCGATCAATGCGGCCATCTATCAAAAAATGTTTTGGGCAGGTTTCAATCAGCAATATCGTTTCACTGATAATTTTTACAACAGTACCTGTGTATATGGTACGGTTACCAATTTTAAAAACAGTGCCATTCGCAATTATGAGAAAAGACTGGAACCACATTTTGGTGGACGAACGGTGTTTGGTTACAACGCACAACTGCAACAAACAAAACTGAACATCGTTGCGGGTGCGGAAGGCCAGCAGGGATATTTTACAGACAATGTTTACAACAATAAAAATAGCAACCCCGACTCTTTGCAGACAAGCGACGAAATTAACAACAGCCAATGGAACGCATTTGCGCAAGCAGAAGCGATCTTTAGTGGCGGCTGGGTTGCCACTGCAGGGGTGAGCATTAATAAAACGCAGATCAATTTTACACGTACTTCTGTGGTGCCGAATTTTACCTACGATAGCAAGTTCAACAATGAATGGGCTCCACGTTTTTCTTTATTGAAAAAGTTCGGCAAAGTGTCAGTGTACGGCGTGGTGTCAAAAGGCTTTTCACCACCGGCAACACAAGAGCTGCTACCGGCTACAACCATTATCAACACTAATTTACAAGCCGAGCACGACTGGAACTATGAGCTTGGCGCCAGGGGAAATTTATTGCAAAACAGACTGGTATGGGATGTAAACGTATTTGATTTTAATTTGAAAAATGCGATTGTGCAACGTCGAGATGCGAGCGGTGCAGACTACTATACCAATGCCGGTTCTACAAAACAAAAAGGTGTTGAAGCAAATGTTTCTTACGTGATCACTGATAATAAAAACAATTTTGTTTCGGGTGCTACTGTTTGGGCGAGTTATACTTATTTCCACTTCCGATATAACGAGTTTAAGCAACTGGACGCAAATTACTCAGGCAATCAAATGCCGGGCATAGCGCCAAATACAGCAGCTGCGGGCGTTGATCTTTCATTCAAACCACATTTATATTTACATGCTACTTACTTCTACAGCAGTTCCATTTATCTGAATGATGCGAATACAGATCAAGCGAATGAATATCATTTGCTTGGAGCAAAGCTTGGTTATAAAAACAATTTGGGCAAACATCTTACCATCGACTTATTTGCCGGCGGCGATAATTTATTGAACCAGAAATACAGCCTCGGAAACGACATCAATGCTACCGGTGGGAGGTACTACAACGCAGCGCCAACGGCGAATTTCTATGCGGGGATTGCCTTCGGCATTAGATGAGAAAGGAACGCAGATTTTCATGATTGTCATGATTTATTATGATTTAAAATTTTGAGGCACCAGCTTCCCCGAAAATGTCGAACCGGGCTAATATCAAATTTTTAATCTCAAATAAAAAATCTTGATAAATCATGACAATCATGAAAATCTGCGTTCTCCCCGCGTTCTTACTCAAAACTTATTACCTTCGTCCTGTATATGGTTGACGACAACCGTCATTAAAAGGGAAGTCCGGTGTAATTCCGGCGCTATCCCCGTAGCTGTAAGCGAAAGTGAAAAAGTTCACATTACTGAAAATAAAACCACTGTTAACACGGGAAGGATTTCAGTGAAACGCGAGCCAGAAGACCTGCCACATACGTGTTCATTCAAAGCTTTCGGGTGAAAAGCATGGAATGTAAATGCCAACACCCAAAGGCAATTTATATTTCTACTTAGTCATTTTATTTACCGAAGGCTCATTGTTAACCGTTTTTTAAAAGCAACATTGAGCATGAAACAACTAATTGCAGGCTTCACATTATTATCCTGCTATGGTGCATTCGCACAAACAGACTCCGTTAAACAAAAGTCGTTAGATGAGGTAGTGGTTACCGCCAACAAATTTGCACAAAAACAAAGTGCAACCGGAAAAGTACTAACTGTTATCGGCCGCCAGGAGTTAGAAAAAAACACGGGCCGCTCACTTACACAAGTATTAAACGAACAAGCCGGCCTATTGATCAATGGTTCGCAAAATTCACCGGGCAGTAATCAAACCGTTTATATGCAGGGCGCCAATGCCGCTAACACACTGATATTGGTAGATGGCATGCCTGTGAACGATCCATCGGGTATTTCAGGTGAATTCGATTTGAACCACTTTTCAATAGATCAAATTGAAAGAGTGGAAATTTTGAAAGGCACACAGTCCGTACTGTACGGCTCAGATGCCGTTGCTGGGGTTATCAACATCATCACGAGAAAACAAGTAAGCAACAAACCTGTTGGCATCAATGGAACCGTTGCAGGCGGTACTTACGGAACATTTAAAGGAAATGCAGGTGTGAGTGGTAAAATCAAATGGTTCAATTATAACGCGCAATACAATCATTTGCAATCAGATGGTTTTTCTTCTGCTAACGACAAAACAGGTAATCAAAGTTTTGATAACGATGGTATTAATCAAAATAATGTGAGCCTTAGTTTGGGTGCAGACGCGGGACGTTTCAAAATAAGATGGCTGGGTTCGTTTGATCAATACCATGCAGCTATTGATGACGGTGCATTTATGGATGATAAAAACAGCACTATCACCAACAAGAATCTGCAATTTGGGCTTTCCACTATTTATACCTTTAATAAAGGAAGTATTACAGTAAATGTGAACGAAAATCACATTGAGCGCAAACTTGATGATCCAGCAAACAATCCTGTTGGCACAAATGATTACGATCCAAGTTTCGGCAATTATAAAGGCAACAACTATTTTGCGGAAGCCTTTATTAACTTGAATTTACAGGAGCATATCGGTCTCCTTGCCGGTGTTGATGGCCGCAGGCAAGATGCCAGCAGCGAAACGACTTACAGCAAACTCGGTGGCGACAGCTCTAAAATTGATATGTACAGCGGCTATGCTGCCCTGTTGTTCAAAAACCTTGGCGGCTTTAATGCTGAAGTAGGTGGAAGATATACGCATCACTCTATTGCAGGGTCTAATTTCTCTTACTCATTCAACCCATCATACTGGATAACGAAAGAGTGGAAAGTATTTGCCAATCTTTCTTCTGGCTTCCGTGCGCCAAGCATTTACAATCTTGTTTCTGAGTATGGCAACAAGTCGCTCAATCCTGAGAAGTCTGTTTCTTTGGAAACTGGTTTGCAATTTGTGAGCGCAAACAATATGATCAACGCTCGCGCTTTGTACTTTAACAGAACTATTAAAGATGTGATCATTTTCCAATCTACGTTTACTCCTCCGTACGGACAATACATGAATGGCGATAAACAAAAGGATCAAGGTGCAGAGTTGGAACTTACTGTTCGCCCAACTTCTAAATTGAGTATAACAGCAAATTACACTTATGTTGATGGCAAGTTGACTACGCATACTACCAACGGTAAAGACACGAGCTATTTTAACTTACAACGTCGTCCTAAGAATGCAGTCAACGGACATGTTGGTTATCAAATTACTGAAGCATTTTTTGTAAGTGCCGGTGTAAGGTGGCAGGATAAAAGGCAGGACATTTATTTCAATCCGAATACATACGCTGCGGAAATTGTTAACCTCGCAAGCTATTACAACCTTGATGCTTATGCAGAGTACAAAATTCCATTCAGCGGCGGCAAGCGTTTTGTGAAAGTGTTTGGCGATTTCAGAAATATCACCAATCAATCGTACTTTGATATTTACGGTTACAACACCCGTAAGTTCAATTTAATGGCTGGCTTGATGGTGGGGCTTTAGTGGAGAGTTGAGAATTGAGAGTTGAAAGTTATTAGTTTAGTCAGCGAGATTGCGGACACAGGCTAACCACTCTCAACTCTCCGCTCTCAATTCTCAACTACCTATTGCTCGTTACATCAAACTTCTCCTTAAAAAATCCCATTTGTTTGCTAAGTTCCAGTAAACAATTTCTACACAGGCAATCGCGGTATTTTTCTCCTATAAACTTCTTCTGTTCTTCGTTAAACGATATGCCGTTGCATTGGCAATTTGCCACATCTCCTACTTTACATTCAAAACCTCCGTTACATCGCGGGCATTTTTTCGGCTCGTGTTTGCAGGTGTTCATTGTGTGGATTTTTAAATTCTTTGTCACATAAAAAAACCGCAGAGGAACGTAGGGTTTTCTGCGGTTTTTTGTTGTACAGACGCGTTGAACGCGTCTCTTATATTTCGATGTTACAATTTCTGATGTTTGCAAACACGCCGTGTTTGCTACAGGAGACGCATTATCATGCGTCTCTACGCGCTGCAACTAACGCAACCTTCTTCCATTGTACACACTGCACCTTCAGCAAATGTTTCGGTACCGTTTACAACAGGATCCATATTGGTGCCACCTTGTTTTTCTACTGTGAATTTCACAGCCTCAGCAGCAGCTTGTGTTCGCAAATAATACATACCTGTTTTCAAGCCTTTTTTCCATGCGTAGAAGTGCATGCTCGTAAGTTTCGCAGTGTTCGCCTGCTCAACAAACAAGTTCAAAGACTGTGACTGGCAAATGTATGCACCTCTGTCTGCCGCCATATCAATCAAATTACGCTGCTTGATTTCCCAAACTGTTTTGTACAGTTCTTTAATGTCTGCAGGAATTTCTTTGATATTTTGAATAGAACCGTTAGCAGCAAGAATTTTGTTTTTCATTTCACCGTTCCACAAACCAAGTTTCACAAGGTCGTTCAGCAAATGTTTGTTTACAATAATGAACTCGCCGCTCAATACTCTTCTCAAATAAATGTTAGAAGTGTATGGTTCGAAACATTCGTTGTTACCAAGAATTTGTGAAGTAGAAGCCGTAGGCATTGGCGCCAGCAACAAGGAGTTTCTGATGCCATGTTCTTTGATCTTCGCTTTCAATGCTGTCCAGTTCCAGCGATCAGAAGGAGTTACGTCCCACATGTCGTATTGCAAGATGCCTTGTGATGCAGGTGAACCTTCATATGTTTCGTAAGCTCCATGCTCTCTCGCCAAATCATTGCTAGCAGTTAAACCAGCAAAATATAGTGTTTCGAAAATTTCTTTGTTCAATTGTTTTGCAGCATCGCTCTCGAATGGATAGCGCATTAAGATGAATGCATCCGCCAAGCCTTGCACTCCAATACCAATCGGGCGATGACGCATGTTGCTGTTCTTCGCTTCTTCTACAGGATAGTAGTTGCCATCGATGATCTTGTTAAGGTTGATCGTCATTTGGTAAACCACTTCGTATAGTTTGTTGTGATCAAACACGCCGTCAGTCACGAATTTTGGCAACGCCACAGAAGCAAGGTTACAAACCGCTACTTCATCCGGAGCAGTGTACTCCATGATCTCTGTACACAAGTTGCTGCTCTTGATGGTACCAACGTTCTTCTGATTGCTCTTTTTGTTGGCTGCATCTTTGTACAACATGTAAGGGTTACCAGTCTCAATTTGCGCATCTATAATGGCAAACCAAAGATCTTGCGCTTTGATCGTTTTTCTCGCTCTTCCTTCTTTTTCATAACGCTCATACAATGCTTCAAACTCTTCGCCGTAGCACTCGTGCAAGCCTGGCGCTTCATCCGGACTGAACAAACTCCAGTCAGCATTGTCTTCCACACGTTTCATGAAAAGATCGCAGATCCACAAGGCGTAGAACAAATCTCTTGCACGCATTTCTTCTTTACCGTGATTTTTTCTCAGGTCAAGAAAGTCGAACACATCAGCGTGCCAAGGCTCAAGGTAAATAGCAAACGCACCTTTACGTTTTCCACCACCCTGGTCTACGTAACGTGCAGTGTCGTTGAATACGCGCAGCATTGGCACGATACCATTGCTGGTTCCGTTTGTGCCGCTGATGTATGCACCTGTAGCGCGAATGTTGTGAATGCTCAAACCAATACCGCCGGCACTTTGAGAGATCTTCGCCGTTTGACGAAGTGTTTCATAAATACCGTCGATGCTATCATCTTTCATTGTTAAAAGGAAACAGCTGCTCATTTGTGGTTTCACAGTTCCTGCATTGAACAATGTAGGCGTTGCATGAATGAACCAGCGTTCACTCATCAGGTTGTATGTTTTTATAACATTCTCGATGTCATTTTTGTGAATACCTACAGACACGCGCATAAACATGTGTTGTGGTCTTTCCACCACTTTACCATGAATGCGAAGCAGGTAGCTTTTTTCCATGGTTTTAAAACCAAAATAATCGAACGCAAAATCGCGGTCGTAAATAATGGTGCTGTCGAGGAGATGTGCATTTTCTTTGATCACTGCCCACACATCATCACTGATCAACGGGGTGTAGCGATCACCTTCTTTATACTCATGCAATTGCTGCATGGTTTTGCTGAAGCTTTTTATAGTGTTCTTATGCAAATTGCTGATGGCAATACGAGATGCAAGCAATGCATAATCCGGGTGAATAGTGGTAAGCGATGCCGCTGTTTCTGCTGCAAGATTGTCCAACTCTGTGGTCGTAACGTTGTCGTAAATGCCTTCCACTACTTTCTTTGCAACGCTGATCGGGTCAACCAATGGATTCAAACCATAGCCCAGTTTTTCTATGCGTGCCGTAATCTTGTCAAACTTTACTGACTCTTTTCTTCCGTCTCTTTTAATTACAAACATGGGTTGAGTATTTTATTGTTCAAAAAACCTGTGGGGCGAATTAATAATTAATAATTAAAAATTAATAGGTGCTCCACGAGCATATTGGCTTACATCATAGGTTATGGATATGGAAACTGAAATCGTTAGAGGCATGAAACTATCGGCGAAGTCGATATTAATTTTTAATTATTAATTATTAATTCGCCTAAAAGTCTTCATCAGTAGAAAACACCTGCGAATCTTTCGCCGCTGTCACTCCTGCTTTCTGGTAATCGCCAACGCGTTTTTCAAAGAAGTTTGTTTTACCCTGCATACCGATCATTTCCATGAAATCGAAAGGATTGGCTGCGTTGAACATTTTTGGATATCCTAATTCAGATAACCATCTGTCTGCAACAAACTCGATGTATTGCGTCATCAATTTTGCGTTCATGCCGATCAATGCAACAGGCAACGCTTCTGTAATGAATTCTTTTTCAATTTCTACTGCATCGCCAATGATCGCATACACTTCGTCTTTCGACAATTTATTGTTCAACATGCTGTACAGCAAACATGCAAACTCACAGTGCAAACCTTCATCACGGCTGATCAATTCATTGCTGAATGTAAGGCCCGGCATCAAACCTCTTTTCTTTAACCAGAAAATGGAACAGAAGCTGCCACTGAAGAAAATGCCTTCCACTGCTGCAAATGCCACCAGTCTTTCTGCAAAAGATCCTTTTTCTATCCAGCGCAAAGCCCATTCTGCTTTCTTTTTCACCGCATCGATGGTGTCGATGGCGTGGAACATTTTATTCTTCTCAACTGGATCTTTAATGTAAGTATCGATCAGCAAAGCGTATGTTTCGCTGTGGATATTTTCCATCATGATCTGGAAGCCGTAGAAACATCTTGCTTCCGGCAATTGCACTTCACTCATGAAGTTTACGGCCAGGTTCTCGTTCACAATACCATCGCTGGCAGCGAAAAATGCCAGTACATGCGAAATGAAATGACGTTCACCATCGTTCAGCTTGTCCCAGTCCTTAAGATCGGCGCTAAGGTCAATTTCTTCCGCAGTCCAAAAACTCGCCTCATGCGTTTTGTACATTTCCCACACTTTGGGATAGTTGATCGGCAGGATAACAAAGCGGTCCTTGTTCTCCTGGAGAAGGATTTCATTTTCAGCCATATAAATATTTTTTAAAAGTGGAAGTGTTGCCTTGTGGAGGGGAGACGGCTAGGCGACCCTTTGCATTGCAAAAGGCTAGAGCTGACGCTGCTTCAATCCACGAAAGCATTGTTTTTGACAACCACCTGGAAAGTATCCTGACTTACAGATTAGCATGTGAACCAACCTGCTCACAGTTGCGGGACAGCCCGTGATTTACACACGGTTCCTTTTTCATACCGGATTTTTAATCGGTAACCAAATGGTCAGTTGCAAAGAACAGGTCAAAAGTATAACGTGAATTCTATGATTTGGGAAACCGTTTTCCACACCGTGTTAAAAACAAAATTGCAAAAAATTCAACTATTGCCAAGACCTCACCCCAGCCCTCTCCAAAGGAGAGGGAGCGGTCTCAAAGTTTGTGAAAGACTTTAGAAAATCGACCTGTCCACGCTAACATTTATAGATAAATCTTAATACATCGACCACTTCCCCCCTCTCCTTTGGAGAGAGCTGGGGCGAGGTCTTGGATTTTGCGGGTAACAAACGCTATTTTTACCACATATAAACACACCTATGGGGATACAACTTAATGAACTGCTCACGGTTAGCTTTACCCTTTTTGCGATTATCGATATTGTAGGCTCAATTCCTTTACTGATCTCGCTTAAGCGAAAAATGGGTGGCTTGAAAGAGCTGCTGGCTACATTAGTTTCCGGTGCGCTGATGATCCTTTTTCTTTTCCTGGGCGAAAGCTTTCTTGGCGTATTGGGATTGGATGTGAATTCCTTTGCTGTAGCGGGTTCTATCGTAATCTTCATTCTCGGCCTGGAAATGATCCTGGGCATTGAGTTTTTTAAAAGTGAAGGAGATATCCGCTCGGGGGCCGTTGTTCCCATTGCGTTTCCGTTGATCGCCGGGTCGGGTACACTTACTACCATTATCTCCCTACGTTCCAATTACTCTGTTCCTACCATATTGGTCGCCATTTTAATAAATCTTGTTATTATTTATATAGTGATGAAATCGCTCGATTTTATTGGCAAATTGATTGGCCCTGCAGGTTTGTTAGCGATCAGAAAATTTTTTGGTGTAATATTGCTCGCCATTGCGGTAAAAATATTTGCGAGTAAGGTAGGTGTGTTGTTTAAGTAGTCGCAAATTCCAGCAAACACGGTTCAAATTCTGCACAATCTCAAAGTTGTTTGATTTACGGCCTCGTAGTACAATGGATAGTATAAGAGTTTCCGAAGCTCCAGATACAGGTTCGATTCCTGTCGAGGCCACTTTTAGATAACTGAGAATCTAAATAAGCATAAGTAGCAAAAATATTCTCCAACACTTCCAGGTTTGCAAGATTTAAAAGCAATCATCCGAATAGGTACCTAACCTTTAATTTTATCAACTTAAACCAGACCCGATGAGCTTCTATTTCACTATTACCACAAACAAAAGGATTTCCTATAATGATTTGCTTATTGAATTAATCAACAAAAATGTTGAAATTGATCAACCAGAAATACTACAGGATTTAGTCGCAGATGGTGGCTGCAAATTTTTCATTCCTTATCGATCCACGCGAGGTGTCACTTTGCGCTATGAAAATCAGGAATACTCTATCGGACTGAATGTTGTCGCGAGTGAAGCCGATTTTGAACTAGCATTAAATATTACAGAAACGCTCTCTAAATACACAGGTGCCTTGATTTTGCCAGAAGATAGAGACGAGCCAATTGATATAGAAATACTGACAAAAGATTATAGTCAAAAGTGGATTGACGAAATAAAGCTACTAGGGATTGACATTTTTATTGAAAAAATTGGCATGACAGGAAATGACCTCTCAATTGGGTGTTGCTACATGATGTACTCAATTGGCCCTAAAATTCACAGCCAGCTTGACTCCAGCTCCAAAGAAAGTTATTACCATGGTTTAGTTAAGCTTATCTGCCAAACACAATTCTTTGATAGAGAAAAATATGCAATTCCCTCTTACCTGGTTGTTACCAATAAAAAGACGGACAAAAAAGAGAAAATGATTGTCTTGTATCCAAACGGGGATCAATTTTTACCAGTGGCAGACGTGCTAGTAATTAGAAAGGAGGACGACTGGGTTGAACTACCATTCGGACGGATTAATGAGATTGCTACAAATAAATTCACTTTAATCGATGAACAACAGTACCTCGTCGATGCTTTGTCAGAAGCAGAATATCACAGCCTATTTCTAGCTGCAAGAAATATTTTGACCGATGCATCTGTTAAAAATGAAAACGAAGAGATTGCCGAAACGCCCAAAACAAAAAGGTGGTGGCAGTTTTGGTAACAGCTTTCTCCTCAAATAAAATTATCAGACCGGTAGTATAAAAATGCTCTACCATTTTCCCTGTTCTAACTCAGGCTCTACTTTCCCCACAATTTAACAAACAAAAAAGTTCACTTTTTGTGAACTTTTAACTACATTTACAAAGGCAAATGAAAGTAAGGCTCATAAAGAAAAAATCAATTGAAGATTTTGCTGAACAAAATGTCGCGAGTAGGAATTCATTCAGGCATTGGTTATCGATCATTAAACAGGCAGATTGGGCAATACCAGAAGACATTAAGGACACCTTCGGCTCTGCTGACTTGCTAGGCAATGGAACAAACAGAGTTGTATTTGATATTTCTGGCAACAATTACAGAATGATCTGTAAATATCATTTCGGCGAAAAAGAAGTTATCATATATATAAAATGGATAGGGTCGCATAAAGATTATACCAGGCTCTGCATTTGCAGGAAACAGTTTACAATTGAAAGTTTTAAAAGAAATTAACATGCAGACATTATTATACAAAGTCATAAAAACAGATACACAATACAACAAATATTGTGGCATTCTGGAAACATTGATGGATAGCGGAAAGAAAAGTAAAGCGGTTCAAGATGAAATTGAGCTTTTAACCTTGCTGATTGAAAAATATGATGAAGAACATAACACATTCGACGATTTGGATCCCATAGAGCTTCTAAAATCATTAATGAAAGGTCACAAAATGAAAGCGATCGGGTTAGCCGAATTGTTGAATGTGAGCGAAGGTTTGGTTTCTGACATGCTCAACTACAAAAAGGGGTTATCAAAAGATACCGTTCGAGTACTTTCACAAAAGTTCAAACTCAAACAGGAAGCGTTCAATAGACCGTATGAGTTGCGTGGCGCAACAACTACCAAAGCAAGCAATTCGAAAAAGAAAATCGCAACGACTTAATAAATTATCCCTACGATTTGTTTCCACACAGAGCCGCTTTTTCAAGCGGCTCTACGTTTATACCCTAAAATAATTCCGCCAAATGCTCGCAGCTCATTTCTTTTTACTATTTTAATATTATGTCGCAAACCTTTATCGATCAACTGACGTTTTTTGCAGAGATCATTCCACTTACATACGTGGCACTTTTCCACGTGATCAATCCTATTGGTTCAGGCGTGCTGTTTTACAATCTTACTTCCCGCGCTACCAGCAAGGAACGAAGGTCATTGGCAAAACACGTGGCTCTTAATACGAGCATCATGCTCGTCATTATTTTAATGGCCGGCATTTATTTGTTGAAATTGTTTGGCATCACGGTTCCAATTATTAAAATGTGTGGTGGCCTGGTAATTCTGGCAATGGGCTGGCGCTCCCTTCAGCAGGATGATGACATTAATGATAGCGATAAAAAGATGCAACTGACCAACGTTCAAACGAATGATGTTTATAAAAACAAACAGTTCTATCCTTTCACATTTCCATTTACCGTGGGGCCGGGCACTATTTCAGTTGCACTCACTATAAGTGCAGAGTCGCTGGTACATAGAGGCAACAGCGCAAACAGCCTTTTACAATTCGCCGGTGCTGTTACAGCAGTCATACTTATAGCTTTTACCATTTACATTTGTTACGGTTCCGCAGATATGGTCATGAACAGGCTTTCTCTGCAAATGCGAAAAGTAATTATGAAAATCTTTTCGTTCATTCTCTTGTGCATTGGTGGTCAAATTCTGTTTGGAGGAGTGGAGGATTTTGTAAAGTATATATTGAAATCCATTGCTCAACCGTGATTTAAATTTCTTCATCATGGCAGATATACAAACATCTATTGCTCCGTGGTTGTCGGTTTCAAACGCTGTTAAGGCTGTTGCTTTTTATAAGAACGCTTTCAATGCGGTAGAAACTTACCGGCTGGAAACACCGGATGGACTTGTGGTAAAACTGTCTGTCAACGGTGCTGAGTTTTGGATCAGCGGAGACTTAAACGACCACCACAACATTAAAGCCTTACACCCTCTTGGGGGCAACACGGTAAGAATGATCTTAACGGTAAGCGATCCAGATACCGTTTTCGCAAACGCGATCTCGGCAGGAGCCACCGAAATATTTCCTGTTGGCGAATCGCACGGTTGGCGACTGGGTCGAATTGCAGATCCATTTGGGCTTCATTGGGAAATCGGTCATGAGGTCAAAGGATAATCAACTCATTACCACAATAACTATTGCGAAACAGTAATCCCCGCCAGCTTTTCATAAATAAGACGCATCTGCCTTATATGTCTTGTAGAATGGCAATACACAAATGTTATCCACTCTTCACCTGTTATTTCGCCCATGCCGGGTAAAGAAAACCCAGTATAGGTAACTTCAAGATCCATTGTCTCCGCTACCTTACGCATTGCTTCGCGATTGGTTTTCCATGCATTGTATGCCGTATCCTTATCATGAGGTCCATTTGAAGGAATGATGAATTCGGGCGACTTCAATTTTATCGAGTAATCAAGAAAAGTAGTTTTAATCATTTCAACATTTGCATCCGGTGCACGCAACGTTGTTGTTACAGGGCCGCTCCAAATTTTAACGCAACCTTTCTCCGCTCTGTAGATATGCTCAGCGACTTGTCCTCCGGTCCAGCTTCCTTCAAATGGCACCTGGTTAAATTGCTGTTGAGAGAATTGTTGAATTGCTTCCAACATGCCTTCTGTGGTTTCATCTAACCAGTTTAAAAGTTCTTGTCGCATATGATTGGTTTTGTTTCTCAAAACTAAATCGCTTAAAAAACAATACCGAGGGTAAATCTGACAAATGCTGGGGCGTTTGCGACATTCTTATCGAAGAGATGCTTTGCATCTCAGACTTTACCACTAAGACACTTAGGGCACTAAGCCTCACTAAAGAAGAATTGCCACAGAGACACAGAAGTACAGAAATCTATTGCGTTATTCTCAGAATCCAACTTTCTCTGTTTTTCTGTGGCTCTGTGGCTAAAAGTATTCGTTTGGCACAAGTGTAAAATCATCTTGAAAAAAGCGTACCTTCTCTACCCAAAGTTGAAGCATGTATTATCAAACTTTTCCTTCTTCGCCATTGCTAGCACCATATGTGCGATTTTTCTGGGCACTGGAGGGAGAAGCATGCGAGGATGTTCCCTACACACATAGAACGATGGCCAATGGTTGTCCGGAATTGGTCTTTCATTACAAAGGGCGTTTTGAAGAAATAACAAAACAGGGTGATACCGAAAAGTCTTTCATCATTGGCATACAAGGACAGTCGCAAATCTTCAGACGTTTTTCGATCAGTGAAAACTTTGGCATTTTCGGTGCGTTTCTCTATCCGTTTGCAATTCCAAAACTTTTCGGTTTCGATACCGCTGAAATAAATAACTCATTTGTTGATTGGCAGGATCTGACTGTTATCAAAGACTCCGACTTGTGCGAAAACATGATGAACGCAAAAGACAATTTGCAAAGAGCAAGCATCTTATCACTCTTTCTTGAAGCCAGGGTAAAGCAAAGCAACATTTCATCGCCAGCTATTTTTTATTGCATCAATGAAATCATTGCCCAAAAAGGATTGACAAATGTGCAGCAACTCGCGAAGGGCTGTTTTCTTTCGGAGAGGCAATTTGAAAGAAAATTCAAACAATTTTCAGGCTTCAGTCCCAAACTTTTTTCGCGCATTGCGCGTTTTGAAAACGTCTTAAACTATTATGGCAAGCGGGGTTTGTCGCTTACGCAAATTGCATACAATGCAGGCTACTATGACCAGTCACATTTTATTCGCGATTTTAAAGAATTTTCCGGCCATCACCCAAGCCGCTATTTTTTTGGCGAAGCTGAAGGAACAGAATGGAAACAATAGAATGTCGTGTTTGTACAATTTCCTGCAGCCCTCCATTCCTAGTTTTGTTTACACAAAAAATTACAGTTATGAATATTCCCAAAGGACACCAAACGGTAATGCCTTATCTCATTTTAAAACATGCGCATAGATTCATTGAGTTTACCAAGCATGTTTTTGAAGCGGAAAAAACATTTGAAAGGCTTCGCGAAGATGGCTCTACCATTATGCACGCTGAAATAAATATCGGCGGTAGCACCATTATGTTTGGTGAATGCTCAGATGAATACCCTACACAAAACGCCAATATGTTTGTATATGTAGACGATGCAGATGCTACTTATGAAAAGGCAATCAGTTTTAATGCCACCACTCTTCGAGCTCCCGAAGATCAATCATACGGAAGAACCTGCGGTGTAAAGGACCCGTTTGGTAATACATGGTGGATCACTTCTGTTTAGTATTTTTGAGCATACAATCGTAAACATGCAAGATTTCAGATTAAGGGTTTTTCATGCAGTAGCTTCTCATTTGAGTTTTACCAAAGCCGCAGCGGAATTGTTTATCACGCAACCGGCGGTCAGTAAAAACATTCATGAACTTGAATCAGAGTTTGACATACGCCTGTTTGAAAGAAAGGGAAACAAAATAAGCCTGACCGCTGCCGGAAAAATTCTCTTGAATTACTCTGAGCAAATTATTGATGTTTACAAACAGATAGATTTTGATTTAAACGTTATCAAGAAGAAATTCTCAGGAAGGCTGGAACTGGGTGCCAGTACTACGATTGGACAATATGTGTTGCCGCAGGTGCTTGCGAAATTCTATCAATCATTTCCTGAAATCAAGCTGAGCCTGGTTAACAACAACACCGAGAAAATAGAAGCCGCATTGCTCGATAAAAAAATAGAGCTCGGCATTGTTGAAGGGCGCACACAAAACAAACAGCTTAAGTACACGCAGTTCCTGAAAGATGAATTGGTGGCTGTTGTACATACTAAAAGCAAGTTGGCGAAAAAAGATGTGCTCACACTTGCTGAATTACAAACCACTCCTTTGGTTTTACGGGAACGTGGTTCAGGTACATTGGAGGTTGTGGAGCACGCTTTGCAAAAACATAAAATCAAACTATCGCAACTTCATGTCGCCATGTATCTTGGCAGTACAGAAAGCATCAAATCTTTCCTGAAACATTCCAATTGCATCAGCTTCATTTCCATAAGCGCTATTGCGAATGATGCTGCCAATGGCGAATTCAAGATCATTGATATTGAGAATTTTGACATTACACGTTCTTTCTACTTTGTACATCTGCAGGGCAAGCCCAGCGGCCTTGCCAGCACTTTTATGCGATTTGCAGCGCAGCATTATAACCAGAAGTTATAGTGCATAATTATTTGCGATTTACACTACTTCTCTATTCTGTTCAAATTTGCTTTCACAAATCAAGGTTATGGAAAGCATTTTTAGTACGGACAGGATTGGGAAGAAAACAGTTTTCATATTAGCAGCCGCTATTTGTCTTTTGCCATTTGTGAACGGACTAGAGGCATTGCTTGCAGGTTTTCTATTGGTGCAGTTCACCGGCAATCCCTTTGAAAAATATACGCATAAAGCAATAAAACTATTTCTGCAAATATCCGTGGTGGGCCTTGGCTTTGGCATGAACATTCACGAAGCGCTCGAAGCAGGCAGGCAGGGATTCCTTTTTACAGTTGCTTCTATTTTCATTACGCTTATTGTTGGTTTATTGCTGGGCAGGTATTTTTCTATTCAGCGTAAAACATCTTTGCTTATCGCGGCTGGCACGGCCATCTGCGGAGGAAGCGCCATCGCAGCAGTGTCACCTGTGATCAAGGCAAATGAAAATGAAATGTCTGTTTCACTAGGAACCATCTTCATTCTCAACGCGATTGCGCTTTTCATCTTTCCTGTTATCGGTCACTATTTTAACCTGAGTCAGCAGCAGTTTGGATTGTGGTCTGCAATTGCCATTCACGATACAAGCTCAGTTGTTGGCGCAGCACATACTTACGGGCAAGAGGCTTTGCAAATTGCGACTGCCGTAAAACTTGAACGGGCTCTTTGGATCATTCCGGTTTCAATTTGCGCAGGATTACTTTTTAAAAACAAAAAAGCGAAGATCAATATTCCGTGGTTCATTTTGTTATTTGTATTAGCAATGATCATCAGCAGCATGTTTCCTCTGCTTCAAAAACCAGCACTCTATATTTCAGAATTTGCAAAGAGATGTTTGGTGCTTACGCTGTTTCTTATCGGGACTTCTCTAACGAAAGATGCTTTAAAGCATGTAGGTGCAAAGCCTTTATTGATGGGCGTTCTATTGTGGTTGTTTATTTCTGCAACGTCTTTGTTTGTGATTGTTCAATTTGTATAAACAAAAAAATAGCTGGCAAACGTATCGTTGCCAGCTACCAGGTTTCTATGTACAGGTGTGTTATTTATTTTACTATTACTACTTGTTTAAGATACGGTTTGCCATTTACTCTTAGCCGTACAAAATAACTACCGGCGGCTAAGTGCGAGGCTACAGTTATATTGAATGTATGATCGCCGGTTGTATAATATGCGGGCTGAATTATAGTTTGCACCAATGCTCCCGTGGCACTATAAATATCCGCAGTAAGCTCCTGCCTTTGTTTAAGATTAACGCTTATTGTAAAATTGCTCCGTGCCGGATTTGGATAAACGCCCCATCCGAAAAAATTTTCAGGCTGCACAGCTTTATTGGTGTCGCCGGGTATGAGGGGCAATGCAGTCAAATCAGTAAAGAAGGAAGGTGCCGCAGTGAGCGGAATGTTTGTTGACGCAACGGCAGATTCATTGTTGGTTGAAGTATAGTTCCATTCTTTTCTGCTGACAGTACTTCCTACAGAACCTAAAGGGAAACTATATGTAGCGTTTGCCACTTCTGACGAATCGATGGTTGTTCGCGCCCACAACACATACAAATATTTCCCTGATCCATTTTTAAAAGCACCTCCGTTAACAGCCGAAGGAAGACTCAATGATGCCGTTTTCGTAGCATCATACTTGTAGCCGTACATGATGTCGGATGTTGTTTTGTACGCGATGCCTTCATCTGTATATTGCTGGTTGTAAACTCCACCATTCGTTAACGGTCCGATGCCTGCAAGTTTTTGATACAATCCCATTACGTCGTAACCATTCGTTGCGGTGGCGTAATCGCCGTTGTTGCCTATTCCATAAACATACATTTGACTGATGCCATTCATTTGCGATTCCACCATTGCCTTGATGATGTAGTTGCGTTGTACCGCAATGCCACCAAAGTAAGTGGTGGTGGAGTTTCCGGGAATATTGCTTTCCGTGCAAATGATTGTTTTCTTCGGATAGGTTGTGCCATTGTAACCATATTTTGCAAACACATCATCAAATTTCTTTTTCGCTCCGATGTATGAATCTGCGCAGGCATCGGAATGTCTTCTGTATTTTACAGTTCCAGTTACGCCATCCCAGTAAGCAAGGTCGTAAATGGGATAGCTGTGAAAGCTCAAGCAATCAAAGTAAGCGCCGCCCTTGTTAGGATAGGCTGCTGTGACACTTCCATCAGTTGGGTTGTCTGTGTTGCGCAGCAATACGTCAAGAAAGCTTGAATAACCAAGTCCACCCGGTGCCACATACGCAGTAGGGTCAACTGTTTTAATGACTTCGTAAGCAATTCGCAATAAGCGTATGTAGTGGTAAACTGGCGCACGCATGTTCAACAATTCACAAGGCTTTGGCGTGTTCTCAAACCAGTTTCCTGCGGTGCCTGCAGCTTTCCAACCGTTTGCGCCACCATCCTGATCAGGTTCGTTGATGATTTCCCAAAACTTTGTTTGATTCTTGTAAGTGCTTACTGTTTTGTACACATACAATGCGAAGTAGTTGTTGTCATTTACTGGCGTACCATTTTCACCATTGTCCCAAATGGGCTCATACATATTCGCAAACAACAATGAAGGCGTAGAACAACCTCCATAAGTGTTGTTGTCTTTGTGCGCTGTTGAAACAGGAGTGCCCAGAAATACTGTCAAATCCTGCATTCCGAGCGATGCGTAATGATTGAATTGATTGACCCTTATGTTGTAGCCCCACGTTTGCAGAAAGTCCTCATACAAAGATGGACGAACAGTTTTTACGCCCGCTCCTTTCACGCCTTTTGCCGCATTGCCCGCGGCGATGTCAGCAATCGTTCCGTCATCCCACGATGTTCCGTAGTAACCCATGTTGCTTCCGAAAAGATAAAAGTTTGTGTATGCCGGCGACCCCTGTGGATCGTTTGCAGTATAGTTGACTTGTGCAGTTAGTTGTAGCGAGATAAATACACACAGAACAATAGTAAAAATGTTTTTCATTAATGATTGAATTAAAATAGAATACAATTAAAATTCCGGCTGTGTAAAGGTTATAGCGGTGTGTATAAATGCCGTTGGTATTGAAACGCCTGATCACAACACAATTATTCTGCCATTTTTCCTGTAATGCAGACTATGCCTTAATTTTATTTATTCACTATAAAAACTGATCATATGGAATTCGGCCGTGTACCCGATAATGAATTGAAGGAAGTTGACTTTAGTTTGCCTAACGAACCCGCTGATAATAAACTTGTTCTTAAAGGAAAGAAGCATAAAAACCCATTGGTTTACCTGGGTTGTGCGAAGTGGGGAAGAAAAGAATGGGTGGGGAAAATTTATCCGAAAGGAACGAAAGAAGCTAACTTTCTGGAGCATTATGTGAAGCATTACAATTGCATTGAATTGAATGCAACACATTACCAGGTATACGGGCCGTCAACCATTGAAAAGTGGGATGACAAAGCAAAGGGCCGCGATTTTAAATTTTGTCCGAAGGTGAGTAAGAGCATCAGTCACTTTGGAAAGCTGGATGATAAACAACCTTTGATGGATAAATTCCTTGAAGGCGTGCTTGCCTTTGGTGATCACCTTGGCCCGATATTTTTCCAGGTGAGTGATAAATTTACCCCCAACAGAAAAGAAGAGCTTTTTAATTTTCTCTCTAAACTGCCCACTGACCTTCAGTTTTTTGTGGAGGTGCGTCATCCTGATTGGTTCCTCCCGCAACATGCAAAAGAACTTTTTGATAAACTACGCGAATTAAATATGGGCGCAATCATTACAGATACAGCGGGTCGAAGAGATTGCTGCCACATGCATTTAACGGTGCCCAAAGCATTTATCCGTTATGTAGGAAACAGTTTGCATTCAACAGATTACACTCGTTGCGACGAATGGGTCGAGCGCATGAAATACTGGCTGGATAGCGGAATTGAAGAGTTGTATTTTTTCATGCACATGCATGACGAAGCAACGTCTCCCGAACTTACAGTTTATCTTGTTGATAAAATAAATGAAGCATGCGGACTGAAGTTGATTAAACCTCAGTTTGAGGGTGGCAACACCTTGTTTTAGAGTGAGCACGCAGATGACGCTGATTTAACTGATTTGCACTGATTAAAGCTCTGCAAGACTTCTAGTCTTGCAGCACTATTCTGTTGCCTTTGGCAACATTGTTATCGCCAAAGGCGATAGAATACAACTCCGAAGCTGGAAGCTTCGGAGAGCTGCGCGGTGCAAAGCACAAAACATCAGCGAACATCAGCTAAATCAGCGTCATCTGTGTGCTTACTAAGCGGCCACCTCCACATATCTTTTCTTTGTTGCTATAAACAGCGCCATCGCAAGCGCCATTACTACAACGCCTGTAAGGCATATGCCAGGCCAGCTGCCGTGTTTCCAAACGATCAATGCGAGCGCAGAGCCTGATGCGGTGCCTATGAAAGCGCCTGTCATGTAAATAGTATTGAGACGGTTCCGTGCCTCTGGAAGGATGGCGTATACTCTTGTTTGATTGCTGACGTGAATGGCTTGCATGGCGAAATCGAGCGTGATGATGCCGAAGCAGATGCCGATGATGGAGTATCTGAAAATATAAAAAATTACAAAAGAAAGCGCCAGTACAATAACGCCCAAACCTATCGCTTTCCTGGGATGACGCTTGTCGGCACTTCTTCCTGCAAGCGGAGCGAATAATGCGCCCAGTGCGCCCGCTAATCCAAATAAACCGATCGTATCACTATTCAATCCAAATGCAGGACTACTCAGCCACAGCACCATTCCTGTCCAGAACATACCGAAGCACGCAAATGCAGCGCCGCTCAATATCGTTGCTTCCCGGAGCTCGTTGTATTTGAACATTTCAAATAACGACTTCATCAGCTTGCCATAAGTGCCTTTGAATGCGGGTTGACTTTGTGGTAAGAAGAAATACATTAAAGGCAATTGCACCAGTGTGATGATTGTTGCCAACCCATACATGCCTCTCCAGCCAAAATGCGCACCTACAACACCGCTCAATGTTCTTGAAAGAAGAATGCCGATCAACAACCCACTCATAACATTGCCAATTACTTTCCCTCTTTTTTCGGGAGAAGCGAGTGCCGCAGCCATGGGGATGATCATTTGCGGAACAACACTTGTTACACCTACAAAAACAGACGCAATGCCGAGCAGCCAGAATTGATTGGCAAATGTAGTGGCGGCAAGACTTGCGACACAAATCACTGTAACTGCCATGATCAATTTTTTGCGCTCTATCAAGTCTCCGACAGGCACAAAGAACAGGATGCCGAGTGCATAACCTAACTGATTAAGAAACGTGATTTGCCCTGCTTGCGCTTCCGCAATACCAAATTCCTTTGCTATTAAGGGTATGAGAGGTTGACTATAGTAAATGTTTGCAACAATAAGGCCTGTGCAAATAGCCATGAAAATTTCCTGTGAACGCTTCATATTCTTTTGTAAAACTTTGGTTCGCAATCAGCAAAACCATATGGCAGGAGCAAATAAATGCAGGAACTTGTTTTTATACTGAGGCGAAAATGAAGCGCGAAGGTAATTTGTTTTTTCCGGTCTTCGTGGCGTTTTACAAATATTGAATGGTAAAATACGGGGATGAGAATATTGAACCTATTTCTCTACAATTTTTATTGACAATTGATTACAAGCCATTTACGCTTTGGAGAGGGTCTTGAAGAACCAGGTAATGGATCTTGAAATATTGTCGGCCAATTCGATCAATAATGTCGGCCAGTTTACAAGGAAGTAGCTTAATTTCTTTGACATAATAAATGCTTTTTTAAGTGTTTAATGGTGGTTGTTTAGTCCTGCAATTCCTCACAATAATATCCTACGTGTTGCAGTGTGTTTTCAACATGTCTTGGAGAGAGGTTATCAGATTCAATGCGCAGGATCTTGTCTTTATCATGCAGATCCACATTCCATCTGATAATGCCTCCAAGCTTTGAAATGTGTTTTACTATCGATTCCACATTTCGCCTACGTCGAATGTTTGTTTTGAATACAAGAACTTCCATAAGTTATAGTTTGGATAAAGAGTAGTTGGTTTATTCTGTGCCGCCTTCGCCGGTGTTTACGTTTGCAGCACTTGTGTTTGCTGCCGGTTGTTGTTCATTAAAACCCCTTCTCCAGGAACCGCAGCGTTCGCGCATTTTTTGTTTGAATTTCTCCTGTTCTTCTGGCGTCATTTTTTGCCATTTGTCGCGCATGCCTTCTTTCCAGGCACCGGGTCCGCCGCCCCATGGGCCGCCACGACGAGGACCGCCTTTAAATCCGCTGAACAAAATTTTACTCAATACAAGTATTCCTATTGCCTGTGGAAATGTAATGGCTGATACGTGTATCACTGAAGGAAGAATTCCGTTCCACAAGCTCATTACAATGAAACTGAAGAGCAACACAGCGGCGGTGCCAAACAACAGCATCATGATAAATTTTTTAAAGAAAAATCCGCGTTTCATATTTTCTAATTTTTTGTTTTCGTGATTGTAATCGTGAATGGTCAATCGTTAATCGTGAATATTTATTTTTCGACCACCCATTTCACGTTTCACCATTCACGTTTCACGAGTTTAATAATTCGTCTTTCAAAGTGCCCAGTCTGTCCCGTAAATGCAATACTGCATATCGTTTGCGGGAGATGAGCGTGTTTACTGTTTCTCCTGTTTGTTCGGCGATCTCTTTAAAGGGAACGCCTTCCAGTTCATTTAAGATAAAAACATCTCTTTGTTCTTTTGGTAGTTCCTTCAAGGCACTGTCCAATGCTTCCCAAAAAAGAGAGCGCAGGTAAGCGGTTTCAGGATTTTCGTTTCCTTCGGAAAAAAGTTCCGTCCACTCGGCAATGGTTTCACCATCCTCAGAAGTGTAAATATCTTCTACTGAATCGGGCTTCTTTTTGCGTTTTTTGTCGGTGATCTTGTTCCGGGTAACTGTAAAGAACCATGCGGTAAGCTGCTCAATCGGCTGTGTATTTCCGACGAACTGGTAAAAAACATCCTGCAGGATATCCTCGGCATCAGCTTCATTATCAACACGTTTGCGTATAAAACCCATCAACCGCTTGCTATAAGCATTGATCGTATCGGTTATATTACGTTTTCTTTCCGCCATAGCGGTGGTTGATATCGTTGCTGCATCCGTCATGTAATTAAGGTAGACGAGCAGCGAAGCCGGATATTTTAAAGTTTTGAAAAAAAATTCTGTCTTAAAGATAGACGCAAATAATTGAATAACTGATTAACTGAATAATTGGGGTGTTGGAGGGAAAATGACATTCGCCCATATCCCATTTTCAACTTTCAACTTTCAATTTTCAATTAGTTAAAGTTTTCCACACAAAAAATAAATCTCCCGGATAAACGTTTGGGTTGTAGCAGCAGAAATTAAAATGCGGACCCGCTAAACTTTACTCCTGTTAAAAGGTCAATAAAAGTTATGAAAAAGAGAACACTAATTTTTACCCTTCTGATTGCGGCAAGCGGTTTATTCGCTTTTAAAGGTCTTGAGCATAGAGTTATGAAAAGACGCTTTTTTCATAACAACATATCCGGAACTCCCTACATAGTTATCAAGAAAACCGACTACGAATTAAGTGTGTATGATGATGAAGGCTGGTTCGCCACTTATCCGGCAGTATTTGGAAGCAAATCGCAGGATGATAAAATGGTGATGGGTGACAGAAAAACACCAGAAGGTGAATACAAAATTGCTTCGAAACGTCCGCACGAAAAGTGGGACAAAATGATGTTACTAAATTATCCGACTCAGGTTGATATAGATAAATTTAATCAGCGCAAGGCACAGGGCCTTGTTCCTAAAGATGCTAAACTTGGCAATGGCATTGGCATTCATGGCACCTGGAACCGCGATGATATGGCTGTTGATTATTATCAAAACTGGACCAACGGCTGTATTTCATTAAAGCGCGAAGACATTGAAGAGTTATACGATATTATCCCCGTGGGAACTAAAGTGACGATTCAGCATTAAGGCTTTTAACAACTGTCGTCTTAAAAAATAAAACCCTCGAGAAGTTCTCGGGGGTTTATTTTTTTAATTCATTGAATAATTGATTCACTGAATAATTGAATATTAGGTGCAGGTTGTATTTAGCTATGCAAGCTTATAGCCTTGCATCAATATTTGATCGCCCTCGATGATAACAGATGTTGCCAAAGACAACAAAATAAAACTCCGAAGCCAAAAGCTTCGGAGCGTGGTTGAATCGAATCTATTGCGCAATACACCGTACCGAAAACCCGAAGACGCGGTAATTGTTGACACTACTGAAAGCGCTGGGGCTTGCGAAATACCTGTAGCTTGAGCTCCCGTTCGAGACAAAGGCAGTAGAGCCCCAGTAAGCACCAGCGGTACCGGTACTACTAAATCCATCGCCGTTATTACGGAGGCCCGCAGCAGGCAATTTAAGTAGGCTAAACGCCGTAGCAGCATCTTTAATATCTGCTTCCTGATTCCACTGATCGTACGTAGGCACCTGGAATCCAGGGGGACACTGTATCTGAGGGTTAACATTCCATCTGTTACTGTTGCCGTCACTTCTCCAATCGAATGGAGAGTCGTAAGAAATGATAAATAATGCATTTCCGGGAATATCGCTAGTCGCAAGAGTTGTGGTAGTTCCATTTACGGGTGTACCTGTTGTAGAGCTGGTCCAGTTTATTTTTTCATGGCCATCCGCAGGACGTCCCCACTGATACAAATCTCCGTAAGCCAGGTAATCTGTAGATGATTGCGCCACCCGTGTGGCACCAAGATTGCGATCAAGCCATATCCTGCCAGTAGTGGGGCTTTTAATAATTCCATAAGTAAGACCATTAAATGTAAAAGTACTAGGGACCTGTGCAGTGTAAGCTGAATTAGCAGCAATGCCAGGAGTAGGGCCAGTAGCCGCGCCGGGCGTAACTGATACCATAAGGTAATAGCTCATGTCTGCAACCGTTATATCATAAGTTTTGGCAGTAGCACCGCTGATAGCCATTTTACTTGTGCCAGCTGTATCTGCAGCCCTGTACCACTGATAAGTAGTGCCGCTTTCAGTAGCGCCGGTAGGAGTATAGTAAGCGTAACTAGCTGTTAGAGTATTGGTGTATGCAACCGTACCACTAATACTTACATTCTGCGCAACAGGAGTTAGCCCCGGAACCTGCTTAGTATAGACCGAAGATGCTGCAATACCTGGTGTAAGGCCAGTAGCTGCACCGGGCGTAACCATTACCTTTAAGTAATAGCCGGCATCAGCAATTTGCACTATGTATGTTTTAGATGTAGCACCAACAATCGAAGCAATACCCGCACCCGAAGTATCAGCAGCCCTGTACCATTGGTAGGTAGTACCACTCTCAGCAGCTCCGTCGGAACTGTAATAAGTGTAGTCAGCAGTAAGGCTATTTGTAATCGCAACAGTACCGCTAATGTTTACGTTTTGCGCCTGCGGTGGGTTTGCGGGTTTAATGGCATCAGGTTTACAACCAGAACCAATAAAAAAAGCAGCGCACGCTAATGATAGAAAGAAACGTTTCCTCATAATTTTTTGTTTTGAAATTTTAAAATAATTATCTGAGGAAAGTATAAGGTTGTACCTAATGGGTAAGCACGATTATTCAAATGCAGTTAAGCAAATGTATTGAAAAGCGAATTGCAATTCCTGGTTCTTTATTTTTCTATCGCCTTCGGCGATAACAGATGTTGCCCAAGGCAACAAAATAAAACTCCGAAGCTAAAAGCTTCGGAGAGCGACTGATTCTGCAACCAATCAATTATTCAATGATTCAGTTATTCAGTTATTAAATCTTGCCCGCCTTTATCTCATTCACCACTCCCGGATCAAGCAATGTGCTTGTGTCGCCGAGATTTTCCATTTCGCCTTCAGCAATTTTTCTGAGAATGCGGCGCATAATTTTTCCGCTTCTTGTTTTTGGCAAACCGCTTACAAACTGGATCTTATCCGGTTTTGCAATTGGACCAATGATGCGCGATACAGTTTGCGTGATATCTTTTCTCGCCAGTTCTTCATCACCATGTGTACCCTGGTAAATAACATAGGCGTAAATACCTTGTCCTTTAATATCGTGCGGATAACCAACAATAGCACTTTCCACCACACCTGCGTGCATGTTGATGGCGTTTTCTACTTCCGCGGTTCCAATGCGGTGGCCGCTCACGTTTAATACGTCATCTACACGACCTGTAATGCGGTAGTTACCGTTTTCATCGCGTAGACAACCGTCGCCGGTGAAGTACAGGTTGTTGTAGGTAGCGAAATAATTTTGCCTGCATCTTTCGTGGTCGCCATAAGTAGTTCGCAAAATGGATGGCCATGGAAACTTGATGCAAAGATTTCCACTCACTCCATTTCCTTTCACTTCTTCTCCTCTTTCATCCACCAAAATTGGTTGAACACCGGGCAGAGGCAACGTTGCAAACGAAGGTTTTGAAGGTGTTACTCCTGCAAGGTTTGATATCAGCACACCACCGGTTTCTGTTTGCCACCATGTGTCCACGATCGGGCATTTTTTCTTGCCGATATGCTCATCGTACCAATGCCATGCTTCCTCATTGATTGGCTCACCCACTGTTCCTAAAACTTTCAATGACGAAAGATCATGATTTTGCACCGGGCCCAAACCAAAGCCCATCAATGACCTGATGGCTGTTGGCGCAGTGTACAATACGTTTACCTTGTATTTATCAACGATGCTCCAGAAGCGACCTGCATCCGGAAACGTTGGGATACCTTCATATATAAGCGTTGTGGCCCCCGCCGCCAAGGGTCCGTAAACAATGTAGCTGTGCCCCGTGATCCAGCCGATATCTGCTGTACAGAAATGAATATCGCCGGGTTGATATTGAAACACGTTTACAAAGCTATACGCCGTGTACACCATATAACCGGCTGTGCTGTGCACCACACCTTTGGGCTTTCCGGTAGAACCGGAAGTATATAAGATGAACAACGGATCTTCCGCGTCCATTTCTTCTGCTTCGCAGTATGGATTGCCTTGTGTTTCTACTTTTTTTATTTCATCTTCCCACCAAACGTCTCTTCCTTTGATCATACTTACCGGGGTACGGGTACGCGTTAGTACGATCACTCTTTTTACAAATTTGCATTGAATCAACGCATCGTCTATCACGCTCTTAAGCGCAATTTCTTTGTTGCCGCGATAAGCGCCGTCGCAGGTGATAACAAATTCTGCCTGCGCATCCTGCAAACGATCGGCAATACTCTGTGCACTAAATCCTCCAAAAACTACAGAGTGGATAGCGCCAATTCTTGCACATGCCAGCACTGCCACGGCAAGTTCCGGCACCATGCCCATGTAAATACAAACACGATCGCCTTTTTTAACGCCGTTGTTTTTTAGTACGTTACCAAACTGTAAAACTTTATTGTGGAGCTCTCTGTAAGTGAGTACGCGATGGTGTTCTTCGGGATCATTTGGCTCCCAAATAATAGCAGGTTTATTGCCCAGGCTGCCGAGGTGGCGGTCGAGGCAGTTTTCAGTAATGTTCAGTTTACCGTTGAGGAACCATTTTATATTTGGTTCAGTAAAGTTCCAGTCCAGTACTTTGTCCCAGCGCTTGCGCCACAAAAAGTTGGACGCAACATCGCCCCAAAAAGCTTCCGGATCGTCTACACTTTTTTTGTAAGCTGTGTTATACTGGTCTAAACTTGTTACCTGATAGGGATATGCCATACAATCGTTCTTTTGTGCAAAATAATGAAAACGTACGATAATAATCTTTAACAATCGTTTGTGCGATGTGTAAACAATGCAATCATCTGCCATTTCAAGTGAATAAAACCTCCATATTGTAACTATCCGCTTAAACATTTTTTAAACACTAAAAGAGGTAACTTTATTCCATGACTAAAAGGATTTTTACATACGGTGTTTTATGTACCTTGTCATTCGCGGCTTGTTCTTGCAATGGCAATAATGATAAAAAAAACGACGAGGCAACTTCTGCAACAACTACATCATCTACAGATAAATATGAAAAGAAAAGAAAGGAAGGAATTGACTTTGTAGCGTCCGGCGATCAGCCGACATGGGAAATGGATATAGATCTGCAAAAAGCGATCTGGTTCACGACTTTGGAAGAAAATGTAACCGCATTAAACACACCGGTTCCAGAGGCAGTAAAAAACGGTGACACCACCATTTACAAGGCCACAGTGGATGCGGGCTCTATTAAGGTGGTCATTATTAATCAACCTTGTATTAACAGCGCCAGCGGAGAAGTTTTCGATCATACTGTTGAAGTACAAACCAGTGGCAAAGTTTTTAAAGGATGTGGTAAATATTTAAACTAATTTTTGAACATGAGTAAACTGGCAATAAGCAATCCTAAAAATCCGTCTTTGATTTTCTGTATCCTCATGGATCTTATTGGTTGTGCGTCTTACTTGCTTCCCGGTGCGGGAGAATTGATCGATATTATCTGGGCGCCTATTTCTGCCTATATTTTTTATAGAAGTTTCGGAGGATGGAAGGGTGCATTTGGAGGCCTGTTCAATTTTGTAGAAGAGGCATTTCCGGGCCTTGATTTTATTCCAACTTTTACCATTGTGTGGATATGGAACTACTTCACGAGGAAGAAGGCAGTGCCACTGCGAGGCTGAGATTATTGCCACAGAGACACAGAAGGCACCGAGGTTTATAAGCTTCTTGAAGAGTTTTTTCAATTCCTTTCCTGTGTGTCCTCTGTCCCTCTGTGGCAAAATTCTTAGTGAGGCTTTGTGACCTTAGTGCCTTAGTGGTAAACTGCTAACTTTCAATCACAATCATCTCCACATTATTTCCCGCCTTTACCTCTATCACTGAGCCTTCAGCAAGAAATACACTTTCAGGCTTTTCATCTTTTAAGAACCCAAATTCCTTTCCGTACACGTTTTCAAAATCAACATCGATGTTGTATTCCTTTACCGGATAAACCTGCCAACGCGGATGTGTTACTTCATACTCTGAAGTTTTATGTTCGCCGAGTTTTGTATAGCCCCAATAATGTTCTGTTATAAATTCTTCGTCACTTCCTTCACCAATGGTGATCAGCTGATTCTCGGCCGTTATCCGGAATGAGTTCCATTTCTCTTTTTTCCATTTATACTCTACCGATAATTCATCACCTGTCACTTGACAACTGTGATCCATTCGCATGGTTTCGTAGTTTTCATTGTAAACGGTATTGGCAACAAATGTTAGCGCAGGACGTGGCACAATTTCCTTCACAAAAACAACTCCTCTTTTCCAGCCGTCTGCAGCCTTGTGGCGCACATAAAATCGCAGGTTGACTTCTTCAAAATTCGTATGAAACGGGATGGGCAGTCCTTTCAGCTTTGTGTTGAGAAACATAAATCCAACAAGACTTACATAACACTTGCCGTTCCACAGATCAAGTTCTGTTTTATGCGGCAAATAAGAGGCGAGCAAATCCGGATCAATAACATAATTTGCCATTGCCAGTTTGCGCCATTCTGCTTTTAGAAAAGTCTTTGCCATGGTATTTATTATTCATGGTTAACATCTTCGCTTTCGGCCAAAGATGTGTAATAAGTAATCGCTGCTCTAATTTCTCCGAAAGAATAGTCCTCTCCAAGCTTCTGTTTTATCGGCGTTAATGATAAGTTGTCGCCTGCATCTTTTATTACCGACAAAATGCGAGGAAGCTTATGCGGGGGCACAAGATCCTCAATTTTTACTTCACCCGTTCGAAGAAATGACGTAAGGTGACTTTCTATTGTGCCAAATGCAAAGCCGCGCTCCTTCGATATTTCAGCCACTGACTTGCCATGCTTATACATTTCAAGTGTAATCTTGTAGGTGTCGCCTTTCTTTGGTTTTGCCGTAACAATCTTCTCTTCTTCTGTTTGCGGGGCAATGGTCACAACATTTTTCCTTTGCTCTTCTACAATTGCCAGCAAAGCATCCGGTTGCATCCCTTTCGCCAAACCCGATGTTACCTGGAACGATTGTTCAACCTGTTGCTGCTTTCTTAAAAAAACTAGTTGTATATTTTTCAAGATGCCTACATATTTTCCGGTGCGCTTTTTCACACGCACTACGTCAATATGTTTTTGCATCGGGTCGATCAATTCTTCTTTCAGTGCATTTTTAAAATAGTTTGCAGCTGCTTCCATCCTTGCATTCAATTGCACATAGTTATCAGTCTCTGCGGTTTCAACCAGTCGTTCAAGTTGAAACAAAAATTTTTGAGCTGTTTCTTTTTGCTTCCATGCGTTTTGAAGGAGTTGTTCCGAAAGCTTTATGGCGTCTTCTTTCTCTGGAATTTGACGGTCCGCATTTTCCTCGCAAAGATTCTCTAATTGCGACACGATCTTTTCCCAGTCAAAAGAAATAAGCAGCGATTTTGCAATGAAAACTTTCTGCGCTTCTTCGAGATAATCTTTTAAGTCCTCTGCCTTGGGTGCGGTTTGTGCAAAACCAATCACTCTCACATCTGTACTGATGGCATGCGGTTGAATGCGTGAAAACAAAACAAGCCCTTCGAGGTTTGTAAGGCGGCTCAGTGCTACATACACCTGGCCGGGTGCGAAGGATGCGCCCGCATCTATGATCGCTTTGTTGAAAGTCAGGCCCTGGCTTTTGTGTATCGTGATGGCCCATGCAAGGCGAATGGGAAACTGCTCAAACACGCCAAGCTCTTCTTCGTCAACAGTATCTTTCTCTTTATTGTAAACAAACTTTACATTCTTCCACTGCTCTCTTTCTACTTCGAGTTCGCCTTCATCATTAGGAAATTCAATAACAATTTTATCCTCTTTGAACGCCTTTATCGTTCCTATTTTTCCATTGTAAAATTTCCTTGTCTCGCCCTTATCGTTTTTAATAAACATGATCTGGGCACCAACTTTCACATTCAATGTTTTCTCTGCCGGAAAAGCTTTCTCTCCAAAATCGCCACTAATCTTTGCATCGAAGGATTGTGATTTCCCGGGCAGCTTTTCCAGCTCACTGTAATTGATGGAATCCGACTGCGCATTGTGTGAAGTGAGCGTAATAAAATTCTCTTCCTTCGCCGGCCTGTAGCCCGGTTTGTAAAATTGATGAAGCGTATCAAGATCTGCAGCCGTCGCAACATTGTTTCGAATGTTATTCAAAATGTTGATAAACAGCAGGTCGCTTTGCCTGTAAATCTTATTCAGCTCGATATATAAGGTTGATGTTTGCTGCATCACCTGTGCATCAAAAAAGAAAGGACTTTTGTAGTGCTGTTTCAATATATCCCACTCCTCATTTCTCACAACTGGTGGCAACTGATACAAATCTCCGATGTACAATATCTGAACCCCACCAAATGGTTCCAGGAGTCGTTTCCTGAAATGTCTTAAAATTGCATCCACCGCATCCAGCATATCTGCACGCACCATGCTGACTTCATCAATCACCAATAGCTCAAGCTCTTTGATCAGTTCGCGACGATCATAATTAAACCGAACGTTTCGAAGCAATGTATGTGCATTGGTAGTGCCGCTGTTCAAATCATTCCATCCAACATGTTGCGTTGGTAAAAAAGGAACAAAAGGCAGCTGAAAAAAAGAGTGCATGGTTACCCCGCCTGCATTGATCGCCGCAACTCCAGTAGGCGCAACAACCGCCATCTTTTTAAAGGTGTTTTCCTTAATGTATTTTAAGAAAGTTGTTTTGCCGGTTCCTGCTTTTCCTGTCAGAAAAATATGCTTGTTTGTATGATTTACAAACTTTACGGCCATCTGAAAACTCTCATTGGTAGAATCGAACATCATTGTGTGTGCAAAGTACTAAAATGAACAATAGAAGGTGTAAATGATGCCGGGTTAGAACGGGTGTACAAGGTAATTTTTTTTCGGAAGAATTAATTACCTTGAACAAAATTAGCCTGGAAAATGCATAAGAAATTCCTGACCTTATTCTTGCTACTTGCAACAACTATCCTATCATTTGCTCAATCAATTGAAGAACATAATATACTTAAAACTCCCACTGGCGAGCTAAGCGGCTCATTAATTGCCCCGCAGGGTGTTATGAAATTTCCGCTTGTTATTTTATTGCCCGGTTCGGGACCAACCGACAGAAACGGCAACAACGCAATGGGCGTAAGCGCAAATAGCTACAGACTGCTGGCAGAGGCACTTGCGAAACAAAAAATTGCTACGTTGCTTATTGATAAACGTGGCATCTCGGCAAGTGCCAAGGCGTTGAAACAAGAAGATAGCATTCTTTTTGAAGACTACGTAAGCGACGCAGTGGAATGGAAAAAATTTATCGAAACAGATCCGCGCATCACCAAAGTGTATATGGCGGGGCACAGTGAAGGTTCGCTGATCGCAATGCTCGCTGCGGAAAAAACGAAGGTGGCCGGATATATTTCCATTTCCGGCCCGGCGAAAAGCATTGATAAAATAGTTGTTGGCCAATTGCAAAAGCAAGCGCCGTTCATGGCTCCCGTGGCCGATTCTATGTTTAACCGCATCAGGAATAATCAGCCGCTGGATAGCATTCCCGGCCCAATGCATGCCCTTCTCAGAAAAAGCATTCAACCATACATGGCATCGTGGATGAAATACACGCCATGTACGGAAATCGCAAAACTTACTGTGCCCGTGCTAATATTACAGGGTTCTACAGATATACAGGTTGATGCAGCGGAAGCAACTGCATTAAAAGAATGCCAGCCGAAAGCAGAGCTGCACATCATACAAGGCATGAATCATATTTTGAAAAACAGCAGTTCGGTAATGTCTGAAAATATTGCTACTTACAAAAAACCAGAGCTACCCGTGAATCAAGAGCTGGTAGTTATTATTGTGAATTTTGTAGGGAAGAAATGAGAGAAAGAACATTGATTTTCATGATTGTCATGATTTGGTATGATTTTTCTTGGGGCTCTTAAGTTGACCTCGTCGCGCAGCTTCCAACAATAGATTTGAGATTTCGGATTAGATAAAACAAAAAATAGTTCTTCTATTAACAAATGAATTTCCTTGCACACGCATATTTGTCTTTCAATGAACCTGAAATATTAGTGGGCAATATGATCAGTGATTTTGTGAAAGGAAAGAAAAAACTTGACTATCCGGAGGGCATTCAAAACGGCATACAGATACACCGAAACATTGACGAATTTACAGATACGCATGAAGCCACGAAAAGGGCAATGACCGTTTACAAACCGGCTTATCGCTTGTACAGCGCAGCTTTCGTGGATGTCTCTTTTGATTATTTTCTCGCAAATGATAAAAGTATTTTCAGCGATGCATCGTTGTTCGATTTCAGCCAATCTGTATATGCAACCTTAGATCGCTACATCGATCAATTGCCCGGGCCATTCAAAATGATGTTTCCTTACATGCAATCAAACAACTGGTTGTATAACTACCGCACGAAATATGGAATGGAAAGAAGTTTCGGAGGCATTGTAAGGCGCTCCCGATATCTGGAAGAAAGCGATACTGCTTTCCAAATCTTCAACGACAATATTCCTTATTTGCAGGAATGCTACGATGCATTTTTTCCTCAACTTGTGAGCTACGCAAAGACATTAGTCAAATGACTGAATAACTGAATGACTGAATAACCGAGAGCTTCAGTGTAACAGGCATCCTAAACTCTAAACATTCAGTTATTCAGTCATTCAGTTATTCAGTTATTGTATATTCGTAACTAAACATCTCCCTCCATGTGTGGCATTGCCGGTATTGTTACAACAAATACATCTTTTATTGCTGAGCAGCATTTGTTGCAAATGACAAATGCGCTGCAGCATCGCGGGCCGGAAAAGGAAAGGCTTTGGATTAATGAGGATAAAACGGTTGGCTTCGGCCATCGACGTCTTTGCATTATCGATCTTTCAGAAGCCGGTGCGCAGCCAATGCATTATCTCAATCGCTACACAATTGTTTACAATGGAGAAATCTATAATTACATAGAAATAAAAGAAACTCTTCAAAAGCAGGGCTACTCATTTGTTTCGCATTCCGATACAGAAGTGATCCTGGCGGCCTATGATTGCTGGAAGGAAAAATGCCTGCAACAATTTGATGGCATGTTTGCTTTTGCCATCTGGGACAATGTCGAAAAAAAATTGTTTGCCGCAAGGGATAGGTTTGGGGAAAAACCGTTCTTCTACCACTTTGATCAGAGCAATAATTTTCTCTTTGCATCAGAAATGAAAGCCTTGTGGGCTGTGGGTATTGAAAAAGAAATGAGCAACTCCATGTTGCTCAATTATATCAGTTTGGGCTGGGTGCAAAATCCTGTCGACAACATGGAAACCTTTTACAGTGGCATCTTCCAGCTGCCGCATGCTTCTTATCTTATTTTTTCTCTTTACGAAAATGATCTGTCGATAGTCCGATATTGGGATATTGATAAAGAAAAGAAAATCGACATCTCTGCCGAGAATGCTATCGAGCAACTCGCTCAACTGTTTACTACTTCCATAAAAAGAAGATTGCGCAGCGATGTTTCCGTTGGCACCTCATTGAGTGGAGGATTGGATAGTTCCTCTGTTGTTGCGACTATTAAAAAAATATCTGAAGGTGCTGATCTCTCATGTTTTTCAGCCATCTTCCCAAATTTCGAGAAAGACGAATCGAAATATATTGCCGATGTAAGGGAGAAATTCAATCTCAAAAGTTTTACAACCACGCCTACCGCCGAAGGATTTATAAATGATTTTGAAAAGCTCTGTTACCACCAGGAAGAGCCTTTTGGTTCGTCAAGCATTTACGCGCAGTTTAAAGTTTTTGAACTGGCAAAACAAAATGACGTAACGGTGCTACTCGATGGACAAGGAGCAGATGAAACGCTCGCGGGTTACAGCAAATACATTCATTGGTTTTTGCAGGAGCTTCTTACCAGCAAGTTTCATGTGTTTCAGCAGCAAAAGAAAATGCTTGTACAAAATAATGTTTCTTTTGACTGGGGATTGAAAAACTATGTCGCGGCGTTGCTTCCTGCTCAGGCGGCATCGCAACTTCAAAAGAAATCAATATCGTCGCTGCTCAACAATCGCGATATAAAAAGAGATTTTGTTGAAGCATTTCTTGACAGAGAAACGATGTACAAACCTATCGTTACCAAATTGAACGACATGCTGTATTTCAACACCATGCAATTCGGTTTGCAAGAGTTACTTCGCTATGCAGATCGCAATTCCATGGCCCACAGCCGCGAAGTTAGGTTGCCTTTTTTATCTCACGAGTTAGTTGAATTCATTTTCTCGTTACCTGCGGAACTCAAGATCAACAACGGTTTTACAAAAAACATTTTGCGACAAACGATGCAAGACTCATTGCCCTCATCGATCGTTTGGAGAAAGGATAAAGTGGGCTTTGAGCCACCTCAAAAAAAATGGATGGAGCAAAAGCAAGTACAGGATTATATTATGCATGCAAAAGAGAAATTGGTTGCGAAAAAAATCCTGAATGAAAATGTTTTAAATAAACCTGTGAAAGCAAAGGGATCTACAGAAGGCGGGAACAATGACTTCTATTACTTGGTGGCAAGCAAGATGCTTTGAGGGGCAAGACCTGACAGGTTTTAAAAATCCTGTCAGGTCTGGGCATTCTTTGCGCCTCATCATTTTCAATTTTCAACTTTCAATTTTCAATTTCTTTACATTTGACATCTAAAAAAATAATCATTCAATGAAACTTGCCACAAAATATATACATGCGGGATCACATCCGGACCCTTCTACTGGGGCAATCATGACGCCTATTTATCAAACGTCCACCTATGCACAGGAAGCACCGGGCAAACACAAAGGCTATGAATATGCACGCTCACAAAACCCAACCCGTACCGCTTTGGAAGAAGCTTTGGCTGCTATAGAAAACGGTAAACATGCATTAAGCTTCAGCAGTGGCGTTGCTGCAACAGATGCGGTTATCAAATTACTGGAACCGGGTGATGAAGTAATTGCGGGCAGCGATATGTATGGCGGAACTTACCGTTTGTTTACAAAGATTTTCGAAAAATTCGGCATTAAGTTTCACTATGTGAATATGCAGGATGCAAACAATATCAAACCTTTCATTAACGATAAAACAAAACTCATCTGGACGGAAACGCCAACGAATCCATTGATGAACATTTCGGATATTGCAGCAATTGCGGCGCTGGCAAGGCCCAACAAAATTTTGGTTTGCGTAGACAACACTTTTGCTTCCCCATATTTGCAAAACCCATTGGATCTTGGTGCAGATATCGTTATGCATTCAGGCACCAAATATTTAGGAGGCCACAGCGACGTTATTCATGGCTGCCTGATGATGAACGATGACTCATTGAGAGAGAAATTATATTTCATTCAAAAAAGTTGCGGCGCCGTTCCCGGACCGCAGGACTGCTTTCTTGTTTTGCGCGGCATCAAAACATTGCACCTGCGCATGCAGCGTCATTGCGAGAATGGAGCTAAAGTCGCTCATTTCCTTCGCAGCCATCCCAAGGTGGGAAAGGTTTACTGGTGCGGCTTTGAAGACCATCCGGGTTATGCAGTGGCGAAAAAACAAATGCGTGATTTTGGTGGCATGTTGAGCTTTACATTAAAAGATGAAAGCGCAGAAGCAGCTTTCAAAGTATTGTCTTCCACAAAAATATTTTCACTCGCAGAAAGTCTCGGTGGCGTTGAGTCATTGATCAATCACCCCGCTACGATGACACACGCTTCCATTCCAAGAGAGGAGCGTTTGAAAAATGGACTTTCAGATTCACTGATCCGTTTGAGCGTTGGTATTGAAGATGCTGATGATTTGATCGACGATTTGAATCAAGCCATCGGATAGTTTTTCCTAAGACTTTATTTAAAAGAGTTATAGAACCACGAGACTTCTATAACTCTTTTTTTATCGAACCATAAAAGCAGAAGCGATCGTTTCTCCGGTTTTCACAGCAGTGCATTTCAGGTAATACATTCCATGCGCTACATTTAAATTGCGCAAGGTTATGCTGGTTTGCCCTCCGGCAATATTTCTTCTTTCATTATCGATCACTTCACCTTCCACGTTATAGACCGTTACAACAACGGGCTGATCTGCTTTGGAATGAATCTTAAATTTCAACTCACCATTTGTATCCAGTACTTCAGAAACCAAAAATGCATTTGACCGGTTCACAATTAATGACACGGGAGAGTAATCGACGTATCCACTTGTATACTCTACTTTGAGACGATAGAAATTATTTCCCGCTTCGGGTTGTTTGTCGGAATAAGTGTATGAATCGAGCCCGGCACCACAAGTGTAAATAGGAGAGAAATGTATTCCATCGTCGCTTCGTTGCACGCAGAACAATTTCACGCGTTCGTCTTTGCTGTTTTTCCAGGTTACCTGTACATCATTATTTTCTTGTTTTGCCCTGAAAATGAATTGAGGCAATGGCAATACTTCTTCGAAAATATTTTTCTGTATCACCTGGTTAAAAATAACCTGATTACCTGCGGCATTCAAATGTGTGTGATCACCGGAATCATACTGTGGCAAAATTGAACTGTCAGCAGGATTAACCAAAACACTCCAGAAATCAATCGCATAGTTGCCGAATTCCATAAGCACACTGTCTTTGATCTCGGCCATTCTTTTTCTTACTGTAGTGTTTGCGTAAGTAGCACTCCCTCTTGGCTGCGTGGTGGTGATGTAACATTTTGCCCCGGAATTTACAATCGAATCGCGAATTGTGCGCAGGCAAAACATGGCATCCTGAACGCTATAGGTATCATAGCCATTACTAGGATAACTTACAATTACTGCATAAACCAGCGGCTGAAAGGAAAGCATTTTTGTTACATTAACATTTGGATCAGGCAACGGACCTCCGGCAAGCGGCGCATAAGAGGAGGGCATGCCGGTAAACGGAGTCGCGCCAAACTTTGCCAGCTGTTGAATTTTAGTATCCCATCGTCCGGGCCTGTCATAATAATTGTCTAAAAGATTTACCCAACAGTCGGTGTATGATACTCCATAACATGCAGCAGTAGATGAACCCTGTATGCCCAACCATCTTGTTTGAACCTGGGCAAATGACGATACGGCAAGCAGCCACAAAGCTGCAGTGATAACTAGTTTCATTATTCTGGATTTAGGGGGATAAGAGTACGAAAACAGTCTTTTTTAAAGATATACCCTCCTTTCGGTATTTTGTAATTGTTTAATGATTAAGATGGCTACATATATACCTCTTCTCGCTCTTTCAGGTATCACAGCTGACTTTTACCGAACAGTTTTAAAAAATTGCTGTTACTACTTGTACCACATCAAAATTTCGGTAATGAACTATCCCTTGGTAAAAACAATTCGTGAATCAGTAAAGTATTGGTGGCTTAGTTTAGTGCTTGGAGTCTTTTATATTTTGCTTGCACTATGGGTATTCTCCACTCCTCTTGCAAGTTATCTTGCCTTGAGCGTGATCTTCAGTTTGTTCATGCTGGTGTCCGGTTTAATGGAAATTATTTTTGCAGTGTCCAATCGTAAACACCTCGACGGCTGGGGATGGTTTCTTACTGCCGGAATTCTTGATTTTGCATTTGGTTTTCTGCTGATGAGTTATCCTGGATTATCAATGGCAATACTGCCGCTGTTTGTAGCATTCTGGCTCATGTTCAAAGGCATCTCTGCTATCGCCACTTCTTTAGATTTAAAATCTTACGGAGTGAAGCAATGGGGCTGGATCCTGCTTCTCGGAATAGTTGTAGTTTTGTTTTCGTTCTTAATAATAGCCAGGCCGGTGATTGGTGGCCTGAGTATTGTATATACTACTGGTGTATGTTTGTTGTTCGCAGGAATATTTCGAATAGCTCTTTCACTAAAGCTCAAAAGTTTACACGATCTAATTAGCAAGAGGAAATAGATATCAAGCTATTTTGCCGCTAAAAAAATTTGAGAGTTCGTGCAACACTTTTCGTTTTAATATTGTTATTATGTAGAAATATTTACCGCGATGGGAAATATTTTGTACAGACGACAAGCGACAAGTTCTTAATTTCTTATTCTGCTTTTTTGTGGTTTTAATATTTTAACAAGGCAATCCGGTATTTTAAGCAGACTTATCCACAATTTTTAGTTTTTGGCACAATTTCTGAAATGATATTGTCAGAAAGGGATAAGAATCAAAATCGGATCCCAAACAAAAAGAGAAATTATATAAATCAATATATATCAACTAATTAAAGATTTTCTACGGTTTAGGGTTTAGGGGTTAAAGAAGGGGGTAGTCTTGCCCCCTTTATCTTTTTTATAAGGTGAAGGAAAAAAATTACAGTTCTCAGTTAAATTTCCTCAGAAAAATTTTCTCTCTTTTCTACTTTACAACTTCTATTTTCAATTTCAAAAACTCGTTGTATAATGAACGATAGTTTTTCTACCAGTGTTATTATCCATGCTGACAGAAAATTTATCTGGCAAACACTGACAGATCCGCAACTAATGACTAAGTGGCTGGGTGAGCCTGACATGCAACTCGAAGTTCAGTGTAACTGGGTGTTAAACGAACCAATTATTATTCGCGGTTTCAACCACATAAAATTTGAAAATAAAGGAGTTGTTTTACAATTCCACACAAACAGTAGACTGACGTATAGTCACCTCAGCTCCATCTCACTGCTTGCTGATAAACATGAGAACTATTCAATACTTGATTTCATCTTACTCAATGCAACCGATGGCACGGAATTACAACTCTACATCACAAATTTTCCTACAGAAGTAATTCGTAAGCATCTGGAATCTTACTGGAGAGCAACGGTTGGGAAGATCAAGAAAATGGCCGAAGAACTTACAAGCAAAGGATTTGCAAAAAGCAATAGTTAATGGCCTAAACGAAAAACGTTTCCTTCAATTAAGAAGAAAACGCAAAAAATATATTTTAACCCAAACATTTAATGCAGGTAATTCTTTGACAAAAGCAATTGGATATTTTCCAAGTGTGCATCTGTTAAACCGATGTAAGGACTTGTTTGTATCAAATTTTCCTTTAAAAAGCCGGGCAGCTCATTTAAAGATTTATCATCATCAATAATGATAAATTCTTCACTTAATGGATTCAAATTTACCCAATTTACTATTTCCTCTTTTCTGCTAAGGTTGTTTATGTTTTCAGGAAGAGCCTTCAGGTTAAAAACACCAATCCCTCTTTTACTAAAAATATCTTTCCATTCCTGAATAGTATAGTTCGCCTTGTGAGAGGTTGTAAGCACGACAGTTACATTCCCAGAAACTAGATTTCTGAGTGCATCGGTAGCCTTGCTACTAAAAGCAGGGAAGCCATCGTTTAAAATCTCCGGAGCTTTCCAACCTTTCGCGGGAACCATTACACCATCTATGTCCAAGAATATTAACATGCTATAAAACTACAATTTATTTGAGCATTTCAAGCAGCGCGTCCATTCCAATGTTGTTATACAGGGCATCATGCTCATTAAGGATGTTAACTTTAGCGCGTGTATCCCAGTCATTTTCATCAAAAGTTATTGATTTCCAGAAAACTGTTTTAGTCGCGGATGTTTTAAATGAAGGATCAATGTCTAGCGGATAGTCTGCTATTAAAGAAGCCAAATATCGATGATGCCCGTCACAAATAACATCATCATCAACTTTAATATTTGGGAATTTAATTCCAGCTCTCATCTTTCGATAAATTCTTTCGACGATTGGAACACACAATTTTTCTTGCGTACACCTCAATTCGATTTCACTTGCTTCGATAAAGTCTAGCAGAAAATCCTTGCTAATTTGCTTCAACAGATACGGTTTCCCACAAAGACATTGCAGGTTACAATTAGGTTGCTTTCTAGTCTATTAATGCAGCAACAACTCACAAGGTTTCAAACCAGTGTGTTTTTTAAATGCAGTGGAGAAGTGTGAAATAGAAGAATAGCCAAGCATCAATGAAACTTCTGTTACGCTAAGGCCTTTTTCGTACAGCAGATATTTTGCGTGCTCCATTCTCTGGCTTTGATAAAAGTCGAAAATGGTGGTGCTGTACATTTCTTTGAACCCTTTCTTCAGGTAGCATTCATTCATGGCTACTTTGCGACTCAATTCCTTGATGGTAATTGGCTCGCCAATATGCTGAATAAGAATTTCGCGTGCTTTGGAGATTTTTTCGCGGTCCGCTTCGTTTGCAAGGAATTTGCAGCTGAAAACCATCTCTTCTTTTTCACCAATCATACATTCAAGGCTATACAGCAGCAACATTTGCGACTGCGCATTGATGTAAATATTTTCCATGCTGTCGGAATAGCTATGGTTAAGCATAGCCTCCAGCACAAGTCTTGTACGGCTGCACAAGGTCATTGTTTTGGAGAAAGAAGATTTGTGTCGGAACTGCAACACATCGTCGCCGGTATTAGTCTGCTTGATTCCCTTTACGAACTGTGACAAGTGAGAGGGAGAGAAAGTAAGTTTGAAAACATCTACCGTTTCGTCTCTGTCAGAGCAATTTCTTGCATTCAGCTTGCATTGGTCGCACTCAGTTTCCTTGTGCTTGCAATACATATTGCCGCTAATGCAAAAGCGCAGTTCAAGGTAATTCTGCCTCGGATCTGTTTTCTCGTAGTGATATACGAGCATTCCCATATCATCTACGTTCCACTGTGAGAACCTGCGATAACGTTGAATGGAATATTGCACCGAACCTGGTATTTGCTGCTCTTTTGCATGCAAAACATGCATTTCCTCCTGCATGACAGGAGTTTTTTGAGCGAGCGTAAAAATATCAAGCGGTTGATGCATAATGGAAGCAAAAATATGTTGTTAAAATTTGTAAACCTAATTCATGTTAAAACATTGTTGTAAGGGAATTGTCATTTTTTTGTCGTGAAACGTGAAACGTCAATCGTGAAAGAGGTTTCGTGAAACATGAAACGTCGATCGCGAATGGGATCTCCAAAAGTTTAAGCTTTGTGCTTTTATTGAAATTAGCCTCTGTGTAGCGAGCCAGATTCACGTTTCACGATTCACGTTTCACGCCATCCACATTTTTCTCACAATTGCTTAAAAAAGAACAGAATTTGATGTGTTTTAAACGCCCTTTAGGCCTTATTTTCCGTACATTTGCAGATAGCGTTTTTAATTGTTCACAGACACGATTATTAAATAAATATGAGCGTTGAAACAAATGAAGTAATACCGGTTGCTAGCAACGGTTATGGTGCAGATAGTATTCAGGTTTTAGAAGGTTTGGAAGCAGTGCGTAAAAGGCCTGCGATGTATATCGGAGACATTGGCGTTAAAGGTTTACACCACCTTGTGTATGAAGTAGTAGATAACTCGATTGATGAGGCGCTTGCAGGGTATTGTAAAAATATCGTTGTAACCATTCATGAGGACAATTCTATCAGCGTTCAGGATGATGGCCGTGGTATTCCTACCGGCATCAACAAAAAAGAAGGCCGCAGTGCATTGGAGCTTGTAATGACAGTACTGCACGCCGGCGGTAAGTTCGATAAAAATACCTATAAAGTTTCCGGCGGTTTGCACGGTGTGGGTGTAAGTTGCGTGAATGCACTTAGTACCAAACTGCTTGTAACCGTTCAGAACGAAGGAAAAATATTTGAACAGGAATATCATATCGGCGTTCCACAATACGCAGTGCGTGAAATTGGCACATCTGATAAAACCGGTACACGCGTTCACTTCTGGCCAGATACAAGCATTTTTACCGTTAGTGTTTATAATAAAGACATTCTCGAAGGAAGATTGCGTGAGTTGGCTTACCTGAATCGTAAGATCAATATCGTTCTCATTGACAATAGAGAGAAAGATGAAGATGGAAATATTTACACAAAAACATTCTACAGCGAAGGCGGTATCGTAGAGTTCGTTGAAATGCTTGACCAAAGCGCTAAACGTACTCCACTTATTGCTAAAACCTTATTTGTAGAAGGTCACGACGAAACAACCAATGTTGCTGTGGAAGTAGCGATGAGCTACAATGATGATTTTAAAGAACACATTTTCAGCTATGTAAACAACATCAATACAATTGAAGGCGGTACACACGTAACTGGTTTCCGCCGTGCATTGACGCGTGTTTTCAAGGCTTATGGTGATAAAGAAGGTTTGTTTGAAAAGGCAAAAGTTGAGGTAGAAGGCGATGACTTCCGTGAAGGTTTGAGCGCCATCATTTCAGTGAAAGTTCCCGAGCCTCAGTTTGAAGGACAAACGAAAACAAAATTGGGTAACAGTGATGTGAGTGGTGTGGTAGATAGTACCGTTGCCCGCGTATTGAACGCTTACCTTGAGGAAAATCCACGCGAAGCAAAGAACGTAATTCAAAAAGTGGTATTGGCCGCCCAGGCGCGCGTGGCTGCAAAAAAAGCACGTGAGCTTGTACAGCGTAAAACGGTTTTGAGTGGTGGCGGTTTGCCGGGTAAACTGGCTGACTGTTCTGAAAGAGATCCTGAAAGATGCGAGTTATACCTTGTCGAAGGGGACTCGGCTGGTGGTACGGCTAAGCAAGGTCGCGACAGAAGCTTCCAGGCTATTTTGCCTCTTCGTGGTAAGATCCTGAACGTTGAAAAAGCTATGGAGCATAAGATCTACGAAAATGAGGAGATCCGCAACATGTACACTGCATTGGGTGTAACGGTTGGTACGCCTGAAGATCCTAAGGCTTTGAATCTCGCAAAACTGCGTTATCACAAGCTGATCATCATGACGGATGCCGACGTGGATGGAAGCCACATCGCAACGTTGATTCTTACTTTCGTTTACCGTTACATGAAAGAAATGGTTGAGCAGGGATATGTTTACATCGCACAACCACCATTGTACCTTGTGAAAAAAGGTAAGGACCAGGCTTACGCGTGGAACGATGAGCAACGTAAAGCTTTGGTTGAAAGACTTGCGGGCGGTAAAGAAGATAGCGTAAACATTCAGCGATATAAAGGTTTGGGTGAGATGAACGCAGAGCAGTTATGGGAAACAACGATGAATCCTGATAGCCGCACGCTTAAATTGGTTACCATTGAAAGCGCCGCAGAAGCGGATCGCGTGTTCAGCATGTTAATGGGTGATGAAGTAGCTCCAAGAAGAGAATTCATCGAATCTCATGCAAAATATGCAAAAATTGATGCATAGTATATTGATTTTCAACCCCAAAAATGCAAACTTGATAATTTGACAGTTCATTTTAAGGGCGGGTTGAAATATTTTATATCTTGTAACTAATTAATTGTGATTATTTTATTTTTCTAACGATTCAAAAACCATCAAAAATTATACGACATGGCAGACATTAAATTAACAGCATACAACGTAAAAACTAAGGAAAAAGGCGTAGAAATTAAAGAAGCAGTTATCACTAAAACTGCACGTGGAGGCTACATGGCACAAGGTAATGACGGCAAAGGCAACAAGTTGACTACTATGCTTAGCGAAGCAAATGCTTTAGCTGCTATTAAAGCAGGTATTGCAAAACAAGGCTGGTAATTTTCTACTTAAAATCATTTAAAGCCTTCTTCGCTTGAGAAGAGGGCTTTTTTTATTCCCCCTATACACATGAAACCCGCTTCGGCCAGTGACAAAGAGCATTTCGTAAATATTTTATCGAACGCATTCGAAAGCAATCGAAGTGTAAATGAAGTAGTACTTCAGGATGCGCGCAGATTGGATCGCATTAGAGTGTTGATGGATTATTCTTTTGAAATAGCTTTCGAAAAAAATGGTGCCTGGCGAAGTGATGATGGCGATGCGGTTTTGCTCGGCTATTACCCTATCGCAGACAAAACAACGCTTAAAGATTTCTGGCAAATGGGCAAGCTCGCATTCAAAGCGGTTGGCATTTCAAGGGTGCATCATATCAGGAAGAGAGAAAAATACATACACAAGCACCATCCTAAAACGCCGCATTTCTACCTGTGGTTCCTGGGTGTTGATCCTTCTTGCCAGGGACAAGGAAAGGGCGGTTTATTGCTAAACGATTTACAGGCCCATTGCGGGCAAGAAGGTCTGCCCATTATTCTTGAAACGTCTACTCCGGCAAACCTGCCTTTTTATCAAAAGCACGGATTTACTATTTATCACGAATGGCTGGTGAGAGAAGATTATACTGTTTGGTTCCTGAAGTGGTCTAATTTGTAAATGCGATTCCCCTTTTGCTATCGGAATCCTTGACATATTAATGCCCTACGGGCAATGAGGACCTATGATTTGATTTCTATTGATATTGTTTCCCTACGGGAAACTCTGCAACTGCCCGTAGGGCATTAATATCAATAGAGCAGGAAACAATAAGTTCAACATTGTCCGTAGGACATTAACCTGGCAAAACATGCATTTGCCTAAGCGAAATATCAGCGTCTATTCTTTTTCTCCGTAGTATGCTTTGCGCATAATTTCCTCCATGTCTTTCACAAGTGGCAATCTTGGATTTGCCGGCGTACACTGGTCTTCAAACGCATTTAATGCAAGTCGGTTTAAATTGGCCAGCCATTTAGTTTCATCAACACCTTGTTCTTTAAAATTCATTTTAATGCCTAATCTCACGCCCAGATCATAAACAGCTTTTGCATATACCTGAGGGCCGTCTTTGGGCCCTTTTGCAGGTAGTCCAAGCGCCTGGCAAATTTCAAAGTATTTCTGATCTGCTTTGTACGTTGTGTATTTAGGCCAAACGGAAAGTTTGCCCGGCACTTCGCCATTGTACCGGATAACATAAGGCAACAAGATCGCATTGGTGCGTCCATGTGGCGTATGGAACATGCCGCCTATTTTATGCGCCATACTATGGGAAATGCCCAACATAGCATTCGCAAAAGCCATCCCGGCAATGGTAGACGCGTTGTGCATTTTATCCCTTGCTTCGTCGTCGTTTTTAACATCAACGTATGTTCTTTCGAGATACTTAAACACCATTTTGATTGCCTGTAAAGCAAGACCATCGGTATAGTCGTTTGCAACGACGGAAACATAAGCCTCGGTCGCATGTGTAAGCACATCCATTCCTGTGTCTGCAATTACATGCGCAGGAACTGTCTTGGTAAGCTCGGAGTCGATGATGGCTACAGTTGGCGTAAATGCATAGTCCGCCAAAGGATATTTTTTGTTTACAGAGTGGTCGGTTATCACCGCAAACGGAGTCACTTCGGAACCTGTTCCGGAAGTAGTGGGAATGCAGATCATTTTTGCTTTTTTACCCAAAGTCGGGATCTTGACTGCACGTTTACGGATGTCTAAGAATTTCTGTTTTACATCGTCGAAAGAAATTTGAGGTTGCTCGTACATCAGCCACATTACTTTAGCAGCGTCCATTACTGATCCACCTCCTATCGCAATAATGTTATCTGGTTTGAATTCCTGCAAAGTTTCAGCACCTGCCCTTGCTGTTTCTATACTTGGGTCAGGCTCTATGTTCGAAAATATCCTTACGTCCACTTTATTGGACCGTCTGTTTAATACGTCGATTATTTTTTGAACAATACCAAGATTCAGCATCATCACGTCAGTTACGATCATCACCTTTTCAAGGCCGGGCATTGATTTCAGATAAAGAATAGAGTTGGGCTCGAAGTAAATTTTTGAAGGCACTTTAAACCATTGCATGTTGTTGTTCCTCCTTCCTATCCTTTTTACGTTAATTAAATTAATGGCACCTACATTTCCTGCAACAGAATTGCGGCCATATGAACCACAGCCGAGTGTAAGTGAAGGCATAAATGAATTGTATACATCGCCAATACCTCCGAATGTAGATGGCGAATTCCATATAACGCGAATGGCTTTTACTGCTTCGCCAAACTCCCTCGCGATGTTTTCATCTTTGGTATGAATGGCTGCTGAGTGACCCAATCCATCGAACTCAACCATTTGCTCAGATAATTTAATACCGGCTTGTGTTGAATATGATTTAATAACTGCGAGTACGGGAGATAACTTTTCGCGTGTCAACGGTTCAGCGATTCCAACTTGTGATACTTCTGCTGCAATAACAACAATATCATCAGGCACTGAAAAGCCCGCCTGTGCGGCAATCCATTGTGGCGATTTACCAACAACATCAGGATTCAATTTAGCGCCTGCACAGTTTGTTCCTTTTGCGGAAACACCAAACATGAATTCTTCCAGTTTTGTTTTTTCTTTTTCCGTTACAAAATATACGTGATGATATTTGAAGGCAGCGATTGCTTCTTCATAAATTTCTTTATCGATAATTGCGGCTTGTTCGGATGCGCATACCATACCCCAGTCAAATGATTTGGAAAGTACGATGTCATACACTGCCTGTTTTACATCCGCAGTTTTTTCAATGTACGCAGGCACATTGCCGGCACCTACGCCGAGCGCTGGCTTGCCGCAAGAGTAAGCGGCACGCACCATTGCGTTACCACCTGTAGCCAGTATTGTCGTGATGGTAGGATGATTCATCAACGCGTTTGTAGCTTCTATGGATGGATGCTCGATCCATTGAATACAATTTGCAGGTGCGCCTGCAGCGACAGCCGCATCGCGAACGACAATCGCTGCAGCCTTAGAGCATTGTTGCGCCGAAGGGTGAAATCCAAAAATAATGGGATTACGTGTTTTAAGCGAAATCAGGGCTTTGAATATTGTTGTGGACGTTGGGTTAGTAACAGGTGTGATGCCGCAAATTACACCAACAGGTTCTGCAATTTCAACGATACCATTCAATTGATCTTCTCCTATAATGCCCGCTGTTTTTACATTCTTAAGTCTGTTGGTTACATTTTCAGCGGCGAACATGTTCTTCGTTGCTTTATCTTCAAAACTTCCACGACCTGTTTCTTCAATAGCGTGCAGGGCAAGTGTACCGTGCTTGTCAATAGCCGCAACAGATGCCTTTGCAACAATATAATCAACCTGTGCCTGGTCCAATTGTAAAAAGGCTTCAAGCGCAATGGCTCCTTTTTTTGCAAGTTCATTTATGTGTGCCACTGCATCGAAAGCAGGAGCTTCAGGTTCCTTAATTAATTGGTTGGAAGTTTTACTTTTACTTGGGATGGGGAGTACGTCCGAAAGGATTTTTTCTGCCATAATAATTAGGTTTTAAATGATTCTGTTGAATACTTTTGAGTATATCCGGTTATGTTTTTCAGAAAAGGATATTTCTTTTTAACAATCATTCAATTCGTTCACTATCGCGGAAGCGAATAAGAAAATTGCAAAAAACTATTTCATATGTTGTGCAAGTAGAATGGGCCCCATCTTATGTTTCTGCAGAAGGTATTAATAGCTAACGTCGATAAAATTCACTTTGGCAAGTGCATCATTTTTTTGGCAGGCGTATCGTTGTAAGGGTGCATTTCTTCTATCAACCCTTTTTTATTTCTATTTCAAAGGTAGTATGGTACAAACCGAATAATGCTGATAGCAATCATGCTCAGTGAAATTAACATGTGATTATTGACCATATAAAAAAGGCGGCTGGTATTCCTTTATCAGTCAGAATGTTATACTTTGTCAGTAAAACGTTTCAAAGGCCAACCGTTTAGTAGCGGGGTAAATTTTTAACTCTCTTTTTACAAGCGATACAGAATGAACAACACCAATTCGTTTCTCAAAAATTACAGTGGTATCTTATTGTTGCTTGCAGGCATTTTTGTAGGCAGCATTGCGGGCATTATCTGGGGCGAAAAAATTGCTGTGATCAAACCTATTGGCGACATATTCATCAATCTTTTGTTTACAGCTGTTGTACCACTTGTGTTCTTTTGCATTGTCTCGGCGATTGCGAACATTGACCGCTCGCAAAAGTTTGGCAAAATACTCGGCAGTACATTCTTCGTTTTTGTTTGTACACTTTTAGTTGCTGCGTTTGTCACAGTGTTAATCGCGTGGCTCTTTCCGTTCAGTCAATCAAACGGTGATGGTTCCACATTTTCAGCCGAAGTAACCAAACAAAGTGCAGGAGATGAATTAACACAACTGCTCACAACATCCGATTTTTATATTTTGCTTTCGCGAAAAAATATGCTGGCCCTCATTATTTTCTCTTTGTTGATAGGCTTTGCGATATTGAGAGCCGGTGATAAAGGGAAACCTTTTCATGATTTTATCGACTCTGGAATGGAGGTAATGAAGCATGTATTGCTGATCATTATGAAAGTGGCGCCGGTTGGTCTGGGTGCATATTTCGCTTACCAGGTTGGCACAATCGGACCGCAGCTGTTCGGTACCTATGGCAAAGCGTTGGCACTGTTTCATGGAGTGAGTATTTTCTACTTTATCATCTTCTTCAGCATATATGCATTTATTGCAGGAGGTACGAAAGCGGTTGCACTGTACTGGAAAAACAACATTGTTCCCAGTGCGACTGCTATTGGTACTTGCAGCAGCATTGCTACCATTCCCGCCAATCTTGATGCTGCAAAGAAGATGCGCATTCCTCCATACATCGGTAATCTGGTAGTACCTCTTGGAGCAGCGTTACACAAAGATGGCTCTTCCATTTCGGCGGTCACAAAAATTGTAGTGGTCTTTGCCATGTTTCACAAGCCTTTTGCAGGCATTGATACAGTTGCCCTGGCGCTTGGTCTTAGTGTGATCGTCAGCATTGTAGAAGGTGGCATTCCAAATGGCGGCTACATTGGAGAATTGCTTATCATTTCAGCATACGGTTTACCTGCATCAGCCGTCCCTGCAGTTATGATCATAGGCACATTGGTTGACCCAATTGCTACAATTTTAAATGCCACGGGCGATACAGTAGCGGGAATGTTGGTTACGAGAATGATTGAAGGAAGGGGCTGGATGGAAAAGCAATTGACTGAATAACTGAATAACTGAGAGCACGGAGATGACGCAGATTTGACTGATGTTCGCTGATTAGTCTTTTTTTGACGAATAAATTTACTGCAGTACAAGTGTGCGACGCAACGAAGATGAATAAAGATCTACTGTTGACCCCAAAATATTGTTGAGTGTCGAAGCCTTTGCTTTCAGTTATTCAGTTAATCAATTATTCAGTTACTACCTCTGCAATTCCTCAAACACCTTAAAGGAATGCGTATTGTACTCATTTTTCAGCGTTTGATACAATCCAAGCTTTTCGCTTTTGGTGAGGTGAAGATTAAGCGTTACGGCTTTTTCATGTTCTCCGGGAACGTATTGAAATGTGATCTTTTTGAAACGATCTCCGAATGATTTTTCTGTGAGTGCGAGTACATCGTTCAGGTTGTACTGTTGCATTTTGTACCAGGTGTATTGCAGTGTCAATACGGGCTTTGTAATGATCTCCGTTACATTGTTTGGCTGCGGTTGATAGTCCCATTCACCGCCTTTTCTATCCCGAATCTGAAGCAGAATAACGCCAGAAGTGTTTTCTGCGATCCAGTCATGAAACACGTTTACAAACCGTGTGCATCCATCCAGGCCAAAGTTGTCGCGAAAGCCTGCGTCCATTACATCAACCACAGGCGTTGTTGGCAACCAAACATTGGGCAGTACGTATGGGAACGTTGCGCTCATACGAAGCGCTGTTAACAGGCGCAGATTCATTGGATTCTGCTTTACAAACAATGCATTAAAATCAATTGCATCGGGCTCCATGTGGCCCAGGCTTGCAGTGTCATGAACCGGCTGCATCATATAGCTTACGGGTTGTGTGCTAATGATCATTTTGCGACCGTCACCTGTAACAACGGCATTGAAAAACATCAATGGCACCCGGGCATTTGCCTCGTCGTCCTTAATATCTTTCATCTGCTTGTTCATCACACCTCCAGTATTCTCATTGAGTTTTTCTTCAAATGCAAAACCGCGATCTTTTGAATAGGTATAATCGCCCACTGAAAACTTTTGCGCCGGTGAGGCCAAATCTCTTGCTATGAACGAAGAGAATACCGGGTTCAACAGGTCTTTCGAAATGTTGTCCGCGTATTTTTTATCCTGCAACCGAATATCTTTCCCGCTTTGTTTCTGGCCATATAACTCTCTGAAATAAGAAGCGCCCAGCATACCGCCTGATGCTCCTGTTATCAGGAATGTCTTTTTCATCAACTCGCCCTTACTCAAGCTGTCAAGCCTTTGCAAAGTGTTGAACGTAAAAGTGGCGCTTCTCGTACCACCTCCACTTACGCAAATGAAATACAAATAAGGTTTTTCAACTCCCTGTTTTGCTTTCCATTTGTTCAGGATGCCAATCATATTTTGTTTGTCCTGCTCAACCTTTTCCTTTGTACACAACGATGCTAAAGACTCGTGGGTGTATGCGGCCCTTTCAACATTTTTTGAATAGTTCAGACCATATGCTTTGTTTGTAGCGTCAATCACGTTGTACTTGTATAAGATGTTGATGATAATTACCAGCAGGATTAAGAAAGGCATGCTCCAGCTTTGCAGGAAATAAGAAAATGCGCCGGACACGGCAACCAATATGGAAAAGAAAAGCGTTATACTGGCTGCTGCAGGCAACTGAAATACGGGATTGTCGAGGAAAAATCCAATAATGATCAGGAACACGAATGAGGCAAACACCGACAAGATCGCCGCAAAGTGGTGCCTTCCAAAAACGGTTTCAATAAACTCTTTGCTATAGTGCGATACATCACGAACCGGTCTTGCTGATGTTGGTGTGTCAAGATAGGTGGTCACTTTTATCAAACGGCTGCCACCGCTGTTCAAGACAATATGCGGACGATAACCATAGGCAACGGTTTTCGGCGCGTCTTGCACAGCAAACATATGTCGGGCAATGGTAACATCGGCTCTGAAAAAATACAGAAATGAAAGTGCTATAATGAAAATAAACCCGAATAAAAATCCTCCCGCCAGGATGACGATGTCGAATGCGGTTAACAACTCCTGGTTCATTCCAAATGCGATAGCCTTAACCAAATAAAAAAGTAAAAAAGCCAGCGGAATGATAAAGTTATTGATGCAGTATTTTAGAAAAGGTCTTGTGGTTGTAGCAAGAAAACGAAAGTGGCGACTAAACAGAATGAAAGTTGTAATATTCCATCCCATGATAAACACACCAACCGCGAGCCCTACAATGGCGGCACTCATTGCATTTACATCTCCCAAATATTCTGGTGCGAGGTACAAACTGTCAACGCCAAATGAAGCCATGAAGCTGCCATTTACCGCCGCAAATAAAACCACCCAAAATATTAAAAGTAGCTGGAACTTCTTGATGTGCAATAACACCAACTGCACAGGAAAGGAATAGAATATGGCTTTAAGTGCTTGCTTCATACTGTAGGGTAACAATGGGTTTCTAAAATACGAAGTGTTTGTGAAAGAACAATGAGAAAGCTGACTTTGGTCCTCATCTTGCGGGAGTCAGAATTTTCATCAGCTTCATGCAATAGAAATATTAATGGAAAATACTTCAATCATCCCCACATTATAACACTGCCACTTTTCGCAAAACCTGTCTGCAGCCTGCTACAATATTGTTAGCCCACATTGTTTTAAATACTCAAAAGTTGAATCGTACAATTCTTGGGGCCTTGTTAAATCTGAATTGTCACCTTTGGGCACAAATATAACCATACCCTGTCTCGCTCGCGTCAACAAAACACGATAAGAATTTAAAAGATAATTCTTTGAAGAATTTTGATTTATTTTCTGCCATTTTGCCCCTACAAAACTTCGATAATTCCACCCGTTTTCGTAATACAGATTGATATCCCAAGCAACACAAGTAAAATCGATTTCAAGACCCTGAGTATCAAACTCAGTCGCAACGTCTTCTAAGTAGTAGGAGGAACGAACATCATCCCTTCCATTTAGAAACCAATCAACTGGCGAAATTTTATTTTTTACATAAATTCCGTTTGCTTGTAGTCTCGTTGCTCCGGAACTCGCAATAACACCGATTCTCTCAGTTCCTTTCGCCGATTTTTTTAGCCACGTTTTGGCCTTTAGAAAATCGCGTGTTAGATAAATTGGGTAATTTTCTTTGATTGAATTGAAAATTTCCGGTGCTTTATCACCTTTGTTTTCTAAAATATTTTTAACTAACAAAGCAACGTTTTCGCTTCTAAACGACCGAACTGAAACAGCCAAATGTAAGTCGCTCTCTTTGTTTCCTTTTTCTTGAAGCCAATGCAAAAGATCTTCATCTTTTAAATATGTGCTTTTTTCGCTTAGAATTTTGTCTGAGTAGAAAACGTTCCAGTTTGGATATTTTTGTTTTAACGAGTCAATCCATTCTGAAACACCAGCCTCACCCGTGTTGATTTCTTGCCCGCCGCCGATCAAACAAATAATTGCGCACCACTCTTTGTGTCGATTCATTACGCTAATCAAATACTCAGGTTCAGACATTTCAAAATCATCAATTCCCTTTTTGTTTTTCATAAATTCTGAAACTCGTTTCTTTTGCCAGGCCCTTTGGGCTTCGTCAAAAACGACTACTTTTTCAATTGGAGCTTCCTTGGTTTTTAAATTATCGTCTCGGAAATGGTGAATGTTTTGAATAAACGTTTTTGCTTTCCTCTCTGCATCGGAAACTTTCAATTTTTTGCCCCTTGCTTTTGCTGTCGCAACAGAATCGCGGGTCAATGCTTCCCTGAGCACTGCAACCAAAGGACCATTTCCTGAAAGGAAAACCGAATGTTCCGATTCATCTGTTTTTAATCGTTCATTTGCTATACTTAAGCCCGCTAGTGTTTTCCCTGCTCCGGGAACACCTGTTAGAAAACAAATAGACTTTCGATTATTAGCTTTGGAGTTCTCAATGATTTTGTTGATAGCAGCTGCTGTTCGTGATAGATTTATTGCGCCAGAATCGCTTCGTGAAATCTCTTTTACGTTATGTCCTTTATACAACGCTTGGGCTGCTTCAATAATCGTCGGTGTGGGTTTGTATGTCCCACTCTCCCAATTGGAAACATCAATTTTTTCGTTTGTTTTTAGTGTAGCTAAAATGTTCTTTAACGTGCTTTCAAAGTTATCTAAATTACAAAGCACACATTTTTCTAACCGCATTGCACTTTGGATGTCGTTTACTTCGCTTGCCGCTTTTGTCGCAACTAAAATCGGAATGAGTGTTTTGTTGTGGCAACCTTCGTGAAAGTTTAGTAAATCAAGACAATAATCTATTGTTTGATATTGAGCGTCTTGGGTGTATCGCTTATCGCCAATTTTAAATTCAATAATAAAAATCAAATTATTTACAATAAGAATATTGTCCACTCTCTTTCCCATTCGAGGAATTGTAAATTCAAAATAAAGACATCCTTGAATGTCTTTAAGTGCTGACTTTAAATACTCAATTTGTTTGATCCATGCATTCTTTTGAAGCTCTTCAAGATCATATTGGTGATTTTGAGCAAGATGTCCGAAAATTGAATTTGATCCCTCTGTTAAAAATTTATCTATAGTATTTTGGTAATAACTTCTTTTCATTCTACTCTCTTTTTAATCGCACCATCAGTCAATGCGAAAATAAACCAGATCCAAAGGCTCAGTTCTCTTTTGTTTTTCTCAACAAATACAGCTCCCATACCCAAACGATCAAAAAAATCATTGCTACAAACTGGTGCGTAATGCCGAGCCATAGCAGCGCCTTAGTATTGGCAGCATTTAACACGGTGAGAATTCCCAACAGTACCTGAATCAAAACCACTACCAATGGCAGCCACTGCGTTCTTTTAAATAATTTTCCTGTGGTAATTTTTGCTGCTTTTGCGAGCCAGATGATTACAAGGATGGTAATGACATATGCCAGTGTGCGGTGAATAAAATGAACCGCAAATGGATTGTCTGTAAATTTTTGCAATCCGCTGAAAGTACGATTGCCGAAAGTGGTGATATTCGATGGTATCCACTCACCATTGATTGTTGGCCAGGTGGGAGCAAACGTAGCCGCTTTCAATCCTGCCATAAACGCGCCGTAGATCAATTGCAATACCACGATAGCGATCATCCAGCCGGTGAATTTTCTTAAGGACGGAGCTACAACCCTTTCGCTCTCCGGCACCAGCAACTGGAAAGCAAACCAAAGTGTGTACACCAGTAATCCGAGCGCTGCGATAAAATGTATAGCGAGACGAATATGGTTAACGTATAAATTTTCCTCATTCAAGCCGCTGCTCACCATGATCCAACCAATAGCTCCCTGCAATCCGCCCAACACAAACAGAATAATCATTGGGCGCACCATGTTTTTATTCAGGTATCCTTTGACAATCAGGTACACAAAACCAACTGCAAACACAACGCCGATCAGCCGCGCCCACTCACGGTGGAACCATTCCCAGAAATAAATGAATTTGAAATCGCTAAGCGTAAAATGAGTATTGAGGTATTTATACTGACCGATTTGCTTGTACGTATCAAAAGCATGCTCCCACGCCGCTTCACTGGTAGGCGGGATAGCACCCAAAATAGGTTTCCACTCGGTAATGGACAATCCGGAACCCGTTAATCTTGTAATTCCACCCAGCAACACCTGGATGATGATCATTCCCACTCCTATCAAAAGCCAGATTGCAACGGCTTTATTGCCTTTTTTCGTATTTAGTTCCATAGCGGGGCAAAGATAGTTGAGAGTGGAGAATTGAGAATGGAGAGTGGAGAGTTATTTTACATTCTAACTCTCCACTCTCCACTTTCTACTCTCAACTAATCAATAGCTCATCTCATCCAGCTTCACTTTTCCTTTGAATGTCCAGAAAACAAAGCCGGTGTAGAGGCACACCAGCGGAGTACCTATTAAGGCTATAATTAGTAAAATTTTTAGTGTTTTAAGCGAGGAGGCCCCGTTCACAATGGTGATGCTGTTTGCCGGATCGTTTGGCGCGTAAATCAAATAGGGGAACACTTCAAACGCGACCATTATCAGCAATGTGGCAATGGTGATAGAGGAACTTAAAAATGCGAAACGGAAATTTCCATTTTTCAGGCTTCTTGGAATATTGGCAATCGCCAATGTCATGATGATGGGAAGAATGAAAAACGACGGATGCGTTCTTAAGTGATCGCTTAAGTGTGGAATATAGAGCAGTGTGTACAAAGTCGAAACCGCAAAGCTTAACACGAAGAAGATGGTAAAATCTCTTGCGAGCAAAGTGAGTTTTACATACAACCTGTTTACCGTTTTCATCGCCAAATAAATAGCTCCATGCATCATGAACAACGCCAATGTAGTAATGGCAATTAGAATAGAAAACGGATTGAAGAACGACATCCAGTTTCCTTCAAACTCGTGATCTTTATTTAATGGAATGCCGAGTGCCACATTTCCCAACATCAACCCCAGTGATAATGCGATGATGATGTTTGCAATGCAATATGAAATGTCCCATGTTTTTCTCCACCATTGCATTGGTTCTTTACTCCGGAATTCTATTGATATGGCCCGAAAGATGAGTCCCATTAAAAACACCATAAACGGAACATAGAACGCAGAAAAGATCGCTGCGTAGGCAACAGGAAATCCTGCAAACAAAGCGCCACCGGCTATGACCAGCCACACTTCATTTCCATCCCACACTGGACCAATAGCGTTTAACGCAATGCGCCGGCTTTCTTCTTTATTTAAAAACAAATGCAATGCACCTGCGCCAAGATCAAAGCCATCCAGTATGGCGTAACCGCTGATCACGCCACCAAATACAAGGAACCACCAAACGTTGTAATCAATGCCTAAAAATGTTTCCATTATGAATGAGTTATAAGAGGGTTATTTCTTTTTGTGAATGCTTCATTGGCTTCATCATCTTCATCGTGGGTTGTTTCGGGGCCATGCTGAATTTTTCTGTGCAACAAGAAAAGAAACAGCGCCAGTAACAAAGTATAAACTACGGTAAACATGATGAGCGAAAACAAAATCTGATTTGCAGATACTGCTTTTGAAAGCGCATCGCTGGTTCTCAACAAACCGTATACAACCCAGGGCTGGCGGCCCATTTCAGCAGCGAACCAACCGCATTGATTGGCAACCTGCGGCATCATGACCGACCACACAAAAATGTACATTAACCATTTTTTATCGAACAATGTTCCTTTTCGCCAGTACCAGCATGCAAGTAGTGAAAGGGCAATCATGGCCACTCCCAGCGCCACCATGATGTGATAAAATTGAAAAATGGAATTTACCTGCGTAGGTCTTTCATTTTCTTTAAAAGCATTTAAACCTTTTACTGGCGCATTAAAATCATAGTGAACGAGAAAGCTCAACCCACCGGGAATTTTTATTCCTTTCGTTTCCTGCGTTTTGTTATTTACCCAACCAAACAAATACATATCTGCCCTTGCCGAGCTATCGTAATGTCCCTCTAATGCAGCAAGCTTTGCAGGTTGATTGCGCGAAACGCCGTCGGCGCTTTTGTGACCGAAAAATAACTGCGATATAGAAAACACAGTTGCCACAACCAATGCAATTTTAAATGCTGGTATCGCTATCTCAAGATATTTTTTCTTAATGATGTACCATGCGTTTACACTCAGCACTAAAAATGCCCCTGCTAAAATAGCACCAACCCACACGTGCATCAATCTTTCAACGCTGGATGGATTGAATACCATTGCCCAAAAATCTGTGATCTCTGCTCTTGCCTCCAATCCATTTCCTACTATGTGAAACCCTGCCGGCGTTTGCTGCCACGAGTTTGCGACCACAATCCATATTGCAGAAAACAGAGAACCAAGGAACACCATGATCGTTGCGAAAAAATGAACGCCGCTGCTCACACGGTTCCAACCAAATAATAGAATGCCTAAAAATCCTGATTCCAATGCAAATGCAAAAATGCCTTCGGCTGCCAATGCGCTTCCAAAAATATCTCCCACGTACTTCGAATACGTGGCCCAGTTAGTACCAAACTCAAACTCCATGATGATACCTGTTGCTACGCCAATTCCAAACACCAGCGCAAAAATGCGAAGCCAGAAACGCGTCATCAATTCAAAACGTTTATCTCCTGTTTTAAGATAAAGCGCTTCCATAATGACGAGTATTAAACCCAGTCCGATGCTGATAGGGGGATAGATGTAATGAAAAGCGATAGTGAAAGCAAATTGTATACGGGCCAATATTTCTACATCCATAAAAAAGTATTTGGTATACACATAAAAAAAGCGGGAACAAGCCCGCTTCATAATTTATTTATATGTGGTTAGTAAGTTTGATAACATGTTGCAAAGGTATATGTTTTATCGAATAACTGAATAATTGAATAACTGAGGGGTTAAATTCAGTCGTGGTTTTCGACATTGAACCACTCAGTTATTCAGTCATTCAGTTACTCAGTTATTCTTAATTTCGCGCTCTTATGAATTTACGAACTGAAGCAGGAAGAACATGGAAATTATCAGGACCGATCATTTTGGGTGAACTCACTCAAATGGCGCTTGGTATTATTGACAGTGCTATGGTGGGAGCTATCAGTTATAAGCATCTTGCAGCGGCGGCACTGGTAAATAGTGTAATGAATATTCCTTTTGTATTGGGCATTGGCGTAACAATGTCTGTATCGCAAACAGTTTCCATGGCACATGGCAGACGCGATGGGCAGCAGGTATCGCACTATTTCTACAACGGCTTCTGGCTGTGCACCATTGCATCGATTGTCATCACGGCGATTTTGGTGCTTGGCAGAAATATTTTGTTTCATCTTGGGCAGGATCACGAAGTGGCTGTTCTTTCACGACCATACCTTGTAATCATGGCATCATCCATCATTCCGATGTTGATGTTCATGGCCATTAAACAATTTACTGATGGTCTTGAGAAAACCAGAACGGCAATGGTGCTGTCATTACTTTCGTTGCCGATTAATATAGGCATTAACTGGTTGCTGGTTTATGGTAACTGGGGTTTCCCAAGACTGGAGCTTGTGGGCGCCGGCATCGGCACGCTCATCACTAGAATTATAATTCTCGTGGCACTTGCAATTGTAGTTTTTGTACACCCTTTATTCAGCAGATATATTGCCGTAAGAAAAAATCAATGGATGCTGCGCAAACAAACGATCAGGGAATTGTTGCACATAGGCATTCCAAGTAGTTTACAAGCTGCAATGGAGTCCGGTGCGTTCGCGGTTTCGGGAATCATCATTGGCACATTGGGAGCGGTGCAGCAAGCAGCGCATCAAATTGCGTTGAGTTGTGCGGCATTTACATTCATGGTTTCTTTTGGACTGGCGCAAGGCGGTTCTATCCGCACGAGCAATGCCTGGGGAAGAAATGATTGGAAACATATTTCTATCCTCGGCAAAAGCACATTATTAAGCGGCTTGATCTATGGTTGCGCTTGTGCGATCTTCTATGTATGCGTAAGAAAAGTTTTGCCGCTGGCTTTTAATGATGATGCAGTAGTGGTTGCTCTTGCTTCCACGCTCATGTTGTATGCTGCTCTCTTCCAGTTATCTGACGCTACACAGGCAATTGGCGTAGGACTTTTGCGCGGTTTGAAAGACGTATACGTGCCAACAATTTATGTTGCCATCTCTTATTGGGTAATCGGCATTCCAACAGGCTGCCTTATGGCGTTCTATTTTAAAATGGGCGCTGCGGGAATCTGGATAGGCTTTTTAACAGGATTGACTTTTACATCGGTGCTGTTGAATCTGAGGTTTTTTAGAATTATTAAGAAGAAAGGATTGCTGTAGAACTGTTCTGACTTGCATTTCCGGAGCACATCTGTTCGCAGTATTCTTCAATTGCCTTTTGGTGTCGCCTCATTTTTGAAACAACAACCGAGGGAAGCTGATAATCATTATATCGTGCAGTATGAGCGACGTCTTTCAACTGTCGGTACTTTTCTGAAATGGCAAAATGCAACTTTCGAACTAAGTTCAAAGTGACACCATGTTTGGTGTCGCCGACGCGTTTATTTTTGTCAAAATATTCATCCAGATTTTTGTATATCACACCATTCTCCTGGTGAGGAAAAATTATTGCCTGTGCATAATGCATGGTGCAATAGAATGCTGTAGTAACAACCCAATCTGGAAATTCATTAGCTGAAGATAAATACTCACATGCCTTCTTATTATGTCTTGCGTGGTCTAGCGGTGTGCTCATAGAGATGTTTAAATCCGTCTGCAAAAATTTTTCCGGTGTTTAAAGCATCTGAGTCATAGGTAATCATGTAATCCCAGTGAAAAGCATCATCATTGTATTGATCAGATATTTCACTGGCGGCTCGGTAAAAAAGGTCAATTTTATCGTCGACGTAATCTTCTAATTTTACAATAATCAGCGAGCTGATATTGTCCCAATCCTCAACTTTCAAATGAAAATCGTAAATGGTAATATTATTTGCAGCAGCCGCATTAACAAGCAGATCGGTAATTTCAGACGCTCTTTGAAAGGCCAATTGAAAAAGTGCGTTCCCTCTTTTTATCAGTTCAACTTGCATGTCTTTGGCTCCATCTATACGACCTTTTGCATAAGCATTTTGTTGCAGCGCTTCTACAGTCCCATCCATAGATGAACCGTATTGATAACTTGGCGAATACAACGATGGCTTTTTCAAACTTCCAATATTTGATGTAGATAGCATTACAATTGAGTTCTTTTCTTTAAACGAAAAGGCACTGCATTTGGAACAATAGGAAATGTAAAACTAGCAAAAAATGGTAAAGAATGAACAGATACAAATCTAATAATCAATTTCTTACCCCACAAACCAATACGCCACCAACACAGAAAGCACTCCCCCCAATAATCCGAGATATACTTCGAAAGGTTCGTGTTCATGTAAGAGTAATCTTGAAGTGCAAACAATGCCAGTGACAAGGATGGCAATACTCGCATAAAACCCCATTGATGCACCCGAATGCAGTGCCAGCAAAATAAAAAATGCCAGTACAGTTCCCACTGCAAGGCCGTGCAAACTGATCTTGAATTTTATGTTGGCCATTTGAGCAATGATGGAATTGATAAATACCGCCAATAAAAACTGTGTGAAAGGAACCGGTATTTCAGCGTCTTTTTTGGAAACAAAATAAATGCTGAAGTAAAAGATCATGCAGATAACAATAGGTATAATGCGATCTCGTTGGGAACGCAGGTAAATGCTATCAATAAAACCTAGTTGTTTCAACAAAAACACCGTGAATGAAGGCATAAATGCTGTGGTTACAACCACCGACAAAAGTTTCAGGACTTTCATCTTGTAATCGTATCCAGCAAAAAAATAAGGATGAACGAAGATCAGGAAAAACGCAACATAGGTTGGTATAAACAACGGATGAAAAACGAAAGAGAAAAAATGCGCCAAAAATCTTACGGAAGCAGGCTGGTCATTTTTTCCCATATACTTGTCGCCACCGTTTCCGGAAATATTGCCTTCAGAAGTTACTTGCATGTTTATAGTTCTTTTCTCAAACGGGCCACCGGAATGTTTAATTGTTCCCTATACTTGGCCACCGTTCTGCGTGCAATGTTATAACCTTTTTCCTGAAGCATTTCAGTAAGTTTTTCATCACTAAGCGGTTTTTTCTTGGCTTCGCCAAAAACCATATCGCTCAATATCTTTTTTACCTCACGTGTGGAAACCTCTTCACCGCTTTCAGTACTTAGTGATTCACTGAAGAAAAACTTCAGCCTGTAAGTTCCAAATTCAGTTTGTACAAACTTGCTATTGGCTACGCGGCTAATGGTCGAAATATCAAGGCCTGTGCGCTCTGCTATGTCCTTAAGAATCATTGGACGAAGGGTTGTTTCGTCGCCGGTCAGGAAAAATTCGTATTGGTAATCCAGAATGGTCTGCATGGTCATCATCAGCGTTTGCTGGCGCTGTTTGATGGCATCAATGAACCATTTGGCCGCATCTATTTTTTGCTTTATAAAAAGAACAGCTTCTTTTTGACGCTTATCCTTTTTGCTGCCGCGCTCGTAATCTTTCAGCATGTCACGGTAGCCTTCGCTAATGCGGAGATCGGGAGCGTTCTTCGAGTTCAGCGTCAACTCAAGTTTGCCATTGTTGTTCAAAATGAAAAAGTCAGGCACCACATAACTTTCGGCTTTGTTTACCTCGCCCACATTTCCGCCTGGCTTGGGGTTCAGTTTTATGATCTGCTGGATCACTTCCTTCAACCCTTCATCATCGATAGCCAACCCTTTTTGGATCTTATCGTAGTGCTTTTTGGTAAACTCGTCGAAGTAGTTGGTTAACACGTCGACCGCTTTTTGTACAGGCTTGCCCTCGCGCAATTTTCTGTGGAGTTGCAAAAGAAGACACTCCTGCAGATCTCGAGCCGCAACACCCGGAGGATCAAACTGCTGAATCTTGCGTATAAGTTCTTCTATTTCCCCTTCGCTGGCTTCAATATTTTGTCTGAACGCGAGGTCATCCATAATGGAAGTGGTTTCCCGGCGCAGGTATCCATCATCATCTATGCTTCCTACGATTTGTTCGGCAATTCTAGCCGTCCGGTCATCGAGCTTTAAAAGTCCCAGCTGAGCCGTCAGCATGTCATGAAAACTCGTTTCCACTTTATGCGGAACGACTTTATTATCATCAGCTTCGGGATAATTATCATCACGCAATTTATAATCCGCAACTTCATCGTCGCCGTCTGATACATACTCGCTTATATCGATGTTATCGTAGCTCTCTTCCGGTTCATCGTAATCATCGTCTGAATCTGAAAATTCGTCCTGCGATTCCTCTGTGAATGTTTCCTCAAATGCGTCATCCCCTTCCTCCAATGCAGGATTTTCCTCCAGCTCCTCCTTGATCCTTTGTTCAAGATTGGCCGTGGGAACCTGCAACAACTTCATTAACTGAATTTGCTGAGGTGATAACTTTTGTAATAATTTCTGTTGTAAGCTTTGACTAAGTGCCATGATTCCTAATAGGTTTTCGGGGCGGCAGAAACATAAATAAAAATTTTAAAAAGGCGCGCCATCCACAAAAATCTTGCCGTAAATTTACATACTAAGCTAAAAAACAAATGCAAAGATTTTTTAAAATTCTTCTATTAATCATAACTTTCTCTCAATTCAGCGCCTTTGGACAAACAAAAGCTTTAACTGCAGCGCCTTACAGAGGGAAATATTTTTTTACAAATGGAGACACTACACTGATTAAAATTTTTAAATATGAGGAGAAAAAAACGGAAAATTTTCCGTTTTCTCCTCAGCCAATCAGTTTTCGACCGGTTTATTACGTTTCTGCCAACGCTTCTTTTTGCAATTTTTATACCCTCCGGATTCCCTATTCTACCTACTACCAAAGCATAGGATTTTTCTGCAAAAAGGAACTGCAGTTTCAAAATGCGACAACCGTTCCGCTGAGGTTCAGGTTGGGGTCGTTGGATTATGTGAATAAACTTGAGGGGAAATAGCGAAAACAGACCAGGAACAGGTTGATTGTACGAGAGGGCGAATGCAATTCGCCCCTACGCACCCAACTAACTCCTAATTTCTAACTCCTAATTCCTAATTGTTTTAACACTCGTTATCCTTTCGTTATCCGCGTTTTTTCATGTGACTTTTGCCCTTTTTTCGCATCTAATTGTGAAAAGGTACTCATTATGAAAAAGCTAATAATAGTAATCCTATCCTTCGTATTTGTTTCGGTGGCCTCAGCTCAAAAGGTTGTACACGGAGGAGGATATTACAGGCCACATACAGTAATCGTTGGTGGTTATGCGCCAATATACCCATATGGCTTTTACGGTGCCCCTTTCTATGGTTATCCGCCTTATGGATACGGCTACAATAACAGTTATTCAAGACCATCCAAGCTAGATATGCAGGTTGAAGATATCAAGCATGACTATTCAGACCGTATCAAATCTGTAAAAATGGATGATAGCCTGTCCCGTAAAGAAAGAAAGGCAAAAGTGCGTGAGTTGAAACAAGATCGCGACAATGCGATCTACGACGCAAAGAAAAGCTACTACAAATCCTAACACACAATAGCTGAAAAAAAGAAAAAAAAACAAAAGCCCGGCAGTTTTGAACTCGCCGGGCTTCTTGTATATATAAAAAAACGGTTAGCCTATGCTGTTGCACCTTGTTTTTGTAAAACAGACTTTACAACCTCAACGATCTTTGCGCCTTTTTCCTTGATCTGCTCTTCTGTCCACATCAGGCTGATGGCAGATGAGATGCAACGGCTCATGATGGCATCGCTTGCGGCGAATTGTTTAGTTGCGTAAGATTTCAAAGTGGTGTTGATTGCCTCTGTTTGAGGGTTCAACGTATGTACATTTTTAAGATGATCCCATTTACGGATGTAGTGCCAGTTGTTATCGAACCAATAGAAATTACCCGCCAAAATGCCCTGCGCCTTCAATTCAGCAACAACACTTTTTGCAATTTCTCCAGTTGGGAGGAACCAGCTTAAGAAGGTACAGCTATCGCCCTGAGGATCAGGAATTCTTCTAAAACTGATTTCAGGAACCTCGCTCAAAATGCCTTTCAGCAGAGCGTGATTTTTCTTTTGTATTGCCAGGAATTGGTCCAGTTTGCGGATCTGCGCCAGACCTACCGCTGCATGAAGCTCTGATATGCGGTAATTAAACCCTATGAACGGATGCAGATCTGCACCGCGATCAACGCCGTTGTGATCGTGACCGTGATCTGTGTAACCATCGCATTTAATATATACATCTTCGCTGTTCGTAACCACCGCGCCGCCTTCGCCGCAAGTGATGGTTTTTACAAAGTCAAATGAATATGTACCTGCATTACCAATGGTCCCCAATGTTTTTCCTTTATAGCTTGCACCAATGCTTTGGCAGGCATCTTCCAGCAACACAAGGTTATGTTCTTTGCATATTGCCAATAGGGCATCCATGTCCGCCATGCTGCCGCACATATGTACCGGCATGATGCACTTTGTTTTTGGAGTGATCGCTGCTTTTACAGCTGCTGGGTTTAATGTAAGTGTATCATCCACATCCACCAATACGGGAACGGCTCCTACGCCTAATACAGCTTCGAAACTTGCCACGAATGTGAAGGTTGGCATAATCACTTCGTCACCCGCGCCAATACCCAATGCAGCCATCGCTGTGGTTAGTGCAGAGGTTCCGCTGCTTGTAAGTTGTGCATATGAAGCACCGAAGGTTTTACAGATTTCAGTTTCCAACTCTTTTGCTTTCCAATGACCCTTACGCGGACCATCAAAGCCATAGCGCATCAGAATACCTGTTTCCAATACATCATTCACTTCCTTTCTCTCTTCTGCGCCCCAAAATTCAAAGCCTGGCATATGTAATTATTTAAAAGTGTAACAATCAAATTTCAGCAAAGGTAGGGATTAGTTGAAAATTGAAAGTTGAGAGTTGAAAATGGGGATGCTTCGCATCTCAAACATTACCACTAAGACACTAAGGCCACTAAGCCGCACTAAGGGAACCTCTTAGTGAATCTTAGTGGCCTTAGTGACTTAGTGGTAAAGAAACTTTAGCACATTCAAGGTGCGAGCTTGTTCTAAAGAAGCTGCCGAAAAACATTTTCAACTTTCAATTTTCAATTTTCCACTGACGCCCAAATCCTTTGCCAGTAAAGTGTTCGCAGTGTCCGGTATTGATACACTTTTTTAACGCGCACATAAAATGCGGTTACAACTTTGAAAAAATATTTTTGAAAAAAACTTACCACCTGCCACCACAATTTTAATTTAACGCTCACTTAACAGCATTTATCTTTTAGTTAAGAAAACTTTTCAAATGCAGTACTGACAAGCTTTTCAGCGGTTAAGCATTTTCAATCAAATTATCTTGCAAACAAAATTTCTTTTCATGTAAAAAGTAAATTCTCCACCAGTCAATAATTTATTTTAAGGCGTTGTAACGTTTTTACATTTGTTGCGTCCTATTCCTCAAACAACACACAATCATTAGAACCTTAAAAATTTTGTTATGAAAAAGCTTTTAATACTGGCTGCACTCTTCATCTCCTTCAGCAGTTTCAGTTATGCAATCGAAGTGAATCAAAAAATTCTTACCTCTTTCAAAAAAGATTTCAGCACTGCCATTAATGTGCAATGGAAAGCTCTTGAAGAAACTATTTACCAGGCGCAGTTTAGTTATAACGGCGATCAATACAACGCTTACTACAATGAAGAGGGCGAGTTGATTGGCTCCGCACGTTACATCAGCAAAGCAAACATGCCACTGCTGATTTCAAAAAGCCTGCAAGAAAAATATGGCGACTTCCTTATCCGCACCGCCATTGAATATAACAACGGAAACGAGACGTCGTACTTTATTACAATGGTAAGCCAATATAAATCCGTTGTATTGCAGGCATCGCCTTCAGGAAGTCTTTCAGTGGTTAAAAAATTCAAGACTTACTAAGAATGTCCATTACCAATCAAGCACTATTTTAAACAACTACCTAATCATACTTTAAACTCTTTTTTATGAAAAAGAAAACACTTATCGCAAGCCTTTTGGCACTTATCATTACAGTTAGCGTATTTGCTGGCCCTATCAGCAATGCACAAGCGAATTTCAATAAACAATTTAAGCAAGCAACAAACGTAACCTGGTCTAAAGTGGGTGAAAGAGAAAAAGTTTGCTTCACTTTCGAGGGTCGTGCAGTGTGCGCATACTATGATGCAGACGGCAAATTGTTCAGCATTACAAGAAGTTTGCTTTCCACAGAATTGCCGCTTATTCTGTCCACACAATTGAAACAAACTTATAAAGATTACTGGATCACTAATGTTAGCGAGGTTGCAAATGACGAAGGCACCAGCTACTATGCAACACTTGAAAATGCGGACCATGAAATGATTTTAAAAAGCACCAATATTTCTGAATGGGCCGTTTTTCAAAAATTCAAAAAAGACTAAACGAGCTGAGGTTTTGTTGATCGTTAACGGGTTCTGGAAGCAGGCCCGTTTTTTTGTGCCTAATGCTTAACGCCCAACGCCTAACGCTCACGCAAAGCACAAGCAAACCATGCGTTCTGCGCTCAGCGTTAAGCGTTCAGCATTAAGCATTAAGCATTCTGCATTAAGCTTGTATAAATTCTCCTTTTCATCCCCCGAAATGCCTAAATTTGCGGCCTGTTATACACACAAATAAAACTTTTGAAATGAGTAAAGGTCCTGTTTCCCAGTTTATTGAACACCATTACCGCCACTTTAACGCAGCCGCTTTAATGGATGCAGCAAAGGGTTATGAGCAACACCTTTTGGAAGGTGGTAAAATGATGATTACCCTTGCCGGTGCCATGAGTACCGCAGAATTGGGCATTTCCCTTGCAGAAATGATACGCCAGGGAAAAGTGGATATCATCAGCTGTACCGGTGCCAACCTGGAAGAAGATGTAATGAACCTGGTGGCGCACAACAGTTACAAACGTGTGCCTAACTATCGCGATCTTACGCCGCAGGAAGAATGGGATCTTTTGGAGAACCATTACAACCGCGTTACTGATACTTGTATTCCGGAAGAAGAAGCTTTCCGCCGTTTGCAAAAACACCTTGTTGCTCAGTGGAACGATGCTGAAGCGAAAGGCGAACGTTATTTCCCGCACGAGTTTTTGTACAAAACCGTACTGAGCGGCGATTTGAAACAGTATTATGAAATCGATCCAAAAGATAGCTGGATCGTAGCAGCAGCAGAAAAAAATATTCCTATCGTTTGCCCGGGTTGGGAAGATAGCACTACGGGAAATATTTTCGCCAGCTATGTGATCAAAAACGAACTGAAAGCAAGTACGGTAAAAAGCGGCATCGAATACATGGTTTACCTGGCTGACTGGTACAGAAATAACTCTGCCGGTAAAGGCGTTGGTTTCTTCCAGATTGGTGGTGGTATTGCAGGTGATTTCCCGATTTGCGTGGTACCAATGATGTACCAGGATCTTGAGTGGCACGATGTTCCTTTCTGGAGCTATTTCTGCCAGATCTCTGATTCTACAACTTCTTATGGTTCTTACTCAGGTGCTGTTCCTAATGAAAAAATCACCTGGGGCAAGCTTGATATTCATACACCAAAATTCATTGTAGAAAGTGATGCTACCATTGTAGCGCCGCTGATGTTCGCGTGGATATTGGGATGGTAAGCCAAGCCAAAAATCAAAAGTTAAAAGTCAAAAGTGAAGCAAGTGACAAATGTCAACTGTTGTTTCACTTTTGATTTTTTACTTTTGACTATTAACTTTTGATCATTAAAACTCCTCCCATGGGATACGCCTACTTGAAAGCTTTTCACATCATTTTTGTTGTTACCTGGTTCGCAGGCATTTTCTATATGCCTCGCCTTTTTATTTACAACACCGAAGCTGGTGATAAATCGCCGGAAGTGCGTGACGTGCTGCGCAGCCAATTCAATGTGATGATGAAAAGACTTTGGTACGGTATCACATGGCCCTCCGCAATCATTACACTGATCCTGGGTTCGCTGGTATTGCACCTTGGAGGCTGGGGACCGCTTTTGTTTTCTGAAGGCGGCAGATGGCTTTTGATCAAGATCTGTTTCGTTATCGTTCTTTATGTTTACCATTTTACTTTGCACGCTATTTTCAAACAGGAAATGAGCGGCGTTTTCAAATACACTTCACAACAACTACGCATGTGGAACGAGGTGGCTACTGTTTTACTGGTTGCTATTGTTGTATTGGTTGTGGTAAAAAGCGCACTGAGCTGGGTGTGGGCAGTTGTAGGAATGATTGGCTTCATTGTTGTTTTACTGGCTGCAATTAATATCTACAAGAAATTAAGAAAGTAAAGGCGGCACGGTTTTATATATTTGCTGCACCAAGGCCAAATATTTAAACTAAAAACGAGTTGATGCAGCAGGTTAATTTTTTCTCAAGAAAAAAAAATCCGGATTTTTTTAGCATAGAGCAATTATTTGAAACCATCGCAGGCAACATCAACGCGAATGCACCGAAATACGGCGTTCATGTAAATTATCAAACGGCTCCTTTTTTCTCAAGCCTTCCAAACATTTTAAAAAACATTTCCTTCGTTCGTGGTAACCAGGGCTCTGTAAATCATATAACAGGCGATATTCACTATACCATTCTTGGCTGCAGCAACAAGAACCTTAACGTGCTTACGATTCACGATTGTGTACTGCTGACCAAATTTTCAAAACTTTCTTTAAAGTACTGGATCTTTCGATGGCTATGGTATGATCTGCCCATGAAAAAAGCAGATGTCATTACTGTCATTTCAGAAAAAACAAAAGAGGAACTTCATAAACTTATCGGTCACAGCCAACACAAAATAAAAGTGATCAATAATTTTATTGACCCGCGATTTACTTACAGTGAAAAGACTTTTGACCAATCAAAACCCTCATTATTATTCATCGGTTCCACTGAAAACAAAAATCTTGACAGGGTTCTTGAAGCAATAAAAGGTATCAACTGCAAGCTTGAGATCATTGGTAAAATAACTGACGGGCAAAGTGCTTTCATAAAAAACAACAACATTAACGTTAATATCATTCACGGCGTTTCTTATGAAACGGTTATTGAAAAATACAGGCAATGCGACATGCTTGTTTATCCTTCTACTTATGAAGGTTTCGGCTTGCCGATCATTGAAGCCAACGCAACGGGAAGGCCGGTGCTGACCAGCGATCTTTCTCCAATGAAAGAGGTTGCAGGAGGCGCAGCTGTGTTGGTTGATCCGTACAATGTTGAAGATATTAAGAACGGTATTGAAAAAATTATTACCGACGGCGAGTTACGGAAGACGCTTGTTGCAAGCGGCTTACAAAATGCCAGGCGTTTTCAAATTGATGAAGTGGTGAAGGAGTATGTTGACGTTTATAACACGCGTTAGATGTGCATCTGTAGAGACGCGTTGAACGCGTCTCCCGCATCCGAAATACAGACAACATACCGGTAAGTATCTCCGCGTCTCTTTTGTTGCATTGTGGTGGGGTTTACAGAGACGCATTCAATGCGTCTCTACGGAAAAACCAACCTATCAGCCCCATTTTCAAATTTTCAAATCCCCACATTCTCAAATTACTCATACCTCGGTTGAATCATTTTCGCTACAAGTCCCGTCCAGCCGGTTTGATGGGAGGCTCCTACTCCGCGGCCGTTATCACCATGAAAATATTCATAGAATAAAATGTACTTATTAAACTGTGGATCATTTTGCAGTTTTTCATAATGACCATACACTGCTCTATGGCCCTGTGCATTCTTTTTAAAAATATTAATGAGCCTTGTATTGAGCTCTGTGGCTACTTCTTCAAGCGACATCAATTTGCCGGAGCCCGTTGGAAATTCCACTTTAAAGTTATCGCCATAGTAATAATGAAATTTAAGCAGCGATTCTATGAGCAAATAATTTACGGGAAACCAAACCGGACCGCGCCAGTTACTATTTCCTCCAAACATATCGATGTCGGATTCTCCCGGCATATACTGCACACAATATTTTACGCCGTTGTATTCAAGTTCAAATGGTTTCTCATCGTACTCTTTTGATAGTGCCCTTATGCCGTATTCACTCAGGAACTGCGCTTCGTCGAGCAATCTGTTAAGCACACTTTTTAGTTTATCACCAAACAAAATAGAAAGCAAATGTTTTTGATCAACACCGGGTTCGCGCCAGCGGGAAACAAGGCTGGCAATATCCGGCCTGTTTTCAAGCAACCATCTTGCCCGTCTTGCAAATTGAGGATTCTTCAATAACACGTCATGATCAAAAACTTCCACCGCATACAAAGGAATCAAGCCGATCAATGAACGCACTTTAAGCTTTATAGTGCTATTGTCCGGCTGCATGATAATGTCATAGAAAAACCTGTCTTCTTCATCCCAAATGTTTTTCTCGCCAATATGTGTCATCGCTTCCGCAATGTATAAGAAGTGTTCAAAAAATTTGGTTGCCATGTCCTGGTAAACCGGATTGTAGGTGGAAAGCTCCGATGAAATACGCAGCATGTTCAAACAATACATGGCCATCCAGCCGGTGCCATCACTTTGCTCAAGATAGCCACCAGTGGGTAATTCAGCGCTTCTGTCAAACGTTCCGATATTATCGAGGCCAAGAAATCCGCCCTGGAAAATATTATTGCCGTTGCTGTCCTTTCTGTTTACCCACCACGTAAAATTGAGCATGAGTTTATGAAAGATCGCTTCGAGAAAAACATAGTCTGGCTGACCGGCATAACGCGCATCGAGCTCAAACACACGCATCGCGGCCCATGCCTGCACAGGTGGATTTACATCACTAAAATTCCACTCGTACGCGGGAAGTTGTCCGTTGGGATGCATATACCATTCTTGCGTGAGCAATAAAATTTGCTGCTTCGCAAATGATGCGTCGATCATTGCAAGGGGCACACAATGGAACGCCAGATCCCAACCGGCGTACCAGGGATACTCCCATTTATCCGGCATGCTGATAATGTTTGCATTGTGCAAATGTGGCCAATCACTATTGCGGATATACGTGCGGCTGATTGTTTCTGCAGGATGCGACGGATCACCGTTCAACCACGAATACATGTTGAAGAAATAATACTGTTTGCTCCACATCATTCCCGCAAATGCCTGGCGCTGTATTTCACGCTCTTCCTTGTCTGTAACGGGCCGCTGAATGTCTGCGTAGAATTCATCTGCTTCAGCTTTCCTCACTTCAAATAAATGATCGTACGCTTTTTCACTTTGCAAAGCATGACCGGTTGTCAATTGCAGATAAATGGTTTTGCTTTCGTGTGCCGGTATTGTAAGGTTATAATTACACGCAGCCTTCGTTCCTGTTTGTTTGGGATTTACTGCATTAAGATTTCCATTAACAATGTATTCGTTGATGCCATCCTTGTAGAAACTATTTTGATCAACTTCCTTTCCGAAAAGAGATGGATTTGTTTCGTTTTCACAAAACAATAAGTCGTTGGCGCCGGGAGCGTGCAACATCATTTTCCCCAATCGAAAATGATCTATCAGAATGCCGCCAATATTGGATGACATCATTACCGGCTTGGTGCTTCGCTGCCTGTATTGCCACACATTCCTGAACCATATCTGCGGAAGTAAATTTACCTGCGTTTCATTACTGCTGCGGTTATGCGCTGTTATTTTTACGCAAATGTCATTTACATCTTTCTTTGCATATTCAATAAATACATCGAGGTATTCATCGTTCTCAAAAATGCCGGTATCTACCAATTCATATTCCGGCTCCTTGCGTGTGCGTTTTTCGTTTTCGGCACGCAGCTTTGAATACGGAAATTCATTAAGCGGATATTTGTATAGAAATTTCATGTAAGAGTGAGTGGGCGTACTGTCGAGATAGTAGTACAGCTCTTTTACGTCTTCGCCGTGGTTACCATCTGTGCCCATACCAAAAAATATTTCTTTGATAAACGGGTCTTTTTTGTTCCACAACGTTAGTGCAAAACAGAGATGCTGTTTGTCATCACATATACCACCAATACCCTCCTCGCCCCAGCGATATGTATATTTTCGTGCCATGTCGTGCGTAGTGTATTTCCACACGCTTCCGTCGGCGCTATAGTCTTCTCTAACTGTTGACCATTGCCTTTCGGACAAATACGGCCCCCATTTTAACCATGTTTCTTTTCCTTTATAATGTTCGGCCAGTCTGTTTTTTTCTATGCTCATTGTGATGGTTTAAAATAGTTGTTAGTTGATAGTTGTTTGTTGTTAGGCTTCAGTTTTGGATAGTTGTTATTAAAGTCTAACAACAAACAACTATCAGCTAACAACACGCCTCCTATAACAATTATGCCGTGAAACTTGTTTGCAATCAGTTTTTTAGATCAAAAATGTTTTACTTTAGGGCATACACAAACATGAGATAATGGCAAATCGTTTTTTTAGTAAGGCATTCTTTCTTGTGATATGCATAATGATCGTTTACGGATGCGCTCCCAAGCCATATGCATCTACCAACAAATCGTATAAAAAGCAGGCCAAACAGTTTGCCGAAACGTTAAAATCTTTGCCCGATAACATACCTGTGGATTCGGTAGCCAATGCCCCTTACTGGGCGGGCACGACAAACTTCAGCATGCGCAAACCCAACTTTGTAATTATTCATCATACAGCGCAAAACACCTGCGATCAAACCTTGAAAACATTTACGCTACCACGCACGCAGGTGAGTGCGCACTATGTGATTTGCAAGGACGGCACCATTCATCACATGCTGAACGATTACCTGAGGGCCTGGCATGCAGGAGCCGGTAAGTGGGGAAATTTAACGGATGTAAACTCAAGCTCGATCGGTATTGAACTGGATAATAACGGCTACGATTCTTTTCCAGCCATTCAAATAAAAAGCTTACTGGTGCTTTTGGATACGTTGAAACAACGCTACAGTATTCCCGAGGCCAACTTCATTGGTCATGCTGACATCGCGCCCACACGCAAGAACGATCCGAACATATTTTTTCCGTGGAAGGACCTAAACGCCCGTGGTTTTGGGCAATGGTATGCGGACACTACAAATGTGATCGTTCCTGAGGGCTTTAATTACCTTCAGGGACTTCGTCTTATTGGTTATGATGTGAAAGACACTACAGCCGCCATAAGGGCCTTTAAACGGCATTTCGAGCAGGATTCGGTGGCGGTGATTGGGGAGGCGGACAAAAAGATAATTTATATGCTGTCAAAATAGTGGAGAGTTGAGAATGGAGAGTTGAGAGTTCTTTAACGTCTAAGACTCGATTGTCAACTTTAAGAATCTGATTATCGGCTAATATTTTAACTCTCCACTCTCAACTCTCAATTCTCCACTCTCAACTAACAACCCCTATATTTGCCCCACTAACTAAACTCATTCGAATGCAGTGGGATAAACTGTACAGCGCCAGAAGAACAGGCTCTGAACACAAGATCAGCTCTTCTCCGGAAACGATCAGGAATTCATTTGTAAGGGATTATGACAGGATCATTTTTTCTTCTGCTTTCCGTCGCTTGCAAAACAAAACCCAGGTTTTCCCTTTGCCGGGGCCTGTGTTTGTGCACAACCGCCTTACGCACAGCCTGGAGGTCGCTTCTGTTGGCCGCTCTTTAGGAAAAGCGGTGGGCGATATTTTGGCTTCAAAATATCATAAGGACAATGAAGACTTCCAGGAGTTTTACAAATATGAGTTACCCTCGGTAATAGCAGCAGGCTGTCTTGCACATGATATTGGCAACCCTCCGTTTGGGCACTCCGGTGAGGATGGGATCAGGATATTTTTTCGTGAGCTGGAAGGTGATGCCAAGAAAAGATTTGATGAAAGGCTCTCAGAAAATCAAAAGAGGGATTTTATGTTCTTCGAAGGAAATGCGAATGCTTTGCGCACACTGACGCACAACTTCAACGAAAATAGTGAGGGCGGTTTCCGTTTAACCTACTCCACATTAGCGTCGATCGTCAAATACCCAACTGATTCTTTGAACGGTTTCAACAAGCAAAACCTATTTACCAAAAAATCCGGTTTTTTTGATTCGGAAGTTGAGGTGTATAAAAACATTGCGGAAAGCCTGGGCATTCCCAAGCTGTCTGACACAGGAAGTGTGTTTGCCCGTCACCCGTTTGTTTACCTCGTGGAAGCGGCGGATGACATTTGCTACCGTATTATTGATTTTGAAGATGCGCATCGTCTGCACATTATTTCCATCGACACCATAAAAGAGCTTTTCCTTTCATTTTTTGATAACGAAACAGGCTACGATGCCAGGGAAAAAGTGGAGGAAACTTTTAATAAGATCAATGATGACAATCAAAAGATCCAATTTCTGCGCGCCAAACTGATCAACCTGCTGATCGGTCGTGTGACGAATATTTTCTTTGAAAGGGAAAGCGAGCTCCTTGAGGGAAAAGTTTTAAAGCCGCTGATCGACTATCTTCCTGAAAATGAATTGACGCTGGTTAAATCCATCGATGAATATTCTTACGCACACATTTACAATCACCGTTCGGTCGTGGAAATTGAGATTGCGGGCTATAACGTGATCGGGGCGCTGCTGAAAGAATTTTTCAATGCAGTGCTTTCTCCAAAATCTTCGAAGTCGCAAAAGTTATTGCAATTGATCTCCAAACAATTTGTAATAACCGGCGATGAAACCAAGTTGTACAATGACATTCAATCGATAGTAGATTTCGTGGCCGGCATGACCGACTTGTTTGCGGTGGATATGTACAGGAAAATTACTGGGATGAGCTTTCCTCAAATCAAATGATTTGAGGAATTTGAAAATTTGAAAATGTGCTGATTTGAAAATTCTTCAATTTCAAATCTCTCTGCAATAATGCTTTGTGCTTTAAAGACGGGAAAATTGGCCTGAGGACACATTTTCAAATCACCACATTTTCAAATTTTCAAATTGAATTGGTCTCTGACCAATTCATGACCATTGGGAAGGCAATGTGGAACCACGCGGTATATTTTGCGGGATGTGTAGTTAGTGAATCGGCAATTTCTTCAACGCTTTTATAGCAATACTCTTTGACTTCGCTTTCATTTACATGAATGCCGTTGTCATGAATACCTACAAATACGTGGTCAAACTCATACTCTGTGAGCCCATTATCAAATGGCGCTTTGTAAACGAAATCGAAAGCTTTTTTTAATGGCGTAGTGAAGCCCATTTCTTCGTACAGGCGCCTTTGCGCGGCAATTTCCACGTCTTCATCAGGAAAGGGATGACTACAGCAGGCATTGGTCCACAAGCCGGCACTGTGGTATTTGTTCAGTGCACGTTGCTGCAATAGCATTTCTCCTTTCTTATTGAAAATGAATACGCTGAATGCGCGATGTAAAAATGCTTTCTGATGGGCCTCCATTTTTTCCATGGTGCCCAGCATTTCATCTTTTTCGTTTACCAGAATTACTTGTTGTGACATTTCGCTTATTGCAAAAATAGCCATTGCAATTAATAATTAATAATGAATAATTAACAGGGATGCAGGCTTGGCAGATGCAGCTTTCCGTTATTTGGTTCACAATTAATCATTTCCTCGCTACAAAATGGATGAAGGACCCGTTTTGCAGCGAGGAAAATATTAATTACTAATTATTAACTGCGTTTGATTTCTAGAATCGCTGAATTTGCTCTTTCAGTAATTTCCGGGCGAAGTGAATCCTGCTTTTAATGGTTCCCAATGGTTCACTCAACATTTCCGCAATTTCTGCATATTTATAACCGTCAAAATATAACAGGAAAGGGTTGCGGAAAATTTCCGGCAATTGGTGAATAGCCGCCTGTATGTCTTTAATCTTTAAATGACTTTCTGCAGCGTTGGCCGCTACTACCTGATTGTAATTCAATAAAAAGTCATTTGGCGTGCTATCAAAAATCGTGTTTTGTTTAGTTCGTCTGCGATAGTTGTTAATAAAAATGTTTCGCATGATCGTGTAAAGCCAGGCCTTGATGTTGGTTCCAACATTGTACTTGTCCTTGTTGGCTAAGGCTCTAAACATTGTTTCCTGGAAAAGATCTTGCGCTGTTTCGTTGTCTCTGGTTAAAGTAATTGCAAAAGGCTTTAAAAAATCGGCGTTGCTGACAAGCATTTCATCAAATTCAATTGTTGACATAGTGAAATGATTTAATGTGTTTTAAGAAGAAAAACAATCATTTTTCACGGGTATGCACTAGGTGTCGGTGGCATAGTCGGTACTATTTTCCAAGGTAGGGAGGTGGAGGTATCTTTTCCCATAAAGCTAATAGCCTCGGGGATCAAACGCCTGAACACTAAAAAGGGGTTTAATTGTACTACTAAAAAAAAGCCTGATTAAATCGGATGGACAAGAAAGCTTAACCACTTTCTTCTTTTGCTAACTAAACTGAGATATTAGATAATGATAAGATATAAGAATTAATGTTTAGTTTCCTGGTGCGGGTAGAAATGCATTTCGTATATGAATATGCGAAAAAAAAAAATGATATGCAAGTACTATTTTACGTTATACAAAAAATTAATAAACAGGGCTTGAGTTTTACCGTTAAATAATACCCAATATCCCCAGCGGAGAGAGGATTTATTTTGTCAATTACATTGTAATTAAATCGATTAGAATTGTAGAGATATGGATGGGTAAAAAAAACAAATCCCGATAATCAAAAAACTTTTTTTGATTATCGGGATTCGTTTTATTTGAGATAGTAGAATTACTAGCCAGTAAATTCGGGATTCAACAGGGCTCCTGCATCAAGTAATTTCTTAACAACGGGCATTATAACAGGGCCGCCCCCACGAAGTGTTTCCAAATGCCTGTCGTGATGCATATCCGTGCCCAAAAAACTTACCATGTTGTGGTCGACAAGGTAGGTGGCTATTTCCTGTGCCGTTTTTCCGTAATAGCCGGTCAACGACAAAAGGTTCACCTGTAGCAAACACCCGGTGCTCCTGATCTCCTCAAAAATTTTCATGTTGCTTCTGAAGTATGAATAGCGTTCAGGATGGGCAAGGACGGGTTGGTAATCACTCATTTGCAGGTTGAATATTTTGTCTTGCCAACTCATTGGTTTATTTACGAACGAAAACTCAAACAGCATGTAGTTTTTATGCAGTGTGAGCAGCGGTTCTTTATTCTGCAACAAATCATCTACATGATCATCCAGATAGTATTCTGCGCCAACGTGAATGGTTACAGGAATTTTCTCCTGTTTTATTGCTTCCTCAACCAGGGTGAATGGAGCCTTCACTGTATCGGGCGTATTTTTATAAATATCCCAGTATACGTGTGGTGTTGTAATTAGTTTACTATAACCCAATTCACTTAACCCTTTGATAAGGCCCATGGAATTATCTAACGTGGCTGCACCATCGTCAATACCCGGAAGTAAATGAGAGTGCATGTCACATTGCAAACCACTAAGGTTTGTTTCTTCTTTTATTTTCTTTTTAAAGAATGAAAACATGGGTTAGTTATGGGTGGTGAGTTATGAGTTTTGAGTTATGAGTTTTGAGTAGTCATTTACGCCTTTCTGCTTGTAACTCAAAAATCCCTACTCAGAACCTTATGCGTGTTTTGCTTTAAACTCTTCGTATACTTTTTCTATTCCTTCTCTAAACCCGATTTTTTCTTTCCAACCAAATGCATGCAATTTGCTCACATCCATCAGTTTTCGCGGAGTGCCGTCAGGTTTTGAAAGATCGTGAACTATTTCACCTTCATAACCTACGATATCTTTTACCAAAATAGCAAGGTTCTTTATTGTGATGTCGTGTCCCACGCCAATGTTTATAAGTCCAGCTTCATCATAATTCTGCATCAGAAAATAGCATGCATCAGCAAGATCGTCTGCATGTAAAAATTCGCGAAGCGGAGAACCTGTTCCCCAAACTGTTACTGTAGGCTGACTATTCTTTTTTGCTTCATGGAACTTTCTGATCAACGCCGGTAAAACGTGAGAATTGTTGAGATCGTAGTTGTCATTTGGACCATAAAGGTTCGTAGGCATTACAGAAACAAAGTTGCAGCCATATTGTGAGCGGTAAGCATCGCACATTTTAATTCCTGCAATTTTTGCTATTGCGTATGGTTCGTTTGTTTGCTCAAGCAAACCAGTTAGCAAATATTCTTCCTTTAGTGGTTGTGGAGCCAGTTTAGGATAAATACAAGATGATCCCAGGAACATTAATTTCTTTACGCCATTCACGTAAGACGAGTGGATAACGTTGCTTTGGATCATAAGGTTATCGTACAGAAATTCTGCGCGATAAGTATTGTTCGCAACAACACCTCCCACTTTTGCTGCAGCTAAAAACACATAATCCGGTTTTTCAGCTGCAAAAAAATCACTAACTGCCTGCTGGTTTGTAAGGTCCAGCTCGGCTGAAGTTTTACCAATAATATTTGTAAATCCTTCTTTTTCCAGTCTTCTCTTGATTGCTGAGCCAACCATTCCCCTGTGACCGGCTATATATATTTTCGATGATTTGTCCATGTAAAAAACTAAAAGTAAAAAATCAAAAGTAAAAATGGCAGCAAATTGTTTGCGTGCCATTTCACTTTACAAATACATTTTTGAAGAACCGAATGCGTTTCTATTTATTATTCGTACTGATTTTTTATTGCAAAGCCTGATTCTTGCAGCAATTTTTCTTTGCGGAAAAGATTCACATCGCTTTCCATCATTTCTTTTACCAGCGCAGCAAGATCATATTTCGGTTTCCAGCCCAACTGTGTTTGAGATTTTGTTGGATCACCAATCAATAGATCAACTTCCGTTGGACGGTAATAGCGAGGATCAACTGCTACTACTTCTTTTCCTATTTCAATCTGGAAGTCAGGATTTGAGCAGGATTTTACAACCCCAATTTCTTTTGCTCCTTCACCTTTAAATTCCAGTTCGATACCTACTTCACCAAATGACATGCGAACGAAATCACGAACCGGAGTGGTAACGCCTGTAGCGATTACATAGTCTTCCGGACTTTCCTGTTGCAGAATCAACCACATTGCTTCCACATAGTCTTTTGCATGTCCCCAGTCGCGTTGTGCGTCAAGGTTACCGAGGTATACTTTATCCTGCAGACCCAATGCGATCTTAGCTGTGGCACGTGTAATCTTTCTTGTTACGAAAGTTTCGCCACGCAAAGGAGATTCGTGGTTGAACAATATTCCGTTTACTGCATACATACCATATGCTTCACGGTAGTTAACTGTGATCCAGTATCCGTAAAGTTTTGCAACCGCGTATGGAGAACGTGGATAGAAAGGAGTTCTTTCGCTTTGAGGAACTTCCTGTACCAAACCGTATAATTCTGAGGTAGATGCCTGGTAAATTTTTGTCTTTTTGGTTAGTCCCAAAAGCCTTACTGCTTCCAATATGCGAAGTGTTCCAATACCATCTGCATTGGCTGTATACTCAGGCGTTTCAAAGCTCACATGTACGTGACTCATTGCTGCCAGGTTATATATTTCATCCGGTTGCACTTCCTGGATAATGCGAATAAGGTTGGTGCTATCAGTGAGATCACCGTAGTGTAATTTTAATGTTACCCCTTTTTCATGAGGGTCCTGGTATAGATGGTCAATACGGTCTGTATTAAACAGTGACGATCTGCGTTTAACGCCATGCACTTCGTACCCTTTGTTTAATAACAACTCTGTAAGATATGCACCGTCCTGACCGGTAACACCTGTAATCAATGCAACTTTCTTTGACATACTTTTTAATTAACTTATTACTAATTGCTTTTTTATTTTTAAGATACGGTTCCCTTTTTTTGATTTCGCAAAGATGCCTATAAATTACCGTTTAAAAAACTGGGTAATTTTCCTGATCGGTTTCAGGTATAAAGTATAAAATCTGGGCTCAAGACCATTTATTCTCCATGCTTCCCTGTCTTCCTTATTTGCTCTTATTCTGTGCAAAAATGATGCATTACTCATTCCTCCTGCTCTCATTTTTACAATAATCTCCGGAAGATAGTGCACCTGAAAATGGTTCTTTACGAAAATGCGCAGCATCAATTCGTAGTCTGCGGCGCTCTTTAAAGCAAGATTAAAGTTGCCCACTTTGTCGTACACTTTTCTTCTCACAAAAACAGTGGGATGCGGGGGCATCCAACCGCGGTAAAAGGAGCGGGTTTTCAACTTTCCCGACTTCCATGTGCGAATAACTTTATTTAAATCGTGCTGATGTACATATTGCAGGTCGGCATAGCACACATCCACATTCTCATTGGCAAAAACGTTTGCAACTTTCATCAGTACGTCTTTATCAACGTAAATATCATCTGAATTGAGAATGCCGATCACCTCGCCGTTTGCAAGTGTCAGGCCCTTATTCATTGCATCATAGAGACCTTTGTCTTTTTCTGAAACAACGGTGGTTACGTGCGGGTAGCCTTTTACAATTTCAAGCGTATTGTCTTTCGACAAGCCATCAACGATAATGTGCTCAACCTGGTCATAGGTCTGCTGGCGGATGCAATTCAATGTGTCGGCAACGGTGGCCGAGCTATTGTATGTTGCTGTAATAATAGAGATCTTCATGTCCCTTAAAATCATCTGCTTTGTAAGAATATGATCAATGCAATTGCTGAGGTTACTAATGCCGCGAGGGACAACAAATAAAGTATTGTCAAATTCGGTTTAACCGCAACAATTCTTTCTTCCTGTTTGGGTGCCTGTGGCTGATTTATTGTTTCGATTTGGGCGGGCGGCCTAACGGCAATTGCTATTGCGTTGCTGCCCGTATGGGATATCGACAATTCAAATCCATCGTGGCAAGGTTTTCCTGCCTGGTCATGTGTGATGGCCAATGAATTGAACAATTTTGTTTTGTAAGCCGGATTTGCTTTTACAAGTGCCTCCTTCGCCGCAAATAATCCTGCAAAAGAAGCGTATGGCGCAGGCTGCAAAATGCAATAAGATATTTCCTCTTCAGAAAAATTCTGTTTGTAAAAACTGTCTTCTCTAAAATCCTCTGCAACAGGCAGTGCATCTACATTTTCAATATCTATGCCAACAGATAAATTCTTAGAAATCAAGCCTTCGGTCATCTGCCTTGCAGCAACAGTACTAAGATCTGCACCATTGTGATTGCTTTTTCCGGTTAAGTCTCCGAAAGTTTTAATAGAAGAATAATCATCCACTGCAAAACCCTCATCTGCAAGTTTCGCATACATGCGATGCAGCGTGATGGAGCTCGCCACAGACGATCTATCAATGATGGTAGAACTATCAATAGCCTCAGCAGGAACTTTAATATAGGTTGAAATAATTTGTTTTAGGTTATCCATGTTGCGTTTAAAAAATTTAAAATCCCGCTATACAGCTTTGACAAATGTATGCTTCTTCTCCCTGGGGTGTTATGCACTTTACAAATCCAATGCCGGATGTATCTTCAGCCAAATCTTTCAGACATTTAAAGCAGGTTACATTTTTCGGCACAATGCCTTTGGGCCTGTAAGATTCAATTCGTTTCTTAAGCTCTGTCAGAAATTCCCCTACAAGTTTTCCTTCGGTTACGCGGTGGTCAAAAGTCAATGCCAGTGTGCATCTTTGCAGTTTTGTGTCTATCGCGCCGATTCCCAAAATGGCGCTATTCTGCATATTTACCAAAGGCTTGAAGAATGTAACATCCAATCCCGAAAGATCTGTAATGGTAAATGTAATGTCCGAAAGATCTTCAATCTTAAGTTTATCGTCGATGTAATCATTCGATAGCGACAGTATCCTTTCTTCAATTTCCGGCACTGTCAACTTATTCGTTTGTTCAAGCCCCAGCACCTTTAATCCTTTCTCAATGTCTATGGCGAAACCAACTTTTACATCGTTAAATATTGCGATTGAATCTCCGGCAAAATACCCGTTTAACGAAGGATATTTTTTCAGCAACCTGCCTGTTTCATAAATAACAATTGGCAGGAGTGAATTCTTTAATGTCTTTAATGATTGATTGAGATTGACAAAAATATTATCAACTTCCACGGCCGTATACAAAGTACTTGTAAGACCCGGAGCCTGCACATCAGAGAGATAGGATATTTCTCTTTTCTTGTTGGATGAAAGTTTCTGCTGCGCGGCTTTTGCTGTATCTACTGCAATTACTTTTGGCTGATTATCGTGCGCCTTAGCAAGGCCTTTTTGTTTAACCTGTTTGGTTTCGATGGGTAATCCTAAATAAATATTCACATCGTCTTTCCCTACAAAATCATATCCGTGGAACACTTCCTTATTCAACTGTTTTTGCTCAATTAATTCAAGGGCCTTATGTGAGAAAACAGTTTCACCGCTCCATTGCCTTTCAGTCTTTGCGGCTGCAACCTGCTTTTTGGCGGCACTTCCATTGATTGATGCTTTCTTGGTTGGTGTGGTTTTAACTTCTTCTACGGAGCTAAAAATTTTTACTACGATATCGTTAACCTCATAATCTTTATTCAACTCACAGAGATATTCAATATAGCCCTCAGCTTCTGCCTCAACCGCATAGGTAGTTTTAGACGTTTCAAAAGTTATCACTGTATCCCCTTTACGCACCTGTTGCCCGCTGCTGAAGTTCATTTCAACAATGGTAAGTGTGGTATCATTCACAGCAATTAACGGAACAGCGATTTCCTGTACTAGTGCCATATTAAATAAAGCTTTCTTTTATTTCTTTAATGATTCTGATCTTATCTGGTATTACAATATTTTCAAGCGACTTTACTGCAGGTATAGGAACGGGATGTGCTGCAATTCTTTTTACTTTAAAAGCAACCTCGCTCTTTTCGGCAAGGGATGCAAGAAGCTCTCCACCTATGCCACCATACTGGCTTCCTTCTTCAATAATCACGAGTCTGCCTGTTTCTTCTACGGAACTTAAAACCAGGTCCACCGGAAGATCTGATATCAGGATCGGTACGATCAGTTCCGGTTTCAGATCGGTTTCTAAAAAGATGGACTCAAGGCAGGAAATCACAAATTCACTCATGCCGCCCCAGGCAACAATTGTGAGCGTGGGTTCCGATACTGCCGGTTTGATACGTACTACAGGATACTCATCTGCATTTTTCTCGCACTTGAAGTTTGCCGGAATATTCTGTGCAATCTTTTTTCCATAATCCACTTTGTTTTCAAGAACAAGCACGGGATGCTCTTCTTTAAACACCTGTTCGTACACAATTTTAGGGTCCAGTAACGTATTGAGAGATAACGTTTTTACGTTGTCAATGCCAATTAAAAACTTATCCAAAGTTTGTGAGTGAGTAGGGCCGTAACCACGTCTTGCTCCCATTGGTGTTCTTATCACGACCGGACAGTTCACTTTTTTGTTGAACATGTGGTGGAACTTAGACGCGTGGTTAACTATCTGATCAAAAGCCAGTGTGATAAAATCTCCGAACATGATTTCGGCAAAAGGTTTGAAACCATTTAGTGCTAGTCCGTTTGAAATTCCACTGATGGCTGCTTCCGAAATTGGAGTGGAGAAAACCCTGTCCGGTTTTATGAAAGACAGATCTTTTGCCACTTTAAAAGCACCGCCATAGGGGGAAAGAATATCTTCTCCTATGAAAACAGTTCTTTCATCGTTGGCGATCTTGTCTTTAAAAAATTCGTTCAACAGCTCAACCTGTCTTTTACTGATGGACTCTACAGGTTGCCATTCGTTGGAACTTACGGTTTGATTGTTTTCATGATAATCATTGAAATCAGTCTCGTGTTCGCGCATGATCTGCTCTACAAAATCATTGATCTCAACATCTATCGCATCATTGTATATCTGGTAATAAGAGGGAGATTCTTTTCTGAAAACATTCAGAAAATCCTTGTCTTTGTAATTATTTACTTCTTCTTCATCCCTGTCATCATCACCTTTTGAGTGTGCATTTAATCTATAGGTTTCTACAAGAAAAAATGCGGGTTTGCTTTCTTCGCGAACATAGTTGATCGCCTCCTGCGCTTTTGACATCAGCAATGAAGGATCCCATGTGTCGCCTTTGAAAGCTTTTATGCCAAAAGCTTCGGCTCTTGCATTTATATCTCCCGCAAGATTGACATTTTGAGGGGTAGACTGCGCATAGAAGTTGTTCTCACAAACGATCATCAAAGGAATTTCCCATTTGGAAATAATGTTCATTGTTTCATACAATGCACCTTCTCCGAGGGTTCCGTCGCCAATAAACACCACGCCAATCGCGCCGTTGTCTTTCAATTTATTTCCAAGCGCATATCCGGCAGCAACAGGAACTATTCCACCCTGTATACCATTTGAGTAAAAGTTATTATGGCACAAGTGCTGGCTGCTTCCTATACCACCGCAGGTTCCTGTGGCCTTGCCAAGCAATTCTGCGAGAAGCCCTCTTACATCGCCGGTGAATGCGATGTAGTGTCCGTGACATCTGTGATTCGAAAAAATAAAATCCTTTTTCTTTAACTGCCCCGCAAACGCGATTGCGGAAAACTCCTGACCTACACATGTGTGTACGGTTCCGTTCAATTTTCCCAATGAAAACAGTTCAAGAAACTTCTCTTCCACCTTCCTTATACGAAGAGCCTCTTTTATAGTTTTATGATTAACCTCTGACTGAATCTTAAGCATACTTCTTTTTTAAACGCAAAAAATAGGACTCGAAATAGTTATACGAAATAGATGCAACAATTATTGTTAATGTAAGCAAAAGAACATGATATAGTGGCCCAGATATGGGTATCGGAATGCCAAATTTAATCACATTCGAAAATATATAACGTAATATGTAGTCGACGCACAAGTGATACATATTATAAACCATAAGAAATCATGCCAAGTTAACTAAGAAACTTTTGCTCAAAATTTATGGCAGGTTTTTCCGGAAATGCAAGGTAATTTTTTTAACTATCAGGTTACTGATCAGATACTTAGGGTGCCAATATCAATGAGCTATTTTCCTGGCACCACTGTGCGAATGCTATCTAATCTCTCTCGTCAATACGGGTATTGATGGATTACCTTTGTAAATGGTATAAGGCTCCATGTTTTTTTCGGCTACAGAGTTTATTCCCAAAATGCTGTGGGATTTACAGGTAACACCTCCAAATACCACTCCGTTTGCTCCAATCCAAACGCCTTCTTCAAGGGTAATGGGCCTCGATATAAAATCAAATGTTTCTTTTGAATGATCGTGGCTGCCTGTTAAAAGCAATGCGCCCTGGGATAACGTAACGTTTGTTTCCATCACAACTTCGGAAAGGTTATCTATCCATACATTTTCACCTATCCAGCAATGGTCGCCTATTTTAAGCCTCCAGGGATATTTGATATTAACGGAAGGCTTAATGAGCACGCCTGTACCAATCTGTGCACCAAATGCTTTTAGCAACGCTGTTTTTGTTGATGAAATAACATTCAGCGGATTCTTAAAAAATAAGATATTGGTAAAATACCACACCAACTGCTTCAATTTGGAAGCACCAATGTCAATTGTGGTTGAATAAGACGCGTTGTTAACTTTTTTCTTGATAGACATAATATCTGCCGTATAAAAATTCCTTTCAAAATTACTTAAGAAAAACAAAGTCGGGCCTTGGGCCTTTGTTTATTAGCCAATCGTACAAGCGTATCATTTTTTCTGACACCACATCGATTGAATAATTTTCCTCTATCAGTCGCTTTCCATTCTCTCCCATCAGCCTTCTTTTTTCATCACTTAAACTTGCCGCCTCCATCAACGCTTTTGAAAAGCTATTTATTTCATTGCTGACCCACCATCCGCAATCGTTTGTGTTTAGTTCCTCCCAGGGAGTGCCTGTCGAAGCAACAACGGGTATGCCGCGGATCAATGCCTCAGGCACAACCATCCCAAAGTTTTCAGAGTGGCTTGGCAAGGCGAGAATGGAAAGTTTGGAAAATTCCTTTGCTAGTTCATCACCATGCAAGAAGCCTTTAAACGTGCAGTTTTTAATGCCTAGTTTTTTTACTTCTTCTTTCAGGGATGTTTCATATTCGGCGTCGCCACTTCCTATTATTGTTAAATAAACATTTGGATTGGCCTGCTCTACTTTGCTAAACGCTCTTATCAGGCCTTCTGGATTCTTAATCGGTGCCAGCCTTCCAACATAACCAATTTCAAACCTCTCCTTGGGCGTATCGTAGATTTTTACTTCCCCGATATTGATAGAATTGGGAATGATGGCAACAGGCGCCTTTATACCAAGATTTCTGATGTGCATCATTTCTTCTTTGCACGTTGCATGAAGACATGTTGCATTCTGCAAATCGCGCCTGAAGGAATGTAGCATCAAAAGTCTTTTCTGTAATGGCGACTTCTGCAGGGCCGTTGGATAAAGCATTCCATGCGGGCTGATGACATATGGAAGGTTTTTCTTTCTCGCCGTTTTTACTGTGATGTAGTTGGTATAGCGCCACAATCCATTTGTATGAAACAATTGATAATTGGCGGCTTCAACGACTGTTTTGTATTCTTTTGAATAGAGAAATCTTTTTTCTTTAGTTTGAGGAACAGTCAGTAAGAAATCATCTTTTCCCACGAGCTTGTCTCCGGGCTCTGCTTCAAATGATAGAATATCAACTTCCACCTTCTTGTTTCGCAATCCTTTTATGAGCTCATAAGTACTGGAGCTTGTACCTCCGCTTTTAAAACCCATTGAAGAAATGGTATGTAATACCTTCATGTATAATGCTTTTATATCCGTTTGTCAATTCCCAGTTGCGCTTGCTTTCTTTGTGGCAAGCATATTTCCAGAGCCTGCTGTTTGTATTTCTTTAAGTTCAGTCAGCTTATCGCCGTCTATTCTATGAAGCTTATACCCCGCTTTAAGCAGCACTTCCTGTGCAGCTCCCACCTTGATACCGGGTACGCTATTTTCTGCCCAGTCTACAAATTCGAAAATAATATCCGGAGCAACCGGGCGATTAAGTAATTCCGTGGCTCCGTTAAAAACGAAGGATTCAAATCCCTCCACGTCAATCTTAATAACGTCGACCTTGTCGATATTAAATTGCCTGACGAGTGTATCAACTTTTATTGCCTGAACCTTTACTGCATTCTGGGTGAACACAGGCGCCATTGAACCTTTTCCAAACTGAACCTCAGGAGCATAGAAATCAATTTCGATATCGTCCTTGTCAAACAGTGCCTTGTTCACAATGTGCACGTTTTTCAATCCATTGGTTTCAATATTGTTTTTGAGATAAGCGTATATCCATGGAGCTGCCTCCACTGATACTATTTTTACATCTGGCCGCATTGCTGAGACTGGTGTGGAAATAGCGCCAATATTGGCTCCCAGATCGAGGAAGCATCCGTTTTGAGGGAGCAATTTGTTAATAAGCTGGATTGTTTCCGGCTCATACACGCCATCTGCGAAAATGCTAAAGCCGATAATTTCTTTTAAGTTGGGTACCAGGTATTCGCAATTGTATTTTCCCTTTATCCTGATATCGGTTGCTGTTTCAATCGTCTTTTTGTATAAGGTTTTTACGAGACGGTTTTTCCCTTTAAAGTTGGAAAGGCTTCTTAGTAACATGTTTTAACGGCTTTATACGGTTATTAGTTTATTGATCAAACTTTTGTCCCCTGGCTTCCATCGGGTATTATTCTTCCAATAGAAATGCTGAACATTTTAGGGAACGGGTTTTATATTTTAAAGGGTCGGGGTACTTACCTACCTCCGGTAATTACGGCATACACTGCCGGAGCAGCTCTTTTAAACAGGAACCCGCATCCTATCATGGTAACTATTACAAGCACAGGCGCAACGAAATAGATTGCCAGCGAAACAGGTTGCGTTCTTCCAAGTGCGAACGTCAATATTTTCTTACAAATGGTTAATGCCGGTTCATGAGCGGCATAAATGAAAAATGTGTATTGAAATAAGGAATACAGCTTCATTTTTGAAATGTCAGTGGCTCCCACTAATTTATCATACAGGCTCCAAATAGTAACAACACCAAGCAACATTATAAATGCATGCAAAACGTATAGCCAATAGTTCCAATAGCTTTCGTAAGTAAATATTGTTCTGAGACATATCAGCGCTATCCAGACGATAACGATTACCATGCTGAATTTTTTCAAGGATAGTTTTTCAATGTCGATTTTTTGGATGCTTAAAAATGAGCCCAATCCGAAAAAGAACAGGGACACAGTTTTCATTATGATTAATTGTGCATCCAGTAACCAAATCACCAGGAAAACAATAACCCCAAATAATTTCAGGTATTTAATCACATAATAAATTACCGGAGACAAGGCAATAAGTACGATCAAATCTCTCAGAAACCAGAATTGATATTGTACGGGATTAATAAAGATATTGTCCATCCAGTCAGACAAAGAGTAATCTTTGATCATTACCTTTTGAGCGAAAAAAATTCTAACCGAAGGAATTGACTGAAGCAGTAAAAACAACAATATTCCAAAAACAGACCAGATCAAATAAGGTAATACTACTGTTTCAAACCGCTTCTTATATTTTTGTATAAACTCCGAAGCAGCTCCGGTCTTTATATTCATAAAATACAAAAAGCCGGAAATGACAAAAAACATGGGGACTGAAAAATCAGCAATCCCGTGACTGATAAAGTCCTGAATAAACGAGTTGTATCCTCTTTGAACCACGTCAACCCCAGTAGCCATATTTACCTGCACATTGAAGGCATGTATGTATACTACCATTATGATTGAAAAAAAAGAAAGGGCTCTGAGTTTGTCGCTTAAGAATTTTGTCATAAGAAATACTGGAGACCTATGATTATTGTTTTAGTGGTTACTTTTTGTCTGCAAAAAAATGCAGGCTGTTAATTTTATTTAGAGAATTTTAATCCAACCATACTTCCATCCAAAGAAACCCTGCCGATGTAAATATTTGAAACTCCTGCACCCAGGTTTTGATAACCAGCGGGCATCGACATTCGATCCTGCATCGTCTGATCGTTGAAATATTTGTTTTCGTCACTCACGTTTACAAACTTGTCGTTTAAAGTTTGCACGTCTTTACATAGTGGGTTTTTTTGATCAAAACATTGTGCGTTTATGCCGGCAAAAGCAAGCTTTCCGCTAAACTTTGCTGGTATGGCATTGAGCACATTCAATTTGTGAAAAAAGTTTATGTTCCAAAACAGCAAGTTTAAGTCTGGGTTATTCGCTTCAATCGAAACTCCTCCCTGTATATACATGTTCAGGAAATTAAGCTTGCCGCTAAATTTTCCAATTTTAATAGAAGGCAAGCTATCCACCTTTGCGGGTGCCATCATGGCTCCATCAATTGTTATGCTGCCATCGCCTTGCAGATCCAAAGGAACTCTTGAAGGGCCCTCCCACCAACAATCTTTGGCAACAAACACACCGTTGTTGTAAACAGAGGTTCCTTTAAATTGTCCTCCAAAGCAATAGACCTGTAATGTTCCCGTGCCTGCCTTTTGTTTGCTTCCGCCAACAATTACATTTCCATCAGAAAAGAAGGAATTGTTTTTTTCAAAAGCGGTATAATTAAATCCATTCACAAATAAAGAAGTGTCTGCCAATGAATAAATTTGGTCTATATGCACATTGGAAGATGGCTGATCGATGTTTTCAAACTCAATACCGTTCAGTGGTTTTATAACTCCACTTCCTATTTGTATGTCTTTTATCTCAATGTATGATGGCCCCTTCACTTTAATGAGGCTTGAACCTGTGAATGGCTTTTTTGCATTGATAACGGATGCATAAATAAATCCATCACCTATTATTTGCATGTCGCTGCCAGATGGAATTACGAGTGGCTGGTCAATCAGGTATTGCCCCACCGGGAAGTGCACAATAGGTCGCTGTCCCTGCAGTTTAGCAGCATTGTTAATCACTGCCTGCATGGTTTTTACATCTGCATTTACGGGCACCTCAAAAACTTTTCTTTTTGTAAGAGCGGGCGTTACAGGCATTTTTGCAACGAAATCGCTTCCTTTTGGCAACGCCTTTTTTCCATAGCTATCGTTTAACCCATATATTTTTTTGGGATACTTTACCGACAGCGCAAAGGGTTGGTCGTAAATGTATTTATTTCCTATTGACAGCACGTTATAGTTTGTACCAAACCAACCTGCGTAATATACCAGGTATGGCTTATCGCCTGTCGCTGCTGTGGGAGGCTGCTTAATCAGCACACCATCGAACTGATTATTAAGAAAAGTGAGCTTGCCTGCGTGCCCGTACTGTACAGGTGTAGTTTGCGGTGCAACGACGACATTATTTTGAAAAACTCTTTTAAACGGATTATTGCTGGAGCCTTTGTCATATTGAAGCGAGCCGGAGTTGTCGGAAAAACAACCGCGCAGCGAAGTATAATAACCTTTATCAGATTCCACATCAGCATATGCAGATTGTTTGAAATAACAGCTGTATGCATGAAAATTGCCACTTACGTTGATAATGCCTCTATTACAATTGTAAAACTTGCAATACCATATCCAGTAGTCCAAGGCGTTATAGCCCGTTATTCTTATTCCTGCTACGCTACATGCATTAAATGAACACCTGTTTATTTTAACTTCGGAATCATTCCAGTTGTATCCGCCACCAATGCCAACGGCCATGTTGCCAGAAAAAATGCAGTCAGCAATTTCAATATTTGAAGAGGCATAACTTCTGTTCTTGGGTTCGGTCCATTTTTGCAACCAGTGAATGCCGATGCCTTCAATCTCTTTTTTATTTTTTGCATCAAATGTTAGCCTGGCGATTTTGTAGCATGCAGACCCATTTGCAAGTAACATGGTATCCTTATCATTTCCGGCCCATTCGATAAAAGTGTTCGCGGGATCTTCTCCAATTATATTAACGCCTATTTTTCCTCTCAGATTTAATGTTTGAGAAACTTTATAGTGCCCCCTGGGAATATAAATACAGGTGTAAGCTGTTGAGGTCTCTTTATTAAATCCGATAGATGTGCAAGATAAACTATCTATAGCCATTTGGAGAGATCTTGTATCATCAGTTACGCCGTCGCCTTTGGCTTTGAATCTTGTCTTAACATTTGCCCAGCTTGCAAACGGTCCGTTAAACTCCTCTCTCGATTGTGAGAAAGCGGTAGTAACCACCAGCAAGGTAGATAATATAAGTGCGATGATTTTTTGCATAATCTATTTAGCCAGACATTAAAAAATTTCACCCGGTTCTATCTCAGTTGCGGAACAGGTTTTCTGAACTGAACCTTTTGTTTGGGTTTGCCAAACCAATCTGGTTTCATCTTAAACAAAACCCATATGAAAAACGAGCCTTTTACCAACGTATTCAATACCAATAATGTATCTGTTTCCATGGAAAATGTTACAGGATAAAATAACGCTGGCAGCCAGAATAATAACAATGGTATTTTGCGTGATATCCAGAAAAAACGGAAATAGGCAAATCTTATGAAGAGACCCAGTACACACATAAAAATAATTCCCCCCACTTCGCCAAAACTTCCCCAGGCTTCTCCAAGCGGTCCCACGTCTGTTGACCATCCTGATACCTTAATGCCTGCATAATAATCCATGTTAAACTTTCCTCCGGCCATGGGTTTATCCGGCCAAAAAACCCTCGGTACCAGCGACGCTGCAACGGTCGTTAATAGTCTTTCTCCTCCATCAAATTCTCTTTGATTGGGAAAGCGCCTCATAACAAGAGAAATGTTGAAGCCCTGGTTGCCTCTTATATACATTTTGAAAAACGTTTCCACGGTAAAGAATGAATTCCCGCTTGCAAGCTCGTCAATAATAAGACTGCTGAAAAGCTCTGCTCTATTTCCCTCGTAGCCGCGCCAGATTTGAGTTCGGTAATCTCTTTTTACAGATTGAACAAGCAACAATATGAAAACCGCCAATACAAAAATGGAGATCTTCTTTAACATGCTGACCTTCTTTCCAATAAACAAAAATGAAAATATTGTGATGCCCATGTATGCAACAATGGTAAACATTCCCACAATAATTGAATTCCCTACAATATAAAGTCCAAACAACCAAAGAATCAATTTCCTTCTGGGCATTGCCTTGTCAAAGTACACATACAAAAAACCTGCGAACGATCCGAAGAACATTAAAGATGCAATAAACTGCAAGCCCGACGGCAAAAATTTCAACACCAATGAACAGATTAAACCCGCTCCGATTATCTGAATGGCCGTTCTGTTATTTAGTCTAAGAACAGACTTTGCCCTGTTTATATACCAATGCAAAAAAGCCTCGCCATCGGTGACATTTGATCTTGACGAAGGCCAGGAAATCATGGTTACAAAGCCTGCGATTGCGGGCAGCGCAAATGAAAAGTACGTATTGAAGGGGACCATCATATACATCACCCACAGCTTTGACAATGGATTTTCAATAGTATACCAGGTATATCCTACTAACGGCATAACAAGGCAAACAACACAAGCGTGCAATGAAATCAGCTCGCGCAACACTATTCCTTTGCCTAATTTATCCAGTACAGAAAATAGAACAACAACAGTTAACGCAATAAGTAACAACGTATAACTTTCCGATAAGAAAAAGGAAAGTATAAAAATCAACAATTCAAGAATTGTATAGAAATATGGTCTTAATGATTTCATTCAACAATAACTATGCTTGCAGCAATTCTTTTCACAATTAAAACGAGTTTATAAGTTCGTCACAAGCCTTTTCTGCGTAAAATTCATAGAGCTTATATGACAGGCCCTTCCGGCAAACTAAACTATCAACGTTCGAAATCTCTTCCAGGTGCTCAAAGTCAACTCCCGTTATGCGGGGATAAGTGTTATTGGTTGCCAATTTCATTGAAGTTTTCATCTGATTTGGAAACCAGCAATCAAGCCCACATACATGGTACTCGAACAGTTTGTTGGGTGCGTTATATATGTAGTTTGGTATATGGCCCTTGTAAAGAATTACGCCAACGTGATAGGCTTCTAATGTTTGTGGTAAATCGTCATATTTGCGATGACCCTTAAAATTTATATATGGCGAATTCAAATCCTGGAAGTACGCTTTTACATCGCTTGCCTGCTGCTGACTGTAAACATCCCAAATTACTTTTCCTTTCTGCGCCAATATCCACTCCGCAAATTCCTTGACATACAATGTATCCATGCTCAGCGCCCCTACATAAACAATTTTTAGGGGGCTATCTATGGTCCTGTCTGTTCTGATAAAGTTACTCCATTTTTTTAAAGGCCAGTTTGGCATAATATGGAAGCGGGCATCCTGCTGTAGGTTGTTATCCTTTACAAAAAAGCCCAGCCTTTCTTCATTTGTATGCGAAATCCACTTAGCAATGGAAAACAGTTCTTTTTCCTTTTCAAAAACCCATTTCATCATGCTTGTAGCGCCAGCAATTTCCTGCGGCGACATATACTCATGGTAGTGAATATATAGTTTGGACCTTGTGCCAGGATTCTTTTTAAAATACCAATACGCACCTACGATGGAAATAGCGTCGAAGCATAAAACGTTTTCGGGTTTAATTTTATTCAGCGCCTTATAAGTTGTTCTGTAGAAATTATAGTAGGCATAATATCTTTTCAACCTCGAGCTGTCTGTGCTTACATCAGCAACCCTGATGATATTGATTCTTTCATTATCAATTTCAAATGTATAATGCTGATCACTTTTGCTATTTGTAAATACAGTAACCTGTAAATCTTTTCTGCTATCTGTGATTACCTGCAGCAGGTTCAGCAAGGGAGGAAATCCTTCAATGGGGAGAAAATGAACGATCACCAAACTCTTCATTATAAAATCCTTTTAATTTTTTCGGCTGCGTGTAAAGCTCTGTCACGATAACTATACTTATTCTCAATAGAAGTTCTCCTGGCATTCACTCTTATTTGTTCTGCTTCGGAGGCCGGAAGTGCAATCAACGCCTTTACTTTCTGTATGCAATCATCAATTGACTTGTACAAAAAAATATCCTTCCCTTCGTTAAAAAAAAACCTGTGTTCCACCGTATCAGGGGCGAGTTGTATACCTCCGATTGCTGGTATTTCAAAGGTTCGCATGTTGTGCGAGTTTTCATTGTGCACCCGCATCATATTCAACTGTACCCTGTATCTCCTTAATGTTTTCCACAGATCATCTTTATATACCGGCTCGTGTACAGTTATGTTTTCACTCTTAACAAAAGATTTCCAATCGTTCCCAAATACATCCAAAGGAAGCCCACTCTCTGCTATCCCGTTGACGAGCGCCGCCCTTTCTTTGTCTGGGTTTCCAAGAAAACAAGCTTTGTTGATTTCTTCCTGGTTTTGTGCTTCGCTAAACACCGAGTCGTTTATTTCGAATCCAAAAGGAAGGTCCTCAACCAGGGCGTTATAGTCTTTTTGCAAACGCTCTTTAATTTCATGATTGTAAGTAAAGTGTAAGTCGTATAAACCGATGCTGTTTGTAATGTTACTATTGCCACTCCCTCTTCCGGAAAAAATAAAAGGATTGTCAGGATTGTAATTTACCAACCTGATTCCCCTGCTTTTTATCCATTGTAGTGTTTTGGGAGAAATTTCCATTCCTTTAAACACCCATACCGCCTGTGGCTTGACTGCCTCAATTTTCTCTATTAATAATTTATCTATGTTCCTGTAAATACTGGAAAGACCTGCTTTGAAAAGAAGTTTATGCACAATGCCTTTCCGGTAATAATAATCATAAAAAATACTTTGGGCAGGAAATAAAGTTACGTCATGCTTTTCCTTTAAGTATTTAACATAAATATTTTCAATTGCGAATATTTTGTCAGAACCGACTAGTAATAAATTCATACACTATTGAACAGAATTGTTTAAGCCCTCTACAAGATTACGAACTATCGCACTGTTGGAATAATCCATAATAATCTCTTTAGACTTGTTTCCCGCGCTTATACAAAAAGCTTCATCAGAAATAAGTTTATTGATGCATGCCGCCAGGTCGTCAATGTTTTTTTCCCTGAACACGAAACCATTTTCTCCATTTTTTACCAAATCTGCGGAGCAACCACAGGTATCGGAGACAACTACGGGCTTGGCAAAGTTCATCGCTTCATTAACAGATAACCCCCATGTTTCTTCCATGCCAGAGCACATTACAAACACATCCGCTATTTCATAGTATTTTGGAATGCTTGATTGATTAATGAATCCAGTCAGGTAAATGTCAGACAAATTATGCTGTTGAATGTACGCCTCCATTTCTTTTCTCAGCTCACCCTCGCCAACCATTACCAAGGCTACATTACTACTACCAATTTTCTCATACGCTTTAATAAGATCAAGCGGATTCTTTTTAGGAATATACTTGCCGCTATAAAGAATTATTTTTTTATCCAGCGGCAAATTCAACTCCGTTTTTATACTGTCTCTATTGCTCTTCAACTCTTCGTGTTTCAGTTGAAAAAAAGCATTATTAACACAATAAGGCGTATAGAGCAATTTTTCTTCCGGTACTCCGTAGTATTCAAAAAACTTTTTGCTTTCTTTTCCTATATAGAGACATTTGTCAATCATTTTAAAAAGAATATTTTTTAAAATAATTCTCTTTAAAAACAAAGTACGTTTCGACTTTTTTATCTCCTGGTTATATGGATTCTCTGCTCTCAGCCAAATCTTTTTTCCATACCATTTTCCAGCCAAAATGGTCATCCATACAGATGCATAGCTCCAGCCATGTACTACAATTACATCACCTGTTTCTCTTTTAAGAACTTTAATTACTGCAGGGTTTATCAGCTCCCAAAATTTGTTGTCCAGCGTTTCCTTTTTTGACTTGTTAGGAAGGAATGTAGATTTATATCCTTCGAGTAAAGGAACATCCCATTTAACCTGAACGCCAAACCCAGCGTCTTTTCCGCCTCTTATGCTTGCATCGGAGAAATAATATACCTGTAAGTCGCTTTCTTTTGCTAGCTCTGTCAATAATGGTGAAATATATTGAATCGGATGACTGAGAAAATATAATAACCTTTTCTGTTGTCGCATATTAATTTATCATTTTACCAATAGCCTCAGTATTACTTTGAGTTTAGATCTGTAACCTTTTATAAGCCTCCAGTGAGTATTTGCAAAACTAAACTCAGCTCCTTCTATTGATATATTGTACACAGAGGAATAGTAGAGTATCTGTGTCATTAAAAGTGATTTGTATCTTTTTTTATCGGCGCTTGCAATCCAGTCGGCATCATTTACATCATCAATAAAATGCTTTAGCAATTGGATGACGTGGCCCGCTCTTTCTTTATTATTCAGAGCCCGTGAAACAGATTTCGTTTGGCGTCTTCTGTTATATATTGAAAACACTCCTTCAACATATCCAAATGCCTTGCCCGATAGTGCAGCTTTTGTAAAGTACTCTCTGTCCTGTGCAATTTTTGTTGAAGGGTTCCATCCATCTTTTTCTACCATCAATTCCGCAGTTGCTCGTTTAACAAGATAACTATGGGGAGGGGACCAGTTATCCCTTAGAAGTTCTTCGAGGTAGTTTGAATAAGAAGTCAGTTTTTTAAATTCCTGTAGTAAAAATCTTCCGTTCTCGTCATACTCGTCAAGTTTCCAATCAGAATAAGCTATTTCAATTTTTGGATGTTTTTCCAGGTAAGCAATCTGCGTATTAAATTTTCCTGGTAAAATTGTATCGTCGGCATCAAGCCATTGTATGTATTGTCCTGTCGAAAGTGAAAACCCATAGTTTCGCGCATTGTTTCCACCCTTGGCAATGTTCTTAACAACTACCAACTCCTCAATTTCATTTTGTAAACGGTTAAGCACCGACAAACTTTGATCAGTAGAATGATCGTCAACTACGATAATTTCCTTGACAAAAGGTCGTTGCGCCGTGCAACTTTTTATTGCTTTTTCAACCCACTCTTCACAATTATAGTTGGGTATAATTACAGATACCGACCTTTCCATTAATAGTTAAAGATGTTTGATTATTTTTGCGGGAACGCCACCAACCAGCGTGTAGGGTTCTACGTCCTTGGTTACCACGGCACCGGCTGCAATAATTGATTTCTCTCCTATTGTTACTCCCGGCAGTATGGTAACGCGTGATCCAATCCAGGCACCGTCTTCTATTGTTATGGGGGCTTTTTTCATTGCTCCTTTCCACGGTGCCGGTTTTTCCTTTTCGTATTTATGATCGTGTGTGTATATAATGCAAAATGCACCCAGAGCGACATTACTTCCTATAGATATGCTGTCGGTAAGATCTAGCAGTGCGTTGTCACCAATATAAGTGTTGCTTCCTATTGAAAGGGATGGTTGATCAGTTATGCGCTCCCTTGCAAAAATATTGGCACTGTTTGCAATATATACCCTATCGCCGATGGTCCATTTACCTGATACGATTAGCCGCGAATTTTCACTTATCTCTATATTGCTTCCTCCAATAAACTCGCCATTTGGACTAACAGTTAAACATGCACCTGGTGCTATAAAAAAATTTTCTTTTATGTCGATTTTACCTGATTGGCCGCACAGCAATTTGGATCTCTTTGACAATGTCGCATTGTCCCCAATTACAATTTTACCTTTGCCTTCTACAATAACAGGAAACATTACTGTTAAACCTTTTTTTGAGATCCTGCTTTTGCTTAACAGCAGAATCCAATACATATTTCTTTCAAGTCGACGAAAAAAATTTTTAATAAGCAGCAGGAGGATCATCAATTAATATTTACAAGAGTGAATAGTCTGTTTAGTTTATCTAAGTCAAGAAGTAAATCCTCATCAACTTTATGTTTCGTTAAATCAGTATTTTCAGAGGGGCGTTCACCTTCGGAAAACAAATATCCCAATTGAGCGCCAACCGTACTTGCAATAATGTAATACACAGGATCGACATGAAGCGGTGCAACATATTCTACAATGCTTGCACCCCTGCTACAAAACATAAGATTAGCAAAGCCAGAACCATGTATGCCAGTAATTGCGGAAGCATCTGAAAAAAATTCTGCGACTTCTTTAACGTCATAGTCTTCCGGATAATACTCCACAAACCCCTTTGCAAAAAGTAATTCTTTTAGTTCTTTTTCATTAACGATCTTCCTTGTAAGAGCCTTTTTTCTACTAATAAAAATGCGCTTCTTAGGATCCAGTGGCTTTTGCAGATCAGGAGAAATGAAATCTCTTAATAATGCAAGCACTTCTTTATTCACGTGTCCCAAAGTATCGGGAAACGATGGTATAATCAGTTTGTCAGCTTGTATATGAAACGTCCATCTATCTGAGGGTTTTATAATGGAAGACTCTTTTATACCGAGTTTTTCCAGGCAAAACTTTTGAAAAGGAAGATCATTATGGTCAAACAAAAAGAAATCAATTTTGTCAAAGTACCCAGTGTTCTTTAAAAAAAGAAACCTGGGCATCATATCAACGAGCCAGTGGTGGTAATTATTGCTTCCAGGATGAGCAATCACAGCCACAGTGCCATTTATTTTTTTCACGGCACCAAGCTTGAACCTGTTAAATACGCTTAACTGTCTTCCGGATTTTCCTTTGTATTGGCCAAACTCCATGCTTACATCTTCAATAACAAGATCATCCGGTGTTATTACTATGCCGTCCTTCCCCCACACGCGGCCGTTTGGCATTTCAAATACAAAACATTCACGTATTTTGCGAATTTTTTCATCTGCGAAAATTTTATGGACAGTGGGGTCAACGGTTACCAGCTCATTTTCGTGAGAACGGCGCTCAGGAAAAATAGTGATGTACTTAGTGTTGTTTTTCAGGGCCCACTCTTTCGCCTTTATGCAGCTTTTGGGAACACCTGCTACAGTCGAAGATACATTTAAGCCTTTCAATACATTGTTGTACGCCTTCTTTATATTAAACGCGAGCTTTTCTTTTGTTTGCATTGGTTCTAGGACCGCATCGCCGAGCGATACGGAATTTTTTAAGTTGACGATTGTAAAATATTTCTAAGCAGATACCTGGTTTTTGTAGCTTAAGAAAGCTGCTAACTCCGGCGCTAACATGCCGGCAATCTTTACCTGCCTAAGAGCTTTTTAGCAATTTTTTTAATTGACGATGTGTTTTGTTTTCTAACCAGGGAGGATCGTATCTCTTGATCCAGTGGACAACTCGCACTTGTGAGATATTTCACTTTCACTTCTTCATAAGTTTGAATATATTTTTTAAAACTATTCATTTCCTGCTCCCCGTGTTTTCTATACCAAACAATGCCCTGAGGCATTAACACAACAAAATATTTCTGTGACAGGCGGTGCCACATTTCAAAATCGCCTGCCATACGTATGGGAGCAAACTGACCTGCTTCATAAAACACATCTCTTCGTATTATAGAGGAAAGAGGAGCTTTGTGAAATAATCCCGGCCCCGTATAATGATACAAATACGCTTCTTTTGGAGAAAGCTGAAATGGAAATATCCTGTTATCATCCTGCGCAAGCGAGCACAAACCAAAGCCGGCATCCGGAAACTGCTCCATCATGCTTACCAGCAGCTCCAGTCCCCAGGGATATATAAGGTCATCCGCATCTACATACTTGAGATATTTCCCTTTTGCATGCGAGGCTGCTTTATTCCTGTTTGGATAATCTCCCAGGTTCTTTTCGTTTATGTGAACAAGAACGCGACTATCTTTCTGTGCATACTTTTTAGCGATCTCTACTGTTGAGTCTTTTGATCCATCATCCACAATTATCAACTCAAAGTTGTTGTAAGTACTAGCTAAAACACTTTCAATCGCTTCTGCTATATACTTTTCGCGATTGTATGAGGTCATTAAAACACTAACTAATGGGGCGTTCATAATAAGCTGATTTATGCCGTATCGTTTTATTTTTCTATCGATTTGTCAGCAGGGAAAAATTTTGAAATACCAACACCCTTTATTTTTACCAGGAAGATGTATGGCAATATGATTTGCGCGTAATTCTCGCTTTTGTTTTTTTATACCGCACTTCAGAAACTGCAGCTAATTGTGCCAAACTTCTACTTCTTAACTGAGCTCTGCCTTTATTAATAATATCTTGAAAAAAGGATACAACTCTGTCGTAATTCAAATACTCGTTTGCAACATTATTAACGAACCAATGTTCTTTAATCAGTGCCTTGTATTTTTCGGGGGAGTTATCAATGTCGATCACATACTCTGCCGCTTCCTTTAGCGTAGAAAAGTCGTGCACATTAATAAAACTTTTTGGATTAAACTCTTCCGTTATTCTGGGGTTTCCCCAATAAATAGGAATCGAGTTCATCCTCATTGGTTCAACAATTTTCTCGGTTGTGTATCCCGGATAACTTGAATTTTCAAAAGCTATTGTAAATCTGTATTGATTTATAAACTGGCATTTATCATCAACTGTTCTGCCTAGTTTATAACCAATATTATTCAACACGTTTCCACCAGAATCTACTCTTTTCAGATCACCCAGTATCTTAAAAAAGTCCAGTCTTTCTTTTGCGTGCGGGTTAGAAACCACCATGTTGCAAAACTTCGTTTTCTGACTTACAATTTCATCTATGTTTTTTGGTTTCAGCAACGCATCCACTCCCCAAACGCTTGTATAGAGCGAATATAAAGGAAGGCGCAAATGCCTTTTGTCAGATAAAATGTCGAACGTTAATGCGTAATCACAAACGCTGAGATTCGGTCTCACATTTTCAGCAGTGAAAAATATTTTGACCGCATTTTTGAATTTGGTAAATGTGCTGCTATACACCCCATATATCAGAAACTCAGGAGATACAGGGTCAATAATCAGGTTGTAGTGCGGGGACAAAAGTTGTACAAAGAAATTGTCTTCAACATTAAACCCAGGCCAAAAGTCTGCGAAATAAAGCCTAACATCCTTTTTACTCATATAATTGTTTTAAGAGTTACTCAGGTATGTATAGGTCTCAGTTACTATCGATTCTTAACTTTTCTAATGATTTTTACCAGCCAGTTAGGAAAAAACTTTTTGTCCAGCAATGACATGCCGGGACTGCAATTTATATTTTTGCGACGATACTTTTCAAACTGCATGAACAGCGTAAAGTAGTTGTCTGCGTTTTTCTGAATGTCATAATTTGCTTTTGCCAGTTGCAGACAATTGTCTTGCATCTGCCTCAGCAGGTTCCTATCGTTGTGCAACAATTCTATTTTATCTACAAACCCATTCACATCGCCCAATGCGCATCGAAAGCCAATGCCTTCTGTAACGATGTCGCGAATACCTCCGGGTAAATCATTGGTAATGGTTACCACGCCGTTTGCAAGACATTCTAAAATAGATACGGGCGTTCCTTCGAACATGGTAGGAAACACGAAAGCATCCTGCTCTTTTAAAAGTCTATAAATCTCATCTTTTGTATCCGGCTCATGAAACGAAACATTTGTTTTTCCTTCCCATTGCCTGATAAGGTCACTTTTTAAAGGGCCTTTCCCAATGATGGTCCAGTTAACAGCAATGTTTTTCTTGCGGAGAATTGTTTCCATTTCATGCAACAACATCACTCCCTTCCCGCTATCCAGTCTTCCTAAAAAAACAAGATTAAGTACGTCATGATTTTTTTCCGGCAGGTTAGCCACCTGGTCAACGCCGTAGGGAATATAGAAACTTCTGCGTGCAAACAAAGAAGGTTGGGAAGCAAAAACCGCATCGCTAAAAAAAGAAGAATGAGCGATTGCAACGTCTACCATGTCTTTCAAACGCACATTCGCATTTACATAAAAATAGTCGTGAATTAAATGGAAGACTGTTTTGGGATTGTTGAACAATCGCGCAGCGGCAATGGTTAAAGCGTTGTCTGTAACTATTGCTCCTTCAGCGGATCCCAGTAGTTCGTTTAATCGCTTTGCCACAAAAAACTGGTTCTCCTTGTGCGAGTAATTAAACGTGATCACTTCATCAGCAGTGAAGGTTTCCAAAAACAACGGGCGGTTGTCTTCTTTTGCCTTTATCAGCACAACTTTAGAACGAAAGTTTTTTATGAGATGGCTGTTGTTAATTATGTTATAATTGAAACTGGCCACTCCTCCCATGCAGGCTGGAAATGTAAAAACTATTTCAGACTTATTGTTCATTGGTCAATTGATGGTACCACGATATATAATCAGTAACGGCGTTCTCCATTGTAATTTTTGGAGCAAATCCCAATGCGATGGCGTTGTCAACAGACGCACGCCAGTTGATAGGATCTCCCTTTTTCTCTTCGCCTGAAAAGCCTATTGTCTTGCTGCCATTATAATATTTCTCAAATATGTCAGCAACCTCCCTTATTGTAGTTTCAGTGCCGGTAGCGGCATTGTAAACATTACATTTAAAGTTGCATTTTTCGATGATAATGTTAATCAACGCAACCATGTCATTTATGTGAATAAAGTCTCTCGATTCATTGCCTGTACCCCATAGTTTAATCCCATCGGCCGCTGCCAACTTTGTGCAAACATCCCAAAGCAATTGCTTTCTCAAGCCCTTTCCATAAACGGAAAACGGGCGAATGATAGCAACCGGAATATTATACAAATTGGAATACTCTTTACATATTTGCTCACTCATTACCTTATGATAGCCGTAAGCAGATACTGGCGAAAGAATGTCATCTTCTTTAATGGGCAACTGATTGGGGTTGCCATAAACTGCAGCGCTTGAAATGTGCACATACTTGCAAAGAGGCTGATGTTTTCTAATCGTATCCAAAACTTTTGCCACGGCATATGTATTTGCCTCGAAGTCAAAAATCGGATGAGACATTGAGTAGGCAACGTTGCCACTACCAGATGCATTTACACACACATCAAACTTTCCATCGGAAAATAGCGTATCGAAATCCGCTGATAGTATGGACATTTTCTGATAGCGATATTTACTTACGCTTGCTTCTATAAGGTCACATCCGGTCACGGTGTGACCACCATCAATAAAAGAGGCCACCAGGTGACTACCTATAAATCCCTGGGATCCGAGTACCAATATTTTCATTTCTTTGCGATTGCTTTTTCAAAAACTTCCATATAGCCTTTCGAAACATGTTTCCAGCTATACTTGCTCATATTTTCCTTTGACGTTTTGCCATCTTCGATTGCCCTGTCGTAATCTTTTAGATATGCTTCCAGCACATCTGCAATTTTTTCGGGGTTCATCGGATCGAAAAATGCGGAGCGAATTCCCCACGCTTTTTCATGTTCTCTAAATGGCGGAATATCTGATATTGCTGTAGGCGTGCCGAAATTCCAGGCATCCATTGCCGGAGTGCAAATTGCCTCGTAAATAGATGGAGATACCAAAAGTTTGGCATTCTTTATAAGCGCATCCAAAACTTCGTTTGGTTGATAACCCATGCCTCTTACATCATAAAAAGTTTGAGGACTATTGGAGGTCAATAATTGAACACCTCTGTATTCCGCAATTCCTTTCGGAATGCTTTCTGAGTTCTTGCCGGTTAGTATCAATTTATAATTTTCAAATCCGGGTCTTTGTCGCAATAAATAAAATGCGGTAAAAAGATTAAGGTGATTCTTATGAGGGAAAAAATTTCCAGGGAAAATGATGTATGGAAAATCTATGCCTACCTTTTTTAATGTCTCTTTAGATTTCGCGTCGTCAATTTCCTGATTTACCACGACAGGTCCAATATGAACAACTGTTGGAAAATGTTTAGCATTAGGATATAGTTTTTGCGCTTCATCTACAACATCCTGCGCGGAGCAAACATTGTAAGGCGTTTCCATCCATTTCAAAATTTCAACGTCCATCATTTTTACAAATGACAGGGAGAAAATTTGTTTGCCAAAAAAATACTTCCAGTTAAAATCATGAAGTGTTCCAACAATGGGAATTCTAAGATTGGGGCGCTTCATCATGTGTGCTGAAGGGAAATAGGCTATGTCATATTTTTCATCTACCTCTTTCTCTATTTCCTTCAGAATGCTATCGTTGCCATTGCCTTTAAATATTTTGTCTGTAACCTTGTTTAGCAGGCTTGTTCTTGGCATACTTGCTTTAATAACCTTTACAGTAACTTTCTCGCTTATGCTATGTATTTCGGGAATACTGGGAAGATTTCCACTATGTACAAAATAATCAATGGTGACATCATTGTTCGCCACCAGGTTTTTACACAATAACAAAGAAAATCTTGAAAGCCCTCCTGCTACATGTAAATTATCGACAAAAGCTATTTTCATTCGTTTATTTTTTCCGAATCCAATTTAAAAATCACTTGTTTTTATCTTTCTTTTTTGACACCAAAAAACGGTTTGCCAATCTTATTACCCTGGCAACATTTTCATTGTACTGCGCCTTTCTATACAGATCGCTAATTGTTACCGAAGATTTTGTTTTTAACTGTTTATATTGTGTAAATAGCTGATAGTACTTTAATGCCTGGTTTTCGATGTTGAAGTCTTCCTTTATTTTTTGAATGCAGTTGCCGCTCAGTTTTTGTAGCACACTTCTGTTGTTTGACAAAAAAGCCAGTTTTTCTGCAAATGCCTCGTTATCTCCAACGGGTACTACAAATCCGATATCATCTGACACAACCTTTTTTATTCCCTCGCTAAAATTTGCAATAACCGGAACGCATCCGGCACTCATCGACTCCAGTAAAGCAACAGGAAGTCCATCGGCTCTTGATGGAAGAATGAAAACATCCTGTTCTTTTAGTATCGTTAACACATCATCTGCAGTTACAGGAATCTGAAACTGAAAATTCGGATAATTCTCAGTCCTTTTAATAATTTCTTGTCTCTCCGGTCCATCGCCAAGCACCATCCACTCGACTTCAATTCCTTTTTCAACCAGCAAATCATTAATTACAGGAAGATCGAATAAGCCTTTAAACTTATGATGCCTCGCAAGAAATACGATTTTGAGCTTTCTGTTTGTAGAGTATTCCTTAACAAAGGAAGGCACTTTAACTCCATGCTCTATAAAATAAATATCCTTCTCCCTTCCTTCAAGCATTCTTTTTAGTTCTTCGAAAACAGTAATGTTATGTGCGATGAAGACACTAATCAGTGATTGATATTTTATAGCTATGGGTAGAAATCCTGCATCGTGACAAACGAAATAAACAGTTTTGTTGTGTTTGGAATACATATCCAAACAGATGAGTTCATCTTCAAGACTTGAAAGGATTGCTCCTTCTTTGTTTGAAATTAACTTGTTAAGTCCCCTCGACCTTATTCTTCTGGATTCTGAACCGTATGGAAATACAACATCATTTTTCCCCATTTTAATATCGAGAGCCTTAGCGCCATGCCAATTAATTGGATCGAGATAAATGCATTTAATATCAAAAAAATCCCGCGGAAAATTCGCAAGCAGATTGTTTGTAAAGCTTGTTCCTCCTCCTAATAAATTCTGGCTAACAATTATCAATTCGGGCTTTCCAGTATCCATTTCTATATATTAATTGTTTTTTTAGAGTAATTACTGACTACTTTTTTATTATAGTCAAAATACTTTTTCAGACCATTCATTGGTTTTTCAATAACATACCAGCTTATTGAAGACACAATTATTGTAACAATAACATACAATAAAATTCCTCCAATCGAAGAAGTCCAGGTTCCAGAAGGTAAGATATCCGTGTTAATCTTCAGGAAAGAAAAAAGCCTATAAAGGAGTCCCGGCACAAAAAAGTGATAGAGATACATGCCGTAACTTATTCTTCCTAAATAAATAACAATCCGATTCTCCAGGAACAATTTCATTACTCCGGTGTACCCAAATAGTGCCGCCCATCCTAATATCCAAAAGCTCATTACATTAAAGAAAAAGCGCATAAAAACAACACTGGTAAAATTGGTTCCTTCTTTAGCAGGAAAGATGCTGTAAGAGAAAATCATGAAACCTAAAAACACGACAATCGAACCCCAAAAAAGCTTCTTATTTCCTATTACATTTTTCAAGAAGTCAACCTTATAAAGACTTAAGTAGGCCAATACACTTCCAATCCCTAAAGAATCGAGACAACTAATTGTATTATACGCTGAAAATGGTGCCGACTCACTATTATACAGATATAGCGACATGCGACCTAATAATCCCAAAACAATAAATGCAATGGAGATTTTAAGAACATTTTTCGAATTAAGAAAGTATACCAGGAATGGGAAAAATATATAAAACTGCTCTTCCACTGCCAATGACCATAAATGCGTAAAGTCGCCAGCTTTTGCTCCTGCCGCAATTTTGAAGTTAGTTGTATATGTTAGCAACGATACAATGATTTCCCGGCATGGATACCAATTAATTATGAACGCGGCAAATATCAGTAAATAATAAATGGGGAATATCCTTAAAAAGCGTCTGATGTAAAACTGCTTGATGCTATAAAAATTATTTCCGCCTGTGGTTTCATTGATGTTTTTAGAAGTAAGTAAAATCCTGGTTATTAAAAAACTACTTAAAACAAAGAAAAACATAACGCCAAAGCCAAAAGGTATTCTGTAGATTACCTCGAAATCTGCAAAGTGCGCTAACATAACAGCCACGATAGATAAAAATCTAAATCCATCTAGCTGCTTAAAATATTTCGTTTCCATTTAGCCTATTTGTATTTTATTGGATTTTAAAACTTCTAGTCCGTCTTTTTTACTAAAACTGCCGGATTACCTGCATAGATCCCGTAATCTTCAGTGGACTTTGAAACTACGCTTCCCGCTCCGATTATAGTACCCTCTTCCAGCGTCACTCCTTTAAGTATGATTGAATTGAATCCGATCCAGGATTTGCTTTTAATATGTACCGGTGCATTTTTTACAACCGCCCAGTTTTTATGTAAGGGTCCCTTCATTGAGTCTGCTACATCTGAAGCTCTTTCTTTTGAATGCAGAGAATGTGCGTTGGTATCTATGAAAGTACAATCCCATGATACCATTATATCGTTGTCGAAAGTGATTTTTTCTTTACAAAATATAAGTGTTCCGGGACCTATATATGTACCATCTCCAATGATAACCTGCGCCGCATCGTCTTGCAACATTATGTTGCAGCACAAATAACAGTTATTGCCGATTTTAACGTTGGGATAGCCTTTTTTATAACCAACGGAAGCAACACTAAATCCTTCAAATTTGCAGTTGTCGCCATACACAAGATTCCCTGATTCACGGAGAATTGCCAGTTTATCTACAGGTACATTCTTCGGCTTATATCCAATTAAACGCTTAATTATCCCTTTTACGGTCATAGTATTTGTTTAAACTGATGGTTCGTGGAGAAATAACCATAACCGGCACCTTCATACATTGCCATTGCGGAACCTTCGTCGATCACTGAAAAAGGACATATCATTTCAACCAAATCATAAACTGCTCTTCCGGAAAATATTGCAAGTCTGAATGCATAATAGTTAGGCACTAACAAGTCTCCAGGATACAAAACCTGAAAAGTGTGCTCATTGGTTCCGTTTGCATCATTAAACCATTTGTCCAGATCTTCCACAAAAGTCGTCAGGTAATCGCCAGTCTTGTTTTGAATGGTACATGACAGCTGCGCAGAAGCTTTCTTAATATTTTTCGCAATGGTAAACTGTAAATAAATTTTGTTGCTCGTACCAAATGTGCTGCAAACTTTTCCCTGTTCGTCCACCACTTGCACCTTTTTAATATAGAACTCTTTTTCTTCCGGAGCTTCATAAGTCTCGCCGCTTAAGTTAAGGTTCAAATATTTTTGAACTACTATATCTGATGTTCCTGTATAAGCAACGGAGCCTTTATTCAATAGTATAGCAGAATTGCACAATTGAGTTACAACGCCCATGTTGTGGCTGACAAACAAAACCGTTCTTCCCTGACCTTTTGAAACATCTTGCATCTTGCCAAGGGCTTTCTTTTGAAACTCCGCATCACCAACTGCAAGCACCTCATCCACGATCAAAATTTCGGGTTCAAGATGGGCCGCTACACCAAAGGCCAGCCTTACATACATTCCGGATGAATACCTTTTTACAGGTGTATCAATATATCTTTCAACGCCCGCGAAATCAACTATTTCATCGAACTTCTTTTTGATTTCAGCTTTGGTCATTCCAAGAATGGCGCCATTCAAAAAAATATTTTCCCTTCCGGATAACTCAGGGTGAAAACCTGTACCCACTTCCAGTAAACTCGCTACCCTTCCTTTGATTTTTATATTGCCAATTGTTGGAGCAGTTGTTCTGCTTAAAATTTTTAACAGGGTAGACTTACCTGCCCCGTTTCTGCCTATTATACCTACCGCATCACCTTGCTTTATTTCAAAGTTCACATCGCGGAGGCTCCATACATATTCGCTGTCTCCCTTGCTGGCTCTGTCGTTCGCCTCACCTACCTTTAAGTAAGGGTCCTCGTTACCTCTTACTTTGTGCCACCATCTGTTGATGTCATGCGCCAATGAACCGGTCCCAATTTGTCCTAACCTATATTGCTTGGAAAGATTTTCTACTTTAATAACCGTATTGCTCATTATGCCAATTTGAAAAATTAAAAATTTGAAATGATTACACAATCCTGCATTCGAACACCTGGTACTATACGGTGTCCATAAAACTTTTCTCTACTTTGTTAAACATTATAATGCCGAAGAACAAGGACACCATCATGAACGCAAAACTGTAAAGCAGCGTTCCTGTTGTAAACGTTCCTTTACCAAACAGTGAATATCGAAATGCTTCGACCAAAGGAGTAATAGGATTAATCTCCAACAGTATCCGGTATTTGCTGCCTTCCAGCTTAGATAAAGGATATCCTATAGGAGATACATACATTCCAAGTTGAACTGCAAATGTAAGCAAGAGCGTAAAGTCGCGATATTTTGTAGTGAGAGATGAAATGATAATTCCCAATCCTAAGCTAAGTCCAGCCAGTATAAAAATGACTACAGGTGCTAGCAGTAAATAAATATTGAAGTGAAATACATATTTCCCGCTGATGCCATAATAGAACATAATAACAACCAGCAGCCCAAACTGTATTGCAAGTTTTATCAGATTTGAAATTACTATGGAAACGGGCAAAACCAGGCGCGGAAAGTAAACCTTCCCAAAGATGGGAGCGTTGGTTACAAAGGTGCCGGCGGTAGCTGTTAGCGACAATGAAAAATAATACCAGAGCGTTATGCCTGCCATGTAAAACATTGGCTGGGGAACGCCTTCTGTTTGAATTCCTGCAATGCCACCAAATAAAACTAAAAATATAATAGTTGTAAGTATCGGTTGTATAAGGTGCCAAACCGGGCCTAATACGGTTTGTTTTACCTGGGCAGCAAAATCTCTTTTAACAAACAACATGATCAGGTCCCTGTAACGCCATACTTCTTTTAACTGCAGATCCAGCATCGACGTCTTAGGCTGGATAATCATGTCCCAGTGTTCCTTGTCGGTATTCGTTTCAGTCATAGGTTGTTCACGTTCTAACTCTTTGTACAAAGTGCTCATATACTAATGGTAATTCATTTATCAGTCGAAACTGCATTGTCGCTGAGGTAATATTTTTCTCCGGTTTCAATACACACAGCTACATTTCCTTTATTAAAATCAAGTTTATGTCCGCATTTACTTACCCATCCCGCATGCCTGCCGGGGTTACCGACCACCAAAGAGAATGCAGATACATTTTTGGTAACTACAGCGCCTGCTCCTATCATTGCATACCGGCCTATTTCTACTCCACAAATGATAGTAGCGTTTGCGCCTATTGACGCGCCTTTCCGAACTATAGTTTTTTGAAACTCATCTTTTCTTGAAATGGCGCTTCTGGGGTTTATCACATTTGTGAAAACACAGGACGGTCCTAAAAACACATCGTCCTCGCAAACAACGCCAGTATATAGCGAAACATTGTTTTGGACTTTTACATTATTTCCTAACACTACATCAGGCATAATAACAACGTTCTGCCCTATGTTGCAATTCTTTCCCAAAATGCATCCCGGCATCAGGTGTGAGAAATGCCAAATCTTTGTTCCCTCGCCGATTTCACAACCTTCGTCAATATAACTGGATGAATGAGCGAAGTACATTTTCTATTTCTTTCTTTTTTTCTTTCCGAAAAGACCGGATAAAAGAGATTTCTTTTGTTCATCGAAATAGTGGCTCTTCTTGCCAGACGCGTAGCCGTAGCCATATCCATAATACCCACCATATCCTCTCACATGCTTGATATCATTTATGATGATGGATTGTCTTGGCAATTTCTTTTGCCTGTACATATCTTCGATAAATGCGATCTGCTTTTTGTAAGTATATCCCTGTCTGATGATATACACGGCTCCATCGGCCAGTTCGCCCAATATCAATGCATCACTAACCACTCCCACAGGTGCGGTATCTACTATAATCGTGTCAAAATTCTTCCGCGCATATTCAAACAGTTCTTTAATAGCGGGAGATAGTAATAACTCCGCGGGGTTCGGAGGCACGGGACCGCACGGCAACAGATACAAATCCGGAACTTCTTCCACCGGAATGATCAATTCATCAAGAGGAACATTGCCGACAATAAAGTTGGTAATTCCTTTTCGCACATGAATACCAAGGCCACTCGCTACTTTGGGCTTGCGAATGTCAAACTCCATTACCAGTGTTTTCTTTTTGGCAAGCGCCATCACACCGCCAAGGTTTGTGCTGACAAAAGATTTACCCTCACCACTAAATGTGGAGGTTACGATAATAACAGGCTTGTTTACATTATTCAAAATGAACTGCAGATTCGTACGAATGATTCTGAATTGTTCTGCAATAAACTTTCGTGAGTTGTTTCTCATCACCAAAGGAAGATCTTCGGAATCTGAGTGCCCAATTTCCCCAATGATTGGCGTTTGCGTTAAATTTTCAACGTCTGTGATGCTATTTACTTTATCGTTAAATAGTTCTATAATAGCTGCTATGCCAACCGGTATGGCAAGACCGATCAAAAGAAACATCATGTAAACGCTTCTTTTATTGGGCGACACAGGAGTGTACGAAGCAACAGCAGGCTCTACTACTCTTGAAACGGAGATGGTAGATGCAGAGGAAATAGACACTTCAATTTTTTTCTGCAACAGGAAAGAGAAGAGATCCTGCATGATCTGCTGGCGTCTTTTTATTTCCAGCAACTGCCTGGTTTTATTTGGCATTGACTGCAGTTCGCTTTGAGCACTTTCTGTATTTGCTTTGAGATTTTTTGCAGTAAGACTATAAGATGATTTAATGTTACTTAAAACTTCAATCATATCCCTCCGCATTTTGTCGAGGGATGCATCCATTTTCTGAATAATCGGGTTTCCTTCGGGAACAGTCTTTAAAGCAGCTGCTCTTTCAAGCTGCAACTTGTTATAAGTTAATATATACTCCGCTAATGCCGGCTCTTCAATTCCAAGGGTAGTGGGAACAATTTTGTCGTAATTACCTTTGTTGCTCAAATAACTCGACAACCAGTTTATAATGCTCAGTTTTACATTGCTTTCTGTCTGCTGCTTGAAATAATCGTCATATCTCTCAAGATAATTACTCGCCTGCGCGTCCACATCGTACAGCGAATTCTTTTCCATGAAATCCTGGAGATTTTTCTCTACTCCGGAAAGATCCTTCTTTATGGTGTCTAGTCGGTCATCAATAAACTGAAGCGTTATCTGTGCAATTCTGTTCCTGTCCTCTATATTCATGCTGTCATATACAGCCATAATATTCGTGAGGATGTCAGCGCAGAGGTCTTTGTTTTCAGTTGTTGCAGCAAGATTCAAAACATCCGTTCCTTCGGCATGGGATACGTTTAAGGCACCCCTATATCCGTCTGCCACAGATGAAGCGGGATTGTGCGTGATTAAAAAGCGGGGAACCTCACTTCCTACGTGACTAAGATCGCCGGTTTTTAGTATTTTATAATTAAATGATCCAAAAGGAAAGATTTCACCAAATACATGTTTTTTGGGGTCATTATTAATCGTAAACGAATTATTATCTACAACCTGAACGTCGAGAGCAAATGAAGTATTTGCATAGGCCGTATCAAGCGGCACAAGTTCTATAGGATTGTTTTTGTATAAAAGACTTGATTTTACATTACCTACAGAATAGTATTGTGTTTGCAGATTAAGATTTTGCACCACGCGTTTTAGCATGGGTTTAGACTGCAGGATGAGCATTTCATTGTTCAAATTCATGCCACCAGACGGATTCATGAACAGCGCCCCAAGTTTGCTATCGCTACTCGCAGAACCCCCTCCCAGTTGATTATTTTGAATAAGCATGGAGGATCTTGCGCTGTATAACGGTACGGTGTATCTTAATTTTGTGTATGCAAATGCCAATCCTATTATACCGCAGAGCAATATCCAGGGCAGGTACTTTAAATACTTCAGGATAAAATCCTTAATATTTAAGCTGTTTTGCTGGGTGTCAGATATTAGTTCAGGAGAAAATGAATTATCAGCCATTCAAAAAAATTATGATTATTTAGTGATGGTAATTATTGGTTGTTGCTTATGGTAATTATTAGCGTAGTTATTACTGCTGCTGTAGATATAACAGCTGTTGATATTCCTATCCACCTCATTGTTTGGTCCGTTGCAATGGCTTTCTTATCTAACATATCTACATATACCATGTCATTCTGCTGGAGGTAGAACCAGTCGCTTTTAAATATATCAGGAGATTTCAAATTTAATCTTCCAAACTCTCTTTTCCCGTCCTTTTCTCTTACAATTAATATGTTATCACGTTTGCCATATATGGTAAGATCGCCGGCCATGCCAAGCACGTCCAGGATGCTTACTTTTTGCACGGGGAATGTGTAGGTGCCGGGTCTTCCCACATCACCTAAAACTGTTACTTTAAAATTCAAAAATCTTATATTGTAATAAGGATGCGATAAAAGCTTTTCAAATTTCTTATCAAGCAGGCCCTGAAGTTGCAGAATGGTTAGATCGCTCACTTTTAAGGTCCCCAATCCGGCCATTTGTATGTTTCCGGCATTGTCTACCTCATACCCCATCGATGTATTTGGCGCTGTAGTGGAGGCCATTGCGTTACTTATCATGTTGTAAGGATCTGCTGCCGCATTATCATCACTGTATACCTTGATACTGATGATATCACCGGCTTGAATGACAGGCTCCTTATAATTCACTTGAGAAAGTTTAGCCGTGTCAAACTCTCCCTGGAAGTATCGAAGTTCTTTAGGGTTACCACAAGATGCAAGAATTATAACCAGCAAGGCAATGAGTCCTGTATATGATAATCTCATGTAGTGTATACGGTTGTTTTAAAGTTTTTTTAGTTTTGTTTTCGGCAGGTTGGCGGTTAACTTATAACCCAAGCACTCGATTACTAATTCAACTCTATTTTTCAGTACTTTTTTTATAGTTCCAGATTTGTCCATCAGTGGCCCCGTCGTCACCAATACCTGGTCACCGATTTCCATACTTAAAGGAGCAATTTGAACATCTTCATATTCATTCAAAAACTTTTTGATGTTCTCAATTTCTGCCTCTCTGATGACTGCAGGTTTGCCTAACCAATATACAAAGTTTACAACTCCGTTCACTCCTCTTATGTTAGACAAATCCTGTTGTGCAATTTTTACAAAAACATAAGATTTAAATAACGGCTCTTCAACTACTTTAACCCTATCGCTCCATTGCTTTTTCACTTTGTTCAAGGGACAATAACTTTCAAATCCTTTTTGATGTAAAAGGGCATCTATTTTTTTTTCCCAGCGAGGTTTTGTATAAAGTGCAAACCAGTCTTTATTCTGCATTATGGTTACTTCTTGACTACAAATGTAACAAACATCTAATCCGTTGAAACTCCGGCGGGGCACAGCTTCGCCACCTCAGTCACAATACTTTTTTATAACTGATTGATTTTTTGCAGCTTCCAATATGCAATAACCGTTCCTATCTTTTTGCAAAATTAAAAAGGCACAGAAGACTATTCTCAATAGTTGTCTTCTATGCCTTAATATTAAAACAAATAAAATATTGTATACTTCTCACAGAATATATTGTTTAAGGGCCCGTCTTGTTTAAAATATTAAATCGCCAACAACGGTTAATCGAACATTTTCAAAAGCTTAATATAAACGAACAACCGCCTGTAAACAGGCTGATGGCTGCAAATATATGTGATTTTAGAACCCAAAGAATACACTTCTTGGGCCGCGAACTTCTTATTAATCAATAAATAATTTCGTTATGGACCGTCGCAAGTTATTCGCATTTGGAGACTCTCCGTTTAGCAAAAAGTCAAAAGATTGTCCATTTTATCTTATATATTCGTCATCAAACCAAGCGAACTTGAACCAACGATTCTACTCCCTAGATGTTTTCAGGGGTGCCACCGTGGCCCTAATGATTCTTGTAAACAACCCTGGCAGCTGGTCACATATCTATGAACCGCTGGAACACGCTCCATGGCATGGTTACACGCCCACAGACCTCGTTTTCCCATTTTTCCTTTTTGCTGTCGGCAACGCAATGGCCTTTGTAATGCCAAAATTGCAAGCCGCTGGCGACGCCGTTTTTCTAAAGAAAGTCTTCAAACGAACATTTTTAATATTTATTATCGGCCTGCTAATGAACTGGTATCCCTTTGTGCGCTGGCAGGACGGGCATCTCATTGCTAAATCATTGCATGACATTCGCATATTAAATGTGTTGCAACGCATTGCATTGTGTTATTTTTTCGCATCCCTTATTGTCTATTATTGCAAGCCAAAGGGCGCTTTTGTGGTGGGTATGATGATATTGTTAATTTACTGGGCATTGTGCCTGCTGCTGGGCCACGGAGCTGATCCTTTCTCACTGGAGGGCTTTTGGGGCACTCACCTCGACCGGGCAATTTTGGGAAGTTCACATATGTACCACGGCGAGGGCGTTGCTTTTGATCCTGAAGGACTTGCAAGCACCCTCCCCGCTATTACGCAGGTTATCTTCGGCTACCTGGTTGGGCATTTTATCCAGCAGAAAACCAAGGAAAACAACTCTCCGTCAGCGTTTTATGAGCTGTTAACCAAACTTTTTGTGATCGGTTGTGTGCTTTTTTTCGCAGGTTTATGTTGGGGTGGCGTTTTCCCCATTAATAAGAAAATATGGTCAAGCAGCTATGTTTTGCTAACCACCGGTCTTGCTACGCTGGTCATTTCAATAATGATCTACATGATAGAAGTAAGAAAAGCTAAGGGGTTCGCTACCAGGCTGTTTGATGTTTTTGGCAAAAACCCTTTGTTTATCTATGTGTTAAGTCAATTATTGCCTAAAACCGATGCGATCATAAGGGTAAAAAACGGTGTGGAGGAAGACGGAAGCATTGAATACTCGTCGCCGCTAAACTGGTTTTATACGCATATCTGTGAGCCTTTGTTTTCCAATCCCAACAACGGTTCCCTATTGTTTGCCATTTGTATAGTGCTGTTCTTTTGGCTAATCGGTTTTTGGCTGGATAAAAAGAAAATTTATGTAAAGGTCTAACCCCGTTTTCAGTTAATCAATTCAGGCATTGTTTAACCTTATCATCAATATAATCAGAAGATTTTGCCAGTTCCTGTTTAAGAAACCGGTGACCTGGATGGCGGATAAATTTTCATCATCGCCTGACAAAACCGCTATCAATCAATCGCTTGATGCTCTTCTAAAAGAAATAAGGGGAGGCAGCTCACAGAAAGGTCTTAGACTAAGTGCGGACCTAAACTCGGGAAAGTACATCGTATTGTCTGACCAGCACAAAGGGGCCAGAGATGCGGCGGACGATTTTCTACCCTGCGAGAAGAATTACGTGGCAGCGCTTGACTACTATTTCAAAAACAATTTCACGCTCGTTGGCCTCGGCGACTGCGAGGAACTTTGGGAAAATAAACCCATAGACGTTTTAAGAAGTTACCGTGAGGACCTCTTGCTGGAATTAAACTTTCTTAAAGACGACAGGTTTGTAAAAATATTTGGCAATCATGATCTTGAATGGAGCTTTAAAGTGCCGCAATCCCTTTTTCTCAAAAAAAGATATGGCAAACAGTTGCGTATTTACGAGGGTCTGTTGTTAAATGTGGAGTATAACAATGAGGTGTTCTCCGTTTTTATGGCACATGGCCACCAGGGCGATCAACGCAGTGATGGCAACGCTTTCAGCAAATGGTTTGTAGCCGCCATCTGGACGCCGGTTCAGCGCTTTCTCGAGATAAAAACAAATACACTTTCCGATAGTTTCGAATTGGTCGACAAGCACAACATCATGATGTATGAATGGTCGGCACAGCAAAAGAATCTTCTATTTATCTCCGGCCACACTCACAAGCCCGTTTTTGCCTCGCTTGATCACATCGAAAGAATAAATACAGCGCTTGAAAAAGCAAAGTCCGACAGCAATGTTGAACTTGTTACAAAGCTGGAGGCCGAACTGGCGAAGCGCAAGGAGGAATATGCAGGTAAGCAGTTTCACAAAACGATGGTGATTCCGTCTTACTTCAACAGCGGCTGTTGCTGTTTCAGCGATGGCGATATAACTGGTATTGAAATAGAAAACGGTGAAATACGCCTGGTGAAATGGAAAGAAACGGATCACAAACCACAACGCCTTGTGCTGGAATATTCTTCACTTTCGTACATTTTCGATCAATTGGGCACGGGCAAATAACTTCAAAATAGTCTGTTTCATTTGAACATTTAAGCCTTTATCATGTTAGTCCAAGGTAGGGTTGCCTGTGCATTTTTGCCCTTGCAAATACCCGGTTATTCACTATGAAACACAGATCATTGTATTATTTCCTTCTTCTCGCATTGATGTTTACTGTTGCTTGCAGTAACCAGTCCCATATTACCACGACATGGAAAAATCCATCGTTTGCCGCTGCTCCTTCCGGAAAGTTGGTGGTGTATGCAAAAATTAGCGAACCTGTTTTTCGCAACCAGGTGGAAGACAAAGTGGTGGAAATATTCAAAAGCAAGGGATATGATGCCATCGCAGCACACAGCAATTTTTCTGACAATGATTTAAAAGAACGGGACGCTTTAAGGGAAAAAGCGCAATCATTGAACGCTACATCCCTTATAACGCTGCGGCCTTTAAAGACTGCAACAGAAGTAAAAAGCACAAAGCAAATGGCCACCACTACGGGCTTTGGCGGTAGCTATGGCGGTTTTTACAATGGCTTTAATGGTTCGCCGGTTCCCATCTCAGGAAGTGGTAAAATAGAAGAGCATTTAATTATCGAAACCAACTATTACGTTCAGGGTTCCAACAGTGCGGCATGGCTTGCAACAATTGACGCCAATATGAAAAAAGGATTGGATGCGGGCACAACAGAACTCATTGAAATGCTGATCAAGAAAATGCAAAAGGAAAAAGTGTTGTAATTACCATCGCTGCTTTACGGTAAAGCCTAACCGAACCCGAACTTCTGGGCGGGGAAGCTGTTATTGTTACCAATAAAAAAAATAACCATGAGCAAGTTCCGGATGCTATTGCTTTTATTATTTGTTTCCCTGGCTATTCAATCGATGGCGCAAAACGTACGTGTGAAAATCCTTGCTACCGGAGGTACAATTGCCGGAGCGGGTGCGTCTTCTACGAGGGCCGCATACAAAGCGGGCGAACTGCCGATTGATCAATTGTTAAGCGCTGTTCCCGACATTCACAAAGTTGCAAAAGTTACTGGTGAACAGATTGCCAGCATTGGCAGCCAGGATATGAGCATTGACATCTGGTTAAAAATAGCAAAGCGGATAAACGAAATTTTCAAAAATAACGAAGCTGACGCCATTGTAATTACTCACGGCACAGATACACAGGAGGAAACTTCCTATTTCTTAAGACTTACTGTAAAGTCCGACAAACCTGTGGTGCTTACAGGTTCTATGAGGCCCGCTACTGCCATCAGCGCGGATGGACCGAAGAATCTCTATGATGCGGTTGTGGTGGCAGCATCGCCTAAAAGCGCAGGTCGCGGCGTGTTGGTTTCAATGAACGAAATGGTATTCTCAGGAAGAGATGTTACAAAGAGCAATTCAACAAGCACCTCTACGTTCCAATCTGCCGACTTCGGCCCGATTGGTTTGGTGTACGATGGAATGGTAGAATACTATCGCAAAACAGAAAGACTAACCGGCACGTCAGCACCATGGGATATTGATAAAATAACAAAGCTGCCGCGTGTCGACATTGCATATATGTATGCGGATGCTCCGGCAACGGCGGTGAACGCATTCGTGAAAGCCAAAGTGGATGGAATCATTTTCGCCGGCGTAGGAAATGGGAACATGAACAAAGCTAATCTTGATGCATTAGCAGCGGCGGCGAAAAGCGGTATTATTGTTTGCCGCGACTCTCGCACATACAGTGGTCGCGTTACCTTGCATGATGAGGTAGATGATGACAAATATGGGTTCATTGTGTCCGACGATCTTAATGCTCAAAAGTCACGAATATTGTTAATGCTGGCACTTACGGTCACTAAGGATCGAAGTAAGCTTCAGGAGTTTTTCTTTACTTATTGACAGCAGGCAGCAGTTTGCTGTTTCTGTATCAAACCTTGCGCATGAAGAACATTGCAGTCAGGTATGCTTTAATTGCCTTTCTCGTTACAGTTGTGTGGACCTTATTTGAACACCAGATGGGTTACAACACTGTTGATCATGCCAAGGGTCAATATACAAGAATGATAACGGCTTTTGTGTTTTATTTTTTTATAGCGTTTGCTATTGCGCGTCAAAAAAGAAACCAGAGAAATACCATTTCCTTTAAAGAGGGATTTGTAACCGGCCTTATTGTTTGTGTTGTGTACGCCCCATTGTCAACACTTTGGTTTGCCTTGTATGGAGAGGTAATTAATCCGCGTTACCAGGCAAGTCTCATGGAATTTGAAAGGAGCAAACTGGTTGCTATCAAAGCATCTCCTATTATTATTGCCGATAAAATGAAGGAAGTGCAGTTAATGTCCGGCGGGTCGTTTCTTTCTTATTTCCTGCTTTTTGTATTTACATTTTTAATTGGAGCCATTATAGCTTTTACGACAGCACTGCTGGTGAGGAATCAGGTGAGGTGACAAATAACTGAATAACTGAATGTTCAACGATTGTAGTGCAAAATCGAAAATGGAACACTCAGTTATTCAGTCATTCAGTTATTCAGTTATTTCTTTAAGACTCTCTTTTGAGGCTTGGATAGTTCTATCCAAATCTTCCTTCGTCAACGCGTTGTTCAGGAACCAGCTTTCAAATGCGGAAGGTGGTAAATAGACGCCGCGTTTAAGCATTGCATGGAAATATTTTTTGAAAAGATCATTGTTTGCAGCGGCAGCACTTGCAAAATCAGTTACAGGCTTGTCGCTGAAATGTATGCTGATCATGGAGCCCAACTGATTGATCACATAAGGCTTGCCCCAGGCTTTCAATACTTCGTTTAAGCCATCACGTAAGTAGACTGTTTTTTCATCCAGCTCTTTATAAATGGAAGGATTTGTATTCAATTCATTCAACAAAGTATAACCCGCGATCATTGCAATTGGGTTACCGCTTAAAGTGCCTGCCTGGTAAACATTTCCAAGAGGAGCAACCACTTCCATGATTTGTCTCTTGCCTCCAAATGCGCCCACTGGCATTCCGGCACCAATTACTTTACCGTAGGTTACAAGATCTGCGGCAATGCCTAGCTTCTCCTGCGCTCCGCCGGGAGCGAGACGAAATCCGTTCATCACTTCATCAAAGATCAACACGATATTTTCTGCATCGCACAATTTGCGTAGGCCTTCAATGAATCCTTTTTCTGGCAAAATGCACCCCATGTTTCCGGCAACCGGCTCGATGATGATGGCGGCAACTTCATTCTTATTTTCTGCAACTAATCTTTCAACTGCCTGCAAGTCATTGTAGGCACAAGTAAGTGTATCATTGGTTACACCTGCTGTTACACCGGGAACTGTTTGTATGTTGAACGTAGCAACACCGCTTCCTGCTTTCACAAGAAAGCTGTCTGCATGGCCATGATAACATCCTTCAAATTTTATGATCTTGTTTTTTCCAGTATAGCCTCTCGCAACGCGGATCGCACTCATGCACGCTTCCGTGCCGCTGCTTACCATGCGTATCAGATCTACGTTTGGCACCATCGCTTTTATAAGCTCTGCCATTTTTATTTCAAGTTCTGTAGGTGCCCCGTAAGAAGTTGAAAAAACGGCTTGCTCTTGTATTGCTTTTACCACAGGTTCATAAGCGTGTCCCAAAATCATCGGCCCCCATGATGCGATGTAGTCGATGTATTGATTACCGTCTTCATCGTACAGGTAAGCGCCTTTTGCATTCTTAATGAACAGCGGTGTGCCGCCTACGCTTTTGAATGCACGAACCGGTGAGTTTACACCTCCCGGAATTGATTGTTGTGCACGCTCAAATAATTCTATGCTGCGAGTATAAGACATCAGTTATAGTATTTAGTTCCAAATGTAATTCAGGAGCTGAGCTTCCCGAAAAACAATTAATAATTAATAAAGAATAATTAACAGGCGCCGCAGCACAAGTTGAAAATTAATGCAGGTAATCATCGGCATCAATCATAGCAAACTTTTTCGTTTTCCTTGTTGCCTTGAATTCGATGATGCGATACGTGGCCATTTTATTTTGATAAAACGGATCTTCTGCTACGATCTTCTCGATCTCTTTTCTTGAAGAAGCGAGCGCCAGTATAACGCCACCATCGCGAGGCTCCTTTCTGCCTGAGGCAAAAAAATGACCCGATTCATAATACTTTTCAAGGTAAGCCATATGTGGCGCTAAGGCGGCGTCAATTTGAGCAGGCGGAACGTTGTAAGTTAATTCGATGATGAACATAAAGAAAGTTTTGAGTTTTGAGTAATGCTTGCCCGACTTGTCATCAGGCGGGAGTTTTGAGTTGGGGTTTACAACTCAAAAAGCTGATTCTATATTACAGTTGACGCAATGTAATGGTTTTCAAAAATTGGTTTTCTGACATTGATCAGTAATGGTGACCTACATTTCACTCATAACTCAAAACTCACTACTTATTCAACAGCTTCGCCGCGTCTTTCGCAAAATACGTTGCGATCAAATCGGCACCGGCTCTTTTGATAGAAGTTAAGCTTTCCAGAATGGCTTTCTCTTCATTCAACCAGCCGCGTTCTGCCGCAGCTTTGATCATTGCGTATTCACCACTTACATGATAAGCGCTTACCGGAACGTCAACTGCATTTTTGATTTCGCGAATAATATCAAGATAGGCCATCGCCGGTTTTACCATTACAATATCGGCGCCTTCTTCAATATCGATCATTGTTTCTCTGATCGCTTCTTTTCTGTTGGCGTAATCCATTTGGTACGTTTTCTTATCACCAAATCCCGGCGCACTGTCCAGCGCATCGCGGAAGGGACCATAGAAACATGAAGCATATTTTGCACTGTAACTCATGATGCCTGTTTTAGTGTAGTCATGATGTTCCAGAATTTTTCTGATAATGCCAATGCGGCCATCCATCATGTCACTTGGTGCTACAAAATCTGCGCCTGCCTGAGCATGACTAAGACTCATTTTTGCCAAAGCCTCAACGGTTGGGTCATTTACGATCTCGCCATTTTCAACAATACCGTCATGGCCGTAGATAGAATATGGATCAAGCGCAACATCTGTCATTACAATCATTTCAGGAATGGCATTCTTGATTGCTTTGATCGTTCTTTGCATTAAACCATCGGGGTTCCATGCTTCTTTACCAGTGTTATCTTTTAATTCATCTTTACATTTGATGAACAACAACACGCTCTTTATACCAAGGCTCCAAAGCTCTTTTACTTCTTTAGTTGTAAGATCAATGCTTCTTCTGTAGTAGTTTGACATTGATGCAATTTCCACTTCTACTCCTTCTCCCTCATCTACAAAAAGTGGCGCAATAAAATCGTTCGGCGTCAAAGTAGTTTCCGCTACTAAATTTCTGATCGATGCGTTTGTTCTTAAGATTCTGTTTCTGCGGACTAAATACATATTGGTCTAATTTTCTGATTTCGTTTTTTGCTCTGCGAGGCTTCTAGCCTCGCAGCTATATTCTGTTGCCTCCGGCAACATTTTATCGCCAAAGGCGAGACAATCGTGCTGCAAGGCTACAAGCCTTGCAGAGCCAAACTTCGCGCATCTCGCCTACACCCAGTCTCTGGGCTGCAAGCATGCTTGCAACAACTTATCTTCTTCGCTTCCGGCCACTGGTTGATAGTTGTATTCAAATCTAACTGTTGGCGGAAGGCTCATTAAAATGCTTTCTATGCGGCCATTTGTTTTAAGGCCAAAGATGGTGCCTCTGTCATGCACAAGATTGAACTCTACATAGCGCCCTCTTCTTATTTCCTGCCAGTGCTTTTGCTCTGCAGTATATGGAAGATCTTTTCTTTTTTCTACGATTGGAATGTATGCCTGTGTAAATGCATAACCACAACTCTTTCCAAAGTTCACCCAGAAGGCTACATCCTTTTCTGCTGATGCTTTTTGATGATCGTAGAAGATGCCTCCAATGCCTCTTCTTTCATTATTGCGGTGATAATTCACAAAGTAATCATCACATTCTTTTTTGAAGTTCTTGTAAAAATGTATGTCATAGTCGTCGCACACATCTTTGTATGTTTTGTGAAAATGCTTGGCGTCTTCCTCGAATAAATAGTAGGGAGTAAGGTCGGTACCGCCACCAAACCATCTGTCAACTACATTGTCGTCTTTGTCATACAACTCAAACATTCTGTAATTGCAATGAACAGTAGGTACAAATGGACTAATTGGATGGATCACCAAAGAAAGGCCGCAGGCAAACCATTTCTCTCCTTCAATTCTCAATTGCTTGCGCATGATGTCCGTTACTTCTCCAAAAACAACAGAGGTGTTCACGCCGCCTTTTTCAAACACGTTACCATTGGCGATTACGCGGGTTCTGCCGCCACCGCCTTCAGGTCTTTCCCATTTGTCTTCAACAAAAACAGCCTTGCCATCAACCGCTTCCAATGCTTTGCAAATGTGATCCTGCAGCTGATGGATAAAGTTGATCCAGGTTTCCTTCACCTGATTTTCCGCAAGTCCTGTTACTGTTGTTGAAGTGGCCATATATGAGTTTTAGACAAAGCTGAAATTGATGTGCAAGATTACGACTGATCTGCATCAGTTTCCAAATCGCTGACAAAAAAATGACGGAAGAGAGACTGAATAATTGAATAACTGAGTAACTGAATAACTGAGCGTTTGAAAGTCAAAAAGACTTCCCGAATATGAACATTCAGTTATTCAGTTACTCAGTTATTCAGTCATTTCAAAAACTCCAGTAACGGCTCGATAAACCTCTCGAACGCTTCGATATGCGGTAAATGTCCTACACCTTCGAGTTCTACGAGCTTCGAGCTTGATATCTTTTGTTGGGTTATTTTGCCAAGTTCGGAGTAGTTGCCGAGTGTTTTTCTAACGTCCTCGCTCACAAGATTTTTACCTAAAGCGGTTTTATCCAGCAAGCCAATGATCAGCAATGTTGGTGCCTTTATGTTTTGAAATTCATAGCAAACCGGTTGAGTGAAGATCATATCGTAAGTAAGGGCGGAATTCCACGCTACTATTGAATAATTGGGGTTCTTCGTCCAGCCGGCGGGAATAATAACCCATTCGTCATATTCCGGTTTCCACGTGCCATGATAATAACTTTGCATCTGGTATTTTTTCACCGAATCGTAGTTCTGCTTCATCTCATTCGCATACCATTTTTCAACAGATTGATAAGGCACTTTTACCTTCCAGTCTTCCAGGCCAATAGGATCTTCCAGTATAAATTTCTCCACCATTTCCGGATACATCAATGCAAATCTTGTAGCTACCATTCCACCCATCGAATGTCCGAGCACACAAACTTTTTTAATGCCAAGCGTATCTAAAATAGCTTTCGTGTTCTGCGCCAGCAACTGAAAAGTGTATTGAATGGCATGGGGTTTTGAAGATTTTCCAAATCCAATCTGATCCGGCATTATCACTCTGTAGCCCTTTGCTGTTAATGCTTTGGCGGTTTCTCTCCAGTAAGCCCCGCTGAAATTTTTTCCATGCAAAAGCACAACAACGTGTCCGTTCGCCTTATCTGGCTGCACGTCCATGTATGCCATTCGCAGCCTTTCTTTTTGAATTTCGAGCGAGATATAATGTACGGCAAACGGATACTCATAGTTTGCCAAAATCGTGTCCAGCACAGGAATTGCCGGAGATTGCGCCTTTGAAGTAACTAGTGTAATGCTAAATGCAAAAACCAGAAGTACTCGCAAAAATTTCATTTCCATTGTAGCTGATTTTAGTGAGGTGAACACTAAAGGCATGCCCGGCGGCGGAGCTGCTGAATAATTGAATAACTGAATAACTGAATAACTGAGTGCTTGAAAGTCAGAAAGACTTCTCGCACATGAACATTCAATTATTCAATTATTCAGTTATTCAGTTATTTTCTTCTACCAAGTGAACCCTTTCACCGTATCCACAAACGCTCTCGCGTGATCCACCGGAATGTTTGGCAAAATACCGTGACCGAGGTTAGCAATATGTCTGCCCGGACCAAAGCCTTTAAGCATCTCTTTTACTTCTTTCTCGATTACAGGAATAGGAGACATTAATTTAGCGGGATCGAAATTTCCCTGCAGGGTTACGTTGTTGCCGGCCATTTGCCTGGCAAGTTGCGGTGTAATGCACCAGTCAATACCAAGACCATGTGCGCCTGTAGCAGCCATACCTTCCAGTGAATGCCATGCACCTTTTGCGAAGATGATGGTAGGCACTTCGTCTTTCAATGCAGCTACAATCTGGCGAATATATTTAAGAGAGAAGTTTTCAAAGTCTGCAGGGCTCAACAAACCACCCCAGCTGTCGAATATTTGTACAACATCTGCACCGGCTTTCACTTGCCCTTTCAGGTAAGCGATGGTTGTATCGGTGATCATTTGCAACAATTGATGTGCAAGTCCGGGTTGTGTATAACAGAACATTTTTGCCTCATCAAAAGTCTTGGAGCCTTTTCCCTGCACCATGTAGCAAAGCAAGGTCCACGGCGCACCGGCAAAACCAATCAAGGGAACGCGGCCATTCAATTGTTGTTTGATCAGTTTGATCGCATCAAACACATAGCCCAACGTTTCTTCCACTTCCGGTACACGAACACGTTTAAGATCGGCAGTAGTTTTAATAGGCTCAGGCAAATTAGGACCTTTGCTTTCGATCAATTCTACTTCCAGGCCCATTGCTTGTGGTACCACAAGAATGTCTGAAAACAAAATAGCGGCATCAACGCCCACGATGTCTACCGGTTGCAATGTTATTTCGGCGGCCAGTTCAGGAGTTTGGCAACGTTCGAAGAAACCATATTTTGCACGCAGTGCCATGTATTCAGGCAAATAGCGTCCTGCCTGGCGCATCATCCAAACTGGTGTTCTTTCTGTCTTTTCTCCGCGAAGTGCTCTAATGATCAGGTCGTTTTGTAACATTACTATTTAGCAATTAATAATTAATAATGAATAATTATAGGGTGAGTTTCAATTAAGAATCAGGAATTAAGAATTCATTCTGTGTGGCCTCAAGACTGTTTGCACGCGAATTCTATTTTCTAATTTCTAACTTCTGATTCCCAGCCTTGCAACGATGTCTGCCGCGCCTTTTTTCAGGATTTCTTCGGCAGCAGTTACGCCAAGGTCAGCATTGTCAACAGTTGCTTGTTTTTCCACTTCTACTTTGGCGCTTCCATCGGTGGCAACAATATTTCCTTTGAAAACAACTTTGCCATTTTCAATTTGTGCCAACGCGCTGATTGGTGTGGAGCAACCGCCCATTAAGGTTTTCAGGAAATCTCTTTCAATCTTCACGCACAGTGCTGTGTCCTCGTCATTGAAATTTCTGCAAGCCTCCCATGATTCTCTGTCGTTGTTGCGGCAAACCACCATGATGGCACCTTGTGCTGGTGCAGGAAGCATCCAGTCGAGTTCAAATGAATTTTCCGGGCGAAGATTAATTCTTTCCAAACCTGCCGCTGCGAAAATAGCGCCCGTCCAGTTGCTGTCGGCCACTTTTTGCAAACGTGTGTTTACGTTTCCGCGGAGGTTTTCTATTGTATGAGTTGGATAACGATGCAGCCACTGCGCCTTTCTGCGAATGCTGCTCGTTGCGATGATTACTTGTGATTGGGGATCGGAAATTTTTGCGTCAAAATCTCCTTTGTGCACGAACAGATCTTTGTAAGAAGCACGTTTTAAAACGGCTGATTGCACGATGCCTTCAGGTAATTGTGTCGGCACGTCTTTCATGGAGTGAACCGCTATATCTATTTTGTTGCTGAGCAATGCAATGTCGAGGCTTCTTGTAAAAACACCCTGCACGCCCATGGCATACAGTGGAGTTTGAAGGTCAATATCGCCTTCACTTTTTATGTAAACCAGTTCTGCGGTGTAACCGTTTTGCTGTAGTAGCTGTTGTACTTGTGTAGCTTGCCAAACTGCTAACTGACTTTCCCTTGTTCCGATTCGTAATGTTCTGTGCATGATATTTTAGTTGGCCTTGCTGTATTCCATGTAATCGTTAAGCGCTTCGAGGTACTGGCAACCGTATTGGTTTTGCTGGCGCATTTTCAAAGCCATTCCATTGATAACTTTTTGAATTCTATCGTCCTCCGTTTCTGCAGGGATATAACCATGTGCGGCTTGCAGATATAGATTGCATGAATGAATGGATTTCAATCTTGTTTTCAAAGATTTCAGGAATGGAACATGTTTTCTTAAAGCGTACCATTCCATAAGTTCTTCAATGTGTTCTGCGATGATCTCTTTCGCTCTTGGTACTTCCGCTTCTCTTTTTTGAAGCGTTTCGTCTTTCAGTTTCGAAAGTTCATCAACATTCACGAGTTGAACGTTTTCCAGCTCGGCGGCGGTTGCTTCAACATTGTAAGGGATAGAAAGATCGATGATCAGTTTATCGCCTGTATTTTCAAGATGCGATTTTAATATTGTTGGCTTAGGAGAATTCGTTGCTACCAAAATGATTTCTGCCGCTTCAATGTTTTCTTTCAAGTCGCTCAATGGCGCAGAAGCCAATCCTAATTCTTTTGCAAGAGCATCAGCTTTCTCTTGCGTTCTGTTAATCAGCGTAATGTTGTGCGTATCCAGGTAGTCGATAAGGTTTTTGCAGGTGTTTTTGCCTATTTTGCCTGTTCCGAGCAATAATATTTTTTTACCAAGGATTGATGGATAAAATTCCTTGATGTATTGGATAGCAGCGAATGATACAGAAACAGTGCCGCCGCTAATTTGTGTTTGATTCTTGATGCCTTTGGAAGCCTGTAGGGCCGAGTTCACTACTCTTTCCAGGAAAGAGCCGATAAAACCTTTCTCACGGGCATGTTTCACGGCATTTTTTAGCTGACCAACAATTTCATAGTCGCCCAAAATTTGTGAATCAAGCCCTGCAGCCACGCTGTAGACGTGCTCAACAGCGGTTTGTCCGTTCTTGATGTAAGCAAGATTTTTGAAAGTGCTGATGTCTCCAGCGGTAACGGTACACAACAGGGCGATCATTTGATCGGCACATCCAGCAAAACCATAAATTTCAGTTCTGTTGCAAGTGGAAAGAACAAATAACTCGTCTAGTGCAAAATCGCCGGCCTTTGTAAGGATTTCGGAGTATTGATCGGTATTAACTGCAAAATTGCCACGAATTGCCGCATCTGTTTTGCGGTAATTGATGCCAATTACATAAAAATCCGATATACTTTTGGTGCTTTGTGCCTGCATGAACAGTTTATTCTTTAGAGGAACGTTGGGACAAAATTAACAGAGGGTGCCCGAAATGTAGAATTATCGTGTCATTGTAGTGTCATTTTAAAAGATGATTTTAATCAGGATGCAACCTGCGTGTACTAATTGAAGTTTTCCGTGTATGAATTGCTCGTCATATTTTTAAAGTTCTTAATACCTAATTTGCGAAATAATATTTTTTACAATTGTTAGGTAACTGAAAAAGCGATTCTAATTTTGCAAACTATGAAGGCAACTACCAAACGCGGCATTGTTCTAATGAATTTGGGTTCTCCGGACTCTACTGAGGTTAAAGATGTAAAGAAATACCTGAACGAGTTTTTGATGGATGAAAGAGTGATCGACAGTCCTTACCTGCTAAGGCTACTGTTGGTACGTGGTATGATCGTTCCTTTCAGGGCCGCAAAATCTGCTCATGCTTATCAAACAGTTTGGACGAAAGAAGGTTCACCCCTGATCGTAATTAGCAAACATTTGCAGGAAGCATTGCAGGAACAGGTTGACGAACCTGTTGAAATTGCCATGCGTTATGGCAATCCTTCACCTAAAGCAGCATTCGATAGCTTGCTTAAGCAAATACCAGATATTGAAGAAGTGGTTGCCGTTCCTTTGTATCCGCATTATGCCATGAGCAGTTATGAAACCGCTGTTGAGTATGCAAAGGAAATTCATGCGAAACATAAATATCCTTTCAAGCTTACGATCATTCCGCCTTACTATAACAACGAAGATTATATCAATGCCCTTGCAGAAAGTATGAAGCCTTTCCTGCAGCAAGACTATGATCAGATCTTGTTCAGCTATCACGGTGTGCCTGAAAGACACATTTTAAAAGGTGACATCACTGGTCACCATTGCCTTCAAGTGGCAGATTGCTGTAATGTAGATTCTCCCGCACACAAACAATGTTACAAACACCAGTGCACGCGCACCACTCAGTTGGTGGCAGAAAAATTAGGCTTGCCAAAAGATAAATTCAGTTTGTCTTTTCAATCGAGACTGGGAAGAAGCGAATGGCTAAAACCTTACACTGCAGTGCGTCTGTCAGAGCTGCCCAAAGAAGGAATTAAAAAAGTGCTCGTTGTTTGTCCTGCCTTTGTTAGCGATTGTCTTGAAACATTGGAAGAGATTGCCATGGGCGGTAAAGAAATTTTCATGGAAGCTGGTGGCGAGTCGTTTACAATGATTCCTTGCCTGAATGTAAATCCGCTGTGGGTGAAGGCGCTGGCGAAGTGGGTGGATCACACTCATCCAGTTCTTTCAGTTTAGTTTCGGTGCTTTTATTCAACTTTAATAACCCTATTGTTGCCACATCGTCATTCGTAAACGTTGTGTGCTACAGCATATAACCCAACCCGTCGATTATGAAATATATAGTTTTCGCGATTGTTATTTTATCGCTTTCTTGTAAAAAACAATCCGAAGTAGTAGTTAACTATCCACAGAGGCTTTACGTAACCGAAATTTCGAGTAAACAGAATGTGCGTTTATTTACAAACAAGTCTGAGATAAAATCTTCTTCGGTAATCAATAGCTTTATTGGTGATAATTCAAACTTTCAGATAATAGCCGCTAATCAGATAACTCCTAATACCGACTATATCGATTTTTTATCCAGTGACACCGCAATGTTTTCCACTTCGGACTATGTAAAGTACGATGTTACAAAATCTGGAGATCAATTTATTCTCAAATCACAAATTGGTTTTCCATATTCAGATAACGTAATGAGGAACATAGTGAGAAGCATAATGAAGCATCCTGCTCAAGAAGTAAAGGGTCCTCCAGGCATGCCAACCAGCGGCTTCGAATATGCGACATCAATAGGCTATGGAAATTATTCAAACTTTGAACTTTGTTGGCTAGCTTATAAAATAGTAAAACACCCAACAAATGGGAACTATCTGGCAACCGGAATGCTGCAAAATGAGTTTAACGAAAATGTCATTTCAACTTTAGGTGCAACCGATACTTTAGCAATTCAGGAATGTAGATTGTTGTTTAAATAACAGAGCGGATATTAATACACACAACACAGGCAATGGTGTTAAAGAAATTATTATGGACGTTTGAATGTAAATCCGTTGTGGGTGAAGGCGTTGGCGAAAAGGGTTGATGCAACGCATCTTTGGTTTTTCCAATCTAATGCTTTTATTCAACTTTAACAATTCCGTTGTCGCCATATCGCCAATGTGAAGCCACTATGAAATGACACAGCATTCACTTACAGTAGGACAATTACTTGACGCACTAAAGATTGAGATTTTTGACAAAAGCCCTCAAAACGATTTCCAACGAAAATGCTTGGAAAGAGAAACTTCGCTTAAGCACTACATAGATGTTTGTGGAATTATTGTTCATCAATTAGTCGAAATGCCAGGCCTCTCACATAGGAACATTAGTCATTGGAAAAAGGCTAAAGCGAAAGAGTGTATCGAAAATTTAGTCAATTACACCGAAGAATTAATTAATGAATTGGATAGAAAGAAAATTGAAAATTATTGCAGAAGAATTACAAGTTCATTTTTACCATTCAGCCGAAACGTTTTTGAACCCGATATAACCTTACTGACGCTCAACTCATACTATGGAGTAATTTTGACCGATGTTTACTGGATTCCAGATTTGACAATTTATGAGGCAATGCAAATTGCGGGAGGAAACCTGAAAGTTGAAGAACTTGGAAAAAGAACGCCATCAAAAAAATCACAAATCAATCAACTTTTAAAAAACAATCCAAAGATTTTCCAGATATATAGGTCACACCTAAACACTATTGATGAGGCTTTTAAATGCTACGACAAAAATATCAATAAAGCTTTTAATCTTTTACTTTTAACAAGCATTGAAGGACTTACCCGTCAATTAGGCCAATATCTTGTTTCTAAACAAAATCTAGATGTCAATGTACATTCAGACAAATACAATTCTCTTGACGCTTTTCTAAGAAAAATTCCTTGGAAAGAGGAAATTAAAATTTCAAAAACGAGACTGGCACTGTTGACAAGCCATTATAAAAGCATTAATTACAATGACCCACTTGTCGACCTTCCGAAACCATTTGAAGAGGTATTCATTAATTTAAAAACAAGACTCGATTTTTTAAGGCGTAGGTTTAAAGAAAACAGAGACCTGGTTTTGCATGGCCAGGAAACAGATTATGACAAACCCTATAATGGATATATAAATTCATCAGCACTATATGAAGTTCTCGAAACTATTCTGAAATGCCATAAGATTCACGAGAACAAATAACAGCCCACAACGCAGTGTTGGGTACTTCGTTTTTCATGCAGCACATTTGTTTTGCAGACTTAACACGGTTTCCATCACATCTCCAATTCAAGAATGGTAATTGCAAATTTTCGAACACAGTAAAACCAAAGTTTTTCGTAATGACAACCCACTTAATAAAAATGTTTTTAAAGTTTGGACAAGAAAAGCACATTAGGGACTTGTATCAAAATGGAACAATTTTTATGAATTCAATAGAATATTTTAGAAAATTAGAGGATGACGGATTAAGAGGTGACAGCTACGAAGGCATAAAAAGAATAAAAAACTATCCCGCAGGACAATTTGAAATTCAATCCTTAAACTTTAAAGGGAATTATCTATCATTACAAGTTAGAGAAGCATATGAGACAGTTGTAGGAAACATCTTTAGTCTCTATTGTATTTCATCTCATGGCTGGGCGAACCCAAATGACTTTAAGATCGACGAGAAAATTAAGAAATTTGGCTCCCATTGCTTATTAATCAAAGACAACCCCCAATTTTTATTTCTCATCGAGGAAAAACTTAAAGAATTAAAAGTCAAGTTCAACCATAATTTTGTTAACTACTATGATAAAGACAAGGTTGATAGAGAAATTACTCTATTCGAAAAACCACTAGAATTTGAATATCAAAAAGAATTCAGATTGTATGTTGAACAAAAATTAGCCCAACCTTTTATTTTTAAAATCGGCAACTTGGCAGACGTAGCAGAAATTTACAATTCCAAAGATATTGTTGACTCTTTACGCCTTACAAATTCTTAAACCCACACTTTTTGTTGTCGTTTACATCATGTGTTCATCATACGTCTCAAACCGGATAAACACCTATTTTCATTTCCACGTCATAAGTATTAATACGTTTCATAGAACTCTTTTCAACCCAACCGCTCCGCTTCAAAAGCAATACAGCTATACATTGGCGTTATCTTAACAACTCGAACGCAGCAATTAATATTTTCAAGTGGTCTTAGATTCTCATCACACCATTCATAAACTTTTCATTCATTGAATGGTGATGAAAATTATTTTCGCAAACCTTTAAAAAGTGAATTCTATGACAAAAATTCTATTCTCGTGTCTTGTGACTCTTTTTGCCGTTACTGCAAATGCACAAATTAATAAGGGTTCTGTTCTGTTGGGTGGAGACGTTAACTTTGGCGACTATAAAAACAGCTCCAACTATTCAAGCAATAGTTATAACGCCGGCGGTATTTCTTTATCATTTGGAAAAGCAATTAAAGAAAATAAAGTCGTGGGAATCAGCCTTGGCTTTAGTTCTTCAAAACAGATTGCCACCCCTGCAAATCCAGGCTATGATACCAGTAGTCAAAAAACCAATCGATACAATATTGGCTTCTTTTATAGAGATTATAAAAAGCTAGCTAAGGATTTCTATTTCTTTGGTCAGGCAAATGCAATCTATTCTTATTCGAACCAGAAGTATGACTACAATATCAACAAAGCAGATAGCTATAAGGTAGTGCAAAATGGAGGTGGCGTTTCTATTGCTCCGGGTATCGCATATAAAGTTTTCAAAAAAATGTTCGTCGAGCTGTCTCTGAATAATTTGGTATATGCCAGTTATTCGGCCTCGAACACAACTTATGAATCTTCTGATAAAAAGCTGAAGGGCCACGATTTTTCCATTGGAACAGCTTTCAGTAACAACACGTTCCTAAGCAATATCGGAGTTGGTTTTCGCTTTATTCTCTAATACTTCACAAACTAACAAACACAAAAAAGCCTGATAGAGTATAAAATCTATCAGGCTTTCTATTTTTCGCAAAACTATTTTAAGCGCATGCAATCTTGCCTACTCTGTTCGCGTGTCTGCCGCCTTCAAATTCAGTATTGATAAATGTTTCGATCATTTCTTTTGCAAGATCAAGGGCTACAAATCTTGCAGGAATGCAAATCATGTTTGCATCGTTGTGTTTACGCACCAGGCTCGCCACTTCATTTTCCCAGCATAAACCCGCTCGAATGTTTTGATGTTTGTTTGCGGTGATCGCTACTCCGTTGGCACTGCCGCAAAGCAAGATGCCAAACGCGGTTTCGCCTTTCTCTACACTGCTTGCTGTAGGATGCGCGAAGTCAGGATAGTCAACAGAATCCGGAGAATCTGTACCGAAGTTTTTAACGGAATAACCTTTTTCTTCCAGCCACTTAACAAGGGCTGCTTTGTATTCATAACCGGCGTGATCGCAGCCGATTGCTATTGGAAGTGATAAATTAAATGACATAAGCAACTCGAAATTTTAGATTTGAAATTTGAAATTTCATTGACTTATAACTCACAACTTTCTCTATCCCCACTCTTCCGCGTCTTTCTTCTTCTTTTCTTTAATTACTCTTGCGGCTATCCAAATACTTACTTCGTACAGGAACAGCAATGGCAATGAAGCAATTGTCATACTCACGATATCCGGAGGCGTAATAACAGCCGCAATCAACAAGATAACCACTACTGCATATTTACGGTAAGTGCGCAGGAAAGACGGCGTAACGATACCCACTTTCGCAAGAAAGTAAACCACCAATGGTAGCTGAAACACAATGCCACAGCCCAATACAAGCGACACGATATTATCTATGTAGTCGCTGATCATGAATGTATTTTGAATCAACGGGCTCAATGTATACGCAGCGAAAAAGTTTACGCTGTATGGCGCCATTAAGTAATAACCGAAAGCAATGCCCAGGAAGAAAAGCAATGATACCCAAAACACCACACCCCTTGTTTTGCTTACTTCTTTCTCAGTAAGGGCAGGTTTTACAAAGCGCCAGAACTCCCAAAAAATGTATGGAAACGCTAACACAAAACCTATTACGAATGCAATGGTGAAGCTCATCAAAAACTGGCTGCTCATTTCTGTGCTAATAAGCTTTATGTTGATGTCTTCCAGACACATGGCATTACCCATGTGCAGCGCGTGACTGGTTTCGCAGAGCCAGCGATAAGTAATGAATTCCTTGTGTGCCGGCCCCATGATGATCTGGTCAAAAAAGAAATCCATTTTCCAGTACGCAATTACGGAGCCTATGAGTACAGCAAGCAATGCGCGGAACAGATGCCCACGTAAAGCTTCAATGTGGTCAATAAATGACATTTCCGCATTGCTGCCGCTGTTATTCCTATTTAAAAAGTTAAGTGCCATAAGTTTTCAGAAAGCGGGGCAAAAGTAGTTGAAAATTGAGAGTTGAAAGTTGAAAGTTGAAAATGAGATGTTAATGAGTTAATTGAGAGTTGAAAATTGAAAGTTGAAAATTGAGGAACCCGACAGTAAGTCATTCATTTTCAACTTTCAACTTTCAATTTTCAACTATTTAGAACTTTCATTTTAACCATCTCTATGCGGGTGTCGCTTACAGACATGACGTCGAACTCATAGTTGCCTATGATAATTCTATCCTTGGCTTTTGGAATGGTTTCATGCTGCTGAATAATGTATCCGGAAAGCGTTTCAGATTCTTTCTCAGGAAATTCAAGCCCGTATTTTTCGTTGAGGTAGTCAAGTTCCAGTCTGCCAGACAAAATATATTCTTCATCGCTGAGTTTCTTTTCCTCAAATTCCTCTGTATCATACTCGTCGCGAATGTCGCCGAATATTTCTTCCAACAAGTCCTCCATGGTAACAATACCGGCAGTACCGCCAAACTCATCTACCACCCAGGCAATACTTTTTCGCTCCAACGTAAACTTATTAATGAGATCGCTTACACTCATGCTCTGTGGAACGGCAGGTATTGGGTGCAAAATAGATTTGATGTCTTGCGGCTTTTTAAAAAGATCCAACTGATGTACATAACCGACAATGTGATCAATATTCTCTTCGTAAACTACCAGTTTGCTCAGTTTGGTGGATATGAATTTCTTTTTCAGCTCGCCAATGGACAACTTGGCATCCACGCCTTCAATTTCTTTACGCGGCACTAAACATTGACGCACTTTAATATTGGGCAGCGATAATGCATTCTCAAAAAGCTCCGTATTTAGATCCGTGGATTCCATGTCCTGCTCGCCATTGTGCTGGAAAAAATAATCGAGGTCAGCACGCACAAACGCTTCTTTTCGCTCATCTACACGTATGTTGAAGAGGTATTTCAATATCCACTCAGATATGTAAATGAAGAAATTTACAAGCGGACTCAATAAAGAGTAGAAAAATTGAACGATCCGCGACACGAAGCCAGAAAGCAGCATTTCATTTTTTGATCTCCATACTGCATAAGGAAGAAAGCTTCCCAAAAGAACGATGATTATCGTTGATACCAACGTTTCGCAAAGCAATCTTACAAAGTTGACGTAGTTGCCGGGAATATGCTCTTTAATGATAAGCATGTTCCACCAGGGATCAAGCATTTCACCAATCAAAACGCCGTATACAACAAGGGAAATGTTAAGACCAATAAGCGTAGCGCCAATAAATTGAACGGGATGGTCAAAATAGGCCGAGATTATTTTTCCGCCAGTCTTCCCTTGCTTCTTTCTAAGCTCAACTGAAAGCCTGTTAAGATTTACAAAGGCAATATTAATACCCACAAAAAAACCAGTGAGTAAAATTGATACTATGATCCAGATAAAGGTGTACAGGTTAATCATGCATTACGAATGTAATAAAAATTAAACTTTATCATGTTATATTATCGTATTTCGAGAAATTTTTCAATGATTCCGGCGGCCTCGTGGCAAGCTTTTTCCAGTTTGTCATTCAGAATCACATGGTTAAAATGATGTTTGAACGAAATTTCATAAGAAGCCTTGTTAACTCTTGCCTGCAGGCTTTCTTCCGTTTCCGTTCCGCGGCTTTCGAGGCGGCGCCTTAGCTCTGCCACTCCCGGCGGTTCTATAAAAAGCGATAGTGAAGTTTGCGGGTATTGTTGCTGCACGTGAATGGCTCCTTTTACGTCTATGTCCAGCATGGGGATCTGGTCATTTGCCCAAATGCGCTCCAGTTCGCTTTTGAGTGTGCCATAGTATTTTCCTTCATACACCATTTCCCACTCTACAAATTCATTCTGGCGGATCTTGTGTTGGAAATCTTCCAGTTTCAGGAAATAATAATCAACTCCATTTTTTTCCAGTCCACGGGCACTACGTGTCGCAGCTGATATTGAAAATGCCAGCTGAGGGTATTTATGAAGCAAATAATGAGTGATCGAAGTTTTTCCCGCACCAGACGGCGCGGTAATAATGATGATCTTATTTCTGTATAATCCTGCCATTGTGCAAAGTAATAGGGAAATGGGGAAAAACAGAAATTGAGCGATGAGTTTTGCCTGCCCGACTTGTCATTCAGGCGGGACTAATGAGTTTTGAGTTTTGTCGCCTACTTTTCAAGTAATATGTAGTAAGTTGCTGCGTTATTACGGATGCACTGAGTTTCGCACCCATTACTCATAACTCATAACTTATAAGTCAAAACTTGCTCTCAAAAACCGTATCATACCTATCATCACAAATCAATTATACCATTAGTGGCAGCGGCAAAAAGTTATTGATCTGCCTGCATGGGTACGATGAGGACGCTGACACGTTTGACATTTTTTGCAAAGCTCTCGTTAATGACTACACGTCTGTTTGCATCGACATGCCGTTTCATGGAAAAACGAACTGGAATGAATCTGCCACTGCTGGTATTGGGGGAAATGATTGGGAAGAAATAATTGCCCGCATTTTACAACAGGAAAATATATCCACCACACGGTTTACGTTGCTCGGCTATAGCATGGGAGGAAGAATTGCGTTGTCATTGTTTGAACACATGCCGCAGAAAATTGAGAAACTTATTTTGCTTGCCCCGGATGGGTTCACCAACAACTTTTGGTATTGGCTGGCTACGCAAACATATTTAGGAAACAGGCTGTTTCGCTTTACAGTGCACCATCCCGCGTGGATATTGCAGTTGGCGAAATTTCTGTACACCTTCAGGATCATCAATCTCAGTGTATTGAAACTAGCCAGGCATTACCTGGAAGAAAAAGAACTGGCAGAACAATTATATGCCCGCTGGACCTGTTTCAGAAAGTCACGACCTGATTTCAATAAGATCATTCAATATGCCACCGATAATCAAATACCTGTAAGGCTTGTATTTGGCAAATTTGATCATCTTATTTTACAAAGGCACGCTACTACTTTTTGTCAATCGATGGGCAGCCTTTGCAAACTAACGGTTATAAATTCCGGACATCATTTGCTGCGCGAACAGTATGTGGAGGCTTTGACAGCGCAGCTGCACAATTAAGAATTAGGAATTAAGAATGCTTTGTGTGATACCAACCGACGAAATGTAAAGACTAAAATTGTTAATATTATGATGTTAAAACAAAATCAACAACGTAGCACTTGAAGAATTCTTAATTCTTAATTCCTAATTCTTAATTCCCAATTGCTCTTACATTTGTCTCATGATATTGTTTTTTGCAAGTCTGGCTTTACTGATACTCTATGCTTTTCTCATCGCCTTTTATGATAAGGGCTGGAGAATGCTGCCTTCTTTTGGCGAGGCTGATGTTGAGAGCTTCATCCCTTCTATAAAAATATCAGTGATCATTCCGGCGAGAAACGAAGAGCAAAACATCGGCTTATGCCTTCAATCTATTATTGCGCAAAATTATCCCGCACAACTTTTTGAGGTGATTGTAGTAAATGATCATTCAACAGATAACACTGAAAACATTATTCGAAGTTTTTCCAATCAAAATGTAAGGCTCATCAACCTTGCGGACCACGTAGAGGCAGGCTTGAATTCTTACAAAAAAAAGGCGATTGAAGTTGCCATTTCGCAGTCTTCCGGCGATCTGATTGTGACGACTGATGCCGATTGTTTTGCCGGTGCAAACTGGTTGCGAAGCATTGCCGCCTATCAGGCAAAAACAGATGCTGTATTGATTGCCGCGCCGGTTAAGATCATATTAAAGACCGGCTTGCTTTCTTTTTTTCAATCACTGGACTTTTTAATTCTGCAAGGAATTACTGGGGCATCCGTGCATCGCAGGTTCCACTCCATGTGCAACGGTGCTAACCTCGCCTATTTAAAGCGTGTATTTTACGAAGTAAATGGTTTTAAAAACGTAGACAATATTGCAAGCGGCGATGACATGTTGTTGATGCATAAGATCGTAACGGTTTATCCTGACAAATTCTTTTTTCTGAAATCACAGGAAGCAATTGTTTCTACACAACCTGCAACATCATGGAAGGAGTTTTTTAATCAACGGATACGATGGGCAAGCAAGGCCGATAAATACGATGATAAACGCATTACGAAAGTGTTGTTTCTTGTTTACTTTCTAAACTTGTTTTTACTGCTTACGCTTTTGTACACTGTTTTCAATATTGCGTTTCTATCCTATTTTATACTGCTGATCCTCACCAAAACAATTATCGAATATGCATTTGTAAGCCACGTGGCAAATTTCTTTTCACTAAATAAATTGATGTTCTATTTTCTTCCGCTGCAGCCCGTACATATTGTGTACACTGTAATTGCAGGATTTCTGGGCAAGTTCGGCAAATATGAGTGGAAGGGAAGAGTAGTGAAGTAAATGCTTGAATCATTGAATAACTGAATAATTGAAATCGCCACTTTTATCAATTATTCAATAATTCAATTATTCAGTTATTATTTTGCCTATCTTGAATGCATGTCCGCAAACGACTCTTTACAAAACATTGCATGGAAAAGACTGCGCAAAAACAAAGGCGCTGTTTTTGGACTGGTTATTATCGCGGCAGCTGTATTCATTGCCATTTTCGCATATATAATTGCGCCTGACAGTTCCCCTTATGGCAATAGGATGGTGGTTGAAATTGCTGGTCAAAAGCCTGGTTTTAAACAAAACTTTATTCTGCTTAACAATCACCGATACATTGAAAAGAAAAACATTTTCGATCGTTTCTTCTTTGGTAAAGAAGATAATGTCGACTATGTTCCTGTAGTTTCTTACACAGAACATGCAGATAGTATCGTGTATAAAAAATACATAGATGAGGGCGTATCGGAAGATATATCTGTTGCAAAAAATAATCTGTCCCAACCCATTGAATCAAATTTTGTGACGAGAAAATTCCTGCTTGGTACAGACAAATTCGGTCGCGACATACTGAGCCGTCTGATCATTGGCATACGGGTAAGCCTCGGTGTTGGATTGATTGCAGTTATCATTTCACTATCTATCGGTATTGTTGCGGGAGCTGTTGCTGGCTACTATCGTGGATGGGTAGATGATATTGTAATGTGGTTTGTGAATGTTCTTTGGAGCATTCCCACACTTTTGCTGGTATTTGCCATTACACTGCTTTTAGGAAAAGGGTTCTGGCAGGTATTTATTGCGGTTGGGTTAACCATGTGGATCAATGTGGCACGCATGGTGCGCGGACAGGTGATGAGTGTTCGTGAACTGGAATATGTGGAAGCAGGAAGAGCTTTAGGCTTTACAAACATGCGCATCATTTTTAAACACATTTTGCCAAATATCTGGGGGCCGATTCTGGTTGTTGCTGCATCGAATTTCGCCTCTGCAATAGTTATCGAAGCGGGTTTAAGTTTTCTTGGTGTAGGTGTACAACCTCCACAACCAAGCTGGGGATTGATGATAAAAGAAAACTACAACTTCATTATTACCCACAATCCGATGCTGGCATTGGCTCCGGGCTTTGCCATTATGCTGCTGGTACTGGCATTTAACTTACTCGGAAATGGCTTGAGAGATGCGTTGAACGTGAAGTGAGGGAAATGGCACACAGATGACACGGATTAGACGGATTTACACGGATCTTTTGTTAATAACTTGAACAGCCCTTAAAAATCTTCACCTCGAGCTGCCGAAAAGTAGTTTTAAAAATTCGAAAAAAGATCAGTGTAAATCCGTCTAATCCGTGTCATCTGTGTGCCATTCTCTCAAATACAAAATGGCCGACATACCGTCGGCCATTTTACTTTTTTCGCAATGCAATCGTGTTAATATAGCATGCAGAAAAATGTTGTAGGTGGTTAACTATTTAGTTTTATACACCTGTACATTTCTGCCAAAGCTTTCATCAAGAGAGATAAATGTTTCTGTTCTTTCTATGCCTTTTATTTTTTGAAGATCATCGTGAAGAATTTGTCGAAGCTCTGTAATGTCTTTACATACTACTTCACCAAACATAGAATAGTTGCCGGTTGTGTAATTCAAACGAACGATCTGAGGAATCTTACGAAGTTCCTCCGCAACGATGTCGTACAAAGAACTCTTTTCAAGATACACACCGATGAATGCAATCACATCATAACCGAGCTGTTTTAAATCCACATTCAATTTTGTACCTTTAACTACACCTGCTTCCTGTAATTTTTTGATGCGCACGTGTATAGTACCCGCGGACACAAAAAACTTTTTACCGAGATCTGCGTATGATATTTCCGCATTTTCCATCATTTCCTGAATTATCTGATAATCCAGTTTATCAAGATTTAATTTAGTTGCCATTTTCTACATGTTTATTAAATAATATCAAATTATTACAAATATAATTACATTTTATCTAAAGTTTCAAATTTTTTATTAAATATTATACATCAAATCGAGGTTTTTATTTAATATTGCATCAGAAAGTTCTTTAACACACTGTGGGATGATGAAATTTTCGGCAGACATGCCCTCTTGTCTCGGGGGTGAGGAAAACAAGACAAATCAACGCTTTCAGCTAGACTAATTGCCTCGTGGAGGTTCGAGTCCTTCTCCTACAGCTCATTAAAATATCAAAGAAACTATTCCAATATTTGAATTTTATTTAAAAATTGCAAATCTATTGTATTCTTTGGTAAATATTGTGGGGTGATGAAATTTTTGGCAGACATACCCTCTTGTCTCGGGGGTGGGGAAGCACGGATAAACATAGCATAGAGCCGACGATACCACGCGTATGGCCGACCGGGGTTGACCACTAAAACTTTGTGCTACAGCTAACGTCCCCGTGGAGGTTCGAGTCCTCCCCCTACAGCTGCTTTTTCTCATGTTTAATTTAGGACCGCTTTGTGTCTACAAAGTAGTAGCCCTTCCCAAACGGAAGGGTTTTTTTATTCCAGGAATTAGAGTTTAGAAATTAGGAATTTGATGAGTGGTAATTTCCTGTTGAACTTCTACGCCCAACTAATTCCTACCTCCTAATTTCTAATTCCTGCCCCGCTACCCTCCTATCAGCGACATACTTTCCGGTACTTTTATTTTTGCAGAAGCCGCTGCAGTAAAACCATCCATCGGCTTGTTGTAAACGGCATTTTGAATTTCTTCTATCAGCGTTGTGTCGCTTGCACCATTGCGCATTAAGTCCCTTACATTCAAAACCTCATTGCCATACAGACAAGTTCTCAACCCACCTGTCGCTGTAATTCTTAATCTGTTGCAGGAGCCGCATAAAGTGCGTGAAAAGGCAGGAATAACGGCTATGCTGCCCATATGACCTTCCGGTTTATAATGGACCGCTATCGCATTAGCAGGATCTTGTTCCTTAAGTAGCTTGTATTTTGTTTCGATGTGGGAGATGATCCTTGTATAGTTCCATTCAATGCCTGAGTATGCATGGCCCTGACCATTAAAAGGCATTTCTTCAATGAACCGTACGCTCAGTGGTAAGGCCTTTGTAAGCTCAACAAAATCCACTATTTCATTCACATTACTCCGCATTACAACCATGTTCAGTTTTACGTTGAAATCATTGGCCAGTAATGCATGAAAGGAGTTGAGTACTTTCAGAAAGTCGTCCCTGTGTGTTAATTGCTGGAACTTATCGCGTTTAAGAGTATCCAGGCTGAGGTTCACGTTTTTTATCCCTGCAGCCATAAGATCTGCAATGTGCGAGAAAGTGAGGACGCCATTTGTAGTGATTGATAATTGTTTTACATTTTCAATGCCCCCCAGGCTTTTCAATAAGGAAGAAATGTCTTTCCGCACAAAAGGTTCACCACCTGTCACGCGAACTTTATTGACGCCATTCTCACTTAATAACGATACCAGGCGTATTATCTCCTCGTAGGTTAATAATTGCTCACGCTCCACGAACTGCTGGTTTTCCGGCATGCAATAATTGCAACGTAGATTACAGCGGTCGGTAACGGCAATTCTCAAATAATTAATATTTCTTCCAAATTTATCTATCAGCATGTCAAGCTTTTCAGCAATTATTATTGGTTGTAAAACGGAAGGATAAATATACGAAGATGGTGCGACAGGCCCTGTAAAACTTCATGAGTTCACCTGACAATCATTTCTCAAACCTTACTACGGTTTATTTAATTTTGCTCTTTAAGTTTTGTGGACTATTAAATCACTATCATGAGAAAACTGTTGTTCGTAGTTATATGGTTTGTAAGCTTTGTTACAGTTATCGAAGCGCAATCCATTAAATCTCCAAACGGGAATTTACAATTGGATTTTACGGTAAAAAATGGAGTACCCGTTTATTCACTTCTATACAAAAACAAACCCGCCGTAAAGGAAAGTAAACTTGGTTTGCAGTTAAAAGAAGACAAGAAGATCACTTTTGAAAATGCAGGCGAAGGCAAACAAAATGTCAATGCAAATGATCTGACCGGTGGCTTTGCAATTACGAAAACCGAAACAAAACAGTTTGATGAAACCTGGCAACCGGTTTGGGGCGAAGTAAAAAACATTCGTAATAATTACAACGAACTCGCAGTTACATTAACACAAGCTGCCACAGAAAGATATATCGTTGTTAGATTCAGAATCTTCAATGACGGTCTTGGTTTCCGCTACGAATTTCCTTTGCAGAAAAATCTGAACTATTTTGTTATCAGAGAAGAAAAAACACAGTTTGCTCTAAGTGGCGACGCGAAAGCGTTCTGGCTTCCCGGCGATTTTGATACACAGGAATACAGCACCGTAACTTCTAATCTCTCCGAAGTACGTGGCAAAATGAAAGATGCCGTTACTGGCAATGCTTCGCAAACAACATTCTCTCCTACCGGCGTGCAAACACCTTTAATGCTAAAAAGCCAGGATGGTCTGTACATCAATATTCACGAGGCCGCGTTGATAGATTACTCTGCCATGAACCTTAATCTTGACGACAAAAACTTTGTTCTTGAATCGTTCCTGACTCCGGATGCAAGAGGAGACAAAGGTTACATGCAAACACCGTGTCAGTCACCATGGCGCACAATTGTTGTGGGTGATAAGGCTGGAGACATTCTCGAATCGAAGCTTATTTTAAATCTTAACGATCCTACAAAATATGCAAGTACAGATTGGATCAAACCGGTTAAATATGTTGGCGTTTGGTGGGAAATGATCACCGGTAAAAGCACATGGTCGTATACAGATCTGGAAAGCGTAAAACTAGGCGTTACAGACTTTGCAAACGCAAAACCAAATGGCAAACATGGCGCTAACACTCAACATGTAAAAGAGTATATTGATTTTGCTGCAAAACACGGTTTCGATGCTGTATTGGTGGAAGGTTGGAACGTTGGCTGGGAAGACTGGTTCGGCAAAACGAAAGATTTTGTTTTTGATTTCGTTACCCCATATCCGGATTTTGATGTGCAGGAGCTTCATCGCTATGCCGAAAGCAAAGGCATTAAAATTATCATGCACCATGAAACATCAAGCTCTGTGAGGAACTATGAACGCTTTATGGATACTGCCTATAAATTCATGGTGGCAAACGGTTACAATGCTGTAAAAAGCGGCTACGTAGGCGACATCATTCCACGGGGAGAGCATCACTATGGCCAGTGGATCAACAACCATTATTTGTATGCTATCACGCAAGCAGCGAAATATAAAATCATGGTGAATGCACACGAAGCAGTTCACCCAACAGGCCTGTGCAGAACTTATCCAAACCTTATTGGCAATGAATCTGCACGTGGTACGGAATACGAATCTTTCGGAGGAAACAATCCGGACCACACCACCATCCTTCCATTTACAAGACTGATGGGCGGCCCAATGGACTACACGCCTGGTATTTTTGAAATGGATCTTAGCAAACTTAGTTCTTCCAATCATTCGCATGTAAACAGCACACTTGCCCGCCAGTTGGCATTGTATGTTACGATGTACAGTCCGTTGCAAATGGCCGCAGACCTTCCGGAAAACTATAACAGATTTTTGGACGCTTTCCAATTCATTAAAGATGTTGCCGTTGATTGGGATGATTCCAAAGTTTTGGAAGCAGAGCCGGGCGATTACATCACTTTTGCACGCAAAGCAAAAGGCAGCAACAATTGGTTCATTGGAAGCACTTGTGATGAAAATGGCCGTACATCAAACATTTCTTTCGACTATCTCGATGCGGGCAAAAAATACATTGCAACCATTTATGCAGACGCAAAAAATGCGCATTATAAGACGAATCCGCAGGCTTATACTATCCGCAAGGTAATTGTAACGAACAAATCAAAACTGAGCCAATATTGCGCTCCAGGGGGCGGTTACGCGATAAGCGTGATTGAGGCTGCAGATGCACAACAATTGAAGGGATTGAAAAATCTATAGCACTTATAGAAGTCTTTACACAAATAAGCCCGGCAAACTAGCCGGGCTTATTCATTTATTGGTCGCGCCTCTTCAACCAAGACCAACGATAGACACTATTGTCGTGAAAAAGTTGAGTTATTGTATTGTCAATTATTTGCTGAAATTAAAATCGCTCAGATTTTTGCCGGGAGGTAAACAAAATACGCTACCCCAAATTCCATCAGCAGCTGGATATCCTTTCGTTAAATCCTTAACAAGCGTAAACTCAAGATTTGCGAAAGCATCAAAACGATAAGCTGTATATCCGTGTTGTTTTAAAAAGCTTCCAACCAATCTGTCTTGTTCCGGGTTATGCAATTCAATGACCATTAAAGGATTAAAACGTTCTATGTTTTTAGAAAAGCCAAACAGCGCAGGTCCTTCTGCACCTTCAATATCTATTTTAATAAACGCAGGGCCGGGGTTTCCTTTTTCTATAAAAGCATCAAGAGATGTGACCGGCACGGTGATAGTTGCCCCATTTTTTTGATCTTCACGCACAATTGCTCCCTGTTTGTGGTGGTTACTTATATCAAACGTTTCGGTTCCTTCTTTATCAAAAACCGCAGCCTGAACATTTATGTAATTGCCAATATTATTTAGTGAAAAATTTTCAACTATCTCTTCGATGTTTCCCTCAAAAGGTTCAAAATTAAATACTTTGCCTTCGGGAAGCACTAAACCAGCCATTAATAGGCCATGTAAACCATTATTAGCTCCCAGGTCGTAAACAACATCACCTGGTTTTACCACATTTACCATTATCTTTTGCATAGCAGGTTCCCATTTCCCAATCAAAGGTGACCATAATGAATTCTCTGATAATCTGATTTTAAAGCCTTTCAAATAACCGCTTCTAATTTTTTGAATGGAGCCCAGTGGGAAGATTAGATTCTGCAGTTTTTGTTTAAAAGTCAAGCTCATAATTGTTACAATTTTAAATTTATTTTTTACAGCATCGCATTTAAAAAACTCGTTATATTAATAAAAATATTTGAACGCTGCAATTAATAGAGTGTTATGATAATATATGGTTGCATAACATTGATTTTTAATGAGGTTTCGCGCAATAAATGTAAATGGGTTACCAGAACCATGCCGCTATGTAGACTAAGCCTATTTAAGTTTATAATATGTCTTATCTGAATTACGATATCCCGGACACCTAAATTCAGGCAACTTTTCCTAATTTTGCGCCCTTATGGGCCAGAAAAAGTTGATGCGGTTCGAAGCAATAAAATCCTTCCCTAATGTATTACAATACCCCGAGGGAATGCAAGGTAAATGGAGTGAGTTCTTCAAAAACGACAATCCTTTAACACTGGAATTGGCCTGTGGCAAGGGAGAATACGTAGTTGGGCTTTCCGCATTATATCCAAATCACAATTTTATAGGCGTTGACCTGAAGGGCAACAGAATATACATTGGTGCAAAAAAATGCATTGAGCAGGGATATACGAATGCGGCGTTTCTACGCACTCATATTGACAAGATAAACAACTACTTCGCTCACGGTGAAGTAAGCGAAATATGGATCACTTTCCCCGATCCGCAATTGCGTATTTCAAGAGCCAAGAAGAGGCTAACGCACCCAAATTTTCTAAGACTTTATCAACAAGTGTTAAAACCGGGTGGTATCATACACTTAAAAACCGATTCTCCCGTTCTATATAGGTTCACTTTGCTGGTTATTGAGATGTATGGTCTTACATTGCTGGAAAAAGATGATGATGTGTACGCTAAGGAAAATGTAAAAGAGGAGCTACAGATAAAAACGCACTACGAAAAACTAGATATTGCACAAAGCAAACGTATTCATTATATTCGATTTCAATTGCCATTACAACCTCTATCCAACTTTGATAAAGAATTACTTGAACGTGTAAGAGCAAATGAAGAAGAAGCTAATTGAGGGTCTTGATTTTTATTACAATGATCAAGGCTTTATAGTACTAACCGAAAAATACCATCTGGAACGAGGACATTGCTGTGGCAACGGTTGCAGGCACTGCCCGTATGATTATGAAAATGTGCCTGAGCCCAAACGTCAGGAACTTTTAGAACAACGTAGTCATGAGCGCCAGCAACAAGAAACCATCGCCGTTAACTAAGTTATCAACCGTTCAACCTTCGGGAAAAAGGGATGATAATTTTTTTCAACAGGTATTTGATGTGGTAAGGCAAATACCCAAAGGCCGCGTTACATCGTACGGAGCCATTGCCGCCAGCCTTGGCGCAAAATCATCATCACGTCTGGTGGGTTATGCCATGAACGGCGCGGGCAGCATAAAGCCCAAAGTACCGGCACATCGTGTGGTTAACAGAAACGGCGATCTTACAGGTATGCATCACTTCTCTCCTCCCGAACGCATGCAACAACTACTGGAAAAAGAAGGCGTGAAAGTGGAAAACAATCGTGTGGTAGATTTCAAGAAAAAATTCTGGGATCCGAGTGAGCTGTAAGAGAAGGAACGCTGATTTTCAAGATTGTCATGATTTGTTATGATTTCCTTTTTGATAGCCGCGAGCATATCAAACATCCAGCGTGTATAACAGAAAGCATTCTCAATTTTCAACTCTCAACTCTCAACTCTCAACTAACGCCGCTTCCATCCAACTCCGCGACATCGTTTGCATCAAGCTTGAGCAAGAGCGCCACTTTACTTTTGAAAGGATTTTGTGCGCCAAAAGCAAATAACAAAAAAGCATACAACATCATGAATGCAAAGTTGCCAGTGACTACATAGCAAATACCACAAAACAAAGCCGGTGCCGCGAGAAATGCCCAAAATACGATAGAAGCTCCTCTATAGCCATTCATTTTTTCCTGGGCAGAAAGATCACTGCCTCTTAACTCCAATACTTTTTTCTTGTACAAACGAAATCCGATAAAGCAGTCGCCGATCGCAAACAATACCGCAATCAACTGCATGGCACGGTCGAGCTGAACATCTTGGTTGATCGTTTTCTTTGCAATCAAAACAATTGATAACACCACAATGGCAAAGCCTATCTCAGCGAGCAACAAGCCGGTGAAACTTTTCTGTAGAGATTTAAACTGGTTTTGCATACATCAAAGTGAAAATTCAAAGTAAAAAGTCAAAAATGTGGTTCTCAGATTTTTGACTTTTTACTTCTACTTTTTTAATTATAGTAAGGGCTAATCATCAAATAAACAATTACCCCGGTCACAGACACATAGAGCCAAATGGGCCATGTGATCTTAGCTATTTTTCTATGCGCGGGCCATTCAGCAACCAAAGCTCGATAAGCGGTATAAAGAATGAATGGAAGGATAACCGCGGCCAGGAAGATGTGTGTGATCAGAATAATAAAATAGAAATATCTGATGCCGCCAACGCCACCAAATTTGGTATCTCCACTTAGCAAATGGTGAGCAATATACGATACAAGAAATAGCGTTGACAAAACAATTGCCGCAAACATTATCCCTTTGTGTCTTTCGTATCTACCACTTTTCGCGGCTACTAACCCCAATATCAAGAGCACAGAAACGATAGAATTAATCACCGCGTTTATCGCCGCGAAAATGTGCACATTAAATCCAAGATTTACTTCAAGTTTTACTCTTGATAAAATAACTACTGCAGCAAATACTACGAACGACAAAATACCAATGAGCCATTTTGCTGTTCCATCATTTTTTTTAATCAGAGGTTGTAACATAGAATTAATTGAAAATTGAAAGTTGAAAGTTGAAAATGGTCGGGTTCAATACCCCGCGTTCTGCGTTAAGCCTTGTGCGCTCCGCGTTCTGCTATTTCCTAAACAAATTGCGTTTCTTTTTCTTGTCTTTTTCCAGCATCAGGAATACGATGCCTTCAGCAAGTTTTTCCATGGAAGCACTATCGAGGCCATCGTAATAGCCACGAACCACGCGGTCCTTATCCAGCAACACCATTTTTTGGGAATGTATGAAGTTTGAATCTACGCCTTCTCCATCCTGCAAGCCGAGTTTCAATTCGTTTAAGGCAAAATCGTAGATTGTTTTTTTGTTACCTGTAAGCATCCACCATACATCGTGGTTAACGCCAAAACGGTCAGCGTATCTCTTCAATTGCTCAGCGGAGTCTCTCTGCGGATCAACGGTAAAGGAAACAAATTGCACAAAAGTCGTGTCGATCATCTTTGTATCGTCTTTCAACTTCAACGAACTCTGGAGCTTCTTCATGTTCTTTGTAAGCGTAGGACAAATGCTTGGGCAATGCGTGAAGAAAAAATCTGCAACGATCACCTTGCCTTTTAAATCACTTAACGATACTGAATCTCCCAACTGATTTACCAACTTTACGTCAGCAGCTTTGTGCCAGATAGTATCGGTAATTTCTTTTCCCCCTTCTACTTTGGAGATTACACTATCGGGATAATAGCGTGGCGGCATGGGAACGGCGTTTTCACTGAAGTGATCCACTATAAAGTAACAAACGACGGGTAATAATATTGCGAGGCACAGGCCAAGTAAAGCGCTTTTATTCAAAACAAAAATTTTCAATTAAAAAATCGGTAAGCCGGAGGTGTTCTTGAAAACCGGCACAAAGGTAAGTATTTGAATAACTGAATTATTGAATAATTGACCGTCCAGAGTCGATTTTACAGTCTGTTAGCAACTATTCCACATTTCAGTTGGCTGCATAAAAAAACCACCGCTTAGAGGCGATGGTTTTGTTTATAAATACTTTCAAATAATTATTCGATAGTTCCTTCCTTTTGAGCACCATGTTCGTGTTCAACAGGAGCTTTTTTGTCATTCTGCTCAATGTGATACGGATCGTATTTGTTACGAAGGTTTTTATAAGAGTTACCATCTGCAAGGAACGCGATGATAAACCAAACAAACAGGAATAAAGGCACTACGATGGTCATGATAAGGTTTCTTATTTCATGCTTAAGGTGCATAAAGTAAGCAACGATGTAGAACGCTTTCCACAGCATCAAAGCGCAGATAAGGCCTTTAAGGAAGTGTCTGAAAAACCCTTCTGGTAAAGCAGCTTTATACATATAAAAGCCAATTGCAAGTTCTACCAATGTAATAACAGTAAGGTAGACCGTAATACGAATAACTTCTTTTGTGCCGCCACCAGCGTGTCCATGCTCCTCGTGATGATAAACTGCGGTAGTTGAATGTTGTTCCATTAAAATAAGTTTATGTTGACTTTTATATGATTAGATTAAGTAAAAACAAGTGAATACAAATACCCAAACAAGGTCTACAAAGTGCCAGTACAAACCAGCTTTTTCAATCATAAGGTAGTGACCGCGCTGGTCGAATTTTCCTTGCAATGTCATGATCAACATAATGATATTGATAATCACACCAGAGAATACGTGGAAACCGTGGAAACCTGTGATTGTAAAGAAGAAGTTTGAGAAGTTTGTTGTAGCAACAGAACCATTGTGGTTAGGAAAAGGATTGTGTCCCCACCATGCGCCTTCATGGTATAAGTGTGTCCACTCCCAAGCCTGGCAGCTTAAGAAAGCAAGACCACCAAGAATAGTGAATACAAGATATTTTGCCACTCTCTTTCTGTCCATATCCTGGCCAGCTTGTACTGCCAATACCATTGTTACAGAACTGATGATCAAGATAAATGTCATCAAACTCACGAACAGTAATGGATAACCGGCACCTAATCCAGGGAATGAATTAAACACGTGGTTAGGATCAGGCCAACTGTTGGTCGCAAAACGAATGGTACCGTAAGAAATAAGGAAAGCTCCGAATGTGAAAGCATCACTCATTAAAAAATACCACATCATGATTTTTCCATACTCCACGTTGAATGGACTTTTACCACCATTCCACCATTTTTGTACTGCTGGTACTGCTTGTGCCATGTTAGTTTTAAAATTATAAGCGCATCATCCTTTTGATAAGTAAATGATCGCTTAGTTAACAATTGAATTTTTCTTAATTAATATCTCAACTCTGTCTCATTTTATTAAAGCCATTTTCCAAGACAGATCTAATTCCTGATTTCTATTTTCTAATTCATGCTGTATTATGCTACTGCTAAAAAGAACACGAAAAGATAAAGCCACAATATGTCTACAAAATGCCAGTAAGTGCTCATCACTTCAACCGGAATAGCATCGTAGTTCTTCTTCTTTGCGCTAAATGCTTTCAGGAACATAATCAACAATGCTACCACACCGCCAAGCACGTGTAAAATATGCAATCCTGCAATGATATACAAAAACTGCCCTTCTCCTGAACCTTCGAAGGTTGTTCCACTCTTCCACAAATTTGAGAATCCAACAAACTGAAGAACTATAAACAACACGCCTAATAGAGCGGTGTAAGTCAATAGCCTTCTATATTTTGCCATGTCTCTCTGCTTAAAGTCGCGAAGAGCCATTTGCATTGTCAAACTACTCGCAAGCATAACAACTGTTGAATACCAAAACGTTTTAGGAAATTCAATTGTTATCCAGCTTTGTGCGCTTCTTTTTACAATGTAGGCACTCGTAAGACCAGCAAACATCATGATAACGCTTGCCAAGCCTACCCATAAAGTAAATTTATGAGGGTGTATCCTTTTTTTCTGCTCGCCCACTTGTTCATTCATCGCTATATTCATTGTAATATTTTTTTCAAGTTTCGAGTCGAGAGCTGTTTATAACTCACAACTTTTTTACATCTTATCTGCCAGCAACGCGAACATCACTATCGGTAGATAAATGTAGCTGCTAAACATCACTCTTCGTGCAGCTTTTACTTCCATTTCATTATATAATCTAATACTTTGAACCACCATAAATATGTTGGCTGCAAGTACGATAAACATGCTAACAAAACCGCTTACATGTGTGAAATAGGGCAACACTCCTACCGGAATTAAAAGCAAAGAATAAATGATTGCCTGTATTGCCGAGTATTTCGTTGGTCCTTCTACAGATGGAAGCAATTTAAATCCTGCATTGCTATAGTCTTTATGCGCTATCCAGGCAATTGCCCAAAAATGCGGGAACTGCCAGAAAAACTGAATGCTGAAAAGCGCCCAGCCGCCCAGGCCTATGCTATCATTACCCGCAGTCCAGCCTATCAAACAAGGCAATGCGCCAGGGACTGCACCAACCAAAACAGAAATCGCATTTACCTTTTTTAAAGGCGTATAAATAAACGCATATAAAAACAAGCTAAACGCCGCGAGTCCTGCCGACAACCAGTTGAAGAAAAAACCTAAAATGAAACAACCGGCCACTCCCGTCACAGCTGCAAATATCCAACCTTCTGTTTCAGACATTCTGCCTGAAGCAATCGGTCTGCTTGCAGTGCGTTTCATTTTTGCATCAGTGTCCTTTTCTACTACCTGGTTAATGGTATTGGCGCTGCCAGTAACTAAAAAACCGCCGATAAAAAATAAAGCTATCATCCACCAGTTGTATTCAACTACTTTGGGTGCAAGCAGATAACTTATCACCGCAGAAAATACAACCATCGTGGTCAAAGCAAATTTTACAAGGGCCTTATAGTCCTGTAGTTTTTGACCTAATGTAAAAGAGCTTGCTTTTTTCGATGTGGTTTCCTGCGACATTACGTTCTACTTTTTTTATTCAAAAAATTTGATCCGGCTCTAGGTTATCAGAACCAGAAATAAATCTTTCTACGCTTCATCTCCAGTTGGTAAGGTCATTCGGAAAAACACCGTATCAGATACCTTATTTTGATCTTTATAAAAAATACCCCGACTTAGATCGGGGCATTCATATCGATTGAATTTCTAAAAATTCTAGTTTTTATACCCCTTACTCAGTTAATCCTAGTGATGTTCACTTTCATTCGCGCTTATCGGCTCAGTCTGAGAAATGAATTCTCTTCCGTCTTTACCGTAATCATAAGCCCAGCGGTGAACTTCTGGAATTTCACCAACCCAGTTACCGTGACCTGGATGAATTGGAGTTGTCCATTCCAGTGTGTTTGAACCCCAAGGATTTTCTGATTTCACTCTTCTTCCTTTGAAAATGGAGTAGAAGAAGTTAAATACAAACAGCAATTGTACAGCAAATACGATCATTGATACGATTGAAATGAAATGGTTCAACCCACCAAACTGATTGAAAGATGCCCAGCCACTGTAATCGAGGTAACGACGAGGCATACCCGCCAGACCTTCATAGTGCATTGGCCAGAAGATCAAATAAGCACCTACGATTGTAATCCAGAAGTGGATATAACCCATAGTGTTGTTTAAATAGCGACCATACATTTTAGGGAACCAGTGGTACACACCGCAGAACATACCGAAGAATGACGCAACGCCCATTACGATGTGGAAGTGAGCAATTACAAAGTATGTATCGTGTAAGTGAATATCCAAAGATGAGTTACCTAACCAGATACCAGTCAAACCACCAGAGATGAACAAGCTCACAAAACCAATTGCAAACAACATCGCAGGTGTAAACCTGATATTACCTCTCCAAAGAGTAGTTAACCAGTTAAATACTTTGATAGCCGAAGGTACCGCAATCAACAATGTAAGCAATACGAAGAATGAACCTAAGAACGGATTCAAACCGGTTACGAACATGTGGTGAGCCCATACAAGGAACGCCAGGATAGTGATCGCGAAGATAGATCCCACCATCGCCATGTAACCAAAGATAGGTTTACGTGCGTTGGTACTCATTACTTCTGATACCATACCCATTGCAGGCAACAGGATGATGTACACCTCAGGGTGACCAAGGAACCAGAACAAGTGTTGATATAGAATTGCACTACCACCTTCGTTAGGCAATGCTTTTTGTGTAGAAGCCAGGAAGATGTCTGACAAGTAGAAGCTTGTACCCGCATGACGGTCAAACAACAACAGGATGAAACCAGACAACAATACAGGGAAAGACAATACGCCCAATACAGCAGTAAAGAACAATGCCCAAATTGTCAATGGCAGTCTTGTCATGCTCATACCTTTCGTACGCATGTTCAATATTGTAGAGATATAGTTCAAACCACCCAATAATGAAGACACTACGAACAATGCCATACTGATCAACCAAAGGTCCATACCGGTTTTAGAACCCAATGATGCGTCGCCCAATGCACTCAAAGGAGGATAAGACGTCCAACCACCACTTGCAGGACCTGTTTGAATAAACAAAGATGAAACCATTACCACACTGGAAAGAAAGAAGAACCAGTATGACAACATATTCATGAAAGGAGACGCCATATCGCGTGCACCTATCTGAAGAGGAATAAGGAAGTTTGCAAATGTACCGCTCAAACCTGCAGTCAATACGAAGAATACCAATACGGTACCGTGCATTGTTACAAGAGCATAATAAAATTCAGGCTGAATTTTACCACCCTTAGCCCAGTGACCAAGAATGTTTTCCAACCATGGGAAAGTTGCATCAGGAAAACCTAATTGCAAACGGAAAAGAACAGACATCAAACCACCAAGAATCGCCCAGATAATCCCTGTAATAAGGAATTGTTTAGCAATCATCTTGTGATCCATGCTGAAAACATATTTGCTGATAAACGTCTCATGATGATGGTGTTCACCATGTCCGTCATGATGCGCTTCGTGGGTAGATACTTCAGATCCGTGCAAGATAGCTTCGTTACTCATTGTCAAAATTCTTTAAATAGATAACTATTATACTCTAATCCTGAATTACAGTTTATTTCTTTGCTGTCGCAGCTGAGTCAGCTGCAGGCTTTGCTGATTTTGTAGAATCCGCAGCTGGCGCCGGAGTGGCAGCTGAAGGAACTTTCTCAGGGAAAGCCTGTGCATAATTTGATTTTTGTTTAGCTCTCCAAAGTATGAAATCCGATTGTGATACAACCTTAATAATTCCTTTCATCGAATAGTGTCCTTTACCACACATTTGATCACAAGAAATCTCATATTCAAAGTTAGGATTGTTCGTTTTTTGCTTCATTTCCTCTGTAGTGTACAAAGGAGTGAACCACATTGTAGTTGGTGTTCCCGGAACAGCATCCATTTTCATACGGAAGTGAGAAAGACCAACGTCGTGTACAACGTCTCTTGAATTGATCACCAATTTAACCGGCTGACCTTTTACAACATACAATGCTTCTGTAGTTACGATGTCATCGTGGGAAGCAGGATCGTCCCAAAGCAAGCCTAATTGGTTAGACTGAGCTTCGTTAATATTTTTATAGTATTTTTTACCAAATGTGTTGTCTTTGCCTGGATAGCGATAGACCCATGCAAATTGTTTACCTGTAATTTCCACAACCAATGAATCTTTTGGTGCATCACCAGTGATCTTGAACCAGTAGTACAAACCAAAACCTACAAGAATGGTAAGAGTGATGGCAGGAATAACTGTCCAGATCAACTCCAATTTGTTATTGTGTGGGAAATAGAATGCTTTACGATTCTCTTTATACTGATATTTAAATGCAAACCAGAAAAGCAATACTTGTGTAAGAACAAATACAATACCTGTAATTATCAGAGTAATGTACAGCATCTGGTCAATCTTCTGACCATGATCAGAAGCTGCTTCTCCCAAAATCTTTGGTTTCAGCAAAGCGTTACACCAGTACACACCTACTAGGCCCAATATAAGAAATGCCAACAGCAGGAAGCCGTTTATGCGGTTATTTTGTTCAAAGGTTTTCTTTTCACCCTTTAGTACAGCTACATATTCACTTGCCTTGGCTATTTGGAAAACAATTAGAAATCCTAATAACAAGACTGCTATTATAAAAAAGGCAGACATGCTCATGGTCTAATAAAATTTATACTAAGTTTCGAAATATTAAAATCAAAAATAACTCTATTTTATTCTTCAAATTAGGTGTGGTGGATAACACTTTCTTTGAAGAATGGGTCATTCTTTGCTAATAACGGTGCTTTTGCTAAAGCTCTACCTGTAGAGAACATTATGATGCCAACAAAGCCGGCAGCAACACCAAAATCAAAGAGATTCAAATCGACATGGTCTTTGAAAGGTCCAACAAATACCATTTGGTAGAAGTCAACCCAGTGACCAAAGATGATCAATACAGCCAGTATCGCAACGCTGGTGTAATTACGTTTTGCACTTCTTCTCATTAACAATAACAGCGGAACCAGGAAGTTCACTATCAGGTTAAGGAAGAAAATCCCTTTGTATACACCCTGCACGCGAGGTTTGAAGTAAACTGTTTCTTCAGGAATGTTAGCGTACCAGATCAACATATATTGGGAGAACCATAAATAAGTCCAGAAAATTGAGAACGCGAACATGAACTTACCAAGGTCATGCAAGTGCTCTTCGGTAACCACTTCAAGATATCCGCGGTTTTTAAGGAAGATCACAAATAATGCGATCAATGACATGCCGGATACAAATGAACTTGCAAATGTGTACCAGCTATACATAGTTGAATACCAATGTGCATCGATGCTCATCAACCACAACCAAGGAGTTACTGAAGCCACCGTCAAAGCGAACCATACGATAAACAATGCAGACCAGATGGTGCTTTTGAATACGTATTTTCTACCTTCTGCAACAGAAGCAAGAGGATTTTCGTCGAGGTAACGGCTCAATTGTCTCATTTTATGTCCAAGAGCTATCCACAAACCAATTGAAAGGAGCGTCCACACAATAAAGAAAGTTGGATTCAAGAAGCCAGCTTTCCCTTTCAGAATAGTATCATGCTGAACGTGATCCTTATCCAACCAATGATAAATATGATGTTGGTCACCCAACACAATACATAACAAAACGATAAGTGCGATGATGCCCAAAGGAATTACACATTTTGAAATAGCTTCCGGAACACGGCGGAAAGCCAACTGCCAACTACCCATTGCAAGAGTTGTAGCACATATAAAGAACATGCTGGCATTGGTAATCAAAAGAAAAAACACACTGTTATGTAACATAGTAGCCCAAAACCTTGCAGGCTCATGGGAACCGTACATAAAAAATCCAACTATTACAGAAACAATGCCCACCGCCATCAGTGCGAATGAAATGTTTCTAAATCTGCCGGGAATCTCGAATTGCTCTTTAAATGACGACATTCTCAAAAATTTATGCTCAATGAATCAATTTAAATTCTTCAGTTACTTTTTTGCAGTTGAATCTGCTTTAGGCGCAGCTGCAGTAGTTGAAGCAGCAGCTTCGCTACCACCTTTTGCTTCAGCTTGTTTGTCTTTAATATAGTGGATCACCATCCATCTTTGCTTTGGAGTAAGCTGAGATGCATAAGAACCCATCAAATTTTTACCGTATGTAATCGCGTGGAACATTGTTCCTTCGCTCATCTTTTCGTAGTTAGCATCACCTAAAAATGCAGCAGGTTTCGCAGGGAAAGGACCATCACCACCTTTATACAAAGGGCCGTTACCATCCAGTTTCGCACCATGACAAATACCGCAGTTGATCAAAAACAATCTTTCCGCTTCTACTTTACCAGTTGAATCAAGTGCAGGCAACGGGTTTACCATTACTGCTTCGCTTGCATACAAACCTGTAGTGTCGGCAGGTGTTTGATAGATCACGTCCTCATTTCTGCTTACAGTGCCCCTAACGTTCTTTGCATTGTAATTAATGCCGTCTTCGTTTAGTTTGCTGTGGTCCGAATATGTTTCCACTGCCTGGCTATATGCCATATCCGGCATATAATTTCTTGATGGCTTACGCTTTACATCACTACAGCTTATTACAACTACAACTGCAGCTAACAAGGTAAATATGACAGATAATTTTTTCATCTGTGAGCTATTATTGTTTTTTTTCAGACAAAACCAATTTTTATCTCAGTTCTATTTGAGTTGATTCTTCTTACAATTTTTATTCGAAAGCAGTTTTCTCTTTTCTAACCTGGAACGGCATTGTGTCTTTGTCGTAGCGACCAAGCCACCAGCCAGTTTCAGCGTTCTGCACATTTATTTCTTTTGCCCCTGTCTGCGCAAGGAAAGATTTTACTTCATCTTCATTTGTTTTCTCTGTGCACTCAATCACCATTACAAACTGATCGTCTGTAGCGCGTGGGTGGAAGTGGTGCTTTTTCAAAAACGGAGCTAACTGGCAGAGGTAGCAGAATGTAAGTACCATACCTACGGCAGAGAACAATACTGTTAACTCGAACGTGATAGGAATCCATGCCGGCAAAGCAAAGTGAGGTTTACCACCAATGTTTAAAGGCCAGTCTTTGGTAAACACCCAGCTAATGCCACCTAACGCTGTAGTGGTTCCTGTAATAGCATATATAAAACCGGCTGTATGAAGACTTGTATCACGCAGTCCCATAGCATGGTCTAAACCGTGCATTGGAAACGGAGTGTATATATCATGAAGCTTGTAACCCGCCTTGCGTACTTTTTTCACCGCGGGAAAAAGTACAGCTTCATCATCAAAACAACCTACTACAAATTTTTTTACAGACATCTTTTAAAATATTCTGAATTTGAAAATTTGAAAATTTGAAAATGAACACTTGAGTTTCGTTATCAAAACAACTCTCAACTCTCAACTTTCAACTCTCAATTATTTAGTGTGCATGTGCTTGCTCGTGAGCAAATTCTTCTGGTGCTTGCGTCTCAATTCCGCTAACTCCTTCTTTGTAGCTTTCACCGCTTTTCTTCAAGATGTGCTTGATCTCAGCGATAGCAATTACAGGGAAGAATTTAGAGAACAGGAAGAAACACGTAAAGAACAATCCAAACGTACCCATATAGAAACCAACTTCCCAAATGGTAGGTCTGTAGTATGTACTCCAGCTACTTGGTAAATAGTCACGATATATAGAGGTAACGATGATCACAAAACGCTCGAACCACATACCTACGTTTACGATGATTGACATGAAGAAAGTAACAGTGATGTTTCTTCTCATTTTGCGGAACCAGAAGATCTGCGGAGACAATACGTTACAGCTCATCATCAGGTAGTAGCTCCATGCTAATGGAGTTGTAATATCCCATCTGTTTCTGAACGCAGCAGCCTCGTAAGGATTCTGACCATACCATGAAATGAACAACTCAGTTATATAGGCGATACCTACGATAGAACCGGTTAACACGATAACCTTGTTCATTACCTCGATGTGCTCAAGTGTAATGTAATCTTCGAGGCTCAATACTTTACGTACGATTAACAACAGTGTTTGTACCATTGCGAATCCAGAGAAGATCGCACCCGCAACGAAATATGGCGGGAAGATGGTAGTGTGCCATCCTGGAATTACTGACGTAGCGAAGTCAAAAGATACGATAGTGTGTACAGACAATACAAGTGGTGTACTCAAACCAGCCAACACAAGAGACAAAGACTCGTGACGTTGCCAGTGTTTTGTAGAACCTGTCCATCCGAAAGACAGAACACCATACATTCTTTTTCTCCATTTTTCTTTTGCACGGTCACGCACAGTTGCCAGATCCGGAAGAAGACCGGCGTACCAGAACAACAACGAAACTGTGAAATATGTAGAGATCGCAAATACGTCCCAAAGAAGTGGTGAGTTAAAGTTAACCCACAATGGACCTCTTGTATTTGGATAAGGTAATACGAAGAATGCGTTCCAAACACGACCCATGTGGAAGATAGGGAACTGACCCGCGCACATTACGGCGAAGATCGTCATCGCTTCCGCAGCACGGTTCACACCTGTTCTCCAGCCCTGGCGGAAAAGTAGCAAGATCGCGGAGATCAACGTACCGGCGTGACCGATACCAACCCACCACACGAAGTTGGTAATGTCCCAACCCCAACCAACTGTTTTGTTAAGGTTCCACTGGCCTATACCGTAAACAACGTCACGATATACGGAGTAAGCACCAAAAGATAATAAGAAGAGTGAAATAGTAAACCCTATTTTCCAAAGCTTTGACGGCTTTGCTTCAATTGGGCGAACAATGTCTTCTGTTACCTGGTGATAAGTCTTATGACCTGTTACCAGCGGGTTTCTTGTTTGCGATTCGTATCTTAATAATCCCATATTCTATGCTTTTAGCTATCAGCTGTTAACTTCTAGCTTATAAAGTTTTTGTGAATAATAACTCTATTAAAAAATGCTTAGCACCATCTACAGACAAGGCATTGCCTTGTCTTGTCTCTACTAGCTGTGTGCTGCTTCTTTCTTTTCTGCTTTGTGCTCTTCGTGTCCTTCTTCTTCCTCTGCTTTCACACCCAAAACAACATCTGTGTTACGCACTTTAGCCAGGTAGTTCACGTTTGGTAATACGTGCAATTGCTCAAGCGTAAAGAACATACGGTTTTTGTTGTCTTGTCTTGTTTTTGAAATCTGACTTTCCGTGTTGTTAGCGTTACCGAAAACGATCGCATCAGCCGCACATGCTTGTTGACAAGCTGTTTTAGCATCATTGTCAGTCAATGTGCGATTTTCTTTTTTCGCTTTCAGTTTACCTTCCTGTAAACGCTGAACGCAGAATGAACATTTTTCGATCACACCACGGCTACGAACAGTTACGTCTGGATTCAATACCATACGTGTAAGCTCGTCGTTCATCATCAACACCGAACCATCGAGGTGACCAACGTCTCCAAGACCACCTGTATTTTTTTGGTTGTCAGGGAAACTATCGGCTCCTGTATAGTCAGCCCAGTTGAAGCGACGTACTTTATAAGGACAGTTGTTAGCACAATATCTTGTACCGATACAACGGTTATAAGTCATTTGGTTCAAACCTTCACTGCTGTGGTTAGTTGCGGCTACCGGACATACGTTTTCGCAAGGTGCGTTGTCGCAATGTTGACAAAGCATTGGTTGGAAAAGCGTTTGAATGCTATCTGCATCTGCAGCGTTACCGCTGAAATAACGGTCGATACGCAACCAATGCATTTCATGAGCTCTCAACACTTCGCTTTTACCTACAACTGCTACGTTATTTTCTGCAGTACAAGCTACTACGCAGGCACCACAACCATAACAGCTGTTCAGGTCGATACTCATACCCCATTTGATACCCGGACGGTCGTAGTGAGGATAGATTGTACCTTGTTTTTCGTATTCAGCCAAACCACCAAACGGTGCAAGTTCTTTATCTCTCGCTTCCCAGATTTGCTTTGGATTCTTTTTGAAAGATTCCAAAGTAACTTCTTTCACCACTTCACGACGACCTTCATAGCTGGCGTGAGTTTGTGTTTGAGCAAGTTTGTATATTTTCTTAGCGTCAGTAATTGTTACATCGCTTGCAGCGTAAACAACGTTGCCGTTATTTACTGTAGCAAATCCAAATACATTTTGCCCCAATTTGCTACCGTCATAGTGTTTAACGGCTTTGCCAATATTCTCGCTTCTGCCGTAACCAACTGCGATCGCAATTGTGTTTGCCTGGATACCAGGAACGATGATAGTTGGGATTGTAACTTCTTTATTACCAACTTTAACTGTAGCCATTGGCTTAGTCATTTCTACATCGTAAGTATCAGACGCAGTTGCATTAAGTACATCTATGCCGAACAACTCTTTACCCAAAGAAGGGGAAATGATTGCGTAGTTATCCCAGGTGATCCTGGTGATTGGGTCTGGCATCTCCTGTAACCAAGGGTTGTTGGCTTGTTTACCATCACCCATGCTTACTTTCTCATACAATACCAATTCGATCTTACCGCCTTTTTTAGTGCTGTTGATCGCAGCAGTAGCTTCTGCCACTTTTGCTCCATTGTAAGCTGTACCACTTACAGCAGCAGCAGGCTCAATAACACCATCTTGCAAAGCTTTCAGGTAAGCAGCCTGTCCGCCCACTTTAGCAGCCCAGAAAGTATTGAAATAATCGTGATAAGCAGTTTTGTTACCAGTCCAGGTTAACAATGTATCTTGTAACTGGCGTGTTTTGAAAAGCGGAGAGATTGTAGGCTGCATCAAGCTGATATAACCAGCTTTAGGTTCAGCATCGCCCCAGCTTTCAAGGTAGTTATTAGCTGGCAAAACGTATTTGCACAACTCAGTAGTTTCATCCATTTTTTCGTTGAATGAAACAGAAACTTTTACTTTTTTAACAGCCGCTATGAATTTCTCTGCGTCTGCGTAATCGTAGGCAGGGTTTGCATCCCATATCAACAAAGCACCAACGCTACCAGCGTTCATGTCGTCAACCAATTTAGCAAACTCGCTGTCTACACCCTGACGTGTTTGAGAAGGAGCAGCCCAGTTTAAAACTGTTCCGTTTGCACCAATCGCTTCGTTGATTGCGTTTACAACAACCTGAATGTTCACGTCGTTGCTACCGCACATTACAACTGCAGCGCCTTTATTTGCCAAAAGATCTTTTGCAACTTTTTCGATACCTGCTTTCAGTTTCGCATCGCTAACTGATACACCCTGACCGTTTACGGCGTTCAAAAGTGACAAGGCAATTGCACCTGTTTCAGAAGGACGGTGAGTAAAGCGTTCGTCAGCGTTTGCACCTGTCATGCTAAGCATACTCTCAAATTGGTAATGCTTGCTCATTTCAGGATTTGCTTCATTGATCTTTCTTCCCTGAGTGTACCCTTTTTGTTGCTCAAGTGGATTCAACCACGTACCAAGGAAATCAGCGCCAAGACCTACAACCACTTTTGCTTTTTCCAACTGGTAAGCAGGGAAAGCTCTTTTTCCGTAAGCAGCTTCGTTAGCCAACAACAATCCACTGTAAGAAATGGAATCGTATTGTACGTGACGGCCGCCCGGATATTTCGCTAAAAATTCTGTGATGATTTGTTTTGTAGAAGGGGAAGTGATTGTGCTTGTAAGCAATACAACCGGAGCTCCACCCAAACCTGCTAATGCTTCAGAAACCATTTTATCAAATGCTTCCAAAGAGCTTACTTCTTTACCGTCATGTAACGGGTAGCGAAGACGTGCAGTATCATAAAGATCTAAAACAGAAGCCTGAACACGTGGAGTAGTTCCGCCTTTTGTGATAGAAGAAAGATCGTTTCCTTCAATTTTGATAGGACGACCGTCGCGAACTTTCGCAACTACAGGTATAACTTCTCCGCCGGACACAAATGTTGTAGCATAATAGTTAGCTACACCAGGAGTGATCTCAGCAGGTTTATTTAAATAAGGAATAGCTTTTTTAACCGGTGTTTCGCAGCTTGCAGCTACAGCAGCCGCAGCGGTGCTAAAACCCAGGTATTTAAGAAAGTCCCTGCGTGGGGTTTTTGCGTCCAATAGTCCTTTCCCTTCCAGATCTTCAAATGGTAATTCCTCACGGAATTCGTTCTGAACATTCTCTTGATGTGCTTCTGAGTTGTGTAACTCCCCGAAACTTTGCCAGTATTTTTTGTTAGCCATACTAATATTAGATCGAAGATTATTGGTTACTGCCGTTTTAATTACAGACAGTGAATTTCCTTTTAATTATTTGTTTTGAGCCCTTGCACTATTTATTAATAGTGACATTTTTGACATTCTGTACCACCGATTGTTTCTACAGTGATGCTATCCAATTTATGAGGGTTAGCGACCATTTCGCCATCCTTATTTTTGATAGAATCTTTCATTTGTTCGTGGAACTTCTCGTATATGCTGTAGAACTTGTTATTTGTGAATTGAACTTTTGTTTCACGGTGACAGTTGATACACCAGCCCATGCTCAGGTCAGCGAATTGGTAAACCTCGTTTTCTTTTTGAATTTCACCGTGACATGTTTGACAAGCTTGTTTACCAGCCACTACGTGTTGAGAGTGGTTGAAGTATACGTGGTCAGGTAAGTTGTGGATACGAACCCATTCGATAGGTTTTGGCTCGTTTGCATATTTTCTTTGCTTAGGATCCCAACCTGTATAGCTGTAAAGTTTTTGAATTTCCGCAGTTCCGTTAACCTCTGTTCCGTCTTCGCGGTACAGTTTTTCACTTTTATCGCTGTACTCGTTGATAGCCATGTGACAGTTCATACAAATATTCAAAGAAGGAATATTTGCCTGTTTGCCCAATTGCGCACCACCGTGGCAATACAAACAGTTGATCTGGTTGGTACCGGCGTGTACTTTGTGAGAGTAGAAAATTGGTTGCTCAGGCTGGTAGTTTTTGTTACGTCCCAGGCCGATAGCACCTTGTATAATATAGTAACCACCGATCACAAACAAAACCAACATAAACAAAGTGATGTAAGTTTTATTTCTGTAGAATGGAACCGGCTCGTAAGCTGGAACACCTTCTTTATCGTCGGAAAGTTTTTTCAGGTTTGAGTTAACCTGCAATAAGATCAGTGTAATAACTGCAAGGATCAGAGAAAGAATACCGAAAAGGAGACTGTTGTCAGAACCTTTTTCTTCGCCTTCGCCACCTGTTGGAGTAGTTTTAGCCTCTTCTTTTACCGGCGTGCTTACATATTTCAGGATCGCATCGATATCAGCATCTGAAAGGGCTTCAAAGGTTGACATCGGAGTGTTGTTGTAAGCAGCTTTCAAGTCGTTAAAATACTTGTTACCACTAGCCAACACCTTCGCGTTGTTGCGAATCCAGTCGTGCAATAATTTCTTGTCTGGAACGCGCTCTTCAATACCTGCCAATGCCGGGCCGGTCAAAACTTTATTTACGGCGTGACATGATGCGCAATTCGCCTGAAATAAAGCCTTACCGTCTTGAGCCTTCAAATTCTGGAAAGAAATTACAAGGAGCAAAAGGATACTGAATATACTAGTCTTGGCTATTCTGCTTTGATAATTCATATTTCTCAAAATATCTGTGGATAATGTGGAAAAAATATCCGGAATCGGGTGCAAAAATATGACAGTCAATTGACAAAACGCAAACAAGCCGATATTTTTTTTTTCCGCTCTGGGCTTGCGTTTCAGAGGATTAACATGAAAAATGCATAATGTACCGACAAAAATTTAAGATAGCTTTAGAACTATTTTTAATATATACAAAAATGTGAATAACAGGGGATTTATCTGAATCATCTTATTCTATGATTCCCGTCAAGTTTCATAGGGGCGTTGCCATAATTGCCTATTTCTCTTCCCTTTCTGGGAAAATGCATCTTCCCTTTCTAAAATATTTTTTTAAATATTACATTGTAATATTCTAAAAATACCCAAATTTAATGCGTTACAGTACCCAACCGAACCTCTAATTTTTAATGTACTGAACATTTTAAACAAAAAAACTGAAAGAGTCCTCTCTGTTCAGATAACCCCTGATTGTGAGAAAATGGGCCGTACTAACTGTTGACTTTTGATTACTAGCTATTTCCCGGTGTGAGAAGTGGCACTGCGGAAAAATGAATTATTGAACCAACGAACAACATTATCGACATCCTTAAAAAGAATGGGGTAAGGGAATTTTCTTTGTTGACACATCATATTTTTTAAGGTTGAAGGAAGTTGCGCCCCAATACCATTGAAAATGATAACACCTCTGCAGTTTCATTTATTTGATCGATTTCTAGAAGATTGTCGTCCAAAAAAGTTGCTTCGGCAAATGTGATCAAACGGCCTATTTTTGCTTCTCGAATAAAAAACGTCACACCATCACATGATCAAAGTAGCCATTTTTGCTTCCGGAGCTGGTTCTAATGCACAAAAGATAATTGACCACTTCAGAGAACATTCTTCCGTAAAGATCAGTCTCATTGTTTGCAATAAACCCGGTGCTGGCGTTTTGCAGATTGCCGAGAAAGAAAACATCCCAACATTACTTATTGAAAAGGAACAATTCTTTAGGGGAGACAACTATGTTCATGCATTAAAAGCTCATGACATTTCCTTTATAATACTTGCCGGATTTCTTTGGAAAATACCCGGCGGCCTGGTGGAAGCATTCCGCGGACACATTATTAATATACATCCTGCTCTTTTACCAAAATATGGTGGTAAAGGTATGTACGGCCAATTTGTGCATGCAGCAGTAATCGAAGCGGCAGAAAAAGAAAGCGGTATAACCATTCACTATGTCGATGAGCAATACGATCACGGCTCTACTATTTTCCAGGCTACCTGTGAAATAACACCTGATGATACGCCGGAAACACTGGCTCAAAAAATTCACGCATTGGAGCATGCACACTTTCCAAGAGTGGCAGAAGAGGTTATCTTACAATTAAAAAGTTAAAATGAAATTTTATTGATCGAATAAAATTTTTTCGATGTAATATCACACTTAATAAAAGCATTTTATCTGATCAGATATTTACTACTAATCGTTGTTTGTTTTTGCACCATTGCAGCTAATGCGCAATACGCCACCATCAAGGGAACGATAATGGATGAGACCAATACGTTTCCCATTCCGGGAGTGAGTGTATTGTCAAAATCAGGGCGCGGTACTACTACCGACTCGTCCGGAAAATACTCCATTACCCTGCCAGAAACTGATTCCATTTACTTTTCTTATTTAAATAAACCAACGGCAAAATTTGCCGTGAATGCCATTGCAGATCCCAACGCTTTTAATGTGGCCATCCGTATTCCTGTTGCTTATTTAAAAGAGATAAGAGTTTTGCCACGCAATTACCGAATGGATTCCATACAAAACAGGATCGACTACGCGAAGGTTTTTAATTATAAAAAGCCCGGTCTTAGTATAACGGCACCCAATACAGGTGCGCTGGGTGTTGGCCTCGACCTCGACCAGATCATCGGTATGTTCAACGTACAAAAGAACCGCCGCATGAAACTTTTCCAGAAAAGGCTGATTTGGGAGGAGCATGAAAAATTTATCGACCACCGTTTTTCAAGAGGGGTCATTCGCAGGCTTACAAAACTCGATAGCACGGCACTGGATACGTTTATGATCGTTTTCAGGCCAAGCTATTTGTTCACGGCTTCTACAAGCGATTATGATTTTTATGACTACATAAAAAAAGCCGGCGAGGAATACAAAGCAGGCGTTCGACATAATAACCTTTTGCGTAAAGAGGATTATATGTACGATTATTACGATCAGGATTACGATAATTAAAAACCGCAACATGGATCAACTAACTCTTGGTATCGGTACGCGTTTACAACATACACAATATGGACCCGGTGTAATTGTTGGTGTAAAATATGCCGTCTACATAATATCATTTATTCATCACGGCATTAAAGAGATTGATAAAACCGATAGTCATTTGGATGAGATCCTTCCGGAAAATGTAACAACTGAGGTAGAAACCACTTCCGAAATGGAAAAGTCGTTGTTGAAAATTCTTCGTTTGTGGGGCGACGTTACAGAGCCAGTTCCTTTGGGCGACAGATGGACGGGAGGCACAATGGTTCTTCAACCAAAAGACACTTCATTAAAACCTAAAGAAATTTCCATTGAGGCTTTCTTTCATAAAATAGTAATGCTGCGCGACAGGGTCCGCGTAATGGAGCAACAGATCAATAGTCACAAGACTTTAAGTGATGAAGACAAAGTGAATCTGCAGCAATATATCACACGCATCTACGGCTCCCTCACTACATTCAATGTTCTTTTTAAGAACAAGGAGCAATGGTTTGTTGGAGAAAAGGGAGCGAAGGAAGACTAGGAGAGTTGAGAATGGAGAGTTGAGAGTTCGTTGTAATCAAGCACTGGATGTTTAAGTGTAAACGTCGTATCTTCAACGTTTACACTTATGTCAATTCTCAATTCTCAATTCTCAATTCTCAATTCTCAATTCTCAATTCTCAATTCTCAACTATTTCTTCTTCTTTGTTTTCCTCTCCACTATGATTCCATTAAACGAAATAGGCTGTTTGCTGGTGCTGGTAACCTGTAGCGTCGCATAGCCGTCTGACGACACGCTTAAGCTCATCATCTGCACGTCTTGCACATCTTTTGGTTTGATTACAATATCCCAACCTTGCTTTTTGCCCGGCGTTACGGTGTATTCAAAATCTTTCGAAATAAAATGTATGCCGCCTTGCGTTGGATCCATCGGTGCTGTATATGCGCGGCCATAATATGGCAGGTAAGAATTAATGGTATCCTTACTCACTTTTAGGTCGTAATCATAATTAAGTTGACGTGTGGCGCCTGACATTGGCATTGCAGACTGCGCCTTGAAAACATAATTCTGCGAGTCGATGAGTGCTTTAATAGCCGCTTGTTTTTTTTCCTGTTTTGACTTTTGCGCTATTAAGTTATTGTTATGAAACAGCAAGGCAATCATTAACAAAGAAAAATATATGCCTGCCGAAAGAATCTTTTTTCCCATTGTTTCAATGCTTTAAAGTTTGCGAATTGAGTGTATTTAAATATAACAATTAGTTTTTATTAAATATATACCCAACAAGCTTTTACCTTTCTTAAAAATGGGTGTTATATTGCAAGTCTCCCCTTTCGCAACTGAGTAGTTGCAGCCCTGCCGTGTGGTCTAATTTTCTAACCTTTAAAAAACAAACTCATGACCAAAATTAGAATCGGACTATTTGGCTTTGGCAAAACCGGAAAACAAGTAGCTGGTGAATTTCTAAACGATGCGCATTTTGAGTTGGTTTGGGTCGTTCGAAGAAACGAAACTGATCATGGCAAATATGCGAGTCACTTGCTAGGACATGAATTCAAGGCAGGAAAAATTTTTTCTGTGAAGGACATTTGTCCGGATTTCTATAGAAAAAATCCCGTAGATGTATTGGTAGATTTTTCAAGTTCCGACGGCATTCAATACTACGAAGCAGCTGCTGAACAAGGCATTAAGATCATTTCAGCAATCTCTAAGTATGAAGAAAAGGATTTGGCACTGCTGGAAAAATTAAAAAACAAAACGGCAACGTTGCATTCTCCAAATATCACACTAGGCGTAAATTTTTTATTGATCGCTTCACAAGTGCTACAAAAGATTGCACCACATGCGGATATTGAAATTGTTGAAGAACATTTTCGCAAAAAAAATGAAACATCCGGCACTGCATTGAAAATCGCCGAAACACTTGGACTCGAAAAAGAAAAGCATATCAATTCCATTCGTGTAGGCAGCATTGTTGGCAAACATGAAGTGATCTTTGGTTTACCTAACCAAACAATCCGTATCATTCACGAAAGTATTAGCCGCGCTGCGTTTGGGCAGGGCGCCATCTTTGCCGCAAAATGGCTGATTGAGCAAGCCGCAGGATTGTACAACATGGAAAATTATATTACAGATTTGTTCAGAAGAAATATTCCGGTCTACTAGAGAGAAGGGAACACTGATTTTCATGATTGTCATGATTTAAGCAGATAAATTTTCATCATAACGAATCATGAAAATCTTGAAAATCTGCGTTCTTTCTTATTTTCACACTCCCAAATAATCAATCAATGAGCAAGAAAATCATCGTTACGGATAAAGCACCGGCACCTATTGGGCCATACAGCCAGGCTGTACAAGCTGGTAATATGTTATTTATTTCAGGACAAATTCCTATTAACCCGGCGACCGGAAATGTTGAAGCAACAGACATCCAGGGTGAAGCTACACAGGTTATGGAAAATTTGAAGGCCATTCTAACTGAAGCCGGGACCACATTTGCAAGCATTGTGAAAACAAACATCTATTTAAGCGACATGAATTTGTTTGCACAGGTAAATGAAGTGTACGGCAAATATTTTGAAAAAGATTTTCCTGCACGTGAAACAGTTGCTGTGAAAGGTTTGCCTAAAGGCGTGAACGTAGAGATCAGCATGATCGCAGCTTTATAATGACCGAATAACTGAATAATTGAATAACTATAGAGACGCGTTGAACGCGTCTCTTTTTTTATCAGGTATGCTGTACCTAAATGGCAGCAGATTTTTTGTGTAGCAACGTTTGGGTGCAAGAGGAGACGCGTTCAACGCATCTCTACAGCGTTCGACAATTCTGTGTTCTCTGTGGCAAAAAAAACGTCCCGAAAATTTCGGGACGTTTCAGTTATTCAGTTACTCAGTTATTCAATTATTTCAGTACTCCCAACTCCTTGCCCACTTTTGTAAAACCGGCAATCGCTTTATCCAAATGTTTTTGCTCGTGCGCAGCGCTTAACTGTACACGAATGCGCGCCTGCCCTTTTGCTACCACAGGGAAGAAGAACCCAATTACATAAATATCTTCTTCCAGCAATTTTGCTGCAAATTGTTGTGCAATTACTGCGTCGTACAACATGATCGGAACGATCGGGTGATCGCCGGGTTTGATATCAAATCCTGCTTCCGTCATTTTCGAACGGAAATATTTTGTGTTGAATTCCAGTTTATCGCGGAGTTCTGTTGTTTCTGTCAACAGATCCAATACTGCGATGGAAGCACCAACAATAGAAGGCGCAACCGTATTGGAAAACAAGTAAGGACGGCTGCGCTGACGAAGCATTTCGATCACTTCTTTTTTTCCGCTGGTAAAGCCGCCGCTGGCACCGCCAAGCGCCTTACCTAAAGTACCGGTGATGATGTCTATTCTTCCCATCACATTTCTGTACTCGTGCGTACCACGTCCGGTTTTGCCCAAAAAGCCTGAAGAGTGGCATTCGTCGATCATTACGATCGCGTCATATTTATCTGCCAGATCGCAAATTTTATCAAGCTGTGCTATTGTACCGTCCATGCTGAAGGAACCATCGGTAACGATGATACGACTGCGGAGGTTCTGCGTTTCTTTTAGTTTCTCCTCCAAATCGTCCATATTGTTGTGCTTGTACCTGTAGCGTTGAGCTTTACAAAGACGCACGCCGTCGATGATGGAAGCATGGTTCAATTCATCGCTGATGATCGCATCCTGGTCGCTGAAAAGTGGTTCAAACACACCACCATTTGCATCAAAAGCGGCTGCATATAAAATAGTATCTTCTGTACCTAAGAATTTTGCAATTTTTTGTTCAAGCTCTTTATGAATATCCTGCGTACCGCAAATAAAACGCACACTGCTCATGCCATAACCATGGGAATCGATGGCTTTATGTGCCGCTTCAATTACTTTTGGATGTGCAGACAAACCGAGATAGTTATTGGCACAAAAATTCAATACAGTTTTTCCATTTACCTGAATTTCAGGACCTTGTTCACTGGTAATGATACGTTCTGTTTTAAAAAGACCGGCCTCTTTTATCTCGCCCAGTTCTTTGCCTATGCGTTCTGCGAATTTGGTATTCATTGATTCATGTTTAATTTGGAGCACCAAAAATAGGGAAGTTGAAGCCTGAAACACCAAATTTTAACCATGTAAAAAAACTCTAATTTAAGTGTAACCTTTTTTCTGTACCTTCGTCATACTTCTAAACTTAACGATTATGAAAGCAACAGCATTATACAGGCTGGCTTTTTTATTGATCATCCTTGGTGCGAGTGTTTTCCTTTATGCCTACAATCATAAGGAAAAGGCTACTACCGACGATTGCACAGAAGGCGGAAAGAAAAGTTGCTGCGAGAAAAAGGCAGACAGCGAATTCATCATTCTTGAGTCCATTGTTGATCGCCTGACAGCTTGCAGATAAAATATTAATTTCATCCCTACTCAATATAACCAGCTTCGGCTGGTTTTTTTATCGACGTGAAGAGCGTGAATAGTCAATCGTCAATCGTGAATGGGACGCTGAACGCCTGAGAACCAGCAGCATTTTGAACTTTCGCACTGTGCAAAGAGACGCATTCACGATTAACCTTTCACGTTTCACGTAATTTTCAGATTTTTTGTAACATTCCCGTACCTCCCAGCGTATAACTATTAAATTAAACATCAACATTACCGTTAGAGCTGCTGTTTATGACAGAAAAGGACTACAACGAATGCGTTAGAAACTATGCCGATAATGTATACCGGTTTATCGTGAAGAATCTTCGTCATGAAGAAGATGCGCGGGACGTGGTGCAGACGGCTTTTGAAAAATTGTGGCGCAACAGGGAGGAAATTGATGCAGAAAAAAGCAAATCATACCTTTTTACCATCGCATATCATCAAATGATCGATCATTTGCGAAAAGTGAAAAGAATACACCTAAAAGACGAATTTCACGAATCAACTAGCATTAGCAATAAACCAACCAATAACCTTAAGCGAATACTGGAAGAAGCCTTATCCCGGCTAAACGAAACACAGCGAAGCCTTGTCCTGCTGAAAGATTATGAAGGATATTCCTATGAAGAAATCGGTGCAATCACCAATCTCAGCGAAAGCCAGGTGAAGGTATATTTGCACCGGGCACGTATTTTATTGAAAAACTATTTGGTAAGTCCTGAAAATGTTTTATAAGGCTTATCAAACAACGAAATGAAAATGGAAATAAACCGCCATAATTACGAAGAATATTTTCTACTGTACATTGACAATGAGTTGTCGGTTGCGGAAAGGAACGCCGTTGATGTATTTGTGGAACAAAATCCGGACCTCCACGCAGAATTGGATGCCCTGCAACAATCCCTTTTTCTACCAGAAGAAAAAATTGTTTTCCCTGGTATAGAAGGTCTTTTTAAAAGGGAGAACGCAGTAACTATAACCGCCGATAACCGCGAAGAATATTTCGTACTATATCACGATGGCGAGTTAACGACCTCCGAAGAAAAACTGGTGGAAGAATTTGTGCAAGATCATCCGCAATACAAAGTTGATTTTGAACTTATTCAAAAAGCAAGACTGGAAGCAGATAAAGCAATAATATTTGAAAACAAAGAGGTTTTGTATAAACATGAGAAGACCGAAAAGGTGATTTACTTCGCATGGTTAAGATGGTCTGCAGCAGCGGCAGTAATTGTGATCGCAGGATTGTTATGGTTCAATAAGAGCAATTTGTTTACCGGCAAATCAGTTGAACGCCCAATCGCATCGGTTGGTAGCAATCAAAAGAATGGTGCGGTTGAAAGCAACCCGGCGTCAACCAAAATTCAACCAACTACGCAGCCAGAAAATGTTGCGCCGGCAGGTCAGCAAACGGAAAATCCTGATGGCATTAAGAACCCATCTTCGGTAGGTATCACAACAACAAGTGAAGTAAAAAGCCGAGTGAGCACAGATAGCCAGCATACAGGAACACCTTCTGCAACCAATGGCAATGAGGTGAAAAACAATGCAGCTACAAATCCGTCCATTGCGATAAATGATGATCCTAAACTGACATCTACCAAAGTAGAGCCTTTGATAAACGATGTTGCAGTGAATGATCCAAACGTAGGAAAGATAAACGAACACATTAAACCCAACATAACGAGCGCCACACTTGCAAGTGAAAGCAATGAGCAAACAACCGACAATGCAGATCTTGCCAATAACGAATCATCAGTTGGTAGAAAAAGCGGATTAAGAGGCTTCATCCGCAAAGCTACCCGGGTGATTGAACGTAATGCAAATGTTGATCCCGAGGAAAGACCAGGCATTATGATTGGCAATTTTGCAATCGCTACAAAATAACACGGGCAAAAGCGATTGACCCAACAACAGCCCAAACCATTATTCCAAAATTCATTAATTCTTTTAAACAACAAGTATATGCACAAACTGTATTTACTACTAGCCGCCTTATGTATCACTACCATCAGCATGGCACAATCTGATACCACCCGTCCTCAGGCTGACACAACCAAACCTAAGAATGATACCATCGTGGTAGGCGGCATGATCATCATCAAAACGCCGGGCGACCAGCAGCAAGAACCGGAAAAACACCATAAGAAAGATTTCTACGTAAATCTTCCAAAGAAAAAACGCAATCCTAACCTTAGCACCAACTGGCTCGTGTTTGACTTTGGGTTCAACAACATGAACGATCAAACAAATTACAATTCGCCGGCAGTACAACAACTATTTTCTCCGGCGGGAAGTGGCAATAAGGATTGGTTCGATCTTCGCAACGGAAAGTCTGTTAACGTAAACATCTGGTTTTTCATGCAGCGTTTGAATTTGGTTCAGCACATTCTTAACTTGAAATATGGCCTCGGTTTGGAACTTTACAACTTCCGCTATTCACAACCAGTTCGTTTTGATACCGACCCTACAAATGGTTACAGCTACTACCTCGATCGCGCTCAAAACTATTCGAAGAATAAACTGGCGACGGATTACCTGGCCGTACCTGTAATGTTGAACTTCAACTTTACACCTGGAAAAAAGGCATGGGAAAGCTTTGGATTGAGCGCCGGTGTTAGCATGGGTTACTTGTATTCTTCTCGCCAAAAAATCATTAACGAGCAAGGGAAAAACAAGATCCACAACAACTTCGACCTGGAACAATTTAAGTTGTCTTACATAGCGGAACTGCAGTTAGGCTTCATCAAGCTATATGGTTCTTATGCATCTAAAAGCATTTTCAAAAATGGCATCAATCAAACACCTTATGCAATTGGTGTAAGGTTTAGCAATCAATCTTTTTAGAAGAAGAATTTAATAATTGAAAAGCGTCGGCGAGTTTGAAACTTGCCGACGCTTTTTCGTTTTTGATTTGCCACAGAAAACACAGAAGAAGCCAAGCTGCATCAAAACCTTTGTGTTCTCGGTGGCAAACAACACGTTGCTCCGACGGTAAGCAGGTAGATTGCAAAACTCATCTTATTTGTTTTCTTTTGTATCGGACATCCACTAACGATTGTTTTACGACTCCAGCCGGGAAATGCTTCACTGTGTATTGTATTCACATCTTTCACAACCGCTAAATCTCTCTTATATGCAACGCAGAAGTTTTCTAAAAGATGCAGGCTTGTTGCTTACAGGCGCATCTATATTGCCCAAAATATCTCATTCCGAATCTTTACATAATGCTCCTTTCAAAGTTGATTCATGGGCCTCCGTGCGTCAGCAATTTCTGCTGCAGACCGACTACATTCACATGGCACTAATGTTGCTCGCCTCGCATCCAAAACCAGTTAGAGATGCGATCGACTATCACCGCAAAATGCTCGATGCAAACCCATGCGGATATTGGGAAAGCAGTTATCCCACTATGGAAGATAGCATAATGGAATCTGCCGGTAAATTTTTTGATGTGGATCCAAAAGAAATAGCGTTGACAGACAGCACTACCATGGGACTCGCCATGTTGTATAACGGATTTAGACTAACAGAAAATGATGAAGTGCTTACCACAGTGCATGATCACTACGCCACAGAAAAATCATTAGAGTTCGCAGCTTCAAAAAGCAATGCAACGATAAGAAGGATCACCCTTTATGAAGATGCCGCAAAAGTCAGTGTTGATGAAATAGTAACAGCACTTACAAACGCCATAACCCCAAGAACAAAATTGGTTGCTGTTACATGGGTGCATTCTTGCACTGGTGTAAAACTCCCTATCAAAGCAATGACAGACGCTGTGAAAGCGGTGAGTGCGAAACACGGAAGGCGCATCTATTTTGCTGTTGATGGTGTTCATGGAACCGGCATTGAAAACTTTACGATGAAAGATCTTGGCTGTGATTTTTTTGTTGCCAGTACACACAAATGGATATTCGGGCCTCGTGGCACGGGCATTCTATGGGCGAAGAAAGACACATGGAATCAACTTAGTCCAACAATTCCTGCATTTTCCAATTATGCATATGGCATGTGGCTGGGAATGGTACCGGAAGGTAAAATTCCATTTGGTGATTGGTGCACACCGGGAGGTTTTCACTCCTTTGAGCACAGATGGGCGCTGCCGAAAGCTTTCGAATTTCATACTCAAATTGGCCGCGACAAAATTGAATCGCGCAGCCATGAACTAAGTACGCTGCTGAAAAAAAATTTGAAAGAAATGAAAAATATTACGCTCCACACGCCCGTCTCTCCTTCACTATCAGCAGCGATCAATTGTTTTGATGTAGCGGGCTTTAAAGATCCCGACAAGGTGGTTGCGAAGCTGCACGAAAAAAAGATTATTGCAAGCTCCTCTCCATACCGGGTAAGTTATGTAAGATTAACTCCGTGCATTCTTAATTCAGAAGAAGAAGTGCAGACTTGTGTGAAGGCTTTGCAAACACTGAAGGCGTAATTGAAAGTTGAAAATTGAAAATGCTGTAGAACGCAGATTTTCATGATCATTACGATTAGATAAGATTCTTAAATTGGGTCTTGGGATTAGGAGTATTCAAATTTCAAATCATGATTAATCATCACAATCATGAAAATCTGCGTTCCACTTTCAATTTTCAACTTTCAATTTTCAATTAAGAAGGATTTGATTAAATTGAGGCTGTAAACAAAGCGGTAGATTAAGTTTAACGATTGACTATGATTACAAATCCAACGAGACTTTTTGATTGTGTTCAGTATCATTTGGAAAGAAGCCCTATTGAAGACATGCTTGCTGCAAAGGAAAACGGACAATGGAAAAAATACAGTACGCAGGAAGTAAAAGACACTACCGAAAAATTAAGCGGAGGTTTGTTCAATTTAGGCATTAGTGGCAATGACATGAGCCTCGAAAATCGCGACAAGGTAGTTATTCTCGCCAAAAATCGCCCGGAGTGGATCATGCTCGATCTCGCAGTTCAGCAAACCGGCGCGGTGCTCGTTCCCGTTTACCCTACTATTAATGTGCATGAGCTAGAATTCATTTTGAATGATGCACAAATAAAAATGGCCTTCGTTAACGACGAGGAAACCTACACAAAAATATTCAGCATCAAACATAAGGTGCCAAGCCTTCAGCATATTTTCAGTTTTGAGCATGTTCCCAATGCGGCGCATTGGAAAGAAGTTTTTCAAAAGTCTACCCCGGAAGCTATTGAAAAAGTAAAAGAAATTGCCAAGACTATCGGGTACGAAGATCTCGCTACCATCATATATACTTCAGGAACAACGGGAACTCCTAAAGGAGTCATGCTTTCTCACAAAAATATCCTGAGCAACGTGCAAAGCAGCATGCCTTGTTTTCCGCCGGGTAATAGATTCAGAGCGTTGAGCTTTTTACCACTCAATCACATTTTTGAAAGAATGGTTAGCTACATTTATATGTTTAAAGGCGCTTCCATTTACTACGCGGAAAGCCTTGATACCATTGGTGAAAATTTACAGGAGGTAAAACCAACCTTGTTCACCACCGTGCCGCGTTTGCTGGAAAAAGTATACGAACGCATTATGCAAAAAGGCGCTGACCTGACTGGCGTTAAAAAGAAATTATTTTTCTGGGCGCATGAACTTGCGACAAAATTTGAGATCAATCAAAACCAGGGAATGTGGTACAATATGCAATTGGCCATTGCCAACAAACTTATCTTCAGCAAGTGGCGTGAAGGTCTTGGCGGTCAATTGCAGTGCATTGTAACAGGCGGAGCGGCTTGCCAGGTACGGCTTATAAGAATTTTTACAGCAGCCGGCATTCCTATTATGGAAGGCTATGGCCTTACAGAAACATCGCCTGTTATAAGTGTAAACAGGTTCGATGAAGAGGGTAGAAAATTTGGAACCACCGGCCCGTTGATCAACCAGGTGCAGGCAAAATTTGCAGAAGATGGTGAGTTGCTGGTGAAGGGAGACAACATAATGATGGGCTACTACAAACGCCCCGATCTTACTGCAGATGAAATTACCGATGGCTGGTTCCACACCGGCGATATTGGTACAATGGTAGACGACAAATTTTTGAAGATAACTGATCGCAAAAAAGAATTGTTCAAAACCAGCGGCGGTAAATACGTTGCGCCATTGCCTATTGAGAATAAATTAAAAGAATCAATGTACATAGAACAGGTAATGGTAATAGGCTCGGAAAGAAAATTCGTGTCGGCGGTTATTGTACCTTCTTTCTCTAATTTAAAAGAGTGGTGCAAAAAGCAAAACATTCCATTTACCAGCAATGAAGAGATTATCAAAGAGCCTCGTGTAATCACTTTTTACAAAGAGATCATCAACGAGTATAACAAGTTTTTCAATCATGTAGAGCAAGTGAAAAAATTTGAGTTGCTGGCAAATGATTGGTCAATAAACTCCGGTGAGCTTACTCCTAAGTTGAGTTTGAAAAGAAAGGTGGTAATGGAAAAATACCGGCCGGTAATTGAAGCGATGTACGCATAATTTTACCTGTCAAATAAATTTGATCATCACCGGCTCCGATAAAAATGGAGCCGGTTTTGTTTTATGCCGTTGACAGTTAAAACGCGTTTGGGTTTTTTTCCAAGATTCTCCATTATTAATTGAAGCTCTTATATTCTAACTAGTTGATACGGTATATCTTACCAACAGTGGCCGCTGCCGTGAACAAAAGTTTTGCAGGAAAAATTTTAGGATTGACGACCGATACTTTAATAAATTGAGTAGAAACCACTATATTGCCTGATCTTAATGAAGGCTTATTAACTGCTGAGGACGCCTGTTATCCGCTGCACAGTTATAACAACAGACAAACCATCGACACTCTATTACAACTGCAATTGCTTTATGAAAGTTTTATTTTTTGTTATCACAAAACGATAGAACCTGTTAACCAAAACGGCCTATGCGATGCCCCTTTATTAAACGAGAACTGCTTTTAATCACGTACCTGCAAGTGCTGCTGGCGTTGTTTTGTTCATACTCTTTTGGACAGAACAAAAGCAATGAGCAGTTTTCTGCAGACACTGCCACAATCAAAAAACTTTGGGCCGAAAGCCATAAGTTAAGAAACTCCCAACCGGAAAAATCTCTTGCTCTGTTAAATGAGGCTTTGGAAAAAAGCAAAACCATCAATTATGGCAATGGCATAGTAAACACTCTTGTAAACATTGGCACATGGTTTTCGGGAGCCAATATTGATAAAGTTATTGACCAGGGAAATCTTGCACTCTCGCTATATTCAAAATACAATCTCACAAACCCCAAGCTTAAGGCAGACATACACGTTTTGCTTGCAGAAGCCTACGACGAAAAGGGCAAAAAAGATTCATCTGCCTATTTCTACTATCTCTTAAACGACGAGATAACAAGCGGCAATATAAATGCACCAGAGTTTGAAATAGATGTATACATCAAACTCACTGCCTTCTGGTTGAATATGGACTACGACTTTGCACACATGGAATATACGGCTCATCAGTACGTTGAAAAAGCAAAGATTGCGGTTAAACGCATCCAGGACACGACAAACGTTGTCGCAAAACTATACTTTCTGCAAGGGCTGTATTACTATGCAGCCAAACAATATGAGATGTCGCGCAATTACTTCAAGCAATATCTCATTACGCAGGATAAAGTCATTAATCTGCCGCGAAAAATTTCCACGCTGCTAAATATATCTGAAGCCTATCTTATTGAAAACAAACCTGCAGAGGCATTAGTATATTTAAATCAGGTAACGGATCTGGATAAGATTCCCAAATACCGAGAGTCCTATGCGTTTTATCTCATCATTGCTAATCTTATAAAAGCGAAAGCTTTATACCAGCAAAAGAAATTCCCTCAAACAATAGCACTTGTTAACGAGAATCTGCAGCGGGCAAAAGAAACTGGAAGCCCGATAAGAAACGAAATTATTGATGCACATAAAATACTCTCCGAATCGTACAAAGCACAAGGTGAATACGAGAAAGCATACCAGCACGCAGATCTTTACCTGAAGTTGCACGACAGTGTAATGAAAAAAGATAAGCTGGACATGGTTAACCAGCTGGAAATACGATATCGTCTTTCAGAAAAAGATAAGGAGCTGGCCAAGCAAAAATTGGCTATAGAAGAAACCAAAAACAAAGTGCATAAGAGAAATCTTTTGCTGGGATGCATGAGCATCGTGGCTATATTTCTTACGGTGATGTTTTTCCTGTGGAGGAAGAACAGTTTGCACAAACAAAAACTGCAACAGGAAAAGATCAACAGCTTTGACCAGCAAATGGAGATCACAAGGCTGAATGCAACCATCAATGGTGAGGAAAGAGAACGCATCCGAATTGCCCAGGAACTGCATGATGGCATTGGCGGTTTGCTTGCCATATCGACCATTAATTTCGAACAGGTAAAAAATGATCTCTACCTGGAAAATGAAGGCAATTTTTCTGAAGGATTAAAGTTGCTGAAAGAAGCCTCTGTTGAATTGCGTAAAACGGCACACAACATTATGCCCGAAATACTTTTACAAAAAGGGTTGGTAGAAGCAGTCAAATATTTTTGTGAAAGAATGGCGGGAAACAATTCGATCAATATTTCTTTCCAGACAGTCGGCACGGTAAAAAAATTCAACAAGGAATTTGAGTTGCTGTTGTATCGCATTACACAAGAACTTTTGCATAATATTCTTAAACACTCCAAGGCCACAGAGGCGCTGGTACAGATTTGCTTTCATGAAGAGGGTCTTGATCTTACTGTTGAAGACAATGGTATCGGCATGCCCGCTGAAAGACGTTCTTCCTCATCAGGAATGGGTCTGCAAAGTATCCAGGACAGAATAAAAGCCATTAATGGCCACATGGAAATTAAAAGTGAGCCGGATCATGGCACAGGCATTTACATTGAGTTCCTGCGCAAAGATGCTTTTATAGAAGTCATTTCATGATAAGTTCGAACAAGCTGCTCTGCTAAAACGGTATTTTTTCAATAAATAATAGAGTTATATAACGGAAATGGTTGTACGAAAGTGTTTTTTTCTCTTCTTTTACGATCCATTAAACTTAAAAACACTCTATTATGAAAATCGAAAAGTTTTTCCTGCTTTTTGCCCTTTCGTGCTCTGCATTTATTACCAGCTGTAAGAAGGGCGAACACGGCCCTCCGGGAAACGCCAATGTGGAAGTATATAATTTCGGAAGCCAAACCATATCAGGAGGGTCCGCAAACTATACCTTAAATATTTCAAGAGGTAAAATAGACTCCAGTCTCGTATTGGTTTATTACAATCCATCAACAGAACAGGAAACAACCTGGTACCCTATTCCAGGTATCGGTAGTGGAAGTCTGTACCAAACACGCTATTTCATTTATCAAACATCTACAAACCCAAGTGTGTACACATTGGCCGTTCGTTTAGTAAAAATGGATGGAGCAATATATACCACGCCTGTAACATTTACCAAACTAAAGGTTGTTATTGCGCCTGCCTCCAGCATTCAAAACGCATCGGTTGATCAAAACAATTTCTATTCAGTAAAACAATATTTGCACTTAGCAGATAATTAAAAAAGAAGCCGCTTTACAATACAACCTAGGGCCATGGTTCGTGTCTTCACGAACCATGGCATCAGATAATTAAAAAAGAAGCCGGTTGCATAACAACCGGCTTTTGCTTTCTCTCATGTTCACTATGCGGACTACATTAAAACCACAAGGCTTTTTATAACCGCCGAAAGTCTTACTGCATCATGTATACGTTGCTTAGCAGTGCCATGTCCGATCAATGTTTTTTCGTGAGATGTTACACACAATTCACAACCGTTCAAAGCACTAACAGCAAGGCTTAGCAATTCGAAAAATTCCTTTCCCAAGATTGGATTGGCCATAATGCTCATGCGAATACCGGCTTGTGCATTGTTGTAAAATTCATCGTGCATAAAGTGACGGAAACGATAGTACACATTGTTTGCAGTAAGCAAACTTGTGCAGCTTATTGTTTCGGCTATTTCTTTTTCGTTTGCACCTTCTGCTTTTGCAAATACCGTAAAAGCATTTTGAAGGAGTGCATTTTTTTCATTGGTTGCAACTGCCAATGCCAGCAAATAAGCTTCTTTTTTTGAAAGCGTTTCTGCAGTCAGTGCATTTGTAACATTTATTTTAAGGTCGCGCAGATACTTGCTGTCAGTCGATGCCAGCAATTTCAGGTTGTCGCTCACATGCTCTTCGCCAAGACCAAGGTCTTTCAAAAGCGCCACTGCATTATCTGTTGTATTTGTAGTTCCAAACATATTTCCCGATTTTAAGAATGTAAAAGCATCAGCACAATGCTGCACTGATAACTAAAAAATTATTTTGAACAAGAATCGTTGTAATTGGTATGAAAGTATACCGGAGAGAGGGGAAAAAGTCCGGTGACGTGACCGGACTTTTTTATATTTCTTAAGCGTTTAAAGTAGCTTCACCTTTTTGCCAGTTACAAGGGCAAAGTTCGTCTGTTTGCAGAGCATCCAATACACGTAATACTTCTTTTACATTACGGCCAACACTCAGGTCGTACATAGAAACCCAACGTACAATACCTTGAGGATCTACAACGAAAGTAGCGCGGTAAGCGATCTTTTCGTTTGGTTCAAGGATACCTAATTCTTCAGCAAGTGATTTTGACGTATCTGCCAACATTGGGAACTGTAAGCCTTTCAGGTCTTCGTGATCTCTTCTCCATGCTACGTGTACAAACTCGCTGTCTGTAGAAGCACCGATTAAGATTGCATCACGATCTGCGAAATCCTGGTAATGCTTGTTGAACTCAGCGATTTCTGTAGGGCATACAAAAGTGAAATCTTTTGGCCACCAGAACATCACCATCCATTTGCCGCTGTTCTTAATTTCTTCAGAAGAAATATCGTAAAACTCTTTTCCTTTTTCTATTGATACTACTGCCTTCTTGTTGAACTCTGGAAACTCTGCTCCGATTGATAATACTTTGTTGCTCATATTCTTGTTTAATTATTTTTCCTAATGGAGGCGCGAAAGTATGGAAGATTGATCATAGAAGCAGTTGATTTTTTCTATGATGACATAGAGTGTGTCTATAATGATTGAATAACTGAGTAACTGAATAACTGAATGCTAATATTCAAACAAACTTTTCAACTTCGAACATTCGGTTATTCAGTTACTCAGTTATTCAGCTTGAAAAATCAGCGTAAATCCGTCTAATCCGTGTCATCCGTGTGCTATCTCTCACTAAAACTCCACATGGAATCTCGCAGACAATATACTCACAGGACCGCGATCTTTGTTGTAGCCCGGATTCAATACGAACTGGTAATCGCCCGAAAACCAGATGGGATACTGTTTGAAAGGTTTTACTTTATAGTAGATCTCAGTAACGTTTTCAACAGCATAATTTATGGTTCCATCACCAAGTATAAAACCATTTCCCCCTAGCTTAAGATATTCACGGTGATCTTTTGACAAACCACCTAATGTTGTGGCAATACCAAGTTCATCATCATCGCGTTTCCATTTGCCGCCGTTAATAAGAATACCGGCAGATAAATTTTGATCTATCTCTGTAAAGCACCATGTTTCATTTTTACCATTATTCCATCCTGCCCGTGCAAACAGGCCGGTGTATTTTCCCGTCTGCTGGCTAAAGTTCACGCCAAACCCGTATTTCGTTCTGCCGAATTCCCTTGTTGCTGTTATGTCAGGTTCAACCATTTTGATAGCTGAATCGTAGTTACCCATGTTGGCTCTGTTGTGAAACCCGAGCAACTTAATGTTTCCCGGTCTGTTGTTAATTGTGAAAGCTCTTTCAATTTGCGCATTCAGTGCGATGGCTTCAGATAAATTGGTATTTAATTTATCGCCATTGGCTGTAGTTGGAAGTGCTGCAGCGCCAGCTTTAAACGCCCAGTTGCCCAATTGTAACATCGCTGAAACACTATAGGTATAGCCGCGTACATCAGCTGCATAATCCCAGGCACCGTTATTCATGAATGCCCAGTTGAGGAACTGCGTTCTTGGTGCGTTGCTATAATCGTTATTGTCAAAAATATCTCCGAGACCGAATTTTCCTGCGAGTACGCGAACGAAGTTTTTTGGCTCCTTCCCGCGAAGCTGGTTTGCTGCATCATCTACATCTTCGTAACCGCCTTTTAGCGCAAATGTTTGTTGTAAAAATGCCCTGCCTAAAAATAAAGTTGGCTCGGGGTTACCTACGCGAAAGGTTTCACCGTTCGATGAAGCGCCCATACCCACTGCGCCTGTTAAGCCACTACCACCAACAATTTCGGGATTTATGAAAATGGCAGCACCTTTCCATAATCTTGCACCGAGATACAATGTGGCTGAAAGCGAGTTTTGTTTTTCTTCTTCCCCTTTCAAGCTGTTTGTTCCGCTATAGGGAGAATGAAAAGAAGGTTTGTACTGGTATATGTAAGTTGTCTGGAAATGAAAGTTGATTCGTTGAGTGCTGTCTTTTGTGGTTTGAGCCTGCGCAACAATTCCGCCGAGCAAAGCCAATGCGATCGCCAAAAATCTCATCCTGTTTGGTTTTCCGCAAATCTACAGCGCGTAAATGAAGTGAAAGAAAATTCGGGAAACAATAATATTTACACAACGATGCAAAAATAATAACTGAATAACTGAGTAACTGAATAACTGAATGTTCATAATCGAAGAGTCTTTTTGATTTTCAAGCCCTCAGTTATTCAATTATTCAGTTATTCAGTTATTGCTCACTACTTGATCCAGTCCATTGTGGGCAACGGCGCGGGGTCTTTAAAGTAGTTCAATCGCAAACTATCGCTCCAGCCGTTTGGATTGTTTACAAAAGATTTGCTGGAGAAGAAGATCATACCCTGAACATTTGGGGTGTTGCGAAGCATTTCTATTTGTCGCGGTAATTGCGTTTTATCTCGCCATGCAGCATTGGTGTTGGCTCTGTAAACCCCAAGACCTATGTAGCAATGTTTGCCATAAGTATGTTTGCTCCACCAATCCAGCAATACGGTATAATCGGCTACTTTAAAACCAATTTCCCAGTACAGCTGTGGTGCCACATAATCGATCCAACCTTCTTTTAACCACAGTAAAATATCTGCGTACAAATCGTCGTAGTTTGTTTGACCCGCCTTTGTTTCACTGCCTTCAGGATCTTTGTCTTTGTTTCTCCAAACACCAAACGGGCTTATGCCAAACACGCAGGCAGGATTCGTTTCTTTAATGGCTTTGTTCAAGCTCACAATAATGGAATCAACGTTGGATCTGCGCCAGTCATCTTTTGACATGCCGTTACCGTACTTCGCATAACTCGCATTATCAGGAAATTCTTTTCCCGCAATTCTGTATGGATAAAAATAATCGTCGAAATGAATGCCATCTACGGCGTAGCGGCTCACAACATCTCTGATCACTTCTGTTACAAATTTTTGAACTTCTTTATTACCTGGATCGAAATAACGTTTATCACCATAAGGAAGAAACCACTCGGGATGAACCTTGGTGATGTGTGTTTGCGCGATAGAAGATTTGCCAATTAAAAACTCAGCTCTGTAAGGATTGCACCATGCATGAAAAGCCATTCCGCGTTTGTGCGTTTCTGCAATCATAAACTGTAGCGGATCGTAGTAAGGAACAGGCGGTTTGCCCTGCGTGCCGGTGAGCCATTGGCTCCAGGGCTCAAATGAGGAAGGATAGAACGCATCAGCCGAAGGTCTTATTTGCACAACTACTGCGTTCAAGCCATTGCGCTTATGCATTTCCAGCAAATCAATAAATTGCTGGCGTTGGTTTGCCGTATTGTATTCACCCTTGTTTGGCCAGTCGATATTATCAACAGTAGCTATCCACGCAGCTCTGAATTCAGGTTTCGCTTCCTGGGCAACCGATTTGGATAAAGGGACGAACTGAAAAAAACAAAACAATCCTATAATAAGCCTTTGGGCACTTTTCATTATCATATGGGTAAAGAGATTAATAATCTATTCCGCGTTGCATCCACCTCTCACTTTGTCTAAAAGTGTATTCAAGGTTTTTGCTTCCTCATCAGACAAACGGCTGAACAAGCCATCCATCTCATCCTGGTATTTATCAAGCTCTGATAGCAACTCAAGACCCTTAGGGGTTATGGTAACGTCCACAAGCCTGCGGTCATTTTCGCAAGTCACTTTTTTAACAAGTTCTTTAGCAATTAACCGATCAACGATGCGGCTGGTATCGCTCATTTTATCAAGCATGCGCTGCCTGATCTGCAAGGTGGAAAGCGGTCCGCATTGCCCGCGAAGTATACGCAAAATGTTAAATTGCTGAGAAGTGATGTCTTCCTTCTCTAGTATTTTCTTAACTTTTTCCATGAACCAGTTGTACGTATAAATCAGATTTATCGCAGATTTCTGATGCTCACTTCTAAAAGTCGTTTGATATATGTCTTGTTCGATACCCATAGTGACAAAAATGTTCGGTTACTAAAATAAAAAAGTTTAGGCAAGTTTGCTAATCGTGAATGGTGAAACGTGAATAGTTCGCGAAAGATTGAGAAACTGCACTATTTTGAAGTTCCGTCCTGTGCGGCGAGTCTCATTCACGATTCACGATTCACCATTCACCCTCCTCAATTCCACACTGTCGTTCCCTCACTGCAATTCGCGCAAATATCAATGTTTTTGCGGCTTTGCAGAATATCTCTCCTGAATTTTACATATTCATCACTTTGCCAAACCTCTTTGAAACTTTTATCTTTCAGGCTACCCAGTTTGTGCGTAGCATCTTTATCAAAACAGCAGGGCACCACCAGTCCATCCCAACTTATCACAGTCGCGTGCCAGAGCCGCCAGCAGTGATTTTCCAGCTTGTTTTTAAACTGAACCACACCTTCCTCGTTTTTTTTGTAGCGGCTGTATTTCTCAATAGTTGGTATCAGTTGATGCGGATCATTTTCATAATCATACACCTGCGCTGTTTTCAGCCACACATCATCTACACCTATTTTTTCAGCCAATGCCTTAACATCTGCTATCTGGTGTTCATTTGGTTTTACTACCAAAAACTGAAAGATCACGAATGGCTTTTTACTATTCAATTCCTTTTTCCACTTCACAATATTCTCCGCTCCTTTGATCACCTTCTCCAATTTACCACCTACTCTGTATTGCTGATACACGTCTTGCGTGGTGCCATCAATGGAAATGATCAGCCTGTCGAGCCCGCTTTCCACGGTTCTTTTGGCGTTCTCATCCGTTAAGTAATGCGCGTTGGTAGAAGTTGCCGTATATATCTTTTTCTTCGTGGCGTATTTTACCATTTCAAGAAAATCCGGATTCAGGTAAGGCTCTCCCTGGAAGTAAAACACCAGGTAAAAAAGGTCTTTGTACAGCTGATCAATGGTTTGCTTAAAAAAATCGTTCTTCAACATTCCTGTTGGTCTTGTAAAAGCTCTCAGGCCGCTGGGGCATTCGGGGCAGCGAAGATTGCAGGATGTGGTGGGTTCAAAGGAAATGGAAACAGGATAACCCCATTGAATTGGCTTCTTCGTCCACTTGCTTACGTAATAACTGCTCAAAACTTTAATGCCGTTCCATGCACGTCGTGGCGTCATCCGGGATAAAAGGTTCAAACTGTCGTTCCAATTGAATTGACCCATAGGCGCAAAGGTAAGAATAACTGAATAACTGAATAACTGAGTGATTTAAAGTCGAAGGGGTTTATTGAATGCGGACTTTCCTCGAGGCAAATAACTGAATAACTGAGTAACTGAGTAACCGAAAGTCCGAAAGTCGAAGGGCATAATCAACTATCAACCATTCAGTTATTCAGTTACTCAGTTACTCAGTTATTCTGGCACTCAGTTATTCAATTATTCAGTTATTCAGTTATTTTTGCTCATGGCCCAAACCAAGAAATCGAAAGTTACCGCAAGATCCCTTCTATCCTTACTGATCTTAGCCGTATTGGGAGTGTTAGCCTGGTGGCTTTACAACAGAAATGTTCCCAAGTTTGCACGTTATCCTGAGTTTGGCATCGATATTCCTTACAATTTCACCATTCACGGCATTGATGTTTCCAAGTACCAGCGCGATATCGATTGGGCAGAGGTAAAAGCCATGAACGTCGACAATATACAAATTGGCTTCACTTTCATAAAAGCCACTGAAGGTCTGGGAAATGTCGATGGTTATTTCAAGCAAAACTGGCGAGACGCCAAAAAAGCTGAAGTAATAAGAGGCGCCTATCATTTCTTCCTAGCCACAAAAAGTGGCAAAGCGCAAGCCGAAAATTTCATCAATACGGTTCAACTGGAAACCGGCGACTTGCCTCCCGTTCTTGATGTGGAGCAGGCTTACGGCGTAAGCGGCGATAAAGTAAGGCAACGCGTAAAAGAGTTTCTTGATACCATTCACGAATACTACGGCGTAATGCCTATCATTTATACCAATGTCGATTTTTACAATCAATATCTCAAAAACGATTTCGACGATTATCCGTTGTGGGTAGCGCATTATCTGCAAAAAGACAAGCCGCGCATTACCCGCGAATGGACCTTCTGGCAACACAGCGAAAGCGGCCACATCAATGGCATTGCCAACCGCGTAGATTTTAATGTTTTTAATGGAGACTCGTCTGAGTTTATGAAGTTGCTGATTGAATAAACTGAGTAACTGAATAACTGAGTAACTGAAAGTTGAAAGTCGGAGCGGGTTATTGAATGCTGGCTTTGCTTGAGGCAAATAACTGAATAACTGAAGGTTAAACGTCGGAGAGGCTTAACGAAATAGAAAAACTCAATTACTCAACCATTCAGTTAGTCAGTTATTCTGTTATTCAGTTATTTTCTTTGAGTTCCTCCGGGCCACGGACATGATTTTAAAATTTCTTCGTTTTCTGCATATAAGGATTGTAATAGTTCTTTCTTGACAATACCAGTTTCACACAAGATTTCTAACCAGAACATTGATTCGTCAGTCTCTTCTATAACAATGGATAATTTACTGTGATACTCAGCAAACGAACGCGCCCGGCAAGCAGCGCGGTAATTGGCTGCAACCGACGTTGCGGATCTCAACAATTGCTTCCCTATAATCTGCGCATCTGCCGTTTTTGGTAAAGCCCTGTAAACATTAACCACCCTGATAGCGAATAATTTTGTTCGCTGTTTCAAATCGTCCCGGAACTTGTATGCTGACATTTAGTTGAGATTTTGGGGAAATAATGCAGGGCAAATAACTCAATAACTGAATAACTGAATAACTGAAAGTCCGAACGCCGAGGGGCATAATCAAATAGCAACCACTCAGTTATTCAGTTACTCAGTTACTCAGTTATTCAGTTATTCAGTTATTCAATTATTCACTTCATCAGCCCCGTATCGGCAAGCCTTGCATAGCGACCTTCTATTTTGCCTTCTTTGTTTATTACAAACATGGTGGGGGTGCCTATGACGCCGTAGCTTTTAAAATTGACACCTTCAAAGCCGTTGAAGTCGCAAAGTTTGTCGCTCCACGGCATTTTTGCGGCGTTATAGTCGAAAACAAGTTTATTGACGTCTGATGAAACGGTTATGACCCGTACGCCCTTGCCCTGTAAAAAAGTGTAGTTGCCTGTTAGTTGAGTAAGTTCATTTTCGCAATTGCCGCAACCCGATTCGTAAAATACGAGCAGCGTTTTTTCTGCCGGCGCTCTGTCTATCAGCCCTATAATGGGCGGAGCCATACTACCTGCCTGTAGTGAATTGAGCATTGTTTGCAGCTTTTTTGAGGGCGAACTTAACCTGCCAGATTTCTGGATGGGTATCCGCATGCATTGAAACAGGCTGTCTTTGTTATACTTGCTGAACAGGCCGGCAAATTGTTCTGCCAGGGCAGTATATACAAGGTTGGAGCGTGTGCGTGCAAGCATGTGCTGTGCATCTGACAGCAGCGTACTATCACTTTTAATACCTTCTGCCTGTAGCTGCATCCAGCTACTCGTGAGTGATGACCAGTGGCCGCTGGTGTAGGCGGCATCCCAATCCAGTGTATTGCGCATATAGATGCGCGTTTGTTCTGCCTTTTCGCTTTCGCTTAGTTTAAGCTGGCTGCCGATGCCCATTAATACATCGTTCATGGTGCGAAACTTGGCCGCATACAGCGGACTGGCGAGGGTTTGCGCCTGTAGCGCAGAAAACTGGCCACTGAGTTGCCTGAACTCATTCTCGAAAACGCGGTGCATGGCAGTATCTGCGACACTGTACACGGAACTTTGGGTGTTGCCATATGCCTGCATGCTCATTTGCATGGCGCCTGCTTTGTCCATTATCGCCTGCTGTTTTTGGTATTGGCGCATCAGAAAATTATTTTCTGCGGAGCCGATGTAGAAGATATTATCTATGTTGGGTGCGGCTTCTGTGCAGCGCACGGTAAAGTTTTCGTGGTTCACTACTATGTCCAGTCCGCCGCCTTCTGCAAGGGCAAATTGCGACATGCCCACGTAGCCCTTAAAGCGGGCAGGTATTACGAGTGTGGTTTTACCATTTTTATCCAGTGCGCCGGTCATAATGGTGTCTTTTTTATCGCCCTGGAAAAGCTGGTACACGTATTGCTTGCCCGCAAAGTGCGGAAGATCCAGCTGTATGGTTTGTGCCTGGCTGAGGCTTGCGGTTGCCAGCAGTGCAGTTGCCAGGGTTGTTGCGATGGCTTTCATGGATTTTGAGTTTTGAGTTTTGAGTTTTGTGTTCTGAGTTTTTGGTTCATGGTTTAAGGTTTAAGGTTAGGGGTCCTGGAATAAGGATAAGGTTTAATGCTTAAGGTTTAGATGCTGTTATTCATATATCAAGTTTTCCTCATTTGGAGAGGCAAAGGTAGAAGCCGTGCCGGGAGGACACCCTATGAAAAGGCCGTTTGAATTGCAAAAAAGGACGATTTGACAAATTGAAAGTTGAAAATTGAAAATTGAAAATGAGGAAGAACGCAGATTCTCATGATTGTCAAGATTTATTATGATTTGAACTACACCTTAAATGATCATCAAAATCATGAGAATCTGCGTTCCCATTTTCAACTTTCAACTTTCCATTTTCAATTAAAAAAAAAGCCTCTGCCAGGAATGGCGGAGGCTTTGATTCTGACATGGTATCAAAATACCCTGCCTTATTATGAAATACTAAGAAAGAGATAGTTAAATGAAAAATTAACAACGCTTCCAGCGGGCATTTTTGGATATAGGCGCCCTCATTCCTATTGGTGTTTGGTTGATTTTGGTGTTGATTGGCAGTTTAATTTCAATGGTGTTGTTTAAAAATGTGCGGTAAAAACAAATCCCTAAATGCTGATGCAAATATAGATCTGATACAAGCAGTGCAAAAGCTATAAAGGACATTTGAATTTAAAAAAGAGCTAAAAATTGACCCAATTGAAAATTGAAATTTCCCGCCGACTGAAGTCTCGCCGGATGGGTCGTCGGGCTGGCATTCAGGCGGGGAAAGTTGAAAAATGACATCTCAACCAGCGGCTACAAACTTCAACCACTCAGTTATTCGGTTACTCAGGCCTTACCCATGCCACAAAATAAGTGGAGGGCGACAAGCCCCTCTCCTTTGGAGAGGGGTTGGGGTGAGGTAACAAGTTGCATATAAACAAAGCACCCCCAACAGTTGTGGGGGTGCTTTGTCTTTTTAAAGGGTTACCTGCGGTTACCCTGCTTTTTTACTTGCGTATCTATTTAACATGACTGGAGCGCCAAATAGTCAAATAATCGAATTATTCTGCAACACACCTAACGCTAAAGCCAAAGGTCTTTTGGTAGCTATTACTTATGGCTGCACCTGTGTCCATGAACTCTAGCGTGTTAGCATATACATTTGGTTCGGTTGATGTCATGTAGAATCCCTTTAAGGCCCGGTAGTAAATCGAGCCATCGGAGTATAATCGGCTTCCGGCGGCCGGTAAGTATAAGCGTTGTCCAAATCGCACTCCGGCGCCAAAATTAGTCGCGTTATTATTAAAGGTACCCCCCGCTGTTCTAGGGTTTAAACTGGCGTTTACAACACCTTGGAACTGTGCGGCGGTAGGCACTCTATACCCAGCAGGGCACGGATCATTTACTGTTTTGGAACCATCGGTCCATGCCCCGTTGGGGGCAATGGTAGTGTTCCAGCCGGCAATGGCACCTGAAGGGGTGGTAGCAGTAGCCACGGCATTTTTTCTACCCCACTGGTAATAGTCACCATTAACACCGGAGTTGCCCGCTGGCGGTGGGTTGAATGGGTCCTGTGTTTGGTCTGTAGCCCCCAAGTTGTAGCACATAAACGTTTTCCACTGGCCGGCAGCTACATAAGCGCCACAACATGCGCAGTCTTTTATTCTGGCTGTAAGCTTTACTGCCACATCCTGCGCGCCATTGTTGTACACGGCATAAATATCTACAGTTAGCGCTTGTGCCTCTGTAAGATTAGCGGCATCAGCATTCAGGCTGCTTTTATATAGGACAGTTGCCTTGCAGGCAGTACCACTGGTTATGCTTCCGGAGTAGTTGCCCACGGGCGTAATGCTCTGCACTATCTTACCACTCACACTTTCTACATACTGGAAGCGCACATTGCTTACGGTGCCACTTGTTGTAAAAGTATATACCTGGCTGGCAGTGTAAGGTGCTGCTACCGCACCGGCAGCAGGGTCCTGTGTGGTGCTAAGGCTAAAGTCGGTTTTTTGGCTGGCACGGGCACTAAGTTGTCCGCAGCCACCACCATCGTTACCTTTTGCCACATCAAAGCAGGTTTGGCCGCTAAAAGTGCCAGCCCCTGCAGGTATTGTAGCCGGGTCAGTAGCACCTATTACTGTAAAGGTTACAGAACTAACACCTGCGCCACCGCAACCGTTGGTAACGGTACAAGTGTATGTCTTAGTACCAGATGCCGCTGTGATATTAATAGCTGCTGCACTGCCAACGGTTGCGCCACCGCCATCTTTCCACACATACACAGGGGCACTGGTATTGGCAGCTGTTATGCTTAGGTTCACCTGCTGGCCGGCAATGGCATTAATGGTTTGTGCTGTAGAAGGCGCTGTTATGATCGGTGTAGGGCAAGCACTGTTTACCGTCACCGGATTGCCACTAAAACTGCTGTTGTTCAGCGCGGCACCGCAGGCATTGCTGCCTGTAACACCTACCGTCATAGAGCTCGCGCCGCTGGCAGGGAACTGTACCAGTACTTTGCTGGTGCCCTGACCGGTGGTAATGGTAGCGCCACCGCTCACTGTCCAGTTATACGTTACCGGGCCGTTCGTTGCAGATACTTCGTACACTTTACTATCGCCAAAGTTTACCGGGGTAGGGTTTTGCACCCAGGTAAGGTTAGTAAAGTCAGAGAGTACCACATTTTTAAGCGCACTCATCTGGCTGGTACAGCCACTGCTTGTAACAGTAACGCCATAGTTGCCTATTTGAGTAGCAGTGTAGTTGTTGGTTGTAGCGCCAGCTATCTGGCTGCCGTCCTTGTACCATGCATACACAGGAGAAGAAGCCGAAGTTTGTGCTGTAAGCGCACTTGTACCACCGCACAAAGCGCCATTGCCTACCAGCTGGGGAGCTACAGGTGCTGCAGTTCCTGTAGAAATGGTTTGGTTCACAGAGCTTTCTTTCGCGCAACCGTTGCCACTGGCACGTACGCGCATTACCACGCTGCTGCCAGATGGCACGTTGTAAGAAATACCCGTGCCCTGTCCAATTTGTGTATTGTCAGCATACCAGGTATAAGTATATTGAGCATCGTAGTTGCCTACTTCCAAAAAGGCGCTACCGCCCTGGCAAAAAGTAAAGCCACTGGTAGCTCCGTTAATTTTTAATGTTGGTGTAGGAATGCTTCCACCGCTGTTATCTTCTGTAACGGTAGCTGCGTTAGAAGGTGCAGATACGCAACCTCCGTTGTCCACCACTGCTGTCCAAACGCCTTTACCCGCTTGCACCGTAATGCCGGTGTTAGCCGTTTTTACGCCGTCATGGTACCATACTACTGTACCAGCTGCAGGAGCTGTAGCTGTTAGCAGCACTGTACCACCTGCGCCACATGCTACGCCGTTGTTGCCTATTACAACCAGGTTCACTGGAGCAGGGGCAGCAGAGCCGCTCTGCGTTATTGTAATGCTTTGAGAATTCGAGCAGCCAATTTTATCGCCATATACCACATAATTGCCTCCTTGTGTGGCAGTGTAGTGGTTGCCGGTTCCTACCTGTTGGCCGTTCAGCGTCCAGATGAAAGCGCCTGAAATCGGGTTTCCGCTCAGGGTTAAATTAGCAGCGCCACCACTGCAAATGTTAGTGCCATTCTGCGACACGATAGCCGGAACGGTAGTGGTCCCGCAACCACTGGCATCGCCGTCTTGTGTATATGCAAAAACAGCTGCGTTACCGCATGGGCTCACCACATTTACAACCGCTGTGCGGATGCTTGCATTGGGATTTGCCGCAAAGTGAAGCGTAAACGTGCCTGCCGCTGCGTTGGTTACGTTAACCGTAGCAAAGTCGCCACCGCTGATTACGCTAAAAGTATAATTGCCGGTCGTGGTACAAGAAGGGTCACCAACGGTACCTGGCAAATCCGCGCCGATAGGCGGTATGGGCGTTTTAGGGTCGGGGTTAATGGTAAATGTGTTGTCGCACATGCCAACCCATTTGGCATTGTTCCAGTATTCAACACAGTTGTTGTCGGTGTTATAGACCATGAGGCCGTTGGCAGCCACATTGTTCGCGCTGAGGGTATCGGAGATCGCTTTGCGCTGTGCCGTTGTCATCTGCGGTAAACGCAGGCCGCCATAAACGCCGCTTTTGTACTGCGACGTCAGCTCCAGCACGCTGAAGTTTTTGGGTTTACCGGCAGATCCTATCATTACCTGTGCCTGCACGCCGAAGCCAAGCACCAGCAATAGAATTGCCAATAAAAGGGTAGGGAAGTTTTTTTTCATTTTTTTTTCATTTTTTTGGTTTAAACTTTTTTTGAGTTTTTGGTTTTGAGCTGGCTCATCGCTCAGTTATTGAGGTACTGCAGCTTTCTTTTCATTTCTTATTTCCTAACTTGTTAAAGAGACTGTTTTGCAACAGCCTCTTTAAAAGAAACAAATAAACGCTCGTCTATTTTTAAAACCATTAATAGTCTTATTAGATAAATAACCGTATTATTCTGCAACACAACGGACGCTAAAACCGTAGGCGCGGCTGTTGTTGTAGGTGTTGGCGCTGCCAGCGTCGAAGGACATATAATACCCGTTGGTGCCATTGATGGAACTGCTCCAGTAGGCAGCATTGCTGCCACGATCGTTGAGAGCTCCATTGGCGTAGTGCCGAGAACCAGCAGTCGGTAAAAACAAACGATTACCAAATTTAATTCCTGTAGTATAATTTGTGGCGCTCTTTGACCAGCTACCAGTACGCGTTACAGGATTTAAGCTGGCATTCACAACTCCATCCCACTGCGCTTTTGTAGGCATTTTAAAACCTGTAGGGCAGGGGTCAAAGCCTGTTTTGCTGGCATCGGCCCATGATCCATCAACGGCACTGGTAGTATTCCAGCCAGTAATGGCTCCCGATTGAGTAGAAGCGTCGGCCACTACAGTACTACGGCCCCATTGGTAATAGTTACCATGTATGGATTGCACGGGTGTAAAAGGGTCACCATTTTCCGTAGCACCCAGGTTGTAACACATAAATTCTTTCCACTGTCCGGCAGCTACATAAGCGCCGCAACCTGCACAGTCTGCAATCTTCGCAGTCAGTTTTACCGCGTAATCCGTGCCGCTAAAAGTGTACACTGCATAAATATCAACTTTTAGCGCCTGGGAGGTGGTCAATCCTTTCGCATCAGCCATCAGGCTGTTTTGGTACAATACCGTTGCTTTACAAGCCGTACCGCTGGCAACACTACCTATGTAGCTGCCATTTGGTGTAACGGACTGTACTATTTTACCACTAAGGCTTTCTACATATTGGAAGCGCACATTAGTTACAGTTTGGTTAGGTGTAAAGGTGTACACCTGGCTTGCTGTAAATGGTCCTGTGGCCAGGTTGTCCTGTACAGGGCTCGTGTTGTTAAAATTGGTGCCACTCGAAGCACGGCTGCTCAATGTGCCACAACCGTTGAGATTGTCATTGCTTTGGGCAATGTCAAAAGATAGCTTACCACTTATTGTGCCTGTACCTACAGGCAGTGTAGCCGGGTTAGCAGCGCCTATTACTGTAAAGACGACAGAACTAACACCTGCACCACCACAACCGTTGGTAACGATACAAGTATAAGTTTGGGTACCAAATGCAGCTGTTATATTAATGGCAGCCGCATTACCTACTGTGTTGTTACTGCCATCTTTCCACACATATACAGGGGCGCTAATGTTGGCAGCTGTTATGCTAAGGTTCACCAGCTGGCCTGTAACCGTATTAATGGTTTGTGCCGAAGTAGGCGATTGTATAGTAGGTGTAGGGCAGGCAGGAGTTACGGTCACCTGGTTACTGCTAAAAGCGCTGTTGTTAAGCGCGTTGCCGCAGCTATTGCTGGCCGTTACCCCTACTGTTACAGGGCTAATGCCGCTGGCAGGGAATTGCACCCGCACGGTACTGGTTCCCTGGCCGGTTGTAATAGAAGCACCGCCGCTCACTGTCCAATTATAAGTTAAAGGGCCATTTACTGCAGATACTTCGTACACTTTGCTATCGCCAAAGGTTGCCGGGTTAGGGTTTTGCACCCAGGTAAGGTTAGTAAAGTCAGAGAGTACCACATTTTTAAGCGCGCTCATCTGGCTGGCACAGCCACTGCTTGTAACAGTAACGCCATAGTTGCCTATTTGAGTAGCAGTGTAGGTGCTGGCTGTAGCGCCTGCTATTTGGCTGCCGTCCTTGTACCATGAATATACCGGAGAAGAAGCCGAAGTTTGTGCCGTAAGCGCACTTGTACCACCGCACAAAGCGCCATTGCCTACCAGCTGTGGAACTGCAGGCGCCGCAGTGGTAGAAATGGTTTGGTTTACAGAACCTTCCTTTGCGCAACCAGTGCCGCTGGCACGTACGCGCATTACCACGCTGCTGCCAGATGGCACGTTATAAGAAATACCCGTGCCCTGTCCAATTTGTGTATTGTCAGCATACCAGGTATAAGTATATTGAGCGTCGTAGTTGCCTACTTCCAAAAAGGCGCTGCCGCCCTGGCAGAAAGTAAAGCCACTGGTAGCTCCGTTAATTTTTAATGTTGGTGTAGGAATGCTACCACCGCTGTTATCTTCTGTAACAGTAGCTGCGTTAGAAGGTGCAGACACGCAACCTCCGTTGTCCACTACTGCGGTCCAAACGCCTTTACCCGCTTGCACCGTAATGCCGGTATTAGCCGTTTTTACGCCATCATGGTACCATACCACGGTACCAGCTGCAGGAGCTGTCGCTGTCAGCTGCACGGTGCCGCCCGCGCCACATGCTACGCCGTTGTTGCCTATTACAACAAGGTTCACGGGAGCAGGAGCAGCCGAACCGCTCTGCGTTATGGTAATGCTTTGAGAAGAAGAGCAACCAATTTTATCGCCATACACAATGTAGTTGCCTGTCTGTGTGGCAGTATAGTTGTTACCGGTGCCCACCTGTTGGCCGTTCAGTGTCCAGATGAAAGTGCCTGAGGCAGGATTTCCGCTCAGGGTTAAATTAGCAGCGCCACCACTGCAAATGTTAGTGCCATTTTGGGACACGATAGCCGGAACGGTAGTGGTACCACAACCGCTGGCATCACCGTTTTGTGTATATGCAAAAACAGAGGCTTTGCCGCAAGGGCTCACCACATTTATAACCGCAATGCGCTTGCTTGCATTGGGATTGGGCGAAAAGTTAAGCGTAAACGTGCCTGCCGCTGCGTTGGTTACGTTAACCGTAGCAAAGTCGCCACCGCTGATCACGTTAAAAGTATAATTGCCAGTCGTGGTACAGGCTGGGTCGCCAACCGTACCTGGTCCGCCCCCGCCGGTAGACGATATTGGTGTGCGGGGATCAAGTGTGTTGGTAAATGTATTGTCGCACATGCCAACCCATTTGGCATTGTTCCAGTATTCAACACAGTTGTTGTCGGTGTTGTAGACCATGAGGCCGTTTGCAGCCACATTGTTTGCGCTCAGCGTATCGGAGATCGCTTTGCGCTGTGCCGTTGTCATCTGCGGTAAACGCAGGCCGCCATAAACGCCGCTTTTGTACTGCGACGTCAGCTCCAGCACGCTGAAGTTTTTGGGTTTACCGGCAGATCCTATCATTACCTGTGCCTGCACGCCGAAGCCAAGCACCAGCAACAGAATTGCCAATAAAAGGGTAGGGAAGTTCTTTTTCATTCGTTTTTCACTTTTCGGTTTAAACTTTTTTTGAGTTGTTCGTTGTTGGTTGTTAGTTGTTAGGCATCAATGATGATTCTTCGAAACTGAAGTCTGACAACTAACAACTGTCAACTAACAACTACTCTTTTAATAATTTCAATACAGCCTTGCTCTCGTTGCCCTGGATTATCTGCACCAGGTACGCTGCGCGAGCCAGTGATCCTGCGTTGAGCGCAGTAGTAGCCGTAACATTACTTTGCACCAACACCACTTTTCCATTCACGTCTAGTATGCGTACGTTTGCCGGCTCGAGAAGACCTTTTATGTAAAAGGAGCTTTGCACTGGGTTGGGCAATATATGCAGGCCACCTGCTATTGCGTCAAACCGTAGCGTTTTTACCGGGCTGTAAGTGTATTTGCCGTCGATATCTACCATTTTAAGGCGATAGTAATTAAGGCCACTTGCGGGAGATTTATCTGTAAAGCTGTATGTTTTTGCATCTGCATAGTTACCTGCTGCAGCAATAGTACCTATGGCTGTGTAGTTAGTGCCATCTGTGCTGCGCTCTACTATAAAGTTGGCTGTGTTTTGCTGCTCGCTTACTTTCCAGTCTAACAGACCTGTGCTGTTGCTTTGCTTAGCGTTGAACGACAGCAGTTTTAAAGGCAGTAACGAAATGGTAGGCGTTGCGGCGGAGTTACCTGCTCCTATTCCCTCCAACACCGAACCGCTGTTATTATATCCACCATTCACCGCACCGTAAAAGCCGGCATTGGCAGGAATATCAGAAGGTATAAACATACCAGGATATAGAGCACTTGGCCCTTGGTTTACGGCATCTCCAATGTAAGTAGCACCATCACCTGTAGAACCAAAGTCCGCAAAATCCAATAGATAAGGAGTAAAGGATTTACCTCCAAACGAACCATATGTTATTGTACCTAACAGATATTCGGTACCGTTTGTAACGTCCGCTGTGTGGCTTGCGCCAGCTGCCAGATTAATGCTATAAGCGTGATAACTATAACCCGCTGGACTGATACTGGTTCCGCTATTATCAATTACTGTTTGATACCCAACACCAAACATGCTGTTTAGGTCAACACCTGTTGCCCATGTTCCTGCCGGGACTCCAGCCGAAGTCTTAAACCCAACGACAGCTTCAATTTGGGTCCATTTTACCGCACCACTACCAACAGGCTTGGCATATACACTTACCTGGTTGTTTGCTGGCCCCAGTTTTATTGTGTAGCTGTATCCCGTTACCTGGCTATAACCCAGGCAACTGATCAATAAACTAAATGTGATTACTAAAAATTTTTTCATAAAATATTTTTGATAGGTTTTTTTACAATGTCATTGCCCCGACCTTTCCCAATCCAACGATCAAAAACCTTGTTGGTGATCCTGCCCGGCCTTGGTCGGCCAGGCAGGCTACCAATTTTTCTGTTAGTATTTTTCCTTAATTAAAAGCAAATGCACTGAATCGAAATTTATAAATGTTGACTGATTATGGCAGTTGATACACCTCCCAATACCGTTGTGGAAAGGAAAAACTCATCATTGCCCGGACCGGTATAACTAACTTTACCGTTCATGTTGAAGTCAGCATTGTTATAAACCGGATATAACACAGTGGTTGTTAATCCACCCAATGTGGTTGTACTTAAAAAGAATTCATCGTTGCCCGGACCAGTATATCTTACCACTCCATTGCTTGTACCATCAGCGCCCCACATTGCAAACTTGCCATTGCCTAAGTCTTTCATTGCAGTGTTAGCTGTAATGGCTCCATTTTGATAAGCCTGTGCCTGATTGTTTGTAAAGTCATACAAAGTGGCTGTGCTGCTCAATGCTTGTGCAGTTGCTGTGCGTATGCCCAAGTGGTTACGGTGGCGAATTGCTACATAATAATTGTCTGGCGCTTGCTGGAAACTTACCGGCGAAGTGCCGTCAAGATCTACCACTGTTCCGTCGCTTTTTACAAACGCTGCTCTTGTGGCTATTACCGTAGCTGGCGTTGTTTTATCATGCAGCTCTACCAATACCCAGTCTGTTACTCCTGCTGGTATTGTTGCTACGCTTTCTGTACCTGCATAGTTCCACGGTGCTTTGTTGTATGGTTGGGTTGTAGGTATTACGCCCAGTGTATTCAATGTAGTGGTCATTGTTGTGCCACTCACTGCACCTTGCAGCAATACTTTTGCGCTTACGACGATTGTGCCGCTTGTTGTAGAAATGGTGAGCGGGCTCCAGTTACCGATAGCTGCCCATTGTGCGCCTGTGATAGCATTGGAGGTTACAGAACCGGCGGTTGTAGTGCCTGTTGCAGTATTACCTTCGTTCCACCATCCGCTGGTAGTTTTATGTGCCACGCGAACGTTCGCTATGTTAGTGATGGCGGGTGCTACTGCCGGGTATGCAGCATCGTCTGCATCCGGGCCATAATACAGCACAAATGATGCTGAGGTAGATGCCGGAGCGAGTGCGTTAGCCAACCAATGTTCCTGGTTGTAATAAGATTGCAGCAGTCCTGAGCCGGTACCGCCCGCTGTAAATGCTGCGTTACCAGCATCTGCGCCGATATATTTGACATCGAGGCCGGCGCTGTTGGCTGTTATGGCCGCATCCATTTTACGATAGTGTTTGCCATCTCCCACAGGGAAGGTGAAGCTTCCTGTAGTTGCAAAAGTGCGCACCACACCTGCTACATGACTTGCCGTAGCTTGCGTAGTTGGGCTTTTTGCAGCAGTGTTAAACACCAGCGGATAAGTATCGCCCGGAGTAGTCACAATACCTTTGGTAAAAGTGGCTACGTTGTTTACATACAGCGATTGGTTGAGCACCACATCGCCAGCTGCTAACTTGCCGGAAGTGTTGTTTATTTCAAGATTGTAAGTAACAAATGGCTGGCTTCCGCTGATTGTTTGTACAGAAGTGGCAGCCAATGTTTCGGTGGCATTACCGGCCAGGTGAAGGGTTCCAGTACCAAGGCCGGCACCATTCAGCGTCATGGCCATATTGTTTACAATATTGCCATACACGTAAATGTTACCGTTGTTAAAAAATTGTGCGGCGCCTGCATCGAGCGTGAGGTCGCCATAAATGTAGAGGTTGCCGCTAAAGTTGTTGAGGACGGCTCCGCTTTTCACGTTCACATCTCCATCAATATAAAAGTTGCCGCCCGGGCCGTTATCGTTGGTAAAGCTGCCGTAAATATCCAGCTGGACGGTGCCGCTGGCAAAATTGAAGCGACCATCTCCGTAGTTGCCAAAGTTGCCACTAGCATCAATAACAGCCTGTGCCTTTAGCTGCGAAGCGCATAAGAGCAGCAGCGGCACGAGAACGAATAATGCTATGCATTTTGTGAATAAATTTCTTTTCATACTAAGTGTTTGTTTTTTATCCGAATTCGCAACATACCTGCGAGTGAGTATGCTGCGGTGGAGCCGGATAAATGCTTTGCTCCTTTCATTGTCTTATTTAACTAAATGATAATTGATCCCGTTAAAAACCTTAGGATTCAAGGGTGGTGTTTAAAAATGTATGGTGGTGTTTAATAGTCGACTGTACAGCGAAACCCAATCTTTCAATTGGAGGAGCAAAGGTAAAAGCAGCATGGGTGAGGGTAGTTTCTAGAAAGGACTTAAAAATTGAGAAAAGGGACTTGTTCGATAAATTGAAAGTTGAAAGTTGAAAATGGAAGGGAGAGAAGCTTCGCATCTCGGAGTTTACCACTAAGCCACTAAGAACACGAAGTTCCACTAAGTGTGATTTTAGATCTAGGATCTCTCTTAGTGAAGCTTCGTGTTCTTAGTGGCTTAGTGGTGAAAAAAGTCTACAGCCAATCAAGCTGAATGCTTAATTCGGGCATCACGAAAAATTAATTTGCTCTTCGTTAAACTTTCAACGGTAATATCTTTCTTAGCGGAGTGGAGAGTGGAGAGTGGAGAGTGGAGAGTGGAGAGTGGAGAGTGGAGAGTGGAGATCAGTGATTTCAAATATCAACCACTCAGTTATTCAGTTATTCAGTTATTCAGTTATTCAGTTATTCCCCCATGACCAGACGAGACATTTTCAGAAGTTTTTTGCCTAAAAACGAATCCCCCGAGTGGCGGGATGTTTCGTTTCCGGATATTGAAAGCGGATTGGAAACCTACAAAAAGCCATGGGATGAAAGTGCTGTGCGGCATTTGCTTCGCAGAACACAATTTGGCGCGCCCGTTGCGGAAGTGGAATATTTTAAAAAGTATTCTGCGAAAAAAGCAGTGGAAGAACTGCTCAACACAGTTCCGGTTAATGCCGCCCCTCCGATAAACAATTACAACGATGACAAGGTAACAGATGAACAGGTGCCTCTTGGACAAACCTGGGTAAACGCCACCAACAACAGTGGCATGCTAACAGCAAGGCGCATACGATCTTACAAAAGCTGGTGGATGATGCAAATGATAACGCAGAACCGCAGCATACATGAAAAAATGGTGCTCTTCTGGCACAACCATTTCGCTACGCAAACTGCAACGGTCAGGCATCCGCAATTCATTTATCAGCATAATTTATTACTACGCAAATACGCGCTGGGCAATTTTAAGGAGATGACGAAAGCCATTACCATTGACCCTGCTATGCTTCGCTACCTTAATGGCGCTTCCAATACCAAGAAAGCGCCGGATGAAAACTACGGCCGGGAGCTGCAGGAACTTTTCACGATTGGCAAAGGACCGGGATCGCATTATACTGAAGGTGATGTAAAAGCAGCGGCCCGTGTGCTTACGGGTTACAAGATCAGGCCTTTAATGCAGGATACAGCTTTTGATCCGCAAAGGCATGATGACGGAGACAAACAATTTTCTGCATTTTACGGAAATGCCATCATTAAAGGGAGAAGCGGCAAGGATGGTGAAAATGAACTGGATGATCTGTTGAACATGATTTTTGATCAACAGGAAGTGGCAAAGTTCATCTGCAGGAAACTGTATGTGTTTTTCGTGTACAGCAACATTACTCCAGCTATCGAAAAGAATATTATTTCACCATTGGCAGATGTTTTCAGGAAACACAATTATGAAATAAAACCTGTGCTTGAAAAATTGCTCGCGAGCAAACATTTCTTTGATATGGCAAATCGCGGAACCATTATCAAAAGTCCGGTTGAGTTTATTGTGAGTTTGTGCAGGGAATACAATGTTTCCTTTCCTTCGGAGCAAAACTATCTCAGCCGCTACGATGCTTTTGAATTCATGCTTTTGCGCAGCGCATACATGCAGCAAAATATTGGCGATCCGCCAAATGTTGCAGGCTGGCAGGCATATTATGAAAGTCCGGCTTTTTATAAGCTTTGGGTGAATTCGGATACGTTGCCAAAGCGAAATCAGTTTAGTGATAGAATGGTGTTGTTTGGTTACAAAACAAAACAACAGAGCGATTTTGTTGGTATAGATTTGATTGCCTTTGCCAAATCATTGCCATCACCGGAAAATCCTGATATGCTGATTCAAGGTTCCGTGCAATATTTATTGGGCGCCGATCTTCCAACGGACCAGCAACAGTTTATTAAAACCTCTATCCTGCTTTCCAATTTGCAAGACATGGCTGATCATTACTGGACCAACATCTGGACGAGTTATGCTCAAAATCCAACAGACGAAAACAAAACGATAGTTGAAACCAAACTGAAACAACTTTATAAATATTTGATGGAACTGCCGGAGTATCAGCTGTGCTAGGCTGGAGGAAGAGCCGAATTAAGAATTAAGAATTAGGAATTAAGAATGCTTTCTGTGATAGTGAGTAAGATAAGCGTTGCGTGGCTTCTGTGTAGAAGGTTTGTTTGATGCCTCTGCGCATTACCTCGCAATGACGTGCAGCATCGAAAATTGTTAAACCAAATCAACCTGTGACCAAAAAACGACACCAAATGAAAAGAAGAACATTTTTTAAATATACCGTTCCTTCAATCGTAGCACCGGTTTTTATCGGCGGCTTCAACCTGCGGGCATTTGCCGCGAGCCCGCTGGTGCAGGCTTACAGCAATTCATCTACCGAAGGAAATGTTTTGGTATTGATCCAGCTCGCAGGTGGCAATGACGGTTTGAATATGGTTATTCCTGTTGATTATTACAGCCAGTACTTCAACGCCAGAAAAAACATAGCGATTGAGGAAAATAAGATTCTTCGTTTGTCCGGCAACGATACCACGGGTTTGCACCCTTCGATGACCGGCATTCAAAATTTGTACAATGACGGCAAAATATCTTTGGTGCAGGGCGTGAGTTATCCGGCGCCAAACTTTTCTCATTTCAAGGCAACAGATATTTGGCTAACGGGTGAGGATTCAAGCGAGAACATTACAACGGGTTGGCTCGGCCGGTATCTTGAGAAGCAATATCCCGGCTACCCGGAGCATTATCCCAACCCGCAAATGCCCGATCCATTTGCCATTCAGATTGGCTCGGTAGTTTCTCCGGCTCTGCAGGGCCATTCTTATCCAATGGGCATGGCCATCAGCAATCCTGAAAGTTTTTATAAAATGCTCGAAGACCACCAGGATGGCAATGACGACCATTTTAATAGCGACAGAGTTGCCGATCAGCTTTCTTATTTGCGACAACTTTCCGAAAAAACGGATGCCTATGCAGGTGTAATAAAACAAGCTGCAAAGAAATCAAAAACGCTTTCTGCAAAATACGAGGATAAGGGAAAAAATAATTTAAGCGAACAGCTTAAAATTGTCGCACGCCTTATCAGTGGCGGATTGCAAACGAAAGTGTATGTGGTAAATATTGGCGGCTTTGACACGCATGCCGGTCAAACTGTAAACACAGATACATCAAAAGGAAAGCACGCGCAATTGCTGGAAAATTTATCGCAATCGATAGAAGCTTTTATGGATGACCTTAAACTGATGGGCGTTGATGATCGTGTGATGGGTATGACCTTTTCTGAATTTGGGAGAAGAATAAAATCAAATGCCAGCGGGGGAACCGACCATGGCGTGGCGGCTCCGGTAATTGTTTTTGGTAAAAAAGTAAAAGGCGGCCAAATCGGCCATAGTCCTATCATTCCAGACAGTGCAACAGTGAACGACAACGTTGCAATGCAGTACGATTTTAGAAGTTTGTACGCATCCATTCTAAAGGACTGGCTGGGCGTGGATAAGGACGCGTTGTCATCGATTCTGTTGCACAATTTCGATACGTTGCCACTACTCGCATAGAGAGAGGCACACGGATGACACGGATTAGGCGGATTTACACGGATCTGTAACCGCAAAGGCCACAAAGGTTGCGCAAAGGACGCGAAGGGTTCAAACTACAACCTTAACAAAGAAACAAGATTAAACCTAAAAGATTTTATAGTTTCTCTCTTTAATTAATATCTCACAAAATTGACAGCAACTCTTCGTCTAAAGACCTTTGTTTCCTTTGCGAAGCCTTCGCGTATTCTAAATGGGCCTTGACAACCAGGAATGGAGGCGGGGACTAATACGCCAAGTAGGTATAGAACCTATGTCTTTGCAAAGTTCACCCCGTCTCCTTCCACAAATATCCGAAAGCCGGTTGGCTGCTATCCATAATTCAAAGAACGTTCTATCGAAATTAGTTTCTAGTAATTCTAGGGAAACGGATTAATATTTATCTAAAGGCTCTTTGCGGTTAAAAACAAAAATCCGTGTAAATCCGTCCAATCCGTGTCATCCGTGTGCGATCAAAATCTTGACAAATCATGAAAATCATGAGAATCTGCGTTCCTCGCTAAACCTTTTCCTTTAACTGCATGTTATAACATTGTTGTTCTTTTTTATCATATACCCAATGCCGGTTGCGATCGGCATTTTTCGTATATTTTATTGAAACTTACGTACTTGTGAAAGCCATGAAGCGGAATGAAAATTTAATGGAATAAAATACATCACAACGTTTTAAATAAACATTTATGGCAAACACAAAATTATGGAAGATCGATCCTGCCCACACTGAAGTGCAATTCAAAGTGAAGCACCTGGTTATTTCTACCGTTACAGGAACTTTTAAAGTTTTCGATGGCGAAGTACATTCAAATGGAGATGACTTTGACGGCGCGGAAACGAGCTTTAGCATCGATGCAAAAAGCATTGATACAAACACTCCCGACAGAGACAATCACTTACGCTCGGATGACTTTTTTGCAACAGAAAAACACCCGACTATTGATTTTAAGAACGGCGTGTTGCACAAAGTTTCCGATGATGAATTTACTTTGAAAGGCGACCTAACTATCAGGGGTATTTCCAAACCTGTAGAGCTGAAAGTAGAGTTTGGCGGTGTTGCCAAAGATCCATGGGGTGTTGTAAAAGCGGGCTTTGAAATTACCGGAAAAATCAACAGAAAAGACTTCCAACTTACATGGAACGCTACAACAGAAACCGGCGGTTTTTTGGTGGGCGACGATGTGAGATTGTTTGTAAATGTGCAGCTGGTGGAGGCAAATAACTGAATAACTGATTAACTGAATAACTGAGTGTCTATTTTCGATTTTGCTCTATGACTTTCAACCACTCAGTTATTCAGTCATTCAGTTATTCAGTTATTAATCGATACTCTTCCTTTCCCATTATTCCCATCTTATTTTCGGTATATTTTATTGTGTCTGGTCTTATCATCCAGATGTTGCCGCTGACTGCAACGGCAAAGGGATATTTCATGTAGTACTTTCGGGTGGCGACAGACAGCAAACTATTGTTATTGCTAGCCAGCAACATACCTGTAAGCTGCACTCCTACTACGTTTGTGCTTAACAATTTGTCCTGCCGCACTGCGCCAGCTATCAAAGAGTTTTTCAAGGCAACATTCATGTGAGTGGTTTCCTGCTTGGATTTAAAGACAATTATATTTTCCTCGGGGAGATACACATAATAGCACATTGCCGTATATGGAACATTGTTATCGCAAACGCAAAGCGTGATGACTGTTTGCGATTGTATAAATGTTAGTACTTTCTTGCTAAGAATTGAACCAGGTGTTATGGTCATGTAGATCGGGTGTTTGTTCACTTAAATGAACCCGAAAAGTAGGATGGATTAATTTCTGAAGAGCTGATGAGAAACAATGGGGGTGTTAACTGGCGTCATAAAAATTAAGAATTAAATGTCGCGTAGTTAAGCGATTTTTTTTCGAACGGAATGAAGGTTGTGATCTGTCGGAAAAGATCGCTTGTCATCCCGACGAAGGAGGGATCTGCGTGATTGTCTCCGCATAGCGTTCGTTAATGTTAGACCCAGATCCCTCCTTCGTCGGCATGACAAGCGAGATGCTTTTAATTTTTTGAACAGCCCTCCTGTCGTGGTTCGTGTCCTCACGAACCACTGAATCTCCGAGGTTGTTATTTCGGTTCGTGGGACACGAACCGAGGCTCTGACAGCAACACCATTAACGGTCACCAATAAAAAAAGGGTAAGCCAAAGCCTACCCTTCAATTATTCAGTTATCAGTTATTCGGTTATTAGATATTCAAACCGCCGCAAACGCTAATCACTTGCCCTGTAACGTAGCTGCTCATTTTGCTGGCAAGGAATAAAGTCACGTCTGCAATTTCTTCAGTAGAACCAAAGCGGTTCAACGGAATATCTTTCAAATATTGGTCAGCACCCGCACCGTCTTTCAGGTAGTGCGTCATGTCTGTTTCTACAAAGCCTGGTGCGATTGCGTTGCAACGGATGTTGCGGCTTCCCAGTTCAAGTGCAATTGATTTTGTGAATCCAATGATGCCTGCCTTGCTGGCTGAATAGCTTGACTGGCCTGCGTTTCCGCGAACACCCACGATGGAGCTCATATTGATAATGCTGCCGCTTTTTGCCTTCATCATTGGGCGGATAACCTGCTTTGTCATATTGTAAATGCTTTTCAGGTTCACATCCATTGTTTCATCCCATTGCTCTTCAGTAAGGCGCAGCAATAAATTGTCTTTTGAAATACCGGCGTTGTTCACGCACACATCTAAGGCACCAAATTCTTTTACTACATCGTTAACAAATGTTTCGCAGTCGTTAAAAATAGCAGCATTGCTTCTGTAAGCTTTGGCTTTTACTCCTAAGGCAGTAAGTTTTTCTTCAAGAGCCTGGGCTTTTGGGGCGCTACCTTCACTCACATAGGTAAATGCAATATTTGCTCCGTGTTCTGCAAGTTTTAAAGCGATACCTTCACCAATTCCTCTTGCAGCACCAGTTACAATAACTACTTTGTTTTCCAACAATTTCATCTGTATATTTTTTATTTTATTTTGGCCAGATGGGATTCGCCCCGCGCCGTTGGCAGGCGGAGCTCATTTCATCTCTAAATTTTTATTGTTTTGGTATGATGCAACCAACTTGTAAAGTCTTGCGTTTAAATGCAACGTTTCACAATGAGAATTACATCAAATGAATTTTATGTGATGCGCAAATGTAATTCAATTAGACACTAGTGTAGCAATTTGCAATTTGTAACCTTGTTTTTTGTCGCTTTTTGCCCGCTGGAACAAATTTTTATACAGTAAAAACATACAAATTTTCTTAACTTAACAAACTATAAACCATATGTCAGAACCTTTACACTTCGCCCTTGTACCTTCAGGCAGATTAACTTTTACAACACCCTTGGCTTATAGGCAATAATAATCTACTTTCCTTTAAAAATTCAAACCAATTCCCCAATAACCGTATTACATACCCTAAGGTGAACAAGAAATGCGTACATATTGTATTGATCACAATGCTTTGGTTAATGGGGACCCGGGCAGGCGCCACTGTGCATATTAGCTCACCTTTCGATAATGATACGGTTCCCAAAAAATCTATTTTTCAGAAAATAAGGGAATATAGGGATTCCATGATGCACCGGCGCTACAGGGATTCTGTGCTGGGTAAAATAGCAAAGGTAGACGCACCCGAACCGAAGGAAGACAGCACGATGGTGAAAAGTGAACGAAAGTTTTTGCCTACTTCTGGCAAAAGAATACAGAATATCTATTTCAAAAGAATTGCCGTATTTGGACCGCGTGATATTAATGATACGACTTTTGCTAGCCGTAATAAACTTATCAGGGTTGCCAACAGCCTGCATTACGATTCGCGCCAGTGGGTCATCCGGCAAACGCTTTTCTTCAAGGAGAACGACACAATCAATGCATATACGCTGGCCGATAACGAGCGCTATATACGTACATTACCGTTTATACAGGATGCCCGCGTGTACGTGATCAACGAAGATGACGATGACAATACCGCGGATGTATTGATCGTAACCAAGGATGTATTTGAATATGGTATAGACCTTTCTAATTTCAGCCCGCCAAACACCATCGCGGCCGCCGTATACAGCAATGATCTTTTTGGTGCGGGACAGGGTCTTAGACTCGGCTTCCGGTGGGACAATGCCTACACGCCGCCTTTTAACTCCGAGGTTCGCTATACCAAGTATAATCTCGCCCGCTCCTTCGCCAATTTTACTGTGGGTTATACAACGCTAAATAACAATAATCCGCTGGACACAGGCGTATACGAAAACTCGTATTTCGTGAGCATAACGCGACCGCTTTACCGGCAGTCGGCGCGGTTCATTGGCGGTCTTACCCTGGCAGACAACCACTCCATGAATATTCACGATTATCCGGACAGCATGTACAGAAGCTACTCTTACCGGCTACTGGATATATGGGCCGGTTATAATTTTAGAAATTCTTTTCGCAAAAACGGATCTCTGAACAAAAAACCAAACCTGGCCTTACTGGTGCGGCGATACAGCGCCTATTTTATAGATCGCCCCAAACAACCGGAGTTGGCGCTGGACCCAACCTATAACACGCGGCAATATTACCTTGGGCAATTTGTAATTTTTAAGCAACAATATTTTAAGGGTAAGTATTACAACGGCTTTGGCAGAACGGAGGATATTCCGCAGGGATATACCATTACGGCTACTATGGGTAGCGAGAAATGGATCAGCCGCTACAGATGGTACAGCGATGTGAGCGTTCAAAGCTGGCAGAGAACCCATCGTGACGGATTGTTGAACACCGGTATCGGCATTGGATCTTTCTGGCAAAAAACCACTTCGGAGGATGCGGTTATACATGCTTTTGCCAATTATTACAGCAAACTTTTTTACTGGAAAAAACAACGCATCAGGCAAATGACGTTTTTTGATTTCCTCATTTGTCCCAACAACTATTTCTATAAACCGTTGAACATTAACTGGGAACAGGGAATATGGGGGTTTAAGAGGACCACCCTTAATGGCTACCAGCGACTTAACATGCGTTCTGAAACCGTTTACTACAGTCCGTTGAAAATTTATGGCTTCAAGTTTAACTTCTTCGCCAGCGCTCAATTGTCGCTGTTAGCCGGCAATAAAGAATCTATTTTTCAGAGCCCGGTATACACGGGGCTGGGGCTTGGAGCAAGGATCAGGAACGAAAACCTGAGTATCAACACGCTGAAACTGGGAGCATATTACTATCCGGTTCGTCCCGCGGGTGTAGGCAGTTTCTTTTTTGAGGCTACAACGGTGTCTGACCTGCGCTTTGACGTGTTTCCGCTTAAGATGCCGACGTTTTTACAATTCAGGTAGAAGTGAGCACACGGATGACACAGATTAGACGGATTTACACAGATTTTTTTCTTAACCGCAAAGAACCTAAGGTTGCGCAAAGGAAGCGAAGTATTTAGGACTAAGTTGGTGTTTAATACTTTGACGTAAAAAAATCACACTGCCAAGACGAGTCGGCGGCACTAGCCGAGTTCAAAATCCGTGTTAATCCGTCCAATCCGTGTCATCTGTGTGCCAATTTCCTTCCTTCTTCATAATAATGGTGTGCTTCGAAGGCGTATTTAGTTTTTTCTGTTATCTTGCAGTCCCTTTTTAAAAATGTGATTATGGAATATAACAGAATCATGGCCGTAACCGGATTGCCGGGATTGTTTGAGTTATTAAGCAGTAAAGCTGACGGAGCGATCGTTCGTTCTTTGGAAGATAAAAGCACAAAATTTGTTTCCAGCCGCGTGCATAACTTTTCGCACCTGGAAAGCATTGAAGTATATACTGTCCGCGAAAACGTAAATCTCGTGGATGTGTTTACAGCTATGCAAAGCATTGGCGGCGCTCTTCCTTCTGAAAAAGATGCAAACGCAATAAAGGCGTATTTTCAGAAAGTATATCCTGATATGGACTTCGAAAGAGTGTATAGCAGCGATATGAAGAAAATGATCAAATGGTATTCTATACTGAAAGATAACAACATCGAAATAAAACTTTCTGAGGCTCCTGCTGAAGAAGCGGAAGAAGTAGAAGAGCCTGTAAAGGAAGAAAAGAAAGCTAAAGCTAAAGCAGAACCTGCTGAAGCAGATGCTACAGAGGAAAAGCCTAAAAAAGCTGCTAAGCCAAAGAAATCTGCTGATGCAGAAGGCGAAGGTGCTGAAGAAAAACCTGCGAAAAAAGCAGCAGCGAAAAAAACTGCAGCGAAAGATGATGCAGAAGGTGGTGAGGAAAAACCTAAAAAAGCTGCTCGCAAAAAGAAGACAGAAGAGTAATAATTTAATGAATTATAAACAAGCTGCAAGCCTGGAGTTTTTTAACTTTAAAGCTTGTAGCTTTTTTATTTTATAATGCCGATTGGTTTATTGTTTGACTAATCGGTAAAACACATTTTAAGATTATGACCTATAGTGCAGATATAAAAAAAGTAGAACGTCACTTTTTACCAAAAGATTTTGTTGTTACAGATTGGAACAGCCTTGAGCCGTATTTTAAAAATCTACAGGAGAGAGAAATTGCTTCTGTAAAGGATCTTGAGCAATGGCTGAAGGATTCCAGCGAACTGGAAGCGATCGTAAGTGAAGATGCGTGTTGGAGGCAAATTAAAATGACCTGCGATACAGAGAATAAAGCGCTGGAAGAAGCTTTCACTTATTTCGTGATGGAAATTCAACCGAAAATTCAACCGTATGCAGATCAATTGAATCGCAAACTGATCGCTTCTCCTTTCACCAAGGACCTCGATCAGCAGAAATATTTTACCTACCTGAGAAGCGTTAAGAAAAGTATTGACCTGTTTCGCGAAGCAAATATTCCCTTGCAGGCTGAGCTGGGTGTTATGCAACAGCAATATGGCGTAATTGCAGGAAAAATGACCGTTACGGTTGATGGAAAAGAATACACTTTACAACAGGCAAACAAATTCCTCGAGAATCACGATCGCAACCTGCGTGAAGAAGTGTATAGAAAAATTCAGGAAAGAAGATTGCAGGATAAAGAGGCGTTGAATGACCTGTATACAAAGCTCGTTGAAAAAAGACAACGGGTAGCTGAGAACGCAGATTTCAAAAACTACCGGGATTATAAGTTTGTAGAGCTTGGCCGCTTTGATTACAAACCTGAAGATTGTTTTCAGTTTCACGAAGCAGTTAAGCAGCATGTGTTGCCGCTGGTGAATGAAATTTATAAAAGAAAAAAAGCGAAACTTGGCCTGGACACTCTTCGTCCGTGGGATGTGGATGCGGAGCCTGAAAATGTAGAGCCATTGCACCCGTTCAATTCCGGCGAAGAGTTGCTGGAAAAATCAATTGACTGCTTCAACTCCTTGAATCCGTTCTTTGCAGATTGTCTGAAAAAAATGAAATCAATTGGGCATCTTGACTTAGATAGCCGCAAAGGAAAAGCGCCGGGTGGTTATAACTGTCCGCTTGCAGAAAGTGGTGCGCCGTTTATTTTTATGAATGCTGCCGGGCAAATGCATGATGTGACAACGATGGTGCATGAAGGCGGTCACGCTATTCATTCATTCCTCGCACATCCACTGGAATTAAGCGCTTTCAAGGAATACCCAATGGAAATTGCAGAAGTAGCGAGTATGTCTATGGAACTGTTCAGCATGGATGAATGGGAAAGTTTTTTTGACAACAAAGAAGACTTGCAAAGGGCTAAAGAGCATCAGCTGGAAAGAGTGATCACTATATTTCCATGGATTGCCACTATTGATAAATTCCAGCATTGGGTTTATCTTAATCCTCAACATACGCTGGAAGAAAGAGCAACAAAATGGTATGAAATTTTAAACGAGTTTTCCAGCAGTGAAATGGATTTCAGTGGTCTTGAAGAGTATAGAAAATATGCATGGCAAAGACAATTGCATTTATTTGAAGTCCCATTTTACTATATCGAGTATGGCATTGCACAATTGGGTGCAATAGGTTTATGGATGCAGTACAAACAAAATAAAGAAGCAGCTCTTAGCAACTATACAAAGGCGTTAAGTTTGGGCGGAACAAAAACATTACCTGAGCTGTATGATGCAGCAGGTCTCGAGTTTAATTTGTCTCCTGCATATATTAAGAAGTTGATGGACTTTGTAAATACCGAGATTAATAAGTTATCAAAATAAAAATACTCGGTTTAGGGTATGCGATAATATTGCGATTGTTGAAAATGTATTTTATATTTGTTGACTCAAATCAACAATATATACTGAATATAAAATAGCTACTAATCAGAGCCTTAACCAAAAGTCCCTGTGTGTCTACACCGGGGCTTTGCTTTTTATACAGGTTACGTATTTGTACCTGTTTATGTTTCAAATTTTGCTACGTGTATATGCGTATATATAAAAAAACGTCCCGCAAATTGCGAGACGTTTTTCTTTTATCGATAGACATTATCGTGTTATCGATAGACGCATATTATGATCGATAGCAGACGCATTATCATGCGTCTCTACAATTATTTATTTCTTTTTTCTATCTCTCCGCTCAATGCTCCAAAGATATCATCAACTGTTCCTTCTCCTTTTACGTGCACTACTTTATCAAATTGTTTGTAGTGATCTGCAACAGCAGATGTTTTCTTGTGATATTCTGCAATGCGGTTCTTAATTATTTCTTCATTCACATCATCTGTTCTGCCGCTGGTTAATCCGCGATTCAAAAGACGTTTGATCAATTCTTCTTCGGTTACATCAAGTGCCAGCACTACGTTAATTGCAGCGCTTTTTTCTGATAATAACTTATCCAGAGCAATAGATTGTTCCTTTGTGCGGGGAAAACCATCAAATAAAAATCCTTTTGCCTGTGGATTATTTTCCAGTGCGGACCTAATCATGCCAACAACCACTTCATCAGGAACCAATTGACCCTGATCCATTAATTTTTTTGCTTCCAAACCAAGGACGGTTTGTGCAGCAATTTCACCACGAAGAAGATCACCGGTAGAAAGGTGTTTCAGTCCGAATTTCTCAATAAGCTTTTCAGATTGGGTACCTTTTCCGCTTCCGGGAGGTCCGAATAAAATTAAATTGAACATGTATTGTAATCCTTGATGAGTGAGCAAACCTATGCAAAAATGACGAATGTGCAAAGTTGAATGGCTGTGCTTAGATAATTTCTACTAAAAGTCATCCATTTAATTGATTTATTACCAAACCTTGTGTTTTTTTAGACATAACGTTACTTTTCACTATATGACACTTTATCGAATATGTTAAATCGCGAATACAAGCAATTTGGAGGAAATCCATCGCAACTTGTATTCCGTAAATTTGTTAAACAAATGAAGAACGACTATGAAATTGCTTAGCATAATTTTAGTAGCGGTTTTAATGCAGCAGTGCAGTTTTTCCCAAACAGCAAATAATAAAAACTCAACTATGGATACAACACACAAGAAAAATGAAGTTTACTCGAGAGAGAGTAAAGAAAAGGTGAACCTGAGCGATTCAGAATGGAAAAAGATCCTGCCTTCGGACGTGTATTACATTGCCCGTGAAAAGGGTACAGAAAGGCCATGGACAAGCAAATACGAGGAATCCAAGGAAGTGGGTACTTACTATTGCGCAGTATGTGGTAACCCATTATTTAAAAGTGATACCAAATTTGAAAGCGGTTGCGGCTGGCCAAGCTTTTATGAGCCTATCAGCAAAACTTCCATTATTTATACACCGGACAATACGCATGGAATGGAAAGAACAGAAGTGCAGTGCGGCAGATGTAAATCGCACCTTGGCCACGTGTTCGAAGACGGTCCTCCTCCAACAGGCTTACGCTATTGTATAAACGGAGTGGTGCTGGATTTTGAAAAAGCGAAGGATGCGGAGAAGAAGTATAATGAGAAAAAGGGAGAATAGAACCAATAACAGAATAACTGAATAATTGAATAACTGAATGTCCGATTTTCGTAGAGCAAAATAGAAAAGAAACATTCAGTTATTCAATTATTCAGTTATTCTGTTATTAAAAAACTCTAAAATCTGCTTTCTGTTTTCTATTTTCGACACATGTTGCTGTACTCGTCCAATATCACCCCGCGCCTTGAATATATTGTAAGCTTTATCAGCAGCGAATTATTGCAGGAACCTGTACAAATTACAAGCAACAGCGGTTTTTTCGCTTCGCAAAAAGTTCCAAAAATCAATTACTCCGATAGTCGAATAGGCAGCGATGAATATTACATCCGTCCCGCTAATCTTTTGTTTGAAAACGATATTTCCGCACAGGAAATTATTGTTGTACAAAACAATCACCACAAAGCTTTTTTCTGGCAGGCAGATAGCGATCATCCTTTTGATGTGCTGGCTGCGTCTTTTTATTTGTTAAGTCGCTACGAAGAATATTTGCCGCATACTTTGGATGAGTACGGACGGTTTGCTCATACCAATTCACTTGCCTTTAAGGAGGGCTTTTTGAACCAGCCTTTGGTTAACTATTGGTTGATCGATTTGAAAAAGGCATTGCAGGAAAAATTTCCGGACATTGCATGGAGGCAGCAAAAGTTCAAATACATTCCCACTTACGATATTGACATTGCCTGGAAGTACAGACACAAAGGTTTAGTAAGAACAACGGGCGCTTTGCTTAAATCAATCCTTCGCGGCAACTGGAGTCAATTTCACGAACGTGTGACGGTTTTGCAACGCAAAGAAACAGACCCTTACGATTCTTATGAATGGCTGGATGCGCTGCATCTTTACTGCAAGGTAAGACCATACTACTTTTTCCTTTTGGCAGACAGGCAAACGGGGGTTGATAAAAATATCAATCCATCCAAAAAAGCGCTGCAAAGCCTTATTCAATACCAGTCAAAGAAGGGAACGGTGGGCATACATCCGTCCTGGCAAAGCGGGGATCATCATAAACTATTAAAACAGGAAATTGGCTGGCTCGAATTCATTACAGATGACGCCGTAAAATACAGCCGCCAACATTACATAAGGTTTACGCTGCCAACAACTTTCAGAAGATTAATCGCTGCAGGAATTGAGAAGGATTTTTCTATGGGTTATGGCAGCATCAATGGTTTCCGCGCATCTATTGCTTCTTCTTTTTATTGGTACGACCTGGAAAATGAACAGACGACAAGCCTCCAGCTATTTCCTTTCTGCTACATGGAAGCGAATTGTTTGTATGAAGAAAAACTTTCTCCCACACAAGCGTTTGAGGAGTTAATGCAATATTACCGTTCCGTTAAAGAAGTGAATGGCTTAATGATCACTATCTGGCACAACACGGCCTTTGGGACAGATTCTTTTTTCAAAGGATGGAAAGAAGTGCATGAAGTGTTTATGAGGGATGTGGTGTATTGGGAGTTTGGAAGCAATGACTGAATAACTGATTAACTGAATAACTGAATGTTCGATTGTTATAAACCCAAATCGAAAATAAACATTCAGTTATTCAGTCATTCAGTTATTCAATTATTTGACTAATGCCTAAAATGCCTCATTCCTGTCATAACCATTGCAAGGTTGTGTTGCTTGCAATATTCAATAGAATCTTTATCGCGAATGGAACCGCCTGGCTGAATGAATGCTTCCATTCCTTCTTCGTGGCTCATTTGCACGCAATCATTGAATGGGAAAAACGCATCGCTCGCCAATACCGCACCTTTCAAATCGAATTTAAATTGTTTCGCTTTTTCAATCGCATGACGCAAAGCATCTACACGGCTTGTTTGTCCGCAACCTTTACCAATCAGCTGTTTGTTTTTAACCAGAGCAATAGCGTTACTCTTAAGGTGTTTACAAACAAGGTTAGCGAAAGTCAAATCGCTCTTTTCAGCTTCAGAAGATGATCTGCCGCCTACTTCTTCCCATTTTTCAAAATTGCCTTCGTCAGTTTGCTGCACCAATACACCGTTCAGTAAAGATTTGTATTGAGTCTTTACGTTCAAAGGCGCTTTGCTTTGCAAAAGAATTCTGTTCTTTTTAGATTTCAACACTTCCATCGCATCTTCGTTGAAAGCAGGAGCAATCAATACTTCGAAGAAAATTTCATTGATGGCATCTGCAGTTGCCTTGTCGATAGTGCCATTGCAAACCAACACGCCACCAAACGCACTTTCAGGATCACCTGCCAAAGCAGCATCCCATGCGTCTTTTACAGAAGGTCTTTGTGCAATACCGCAAACATTCGTATGCTTGATAATAGCGAAAGTAGTATCGGTAAATTCTTTGATCAATTGCGCCGCAGCATCGACATCAACCAGGTTATTGTAAGAAAGTTCTTTACCGTTTATTTGGTTGAAGAGCTCATCCAGCTTGCCATAGAAAACGCCTTGTTGATGCGGGTTTTCACCGTAACGCATAATTTTTGCTTCCGGAACTGATTCAAAGAAATAGTTGCCGTTAGCCGGAGTAAAATATTTAGAGATGGCTACATCGTAATGCGCACACACTTCAAATGCTTTTGCAGCAAATGCTTTACGCTGATCGATCGTAGTTTCACCTTTTTGATCTGTTATGATCTGATTCAGTAAAGCATAGTCTTGTTTAGAAGCCACTACCACAACGTCGCTGAAATTTTTCGCAGCACCACGAATCATAGATGGACCGCCGATATCAATTTTTTCGATGATCAGTTTTTCTTCGCTTGTAGAAGCAACTGTTTCCTCGAAAGGATACAAGTCAACAATCACGAGATCCAACTCAGGAATTTCATATTGTTTCATTTCCTGAACATCCTGTTCATTACCTCTTCTTCCCAGGATTCCACCAAATACTTTCGGGTGAAGCGTTTTAACACGACCGCCCAAAATGGAAGGATAAGAAGTTACATCTTCAACCGGTACGCATTTGATACCCAATTTTTCGATAAACTGTTGTGTTCCGCCTGTGCTGTAAATGGTAACGCCAAGATCGGAAAGTGTTTTAACAATTGGTTCCAGTCCGTCTTTATAAAAAACGGAGATCAATGCTGATTGAATTTTTTTGTTCATATTAATAGTACTAATTGACGGTTGTAAAGAATGTAACCGGATATGGGAATTTCTATTAAGAGGCGCAAATTTAGCACAAGAAATTAATATGACAGGCGATTTATTGACATATCGCGCTCAAATACATGGCAATCAGCATCTTATTCGCTCTAACCGCAAAGCGCGCAAAGTTGGCGCAAAGAAAACGAAGATTTGCGACGTTAGAGGAATCTGCCACAGAGACACAGAAGTACGGAAAATCTATTGTCTTATTATCAACTTTCTCTGTGTTTCTGTGTCTCAGTGGCAAAAATTGCGGTTAAAAACTTTCTCCACATTTTCTAAAAAATATTTAACGATTGATCGTTTTGTTTGAAAGAATAGTAAATTTAACCGATTGCATTTGTTCACTTTAACCCATATGTAAAAAATTTATGTCGACTGAAACGATCGTTGCCGTAAAAGACAATACGGCCAACCCCGCTCCCTTAGGTCTACTCGGTTTTGGAATGACCACCGTTTTACTAAATATTCATAACGCCGGCTTTTTTGAATTGAACTCCATGATCATTGGCATGGGCATATTCATGGGCGGATTTGCGCAAATTGTTGCCGGAATCCAGGAATGGAAAAAGAACAACACATTTGGCGCTACAGCCTTTACTTCCTATGGCGTTTTCTGGCTCACGCTGGTTTGTCTCTGGCTGGTACCCAATACTTCCTTTGGCGCGTCGTATAAATCAAGCGCCACCGGTGTGGGTTATTACCTGCTGATGTGGGGACTCTTTACATTGTTTATGTTTATTGGCACCTTAAGACTTAGCCGTGCATTGCAGGTTGTTTTTGCTACGCTTACTGTTCTGTTCTTTTTGCTTGCCATAAGCGATTTTACGGGAAATACGTCAATGAGAACCTTTGCAGGTTATGAAGGTATTTTTTGTGGCCTTAGTGCTTTTTATACTGGCGTTGCCCAGGTTTTAAATGAAGTTTACGGCAGAACCGTTCTGCCTCTTGGTTAATAACTCTTTGTCCGACTAATTGCCTATTCATTTCCCCATAGCAATATGGGGATTTTTGTTTTTTGGCACACGGATGGCACGGATTAGACGGATTTGCACTGATTTTTTCACGATGAATTAAAAATCCATTATGAATGCGCCGCCGTCTTTTACTGAGAAATATTGTTGATTGAGTTGTTTGCACTCCTCTTTCCATTTAGAAATTTTCCAATCTGCATTTGATCCGTCGAATACTATTGTCTTGAAATCAAAGACGTTTGTGATGTCGCAGATGTTTAGCATAGGGCTATGAGAAATGATTATCACATCGGCATTTATTTTTTCCCCTGTCTTTTCATATCCCATCGATTCATTTAAAATAACAATTCGCTTGCCTTTCCATAGAATGATGTTTTCTGTATTCGCAGTATCAGATTTTATCCTCTGTAAAATGCGTGACGGCTTTAAATGAAAGCTTTGCAGGAAGCCATCTTGTCGTAATTCTTTATCTCCAATGAATTGATAGTTTCTGCCATTGATTATGTCTATTGCCTGCCTTTGCGGAATGTTGTATACGATTATTCTTTCCTGCTTTGAAGCTTTGTAAAATGAGTAAGTGCGAAGGCTTACGAACAACAAAAGAGAAAGCAAGCTAACATACATGTAATGCTTATATTTTTCTAACAACCACAACGCAACCGAAGCAATAAAAATATACAGTACTAAATTTTGCAGGATGCTAATCTGCAAGCCGCCCCACATGTTAAATGGAATGGCTTCTATGCGTTCAACTATCGTATTCATCAACCACAAAAGCGAGGTTAATATTTTCCCAACAAAAGCCGCAACGGGCGCTATAAAGGAAACACAGCACAATACGATTTCTCCAATCAATATTATCGTCGAAATAGGTACTGCCAACAGATTTGTCATCAAAAAGAAAACAGGGAACTGATGGAAATAATAAATACTTATTGGTGTGGTCAATACTTGTGCTGCAAGCGTTACGGCAGCAGCCTGCCATATTTTATCGAGCAATTTATTCGTGATGTAAATGCAATGGTAAACTGGCTTCATGAAAATAACAATACTTAAAAGCGCTGCGTAGGATAGCTGAAACCCTACATCCCACAACCAGAAAGGATTATAGCACAGCAGTAAAAGTGCAGAAACGCTTAACGTATTGTAGACTGATGATTGTTTGGAAATACTGTTCCCGATCACAATGCAAGTAAACATTACCGCAGATCGCAATACAGATGGCGAGGCGCCTGACATAATGCTAAACAACCAAAGGAATGCAATTACTATCACCGGTTTCAAAATTCTATTGAGCTTTCTTTTGTCGCTTAGTGGTTTCAACAAGAGCAACAATAGAAAATAAATGACGCCAAGGTGCAATCCGGAAATAGCGATAATATGTACTACGCCGGTGTTTGAATATGATTGCACCAACGTTTTATCAAGATCTTCTTTATAACCAATCAACAATGCTTCAGCAAGTCCAAGCTCTTTTGTGCCGGTAATATTTTTTTGCAAAATGGTGGTAATGGCATCATTTGCATTGAAAAGAAATTGCTTCGCGAAGTTTGTTTTCTTTTCTTTCAACACTACATATTCACTTGGTTTCAGAAAAACCTGGTAATAAATATGCTGGAAGGCGCAGTATTGTTCATAGTCAAAACAAGCAGGGTTGCCGGAGTTGCGAATAAGTTGTAAAGGTTTGTCAATAACGATTTGCGAGCCATATGTAAGTGCAGGCTTTAGGCTGTCTTTTTGCAAATACACGATGATGTTGCCGGTGGCAGATTTGCATGTGCTGTCATCTCCCATCAACTCTACAGTTGCCTTTGCTTTGAAAGACCTTTCTTTTTCCGTCAACGGCTCCTGCAGCGTTAGCAGTAATTTTTGCGAAGCATAGTTATTCTTAATGCACCATGCATCATTGGTTCCGGTGTTTTCATAAAACAATATGCCACCTAAACAAATCAACGTTGCATTTATCGCAACGCCGCTTATCCATGACTGACTAAATTTTCGTTTGAGCGGCAGCAATAGAAAAACGACAAACACAAGGCATGCAATCGCGGCAATTGCCAACCAAGCGTTTAAAACAAATGCAAAATGATATTGCAAAAGAAGTCCGATAATAAAAGGGAGCAGCAAGCGTAAAAACGGCGCTTGTTTCCAGAGATGAATTGTATACTGCATGAGAATAAGTGTTTGTGCAGTATTGGGAGATAGGTAGTTTCTCAAAGATAACGCTTAATGCTGAACGCCTAACACTAAACGCAGAATGCCGCATCTTGCGTTAAGCATTAAGCGTTTGGCGTTCAGCGTCTCACCACCGCTCTTCTTCATCAATCTCGTCATCGTTCTTTCTAAACTCTTGTCTTGTTTTTATTTTTTGTAATTCGCGTTCTACGATCAATGTGGCTATTATTTTTCCCGCGTCTTCTTCGTTATGCATTTTCAGCATGTACCGAAGTTTTGGTTCACTTACATCTAATCGATAAAGGATGCCAACTAGCCTTTGAAAATCCTTTTGTATCAACTCATTTACCGGAACGGCAATCATGGCAATCATTTGATCAAACGATACCGTTGGCGGAATCGATACCGCAAATTCATTTTGTAAATTGTATATGAGTTTTTCGTTAGTGTCCATTAATGCTTTAGTATTTTTCAATTACGCCCAGGCCGAATAATGCAAAATCATATTTCACCGGGTCGCTTTTATCCAGCTTCGAAAGATAGGCTGTCAATTCAACAGCTGCTTGCCAGTCGACTTGTTTTCTTTCCAGCAAATTAAACCGTTTTGCCACTCGTGCAACATGTACATCCATCGGACAGATCAATTGCGAAGGTTTTATTTTTTTCCAGATGCCAAAATCGACTTTTTTGTTATCGTTTCGTACCATCCAGCGCAAATACATGTTTAGCCTTTTGCAGGCAGACTTCTTAAACGGTGCAGCAATATGTTTTCTCGTGCGTTCAGGAAATTCATCAAAAGCAAAAAAGTAGTGATGAAACCCGTTGAGTGCACTTTCTATATTCTCATCATCGGGTTGCATCCATTTTGAGAACGCGGTTTCCAATGATGCGTTTTCTTTATAGTGATGCTGTAAAAATTTGAGCGAGTGAAAAAGATCTGTTGCATTGAATGTGCGGTGCACAAAATCGATGAAAGGAATCAGGTCTGTTTCTTCAAATGATGTCACAAACTGATGAGGTGCATTATCCATCAGGTTGAACAGCTTTGTGCAGGAGTTGATGATCGTCTTTCTGTTGCCCCATGCGAGGATGGCGGCGAAAAAACCTGCTATTTCTAGGTCTTGTTTTTTAGAAAATTTATGCGGAATGCTAATGGGATCATCAGGTATAAAAGCGGGAACGTTATATTCTTCCACTTTTCTATTGAAGAAGTCAATCAGCTTTTTGTCGCCGGCTGATAATTGTTCTTTGCTGGATTTCAATTGCAGGTTTTTGAAACAGGCAATTTACGCAAATGGCGCTGAATGTTTTTGGATAATAACGGAATGCGAAACTTGGGTGGTGCACATTCGGGGTGTTAGAGGGCGAATACGATTCGCCCCTACCACGCGAAAATGTTATACAAATTTCTTGTTGCGGTTGCCTTGTGACTTGGGCTTGTAAAATTTTCTTTTACCGCCGCCACTGCCGTTGCTGTTTCTTATTGAAGGGTTATACACCGGGGCTTCTCCCAGTGCTTCAGGAACAGGTAATTTATCTACTGCTTTACCAATCAATTTTTCAATGCGTGCAAAGCGGCCATGCTCTCTCTCGCTGATCAACGTGATCGCAACACCTTCCGCTTCTGCCCTTGCCGTTCTTCCGATACGGTGCACATAGTCTTCACCATCGTGCGGCACATCGTAGTTGATTACAAGATCTATCGTATCAATATCAATACCTCTTGAAAGAATGTCTGTCGCTACCAATACGGGAATTCGTCCACTGTTGAATTTCAGCAATACGTCTTCACGGCTTGACTGCTCAAGATCGCTGTGCATTTCACCAATGGTAAGTCCACCTTGCCTTAATTCAGCCACCAATTTTTTTACACTTTGCTTGCTGCTGCAAAATACAAGTGCGCTTTTGAAGGTGGTGCTTTGCAAAACGCTTTTCACCAACGGCAGTTTCTGGTGTTCAAAAACAGCATACGCCTGTTGTTGAATTTTCTCCGGTGGTTTGGAGATGGATATGTTTACCTCTGAAGGATTTTGTAAGATTTGCTTTGCCAGGGTTCTTATTTTTTCCGGCATTGTTGCAGAAAAAAGTAAGGTCTGTCTTTTAGCGGGAAGGAAAGAAGTTATTTTCCTGATGTCTTCCTGGAAGCCCATGTCGAGCATACGGTCGGCTTCATCCAAAACAAGGAACTGCAAGCCTTTTAGTGGCACATAGCCCATGTTTAAGTGAGCGATCATGCGGCCGGGTGTACACACAACGATGTCCACTCCCATGCGCAGGGCCTGTTTCTCTACCACAAAGTTATTCCCGTCGTTACCGCCGTAAATAGCAATGGAACTAATATTGGTGAAATAAGAAAGCCCCTCCAGGTGCTGGCCTATTTGAATGGCTAGCTCCCTTGTAGGAACAAGCACTAAGGCACTTACCTGGTTGTCGTTTCTATGTTGTAATAATTTGTTGATCACCGGCAAAAGAAACGCAGCCGTTTTACCGGTTCCCGTTTGGGCAGATGCAATAATGTCTTTACCTGATAAAATAAGGGGGATCACCTGTGCCTGAACAGGTGTAGCATTTTCGTAACCGGAGGCCTGTATGCCTTCGAGCAGATCAGGATGAAGGTTTAATTCGTTAAAATTCAAAACAATTCTTTTTTAGTGTCGATTCCGTTCTTGTGCCAAACGCATTTATATAATGTACTATTCCAAATCACAATCCTTCTAACAAACAACTATTGCGAAGAATGGTTCAAATTTTAAACAGCATTAGCCTTTTAAAAGCTGAGACTTTGAAATGTAGGTTTTATTGGGGTAATAGATAAAAAGACAGCTTCCGTCTTTAATGGAATTAATAACTTCTGCAGATTCATCATCCGGCACAGCTGGACAACCGTAGCTTCTTCCGGAAAATGGGTTTCTGTCGATGAAAGATGTGCCCACATATTCTGAGCCATGAACAACAATATTCCTTTTCAGGGCTTTGTCGTTAAAACCTCTTTCAACGCCATCTATTTTCAAAGATAAGCCATGGGAACCAGAGTAAGTGGATCTTGTAACATAAAATCCAAGACTACTTTTATGGCTGTTGGGATTATTAGAGAATGATTTTGCATATTCGCCGCCGGTATTTCTGCCATGAGCAACATACGTATTGATAAGCAACTTCATGCCTACCAGATCAATTACATATAATCTTTTATTGCGTGATGACTGACTGAAGTCGCAGATAGACAGGATGCCATCTTTCGCCAGCATTCCTTTTGCACGTAGTTTTTGATACCCTTTCCAGGCAAATTCGAACGCCTGTTCGCTCAAGCCTGAGGTTGCAAGTTCCAGAGAATCATATATTTGATCCGCCATCGCCATTGTGCTGCTTGAAATAGCTGCATAGGTTGCAGGCGCTGCGACTACGGCAGGCTTGGAATATTTACGGATTTTGCGTGTTTTACCTGAAATCAAAGCAGGAACAGTGAGCATCAATATTAGCCCGGCACACACAGTCAAGTTTCTTTTACTTTTTCGCATATTGATCGGTTTTCCACTAATGGATTTTTATAACGCGCAAAGTTCCCGATTATTATATTAAGAAACTGTTTATATAATCATAAAAACCGATCTGTAGCTTTATCAGCTAATTTTTAATCTCCTGAGAATCAACCAAATTGAATTCTACACCATAAATTTTTATCAGTAAAAGGAACATTGAAATGAGCAATGGACCAAAAATTAACCCAATAAACCCGAATAACGGCACCCCAATCAGCACTCCAAATACGGTTATAAGGGGGTGAACGTCCCCAATTTTGCGCTGTAGCCAGAAACGAAAAATATTGTCCACGGTGCCAATGAAGCCAAAGCCAAAGATCAGCAATGCCACTCCGCGCCAGGTTTCCCCATTGGCAAAAAAGATTATGGACAAGGGAACATAGGCGAGCGCGGCTCCTAAAACCGGTATCATAGCCGTAAAACAGGTGATTCCAAACCATAGGAATGGCTCGTTTACCCCTAAGATCAAATAACCGATTAGCGCCACAGAACCCTGCAGCAAGGCAATTAAAGGTATCCCTACTGCATTACTTACTACCATATTATGGATCTCTTTACGCAGCAATTGAATATTGGCGGGTTTCAACGGGAAAAACTCGTTGATCCATTTTTCCATTTTATCGCCGCTCACCAGCATAAAGTAGAGAATGAAATACATCATTATTATAGTGGTAAGCGTGCTGAAGGTGGCGCCGAGCAGAGCCGGAAGCTCTTTCATTATCAGGTCGCTTAGTTTTTGAATGTTCTCATCGTTAAGAATTTCATAGCCTAATCTCTTCTCAAGTTCATTTATAAATGTTTTCAACGACTGGGTTATTTCATCGGAGTGCTGTATTAAATAAATCACTTTCGATGACAACATATTTACCATGAAGTAAATGGGTAACATGATGATGAGGAAAGATAACAACATCAATACGGCTGCCGCCAAGCCTTTTTTCCAGCCTCTTTTACAAAGACGAAACATCCATTTGCGTAGCAGTACATAAAAAGTGAGTGCTCCCAAAAACGCCGGAATAAAACTCTGTAATTCCCTGAAAAGTATCCAGCCCAGAACAACCAACACACCAATAAAAAAAAACTGTTTTACTTTCTCAGGAGGTAATGTAGCCATGTAGATAGAGTTTTAGGAAAGATAAGAAAGTTTGTGGCAACGCTTATACCTGATCGATTTTTAGTGCAGGCTCACCACACGCTTTATCAACCATTTGTTATTAACGTTTTGCCAAAAAATAATAAACTTAGACGGCTCTGATGTGGAGTTTTCAATGCCATTGTGAAATTTATGCAAGCCCATTTCTACCACGCCGTAATTGTTGATTGAATACACTTCTATGCTTCCTTTTACCAGTTCGCGACTAACCTTGTTACCGCAAACGTACTTTTTGGTATCCGAAAGAATTTGTGCTTTGTCTGTCATCAAGCCGCCCTTGTCGTGGTAAAACTCGATAGTGTCACTAAACATTGCCGCCTGCACATCGATATCGCACCTGTTATAAGCACTGAAAAAAACACTGTCTAAATGTGCTATGGTGTCAAACAGCGCTTGTGATTGCGGTTTGTATACGTAGTTATAATTTGTCGATTTTTTTGAAGAGTTGCATGCCATGGCAAAAATTGCGAGTGCAGCGATCAAACAAGTTTTAAAGAAGCTCATAGAATTTCGTTTAGAATGAAAGGTAATTAACTCCCAAGTTGCGCAAGCGCATCCAGGTATTTCTGTATAAACTCTGTTTTTGTTTTTCGTTTGTATTGCATGATGAATCTTGGATGCGGCAGTTTTATTATTTCCTTGAAAAAATGATGTTCATTATTTAAGTCGTTGAAAAAAGCAAAGTTCTTTTCGCCAAGGCAAATGCATTTGTTACGGTTTGTCTGCAGCATTTTTATTTGCTTCTGCATATTGTCAATTGCAAACGGTTTAATGGCTTCTTTCAGTTCCACATCATCATAGTAGTTGAGGTTAATGCCATTTTTTACAAAGCCAAGTGGCGAAACGGAGGCGAGATAAAATCTTTTATAAAATGCTTCACAACCTCCATAGGCATCTATTACTTCATATACAAACTCTGCAGATAGCTCCGTTTGCATTTTAAAGGAATTGGCGATGTGACAATTTTCTGTCAACTGCTTTGGTGCGGTGAAATTAATGCCCGTCACTCCGGCACCAAATCTGCCCGGATTAATGCCCACGATAAAATGTCTTTGTTCATTGTCATTAAAGTATCGGGTAAAAAATATTTTAATTATTTTTTTTACCTCAGGTAATTGGTGAGGAAATAGCACAGCCACATCTTCGGGTAACCCTAACGGTGACGACAGGTTGAAAAAGTAATCTGTTATTTTGTTTACTCTACTAATTTGCAAGACTTTGGCTTAATTGTTGCGGATTTGTGGCGCGTGAAAAATATCAGTATAAATATAGTAAACAAAAAACCGGCTATCATAGACAGCCGGTTGTATAGTGATATGCTATTAAAATAAAAAACCCCCGTAGTCTTCATAGGCTTGGGGGGTGTTCCAACAGGATTACTGAAAAGGATTTTTCGGATATGGACCTTGGATTTGGACTTTTAAAGGATAATGGACACGTTTTTCATAATCGTTGGATCTTTGGACTTTTATTATAATTAGGATTTCGAGGTGAAATTGCTAGTTTATTCTAACTTTTGCAACTCATTCACAAACAAATTCATACGTTTAATTGTATTATTCACACTCAACTAAGGGTAAACCCTTACGTTTTTTGCAATCGATTGTGAATTTTAATTCATATAATTCCCCGTATTGTTGATAAAATTCACCAAAGCAGCGGTATTTTTTAGCCTCAGCTTCTTTAAAATATTATGCCTGTGTACTTCAACTGTTTTTAAAGAGATGTCAAGCGTATCTGCAATTTCTTTCGAAGAATCTCCCTGCTTAATAAAATTTATTATCTGAACCTCACGCTCCGTGAGTGAATGGATATTCGGCTCTTCGTTCTTTTCATCAAGCATTTGATGGGAAATGATATTCTTTATTTCATCGCAGATGTATTTGTTGCCTTTATATACTTCTATGATGGCTTTAAACATTTCTTCTCTTGAAGAGTTTTTGGTCACGTAACCGGTAGCGCCTACCTGCAACATCTTTTTCGCATAGGCCGGCTGCGAGTGCATGGATACGCCAATGATCTTAGAAGCGGGTGATAATTTTCTGATCTTTTCTGTTGCTTCAAATCCGGTAAACGGCATCATGTTGATGTCCATTAAAACGATGTTCGGCCTTTTCAGCTTAGCCATTTCCACGGCGCTCAACGCATCGCCACATTCTGCCACCACTTCAAAACGGGTGTCACTGTTCAGAATATAACTCCAGGTCTCCCTGATCAGTTTGTGGTCGTCTGCAATTAAAATCGTCAGTTTAGTCATAGGGTAGTTAATTGTTTAGAGGTATAGTTACTACAAGGGTACACCCTTCACCGGGTGAAGAATCGATTTGTACAGTTCCGTTAAAAATTTCGGCGCGGCTGATAATGTTTGATAAGCCAACACCTTTCTTAATATTTTCTTTGCTGAAACCTTTTCCGTCGTCCGTTATCTGCAACTGAAAATGATTGTCTTCTTTCGAGAAAACGACTGCAAGGTTCTTTGCTTCGGCATGCCGCATCACGTTGTTTACCTGCTCCTGCACGATGCGGAAGAGCATCAATTGCTGGTTTTCCGGTATCTGCGCATCAAGATCTTTTTCTGCGTTAAAAATTGCATTGATCTTGCCAGACATTTTAATGTTTGAAACAAGGTCGTTGATAGATTCGGAAAGGCCCAAATCACCAATGCTTGGAGGAACAAGCGATCTGGAAATACTTCTTATTTCATTAATCGCGTGATGAATATGGTCGGCGCTTTTTTTAATCAGCAGCATTCTCTCCTGTTCATTGACCTTTGCTACTTCAAGGAAAAGTTTGGCCGTGGAAAGTATCTGGTTAATGTTGTCGTGCAGCTCTTTACCAATTTCAGCTCTCTCTTTTTCCTGCGCGCCCACTACAGCCTGCGCCACCAGTTTTTGTTTATCGAGCTCTTCTTTAATTATTTTTTTCTGACGTCTTTTCTGCTCAGTTATATCTTCCATGCTGCCCACCATTCGCATGGCTTTCTTGTTTTCATCAAAAATGATATAGCCTTTATCTACTACTGAAACGAATTTGCCATCGCTTCTTTTGAAACGATATTCTTCTCTCCAAAGCTCTTTGGAGCCTAATTCTATAAATGCATCGAGGCTTTGTGTTACTTTATCTTTTTCCGCCGGATGAATGTGCGACTCCCAAAAATCGAATCTGCTTTCTATATAACCCTGGGTATAGCCGAACTGGGAATAAAAGCCATCGCCCCAATACAAAACCTGGGTTTTAAAATCATAGTCCCAAATGGCGCTCTTTGTTGCCTTTGCTGCCAACTTAAAGCGTTGGTTTGATCTTATCAGCTCTGCTTCTTTTTTACGTACTTCTTTTTCGGCAATCTTTATAGCGGTAATATCATTACTGATAACAATGATCGATTCTATTATTCCATTCTCGTCGTATTCCGGTGCGAGAACTGTGAGAAAGTGCAGGGTTTGGTCGGGAGTGGGGATCGAGATCGTGATGGTTTCGGTAGTTCCTTCGTTGAAAACCTTGTTGGCCGTTTCGAGGAACAAAGGCAAATCTCTGTTGTGTTTGTTAATATCAATCACATTTTTCCCGATGAGATCGCTAACACTTTTTTTAAGAACTTTTTCAAACGTTCTATTTATATATGTGTAGTCGAGATCCCGATTGATACGCTGAATGATGCTCGGGGCATTATCAGCGAGCGTTCTAAAGTCGTATTCTTTTTTTACCTCACGACTGATAGTTGTACAGACCTCCTTATCTGCATACACCAACTTGATGTCTTTGCTGTCTGTAACCGTCATCAACAAACATATCTTTTCATGAAAGGTGATGTGGGAAATAACAAACGTGACGTCGATCAGCAGGCCATTCTTTTTGCGGTGTGTGCGGGTAACCTTTTCGCTTGAGTTAGCGGTAAAAATTTTGAATTCCTGGTAAAATGAGGCAAAATTCAGATCAATATCGTAGAGGGAACGTTCAAGTAATTCTGTTCTGTTGAATTCATAGCTGGAGATAGCTGCATTGTTTGCCTCAAGAATAGACAAATCGTCCTTTGCCAGTATGAACATAGGCAATGGGTTGCTGATAAACAGCTCATTAAGCATGTTAGCTCCCGATTTAGGCTCTGTTGAGGTCATGTTGGTTGCCAAATCTTCTGGATTTCTATTTTCACAAAAGATTTGGTAATGGTTTGAAAACTCTTATAACTACAAATATTAAAAAAAAGTGCCTTGAAACTTCAAGGCACACAAATATTTATTTTTATTAAGTGTTTTTACTTATTTATCTGCGGTTGCGTTTTTATACCAAGGCTGCAATTCCTGGCAATTTTTATATTGGTCGTCAAGCATTATGTAAAAAGTAGGCAATTTGCTATTGAACCATTTTTCCATGGCATCATCTTTCTTTTCTTCGATTGCCCTGTCTGCCATTTTGTTGTAATCGTCTTTCAAATTGGCTCTGTGTGGTTCAGTGCGAGTTTTCAGGTAAATAAGTCTTACTACCTTTTTACCGGTTGGATCTGTAGTAACGATCGGCTTGGAGTACTCACCTGCTTTCAGGTTCTTAAGCTCCACCACAACACCTTTATCCAGCTGATCAATGGTTAAGAAAGTGCTGTTATCCTGACCCAAATGCATACCCGCAGTGAATTTGGCATTTTCGTCGTCCGTATATCTGGAAACCGCTTCACCAAAGCCAACCTTGCCGGTTACAAGTTGGGTGCGGATAGAATCCAACAACTTTATTGCATCATTTAATTCATCGTCGGTAATTTGAGGAATTTTCAGGATGTGACGAACAACAGCATCATCGCCGTTTCTGCTTACCATTTGAATGATATGGTAACCGAATTTTGATTTAAAAACCGGAGATATCTGGCCGTCTTTCAAACGGAATGCCTGGTTCAGGAAAGAGGGATCCCAGGTTTTTTCATTCCTGTTAAGATTCAAAGTACCTGCCCCTGTAGCTTTATCATCTGTATAGAGGCTCGCCAAATTTTCAAACTTCTTTTGTCCGTTTTCTACTTGTTTCTTGTAGTCGTTCAATTCTTCCATTGCATATTTCTCCAGGTCGCGGTTTGCTTTTGGATATTTTACAATTTCACCTACTTCAACTTCTGTTTCGTAGAATGGAAGTTGGTCCTTTGGAATTTTATCGTAAAATGCTTTTACTTCAACCGGAGTAATCTTGATAGACTCTACGATTTTATCGCGCATTTTTCTTGCTAATTCTTTCTCCTTAAATGATTGGCGGAAATCATCTTTGATCTGGTAAACGGTTCTGCCTGCAATTTGCTCCAGCGCTTCTTTTGAACCATATTGCGCGATAAACTCACGGATCTGGTTTTCAAGTTTAGCATCGATGTCTTCATCAGAAACAACGATAGAGTCTTTCTCTGCCTGCAAAACCATTGCTTTTTGAGCAAGAATCTGCTGCATCAAAATACACTCTGCATTGTCTGGCAATTGTTGCCCTCTTCTTTTGGCGTCAAGTATAGAGTTGGTAACGTCAGATTGGAGAACGATCTTGTCACCAACGATCCCAACGATTTGGTCAGCAACAACTTTATGGTTTTGTGCCTGCACGAAGCCTAAACCTCCGATGCATGCCAGCCCTGTTATAAGAAAAGCTTTTTTCATCTGGTATTTGTTTTACTCTATCCCTTACAATGATATAGTAACTACTTCAAAAGTATCTATTGAAATATTTCGTAATGCTGTTATTTTCTCTTTTAACAAATGTTTATTGTAAAAAGAAAAAAGTCAAAATTCAAAAGTCAAAATGTGTTGCTTTTTAGACAACCGGCGGAGTTCCTTCCTTTTTGACTTTTAAATTTTGACTTTTGAATGTATAAGATCTTATAATGTACGTTTAACTTCTTCTACTTCGATTGCTACGATGGTATCGCCCACCTGGATATCAGCGAAGCCTTTAACTGTAAGACCGCACTCGGTATTGTTTGCAACATCTTTCACGTCGTCTTTGTAACGTTTCAAGCTTCCGAGTTCTGCAAATCCACCTTCCTGTCTTGGGTAGATCAATACACCATCGCGGAACAGGCGGATCTTACTGTCGCGTTTGATTTTACCATCGGTAACCAAACAACCCGCAACTGTGGCCTTGTCAAATTTGTACACTTCGCGTACTTCAACGGTGGCAACCTCTTTCTCCTGGATCTTCGGTTCAAGCATACCTTCCATCGCACTCTTAACTTCATCGATGATGTTATAGATGATAGAGTATGTTTTGATTTCCACACCTTCGTTTTCTGCCAGTCTGGATGCCTGTGAAGATGCACGAACGTTAAAGCCCACCACGATCGCATCGGAAGCTGTTGCCAGCAATACATCGCTTTCTGTGATCTGACCTACCGCTTTGTGTACCACTCTTACCGCAACCTCTTCTGTAGAAAGTTTTTGTAATGAATCACTCAACGCTTCTACCGAACCATCCACGTCACCTTTGATGATGAGGTTAAGTTCTTTAAAGTTACCAAGAGCCAAACGACGACCGATTTCATCCAGCGTAATATGTTTCTTGGTTCTGATACCTTGTTCACGTAATATCTGCGCTCTGCGTGTTGCTACCTCTTTTGCTTCACTTTCGTCTTCAAACACTTTGAATTTTTCACCAGCTTGTGGCGCACCGTTCAAACCTAAGATCAATACTGGTGTTGAAGGCGGAGCAACGTCTTCACGTTTGTTACGTTCGTTGAACATTGCTTTTACGCGACCATAGTTCTGTCCTGATACAACAAGATCGCCTTGTCTTAAGGTACCGTTGTGTACCAGCACTGTGGCAACATATCCACGGCCTTTGTCCAAAGTAGCCTCGATAATCGTACCTGTAGCTTCCCTGTTTGGATTAGCCTTCAATTCAAGCAATTCTGCTTCAAGAAGGATTTTTTCCAACAGCTGGTCTACGTTCAGACCTTTTTTGGCACTCAGCTCCTGGCTTTGATATTTACCACCCCATGATTCTACCAGCAAGTTCATGCCCGCCAGTTGCTCATATATTTTTTGCGAATTGGCTCCGTCTTTATCGATTTTGTTGATCGCAAAGATCATCGGTACACCTGCAGCTTGCGCGTGGCTGATGGCCTCTTTTGTTTGAGGCATCACCGCATCGTCCGCAGCAATTACGATAACCGCGATATCGGTAGCTTTCGCACCACGGGCACGCATCGCTGTAAACGCTTCGTGACCTGGTGTATCAAGGAAAGTAATTTGTTTACCATTCGGCAAATCTACCTGGTATGCACCAATGTGCTGGGTGATACCACCGGACTCACCGGCAACCACGTTTGCGCTACGGATGTAGTCAAGCAAAGATGTTTTACCGTGGTCAACGTGACCCATGATGGTAACGATTGGAGAGCGCGGTTGCAGTTCCTCCGCAGAGTCTACTACCTCTTCCTCTTCCATTTCAGCCGCATCGTCAATACCTATAAATTCTACGTCGTATCCGAATTCGCTTGCTACAAGCTCAATAACCTCTGCATCCAGACGCTGGTTGATGGACACCATCATACCAAGTCCCATACATTTTCCGATTACTTCTGCATAGCTAACGTCCATCAAACTTGCCAATTCACTTACACTGATAAACTCGGTAACCTGCAGTTTGTTATCCTGCATGTTTTCTGCACCGGACATTTCAGCTTGTTCCTGGCGTTTTTCACGACGGTATTTTGCTTTCAGGCTCTTACCACGTCCACTTGAACCGGCAAGTTTTGCCTGGGTCTGACGGATCTTATCCTGAATTTCTTTCTGGTTTATTTCTTTATCTTCTCTTCTGATCGGTGGTCTTTGCTGATTACCACCTCTTTGTGGGTGTTGACCAGGACCGCCCGGACCTCTTCTGTCGTTTCCACGGAATCCACCGCCCTGACCACCTTGCTGGCCACCTTGTCTGTTACCGGGACCACCTTGCTGTTGGTTAGGCCCGCCAAACTGAGGTCTTGGTCTGTTGAACTGACCCTGACCCTGGCCACCCTGGTGATGACCACCGCCATGCTGCTGACCTGGATGTCCACCTTGATGCGGAGGTCGCTGCTGTGGCTGATCGCCTTTCTTATCGATAGGAATACGTTTTCTTTTACGTTTCTCATCGTTAGGTTTAGGACGTGTATTGCTGTCTATTGGTAATTGAATTTTACCTAATACTTTAGGGCCTTCCAATTTATCGGCTTTGATGTTTTCTATTACCGGTCCTGCTTCAGATCCACCATCATCTTCAACTACCGGTTTTTGTTCTTCCACCGGAGCAGGTGCCGGAGCTTTCTCCTGAACAGGTTCTGCAACCGGAGCAGGTTTCGCTTCTTCTTTTGCAGGTTTTACTTCCGGAGCTTTTTCTTCTACTTTCGGCTCTTCTTTTCGCGGAGTTACTTCCGGTTGTTTTACAACTTCCGGTTCTGACACCTGAGGCTGAGCTTTTGCTACCACTGGTTCAGCTTCTGGCTCTTCTTCTTCTTTCTTTTTAACAACCTTCTTAGGTCGTGTAGAAGAATCGATTGCGGAAAGATCGATTTTTGCGAGAACCTTAGGTCCTCCAATTTCAGGAGCATTCACCTTCACTACGTCGGGCTGCTCTTTTTTCTCCGGTTGCTGCTCAGCAACTACTGGTGCAGGTGCGGGCGCAGGAGGAGCCGGTTCGTGATGCTCTACCACTACAGGAGCAGGGGGAGCTTCGACTGGTTCTATTATTTTTGGCTGCTCAGCTGGGGGCTGTTCGGCAACGGGAGGTTGCGAAACAGTAGCTGGTGCTACTTTCTTAACTTCTTTTTTGAATGCTATTTCTTCTTCTTCCTTCTTCCTTTTTGCATCAGTATTTCCTTTGGGAAGGTCAATCTGATCACTCTTAATTTTGGCAACTTTATCGCCCTGAAACTCCTGCTGGAGCGAGCGATACATATCTTCCGTTAATTTGGAAGTTGGTTTTAAATCATCACGGTCAAATCCTTTTCCAGCCAAAAATTCCACAAGGGTATCCTTACCGATGTTAAACTCTTTAGCCGCCGCCATCAATCTTGGTGTTAATGTTTCTGCCATTCGTATTTTTTATTGTCCATTGCCGCACTTTTTGGCTGACAATTTGTAAAGTTCGTTTTTTTGTTGTAGAATATTGATTAAAATATTTCCCCGGAACTAATGCAGAAGGAATCTAAGAATGCAAAGAAACAGAAGTTTTAATAAATCTTCATATGATTATTCTTTTTCAAATTCTGATTCCAAAACCTTCTTCACTTCTTCAATAGTTTCTCTTTCCAGGTCAGTTCTTCTTTCAAGTTCATCTACTGTGAGGTCTAAAACGCTACGTGCGGTATCACAGCCTATGCGTTTCAGCTCGTCAATGATCCAAGTTTCTATTTCATCAGAGAATTCGCTCAGGTCGATATCAAACTCTTCTACTTCACCTTCATTATCCCTGTACACGTCAATTGACAAACCTGTCAACTCCTGTGCGAGCTTGATGTTTACACCTTTACGACCGATTGCAAGAGAAACCTGATCAGGTTTTAAATAAACGTTTGCCTGATTTTTATCCTGGTCAATTTCCATGTTAGTTATCTTGGCAGGCGTTAAGGAACGCTGTACCAGCAACTGCAGGTTACTTGTCCAGTTGATTACATCTATGTTTTCATTCTTTAATTCTCTTACGATACCGTGGATACGGCTACCTTTCATACCAACGCAGGCGCCTACAGGGTCAATTCTGTCATCATAGCTTTCTACAGCTACTTTTGCACGCTCGCCTGGTTCGCGTACGATCTTCTTAATAACAATCAGGCCATCAAAAATTTCGGGAACTTCTATTTCCAGCAATTTAGCCAAAAATGATGGGCTGGTGCGGGAAAGTATGATTACCGGAGTGTTATTTTTAAGGTCAACTCTTTTTACTACTGCGCGGATATTTTCGCCTTTTTTGAAATAATCCTGCGGTATTTGTTCGCTTTTTGGAAGGATTAGCTCACTGCCATCTTCATCCAAAAGCAAGATTTCTTTTTTCCAAACCTGATAAACTTCTGCGCTGATAATTTCGCCTACTCTGTCGTTGTATTTTTTTACCAGTGCGTTTTTCTTAAGATCACCGATACGGCTTGCAAGTGTTTGTTTAGCGGCCAGGATAGCACGACGACCGAAGTCCAATATTTCCACTTCTTCGTAAAGCTCTTCACCTACTTCATAGTCGGGAGATATTTTCAAGGCATAACTGTGTGAAACTTCTTCGTTAGGATCATTCACATCATCATCTTCCATGATCATCCTGCGGCGTACAATTTCAAGGTCACCCTTGTCAGCGTTTACAATTACGTCAAAGTTCTCATCGCTGCCATATTTTTTACGAAGAAGGGTCTTGAATACATCTTCAACGACTTTCATCATTGTAGGACGATCAATGCTCTCTGCATCTTTAAAATCCTGGAACGCTTCAATTAAATTTATACTTGCCATAGCTTTGAAAATTTAAGTTTCCTAATGGTCAGTCCATTAGCGATTTAAAAAACTACTTGAATTTTTGTTGTTTTAATGTTGTTAAATGCAAGAGCATGAATTACCTGCTCTTTTTTCTTGTTTTTTCCTTTGGTTTCTTCCAACAGCAGATCGTTCTCATTCACTGCCAGCAATTTACCTTCCAGCTTTGTTCCGTCGTTAAAAGTAACTTCCACCTGTCTGCCAATGTTTTTTTGATACTGGCGACGCAATTTCAAAGGTTCATCAAGGCCGGGTGAAGATACTTCGAGGGAAAAATCGCCTTCTGGGAAAAGCGCTGCTTCTTCAATGAGTTTGTACAATTTACGATTGAAGAACACACATCTTTCTATTGAAATGCCCGCATCTGCATCCAAAAACACTTTTATGTTATTGGTTGGTTTGATACGCACCTCCACTAAAAAAACGCTTGGATCCTCTTGTAACAGTCCTTCCATCATCTGCGTGATGGGATTTAATTTTTCTTCGTTTGCCATACTGTAAAGAAGAAGGGAACGGTGTCCGTTCCCTTCATTTGATTCTTTTTCCGAATGCAAATGTAAGGAGGGAGAGTCTTAATTCCAAATAATATATAAATGCTAAAGGCTGAACGCCTAATGCTTAACGCTGAACGCTTGCTGCAACCCGCGTTAAGCGTTTGGCGTTTGGCATTCAGCCTTTATGGCATTACTTTTACATAATCGTTAACAGGCGAAATTTGAGAGAATCTTACCTTTACACATTATGATTATCGAATTTATATTTTGGGCAATTGGCCTATACATACTATATAAACTAGTTTTTGATTTCATCATTCCTGTAGCACGTACTACCCAGACGGTGCGCAAGCAATTCAGAACAATGCAGGAGCAAATGAACGGCCAGGGAGGCGGTTTTAACGAGTATTACAATCAGACGAACGGAAATCAAGCTTCAGAAAACCATTCCGGATTTTCTGTCAATGAGCGCCATTCCAAACCAAGTGGTGACAAGGAAGATTATATTGACTTTGAGGAAGTGAAGTAGAGACAAGGCAATGCCTTGTCTCTACAGTTTATATCTTTCCACCAGTTCAACCACTGTTTCGGGAGCCTGCAAATGCCAGCCATCTATACCTGCTTTTCTTGCTGCTTCTACATTTGGCAGTGTGTCATCAATAAAGACGCTTTCTTCAGCGGTAATTCCTGCATCAATGAGAAGGTATTCAAATGCTGATACGTTGGGCTTTCTGTGGCCAATAATGTGAGAGTAATATGCTTTTTCAAAAAGTGAATCAAATTGATGGGCGAACTCTTTTACGAATGTTTCCTGGAAGGAATCGTAGTGAATAGCATTTGTATTGCTAAATAAAAATAATCTGTACTTCTTTTTTAGTTCCTGTAGCAGCTCAATTCTTTCTTTTGGAAAATCGAGCAACATGGCATTCCACGCTCCGGCAATGGCTTCGTTGGTTACGCGCAATCCTGTGGTGGCTCTGAATTCATCGTAGAAAACTTCACTTGGCACATCACCTGTTTCCAATGTTTTGAATAAAGGATTGGCATGGGTTTGCGTAAAATAATCGTTGAAATTGTTGACGCCAAGGTCCTGGAAGGCTTTTGCTGTTTTACCAAAATCGAGATTCAATAATACCCCGCCGAGATCGAAGATGATGTTTTTGATTGCCATGCCGTGCTGTTTGCGGGCAAAGATAGGCACACAGATGACACGGATTAGAGGGATTTAAACTGATCTTTTTGTTTGCACGCAGATGACGCTGATTTAACAGATTTGCACTGATTTTTTAAATAATTGAATAACTGAATGACTGAATAACTGAACTCTTATGTTTGACAAAGTTCTTTAACCTCGACTACTCAATTATCCAGTCATTCAATTACTAAAAATCTGTGTAAATCCATCCAATCCGTGTCATCCGTGTGCCCACTTACTGCACGAGTTTGAAGTCTGCTTCTTTCACGTCGCGGCTATTGGTACCGATGAAGACTTTGAAGTCGCCGGGTTCTGCAACCCGTTTTAAATCGGTGTTGTAGAATTTAAGATCATCTACACTGATGGTGAAGTCAACTTTTCTTGATTCGCCGGCTTTCAATGTTATTTGTTGGTAGCCTTTCAATTCTTTAACAGGTCTTGTCACTGTTCCTACCAGGTCGCGGATGTACAACTGCACAGTTTCTGTTCCATCAAATTTTCCACTATTGGTTACTGTTACTGAAGCAGTTATTTTCTGGCCTTGTTTGATAGTAGGTGAACTAACAGTGACATTGCTGTATGTAAACGAAGTATAACTCAATCCAAATCCAAAAGGATACAGCGGATCATTTGATACGTCGAGATAATTCGATCTGAATTTACCTGCGCCTACTCCACTGTATGGACGTCCGGTGTTTTTGTGATTGTAGTAAATAGGAATTTGTCCAACGTTTCTTGGAAAACTCATTGTCAATTTACCGGAAGGGTTGTAGTTGCCGAACAATACATCTGCAATGGCGTTACCGGCTTCAGTTCCGGAGAACCATGCATCAAGAATTGCATCCGCATTTTGATCTTCCCATGTTAATGTCATCGGTCTTCCATTCAATAGAACTATTACGATTGGCTTTCCTGTTCTTTTCAATTCATCCAGCAAGGCTTTTTGGCTTTTTTGTAAGCCAATGTCAGACATACTGGATGATTCGCCGGTCATGTCTGCTGCTTCGCCCAGCACTGCCACAATCACATCTGCTTTGCTGGCTGCCACTACAGCTTCGTCTATCATTTGCTGAGGGGAGCGGGTATCGATTTCTATTTCTTTTCCAAATGCATTTACCTTTTTTGCAAATGCTGTATCGTCAGAAATATTGCAGCCTCTTGCATAAATAATGTTTGCATCGCTTCCGGCAACATTTTTTAAACCTTGCAAAACGGTTATGCTTTTTTCAGGATCGCCGGAAACGCTCCAGGTGCCGAGCATGTTGCGTTTATTATCTGCCAACGGCCCTACCAATGCGATGGTCTTTCCTTTTTGCAATGGCAAAACGTTGTTGTTGTTTTTCAGCAAAACCATTGATTTTGCCGCGAACTCACGTGCAGCTGCGCGGTTGGCGTCTGTAAGAATAGCGTTGTTGAATCTTTGTTCATTGCAGTACCGGTATGGATCATCAAACAAGCCGAGTTTGTATTTTGCTTCTAACACCCGTTTACATGCTGCGTTGATTTGCGCTACTGTTACTTTTCCTTCTTTCAAAGATTTTTGAAGGGTAGTTAAAAATCCTTCTCCCACCATGTCCATATCGATGCCGGCTTTCAATGCTTCTGCAGATACGCGTTGCAAGTCGCCCAAACCGTGATCTATCATCTCGTTGATGGCCGTGTAGTCAGTCACCACAAAACCCTTGAAGCCCCATTGCTTGCGCAACAGATCCGTCATCAACCATTTATTTGCGGTAGCAGGAACGCCGTCTACTTCATTGAAGGATGACATGACGCTTCCCACACCTGCATCCACTGCTGCTTTGTAAGGAGGTAAATAGTATTCATACATTTTGATGCGGCTCATGTCGGTTGTGTTGTAGTCACGACCGGCTTCTGCGGCTCCGTATAATGCAAAGTGCTTTACGCAAGCCATCACTTTTGTAGGGTCTGAATAGCTGCTGCCCTGGTATCCTTTCACCATTGCTTTTGCCACCTGGCAACCAAGGTATGTATCTTCACCGGAGCCTTCGGATACGCGGCCCCAGCGTGGGTCGCGGGCGATGTCTACCATTGGGGAATATACCCAGCTCAGGCCGTCGGCTGTTGCTTCGGAGGCTGCAATTTCTGCACTTTTTTCTATCATGTCCATGTTCCAGGAACAGGACAATCCAAGAGGAATGGGGAAAATGGTTCTGTGGCCGTGAATAACATCGAGACCAAAGATGAGCGGGATGTGAAGCCTTGAATTGTTGACGGCTATTTCCTGGGCCTTTCTAATTTTATCCGGACCTGTGATTCCAAACAATGATCCTACCTGTCCATTGCGGATCTTACTATCTACATCTTTGCTCACAACGGAACCGGTAACCGTTCCACCAGGCGTTACAAGATTTAGCTGTCCAATCTTTTCTTCTACAGTCATTTTTTGCATGAGACTGCTTACGAATGCATTCATCTTTGCATCCTGCGTATTTGTTTTTGTTTGAGCCTGTGAAATGTGCAATGCAATTGAACAGGCACCAATCATCAAAAGTTTCTTCATCTTGTGTGATATTTATTGTGTACAGACGGATAGTTATCCGTCTATGTCGGAGACGGATTATCGTTCATCTATGGTAGAAACGGATTATAATCCGTCTATTTCGGAGACGGATTATCGTTTATCTATGTCGGAGACGGATTATCATCCGTCTCTACGAATTCATTATTTTTTTAACACCGGTTGTATTTCTTTCTGCCAAATGGTGTAACCCTTTGCATTCATGTGCAGCTGATCTTCTAAAAAAATGTCGCTCATGATGCTGCCATCTGTATTGAGCATTTTATGATACACATCAACGAATGCTGTGTTTCCTTGCTTTTTCAAAAACTTCTTAATCTCGTTATTCGCTTCCTGTTGTTTAGGCATTAGCTTTTGTCTGCTCGGGCTTGGCTTGATGGAAACGTATACGATTGAAGTATTTGGCAATTGTGCACGAATTATTTGAAACAGGTTTTTGAATCTGTTAATTACCGTTGAAGCTGTAATGGTATCTGAAGATGCAAGGTCATTGTCTCCGCAAAACACGACCACTTGTTTCGGATGATACGGGAAAACGATGTCGTTTACGTAGCCTATTACATCCGGCAATGTGCTGCCGCCAAAGGCGCGATTGACGATGGTGTAGTTGGGAAAATAATTTTGAACGTCGTGCCATTTAGTAAAGGAGGAGCTGCCGATTAACAGAATGGCCTGTTGTGGTGGTGGATTTATGCTGTCTTGTTTTTTAAATGCCTGTATGTCGTTCCAGAAAGGCTTTTGTTGGGCAAACAAACTTATTGTGCAAAATAAAAACGCCGTGACTAGAGCTGCTGTTTTTTTCATTGTGCTGTCTTTTGGTAGTTCGCTAAGTTATTGAAATTGATATTTGGATCGCGCGGATTTACGCTTTGACGTTGAATTGACGTAGGGCAGTGGGCACACTGATGACACGGATTATACTGATTTACACGGTTTTTCTGTGTTGTTTCGAAATAGGTAGTCAAATTATTTTGAATTTTCATCAGGGCGAATGCGATTCGCCCCTACGGCATTTTCAAATTTTCAAATCACCAAATTTTCAAATTATTTCACCGCGGGGGTTTCGATGCCCAGCTTCTTCAACCCTCGTTGTATTTCGGGGCAGCTCATGAACAGTTTCCATAGTAAGCCGGATCTGTAGTTTTCTATCATTACAATGATAGGCCCTTGATCGATGGCAAGGTGCGATGTTGCATACCAACTTTCACTTTCGTTAAATGCATCTACAAAACCGTACTCGCTCCATATTTTGTCGCCAAGGTCATAATAGAAATGTTTTAATGCCTGCATGGAATATTCCGGTGTGTATGGAAATGCGGAAAGCGCTGCGGTTGGTGCAATGGTACCGTGATCGTTTGTTGGCGAGCTTGCGTCGTAACCATTATATGTGTCGCTGGCGGTCAGTCCCCAGCAGTTAGCACCGTAACCTTTGAAACTATTTGGATTGCGCACGCAGTGTTCGCGATTGATCAAAGTGTGATTTCTATTTTGCTCCCAGTAGTCTGCATATTTATCTTTCAATCCGCGAGGATCGAGGCCCACAAATGAATAATGCGAAAAGAACAAAGGGCCGCCGTAATCAAACCCAAGTGGCAACTTGATGCCGTAAAATTCCTTGCCGTTCTTAAAGAAATCACTTTGTGCCCATCCACGATCATACACGGCGGATGTTACCGGATAACGATCTGAAGAAGCAGCCAATACATAAACGACCATGCATTCATTAAAACCACGTAAAGGAAAATTCATTACCCAGCCATTGTTTGGGCTCCAATGCCAGTAAAGCACATCCTGTCCTTCGCGGGTGAACCAGTTCCATTCTATTTCGCTCCACATCCAGTTGATGCGGTCGCGGATCTCACGTTCTGTTTGATTGTCTTTGTCGAAATATTGACGTGCGCACAAAAGTCCTTCAAAAAGGAAAGAGGTTTCAACTAAATCAGCTCCGTCATCTTTTCTTCCAAAACGTATTGTTTTACCTGTTGCCCCATCCAGCCAGTGCGGGAACACGCCGTGATAGGCATCTGCTTTCCACAAAAATTTTACGATCTTGTTCATTCGCTCCGCCGCTTGTTCGCGTGTGATCCATTTGCGATTTGCGGCGACGATGATTGACATGATGCCAAAGCCGCTTCCGCCGGTTGTTACCACTTCATCACCATAATCATAAGAACGATTGCTGCGTTCTCTTGCAAGGCCACTCACCGGATGACCAAAGTCCCAGAAATACCGAAACGTTTGTTTTTGCACGAGATCAAGCAGTGCTGAGTCTGATAAATTCTTTGGTCTTTTTGTTGGATCAAAAACGCCGGTCGTATTTTCCTTTTGTTTCTTTTGCGCAAAAGTAGCAGCGCAGCCAAATGCTATCAATAGAAAACTTAGGCAAACCGCGTGTTTTAAAATATTGTTTTGTCTCATAATATAATATGTTGGAGAGCACTCTAATTCCTAATTTCTAGTTCATAATTCCTGGTTATAAATGTGGGCTTTGAAAACCCAACGATATCATTCCTGTTTTTATTTCGGGGCAACTCATGAATAAGTTCCATAGCAATCCACTTCTGTAATTTTCTATCATTACAATTTGTGGGCCCTGGTCTATGGCCAAAAAGGAGCCTGCGAACCAGGCATCTTCCAAATTAAAAGCATCAACAAAACCGTAGTCTTTCCATAATTTATCGCCAAGTGTGTAATAGAAATATCTGATCGCGCTCATGGATTGATCTGGCGCATAAGGCAGTGAAGAAACGGCTGCCGTCGGCGAAATAGTACCGTTGTCATTGGTGGGACTGTGTGCAAGATAGCCTTGCTTTCCATCGTCACTGGCCGTAAGTCCCCAGCATTCGGTACTATAACCAAAGTGATTGGTAATATTGGTTACGCAATATTTATTGTTGATGAGCGTGTGATTGATGTTTTGTGTTTGATAATTGGCATAAGCATCCGTGAGTCCGTTTGGATTGATGCCTAAGAATGAATAATGGGCAAAAAATAATGGGCCGCCATAGTCGGGACCTAACGGTAATTGATATCCCAAAAATGTTTTCCCATTTCTCATACCGCCATTTTGCGCCCAGCCGTTGTCATATACAAGTTTTGGAACGCTGTGTGTAGGTGAGGAAGCGGCGAGCACATAGGTCATTAAAGCTTCGTTCCAGCCGGCAACTCTTAAGCCGATATCCCAGTTATAGTTTGGGCTCCAGTGCCAGTACAATACATTTTCAGGGCCATTGCCCACGTCTTTCCTGAACCAGGTCCAATCTACTGCGTTCCACAAACTATCAATGTCTTTTCGTAGTTGAATTTCGGTAGCGGATGATTGACTAAAATATTGCCGGGCAGTTAACAAGCCTTGCATTAAGAAGGAAGTTTCTACCAGGTCTGTTCCGTTATCTTTGCCCCCAAAGGGCTGCACCTTTCCCGTTGCGCCGTTTAGCCAGTGCGGAAATGCGCCGTGAAAACGATCTGCAGTTTTGAGAAAGGATACAATTTTTTGTGTTTGTGATAAAGCATCAGTTCTTGAGACGAAATTTCTATTGACCGCAGCAATTGTAGCCATTATGCCAAAGCCTGTTCCTCCTGTGGTCACCACATCTCCGGATGTATTTCTATCCCTTGCCATGCCACTTACCGGATGAGCAAAATCCCAGAAATATTTGAATGTTTGTTTTTGTACAAGATCGAGTAAGGCGCTGTCAGAGATTCTTGGAAATTTATCGGTGCTGTCTATGACAGTTAGGATGCCGACGTTGACTGTTGTATCGATCTTTGTTCCCTTTTGGGATGTAAGAGCGGGGTCAACTGTTAGTTGATAGAGCGCTATATTTTGCAATGGATTTTTAACATGTAGCTCCACAATGTTACTGTCAGTCGGCGTTGGGTTATTGTATGTTAGAGCAACCGTCGCATTGTTTTTATCGCGAATGTAAATGTTGCTCGCCGCAGAGGTCATATTTACAGGAGCGCTGAAAACAAGCATTATGGTGGGCGTCGTTTTCACATTCTTGCATTTAAAGTTATAGTTGGCATGCTGGCCATCTACCGTTACGCTGTTAAGATGAAAAACCTCTGGCTTCGGTGGTTCTGGAGGAGGCGTTGAATCATTGCTTTTTGAGCAACAGAATAAGCTGCACAACAATATAAACAAGCCCGTATAAGCTTTAGCCGACATAATATGGACAAGGTTGGATGCTTTACTCAAGATGAATAAATCAGTCTTTTGAATTAAATAGCCACAGGTTACAAGTTGTTAGTTATTAGTTGTTAGGCTTACAAGCACTCCTAATTTCTAATTCCTAATTCCTAGCACCTTTTCACCCCAAAGCCTTCGACATACTGGCGTCTCTGTTTCCGGAAACAACCAATATGTCTTTAGCTCTTTTTTCTCATGTGTGTAAAACGAGGGCCAGCTTTGATTTTATACAAAGCAAGATCTTTATAAGCCTAATTTCTCAAGTTTGAATAATGCTGTTACTTCCTTGGCAGTGAGCGCTCTGTTAAAAATTCTTAATTCATCTATTGCTCCCAGGAAACTTCCCGCCCATGACTGGCCTCCGGCGCCATCTGTAAGTGATGGATTGGTTTGAAACTGCCATGTTCCTATAACCATCTTGTTTGCATTCAAAAATTTAAGCGGGCCATATGCTGCATTGGGATTGGTTGCCGGATCATCTCCATGCAATGTTGGCGTTGTAGTGGGCTGATTACCGGCAGAGCTTATTACCTGCAACTGGTTGTTGGCATATATCCTGTATGCAGAAGTCGCACCATCGTAAGTTATAGCTACATGCACCCATTTTCCAATTGCATTTGCAATTTTGGTTTCGGTAAACTGACCTTTCCAAACCGGCGCATTATCGTTGTTCATGTGCACTTTAAAATACATGGTAGTTTGATCTGCGCCATAATTTTCCTGGTAGATATCGAGGTTGCCCCAGAAATCATCTTGTCTGTTAATGGAGAGAATTCCGCGAGCCTGCGTATTTGTAGGACCGGCTTTTACCCACATTGAAATGGAATAGGATGCCAGTCCGAGTATGGCTGCGCCAGGACTTCCATACACCGCATAAGCACCATCTTTGCCTTGATATGCTTGTCCAAATCCCTGTCTTCCCGTTGCGTATCCGATGGCTGTGTCTTTTGTTGATGCAATGTTTGCTATGCTGTCCTTTAATACGCCTTCAAAGCTCCACTTGGCTATGATAGCATCTTTGGCCACATCATTTGATGAGTTATAATCGCCAATTGGCGGTGGTGGCGAAGGTTTGAAATCATCGCCGTAATCAGCCTTTGTGCAGGCTGCAAAAAATATGGTTGCAAACAGCAAAACTGTTGCAAGAGGTGACACAAATATTTTGAATATGCTTCTACTTTTCATGATAATTCTTTTTTAAAGTGCACGAATAAAAACTGTTAGTTGTAACCCTGGTTTTGTATCAATTTTCCACCGCTCAAGTCAATTTGATTTTGCGGGATCGGGAACACTTCATTTTTATTAGCCGTAAACCCAAGCGGACCGAACACCTGTACTCCGCGACCCTGGCGCACAACATCGAAAAATCTGTCACACTCCATTGCAAGTTCTACACGACGTTCTTTCCAGATATTGTCGATCGTTGCAGGAACAGATGCTAAACCAGCTCTATGCCTGATGGAATCGAGTGCTACTTGTGCATCAGCAGTATTGCCCAAGCGCACGGCGGCTTCTGCGTTGATCAGTAAAACATCGGCGAAGCGCATGAGGCGAATGTTTTTCGGCTTGTCATCTTTATCGTCGGGGCCGTTACATGCTACAGTTTCTGCAACAGGGCTGTGGTACGCTTTGTAATTGTAGCGTGGGTTTTGAACTGAGTCCTGGGTAGGTATTCTAAAGCCATCCCAAAGGAAAGTTCCGGCATTTGCACCGCCTGTTGGTTGTACAAAAATGATAGTTCCATCTCTGCGTGTGTCGCCTGTTTCATAGGCGTTTGCGAGGTCAGCAGAAGGGTTGTTCAAACCAAATCCTAAGTCTCCGTTGTATGTGTAGTTGCCAAACACATTTATCCAACCCTTCGTAGCTCTTGGTCCCTGTCCGTTGCTATATAATTTGCTGATGGCATCGCATCCGTTGTTCTTCGCGGCCTGTACTTCAAACATCGATTCACTGTTGTTATTTCCTCCTACGCCGTTTACTGGCTTTTCTCTGAATACCTGTGGATAGTAAGGAAATGGCACCAATGAAAACCTACCGGAGGTCATGATGTCTTTTGTGATATCATATGCTTTTTGATAATTCTTCTGATAGAGGTAAACCTTTGCAAGATAAGCTTCAGCAGTGCCTTTGTTTACACGTCCCTCTGTTGAACCAGCGTCTCCGCGCAAAGGAAGATGGTCAACGGCAAATTGAAAATCGGCGATGATTGCTGCATACACACTATCAACAGATTTCTTCGTAACAAACTCAGGGTTGTTTTGATCTGCAATTGTTGGAGACCTTAATATTAAAGGAACACCGCCAAATAATCTCACAAGATTGAAATAAAAATAGCCACGCAAGAATCTTGCTTCGCCAGTCAATCTGTTCTTTACTGTTTCATCGAAAGTAGCTTCATTCAACACACCTAATGCATCGTTTGTGCGTTTTATAGCCGCATAGTGTCCAACCCACAAATCATTTAGATATGAAACATTGGCATCAACTGTAAAATTATCCATCTTACCTGCGGTTTGTTGCTGGTCAGAAGGAGAGCTTCCTTTATCTGCATCATCAGATGCAACGTCAACGGTTAGGTTCATTTCAAGCCCCACAGTTGTATTACCAAAACCACCTAAGTAAAGGGCATTGTATGCACCTAATACAAGGTTAGATGCCGCGTTGGGATCTTTCTTAACTTCTTCCGGCGTTTGCTGACCCTGCGCAGGCACTTCCAAAAAGTTTTTGCCACAGCCCGCTATTATACTGGCTATGCCGGCAACCGTTACTATTAAAATGAGAAAAATATTTTTAGTCTTCATGACAATAAGTTTAAAGTGATCAGTTAAAAACCAAGGTTAAGGCCAAACACCCATGTGCGTACTGTTGGATATGTATTCACATCCACCCCCGCATTTGTGATTCCAAGATTTGATTGATTTGTTGAGCTCAACGGATCGCCTTTTAATGAACTTGCCTGAGCAGTTACAGAAGAAAATTCAGGCGTAAATCCTTTGTACTTAGTGAATGTCGCCAGGTTTTGCGCCGCAACATATACACGAAGTTTTGTGACCTTGATTTTTTCTAAACTTTTAGCAGGCAAAGTATATCCTATTGTAAGGTTATTGATTCTAAAGAAACTACCCTTTTCAACAAAATAGCTGGAGGCTGGTAATTGATTAATTGAGGCACGCGGCTCGGAGTTTGTTTTGTTGTCAACCGTCCATCTGCCTGTCACAACATCCGATTCCATATTTTCCAACTGGTTCGCGTTGTCTCTTAATGCTTTTTTAGCATTGTAGATCTTACCTCCCGATGTTCCGTAGGTGCCTATGCTTAAATCGAAGTTTTTATATGTTACACCGCCATTGATGCCGTAAAGTATTTTAGGTTGATAAGAACCTACCAGCACCCGGTCAGCAGCACTAATGGTTCCGTCACCGTTTGTGTCCTGGTACTTAAAATCACCCGGCACCGCGTTAGGCTGAATGACTAACCCGTCTTTGTTTTTGTAACCATCAATTTCTGCCTGGCTCTGGAACACGCCCATCACTTGCAATACATTGTAGCTTCCAATCGGTTGGCCGTTTGGTGACAATGTTACAAATCCCTGACCTGCGATATCTCCATCTGATAAAGGCTGTCCACTACCAAGGCCAGCTACTTCATTATGGTTAAAGGAAATATTGGTATTTATAAAATAGCTCCAGTCTTTTCCAGCCTTATCTGCCCAGTTCAACCCTATTTCTACACCTTTATTCAGTATTGATGCGGCATTGGTAAGTATCGATTTGCTTTGGTCGCCAAGTATAGCATTTGGAACGATGTTAATAAGCGCGTCATTCACTTTCTTATGGTACAAATCAATCGTACCAGTTAGTTTTCTATCCAAAAGTGAAAAATCGACACCCACATCAATCTCTTCTGTTTTTTCCCATGTAAGATTAGGATCTACAGTCTCCAGGAATGCAATACCATTACCAAGATATCCATATTGAAGATTAGACGTAGCAAGGTTAAGAAATGCACCTGACGGGATATTGTCATTTCCCACTTTACCCCAGCTTGCTCTTAGCTTTAAGTAATCAAATGTCTTTTGATCCTTCATAAAGTCTTCTGAAGAAATGTTCCAACCCACACCTACTGAAGGGAAATATCCCCATCTGTTATTGGAAGGAAAACGCGAGCTACCATCTGCACGCAATGTAGCAGTGATAAGGTATTTGTCTTTGTAATCATAATTCAACCTTCCGATGTAAGAGTTACGTGACCATTTGTCTCCCGATCCGTTGTTCTTTTGTGTGCTGTCCAATCCTGTATTTAGATACCACTGGTTTTGTGCCGCAGCAACTCCTTGCCTATAGCCATACAAACGATTGAAGTTGAATTTTTCTGCTGTGGTACCTACCATTAGTCGGAAGCTGTGATCGCCATATTTTCTGGATGCAGTCAGCGTGTTGTCCCATATCCATCTGTTGGCATCATTCTTAGTTACAGCGAGTGTGCTTACTGGTTGTTGTTGGTTACCGCCACTTTGAATGAAGATGGTACTGTCTGCAAAATATTGGTATTTGTATTGTGTGTTTTTATAAAAGTCAAGATCCACACCGAGGTTTGTGTTAAATGTCAACCATTTTGTGATCTTATATTCCAACGTAGCTGCGCCCTGGAAGCGGCTGTCGTTTCCGCGGTTATAGTTTTTGTCTATATCAAGCACTGGGTTACCCACGTTTTGGAAGGCAGATGTATTTCCATACTTGCCGTTCACCGTAGGAGGAATAAGCGGTGTAGCTCTGTATGCATTACCGGAAGCGGAAGACAGATCAACATCATCCAGTATGCCATTGCTGAAAGATATTAGCGTTGTTACTTTTAAATTGCTGCTGATCTTGTATTCATTATTTGAACGAAGTGTAAATCTCTTAAAGTTGTTATTCTTTATAATACCGTTATCAATTAAATAACCCGCACTTAAAAAATAGTTGATCTTATCACCACCACCAGATATGGATAAATTATTGTTTTGCTGCAATGCCTGGCGTAAGATAGCATCGAACCAGTCTGTGTTGTAGCCATTGTTCAACAATGTTGTATCCACAAGATCATCGGTGCTTCCATAATATCTGCTGGCTTCATTAATATAACCGGTGTATTGCTTTGAACCTGCCATGTTTACTAAATGCGCAGCTTCTTTTACGCCCACAGTTCCATCATAGTTGATCTGCATTTTGCCTGCACGCCCTTTCTTGGTTGTTATGATTATTACACCGTTTGCGGCACGCACACCATAAATAGCAGTTGAAGATGCATCCTTCAAAACATCCATTGTCACAATGTCTGCGTTATTGATGTTGGTAATATCATCTGTAATAACACCATCCACAACATACAGCGGATTGGCACCTGCCAACATGGAACCTGTACCTCTTATGCGCACTGCAGGGTTTGAGTTCGGCGCGCCCGAACTGATGATTTGCACACCGGCCGCTTTACCTTGCAAAGCCTGTGTTGCTGTAAGTACCGGTTGGCTTGCAAGATCTGCCCCCTTTATGCTGGCAACCGCACCGGTAAGATCTCTTTTTCTTGCTGTACCATAACCAACCACTACCACCTGGTCAAGTTCGCGGTTAGATGGTTGCATCACTACATTTAAAGTAGCTTGCCCTGCAACAGCAACTTCCTGTGTTTCAAAACCAACAGAGCTGAACACCAGCACATCTGTTTCCAGTACATTATTAAGTGTAAAATTTCCGTTTGCGTCGGTAGCCGTTCCGGTGCCTTTACCTTTTACCGCAACAGAAACGCCAATCAAAGGCGAGCCCTGCGCAGAGGTTACAGTTCCGGTTATTTTTATGTTAGGAGAAGAAATATCTGCTGCCACTTCAGCGCCTGTGCCTTCTTTCAATACTATAAGATTGTTATCGAGTATTTTGTAGTCGATGTGTGTGTTGGCGAATATTTTATGCAATACAGATTTCACGTCTTCGTTTGCTGCTACAATGCTTACTACACGCTGATTGGCCACCACGTTTTCGTTGTAGAGAAACCTGAAACTGCTCTTTTTTTCAATGGTGCTAAGCACTTTTTTTAATGAGACTGACTGCAGGTCGAGCGATACTTTTTCCTGCGAAAAACCTCCTGCAGAAACATGCAGGCAGGCAAATAGCATTATTGCAATCGTTAATTTCATAACACGGGTAATCTTGGAGTAGGCGCAATTTTCCCAAAAAACATTTGGGTGTTGTTTTTTTTTCATTACTTTCCGTTTGAAAGGTTAAGTCAATAGCAAGCCGCATCAACGAGGTTTGCTTTTTCGTCGCTGAAATGTCTGAGCCTTTTGCCGGGGAATGCTGCAACATTTCCCGTTTTTTATGTTTATTGTTTTAAGAAGAATTCTGGAGTGTTTTCATATAGCATGTTTAATTTATGGCGTTATAACAATCGAGTTGTTATCAATAATGGTATAATGAAATGCAGTGGTGATCTTCATCGCATCTAATGCCTGAGTGATGGTTTCATGCGTGAACGTACCGGAGAAACGCATTCTTTTTAAGGGTTCATTTTTTAGCTCTATCGAAATCCCATACCACCTTTGCATTTGCCTTACGATCTCTTCAAAATCCGTGTCGCTGAATACCAGTTTATTGTCAACCCATGACGTTTCCACAATGGTACTGTCGTCTTCCAAACGAGTGACGTTTTCTACGGCTACCAGGGGAGTTGTTTTACCAGAGTTACTGTGTTTATGGAGAGTGTCCTGATTATTTACAATTAATTTTTCATTAGGTTGTAAAATAATTTTTTCAGATGGCCTGCTACGAATAGAAATTTCTACTTTTCCCTTTATGAGACTGGTTTCGGTTGTTTGTTCTCCCGGGTAGGATTTTACATTAAAAGATGTGCCAAGCACTCGGATATCAATTCTTTCTGTATGAATAATAAAAGGCTTGTCGGCACTTTTTACAACATCAAAGAAAGCTTCGCCAGAAAGATTTACTTCTCTCAACTCTACATCATAATCTTTATTGTAAGTAAGTTTACTGCCGGCATTTAACCACACAGTTGTGCCGTCCGGTAAAACCAGCTTTGACTTTGATCCTATTTTGGTAGACACTTCGCTAAGGTTAGACGCTGCTGTTGAAGCGAGATTTTTATCTGAATTGCGTTGGAGTGGCTTGAAAATTAATAATGCTGCAACGACAAACGTCGCTGCCACAGAAATCGCGAGCCATAATTTTCTTGATGAAAAGCGTCGTACAGATTCAACTTCTTCAGGCAGGTCTTCCGTAAAGTTGTCCATTTCAATTCCCGCCGCATTCATTTTCTGCAAATGATGTTCAAATGCAATGTCACTGTTGTACACTTCCTTCGGTTGCAGGTTCCAGATATCCTGCATGTTTTGCATGGCGTATTGCCATTCGGGATTATTGCGCATAAGCAGCTCCAATTCATGTTGCTCATCCTGCGTTGCCTCGCCGGATAACTTCTTTGCAATAAGTTCCCAAAATCTTTCGTGTGACATGAATGGAGGTGTTGCCTTTTTGTAGAAGGACAGGAGGTTATATGTTTTACCCCTAAAAGGTTTTGAAGTTTTTTTACCTCACCCCGGCCCTCTCCAAAGGAGAGGGAGATGGCCCCCGATATTTGTAACCCTCGTCCCAATAGCGGAGACTACTCCCTCTCCTTTGGAGAGGGCCGGGGTGAGGTCTATTTACCCAGATAAGAAGAAACCGAGGTATTAATATCAAAGTGAATACTTTGCGCCACTCTGCGGAGGGCAATGGACATCTGTGCTTCCACTGTTTTTAATGAAATACCCAAAAGTTCAGCTACTTCTTTGTAACGAAGGCCATCTTCTTTAACGAGTTTAAAAATCTGGCGGCATTTTGGGGGCAGGGTGGAAATGGCCATTTGCACGCGACGCATCATTTCTGCCGTGATCATCAATTGCTCGGGATCAAAATAAATGCTTTTCATTTCCACCAGTATTTCATCTGAAAAGAAGACATTCTCTTTTGATTTTTGAGAGAGATAGTTCAGCGACTGGTTTTTGACGCTTACATATAAGTATAGAACGATGTTGTCAATCTTTAATAAGGACACTCTTTTGTTCCAGATCTTGATAAAAACATCTGAGGTAATTTCTTCTGCGATTTCGTGTGATTTGATAACAGAGTAGGCAAACTGACGGAGACGACTTTGAAACATGCAAAAAAACTGCTTGTATGCCTGCTGGTCATTATGAACGGCAATTCTTTCTACCAATTCTCGTATGTGCAGCCTGTCGTGAGTCATAAGCGATACAAAACTAATCAAGTTTATATGTAATTAATAATTAACAATTAATAATTAATACATCGCCACTCCTAAACTTTGACCGGCCCTCGTTTCACAGCAGCAAAACTTTGATTTAAGACATGGCACACGGTGTAATGGCTGCAACCTTATTAATTTTTAATTATTAATTATTAATTGACAATTGCGTGGTAGCCTTCCCGTGGAGATTTCTAAAAAAGCAAACTATTTCTTGGACGGGTTGGTTTTTTTTATATTTTTGCCGCTCATTTAGAGCGCCGCTCTGAGGGCCTATAGCTCAGTCGGTTAGAGCACCTGACTCATAATCAGGTGGTCCCTGGTTCGAGCCCAGGTGGGCCCACAAAGGTTTCAGGATTAAAAAACTGGAACCTTTTTTAGTTACAGACCTTTTTTTAAACTTTTTAACAAGTAGCGTTAACGCTTTCAAGCGCAAAAAAAAATACATTTGCCTACTTTAATACTAATATGAAAAAATTTGTACTGGCAGCTTTGGCTTTTACCCTTGTAAACATGGCAACTGCGCAAACCGGAACACCATCGACGACCACAACCAAGACTTCCACAAAAAAGGATTGGAGCAAAGTAAACCTTGGCAATCGCGCCAACGACCATTTTATGATGCAATTCGGTTATGATGGATGGGCCGCTGCACCGGATAGTATCCACACAAAAGGCTTCAGCCGTCACTTCAATATGTATTTCATGTACGACATGCCTTTCAAAACCGACCCACGCTTTAGCATTGGAGCCGGTTTGGGTGTAGGTAGCAGCAATATTTTCTTTAATAAACAGGAAGTTGCCATCACTGCTCTTACGCAACAATTGCCTTTTCCTGATAAATCGCAATCTGACCACTTCAAAAAATTCAAACTTTCTACCAACTATATTGAAGTGCCTTTGGAATTGCGCTACGTGAGCAACCCGGAGAATACTAACAAGAGCTTTAAAGCAGCTGCAGGTATCAAAGTTGGTTTCCTTGTAAACGCACACACAAAAGGAAAGAACCTGCAAAACTCTGACGGACAAACGATTAATAACTACATAGAGAAAGAATCTTCTAAAAGATATTTCAACACAACCAAGATCGCCGCTACTGCAAGACTTGGCTATGGTTTCCTTGGTATTCACTTCGACTACCAGATCACAAGCGCGGTAAAAGATGGTATGGGACCAGCTATCAACCCTTACTCAATCGGTTTGGTTGTAAGCGGTTTGTAGGGCTTCGACAAGCTCAGCCTGACAGTTGACAAGTACAGCCTGACAACTATCGACATGCGATTTTTATAATATAATTTGAAAAGCGAACGGTGCAAATACGCCGTTCGCTTTTTATTTTTCTATTTTTGCCCATTAATTTTTTATAAGAGTGATTGATAAGAAAAACATTGTTCAGCAAGAAGAAAGAGCCGTGCTCGTTGGATTGGTTTACAAAGAACAAACAGAGTTCCAGGTGCAGGAATACCTGGACGAATTGGCTTTTTTGGCTGAAACGGCCGGAGCCATTGCAGTTAAGCGATTTACACAAAAGCTGGCGCATCCCGACAGCCGCACTTTTGTGGGCAAGGGAAAACTGGAGGAAATAAAGGATTATATCGCCAGCAGAGGCGTTACGCTTGCCATTTTTGATGATGAATTAACCGGTTCGCAGATTACAAATATTGAAAAAGAGCTGAAGGTTAAAACCATTGACCGTTCGGATCTTATTCTTGACATTTTTGCCCGTCGTGCGAAAACCGCGCAGGCGAAAACGCAGGTGGAACTGGCGCAATATCAATATCTGTTGCCCCGCCTGAAAGGCATGTGGAGTCACCTTGAGCGCCAGGGTGGTGGTATTGGTACCCGTGGTCCCGGTGAAACGGAAATTGAAACGGACCGTCGTATCGTTAAAGATAAAATCACGTTGCTGAAAAAGCGTCTTGCAGAAATTGACAAGCAGTCTTTCACGCAAAGAAAAGAACGCGGAGAATTTATCCGCGTGGCATTGGTAGGCTATACCAACGTAGGTAAATCTACCCTCATGAACCTTATAAGCAAGAGTGAAGTTTTTGCAGAAAATAAATTGTTTGCAACGCTTGACACAACAACGCGGAAAGTGGTTTTTGAAACAACTCCTTTTTTGTTGAGTGATACTGTAGGATTTATTCGCAAGTTGCCGCACCATCTCGTTGAAAGCTTTAAAAGCACACTGGACGAGGTGCGCGAAGCAGATATATTGTTGCACGTGGTAGATATCTCGCATCCGCAATACGAAGATCAACTGGCGGTGGTAAATAAAACATTGCAGGAACTGAAGGCTTACGACAAACCGGTGATTACTATTTTCAACAAAATGGACCAGTACGAAAAAAATACCTTTGACGAATGGCTGGAAGATGATGTAAGGGAGCAACTTTTAATAGAACTGAAAGAGCGCTGGGAGAATGAAACACAGGGCAATTGCGTGTTTGTGTCTGCCATTGAAAGAAAAAATATTGATGGCCTGCGCAATACGATCCTTACAAAAGTGAAGGAACTGTATCGAATAAGATATCCATATAAGACAGAGTATTTGTATTGATCTATTAAATCAAAGTTTTTTCAACCACAGAGTGAAGGAGTTTTTTTCACAAAGGAAAGGAGGAGACGGGTTGTAGTCCTATCATTCATTTGATGCGGCGGCAGTTTCAAAGTTTCTTTTGCATTCTTTAAGTAGAGAAAAATTTATTTTTCAATAGAACACCCTCCTTTCCTCTGTGAAAAAAACCTCTGTTATCTCGGTGGTTAAATCTCTAGCATAAAAAACCTGATGGCAAATTACAAGTGGCACAAAATAGCTGATGCTGTTGAAGAAATATATTTCGGTGAAAATAATATTGCTGTTACTGAGGCGGATGGTAAAACAATTTGCGTAGCGAAATATAAAGATGAATTATTTGCTTTTGCATACAAGTGTCCTCATGCGAGCGGTATAATGGCCGATGGCTTCATAGATGCATTAGGAAATGTTATTTGCCCGCTGCATCGCTACAAGTTTTGCATTACAAACGGACGTAATGTGAGCGGCGAAGGTTATTATTTAAAGCATTGGCCAGTACGCATTGAGGATGAAAAAGTATATGTGGGCTTTGAAGAAAAGAGCTTCTTAAAGTGGCTGTAAAAAACTTTTAAAAAAATCTTCTCGAATTATTTGTTGAAATGCAGAAATCCCTATTTTTGCAACCCCAACACGGGAAATTCCTCCTTAGCTCAGTTGGTTAGAGCATCTGACTGTTAATCAGAGGGTCGTTGGTTCAAGTCCAACAGGGGGAGCAGAGAAGCCTACAGAATGTATATTTTGTAGGCTTTTTTCATGCGCAAGACCTCCATAATAGTATTAAAATCTTCACAAGAGGTGGGCAAAAAGGTGGAAAGGGTTTTATGAAAAGGTGGACAATATTTCCGCTAGAACCCAATACAAACAAGCATCTCGCTTTTGCTCGCATTTACATCTCCCGATTTACTTAAATCTCAATTCACACAATTATGGCAGGCAATAATATTAAAATCCTTTTCTGGATTCATAAATCTAAACAAAACAGAAAAGGTGAAGCACCAATCTATTTACGCATTACTTATAATTCGGAGCGAAAGAATATTTCAACTGGATTCAATGTAGCACCCAGCAGATGGGATGGCACAAAGGGAGTGGTAAAAGGATTGAAAGAAGATGCCGTTCAAATCAACGGTTATATTTCGCAGACCAAAGCGAGGTTAATGGAGTTGTTCAATGAAATGCTTAAGGAGCAAGATATAAATCTTGACAAATTAATTGAGCGTTTCTTTGGAAAGGACGTTAGTGATATTTCATTGTTGGAACTGGTAGAATTGCACAACAAAGATTTTGAGTCGCGAATTGATATTGATTACGCTCGATCAACCTTTGAAAAATATGATATACTTCAAAAGAAACTAAAAGCGTTTATCCCATATAAATATCAAAAGAAAGACATCCGGTTACGTGATCTGACTCATCAGTTTATAATGGACTTCGATTTCTATTTAAAGAGCCATGATAAAAATGAGCATAACACTGCTACTAAGTATCTGAAGAACCTCAAGAAAATCGTCAATACAGCCGTTATCAAAGGCTGGTTGGATGACAACCCTTTTGAAGCATTTAAATCTCCTTATAAAGACGTAGACAGGATTTATCTTACGCAGGTTGAGCTAGAAATCATTAGGCAGAAAACATTTAAACAAGAAAGACTTTCATTGATTCGAGACATATTTCTATTTCAATGCTACACCGGTTTATCCTATGTTGATATGTCAAAACTAGTGCACAACAACATAACAGATGGGATTGATGGAAGAAAGTGGATAATTACAAGAAGAAGGAAAACAAATGTCAGGGCAGCTATCCCTTTACTAAATCAAGCCCAGGAACTATTAGCAAGGTACAATACAAGTTGCGCTGATTCTAACACACCCATTTTCCCTTTCTACAGTATTCAAAAGTTCAATTCCTACCTCCACGAAATTGCTGAATTATGCAGTATTAATAAGAACTTGACATCCCATGTAGGCCGCAGAACTTTTGCTACAACTATAGCACTAGCAAATGGCGTAGGCTTAGAAACAATAAGTAAGATACTAGGTCATTCAAATACTAGAATCACTTCTCAATACGCAGTTGTAAACGACATAAAACTGTCTCTGGATATGGAAGAACTACGCCGTAAGCTAGGAGATAAAACCACAGACTAGTAAGCAAATAGCAATAGCCTGTTATGTAGATTCGTTGTAGGCACGGCATGAAAGAGCTCACCGCCTTGCTTACAACTTTATAATCTTTGGAATATTTAAGCTTTAAAATAAGATGTGTTTCCATTTGAATTCAAAAGGTTCCTAAAGGTGTTGTAATTCATCTGGGCATTATTAGCCGCTTCTTTAATCGTGTAAAATGCCTGCCCCGTGTGCACCGATACCACTATACGCGATTCATGATGGTTTGCTCCCCTGTTGTTGTTCAGTAAACCGCTCCGGTAAGCATGACTAATATTCTCTGAATGACTAACCCATTCAAGATTCTCGATAGAGTTATTGGTCTTATTACCATCGATGTGATTTACGAAAGGCTTATTCTCAGGATTATCAATAAATTCTTGAGCTATTAGCCTGTGCATAAACAAAGTTCTAGTAATTCCTTTGTAGCTCAGCCTTACAGACAAATATCCAAAGTTGTTGATTCGGGAAGTCAGTAGTTTTCCTTTGACTAGGCGTGCATTACCCTTATTGGTATAAACAATTCGATCTAGGCTTTGAACGTTACCCTTATTGCTAATCTGGTAATATTTCTCAAAACCTGTAACATCTCTCCATATTTCATCCATTTACAAAACACTTTACTTGTGATCTAAGAATGAAGAGATATTACTTCAGATTGGGTTCGTTGTAGAGGAAATTGTAGTTTAATCAATCATTATCCATCCCTACAACGAAAAGAACGATATACTTACTGTTTCTATCTTACTTTATGCGCGTTGCGACGACGAACAGTAGCTTCAGTTGGTTGCGCGTTAGCGTCCACGAAGGTACGAAAAAGTTAGCAATTTTCCAAATATTTAATGGTTTTCAGTTACCTATAATACAGAAATTGTTTTAAAGTAATTTATCCGCATTAGAATATCTTATAATGATTGTTGATTACCCTACCAACTCATTTCATTACGCAACGGGAATTTGAAATTGAGACGACCTCGTGAACGATACTTAAACCGTTAGATAAACTAAAGAAGGGATATCCTTATTTATGAAGAGATGTTCGAGCTCCTACAACTTGCTGAATAACGTATACGAATATAAGCAATTTTGATCAATTTTCCAAATCAACCACAGCAAACCGAAGGCCCAGAAAGGATTTGCGAGAATATTCGTTTATCTATGTGTGTTATTACAAACAATTCAACCTACCAGTAGAACATCATTCTCTTGTCTTGACGAAATACAATAATTCACAATCAGAATCGTTACTTTCGAGCATCAAAAACAACTTTAGCGAAATAACAAACGACATATAAGATAGTACTAGCAAACGCTATACATTCCTTGTCTTCGAAATCTGGAAAATTAACAAGACCAACGAGGGAAGTAGAGCAGGTGCTCAGGTTATGCCTGAGCCTTGTTTCTCTTCGTTGGTGGGCTTTTCCAGAGCCTCGAAGACGGGAGATTCTAAGGTCTCGGGCTTTTTTATTTGTATAAACTAAACTCTAATCGTATGAACACAAAAAGGAGGCTTCTTATCACTCTTTGCGCACTTTGTCTACTCTCCTGTAAGAAGGATGAAACACAATCTTCATCGAAGAGGCTTCATTTAACCAAAGTCACAACCAACTATTTTGGAAACTTCTCTGACTCGTCAACATATTACAGTGTCCAATATGAACACGATAGGATTTCAGGATTTATAGGTAAATGGTCAGATGAATATGCACTTAAATATAAAGACGTTGATCAAAATGGCAACCCTCATCAACTCTTAAGAACGCATACAAGTAATATCCAAACTTTAGACAGTTGTGCTTATGACGACTCAAATCATAATCTCGTTTGGACAAGCACATACACAAATCCTTTAACCACCACGAATATTACAAGTGCCGTAATCAATGGAAGTACGAAAACTGTAGACTATATAAGCTACAACAGGGTAACGAGCCGTATTGTGGCGACGCTTGACGATGACGGAGATGTAATCTATTTAACATATCATCAGGTTTCTAACGATGTAGAGCTTAATAATGGCTGTTTGATTAATGTAACGTACAGCTCGAAACCCAACAAATTCAAAGAAATCTACAAGGACTTTCAATTGGTTGACCCATTCTGCTATTCGAATTCCTTTGACGCCAAAATTGGATGGGGATATCCTATAAACCTATATTATAGCAGCAAATGCCTGTCTACACTTAAAGTAACCTCCTTGCCAAGCGGAGTAAGCATGACACATAATATTAGTTATGAATATAATGCAGAGGGCTACATTACCAAGGTCTTTGTAGATAAAACACCGTTTATGAGTTACGACTATAAATAATTCAGATACCAGTAAACATAGTTACACAACAATAAATACACAATGAAAAAATCACTTCAAGTTTGTCTTTTATTATTAATTGCAGTTAGTTTCCAGCATTGCACCCCGTCATCTCAAACGAAAAAGCCCATTGGGACTGCTTCTAAGATTCGTCCAATTAAAAACACTTACTCATTAACAACCGAAAACGGAATTGTCCTATCTGTTGACATTGAGTATAGTCTGTCTGAACAAGGCTATATGAATAATGGGTGTAGAGCTCAATATATTGTAACCAATATTGGGAAAACAGCATTCTATTACCAAGAACAGAAAAAGCATCGGATTGTCTTTGAGTTTTTAACAAGTGATGGAAAGGTTATTGAGCAGAGCCAATTATTTCCGATAAATATTCAACCTAAAAACTCTTCGCCAGCACAAACTATAACCACCAATGTCGGAGTGAATAGATTCTGCATGGGAGTTAAGGCAGTCAGATTTGAAGAGTAATAATAAACCAATCATCTAAGCCAAAAATCATTATGAAAACAATCTCTTTAAAAGACTCAAATATCATTAACACAGTAGTAATAATGGCAATAGCTGTCATTATAATATTCAGTAGTTGTAGCAAGAACAACTCAGCCACGTCCGATCAAAATACTCCGAACAACCTCGTTGGCACTTATTTGGGTAATCCTACATCGACTATCACATTGGCAGATGGCAGTACAACAAACTTTAACTACACCAATAGAACTATAACAATTAGCAAAGGCTCAACTTCATCTAAAGTTATCGTAAACTCTGACATCATTCTAACACAAATTGCGAACACAACTAAAGACGGCTTTGAAATTCCAGAAACGCTTGCAGCCTCAGTTAACGACATGACAACGAAAGAAAGCGCAACGGGTGTTCTTGCTGGCAATAAACTAACAGTTCATTTTGTTCAAAAGATATATTTAAAAAACGTGCTAAATCATACCGGCACTTGGGATTGCGTTATGATTAAACAGTAAATCTTTCTGCCGTCCATTTAACCTTCTCTTAATAAGCATTTTCGACATTTAAGAATATTCGGAAATGCTTATTTTAATAATTGAAATAACCTCAAAAGGTTATTGTCCCGTAACTGAAATACCTATCTACGTTTAATTCATCTCAAGCTTATAGAAGCCCTGCCATTTCTATGGATATTTTCCTAATTGGATAACTTGTTGGTGAAGGTCTTTTCCTGTGGTTAATACTATAGCATTTCCTACCCAAAACAATATATGTGTAACACACACAGTACTCAGGACTGACAGCTCCCCCTCTTACTTCGACGCCGCCTATCACTCCCATACCTCCGAATAAATCAAAAACCGATACGGCAGGCTATTAAATCATTTTAAAAATCTATTTATGGTTACTATCACTAACTACAGCGTTCGTCAAAACTCCGAAGGAAAATCCTTTGTCTCATTAGAATTAACAGGTGACATAGAATTAATACAGTCGAGTATTACAGGGCGATTCTATGCAACAGCTAAGAAGTGTCAAATTCCTTCAACATTCCCTGAAGAAGTTGCCAAAACAATTATTGGAAAGCAAATGCCTGGGCGGATAGAAAGAGTAGAGTGCGAACCTTACGAATATACCGTAAAAGAAACAGGAGAGGTTAAGCTACTGACTCACTCATACACTTATGTCCCAGATGACAACCCTATAAACACAGAACAAAAATCATTCAGTAAAACTTCAACTATTTAAGCATTAAGGGGGCGCAAGCCTCCTTTTTCAATTTATTCATTCAATACTAACAATATGAAACTTGAATTATCTCAACGCAAACAAGCCAAGATGAAGCTAGGTCTTCAGGGCTGCTCAGGAAGCGGCAAAACAATGGGAGCACTACTAATTGCTCATGGTCTTTGCGGGAATTGGAATAAAATAGCTGTCATTGATACTGAAAACTATTCCGCTTCCCTATATTCTCATTTGGGTTCATTCTCTGTAGTCAACATTGGCGCACCATATTCTCCTGAAAAATATATTGAGGCTATCCATTTGTGTGAGGAAGCCGGTATGGAAGTCATTATAATCGACAGCATATCACACGAGTGGGAAGGAGCTGGGGGTGCCTTAAGTATTCATTCCGGAATGTCTGGCAACTCATTTACCAATTGGGGCAAAATAACGCCAAGGCATAACGCTTTTGTGCAAGCAATTTTGCAGAGTGGCGCTCACATAATAGGAACGATCCGCAGTAAACAGGAATATGTTCTCCATGAAAAGAATGGAAAACAAGTTCCTGAGAAGGTAGGTCTAAAAGGAATAACAAGAGAAGGGATGGATTACGAGTTTACTATTGTTTTGGATATTGATATTAGACATAACGTTGTCGCATCCAAAGACAGAACAGGTCTTTTTATGGACAAGCCAGAGTTTAAAATCAGCCAGCAAACGGGTAAGCTCATTGTAGAGTGGTGCGATTATGGTGTCAATTTGACGAATCAAGATGCCGATGATTTCGCAAACCGGATTGATTGCTGCAATAGCATCGCAGAACTTGGACGACTATACATTTTGCATCCTCAACACCAGCAGACATATTTTAATCACTTTGCAAGACGAAAGAAAGAATTGCAACCATCATCTCCTATTCCTACAACGAATTATTCAAATCAAAACATTTCAAATGGAGCAATTATTTAATCACGAAGAGCTGGGCATTATTGAGCAGCCATATCTTGAAGTCGAATCAACCAATAAGCCATTTATTCAGGCTAATACAATGGAAAGTTCATTGAGGGAAATCAAAAGGAATCATGTCATACCGGTTTTCATAAAGGATAATGAACCTGTTATTTCCCATGCAGATTTTATCGAAAGTATGATGGAAGTTGCTGCAAGCATTTATCCGGCTGAGCGTCTTTTAGAGCCGTCCATTAGATTGTCGCACCCAATTAAAGGAAGGGTTCCGGAGGCAAAGTTTAAGCAAGCCAGCGAGCTCCTAGAGCACGAAAAGACACTTTATTTTGAAAGGATGGCATTCGTTGTAGAGATACCTACAATATTTGACGAAATAGATGGAAATCAACTGTCATTAACGGTCGGTGGTGTTAAGTCTTACAGTCTTGACAATCTGTACAACAAGAAAGGTGCGGACGAACACTTCAAAGTGTTTATTGGATTCCAAAACAAGGTTTGCACTAATCTTTGCGTTTGGACTGATGGCTTTCAAAGCGATTTACGGGTAAAAAGCATTGGGCAATTAAAAGCCTGTATAAGAACGCTGTTTGACAACTACAATGCCAGCTATCATATTCACGCCTTACGTTGTTTGACAAATTACAGCCTGACCGAACATCAATTTGCCACACTAATAGGAAGAAGCAGAATGTACAATCATTTGCCCAACCCTATCAAAAACGATATTACACCTTTGCTACTTAGTGATACACAATTAAACGTTGTAGTAAAGGACTATTACAATGATAATTCGTTTTGCAAATCATTAGATGGTAATATCAATCTATGGCGGCTGTATAACCTATTTACAGGAACGAACAAATCCAGCTACATCGATACATTCCTTGACCGATCAGTAAACACGTTCAGCTTTGTCGAGCAGTTGAAAACTGCGCTGGATAAAAAAGAAACAAATTGGTTTTTACACTAAAAGGGCTGGCACTAAGCCAGCCTCTTCTTTCGTATGAAAAAAAGATTATCTCCAAAGTATTGTGATTCCAACAGCATTTTGCTTATTAACAGCACGGGGAAATTAAGGAAATTATACTGCCCGTTTAGAGTTCGTTGCAAAAGGCAAGCTGGTAGTTTAAAAGACGGAATGTGGGTATGGGTAGACCAAGTATCTCAGACCAATCAGGACGACCTAACATATTATATTCTGGGAAAAAACTATAACTATTCTCATTTTGAAATACAGGTATCGTTTTAAATAAAGTTGTTTTAATTACCTTTCCGTAATTTATTGTAAATTCATATATTGTCAATTCTTAACCCTTTTTGATATAAACCGCTCCTAAACCGTATGCAGCATCAATTTACCCGAAAAGACATCATTGTCAATGATGGATTCATTAATGACTGTGCGCAAATGTATGTCTCACAAAGAACCCAATGCGTTACAGCTATCAGCAATATGTCAACCTTTTTATTTACGACTACTGGATTTAATACAGAGGATTTAAGAAAAATAATAGTTAGAAATGTAATTGCAGAAGATGCGCAGAGAGATGGCGGGACAAATCCAGCTATTTTAAATGACATCTATAGAAGTGATTTAGGCGAATTATTAATGACAAAATACTTTGAACATGATATCGAAGACGAAAAGAAGTTTATTATTCCATTGAAAAATATAACGTTTAGAGAATTAAGCCACCTACCGGGAAGAGGGTTAGACGCGATAGGATATAGAGTTGAAGGGGTTACAATTCATTTGTTATTAGGCGAAGCTAAAGTATCCTCTTCATCTCAAAGCCCACCCTCAGTTGTAGATAGATCCGAAGATTCAATGTTTAAAACCCAACTCAATAGAGTATCCGATAAAAAAGCTATCGTTCAGAAACTAAGCGACTATGCTAGACGGCTTAACTCAAACGATGCCATGATAATGGCGCTTGCAATTTTAAGCATTGAAAAAGATTTAAATAATCACACCATTAATTTTGGATGCACTTTGATACGAGACTACGTATGTGTAAATGAAACCAATGATTATGGCAAGTTGAAAACAGATGTTTCACAATTTGGTAATCATTCAGTTTTATTTGCATTAATTTCATTCACAGGAAAAACTATCGCGGAAACAGTTGATTTATTTTATTCAAAAGTGAAAGAACTAGCAGTAGCATAATGAAGGACTTCCTAAACCTTATATTATCTGAGGAAAGTATTCAAACTATCATAAGAGATAGTGAGGATCGGGTCTTGTTATCACAATTTAATGCAATTACGTTAGACCTAACTGATGTCCAAGAACGAATTCGTTTAGCTTTCTTGTTCCTCAATGCTATATACAGTGAAGAGAGATTAAACCTTGAAATCAACGATCTTCTTTCAAATACATATAGCATATTAAAAAGTATAAATATAAATTCAACAGAAGACAAATCTGCTTTCGAAAGCATAATTGGCGTTAAGGATTTAAGGCCTGAAACTTTATATTACTTTCTTCTCTCATCCATTGCATTAAAGGCAGATAAATCAATTAGCATTCGCTTAGATTTAACGTCCTTTAACTTGAGCACTCTCGATGCCAATGTTAACTGGAAAATTAAAGTTCTAAATAAGACTTTAGAAGCGTTTATTTTACTCGTTAGAAAGTCGAATGGATTCGATGACATAAGAGAATCAATAGCTATTATACATGATCTTCAAAAAAGCCAAGAGAGATTCGAAAAACAATATTTAGATAAAATAGACATCAGAGATGAGGTCAATGAGGCTTTAGAACTTTTAGGATTTTATCATCTCTCAAAAACGATTGTTGAAACTGCAACTTATTTAATAGAAGGATACTCTTACAAAGAAAGGCTAGAAAATGTAATACGCACTCATATTGAGGCGGCGATAAAGTTCTTTGTGTCTGAACCCAGATATCAGAGTGTTGCAACAATACTAAAGGAAAATCTAATTTTAATTCAGAAAAATTCAATTTGGTCTAAGACTAATTTCAATGACACAGTGAAGAGGCTTTGTAAATTAAAAAGTGACAATGGAATGATTGACCTTCTACCGTCTCAAAGAGACGCTTTGGGAAGTAACCTTCTTGACGTTGCATCAAATGTTACAGTCCTCCAAATGCCCACTAGTGCTGGAAAAACTCTCCTTGCAGAATTTAATATTTTAGTTACAAAGGCTTTAAAGCAAGATGCAAAGATTGTATATATAGTTCCATCGAGGGCATTAGTAAATCAAGTATTCTTCGATTTAAAGAATGATTTAGGGGGGTTGGGTTTGACTGTAGAAAAAACGTCTTCAGCTATCGAAATTGATCCTGGTGAAAACACTTTATTAGAGGATAACATAGATATCCTCGTCTCTACACCGGAAAAGCTAGATTTGCTAATCAGAAGAAATCATAGTTCAGTTGCTGATGTTTCTCTTTTTATTGTCGACGAAGCACACACAATACAAAACGGCCAACGAGGAGCGAAGTTAGAACTGTTATTGTCTATATTGAAAAGGGAGCGTCCTTTTGCAAAGTTTATGCTATTATCACCATTTATAGGTAGCTCTGCAACAGTTTTAGGCGAGTGGCTTGGAGGGGGCAACTCTATTTCAATCGATTGGCGACCATCAGAAAAGTTGATAATTGGGTTAAAACCAAGTAGAGGAAGACTTAGTCAGGGTATGTTTGATTATACAATATTACCCTCTCCGTATAGTAGTCACACGAGAGAGTTTAGTTTTGAAGTCATTAATAATCATGATTTAATTTCTACCGCTAGTCAAACAAAGAACAGAATATTTGAATACACGGCTAAACAGTTCTCAGAAAAGAACAAAACCATATTATTTCTTTGTAGAGGAAAGGGTACTGCCGACGCTAGGGCAGACTTGCTATATGATATCCTTCCAAATGAGGAGCCAAATGAAGAGTTGGAGTTGGTTATCAAATATATAATCGATGAGGTTGGCAGAGAAACCGTTCTTTCAAAAGTATTATCCAAGAGAATTGCGGTACATCACGCCGGATTATCAGATGAATCAAAGATTTTAGTTGAATATTTGATTAGGAAGGGACTTATCAAATATGTTTGCTCAACCACTACAGTTGCTGAAGGCGTTAACTTTCCTGTTTCTACAGTTTTCTTCGATTCATATCGCAAGGGCGACGACCCCATTGATGAAAACGACTTCTGGAATATTGCTGGAAGAGCCGGCAGAACACTTGTAGATAATTACGGCAAAATCATTTTGCCATTTACAAGCCCAACTAATATAAACACAGCACGAAGCCTGCTTAATAGGTCGTCTTACGAGCTAGTAAGTGTTCTATCTGAGTTGTTTTCAAATGCCGATATTATCTTGGATAAACTACAAAGGGCTAATTTCAGCTTGGGGAACTTGCTAAATGACTTTGGAGATTCTTTGTTCCCCTTAATACAATACTTCGTTCACCTAATTACTGTAAGTGGAAATGAAAACTATGCAGTACAAATTGAAGATCTATTTAAGGATACCCTTGAATATCACATCCTTGACACCAAAGAAAAGAAAGACAAGTTTATAAATATATGCAGAGAGTTATATAACCATATCGAAATTAGATATGCAAAAAGCAAGAATGTCTTGTCCTTCGCTGATAAAACCGGATTTTCTGTTCCATCAGTAATATCTGTAATGAGCGAAAAATCTAAAAGTTCAAGCATTTCAAATATCAAAAGTTGGGAACCAAATGAGCTTTTTAATTCAGCCAATATCAATAACCTAACTGAAAAAGTAAGGGTCATTGCCGCACTAAGAGAAACCAGAATGGGGTCAGACTCAAATCAAGCTCCGTTTGAACCTGCACACATTGCCAATATTCTTGTTGGATGGGTAAAAGGTGCTAAGTTCGACGCCTTATCAAAGATTCATCCAACTTATTCTAATGTGCAGGATCCAAATAAAAGAATAAACGAATTTATCACTAAAATGAACGACATTAGATTTAAAGCATCTTGGGGGTTAAGTGCCTTGGAGGGCATTGTCAAAGGTAACCAAGAAGACATTAATGACTCGTTTATACCATCCCTTGTCTACTATGGAGTAGATAATGAACAAGCCTTGGCCTTAAGAATGGTAGGCTTACCACGTCCTTTAGCTTTTTCAATGGCACAAATAATCGATCAAAACATTAAAACCTATAGTTTTTCACAAATTAGAACGAAAATATCTTCCCTTACTACTGAAGAATGGAACACTATGAAACCTCGCAACAGTTCTTTAAGCGGAAGCGAATGGAGGAAAATCTCTAAAATATTAATAACATAAACAAAGGTTACTAAAAAGGTGGAAAATATGAACTTAACTTCTCAAACCCGCACTGCTGTTAATCAGAGGGTCGTTGGTTCAAGTCCAACAGGGGGAGCGAAAAGAAAAAGGGTTTCAAGAAATTGAAACCCTTTTTTCATTTTATCACCCCGGCGCAATTCCATCATACTCATAATTATTTGAAGCGAATTTTTCGCATATACATAAACGTTACATCCTTAACTTTTTTTAATTCAAGTAGCTGTTTTTTCGGCCCGATTAATTTATTGGCATACCGAAGCAACTCCAGGTTTGATTTTAAAATGCTTGTATTACAGCTTCATCAAAGGGGAACAAATAACCAACATTTAGCAGGTCGCCTAGGCAAGCTTTTCTGTTTTTGGACAGCAAAATAAAAAAATTTGCGCAGCCGATCGGTTGCACGTATATTTGCAACCGAATGGCTTCATAATTATTTTTATTCATGAGACGTGACATTTTTCAAGCAATTGCAGACCCCACCCGACGAGCGATCCTCGTTCTGCTTGCTGTGCAGGCAATGACCCCCAATGCCATTGCAGAGCATTTTGACATCAGAAGGCAGTCAATATCCAAACATTTGCGCATCCTATCCGAATGCGACCTCCTGGCTCCAAGGCAAGAAGGCAGGGAGATCTTCTATGAACTGAAAATCGATAAAATGAAAGAGATCGATATCTGGCTCGATCAGTTCAGGAAGATTATGGAAGAAAGTTTCAAACAACTCGATGAAGTATTGTTCACCATAAAAAATAAGAAAAAATGAACTTACTATTTGATTTTACCGTTGACAAAGCAGCGAAAACGGTATTTATAACGAGAGAATTTGACGCTGACCAATCGCTGGTATGGGACGCATTTACCAAAGCGGAAATCCTTGACCAATGGGTAGCACCTAAACCTTTTATTTCAAAAACAAAGTTTATGGACTTCAAGGTGGGCGGAAGAAGATTTTACGCAATGGTAAGCCCGGAAGGACAAGAGCGTTGGGCAATTCAGAAATACATTTCAATTAGCCCAAAAACCAATTTCAAAATGTTTAATGCCTTTGCGGACAAAGATGAAAATCCTGAATTACCGGGTTCTGATTGGGATTACACTTTTAGCGAACAGAACGGAAAGACAACAGTTCGTATTACTATTTATAATGAATCTCTTGCCCGTATGGAGAAGATGATTGAAATGGGCTTTAAAGAAGGATTCTCTGTGAGCATGAGCAACCTTGAAAATCTTTTGACGACTTTATCGAAGCGAGCCTGATGTGGAGTCGAAGACGCAAAAGTCAAAATTAAAAAATCAAAAAATGTTAGGGTGTTCAACCTTTTGACTTTTTAATTTTGACTTTTTATTTACCTAGCTTGCAAACTAATTTAACTACATAACATCACAGCATGACAGAGCAATTAACTACGCTAATTAAAAACTTAAAAGACAATAAAGTTTCCTTCAAAGAGGTGCTTGAGTTTATAGAATCTTATTATCAACATACTCCTACTGCTTTTAAAAATGGCGATGCCCATAATGAAGCAACGCAAAACCAAGGCAGCGCAAAAGTGTTTGCATTTGCACAATTAAATAATCTTAGCAAAGAAGATACACTGTACTTGTTTGCAGAACATTACCTGTCTGTTTTAAACAATTTGAATGGCACCGATCACCAAAACATCAGGCAGTTTATGCTGAATGGTTGGAATGGAGTGAAGTTCGAAGGAGAATGTTTGCTGGCAAAATAAAGGGCAATTCCCGAGCTTTTACCACTAAGGCACTAAGAACATTAAATTTCACTAAGAGAGATCTAATTTGAAGTTATCCTTAGTGAGGCTTAGTGTTCTTAGTGCCTTAGTGTTGAGTCTTTGAGTCTCCAGGGGTTCGCTATTTCATCATACCGGTATTGTAACTCCGGTTTCTATTTCTGCTAACAGCGCCTTGCTCTCTTTGAGTTGCACTAACAGCTTTTTCTTGGCCGTTGCAAAATGTATTGAAGTTGTAAACAAATTTTCATAATAAGCAATCCCTGCTTCGAGATTGGTTTTATAAGCCTTCCATTTTTTTATCTGCAATTCTGTAGTGCTCTTTAGCGACGATGCCATTTCTTTTTTCAAATTATCAATGTACATCTTAAGCTCTTTCAAAAACATATGTGGTCTGTCTGCATCGGGCAAAACATTTTCATTGCCGTAAATATGTTTTGTCATTGCACTTAAAGAAACTTCTTTGTCGAAATAGGCAAGGTTGGGGCCGGGGCAAATGACTACGCCTTGTTGCTGCCCTTTTACCGGCACGTCATTTTCCATGTATGCCGAATTAGCAAGGCCCACACAAAGACAGGATTTTTCTGTAATGGCGGTCTTTCTTTCTTCGTACTCCGGCACAGAAATATCTCCACTCACTGCATTCAGTTCTGCTAATTTTATATCCTGGTATTTTTTTGATGCGGTGCAAACACCCTGCTTGTCGTACTCTTTGCTAAGGGCCAAATGTTTTTTGGGGCATGAGCTGCCTGCCACCTGCGCATCTATCCTTACTTGTTTCCAATGATCATTACTAGTCCCTTTTACGGTGTTGAACGGAACACCCAACGGAGAAATATTGCTGAGGTAAAAATCTTCTTCCTTTGCTTTTGCCAACAACATCCTGGTTGACGCATCTACAGTAGTTGCTTCAGGGACCAACAAAAAAGGGGATCCCCAACCAACAGAATCCAATTGATAATGATCCAGTAAAAAACCATGTTCTTCTGCTGTACCTACGCCGCCCTGCGCGGTGACTTTTATGCTTAACGGTGCAGCTGGAACTGTAATATTTTTATCATTCCATGCTTTTACAATCAGTTCGTGCATGGTTTGTATCAATTGCGATTTCTTTTCTTTAAATTCCTCCAACACCGGCCCCATCAAAAAGCCATCTGTTGCAAATGCGTGCCCACCACAGTTAAGGCCAGATTCAATGCGAAACTCAGAAACCCAAATTCCTTTCTTTGCTAAAAAGCTACCCTGAACCATTGCCGATCTGTAGTCGCTTACTTTTATGATGATCTTCTTTTTTATTTGCCCGAGTGCATCAGGATAGAAGTCTGTGAAATTTTCCATGTAACTGTACAAGCGAGGATTCATGCCTGCAGAAAGCACTACCGATGAATTGAGTGTGCTATTGGCAAACCCGCGCAATGCTGCATGTGCATCGTTGTACATGATTGGCAATTGCTCATCTTTTTCAAAGTTGTCCTTATCCAGCTTGGTCATGATGTTTACGTCGATCTTGCCGGGACAAAGATTTTCTTCGATATAGTTTTTGATGCTTTCGGTTCCCTCGTCTATAAAGCGTTGAATATTCTTTTTAAACTCAGAAGCATTGGGCAGTGTGGAAATGTATTTTTCCAACTCCGCTTTGCTGTTGATGATCTCCGATTTAAATGCATTGAACTTGCTTGTTACAATCTCATCCATCATGTTGAGATACGCGGTAATTCTGCTTGCCCTGTAATCTCTAATTTTCTTCGTGATCTCATTATAAGGCAATGTGAATTTTTGGCTATAGAAAGCACGCATTTTTTCAATCAACTCGTCGTCCACAATAGACACCACCGATGAAATACCAAGCGCAGCCACTTTGATCGGGCTATCTATGGTAAACGCCAAACCCATTACAGGGATGTGAAATGTGTGCATCTGATTTTTATCAGTCATAACTTCAAGATTAGGAAATTGAATATTTGAATGGCAATCATCGAATAGGGGGCGAATTAACGAGTAAGTGTGGAGAAGTTTTATGAGCAAGGTCATAGGAAAGCGAGGGGCACGCAAAGCGGCGAAGATTTTACACGTCCTTTAACTACTATTCAGGCAGTGTATGCGATGTTGAGAACAGCTTTAACAAGTTAAAATAAGGGCGCAGATACGCAACGCTCATGGCTATGCCGCATATCTGCGCCAGCTTGTTTTTTTGCCGCTGTTGGTCTCATACGCACGCTGAGCGATGTCCTGCCGAACATCCCGAACAGGGCTCTAATTTGTTCTTAAAAGCGTATCGGTTGTGAGATCATACATTATTAAGGCGGTGGCTTTGCCGGAGTTATTTTTTACAAACTTTACAGCGGAGGGAAACGAGTCTGCCTTAAACTTATCGTCGGCAATTGGGATCAGCTCCATGGCTGGAGATCCTTCAAGTTCTTTAACGCTTATCCATAGCTTTTTGTCTTTTGTGGAGATGATCATTGTTGCGTCGTGTTTTGGATCGTCGTAACTACCAACATAGCGGGGATATAAATTTGCATTGAAAGCAACTGGAACAAGTGGCTTTCTTTTATTCTGATCGCCGTAGCCGTGCTTTTCTCCACATATCGGGCAAAGGGTTGGTTTCAGTCCGTTTGCTATACGATGTTCCACCGGTGTTAGCGTTTTCAGTGCGGCCAGAATTGCTTTAAGGTCACTGTCGGAGATATTGCCAAACTCCCGCCACGGCATAGAATGGTGAAGTATGCCGCCTTTTCCTTTTCTCATTATCCGTATAAATGTTTCATCGTCCCACGCACCAATACCTGTTATATCCGGAGAAATATTTGCGCTTACAATTACAGAATCGGTATCGTCGTTAGCTATGACATTTCCACCGCCAAAAAAACCAGGGTTGCGTTTGTACCATGCCGTATGACAACCTTCGCATTCACCAATGGTAACGAGGTAACGGCCCTTGGCAAGCACTGTTGATGTGTCGGGTTGAGGCACTGATTTCACGTTGGTATCGCGTGGTTCATTCTGCAATGCCTTTTCTTCCTGAACGGACAACAAACGCGGTGGAATTGTATTTTTTATGGCGGGAATGGAGCGCAGGTAAACCACAACAGAGGCGAGATCTTCATTAGACAAATCTGTATAGATCCACCACGGCATTGCTATAAGTGCACGTCCATCATGACCAATGCCATTTCTTAAAGCTCTTGCAAACATGTCGTCTGTCCAGTTGCCTGCACCGGTTTCTTTATCGGGAGAAATGTTGGGCGCGTAGAGGTGAGTGCTGTCGGTTTTAAAAAGAAGCCGGCCGCTACCGAGTCTATCTTCCATTGGCGGCCAGCCGGCTTTTGTTGTATCTGCTTCGGCATGGCAATGAAAACATCTTAGTACGCCGTTGACAAGGTATTTTCCGCGTTGCATTCTTTCTGCTGAATAATCAAAATGAATATTGGTTAATGGTCTTGCATATTTTGAAACAAGTACATGACTTTCTGTGTGATGTCCGTTTGCCTGCTTGCAGGTAATAAAAATGCACGCAGCAATAACCACTACCAACAATGCAATAGTTTGCTTAAGCATATAAGGGGTTTTATAGTTGTCGAATACATGAACAGCATTCATCCACTATTTCAAACACACATTAAATAACCTTTTTGGGAATCAGAAGGAAGTAACGAGGCGCATTGCGCTTTTATAATTAGAGGTATATCAAAGTAAGCAAATAGATTCGTTTTCGCAAGGTGGTTGAAAGCTATGGCACAGATACGCCACGCGCATAGCTAAGCTGCATATCGGCGCCAGCTCGTTTATTTGGCAATTTTTGTTGGTCGGGAATTTTGAGGATGGGGGAAACATGAGAATAAGGGGCAGATATAGAGACCTATACCGACATGCCAACAACATCGACTCAGGAACACTAACAATGAAAGAAAGCATGATGTCTGGTTGTAATAGTCTCCAGAAATAGCGCGGCAATTGTTCAAAATAATTATCTTTAGAAAGTCATTTTGAACAAAAACGAACCCATGAAAAAAATACCTATTCTAGCATTACCGCTTCTTTTGCTTTTCGCTTGCAACAAGGAAATTAACAACACTACCACAAACAACGATCACAGCTATGACTCAGCCAAACTGATAAATAAAAGCTGGTATTGGGGCGGCAAGTTAGACCCGCAGTTGGTCACTCTCATTTTAAAACCCAAGGATACGGCTTTCCTAATTCATTGTTACTGGATAGTGCCCCCTTACAAATATTTCACCGACACGTTAAAATGGAACACCGTAGGAAAAGATTCATTGAGTTTGGATGGGCACCATTTTAGGGTATACTCTGTCAATGATTCAGTCCTTGTAACAAGCAATTGGGTAGTTGGCGGGCCAGGCATTAGCGACACTACAAAACAAACATTCACAACATACTAACTCAAGTTATTTTCTGATACAGACAAACCAAAAGGCTTCGACAAGCTCAGCCTGACAGTGCAGTCAGCGTGAGTTTATCGAAGCCTTTTTAAAATCTTATCAGACTATCTCCTACCACACATTCTTCGGACAGCTATCGTCATACTTGTTGCCCAACAGGAAGCCGATGATGATTTCGTGTGAGCCTTTGCTTACTGTGCTGAGGCCGGATGTGGTGTGATCGTATGAGTAACCAACGTTGAAGAAGTTAGAGACATTGATGCCCACCATTCCCGCATAGCCATCGCCGTTTCTATAGCTGGCGCCGATCCATGCACGATCCTGGTATTGCAGTTTGGCATTTACATCAAACTGCACTGGAGATGGTTTTACATACTTCACCATTATAGACGGGATCAGGTTGAAATCTTCGCCGATGAGGAAGCGGTAACCTGCTGTCGCAAAAATATGCGGCACCGATTTACCTGTTTCTTTCCTGATCACATTGTCGGAGAAAGTAAGGTCCTGCGGAATGATCTGCTGTGCAGACAAACCAACAAAATATTCTCCTGAATACAAATACAAACCTGCGCTGAAATCTGGTTTGATGCTGTTGATGTTGCCTCCGTTTGCTACTGCAGGATCTATTTGTGTGTTGCCAAAATCAAGCATTGATGTGTTCAATCTTGTGTTGGTAACACCTGCCGCGAAACCCGCCGCCAGGCTTGTTCTTGGACTTAATCCTATGTGGTAGGCGTAAGTGGCCATGGCAGAAAAACGATTGATGGGACCTGCTTTGTCATTCACTACCTGCAAGCCAACGCCGTGGTGCGGCTCAGCAGCGGTGTAGTTTTGCCAATAGGCGGTTCCTCTTGGATTTTCGCCCGGCACGTCAAATGAAGTAGCCGTTGTGCGGTAATCTTTTTTGTTGATAGGGCCCTGAATGGTGAAATAGGTGGTAACAGGCGCACCGTCTACGCCAACCCACTGGCGCCTGTGGCTCAGTTTTACATCGGTATAATTTTCAATTCCCGTTAAGGCCGGATTGATAATGTACTGGTTTAGGATGTACTGTGTATACTGAGGTTTTTGCTGGGCAGTTACGTTCAACGCCGCCGCTACGCCAAGTACACACAATGTCATAAGCTTCTTCATCACTATAGTCTGGTTTAATTTAGAAAGTCTTGTTTTTACTGCCCGCAATTTTTGTTCACCTATTTGCCCAAAATTTTAAATTCTGTTCTTCTGTTTTTCGTTCTGCCTTCTTCTGTATCATTAGTATCGACAGGCATTGTATCAGCATAACCTTTGTATTGCAAACGTTTTGCGTCGATGCCTTTAGACACTAAATAATCCACTACGTTCTTTGCACGTGCAGTAGAGAGTTTTTGGTTAAGTTCTTTAGTTCCGGTGTTGTCTGTATGTCCGCTGATTTCCACTGTTACCGTAGGATTGCTTGCCATCATCGCTGCAAGCTGGTCAAGCGCAGGTTTTGATTCGTCAAGTATCACCGACTTATTGATAGCATAATACATATTTTCTACGACAACTGGCTCATTTACGGCAGGAATTTTTGCAAGACAAATGGCAGGAGCATTCAACTCGTCCAAGTCCTCATCTTGTGGGGCATTTACACTTAATGAATTATTTTGATATCCTTCACTGTTCGCGTTTACTTTCACTGGTTGGTACTCATCCATAGTGAAGCTATAGCTACCATCTGCTCCTGTTGAAAGATCGGCTATCACTTTGTTGTCTGCCAATACCTGTACTTTAGCACCTGCCAGTGGTGTGTTGCCATCACAGGCAATTACTTTACCGGCGATCTTTTTAGCAGGCATTTGTTTTTGCAAGCTAAACATGTCAAGGCAACATTCAGATGCCCTGTCGGAGCTGAACACAACATCAGACAACATGTTTTTTGTTGTGCCCTTGCTGGCAAAATAAATATCGTCTTTCTCTGAGTTTACAGGATAGCCAAGGTTTTTAACTGCACCCCAAGTGCCAGCAATGCTGCCTTTTGTTTGGTACAAATCAAAGCCGCCCATGCCTACTCTGCCGTTGCTCGCAAACACGAATGTTTGAGAAGCAGCGTGATAGTATGGTGCCTGCTCGTCTGCAGGCGTATTGATGGCAGCCCCCATGTTTACTGGCTCGCCCACTTTACCGTCAGCGATTGGTGCAAACCAAATGTCAAAGCCACCTTGTCCGCCAGCGCGGTCGCTGGAAAATAAAAGGTACTTACCGTCTGCTGTTACAAATGGTTGTTGGTTGTTGCCGCCTACTGCATTAATGGCTTCCAGTGCCGTTGGTTCGCTCCAGCTGCCAGCCTCTGTTTTGGTTGTTTGATACAAAGAAGCGGTTTTCTTGCCTTCTTTGCTCATCGTCCATCTTGTCAGGTAGATCGTTTTGCCATCAGGGGTAATTGCTGCAACACCTTGGTGCGTTCCCTCCGGTTGTGCAATGTCGATCTTGCTTACTGTTGCCGCGTCGCTGTTTCCTGTTGCTTCATACAAGTGGTTGATGTAGGCAGATTTATTGTCGCCTTCAATTCTTGTAGAAGTAAAGATCATGGTATTGTTGCCTGTGAGCACAGGTGCGTAGTTGGCGCCGGGTGTGTTCACATTTACCGTGTCTTGTTTTTTTACCGTGTACAGCGACAAGTCTTTTTTGTGCAACTGCTGTTGGATAAACTGAAGGTTTTCAATTTCTCTTTTGGCAGCTTTGGTATAAGCGTCTTCTGTTTTGTAAGCACTCAGAAAATCGGTGAATGCTTTTTGGGCGTCTTCGTATTTGCCAAGGCTTCTCAGGGTTACGGCATATTGGTACTTAGCCAGTGGGTATTGCTCTGCACTGTAGCCGGATGCTTCCTGGTAGAAGTTCTCTGCTTTGGCATAGTTGTTTAGCTGGCGGTAGCTTTCTGCTGCGCCGTACACGGCCTGCTGGTGGGTATCGCCGCCGGCTGCTTTTGTGCCTGTTTTGCCTTGGGTGTTGCCGGCATACGGGTCGTAGGTAGCTGTCTTACTTTTGGCGCCGATGCCAAGGTACATTTCATAGTACTTTGCTGCTGACGCGTAGTCTGATTTTTTA
>NZ_JAHSPG010000007.1 GCF_019130065.1 Pinibacter aurantiacus | reverse complement strand
CAAAATTATAAAAACTTAATCAAACTTAGACTTGGTGGTTAACACAGAATCTTAGTGGTAAGTATTTCGAAGCAACTATTTTTTGAAAATAAAATACACTGCGACCACCAAAAAGCAAAAGCCTATTAAATGATTCATGGTGAACTGCACGTTCTTGAAAAACAATGCAGAAAATATCATAAACACAATCAGGGTAATAACTTCCTGAATCACTTTTAGCTGCACCAGCGTAAAGGGGCCACCGAAATCGGAAGAACCAATTCTATTGGCTGGCACCTGGAAACAATATTCGAAAAAAGCCAATCCCCAACTCACCAAAATGATTGTCCATAAAGGCGTTGACGAATGATTCGAATCTTTCGCAAAAAATTTCAAATGCCCGTACCACGCGAGTGTCATAAACGAATTGGATAGTAAAAGAAGACAAACGGTCGAGATAACTTTTGACATGGCGTGAAGGTAATTAATAATTAATAATGAATAATTAATAGGGCAGCTTGCAGAAAATTTTGGAGCCAGATCATCCTTCGTCGGGAAGACAAGCAACATTCCTATTTTGTCAAGCAGTTTAGAAATGGATATCCGTAAAATAAAATAGCGCAGCACTCCTTACGAATGCTACGCTATTAATTCTTAATTATTAATTATTAATTAAAACAGAAACTTCGTACTCAAAAAGTTCGAATGATCACTATTCACAATGTCGTTAAGCAATTGCTTATTAGGATCAGTCAGTTTCGTCGCAACGAGTGAACGGATAGAGAAGGAACGCAATGCATCATGCACAGACAGAGTTCCCTCAGCGCTATCTTTTCTTCCGGTAAATGGAAACACATCCGGACCGCGCTGGCACTGACAGTTGATGTTTACACGGCTCACCTGGTTCACCAATGGATCAATCAGTGATGCCACTTCTTCAGGATCGTTACTGAACACACTCACTTGCTGACCGTGTGTAGATTCGATCAGGTACTGCACCGGCTCTTCAAGACTGTAGTAAGGAACTACCGGAACAACCGGACCGAATTGCTCTTCGCGATACACTTTCATCTTTTCATTTACCGGATACAATACTGCCGGGTATACAAAAGACTCAACTGTTTTGCCACCATTTTCATTCATCACTTTTGCGCCGTTTGCTTTTGCATCTTCAATCAGGCTTGCAAGGTAAGCAGGTTTGCCGGGCTCAGGCAGTGGAGTAATGCTCACACCACTTTCCCATGGCATACCGAACTTTAGTTTCGCTATCGCCGCATTTAATTGCTCGATGAACCTATCTGCCAAACTATGGTGAATGAAAATTATTTTCAATGCCGTACATCTTTGTCCGTTGAAAGACAGAGAACCCAAAATAGTTTCCTGTACCGCCAATGACAAATCTGCTTTCGGTGTGATGATCGCTGCGTTCTTCGCATCAAGACCAAGGATCGCACGCAGCCTGTTTACTTTAGGGTGGAGCTTCTTCAACTGATCTGCTACGCGGCTCGACCCGATCAAAGTAAGTACGTCTATTTTACCGGATTGCATTAAGGCAGGAACAATAGAATGTCCGCGTCCATAAATTGTATTGACAACTCCTTTAGGGAAACATTCTTTGAAAGCCTGCAGCAGCGGGTAATGCAATAATGTACCGTGTTTTGGAGGTTTGAAAAGAAGCGTATTACCCATGATCAGCGCAGGGATCAATGTTGTGAAAGTTTCATTCAACGGATAGTTGAACGGCCCCATACAAAGTACCACACCAAGCGGTGAACGGCGCACCTGCGCTACAATGCCCTGCTCTATTTCAAAGCGGGATGACTGTCTGTCAAGATCTTTTAGTGCATCGATAGTGGCATAGATGTATTCAACAGTTCTGTCAAATTCTTTTATGGAGTCAGCATACGATTTTCCTATTTCCCACATGATCAGCTTTACCACGATATCTTTTTGCTCAAGCATTTTCTTGGTAAACTTTTCTACGCACTCAATCCTTTTTGCCACACTCATGGTTGGCCATTCGCCACGTCCGTGATTATAAGCGGCAACAGCTGCATTCAATGCTTCTATCGCTTCTGCTTCTGTACACACAGGATAAGAGCCGATGAGTTTTCTTTCTAAAATATCACCTCTCTTAATGCATACCGGTGAATAAACGGGTTCAGTCTTTCCGTTCCATTCTTTCATCTCACCATTGCACAAATATTTTTTTTGATGCAGTTGTTCTGACAAAGCAAACTCCGCCGGAATCGCATCTTCCGAGACAAATTTCTCGAGAATCACTTCCTTAAAATCAATTAGCGTTGTGTTTTTCATACCGCTAAAGGTAAGGAACGAACCATTTCAAAAAACTTTTTTTTCTCATCCATAACCAAGAGTTATGACACATAAATTCTGGTTATGATTGACTAAAGCGGCTTACTCTGCTATTTTTGTAGATTATTCTATTTACGCAAACGATTCCGAAACAACAAGAGATGCTTCGCATCTGAAAGGTTGCCACAGAGAAACAGAGGTACTGAGCTTTACAAGAGACCTCTTCTTCAGTGTCCCCTGTCCCTCTGTGGCAAAACTTGCGTGGTAAAAAAATGTGAAGCGTTTCCCGAAAGGTTGCGATTTATTGTTATTGCATATCATTGATAAATATTAATTTCACTTAGTGCAACCGCCGTCTTAATTATTAATTATTAATTACAATGAACGCTTACGAAACAGTAACCGAAGCTGTTAACGATCTCAGCAAGAAAGGATACACCGCATCTTTCAACAAACAGGAAGAAAATAACAACTTCACTACCATCGACTCATCTCCCGAGCATTTCACCATTGATGATGTTTACAGGTTTGAGGGCGAAACAGACCCCGCAGATGAAACCATCGTGATCGCTGTTTCTTCGGTAAAACACGACCTCAAAGGAATTCTGGTAAATGGCTACGGAATTTATGATGACGCCGCAACGTCGGAAGTGATCAGGAAACTCGTTCTAAGCGAACAAAACATTGCATACAGACATCAGTTTGAATAGTTGAAAATTGAAAGTTGAAAATTGAAAATGAAGTTTATGTGCAAGTTGCCTTATTTGTTACCGACAAGCTGATTGGTCGATAGAAAGAATTTAGCATCGAAAGCATTTTCAATTTTCAACTTTCAATTTTCAATTTTCAATTTTCAATTCACCTTGAACCTTTCCGCGGGCAGAATTGTTATGTTTCCGGGCTGGGTATATCCCTGTGTCATGGCCCTAAAACACAAACATTTTTTCCTTATGAACAGACTTTTCAGGAAAACAGTCTTACCTGTCATCTTCGCTCTGCCACTTTTTTTCTTTACGGGTAAAATCGCCTCAGCACAAAGCAAAGATTCCGTTTCCGCAAAGGATCTCGGCTGGCCGCGCCAGATCACAAAGGATGGCTCAAAGTTGGTATACTATCAACCACAGATAGATAGCTGGAAAGACTACAAACGCGTGTACACTCGCATGGCTTTTGCACTTACCCCCAAAGGTGGTAAACAAACACTGGGTGTGGCGAATCTATCAGCTAAAACAGACGTCAATAAAGATAACCGCACCGTATATCTCCACTCCATTTCCATCGATGATGTTCGCTTCCCAGCCCTGAGCGAAGATTCGGCAAAAATCATGGAAAAGCTTTTGAAGAAACTAATACCTACTAAAAGCGCACAACCCATTTCTCTTGATCGTGTTCTGGCAGATATGGAGAAGGATTCAGTTATCGTAAGCGGTGTTGAATTAAGGAATGATCCACCTAAGATCTTCTACAGCGCATCTCCCGCTATTTTATTAATGGTCTATGGCGACCCCGTTTATGCACCCATTGAAAAGACCTCAATAAAGTTTGTGATCAACACCAACTGGGACATCTTCATCGATACATCAACACACCAATATTATTTGCTGGACAACACAACATGGATGAAGTCTGACAAACTTGAATCCGGCTGGAAGATCACTACCAAACTGCCAAAAGATATGAGCAAACTGCCCAGCGGCCAGAATTTCGACGACGTGAAGCAGCAGGTTCCTCCACCTCAATCAACGGTGGATCCAACAGTATTTTACAGCAATCAACCGGCAGAACTTATTTTGTCTGATGGCCAGCCGATCTATTCCAAGATCGACAACACCAACCTGATGTATGTGACAAATACAGACAATGATCTTTTCCTCGACAATACTTCAGAAAAATATTATGTGCTGATTTCAGGCCGATGGTTCAGTTCGTCAACCCTTCCGGGGCCGTGGGTTTACGCAGGTAACACCTTGCCGGAAGACTTCAAAAAAATTCCAGCCAACTCACCCAAGGGTATCGTACTGTCATCTGTCCCCGGCACGCAGGAAGCATCAGACGCTGTAATGCTGGCGCAAATTCCGACCACCGCTGTTATCAACAAAAAAGAAGTAGAAGCAAAAGTAAAAGTTACATATGACGGTAGTACGCCACAATTCAAACCTATTGACAGCACCACGATGGAATACGCGTCCAACACGCAAGACAAAGTGATAAAGGTGGGCGATCTCTATTACTTATGTTTCCAGGGTGTGTGGTTCATTTCCTCTGCAGCCACAGGTCCATGGAAGGTGGCTGATTCTGTTGCCGCAGAAATTTATACCATTCCACCAAGCTCACCGGTATATAACGTAACCTACGTAACGCAAACCAATGCCACGGAAGAAACCGTTGAAAGCAGCACCACTGCAGGCTATTTCGGCATGTTCGTAATAGGCATGACCATGGGTGCGTGCATGGCCTACGGCACAGGCTGGTATTATCCACCATATATGTATTACCCCCCATACGGATATCCTATTTACCGTCCCTACCCGTACTCGTATGGGTGCGGTGTCGCCTACAATCCATGGTCGGGCGGGTATGTCGCTCACCGGTCGGTTTACGGACCTTACGGCGCTGCAGGAGGGTCAGCATGGTACAATCCTTCAACAGGCAGATATGGCCGGTCCGCAACTGTAGCAACTCCGTATGGTAGCAGAACGGTGGCGCATTCTTACAATCCTTATACAGGAGCCTACGGCAGAACTTCACAAGGTAGCAACGCTTACGGAAATTGGGGACAATCAGCAGCCGTTCGTGGTAATGACTGGGCCCGTACCGCGCATGTTACCAATGCAAATGGTACAACTGCAGGTTATAGAACCTCCGGTGGTAACCAGGGCATTATTCACAGTGGCGACAATGGAACCGTTGCACGTACCAATAACGGTACCTATGCGGGCAAAGACGGAAACGTCTATAGAAAAAATTCCGATGGTTCATGGAGCCAGTATAATAAAAATGGCGGTTGGAGTTCAGTAAACAAACCGAGTCAGGGCAACTTAAGTGGTGCAACGCGCAATCAACCTACCGCCGGTACTCGTGATCAAAACCTCGGTGGTGCCACACGCCAAACACCTACCGCTGGTCAAACGCCCGCAACCCGCAATCAAAACCTCGGCGGGCAAAACCGTGCAAGTGTGAACGACCGCACTATGGAAGGACTTAATAACTCAGCTCAATCGCGCTCTCGTGGCCAAATGCAAACCCAACGCTACAACAACTACCAACGTAGCGGTGGCGGTGGATTCAGAGGCGGAGGCGGTGGCGGCGGAGGCTTTAGAAGGAGATAGCAACCAGGAGTTAGAAATTAGGAATTAGGAGTTAGTTGAAGATGGAACATACTTAATAGAATGTAGTCTGATGGACTTTAGCCATAAGAACAAGAGCTCAATCTATGTAAAGATTGGGCTCTTGTTTTTTATTGGGTGGGCAGTAGATTATATATCATCATCGTTGCGTCGCACACTTCCACTGTAGAATAAATACTGAGCAAGATAAAAAGGTCATTTAATTAAGCTGTTCAAAGAATTAAAAGAATGTTGCTTATCATCCCGACAAAGGAGAGATCTGGGTGTTTATTTATGCAAAGTGTTCATGGATTGTTTGCTACAGGAAACGCGGCGGCGCAAGCTCTGCGAGGCTTGTAGCCTCGCAGGACCATTCTGTTGCCTTTGGCAACTACAGGCGAACGTTTATCTATTTTGGCAGAACATGGGTGCTGCAGGAGACGCGGCAGTGCCGACGTCTCTACGGGTACCTAATTCCTAATTCCTAATTCCTAATTGTCTGTTCACCGATTCCCTTCCCCCATTCACCGCCAAAAACCACCTTCCCACCTAAGCAGAATATTATTCTCACTTCTCGAACACTAATTTCGCTCAGCGTAACCGCACTATTAATTCTTAATTATTAATTATTAATTTTCAACATGAACAACCATGAACAGATTCTAAATGTCGAAGGCCTGAACGTTTACTACGGCACTACTCACGCAGTGCAGAATGTTTCCTTCGATGTTAAACGCGGAGAAATTTTCGGCTTGCTGGGACCTAACGGTGCCGGTAAAACGAGCACGCTAAGCGCCATTGAAGGTTTGCTAAACTATCATTCAGGATCGATCAGTGTCGCAGGACACAACAACAAAGCAAAACCCCTACATGCTAAAGCAGCACTGGGCGTGCAGTTGCAATCAACCAGCTTCCAACCGGAACTTACCATTCTTGAAATTCTGCAATTGTATGCAGGCATTTATGGTTTATCACTGAGAAAAGAAGAATTGATGGGTAAGCTGCAAGACATCAAACTCGCTGATGCTGCCAATAAAAAATTCGGCCAGTTGTCCGGCGGTCAGCAACAACGCGTTTCCCTTGTTATTGCCACCATTCACACTCCACAACTCGTGTTACTGGATGAGCCCACTACGGGCCTTGATCCGCAATCGCGCAGGCAACTGTGGGAACGCATTGAAGGCATCCGCGAAAAAGGCCATGGTGTGTTGCTCACCACACACTCCATGGAAGAAGCCCAATCCGTTTGCGACCGCATCGGCATTATTGATCATGGTAAAGTAATAGAAGTGAACACACCCGAAGCCTTGATTGAAAAACATAAGGATGAACCCGAAGTGATCAGGGTTTCAAGAAAAGGAAGGATCACACTGGAAGATGTATTTATTGCTTTAACCGGAACAGAAATTCGTTCTTAAAAAACATTCAACATGGAAATCAACATACCAAAAAGCTCTACTGTATTTTCGGCGCTGCTTCGTGCAGACTTTACCACGCAATGGCGCAATAGACGCTCTGCCGTGTTGGCATTACTTATTCCGGTTATCATTCTTATTTCGTGGAAAGGTATCATTGTGAAGTACGGTGGTGCATTTGTTTTATCAAGCAGCATTGCCCTTGGTCTTGTGGCTATCGGCCTCATGGGATATACCAATTCTGTTGCACGTGACCGGGACAAAGGCATTTTCCAAAGACTCCGTGTAGCACCAATTCCAAGCTGGGCAATCATGATAAGCAGGTTAACTGTTCAACTTACGATGATCCTGATTGTCACCATTTGCGTTTTCATCACAGGCTACTATGTTGATGGCATTCATCTATCTGCCGTTGGCTACTTGTTAACGGTAATAAGCGCCCTCGTGGGCGGTGCAGTTTACTTAAGTCTTGGACAAATGATTGTCGGCCTGATCAAAAATCCAGAAACGGTCAACTCCACCACCAGGTTGGTGTACTTTGTTTTCATCATAACAGGAATGATTGGAGGATTAGGCTTTTTGGGCGACATCGCTCAAAAACTTGCACGTTGGTCACCTTACGGTACCGTACAAACGATGTTGGCAGGCAGCCTGCAGCCTGACTTGTGGCACAACGAAACTACAATGGCGTTGCTGGTTACACTCGGTTACACCTTGTTCTTTGCTTTCATGGGCATAAAGAAATTCAAATGGAACACGAGGTAGCTGCAAGCCTTCCAACGAAAAGCATGGGAATAACTTGTGCTTAATTTTAGCAACCCGTTTACGAAACACCGCTTGCATTTGAAAAACAAAAGCAGTAATTTTTCCCAAACCAATTTAACCAAATATGGCTAACACAGCACCAAAAAAAGCAGCCAAAAAAGCCGCCCCCAAAAAGGCCGCTAAGAAAGTTGCCAGGAAAGCTGCTCCAAAAAAAGCAGCTCCAAAAAAGGCAGCTCCAAAAAAAGCAGCGGTGAAAAAAGTGGCTAAAAAAACAGCAGCCAGAACTAAGGCTGGCTCCACTAAACCGGCAATGAGAGGTGATACCACTTCAAAACCACCTCCTCCACCACCAACACCTTAGGTAAACTATTAAAGGATGATGTTGAAGTTTCGATGTCATCCTTTTTTTATTTGAGAGACGGAACACAGATTTTCATGATTATCATGATTTGTTATGTTTTTTTGATTTAAGGTTTAAGACTTACATCGTGCGACACAACTCCCTGCTTTAAGATTTTATGCTAAGGCACTCTCCACTCTCCACTCTCCACTTTCCACTTTCAATTAAAAAAAACTTTCCCCTCTTTGTCCATTTTCTCCTCTCCCATTCATTATGTAGATGTAACACGAACATTCAACATCTAAATTTTAAAAAATGGAACAAAGATTAAGCCTTTTCGAAAAAGGACACAAAGCACTGAAAGCCATGTTTGGACTGGGAAATTACCTTTCAAAATGCTCTATTGAAAAAGCGCTGCAGGACCTTATCTACTTCAGGGTTTCACAAATAAATGGTTGTGCATATTGCCTGGATATGCACTCAAAGGACCTTCGCGCAATGGGCGAAACAGAACAACGTCTTTATCTTCTGGCAGCGTGGAGAGAAGCGCCGCTATACACCGACAGGGAACGTGCCGCGCTCGCATGGGCCGAAGCCGTTACAAAAATCACCGGTGGCGATGTGCCAGACGAAGTTTACGAACAAGCAAGCGCCGAATTCTCTGAAGAAGAATTGATTGATTTAACGCTGGCCGTTATCACTATCAACAGCTACAACCGACTGAACATTTCTTTCCGCACAGTGGCAGGAGGTTATAAGGTGGGGCAGTTTGAAGCAGCCGCTAATTAATTAAGAATTAGGAATTAAGAATTAAGAATTCTTTAGGTTGGCGCTTCGCTATTGAATGGTATCTCCTTACAATGCAAAGAGCATATATCCTGTTACCATGCTACACGGAATGAATTCTTAATTCTTAATTCCTAATTCTTAATTGTTAATTCGTCTCTTTCCTCTTCAGTTTCCATTCAGAATTACAAGGTAAGTTGGCCATTAAATACGAATTTGATGCGGCATTACTTTGTAGCGGCAGCCTTGATTTTGAATGGATTAAGAACTTTTGCCCAACAACCCATACCCCACCCGGGAAACATTTCGTCGTTTGATTACGATAGCAGTATTGTTCACAGTAACAAGATGTTCTCTCCGCTCACCTCCAAAGACAGCGCTCATTATAAACGAGCTAAAGTGTTAAAAAGCTTTATCGTTCCGGCGGCACTGATCGGCATTGGCTTTTGGGCCAACTATGACGGCGACGGTGACAAAGGCGACCTGTTTAACAAATACGCGGTCAGAAATGAACGAATGGAGCATTTTGGCACATTTCATACAAGCGTTGATAACTATTTGCTGTACGTTCCTATAGCAGCAATGTACACAATGGATGCGTTGGGATACAAAGGCACGCACGATGCATGGAACCAAACTGCTCTCCTGGTGAAATCAGAAATATTGATGAACGTAATGGTGTTCTCTTTAAAAAATATTACGCATGAGCAAAGACCGGACGGTAGTACCTACAACTCTTTTCCTTCCGGACATACGGCGCAGGCGTTTTTATCTGCAGAATTGTTAAGAAGGGAATTTGGTAAAAATTATCCCGGCGTTGCCATTGGCGGTTATGTCGTAGCCACTGCTGTAGGTGCAATGCGCATATTGAACAACAGGCACTGGGTGTCAGATGTAGTTGCAGGCGCAGGATTTGGTATTCTATCCGTAAACATTGCCTACCTCACACATCAGAATAAATGGCCGCTATGGAAGAAGAAGCCCGAGAATTTGTCGATTATGCCGTATTACAATGGCAGTGCCGGCGGTGTGAGTGCAGCGCTGAGATTTTAGCAGCAACTGAATAACTGATTAACCGAATAAGTGAGTGGTTAAAAGTTAAAAACACTGACGAACATAAACATTCAGTTATTCAGTTATTCAATTATTCAGTTATTTCTCAATCACAATATCATACTTATCCAGCAACCCGATCACTCCAGGATAGGCGAATTTTGCTTTCTTTATTTTGTTCTTTTCAAGGTCGATGGAATAGTTGGTGGCTGTTCTGAAGTCGGCTTTTTCAATGTTTGTATTTTCAAACTTCGCGTCTACCAGATTACAGTCACTCAGGATTGCTGATGTAAGATCGCAGTCGGTAAAATCCACTTCCTGCAATTGTGAACTCTTAAATTTCGTGTTCCTGATTTTTACTCCAAAAAAAGAAGAATGATTGAGCGTGCAATTGTCAAAACTAAACGACAATACAAAATCATCGCAATCGTAAAAGTGAAGGCCCAGCATTTTACAGTCTTTAAATACAACATCGCGAAAGGCCGTCTTACCAAGTTTTACAAGGCTTAAGTTGCATCCGTTGAATGTACATTCAACAAATTTCATGAAAGAAAGATTGGTGTTGGAGAAGTCGCAGTTGTTAAATTCACAATACTCATACTCACCACGTTCAAGATTTTTCTGCGTAAAATCTACTTTGTCATACTTCATGTCTTCTACATATACGTCGGGCATTGCTATTTGTTTTTCTGAAAAACGGATGTAAATGTAGCAGAAAAAAATCCATTGAATTATTGAATCATAGAATTATTGATGTTATTCAGTTACTACCTCTCTAATTATTCAAGTATCTCTTTTACCACTAAGTCACTTAGAACACTAAGTTTCACTAAGAAAGTTTCTAAGTGTGGCTTCGTGCCCTTAGTGCCTCCTATGTTTGTAAAACGGGAAAAGATCTTTGAGAAATAGTTAAAT
>NZ_JAHSPG010000006.1 GCF_019130065.1 Pinibacter aurantiacus | reverse complement strand
ACAAAATTATAAAAACTTAATCAAACTTAGACTTGGTGGTTAACACAGAATCTTAGTGGTGTTTTTTGAGATGTGAAGCATCTCTTTCAGTTATTCAGTTATTCAGTTATTCCTACAAAGACATTCCGCCATCAGCCAAAATCTCCGCACCTATAATATATGCAGCTTCGTCTGATGCAAAAAGCATAATTGCTTTTGCAATTTCAGATGGCTCACCCAAACGCCCCAATGGAACTTGCGCAATAAGATCTTTGCGATATTGTATAGCCTGCTCCTCTGTAAGTCCCTTCCCACTGTGAAGCGGTGTATTGATTGGTCCGGAGCTAATCGCATTCACCCTTATTTTTCGCGGCATCAGTTCAGCAGAAAGATTCCTGGCGAGTGTAAGCAACGCTCCCTTCGTGGCGCCATAAACAGAAATGCTGGGCCTTCCGATATGTGCATTGATCGACGTATTCAGAATAATGGAGCCTCCGCTTTTGAACAACGGTAATAATTGCTGTATGGTAAAATAGGCCCCTTTAAAATTTGTATTGAATTGCTCGTCGAAAACTTCTTCGGTAACAGTTTCTATGTTACCAAACTTTACAATGCCCGCATTGATAAAAAGCACATCCAGCGATGGAAATATTTTCTCTACCTCCTGTCGCAGCGTTTTGATCGCATCCACTTTAGAAGTATCGGCCACAACCGCATATGCGCCGGCCCCCAACTCCTGTACTGCATTATCCAGTTCTGTTTTATTTCTTCCTGTAATAACGACTTTAGCTCCTTCTGCAATAAATTCTTTTGCAGTAGCGAAGCCTATTCCGCTTCCGCCACCTGTAACAACAGCTGTTTTATTTTGTAATCTGCTCATATTTGGAATTAATAATTAATAATTAAGAAGGGACATATGCACAAAAGCATAGAGTCTTCAAGTTCCAAAAAACATCGCAGAGTTGCAAGCATGGTTTCGGTGCTGTCTTAATTAATTTTTAATTATTAATTATTAATTCTTCTTCCTCACCGACAAATACCAATGCCACAGCACCATCGTAGCCACAGTTCTATACGGCTGCCAGTTGGAGACGATTGCCGCAAGTTCCTCGCGGGACGTGTCCTTTGGCAATTTCTTGATTTGTTTCAGGGCATTCACTGCCGCCAGATCGCCCATCGGAAACACGTCTGCGCGATGCAGAATGAAGATGAGATAAACATCAACCGTCCAGTCGCCCACGCCTTTTAGCTTTGTAAGTCGCTCACGCACTTCGTCGTCCGACAATTTTTCCAACGCAAGCAAATCGAGTTTACGGTTTTGAATGGCCTCTGCCAAATGCCTTACATAAATAGTTTTTTGCCTGCTGAAATAACTTGCCTTCAGCTCTTCGTCCGTCAACAACAAAACCCCCTCGGGTGTGATGTCCTTTATTTTTTCCTTCAGTTTATTCAGTGCCGCCAATGCCGATGCAAGTGAAACCTGCTGCTCAAGAATAATGTGCACGAGGCTTTCAAAAGTATTTGGCCGCGACCACAGCGGCGGATAGCCGTATGTGTCCAACACCAATTTCAGATCTTCATCCATCAGCGCCAGTTGCTTACAAATCTTCTTAAAATTGCCCGTAGTAAATGTTGGATACATGAAAATAGTCTATGAATAAAAATAGACAGACTTGGTTAAACGACCTAGGGATAAGTAAAAAGTCAAAAATTAAATTTAAAAACCCGGTTAAACAGTGCCGTTACCAAATTGTTACCGGTTGCTCTCCACATCGGCTTTTACAAATTTTCTACAGAATTGACCGATACGTTTGCGGCCCATTCAACATCATTATTTCTATGACAAGGCAATTAATTTTATCGCTGTCAACCGGGCTTCTGCTGAGCTCCGCGTTGATCAATAATATCCACGCCCAAGACAAGCCGTATCATCTTTCCAAAACATTTCACATTGCAAGCGCCGGTGGCTGGGATTACCTGGCAGTTAACAATAACAAACTGTATGTCTCCCACGGAACCCAGTTGAATATCCTCGACAAGACCACAGGTGATTCGATTGGCGTCATTCCCAATACTACGGGCATTCACGGCATCGCATTTGCGAACGCACTCAATAAAGGATTTACAAGCAATGGCAAACTGAATAGCATTACAGTATTTGATCTCGCCACCAACAATATTACCAACCAAATCCAGGTGGGTGAAAATCCCGATGCCATTATTTTTGAACCGTTCTCCCAAAAAATCATCACTTGCAATGGTCGCAGCAAAGACCTGTCCGTTGTTGACCCGCAATCCAACAAAGTCATTGCAACCATTGCACTTGCTGGCAAACCTGAAACAGCGGTAAGCGATGGAGAAGGAAAAGTATTTGTAAATATTGAAGACAAAAGTGAAATAGCGGTTGTCAATCTCAAGACAATGTCGGTAGAGACAAAATGGAGCATTGCGCCAGGCGAAGAGCCTACAGGGCTTGCTTTTGACAATAAATCAAAAAGACTTTTTGCCGGTTGCGATAACAAACTGCTGATGGTAATAGACGCAACAAACGGTAAAACAATTGCGAAAGTTCCAATCGGCGAAGGCTGCGACGGTGTGGCATTCGACAACGAAAGCAAAACAATTTTCACGTCAAATGGAGAAGATGGCACGATGACGGTAATTAAAGAAAAGTCGACAAATTCATTTGAAGTCATCAATACTGTTACCACCAAAAAAGGTGCAAGAACAATAGCCATCGACGAGGCAACACACGCTATTTACTTACCGACCGCAGAGTTTGTGCCAGGTCCGCACGAGGGCAAACGTCCACCGATGGTACCAGGAAGTTTTCAAATTTTGGTATATAATAAATAGATCCGTAACACATGGAAAATCAGCGTTGATAGTCTTATCAGCGCTTTATTTTTTTTAGACATTTTAGAAAGAGCAATTTTTCCTTTCACGGCAATGCCTGCCCGGTCGCCAACGGTTTACATAAACAAAAAGGCCTTCCCGATTAGAGAAGGCTCTTTGTCTATCTAAAAAGATTTGAGGAGCTTACATTGTGCTAACTTTTAATTTTCCCTTACTTGCATTTTTGGCAAATTGGCGACTTCCTTCGATGGCCATCGTTCTTATGGAGTCGTCTTTGCGAATTGCCAGCTGCGCTTGTAACGCCAATATTTCGGCGTGACTGGTAACCATTTCCTCTTCCAGGTCCTTAATGCGCCGTTCCTTCTTTTGCAATTGAATACTTCTGAAAATAAAGCCAGCAAAAGGTAAAATAACAAAGCTTAGAAAAAACCAGACAATACTAATTCTTAAGTCGAATAAATTCATTTGTAAAGAGTTTACGATAGTTCGAATGACGTTTACTTAGATATACTTGCTCCAATTAAATATTGGGCTGGTTACTAATGCAAGATTAATTCACTTGAGGCTCTACCGCATCACTAAAAGGACATTCCATTTACTAAAAAGGGCCGATTACCATACAGATCAAGCTTCCTTAAATTAATTTCTTTGAGACGAGGAATAACATTTCGCAGTTGCAAACATTGAAAGCTTTTTACACATTTTTATATTGCGAATATTTAACCAAAACAGGTATTGTGCAACGTTTCTTAACACTTACGGGTCAAACAGTAAAGCCCCTGAATGAGAAAAATACTTCTCTTTATAGTTCCCCTTTCCTGCCTGCTATCCTGCAAAAAGAATGATTCTTCAAAACAAAGCAAGCAACCCGCAACACTTTGCCTTGATACAACCTTCACACGTCCCGATTTCACAGGCATTTCAGCCATTTTTTTTACTACCGAAAAAGATGGATTTGTAGCTACCGGTACCGGCGCCATTTATAAAACAACAGATTCTGCGAAAACATGGACAAAAATGTCATCCAACACTGACCTTCCGCTTTACAGCTTGTGTTTTACCGATTCCCAAACCGGCTATGCAGTTGGCGGCTCGTCATCTTGCAACGGCTCTGGCTGTATCCCGCCCGGCGGTATTATTTTAAAAACATCCGACGGCGGACAAACCTGGAACAAAATATTTTCAAGTACAAAATGGCTTGAAATATCATCGGTTTATTTTGTAAACAAAACGCTCGGCTTTTGTGTGGGCGGCAATACGGTTTTCAAAACAGAAAACAGTGGTCAATCCTGGAGCGAATACGAAGTGCCCAATCTGGGCGGCCAAATGGTGAACGTTAGTTTTAGCGACACTCAAAAAGGCTATATCGCCTGCTCTTTTGGCAAACTTCTTACAACCAGCAATGGCGGCATTACATGGCAACAGGTTAATCAACATATCAACCAGACGCTGTACTCCGTGGCTGCATTGGGCAATACAGTGTACATATCCGGATCGGACAAGATCATGAAATCAACTGATGGAGGAACAAGCTGGGCCGCATTGCCAAACTCTCCTGCCGAAATTTACTGCGTTCGTTTCATGAATGAAAAGTCCGGCTATGCATTTGGGCGGGGCAATTATTCCGGTGGCGATTTCGGTTATAATTACGGCTCCATCTATTGCACCTACGATGGCGGTGATACATGGAATGGCACAAGCGACATAAAACAAAGCACAATGATCACTGATGTGAGTTTTCCTTCTGATGCCATCGGTTATTCGTTTAGTAATTTTGGGATAATAAAATTGAAGGTGAAATGACGCTTAACGCCCAACGTAGAACGCGTAGGGCATCAGCGTTAGGCGTTGAGGATAAAAAAATCATCTCAAATCATGACAATCTTGAAAATCTGCCTGCCCGACTGCGTCATTCAGGCGGGCGTTCCTTTCTATAGCAGCTTTACGCAATCGTTGGAGTAAATATTCATCCCGTTTTTCGCTACTTTTCGTAGGTTTGATATTCAAATCTTTCTGTGGAGGACGCTGACTATCAGGCTTTCACAGATTTAAAAAAGATAGCAACAATGCAGCTCTCAAAAAACACGTTAACGAACAGCTTGCCTGCTGGCATACAGCAGCCATCGGACAAAATTTTCTCCCTGCCGGAAAAAGTACTTCAATTTGGAACCGGCGTTTTACTTCGCGGCCTTCCTGATTATTTTATTGACAAAGCCAACCGCAACGGAATTTTCAACGGACGTATTGTGGTGGTAAAATCTACGGATAGCGGCGGTGCAGATGCTTTTGACAAACAGGATAATCTATATACACTTTGCATTAGAGGTATTGAAGACGGACAGAAAGTAGAAGAAAACATCATTGCTTCTGCTATCAGTCGCGTACTTTCTGCCAAACAACAATGGCAGGAAATTCTGGAATGTGCGAACAATCCTCAACTGCAGATCATTATTTCCAACACAACAGAAGTTGGTATACAGCTGGTAAAGGAAAGCGTTACGGAAGGTGTACCATCTTCTTTCCCTGCAAAATTATTAGCGGTTCTATACAAGCGTTACCAAACGTTCAATGGCAGCGCAGAAAGCGGCATGGTGATCGTGCCAACCGAACTGATCACTGACAATGGCAAAAAACTGAAAGCTATTTTGCTGGAACTGGCGGCATACAATCAACTGGAGCCTTCTTTCATCAACTGGTTGCAACAACACAACAGGTTCTGCAATTCCCTGGTGGACAGAATCGTTCCGGGCAAACCTGCAGCAGATATACTTGCAGGCTTTGAAACAGAACTGGGTTATAAAGACGACCTACTGATCATGAGCGAGGTTTATCGCTTGTGGGCAATTGAGGGTGATGAGAAAGTAAAAGAAGTATTGTCTTTTGCGCAAGCAGATAAAGGCGTGATCATCGCTGACAATATTGAAACATTCAAAGAATTAAAACTTCGTTTGTTAAACGGTACACATACACTTAGCTGTGGGCTTGCATACCTGAGCGGTGTAGGGACTGTGCGTGAAGGAATGGAAAACAAGGCACTATCTACATTCATCAGCGAATTGATGTTGAACGAAATAGCACCTGCTATTCCTTACACTTTGTCAGCAAATGCAGCGCAGGATTTTGGCAAGCAAGTGCTCGACCGTTTCAGAAATCCATTCATACAGCACCAATGGCTGAGCATTACCATGCAGTACACGTCGAAGCTGAAAATGCGCACCATTCCTGTATTGCAGCAGTATTATAAACTATTCAACAACGTGCCGCAACATTACGCACTTGGTTTTGCTGCCTATCTTTTGTTTACTAAACCGGTGAAAAAAGAGGGCGAGAAATATTACGGTTCGCACAACGGAGTTGAATACCACATCAACGATGACAAAGCCGGATATTTTTATGAGCAATGGCAAAACAATGCGCCGGAGCAGGTAATTGCAAATGTTTTGCGCAATACCGAACTTTGGGATGCAGATCTTTCCTCACTCGCAGGTTTTGAAGAGGCAGTAACTGAAAAATTTTATGACATTCAACAGCAGGGAGCTATGGCCTCACTTTCTTCTCTGCAAACAGTAAAATAGAAGGAGTAGCAATGAAGCAAAGAGTTTTAAAAGTTCATGATAGCGATAACGTATTAGTAGCATTGACCGACTTGAAAAAAGGTGAAAACATTTCTTTCAACGGCGACACTTATACTTTACAAAATGACGTAGCAGCAAAGCATAAATTTCTCACCGCCGATCTTAAAGCCGGAGATTCCATTTTCATGTATGGCGTTCTTGTGGGCAAGGCGCAGGAAGCACTGGCGAAAGGAAGCCTGATCACCACCGGCAACATAAAACATGCATCCAGTGATTTTACTACTGGTGAAAGAAAAACCAACTGGGTAAAACCGGATGTATCAAAATTTGCGGACCGCACATTCAATGGCTTTCATCGTAAAGATGGCAGCGTAGGCACTGCAAACTACTGGCTGGTAATTCCGATGGTTTTTTGTGAAAACAGAAACCTGCAGGTGCTGCAACAAGCGCTGGTAAATGATCTTGGCTATGGAAGAAACGTAACTTATCAAAACCAGTCTCAACAATTAATTGAATTATACAAGTCAGGCAAAAGCGTTGAAGATATTTTGCAGGCAGATATCGAAACAGATTACAGCAAGCAAAAGTCACAGCGTTTATTCAAAAACGTTAGTGGTGTAAAATTCCTAACGCACGAAGGTGGATGCGGAGGTACGAGACAGGATGCACAGGCATTGTGTGCATTGCTGGCGGGCTATATTACGCACCCGAACGTAGCAGGCGCAACTATCATGAGCCTGGGTTGCCAGAACGCACAGGTAAGCATTTTGCAGGAAGAAATACAAAAACGCATTCCTGATTTTGATAAGCCACTTTTCATTTTGGAGCAACAAAGAGTGGGTAAAGAGTCTGACTTTTTATCACTTGCATTGAAACAAACATTTGCCGGCTTAATAGAAGCAAATAAAGTAGAAAGAAAACCGGCTCCGTTGAGCAAACTTTGCATAGGCCTTGAGTGCGGCGGTTCGGATGGATTCTCCGGCATTTCTGCAAATCCAGCAATTGGATACACTTCCGACCTGTTGGTGGCACTTGGTGGCTCCGTAATTTTATCTGAGTTCCCTGAATTATGCGGCGTTGAGCAAAACCTGAGCGACAGATGTGTAACAACGGAAGGTGCTGAACGTTTCTCACATCTCATGCGCACCTACAACCAGAAAGCAATTGCAGTTGGCTCGGGATTCGACATGAATCCTTCACCGGGCAATATCAAAGATGGTTTGATCACCGACGCGATCAAATCTGCAGGCGCCGCAAAAAAGGGCGGAACTTCTCCGGTGGTAGATGTGTTGGATTATACAGAAAGAGTAACAAAACCGGGCCTTAACCTTCTTTGCACTCCAGGCAACGATGTCGAGTCTACTACTGCGGAAGTAGCGTCTGGCGCAAACATCGTGTTGTTTACAACAGGTCTCGGTACGCCAACAGGAAACCCGATTACACCGGTTGCTAAACTTTCCAGCAATACTGCATTGTTTGATAAAATGCGCGATATCATCGACATCAATACAGGATCAATAATTGAAGGTGAAGAGACAATTCAACAGGCGGGTGAAAGAATCCTGGAATACGTAATTGGCGTTGCCAGCGGCGACATTGAAGTAGCAGCGGTACAACACGGACAGGATGATTTTATTCCTTGGAAGAGAGGGATTTCTTTGTAATAATTGAATACCTGAATGACTGAATAACTGATGGTGAAGGGCGACCTTTCGTCAGTTATTCAGTCATTTTTTTATGCTTGGCACTTTAAAGTCCCTGTGTGAAAAATAACAGAAAGACGGTTCGCGTCTCAGAGAATACGACTAAGGCACTAAGTACACTAAGCCGCACTAAGAGAATGCCTTAGTGAAACTTAGTGCCCTTAGTGTCTTAGTGGTGAATAAGAGCCGGAACAATCTTAGAGTTTGCGTAAGTACAAAGTGCACGCATAAAGCAAGGCGGCGAGGCAGTCTTCAATTTAATGAGATTGCTTCGCCACTCGCTGAACTTCGATATTCTCTTATTTATTTGAACAATCCTCTCCACCGGCTCGCAATGACGTCGAGGGTTCACTCAGTTATTCAGTTACTCAGTTATTTCACTTTGCTTCCTGCATTCGCTCTCTCCACAAGCTTTTCTGATCCCACGTAGAAGGGAGAACGCTGATGCAAGGTCGTTGGTTGAATTTCCATAATTCTTCCATTGCCATCAGTTGCAAGGCCGCCAGCTTGTTCTGTAATGAAAGAAAGCGGGTTGCATTCGTAGATCAGTCGCAGTTTTCCCTCAGCCTTTTTTGTAGTGGCAGGATAAATATAAATGCCGCCTTTCAACATGTTACGGTGAAAATCTGCCACAAGTGATCCAACATATCTCGCGTTAAAAGACTGCTCTTTGCACCAGTCAATGTATGACGCGACCGATGGCAGAAAGTCCTTTGACAAACCTTCATTGATGGAATAAATGCTACCGTCTTTAGGAATTTTTATATCAGCGTTTGAAAGAAAATATTCACCAAGAGATTGCTCGTAAGTAAAGCCGTTCACACCGTGCCCGGTTGTAAATACCAGCATGGTGGATGCACCATATAACACGTAACCCGCAGCAACCTGCTCGGTGCCTTTCTGCAAAATATCTATTTCCTGTACAGGTGTTCCAACTTCGGTTTTGCGGCGATAGATAGAAAAGATTGTTCCTACGGAAACGTTCACATCAATGTTTGACGATCCATCCAGCGGATCGATGGCAATGATATATTTGCCGTCTCTGTTCAACTCTTCGTATGAATCGTTTTCTTCCGAGATCAACGCACATGCCTCTCCTCCTTTTTTCAACGCACGTGTAAAACGGATATTCGCCAGAACGTCGAGTTTTTTCTGCTGCTCACCACCGCTGTTGTGCGCTTCCAATGTACCGATGATGTCAACAAGACCGGCCTTGCTCACTTCGCGGTTCACCACCTTTGAAGCGAGGGCAATATCACGCAACAACTGCGACAATTCACCTGTTGCATACTTAAAATTTTCCTGATTGTTCTTAATGAACCTGTCCAACGTAGTCCCTATGGGCGTTGCAATACGGGATTCTTCCATGTTTAATCAATTAGTGTGTTGTTAGTTATTGGTTGTTCGTTGTTAGGTTCAGTTCATAGATGACTGTGGTTTTCGCAAGCATCGAAAAACTGCATAGTAAACGTTGGGATAAATAAGATGGTGCAGCCCCCTCCTTAAAGAAGTTGCTGCGCTGCTTTTTCTAATGTGAAAGATACGAATAAAATCCGGGGTGATTCGGTGGTCACGTATTATGCTAGTGTTACCGGAAGTAGTTGAGAGTGGAAAGTGGAGAGTTGAGAGTTCTTTGTAGTTATAGATTCAGCATAAAATACTATTACCATGTATCTTTAACGATTATCTTTTTCAACTCTCAACTCTCAACTCTCAACTCTCAACTCTCAACTACCCTGCGATTGGCTTATGCTTCGGCACTAGCAGTTTCATGCATATCCATGCTGCTAAATAAACCGCTGCGCAAATGCCAAACATAATTCCGTATGCAACCGAAACATTGGATGAAATATAATGTCTTGCCTGATCAAGCATGTTTGGATTAACTAAAACATCTTTCAAATTGCTTATTTTGATGTTCTCCAATGGCAGTGCATCAGTAGCTTTTATCAATCCGGCCTTGCTGGCTTCAAGAGCACCTTTAATGCGGTAGGAGTCTTCTAAACTTCCGGCCAACAGCTGAATAAATACACCACCCAATCCACCCGCAGCGGCGCCGATCCCGGTTATACTACCCACCATTTTCTTAGGAAACATATCCGAAACCGTGGTAAATAAATTTGCGGACCATGCCTGATGGGCGGCACCACCTATGCTTATTATGGTAACCGCAGCAACAATACCATAGCCAGCCATCCATTGAGTAGTCAATAGCAATAAAGGTGCACATGCAATTATTAACATGGCCGTCATACGGGCCTTATAGGCGTGCCAACCTTTGTTCATAAATGTCATTGGTATTGAACCACCGTATATCGACCCGATAATTGCAATGCCATACACAATAAAAGTGGAGAGCATTACTGTGTGTTTTGCCTGATCCGGAGCCATGCCAACACAAAACTGTTGGCTTATGTATGTTGGCAACCAAAACATAAGAAACCACCAAATGCCATCTGTTAAAAATTTGCCGATTACAAAGGCCCATGTTTGCTTGTAAGAAAGCATTTTGTACCACTTTGCTTTTACCGCGTCATTCTTAACAGTAGGATCTGCAGGGGTCTCTGCTTCGCTGTTTATATAATCATATTCCTGCTGGCTGACTTTTCCTTTTTCCAACATTTGCTTCGGAGTACCATAAAACTTTTTCCAAAAAATCAGCCATATAAAACCAACCAGCCCGGTCAAAATAAACGCCATTTGCCAACCGTGAAAAATGCCAAAAAATAACGAGTTGCCTTCTGCGGGATTCCATGCAGAAAGGATCATGGGAATTATTATTGCGCAAATCATAGCGCCAATATTGGCGCCTGAGTTAAACATTCCGGTTGCCAATGCCCTTTCTTTTTTGGGGAACCACTCTGCTACTGTTTTAATAGATGCCGGAAAGTTTCCAGCTTCACCGGCGCCGAAAATGGCCCGGGCCGCGTTGTGCAACCAAAGCCCCGTGCCCATAAATGCACTGCTAATTCCCGCAAACGACCATAGCGTTAACGAAAAGGCCAAACCCTTTTTTGTTCCCACTCTATCCATGATAAAACCGGCAAACAATGTGAATCCTGCATAAAATGCGGTGAAGATTGACGTTAAGAAAGAAAAATCTTTCGCCGACCAGCCAAAGCCAACGGGAGAGCAGAAATAGTCTTTCAAATAACCAATCACATTTCTATCCATGTAATTGATCGTGGTTGAAAAAAGAAGCAAGCTTACAATTACCCACCTGTAGTTGCTTTTCTTTTGCTGTACAGGTTCCTGCACTGCTACTTTTTTCTCTACTACGGCTGTATCGTCGTTGGAATACATTATTAAAATGCTTTTTCGGTTGCTGTTTTGTTTACATCAAGATGCTGCCAGTTGAAATACTCTTTGGCATTGTTGTAGCAAATATCCTGGATGATCTTTCCCACCCAGGCTATGTCGTTTGGCAGTTCACCGTTCTCTATTTCTTCACCAAACAGGTTGCACATTATTCTGCGGAAATATTCATGGCGAGGGTAAGACAAGAAACTCCTTGAGTCGGTTAACATTCCTACAAAGCGGCTCAGCAGCCCCATGTTGGATAACGCGTTCAATTGTTTTGTCATGCCGTCTTTCTGGTCAAGAAACCACCAGCCCGAGCCCCACTGAATTTTTCCTGCCGAAGAACCATCATTGAAATTGCCGATCATTGTTGCCATCAACTCGTTATCAGCTGGATTCAAGTTGTACAGGATTGTCTTCGCCAGTGTATTATTGTTATCGAGTCTGTTTAAGAATTTTGATAATGCGCGACCTTGTGCAAAATCACCGATAGAATCCCAACCGGTATCTGCGCCCAGTTCACGCAATCTGCGGCTGTTGTTGTTACGCAATGCGCCGAGGTGGAACTGTTGCACCCAGCCTTTCTCATGATCCCATTCTGCAAATGCAATGAGCATGGCAGATTTGAATTTCCTGATCTCCAATTCATCAGCTCTTTTACCGCTGCGCACTTTTGTGAAGATCGCATTGATCTCTGCAGGCGTAAAGTCTTCTGCGTATATCTGCTCGATGCCGTGGTCAGATACGCTGCAACCATTGGCAGCAAAGTAATCGTGACGGCTTTTCAAAGCTTCAATGTGATCATCGTAAGTAGCAATTGACATATCAGCCGCTTTTTCCAATCTTGCTACGTAATTGTTGAACGCAGCAGGATCATCAATGTTCATTGCCATATCCGGGCGATAAGCAGGCTTCACGCCTATTTCAAAACCTTCATTCAACAATTGTTTGTGAAAAAACAAATCGTCTACAGGATCATCTGTTGTACAAACAAGTTTCACGTTCATCTTGCGCATCAGACTGCGAACAGAATAATCCGGCGTTCTCAATTTTGCAGAACACTCTTCATAAATTGCTTTTGCTGTTTCCGGATTTAATATTTCATGCACATCAAAGTAGCGCTGCAATTCAAGATGCGTCCAGTGATATAAAGGATTGCGTAAAGTGTAAGGAACTGTTGCGGCCCATTGCTGGAATTTTTCTTCATCGCTTCTTGCACCTGTGCAATAGCTTTCGTCAATGCCATTTGTGCGCATTGCTCTCCATTTGTAGTGATCACCGTACAACCATATCTGTGTAAGGTTTTCGAAAATCTTATTCTCTGCAATCTGCTGCTGTGGCAAATGGCAATGATAATCTATGATTGGCATTTGCTTTGCAAAATCGTGGTATAAGCGCTGAGCGGTCTTATTGCTCAATAAAAAATCTTCGTTCAAAAATTGTTTCATACACTTACGTTATCTTTTATTCGCTGAAATGTGTTTTTATTTAAACTCGCTGGACCCCAGATCCAAAGTGCAGCACCGTCATTGCGAGCGCACTTTTACGAGGTTCGACTACTTCGACATGTGTCACACACCTTGAGTGCAGCGAAGCAATCACAAACACTCGAAGCATGAGATCGCTTCGCCCCGTTTCCCAATGTTCTAATTTGCCTTTAACATTCGAATATTCAATCTTCCCTGCTCTCCGAAGCTTCCAGCTTCGGAGGCCTATTTTATCGCCTCCGGCGATTTTAAATATTGTCAAAGACAACAGAATACTGCTGCGAGGCTACAAGCCTCGCAGAGCTCTAAGCTCTACTTCGCAGGTGCCTCCTGCAACAACCATTTAGCAAGGTCTTTTGCTGCTGCGTAGTTGTTGATATCGTCATTATGTTTTCTTCCATCGGTGTACTCATTATACAACCATGGATCGCCTACGGCAAATACAGTCCCCTTGCCCACTTTGGCTACTGCCATTATTACATCGCCCTTATCGGTAAAATGCGCTTTGGCAGGCGTTTTCAATGTCATTGTACAGATATCTTTCAGGTAAACCTTTTTGGTATTTGTAAAAATTTTATCGCCTGCAGGAATGGTCATTATACCTGGTTCAATCGCATTGCCGATTACATGGTTGCGCAGATCCGGATTAAAATGAATGCCGAATTTATCTGCCAGTATATTGAAATGCGCAAACTCTGTATTTGCAGAATCGTTCATCATCATTACCAATACGCCGCCATTTTTTACCCAGTTGTAAATGTTTTGCGCAGACGTTTCGTCCATGTAGTTTGGACTTGCTGTTTCCGCTTTTGTGTCCGGATCAACGATGATGTAAACATTGGCCTTTTTAAGATTTGCAGCAGTTGGCGCTACATTTAAAGTTGCGAGACTTGCACCTGCAGATTTGAAAGTATGTCCCCAAATAGAAAACCCTTCATATCTCAACTCCTCCCATTTGTAATGGAAAGGACGCGTAATGCCCGCCGCATCTTTCTTTGCTTCGTTGTTGAAATAACTGTCAAGCAATACAGTTTTTCCTTTGCCGGGTTTTGGCATTGCCGCGATATCCATTTCGTTGCTCATTTGTAAAAAAGCACCCAAACCTTTCTGATCATTGCGCACCACTTTTTCACTCATATAATAATCGAAACTTCCATCGCGATATGGATTTCCGCCAAGACCGCTCACACTCACCGTTCCATCGAGATACATACCATCTTTGCCATCGCTCTTTACAAATTCGGCAAGAATGCCTTTGTATCCTTTTTGCGCAACAGAAAGATAGGACTGTGGCAGCAGCCCCAATCTAACACCCTTTGCGTAAGTATATACAAACTGGCAAGCCGCCGAAGCTTCAAAGTAGTTGGGTTTTACATTTGGCTTGTCCAACACATCCCACCACAAACCTGTTTTTGCATCCTGTACTTTTTGTATGGCAGCAGCATATCTTGTTAAAATATCAACCAATGCTTTACGTTTCGGATGGTTGACAGGAAAAGTTTCCAGCACGTCAACCAATGCTGCACCATACCAACCCATTGCACGCGCCCAGAAATTTGGTGATCTGCCGGTAGTTTTATCTGCCCATTTTTGTTCTTTTGATTCGTCCCAACCGTGATACATCAAGCCTGTTTTGTTATCACGTGAATGCTCTTCCATTAAAATGAATTGCTTCGCAATATCGTTGAAAGCGGCAGTATCATTGAACTGAGCAGCATACTCAACATAAAAAGGTTCACCCATGTACAGACCATCCAACCACATCTGGTAAGGATATCTTTTCTTATGCCAGAAGCCTCCGTCATTTGTACGTGGTTGCGACTTCAACTGCTCGCGTAGATTAACCACTGCTTTATAATACTTTTCTTTATCAGTAACACGGAACGCAGTAAGGACGGAACGGCCGAGCAGTATGTTATCAATATTGTATTCGTCTTGTTTGTAAGTTTTAATGCTTCCATCATTGTTTACAAAAAAGTCCATGCGCTTTTCAATGAACTTGAAATAGTCTCCGTTGCCGGTATTGTACCATAAGCCTCTCAGTCCTTCGTACATTACACCAAGATCGTATGTCCACCTTGCTTCATGTGCGCCTTCTTTCACCAATGAATCCGGCCATGCCTGCATAATGGTATTGCCAGCACGCTGTGACCATGAAAGCTGTGTCGTCTGTGACTTTACAGGAGAAAAAGCTACTGAGCCAAGTCCTAAAAATATTGTTGCTAATGCTCTTTTCATATTGACAATGTTGGGAACAACCTATTTTTTAATTAACGATTTTTCTGACGCACCTGCATTGAATGCCGCGAATTGTTTATTGAAAGGCAGTGTAGAATTTGCATATTGAATTTCGCCGCATTGAGTACCCGTCACGTTGAAAACAACTTCTGTCGGTTTCAACGTTGATAATTTATCGAATGAAATATCCTTGCTGTTTTGAATGTTCACCAACGCATCGGTTGCTGCGATTGACAAATGCACGTTCTGCATTTTTATATTGGTCGCTTCTTCAATTTGAATGCCTTTTTTCGCAGTGATGGTAACATCTTTCAGCAAAATATTTTGAATGTGCATTTCAGGTAACCCCCTTACGAAGATCGCTTTGGATGCGCCATTACACACCACGTTGCTGATGTTGAAATTTTTAAATTGTGGCGTTGCTTCAGTAACCGGAATCAGTTCTACCGCAGGAGCATTCCTCACTTCTCCCGCTAAAGGAACCGGATCTTTTGCTTCGTAATACATGTCAAACAAAATAGCTTCGCCCATGATGTCTTTCATGTTGATGTTTGAAACATTGATATTCTCTACTACTCCACCGCGACCTCTTGTTGTTTTAAAACGAAGGCCGATATCTGTTCCGATGAATGAACAATTATTTACGTAAATGTTTTTTGCACCGCCGCTCATTTCACTGCCTATCACAAAACCGCCGTGGGCATGATATACTATGCAATTGCGAACGATCATATTTTGTGTAGGCATGCCTCTTTTTCTGCCTGCTTCGTTTCTGCCTGATTTCACGCAGATGCCATCGTCACCCACATCAAAAGTGCTGTTCTCAATCAAAACGCGATTGCATGATTCCACGTCAATACCATCGCCATTTTGTGCGTACCATGGATTTTTTGCGTACACATCTCTTACGGTTAAATCTTCACACATCAAAGGATGCAGGCACCATGCCGGTGAATTTTGAAAGGTCACCCCTTCCAGCAACACCTTTTTGCAACTTTCCAATACGAGCAGATTAGGACGCAGATAATCCTTGATATCTTCAAAGTCTTTGACTGTTTTACCATTTGCCAACACCCCGGCATCTTTTGTTTTAGAGCCTTTCACTGAACTTTGAGATGGATACCATGTTTTGCCGTCTTCACTTACTATGCCGCCAGATTCAGTAAGTTGTTTCCACTGCGAACCTGTAAGTTTGTCTTTCTTCACCATGCGCCAGGCATCTCCCCAGCCGTCAACGATTCCTTTTCCGGTAATGGCGATGTTTTGCAAATTCTTTCCGGAGATCGGCGACTGATTGCGGGCGTTCGGTTGTCCTTCCCAGTTACCTTCTACTATTTTGTATTGAGAAAGATCGTTGGTGAACTGTAGAATAGCACCACTCTTTACATGCAGATTCACATTGCTTTTCATTTCCACAGGCCCCGTGATCCACAAGCCTTCCGGAACCAACACAACTCCACCACCTTTAACATTGCAGGCAGTAATGGCATCGTTAATGCTTTTGGTATTAATGGTAATGCCATCTGCAATGGCGCCATAGCGTACGATGTTAAATGTATCTTTTTTGAAAGAGGGTTGTTGCACCACAGGCATTTTCTGTGCATTTGCACCAGCGGCAACAAGAAATGAAGCAATAGTCAAACCTAGTATTGGCCGTATTTTCATTATGACAAGTTAAGTTCCGAAATAAGATCGTTACGAGATATGAAGCCTTAATTTATTGATCCTTACATACAATGCTACTTATATATTCTTTTACGGCAACGGTGATAGAGATATTTTTTTACGCAATCGTTATCGGGTGAATAATAACTGAATAACTGATTAACTGAATAACTGAGTGGTTGAAAGACGAAGTGAAAAACTCATTAAAAACATTCAGTTATTCAGTTAATCAGTTATTCAGTTATTTGAATATCCGAGAGACGCTTTCAAACACCTAATAATCAACATTTTACATTGCCGTCATTTTTCCCTATCTTCATCCCATCCGACAGACGAATGAACTATGAGATTTGAAGCTATTACTATAAAAGATATTGCTACAGCCCTTGGCCTTTCTACTTCAACCGTTTCACGTGCCCTGCGAGACAGTCACGAGATAAGTGTGGAGACGAAAAAGCTTGTGCGAGCCTATGCTGAAGAACACAACTACAGGCCCAACCCTATTGCATTAAGTTTAAAGGAAAAAAGAAGCCGCTCTATTGGGGTGGTGGTTTGCGAGATCGCCAACAGCTTCTTTTCACAGATCATCAATGGCATTGAATCCATCGCCTACGACAGGGGTTATAACGTAATCATTTCGCAGAGCCATGAATCGTACAAACGCGAGGTAATCGACCTGAACTACCTTGCCTCCCGCTCTATCGATGGTTTGCTGATTTCTGTTTCGATGGAAACAACCAACTTCGATCACCTGAAAAGTTTGCACAACAAGGGCCTACCGATCGTTTTTTTCGACCGCGTGGTGGATGAGATCGACACACATAAAGTAATTATTGATAACTCTACCGGCGCCTACAATGCCACTGTACATTTGATTGAAAATGGTTTTAAACGCATTGCCAATATCAATATTTCCGAACACTCGTTTATTGCACAGGGAAGATTGAGTGGTTATAAGAAAGCATTGCAAGATCATAATGTGCCCATCGATGAAAAGCTGATCAGGTATTGTGAACATGGCGGCCAGGATTACGCTGAGCTTGAACGTGAAATGGATGCGTTGTTTGCACAAAAGAAAAAACCAGATGCTGTCTTCGCCGGATCTGATACGATGACAATGGGAATACTGCGTTATTTCAAGTCAAGAAAAATGAGGATACCGGAAGATATCGCATTGGTCGGCTTTTCCAATTCTGAAAACGCAGATCTTCTGCAACCCGCACTGACAGTGATTAAACAACCGGCTTTTGAAATGGGCAAAAAGGCTACTGAACTTCTGTTAAAAGTAATTGAAGCCAAGCGCCCCGATAAAGATTTCGAAAACTTTGTTTTGCCCGCAGAGCTCGTGGTAAGAGAGTCGAGTGAGAGGAAGAAATAGAGGGCTGTTGAAAGTTGAAAATTATTGCGTTTCGCGTTTTCGCGAAACGCTTTTTTATTTTGGATCATCAACGGTTGTTCCTTGATTGGGCATCCGTTGCGTCGCACTCTTCAACAGGAGAATATAGATGAACAATGCTTGTCGTTGCACGTCATTGCGAGCCCAAGCCGAGATTGAATGATGGAACTACTTAAGGCAAAGTCGAAATTAGCGACGGGTGAAGCAATCAGGGACACCCAAATCGAGATTGCTTCGCCACGCTTACCTTGATGCACATACGCTGTAATTATTCAAGCAACCAGATAGCACAGTGGCTCGCCCGTCCGAACGGATTCATCCGGGCGGGCAATGACGATGCGAGATGGTCGATTGTAGGCAACCCTTCAGTTATTCAGTTACTCAGTTACTCAGTTACTCAGTTACTCAGTTACTCAGTTACTCAGTTACTCAGTTACTCAGTTATTCCCGCAACTAGCCCATTCAAATACATTTCCAAATTCGTGTACTGTTTGTCCACCGTATAAGCTGCCGCATCATTAGCATTGTTCGGATTCAGGCCATGCGCAGTTTCCCATTCATCCGGCATACCATCTTTATCGCTGTCTGTTGGTGCAGGAAGAGAATGTAATTCGGGCCAGCCGCCGACATCGGCAGGAGAATCGATGATGCCATTTCTATTTTTTCCGGTAGTTGCTTTGCCGGTTCTTGCCTGTTCAACCACGCGCTGATCAGCAGCATCGCGAAATTTGTTCGCACCTGCATATTTCAACACTGCTGCGTAAGCCTCTTTGGCGGAAGTATATTTAATCTTTTCAACTTCTAAAGGTGCTAAGGCTTTTGCAGAATCGAGGTTAACTGTTTGCACACCGCCGTTCCAGTTGTCGGTTGAAACGGAAGCATTGCCTTCAACAACATTTCCGAAAACATAAAACTTGCCTAGCGGGCTCCAGGGTTGAACGATCCGATCCGCAATTTTTCCTTTTGTTGCAGGGCCGGGTTTATAATAGTTGCACACCATGTTGTAAGAACCTTTTTCTCCGCCGTAGCTACTGTTTTCGCCCCAGTTGAAAACTACGTTGTTGCGAAAATCAACGAGCTCATCCGGGTCATTGGGTGTGGTGGCCGAACCACTGAAACGAGGATTGCGGCTCTTGTGATCTGCGAGCAGATTGTGATGAAACGTTGCGCTTTCTCCACCCCAGATACCACCGTAACCATGCTCGCCTTTTGAATGAACAGAGTTGTTTAAACTTTCAGCAGCGATGCACCATTGCATGGTAAAGTTTCTGTTGTGATAAAACGAAGCCGTTTCATCAACTGACCAACTCGCAGAGCAATGATCGATGATGATATTGTTGTGTTGCCTTGTGCCGCCCATTGCATCATCTTCCTGGTGTTTTTCTGCACCAAGGCGCGAGCGCATGTAGCGAACAATTACATTGTCGGCTTCTATAACGAACGAATAATTTTTGAGGCAAATGCCATCTCCCGGTGCTGATTGTCCGGCAATGGTCATGTCACCATTTTTGATAGCGAGTTTTGAAGCTAGTTCGATGGTACCGGAAACAGCGAACACGATGATACGCGGCCCTTTGGCTTCTACTGCTTCACGCAAACTGCCGGGACCTGCATCGTTTAAATTGTTAACGATCCAAACTTTGCCACCGCGGCCTCCGGTCGTGTATTTACCAAAACCTTCCGCGCCCGGAAATGCGATTGCTCTGTCTGTTGCTGAAATTACTGGCTGTTGTGCTGTACATGCAACGGCCGTTAAAACGGCCGAGGCAAGTACTAGCATCATTGGTTTACGGATCATGTCCTAATTGTTTTTTGACCTACAAAAAAGTAAGTAGAGGGCATTAGGATATAGGGGTTAAGGGGTTTCTCTTTTGGTTGTTAGTTGATAGTTGTTGGTTGTTGAGCTTTAATGATGAATGCTCAGAATTGAACTCAAACAACCAACAACTATAAACTAACGACTAGTTCTATTTTGCCCAACGGGGATCTCCAACACAACCACCATCCGTTCCCGCTGTTCTTAATGATGAAGCGGCTGGCAAAGTGAAATCAGTTGTTGTTGAAGTCCATGAAATGTCAGTTGTTGCTGCAGCACCTGTGGGCCAGGTGAGTGGTCCAGATGTTGCTCCCCCGGTATTGCAATTAAAATAAAATACTTTACTTAAAGACGGTGTATTAGTAGAGGAAACAATCGCAGCGGCTAATACCGTTTCCAGGTTCAGCGGAGTGTTGGCCAGAATCGTATTTTTAATTGTCAGCGTTAAATTGTTTGCTCCGCAATCGGCAACAGCCGCCTTACTTCCTCCTCCAAAATAATTAAACGTGCACTTATCGATGGTGATAGGTGCTGCCCATCCGGCAAGAGTGGTCGGGGCACTTACTATATTTCTTTTGAAGCCACTGAAAGTACTATTCTTAATAACAACAGCAGCGAACTTTATCTTGTCCATCATTGCAATTCCGTAGTTGTCGTTAAGGCCCAACCCAATCCCCACGCAATCAGTAATGGTAAGCGTACCCATTGTTGTGGCGCCTCTGTTTGCTCTCACAATTGCAAATCCTCCTGATGGAAATACTATGTTGCAATTTTCAAGCGTAATGTCGCCAACACCAGTTGCGTCAGCTGCAATGTCAACAACATAGCCTTTGGCTGGTCCGGACAATGTAAGACCAGATAGTTTAATTCCAGCACCGGCTCCCTTCAGAATAAAATCGGCATTTAATATTGTAACATTAGTGGAAGCGCCTGAAACAGAAGCTATCGTGATATTCTTACCAGTAACAGCAAAACCAGAAGAACCAGCACCCAAATCATATGTTCCATCCATCAGACCTAATACGGCACCGGAACTTGCGTTTGTTATCTCTGTACTTAAGCTTGCGGAAGGGTCAATAATCTTGGTGAACATGCCCGCGTCTTTCGTAGTAAAGGTCATTGTTCCTTTGCTCGTTGCTCCTTTGAAAAGCTCAGCGGTATAAGTTGTCTTGGGAGTTAAGTTTCTCAAGAATAATGTGTCCGCAGATATTAATGAATCAACAGACGCTCCGTTATTTGTGATGGTCACTTTTGTCAGGCCATCCTGGTGCCTCCAACGAAGTATTGCCGTGTAGTATTGAATATCTCCACCGGATGGTGTAATGAAAAGATTTTCTCCGAGTATTGAAAACTTGTTTCCTTTCAACCACTGTGAGTCTCCGGCGCCATTTACTCCAAGCACTTTCACCTGCGGATAGTAATCTTTCTTCACAGCCAGATCAGCATCTGTGTACTTTTTGTTAAGCGCTGTTGTTGTGTCTGTGCGCACAATGCTTGTAAAGGCTGCATCGGACGCGAGTTGAAGCACATAGTAGATTTTATTTGCTGCAGTATCATTATACAATGAGCCTCCCCACGACAACGTAGCTGTAGTAGCATCTGTTGTTGCTTTCAATGCCGAGTTAGGCATGAACATGCGTGAAAACGAAGGGTCCTGAAAACCGCCGGTTTTATCGCAAGACGCAAGGTTGGCAACAGCCAGAGCCGTTGCACCGATATATAGAAGGTTAAATATTCTTTGTTTCATGTTTGAGTTTTTTGTTAGGAAAAATCAGTCGACAATTGTAGGTTGTGTTAGGCTTTAATCACGACTATTCAAAATCGAACGCCAACAACTCTCAACTTTCAATTTCTCCTACTGTCCATAATACGGGTTTTGCACCAGGTTAAAATTCGTATTGATCGCTGTATTCGGGAACGGCAGCAATTCGCTGAAATTCGCTTTGAAATAATACGCATATCCCTGGTTCGCATCATTCAGGTACGTCGCCACTTTAATCTGTTTTCTCCAGTTGTATGCTGTGTAGCCTGTCGGAGCTGTGGTGATAGGGGACGGCGTAAAATATACTTTAGCAACTGGACCTGTACCGCCTACTGCATCTGTGGCAAGCGTAAGCGATGACATTTCCTGCGGAATAGCTGCATTAAGGAACGCATTTGTTTTTGCATATATCACCATTGGAACATTGGCATAACGACCAGAATTCAAACCGGTTGTATCTGCAAACTGCGTCAACTTCGTTCTTGTTTCATTGATCTTCGCGCCAATCAGGTTCCATCTTATCAGGTCATATTTGCGAATGCCTTCGCCGCCAAACTCAAGCAAGCGCTCTTGTACAAGTGCATTGAAAAATCCATCATGGCTGGTTGGTATGGCAGGCTCACGATCGAGGTAACCCGCATAGGCTCTGTCTCTTACTCTCTTCAAAGCGTTTTGGGCAGCAGAAGATGGCGTACCGTTTATTTCGTTATCTGCTTCTGCATACATCAGCAACACGTCTGCAAAGCGCAGCAACGGCCACTGAATTTCCATATACTGAGCTGTGCTGTTGTTGGTCCAGTTTCTTCTGAACTTACCGTCTGTCATCGCATCAGCAGCCTGCAAAGTCTTTTGATCTTTGTTGTCGATTTGTATATAAGCCAATGTTACATCGCGACGGGCATCACCAATTGAATCGAACTCATAAAAGTAAGTTGGTATGGCAGTGATACCACCACCACCTGTACCCAAAGTTGTGCTGGCAGATTTTATACCATTGTAATAGCCGAGCTTGGTATCGGTATTTGCCAAACCGCCGGCAGTAGACGCTCCCACTACCCACATCATCTCATTGGCATTGTCTGCTACATAACTGTTGGAAGATGTATGCAATGATTTGAACAGGTTCTCATAGCTTGGGTTCAAACCGTTTTCGTTTTTCTGCATGATATCCTTACACTCATCCATTGCGATCTGGTAATAGGTTTTATAATCGCTTCTGCGCTCCATTTGTTTTGAATCGCCACGCAATGAAAATCCACCCCGATACAATGCAATTCTCGCACGCATTGCTTTTACCACAGCTTTTGAAATTTTCGTAGCAGGATCGCCGGTTTCTGAACGCCATGGAACTAAGTCTTCTGCAGTTTTAAGATCATTCAACACGTGATCGTATAATGAATCCCTGTTGATATTTGGAATGTACAAATTGGTAACATCCGAAGAAGGAACAAGCGAAACCGGTGCATCTCCCCAGTTTCTCAAAACTTCGAGAATGAACATTGAACGCAATGTCAAAGCTTCACCATACATTTTCTTCATGCTGGTTTGCTGTGACGCATTTCCTTTTGTATAGAGATCTGATTTCGGGATGTATTTGATACAAATGTTTGCTCTTTCTATTCCTGCAAACAAATTATTAAACGGGTTGGCAAGTTCTGTATTCGCCGGGTTCACACAAAACATGCTGAAGTCACGTCGACCACCATCCTTTGAACCCGATGTTTTAAAGTCGTCGGCCGATTGTGCGAAATACAGGCTCAAACGTATGCCATAAGCCTGGTCACCGGTCAGCTGATTATAAACACCGTTGATGGCTGATTGCGTATTGGTAACACTACTGAACACGGCATCTGTTGAAACGCTGGAAAGAAGATCCGTATCAAGATATTTCTTGCAGGATGGTAATGTCAATGCGCCTAAGGCGATCATTGACAGTGGTAATATTTTGATGATATTAAGTTTCATTACAATTTTCTTTTGCTATTAAAAAGTTACACTAAGGCCGCCAAGGTAAAATCTGCTGCGTGGATATGTTGCATAGTCCACACCCGGTGTTTCCGGTGTTGATCTCCTGGTGCTGGCTTCCGGGTCAAATCCTGAATAGTTGGTAAATGTGTACAGATTATTTACTGTAGCATAAATTCTCACTTTCGAAATGAATTTAGTCTTAGCCAACAAATTTGCAGGAAGTGTATAACCCAATGTAACGTTGTTGATACGGAGGAAAGAACCGTCTTCTATGCCATAAGAATGCAGGAAATAGTTACCTCTTGAAGGTGTCCATATTTTAGCATTTTGATTCATCGCATCCAGTTGTTTGAGGTCGGTTACTTTGTTTCCGGCTTCATCGTATATTCTGTAACGATCCTTTACAACGCTCAGCAGGTTATTGTCTGTGTATTGATAGGTCGTTGTAAACTCCAGTTTGTTTGCGTTATACTCTTTGTTGCCATACACGAAGTTCATGAAGATGCTTAGATCAAATCCTTTGTAGGTAAATTGGTTATTGAAACCGCCGGTGAATATTGGTTGCGCATTGCCCAATACTTGTTCGTCCTCATCTCTTCTAACCACACTGTCTCCGCCTAAATTTTTCAGCTTCAACATACCTGGTTCAATATTTTTACCACCCAAAGCAACTTCTTTATCATCAGCCACCCCTGGTTTTAAAATGAATGTTTTTTTAGCAGCGTCGTAGCCGGAGAAATCGTCAGCGGTGTAATATCCGTCTGTTACGTATCCATAAAACTGACCAACAGGTTTACCTAACTGAACATAAAAATCATACATCTGATTTACCCAACCGGACTGCACCTGGTAAGATTGTCTTGGGTGTCCTGTAGGATCAATGCCGAGATCAATAACTTTGTTCCAGTTGCGGGCAATGTTAAAACTTGCCGTCCAGCTGAAATCTCTATTGTTAATGACCTGTCCGCTAAGTTGCAGCTCTATACCTTTATTTTGAATTTTTCCTGCATTCTGAAGCTGTTTGGTATAACCGCTTGTTGGCGGAACATCTGCCAGCAGCAGCAGGTCGTTTGTCTGGTTCACATAACCATCAATTGAAGCTGTCAACCTGTTGTGCATAAATGCGAAGTCCAAACCGACGTTTCTCGAAACGGTAGTTTCCCATTTCAGGTTGCTGTTTGCAAGGCTTCCGGAAGTAAGTCCCGGACTTGTTGCTCCAACGCTATAACCATAGCCTTCAGTCAGGGAGTTGGTAAATGTCGTTCTGTAAAGGTTGTCTGAAATTCTGTTGTTACCAGCTGTACCATAGCTTGCACGCAATTTTATGTCGCTGATTGCAGCGCCGCCGCCGATAATGCCTTCCATGAATTTCTCCTGTGATAAGCGCCATGCAACAGATGCAGAAGGAAAGTAACCCCAGCGATTTCCGTCGGAAAATTTAGAGGAACCATCTGCACGCATTGAAAGCGTAGCAATGTATTTGCCGTCATATGAGTAATTCGCACGGCCAAAGAATGATAACAATTGTGACTGTGTTTGGAAAGATGTTGGTGTAGGCTGAACACTTGCCGCTGTAGGAGGCTGCGAAGATTGAAACTGTGCGAACACCTGATCTGCCTTCATTTCAGCAGGATACCAATAGTTGGTCGCACTGAATGAATTGTATTTAACCTGGTAGGTTTCCTCACCAAGCAATACGTTCAGGCTATGTTTGTTTTTGAAAGTGTTTGTATAGGCCAGCGTATTTGAATTGTTCAGGGAAGTTGAGTACGATGTTCCCATTGTAGCGGCCGGCATGTTTCCATATTGTCTCGCGATGTAAGTTGACACACCGGAGTACAAATTACTGGCACTATCCGCACGCGTGGCACCAATAGTCGTTTTGAAAGTAAGATTTTTTACTATCTGCCAGCTCGCATAACCGTCTACAACGATAGTGTTTTGCTTCTGGCGTCTTACATCGTCATTTACAAACACAATCGGGTTAACAATCGCGGAACTGTTATAAGTTACAGGATCGAGCACGACATCCTGATCAAAAGTTGTTTCTGACTGGTACGGTTGGTATTTCACAATGTTTCTCAACTTGTTATTTCCCTGGCTGCCCGTATTGGAAGTACCGCCGCCTTCTACCTGTTGTGAACTGTAGCGGATGTTGAAACCCATTTTTATTTTGTCGGACAATGCATTGTCGAGTCTGAAAGAAGCCATGTTACGCTTAAAGCCCGAGCCCAGCATGATCGCATCTTCTTTGTTATTGTTCAGCGTCAGGGAGTAAGTAGTCCCTTTAACACCGCCCGTTACGTTGATCGTATTGTTTTGCGCCATTGCATTGCGGCCGAACACCTGGTCCTGCCAGTTTACCGCCGGCATTTGGTGGTACAGGTCCATGTCTGCAAACTGACCGTATTTAGTGGCGAACTTCGTTGAATCAGAAGTTCCGTTATACATGGTTTTGTATAATTCGGATTGATAGTTTACAAAATCGTAAGGATTCATAACATCCAATGTTTTGGCAATGTTTCTCACACCAAACGTACCATCGTATGTTACTTTTGCCTTGCCTACCTTACCGCCTTTTGTAGTGATCAACACCACACCGTTTGCACCGCGGGCTCCGTAGATCGCAGTTGCAGACGCATCTTTCAAAACGTCCACGCTTGCAATTTCAGATGGCGCCAGTAATGAAAGGGCATTTTCCACCTGGATTCCGTCCACAATGTAAAGTGGTGAGTTGTCCTGCGTAAGCGATCCGCCTCCGCGTACACGAATGAGGACAGTTGCTCCGGGCTGACCTTCGGTTGTAGTTACCTGCACACCTGCCAAACGGCCGGTTACAGCTTCTGCAGCCGTACTTACAGGCACATCTTTCAGGTCCTTGGCAGTAACGGATGACACAGAAGAAGTAAGGTCTCTCCTTTTCATGGTTTGGTAACCAACCACTACCACTTCATCCATATTGGAGATTTCTTTCTCCATGGTTATAGTGGCAATAATTCCAACTTTCGCCGCGGTCCTGAGTGTCTTAAAACCTTTGCTGGTGATGGTGAGATTAACTACCTGTGAGCCATCTTTAACCGAGATCGAGAAAGACCCGTCGTCTGTAGTGGAGGCGCCTGTTTTGGATTTATCGATAACAACGCTGGCACCGCGAACCGGGGATCCGTCGCCGTCCACCACCTTTCCTTTGATCTGGGTGGATTGCGCCGTTGCCACAATCGTTATCAATAGCGATACGAATAGGGAAAACAATAATCGTTTCATATAGCAGTGTGATTGAGTAAACTGGGTTATTGGGCGTACGCAAAAGATCTCTTTGGCAGGAATGATGAGATCAAAATGAGGATGATTTTTTCATTCTTGGCAATGCGATCGTTCAAATACTTGACAATCATACCCTGATCCCGCGGATTAAAAAAATTTTAGGAATTCTTTATTTACGCAATCGATGCCGATATTATATAATATGGTATGGAAGGGGCTTGAGCTTCGTCTGTTTGGGGTTGCCACTGAAACACTGAGGAAACAGAGAAAAGAAGAATGATATAGGTTGACTTGGCTCTCCAGCATTTACGGAAGAGCCATTCTATCCGAATCTTCTTTTTTTCGCCTCTTCGGATCCATTGATTTTTTTCCCTTCTTTTCTGTTTTTCTGTGCCTCTGTGGCAAATAGAAGACGCGAAGCGGCCTACACTTTCACAAACACACTCATACTCCTCGGGCCGTGGGCGCCGATGACGAGTGATTGTTCGATATCCGCGGTTTTGGACGGGCCGGCAATGAAGCTGCCGTAGCCGTATTCTTCTAAAGTGGCAATTTTCTGATAGGCTTCGTGCATTGTTGGAAAAATGGTTCCCTCGTTGATTACCACAGCCAAATGCTCGCAAATAAATGGTAATACACGAGGCTGCACATCTTTTTCGGTGATCCAGACTGCTCCGTTTTCAGCTACACCGAATTTCGCTTTGATGATGGCGAGGTCTACATTTTTCAGATTGTGTATTTCTGGATCTGAAATAACGGTTTCGACATTATCGATCGGCAGGTTGTCTACAAGACTGACAATCCTCCTAGCTTGTGAGAACTGCGTGGCGATGGTAGCCGCGATTTCATTTTCGTCTTTAACAAAATATATCTTACCGCCAATGGCCGTGAGCACGGTCGCATATTTGCTTTGCAAATCTTCTTCAGCGCCTTTGAAACCTGAAATATCCGGCAGTTCTGTTTTTTCGGGTTGATTTGCCGCGATGGCTGATAATATTTTGTCTCTGCTGTTCATTTTGTTTTAATGTTCGTTTCGCCGCGCATTTGCGGGTTGTTTGAATGTGCGTCGGCGGAGACGCATTTTCATGCGTCTCTACGTTTGTACCATTCCCTGAATGATTCCTTCGGCGCTTCCGGCATTTCACGTTCCTTGTACCAGGGATTCAATTTATTGTTTACCAAAAACGGCACATGCTTCAATACAAATCGACCTGATTTTCCGGCTGCATTGTACAATGTTGGTGACGACAATGTTTGCGCCATCAACTTCATGCTGATCGTTTTTGCCGCAGGCGTGTACCCTTCTTTCACCAATTCCTGCCTCCACTTGTATAACTGATCGTGAATGTCAATTTTAACCGGGCAAACATTGGAACATGAACCACACAGCGTTGATGCGAATGGAAGGTCCTTGTACTTTTTCATGTCAAGATTTGGCGCTAAAATAGAACCGATAGGCCCCGCAACAGCAGTGTGGTAGCTATGTCCGCCGCTTCTTCTGTAAACAGGGCATGTATTCATACAGGCACCACAGCGAATGCATTTCAGGGAATTGCGAAACTCTTTTCTGCCAAGCTGTACGCTTCTTCCATTGTCAACAAGAATAATGTGAATGGGCGTTTCTTTACGTGGCTTTTTGAAATGACTGCTATAGGTTGTAATCGGCTGCCCTGTTGCGCTTCGCGTAAGCAGGCGCAGAAAAATGCCAAGATGTTTTCTTTCCGGAATCAGTTTTTCGATGCCCATGCTCGCAATGTGCACATCAGCAAGGTGTGCGCCCATATCGGCGTTGCCCTCATTTGTACACACCACAAATTCACCTGTTTCTGCTACCGCAAAATTAACACCGGTAAGCGCTGCTCTTCTTGTTAGAAACACATCACGCAAATGCTGGCGCGCCGCTTCGGTTAAGAATTGTGGATCGGCAACGTTTGCTGGTGTGCCCAAATATTGATGAAACAGATCTCCGATTTCTTCTTTCTTTTTGTGAATGCAAGGCAATACAATGTGGCTCGGTGGCTCTTTTGCCAATTGCACAATGCGTTCGCCGAGATCAGAATCGATCACCTCTACGCCTTGCTCAGCAAGGTATTCATTCAATCCGCATTCTTCGGTAAGCATCGATTTGCTCTTCACCATCCTGTCAACTTTGTGCTCCTGCAACAGTCGATGTACAATTTCATTGTGCTCTTTTGCATCGGCTGCCCAATGCACCTGCACGCCGTTCGCAGTGGCATTCTTTTCAAACTGCAAAAGATAATCGTGAAGGTTCGAAAGCACATTGAATTTTATTTGCGAAGCTGCTTCTCTCAACGCTTCCCACTCTGGCAACTGGTGCACATTTTTATCGCGCTTCTGGCGTATCCACCAAAGCGTTTCGTCGTGCCAGTTGACACGCTCTTCATCTTTATTAAACAACGCCGCCAATGCAGCGTGATCTTTTGTAGACTCGTGCATTTTATTCTGCGTTTAATATTTCTGCGATGTGAATTACTTTTACTTTGCTGCCTGCACGTTTCAATATGCCTTCCATATGCATAAGGCAAGACATGTCAACACCAGTGATATATTCAGCACCATGATGCAGGTGATCGGCCACTCTGTCCTTCCCCATTTTTGCAGAAACAGCTTCTTCTGTTACGCAAAATGTTCCTCCAAAACCGCAACACTCATCTGTCCTGCCCAATTCAATCAGGTCGAGATCCTTTACCATTTTCAGCAATGAACCGGGTTTGGAGAAAGGCTCGGCAACCAGCTCGCTCATTTGCGAAAGTTTTAGCCCTCTTTGTCCGTGGCAACTTTGGTGCATGCCCACCCTGTGTGGAAAACGTGCATTCAATTCTTTTACCTGTAAAATATCTGTGAGGAATGATGTGAGTTCGTATACTTTATGTCGCAAAACCGTTGCGGCTTCTTCGTTTGCGGCATCGTGCAAATGCTCGCGAACGTGCAGCACGCAACTCCCGGATGGAGCAACTATATAATCGAATGATTCAAAATTTTTGATGAAGAGTTCGTTGCAACCTTTGGTCAAATGCTCATAGCCAGAGTTTGCCATCGGTTGTCCGCAACAGGTTTGACTCAACGGATACGTTACTTCAACACCGAATTTTTCAAGCAGTTGCAGCGTAGCTATGGCTGCATTGGGATAGAACTGGTCTACATAACAGGGAATAAACAAACCTACTTTCATACTATGGACGGATGCGCGGACGCATAATATTTCAATTCAATAATATCGTTGGGCAATGCTTTGGTGTTCCATTTTGTATGAATCGAAAGCGCCGTGCCCACCGCCGTTGCCTGCGCCATAGAGGCTGCAAACACTTCAAGTCCGGGAAAATAAGCTGCCAGCAGATTCATATAAATGGCGTTTTTACTAAAGCCGCCATCAACAAAAATACGTTTCACCGAATCATTTAATACAAGGCGGGTAATTAAATACTGTTGTTCGATAATATCCAGCAATAGCTGGTGATAGGCTTCCACGTCATCGGCAAAACTATTCAAATCTCTTTGTGCAAAGATCGACTCATGCAACTTGCCCGCTTCCACTTGTTTCTTCGAAAACTGGTCTTTCTTTTTCAGCGAAGCGATAATGTCGGCATTGTATGGAACATTTCGGTACCTGGCCGCATGTGCATTGAAATGATCGGCGATTCTTTTTACTTGTTGCTCATGTTCATAGCCGGCAAACAATCTTGATGCTTTCACAGGTTTGCCCTGGTAGGTCATGTAACAAAGGCAATCCAACTCCAGCTCGTCGCTCGTCAAAGGCTCGTCGTTAAAAGGATTCATACTGATGCACCATGTACCGGTTGATATCAAAATAAACGGCTCGTGAAAACTTACGAGGTAAGGAATTAAAGCAGCGGAGCTATCGTGCAAACCAACTCCTACTGAATAACTATTTCCGGGGAATGTCGCCGGAACAACTATATCCGATGAAATGAGCGGAGCCAGTTTATCGATCAATCCTTCACGTTTCACCCACTCGTGATAATCATTTTTCTCGAAGTTCCACAACGCTGTGTGACAACCAATGCTGGTAATATCGCTGTGTGCAATTCCTGAAATCAGGTAGCTCATGTATTGCGGTAAGTGCAATGCATACTTCATTTGGCTGAAGATCTCGGGCCTCTCTTGTTTGATGCGATACAATTGCATGCCGCTGTTCAAACTGCCCAAAACTGGTGATGCTGTTTCCAGCGAGAATTTTTTTTCGCCACCATATTTTTTATAGAACGGATCGCTGATTGCTTCAGGATATTTTTTTAAGTAATTGTACAAAGGCGTCAATGGCTGGCCGTCTTCATCAATGTACACAAGGCTCGCGCCATAAGTGGAGAAATTAATTGCCTTGATGTCAAACTCTTTTTTGCCAAACACTTCTCTTAATGAGTCGAACACGCTCAAACGCAAGCTCTCAAGGTTTTCGCATGCGTCGCCATCTTCATCTGTTGTCTCGGTAAACTTCGCCGACTTTTCAAACACAATGTTGTATTGTTCGTCAAAAAGAAACAGCTTCTTATTTGTTTTACCGACGTCGAATATGGCAATGACAGAGGACATGGGAGTTGTGAGTTTTGAATGTGAACCGTAGAGACAAGGCAATGCCTTGTCTTTTCCTTGCACCATCAGGGTGCATCATGAGACAAGGCAATGCCTTGTCTCTACAAGCCTGTGGACACTGCTTTTTGGCCGCGGCTTTTAATCAATTGCTCTCTTACTTTTTCGCCGCGGTAAACCGACAATGGGCTCAACGCTCCGCCGGAACGCAATCTCGCTTCTGCCACAATCGGACGTACATCTGTACGATAAGCATGTTGCAATATCTCCTGCGCTTTTACAATATCATTGTCAGTTTGTGCCTGTTGCAACGCTTTTGTATCGACCAGCAAAGCTTGTGCATAAGCGATCTTGATGGCTTCTACCGACTGCAATAGATCTTCCAACGGGTCTTTGATGTTGTGTGAAGCATCGATCATCCAACCTAGGCCGGTCGCGTGGTTCATGCCTCTTGCATCCATACCTTCTACCAGTTCATTAAAGATGAGGAACAACTGGTAAGGGTTAATACTACCTACCGTTAAATCATCATCTCCATATTTTGAATCGTTGAAATGGAAACCACCGAGTTTACCTTCACCCAACAGCAGCGCAACAATCTGTTCGATGTTGGCATTTGGCAAATGGTGTCCCAGATCAACCAATGTGTATGCTTTATCGCCGAGTTTGTTGGCATATAAAAATGATTGTCCCCAATCCCCTACTGTCATAGAATAGAAGTTTGGTTCAAACGCTTTGTACTCCACAAACATTTTCCAGTTGTCAGGCAATGCTTTGTAGATTTCCTGCAAGCCTTCCAAAGTGCGTTGATGCGCCTTGCGGAAATTCAACTGACCAGGAAAAGAAGAACCATCGCTTAACCAAACAGTCAGTGAATCGGAACCCAATTCAATACCGTGTCTGATCACTTCGATATTATGATCAATTGCTTGCTGGCGCACTGCTTTATCCACGTGCTGCAGCGAACCGAATTTATAGCTGTGCTCCTGTCCCGGTTGGTCCTGGAATGTGTTCGAGTTCATGGCATCGAAACGCAAACCATTTTGCGCAGCCAACGCTTTTATGTTTGCATAGTTCTCTGGAATATCCCATGGAATATGCAATGAAATGGCACCGCTGGATTGATTGAGCGCGTGCAACAAACCAATGTCTTCTATTTTTTCTTCAAGGCTGCGAGGCTCACCTCCTCCGGAGAAGCGACCAAAGCGTGTACCGCCTGTACCGAGCGCCCAGCTTGGGATGGCCACCTGGAAGTCTTTAAGTTTTTGCAACACTTCCTCCACATTGTTCACTCCTTCTGATACAAAGCCAAAAGCTCTTTTATGTGCAGCAATCTGTTTATCGTTGTTATCGGCTATTTTATATTTTTCAATTTGCATGGCAGCATTATTAATTCTTAATTATTAATTATTAATTCGTTTAAGACGCATTATCATGCTTGTTTTTCAAAGACGCATTATCATGGCTATTTTCAAAGACGCATTATCATGCTCGTTTTTCAAAGACGCATTATCATGCGTCTCTACTTGAGGTAAAACATTTCTTTCAAAGACACACTTACCGGCGAATGATCGGGATTCGATTCCATGATATCCCCCATGTACTTCCACCATTTCTGCATTACAGGATGTTCCGGCAACTTGTCAAGCAAAGCTTCATCTTCAACGTCCATAACGCCAAATAGAGCATTCGTCTCTTCATCAAGGAAGATTGAATACTCGTGAATGCCCGTTTCCCTCAACAATTGCTCAAGCTCGGGCCAGAGTTCATCGTGGCGTTTTTTGTATTCGCTCACGAAGCCATCGAACAATTGCATTTTAAACGCACGTTTCTTCATGCCTGTAATTTAGAAAAAAAAGGTTGATGACCGCATGGGCCACCAACCTACCCAACATTTACTATATGAACCGAAAAAACAAACGCTTTTTATCGTACGAATGCTGTGGCCACACCACCATCTACATTCAGTACATTTCCTGTTGATTTATTGAGCAATCCGCCTACAAATACAAAGCATGCATTTGCGATGTCTTCAGGCAGAATGATCTCATCCAACAAAGTTCTTTTTGCATAGTAAGCAGGAAGCTCTTCTACTTTTACTCCGTAAGCTTTCGCTCTTCCCTCTGCCCATGCACCTTCCCAAATTTTACTGTCGGAGATAACTGCATCCGGGTTTACAACGTTCACGCGAATTTTGTCTTTACCCAATTCAGCTGCGTTCAACCTGCTAAGATGCATCTGTGCTGCTTTTGCAGAACCGTAGCCTGCGTTGTTAGGGCCACTCATCAAAGCATTTTTACTAACGATGTTCAACACATCTCCACCAATATCTTGTTTACGCATGGTGTTAACGCCAGCCTGTGTTACAAGGAACTGACCTTTCACCAACACGTCGTATAACAGATCCCAATCTTTTTCTGTATGCTCTTCCAATGGTTTTGAAATAGACAGACCAGCACAGTTCACCACAATGTCAACACCTCCGAAAGCCAATGCTGCAGCATCAAACGCGCCGTTGATATCTTTACTACTTGTTACATCCAACACCACGCCGGTGAACACATCCTTACCATATTTTTTCTGGAAGAACTCCTTTGCTGTTTCCAGTCTTGAGGCATCATTATCGTTGATCACAACACACGCACCTTCGTCAGCAAATTTTTGTGCGATAGCTTTTCCGATGCCACCAGCGCTTCCGGTGATCAATGCGATCCTGCCAGACAATGCTTTTGGTTTTGGCATGCGTTGCAATTTCGCTTCTTCCAGCAACCAGTATTCAATATTGAAAGCCTCTTGTCTTGGCAATGAAGTATATTCTGAAATAGCTTCTGCACCACGCATTACATTGATTGCGTTGATATAAAATTCTGCCGCGACTCTTGCTGTTTGTTTATCTTTTGAGAAAGTAAACATACCCACGCCAGGATACAGGATCACCACCGGGTTTGCATCACGCATTGCTGGGCTGTTCGGATGTTTGCAAGAGTTGTAATACTCTGCATACATTTTGCGATACGCTTCAAATTGCGGAGCCAGTTTATCTTTGATCGCCTGTACATCAGACAAATCTTCGTTTGGTGTTAATGATAATACTAGCGGACTGATCTTTGTGCGCAGGAAGTGGTCGGGGCAGCTTGTGCCCATTGGCGCCAATCTATCAAGATCTTTTGAGTTGATGAATTGCAAAACTTTTTCGTCATCTGTAAAATGACCAACCATTTTGATGTTGCTTGAGCAGAACCCGCGCAACACAGGAGCCAGTGCAGATGCTTGCTTCACTCTATCTTCTTTTGGCAATGAAGAGATTTTAGCGCCGCCAAATGCCTGTTTATTTTTTGATTGTTCTTCTATGAAAGCAGAACATTGTTCAATTACTTCCAGTGTGTTGATATAGCTTTCGTAAGCTGTATCGCCCCATGTAAACAACCCATGCGAACCTAACATGATTCCGCGGATACCAGGATTTTCATCCAGGCACTGGCGCAGTTTCAGGCCAAGGTCAAAGCCCGGACGCTGCCATTCTACCCAACCGATTGTGCCGCCAAACAATTCCTGTGTTATACGCTTGCCATCTTTCGCTGCTGCGATTGCAATGGCTGCATCGGGATGCAGGTGGTCTATATGTTTGAATGGTAAAAAACCATGCAAAGGAGTATCGATAGAAGGTGCTTTAGAATTCAAATCGAATATGGAGTGATTGAACAATTCAACCATTTCATCTTCATGCTCAATGCCGCGATAAACTGATTTCAATCTGCGCAAACGGTCAACATACAAAGCAGCCAGACCGCTTCTTTTCAACGTACCCAAATCACCTCCTGAACCTTTCACCCACATTACTTCTGTTTCTTCGCCAGTCAATGGATCTTTTGAAAATACTTTACAGGATGTGTTGCCTCCACCATAATTTGTCAATCGCAAATCAGCCCCCAGCAAATTAGATCTGTAAATCAGCAAGCCCACTTCGTCACCTGCAAGTGCCGCTGCTTTTTCTTCATCCCATAAATAACTCACGTGTTTGAATGTTGTTGTAACCGACATATTCTATGTGCTTTAAAAAATCAATATTGTTTTACTTGAGTGAGTTCCCATAACCCACTACTAAAATCGAAACGATTAATATCACAATGCCTGCCAATACGGTTGATAATGTTTTTTTGCTGGTGCCTTTCCATTCTTTCAAAACCAGTCCCCATAAGTTGGCAACAAGTATGATGAATGCCATGTGCAGTATCCAGGAACTCGCACCATTACCGAGTTTGCTTTCTCCCATTCCGTAGAAGAAAAACTGTAAGAACCAGGTGATGCCTGCCAGTGCGGAGAAAATGTAGTTTTTTAATAAGGGTGCCTGCTGATTGGTATAGTCGCCAAATGTTTTGTTGCGTGCATTTAAGATCATGCACCAGATAAAGTTGGTAGTAAGTCCGCCCCAAAGCAACACAACATACACAACATTGTTTTGATAGAGTGGATTCATTCCTTGTCTCACGGCCTCTTCAGCCATTGACTTTCCTGCTTCCAACCCAAAGTTAAAACATGCGCTCAACACACCCGATACAATCGCCACAAAAAGTCCCAGCCCTATTTTGAACTCCTTGTTTGCTTCTGTCACTTCTTTTTGTGACAACTCCTTCTCTTTCAACACACCTGCCCTTCCGCAAACAATGATACCGATGGTACAAACAATTATACCGAGCAATACCAATTTTCCCCAGCTGCTATGCAGCATGTCTGAGAAAGATTCTTTACCTGCTTTTGGATACAGATCGTAATAGATAGAAGGAATAAGGGAACCAAACACAGAGCACAATCCAAGAATAATGGTGCTGCCAAGCGATACGCCCAGATAGCGCACACCCAACCCGTATGTCAAACCGCCGATGCCCCACAAAATGCCGAAGAAAAAAGTGATCCACAAAATGTGTGACGGCGTATACTTAATGATTTCTGAAAAGCCCGGAACCGTTAGCCATGCAGCTAATGGTGGTACGATGAGCCAGGAAAAAAGTCCTCCTACGATCCAATAGCTTTCCCAGGCCCAGCCTCTTACTTTTTTATAGGGTATGTAGAAACTTCCTGATGCAAATCCTCCGATAAAGTGAAAAATTACTCCCAGAATAACTCCCATGGCAGTTGGTCTTTTATATGGCTAAACAATTATAGAATAAAAGTAAAAAGTTATGATTTTTTATCCATCATGCACTGTCATGGTTCACAATTTCGTAGGTTTGACCAATAACCAATCACTAAAGGCACCTAATGAAGCAAGTCCCTATTACGCAGCATTTATTTATCGACGTTTACTCCGCTACGCCTAAGTACCTTCAACTGGCGAACTCCATTATTAAAGCTATTGCGGCGGGTAAAATTCAAAAGAATGATGTGCTGCCTTCCATCAACGAAATAAGCTTCGAGTTTGAAATTTCGAGGGATACTGCGGAAAAAGGTTATAAATATCTGAGGTCTTTGGGTATTCTTTCTTCTGTTCCGGGTAAAGGTTATTTTGTACAGAATACGCAGTTTGAACAAAAGTTCACCATATTGCTTTTGTTCAACAAACTGAGCGAACATAAAAAGATCATTTACGATTCCTTTGTTGATGCAATCGGCGAGCATGCCAACATAGACTTCTATATTTATAACAGTGATTTTAGTCTGTTCAAAAACATACTGGCACGCCGTCCTGAAGACTATACACACTTTGTCATTCTGCCGCACTTCAGAGAGCGCTGGGAAAATGTAGACGAAGTACTGAACACTTTGCCTAAAGAAAAGCTGATTCTGCTCGATAAAAGATTGCAGGGCGTAACCGGTAACTACCGCGGTGTGTACGAAAATTTTGAGCAGGATATTTACACGGCGCTTGAACAGGCAAAAGACAAGCTGCAGAAATACAAAAGCATTAAGATCATTTTTCCTGAGAACACTTATTATCCTGATGAAATTTTGCAGGGCTTCAAGCGCTTTTGCCAGGACTATGCTTTTAACTATGAAATTATTGCAGACATTGAGAAGGAAGCCATTTCGCCGGGCAGCATTTATATCAATCTTCGCGAAAATGACCTGGTAATTCTTTTGGAAAAAATCATTGCACAAAACCTTGTTGTGGGCGAAGATGTAGGCATCATTTCTTACAATGAAACGCCATTAAAAAAACTCATCCTGAATGGACTTACCACCATTTCCACCGACTTTAAAAAGATGGGCGAACTGGCGGCAGAACTGATACTAACAAATTCATTCAAGCACATTGATGTTCCGTTTTACTTAACACCGAGAAAGTCTTTGTAGGGAGCACGCAGATAACGCTGATTTAGCTGATTTGCACTGATTAGATTTCAACATTTGCTACATCTACGGTTTACCACTAAGACACTAAGTGCACTAAGTTTCACTTAGAAACGTCTGGTTTTCAACAACCCTTAGTGAGGCTTAGTGCACTTAGTGTTTTAGTGGTAAATCTGGGACTTTCAAACTGAACAAATCTCAAAGCAACTAATCAGCGCAAATCCGTCCAATCCGTGTCATCTGCGTGTCTTCTCTCCTTCGCACAAAATCACGTCTGCCTTTCTGCTCGCAGGTGTCACCACAAGATTCACCACCTTTCCTTCTTTCACCTCGCCTTCAACGATAGTATTATATGGCGCATGCAGTTTGAATTTCGTATTCCACTCCTTTGGCCATGCGGGCAGTAAATAGATCTTCTTATCATCCACCTGCATCAACATTTCCTGCAAGCCAATCATGGCGCTACCGCCCCAGTTGTGATCGGGCGACCAATCGTAACCCGGTCCCCAAAACGCAGGAAACCGATAAGGACCATCAGCAAATTTTTCTTTTGTGAGAATTGTCGCTTCATCAGTCAATCCCAATCGCGCCGCAAAAATATTGTGCTGCTTCCATCCCACTGCACTGCGTGTCTTAGTTACCTGCGAATCGAGTTGATAGGTATTTATGGCCGTATCCAAACCCGGTTTTCCCACGCCATAAATTCCCCATGGAAAAACAGGATACAATTGCGGAGCTTCTGCATTCTGCACCCTTGCCCATACCAAAGCCGGAGCCAGTGTAGTTTTTCCTCCAATTGTTTGTAATGGTATCGACGGGATGCGATGCAACATTTTTTGCCATTTGCTTCTTTGTGTTGTATCAAGATACTGATTTGGCAAAGCAAGCATGCGCTCGAGAATTACTTTCAATGCGCAGACAGTGGTTGTTGAGTTGTAGGCACCTTTGTAGGTTTCCGCAGCCGAGCCTGGATATAAAATATACTCGCCCCTTTCGTTAAATACTTTGGCACCAAGTTTCTTCGCCATGTATTGATAATGCTCATCAAAAAAAGTAAGGCAACTTTCTATGAACGGAATATATTCTTTAATATCACGGCTTTCGTAACGTTCTGTTTCCAGCATCATTTGACAAAACTCAAAAACCGTATCCCACAAGTATTCCAGCCATGCATTATACTCGAGGCCTGCATCATAGTCAGCAGGTCTTTTTAAATTGTATTCGAAAATATTCGGCAATCCGAAGTTTTCAATTTGTTCTGTAAAACAAGCTCCTTTATGATTCCAGTAAACGGCACTTCTCAATTCTGCATTGCGCAATGCATTGAGGTAAAAATCAAACTGAGGTTTGAGCATATCAAAATCACCACTCTTGATCATTGGATAGTACACAAGCCGCTGATTCTGGGCAGTCATCGTACCCCCGCCCCACAAACGAAAGTCAGGAGAATAAGGATAAGGCTGATTGCCTTTTACAAACACCGGATCAAAAACGAATAATCCGCCATTGAATTTGGTGGGCCATTTGCCATAGGCATTGCAACCAAGCATGTAACGGAACAAATTATAATTGCGCGAAATGAAACTATCCTTGCCTTCGATAACTATGTAACTTCTAGTCCAGAATTGCTGCCACCAGGCTTTTGTCTTCTGCAATGCAGTAGAGCTATTCGTTGCGGCATCTTTTACAATATTGTTCAACTCGTTCTTCCAAATATCAATCGTCGCGGCCTGAGAAACATTCAAGGCGATTTCAATTTGCTGCGAACGAACAGCAGATTTCGTTTTTAGCTGCCACGACGTAAAAGAAGTGTTGCAATAACTACCGGTATCAGTCTTTACAAACTGCATACCCTTCGCCTTCACAACGCCACCAAACGTATTGTCCGCAAGCGGATTGAACATTTTATCTTTCACAGAACCCATCCCTTCTTTATCGACTGTGTAGTCAAAAACATTTTGTTTGTCATTTCTGTTGCGGTGATAAAAAAGTATTTCATTGTTTAACGCCTGCACTTCATCTTTATACATTACCACGTCAAATAGTTGTGGTGCTTTGTAAGAATTTGCTCTTAATTCTGTTCCTTTGATTACTCTGTCCGATGTGCGCCAGTTTTCGTAGGACGTAGTAACATCAACAGACTTGGCGCTTCTAACACTTACATGGACAACAGGTCGAAATACATCAACCCACAAATTAACTTCAGTATTATTTCCCGAAATAGTAACGCCTCCTTCAACCAATTTCAGCTCCTGTTTGAAATCTTTTCCAGCGAATGGATCGGAGGAAAAATGCAGGCGCATTCTGCCCAGTGTGAGCATTTGATTGTTCTCATCAAACGTGCCGCTGCGCGAAATGTAAAAAAGCACATCGCCGTTTTCCACCCAGACATTTAATCCAATGTCGCCACCACCGCATGGCATGGACTCGGACGAGCTGCTGCTTTGTGCACGCCAAACAACATTATAGTTGGATAACTCTTTCGGCTGCGCGAAAGAAATAATGTATAAAAAACTGAAAGAAAGAAGGAATGATATTTTCTTACGTATGCTGGTCAATGATAAAAATGTTATAAAACGAATGTAAGAAAAATAGAACGTAGAGACGCATTGAATGCGCCTCCCGATTTTTGGGTGCAGCACCAGAGACGCATTCAATGCGTCTCTACGGGTAGCCGATTAAACAGTTACCATGGCTTTAATAACACCTGTTTCCGGGTTCAGCCAACTGGCCAAATTATCTTTCACCTCGTCAAATGAAACGCGGTGTGTGATGTATGTTTCAGGCTTTACAAGTCCTTTCTTCATTGAGGCAATCACATGTTCAAAATCCTGTCTCGTTGCATTTCTGCTGCTCATCAAAGTTGCTTCACGTTTGTGGAATTCTGGATGAGAGATGACCAATTCGTTTTTTTGCAAGCCTACCAAAACATATCTCGCTCCGTGGGCCATATATTCAAATCCTGCGTTGATGGCGCGCAAACTTCCTGTTGCGTCGATCACAACGGTAGGCATGTCGCCGTTGGTGATTTCTTTCAATCGCTCCACTACATTCTCTTTCAAACCATTGATCGTAAAATCTACTCCTAGTTTATCCTTACAAAACTCCAAACGATTGTCGTTAATATCCAAAGCGATTACTTTTCCTCCGGCTATTCGTGCGAACTCCATTGTACCCAAACCAATCGGCCCTGCACCCACTACCAATACACATTCGCCGGGAGTAACATCAGCACGTCTTACGCCATGGGCGCCAATTGCCAATGGCTCAACCAATGCCAATTCATCGAAATTCAAATCTTCGCCATGAATCAATGATTCTGAAGGAACCAGCAAATACTCACGCATACCGCCATCCACATGTACGCCGCAAACGTTGATCGCAGCGCAGCAATTTGGCTTGCCCATCCTACAGGCTATGCATTTACCGCAATTGAAATAAGGAATAAACGTAACAGCTTCACCAGCCTGAAACCCTTTGGCATCGCCTTTTACATACTCGGCAGCTAATTCATGTCCTAATATTCTCGGATAGGAAAAGAAGGGTTGCGTGCCCTCAAAAGCATGCAAATCCGTTCCACAAATGCCAATTCTTTTGATCTTAAGCAACGAATAGCCGGCCCTTAATTCAGGCACTTCTACTGTTCCATATTCGAATGTTCCCGGCGTAACACAAACCAATGTTTTCATGCGATGCAATTAATAATTTGTTCTCAATATTTTTAGACAATAAAACGAAATCAATTCCTTTTAGCTTCAGGATAAATGTAAAAGCTGTAGCTGTATGGCTTTGCAGGAACCTGGTATTGCTCCAGCGGTGCCGCAACTGCACTCCAACTATCATTTCCTCCCACTCCCATTTGCACAAGATCAATATTCAAAGTTATAAAACCTGCGTCTTTCAAATTATATGTGTGCTTCGATGTTTGAATGTTGTAGTCGGTATAAGGGCGCGCACTCATGCTCAACAAACTATCCGCAACAATTGTCAAACCTTCCTGTTTTTTATTGCTCAACGACATCCAGCGAACATCCGTTCGGTTGGCATTTTCCTGAGGTACTACATATGGCTCAATAAATTTATCCAAAGGCAATGAATAAACCGCTGCATCAAAACCATATCTTCTGTCGATATAATTTTCCTCAGGCCCGCGACCATACCATGCTATGTTATCATAACCTCTCGATATACCACATTGCATACCTACTTTAGGAATATTTGGTCTGCCGGCGGGCACATCCAACGCATAGTTTACTTTTATTACTCCGTCATTGTTGATTGCGTAAATTACAATAACCTTACTTCCGTTTGCAAGCGTATAGTTACTTGTAATGACAGGCATTCCATTCTCCATTTTCGAAGTCACATGCTGCAATTGCAATGTGGTATCATACCATTCTTTCAATACTTTGTTCGACTTCCATCCGCGTTTGTCATTATCTGTCAAAGGCCTGGTAAAACAAGGCAGCAACGGTGCATATATCTGTTGTTTACCTTTCCAAATATAGGAATTTAACCCACCGTTCTTTTTGCTGATGGCAATGGAAAAATTCTTACCGCTCAACAAATAAGACGAATCTGTTTCTGCAACCTGAGCCGCTTTATTTTGTTTACCTTTTTCAAATACAGGACGCACAGCGTGTGTTAAAGAAAACTGATTAGAAGCAATCTCAAACCCTTTATCTGCCCACACTTCGGCTTGAGACAATGTAAAATGAATGTCGACCAGATACTCACTATTTTCTTTTAAAGTTGGATAGAATGAAGCGATATTTATCAACGTATCGTTACCTGCCGCAAGATTGATAGCAGGCAAATTTTTCTGTACAACTATTTTTCCATTTTCACGGATGATCAGAGAAACATTATACCCGGCTAACGATTGTGATGCATGGCGATTTGTAACCTTCACTATCCCTTTTGTAGCATTTTCCAAACTACACTCAACCGGCTGAAACACGCGTTTACACTCATACATCGCAGCCTTCGGCCTTCCGTCAGATGCAGCAATTCCTTTAATGGTGAAGTTGTCATAGTACTTTTCTCCATAGTCCCCACCAAAAGCATAGTATTCGCCATGCTCATCTTTCTTTAGCAAACCCTGGTCACGGTACTCCCAAATACAGCCGCCAATCATGCGTTTTGTGGAACGGAAGACATCCCAGAACTCTTTTAAGTTGCCGTTGGAGTTGCCCATGGCATGCGAGTACTCTACAAAAAATATAGGACGATTGTCTCCATTCTGTTGATTCGCAAGCAACGCGGGCGTGTAAATGCCAGGGTACATGCGGCTTACAATGTCAACATAATACTGATCCACCGGATTTTGTAACCGATGAGAATGGTCGTTTGTTTTTGGATAACGCGGATCTTTGTTATCAATGTAACCTTCTACTTTCGGACTTCCCATGGCAGGTTCGTAGTGAACGGGACGTGTAATGTCAAAGTCGTGTATCCATGCAGCCATCGCAGCGTGATTAGGTCCGCGCCCTGCTTCATTTCCAAGGCTCCAGATTATAATGGAAGGATGATTTTTGTCTCTTAGCACCATTCTTGTTGCACGTTCCAAATAAGCTCCGGTCCATGCTGCATCATTGCTTAGTTTGCTACCAAGTCCGTGCGTCTCTAGATTTGCTTCGTCAATCACCAACATGCCATATTGATCGCACAGGTCATAGAAGTATGGGTCCATCGGGTAGTGACTGGTGCGAATGCAGTTGAAATTAAATTGCTTCAAAGTTCTTACATCCTGCAAAATATCTTCTCTTGTTACGGCTTTACCGCGCACAGGATCGTGGTCATGACGATTGATCCCATACAAATAAGTGACTTTCCCATTAATCAGCAATTTCCCTTCATTGGAAAATTCAATACTTCTAAAACCAACTTTGCAACTTTTTGCTTCCACTAATTTTCCCGTGCTGTCTTCAAGACTTAACACAAGGGTGTACAAATTCGGCGTCTCATCACTCCACTTTTCAGGATGCTGCACCTTCTCTTCGAGCAAACCGAACTTAGCATTATCCAAGCGGGGAAACACTTCATTAATTATTTCATCTGCCTTCTTCTGCAGCGGTGCATTCCAAACAGGTTTTCCGTTCTGATCGTACAACTGAGCTTTCACTACATAACCCGGAACCTCTTCACCGGTAAGGTTTTCCAGGCGTGGACGGATACTGAAAATCGCATCGTTGTATTGCTTGTCCAGTTTTGCTTCCCAATGAAAATCTGCAATCCTCAACTTAGGTTCGGCCATCAATATCACTTCTCTTTGTATGCCGCTCAGACGCCACTGATCCTGGTCCTCGAGATATGATGCATCGCTCCAGCGAATCACTTGCACTGATAAAATATTCTCTCCTTTTTGCAAGTAAGGCGTGATGTTAAACTCTGATGGCAAAAAACTATCTTCTCCATAACCGAGATACTGTCCGTTCACCCATACCTTAAAAGCTGAACTTACGCCGCCAAAATGCAGTGTAATGTTCATGTTGCTCCACTCATCGGGCACTGTGAATGTGCGTTGGTATGAACCAACAGCGTTATAGTCTTTCACAATGTAGGGCGGGTTCACAGGACGGAATGGATACACAGCGCTTTTGTATATTGGTTTATCATAACCTTGCATCTCCCAATTCGAAGGAACAGGAATTTGCTTCCAACCTTTTACTCTTGATTTATAAAAATCTTTAGGTGCATCATCTGGCTTTAGTACTAATGAAAAATCCCAGTTGCCATTCAACGATATCACACGTGAGGTCTTTGTTCTGTCGCACGCCAAAGCATCCTGTACATTGCCGAATGAATAACTAGTTGCTCTTGCTTCATCTCGGTTAATGCTTGTTATTCGCGGATCTTCCCAGGGTTCTGTTGCATACACAGCGGGCTTACTGGGTACAGCAGCGGGCGTACCGTCTACTAATTGTGCTTTTAATGCAATGGGTAAAAACAACACTAATAACGTACCTATATTTTTTATTGTAGCCATTTTATGAACACCTTTTTTGATTGCTGTCTTTACGACAGCCTTATAATTTGCGACATGCGGTTTGTTCGGGAGACGCATTTTCATGCGTCTCTACGGGAATGAACCTCAAAATTCATCATTCATAATTCACCACATACTCCACACCTTTCTCCACGGTCATCTCATACACACCGTTTCCTGTACTTGCGATTGTTCCGTTTTTGCAGGAAGGTTTCTTTTTGCTTTTGAATTTCAACGTACCTGTTCCTTCGTCTGCCTTCACCTTTATTTGCTTCGCACTGCAATACACATTCACTACTCCGTTTGGTGTAGGCACCGTTCCTTCGATCCATTTCAACCCACCTGTTACCGGTTGTATCGTGTACGTTTTGTACGCTGGCGAAGTAGGCTGCACTCCTAAATAATATTTTCCAAAAAGATAAATCGGACTTGCACCCCACGCATGGCAAAGGCTTTTGCCAAACGGCCTTCCGTACATGGCATAGTGCTCATCTCCCTTTTTATCGGGATTGTATTCTTCCCAGAAAGTCGTTGCGCCATTTTGCAACATGCCACCCCAGTAACTTTTGATTTCATTCAACACATATTGTTGTTCGCCTAATGCGCACATCGCTTCCAACTCGTAGAAACGCATATATGGGGTGGTGATCTTCTGTACTTTATCGTTTAATAAAACATTTTGCTTTACGCCTTGCTTTTGTATGTCTGACAAATAATTAAAGAAGATTGCAAACATATTGGTGTAGCGGGTTACGTTGTCTGTTGGTTGCCCATTTATTCGGCTATGAACAAATGCCTGCTTATTGCCGTTCCAGTAATAAGAGAATATTTTCGCTTTTAGATCCGCAGCCATTTGCCTGTACTGTGCAGCTTTTGTATCATGCATCAAATCGGCACACATCGACATTGTCTCAAGACTGCGGCACAAGAGCAACTGTTCAAAACTCACTTCACCTTTTTTACTAAGCCTATCTGCCCAATCAATAAATATCCAATCTCCTGCAAGCCCTTCCATCAAGCCATCTTTGTTTCTTCTTTGCAAGCAATAATCCATCATGCTTTGCATGCGTGGATATACCTGCGTAATAAAATTTTGATCACCTGTGTACAGATAATAATCATAGATTCCCATGAACCAATAAAACGTATAATCCATGATGGTATTGATATGACTAGTCACAGGATCCTTGCCACGTAGCGCCATTAATGTAGACGTTACCGTTGATGAATTGAAGAAGGAATAATAGTTCATCAAAAAACTTTGATAACCATCACCGCTCCAAACCCATCGATCACGCTTGATGCCATCAATGAAAAATTCACGCGTATTCAAATGAAACGTATAGTCTGATACTTCGTAAATTCTGTTCAACAAAGTATCTGAACATCTGAAAGTTCCACGTTGCGCAACCGGTGCATATTCGTAAAGCATGGAGACAGAATCCAATGCAAGCGAGCCGTTATATTGAATATTGACAAACCGGAATGCTTTCGAAGACGGTAATACTGTGTCCTTGGCCGCAGCGTTGCTGATCTGCAATCTGTCTAACGTTTCACAATGATCTGTCGACAACGCTTCTGCTTTAGATTCACCGTAATAGATGTTCACTTTACCATTTCCGCGAAGACCATTCAATTTTACGTATCCAAATGTTTCCCTGCCAAAATCAACCAACAATGTTTGCCCCTTCTTATCAACAGACGCAGCATATTGAGGTGTCGTTTGCAGTTTGAAAGACGATGGTTTTATAGACGGGTCGTTAAAATTTTTACTTCCCGCAGTTAGCCAAACAGTAGCAGCCTGATCCGATGCCTTGCCTGTCTCATCGATCCACTCCTTATCCTCAAACGTTACCAACCATGTTCCATCAGATACAATCGTTTGCCCCTTTACAAACAAAGCGGGTACTGTGGCCTGGTTAAATACTTTTACGTTTATCCTGTGTTTACCAGCAGGTACAAGTATCTGCGATGGCGCACCTTCTTGCATCTTGCCGTCAATCTTTACATTGTAATTTCCTTCCGTATAAATGTCAACCTGCTCTGGTTGAGCAAGACTAAAATCCTTATGAAAATCAACACACACATAATGGTTATCCATTTTCCAGAATGGAGGAAAAAACGTCCCCCGTTCTGTGCGTCTGTTTTGCATTTTGTTGCTGAGCCATATATCGAAATCGCCGGGATACCATATCCACGTTGCTTCCTGTGCCATCAATGCTTCCGAGCACATAAGAAGACAAGCGCCTAAAACTATCGCCATTCGTTTGATCATTCTATTCATGTTTTATTGTTTTAAAACGGGGCAATAATCCCGCAGCATTTTTTACAGAGTCAGCCACCATTGGCCCATTGTTCTCCCATGTATTACCCGGACCGTTCGCATTCGCCAGAAACTTTTCTTTAGGGCACCAGTTATTTTTTACAGTGATATAAGAAGAACCCTCGTCGAGATATAAATAGAACCAATGCTCCGGGTCATGTACATATGGAGAGTAGCCGATGCTGTCAACGCAATTCTCTGTGATCGAAGTTCCCGGCTGTGCAGACAACGTATATATCCCCGCCACATCATACATGTGATTGGCGTAGTGATGAATGTAGTTGGCATGAATACGGTTATTGCGCATGCAGTTCAAAGATTTCGTCCAACCCCATCCCACATTGATACCCGTGTATGCAACATTGCAAATTTCGTTGTGCTCAATATTTATATTTCTTACACAACCCGCTGCAATGCCCACGCATCCCCAATCTTCATTCGTCACATCATCGATATAGTTGTTTTCAATTCTGTCGTAAGAAGAAATTTCTCTTTCATCGGCAGGATCATAGGGCAAATGCGTTTCAAAATTTTCAGGCGAGAAAGTGCCGACCTGTATAGCATTGCCACCAATATCCCTGAACACACAACCTTGTACCAGATTATGGTTTGTACCAAAAGCAAGATCTAACCCAGCCGAAGCCATGTGACGAAAATCGCAGTGCGTGAATTGAATATTGCTTGCACCACTTACTTCCACTGAGGCGGGTGGACGACCGATCCAACCCTGGTTATCCAGGCCTTTTTTCTCCGGCGTGCCTTTAGGTTTTAACTTGTATGCATCCAACAAATACATGCCGGCCTGCAATGGCACATGGCCCTGCAATGACGGTCGTAACCATGTTGTATGTTGAAAGGCAATTCCATCAATAATGATGTTTCCAACGGGACGATCCAACGAACCATCCACTTTTATCAATTGCTCCAAAACAGGTACAACAACATTAGCGGTCGCCATGTCTTCTCCTGTTTTTGGCCAATAGTAAACTTTCCCTTTGTTTATATCAAGATACCATTCGCCTGCCTCATCAAGTAGTTGAACCGCATTGGTAAAATAGTAGGCACTGTTTCCATTCTTACCGTCCACCACAGCAGATGGCCATGGATGTTCAAAATGAATGCGGCTCTCTGGTTGATAAAAAGTCAATCTTGCTTTGTTGCCAACAACATCAACACTTTTGATGCGCAATATAGCAGTGGCCCACATTTCGTGTAACACGATCTCCATTTGCCCGGCATCTTTCGATATATTGAAAGATGGAGCCTCTACCCATATCTCTTCTTTTTGCTTGTCAACAGAAAGAATACGCTTCAAATTATTATCATCCACTTCACGGCAGCGAACAGCTTTTTTCCCATTTACCCATAACTGTCTGAACTCAATATTTCTACCACCAACTTTCAGCACATCCGCCACCCAAACTTTCCCTTGAGCAATAGCCGGCAGGCCTCCAATCTTTCCCTTCACCTTGCTCCATCCCACTACGTTTACGCCTCCACTTACAACAGGCTTCTCACCCGGCGCCGCTTGAATCACCAAAGGATGATCAGGAGTGCCGGAATCTTCGGGCCTTATAAATATTGGCTCATACAAATTATAAATGCCGCCGCGCACATTGATAGTAACATCCTTTACTGAAGACGTACTATCCAGTCTACGCAGCTCTCTCGCCTTACGCAATGCCACGTCAATCGAAGCAAATGGAGACTCCTTCGAACCGTCATTCCCATTCGTTCCGTTCGGCGCAACCCAAATCACCTGCTGTGCAAATCCAGCATAGCCCATCAACAGAGCCCCCACCAATAGTTTATATTTGATCCAATTCATATCCAAAAAATAAAATCCTTTCAATCATGACAATCATGAAGATCAGCCTGCCCGACTAAAGTCATTCAGGCGGGCGTTCCTTCTCTTATCCCTGTTCGAAAATCGATTTCACATACGCCACATTCGCGCCATAGTTAGCTTTCACATTTCTCGATTGTTTTGCATCTCTTGAACGCTCAATGATCAGCCATCCGTGCCATTTCATTTTATCCAACACCTTCTTAGTCGCCGATAAATCAACCTGCGGATCATTTTGCAACCACACGCTGTCTTTGTTTGTACAGTGTATTTGCGCGATATTTTTTGCTCCTAATGTTTGCAATTCAGTTGCCAGGTCTCTTCCGCGCTGATACGCGTTCTGGAAGTTGTAAGAAATTTTAATTGCAGGAGAACCAATATCCTTCAGCAGTTTCACCTGGTCTGCGGCAGAAATAGATGTTTCTATGGCAATGATCACGTTTTCTTTCTCTGCAATCTTTGCCACTTCTTTCAAGCGCTGCACAACAGTATCACGCACTTGCGGATGCTCAGTTAAATCAGAATTTGTTCCCAAAGGAAGAAAGCCAATCTTAACATTCATCTTTTTCATTGTAGCGATACAATCCGCCACAGCCTTTACTGCAGTTGGCTTGTGTGCAAATGACTGTGCATAGAACCCAGACATCGACAACGCGCATATCTCAATGTTCAGATCCTTTATCTTATCCAAATACATTTGACGAATGGAGTCATTTGCAAGAGTGTTATCAAATGATTCGCGCTGACCAAGCCCACCCATGTCCACTTCAAGTCCGTCTGCATTCAAATCTTTCGTAAGCTGCAAGGCACCCGGTTTCTGGCGTTTCAGCAACATCAAATCAATCAACCCCACTTTATAACTGGACTTCTTTGATTGCGCATTGAGGTTGGTTGTTGTTAGTGCACAAGCCAACAAAATGGCTGCGCAAAAGATTTTATTTTTCATATGTCTGTTTTCAATGTTTTTTTTGTTACCAACAGTTGTAATTCTATTTGAGATCGTTGTGTCACTCACTTTTACATCTGTTCGCTGTTGAACAGTAGTAAGTCACCATGTATTTATCTTGCATTGTTTTGGTGCAAGAGGGCGAATGCGATTCACCCCTACCGCAACCCCATTTTCAACTTTCAACTTTCAATTTTCAATTACCGAAACATTTTCGTCAACGCATCAAAACCCTTGATCGCATTTGCGGGCAACCTCTCGCCTTTGTCGCCAAATACATACATCGCATTTTCCTTCTCTATCATAACTTTTGTTTCGTCAATACCTCCCGAAGCTGTCGTTATCTTTTTCAAATCCAATCCAAAATTCGCAGCAATAAACTTGTAGAGCGGTGTTCTTTTGTTGATTCCGAAATCATGCCCCTCCGTGGGTAGATGTACATTTTGCACCAACTCATCTTTTCCATAAAATCCATACATCCTTTTCAGGTAAGGCATTTCAATTTGCGGAACGTGATCGGTCCAGTCCTGTCCGTCACTAACAACCAACATAGGACGGGGTGCAGCCATGGCGGCTATTTCTACATTGTCAGTTCCACCACCTGCAAAATGAATCGGCATGCCGCTTTCACAAGGACAACCGCCATACATATAACATGATAATGAAACAACAGGTGCGCTCAATTTTATTCTATCGTCCAATGCTGTCATTAATACCGTGAGACTTCCTCCTCCGGAACCGCCGCTGATCGCCACTCTTGAAGTATCTGCTTCAGGCAATGTAAGGATGTAATCAAGAATGCGAATCGTATTCAACACCTGGATGGTTTGCGCCAAACTCTTGCGATGATCTTCATACTTGAATTGCAACATTGATTCACCCCATGCAAAAAGGTCATAACTAACCGCAATTGTTCCCAACCGGGCCAATGTTGTACATCTGTATTGACAATCCGGACGATAACGGCATGCCTGCCAATGCCCATCCGGACAAAGCACCACAGGAATTCTCCCTTTGATCTTTGCGGGCTTATAAATTGATCCTGCAACATATACGCCCGGCAGCATTTCAATAGCAAAGTTCTCAACAGTGTAATCTCCTAATGTTCGTTTGTTCGCCAGAATTGTTTTAGAAGCCGGCTTTGCGGGCAATGGTGAAATCTCCAACGCTTCAAGCATTTGCTGTTTCAATACTGCCTTTCTTTTTTCCCATGCAGCCTTGTCGTTGTATAGCGCAGCGAGTTCATTCAATTTCTTTTGTCCGTCTTCTACACTCCATCGATAGTATTCATATTCTTTCAACTTGAATGTTGAATCATTCTCCTTATTCACTTTCATGTCGAATGGCGTCAGAATGTTGGCCAGCGTAGCATCCGCATTCTCTCTGTATCTCCAGTCTGCATAGCTAACCCATTTATCAGCCACCATTTTATTATCGAACTTAATGCGCACGCCGAACTTTGTTTGCACTTCCTGCAGCACCTGCTTCAATGGCTTCTTGTATTTATCATCTGCATTTTGCTGCGCAAATATTTGCGTGATGTTTAGCAGAATGATTATGGTTAATATGGTTCGCATGTTGTTTTTGTTTGGCGGTACGCGGTTTGTTGTGGAACGCGGCTTATTGAGGAACGCGGCTTGTTGCGGAGACGCATTATCATGCGTCTCTACGGCGAATCAATTTCTGATCCGGGCTTCGGCGCCTCGTATCCTTTCATTGCTGGCCATTGTCCGTTGATTATTTTTTTCATTTCCAGCTTAGCTGGATCGATCATTACATACTTTATTTTCTTTCTTCTCCAGGTGTAAACTATATGAACCATGCCATCCTTTGACTGAATAACCGAAGGGTAAGAATATTGACTAATCGGCGAATTTTCCAGTATTGCCGCGGCATACCATATTTTACCATCTTTGGAAACGGCAATGTTTAGAGGAGTCCTCGCACCTTTGCCATTCTTTAAACTGTCTGCAGGCCTAACATGGTTATACACCAGCAACTGTCTCCCGTCCTTTAATGTCACCGCATCTGTGCCTGAATTATTGTTGGGCATATCTGTTGCCGCAACAGCGGACCACGTGTTGCCTCTATCGTGTGACCATGTTTCTACAATCGCTCTGTCTTTGCTTCTGCCCAATGCTTGCAGGCTTCCATCTTTGTAAAGAACAATAGATGGTTGAATGAATGACAACATTTTGCCATCATTGATTGGCCCAATCATCTGCCACGTTTTTGCATTGACATCGGTCACTTCAAAATGAGCTTTCCATCCTCCGGCTTCGGTGCTGGAAGGACAAATAATTCTCCCGTCGATCATTACAGGTTTGTTCTTAATGGGCCCTAAAAACCCATCTGGCAAAGCTTCCGGCGATGACCATGTATTGCCATTGTCCTTTGAGCGCAGCATCCAACCTTTCCAACCCGCGACATTTGGCCCCACTTTGTAGAACAACCATAACTCACCCCCCGGCACCTGGTACAACACAGGGTTCCAGCATGCATAGCGTAGCGTATCGTTGATGATGCCGTTGGCAACGTTCTGCGGTTTTGTCCATTGACCGTTCTTCTTTTGACTTACCCAAATGCACACATCGGGATTTCTTTCTTTTGTTCCACCAAACCATGCGGCAACCAAGCCTTGTGGTGTTTCTACGATGGTTGATGCATGACTCTCGGGGAATGGAGGATTGTCGCAGATGAATTCATCAACGATGATGCCTTTTTTCCAGGGCCGCTGGCCTTGTGTGGCAACAATATTTACAGATACTAATAATATCAAAAACAGTTTTTTCATGCTATAGTTTTTATTACCACTAAGACACTGAGAACACTAAGTTTCACTAAGAGGACTCTTATATACCTCGGTGCCTTAGTGGTAAATATTTTAATCGCTGATCATAAACGAATACACCCCCGATCCAATCTCATACACTTCCTGCCCACCTTGCGTTCCAAGATATTTTATTCCTTCCATGGTTTGAATGCTTCTGTTTTTCTCAACAATATTTTTCTTATCAACTGGAAAATATATTACTGCTTTGCAATTCGCAGGAACAGCAATATTCCATCCAATCGAGTTGTCAATTCTATTCCAGCTGCTTTTTATGGCACCATACATTGAATGATAGGAAGCGTTCACTGAGCTCAGCTCTTTCACGAAAGAAGGTTTCATAATTATCCTTTTGAACGCAACTTCCTTATCATCTGATTTAATGCCAGCAAGGTTTTCATAGTACCACACAATTAAATCGCCTAACAACATAATGTGATTCTGTGAATTCATTTCAGGATTGGCTGTGTTGCCATTCCAAAGCTCCCAAATAGTAGTGGCGCCATTTTCAACCATATAGCCCCAACTTGGATAATCTTTGTTTGAAGCAAGTGTGTATGCTATTTCCGGCTGCCCATTATTAGTTAAGCCGCGCATGAGCCATTGCGTGCCAATAACTCCGGTGCTGATGTGTGAATTGTTCTCCTTTACAATCTTGTTAGTAATGTTATAAAAAACCTGCTGCTTGTTCCGTTCAGGCACCATGTCAAAATACAACGGTAACAAATTCGCCGTAACAGTGTTGTTACTATAACTATACGTATTTTGATTGAAAAATTTATTATTAAACGCAGTCTTAATCTTTTCGCTTATCCCATCATATTCTGCGACATCGTTTGTCTTGCCAAGCATTGTTGCAAAGCCTTTCATCAATGTAAGTAGCTTGTAGTAGCTGGCGGTCGCAATCAACACACCGTCTGTGTTGCGTAATGAGTCTTTTGAATGAATCAACTCTTTGGATTCAGGAGGCACGCACCAATCACCGTACTTGTCTTTGGTAATCAAATCGTTTTTCATGTACTTATCGCGCATGTAGTCCATCCACTTTTTCATAGACGCATAATGCTTTGCAATTGGCTCTTGATCACCAAACTGATGATACAACATGTCAGCAACAAGAAAATATGTTCCCGGCCATGTTACATTATCACTGTAATAGTTCCAGTAAGCGGGCGCCACGTCAGGGATTGCGCCATCTGGTTTTTGTGCGGCTTCGATGTCATCCAGCCATTTTGCATACAGCTTTGCATTGTCGAAAACGAAACTCTCACCATATGCACCTGTAGCGCGATCGCCCAGCCAGGGCATACGTTCATTACGTTGCGGGCAATCGATTGGCATTCCCTTGTAGTTGGAAGCTATACCCCACCATGCATTTTTATAAACCTGGTTAATTGTTTGATTCGAAGTCTCTAAATCTCCGATAGTAGCAACGTCATCATATACAACCTCACCTTCAAAGTCAGCAACAGAGGGCGTTCCCGGATAACTCGAAATTTCTACATAGCGAAAGCCATGATACACGAATGAAGGCCGCCATTCCTCAGTGCCTTTGCCTTTCAGAATGTATTTGTCTGTTGAAATGGCATCACGTAGATTCCTGGTGTACAGTTCTCCATCGGGCTTTAAGCTTTCACCAAAACGCAACACCACCGAATCACCGGCGTTTCCTTTTACCTTCATCTTTACCCAACCAGCCATGTTTTGCCCCATGTCCATTATGTAAACGCCAGGCTTTAGTTCTTTAACAGAAACAGGTTTCACGACCTTCATTACTTTCACAAACTCATTCATCTGGGCATTAAGCCTGCCTCCGGGAGCCTCCACCAATTCCGGTGTTTCCCATTTGCTGTCATTAAAAGATGCTTTATCCCATCCATTCATTTCTTTCCCGGCGTCATACTCTTCTCCATCATATTCATTGTTGGAACGAATAGGCCCATCGCCACAGAGTTTCCATGTATCGTCGCTAATAATTGTCTCACGCTTGCCATCTGTATACTCTATTTCAAGCTGCAATATCATTTTTGGAAAACCGAATGTTTTGATCTTTTGAGGCTTGTAGTTCTGGCGCATAGTGAAAAATCTGCCGTTGCCAAGTACCGTTGCTATTATATTTTTCCCCTTCTGAATACTTTCGGTTACGTCAAACGTATTATACATTACATCTTTCGTGAAATCCGTTGGAGACGGTGCCAACACCTGGTCACCAATCTTTTTACCGTTGATATACAGTTCATATAACCCCAATCCAGAGATATATGCCGTTGCTCTTTTTACGCGAGACGTTGATTCGAATTGTTTACGAAGGTATCGTGCAGACAATCTTGAAAACTTTGTAACACTATCCCATGCAAATGGTTTTTCCCAACCGATCCATTTTGCTTTCCATTCATTTACATCCAGGATTCCCACGCTCCACTCCGCTGTTTTACTCCACGGCATTTCTCTATGGTTCGTCCAAACTTTAACCTTCCAGTAGTATGCCGTTTTGCTCTTCAAAGAATTTCCACTATACAACACGTGTATGGATCGATCGGTGTTTACTTTGCCGGAGTTCCATACATCACCATCGTTTGCGTCGAGTTTTTTCTGCGAAGAAGAAACCAAAATTTGATAGGCAGTCTGAACGCTATTTCTCGTGTCGCTTATCTCCCAACTAAGTCTCGGATGAACAACATCAATACCTTGCGGATTCTGCAGCATTTCACAACGAAGATTTGTCGTCTCAATCCTTTGGGTGAAAGAAGAAGCAACAATTGCCACCAGCAAAACAATATTGATAATAATGTACTTCATGATATTATTTCATCTATTTGCCTGTAAAATCAAAGTATAGCGTTATGAACAATGCCCTGTCTTTTTCTTTTTCGTAATCGTAAAAAATATTCTTCTGCGCCATTATTCCTGTTGTCAAAGGCTTTTGCGTTTTTGTTCCAATGGCTGATATCCCCTGCATAAAGGAAATATCTCCCCCCGGAAACACCGGCACGAAATTCTGATACGGATCTTTTGAAACCTTTGGTGTAAACAGTCTTAAGAAAATATCTTCATTCTCTGTAACCACCGTAAAATTCTGATTGCTCGTGAAGAATTTGCACCAGTACATATTTGAATGATACCCTTTGAATTCAGGATATACAAAAGGCACTTCCCCGGTTGCAGTGTTGTTGTATTCTTTCTCCCACACGCCAAATTGAGTCCCCTTCATTCTGTTCTTCCAAACTCTGTAAGGCCCATCACCCATGTATTTCACAGACTTCATTGCGTATTCAGGAAATGAAAAATCCACACCAACTACATCTGTTAAATAGGCTGCAGGAAAATAATTCACTTTCATTTTTATCCAGCCGGATGGATAGATGGTCCATTCAAGTGTGTTGTACGATTGCTTTCTGTCAAAGGTCGATCTTATCACAATGTTGTTTCCTTCAACTGTATCTGTAAAGCCTGCAAAGTTCGTAGCACCTTCGTCCACAATGGGGCCGTTGTTGAAGGGAATAATGCCTTTATCATTCTTTACTTCTCTCAGCAACCCTGTATTACGACTAAACGTTAGCTGCACATTACCTGCATTCACAATATATAACGAATCCTGTTTTTCTATTTTCACGCTAGCATCACCATCCTTCTTAACAATACCGACAGCTGTTCCTGAAGGCAATGTTATTTTAAAACTCCATGTAAATATTTCACGATTGAAAGGATCTTTCGCTGTTACATATAACACGTCATAATTCTGCCAATCTGCAGGAAGCTCAATTTTCAACAAGCCCTTTTCCAATGGCTTAACATCAGGAGCAGCAATGGTTCCAGATTTTGAAGAAAGATTCGCCTGATCATTTACACTTCCAAGCTTTTGCAACTTCCATTGAAAAGAACAGCTATTGATATTGGTAAAATGATAACGGTTCTCTATTTTCAGACTACCATCAAATGCTGTTGTAATATCTTTTCGCTCGAAAAATATTGGCGACCAAACTTCTTTAATAGTGAAAAAACTTCCTTCTTTTTCATGATAGGGTCCAACGATTCCATCGGGAGCATGTTCTTTGTCTGTATCGATGATTCCCCCTTTGTCTGTCCGAACAACACCTTCGTCAGCAAACACCCACAAGAAACCACCTGCACAGATGGGGTTACGCCACATCTCTTCCCAATAATCATACAAACCTGCACCGTGGCCACCATCGTACATACCATGTAAAAATTCTGTTGGCATTACAATGTTGTGCCCATGCATATAATTACCGATACCATAATCGAAATCGCGGTAGTGCTGTGTATCAAATCCACTAAACACTTGCCACGGGTGAATTACAGGACGTTGTTGCATATCCCATTGCCTGAAATATTGATCCAGTTCCAGGTTATGCCCTCCTTCATTTCCGTTGGCCCAAAAGATAATCGACGGATGATTTTCATCGTTGTCCATCATTTCTTTCAACAACTTCTTCCCGGTTGGTGTATCATAGTGGCCATGCCATCCTGCCAACTCATCCATCACAAATAACCCGAGCGAATCACATACATCCAGGAAATGACTGTCCGGCGGATAGTGACTCATCCGCACCGCATTCATGTTCATTTCCTTCATTAGCAACACATCTGCTATACTTCTCCCCTTGCTGGTTGTCCTTCCGGATGTTGGCCAAAATGAATGACGGTTCACACCTTTCATTTTTACTTTTACGCCATTGACGTAAATACCATCACGTTCTTTTACTTCGACGGTTCTAAAACCAATACGTTTGGACACTGCATGCAACACGTTGCCATTTTGCATCAGCGTAAATACCACATTGTATAAATCAGGTGTTTCAGAAGTCCACTGTCTAACATTTTTGTATAAAGTCCTTACTTCAACAACACTATCACTGGCGCTTATTTTATCAACAGCGGCGATTCCTATCTCCTTTCCAGCCAGCGAGTAGAGCTGTACTTTTATTTCTGTTGCTTTACTATTTTTAGAAAGAAATACATTTGCATCAACCTCGCCATTCGCTTTCGCATTTACTGCGACCTTCTCAATATGTTGCTGCGGCAAAGCCTCTAAATAAACGGGTCTGAAGATGCCCCCGAATATCCAGAAGTCAGCCTTGCGTTCGGCCTCATTGACAGATTTATTATCGGAGTGTTTTGCCACCGTTACTTCCAGCAAATTATCTTTCCCATATTTCAGCAACTTGCTGATATCATATTTGAAAACGTAAAAAGATCCCTGGTGTTTCGCTCCTGCTACTTTGCCATTGATCTTTACGTCTGTGTCTGTCATGCTTCCTTCAAACACGATGTTCACCACTTTCTTTTTCCAATCTGCCGGCACCTTGAAAGTGTATCTGTACAGTCCCTTTTCTTTTCCTTTAGCGCTGTCTTTGTTGAAACCATAATTGTATTTCCCAACGCCCTGCAGTTCCCAACAGCTAGGTACAGGCATCGTTGTCCACTTGCCGGAATTGCGGCCTTCTGTGCAGTAGAATTGCCAATCAACAGTATTATCGTTGCCCGTGCCTGACAGGTATTGGATTTCCGTGTTCTGTGCGATAGAAGACAGAACAGACAATATTGTGATGTATGTTAATAGAAATCGTCTCATTATGAATGCAAGAGGGCGAATGCGATTCGCTCCTACGAAGCTTTAAATGTCTTTATATAAAATATTGCTACTTTTGTTTCCGGTGTTCCTGCGTTTGGCAAATCATACGTTTGCTCTGCCGGCGTGTCAGGTGTTGGGAAATATCTTCTTGAACCTGTACGAAACACAACGCGTTCAATCTTATCAACCGGCGCGAATGTCAACGCACGCAAAACTTGTTTACCATTCACTTCAATCGTGTACAATCTTGTGGAAGTATTGTATACCAGTTTTACGTTGTACAATTGATTGGCATCGTAGCCCATAACATTCTTATACTTTGCACCAGCCTTCACTTGTAGCCGTCCCGTCGAGTCCAATGTCATTCGAATGGCCACATCTCCTTTTGCATCCTGGCACTCAATGTCCATCATGCCGCAATTGTTTTGTGCCGTCATTATCGAAAATTCGATCGTTCCGGTTTTGCTTGCTTCAATTACTCTTTCCGCTTTTGCATACTCATATCTATCCTCATCTTTTAGCATGAGCATCCTGTCGTCATTTTTCTTCTCAATGCGAACAGGCGCCCATAGCGGACTATAGATGTTCCATTCATTCAATTCTTCACCGGCTTTCATTTTACTGAAATCTTCATCAACGGCACCGTTCACTTCGCTCTTAACAGGCACCGCTACTTTCGCAATCCAGATGTCTTCTTTGTTCACACTATAACTCACCCACATGTTTTTACCTGGTGGCGTTCCATCGCCTTCCATGATGCCGCGTATGTATTGCGGACCATATGATTTTTCATTACCCCCATAACGCATTGGAGAAATTTCTCCATGTAACAACCAGAGGTTATAATAATTCAGACCGTCATCACTCTTAGAAATGGCAAGCGGCCATCTGAATTCAGAAGGATTGTACACCGTTGCGAAGCGTCCGTCAGATGTGCGCTGTCCCCACATTTTCGCAGAACCGTTTACAACGCCCGGCGCTCTTGAAGCAGCGTCAGGCCATGTTTTGCCATTGTCATTGCTAATTGTAGTCAAACCATTTTTCCAAAAACCAACCACCCTGCCATCATTCAAATGATAATAGCAAAAAGCTTTATAGTCAAGGTGCAACGGAATGATCGGATCCTTTCTATCGGCTTCTTCCACCCACTGCATAGTGGTTAAAGGACTTGACAAAATTTCTTCACATGCTTCTACGAAGCCTTTGTCCTTGCTTGTTTTATAAAACGGATAGGATGTATTTTTTTCATTCCACAAATGATTGTAACGAATAAAATAGATGGGGCCAAAACTACCATCAGCATATACTTCGCGTATTACGCGGCCTATGCCGTTGCCGTCATTCGGGTCATCTTTCTTATCCAGGCAAATGCCATAAAACCCAAGCACCATCAGTCTTTTCTTCTTTGACACATAAAAGCCCATACGCTGGTGCATCACAGCCATCAGGTTTTTCGCTACTCCCTGATAGCCTTCTTTTGTTGTGCCATCAGGTATTTTATATTGCGGGAAAACAACAACAGGTTTCGTCCATGTGTAACCATCCAGCGAATTACACAACAATGTTTGCCCCGGAGGGATGTGTTCACCAACAGGATCACTCAAATATTCGAGATAGAATTTATTGTTCCAGTATGCCAGCATCGGCTGGTGGTTGTAAGTAAATCCAAAGCCTTCTGCCAATTCAGGATGCTCACGGTTGGCGCGAAACACCTGGATATTGTGCACACCAACTGCCGGAGTTAGCTGCCCATGATGATAATCCACGTTTACCAATGTATTACCCAGGTAACGCACCGTATCTTTCCTTTGCGCATGTAGAGAGGTAGCTATGCATGCGACGCCAGATAAAACGACGAATATTTTCTTAACGTTGTTCATAGTTATTTTTTCACACCGCCATTGTCAACAACAGCCGCATGCTTCTTTAAATTCTTCAAAGTCTTTTTTGTTACCATGAATACAGTTCCATGTTTATGTCCTTCGGGAATGGTTAGCAAACTATCAACGTTCTCAAAAGTTTTGAAATCGGTTGTTCTCACTGCACTATATTTTTTTGCGCGATAAGCGTCGAAGTAAATCAACCAGTCGTTGCCCGTTTTTGCCGCGCTTGGCCCCTCACAGAAATTGTCTGTAAAAGGTTGCGATGCCTGCGTGAAAGGCCCCAGCGGACTTTTCGCAAAGCAAACTTTTATGTTCCTGTTTGGTCTCGTATTGTCTTTTACAACCAACACATAATCATCTTTCCCTCTCTTTATCATCGTTGCATCAATGGCGCTGAAACCCTGATCAAAGAAGAGTTTTGAAGGACTGAATGTTTTAAAATCTTTTGTAGTCGTGTAGTACAAACGATGATTGTTGTCTTCTGCTTCTTCACCTTTTTCAAAACGTCCTGGAATGCATGACGCCCAAATGATGATGTATTGCTTGCCCTCATCGTCATAAAATAATTCCGGCGCCCAAACATTTACGGTTGTCGGTTCGGATTCCATCACTGGTATAAATTGTTCATGTGACCAATGAATCAGATCTTTCGAACTTGCATAACCAAAGCCTTTGTCTTTGTTCCAACCGCTTGTCCACACTAGCCGAAAAACACCATCGGGCCCTTGTATCATTGACGGATCGCGCATTACTTTTTGTCCCACTTCGGGCTGTAAAAAAGTTGTGTCAAAAGCCTTCCAGTGATAAGCATCTGCACTGTACATTAGCCGCAAACCATCCGTAGCCGGCTCATGAAAAGACGTAAACATGTAGACACTTTTCTCTGCGCTGCATGCCGTTAAAAGGACAGTAAAAAATATTATCGAGATTCTTTTCATTGTTACATTTTTTTCACCACTAAAGCACTAAGGCCACTGAGCTACACTAAGGGTTGCCAATTTTTTTGCGGCATTTTATTAACGCTACCGGATAGGCTTCGGAATAATAAATAACTCTTAGTGAAAACTTAGTGTCCTTAGTGCCTTAGTGGTAGCCTTCATGAGCTACACACCCTCTAACACCAGCACCCAATCATTCCCCTCCTTCTGCTCACCCGGCGGATCAAATGATTGAACACCTTTGTTGGTAAAGGTTCCGATGGATGTGTATTTACCATCACGAGGACTATACCAGGATGCCTTTACTTTTGCTCCTGATATTTTGCCCATGTTTATGCTAAATGTTCTGCCGGTATAAGTGTATGCGAATGCATAGTTTTTTCCCCTGGTTGCTATTACGTAATTGTATTGCTTGCCCTGATCACCGGCGATCAATGATTGATCGGGAACGCGATCGAAATAAGGTTTCGACAACATCAGATTTTTCAGGTAGATCATCTGCGACGCACCGGGCGCATTCAATTCATCCTGCCAGTAAGAGTTCACACCATATGATCCGCTTTTGTCTTCTTTCTTATGAAACTGCATAATGGCGTTGTTGCCATACGTATAACCCGCACCACCTGCAAAGACAGCCCAGTAGCCATAGCGCCTCACGTCACAATCTTTCCAGCGAGGTGCGGAAGAATCATGCAGACCATGTGGAATGGTCTCATAAGAAGGCTCTCCCTCTATTGTTGGCTTCACGGGAGTAAGTGTGTAATCCATTTGCACAAACTTCCAGTTATCTTCACCAAAGTGTATATCACCAATGTTTTCCTTCGTATCATTCTTCATGGTGTCTTGCCTGTAATCTTTGTGACCGGATTGAAACATATTGAAATCCAGCCACGCTTCATTATGGAACCAGATGGACGAAGTGGAACGACCGCGTGGATGAAAGGTGATCAAATGATTTGGATCTTTTGCACGCAACGTGCTTCCTATCGTGTTCCAGACATCAATAGAATCAGCACCTTTCACGTCACCACCATTTAACCAGATAATGTTTGGTTTGTTTTTGTAACGCTCGGCCAGGAATGTTGCATACGCTTTCGCCTGGGCAAGTGTTACATGACCACTCTTTACGGCGCCGCTTCCCCATGTTGGCACAAGCGCCATATAAATACCTCGTCGTGCCGCTTCATCAATAATGAAATCTATGTGGTTCCAATAATTGTTATGATCGGAATCTGCGGAAGTCTTTACTTTTGAAATATCTCTATTAATCAGTGCTGAATCGTTGTAGGCATTCACGGCGTTCAATCCATGCAACATCGACGTTTGAATGACGTTGAAGCCTTTTGCTTTTCTGTCGTTCAAATATTTCACCACATCTTCTCTGTTGAGTTTGCTGCATAACAACCAACCGGTATCGCCTAACCAAAAGAACGGCTTACCTTTTCCATCTGTAAAATATCTGTGATTGGCAGAGATTTTCAAAGGCGCTATCTGATTCACCCGGTTGCCTGTAAATCCGCTTAGCAAAGCAATTGATAGTATCAATAAGATTCTAGTCATAGTAATTCAAAAGGAAAAAATAAAAAGTCAAAATTTAATATCATACTCCAAACGCTATTGTCAGTCGCTGCTCTTATAGTCCGTAGGACATAAATATCAATAGAATATCATACAGCGAAACCCTTTTTGTCCGTAGGACATAAACAAGCCGAAATTCAGATTAATGCCCTACGGGCAATGGATTTTTAGTTACTTTTTTCTATTGATGTTATTCCACTACGTGGAATGGTATCATCAGCTTAATTTGATGCAAGCAATCGCATACACCAGGCTATTGCATTTAAGCCTATGCTTTATGAATCCATGCAACAACAGCACCGTTAACTGATTGCGGCTTTTTCAACTCCACAACCTTTCCTGTTTTTATCTTTTCTTCTTTTATTAAATTTCCGTTTGATGGGCTGATCCATTGCACTTTATATTGTCCTTTCACATTTGTCAGATCAATCAATGGAGAAGATGAAGAAGCACTGTACACCACGTACTCCTTTTCTTTATTGCCCAACATCCACTGGTCCTTTACTCCGCTTGAAAGTGGAACGATGTCCATTGTCGCTGCATCCGCCAAAAAGCTTTTGTCAGCAATTGCAGGAATCACCGGCAATGAGCCACCGGCCATAAACACCGCCCAGCCGTAACTATCAAAGCTGTCGCCGGAGTAGATCACTGCTTTATCCGGATATTTTGTTTTGTATTCAGACACTGCGCGGTACACCTGTTCAAAAGATGTTTTGCCCGGCTTCACCAAACGTGCATGCTGCCGTGGCGCAAGATTTTGCCCCCCCAATGGTGCATATGCGGAACTATCACTTCTGTAATGCCAGTAACGTATGTCAATCACATCAATCGTTGCCGCATATTTATTGTCAGCAAGAATTGCATCCTGCACATCTTTTGTTACGCTCAATGAAATGATTTCTTTTTTATTTTTCTCTTTCTCCCATGCAGCAATAGTGTTTACCCAGAATTGCACGAAATGCAAAGGCCCGGTAAACTCTTCTCCTATCGTTTGTATCACGCCATTGTTATCGGCAAAATTGTCCAGGCACTGCCTTATGTAAGCTCTATGCAAAGGCGTACGAACAGGGTGTGTGGTGTCGTAGAACTGTTCCGCCATAAACACACGTTTGTCGCCTGCAAATGGCACGGGTTCAGGAAAACCTGTGTTGTTGATATTGTTTACAGGCCGCCATGGAAAATCGGCGTAGTGTGCTCCTGCCTCAATAATGTTGTGCTGAAAATAATCCTGGTGAACAAGCAATAATCCTTTTTGATCTGCGAGATCGGCGTATTGCTTCAATCTGCGCCAGTACCATTTATTGTATTTGGTAAGATCATATTTGCTCAAACCGTCCCATGCAAACTCTTGCCCTGTTCTTGCAAATGGCAACTCGTAGAATGGTGGCCATACTTCACCATCCATTCTGCGGATCCGCTCATGATCGTCTCTTCTTCTTTCATACCACAATGCATAGTTTTGTTCCATTCCTATTGCACCGGTTTGTTTTAATTTATCTGTCAGTTCGTTTAAGTCATCAGTCAGTCCTTCGCCTTCTCTTCCAGGTACATAACGAGTGATTGCAGGTTTTGATTTTGCTGCTTGCAAATCAGATGCGTGTACGCCACCTGACCACCACGGCACAGAAATTCTTTTACCGATCAGCAACTCATTTCCGCGAACAATCTTACCATTCACTATTTTCATGGTAGGCGCCAACGCAGCGGCAGCAGGCGCTTTGTAGCCTATCACATCAATTGTTTTTGCCGTGCCTGCATCGGTGCTGATCGGATTTCTTTTTGCAGACATGTCGATCCACTCCGTCAATTGCAAACGCGGATTCACAGATTGCGTCGTTAACTCTGCAGCTACTTTTACAGAAGGACTGCTCGATGCTTCTGTTTCTACTTTTACAATTTGTGCCTGTGGTTCCACATTTTTATTCAATCTTTCAGCAAGTTGCGCGTAGAAGAAACTTCGCGGGCCGATCGTGTTATTTGAATTGCCCCAATACCCATCTCCTGAAAATTGTGCCCATGAACCAAACGACCAGTTCTGCGCGGTTGGCGGTTTGTAGCAATCTATTCTTGCAGCAGAACAGTTCCAGAATACGCTGTTGGCCGCGCTCCATCCAGCACCTTGTCCGTCTTGTCCGCGATTGCCGAAACGCAATGCATTGCCATCGCTGCTGACAATGTCAAACAATATTCCTGATGCCCAACTATCAATACCACCGCTAAAATTATAAGGCAGATGATTTTCGCATTGCACAAAAGCATTCGGACCGGGGGCACAATAACCCACTGCAAAATCATGGTAACCAAACTCTGCGTAGCAGCGCTGCACAAGGTTTTGTTGTCCTGTAATTAAAAATGTATAACGACGTTGACCGCCAATTTCCGATACAGGCGACAATGATTTACAATCTTCAACTGTCACGCGTTTGGAGGTTTCCAACACGTTTACCGCAGAACCAGCAAAGTGTTCAAATGTCACCTGGCGCACCCAGGCGTCCTGTGTATTTTCTATGGTAATGGCCATCCAGCGATGGCTCTCATCTTTCAAATTATTTTTATCGAATGTGGATACGCAGCGCAGATTTTCTACACCGGCATTGCTAACTCTTCCGCTCCACTGATAAGTATTTACTGTGCCTCCGCCATATTGTTTATCCAGCGCTGTAGTCAATGGCGCATCAATGGTAATGGTGTTGCCTTTAATGGTTGTAATTTTTCTGTCGAAGAAAATATCTCGTTCACCAGCTTTCCAGCCCAGGGCAGTGATGCCTCCGCCGAAATGCTCAGTGCCCAATGTTTGAATCCATTCTTTTGTGGAGGGACGTTGGATAACGATGTCGTCACCAACTTTCAGATTTATTACTGATGCAAGTGTGAATGTAGTTGCATTTACAGGGACGTAATTATCTGTAACTGCGATTTTATTATTTTCTTTTTTGTCGTTTTTGCCAACAATTCTAATTAATGTTTGCCTGTCATCTCCGGCACCTAAGAGAATGGTGCCATCCTCTCCCATACCACTTCCACGAAGGACAACACCGGAAGCTTTGATTTGCAAACCACCAAGCACTTCATAAGTTCCTTTCTCTAACAATACTGCGCCGCGAAAGCCGTTGTTATCAAATGGAAGAGACGCAACATAGTCCAACGCTGCTTGTATGCGTACTGTTGCATCTCCTGCTTTTACAGGCACAACCACTTTTACTGCGACAGTTGGAATTTCTTTTTCTGAGGCCATGTAGCCGCAGTAAGAGAAATCTGGAACGCGATTGCCCAATGAGTCGGCCACGTACACAAGTTTTCCTTTTGGGTCAACATCAACAGGGTAAACCGGCTTAACATTTTTCTTTTGCGCTGATACCATCTGCAGAGCGATGGCGACAAAACCAATTAGAAGAGCGCTATGTTTTTTATACTGATGCATGAAACCTCTCTGTTCTTTTTTGCTACACGTTTTGTTACAAAATTTGCAGAGACGCAATGCGGCGCCTCTGCTACTTTACAAAATCAAAAATTACGAAGTAAAATATCAATGAACAATAAACGAAAAACTTATAAGATTTGAAACTTATTGCCAACTTGTATAAAAGCTTTGCTTGTCATCCCGAGGCGCGAGGACTCCGAGTTTGGCACTGCCATGCCGACGAAGTAAACTCCCAGATCCCTCCTTCGTCGGGATGACTAGCAACCTTTCATTGGTAGTAGAGGCGGATGACAATCCGTCTCAAAGACGATTAATCCGTCTCAAAGACGATTAATCCGTCTCAAAGACGATTAATCCGTCTCAAAACCAAGACGGATTATTATCCGTCTCTACTTATTCTTCTTCGCCGCTTCCTCTTTTTTCACTCTATCCGCCCAATCTGCGCTTTCTTTCTTCATATCATAACCGCGCGATGCGAGGTAGTTGTTGATCCTGCCTTTGTATTTGCCGAACCATGCATGTTTCTTTTCAGAAGACTCTGCATCTACCGCATGTTCGCGGGCTTCTGTCAGCCAAACTTTGATTTGTCTGAATTCTTCAGGGCTTGCTTTTAACAGCATCGCCTGGTAGCCTTTGTAAGTAATAGGCAATACATTGTATGTCATGCCGTCTTTTATTTGCTCAACCTGCTCAGGGGTAAGATCCACCGCAAGCTTTGCAAAATATGCGCAATGCAGATCATACAATTTTGCATTTGCTTCGTTTTCCAAAGCCGCGACTTTATCTTCTGTTACTTTTTTATCTTCTGTTTTGTTGCTTCTTACTTCTTTCGTTTTGGCGTTGCGTGCATCATGAACAGCGTTTAGATCTTTATATTGCTGAACAACGGTTTGCAATACCCGATTATACACCGAAGTATCTTTTATGTTGAGCGCAGCAACTATTTTATCTGCACGTTTTACCAATACATTGTTGTATTCAGCTTCTTTAGCTGCTTTGGTTGTATCCTGCGCGTGGAGCATGCAAGGGATCGCGAGTGCCAGGAATAATGCGTATAGTTTCATGTTCGAAAATTAAAGTCAAAATTAAAAAGTCAAAAAGGGAGCACGCAGATGACGCTGATTTAACTGATTTGCACTGATTAGAAATCAAAATTAAAAAGTCAAAAGTCAAAAGTTAGGAGCCGAAGCAGAAACCATTTTGACTTTTGACTTTTTACTTTTTACTTTATTATTTCAAGCCGCCTCTTACTGCTAGCACATCTACGTTCAATTTAGAATCTTTCCAATTTACTTTTTTCTTTGGATCGATACCGTTGATGTATTTTTCAATGTTGGTGTATCCATCACCATTGATGTCTTTAACGGCATCAGATGGATCTTTCGGATTCAAGCCGTTTGCCAGTTCCCATGTATCAGGCATGCCGTCTTTGTCGGTGTCTTTAGGAGGGGTTGCAGTTTTGTATTCAGGATAGCCGCCTACTTGAGATACATCGGTAATGATACCGATCTTGTAGGAATCAAGTGCCAAACGACGATGTTTAAATTGTGTTGTAGGTGCTACCACATTTGGAGAGGTAGTGATTTTCCCAGTTTTCACCTGTGCAACGATACGCTCATCAACGGCATCGCGTTTAGGTAAAGTAGCACCAGCATTTGCCAGTACATAGTTGTATGCATCCGCAGCTGTCATAATGGTCAACTGAGGCATTGGTAATGGCTTGTTCCATTTCATGTATGGAGTGTATTCACCGGCGTTCGGCAGTTCTTCAACCTGTACGCCACCATCCCAGTTGTCTTTTGTTACACGCTCGTTACCATCTACGATATTGCCATTTACATAACAACGGCCATACTGTCTGTAAGACAATTTGCTTCGTCCTGATTCCGGTTTCAAAATACGGAAACGGAGGTTGTTGTTAGGTGTAGCGGGACCCGGTTTAAAGTAGTTGTTGATCATGTTATACATCGCGGTATAATCGCCACCATCTACAGAACGGTGTACCCAGTTGAACACGATGTTGTTCACAAAGTTAAAGATGCCGTTCTCGCCTACCGATGGATTACGTCCTGTATTGTCTGCCCAAAGGTTGCGCATAAACGAGCAGTTCACACCGCCCAATGTGCTACCGAACGCGTGGTTGTAAGTGTCGAGCGATTCCGAGAAAATAGAATTTTGAATAGTGATATTGGCAGTAGGAAATTTGTCTTCAATTTTCCCAGTGCTGTCATTGTACATGTGACGATACATACTCATGTTCTCGTCAAGTCCCCAGCTTGCAGAAACGTGATCGATCATGATGTTACCAACAGGGTTGCCGCCTATCGCATCATCGCGACGACCCACATTTGTTTCACCGCGACGGAAACGCATGTGACGAATGATAACGTCGTGGGTGTTTACCCAAAAAGTTTCACCAGCTACGCAAACACCATCACCAGGCGCTGTTTGACCAGCAATTGTGATGTACGGCGCACGCACAATGATTGGTGATTTCAAACGGATGATACCTGAAACAGCGAACACCACAATTCTTGCTCCTCCTGTTTCGCAGGCTTCGCGCAATGTGCCGGAGCCTCTGTCTTCGAGGCTTGTCACATAAATTACTTTTCCTCCGCGGCCACCAAGAACAAATTTACCGCCACCTTCCGCACCAGGGAATGCTGGAATATCTGCCTGTGGCAAATCTTCCGTTCTGTGTGCCCAGGGAACGTATGGACGTTGATTGTTGGCGGCTTCGTATTGAATAACCGGATATGCCTTAGCCCAGGCTTCGTTGGAGTTCTTCCACTCTTCCTTCAACATTGAATCTGCCGAGGCCTGAATGTCTGCAGGCACTTGCGGATATTGGGCAGAAGCCTTGAACCCTAACCCCAATAATGAAGACATCACAAACATTGACACAAAGTGTTTTTTCATCTGTATATTTTTTATTTCATTTTGGCCAGATGCCCGCCTGACTGACCTTGTCGGGCAGGGAATTCGCCATAAAAATTTTCATCGCGGTGAATGTTAAATTGCTCGAAAATTTTTATAACTCATTTCATCAGATCTTTTTAAAAAATGGTATAAGTTAAAATTGATTGCTGTTTGTGCAGAAACGTTTTGTGTTTCCGTAAAGTAATAAAGAATTAATTATTGAGGGTTACGGGTTTCAAGCCCGTTAGGGAGGGAGAGAAAAACTCTCTCCCTTTTTGTATTACTGAGAATTAGTTATTCGGTACAAATGTACCCATGATGCCGCTCGCGTCTTTCCATTGTGTTGTTTGCGTGATCCACGTATTGGTGGAAATAACGGAAGAGTTGATGCCGGACAAATAATAATTTGGTCTGAACAAGATGCTTGACTGCGCACTGTTTACTGCATCCCATGGTTTATCAAGAGGTGCTCGTGTGAATTTTGAACGATACAGTGTTTTCAATTTATCAGTTTGGGTAGTGAATGCAGCGGTACCCCACTGGTCAGGATCAATTGAAATGCTTGCACGATCTACTGCTGTAAGCGGGTCTGTATTGTTCAGCACCTGGCTTTGCCAATAGTAACCATTTCTCGAACTTCCGTTCAACGGAGTTGTACCCAACTTGGAAGACGTACTGTTTGGAGTATTGTCGTACAACATCCAGCGCTGAACATCCCAGAAACGTTTTCCTTCATAAGCTAATTCCACACGACGCTCATACAAAACAGCTTCCAAAGCCTGGTATTTTGTAGTAAGGTTTCCAATACCGTAATTGTTTGCAGCAGGCAAACCAACGCGTTGACGGATCTTACCGAGGTAAGTAACAGCGCTTGCAATGTCACCAGTTGCTGCATAACATTCTGCAATGTTCAACAGTAACTCTGCATAACGGTATTCGAATATATCTGTTCCCGAGTATGCGAATATTGTAGAATCGGCAGCAGGATTTGAAAATTTACGAACAACGGCAGGGCTATTCGCTGCGATGTTTGCGTAATAAATTCCTGTGGTCTGGTTAGCATCTTTTTTCCATCTGTAAATCCAAACTACTTTATTTTGATTTGCTTTATATGGCCATTTCGCGCCGGAGAAAGCAAATGTGCGGTAGAAACGAGGATCTCTGTTTGCAAAGAAGAAAGTATCAACATATCCATTCTCTGTAGTTGGACGTGTACCATCTGCCATCGGAAACAAGTCGAGCATTTCTTTAGGAGCAGAAACGCCATCTCCCGAACCTGCTACATCGCGCAGACGGACTGCACTTTCCCATGCATTGTTTATTTGAGAACCGGCAGCAGCAGAAGCCGAAGATGTTAGCTGAACCATGATCGCTTCTTTGTTGAAAGCGTTATCATTTTTAAAAGTCATTTCTGACCAATCTTTCGCGCTTGTACCATACAAACCATAACCCTGCGTAGTTAAGTCAGTTTCAGCTTTTAAACCTGCAGCAAGAGCAGCCTGCCAGCGGGCATTACCTGTATTATCCCAATCGGCGTTGAATAAAGGACTCGCGGCCGTCAGCAAAACACGGCTCTTCATTGCCAGTGCAGCACCGCCGGTTAGTTTGCCATAATCCGAACCATCTACCCATGCGTTAGGCATGCCTCTTGTTGGCAATAACGCCACCGCAGAATCGAGGTCCTTAATGATTTGCGCGAAAACTTCTGTAGAAGTAGAACGAGGCACCTGAATAGAAGGATCTCCCAGTTGGCCCGCTTGCAATACAATTGGAACACCACCATAAGTTCTTACGAGGTCATAATATTGCAGCGCACGGAAAAAATACATTTGTCCTCTTGCAGCCGCTTTGAATGATGCGGAAAGATTTTTACCCAACTCGTCAACTTTCTCAAGGAAGAAGTTACAGTTTCTTATGCGTGTATAAGGGTTGTTGGTAACAGATGCTGTTACTACACCAAAATAACCATCATAATCCGTTGTGTTTGTTCCATCAAGCGTTTTGGTAGGATTGATTCTGTCAGCAACCGTTCCTCCCATTTCTTCCGTCATTTTTGTTTTTGAATCATCGTACACGCCTACCAATGTTGCTGTTGGAAGTTTGTACGTATTATAGTAGTTATAGTACGTACCGTTGATGTACAGTTGAGATTGCGCCTCATTGGTGAAAATAGTTTCATCAAATTGGTTGTAGCTTTTTAAATCTTCCAGAAATTTTTTGCTGCAGCCTGTTGCCAGTATCGCGAGTGAAGAAAGTATATAGATTATTTTTTTCTTGTTCATTTTGATCAGATTAATTCTTTAACAAAAAATCATTTTAGAATCCAAGGTTAACTCCCAACGCCCATGTTCTCAATGTAGGATAGGTCACAGTAGGTGCATCATACATATTGCGGTAATGGTTAGGATATGGGTTATAGAGGTCCCACAAATTCATTCCTGAAAGGAATACTCTTGCATTTTCAATTTTTGCTTTTCTTGTTACCTGCTGAGGAATGGTGTAACCCACACTCATGCTGCGAACAACCATACGGAAAGTTGGCATAAGGAAAAAATCAGAGTTAGTTCCGCCAAATGAATCATAATACGCAACGTTTGGATATTTTCCATTTGGATTGTCAACCGGATCGAACATGTCGTTCAGGTAAACCGGCTGCGACCACCAGAAGTTAGAAGATCCTGTCGCCTGTTTCATATAATCCAGTTTGTTTATACCGCCCCATGATGTTCCGATCTGAGCCAGGAAGCTGATACCTTTCCATGTAAGACCTAAATTGGTAGTAATACCGTATGTTCTGTTCTTTTTAGCGAATCTTACATAATCCTGGTCAGCTACTATCTGTCCGTTTGGACCTGCTATTGTTTTTGAATTCAGATCTTTATTACCTGCGACGTCTTCATAAGCTAACATGCCTGGTTTAATGGCAGTTTTATCAGTTATACCTATGTAAGAAGGAGCGTTACCGGCTTTTGCAGCATTATCGCTCAGGTATTGCCAGTATGCATCAACATCAGCCTGGTTACGCAACATACCATCGTGACTGGAAGTTTGTTTCCATGTTTTATATCCCCAGGCTGGAGTAATGGTTGAATTACCCACTTCTCTTCTCGTAGTCGCCAGAGATGGATAGTCGAATGGTCTGTCGAAATACTTAGTCATTTTGTTATCTGAGTAACCAAAGTTCATTCCAATAGAATAGTTCACCTTACCAACGTGATCTCTCCAGGTTGCAGATATCTCACCGCCCCAAATATTCATGTCTATGTAGTTCATGTCTGCAAAGCTTCCGCCTTCAGTTACAGGAACACCAGAGTAATCTGTCAAATAAGTTAAGATGTCGTGGCCTGAATTGAAATAGTAATCAACACTCATTGACAAACGGCTTTTCAACACTGCGAAATCAAGGCCAATGTTGCGCTGTATTGTCCAGTCCCATTTTACATCTCTGTTAGGAGTAACGCTTGGATTTACAGCGTAGGTATATGTACCACCATTGTTGCCAAAAGCTATACCTTTTTGAGTAAGATCAAACACCTGCATCCATTTCCATGGCTTAATGTTGTCGTTACCTGTTTTACCCAATGATGCACGCAGCTTCAGGTTATTTACCCAGCTTACGTTATCCTTGAACCAGTTTTCTTCAGATATCACCCAACCCGCAGACACCCCAGGGAAAGTACCCCAGTAGTTCTCTGGTGCAAAGTGCGTAGAGGCATCTGTTCTTATTACAAACTGTGCCATGTATTTATTGGAATAGTTATAGCTCACACGTCCAAAGTAAGACAGGCTTCCTCCAGCATATTTTGTTGTAAGGGAGTTGGTAGGATCAAGCGTACCAAGAGACGTAAAGGATGTTCCATTGTAAACATCACCATTTGGCGAAGCATACAGCTGGTAGTTGTCATCCAGGTTATTTGTTGCTTTTTCAGCGCCTGCCATGGCAGATATATTATGGGGGCCAAAAGAGTGATCGTACGTCAGATAAAAGTTTTGTTGAATGTTCTTCGAAACGGTATTGTCATAAGTAACACGTGACCCTGTTGTAGCTTTTGCCGGAGCAGCCCACGTTATTCCAGGCGAACTATACAAGTGATTACCTGCAGTGTTGGTATTGGTAGCACGCTCCAATATTGGTGCGAACGCATTTTGTTCAGTTCTGCCGCTTGTTCCCGCAATAGCGTAAGATACTTTTGCCGATAAGCCTTTGATGAAAGGAATATCATATTGCAAAGAGAAGTTTGCGTTGTAGCCAAAAGTATTATTGAAAGTTTTCGAATTATTGTTCAACAATGCAAAGTAGTTGATGCTTGTTACCTGTGAAGAGGTTACGTTACCGGCAACAGTTTTTGCACTTTGCGCGGGAGAGATGAAATAATCTGTACCATTGACATTGTACTTATAAGGAATATACTTTGGCATATGTAGCAAAATACCATAGTCATTCTGCTCACCACCGTTTGCATAACCATCGTTCACACTTGTTTTAGTGAAAGACTTTTCAAGATCAGAATTTTGGGCTGCGATGGTTGCAGACAATTTAAGATTGTTTGCCACTTTTACATCAACACCAGATCTGAAGTTGAATCTTTTATAATCCTGTGAACCAAGGTTTGCATTTTGCGAATAGTAAGATGCGCCGGTATAGTATGTAGCTCTGTCAGTACCACCACTCACGTTTATTGCATGTTGCATTGCATTTGCCGGTTTCCAGGCATCGCCCAACCAATCATAATTCAATGAATCCATTTTCACAAGCTCTGTACTATCGAACATGTTAGCTGTGGTCCAGTTTAATGCACGTCCCATGCGGTTGGAATATATACCGTAGTCATGCGCATTCATTACTTTACCATGGCTCACCGCATCATTTGTTTCAAACTTGCCTGAGTAAGAAATTCTTGGAGCACCAAGTTTACCTCTTTTAGTTTTAACAATGATGGCGCCTTGTGATGCCCTTGATCCGTAGATAGCTGCACTTGCATCTTTCAAAACGGTGATGCTTTCAACTTCAGAAAGATCAAGCAGATTGAACTGATCCATACTCGGCTTACCGCTCTGGGCGTCTATCTGTATCACATCATCAATGATAATTAACGGATTTGAACTACTGCCATCCTTACCAAAATCGAATTGCTGGCGAATGTTGATTGTTGGTGCTAAACCGGGGCGGGTACTACCACCTACAACGTTTAAGCCAGGTACCTGACCCCTTAAGGCTTCGGTAACTGTTGCAACAGGCATATCCTCCATTTTTTTTGTATCAACTGATACTATGGCACCTGTGATGTTTTTTTGTTTCTGTGTACCATAACCGATCACCACTACTTCGTCCATGTCTTTGTTCTCCTGCTGCAGGGTAATCACAATGTCATTCTTATTTCCTGCTAATGAGTAGGAAACATATTTCATGCCCACTCGTGAAAACGACAATTTGCCGCCGTCCGGAGCGCTCAATTTAAATGTGCCGTCTTCTGCTGTTTGAGTTGCGTTCGTTGTACCTTGAACCAGCACTGAAACGCCTGCTAGAGGTTTACCGTCGGAGCCCACGACTTTTCCGGATACATTAACCTTGGGTGCAGTTTGTGTTGTAGGTGTAGAGGGTGTTTGCGAAAAAACAGGGTTAGTCAACGCAAAGCCTGCTACTACAATAAGTGCGAGTCTTTTAATAGCGCCTTCGTCAATTTTTTTCATGGCAGTATTAGTTATAGCGTTCGTTAGTAATTAAGAAATTATTTTGGTTTCGTATTCTCTTTTTTGTTTGACTGCTTTTACCCTTTTCTTGCCTCTCTTAATCTTGCCTGCCAGTCCTTTTCTTCTTTCTTCAGATCATAACCCTGTGTTGCAAGGTATTCGTTGATCTTTCCTTTGTATACTCTAAAACATGCATGCTTCTTCTTTGCAGATTCTCCATCCATAGCATATTCTCTTGCTTCTGTGAGCCAGGCTTTAATTTGCACTTTCTGCACAGCAGTAAGCGCCGGGATCATATCCTGGTAAGCTTTATAAGTAACATCCAACACACCATATGTCATGCCATCTTTTATCACTGTTACCTGTTGTTCACTTAAGTTTTCTGCGATAAGTTTTTCAATGTATTGCGCATGCAACCTGCGTACTAAATCCGTTGTAGAGTCTTCGATGGAATTGAGGGTGGTATTATTAACCGGGTTTGAAGCTTTGGCCAATCTCACTAAACTATCTCGGGATATATAAAGAGCATTCAGGTCTCTGTATTGCTGCTTCACAATATCGCATATTTTTTGCTTTTTTGGGGCATCAAGATTGAGGGGAGAGACAATTTTCTGGGATCTTTCTGTGATGGTGGTAATGTAAGCAGCTTCATTTTCTTCCGATGAGTTGTTGTTTTGACCCAACACTACCTGACCTGTTATTAAGGTGAGTACCGCTATTAGAACGGCAGGCAGTAATTTGGCAAATGCATCGTTGTTATTAAATTTCATGGCTGCTTTGATCTCTCAAAGATGATAATATTCATATTCGTTAACAATGACATCTTTTACTAATTGAATGGATTATTTTCCTATTTTTAGGAAAAATCCATCGTAAAAATCGTACGAGATTTTACGCAATCGTTCCCAAAGATTTTTTGCCATATGCAAGAACAAACAAACAAACGCGGTTCCCACAAAAATATCTGGTACGGCCAGGGCCGCCAGCGTATAGAAATCCCAAAGCCTCTCGTAAAGTCGCATATTCAAAGCAATATGTGGCTGAAGCAATTGTACCTGTGCAGTCTTGGATATTATCCGCAGGCAGAGGGCCATTACACCTATCGAAAGAAAGGCTTGCCCGAAAACTTCCTGTTTTACTGTGTTGACGGAAATGGCTTTTATAAAATAGAAGACAAACAGTACGAAGTTGGCCCAAACGAGTTTTTCATTTTGCCGCAAAATGTTGAGCACAGCTACGGAAGTCTGGAAAAAAATCCATGGAGTATTTACTGGATACACTTTGGGGGCGAATTATTGCCGCACTTCAACTCACTTCGTACGGTGCAGGAGCACTACAAACCTGCCTACATTAAAAGCAATGACGAGATTTTTACGCAGTTCAATAAAATGTACAAAACCCTTGAACTTGGCTACAGCACAGATAATCTCCTGTTCGCAAACATGTGCCTGCCGCACTTTCTCACGCTGTTTGTATATGCCGCAAAACACAGCATTGCAAATACAAAGGAGAAAAATGATTGTGTTGACAACGCCATCCTGTACATGCGTGAACACATCCACGAAAACATTTCGCTGCCGGATCTAAGCGCCAGCTACGATTATTCAACATCTCGCTTTTCTGACATTTTCAAACAAAAAACAGGCTACTCGCCGATAGATTATTTTATACAGATGAAAATGCAGAAAGCCTGTCAGCAACTGGATCTTACGGACCTTAGCATAAAAGAAGTGGCTTCGCAAATGGGCTTCGATGACCCGTATTATTTCTCACGAAGATTTTCGAAAGTAATTGGCATGCCTCCCACGAAATACAGGAGTGTGAAGAAAGATTGAGGCAATTTGAAAATTTGGGGATTTGAAAATTTGAAAATGGAGAGAGCACGCAGATGACGCAGATTGGACTGACTTACGCTGATGTTTTTTTATGATTGGATTATTTGCTGCATTCTTAGTGAAACTTAGTGCCCTTAGTGCCTTAGTGTTAAAAAAAATTTGCGCGACTTTGAGTCTAGCGGTTTATAAACAGATCAATATTGAAACTTCAAAACATTTACCACTTAGGCACAAAGGCCACTAAGTTTCACTAAGGCGTTAAATGAATGTCATCAAGATATTTGCTGCAGCACCTATTAATTTTTAATTATTAATTATTAATTGACGTCTTCGAGATTTACCCCTCCTTTCGCACTCGACGCATACGCCGCCTCTACACACGCCATGGTGTAGATGCAGTCGTCAACAGAGTTATCGGGTGCAGGAATTTTGCCGTCGGCAGCGAGTAGCAATTGTTCCATGCTGTAGATGAAGGCGTGAGGCAACCACGTGCCGTTGACAGGAAGTGTTTTCCACTGTGGCTCTTTGCCTTCTTCCAGTATTACATATTCAAACACATCCGGCATGCCTTGCGGGTAGTTCATGTTCAAGCCCATTTGAATGTTGATGGCGCCGCGGGTGCCTTCAATTTTTAAATTGGAGCATTGATGCTTTGTACCAAAATTGTGACAGTGATTCACAATAATATTGGCGCTGATCATTTCTCCATAATCCATAATGATATTGGAACGCACAGATGCCAGTTCCTTCATGCGCGGGTGCTTCGTTGTTTTCGCATAAACGCTTTTTGGATTGCCGAGAAAACTTCTGACAAGATCGATATAATGAATGCTGTGATATAAAATTTCAACGCGTGGCAAGGAGTATAAAAAATCCCACAAATGCCAGGGCGTGTACACGTTGATATTGAATTCAACATCGCAAATCTCCCCTATATCCAAGTGGGAAATGATTGAACGCGCCATGGTTACAAATGGTGCGTAACGCAGTTGAAAATTTACCGCCGCCAACATTTTCTTTTCATGGACAATTCGCCTGATCTGCTTCGCTTCTTCCAATGTATTTCCCATTGGCTTTTGCAAAAGCACACTTGCACCATTTGGCAAAGCCTTTAATGTTTCAATGAAAGCAGAGGCGGGCAATGCAACATCAAAAACCGCATTGGCAGGAACGCTTTTTACAAGGGAGTCCAACGAATCAAATACAGCGGGAATGCTGAATTTGTGGGCCGTTGCGATTGCTTTTTCTTCATTCGCATCAAAAATACCGGCCACGTTATAACCGGCGATTTTGTATGCCGGCAAATGCGCGTCATTCACTATTCCACCTGCACCGAGAATATATATTGGTCTTGTAGTCACGAAAGATCAAAATGATGTTGAAGGTTATATAATATCATGATGCAGGGGCGAATTACATTCGCCCAACAATTTACAAACCAGACAATTTGTAAAACTGCGAGGCATTGTCACAGAATATTTTTTTGCTTACAGCTTCACTAAAAAGAGTTTCTATTAGCTGCCTGTAGCATTGCCAGGATTCCTTGTAAGATTCTGCTTTTAAAGAAACCGGCCAATCGCTTCCACAAAAAACGCGATCTTCTCCAAACTGCTCCACAACAAATGACACATATGAGCCAATGTCTGCTGCTTTGCGCCTGGTCTTATTATCCTGGGCAAGGCCAAGACCTGAAATTTTTGCATAGAAATTTGAATGCGCAGCCGCTTCTTTCATCAACACGCCCCATTTTCCAAACTTCTCATTTTGATCGATTGGGGGTTGACTGAGGTGATCAAACACCATGCGTAAGGAAGGTATTTTTTTTGCCACGGCTATGGCTGTTTCGATATGTTCATGCTGCACAGCCACGATTTCGTAAGCGATATCGTGCTTTGCAAGTATTTCAAGGCTTTGCAAAACACTTTCTTGCAACAGCCACTGTGTATTAGGTTCGTTATGGATCAGGTGGCGAACGCCTTTGAAGTATTTGTTAGAAAGATATTTTTCGGCTAACAGCTTTTCCGTTTTCAATGGATCCTGCAGCGGAAGCCAGCCCACCACCCCGGCAATCCAATCTGTCTGGCAGGCTACTTCCAGCATCCAACCGGTATCCTCCAGGTTGTCGGCAGCCTGCACAAGAATACCCTTCGTTATATTCAGTTCTTTACGATCACTTTCAATTTCGTGAATATTAAAACTGCGTTGGAGCATAGGGCCTTCGTTGTCTAACCAGGCATACCTGGCATGATCAAGATCCCAAACGTGAATATGTGTATCAATAATCGGATTAAACATGGAGCCTCAAGCAATCTTGTAAAATGGTTAAAATCAGAGTTTTGTGAGGCAGCCGTCAGTAAAGAAAGGAATGTGAATGACAAATCCGTTCTATACATAGGTAACCTTGCTGCAATATAGCGTAATTGCCATAATAGCAAGTACCGTTAGAACGAGATTACGACCATTCTAAGATAAATTGTGGCCAAAAATGAGGCCTGATATGGTTGTGTGGCATTGTGAAGAGATGAAACAGTATTTTTTTAAGGTATAACCGAAAATTGCTTTTCTATCTGCGTGTTATGTTCGCCCAAAACGGGCGCACCTAATGCTGAGTGTAATATTTTGCCATCAATTCGAACGGGACACCGGGTCGTTTTGACCGCATAACCGGTGCCGGTGCGCACTTCCATTTCCATCTGCAGCAATTTGTATGCATCCTTTTGCATGAGCGTGTCGTAGTTCATTACTTCCGAACACCAAATACCCGCAGGCTCCAGCAGCAACAACCAGTGCGCGGTTGTTTGTGGTGCAAGATGTCGGGTCAGAATGTCTTTTATTTCATCACGCTTCGTAAACCATTCGTCTTTATTTTGAAACATATCCAATTCATTACAAATCAATATTTTTCCCAGTAACGGAATATCGCCCATTGCCAAAGCAACATAACCATCAGCCGTTTTGTAAATACCGTATGGCGCGGAAAGATAAGCGTTCCCGTTGCTGATAGCGCTGCGTTGTGGCAACTGACCACCATCGTTGTAAAAACAAGTGAGCAATTCAAATTGAAAGTCAAGAATACTCTCCAACATGCTTACCTGCACCAAAGCTCCCACACCCAAAGTACCGCGGCGATACAAAGCTGCTAACAGCCCCTGAGCGAGGTGAGTGCCGGTTAAAATATCTACAACTGCAACTCCTGTTGGCGTTGGCTTCTTGTCCTTATTATGACTGAGCCATGAAAGTCCCGATATCGCTTGCAACAGCAAATCCTGTCCCGGCAAGCCTTTCCAGGGGCCCTCGTCTCCATAACCACTTACTTCACCATAGATAATCTGAGGATTTATTTTCTTCACGTCTTCGTAAGTCAAACCAAGTCTTTTCATTACACCCGGCCTGAAATTGTGCACCATAACATCTGCTTTCGCGATCAGTTGTTTGATTTTTTGCAGATCGTTTTCATCTTTCAGATCTGCAGCATAACTCTGCTTGTTGCGATTGATCGCGTGAAAAATAGTAGACTCGCCTTCAATCATTACATCTGAAACATACAACTGGCGACAGATATCTCCAGTTCCTTTTTTTTCTATTTTGATTACCTGGGCCCCCATGTCGGCCAACCTGAGACTGGCGGAAGGTCCTGATAAGAATTGACTAAAATCCAATACAACAATGTCCTGCAATAATTTCATGGCTAAAGTTTTGGCTGCGTGAATACGGGTTCACTTAAAATTTCTTCGTGAATTTTTTGATTATGCTCTCCCAATAACGGAGCGGGCGTGCCGGAATAAATTCTATTGCCGTCTATTTTTATGGGACATCTTGTCGTTGTAATATCTGAACCGGGAACATTGATGGTTTGTTCCATCTCGAGACACAGATAACCTTCATGCGTGGATAGCTGCTGCCAGTCCATTATTTCCATGGACCACAAGCCCGCCGCATGCAATTTTTCGAGCCAGTATGAAGAAATGTTGCCGGCGATATGTTGCGTAATTACTTCTTTTATCTCATCTCTTTTTGCAAAGGCATCGCTTTGCGAATAGCTATGTAAAATATGGCAGTCAACCGCTGTAGCAAGCTGCGCGAGGTTCATCATGGCAATAGCAATGTAACCATCTTGTGTAGCATACACGCCGTAAGGCGCACTGAGCAAGGGATTCGCATTGCTTACCTTACTTCTTACCGGCTGTTGCTTCGAAGCGAAATACGTGGTGAGCAACTCAAACTGAAAGTCGAGCAACGACTCCATTAAGCTTGTTTCCACTAAAGCGCCTTGTCCTGTTTTTTGTCTTCTGATAAGTGCGGCCAAAATACCCTGCACCAATTGCGCGCCGCATAAATTATCACCTATCGACACGCCGCAAGGCACAGGTGCATCATCCTGGTCGCCGCTGGCGAATGCAAGGCCCGTTATGGATTGCAACAGCAAATCCTGTCCTGGCTTACTTTGCCATGCACCGGCTTTTCCGTAACCGGAAATTTCTGCGTAAATGAGTGACGGATTGATTTGTTTTACAGTAGAATAATCCAGCCCGATTTTCTCCATTACTCCCGGTCTGAAATTATGGATCAGCACGTCTGCTTTCTTAATCAGGAGCTTAACCGTTAGTAATTCTTCTGCGTTTTTAAGGTCGGCTGTAAAACTTTCTTTGTTTCTGTTGATGGTATGAAATAGCAAGCTGTCGCTGCCCACCCAAAGATTTTTGATGGACAATTTTCTTCCGGCTTCTCCCTTTTCGGGATGTTCGATCTTTATCACCCTTGCACCAAGATCTGCCAAACGCAGACCAGCTGAAGGGCCTGAGAGGTACTGGCAAAACTCCAGTACAACTAATCCATTTAATGGCAAAACAATGTCAGTCATCAAGCAATTGTTTTTCGTTGAACGAGATACACGTGTTCACAAACCATAACCAGTTCATTATGCTGGTTAAATGTTTCCACAGATTCAAATACTAATCCGAACTCAGGTTTCTTATGATCTTCTTTTGCGACAATGGTCGTTTTAACGTTGATGGAATCGTTTATAAAAACAGGTTTTACAAAGCGAAGGCGGTTGTAGCCATACGTCATTGCCAATTCGTTGATATCCGAAGCTGTAAGTCCTATTGCTATGCTAAACACCAGCGTGCCATGTGCCATTCGCTTTTTGAAAGGTTGCGTTGCGCACCATTCCGCATCCATGTGATGAGGAAAAAAATCACTTGTCTGCGCTGCGTGTAAATCAATATCTTTTTCTGTAATTGCCTTCGAAAGGGTTTGCCTGCCTTCGCCTAAAACGATCTCTTCAAACCACCTGTTTTGCGCCATACTCCGCTCTTTTGAATCTGGTTGTGATACAATGCGAACTTAGCGTGGAAAACAGTTTGCCGCAATAGATTATTTGCAAAAAGGAATGGATTATATTCCAATTTCGATTGTTATTACCCATCGGAAAATGTGCGAAGTGCGAAGTACGGTGTACGAAAGTCATGAACGAGCAAACCTCGAATGTTTACCACTAAGACACTAAGGAGCACTAAGTTTCACTAAGAAATGTCTAAATTAGAAACAATCCTTAGTGAGGCTTAGTGCCCTCAGTGCCTTAGTGGTGAGTATTCGCGTCTCAAGTAATCAACTATTTTACAAATTCCACTTTGCTTTTTCCCTTATCAACCGAAGTAGCAACGGCAATGCCGCGATGATCAGCTTTATCAACAGCACAATAGAAGTGATAAACGACACCTTTGTATTTAACTACGTAAGATTTGTGTGCCCATTTGGCGTCGAAGGGTTCTGATGATTGAATGAGGTTATCGCCGTTCCAGTCTGTCCAGTGCACGAGATCATAGGAACAGGCGAAGCGGTTGTAAGCGCCGTCCTTACTACCTTTCCAGAAGGCACCGAAATAAAACATAACCCACACATCTCCTATTTTCTGTATCACCGGATCACCTGTTATACCCACAGGATGATGCATTACAGGCTCCTTTTCATAACGTTTCCAGGTCTTCATGTCTTTCGACACAGCCATGCCGATTCTTTCGTACCATCTTGTTTTGATATTGTTGATGGCAGAATCTCCATTCGCATTGTAATACATCACGAAAGGATAACCGGTCAGTTTTTGTTTGTCCCAAATGATAGAACTTTTAAACAACTTCTTGTTTTCCCACCACCTTACATCATTGTCTTTTGCTGTCAAAACAGGTGCAGGCATTCTATCCCATTCATGCGCCTTCGCTGCATCGCCAGAAGTGTACGCAATACTGATGGCAAGCGGACCTGCCTCATAGCCTCTTTCATTGCCTCCGAAATATGACATCCAATACTTGCCATCATACTTTTGAAGGTTGTAAGATCCGCCCCATGTATAATCCTCCAATGCCACGTAGCCAGCTTTTTGATGCGTGTCCCATTGCGTCGTATCACTGAACGACAAGATTTTCCCCAATGTTTTCCATTGCAAGAGATCATTACTTGTAGCCAGCCATGTTTCGTAGCCGCGACCATCAAATTGAATGTAGCTCATATACCATTTGTTGCCTTTACGGAACACCGTGGGGCAATCAATTTTCTTGTCGCTGCTTTCCGGAACAACCGCAAGGCCGTATTTATAAGGTGTTTTGATTTCTTCATAAATTTCCTGCATTGTCCCCTGCGGCACTTCTTTGGAAGTTTGCGCAGTTGCGGTAATAGATACCACCAAAGCAAAAAAGAAAGTGTAATAGGCTAAGTGCTTCATTATCTTGAACATTAATTACTCCGAATATTGTTTAAAACCTCAAATCCAACCCGACACTAGCTTCTGTTGTATTCATTCTCACATTCGACATTATTCAGTTAATGCCCTACGGGCAAAAATTCATACGACATTGAAGCCTATTGCTATTGTTGCCCTACGGGCAAATTAGAACGCAACAACCCTTGTAAAAGCATCGTTCGGTTCCCGTCAACAATAAAAAATTCTACCCACGCAGTCTATAAATACCACGTCAGATTTCTTTCAAGATTCTCTAATCAATATTTATGAAAACTCCGAGCTTAGACACCATTTCCCGTAGGGAAATAATATCAATAGAAACCCTTTCCTAAAGACATTTTTGCCCGTAGGGCATTAACAATGGGTATTTAATCAATCGACTTAAACACATATCGTTCATCAAACTCAACGTCAAATGCCTTTAGGAATGCAACATATTCTTCCATAAAACTTCGCGTTTTGTGATGTTCCTCCTGGTTTTCAATATACCTGATAACATCGCCTATTTGTGACTTGCCGTAGCTAAACGCACCAAATCCTTCTTGCCACGAAAATCTACCTGGCACAAGTCTTTTCTGATTTACCCACGAAGAAGAACTCCTTTTCACATGATACATCAAATCCGATAGAGATTGTGTACAGTTCATGCTTACCAGTACATGCACATGATCAGGCATTCCATTTATTTGAAATAATTTATGCCCCTGCTGTTCAATTACGCCTGTCATATACTTGTACAATTCATTTTTCCATTCATCGCGGATTAAACTTATTCTACTCTGCACAGCGAACACAAAATGAACATAAATCTGAGAATATGTATTTGCCATGAACTTAAAAAGCTTTATGAACAAATATATTCTTCTTCCTTTTCAAGCGTTCATTTCTCCATTTCTACCCGATACATATTTTATCTCACATGTGTTTTAACCAATATTCTTTGTCGATTAATGCCCTACGGGCAATAATTCACATGACATTGGAATTCTATTGATATTGTTGCCCTACGGGCAAATTGGAACGCCTCTATCATTTAAATCCTTATTTGTTTCCTACTAGCGTCAACAAAAAAGACTTACCTCATGGTTCCATTGGACAGGACACCTGATTTCTTTCAGGCTTTCTGGCAAATATTTTTTAAAACACTAATCGCTCCCCCCTTTTCCCGTAGGAAAATAATATCAATAGAAATTCCCTGCATAAAACTTCATTGCCCGTCGGGCATAAATATGACTTATTACACGCGCTCCTTACTTCTCATTCAACAACGTCACCGGCCCCAGCAAACCTGCAGGTAACAAAGGTTTTCCTTCCAGCCTATATGGCGATTCCGTATTCGTAACTCTTTCTGCTTCCGGCAAAGAATGATCCCTGATCAATCTGTTGGCCCATGTATTTGTCACTGCAATTTCTAATTTATTTACGCCTGTTTTCAAAGCTTTTGTTATATCAACACGATATGGTGCTGTCCATGCCACACCGCAGTTTATGCCGTTTACTTTTATTTGCGCAATGTTGTTTACCGTTCCCACATCCAACCATATTCTGTTACCAACAGACAAAGCCTTCCAATTAAACGTTGTTGTATAAATGGCAGTGCCTGAATAATATTTCACACTATCATTGTTGATGGACGTCCAATCCGCAAGTGAGGTAAACACCTGTGGTTTCGCAGGACCGCCATAGGTTCTATCAAACACTACACTCCACGAGGTATTGATCGTAGAGAGTGTTGCAAACTCAGAGTGATTAAATCCTGTTGATGATTTTACTTTCCTGGTGGCCTCATTTTTTACGATCACAAACAAAGAGCCACTTCCTTCAAGATGCAATGGCAATAAGATTCTTCCGTTAATTACTTTCCAGTTTTTTGCGGCGAGCGTTCCGTTTGTCACGGCATCATATATTTCAGGAACACCGCCGGAAACCCTTAGTGATGCGTTCAGCGAAACAGCATTATCACTTTGATTGCTGATGAAATAAATATTTGTATTGCCGTCGACCCTATGTGTGTAGGCAATATTTTTTACTACTTTATTCTGGTCGTCTGCAAAAAAAACATCGCGTTGCAAACCGAAGTTTTCAAAGTCAGCTTTCATATAAGGCACTTGCCCAATTCGATCTTTACCAGAGTTGCGAATTTCCTCTATTATGCTTTTCAAAACTGCATCCTCTTTTGACGATGCCAGCCCGGGCAATTCCTTCAAACCATCGGGAAGCAAAATACTCGCACCTTGTTTTACCAACTGCAACAAATGTTTTGCAATTGCCAGACTCATTATTGTACCATCCGGCAACATCGGATGCTTCGAAGGAATAATCAACAAACCATAACTTGCGCCACCGGGCAAAACGATGCGGCCGTTCTTTACTTCTGCCATCAGCAACGCATCAGCATTGATACAATCATATGCGTAACCATTTAATGGATTCACCCAATCTTTAGGTTCCGCAATATTTGTGCTCCAAACACTGGCAGGCATTTCTTTAACAGGCACACCAATATTTTTCAAACGTGCCTCTTCTCTTTCAACAATGTCTTTTCCCATTACACCTGGTAATGTGTAAATAAGTCTTTCGGGCAAAACAGAACGTCTCGGAATTTCTGCTCCTGTGAACACTGCAACGTCAGCGACCGGCACACCGCGTTGTAATAACTTCTGACAACGTATCGCGTACTCAACCCATGCCGCTCCAGACTTCCACCATGTTTGATCGCGCTGAAAATATAATCCGACCGAATTAAGCGTCATACCAGGCTTTCTATCCAGCCAAGGATTGTGTGCAAACACGTGATATACGATGCGATTGATGCCCAAAGCATAATTGCGGTCGAGTATCGATTTAAGCATTGCAGGGTGTTCGTCCCATGCCATTCGCAATTCGGTAAACCCTTCTGCCTGGATAATTCTTTTACCATAAATATGTGCGGCAGAAATGGCGTCGAGCATATCGTTCGGCTTGTCATGCGTTGGACTTCTTAACCAGAATTCACCCATCGGTATGTCAACGTATTTATAATGCAACATACCATCACTCGTCATTGTTGGCGCTACACTTTCTGCCGTGAACAAGCAACCTTTTTCATGAGAAAGAGTGGCGAGTGTTGCATAAAATTTATCACCAATCAAATCAACAATCGTCTGTCTTACATCACGCAGAAAGCGCTCTGAGACATCTGCACTTTCAACCGGAACGCCTGTCATTACAAGCAAATACGGCATCATGTCATACCCGCGTCGCTTCGCAAATTCTTCCGCAAAGTTTGACGACCAATTCTGACTGCCACACTCCCAACTATCCACATGAAATAATTTCAGCACTTGCTGCGCTAATCCCTTGTCTGTATTTTTATATACTGCCCCGAACCAATTATCGAACTGCAACTTGATCGCATCTACATTAAACTTATCACACTCAAGTCCTTTGCCACCGCCGCCGGTCGCATTAGTGTGGCCGGTTGATGTATGTCCGATTCGCAAGATTGTCCATTTGCCCGCAGGCACTTTCCAATGCAAGCGACCACTGGCATCTACAAATTTTGAAAGATCGATTATTGAAGATTGTTGCACGCACAACGCTTCCGGAACTTGCTCTTGCGTTGTCGGCAAACTTATGCGCCACACCTCTCCTGATTTTCCTTCAAACTGGTTAATCTGAGGTTTACCAAATAGTTCAAGACCATTCAGCTTTAGCACCGGCTTCCATTTTGCAGCATCCAAATCTTCTGATCCCGGCTCTGTTCCTTCTTTGTCGTAAGAGAACCGAAAATACTTTGCAGTAACAGGTTCTATTACATGCGTAACCGGCGCATCTGTATCCTGCCAACCATGGCGCGGAGGTACGAGTTGTGTTACAAATTTGAAGTTCGTTCCATCATCACTCACTTCAATTTTTAAACGATGTGCCTGGTAGTTATTTCCACCGGTGGTAATCAAAATAGAACGGCAAGTGAACGGCTGTTGAAATGCATATTGTATCCAGCAAGGCTTGTCACTTTTCACGCCCTCTTTATTGCCTCGCTTTACCAGCAATTGTGCGTTGGCCCCTTCTATATTTGTTGTGACTACAGGCACTGTATTGCGTGTTGAAATATCGGCGCCGTCGGGCGTTGGGTAAGCCACAATTTTTATATCGCGATAATAATTCTCATTGATTTGCGGAGTTGGTACACTTGCATTAAAATCCTTATTGCCTTCTACCACTGTATCAATGCTTACAATTTTTTGCATGGACATCCCCGGCTTAATCCATGGCCCGCCGCCCAAAGCAAAACCGTCGCTATAATGCATGCCTATTTGCAATCCCAAACGCTTCGCTTCTTTAAAGGCGTAGTTTACCATTTGCCACCAGCGCGGAGAAAGTTGTATTGTTGGTGTATCTACCAAAGGTTTTTCACCGGGCGCTTGTATGGGCATTAAGTAAGCGCCACCAATGCCTGAGGCTTTCATTGCTTCCAGATCAGCGGTAATACCCTCTTTCGATACCGCGCCTTGCATCCAGTACCAAAACACCCAGGGCCGCGAAAAAGAAGTATCATTCTGCGCAAATAACTGCACCGACAAAAGTGTGATAATGATGTATAATAAAACTTTCTTCATTCGATGATTTATTTAGAAGGCAGATTTTCATGATTGTCATGATTGTCAAGATTTGATATTTGAAAGCGTTTATTTCGCTGCAACACCAAGACCTGACAGGTTTTTAAAACCTGTCAGGTCTTGTAAACCGCAACTTCTATTTCAACATCGAAAGTGTGTTATCAATTTCAAACATCAAATCTCAAAACAAAAAAATCATCACAAATCGTGACAATCATGAAAATCTGCGTTCCTTCTCTCTTATTTCGCAGCAATCTTCACTTCACTTTTCAACGTTCCGCTTGTTGTCTTCAAAACGATGTCGCCTTTTTTCTTACCCGCCTTCACAATTACTAAGCATCTTCCCTGCCACGCTTTGCGCTGAGGCTGCTGGCAACTTTCAACACTTTTCGGGTTCGCATTTCCGACGCCTACAATTGTTCCTCCCTTAATTGAAAACTTCAACAGATTTTCTGCGGTGGGGTTGCGTACACCTTTTGCATCTGCTAACTCAACTGTCACGTAACTCAAGTCTTGTCCATCTGCATCGATGATTTTTCTATCGGCCTGCATTTTAATTTGTGAAACGGCCCCGGCAGTTTCCAACTTCGTTTCTGCAATTTTCGATGAGCCATTATATCCAATAGCTTTAAGTGTTCCCTGCGTGTATGGAACATCCCATGTAGCGGTATAAGCACTGTCTTTACCGCTATATTTTCTGCCTAACGATTTACCGTTAAGAAAAAGCTCCACTTGTTCGGCAGCACTGTAAACATGCACTACCAAAAGCTTTCCTTCGCTACCCTTCCAGTTCCAGCTTGATTGCACATCATGCCAGTTCCACGTGCTCCACTTTTCTAATGCCGGATTTTTGTCAGAGAATGTTGGCACAGGCGGTGTGACAAAAATGGAAAGCGGCGTTCCGTTTTTCCATATTGCATCACGATAATAAGATTGCGGTCTTTTCCAACCACACACATCGATATCGCCACAATACGCAAGGTTCCATGGATAGAACCAGCCACGCTGCGGATAACCTAACCAGCCAATACTTGCCTCTCCAATGTAGTCATAAGCCGTCCATACAAAATCGCCGATCACCCATGGATATTTTTCAACAGCGTTCCAGTAATTCAATGCATCAATCGCGAAAGACTCTGACGCAAACATCACTCTGTTTGGCACACGTTGATGATCCGTTTCATATTTATCCAACGCATAGTTGTAGCCTGCAACATCCATTGTTGCGAACAAAGAATCTTTATCCGGTCCGACTCCATTAACACCGCAGGTTACAGGCCGTGTTGCATCCAGTGAATGAATGTGTTCTGTAAGCATTTTTGAAACTGCCGCTACTTCGGGCTTATCCCGGTTGGGTATCTCATTACCAGTGCTCCACATGATAACGGACGGATGATTCCTGTCGCGCTTCACCATGCTTTCAATATCGTTCTTCCATTCTTTATCAAAGAAGCGATGGTAATCCTCTGCATTTTTTTTCTCCCTCCACATATCAAACGCTTCTTCCAACACCAGCATGCCCAAACGGTCACACGCGCTTAGCAATGCAGGAGATGGTGGATTATGCGATGTTCTGATAGCATTGTAACCTGCAGCCCTCAATAGTTCTATCTTTCTTTCTTCAGCTCTGTCATATGCCGCAGCGCCAAGCGGGCCGTTATCGTGATGCATACAACCTCCTTTCAGCTTCATGGCTTTACCATTTAGCTGAAAACCATTTGTCGCGTCAAATGAAATGGTTCTTATGCCGAAGCCTGTTGTTTCTTCATTTAATAGTTCATCGTTGTGATATAACGATACAACGGCTTTATACAACACCGGACTTTCGACAGACCATAGTTTTGGTTGATCAACATTGAATTGTTGTTCTAGTTTCGCTTCGCCAGAACCTGCTATTTGTTGTGTTGAACTTTGCTGGGCTACCTCTTTATTTTGATTGTCGTATATTTTTGTAACTACCCGAATGTCTGTATTTTGCTTGCTTTCATTTTTCAAAACAGTGTTCAATTGCACGGAAGCTTTCGCATTTGATGCATTCAATGTTCTAATAAAAGTTTCCCAATGCGCAACATGAACAGGATCAAATGCCTGCAACCAAACATGCCTGTAAATCCCGGAACCGGAGTACCAACGGCTGTTTTCGCCTTCATTTTTCACACGTACAGCAATAACATTTATCGTATCGGGCTTGATTAAGTTTGTAATATCGAACCAAAAGGATGTATAACCATAAGGATGATTGCCCAGTCGTTTGCCATTTAGCCAAACGTCTGCATTCATATAAACACCGTCAAATTGAATGATCGTTTGCTGTTCTTTTTTTGTCTTGGCAACAAAGAACTTTTTCCTGTACCATGCAGTGCCACCTGTTGTAAAACCACCGCTCACCTGGCTTATTGCATATGGACTAAAAGGAGAATTGGTACCCGGTAGATCTTCAATGCTCCAATCATGTGGCAGATTTACTTTTCGCCAATCATTGTCTTTGTAGTCGGGCTTTTCGCCACCCAATGCCCCGCCGCGCCAAAACAACCAGTCGTCATCAAACAACATTGCGCCGCTTGAAGTCGTTTGTGCAAAAGCATTTGCCGCACCAATGATCGAAATAAAAAGAAGTAAGTATAACCTGATTTTCATGATCACTTTGTTTGTATCAATGTCAATGCCTGATCTAATGAATATGTTTTTCCTTTCACTGTTTTAAACGCTACGGTTCTATCACCACATTTTACAATGCAATTACTTCCTGCATTTGAGGTAATATCGGCACGCATAAGTTTTCCTTTTTCCCATTGCATATTTATGGTAAAATTTCCTCTTGCACAAATGCCTTTCACAACACCGCCTGGAAGCGTAGAAGGCAATGCCGGCAAAAGTTCTACATAGCCCATGTGGCTCTGCACCAACATTTCAGCGACACCAGCAGCACCACCAAAATTTCCATCGATCTGAAACGGCGGATGCGCATCGAACAGGTTTGGATAAACACCGCCGCTTTCACTTCCTTTGCCCGCCGTAGCATCTGATAATAATTTCTGCAACATCTTCATGGCATGATCACCGTCCTTAAATCTAGCCCACAAATTCACCTTCCATGCAATGCTCCATCCTGTACCATCATCACCGCGATACAACAATGATTGTCTCGCAGCTTTCATCATTTTCTCATTGTTCCATGTAATGTCCTTTCCGGGATAGACGCCCCACAAATGCGAGACGTGACGATGCGTGTCACTTGAATCATCTTTATCCTGCAACCACTCCTGCAACTGCCCGTACTTGCCGATTTGATTAGGTGCAATGCTATCATATTTTTGCAGTAACTTTTTTCTGAACGATTCATCGACGCCCAATGCTTTGGCAGCCTCTATTGTATTGCTGAAAAGTTCACGAATAATTTGATGATCCATTGTCGGCCCTGCAACCAATCCGCCATGTTCCGGGGAATTGGAAGGAGTGCTGATCAGCCAACCTGTTGATTCATCTTTAACCAAAAAATGCACAAAGAAATCGGCGGCAGCTTTCATCACAGGATAAGCTTCGTTTTGAAGAAAAGTTTTATCCCGCGTAAATAAATAATGCTCCCAAAGATGACTGGAGAGCCATGCGCCACCAGTTACCCAAATACCGTGATTGCTGGCGTTGATTGGAGCAGTTCCCCGCCACTGATCTGTATTGTGATGCAGTACAAAACCCGGTGCATTGTAATACTCCTTTGCTGTTTCCTTTCCTGCTTCTGCAACTTCTTTTATTAACTTAAATAAAGGCGGTGTACAAGCCGATAAGTTCAAAGATTCCGATGGCCAGTAATTCATCTGCAGGTTTATATTGGTCGTGTATTTACTCCCCCATGGTGGCGTGAGCAAATCGTTCCAGATGCCCTGCAGATTTGCAGCATTCGTTCCCTGCCTCGAAGATGACAACATCAAATACCTTGCATATTGCACATACAGTGTTAGCAAAGCAGGATCATTTGTTATCGAAAACTGTTTGATCCTTTCATCTGTTGGCAATCCGGAATTTGCTATACCCCCATTCAGCTGAAGAGAAAATTTATCAAAGTATTTTTTGTAGTCTGCAATGTGTGCCGCTTTTACTTTCTCATAAATCAACTTCTTAACTGCAGCGAGTTTCGCTTTGCAAATGGCATTTGCGTCTGCGGAAACATCACGATAGTTTTTGAAATTAGTTGCAGCGATCATGTATAATGTCGCCTCATCGCTGTTGCTGATTTGAAGCGCCTTGTCCGCTACCTCCACTCTGCCATTTTTGTTATCGACGTACAAATAAGCAGTAGCCTTCATCGCGCCATTTTTTACCGCAACATCCAGTGCCAATGTATGATCATCAATTTTCCGAATCGAATAATTCTTGTGAACGGTAGTAAATGTCGCTTTATAGTTCACGTTGCCCTTTCCTGAAGCCTTTAAATGAACAGCAATGACATTGTCCGGATAATTGGCGAGATATTCTTTTGTATAAGTAACATTGCCACTTTTGTAGGCAACCGTTGACACCGCATTCGATATATCAAGTGTCCTGCGATATTCACTTATGTCTGCAACTTGTGAACTTAATTGTAATTCACCAAAAGGCTGATAGTCGGCCTGGTACCTTGGCATTGCGGGTGCATCATCATTCTGTATCCAATACTCCCATACAGTCTTGAGTTTCACACTCTCTTTGCCATTTCTTTCTTTTGGATAAATAGCAAATATTTCGCGATCGCCTTTGGTTCCCGCAAAGCCTCCTTTGTCAAAATAGTTGATGACCTGCACTTCGATTTCGTTGATTCCTTTCTTCAGAAGGTTGGCAGGAATGCTATACAATCTATTGGTCGTGATATCTTCCGTACTTCCGATTTGTTTACCATTGATATAGGTAATATCAAGATCCCGAATCTTGCCTAAACTAATCAGCAGTTCTTTACCTTGCCAATCATCGGGCAATGCAAAAGTTGTTTTAAACCAAACCGCTCCGTCTAACCCTTCGAGGCCCGCCGTTTCCCAACCGTTCAGTGTGGGTAACTGCATGCTTTCCCATTGCGCATTGTTCCATTGAGGAGAGCTGATAATCACATCGCCTTTTACTTTTTGCAGCCATTCTTTTCTCCTCGTTTCATACCCTTTTTCATTGCTTCTCAAACCCATAAAATGTTCCTGCGCCAGCTCTTCGGCTTCCTTTTGTTTACCTTCTGCCAATAACTTCCTAATAGGTTCCAAGTATTGATACGCTCCTTTGCGGTTATAATCTCTCGGACCATCACTCCACAAAGTCGATTCGTTAAACTGAATTCTGTCTTCCCCCACACCTCCGTAAATCATCGCACCCAAATGCCCGTTGCCAATTGGCAAAGCCTCTGTCCATTTCTCCGCCGGCTTGTTGTACCACAATTGCAGATCATTGTTTTGTGATTTTGATGTTACACAAAACAATGTTGTAAAAATGGGCAGCATTAAAAATTTCATTCTCGGCATTTAGTCTAGTGTTAAAGTGAAAGCATGAGAGGCTTTTTAATTTCTATTTTTTACTTTTGATTAACACTACTCCACTTTAATATTTTTTACGTCCTCCGATAAAATCGCTTTCACATTCTTGAAGTTGTTGTCCTTGATCACAATCTCTGAAGAATCAACATTGCTTATTTGTAAGAAAACATCTGTCCCCTTAACAGGATTGCAACCGTGAACAAATGCATCAGTCATGCTTTTCATTGTGATCAAAGGTTTACCCGCAGTAGGTTGTAAAGTCTTAACGCCGTCTAACTCAATGCCTGCAGTGTTCTCAACTGAAAAAGAAACACTCTTTTTTGCAGTAATGGCAACCTGGTGAAATTCTATGTTCTTCGCATTTCTAATCGTAACGCCCGTTTGCATATTCATGCGCACATCATGGAACGTCACATTCTCTACTGGCATTTCCTCTATGCCATCGATCAATATTGCTTCATTTCCGTCAGCGGTGATATTGCTAAAATGACAATTTCTAAAGATGGGCGTTTTTTCCGTAACCGGCTGTGGCGCGGTCTTTGTGTATTGCATATCAAATACGATAGCCTGCTGGCGGATGTTCTTCATGATGATATTGTCAACGCGAATATCTTCTACAACGCCTCCGCGACCTCTTGCCGTTTTAATGCGTATACCTCTGTCTGTTCCATCAAAAATGCAATTGGAAATAGCAATCTTTTTTACACTGCCCGACATCTCACTTCCAATCACCACACCACCATGACCCGAAAGCATCGTGCAGTTTGTGATCGTATAATTTTCCGCAGGTACGTTCATCTTTCTTCCTGCACTATCCTTACCTGATTTGATGGTGATGCAATCATCACCAACACTTATGTGGCAATTGGAAATATGCACATAGCGGCAAGACTCAGGATTAATGCCATCCGTATTCGGTGATACAGGATTCTGTATTGTAACGCCAGTTACTGTTACGTTTTCGCAAAACTCAGGGTTCACTGTCCAGAATGGGGAATTGTGAATGGTGATTCCTTCTATCAAAACATTCTTGCAATACATCGGCTGTATGAATGGCGGACGAAGAAAGCCACGCTGAATCATGTCTGGCACTTCAGGCATAACTACATTTTTGTTGTTTGAAGCAAATGTATCCTGCCACTTGCTGCGCGGCGTTGTTTTATCGTACAATTTATGGTGAAAATCCCACCATTTTTTTCCATGACCATCAATAATGCCGCGACCACGAATGGTAATATTCTCGGCTTTGTAAGCGTAGAACAATGGAGAAAAATTTTGCACGTCGGTTCCTTCCCAACGTGACTCTACCATTGGAAGATAATTATCAAAGTCGTCGCTGAAATGCAATTCCGCACCAGCGTCGATAAATATTGTTATGTTACTCTTTAAATGGATTGGCCCTGTGAGGTATTTACCGGCTGGAAAATAAATCGTACCGCCTCCGGCTTTAGATGCTGCATCGATAGCGCTTTTGATGGCCTGCGTGCAGAGTTTGCTACTGTCACGTTTTGCGCCATAATTAAGCACATTGTAGTATTGCTGTGCATGTAACGCACTTGCTGAAAAGCATAGAATGATGCTCGCTAAAAATATTTGGAATAACTTTTTCAAAAGGCAGTCGTTTTTTTAAGATTCAATTTTAATGCGATTGACTTTGTAAAATACGTTAAAGATCAACCGTAACATGTGTCAATTTCTTGCCGTGATAAACTTCTTTGTTATCAACATAAATACGAAATCCTTTTCCCTTGCCATACTTCTTCCCGTTCTTATCCCACAAGATGCAAACTTGTTTGCCATGATACGAAATATTCTCAAGGCAGAACCAATCCCACTCGCCAGCAGGCAACAATGGGTTAACATCTATCTTATTGTCTGTGCGAGGTTTGAACCCAACTAAATCATTGATCACAAGATCGCAAAACCCGGAGTGATTGTAATATCTGCTGCGCGGGTTGTTTCCTTTTAGCCACGCTCCGGTTTTTTCATCCTGGTATTCGCCAATATAAATCACACCATCCATTTGATGCGAGCTTGCATAAGTGTGAAATGCGTTGTAAAAGACCTGTGGAGTCATCCCTCCCTTGTGTTTATAATCCGTCAACAAATGAGATAATCCTTTCAATGTTTGCGTGGATGCAAACGGCCAGATCGCTCCGTCCCACTCGCATTTACCTACGCCATGAGTACGGAATGCGGGATGTCTTCTCTCCGCAGTTGTTAAACCCCAGGGAGCCATAAAGCCTGCTGTGTCTATGATCTGCGACCATGCTTTGGCGAACTTATCATTGTCACTTGGCAAATTAAAATACCACGGTGTGAAGCCTATGGCCTCTCTTGCGTTGGCCAAAGTATCCCCCTTCTCCATTCCTGTTTCAAAGAATGCATCCTTTTCGTTCCACAATCTGTTTTCTACACCGTTTTTAATTTCTGTCGCTTTGCTGGTATAACGACCTTTAATCGAATCAATTCCAGTCAACGTCGCCATCTCTGCCATCGCCACCGCGTTGCCATACATGTAACTATTAATAGACGGTCTTCTGTTCCTGAATTTGCGCGACCCACTAATCGATTCTTCCATCGCGTCCTTCACGTCATACTGCCAAAATAAACCATCAGGAAATCTTCTTTCCTCCTCCCACAACTTATAGTCAGCGTCCATCGCAGGCATTACGGATTTCACATAGTTCAAATCATTGTTAACAAGATAAAAATTATACACCGCATCTTCTACCCAACCACTGAAACGATGCATGAACTGTTTCTTCTCTTTACTGTCAACAAAGAACCAAAAGTTCAAATATTGCTGTATATACTTGGGATCGTGCAACCAACGACCTTCATACACCTGGTGCCCAAGCGCACTGCTGATGGCGTTATACTTGCCTGCATGCGAAACAGGAATGATGAATTCCGTAAAAACAAAACCATCCGGTGTTTGCTTTAAATGTTTGCGAAACGTCCACCAGCGGTAATTGTATACTGTTTGTATAGTACTGTCGGGGCATTCAAACAACGGGGTATTCTGCACTATCCAATCGTATGCTTTATCATTCGGCACATAGTTCTGTACATCTCCAGAATCAATCGAGTTGAAGTACACAACATCATTCTTCAATTTATCTGTTTTGATAAATGAAGGCTTGTAATCCTGCGCAATCAATGACTGCATGGAAAACAATACGATCGCAAATGTGATACTAATATTCTTCATCTTATATTTTTAGCAAAAAGCAAATTTTTATCGCGCTCGCTGTACAGACAAGGCATTGCCTTGTCTCTACTTTTCGAACAACCAATCAACATCCTCATTCTCTCCCGTTATGCCAACGCCTGCATTGTAACGCGGCACATCTGTCGAACCATCAATGAAGCCCAACACAAGACATGCACCTTTTGACAGCTTCAAGGTATTGGTTCCTGCAGGAAATGAAAATGTATGAATGTTCAACAATGGAAACCCTGCCACGGATAAGGCATTCGCCAGTTTAATATCCGCCTGCCCAAGATCATTTGCGGTCGCATCCGTTTCAAGATCAGACGGAGCAAGATAATTCGCTTTGTCTTTTATTTTGAAAAAGCCAACCACAACTTTCACCGCCTTGTCACTCTTGAATGTCACCTCTGTACCTGATTTTTTTTGCTCTGTCCTTGAGAAACGAATACCTTTCAAATCCTTTATTTCAGGAGCATAACCTGTAATTGCAGATGCTGTATCACTAAAAACGGAAGCTCCACTTCCAACAACATATTCACCTTCAACCTTACTCAACAACTTAACAGGAGCATTCTTCAATATTACAGGTTGTGTTTTAATTTTTACGGCCTGACTTGAAGTCTTCAACGAGTCAATATTCTTTTTCAAATAATTATACTCCTGCTGGTAAACAGGTAAACACTCCTTCCATGTTTTGAAAGTGCCATCCACACCGCGAATCGGAATTTTGCGTTGAGAAGTCTGCATGCTGTTTGCATACAAGTAGGTATCGTTTGTAAGATTCGTCAACTCTTCATAAGCATCTACACTTTTTTTCAAATGATCCAAGGCTGTTTCCAGGTCAGCATTATCCTTTGAGTACTTGTAACGCAATACAGACAAGGCCGCAATTGCTTTCTCCGAATACGATCTCGCCAATGCATCATAACAATAAACGTCGTTTCTCAGCCGTTCAAACTCTGCCTTGTCTTTCGTTACAGACGATGCCGCTTTGTCAATGGCTTCTTTTGCCTTTCTTCCATGTTCAACCACTTCACCGGCAATTTGCACTGGCGTTTCACCAACATGAGGTTGATGCTTCCATTCCCTGTCCGCATACTCGATCAGCATTTCGCCTTCAGGGCTTTCTGAAGTATACAACAATGTAAACAAGCCAAACCTGTTGGGATTGATCAACTGCGGCATCAACATGCCGAGTGTCAATGTTTGTCGATTGCCGTCTGTAATACCAAAACGTCTGAGCAGCTTTGGCGCTATTTCTCCGGCCTGTTCGTAAGCCTCCAGTATATTTTTCCCCTGTAACAAATCACAACCATATTTGTCACCCAACTCACCGCCCCAATAATTGATCTCACCTCCTCTATCCCGATGGCAGTTCCACGCATAGCGCGACCATGTTTTGTACCATATCCAATCACGTTCAATTTGCAGCAAGCGCGGAGAACTTTTATCAGCAGTGTAAGGCCAGTCCCAATAAGAGGCTTCAGGATACAAGTGCAAGCCATTTGCTTCGTAAACATTGTGCATTGCCTGCACACATTTTTGAATAAAATCGGCAGAACCATAACGGAACGGTTCAAGATTCGCCATGATGTGTACATTTTCTATATGCACGGTTCCAATGCGACTCAGTGTGCGATGCAATTCGGCCCAGGAACCACGTGGAGTGTATGTCGTAAGCGCTTCGCCATTGTACTTCGCCATCGTGTACAAATTTTTATACAAGGGCAATGCATACTTCATTACAGATGGAGCATCGGAATCATGTGCTCGTAAAACGATTGGTGGTTGCCTATTTGAGCCAAGCGCCTTTAAACCATCCTGCACTCCGGGAATAATTGTTTTAGTGAACCAGTCGATATCATCCTGGCCAACTCCTTCCATCGCTTCTCCCAGCGTAACAAGCAAGCCAACATTTGGATATTTCTCTACAAATGCAGCAATTGATTTTCTTGTATAATCTGCGATGATCGGAATGATCGGCCTGTTCCTGTCCTGCGTTTTTAAATTATTTCTCTCTGCGAAAGGTTTCGAAACGATAATGTTGTAAAATGATTGAATCACCCAAATACCACGTTTATCAGCCTCTTCAGTGAGGAACGTGAACATCTCTTCGTTCTTCTTAAAAGTAGCATCGTCCACTTCTACTGCGTAAGGATAATCTTTCAGTTTAACTAAAGAAGCAAACGGATGACCGTTCCACAAATACAGTGAATTCAATCTGTATGAAACAAGTGAATCGAGATATTGCAGCCACAATTTTTTATCGTAGAACCAGGGGAAAGTTTCTTCGGTATATGGATACTCATATACATTGCGGCCAGGCAGATAGGCAGGCTTTTGCAAACCCACACAAGCGCCACGCAGCACCATTTCCGGCTGATCAGTAACGTTCAACTTTTCGGGAACCTTATTGTTTTTTTTTATGCTGTCCGTCAGTGCCAGCGATCCATACAAAACACCGCTTTCATCTGCGCCCGCAACGAGGATTTTACTAGAAGAAATTTGTTTTATTACGAAGCCTTCTTTACCCGGCTGCTTTTCGATGGCAATTTTATTCTGTGCAATTTCATTCCTGCAAATATCATCATCCAACTTTCCAATAACTATCGTTACACTTTTTGCAGCGGACTTTCCACCCACAATTGTTTTCGCAACATACCCGGATTGATATAACGCATCGGAAATTTTTCCTGCACCGAATTGCGCACGTTTGGATGCATTTGCAGAAAGGAGGAGATTGATTTCTTTGTCTGCCTTTTTATTCTGTGCATTGGCAGCAATATTCATCATGCAAAACACGATGACAAACAAAAACAAACTAGTTCTATTCTTCAATACAGGAAGCATTCGTAAATAATTGCAGGTTAATAGCTTACAAATTTATTCGAGTGAGCACTTGTAAAAAATGCCTTTTTCACGTCTTGGGATGGACTTTTTTACAATTTGAAAATTTGGGAATTTGAAAATTTGAAAATGGAGCCCTGTTCGATAGCCAAAATAGAAACAGAGCATCTTGCACTGAATGAATTTTCAAATCTTCAAATCTTCAAATTTTCAAATTCATTGCACTTCCAACGCATCCACCATCAACCCACCCTCATCCACCGGAGAAAGAATAATCCTATAGGTTCCGGCATTGATGAATGTTCCGGTTGAACTGTCTGCTACGCCCCATTTTCCTTCCCGAACGGGAAACTCAACAATCGTGTCGGTTATCAACAAGCCATCGGTTGCTTCCAGTTTCATTCGCATCATGATTTTTTTGCTGGTCGTGTTGAGGTATTTGAAATGCAACGAATATACGTCCGCAACGCCCGTGTAAATATTCCATGCAATGGAGCCTTGAACGCCATTATCAAATTGCACATATTGCTTGCCATACAATTCATCCTTCGCCACTTGCAGACCGATTAATGTAGCCTTCTCTGTTTCGTATTTGGTTGTTGGCTTCAGATCATATGCTCCTTCCATATTGGATGCAGGATTTACAAAAACGGGGTAATTATTTCCTACCTCAATCACGGTGTTTTTGGCCACACGCTTGTGTTTCAGCGAAAATTCTCTACCACCATTTTCATCCGTTACTATTTTTTTCTGAGCATCATTAAAACCTTTTAACCACGCGGGCAACTCTCTTATAGTGTCGGCAACTGCCACATACACGTCGGCAGCTTCGCTTGTCGTAAAGCTTGCCAATACATTGTTTCCGGATTGCTTTCCGAATGAAACCTTCAACCATTCTGCACCATACAATTCAGGAGGCAATGCTGTAAATAAAATGTCTTTATCAGCATACACTTTGTCGCCTGCATTGAGCCAGGAGCCGGTTTCCCAATTACCTGCAGCTGCAGTTTTTTTGAACTCGCCAATTAAAGGAGATGATGCGGGCGCAGGCTTAGCAATTTTACTTTTCGTCGCAATTGCAATTGCATTTATGATTGCTTCTCCGGCCTTAACATCAGGAAACGAAATTTTAATCCTGCCATTGGTCACATGCACGTTGAAGGCTTTCTTTATCGCTTTTGCAAAACCAGCTTCTTTAAAAATATCGAAATCATGCAAGACATCTTTATCATTGATCGATACGTCAAACATCCGCCAGCCTTTGCAATTCAATGAACCACCCGCGCCGTACCACGGTTCTGCAAAAAACAACTCTACCAGATAGTCACCATTGGCAACCGGAAAATCATATTGCAACTTATCCATGCCATAACGGAAGCTTTGAAACAATGCATCATCACTAGTATTGGCGATTGGTTCATTGGTTGTGCGCTGACTTGCATAAAATGGAGAAATGCCCGGAAAATCTTTTGTCCATGAAATTGAGCCCCAATCTGAAGTCAATTTTTGATCAACATCTGCATGCCACAGATTTCCATTCACATCTTTGTATTCACCACCAGCACAGTTAACGCGATACAAATAATTATAACCCGCTGCTCCTTTTGTAATAGCGGTTTCAACCGCTGCAGTTTTCTGTTTCGCCTGTGGCAAATGGTGTAACACAATCATATCATGTGCTACCGCCTTACCACCTACTCGAGCTTCAGCATACAGCACACTGTACTGCACATTCACCTGGTTCCACTCAAAGTGAGTACCGATGCCGTTTCGTTTTCTTTTGCCAAGTGAAATAGTTTTGTCCGCATCATTAAACAACTCCACTTCATCGCAATTGGAATACACTATTATGCCATCTTTCAAACCGGGCTTGATCCATCTGTCAGGCCAGGTGTGTGATACAATGTAAACCATCGGTTCTTTGTTCTTATCTGCATAGTTTGAGCGGTACATGTAAAATGCGTCCGTCGGCTCTCCCCATGCTGTCAACAAACCTTTGTAATTCACCGGACCAATTCTGTCCAATTCTCGCAAACCCTCTCCTCCCTGTGATCTGCCGGGATTTTCGTGCGAAGCAAACAGCCAGTGAAAATGTCCGCATACGGAATCTTTCACAGACTCAGCCAATTTCACTTTCAACTCCATCAACTCCGTCATTTTTTCTTCGCTGTTAATCTTTTGCTGTGCTGCATTTTCTGCATGTAAGCCAAGACTTCTCCATCCGCCGTATTCTCCTACGAGCAGTTGTTTCTTTAAATCATCTCCGTATGTGTTCGGGTCTCCACCATAAGTACCTGTCCAGTTTTGCGGCACATTCCAATCCGTTCCTTCACCGCCATTGCAGGTTGTTATCATTCTCTGATTGGTTGCCGTTGGATCAAGCCCGCGGATAATATCGGAGCACTCTTTAGCAAAGTCAGCGGGCATTACACTCTCATTTTGCAGCCCCCACAATATTGCTGATGGACTGTTTCGTCTTTCTTTTATCCATTCCCTCAATAGCGTTTTGAAGTTTTCGCGAAACTCAGGTGAATCAAACCAAACGTGCGCAGAAAACTGCGGCCACCACAATATGCCGTCATGATCCCAGTATTTTTGATACAACAAATTATGCGGTTGATGTGCATCACGAAAAGCGTTAAAACCTGCACTCTCAATCTGCCTAACTCTTGCTTTTATCTGCGCTTCGCTAAATGCGTGACTCTTGCCCATCATGTGCTCGTATTCGCAAGTGCCATTGATGAACACTGGCTTTCCATTTAACAAAAACTGCTTCGATCCGTCGTTCCTGTTTTGCGGCCAGCTGATCCAGCGAATGCCATAAGCAGTAGCGTCCCGGTCGCAAACCTTCCCTTTTTCTTCAATTGTTGTTTGTAATTTATAGAGATAAGGATTTTCAAGAGACCATAAATGAGGATTGGCAATAGTCTTTGTCTGCTGCGAAATTGTTTTTAACTCACCGGCAATCAATGTTACATTTTCCCTGCACACATCAACCACCTTGTTAGATGCATCAAACAACGTATTAACTACTGTTATCTTTTTTGATTGGGCTCCATAGTTTTTAACTTCTGTTTCCAAATGCAACTCCGCACTAGCACTTGATATCTTGTTATCGTTCCACACATGCACGCCGAATGGCTCAATGCGCACTTCACCGGTGGTGATCAAATGAACCGGCCGGAAAATACCAAGCGGCTGTGAACCTTCTGAGAAGCCGCGATCATCGGAGCAACCGCCGCAGACCCAGGGCAAATCGTTGATCATAGCTGGATGCGCAGCTTTCACGATCAATACATTTTCCTTGTCAATCGCATTTGTGATATCCAGGGTAAAGGTCGTTCTACCACCCGCATGTTGCCCAATCTGCTTTCCATTCAGCCAGATTGTAGCGTACGAACCTACCCCTTCAAACCAGAGAAAGTAGCGCTTTGTTTTATCAATATTTTTAAAGGAAAAGGATCTGCGGTACCAGGCCGTTCCGTGCCTATTGCCATGCTTCAGTCGCCTGTAACCATCATACTGATCCCAGTTGTGCGGAATATTTACATTTTGCCAGTCTTTTACATTGAAAGCTGTTGTCACCACGTTGTCGGAAGTATCCATCTTTGTGTACCACCCTTCGTTCAAGGATTCATCTTTCCGCCCCCCTTGTGCGAACATCTTCACACAAGAAAAAATGAACAGCAGACAAAAGGCAATCCGTTTAAGTTTGAGCATAATCGTTAATGGATATTTAAACATGGCTACAGCACAATGAGCGATAAAGTACATTTTCTCACAAAACCAGCCAGCGCATTAAAAATAGGAAACTGTCGCAACCCAACAATAACAAGGATTGCAAAAGATCAAAAATTTCATGCGCAAACTTTCCTGTTGTAAAATAGTCCATTAAATCAGCGAAAAATGATATTGTTTTTGCGAACATTTAATGATAGCATTGCGTGTTTTTCGTAACGTGTATTGATTAACTTTATCGCCTGCAATACAAATAACGATCGCTGATTATGAACAAATTTTGCCTGGCTTTATTGATCTGCTTTTTTTGCTGTGCCGTTTCTGCACAAAACATTTCCGTTTACGATTTAAAATGCGAAGACAAACTTGCTCCTTTAAATATTGATGCAGTTCAACCAAAGTTTAGCTGGAAAATAAAAGGCAATCGCGGATGCAGTCAAACGGCTTATCAAATACTTGTTTCAAAAAACAAAAGCAACTTGCAAAAGGGCATTGGTGAAATTTGGAACTCAGAAAAAGTATCCAGTGCTGAAAATATCTTCATCCCCTATAACGGAACAAAATTACAACCTGCAACGACTTACTTCTGGTGCGTAAAAAGCTGGAACAACCAGCAACAGGCATCTGGTTGGAGCGCACCAACTTCTTTTACCACGGGCCTTTTCACAGATGATGACTGGAGCAATGCAAAATGGATCGGCTATGAAGAACTACCTGACACATCGCGCATTGTGCCCGGCGTTCACAGTCCGGATGTAAAGAAAAAATTGGGACCCGACAAAGCGAAAGCAAGAACCACTGTTCCTCTTTTCAGGAAAACTTTCGCGGCCAATAAAACGATTGTAAGAGCATTGGCTTTTATCAGTGGATTGGGACATTATGAACTAAGTATTAACGGCCAAAAAGTGGGCAACAGTTTTCTTGCGCCGGGATGGACGTCTTACGATAAACGCTGTCTGTACAACGCTTACGATGTTTCCTCCTTAATAAAGAAAGGACAAAATGCAATTGGCGTTATCGTGGGCAATGGCTTTTACAATATCAACAGGGAGCGGTACTTCAAAGCAATTGCCGTTTATGGCAATCCTACAATTATCTGCAAGATCCAGCTTACTTATAGCGATGGCACCGTGCAAAATATAGTATCGGATGATAGCTGGAAAACCATGCCATCACCGATAACATTCTCGAGCATTTATGGCGGCGAAGACTACGATGCCACACTAGAACAAAAAGGTTGGAACACGGCATCTTTTTCTGATACCGCATGGAAAAATGCAATATTGGTAAAATCTCCGCAAGGCAGGCTGGAAGCGGAGAAAGATTACCCTGTGCAGGTTTTCGAAGCATTTAACAAGCCGGTCATTTCCCAACCAGCGAAAGGAATTTACATGTATGATTTCGGACAAAACATTTCCGGCATTGTTGAACTAAAAGTTACCGGCAAGAAAGGACAAACCATTAAATTGACGCCCGCAGAATTAATCACCGACGACAGCCTTGCGAATCAAAAAGCAACAGGCAAGCCTTACTATTTTTCCTACACACTAAAAGGTGACGGCCTTGAAACATGGCGGCCACGCTTTACCTATTATGGCTTTCGTTATGTACAGGTGGAAGGTGGCTCTCCTGCAAATACAAAACAAGAAAGTAATTTGCCTTCCATCATAAGTCTGACATCCCTGCACACTCGAAACAGCTCGCCCACTGCGGGAAACTTTGAATGCTCCAATCATTTGTTCAACCAGATCAATACGCTCATACGCTGGGCCATAAAAAGCAATATGCAAAGTGTGTTAACGGATTGTCCGCACAGGGAAAAACTGAGCTGGTTGGAACAGGATTACTTAATGGGCGATGGCATCAAAAGCAATTTCGAAACTTACAATCTCTATCGCAAGCTGGTGTATGATATGATGGATGCACAAACTGCGGAGGGCCTGGTGCCTGACATTGCGCCCGAGTTTGCCTTCTTTGATGATCATGGTTTTGGTTTCCGCGACTCTCCGGAATGGGGAAGCGCTGCCATCATTGTACCATGGTTAATTTACAAATGGTATGGCGATAAAGATATACTTTCTATCGCCTATCCGATGATGCAGAAGTATGCGGACTACCTTCAGGGCAGATCAGCCAATCATATCCTTTCTTATGGACTTGGCGACTGGTACGACTACGGACCGAATCACCCGGGAGTGGCTCAACTAACGCCCATTCCTTTAACTGCAACGGCCATCTATTATTATGATTTGAGTTTGATGAATAAAGTAGCCGCATTGCTCGGCAATACGACGGACGCAGACAAGTACAGCACTTTATCGCAGCAGGTTAAACAAGCATTCAACGATAAATTCTTTAACGTCGCTACAAATGTTTATGCAACAGGCAGTCAAACATCAATGGCAATGCCGCTTTGCGTAGGTTTGGTAAACGAAGAAAACAGACCGCCAGTGATGAAAAATCTTGTCGATTCCATTGGCGCTTCAGGGAAAAAACTAACTGCCGGAGATGTTGGTTATCACTTCCTGGTACGCGCCCTTCATGAAGGCAATGCTTCACAATTGATCTATGAAATGAACAATCGCGATGATGTTGCGGGTTATGGTTTTCAAATTAAAAAAGGCGCGACTGCTCTTACGGAGTCGTGGCAGGCATTGAAGGATGTGTCAAACAATCACCTGATGCTCGGCCATATCATGCAATGGTTCTACAATGGCTTGCTTGGCATAAACCAGGTCGACAGTTCTGTGGGTTACAAGAGTATTGTTATTAAGCCAGAGATTGTGGGTGATATTTATTTTGCCAAAGGCAGTTACGAGACCATGTATGGCACTATTGTGAGTGATTGGAAAACAGAGAACGGCGTATTCTCTATACACGTAAAAATTCCAGGTAACACTACCGCAGTAGTCTATTTACCGACAACGGAGCAATCGAAAATTTTTGAAAGCAATCGATTATTATCAAAGCAAAGTGAGATAAAAATTCTAGGCGATGAAAACGGTAGAACAGCCGTGAACATTGGCTCTGGAGAATATTGGTTCACAATAAAAAATACGGAACACTGATTTTCATGATTGTCACGATTTGACGGATTTGATATTTTTCAAACAGGTTAACCTGTTTAAAAAAACCCAAAGATGGCACTTGTCATCCCGACGAAGGAGGGATCTGAGTTTGGCACTAACAGGCAGTTTAAGTAAACACCCAGATCCCTCCTTCGTCGGGATGACAAGCAGTCTTCGCAACTAAATATGGCCACCATGTTTTCGGAAAAATTGTTTGGTCAAAAAAATCTTTCTCATCATGACAATCATGAAAATCTGCGTTCTTTCTAAAAAAACATATGAAACTTAAAATATCATCACTGCTATTTATCCTGTCTATCGCTTACAGCTCAATGTCAGCACAGGTTAAGCTCGCGTCTTTATTTACAGACAATATGGTTTTGCAACAGCAATCGGATGTTGCCATCTGGGGCTGGGCAAAGGCCGGCGCAAACATCTCGGTCACCTCTTCATGGAACAAGAAAAAATATACAGCCCAGGCAAATGCCGACGGAAAGTGGAAATTAAAAATTGCGACGCCCTCTTACGGCGGCCCCTACGAACTTACAATTAGTGATGGCAAACCGGTAACCTTGAAGAACATTCTGATTGGAGAAGTATGGTTATGTGGCGGACAATCGAATATGGAGATGGCGATGAAGGGCTTCAAGGGACAACCACTCATCGGCTCCAATGAAGCGATCATTTTGTCGAAAAATAAAAACATCCGACTGTATACCGTACCACGTTCGTCAGTTACTACACCACAAGAAAACAGCAAACCTTCTGAATGGAAGGAAGCAAACCCCGAGTCGGTAAGCAACTTCAGTGCAGTTGGTTATTATTTTGGCAAACGCCTGAATGCCATAATGGACAACGTTCCTATCGGGTTGATCAACTGCAGTTACAGCGGTTCCTCTATCCAGGCATGGATGAATCCTGAAACATTGAAAACATTTCCATCCATCACCATTCCTAAAAAAGACGATTCCATAAAAGTCGTGAGCCGTACCCCCACTACGCTATACAATGGCATGATGCATCCGGTGGAAGGTTACACTATTAAAGGTTGTATCTTTTACCAGGGCGAATCTAACTACGAAGATCCTGATCTGTACGAAAAGCTGTTGCCGGCTGCAGTGAAGCAATGGCGCAGTGAATGGGGCATTGGCGACTTTCCTTTTTATTACACACAAATTGCGCCGTATGGCTACAAGCAACTCGCAGATAAAAATGCTACAGAAAAATACAACTCTGCCTATTTGCGTGACGCTCAAAGAAAATCTGTTGAGTTGATTCCTAACTCAGCAATGTCTGTTTTGCTTGACGCGGGAGATGCAAAAACAATTCACCCGATGAATAAAGAAACGCCGGGACTTCGTCTTGCTTACATTGCACTGGCTAAAAGCTACGATGCAAAAGGCTTTGGATACCTGGCTCCACTTTATGATTCCATAAAAATAAAAGACACGTCTGCTATTGTATCTTTTAAAAATGCAGAGAATTGGTTAACATCTTATGGAAAAAAACTAGCCAATTTTGAAATTGCAGGAAACGACAAGGTCTTCTACCCTGCCACTGCAAGCATTTCAAAAAATACGGTAATCGTTTCTTCACCACAGGTAAAACAACCGGTTGCTGTTCGTTATGCATTTAAAGACGTTCCTGAAGATGGGCTGCTGTTCAGCACTGAAGGGCTGCCGGCGTCCTCGTTCAGGACCGATAATTGGTGAGTGAAGGAACACTGATTTTCATGATTCTCATGATTTGTGATGATTTTTTTGTAACGATTTCTTAAACTGAAACTACATGAAAAGATTTCTGTTTGCCTGGATGCTATTTCTAACTGCAAATGTTTTTGCGCAACAAAACAGAAGCCTTGTTAATACGTCGCAAAGTCCGAACGTAAAATTGAGTTCTACAAACATGGGCGACGTGCAATGGACGAAAGGCTTTTGGGCAGAACGTTTTGATGTTTGTAAAAACGAAATGATTCCTAACATCTGGCACGTTTATACAGACGCCAATATAAGCCACTCGTTCGAGAATTTTAAAATCGCAGCGGGCATTGATACCGGCTCACATTCCGGTCCTTCTTTTCATGACGGAGATTTTTACAAAGTGCTGGAGGCTGTTGCTGCAGTGTATGCGGTAACAAAAGACAAGAGGCTTGATTCCATGATGGATGGAGCGATTGCTGTAATCGCAAAGGCACAACGTACAGACGGTTACATCTATACGCCTGCATTGATAGAGGCAAGAAAAGATCCGGGCAAGGCCAAAGCATTTGCGGAGCGCATCAATTTTGAAGCATACAACTTCGGACATTTGATGACTGCCGGTTGTATTCATTACCGTGCGACAGGAAAAAAAACATTGCTCAATATAGCCATAAAGGCTGCTGATTTCCTGGACGCCTACTATCAACATGCGTCACCAGAGTTGGCGCGTAATGCAATTTGCCCTTCGCATTACATGGGACTTATAGAATTGTATAGAACGACCAACAATAAAGCATATTTGAACCTCGCTAAAAACCTGATCGACATTCGCGGGTATACTAATGACGGTACAGATGACAACCAGGATCGTGTACCTTTTCGCCAGCAAACAAAAGCGATCGGACATGCGGTGCGTGCAAATTATTTGTACGCTGGCGTAACTGATGTGTATGCAGAAACGAAGGATGATTCTTTAATGTATTGCCTCGATCATATCTGGAACGATCTTGTGTTTAAGAAAATGTATATCACTGGCGGTTGTGGCGCTATGTATGATGGCGTTTCGCCAAACGGCACATCTTACAATCCCAATGAAATTCAAAAAACACACCAGGCTTACGGCCTCGATTATCAGTTGCCCAATACGATGGCATATAATGAAACCTGCGCCAATATTGGCAACCTGTTGTGGAACTGGCGCATGTTCCAGGCTACAGCCAATTCAAAATACATTGATGTGCTGGAACAAACTTTGTATAACAGTATTTTGTCGGGCATCAACTTAACTGGCAATGAATTTTTCTACACAAACCCATTAAGTTCGTTTGATAATTTCCCTTACACACTTCGATGGGCAGGCGGAAGACAAGCATATATCAAGTTGTCCAACTGTTGCCCTCCTAATATCATTCGCACTATTGCAGAAATTTCCGACTATGCTTACAGCATTTCAGACAAAGGGATTTATTGCAATTTGTACAGTGGCAACGAACTTTCTACAAAACTGAAAGATGGTTCTGTTGTCAAACTTTCGCAAGAGTCAAACTATCCGTGGAGCGACAAGATCGTTATTAAAATGCAGCAGGTGCCTTCCAAAAAGTTTTCCATGTTCCTGCGTATTCCAAGCTGGTGCAGTAAAGCAACTATTATTGTAAACGGACAACCTGTTGAAAATATTCATGCCGAGACTTATGTTGAAGTAGAAAGAGCGTGGAAGAAAAATGACAGCATCGTTCTTACATTGCCGATGAAAACAAAGTTGATGGAGTCGAATCCGCTAGTGGAAGATTCCCGCAACATGGTGGCTGTAAAACGCGGGCCGGTAGTGTATTGTCTTGAATCAACTGATTTGCCGAAAGATGAGAAAGTTGCTGATATCATGCTTCCTGCATCTATACAATTTACACTCCAACCGATCAATATTTCAGGCAGCGAGGTAATGTCGCTAACCGGTAAAGCAGCATGCCGCGTGAACAACAACAATTGGCAAAACAGGCTGTACCAGGAGTTTTCAAACAAAACGAAAGAGACAACAATACAGCTGATTCCCTATTATACCTGGGCCAATCGCGGACACAGCGAGATGAGTGTGTGGCTGCCTGTGAGCAGATAAGAACAAGAAATGGCGACAAAAAAAGATTTGGATAAAAGTAACACAGGCGTTACTTTTGATTTATGAAAGCTTCTGAGGTCGTTAAAGTTCTTTTGAAGCATGGCTGGGTCTTTGAACGTCAAAAAGGTTCTCATAAAACCTTTAAACATCCGGACAATCCGAACCTGGTAACAATACCAGAACATGGGAAAAAGGACATTCCTTCCGGAACTTTACGACAAATTTGGAAAAAGGCGGGGTTGTAAAACCCTGCCACTTTCATAACCATCAATCTATGACACTAGAAATAATAATTGAAAAAGGCGATGGCGAATTGTGGGGTCGCTTTCAAAAAGGAAACTACCTTGCAACCACTGCGGGGCAAACGGAAAATGAAATTGAAAGTAATTTACGTGAGCTGGCAGTGGACTACTGGAATCATGAGGGTAAAACCGATCGATCGTGGAAGGGATTTCAAGAAGGCAAATTAAAATTTAGATTTGCTTACGATGTGCAAGCCTTCTTTGAAAAGCACAATTATTTGACAGTATCCTATATTGCTGAAATGGCTGGACTAAATGCCAGTCTGGTGAGGCAATACAAATCAGGCATAAAACATCCATCACTTGAACAGGTTAAAAAAATTGAAGCAGTGATAAGGGAGCTTGGTAAAGAACTGGCGGCAGTTTCCCTTTATGGCGGTAGTTAAATATTATTTCTCCTGAGCTTTCATACGAGGTCGGCTTTGCCGGCCTTTTGTTTTTAAACAAACTTTTAACCAGCGTCGAACTAACCTTTTAATAATCAACAAATTGCCATAATACTAAATTGTCTATTTTTAGCATGCTGTATTAGTGCCAATTTATGAGGTTTGACGCCATTACGATAAAAGACATCGCCACTGCATTGGGATTATCCAAATCCACGGTTTCCCGTGCATTGAGGGATAGTCATGAGATTAGTCCGGAGACGAAAAAACTCATTCGTGCATATGCAGAGGAGCACAATTACAGGCCTAACCCCATCGCTTTAAGCCTGAAAGAAAAAAGGAGCCGTTCTATTGGAATTGTGGTTTGCGAAATAGCCAATAGTTTTTTTTCACAAGTAATAAACGGCATTGAATCAATCGCTTATGACAGGGGCTACAATGTAATTATTTCACAAACTCATGAGTCTTTCGAGCGGGAAATGATTGGCCTCAATTATCTTTCGTCACGTTCCGTTGATGGCTTATTGATTTCAGTATCAGCAGAAACCAAAAACTTTGATCACCTCAAAAGCTTACAGAACAAAGGTTTGCCGATCGTATTTTTCGACAGGGTAGCTAATGACATCAAAACACACAAAGTAACCGTCGACAACTTTACAGGCAGTTACAATGCGACTACTCACCTTATTGAAAATGGCTTTGCCCGGATCGCAAGTATCTCTCTTTCTCAACACTCTTTTATCACGCAGGGAAGATTGAACGGCTACAAGAAAGCATTGAGCGATCATCATATTCCCATCGATGAAGACCTGATCAGGTATTGTGCACACGGTGGTTTGTTTTACGAAGAGCTCGAAAAAGAAATGAATGCATTGTTTATGCTAAAACAAAGGCCAGACGCTATTTTCGCGAGTTCGGATAAGATCACCATGGGTGTGCTGCGATATTTTAAATCAAACGGAATCCGCGTGCCGAACGACATTGCGGTGGTTGGTTTTTCAAACTCCGAAACAACGGATCTCTTGCAACCTTCTCTTACGGTTGTCAAACAACCTGCATTTGAAATGGGAAAAATTGCGACCGAAATGCTGATCAATATTATGGAGGCAAATCGCGCTGTAAAAGTTTTTGAAAATCGTGTACTGCCTGCAGAGCTGGTAGTAAGGGATTCGAGCGTGAAGCGAACAGTTGAATTATTGAATAACTGAGTAACTGAATAACTGAACTTTACTGTCAACCTTCCCTCTAACAACTGATCTCTAGGATATTTAGTTGATAATTCAAGGACTATCTTACATTGTGAAAATGTGCAAGAGCTTTATTTTGAACTCAGCAATAGATTATTAATTAAACATCGTTGCGTCGCACACTTCAGCATTTGAATATTTATTGAACAATGAATACTACTTCTTTCCACTTTATCCCTCCGTTGTCCCATCGTTAACAAGACCGCATCGTCATTGCGAGCCACTGCGGAGAATGAAGCATGCATATTTACAACCTGACAAACCGAAAACGAGTGTGGTGAAGCAATCTCTTTGGAGATTGCTTCACCACACTCGTTTTTAATGAAACTCGCCTTTGCTTACTTGAACATACTTTTAATGCAGTGGCTCGCAATGGCGGCGCCGTCTTGTTTTACGGGATTGTTGCAGACGGACTATTCAGTCACTCAGTTATTCGGTTATTCAGTTATTCGGTTACTCAGTTATTCTAAACCAATCCACATCAGCCCATCCCGCATCATTCGTCACAACTGTACGTGTGCAAAACAATCCCATTTTCGCACCGATCCATTTACCGGGCTCTGCCTGGAATGTTTCATTGGTGCTGATGAATTTTTCACCATCAAGGCTATAGCTGAATTCGCATTTCGCTTTTTCGTTCACCGTTACACGGAAGTAAACTGTTTTGCCGGATAAACTTCCCAGCACTTTTTCTGTTTCACGTTCGCCGTTAACAGCGTTACGGCATGTTGCATAGACGATGTTCAGTCCATCCTTTGCAGAACGCAATCCTATGCTGGCATAGCTTTGTCCCATAATGACCAGCCCTACCCTTTCATCTTTTATTTTCGGATTTATTGTGAAAGTAAGTTTCGTGGTGGCCACAAATTTTTCCGCAGGAAATTTCTGAAGAAGCACGTTAGGGACATCCCAATAACTCTTTGCAGAATCAGGAATTTGCGATGCGTACAAACGCAATGCTCCTTTTGCTGTGTTCATGAATGCCCACGTAGCTTTAGGATTTGCCTGCCACTGCCATTGCAAACCAAGCGTTGTTCCATTGAACTCATCACTTTCTGCAGGTGTCGTGATTGGATACACTTTTCCAACATTAGGTTTCTTATACGTTACAACGGGTTCGCCTTTGCCATCGGCGTCATTGTCAACGCCGATAATGGGCCAATCGTTTTTCCATGTCATGGGTTGCAGATGCACGACACGTCCATATGCTTCTTTATCCTGGAAATGCAGGAACCAATGCTCACCTGTTTTTGTATCTACCCATGCACCCTGGTGCGGGCCGTTGACGGGAGATTTTCCCTGGTCCATTACAACCTTTCTTTCATACGGGCCATAAATATTTTTTGACCGTAAAACCAATTGCCACCCGGTGCTTACACCACCCGCTGGTGCGAAGATGTAGTAGTAGCCGTTGCGTTTATAAAACTTCGGACCTTCCAATGTTGGATCGGTTTCGTGACCATCATATACAAGTTTACCTTCGTCAATTACTTTGCTTCCGTCAACGCTCAATTGTTTTACAACAACAATGCTTTTGATACCTGCGCGACTTCCAGCATAGGCATGCACGAGATAGACTTTTCCATTGTCATCCCAAAGCGGACATGGATCAATCAAACCTTTGCCGGCTTCTACCAACACAGGATCGCTCCACGGACCATTGATGTTTTTTGCTTTCGTTACATAAATACCAAAATCAGGATCCGGATAGTAGATGTAAAACTCGTTGTTGTGATAACGGATGGCTGGCGCCCAAACGCCATTGCCATGTTGCGTTGTAGAGAAATGATCAAACGGCGGTTGGCGAAGTAACGCATAACCCTGGATTGTCCAGTTCACAAGATCTTTGGAATGAAGTATCGGCAATCCCGGTACTGCGTCAAAACTTGAAGCAATGAGATAATAATCATCTCCTACTCTAATCGCATCGGGATCTGAATAATCTGCATTGATCACCGGATTTTTGTAGGTTCCGTTTCCCTGGTCTGAAACCCAAACTTTTGATACCTGAGCGTTTGCGTGAATGGTGGTTAAAAATGTAGTAATTAAAAATGCACCAATGATTTTCTTGTTTCGCACGTCCTTTACTTTTTGTTTTTTCCTTGAACTATTCTGTTTGCAATATCGAATTTCTGTTCCTTTATTTCTGCAAGTACCAGCTCCGCCATTTTTCTTGCACCCAACTCATTGAAGTGAGTGTTGTCTTCTTTGCCTTCAGGATAGTTTGGATGTTCGCCGGGCTGCAATTGATTAAACAACAATTTAGAATTTTCCACTCCATATTGCTGCAATAGTACTTTGCTTTTCTCATCAAGATCTATGAACAATACTTTTTCCTCCTTTGCTACATTGCGCACCACTGCTGCATATTTTTCATGCGTTTCCTCCACTACTCCTGCGTTGTCAAACTTTCGCCTCGCGACAGGTGTCAATAAAACAGGAACGCCGTTTTTACTTCTTACTTCCTTTACAAATCTTTGAAGATTGCTTTTAAAAACATCTTCCGTCACATAGCTATTTACTTTTGTGGGCACTTCGTCGTTATGACCGAATTGTATGAACACGTAATCGCCTTCATTCAAGCCATCCATAACTGCCTGCCATCTTCCCTCAGAAATAAATGTTTTTGTGCTTCTGCCATTCTGTGCACGGTTATCAACGACAACTGTAGAATCAAAAAAATATTTAAACGGCATGCCCCAACCTGTTTCAGGATAAGCCTCTGTTTTTTTATCAGACATTGTTGAATCTCCTACCAACCATATTTTGATTTTCTTAGGCGGAAGAGCGAAGGAGGCGAGCGCGATGAGGAGAACAGCGAAACTTTTTTTCATTCTTGTAGTATTTCGAATTAATAATTAATAATTAAAAATTAATAAGGGTGCAGCTCCCTGCTTGTTACTGGTAACGAGAGATGATGCAGATGAATTATTGTGCAACGATAAAAGTATCATACTTACTCTATTTTTCGGTTCTATTTTTTTAAATTCTTAAAAACTGATAGTCTCATTTGTAAACTTATTAAGTTGGAAACACCGACAAGCTCGGTTTATTAAACCAAGCTTGCCAATGTTTTCTCAAATCAATTAAATCAAACTAAACTCACAGTGACTAATTATTAATTATTAATTATTAATTGCCTATTGGTATCCTTTATTTTGTGTAAACTCTCCTTTATTCGTTACCGCGTTCAGTTGCTTTTGCGGTATAGGACGCAAGGTATCATCTGGCGATACAGGCACCGCATCCGGATTCATGGTTCTTACACGGTCAATCAATTTGCCAGTGCGTTTTAAATCGAACCAACGCAATTGTTCGCCGCCAAGTTCTCTTGCTCTTTCATCCAAAATAAAATCCAGATTTACCTGGGCTGATGCAATCACCATATCGTTTGTATGCCCCGGCAGTGCAGCTCTCTTTCTTACTACATTTAGGAAATAAGCCGCTGAATCGAGATCGCCCTGTTTGTATTTTGCTTCTGCAGCAACCAAGTACATTTCCGCCAGGCGAATTACAAATACATCTCTTGCACTTTGAGCTTCCGCCAGGCTTGCACGGGTTGAATCTTTGAACTTGGAAAGAGAAACATAGAACTTGTTTTGCAATGATGCTCCATTGGCTTTGTACACTTGCGTAACATCGTACACTTTATATTTTTTTGATGCAATATCTTTTACGGTGTCTGGAGTGGCATAGCACACAGTATCACCCACTTTAAATCCGCCACCTGCTTTGTTGGCTCTCCATAGCGACTGGAAAGAGCCTTCGTAACGTGAATCAAAATTTCTATTAAACATTTTAAGGTAAGCCAGGGTTGGCATGTAACGGTTGAAAGGACGACCATTAGGAATGTCACGAATCAATGCTGCAGTGTTCACCTGGTCGTACACCATTAAATACAAGAGGTGGTCGCTGTTTGAACCACGCGAGTGACCTTGTGGATACGCATTAGTTGCGAGATCATTAAGTGTTAAGTTTGTTGAATAGTCAACGGACCAGATCACTTCTTTGTTTTTCAGGTTGCCCATGTTCCACAAATCAACGTAGTTGCTGAGCAAAGAAAATCCATAATTTTTTATCACATCATTTGCCAGAGCAGCAGCCTCGGCATTCATACCACGGGTCAGATACATCCTTGCCAAAAATGCTTTGGCAGCTGGAATTGTTACCCGACCATAATCGCTGGTAGTTGCCGGAAGGTTAGCTACAGCAAATTGCAGGTCAGTAAATATCTGGCGATAGAAAGTATCAACAGGAGTGCGATTGGCGGTTGTTACAACACCTACAGTTGGTGCAGTGGTAAAGTTTACGCCGCCCCATGTTTCTACTATGTGCCAATAATAAAACGCACGAAGAAAACGCAATTCACCTTCTCTCATTTTTTTCTGTGCATCGGTATAATCCGTCACCGCGTTGACACCTGCAATACCAGTATTACACAAGTTGATCGCCGCATAGAAATTATCCCACAACAAACTAAGCGACGCGGTATTACTACCCACCGAATGCAAATTGAGGTATTGCGTTAATTGTGGATACACATCACCACTTCCGCTTGTCCAGATGTCGGTGCCCATTTCAGAAACACTTACGCCTTCTTCTTTTCCGTACCAAAAGCGGTCGTAACTGTAAGCAGCATTTACCAGGGTTTCAAAACCGATGGCATTGGTGTACATATTTGCAGGCGTGATTCCGCTGGGGTTGTATTCGTTCAGCTTTTTATTGCACGCCGAAATGATAACGGTCAGTGCAACGAAGTATATATATAGATGATTCTTTTTCATCTGTTTATTTTTTATTTTATTTTGGTCAGATGCCCGCCTGACTGACCTTGTCGGGCAGGGAATTCGCACGAACAATCACGTCTTGAGTGACAAAATTGTTATTATGCTCATTTCATAATTGACTTCTTAAATGGTTTACAGATCAATATTCAAACCTCCTAAAATCAGTTTTGTCAACGGTCTTTCGAATGAACCGCTTCCTTCCGGATCGTAGTCTTTAACTTTAGACATTGTGAAGTAATTCTTCGCGCTTACATAAAAACGCAGTGAGCTAACATGCATTTTATTGCTAACTGTAGCTGGTAGTGTGTAACCCAAAGTCATACTTCTTATCTTCAGGAAGGAACCATCTTTGTATCCAAGTGTTGTTGCATATGGCAATGCAGCTCTGGATATTTTTGAGTTTGGTCTTGGGTAGTCGTTTGTTGCATTCTCTGGTGTCCAGTAATCAACAACAGCGCCATTCTCAATTGCGTTTGGTTCGAATTTGTTCGCGTAGTCAGAAACAAATGTTTGTCCTACTCTCGCAACTATGAAAATATTAAAATCAAAGCCTTTGTATTTCAAATCGTTTCCAAAACCAAAGGTGTATTTCGGCACTGCAGATCCTACAACTTTTTTGTCATAGTTAAAATCAATCTTACCATCGGGTTCACCCTTAGGACCGCTAAGATCACGCACCTTAATATCACCAGGATTGGAGCCGTACTTCGCAGCATCTGCAGCTTCTGATGTTTGCCAAATACCTATCTTTTCATAGTCCCAAAATGATTTCACCGGGTAACCAATAATAAGGCTGTTCGCGATATCACTTTGTCCGTCTACCAGATCAACAATTCTTTCTTTGTTGTGCGTAAAAGTTAAAGTTGATGACCATGAGAAATTTTTGTTCTCAATGTTCACACTAGTCAAACCAATTTCAAAACCAGTGTTGCGTGTTTTACCAACATTCTGTGTGATAAGCGAATATCCTGAAGTTGTTGGCAAAGTTCTGTTTAACAAAAGATCATGTGTTCTTGAATCATAGAAGTCAAATGTTCCCAGCAACCTGTTTTTAAAGAATCCATAATCAAGCCCAATATTAAGCGTATTGGTCAGCTCCCATTTCAAATTTGGATTTCCTGCGCGAGGACTAAAGCCATAAGCAAGTGTACTTTTATCGTTGTATTGATAAGGAATGAGCGCTAATAAACTCTGCGTTGCATATGGAGCCACAGCATAGTTGCCGGCCACACCATAACTGGCTCTCAATTTAAGTTCTGAGAAAATATGCTGAGCTTTCATGAAGTCTTCATCAATTATGCGCCAGCCAGCAGCAACAGAAGGGAAATAGGCCCATTTATTTCCTTCTGACAAAATGGAAGAACCGTCTGCGCGTACAGTTGCTGTCAGTAAATATTTTCCTGCATAGCTGTAGTTCAAACGAAATGCACCGGAAATTAAATTACTACCAACGTAACTGCTTGAGACGAGAAGATTGGCCGGATTGTTCTGCAAAGCGTAATAAGACTGGCTGGGAAGCAATTGCCCTGTTCCCTCTGCCCTTGAACTATCCAGCTTGTTAGCAATATAGCTGGTTACGCCTGTAAGTTCAAAATTGTGTTTATTGATTTTTTTCTGATAAGTAATAATGTTCTCCCAGATAAGATCTGTGCCCAATGCATTTGAAACTCTTGATAAAGAACCGGAAGACAATGCACGATCAATGGTATTGGCACTTTCAAAGAATCCGTTGCGTGAGTTATTGTTGGTAATACCCAAATTTGAACGGATAGTAAGCCCCTGCAGCGGTTTCCATTCTGCGTACGCTGTTGAAAGAATGCGTGTGGTATTGGTTTCGTTAATGTATGCACCAGGTACCTCTTCCATCAATGGATTGAATTGCGCACCATTGCCGGGATATTTTGCCAGCGTTCCATCGTCATTATATGGTGTGTAGTATGGCAATACTTTGTTTGCAACTGTTAGTACACCATCTTGCCTTGAGTTTCCTTTATAGTAGGTCAACTGGCTTTCCAGTCCTACTTTAAATGTTTTCGCCAGCATTTGTTCAATGTTCAGGCGAACTGCGTATCTGTTGTTATAGTCGTTGGAAAGAATACCTGTTTCTCTCAAGTAGTCAACAGAGAAGTACACTTTTGTTCTCTCGCTGCCACCGGCAACGCCAATGTTATAGTCCTGTTGGGAACCATTGTGTATCAAATATCCTGGCCAGTATGTAGATACGCCGTTTCTTACAGCCGCCAGTTCTGATGCACTTGTAAACACAAGCGAGTCATCAGCAGGTGATTTCCATATACCTGCTGTGCGGTACGCCTGGCGTTTAAGATCAGCGAATTCCGGGCCTGTCATTGGTTTAGGATAACCGGCCACTTTGCTTTGCCCGTAATATGCGCCCGCACTAATACGAGGCTTTCCGCTGGTACCTCTTTTAGTACTGATGATGATAACACCGTTTGCACCCTTTGCACCAAAAATGGCGGTTGAAGATGCATCCTTTAAAACCTCCATTGACTGTATGTCATTGGGATTGATATCCTGGTAACTGGAATATTGAATACCATCTACAATAAACAATGGATTGTTCTGCGCTTGAATCGAACGGTTACCGCGAACAGTGATGTTCACGCCCGCACCTGCAGCACCGCTTGTCCTTACGATATCAACACCCGGCATTTTACCCTGCACACTTTCCATCACGTTGTTGCCGGCCACTTTTTTAACTTCATCACCCTTGATAGAGACTACGGCACCGGTAAGATCTTTTTTCCTCACCTGTCCGTAACCCACTACCACCACTTGTTCCAATTCTTTCTTGTTAGTGGCGAGTGACACATTGATGGTGGCTCTGCCACCAACCACTACTTCCTGCGCATCATAACCAATAAATGAAAAAACAAGCACTGAATTGTTTTCTGCATTGATGGAATACAAGCCTTGCAAATTGGTGGAAACACCTTTTTTCTGGCCTTTTACCATAACAGAAACGTTAGCGAGCGCCTCGCCTTTGTCGTCAGTTACTTTACCCGTAATAATACCCAGTGGATGATTTGAATCTAAATTTGTTACGACAGCATTCAAATGCCGCCTCAATTCAATGGATGGCGAAGCCAATGACACCAAAGGCACGCATGCAGCCAACAAGATGGCGCCTTTTCTTAGGAGAGGATTTGTATTACACAAATGCTCCCGGGCAATCGTTAGTAATGGTTTCATAATAGTAATTGTTGTGGTATGTATTTAAAACGCTTAAGTCAATTTGTAGAGTTCTCTTATCTCATCAAAACAGAATTGGAAAAAACGACGGAAGACAAACGGGGACGGAGGAGAAATAATAATCCCAGTGTACTTTGGCTGGAATTTATTTCATTGCAAAGGTTATGACGGCTAAGTCGACGACCTAGGTCTGATGAAGAAATTTTCATTTGGCAAACGTTATTTGATCCGCAGCTAAAAATACCAAAATCAAATCTTTGCACTAAGTGATGAGCGATATATTTGTACGCAAACGTTCCCGAGAAAAGTGGTGAGTTGTGAGTTTTAAGTTGTGAGTTGGCACCCCGAACAGGCTTACAATTCCTTCGCCTGTTGGCTTAACACAAAGGCTGGCCCTTCCGCTGGCAAAGCCAACAGGTATGAATTCGGTGCACCAGAAGTTTACTTATTCCGTGCACAGTCAATTGTTTATACTTCAGAGCTTACGGCTCTTATCTTTCACCACTCAATATTCTTCATTCCCTACTCAAAACTCATCACTCTCAACTCATCACTAAATGCTATTTTGCAGCCCATTAGCTCAACCCAACATTACTTTTGACGACATGAAGACGAATTCATTATCTACGAAACCGCACTATGCCATACTGGATGGCTTACGCGGTGTTGCGGCACTGATGGTAGTTGCTTTTCACCTTTGCGAAGCGCACGCCACCAGTCACCAGGATCAGATCATTAACCACGGCTACCTTGCCGTAGATTTTTTCTTTTTGCTTTCAGGCTTTGTTATAGGATATGCCTATGACGACAGATGGGGCAAAATGACAATTGGCAATTTTTTCAAACGCCGACTTATAAGGCTGCAACCAATGGTTGTCATGGGATCAATCATCGGCGCGGTTTGTTATTATTTTCAGTCGTCTGGCGTATTTCCTATAATAGGACAAACACCGGTATGGCAAATGCTGCTTATAATGGTGATAGGTTGCACAATGTTACCCATCCCTCCTTCTATGGATATCCGCGGTTGGGCAGAAACATACCCACTCAATGGCCCAGCCTGGTCATTGTTCTATGAATATGTGGTCAATATCTTTTATGCGCTTGTCGCAAGAAAGCTGTCAAAGACTGTGCTTTCTATACTTGTCATTTTATCTGCGGGAGCGTTGATACACCTTGCGGTAAACCAGGGTGACGTTATCGGCGGCTGGTCGCTGAATGCTGAGCAAATGCGTATTGGCTTTTGCAGAGTGATGTTTCCGTTCTTTGGTGGCTTGCTATTGTTTAGGATTGCCAAACTGCGCAATATAAAAAATGCATTTGTGTGGAGCAGCCTCCTGACCATTATTGTTCTCGCGGCTCCAAGAATTGGCACCACTGAAAACTTGTGGATGAATGGCCTGTACGATTCGTTAAGCATTGTTTTGATTTTCCCACTTATCATTTTCTTAGGTGCAAGTGGAGAAATACAAAGCGCTGTGGGAAAGAAAATATGCAAGTTCCTGGGCGACATTTCTTACCCAATTTACATTACTCACTATCCGCTTATTTACACTTACACGGCGTGGGTTTTCGATAAAAAAATACCCTTGAAAGAGGCATACCCAATTACAATATTGGTGTTCATTGCTGCAGTCGCGATTGCTTACGCTTGCTTAAAATGGTACGACGAGCCTGTTAGGGCATGGTTGAACAAGCGAGCCAAAGCGCCGGTTAAAGTCAAACATGAAAGTGAGGTAGAAGCGAAATAGCAAGAGCTTAATGCTAAACGCCTAACGCTTAACGCAGGCTCGCTTGCGTTAAGCGTTAGGCGTTTAGCATTAAGCATTCCAAATTAAACTAGCTTTGTTCCCATGAACGCAGGCACCATTTTACAAAGCACATCTCTTCTTGATGATACCATTTTCGAAGATGTTTCTATACTCATCACGGAGCATAACGAAAAAGGTGCCATGGGTTTTGTGATCAACAAATTATTTGATCGAAAACTCAATGAGCTGGAAGAATTCAAACACGTTATTCCCTTCCCTCTGCATGATGGCGGCCCTGTGGACCGCGAACATCTTTTCTTCATCCATCAACGACCGGACTTAATAAAAGACGGTACCCTCATCTCTGATAATACTTACCTCGGTGGAGATTTCAAAACTGCTGTGCAACTCATCAATGATCGAACTATCACAGGAAAAGAAATCAAAATTTTCATCGGCTACTGTGGTTGGGATGCAAATGACCTTGAGGCTGAACTTGCGGAAGGAGGCTGGGTGCGTGCAGAGATGAAAAGGTTGTTTGCATAGCTTTATGGGACTTTGTCTGCCAATCCATCTTCGCTTTTAATTATCTCCTTGAACTTCATTAACCTGTCACCAATGAAAAACACGTCTGGCCGTTTATTGAAGTTTTCTGTATTCGTTCTTCGATTGTCTATGCTTAAATTATAATGCTCTAAAAGCTTTGCAAAGCTTTCTCTCCCCCCATAGGAACCTACCTGAAGCGATTCAGTTATTTCAAAATGCGCAATTCTTTCAACATCTTCACTTGCGTCAACTTCGAGACAATCCATCATCAATTTTTCGACACATGGAAATATGCCTTCCGTAGAATCACCATACCGGCCAAAATAGCAGCCACTCACAAGATCTTCTATCGTCGGTTTCCGGTCTTCCAGATAATCGAACAGTGTAAGATCGTAGAACCTATTGAATTTTTCAGAAATAAAAACCGCCAGATATTTCCCGCCGCCGCAATGAATGCTTAAGCAATCTCCTTTTCTGTACTTCACCAGCTTACCTTTTACTTTGTCAGGCGAACCGGGTTTCAGGTAACTATATTTTGGCGATGACATTACACTTTTACTGAACTCTCCTTTACGAAACGTACCGATCTTATTAAACTCCATCACCCTTTTAAATTCGTCGTTCCAAATACAAAATTCGTTTACTCCAATCATCTCTTCAATATGAAGCATCAGCTCCTGCTTCATACGGGTAAAAGAATCTTTCCGTGTTTTTGAAAAATAAAAAACATCCTGATTAAAAAAACTACTAAGTTCAGCTTCTACAAGTTCACGTCTAAAATCTTCCTTTACTCCACAATAGGCCCATTCGCCCCCCGCATGTTCAATCCACTCAACTTTGCCTATTGACTTTTTATTTGCTTCGTAAATGAGTCTCGATTCCATTTGTTTCTTTATGCATTGAAGATAGCAACTTCCCTAACAATGTGTACGAGTCTCCGAGTATCGAGAATTCAAATTTCCTTTTCCAGCAAAAAATTTCTAAGTTCAACTTCAGTTAGTCATCACACAACACAAGCTCCGCATGAGAAAACTATCGATATTATTCATCATGGCATTATTGCCTTTCGCTATTTTTTGCCAGCAGATAACCCGTATAGAACCCTCGAATTGGTGGACAGGCATGAAATACAATACCGTTACTATTCTCGTATATGGAAACAGCATTGCAGAACTGACGCCCTCTTTTATCTACAACGATGTTGAATTAGTAAACACGGAAAAAGTTGAAAACAAGAACTATTTATTTGTTACGATAAAAATTGGCCCAAACGCAAAAGCGGGGAACATACAAATCAACTTTTCCAAAAACAGCAAAACGGTTTTATCAAAATCATTTCCATTATTGAAACGCGAAAACGGCAGCGCCAACAGACCGAGCTTTACACCTAAAGACGCAATCTTTCTTATTGTTCCGGACAGATTTTCAAACGGAGATGCAAAGAACGATGTCATTTCATACATGAATGAAAATACGGTGGACAGAAATGATGAAAACAAACGACATGGCGGCGACATCCAGGGAATCATCAATCATTTGGATTACATTAAATCACTCGGCTTTACGCAAATCTGGAATACGCCTCTGATAGAAAATGACCAACCTCTTTACTCCTATCATGGCTATGCAGCGACGGATTTTTACAAAATCGATGCACGTTTTGGCACTAACGAACAGTTCAAACTAATGGTAAAGGAAGCCAATAAAAGAGGCATAGGTGTTATTTGGGATGTGGTGTTAAATCATTGCGGCAATCAATATTATTTTATCAAGGATCTGCCTTTAAAAGATTGGATACATTATCCTGACTCAAGAACACGCACGAATCATTTGAAAACGACCATCACCGATCCTTATGCCACTGAAATTGACAAGCAGGAATATACAGACGGCTGGTTCGATGATCACATGCCGGATCTTAATCAACGAAATCCACTGATGGCAAAATACCTGATACAAAACACCATCTGGTGGATCGAATATGCAGGCATTTCTGGACTTAGGGAAGATACTTGGTCCTATAGCGATAAAGATTTTCTGGCAACATGGTCAAAAGCAATTCTTGATGAATATCCCAACATGAACATGACCGGCGAAGAAATGACAAAGCAGGTGTACATGACTTCATACTGGCAAAAAGATAAAGCAAATTCGGACGGTTATCAATGCTATTTACCGGCCTTGATGGACTTTTCATTAAACGACAACATCATCTCCTCCTTTAACTCAAGTAATGAATGGTTTTCTACATGGAGAGATACTTATCAAAGTATTGCGCAGGATTATTTGTTTCCGCACCCTGACAACATTCTGATCTTTCCCGACAACCACGACGTTGACAGATTTTATTCCCGGCTGAATAAGAATTTCGCTAACTGGAAATTAGGCATTGCCATGTATATGACGATGCGCGGCATCCCAGAGTTTTTATATGGAACTGAAGTTTTAATGACGAACGAAAGACCGGGCAGCGACGGTCAAAGACGCGGAGATTTTTACGGAGGCTGGATATCTGATACAAAGGACGCAAAAACAGGTGCGGGACTTACAAGCGAAGAAAAAGACGCTCAGCAATATTTTTCCAAACTATTGAATTGGCGCAAAACATGTACTGCAGTTGCCAACGGCAAATTCAAACATTATGCTCCGCAAAAAAATGACGTGTACGTTTACTTTCGCTATACAGGGAACAAAAAGGTGATGGTAGTTCTGAATAAAAACAAAGAGACTGTTGTTCTTGATTTGAAACGCTACGAAGAAATGATTCCGGCTACATTCAAAGCGAAAGATATCGTCACGGACGAACCCATCTCTGTTGACAATACCCTGGAAGTAAAAGCAAAGACGGCGATGATTTTGGAAATAGAATAGGATTGGCACACGGATGACACGGATTAGACGGATTTACACGGATTTTTCAAGGTGAATGATTGAAATTGAGGAGAGTAAGTTTCATCTTGATTCTCAATTATGCTGTTATTCAATTATTCAACAATTATCCGTGTAAATCCGTCTAATCCGTGCCATCCGTGTGCCAAAAACACCATTACATTTTCTGCAAACCCTCCATATAGTGCTCGATCTCCTTCCTTAATGTGCTTATTAAAATTGCCTTTTGTGCTTCATCACCTTCTGCTCTGAAGAAAATGTGCAGGCTTGAAACGCCCTCTCCTTCCGTTGCCGCATGAACCGCAAGCGTGTTCTCCGTTATAGATGCAGGAACCGGATCGGTAATCTTTAGCACGATGAATTTGTACTCTGGCTGATATTGCGTCACTTCATCTTTTCTTTTGCTGCCATCGGCAAAAGTGATCTCTCTTTTCAAATTCTGCGTTTCCCCTTTTGCATCGATGGAGGTAATGTAACCATTGCTTATCGTCGCCCATTTCGCAGGGTCTTTAATAGCATCCCACAACGCGGGAACAGGTTTATTGAATTTAACAGTCGTATCAAAATCCCAGGTCTGTTTTTGCGCCGATTGCATCTGCGCAAACGAAGAAGCATTGGTAGCTACGCAAAAAAACACTATCAACAAATATTTATACTTCATTAGAATTAAGTTTTTATTTCCGTTGGCGAAAGCGCAATTACAATGAACCGATCACAACAACGTGAATGTAACGGCACGTCGGTCGTACGGGAGACGCGTTCAACGCGTCTCTACGAAGTCCCGAATCATGTTACGTTTAGGGCGAATGCAATTCGCCCCTGCCATTTTCAATTATCAACTTTCAATTTTCAATTCTCAACTACCCTGCAAAACCTTCTCGATTTCTTTTGCTGAATCAGCTGAAAAACCAGTGTATTTGCTTACAATTTTACCCTGTTTGTCAATCAGGTATATGGTTGGAATACCCGAGAAAAGAAAGTTCTTCATCGTTGCATTCTTATCAGGACTTAACAATTGCTTCCATGGCATGCCTTCTTCCTCCATGGCTTTCGCCCACGCCTTTTTACTGTCATCTATTGAAACACTCACAATATCAAGGCCTTTGTCTTTGTATTTTTCATACAACTCCTTCACTTTCGGAATTGCCTGTCTGCACGGACCGCACCAGCTTGCCCAGAAATCTATCAGCACATACTTTCCTTTATATTGTTCAAGTCCCTGCATTACACCATTATTATCAGGGTAAGAAATCGCCGGAACAGGCATTCCAGGTTTAAGCGAATTTGCTTTAGCCATTTTATCTTCCATGTCTGCCTTCATCTGTGCGCCATCTTTGAACCATGGGTAACGTTTATTTAAATCAGCAAGAATGGGCATGATAATGTCCTGGTCTTTTTCCCAGTTCAACATGCCAAGTCCATACACTACCACAGGGCGATTACGGTAGGCATGTATCAACACTTTTATTCTGTCTTTAAAATCCTCGCTGAGTACCTTATAAGGATCTTTGTTTTTAAGATAACCCGACCACGCAGAGTCTCCCGCTTTATCTGCGTAATACATTTCTTTGCTATCTGCAATCATTGATTGATAATTGCGGTAAACAATGTGATCAACAAGATTGATGAAATTGTTGTCTGCCGAACCTTCTACAAAAATGTACGGAGGATTTTTGACTTTAATTTTTGCAGTATCATACCCTCTGCAGTTGATCGTCATCGATGAATCTGTATACACCGTTACCCTATCCCATTTGATGATGTCAACAGTATATATACTTGGCACGGTCGCATCTACTTTCAACTGCCAGGTTCCATCAGCTGCGACATCTGCAGAGTCGTATGTTATTTTATCCCAACCTTTGCTTTTGGTCAGCCATACTTTGTTTAAATGAGTCTGAGGAGCCGGGTTTGTAAACTGAACTTTTCCTTTAATAATAATGTACTTCTTCGCAACTTTCTTTTGCGCCTGTAACGCGCTGATGGCAAGCAACGCACCAGCAACCACTAAGAGCTTTTTCATTTTGTTTATTTTGAACTTTAAATTTGTATTTATTGAAACATTGAGGCAAAGCAAGTTCCGCAGCGGGATTTGTATCTCACTGACAATCACTACTGCAGCTTAAACGCGATTTCTTCTAGGCTTTCTTTACCACTAAGACACAAAGGACACTAAGTTTCACTAAGAGATTCCTTTAACTACACTATCACTAAGAGCTAACTCAGCTACACCTATTAATTATTAATTATTAATTACCAATAGCTTTCTTCCCCGCGTCAATAAACTTATCCGCTTCCTGGTAGCCACCATCGCGGGATACCAGTTTGCCATCGCCATTGATGTAGAGGAAAGATGGGTAAGCATTCACGCTATACTTTTTTGCAAGTGCCGGGCCTTCGCCTTTTTCCATGTCGAGGCTCACATTGATGAAGTTTTTATTGTAGAAATCTGCTACTATATCCAGTGTAAATACATCTTTCGCCATCATGATGCAAGGTCTGCACCATTGCGTATAAGCATCGACAAATACGAGTTTATGCTCTTTTTTTGCCTGTGCCAGTACAGCGGCCCAGTTACTTTCAGTAAATGTGATGGATCGTTTGTTATCATTTTTAACTTTTGCCACAGCCATTGAACTGCGTGCTTTAGTCATCAATATACCAGGATCTTTTACTACACTACCTGCATTCGTAAAGTCCAACTGATCGCCGTTTCCAGCATAAAAAACATAAGCCGGATACATAAGCATAGCCAAATGTGGTGCAAACTTTTTACCTTCTTCAGTTGTCATGTTCATCTTAATGCTGATGCAGTGATCGTTGAAATAACGAACAACCGAATCTGTTGTAAAAACATCTTTGTCTGCCTGCAAATTATCCGGCCTGGGCGTTGCCATTTGAACGTCAACGAAAACAACTTTGTTATATTTTTTCGCTTTTGCTACAGCTTCATCAAAACTTATGTTTTGAAAACGAACAGAGTCCTGAGCAAACAAGCTATTCGCAGACACAAATATCAAACCTGCGAGCATAAGGGCCCGATCAAAAAATTTCATACACTTCATTTTTTGTTTTTAAATGGAATCAAATTGTTAAGAGTAAAGAGCAACTACGGAGCGTATCCTGTATTTTGTTTTATAAGACCATTAGAAATATCAATTTCACTTTGTGGTATTGGCAATACTTTTTTCGCGTCAGGCAAGTCAGGTAACTGCAAAGGTTTTCCTGTGCGCATCAAATCGTAGCGATAGAAACCTTCGAAAGCCAGTTCAAATTTCCGTTGCTGCAATATTTTTTCAATCAATGCATTGGCATCCGAAAAATCAGCACTGTTAAAGGGTGTAGCATTTGGCAGAGAACGGCTTCTTATATTGTTGAGCAATGTTATTGCTTCAACATTTACACCTTGTGTTCTTGCCAATGCCTCTGCACGAATCAGCATTATTTCTGCCAATCGTATCACTGGAACATTGTCTCTGCTATTCTGATTGTTGAATTTGAATGTTGTGTAATCATTCAGCCGATCAGTGTTGTATATCTGGTCTCCTTTGAACATCAACTGACTCACACGCAAGTCGCCACTTTCAAATTCATTCATGAAATTTTTATTGATCCAGAATGCTCGTTTGTAGTAATAAGTGGAACCAACATTATTACTTACCGAAGTAGTTGTGCCTATCATCTGGCTCACAGGAAAAGCGAGTATGTGTTCCGTTGTAAGATTCTGTGTCGTTCCGGCAGCATTTTCAGGAAACAATTGCAAAAGATTATTAACGATCGAATAAGTGCCGGTTTCATCCAGCACAGCCTTCGCTGCATCCCCCGCTTCTTTGAACTTTCCCATGTACAAATAGCATCTTGCAAGCAGGGCGTTGGCGCCGCCCTTTGTAGCACGTGATCTTGTGTTGAGATCATTAGCTTGTTTCTCAGGTAGTATAGCGGCAGCCTCCGTAAGGTCTTTAATAATACTGTTGTAAATATCGCCGTTAGTAGAGCGAGGAATTACTTGTCCTGTTTTATAACCCTGGAACGGCGTTAATTGTAATGGCAATCCAAGACCATCCATTTTACCCGTTAAAGCGCCATCTCCATATAGTTTCAGCAATTCAAGATAGGCATAGGCACGAATGAATTTTGCCTCTGCTATATACTGATCTTCTTTTGCCTGTTCAAACTGACCGAAGCGCGGGATCTTATCAATCACGTTATTCGCAATGTTGACAGTTTGAAAATACTCCGTCCACATTCCAACCACGCTATAATCGGTGGGCAATGCCGTGCCAGTTACGTACGCATCGTAGTTAATGGCATGATTCATCGTGGTTGTGGTAAAGTCGCCGAACGTATAAGCAATGTATTGCGTGGCAGAGCCAAACAGATTATAGTAGCCTTCCATCAAAGCCTGCTCTGCACCGGTTGCCGTAGCAAACACATCCTTATCCACCAATGTATTCTCTGGTGATATGTCAAGCTTTTTATTGCAGGCAATTATTGACATTGCTGCGATAAAAAACAGTAAGGGAAATATTTTTTTTGTCATGGTTACTTCTCTTTAAAATCTACAATCCAACATTGAAACCAAGCTGGTACATTTTGTTTTGCGGCATTGTTATTTCATCATAACCCGATTGCAGTGCTGATGAACCAAATGCATTTACTTCAGGATCTAAGCCTGTGTACTTTGTTAGTGTAAACAGGTTGCTCGCTCTCGCAAATATTTGTATGGTTCGCACTGTATTTTTGGTGGCACGCATCAGCTTGTCAGTTCGTACGTTATACGCAAGCGACAATGTACGCAAACGCAGGTATGATGCATCTTCCAGAAAACGGCTTATCGTCCTGCTCGTGGTAAAATCTGATGTGCTTGATGCAGATCCCGGCGAGGTTGTTATAGACGCATTTGCCAGTTTTGGAATGGCCGTTGTGTGGCCGGGCACCAACCAATGATCAAGAATATCCGTTCCCAAATTCGCAGCATCCGCAGTAGCGTAAGTAAGCAATGTTGCCTTTGCACCGTTGATCATTTTTCCTCCATAAGAGAAAGAAAGAAATGCATTCAGCTCCCAATTCTTGTAGGTAAAAGTGTTTCCCAAACCACCAAAGAAGTCACGCAAACTGGTTCCGTATGGTTTTCTGAAATCATTTACATCATCTACTACTGCAAACAACGAAGCTGGTGGTATGGTAGAAACGCCGCCTTTATTATCGTTCCACAGCGGGTTACCCGTCATTGGATCTACGCCCTGCCATGTGTACAAAAAGAATTGGGCAGCAGGCTCTCCTTCTTTCATATACTTGTAGGCATCATTTGCAAGGCCCACTTCCTCACCGCCAAAATTGAGCTTAACAATTTTATTGGTGTTGCGTGAAATATTGAAATTAAGTGCCCATGAAAAATTCTTTCTTCTCATAACATCGCTGGTGATCGTTAACTCCAAGCCTTTGTTCATCATATCTCCAATGTTCTGCGGTTGCGATGTCCAGCCCTGGTACAAAGGAATAGCAGAGCTCAGGATCATATCTTTAATGCGGCGCTGATAATAATCAAACACAACGGTTAAGCGGCTGTCAAACAAAGTCGCATCCAAACCAATATCAACCGATCTCGTTCTCTCCCATTTAAGATTAGGATTATCTGGTTGTGCCATTTGCAAAATAGGCGTGCCCGCATATGTAATGTTATCGCTGTTGATCACGTATTGACCCTGGCTTCCATAATAAGATGTCGTGCTGTTGTTGCCTGAATAGCCAAGGCTTCCACGTACTTTAAGATCGGTGATCCATTTTACATCTTTAAGAAAAGACTCCTGCGATATACGCCAACCGGCAGAGAAGGAAGGAAATCCAACATACCTGTTGTTGCTTGCAAACCTTGATGAGCCGTCTATTCTATAAGTAATACCTGCCAGGTATTTATTCTCGAACTCATAATTGGCCCGGGCAAAATATGATACCAGCGCCCATTTCTGATTCAACGCAGAAGATACGTATCTGCGATTCGCCGCAGTTATGCTCTTAATGTTGTCATTGAAAAAACCGTAACCGCCAATGCCTGTAGTTGATTCATTTGACTGCTCATAGCTTTGGCCCACGATCGCATTGATGTAGTGCTTGCCATTGAAGGTTTTAAGAAAGTTGATGGTGTTGTTCACAACTATCTTCCGGTTGTTTGCAGTGCTTTGCACGGCATCATCGCCAAATCCACTTGGCAGCTTCACTCTTCTTGTGTAGGCATTGGAGCTGGTAAACTGCGTACCAAATTCAGAACGCAGACTAAGCCACGAGTAAGGTTTGTATTGCAAAAAGATATTTCCCAATGCATCAGAAACGTTCAATGTGTTCGTATTCAAATTCGCATCTGCCACAGGATTCGCATCCGGTTTACCGTAAGGATTGGTGCCAATGCCGTAGTAATAATTTCCGGTAGAATCTTTGATTGGAAGATTTGGCGCCTTTGTAATAGCAGCGCGATAAATGGCAGGGGCATTCATGGATGAGTTAGCAGAATAATTCATCGACATGTTCACGCCCAACGATATTGCTTTCGATGCCTGGTAGTTTACATTTACCCTTCCTGTATATCTTTTGTAATCGTTATTGATCACATAACTCGGTTGATCTGTGTATGACCCACTGATAAAGAATTGCGCCTTATCAGTTCCTCCGGCCATTGACACATCTGCCTGTTGTGTAAAGGCAGTGCGTGTTACTTCATCCTGCCAATTGGTATTGTAGGGCGAATTGAAAATTTTGTTTGCTCCTAACTCTTTGTAGTAAGTTGTATAAATGTCGTTGTATTGCGGACCATTGAGCAATGAATATTTGCCTATTGGTTGAACGGCACCCGCAGCATAGCGAACATTAAAAGATGTTTTTCCTTTATTGCCTTTCTTAGTAGTGATCAGAATTACACCTGCTGATCCACGTGAACCATATATTGACGTGGCATACGCATCTTTCAAAATTTCAATTGATTCAATATCCGCGGGGTTCAGAGAAGCGAGCGGATTGTTTTCAAATGATTGCTCCGGTGTAAGATTGTTGCTCACATTCACACCACCGAAACTTGCAGTAGCTGTTGTCGCATTTCTAAAACTGCTCGTGTTCGTATTCTTGCCGGAACCGTAAACGGGCATACCGTCAATAACGATCAATGGTTGGTTGCCATCAGGATTCAATGTACTTAAACCACGAATGGTAATGGCTGTCGCAGAGCCGGGCACACCTGAGCTTGACAACACATTTACACCAGCAGCTTTACCAGTGATAGCGTTATCAAAAGAAATGTCTGCCGCTTTGTTTAACTCAGCACCACTGATGGAAGTAATGGAGCCGGTGATGTTTCTTTTTCTTTCGTTACCATAACCCACCACTACAATTTCATTCATGTCCCTGCTGGCAGACAAAAGCCTGAGTGCATGGAAGGCGTCCTTGTTGCATGCTGCTTCAAGTTTTGCAAAACCAACGGCTGTTACAACAAGTGTATCTCCGGGTTGTACGACCAAATGAAACTTACCGTTTTCATCGCTTGTTGTGCCCTTCTTGGAACCCTTTACCCTGATGGAGGCGCCGGGAATAACCGTGCCATCTTTTTCAGAGTTAACAGTCCCCTCCACCTTGCGGGTAGAAGACTTTGTATCCTGTGCGTGCAACATGATGCTTATGCATGACATTGCAACGAGGCATACAATATGTTTACAAATGTGTTTACCTAAAGCCATACCGGGTGTATTGCTTAATGATTATTAAATAGAAATGCAGTTGAATATTGCTGATGGCGCTGGGAACGCCACCAGCAATATTTGTTTTAGTTCAGTTTTGTTTTAATTACTTATTCAGGAAACTTTCCTTTCCAGGTGTCGTTGATAAATGAGTAAGTGCCCGGAGCCGGCATTGACGCTTGTCCGCCCACGATCCAGATGGTGTTGTCGTTCACAAAATAACTAAAATGTGCACGTCCGGCAACTCCCGAAGGCAAAGCCCTTACATCACCTGCAGAAGCTTTTTTCCATGACACGCCTTTGTCTTCAGAAATCCATAATTCGTTAGAAGCATCTGTTGAATTTACCTCGCCGCCAAACAGGAACAACTGGTCTTTATATGCGATCACTTTGTGTCCCCATCTTTCTGTAAATGCCTGTGTTGTTGTTACTTGCGTCCAGTTTGCACCATCAGCGGAGTTCCAAACATCATTCAATAATTTACCTGAATTGTCTCTGCCACCCACAACCCAAATTTTGTTATCGTATACAAACACGGCTGGTTCTGTCCTCGCTATAAAACCCGCAGCATCAGTCACTTTTGTCCATGTAGTGCCGTCGGTAGTGCTCCAAACGTCATTCATTGCAGTGCCCGGAGAGTTTGCGTTGCCAAATGCAGGATAACCGTTTCCGCCAATTACAAATAATTTGCTGTTGAACACCACGGCAGCCGTACGTTCGCGGGCAGACCATATTGTGGCACCCGTGGCAGGCGTGGTAAGCGTCCATGAAATGCCATCTGTTGAACTCCACACTTTGTTCGTCACATTGCTGAAGTTGAAACCGATCCCGGGAACGAGACCACCCACGAGCCACATTTTATTATTAAATCCAAACACACCTGTCTGGCGCTCTGCATAAGGAACATTGTTGGTCGCATCATCTTTCGCAGTCACTTTTGTCCAGGTGATGCCATCTGTTGAAGAGAATAAACCGGAGTTGAAAACACCAAACGAACCGCTCTCGGCTGCTGCTACCCAGAGTTTGCCTCCATAGAATCCTGCAGTTGATGTGCGGTACGGACCCCAGCCACCATTGGCCGTTGTTTGCTGCCATGCTACCGTTTTAGGATCAAGCTTTGCAACATTCACCCTTACAGTATAATTGCGTTTTGTCACTCCGTCTTGTGCAACGGAAGTGTACGTTACTGGTGAAGAAAAATTGTTCACTGTAGTGCCTGATACCTGCAGCGTTTCGCCCACTTTGGTGGTTGAATTTGGTACTGCTTTAAAGATGGCTACAAGAGCAGAAACATTTGTTTGAAAAGGCAAACTGTCTGTGTTTTCAATGGTTGCCTTTGTCTCATCGATCTTGAAACTTACATTGACGTCTTTAATACTAAACTCACTCAAACCGGCGAGATTGCTTTTTGCTTCATCTTTTTTGCAGGAAGCAAGCAATGTTGTACCAATCAGGAAAATGCCCAACACTCTTTGGGTGCTTTGGGAGGAATAAGACAGCATAGTTTTGTTGTTTTTTATTTTCAAAAAATACAGGCACAGGAAGTCCCGTTCCCGTTTTTAAAGAGAATTAGCAATTGGCAAAAACAATAATTGTTAAGAGAAATGGATAAGGCGGTTTTGGTCTATAGTTATAGCGAGCAATGTTTTGATTGTGTACGATGCGCCGTGTATGATATACGGAGTACGGTGTACGAGACACTTCTGGAAGATACGCCCAAAATGATTTCAGTGTGCAGTGCTTTATACTTTCAAGGTTTACCACTAAGACACTAAGGACACTAAGTTTCACTAAGGCAAGCTCATATCGCGTACACCGTACACCTTTCTAATTCCTAATTTCTAATTCCTAATTTTTTTACTGCATGGCTTTCATCTCCACCATCTTCACTGCCTCTTTCTTTTCTTCTTTTTTCTGCGTAGCGGCAACGGGCACAGATTTTCCGAATAATTCTTCCAGCTTTAGTTCCATTGGTCCTTTCTTGTCACTTTCAAACCCCACTTCTTTTAAAATAATTTTCCCTTGAGGATCTATTAAATAGGTTGTTGGCACACCAGTAATAGCAAAGCCCTTATCGGCTACAGCGTTATCATCCAGCGTTTGTACCCACGGATTGTTTTCCTGTGCTACAGCTTTTAACCACGCGGCTTTGTCTTTATCAATCGATATGCTCAGCATTTCAAAATCCTTACTTTTAAAAGTCTGGTACACTTCGCGCATGTGCGGAAACGATTTGCGGCAAGGAACGCACCAGCTCGCCCAGAAATCGATAACCACATACTTTCCTTTCAGCGAAGCAAAATCAAATTGCTTTCCTTCGGGAGATACTGCAGTAAAGTTTTTCACCGTTGCCCCGATGGCTGAACTTTTCAGACCTTGTATATAGTTGGCCACTCTCTTTCCGTCCTCTGTCTTTTTAACCGCGGGGGAAAACATGGCATACGTTTGTTCAAGCTCATCTACGCTCATGATGTTTCTTGCAGAACCAACAACTGCAAAGGCCGATACATAGCTATCTTTGTTTTCTTTTACAAACGACATGATCATTGGAACAATAATTGCCTTTTGCAACGAATCCCTGCTATTGCTCAGTGCTTCTGCTTTAGGATCGGTTTCCGGCAACCAATATTTGCCATATTGCTTTTCCAACGCTGCATTCACCTGTTTGAATGCAGCAGACTGCCGGTCAGTAAAAGATTGATACAACTCTGGCGTTTTACCTCCTGTTACCTTTGTGCTGTGAAAGCCTTTGGTGATGTCAGTTGTAAGGTAATAGGTTCCGGGTTTTTCGATCAAAACACCATAGGGTTGGTACATTCCGTTATTGCGGATATCATATTCATCATAGAACAATTGCAGTACCGGCCCTTCATACGGAAACTCAATGGAAAAAACTCCGTTTGATATTATTGCCGTGTCCTTCGTGGCACGCGCTGTGTAGGTAAACACTTTGTTGTACCCTTTTGTATCTCCGGTTACTTTCCCTTTAAAAATGATCTTGTTTTGTGCGCTGGCACTTGCTACAAGTGAACTGCATATGATGGCGGCTGTATAAAATTTCATCAGGTTGTATTTTTGGGTGAGCGAAGCAAACGCGTCTATCGCAAGTCAAAATTCAAAAGCAAAAAGCCAAATAGCGGCTACCCTTTTTACTTTTTACTTTTTAATTTTTGCTTTTCTCGTGCTCCGTCGTTGACAGTACATAATTATCAAATTATTATTTCCGGTTTGGGTCAAATATGTGAACACCCCAATAAATTACGTGAACACTCATTCCGATTGTAGATTTCCGATTTACCCCTCAAAATGTTGCGACTTTCATATAAATGGATAATTTGCAGCATGCCTTTAACCAATACACAACCGACTTCAGGCAGCAAAATCAAGCAGATTGTGATGCTGTTTTTGATGTTCCAGGCCTTCTGGTTCCTGTTCTATATTTTGTCGGGAACACTATTGAAAGTGAACGATGTGCACATTGTCATTATGCGCAGGTTCTTTATCCACTGTAATGGTTTCCTTTCGTTGTCACTCGGTGCGTTTGTCATCTTTCCATATTTTATCGCCAAAAGGAAATTCTATCCCTTAATTATAATTGTACCCGTTATAATATTTGTACTTGCCAATGTGGACCTTGCGGGGCAGAGATGGTTGCTTTCACCTACAAGGGAAGTTAAACCAATCATTAATACAGGCGCCAAAGCGATGGGAATGACTACATTACAACTATCGCCAATTGCGTGGCTTTGGTCCAGTGTGAGTGTACTGGTGTATCTGTTGCTTGGAATCGGATATGCGTATATGAGAGATTGGTTCGTGAAAGACAGGGAGACAAGAATTTTACAACAGGAAAAAACAAGTGCCGAGCTGGCATTGCTCCGCTACCAGCTCAATCCACATTTTCTGTTCAACACTATTAATGATATTTACTATCTCGCGTTAATACAGTCAGCGTCCACGGCAGATGCACTGCTGGAGTTATCCGATCTGCTGCGTTATGTTTTACACAACAAAGACGAGAGGGTGTCGGTGCACAAAGAGATTGAATACTTAAAGCAATTTATCAAACTTCATCTTTTCCGTTTTACAGATGATGTGATCATACTTAGAACCGATATTGATGAGCCCGGCAGAGAATGCATGATTGCGCCCCTGATACTTAGTACCTTTCTTGAAAACGCCTGTAAACACGGTCAATTGGGCACTGAAGAAATCCCCATCACTGCATTAATTGCCATCAAAAACAAACAACTGTTGTACCGCGTAGAAAATGTAATTGATGAAGGAAAAGTGAAAGATGCGACAAGCGGCATTGGCTTGCCAAACTTGCAACGCAGGCTTTCATTGTTGTATCCCGGTCATCATACCATTTCATTACAGGAACTTGACGGAAAATATATTGCAGAACTTCAAATTGACTTAGCTTATGATAACATGCATCGCGATTGATGATGAAGCAAATGCACTCGGCGTAATCACCGAATATGCCAAGCGCATTCCCGACCTTGAACTGGTGCAGGTTTACAAAGATCCAGCGAAAGCACTGCAGGACATAAGTGCCGGCAAAGTACAATTCGACCTGGTGTTTCTCGACATACAGATGAGCCGCATCAACGGCCTTACGCTTGCGCAGCGACTGCCACAAAATACCAATGTGATCTTAACCACAGCCTATCCTGATTTTGCTTTGCAGGGTTATGAAATGGATGTGGTGGACTATTTATTGAAACCTTTTTCTTTCGCGAGATTTGAACGTGCGGTAAAAAAAGTTCGCTCCATCAGTGGCGCAGAGCAAAGCCCGTTGTCCACTCAACCATCACAACTCCTCTCTCCGGAAAAGGATGATTTTATTTTTGTAAAGTCTGACAGCCGGATGATCAAAGTAATGCTGGATAGCATCTACTATCTCGAAGGCTCGGGCAACTATGTTACCATTCACACCACGAAGGGCAAAGTGATGGTGCTGCAAAACCTCAGAAAATTCGAGGACCAGCTGCGACCGTATAAGTTCATTCGCATTCATAAATCGTTCATCATTTCTTTGAATTATGTTGATGTGATTGAACGCACCACTGTTCGCGTACATACATTCGAACTCCCCATCGGAGAAACTTACAGGGAAGAGTTTCACCAGTTTATTGATAAGCAGTACCGGAACTTCTAAGAAATTAGGAATTAGAAATTAGGAACTAGAAATTTGGGCTGGCAGCAAAACATTTTGAAGACAATCGTGTAAACCCTTAGTGCGGCTAAGTGCCCTTAGTGCCTAAGTGGTAAATATTTCGAACGTCAAACTTTTAGTTTGTTGTAAACCATGAACAGCGAAAATGCCGGAGAGTTTTTTCAACACCAAGACACTGAGGGCACTAAGTTTCACTAAGAAAACATCTGTGTAAATCAGTCCAATCAGCGTCATCTGAGTGCTTCTCTTTCCTCACCCACACGCACACGCGAACTTTTACACCATCTACTAACAACTTGCGTACTGTCCCGAAAAATTAATAGTACTATTCCGTTTTTTTGGATTTCTTTGCAGCGCTTAACGGGCACGTATAGCCTGTTATTTTAATATAATCAACCTAAACCATGACAACTAACCGCACCCAAACCCGGTTTTGGCAGCATAGCAGTATCGTGTACGCCATGCCGTCATTCTCCATTTTTTGCAGATATGAAACCAACCCGCGACTATAGCAGGGCGCACCACTACAATTCAATACAAATTTCTGTTTCCAATTAGTCACAATTATAGTACGCCTTTATCAAGGCTGACAAACCCATTTATATGAGACAAAAACTCTACTTGTCGATCTTATTACTATTACTCACCAGTTCGCTATTTTCCCAAAGCGTGAAACTTACGGACTGTAACGAGACATCAACAGTAACGCTTAACTGGAGCGGCTCCGAATTTTCGGGAAGTGGTAGCCAGGGCACCTGGCACTTATATCCTGTTGGCGGTACGTGGATGCTTATGCTGGGCAACGCAGGCGATCTGCGATACCATAACCTTTCCACTCAGGATATTCCCACATCTTACTCTTCGGGTACAGGCAACTGGTACAAGGATGCGGGCTGTGCGCTGTCGACGCTTACGGTGTTGGCCGCCGCCGAGGTAACAACCGGCGCGGTTAATAGTGTCACCTTTACAACGGCAACCATGACAGGCAACGTAAGCTTCGCAGGTAATGGACCAGTATCGGAAAAAGGAATTGTTTACAGCACAAGCTCCAGCCCAGACATTAATGATACTAAGCTGACCAACGGTACCGGCACAGGCGCAATTTCTGTAAATGCAAGCAGCCTTTCTCCGGGAACAACTTATTATGTAAGGGCATACGCAACCAATGCCACGGGTACAGCTTACGGGCCACAGCTGTCATTCACCACCCCTGCTCCCGTAACTGTTAGCAGTGTTACTGAAACATCCCCGCACACAACCAATGCATCAACCGTTACATACAAGGTAATATTTAGTACAAGTGTTACAAACGTTACCGCGGCCGCATTTGATTTAACAATGGCAGGTTTATCAGGCGCCAGTGTTAGCAGTGTTAGCGGAAGCGGTACGACCTACACCGTAACAGTTAACACCGGCTCCGGCGATGGAGGTATAAGTCTTGTTGTAAACGGCACAGGAATGAGCAGCGTTCCTACCAATGCGCCATACTCAATAACCTCCTTTTATCAAATTGATAAAACGGCTCCAACCACAACTATAACGTCAGCGCCACCGGCACTTACTAATTCCACAAATGCAAGTTTCTCATTTACCAGTAGCGAAACACCTTCAACTTTTCAAGCACACCGGGATGCCGGAGCTTATATTACAGTTACGGCTCCACTGACTTATACTGGCCTGGCCGCAGGTACTCACACGTTTTATGTAATGGCAAAAGATGCAGCTGGCAACACAAGCGTAACACCAGCAACCTATACATGGACCATTGACGACGTTGCGCCAACCGCGCCGATGGTAATAACTCCATTAAACGGAGGAACTTCCACAACGACCACACCGTCTTATACCGGTACTGCAGAAATGAATACCACCATAAACGTTATCGTTGATGGCTCTTCAATTGGCACTACAACTGCCGATGCTAGCGGCAACTGGAACTTAGTACAACCTACAGCACTGGTATCAGGTGCGCATAATGTACAAGCAACAGCCACCGATGCGGCGGGCAATACGAGTGTGAACAGCAATACAAACACATTTACCGTTTCATTGCTTTCTATTTCTCCGTCAACGATACCGGCACCGGCTATCGCTTCAGCTTATAGCCAAACATTAAGCGCATCAAACGGCACAACACCTTATAGTTTCGCCCTCACCGCAGGCTCTCTGCCGGCTGGATTAACCTTGTCTCCTTCATTGGGAATAATATCAGGTACAGCGACGGCTGGCGGCGTTTTTAACTTCACAGTGACAGTTACTGACGCTACCGCAAAAACAGCAACGCGGAATTATTCGATAACAGTGGGAGCTCCAACTATATCCGTTTCACCAACCACACTGCCAGCGGGTGATCAAAACGTGGCTTACACTGCCACTACTGTAACAGCATCCGGTGGTACTTCACCCTACTCATATGCAGTTACTTCCGGCACACTACCAGCGGGTCTAACATTAAATCCAACAACTGGTATTTTATCTGGCACACCAACTGCAAGCGGCCCTTCCGTTTTCACCATTACAGCCACTGATGCGTCCTCCGGCGTGGGACCATACACCGGGAGCAGAGGATACACCATGACTGTAAACAGTTTGCCAACACTCACATTGTCGGCTTTACCTGTGAGCACTTATGGTGATGCAGATCTTACGTTGAGCGCATCAAGCACCAACCCGGGACCGGCCATCACTTATACAAGTATGAATACGAGCATAGCGACCATTGTTGGCGGGAACAAAGTACATATTATTGCAGCGGGAAATGTTGTCATCAAAGCATCACAAGCAGGAGACGTTAATCACGGCGCACCGGTGGATGCACAGCAAACACTTGTAATCAATCAGAAAACTCTTACCATAACAGCAGCGGCCGCAAGCAAAATGTATGGAACCGCTGATCCGGCATTAACATTCACTTCTTCAGCGTTGGTAAACGGGGATGTAGTTACAGGTAATGTTGTAAGAGCTGCAGGTAATAACGTAGGCACTTATGCCATCACGCAAGGAACAGTAGCAGCAAGCAGCAATTATGCTATCACTTATGTAGGTGCAAACTTCAACATCACTCCCGCACCGTTAACCGTTATTGCAGATGACAAAACAAAAGTCTATGGAGCAAGCATTCCAACACTAACAATTAGTTACAACGGTTGGGTAGCCGGTGATGATGCGTCCAGCTTTACAACGGCGCCAATGATTTCGGTACCAGCGGTTGCATCAAGCGCTGTTGGCCTTTACCCTATTACTGCAAGTGGCGCTGTCAATCCAAACTATACCATCGGTTATCAAACGGGACACCTTACAATAACCAATGCGGCATTGACCATCACTGCAGATGATCAAACGAAAGTTTACGGAGCAAATGTTCCTGCACTTACGGCAAGCTATAGCGGCTGGGTAAATGGAGACAATACTTCTGATATAACTACCCTGCCTATTGTAAGCACAACAGCTACGTCTGCAAGCGCAGTCGGTAATTATCCTGTAACTGCAAGCGGTGCTGTAGTTCCGAACTATGACATTACTTATGCGCAGGGTAACCTTTCTGTAACACCAGCCACGTTGACTATCACTGCATATGATGCTTCAAAAGTGTATGGCGATAACAACCCCGCGTTACTGGTTACTTACAATGGCTGGGTAAATGGAGATGATGAGAGTGATATCACCACTTTGGTAAAGGTAACCACTACAGCCACGGTATCGAGCCCTGTAGGCAACTACCCTATCACACCGTCACAGGCAGTAGCCCCTAACTACACCATCAATTTTGTTGCGGGTAACCTTTCGGTAACTCCGGCAGCATTGACCATTACGGCAGATGACAAAACAAAAGTCTACGGAGCGAACAATCCGGCGTTAACGGCCAGCTACACTGGTTTTGTGAATGGCGAAAATGCCTCATCCCTTACTACTGCGCCAACAATCACCACCACTGCTACTCCGTCAAGCGTAGTTGGCAATTACCCTGTTACAGCGAGTGGTGCAGTTGATGCCAACTATACCATAACATACGTGCCAGGCAATCTTTCTGTAACCCCTGCAGTGCTAACCATCACTGCGGATGATAAAACAAAAATCTACGGAGAAAACAATCCGGCGTTAACTGTTCACTACAGTGGTTTTGTAAACAATGATGATCCGACAACACTGACGACAGCACCAACAGTTACTACAACTGCCACCGCTGCGAGCAGCGTAGGCGATTATCCAATTGGTGCAAGCGGAGCAGCCGACGCAAACTATACCATCATCTATGTAAATGGAAAATTGTCGATCACTCCGGCAGCGTTGACCGTTACGGCGGAAGACAAAACCAAAGCTTATGGTGCAGTTCTTCCAACATTTACCGCAACGTATAGCGGCTGGGTAAATGGAGATGGCGTTTCAAGTCTTACCACCGCTCCAACCATTACCACCACTGCAACGGCAGCAAGTAATGTGGGCAACTATCCAATCACGGCAGCAAGTGCAGTTAATCCGAATTATAACATCACTTACGTAGCGGGTAATCTTTCAATAACTGCCGTTCCATTAAACATTACGGCAGAAAACAAAACCAAAGTATATGGTGATGCAGATCCTGCGTTGACTTACGTTGCAACCGGTTGGGTAAATGGTGACGGCACAAGTGTGATCACCGGATTGCTGAAAAGAATCGCTGGAGAGAATGTGAGCAGCTACGCGATCAATCAAAATACACTGAGCGCCGGCAACAACTACATCATTACTTATACTGCGGGCAATTTCACGATTACTCCTGCAACGCTAACCATTACCGCCAACGCGCAAACAAAAGTTTACGGCACGGCTGATCCTGCGTTGACTTACGTTGCAACAGGTTGGAAAAACGGCGATGGCACAAGCGTGATTACCGGCGGCTTAACAAGAGTAGCCGGAGAAAATGCAGGTACTTACGCGATCCAACAGGGAACGGTTGGCGCAGGTAGCAATTATATCATCAGTTATGTTGGCAACAACCTTACCATTACCAAAGCGCCACAGGTAATTACCTGGGTGCAGGATTTAACAATAGGTTGTACAACAGATATACTACCGGTTCAGTTGAATGCAACAGTGAACAGCGGCCTTACAATTTCCTATGGTATTTCAAGCACAGACGTTGCAACCATCAGTGGCAATTCACTTACTCCGGTACTGCCGGGACATGCTGTGATCACTGCATCTCAGGCGGGTGATGCCAACCACTTTGCGGCGCCTTCTGTAACCAATAATGTGAATTACAGATCAGCTTCTGCAGTAAGACAACACTGGAGCGATGTGCTGATGTTTGACAACAGCAGCAACAACTACACCAAGTGGGAATGGTACAAAAACAACAGCTTGGTGTCTGGCCAAACTTCAGCTTACTATAGCGAGCCAAGTGCGCTGAGCGGCACATACTATGTAATTGCTACCGACAAAAACGGCGAAGCAATACAATCATGTCCGTTGACATTAAATGGAAGTGCTACAGTTACTGCCGGAATTAAAGTGTACCCTAACCCGGTAACAGCAGGTTCCAGCGCAACCGTAACATGCACCTATACCGACGCCGCATTGCAAGGCGCTAAAATGGCGATCGTAGATATGTCGGGCAAGATACAGCAGGAGATCACCAACGTGAAAGCAACGCAAACGATCACAGCGCCATCTGCACGCGGCTTGTATTACATAACGCTGTTGTTGAAGAATGGAGCAAAAGCGAGCGTGAACTTGCTGGTGAAGTAAACAGGAGTTAGGAATTAGAAGTTGTTTGAAATACTGAAAGAATGTTCCTTGTCATCCCGAGGAACGAGGGATCTGAGTCTTGCGCTTAAATGCTGCTAAAGAAAACACCCAGATCCCTCCTTCGTCGGGATGACAAGCGGTCTTTCGGTACAGGTTGTAAACTTGCTGAAATTTGAAAAAGCGGTTTCACGAACCTGCATCCAGGAATTAAAAATTGTAAAAATTAAAATCATTATAGATGAACAGAAAAATGCTCGCAATGTCACTCGGCCTGTTGGCCATCACGGGCACTGCAATATCACAGGAACTGAGCATCGAAGTAAACGGCGGCGTGCAGGGATTGCATTACGACCTTCCCGGTGGTAAAGCCAAACCACAGGCTGGTGGTGCATTGGGCGTTGGTTATATGTTTCCCGTGCAAAAACACTGGAATGTATTAACCGGCATCAACGGCGCATACTATGCCACAAAAGCAACGCTAAATGGCGAGCTGCCCTACTCTTCCTTCCAGGTAGATGACGCGGGTTCGGCATTTCAATACAACATCAAAACAACGAACTACCAGGAGAAACAAACCTTTTGGGCGGTAACCGTTCCGCTGATGTTGCAATACCACACCACCGGAGAAAAAACGCAATGGTACATCAATGGCGGTGCAAAATTCATATTGCCATTTAGCGGAAAAGCAAAAGCATCTGCCAGCCAGATCGCAGTTTCCGGCTACTATCCTGATATGAACGTGGAACTGAAAGAGCTGCCTGCACACGGCTTTGGCACCATTCAAAACTGGAGTGGCACTCACAACCTCGACCTCAAGCCCGGCGCCATGGCAAGCCTTGCAACAGGTGTGAGTTTCCCGATCTCTTCATGTATGCGCCTTTACACAGGTGTGTACGCAGACTACGGCCTAACCAACGTGTACAAGAAAGACGCCAGCGGCTCCATGCTACCATACAGTGCGACAGGTGTAAACAATATTGCACCCGGCACTGTGCTGAACATGGAAGGTACGGGCTCCGCAAAACCAATTGCTTTTGGTGTGCAAGTGAAGCTTGGTTTTGGCCGCAAAAAATCGAAACCGGCACCGGCTGATATTCATGCCGAACCTGACCTTACACTAAAGGAACTGCCTCCACCAGCAGCTAACAAAGACACACAGAAAATCGTAGAACCTGTACCAGCGGTGCAAGTACCTGATAGCTCTCCAGCTCCAACCATTAGCGACGCAGAAAAAGCAACGGTGCAACAACCTATTGAGTTTGGAAAAATCGGCAGCACTACTGTTCCAGTGGGCCTCAACTCCCGCCTTGACAGCATTGCTGACATTATGAAAAAATATCCCGACATGCGTATAGCTATCGTTGGCCACACCTGCGATATTGCTTCTGCCGCTACCAACTATAAAGTAGGTCTCAAACGTGCGCAGGAAGTAGCAGCCTACCTTGAAAAACAAGGCATCGCCGCCGACCGTATCGACGTAAGCTCCAAAGGTGAAACACAACCACTGGTGCCAAACACAAGCGAGAAGAACAGAAAGATTAATAGAAGAGTTGTTATAACGGTGTTGTAAGAATTTTTGAGTGATATGAAAGCCCGCAGAGATGCGGGCTTTTTTGTTTTTCTAAAAAAATATATTAAGTTCACATGATAGTGTGTCTTGTAGCGAAATTGCAACACGCTAATTCAGTCTAGTATTTTATTAACTCTTAAACAATCACTTGATTAATGTTTGCCAACGCATGTTCCATCGCACGAGAATTCACGTTTCCAATTATTATTTCGCATAGGACTTCAAATGGAAAGTGCAGCGCAGGTATCGGAACTTTTGTAGTAATAAATGAAGATGGTTGGTTTATAACAGCTTTTCATATTATGGAACAGCTGAACAAGCTCGGATCTGCTAATGGGGAATTTAAAGCACTACTCCAAAAAAGGCTTGCAATAGAAAACGATACAAGTCTCAAAAAACATGTCAAAATCCAACAGCTCAATAGTCAAAAGATACCTCCGGATTCAATTACCGACTATTCTGTTTGGCTTGGTTGGCAAGGTCTAGCAATAGAAGAAAATTTTTTTGCTATCCCTAATTGCGATATTGCTGTAGGGAAACTAAAAAACTTTGACAAATCCAAGGTAAAAACGTATCCTAAATTCAAAAACCCAAATGATCCAATGGAGCAAGGCACAAGTCTTTGCAAGCTCGGCTTTCCGTTCCACTCTATCGAACCAACATTTGACGAGCAAAAGGGATTTATTCTTCCTCCAGGCTCACTTCCAATTCCAATCTTTCCAATAGATGGTATTTATACTCGTACTGTCGATATTGAAAACAATGGAATTAAGCCTTATCCACTTATGTTTATTGAAACATCAACGCCAGGATTAAGAGGACAGAGTGGTGGGCCAACATTTGATGTAAATGGCACAATTTGGGCAATTCAAAGTCAAACTCATCATTTAAAGTTAGGCTTTGGCGATAATCAAAAGAATTCAAAAGAAGTTGAACACCTTAAAAATCAATATTTGAATGTTGGGTGGGGAACTCACTCTATAACAATAACTTCATTCCTTAAAGAAATAAACGTCTCTTTTCAAACTCATTAACCTAAATTTGCACTCATGACACAGGTCCTACATTTTAACGTGGAAAATGGAAACTCAAAGACTACTGTGGTTGAAGACGCAACTGCATCGAATATTTTTTGGAGTGATTATTTTACAAAGTCCTATGTAGATCAAACAGACCATTTCCCGTTTAAAAATAGTTTCGACTTGATGGGCAGACCTTTGGAAGCAAAAAAATTATCTTCTTCGGTGCATAGTCACAAATCGCTTGCGCGGAAAGTAAGACGTTCAAAAGCCCGTTAATTCGAAAACCGCTACATCTTTTCTCCTCCTAAGGAACTGCTTTCTAATCTTCATCAAAGAAACCTTTTATCTTCTACGGTACTTTGAACTTTTGACCTTTTCCACAACACTTCAAAAAATCACCTCCTTACATTCGCAGCGAACTTCAATTATTAACATCCTAATTCTCAATTTTACAATCGGCGAACACTTCTTTGTGTTCGCTTGTAAAATATACGCGGTTTTGGTACCCCCGTGCAGTCCGTTAATGCGTCTGCTGCTTGTTAATAAGTGAAGTTCAACGGGAAAGGCTAAAACCGTATTTTATTTTTAGCCGCCTTAATCTTTTGAACAATGTACATTATTGAAAAGAAGCCGCGAGTACGCAAGCTGGCAACTACCCCCAAGCCAAAACGGCAGCCCAAGGAACCATCAAACATTCGCCGTTTAAAAATCAGCAGTTTCATTTTTGTAAACAAAACCAACTCTACTTTCCCCTACCTGCGTTTATGTGGGAAATGGTTGCAACAAGCAGGCTTTTTACCAGAACACTATGTAAACATTACCGTAAGCGAAAACAAACTAATTATTGAACGGGAGAACTAATTAACCTCAAAGCCTGCAAATTATTTGCGGGCTTTTTTCTTCTCTCCCACTGGCAAGCTTCAAAAAAATATATTAAGTTCACAAATAACCTTTGAGCCCTCACTTGTGAGTGAGTTGGCGAAGCATTGGGTAAAATTAAAACCAGCAACATCATCGAACTATGAGCCAGATTGCAAATTTTTATACAATTAACAACACCGAATTTGTAGCGTTGGAAGGTAATTCAGACCCGTTTGAGGCTGTTCGTGAGATAAAAAATTATCTGAGCTTTCAAAGCACACACGAAGGTTTACGTTTTGTTCTTGCCAAAGGACGCAGCAATGGGGAATCGAATTTAATCAATGAGATATTCTACCCCGAATCTCAAATTGGAGGGCCTTCTCAATACGTTTTTCCTGATGCAGATGAAGCACGGGAATTCCGCGACGTCACGGATGATATTGACTTCGACGGGTATTTCGATAGGCCGCCCGTCGCCTATCTCACACCGGAGAAGGTAAAACAGATCTCCTCTTTGTTAAACAATATTGGCAACGAAGAAATTTCAGAACAATTCGATTACAAAGAATTGAACAGAGAAGGCATATATCCATGCTGCTGGAATGACGACAAAGAAGAAAACCAGGCGTTTAATAAAAAACATTTTTTGCAGGATTATCAAGCGCTGAAGGACTTGTTCAACCATGCAAGTGCGACAAACAGCTATCTGTTGTGTTTTGTGGGATAGAGCTCGTAAGGTAGCGAAGCATTGTTTAAAAACAACCTTCGCAACAAGTATCTACACATCTTTGTGAAGCTAAGCGGCAGATAACATTATTTCATGAACAACGTTAACATGTAAAATGACATACGATTTTTTCGCTGAAAAAGAAGACAAACTAAACATTCTTGATTTCATTTTTAACGACACAGACTTACATGTCTACGATGTAAGCTCCGCCCCTGATCAACAAATTTCCGAATACAAAACAAGCGAAGATATATCATCGAAATTCGACCTCACCAACGGAGCAAAATTTTCAGTAACATTTCAATTATGGTCGCCAAGACACAACGGCAAACCTACTTTCCGGAGAATAAGTCTTGATCCAAAGCATTGTAACGGCCATACTTTTCGATACGCAACGGATGGCTGGGGTCTCATTCAATTATACTTTGGCGGGTTAAAAAACAATCAGCTTAACCTATCTCATATTGGACATTTTAGTGAAAAAGGAGCGCTAAAGTGGCAAGACGAAAAATCGCTAAATGAACCAGTAAGTGCATGGGATTGGAAGGAAATTGCGGCAACATCAAGAAAATTAAAAAACCACATTCATAATAAGCTGGCGATAAAAAAAATCGGTAGCCTTGGAGTTTTGCCTGGCGCTGAAAAGCTTGAACTGCAAGGAGTAGAGTTGAAATGAAATATCGATTAACTTAAAATTACAATCATGGATTCCCCAGTATCTCGCGATCCCTGGCCATACCCCGATTCTCTCGACGCCCTCATCGCAGCGCCGCAGCACCACAAGCTTTTATTTGAAAACGAATTTGTGCGTGTGCTCGATACGCTCATTCCTCCGGGCGAAACAACGGCCATTCATACACATCGCTACCCGGCGTCTACATACATTTTGAGCTGGTCGGATTTTGTGAGGTTTGATGACAACGGCAATGTGATGCTCGATACGAGAACGCTTGCTAAAAAGCCCGGGCCGGGAGCCGCCAATTGGGTGGAAGCGCTTCCACCGCATGCTTTACAGAATGTTGGCACACAGGATATGCATGTGATCAGTGTGGAACAAAAAATAACTAATTTGCGGCAGTAACAACCTATAAGATCCAACCCCTTACAATGACACTGATAAAAAAGATACTTTACCTTTCTACATTGCTGATTTCAGTTCAAAAAATTTACAGCCAGGACACTCCGGATATTAGAATTATGGTTGGCGATAACCATAAGTTTGCATACGTCGTTAACGAAAATAATAAATGGGTTAACCTCTCCGGTTTTGATTATGATGATGCGCGGGATTTTCAACCTAACGGCGTTGCATGGGTGCGGTACAACGGTAAGTGCGCCATCATTAATCGCAAGTTCAAACTTATCTCTGACCTCTACAATAACATGTCCATCTGGGTGGATGAGAAATTAATAGCCGTGGAAAAAGACGGCCTGTATGGCTTTATTAATGATGAGGGAAAGGAAATTGTTCCGCTGGAGTACAACGCAATACATTTCATCGTACAGGACAAGCAGTTTGTGAGTGTAAGCGAGAATCAAAAATGGGCGCTGCTCGATCTGAACAATAAACCAGTCATCGGCTTCAAATACAACAGCCCCGTCAAAGTTGATGCGGGCTATGTTTCAACAAGCAACGATTCCGGCCGCTATGGAGTAATGAAGTTAAATGAGACCATAGTCGTTCCGTTTATCTATGACCAAATAAAAATGCCAGGTATAAAAAACAGGTTTATTGCCAAAACCAGTCAATCAGTCGTGTTACTGAACGAGCGCAACAAACAACTTTTTACTTGCAAAGATTGTGATCTTTATGCCGTAGGTCATCTTTCTACTTTTGTTGTAGAAAAGGAAAATAAAAAAGGATTGGTGGATCAAAATGGCAAAGTCATCGCAGCACCGAGATACGATAAATTCGTTGACTGGAAATCCGGCTACATTGTATACGAGATCAACAAAATGCAGGGTCTGTTAGATTCGAGCGGTAAAGATGTTTTGGATCGCACTTATAGCTCAGTCGAGCTGCTGAACGATAACGAAGTGCTTGTATTCAACGGTGAACATTACCAAAAAATAAACTTGAAAACTAAATGATCGCCGAGCCTACAGCGGTCAGAAGTATTTGCCGGAAAAAACTATTGCAGTTTCGTCCGGGCATTAACAAACGAGCCGAGTACACCAAATAAAACCGTTTACCGCAATGATTCGTGTTCTTACAATCGTTTTTCTGAATCTGTTAATAGGCACGGCATCGTTGTGTGCCCAAACGATCAAAACCGGCAACGGCAAAGTAAACAACGAGAACTTCTCCTATTCTTACATTGAACCAGCGCAGGACATAAAAGGTATTCTCATTCTCCTTCCCGGTTGGGGCGAAAGCACCAAAAGCATTTTTGAAAAAACAAAACTACCTTCTCTCCTGTTGGAAAAAGGATTTGTTACCATCGTGCCGCAGTTGCACCAAACATTGTTTGCAGACGATTTTACCATTGCAGAATTAAACGAAATAACAAGGATTCAATCGGAACGCTACCATTCCGATCATCTGCATCTCATTGTTGGCGGGCTCTCCGCAGGCGGAGCCATTGCCATCGGTTATGCAGAGCATGTTTTAAGTCTTGATACGGCACACCACCTGAAAGCAGTTTTCGCCATAGACCCGCCTCTCGATCTCACACGCATGTATCGCTCCGCTGAAAACAAGATCAACTACGATTGCAAAAACAAACTGATAAAAAAGGAAGGAGATTTCATTAAGAAATATTTACTCGGTGCTTTGAAGGGCACGCCCGAAGACAATCCTGAGAACTACGCAAAGCACTCGGCGTTCCTTGCAACAGCTGCCGACGGCGGAAATGCAAAGTTTCTCAAAAATATTCCGGTGCGCCTGTACAGTGAACCTGACATCGATTTTGTACGAAACAAGTATTGCGACAAATTGCAGTTTGATGACATCAACGCATTTGATCTTGAAAAACTAAATACATTTCTTTCGGGCATTAATAAAGGAGCTGAGTACATCACCACAAAAGGAAAGGGTTTTCATACCTGGAACATTCTTGAACCAAATGACTGTGCAGACTGGATTCTGAGAGTGGAAAATTGAAAGTTCCTGCCCGACTGATATTATTCAGGCGGGGAAAGTTGAAAACGGATTGAAATAATTGCCCATCCCTGTTGCTTTACGCGAGAAAGTGAATTAATTTTCTATCGGTCTTATGTAATTAGAAGAAAACAAACATCAGGCTTCGGTACACACAACCATTAAACTTTACAAACTCAAACGAATGAAACACCTTTTCCTGTTCCTTCTCATTGCATCGGGCGCAACAAGTTATGCTCAAACTACCGCTGACAGCGCCATAAAAGTGAGCTATTCCAGTAACCTGCCACAGATAAAGCAACCCGCCTACTACCTGAACGGCCAGTTCATCGGCAGCTCGCTGCAAAGCATCAACATAAAAATGATAGAAAACATAACCGTCCTTAAAGAGATCGACTCTGTTAATGGCGTTCAGTACAATGGAAAAATTCTTATAACAACCAAAGCCAATTACGTACCTAAACTAATTAGCCTGAATGAGTTTAAGTTCAAATACACAAACATTGCCGACAAATCTGTTCTCTTTATGATCGACGGCGGCATCGTCAATGCTGATTATGACAAATACCTTGTTGACGAAAACAATGTATTTCACGTCTTTGTCGACGAAGTTAATAACCCAAAAGAAAAGCTGCGTTTGGTAGTAGTGAAACTCCTGACAAAGACCGATGAAAACATTAAGAACTATAACGAGGTGAGGATCCGCAGCCTCGGAGTGCCTGTAAAACAATAATATTATCGTTTACAATTAAGACGGTCAAAACCTCAAAAACCCGCTAATGAAAATGCTTTATTTAGCCGCAATATTCTCTGTTTGCTGGGCACATTATTACTCTGCCCGTGGACAAAATTTTTCCAGGAATATTACAACCGGTATTGCGCAAGACACGTCGCTGCCAGCACAAAACAAAAGCAATCCATACGCGGGCCTGCGACATCTTGCACTAAGTGTTACTCCGGAAAAATTGCACCTGTCTCTACCGGTCGATCAAACGATTGTCTACGGCGTGCTAATGGACATGGACATGGGCACGGGTTTTGGTTCTTTTGCGTCTTTTCAAACCGGAGATGCGAGCTTCTATTTAAGCAATGGCAGCGGTATCATGGGCGGAGTAACTGACCAAAATGTTCGCGATGCTGCAAAGAAATTTGTTGCCACTGCTCAAACATACATCGATAAGACTTCCAAAACAGAGTACACGCCGCTGCCCAGAAAAAACTATGTTGGATTTTATTTCTTAACAAACAAGGGCCTTTTTTTCGCCGATGAAAAGCTGGATAATATTGGAACCGCGGCATCTATCTGGGCACCGCTTATTGACGCAGGAAACAAGGTGGCTAATGAACTGATAAAATCTAAAAAGAAATAATTTTATCGAAACACACCGTCTCTAATAACCGCTTTTTTCAACCCATATATGGCATTCAATTAAACCTAAAAGCTAATGAAACACTTTAAACTATTACTCCTCGCAGGTTTCGTATTATGCTCCTTGCACCTTACTGCACAACACTCCACAGACGCAGCCAAAATCAAAGAAGTAGAGGCAACCGAAGCGCGAATGTTTAAGAACATGAACTTCACTCGCTATAAAGAATACTACAAAACCGATGTTGCCGACGACTTCTTTACCATCAACGCAGATGACGTAACGGCAGACAAGGCGCAATCTTTCGCCGATACTGCCCGCTTAAAAATGGTGGAAATTGGAACGCTCAAATTGATCGACAAAAAGATTCGTATCTATGATAACGTTGGCATCGCCAATGGCCGCGGTCAGGTGTATGTAGACAACATGCTGGTGGTGGAATTCTTATACACCGCAGTATTTGTAAAACGCAATGGCAAATGGATGTACACCAGCTGGCAGGGCACCATGTCAAAAGACTCTCCAAAGTTTGGCGCACCTCAGCAATAAAAAATTAAACTTACACTTACTAAATGAAAACTTTGAAACTGATCGCATTTATCCTTGTAGCACTGGTCGGCACAAATGTGGCCTTTGCAAAGTGTGGCACTAACGGTATCTTTTGCTTGTCGCAAAGGCCAACGCTTAACAAGAACGGATTAATTGTCCTGGAATTCTATTCATTAAGTCAGCCATTAGTTGCTGACCTGAATGGAAAATATCCCGTTTATCTGAAATCATCAGACAAGAAGGTTCAACTCAATGTCGTTGAAATATTAAAAGGGGAAATGTGGGTAACCCAGGTTGTATTAAAACCGGCAACAGGTTTGCTGGTGGGCAAACGCTATTCCCTCGAGATTGCTAACCTGCCGAAATATGAGGATGGCCCCAGGACCTACAATGACTCAACAAAGAAATTGGAACCGCTTAGTTTTAAAATCACTGATACAGTTGACAATGAAATTCCGGTGTTGAACGGCTCACCAAAGATAGATAAAGAGACCTTCATTCAATATGGTTGTGGCCCTGAAACCTTTGTTTATTTCAACCTTTCGGGACAGGATAAATCTGAACTATTTGCCAGAGCAACTGTAAAAAATAAAACAACAGGCTTATCAACAACCTACATTTTACGCATCGAAGACGGTCTTGCCAAAGTGGGACATGGGATGTGTTCTGGCGCATTTCTCTTTAAAGACGGAGAAAATTTCGAAGTAACATTTCAGCTGTTTGACCAATCAGGAAATGTAAGCGCGGCAACTCAGGCAATTTCATTTACAAAGCCAGAACCTGCGGCAGAAACATGATCCACGAAACTATTTCTGCAGCGCTATCCCCTATTATTTACGAGAAAAATAACCACTAACATGTTCCGCTCATACATATTAGTTGTCACAATGCTCCTGTTTTGCATCGTTGTAGCTTGCAAACAGCAAGTGCACAATAAAAAAACAACAACCGACAACACAAAGATCGCGGAGCAGAACATTACTCGCCACTATGGAGATTGTGCAGATGACAGTACATGCAAATGCCCTGCTCAATTTGAGCTAAGCGACAGCCCGCGGCTCACACACATTAAAGATCAATTTTACAAAAGCGAGACGGGGCATTTGTATGAGAAGACAATTGGCTTAAGAAATGTGAAAGGACAACTGACTGAAGTGGAATATTTCAATGGATATTTTTGCCAGGAAGTTGATCCGATGTCTTTTGAACCACTCCACGGTTGGTATGCCAAAGATAAAAACAATGTTTACTACTACAGACCTGTGAGTGGTGGCATGCAGGTTTCAAAACTTAACGGTGCAGATCCCAAAAGTTTCAAACTGCTGGCGGGTCATTACAAGTATGGTATGGACAAAAAATTTTTCTATGATGAAACGCAGATCATCGAAGGGTTTAATCCCACCAAAACTAAACAGCTATTTAATAACAAAGGAGAAGTGACGGCAATTGTTGGCAACAATAAAAGATTCAAACTCGACATGGATTGAGTAAGCAGGCAAATAAGAACAAACATACCTAACAAAGAAATCACGCAACCTATCCCTTTCATGGCATAAATTTGACTTAACAACAAATTGAATAATTTCTGTTAAGCCATTAAACAACACACCATGAACGATAATAAACAAATACCTACCCTATTTGAATGGGTTGGCGATATCACAACTTTTGAAACTTTATTTACAAAGTTTTATGATAAGGTTTTGAAGGACGAGTTGATTGGAGGATTATTCGAACATATGTCGCCGGAACACGTTGCGCATGTAACTCATTTCGTTGCTGAAGTTTTCGGAGCAGGAGAATTATATTCGGTTGGAGACCAGGGTTCTCATGCCAGGATGATTGGCAAACACATAGGCAAAATGCTCACCGAGCAACAACGCCAGCGCTGGATGAATTTATTAATACAAACGGCTGACGAAATCGGACTCAAAAGCGATCCGGAGTTTCGCTCTGCTTTTGTTGGATACCTGGAATGGGGCACACGAATCGCAGTGATCAATTCCCAGCTAACAAGCAATCCCATGAACGAAGGGGCGCCTATGCCAACCTGGGGCTGGGGCGAAACAAAGGGACCATACATAGAATCCTAACATTCATAATTATGAACTGGTTTTTCACCACTAAGGCACTAAGGGCACTAAGCCTCACTAAGGCTCTCTGAATGTTTTGCAACTCTTAGTGGGGCTTAGTGCCCTTAGTGCCTTAGTGGTAACTTTCAAAGTCTCCAAAAAACAGTTATCTCCTATTCCTTCCTGTCTTTTCAAACATAATTGATATATTGCTTCCTTTAAATGAACCAATAGCGTTCCGGTCGTATCAAAATATCAATTTCATGAAGTTCACCAATATCGCATCTACCTTTCTTGCAGTTAGCCTTGTAGTGTTTTCATCTTGCAACAATGAACAAAGCAGCACCACAACTACTGAAACCGCTGCTGTTCCTGCTGCACCTTTAATCAACTATTCTGTAGTTAACCAATACCCTCACGATGCTTCACTGTTTACCGAAGGCCTGCTATTTTACAATGGCACACTATACGAAAGCACAGGCTCGCCAAAGGATCTTCCGCTTACAAGATCATTGGTAGTGGCGCATAATTTATCGAACGGACATGTTGATACCAAATTAGAATTGGATAAAACAAAATACTTTGGTGAAGGCATTGTATTTCTCAATGATAAACTTTACCAGCTTACTTATAAAAACCAGACAGGTTTTATTTATGATGCTAAAACCTTTAAAAAAACCGGCGACTTTAAGTATTCGAATATCGAAGGCTGGGGCATGACAACTGACGGCACAAGCTTAATTATGAGCGATGGCACAGACAAACTCACCTATCTGAATCCCAAAACTTTAACGCAGGAAAAAATATTATCAGTTACAGATAGCAACACACCACTAGATAGCATTAATGAACTGGAATTTATCAAAGGATTTATTTATGCAAATGTTTGGCAACAAAATTTTATTGTAAAAATTGATCCGTCGAACGGCAAAGTAGTTGGAAAGATTGACCTTAGCTCGCTGATGAATGAAGCAAAAACAAAAAATCCTAACGTGGATGTGCTGAACGGAATAGCTTATGATCCCGCCACGGATAAAGTGTATGTGACAGGAAAGCTGTGGGAGAATATCTACGAGATAAAGTTTACGCACTAGATCAGCAATTAAAATTCAATGCCGTTTCCTTAGCGAAAAGGCTTCGACAAGCTCAGCCTGACACGCTGCTTTGGGTGTCAGGCTGAGCTTGTCGAAGCCTCGTTTGAATAGAAACAATGTTATTAACCGCTCTTGAGAAACGCACATGTAAGCAAGGTTTGTTGAACATATACAGGCATAACTTTGTTGTTCAGTAAACCCTCTCCTCCATGCCAAATATTCACCAACAAATATTCATTGCAGCCACTGCAGAAAAAGTATACGAAGCGTTGACCACCCAGGCTGGATTGTCTGCGTGGTGGACGCCAAATACTTCATCCGAGCCAGAAGAACAAACAATTGCAAGGTTTACATTTGGCAACGGTTATTATAAAGAAATGGAAGTGGTGAAGCTGAAACATCCGCACCTTGTTGAGTGGCTTTGTGTTTACGGCGCTGATGAATGGATTGGAACGTCGATTTCTTTTACCATTCAATTTGGAACAAAAGAAAAGCTGCTGGCAGAACATGCAGAATTAAGCGATCAACTGCATCAAAGCAGTGCAGACAGGGGCTCACTCTTAATTTTTCATCACAACAACTGGAAAGAATATAGCTCAATGTTTGCCGAATGCAGTTATACATGGGGCAGATTTTTGAGGAGCCTGAAGTTGTATTGCGAAACAGCAGAAGGCACGCCATGGCCAACTCAGCATGCGGTTGAGAATTGAGAGTGGAGAGTGGAGAGTTGAAAATGGAGCGTATTTGACTCTATTGCGAGTAATTTCAAAACCGATTATCTATACAAACGAAGAAACCCGCTCAAAGGCGGGTTTCTTCGTTTAATGTAGAAACGCTTGGTCATATCAACAGACATTATTTCAAATTGATCGTTACCATTTTGCCCCACTGAATCGTTGCCAATGGATTTGAAGGATCTGTGTTCCACAAACATTCTCTCATAGTCAGTGTCATTGTTTTAGGATCTAACACACCAAAGTGGAATGACAACTTTGTTTCATCCGCTAATGAAACAACTCCTTTCATTGGAGAGTCCGCTCCAACTGTGCTTAGTGCCACATCATTATCGGGGCCATTGTACACGTAGTATTTGCTTTCGTGTGCGTGACCATGCAGGTATGCCTTGATGTTTGAGTGCTGCTTCAGGAAAGCGACAAATGCTCTCTGTTCGACATTGTCAGCAACAGAAGTCGTTGTACCATCTTTAAAATGTTCATCCAATACGTTGTCAAACTTGTCGGTGTTGTTGATGGAATGATCGCCGTTTGGATTGGTGAAATGGTTCGAAACTACTGCAGGCTGATCATGGGCCACAATCACCACAGGAGTTGTTGACGGTACATTCTGCAGATCTTTGTTCATCCATATTCTTACACTGGAATCAGGCCACATTTGTATGAAGCAAAAGTGAACACCTGCAATGTCTTTAGAATAATTGATTCTGTCATTTGCATAGCTAAAATTCGATGCTGTTTTGGAAGAAACATTGAACATCATGTTGTAAATATTCGCCATCGATGTAGCATCTGTAAGCGGGGACATTTTTGCATAATAGCCAATGGTATTAGAAACATCGTGATTACCCGGAACCAGCATCAGCTGTGCCTTTTGACCGCCTTTACTTTTCACTGTAAGTGCCTGCAGATAATCTACTTTAAACTGTTCCCATGAAGCAGCAGCCGTTTGCACACTGGCACTTATCTCCATCCTGTTAGCTATGTCACCTCCTTCAAAGAGATAATCAACAGTGCTTATTTTCTTGCCTGCATTCAAACCGCCATCACCAGGCAAAGTGAGATCGGGCAAGGTGTTCATCTTTGCAATCATAGCCGCATTCACAACATGCGCATCAACATTTGTTTTACCCTGAAATGCAGGACGCGTAATGCCATAGTGTGCATCCGAAGTAAAAATGAATTGCACAGGCTCGTCGTTCTTTGAATTGTTATCGTCTTTTTTACAACTTGTTCCTACCACTACAGCTAGTACAGCTACAATAAGAACAGGCTTTTGAAAAATTCTTTTCATATTGAGTCTTTAGGTTGTTGTTACTTTCTTTTATAAAATGAAATGGTGGATACAGCACCAGGATGATCTTTTATTTCTGTATCGGTTACATATCCACCGCCGTCATACATAAAACAAATGCCTTCACCCTGATGCTCATTGCCCGCATAAGGTGCCGTTTGCGGAGCCATGAGAATTGCTTGCGCCACCGACTGACCGGCTGTTCTTTTCCAATACCATATCTGTCCTTTGTTGCGCAACAATATTTCCGATCCATCAGGAGAAATATCGCCAGAAGTAAGAAGATCAAGATCTGTTTTTACCACAGCTTTGAGAACAGTTGTATTGCTAAGCGATTGTGGATAAGTGGCAGTGTATATCGTGCTTCGTGACGTTTCTTTGGATGCGACGAAGATGTCTTTCGTTACAGGATCAACAAGCAATGTTTCTGCATTCACCGCATTTTTTGGATAAGCAAGTTCTATCTTATCAATCGCCTGTATATGAACAGCAGAACTGCCTGAAAGATCTTTCAGCACTGGTTCTACGAAGCGATAAACCGTTATCGTTTTACGCGATGCGTTGTTATCGCCAATGTCAGCAAGATAGATATAACTCTTTCCAGCTTCGGGGCCGGGAGCTACCCTGATATCCTCAATGTTGCGTGTGGAAATGTTGTCCAGCACCAGTTTGCCGAGATCATCGCCATGTGCATTGGTAAGCGGAATAGTGTTAGTGCCCGCATTGTCTTCATGAACGTACAGCACGCCCGGGTTCATCACACTTGACGCAATGCCTGATAGCTCGTTGTACTCCTGTCGTTGCATTGTATCAACAACCGGAATTGTAGCAAACGATAAACAATATTCAAGCTGCGTAATGTCGTACCTGGTTTGCGGCGTAGTGTCTTTAACTACAGTAACAGTGGTGTCACTACCTCCCGGAGTATCTGGCGTTGCGCTCGTTGAGTTCTTTGAACAGGCAACAATTCCCAGTGCAATAAACGGTAAAGGGAAAAAGAAGAAGAGTCTCATTATTAATTCTTAATGCTTAATGCAGAACGCTTAACGCAAAACGCAAAACGCCAAATGCATAACGCTAAATGCATAACGCAGTCCATTCAATATGAAACCAGCGTTAGGCATTCAGCGTTAAGCGTTCTGCTTTGGGGTTAAGCGTTCAGCTAACTAGTAAGTATGTTGGTTGCCTGTGCCGTCTGTCGGGAAAGCACCCATGTCTTTGTTAGGACCAGTGATTGTTGGATCAAACTCACTACCAGTAACAGGCAATACGTTCATTGGGAAACCGTATTGCGTAAGCAATGTCGCGCTAGGCTTTGTAGGCATTGCATTAGCGCCCGCACCACCTTTGTAAACACCCGCACCAATTGCAGGAGAACCAGTTTTCAAATGAAAGTCAGCGCCTGCAGGGATTACGCTGTTTCTATATTCTTTACCAATGCTGTTTTTTGCAACATCGTAGTTCATGAACATAGGATCATATTTCAACGAATCGTTAGGATTGTTGGTTCCTGCGTTGGTACCGTTTGCAGCAATTGGACCGTTGGTATATCCGTTCAGGTCACCAGGCTGTTTCAATGTAAATTGGTTAGGCTCGATGAAGATCATGTATTGTTGTGCATCGCCACCCATTTGAGTACCTCTTCCAATGCAGGTAAGGTTATGGCCGTATGAAGTGTTCAATGTGTCACTTGGTTTTCCTTTTTCTGATTGGTAAGAAATTCTAAGGCCTTGCTTACAGTTAACAATAATGTTGTTGTAAATGAAACCACCAGTGTTGGTTTCTGTATTGATAGAACCATTACGTGTAGCTTTTGTTTGTCTGAAACCGCAGTTAACAAGCGTGTTGTTGTAGATGTTCACCAAAGTGTTCACACCTGTAGCACCAGCAGTTTTCAAACCATTTGTTGCAATACCGTAAGTAAGATTGTAAGCCATATCGCCAAACACATGGTTCTTCAGGTTAACACCTTCTCCACCAGTACCGCCGAGTTTGTTAAAGGTGTTTCTCATAATGCTCACGTAAGTGTTCTGACATTTACCGATACAGTCATCCTTACTGCCAAAGAACCATGAATCTTCAAGGATCAGTTTACTGAAGCCGGCAGCACGGTTCATATATACCGCATTACGAGCGTCGCCCGGGGCGAAACCGAAGTCAGCAGCATTGTTACCCCATGGACCGCCGGTGTACTCAACGTGCGTCCAGCGAAGCAACAGCAGATCCGCAGTAGGTCCGCACTGAAAACCACCCCAGTAACCTTTGTAAGCTGGGTCGTTTACAACATCGTCTTTATAAGTCGAATTTGATTTAGGAACAGAAGCCGTTTCATACACTGTGAACCAGTTTTGAGCTTCTTTGCTTCCAGCGCTCACCAATGTACCATTCACATAAAATGCAGGGCTAGTTGCAGGGCTAAGGCCATCTCCATGTATCAATACTTTCACGCCGGGCTGCAGGTAAACAGTGTCACCGGCATTGATGGTAACGTCTGACATGATGTGGTAAGTTTTACCGGCAAGCATTGTTCCTTTCAAAGGAATTGAATTGCCTGATGCATCTTTCATTGGAAGGATAGTATCAGAAATACTTTGACCAATGATAGTCAGCGGCTTTGAAATGTTTGTGTTTTCGCCGTCTTTCTTACAAGAGAACATTACGACCGGTATCATTGCGATAAGGCCGATCCTGAAATGATGTTTCTTCATAATTGTACTTTAATAAGAGTTGATAGTCTATTTGATATTATTTTTTGAAAATGTAACGAACACCCAATTGATAAGTTTGTCCGTACTCACTGCGCTGTGCGAGCGTTTTACCGGATGATGGATCCTGTTCAGGAACAGGCACACTGTTCGTGGCCGGCTTGTTTACATACACTTCATATTTCGCATTCAGCATGTTCTGCACTTTTGCAAACACAGAGAAATGTTTTACAATTCTTTTCTCCGCTGCAAAATCGAATACATTCATTCCCTTTTGCCAGTAATCAAATTGATAGTAAGGTGACACCAATGCTATGCGCTTGCCCGTATACTGCCATGTAATTTGTGCGTCCAAACCAAGTTTGTTGTTCTTGTATAAAATGGCAGCATTTGCAATATGCGCAGCCTGTCCCTGCAGTGGTCTCGTTTCTTCCGGATATAATTTTGTTGCCTGTCCGTTCTTGATCTCAGAAGTAAATTTTGTTGTAGTAATCGAAGAGTGTGTGTAAGTATAGTTCGCTCTTACACCAAAGTTCCCGATGTACCTTTCATACACCAACTCCACACCGTAGTTGGTTGCATCACCATAGTTATTCGGCTGATAGATCAAATCACTCTGAAAGCCCGTGAAGTTGAAACCGTACTCAATCGGATCTTTAATGTTTTTATAGAATGCACCTACAAACACTTGTTCATTGGCACGCGGATACCATTCATAACGAAGATCGAAATTCTGTGAGGTAGAGTGCAATACATACGGGTTCCCACTCTCGTTGAAATCATCCATTGAATTGTCACTGTAAGGAACAATCTCAAAATAGCTTGGTCTTGCAATTGCACTATAATACGACAGCCTGATATTTGTTTTTTCATTCAGTATATACCTGAAGTTTACGCTTGGTAAAATATCCTTGTAAGATTTCTCGCCACTTTTTCCGGCCTGCGTTACCGGCACATCCGTAACAAAATCCTGTGCGGTATGCTCCATTCTCACGCCCAGCACAGTTTCCAGTTTTTTGAGCCTGAACTTAATCATTGCATAAGCTGCTGCGATCTGCTCATTTGATCTGTAGTTATTTGCTTCTCCCGGACTTCCTTTAGGATTGTACACGGACCAATTGAAGTTGTAAATATTCGACCACTCCTGGTGTGAACCATCACTATTGGGAACTGGTCTCAACTCGTAATTATCATAGTCGTTCACTCTGTGTTTATCGCGATACATACCACCTACTGATATTGTATATGGAATACCGTGCGTAGCGTTGGTATAGTTGAGGTTCAGGTATCCTGTAAGATCCCTGTCGGTGTTCTTCCACCACGTGCGATCAAAGTTTTGCAACACGTCAGGATGTTTGTACGGCGCAGATCCCGGAGCTGACGGATCTGTGTAAAAACCACCATCATATTCGTATTCTGCGATGTCAGGAATTTCACTCATCGCATTCGAATAAACAGCTGACCAGTCAAGTTTTAACCTGTCTGTTACAAGAGTGTGTTGTCCCTGCAATGTTGTGTTGAAAATATTTTGATGCTGATACCTCGAACGTCCAAACTGCCATATCTGGCCCGTTCCGGGAACCGTTCTCGGCGCAAGAATAAGTGTGTCGTGCGTCAAGCGGGCCTGAGCATCTTTCAGGTCCGCATAAATAACGTACAGGCCTATTTTGTTCTTGTCGTTAATGTTGAAATCGAGCTTGCCGTTCAACGCAGCACGCGTAAGTTGTGTGGAGTAGTCGCGAACGTTAAAATGCTTTATATATAATGCTCCCCCATCCTGGAACTCACCGGGGCTAAATATCGTGTTGTAGGCTTTGTAAACATTTTGATAGGAACCACCCAACATTACACCTAAACGGTTTTTGAAAAAACGGTTACCAATAGATAGTGTTGCGAAAGTATTAACCGGCGCTGATTTGTGCGTGTAGTTCAAATTATCTCTTGTGAAGTCCTGTGGTGTTGCGCTGTAGGCCGGACCGTTTGCTCTGTACGGAGATTGTTTGTTGATCGCACTTACAGGAAACTGATCAAAGCCGTTCTTCAATACATTCTGGTTAAAACCAGCAGAAGCACTTGCATTCACATACAATGCGTCGGGCGCATTTTTCATTACCATGTTTACCGTACCACCTATGGCGTCAGCTTCCATATTTGGTATAAGTGTTTTGTTCACTTCAATTCTTTCAATCAGGTCAGAAGGAAAAATGTCCAGGGGAATGAAGCGGCTTTTGTTATCAGGACTTGCAATTTTCACCCCATTGATCAATGTATTATTATAACGTTGGTCCATCCCCCTGATGATGGCGTAACGCCCGTCACCACTGCTGCTGCGCTCTACCGACACACCGGATACACGTTGCAAGGCATTTCCCACTGTTACGTCGGGTGACATTTGAATGGCTTTTGCTGAAATGATGTTTTGAACGCTTGCTGCATTCTGCTCTGTTCTTTTTGCAGCCACTTCTGATTCTCCATTTGCCTTTCTTCCGGCAATAACAATCTCGCTCAAAGAAGAAGTTGCGTTCTTTAGTGAGATATTTATTTTGATGTTGCTGCTCACAGCAAACACTGTATCAATTGTTATGTAGCCAATGTAGCTGACCTGAAAATGGTAGGTGCCGCCATTGATGTGATCAAGCGTGAAAGAACCATCCAGCCTTGTACTTGTATTGCGATGCAATTCAGTAATGGTAACGGTTGCACCGGAAAGCTGTTCTTTTGATTGTGCATCAAGAATGGTTCCTTTGATGGTGTGTTCAGTTTGTTGACCAAATGAAATGTTGCCAATAAAAGCCAGTCCGGCAATAAACAGAGCGCGCAGTTGCATTGGGTTTAATAATTTTCGGCAAAGGAAAATAAAAATGCAACTGTTCATTTACGTTACAAGTATAATAACGCAACCGTAATGTTTTCGTAATAATCACTTAACATTGTCATCCAAATTTTTTCAGAATGTAGTTGGATAAGAGGTGCTTCGCATCTTCGAGTTCGCCACTAAGACACTAAGGGCACAAGCCACACTAAGATTTTCTTTTTACCACGGAGGAAAGGAGTTTTTTTCACAGAGGGAAGGAGGATTACGAACCGCTGCTTGCCAGCGAACTTGCATCCTTTACTTCTTAGATGTACACCGCATTAAGCGCTCTCTTTCTTAGTGAAACTTAGTGACCTTAGTGCCTTAGTGGTGAAAAAAACTGTGCATTTTCGAGACTCTGCTATTTATCGATCGCAAACTTTTCAAGTGCTAAAAAAAATGTTTTAAGTTCGCTGTCGGCCTACCCAAAAACCAGCATTGGCAAGTAAGGTGGCGATGCATTTCACCAATAAAAAATGAAAGTTATTGCTCTCATTACAACCCAACCGCATGACCCGACACCTTATTACTATTTTACTGGCCATATTCACTTTAACAACCACTGCACAAAAGAAAATGTGCTCCATTGATGAACTTATAAACAAAACAGATCCGGGTTGGCCGCTCGTGAAAGAATGGATCAAATCAGGAAAAAATAAAATAGAAATTTTGTCGGCTGATACGGCCAAAGCAAAAGATGCACTGTACAAAACCCAGGTAACCACTCGTTCCCCAATGGGAGCTATTGTTTATGAAACAGGAGGACTCCTGATTGATAACGGCTGGATCAGAATACTTGGATCAGGAAACGAGAAACTCAACAGAACACTGCCAGACTGGAACAAAGGAAAATCATTTAAAGAGTTTGGAGAAGCACCAACATTTCTGTTAATAGCAGATGATGCAATCGGTGGTTTCTATATGTTAAACGGCGGGGGGCTTGGAAAGGACCTTGGCAAAGTGTATTATTTTTCTCCCGACAATTTGGAATATGAACCACTTGATATTACCTATACAGACTTCCTGCGCTTCTGTTTTGAAGGCGATCTGGAGAAATTTTATGAAGGGATGAGATGGGCAAATTGGAAGGAGGAAGTTTCAAAACTAGATGGCAATAAGGTATTCAGTTTTTATCCTTACCTCTGGACAAAAGAAGGAAAAGACGTAAATAAAAATCACCGGTCTGCCATACCGGTTGAAGAACAGTTCAGTTTAAATTTGAGTTTCCGCAAGCAGTTGGGACTTGATAAATAAAATAAGCAGTGATGTGGACACTCAAAAATCTCTTTGCAATCGGCGGGCTAGAAAATGTAGGATTTGCTCCTGGTCAAGACAAACTGATAGTCTTGTCAAGTCAGGGTCAAGGCATTTTTGATTGTAACACGGGAGAAAAAATCGCAAGAAAACATGATGGTGCCGACTGGTGGAATAGTTTTAATGAACCCTCTGGTTCCATCCCGGGCTTTGATTGCCTGGAAGGACTGATCATAACAACTCATGGCTTATATGGCGATGATAATTTACCTAAGAGTACAACGGATGGCTGGACACTTTCAATCTCTAAACCAGAACCTGACGACAAGCCTTTTGAAAAATACTTAATTCAAAAGATTCATCTGATATCGCCGGATAAGGAACAAAAAATATTCATTGCAAAAGACGGCGCGTGTGAATTCAGAGCTTTTGGTTTTTCTGAAACAGGAAAATCATTCATCGTCGCATCAAGTTGCGACTTAATAATCTACAGCCGGTAGTTTTCTTTCCAAAACATCGCATCATCCAATAGAATTGAAAAGAAATCGTCAACAATTTTCCACCATCATTGTTATTTGTAGGAACCACACCTAAACACTAAATAATTGCAAGATGGTAAAGCAGCTCCTGATCGGCCTGTTTCTGCTTGCTCAACAGTTTTCCTTTGGGCAAGTTATTGATTCTGTGCGCACCATCATCATTGACTATGGCAAGGGCAACTACTCATTGGGCAGACCGGGTGTCTACGGAAAGGGTGAAATACTTGAATTGACAAGAACTCAAAGTGGCGACTTTAAATTTACGCGTCGACTTTCCATTGTTGCATCGGCCGGAAACGACGGCAAAACACTTCACAAAGATTCGATCCGTTTCTCCACCAAAAACCTGCCCCCCGTTCCAAAAGAAAAGATATTCTACTGGCTCACTCAATTAAATACTGACAAACAGAACTTTACCCAATCGTTTATTGAACCCCGGCTTGCTACACCCGAAAGGAAGGAAATTGTAGAAATAGCAAAAAAATATGATGAACTCTGGAAACTGAAAGGCTTTGACGCCGACAGGACTGATTCAAGAAAAAAAATTGGTGAAATTCAAAGCTTCAACATGCTGGATTCTTTTCTTCACTATCAGAAAATCATAATAAACCCGGAAATCGTTTCTGCCGATGTTTACAACGATTTAAAAATCACCACGATTGGCGCGGGCGACACTACGGAATACCATTGTCAATTTTTTGAATCTCCCGGCCAACCTATTTCCCGCTACAAACACAGATCTTATTCAACTGTGTCCAAAATCGTCAACCTCGAAGCAAATACTGCCGCACAGGACTTCCTGCCAAAGCACTCCATGATCTACAGAGTACTTGATATCAACACCATCATAGAAGATTATATTGATTGGTACCTGGATAAGAAAATGTGATCAATTTGAAAATTTGAGGATTTGAAAATTTGAAAATGCGTTAGGTGCGCGTCTCTAAATGATTTGTTGCTGCTTGCAAAGAAGTGAATTCAGAATGAGATCAGGGAAACTGCGCGGAAAGAATTTTCAAATTTTCAAATTCTCAAATTCTCAAATTGCCCCACGGCAAATTGTAGAATGTTTTTCCCACCTTTACCGTTTATTTCGTAAATTATGTTTTCGTTGATAATCCCATATCCATTCTGGATTACCACTGGCACAATATTTATTGTTTTCGTTTTTCTTTCACCCGCATGCGACTGAAACAAACATGAACGTTACATTTCCGGATACTAAATACTTATTGCAACAGGTTTTGGATCCACAGCAAGAGGCTGTGTACCTCTGCGACACCAATGGCTTTATTATTTTCTACAATGAAGCCTCGGCAAAACTTTGGGGTCGCAGGCCTGAACCAGGCAAAGAAAAATGGACCGGCGCATGGAAAACATTTGACGAGAAAGGAAAACCATTTACGCCATTTTTAACTGAAGACATAATCAAGGGCAAGCTGTCGATACAAAACATGCTCGTTGAAAAATCTGATGGCAAAAGAACGCTTGTTAAATCTAATCTCAGATATCTCCATGATGATGAAGGCGCCCACATTGGCTTTATCATTAACTGCGAAAGCGTTCTTAGTCAAAATATAAATCAGCAAAAAGAGGCACACCTGGCCGCAATCGTTGAAACTTCCGACGATGCTATTATTTCCAAAACACTGGATGGAGTAATCACCAGTTGGAACGCAGGTGCAGAAAGGATCTTTGGATACTCGTCCGATGAAATGATCGGGCAACTGATCTTTAAACTTATTCCTGGAAATTTATGGAACGAAGAATCCATGATCCAGGAACATCTTCGCGCAGGCCGCCGCATCGATCATTATGAAACCATCCGAATTAACAAAAACGGAGATCTGCTAAATGTATCGCTGACAATTTCTCCGATAAAGGATGCAAACGGAACAGTAGTGGGGGCTTCAAAGATAGCCCGTGACATTACGCTTCAAAAAGCGCAGGAAGTTTCTCTGCGTGAAAGCGAGGAACGCTACCGCCTGGCAATTGAAACGGCAAGACTTGGTACATGGTCATTTGACATCAAAAACCAACACCTTGCCTATTCATCAGAAACAGCCAATATCTTCGGCATATTGAACAAAGCGCTTTCCTGGGCACTTATGATGGATGCCATTTTTACGGAAGACAAGGATCTTGTAAACGCCCGGTTGCAACAGGCTATGACAAATGCGGACGGCGGAGACTACGATATCGAATACCGCGTTGTTCACGAATCGAAAGCAATTAAATGGGCAAGAGTGAGGGGCAAGGTATATTTTTCTCCACATGGCGACGCAGAAAAGATCATCGGCACGATGCTGGATATTACCGACGAAAAAACAACCAAAGAAATACTTGAACAAACCGTTGCCGAGCGCACAGCAGATCTCAGCAGAATGAATGAACACCTGTTAAAGTCAAATGAAAACCTTGCACAATTTGCTTACATAGCAAGCCATGACCTGCAGGAGCCTTTGAGGAAAATTCAAACGTTTATCGACATCATTGAGAAAAATGGACGCCTTGATCCTGTACCGGCAAACTATTTTCACCGTATAAAATCGTCCGCAGAACGAATGTCCAGTCTTGTAGAAAGCATCCTCGAATATTCAAGAATAGACCGACAGGAAACGCAGTTCGTAAAAACAGACCTCAACCTGATTCTGAGAGAAGTTATTGAAGACTACGAAACATTAATAAATACAACAGGCACTCAGATTCAATCGCAGCAATTGCCTGTAATCATGGGACTTCCATCCCAATTGAGGCAACTGTTTGCAAACCTGATCAGCAATGCAATTAAGTTTTGCGAGACAACCCCTTCTATAAATATCGGCGCACGGTTCCTGCTGAACGATCAACTTCCAGACGGTGTTCCTGTTCTGGATTCAGAGCATGTACTTGAAATTTCTTTTACAGACAACGGCATCGGCTTTGCACAACAGTATGCAGAAAAAATTTTCCAGATTTTCCAGCGACTTCATTCGAAATCCACTTATAAAGGAACAGGCATCGGCCTTGCTCTTTGTAAAAAAATTATTGAGAATCACCAGGGTTTTATATATGCATACGGCGAACCGGATAAAGGCTCCACTTTTGTAATATTACTTCCAGCTCATCTTGTGATAATGAAGTGAGGGAAAGAATAACTGAATAAACTGAATGGACTGAATAGACTGAGCATTCTCTATTCATCGTGAACCTTTGAATTTGAAACATTCAGTTTATTCAGTCCATTTAGTCTATTCAACTATTGCTATAAGGCCTCATCTAATTTCTTTTCAAACTACCATCCAATCGAACCACCTCTCCTTTCACCGTTGAAAATTTCGCCGTCTTATCACCCAACTGAACATTTAATTCTCCGCCTAATTTTGAAGTAATTGTTGCCGCCATGAGTTTTCCATTTGCCCATTCCATGTCTACCACAAAACCGCCGCGTGCGCACAACCCTTTAACTGCGCCTGTTTCAAATGTATGAGGCAAAGCAGGAAGCAGTTGAATAACATAAGCACCATTTGCTGTTTGTTGCTGACTTTGCAAAAACATTTCTGCAATGGCAGCAGTTGCGCCAAAGTTTCCATCTATTTGAAATGGCGGGTGGTTATCAAAAAGATTGGGCAGTGTTTTTGTCGTCAACAATACTGACAACAACTTGTACGCATGGTCGCCATCCTGTAACCTGTTCCACATATTGATCTTCCATGCGAGGCTCCAGCCCGTGCCATTATCGCCTCTTGCTTCTAACGTTTTGCGCGCAGCCCCTGCGAGCGCTGGCGTACCATTCACAGTGATTTGGTTGCCGGGATACAATCCAAACAAATGCGAAGTATGGCGGTGATGCGGATCTGTTTCTTTATAGTCTTCTGCCCATTCCATTATTCTTCCCGTTGCCTGGCTTATGCGAATCGGTGCTAATTGTTGCAAGGTTTCAGTACATTGCTTTCTAAAATCTGCATCAATATTCAAGACCTTGCTTGCTTCAATGCAGTGCGTTAACAGGTCATGGATAATTTCAAGATCCATTGTGGCACCGTAAGTAAAGACAGACACTTTTCCGTTAGGCAATACAAATTCATTCTCTGGCGAATACGATGGATTGGTTACAAGCTTTCCTGCACACGCCGTTCCCTCCGGCGCTTTCACAAGAAAGTCGAGCATAAACAAAGCCGCACCTTTCATCAAAGGATATGCGGTAGACGAGAGAAATTTTTTATCCCCGGTAAAACAATAATGCTCCCATGGATGCTGCGCGAGCCATGCAGCGCCCATTGGCCAAATGCCCTGCGGTCCATCAGCAGGTGCTGTAAAGCCCCATGCATCAGTAAGATGATGTACCACCCAGCCCCTCGCCCCATATTGTGTGCGCGCCGTTTTTTCACCCGGTTTCACCAAGACGTTGCAAAGATCAAAAAGCGGTAAATGCATTTCAGAAAGATTGGTAATTTCTGCGGGCCAATAATTCATCTGCACATTGATGTTTGTATGAAAATCTGCGTTCCATGGTGGATTCATCTGCCATGCCCACAAGCCTTGCAGGTTAGCAGGCATGCCACCCGGCTGCGAAGAGGAAATCAGCAAATAACGGCCGTATTGAAAATATGTAGAGATCAGATCATTGTCTGCCTGACCACTTACACGTGCATGTGCCAAACGTTCATCAGTAGACAACGCTTTTAATGAATCGGAAACCTTTCCTAAACTAATTGACACACGGTTAAAGTAGCGTTGATAGTCTGTTATATGCTGCGCTTTTAACTTAGCATAGGGAACGGCGATTGCCCTTTGGCAGATGCTGTTACATTGAATTTCAGGGTCAGTTGCAGAAGCATGCCCCCTGGCCACTTGCACGAGTCCCTGATAATCTGTTGCGCCTGCTATATACAAAGTAACTGAAGTAGCGTTTTGTACATTCATTAAAGTGTCTGTAACATTTACAGTCCCACCTTCTGCAACGGCTTTTATTTTCGCAGCGAATTTCATTCCTCTCGGGTTTCCTAAACTGTCTTTCACCGCTATTTGTCCGCGCAGCAGGAGCGCTTGATTGTCCATCGGAAATGACACACACACTGCGTCTTTAGCACGCCTGCATCTTAGCCTGAAACTGATTTTTCCTTTTTCACTTGCCGTAAACCGGACAACAATCACATTATTTGCTACATCCGCAAAGTTCTCTCTCGTATAAGTAACACCAGCCGAGCGATATTGCACCGTTGCTATGGCAGTTGACATGTCCAAACTTCTTGTGTAATTCTCTGCATTGGTTACCGGCATATCAAACCACAACTCTCCCAGCGATTGATAAGGTTTGATGCGGGACGGCACCCCCATCATGGTTTTACCCGCCAATTCTACTGCTTCATTATTTTTATTTTCAAACAATAAGCGTCGCACTTCCGGTAAAGCTTTTAATGCATTGGGATTACTGGCATCCTGCGCAAACCCATCCCAGAGGGTACTTTCATTCAACTGAATACGCTCATCAGTAACACCACCAAATATCATAGCGCCCAACTTTCCATTGCCTACCGGAAGCGCTTCTTCCCACACCTTCGCCGATGTACGGTACCACAAAACATTATCTTTCTGTGGACCCTCTCCCTTTCCTGAAAAAGCTGCACGGTCATACCATTGTGCCATTATTTTTCCATTGCGCTGAGAGGCGGGCAATGTAGAATCTTCTTTTGTTAAGCGATCCTGTGAAAAGGTTGAAATGAAAGAGATTTGAAAAGTAAAAACAATTAAAGCAAGCCTTACCCGCTTACTTTTTGCAATCATACTGTCGTGTCTGCGCATGTTATTCTTCAATGTTTTTGACGTTTCGCTCCTACGGAGCTGGAATTAGTTTCGACTGTTATATACTTTAATGCTACGAACATAGTGCTCCTACGGAGCATGCAAACTGCGGAATAAATAAACTGAAGCTCCGTAGGAGCAATACGTTCGTAGTATTTGTCTTAGGCTATTCAATACCGCTGCTTATAACGCAGTCAGCTTTAAATTATCAGGCATCTCAAATACTACTGATCAAAACTGTTTTGTTATACTTACATGTTTGCTTGTAAACGTTACTTGCTTGCCAGCTACATCCTCATTAAGAATAAACTCTACTTGCTTTTCTTTACCGGGCTCCACTTCAAAGTGATGAACATCATCCGCACGGTTTCCATTGATATACATAGAAATGGTTCCAACATCTGTAAGATTGCCGTTGTTCTTAACAAGCACAGGCAATATCTTTTTTCCGATAATGCTGTCAACAAAAATCTTTCCGGTAGTCATGCTAAATGAAGCTGCAAACTTTTTATTGTAATGAAACATAGTACTTACACCTTCCGCACTGTTGGTAAACGCAACACTGTTCTTGATTTCATCCGATGCTTTAAACGACGGACTTTTTCCACCAACCAATATTTTAAAATCTCCGGCTTCTACCACTCTATCCATTTCGTCATTCAATAAAGATAACTGATAAGGACTTAGTACAAATGACATTTTCTTTGCTTCGCCCGGCGCAAGTGTTACCCGGGCAAAATCTTTCAACTCCGTTACGCGTGTTTTCACACTGGCATACATATCGGTAACATATAACTGCACTACTTCATCTCCTGCTGTGCTGCCCGTGTTGGTAACGGTCGCAGTTACATTTACCGAGCCATCGTCATTTGTAGAAGTCTTTAAATCCGAATAATTAAAAGTAGTATAGCTCAATCCGTATCCGAAAGGATACAAAGGATAGAATGGCATGTCCACATAAGCGTATTGCCTGCCCGATGTTTTAAAGTTGTAATACAAAGGCAACTGCGCAACGTCTTTTGGAAAGGTCATAGGCAGACGACCCGCAGGATTATAATCGCCAAACAATACGTCAGCAGTGGCATAGCCGCCTTCCTGTCCCGGAAGCCAGTTCACCAGTATCGCTTTGCAATGTTGAGAAGCATAGCTTAAGTTATACGGTCTGCCCGATTGCAGAATCAATACAACAGGCTTGCCAATGGCGCAAACTGCTTCCAGTAATTTTTGTTGATAACCGGGCAAAATAAGAGACGCATAGTCATTTGCTTCACCGGAAGTTTTTTTAACACCACTCATTGCTTCACTTGTTGAGCAATCTCCCAACACCATTACTACAACTTCTGCTTTTTTTGCAGCAGCAACTGCGTCTTTGATGCGAGAGCTATCGGTAGAATAAAACTCACAACCTTTTTCAAACAGCACTTGCGTTGCAACACCCACCGCTTTTTTAACACCAGACAAAACTGAAACAAGTTGTCCCTGTTGAAGCTTGGCGGTGTAATCGCCGGGTTGCAGATCATCGGCACCTGGTCCTATCACTGCAATGGTTGACACCTTTTTAGAGAGTGGTAAAACTTTCTCCTCATTTTTCAACAGCACTATCGATTCTCTCGCTGCCTGCCTCGCCATTTCTTTGTGTGCAGGACTGTTCCAACCCGGGTAAATGGTGTTCCAGTTCAAAGGCTTCGCAGGGTTATGATCAAACAAGCCATTCCTAAACATCGTAGCCAGCAAAGTGCTGCAAGTAAAATTAAGGTCATCCATATTGAGGCCTCCGTTCTTTGCAGCTTCTATCACTTTCGGATTATTGTAAGTGTCTCCGCAATTTGTTGCCACACCAGCAGCAAGCGATTGATTCGCTGCTTCAACTACGTCCGTTGCTGTAAAATGTTTTTTACTTGTGAGATTGCCGATGGCACCACAATCGCTCACTACATAGCCATCGAAGCCCCACTCTTCGCGAAGAATGCCTTTCAACAACTCTTTGCTTTTTGCATCAGGCACACCATAGAAATCAGAATAGGCAACCATGATGGATTGACATTTATACTTCTCAATGACATGACGAAACGGGACCAAATGTATCTCACGCATTTCGCGATCTGATAATCCTATGTCGTGCGAATCGCGACCACCCAGCGGCGCACCGTGTGCAGCAAAGTGTTTTGGTGTAACCATCAACCCTTTCGATTGATAACCTTTGATCCATGCTCCACCAATCTCCGACACCAATACCGGGTCTTCACCATAAGTTTCTTCACAACGTCCCCATCTTGCATCCTGCGCCACATCAAGCACGGGAGACCATGCCTGCACAGTGTTTGCGCTCACTGTTTCATCACCAATTGTTTCTGCTACTTTTTCTATCAGCTGCTTGTTCCATGTTGCACCAAGACCAATTGATTGCGGAAAAATAGTCGCACCACTTCCATACGAAAAACCGTGAATGGCTTCCACTTTGTTCACAAATGGAATGCCCAATGAAGGAATGCCTGGTATGCCCCAACCTTCTCTCAACAATTCCATTTTTTGCGCTGGCGTCATAACTTTCAATAACAAAAGAACCCTTTCATTTACAGGGAGGGATGCGTTTAGCCACGGTTTGTTTTTCAACTCAGTCGCATCAGTCATAGCTCCGCCATATTCAACAGTGATCTCTTTGAAAGTAACAGGCGACTTGATGCTGCCCTCTTTGATCACCATCTTTAAATGCGCTCCATATTTTGCCGGAAATGAAACATCAAACGTCTTGTTTCCTGAAACGTTGTAGACAACAGGTGTTCCAAGATTCACCGGATCGTAGGTAACATATATTGTTAACGATTTTTTTAATGCCTCTGCAGTAAGATTATCGGTAACAATGTGCAGCCCGTTAACATTGCCGGGCTTGTATAAAGTAAACAATACCGATTGCTCTTTCTTAAGCTCATCGCTGCGCAGCGCCCAGCCTGTTTTCGTATCGCCGTCAAAAGATTGACCAACAGCGGCCTGGTTAACAGACGCTACTGCGGACATGAAATATTTTGTTTGCCCTTGCGTGTTGGCGGTATACAATAAAAAGAAACCGAAAATAATTTTTGAAAGATTCTTCTTCATAAACGCTCTTGATTAAATGTTGGCTATTGTTGGTTGAATCTGTTTTGATTTTTATTGAGAAATTTTTGAACGAAGCTTCTCGACAAAATCTTTCTGTGTAGAAATAAACTTTACCTGCACACCCAAATTATTTCTTTGCAAATTTTGAATGAGGAAATGGTTCCAGCCTTTATCCAGCGGCAGCGAGTGAATGATCTTTCCATCTTTTTTATTTTCAATGGAAGCAGCATCTACGGCCTTGCCATTCAAATATACCTGCCACGGACTTTTGGTAGTGATATCCATATTTAACACCGGCATGTCCGGCTCTGCCAAAAGATTCACCTGCGAGCGGGGGCTGTATACCCAAAAGCTGATGAAGTTGTTGCCATCTTTGCTTTGTTGAATATCGCTCGCATCCAATGTACCATTCGAAGAAGCACTTAGTGTTCTTGATGTTGTTTTACCATTTACCACAGAATCGAGGAACATTGCGTGTTGCAGCACACCATCGCCATCAATTGCCGAAAGATCTCTACCTGCTTGCGCATTGAACGTTACACCAAGATTTGCCAACAACGCATACAGTACTCGCTCGGAGGTTTTGTAGATCGCCTGCGGATCGAGCGTCGTAAAATAAATATTTCCCTGGCCTGATGGATACACGACCATCACGTTGCCAACCGCTTTATTTTCTCTTTCGCTTTTAATCAGGGAAATGGTTTTTGAATATTCTGCTTTGCCATTCCAGGCCTTCCAGTCAGCATTGCAAGCGCTCATCAGCACTTTTCCTTTTTTCGAAAAGTCACCATCAATACAATAATTCACTAACGGTTGTGATGCCATTTCGCTGAAATAAAGTTCACCATTGCCAAAGCCATCAAGCACAGGATCGTCACTTTCTTTAATGAATGAAGTGGCTTTGCGATCAACAACATTTACCGCATAAGGGAGATAAGACGCAACAGCTGCAGGTGTCTTTTCATTGGCACCCCAGATGAAGATATCACCACCTTTATTTGTAACAGCACTGCAAAGCGAAATGGATGATTTATCAGTGGGCGGAAATTTTCCGTCCACAATTATCAGCGCATGATCTGTTGCCGAAAGTTTATCAGCCGTTTGTACACCAAGATCCTTGAATAACCCGGCCAGCTTGGCTTCCGGGTCTGCAGACAAGATCATTATTTTTGAATAGGATGTCTTTTGCTTCTCATTAGTTGCGGGTTTATCTTCTATTTTGTCATAACCACTGATAGGAGCATTTGTAGCATAAGAAGCTTGTATGGCATTGAACAATGGCCATGTGTGGTACATCGGCAATGAAGGATCATAACCCGGATTTAATGTGCTGGTGTATGGCCCAAGCCTCTCCGGCTGCACTCCAGGCTGGCCCTCTTTGAATGCATCGAAGAAAATTCCGTCGGTTGGTTTTGGAGCTCTGGTAGTGTCTTTTAGTCCAAACTCAAGTGGCTTCAATCCATACCATACCACATTGAAGATAGAATAGTAAGAGGCATCGTATTTCTTTTGTCCGTTAAGCAAACGTACAGCCTCTATTGCAACACCTTCCATTCTTCCTTGTTGTGACACGTAGGAACGATTGCCATTGTATTGTGCCGTTTGCCTTGGTGTGCCATAGTAAGCCATTCCAGATTCACCGATTCCCCAAAGCTTTCCTTTTGATGACCAGTTCTTGTAAGAGTTTTCATCGCCATAGTGACCGATGATTGTCGGCAGGTCAGTAGGACGATCTGTTTCACCATCACCGGAGATCCAGTTTCTTGTTGGGTCAAGTTCTTTTGTGATCGCTACCCAATGATTGATCTCCTGTAATTGTTTGTTGACAAGACTATCAGGTGAGTGATGCACATACACAGCTACAGGAATATTTTCATTACAAACGCTCCAGCCAAATACTGATGCATGATTGCGGTCACGCAGGATGAAACGTTTCAGATGATCAGCAGCATTTGTCCAATACGCTTCGGCATCTTCCTTGGGCCCGCCATCACTTGCCCACAGGCCTGTTTCATCAAGAATGTAGATACCCATTTCATCGGCCATGTCAAGATAGAACGAAGGATAAGGTTGTGCATGCAAACGAACAGCATTTGCGTGAGCGTCTTTCAACATCGAGAACCAGGCCCATGCATAGCGACGCGTCATTTGCGGAATGCCCATGAAATGCCATGAGTCGCCTTTCATTACCACACGTTGTCCGTTGAGGTATAATTTATCACCTTCTATCTTAAATTGTCTCCAGCCAAAGCGTTCATATTGTTTGTCAACAACAGTTTTGCCACTGCTCAATGTTGTTACGAGTCCATATAAATTGGGGGTCTCAGCGGACCATGTTTTCAGTTTGCCTTTAACAGCAACGGAAAGCGTCACCTTCTTTTTTTCCCCCGCTGCAAGTGTTACTTTTTGAGATGGAATCGAAAGAGCTTCTTTATTATCTAGCGTCCATTTTATTTCAGGCGCTTCGGTTATGCTTTTACCGGCAAGATTGATCCATTGCGAAACAGTTCCTCCAAGGTCGACAGTTCTTTTTGCATTAGCCGTATTTACCAAGGTATACTCAACCTGCAATGAATCTCTATCAACCTGCGCTTTAATAAAAGCATTGACTACATACACTTCCGGCTTTACCAGCAAGTATGCATCTTGCCAAATGCCGTTGATGTGCTGGCCCCAGAATGAGCCACCCACATAAAGTCTTCTCCCATACTTGCCAGGTTCATTGAGCAGATCAGCATCTGCTACCCATAACATCAATTCATTTTCACCGTCTTGTTTTATCTCATCAGTAATATCTACTTCAAAAGGAAGAAAGACATCATAATTCTGTCCCATTTTTTTTCCGTTGATGATTACTTTGGTGAAACCGGCAACCGCATCAAAATGCAATACCAGGCGCTTGCCTTTCCATTCCGGTTTGTATGCAAATTTGCGCATGAGCCAACCGGCCCTCACAGTGTCCCAATCTTTCGGATAGCTTGGGTAAGTCACGAAATCGCCGCCGCCTTGTGCGAAACTGTTGATGTTCCATGGCGACGGAATTTTCACCGCTACCTTTTCCCATGAAAAATTGTTGGGCAATGCCGGATCGCGTAGCTGATCTTTTGAAAGACCACGAACATTTCTTTCAGGAAAAAATTTCCAGGAACCATTCAAACAAATGTCATCCCTGAATGGACGTTCGAGCGACGTCGTTCGATCTTCGGAGGGAGCAAAATCATGGTGAAAATTTTGTTGCTGCGCATTGACCTTTGTAGCAAGGTTCATGCAACATGCCAACAGTGCAAAAGCAACTCCTTTGTTTCTTTTAAATAAAGCAAGCATTTCAAAGCTGATTGTGGGTTAAAAATCCGACACTGGTAAACTCCGGCCTCGCCGAAAAAATCTACCTATGACAAATTAAATATCGACACCAAAGAAAGCTTTGAGCTACTAATAAAGTCGTAATAAAACATTAATAGAACATTAGTACCGGAATTTCTTTGTAAAAAACTGAACAACTCAATAACTGAATAACTGATTAACTGAATAACTGAAGGTTGAAAGTCGAACTTCGTTTCATAGTTCGATTATTCATTCATGCACAGAATCATTGATTCAATTGGTGAAGAAAGTTAAATGCACAAACTTCAGTTATTCAGTTAATCAGTTATTCAGTTATTGTTAAAGCTTGATCTTCCCACTCAGCCTCACATCCTCCGAACTCGCTCCAATCAAAACATCAAACCATCCGGGTTCAACTACCCTTTTCATTTCACGGTTGATCAGAGAAAAATCTTTTGAGTGCAAAGTCATCGTTACCTGTTTTTCTTCACCGGGTTGGAGGGAAACTCTTTCAAAGCCGCGCAACTTTCTTACATAAGTAGCAACGGAACTTAGTTGATCGTGCAGGTATAATTGCGCAATTTCGTCACCCGCATATTTCCCGGTATTTTTTATTTTGAAGGTCACGGTTACCTCTCCTTTTGAAGCGTATTGATCAGCATTCACTTTAAGATCGCTGTAAGCAAATGTTGTATAACTCAATCCAAATCCAAACGGATAGAGAAAGCCACGCACATTGGCATCTCCAAATCCATCGGCAGCAGGCTTCATCGGAAATGAAAGCGGAATTTGTCCTACATGTTTTGGAAACGGCACACACAATTTACCGCCCGGATTGTACTCACCAAACAACACGGACGCAATAGCATCGCCCATTGTTTCACCGAGATACCAAGTTTCAATTATTGCGGGTAAATTTTTACTCGCATAGTTGATAGTTACCGGACGACCACCAATCAACACCAGTACAGTTGGCTTGCCCAATGCAGCAATGCGCTTTACCAACTCTTCTTGTCTACCCGGCAATTTTAAGCTAAGTCTTGAATGCGTTTCGCCAATTGTATTTTCATTGTCGCCTACTGCAAGCAAAACTACATCTGCTGCAGAAGCTGCGTCAACAGCTTCTTTTAAGGCTGCATCCTCATCGGCAGTAAGAGGAAAATCTTCTATATCGCTTTCAGGAAAATTTTTATCAGTGTGTGTACAGCCTTTCGCGTACAAAACTTTTGTTCCCGAAGGGAGGGCTTTTGTAATGCCGTCGTAAAAGGTAACAACATTTGTATGCACCGGGCCATAGCGCGAGAGCAAACTTTTTTCTTCTTTTACATTCGGCCCTATCAACGCAATAGTCTTGATACTATTCTTGTTCAGAGGCAATGTGTTGTTTTCGTTCTTTAACAGAACGACACTTTGCTTTGCCGCCAATGCAGCAAGATCTTTCGCTTCCTGGTTGTGCACCAGGCCATCCGCCAGCGTTGTATCTTTGACATATGGATTATCAAAAAGTCCCAACCAAAATTTTACACGCAATACTTCGCTCACACGCTGATCTATCACGCTCATTGGAATGCTGCCATTTTTAATGCCTCTTCTTATGCCCATGATGTACGGACGCGGTGCTGCAAAATCTGTACGAACATTCATGCCCGCCGAAAGCGCCTGCTTAGCGGCATCTGCGGTATCAACTGCAACATGATATTTATCCCAAAGGTCTTCAAACGCGTGACTGTCGCTTACTACATAACCTTTAAACTTAAACTGCTTACGCAAAATATCGGTTAGGAAATAATAATTACCAATGATTGGAACGCCATCGTAATCATTGTATGAAGCCATTGTCCCCATTGCTCCCGCTTCTTCAAATGCCACCCTGAATGGTTCCAGGTATAGCTCCCACATTTCTCTCGGCGCCACATGCGGATCGGTGCGGGTACCTCCATCGCGGCCACCAACGGGAATGCCGTACACTGCAAAATGTTTTACAGTAGATACAATTTTGTTTTCCTGTATACCAGTTATATTTTGTCGACCCAGCTCTGCAACAAGAAACGGATCGCAGCCATAAGTTTCTTCAATTCTTCCCCAACGCGGATCTGAAGCCACATCGAGTATGGGCGAATACACATTTGTGTAACCCAATGCTTTAGCCTCTCTTCCTGTCACCTGTGCAATTCTGTGCACCAACTCTTTGTTGAAAGTACAAGCCTGTGCAATTTGCGCCGGGAAATACGTAGCCTTCATGTGATTCAATCCTCGAATGCCTTCGGTAGTGAAATCCACAGGAATACCTAAACGCGTTTGCTCAACGAACCATTTCTGAATGGAATTGATTGCTCCGGCATGGGATGAGTACGGATAAGCGTACATTGTGTCTTTACGCAGTCCGGTGAGTTGCTCGTCAATATTAGCGATTCCGTCTTTCCACACACTATCTCTCCATCCGGGTTGTGGCAAACGATCTTTCAGAACAGCACCATAACCATACAACGTGGCCAGCTGACATGTCTTTTCTTCCATTGTCATTTGCGAAAGCAGATTACTTACACGTTTATCTATCGCTTGTGTTGGATCTTCGTAAACATCTTTCCTGCCATTCTTATTAAAATCTATCCATCCGTTCTGTTTCGCCGACTGAGCAAGTACGCCGTTAGCCAAACACGTTACCGACAAAGTCAGCGCTATCAAAATTCTATTCATTATGCAATCACTTTTAAAAAGGGCTATAAAATTGTAAAAAAAATCGACACTAAAAGCAGGGAGCTAAAATTCCAGAATGATTTCACTCTCATGAACATTAAAAAATGCAAATTTGAAAATTTGAAGATTTGAGAATTTGAGAATTATTTCTGTGCAAATTTCAATAAAGCTTTTAACAACTTGAACTGAAAACAAGAACCATTAGAAGATGAGTGCCGCACATAATGCATTTTCAAATTTTCAAATCTTCAAATTTTCAAATTACCTGTACTTCTCAATCACAGGCATCAACAACCCCGCAGCCTTCATCTGTCCTTCCACGCTCGGGTGCAAACCGTCTCCGTAATCAGCTTTCGTTAGCCATCCTTCTGTATCTACATAGTGCAGTTTTTTATCACCCGCCGCGATGCGTGCATTCACGGCAGCCAGTGTAGGATTGACTTTCACGCCAAGAAACGTGCGCATCACCAATACCTGTGCATTTGGAAATTGCTTGCGGATTTTGAAAAGAAATTCAGTATAATTTGCCTGCAGCACACTATCTGGCACACGCTTGTTGTTATCATTTGTGCCCAGATTAATCACAATCATATCCGGAACATATTTGTTCATCTCCCACATAGGACTCACTATTGATGCGGGAGAACCCATTCTGAAATACTGATTATCCATGCCACCCTTAGGATATCCGCTCACCAGCGTAATGCCGGGATAAGCGATTTGTGTGTGTTCCGCACCCAATTTCTCTGCACTTATCCATGCATAATCAGAAACATTTGCCTGATCATCTGTATAACCCGCTGTGATCGAGTCACCGATAAATTCAATGAGAAATGGCGACACAGGCGGATCTGATGTTACAGCGCCGTGCTCCAAAATCAATCCGCGAAAACTAAAAACATAATTGTAATCCTTACCCTGCGCAACGCTCAGTGTATGCTTACCTTTTGACAATGCAACCGGCGTGATATCAATTGTATCGCTTACATTCTTATAGCTGATCCAGGGACCATTGTCTATCTTAACGTAGTAGTTCGTTTTGTTCGTACCCATTCTCAATTTCACTTTCGTTCCGGTAAATGCCACTTTAAAATAAGCACCACCCCATCTGCTCACATATTCCGCAACGTTGCTTTTATCCCAACGACCAATGTATTTGATGTGATCGTCTTCCAGCGAACCATATGCAATTTTCTTTGGAGAATCTTTCTTTTTTGACTGAGCAAACAACCAATCCCATACTTCGTTTTCTGGATAAGTTCTGCTCCATGAATCATGACCAACTCCGGGATATTCCGTATATCGCGGATGGCCACCTTTGGCAACAACCTGTTGAACCATTGCACGCGAACGCGTTACGGGCACGGTGCTATCCGCATCGCCATGAAACACCCAAAGCGGAACACGCGAAAGCTTTCCCGCAAAAGCAGTGTCGCCACCACCACAAATGGGGATGCCTGCGGCAAACAACTCCGGATGACGCTGCAACATTTCCCATGTAGCAAAGCCGCCCATTGAAAGTCCCGTTATATAAATGCGGTCGCGATCAATGTTATTCTCTTTGATAATTCTATCGAGCAATTCAAAGGACAACTGCATTGGCCATGTAGGCTCCTTCTGCATTGAATGACTCTGCGCACCAAAAGGCGTATGTACCCACACTGCTCCTGCATCACTATCCACATCCTTTCTTTCCGGACATTGCGGTGCTAAAACATAGCACGGATATTTTTCCCAAAACTTCGTGCATGAAAAACGAAGGAATTGCTTGCGATTATCAACGCCTCTTTCTCCGGCTCCATGCATGAACAATACCAGCGGATATTTCTCTCCCTTTTGGGCCGCAGGTTTGTAAAGCCTGTAGGGCAAAACATGGTCATTTTTTTTGTAGACATTGAAAGAGAAATCGGAGAATTTCTTTTCCCAATCCTGCATTGGCGCTGTTGTGTAGTTTGGCGCTACCAAATCATTAGCAGGCAATGGAGTTTGCGCATCGCCACTATAGAGCGATATTGCGCAGACCGATAATAACAAAGTATTTTTAAAAAATTTGTTCATCACTCTTTTATTTTAGGCAGCCGTGATGCGAGTAAGCATCATTGCAGCCAACTTAATTCATGTTAAAAAGCTGTTGCTTCGCGACATTTAACATTTCGCCCCTACGGGGCTGGCATTCGATTCGCTGCAATTTCACATTGGCTACGAACGTGTCGCCCCGCTGGGGCTAGGTTGAATCTCGATCATCAAGCTCCGTAGGAGCTTCACGTTCGTAGAAAAAGAAACCAGTTTAGAAAATTCACTGCCAGCCTCGTAGGGGCGACACGTTAAATGCCGCCTTCATGGCTCTGCACATTAAACGTTCTAACTGACTAACATTACTTTGCCAAATCATTCAACATATTTACCAATAATTTTCCTGCGACCGGATCTGTTACTCCTTTTTCCAATGCCATGGTTGATACAATGGCGGTGCCTTTATCATTGATCTTTACGATCGTACTGCCTTCTATGCCTTGCATATATTTTGCACGCTCGGCCATGTCCCCGTTGATGTATCCATGAATCTTGATGTGCTTTGCCAATAGTTCAACATGCTCGCTCCGCGTTACTTTTAAAGCTGAATTACAAACCGTTGGAACCTCTCTTTTGTTGTCATTAAAATAACGTAGGTCCATCAATTCAATGCCGTTAAACACAGGCGATTCAGGAATTTCCATGTTAACAATGTCACCCTCTGTCGGTACAATTGAACCTGTTATATACTCTGTAAAAAGGTCTGCAGCAAAGCCTGAGTTAAGCAAAAGAAACTTGGCACCATTTGCTTTCATTTCTTTGATTCGCTGCAAGTCCTGTGCAGATACCTCGCCGGAATTTACACCGGAGAATACATAAACACCAGCTTTCTGTTGTAAAGCTTCACTCACCGTTGATGATAATGCATGTGCAATGCCGAGCTTATCAAACACCGCCTTCATATTTGTTTTATCCACCAGCAAAATCTTTTTAGAAACGCTTGCTTTGTTCCACTGTTTGTTTGCCAATGTTATCGAATATTCATTGGATGAAATTTGCTTGCCATTTTCTTTTAACGACAATACCAGCTTTCCATTAATCCTATCTTGTGGTAACGCAGAAATATTAATCGTTGGCGTTACCCACTCGCGGCCATAGTATGCAACTTCGGGAACCTTTTGCATACCACTTTGCAACACTTTTCCGTCATTGTTTACAATCTTCCATTCCAGTTCAGAAGGAGCAATGGCGCTACCTTCGCTCCTGTCGTTCACAATGCATATTCTCACGGGCAACTGTTCACCTGCGTAAAAATGACGCCCCCACAATTCAGCGCTTACAAGTACCGGTTGCAGCGCTCTTTGCATTGCATAATAGGTTACGTATGGTTTTATAGTTGACGCATTGTAGACATTCTGGAACCATGTAATGAGCGCAAAGTGAATGATGCCTGCTGATTTATCATTGCTTCTTCTTAATGCTTCGGCAACTTCGCTGGTGATGAATGATTGTGCCTGCAAAAAATACGCTGGATCATTGTATTCATAAGCAAGATCACCAACGAGCGATTGCGGCGTTTGATGGACCTGCGTATAAAACCGCACGGGATGGCCGGTTTCGCTGTTTGGATAACCTGTCGACATTTCCTGGCTGATCAACGGCCGGCCTTCGGACCAGTTTTCTTTTTGAAACTCACCATTAAATTGCTTGAACACAGTATGGTCGTACCAGTTGATGTAGGAATGAATATCGTCGATATCGCCATCATCGATATTGCTAAAAAATGTTTCACCAAATTTCTTTGCCTTGCCTTTTCTTTTGTAGTTGGAATCAAAACAAATTGGTCGCGTATTATCTACTGTTCGCATCCTTTTCACCACATCAGAAATGATCGTCATTTTCAATTTCGCACGTTCCATATCTGGATCGTTGTCATAGAACTTCATTTCATTGTTTACCGTCCAGAACAACAGAGAAGGATGGTTTCTGTATTTTTTGATCATGGCAAGAAATTCATCTGCCCACATATCGATCAGTTTTTTATCGGGCATGGAAGTCGCGAGCATGAGCCAGGGCCATGTACCTTCAAAGCTAACGCCGATTCCCTTTTTATCCGCTTCCTGCATCCAGAGTTCGTTGTACGGCGCGGTGTGTGTGCGTGTCACTTCCATGTTACCTGCCTTCATAAGATCGTAGAATTTGTCGGCCAATGCCACATCATTGGGAGCAAGTGCAAAAGGAGTTTGATTTCCGCCTCTCAGCCAATAGCGTTTACCATTCAACCACAAGTAACCATCTTTACTTTCGAAAGTTCTGAAGCCGGAAACAATGACAGAACTATCCGCCTCCTTACCGTTTGACATGATGTAGAATGTAAAGTCATACAGGTTCGGCGTTTGTGGTGTCCACAACAAAGGTTGCAAATCTTTCACACTATAATTGAAAGTACGTTCTTCTCCTGCGTGAATAATGTTTTTGTCCAATCCCAATCCAACGTATAGTGGCTTGCCATTCTTATCTACAATCTTTGTAACGAATGAAAATTGCTTGTCAGTCTTCTCAGAATTTTTCACCGTAATTTCAAATGACGCGCCAGTAAGATTCGGTTTGATGTACACATCGCTGATCTTTAACGGATCAGTGATCACGAGCTTCACCGGTTGCCAGATACCGGCAGGGTCGCCATTGTAAAATCCATGCGCAAGGTCCTTTAGCATTTTGTTTGTTACCTCCACGCTAACTGCCACATCGACCACCTTGCCTTCGTCTTTAATGTCGTTTGTGTAATCGCGAATCACTTTTACAGTTACAAGGTTTTTTCCCTTGTGAAACAAACCTTTTGCATTTACATTAAGATCGCCAAACATGCCGACATGTTTACCCGCATGCACACCATTGATCCAGACTTCTGCAATTTTTGAAATAGCATCGAATTGCAGCGACACATCTTTCCCGTCTATGTTATCAGGCAACTCGATCCATTGGCGATACCATGCGGCGGCTGTTTTTTTGTAATCAAATGTGTAACCTTCGCAACGATCTGTCTCAGCCTGAAAGTAGTTATCAGAAGCACCTTTGGCAAACGGGCCAAAGGTTTCCCCGTGCAGCCAAATGCGAATAGGGTTCCAAAAATCAGGCACGTGCATGCTGTGCCATTCTTTATCATCTTCCTTGGGAGAAATAGCTTTCTTCTGATCGGACATTTCATATACGGGCATGAACAACCATTGGCCATCGAGTGAAACGACGGTGCGTCCCGGATTAATTTTATCTACAACAACAGCTTTGTAAGTGCTGCGTTCCTGTTTTCTCTTTGCCGTTTTATCAATTGCTTTTGTCGCCGCTGCATATTCCAGTTTTGGCATGTTATCCAATGCTCCTTTTTGCAACGGAGTTATCGTAAGACCTTCATAAAGGCTAGTGATCCATCCGCCACCAAGCGTGATTTTTCCCGAAGGTGCCAACACACTGTTTTTGTCTTCTATGTCTATACGTGGCAATAATTCATCATTGAGAAACACGCGAATTCTTTTGCCACTCAGCTGTATTCGGAATGTGTACCATGCGCCGGGTTCTGGCTTAAAATCCAACGGGCGCAATGCGAGAAATTCATCTGTGCCTAAATAACCAAGCCTGCTTAAGTACAAAGTATTTTGCAGGCCACCGCGTAAACCAATGATATACCTGTCGTTCCTATTGAACTCTCTAAAGCCCGCCCACAGTTGTACCTGATCTTCTCCTTTTGGTGTGCATGCACGAAATGTCGCCTCATAGTCGCTCATGTTTTCATCACCAAAAGCCGCATACGCATCTTTTGTTTTCAACACACCGTTATTCATCTCACAAATACCACGCCCCCTTGTTTGAAAAGCGCCTTTGAATGTAGACTGTGCACCCGAAGAGTTAACATCCTGCGCCCGCATATTCGATGCGAAGAGGAATGACATTACTGTCAATAATGTTGTAAGGGAAATTCTTTTTAATCTCATGATCAATTCATTTATTTTAAGAGCGATGCTTTTAGTTTAGAAGCATAGCTCCCATCTTTATTAGGTTTGTTACTCATGATGAACTCCAGCGTGCCACCCGCCATAATCGCGGCGTGATCGATATACGCAGCCTCATAAGGTTTTCCATTTAGTAATACTTTTTGTATGTATGGCTTAGATGAAGCTCCGGTAGCTTTTACGGTAAATGTTTTTTCATTTGGCAATTGCAATGTTGCGTTCTCTACCAAAGGGCTTCCAAATACATATTTGCCATTAGCCGGAAAGACCGGATAGAAGCCCATTGCAGAGAAAATGTACCATGCAGACATCTGCCCGCAATCTTCATTCCCAATGATACCATCAGGTTGATCGTGGTACATATCGTTCATAATATGTCTTACTGTTTCTGCTGTTTTCCAATGGCGACCACCATACGCATAGAGATAAGCGATGTGGTGACTGGGCTCGTTGCCGTGCGCATATTGACCAATGGTCCCGGTAAGATCCGCCAACCCTTTTTCATCGGCGGTTGTTTCGAGAGCGAACATTGAATCGAGCCGGTTGTTAAACATTTTTTCGCCGCCAAGCAACGATATCAGGCCTTTCACATCCTGCGGCACGAGCCACAAGTATTGCCAGGCATTGCCTTCGGCGTAAATGGTATTGTTGGCCTTGAGTGCATTAAAATCAGGTGCCCAATCTCCATTCGCAAGTTTACCTCTGAAGAATTGTGTAGTTGAATCGAAATACAATTTGTAACTGATTGCACGTTTTGAAAAATATTCAGCCTCGTTTTGTTTGCCCAAAGCTTTTGCCATTAAGGCAATGCTACCATCTCCAATGGCGTATTCAAGACCTTTGGCAACGGAGCGTCTTTCTTTATCCGAGGGAATTGCTGTAGATGTTTTCACGTACAACATTCCCAAAGTGTCTGATGCTGACGTTCCTTTGATTGCATTGAAAGCCCTTTCAGCGTCAAATCCTTTTATGCCTTTCAAATATGCTTCTGCAATTACCTGCCTGCTTGCAATACCCACCATGGTTCCCGTTTCCCATCCTTCTAAATGCCATTGAGGCAATAAGCCTTTTTGATCGTAGATGGCGAGCATCGAGTTCACCATGTCGGCGGTTCTTTCGGGCTGCGTGATGGTGTACAGCGGATGCACTGCACGATAGGTATCCCAAAGAGAAAAGACACTATAGTTGGCAAACGGTGCTTTTTTATATACCTGCTTGTCAGCACCGCGATAGTCTCCGTTGTGATCGTTGAACAATGCGGGATCAATCATTGTATGAAACAATGAAGTGTAGAAAATTCGCTTGACTTTGTCAGAAGGCGTATTGATGACAATCTTTGACAACTCTTTATTCCATTTTGCTTTTGCTTCCGCCACGACTTCATTAATATTCCAACGCGGAATTTCCGCAGTAATGTTTGCTAACGCATTTTCGCAACTCACAGGAGAAATGCCTACTTTCAACTTGAGTGTTTTGGGCGCTTTATCAAAACTGATCAAGCCCTTTATAGCTTTGCCTTTCCCGCTATCACCCTGCAATAGTTTATTATCATCATAAACAGAAAAATGTTCAAGCGGTTCAGATGAACGGACAGCAAAAAATATCAACTGTTCCTTCGCCCATCCTTTTGAAAAACGATAACCTTCCAATGTGTATTGATCGACTTGCCTGATGTAAGTTTCAGCACTTTGATCATTAATACCCTCTTTCAGGTCAATGACCACATGCGCTTGCTTATCCTGAGGAAACTGATACTGATGAAACCCAACTCTCTCCGTTGCGGCCAACTCCACTTTAATATTGGAGCCATCAAGCATTACAGAATAGTAACCAGGCTGCACACTTTCATTTTTATGGGAATAATGTGCACCGTAACCCTTCTGGTATTCCTTCTCCGTTGCCTTGTCTGTTCTTATTTCACCAACATAAGGCATCATCAAAATATCTCCAAGATCGCCAATACCTGTACCGCTTAAATGTGTATGTGCAAAGCCTGTTACGATACTGTCGCCATAATTGTAACCGGAACACCAATCCCATCCTTTAAAAAAATTAGAAGGCCCCAATTGCACAGCTCCAAATGGTACACTCGCTCCCACAAATACGTGGCCATGACCATCGGAACCAATGTAAGGATCAACGTACTTTGTCAAATCCTGCGATTGTGATTGATGCGTTATGCAAACGAATGAAATGATGTTTATAAAAAATTTTAAACTCTTCATATTAGATTACTCATCCTTCTTTTTTAGAAATAACTTTTCTCTAGCTTATTTACTTCCTGTGTCTTTCTTCCATGCGTATCGCACGTGATTGCGAGCGCAGCGAAGTAATCTCATTTGTTGAGAGCAGGAGATTGCTTCCCTCTTCGTTCCTCGCGGTCGCAATGACGTGTAACACCAAAAATTAGAATCATCTTACTTCAAAAATTGTCAGTTCAATTATTACAGTCGTGTTCCTTAGACATTTCTAATTTTTACTTTTTACTTCTCACTTCCTACCCAGGCCATCCCCTTGCTGCACAGGTTGCGTTTCGCTGAACGGAATCTCCTTGCGCAACATTTTTGCGGCCATCCCTGTAAGAAATAAATAATGATCTTCCGGAACACTTTCTTCAAATGTTACGAAACTGCTGGCTCCAACCGGCGGGTTCTTTGATACTTTGAAAATCGCAGTGCCTTCGTCTATTTCATCAAACATTGCGACATACAACATTTCCGCGCCGCTTTCTAAAGCGCCGGCAATCTGTTTCCAATAGAATTCACCTTTATTACGCGGCATTTGGTTTTGTGGACTTTTGTTATACATATTGTGCCAGCTAAATCCGGGATAAACCACGGGTGCATAGTCAATTTTGTTTTGTTTGCACCATTGTACATCTCCTGCCACATGCTGTTTGAAGGCTGGATATGTTTCTTCATTGTATCTTCCAACAAACCAGGGATGAACAATGTCTGCCTTCTTTATAACTTCTGTTAAATGCGGATCTTTGACTGCGTCTTTATCCAGATCGCGCCAGTAAGTAGGTACGCCGAGCATGATGGAACATCCGCCATATTCTTTGTCATTTTGCAGAAAGTCCATCATCTTTTCAATATCCTTTAAACCATACGAGCGACCCGGAAAACCAACGCCCCAAAGCGCTACAAGAGGTTTGCCGTTATGATACAGGTAGGTTTGTTTCTTGCCTCTTGTTGTAAGTCGCAGGCTATCAACAAGCTTTTTAAAATCATTTATCACCACATCAGCATCTCCTTCATGCATGCCTGAGAGATCGTACATGATTGCTATAGCGCGATGATATTTTTTTGCCGCACTCAAGGCGTGACTCAATACCGTATTATTGTGACGCAAGCTCACAGGGCTTTTCACATTGCTCACAAATCTTTGCACGAACACACCATCAATGCCATATTCCTTCATCCATTTGAAATGAAGATCAACAGTGGAAGCATCGTAGGAACTAAACAATACAGCTGTACTGCTGTCTGCCAGGCGAAATGGAGTTTTGTATGTTTTTTTATATTCTGATGTTGCCGGCCACAGATCGACTTTACAATTGCCGGGTTCAAATTTTCCTTTGCCCACATAATGGTTCCAACCACGCCCAGCGCCATCATCCGGCGCATTGAACCAACCCTGGTAACCCGCCATTACGAGCCCCTTGTATGAGGTAAAGGCCGAGCTGGCGCTGTGTTTGTGTTGCGCTTTCAAACTCGTGGCAAACAGTATTGCCAAACCAAGAATGTATTTAAATTGTCGCATCGGTTTTTAATAGTTGATTGAATTCTTAATTGTTAATTGTCTAGCTAAACTGTTCGAAAAACTGAATGTATGTTGCTTGTCATCCCGACGAAGGAGGGATCTGGGTGCTTGCATAAACTGATTGCTAGTGTTAGACTCAGATCCCTCCTTCGTCGGGATGACAAGCAGTCTTTTTTTACTGATCACAACCACCATGAAATTGTTTAACTCATTTCAAAAGCCCGCCTTCTCGCCTGTTCCCCACCGTTTGTTTGGCTTCGGCCCCATTTCCAGTTCCAGTGTCCCTCCATCAACCAATTGCTGATGCGTGAACCATGGCGTGTTAATCGTTTGTCCATTGAGTTTTGCACTCTGGATGTACTTGTTTACAACCGACGAATTGTTTGCGATCACGGTGAATTGTTTTCCGTTTTGAAGATCAATTGTTGACTTCGTAAACAACGGGCTACCGATGGTATAAGCAGGAATTCCGGGCGTTACAGGATAAAAGCCAAGTGAGGAAAACACAACGAACGCAGACATGCCGCCTCCATCTTCATCTCCCGGAATGCCGAAGATATTATCCTTAAACCAGGTGCTCAGCAGGAAGCGAATACGCTTTTGCGTTTTCCATGGGCTCGACGTAAAGTTGTACAAGTAAGGTATGTGAAAGCTGGGTTCATTGCCCATCGAGTATTGACCAACGAGCCCCGTTGCATCGGGAAACTTGTACCACATCTCACTTTTGCTTCTTCCCAACGGTTCCCTGAACAATTGATCCAGCCTGTTTTCAAAATCATTTTTTCCGCCCATCAGCGCCATGAGACCGCTGATGTCATGTTGCACCTGCCACATATACGTCCATCCGTTGTTTTCATCGTAATAGTCTCTGCCACCTTTGCCGCCATCAAATTTTGGATCAATGTTTATCCAATTTCCCTGCGCGTCTTTAGGTAGAAATATTTTTTGTTGCTTGTTCCAAAGTGTTTTATAATTCGATGCCCTTGCGGCGAATTTTGAATGATCTTTTTCTTTACCCAGCATTGCAGCCATTTCGCTCACCGCCCAGTCATCGTAGCTAGCACCAAGCGTTACAGCCACTGCCTGTCTTTTCTCAAATGAATTCACAAGGGCAACAGGTTCTGTTTCTCCGGGTTTCAAGGCGGGGAAAAATCCTTTTGAATAATACACGTCTTCAAGCTCTGTCTTTGGGCCATTGCGCCATGGCAGCATTGTTGCCTGCGTAGCATTTTTCAACATGCCCTCGTATGCTTTTTCAACATCAAAATTTTTCAAACCTTTTCGAACGTCGTCAAGAAACATTACAGATGAATGAAAACCATTCATGCATGCATGATCACCGAAAAGCACCGGAAATGTTGGCATCCAGCCACTTTGCTCATACATGTTTACGTATGAGTTTAGCATATCCTCTTCCATGGATGGATTAAGAATTGCTCTCAAGGGATGGTGCGCCAGATACGTATCCCATGTCCAGTCGTCTACATAAAATGGCCTATTGGTTGCGTGTATCTTTTTATCGTAACCGCTGTAGTATTTTCCATCTTCGGTGATATCCACCATTCGCTCATAACATCTGTACAACGCTGTATAGAACGAACGTTTTTGTGCCGTTGTTCCCCCTTCCACTTTAACCTGGTTAACTACTTTTTGCCATGCCAGTTGCGCATCATCTGCCAATTGTTCAAACGTTGTTGTATTTAATTCATCTTCGTAATTCCTTTTTGCTTGTTCAGCGCTTATAAATGAAACTGCATATTTCAATTCAATGGTATCGTTTGCACTCCCGCCAAAGCTAACACTGGCTTTGGTTTCATCTACCTTGTCGATCTTGCATTTTTTTGCATTGAAGCGACCATACATGTAAACTTTTATGTCACCGTGATAGGTTTCAGTTGCTGCGATCTCATTGTCTGAAATAAGATCCCAGGAACTGCTGCCCGTGTTATAGTGTTCTAAAAGCAAACATTTAGTATGTGCATTTGCAGGAAATGCAAAACGATAAATGCCTGTTTTTTTACCCGGCGCAAATTCCACTGTGATACCATTGTCGATAAGAAATGTTGAGTAGTACCATGGCCTTGTAATTTCAAGATCATGATCGAAGGTCATTCTCTTTTTCCAGTCGTCTGCTGTTTTAGGCAATGACAATGCAGGTTTCATAGAAAATGCCATTCCCAGTCTATGCGATACAATGAGCAAAGGAAAGCTTGCTATCTGATCATCAATATGATCCGCGCGAACAGGATACATTCTCATCATCTGGTTGGGTTGCTGCACCGTTGGCCTTGTTGGCTGCAGCAACTGTCCTACGTTTCCAATGGTTGGATCGATATAATCAAGATCGTTACTTACCTCTATCTTAACCTTCTTATTGTCTTGTGCCTGAATGCTGTTGCATACAACCATGCAGGCGAGTAAATGTGTGATAGCCCTTATTTTCTTTATTGTCATAGCCTTTATAACGGAAGTATCTTTTTGATTGATTGAATTGGTTTCTTGCCATGACAAGAGCCTTCCGCTGCAACATAACACTGCAGCGGATTGAAGGCCTCATCTGTCGTTGTTAAAACGGGTTTGTTCTAATCAGAGCCTAAGATTAATGTCCTACGGACAAGGATTGTCCTTGTGTCATGTCCCTATTGACATCAATGCCCTACGGGCAATAATAAGTGCTGCACCTCTCACACCATCCAAACATCATTTAGGTGCGACCCTATTAATTATTAATTATTAATTATTAATTGCTCTCTTCTACTTCTTAAACTCACTTTTCGTCGTCCTGAGATATAAATCGCCGTAGCTTTTTGATGACTCTAATTGCGAAGCACTCGCCCAGTCGTTCCATGAATCAAGCAGAATGAGCCTTGTACTTTGGTCAGCGTTCATCTTTGCTACATTGCACAACTGTTTGTAAAGTCTGCAGGTATCGTTTCTTCCGTACAAAGGTTGCAGGCCCGTTGGTTGTGTGATCTTTTGGTTCCAACCTGGCGATACGCAAGGCACATAGGTTACTCCCCAGTTGTTGTCCTGCCAGTATTGAACACTGTACTTCCAGTTTTCATTCGTCATTTGCGGCAGCAGATAGAACCTGTCCCAATCACTGATGTTAGTGCTGAAAGACTGATGTACGATTGCATCTACACATTTTTGAAAACGGAAAGGATAACGTGCAGGAGGAGTCCATCTGTCCTGTTGACCAACAATGTATATTTGGATGCCAGCGTCACTCAGGCGTTGTCTGAGGGTAGCATATATCGATGCATTGTCGTTTGAATAAAGTACTTGTGCGTTGTAGATGTACAATAAAGTTTTATTGTTCACTTTTATGTAGTTCGCATCCTGCATGTATGGCACAAGCTTTAAGATGTCCTGAAAGAACTGCTCCAGCTTCACTTTGTCATTTTCCAATGGTGTTGTAGTAGAAAGCCCGTACGTACCTGACTGCCAGTTGTAAGCAAGCGCCATTTTCATTTTGTTTGCCGTATTAGCTTTAAGGAACGAACGCACTACGGATGAATCGCTTTTGAAGTTGTTGTAGTCGCGACTGAATGATCTTATCGAGAAAAGGAAATAATCAATACCTGCACTGCTTGCCTGGTCAATGTGTCCAGTCATTACATCCGGAGGCACAACGCCTGCAGGCATGTTGTATCTTCCCAATGTTGGCGTATCTGGCACATTCACATTGAAGGTTCCGAAGGTATAGTACATAGCACCTACCACGTAATCATTTGTTACGGGAATTTCATTGATCTGATAGTTCAGAAAATTATCTGCTGCAGTGGGTGCATCACTTTTCTTTACACAACCGATGAAAGCGAATAGCGCTGTAGCAATTATTGTAAGGCGAAAATATTTTGTTTGCATACTTTTCTAAATTGAAGTACTTATGGTTTATAACTTGAAAGAACTGTGTAAGTAAATCCGCTTGCTTTTGCAGCGGCACTTAACTCTTGTATTGTCTTACCATACCATTTTTGTACAAGTGAATAATCATATTGCGCAGGCACATCGTTCCAGTTGATCGTTACATGCGGCTTCATAAATTTCAATGCAACAGTATTGTTGATTGCTTCGGAAGTGGTACCCACAAGGCCAAGCTGTGTCATGGCGTCCGCGTATCCGTCAGGATTCAACGATACAAGGTTTGCCGGATAAAACATACGGAATGGCACGTCCGAATACAATGCTCCCGGTGAGGAAGGATTGGTGTGCGGAGGGAAATTCAACGACCATGTTCTACGTATCATGCACCATGCATCAAAGCCACCATCAGGGAAATAATTCATCCAGGCTTGTGCATATATTTTGTTGATGTCACCATCTGGAATGTCTGCATTGGTAATGCCTATGTAATTCCTGAAAGTTTTACCAACAGAGCTTGTGCCCCATTTTACACCATCTACCTGTTTGTAATTGTTCGCAGCCGCCAGTGTTAATCCCCATGAAAGGAAGTTCGCATCAATACCTGCATTATAGTATGCGTCTGCTGTTTGCGAGCCTCCAAGGCCCAGCTGCGCAGCTTCTGCTTTCAGGAACAATGTTTCTGCAAAACCCATGATGACCATCGGACGCAAAGGATCGCTCCAAACTTTGGTAGTTACATTGGAGAAAGTATTGGCGTTGCCTATCGGATCTACCTGGTTCGCCAACCCTGCTGTCCATCCGGATAATTTGTTATTGGCCTTTGGAATGCCCCAGTGTGGAATCGGATAAGTTACAATTCTTAATGAATCATCGGCAGTACTTGCAAGTGTATCAGTAAGTATGTAACGATCGGTTGCTTTTGCTACAGAATCGAAATACACATTGATCCTTGGATCTTTGTAGGAGCGCAGGAAGTCAAGCATGTAATCACTCATCTTTGGAAATGAAATTCCTGTAGGTGCAGTTACGTTCGCTTTGCCCGAATAGCCGATGTAGTAAGGATTCTGATTACCATTGGTGGTATTATCAAACTGTATCTTTGCAGCGTCTGCATCGGAGCCGATGAGGTTTGTTTCATCTGCCATTATTTCTCTTACCGCATCTAAGGCTGTATTGCCCAAAAGCAACTGAGCACGAAGTGCAATTTTTAAACGAAGGCTATTTGCAAATTTTTTCCATTTCAGCAGATCGCCATTATAAATCGCATCGTAGGGTAATTTATCAGTTGTTTTTGCGACGTTCATCTTTGCCGATGCTTCTTTCAATGTATTGAGAATATTGGCGTACACCGAATCTTCTTTGTCGTACATAATGGAGCTCATGCGGTTCGGATCATTTGCCTGACTCGCAGCGATGGGGCCGTAAGCGCCCACCAGTAAGGATTGTATATAGGCCTTGTATATTCTTGCAATTTGCACCCTGTTATTGAATGCCGTATCACTGCCGTAATTGGTGAGTATTTGCTGAAGGTTGTTCAGTATGGTTACGTAAGATGTTTGCCACATCACATCTGCACAATCATATCTCCCGGTGAGTGATACCCAGTTGGCATACTCCCAATATTTGTTAACAGGATATTGTGCCAGTATGGAGGGCGTTGCCTTAATCGCAGTATTCATGGAACCTTCCGGCATTACTTTTACGAACTGCGTCGGGTCTGTATTAATATCTGTCATTTTAGAGCAGGCAGAGAACATGGCGCCTGCGATGACCGCTATAGAAAATATCTTTTTCATCTGTGTGTTTTTTAGTGCTCCAGTTGAAACTTTTTTAGAATGATAATTTTAGATCGAAGCCCCATGATGCATAAGGGAATGAGCCACCGGCTTCTATACCTTGCGCATTGCCTGAGTTTGCAGCAGCTTCAGGGTCGATACCGAGTGGCGTGTTCTTGTAGATCTGCCACAGATTTCTTCCCACGAATGCGATGCGTGCATTCTGCATTTTAATTTTTGAAACAAGCTTCTTAGGGAATGTGTAACCAACAATCACTTCACTTACTTTGATAGAAGTTGCATCGTATGTAAGTGATGGAACGTCGTTCGTTACTTTGTCATTACCATTTACCAACTGAGGATAGATCCATGCTGGCAAAGGATCTCCGGGAATAAGTCTGCCGTTTTTATCAAGCATTTGATTTCCTCTTGCATCCACTTTTGCCATGTACGCGTTCGGATAGCGCAAGCCTTTTACGCGTGCAGAATCTGCGTAACGTGTAACTGTAGAACCAACTGTCTGTCCGATATTTTTTCTTTCGTTATCATTTTCACCTAAAATAGTTTGGCTCATTAACCACTCATCTCTTCCTGTTAAACTTTGTACGGTTGTACCCTGGAACATCGCTCTTCCATAAGTAGCAGAATAAAGGCTACCACCATATTTCACAGTTACCATAACAGATGCGTCGAATGCTCCGTATCTAAAACTATTGCTGAAAGAACCCAGCCATTTTGGTCTGAAGTTTCCTGCAAGTACGTTAGGATCCGCAATCGTACGTCCGTTTGAACCAACAATGATTGTGTCGCCTACTTTGTATGGCGCATTACCTCTCATGGTTCCATAAGACTTGCCTACTTCTGCATATACTGTCACACCAAGGTTCTGACCAAGGTTTACACTGTTCACACCTGGCACAAGTGATTTAACAAGGTTGTCATTTTTAGAAAAGTTCACCATCGTGTTCCATTGGAACTTTTTTGTTCTGATAGGTGTTGCGCCCAATGTTAACTCGATCCCTTTGTTTTGAATTTCACCTGCATTGAGTACGCGTGTATTGAAACCTGTTTCTTTCGGTGTGTTCACAGTAAGGATTTGGTTGGTGGTGTTTGACTTGTACACTGTAGCATTCAACGTAATTCTGTTGTTGAAGAATGCAAGGTCAACGCCCAACTCTCTTGAAACAGTTTGTTCCGGTTTCAGATTAGGATTTTTCTTTTGATCTGTATATACGAGGTATGGATTGCTTACATAGAAACCTCCGAGGTTGTATGTCTCAAGCAACTGGTACATGTTTGGACTTCCACCTACTTTTGCCCATGAGGCCCTTAACTTACCGGAAGAAAGGATATCATTTTTCCGGATAAAATGAGAGAACAAGAAACTACCACCTACTGAAGGATAGAAGAAATCATTTTTTCCTTTAGGCAACGTTGATGACCATTCATTTCTTCCTGTAACATCAAGGAACAAATAATCTCTGAAACCCAGTGTGGCAGAGCCATACACGGATGCAGATTTTCTTCTTCCCCAGAACTCAGATGCAGATGGTGCAATTTTAGAGTTGCTGATGGCAGGCATGTCATGCACGAGCAAAGAACCAACAGATGATGTGCGTGAACGTGCGTTAAAGCTTGTGTAGTTCACCCCTACTACGCCATTGATATTAAAATCTGCGTTGATTTTTTTGTTGTAGATCAACTGTCCCTCGTAGTTCCAGTTTTGATCAGAGCTCATGTTGTTGGTGTAATTACCTGTAGGCGTTTTCTTTCCACCCAGCTCATTATATATATAGTATTCACCAAAATTCAAATCGCCTGCAATCAACGCTCTTGCCTTTAACCAGCTAAAGATGTCAACGTTCAAAGAAGTACTTCCGATAATGCGGTTGTGCGCATCTTCGTTTTCATTCTCGTATATTGACCAGTAAGGGTTTTCTGTGTCTGACAATAATTGCTGACCGTTGCTTCCTGTGAAGATGAGCGCATTTCCATCCGCGTCTTTATAAGGATACAAACTAGCCATGTCGATGCTGCGTGGCTGATACACAAACAACACGAGAGGGTTACCCGGCGTGAGGTTTCTCGTCATCCTGTTCTTTGTTTTATCATTGGTGTACATCACTTTCGCATCTGCAGTCACTTTTGAGTTTAATTTTCTTGAAGCGTAGAACGAAAGGTTGTGCTTTGTTTTCAGGTTGATGTTGTCCACCACGTCATTGCTTTTTGTAAAGCCATACGACAAACGGAAGGTTGACACCTGATCAGATTTGTTGATAGCAATATTTGTTGTATTCACATAAGGTGACTGATAGAAGTCCTTCACGTTGTTCGTCTGTGGCCAGTAGCCATGCGGCTTACCGTCATAAGTATTATAAGGCTGGCCGAGCATTGGCATACCCCAGCTTTGCGTGTTGATAGATCCCATGTTCACGGCATTTGTGCCTGGGATGATTCTATCGCCACCTTGAGCGAATCTTCCGTTAGTCCCTTCACCGTACACATTTTGGTAGTCGGGCCATTCGGTCACAGTGTAAGTGAGATAGTTTTGGTTCAATGAAACACCAAAATTCTTGTCACCAACCTTTCCTTTTTTAGTGGTAATGAGGATGGCGCCATTCGCGGCCTGCGATCCGTAAAGCGCTGCGGCGTTTGGCCCTTTCAATACTTCCATGGATTCAATGTCATCCGGGTTAAGATCCTGCGCTGCATTACCATAATCAAGGTTGCCATTTTCTCCGGTCTTGTTGGAAATGATCACACCATCTACCACCCATATCGGCTGGTTACTTCCGGTGAGTGAATTTTCACCACGTAATATCAAACGGGATGAACTGCCCGGCTGCCCGGTACCTGTCACCTGCAAACCTGCCACTTTACCGGCAAGTGTGTTGGCAAGGTTGATATCCCTTGCCTCGGTCATGTTATTCGGATCAACAGACTGGCTTGAGTAAGGAACCGATCTTGCCTTTCTCGTTTGTCCGAGGGCGGAGATCACCACGGCATCCATTGTGGAGGCACTTGCCGTGAGTGTTATTTGTACATAACCGGTCTTTGCATCTACTTCTACTTCTTTGGAGAGGTAACCGGTCATTGTTACAACCAATGTCGTTTTGCCAACGGGGTTAATGTTTAACTGAAAAGATCCGTCGTCTTTAGAAGCTGCTCCCACTCTGCTACCCTTTACCAGGATACTCGCATTTGCCAGCGGAACATTTTTCTCGTCAATTATCTTACCTTTTATTGGTACTGATTGACCATAAGAAAGGAGGTTTAAAAAAATCAAGAGGGCCATCAGGAATGGCAGTTTTAGTCGCAATCGCATAAATGATAGTTTTGGAATTGAAGAAAACTAATGGGCTAAAAGTATGATGCTCAATCTAATATTGCATTAATAAAACATTAATGATCGTTCATTTTGCTCATTAAGTTTTAAAAAAGATGTTTTGGGGAAAAACTTAAACGGATGCTTCATTATTTTTTAGGCTTCATGTCAAAAACTAAAGATAAGAGGTAGAAAATTTCATTGAATATGCTAAATTGCAACACCTGACCAAAGGCTTTTGAGAATTTGAACTCGTATAAGAAGACGATCGCTTGCATTCTACACTAATTAATAAAGTAACTGGCAAGAATTTGCACCTCTCCGCTTCCGGACGGGGTCTTTACTAAATACGGAGATTACTGCCTTCGAACAGTAACCATTTTTTCATTTGTTTTTATGGAACAGGAAGATTGTAAACTGTTATTATTATCAATGTAAGTCCAGCGTTTTGTTGCTTCATTGAAAATAAAATGAAAATCAGATTTTTATAAATGAATAGCCGGCCTGCCATTAACGATCTAATCAGAAGGAGTTTCCCGTATCCAGCTGTTCTGTCATTGCTTATACTGATCGTTTTTTCTTCAACTTCATTCGCTCAATACGGTCTTCAGTTTGCGAGTCGCGATGCCGACCCCGAAAAAAGGACCTCTTTAAATATTACACCCGACAAACCGTTTTGCGTTTCCCAAAAGCTTGACCTTTCGTTTGAACTGAGTTTTACACCGGGCATCACGGACAATTTTGGCTATGCTTTCCGACTTGTAAACGACAAGAAACAAAACCTCGACATGTTGTATGACGAGGCCAAAAAAAGTTTCACTATCGTTTTTGGAGATGCATATACCAATATAAGTGTACCAATGCTTTACAACGATGTAGTGAACAGGTGGGTAAAATTTCATTTATCACTCGATCTTACCCATCAAACCATTTCGTTGTACTGCGATGACAAACTTGTTCAAAGCAGTAACATTTCCTTTAAAGAAAATTGCTTCAATTTATATTTTGGCGCCACTACACATAGTTACTTCAAATCGTCCGATGTTATCCCGATGCGATTAAGAAATGTCGCTTTGAATGTGGACGAAAAAGAAAAAGCTTTCTGGCCGCTAAATGAATCATCGGGCAACCAGGCACTGGACAGCATTTCGGGGAAAAAAGCAACAGTACAAAATGAGCATTGGTTAAGACCGAAACACTCAAACTGGCAGCTGCGAACCAACCGCACCATTAAAAGCTGGGTGAGTGCGGGCTTTGATCCGGTGCATGAGTTGGTATATATCACGGGGCAGGACACCATATATATATACTCGGCAAAAACTGCTGCGTTGACAGCTGTGCCACTCTCAGCAAAACACGACCTGTTGCCGGGCAGTCAAACGATCTTTAATCCATTTAATAATCATCTGTACAATTTTTATCCTGATGAGCACGACATTGCGGCATACGATGCGCAGGCTCAACATTGGGAAAAGAATTTTAACGCAGCTCCCCTCACCGCCTATTGGCAGGTGAACAAATTCTTTTCGCGCCCCGACAGTTCATTGTATTTCATGGCAGGCTACGGTCAGTTGAGATACAAAAACCTTGTGCAGCGCTATCATCTCGCTACGAAAAAATGGGATACAGTAAAAACTGCCGGTGAGCATTTTAACCCAAGATACCTTTGTGCACTTGGCACCACACCAAACGGCGATACTGCATATATCCTCGGGGGCTATGGAAGCAAGGACGGAGATCAATTGCTCAACCCGCAATTCTATTACGACCTGACAATGTATGATGTAAAGACATCTACCTTCAAAAAAATATACACGCTCAAAGAACCAGCCGAGCCTTTTGTGTTCTCCAATTCAATGGTTATTGATAAAGATGGCAAACATTATTATGCACTCATCAATCCAAAGGACCAGCGCAACACTCAATTGCAATTGATAAAAGGTTCACTGGAAAAACCAGAGTATGAATTGATCGGCTCCTCGTTTCCTTTCACCTTCGTTGATGTAAAATCTGCTGCCAATGTATATTATTGTGATGCTTCGAAAGTAATGCTGGCCGTGACTTTGTTTACAGACAAAGACGCCAACGTAACAGATGTAAAAGTATATAGCATCAATTTTCCGCCGAGTGGCATTGTAACACCTGAAGTTGCAGCGCCTGTAAATACTTCGAAAAAATATGTTTTTGCGCTGGCAGCGATCATTTTAGCGGCTATTGCGTTTGTTGTTTATAAAACCGGATTGTTCAGAAGAAAGTTAACCACCCAGGCTGCCGGGGAAAAAACTACACCGGCAGAAATGGCTGCTGCACCGCTAACGGCCACTACAAATCCTGCTGCAATTGCTCCGGGCCCACCGCCAGCCATTCCCGTGATCACCAACGAATATGAGGATATCACGAGCGAACAACAAAACAGAGCCGGCGTCCATATCTATCTCTTCGGCAATTTTGAGGTAGCAGCGAGCAATGGAGAAAACATCACAAGACTGTTCACTCCGTTATTAAAGGAATTGTTTTTATTGTTGTGCATCCACTCCTTAAAATACAACAAAGGCGTATCGCCGGAGAAACTAATTGAAACTTTGTGGTCAACGAAAGACACCAAAGATGCCATCAATAACAGATCGGTAAATATTGCGAAGCTTAAAAGTATTCTTGAAAAAATAGAGGATTGCACTTTACAGAAAGAGTTTGGCAACTGGAAACTTACTTTCGACAGAGATAAGTTGTATATCGACCTTGATCATTTCCTTCAGTTGTTTGCTGAACGTACGCTTGACAACAAGAGCCTTAACGAGTTGATCGCAATTGTGCAGCGGGGCCCTTTCCTGCCGCAAACATCCTATCAATGGGCAGATAGTTTTAAATCAGAAATATCGAGCCTTACTATAGATGCATTGTTGAAATACTGTCAATACCTTTCTTTGCCAGACAATGCGGAAAGAGTGATCAATATTTGCAACGCCATTTTTGCGTTTGATGAATTGAATGAAAATGCATTGCAGTTGAAATGCAAAAGCCTTGTATCTCTTGGCCGTCACACGCTTGCCAAAGAGGCTTTCGAAAAATTCGCATCAAAGTATAAAGAGATTTATGCAGAGGATTATGAGACGAACTATACAAAGATGATTTCTTAACGGCATCTCAAAATTGACCACTAAGACACTAAGGGCACTTAGTTTCACTAAGGCATACTCTTGGTGCGACTCGTATTTTAACCACGGAGGAAGGGCGTTTTTTTCACAGAGGAAAGGAGAAGCTCTTGGGAAAAATTAGTTAGTGTTGAGAAAATAGAGAGAATGAGGTTTTTAATCCCCCTTTTTCTTTAATATGCTCGTAATTCGCAATGCTTTCGAAGTACACCCTCCGTTTCTCTGTAAAAAAATCTCCATGAACTCTGTGGTTAAAAGAATCTCTTAGTGAGACTTAGTGTCCTTAGTGCCTTAGTGGTGAAAAAACTATCGTCCACTCTAATCCTTCATATTTTGGTAACATACGCCCCTTTGTAGGAATCTTAATTTTGCCAAAATTTTTCTTCTATGCGATGTACTCTATTGGTAGCAAGTTTGTGCGCGGCAACTGCTGTTTTCGCACAATCGGAAGGGCCCGCAGCTTACAAACAAATCAAATTACCAAATGGCTGGAACCTCACACCCGCTGGTAACAATGCAATCACACTCGGCGATCTTCCTTTGAATCTTGCGGTAAGTAAAAACAGAAAGTTCCTTGCAGTTGCCAATAACGGCCAAAGCACACAATCTATTCAATTGATCGATGTTGCCAAACAAAAAATCCTTGATGACGTTACCATTCCAAAATCATGGTATGGACTAACCTTCGCCGACAATGACAAAACGTTATACGCATCTGGTGGCAACGACAACTGGATCATGCAATATGACATAAAGGGCAGCAAACTAATACTACAAGATTCAATAGCACTCGGAGAAAAATGGCCCAATAAAATTTCGCCTGCGGGTATCGCTGTTGATGACAAAAAGGATGTTCTATATGTTGTAACCAAAGAAGACAATAGCCTCTATGTTGTTGATCTTGCTTCTAAAAAAGTTACACAAAAATTCAATCTTGGGGCAGAGGCCTACACATGTTTACTAAGCGACGATAAAAAGACTTTGTACATAAGTCTTTGGGGAGGCGACAAGATTTTATACTATGATGTTGCTTCAAAAAACATCAGGAGCGAAGTTGCGGTTGGTGATAATCCAAATGAAATTTATCTATCTAAAAAAGAGAAATATCTATATGTTGCAAACGCCAACGACAACTCTGTATCTGTTATAGATGTGGCACACGCGAAGGTGATCGAAACCCTGAATGCAGCCTTGTATCCCAATGCACCAAGCGGTTCCACAAGTAACGCAGTTGCATTGTCGGAAGATGAAAAGACCTTGTACATCGCCAACGCCGACAACAACTGTCTTTCTGTTTACGACGTATCAACTCCAGGAAAAAGCAAATCAAAAGGTTTTATTCCTGTTGGATGGTATCCAACTAATGTGAAGGTGGTCGGCAAAAAGATATATGTAACCAACGGCAAAGGACTATCCTCAATGGCAAACCCGCATGGCCCTAATCCTGTTGGCAAAAAACAATCAGTAAACTATCAGAAGAGCGATAATGAAACAACGGTACCTGTTCAATACATCGCCGGTTTGTTTAAAGGCACATTGAGTGTTATAGAAGAACCTAACGTGGAACAACTAAGCGCCTACTCACAACAGGTTTACACCAATACTCCTTACTCAAAAGACAAAGAACTGAATGCACAGGGCGAGGCCGGAAACCCTGTGCCAATGAAGGTTGGAGACGCATCCCCTATCAAGCACGTTTTCTATATAGTAAAAGAAAACCGCACTTACGACCAGGTATTGGGTGATGTAAAAAATGGCAATGGAGATCCAGGTCTTGTTTTATTTGGTGAACAGGTTACACCGAACCTGCACAAACTGGTAAATGAGTTTGTGCTGCTCGATAACTTTTATGTGGATGCAGAAGTAAGCGCCGATGGTCACAACTGGAGCATGGGTGCGTACGCAACTGACTTCCTTGAAAAAACATGGCCAACGAGCTATGGCGGTCGTGGCGGTACTTATAGCGGAGAAGGCAAAAGAGAAATCGCGAACGGCAAAGCAGGTTTTATCTGGGACCACTGCCATCGCAACAATGTTAGCTTTAGAACTTATGGTGAATTTGCCGATGATGGCAAACCAAACATTCCTGTATTGAAAGGACACATCGCTCCTTACACTGGATGGGACCTGAGTATTCGTGATACGACGAGGTACTATCAATGGGAACATGATTTTGATTCACTTGTAGCGGCAAACGCTGTTCCACAACTTTCTACCATGCGTTTTGGAAATGACCACACAGAAGGTTTGCGTAAAGGTAAAGCAACTCCATTTGCACACGTTGCAGACAATGACCTTGCAGTTGGCATGTTCATCGAACACCTGAGCAAAAGTCCTATCTGGAAAGAAAGCGTTGTATTTATTTTGGAAGACGATGCACAAAACGGACCAGATCATGTGGATGCGCACAGAAGCACCGCTTATGTTGCAGGCGGCCTGGTAAAAAGACACTTTGTTGACCATACGATGTATTCAACAACCGGTATGCTAAGAACTATTGAACTGATCCTTGGCATGCCGCCAATGACGCAGTATGATGCCGCTGCAACACCTATGTTTCGCTGCTTTACAACGGAAGCTGATCTTACTCCATTCACACATTTGCATGCAAACATTAATTTAAATGACAAGAACACCGCGCAAAATAAATTAGCGGAAATGAGCGAAAAGCTTGATTGGAGCAAAGAAGATAAAATACCTGACCTTGTACTCAATGACATTTTGTGGAAAAGCATTAAAGGTGAACATGCTGTAACTCCCGGTCCAAGCCGGGCGGCGTTTATCAAGGCGAGCGAAATGAAGCACGATGACGACGATGATTAGTTGAGAATTGAGAGTTGAGAATTGAGAGTTGAGAATTGAGAGTTATTTTGACCTTGCACTAAAGTGCCTGCGAAGCACAACCTGCAGGCACTTTAGAACTTTTGAAACAAATTGTATCTTGTCGGGCACAAATTTCTCAACTCTCAACTCTCAACTCTCAACTCTCAACTCTCAACTCTCAACTCTCAACTCTCAACTCTCAACTCTCAACTCTCAACTCTCAACTCTCAACTCTCAACTCTCAACTCTCAACTCCCAACCAACTCCGGCAGTTTTTTTTCAAAAAATACTTGCGTAACTCAAAAGTTACATATAACTTTACGTAACCTAAAAGTTACTCATTATGGAAAAAGAAATAAAACAATCGTGGTTCTTTAAGCAATCACCGGAAGAAGTTTGGGACTATCTTACAAAACCCGAACTCATTGAGCAATGGCTGATGAAATCTAACTTTCAGCCAGTTGTCGGCTACAAATTTCAATTTACATTTGTGCCAAAAGCAGATAGTGCTTACGCAGGCGTTGTCGATTGTGAAGTATTAACTGTAAATCCTTACACGAAGCTTTCTTACTCCTGGAATGGCAGCACAATGGATAAGAACAGGAATTTCAATTCGAAAGTTGACTGGACACTTGTTCCTAAAGGCGATGGAACAGAGCTTCATTTACAACACAATGGATTTACTGTTTTGGAAGACATTATTGCGCACGACAGCGGATGGAAGCACTGCTTAAAACGTTTCGAAGAATCAATAAACACAGTTACTCAATGACAGCTCCAGCACTTGATGTATTCCAGGTAATTGCAGACCCCAGCCGCCGGCAAATGTTACACCTGCTTTCAAACGAAAGCATGACCATAAATGCTTTGGCAGAAAACTTTGACATGAGCCGCCCTGCCGTTTCAAAGCATATAAAGATCATGTACAACGCAGGCTTTATTTCCATTACAGATATTGGCCGCGAACGCTATTGCACATTGAAGCAGGATGGTTTTAACGAGTTGCAGGATTTCATTAATTACTTTGATAAATTCTGGACAAGCAAGTTGAAAAAACTGGAAACGATTTTGAACAATAAAGCGGGGAAGTAAGTTGTTAGTTGATAGTTGTTGGTTGTTAGACATTCTGTGAAACATATTTCACTAAATGAGAACTCTCGGAATTAAAAACCTAACAACCAACAACTATCAACTAAGAACTTAAAAAATGAAAACCATAGTAATTGGCGAAGGCTCCGGGGCAACAATGGAAACAATTCTGTCTGTTTATCCGAGACACAAAGTGATCGTAGATAAATATGTCGCAAGAGGCGAAGTCCTTGGTATTGGCCCATTTGCCGACAGAGGTGGCAATCTTGCAATATTTAGAACGCGTGCAGCAGCTGAAGCATTCGTTGCAGAAGATCCTTTTGTATTGGAAGGAATCATTAAATCCTTTGTGATTAAAGATTGGGATGATAGTATGTTGTAGAGACGCGTTGAACGCGTCTCTCTTGCGTCCGAAACAGACAAAAACATTGTTCAAAAAATCACAAATACTTTATACTACAGAAACGCATTCAATGCGTTTCTACGGTTTCGAAATTATACTGCCTTCCTTTCTAAACTCCCATGGTGCCACAGGATTTTTGCCTGCCCACAAACCATATTTTTGCTGCTTTGCATTAAGCTCAGCGCCTGCATATCTTATTGATTTGTCAAAAGTTTTATAATGCCATGCAAGCCCCCTTTGAAGCAGCAACAAATTAAGTTCGCTTTTATCAGGCAAGATAACAACGCCAAGCGTTCTGCCATATTTATCTTTTCCCTTTGACACAACACTGATCACTTTTGAAAAACATCTATCAGCGGTAAAGTTTTTGGCCACAGTTCCGTAATCCTGTTTCTTTTCAGGACAATCAATACCATATAGCCGTATCTTAATTTGATGATGCACACTGTCTAGAATTGTGATCGTATCGCCATCGCTCACCTTGACCACTTTGCCTTTTAAAGTTTGTGCGGAAACATTGATTGTAAAAATCAATAGCAGAGAAAATAGGAATGTACGCATGTGTGTTTTCAGTCGTCGGATTATTTTTTTATGCAGAAGACTTACAATGGCACGAAGGTACATTATTGCCCCACAAACTGGTGCTGAATATCTTCCAGAAAAACACTAGCCTGATACTCTCTTGTTTCTTTCGACTCCATGAATGATTCGTCTGTGATGCAAACAAAATCATAGTACCGTTTTTCTGACGCAGCAATCACTTCCATTACCCAGTAGCCTGATGCTGCGAGCTTTGGTTTGCTCGTGTAAATCTGAAATTTGGTATCATAATTTACTCCACGGAATTTGTAGACGCTTGTATCAGTTTTAAACTCCTGATCGTTCACTAAAACTGTTACAAAGAATTGCTGATTGTTCTCGTCTACATATCGAACATCATCTTTCGTCACCTGTACATATCCTTCGTTTCGGAACTTTTTACGATTAGGTGTCCAGGTTGCAAACAATACGTAACCTTTTTCTTTCGCAATAGGCTCCAATGTCTTGCGGACATTTTTAGGAATGTATGAAAGCTTGGGTATTGCCCGTGCCTCATTCGCCCAACTCCACGCCCCTTCTATTTTCAAGGTATCATTGCTAAAATGAAAACGCGGTTGCTCACTGCCATAGCGAAATTGATTGTAGGCAGCATAATGGCTCGTTCTTATTGAGCCACAGGAAGTCATCAAAACAGCGACAATCAAGATATTTGTTAGGCAGATCATTATTCTCATACTCGTAATTTTGATTTTAAAACACCCTCGCTTATCCATTATCCATTCAGCAAAGATGCATTTAACTCATTTTTCCATAAAATAAATAATAAAGCCTGCACACATTTAAATGTACAGGCTTTATTATTTATTTTATGACGAAAAAATCAGTGAAAATCAGTCCAATCCGTGACATCTGCGTCCCTGTTTTGTCTCACTTCACGGGCTTAATACCTTCATGCGTAGGCACCACTTGCTTTATTGTTCCATCTGGATTGAATTCCATTTTATCAATACAGACTTCCCTATTGAAACCCGCATCTCCACCCATCTTTATGCCATTGGGATAGTTGAAGCGATGGTATACCAAATACCATTCATCTTTTCCCGGCACCTGTATTGTTGAGTTGTGCCCCGTCCCGTAGATACCCGAAGCATCTTTTCTGGCAACAACCAAATTACTTACAGGAATCTTCATTGGCCCCATTGGCGATGTGGACATGCCGTAACGCACACGATAGTTGGGATCACGTGTATCATCCTCCGACCACATGAAATAATAAATACCGTTTCTGTAAAAAACATGCGTGCCTTCGCGATAGGTACTATCTGGTGTAAAGTCTTTTATTGTTTCTGTTTTAAGAGAAATCATATCATCATTCAACTCAGCGCCCGCCATGTAACCGTTGCCCCAATACAAATAACATTTACCCGTCTGAGGATCCTGAAATACATCGGGATCAATTGTCTGTCCGCCGCGTGTAATCACTTCAGGACGCTTGCTGATCAAAGGCTGGCCAAGATCTACAAACGGACCTGTTGGATTATCGCTCACCGCCACACCAATTTTCGCCTCAGCACAGAAGTAATAATAGTATTTGTATTGTCCGTTGACCTTTCTTTCAATAATGCAAGGTGCCCATGCTCTTGATTTCGCCCAGCTAACATCTTTTCCCAATTGCAAAATCACGCCCTCATCTTTCCAGTTCACCAGATCGGGAGATGAGAATGATTTAAAGTATGTGCCGGACCAACCGTTAAATCCATCGCTGGTTGGAAACATGTAGAACCTGCCTGTTTTTTCTGCAAAAATGATATCGGGGTCAGCGTACAAACCAGCAATCGCCGGGTTGTGATTTTCCACTGCCTTTACAGTATAGGATTGAGAACCCTTTCCAGCAATGGCTACTGTACAACGAACACCACCGGAAGAAAAATCACGAGTCGCGGCAGTAACCGTTATGCCTGGAAAGGTTACAAAACCCGGATCAAAATTCTTCAAATCAGTTCCCGGCAACACAGGCAGTGTCAACGTTTTAGTGGCTGTATCCAAAACGATATTGATCTTTTTTATTTGAGCATTCGCAACGTTGGTGATCACAGCATCATAGCTCATCCATTCTTTCGAAAGACGCTTTATTTCTTCTGTTGTAACAGGCATCACCGTTCCATGACGTGGATGAAAATTCATCGCAATGTCCTGATCAATCACCGAAAAGCTTTTAAAATCTGTTGTCTTTGTAAACTGATATTTTCCACTAGTGTACATGTCGTACATCAACACATAACCACTACCATCATTCAACTTGAATGTACCCGCTCCTTCTACCGGAGATTTTGTTTGTTGCACATAATTGTCACTCTGCATCACATAGCCTTCAGTCAATTTGTTTGATACTGCGACTTTTATGCCGGGCAATCTGTCTTCTGTTTTAAAGAACAGGTAATATTTACCGTCTTTTATTTCAATATCGCCATCGATGCAAGCAGCATTGTCTGGACTGTAAAAAAGTTGCACCGGTGCTGTTTCCAAATCCGTGAAATCATTGTTTGCGTACGCATAATAGATCTTGTCTGGCTGATTGCCATGTTTCAATGAAAAATACACCATGTACTTTTTCTTTTCCGCATAATAGATCGTTTGCGGTGCCCAAACTCTTAACAGGCTATCGTTTCCGGGAAAACGTTTTTGAATATTCACCACACTGGAGGTCCAGTTGACAAGATCAGTTGACTTCAACAACACCATTGCCCTGTTCGAGTTCCAGCCATGTGCAGACACCATGTCGGTCGCCACCATGTAAAATGTTTTGCCATCGGCACCGCGCAAAATATGCGGATCGCGAACGCCGCCGGTAGAACTTATTTTCTCTGAAGAAACAATGGGTTCGTTATTGTTCAGGGCGCGATAATGATAACCATCTATGCTGATCGCAAATCGAATGGCTTCTTCACTTTTCCTATTACCTGTAAAATATGCGAAAAGGTAACCCTGGTATTTTTCCCTGGACGTCGACAGCGTCACCTTTTTTTTGGCAGTAGCCTGAGCAAAAATCATAGAAGGAAAAAACAACAACAAAAGCGAGCGGAACAAATACTTCATCTTATGGCAACTTAATTTTATTTCCCTACAATACTGTGGGAACAGTAATGCGGGGGATTTTATTCAAAAATAGCGTTGCTAAAATATCCATTAGGGGGGAAAATTCACATTTAAAGGGGGAGAAAATAACGGCGCAGGTGAAAACGACAGGTTTTATTGTAAAATTGACACGAATAAGCAGGAGTTAGAAATTAGGAGTTAGGAATTGAGAGGGTAACGGCGTGTATTTTTTCGATCATGCAAATAACGGGACATAGAAAAGGGCTATTAAAAATAGCCCCATGTTGACTTATTGCTAATTGTTTATGTTTGAGGACGAGAGCGATTCGCCGCTACCATTTTCAATTTTCAACGTCGGTACAGACAAGGCATTGCCTTGTCTCTACGATTTCCTAATTACTCTGCACCCAAACATCCTGCCTGCCGTCTTATCTTCCTTGCCCTGAATCTTTACGACCACTTTTGTTTTGCCGGCGATCAACTCTGCAGGTATTGGATATTCAACATCAAAAAATTTACCCGGTGTGCCACCTTTGAGTTCCTGGCTCGCAATTTTTACGTCATCGATCAGGATGTCGAACAATCGATTTTTATCATCTCCAATATAGGTACAGAGCAATGCATTTTTTGAACCCGGTTCCACTTTCATGTCAAATGAAAAGAATCCGTTTTTGCGTGCCTCTCTTCCCGTCTTGCCAAAGGCATCACTGGCATACGAGAATTCACTTGCCTTCAAATTATGATCACGCTCCGGCTGCATCTCCCCTAACCGCATCACATCTATTGTATTGGCTTCAATTTCCTTCTGACGTTTTTTCTCCGCTTCATATTCCGCGGCTCTGGCGCTCCACTCTGCATTGGTAAAGAAATCCCAGTATACAGAATAATAATTGTCGATGTTTTTGTAAAACGGACTAAGCGTTACATCGAATGGTTTGCCTACGCCTTTCATGCGAAAAACCAACGGGGCATTATCATCAGCCACTGCCCATTGCGCAACATTCCTGTTGTCTGTCATCAGCACCGGCGTTCCATACACAGGATCAGGCATTGTGTCACCAAGGTTTCCAGCAAGCAACACAGGCCCATACAAAATGGCAATGCGATTTTTATTGTCAGGCATGCTTTCCGTGTACAGCTCCATTGGATATGTCAGTTCAACTTTGTCTCCTTTTTTCCATGTGCGTTTGATAGCAATGTAGCCATCTGTTTCTTTAAATAAGCTGGACGCCTGTCCGTTTATTTTAACTGTATAGCCTTTGTTTGTCCACCATGGTTTTCTTACGAGCAATGCAATGTTTTTGTTTGCAACACCGCCAATTGCAAGTGTTATATTGTTTGCTTCGGGATAATTTGATTGCTGCGAAATGGTCAACTGTTTTGCTTTCCAGTTAAGCGTTGAAGGGATAAAAAGATTCACGTACAAGCTGTTGCCATCAGCACTTTCAAAATAAATATTCTCAGCGTATTTCGCATGATTCTCCATACCACTGCCTACACAACAGGTAAAGGTGTTAAACGAATCACTGAATTGTTTTTTGCTTCCCATGCGCAATGGTTCGAAGTACAGCATCATCGCATCGATAGGATTTTGAGAAGCGAGGATATCATTGTACAAAGTGCGCTCCATATAGTCTGCTAGCTTGCTTTGCGGCTGCCATGTAAACAAATGCCCAGACAGTTTAAGCATATTGTATGCACAACAACTTTCTGCAGTATTGTCACTCAATGCATCGTTCAATTTATCCGGCGCTCCAAGGTATTCATAATTGCCATTGCCACCGTTTACATAGGTATGATGATCCACCGTGATGTCCCAATATCTTTTAGCAATAGTCATGTCACCGGCATTTGATGTTAACTCGTACTGCCTCGCACTTCCCAAAGCTTTCGGAATGTTGGTATTGGAATGCTTTCCTGCAATGGGATCCGGTTTGTTTTCAGCAAGCGGCTGCATGATAAAATCATCATAGAATTTGTAAGACAAAGTCAAATATTTCTTATCGCCGGTAATTGCGTATATCATTGCCAGCACATCGTTCATGCCACCGTATTCGCATTTCAGCATGCGCTGTCTTTGTTCATCTGTCAGCGGGTTTACAATGTCACCAGTCCAATCAGCCATTTTTTTCACCACTTCCAATGCCTGCGCATTATCACAATACATATAAGCATCTACAAGGCCTGCCATCACTTTATGAACAGTATACCATGGGCTCCATCCACCGTTCAGATCAAAGCCACCTGATTTTATCTCACCTCTTTTTATTCTGTTAAAAATAGAATCTTCATTTGGTATCGCGCCCACATATCCCGTCTTTCGAGCACTCTGGCACTTCGCCAATTCCTGCACAATATGATCCGCAATCTTTTTAAACCGCATATCTTTCGTTGTCGCATACATCATGGAGCATGCAGACAGATAATGCCCGAGCGTGTGCCCGGAAAGGCCTTCGCTCTCCCAACCGCCATAAGCACTATCTGTCGGAGCGATTGAAGCATTCTTATAAAAACGATTCAACAATCTTGCAGGCTCCAGGGATAACATGTAGTTGGCATCGATATCCATTGCATGTTTAAAAGGACCGCTATCCGATAAGGTGACATCCTTAAGGTTAAAAGCGTATGCCTTTAACGGGATGACGTTTTTTACTTTGAGTTTTGCATTGCTTCTTTCCGGCAAATACGATTGCGCAAATCCTCCGATAAGGAAAGCGCTCCCTGCTATAGTCAGTAATATTTTCTTCATACCAGTATAATCGTGCAATTTTCAGATGATTAATAGGTAACGTAAAGTGACTAAAAAATAAGAACGTCGCCTACTTGTATTTTAACTAACCCTGGTTTGAATTTCACGCAGTTGGCACGCAGATGACGCTGATTAGGCTGATTTGCACTGATCTTTTATTGACTGAATACATGATTATTTATGTGCAGCAACCGTACTAATCAGCGAAAATCAGTCTAATCAGCGTCATCTGCGTGCTCCCTCTAAAACTGCGCAGCTCTGAATGATTCAACTTCTTTGATGGTTGTCGGTAAATCTTTGCCGAGCTTGCGGTAGCCGTTATCTGTTATCACATAATTATCTTCTATACGCACGCCGCTGAATGATTGCATTGCTGTAAGTTTATTGTAGTTCACAAAGGAAGCAAGTTTATTCTCTGCTTTCCATCTGTTCAGCAATTCAGGAATGATGTAAACGCCGGGTTCAACGGTCAGTACAAATCCCGGTTGAAGTTCCTTTGCAAGGCGCAATGACTTCCATCCAAAGGAAGTGTTTCTTTTTATCGCGTCAGTATAGCCAACATACTCTTCACCGAGATCCTCCATATCATGCACATCTAACCCCATCATGTGGCCGAGGCCACACTGAAAGAACAATGTGTGTACTCCCAACTCCACGGCCTCTTCGGCATCGCCGGTTACAAGACCGGTTTGCTTTAAACCTTCTAATAGTTTAACGGCCGACTGCCTGTGCACTTCGCGAAATTGCACACCGGGTTTTAACAAAGAAGCCGCATGCTGTATCGAATCCAGCACCGCCTGATAAATTTCCTTTTGTTCGCTTGTAAAACTTTTGCCTGCGGGAAATGTCCTCGTGAGATCACCTGCATAGCACATGGCATTCTCTGCACCTGCATCACAAAGTATCATATTGCCTTCCTGAATGGTATTACCATAGTAGTGGTTGTGTAAGATTTGACCATTGATGGTTAGTATAACAGGATAAGATACACCCGCATTTGCGGCCAGTGCAGCTTCCTGCACCTTCGCCAGCACTTCATACTCCTTCATGCCTGGTCGCGTGTGGCGCATAGCGGCCAAATGCATGTCGGCACTAATGTTTACAGCTTTTTCAATCTCCTCAATCTCTGCTTGTTCTTTAATCTCGCGTTGTTTCACTATCGCTTTGATCAATGGAACCGATACAAACTCCTGCAACTTTGCGACCGGCACATGAAGCCAACTTTTTAACTTCAATACATTCTCCGGCCTGTAGGGTGGAAGAATGTGAATGCGTTGACCTGAGTTCTCTTTTGATTTAAAAAATTGCTCCAGCGAGTTGGATTGCTTTGTATGCCCAATACCTGAAAGTGCTGCCAATTCGCTGATTGAAGGCATTGCTCCTGTCCAGATAATATCATCAAGGCTCAGATCATTTCCAAACAATGTTTCCGTTCCTTCATCAATATTCAGCACCAATACAAGCCCGGGTTTGTTAATGCCCACATAATACAGAAATGTACTGTCTTGCCTGAATGAATAACAGTTATCTCTGTAGTTCATGCTGCTTTCTTCATTGCCCATTAACACGATGATGCCGCTTCCCAGCTCCTGCACTAATTTCCTGCGTCTTTCAATATATACTGTCTTATCGAACATTGTCATTTTCATGGCTTGCGTATTGAATTCGTTTGTTTGCTTTTTACTTCGTTGATATCCTGATCACATTGATTGAATAAGGAGAAATCGATAAATGCAGCGGCTTCGCCTTCATCTCAATGGAATAGTTCACAGGCACAAATTTATTTTTTTCTGCGAAAGAATTTTCGTCATTCAATGAAGATGCTTTCAAGGTAGTTTGGGTGATCTTTGAGATGCTGCCCGCAAAACCTGTGAGATCAAAATCCGTCTCCACTGCATCACCATAGCCATTCACCACTTTTATGATCGCGTCTCCTGTTTTATCATCTTTACCGGCGATGGCAAACATTTTAACCGGCTCGCTGTAAGTCATGATTAGCTTATCATTTAAAAAACATTTCACCGTATCCAGACCAACCTCCAATCTTATATCATACCACTTTCCAGCTTGGATAGAATCAGGCAAATTTACTGTTGATGATATGTTGCTAACATCGTAGCCATTCGTAACTTTTTCAAATACGCCTACTTTGTTTACCCACGCACCAATATGCGCACGATAAAATGTATTGCTGTCTTTTACCGCAAATGGAATGATGAATGCATTGTAGCCCTCAAGTTTTTTTGCTTTAAGTTGTAAGGTGTAGGTTTCAAACGATTTGTTTTTCAACATCTCAAATTGCTGTGCACCTTCAGCTGTTTGCTGCAACGAACTATCGCTACTGTTCACGCCCCACTGCCCTCTTACAAATTGCCAATTATTAAGATCGTTGATAAAGTCACTTTTAAAAATGGTCTTTCCATTCTGTATAACTTCAATGTCTTTATAAGCAGTTTTTGTGTCCCATGTTGCAAGGCCTATTCCTCCCGCAAACGCAGGCTTCTTAATGACCGGAGACCCAATGTTTACAACAGCTTTTACATTAATGCCCGCACGATTTTCATTCATCATTTTTATAGCGTAATAAGAAATGCGTGCAAAACTTTGAGCATTGTCAAAATTAATCAGGTTTACCGGCCAGTCAATATCATTTGTGTTAACAAGCAACGGCGCATAACTGCTCATCTTTACAAGGTCTCCATTCTTCTCCATGCTCATAATGTAAACTGCATCATTTAGCGCTGCTTCCATATTACCTGCTCCAACTCCTGCGTTGGTAGCATATTCACCCACATAAATATCCCATGCACCTCTTTTGTATTTGTCGAAATGTTCGAAGTTGCGCATTGCCCATCCCGCAGACTTGTACGCATGTTCATCCGCAAAATCAACGCGTCTCATTTTTTTCAAAGTAAAATCATTGACATCGCCAATACCCATGCTTGCGATTGTTTTGATGTTTGGATATTTCGCTTTGATGGCATCGTAAAAAATATTGTAACGCTCTGCATATCGCGGGCCGTTTTGCTCGTTGCCTATTTCAACATATTGCAATGGAAAAGGCTTCGGATGTCCATTAGCGGCCCTGAGTTTGCCCCACTTTGAATTCACCGGACCGATGGCATAATCAATAGCATCCAATGCACTTTGAATATATGGTTGCAAGCTATCATCCGGCGCAAATGTGCCACTTCTGAAATCGCACGACACACCAGCGTTGAAAACATATAACGCAGCTGCGCCAATATCTTCACAATACTGCAGGTATTCGTGATAGCCAAAACCATTTGAGGTCCAGTAACCCCAGGGGCTGTAAGTCGAATGCCTTTTTTCTACCGGACCGATTGTGGCTTTCCAATCCGGTGCGCTCTGGATAGTAATACCTTCTACAAAGCAGCCGCCCGGCCACCTGATAAATGCAGGTTTAAGATCGGCAATGTATTGTGCAAGATCCTGCCTTAGTCCGTTGGGACGATTGTGAAATGTTTTCTGCGGAAACAATGAAACAAAGTCCAGCCACACTGTTCCGGGTCTGTCAAATCGCAAAACAAATTTTGCCTTTGTATCAGTCTTTTGCGCTTTGATAACACCAACATATTTCCTCCACTTAACATCGTTATTAACTTGCGACGTGCACGATCCAAGTATAGTGCCGTCTTGTGCAACCAGCAAAGCTTTCACTTGTCCTTTGTAATTTCCGCGCAAGAAAAAATTCAGATTGTAATTTTCATTTGCCTGCACGTTAATGCCCCAGAATCCTTCGTTGATTACATCTGCAGTATTGGCCGCATCTGCTTTGCTGATTTCTATTTGTAACGAATGGGGTGTTGCATCATTCAAAGGATTGTTGCTTGTTCTTAACTCACTTATGGCAGCATTGCCATTTGCATGAACCGTCCACGCGGGAAACTCGCCGTGATTGGGCCATTCCATTTTCCAATCGCTTACAGCATTTCCGGACAATGAAAAGTGTGGTGTTGCAGGCGGAAAGATGAACCCATCTTTCAATGTCGTTCCCGGCGGAATGTTCGCTTCTTCAAACCCTCTGTTCTGGATCAGCTCAGCGTAGATGCCGCCTTCTCCTCCATGACTAATTTCCTCAAAGAAAACACCATGCAACGTAGGCGCTACTATTGCTCCTGTATCAGACAAACTCACACGAACAGTTGCTTCGCGTTGCGCAATTGTGGCCATACAGAATGCTATGCTGAGTGCAGTTAAGAAAATGCTTTTACAATTCATGAGTGATCCTGTTGGTATTGAATTGATCTGATTGACTATTTGTCTGTCACGAAAATAACTACCTCTGTTGGCTGGTTATGCAAGGGGACAACATACATTCCCTTCTCCATTTTTGAAGAGCCCTTTACCGTGAACGTTTTGTTTTTTCTTCCTGTAATTGAAATATCGAGATAAGCGATCGCAGTATGTTCATCAGCATTGTCTAATTGCAACTTCAACTGTTTCGTTACCGGATTAAATGCAAGCTGCTTGATCGTTCCAGCTTTTAAATCCAGCCACAAACCAACAGGTGCAATGAATGCAGATGTTTTAGCAGCAGTGGTTGGCTCAACTATGATCCAGCCATTCTCTTGTTTCACATTGCCGCCAAAACCAAGCCAGCCAAGCTCTTTGTCTTTTGTGAGATAGGTAGCAGTATTGACTGCGTATCCGTAAAATCCGGAACCATAATCGCCAGACAGTCCATCGTTTACAAGCGTGGAGGGAAACGAATGAAATGCACACGGCGCAAAACCTTCTTCATTAATATTTGCAATGCCACCCAGCACGCCACCATAACCTACACGCAACAAATAAAGGTCATCCGGATGTGTTCTGTACTCCTGCAAAACAGGAATGGCATTCAGCTCCGAGCCATAATGATGGATCATTCTTTCTATGCGTGAAAGTTTGCCCCCATACAGAAAATCCCAGTAACGGCGTGCATTTCCATTGTATGCCCAACTTGGTAATGTTGGCATGTAGCCAAGGATTGCCTTCAACGTCACTTCTGCTTTATCTGTGTAACCAAAAAAATATGACCACACATACACTTCCTCCTGCCCTGTGGAATCCCATGGCATTTCACTTCCAAACGGATAGGCAAGTGAGCGCCAATGAATGGCTCTTTTTTTCATCAATGCTTCTATTTTCTCAGCCATCGTTGTAAGCCCTTCTCTGCGCAAATCTCTCAGTATGAAAAAGAAAACGGAACCTTCCATTTGTCCAAACTGCGCATAGTAAGGCGCTTTCTCTACCATGGCAATTGTTGTTTGCGCAGCATTGTTCAAATACCAGTCCCATTCATGATTATTCACCAGATTGTGATGGTAACGTGCGAGACGATACATTACCCAGTAGGCAGCCGCAACGTGTGGATAGTTGTACGACCGGCCAATATTCTCTGCCTCTTTTCGTGGCCATGCCGCCCATGTTTTAAAGTTGATGGAGCTGTCGTAAGTACCTGCGGGCATTTTATCCGGCTCGTAAAAGAAAAGGCTTTTTCTTACACCAAATTTATTCGCGCCCATCGTGTATTGTATGTTGCCGTAGAGGGTCTGGTCAACAAAGCGCTCGAGTTTTTTTATCTGCGTGTTGTCCGGCAATATCAATTGTTTCATGGTCGCTCCTAACCAGCCACCAGCGCCACCTTCATCACTCAGGCCCGCTATCCATGCGCGACTGTCCTGCACAACCTGTTGGTTCTTTTCATAGTCATAACTAATAACCGAAGGGCTTCTGTGAAAAGTGTCATTCGGCACTTCAAACCATTGTTGATTGGTGAGAAAGTTACCGTAGTCTCCAATCACTTCCGCTTCAGGTTTGATGACTTTGTAATGAATTGTTTGAACTGCTCCATCAGCATAGTTTACTGTAACTCGCGCCCTGCCCCATGTGTGTCCGTGCAAGGAATACACTTTCCAGTTTGCATTTTCGGAAGGCGCAGGTTCCACATCGATAGCACCTGCAGGCTCTACATTTATGAAAGAAACGTTTTTCCCATATTGAAGAAAAAGTTTTCCGTTAACATTCTGTGGCAACACGTAACCGGGTACGCCCACTGCCACAGGACGGTGATATTTTTTCAAGGTAGTTTCAATATTCTTCGGATCACCAGCCAATACAAACTGCAGTGAATAGCTTCTCGTCTCGCCAGGCATGATCTTCACTGATGTTGGCTCGTTCCATTGTTGCGCATTTTTCCAGGTGGTTTGTGCGTATGCCTTGCTGTGCACCAACCATTCATAAAATCCTTCAAACACAATTCCGCGTGGAGTAGGATCATCCAGCAAAGGATTGTATGCTTCGAAAGGCGTTTTACCATAAGGCAAAACAAGTAAAGAAGGTGCCGCTCCACTTAAGCGCGTTACCTGCAAATAACCCGCATCCATTCCTGTATATGGATCGTAAAATACATTGCGGGCGTGTGCCTGCTCCAAAGTTTTTCCCTCGAGCAGATTGTTGAATACCATTGGAATCCCCAATGCACCAATTTCAACGACACTGTTTATTTTGTTCTGCAATTCAAATCTCAAAACAAGATTACCATCATGCACTTCCCAGAAGCGTTTGATGGTGAGTGGAATACTTGCATCTAATGTGGATGTCAAATCTGCTGCAGCCAATACATCACCAGACGCAGGAAGAGCTTTTACTTTATTGCGCTCTTTTGCGGTTGAAAAATTTTTCCATGCCGTATCTCCTTCAACCTGCAAACTGATATTGATATCCCCAAGATGGTACATGCCATTGCTGCTGCGAATTTTCAAACTATCACCGGGAGTAAAATCAAATGCAGGAATGCTTAACGGATTGAGTGCCGATACTGTTTGCGAAGCTTTTACCAGTTGCAAACGGAAGGACGATGTTTTGAATTCTATTCGTCCGTCCTGCAAACCAAGCGTGGAAGGCTTTTGAGCAAGCTTTTGCCACGGTGATTGCGCAGACGCATTTGAAACCAAAAACAATCCTGCTGCAACAAAAAATATCTTTATCTTTTTTATCATCATCATTATCTGTTCTCTTTTTACTTTTTACTTTTTCACCCCTCCATCTTATCATTCGAACGCCTGTAGGCTATCACTTACGAGTGAGGTTTCCTTAGCACCACCTCTTTTCAAAATGAAATAGTAAACCGGTATGCCTAACAATACAATGCCCAGTCCTGGGAAAGTAAATTGCGGTTTATATATCAGTAGCGAAACACAAATAGTACCGGCACAAAGAATATACAGGAAGGGCAACACAGGATAACCGAAAGCTTTGTAGGGTCTTGGAAGATCAGGTCGTTTGCGTCGTAAAATGAAAATACCCGCAATGGTTAGTATATAAAAAATAAGAACGGTAAATATTACATAATCAAGCAGGTCATTGTATCTGCCACTTAAGCAAAGCACTGCGGCCCAAATGCTCTGTATCCATAAGCCATTGCTCGGCACCGCGTTGGAATTGAGTTTGGCGGCTCTTTGAAAAAACAATCCATCTTTTGCCATGGTATAATAAACCCTGGCTCCGGCAAGTATCAACCCATTGGCACATCCAAACGTAGATATCATCAGCAATACAGCCAGTATGTTTGTACCCCTGTCTCCAAATATAATTGTTGCCGCTTCCATGCCCACTCGATCATTTTCGGCAAACGCAATATTGTGCAAAGGAATTACACTGAGATACATAAAATTAGTGGCTGTGTAAATAACAGTAACGATCAGCGTTCCCAAAAACAAACTAAGGCCAATATTGCGTTTGGGATTTTTTATTTCGCCTGCAATGAAGGTCACATTGTTCCAGCTATCACTACTAAACAAACTGCCTACCATGCTTCCTGCTATTGCCCCCAGCACAGCCATACCCGAATAGGGAATCAAAAAGTTACCGTCTATTTTATGAAGTGAAAATCCGGTTGTCCAATTCGCATCCCAGGTATTTTTATTGGCGGCCCAAAAACCAAAGATTACAAGACCGAAGAGTGAAACAAGTTTAATTAAAGTAAGGGTAGTTTGAATGGCGCGACCTTCTTTAACTCCTCGAGTATTGATATACGTTAGTAACAATATAACAATGATGGAAGTGATTTGTGCAGCAGAAATTTTGAGAATGCCAAGTTCAAACAAAATGTTCTTCTCGCTCAAACTTGGAAAAATATATGCAGCAAATTTACTGAAGGCAACACCTACCGCCGCAATGGAACCTGTTTGTATGACTGTAAAAAAACTCCAGCCGAAAAGAAATCCGACCAAAGGATTGTATGCTTCTTTCAAATAAACATATTGTCCTCCGGCCTTTGGAAACATGCCGCTGAGTTCACCATAGCTTAACGCAGCGATTAATGTTAACAAACCAGTTAGTAACCAGATAAGGATCATCCATCCTGCTGAGCCCACGTTTCTTGTAATGTCGGCACTTACGATAAAAATGCCCGAGCCGATCATTGACCCTGCTACGATCATTGTTGCATCCAGCAGGCTGAATGATTGTTTGAATTTCTTTTGAGTTGTTGCAGTTTTCTCCATGCAGAAAATTTGGTTCTCTATTTAAACAATGTTGTGTTTGTTTTCAACCCAAGCCCTCGTCTACTTTTTTGCCACCACTTTGATAAACGCCACTCCATGCGGCGGCAGTTCAGCCGTGTAGAAAAGTTTGTTTGCTGTTACATTCTGTTGTCTCCAAATATTTCTCACTTGTTGTGGAGCAGTAAGGCCCAATGAATCCCAGGTGACCTTCACGGTTCTATATTTGGTACTCATGTTAAATATCCCGATAGCCTTTTCTCCAGACTCCAATTCCTTCATCCACACTTGTGTGCTGTCAGTATTAAAGACGCGTTGCGCCTGCTTTCCTAACAGATCCTGATTCACCGCAATAACTTCACTGTTGGTGAGTAGTTGTAAAGTAAAATTGTCGAGCTTGCTCAGGTCACATCCTATCAGCAATGGTGCTGACAAAAGCGACCACAACGTTACGTGCGTATATTGTTCATCCGGTGTAAGTCTTGATGGATGAAGGTTTTCGCCCCAACCGACCTGCCCTACGATCATCATGTCAGGATCGTTCCAATGACCGGGACCTGCATAAGAAAATAGCCTATCCTGGTGAAAGCCAATTGAATAAAGACTCTGCCAGGTATCTTCAATATCTTCGGTAGTGCGCCAGCTTTGTCCGTTCACTTGTGGTCCCCATTTCCAAACATCCTTCATACCATATTGGCAAAGACTGTACACAATATCACGCGGTTGAGCACGCAATGCTTCTGACATTATTGTGTAGGGCTTTATGTATGCAGCAGTCGTCGTATCCTTTCCAACAATGCCGTCGTAACTGCACCAGTCATATTTTAAGTAGTCGATGCCCCATGATGCGTATGAATCAGCATCCTGTTTTTCATGTTGATAAGAACCGAGATAACCGCCACAAGTGCGTGGACCGGGTGAAGAATAAATCCCGAATTTCAATCCATTGCTGTGTAGCCAGTCGCCCAGCTCCTTCATGTTGCCGAACTTTTCGTTGGTGGCGATGGTGCCGTCAACATTGCGTTCCGGCGCTTCCCAACCGTCGTCGATGTTGATGTACGACCAGCCATAGTCAATCAATCCTTTATCAATCAACGCTTGCGCGGAACTCTTCACTTTATCTGCACTTACAATTATACCCCAGCAGTTCCAACTGTTCCAGCCCATCGGAGGCGTGAGCGCCAATTGATCGCCTATTTTAATGACCATCTGCTTTGAGGCAACCCCAAGATTGTTGGTTGCGCCAACAGTAAAAATATAATCACCTTTTTGTTTGATTGAACCGGTGACGATGCCGGTAGATGAATCGAGTTGCAAACCGGCAGGAAGATCTTTTTCGAAGTATTGCATGGGCTTGTTGCCAGAGGCGGCAACCCTGAATAACACTGGCGAGGCGGGTCGAACGCCAAAAGCGCTGGCGCTATTGATCTGTGGCTTGCCTGATGCCTTTGGAGTTAGTATATAAGCCAGTGACTGGTTGTTTGTTACGGACAACTTTGAACTGTTATCGATAAATGAACTGTTGAAAGAAATGCCCGCTTTATTAGGAACAGTGAAGGAAAATATTTTCTTGCTAAAAGGTTCAATGGTGAGCTTAACTGTTTTTGTCTGTATAACTTTTTGTTGAAAATTATCGATCACCTTTACTTGCAAGGCGCCTTCTATCCGGGTGTTAAAGTCGTTACTTAATTTCACAGGAACAATCGCTTTTGCATTATCAAAGAGCGTGCTGTCGGTCATGACGCCAATACTGGTACCGTCAATTTTCTCCAGCATCGTGATGCTTGGGTTCCCCATAAAAATACCGCCAGAGCCGCCGCCATCGTAGACTTTTATAGCGATCACATTTTCTTTGTCCCATTTAATTGCAGGATCAGACGCCGCAATATGATAAGCCCTTACCGCGGGCCATTTACTTACATATCCACCTGCATCTTCAGGAAACGCACCGGTCTTGCCGATCTTTCTTCCGTTCAAATATGTTTCATCAACATCGTTGACATGTGCGAGGTAGAGGCAGAGACTGTCCTTCCAAAATGATTGCAGCCTCATGCGTGAAGGAATCACTATGTGTATCCTGTACCATGCATATCCATGATAATCGGCAAATCCCTGCTCTTGCCAAACGGTGCCGGTTTTAATGGTTTTCCATTCTTTGTCGTTGAAGCCAGGCATTGACCATTGGGTGTTATCGCCGGTAACAAACTTCGCTGCAGGCAATGATATTGACTGTTGGCGTTGCCCCAGAGCCATCATGCATTGAAGCAGCAAAAGAAATATCAGTGAAAAAAAATGCCTGTTCATGATATGGAAATTAACTGTCTGTTTAACATTTAAAAAATGATGCAAAAAAATTGCACACAAGGTGTTCAATTTCGAACAGCCTAATACCGCGCTTCTTCGAAACTAACATGTCGCCCCTCTGGGGCTGGAATTTACGGTGCACCTTAAATCTTAGTCTACTAACGTGCCGCCCCTCTGGGGCTGGTTCACGAGCGTGCTGTTGAGAATCCCCTTGCAGCCGCCGTATTAATTCTTAATTATTAATTATTAATTTTTCTTCACCGATTAGATCACCTGAAACCCATACGCATACGGATCATCTTCCGGATCTATGGAAATGGTATTGTACCCGTAAATCCTTGCCCAGCCTTCAATTCCAGGTCTAATGGCGGCCTTGTCTCCTACTTTTAATTCTTCTTCTATCGTACCGATGAATTTGGAACCGATGATGCTTTCGTGGATGAACTGATCTCCTTTTTTAAGTTTTCCTTTTGCGTACCATTGCGCCATTCTTGCTGACGTGCCGGTTCCACATGGCGAGCGGTCAATCGCCTTATCGCCATAAAATACTGCGTTGCGTGCGGTGGAAGTTTTATCAATCACCTCTCCTGTCCATAAAATATGTGAGCAACCGTTGATGGTTGGATTCTCAGGATGAATAAACGTGTAAGCGGCGTTGATCCTGTCTCTCATCACTCTGCTCCAACTGATTAATTTATCGGCACTGTACTCTTGCAGCCCTTTGAAATTGGGTTGCGGATCAACAATAGCGTAAAAGTTTCCTCCGTAACTAACGTCCACTGTAAGCATTCCCAACTCCGGGCATTCAACTTGAATGTTCTCTACTGCGAGGAAAGAAGGGATATTCGTAAGCTTTACGGATTTTACTTTTTTGCCTTCCTGTTTATAACTGATCATTACCAAACCGGCAGGCGCTTCCATACGCACAATGCCCGGCGTTTTAGGAACGATCAATCCTTCTTCAATGGCGATGGTAATGGTGCCAATGGTTCCGTGTCCGCACATGGGCAGGCATCCGCTCGTTTCGATAAACAGTACAGCCACATCATTAGCTTCATCATGCGGCGGATATAAAATGCTTCCGCTCATCATGTCGTGACCGCGTGGTTCAAACATGAGGCCCTTTCTTATCCAATCAAATTCTTTTAAAAAATGCTGGCGCTTGTCGCTCATCGTTGCGCCTTTTAAATCCGGACCACCTCCTGCAACAAGTCTTACAGGATTACCACAAGTATGTGCATCAATGCAGAAAAAAGTTTTTTTCATTCGCAGGTTTCAGTATAAGCATCAAGGTTAAGAAAACAGTGCCTCTCTTTTTAAGGAGACGGCACCTTTACAATTGCGTCGCGTGTGTATTGGTTATTTACCAATCGTAATATACCTAAAGGATTACTATTTTGGAGTGCCGCAGGCAACATTTCATCTAAAAAGTTCTGAAAGCAAACAGGTCTTACCCAACGTTTGATGGCGGATGTACCAACCGACGTAAATCGCTCATCAGTTGTAGCGGGAAACGGGCCTCCATGCACCATGCTTGCGCAAACCTCAACACCGGTTGGAGCATTATTCAAAATAATTCTGCCCGCAAGATTGTGTTGCAGTTCAATAACATCTTCAAAGGCACGAATATCTTCCGGCGTTGCTACAATCGTGCTGGTAAGTTGTCCCTTAAGGCTTTTTAATACTTGTTGTAATTCTTCCTTATCACGGCAACTAACGGCCAGGGAAAAAGGACCAAAAACTTCTTCAGTAAAATGCTCGTTCGCCAAAAAATCTTTCGCTTGTACCATAGCAACCACAGGCGTTCCTTCCAATACAGCAGCTTCTTTGCAAGAGCGCCCCAGTTCGCGAATGCCTTCGAGGCTTAATATTTTTTTCAAGCCTGTTTCGTATGCTGTGTGAATACTGGTATGCAACATTTTTTGCGGCAGCACTTCTTTAATTGCAGCAGCCAGCAATTCAAGAAATCCTTCAAAAGCGCTGCCCTCTATTCCAATCAGCAGCCCCGGGTTTGTACAAAACTGTCCCATACCAAGTGTGATAGACGCTGCAAAAGTTGTGGCGAGGTTGGTCGCATTTTTTGCCAACGTATCGGGATAAAACACTACCGGATTTATGCTGCTCATTTCTGCAAACACAGGTATAGGAATTGAACGTTGTCTTGCATACTCCACCAAAGCAGTGCCACCGTTATAAGAACCTGTAAAGCCAACTCCTTTTGCCGCCGGGTGCATCACCAATTGTTTTCCCACAGCTGAGCCCGGCCCCATAACATGTTGCACGGTATATGCGGGTACCTGCACTTGTGCAATAGCAGCTTCAATTGCCTTGAATACACGAAGCGAAGTTTGCGCATGCGCAGAATGCCCTTTTACTACTACCGGGCATCCCGCAGCCAACGCACTCGCTGTATCGCCTCCTGCTGTTGAAAATGCAAAGGGAAAATTGCTTGCACCAAAAACAATCACAGGGCCGGTAGGCAACAATATCTTCCTCGTATCTGGTTTCGCTGGTACCGAGCCATCAATATCGGTGTCAATTGTTGCTTCTACCCAACTGCCTTCCTGCAGCAAAGACGCAAACATTTTTAACTGTGTTGTTGTCCGTGTTATTTCGTTGTTCAGTCTTCCCTGCGGCAAATTTGTTTCTTCCTGTGCAAGCAATATAAGCTCCTCCCTTGCATCTTCTATGTGTGCAGCAATTGCTAACAAAAAATCCGCACGCTTTTGTGGTGACAGTTTTTTGTAATCAGCAAACGCTTTTCCAGAACGTTCCATTACTTCAGCAATATCAACCTGCGTAGAAGGAGCGATCATATCAGTTGTAAAATTTCCGGCCATTCCTTATTTTTTTAAATTCATTATTGCAGCTTACATACGGTGTACGATGTACGAAATTCGTTAGAGTGCAACATGCGGATGACTTTCGTACATCGTACATTGAAGACAATTAAACAGCTAATATTTTTTCTTCGATGCTCAGGTATTCAGGTAGCTTGGGACGCGTTTGTAATGCTTTCGTAATGATGCCCAATATTCTTTCTCTCTCTGCACCAACAATAGCAAGTCTTGGCGCTCTTACATTCTCTGTACCAATGCCGGTTTGAGCCTCCGCGAGTTTAATATATTGAACAAGTTTTGCATGAATATCAAGCTCGAGCAATGGCATGAACCAACGATAAATCGGAACGGCTTCTTCTGCTCTGCCGGCTTTCACAAGGCGGTAGATCGCAACTGTTTCTGCAGGAAATGCACATACCAATCCAGCTACCCAACCGCTGGCACCGAGCAGCATTTCTTCCATTGCAAGTGTATCCACACCGCAAAGCAATTTAAAGCGATCACCAAAGCGGTTAATCATACGCGTTACATTGGTCACATCTCTTGTTGATTCTTTAACGGCCTGTATGGAGGGAATACTTACGAGCTCATCAAACATTTCAAGTGTGATCTCAGTTTTATAATCGATGGGATTGTTGTACAGAATAATCGGCAGATCTGTCGCCGCAGCAACTGCTTTGAAGTATTCAACCGTTTCACGATGATCGGTTTTATATCGCATCGGCGGCAATAACATCAAGCCCTTTGCGCCCCATTCTTTGGCGAGCTTTGCCTGCCTGATGGCTTCTTTGGTAGAACCTTCCGCAATATTCACTACGACCGGTACGGCTCCGTTTACTTTTGCTATACAAAACTTAACCAGGATTTCTTTTTCCTCTACTGTCAATACGCTGCTTTCACCAAGGGTGCCTCCTAAAATAATTCCGTCTACCCCTGCTTCCAATTGTGCGTAAAGGTTTTTCTCAAATGCAGGAAGATCCAGCTGATCGTATGCATCAAATTTTGTTGTAAGCGCTGGAAATACGCCTTTCCATTCAATTGCCATATTGCTAATAATTTCTTACGAAACTATCCCACAAAAAGGCTGAGGAATTTATCGTTTTTAATAAATAATAACCTGATATTAACCCAATGATCCCGTGCAAATTAAGTGTCAAAAACACGTTTAAGATGCTGTAACAATTGATCTATTTTAACCAACTATAACCGTATTTTAACCCAATGGCCTAGTTTTTTGGCAAAAGGCGGATAATTTCCGTAAATTAGATTACTAACCATTATTAACTAAAAAGAACTGCCATGAAGATCCTTCAATTCACACTTCCGGTTCCGGATAATAAGACCCTGATATGTAAGGAAGAGTCTTTGCACCACTTCTATCCTCATTTACACAGACATAATGAAGTGCAGTTAACCTGGGTAATACAAGGCGAAGGCACGCTGGTGGTTGACAACAGGATGCATGCCTTTCATGGTAACCAGATCTATTGGATAGCGGCGAATCAGTCACATGTTTTTAAAAGCGACCCAAGCTATTTTGAAAGTACAAGCAACCAAAGCACACACTCCATTGACATCTTTTTCAGTTGTGACTCGAAACTTGGTTCTTTCTTTTCTATTCCTGAGGTAAAGCATTTGAAAAACTTTATTGAGCAAAACAGCGGTGGTTTTCAGATTCCTGAAAAGTATATTCAAGAAGTATCTGAAAAAATGGTGAAAGTAAAAAGCACCAATGGTGTTGAACAGTTCCTTTATTTTATAGATCTGCTTAAACTTATTGCTTCGTTTGAAAACCTTGATCCACTTGCCGCGGAGACACAAACAGCTTCTTATGATGATACTGAAGGGATCAGGATCGCGAGTATTTACAACTATGTGATGCAAAATTATAAACAGCCGATCACACTGGATGAAGTATCAAAGCTGGCGTACATGACACCGCAGGCGTTTTGCCGTTACTTTAAAAAACACACACACAATACGCTTGTTTCGTTTGTGAACCAGGTGCGTGTAAATGAAGCATGTAAAAAACTGGTTGACAAAAACTATGACAGCATCGCTTCAGTTGCATACAATACTGGCTTTAACAGCATTACCAATTTCAATCGTGTTTTTAAAAGCATTGTAAAAAAATCCCCGAAAGAGTACATTGATAATTACTTTCAAAATATTGAACAGCCGATGGCTAGTGCCTGAGTTCAATTACTGTCTATGGTTATTCAAAATAAAAGCTCCCGAATTTGGGAGCTTTTTTGCATTCTGCAAGTGCTTTTACACGCTCCAAATGTTTCGTGACTTTGTTTGTGCCAGTTCAAAATAAAAACACTAAGGCACTAAGAAACCACTAAGGTTCACTAAGGAATCCCTGAAAGTTCGGGTTCTCTTAGTGAGGCTTAGTGTTCTTAGTGCCTTAGTGGTAAAAATTCGGGACTCAAAACCTATTGCACATCCCACCAAACACGGTCAGTCAACTTCGCCGACTGCTGCGCTTGCGGGTTGGTTAAAATCTCACTATTTGGATATAGTATTCTTCTTGGTATTTCAGATAATGCGCCATCAACTTTTACGAGTGCCGGATAACCGGTTCTCCTCCAGTCTGTCCATGTTTCGAAGTTGAAAAGGTTTGCCATTGCTTTCTCTTCCATGATGCGCTGCAATCCGTTTTGTGCTGTTAATGTTCTTGATGCTACGTAAGCGACCGCTGCTGCAGAAAGCGTATCAAGTCCCATTTTCGACATGTTGGAATTGATCGCATTGACGTATATAGGTTGAGCAGCCGCAAATCCTGACTTTCTGAATAGAGCTTCTGCCTGTAGAAACAATGACTCTGTATATGTCATTAAATAATTGGAAGAACTTGTACCACCGTAAAAGTTATTAGGGTACGAATAAATAGTTAGATCTGCCGTAGGCGCTCCAATTCTTCGTCCTGTGTATTTGCCTGTGCCTTCTGCTTTCAAAGCTATAAAAGGCAAACGCGGATCGTTTCTTTGTTTGAGCGTTTCTATTAATGTTTCATTCAACACATAGGTAGTAACAGGTGAGAAAGTCAGGTTCCAGATATTTTCAGATCCTGTTTCACCACCATAACTGAATTTTAAGTCATCATCGTTTGCTGCCATTGCTCCACTTAGTGCTTTCAACACACTGTCGCATTGTGTGGCAGCAGTGTGTCCGGGAGCTCTGGTTAAGTGCATGAAATACCTTGCCTTCAATGACAATGCTGCTTTTCGCCATTTACCCATATCTCCATTGTATAAAAAATCATCACCGCCGGGAACTGGTCCGCTGTTTTGGTCAATATCATCAATTGCTGCTGTGAGCAAGGATTGTATGGTATTATAAATGCTTTCCTGGCTGTCGTATGGCACCAAGAAATGAGTCTTGTCAAATGCTTTTGAATAAGGAATATCACCCCAATAGTCTGTGGCAGAGCCCAGTGTATAGGCGGTCAGAATTTTTGCTATCGCTGCATAGTTCCATTTTTTATTGGTGGTGGCTTTGTCATTCAGGATCTTAAGATTGTTTAGACAGATGACATAGAACGCATTCCAGTCGCCGTCGAAATCAACATTAAAAGACTGATAGTTCCAGATGCCTGGATTGAGCTGGTTCGGCGCGATGTTCTGCAGATAGTTTTGAACATTGATGCTTGCATTGCCACCTTGTATATTGTCAGATACATTTTGTTCAATTGGTGGCAGCAATAACGACTCCTGAACATTCAACGGATTGTTAGGATCTTTGTTTACATCCAGGAACTTCTGACAACCTGTTGCTGCAATGCCCAGCGTCACTATGATGAATAATAATTTCTTTTTCATTTTAATAATGTTGAGCGTCATTAAAAATTAAGTTTTACTGAAAACAGGAATGATCTTGAAGTAGGCGTTGAAAACGCATAGATCGCCTGCGCAGAGTTGTTGTTGCCATAAGAACTCACTTCAGGATCGGCTCCTGTGAAGTGCGGACTGTATATCCATAAGTTTCTTCCTGATGCGGTGAGGCTTACACCTTTCACCCATGAATGTGCGAGCGCTTTAGGATTTACATTGTATGTCAGGGCAACATTTCTTAGTTTCAGGTAAGTGCCATCCTGGATGGTGCTTTCGTATTGCCTGCTTTGCCAATAAGTCTGCGCGTTCACAGCAACAGTGTTTGGTTTGTTGTCCACTTCACTGATACCTTTCACAACGATTGGATTTCTGTCCGCTGTTGCTTTTGCAGTACCGTAAAAGAATCCGTAGCTGTCAACATCGTTTTGCACATCGCCGCCTTTCTTCATGTCGAAGAAAAACGACAACGCAAATTGTTTGTAGCGGAAAGTATTTTCAAGACCCGCAAGCCAATCAGGTGTAGCATTGCCCACAACACCCTGATCTCCTACTACCGGCAAACCGTTTGCATCGATCAGCAACTGACCATCTGCAGTGCGTTTATATTTTACACCATAGAAGACGTTGTAAGGCTGACCAACAATAATGCGCCCCAATTGATCAATGCCCGGATACAGTGCAAGTACTTTGTTTTTAATTTTTGTAAAGTTGAAGGTGATGTCCCAGCTAAAGTCTTTCGATCTGATGGCAGTTGCACTTAACAACAACTCGAGACCTTTGTTTTCAATGCTGGCACTATTTACAGTTGTTCCACTGAAGCCTGTTGCATTTGAAATGCTTACACCCGGAATAATACCGTTGTGTGATTTGCGATAGAAATAAGAACCTTCAAAACTGATCCTGTTTTTCAGGAACTTCAATTCAAGACCACCTTCGTATTCTTCCAATCTTTCGTTCTGCAAATTTGGGTTGCCCAATACTGAACTTTGCAAAAAGCCCGGCTGCCCCTGGTATGGATACAAAAAGTAGCCTGCGTTTGTGTTCCTTCCAGCTTGTATGAACGGCGTGTTTAATGAGTATGGACCTACACCGTCATTACCAACAGTGGCAGCAGATAATCTTAGCTTACCAAAGCTCAGCACGTTTTTAACATTGGTATTTAAAAGTTCGGAGAACATAAAGCTTGCAGCAACTGATCCGTAAGGATAAAAATTATTTCCCTTGGCCAAAACAGAACTACCATCGTATCTGCCTGTAAGAGATAAGTTGATCAATTTGTTGTACTCAACGTTTGCCTGGGCGTAAAAACCGATTTTTCTTTGCAGTGAATGACTTTCAGACGAAGCGATATTGCTACCAGCCGAAACGTTGTAGAATTCTTCTACCGTTAAGCCATTGCCCGTAAGGTTTGTGTTCTGGTAGTAAGTGGAAAGAATGTTATTCCCCACCAGAAGGTTTGCGTCAAACTTGCCCCAGTGCTGGAACGCATTGATCATGATATCGTTATTAAACTGGCGGAAGTTTGAATTGTTGTCAATCACCTTGCCATTCAATCCAATGGCCGGTTGCGGATTTTCGAAGTATTTGTTTTGCTCACTGTACATGTCCGCCCCAATTCTTTCGGTAATGGTCAACCAGCTTGCGGGTGTCACGTTTAATGTAAACACTGGCAGGTATCTATTTACCACATCATTGTTGTTCATGTTGTCAACAGACCACAGCGGACTGTTTCTTGAGTACCTGTACATACGTGCGTTACCGTTCGAATCCAACACCGGGTAAGGGTTCCATGACACCGGCTGATCGAGCACAACAAACAAAGGCCCATTGCTGGCGCCTTCCGGCAACCTATTTTGATTGGAGTTGCTATATCCCAGTTGGAACACCGTGTTCACATACTTACCAATCTTGCTGTTGTATTTTGCGAAGAAGGAATGTCTTTTAAAATCGTTGCCAGGCATTATTCCTTTCTGATCATAGAAAGAATAACTTAGATAGTATGCAGAGTTTCCATTTCCTCCTGCTGCCGAAACGGTGGAGTTCGAGGTAATACCCGTGCGGAAAAAATCGTACGGATCATATTGGGGAGCAGGCTTTCCGTTGATCTTCAATGTATCCATTCGTGCGCCCCAAGATGCACTCGTTTTTTGCGTTTCGCCATCGTAAAATATGCCGGTGGTTCCCTGTGAATAAGCTGTCTGTCTCTCAGGCAACAATGGTTTTTCAAATGACAGATCAGATGAAACAGTGATAACCGGCTTTCTATCTGCCGCGCCGGATTTTGTAGTAATCAGCACTACACCCTTTGCACCGGATGATCCATACAAGGCAGTGGCAGCAGCGCCTTTCAGCACGTTGATGCTTTCAATGGTGTTGGGATCAATGTCCACCACACGATTCATACCAGCACCGGGAGCAGCACCGCCCGCAGAACCTGTTTCGTCGTTGTTGATAGGAATTCCATCCACTACAAACAAAGCCTGGTTGTCTCCTGTAGCAGAACTATTTCCCCTGATCACAATGCGGGCAGAAGCACCGGCATTACCTGAGGAGCTTGTAACCTGCACGCCGGAAATCTTTCCCGCAACGGCGTTTACAAGGTTGGGCTCTTTCGCTTTCAGAATTTCATCGCCCGATAATTGTTGGGTGCTGTAAGTAAGATTGCGCTTTTCTCTTTTTACACCCAGCGCGGTAACTACTACTTCATTTAGTGCAGTGCCACTGTTAGAGAGTGTGATAACTACATCGGATTGTCCGTTTACTGCCACTTCTTTTGCAGCGTAACCGACATAGGAAATTTCAAGTGTTGTTTTCTTTCCACCGGGAAGTGTAAAAGAACCGTCTTCTTTCGTAACGGTTGTAATCTTTGATGCTCTGTCTTTTACGGAGGCTCCGGCAATTGCCTTGCCCAGCGAGTCGATGACCTTGCCCCTGAGGTTTTGCTGCGCCTGCACGTGCATGCAACAAAAGAGGAACGCCATGAGGACAAGCAGACCGTATGACAATTTTGTTTTGGTTAAATACAGCATATGTCAGAGTTTAAAAAAGCTTGATTTAATAAAACAAATCTATCATTGGATCTACATTATTACTTTAGAGAATTTAACCCATCCTTAGCGATATTTAACCATTATTTCACACTGAAGTTTTGTGTGCGATTTTAAAAATTGTCATTTATACAAATATCAATATGGGCAAGGCTTTGATTGGTAACACGATTTATCCTGATACTTTATTTACAGAATGGTTTATTTTATACTACAACTGTTGTGTAAAATTGACACTTTATGACGTGAAAGGAGATCAAATTTTACCACTAAGGCACTAAGGACACTTAGACGCACTAAGAGTTTTTTAACCACAGAGTTAAGGAGATTTTTTTCACAGAGGAAAGGAGGATGTTCTTGGTAAACAAGCACCTTTAGAAAATTCAGCAAAAAAGATTTGAAAACCTTCCCTTACCTCCATTCTTTTGCTATCAATCCAGCAGCCCTCCTTTCCTCTGTGCTCTCGTGAGTTACACCACTTCTTTCGAAACTCCTTCTCCGTGCACTCTGTGGTTAAAAAACTCTCTTAGTGAAACTTAGTGCCCTAAGTGTCTTAGTGGTGAAAAACCGATAAAACATTTCGGGTCTATAAAAAGAAAAAGATTGCTCCGCGAACTGCGAAGCAATCTCTTAATTATTAGAGTGATATTCTAATTCCTAATTCCTAACTCCTAACTCATCCCCCAAACCTTTCAACTGCAAAGGCTTGCAAATCGATGCTTGTTTTTTTCTCTTCCACCAATTCACTTACCAGCTTACCGGTGCCCGCGCCAAGACTAAGACCCAACATAGCATGCCCTGTTGCAACTATCACATTCTTAAAGCGTTTTATCCTGCCGATATAAGGCACTCCATCCGCGGAGGTGGGACGATAGCCATACCATATTTTATCCTGTGAAGGAAGTGCAATTTCAAACTCCGGAAGAAAACTTTTCACGGCTTTTACAATGCCTTCCACACGCTCATATCGTGGCGGTGTTTTTGTGCTAACTACTTCCATTGTACCGCCATAACGCATTTTGTTGCCATCCATTGGCGCAATGGCAACGCGGCCCTCTGTGAGTATGGCGGGCCTGTTTAAACTATATGGGGAATTTTCAAGTGTAAATGAATAACCTCTTCCAGGCATTAGCGGAATGCTTGTTTGCAGCATCGCCGCTACCTCCCTGCTCCATGAGCCCGTTGCGATCACAACATCATCTGCTTCATGAACTGATTTATCCGTAACGACTTTGGTTACCTTTCCGGAGATGAATTCAAAGCCTTTCACTTCCTCATGCAACATACTCACACCGTTTTGAGTCAAATAATTTTTCAGGCTCGCCATCAATTTATCCGGATACAAATGCGAGTCGCAACGGAAATAAATGGCGCCCAGCGCGTTGATGGTTGTTTGCGGCTCCAATTCCTTCAGCCCTTTCTGATCAATAAGATCTACATCAAGGCCCAGCCTTTTGCCTGCTTCTACAGTTTCCTGCGCATGGTGACCGACTTTTCCTGTCTGGAAAATTTCAAGCATGCCTTTTCTTTCAAAGGCAAAATCGAAACCCGGCATTTGTTCCCATGAAGCATATTCCGCCTGGCTGAAAACGGCGATGTCCTTTAACGGCACTGCCGAATTTTCAACATTTCTTTTGCTTGCACTTTTCATGAACTTCAATCCCCAGTCAATCAATGAAAGGTTCAGGGAAGGCTGCACATAAAACGGACTCTTACTGTTGAACATCCATTTAAATCCTTGCCACACAATGCCCGGCGCCGCAAGCGGAATGAAGTGGCTCGGACAAACGTAACCAAGATTGCCGTATGAGCAATTGTCGGTAAACCCATTCTTATCAATCACTGTCACCTTATGGCCTGCACGTTGCAAATAGAAAGCACTGCTTAAACCGATCACGCCCCCACCTATCACGATAACATTTTTCATAAATCTGTTTCCTTGTTTTTGTCGATGCCTTTAAAAGTTATAAAATTTCCAGCTGGTTGTAAAATCTTTTGCCGGTGGTTTATTTTCAAGAATGGCACGCTCCATTTCAATGGGCATCATATTTTGTTGAATGAAGGCATCGTGAAATTGTTTGAAGGTCATTTTTCCTGAATCTACCAATTCACGCTTCAACGACATGATCTGCAGCCCACCGATCATGTATGCGATTTGATACAAAGGATCATAGCTTCCTACAAAGGAGCGACGAACTTCGCCTTCTGCATTCGCACGTTCATGACCCACGCGATCCACCAAAAAATCGATGCATTGTTGCGGTGTCCATTTGCCGGTGTGATAGTTTAAAGAAAATATGATCCTTGCACAACGATGCATTCTCCAGAACAACATGCCAATGCGATCTTCCGGCTTTTTTGCAAACCCCTGGTCCCACAGCAACATTTCCCAATACAGCGCCCACCCTTCTATCCAAAATGGTGTTTCAAAGTGACGATATGTTTTATAACGGTTCGTTGAAAATTCCTGCAAGCTATGTCCCGCAAACAATTCATGATGCACGGTTGCCCTTGAAAAATGCGGATTGTTACCGCGCATGCTCATTAGCTTTTCATCCTGGCTCATGCTATTGGTGGGGTAAGAAATACTAAATTCTTCTCCTCCTGTAAAAAATGGATTGATCAGTTGCTCCTTTGGCGTCATCATGCGCATGCGCCATGTTTCTTCGGCCAATGGTGGTATGGTAATGAGGTCATGACTTTTAATGAATTCGACAGATTCATTGTACAGCGCAAGCATTGCTGCAGGCTGTTCTCCCGGCTTCACATACATTGTCTTAACTTTTTCCAGCGCCTGTTTCCAGTTATCGCCAAATCCCATTTCCCTGCTGGCTTTCAGCATTTCCTGGTCACACCATGCAAACTCTTTATTGGCAATTGCAACAAGTTCATCTGGTGTGTAGGCAATCATTTCCAGCTGCAAGCGACGCTGCAATTCACTTGCACCAATCGGATTTCCAAAGATGCCGCTGCCATCATCTTTCTGCGGTGTGATGCTTTTTTCTTTTACTTTAATGCTATCTGAGTAAACGGCAAGAACGCTGTCAAGCTTTTTATACGGTTGCGGCACCCACCATGTAAACATGGGATCGTACCCATTGTAAAATTCAAAAGTGCTTTTTAACGCACTTCTCAATCCTTTGATAATTCCTTCAGCTCTTTTGCCCTGCTCCATTGCAATGGCATTTTCTTTGGCGAACTTCTTTTGCAGGTCCTGCACTGTTTTGTAGGCTGTGTTAAACTGATCTGCCACCTGTGAAGGATCGAGCAGCAATCCCCTGCGCCTTCTTTTCTCCAATGCATAAATGCTGTCTGCAAACGGAAACCATTTTTTAACAGCATTGTAGTCTTTCTCTTCCAACTGCAACTGGTATTGCTCTTCTTTCAACTTACGATCAAACAACACATAGTCAACCTTCGTTCCTGTATTGAGATTGTCAAAATTCAGCGCTTGCAATTTCGCCTGGTAGCTCTTATTAACCTCGAGCAATCTCGCTCTTCTTTCGGGAGAATTTTCAACGGTATAAAATCGAACAAGATTCCCGTTATCAGCATTGTATTGCACCATCACATTATTGACTTCACTTGTTTGCTGGTAAAGATCATTTACTTTTTCAGTTTGCGCATTTACCTGCAAAGCGGTCAACAATAAAGCGGAACAATAAAAGAGGGAACGGTTCACGCAATTAGTCATATGTGTTATTTGGTTTTACTCTTTAAACTACTACACAATCTTTACAATTTAAAGATCTGCTTTTGAATCGTTTCTTGAAGGGGGCGCCACACCGAGTAAGTGCTGTACAAAAAAATCGCGTTTGCGCATTCTCCCGTAAGGCCCGCCATCACTATGTCCCATGCCGGGCACAGGCAGAAAATCAAAGGTCTTTCTTGCTTTGATCAACGCATCAATTACACGATAAGTAGATTCGGGCGGCACATTTGTATCAGCCTCACCAACGATGAGTAACAAGTCTCCCTGCAAACGATAAGCGTTTGTAACATTGCTTTGCTGCTCGTACTCCTTGCCCACGGGATATCCCATCCATTGTTCATTCCACCATTGTTTGTCCACCCTGTTGTCGTGACAACCACAAGCGGCAACTGCGGCTTTATAAAATTCCGGGTGAAACAATAAACCTCCCAATGCATTTTGTCCACCTGCAGAGGTACCATACAAACCAACCCTGGTTGTATCAACATAAGGATGCTCTTTCGCCAGCGCTTTCATCCATAATATCCTGTCGGGAAACCCGCCATCCGCAAGGTTTTTCCAGCATACATCATGAAATGACTTGCTACGGTTGGCCGTACCCATGCCATCCATTTGCACTACAATAAATCCGAGGTCGGCAAGGCTTTGCATTTCCCTGCTGTAACCGATAAATGATTTTGGAACAAATGCATCCTGCGGACCGGCGTAAATATTTTCGATGATGGGATATCGTTTTGTGGAATCAAAATTGGCCGGTACAAAATATACACCCCAGATATCTGTAACTCCATCCCTGCCCTTTGCTTTAAAGGCATGTGGCAATGTTTTTACCACCTGCAAAAACGAACTGATATCTGCTTTCTGAATGTCTGCGATCTTTTTTCCGGTTTCTGTTTTTCCTAAAATTGTTTGTGGAGCCTGGTCAATCGTTGAGTAAGTGTCAAGAAAATATTTCCTGTCTGGTGAAAAAACAACTTTATGATTGGCCCTTTCGTTCGTTAAAGCAACAAGATTTTTTCCGTCGAAATCTATTCTGTAATAATGCTCGAAGTAAGGATCTTCATTGGAATTCATACCACTCGCCGTGAACCAGATCTGTCTTTTCTTTTCGTCAATGCTGTCAATATTTCTAACTACATAATTTCCTTGCGTGATCATTTTGCTGTCGCCCGAACGATCATCTGCCAGATACAAATGATACCAGCCATCTTTCTCAGATGACCAGATGATCTCGTTTGTTGCGGGCAGATAGTGAGTAAAAATTCTATTGGTGTAAATGAAAGTTTTTGTTTGTTCATCGATCACTGTATTCGTTTCCCCACTCGCAGCATTCACACGAATAATTCTAAAACGTTGATGTCCCCTGTCCATTTTTTCGTAAAAGAAATATTGCTTGTTCGTACTCCAATGCAGTAACGGCGCATCAAAGAAATCGATGACAGGCGTTTGTACCTTAATGCCCTTGTTGTTGTCTACAGGAAACACATACATTTCATAGGTGGTGACAGGGTCGCCCGGTTGCTTGTATGCCTGCGATCGAAGCTGTCCGCGAGTAGTTCCCGGCACTGAAGACAGCACATAGTATACAGACGAATCTTTTACCGGTTTTATGTGATACCCTACAACGTAACGACTATCCGGGCTCCATGCCAGCGACTCGTACAAATAACTGTTGCTGCCATCAAATGTGTACTGAGTGGCGGTATCTTCTCCCACTTTTTTTATGAACACGTTGTTGTCACGAATAAAAGCAACATATTGTTTGTTGGGAGAAAGGCTATCAGTTTCAAAGCTTTCCCAGCGGCTGGGCGGCTCTTTAAATGCAACGCTGGCTAATTCCACCTGTGGCAGTGAGTCTATGGTTGTGAGTTTGTTTTTGGCTGCGTCGTAACTGTAATTTTTTCCATCAAACACAAAAATGATGCTCTTTGATGAAGAGCGGTAGCCTATTATTGGTATGGTAGCGTTTTCCCGTGGATCGCTTATGCCGGTTGCTTCCTGGATTGCAGCTTTCATTTTGTCTGTATCAAACAACGGCTTCTTCGCGCCTGTTTTGGCGTTTACGTAAATGTATTCCGTTTTGCCACCGGCCAATACATTGCTGTACCAAAAAGCCTCTTCGCCTTTTATCCAGTGAGGAACTACCGAGAATCCACCAATGGTTTTCAATACAGCGCTGTCTCTGCGGGCCGCCTCTTTGTAATTGGCAACCATTTCAGCGTGTGAAGGTTTATAGTCAGGAAGCGGTTGTGCAATACATGATGCGGCAAATAAAAGTCCGGAAAAGATAAGGCAACAGATTTTGGAGACAATTGACATTAGAACGTTGATTATTATAGTGTGAAAGTAACTTGTCTGCAAAAAACACAATTATCTATTATTAACCTATTGTTACCCGTATTTGATGAGTTAATAATTAAATGTCGTTCAGTCAAAAGCATTTAATGCCGTTGTCTCTGTTTAATCGAGGCTTCGACAAGCTCAGCCTGACACTCCGCTTTCGCTGTCAGGCTGAGCTTGTCGAAGCCTTCTAGCTAAAGAAACGGCATTGAAGCAGGAGTTAGAAACCTGTAGCAAGCTAATTTTAGTTTTGTAACGGTTAAAATATGTGTTGGCCGGGCAACTATTTTTTTCTCCATTTATACAATGAATAGAAAACTACATGGGCTTGTTTTAGCAGCGTTTCTGCTGATCTTCGGCTTTGCAGGTTTCACGCAGCAGGACAGCGTTGTCATTTCACTTTCGTTGCAAAATCCGCAGACCCATACAGTACATGTTACCTTGCAATACAAGGCTACGGCAGCAAAAACTGTTTTCAAGATGCCCAACTGGACGCCCGGCTATTACCAGCTCATGCACTACGCTGAACAAGTCACCCAATTTTCTGCATTTGACGAAAACAACAATCCCCTTGCGTGGGAACACAGCAACGCGAATACATGGGAGGTGCATACACAGCCTAAGAAAAAAGTCACGCTTCAATACAATGTCATCGCCGACAGCGCCTTTGTAGCAACAAGTTTTATTGATTCAACACACGCTTATATCACTCCCGCAGCCACTTTTTTGTATGTGGAAAACCAAATTCAATTACCCGTTTCTTTGAATGTGCTTTCTTATGAAAAATGGAGCCGTGTAGCAACGGGGCTTGATTCTATTGCGGGTCAGCAATTTCAATATACTGCGCCGGATTTTGACATGCTGTATGATTGCCCTATCCTTGCGGGCAACCTGGAAGAACTCCCTTCGTTCAAGGTCGGCGGCGTTACTCATCGTTTTATTGGCCACAGACTTGCAGATTTTAACAAGCAGGATTTTATGAATGATTTGAAAAAAATTGTTACGGCAAGTTACAACATCATGAACGACATTCCTTACCAACATTACACCTTTCTGGGTATTGGGCCAGGTAATGGCGGTATTGAACATTTGACTTCATCGGCAAACAGTTTTACAGGTGCAGAGCTAAACAATGAAAACGGAAGAAAAAGCATACTCAGCTTCCTCGCGCATGAATATTTTCATAACTACAATGTAAAGCGCATTCGCCCAATTGAGCTGGGGCCATTTGATTACGAACATGGCAGCAAAACAAATCAACTTTGGATATCAGAGGGTTGGACAGTTTATTATGAATACCTGCTGCTGGCAAGAGCAGGTATACTTTCTGCCAATGACCTGTACAAAAATTTCCAGGTGAATATTCTTGCCTACGAAAAACACAATGGCCGGCTGGTGCAGTCATTGTCACAATCCAGTAGCGAAACCTGGAACGACGGCCCTTTTGGAAATGATAAAAACAAAACAATTTCCTACTATGACAAAGGTCCTGTGGTTGCGCTATTACTCGATTTTGAGATCCGGCACCAAACAAAGAATACAAAGTCATTGGATGATGTAATGCGCCTGCTGTATCAAAAGTTTTACAAGGAAAAGCAACGTGGTTTTACCGAGAAAGAATTCTGGGCCGCTTGTGAGTCGATAGCTGGGACGTCCCTAACCACAATATATAATTATGTGCACTCAACTGAGGAGCTGAATTATCAAAAATACCTGGCTTATGCTGGATTAAATATCGACGCGCAAAACAGAAGTTTTGCAGTAACGCCCGTCGCTAATCCCGATTCGCTCCAACAAAAAATACTTGCAAGCTGGCTGATAGGCAGCTCAAACTAAGTTTTACCATCCACAGAAATTGGAAGCCCAAAATGCCGCCCGTTTTTTTGGGCGGTATTTTTTTGCGTTTCATCCATTCATATTAAAAAAGGTAAACGGTGAAAATTAATTTCACCGAAAACTGGAAATTGATATTTGGGTTTCAAAAATCACCGATTAATTGTCATTTTGACAAAATAGCTGATAATACTGCAACTCTCAACATTCAGGTAATATTCTAATCATTAAAGGTCATTTTTACACTTAAATTAATAAGACCCTAAATTTTCACCCCTTTGTGATGGGAATAAACGCAGAATTTACGAGCAGTTGGCAATTTGTCCCCCCAAAATTATCATTTTGTCCATGTTGCATATTTAACAAATATTTCAAGTTTGTCTTGCCAAAAACGATTGCCATGAAACCACGACATTTTTCATTTGAAGTACGTGACCATTTACCTACTCTTCATTCATGTACTGACTTTTCCAACTAACAATATTGACTTTAAACTAAAACGCAGAATGCTTATGAACAGAAAGCAGCTATTAAACAATGGCTTGTTACCATTATTTATTTGCATCCTTGTCGGAATTGCATCGAGGTGCTATTCCCAGGAAAACGAGATTACGGTGAGAGGAAAGATCCGTTCCGACTCAGCGGCGATCCCGTCCGCAACGATTGTGCTTAAAACGAATCCGCAAAGAAGTACCCAATCCGACGAGAAAGGCAACTTCTCTCTTAAAGTTCCAGCCAACGGAACGTTGATCGTTTCTTCCGTAGGTTTTGAAACACAGGAAGTTGACATCCAGGGCAACAGTATAATAAACGTTGTGCTGAAGGCAAAGGATAACAAACTGACCGATGTAGTGGTAGTTGGATACGGTACACAGAAAAAAGCCACCGTGGTGAGTTCTGTTACCTCCATCAGTCCCAAGGACATCAAAGGACCTACAAGCAACCTGACAACAATGCTTGCGGGAAGGATCTCGGGTATGATCTCTTTTCAAACGACTGGCGAACCCGGCGGCGATAATGCCAATTTCTTTATCCGCGGTCTGGGAACTTTCGGTTCGGGAAAAGTGAACCCGCTGATCCTCATCGATGGAATTGAGTCAAGCACTACGGACCTCGCAAGACTACAGCCAGACAACATCTCCGGATTTTCTATTTTGAAAGATGCGACCGCTACTTCGGTATATGGTGCGCGTGGTGCAAACGGTGTAATTCTCGTAACGACTAAAGTGGGACAGTCAGGCAAAATGCAATTCAACATTCGCATGGAGAATTCATTTTCTTCTAACACGCAAAATGTTGATCTGGCAAATAACATTGATTACATGAATCTTGCCAATGAAGCGGTACTTACAAGAAATCCGCTGGGCGCAGTTTTATATAGTCAAAACAAAATTGATCATACCGCAGCAGGTGACGATCCTTTGCTATACCCAAGCAACGATTGGGTGAATCAACTGATCAAACCGGTTACAACCAACCAGAGAGCCAACGTGAATATCGGCGGCGGTGGAGAAAAAGCGAAATACTATCTGGCACTGAGTTACAACCGTGACAATGGTAACATTCGCAACAGTTCATTGAACGGTTTTGACAACAACATTAAACTTCAAACATACTCCATACTTTCCAACGTTACGTTGAGCCTGACCAAAACAACCGAAGCATTGATCAGTCTTAAAGGTCAATTTGACGATTATAATGGTCCGGTTCCAGGTTATGATGAATATGGCAATGCACTTAGTGGTGGTGCCACTGTTTATCACAATGCTATATACAGCAATCCTGTAGCGTTCCCTGCTGTATATCCGCAGAGCTATATCCCGTATGCGAACCATCCTTTGTTTGGTAACTCAGTAATTCCGGGATCTGCAAATGCACTGTACACGAACCCTTACGCGCAGTCCCTTTCAGGATTCCAGGCTACAAACACCAGCACAATGACAGCGCAGTTGAGCCTGAAACAAAATTTCAACTTCATCACAAACGGTTTATCGGCAAGAGCAATGGCTTACACAACACGCTATTCAACGTTTTCAGTTGACAGACAGGTTAGCCCCTACTACTACGGTTCTGACCTTGTTGACGGAAAACTCAACGGCATCTATCTCATCAACGATGGTAGCGCGGGTAACCCCTTCCCTGCTCCAACAGAATACCTGACTTATGCACCGGGCGATAAAACATTGAACAGCACATTTTACGGAGAAGCTGCGATTAACTACAACCGCACATTTAATGACAAACATGCTGTGGGTGCGATGTTCATTGGAACGATGCGCAACTATGTTACGGGCAACGCTTCCACTTTACAACTTTCATTGCCTTCACGAAACGCCGGAGTTTCCGGCCGTATGACTTATGGCTATGACAACAGATACCTGTTAGAGTTTGACTTCGGATATAATGGTTCAGAAAGATTTGCAGAGAACCACAGATTTGGTTTCTTCCCTTCTGTTGGTGGTGGCTGGGTTGTATCTAATGAAAAATTCTGGGAGCCTTTACTTAAAGTAGCCAATAACCTGAAATTCAGATTTACTTATGGTTTGGTGGGTAATGACCAGATTGGTAAACCAGAAGACAGATTCTTCTATTTGTCTGAAGTTGGCTTAAACGGCGCTGTAGCAGGAGGTTTTGGTACCAACTTTAACTCAAGCAGAAATACTGTTTACACCAACCGTTACGCAAACCCTGATATCACATGGGAGAAATCAAAACAGCTGAACCTTGGTATGGACCTGACTTTGCTGGATGATATTAAAGTAACGGTAGACGCATACCATCAAAAACGCAGCAACATCCTGATGGCAAGAACCACGATCCCTACTACAATGGGACTGCAGGCAACGCCATCTGCGAACGTAGGACAAGCTGAGAGCCAGGGCATTGATATCGCGCTTGATTATCACAAAACAATTTCAAGATATTGGTGGGCACAGGTAAGAGGAACATTTACTTATGCGAAAAGTAAAGTACTCGTAAATGAAGAACCTGCTTATGCAGAAAACAACATCAACCTTTCTCATGTTGGCAACTCTGTTGCGCAGATGTATGGTCTTGTAGCAGAAAGATTGTTCAGCGATGACAAAGAGGTAAACAACTCGCCGACTCAGTTTGGTCGCGTACTTGCAGGCGACATCAAATACAGGGATATCAACGGTGATGGCAAGATCAGTGTTGCAGACTATGTTCCTCTTGGTTTCCCAAGCGTGCCTGAAGTGCAGTACGGCTTTGGTTTTTCACTGGGTTACAAAAACTTTGACTTCAGTGCGTTCTTCCAGGGTACATCACGTGTAGCATTCATGATCGATCCAATTGCTATTTCTCCGTTTTACAATCAACATGGCTTGCTGAATGCAATTGCCCAGGATCATTGGTCTGAAGACAACAGAAATGCCTATGCATTGTGGCCGCGCCTGAACATCAACAGTGATGTGGTTGGTGGCGCTCCCACTTACAACAACAACTATGCTTCTTCATGGTGGTTAAGAGATGGTTCTTTCATGCGTTTGAAATCTGCAGAGCTTGGTTACAACTTTTCTGCAGCCGCTATTAAAAGGATAGGTTTCGCAAATGCAAGAATTTATTTGAATGGCATCAACCTGTTAACATTCAGTCACTTTAAAACATGGGACCCTGAAATGGGAGCATCGGGCTTAGGTTATCCAATTCAAAAAGTTGTAAACGTAGGTGCGCTATTCGGATTCTAAAACTTCAAACAGCTAATTCATGAAATACAGTTTCAATAAAAATAAAAGATATTCATTTTTCAAGGTCATGAAACCATCCGGGCAGTTACGTGGTATTATAGCAACAGGGCTTGTGATATTGCTCTCGGCAACAGCCTGTAACAAAGGGTTTCTAAATGTGGTGCCGGACAACGTGGCAACAATCGACAACGCATTTGCCTCTAAAACGGAAGCAGAGAAATACCTGTTTACCTGCTACTCTTATTTACCAAATGATGAGGACCCAACTTACAACCCTGGCATAACAGCGAGTGATGAAACATGGATCGAAGACAACGAGATTCACATCCGCTCTACCAACGTTGCGCAAATGCCAAGAGGCGGCCAGAACACTTCTGATCCTATCTGTAACTACTGGGACGGAACAAGAGACGGCGCATTGAACAGCAATGGGCACGGCATGTTCAGAGCCATCAGGGATTGTAACGTTTTCCTCGAAAACATACAGGACCTGACCAAAGTTCCAGATCTTGATATCGACACAAGACAAAGATGGATCGCTGAGGCCCAGTTTCTGAAAGCCTATTATCACTTCATATTGTTCAGGTCCTATGGCCCGATCCCTGTAGTTGATAAAAACATTCCGATCAGTGCACCGTTGAGTGAAACACAGGTTAAAAGACAACCGGTTGACAGCGTTGTTAACTACATTGCCAACCTGCTCGACACGGCAACAGTTCGCTTACCGTCGTCTATTCTTAACGAAGCTTCTGAACTGGGAAGAATTACAAAGCCAATCGCTTTGGGCCTGAAAGCAAAACTACTGTTGTATGCTGCAAGTCCTTTGTTCAACGGCAACTCAGATTTTGCAAGTATGCAAAACAAGGGTGGCGAGCTACTATTCAATACTACTTACAGCGTGGACAAATGGAAAAGAGCAGCGGATGCATGTAAAGCAGCAATTGATGCGAGTACAGCACAAGGCATTAAACTGTACACCTTCACAACTCCTGCCGGCAGTGTACTTACAGACACTACTATCACACAAATGAGCATTCGCAATTCCATGAGTGACCCCTGGAACTCAGAACTAGTGTGGGGATTGACGCATAGCGGAATGGGGCTTAACTCATTCTTCCAGGCTATAGGCGGTGCAGCTTACGACAGAACATACATCCAGAACAACGGTATTACTTATGGTAATGCACTGATGGGGCCAACGCTTAAAATGGCCAAAATGTTCTACACGAAAAATGGTGTACCTATTGATGAAGACAAAACCCTTGACTTCTCCAACTACACGGCCCTTCGTATCGCGAAGCATGAAGAAAGGTTCAATGTAAAAGAAGGTGAAGCAACTGCGAGACTAAACTTTGACAGAGAGCCACGTTTCTATGCGAACATCGGGTTTGACAGATGTATCTGGTATATGGCAAACAGCCCTTCTCATTCCGATGAGAACACTTTCTACCTGTTTTGCCATGCTGGCGAGTTTGGACAGAACTCTCCTATTCCAATCACTACTATGTACATGAAGAAAATCCTTAACTGGAAATTCGACTGGAATACGCGTTTGTACACTCCTTACCCATATCCTTTGATCAGGCTGGCTGACCTGTACCTCATGTACGCTGAAGCTTTGAACGAAGCGAATGACGCACCTAACGCAGATGTTTACCAATACGTAAATCTTGTAAGAGCAAGAGCAGGTTTACAATCAGTGCAGGATGCATGGTCTACCTATAGCAACAACCCAACCAAGTACACTACCAAAGCAGGTATGCGCTCTATCATTCAAAGGGAACGTGCTATTGAATTGTGTTTTGAAGGACAACGCTACTGGGATCTGATCCGCTGGAAAACAGCAGCTGCAGAGCTTACCGGCAACATTACAGGTTGGGACAGAACTGCAAAAACATCGGATTTGTTTTACCGTGAATTAACTTTTTACTCAAGGAAATTTGTTGCACCGCGCGACTATTTGTTCCCACTAAAAGACAACGATCTGTTGAACAATCCAAACCTGGTGCAGAATCCAAACTGGTAAAAGTTAATGCTATCGCTCACTAATAAATCTTTCAAAATGGGTAAACTAAATTTATATATTCTATCATTCTCCTTACTGGCCTTTGGTTGTAAGCAGGAGACTTTGAATTCACCGATTGTAACCAACTCAAATGCTCCGGGCACGGTTGCCAATGTAAAGGTGGTTAATGAAAATGGAAAGGCAAGCATCACTTATTCGTTGCCAACAGACAAGGACCTGCAGTACGTAAAAGCGGTGTATGAAACTTCACCGGGTGTTGCGGCACAAGTGATCGCATCACGTTATGCCAACAACCTTACTGTTGATGGCTTTGGCGACACATTGGCACACACCATAAAGTTGTATTCAGTAAACTCAAGCGAGGTCGCTTCTACGCCAGTTGATGTTACAGTGCAACCATTGACACCGGGTTATATTCTGGCCCGCCGTTCTTTAGAAGTGAACATTACCTTCGGCGGTTTCACCATCAAAGCCCTGAATCCAACAGGTGACAACCTTGCGATCATTCCAATGGTTGACACCACAGGTAAAGGCAATTGGGGACAAACTACAGGCATGGATAACGTGTACAGTGCAGATACTGTTATCACTGCTACCATCAGGAACCAACCTTCTGTAGAAAGAAAATATGCGTTTGCTGTAAGAGACAGATGGTTCCATTATTCTGACACATTGTTTTTAACGCTCACTCCTTTGTTTGAGCAACAGTTGGATAAAAGCAAATTTGCAACGCTTGTATTGCCACATGATGCTACGGTGTTGAACAACGGTGGCTATACGTGGCCGTATTACATGTACGATGGCAACTACCATCCGGGTTGGCCTTCTACTTATTTTACAGTAGAAAGCTCCATCACTCCGCAAATGGTAACGCTCGACCTTGGCGCAGTGCACACCTTCAGCCGTTTCCAAATCAATCCATACCTCGAAGTTGGCAACTATTATTATGTGAGAGGTAACTTAAAAGATTTTGAAGTATGGGGATCAAACAGTCCTGATCTTAACGACCCTGTATCGGCTACAAATGAGCCGGGATCATCATGGGAAAAGATCGGCACGTATCATGTAACCAAACCTTCAGGATCAAGTTACCAGATTGAAACAACGGCCGATCAACAAGCGGCCTACAATGGCTGGCAGTTCGATTTTCCTACAGGCTTGAAAGACTATCGCTACATACGCGTGCGTCAATTATCCAACTGGCAGGGAAGCTACTTCCTAACCATTGCAGAGTTGACACTGTGGGGAAAATAGTTACATGCTTAACATAAAAAAATTAAGAATAATGAAAAGAAATTTAGCAATAGCAACTGTCATCACCATTACTGCGATATGGGTGGCGGCATGTACGAAAATAGATGACTACAAGTCAAAGTATATGTCCGGCGGCGGCATCATCTACACCGGCAAAATGGACTCGGTAAAAATCTTCTCCGGTAAATACCGCGCACAATTGAACGGACTATTTACATCTGATCCAAACATTGTGAAGTACCGCGTTTTCACAAACAGCGGACTCGATTCAATGGAAGTAGTAGTGAAAAGAACTTCTGGTGTGGACACTGCAAAGACAATCATTCCAAATCTGGAAGAAGGCACACAAAGCTTTGAAATAAGAACCTATGACAGCGCAGGCAACTCTTCTGTTCCAGTGTTTATTTCGGCAAATGTTTATGGCGCCAACTATCAGGCTTCTATTGTGAATCGCGGCGTTGCAGATGCGTCACTACAAACAGATGGTTCAGCAAAAATCACTTGGGCAGATGTGAGTGCAGATGCAGGTGTGCAATACATGCAGATCAAATTTTCTGATGTTTCAAATGTTCTGCATGACACCGTTGTATACTCTCAACCTGCTAACTTAACAACGAATTTGCCTAACATCAAAGTGGGTTCAACATTTTCCTACAGAACAGCTTACCTGCCAAACCCAACTGCGATTGATACATTTTATACCGACTACCAGGATCACAGCGTGAAAGCAGACGTAACAAAAGTGTATCTTTCTAATTACGGCCCTGATTTAAAAGGCACACTCGGCAGCGATGGCAGATTTGGAACACTGAATGCTCCATGGGTATCAAACGCCGGTGCATTAAATAAAGGTGGCGGCACGTTTGGCGGCTATCAGCACGCTTCATGGCAGTCTGCAGGTGTCATCACCTGGGAAACATGGGGAAAAACGCCTGTGGTTGATGGAAAAATTTACCAGGCAACATCTGCGCCATTGCCTGCAGGAAATTATACAGTTACATTCAACTACTATTCTGAAGTGCAGCAAAACTCTACTGTATATTTTATTGCAGCAGCAGGCAACAGTGGAATACCTTCAGTCGCGGATCTTTCGGGTGCACTTGGTTATGCAGCCATGTACAACGGGGCTAACGTTGGAGCAACTTCACCGAACGTAACTGAAAGCAAAAGCTTCAATTTCACGCTTACTTCGTCGCAAACAGTTTCTATCGGACTCCTCGGAAACCTTGTTGGAAGCGGCGATCCGGGAAATTACTTTGAAGTAAGATCTATTCAGTTGATCCAAAATTAAAGCAAAGACGGAACGCAGATTTTCATGATTGTCATGATTATTGATGATTTGAATTTTGAGATGTAAAATCTCAAATCAAAAAATCCTAACCATCATGACAATCATGAAAATCTGCGTTCCTCATTTTCAATTTTCAATTAAATTACCCTTCCCATAAAAGGGTCCGTAAAACCCGCTGCTCCCGTCTCTACTTTGCCCGCATATCTTTTTTCAAATAGCTCATCACCTGCTATTGTAAGAGAGAAATCATACCAATTATGCTGTTTAGATAATTCGATGGGAACAGTAATTTTAGCGTTCGGTTGTAATGTCTTTTCGATTGCGGCAGCTTTGTAAGCATTGTCTGCAACCCTTATTTTACAAGGCTTTTGAGAAGTGTTATGCAAAGCAATGGCAATCTTTCCTGTCAGCTTATTCTTATTGCTGCCTGATCTTTCATAACTGCATTCAACAGAAATTGCCGGATCATTTGCGGAGCCCTTGAACTCTCTGAAAAATCCGTTCGGCCCGTATACACACAAATGATAATTACCATTTTCAAAATCTTTCAACGGCCAATTTGGTTCCAACTGATCTGCCGGTTTAACAGCAAAGGCCCATGTTTGCAAATTTTTACCTGGCCTATAAACATTGAATGGAGAACCAAGAGCTTCCGCACCAAACACTTCATTGCCGGCTTTCAATTTCATAACAAATGCATCTTTTGAAGCATTTAGCTGTCCATCTGCATACAGTTCGTAATTCAATGATGTTGCAGGTTTCACGCCCTCCTCCTGCTTTGGCATGTACTGAGAAGAACGAGGATTTTTTTGAATTGTTTCAATCTCATCCTCCGTTAGCGCTTTAAATCCATTGGGCAAGCCTTTAAACTGCGCATTGTACACTTGTTCAAGAAAAGGACGCATCACGATATAGTCAAGCCCCGGCGAGTCATTTTTATTGGAAGGTCTGAACACAGATGTCAAGTCTCCACAAACCGTTCTTCTCCAATCGCTGATATTGGTTTCATGAACATCCTTACCCGTTTTTGCCTTAATAAATTTTTCGAGAAACTGTATCGTGGATGTATGATCAAACACTTCAGAGTTCACATAACCGCCTCTTGTCCATGGCGACGCAATCACCATTGGCACCCTGTAACCAAGTCCTATAGCGCTTTCGCGATCAGCCTTCTCAGGAAATCCATTTCTTGCAGCCAGTTGTTTCTTTGTTACAAACTCTACTTTCGTGTCCATTCCTTTTGATGCCATTCCTGTCTCTGGTCTGTCAGAATGTGGCGCTACAAATGGCGGAACGTGATCGAAGTAGCCATCATTTTCATCGTAGGTAAGAATGAAAATCGTTTTCTTCCATACCTCTGGATTTTGTGTAAGAATGTCCATCACTTCCGATACATACCATGCACCGTACCATGCAGAAGACGGGTGATCAGATAAATGTTCAGGAGCTACGAGCCATGAGACCATGGGCAGATTACCACTCTTTACATCCTCCCTGAATTGATGAAGAATGTCGCCTTTTGGAACGTTCATCGTTCTTTCAACACCATTGTCGTTATAGGTTACAGATTCCAGCGAGTGATAGTGAGGGTCGTTTGTATTCGTCGCAAAAGCTTTCTGTTGCAACGCTTTTCCTCTTGATGAAAGACTATTCAACTTCTCTCGATTTTTCACTTCAAGCTCTGCAGTGCATTCTTTCAACTCCTTTTGCTTGCCTTCTATAGTTTTTTGTAGTTGTTTAGCCGCGGCATCTCCAGTGTCTAAGCCTGCCAGTTTTGATTGCAGATCGGCAATTTGTTTGGGAAAAGTTTCAACCACTTTTTCCAGATATACAAGATGTTTGTCGTGCAGCCTGACATTATATTGCGAAAAAAACTCCAAAGGATTATCGGTAAAGTTTGCCAACCAGGCGTCTTGCTGTCCTTCAAATCCGACGTTGATGGACACTTCATTCTGATAGAACTTCCATGATACATTATTCTCTTCAAGCAACTCAGGAAACGTGCGATAATTTAGCGTCTCAAAATCCATATCATCGTTCCAAACCATCGCCCTTGAGTTCTCATTTTGTTCTGCCCTTATTGTGCCCGTCCAAAAAAATAATCTGTTTGGACTTGTGCCGGTAAGCGATGAGCAAAAGTGTTGGTCGCATACGGTAAAACCATCAGCCAATGCATAATAAAAAGGAATGTCTTCACGTGTATAGTAGCCCAGCGTTAATGGCATGTCTGAATATCCCTTATTGCCACTCTTTTTTACATTCAGCCATTGATCGTATTTCCCATCGTTTCGTGCGTTGATCTGGTTGTTCCATGAGTGCGGCAACGAACTCATCCATGTCGCTTTTGTGTTCTTCATATCCAGTCTGAACGGCGCATAAGTATTGCCTGCACTGTTGGATTGGAGCCACACAGGATTGTTATTTGCAAGGCGGATGGCACGCGGATCATTATAACCACGCACACCGCGCAGCGTACCATAAGTGTGATCGAAAGACCTGTTTTCCTGCATGAGTATCACGATGTGTTCTGCATCTTTCCATGTAGTGCCAGGCGCAGCTTCAATCGCCAATGCTCTTTGTACTGCGGCGGGTATCAAAGTATTCATACCCATCAGGCCAGATAAAAGGCCTGCTTTCTTTATAAACTCTCTGCGATTTTCCATGAGCTAAAAATAGGCAATGCCATTAAAATTACTTTCATTCTTTATTAACTATTCATCAAGTCTTTAAAACTAACTGACAAAAATTCATTGCGATCGATTCTTTTTTACAGTATTGTTATCAAAATAACCCCTATTAAAAACATGCACTTTTATTAAAAAAAAGTATGCGACAACTCTCTTCATGATAGCTTTTTGCTTGGCAGATCCCAGCGATCCTAAAAAATTTATTCTTAATGATAACAGAGACTTTGATAATTTGACATTTACATTTCTTACACTGATCGGTTTAGCTTCCATTGTTTTGTTTGTCATCAATACAATTGGTTATATAAAACTCACCTAGAGACAACCCCAGTATTATTTTTGCATTATGTTAGACGGCAAATGCTAAATCCTCATCCAACGGGCTTTATTTTCGCGACTTTGAAAATCTATGAGAACTATCTTTATCGCAATCCTCGCATCTCTTGCTACGCTAGCCAAAGCCCAATCTCCGTGTGACAAAGTATTATTGTATGACAAGATGTTTTTTCCTTACGAGGAATTTCATTTTAAACGCCTGAAAAGGTTTGACATACATAGCGTTCCAGATTCAACATTGTTCAACATGAAGAATGAAATCATAAGCTTGAGTTCTGCTTATTTTTTCTCTGAATTAAAAATCAAGGAGGTAAGGTTGTATGACACAAGCTATCTTGCACTTTCAGACACAAGACGTCTTTATCCGATTAACGACAAGAGTTCCAATCCTGTTTACACATTCTACGCCATGTTATTTGAAACAAAAGCAAGCAGTGGCACACCGTTTTTGTTCAGGCTCGACATTTTGAAAAACGGTAAACTGTTCGATGAAAGTCAAATTCAATTTTTAACGCGGGGCGAATTGGAGATCATTCCTTGTGATCAGGCCATAGCAGCCGCATTGAAAGACTCAGTCGAATTTAAAATCAAGTCAGTTAAAAATATTAGTTTGGCCTATGATCAAATGGACAAAATGATTTCCTGGACAATCTATTCAAATGAGGATTCAGTTGGAAATGTTTACGTCAAAAGAATAAATGCGGCCAATGGAAAACCATATGCGAGAATAGTCACAAAAACGATTACAACGGACAGAGTTGAGGATGTAAAAGTCAGAAATTGAGAGGCACTCCTCGTACCAGACTCACGGCGGCCTATCTACGTAAATTTAAAAATTCAAAATAAAACCACTAAGACACTAAGAACACTAAGTTTCACTAAGAGAACATTAAAATTTAAAACAACCCTAAGTGATGCTTAGTGTCCTTAGTGTCTTAGTGGTAAAGAGTTCGAGTCTCAAATCTTCCAATCACCCAGAATATTTGAAACCGTGTACTGACTGGCATCCTGTGCACTCAGCTGATGAGACCACACTACCCTTTTGTCGCTGGCCGCACCAGGGCCATAGCTTTTGTATTCTGCATAAAAGGTCGATTTCTCATTGTCAACTTTCCCCCAGTTGTCCCAACCTTCCGATTTTACTTGCTGATCGAGGAAACAATTGATATAGACAACTTTCGCAAATGGCCGCCATGGCCTGCCTAGCAGAAACGAGCCATTCGGTGCATTGCCGGTTAATTTGCAATTGAGAAAAACGTAACCAAACTTTTTTCCTTCAGGCGTTGCAGCCGCAGTATAGTATCCTCCATTCTTCGCGAATAAAGTACAGTTATCGAATACAGCAGTCGCGGCACCAAAAATAAAATCGACTGTTCCCTCTATGTAACATTTATAATAGTACTGACGGCTATTGTCGCCCTGCGTATATAACGTGTCCTGAAACCCCAGAAAACGGCAATTGATGAATTTAGCGCGATCTCCTGTAACCCTTATTGCCACTGCCTGTCCTACTGGGCCAGAAGAGTTTTCAAAAGTAATGTTCTCTGCAGTAAAATCATTTCCAAAAACAAAAAAACTGGAAGAACCGGAGGTGCCAATATTCTGACCTGTACTATCTTTCTTTGACGCATAATCGTCATATGTCAGGATGGTTCCTTCAACGCTCTCGCCAACAAAATGCACTTTTGATTTTGTTTCGGGCAAGCGAAGCTTTTCTTTGTACACGCCATTCTTTATGTAGATGATTGTTTCCGAATTACTCGAATCCGGCACAGCATTAATAGCTTCTTGCACAGTTTTACAATCCCCTTTCCCATCTTTGGAAACGATGATTTTCTTGGTTTGACTTATTGCTGCTAAGGAGAAAGCAACCAGTAGGAAACAAGCGATAAGCAATCTTTTCATGAGTAAACAGTACTTTACTTGATAATGTTTGTTAGCAAACTATTTTAACCGCAAAGGTCACAAAGTTCTGCGCAAAGAAAACGAAGATATTTACTCCTAGCCAGCCTTCGTTTCCTTTGCGGCGTAAGAATTCAACTTTCTAATTTAGGTACATGTTCTTCGCCTTCTTTGCGGTTTAAAAGAAATGGAGCACCTTATTGAAGTCTTTCTTTTTCCTCAACACTTCTCACTTTATCTTCAACTTTCACCGGACTATCTATTGAAACCTTTAATCCTTGCATGTTCCAGGAACTTACAAATTCGAGCTTTCCAAATTCACTTGCTGTTACGAATGTATTTTCAAACTGAAAATTACTCAACAAAGAAGATGGCAAACCTGTTGCATCAAACACTTTCTTTGCATTTGTAACCTTGACATTCTTTACGTAAATATCCTTTGCATGGGGAATGCCTTTCTCCGTGGGCTCAACGTGTTGCAGCATGGCCTTCCAATGCGGGGGAATAGAATCATAGGTATAGCCCAGCGGCAATGTGGAATAACTATACGCAGGAAACCAGTTAAGATTAAATTGAAAAGCATTGTTGATCGAATCCATTTCAATGTTTTCAAAATAAATGTCTTCTATTGTGCCGCCTCGTGTTGTCGCAGACTTTATGCGGAGGCCGTTATCTGTATGCTTAGCCTTCAGGTTGGTGGCAAATATGTGCCTTATACCTCCGGAAGTTTCGCTACCCAACGTAATCAAACCCGCTCCACGACGGGCGATACTGTTTTGTATTACCACATACTCCGTTGGTCTGTTAACGCGTAAACCGTCCCAATCTCTTCCCGCTTTCAGGCAAAAATTATCATCATTGCAATCTATATCACAACCATCAATCAATACCCATGAAGACGAATCAACATCGATGCCATCCGTGCTTGGGCCGCTGCCGTTCTCATTATTCTTGATCGTTAGTCCACTGGCCGTTACGTACTTCGAGTATAATATTTGCACCGTCCAAAATCCTGCGCTCTTCAATGTCAAATCCTTTACAGCCACATTCTCAGAATTCTGAATAAGAATGGTACGCACTCGTTTTACATCATAGTCAACGATCCATCTTAAATCTTTAGCGTCATATTCTTTTCGCATCTTCCAGTAAAGATCCCAGTTGAATTTTCCCCTTGCATCAATAACGCCGCTTCCGGTTACAGAAACATTCTTTGCATCAATCACGTTGATCAATGCTGCGGGCCATTTCATTTCAATACCTGCTACTCTTGTATCGATGTCAGGATAATCGCTGAGCGATTCACTGCCGAGTATCAAGACATCTTTACCAATGACCAGCTGCACATTTGTTTTAAGAAAAATCGCCCCCATCACATAGGTGCCTGCGGGGAAAATAACTCTGCCGCCGCCAGCTTTCGAACACACGTCAATGGCTCGTTGCACCTGCTTTGAGACATTGCTTGCAGAGCCAGGCTTCGCGCCATATTTCGCAACGCTGTATTCTTTATCGCTAACATCTATTTTTTTGCACCCCACTTCATTTACCCATGAGGGCACTTGTGCATTAACAACTAAAGAAACAATTAGTAAAAGGGAGAAGGTTAATAATTTTTTCATTGCAATTGAATCGTCATTTAAAATACATTATCTACTGATGGTCTGCTATAATTTTCGTTGCTTTTGGATATAGCGGGCAAGCCAAAATAAAAATAAAGTTTCCGTGTAACCGGTTTGCTCATCTCTGTCAACTCACTTTGAGGGCCGTACACCGCTGCATTCTTAGTGATATTGACCGCGAGTTTGGTACCGATCGGAGGAATACAATCTAAAAATGAAATATTGCCGGCCGGAAGCTTTGGATAAAATTCAGGGCCGGTGATACCATAAAAATCAAAGAGGCGAACAAACAAATTTTCCTCCTGGCTTACCACGTAAAAACGTCCTTCAATCGTGTTGAATTCCATCCAGGAAATATCGCCGTAGTATCCTTTGAACTCAGGATAAACCATAGGCCAATAAGAAGTTTGTGTATTGTTGTAGAAATTCTGCCAAACATTTACCGGCGTGCCTTTCATTCTGTTTTTCCATTGCCTGTATGGACCTTTGCCCAGCCATCTTGTACCGAGCACATAGTTTTCAGGATAAGAAAAACTTATACCTGCGAAATCAAATTTACCGGTTAATGAATAAGTATAATCAAGCGTTAACCAACCATTGCCTGCCATCGTCCATTTTACCGCTTGTATGTCTCCCGCATATTTAAACTCTGCAATGCTACTGCTTCCTTCCTGAAATGCTTTAACATCAATCACAGTCCCTTTGCCGTTCAACATCACAGGTCCGTTGTTAAACGAGAGCGCAGAAGCTTTGCCATTCACCACTTTCTTCAATAAACCTGTTTTGGTATCCAACTCAACTGTCACATCACCACCTTTCAATGTTATTACCGAATCGTTTTTTGCAACCGAAGCGACTTTATCAGTTGAGGAAATAAATTTGGGCAACAACTCTTTGTTCGATTGTAGCTTCCACGTCCACTCATTCAACACATTATTGAACTTGTCAGTTACGCGAAGCACCAATCCTTCATACTGCTTGAAATCTGCAGGCAGTCCCAGATTAATTTTTCCTTTTTGCAGTGGCAATATCGATGGCACATTCGCCCATCCCTGTTTTACAATCTCATATCCGCGTGATTGCATGTCAAATGGCTTCGCAAAATTCACCAGCATCCATTGATACTTACATTCATTAAGATTGGTAAAATGATACCGATTCTCCAGTTCAATGCTGCCATTGAAATCATCAGGAATGCTTTTCATTTCTACATGCACAGGGCAAAAAATTTCTTTCAATGCATAGAAGCTACCTTCTTTCTCCCTGTGAGGCCCCATGATGCCATCATTCGCATTTAGTCCGTTTGCATCGATGATGTTGTTCATATCTGTTCGCACAACGCCTTCGTCCAGCATTGCCCAAATAAAACCACCGCCGCTTCTTTTTGCGTGCCAGTGCAGTTCCCAGAAATCATCCATCGCTGCGCCTCCGCCACCATCGTCCTGTGAATGCAAAAATTCAGTTGGCATATAGATGAGGCTGTCATTCAAAATATTCTTTGTGCTGTAATAATCTTCATAGTGATTACAATCGATCCCGTTGAATTGATTCCCCGGTCTGTGATGCGGATGAATTACCGGACGGTGCGAAATATCCCACTTATCAAAATCATCATCAAGTTCTTTATTGGTTCCACCTTCATTGCCGTTGTCCCAGAAAATGATAGACGGGTGATTCACATCTCTTATCACTAACTCCCTCACAAGCGGCTCACCCGCTTTTGTACTGTATGCTTTTTGCCAACCCGCCAATTCATCCAGCACATACAATCCAAGTGAATCGCAGAGTTCAAGAAATCTTTTATCGGGAGGATAGTGTGAACAACGAACAGCATTCATGTTCATCTGTTTGATCAACTGCACATCCATCAACTGAATGCTGTCATTCAATGTCCTCGCTGTTTCCGGCCACCAACAATGGCGGTTGACGCCTTTCATTTTTACCTGCACTCCATTTATATAAATACCGTCGCCGTGCCTTACTTCGATAGTCCTAAATCCAAATTTCTCTTTTGTGCGAAAAACAGTTTTGTCTCCTTCTTTCAAATAAAAATTAACGCTGTATAATTCTGGCGTTTCGCTTGTCCACGTTAAAGGGGAATTTACTTTCGTTTGTAAAAGGACGGCCGTATCGTTTAGCGAAACCGTTTTTGTAATTGTAGCAACCTTGTTTCCTTTTTTATCAATGATGTCGGCAACCACCTTGTTTGCCTTCTTTACATTTTTTGTGAAGACCTGCATCGTTAAATCTCCGCTTGCTTTTGCATCAATAGCCGTGCGTTCGATGTGTTGTTGCTCAACAGCCTCGAGGTACACAGGCCTGAATATTCCGCCGAAGACCCAGTAGTCCGCTAAACGTTCTGCATTGTTTACCGACGCATCATCAGACATTTTGCTCACGGTAACCTCCAGTACGTTTGCACTGCCGAATTTGATTTTATCGGTAATATCATACCTGAATTCGTAAAAAGCACCGCGATGCTTGACACCCGCGCTCACTCCGTTGATCTTTACTTCTGTATCTGTCATGCTTCCTTCAAACACAATTGATATAACTTTACCTGTCCACGATTTGGGTACAGCAAAAGAATATTTATACAAACCCTTCTCATCTGCAAACCTGAAATTACTGCCATAGGTTTTGTAATCCCTTCCATAATTATAAGTACCGAAGCCCTGCTGCTCCCAACATGACGGCACCTGGATCGTTGTCCACTTACCGCTGTTTCTACCTCCGGTACAATAGAAGTTCCAAGTTACTGTGTGATTATTGGCAGTGCCTGATAAATATTGTATCTGTTTTTCCTGCCCCTGCGTGCCTGAAAAAATGAGCATCATGGCAGTGCTAAAAATTACGGTAAGAACATTTTTCATAAGTTCAGCATTGTTCCAATTCGTTTGGTGTTTTTCCCGAAGGAAATTGTTTGGCCTCTAAAATAAAACGTTAGTGACTGATAATCAAAATAAATTGTAAAAATGACAATTAACACAGACAAATAAACAGAAAGAAGAAAAATCTTTCAAAAGAATGAAACACAACTGTTTGCAGCAAGTCAATTCTTTCCTATTATTGAACTTGAAATATAAACCATGCACAAGCCGCTTTACATGGTGCATGCAATTAGTTATATTTGATAAAACGATTGCTTTTTTGAGATGAAGTATTCCGCTCTGACTGACCAGCAACTGCTTACGCTTCTTAAGGAGGCGAACAAGGATGCCTTTGCCGAAATCTACAACCGGTATTGGAACAATCTGTATTGGTCAGCCTACAAGATCATTAAAAATGAATCTGTGGCGCAGGATGCCGTTCAGGAAGTTTTCATAGCCCTGTGGCAGCGAAATGCAGAGGTAGATATTCAAACTTTAAACGCCTATCTCCACCAGGCTGTACGTTTTCAAATATTGAAAGCCATAAAAAAACAAAAGGCCGACGAGCAGTTCTACAGTCGCCTGGTCAATATCACCGCAAACATTGTGTACGAAAATCCACTACTATTTAAAGAGCAGGAGTCTTTGCTGAAAGATATACTGGACACGCTTCCCGAAGATTGCAGGCTTATATTCCACATGAGCCGGGAAGAGCAAATGACCTACAAACAAATTGCCCTGCAACTAAACATTTCCGAAAAAACCGTAGAGAAAAAAATGACCTTCTGCCTGAAACATTTCCGCCAGGTATTGCAGGAGAACAAACATATTTTGATGATGGTGGTGCTGGTAATCAGCCTCGCCAAATAATCGCCGAAAAAAAGTTTAAAATATTTTTCATTTTCCGTAGGGTATCGTTTTCATTTTGGTACTTATATATTGAAGCGCATGATCAAAGAACATTTTATACAACTGGTTGATAAATATTTGACAGGTACCGCGACCGACGCAGAGCGCCGGTTGATGGAAGAATATATGACGAGGCTAGAGTCGCAGGATACCCCTTTTCCCGATGTTGAGAACGAGCGAAGACTGAAAGAGATCATTTGGAAAAATGTGCAGGCGGAAACAGGCATTGAAACGCCAATTGTTGTGTTACCGTGGTATAAAAGAAAGATCATACAACGTATTGCCGTAGCGGCTTTGTTCATTGCACTCGCGGGAGTCGGCATCAAATTTTTGACAAGCGACAAGGCGGATAGAAAACCGGCTGTTGCGCGAAAAGAAAATACCCGTGTCAACGCGCCGGTTATGCAGCACAGGATAAACACAACAGGACATGAAGAAGTGTTGCAATTAATGGATGGCTCTTCGATCACACTGGCAGATAAGAGTGAAGTGACTTACGAAGAACCTTTCCAAACGAAGAGAGATATTACACTGATTGGCAAAGCCTATTTCAAAGTGGCAAAAGATGATGCAAAACCTTTTTCAGTTATCAGCGGCGATATAGCAACAACAGCGTTGGGCACAGAGTTTACAGTAACGGCTTACACGCACACTAGTCAAATCGTAGTACGATTGTATGAAGGCAAAGTGGTGATAAAACCTGTGGAAGCGACAAATCGAAGAATGAAAAAAGATGTGTATCTGATGCCTGGCCAGGAGTTTGTGTACGACAAGAATTTTACAAAAGCGAAGGGCTTTAAACTAAACACAAGCGGCACTCCGGCAGAGATCATGTCGAGCGAACAAAAAGAAAATCCGTCAATACCACAAAATAACCAGGGATCATGGTACATGTTCAATAATCAAACACTTGCGCAGGTGCTTGATCAATTGTCCGAAATGTTTGACGTGAAGATTCAATATCAGCAACAGGATGTCAGGAATATTTATTTCACCGGAAAATACAATAGAACAGACTCGCTGGAAACAATTTTAAAAGACATTGGAATTCTGCACAAACTAACGATTAACAAACTGGACGATAGCACGTTCATCATTACAAAGTAATTCAACCTTAAAATTTTAAACCATTCATCTTTTGCGAGATGTGAAGCCGGTGCGCTGCACCGGCTAAAGGGAAACTTTTTGTTCATTTTTAAACTGCAAAGCCATATGAGATTACAACTGCTTAAGCCACCAAAGGCTTTTCTTCCACTGCTATTTATTTTGCAAATTTTTCATCCTTTGTTTGCAAGTGCACAGGATGCTTCGGGAGAAGTAAAGGGAATTGTTCGTGGTGCTAAAAATGAACCACTTGCGGGAGTATCGGTTGTTATCCGCAATGCAAAAACAAATTTTACTTCAGGCACCAAAACAGATTCAACAGGTGTGTTCGCATTCCTGCATGTGCCATCTGGCGGGCCTTACAACTTTAACCTTTCAATGATCGGTTATGAAACGCAAACACTTTCAGGATATTCCGTAAAAGAAGGAACTACGTTTTCATTATCTGTTACGATGAAAGAAACTGCGGCGACACTTGAGCAGATCATGGTGGTAGGTTATGGTACTCAGAAGCAAAAAGACCTGACAGGCTCAGTGTCGGCCGTAACCAATAAAAACTTTAACCAGGGCGCTGTACTTAGCCCACAGCAGGCGATACAGGGTAAACTGCCCGGCGTGAACATTTCACAGAACAGCGGCAAGCCCGGTGGTTCCAACACCATACGCATTCGCGGTGGCACCTCATTGACAGGCTCTAACGATCCGCTGTATGTAATCGACGGAGTGCCTATCTCCACTTCTGCCGGTGTGTCGCAGGCAAATATTCGCGGTAATGGTACGGATGTATTTGACCAGGAACCAACCAATCCTTTGATGACATTGAATCCTGATGACATCGAATCAATCACTGTTTTGAAAGATGCCTCTGCAACTGCCATCTATGGTTCACGCGGTGCAAATGGTGTAATTGTGATCACCACAAAGAAAGGCCAGGCAGGCAGTCCGAAAGTAAGCGTGGGTGCAATGGGCGGCGTTTCTAAAGTTTCTAAAACATTGCCAGTTTTATCTGCTGATCAATATAGAAAAACGGTGAAAGATCTCAGCTTGCCATTGGATGATAAAGGCGCCAACACCAACTGGCAGGATGAAATTTACAGACCCGCATATTTGCAAGATTACAACCTTGCCATGTCTGGAGGAAATAACAAAACCACTTATCGTGCATCACTTGGCTATGGCAATCAGCAAGGCGTAATGCTTGGTTCCGATTTAAAAAGAGCCAATGCCCGCATCAACATCAATCACTCTGCATTGAACGACAGGCTTACGTTTGACATGCGTGTAAACTATGGTACAACTTTTTCCAAATCTGCACCGGTTTCTAATACCGTGGGTAGTGAATCAGGCACGAGCATGAACTATGAGGCATATGTTTTCAACCCTACCTATCCCGTGTACGATTCAAATGGTAACTATACTTTCGTTCCACCATATCGTGTAAACCCGGTTTCATTTTCAACGGATGTGATTGACGAACTTACAAACACCAGGTTCCTAGGCAATCTTTCTACAACGTATAAAATATTGCGTCCATTAAGCATCAACCTTAATCTTGGTTATACAAAACAAGACATCGACCGTAACTCATACATCAAGAAATCAAACCTTCTTGGCGCAGGTCTTGGCGGTTATGCAAGCGTGCAGAAATTACAGGATTACAGCAAATTGCTGGAAACAGTTTTGCGCTACAACAACATATTCGGCAAACATTCTGTAGATGCGATCGGCGGTTATTCCTGGCAGTACTTCGTTAATGAAGGCGATAGAACTTCGGCTTCAGGATTTTTGTCAGATGAATTTAAATGGTACAGTTTACAAGCTGCAAAAACAATACAAGGCGTAAGTACATTCAAACAAAGCAATACGCTCATCTCCTTCTATGCAAGAGTGAACTATAGCTTTGATGATCGCTTCCTTGTTACAGGAACGATCAGAAGAGATGGCTCAAGCAGATTTGGCGAAGGCAACAAATGGGGAACTTTCCCTTCAGGTTCAGTAGCATGGAGGATTTCTCGTGAGAAATTTTTTCCTGCCAAAATATTCAATGACCTGAAAGTACGCGCCAGCTATGGTGTTACGGGCAACCAGGAAATAGGTAACCTGAACTCTGTAACAACACTGGGAGCCACTACTACAGGTTATATTGTAGGCGGCGAACGCGTAACGGTAGTATTGCCACAACAATATGCAAATCCGAATTTGAGATGGGAACAAACGGCGCAATTCAATGCGGGTATCGACTTTGTTATACTTAACAACAGGCTGCGTGGTAGTGTTGATTTCTACAACAAGAAAACAACTGATCTGCTGCTGAGATTACCTGTGCCCTCTCCAACTGCTGTAAGCACACAACTCGCTAATGTGGGAAGTGTACAAAACAGAGGCGTGGAAGTCGACCTGAATGGAACTGTTATTGACGGCAACAATTTCAGATGGGAAAGTAGCTTCAACATTTCATTCAATAGAAACAAAGTCTTGAGCCTTTCTAATGATCAATACAAAGGAAACAACATTCAAATAGCTCCCATACAAGGCGCGGGCCTTGCAGGTATTTATGCGCAACTAATCATGCCGGGGCAACCGCTTGGAACTTTTTATGGTAAGCAATTCTATGGCATCAAAGGCGGTGTAGAACAACTCAGCGCAAATGATACAATTATCGGCAATGCACAACCGAATTATATTTATGGTTTCACCAACACGCTTTCTTACAAAAGATTTGCATTGAACTTTACTTTCCGTGGCTCTGTTGGTAATGACGTGTACAATATGACGGCCAACAACCTCGCCTACTTAAATAACCTGCCAGGAAGAAATGTAATGGACATCGCTGTATCAAGTGGTGTAGCGCGTGACCAACCTAAAAAGTATTCATCCCGCTGGATCGAGAATGGTTCATTCTGCAGGCTCGACAATGTAACGCTTAGCTACAACATTCCTGTGAAGGGAACATTCATTTCAAATGCGAGGGCATTTATTACAGGCACAAACCTGTTGATGTTTACAAAATACACAGGCCTTGATCCGGAAGTGAATTCAGAAGTGTCAGGCACAGGTGTTGCACCACTTGGCATCGACTACCTGGCTTATCCAAGAGCTAAAGCAATAAGTGCAGGAGTAAACCTTTCTTTCTAAGCTATTTTTTAAAACTAACTTTTGATTGCTATGAATGCTAATATAAAAAAACTGATTATTTGCTTCGCTTCCCTCAGCAGCCTTGCCGCATGTACCAAGCTGGATGAAGAAATGTATGGAAGCTTGTCTCCAGATACTTACTATAAAACAGAGGCCGAAGGATTGTCATCCGTTGCAGGCGTGTACCAATTATTGTCGTACAACGTTGATATAAATGATCCATGGAGAATGGGAGAATTTATGACGGATGAATTCATCGTGCCGGGCAGAGCAAGTGGTGGATGGTTTGACCAGAACAATATTGATTTGACTAAACATCAACAAGATCCCAACAACGCCACTAATGCAAGGGCATGGAAATATATGTTCCAGGAAATAGGAACAGCAAACGCAGTGTTAGAGAGTTTGCAAAAATCTCCGAACCAGGATGCAATGAAACCACTCATCGCAGAGACAAGAGCGCTGAGAGCTTACGGTTATTTCTATTGCATGGATTACTGGGGGAATATACCGCTGGTAACAGTTGCAAGGATCGATCCTAACAACCTGCCGACAAACACAGCAAGGGCAGACATCTATAAATTCATTGAATCAGAATTGCTGGCTGCCGTGGACGATATTCCGTCTGTGACAAAAGTAAACAGAACCTCCTACTATCCAAGGTTTACAAAGGAGTCAATCTATTCTATACTGGCAATTCTTTACCTGAATGCAGAAGTCTACACAGGCACGCCGCAATGGCAAAAAGCAAGTGACATGTGCGATAAAGTGATCAGTTCCGGCGCATTCGATCTGGAGGCCGAAGTGTTGAACAACTTCAAATCCAACTTGCAGGCAAACTCAAAAGAAATCATTTCTGCGTTCACTGTTGATCCGGTAAAAACCGCAGGCAACAACCAGTTTATTTTGTACACACAAAATGCGCTTGATCAGTTGAAATATGCGCTGCCATTCGCACCAGCCAATGGCTACAGCACAACGCAAGCAGTGCTTGACAGGTACGAAAACCAGGATGTAAGAAAAACGCTGATAGAATATGGCCCGCAAACATACCTAGACGGGAGCCCTTTAAAATATGCTAATGGTACACAATTGGTGCTGGTGCCGGTTAAAGACATCATCAGTGCGCAGGATAATGAAGGTTACAAAGTTTTAAAGTATACACCGGTTGGCACCACATGGTCTGGTTATAATGGAGACAACGATCTTGTGATGGTGAGATATTCTGAGATTCTTCTTACAAAAGCAGAAGCACTGTTTAAGCTGGGAAATAGTTCAGATGCATTAACACTCATCAACAAGGTAAGAACAAGAAGCAAAGCAAGCAGTTTGTCTGCGCTGACCATACAGAACATCGAAGACGAACGTGCAAGAGAGCTGCTGTGGGAAGGCTGCAGGAGAAGGGACATGATTCGCTTTGGAGATTTCTTCACAGGCACATGGGCATTCAAAACCACACAAACAGAAAAGTATCGTGGTCTCATGCCAATTCCTAACGAGCAAATAACCGCGAATCCAAACCTGAAACAAAATCCGGGATATAATTAATTTGAAAATTTGGGAATTTGAAAATTTGAAAATTGAAATGTGGTAGCAACATTCATCATTTCCGAAGAGCGGGTGAGGCCGGTTTCCTCACAAAGCAAACGTTATAATTACCGGTAGCCCGTTCTTCGGAATGGTGAATATTTTGAAAATGTGATGGCACACAGATGACACTGATAAGACTGATTTACACGGATTTTTTTTCTTACTAGCATGTCAATAGTCGGTAACCAAAGACTGTTTGTCGTCCCGAGATACGAGGGATCTGGGATTAGCACAAGCAGTCTTTTTGTGTTACTCTGAAATTCCTTGCTCGTGGGGCAAGCAACGTTGCCTACGCTTCAATCTTCGTTATTTCAAAATTTCTTCTATATTTATGATCCCAACATTTGAATAAGTATTAAACATCGTTGCCTGCCCGAAAGAATTCATTCAGGCGGGCGTCGCACACTCTAACGCAAGTTTTATTCAGCAAAACAACAACCACGAATTTGCCACAATGATTAAAAAATTATTCAAAAACACGGCGGCTACATTGCTCTGCATTTCTATAGTTGTAGTTTCATCTGCACAATCCCTAAAAGGCATTACTGGTATCCGTGATACGAGCTATACAAACTACAGCGCCTACAAGCACAGCCTCAAAGGCAATCCTGAAATTTCAATTGTACCTGAGTTTACTGATAAAAATATTCAAACCACAAAAGATATTATCTATTGCACGACCGGCAAACGCAAACTTGCACTCGATGTGTTTGCTCCAAAAGATGCAAAAACCAATCGCATCGCATTCATCATGATTCATGGTGGAGGTTGGAGATCGGGCAACAGAACACAACATTACCCATTGGCGCAGGCACTTGCAGCAAAGGGATATGTTTGTTTTACTCCAGAATACAGGCTTTCAACGGAAGCCCTTTTTCCTGCGGCTGTGTATGATCTCAAAGCTGCTATCAGATGGATAAAAGCAAATGCTGCAAAATACAATGTCGACACTTCTAAAATTGTTATTGCTGGATTTTCTGCCGGTGGCGAACTCGCAGCATTTCTCGGTGTTACGGGTAACATGCCATTGTTTGAAGGAGCTGGTTGCAATGACGGTATCAACTCCAATGTAAATGCCATTGTAGACATCGACGGCACATTGTCTTTCACACATCCTGAAACCGGCGAGGGAGATGACAGCAAAAGTACTTCTGCAGGTACTTATTGGTTTGGTTACAGTAAAAAAGAAAACACAGGATTGTGGAACGCCGCGTCTCCATTGAGTTATGTGGGCAGCAAAACGCCTCCTACTCTTTTTCTCAACAGTTCCGTCGATCGCATGCACGCAGGAAGAAACGATTTTATTAAAGTGCTGAATGACTATAGTATTTATTCAGAAGTCCATACATTTGAGAATGCACCGCATTCATTTCCGTTGTTTAATCCATGGTTCACTCCCATGGTAAATTATATCGACGGGTTTTTGCAAAAAGTTTTCACGAACAAATAACAGCCAGATGAATTTCAAGATCTTTTTCCTTAGCATTCTTTTTACCTTTTGTTTCTTCACCAACATTTTCGCGCAAACTGCCAATCCGCAGCAATACAAATATGTGTTCACCGTTGCAAAAGACGGCTCGGGAGATTTCAAATATATTCAGGATGCCATTGATGCCATGCGTGTCTATCCCTTAATGCCAATTTTACTTTACATAAAAAACGGTGTGTACAATGAAAAGATAGAGTTGCCCAATACTAATACTGATGTGCATTTCATAGGACAGAGTGCAGACAGCACGATCATCACTTTCAATGATTATTCAGGAAGAGGGAAAAACACAACCTTCACTTCTTACACCGCTAAAATATCCGGCAACAGATTCATTGCAGAGAACATCACTTTTGCAAACTCCGCAGGTCCGGTTGGGCAGGCAGTTGCATTGCACGTAGATGCAGATCAGGCAGTGTTTAAAAATTGTCGTTTCCTTGGCAACCAGGACACTATTTTCACGGGTGGTGAAATGTCGCGACAACTGTTTACAGATTGCTACATCGAAGGCACGACAGATTTTATATTTGGCCCAGCCACTGCAGTGTTCAACAATTGCACGATTCGTTGTAAAGCAAACTCATTCATTACTGCAGCCAGCACAACAAAGGGTAAAAAGTTCGGCTATGTTTTTATGAATTGTAAAATAATCGCAGATACTTCTGTAAACAAGTTACTGCTCGGACGACCATGGCGAGCGAATGCAAAAACAGTATTCATGAATTGCGCTTTGCCAAAAGCAATCGTGCCGAAGGGCTGGCACAACTGGGACAATCCACAAAATGAAAAAACAGTTTTCTACGCAGAATACAACAACACAGGAGAAGGCAACAGTCCCTCCACAAGGTCTGCATGGACGCATCAGCTGACAGACAAAGAAAGCAAAGACTACACACTGGAAAACATTCTCGGCATAAACGATAAAAATTTCAACATAGAAACAAGCTGGTATAAGTTTGAAACAAAACTGTTTGAATGGCCGGGGAAAGGGAAATGATTGAATAACTGAATAACTGAGTAACTGAATGACTGAATGACTGAACCCTTGCGCGAAAACCGCGTCGTCATTGCGAGGCCTGCGGAGAATGAATGATGGCCCAACAAAAGCAACATCAAAAATCAGCTTCGGCCGAAGCAATCTCATCGACAGGTTGATCCGGAGATTGCTTCGACCGCTCGTCGATTTTTCAACATTGCTTTTATAATTGGAATATATGTTCTCCGCCGGTCTCGCAATGATGGGGAAGTCTCTCTTCAGCTACTCGGTCAAAACAATTTTCGACCTTTTTTACTTTTTAATTTTTACTTTTTTCTCATGAACAAAACGATTCTTCTTTCAATAGTCACTTTCTTTTCTCTTTTCACGCAGGCGCAAGAGTTCATCCCCCTTTGGCCGACGGGTAAAATGCCCAACACAAAAGGAATGCACCTTACAGACAGCATTGCCAACGAAAGAATTTACAGAGTAGGTACACCCGGCATGTATGTGTTCTTTCCATCTTCGCAGGAAAACAGGGGCGCTGCTGTGCTCATCTGCCCGGGTGGCGGTTACGAAAGGCTGGCCTACATTACGAGTGGATGGCAATTGGCAAAGTGGTTCAATTCGATTGGCGTAACAGCATTTGTGCTGAACTACAGACTACCCAATTCGCCTGATCTCGTTCAAAGAGAAACAGGACCATTAATGGATGCACAACGTGCAATGAAGATTATCAGGGCAAACGCTGCAAAATGGAACTTTCAGTCAAACAAGATCGGTATACAGGGAACGTCTGCAGGCGGTCATCTTGCATCGCTCACAGCTGTGACGGAAAAAGAAATTGCAAACATTGGCGACTCATTGGACAATGTATCTTCAAGACCAAATTTTGCCATGCTTTTATCTCCCGTTATCGACCTTGGCAAATACGCTCACAAAGGTAGCCGCAACAATCTTTTGGGTGCAGATACCTCAAAAGCACGCATTGAACAATACTCTACTTACCTGCAGGTTACAGCCACATGTCCGCCGGTGTTCATGGTGCATGCATACAATGACAATGCAGTTCCTGTTAAAAACAGTTTGCTGTTTTATGAGGCATTGCTCGACAAACAGGTACCAGCTTCCATACACATATTTCCTCAAGGCGCACATGCCATCATATTGCACAACAATCCCGGTTCAGTTGAACAGTGGACAACGTTGTTTGAAGCTTGGCTTAAAGAAATGGGGCTTTTAAGTGACGGGAAAACAAAGTGAGTTGAGAATTGAGAATGGAGAGTTGAGAGTTCTTTATAGTCAGAGAGCCTGCACTTAATATTAAACTGTTGTCTAAACGCCCCCGCTTCTAAATAAAAAACAGGTTGAAGACGCATCTTCAACCTGTTTTTTATTTAAGTGCCATCTAAACGAATTTCTAATTCCTCACTCTCAACTCTCCATTCTCAACTCTCCACTAACGCAATATCGTCACCGAACCTGTCATCGGCGGCTCGCCTTGTTTTACATTGATCACATAATAGTACGTTCCTACCGGTAGCGGACTTCCATTCATTCTTCCATCCCATGGTGTGCTATAGCCATGAGTAGTATATACTTTTTGGCCGTACCTGTTAAACACGGTCAACGTGCAATCAGCGTAGTCGGCAAGGTTCTTAATGTTCCATGTATCATTGATGCCATCTCCGTTTGGCGTAAATACATTTGGCACTTTTACCGGTCTTAATATTTTCACCATCATTTGATCAGTTGCTTTACAAATACCGTCTTTATCTGTTGCCGTCAGCACAAATATTTGGTCCTGTATCACATAGTATGATGGATTCAAAATCGTTGGATTGTTCAGCAAGGAAGCAGGTGCCCAGCTATAGCTTAACTGGTTGGCATTTTGAGCAGTCGCTTTTAGTACTACAGAGGTGTTCTCTTCTGCTGCCATGTCCGGACCTGCATCGATCACGGGTTTGATGCGCACGGTAACGTTGTCATCTGCCGTTGCGCCACTGGCCGTACAGCCGTTGTTGTCTGTTACCGTTAAGGATATGGCATACGTACCAAACTTATCAAACAGTTTGCTAGGCGTTTGCTCGGTGGAACTCGTACCATCGCCAAAGCTCCAGTTCCATGCTGTGATGGCACCACTGGCAGAAGTGCTCTTATCAGTAAAGATCACCGCTACTCCTTCGCAAGGACCTTTGTCAGAAATATCAAACGCCACCACAGGTTTTGGTTTGAACACATCGCTGGTGAATTGTTTGTTTGTAGTGGCAAAACATCCAAATGCTGATGTGGCTTTCAGTGTTACAGTGTATGGTTGTTGTGCAGTGTACACATGTGTTGGGTTTACATCGGTGGAAGTGCCACCATCGCCAAATTGCCAGTTATAAGTCAATGCACCTGGCTCAGTGCTGGTGCTCTTGTTGGTAAACACCGCATCACCGCCCGGCATACAAACTGCGGTTGGCAAGTCAAATGCTGCAGTGGGCAATACATGCACGTTCAATGTTTTTGTAAACACATCGCTTACACAACCATCTTTGCTCGTTACTTTCAAAGTAACAGGATATGATTTTGCTGTTGCAAAAGTTTTGTCAAACGGATTGCCATTTGTATACGTTACATCCGGGTTGCCATCACCAAAGTTCCATGTCCATGACCCGATGGCAGCGGCAGGATCTGCAGCCGTGTTGATGGTGGATTGATCGGTAAAGGTTGATTTGTCGCCAAAGCAAACATCGGCCAAAGTGGTGAAGGAAGCTTGTGGCACTGGCCTTACGAAAATTGCGTTGGACGCTGAATCTGTACAGCCATTATCAGAACCATAGATGTACCAGACATCGTGTTTGCCTGCCGTAGTTAACGAAGGTGTAAAGTTGCCCGTTGCGTCTGTAGCGTCGCCTTTATAATAACCTTTACCCGTTACGCCATTTGTTACGCTTGCAAAAGCAACAGAGACCGTTCCTTTTGCATTCAAACAAACAGCCGGTGGTGTTATAGGATCAAACTTGATGATCGGTTTTGGCTGGAAGCTGGCGTCCCATGCGGTATCGCTCACACAACCTTTTTCAGAAGTTGCAGTGAATGACAATTTATATACCGCAGGGTTTGCATACATGTGCGATGCATTGGCGGTGGTGGCCGTATTTGGATTGGCAGGTGTTGAGGCTGCATCTCCAAAGTTCCACAAGTACGAACTAATTGCCTGGTTATCGTTCGCTGTTACATTGCTAGTAAATTTGATGATGCCATCATCGGGTCTGCAACCTTTTGGATAAGCAACATTCAGTTTTGGTTTACCATAAATAGTGATCACTTTGGTCGCAGTGTCACTCACACAATTGTCGCTGATCTTCGCCACGTGTTTGATCGTTATGGTACCTGCATTTTTATAAGCATGCGAAGTTGCGTAACCATTGAGTGTTAACGTTGAATCAACACCATCACCATAGTTCCAGTAATAGGATTGCGCAGTAACAGGTGTGTTCTCACTGATCTTAAGTTGCGTTTGCTCGCAGTTCATTGCTGCATCTACTGTAAAATCAGGAATGGCAGGTTTGGCACCAATCACAAATGTTTTGGTGGTATCTGCAATACAACCCGCGGCGTCTATGGCCATTAATTCTGCACTGTTTTTACCGGCATTGAAGGTGAGCGACAATTCTTTGCCCGTACCTGTCAAAGGTGTGGTACCATTCAGGAAGTTCCATTGCCAACCCTGGGCCGCGCTGCCATCTGTGAATTTATCGTTGGCCACAAATTTCACCAATTTTGTATCGGCACATTTATCATCGAAGAGAATGTCGAAGTTGGTTTTGAGTGTGTCTTTTACAATCACTTCATACAAAAGCGGTTCTGTATTATCGCAAGCTTCGACACCAGGTGCAGACGCAAATACTGGAAGGTCATAAGTTCCAGGCTTTGTAAACTTGTACACACCTGGCAATTTGTACCTGTAGTAAGGCACGCCCCAAACCATTACCACACCTGAATCCTGTGGTGCTAAAATAATGGTATCTTTTGCAGGTGTCATCACACCTGCCATTGAGCTTAAGTTCCAAAGTATCTTCGTTGGTTTATAGCGAATCAACACAGACAATTCTACAGGTGTGTTTGCGCAGGTAACCGAACTGGTCGAGTCCGGCATTTTTCCATACACATTTTTTACAAATGGCAGACCACTCAGGTTGTTGATGTATGTACCCACATTGTACGCATAACTCTGTGCACTCGAGAGGCCATACGTAATAGCGTTAAATGAGGAATCGCTTTGCACCGTACACTGTTGCGGTGGCCTAGGGTCTTCGTTTGATTGAGCATCCCACCACCTCACAACTACAGAATAACCTGGAAGATTAGGGTTAGGATAAATATTGGTGAATTTAGCCGGCGGTGCTACCCCATCTATCAATAATGAAGAAATACCAGCCGTAGGAATATTAAGGGTGAGTAAGTTTACATTGATCTTTACTTTCTCGCTTCGCAAAAAGGAAGCCTTTTTAATCCCCTGCTCTATGGGGCTCAAAAATATCATTTCGGGGTCACCGTCGCCCACGTAATTACAAGATTGCTGGGAAGGGAAGATCTGCACTACCTGTACCGGTCCGTCAGCTTCAATATAATCGGAAGTTGTACTTATGTACTGATAATAATTTTGGGGCGTCAGGCCGGTAAGAGGAACTCCATTCCTTTTCACTACAATCGACGGATCCTTAACCATTACCCTAAACATATTGGGGTTATGCAAACGAAAGTTTCCGCTCTGGCTTGAAGGGGTGGTGATATATCTTCTTCCCCACGACTCTACCGGAAACATTTGCTGCATCATTTGATCTTCGGTCTTTATGGCGGTCGAAGAGCCGGGGCAGAAATCAACATATCCCGCACTGCTACCAACATAGGTGGCGATTGGATAACAAATGCCATTGCTGTTGGCAATTGAATTAACTGTTGTTCCACAAAAATCATTGGTGATATCCGGATCATCCACAGCTGCCAATATCTGGTAGATCTGCCCTTTGTTCAGCACTACATCAATCGGTACATTGGCGGGAAGGCCGGTTCTCGTTTTATGCGAGGGATTGATTCTGATCTTTGTATTGTCATAATTAGCTACCACAAAGATCCAGGCGAAACGCTCATAGTCACTAAATTTATTCACCGTTTGATCGGCGCTTACTACCTTATAGGAATATCCCCATGAATTAACCGGTATCAACATGGTTGCCGTGGCGGCCGCTTCATTGGGCCAAAAAGCATAGGTAACAATGGGCACATCACTAACTATATGGATCCCTTTTTTACTAAAGACACCTTCTGAACTTGTACCGCCCCATATAATGGGCCTCGTATACAATGTAGCATCAAATGGAGAACCCGGAACATCTCTAACCCCTATCGGAAATTCTTCCGTTGTAAAAACAGTATTGGCAGGCACATTATACGTTTTGACGTAAGTGGTCCCATCAAGACTAACAGTTACTTTAGCAGGCTTGTCATCAGTACTAATGATAATCGTGAAACGTGGTGTATCAGAAGGAAACCAGGATGAGCGCTCATAGGAAGAACTGTGGCCCATTCCGGTCCAAAATTCCGTTCCTTTATTTGTTATCCTTTGGGCACTGGATACAGCTTGTAAGCCAAATAAAAAAAGCAGTATATAAACTAAACGTTTCATCTTCAATTTCATCATGCGTTATTAGTATTGGTCGGCTTTACCAGGGATATTGTAAATAAGGTTGATCGAGTTGGAAAGGTCTAATGAATAGGCAGTGGATGAAGGTTGCTTTGTGCAGCGAATTACATCAAACATACTGAGTATCATTTCAATCTCAAAGAGATCAACCGGTTATTTGGCACCGGTTATAAAGATATTTCTAAGAAAAGTTTGCCCGGTAAGCTTAAATACTTAAAAATGGAATTAGGTAGAAACACTCAGTTTTTAATTGAAAATTGAAAGTTGAAAGTTGAAAATGAGGGGTAGCAAATGGGAGTTGAGAGTTGAGAGTTGAGAATGGAGAGTTGAGAGTTGATAATTTTGACTTCCCATTTTCAATTTTCAACTTTCAATTATCAATTTTCCGCTTTCAATTTTCAATTCATTTTCTTACATTAACAAAGAGTTGCTCAATGTTCTACAATGATTAATTTCAAACAATACCTTGTTCTTTTATTCCAGGCGGCATTGCTGATTGCATGTGCGGGAAATACAACACCGTCTGTAAAAATGCTTGATCAGTTGGGGTTGAAACGGGGACAAGTTATTGCCTGTGGACCTCCGGATAAAGAATTCGGAACGGTTGACTTTCGCATAACCGGCAGTAAACAAACCCAGGAGGATTTCAATTTGGCCGTTGCTTTGTTACACTCGTTTGAATACGACGACGCTGAAAAAGCATTCGCAAAAGTCATCGACGAATCTCCCAATTGCGCGATGGCCTACTGGGGCGTAGCGATGTGCAACTTTCATCCTTTGTGGGAGCCTCCAACCGAAGCTAATCTGAAGAAAGGTTCAAAGGCAATAGAGATCGCCCACTCTATAAAAAAACAATCACCGAAAGAAACGGAATTTATCGATGCTATTGCATTGTATTATAAAGATTGGAGCACTACAGATCCGCACAGTCGTGCCGTACGTTTTGAGAACGCAATGGAACAGTTGCACCAATCATATCCGGATGACAGGGAGGCCGCGATCTTTTATGCGCTGTCCCTGGATGCTTCTGCAAACCCTGCAGACAAAACATATGCCCATCAATTGAAGGCGGGAAAAATATTGGACAGCATGTATGCAGTGGCGCCGGATCACCCGGGCATTGTGCACTACATTATTCACACGTATGACTATCCCGGCATCGCTACTCTCGCTTTAAATGCAGCACGTCGATATGCAGATGTAGCTCCATCCTCCGCACACGCTTTGCATATGCCTTCGCATATTTTTACGAGACTTGGATTATGGGATGAGAGCATTCGAATGAATACACGCTCAGTAGAAGCTGCGCAATGTTATGCAAAGGCCGCAGGAATAAAAGGGCATTGGGATGAAGAGCTGCACGGACTGGATTATTTGGCATATGCTTATCTGCAAAAGGGCAATGACAGTGCGGCTGAAAAGCAATTGCAATACTTGTCAACAATCAAAGAAGTATCTCCTTCTAATTTTAAAGTTGCTTACACATTCGCTGCGGTTCCATGTCGTATTGCGGTTGAAAACAAAGACTGGAAAGCCGCTGCGCAGCTTGCTCCCCAACCTGCAGATCTGCCATGGAACAATTATCCGTGGCAGGAAGCGATCATACATTTTGGAAAACTTATGGGCCTAGCACATATCGGCAATTTACACGCTGCAAAGGCAGAACTGGCAAAACTAGATTCGCTGCACGCAAACCTTGTCAAACAAAATGACTCTTATAAAGCGAGACAGGTCGAAATACAAATGAATGCAGGCAAAGCATGGATCGCTTTCGCAAACACAGAACAGAAACAAGCTTTGGCTCTTATGGAATCTGCAGCCGACCAGGAAGACAGCGTTTCCAAATCGCCCGTAACGCCCGGAGAAGTTTTACCAGCGAGAGAACTATACGCTGATATGTTATTTGAGTCACATCAATACAGTGCAGCATTTGCGCAGTATGAACTGGCACTAAAAAAATCGCCCAATCGATTTAACAGCCTCTTTGGTGCTGGTAGAAGTGCAGAATTGAACGCAGATAATGCAAGCGCTGCAAGGTATTACAAGCAGCTGCTGGCAATTGCTGAGCCACAATCGACCAGGCCAGAATTGAAAACAGCAGATTTATTTTTAAGAAAACTCTAAGCATGTGAGGTGTACAATGTACGGTGTACGAAATTCACTCGATTGCACTACACGGATAACTTTCGCACACAGTACATTACAACCAAAATTCATCTGTATAATTATCAGCTGCAGAAGGTGCTGCATTGAGCTGCTCTCCTATCTTCACCAATTGCTCCGGAGTAAATGTTGTCTCAAGATATGGAAACAATTCTCTTTCTTCATAACGAATGTGATTGTCAACCGCATCAACAAGATCTACTAACCGGCTTGTTTCTGGCGCAGCGCTTTTTGTTATAGAATCAATCTGTGCTTTTATTTCAACATGTTCGCGAAATGCTTTTTTAACTTTATCATCATCTTTCATTAACGCAAACAGAATATCTTCTTCTTCACGAAAATGATCTGCAAGATCATGATGCCAGAAATACTCAACATACTTTTTAATGCGTTCTGTGTCTGCATTCTTCTTTAACCCTTGTCTTATTTTCCAGCAAAACAAAAGTCCGGAGTGGTGCTCCCGGGAAAGTCGTATGAGGTGTTCGCTTCTTTTGATTGGCATGGCTTGAAGTTTGGAATTAGAAATTCAATGTCGTTTAGTTAAGCAACAGCCAGCATGTCAGATCAATGTCCTACGGACAATGGTGTCCTTTCGGTTAGATTTTCTATTGATATCAATGCCCTACGGGCAATAGAACCTTCCGCGTAGCGGAATAATATCAATAGAAACCAGCACAGTCATCCATTTTTGCCCGTAGGGCATTAATCCTAGGGATCTCCCTTAACTAAAAGACATTGAATTAGAAATCAGGAATTAAAACTCTCACCATTTTAAGCAAATCAAAGATACGCCCTGCCGAGGCAGAATGATCTTTGTTTCCAATGGCGATTTTAATTGTTTTTCAATTACAATATCGTCCATTTTTTGCAATTGACCCGCCTTTTGAAGTTCTTCAATTTGAGCTGCCGTAGGGTTTTGAGGAGAACCCATTTTTTTCCACGCTTCGTAAGAATTGCTGTGTTCAATGTCAATTCTGTACTCAGAAACTTCCACACGTTTACCTTCTAATCCGTCAACAAGAATTTTAACAAGTTCACCATCACCCGCACTGTCAACATCGTGATAATTCCACACCATAATGGCCGCTGTTTTTTTATCTGCGGCTGCAACCGCACCAATATCAGTTGAGCCGCGAACACTTGAATCTACTATCTTTCGCAAGTCATACATGCGGGCTGACTCTACCGCAACACGTTTGCCCTTCATCTTTCCAAACATCCTGAACACATTCAGCACAGGCTTATCCACTCCATTTGTTGCAAGATCGCGAAAGCCATAAAACCACGGCTGGTGCTCGAATTCAAACGACCAGGAAACAGCTCCCTTAAAGTTAACCTTGTATTGATCAGCCAAAAGATATTCACGAGCAAATGAAGCTGCAGTATAGCTTGAATACATTGTTCCGTTGCGATAGGCATTCTCCGGATTGGTGGCCATTCCACAAGCGGCGCATCCTTCAGGATCTGATTCACCAACGATGATGGGCAGATCCCTTAATCGCGGATCTGATGCAACGAATTTGAAACCGGTTTCTATGTCGCGCAACTGTGGGCTCATATCCATTACGACACGGCCATTAACAAGGTGGGGCCATCCTTTTGCATGAAACAATATTGCATCCACCGGCGTTCCTATTTTTCCCGTAACATAATTTTTTTCCTCGAAACAATGTTTCACAAATGCATTGAGCCATTTTTGCGCGCCTGCACCGCGTGTGCCTGCAACGTTAATGCCACCGATCTTTCCATTGGGCAACGCTTTCTTAAACGCGTCTACTGTATAATCATACAACTTGAAAAACTCATCCATTGTACCCTTCCAGTAATCTCCGTTGGGTTCGTTCCACAGTTCCCAATACCAACTCTCCACTTCCTTTTGACCGTAGCGTGCCACGCAATGCGTCACCCATGCATACACAAGGTCCGCCCACTTTTGATAATCTTTTGGAGGATAGGCCCAGCCTGTAATAATGTCCTTGTATGGATCGCCGGGCTTCCAGTAATGCCGGTATGGTTGTGGCTTAACAGACAATGCTTCTGGCATAAAGCCAATTTGTGCCAGAGGCTTCATTCCTCTTTGCACGTAGGTATCAAAAATGCTGTCTACAATATTCCAATGGTAGATTGGCCGGCCTAAAGAGTCTTCTGTATACACATTTGTAGAACCCCATTTTAATGCAGCCTCACCATTGCCACTCGTAAGTAGATTATGGGTTCGCACAAAAACCGGTACTGGACTCAACGCCGCAATTTCTGAAAGCAATTTTTTTCCATCTTTCATGTAGGTATAGTTTGGTTCATCATATCCAAACCAGGCCCACACGGGCTTCATGTCACCGAGTTCCTTACGAAGGTCCACTTTAATTGTGGCAGTTTGTGCAAATGCAGAATTATAAAGGAACAGCAGGCAAAGTAATCGTTTCATTAAGGAGATAGTATTAGGTTGATCGATGTCAAAATAAACATTTTAACTGTGATATTGACATTTATTTTAGTGAGACTGGAACGCAGATTTTCATGATTTGATAAAATATTCAATTTGAGATTTGAGTTTCGAAATCAAATTTCTGTTCCGATTTTTTTCTACTACTTCAAACTTACATCCAGCTCCCAAACAAATGACCCAGTTTCAAATCTCAAATCATCACCAATCATGACAATCATGAAAATCTGCGTTCTGTCCTCAAATCATATTTTCCGGTGACAATTGTCATTTGAATCGGTGGCTACTGTGGGTACTTTCGTATTGGTATTCAACAACAACCTTCTTTAACCTCCGGGCCCTATTGTTGAAACCGAATGCAAAATACTTTGTTCAAAGTAGCGAATATCTCTAACGTTTGTAATCGAAAAAGGAAAGCATATGAAAACAATTGTTGTAACAACAGACTTTACACTCATTTCCCAGAATGCAGTTGACTACGCTACAGAACTCGCTCTATTTCTGCAAATGAAATTGTCTATACTGCATGTCTCCTCAATACCGTTGTCATTCAGCGAAGTACCGGCACCTATTTTTGACCTCATTGAAATGCAGTCCGACGCAGAGATCGAACTCGCAAGACTTAAAGAAAGCATTATAGACGAAACTGGTGGCTTGCTTTCTGTGGAAGCACATTTGCGCGTTGGCGATGCTGTTTCGGAAATAAATGATTACTGCAACGCTGTTAAGCCATACATCGTAATCATCGGCGCAGAAAGCGCTAATGCCTTTGAGAGATTTCTGTTTGCCGGAAAAGCTGTCTCTGCATTAAGACAACTTGCGTGGCCGCTTATTGTTGTGCCGCCTGCCGTAAGATTCGCAAACATTCGCAAAGTAGCGCTTGCCTGCGATTGCAAAGATGTGCTGTCAACCATTCCGCTTACCTACATTAAAACACTGGTGGACGACCTGCATGCGCAGCTGCAAGTGGTGCATATTGCAAAACATGACCATGATTCGAATACGCTGCGTTATGAAAAAGAATTTGAATGGTTGAAAAACGTTTTAAAAGGGACATGCTCCAAATATCACATTCTGCACGGTGAACATGTGGAAGAGTGCCTGACGGAATTTGCAGAAAAAAACAAGATAGACCTGATGATCGTCATTCCCAAAAAATACAATCTGTTACGAGATCTGTTCAGACACAGCCATTCCCAAAACCTGGTGCTTCACACACATGTACCCGTCATGTCGGTCCATTAAAAAACAAATCAATGGTAACCAGTGCATATACCCGCAAATTCAGTGACATCAATGCCTGCGATGTGATTTCTGTAGGCGGTAAGAATGCAATACTTGGAGATATGTATTCAAAGCTTTCTCCTCTTGGCATAAATGTTCCCGATGGATTTGCGGTTACTTCTTTCGCATTTGAACATTTTCTAACAGCTAATGTTTTGCACCAGCGCCTGCACGAACTCATGCGTCAGCTGGATCGTGACAATTTTTCTAACCTGGAGGAGATCGGTATTTCAGCGAGATCTATGATCCTCGCGGGCACTATTCCCTATTATATGATAGTGGCGATAAGAGAGGCATATGATAACCTGTGTAATAGTGAAGGCAACAAGGTGAGTGTTGCGGTCCGCAGCAGTGCATCAGCGGAAAATCTTCCACTCGCCAGTTTCGTGGGCCTCCATGAAAGCTTTCTAAATATTGACGATGCAGATGCATTGCTCGATGCTATTAAAAAATGTTTTGCATCGCTCTATACCGACCGCGCAATAAAATACAGGGAGGACAATCATTTTACGCACGCAAAGTTATTCTTCTCCGTAGGCGTTCAAAAAATGGTACAATCCGGTTGTGGCTATTCCGGAATGATTATAGAATTGGATGATTCCGGCGACATGCTGGACATAAGCGCTGTAAAAGGATTTTGCAAAGACATTCTCAAAATTACCTCACCTGACCATTTCCTCGTATTCAAACCTGCACTGGAAAAAGGGAAAAATCCCATCCTTAGAAAACGATCCGGCAGAAAAAAAGAAAAGCCTGCACAAGGCAGAGAAATGAATGCTGAAGAACCCGTTCTTCCAGAATTTCCAAACTATGTATTAACAGATGAGGAAATAATTCAACTTGCGAAATGGGCATCCATCATACACGACCACTATGCAAAATCAATGGACATAGAATGGACAAAAGATGGCAACACAGGCAGGTTGTATATTGTGCGAGCAAGGCCGCGGAGGGAACAGTTGTGCAGTACTGGTAGTGAAAAAAAGTTGTTGGTTGGTAGTTGCTGATAAGTCAAAAGTAAAAAATCAAAAGTAAAAAGGCGAACATCGGGATCTAAATGAATCATGCACATTTAGCGACTATTTTTACTTTTTCCTTTTTACTTTTGATTTTCTAACTTTATCCCATAACCCATTTCAACCACCATGCCACAAAGAAGATTATTTTCCCTGATCATTGTATCATTCACCATTATTTCAACGCTTTCTGTTTGTAAGCCGTCTTCTAAGGTGGAAAGCAAACCACAAAAAGTATCCAATTCACAACCGGTTACGAATGACAGATGCAGCCAGACTATTACTTATCACGCCGATAAACTTTCCGAGCAAGGGAACGAAGTAGCTGCCGATGTTGACCTTGTAATTAACCCAACTACAAAAATTATTTCTTTACACGCAGAAATTCCTTCTGCCCAGCAAAAAGTCAACTTTGACACCGTAATAGAAAGCATCGACTGTAACTTAAATTCGGATCTGACAGAAGGGTATTCTATTTACAAAGGTTACATAGTACAGCAGGATGGCACTTCAACAAAAGCTACGCTAAAGGTTGAGGCTAAGGATGGAAAAATCAAGATATTTGATCCGGCGCAAATAAATGAACATGCCATCAACGTTTCCAAATGGACAGCTGCGCCTTAGGCAAGTAAAAAGCAAAAAATCAAAAGTAAAAAATAGTCGCCGCGAACGCGTGCTTCATTTCGTGTCGCGTTGTTCACTTTTTTACTTTTGATATTTTACTTTTTACTTTTCCACTATCTCACCAAAACACTCGTGCCCTTTTGGAAAATTTTATTTCCCAAATAATCTATTCCTTCTGCCACATATACAAACACGCCGGTTGGTTGCGGTTGCCCGTGGATGGTGCCGTCCCAGCCCTCTCCTGTTCTGTTTGTTTTATAAACCAGCTGACCATAACGATTATACACGCTGAAGTATTTAAACTCTTTGATCCCAAATGGCAGCGGCCTTAGCACATCATTCTGTCCGTCGCTATTGGGCGTAAAACCTGATGGAACTATAATGTCCGGTTTGATCTTCATGATCTTGACCCAAACATCATCGGTGCCGCTGCAACCTTGCGGCGTCGTAACTGTTACGGTGTATAAAATGGAATCCGGATCGTTTTTCGAGTAAGTGCCAACCGGGTTGTAAATATAACGGCCGCTTAATGCTGTTGCGGGAGTCCATGAGTAGCCGTCGTTTGTTATATCGCCTCCCGCCGCATTGAATTGCAAAGGTTCATCTATCACAACCGTCGTGTCGTTACCTGCATTGATAACGAGTTTAGGAATTACAGTTACCACTACAGTGTCTATTACAGGCTTGGGACAATAGCCAAGACCGTGAACTGTAAGATAATAATTTGTTGTGCTCAGCGGCGCAGCTACTGGAATGAGCGTACCTGCACCCGTTAAGTTCGCAGCAGGTGACCATGCATAGTATTGCGCATCTGTGGCACCCGATAATTGTGTTGTAGTGCCATAGCAAATAGCAGTATCCATCCCGGCGTTTGCAGTGGGATAAGGAGAAACATAAACAGTCATTTGCGCATTATCCTGGCAATGACCAAGATTTGCTTTCAGGTAATATGTTGTCGTTTGAGCAGGCGAGGCCAAAGGATTTTTTATGGTGTAGCTATTCAGTGAATTGTCTGCCGGCGACTCGCTCCACAAGTAACTTAAAGCTTGACTTACCGGAGATAACTCAATGATATCACCTTTGCACAATACGGTATCTGCATTGAATTTTACAGTAATGAAGGGCAACACATTTACCTGGATCTTTGCACTATCTAGACATCCGTTTTCCTGCACTGTAACTGTATACACTGTTGTATCTTGCGGATAGACACTGGCAGTTGTGGAATGCGCAGTAGAAGCGACCATATCGATAACCGGAGACCACGTGATATTTGTCCCGGAAGTTTGCACCAGCAATGGTAACGTATCGTTGCTGCAAATTAGCGTATCTGAGAAAGGCAGTTGGATAGACGGTTTGTTATACGCAACAACTGTTTTTGTGGCGGTGCCCGAACAACCCATCGAACTCGTAACATTCAATGAAACGGCGTAACTGCCTGTTGATGAAAATGTGTAAGAAGGATTTTGCAAATGCGATGTATCACTTAATACGGCACCATCTCCAAAATTCCAGCTCCAGCTATTAATGCTGCCATATTTCGCAAGCGTTTTGTCGGCAAATTGAAACGGTGACAAATAGCAACTTCCTGTTATTGAAAAGGCGGGCGTAAAACCGGGATAAACTTTCACAATAGCATTTGCTGAATCGCTACAACCATTTGAGTTGGCAACTTTTAGCTTTAATGTATAAGTGCCGGTATCTGTATACGCATATGTTGGTGCGGCAGCTGACGAGGTTTTGCCATCGCCAAATGCCCAAGTGTATGTTGTTACATCAGTTGCTGCACTTTCATTTTTAAAGTTGAAGCTATAGTTATCGCAATTGATGTACGAAGGCAGTAAACTCGCACCTGTAAAGCCTGTTACGTTTATTGTGACATTCTCAGAATTGACACGGCATGTTGTTGAATTAATGTTCGAACCTTCTGCTGTCGCGATCCTATACAAGTAAGTGCCTGCACCTTTTATATCGGTTGTGGTGTATGTTGAAGAAGTTGCCCCTGAAATATCTATCCAGGTAGTTCCGTTGTCTGTGCTCGACTGCCACTGATATTTTGTGTTTGCCGTTGCAGAGGCAAACGTAGAAACAAGACTCAGCGATTTTGCAGCACCAAGGCAAATATCCTTGGAACTTGCGCCATCGCTTGTTTTTGCTGTAATGGTGCCTCCATAAGGACTGAACGTAATATCATCAAGCGCCAAATCATTTCCCGGCGCGGCCCCCGCTTTATTGTTTGTTATCTTCAGTATAACGGAATTGGTAGTAGCAGTAAAACATAAGCCATATTGTTTCCATTGAACTGAGGACGTGCTCCCTAAAATGTTTCCGGTATTGTAAGTACCCAGCAGTGTGCCGCTGGCTGCGTCGTAGATGCTGAAAGTAAGATTTGGATAAACAGTGTTGCCATTGTTAAACAGGTTCAACACCCATGCGGCAAATTGATAACTGGTGCCTGCGCATAAACCGCTGACGGTATCCTTGAAAAAATAATCCGTTACGCTTAAGCTGGCATTTACCACCATCATATAGCCATTCGTTTTACCCGTTACCTGGTAGTCGTGGTCATACGTGCTCCACCAACTTCCGAGCAAACCGGCTGTTGAGTTCGTGATAGTGTAATAGCCATCGTTGGGAAACCCTGACGCCGTGTAAGCGTAAGAAGTAAAGGCGTTTCCAAGTGCCGCTCCTTTTCCGGTTCCGGTGCCAAAGTCAAAATTTACAACTGGACTGCCAAGGCTACCTGAACAAACCTGGGCATTCAACATTGCACTGCAGCATACTAAAAGACATACAATAAAAGCAATTCTCTTTATCCCTTCGTTCATTGGTAAATAGTTTCATCATAAGGCAGATTTCTTAAATGAAAAAACTGCGATCTAAAAAACACCTTAAAGTATACGCTTTGTAAGCATGCAAAAAATCACCTCGGTGAAGGTTAGGATTGTGTCGGTGAATCGAAATTGGGGCAAACAGAGATGTGGCGACAACGAATTAATAATTAATAATTAAGAGGTGCGACATTCATTATTGAAATGACGTGCTGTGTGTGTTCAGCATTAAGCGTTCTGCATTAAGCGTTCAATCAAATTTAGTTGACTTTGTCCACTATTTCGTATATTTACGGCATGAATGCAAAACATATCCAGGAAATCAGGGCCTTCAACAGGTTCTATACAAACATTATCGGTTTGCTCGACCGGCATATTTTACATAGCAATTATTCACTGCCGGAAGTACGTATAATGTTTGAGCTGTATCACAATCGTGGCATGACGGCGTCGGATATTATTGCGCAGATCGATATTGACAAAAGCTACCTGAGTCGCATTCTCAAAGGATTTGAAAAAAACAAACTGATCAATAAAGTTAGTTCGGGTATTGACAAACGAGCCATTATGTTACAATTGACACCAAAGGGCAAAAAAGAGTTTGAAACGTTGGACAAAGCTTCTGAAAAACAGATTGCGACCTTGTTTGAAAAGCTATCCGATAAAGAGTGTGACGAGCTGGTAAAGAAAATTTCCGGAATACAAAAACTACTTAAAAAAAGCCTGCAAAATGAATAAGATAAACGCAACTTTAGATGACATCACGATAAGGACAGACTTAATGCCCGGCGACCTGGGTTACGTGATCTACAGGCACGGAGAATTATATCACTCCGAATACAACTACGGCATATCATTTGAAACATACGTTGGTGCCGGTTTGTATGAGTTCTATAGCAGCTATGATCCTGCAATGGACAGGGTTTGGATATGTGAGCATGAAAACAAAATCGTTGGATTTGTATTGCTGATGCATCGCGAAAACAATGCAGCCCAGCTTCGCTATTTCCTCATCGAACCTGAATACAGAGGAATTGGTTTGGGCAAAAAATTAATGAACCTCTATATCGATTTCCTGAAAGAAAAAGGATATCAATCTTCGTACTTATGGACCACTAACGAGTTGTATTCAGCAGCATCGTTATACAAAAGACATGGTTTCGAACTAACAGAGGAAAAACCTTCAACCGCATTCGGCAAACCATTGATGGAACAGCGTTATGACCTAATAAATGTTAAGTAGAGAACTAGAATAATCTACAACTCGAACAGTTTTTTCAGACCTTCTTTCTCGAACAACAGCATGCCAAACTTATGATTCGACCAGCCTTCTTTCAGTTGATAGTTGAACCGAGGAAATCCATTTTCCAATGTTGCGTCCAGATAATAGCTGGCTGACAGATGCGGCCTGCTTGCCACAAACTCTTTTAGCTGGCTGTAATGCGTCGAAATAATAAACAGTCCTTTAGAATACTTCTTCAAACCCTCGATGGTAAGTTGCAATAATGCTTCTGCATCCTGGGTATTTGTTCCTGCAAAAAGTTCGTCCATCACTGCAAATACATGTTGCCCTTTCTCTGCACTTAATACGGCACTCTTTAAAGCCTTTACTTCTGACATAAAATGACTTAGGCCCGACTGCAAATTATCCTTGCTATAAATGTTTACAACAATGTCCTTGAAATATGGCATCACGCATTTGGATGCAGGTACACCTATGCCCAGGTGCCCCAGATATACACACATGCTTATCGCTTTCAAAAAGGTGGATTTACCGGACATATTCGCCCCGGTTAAAAGTATAATACCGGCTTTACTTGAAATGCTATTTCTCACAGGCTTTTCCAAAAACGGATGAAAGACGTCGTCAATTGCTATTCCCCAATCCTGAAATACCGGCACGCAAAACCCTTTTGACTCCATGGTTCCTGCAATGGACACATAGGCGTCGAACCTGAAGAAAAACTTCCAGAACAATTCCATTTCAGTAACATGCATTGCAACCTGCTTTAAGAATAGCAGATATTTACGGCGCGGCAGATTGCCGGTGGTAAACCCTTCCACACTATAAAACGATCTGAGACTGTTCAAAAAACCAAGCGCACCTGACATTTCCAACCCGTACGCCTGGGGGAAAAAATCAACTTTCAATGTCGTAAAATATCTTTCGTCCATTGTTTTCAAAACATGTCCCAGCTGTATTGCACCACTGATTAGCCGTGCACGGGATGGACTGTTAAATAAAAGACGAACAATGATTGCATTTATATTGTCACTAAAAAGTTCCTGATGTGTTTCTCCAATTGCTTTACAAAAACGGTAGGCATCTTCAATATCCGACCTGATTGAAGCAATCGACCTTATCCTCTTCCTATTTGAAATGATGGCGGAAATAATTTGTTGCCTGTACAATACATCTTCAAGTGTTGCCGGCATATCGGCAAAGATGCTTTCAAGAGCTTCCCTGCTTCTTCGATTCAGGAATGTATCGAATAAAGGAATGATCTCTTTCTGAATATTTAAGTCGTCAAAGTTCATGTAAGTCAGGCATTAAAGTGTGTGGTTGAAAATTAAGAAACACAAAACAGAAAAAGCCATCTCGATCATAATAATAACTTTTCTTTATTTTTTTAAAGAAGGTTTACGATTTCACGATGAATCTTTGCAGGCAATAAATCTTTCAGCTAATTAATATATTTTTACTGTAGGCATTTCACTCCCGATCGAAAAAATCTGCAAAAAAAACGCCATGGAAAACAAAATTGAAGCAAAGCCAAATCCACCGGGCCACACTCCTTTTGCCCAGACATATTTTCACGGAACAAGGGCTGACCTGAAAATCGGGGATATGATCGATATTAATTTTAATTCAAATTACGGCCAACAGAGAAAAGCAAAATACATTTATCTCTCCGCTACGCTTGATGCCGCTGTTTGGGGAGCGGAATTGGCTGCAGGCGATGGGCGCGAAAGAATATACCTGGTCGAAGCCACAGGTCCCATAGAAGACGATCCGAATTTAACCGATAAAAAATTTCCAGGCAACCCGACAAAGTCGTTCCGCTCTCTGCACCCTTTTAAAGTGGTGGGCGAAGTCACCATTTGGCAAAGTCATTCACAGGAACAAGTGAAGGCAATGAAGGACGCGCTAGAGAAGCTGAAGGCGCAGGGAATCGAAGCGATAGAATAGTGGAGAATTGAGAGTGGAGAGTTGAGAGTTCTTTAATTTCAAACAGCCAAAATTAAAGCAACCCAGCTTCTAGTCTCCACTTTCAACTCTCCACTCTCAATTCTCAACTCTCAATTAAAAAAAATGGACAATACCCGCGTATACAAAATGTCTTTCGCAAGTGTTTATCCACTTTACATCAAAAAAGTGGAAAGAAAAGGACGCACAAAAGAAGAAGTTGACCACATTATATTCTGGCTCACGGGATATGATGTAAAAGCTTTGCAAAAAATCATTGACAACAAGACAGACTTTGAAACTTTTTTTGCGAATGCAAAGCTAAATCCGAACGTTTCAAAAATTACCGGCGTTATATGTGGCTACCGCGTGGAAGATATTGAAGACAAGCTAATGCAACAGGTTCGCTACCTGGATAAACTGATCGATGAACTGGCGAAAGGAAAGGCAATGGAAAAAATATTGCGCAAATAAACATAAACGTACAATGAAAAAGACACCATTGTTGATCTTAATTATTGCGACATCATTTTGTTTTGGTTTCGCATTTAAGAGCATCATTTCAAATCAATCTGATAAACACGCTTCGATAAAAAAAGTAACCGGCATTGGCGGCATTTTTTTCAAATGCAAGGACCCAAAGAAAGTAAGAGAATGGTACAAGGCAAATCTCGGACTGAACACCAATCAGTATGGCGCTGTGTTTGAATGGTACCAGGGCGCAGACAGTACAAAAAAAGGCTTTACACAATGGAGCCCTTTCAAGGAAACAACAAAATATTTCGAGCCTTCCACAAAAGAGTTCATGATCAATTACAGGGTTGAAAACATGGCAGCTCTTTTGGAAGAATTGAAGAAAAATGGCGTAACAATTACAGACTCCGTTCAATCGGCTGAATACGGAAAATTCGTTCATATTCTTGATCCGGAAAACAACAAAATAGAGCTTTGGGAGCCAAATGATGTCGAGTATGAAAAATTAGGCAAACAAATGGGAAGCGAGACGACGAAATAAACGCTGCTGTTCGGGATGTTCCGAAGGGCATCCCGAAGCATCGATAAAAAGGATTTTAATCCAATGCGTTTTATGAAGGAACAATGGTGCTGCCCAACCCAGGGATTTAATTCCCCGTTATCTGTTGTTTGGGATGCCCTTCGGAACATCCCGAACAGCGAACAATCCAACACTGGCAACGCTTTCACTGAACATATCTGTTACTTTAACAGACAAAACCATTCTTTTAACACCGTGCGTGTTCATATGACAATTATTAGGCTTATATTACAGCTTTCTAACACCTTCTCCTTTCAAGCTAGATAATTGTTAAATCCTAAAAAATAATAATGAAGCTATTACAGGCCGTTACTGACCCTACTTACGATCCTACCTATGAGAAAACCGCATACGATGGATTCTGGCTTAGGTTTATGAATGACAAACGTGATCTTCCCTTTATTCATTTATTGACAATCATACATTTAACTGTTGCCCCTATTGCCATTCTGCTATTTACCAATGTGCTGACGGGCTGGGCGTGGTGGCTGGTTGCCGCGGGCTATTTCTATATTTCGCAGTTCTATTTTAAGGGAAGATTTGGATTGATGTTTCATTGTCTGTGCCATCGCAAAACATTCAAGACTTCTTATCAAAACAAATTTCACTTTTATATTACCTGGCTAGTGTGTCCGTTTTTTGGCCACGCGCCGGAAGGTTACTTTAGCCATCACCTTGGCATGCACCACGTAGAAAACAATACAGAAGAGGATTCCAGCAGTACAATGTTTTATCAGCGTGACAGCTTCAGAAGTTTTCTTTCCTATTTCTTCAATTTTGTTTTGCTTGGTTTTAAAGAGACTTTCCAATACTTGTATGACCGCAAAAGAAAAACATTGTACACAAGATTCACTCTTGGGGAGTGGTTGTATATTTTGTTTTGCATAGGCATGTGCTTTGTAAACTTAAAAGCGACGCTGGTTGTTTTTGTGATCCCATTGGCGTTCGCCCGTTTTGTGATGATGCTTGGAAACTGGACGCAGCATTCGTTTATTGACCATACTAACCCTGACGACATTTATACAAACTCAATTAACTGCATCAATACCAAATACAACCATATTTGCTGGAATGATGGCTACCACATCATTCATCACCTGCGCCCGGGCATGCACTATACAGAAATGCCGAATGAGTTTTGGAAACGCAGAAATGAATTCGCGGAAAAGAAAGCGATCGTGTTTGACGGCATCCACTACTTACATGTGTTCATTTACCTTATGACTAAACGATACGATAAACTTGCTGATAACCTTGTAAACATTAATGGCATGTTCGATTCGCGTGAACAAGCGATTCAATTGATGCGTGAGCGTACCAAGAGATTAGCTTCCTAATATTTCATACTTTCTTTTGCTGTTCAGGATGTTCCAACGGGTGTCCTGAACAGCAAAAGACAAAGTTTGTTTTACTGCAACAAACCCAGCTCTTTTAATTTTGACTTAAGTGTAAAGGAATGCAAGTCAGTTGCAATTATTTTACCATCAGGGCCAATTAATAAACCTTTGGGATAAGCTAAGTTGTGATACTTTTCGACAATTAAATTTTCTTTATCAGACAAGACATTCGGCCATGGTATTTCTTTCTCCACAATTGCTTTTCTGGCGTTTAGAAGCGTATCCTTTCCAACGACGCCAACAAAATCAATCTTCGAAGAATCCATCTTAGCATATATTTCTTTTAGTGCCGGAATTTCGCCCAAACAAGGGCCACACCAACTGCCCCAGAAATCAACAAACACATATTTACCACTGTAGTTACCGAGCGCAATAGTTTTATCACTCAAGATATCTTTCCCCGTAAATTGTATTGCGCGATAGCCAACCTGTGAGCTTTCAATATTCTTACCATTGACAGCGGCTTTCTTCAACAGCAGCATATCTGTATTTACATTTACTCCTGTTACACTGTAAAATTGGTTGCCCACATTAAGAAACTCATTTCTTTTCACAAGCGCATTTTTATCGAGCTTATCACTTAAACATAAGCCTGCCTGAAAAGTCCAAAACGACGGATAAACAAACCCATGACTTACCGCAATTTTATACGTATTGCTACCTTGTTTAAAACTCGCTACTGCGTACTGAGAAAAACAATACATATAATTATTTCCAGTCTTGAAAATCAACAATGGTATTTGTTTTGAAGCGGTTTTACCAACCTGGTACTTTACATTTTTTGAGTACCTGACAAGACTGTCTACTTTCCAAAGCGGGGCTGTTTGCGGAACAATAACAGGTTCTTCATCGCTAAAATCACCATTATTGTTGTAGTCCACCAATAGTTTTTCGTCCCCTTTTTCGTCAGTACCTTTTACAATCAAAACCAGGCAAGCAATAGAATCCGCGGTCAAACTTCTGAATGAAAGATTCATTTGTTGTTCTGCAACAACTTGTTCGAATGTTTCCTTCGAAAGGTTCCCCGAGCGGTAGGTTTGATACACCCACTGCTCAGCATCGATAAATATAAAACCCTTTTTAACGTTCTTTAAGCCAGATGGAATGCCCTTAAACTGAAGAGCCTTTATTGCTTTGTAAAACGGATGATCTACAGGAGGTTCCATAAAATTCAAACCACCATATGCGGGATCAAATGAGCCAAAGCCGGAGACATAAGTAATGGGCAGTGTCAGTTCATCACTTTTTTGAGCGAACGACAACGCTGTGTACATAAGCGCCGCAGCCAATAAGAAAGGTTTCATGCGTTTAGAGATTAAGGTTAATGGTTGGAAACAAGGTTTGTATTTTGAAAAAAATCATTTTGTTTATCAATGCCCATTAAAAATAACATACAGTGCTAGCATCGTAATGATCAGCAATATCCACGCTCTCCAAACTTTTTTTGTTGGCTTTGGAAGATCATGTGTTGCATGTGCCTCTTTGTCCATCACCACTGGTGATGGATCAAACAATGAAATCACGACAGCTGCAATAAGGAGAAATAAGAAAATGAAAAAAGACAACAACAAATAGTGCGGCCAGAAATGATATTTATCCGGCGTAAGCACCCACAGATACAACACACCCACGCCGAGACTGAATGCAGAGCCAAATGAAAGTATTGCATTTACCGCTTTACGTGTCGTGCGCTGCCAGAAAACAGTCAGCAAAAACACAACAGACAATGGTGGTGCAATAAAACCAAGTACCGATTGAAACACATCAAACAAGTTCAAACCTTTGATGCTGTCTATTGCCAGAGCCATCATTATGGCAAACAGGCAACCGGCAACTACCGTCATTCTTCCCACTTTAATGATCTGTTCATTCGTTGCGTTTGGATTGATCTTCTTTGCGTACACATCCATCGTAAAAACTGTACTCAGTGAATTAAGCGAAGAACCGATAGTTCCTACAAGTACGGCTATCAACACTACAATTACCAAACCATTCATGCCCGGCGGAAAGAGATGCGTTACCATTGTCATGTATGCTTCTGCCGGATCTTTCAAATGCGGAAATAAAATAAAACACAAAATACCTGTAAGGATGAACAAAGGCAACGACAGTATTTTCAACCATCCGATAAAGTTTACACCGAGTTGTCCCTGTTCTAAATTCCTTGCGCCCAGCACCGATTGCACCATCGCCTGATCTGTACAGAAGAATGCTACAGCCGCTACAGGATAACCCAACAATATTGCATACCACGGATATTTAGGATCAGAAGCGGGACGAATCAAATTCCAATAGTGTCCCGGCACACTATGAAATACTTTTGATAAGCCACCTACTTTCGATACACCCATAATAGTAAGCGTGAGCGAAACGCAGATCAGCAAAATCATTTGGAAAACATTCACTTTGGCAATGGCTTTTAATCCACCGGCAAACGCGAACAATCCGGCAAACAACACGAGTACAATAACTGACTCCCACATGGGTATGCCTAATATTTGCCTGACCAGGAAACCTCCTGCAAACAACCCTAGTGAAAGCCATGAGATCAATATTTTAATGAGTGCATACCACGCTAAGATATTGCGTGTCGAATCACCATAACGGTTGCCCATAAACTCTGGCATCGTACTTACATTCGCGGCGAGATAGCGGGGCGCAAACACCATTGCGAGCAACAGTAAAAACACAAAAGCATACCAATCAAAATTCACCGCCACAATGCCGGTGCTATAGCCAATGCTTGCAAAAGCGAGCAACATGGAGGGCCCTACATTTGTGCCCCACATGTTGAATCCGATGCTCGGCCAGTCCAATGATTTGCTGGCGAGGAAAAGTGACTCTCCAGTTTTCTTCTTTTTACTGAAGCTGGCCCTGTAACCAATCACTATCAAAATAATCAGGTAAGCCACAACAATGGCATAATCCAGCCTTGTTAGGCGTTCTACAATGTTATTCACGGCAAGCTTTAGTTAGTTGTTTGTTGTTAGTTTTATTAAGTGGCTTAACGCCGAACGCTTAATGCTTAACGCAATTTCCGATAGCTCAGCTCGCTGCGTTATGCGTTTGGCGTTTGGCGTTTGGCGTTTGGCGTTTGGCGTTCAGCATTCAAAGCCCATGCTCCTTCAACACATCTTTCACCTTCACCGGCTGCCCTGTTTTCAGGCTACGATCCATTGCCTGTAACAATGCAATTGTACCGATTCCTTCTTTCATATCCGGATAGGCAACAAAATCCTGTTCGATAGCATCAGCGAAATATTCAAGGTAATTCTGGTATTCTCCGGCATGATGACTCTGCCCTTCAAAACGGAAATAATGTTTGAGTGTGGAATCGCCCCACACTACGATTTTCTCTTCACCTGTTTTATCCGTCACACTGTAGCGCAATTCATGATAATCTGCCTGGCTTGCACCTTCTGTGCAGCGCAAGATGCAACTCATGCCACTATCGCGTTGTGCAGGCTGTGTAGGTCCTGTGTACGCGCCACTCACGCGTGCAATGCGTCCGTCTGCTGCTTTAAAAATAAAGTGCATGGTATCTTCATTTTTCAAGCCTGCTTTTCTTCCATTGCTGCTGATCATGCCATAGCCCATCACTTCTTCAATATCCGGCAGGTACCAGCGAATAAAATCTGCAGGATGACTGAGACCTCCATACAACCATTTGAATGATTGTTGCAACGACCATCCCTTTTCCAAAAACCAACGGTGATCTGCGTGATAGTGGCTTTCAATGGTAATCAATTCCCCAAGCAATCCTGCTTCGAAATCTGCTCTTTGTCTTTTTGCCGGTTCGAAAAAACGGGAGCTTTGACCAACAAACACTTTCTTCTTTGTTTGCTCACTTAGTTCGAGCAATTCTTTTGCATCGGCAAGATCATCTATAAAAGGTTTTGTACAAATCACGTGTTTGCCATGCTGCAATGCCAGCTTCACATGTTGTGCGTGTAAATGATCAGGTGTATAAATCGCAATCACATCAATTTCCGGATCATTCAACATCTCCTGGTAATTGGTAGTGTATTGATGAAAATCAAACTCCTTTGCGCGCTGTTTGCAAAGTTCATCTTTTGCATCACAAATGGTTTTCAATTTGTACTTCTTGCTTTGCAGGGCTGCAGACATTGTGCTTCTGCCCTCTCCGAGTCCAAGTATGCCTAATTGTAACATTTGACTTGTTAGTTATGAGTGATGAGTTTTGAGTTTGCATCAAGGACAATTTATATGTCTCTCCGATGCCACACAGAATGAATTCTTAATTCTTAATTCTTAATTGTTTTAAAAACACCCACGTTTCCCCAGGCCCCGTCCCCGTTATTCCTTCCTGGTATTTTTTCATCCGTTGGTTCCATTCGTCTACACGCGGGTTGTTTTCTGTTGTCTTTGGATTTAATTCGTCGAGGCTTGCACCTTTGGGAATACTGATCACGAGCATTAACTGCCTGTCATTTTTATACACCAGTAATTGCTGAAAACTGGCATTACAAAAGCCTTTGGAAACTTCGGGCCATTTTTCAAATTGCGTGGCATGATAGTCGAGATATTCGCGTTGCAAAGCGGTATCTCTTACAAGGTTGGCCGTAAGTATGATATTGTCCCACTCTTTTGCAGAAGTCGTATCACCACAATGTTTGCGATTGAAATTATAAAATGGATGCTGATAAACTTTAACCTCCGCGTTTGGATATGCTGCATGAGTTTGCTTTTGAACATTTTCCAAATCATCGATAGCAGCATACAAAACCAAATGATTTTTCCATTGATATACACCTGGCAGAGGAAGTGCATTTTTTTTGCCGATAGCAATCAGGGAATCGGGCTGTAACATCTTGCCCGCAGTATCAATCACTTCAACAATGGCAGGAGTTGATGCAATTGTTTTTACACTGATGACATTAGAAGATGAAGCCGCAGGGGCATTGTGTTCCTGGCAAGAAATGAGTCCTGCCATGAAAACCCAAACCAGCTTCAAATAAATATTAGAGCAGCATGAACGTTGAAATATTTTTTTCATCAGCAAGCTTATCCTTTTGCGAAGTTGATGGATCGGCCATCAGTTCCTCAGAATTCATTTCAAATATAATAATTGTCATTTATACACTTTTGATTTAGTCATGTAATTTTTATGGCAATCCTGGTCATAGCTACATTTGAGCAGGACAGTACAGGATGGTTTCGCTTTTAAAAAAAGGAGTAAATTTAGTTATGGCAAATACATTTAAAGTAGTGTTCAAAGGGAAGCCTGTATCTGTGGAAAAGGTTGGCAACCCGGCAGAGAATCTTTACAAGGCTGTATTTGAAAATCGTCCTCCGTTGTTCCTCAAACGAATTCAAACTTTCATGGGGGCTATATGGAACTCTGTACCCGAAGGTAACCAGGCACTTGCAGGGGAGATTGGCAAATTGATAGACAAATACATTCGATAATAATTTGTAGGGGCGAATCGCATTCGCCCTGCTCTACAATTGGCGACTCGCCGTTTGTGGAACAGGGCGAATGCGATTCGCCCCTACAGAAATGGCCCGGAATAACCGGGCCATTTACAACTTGCATATATTTCGACACTATAAACTGCTTATATCACTATTTCAAATATCCGCTGTATTCAGCATCTGTCGCACAATCCCACCAAACAGGCATGCTCCAGATATTTTGATCAGACACGTGTGCATTTAGTGCAGTGGCATTGTTTAAGTTATATCTCAACTCGATAGTTGTAGGTAAACTCCAGCGACGCGGCCAATATCTTGGATCCGCGAGCGTTGTTCCGGTGTATGCCGCGGTACCCGCAAATAAAGGCCCTCTGTTTATTCCAGGATAAACCACACCAAAGCTTCCAATGTTTCCTGCGCTAAAGTTAAACCGGCGCATATCGTTCCAGTTTTCAATGCTGCAACCCATTGCCAGGTATTTTTGCAACATAATGTCCGACATAGTTATGTCGCCCTGAGAAACTGCCGCACTTGTCATATACGCTGAAATATCACTTGCTTTCATTGGCGCCATGTCAGGATTGGTAGCAGTGTATCCTGCTGCCTGCCATGATGTAAGCTTGGCCTGCATCATATCCATGTGTGCTTGAATACCGGCCGTGTATGCGGCATAAGCATTTGCGGCGTCACCTTTGCGCATGTAGACTTCTGCTTTTATGAAACACATTTCATGATAGGTCAAAATCTCCTGATCTGAAACCGGGCGAACCTGGAAGGAACCTGTGGAAGCAACAACACCTGCATTAAAGGCAGCGGCTGATTGATACCAGCTAACATCCGATGGTCCCTGTGCCGGAATACCTGATGTTGCAATGGCACTGCTGCGAAGGTTTACATACGCGGTATCTCCTGCTAATATGTAGTTGGTGCTATTAATGTAATAAGAGCCCGCTTTATAAGTTACCGTCACTGTATCATTGCTAACTGTGAAAGTGCGACCGTACGTTGTCTGGTCATTGATAAAATTTGTACGGTCCGTTGTATTGGTGATCTTGTATGCGATTGGCGTATTCTTTGTCGCATAGGTTACGGATGTGATCGAGGTTGCGCCACCTTTTAACAGTCTTGCTGCAGCACCAAATACATCCACTCCGATGGCACGTTGCCAGGTATAAGATGCTACCCTGCCACCTGCATCCAGTTTAACATTTGCCATTGATGCGGGCACGATTTTGGTCATGCGGGGATCGATCACACCAGAACCACGCATATTCGTAAGCATGTCGCAATAATATTTTGAGAGACGTTGCGTACTACCATATGCAGCATAATCAAAGTTACCGTTTGTAACAACCGGATCGCCTATCAGGTAATCTGTCACGGTGCTATTGTTGAAGCCCGGTCCAACAGTGTTATCAGTAATAGATTGCGGACCTTTTGACAAACAATATAAAATTGAATCTGCATTGTACAGATCCGATTTCTTTGAAAGTTTGAGCATGTAGCGGGCTTTCAATCCCCAACATAATTTTATCCATTTGTCCACACTGCCAGCGTTCCACAAATCTCCTGAAGCAAGCGATGGCACAGAGGCATCTTGCGGTTTATTGAACAAGCTAATGGCCTCGTTCAGTTTTGCCATGCATCCGTTGTAGATCGTTTTGCCGTCGTCATATGCAGGGCTTGGATTTTGGGAGATCGCTTGCGTATAAGGCATTTCACCATAAAGATCAAGCATCTGCATGAACCCTAATGCATGGAACACATCGGCGGCCGCCATGTAATGATAGGCATTTTGCTTTTGTGCGGTATTGTAGAGATCATTAAGATTGGAGGCTACTTCTACAAACCATGTCTGGTAAGACGTAGTGTTACCGGTGTGTGAGGTCCAGGTAGTACTAAGCTGAACGCCACTGGTACCATTAGTGCTGTAGAAAACGCCAGCCTGGGCCGCAGCACGATAATTGGAAACACCGGAAGTGTATTGATAAAAGTGTTCGATCCAAGGCAGCCTGTTCTGTATTGCCGCACTTGCATTGTTTGGGCTGCTCGGGTCCGTATTTACATCGAGCCACTTTTTACACGACGTCATACCCACGGCGAGCAAGCAACCAAGTATAATATATTTTGAAGTTCTCATAATTTTCTTTTTTTCATTGGTTAAAACGTAACATTTACTCCGAACGTGAAACTCGCTACTGCAGGCACTCCCAGGTAGTCGATACCTGTAGAACCAGATCCTCCTGTACCACCTGCCGCACTCACTTCAGGATCCATTCCTTTGTAGTTTGTCCATGTAAATAAATTGGTGCCCACTGCTGTTGCTGAAAGGTCCTTGATGATTTTTTTGTTCTTTAAGATGCCACCAAAGTCATACGTTAATGACAGGGAGCGAAGTTTCAACCAGTTAACAGACTGGATAAAGTTCATTGAATTAGCTGCATAGTTCAACCAGTATTGCTGGATCATGTAAGAACCGGCAAAGTTTACGCCGTTAATGGTATAGTTCTGTCCTGCAGTATAGGTCTGGCTAAAATCAGCGCCTGTCTGGCTGTTAACGCCGGTTACAGTTACCGACTGGCGGTCACCTAGCAACGTTTGTTTGCTTAAACCATTTGTAATCATCGCATACTCGGTACCGTTATAGATGTCTCCACCCTTGCGAAAATCCAGAAGGAATGACAACAAGAATCTTTTATAGCGGAACGTATTGTTCAAACCACCAATAAAGTCAGGCTCGCGATTACCAACCACCGGACTGGTAGCATTCACTTTATACAATCCTGTTGTAGGATCCACCTGGTAGCGTCCACCTGGCATTTCAACTTTATTCGCATCCAGTTCACGATACCATGTTGAACCGGTCATGCCAAGAAAGTATCCGCCGTTAGGAACAGAGGCTGCTTGTATTGTTCCGAACTGGGCATCTGTTGGATAAAAATAAGTTACGCCTGTAAGGAAGGTTCCCAATCTGCCTTTATTGTAGGACCAGTTCAATGTTACATCCCATCCGAAATCTTTTTTAACAATCGGTTTACCTGTAAGTGAGATTTCCATTCCTGTATTAATTACAGAACCCGAGTTGATTGATTTAAAAATGTATCCTGAAGCGTTAGACAAACGTGGTGAAGCGATCTGGTTTTCTGTTTCGCTGTGATAGTAAGTATAATCCAAACCAATGCGGCCATTCAGGAATCTAAACTCACCACCAACTTCCCATGATTTTTGCAACTCAAGCAACAGATTAGGATTACCGCTTGAGTACTGATTACCCACACCTGTAAATGAACCAATGCTGATCGGATTGTTCAGGTAAGTGAGCGTTGCATAAGGGTTTGCATCCTTACCAACCTGCGCCCAGCTTGCACGCACTTTACCAAAAGAAAGAATTGAATTTCTAGGTAGCAATGAAGTAAAAACGAATGAACCGCTGATAGAAGGATAAAAATAAGACCTGTTATCCAACGGCAATGTAGATGACCAGTCATTACGTCCGGTTGCGGTAATGTAGGCGATGTCTTTATATGAAAGACCTACTTCTCCGTAAGCTCCCACCAGTCGTTTTTGCGATACGCCATCTTTAAAGAACTGATTGGTTGTTGCTATATTATTGAAGTTAATAGATCCCGCTGTGATGAAATTATAACCCCAGTGATTTTGATTGGCAACATCTGTTTTTTCTGACGTTGTTCCCAGCATCAGGTGGGTATCAAAATCTCCAAATGATTTATGGAAATTACTCATCACCGTTGTTGTTACGTAAGAGTAACTAATGCCATTTTTACTCAGGCGGCCATTTTGATACAATGGGCTGACTGCAGATCCCGGAGCAATGTATGTATAGTCGTTCGTATTGTACTGGTCATAACCTACGCGACCAATAACATCCCACCAGTTTGCAATTTTAAAAGTTGCATTGATACCTCCGGTGAAACGTTTTGTCTGCGATGTCAGGTTATCCATATTAACGATCCAGTATGGATTATCGATATCATTTTCCAAAGGCACTGTTCCTCCATATATCCGGTGTTGTGTTCCATCAGGATTTACATAATTCTTCATGTTGAATACCTGCGGAAAGCTATATACACCGCCCATTGCACCGCCGCCGCCACCTGCATACAAACCAGAGGTGGTCAATGTTCTGTCAGTGTTGGCGTTTGAATAAGCAGCATTTGCATTCACAGTAAGGCGACCGTATTTTTGCTCGCCATTAAAGCGAAAAGTAGTCTTCTTAAAACCTGTGCTTGGCACTATACCTGTTTGATTGAAATTAGAACCGGACAGATAAAAAGAACCGTTCTTTGATCCACCGGAAACGCTTACGTTGTTATCATAAATAACACCATGCTGAAAGAAGTTGCCAATGTTATCGTAAATCGAGTCAGTTGCGATCTTTTGTCCCCATGAACTATACATTAGCAATGTACTTCCGGAAAGAGGATTGCTGGCATACGAGTTATTGTTATATACACCGTTGCTTGAGTACGAACCGTTGCCAAATGTTGTTTGTGCGTCTGGTAATTTATTTGCCCAGGAAGTACTGATCTTGCTACTCACATTCACTTTTACAGTGCCTTCCGCTCCTTTTTTTGTAGTGATGATGATCACACCATCTGCAGCTCTTGATCCGTACAATGCAGCAGCAGCCGCACCTTTCAGCACAGACAGGTTTTCAATATCTTCAGGGTTTACGTCCATGATACGATTTGAATAAGTGGTATTGCTGCGCGACAAACCATCCGTACCTGTATTACCGCTAATAGTAGTTGAGTTGTCATATATAATTCCGTCTATAACAAACAAAGGCTGGTTTTGCCTTCCATCTGATGTAGAGTTACCACCACGAATGGTAATGGAAGCACCGGCACCCGCAGAACCACTGAATTGTGTAATGTTCACACCAGGCACCTTACCGTTTAGTGAGTTCACGAGGTTGGTGTTTTTGTTCTTCATCAGTTCTCCGGCATTGATGTCTGTAACGGAATACCCTAGGGCTTTCCGTTCTTTTTTAACACCCATTGCGGTTACTACGACGTCCTCCATTTGGCGGCCCTCATCTTTTACGAGGTGCACAACCATACCTGCCGAAGCTTTTACATTTTGCGTTACAAAGCCTACATAGCTGAATTGCAGTGTAGAATTTGGATTTGCGTTGACAGAAAATTTACCCGCGTTGTCGGTAACAACTGCTTTGTTTGTGGCTGCTACAAGCACTGTTACACCCGCAAGCGGAGTGCCATCACCTGACTGCACTGTTCCGGTAATGGGAACCGTTTGAGCCGCCAGGTTGTTGGTGATCATGCAAAACACAGCAAGCATGATCAAACTAAAAAACTTCCACTTTCTCATAGTTTTTACATTTTGGTTTTTACAAAATTTGCATACCCATCGCCTGTGCCATGTGCATTATTCATTTACGGACAGGGCCGGGTTCGAATTAAATAAATTGATTGTTTTTAAAGTGCTTGTTTGTTTGGGTGAAATACCCTTATGAACTGGGCCGGACATTTATTTCCGTAGCCTTGTATGTGACGACGGCGCCAACTGGGGGTGCGGTGCGGTTGTTTGTGTTAAAGGTTTTAAGCACCAGATTTAGAGGTGCCTGCTGCTGATTTGTAATCAGCAGGGCAGGCACCTCTGTCATCAACAGTTGTTTTCTCATGTGTTATTCAGGAATTATTGTGTGTGTTATAAAAGTTGAACGCCTTTGCTTCTATACGCCGCAAGCCTTTCATCATTTGGATCCAGTTCGGTGATGAGCACATCAATCGAAGTAGATTCACAAATGAGTAATTGATCCTTACTATTTACCTTTTCCGAAATAGATAAAGCCACCGTCTTTTTTGCTTGTTGTATCATTGCACGTTTCACTTCCACTACTTCCCAATCGCTGTCCGTTATACCTGCGTAAGGGTCTATCGCATTAATACCAATCAGGCACAAATCCGCATTTATCTGCCGGATTGCCGAGATTGCTGTCCCCCCTACTGTTATTTTTGAATTCTTTGATCCTTTGCCACCCAACAGGATCACCTCTATGTTTGGGTGATACATATATTCCAGGGCAGCAGGTATACTGCCTGTAACAAAGGTCGCATGTAAACTTTCCGGCAGCATGCGTGCCAGCTCCAGGATGGTTGTTCCACCTGAAGTAAAGATCAACATGCCATCCTGTATAAGATGCAATGCCTTTGCCGCAATGGATCTTTTACTATCCACCGCATATACTTCTTTATCCTTTACATTTTTGTGAAAAGACCGTGACAACGCTCCTCCGTGTACTTTGATAACTTTCCCATCCCGGGAAAGTTCCATGAGGTCGCGACGTATAGTATCTTCCGACACCTCCAGCAGTTCGCTGAGGCTTGTCGAAAGCACTTTATTGTGCAGATTTACCTGATGCAGGATCAAAGCGTGTCGTTCTGGTTTTAGCATGTTAGCCTGAGCTATAAGGACTAAATATATACAAAAACCGTAAAACATTGCAGCAAAAAATATGAACCTGCAAAAAAGACGCGTTTTTCTGCCGATAATACCGGATGCAATTAATTAAAAAATAGTAATAAATAGGCGCCGTCGTCAACCGTGAATGGGGTTTTGGTGTTAAAAGACCAGCGTGCTGCTCTTTTATTTTGGTGCTATGCCTATTAATTATTATTTATTAATTGGCTCTATGAGCAACTTGCTTTTACAGTACCCCTCTCTTACTACAATCAGATCTCAATTTTACACTTGATAATGCCCGCTTATGCAAGCGTGTTTTGAAAAGATCAGTAAGCCCCCGGCCTCGTTCTTGCTCTTACTGAAATTATTTCTCTTATCGGCTGTGATGTCGACAAGCATGAGGACATTTGCACAATCTCACATTACAGACTCCATAAAAAATAAAAAAGCTGCAGCGGAGGATACAAAAAAACGGCCCAATCTTGAGATCTATGGATTTCTGCTCACAGATGTCATTTATGATTTCAAACAAATGGACCCTAAATGGTATGATGTGCCGCGACCAACGAAGTTGCCTTCTTATAAAAATCAATTTGGCCCTGACGGACAACTTTATTTCAGCGTTCGCCAAACAAGATTTGGAATGAGAAGTTATGTCCCAACGCCCCTGGGCCCGCTGACTACCTTGTTTGAATTTGATTTGTTTGGATCAGGTGTAGATGCTGGGCAAACGACCTTTCGTCTCCGGCACGCCTACGGAGAACTGGGAAAATTCGGAGCAGGGCAAACATGGAGTCCCTTTGTGGATACGGATGTTTTTCCCAATGATCTTGAATATTGGGGACCGAATGGCATGGCAATTATCCGTAGTCTTCAGGTTCGTTATATGCCCATACAGGGCGATACAAAATTGACAATTGCATTGGAAAAGCCTGGTGGCACTGCAGATGAAGGACAATATACGGAAATGGTAGAGCTAAAAAACGTTAAGCCGGTATTTCACCTGCCAGATTTAACTGCAGAATACCGCATCGCACAGCCGTGGGGATATGTAGAACTGGCCGGTGTTCTAAGGCAACTCCAGTGGAAAGATCTCGATACGTCCGGAATCAACTACAGCGGCAGAAAAGCTGGGTGGGGACTAAACTTAAGCTCAAGAATAAAAGTGTTTTCCCAGGACATGATCCATTTACAGCTACTTTATGGAAAAGGCATTGAAAGCTATATAAGAGATGCCCCTGCCGATGTTGGCATTAAGAAAGAAGGGTCCAATCCCATTGAGGGGGTACCGCTGCCTATTACTGGCTTTGTTGGCTTTTATGATCATTACTGGAACAAAAAAATCAGCAGCACCATCGGATATTCTTTTGTTAAGATCGACAATGCAAACGGGCAATTGCCTTCTGCTTTTAAAATGGGCGAATACGCTATAGCCAACATAATCTATTCCCCGGTAAAAGATGTAATGATAGAATTGGAGCTCCAATACCTCGATCGCAAAAATTTCAGCGATGGATGGACAACCACGGATCCAAGAATTCAATTTTCATTCAAATTCAATTTCTCTCAAAAATTTTATTATGAAAACAATACTGCACAATAGGTTACCACTAATCGTGTTTTGTCTGTTCATGCTGGCATGCAAGAACAGGCCTAACGAGAAAAAGGAAATGCATGATTCGAGTGCTTCAATCGCCCCTACCCATGCAGACACGTTGTTAAGCGACAACGAAGTAAAGTCTGAAGCGCCCGACGCCAACAGCAAAATAGAACAGGGCTATGCGCTTCCAAAGCACACAGATAATCTTTCGCAATCACCCATCGACATTATTTCTGCAAAAGCAGATAATAATGGAAAGGAAAAAATCTCACTTGTTTTTCATTCAGACATTCAGGCTGCGCAAAACCTTGGCCACACGGTGGAACTGGATTTCAAAGACGGAAGCAAATGCACTGTGAATGGAAAAGATTATACGTCTAAACAATTTCATTTTCATACACCTTCGGAGCATTTGGTAGACGGGATGACTTTCCCCATGGAAATGCACATAGTAAATGTCCTGCTTGATTCTGCAAACAAGAATGAATATTTAGTGATTGCGGTGCTTTTTAAAATGGGGGCTGAAAACAAATTCATCAAAGAGTTCCTGAATAAGATTCCCGGAAAAGAGGGAGAAAAAACTGAGCTACATGCCGGCGAGGTAAATCTTGATGACCTTATTGCTGAATTCAAAAGCAAAGGCCTTAAATCTTACTACACCTATAAGGGGTCGTTAACTACACCACCATTTACAGAAAGTGTTCAATGGATTGTGATGAAGCATGTTGTTGAAGCATCAGAAGAGCAGATCATGACGCTTGAAAAAATGGAGGGCAATAATGCAAGGCACGTGCAGGCCATTAACGATAGAAAAGTATATAGTCAGTAATTATAACCCGGTGCATAGAAAACGTTTTTACACAGGAATGGGCTTCCTAAAAAAATTGAGAAGCCCGTTTTACATCTTGCTATTTCTTAAACCCGATCCTGTCGCGATCTTCCCATTTTCGCTGTGCAGCTTTTTCGTCCAAAATATTTTCTAACGCGTCATAGATCTGGTTGAGTTGGGCATCATGCTCTCCTATTTTGTTTTTAACCAATCTTAGCTGTTCCTTCAAGTCGTTTTGAACAAGAAGAGTTTTTCTTATTTCGACAAAAGCCCTCATAATGGCAATGTTCATACTTATAGCCTTCTCACTGTTTACTACACTACTTAACATTGCGACTCCCTGTTCTGTAAATACATAAGGCATATATCTAATACCGCCCCGTTTTGAGGACGCAAATTGCGTCCTCAAAGAACTATTCGATTCCAGCATATCCACCTGATATCTTATAGCTTCCCATTCCTCTTTTGTCAATTGAAACATAAAATCAGTTGGAAATCTCTTTATATTTCTATTAACGGCCTCTTTTAGCCGTTTGGTTTCTGTTTCATAAAGAGCTGCCAGATCTTTGTCTAACATTACACGCTCGCCTCTGATTTCATAAATTCGATTCTGAATACTTTGAATGATTCGCATAAAATAATTTATAAAGATTTGTTGATTTCTGCTTTATTATGCGGTCACAAATTGTGACCGCATGTTTGAGGACGCAATTTGCAACCTTAAAAAAGTAGTCGACTTCGAACTCAGTATGAGGTCACAATTTGTGACCTCATACTGAGTTGGCAATTTGTCATCTCAAATAATCGCTCAATTTTCGTTTGAGGTCGCAATTTGCGTCCTCAAACGGGTTTGTATATTCAGACGTTTAAGGTCACAATTTTGTGACCTTAAACTGATTTTTCGGTTCCACATAACAAGAATACTTCGCATAAGACGTAGCCACTGCGATTACTGATTAACGTTAGACGATTTCCGGGGCAAAATGGCTGCGTGTAAGAAAAACTAATCTGTATGACAAGAAATTTAGGCGAGAAATTCAAACACACCATATGATAAAAAAATCCGATTTAACGATTTCTTTTTCATCAAAAAAGACACTCGTTAAACCGGAATAAAAAAGCTTTTGACTTTCTACTTTTGACTTTTGACTTCCTCTGCAATGCCCTTAATAACCGCTTCATCCAATTCGCGATTAAAAACTTTAAGGTCACTGATTTGCGCTTTGCAGGCATTACTATTGCTGCCTATGTATTGTAAAGGAAAAAACAGCGTTTGCACTTTCGCTGTCTGCTTGCCGTTGGCAAATGTTCTTTTGGCACCTTCCAGTTTTTCGGCAAGTACTCCGTTCACATACAGCGAGGTCCCTTTGTTATTTCCTTTGATGGTGATATGTGTCCACGCACCAGCAGGCGGCGCGTAATTGAAACTATAAGAATATCCTTCTCTGGAAAATCCCAGCTTGCCGCTACCCTGCATGTTCAACACTACAACGGCATCTTTTGATGAAAACAAAACAGCGTCGGGCAAATTGTCTTTCGATGGTTTTATGCAAAAGCTTACAGTATAATCATAGCCTATACCAGTAATGTTTGTCTTGAGGTAACTGTCATCTCCTTTTAAATCCAGCTCCTCCTTTGTCTTGTCAAAATGAGCATTGTGTATCTTGGTTACATTCTCTTTCGTATCCAAAGAAAACACCAGCGAATCTTTGCCGGCAAGGCGTCCCAGCATATTGAGTCCCGGCCCTTCTCCTATTTGTTTACTTTTTGCGGCAAAATCATCGTAACCCATCGGTTTCACACTACCGCCCCACATTTTTTGTGACAACACCTGCATGGCTGGAAATACGCGATGATGCACGTCTTTTTCTGTAATGCCATTTCCGACATGGTCATTCCACACAGCAAAAGAACCGCCTCTTAAAAGTGGATAATTTTCATCAAAGGTTTCTTTGCCAATTCTGTTTGGCGTCCATTCGTCGTACAACTTTTTTGTGTTGAGATAGTCGTAGTAGTAACCTGCAGCGGGCACAATATACAACCAACCGTCGGGCGTGCTGATGCCTTTGTAGCCAAGATCAAACATTGTTTTGGGATCGGCATAGCCGTTGTACCAAAGATTCATCGTTACATTTTCAACCTTCACAGGCGTAGAGCCTTCAGCATGCGTAAGCGATCCCCACATACGAACTTTTTTTCCATAGCCTTCAACAAATCGAATATAATGATCGGTAAACGCTCTGAATTTTTCAGCTTCCTTCTTTGCGTATTCATCTGTACCGATGTGTACTTCGTTTCCTATGAAAACAGGGTTCGGACCTTGCAAGTATTCTTTAAACACATTGTCAACAACGGTATAAGTAAGCGGATTATCCAAATCAAGATGATCCTGTCCGTACAACTTACTGCCAATGCCGGGCACAGCTTTACTGAAGGCAAGGGAATGTGCAGGGACATCTATTTCAGGAATAATGTTTACACCATAACGTTGCGCCATTTGCTGCAACGCTACAAACTCTGCTTTTGAGTAGCTGCCGTCTTTGGCCGTAAGGTTGGGATACGTCGTATTTTCCAATCTGAAAGCTGCATAGGTACTGTCCCAGTTACCGCCGAAAAAGTCTTTAAAGCCATTATCACTAAGATGAATTTGAAAATCGTTCATCTTGTAATACGACATGAATTTTACATAATCTCTTAAAAACTCTATGGTGAAAAACTTGCGTGCAACATCTAATACAAATCCTCGCACAGCATACTTAGGATAATCGCGGGCCACTCCTTTGGGAATGCGATGATGTAAATGCTCTCGTTCCAATATTTGCAACAGGCTCCGCGTTGCCCAAATAGCACCGATGGAATCTTTAGCATCAATACGAATGCTGTTGCTGATGTCTAACACATATCCTTCCGCCGGCAGGCTGCTGTCATTTGGCCGAAGCGTGAAATAAACATTACCGGGCGATGCCTGTCCGGTGATGACTTTCGGATGCATATCAGACGACAGTAAATGGAGGTCTTCAGCGAATAATTTTGCAACAGGTAGCAATGCTTTCCTGTATGCAGGATCTACAACTAACTTAACATTGTTTGGCCACTCCAAATAACTCACGCCGCCTTTCCACTCGCGCAAGGCCGGGATCACAAAGGGAGAAGCATTGACTTCGGCTTCGTTCTGCGCATTTACATTATTGGTGTACACAAAACAACCGGTCAATAAAGCAACCAGCAATAAAAATTCTTTCATCTGTAAGCCATTTTTTTTTGATATTCTTTTTATACAACTTCCTAATTTGTGTATGTCTTGCGGACAAAGAGTTCTTAACGCAATATTTTCTATTGATATACAAGCCCTATGGGCTAAGTTTATTCCACTATAATCTCGTCGCAAAACAACCACGCCGGCTGGTTTTCACCAGAATGGCCCGGAGGGCATACACCAAGGTTTTTCGCTGTAACACGAACGGCTCTGATAGATTGGGCATTAAATTTTGCAACAAACGTTTGTATCTGTGAGGTGCGATCTCCTGGTGGAACTGTATTTATAACCGTATCTACAGCTGTAAAATTCTTGCCATCAGACGACACTTCAAACTTCACCCATTGAGGAAAAAATATCCACTGACCATAATTCTGTAAACAACCCAGGCTAATGCTGTCTGCTGTTATTTGCTTTTCAAAATCAATAGTGGCAACCATGTCGTTTCCATTAAACGCATGCCAGTTCTTTCCAATTTCTTTTGTGCCCCTGATACCATCCGTCAATGTGTTAGGGCCGTTAGCGGCGTAATAGCGGCTGTTTGCATTTTCATACTGAACCGTTTTACCGGTTGCCTTATTTACTGTAAATGATTGCTCAGAAGGTTTTGTATTGACGACATTTTTGTCGACAGCCATCAATGCTTTTACTGTTACGGACTTGTTGATTTCAATGGGTTGCTGGTATACAGCGCTTCCTGAATTGGGAGTGCTACCATCGGTGGTGTATCGAATGGTTGCTTGTGGATTTTCACTACCAAGTGTTACAAACAATTTTCCGTTTACCATCGTTGGTTTAATATCCACTTTGAAATTGCCTTTTGAATAGTGCAGGCCCTTTTGTTCAAAACCAAATAAATGAGGCTGCAGGCGCTGATAAAAAGATTCCCAGTTTCTTGTTTCTTTTGGAGACCATACCACTTCGCTCAATGCGAGCATGCGCGGCAGTATCATGTATTCAGCATGCTCAAAAGTGGGTATATATTCTGTCCACAGATTGGCTTGTGCGCCCAGTACATGAACAGCCTCGTCCGGCTTTAACTCAACTGGTATTGGTTCGTAGTTATATACTTTGCGCAGTGTATTAAATCCACCAATAGCTAAAGGTTCTGTTTCCGGGTCACCTTGGTAGTGATCAAAATAACATGGGGTTCCCGGCGTCATCACTACATTATGTCCCTGCTGTGCTGCGGCTATGCCACCACTTTCACCGCGCCAGCTCATTACGGTTGCTTCAGGTGCCAAACCGCCTTCAAGAATTTCATCCCAGCCTATCATCTTCCTGTGTTTGCTGATCACGAATTTTTCTATGCGTTTCATGAAATAGCTTTGTAATTCTTCTTCATTCTTCAAGCCTTCTTTGTGCATTCTTGCCTGGCATTTAGGACAATTTTTCCAACTGGTTTTATCCACTTCATCCCCACCAACATGAATGTAAGTAGAAGGAAATAAGGCCATCACTTCGGTCAATACATTTTGCAGAAAAACAAACGCACTGTCGTTGCCTGCACAGTAATTGCTTTGCGCTTTGCTTGCATAGAAATTTCCTGATTGCCCAAAAGTACTGAGTGGTGTACAGGAAAGCTCCGGATATGCAGCCATTGCTGCTTCAGAGTGACCTGGCATTTCAATTTCAGGCACAATAGTGATCTGTCTTGCTTTTGCATAAGCAACAATCTCCTTAATCTGCTCCTGCGTGTAATAGCCGCCGTATGTGGCCTTTGAGCGATCTGCATTAAACTGTACTTCTCCCCAGCTCCATGTTTTATTGCCTTCGTCTACACGCCACGCTGCCTGCTGCGTAAGTTTAGGATAACGTTTTATTTCAATACGCCATCCGGCTCCGTCTACGAGGTGCCAGTGAAATACGTTCATTTTATACGAAGCCAGCAGATCAATAAATTCTTTAACCAGTTCTGGGGCAAAGAAATGACGGCTCACATCTAGCATCAATCCGCGCCATTTGAATCGCGGATAATCTGTTATGTCCATGCATGGTATCTGAAGAATCTGGTTGGTGCGGACAGCCGGCAGTGTTTGCATAAGTGATTGCACGGCATAAAACAACCCCCTTGCATTGTTTGCCTGGACTATTATTGCGGAAGGCTTTACTGACAACTTGTAGCCCTCTTCGCCCAATTCATTGTCTTTAATAACAGAAAACTGAATGCTCTTGGTTTTTGCCTTATTCTGCACGGGTGAAAGACCGCTTATCTGTTTGATATAGTTGCTAAAAAACCGAACAACGTCCTGCACCGGTTTTTCCTTGGAGGTTGCATATACAGCTACATCTTTGTCTAGAACAAAACTCCCATCCTTCATCTGCATGCTTACGGGTCGAGGAATGATAGAAGGGCCTGTTTGTGCATATATCAGTGAAGGTATAAAGCAGGCAAGCAATAGTATATATTTCATGTTGGTGTGGGTTTGTTTTAAGTTATTGTAGAGACAAGGCACCGCCTTGTCTGTGCCACCAGAGACAAGGCAATGCCTTGTCTGTACGAAATCCGATTATTGTGTAACTACGTAAATATCACTCTCAGCTTTTAGTCCATTTTTATCCGCATGCATCATCAACAGTTTCGGCTTCCAGTCTGTTTCAAATGTGTTGTTTTGAAGACGAACCTGTTTGCAGGCATCAATTACAAAAGAGACCTTAGTTGTATCGCCGGGTAACACATGCGTTTGAACGATTTTGTTATTAGTAAATGTTAATCCGTTTACACTCTTCGCAGTCAATACCGGAGGATCATACACTTTAAACTGGTTGTTTTCAATGCGTATATTTCTGTGTACAAAATAGCCTTTTTTTAGCTCATGATTTTCGGGAGCTATTGCAATGGCAAAATTACCTGGTGCACTATTGTATGCACACTCTTCAAAACGATTGTTCCTGATCAGCACATCCTGCACGGGGCCGGATTCATACCAGCCCAATGCATCGTTCGCAATAAGGATTGCATGCATCCCTGTTCTGTAAAAAAGGTTGTCTTCTATCACGACCTTCTTGCGTGTTGTTACAAGAATGCCTCTTGTGTGCACACTTTCAAAAACAGAATTGCGAACAGTCAGCGAAGCTGTCCAGGTAATATTTTCAAGGCAATCTCCAACTGTTGTTTGCTCAGGCAGGGCTTTATTAAAATGAAGGATCATTTCGTTGGGAGAAACAAGAGAAGCTGAAGCCACTACATTTTCTCCAAAATACTCAAGCGTTTTTGGATGGACAAGCGATACTGTGTCTCCCGGAAAGAACGCCTCAAAACCATAACTCTGCGGGTGCATAAATGCCACCAGGATATCTGTAGGTGACTTTTTTTCTACTATTTTTAAATGAGTGCCGTGCACATTGATCGGATCATCGTGCAAGCCTTTAAAATGCGAGTCTTCAATAACAATGGAACCTTTGCAACCTGAAAAATGTAAAGCATCTGCAAAGCAGGACATCTGACGGCTGCTGTCCGGAGGCACTGTACTAAAATGACGAAACGAAATATTTTCTGAAAATTGTGATACGATGCCGAGCCCATGCATATAATACATGCTGACATTTTCGAGTTGAATATTTCCTGAATGATTGATCCACCCGCCTACCTGGTCTCTTATTGGATCTCTTACAGAAATAACATCGCCGGCATTGCCTTTGAATTTTGAAAAATCGCCATTGAACCTCACTTCTCTTGGACCCGTCTGAACGGCTTCGCTTTGCTGGAACGGCGTCCATGAGCTATAACGATTAATGCCTGTTGAAGGATTGGAAATAATCGCGTGATAGTTTTTCATCCCCCAGCCTTCTCCGTACCAATATATTTTCTTGTCACGTACGGTAAATGTGGAAGCAGGCGAAACAGCTGCCAGGAGATGGTCTGGTTGAATTTCTTTGATGGCAAATTCCGACATAGTAGGTCGCTCAAAATCCATTCGCACATTCTTCAAAGAAATATTGCGGCAATGATCAAAAACAAAACAAGTCATTTTACCATGAAATACAAACAGCGAATTATTTCCATCTATAACAAGATTATTCAATTGCTCGAGCAATAAGCCTATGACGTATTTTTTCTGAGAAAGTTCTTCCTGTGATGATGTGTTGGAAATGTAATATTCCTTCACTGTCGCATGCGTTGGCCAAAAATCATAGCGCCCTTCCTGAAATACTAGGACGGCCTTTTCTTTTTGTTTGCACGCAGCAATAGCTTTCTGCATGGCAGGAACGACGTCTTCGAAAGCATTGGGAGTTATTCCAAAATCTTTCGCATAGATGGTATCGGTTGGTGCTGCGGCATAAGACACAACAACGAACAACATTGCACACAACGAACACAAGAGACATTTCAAGTTTGACATTTTTTTATATTTCGACTACTTAATGACCGTTACATTCCCGTTGCTGGCCACACGAGCAATGGTTTCTTTTCCCGCAGCCACAGCTACTTTTGGCCAATGCACAAAAGCGGTATAAGATAATGGTTTTAGAGATTGTTTGCTAGTTTCCGCGAAAACACTAACAGATGCATCGAATGGTGTTGGATTTTTTAGCGTCACCAAAATCGAACCGTCTTTTTGTTTCGCACTTGTTGCCTGCACCTGGTCAAACACAAACATTTCGTTTCTGTCTGTTTGCAAATAAATACCCGGCAACTCCAAACTCATTAATAATCCGTTGAGCTCGGTCCAGCCATTGGAACCGTTATACAATTTACCAATCACTCCTCTTCCTTCAGCATCTGATATTTGAACTCGTTCCATTGAGCAGCCCAGTTTGGCGCCTCTTTCAGCGCCTGTCACACCTGCTGATACAGTGGGGCGGTTAGGCAATTCAACCTGTTCCGTATGGCCGTTGATAATATCTTTCAGTAATTGAGCAACTTTGGTATCTCCTGTAGCACGATATAGTTTGAACAAATAATCTCCAGATGCGCTGCAAATGCCCGGCGCCGCATGTTTGTTTTGTGTACTTGCCCAAACTGCACCTGTTGAATGCGCATCAAAACTTCCGAGGTCACTTTGCTTTGGAAATTCGTAATTGTATGATACAGTCCACGTTGAGCCCAATGCGGTTTCTGCTTTGGCAAGTTCAAGCCAATGCTTCTTGCCGGTCGCCCAATACAAAGCCATAAATGATTCCAGCAAACCAAAAGTCGATTCTGAATCTGGATCCATGCTGATATCTCCGCAATTGCCGCCTGTTAAACCAAGTGTTTTGGTAAAGCGGTTGTAATAGCTGTCGGCAATGGCTTCTGCAGCTTTTAAAAATGCAGGTTCATGACAATATATTGCAGCCAACACAAGCCCCGCAGGAGCAGAAGAAATGGCGGCAGAATTATACACCACGATCTTTCCTGATTCCGGATCGACATACTGGCCAAGCTCTCCTTCTCTTTCAAAAGTAGTTACAAAAGCCTGCGCCAATCTTTTCGCAGCAGCTTCCCACTCAGGTTTTATTTCATTGGCCCTGCCCAATTCTTTGTACAACAAAAAATGTTTGTACATCCATAATAAGGCATCGCCATTCTTACGCACCATAGCATCGGACACGATCTCAGGATGTAACGCCTTTATGCTGTCAGGAATGGGTCTTTCAGGAACGGTTGTAATGCCGTTATCCAGCACTCCGTAAAAGAATCCGCTTTTGCCCTGCATTTTAGATACAACGAAATCGAAGGTATTGGCAATCCATTTGGAACGTTCAGCATCATTCAACGATAACATTGGATAGGTATTCATCAAACCGCCAATCCATCCCAACTGAAAACGGGTAAAGCTATTTTCTGGAAAATACATGGTATCATAAAACGAAGGTTTATGAACACGTGCCTTGTCTAGCTGTAAAGTAGTATAATGAAAAATGGCGCTCATGGGTGCCACATAATATTGCGGTGTTTCTCCCAATAACTTTTTCCGTTTGTCCATGTACGTTTGTAAAAAAGATGGAATATCTGTTGCACTAAAAACATACACGTACAACTTCACATCTATTTCATCGCCTGTTTTCCAGTTGCAGGGTTTATCATGGCTTTTGCTGAAGTCACCGAAACCAGCCGCATACTCACGAACACCCGGAGCTGTAACGGAGAATCCGGCCTTTGACCTGTCTGCATTTTCTTCAACAGACAATCCGTTAATGCCCCACTTTGTTTTAGGCTCTGTTAGCACAATAAAACCCTTGTGCATAGCAGGTGAAAAAAAACTCATTACCGGCGTAGAGGCGTTCCATGTCAACAGATCAATCTTTGACGGTTCACCTTCATGCAATGCCAACCGGGGATTATCTGAAATGGTGAGTGGTACATTTTTGTTGCAAAACATATCACTTGTATAGGGTGGCATATAGCCGCCTTTTAACACTGGAAAACGATTACCGTTATAAACAGCAGCGGGAATCATCACATAATTTTTTGTGCTCCAATCCGAAAAATTAAAATTAATGGCCGTTGATGCATTGTTAACAGTACCGCTCAGCAAAGTGAATTTAATATTCAATTGTACGGCACCATCAGCTTCTTGTTGAATAGCAGTAACAGATGTTTTCCATTCCGCATCTTGCGTTTTTAAAGAACCGTCTGATTTATTTATGAAAGCTACTTTTTGTTTTTCCAGGATTTTATTCCCTGCATCAAAGTGCCATACTTCTAAAGATAGCGAGCCCTTTATTTTATCTAAAACATTGTTTACATCTTGCTGGGCCATTGAGGTCATACAACAGAACAGCAATGAGGATGCTAAAAATATTTTTCTGATTGGATACATAGTTTGTTAATTAAAAATTCAAAAGCGAAAATCAAAAGCTTGTATTGCAGCGTGGCTGCTCGTAAAAAAACAAATCCGCGCTAAAAGCTTTTGAATTTTTACTTTTTACTTTTGACTTCCATCTTGAGTGTTCTAAGTTAGAACTATGACACTCCCTGAACTACCGTTATATTGGCAGATACCCCAACTTTTTTACAGCTTCAAATTAAACTACAAAGGTTGCAATTGTATCCTTTCTTTTGCTGATGTAGTCATGCGAACCCTTTCTCCTGACAGCATTTCCGCTTTCTTACCATTTCTATACACTTGCACTTTATTGGCTTTCCATGGATTGACTATGGTTAATGGTTTTCCTTTTTCACTCACTATTGTTACATGTTGAACGAGTCCACTTTTCATTTCTGCCGATACGATGAAAGCGCCAACAGCTCTTAGCGAACCAAAGCGTGCATCGAGGTTTTGCGGCCAGCACGGAAAGAACCGGATAACACCTTCGTGGGATTGCAGCAGCATTTCATTAATGGCCAGGGATGGAGACGCATTCTCTATTCCCCCACCGCCAAAATAAAGGATCTTGTTGGGCATAGAATGTTTATCGTACATGCTGCGAAGCTCTGCGAGTATTTTTTCTGGCTGGTAATTGACGCGGGCACAGGCTGTGTACCAGGAGGAAGATCCATTGTTGTCTTTCCAACGAGCCATTGCATCGATCATATTGTGCGAGATTTCTAACAGCTTCGGATCGGAATCCAACCCAATGGCGCCTGCCGGAAAAATATGCTGAATGCCTAATGTATTGTCGCCCCACCATGCTGTTCCTTTTTCTGTATAACGGAATACTGTTTTCCCATTGCGTTCTTGTGTTGGAAACGGGCTCAACTTCTCAATAATTTCTTTCCACTTTGAACGAAGGGCTGCATCTACTCCCAGGTCTTCACTCATCGCCAACATGCTTGTGTATAAGGTTTTCACAAGGCCAAGTGTCAGAATAGGATTCATGTCTTCGCTAATGCCAGACCTGCCTGCACCGCCTGAACCTTCATGAATGGCATCATGCTCAATGACGTACCTGCCATTCTCGAACGTAAGGTAATCCGTCCAGAATTTTTCCACTTCTCTCATATATGCATAACCCGTTTTTCTGAGCCATGCTGTATCCTGTGTATACTGATAATGCCAGATAAATGGCAACGCCGCAAAAACAGCATTGGAGTGCTGTCCCCAGTGACTGTCAGGGCCTTCGGGACTAGTGCCCCATGGCCCCATGGAAACCGGAAGAAAAACGCCCTTCCAGCCATGCTGTTTTGCAAGTGTATCGCCAAATGGAATCATGTTGTTGACAGCCTCATAATAGGGCGAAGAAATTTCAACATGATTTGAAGAATATGGACTGTAGTAAGGTGCCTGAAAATTGTAGTTGAGATGATAATCGCCATGCCACGCCGTATTGTTAGATGTGATCCAGTTGCCCCAAAGGCCGGGCGCTATTTTACCCGCACGACTGCAGGAAGCCATGATGTACTGTGTGGAATACCAATGCTCTTCTATCACCTTGTCGGGTATTTCGATGAAAGATCTTTTCCAAAATTTTTCCCACCATGCCTGATGGGCAACAAATAAACCATCGGCCTTTTTTTGTGTGAGCGAGCTTAACTCCGATTGTGCTTTTTTCAACGGATCGCTGGCATCTACATCTGAAAAAAGAGCAACGGCAAAAACGGTTCTTGCCTGAGGGGCAAGCTTCATCGTATTTCCATTTGACTGTAGCAACGCTGATGCTAATCCAACCTTACGGGCATTGGCTTTGCCTTCATCAGGATTGTACAAACCACCATGATCAATGAGCTTGTCGCCCAGGATAGTATTAGCAGAAACTTCAACAGGCAGAGAACCTGTATTTTTTATTTCGATGAAAATATGATTGCCATTCGCATCTACCCATGAGCGAATATTGAGAGCATACTTACCGTTAGCAAATGTTCCGTTCCATACTGCACGACGCATATCGCACGTTGCAGCATATGTAGCACCTGCAAGCGTTGGCACGACTAACTGAATCTTTCCCACAGTCATAGGAGCAGCTGTTCGTACACCCCAAAAATCATTTTTACCTATGTAGAAAGAAAGTGAATCCGGAGCGCCCGCAATGGCTACTCCAATATCACCGTTGCCCAGCAACGGCGCATCAGGCATTTTATCCGTAGGCACATGACGTGCCGGCGCTGTAAAAGATATCTTATGTGCATCTACTATGGCGAGCGCAGCGTTTTCCGCACCTTGCTGACAAACAGCAATTGCACTACTTATCATGATGATGGCGACAAGGAGAAATTTCATTTTTTTCATCGTGTCAATACTAGTCTTTTAAACCCGGTTATGGTTAATATAAATTATCTAAATCATACACTTTGTTAGCCATGGTGGGCTGAACGCTAAACGCCTAACGCTTAACGCGGAGAGGCCCTGCGTTAGGCGTTAGGCGTTTAGCATTTTGCGTTATTGCCCACCTACAAAAAGAGAAAGGAGGCATTGCCTTCCTCCTTTCATTAAACGAAAACTGACCAAAACTGCTAGAAACCTTCTTTTCACATCACACTACTCATCGTAAAAAAATATTGTAGTGGATCAAATGTTATTGTAAAGTCTATAACTATTTAGATTAAAAAATGGAAAGGAGGATTGCCAGCCTCCCTTCCCTCAAACCAAAAACTAACATTGAGCCATGAGAAAAAATATTTATTGCAACGGATCAAAGGAGCCACCCCACTCATTGTTCTGTGGCAAATTATTTGGCTCCAGTGAAATCTGCGCCGGATTTAAAGGATAGAACCAATGGTTCAAATCCAGGTTGAAATAAAATGTAGGGTCTCCATCCAAATTATCTACATAGGTTGCAGAAAAATTAGTTCTTACCGACGGATTCATGATATTGTCCGTTGGCGCAGGAAGTGGAGCTCCCGGATTAATTACAAGCAACAATCCGTGACGTGCACCCTGACTATTGAGAATGTCATATCTCTTCCATCTGCGCAAGTCTGGCAAACGCTGGTTTTCAAATGCAAACTCTACTTGCTTTTCGTTGATATAAGCTGTGCGGATATCTGCTTGCGAAGCCGCGGTAATGCCATAGTTATTCGATGCACCCGGCAGAATATTTGCACGCTTGCGAATTTGATGCAGCACGTCCAGCGCTTCGCTACTTTTTCCCAATTCATTGGCGCATTCGCCATAGTTCATCAACAATTCAGCGAAACGCATCGGAACGGCGAAAGCAACGCCTCCATTTAGCTGAGCGCTGGAAACCGTATTCAATGTTTGAGCTGTATCCAACGCTTTCCTGTCTAAAAATCCGGTTATTTCACTACCCTGTGCGCCACCAGGATATACACTACCGAAGATGTTGGTATACTTGTTATTTGCAGCGTCCCATTTAAATGCAAGCCAATAAGTTGTTTTACCTGTTTGACCAACGATAAGATCAGGCGTCGGATATACTGTTCCTCCGCAATAAATAGTAGCATAGAACCTATCGTCCCTGTTGGTATAAAAATCGGTCAGGAACTGGGCATTGTAAGCAGGATTGCTTAATTGCGCTTTATCAAATTGCATAGGCGATCCGTCTCTTTTTGGATACGCAGTGAGCAATGACAAAATGGGCTGGTTACTACCGGTAGATCCTTGTGTAAATGGTAACGGACGTATGGGCGCAAAATTCATCGGATGATCGGACCAGTAAAATTGGTTCACCATGATCATTTCTTTATTTCTTACGTACCAGATATTTCTATAGTTAGGATTCAACATGTATCCCGCGTTGGCAGCTGAATCTACGGCAGCTTTTGTTGCGTTATAAGCATTTTGCCATCTGCTCTGATCATTAGAAGGATTGAACAGTGGGCTTGCATACCACATTAGTATTTTGCCTTTCAATCCCATCGCTGCTATTTTTGTGATCCTGCCGAAATCAGTATTTGATGGATAAACGGCAGGCAACAACATAGCAGCGCTGTCGAGGTCCTTCATTATTTGCGTGATGCATTCAGATGTTTTATTTCTCGGCACCTTTAAGCTGGTGGTATCAAGTGGATTTTGTGTGTGTAGAATTAATGGCACTCCACCCAATGCGCTTACCATGTTCCAGTACGTCCATGCGCGCCAGAATTTAGCTTCTCCTGTATATTGATTTTTCAGCGACGGATCAAGCACTTTTGGCGACACTGCTGACAGCTGGTCCAAAAAATAATTGGTCTTATCAATGTAGGTGTAACTCAGATTTACATAGTTGACATCAGCTGTAATAATACCACGCTGATAGTTGCCTAAAGTTTTAGGACCATTAATTCCTTCATCGGAATTGTTTCCATCAAAGGCGAACCCAGGCATTGATCCACCATAAATATCATTTAAAAAAGCTTTGATCATATTGGGATCGTTCCAAACGTTAGCCGGATTAATGGCATTCGTATTCGTAAAGTCCAATCCTTTTTTACATGCCGGCACGACCAATGCAAGCGTACCTGCGACCGCCAAAAAACGAGATAATTTATAAATAGATTTTTTCATTTTGTTTATACTTTAAACTTGACGAATTAGAGAGTGATGCTTGCACCGAAATTTACAGACTTCATGATAGGAAATGCAGTACCACCGCTCATTTCAGGATCGTAATACTTTTTATTGAATTTGCTGATCACAAATAAATTAGCTCCCGAGAAATAGAACCTGATACTCTGTACGCCGATCTTTTGAACATACTGAGACGGCAACGAATAAGCGAGGTTCAAAAATTTCAGGCGCACAAAACTTGCATTTGCGTACCAGAAATTACTGCCAGAGTTATTTACGTCTTTGGTTCCATCATTGGCTGAATATCTCTTAGGCAACCACGCATTAGGGCTACTCGTGCTCCAGCTGTTGCTGTACCATTGGTTCCAAACCCTGTTCCATTCCACGCCACCGCTGAGATCATTAAAGGACTTCCACTGCCTTACCATTCCGTTGAATGTCGCTTCTATGGTAAATCCTTTCCACTCAGCGCCTAAGTTCAAGCCCAGCACAACCGGGTTGTTGTTCTTTCTAAGAACAGTACCATCGTAGCTATCAATTTTTCCATCCGGTGTTTTTACATTTCCGGCACCCGCTAAGTCGGCATATACCAATTGTCCCAATGCCGGTTTGTTTCCATTGAAATTGTAATTAGGATTTGCTTTTGTAAATTGATCAAGATCGTCCTGTGTTCTTAACATGCCCGCCACTTTATATCCCGCTATATAAGTAGTACTTCTGCCATTAAAAGTCTGCCAATCGTAAGTAGCGTTCACATCACGCAGTTCATACTTTGCCGCGCCGTAAGAGGCTGTAATATTGGTATGGAAGTTTACTTTACCGGCTCTGTTGGCATAGCCTAAATTAACATCAACACCTTGCGCATTCACGACGCCATAATTGTAGGCAGGCAAGGTCGGGCTGAAAGTTGGAGGTACCAAAGTTGTTCTGAGGCCCAGGATATCATAGGTATGCGTATGCCAGTATTCAGCTGTTGCATTGAAATGTCTTAAGAAGTTAAGATCAACGCCTATATTCTTGTTCAGCGATTTCTCCCATGTCAAATTCTTATTCGGGATACTTCCATATGTAACGCCAGCATTGGTCGAAGGATTGGTTCCGAAATAAGCGGACTTACCTGGTACGTAAGTTTCCTGCCAATAATAACTAGGTACAGCATCATTACCCACAAGACCGGCAGAAGCTCTTACTTTTAACATGTCGATCCAGTTTACTTTAAAGAATGATTCTTTTGAGATTACCCAACCGACAGATCCCGATGGGAAGAAACCCCAACGCTGATCGGGTGCGAACCTCATAGAACCATCGTAACGATAGGTAAAGCTGGCGAGGTATTTTCCGGCATAGTCATAGAAGAACTGGCCCACCCACGATTTTCTGCCAATCGTCGTATCTGAGTATTTAGTGTTGTTAGAAACATATGATTGTGCATTGCTGGTACTTGCTGCCCACCATTGGTCAGTAGTATATACCGGGAAACCGTTGATGCCTGCAGACATTCCCAGACCGGACTGCACAAAATTTTCGTACACCAACCAGCCCTTTACGTGATGTTGTCCAAAGGCTCGCTCATAATTTAACTGAAGATTGAGCTGCCTGTCTTCACCCCATCCTGCATCCTCCTGGATATAGCTTTGACTCACCTGCGAAGAGGTTTTCGTTGAAACGATACCCGTGTCATTTGTACTGATGATATGTAACCCTTGTTTTTGCATCACATACATCGTGTATTGTTTTTGAAAAGTCTTGGTGCGGTTATCTGTATACGATTTGCTGTAGTTAGCAATAGCACTCAGGCCTTTAACGAAGGGAACTTTGTAAGTACCTCGTAAATTAATTACCGGTTTTAAATAGTTACTGTTAATATAGCCGCCATCTCCACGCGTTTCAGCGCCTACGTTTGCTATCCAGCCGTAATCAATAGGCTTACCGGTGTTGGTCCACACAGGTTGGTCGGGCTGCCATACAAGCAATTTGGTATAAATGCCGTTAGGATCGCCAACTGAAGTATTAGTAGTGCTATAAGTAAGATCATTGTTAAGTGATAACCCGGCAAAGATTTCCAGGTTTTTCGTAAGGTTGGTGGTAATGTTCGCTCTTACATTGTATTTGTCATACTTCAGGTTGTTTAGAAAACCATTTTGCTTTACATAGGAGCCACCTACATAGTATCGAAGTTTATCGGTTCCCCCTGACGCACTTAGATTGTGGGAAGTTGTGGATGGGTCGCGCCATACTGCACCCAGTTGATCATAACCCCATCCGTTATTAATGTTCTTAAAATAATCGATGTCGCTTTGTGTCCATCCCCAGCCTGCAGGATCAGACGTAGGATTGATTCGTTGATATAATTCTCCTGCCTGCACCGCACTCGTTAAAGGAACATTCTTTGCCCTTTTGTCTGTACCAGTATTAAAAGAATAGTTGATCCTCGCTTTGCCCGCTACACCTGTTTTAGTAGTAACAAGTACTACACCGCCGGCACCTCTCGATCCGTATGTAGCTGTAGAAGCAGCATCTTTCAATACAGTAATATTATCAATGTCGTTAGGGCTTAAATTGTTGAAATCGGTAGCCCCCATAATTTTTCCATCTATTACATACAGTACTGGCTGTCCTGCAGCATTGAATGTTGTTACTGTCCTGATAGTAAGCGTTGGAGCTTGCCCCGGAAGACCGGTAGGCGTTGAAACATTTACGCCGGCCATTTGCCCGGCTAATACATTGGCCAACATTGTGCTTGGCATTTCTTTATCTGCTTCTTTAAATTTCATGTTAGCAACAGAACCAGTGAGTAACTCCTTCTTTTGGCTACCGTAACCGATTACAACCACGTCTTCCATGCTGCTGGCATGGGTTTCGAGTTTTATAACTACATCCGGTGCAGCATTAACAACGATTGTGCTGTAACCAACCATTGATACAATAAGCTTACTTTTAGCAGGAACTCTTATTTCAAACGCTCCTTTATCATTAGCTGCGGTTTTTAAGGAACTTCCCTGCTGTTGAATAACAGCTCCTGAAAGGGGGGATAAATCTTTCGAATCCTGTACAACACCTTTCACCACTATGGTTTCCTGTGCATGACCGGTCACCTCCTTGGGTGCCTGCGCGTAAGACAGATCGCTTAGCAAAAGCAAGCAAGACATGCTCGTTGCTATCATCGTTAGTTTTGGCAAACTGATCATTAGTTAAAGTTTTGAATTAACAGATAATTGGAATGCAGTGATCACATCTCCAACTACCTCAAAATTCATTTTTCTACAACCGGATAACAACTGGTTATTTGCCAATCACTACCGTTTTTTTAACATATGTATTCAGACACTTAATCTTATCCAGTTGTGCAAACTCACATATATGTATTCATGAAAACAGGCGACTCATGCGGACTGACACGATCATGTTATCTTTTTCTACCCAACTAACCAACATTGATTCAAACACTTATAACCGGGGAGTAATAAACACAGGATTGCATTTTTTATAAAGAAGTTTACGTTACCAATTCATGATTGTATTTCTCAATCATTCTGCACGAAAGAAAACACGCGGCAAATGATTATTTCTTTTAATTTGCAATACATAGCCAACTAACGATGCAATACATCTACGAGAATTTCACATTTCCTCCGGATCAGTCTTTTACCGTTCGATCTGATATGATTGAGGTTAAAAAATATACCACCTTAAAAAGTCATGTCAATTTTGAGATTGCGTTAATTGAAAACCTTTCAGGCAAACGATTTATTGGTGACCATATAGAAGACTTTGAAGGTACCGAACTTGTACTTTTGGGAAGCTATCTGCCGCACTGCTGGCAGTACTACAGGGCTATCGATCCTATGATACACCCACATGCTACTGTGATTCATTTCTTCCCTAATTTCCTGGGCAATCAACTATTGGAAAAACCAGAAGCCAAAGCATTGGTTACCCTTTTCAACAATGCAGCGAAAGGCGTTTCGTTTTCAGGAGAAACAGTGGTGAGAGCACAAATGGTGATGAAACAAATGTTGTTTGAAACAGGTTTAACAAGAGCTGCTTTGATGTTGCAATTACTTGACATTCTAGCGCAATCGTCTTCTGCTAAAATATTATCGTCTCCGTTTTTCAATTCAGTTGACAGCTCTTCTGAGGCACAAAAGATTAATAAAGTATTTGACCATATTTTCAGGAATTTCCAAAATGATATCAGCTTGCAAGAGGTAGCCGATATAACAACGATGTCCACCTCTGCGTTCTGTCGTTTTTTTAAACAAAAAACAAACAGAACCCTGATAGACTTTGTAAAGGAGATCCGCATCAGCCATGCTGCCAAGTTATTGCTGGAAGGCAATCACAACGTAACGGAAGCGTGCTATGATAGCGGCTATAACAGCATTTCCAACTTCAATACACACTTCAAGGAAATTAAGGGATTATCGCCAAGAGAGTTTTTAAAACAATATGCGATTGAAGAGAGTTGAGAATAAATTGAAAATTGAAAGTTGAAAATTGAAAATGAGGTGCTTGGAATATTGACTTTACACCTGTTTTATAAAATGCAGAAGGTCGAACAGTGTTACTATTGTTCGACCTTCTGCATTTTCAATTTTCAACTTTCAATTTTCAATTATTGCCCATGCTTACTTTTATCCAAACAGGCAAGTGATCAGATGCCACAGGTTCATTCTCTACTACAGACTGCAAGACCTTTAATGTACGGCCTTGCTGCTTGCGTGCCATGATATAATCGATACATTCAGTCGGTTTGTTTGCTGGAATTGTAAGCTTGGAAGTATCAGTCAGAATATTCCAGTTTTTTGAAAACGCTTTTACCACTGAAGAATTAGGCGTGGCATTCAAGTCGCCACCGAGCAAAACGGGCTTAGCATATTTTTCGGTAAGCTCATCGATCAATGACACAGATTTTATTCTGTCTTGTTCTGTTAATGAAAAATGCGTGCAGACAAAAACATAGTTTTTCATTTCAACAACTACTGCACTTCTTTTTTCTTCCGTTCCCGGCAGCGAGATTCCTTCAACATTCAACGGCTTTTCCTTCGAAAGAATTCCTATACCGTATTTACCTCCCTGGTAGCTGATGGATGCATTATAAGTGGGGACCAATCCTGTTAAACCAGCCAACTCATGCAGCACACTTACATGTTTGCTTCTGTTAGTGGCGCTGTCCAATTCCTGAATGGCTACTACATCCGCGTTGATCTTTGAAATAACATTAGCAACACGTTGATAATTTACCGTATTGTCCAAACCAAGACAATTCCTAACATTGTATGTAAGGACAGTAATTGTTTCGCTTGCAGAACCCTGGGCCTTCTTAGAAGATTTACAACTGTAATTAAAAGCGATCGCAAGAACAACTATTGCACAATTCAAAATCCTTTTCATTTATTATTTTTTATAGCTTACTTGTATTTTTAATTCAATGGAGGTGTTCATAACCTACAAAAAAGATTGCTTGTCATCCAGACGAAGGAGCTATCTGCGTTATTGTTCACACATACTTTTCGTTAGTGTAAAAAACAGATACCTCCTTCGCCGGAATGACAAGCAAGATGCTTCTAATTTTCCAAACAGCCTAACTAAACAACATCTAACATCTAACTCCTAATTCCTAACTCCTTTCCCCTCACCACACTTTTATTTTCTGCTTTCCGTCACCAGCCATTTCAAAAGGACCGGGAAATGGATTTGCCATATTTCTTTTTCTTCCCAAAAAATCTGTATGAATCTTTACGGGTGTGCCGTCTGTATTTTCAAATGGAAGATCTGGAACCACAGCCTTGGTTAATGTGGCAGTGGTAACAGGTTTTCGTTGGGTTGTCAGCCACTTTTTGTTAACTGCGATTTCGAGGTAAATATTTCTCCCTTCTTCCAGCAAACGGGTTGCTGCATTGAAATTTGTATCTGCTACCGCATTTTTTTCCACTGCATCCTGGTCATGATATTTACTCATGCTTTCTTGTGCCGTTTTGTTCATTTCACCAAATTGCTTTTTAGCGTCGTTACTGCGCTGGATCATTACAGTGCCCTGTGTGTATACATTACCGGAAAAAACAACCGGCAACAATGCTTTGCTATACGGAGAAGCATCGCCCTGCTTTACAAAAAGGTTGTTGACAAATTGTATATCGCCGCCAGGGTTATCATGCAGTGCTGCCACGAATGTTGAATGAGGTTTGTGATAAGGCGTTAAGCGGCTGTCATAGTTCACGATATTCATCTTGCCTGCAAAAAGATTATGAACAAAAGCCGCACCACTTGAATTCATCAGTAAATTCGATGCGGACAACATTATGTTATTACTCACCAGCATTGGCCCGTGATCTACTTCCAGAAAGATGTCGAAGCCGTTGTCGTTAAACAGGTTGTTCTTAATTTGTGCTCCCTGCGCCATCCAATCCAACCAAATACCCATGTTGGTTTTGTAGATGTGGTTGTTGTTGATTTGTACATCTACCGCTCCGTGAAATTTAATTCCAGCCATCTCTGCACCGTCGAACAATCGCCTCACATGTATATCATGGATCACATTTCCTTCAATAACACTGAACGCACAGCCCATGCTGCCTACAATGCCCGTCTGCTCACAATAGGCAACAGTATTGTTGCGAACAATGTGGCCGCCTATTGTGCCTTTGTTCCAGCCATAGGCAAGCGCCCTGTTGATCGTGCCCACATAACCTTCGGCAGATTCCGTTTCATTGTTATCGTGATCATCACCATATTTTCCCAGTGCAATGCCTACACATTTTGAGTATTCAATCACATTGTTTTCAATGATCCATCCTTTGCTCCAGTGTGTGCCGATCAATCCCATTTGCTCTGCTGTTGGTGGTGCCCAATTGGTAGCGGCTTGTTCCATGGTAAAGCCACGAACTGTAATATAATTGATGAATGATTTATCAGGATAAAAAACAGTTGGACGTGCATTGATTTCAACCATTTCTTTATTAGGATCAACTCCTTTGAATTGCGCCCAAATGGTAGTCGTATTGCTATCTGCATCTGCCCACCATAGTTGATTTTTTTCATTGGCGGTTGTCATTACTTCATCCTTACCAGCAGCCTCCATCAGCCAGTCGCCATTAAGATACACGGCACCTCTGTGGTATTTCCGGTCTTTTGGTTTGGGCCAAAACCAGTCGCCATGAATCAATTCTTTATAAGGATTAAACTTTCCAAAAAACGAGTTGGGAATTTTCACTTCCCATGTGTCGTTAGCAAGCTTTGTCCAACCTTTGATCATTTCTGAACCTTTCACCTCTACTTTTTCTCCTTTGGCTACCTGGTACACGATGCGCTCCTGGTCTGAATTACCGCCGCGTGGTGGAGTTATCTGTTCGCGATAAATACCTTCATGCACAGTAATCACATCTCCGGGCATAGCCATTTGTGCAGCTGCAGATATGGTTTTAAATGGTCGCGATGCAGAGCCATCGTTAGCATCGTTCCCCTTTGTTGATACATGGTATTCCTTTCCCTGTATCTTATTTTGTGCAAAGGATGATGCGCTGCACATGCACATCAAAAGAAGAAAAAATTTCATAGCAAGCTTTTCGTTTAATTTATCTGAGGTTGCAATTATACTAATATCCCGCGGCTCTTTTTAAAACAAATGACTGTAGTTTTTTACCATTAACCACCTCGTACAGCTTCCATGTATTTGCATCATTTGCTGCTTCCAGTTTCCAGCTTTTGGCAGGATCAGCGAGTTGTGTTTTTATCCAGCGGGGAAACGCATTGGCGGCCCTTGCATCTTCCCATGTGCGAATCACTTGGAAGATGGCATCTTTCTGCGGGCAAGCTTCCACATCTTTTTGATTCAAACTTAAACTGTAAGTAGTTCCTACTCCCACTGAGATCGCCTGAACATGTTCATATTGTTCAACTGTTGATTTCGCATTGATGGGAAAATTTCCACCCATTCCTACCGGAAAAAAGTTACCATAGGTTACATCACGCAAATCCTTGCCCTGGCTAGTGGTGCTGCCCCACTCGCGCGTATCAGCATCATACAAATTCTTTCCGCCGCCAACGTTCCAAATACTTTGATAATGCCATGAGCCTTCGGATAAAGTTGCGCCAGTAAATCTTATATAAGGAACGCCGGTGCTTTTTGCGTGATCAAACATTTTATGAAAAAACCGCTTGGTGGAATAATAGCCATGCCCGTTGTTAAACAAGAATTCCTGTCCGTCAAAATCATAATAAGCAAGCCCATTGATGCGACAAACGTCTGCGTAGTATTCTGCAATTTTGTCCTGCAACTGCATGTTCGGAATAATTCCATCGTAGCCGTAATTAACCGTTACCTGCAGTTTGTATATGGTGTCTTCAGCCGCATGACTTGCAGGCGTTGTTTTCCAGTAGCCACGTTTTACATTCAACAAACGGTAAGGTGGTTTATCGGACACTCCAAGATAATGTATCAGTTCTTTGCCAATTTTTATCATGTTCAGATTTTCACCATGCCCCTCCCAGCTTGCAATTTCCTCCATATGTTTTGGATCGTCGACAATGATGATAGTGTCGTTCGCATCGATTGATTTTGCAAGAAGGCGTTTCTGCTGATAGCAAAGACTGTCGCTTGGCACCGGGCTTGCATCTTGCGAACCAGGAGGCAATGAGTTGGTGATGGTCGTTCTTCCTATAATGATTCCATATTTCGCAGCCAATGCAGAAAACTCTTTGTGCGATTTGTTACCTGCATTCATTTTGATAGGCTTGTGTTCAAAATTCTTTCCATCTATATAACCTTCATTGGCCCTGTTGGTTCTTAAGAAGCCTTGATCGTAAAGACTGATTGCTTTGAAACCAAGTTGATGTGTGTAAGAAATGATGCTATCGTTAAGGTTACCTGCACTCATTGCATCGGGTACAAAAGACGCCGGATCTTTCACCCACCTGCCATTAAAAGTTGGATACGGCAGCTTTTCCGATAAAACGATATTCTGCATTACATCCATCAACGCAGTGCTGTCGGGGCTACCCCACAATGCTACGGAAGAACCGATATAATCCACACCGGGCAAAGGTTGTACGTCAATATGGTTAGGAATGTTAGCAGCCATATTGGGAATTAATGAAAAACTTATTTCCCGTTTACCGGAACGATCCCTTGATTGATAGGCTATAGATATTCTTCCTTTCTCATCTACCTGCGCTGCATCGCCATACATAATGCGGTACCAGGGTTCTTTATGCGCATAAAAGGCAACGTCACTGATGCCGTTTCCACCGAGGCTAAAGACCTGCCCTTCATGCAAGCTGTCGGGCAAAGGAAAGCGCTGAACATCCGGCGTGTGAATGATATACTGGAAAGGTGCGGCATCTCCTACAGTTGAAGAAGCGCCTCCTAATGTGTTATCATTCAAAGCAAGCATGCCAATAGTATAATTGACTTTGCTGCTGGTATCACGTGCTACACCAATAATTTCACCAAAAAGATTGGTGATGTTGGTATGATAATACCCCCACTGAATGCCTTCTATCCCTTCACGTTTTGTAAGAGACAGCAGCGTCATTTTAAAATATTTTGAATGAGGATCGATGCGAATGCTGGCAACAGAACCATTGCTATATGTAAGCTTTATCAGTTTTTCCTTTTTCTGATAAGCAGCTTTAACGGGCTCATAATATATTTTCTTAGCGCCATCGTATAGCAGCATCAACGGAGAAGGACGGTCCACTGGGCTAAACTCGCGATTAGGCGTTACCGTTATATTTTTCATGCTGGTAATAAAACCTTTTTCATTAACATGAATTTTAAAATAACGCGTAGAAAAATCGCTTTGCGCAAACAAAGAAGTAGTAAGCAATGACAAAGCGAGGAGCGACGAGGCTCTTTTTAAAAGAAACATAGAATGCTATTAAGTTTGTATTAGTGCAATTGGGAATTAATAATTAATAATTAACATGGCACCTCTCTAAAATTTGAACAGGCCTCACTTGCGAACAAGGAAGCTGCGTTTTCTGATGAATGCCATCCTATTAATTTTTAATTATTAATTATTAATAGGACCTTTTTACTGATTACCAAATGAATAAAACGGTTTCGCTTCCACCCAGGTTTGCCCTGCAGCAGTTCCCGCAACGCCTACCTGGTAATGGCTCATTATTTTGTTCCATTCTGCGCAACGGGGGCTGTACGATTCGGCTACTTTGCCCATTTCGTTTAAATCGGCATCTGCAGGAACAGTAATGTTCATCACTAACAAATGATCAAAGCGATACAATGTAATTTTCTTGTATCCCGCTTTTTTGAAACCTGCTTCTACTTCCGGCCATACCTGTTTATGATACGCAAGATATTCACTCATTTTTGACGAATCAGGAGTGATGTTTACCACAAAAACTTTTTCAACCAATTGTTGTTGTGTGTTTTTTTCTTTACAGCCGCTCATTATAACGATGGCCAAACCTATTGCCAGTAAACGATTATAGAAACTGTTCATACAAATGTTTTTTGTTCATTGTGCGCCTTTTGCTTAGGCGCATGCTATCTGAAAATAAAATAAATGCCTCCCATTACAACCCCGAGCAATGCCCATCTTGCCCAAACATTGCGGGACTGATGCCCTGCCTTTTTATTTGTTTCTACCAATGATGGTAACGCTGTATTTTCTTTCTTTTCGGATAGTAATGTGATGACAACAATAACGATACTTAAAACGGCAAAAATGTAAAATGACAACAACAGGAAGTGTGGCCAATATCCTTTGTATGGATAGTTCATCACATGGCAGGCGCCAATGACAAGGCACAACAATCCTCCTCCATACAATACCACTTCTGCTGCCAGGCTATTCACTCTTTTCCACATGATACCTGCTAAAAAAACAACTGACAATGGCGGTGCCAGAATGGATACAAGTCCCTGGCTCAATTCGAAGAAACCCTTTCCTGAATGAGAAAACAAAACAGCCACCAGTACTGCGAGGAAAGCAGCAACAACGGTAACCCATTTGCCTATGGTTCGTTTCTGTACATCATTCAACTCTCTGAACTGGGCAACCACATCCAATGTAAATACGGTGCTGAAAGAGTTCAATCCGGAAGAAACGGTATCGATCAATGCTGCTATCAAAGCAGCGATACAAAGGCCCAGCAACCCGTGGGGCATCAATTGTTTTACCAGGGTAATATAGGCATTGTCAGGCTGCGCTGTATCTTTAAACAACACAAAACACATGATGCCGGGAAAAATAAAAATCAACGGCATGATGATTTTCAGCGCTGCAATGAACATTGCTCCCAGCTGGCCCTCGCGAATATTTTTTGCTGCCAGCACTTTCTGCACAATGGTTTGATCGGCACACCAGTAATATATAGCCACCACAGGATACCCCAATATAACGGCCACCCATGAATATTCCGGATCAGAAGCGGGGCGGAAAAGTTTCCAATAATTTTCGGGTGTTGCGTGCAACAGTTTGCCTACACCGCCAATTTTGGATATACCCAAAAACGTAAGCACTACGGAAGAAACAATGATAATGATGGATTGAAAAATACCTGTACGAACCACAGCTTTCAATCCGCCGATTGCGGTGAAACTCGTTGCAATAATGGCGATGATTACTACCGCCCTCATCAATGGCCAGTTGAATATTTGCGAGATCAACAATCCGCCTGCGTATAAAGCGCTTCCCAGCCATACTACGAGGATAGAGATAAGGCTATACACCACAAGGAAATTGTATGATCTTTTTCCAAAGCGCAATTGTAAGAACTGCGGCATTGTACTGATCTTTGTGGACATGTAGTGCGGCAAGAAAAACATAGCGAGCATAAGAAGGAATATCCATGCGAGCCATTCAAAATTACTTCCTACCACACCCTGCGAAAAACCAATACCGGCAAAGCCTATGAGCATCATAGGGCCGGCGTTTGCGCTAAACATGGAAAAGCCAATTTGCCACCAGCGCAAAGATCGGCCTCCTAAAAAAATATCATTGTCAGACGATTTTTTATTCAAATAAAACCCGACAAAAAAAAGTGCTATCAGGTACAACAGCAGTACTAAATAATCAACTAAGGCAAGCGTTATATCCACAATACTATTTTTAGAAAATTAGAGTGTTACGATAGCCGAGTACGGCTTTACGGTTTGTCTGCTCCATGCAAAGCATTTAATGATTTTGTTCTTCCTGACACAATACTCCCAATCGATTCTCACCGGCAATCCTTCTACATCGGGCAATTTCATATAACCTCCCTGTTCCCACTCTGGCATTACCAATAAATATTCTTCCAGTCCTTCCATAAGACACCGTAGGTTTTCCAGCATGGCATTGTCACCGGCTGTTGCCAAAAGAAACGCAGTAAAAAAAGAATATCCTCCGGAAGAAAACATCAGGCCCTTTTCTTCGGCAAGATTCTTTACATCCGACCATTCCTTTATGCCTGACAATTGTGTGGGCACCGGCTGAAAATGTTTCACCCCCAACTCACTTAAGATGGGAAATGTTTTTGCTGAACGTTCAGATTCGCCATACGATACCGGAACAGGTACATGAGCGCACAACTTTTGAATTTGATCATAAGCCGCCGAGTGAACGGGCTCTTCAAGCCATGCAATATTATCAATGTCTACCTTATCTATAAAAGTTAATGTCTCGTCGTAAGTCCATATCTGGTTTGCATCAATCGCCAGTTTGCATTGATTACCGATAATTCGTTGTACAAATTTTACGCGCTCTGCGTCTTCATCTATCTGCTTCCCGAAATTCTTTCCCACTTTCATTTTGTAATACTGCACTCCTTTGTCAAGGAAAAAATTCACTTCTTCTTCAAGCTCTTTGCAGGTATAATTTGTGCCGCCACCGCTGCCATAAACTTTCACTGAAGTTTTTTCGGCTCCCAGGTATTTATGCAAGGGAATTCCGCTTCTGCGTGCTGCGAGATCGTGTAAAGCCATATCTATTTGCCCCAGTAATGCCGCTGCCTGCCCGCGAAAACCTTCATTGCGAATGGACCAGTACAAAGCAGGATAGAGATCTTTGTATAAAATATTGGGGCTATGCAAAAGAATAGGAAACAGGCAGGTTTCCAGCACATTAACATACGTACTGAACACCGGTGCCTCTCCTATATTTCCACCAGCATCTTCCAGCGTGAGGATAGCCATTCCAAAGGTGTGAAAGGGGCCCATAGTCGCGTCCTGGAAAGGGAGAACATTTTTAACCGGATCTAATACTCTTATCTTGATTCCGGTAATGTCAAAAATTTCATTATCTATTCGTGCCATACATGGTTTTATCTTGTAAACAATCTGCGATCTGTGTTTGTATCTCCAGCGGCAAAGGGCCGTGATTAATATCTTTTATTGTACTCGTGAGTTGTTGCATATTGGAAGCTCCGATAACTATTCTAAATGCAGATGAAAGGCCCAACAGGTAACGATGTGCCAGTTCATTCAGCGGCATGTTGTATTTATCCGCAATCAATTTTACTTCCCTGGCCCGGCTCATAATGTGTTCCGGTATCCAATCAGGTTTATTGAGCGAAAATTCATCAAAGCGTTGTCCGAGCAACCCCATATACAATGGGCTTGCTAAAAAATATTCAATATTGTTATCTATACAAAATGGCAGCTCTGTATACTGATCTTCCATGATGCAGGCATTCAGTTTATTAAATCTCATTACCACATCAAAAACACCTTTTGACAAATAAGATTTGTAGCAATCGGGATAGTTTCCTCCCAGCCCGATTTTTTGAGCAATTCCTCTCCTTTTAAATGAAACCATTTTTTCTACCACCCGCTCTACTTCATCTGCCGATACAACCTCCGGCTCATGCAGCAATAGCAAATCAACGCAAGGAACGCCCAAAGTTTGCAAACTGTTCATCACGCTTTGCTCCATCCCTTCATTGGAATAATCATAACTGCCATCTCCGGAAGCGAAGCTTTTTAACCTGCCCACTTTTGTGCTGATAAACGGAAGTTTGCCTTTCCACAATTTCAATGCTTCACCCACTATTACCTCAGCATCTGCATAGGCTGGTGCCATGTCAATAGCTGTACACCCCGAATCCAGCGCATGCAGAATGGTTTGGATTGACTCCTCTACGTTTACCGGCCCCCATATTCCTCCCAGGCCAGCCGTTCCCAGTACGCATCTGCTACTAAAAAATGTTTCCGTTAATGGATTACTCATACCTCGGTTTATAAGTTCGATTTAATAAAGGTATCCATGTGCCACTTATTAAGCTATTGCTATTTTAGTAAGTTCTTCCTTTATTTTGCTCGATTTCAAGGAAAAACAACTCTAAAGATTATTCGTCAACTGTCACGCAGAAAACAGACATTTCAATTCAATGTCAATTAGTTAGAAAATACCGGCTAGTCACCGATTCTGGTACGCCCGCTGACAAACTCTTCATTGCATTTTGTGTTATTGATAAAACCAACAATCACAACCACTAAAAAACAACTTATGGAAAGCACACCTTTGCGGTCAAAACGGTCATTCAAAATTATTCGCAACCACATCATTACCGGTTTTGTGTTTTTGATGCCGGTGCTTATTTCAATTGCTGTGCTGGAAAAGTTTTGGTCCAGTCTGCTGAAAATTGGAAACAAAGTATCAAAGCTGCTTTTCATCGATACTTTGCTGGGCGCCACAGGCGATGCGATCATTGCCATCATTTTGCTCTTAGCATTTTGTATATTGGCAGGCTTCCTCGTCAAACTTTCTGTATTCAAACGGATGAGTGACTGGCTGGACGAGAAACTGGCCCTTTTCATTCCCGGTTATAATGATCTGCGAAAAGAAACTGAAGTCAAAGTTGGCGTGGGTCCCAAGAAGGAGGAGGTTATTTTTGAAACTTGCCTGGTCCATACACAGGAGTATTGGACGCCGGCATATTTGGTTGATGTGGCAAGCAACGGCGATGCAACTGTATTTATCCCGGCGGCGCCTTCTTTCAGTAGCGGCCAGGTAGCAATCGTTAAGGCAGGCTCATACAAGAAATTGCAAATAAACTCTAAAACGCTCAACGAATATCTGGTCAAACTTGGCAAAGGAATTGCGATAGCCTAGTTATGCGATTACTTTACATTTTCGCCATCTGTTGTTATTCAATACCTGAGGCCTGTAAACCTTCGTATTTACTGGGTGTCTTAATAATAAAACGTCCGGCAGTAAGGGCCGTACAAGCAAACTGTTTATCTTCGCAAAATACCCTAAAACCGCATAGAACGACTGTATGATCAAATACCCTGATGAACAAACAAGTGCCGGAAGCGAACTCCCTCCTTCAAATATCAGCCTTGCTGATAAAATTGCCTACCTGAATGTAATTTCCGATTCTCTACCTACAGTTGTAATTGTGCATGATATGGCCAACGGCGCCTCAGTGGTTTACATGTCCAAACTCGGTCAAACCATCCTCGGCTTTTCGCTTGAAGATCTTCAGAAACTGGGTGAAGAATATCATGATCGCTTTTTTAATCCCGACGACAGAGTTCATTATTATGACAAGGTAATCAGCCTCATGATGAGTGGAGATGATGATCAGGTGGTGTCTTATTTTCAGCAGGCAAGACGTTCGCCGGAAGTAGAATGGAAATGGTACCTCACGAGTACCAGGGTTTTTCACAGAACGGAGGATGGCAAGGTTTCTCATTTAATTTCAAACGCAACGCCCATCGACAAAGAGCATCACATTACTGCAAAAGTTGATCGGCTGCTTGCAGAAAACAATTTTCTCCGAAACAACCAACACATATTTGCTTCTCTATCGAAACGTGAAAAAGAGATTCTCCGGTTAATGGGAAGTGGGCACAGCGCGGCAGAGATCTCTGAACAATTACATATTGCTGAAAGCACTGCAAACACACATCGCCGCAACATCAGATCAAAATTAAACGCCCAGTCCAACTACGACATCATATTTTTTGCGCAAGCATTTAACCTGCTATAAGGGCATTTGATAACAACCTTTTTTTTCTAACGAGGGCCGCCAGATGAATCCGGTTCGAACGGGCTTTTGATTCGTGTTTCCACCATAGCCATCAACCCAAAATACGGGTAACATTTTCCGCTTCGCGACATTTAACATGTCGCCCCTCTGGGGCTGGCATTTGGTCGCCGCAACGAAATGCCTTCTTCTGCTAACGTATCGCCCCGCTGGGGCTTGGTCGACCTCAGCGAATGTTCCTTATAGCCCCAGCGGGCAACATGTTAGTAGCTACGTTCTAGGTTAACACGAACCGAATACCAGCCCCAGAGGGGCGACATGTTAAATATCGCGAAGCGAATGATATTCGGGTTTTTGCAAGACACAATCAACCCCCAGATTGACGTTTTCACCCCTCACAGGTTAGAAGTGTGCAGGGTACATTTGTGAAAACAAATCACACCATGCGAAAATTAATCTTGAAGATGTCGATGTCGCTCGACGGTTTTGTGAGCGACTCCAATGACCGGAAAGACTGGATCTTTAATACCGGAGACGAGGAGTCATCATCCTGGAGTGTCGGAAAAATCAGCGAGGCAGGTTTAATTATCATGGGCAGAAAATCGTTTGAGCAAATGGCACCTTACTGGCCAACAGCCACCGGACCGTTTGCTGTGCCAATGAACACTATACCCAAAGGTGTCTTTACCCAAAAAGGATTTGATGGCATCGATGCTGCACAAATAACAAATGGAGCGCTAACGTCCGCCGCGGATTCATGGATCAACGCGAAGGTTTTCAATGGCGATCTTACCTCTGAAATAAGTAAACTGAAAGCTGAATCAGGGAAACCGATCGTAGCAATTGGTGGTGCCGGATTCATGCAGCATCTCATAGCAACGGGTCTCATCGACGAATTCCATCTGGCTATTCATCCCGTCGCATTAGGTTCGGGATTACCAATTTTCAACGGTCCGGCAATGCCGCTTTACCTGAAGTTGGCAGACGTAAAGGTTTTTCCAAAAGGAACCGTTGTACATGCTTACCACAAGTAGAAATTCGTGCATCAAATTCAATTTTATTATTCTATATTTAATTGAATAAACCTGTTAACCATTATGAAAAAACTACTTCCTTTTATTGTTATAGCACTGGCCAATATCTTGACCTTTACGAACATTTACGGACAGACATTAAAAATGCAAACACCGCAATTAAGCGACTTTAACGTACAGAATTATTTACCTAAACTTGGCTCGGTGCAGATTAAGGATAATAATGCCACAGAAAAAATAGCTGCACCAGGACCTCTTGCAAAAAAACTACTTGCCCTCCAATCTCAAAAAGGAATGCTGGTAACCCGCAACAATTATTTCGATGTATATAAATTACCTATTGACGGAATGCCCTGCGTTGTTCCCAGCAACAGCATTTGTTATAAAATGAATTCTCCAAAAATGGATTACAACGCAATGATTGAGCCTATGCCCAATTCAATGCAGCAACAGAACTGGATACCAGAAAAATTAAAAAAAGAATCTGGGCGCTAAGCACGCATAACCTGATTTATCAAAGAAAAAGTCCGTTGCAGTTTACTCAACGGACTTTTTAATTAGGTGGCCAAAAATTAAGCTCAATTCAGTTAGTACAGAGATCCCCTGGTTAGGGTTTGGTGATCATTAAGATTTGCTTATCAATTTCTGCGCATTGCTTTTCAGCTTCTGGTAAAGGAAGCCCTGCATTCATCCCGGGTCTTTTGTGCCCAATAAAAGTTAAATACGCATCTTTACTAATGGCTTGTTTTTTCTCTATTAAATGAAAAACGGAATCGCCGTTTTTATAGCCTGACAAAACATCATGCATGTTGCTAGCAGCAGCAAATTTTGTTTCGCCCAGGCTTAGCAGAATCTGTTTTGCCATAATAAAATGTCCGTTATTGTTGGGATGTATGCCATCTTCCGCGAACCTGAATGTTGAATCTTTAAGGCGGTGATCTTCCAAATACTTTTTCATTGGCCAGTGGATGTCGATCACGCTCCAGTTATTTGTATAGCGTTGGCTGATCAGCCAATCTGCATAGATATCAAGCACATTGGCGTATGCCTTTCCTTTTTGCTCATCATAAATGGGAGGCGTTATGTGTATAATGGTTGCTCCTGTTTGAACTACCTCTTTATGCAGCCAGTTCATTCCTTCTTTGAATTTTTGAAAACGGTTGTCATCAAAAGGCATGTAAATACCATCGTTCATGCCGTAACAGGCAAATACCAGATCGGGTTTTAGTTTTTCTAAAATGCGTTTCAGGCGTTCATGCAAATCAGGCCGGGGAAATTGACCACCCGCGTGACCGGGTTCTGATAATCCTGAAACTGTTTCGCTGGGCAGGCCCACGTTAATCACTTCAAAATTTCTTTCGGGATATTGCAGGCGTAAGTACGCGTCTATGCACGATACGTAATAACCGGCATACGTAATGCTGTTGCCAATAACAACGATCTTTTTAGTATTAGCAGGAATAGAATAAGGTTGAGCAAAACTCTTTATTTGTATGCTCAGGAAAATGATTACCATTAAATATAAACGTTGCATAGGCGTAATTTAACCCTGTTTTTTATATCGTAAGGTAGGCACTACACACCAAACCCAATTGGCGGAGATATTCTTTTTACTCCACTTTATTAGCTATTGGATAGGATAGTAGTTAATTGATCGTTCGTGAACTACTGTTAATTTAAAGGCCGCCTCAAATAGAATATGAGACGGCCTTTAACTACGTAAAGAAGGAAAGGATTTATCGGAACACTTGTCGCTTATTTATTTTTCTGTGCCCAATCGCGAAGCATTGCAATGGCTTTTGCAAGTACCCCTGCGCTGCCTTTGAAGTCACCGCTACCACTTGGTTCCCCATGTACACCATACCACTCATAAAACTTGTTGTGTTTAAGTACAATATTCAACATCGGCTGTAATTCATCGTATGCTTCCTGCGTAAATCCATTGGCGGCTAATTGCTGGATCATTCTGCCACCAAACCAGTGCCAATCGCCTCCGTTCTGGTATACATAAGGCTTGGAAGTAGTTGAGTTTTTATAAATCCCTTCGGGATATGGAGGATAAACCGTAAGACCGATGGACGGCGCACCTGACAACTCAACATTCTTTAACATCTGTTTATTAACCAAAGCTATCTCTTGTTTCGACAAAAGACCGGCTTCAATTGCTACAGCAGTTCCGCCATGATAGTGTATTTTGTTTTCATCAAAGTCAGCCGGAAAGGGAGAGCCATTCACATAAATATGCGGAATGAACTTATGATTCTTTTCGTCCCACAAGTATTTGCGGATGTTAGTTGAAGTCAATTCCTTCAGATTTGTCCACTTCTGTTTGTCCGCAGCAACTTTACTAAAGGCGATCATGTTATTCAACGCAATAACAAACATCGAATTGTCATACACGTCAATCGCCCAGTGCGTATTCGCATCCACATCAACGACGGCACCACCTTCAATTTGCACATCACCCCAGTCTTGTGTAGTTGCGCCGGTCAATAATTTGTACTTTTCAGAATACCTGTTTTTTAACAAATAATCAATGGAAAAAGCCATTCTTTCAAGCACCGTTTTATCGCCAATCTTTTCATTTAAAATGGAAGCATCACCGGTAACGCGAATGTATTTTCCAATTGCCTGGATGAGCGAAGTCTCCTGATCCGTTTCAACGGTGTTTATAAACCCAACGTGCAGGGGATCGAGGTCATTTGTATAAATGTTAGGATCGTTCCAGGTAACATGCCCTTTCAAAACATACCCGTCAACAATTTCTCCGTCTGGCTGCTGTAATTTATAAAACGTTAGAAGATTCTTTCGGATGCTGTCTGTGTTGTACACCTTACAAGATGTTTCTATGAAAGTGTTCATATCCCGGATCCACACCTGCGGATAGCCGTCACCAGCGTTAAACCCTTTAGCCAACAGCTTTTCAGCCATCGCATATACAGTGTCCATTTTTTTGTCGGACAATATTTTTCCGGCAAGCTCTTTCTTATTTTGCGAAAAAAGAGTTGTAGAGAAACTCAATATAAAAAAATATACAAAAAGCAACTTTGTTCGCATGTTACGTCATGTTTAAGTTGCACGAAAATACCTAAATTGTTAACATAGTGGTCGACTCACAAATTGCACCTTATCGCATACAATTTGAGTTAATTTGTAAGTCCGTTGCAATGCTAAATCAGAAATACACACAGGAGGTTAAGCTATGAACATTCTACACTATTTTTTTGTTTTTCTTTCATCTCTTGTTGTGGATATGGTGCCTTTCATAGGCCCTCCGGCATGGATGGTAATGGTTTTTTTCCAGGTAAGATTTGATTTAAATATCTGGCTCGTTCTTATTGCCGGCGTTGCCGGTTCTGCAGCAGGCAGGTATTTATATAGCACCTATGTATATTTACTATCGCAACGTTTTATCAAACCTCAAAAAAACGAAGACCTGCGATTTATCGGCGGCAAACTCGCCAACAATAGCTGGAAGGTTCAACTCTTTGTATTGCTTTATACACTCATGCCACTGCCTTCTACACCATTGTTTACAGTGGCGGGAAGTTCCGGAATTAAAACTTCCTATCTGATTCCCGCGTTCATTGTTGGCAAATTTATTAGCGATGCCGTTATGGTTTTTACCGGTGATTATGTCGCAAATAATTTCAATGACATTCTTCATGGACTTTTGACATGGAAGGTTTTAGTGGGAACATTAATCGGAGTAGTTCTAATTTGCCTTTTCCTGTTTACTGACTGGAGAAAACTATTGCAAGAGAAAAAATTCAGGATCAATTTCAACATCTGGAAATAATAGTTGAAAATTATAGATTAAACTCAACACAGAAACTGTCCCCTTTCGTGGATTTCAAATCCTTTTTCTTCCCATACTCTCTTTCATAAAATCGTTTTATTCTTGGCACTCAATTCAAATATGGGTGAACAGTCATCTACGTTAAATTGACCACCATCAAGCCTTTCATTGACGAGAGTCATTTTATAAAATAACTTCTATTGGTAGATTCGTAAAAGCTTTTCAACATCTCTTTCTTTCCCGTATTCTATATATCTCTCCCGCTTCGCTATGCCGCCCCTACCGAAAAAAGGCTGGTAAATAATTTCATTTTTTCAAACTTAATACCGGGCTATTTATGAAAAAATTATCACTAACATTGCTTGCAATAACTATCACATTCAATTTTGCGGGTTGCAAAAAAATCATCAGCGAGATACATAAAAATCCTGGGCAGGATTTTCAATACTGCGACATAAAAAAATTCAAGGTGTGGATGAGAGACACTTACAATGAATTTACTGTTTATTACAACAAAAACGGTCAACCTAAAGATGTCCTCGGCACCTACCCTGATACAGCCAGGCAAACATGGAGTTACGATCAACATTTCCGGTACGACAACCAGGGAAGGGTTACCGATTGGATACACAATTCTCCGGGATTAAAAAATGTTTTTCAATGGGAGACTTTTCATTACTTATCCCCTACACAAGTTAAGTGGCGTATATATCACAGATCAGCGGCCACCTTATAACGCTGCCGGCGCATTTATTCTCTGCAGAATTATTGACTACGACAGCTATGGAAGGGCCATAAAAATAACATCTCTTAAGCCGACCTATGTTCAGGACATTGTGTATGATGCCAACGGCAACTCCAATATGTATGAGGCTTACGACAATGGAATAAATCTTATGCGAACTAACAAGGTCTGGATGTTTGTTAACATGAATTTCAATACCAACAATTTCACCAAAGGCTATTTCGCAAATGCCTACACTTACAATTCTTATATGTTACCTACGGCGATAGATGTAACGCCGGAATCCAGTATGGACCTCGAACAGTTTTGGGGCGTTTCATTTGTTTTCCATAGAATGACAATCGAATACGACTGTAAAGGGTCACCGAAATATTACTATTAATGTAGATTGTGAGGTATACAAAACTGATCACTACCAACGCAATAAATTCGCGTCGATAGAGATCAGTTTACTATTCAAAATCAGGGTTCCTCTATGGTTGGTCAGACTGCATAGATAATTCCAGTTTGCCCCCTTTCAGTACATCCTGCTGAAGTATCTTGAAATCATTCAAAGGTTTTCCATTCAGCAAAGCAGACGTTATGTATTTATTTTCTTTGGACGCACCTTTTGCTTCTATTATGAACTGCTTTCCACGACCATACCTGCCACCAAGATCGATGGTAATTTTTGGATATCTCGGACTTCCTAATTCATAAATTGGTTGTTGGGAACAACCGCCATCCATTTGAAATAATCCAATAGCACTCATTACAAACCAGCTGCTCATTTGTCCTAAGTCTTCATCGCCGGGATACCCGTCATACGGCGTTGTGCCATAGTATTGTTCCTGTATGGCCCTTGCCCATTTCTGGGTTAGTTGCGGCTTGCCGGCCCAGTTGAACAGGTACGCGACCTCCATGCTGGGCTCATTTCCGTGATTGATGGGATAGTTTGCAAAGTCGTCGCCCTGTGCATTAAAGTTTGCAAATGATGATTTAAACATTGCACTGTCAAGCCTCGATGCAAATCGTTCTTTACCCACAGCAGCAATTAGTCCCTCAGGATCTTGCGGCACAAACCAGCTATAGTTGAAAGCATTGCCTTCTACAAATCCCGGTGTGTGGTAGGGATCAAATGGAGTAACCCATTCGCCTTTATCATTTTTAGGACGGATAAATCCGGTAGTGGTATCCATTAAATTTTTCCAACTTTGTGAACGTTTTTGAAAGAATAAATAATCGTCCCGTTTCCCCAGTGTAAGCGCCATTTGTGCCAAACAATAATCATCATATGCATACTCCATAGTGTTGGACGAAGCGCCCATTCCCTGCGGCACATAACCATAGCGTTGATACGGAACAATGTCCTCCACTCCAACCGTACCGCCACCGGCAAAATTTTGCGGCGGCGCAGTCATCATTTTTTTCAATCCTTCATAAGCCAATGGCAAATCAAAGTCGTGTATTCCACTTTGCCATGCCCCCTGAATTTGCGATGCCACGTGCATCGCGACCATAACGCCTGTGTGTTCAACTCCAGCGGGATCCGTATTGAACCATCCTGAATTTTTATATAAAGCGATAGCCGATCTTGCCCACTTTGAAGAGATTTCCGGCGCTGTTAAATTGAAGAGTTGCTGATTGTCCCAGAATGTGTTCCAGTATTCACCGCTAACAATGCAATCATCTTTTCCGGAAAGTTTCTGTATCGCTTCGTTTTCATCTCTGAATCGTCCGTCAGCATCGCTCCATATGGCTTTCGCGGCAAGTGCACGATAAAAATTTGTATAAAACTTTACTTTCTGAAGATAATCGTCCGTTTGTATTTGAACCCTGCCAAGGTATTCGTTCCACTCTTCCTGCTGCATCTGAACCACTCCATCAAAATCAAAATTAAAAGGTTTTGTAATTTCAGTTTCGAGATTGTTTCTTGCGCCTTTCACATCTACAAGTGAAACACCCGTGCGGACAACAATTTGCTCACCCTTCCTTGTTTTATAATTCAGAAAAATGCCTGCATCTCCTTTACCATTAATTTCATGAACATTCTCAAATATTTCCGGTGATGAATCAAACTCGTGATTCATTTTCCATTCCGGAATATATCCCTTTACCGGCGCGACTTTGCTGTTAACCCACCCTCCCATCGACGCGAAAGGCTTACTCACCTGGATAACAAAATAAACGGTGTATGATTGTTCTAGTGTATATCCGGTGAATGCGTTGTAGTACGTTGCATAGCCTTCTATCTCTGTATTGCTAACCTTCGTGATCTTGGTATCTACCAGGTTGTGTGGATACTCGTTCGGCGTAAACATGTCAACCAAAATGCGGGCACTGTCGCTTGATGGAAATGTGTACCGCTGGATGGAAGCCCTTCTCGAAGCTGAAATTTCCGCCTTGATGTGGGTATCGGTCATGTACACACTATACCTGCCGACTTTTGCATTCTCTGTTTTTTTGTCGATGCGTGAACGATAGCCCTCATCAGGATGATCTTCTCTGCCTGGGTTTACCTGCAGCTTTCCGGTGGTGGGCATCATTAACAAGCCGCACATCGTCCAGTCGGAGAAATGACTAAAACCCATAATATTGTCAACAGTATATTCATAACCGGCCTTCCACGTTTGATCCTGGTTGTCGGGCGCAATCTGTACCATGCTTAGCGGCAATGAGGGCCCGGGCTTAAACATCCACCTGGAATTACCTGTGCCGAGTAACAGATCAACGTAATCAGCGTACTGGTGCAAAGGCTGCAGTGACCGCGTAATTTGTCCATCATAAACTATGTCATTGCCTGACCTTATCATCACATGGCTGTTTATTTTTTTCCCGGAAGAAGGAATTGCCGGCATATCTATTTCGAGAACGCTGTGGCCACTTTCGATTTTTTTAATAACAGGTTTCAACCCTTCTATCTCAATGTTTAATTCACCTCCTGAATTCAATTGATAAACATCCACGAGCAATGGTTGAATACGCTTATTCGAAGCGCTGTATTCAAAGGGAGCTGGTTGCGCGGAAGCAATCAGCGAGCTGTATGAAGGAGCGATTTTGAGCAGTTTGTCGGATCGTAATTGCATATAGTCAAATACCAACCACGAGCCGGATACACTTCCCAACTGAATAATATTTACTCCTTTCTTTAGCCAGCTTGCCGGCACATCTACTTCAACAAGTTGTGCTTTGCCGGTTGCTGCAGCATCAGTTAATGAAGCACCTGTTCCACCATCAAGCTGTTGCGTGGTACGATGGCCATTTATATCAATTTGAATAGCCGGTGCATTCTTGTTATTAGCATCAGCAACGCCAACAACAAACCTGAACTTTCCATCAACTGGCTTTTGAGGTAATTGAAAAAATATTCTTGGAAAATGCCTTGGGTAAAAGCCAGCCCAGTAACCTCCGCCTCCCCAGTTATCCAATGGCCCCGGCAGTACATACGGCCAATCTGTCGACTCGCTTGAAAACCCTACGTTGTAAACAGCATTTTCGCCACCAAACCTGGCCACGAAATCTTTGTATCGTTTTTGATAAAGTGCAAACTCTTTTCCGGTCTTATCTATCTTCCCGATTTGCCACACAATATTCTCCTGTGCAATGGACCGGAGACTCATACATAGAATTACAAAGAAGACGACTATTCTCATATTGTTGCCTAAAATTTTTTACTGCCAAGACTATCGTGATGCAATTGCAAAGTCTAAAATAGATCAATATTAAACAACAGTTAATTTGACCTGTATTGCTGCTTTTTTGCCACTCACGGATCATTCAATGGTTTGCATCAAAGCTTTCATATAACCCAATGTATAAGCCATGCCTGCATACCACGGAGCTTCACAACTCATTTGAGGAGTGTGGTCTGGAATAAGCACGCCATCGAAGCCTTTTCGTTTCAAAATGCGAATGATCTGCACCATGTCAATATCTCCTTCGTCAACAAACACTTCTTTGTAATGTGGCACTTTGCCCCTCACATTTCTGAAATGTACGTAAGCAACATTTGATGCGTACTGCTCAGTTGCCTGGTAAACATCTCCTTCAGTCATTTCGGCAATGGAGCCAAGACAGAACTCCAGCATATTGCTCTTGCTGGGTTTAATGTCCAGCAATTTCTGGTACAACTGCGGTTGATAAACCAGCCGCGGTGTTTTTCTTATGTACGGCATGGGCGGATCATCGGGGTGTGCTGCTAGTTTCACGCCTGCTTCTTCGGCAACAGGAATTAATTCATTTAAAAACCATGTAAGCCTTTCCCATAATTGCTCGTGCGTAATTTCTGGAATGGAACCAGTCGACGCATTTTTATCGTACACCATATTCCAAACCATACCATTTTGAATAGGTCTTTCATCGACGCCATCCATGCCAACGGAGCGAGCCCCGCCGCGTGCAAAATTTCCGGTAATGCGACTGCTTACTCCTGCGAGACTGAAGTTGTATCCAAATACAGGAATTCCCGCTGCGCCAACATTGCGAATGATCTGTTTCAGTTTTTCAATCTGCACTTTCTTTTGAGGCCCATCCAATAATATATCGTGCCAGTGAGCAGGATCGAAGTTTTCAATGGCTTCTAATTCCAATCCGGCTTCATTAATTTCTTTCTTCAATTGTAGCAATTCTTCAACCGTCCATATTTTTTCGGGGTCTCCCGCAAATCCCCATCCGGAGTTGTCTCCAATGGGTTGATCGTTTTTATTTTCCTGTTTTCCCTTGTTGAAATAATCTACCAGGTGCACTACAAGATGTGTGCAACCACATTGCCTGGCAAAATCATAATGCTGCCTGTTGAGCATATGGCGATAAAGTCCTAATCCTAACTTCATAATGTTTTTCGATTTATGCGAACAGCTAATTAATAATTAATAATTAATAATTAATATCCTGCCACTCTAAAATTTTGACTTCTCTTCATTTGATAGTGCTGCCAATTAATTATTAATTATTAATTATTAATTGGCAGCACTTTGATTCGCACGATTACAGTATTCCATATTTCTTAAACGCATCCGTACTACTCATGCCGTTTTCAATTTCTCTGCGAACTACTTTTTCTCCCCTGGCTTTTTCAAGCGCTTTAATGATTACTTCTTCTTCATATTTTTTTGGAATAACCAAAACCCCATCCAGATCTCCGAAAATCAAATCTCCGGGTTTTATCCAAACATCACCCACTTGTATGTCACAACGAAAGTCCGCCACCTGCGTGCGTACACAAGAATCCTGTCCATACCGTCCCCGGCTGAACACCGGCCAGTTTTGTGCAACAACTTGATGGGTATCTCTGTGGAATCCATTGATTACGGCACCTACGGCACCTCTTGTTCTTGCCGTTGCCGTAAGCAACTCACCCCAATAAGCACAGCGCATTTCGCCGCCACTGGCCAGGTATACTTCACCACTCTGCAATTGATCGAGCGCTTCTGTTAATAAGCCAAACGGTTTTTTTTGCGGTCCATACACATCAATCATTAATACCGGCATGGCTCTTCCTACTACTACGTCAGAAGTATGTATTGGCTGAATGGAGTAAGGAAGAAACTGGTGATAGCACCCGAACCCATCTAATATGTCCCCAACAACCGGGGTGTACAACTCTTTTTTAAAGAGTTCAAAAAGCTCTGTATCGTTTGCCCAGGATTTCATAGAAATATTTTTTATTTGCTTTGATTTAAAGTGTCACGTATTTGCTTGTTCAATTCAGATTTTTCGTGCTGAGTTAATGCCTTGTACACACAGTCGCCAAGGTGGGTATTGCTTTTTTCCACGATAATCATTTCAGCATCTTTTTCCATTGCGATATTGTGCCACACATTTACAGGAATGTTGTATGTAATGCCCGGCTTCATATGAATACATTGAAATGCGAAACCCGTTGAATGCTCCTCTGCAGCAATGAGTACAGCTGTGCCTTTCAGAAGGACAAACACTTCATCCGTTTGTTCGTGTTTATCCATTTTTTCAATACCAAAAATATCTTGCGCGGGCATGTAGTTCAGTTGCGCCACCTGCCAGTTATCTTTTATAAAAAACGGGTTATACCCTTCTCCGGCATGGGAATAAATTTCAATTAATGCTGGGTTCATCTTTTTTATATTTAAGGACGGGGATCGTAAGGAATTGTATTTTCCTTGTAGCCTCCATCAATATATATTTCAGTTGCAGTATAGTAAGCAGCTTTATTGCTGGCAAGAAATGCGCATGTCCACGCCACATCCTCAGCAATACCAATCCTTCCCATTGGTATCCATTTATTGAATTTTTCTCTACCGAATTTTTCAATTTCCGATTTATTCATTTCGGTTTCAATGGCACCTGGTGAAACGGTAACAACGCGGATATTGTTTTCAGCAAGCTCTAACGCCAGGCATCTGGTCATCATATTCATCGCTGCTTTGGAAGCGCAATAATGGACCAATCCTTTTCTGGGCACTTTATCGTGAATAGATGATATGTTGATAATGACTCCGCTGTTTTGTTTCACCATCCTTTTGCCCGCCTCCTGCGCGCAAATAAAGGCGCCCTTGAGGTTTACATTAAAGATCAAATCCCATTCATCTAAGCTCAGGTTAATGGCATGTCCAATGGTTTCGCAACCTGCATTGTTTACCAGTATGTCTATTTTGTCAAGGTTGTTGTCTATAAACTCAAACATTTGTAGAACGGCCTTTTGATCGGCAATATCAGCCTGGCATATAAGCGCCTTAATACCGTATTGCGATTGAAGTTCCGTTGCTAATGTTTCTGCAGTTTGCTTATTATCCAAATAGTTGACAACTACATTAGCTCCGCAGGAAGCCATTGCCCGGCATATTGCTGCGCCAATGCCCTGGCTACCGCCGGTAACCAACACGTTTTTATTTTTCAGATCGATGGAATTATCCATAGAATATCAATTTAGATTCTTAATTGGCCAGCTTTAATTTTTCCATAAGTGTTCAATCTCTTCCAATGATCTGCCCTTCGTTTCAGGCACAAGTTTTCTTACAAAAAAAGCAGCCGGCAGCATTACCAATGCATATAACAGGAATACATACCCTATTCCAATGGATTCTCGCAGCATAGGATACAACTGTGTTACGAAGGTGGAACCAAGGAACAAAGAAAGTGTTGCTACAGACATGGCCCTTCCTCTTATTTTTGTGGGATAAATTTCAGAGATCACTACCCAGACGCCAGGCCCCAGTGTGGAGGCAAATACAGCTATGTAGTAGATGAATGAACCCAGTAAAAAGTTTCCGGCAGTATTTCCTTTTATGAACGCCATGCCAATAAGGAACAATGCGAGACCAAGGCCGGCAAACCCCCAGATCAACACTGGCTTTCTCCCCCATTTATCAATTTTCCAGATGGCGACAAACGTAAATATCATGTTGAAGAAACCTATGATTGCAGTGCTTCCCATGGCCGAGCCTGATTGTCCTCCTGCCTGCTCAAAAATTGCGGGAGCGTAATACATTACTGTTGTAATTCCTGAAAGCTGGCTTAAGAAAGGCAAGGAGATTCCAATGATGAGGGCGACACGAATGCCCGGAGCAATCAATTGCCTGAAGCTGCCCGACTCTTCTGAAATACTTACCTCAATGGCATTTAATTCAGACGCTGCTATTTCTTTGCCATTAACACGTTCAAGAACTCTTTCTGCTTCCGTTAAATGGCCTTCTTTCACCAACCATCTTGGGCTTTCCGGCACAAAAAGCAGGAAGATGAAAAAGAATAATGCAGGAATCATATTGGAACCAAGCATGCCGCGCCATACTTCGGCCACCAGGTAGTAATGCATGAAACTTTGTGAGCCTGCAGCTATGTGGCTGTCTGCATATCGCAAAAGAAAAGCATTGGAAAGATAAGAACACAAAATTCCCAGAGTTATAGCCAATTGATAAAATGAAACCAACCTGCCCCTAAGCCTCGCCGGTGACAATTCGGAGATAAACATGGGAGCAACCATTGCTGCAAAACCAACGCCTATGCCGCCGATAATCCGCGCTACAACAAGAAAAGAAGGCGTTTGCGCGATGCCACACCCAATGGCCGACACTATAAATAAAAAGGCAGATGCTATAAGTATTTTTCTGCGGCCATATTTATCGGACAGGTAACCGGCAATGGCAGCACCTATAACGCAACCCAACAATGCAGAGCTCATGAGCCAGCCCTCCATGACGGGAGACAAGTGAAACTGATTCCTTAGAAAATTTATAGCTCCGGATATTACCGCTGTGTCAAAGCCGAATAAAAATCCGCCAAAACCCGCGGTAAGGCAAATTAATACCACGTAAGCATTTCCATGTAATTTCATATGGCCACTTTAATCGTTATAAATCGTTATAAAAAATATTGACAGATCTACATGAGGCGAATCGTTGCGCCCAATGCATCGAGTCCTATGGATTGACAAACTCCTATCCTTTGCTGGAGATTCGCATTTGCGATATCCCATTTTAAAATATCATCTGCAAGGCCCCATTGACTCCTGAATTGCTGAATATACAATTTATCATTTTCAATGCTTGTGTATTCAGGCTGAAACTGATTATTGGAGGCATCGCGGGTTTGCCAAATTGCGTTGGCTGTTGCCGTAACATTATTTTTGAAATCAACTCCTGTAATGCCTCCGTCAATCGTTCCCAGGTATCGCATCATGATGCCGCGTCCGGCAAGATAATCGCTGCCAAACTCGGGGCCCATGTTTGCTACAAGAGGTGCTTCGCGAATGATGTGGTCTTTGTCACTAACCAGCGTAGTTTTTATGCCTTTGCTTATTAGTGAAATGTAATGATGCACCTTCTTCGAAAAGGCATTGATATCGAAGTGCGCGTCCTTTTTATGCGATGATATCCATGTGGCAAGATTGTTTTTGATTGCCAGCAGATCAGAAAGAGCGGCAAGTAACATGCCCTGGTCTCCTGTCCACACCCACCATTTATGCCAGGTTGGATGGGTGATTGCCGCATAATCAGATCCATCAAAAAAAGCGGTTGGCCGTTCCTGTACCAATGCGCCACCCGACGTGGTTTTCTTCAGATATTCATACTTGCCCAGTTGAAACCAACTGTCAAACCATATCCATTGGCTGTAAGCCATTTCAAGATATTTTTCATTGTCGCTGATGTTTTCTGCAAACATCAAACGATAAATACGGGTAGACAACAGGAAAAACAAAACATTGGTCACAGTGTTCTTTACACCCTTGTCATTGCCTTTCGCATCTCCATTTGTGAAACCATGCGGAACCGGATTGGCTGATGATAAAGAATCATAGGCATGATCTTTTGCCTGCTTCCAGCACAAATCGGTGGAGAGCTGCAAATATTTATCTGCTAATTCCTTATTACCAGTGCGCAATAAATGTCGCCTTGCATTAAGGCCCATCAATCCCCACCATCCAAAATCATCTGTCCACATTCCACTGGGATCAATGCTTTTGAAATAGGCAAAATCTTTTTCCAGCATCGTATTTACTCTCTGCTGTATGGATTTTATTTCATTATCATTGGGCCATCTCTTATGCAGCGCATCTGCAAAATTCAGACAGGCGTCAAAAGTGTTACCTCTTCTCCAGAAATCATTAAACTCCCAAACTTCTTCAAACCTGTTAAAGGCTGCCACACACTTCGCTTTGAGTTCGGCATCATGCTGCCCGGCCTTATTCAAACCAATATTGGTGAAAGGCTTAACCAGGGGAAATAACAGGAAATAGCTTCCCGTAGTTTTTACAAAAATCCGTCTTCTCATGCTGATTGAGTATTGGTTCAAAACTAATTTCAATTGAACAACATTCCTACAAGTCTATAAACCGTTACTTAAACTATTTTAACCAGATTGCAGCTAACAATACAACAGATAGCGGAAAATTCTTTTATAAATGCCGAATATCGTAACTTCATTTTTTGCAAAATGAAAGGCGATGAAGGCAAATTTAATTGAAGTAGGAACCCTGAATACGCAGGCTATTCTGGTAAAGAAAGTCAGTAAAAGTTACTTCAATTCTCTTTTTCATTTTCATGAAGTATGCGAATTGAACTATATCGTTGAAGGTTCCGGGAAAAGTATTGTTGGCGACTGCATTAGAAATTACTCAGCCGGAGACCTCATTTTACTGGGGCCCAATCTTCCCCATATTTGGTACGGAGACCCTTCTGAATGCGATTCAATTGAAAACCAGACGGGGAAGGCTATTGTTGTTTATTTTCCCTCAAACTATTTGAAGATGCTGGGTCTTGAAGAACCCTTTATACAGAAAGCGGAAAATCTCATTGAGAAATCAAAAGCAGGGGTAAATTTCCCGCCATATGCAAGTCAAAAAATAGCGGTTCTGTTAGACAAGATCCTGAATGCAACAGGCATCACGAAAATAATCCTGTTCCTGGAAATAATGAATATCCTGATAAACACGAAAAGGCAAGAACAGCTTTCCTCTTTTGCGTTCCGGCTTTCATTCAATGAAAAGGATACAGAAAGAATGAACAATGTATACCGCTATGCATTGGAAAATTTTAGAGAATCTATTGAGCTGGCCACCATTGCAAGAATAGCGAATATGACGCCGCCGGCTTTCTGTGGCTTTTTCAAAAAACGAACAGGAAAATCTTTTACCGGATTTCTAAATGAATTGAGGATAGGGCATGCCTGCAAATTATTGGGAAATTTGGATTTGACAGTAGCCGATGTTTGCTATCATTCAGGCTATCGAAACCTCACTCATTTCAATGACTTCTTTAAAAAAATAACCGCGAAAACACCTTCTGAATATAGGAAGGAACTTATGTCTATTGAGTAACTGAATGTTCATTTTCGATTTTGAATTACGATCATCAACCATTCAGTTATTCAGTTACTCTTTAATTAATAGTTTGCCGATTGTGCGCCAGTCTGCTTTTTTGATTTTACAGAATAATTAGTAAGTTCACTTTTAAACCCAAACCCTTCGTCCGTGACTTAGGGGCCGAAGCATTGCCAAGTAATGAAAACCGTACAATTAAAAAGGAGAACCTTGCCGTCAATTTTATTTTTGCTTCAAGCACTGCTGCTATTTTCATGTGCGTCTCTGACAAAAACCATCGACAATGAAAATCGGATTTTAATAACTCGCGATAATCTAAAAGACTTAAACGGACGTTTTAAAAACTATTCAAAGATTGGTAAAGACTCAGCTAAAGGAGATTTGTATGGGAACATTTTTGACTTTGGTTATAATCCTAAGGACAGTATTAATTTTTTTGAGTTCAAAGCTGTTGCATCCAATAAACTACTGGTTACATATTGGGACAAAAATCAAATAATAAAACAGAAGACCTTCACTGGAAAATTCGATAAAGGTTATTTTGTATTCAAGCGCAAATACTTAGTTATTCCCGTAATAATGGTCAACCTATTTCGAAATAGAGTATTTAGAATTGGACTTCTAAAAAACGGGAATCTCATTACTGACTATCAGCAAATTTCTTTCGGTACATTTTATGTTTTTTTGCCATTTTATGACAAACACAAGCGATATAATGTCGAATTCGAAAAAACAAATTATCAAGCCAGTACGCAACAAGCTGTTTGGCATCAGTCGGAGAATTGATACACGTGGAGCTACCATTTTCCAGTAACCCATCAAACATGAAATACTTTTTTTTATTACTTATCATATCCGCGTGCTCTTGTGAAACAACTTCCAGGATAAAGAAGTCGGACATAAATCCTATTTCTAACAAATTTGAAGGTGCCTACGATAATAAACCTTATCTCATCAGATCTAATCTTCAGGTTACAAAGAAAGATTATTTAGAAACAGCTGTCAGTCTTTTTGACACATCCCAAACATTAAAGTCTGACTTAGATTTTATTCAAATTAATTTCAATTCAAAGGGGCAACTTTGTTTACACTATAAAGACACGTCAGTTTTTAAAGCGACTACTTTAAATGGAAAATTTTCAAAAAAAGGTTATTACGAGATTTATTTTAAGAAAGAGCAACTTGAAATTCCTCCTGTTGTTCATGTTCTTTTTAGCACGCATGATATTCAAAGATTAAGAATTTATGAAACAAAAAGTGATGACTTAATTGTTTACTACTATAATTATATTAGTGGTAATTTCTTGTTTGTCGGTGACGGCCCAAGCAAGATGCAGTTCTTCTTCCACAAAATAAAATAACGATTACCAAAAACAATGACCAACATCGACCAAAGAATCAAAGACGAATGGCGCGAGCTCGACTTTTATTACGACCTGGAAAAGAAAGGGAACAAAAGCCAATGGAGGCTTTATGGAAGTAAACATGGGCTGTACAATTTTGTAAAACTTCTGAAGAACTACACAACTGAACCAACAAACGATTTTCTTTCTGAACATTGCCATTGTGGGCCTTACAATTATTTAAAAGTAATGACCTGGCACAAAGCGGAAATAACAGAAAACTACATTGCCGGCACAATCGAAGATTTGAAAAATCTTAAAAATATAATTGCCGACAAATTAGAAAAAACACTTCCAGGACAAAGTTTTACGATTGACAAGGAACACGGAACAAATAATACAGCGCTCATAAAATTTTTCGTTATGAAGGATAGTTTTGACCCTGTTTCAATGGACGGAAATTATTCTTGACTATAAGTTTTCAAACTTTACCAATAATTCGAACGAAGAGACTAAAACCCGAAGAAATTTGAAAAATAATAATCGACATATCGCAAAGACACTTGGTTCAACAATAAACATTAATGGACGACCTGAAATCATTTGGGAAAACATTACGAACGTGAAGATTGAACAATTTTCAGATCCGGCAATTTTCAAACTACTTGACATTCCAAAGCCACTAAGAGCAGACATTATTTCAGAAGGACAAGGGGAAAAACGAATCGCATACTTTGACAGTGGAAAAAAGTTTATTCAGGAAATATTAGTTTGGAAGCCATTGAGAGAATATTCATTCTCATTCAATCCGGAAAAGGGATTTAAAGTCTTATACTTCTTTGAACTTTCCGAAGGCGTTTTTCAAATTCCAACAGGTGCTTACTATTTAACAACAACAGGCGAAACGACAACACTACAACTAACAACGACATATAGCATTGACAAACGTCTTTACTTTCTATTCAATATTCCTGCAAGAATGATATTGAAAGTTTTTCAGCGTTATTTATTGAAATCAATCAAGAAAAACTCTGAATAATGGAACAAATAAAGTTTACAGAGACAATCCTGATAAACGAAAAAGTGGATGCCGTTTTTGATTATACTCAGGACTACAATAGTCGTTTAAATTGGGATACCTTTTTGAAAAAAGCCGAACTAATAGAGGGTGCCAAACAAGCAGGCAAAGGTGTTAAAGCCCACTGTGTTGCCAAAAATGGACTTGGCATGGTGACAGAATATGTGACATATAACAGACCGAGAGTAACAGCGATCAAAATGACTAAAGGTCCTTATTTGTTCAAGTCGTTTTTCGGTTCCTGGACTTTTAAGCAAGTTGCAAACGACACAACAGAAGTAATTTTTCTATATTCATTTACCCTTAGATTTCCATTTAACTTATTGACAAATTTTATTACAACCAATTTGCAGACAAACGTAAAACAGCGACTCATTGATTTAAAGAATAAGCTGGAAAACGAAAGCATAAACGCCTAACGCCGTATTGGCAACAGTGCGGCTTACTGACTTAATTCTATCGTTATTTGAAATTATTTGATTGGCTAAAATTAAAAAGCTCGCAAAATCAACGTTTTACGAGCTTTTTTTGAATTGGGATGAACCCCTTTTAGTCGGGTGCACAAGATTCGAAAATGCTTTATAAAACTTTGATATTTAATCAAATGAATTTCTAACAAATTACATGCTCAAGGATTTGCACACAGGAATATTTTTAGGAACTGTAACATCCCAAAAATATGACAAAATCAATGAAGCAATAAATACAAGCATTTAAAATAATTCTCAGAAATACGTTAAAGTGCACTGTCTATTTTACCTTTTGTTTTGGCTATTTCTCTGGGAGATATATTAAACATTTTTTTGAAAGCGACACAAAAGTTACTGGTTGAATTGAAACCAAATTCATATGCTGTTTCCGTAACAGATTTTCCAAGAGTTAATTCTTGCTTTGCTGCAAGAAGGCGATGACGCTGATAATATTGATAACATGGCAATTTAAACAGTTCCTTGAATACCATTTTGAACCTTGCTACGCTCATTTGTGCCTTGCGTGCAAGTTCCTCAATACGCGGGTTCTCCTTCGAAAAATCATTGACAAGCAGGTTTCTTATCTGAATGATTCTTGCAACTTTGTGAATACCGGTTGACTGCTCTAACCGCTCACTTTCCTTTTCTATTTGCTGCATTAACATAGACAGTATCATATGCGAGGCACCTGCGAGATATAATGTTTGGTAGTCATTCAGCATGTCATTTTGCAGTATATCCGTTACAACGTCGATCATACCTGCACTCATACTTGCATACCCCTTAACTGTAGAACCTTGAAATAATTGAGAAACACTATTTTGATGTTTCACAGGCAAAAAATCACTCAAAGCATCAGAGGTAAAAACAACAATCAGCACTTTTATCCTTTCATTTGGAGTAACCCGGAAAAGGGTATGTACATCAGAAGAAAAATATAAGACGGAATGCCTTGCATGCAAACCAAAACGATTCCATTCCTGTTCTTCAATTATATCAAACGCATGCAAATCAACTCCTTCTTTTAATGAGAACAAACAAGCATAATAATCTGGGTTCTCAATTGTCTTTCTTTTAAAATTAACGGCTTCCGAAAATAGGACATCCAGCTTCATTATCGACAGGCGGTTGTTCAAAGGAAAAAAACCCACCTCACCTTTTGCAAAATTATTATCAAAGTGGATCCAGTTATCCTTCAATGTCACTCCTTCTCCATACAACGTCTCTACTTTCTTATATAAGCTTTGAAAATGAGCCATATCAATTCCCCAATCGGTAACGATTTCTTTCATCGGAATGCTTTGTCCCTAGAAACACTTGTCCAATAAGAAGGTTCGCAACAAGACCTATTTTATAGTGAATCAAAAAGGATGACCTTCCGGCCATCCTTTCAAGTACAAACAGATAATCAAATATTTATTTCATGCTTTTCATTACAAGTTTATCACTGTCGGTTATTACAAATACGGAATAGGTACCCGATGGCAAATTATCTAAACTCTCCAGTATATAAACTGAACTTCCCTCGCGAAGTACAACCTCCACTTCTTTGACTGTGATGCCGATGCTATTCACTATTTTAATAACAGCCTTCTTGCTTACATTGCTATAGAGGTTGACATACAACCTGTTGGAAAAAGGAACCGGATACAATCCATTACCTACCGCATTCAAGTTACCTCCTGATTGTTTTACAGTTATATAGATAACGTTACTATGGCCAATTTTCCCATCGATGTCAATAACCTTCAACCGATACCAGGCATTTCCCTTCACATTTTCATGGAGGTAGCTATAATTTTTCCTGTCACCACTGCCACCCTTGACAGGATATACGATTCCTACATTATTAAAATCCCGTCCATTTGAACTGTACTGTATTTCATAACTATACAGATTAACTTCATTGGTCGCTACCCACTGCAGTAAATTATTATCTCCTTTGTGCTGGCCGCTAAATGAAACAATTTTTACAGGCAACACCGTTAAACTTGCCAGACCGGAAGGCTTATTACATAAAAGAGCCGGAGTACCAGTCTTTGTAGTATCCTGCATTTCAGCGTACAACCCTAAACCAGCACCGCAATCCAGCGGGGACGTGAAACTAAAGCTGCCTGCTTCAAGAACGCTGCTGTTTGCAGGGATAGCACTAGTAGTGAAGCTATACAACAGTTTACCATTATTATTTGATCCACAATAGATGTTCACAACGTAGCTGTTTTCCGGAGCATCTACATCACTTGTATTTGTTATTGTGAGATTGTATGTCTTTGTGTTCGACCCTGGCACTATAACCGCCGGTGCAAAATCAAAATTACTGAGCACGAATGTCGGCTTCTCAATAACGATATCGCCTGAGCTGAACTGCCCTATCACTACCCTGGTGCTGGAACAAGACGTTTCACCACAACTGAGGGGTGATGCCTCCCTTTTAAATAATCCGTTTATATTTACGGTGCCACAACCCTGTGCCTGGGGTTCAACATCAATGCTGTAATTAATAGGTGTGCCCGCTGCAACTCCGACAGGTAAAGCCACAATTAGCGCATTGCCATTAACACTAATCGTGCAGTTTCCACAATTACCGCCGGGTGCAAAACTTCCTTCAACGTAACCCAATCCGGCCGGCAGTAGATACACTACAGAATCTTTCGGTTGGGTACCTACAGAAGTTGGTGTAACAGAAAGATCAAGCGTAAGTCGCTCCCCCATTTTTAATGTAGACGAACCGCCCGGAATGAAGCTGCCCCCAGCTCTGCCAACTGCCGTAGCTCCATTTATGTAAATCCCATTGGTTGCTGCAATAGAGCCATTACCAATTGAGTTGTTTCCACATGGAAGACTTCCATAGAACTGAAGAAATAGCGGTGAACCAGAAGCAAAAGAACAGTCGACTGAATATTTGATTTTGACTTTTGCCTGCCTTAATTCAGTACTCTGCGCCTGAAGCGTACCCAATAATCCGGTTTGGTTAATTACACTGTGACCATTCAAGTCTATCTTGTAACTTCCATCGGCCTGCTGTGTCACTTTTGCGTTTTGATAATCACCACTTCCATAGGGATACTCTACCTCGACAGGAAGACTTACGTTAAAACCAAAAGGAGTATGGAATGTAAGATAGGGGTTGATCAAATTGGCTCCCTGTGCGCTGTTAACAACGAGCAAAACGCTGTCTTGAGAACATAAATTTATAGAAGCGTTGTCGCCAGGCTGGCGCAATACATTAACCTGTATTTGACTTGGTAATGGATCCACTGTTAAATAACCCTGGCTCACAGAACACTGGTAATTTGTTGGATTGGGTGAAGGATAACCGGAACAACTCCAGCCTGCCTTCATCAGAATGCTATCTTTAGTACAGCTGCTGTACTTAAAATAAACTCTCAGGACAGTCTCGGAGCCACTAGCTATTCCGGCATCACTTAGTTTGTACCAGTTGTAACCCGTAATACCAGGCGCAGAATAAGCGCCCAGCCCCGTCGGCTTGGCATGAGTTTGTACAAATACAACGCTGTCAATGCTTATGCCTCCTTTTCCATTTCCTTTTTCAAAAGCGAGCCAAAGATTATTCGCTGTTGTTTGCCCTGTGTTACTAATCTTGATGTCCCATGATTGTTGCGTAGCAACGCCTTGCACTGTTCCTGTTTGGTTCTGTATAACGAGATTGGGTCTTTGTGTGGCATTGTAATTAATGTTCATTTTATAACCGCCGGCAGGATCATTATCTTTCGCAAGATCGGCTGAAGAACCGGGGTCGAGCAAATACTTGTAGGCAGAAGGCACGCTGGCCACATTGCCAAAAGCATAGTAGTAGTCTTTAACATACACTTTTACTTGTATCTCTTCAAGTGTTGTCACCTGGCAATTAGACGCAATTGTCGGAACAAAGCTTCCTCCGTAATTTGGCATTTTGCCAACTTCGAAGAATGGCCAGTTGCCGGGATTTACGAAAGTGTAATTTTTGCCATTCACAACATTAGGTGTTAGAGCGGTGGTTACAGATGGAGATCCAGCACTCGCAAATTTTTCCAAATTGGCAGATTTATAATCATAGCCCTGTGGCACGATTAACACAATAGAATCAATGAATGCCATTGGACGAAATTCATTCGCATAGTTTGTTCCCGTCGCATCAAACCTTCTGCCTATCGGAGAAAAAATACCATCACCGGTTGAAAACTCGCCACAAACAGGTGAAGCCAGTGTATTAACGGATTCCCCAATGGCAGTTCCTACCAAATACATTTCAGGCACCCAAGCCTCTGTACAACTGTGTGGAGCACCCCCTGCATCTTTATTATAAAAATGCCAGCTATTGCCCGATTGCACATCGTGTTGTGGTAAGCCTTCATTAACAGCTACTATGTAACGGGAAACCGTATAGATACTATCTCCTTCTTTAATGCCACCAATAGGCAAACACAAGTTCCAGTCAATGCGTTGGGATGCTGTGGTGGAACTATCACTTGAATTGCTCACCACACAATCACTCACTTTTGCACCGGCCCGCCATACTTCAACATGCATGTCTAATGGTATGAGTTTGTTTTGACCAATCGGTGATATTGTTGTTTTATCAAGCTCCAACATCACGTGTACATTATCGAAGTTGTCATGCTGAAGTGCACTTCCGATTATTTGTATAGTATCCAGGTAAAGAGCTTTGGACAAATCATAACTGCTGATATTAGTAGCTGATTGACGTTGTGTAAGTGTATAATCTGTCCAGCCAAGAGAACCATCCACACGCCTGATTACAGGCAGATAGGTAACCGCACCTCCATTCACGCATATAGCAGGCGGACAGTGACCAAAGCCACTAATTGTTGTGCAGAATTTATCTCCACCGGGATAGCAATAAGGATAGTTGACGTAGTCATTTATTTTGCGGAGACCGTGCCAGAAACTTAGATTAACACTTGGTCCGCATTTATATACAAGATCAATTCCTGCACTGTCGAATTTATTATCCGGAGATGTTATGATTATCGTGTCACCACTTATAGTGTATGTAACATTTGTTGTACCATAAGTAGGATTGCCCGTCCCCACCACACTTACACCAGCCGGAAGTATCATGCGGTATTGATAACGGCCATTGACACCAAAATTGATGTTATCATTTTTTGCCCATTGCGCATTGAATGTAAAACGGAAAGGCACATCTCCAACTATGTTGACAGGCAACCGAGACAATGAACCAAATCCTTCTTCATCCACTTCAGTGGGACCATAGGCCCATGTGGATTTTGTAAGGGCTGCGCCTTCGGGATCACACATATTGTTATAAAAAAGTACGTTGTTCCATTGCCTGTGTTTATCAGTATTACAAGCAAAGCGTTCGGCACCGTTATATTTCATTTTAAAATCGAGTGTCAAAACCTGGCCCGGAGGCAGATCATCGTAAAACCCATCACCGTCCATATCTTCAAGGCCAACGCCGGGACCATCGGGATCTGCGGTAAGTTGATCTTTCAGATCAACATATGTTGCACCATCCTGCCAATTAGGCGATGAGTAATTAACTCCTTTTCCATTTATGCTAAAATTGCCCAATGCACCGCCCTGGTAAGCCGAATAATTTTCCCAGTCATACAAAGTGTACTCTACTTTAACGTTGTACATAGTCGCGGCATGTATTTCGCCTGTGCCGCCATTGGTAAATGTTACGCGATATGCAGCGGAATCACATTCGCTTGTAAAACTTGTACGAACGGTATTGCCGGAAGGCTGGGAAAAATTGGGAGAACCGGAAGCCATTGTTACTGTACCGAATGTTTCCGCAAGTTGACATGCGCTGCCGGGATCTGGTGTATTACCCCAATAAATGCCATAGGTGGTAGCGGCGTTACACTTTACAACTTTTACGGGCTCGTTGAAGGCAACACTTTCTCCATTACAAAATAAATTATCACCACCAAATAAGCTGGCGCCAAAAATCTTGTAAAACAAAGTATCGCCGTTGCTGCGCCACGGAGAAAAATTCATTCCGCCTACAGACAACTGATTACTATTTGTATTAACGATGCCTGCAGCTGGATAAATAACATATAGGCGAAGCGTGTCCCCACAGCCGTTACCGCCATTGGTAACAGTAAAGCTTCGCATATCTGTTTTTCCCAAATAGGCGTTGTTTATTGAAACAGGCGGTGCAATGCTTAATGCAGGTGAAAGCAAATTATACGTTCCATTCTCAGGCACAAGATCAGATGCGTCGCCACAACTGCTGAACACATAAACACTGTCTTTACCCGGTGCATCTGCCCCGCAGGACGCATTACGGCTAAGTGTAAACGTAATCTCATTTCCAAGAACCGGTGTGCCGGTAATATCGAAGACCGGACTGCGCAGATCTGAAATATTTTTTTCACTGATACCCAAAGCTGCAGTTCCTCCGGTTTTTGTTATTGTGCCGGGAACATAGCTTACAGAAACAGGTAACGAAATTTTAACGGTAGTGCCCACACATGAGGATGCGTTGAAAACAACTTTGACAGTTACTTTACTCTGTCCCATCGCTCTCGTTATATTCTCCGCAGAGACGGGATAAGAGATTGTGAAAAACTGCGCCCAACTGTTTCCCAAAAAGAGGAAGAGAAAGGCGACAAATAGAACCAGTCTTCTTCTGGCTTGGCTTCTCATAGTTCGAGATTTTATTGACTAATACACTTGTTCAAATTGCAAAAATGGTACGGTACAAATGGTTCTATAACCAATTGCTTACGTAGAACATTAATAGTAAAATCAAGCTTTTGAAAATAACCTTGCAAAAAATTTATCCTTGCTAACCAACTGAAGCATTAATGGTCATTACGTTAATATTTTGACATATACTCTTAAAATATTTTAGAGAGTATGCACAAAACAAAAGGATCAATGAAGTAGCTTATAATTGTTGTTCGTTGCTATTATAATTGTGCAAGATTACGAACGACTAAACTGCTTCACATTACAAATCCGCTAATATTATTTAGAAAAATGATATTTGTTTAATATGATGCGTTGAATGGGTCTATATGGTTTGTTACAACTAGTGTATAAATATTAATTGCATTTAATTCAACAGAAGCAGATCGTGTAAGTTTGCCGAAATACGTAAGTGTTTTGCCTTTCTCCGTAACTACAAAATAACCGCCAGGTCTAACTTCGCGATATTATAAATCAGAGGCATCATTTGGATAAAAAGACATTTGATTGGATGAGCAAACTCATTAAAGATTGCTCCAAAATTCAAATGCCAAATTGCGATAAATGCCTATTCAATCAGGACCACCTTTGACTTTTGAACTCAAAAAACACAGTCGTAAATTCTTAGAGACGACCTTGAAAATTATGCTGCATGCCAGCACGTGAAACAATACCAGGAACACGCAACTTCAAACCTTTCCTTTTAACTATCATCAAATTAAAATTGATTAAAATGGCGCTATCATTCTTTGGCCGGAGAGTGCTGCTTTGTTGCATGACATTGATTGTTTACCTAAGCGTAAACGCTCAGTTTCCTTATGTCGAAACATTTAAAAATAATACTGCAGCGGGCGTTATTCTGCAAGGAAACAAACCCGCCTATCTTACCTCCGGAATAATCGACCCTCCAGGCGAAGGTTGTTTAAGACTCACCAGCAATGATAACTATCAATCTGGAGTTGCATTCTGCTCCGTATCGTTTCCTTCCAACAACGGCTTGGTGGTCGAATTTGAATACTTCATGCACGATGGAGAATGGGTTGGTGACGGCATCTGTTTTTTTCTATACGACGCTACGGTTGCAACCCCTGATTTTCACCCCGGAGCTTTTGGTGGTTCACTCGGATATGCGCAGCTGACGGATATTCCTGGTGTTCCAAAAGGATATATTGGGATCGGTTTTGATGCATACGGAAATTTTTCAAAGGGCTTTCAGGGCAGAATTGGAGGAACTACTGTTGGAGAAAGAGATACCAACGCTGTTACAGTTAGGGGTCCGGGAATTGGAGCGCTTGACCGTTCGACTAACCTCACCGATTACCCTTGGATTGCAACACAAAAAACGACAGACCTTACTCCACGTTTTCTAATTATTGACTCCACCCCGGGCAGAGCGACAGAACCGACCAGCGTGGGTTACAGAAAAGCGCGGATTGAAATGCAACCTGTTGTCGATGGTTCAGATATAGTAACAGGATACCTCCTTACGGTGAAGATAACAGTTGGAGGTGCAGTCCCAACAGAATACACTATACTAAAGAATATTGCCTATAATTATGCACCGCCTCCAACACTCAAATTTGGATTCACCGGCAGTACTGGCGGCGCTACTAATATCCAAGAGATTCGCAATTTATATATGGACGTATATTCACCTCTCGATGCTCCTACAGCAGTGGCGGATAACTATAGCACCTGTACTGGTGTTTCAAAATATTTTGATCCATTATCAAATGATTTTACACCTAACGGTGGAGGCCAGGCGCCTTACCCTGCAGGAGTAAATCTCAACAAAGCCAGCATCGACCTGGATGTTACAACACCTGGTATTCAACAAACAAAATCAATTCCTGGCAAAGGAGTTTTTACTACAGACGCAAGCGGTCTTGTCAATTTCACTCCTGACGCCGCATTTATCTCAGGAACAGTAACCAATGATTATTTCGTAAATGACATTTACGGAGAAACAAGTACTGCCGGGACTATTACTGTAACGGTAAACAATTTACCAGCAGAATTACTGACAGTAAATTCTCCTCAAACAAATTGCGAACCCGCTACAATAGATATTACTTCCAACCCGGCCGTATGGTATACAACTGGCAATAACGGCACAGTAACATATTATGAAGATGCATTGGCTACACGTCCAATAACCTCTCCACAATCGATTGGTCAATCCGGCACCTACTATATCCAATTAACAAGCAATATTAGTGGCTGTAGCGTAATAAAACCAGTCGATGTCACCATTACATCAGCTGCTGCACCACCAACCGCGACAGCAGGCTTTAACTGTGGTCCGGGAAAAGTTTCGCTTACTGCAAGCGGGGCAGCAAGCGGCGAAGATTATAAATGGTATGACGCTTCCAGCGGCGGCAATACGGTACAGGTAAACGGTAGCAGTTATTTGACCCCGGATATATCTTCATCAACCAACTATTGGGTAACAAAATATAATGTAAAAACAGGTGGCTGTGAAAGCGCCCGGGTGCCGGTTATGGCAAATATCAATGCCAATCCCATCGCGCCTGCCAACGCGGGTCGGGATCAATTGGGACTTACGGACATTTCAACGTTATCCTTGAATGGAAGTACACCGGCTTCGGGAGAAACAGGGTTATGGTCATTCGTTAAAGGCCCTAACCTGCCAACTATTGTTAGCCCTGAAAATTACAATGCCACTGTACAATCCATCGTACCAGGAAATTATGTCTTCAGATGGACGATCCAACGCGGCACCTGTACCTCCACGGATGATGTTGTAATCGATGTGAAAACGACTTCACGTGTGTTGCCTATAGTATTAAAGGATTTTTCTGTGCAATTACAAAATCAAACCGCAAAGCTTTCCTGGACGACAACCCAGGAAAATAACAGCAAAGGCTTCGAGATCCAAAGAAGCACAAACGGAACAGATTTTAGCACCATTTCATTTGTGCCCGGCACCAACAGTCAACAGTTGCATTCATATCATTATAACGACGACATTACAAACATCTCGTCAGCATACGTTGCCTACAGGTTAAAACAGGTTGATCAGGATAATCAATACACTTATTCCCCTGTTGTCAGAGTTGCTTTAATCGCACAGGCATTTGACATACAAGTGTCACCCAATCCTTTCACAGATAGATTGATGCTAACAGCAAATATGTCGGAAGCAGGGCAAATAGAGCTTCGTATTTTTGATGGCATGGGCCGGCTGGTAAAACAGCAATCTTTCACAGTATCAAAAGGTTCAAACAATTTGTCCATTCAACTTTCTTCGGAGATTGCATCGGGCGTTTATTATGCAGAAATATGGAAAAGCGGTAAACGAATTAAACAGGTTAAGCTTTTAAAGCAATGAGATTGAATATAGGATCATAGGCTTAAAAGTCTAAAATTAAAAAGCTCGTAAAATCAACATTTTACGAGCTTTTTTAAATCGGGTTGTTACCCTTTTAGTCGGGTGGACAAGATTCGAACTTGCGACCCCTTGCACCCCATACAAGTGCGCTACCGGGCTGCGCCACCACCCGAACTCTGCAAGACCTTCGTCTCACATTTATTTCCTGAGTTATTTACTTAATGTTTGGGGTTAAAGTAAATAACTACAAGTACCTGCTGAAACCTAAAAGAACAATTTACTTCGGCTCACTTGCGACCCTCCCGCCCCTGCGGGATGCGCTACCACCCGAACTATCACAGATTATTCTAACGAAACCTCTGCAAGCTACTCAATCACATATAATTGAGGGCTGCAAAGCTAAGAGAAAAACATAATAATTTGCAAATTTGAAAATGTGGAAATTGGAAAATTAAGTTACCCCTTACACTTTTGGGGCTGGCTCTGAAAATTTTCAAATTTTCCGGCTCCCAAATTTTCAAATTATTGAATTACAACCCGTAACTTCGCTCAATTCTCAAGCAATGAAGGTCCTAATCAAGAAAGCAAAAATCAACGATCCAGCCTCTCCTTTTCACAACAGCACAAAAGATATTTTAGTTGAAAACGGCATCATTCGCGCCATCGATTCTTCTATAACAGAACCGGCGGATGAAGTAGTTAATATCCCCAACCTTTCCGTTTCACCGGGGTGGATGGATGTTTTCGCGCACTTTTGTGATCCGGGCATCGAGCACAAGGAAACACTTGCAACAGGGGCTGCGGCCGCGGCTGCGGGCGGTTTTACCAGCGTAATGGTACTTCCGAACACCAAACCAGTAATCGACACCAAATCACAAGTGGAATATATCGTTCGTGCGTCAGAGAGTCTTCCAGCACAAATTTTGCCGATAGGCGCCATTACCAGGAAAACGGAAGGAAAGGAACTGGCAGAAATGTACGACATGCATGCAAGCGGCGCCGCAGCATTTAGCGACGGGCTACATCCTCTGCAGTCATCCGGCATTTTGCTGAAAGGTTTGCAATACGTAAAAGCATTCGACGGCGTGATCCTGCAACTTCCAGATGATGAAAGCATCGCAGCACACGGACTGGTGAATGAGGGTATTATTTCCACCCGCCTTGGTCTGCCCGGAAAGCCTTCCATTGCAGAAGAACTGATCGTTTCAAGAGACATTCAACTCGCAAAATATACAGACTCTCGTGTTCACTTTACAGGCATTAGTACGCCCAAATCTGTGGCTTTGATAAAAGAAGCGAAGGAACATGGCGTTAAGGTTACCTGCTCTGTTGCACCGTACCATCTCGCCCTTTGCGATGAGGACCTGATGCAATATGACACCAACCTTAAAGTGAATCCACCGCTTCGCACACGCGAGGACATGGAAGCGCTTCGTGTAGCCGTGGCCGAGGGTGTGATCGATTGTATAGCTACGCATCATTTGCCGCAGGATTATGATGCCAAAATTCTTGAGTTTGAATATGCAAAAGACGGCATGATAGGGCTCGAAACCTGCTATAGCATTCTCAGAACTTATTTGCCACAGTTGCAGGAAGAAAGAATTGTAGAACTGCTTTCTGTTAACCCAAGAAAAATATTCAATCAGCCCGCAAGCATCAATGTTGATCAAAAGGCAAGTTTAACACTTTACCAACCTGATGAACATTATACATTTACTCAAAAAAATGTAGTTTCCAAATGCAGCAACACTCCTTTCATAGGTAAAGCCTTTGTAGGAAAAGTTGCAGGAACTGTTTACGGAAAAAAGCTGACGCTTAATCAATAGTACTTATGAAGACCAAAAATGCACATTTACTGTCGGGCCTTGTTATCGGAATTGCAGTGATCATTGCGTATCTCCTTATTTCATATACCAGCCTCAAGAACAATTCGGCAATTGTTTTTTTGCCGGCGATTGTATTGTTTGTATTGGCCGCTTTGAACGTTGTAAACTACAGCGGTAAAGCAGAAGAGCCACTTTCATTTGGCAACGCGTTTGCGTTTGGCTTTAAAAGCATCGCAGTAACGTCGGTCATTATGATCGCTTACTCCGTTTTCTCCGTTACGGTTTTATTTCCCGAACTAAAAGAAGATGCCGTTAAGGCGACCATCGAAGCTTTGAAACAGCAAGGAAATACACTTCCTGCTGATATTGAAAAAACGGCAAGAGACAGTGTGAACAAGGGTTATATCCCCATCGCCATTTCATCGGCATTGATCAGTACGCTGGTGACCGGCGCAATCGGTTCTGCCCTGGGCGCGGCACTTAGAAAAAAGAATTCTTAAATAGCAATTTATCATCCAGTAACTTTATTGAATGGATTTATCTGTTGTAATACCACTTTTAAACGAAGAAGAATCACTTCCTGAACTTTGTGCATGGATACAAAAAGTGATGATCGCGAATAACTATAGCTATGAAGTTATTCTGATCGATGATGGAAGTACGGACAACTCTTGGGACGTGATTGAAAAACTTCGTAAAGAAAACGACTGTATTAAAGGCATCCGTTTCCAGAGAAATTATGGCAAATCCGCAGCGCTGAACGAAGGCTTCAAGGCTGCATCTGGTGAAGTTATCATTACGATGGACGCAGATTTGCAGGATTCTCCCGATGAAATTCCGGAGTTGAGGAAAATGATTCTTGTGGATGGATTCGATCTGGTAAGCGGATGGAAAAAGAAACGCTACGATAATACGCTCACTAAAAATATTCCTTCCAAGCTATTCAATGCAGCTACCCGTGCAGTCTCCGGCATTAAGTTGAACGACTTCAATTGCGGACTGAAAGCTTATCGAAAAAAAGTGGTAAAAAGCATTGAAGTATACGGCGAAATGCACCGTTATATTCCTGTAATTGCCAAGTGGAGCGGCTTTAGAAAGATTGGCGAAAAAGTGGTTGAGCACAGAGCCCGCAAATACGGTGTTACAAAATTTGGTTTGGAACGATTTGTAAACGGATTCCTTGATCTTGCGTCAATAACATTTGTAGGCAGGTACGGTAAACGTCCTATGCACTTCTTCGGATTAGCGGGGTCAATCTTCTTCCTCATCGGTTTTGGAGTAAGCACTTACCTGATCATTTCAAAACTGATAGATTTCAGTTTTTCACTCACTACAAGACCTTCATTTTACATAGCCCTTACCACCATGGTAATGGGTACAATGTTGTTCCTTGCAGGATTTTTGGGTGAGCTGATCGCACGTAATTCTGCTTCGAGAAACTCCTATTTAATTGAGCAAAAGTTAGGATTGAACCAACATCAGGCATGAGCAAAAAAATAGTTATTCTAGGCCCGGCACACCCTTTCAGAGGCGGAGGCATTACCACATTTAATGAGCGACTTGCAAGGGAATTCATGGGCATGGGCAATGAAGTAACTATTTACAATTTCACCCTGCTGTATCCTTCTTTTCTTTTTCCGGGAAAAACGCAATATGCAACCGGGCCCGCTCCGGAGGATCTAACTATTCTTCAGCGCCTTAATTCCATTTGGCCACTTAGCTGGCTGAAAACTGGTAAGGAGATAAAGGCTTTGAAGCCAGATTTATTGGTAGTGCGCTATTGGTTGCCCTTAATGGGACCTGCGCTGGGAAGCGTTTTAAGGATCGTTAAAAAAAATAAACACACAAAGATCGTCGCCATTACGGACAATATTTTACCGCACGAAAAACGTCCCGGCGACACGGCGTTTACAAAATATTTCCTCAAACCCTGCGACGCTTTCATTACCATGAGCGATAAAGTAATGAAGGATCTGAAGCAGTTTAACGTAACCGTCCCTGTTAAAAAAGTGGAGCATCCACTGTACGACAATTTTGGGAAGGCCGTTGTCAAAAGCGAAGCCAGGCAACACCTCAAGCTCGATCAGGAAGATAAAATTTTGCTTTTCTTCGGCTTCATCCGTAAATACAAGGGCCTCGACATTTTGCTGGATGCGATTAAAATTTTGAAGGACAAAAATTTTCAGAACGACCGCTTCAAACTTTTAGTAGCAGGAGAATTTTATGATGACCAAAACATTTACCTGCAACAAATTCAACAACTAGGCATCAGCGACAATGTCGTTGTCAGTTCAGATTTTATTGAAGATAACGATGTAAAATATTATTTCGGAGCCTCCGACGTCGTTATACAACCTTATAGAAACGCCACCCAAAGCGGCGTCACTCCCCTCGCCTATCATTTCGAAAAACCAATGATCGTCACTAATGTCGGTGCTTTGCCCGATTACGTGCCGAATGGCAAAGTAGGCCTGGTATGTGAACCCAATGCTCAAGCCATTGCCGAAAGCGTAGTTGAATATTTCAATCAGGGCGAAACGCATTTCCTACCATTTTTACAAGAAGAGAAAAAGAAATACAGCTGGCAGAAGCTGGCGGAAGCGATTGAAGCGATCGCAGAGTGAGCACGCAGATGACGCTGATTAGACTGATTTACGCGGTTCCTGTTTCCCATTATTCCGATGCGTTGAAAAAAAACACTAAATGAAAAGGCCGGTTGGATAAGTATCTCAACGAACTAATCAGTACAAATCAGTCTAATCAGCGTCATCTGCGTGCCGTCTTATTCACCCCTGTGGAAAAGTTAATCTGAAAAATTGTAGACTTAACACGAAATTTATTTCCAAATTGGATGAGAAAACTGCATGGAAGAAACCCGAGAAATATCTGCCCTTTTTCACCTTATGGACGATCCCGATGGAGAAGTATTTGGCATGGTAAGTGACCGGATCATTTCGTTTGGGAAAAACATTATCCCCAACCTGGAGCATCTCTGGGAAAACACTCCCGACGAGAATACGCAGGAGCGTATCGAATTGCTCATCCACCGCCTGCATTTCCGCGATCTTACAGATGATTTTACAAGATGGAAAGACCAACCGCAACCTGATCTTTTAGGAGGGGCTTTGCTGGCTGCAAAATATCAATATCCCGAATTAACAGCCGAGCAGGCATTGCAGGAGATCGAAAAAATGCGCCGCAATATATGGCTGGAGCTAAACGGATACCTCACCTGCCTTGAGCAAACAAAAGTCATTACGACCATACTTTACAAATACTACCGTATTAAAGGAATGGAAGTTGCCTATACCGAACCCAACGATTTTTTACTCAATAAACTGCTTGATGCACGCAAAGGCAATACACTTAATAATGGAATTCTTTTGCTGATCATATCAAACCTGCTGGACATTCCCATCCGGGCAGTTAACATTCCTCGCCAGTTTATCCTTGCCTATTACGATGTAGAAGACGGCGATTGGGAAGCTGTAAAGCAAAATCCGGCTGACAGAATTCAATTTTATATAGATCCCACTAATGGGCAGGTATACACGCAAAAAGACGTGGATACTTACTTTCACCGTATTTCAGTACCACCTGTCACCTCTTACTTTAAGCCACTCGATAACAAAAAAGTAATACAATTACTGCTGGAAGAACTTGCAAAATGTTTCGAAAAAGACAAACATTTGTACAAGTATAACGAACTCATGGGCCTTTCCGACCTGCTGGGTGAGTAAACTTTTTTGCAAGTTTTGAGTTATGCTGGTCGAAGAAGCGGCAAATCTCAGATATAAGGGATAATTTTTTTTGTAACTTTCGTTACCCATAACTCACTACACAAAACTTATTAATAAATAAAACCAGCGTTAACATGAAACCGAACATTGGCATTCCAGAAAAACATTTGCAACAAGCAGCAGAAAAATTGAATGTTCTTTTAGCCGACGAAACAATTTTGTATACAAAGACGAGAAATTACCACTGGAATTACGAGGGTGATAATTTCATGGAAATGCACAAGCTCTATGAAGGACAGTACGAAGAGCTGGCTGAACACATCGATGGTGTTGCCGAAAGAATAAGAATGCTCGGCCATCACGCCGAAGGCAGATTGAAAGACTATCTTGAACTCGCACGTCTTGATGAACCGGCATACACTACTAACCAGGACGAGCAACTGAAAAACCTCGTGAACGACCACGAAACACTGGCTAACCTCATCAGAAAAGACATCAAAGAAGTTGATGGTCTCGGAGATACCGGAACCGCAGATTTCCTTACCGGACTGTTGAGATTCCACGAGCAAAAAGCGTGGATGCTTCGCTCCTACCTGAAATAATTTGAAAATTTGAAGATTTGAAAATTTGAAAATTAAGGTCTCTGGTTTTTCAAGTCGTCAAAATGAGCAAATAAAAAGCAGTGCCGGTTATTGATCGGCATTGTTTGTTTTTGGGTTCCGATTGTGTTATCAGCAATTGTAATAAAGCCCACCATCCTTGCGACGCTCCATTCATCGACAGAATATTATTCGGCATTTTTATTCAACATTACAATTCCCAAACAAAAGCCTACCGATCATCACAAACTCTGTCGTTAACCCCCATTTTCAAATTTTCAAATCTTCAAATTTTCAAATTACATGTACTTTTGTAAACTATGAATTGCACATCAACCAATGCTTCATTTGCAGAGACAGGGTTCTTCTCTAAAATAACTTTGGACTACATTGCAAACGCAGAGGCACTACAACCTTTCTACAAACATTCACAGGATATAAACGGCATACAGCAAGCAATTGCGGCAAGACAAGCATTCCCTACCAACAGGCAATTGCTGGTGGATGCATTGAAAGAGCAATATGCTGCAGTATCAAACGCCACTGAGGTAAACAACAACATCGAAAGTCTTTTACAGGAAAATACATTTACGATTGTTACGGCACACCAGCCGAATATCTTCACCGGCTACTTATACTTCGTCTACAAAATATTGCACACCATAAAACTCGCAGGTGAACTAAAGCAACAGTTACCACAATACAATTTTGTTCCCGTTTATTATATGGGCAGCGAAGATGCTGACCTGGATGAATTGGGCAAAGTAACAGTTGACGGACAAAAATTTGTTTGGCAAACCACACAAACCGGCGCCGTTGGAAGAATGAAAGTAGACAAGGCTTTGCTGAAAATGATCGATGCTTTTGACGGACAATTATCCATCTTCCCTCACGGCAAAGATTTGATCCAACTGCTGCGTGAATGTTATGCAGAAGGTTCAAATATCCAGACGGCTACATTCAAACTGGCACATGCACTTTTCGCAAACTATGGGCTGATCGTTTTAATCCCTGACAGTGCGGCATTGAAGGCAACCATGCACAAAATTTTCGAAGAAGATTTTTTGCACAAAACACCTTCTTCGATTGTTGAAGGCACCATTAAAAAACTGGATCACCACTATAAAGTACAAGCGAATCCAAGAGAGATCAACCTTTTTTACTTAAAAGATAATATTCGCGAACGCATTGTTGAAAATAATGACGGCTACAAAGTAGATCATCAACAAATACATTTTACCAAAGAAGAATTACAACAGGAGCTGGCACAGCATCCGGAACGTTTTAGCCCTAACGTTATATTGCGCGGAATGTTCCAGGAAACAATTTTACCAAACATTGTATTCATCGGTGGTGGCGGGGAATTGGCGTACTGGCTGGAACTAAAAGATCTTTTTGAGCATTACAACGTTCCCTATCCTGTTTTGCTGTTGCGCAATTCGTTTTTAGTGGTCGAAAAGAAATGGAATGAAAAGATCAGCCATCTCGATTTTGACATTGCTGACTTTTTCAAACCTGAAAACATATTGCTGGAAAAATTGGTAAAGCGTGACTCCAACGTGCAGGTCGATCTGAACAACGAGTTCAAGGACTTTGATGCATTGTACAAACATTTGAAAGATGTAGTGAACAACATCGACACCACATTGCTGCAACACGTAGATGCACTGCACACAAAAAGCGCAAAGCAACTACAGAATCTGCAAAAGAAAATGCTTCGTGCAGAAAAAAGAAAATTCTCAGCACAACAGCATCAGATAGCAGTGATCAAAAAGGCGCTCTTTCCGAATAACAGCCTGCAGGAAAGAACAGATAATTTTATGCCGTTCTATGCGCAGTACGGACCAACATTTATCGATTGTGTTTACAAAAACACACAAGGCCTGGGCAAAGAATTCATCGTTATTTCCCTCCCGTAGAGACGCATAAAAATGCGTCTCTGGTGCGGCACCCGCACGGCACATTCATACATACATTATTTACAACGTTCGGGCACATGTCGCACCGAACGTTTTTTTTGAACAGGGATTTGGCGCAACACCAGAGACGCATTTTCATGCGTCTCTACGAACAAAAAAAGGGCCCGTTTAGAAAAACAGCCCTTTCCTTTTTTAAAAAACAATATATCAAACACGAAAATTAGTGGAGAATTGAGAATGGAGAATTGAGAGTTATTCGCAGTCAACCATTCGATGTTTTAGGTCAAATATTGTATCTTCAACGACTACACTTTTGTCAACTCTCAACTCTCAACTCTCAACTCTCAACTCTCAACTCTCAACTCTCAACTCTCAATTTTCAACTCTCGATTTTCAATTTTCAATTTTCAACTCTCCCCGTAACGCGGTACAACGAAATCTGCGCGGTCAAATAATCATACACTGCTTCTAAATAATTCAGTTGTGCACCAGTAAGCGCCAGTTCAGCATCTGTTAACTCAAGTCTTGACGCCACACCTTTTGCGTAACGATATTGTGTGATGTCATAACTCAGCTGTGCCGTTTCTTTAACGTTTATTCTTGTTTGCATGCGTGCACTCGTCTCATTCAGTGCTGATACCACCTGCTTCACATCCACACGTAATTGCTCATACACGTTTTCAGTTTGCAACACTGCCTGTTGCTTATCAATCTTTGCCTGCTGAATCTTTGCATCCTTACTGAACCCGCTGAATATCGGTACGTTCACCTGTGCACCAACAAAAGTTGTCGATGGATAATAAGCATTAGCATAGTTAAACTGATTCGTTTGCGTTTGTATCATATATTGTCCCACCAACGCTACATTAGGTCGCTTATCCGCTTTCGCCGATTGAATCTGTTGATCACTTATTTGTTGTTGCAAAGCAACAGCCTTCAGGTCCGCTCTTTTTTCTTTTGCCTGGTTGTATACATCCTCCTCAGAAGGCACTGTCTTTTCTGCAAGCGGCAAGGCGATGGAATCTGTTAGTTCGATTGTCTGCAATGAATCAAGGCCCAGCAATGTTTTCAATTGTTGCTTGTTTACATCAATGGCGTTGGACAATTTCAATAGATCAGGCTCAAGGTTCTTTACGGATGTATACGCTCTCAAAGTGTCTACACGCAATGCACGGCCCTGCGCCAGCAGCGATCGTGCGTCCTGCAAGGCTTTTTCATTACGCGAAAGACTTTCTTTTTGTAGTTTGATACGTTCACCCAATACAACTATCAGTAAATAAGTTTGGCGTGCATACGCTGCAACCGCCGTTTGTTTATCCGACAATGAAAGCCTGCTTTCTTCTTCTAAAAGTTTCGCTTGTGTGTTAGCAGATTTCGCTGATGGATCGTACAAAGGCTGAACTATATTAAATGCTCCTAACGCCTGATCTTTTCCGCCGAAACGGCTGTATGGAATTTTATCATCGGTGCCATTATTTCCCAACCCAAAAAATATGGGTTGAGAAAAATAATGAGACACTTGTGCGGTTACGCCAACTACAGGTAAATATTTGCTGCGAGCTATCTTTGAACCTTCCTGTGCTTTGCTTATATCCAGGCTGCTGATCTTTATTTCCCTGTTATGTTGTACGGCCATCGAAACCGCATCTTTTATAGACAACCGCTGAACACCCGGCTGTTGTGCACTCGCGACGTACGAGATGGAACACAACGCAATGAACAGCAGCAATGTGTAGACTAAATATTTAAAATGAAAATTATCCGCGTGCATGATTATTATTTTATTTAATGAACAATAGAAGGTTGAGCAATCAGTTCCCCATGACCACTGGGAACAACGCCGGTTTCAACTTTCTTTTTATATGGACGAGAGAAGAATGAATACACCGAAGGAATGACATACAACGTAAGCACACCGGCGAACAACAAACCACCCACTACTACGATACCCAGTGATGTCCGGCTTCCTGATGAAGTGCCCAATGACAATGCAATTGGCAGTGTACCAAAGATCATCGCCAATGTTGTCATCAAAATTGGCCTGAAACGTGAGATCGCGGCGTCCAGGATCGCATCCTTCACACTCATTCCTTCCTGCTTTCTTTGGTTGGCAAACTCAACAATGAGGATACCATTCTTTGTAATCAAACCAATCAACATGATGATACCGATTTCACTAAATACATTGATGGATTGATGTGTGAGCCACAAACTCAACAATGCTCCGGTAACAGCCATTGGCACTGTGAGCAAAATGATGAATGGATCGATTAGGCTTTCAAATTGTGCAGCCAATACCAGATAGATCAATATGATCGCAAAGATGAAAGCAAACACAAGGCTGGAGCTGCTTTCAGAAAAGTCGCGGCTTTGTCCGGCAAGGTCCTTTCTGAATCCTTTTGGTAACACTTTTGTTGCGATGCCATCCATTTCTTTGATCGCTTCGCCAAGACTTACACCTGCTGCAGGCGTTGCAGAAATGGTAGCGCTGTAAGATTGGTTGTAGCGATAAATAGCGGGTGGACTCACGCTCTCATTTCTTGTTACAAGGTTATCCAGCGACACCATATCTCCGCTTCCTGATTTCAGGAACAATGAACTCAAATCGGTTGGTGCAGATCTTTCTTTTCTTTCCAGTTGTCCGATCACTTCGTACTGCCTGTCATTGTAAATGAAGTAGCCATATCGTCTTCCACTCAATGCCAGTTGCAATGTTCTTCCTATTTCCTGTGTTGAAATACCAAGTTGTGCGGCGCGTTGTCTGTCAATGGTGATGCCTATTTCCGGACGGTTGATCTTGAAGTCGGGGTCCTGGAAACTGAGCTTTTTGCTTTGGTAAACTTCACCCATCAACTTCGGCATAACATCTTCAAGGCTTTTCAAATCAGGAGCCTGAATAACGTATTGCAAAGGTTGGGAACTTGAGAAACCCCCGATGGTTGGTATTTGTATCGGAATACAAATTACATTTCTGAACCGGCCAGATGCCGCTACTAGTTTTTCATACACCTGCTGTTGCGTCATTCCGCTTTTACGATCTTTCGGATCTTTCAGGAATATCCACTGGAAGCCGCCATTTACAGGCTGAACCAGCGTTCCGGAAGAAGCCGCAACTGCTGCGTATGTTCTGTTCTCATTCAAATCAGGAATAGAATCTGACACATAATTGCTGATCTCCTTCATAGTCTGCTCCATGCTTTCGTAAGATGTTCCTTCAGGTGCGATAACCGCCAAACCTACCATTGATCTATCTTCCAGCGGAGCCAACTCGGATGGTAATTTAGGAGCGAGAAAATATGCTACTCCAAATGATATCAGCAATATTGCAAAGCCAAGCCATCTTACTTTAAAGAACGCTCTCAGTGTTTTCGCATAGCCTCTGTTCAATGCTTCGAACCATGGCTCTGTCTTGCGATACAACCATCCATGTGATGTTCCTGCTTTCAGCAGATAGGCACTCATCATTGGCGAAAGGGTCAGCGCAACGAAAGCTGAGATCAATACAGAACCAGATACCACGATGGCAAACTCTTTAAACAGTCTTCCTGTAATTCCTCCCAGGAACAGTATTGGCAAGAACACCGCCGCGAGTGTTACAGTGGTAGAAATAACCGCGAAGTAAATTTCGTCCGAACCTTTTCTCGCTGCTTGTAACGGCGTCATGCCTTCTTCTACTTTGCTGTAAATATTTTCTAGAACTACAATCGCATCATCCACCACAAGCCCGATGGCGAGTACCAATCCCAGCAGCGTCAACACGTTGATGGAAAAATTACAGATGTACATGATGAAGAATGCAGAAATGATCGACACCGGAATCGCAACCAACGGAATGATCGTACTTCTCCAGTCCCGTAAGAAAATAAAAATGATCATTGCCACGAGACCAAATGCAAGTAGCAAAGTCTCTTCTACTTCGGCCAGTGAGTTACGCACCGGAACAGTGAAATCTTTACCAAGAGAAATGATGTAATCTTTCGGTGCGGATTTTACGATATCATCAAAGCGTTTTTTAAATTCATCCACGATAGCCAGGGAGTTCGCACCACGTTGCGGTTGAACTCCGGTACCTACACCGTAGCGAGCTGTTTGTCCTTCGCCTACGATCATTGCTGTACGCTCGTTTTGAGAGGACATAATAGCCGTACCAACATCTCTGAACCGAACGATAGCGCCGCCTTTCTCACTCACGATCATGTTGTTGAAATCATCTTCTGTCACCAATCTTCCTTGTGTACGAAGTGTAACCTCTGTATTGTCGCCTTCAATTCTTCCGCTTGGCAAATCGACATTTTCTTTTTGCAACGCAGTCTGAATATCAGCTGGCGTTAAATGATACGCAGCGAGTTTAACCGGGTCCATGCGCAGGCGCATGGCACGTTTACGACCCGCATACGTATCAACCAAACGCACTCCGGGTATGGATTGCAGTCTTTCTTTGATATTGATGTTTACAAAGTCAGTAATATCTTCAAGGCTCTTACTATCACTTTGAACAGTAAGAAACACGAGAAAATCTGCAGGACCCGCTTTCTCAACTATTGTAGGTTCAATGTCTGTTGGTAATTGTTGACGCGACTTGGAAACCTTGTCCCGTACGTCGTTTGCAGCAGCTTCCAGATCTGCATTCAAATTAAACTCTACTGTTATAATGCTCACCTGCTCTCTTGATTGAGACGAGATGGCTCGAATGCCGTTTGCTTCTGCAACCGCTTCTTCCAAAGGTTTCGTAACCTGCGAAGCGATGATATCCGCACTGGCACCGGGATACACGGTGGTTACTGTTACAATGGGTGAATCCGTTACAGGATATTCCCTTGTACCGAGATACGTGTAACCAACGATCCCGAATAAAATCAATAGGACTGACATTACCCCCGCCAGCACAGGCCGGGATATGCTTACTTGTGAAATAGCACTCATAAATATGTTGTATGAATTATAGTATGTGGGGACGGATTTTGTTGTGAGTTTTGAGTTATAAGTTTTGAGTAGGAAGTGCCAGCATCCGTTAGGCTGACTTTTAAAATCGGGAACCTTACTCAAAACTTAATACTCACAACTCAAAACCTATTTAACAGTAACAAAGCGAATCGCAGAACCAGGTACAAGTCTTAACAAATTGCTCGTTATCACCGTGTCGCCGGGTTGCAAACCTTTCAGCACTTCTACGTTTGAGGGATTGCGCTGGCCAATTTCCACGGGCACTATCTGTGCTTTGCCATCTTTGGCAACGTACACATTGTAGCCTTGTGAAGAAGGCATCAATGCCTGTGATGAAACCAGTAAGGCGTTGTTGGATGAATGTAGCGATAAGTTCAATCTAGCACTTTGTCCAGCCATCAATGTCCTTCCTGAATTATCTGCTACCGCACGAACCAGCAAGGTTCTTGTATTCTGATCCAGCTTTGATTCGCGGGCAACTACTTTTGCAGCGTACTGCTTGTTGTCAGAAGCAACAGTGAACTTCTGTAAACTACCAGGAGTAATTGTGTTTGTGTATTTCTCCGGCACATTGAATTCAACTTTTACAGAACTGTTATCCTGAATGTTGGTCAATATCGTGTTGGTAGAAACGATGGCACCGGGATATGCGTGAATGATACCGATCTGTCCATCAAACGGTGCACGAATGCGCGTTTTGTCGATCATTACTTTCAACTCGAGTATTTGCGCCTGCAATACTTTTAAATTGGTGAAAGCCTGATCGTAATCCTGTTGTACCACTGCTTCATGTTTGATAAGATCACGAAGCCTTTCTTCATTAAGCGCTGCAAGCTTTTCCTGTTGCTGCAATTTTTCAAGCTGCGCTTTCAAGTCTGCGTCGTCAAGTTGAAAAAGCAAAGCGCCTTTCTTCACGAGCGATCCTTCTTTTACATTCACGCTTACTATCTTCCTGGTAAGCTCGCTCGCAATATCCACCTGTTGATTAGCCACCAGCGTACCAGTTACCTCCAGTATGTCAGTTAAAACCGAAGGAGTTATAATGTTACCGTCTACAGCAGTTGCCTGAGGTACGGTGTTGATGGCCGTGTGATTGGGTTCTTTTGCCTGGCTGGAGCAAGCGGCCAGGAAAATAGATGAACCAATAATGAATAAGGATAAGTTCAATAGTCTTTTCGCTCCTCTAAAATCTGTCAGCATGGTGTTTCTTTTTTCGATTTATTTAAATATTTCAATAAATAAATTGCATCTTTATGTCAGAATTCAAAATTGAAATAGAATACAAACCTATTGATTTATTTAAATATTTCGATAAATAAATTAAAAAATTTTTTTTTAGACTTTTAGTCCTTCCAAAAACTTGATGTAATCATCTATCACATAATTGTTTAGAGAGTATTTCACATTACGGCCTTCTTTTTCAGAAGAAATGAGTTCATTGTCGATTAACTGTTTCAAGTGGTGACAGATGGAAGGCTGGGCCAGATCGAGGGTTTCGTTGAGGTCCACACAATACAGACAATCTTTGCTCTTCTTCACTTCCTTAAGAATGGTCAGGCGGTTTGCATCAGCCAATGCTTTGGAAATTTTCTCTGCTCTTTTGATATCCATTGTTGCATGAATTTTCACAAAGAAACAAATTTATTTATTCAAATATTTAAATTGGTTGCAAAAACAACTTTTCTTTAGGAATTGTACCGGGAAAAATAACTGCTTAAGGCTAAATGCCTAACGCCTAACGCAAATGTGCAGCTTTCCGGCGGCATTAAGCATTAAGCGTTTAGCGTTAAACGCCCCGCTGGGCATTATTTTCCACAAAACCTCTTCAAAATACCCCTACTCTGGCGGCACTGTTTTATACCTATTGGCTTGCAGGAAGTTATCAGCTAAGCGGATTTAAAACTTTCTGTTTTCCTTACCATGGAACAGACTATCAAATCCGGCGTTTACAAATTACTTGAAAAGGTTGGCGACCAGGTGAACTTCTTCCTCTCCTTTGTTCGCCATCTTTTAAGGAAAGGATTTGAGTGGAACGAATTCCTCCGCCAGTGCTTTATTATCGGCTATAAATCATTCCCACTTATCGCAGTAACCGGCTTCATACTGGGGTTTGTTCTAACGCTTCAGTCCCTACCAACGTTAAAAGATTTCGGCGCTGCGAGTTATGTTCCCGGCATGGTATCGGTTTCAGTTGTAAGAGAAATCGGACCTGTTATCATTGCTCTGATCTCTGCCGGAAAAATAGCTTCGAGTATTGGCGCAGAATTGGGAAGCATGAAGGTAACAGAACAGATCAGTGCTATGGAAGTTTCGAGCGCAGACCCAATTCAATACCTGGTGGTAACGCGTATCCTGGCATGCACTTTCATGATTCCGCTATTGACTTTGATGGCCGACGCAATCTCTCTTTTCGGAGGATTTGTTGGTTCCAATTTAGATAACAAAGTTAGTCTGCACTTATACTTCAACAAGGCATTCAATGCCTTGGCTTTCAGCGATCTTTTTCCCGGAGTTATCAAGACCGTATTCTTTGGGTTTGCTATTGGTTTTATTGGTTGTTATCACGGCTATCATTCCAACAGAGGAACAGAAAGCGTAGGACATGCAGCCAACTCAGCCGTAGTAAGCGCCTCACTATGGATCATAATATTGGACGGCATTGCTGTACAACTAACAAACATTTTCGCTTATAATTAAACGTTAGTATGCAAGATGAATTAACCATTGAAACTAAACAAGCAACTGAAGCTAAAACGGATGATAACAATATTGTCATAAAAGTGGAACATTTGCAAAAATCGTTTGAAGACAATAAAGTTTTGAAAGATATCAATCTCACGCTCTGTAAAGGAGAAAATTTAGTTGTGCTGGGCAGATCGGGACAGGGTAAATCTGTAACGATACAATGCATTGTTGGATTGCTGGACTATGATGAAGGATCGTTAAAAGTTTTTGGAAAAGAGATTAAAGAGCTGCTTGAAGATGAGTTAAAAGAAATCCGTTTAAAGCTGGGTTTCCTTTTTCAAAGCGGTGCTTTGTATGATTCAATGACGGTGAGGGAAAACCTTTCCTTTCCCTTGACGCGTGTGCTGAAAATGAAGGATGACAGCAAGATCAATCAAGAGGTGGAGGATGTCTTGGATGCAGTAGGACTAAAAGATGCCATTGACAAAATGCCGGGTGACCTTTCCGGTGGTATGCGCAAAAGGATCGGACTAGCGAGAACTCTGATATTGAAACCCGCTATCATGTTGTATGATGAGCCAACAACGGGACTTGATCCCATCACATCAAAAGAGATCAGCCAATTGATTATGGACCTGAGAAAAAAATACCAGACATCGTCTATCATCATTACGCATGATCTGGCCTGCGCTAAGATCACGGGCGACCGTATCCTGGTTTTGCATGAGGGTAAGTTCATTGCAGAAGGTTCTTACAAAGACCTCGAAAAATCACAGGATGAGCGAGTAAACTCATTCTTCAAATAGATAAAATGAAAACCACACCACAACAAAAAATTAAGCTGGGTGCATTCACTATTGTTGCATTGCTTGTATTGTTCATTGGCATTTTTGTTATCGGCAGCAAAAAGAATATGTTCAAGAGCACATTCAGAGTGTATGGCACGTTTAAAAATGTTGGTGGCCTGCAAGTGGGCAATAACGTGCGTTTTGTTGGTATTAATGTAGGAACTGTTGACGCCATAGAAATCATTTCCGATTCGCTTGCCCGCGTGGATATGATACTGCAATCCAAAGTAAAAAAGTTTCTAAAAAACAACGCGATCGCCAGCATAGGCTCCGATGGTTTGATGGGGGATAAATTAGTGGTGATCAGCAGCGCCATCGATTCTACAATGATGGCTTCCTCGGTGCCTATAAAGGACGGTGATCAGATCAGAACGATCAATCCTATTGAGTACGACAAGGTATTGGGCAAAGCAAAACGCATTATTGACAACGCTGAAGTAATGACGAATAGTCTTTCCGACATGATTACCAAGGTGAATTCTGGCCATGGCACGATCGGCCGTTTGCTAAACAGCGACAGCCTGGCAAAAAGTTTGGAAAGCACATCAAATTCGGCTAAGGCGGCTTTGACTTCCGTTAAAAAAGGCTCTGAAGGCTTTAGTGAAAACATGGAGGCCTTACACTCAAATTTCCTCTTCAAAAAATACTACCGTAAAAAAGAAAAACAGCAAGAAAAGGAACAAAAAAAGAAAGAACGCGAAGCGAAGAAGTCAGCTGACTCGACAAGGGAAGCGACTAAAAACTAAAATAGCACACCGATGACACGGATTGGACTGATTTACACGGATTTTTTTGCTAATAATTGAATAACTGAGTAACTGAATAACTGAATGTTGATGGCCAACTAGCTTGATGTGATTTGATCTGTATTAAAGCAAAGCGCTTTTTTGACCAACCTAACCGATTGACTTTGAACTATTCAGTTACTCAGTTATTCAGTTATTCAGTCTGTGGTGATTGCAGTAAAAAAATTCCTCCACGTTGTTTCCCTCCCGGAAATTCCTGCGACTAAGTCATCGCTTGTTAACTGAAATCAAAAGATGCTTATGAATAACGATCTAAACGCAGAAAGAAGGGTAAATAAGGAAATAGAAACCGCGCTGGCCATTATTTCGCTGGCGAATGAAATTAAAAATTCGACGATCCGTAAACAAATACAGGAACTTGCATTGCAAGCGGCTAAAGAACTGATGGCAGAAGCCAATGCAAACAAACAATCTTTCGAAGCTTAAGCTAATAAACAGGGCCGTTTATAGGCGTACATGGAAAAAGGGAGGCGAAAGCCTCCTTTTGGTGTTTTTCTCTGGTGCCAGTAGCCGGCAACCAGTAGTTGGTTAGAACATCCAACCAAAATGATAAACATTCACTGGTATGAAATTATTATAAACATTCCCGCACTAAAACACCGGCCACCGGCCACGGACTACCGGCTGCAATCACCATGATTAAACACCCTATATACACAATCGGTCACGGCACTCGAACAATTGAAGAATTCATCGCTTTACTAAAGCAGTTTGATATTCAATACCTGATTGATGTGCGCTCTATTCCCTACTCGAAACACAACCCTCAATATATTGCCCGGAAACTCGCTGATACATTGAAAGACAACAATATCACTTACCTCTTCATGGGGGAAGCGCTTGGCGGACGACCTGCGAACAGTAAGTTTTACGATGAAAAAGGCAAAGTGAATTACGACCTGTTGGCAGAAACCGAGGCTTTTAAAAACGGTATCAAACGAATTGAAACGGCTTACGAAAAAAATATCAGGGTTGTACTAATGTGCAGCGAAAGCAAACCTTCTGAATGCCACCGAAGTAAATTGATCGGCAAAGTGTTGAATGAACTGAACGTTGACGTGCAGCATATTGATGAGAACGGGGAATTGCGTTCGCAGAATGAAATTGCGAACTAGGTATTGGGCGTGCCCGTTCAGACAAGGCAATGCCTTGTCTCTACACCTGATCCATCGCCATTTTCAACTGCTTTGCTGGCACTACTCCACTCTGGCGATACATCACTTTGCCGTTTTTGAATATCATGATCGTAGGAACTCCTTGTATATTGTAGGCAGCTGCAACATTCGGATTCTTGTCGACATCTATTTTAATGATGATGGCATTGTCGCCCACCATGTCCTTCAATTCTTTAAGAATGGGAGGCATCAATTTACAAGGGCCGCACCATTCTGCAAAAAAATCAACCACCACGGGCTTGCTCCCATTTATCAGATTGCCAAAGCTTTGATTTCCTTCCATAAACATTGATTTAAGTTAGTTGCCAAAAAATTGTACCGCAGCGGTTTTTTATACCGGTCCGCCCGTAGATTAATATGATAAAATTCGGAAAAAAACAAAAGCGCCTGAGTATTAACTCAAACGCTTTGCTAATGAACGATTCCTGCCTATTCTGTCTTTGTTATGAAAGTCATCATTGTCTGGGACCTCACATCGGTAGAGCACTCTCAATGAGATTGCTTCGACCGATTAGTTCATGTTCCGCACTCTTAATCTTCTACGACCTTCCTGCTCCACTGGTCTCGCAATGACGCCACAGTCTTGTTTTATTGCCTCGCAGTTTCCATTCAAGTTCCGAGGTTACACGTCATTGCGAGCCTCTGCAGAAAATGAATACCGAACACATTAGGCAAAGATCGCTTCGTCGGGGACGAGGCGAAGCAATCCCTTTAACATGTTCACACTAATTCGATATCCTATAAATCACCGCATCTTTGCCAGGCAATGTTAATTGCAAAGTATTCCCAACATTTCTCTCTTTACCTGAATAAAGTTCTTTTGTCGTGTGATTTGCATTCTTCAAACCAAGCTTCGTCAAGTCAACAGTAAACTGCTTTTCTGCGTCATCATAATTCAACACTGCTATGTAGGTATATTGTTTTCCCACGCTCGCAAAAATATTTGGTGCTTTATCACCCACCTCAATTGCAACAGGACGGAAATTATTCGTTGCCTGTGCAAGCTGAATAATGTCTTTATTCTGCAGGAACTTCTTTGCACGCTCTTTCCATTGGCCGTCTTTAGAATAATCATCGCCTGTTATTAACGTCCCGGTAATGAGAGATGAGGTTAAACGTGCTTTATTAACACCTTCGCTTTCATTGCCAAACACAACGTGGTCGGCATCTACGAAATCATACAACTCATTTTGCCACCAGCCCAGTCCGGTGCTGTTAAGCGTGTATCCAGTTTCATTTATTTGTTTGAATGCATCACAGGCGATGCGACGCATGTGAACATATTTGCTGGTTGCAATATTGGCGGAGATAGCCGCGTACACAAGCATAGTGCCTGCCATTTGATCATTCAGATATTGCATTCCTTTTTTGTATGCCTGCATGCCCGTGTGAACGTTGCTTTCGAAATAATGATCTGCTTCAATAGCAGCATGTCCGAGAAAATCGATCTTGATCATTTCAAAGCCGCATTCTTTAAAGCGTTTCATGTAAAACGCAATCTTTGCCAGCGTTGCCGGATGTGTTGGATCCATCGCTCTTCCTCCGTCAAAGTCGTGATACTGTCCATTTACTGTGAGCCAACAATCCTTGTATTTGTAATCAGACCCTTCTACTTTTCTGTCAGCATTTTTGCCCCAGTCGGTGAAAGGCGCCCAATACACGCCGGGACGCAGACCTTTCGCTCTGCAATGATCCGCAAATGCTTTTAATGTGCTGATGTCGCCGCCGATTCCACCGCTTGTCATGTTGTCCCAAAATGAATCGAGATCAATATATAAAGTGTTATCAGCGTTGCGAAAACCTTTGCAGGAATCAGCAAAAAAGTCAATGACCGCGCCAGTATTCTCCTTATTTATTTTTTCCTGTAGTACGCCCCAGCTGTTCCACCCCATCGGTTTTGCCTTGTTCCATTTGAAAATATAACGGGGAGATTGCGTTCGCACACTCTTTGCATAGGTTTCCATTCCATCTTTCCAGTTATCAAAAAGACCAATCAAAAATCTTGGAGAAGCTGATGACTTTTGATTGAGTCCCACAAAGCCATGAGCCTTGCGGTCACGTGTTACGAGGCTGTCTGTAAATCCTGCAAAAACATTCAACAATAATGTTGATTCGCTTTGTCCTTTAATCATTACACCAGACTTCCAATCATCCTGATCAAGTGAACCTGCAATAAAGCCGTGATCGTTTTTATCACTGTACACTACCCCAACTTCAGATCCAGTGAAATTACTTTTATCCAAATTGTAAGAACTATAACGCATCCACGCATCGTTATCAAACGGAATGAAAACTGAGCGATTATCTGCATCTTTTTCCATGTCAACTGCGGCGCTGTTTAATACGGAAAGATAGTTGCAGCCTTCTTTTGCGCCTGTAACAACAAGTTGTGTGAAGAAATAATCTTTGCCCGGATATGTAAAAAACAATTGTTGCATCTGCAAGTTATTGTTGCCGGTTAGCGTTACAATGCTGCAGGTCCCTTTGCCAAATTTATCTGTGATGGTTTTGGAAGAAAATGTTCTTTTCGATAAATCTTTGCTGGTGAAAGACATAGTTGATCGACCCTCTGCAAACGCTTTTTTGATTACGACCTTGCCGTTAAAGACAACATCGTAAAAACCTGTAGAAAGATCATAGCGAATGACATTGTTCTTTCCAAACGCAATTGTTTTTATGCCTGAACCGTTTTGTGCAAATAAATTAAACGAGAATAAAGTCAATACGAATAGCTTGCATAACATTACATTATACTTCATAACGCATCTTTGTTTATTTGGAATAATTCCGGGCGGATTGCTTCAATCTGCCCGGAAGTTTATTTACGGAGCTTCTGTTATTTCAATTACAGTACTTGTCAACTCTCTGTCAGAACTTGGATTGATGCCCACTTTCATCAGGTAGTCGCCTGTAAATGTTTTTCCATTTTCAGGAACAGATGAGTTGTGGCCCGGATAAAGATTCGTTTCTTTTATGGTGTATTTTTTTGCAGGATCAAGGCCCTGCAATTTTACAGCTTCCCATCTTTTTCCGTAAAGGAAATTAAGGTTGTAAGCAAAGACAACTGCTTTTGTTTTTGCATCGTTGGAGAACATCAACACTGCACGACTCTCGTCATATGGAGAAACAAGTTTGTACAGATTGCCGTGCCAGATAACGTCGCTCAGGCGTTTATAATTTTTAACGGCGTCCTGGCTGAAAGTAAATTCGTCAGGACTCATTTTTTCAACGTCGATATCATAACCAAGTCTGCCCATCATTGCAACATCTGTGCGATATTTAAGCGATTGCTTGCCCCATGACGTGATGTGGTTTGCAATAGTGTTTGCGGGGAAAAAGTAAGAGTAACCCCACTGAATAAACACGCGGTCAACAGCGTTTGTATTATCGCTTGGCCAGAATTCTGTAAAGTATTTCAATGCGCCATAGTCGGTTCTGCCACCGCCACCGGAGCAAAGCATGATTGGAAGTGTTGGATATTTTTGTCTCAATCTTTCTAATATGCTATACAGGCTTCTCACATACTCGATGTATACATGAGACTGTTTGTTTTTAAGATACGGAGAATAAGTATTCGTCATCATCCTGTTGCAATCCCATTTGATGTACGCAATGCCGGGATTCTTTGTCATCATATCATCCACCATGTTGTACACAAATTCTTTCACCACAGGATTTGTAAGATCTAGCACCAATTGATTGCGGAAATAATCTTCATCGCGATTAGGAAGTTTCAAGATCCAGTCAGGATGTTTTTCATACAATTCACTTTTTGGATTCACCATTTCAGGTTCTATCCAGATACCAAATTTTACACCTTTGCTTTCTGCATCTTTTACCAAATGACCGAGGCCGTTTGGCAGTTTCGCTTTGTTCTCCTGCCAGTCGCCGAGTCCCGCGTGGTCGTCATTGCGTGGATATTTGTTAGCGAACCAACCATCATCCAGCAGGAACATATCAACACCTAGTTTCTTTGTATCAGCAAATAAACCGGAGAGTTTCTTTTCATCAAAGTCAAATTGTGTGGACTCCCAGTTGTTCAGCAACGTAAGGCGGCTACCGTTTCCATCGAGTACGCCGTAGTTTCTTGCCCATGCGTGCAGGCTTCTGCTGGCTTCGCCTTTACCATTGTGAGAGTAAGTGAAAATGAATGCAGGCGTTGTAAATACCTCGCCGGATTTCAATGAATATTCTGAAGCAAAAGGATTAATGCCGGAAATAACGCGCAGGTCATTTTTTTCATCCACATCAAAAGTGAATTGGAAGTTGCCCGTCCATGCAAGCGTTCCCGCAATTACTTCGCCGCTTGTTTCATCGGATTGTTTGTTGAGAGCCAGGAAGAAAGTTGGGGTAGCATACATATCAGCACGGGTACCAAGTTTGGTATCAATAGTTTTGATGCCGTTTGTGAGTTTACTTTCCTGTATACGCATTTCCGCGGCCCAATCACCATGAAATTGTGTAAGCCAGTAATCGTTTGCACTAAAATGCAACATAGAAGATGCATAGCGGGTTAACTGCACCTCTTTCTTTTCGTTCTGTGTGATTTCTGTCCACTCTTTGAAAGTATTTTCTTTGAAGTAGCTTTCAAAATGCAGCACTACAGTTACAGGATACTTATTGTCTTTTAACACAATGGAAGTATGTGAAACATCTCCTTGCTTATCGGTTTTTGAACTTTCGTATTTAAGCTCGAGCGAGGGATTGCCATCTGCATGCACCATCCTGATTGCAGGTTCAAACAGATTGTTTGTTCCGGCAGGAATATAACTCTCTTTGCCTTCCTCTGATAGTTGCGCGTATGCATCAGCACCCATCAGCTTTTCACCAAAATAAGTCTGGTACAATTTGCCGTCACCTTTCACGGAAAAAACTATTGCAGCATTCTGCGTTTCAATAACGATCTTTTCTTTCTGAGCAAAGCCGTGAACACAACCAGCCAGAAGGAGTACTACCGAGAAAACAAGATTCTTCTTCATTCTTAACAATTTTAATCAATATGCTAATATGCTAATTTGAAAATGAGAACACCAATTTGAGAATTTGAAAATTTGAAGATTTGAAAATTCTTTCTGTGCGAGTTTCGTTACAGCTGTAAATACTATCCTCTGCTGAATAGAAATACAAATGCTGAAGTGAGTGACACAACGAAACCTTAATAGTAGCACCACTGCTGACTCCACAAAAAACTTCAAACTTCAAACCCTATATATTTCAATGAGAAATGTTACACCTCTCATTTTCAAATCTTCAAATTCTCAAATTTTCAAATTACTTCGCTAGCCCCACGGGAGAAAAGACCACAAACGTCAACACCATCAGCACTATCAAAATGATCCCGAATATGTAACGGTGCTTCCATGGTTTGAGATCGACAGTACCTGCAGGCTGCATGGTGCGATTGTAGGGAACCGGCATGGGCCAAAGCTTTCCCATCAACAACATCAACAATACTGTTACGACAAATAATATTGCGACCATGTGCAAATAATGAATGCCTGTGTCCACAACAAACTGCGTGATCGAGTAAGCGATGATAAAAAACAATGCACCCACTTTCGCTGCTATCGGAGGCACCTTTTTGGTGGTGAACCCGACGATCAAAATCGTAAACACCGGCACACTAAAAAAGCTCGACACCTTTTGTATGTAGGTATAAAATCCGCCGGATGAAAAAATAATGAACGGCGCAATTAGTATACCTATCAATATCACCGCAAATTGAAATCGCTTTCCTACTCTCAGCAACTGTTTCTCACTGCTATTTTTTCCTTTCGCCTCGGCCCAGGGTTTGTACAGGTTCATGATGAACAAAGTACCTACACTGTTAATACCCGCACTGAACGTACTTAGTGCCGCCCCAAAAACAAGCGCTGCAATAAGTCCTGTAAATAGCGGCGGCAGTACATCTCCCGCTAACGTTGGAAATACAGAGGCCGTATTGTTTAGGTTCGCATAAATGTGCACCGCAATAAGGCCCGGCACATTAAGCAACAATGGTGAAATCAATTTATAAAAACACGCGAGTGCAATTCCTTTTTGTCCTTCTGCCAAATTCTTTGATGCCAATACCTGCTGCATTATATATTGCTCCATTCCCCAATAGTAAAGGTTGATGAGCAGCATGCCTGTGAACAGGGTCGACAAAGGCACCGCATCGTCTTTCGAGCCGATTGAATTGAGGTGAGATAGTTTTGAACTCAGCACCACGTTCAACCCTTCATGGACATTGCCATGACCAAGGTATTTGAATCCGTAGTAAGGCAATAACAAACCACCTATCAGCAAACCCAGACCCAGCACGGTATCCGAAATACTGATTGCTTTCAGTCCGCCAAGCAGAGAATACAATCCTCCTACTACGCCAATAGCTATTACCAAAAACCAAATCGTTTCCCAGTAGCTGATGCGCAACATTTCCTGTATGTGAAACATACCTTCAAAAGCAACTGCTCCGCCGTATAACACAGCAGGGATAAGGCTTATGATGTAGCTTGCCAGGAAAATAACGGATACAATTTTCTTGGTGGCACTATCGAAACGCACTGCCAGAAAATCAGGTGTTGTTATGGCTCCTATCCGTAAATAAATAGGAAGAAAAAATTCCGACACGATCAGCATGGCAAAGATGGAAGTCATTCCCCACGCCATTACGGACATGTTGTTTATATAGACAGATTCATTTTCTCCAATGAACTGATTGGCGCTGATGTTGGTTAAAAAAAGTGAGCCGCCTACTACTATAAAACCAAGGCTTCTTCCTCCCAGAAAATAATCTGTGGAAGTGCGAAGCTTTTGCTTGTGTGTTTTGATCCACGAAATAACTGCCACGAGCAAAGAGCAACACAAAAAACTGATGACGATTTGCCAGCGCATTCTAAATGGAATTACGTCTGATCAAAACTGTTGGAATGATCTCCTGCACTTTGTTGCGTGTCAACACAAACTCTGCTGCTTTCTCTGCCATCGATCTAAAGTCAGTGGAGTAAGTGGTAATACCATCGCAAATAATTTCTTTCACCACATCATCATTGTGCGACAGAATGCCAACATCTTTACCTAGCTTCATTTTCTTAGTCTTCGAATCCTTCAGCATCAGCCATAATTCTGCGTTATTTATGGTAAAGTAGACTTTCCCTTTTTCTAAAGCGCCGGGCAGGTATTCGTTTTTTACCACACCTTTTACTTTGAAGTCTTTTATGAATCGCTTGAATGCATTGAGTATTTCAATGGGTGTATCAGCCGCAGGACGGTGATAGAAAATCATTTCGTCAAAGCTCTTGATCGTGTCTGCCAGCTGGGCAAATGCATCATAGGAAGCTTGCTCAAACTCTTGTGTAACATAAGAAAACTCAACATCCATGGGCTCGTACCGGTCGATCATCAGGAACATGTTCATCGGCAGTGTTTTCAATATGCCTGCAGTTCTTGGATGCGGTATCGGTGCTATCACATACATGCCATACTTGCCACGCATGTTTGAAATGATGGTTTCAAATACGTCAATATTATTATGATGAAAGAACACATCAATGTGTACGTTCTCACCAAGTTTGGAGCGGAAGGTTTTATAAAATGTTTCCTGGAAACTATCAAATGCAAAAAGCAAGAGGGCAACTTTCAATTGCTGGCCGGTTGCCTCATTGGCTACATAAAAACGCACACGATTCTTGGATTCCACAATGCCTCTTCGTACAAGTTCTTTATAACCTTTTGCTATGGTTTCGCGGGCAAAACCCACTTCTTTTATTAAAGTATTTACGGAGGGAAGAGGATCGCCTTGCGTTACAATCTTTTCGTTTATGGAGTTGATGATTCCCTGCACAAGTTGTTCATGCTTTGACAAGCCGGGAATGCCATCAAGTTCGTGAATTTGTTCAAAAATATTTCTCATAAAGAAACTCAATCGTCTAAAATGTTGGGATAACGTTAGATTGTAAAATAGTTAAAAAGACGGTGACATACTATCGCTTAGCAAGAGAGGAATGGCAACATCGTTTCAAACTATCCTATCCTATTCTATACCACAAATATAAACATCAATTGAATGTTACCAAATAAAAAGGCGTGATAATTATATAAATCTTCTTTGTGGAGGAAAAAATGAAAGATACGATAAATGGTTGTGATTTAATATAATAGATTATTGAACGAAAATCTCAAAATATACCAATCGGTATTTTATTAAATAATAATTTCATACATTTGCGGCGTCTTATCCTTTCTCATTTAAAATTAAATACACTTCATCTCAATGAAAAGAGTTGTAATTACCGGTATGGGAGCGTTGACTCCTATTGGTAACAATCTGAAAGACTTTACCACTGCGCTTGAAAATGGTGTTAGCGGAGCTGCTCCCATCACTAAGTTCGACGCTGCTAAATTCAAGACAAGATTTGCCTGTGAGTTGAAAAACTTCGATCCTCATACTTTCATCGAAAAATCTGAAGCAAGAAAATACGATCTGTTTACCCAGTATGCGGTTATTTCTACAGAGGAAGCGATTAAACATGCCCAGATCGATTTTTCTACACTGAACAGAAACCGCATTGGCGTTATCTGGGGTTCGGGTAACGGTGGTATTGGTACATTCGAAACACAAGTGGCAGAGTTTGAAAGAGGTGATGGTACGCCACATTTCAATCCGTTCTTCATTCCTAAAATGATCGTTGACATTGCATCTGGTATCATTTCCATTAAGCACGGTTTGCGTGGTGTAAACTTCACTACCGTGTCTGCCTGTGCGACTTCTAACACGGCTATCATTGACGCATTCAACTATATCAAATGGGGCAAGGCAGATATGATCATCACTGGTGGTTCTGAAGCGCCGATCACAAAATCTGGTATGGGTGGATTCAATGCAGCAAAAGCATTGTCTACATATAACGACGATCCTGCAAAAGCTTCACGTCCTTTTGATGTGAAACGCGATGGCTTTGTAATGGGTGAAGGTTCTGGTACGCTTATTCTTGAAAGCCTTGAGCACGCATTGGAAAGAGGTGCGCCGATTATCGCAGAAGTTGTAGGCGGCGGTATGGCTGCTGATGCGTATCACTTGACAGGAACTCACCCTGAAGGCGAAGGTGCTTACCTGGGTATGCTGGAAGCAATGAACGATGCAGGTATTTCTCCTTCTGATATTGACTATCTGAACGTGCACGCTACTTCTACTCCTCTTGGTGACAGCAGTGAGTTGAAAGCTGTACAGAGAGTATTTACTGACAAATCAAAATTGCATATCAGCGCTACCAAATCCATGACGGGTCACTTGCTCGGCGCGGCTGGTGCTGTTGAAGCAATCGCTTGTGTGAATGCTATCGTGCATGGCATTATTCCACCAACGATCAACACTGAAAACGTGCAGCCTGAATTTGCAGATGCTTATGATTATACTTTGGGCAAAGCTGTTAGAAAGAATGTGAACTATGCGATGAGCAACACATTTGGTTTTGGCGGCCACATTGCTACTACGGTGTTTAAAAAGTATGAGCCGTAGGCCAGCGGCCGGTTTCCGGTAGCCGGCGGCCAGTTGGTTAATGTGTGATCTTTATTTTCATATTTCGAGACCTGATGGGTTTGAAACCTTTCAGGTCTTTTTGCGTTTAAAAAAGACCTCAGATATACTAGTGAATCTCGCACCGTCATTGCGAGCCCTGCGGACAATGAAAGGCCTAATTAAAACGAAGACTATCCATACAACAACTGGGCGAAGCAATCTCACCGCTCTGGGAGATTGCTTCGGCAATTCCAGCTAGTGCAATATGCGTTCACAATATCAGACAACATGCTCCGCTTGCCTCGCAATGACGACGCGGTCTTGTTTCATAATGTGCGGCTTGTAATTAATTGATATTTCGGGTGCACCACTAGACGTGACAGGTTTTTAAAACCCGTCACGTCTTAGTCTCCGACAAAACTTCACCGCTATTAAGTGTAATAATTTATTCAATCCCCTCGACCGCATATTTAGTGCCATTCATCAAAGTACTCTCTCCCACTCTCAATCCCATCAACTGCTTGCCCAGCGGCGACTGTGGAGATAGAGCAACAACAGTTTGATCACTCAGTTTGATTTTTCCCAACGCAATGCTGAGGAACAAATATCCACGGTCTGTTTTTACGAGGCTTCCTTTTATGACAGTGTCACTCGCCTCAATCATCGAGAGCTTTTCGAGTTGTGCTTTTTGCTCAAGCAAGTCAGTCATTTGCTTCGTCACGTTTTCCTGCTCTATATGGAGCATTGCTCTTGCTGTCTCGTATTTATCGCCTGCCGTGCTTTTGGTTTCATTCGCGATGCTTTCCCTCAAATCATCCAACGTTTTTTGAACATCGGTAATTCTTTGGGACACGATATTCACGCATTGATTATATACCTGTTCTTTAAGAGTCATTTCAATAATTTCCTAGCCTTCAAAATTAATTGTTTGAAAACAAAAAGGCTTTGACAAGTTTGGCGTGAACCTTAGCCAAACTTATCAAAGCCCCAATATTCTAACTTCTAATTCCTAATTCCTAACTCCCCTATATCCCCGTGTTCACCTTCACTTCCTTACCTGCCTTATCGAAATACAGGAATTTCTTTTCGATTCCTTTTTTAAGGTTGTAACGATAATAGTGATTGTTCTTGTTATCAACTACATAATCCGTAGAAGCTATTTCCCAATCTTTGAAACGGCTTTTGGTAAAAGACTCTCTAACTTCACCAGGTACATCGCCATTTGCTACTTGTGTTTCGGTATTGTCCCATACACCATCTACATTAAAGTGGGCCTCGTATCCTTTTCCGTGCTCTTTAAACTTGGCGGAGTAATTGGATACATTATTGTCCCAGTCTACATTAGTGGCATGCGGATATTTTTCTGCAAAAGCTTTCTTCGCCTTATCAGGAATGTTAACTACCTGGGCGACGCACAGATTATTGGCCAGCAACATAATGCCCGCAAAAAATGACAACATTGTAAGTTTCATAAATTCAAGTTTTAATGGTAAACAAATTACTTCCACTCCCGATGCTTGTAATCGGGATCGGTATTTATCAAAGGTTTATTACAGTAGATGCAAAAACCTTACCGTGCCTTATTGAGGAATCAGGGTAAGTCTTTTTACGCTAGATTTACAAAAAACACAAACATGTCAGCCCAGAATTATAGTAACCACAGAAAGTACTATGCGCCTCATCATTTTATATTCTATCCCGTCATTTTAATAGCCATCATTTTTAGCGTACGATGTAGTTACAAGTATCCCGAGCAACATGATCTCTGGATTACCATTGCGGCCGCATTCGCTGTCATAGGCTGGCTATCTTTTATGCTAAGGCAACATTATGCGTTGAACAATCAAAACAGAATTGTGCGCCTTGAAATGCGTTTGCGCTATTTCATTTTGACGAATAAAAAAATGGATGAACTGGAAAGCAAACTCACCTTCGGACAAATTGCAGCATTGCGCTTTGCTTCTGATGAAGAATTGTTGCCGCTTATCGACAGAACGCTCGCAGAAAATCTATCTCCGAATGCAATAAAGAAATCGATTAAAAACTGGGTGGCAGATGATATGAGAGTGTAGGCAGGATTTAGGAATTAGGAGTTAGGAGTTAGAAATTTAAGGTCGGTTAGCTATGAATAATTCGCGATCATCGTTTGCCTCTGCACTTCTAATTCCTAATTCCTAATTTCTAATTCCTAATTTCTAAACTAAATCCCTGCAATCCTGTTATAGGTTTCATATTGAAAACAAACATTTATGAAACTCGCAATCTTTTCATTTCTTGTTGCCGCTATGTTGCTGGCAACCAATATATCCCGGGCACAGGTAGTTAACATACCCGACAAAGCGAAAACGAGCTTTGCAGAAAAGTATCCCAAAGCAAGCGATGTAAAATGGAGCAACAATGTATCAAACTACACTGCCAAGTTTAAACAAAAGAAACAGGACTATGTGGCACATTATAACGTGGATGGCACTTGGGACAACACGGAAACAAAAATAGATAAAGACGATCTACCAAAAGACGTTAAAGAATCTTTCTCAAAAAGCCGCTATGCAGATTGGCAACTGAACTCTACAGATTTTGTTGAAGACAATAAGGGGCAAAGCCTTTACCGCTTTAATCTAAAAAAAGGCATCGAGAAAAAGTATTTGTATTTAGATAAGGACGGAAAGGAGATTAAGTCTAGTACTGGAATTTAGAACAATTAAGAATTAGGAATTAAGAATTAAGAATGCTTCGTGTGCGGCAGATTAACGATTTGAAGCTTTTCAACACGTGCAACAAAATATGTAGCCTAAAAGAAAAAGGCATCGATAGCTTGGGCCATCGATGCCTTTTTAGGTTCTTCTATGCGTTTGTCGCAAAGACATTATTATAAAGCATTCTTAATTCTTAATTCCTAATTCTTCCTCAGCATGAACTGCTCTTAACTTTGGTGCTACAGTTTTCTTCACTTCATAAAACTTATAGCCGAACAAGAAGATAACGAAATAACAAACAATAGGAAGATAGTATGCTTTGGCAACATCCTGGTTGGCGATGAGACCCATAACAAATGGGAAAAATGCGCCGCCCACAACACCCATGGAAATAAATGGCGCCGCTTGTTGTGTATGACTACCAAGATTTTTTAAGCCTAAACTGAAAATGGTTGGGAACATAATGCTGAAGAAAAAATTGATCATCAGCAACGCTATGTATGAAGGCCAGCCCCAGCTTTGCGCCACGATCAAACACATGGCAATGCTGCCCAATGCAAAGTATGCAAGCAGTTTATTTGGCGCAATGTATTTCATCAAGAAAGTTCCTACAAAACGACCAAGCGCCATCATGCCCATAAATACCACCATGAAGTTGCCCGCCTTTTGATCGGTGAAACCCATTTTTTCATGTCCGTAATTAATGAAGTAACTCCAGGTTCCTGCTTGTGCCGCAACATTAAAAAACTGTGCAATAGCGGCCCACACAAAATGACGATGTTGAAATAATTTTTTACCCGGTTCTGTATCCACATTTTCTTTTTCCAGATCAGCCGATGAAGCACCATGCGGATCTACCAGCGCGGGCACTTTTACAAAAGCAAATGACACGGCAACCAATGCAATGAAACTGCCGATACCAACATATAACCCTTTCACGGAAGACAAATCTCCTGTTACTTCTGTATTTGCACGCAATAAAAAATAAGAACCCAATGCAGGGCCGATCATCGTTCCCACCGCATTGAATGATTGTGAAAAATTGATTCTTCTATCGCTGGCCCTCTGATCGCCAAGTGCAGCAACGAACGGGTGCGCCACGGTTTCAAGCGTTGCCATTCCGCAACCCAATATGAATAAGGCAACTCTGAAAAAAGTAAAAGACTTTTCATTTGCCGCAGGCACAAATAAAAATGTTCCGGTGGCAAATAATATAAGGCCAAACAACACACCTGCTTTGTAGCCAAACTTTTTCATGAAGATCCCTGCCGGAATACTCATAACGGCATAAGCTCCGAAGACGGATAATTGTATTAAACCAGAATTGGCTTTGGACAAATTCAATACGTTTTGAAAGTGCTTGTTCAATACGTCGCTCATAGAATGGGCAATGCCCCAGAGCATGAAAAGAGAAGTCACAAAAACAAAAGTTACCAGGAATTTCTTCTCTGTAAAAGATACTTTATTCATCATATAGTTTTAATCGTTAAGACAAGCACGCAGATTTTCATGATTGTCATGATTAGGAAAGATCTGGAATCCAAATTTCAAATCAAAAAAAATCTTGACAAATCATGACAATCATGAAAATCTGCGTTCCATTACGGCCATTGTGATGCTTCAGTGCCAAACTTCTTATTCGGCTCCTTGCCCATCGTGAATTCAAGCATTCCGCCTTTCATCAGGTCAGCATGATCAACGTACACCTTATCGTACTTCTTGCCGTTTAGTACTACGGACTGGATATATTTATTTTCGCGGCTGTTGTTTTTTACTTTGATGGTGAATTGTTTGTTGCCCTTCACTGTGATAACAGCGTTGTCAACTAAAGGGCTGCCAAACACATACCTGCCACTCGCAGGATTTGCAGGATACAAGCCAACGATGCTCCACACTGCCCACGCGCTCATTTGTCCGCAATCTTCATTTCCTGAATAACCATCCGGCGCGTCATGATACAATGAGTCCATGATGAGGCGAACAATGTTTTGTGTTTTCCACGGCTGGCCAATAAAGTCATACATGTATGCAATGTGATGGCTCGGTTCGTTGCCATGTGCATACTGGCCTATCATCCCGCTGATGTCTGCAGAAGCGTTCTCCCCAGTTACATTGGACGTTACAGAGAAAAGAGAATCAAGTTTTTGTCCAAGCTTATCGTTACCACCATGCAATTTCGCAAGTCCGCGAATATCCTGCGGCACGAAGAATGAATGCTGCCATGCGTTTCCTTCTGTGTAAGCTGCTCTTCTTCCGTTGTGTTCTGAATAGTAAGGATCGAAAGGTGATACAAATTGTCCGTCGGAATTTTTTGCGCGGATGAACCCTGTGCTTTTGTCAAAAAGATGGATGTACGACTGTGATCTTTTCATAAACAGGTTGTAATCGTCTTTTTTCCCAAGCCTCAGGGCCACCTGCGCAATGCACCAATCATCATACGCATACTCCAGCGTAATGGATGCACTGCTCGCTTCTTTGTCCTGTGGCAAAAAACCATATTTTATATAATCAGGAATACCTCTTATGGATTGATAAGCGCTTTTTTGCATCGCCTTGTAAACCCGCTCTGCATCTACGCCCGGCCAGTTTTTCAACACAGCATCGGCCAATACAGGAATGGCGTGATAGCCTGTCATCGTGTTGGTTTCGTAAGTGTTGAGATCCCAAACCGGCAACAGTCCGTTTTCGTCGTAAAATGCGAGCATTGTGTTTAAGATATCGCCATAGCGATCGGGTTGTGTAACGCTCATCAATGGATTGAGCGCACGAAATGTATCCCACAAAGAATAAACCGTGTAACGCTGGCCTGAAGCCATTTTTGTAACATTTCCGTTTACATTTTTGTACGTTCCATCAGCATCCGAATATAAAACGGGTGCCATGCACGTGTGATAAAATGCCGTGTAGAAAACTCGTTTAAGGTGTTCATCTGACGTTTCTATTTTTACTTTCTCCAACTCCTTTTCCCACTTCGCGGCAGCCTTTTGCGATACGTTGTCGAAATTCCAGTCACCAATTTCGTTCAATGCCAGCAGCGCATTTTGCTCATCAACAGATGACAGTCCTACTTTCATTAAAATGGTTTTGCCGCCATCGAAGATCAATTGCGCTTTGGCAACTTTGTCGCTCGTGTTGGTTGCTTCGATCTTTTTAATGGGAGCGGAAGTTCTTGCGGCAAAATACACGCGCTGTACCCTCGCCCAGCCGGAAGAAAAGCGATAACCAACAATGGTGGAATCATTTACCTGGCGAATATAGGTGTCCGTTGGATGATCGCCGTTTATCCTGAAGCCAAGGTCAAACCTGATTACAGACAAATCGCCCTGCGGGAATTCATATTTATGCAACCCGCATCTTTCAGTTGCAGTAAGAGAGACCTGTACGCCATTGTTCAATTTTACGGAGTAAAAGCCCGGTCTTGCTTTTTCATTGGCATGACTAAACCCGATTTTATACATTTCCTCCTTTCCGGAAACTATTTGCGTGAGCGGCAATACAGAAATATCTGCCCAATCGCCAATACCAGTTCCGCTTAAGTGCATGTGCGAAAACCCGGCGATCACGGTATCACTGTAATTGTAGCCGCTGCACCAGTCCCAGCCGGAAGTACCATTGTCCGGACTTAGCTGCACCATGCCAAAAGGTACGGTGGCGCCGGGGTATGTATGGCCATGACCTCCGGTGCCGATGAAGGGGTCAACATAGGAAATCAATTGCTGCGCATTCGTTTTGCCCTGAATTGCAAAAAAGAGGCAAAAGAGCTGCAGGAATATTTTTTTTGAACGTGAAAAATTCATGTTGAAATCGTTTTAACGAAGGGTGAAGTATTAATTTGTTAAAACCTCTTTCGTCGGAACAACTAGTAGTATGACGAATGATTGCTTGCATGTAAGGAGAGAAAAAAACTACTTTGTTATTCCAACGAAAGAGGTGAGATAAAAAGATCAGGGGTTGTGTATATAAATATTATGTCGTTGAAATTTTTGCACCCCTGTAGAGACGCGTTGAACGCGTCTCCCGAAAAAAGGGTATGTCAGTCTAAAAATCGGAGACGCGTTCAACGCGTCTCTACAGAATTCGCTTAATGGCATTTCGCCAGCTGGCAGTAACCTCATACGGCAATCGTTTTGTTTCGTAACTGCCTGCAAGAAACTACCCTGACCTTAACAGGAAGGCTAAAAACTGCTTAATTGGGAAAATTAATGCGACTTTTTTCTATTAATAAGAAATTATGATGGGGCTGCCCAGCTAAAGATTGTCAGTAAGACACTATTAATTGGTTGGTAGTTGATAGTTGCCGGTTGTTAGATGAACTGTTTGGGAAGACTTTTTTCGTGGTTAACCTCCTAATAATTAGCTAGTTGATGCATTAATTTCCATTTGTTTCCAATTAATTTCTGTATTAATAGTTTGTTAGATCATTTATTAATACCTCTCCCGCTTATTTGCATTTTGAAATTCACAGTGTTCCGGGTACCGGAGATTCTCATTTTTTAAACAATTGCTTGTTATGGAAAAAATGGTTTTGCTGTTTTTGGTAATATCCCTTTTAGGGTGCTATGCAGTACATCTGCAATTGAATGATCCATTACACAGTGCGGTTCGTTTGCACCCGGAAATGCATTTTTTGCCAGCCCTCCTTCCGGCGTTAGCGTCAGAAAATCTGAAAAAAGTTACAGCGAAACCGACCCATTTGCACATTCCCGTTTTCATTTTTCATGTAAAAAATACCAGTAAAATATTTTTTTCACCCGGTCTTGAACCCAAGGCTTCGGGTACCTAATCGTTTTCTGAAACAACCAATTTGTTACGCCTTGCCATTTATTTTCTCAAGGAGCTACAAGCGATTTATGAATGCCAGGCAGAATAGCATATTCTAAAAAGAACTTTGAATGAAGAAAAAATTTTTAAGCAAACAGGGCATTCTTCTATTGCTTTTGCAACAAGCGGTTTTCACCGGCGTTGTCTGTGCAAACGTCCCAAAAGATACGACGGCACCTAAAAAACAAAACATAGATTACATCGACCCTACAATTGGCAACATTGGCCAACTGCTTGAGCCAACAAGGCCCACGGCACAATTGCCCAACCAGGTTATCCGCATGTACCCCATCCGCAAGGACTACCTGGATGATCAGATATCGAGTTTTCCGCTAACGATTGTTTCTCACCGACTGGGCGAGGTTTTTTCGGTAAAGCCTTCGGTAAAAGAATTGGCAGCCGAGAATTGGAGTAAGCGTATGCCTTATGATCACAATCTTGAAATTACGCGTCCATGGTACTATTCAACGTATTTGATCGAAGATGGCATCACAGTGGAGTTCACTCCCTCGGAAAAATCCGGCTACTACAGGTTTTCATTTCCGGAAGGGAAAAATAAGTTCCTGCTGTTCAGCAACTTTAATGATGGTGCGGCCTCCTGGAAGTTTAGTGGCAATGTGTTGCAAGGAATGGAAACTTATCACAACGATATAAGGGTTTACACTTACGGCGTATTCAATGTTGCAGGAACAACGGGTTATGTGGACAGCAACAAGGCGATCAAAAACGCATCAAGCATAACCGAAGGAGGGGCAAGACCATACATCAATTTCCCTGCAAGTGCCCGCACGGTTGAACTGAAATATGCGATCAGTTTTGTAAGTGCTGAACAGGCAAAGAAAAATTTTGAAGAAGAAATTGCCTCGAAAGATTTTGCTACCGTAGAAAAAAATGCAAAGACCGCATGGAGCGATCTGATGGCGCAAATAAAAATTGAAGGTGGTACAGAAGCGCAAAGACGTTCATTCTATACAGCGCTGTACAGATGCCATGAACGCATGGTGGACATCAGCGAAGATGCGCATTACTACAGCGGCTACAACAAAAAAATCAATACGGACAACCGCCCGTTTTATGTTGATGACTGGTCGTGGGACACATACCTGGCGCTGCATCCGTTGAGAACAATCCTGCATCCGAAACAAGAAGAGGACATGTTGCAATCGTATGTGCGCATGTATGAGCAAAGTGGCTGGATGCCAACATTTCCAGTACTTTTCGGCGATCATGCCTGTATGAACGGCTTCCATTCTTCTATCGTTTTTCTTGATGCGTATAGAAAAGGGCTGAAAAATTATGACGTGGAAAAAGCGTACGAAGGCATCAGAAAAAATGCAACCGACGCAACGATGCTGCCATGGAGAAACGGCCCCAAAACATCGCTCGACGATTTCTATCACAACAACGGCTACTTCCCAGCTCTTCGTGATGGCGAACAAGAGACCGTGAAAGAAGTACATTCATTCGAGAAAAGACAAGCGGTTGCGGTAACACTCGGTGGCGCCTTTGATGACTGGGCGTTGGCAGAGCTTGCAAAGGACCTCAACAAAACAAGCGACTACAATACATTTGAAAAAAGAGGACAGAACTACAGGAACCTCTGGAACAAACAAACGAATTTCTTTTTGCCGAAGGACGATAAAGGCAATTGGATATTGATCGATCCGAAGTTTGACGGCGGCCTTGGCGGCAGAGACTATTATGACGAAAACAACGGATGGACGTATATGTGGCAGGTACAACAGGATATTCCCGGTCTGATTGGTTTGATGGGCGGAAGAGATAGTTTTGAATTACGACTTGATCAACTGTTCCGCGAGGGGCTCGACAGATCCAAGTATGAATTCTGGGCAAAGTTTCCTGATGCTACGGGTCTTGTAGGACAGTACTCAATGGGCAACGAACCAAGCTTTCACATACCATATTTATATAACTACACTTCTTCTCCGTGGAAAACGCAGCAGAAAGTGAGAAGCCTTTTATCTCTGTGGTTCAAGGATAATGTGTTTGGCATTCCGGGCGATGAAGATGGTGGTGGCATGTCTGCCTTTGTTGTCTTTTCTTCCATGGGTTTTTATCCTATGACACCGGGCATTCCGGTCTACACCATTGGCAGTCCGGTTTTCAGCAAGGTTTCGATAGCATTGGAAAATGGAAAAACATTTACACTTATTGCACACAACAGCAATGAGGTGAACAAATATATCCAGAGTGCAAAACTGAATGGCAAAGTTTTGAAAACGCCATGGTTCACTCATGATCAATTGGTGAGCGGCTGTACCATCGAATTAGAAATGGGTCCGAAACCAAATAAGACCTGGGGTACGGATGTGAAACCGGCGAAACCGTTTGCGAAGGCAAATTGAAAATTGAAAATTGAAAATGGTGGGGGCGAATCGCATTCGCCCAGAATAGTTGAGAGTTGAGAATGGAGAGTTGAGAGTTATTAAAATATGTTTTCTAGTGACGTTTACTTTGTGAATCTTTCGAAGGCCTGGGTGGAGATCATCCGGGCCTTTCGGTTTTTTAAAAAAACATGGTGAATGTGCAATGCCCTTCGACAAGCTCAGGGTGACACTCTAATCAGGTTGTCAGGCTGAGCTTGTCGAAGCCTTGTCAAACCTGAACGCTAATGAACAATTATTTGGAAAAGCGAATAATAGTCTCCGTATAAATCAGTCCAATCTGCGTCATCTGCGTGCCTTCTCTCCCGGGGCGATTTTTTATCACTTTATTTGATGGAAAAACAATCAATTACCTTATTTTTAACCCTGACGCTTGCATTACATCAGCATTGATTCAACATTAAAAAACACGAACTTATTCGTTTAAGAAATTTAATTTGGCGTTGCGCCGGATATAACGGTTTCTTTGTAAAAGATACTTATTTTTACGATTGCTTATGATGAGGTATATATTCTGTTTTGCGCTTGCATTTTTATTACTGAACGTTACTGGTTTTTCCCAATCCTATGGGTTAACTTTTAATAGTCATGAAGTCGTACTTGAAAAAAGAACGGCTCTTGATCTGTCCCCCGAAGATTCCATATGCTTCTCCAAAAATTTCGATCTTAATTTCGATATCAAATTTCTTCCCAATCATGAAACATACTTTGGTTATGTGCTGCGCATGATAACGCATGATAACCAAAACATTGATCTTATATACAATCAACGATCCTCAGACTTCAGGGTGATTATCGGCGAAAGCTTATCTGGCATCAGCTTTTTCATTGACAGCATGCACCTCTATAAGCAATGGTCAAATATCCATTTCAAATTTGATCTCTCCGCACATACTATTGAATTACTTGTAAATGAAAAATCTGTCGGCAAAAGCAATGTGCCATTTGCCGCCAATTGTTATAAATTTCTGTGGGGCGCAAACGACTTTCAGAAATTCAAAACCAGGGACATCCCTCCCATGCAGATAAAGGACATCAAATTATCTGAACAGGGGGTAGTTAAACATTACTGGCCGCTTGATGAAATTGACGGAGATGTTTGCAATGATAAAAATGGCAACAAGCAAGCCAAAGTAACCAATCCCGTTTGGATAAAACCAAAGCACCAGAAATGGGAAATGGCAGCTACATTCGCCATCAATGGCTTTGCTAATGTGGGTTACGATCCTGTACAGGACAGGCTTTTCATTGGCGGAAATGACTCTATGGGTGTGTATCAGCTGAAAGGAGATCGTGGCATAATGCAGTGGACGCCAAATGCAAAGCACCAAAACCTACTCGCAGGTAACCAGGCGATTTATGACAGTGCCACTAAAAAATTCTATGACGTTTATGTAGACAAGCAACAGGTGTTCGGTTACGATTTTGATCAACGTCAATGGAGCGGAAGCTTTGCGCCCGGTCCACTCACAGAATTCTGGCACTCCAACAAGTTCATTTCTCCCGCTGACGGCTCGTTGTATGTTGTAGGTGGCTACGGACAATTGCGTTATAAAAATGAAGTATTGCACTACAACTTTGCCACACAGCAGTGGGACTCTGTACATACCAAAGGAGATTATTTTCCTCCGCGTTATTTGTCTGCGCTTGGTGTAGACAAGAACGCAAACGTGGCATACATCGTTGGTGGCTATGGCAGCCAAACCGGCGACCAGATGCTTGATCCAAAGAACTACTACGACCTGTACAGGTTTGATATTAAAACGTCGACCTTTAAAAAAGTATACAACTTCAAACCATTTGGCTCTCAGTTTGCTTTTGCCAACAGTCTTGTAATAGGCCCGGGCAAAGATGATTTTTATGGTTTGATCTTTCCAAACAATGATCGTTTTAACTCCGCACTGCAACTGGTGAAAGGCTCTTTAACCGACTCAACATTGCACCTGGTGGCAGATTCTATTCCGTATAGTTTTCACGATATCGAATCTTATGCGGATCTGTACTACTCGCCTATCAGCAACAAACTGATTGCGGTTACAATGCTGTATTCTAAAGAGGAAGTAAAAGACAAAAACACTATTGTAAAAATATATACGCTTAACTTTCCGCCGCAAGTCGCTGACAGCAATACTTTCGTGACGGCAATAAAAAAACAGAACCGTTACTGGCTGATCATTCCGGCATTGCTGGTGGCAGGGTTGGTTATTTATCTGCTTCGCAAAAAGAAAGCGCAGCCAGACAAAAAAGAACTCGCATCAACACCAGCGCAACCAGAGAAAGAAGAAGTTTTTCAACCGATTTTTACCAATGCATTTTCGCCGAACAATGAAAAGCAGTTCAAATCTTCCATCTTCCTGTTTGGTCACTTCCAGGTGTACGATAAAGATGGCAACGATATCACAAGATTGTTTACTCCTTTGCTGAAAGAGTTGTTCCTCATCATTCTTATTTACACCGTGAAAGATGGCAGGGGTATTTCTTCAGAAGGGCTGGATGAAATTTTATGGCACGATAAATCTGCAAAAGACGCGAAGAATAACCGTTCGGTAAATATTGCCAAACTGAAAGTAATTCTCGAGAAAGTGGGCAACTGCGTAATCAATAAAGAAGCGGGCTACTGGCAGTTCCAAACACCTGACGACAGTATTCATATTGACTACAAACGTTTCATGCAATTGAAGTATGCTGCAGAACACGCACAGGAATACGTTCACCCATTGGCAGAGGTTATAAGACGCGGACCGTTCCTTTCACAAACAGAATACAACTGGCTGGACAATGTGAAGTCGGAGGTTTCCAATTCTGTAATCGACCTGTGCCTTAACTATATTAAGAACCAAAACATTACCAAGGACCCTGAGTTCATTATCGAGTTAACGCATTATGTATTCTACTTCGATCAATTGAATGAAGATGCATTAACATACAAATGCAAAAGCCTGATACAGCTAAAACGCCACACATTGGCGAATAACACTTACCTGAAATTTGTAAAAGATTATAAAGACATCTACGGCGAAGAATTCGATAAATCTTTCCACGACGTGATCAATTGATTGGCACACAGATGACACGGATTAGACGGATTTTCACGGATCATTGTGGAGATCCGTTTATTTTTTGTGGTATTCTTGATTTGCTTTTTATGGCACGCAGATGACACGGATTGGACTGATTTGCACTGATTTTTTTCATCAATAATCGTCAACCTATTCATGAAAACAATTCAGTTACTAAAAGATCCGTGTAAATCCGTCTAATCCGTGTCATCCGTGTGCCAATCACCTGCGGACATCAGCTTAATCAGCGTCATCTGCGTGCTTCCCATTAAAAATCTGTGTTCTTTCTCCAAATATCTTCTCCAATTAATCTATAATTAGGCATTAATTAATTCACCGCTTCTTTCTTTGCATTCATATAAAATCAAAAGCTTGCAATATGAATGCAAAAATCTCTCTGGCAGTTGCACTGGTTGCGTTATGTTCTTTTGCAAAAGATCCGGTGCGGCCAACTGTTCTACCCTACAAAAATGCATCACTACCGGTTGACCAACGAGTGGCTGACCTGGTTGGCAGAATGACCACAGAAGAAAAGATCAAACAGCTTGATATGTGGTGGGGAAAAGAAGTCGCCACCATGGGCGGCCACGAAGCATCTGCTTACTCCGAAGAAAAAACAGCCGCAGCAATTGGCAAAACCGGCATCGGCTCAGTTCATGATTTTTATCCGCTAACGGCAGACATCACAAATAGCATACAGAAATATGCCATGGAGAAAACGCGCCTGGGTATTCCAGTGCTTTTCATTGAAGAGGGTTTACATGGTTACAGCGGTTTTGGTAGCACATCCTTTCCTATCCCTTTGCAACTGGCAGGTGCATGGGACACTACCCTTGTACACAACATCGGCAGAACCATCGCAACCGAAACAAGAGCGCATGGTGTAGACATGATACTTGGACCCGTGCTTTGCCTGCCACGTGATCCACGCTGGGGACGTGTGGAAGAAACTTATGGCGAAGATCCCTACCTCGCGGCATTGAATGGCGTTGCCATGGTAAAGGGTTTGCAGGGCAAAGGCGTAAACCAGCCAAACTCAGTTGTGGCAGAACCCAAACACTTTGCCATACATGGCATTCCGGAAGGTGGCAGCAATACTTCTCCGGTTTTCATGAGCGAACGTGAAGGGCGATCTTCTTTTCTGTATGTTTTTGAAAAAGCAGTAAAAGAAGGTGGCGCTTTATCTATGATGGCCGCATACAGTGAGCTTGATGGCATTCCGTGCGTAGATAACAAATGGTTGCTGACAGATGTATTGCGCAAAGAATGGGGCTTCAAAGGTTTTGTATTGTCAGATCTTGGCGCAATAAGAATGAGCCTTGAAAATCACCAGGTGGCAAGTGATACCAGTGACGCGTTGGCTCAAACATTGAATGCCGGTTTAAATATGCAATTCTACGACTTCTCTCACGATGGCTTTTTGACATCAATGAACAAAGCAATTGCTGACAAAAAACTTTCGATCGCTCAATTGAATAAAACAGTAAGCGACGTATTACGTGTAAAATTTTTGCTGGGTCTCTTCGACAAACCTTACACCGACACTTCTTTAAAAGCAAAAGTATTTCATACACAAGAGAGCCAGGACATGGCGTTAAAAGCGGCACAGGAAAGTATTTGCCTGTTGAAAAATGAAGGCGGCGTATTGCCAATAAAAAAAGATGCAAAATCAATTGCAGTGATCGGTGCATTGGCCGAAAACACCTACCTCGGCGGATACTCTAACGAAGAAGGAAAAGCAATTTCTATACTGGATGGATTAAAACAAAGAGCGGGCAACAGTATTTCCGTCAACTTCGAAAAAGGCTATTCAACCGAGAAGACTGAAAATGAAAACGATTTACAGCAAAAAGCAGTTGCTCTTGCAAAAAATGCGGATGCTGTTGTTGTCGTGATCGGAGAAGATTTGAAAATTGTGGGGGAAGGAAAAGATCGAGCAAATCTTGATCTTGATGAAAAACAGGTAAATCTTTTAAAAGCACTGCAGGCGACCGGAAAGCCAATAACGGCGGTACTTGCCAATGGCAGACCTCTCTCTATTAACTGGGTGGCAAAAAATATTCCCGCAATTGTAGAATCATGGTTCTCAGGTGAAAAAGGCGGTTTGGCTGTTGCAGATATTTTGCTGGGCAATGTCAACCCTTCCGGAAAATTACCGATGACATTTCCCCGTTCGGTTGGTCAGCTTCCTTTTTATTATGACCACAAACCAACATCAAGACATTCTTATGTGGACGAAGCAAACACGCCGCTGTTTGTGTTTGGACACGGTTTAAGTTATACAACTTTTGATTACAGCAATCTTGCTATTTCTCCTGCAACCATTCCTGTTAACGGGAAAGCGACGGTGCATGTTACCATTAAAAACACCGGCACAACAGAAGGAACCGAGGTTGTTCAATTGTACATCCGTGATGTTGTGAGCAGTGTAACTACTCCTGTCAAATCACTGAAAGGCTTTGGTCGTGTTACTTTGAAGCCAGGCGAAAGCAAAACTGTCGATTTCAAAATTGGCTTTGAACACCTGGCACTTTGGAACCGCGAAATGAAACACGTTGTGGAGCCTGGTGACTTTAAGATTATGGTAGGAAGCTCGTCGGAAGACATTCGTCAGAATGCGACGCTTCGAGTGAATTAATAATTAAGAATTAATAGGTGCAGCTTCGAACTGGTTTCACAACTGCACGACAATCTCATAACTCAAAACTCATAACTCATTACTTATAACTAACATGAAAAGACTATTAGCAATCGTTCTTGTGGCCTGCACCTTAAGCAGCCACGCACAATCAAGACACAGCAGCTCGACCTTATTCCCAACGTATGATGGCTTGGTGATGGCCGGATATCAAGGCTGGTTCAGGGCTGCAGGAGATGGCAGTTCTGCAAAAGGCTATGCTTACGGAAATGAAAACAGATCGGGCGTTGATGCCTGGCCTGATGTAAGCGAATACGAAAAGACATACGAAACACCGCTAAAATTAGCAGATGGAAAACCGGCAAAATTTTTCAGCTCCGTTGATAGAAGCACAACAGATTTACACTTCAAATGGATGCAGCAATATGGTGTTGACGGTGTTTTTATGCAACGCTTTTTTGATGATGTAAAAAATGAAAATCGCAAAAAAGAATCTTCTGCTATTTTAAAAAATGCATTTGAAGCGGCTTCTAAATACAAAAGAGCAATCGCTGTGATGTACGACCTATCGGGACTACCGGGCAGTGGCGAAGATTGCTCCGCTATTATTAACGACTGGAAATACCTTGTTGATCAATTAAAAGTTACCAACCAGGACGGAGAAAAAACATACCTGCATCATCGTGGCAAACCCGTTGTTGTGATCTGGGGCGTTGGCTTTCCTGACAGACCTTATAACATTCGCAACATTGGTTTAGAACGTTTGATCAACTTCCTTAAGAATGATCCTGTATATGGCAATTGTACTGTAATGCTTGGTGTACCTACAGCATGGCGCGAATTGAATGCTGATTGTCTGCAGGATAATTATCTGCATGAACTGATCCGCATGGCAGACATGATCTTACCATGGACGGTTCAACGCTTCTCGCCGCTGCTGCACAATGATATGGATCGTTACCGCGACCTGATGATTGAAGACATGAAGTGGTGCAGGCAAAACAATATTGACTATGTGCCTTGCGTGTACCCTGGCTTTAGCTGGCACAACCTGAGTGTACATGCATTTCCGGATGATATAAAACCCGTTGGCTCTATTCCGCGCCAGGGCGGGCGTTTCTACTGGCAGCTTATTTCAACCGCGATTAAGTCAGGAGGCAAAATGTTGTACGTAGCTATGTTTGATGAAGTGAATGAAGGCACTGCCATTTTTAAATGTACCGACAATGTGCCTGTTGGAAAAAATGTAGAGTTCTTAAAAATGGGCGGAACGCCTTCTGACCAATATTTATGGCTCACAGGCCAAGCAGGTAAGACATTGCGCGGTGAAGTTCCCCTGAGCTTTACAATGCCTGAAAGAAAATAGTACCGCGGTTCGTGTCTTCACGAAATCGCAACAGTCACAAACAAATGGTTCGTGAGGACACGAACCATGGCACTGGAAAATAGTTTCTCTTCGTTTTTTAGTTTTTGATACAGAACATGACCCTTAAAACATGGAAGTAACCCTTTCGACTGGTAAGGCAGAAGCAGCCTGAAAGTTGGGAGGGTTTTCCTTTTTTAAACCGCAAAGAGCCTTTAGATAAATATTAATCCGTTTCCCTAGAATTACTAGAAACTAAT
>NZ_JAHSPG010000005.1 GCF_019130065.1 Pinibacter aurantiacus | reverse complement strand
CAGTGACAGTTCAAAACTGTTGCTGCCTTTTGCCATCTTACCCAAATCAGAAGTATTGACATCATAACTCGCGCCGATCAGGAACTCTTTTACATATACACCGATGTAGGGAGAGATCGCATCTTTGATACGGTAGTTGGCACCGATCATAAAGTCTGCATCTTCGGCCACGTTCATTTGCAAATACGCCCCTATCATTTTCTCTTCTGCTGATCCCTGGCGCATGTACAAGATGTTTGGTGTGATGCTCGCCACTTCGTTGATCATGATTCTCAAACCCGCATGGCCCGTGTATCTTACCGGGATCTTTGCATCGCCGCTCGCACTGAACTGGTCAGTCGGGCGCGTAATGTGTGAAGCGGAAACGCCCGCAAACAGGTTGGCTTTTTTGCCCGGTTCTGCATCGTAGTACATTACACCCACGCCTGCATCAAAGGAAGTAGCGCTGGTTTTGCTAAGGGCTTCGCCGGTGCCTGCGCCCGGGTTGTAACCGGTGGAGGGGTTCCACTGCTCACCGAATGACATTTTGCTGATGTCGAAGCGGCGCTGGATCATGCCCAGCTGGAAGCCCATGTTCAGTCTTTTATAACCGTTTGCTCCAAACTTTACACCAGAGTAAGCCATGCTTGCATAAGCGGTGGTGTAGTTAAAGCCGCCGTCGCCTGCACGCTGATTGAGCACGCTTACGCCAAAGGCTGCATTCTTGTTGGTATTGAAATCGGCAGAAACGCCGGGTGTCTGGTAAGGAGAAGCAATATTGCCCCACTGGTTGCGGTAGATCGCAGAGACTCTTGCACTACCGTCAAACACGCCTGTCAGTGCAGGGTTCAACCACGAAGGATAAACGTAATACTGGGTGTAGTGCGGGTCCTGGGCTTTCGCAGTTCCCATTCCTGCCAACAGCAGCAGGCCCATTGCAGTTATTTTTGTTATGCGCATGATTTGCTAGTTTATAGTTGGTTTTTATTAACTCGTTTTTCTCAGTTGTTTTATCAGTTGTTAGTTGATAGCTGTTAGTAGAAAATGATAGCTCCGAAACCCTAACAACTAACAACTTATCTCAATATCGTGACCGACCCCGTTAATGGAGCCAATCCTTTGTTTAGCTCTATTACATAATAATAAGTTCCTACAGGCAGCGAACTGCCGTTTGTTCTTCCGTCCCACGGAGTGCCATATCCTTCGGACCTGTACACCATTTGTCCATACCTGTTATACACCTGCACCGTTGCTCTTTCATAATCTGCAAGGTTTGTAATTTGCCAATTATCATTGATACCATCGCCGTTAGGGCTGAATGCATTGGGCACTTTCACGGGTTTCAAAATTTTCACTGTCAATTCATCGGTAGCCGTGCAACGGCTTTCGCCGGTGGTTGCAGTGAGCACAAATGTTTGATCATGTATGGCAATGTATGTTGGTGTAAGTATGGATGCGTTGTCAAGCAATGATGCAGGCGTCCAGCGAAAGTTGACATCTGTAACATTGTTCGCCGTTGCTTTAAATGTTACTTTCTCTCCCGGCAAAACTGCAACCGAAGGACCTGCTTCTATTACCGGTTGAATGTTAACTGTTATATTTTTCTGAGCACGTTCAGAAATACATCCTGCAGCATCTGTTACTGCAAGGCTCACATTGTATAGTCCTGGCGCGGCATAGCGCTTCACAGGATTGCGATCTGTTGAAACATTGCCATCGGCAAAATTCCAGTTCCAGCTTTTTATTGCGCTGTTATTTGCAACACTTTTATCGGTAAAAACATTGTCTGTTCCCTGGCATACAACTTCGGGATCAACTGTAAACGCGGCGGTTGGTTTGTTGATGAAATTGTTGAAAGGTTTTATTGCGCTGCTTGATGAACAGTTGCCTGCAGCAGCTTTTAGTTGAATGTTATAATTGCCGGCGGATGCGTACACATGTTTTGCATCTTTATCTGTAGATGTACTGCCATCGCCAAATGACCATGTGAAAGTAAGCGGCGCACCATCCAGTGAATTGGATAAGTTAGTGAAAACAGCTTCTCCGCCAGGCATACACACGATTGCGGGCAAGCTAAAATCCGCCTGCGGATATGGATGCACCGCTACGTCATTTTTTATGGTATCGCTTGCACAACCTTTGTCACTTACTGCAACAAGCTGTACGGTGTATTTACCATAGCTGGCGTATGATTTGCTGAAAGCGTTGTTGTTATTATTAACGGCAGTTGTACCGTCGCCAAAATTCCAATTCCAATATGTAATGGCGTACCCGTTTGCAACGGTTGAATGATCGGTGATGGCTGCTGCGCCGTCTGTACAAATTTCTTTTGTTACGTCAAAATTGGCGGCAGGTTTCGGATGGACTTTAATGGTTTGCCTGATAGAATCCTGGCAGTCGTTTTTGGACGTAAACGTAAACCAGATTTCATGAGTTCCTGCACCCGCCGCACTTGGACTGAAATTACCTGCTGCGTCAACGCCTGGTCCGCGGTATGTGCCGGTTCCTTGTACGCCATTGATCACAGAGGCTTTTGCTATGGACAGTATTTTTGAATTCTCGCACACATCTCCCAACAAGCCAAAGGCCAACTGTGGTTTTATGCTGAACGAAATCTTATAGGTAGAATCTTTTCTGCAGCCTTTTTCTGACGAGACTGCATATACAATATTGTAAGCTGTTCCCTGGCTGAAATTGTGCACAGGATCGGCGATGTTGCTGGTGTTTGGATTTTGCGGTGTTGCATTTACATCTCCAAAGTTCCACGCATAAGTTGTTATCTGTTGCCCATCGGGAACGGTTGATGCGCTTGTAAATTGAACAGTGCCGTCTTTCAAACATGCTGTCGGATAACTGATGTTGAGTACAGGGCTTGCATAAATTGAAATATTCTGCATTGCTGTATCACTTATACAAACATCGCTGAACTTCACTACATGCTTGATGGTTTGCACACCATAGGTTGCAAATTGCTTTGTTGTATTTGTTCCTGCTGTAACAGACAGGGTGTCGTGGTTGCCAAAATCCCAGAAGGATTGTTTTACTCCTGCCTGGTTATTTTTATCGACAAATTTTATTGCAGAGCCCTCGCAAGTATCTGCGGTCACAATGTCAAACACAGGCGTTGTGGGTTTATCTGAAAGTGAAAAAGTTTTCACCGTATCTGCGGCACATCCTACAGAATCGATGGCAAATAATTCTGCTGAGTGGTTGCCTGTTTTAAAAACATGATCCACTGTTTTTCCTGACGCGGTTGTCTTGTCAGAAAAAATCCATTCCCATCTTTTGATATTTTCCTTTGTAGAAAAAACATCTTCGCCGATGAAATGAATATTTTCAGATGTTGTACAGTTGTTGTACACCACATTAAAGTTGGTTGAATAAGCGGGCTTTACTAAAACCTTAAAGGCTACCTGTTCTATCTGATCACAGGTTGGCACATTTACTCCGGCTGAATACAATGGCACATTAAAGGTGCCTGCTTTCATGAAAGTATAGTAACCGGGCAATGTGTATTTGAAATATTGCACGCCGTTTACAGTAACCATTCCTGCGGGCACAGGGGCGTTGATCACGACATCATTTGCGGGAGAAATAATTCCCGCGAGTTGACTCAGGCGCCAATTCAGCTGGTCCGGTTTGTATCGCATCAGAACAGACAACTCAACGGGCGTCTTCACACATGTGTAGGCACTTGGCTCGTTGGTTGGACTGTATTTATTTTTGAAAGAAGATAATCCGCTCAGGTTGCCGAGCATGGTGCCTGCATTGTAGCCGTATGATTCGTTGCTGCCCAATCCATAGGTGATACCTGTAAATGCGGAATCGCTTTCAACGATGCATTGTGCCTGCGCGGCACTCCATCTTTTTGTCACCACAGCATAACCGGGAAAATTCGGATGGTCGTATATATCATCGTAGCCGCCGGTTACGCCATCTATTTTCAATGACGTTACTCCGGCTCTTGGTATAATGAGTGAAAGATAATTGACGTTTATGTTCTGCCTGTCGTTACGATAAAAACTGACGTGGTTAATGGATTGCTCCAACGGACTTATATAGATCATTTCCGGATCGCCGTTGCCTGCATAGCCGCATGCATTTTTCGAAGGAAGATACTGGGCGAGCATAACCGGCTGATCTGTCTCTATATAGTCTGCCGTATTACTTTGATATTCGTAGTAATTGCCGTTGATGCCATACAACTGTTGTCCATTCTTTACTACAACAGTGCCGGGATCTTTAACAATAATTCTGTACACGTTAATGTTATGTTGCGCCGGTGAATTGTCAACGCAGCTTGGTGCGGTCAGGTATTGCCTTCCCCAAGCAGAATAAGGAAACAATTGCTGCATCAGGTTGTCGCCGGTTCCATTAAAACCTGTACAGGCAATTTGCGTTTCACTGCTTCCGGAAAAAACGCCAATAGCATGGCAGGGTTCTGCGCCATTGCTGATAGAAGTTACTGTTGTTCCTGTAAGATCAAACCCTGCTTCGTTATCTTTTGCAGCTCCAAGTATTTGATAAACTTGCCCTTTCTGCAGATCTACTACAAAAGGTACATTTGCTGCATGGCCATTGCGTGTTGCCACGGACGGCACAATGCGCACACGTGTATTGTTTTCTGCGGCAACCACATACATCCATGAATAACAATCTCTGTTGGCTCCATATCCGGCCGATAAAAATTGTTGTGTATTCAGGGACATATAAGAGTTGCCCCACGCTTCAACGGGTATCAGCATGGCTGCTCCGGAATTATCTTCTGAATATATGTGTGCATAGGCAACTATCGGCGCGGTGCTTTGAATATGAATACCCTTTGTGAACAATCCCTCAGAACCTGTGCCACCAAAGGATGGCGGCGCTGTATACAATCTTGCATCGAAAGGAGAAGACGGATTTGAAAAAACGCCTTTAGGAATCAGTTCGCTTTCTACAACGCTGTTTCCAGGAACCGTGTATGTTTTCGCATATCCGGTACCGTTAATGGAAACAGTAACAACAGCATCCTGCTCCGCACTGAAATAGAGTATCATTTCCTGCGAATTATCCTTGCCGGGTTCCATAAACTGGTGGTGGCCGTAGCCTACCCAAAACTCTCTCCCCTGGTTGGAAAGATTTTGGGCAAAGGCCCACCCATTATGTAACAGCAAGAAAGCCATTATTACTATTTTTACTTTTATCTGCATATGCCGGACAAGCCGGAATAAATAATTAAGAATTAAGAATTAGGAATTAAGAATGCTTTCTGTGTAGCATTACTCCCTAATCATCTAATTCATGTTTTTCAAAAAGCAACCATTTATTTAATTGAAAGTTGAAAATTGAAAATTGAAAATGCTTTTTGATTTAGCCTTGCGACGGTTTATCAAACAACGCACCATTTAAATTTTCAACTTTCAATTTTCCATTTTCCATTTTCAATTATCTCAAAATCGTCACAGAGCCTGTCATCGGCGGCTCGCCTTGTTTTACATTGATCACATAATAGTACGTTCCTACCGGTAGTGGACTTCCATTCATTCTTCCATCCCATGGTGTGCTATAGCCATGAGTAGTATATACTTTTTGGCCGTACCTGTTAAACACGGTCAAGGTGCAATCCACGTAGTCGGCAAGGTTCTTAATGTTCCATGTATCATTAATGCCATCTCCGTTTGGCGTAAATACATTCGGCACTTTTACCGGTCTTAATATTTTCACCAGCATCTGATCGGTTGCTTTGCAAATGCCATCTTTATCTGTTGCCGTCAGCACAAATATTTGGTCCTGTATCACATAGTATGATGGATTCAAAATCGTTGGATTGTTCAGCAAGGAAGCAGGTGCCCAGCTATAGCTTAACTGGTTGGCATTTTGAGCTGTTGCTTTTAGTACTACAGAGGTGTTCTCTTCTGCTGCCATGTCCGGACCTGCATCGATCACAGGTTTAATGCGCACCGTAACATTATCATCTGCCGTTGCGCCACTGGCCGTACAGCCGTTGTTGTCTGTTACCGTTAAGGATATGGCATACGTACCGAACTTATCGAACAGCTTACTTGAGGTTTGCTCAGTGGAACTCGTACCATCGCCAAAGCTCCAGTTCCACGCTGTGATGGCACCACTTGCAGAAGTGCTCTTATCAGTAAATATCACTGCTACTCCTTCGCAAGGACCTTTGTCAGAAATATCAAATGCCACCACCGGTTTTGGTTTGAACACATCGCTGGTGAATTGTTTGTTCGTAGTGGCAAAACATCCAAATGCTGATGTGGCTTTCAGTGTTACAGTGTATGGCTGCTGTGCAGTGTACACATGTGTTGGGTTTACATCGGTGGAAGTGCCACCATCGCCAAATTGCCAGTTATACGTTAATGTGCCTGGTTCTGTACTGCTGCTCTTGTTGGTAAACACCGCATCACCTCCCGGCATACAAACTGCGGTGGGCAAGTCAAATGCTGCAGTGGGCAATACATGCACGTTTAATGTTTTTGTAAACACATCGCTTACACAACCATCTTTGCTCGTTACTTTCAAAGTAACAGGATATGATTTTGCTGTTGCAAAAGTTTTGTCAAACGGGTTACCATTTGTATACGTTACATCCGGGTTGCCATCACCAAAGTTCCATGTCCACGACCCGATGGCAGCGGCAGGATCTGCAGCCGTATTGATGGTGGACTGATCGGTAAAGGTTGATTTGTCGCCAAAGCAAACATCGGCCAAAGTGGTGAAGGATGCCTGTGGCACTGGCCTTACAAAAATCACATTGGACGCTGAATCTGTACAGCCATTATCAGAACCATAGATGTACCAGATATCATGCTTGCCTGCCGTAGTTAACGACGGTGTAAAGTTGCCCGTTGCGTCTGTAGCGTCGCCTTTATAATAACCTTTACCCGTTACGCCATTTGTTACGCTTGCAAAAGCAACAGAGACCGTTCCTTTTGCATTCAAACAAACAGCCGGTGGTGTTATAGGATCAAACTTGATGATCGGTTTTGGCTGGAAGCTGGCATCCCATGCGGTATCGCTCACACAACCTTTTTCAGAAGTTGCGCTGAATGATAATTTATACACCGCAGGGTTTGCATACATGTGCGATGCATTGGCGGTGGTAGCGGTATTTGGATTGGCAGGTGTTGAGGCAGCATCTCCAAAGTTCCACAGGTATGAACTAATTGCCTGGTTATCGCTTGTAACTACTGCGCTGGTAAACTTGATGATGCCATCATCGGGTCTGCAACCTTTTGGATAAGCAACATTCAGTTTTGGTTTACCATAAATAGTGATCACTTTGGTGGCCGTGTCACTCACACAATTGTCGCTGATCTTCGCCACGTGTTTGATCGTTATGGTACCTGCATTTTTATAAGCATGCGAAGTAGCGTAACCATTGAGTGTTAACGTTGAATCAACACCATCGCCATAGTTCCAGTAATAGGATTGAGCAGTAACAGGTGTGTTCTCGCTGATCTTAAGTTGCGTTTGCTCGCAGTTCATTGCTGCATCTACTGTAAAATCAGGAATGGCAGGTTTGGCACCAATCACAAATGTTTTGGTGGTATCTGCAATACAACCCGCGGCGTCTATGGCCATTAATTCAGCGCTGTTTTTACCGGCATTAAATGTGAGCGACAATTCTTTGCCTGTACCTGTCAAAGGTGTGGTACCATTCAGGAAGTTCCATTGCCAACCCTGGGCCGCGCTGCCATCGGTGAATTTATCGTTGGCCACAAATTTCACCAATTTTGTATCGGCACATTTATCATCGAAGAGAATGTCGAAGTTGGTTTTGAGTGTGTCTTTTACAATGACCCGGTATTTGATCTGCTCTGTATTGTCACAGGCTTCCACGTCTGGCGCGGTTGCAAATACAGGAATATTAATGGTTCCGGGTGTCGAAAATTTATAATAACCGGGCAGTGTGTATTTGTAGTAAGGCACACCCCACACCATTACAGTTCCCGCTTCAACGGGATTGTTGATTACAACATCAGCATTGGGCGATATAGTATCTTTTAATGCGCTTAACTGCCACAAGATTTTGGTTGGTTTGTAGCGGATCAATACCGATAATTCAACAGGCGTATTTGCACAGGTATATGTATTTGCAGTATCTGATTTGTTGTATTTGTTCTTTATATAAGGAACGCCGCTCAGGTTATCGATGTACGCGCCGGCATTGTACGAATAGGAATTAGCCTGACCAAATCCATAGGTCATGGCCGTAAAGGCAGAATCGCTGGTTACGATGGTTTGCGCCGGGGCTCTTGGATCTGAGTTTGAATTTACATTCCATTCTCTGATAACAACAGAATAGCCCGGCAAATTGGGATTGGGATAAGAATAAAAATTATTAGCCTTGCCTTCAACCATTAAAGACGACAAGCCAGCAGTCGGAATGCTTAATGCCAGATAGTTACGATCTATCTTGTCTTTCTTCGGACGTAAGAAACCTACTTTTTTAATACTTTGCTCAATTGGGCTTAAGTATGTCATGTCAGGATCTGCAAGTCCGCTGTAGTTACAATCCGAGCCTGTTGATGGCATTATTTGTGCAACCTGCACGGGACCGTCTGCTTCTAAATAATCCGCAGTATTGCTGATAAATTCATAAAAATTCTGCGGGGTCAAGCCAGTAAGTGGCACGCCATTTCTTTTCACCACTATGGAAGGGTCCTTTACCATAACCCTGAAAATATTAGCGTTAAGCTTTGTCGCATTATCAACAACACTGGTTGGTATGGTAACATACCGTCGCCCCCATGCCTCTACCGGAAAAACCTGGTGGATCATCATATCAGGAGCCATGTTTGCAAGGCTTGCGGGCTTTGGTCCGCAGCTGATCCAATCGCCGCTGCTGCCGACAAACGTTGCAATAGGCAAACATTTGCCATCACTATTTGCCACGGAGTTAACCGTGGTTCCACAAAAATCATTGGATTGGCTCACATCATCGGCACCGGCCAGTATCTGGTAGATCTCTCCTTTATTCAATGTTACATAGATGGGCACATTGGCGGGCAACCCGCTTCTTGTTGAGTGGGAAGGGTTGATTTTTATTCTTGTATTGTCGTTATCGGCAATTACAAACAACCATGCGAAATAGGGCGTTTTGGTGATATCATCCACCCACTGTTTGGGTTGTAATATCTTATAGGATTTGCCCCAACAGTCCGTTGGAATCAGCATGGTTGCAGCGGACGAATATTCAAATATTTCAAACTCCGTGACGACAACGGGCACTGAGCTGTGTATCTTAATACCTTTTTTAGCAAATATTCCCTCTGAATTTGTACCGCCCCATATTGCCGGCCTGGAATACAACATTGCGTCGTACAGAGAGCCGGGAACATCCCTTAATCCAATGGGCATCCGATCAGATGTATACACGGTATTAGGCGGCACAGTAAACTTCTGCTGATAGGTTGTCCCATTTAAGCTTATTGTTACATCTGCAGCCTGAACATCTGTGGTAATAACAAAAAAGACGCGTGGTGTATCTCCGGGAAACCATGCACCTCCTTCCAATGGGCCTGTATGACCGGCACCCGCCCAAAAGTCTGTTCCTTTGTTCGTTATTCGTTGGGCGCTGGATACTGTTTGCAAGCCAAGTACAAAAAGCAATATGTAAAAAATACGTTTCATTATCGATTCTCTCTCTCGTTAGTTTTTGCTCAATTGGCTTAGGGCTTGGGGTTGTTGCGTTACAATAAGTTGCCTGCTGGCAAACGGTTTGGTTGTTTTAAGAGCCTCTTCTTTTGAGCCAAATTTCCTGCCGGCAAAAGGCCACTTTAAAATGACCTTTTGCCTTGCAGGAAATTGTATTGAAAAAATTATCGTACTAAGTTTATACTTCCTTTCTTATCAATTATATCTCCGCTGTTTAATATTACTCTACACACAAACATGTACACTCCAGATGGTTGTGGTTTGCCGCTAAGCGTTCCATCCCATCCGTTGCTCATGTTGGTTGTTTCAAATATCTTCTGGCCCCACTGGTTGAAGATCATCATCTTCATTTCTTTAATGTTGCTACCATATACTTTCAGCTGATCGTTGTGACCATCACTGTTTGGCGTAAAGCTGTTTGGTATGAAGATATTATCACAAGAGTTTACCACTATCTTCTGACTTGTGCTGTCGGAACATCCGTCGTTAGCAATAGACAGCAAGCCTACGTTATATGAACCTGTTTTGTTCCATTTCTTCGTTGGGTTCTGAATGTTTGCAGTGGTGTTGTCACCAAAGTTCCAGTTCCAGCGATCGAATGCTGCGCCATTGTATACTGTGCCTGTTGCAGTGAATTGAGCTTCTGAGAACACGCAGTTATCATATGCAACTGTGTAATCTGCCTTAGGCCCTTGTTTTACCACTACCACTACATTGCCTGTAACAGTTTGGTCGCAACTAAGCGGATTGGTTGAAATATATGTTACGCTTACCGGAATTGAATCTGTACCGGTTTGTGTAAATGACAACTCCTGGTTCAGTGTGTACACATAATAATCCTGTGAGTTGATTTCAACAGTGTCTGTTGGTACCGGGTTGTTCAGTGTAACATCTGCCAAAGAACCGAGGCCAGGAACTGCGCTCAATTTCCACGTTAACGTTCTGGCTACCATAGGCACGTATAGACTTGGCTTGAATTTAGTATTCGGACAAGTGTAAAGGTTATGCGTACCCGTAGAACTCAATTTGTTGTCGATGAATGACCTCACGTCGATTCTTGGAATCTGGAAACCTACGTTATATACAAAGCCATCATTGTTACTGGGTTCGTGAACAAGCGCAGTAAAATTGCTATCGCATTTTACTACAGATATCCCATCAGCTCCAGCCCACCTTTTCATAACAACGGTATAGCCTGCATTTTGCGGATGCACATATGTTGTATCGAATGTGTTGCTTCCATCAATTTTTAGAGATGACACCGCACCAGTTGGCACAACCGCTGTGATATAATTAACGGCACCTGCTTTTCTGTAGAACGTTACATCGTTCACACCAAGTCCTACAGGCGTCAGGTAAGTCATGTTTTCGGTACTTCCCGGATCATCATATTCATCATTGCCGCAAGAATAAAAGTATGTCATGCACTGAGAGATCATTATCGGTTTATCAGCCTCAATGTATTGCGGATCACGGGTTGAAAACTCATAGAAGTTGCCAGGCTTGATCCCCGTCATTACCACGCCATTGCGTTTTACAACGGTTGCAGGATCTTTTATCAACACACGGAACTGGTTGAACAGCATTTCGTTTTTGCTGTTTTTTGTTGCCAGCGGAGTAGTCAGGAATTTTTTACCCCACGCCTGCATTGGATAGCTCTGCTGGAAGAAATATTCGTCGGCGCCATTTTGGTTATCGGCACACTGAATACCCGTACCGCCGCTACCTGCAAAAACTGCAATTGGCAAACATTTTCCGTCAGCGTTTGGTATTGAAACGACCTGGGTTCCTGTAAGATCATAAGATTCGAAGGAGTCATCCCATCCGCCATTTTCTGCCGCCGGATGCATTTTGATGAACGCGCCAAGTATTTGATACACCTGGCCACGGTTAAGCGTTACGCGGAATGGAACGCCCGCCGTTTTGCCGCCCTGCGTTGCTCCGGATGGTGTAATCTGCACAACAGTGTTATCATTATCTGCAATTACGTTCACCCATGATGTTCCCATGGCAGGATCAGGATATCCGCTGAACTGGCGCACACTCAATGTTGTATAGTCTTTGCTGTAACTGCCCGTTGGCATCAGCAGCGCATTCGTTCTACCTACAACGGCAGTTGCTGCAATCGGATGGTTACTTTCAATCAGAATACCTCTGCCAGACAACCCTTCTTCGAGCAAACGGGCATCATATAATCCTGATTTTGGAATTTCATCGGTAGTTATGATCTGACCTGCGGTTAGTGAATATGTTTTGCTGTATGCAGTTCCGTTTACACTCACTCTCACATCTGTTGCCACATCAGCAGCTAGTATAAATTTGAACTGCTGACCATTGCCAGACAATGCTTCTCTGTGCATTGCATACGGCGCCCAGAAACGTGTACCTCTATTGAGGCTGTCTGGCGTTGTAACAAACACGAGAGGTTTTGGCATTTTGCCATCGGTCATTCCCGTGAATTTATCCAGAACGGTTAATGCAGTATCACTAATGATATTTGAAATAGAATCTATGGTGCTGGTTGCACTTGCCACCCATTTATTAGAGGCATCGGTTTGACCAATTTTAATCAAAGACTTTATTGGCAGCGTTCTCAACCACGGATCAATAAATAGCTGCTGCATGTTGTATTTATATGGACCGCTTCCGGTTACGTCAGCATCTACATAATAATACAAGGACTTTTCCGTAGCCGCCAGTCCTGCAGGCAATACACCTGAGTAACGTTTTAGCGTAATAGCTGTTGGCACGGCCACTCCGGGCGCCCAAGTAATTTTGGTTACCGTGTCAGAACCCATGCTAAACACCTGGGTGGTACCTGCGGCAGGCGTTGCCGGAGTTGCCACCAGATCAGGAGGAGCAACGCTTGGTAAAAACTCATATGCTCCAAGATCCGGAACGCCGTCTGTTAATGTAACGGAACGCGGGTTGCCGTTAATATCAACATTGTTTCCAGCAATCTGAGTACCTCTTCCCTGCAATGCCCATGAACCGGCATCTGTAGCGAGTGGTTGCAAATTGGTGCTGCTGGTAAACGCAGGATCGTATACTATTGAGTTCATATCCTGTATGAACATCGTGCGCCACGAAGCTATATCAGCGTAGTCTTTTTCAAAAGAACCACCTTCTGGTCCAACTTTTACAAGCATAGGACCACTTGAGTACAATAGGTTGTAATCCGTTTTAATGTGCTCGGCTGTATAGTTGTAGAATACAGCAGGGCCACCACCTTTATTGGCAATAATATTGTTATAAAAATTTGTGAATCCGCCCGATCCAGCATACTGGTGATCCACCCACAATGTAGCATTGTACATACCTGTACCGGAAGCGGTGCTTAACAGGGAGTTGTTATAATAATTAGTGTAATGTGCATCTATACTTACCAGTGCAGAAGCATACTCCCAATTTGTCATTCCATCAATGGATGATGCTATGGCTACTTCATTGTTGATCACATCCTGGTAAGAAGCAGATCCATTGTAGATACCATTTACCATTGAGGTCAAATTATCCACACCAACAATTTTGTTGTTCATGATCTTTCCGCGTCTTGCAGCAGAAGCATCATTGCCTGTCATGTAGATACCATATATATAACCCGTGTTATCGCTAAGCGTTACTTTATTGCCAACCACCTGGATAGCACTATCACAGTTATTCATGTAAATGCCGTACGTACCCTGGTTGGAGAATGCTACACTATATGCACTGTTTACAGCCACTGTGTTGTTTACAACTTTTACGTTTGTTGTATTTGCTACATAAATAGATTGATGATAAACACCATCGAAAGTATTTCCATCGATTACGTTATTTGCAGAATAGTTAACTACCGTAGGCCATACACTATTATCTGATGCGCCTGCAATGTAAATACCCTTGGAACCCTGGTGAAAAGTATTTCCTTTTATTACAAAGTTTCCACCCAGCAAATTGGTACCTGCAAAAATACCCGCAGTCGTAGTTTGATCTGCGCCGTAGGTTGCATAGTTCACCGGCTCAGGCAATGTTGAATTGATCACACAGCCAACAATGCTGTCGTGCGATGCAAAATTTGCAATATCGAATACCCTGCTGTAAGTATCACCCGTTGCAGATACAGTAAGATTTTTAAATGCAATGTAGCTGGCACTATCCAGTTTCACTGTATAGTTTGTACCTACTGTTTGTGCATTGTATGTAACTATTGTACTGGCAGCGTTGCCGTTCTCACTTTGGAATGTAATAGTATTTACAGGTGATGCATTCAGAATGGACGCAATTCTCACCTGCTCTGTATAGGTGTTTGCTTTTACATTGAACACAACAGGTCCGGCTATTCCACAACTGATAGCAGTTACTGCATCTTTAAATGAATTAAAGTTTTTGGTTCCTGCAGGATCCGTTGGTTTTGTTTTATCAATAGTATATGTACCGGCAGGGAAGTTGCCGCCTATGTTAATTTGAATAGGTGTTGTGTAAACTGGTGTACCACCGTTACAAGCAACTGCTGCACGATAATATAATGTTGTGTTGCCCGAAGTGAATGAGTAAGGTGGCGCCACCAATGATGAAGACAAATTCGTCCATGTGCCCGCCACGTTTGTCGCAGTTTGCCACTGGTAAGTCATGCCCACACCAACATCATTGTTTTTGAGGTTCAATACAACACCTTTGTCAGAACAGGTGGTAGTACCCACGTTGGAGAAGGCATTACCTGCAGAGAATGAGGTTGTACATCCCGGCAATGAATATTCGTATGCACCAACATCTGGTTTTGATGTGCTTCTTGTAACACCCGCGAAGTCTTTGGTAATTGCCACAGGTGTTCCTTTGTCAAGGAAGGCTGCAGATGTAGGCATGAAATCACCGTTTGCCGCATCTTTAAATGCAGGGTCGATTGCAAAAGATGTAGCGTCTAACTTACTTGCATTTTGCCAGTCTGCTAAAGTGGTGTAACTATTGCCGTCAAAATAACCAATCTTAATAGTCGGGTGATTATTGGTAAAGTAGTCGTTGAAATCAATTCCCAACAGAGCAGAATTTGGATCGCCCACGTAAATACCATATTTAAGACCGGTTCCTCCGCGTGATATGGAGAAGATGTTATTTTTCACTTCTACCGCAGTAACCTGTGAACCATTGTAAAAGCCGTAAGAAGGTTTCATGGAAGAAGAACCCTGGTCGTCCAGCGCTACGGTGTTATAATAGAAGTTAGCATAATTTGATCCATTATTTGCCAACGCATAGATCGTTCCCAATCCTTTCAGGTCATAGATAATGTTATTGGAAACAACATTCTCCAATCCTGCGTCGCCTGAAGCATATGAAAATGCAATGCCGTACAGCTGCTGCGCAAAATTTGGATCGCCATCAAGCAGTCCATGAATTTTGTTTTTGGAGATGCTGGCCGCGATGTTTGCACCCGACATTTGAATACCATATAATGGATAATTCGTGTTGGTACGGTTCGGTCTGCTGATGTCGTTACCTTCTACAAGCGCGAAGCTGGTGTTGTTAAGGTAAATGCCATAACTATAGAAATCTTTTATCTTGTTATTGATGATCTTGTTTCTCGATGCAGGATAGTCTCTATAATCAACCGTACCACCTACCAAGCTGATGCCATAATAACCACCGGTAATAGTGTTGTCAGAAATTTCATTTCCGTCGGCATAAGAACCAGGAGCTGTAGGATTAGGGCCGCCAGCGATAACGATCGCATTGTAATAGTATCCGGTTTGTACACTGTTAACTGTGATCGTGCTTTTTCTCAAAATATTTGAGTCCGCATTATTGGTGAAAAGCACCCCAAATCCGTAATCGTTATCAGCAGAAGCAAGCGCTTTGATATTGAGGTTGTCGAGAATTACATGCTTCGCGCCATCCAGGGTAAGCACGGCAGGATGGTTCTCATCGTGGCTCAGGAAATTTAATGTAGCGCCGTTGCCATTGAATGTAATGGTGTTTGCCGCTGAAGCGCCGAATATATTGCCAATCACCACTTGCTCGTCATACGGTGTGCCCGTGTTTTTTACATTGAATGTAACCGGAGCGTTAATGCCGCACTTAATATAATTGAGTGCATCGGTGAATGAGGTGAACTGACCCGGCCCCGGTGTTACCAAAGAGTTGTCAATATCAAATGTTCCGGAAACCGGTGCAATAGGAGTAACTTTTACACTTGCAGAAGGTGCTGACAAATTACTGAGGGTACAATTAATCATTACCCTGTAATAAGTAGGGTTGGTCAGCAAAATGTTCAAAGTGTCTTTTGTAGCGGCAGGAATATTTGTCCAGGTGGCATTATCTGAAGAAAGCTGCCACTGATAGGTTAAACCAATAGCAGCAGGTGCATCGGTGGAAAGGTGGAAATTTTCTTTCGGACAAACAAAAGCATTGTTGCTAATTGCATTACCTGCACTTGGTGTGCCTGCGCAGTCGGGAGGTGCCGCCATCCATGTAAAGGTCAGGTTTGGCCTTGTGGTGGCAGTGCCGCTTTCTGTTACGGTTGCTATAGAACAAAAGCTGGTAATGTCGTTTGCGCCGTAAGTGTGCGTTGCATTGAAGGCGAGATCTTTGGTCCAGCCAACTTTTGCATTAGCAGTCTGATTTATTAAACGGCGGTTACCACCATTGGAGCAAATCTCAATCAGGATATTGCTTGTGCCATCCCAAAAAAACTTGTCTACAAACGGAAACTCGTTCACTCCGTCTACCGGTGCAATACCTAAAGACGAATAGTAAACAGCAGGAGTGGGCTCCCACTTTGTAGCGCTTAATGTTGTAGTTGCTGTTTTCCCCATCTTAATGGTATACTGTTGTATGTAACCACAATTGTTCAGGTCGAGCACGTTTACCTTAAGGCCGGTAATGTAACCCCGGGTGAGGCCGGCGGCCTGAAGTTCGCTTGCGCGAAAAAGATACTGTGCTCTGCTTCCTTCTACGCCACCGGGTAGAGGGCATGGAAATGTGGTAGTGTCATTTGTTTCTGTGCCTGTGCCAACGGTAAAATCCTGGGCCGTAATAGAATTTACACAAACAAGAAAGAAAACATAAAACAGGAATAAATGCTTTTTTCTCATTGCAATATGTTGATTTGGTTCTTACAGAGTCTATTTATTGCCGAATTGTGTTTAAAAAAGGGAGCTTAAAGGCTTTTTTTAACACATTTCAAAAAGATTTATATCTTTTTCTGCCGTCGATTTTCTCTGCCTTGTAAAGATATTCCTGTGAAATTTTTGTTCTGTAAGCTAAAATGCTTAAATATTTAATTGAGTAGAAACACCTAGGTTCTATATGCAATTTTCTGTTGGGGAATTCGTTAGTTCGTTTTTTCTGCTCAATTATAAAATATTGAATATTAAATAATTATTGCCATTTTTGAGCGAATTTGTCACCTGAGCGAAGACTTTAGGATTTTTCATTTTTTTACCCGCCAAATTATCTTGGATTTATTTTTCTCCACACGGATTTCACTATTAATCAGACATCTAGAAAAATACATTACTGTTATTTGACATAAAAACACCCATTAGCTCAAATGGGTTTCAAAAAAGAGGGCAATTTGGGGGCGTGGGAGAAATCAAAAGTAAAAAGTAGAAATTCAAAACCCTTGTATTCACAGGTCGAGTGAAAAGAATCCTTTTTGACTTTTGACTTTTAAATTTTGCCGTTGATTTTGCCTTGACTATTTACAACCTAATCTTTCCGATTTACCACTAATGCTAAAAGGTGGTTAAAGCAATCTTTAAACTGTGTTAAAGAAATAAGGCTTACCCCCGGAAATTGGCACGGAGGCATGCTTATTGAAATTATAGGCATGTACAACTAATCATAAAAAAATAGCCATGAAAAAGAATAAACAAAAAACATTCGAATTTGATTTAAACGTAAACGGTAGCCCGGTGAATGTAATTGTGACTCCTTATATAGCTGTAGACAAACAACGATTTCGCGTAAGCTATAACGGAGGTCCCGTTCACATATTTGGAGTGGATGACAGCTCTCACGAAGTTATGTATATGGATGGCGCCGCAACAGCAATCGCTCCTGAAATTAAAAACGCTGTAGCCCAGGAATTGCAACAGTATGCTTTACAATTAGCCGCTTAATTATATATCCATTTTTATGTGTAAAAATGCCGATGGGATGTGATACCCATCGGCATTCTTTTTTAATAACCGAACATAAACTGCGATTGATCATTGCTTAAACGGGCCACTATTACCAACTTTGTAAAAAGCAATTACATCCATGCCATTCCATGATTTAATTGAGAAAGAAAAACGCGAGCAATCTTTGGCCAGAAAGCTGGATCTCCTGTTAAGAACCGGACAAATGCTTTTGCAAAGTGGCGCGGACAGCAACCGCATCGACCGGAACCTGCGAAGGGCTGCCTTATTTCTCGGAATAGATGAAGACAAGTTTCATCTCCACATTACCTACACAACGCTCATGCTGAACATAAATGACGGGTTGCATTCTATTACCAAATTTCGCAAATGCTCGGGCCACAAGGTTAACATGACAACCGTCTCTGCCGTATCGAGGTTGACATGGCATGCAATGGAACATCAATACTCTTTTGATCGGTTTGAGAAGGAGCTTGATCGCATTGAAAATATCGGGCACCACTACCCGGAATGGCTGGTCATTTTATCTGTCGGATTAGCGTGTGGAGGATTCTGTTTATTGTTCGGAAGCGACTGGGCGGCGGTTTGTATTTCGACTGTAGCGGCATCAATGGCTCTTTTTGTACGGCGGCGCTTGCACAAGAAAGTTAGGAACAACTATGCTGTTATTGCCGCCGCGGCATTTGTAGCAACGCTCATCAGCTGCCTTGCCGCAGCATTTCATCTCAGTGAAACACCAGAACGTCCGGTATTCGCATCAGTACTTTTTCTTATTCCGGGTGTTCCGTTAATCAACTCGCTGGATGACATGATTGATGGTTTTACCATTGTGGGTTTTACCCGTGGCCTGGTTGCGTCGCTTTCTATTGTTGCATTGGCTTTTGGAATGACGGTGGCTTTCAAAGCACTGCATACGCCGGCTTATAAAGCTGCCTTTATTGTACCTAATATATGGTTCTGTGCTCTTGGAGGCGCTGTTGCGGCGGCCGGTTTTGCTATACTTTTTAATGTTCCCTTACGCACACTGGCATTGTGTATGGCCGGTGGCGCAATAGCGGCAGTCACCAAAAACCTGTTAACCGCAGCGGAGGTCAGTTTGCCGCTAGCCACATTTTGCGCTTCACTGGCCGCTGGCATTTGGACGATCTATTGGGTACACAAAGTGCACACTCCGGGTTATGTCATTTCCATTCCTTCTGTAATACCATTGGTTCCCGGCGTACTCGCTTATAAAGCTATGATGGGCCTTTTTGCCTTCACGGCTTTTTCACAACGCACTACAGATGTCAGCAAGATTGAACCATTTATTCAACTGTTCGAACCTGGCATAAAATCCATCCTAAGCGTTTTAGGAATTTCACTAGGGGTTGCAATACCCAATATCCTTGACAGGTTTTATTCTTCGAAAAAGAAACGCAGCATTGAAGATGCTTTTAAGGAGAAAAATAAAATCACATAATTCAATGTCGTTTCCTACGACCGTTTAACTAATAACATTGTTTCTGTTTGACGAAGCCTTCATTGCAGTCACCGCTTGAAAAAACCTTTGCGATCTTTGCTCCTTTGCGTGAAATCCTAAATGTAAATGCCGGTTGCAAAACAACCGGCATTACTTTTTGAATAATACTGCAAGCATTTTCTCATCTATTCTTTTAGGCCGCATGTTCTGTGCGCTTAAAAGGCACCACGTCGTTTTTGCTTTCGCAAATATCTTTCCTGTTGCCGAACAAACGTCAACATATCGCACTGATTTCGCTCCGCCCGATTCTCCTACCCAGGTTTTTGCAACCACATCATCAGAAATAAGTGCCGGACTTAAATAGTCAATTTCATGTCTCACTACCACCCATGCATTTTCCCGTTTTGTCTCTTCATCCGCAAGGTAGTTCCAATGCGCCGCGGCCGCTTCCTGCACCCATCGCACGTACACAATGTTGTTTACGTGACCCAATTCATCTATATCATTTGCTTCTACCGCTATCGTATGTGCGTAAACATCTCCCACCGGCTCCTGCATAATCTTTTCTTTTATTAAAGATAACCAGGAAAATGCGCTTCCAAAATTTCCCGCAAAATTTCTACTGTCAGCGGTTTGTTCCTGAATGCTGCCACAGTTTCAATTTGCATTGCCCGTAAGCGGTCCTCCGGGTTAAAAGATGTGGTGAGCATTACAACGATCACCTTGCTTTTTTGCCCTTCAGATAATTTCTCGTATTCTGCCAGGAACTCCCAACCATCCATTGCCGGCATGTTTATATCGAGAAAGATCAATTCCGGAGTGCATTGATCGCTGTTGTTGTTTGATGCTGCTTTGAGGTATTCAAGTGCTTGCCTTGCATTTGGAACAACCTGTATTCTTTCTGCACAATCCATTTCTTCCACCACCATTTTATTCAAGAAATTAGTAGGCTCATCATCATCGATCAGCATTATGCATTTGAGTTTCTTTTTCATCTATTTCTAAAGAGGGTTTAATTTTCAAAAATTGTAAAGTGAAAAGAGCTGCCCTGCGCTAATTCCGAATCTACCCAAATATGCCCGCGGTGCATTTCAACAATCTTCTTGCAATGCGCCAATCCAATGCCCGACCCGTCATATTCTGAGCGGTTATGCAAACGCTGGAAAATAATAAATATTTTCTCCTGGTACTGCTTTTCTATACCTATTCCATTGTCGTTGACAGTAAACTGCCAGCTTCCGTGGTATTGTGCCGCCGATATATTTATTACAGGAGAAATACCAGCTTTCTTAAATTTGATAGAATTGCTGATAAGGTTCTGGAACAACAGTTTCAACTCTGTGGGGTACGCATTCACAACTGGCAAAGGGCCAACTTCGATAGCTGCTTGGTTCTCGCGGATTACATTTTGAAGATCTGCCATTACTTCGTTGATCATTACATTGCAATCTACTTTTACCAGTTCTTTTTCACGGCCCAGTCTTGAGTAATCCAGCAAATCCATGATGAGCGTTTTCATGCGGTCAGATGCCTGCGTAATGTAGTCAATGTATTTGTCTGCCTTTTCATCCAGCTTGCCATGATATTGTTTTCGCAGCAATGCCAGAAAACTGGAGGTTGTTCGCAGCGGTTCCTGCAAGTCGTGCGACGCTACGTAGGCAAACTGTTCGAGCTCGCGATTTTTACTTTTCAACTCCGAAGTACGTTGCGTAACTTTTTTCTCAAGTGTCGTATTCGCTTCCAGTATCGCATTTTCCAAACGCTTCTTTTCTGAAATATCACGAATGGCAATGGACAATAAAACGCCATCTTCAGTATCTATCGGGCGCATACTTATTTCCACAGGAAAACTTTCACCGCTCTTTCTACAACATATCAATTCAAGCGCATCGGCTTTTCCCTTTTTTAGTTCTGTAAAGAATTCGGCTGTAGCTGCGTTTCTATATTTCTCTGGAAAAAGGATAGCTGGCTTTTTGCCCAGCAGCTCCGTTTTTGTATAACCGAAAATATTCTCACATTGTTTGTTTACCAATTGAATCAGGTTGTCCTGCCCAATAATCACCATCGCGTCCGGGGCAGATTCGAGCAGCGACCTAAACTTTTGCTGCGCATGTTCCATATCCTGAATGCTTCGTTCCAGCTCATTGGCCATTGTATTAAAGTTGTTGGCAAGAATGCCAATCTCATCTTTAGAAAAAATCTGCGCCTTTCTCGTAAAATCGCCTTTGGCAAAAGCTTTCGCAGATTGTAATATCTCATTCAATCCTTTTTGTATACTTCTGCTCACTACGATTGCGAGTGCGAGGCCGGTAAGTTCCACCGTTAACGCAACGGCAAACAGCAGTTTCAGAATAAGATTTTCCAGCCACCTCGAACCTTCTCCCAGCTTGTATGAAAACATATCCTCATACGCGGTTACACTTGCTACAATGGGTTCTACCTGCGCCCACATATCATTCAATTTTGGTTGGGATGGAGTGCCTGATTTTATTTCCCTGCTTATATCTTCTGCGATGGGCGTTAATTTACTTGCCAGGCTGTCCGCAGTCTTCCATGCGGCAATGGCATCGCGCAAGTAACTAATGTTATTGAACCTTCGGAATAATTTTATCATTCCGTCTACATCTTCCGGATGATTTCTTCCTTTAATCAATCCACTCCACATTACCTGTTTGTCGGGATCGGCTTTTTCCATCTCCACCAGTGCACTATGATCTCCTAGCGGAACTTTCATAAACTTCACATATTCGTCATAGTAACGTTCGTCATGTGTGTGTACATATTTTTTGAGATTATAGATGGCATCCTTCTGCGCCTTGGACCAAAGGCCCTCGCCGCCAACGTATGCTCTTACAGAAGACAATGTATTTATGGAAAAAGTGAGAACGGCCAGCTCAACCGCAATTAATGCAGCCATGATACCTACGGTAAAATATAATTTCCTGGCAATTGATACGTTCCTGAACCAACGGATTAGTGAAAACTGTTTCATGGATTTATATGGATCGCCACAAAATAGTTTTTTTCTCAATAATAATTGAATAACTGAGTAACCGAATAATTGATTGAAATTATTTGATCATTTTGTTGACCTTCGGCGACCCTCAGTTATTCAGTCATTCAGTTACTCAATTATTATTAAACTTGATATTGCTCAAATCTTTAAAAAAATATTTCCACGCTATTGCAAAATTGAAAAATTCTGGATAAAATTGTTTTACAGCTAACCCCGTTTACGTACCCTAACCGTTTTCTAATGATTGACTTTTTGCAACCTCTTACCATGCTGGTGGTTGAAGATTCTCAGGCAGATTATGTGATCTTCTCTGAGTTTCTTTCTCTTTCCACCTTGTCAATCAAGACAGTTGTTCGGGCTACGTCTTTAAAGGAATGTATTGCACTTTTAGAAAAACAGGATTTCGAACCAGACGTGATTTTCCTGGATCTCAGTTTGCCCGATAGCCAGGGGCTGGACTCTTTCATACATATCAATCACAAAAAACAAAATGTTCCAATTATTGTGCTGTCGGGACTTGCTGATATAGATGTGGCAATTGCCGCTATTGCGGGAGGCGCGCAGGACTATTTGGTAAAGGGAGAGTTCGATGAAAATGTTTTGCAGAAAACAGCTCGCTATAGCATTGAAAGAAAAAAGATAGCGCAAAGGGTCGTTGAACGCAGTATCAATTCACAAAAGCTTATTGCAAAGGCAACCATCCAAACTCATGAGCAGGAAAGAAAGGAGATTGGCACGGAACTGCACGAAAATATCAACCAGGTGTTAGCCAGTGCGCAACTATGTTTAAACCTTGCGATGAATGAAGCAGAAAAAAGCAAGGACCTTTTGCAGAAAAGCGGCGAATATATTTCACAGGCCATTGCCGAAATCGGCAACCTTACGCAAACGCTCGTGCCAACAGCATTGTTTGACATCGGGCTAAAAGAAGCGCTCGACGAAATGATCATTAAAATATACAGGCGTCATGGCTTGCAAATAAAATTGACAACAAAAAATGTTGCATTCGAAAAACTTTCAAACAGCGAAAAGTTAACGACTTACAGAATTGTGCAGGAGCAATTGAACAATATTTTGAAACATTCGCGGGCAAACAAAGCAGAGATTGAACTGCGAACCTGCGGAAACAATTTCTACCTCACTATTAAGGACAACGGTATCGGCTTTAATCCCGCTAATAATTATCATGGGCAGGGATTCGAAAACATTATTACACGATTGCAAATGCATGAGGGCAGGCTTGACATTACCACTGCACCGCAACAAGGATATACATTGAACATAGAAATTCCCTTTGCTTAAAAATATATTCTCTGGATGTTTTGGATTTGGTTTGTATTTTTGTTTTTCACACGGATGTTTTTTGAAGGCCACAATGATTTTTCATTGTGGCTATTTTTTGAATGCAGCACCATCGGGCATCCCGTAGAGACGCGTTGAACGCGTCTCCCTTTACACCCCAGAAATATACCAATACAAAGGCATGATAGCCGCTTTTTTGTCGCATTGCGCGGGTGCTGCAGAGACGCATTCAATGCGTCTCTACGAACACGCTGATGTCTATTGGTTACCAGTAAAAAATGCAGCACGATATGCATCAACAAAAAATTGCTCAAAAAAGAAAAAGGTGTTTCAGCAAAACTGTGCTACATTTTTCAAAGCTGTTATTGCTTTCGGAAAACGAGTTACAGTTTTAACTGAAACACCTTTTAGATGTTTGAAACTACAATTGAAATTCGGGAATTCTGTTGCGCGGATGCGCGATGTAAGTAAAGCGAGTGGCTGGTGGTGATGATGTATGTAAAGATCAAGCTTGTTTTGCTTTGTTATCTTTTAATGAACCAGCTCAGTATTTTAAGAACCATTTTTTACGGCTGCTTTTTTGCCGCTTCTTGTATCAGTTTTCTCTTAGAGAAACTGATACATTTTATTCAACGGATCGGATAAATCGCAACATTTACTGTTGCCTCGCTCTGCTTATCTTACAGGCACCTGTGTTTGCAACGCAGCAAAATACTCTTTCAAAGTGATTTTACCGTTCATAAGTTCCATGTACAGAATGTCTGGATCAACTTGTGTAGTTTTCAATGTAGCTACCAGTTCTTTGTCGAATAATAATTCTTTAATAAATGACATAATATTTAAGTTTTGTTCAGTACTCAATACAGGAATCGAACCTATACATGAATGTTACTTCATTGTCCCCAGGACCAAAGAGTTAATATGCAATTTGGAAATCGTTAAGTCTTTTTTGCAGGCCGCAAGTCGCTGAATATTAGCGTAAGACAATCATCTAAAGAAATTCGCAAGCTTAAGAATTTTAAAAAAGGGGCCGGCTGTAGAAACAGCAGCCCTCTAACGATTGCTTGCCATATGAAAAAATCTTCAAAAATCTCTTTAATGTGGTGAAGTCATTTTTAGTGCTTCTCCTTTTTATCAAACTCTCTTTTTCTTTCTCTTCGTTTTCCGTTTGCTTTGTTTGATGATGTAAAAGTAGTGCGCGGGAAGTCATGTTTAAAACCAAGTTTTTTACGCTTTCATGACGCCAAATCTGGAGATTATTTTTCAAAACCCTTGCCAGCAGTGCATTTTAACAAAAAAAACGCATGAAGCCCAACGGTTTTTTCCGGCAATTTTTAGTTGATTATTGTTAGTTTTTTAGGCTTTTAACACAAATTTTTCGCCTCTTTTTCTAACTACCAGTAGCCGCAACGTACACTTATTTGCCTACTCCGTCTATTGGTTTGCGTTTATGATCTTTCAATTGCCTGAACTGGCTCGGCGTAAAGCCAGTTATTTTTTTGAATTGTGCGGATAAATGCGCAACGCTGCTGTAGCCCAATTTAAAGGCAATTTCACTTAAGCTCAATTCATTGTAAACAAGCAGTTCTTTTACCTTTTCTATTTTTTGCAGAATGAAGTACTGTTCAATCGTTGTGTTTTCTACAGAAGAAAAAAGGTTACTCAGGTAACCATAGTCGTGATGAAGTTTTGAGGAGAGATATTCTGAGAGCGTAACATTCATTTCATCCATATCCTTGTTTTGAATGAGAGAAATGATATGTTTTTTTATTTGTTCGATTACTCGTGCTTTCTTGTTGTTGATGATTTCAAATCCTTCCGCCTGCAGCGTTTCATCAAATGCTTTTAGCGCCTTTTCATTTGGCTCCTTCCTTAAAACAACTTTACCCAACTCTACATCTTCTACATCCAGCTTTAAACTTTCTGCAATGCTTCTTACGGCTTTGATGCACCTGGGGCAAACCATATTCTTGATGAATAATTCCATGCTGATAATTGAATAATTGGCTGAATGAACGTGGAGGAAAAATTAGAAATGCTGCATTTAGCCTCTGTTATAGCGCCGATTAATGATTTGGCAGGCTATTAACTAAATAAGAGATTTTAATTTGGTGATCATTCCAGGAAGAAATGATTCTTTAATAATCCACACAATAGAATAATCTATCCCAAAATAATCGTGAACTATCCGGTTTCTAAATCCTCTTATTCGATGCCAATCAATATCTAAATGTAAATCTTTAAAATCTTCAGGCAGCCTATTGGCAGCCTCTCCTATTATCTCAAAATTTCTTATTACGGCATCCACAGTTTTACTGTCAGAAACAAATTGCTCAAACGAAAGATTGTTTGTATAGGATAAAATTTTGTTCCCACTATCTACTATATCACTAATGAGCAATTCAGGAAGACGCTTAGACATAAACAATTTCGTCTTGTATTTGCGAAAAATATTTTTCTTTTATCCCTCTTTTTGAAACTACATCTACTTTCTTCTTTAGTTCTTTTTCAATTAAATCTGCCATGTCTATAAACTCTATTCCAATTGGCTCGCTAAAGTCAACAATAATATCAATGTCGCTTTTTAAATCTGAATAATCATTACGCACAACAGAACCAAAAAGTCCAATTGTGCTAACATGGTATTTGTTAACCAATATTGGCTTCAGCTTTTGTAATGAGTTTTGTATGTTAGTCAAATATGACATAAAGCAAATATACACAAAGGTTCCCTAATAACACAGCAGCAAGTGCTTTGGATGAAGATACCTTAGCACCAATCTTATTTCTTCATCCCCTCGAGCTGCTTTTGCATATTAAACATTTCATCACGCAGTCTCGCGGCTTCCATGAAGTCGAGATCGCGGGCAGCTTTTTCCATTTCCTTTTTAATTTTTGCAATGGCTTTTTCCATTTGCGGAATGGTTTTGTATTGCTCTTGTTCTTCAGCGGCAACCGGCACGAGGTCCTGGTCTCCCTGTATAGCATAAGGATCTTTGGGATCGTAGCCTTTAATGTCCAGCACAGATGTTTGTGCAAACACCTGCTCCTTGCTCTTTATGACTGTTCGCGGTGTAATACCGTGTTCAATATTATAAGCAATTTGTTTTTCCCGTCTGCGACTTGTTTCATCGATGGTGCGCTGCATACTTTCCGTCATCTTATCGGCATAAAAGATTACAAGTCCATCTACGTTTCTCGCTGCACGGCCAGCCGTTTGCGTAAGCGACTTTTCATTCCGCAGGAAGCCTTCTTTATCTGCATCGAGGATGGCCACCAACGACACCTCCGGCAGGTCAAGTCCCTCTCTCAACAAGTTCACGCCTACCAACACGTCAATTTCTCCAAGCCTCAATTGTCGCAAAATTTCAACACGCTCGAGTGTGTCTACTTCACTATGTATGTATTTCGATTTAATGTTGATGCGATGCAAATACTTATCCATCTCCTCTGCCATGCGCTTGGTAAGTGTTGTTACAAGCACACGATCGCCTTTTGTAACACGTTTATCTATTTCGTCGAGCAAGTCGTCAATCTGGTTCACGCTTGGCCTTATTTCAATAGGAGGATCTAGCAAACCGGTTGGCCTTACTACCTGTTCCACTACTATGCCCCCGGTTTGTTCCAATTCAAAATCACCGGGTGTAGCGGAAACAAATACTGTTTGGTTTAACATGTTTTCGAATTCATAAAAATTCAAAGGCCTGTTGTCGAGTGCAGATGGCAAACGGAAACCATAATCAACCAAGACCAGTTTTCTGCTTCTGTCACCACCATACATGCCACTTACTTGCGGTACGGTTTGGTGGCTCTCATCTATCACACACAGGAAATCCTTCGGGAAATAATCGAGCAAACAGAAGGGCCTTGTCCCCGGCTGGCGTCTGTCGAAAAATCTTGAATAGTTTTCTACACCATTACAGTAGCCAAGCTCACGCATCATCTCCATGTCGTAATTTACACGCTCGCTTAATCTCTGTGCTTCAATGAATTTTCCTACGCTTTTGAAATATTCAACCTGTGCGTTGCTTTCGTCCTGTATTTCATAAATGATCTGCTGCATCATGTCTTTCGGAGCGATGTATAGATTGGCGGGAAAGATGGCCGCGTTGTCAAGTTTCGCTATACGCTTGCTTGTGTTTACATCTATGCTTTCTATTTCTTCAATATCATCGCCAAAGAAAGTGATGCGGTAACCATAATCCACATACGGAAGATTGATGTCAATGGTATCTCCCTTTACACGGAAGCTTCCACGACCGAACTCTCCCTGGCTGCGCACGTATAAGGCGTTTACGAGTGAGTGGAGAAAGCCCTGGCGTGAAACGGTTTGTCCTTTGTGCAGTCTTACGATACCGTTCTCAAACTCTGTTGGGTTACCAATACCATAAATGCAGCTAACAGAGGCTACAACAATAATATCGCGTCTTCCGCTAAGCAGTTCTGCAGTGGCTTGCAGGCGCAACTTATCCAGCTCTTCATTAATGGAAAGATCTTTTTCTATATAGGTATCACTAACTGGCATATACGCTTCCGGCTGATAGTAATCATAGTAGGAAACGAAATACCCTACGGCGTTGTCCGGAAAGAACTGCTTGAATTCTCCGTACAATTGCGCCACCAATGTTTTATTATGAGTCAGGACCAGCGTGGGTTTTTGCACGTTTTGGATAACGTTGGCCATGGTAAATGTTTTACCGGAACCTGTTACCCCAAGTAGTGTTTGGTATCTTTCACCATCTAACAATCCCTGCGTAAGTTGTGCAATAGCACCCGGTTGATCGCCTGACGGCTGGTATGGTGCATGAAGTTTGAATGGCATCTTACGAAGTTAAGGAAAAGTCGTAAGTGGCAGGAGCCGTGGGGCAATTTGAAAATTTGAAAATGCTTTGAGTGCATCCTTTTGAATTTTAAATTAACTTTCCCTACTCCGGAAAGTAGATACTAAATGCGAAAGGATGCACATAAGGCATTTTCAAATTCCCATATTTTCAAATCCTCAAATTTTCCCTAATGCCCTATAACACGTTTGATATAACTTGAAAAGTCTACGATTATGCAATCATAGTCTTCATTCATGAGGTGTGAGGTTAATATAAAGTCTGCGGTTGATCTTGTTGTTGCGATGGGGATGTTCCATACACTTGCCAAACGCAAGAGTGCCTTAATGTCCGGGTCGTGCGGCTGTGCTTCCATTGGGTCCCAGAAAAATATCAACATGTCCAGGCTGCCTTCCGCTATAGCGGCGCCAATTTGCTGATCGCCACCAAGAGGACCGCTTAGAAATTTATTTACCGATTGGTCCAATGCGTTTTCAATCATGGTACCCGTGGTTCCTGTGCCATACAATCTATGTTTTGCAAGTATGGTTTTGTTGTGCAGCGCCCATTCAATCAATTCCTGTTTCTTGTTGTCATGTGCAACCAGTGCTATCCTTTTGCGGGCACCAAGTGTTCTAGTAGGCATATTTATCTCGTTTATACAATTAAGTTAAAAATCTACCGTTTCATCTTATGTTGTTACTTATCGGCATGGTGTTTGTTAACAGTTTATCCACAACCCATTAGATGAAATATTTACTGACCTTCATTATAGCAGCATTCTGTGCGGTTAACGGCTATGCTCAGGTCGAGCCTTTGCCTGTGCCACCCGCTGATTCTGCTATAACGACTAACCCCGAACTGATCTTGTCTGCGCCTCTTCTAAAAGATAACAATACCGTTATTTTACAATGGCAACCACAACTCAACGGCAAAGAAACAAGTTTTTATACAATTGAAAGAAGCAGCAATGGTTTAACATTCGAAACTGTTGCGATAAAAAAATCTGTTGCCAAACAAGATTATTACGAGTTCACAGATGAATCTCCGCTAACAGGCAGCAACTATTACAGAATAAAATATGTTGTTGCAGACACTGCACGTTACTCTTCCATTCAATCCATAAATGTCAAAGGAATTTTTGCCTGCAAGTTTTATCCAAATCCGGTCGACAATCTCCTTATCGTAAAATCCGACAAAAATATCATGCTGTATATCACAGACATGAATAGTAAGATTCGCATTACTAAATCGATTGCACAAGGAATTCAGTTCGTTGACGTATCAAATCTTGAAAAAGGTTATTATATCATAACCCTAATACAAAAGGATGATAATAAATGGATTACGGATAAATTAATCAAAAATTGACGAACTTTTCAATAGTATTTTTACTAATACCACTTTGTGGTATTGTGTATGTAATTAATAAACACTATTATTGCATTGGTTTTTCATAGGATATTGGATTTTAAAAACGGGGTTGAATGTCTATTCTGACCCCTTTTTTATTTTTATACCTTTCCATGGTTTAAAAAATATACTTCTCACCACGTCAAATCCACTTCATCTTAATATTTTTATCCCTGTTATTTATAAATCTATGCTTTCAAAGTTTTGCCTTGCTCTCCTATTGACAGGTTTTGTTTTCGTTGGTTGTCATTCCGGTCAAACAGAAAAAAAAGAAGAAGAAAAAAGTAAACTCGAAGAAAAAGAGTGGAAACCTTCAGATCCATACAAGAATTATAATAGTGATTTAGGTGCGAGAAAAGTTGTTACACTTTCAGATGGCACCATTGTTACGCTTGGATCTTCATCAACGATCAGTGTTCCCGAGACTTTCAATAAATCATCAAGGGAAATTGGCCTGATAGGCAACGCACTCATTGAAGTAGTGAAGGACAGCTCCAAACCTTTTATTATACATACAAGGCATTTGCAAAACACTGCAAGGGACGGCATCTATTGGATCATTGCGCCGGCCACGAGCGAAGGCGAAACCGTCGAAGTAATGAGAGGAACCTTGCATGCAAACAAAGCATACACTTCTCAATTTAACGAACCGGAAACCTTAAAAGCCGGTGAAATGGTAATGATCAATCACACCATTGATCTGATGGAAAAGGAAACTTTCGACACTACAGAAATCTCTAAATGGAAATCAAATATTCTCGTTTTTAACAACGCAACTGTTTCAGAATTTGCAAAGGAGCTTGAAAACTGGTTTGGTATTTCGGTAACCTTGAATGGAGATTTCTCAAAGCTGCCGCCTATTACCTATACATTTCGTGAAGCTACATTGCAACAGATCCTCGAAACGATCAGCAAGGGCTTTGATATCAAATATTCGCTGGAAGAGGAGCGTGTGGTGCTGAAGAAGTAAGCACACGATAAGTTAGCACACGGATGACACGGATTTACACGGATATATTTTTGAATGGGCAGTTTTTCCTGACAAGTCTGAATACCTGACAAACAACATACAATCTGAAATTATTGTCATATTTCATAAATACACGAAATGACCTCAAAAATCCGTGTAAATCCGTCTAATCCGTGTCATCTGTGTGCCAAAGAATCAGCGTCATCGGTGTGCTCCCTAATAAAAAATAATCCCGCCTGGAAAGGCGGGAACTTTTACTAACTAACCCATTATTCAAAAACTTATTATGCTGTTTGCATTTCTTTAATTTTTTCTCTGATCTTACCTTCAATCTCGTTGGCAAGCTCAGGGTTGTCTCTCAGCAACTGTTTCACTGCATCACGACCTTGTCCCAATTTATCTGTATTGTAGCTGAACCAGCTTCCGCTTTTATTAACGATTCCAAGTTCCACACCCATATCGATGATTTCACCCACTTTGGAAATACCTTCACCAAACACGATGTCGAATTCCGCTGCACGGAAAGGAGGAGCCACTTTGTTTTTTACCACTTTCACTTTTACGCGGTTACCGATCGCTTCATCGCCATCTTTAATTTGAGCGGCACGGCGGATATCCAAACGAACCGACGCATAGAATTTAAGCGCGTTACCACCGGTTGTTGTCTCAGGGTTACCGAACATCACACCGATCTTTTCACGCAGCTGGTTAATAAATATGCAAATGGTATTTGTTTTGGAAATGGTTGCTGTTAATTTTCTCAGCGCCTGGCTCATCAATCTCGCCTGAAGACCCATTTTGCTGTCTCCCATTTCACCTTCCAACTCGCCTTTTGGAACAAGAGCGGCAACAGAGTCAATCACCACAACATCCAACGCACCGGAAAGGATCAATCTATCGGCGATTTCAAGTGCCTGCTCACCATAATCCGGTTGAGATATCAATAAGTTGTCTACATCAACACCTAATTTCTGAGCATAAGAACTATCAAAAGCGTGCTCCGCATCGATGATTGCGCACATGCCGCCTTTTTTCTGAGCTTCAGCAATTATATGCGTAGCAACTGTTGTTTTACCGGAAGATTCTGGCCCGTAAATTTCAACGATACGGCCCTTTGGCAAACCGCCTATGCCCAGCGCCACATCAAGGCCAATTGAACCGGTAGAAATTACTTCCTGAGGTCCTGTAGCCTTTTCGTTCATCATCATCACAGATCCTTTTCCAAAATCCTTATCGATCTTCTCCATCGTAAGCTTCAGCGCCTTAAATTTTTCTGCATTTTCTGCGTTTGCCATATAATCTAGTATTTAGAGATCAAAATTATTGATTGGGTAAAGTTAGCACAAGATTTTTATTAACACTAATTTATTTAGTATTTTTTCGCTAAAATATTTGGTCACACTTTTATCAAAATCGGCCCAAAATGTATCAAAACCAATACTGTAAATACTTTCGGCCCTAACCTTTGCTAAAAACTTTTATAAATAAAAATGATATTAATCATTTCTTATTAAAAGAATCACCACCTCATAGCTCCTTGCATTTTAATACTTTAGCGGCGTCATTTCCTTATACTAATTTTTGCTCGGCCATCAACTTTACATACACATGTTTGTATTGTATTTACATAAATCCTGAAAAATTTCTGAAATGGGTCTTCATATTCTTGTTATAAATAGCGGAAGTTCATCTATTAAATTTTCACTTATCGAAGTTGACACCCACAAAACTGTTATCTCCGGCCTCGCCGAAAAGCTTGGTCTTGAAACAGCTGTTTTACATGCAAAACACAATGGCGAAACCCAAACCATTGAGCTTGAAAAGAACGACCACGAAACCGCCATGCAGGCGATCCTAAAAACGCTGCAGGAAAAAGGTCTCGGGAAGGAAATCAAAGCTGTTGGTCACCGGGTGGTGCATGGGGGAGAATATTTCTCTTCTTCTACGATCGTTACTCCTGAAGTGATAAAGGCAATCGAAAAATGCGTGCCTTATGCGCCCTTACACAACCCAGCGAACCTTATAGGAATTACCGGCGCTCTGCACGCCGTTCCCGAATTGCCGCAGGTAGCCGTTTTTGACACAGCTTTTCACCAAACACTACCACAACATGCTTATTTATATGCTGTTCCTACAGAGTGGTATAAAGAACATGGCGTACGCCGCTATGGATTTCACGGCATAAGCTACCGCTTTGTCACCCAGGAAGCAGCAAGTTCTCTGCAAATTCCGCTTGACAACAGCGCCTTTGTTTGCGCCCATTTAGGCAACGGAGCCAGTATAACGGCAATCCTCAATGGCAAAAGCGTGGACACTTCAATGGGCTTCACGCCCCTGGAGGGCCTGGTGATGGGAACCCGCTCCGGCGATATTGACCCGGCACTGATCGGTTACTTATCTGACGTATTGAAAAAAGAGGCGCATGAAATAGTCGATATGCTAAACAAAAAAAGTGGATTGCTTGGACTATCCGGACTAAGCAACGACATGCGTGAGCTGGAAGCCGCCGCTGCTAACGGCGATGAACGGGCAAAAACGGCTATTGAAATATTTGTTTTCCGCCTTGCAAAATATATCGCCGCCATGTCGGTTTCACTACCACGGGTAGACGCATTGATTTTTACCGGAGGTATAGGTGAAAATTCTGTCCTGTTAAGAAGAAAGGTGATCGAAAGATTGGCAGTACTTGGCTATTTTATTGATGAAGAAGCCAACGGCCGAACGATTCGCGGCAAAGCCGGCATTATTACCAACCAGCAAAGCAAAAAAGCAATAGTTATTAATACAAACGAAGAGTTGATGATTGCGATGGACACAGCGGCGCTGGTGAAGTCCTGATGATTAGCACACTGATGACACGGATTGGACTGATTTACACTGATCTTTTAATAAATGAATAATAGAATAATTGAAGTTCTAAGTCGAGTAGCAGAAAAAAAAATTGCTATTTGATCGGCAGAAAAAAATCCGTGTAAATCAGTCCAATCCGTGTCATCAGTGTGCCAAAGAAACCCAAACTTTAAAAACATTTTTCATGCGAACATATTATATAGCTCCGGTAGGCCCAAGTGCAGCACTTACTTCTGTTTCTTTAGGATTGGTAAGGGCATTGGAGCGCCTGGGCATTAAATCCGGATTTGTAAAGCCAATCGCCGATACATTACTATTGGGAAAAGATGCTGAGCGATCCGGCTACTTTGCGGAAATATTGTACAATATTCCTTTTACACATCCTCTAACCATTGAACATGTTGAAAGATTACTAAGTGAAGGCGGTAAGGAAAGCCTGATGGAAGAAATCGTTTCACTGTTTCAGCAATCTGCCGAAGGAAATGATGTAGTAATTGTAGAGGGCCTGGCCCAGGATTTCAATAAACCCGTACTTACTGCTCTCAATACGGACATTGCCCGCAACCTGCGAGCAAGCGTAATACTCGTGGTTTCTGCAGATCAAATGCAGGTGTCTTCTATAGCAGAGCAACTGGAGATTGCCGCACAGCAGTATAGCGCTGACAAAACAAATTTCGCGGGATTCGTAATCACCAAAGCAGATCCTTCATTGAATCTGAACAGCCTTATGCAAGAGCTCCAGGCGCACAGTAAAAGTATCAGATCCGGAAAATTGCCTTTGCTTGGTGTCATTCCGTTTGATAATACATTGCTTGCTCCGCGAATGCTCGACATTGCGAATCATCTTAAATGTAAAGTATTATCAGGCAATGCGGCATTGAGTACATCCCGGGTTACAAGGTCAATGGTTGTTTCGAGATCGGTGGAATACATTGTGGACCTGTTAAAACCGGGGGTTCTTGTTATTACTGCCGGAGATCGCGATGATGTATTGATGGCAACAACGCTTGCCGTTCTTCGCGGTGTGCCCATCGCAGGGATTTTGCTTACGAGCAATTTTGCCCCGAAAGAAGCTATCAGAAATTTATGTGCGCCAGCGCTTGCGCAAAATATTCCGGTGCTCATTACTGAATATAATTCTATTGATACGGTGAATATTTTAGGCAAACTGGATACGCATATTCCTATAGACGATATCGAAAGAATCACTAAGTTGGTCGATCACGTGGCAGAATATCTGAACATAGATTCTTTGAAAGAAAAAGTAGGAGAACTCACCGAAAAACGCATGCCACCCGCCGCTTTCCGCTACCAGCTTATACAAGCGGCGCGCAAAGCAGGTAAGAAAATTGTTTTACCTGAAGGGGAAGAGCCGCGCACGATCCAGGCGGCTGTCATTTGCCATGAAAAGTCTATTGCCAAATGTGTGTTGCTCGGCAAAAGGGAAAACGTGCTTGAAATAGCCAATGCGCAAGGAGTTCAATTACCGGCAGACCTCGAAATTATTGATCCGGACATTGTACGTGCAAAATATATCAATGGTTATGCTGAGCTAAGAAAAGAAAAAGGAGTAACTCCTCAGCAGGCTGAGGACCAATTGGGCGACAACGTTGTTCTCGGCACCATGATGGTAGTGATGAACGAGGTGGATGGCTTGGTTTCCGGAGCCATTCACACAACAGCTAATACAATCAGACCGGCATTGCAATTGATCAAAACGGCGCCGGGCACGAAGCTGGTTTCTTCCATCTTCTTCATGCTGATGCCTGACCAGGTATATGTTTACGGGGACTGCGCCGTGAATCCTGATCCGTCTGCTGACGAGTTAGCTGATATTGCTATTCAAAGTGCCGACTCTGCCAAAGCGTTCGGCCTGGATCCAAAAGTGGCGATGATCTCCTATTCTACAGGAACTTCAGGAACGGGTGCAGATGTTGAAAAGGTAAAGACTGCTACATTGATCGCGCAGGAAAAACGTCCGGACATTTTAATAGACGGACCATTGCAATACGATGCCGCAACTGTGGAAAGCGTTGGCAAACAAAAATCTCCGGACAGTCTTGTAGCTGGTCAGGCCAATGTGTTTGTTTTCCCTGATCTTAATACCGGAAATACAACCTATAAAGCCGTGCAAAGAAGCGCCAACGTGGTAAGTGTTGGCCCAATGTTACAAGGTCTTAAAAAGCCTGTAAACGACCTTTCCCGAGGTGCGTTAGTAGACGACATTGTGTACACCATAGCGCTGACGGCCATTCAGGCAACACAGTCGTAGGAGAGAGCACACGGATGACACGGATTGGGCTGATTTACACGGATTTTTTGCCAAACGTGGTGTCAGGCTGAGAACAGTCAAAATTTATAAGGGCTATGAAGTTTGACAATTCAAATTTCATAGCCCTTTTTCAATTAAGCACTTATTTAGATTGAATAGGGAGAAAATAATCAGCGGAAATCAGTCGAATCAGCGTCATCTGTGTGCCAATGGAAATATGGCGGCTGTACTGTGTTTGGCAAATCCAAAGAGCCAAGCAATGTACAACTGAGGTTGTTTTAAAGTTTACAAATTAAGACCCCAGGCCTTTGAATATTACCATCAATTTTCTACTTTGTACTCGCCCTTTCTGACCCACTAACAGACCTCTTTTTTCTTTATTCAACACCTTAAACATTTTAAAATGAAACACTCATTTGGTGCTCTTATGCTCTTCACTTGTTTGTACGCGGTTACTGCCTGCAACAACAATCCTCAGAAGCCTCAGGTAACAGATCCTACGATGCCCGTTGTCGAACATGTTGACAGCGCTGCAATAAAAACTGAAAGGAACAAAGCTACAGCCCTGGCTTCCATTGATGCTTTCAACAGTCACAATGTAGATGGCGTCTTAAAAGACGCAGTCACAGATCTGGTAGACTATGGGGACGGCTCAGGAATGGTATTTAAAGGCAGAGACTCAATAAAAGCAATGATAGCTCAGTATCTTAAAGCTTTCTCAGATACTAAGGGAGAAAACATAAGCGTGATAGCAGAAGGAAATAAAGTGGCGGTATTTGGCACCTGGTCAGGAAAATTCACCGGTGAATTCATGGGCATGAAGCCAAATGGCAAAAGCTACAAATATGATGATGTGGACATTTTCACCTTTAACGATGCGGGCCAAATTACATCGCATCGTTCTACTCAGAACGGAAAGCTTATGTGGATGCAGCTTGGAGTGAATATGAAATAACCGAGTAACTGAGTAACTGAATAACTGAATAACTGAGTGCCTCAGGGCTAAGAACGAATGTTACATTTAAACCACTCAGTTATTCAGTCATACATTTATTCAATTATTTAAACAGATCGGGATTATTTTTCTTCAACTCGGCATAAGGAATTATTGACCACTCAGGACTATCACATGCTCTTTGCACTCGGGCAAAAGTGGCGCCTATATACAATCCTTTTTTTGTCAAATAGAAATTAGCATATTTCCATACTTCAGGATCGGTGTAATCACAGTCTTCATCAGAAGTAGGCTTTTTCATTTGCGTTGGATATAGTCTCTTGAACAACTCCACTATTCCGGGCGCGAAAACCTTGCCTCTGTAATCAGACCATGCATCAGAATTCTCTCTGGGCTTGGCGCCGTTTCCCAGCCAAAACATATCTTCCAAGGTGAGCTCTTTGCCGTCTTTCGCATTGATAGTTTTGCCGTTCTCGCCAAAATCGGGATGAGCCGCGCCTTTGCAATCCCAATTAGCCCCTATACAGTAACTGATAAAATGATCATCCAGGTGGTAACTAGAGAAACTCACGTCATAGCCGAAAGACCCATCACCTCCCGCACATGAAAAACAGGCTGATAAATTGCTGTTGAAGTCTCCATCAATTATTTCATTTGCCTTTTGTATAACATCATCGGGATAACCCTTTACTATTCTAAAGGTGGTTATTTTAGTAGTAGCTTCTGTATACCATTGAATGACAAATTTATTATCAATTATTTCCAGCTTGCCTGGAACCAACTTGATGTCAGCGAATTTATATGTCTCCAATATTTCTGATGGATCACTTGTTTTTGCGGCTCCAGTTTTATTTAGCGAGTCTTTAATCACCTTTAAAGTCACCGGCAGTTTTACGCCTTTTGCACTCCTAAATGTTCCCTGCCAAACACTTCCCTTTCTCGTCAGTGAAAATTTATCCTCTGTGTCATCAGAGGTTAATTCAATGGAACCGTTTTTTGAAATGCTACCGGTTAGCTCAATATCCTGTTTTGTTTTCTTGTAGTAATAAACACCGTTAAGTATTGTGCGGTCCGAAGTATCAAGGGCCATTAAAATGGGATACTTTGACACAACTCCATCAAGCAACACAATTTGCGCTTTTACTGTAGTTGTAACCAAAACAGCAACAAAAAGAAATACAACGATTTTTCTCATTTGTGAAATTATTATTCATTCAAACCAAAAGTAAAAACTCAAAAACAGAGCGCCCATTTTTGACTTTTCACTTTTAAATTTTTACTTCTTGCTAGTGCGCTTCCAGCCAATTATCCCCAACGCCCACTTCCGCAATTACCGGAACGCCATTTGGCAGCGGCATTGCGTCTTGCATGCATTCGAGAATCACCGGTTTAATGATTTCCACTTCATCTTTAACTGCATCAAATACCAACTCATCATGCACTTGCAGAATCATTTTTGATCTAAAATTTTTCTCTTTAAATGTGGTGTGCACTTTGGCCATTGCCATTTTGATCATATCTGCCGCAGTTCCCTGGATGGGCGAGTTGATGGCATTTCGTTCTGCAAAGCCACGAACGGTAAAGTTTGACGAACCGATGTCACGCAGCCAGCGCTTACGACCCATCAGCGTTTGTACATAGCCTGTTTCCTTGGCAAAGTTTACCATGTCGTCCATGTACTTGGTAATACCGTTGAATTCTTTTTTGTAGTTATCAATGATCTCTTTCGCCTCGGTTCTGCTGATGCCAAGATTATCCGCGAGCCCGAATGCGCCTTGTCCGTAAATGATACCGAAGTTTACGCTCTTGGCTTTGTAACGCATTTCTTTGGTAACATCGGCAGCATCAACGCCGTAGACTTTTGCCGCAGTTGCCGTGTGAATGTCTATGCCGGAGCGGAATGCTTCACACATGTTCTTATCACCACTTATAGCCGCAACAATACGTAGTTCTATTTGTGAATAGTCGGCGCTGATCAGCACATGTTCTTCATTGCGGGGAATAAATGCTTTTCTTATTTCGCGGCCCCTGTCTGTGCGGATGGGAATGTTCTGAAGGTTAGGATTGGTGCTTGCCAATCTTCCCGTTACGGCAACAGCCTGCGCATATGATGTGTGCACGCGACCGGTTTTGCGATTGATCATTTCCGGTAACGCATCAACATAAGTCGATTTCAATTTTGTCAACTCGCGGTAGGCAAGAATATCATCCACGATTTTATTTTGCGAAGCGAGTTTCAACAATACATCTTCACCTGTTGCGTACTGCCCGGTGCGTGTTTTCTTTGCTTTAGGATCAAGTTTTAATTTTTCAAATAACACTTCACCCAATTGTTTTGGAGAAGATAAATTGAACCGAACACCTGCTTGTTTATAAACGTTTTCTTCTGCTTCTTTGGCAAATTTGTCAAGCTCTTTGGAATAATCATTCAGGAAATCGACATCTATTTTAACGCCTTCAAACTCCATGTCAGTAAGCACTTTCACCAGCGGGCTTTCCACTTCACGGAAAACTTTTTCTACTTCTTTCTCTTTCAACAATGGAACAAATGCATTCTTCAACTGCAAGGTGATGTCTGCATCTTCACCAGCATACTCTTTAATTTTGTCGAGCTCCACATCGCGCATATTGGTTTGGCCTCTTCCTTTTTTACCAATCAATTCTTCAATATGAACAGGTTCGTAGCCGAGGTATTGCGCACTTAGCTGATCCATGCTGCGTTTTCCATCAGGTTCAATTACGTAGTGTGCCAGCATGGTATCGAAAATTTCACCTTTCAGCTCATGGCCGTACCATTTCAATACGAGCAAATCATATTTTATATTTTGACCCACCCATTTTTTTGATACGTCGTTAAACAGCGGTGCGAATTGTTCCAGAATGCTTTTTGTTTGCTCCTGGTCTTTCGGGCAAGCAACATAGTAAGCCTCTGTTGGAGTTATAGAAAAGCTCAGACCTACAAGCTCCACATCGTTTGCGTCTAGGCCTGTCGTTTCTGAATCAAAACAAACTTCTTCAACTGCAAGTAGTTTTTTCACCAGCTCGTCGATTTCATCTTTGCCCTGTACGGCAATGTATTCGTGAGGTGTGTTGAGAATATTTTTGCCGATGATTACTTCGGTTTCTTTCTCCACCACTACAACTTCAGGTTTTGCTACAGCATTGCCAAACAAATCTGTTTGCACTCCAACTGTTGTTTTAGAAATAACAGTCGTCTCTTCATTAACAGCCACGGAGATCTCTTCGCCCAAAATCCTTTTAATAACTGTTCTGAATTCAAGCTCGCCGAACACTTCACGCAAAGCGTCTTTATTCCATTCTTTCAACTTGAAATCATCTTCATGAAATTCAACAGGAACATTGGTGATAATTGTCGCGAGCTTTTTACTTAAGATCGCATTCTCTTTTCCGTTGCGCACCTTTTCACCAAGGGCGCCTTTTATCTTGTCTGCGTTTTCTAATACATTTTCCAGCGTACCGTATTCTGCCAATAATTTCGCCGCTGTTTTTTCTCCCACCCCCGCAATGCCTGGAATGTTATCCACCGCATCGCCCATTAAACCAAGTATGTCAATTACCTGGTCTACCTCCTTAATGTTCCATTTTGCACACACTTGCTCGGGCCCCATTATTTCCACGTCTCCGCCCTGGTAGCCGGGTTTGTAGATCTTGATCTTTTCACTTACGAGTTGGCCGTAATCTTTATCCGGAGTCACCATGAAAACCTCATAACCTGCTGCAGCCGCCTGTTTGCTCAATGTTCCTACCACGTCATCTGCTTCATAACCGTCTACTTCAATGCAGGGAATATTGAACCCTTTAATGATTCTTTTGATGTCGGGAATGGCAATTATCAGGTCTTCCGGCGCTTCTTGCCTGTTCGCCTTGTAATCGGTAAAATCAGTGTGCCTTTCGGTAGGAGCTTCGGTATCGAAACAAACCGCCATGTGTGATGGCTTCTGATTGTTAATAAGTTCAAGTAATGTATTGGTGAAACCAAATTGTGCGTTGGTATTTTTTCCAGTTGATGTGATGCGCGGATTGCGGATCAATGCATAGTAGGCACGAAAAATAAGTGCCATTGCGTCCAGTAAAAAAACTTTCTTTTCCATTTCGCTAAGGTAGAGAAAGAACGCAGATTGTCAAGATTAAGAAGGAACACAGATTGTCATGATTGTCATGATTTGATATGATTTTTTTGATGGCGGTGGAATTTCTTGGTTAATACATCAGCCAAAAACGTAAAAAATCATATCAAATCATGACAATCTTGACTATCTGCGTTCTCTCTCTTATATTTACCCGCTTTTTAATCAAAAACCCTTTTCAAGCCTATTAACATGAAAAAGATCATCCTTTCCTTATGTGTTGCATTTATTGCAGCTAGTTCTTTCGCGCAAGATGCAGATCGCATTTACAAACCATTTAAAGTTGATGTTACTACCGGTGTTTCCATATTGCAAGGTTCGGGAACGAATATTGGTTTTCCGTTTGCAGTTGAGCCAAAATACGCTGTACTGGAGCAACTCTCTGTAGGTATCCGCTGGGAGGGACTTATGGGCCTTCACAACATTTATTCAGATGTTGACAACAGCTCTGAGGCAGACGTAACATTTGGTTCATCTTACCTGGCAACGGCTGATTACTATTTAAGCAACAACACATTTAGACCCTATGTGGGTGCCGGCCTTGGCGTGTACAAAACAAGCAAGGTAACCTACAAAGGCACCGATGATGAAACCTATGATTTCGATGTGCCTAAGTCCTCGAAGTTTGGCGGTATGTTACGTGCTGGTTTCGAAGTAACGCATTTCAGAATGGGCCTCGAATACAATTTTGTGAACAACACTTTTGTAAGCCCCTATACCAACAAAAGCATCAAAAGCGGCTACTTCTCCATTAAAGTGGGTGTGCATATTGGTGGCGGAAAATACAATTAGGATACGTTAGATTATGGGATTGTTGGATTGTTTGTAATTTACTCCGCTGCTTAACTATTGATTAGAGTTTCCAGCAGATAAGTTCAACATCTGTGCATTATCTTAAAAAGCAATCCAACAATCCTTCAATCCTACGAATCCAAATTCAGACAATTGTATTCAGCACCAACACTCCAACTAACCCCAGCACACTAACAATCGTTTCCATCAACGACCACGAAGCGAAGGTTTGCTTTAAGCTAAGATTAAAATACTCTTTGAACATCCAGAAGCCGGTGTCATTTACGTGAGAAAACATCAAGCTTCCTGCGCCTACCGACAGCACCATTAACTCAGGTTTTGCCTGGCCATGTAATACTAACGGCGCGACGATGCCCGCAGCCGTAAGTCCCGCGACAGTGGCCGAGCCGAGCGTTATTCTTATCAACGCCGCAACGAGCCATCCGGCAATGAGTGGTGAGAAATTATATTGCGACGCCACTTTTGTGATGTAATCACCCGCACCGCTTGCGGTAAGCACTTCTTTAAATGCGCCACCTGCAGCAATGATCATCATTATAATGGCAATACCGGCAACGGCATCTGTAAACAACTGCATGGTTGATTGCATATTTCTTCCGCGCTTAATGCCCAGCCAATAACCACTGGCAATACTGGCAATCAACAAAGCAAATACAGGATCACTGATCCCTTTGCATACTTTGAAAAAATTAGTTTCTGGAGTTGTGAATGTTTGTAACAACGAAGGCAAGGCGATTAACAGGACAGGCAACAACGCGATGGTGAAACTTGTCGACACGGGAGGAAGATCGCCGGAGGTTTGCCAATTTGTTTTTGCATCTTCCTTTAAAACGATCTGAAGATTTTTAAAGCTGCTACCGAAAATAGGACCTGCAATGGCAACGATGGGCACTGCGAGTATTAACCCATAGAGCATTGTTTTGCCAACATCTGCTTTAAAAATAGAAGCCAAACCAACGGGGCCAGGATGCGGTGGCAAAAATCCATGCGTGACTGATAACGCGGCAGCCATTGGTATGGCAATGAATAAGAGGTTTTTCTTTGCAGCTTTTGCAATAGAAAAAACAAGCGGTACGAGTATCACAAAACCGGCATTGTAAAAAAGCGTGATGCCAACTAAAAACCCAGTTGATAACACGGCCCATTGAATGTATCGTTCACCAAAAACTTTGATGAGCGTATTGCTTATTTGTTGCGCCGCGCCGCTTACTTCAAGCATTTTCCCCAACACAGCACCGAGACATAGCACCAGCGCCATGCTGCCCAATGTACTGCCAACGCCATTTTGCAAAGCAAGTAGCACTTTGTCGAATGGCATTTTTAAAGCAAGCCCCACCAGTATTGCTACGATGAGTAATGCAATAAACGGACTTATTTTTTTAAGGGTAAGAAACAGCAGTAAAATGATTCCAAGGAATATGATGAGTAATGGCATAGCGGAGTAAAATTTGAAAATTTGAGGATTTGAAAATTTGAAAATGCTTCAGGCGCATCTTTGTAAGTTTATTTTTAGCTACCTGATATTTGGCGAGTAAATTAAAAAAATGAAAAGTTCCACAGAACGAATTTTCAAATTTTCAAATCCTCAAATTTTCAATTTTTTCGTACAGGGTATCGAAAACTTCAAACCGCTTCGCATACACTTCCCTCGTGCTTTCGTCTGGTAAATAATCTTTGCCGTCTGGGGGAATTAACTTCTTTACTTCTTCAATACTGTTGATGTTTTTTGTCGCGAGCATGGCCATGCAAACAGCGCCAAACGCGGATGCATCGGCCGCATTGTTTACTGTTATTTTTTTCTGTAAAATATTGGCCAGCATTTGCACCCACGTACTGCTTTGAATAAAGCCACCGGAAGCATAAATTCTACTGATGGGGCCGAAGTTTTCTTCGAGAATTTTTGCGAGCTGTGCAAAGGCAAAACAAATACCTTCTGCAACGGCACGCATAAAATGTGCCTGTGAATGTTTGGCTGTTACGCCCACGAAAGCACCTTTCGCATCAGCATCCCATACCGGTGCACGTTCGCCGTAAAAGTAAGGCAGGCAAACAAGTCCATCGGCACCTGCTGGAATTTTGCCAATGGCATCAAAGAACTTATCGAAATCTTTATCCTCTATGTTTTCATCCTGTAGCATTTGCTCCATCCACCATTTCAAAACGATGCCGCCATTGTTGATCGCACCGCCACTTACGTAGTAATCATCATTCAGAATATACGTGAATAATCTTTCTTTTTCATCGGTTTTAGACGAGCGCACCGTTTGCCGTATGGCGCCACTGGTACCGATTGTAAGCGCTACTTCTCCTTTTGCGATCGCTCCACTTCCAAGGTTGGCAAGGCATCCGTCGCTCGCACCGGGAACGAAAGGCGTCTGTGCATCTATTCCCCACTGATCGCAAAAGCTTTGCTGCAGGCCGGCTACAACAAGCAGCGGAGAAACCGGCTTCGACAATTTTGATTCGTCTATGCCCGCGAATTTCAACGCCTCCTTGCTCCACGAAAGTGTATGAATGTTGAACAACCCTGTTGCCGAAGCGATGGAATGATCTATGATAAATTGGCCGAACAGTTTGTAGAAAACATATTCTTTAATGGAAATGAATTTGTGTGCCTTTGCAAATAACGCCGGATCGTTGTCGCGTATCCAAGCTATTTTACAGAGCGGCGTCATGGGATGAAGCGGTGTGCCGGTTTGCTCAAATATTGTTTTGCCTTCCGGCGATTGTTGAAGCTTTTTTGCGTAGGCAACACTTCTGTTATCGGCCCAAGTCCACAGGGTTGATAAGGCGTCTCCCCGTTCATCTACAGCCACGAGGCTGTGCATTGCTGAGCTGAAACTCACTGCAGCCAATGTCCCCTTGCCTTTCATAAAGGCCGTTACCTGCTGCATTAGCCCGCACACTGCCTGAAAAATTTCCTCGGCATCCTGTTCGATCCCCTCAATTTTCTCTTTTTTATACCCTTCTTTGTAAGTGACGACTACTTTGCCGGAAGCCTCGCAAGCAATTGCTTTCGTGTGTGTTGTGCCAATATCAATGCCTATAAAGTATTGCATATGTGGTAAGATGTGCTTTCCGAAAATACGGAACATTTCTCCAAAAATGACTGTGGCACGACGATTGCAAAGACTGTAGAAACTATAGTTTTTTACACCAAACACAATATCTGCAAGGAAAAACGTTATTTATTAAACGTATTAAATGAAAATTATATGAAACACGCACACAAGCCGTTTATAGCCTGGCTTTTCATCTCCCTTACAGTTTTGTATGCGGCGATGGCTATTTTGATGAGCTGATTACCTCATTAAACCAGGACTGATCCGCAGATATATTTCCCCCGCCACTGGTGTTTTACCATAAAGATCTTTTAAGTCGTTGCTCACTACATATAAGGTAGTTTGAGCTCCGAGTGATAGATTGGTTTTAGCAAATGTGAACAAAGTTCTCGCATATCCCGCTGTAATTGCATGCACCGGAAAGCGGCTGTCATGGCCATATTCATCTTCGTTGAGGTTTAATTCTTCTGCAGATTTTTGTACCCACTCATACTTTCCATAAACAGTATTCTTTTTGGCAACATAGGAAACTTCTGCTAAAGCGGAATGTTCTTTGTGATGCTCGTCAACATAGTTGTATCCCCACACTGCTGCGGCATTGAGCAATTTATCATTTCCCATTCTGTGAGCATATATCGCGGAGGCTGTTGTACGGTGGACGTCTTCGTCGGGATGCAATGCTTCGGGGCTTTTTATGAATGCATGAGATGCTTGTAATGACCAGCTTTTAGAGGGATTGAAAGACAATCTTCCCGACCAGGAATCGAATTTCATTTTGTCAAAATCATACCTGTTTTCATCGGGTTCTCTACCGGTAAAGGATGAGCCTTCGAGCTTCCAGTTTTTATATCGCACGCCAAGCGTTGCCACGCCAAATGTAATGTGTGTCGCATCCTGCCAGTGATGCCCCAAAGGTGCATCGGGGTTGGAAAGCGAAGAAGGGCGATGCATGAAGGTTGTAGCACTCAAGGCGGGCTCGCCGGGATAACCAAAGTATCCATAAACATCCACATTTTTGTTGATGCGCTGCGTATAGCCCACTGACAACTCTGCAAACAGGTCATGCGGATGTTGTCTGTCCACAAGCGGTTTGTCCTTCCAGGTTTCGCCGGTTTGAAACAATAACGGGTATCCATAACCGCCGATGGTCAGCGCGTCCAAAGAAAACATGGTACTGAAATGAAAAAGGCCATTCTTTCCAATCTTTCGTTGTCCCATCGCCATGAACCAGTTGGGTGCATCAAATTTGGAATCGCCGCGACTGCCGGATTTAAATATGTCCTGCGAATTATAACGAACAAACACATTGCCGTGAAACATGAACATCCATTCTTTTTTGTGCAGCATATAACCATACATCGGCGCATTGTCTGGCAACCATGAAGTACCTGACCCATTTCTGTTCATGGGTAAGCTAAGGCTGTAAGCACTTGACATTGCCATTTCTTTATGATCATGCATATTCATGTGATGCATAGCAGGCATCGTATCTTTCGACGGCAACATGTTGTGCATGCTATGATCATGCTGCGCAAATAGAATTGTGGTCGATAACGAGAAAAATAATAAGGTAAACAATAGCCGTTTCATGATAAGTGTTTTAGTCTGAAAATAGGATCATAATTCAGCTACAAATTTCACATCGTTTAACAGGAACAGCCTTACAGAATTTCGCTTTTGTGTTATATAATTTCAGTGAGAACGGAGATTTTCATGATTATCATGATCAATGTATGATTTGAAAACGGATGAGTATTAATTTTCAAATCAAGAATCTTAACAAATCATGACAATCTTGAAAATCAGCGTTCCTTTCTTCTATTTTTGCAAAAACGACACTTAATGAAACCCACTGTCTCTATAGAATATTGCCCTAAGTGCGGATGGCTTTTGCGAAGCGCTTACATGGCACAGGAACTGTTGACTACTTTTAATGACGATCTTAAAGGAGTACTGCTAGTACCTTCCGAAATAAGCGGCCGATTTATTATCTCCATTAATGATGAAAAAATATTTGACAGAAAAGAACAAGGACGTTTTCCGGAAATAAAAGAACTCAAACAGTTGGTGCGGGATGTGGTGAATCCGGGAAAGAGTTTGGGGCATTCGGACAGTAAATAACTGAATGACTGAATGACTGAATAACTGAATGTTTCATATGCGGAGCCACTCACATTATCGACCACTCAGTTATTCAGTTATTGCTTTATGCTGCCTTATCTCTCGTACTACGAATCAATGCTATTCCGGAGAAAAAGAAAACAACTCCTAAAATAGAATAGGTAAAAATTTCTTTTACGTTGTGGGTATTGGAGCCGCCATTCATGAAGTTCATGGCCGCCATGATTAAACCAATGATTCCCAGAACCGTTAGTATGATGCCGAAGACTCTCTTTTCCATGATCGTAGTTTAGGAAATTGACTGCAAAGGGTGTGCCTCGGGGAACGACTGAATAACTGAATAATTGAATAACTCAGGAACCGAAACTAAGCACCAACCCAAAACTCATAACTCAAAACTCACAACCTATCACTTCCAACTTCCAATCTAGTTATTAAATTTGAGGCTGTATGTAGCTGACTTAATTTCAACTCAACAATTACTATTATGATAACTCTAAACAACGAAAGCGTTTTTATAAAAATCAACCCGAAAGGCGCGGAGCTTCAAAGTATTCAATATAACGACCTGGAATACATGTGGAGCGGCGATGCTGCCTTTTGGGGTAAACATAGTCCGGTGCTATTTCCCATTGTAGGCTCTTTAAAAAATGATACCTATTGCTACAAGGGAAAAGAATATCATTTGCCGCGCCATGGTTTTGCAAGAGATAAAGAATTTGATGTGAATGTGGAGAGCAATTCAAAGGCGACGTTTACTTTGGTGAGCAATGAAGACACTTTAAAGGTATATCCTTTTGCATTTGAATTGACCCTGGTGTATGAGCTCATTGGCAATAAAGTTAGTTGTACTTACGTCGTAAAAAATAACGGCAAGGAACAAATGCTTTTTTCCATTGGCGGCCATCCGGCGTTTGCTGTTCCGCTTGAAAAGGAGCTTGCTTACGCAGATTACTATCTTAAGTTCAACAAAGAAAATGAACTGCTGAAATATAAGCTGGACAATGGTTTGATATCAAAGGACACGGAAACGATCGCGCTGACGGATCACAAGCTTCCATTGAGCAAATCTCTTTTTTATGGAGATGCGATTGTATTAAAGCATTTGGAGAGCAATGCTATTTCTCTTGCTTCGCAAAAAAGCGAGCATGGTCTGCATTTTCTTTTTGAAGGATTTCCATTCTTTGGTATCTGGGCCGCAAAAGATGCGTCTTTCGTATGTATAGAACCGTGGTGCGGCATTGCAGATAGTGTAGATCACAACCAGGAATTAGCAGAGAAAGAAGGTATTGAAAAACTCGAAGCAGGTGGAAGCTGGCAGAGAAGCTGGCAGGTGGAACTGTTTTAATGAACGCTTAATGCTAAATACCTAACGCTGAACGCCTGCTACTCCGCGTTAGGCGTTCAGCGTTGGGCTTACGCTTAAAATAAAAACCCTATTAAATGAAACCGTTAAGCATTTTTACATTTTGCGTTTTAATGGCATTGAATGGATTTTCGCAAGAGAAGCCACAAACTATCGACACATCTCTCGAAAAAACGTTCGTAAAGGTTGAGATCGAATCGTCGTTTCCCGGCGGTGTGGCCGGTTGGGCTGCATACTTAAATGAAAACCTGCATTACCCTAAAGCAGCGATAAAGAAAAATATTCAAGGCACCGTGGTCGTTCAGTTCATTGTTGACAAAGAGGGAAATATTACGGACATAGCAGCGATTGCCGGCCCGGATGAGTTGCGCGCAGAGGCAGAAAGGGTGATGAAAAAGTCACCAAAATGGATTCCGGCTCAACAAAGTGGAAGGAAAGTAAAAAGTTATAAGAAACAGCCTATCACTTTCAGACTGCAATAAGGACGGAGAGTCGTTCTGCCCGCAGACAATCGTTTGCACTTAGCATGCATCACAATGTTTCCCATATTTGAGGTGAATGGGAATGGGCAACCAATAGCTGATAGTTGAATAACTGAGCAGGTTGTAACACCAAATGCTCAGTTATTCAGTAATTCAATTATTTTATTTGTTCATTACCTGCTTAGCCTCAATGCTCAAAGTAGCATGTGGCACGGCACGTAAACGGGCTTTATCGATAAGCTTTCCTGTTACGCGACAAATACCATATGTTTTATTCTCGATTCGCATTATTGCTTTTTCGAGGTGATCAATAAAAGTGATCTGGCGGCTCGCCATTTGAGAAAGCTGTTCTCTTTCCATGCTTACGCCACCGTCTTCCATGGTCATGTAACGGTTTTCACTTTCATCGCCACCCATCTCATCTTTGCGGGTAATTAAGCCTTGCAAGTACGTCAGCTCTTTTTTAGCTGCGTCCAGCTTCTTGTTTATGAGTTCTCTGAACTCTACCAGTTCTGCGTCACTGTATCTCATAGTTGGAACGGTTTGTTGCTGTGCAGGAGTATCCAGCACACTTTTAGTAAAATCTGGTTCGTATTTTTTTACCGACTTGGTTTTAATATCCGGCATTACCACTTTGGTTGGTCGTTGTTCTACAACCGGCGCCTTTTTAAATGGCGGTGGCGGTACAGTGGATTTAGGTTCTGGTTTGGGCTTTTCAACAGGAGCTGGTGACTTCTTAATGGTTTTTATGGCTGCTGCAGGAGCAGGTTTTACAGTTGATTTCGATGCTGGTGCCTTGGAAGCTGGTTCGCTTTTCGCTGCAGCCGCTGTTTTTACAGGGGCAACATGCTTGGCGGGAACATCATTTTTAACTGCTGGTTTTGTTGTTTTTTCAACGGGTTTAACCGCTTTCTTAGGTTCCGGAGTTTTGGCAACAGGTTTGGCAACGGCTTTCTTTGCTACAGGCTTCGGAGCAGGGGTTGCTTTTTTGGCAACAGGCTTAGCTGCTGCTTTTTTTGCAGGTGCTGCTTTTGGAGCAGGTTTCACAACTTTCTTAGGGGCTGCTTTTTTAGCAGCTGGCTGCGGTTTCTTCTTCGCAGGTACCGCTTTTGGAGCAGGTTTTACTGCTTTTTTTGCGGGTGCAGCCTTTTTCTTTGTTGCCATAACTGTTTTCCTTTTTCCGGTTAATCAAATAATTGGGCCCCGCAATGCGGGGGTCTGGAAAAGGCCATTATAAAAATGGCTTAGTTTATCAATTAATGGATTTTGTTACCTGGATTTTTAATGAAATATCGTTCACTTCAATTTCAGTGCCATCATTCAGTCCGTCAACAAGTTCTAACTTGTCAGCAAGGATTTCAGTGCGAATATATTCATCAAATTGGCTGACTGATTGTTTTACGATTTCACTATCAGCAAGCCTTACCATAATACGGTCCGTGAGTTCGTAGCCGTTATCCTTCCGTATCTTTTGTATTCTGTTGACAAGCTCCCTTGCATTTCCTTCGCTTTCCAGTTCTGGGGTGAGTGTAACATCCAGGGCTACTGTTAATATACCTTTGCTGGCTACCATCCAGCCGGGAATGTCCTCGCTGGTGATTTCCACCTCATTAAGTTGTAATATTAATGGTTCGTTATCAATTAACAAAGAATAAGTACCTTCTTTTTCTAACAAAGCGATGTCTTCTTGTGTAAATTGACCAATCGCAACTCCTGCCGCTTTCATTTTGCCCCCCAACTTCTTACCAAGTGCCTGGAAGTTTGGCTTGATCTTCTTCTTAATAAAGCCTTCCGTATCTGTTAAATACTGTATCTCCTTTACATTTACCTCGGTTTTGATCAAATCTTCCACTTTTTGAAGCTGCTCTTTCATGGAAGGGTTGAAAACCGGAATCAATACTTTCTGTAGTGGCTGGCGAACCTTTATGTTGACCTTTTTCCTCAGCGAGAGGATCAGAGAAGAGGCATCCTGCGCCAATTGCATTCTTTCTTCCAGCGCCACGTCGATAAATTCATCTTTCGCTTTCGGATATAATACATGGTGAACTGAAGCTGCATCTGATTTTCCCGTCACGGCGTTCAGGTTGCCGAACAGCCAGTCGGAGAAGAATGGAGAAACCGGTGCCATCAATCGGGCAATGGTTTCAAGACACTCATACAATGTTTGGTATGCGCTTATTTTATCGTGCTCATACTCGCCTTTCCAGAAACGGCGGCGGCAAAGGCGCACGTACCAGTTGCTAAGTTGTTCATCCACAAAGTCTTCTATCAAACGGCCAGCTAAAGTAGGCTCGTATTGGTTGAAGTTTTCGGTTACATTCTTCACCAAAGATTGAAGGGACGACAATATCCATTTATCGATTTCAGGTCTTTGATCTACCGGTATGTAGGCTTCTTTGAAAGCAAATCCATCTACGTTGGCATACAGCGCAAAGAACTGGTAGGTATTATAAAGTGTTCCAAAGAACTTACGCTGAACTTCTTTAATGCCTTCTATGTCAAATTTCAAGCTATCCCATGGTGAGGCATTGGTAATCAGGTACCAGCGGGTGGCATCTGCGCCAAATGTGCCGATGGTTTCAAATGGATTTACCACGTTTCCAAGGCGCTTACTCATTTTGTTGCCGTTCTTATCCAGCACCAATCCGTTGGAAACCACTGTTTTGTAAGCAACGTTGTCAAATAGCATTACTCCCAAAGCGTGAAGCGTATAGAACCAGCCACGCGTTTGGTCTACGCCTTCTGCGATGAAATCTGCCGGGAATGCTGTTCCTTTATCAATGGCGTCTTTGTTTTCGAATGGGTAGTGCCACTGCGCATAAGGCATTGCACCACTGTCGAACCAAACGTCAATTAAATCCGGCTCGCGGTGCATTGGTTTGCCATCTTTGCTTACCAAGACAACTTCGTCCACATATGGTTTGTGCAGATCAAGAATGCCGTCGTGTAAATAGTGCTTATTTACATCGCCACCCAACACTTCGTTTGCTTTTCTTATTTCTGTGTTCAGTTCTTCTATTGATCCGATGCATTTTTCTTCGCTGCCATCTGCTGTTCTCCAAACCGGAAGTGGTGTACCCCAGTAACGGCTACGGCTAAGGTTCCAGTCGACCATGTTTTCCAGCCAGTTACCAAAACGGCCCTCGCCGGTAGCTTTTGGTTTCCAGTTGATGGTTTTGTTCAGTTCCACCATTCTGTCTTTAACAGCGGTAGTTTTGATGAACCAGGCATCCAGCGGATAGTAAAGAACTGGTTTGTCAGTTCTCCAGCAATGCGGATAGCTGTGTTCGTATTTTTCTACCTTAAAGGCGCGGTTCTCTTTTTTCAGTTTTACGCTGATGTCTACGTTTACGTCAATGTAGTTCTGTTCGTCTTTGTAATTTTTTACATAGCGATGGCTGAATTCGCCGAGACCGTCTACAAATTTTCCTTCGCGGTCAACGAGTGTCAAAATGCCGATGCCATATTTTTTGCCCACTTTATAGTCATCCGCACCAAATGCAGGAGCGGTGTGTACGATACCTGTACCGTCTTCAGTGGTTACAAAGCTGTCTACTAATACGCGGAACGGATCGCCGCCGGATTTTTCAGCAGTGTTTGCTTCGTAAGGAAGCAATTGCTCATAACGCAAACCTTCGAGCTGTTTTCCTTTGAACTCCGCTAAGATCTGCCAAGGCAATAATTTTGTTTCAGCAGTGTACCCGGTAAAATCACCGTTTTCACCTTCCGGTTTGAAATATTTACCGATGAGGTTTTTCGCCAGAACAACGTTTACCGGTAAATGAGTGTATGGGTTAAATGTTTTAACCAACACGTAATCTATGTTACCACCAACCGTCAAACCAAGGTTGGAAGGAAGTGTCCATGGAGTGGTCGTCCATGCGAGGAAGAAAACTTCGTCGTTTCCGGCCGCATCGAACAAAAATTGAGAATCTCCATTTTTTGCAGCCTTAAACATTGCTACGGCACTTGTGTCCTTCACATCTTTATAAGTACCTGGCTGGTTCAACTCGTGAGAACTCAAACCTGTACCTGCAGCCGGAGAGTATGGCTGGATAGATACGCTTTTGTACAAAAGACCTTTTTCGTACAGGCGCTTCAGGCACCACCAAAGTGTTTCAATGTATTCATTTTCAAAGGTTACGTAAGGGTTTTTAAGGTCAACCCAGTAACCCATTTTAGTAGTTAGTTCGTCCCACTTGTCTTTGTAACGCAAAACTGCTTCGCGGCATTTCTGGTTATATTCGACAATGGATATTTTTTTGCCGATGTCTTCTTTTGTGATGCCTAGTTCTTTTTCAACGCCTAACTCTACCGGCAAGCCATGCGTATCCCAGCCGCCCTTGCGTTTTACCTGGAAGCCCTGCATGGTTTTATAGCGACAAACAAGATCTTTTAATGTTCTTGAAATAACGTGGTGAATTCCGGGCATACCATTCGCACTTGGGGGACCTTCGTAGAACACGAACGGTTCTGCACCCTCTCTTAATGACACACTTTTTTCAAAAGCTTGATTTTCAGCCCATTTTGCCAATATTTCCTGCTCTATTGTTGGTAGATTCAGTTGGTTGAATTCACGATATTTTGTTATAGACATAGTCAAATCTCCAATATATATAAAAATAGTTTGCAAAGGTATTGAAAAGAATGACTGAATGGCTTAAACTGAAGGGCGCGAATTATTGAATAATTGAATTATTGATGGGTGTGAGATTGTTTGTAGTCCTCTTGGCAGGGTTCATTGAAGCGCATTTTTTTAACCACGGAGGAAGGGAGTTTTTTTCACAGAGTGAGGGAGGAGCTTCTTCACAATAATCAATTATCTAGTGAAGAAAAATGGAAAAGTCGCGGACAACCTCCGTTTCCTCTGTGAAAACAACCCTGTGAACTCTGTGGTAAAAAAAGCAAATGGGCCGGAATGTCCCGGCCCATTGCATCCTTAATTTATCAGAAAACCAACCCTGTTCTTTTTAATGCATCACATTAATTTTTTGTGTCTCGACCTTGCCATTGTTTTCTATTCTCAACAAATAAACACCGGCTGACAAACCTGCCACACTAAATTTAGCAATGCCATTGTTGATTGTTCCTTTCATTACCGTTCCTCCTGTTGCGTTTAGTAACTGATAATTTGCGTGACCAATTGTTCCGGTCATGGAAATAGTTACCTTATCAACGGCAGGATTAGGGAAAACGCGTATTTCATCATTCACACATTTTACTTGAACCGGCATCACGTTGGTGTAAGTCACGGCGCTGTTTTCAACCGCTTTGATGCGATAATACCACTGTCCCTCATGCGGCGGCACGTCTGTATACGTTTTGCTGCCTGATGATACGGTTGCTACCGTTTCAAAATCGTGGCCGTTGCCGCTGCGTTGCACCTCAAATTGTTTTACCATGGTTTGCCCCTCTGTCTTGAATTGCCACGAAAGGTTCACGGAACATGCGTTGGCTGTAGCACGGCTGCCGGTAAAGTGTAACGGCAATGCCACCGCGCCACGACCCGCCATTGCTCCGAATACACTAAAGTTGTTGATACCGCTGAACTCAACATATTTTACACCTCCTTCCTCACCATATGCAGACGGCGCCAGCCAGGAAGCGCCTGTTATAGTTGCATCTGTTTGTGCATTCAACACGGTGTTTACGTCTGTGCCCGGATATTTGAACCAGAGATATTTCAACGGACCGGACACTTTAGAATCCAGGGCATTGACCGCATCGATGCTATCCTGCGGATCGTAGTACACTCTTACAGTCATGCCAGTTGGATAGTTGTTGACTCCTGCATCGTGGATGATGTACATGCGGTTAGCAAATGCCGTGGTGCGGGTTGTGTTGTCCGTTTTCACCTGGTTGTTAACTGCCGGGTTATTGTTCATGGCTGTTACGGCAAAATTGTAACCTGTGTTGCCGTTAGGATTTACTGCTGCATATTTGGCGGTGGGAGTTGCTACATTATCGACCAATACATTGCTGCCTGCTACATCTTTACAGGTAAACAGTGGTGCGGCCATTGCACTGCCTTTCGCGACGAGCACCGGATCCGGTATCTTGTTGTTGAACACTACCGAAAACACATCGGATCCGCTACCATCTGAGTCCCAGCTCACATTGTCGAAGGTAGCCACATTGCCAATAAGGGAGGCAGCAGTGATGAGTTTGATTGTTCCGGTTGCAAAGTTGCCGTCGCCATCTTTATCAATCATTAACTGGATATCCGATGCAGCATAAGCGCTTAGATCAATCGTATTGTTCAAATCCATTTGCACTTGCGTGCTACCAATGCCACTGCGAGTACGCTGTATCCTCCAATTACGTGGCAGACGCAATGCGCATGACGATGCTGTTGTGGCCAAATTGGTTGTTTGACCAGTGGTTACGCTGCCATTATCATCGCCCCAAACAAGGTAGCTGTTGTCTTGTGTGGCTATGGCGGCATTGCTAATGTTGTCTGAAGCAATGGTACCCATGCCGATAGTGAGCATATCACCTTTTGATTGGATATTTTGACTATGCCCTTGCTTTTGCACCAGCAACTCGGCGCTGTCTATAGCAATGCCGGCTATGTTGTTTGCAAAACCGTTATTCATTTTGTAAAGCGTATCGCCGATCGTACTGAAATAGTGATGGCCCAGTGTAATGCCGTACTTAATGCCGAGGTATGTTTCTACTTTATTTATCGCCGGATTGCCGGTTGCATGCACACCGGCATATGTAACCACTTCTGCCACGTCAATGGTGCCTGTACCATTTATCTGGAACGTGCCGGCATTGCTTGTGTTAAGTGCGGTAATACCTGTGGCACTTCCGTTTGCCGTTCCGTTTAGGTAGTTGTTCGCGGTGCTGCCGTTTACCGATAAAGTGCTGACGCTGTATTGGCTGTTACTAAGCGGGGCAGTATTGGAAGCGGTTACAGTGCCTCCTTTACCTACAATAGTGTTGCCGGCTGAGCCAAGTATAATACCTGTGTTGGAAGTGGTTTCTTTCCAAACAGCCAGATTATCGGTAGCAGAGTGGGGCCTAAAAACAGCATATACGTTGTAATAACTGCCACCAGTACTTGTTAACGCAGATGCATAAACGCCATCTTGACTTAAGTAGCCCGCACCACCTGTGACAGCAACTGTTGGGTTAAAGTTAAGACCTGCCGTCGCTACAGGCACAGAACCAGTAGAAACGAGATTGGTGAGCGAAGAATTGGCGCTAAGGTTGCTCCATTGTGTAGCAGGATTGCCATTAAGCTTGCTACCAGCATTATACCACGCACTCAGATTACTGATTTGTGCGCCGGGTGCGACATAAGGATAACTGATACGACTGTAGCAAAAATCTGAACCAATACGGCCGTTGATCACTTGTGAACCAAAGGTAGCGGACCCTGCCAGCGTACCGCCGGTAAACAGCATGCCAAGTTTTCCTGGTGTCACACTGTTTAAATGCTCTGCGTTTACAGAGCCACTGAGAAAGCCCCATTTCACGTTCATATTGTTATTTAAATCAACAGCGCCAACCAAACAATCATTGTTGCCGACTGAACTAAACTTTAACCCATTACCCAAATTAAGATCGTTACTATTTGAAAATCCGGCAAAGAAAAGATTGCCCGCACCATCTACTCTGATCTCATTTATGCCTTCAGAAATGCTGCCCTTAAGTTGCGTTATACCTGGTAAATCATTACCATTGGCATCTACTCCAAAAAAGAACCCGTCGTATTGACTAGATGAAGAAAAGGGTGTTCCTCCAAGGTTCATCCCTGATGTGGATGCTGAATATCCGGCGGCATATATAATTCCGTTATATGCATCGATCGAGTTCATTTGGTCAGATGCGTTCCCCATCCAGCCTTTGAGCCAGTTAGCATTGCCGGTGGCAGGATCAAGCTGCATCAGGAACATGTCAACGGAGCCGCCATTAAACGCAAGTGATTTTCCTCCAAAACTGAAGGTTCCGGGCGCACCATATCCGCCAACATATAGTTTATCATTTACCACCTTTAATGCTTTATACATTCCATCATTTGTAGTTGCATTGGGTGTGCCACCGGTACTGATCCATTTGAACGTTCCATCTGAACCAAATTTAGCCACGAAAACATCATTGCTAACAGGACTGGTCGTGTAGCTATTGGTAGCCAGTACAGCACTTCCCCAGGTTGTACTGCCCGCAGCATTCAATTTTAACGGAGAACTAGAAAAATATCCACCAATGTACAAGTCGCCGGTAATGGGATCTATTTCCAATGCATATACATTATCCGAACTGGTTCCAGCAATGTTTGCGGTCCATATTGGATTCAGGTTGTTGTCGAGCTTCATTACAAAAACATCATTTCCACCTAAATTAGTCTTGCCAAGCGCGGTTCTGCCGTTTGGCGTGATGTCAGATTGTGCCATTCCACATGCATAAATCGACCCGTCTATTGGACTTACCCGTACTCCTGTGACAACAATTGAAGTTCCCAACAATGCACGTGTCTTCACGATTGTTCCGGACGCTGTATCTGTAAGCGTTATCAGGCCGGCAAATGTTGAATTGGAGAGAGAAACGCCTCCCACTACCATGGAGCCTGTAAAATATCCTGCCGAAACCAAGTATTGATCCTTTAACGCTATGCTTGTTATCGTGTTGCCTGTTGACCCGCCCCAGCCGCCTTCGGCAAGTGGGGAGAGCAGGCTCCCGCTCGAACCGTCGAATTTGGTAATTGCGACATCTTGATAGCCATAGGCTGTTTTCGGCAACAATGTATTGGCAGATGCATTGAGCCTGTTTTCGCCACTTATTGCATATTGTTGTGCAGAGACAACATAATGATCGGGACGAACAACTACGACATCGAAAGCACTGGTCGCATTAACGCTGCTAATACCGGTAACTGCCGAAAGTCCACTCAAACTGGTGGCGTCTACAGCCAGCAGATAGCCACTATAGCCGCCTGCCGTCTGTGTTTGTATGGTGGCTGTGCCAGTCGTAAAACCGCTGCCTGTATATCCGGTCATGTAAAGACGGTTATTGGCACGATCCAGGTTTATCAGGTTTGAAACAGCAGGGGAAGCAACCGCCTGCGGAGTGGTGTTTCCATAATTTTGTGCGCGAAGTGCATTTCCATTATTGTCAAAGACTACGATGGCCAAATCGTTGCCGCCAGCTGCCGCAACAGACACTCCAGAACCTGCATTGTACGTACCGGAACCGGAAAGGAGTCCATAAACATAGCTGCTTCCGGCCGCATCCGTTGCTATGCCATAAGGAGCGAATGCAACATTGGCGGTAAGTTCGTTTTTTACCCAAATGGGTGCGCCATTGCTGCCATTTAAAGAAAAAAACAGGTAGCGGTTGCCTCCGTTGATATTGGCGGGATAACTGGTTGTTGTTACATTACCTGAACCTGTGCCGCTACAATTATTCAGCGAATAGTTAACTGTGCCCAAACCATTTGAGCTCGTATAACCTGGCAACCATCTTACATCGCCATTGTCTGCAATGTCAATGGGAGTGAAGGCAGCTTCGCTGGCGGAAGCTGCGCCAAATGTATTCGCCCAAAGAGGCACAATGGTACCGGTATTATTGTCATCATCATAACAGGCTACAAACTCATCATAATACATACCTCCGCCACCATTTACCGGAACAACCTGGGCTGCTCCACTGGTGCCGTCTGTGTAAAGTGTAAGCGAAGTGCTTCTGCTGTGCCCTTGTACAACAATGCGTGTATGTCCCCCGCCAATGTCCTTTACTATTAGATTATCCGGCACTTCGTCCGAACTACCATCTATCTTAAGCAATTTCAGTGGGGTGTAAGATCCAGCACCGGTTGCCTTACATTTCACAACAAAAGTTATGACCCCTGCTTTTTCAGAGGTCCAGGGAAGTCCCAAAAAGTCTGAGCCCGCGTTATCTGTTGAAACCCAAAACGACATGACTCCGTAAAACTGGTCATTTGCATAAGGATCTGCGGCAATTTTTGATATTTCGCGAGCGGTCGCCAACCATACCAGGTTCATATTGGCATCATAACGACCCAAACTGGCTACCTGGTTTTCTTTTGCGCCAATATCTGGCGGGGTACCATTTCCCGCTCCTTTGTAACGCACGCCGGCAGCTGGAGAAAAAACCACCCATGTTTCATTTTGAGCCACCCCGTTGACTGTGCTGGCATTAAGGGTCGGGCTAATAGAAACGGCGCCGCTTACCGAAGCAGCTGCGCCACCGGTTCTTACCCAGTCGTATTGCTGGGCATTGGCCCACTGCCCCGCCAGTGTTGCGATGCATAGTCCCAAAGCCATCGCGAAACGCTTTCTCGTTTTACAATAAAAGTGTTTTGTAAAATTTTCTTTCATTAAGGAAGATTTTAGTTTGAAAAAGGGGTAGGTACCAGGGTAGGTTTAAATTACTTATTGATTTAAAATGCGCATATACAATAACGTTAGCTAAGGGGCCGCAAAAGAAGGACGAAAAAAAATGCTGGAGCTACGGGAAACCATTTTGTTTTTAGACACCAGAAATTTTTTTTGCGTGTTCATTCGCAATTATTGAATCATTTCATTGCTGAGTGGGGGAGGATGTTATGTGAGGTACCCTTGGTGAATCTTAGTGTGCTTAGTGCCTTAGTGGTAAATGAGGGTGGCCGTTTTCTTAGCAAGCCGTGGAAGGTGATGAAATATTCATTTGAACCAATCAATTATTCACGAAATCAATCATTCAATAATTAAAAAAGACGCCCTTTCGGGCGTCTCTACTTGATCATGATATATTAAAACTAAAACCAACTTTTATTCCAGGTCACATCGGAGCCGGGAACATTACGTCTTGTACGCCTTGCAACATCTATTGCATGTTTGATCATGGCGTAAAATATCATTAGAATAAATATGAATGTCAGTGGAGGAATACCCATCATAGAAACCCATTTACCACCAAAGTATCTCCGCATCGGGCGTTTCAGCCTTTCTGCTATCAGGTACATGCTTGGTACCATTACGAGGGTCATAAAGAACGCAAATGCCAAACCGAAAATGATGGTCCATGACAATGGTTTCCAGAACGAAGCGTTATCGCCACCAAAGAAAATGCGTGGGTCCAACTCTGAGAACAGCGTTACGAAGTTGATGTTGAAACCAACTGCGAGCGGTATCAGCGCTAGGATCGCGGCCATTGCGGTAAGTAACACCGGAATGATACGTGTTTTACCTGCCTGTACAACGGCCTCTCTTGTTTTCATACCACGCGACCTCAATTCGTCGGCAAATTCAATCACCAGGATACCATTCTTCACCACAATACCTGCCAGACCCACTATACCAATACCCGTCATTACTACCGATACCTGCATTCTGGTAAATGCAAATCCAAGCATTACCCCGATCACACTGAATATGATTTCCGTAAGGATGATCACCGGCTTGCTGATGGAGTTGAATTGCAATACCAGGATTATCAGGATCAGCATCAGCGCCAGCACCAACGCTTTCATCAGGAAGGCACCGGTTTCCGCCTGTTGCTCACCTTCACCGGTTTGTTTAATGGTTACGCCATCTGCTTTGCCTTTAAATTTATCGATGTACTTCGTAATATCTGCATTCACGGCAGTTGGTGTGTAACCTTGCGACGTGAGCACGTTTGAGCGAAGAACGATCATACGTTTCTGGTTCTTACGTTTTACACTACCCAACGTACTTGTATAGTCTATTGTCACGAGCGAGCTGATTGGAACGCTTTTCACGCGACCCGTTGCCATATCACGGAAAACAACGTTCATGTTCAGCAACTCAACAAGATTCTTTCTTTGCACCTCATTGTTCCTAAGCTGGATCTTATATTCTTCTTTTCCTTCTTTAATTTTTGACACTTCTTTACCAAACAATGCGGTTCTCAATTGTCCGCCAACCTGTGCCGAAGACACGCCTTCTATCAGCGCTCTTTCGCGGTTAACCGTAAGCGAAATTTCAGGATTGGTCAGGTCGATGTCCATTTTCAACTCTTCTACACCCGGCACCTGTATGGAGTCAAGATAGTTTTTTAAACCAACGGCTGTTTTAATGAGGTTGTCAAAATCTTCACTCGCTACTTCAATATTTACGGGAGGGTCTGTAGGAGGACCACCTTGTTCCTGATCAACAGATATTTCCGCACCCGGAATACCTTTTAACGCACCGCGAATACTATCAAGATATGGTCTTGAGGAAACGCCATGACGTTTTTCATATTCTACAAACGACACCTGAATTCTTCCCAATTCGCTTCGTGTACTTCTGTCTCCACTGTTAGGATCGCTGGCACCCACGGCAACGTTGGAAATAACACTTTCTACCATTGAGTTCTTTTTTCCATTTTCCATGCCCAACACTTTGTAAACTTTTGTCTCCAGCGTGCGGGTAACGGAGTCTGTATAATCCACAGATGTTCCCACGGGCAATTTCAGGTAAACGAATATCTGGTTAGGATCACTTTGCGGGAAGAATACAACAGGCACATTTCTCCTACCAAAGAATACAAATGAGAAGATAAGCAAAAACACTGTGCTAATCAGCAACCATACGGGTCTCCAACCTTTCAGGGCCCATCTCAGCAATGTTTCATAATGGCTCATTATCCAAGGCAAAGCCTTGTTCTGGAACGAATGTATGATGCTATCCAGGAAGAATTTATTCAGCAAAACGAGTATGGTAATGAACAATAGCAGGTTGCCCCAGAAAGTGTACATATTAATAACCACTTCGTCAGTTGCAGACTTAGCTGCGCTTGGTGCAGACATGCCTACAACATCCAGTATGATACCGAGACCAACCGCAAGCCACAAGCCCGGCTTTTTGAAGATGGCAAATTTTGATTCTTTGGTGCCGTCTTCCGGATGGTTCATGAAGTCAACTGCAAATACAGGGTTCATGATGAAGGCCACAATCAGCGATGCTGTTAAAGTAAATATCAACATCGTTGGCAGGTAGATCATGAATTTACCGATGATACCCGGCCAGAACATCAATGGAACGAATGGTGCCAGTGTGGTTAAAGTACCTGCCAGTACGGGCACGAATACTTCTCCGGCCGCAGCCATCGCAGATTTTTCTGTACTTATCTTTCCTTTATTTTCCATGAAGATGCGGTGCGTGTTTTCAATTACCACGATCGCATCATCTACTATAATACCCAAACCAAACAACAGCGCAAACAACACCATGAAGTTCAACGTTACGTGTGTTCCGATGATCAAATCTGCCGCGGGCAGGAACATGAATGCAAGGAACATACTAAGCGGAACGGACAGTGCCACGAAGAACGCATTCACCACGCCCATGAAGAACATCAGGATTACCAACACCAGTATGAACCCGATTACAATTGAGTTTACCAGGTCATTGAATGATGTTTTTGTTGGCTTGCTGCTATCACCCGTTACAACGATGTTCAAATCTTTCGGAAATGAACCACGCATTTCTTCGACAGTTCTCTTTACATCATCGCTTGTTTCAATGAGGTTTTCACCGGAACGTTTAATGATGTTCAGCGTCACTACGTTCTTGCCATCAAGCCGCGCATAACTTTCTCTTTCTTTAATAGTGTCTTTAATAGTTGCGATATCTTTCAGATAGATCGGCTTGCCTGATTGGTTTCTTACAACAACCTTTTCAATGTCTGCGGCGGTTTTGAACTGTCCCTTTAATTGAAGGTTGCGTTTCATTGTTCCCACATCCAGCAAACCACCGGAGATATCCATGTTTTCTCTTGCTACTGCGCCATCAATATCATCGAAGGTTATTCCTGCGCTGCGCATTTTATAGTTGTCCACATTTATCTGAAACTCTCTTTCAGGTGCACCCACAATGTCCACGCGGTTAATTTGTGACAGCTCTTCCAGCTTATCCTTCATGTCATCTGCGTACTTTTTCAAACGCTGCTGGTTGTAGTCGCCGCTTATGTTTACGTACATGATAGGGAAGTCGCTGAAGTTTACTTCCAGTGCAGTTGGCTCTTCTGTAAGATCTGTTGGCAAATCCTGTTTGGCCTTGTCAACGGCATCTTTTACTTTCTGCAAACCAACTTCCACTTTTACATCTGTTTCAAATTCTACTACAATGGCAGAATAATCCTGCACAGATGTACTGGTGAATTTTTTGATCTTCGCACCGGTGATGCTTTTGATCTGTTTTTCTATTGGCCTTGTTACCAGGTTCTCGATATCTTTTGGCGAGTTACCTACATAAATTGTTTGCACATAAATAGTAGGGATCACGATATCTGGAAACTGCTCTTTAGGCAACGTTACGAACTGAAAAATTCCGATAACGCTCAGGAAGATCATGAGCAGGTATATGGAAGTTTTATTTTTAATACTCCACGTTGTAACGACGAAGTCTTTGAATTTTCCGGAAAAGTTTTCTAATGCACTCATGGTTTATAGTTGTGCGTGTTCAATTTTATTTGTGCCTGTTGCTTAACAATAACTGAATGATTGAATAACTGAATAACTGAACTTCTAATGCTAAGTTGATTTTCTTAATTCAGTCATTCAGTTATTCAGTTTATTCAGTTATTAACTTGTAGTAATCAACTGTCCGTCATACAAGCTTTGGAAGCCCTCTGTGATCAGTTGGTCGCCTTGCTGCAGACCGCCTTTTATTTCTACTTTGTCTCCATAAGTTTGACCGATGGAGATAGGTCTCTTCTTGGCAACCAGTTTTCCTTTGTCTTGCGTAGCTACCAGCACATATTTGCCTTTATCATCAGTCTGCAATGTGTTGATAGGAATGGTGATCACACTTGGTGTTGAGTAATCCTGAATTTGTGCCAGTGCAATTTGGTTTGGGCGCAAGTCTTTGTCGTTTGGTAATTGTACTTCGATGTAGAACGTTCTTGTATCCGGATCGATCAAACGGCCAGCTACATGGACCTTGCCCATAATCACTTTATTATTGACTTCTGGTAAAGTTATTCTAACCGGCGAGCCAACTTTTACATTAGCCTGGTAAGATTCCGGCACCTGCACAACTGCCTTTAACGCGCTTGTGTTTACCAAACGCAACTGGGGCGCAGTTCCTGCCATGCCGGTAAAGGTTTCACCTACTCTTACATTCACTTCATCCATTACTCCGTTCATGTCTGCATAGACATTGGTAAATCCAAGTTGTTCCTGCAATAGTTTAATTTGGTTCTCTACCTGATCAACATTGTTTTTTGCATTGATCAGATCTACCTCTGCACCTATTTTTTGATCCCAAAGATTTTTGCGGCGCTGATAGAGATCTTTTGCAAAAGTTAATTGCGTTTGTGCATTTGCTAATTGTTGCTTTACAACTGCATCATCAAGTTTCAAAAGCAATTGTCCTTTTTTAACCGCGTCTCCTTTTTTTACATACAGCGCTCTTACAACGCCCGGACCGCCACGTGGAGCCACATACGAAATATTATCTGCATCAACTTTACCCTGCAGGTCTACATAGTGCGTAAACGGTACTGGCGCAAGCGCTGTAACGCTTACCAGTTTAGCTTTCTCTGCTTTTACAGAAGAAGGATCAAGCTTTGCTATGTCAGCTTCAAGAGATGTTATTTTTTTATTCAATGCCTCCTGGTCCTGTTTCAGTTTTGCCAGTTCTTCTTTTTTGATATCTACAGGTTTTTTAGAAGTATCGCTGCTTCCGCACGAAACCATTAATGTAGTGCCAAGAGCAATTAGTGTTATGTTGAGAATGCGTTGCATAATATGTTGTTTTTAGCAGAGACAAGGCTGTGCCTTGTCTGTACAGTGTTGAAAATTTTTTTAAGGTAGTTTGCCTGTAGCTTTCACATAGTCGATCTTAGCAATTACGGCATCGTATAAACTGCTTGTGTAGTTGCTTTGGGCGGTAATCAAATCTGCCTGTGCATTGGTAATTTCAAGATTTGAAGACAACCCCATTTCATATTTCTTCTTTGTTTGATTGTACACTTGCTCAGCCAGGTCCATGTTTTTCTTTTGATAATCCAGTGTTATGATGGCAGCTTTGAAATTGTTCTGCGACACGGCAACATCGTTATCAATTGAAAGTTTCAGGTTGTCCATTTGATTGTTTGTTTGCTCAAGCTGCAACTTTGCTTTCTGAATGTTGGCTGCTTTTGCGAAACCATCAAATATTGGTACAGATATATTCAATCCTATGTTCCAGCCTGTGTACCAATCTCCTTTTTTGAAAATATTAAACTGATCTCTGTAAGCGTTTTTTGAGAAGGTGCTCGAAAAATTGGCTGTTGGAAAATAGGAATATTTATATCTTTTAATGTTGTATTCGTTCAATTCCTTTGCCAGTTCAAGTACCTGGTATTCTTTCCTGTCTTCGTATTTGTAATCACCTCCTTCCAAAACGCCGCTTCTCAGTTTTTCATCTGTAAGATCATCTGTAAGAATTATGCTATCTCTGATTGGCATCCCCATCAAAAATTTAAGCCCGGTGTAGCCGTTATCAATTGTTCGTTCAACTTTTAATTTTTGCGTTTGAAGGTTTGCGAGTTGAACTGTGGCTTTATCAACATCCAGTCTTTCAACAAAACCGTTGTCATACATAGCTTTTGAATCACTTAGGAATTTTGCCGTTCTTTCTATGTTGGCATCTATTTGCGCAACTTGTGTCCTGCTTACTATTAACTGATAATAGATTTTGTAGATGTTGACTTTAATATTTTCAGTTGTTACCTCAGCGTATTTTGTTTCGTAGTCCAATGCCGCCTGCCTTGCCTGTAATCCAACAAATACCTGGCCATCAAATAAAATTTGGTTGAGCGTGGCACTTGCAGTAGCCGACCATTTGGTACCAAACGCAGCCTGAATATATCCATAGTCAGCCGGCGCAACAATTGCGTCGCCGGAACCATTTTTAACGCCTTCCGATGTTAATACTCCATAGGTTCCCATTGCAATAAAATTGGGAAAGACCTGCACTGGAACGTTCGGGAAATAAGTGGTTCCCAATGATCCGTTCAATTGCGGATATGCGGCCGCTGTAATTTGTCTGTTCGTCTGTTCCTGAATCTTGTAATCAAGCAACGCATTCTTTACCTGCGCGTTGTTTTTTGTGGCATAATCTATCGCTTCCTTCGCGGAAAAGCTGTGTATCTGCCGTGGTTGCGTCGGCTGCTGGGCCATTGCACCGACACACAACATCAACATCATAGCTGCGATAAGGTTGAATTTTCTAACTTCCCTCATGGTGTTGTTTTTTACGGTCAATTAAATATTTCTCTATCTGTTTATATCCTTTTGGAGTACTTAAGCCAAATAAAAAGTGCACCATCAGCTCCATGTGTACATCTGCCGGCGAGTGCTTTTCTGGCGAAAATGTGTTGGGGTTAAATGAAAAGTAAACCGACTCTACTCTGAACTTCGAAAGAATCTCAATGTTGATCTCCGGTCTGTACAATCCCTCTTGTATGCCACGGTTTAAATTATCCTCAATGCCTTTGTACAAAAACTCATCTTTGAACGTTTGAAATTTCCTGAAAGCTTCATAGTGAAATTTGTGCAGATCAAAAACCATTGCAGGGTGCATGTCCCGTAAATGCGCAATCACCCGGTCCATTGCAAGAAACACTTCATGCACCGCATTCTCAGCATCCAGTTTACACGACAGGCAATCCTGTTCAGATGATTCGAGATGGTCTTTTACCACTTCGCTTACAATATCATCTTTGTCGGTAAAGGATTGATAGATGGTTTTTTTTGAAATACCGAGTTGCGTAGCAATCTCATCCATAGTCACGGAGCGGATACCGTAGCGCTTAAAAAGCTCGTTGGCTTTTGACTTAATCCGATCTTTCATTTCCATATTCCAATAAATTCTGAAGGCAAAACTATGGAAACTTTTCGTGTAACAAAAGTTTCCATAAACTTTTTTTACCATTCATAATATTTTCATGGAAATGAAGTTGTCTTGATTGAATCGTTTGAACATCAAAGGCTTAACGCTTAATGCCGAACGCTCAACGCAGCCTTCAGTGCAATTTTAAGCATTCAGCAACCAGCGTTAAGCGTTCGGCATTACGCGTTTTGCGTTGGGCATTACGCGTTAAGCAACTTCAGAAACAACCACACAAATGGCGTCGCCACAAGGAGCGAATCGAAGCGATCCAGAAAGCCTCCATGACCGGGCATAATGCTGCCGCTGTCTTTTACATTGGCCATGCGTTTCAGTTTGCTTTCCAGCAAATCGCCTAGCGTACCCATAATAGCCGCAATGGAAGAAATGCCGATGAGTTGTACTGTAGAAGAAGCACCAACTGCTCTTCCCACAAGCGTCACCGTTATGACGGCCAACAACATTCCACCAATCGTTCCTTCCCATGTTTTCTTAGGAGAAATTTTAGAGAACGGCGTTTTGCCAATCAGTGAGCCAACGATGTATGCCATGGTATCATTTATCCAGATGGAGCAAATAATGATCAGCGGTGTGATCCACTGCAGATCAAATTTCAAGGGATTTCTGATATCTATCATTGCGGCAAGGCTTAACGATATATACAGCAACCCGAGAAATGAATAACCAATATTTTTTAAGTTGATATTCTTTGTAAACAACAATTCAGAAATGGGCAGAATAAAAAGTGCGATCAAACCAACCCACCAGCCAATAGCATGTAAACTGAATCCGCCGATATGAAAATATTCATTGGTGGCGAATAACATAAGGCACCATCCGGCAATAATAGTTGCGTACTTATGGAAAGGATTAATGTTTTTGTATTCCCCATCGATCAATTCAATAAGCTTTTGATATTCTATCCAGCAGCCAAAATGTATAATGGAAAATAATATAAAGAAACTCCAGTAGTTCCATAGAAGGCCGGTAAGCATTACGGCTACAAATAGTACTGCTGTAAGTGTGCGGGTTTTAAAGGTTTGCCAGTTAAATGCCATTGTTTGTTATTTGTGCGAATCGGGTATTGAATCTGGGTTTCTGTTATGCGAATTAATAATTAATAATTAGCAATTAATATGGAGTCTCTATAAAACTTTAATTTCTCCTTTTAGGGCGGCTGGAAAACCAGCTTTTTGCAATATCGGCGACCCTATTAATTCTTAATTCTTAATTATTAATTATTAATTATTAATTATTAATTTCTATCAATCGGTTCTATTGTAAAATCGTCATTATCGTACACCTCACCATAATGCGTATGCGAAATTCGTTTCATCCAAATGAGAATTAAAACTATGGACAAACAGCTTACCGCCACCAGCCACACATTGAAATGAGTATCTTCTACCATTGTTTGCGGATAAAAATACAATACCAGGATCTGCATGGCATTGTTTAAAAAGTGCATCAGTATTCCCGGCCAAAGACTGCCGCTGTACCAATACAAAGCGCCTAACAAGGCTCCCAAAACAAGTCGAACCAGGAATCCTGAAAACTCCATGTGGGCAGCAGAAAAAACAAATGCTGTAACAAGAATACCAATTACCGGACTTTTAAATAGCCTTATGAAAATTCTTTGCAGGGCGCCTCTGAAAAAAATCTCTTCCATTATCGCTGGTATCACTCCAAATACAATAATGTTTAGAAAAAGATCTTTCGCTGAAGGCATAACCAGCATTTTCGTCATCATTTGCTTGTTCAGGTCATCAAATTTTTTAAACGTTTCCTGTAAACCTGAAGGAAGATGAACTTGCTTGTTAATGATGGCAAACCAGCTGAGCGCCGGGAGGGAAGTGAGCAGTATTATTACACCGATGGATAAAAATATCTGAGGCGCAGGCTGTTTAAACCCCAGGAACTTAAACGGGTGATGATCAGACATGTAGCTGAACAAAAAGCCTGACATGCCAAAAACAAAAATCGAACTGACCGCCAGGTTCAATTTTGAAGCAGTCACGGCAGCAGGACTGGTTGGGTTCATCAATTCATTCACGGAGACATGGTATGCTCCCGCAATAGAATAGCCTGCCGCAGAGCCCAAAACGCCACTTGTAAGGAAGAAAAGAGCCCCTAAAACTATAAACTGAAGCCAAACGGGCTTGTATTTTAAGTAAGTGTTCATAAATGGTTCGGTAAAATGCTTGTAAATTTGCAGCTCAAAATTAGTTTTCCGCTGGCAGATAGCCGTATTTATAATTAATAATTAATAATGAATAATTAATACGGTGGCCTGCTTAGCAAAAGCAAGTTACGGGTTTGTTCAAAAATCCCAGGGCTACATCCCATAACGAGTGTTGACCTATTAATTATTAATTGTTAAGTATTAATTAGTTATGAGGCGACTAACATTATTCGTTAACCTGCTTTTCCGGAAAACGCCCAAAAATTATGGTTACAATCGGCAACTTACAACTTCCTGATTTTCCTTTGCTACTTGCTCCAATGGAGGACGTAAGCGATCCCCCTTTCCGTGCAGTGTGTAAAGACAACGGCGCCGATCTTATGTATACCGAATTCATCAGCAGTGAGGGATTGATTCGTGATGCTATTAAGAGCCGCCGTAAGCTGGATATATTTGATTATGAGCGCCCTGTGGGCATTCAGATATTTGGCGGAGATGAGGAAAGCCTTTCTCTTGCGGCTAAAATTGTGGACGTTACCAACCCGGACTTGCTGGATATAAACTTTGGATGTCCCGTGAAAAAGGTTGCCATGAAGGGCGCCGGAGCCGGTGTTTTAAAAGATATCGACCTCATGGTGCGGCTGACAGATGCTGTGGTAAAGAGCACCAAACTACCGGTTACGGTGAAAACGCGCCTGGGCTGGGATGACAACACCAGAAACATTGAGGAAGTAGCGGAACGCCTGCAAGATGTTGGTATCAAAGCACTTGCGATACACGGAAGAACGCGTACGCAAATGTACAAGGGTGAAGCAGACTGGACGCTGATCGGAAAAGTGAAAAACAACCCTCGCATTAATATTCCCATCTTTGGCAACGGCGATATTGATTCACCGGAAAAAGCAGTTGAGTACCAAAATCGTTACGGCGTTGATGGCATCATGATCGGTCGTGCGGCAATTGGTTATCCATGGATCTTTAATGAAATAAAACATTTTGCAGAAACAGGCACTCATTTGGCTCCGCCAACTGTGGAAGAAAGAGTAGCGGTTTGTAAAAAACATTTGCACAAATCTGTCGAATGGAAGGGGCCAGTTGTAGGTATTTTCGAAATGCGCCGTCATTACGCGAACTACCTGAAAGGTTTACCAAACATTAAAGAGTTCAGAGGAAAATTGGTTACGCTAACCACAGAAGCGGAAATTAATGAAGTGCTGGATGCAGTTACTTCCTACTATACCGGTTTCGAATTTCCTAAAACAGAAATAGAACTGATCAACTATCATGAAAAATGTCCGATTGATTAGTTTGAAATAAAAAATCAAAAGTAAAAAGTAAAAATGTTGTAATGCAGCGCTGTATGCATTTATCGAGCAAATCGGCATTTGACGCTTTTGAATTTTTCCTTTCTACTTTTGACTTAACAGTCTTGTATCTCTATAAAAACTAAAATATATCTATGAAAATTTGGGCTCTGGCCATTCCCGCAATGGCACTATTCAGTTCTTGCGAAACTTTGCAATTACCACAAACTTCAACGGGTACGGGTACAACAACTACAAAGTCATCAGGGGTAGTTACAGAAAACGATGCGGCCCAGGGTATTCGCGAAGCTTTGACACAAGGCATTACTAAAGCCGTTTCAACCCTCAACGTGACTAACGGATTTTTGGGTAGCCAGGCTTACAAAGTACTACTACCTCCTGATGCAGTTAAAGTTGAAAACACATTGCGCACTCTCGGTATGGGCGCACAGGTAGACAAAGCTATTACTCAAATTAACCGTGCAGCAGAAGACGCGGTAGGTCAGGCAACACCCATTTTCGTTAATGCAATCAAACAAATGAGCATTATCGATGCATTAAACATTGTGAAAGGTGGAAACAATTCCGTGACCAATTATTTTAAAAACAAAACAAACACGCAGTTACTTGCGGCTTTTGCTCCTTCCATAAAACAATCACTGGATAAAGTAAACGCCACGAAATACTATTCAGACATCGTAAATATTTACAACAAGCTTCCGACAACTGTTCAAAAGATAAATCCTGACTTGCAAAACTATGTGGCAGGAAAAGCAACGGATGCGTTGTTTGATCAGATCGCCAAAGAAGAAGTTGCCATCAGAACAGATCCGATGGGTCAGGCTTCTGCTATTTTGCAAAAGGTCTTCGGGAAGTAGTGAGCACAATGATGACGCTGATTTAGCAGATTTGCACTGATTTTTTTCTTCAATCTTCGAACGATATTATAAAAGCAGAAGGTTCCGATTGTTCGGAACCTTTTGCTTTTATTTTTTTAATAGTTAATCGCCGGAGGCGATAGAATAATACTTCAAAGCTGGAAGCTTTGAAGAGCACTGCACAATTCCTTGTCAAGCTGATGTTCTGCGAAGCTTGCAGCCTCGCAGTTTTATTCTGTTGACCGCTCTGCAAGGCTTCCAGCCTCGCAGTTTTATTCTGTTGCCTCTGGCAACAACAAACTAGCAAAAAAGCAAAAGGGTCCAATTTCTTGAACCCTTTTGACTTTTATTTTTGCCTTTTTACTTCTTCTCTCCGCCTTCTTGTGGAGGCTGCTGAGGAGGTCGGTTTGGTCTTTTTTGATGATGCTGCCTGTTGTGCTGGGGAGGTCTTTGCTGCGGGTTTTCCTTCTGCGGCTGTTGTCCCTGTCCCTGCGGCGGCCTTTGCTGAGGGCCTCCTCCTTGCTGTTGTTGTGCCGGTCTTTGACCCTGACCTGGTTGCTGAGGTCTCGGCTGCTGCGGCGGCCTGTTTTGTTGTTGCGGCTGTTGCGGCTTGCCTTGTTGCTGCTGAGGTTTGGCGCCTACGTTTCTTTGCTGAGGACTGTTTCCTGGCTGACCTTGCGGCTGCTGCTGGCGCTCGTTTCTGCTCTTGTTATGGTGTTGGGAAGAATGTTTTTTCTTCCTGTCATTTTTATCAAGGCTTTGTAAGCTGATCTGACCAACTACATCTACAAACTCAGGTTCTACTTCCTTCACTTTGGTGCTGGTAACTTCAACTACCTCCAACTCATCTGGCACAATGCCCTGCATATTCAGAGATCGTATTTTCTTAACCCTGTCAATAGCTACCGGATATTGCTTTGTACTGTCGGGCAATACATACCACATCAGGTTTTTGAAAATGTCTTTCTTAATCAGGATCGCATTTCCTCTTCCCACTTGTAATGTATCTGCATTTTCAGGGAAATGCTGCAATGCATCAAGATATGTATCCAGTTCGTAGTTCAAGCAGCATTTCAAGCGTCCGCACTGGCCGCTGAGTTTTGTCTGGTTGATAGAAAGATTCTGGTAACGTGCCGCCGTAGTATTTACGCTCTTAAAATCTGTGAGCCATGTGCTACAGCAAAGTTCGCGACCGCAACTTCCTACGCCACCTACTTTTGCCGCTTCCTGGCGGGCACCGATCTGGCGCATTTCCACCTTTACTTTGAATTCGCTGGCGTATACTTTGATCAGTTCACGGAAGTCAACGCGATCATCTGCTATGTAAAAGAAAGTTGCTTTTCTGCCATCGGCCTGCATTTCCACCTGGGAAATTTTCATGTTCAGCTTTAGCTGTTTTGCAATGGCTCTTGAACGAATAACCGCTTCCGGTTCTCTTGCTTTATTTACGTCTCTTACTTCAATATCCCTGTCAGAAGCGCGGCGAAGAATTTTCTTCATATCGGAGTCAAACTCGTTCACGCCTCTTTTTTTCATTTGCAGGCGCACCAGTTCTCCCGTCATTGAAATTTCTCCTACATCAAATCCGCTCACTCCTTCAACGGTTACATTTTCACCTTTTTCAAAGTGCTGTAAAGTTGTATTTCTAAAAAAGTCTTTCCGGCTTCCATTATTAAAGCTGATCTCGACCACTTTGCAAGCGCTTTCAACATCTGCAAAGGGGAGATTGGCAAGCCAGTCGTGCACATTCATCCGGTTACAACCGCCTGAGCTGCATCCGCCATTGCTTTTGCAACCGTTCGGTTTTCCGGTACCGCAACTACCACATCCCATGTATATATAGGTTTACGAGTATTAAAAAATTTATTTCAAATCCGGCAAATCAATCAATAATGTATTTTACCAGGACATATTTCACAAATATAGGTCAAATAAGATTGCAAGTTGCCGGTATATCAGGTCGCCAGCGGCCAGTAAGCGGATGCCGGTGTTTAATGCCAAATATTCTTCATAAAATAAGGACAGGCTTTACTTCTGACCTCCATTTTCAATTTTCAACTTTCCCCGCCTGAATGACTTTAGTCGGGCAGGAATTTTCAATTAGGCGTTGCGGCATGTGCCACAGGGCGAATGCGATTCGCCCCTACTTAACCTTTTCTTAATCACTGCATAATATAGGGGTAATATGTTATAAGGAATTTTGGAAAACCCAAAGTCATGGAAAAGCGTTCTGTAGATGTTGCTGTGTTGTCTGACCTTCATTTAGGTACTTATGGCTGCCACGCCAAAGAGATCCTCAATTACCTCAAAAGCATCTCTCCACAAATCCTCATCTTAAACGGCGACGTGATTGACGGCTGGCAATTCAGCAAAAGATATTTTCCTGCTGCGCACATGGGTGTTATCAAAGAAATCATGAGTTTGCTAAGCAAAGGCACACGGGTAATCTACATTACCGGCAACCATGATGAAATGCTCCGCCGCTACAGCGACATTCAACTCGGCAATTTCCAGCTTACAGACAAGGTAGTTATCGAGATCAACAATAAAATGACCTGGATCTTCCACGGGGATGTATTTGACAATACCACCAAAGGGAGCGCCAAAATATTGGCAAAATTGGGCAGCAGCGGCTACGGTTTGCTAATTCTGCTGAACAAGTTTGTAAACCGCTGCCTGAAACTGATGGGCCGTGAGCGCGTCTCTTTTTCCAAAAAAGTAATGGAAGAGGTGAACAAGGCCGTTACCAAGATCAATGATTTTGAGCAAACGGCAGCGGAACTCGCCATCGAAAAGAAATACGACTATGTGATCTGCGGGCATATTCACCAGCCACAAAAAAGAATCATTGAAACCAAGGATGGCAGTGTGATGTACCTCAACTCGGGCGACTGGGTAGAAAATCTTACTTCCCTGGAATATTATGGCAATGACTGGCACATCTACGAATACGATCACGCCAAGTTTGAAAATACCAAACACGAACACGCAGAACCTACTTTGAATGTGGTTACGGACGACATTCACTTTTACATAAACTCATTAGCTATTTAAAACCCCTTCCATGAAAATTTTATACGCAGTACAGGCAACAGGCAACGGCCACATCAGCAGAGCCACACAATTACTTCCTTACATGGAAAAGTATGGCGAGGTGGACGTGTTCCTGAGTGGCAGCAACTGCGACCTTGCTACTGATCTTCCGGTAAAATACCGTAGCAAGGGAATGAGTTTCTTCTACAACAAAAATGGTGGTCTTGATTATTTGAAAACTGCCGGGCATGTTACAACCGGTTTAAAACGCATCATTTCAGAAGTGCGTTCTCTCCCCGTTGAAAAGTATGATGTGGTGATCAACGACTTTGAAAGCATTACATCTTTATCGTGTGCGTCTAAAAAAGTTGCCTCTGTTAATTTTGGTCACCAGGCTTCTTTTCAATCTTCCTTTGTTCCGCGTCCAGCCAATAAAGAATTTGTGGGCGAAACTGTTTTGAAGAATTATGCACGTGCTTCGCAATACATCGGCTTACACTTCAAAAGATATGATGACTTTATTTTTGAACCTGTTGTTAAAAAAGAAATTCTGGAGGCAAGTCCTGTAAATAATGGGCATATCACGGTTTACTTATCAGCTTATCATGATGAAGTGCTGATAAAATATTTCCGCCAGGTTCCTCATGTTCATTTCCATGTGTTTTCGAAACAAGTGAAACAAAAAATAGTTCAGGATAATGTCACTTTTATTCCCGTACAGCAAGCGGCCTTCAACGAAAGCATGATCCATTCAATGGGAGTCATTACCGGCGCGGGTTTCGAGACTCCTGCCGAGGTTATGCATTTGCAAAAGAAATTGATGGTAATTCCTATCAAAGGACAATATGAGCAATACTGTAATGCAGCGGCACTTGAAGAGTTTGGTGTAAAAGTTCTACAAACAATAGACGAAACCTTCGTTGCGCACGTCAACCAATGGCTTGAATCTTACACTTACGAGCCCGTTAGCTACACAAATGTAATTCCGGAAGTATTGCAGCATTTATTTGAAAGCTATTCGCCGGAGAAACATTTGGCGTTGAACGTGTTACCCGATTTCAGGCAGGTTTTGGCCAGGCTGGGCTTAATAAACATCAGCTTCGATTAATATTGGTAGGGTTTTTGGCTATTTGATATTTACTATTTTTGTGAAAGGTAATAAAAATCATTAGCTATGAAGTTTGACAAAATAAAGAATAAAGGACAGGCACGGTTGTTTGAAAGTCAATACCTGGAAATGCTTACCAAAACACACCCTTTGGTGATTTGGGGCATGTACATTCCGATTATCGGTTTCTTATTATATCACGCTCACACAAAACTTGGTTTCGATATAACAACAGTGCTTTTGATATTTTTTGGCGGCTTGTTTTTCTGGACATTTTTTGAATATCTCGCTCACCGTTTTTTATTTCACTTTGTAACTGAAAATCCAAAAACACAACGCATCGTTTATGTAATGCACGGCAACCACCACGAATATCCAAGAGATAAAGAGCGTTTGTTTATGCCGCCGGTTCCAAGTTTGATTTTAGCTTCTATTATTTTTTCTCTTCAATACTTAGTTCTGCGCGGTTACACATTTATGTTCTTCCCTGGTTTTATGCTGGGCTATCTTTTGTATGGCTCTATGCACTATGCTATTCACGCGTGGAACCCACCATTCAAATGGATGAAGCCATTGTGGAGAAACCATCACCTGCATCATTACAAAAATGATCACATGGGCTACGGAGTTAGTTCTACTATTTGGGACCGCGTGTTTGGAACCATGTTCGATCTTAACAAAGAAAAAGAAGACAAAGAGAAGGTGAAGGATTTGATGTTTAAATAAGTTGAGAATGGAGAAGTGAGAGTTGAGAGTTAACTACGGAATTATTTCTTCAAATATTCCAAACAGCCTGTAGAAAATATCTGCAGGCTGTTTGGTTTTTTAGAGCCACAACTCTCAACTCTCCATTCTCAACTCTCAACTAGATTTCGTTATTTTGGTTTCAAATAAAACGATTGTAAATGCAACACTCTAAAATAGCCGGAATAGGAATGTATGTTCCGAAGAACGTTTACACGAATACAGATCTTACGACCTACATGGACACCAGTGATGAGTGGATACAGGAACGCACGGGCATTAAAGAGCGCCGCTATGCGGATCGTACGGGTGAAACAACCACTACGATGGGTGTTGAAGCAGCAAAGATCGCCATTGAAAGAGCAGGCATTACTCCACAGGATATAGATTTCATTGTATTTGCAACACTTAGTCCGGACTACTATTTTCCCGGTTGCGGTGTGCTTGTGCAAAGAGCCATGAAAATGAAAGAGATTGGTGCGCTCGATGTACGCAACCAGTGCAGTGGTTTTATTTATGCATTGAGTGTGGCGGACCAATTTATTAAAACAGGTATGTATAAAAACATTCTTGTTATTGGCAGTGAAAAGCATTCTTTTGGAATGGACTTTAGCACGAGAGGTAGAAATGTAAGTGTAATATTCGGCGATGGCGCGGGAGCTGTTGTATTGCAACCTACGTCAAAAGAAGGACATGGGATTTTGAGCACGCATTTACATAGCGATGGCGGAGACGCAGAACTTTTGGCAATGTTCAATCCGGGTACGCATGCCAATCATTGGCTGGATAAAAAGCTCGCAGACTACGACGAAGCGGCTATCGGAGAAACATTCATGAGCCATCAAATGATTGACAACGGTCAGAATTTTGCTTACATGGACGGGCCGGCAGTTTTCAAAAAGGCAGTGGTGAAATTTCCTGAAGTAATTGGCGAAGCGCTTGCGGCAAATAACTTGAAACCTTCTGATATAGACATGCTGGTTCCTCACCAGGCAAATTTGCGCATCGCACAGTTTGTGCAGCAAACGTTGAAACTGAGCGATGACAAGGTGTACAACAACATTCAAAAATATGGCAACACTACCGCGGCCTCAATTCCTATCGCCTTGTGCGAGGCATGGGAAGCGGGCAAAGTAAAAGACGGCGACCTCGTGTGCCTTGCTGCTTTCGGTAGCGGGTTTACGTGGGCCAGCGCGCTGGTGCGGTGGTAGGACAAAGAACGCAGATTTTCATGATTGTCATGATTTACTATGATTTGAAATTAGAGATTTGAATTTCATGGCAGTATTCTCGTGTAACATCGGATCTCAAATCAAAAAATCATGATTATCATGATCATCGTGAAAATCTGCGTTCCGTTCTCTATTTTTATCCAACCTAACTTAATCAACATGAGAAAACTATTCTTTTTCCTGGTTCTTCTTTTCATTTCCTCACATACTTTCTCACAAACCATTATTCAAAAGGATCCGCAGATTGAAAACATGTTAAAAGATGTTTCCGCGGACTCGTTGAAATCATATATTTCGAGGCTGGTCAATTTTGGAACGAGAAACACGCTCAGTACACAAACCAATTCTCAAAGGGGCATCGGCGCTGCAAGGCAATGGGTGCTTAGTCGCTTCAATGAATTCTCGAAACAATCAGGTGGAAGAATGAGCGCATTCATTGACACCACCAGATTACAAAAGGATGGTCGCAGGGTTGACACGACTATTTTATTGGGCAATGTTGTAGCAACACTAAAGGGAACTGATCCAAATGACGATCGCATTTTTATCATCAGCGGTCATTTGGACAATATGCGCACCGATGTAATGGATCGTACCGGAGATGCACCCGGAGCAAATGATGATGGCAGTGGCACCGCTGCGGTGATGGAATGTGCGAGGGTAATGAGTAAACATTCTTTTCCTGCAACAATAATTTTTGTTGCTGTAAGTGGCGAAGAACAAGGATTGTTGGGATCAACATTTATGGCGCAAAAGGCGAGAAAGGAAAACTGGAACATTGAAGCGGTACTGAATAATGACATTATGGGCAGCAACAACAGCAGTGAAACAAATATTACCGATAACACAAAGGTTCGTGTATTTAGTGAGGCATTTGAAGTAGCAGACACAGGAAAGGCTGCATTAAACATTCGCAATCTCGGTTTGGAAAATGACGGCAAGGCAAGGCAACTGGCGAGATACGTAAAGGAAACGGGCGAACGTTATGTTGATAATCTACAGGTGGTCATGATCTATCGCAATGATCGTTTCTTAAGAGGTGGCGATCATTTGCCCTACGTACTACAGGGCTATGCCGCAGTGCGCATCACAGAGATGAATGAAAACTATTACCATCAACACCAGGACGTAAGAGTGCAAAACGGTATTCAATACGGCGATCTTCTGCAATTCATGGATTTTGAATACCTGAGAAAAAACACCTGCATGAACCTGTGTAACCTGGCCAACCTTGCTAAGTCGCCGTCTATGCCGCAGGAAGTAAAAATAGAAGTAAAGAAACTTACCAACTATACAAACCTTTCATGGAAGGCTCCAAAGACAGGAAAAGTTAAAGGCTATTATATTTTGATGAGAGAGACGACAAGCGCTTTCTGGCAAAAGAAAATTTTTACAACTGATTTGAAAGTGGATCTGCCTTATTCAAAAGACAATTATTTCTTTGCCGTTCAATCCATAAGCGAAGATGGTAATGAAGGGCTGCCTGTGGTACCGGTTCCTGCGGGACGATAAGAGAAGGGACGCCCGCCTGAATGACTTTAGTCGGGCAGGCAGATTTTCATGATTGTCATGATTTATTATGATTTGAAATCTAATGTTGTTCAATTAAGAACTGTTTCGCAATCACCATTCCTGTTTAATAAGGCTTCGACAAGCTCAGCCTGACA
>NZ_JAHSPG010000004.1 GCF_019130065.1 Pinibacter aurantiacus | reverse complement strand
AAAATTATAAAAACTTAATCAAACTTAGACTTGGTGGTTAACACAGAATCTTAGTGGTAAATCTTGATGCCCGCACGAAGTCGTTAGCTCAAATCTTGACAAACCATGACAATCATGAAAATCTGCCTGCCCGAAAGAATTTCATTCAGGCGGGCGTTCCGTGCTATTCGATCTTCATTCTCCATCCTGCGTACAGCATTCTGCCGCTCACTGGCCCCCATATCATTGAAGCGTCAAAATAAGGACTGAACGGTTGATCGGCGGCAATGATCGCATTCGGTTGTTTATAATTGGAAATGTTTTCAGAGCCCGCATAAAAATCCATTTTCTGTTTTTTGCCAACTGTCTTGCTGACCTGGGCATTCATCAACACATAATCAGGAGAAGAATTGGAAAGCTGGTATTGCACAGGATTTCCGTCGGTAGCAGGAATTCTTTTTTTGCCAACGTAGTTGATGGTGTAATCAAATTTCCAACCGGAGATAGCATAAGCAATGTTTGCAAATGCCCTGTTTTTCGCCATTAGCGGACGTTCAAGTAATTTACCGTTGTAATCTGTTCGCACATCATAATATCTGTAAGCAAGACGAAGCTCCAGCTTTTTGACTGGCTCAACATTCAATTGCACCTGGAAACTATTTGAGAATGATTTTCCCTGCAGGTTGTAGAAGTTAACAGTTCGCACGTTTTCAAGATCAACCACTACCTGGTTGGTAAAGTCATTTCTGAAATAATCAAGACTTAACAATGCATCATTGTGAAACAGCTTGAATTTTTGATCCACGCTAATGCCTTTGTTCCATGCCACTTCAGGGTTTAAGCCGTATGCTTTACCTGCTTCTGCATTAATGATGTTCACCGTTCGTGAGCTTACAAACACACTCATGTTTTCTGCAAAAATATTCGCAGTGCGTTGTCCTTTTCCTGCGCTCACTCTGATAGTTGTTCCCTTTATCGGCTCATAACGTATATGCATACGTGGCGTAACAAAAAAGCCGAACAGGCTGTTGTGATCAGCACGCAATCCCGCTACCACATTCAGTTTTTCTATTGGTGTATAAGTGTATTCAAAAAAAGCACCGGGTACCACTTCGGTTCTTTTGTAATCTGTTTTTTTGAAAACCTCATCATAGTTATCATAAAGAAACGAAACACCTGTTCTGAATTTGTGCGTTGTAGAATGGATGATAGATTGATAGATCAGGTTCGCGTAAACGTTCTGTTGTTTGGCATTATAATCTGTTAATCCAAAATAAGAATCTTGCTGATGGCTTATCCCAGATAACTGCAGGCCAATGCTCTTGTATTGTTTTTCTGGAAAAACGTATCCTGTTTTTGCAAAGAACTCATAACGGTTGATGTTCATGCCGAGGCCATAACTGTTTGTGGTGTGTTTGTCTTCAGAAGCATCAAAACCGGTTTGTCCACCTGTTCTTTTTTCAGTTAATACCTTAATGCCAAATTGCGATGAAAGCCCTTTCTCGTCATTGTATGCCCAGCGATTTACAAAGCTGAATTGATTGCCAGTTGGCAGATCACGAAACCCGTCTTTGTTTTGATCAAGGTTTTTATTGGTCAGGAAGTCATCGTGCAACAATAGTGCTGTTCCCCACTTTTTACTGATGCGTTGTGACAGGTTAAGGTTGAGATCTGTTTTGCCAAAATCATTTACATATACGTTGGCGTACAAATGCTCACTTTCCGGCTTTTTCAGTTCCACATTTATTTGTCCTGCAATACTTTCATAACCATTTGCCACAGAGCCAATGCCTTTGGTCAGTTGAATAGATTCCACCCAGGGCCCTGCAATTGAATTCAACCCCAGTGGTGTTGCAATGCCGCGGGGGCCGGGCAAATTTTCTACTGTAAGTTGAGTGTAATTTCCACTTAGTCCCAGCAGTTGAATTTGTTTCGAGCCCGTTACCGCATCGTTGTAAGAAACATCTACAGATGGATTGGTTTCAAAGCTTTCGCTCAGGTTGCAACATGCTGCTTTTAAAAGTTCCTTGCCTGTCATTACTTCGGTGCGAATCGGCGACAACATAGATAAATATGTTGATCGTTGACGTGAGGTTACAATTACTTCTTTCAAAGTTTTATCCGTAGCCATTACGATTTTTAGCTCGTCATGACCGGTTACAGTAATGGTATCAGCCCGATAACCAGTGAAGCTTATAACAAGCTTGTTGTCATTGTCTGGTTTTGTTATTTGAAAGCCACCAAAAGCATCTGTTGTAACGCCTTTGCCGTTGGTTAGCCATACGATGCTCGCGCCAGTGAGTGGAAGCAGGTTGCCCTTTTTATCGCTTTGCAAAACGATGCCCTTAACGACGTTGCCCGATGGTGTAGCCAGCGAATCATTGTGATTTACATTGTCAACTTCAGGCAACTCATCTCTGTATTTGCAGCACTCCGGAAGTTTATCATAAATGGTTGTTGCTGCTTTTTTATCGCCAACATCGTGGCCTGCAGCGAGTATATTGCTTGCAATCACATCAAGGGATGTTTGGCTTTCGTTGTATTGAACTGTTAAAAGATGAGAGGTTACATCCCATTTGGCAGATTTTACCCCTGTGATTTTTGCTGCCTTTTCGATCCTTGCTTTACATTGTCCGCAAGTGCCGGCTACGGTCACCGTTGCTGTAGTGTCTTTATGTGATTGTGCATCGGCGTTGGAATAAACAAGCACGATGAACAAGCTAAGAATTATATATATCGATAGTTTCATTTTTTCTGCGATTATGTGATGGTAAGAAAACGGCGTCAATTCATTAACAAGACAAGATCCTGCAACTAAGGAATTCTTTGGATCGTGCAATTGTTTTCATTGTTCAATTAATATTCTATAGTTCAAGTGTGCGACGCAACGGCCGTTTAATCAAGGCTATGCTGCTGGGCTCCAAAAGAAAAATGTAGAAATTAATGCGTGGTCAAATTGATGGATCGTCTGTGAATGAATGACGGACACAGCTGAGTTGCAGCTGTATAAAAGGAGGGAAGAAGTTCTAAATTCTGTAAACGCAGTGACGGATGTATAAAGGTATACCAGGCGAAGGCGGTGGTGCCTTTGCATAAAAACACTGTGAAATGGCAGATGGAATTTGCTGTGCTTCCGGTATTAAAAAGAATTGCTGAGGAATGCTCTCAAACTGGAATTTCGCAAAAGAGAACTTAACATCTGAAGCGATGTGAGAATCTTTAACCTGCAAAGAAATGATATGCGTTTTGCAACAGTTCTTCATGCTCGCGGCCATCGCAGGAGGACAGTTGTTCTCGCTTTGCGTGGACGTATGCAGGAGGGTGGCAACAGTAGATTTCAATTTGCCGCAGCAATAGAATTGCTCCACTCCAATGCCCAAAGAGGCGAGGGAGTAAACACAAAACAATATAATGGCGGCGAATTTCTTCATTGATGCAAGGTTACAAAAAATAATTTGTTTACGAAATGAGTAACCTCATCAACGGATTGTTAAAAGGGTGAACGGCGGGAGGGAGCACACAGATGACGCTGATTTGACTGATTTACACTGATTTTTTGATGAGAGATGGCAGGCAGATGGCACGCAGATGACACGGATTGGACGGATTTGCACGGATTTTTAATGACTTTCAAAATGATTATTCGATCAGGGAGATGGCGTTTAATTTTGTTTGATCGAATTTATGACAAGCCCCAGCGGGGCGAAATGTTAGTAGCGTCATGAATATATGAGGAAATCAATTCCAGCCCCAGAGGGGCGACACGTTAAATTGTTTTGGTCGATGCGTAGCCATGTTGTGTAAGCAAGACGTTGCGGGTTGCCAGACCTGACAGATTTTTAAAACCTGTCAGGTCTGGGTGCAGCACCGAAATTATCCGCAAACTATTCTAAAAGGAACATCGTTTTATTGATAAGGACGCATAGTAAATTCTTAACTTTGTGTATTCAATTTCAGGGACTTAGCTTTGTATTTCCTGAAATTACTTTTATGTCAAAAAAATTATTTACACGCAAAGCCCGTGCTATGGTGTGGAGTGGCGAAAGCCCCCAAAGTTCAGTAATAACTAGGACACCTAAGGCGCGGGCTATGCAATTCCTATTATTACAGCATGGCTGTTTCCTTTGAAAAAAATGCGCTGGTTTTACGATTTGAAACCAGCACCCCTGAATTTGCACACAAAATGATTTATGCCGGCCTTCTCGATGCCCTTTCCAGCAAAGCCTGGGTCAATGGCGGAGAGATGACAAAAAGAGATGATTACAATTATTTGTTTGAATTGCTTAAAGAATGGCAGATCGCTAAACCAGAGTAAAAGTTTTAAACTGAAGGCCGCTGAACAAGCGGCTTTTTGTTTGGCCTCCCTGATGTCGAAATTAAATTTGAAGTATTCGCTATAAAGTGTAATTTTATACTGTACATAGTTAAATTTTATACTATGGCGAAAACACGAAAAATTTCAAGAATGGGCAAAACTTCCTCTGTTGTAAAAGGGACAAAGGGCAGTGGCATGAAAGCCGTTGCCGGTGGTGGCAAGGTTTACAAGTTTGATTTTACCATACTCTCAAAGAAACCTGAAAGCCATATGACGCCAATAGAAAAAATGCAACGATTGTCGATTGGCATCAGTAAAAAGGATCTTGAAGATTTAAAAAACAGGGCCGAATTGGATTATGATAAACTTGCTGCACTGCTTTCGGTAACAAGGTCCACACTCATTAATAAGCAAGGATCGGAAAAGTTTAATCCTACTTTAGGCGAAAGGATAATAGGACTGGCAGATATTTATTCATATGGGTATGAAGTTTTTGAAGATGAAGAGAGATTTAATCAGTGGATGTTCAGGCAGAACACCGCTTTGGGAGGAAAAACGCCGTATGAAATATGTAATAATCAGTTTGGCAGAGAAGAGGTAAGAAATGTAATTGGAAGAATAGACTATGGCGTATACTCATAAATGATCAGCATGAAAGTTTATAGAGTTGGTAAAACAAGATATGCTAATGATCTAACGGGAGAAGGGGCGAAGCTGCACGGTGGGCGATGGAATCATATCATGACGGCATGTATTTATACGTCAGAAAGCAGGGCGTTGGCCCTGTTGGAATATACAGTTAATGTGAATATCGAGGATATTCCCAGGTCCCTGAGCATCACCACGTTTGAAATTCCGGACGATATGGCAATACAGGAACTCTCCATAGCCCAGCTACCGGGAGACTGGAAGGAGTTTCCCGCTCCATCTTCTACAAAAGATTTTGGAACAGGATTATTGGATGGTGCTAATTTTCCTGTAATAAAAATTCCTTCGGTGGTTGTGTCGCAGGAATTCAATTTTTTATTTAATCCCAAACATCCGGATTTTAGAAAAATTAAAATAATAGATGTAAAGGATTTGGTTTACGACGTTAGAATTAAGTCCACATAATGCGAGCATCTTCACGGACCGGGCCGGAGAATATAAATTAAATTGATATTTTTGCATTAATAAAAAGAGCCGATTATTCGTAGTAATCGACTCCCAATTCAGAAAGAGGTTCTTTCTTACTTTTGTTTTGTGCAGTTGCAGATAAAGAACCTGAAGAACTGGCTGTTCACAGGGTAAATGGTCTTGCCATTCCTTACTACATGTCTGGCAAACACCATTTTCATTTCTCTGTCGCATTTAGGACAAAACTTGCTAGTTAGCATTGCTTTTCGTTTAAGTTAGAAGATGTTTGTGAGGGTTCGTTATCGCTGCCTCATCATCTCAGCGCTTAATAAGAAGGTATATGACATAATATAAAAAGCCTCAGCTACGAACTGAGGCTTAATTAATTTAGTCTATGGGATATAGCCTATCTATTGGTAGGTAAGGGATACGCCCTTAAGACATTGGTAACTAGCATAGCAAATATACAAGTGCATTTGAAAATATGAGCGAATTGACAATCGTTTCGTGAGATATTTATTTGTTCAATGTTAAGATCTTCAAGATGTTGAGAGTTGCTGTTATGATTTGTATCCTCATGAACGATAATTGAACAATCAGATTGATTTCAATTCGTGCAGACAGGAACCGGAGTGAGGCATATAACGTAAAAAGCCTTAGCTACGAACTAAGGCTTTTTTATTTTAAAACGAATAAAAATGATTTCAAACTAACTCAAATGTACAAACGCTTTTTAAAGTGACATCTTTTTGACGATCGTTTCGTGAGATATTTGTTTAGTCAATGTGAAGCATTTTTAGATCATAGCTCATCATGACAATCATGAAAATCTGCCTGCCCGAATAAATTCATTCAGGCGGGCGTTTTTACTTCTCTCTTATAATATCTGCCACTACCTTGTCAATTGGCAATGACACACATTCTGCAGAAAAATCTTTGCTATCAATAAAGCGGAAGGTTTCTGTTTCTCCGGTTGCTTCGTACATCTTTAATTCTCTTTCATCAAAATCAAAAGGTGTTTCACGAAGTGGTGCTTTGATTGGTTCTAAAGCTTTCACCCAATAATAAATGGAAACAATTTGGTCGCCTTCGCGAAAGGCACTCATCTGGAAAAAATCAGTGGTGTATAAATGATCAAGCACCTCCACTTCCAAATCCATTTCTTCTTTAAATTCCCGTTTCAGGCAATCGCGCGTGCCTTCGCCAAACTCAAGCCCACCGCCGGGAAACTTCGTGTAATAAGCTCCGCGGATGAATTCATCGCTTACTAAAATTCTTCCGGATTCGTCTTTTAAAATGCCGTATACGCGAAGAGTGATCATTAATTAGAAATTAGGAATTAGGAATTAGTTTTTATGCAGCACGGTGCTCCTTCTTGAACCTTTCAGTTACTCAGTTATTCGATTATTGTTCTAGAACCATTTCTTTTTCAAAAAGTACCAACTTAGAATTATCGACGCAACTACCGACAGGATCAGCGGAATATAAAATGCGTGCGGATAAGTTTGATAAGGTATCGGTACGTTCATTCCGTAAATGCCCGCCACCAAAGCTGGTAATGATAAAATGATGGTAATAGATGTCAGGCGCTTCATCACATTGTTAAGGTTGTTGCTGATGATGCTTGCAAATGCATCCAGCGTACTGCTTAAGATGTTGGTATAAGTGTTCGCCATTTCAAGCCCTTGTGAAATGTCAACTATAAGGTCATTCAGAAATTCTTTCTCTTCATCATTCAGGCCAAGGAAGTTTGTTCTTTCAAGCTTCAGCAACAACAACTCGTTTGATCGAAGTGCTGTTACAAAATATACAAGACTCTTTTGAATGCGCATCAATTCCAGCAGTTCCTCGTTACGATTAGAGTCATACAGTTTTTGCTCCAGTATGTTCCTGCGCTGATTGATCTCTTTCAAATAGGCCATATAGTTCTGCACTATTTTTTCGAAGATCTTCAGCACCATCATTTTCCTGTTATCGGGATGGCGGTTTTGAAATGTGCTAAGGAATTTCTTTATCGCAGCATTCTCGAAAGAGTTTACAGTGATAATCTGATTATGCGTAAGAATAATACAAATAGGAATGGTAATGTAAAACGCATCACTCTCGTTGAAAGAGTTGTTCTCAGTAGGCGTTTTGATAACGATCAGCTTCACATTATCTTCCTCTTCGTAGCGTGAACGTTCATCAATATCCAGTGAGTCGGTTAGAAAGTCTAAGGGTACATCCAGTTGCTCAGAAAGGTCGTTAAACTCTTCCTGTTTCAAAGGTGGCAATACATTGATCCATGCACCGTTTTCAGCCTTGTCAATAGCAACCGTTTGGTGGTTAATGTTTTTGAAAATTTGTATCACTAAATATTAGGAATTAGGAATTAGAAATTAGGAATTAGAAAGTTTTGCAAGGAAGTGAAAAATTAGAGTTAAGTATTAGTAGTGCAGGTTATCGAATGATTATCAAACACCACTAATTCCCAATTCCTAATTTCTAATTCCTAATTAATCTCAATGCATCCGGCAAAAACCATGTCAGCAGGACCGCACAGCCAGATATCAGAATAAGAACCTTCTCTATGGCGATCATATTCCACAGACAGTTTGCCGCCTTTTGTTGTAACGATCACTTCGTTAAAACCAATTTCATTATGAAAGTTAACCAAAGCACTTGCTGTAACGCCGGTGCCACAACTTAGCGTTTCGTCTTCAACACCGCGTTCGTAAGTGCGAACAATGATCTCATCATCGTTCTTTTGCTCTACGAAATTTACGTTCACGCCTTGTTTTGCAAACTTGTTGCTGAAGCGTATGTCGTGTCCTTTTTGGTACACATCATAATCCATTACATCGCTCACCATTTTCACATAGTGTGGGGAACCCGTATCCAGTAAAAAATCTTTATGATTAAGCTCTTCAATAGTAGAAACATCTTTCATTTTCAAACTAACGGTGCCATCCATGTCAATTTCGGCCTCATGCGATCCGTCTGCTGCAATAAAGCGATAAATGGTCCTGGTAATGCCGCGGTGAAAAGCAAACTTCACCAGGCAGCGGCCACCATTTCCGCACATAGTGCTTGTGTTGCCGTCTGAGTTATAGTATTTCATTTCGAAATCGTAATCGGCAGCGCTGTTCAACAACATAAGGCCATCTGCACCAATTCCAAAACGACGGTCACACAAAAATTTTACTTGCTCATTGGTTAAGGCATCGTATTCATGGTTACGGTTATCAAGAATCACAAAGTCATTTCCTGTTCCCTGGTACTTAAAAAAATTAAGTTTCATATATCTCCTTTATACTTTTTGATTGAGTCGGACAATTACCAAAGGTAAGATTTGTTGCATATATAATGCTTAATGCTTGATGCCTAATGCCTAACGCCTAACGCCTAACGCCTAACGCGTAACGCATTCAGAGTGTAACGGTTCTCCAGATTGCTGGGTTTCGAGGGCGTTAAGCGTTAGGCCTTTGGCGTTCAGCTAAATTGTGCTCACAATGCCCAGCACCTTTTCTATGAGTTTATTAACGGCTGCCGCGCTGTCTTTCGAGAATTCTTTGACAACGCGGTTGGCTACAACAGCGTTCAAACTAAGGCAATGGTGGCCCAGCAGGCGCCCAAGGCCATAAATGGCAGACGTTTCCATTTCAAAATTGGAAATCCGGTGCTGTCCAAAACTGAAGTCTGTAAGGCGGTCCACCAGTTGAGGATTGCTGAGGCCAAGACGCAAAACCCGGCCTTGCGGGCCATAAAATCCCGGGCAAGTAACGGTAATGCCTTGATGGAAACCATCCACAAAGTTCTTTAATAGAGAAGCCGAAGCGCCGCTTATATAAGGTTGCGAAGAATTATTCAGTTGTGTTTGGGTCATAAAAGATTGCAACAGCAATTTTTCCTCATCATTATGTTCGTGCCGGTAGAAGTTAAGCAGATTATCCAGGCCAAGGCCGTGCGTAGAGGCCACGAAATTATCCACCGGAATATCTTTCTGCAACGAGCCGCATGTGCCGAGACGCATAATCTGCAAAGCGGTAAGCTCTTCTTTAATGGTACGGGTTTCAAAATCGATGTTCACCAATGCATCGAGCTCGTTAATGACGATATCAATATTGTCGGGGCCAATTCCTGTAGAAACAACAGACAACCTTTTGTTATTGATAGTACCTGTGTGGGTGATAAATTCGCGGTGTTGGCGCTTGAATTCTACGTTATCAAAATGCCTGCTTAGCAACGCCACGCGATCAGGGTCGCCAACAGTTATGATGGTAGTTGCCAGTTCTTCGGGACGAACATCCAGGTGATAGACTGCTCCACGGCTGTTGATTATCAGTTCAGAAGGTGCTATTTGTTTCATTTGCAGAAATTTTATAAGAAAAAGGCCAATACTCCCAAAGCTAACACCTCAGCCTTAATTGAAGATTAAATATTTTATAGAAAGTTCTTTTTTTAAACATAAAAATACCCTTATTTTTGCAACCCCTCGCAAAAGGGATATTTATAAGGTCCTGTGGCCGAGTGGCTAGGCAGAGCTCTGCAAAAGCTTCTACAGCGGTTCGAATCCGCTCGGGACCTCGAAATAAGGATTACAACTTTGTAATCCTTATTTTATTTTACTCCGCTTTATTTTCAAGTCGCTTATTTTCAACATTTTACAACACTGAGTTGAAAATTCTCATTTTATCTTTATTCAAAGCAGATATTATTTAAATCGACCAAAAATCGACCAAAATTCAGGCGCGTTGAGCTTTCATTTTTAACGCCTTTGAATAATCGATTTCGAAGTCACAAACTTTAAAAAATATGTTGCCTGTAAAAGCAATTTGTGATCGAAGAGAAAGGCGAGTAGGAAACCAAATTTGCATTCAGTATTGTTTTAGTTCGGAAAAACGGACTGTATTAGGGACCGAAATTTATGTTCCAATGAAATATTGGCATAAGAAACTCTCACGCATAAAGCCGGAGATGCCGCCGGAATATGGAGACTACAGAGTATTGAACGGTCAAATAGGAAGAATGCTGAGAAATGTAGAGGACTTGATATTAATTGCGGAAAAAAACGGCAAAGATCCACTCGAATTTGTAAAACGTCAGTTTAAGCCTGACATGGAAATTGATCAGGTTAGAATAACGGAAGCCGCTGACAAGGACTTAAATTTTTACAACGAAATAGAAGCTTATATAAAAGTCAAGACAAATCGAACCTGTAAGGATATGCCTCGAATTTACAGGAACATGCGAGATCATTTAAAAAAGTTCGAAACCTTCCGCAAGAAGCCCATCACCTTCGATTGCTTGACATTGACATTTTACGAAGAGTTTGTAGAATTCCTGATGTATCACTATGTACAAAAGGGAAGATATCCAGGTACAGTAGGTTTAAAAACAAATACGGTTGGCAAGACTATTAAACAGCTACGAACTTTTCTAAGAGACAGAATTAGAAAAAGAATAATTCCTCCAATAGATATGACAGGGTGGGTTATAGTTGAAGAGGAGGTGGATGCAATTTATCTCAACTGGACTGAAATAGGCAGACTGTACAATGTTAACCTAAGTAAGCATCCGCATCTTGAAGACTACAGGAACGACTTTATTCTTGGTTGTTTAACGGGTTTGCGATTTTCAGATTTGACTAAGCTTGAACAAATTGATTTAAGAAACGGCATGTTGTATAAAAAACAACAAAAATCCGAACATTGGGTTGTAATACCGTTGAAAACTGAAGCCTTGGAAATCCTTCAAAATAGATTCGCAAAAGATGTTCCTGCTCCAACAAACGCCGAATTCAACCGGCACATTAAAACAATTGGTAAACTCGCAGGTCTACATCAAACCATTAAGCACTCTCACAAAAAAGGGAAAAAGGAAATAATTGAATCCAAGCCAAAATATGCTTGGATAACCTCGCACACTTGTAGAAGATCGTTTTGCACAAATGAATTTTTAGCTGGTACACCTGTCGAACTAATAATGAAAATTAGCGGTCATAAAAGTGTGAAGGACTTTTACAAATACATCCGGATTTTGCCAGAAGAGGCAGGGAGAAAAATGCAAGAGTTATGGGCTGCCCGTGGTGAGCAGAGCATTTTGAGCAAACAGTAATCTTCAATTACAAACCTAATTTATGAAACTAGATAAGAACTATACAGAGCTAGTAAATACTTTAAAGCAGGAGATTGTTAATAGTAGGTATCAGGCTGCACGATTGGTTAATAAGGAGCAACTGGTCTTGTATTTACGAACTGGCAAAATGTTGTCAGAGAAAGTAAAAGCTCAGAAATGGGGAACAAAGGTGTTGGAACAAATTTCATCAGACCTGCAAAAAGAATTACCAGGCTTGAAAGGATTTTCAACAAGTAACCTAAAGAAAATCCGCCTTTTTGCAGACACCTATTCGGGTTTCTTAATTGGTTCGACACCGTCGAACCAATTTGACCAAATAGCCAAGGACAATGAATTTTCAGAAGGAGATATACAATCAGGCGAAACAAAAAGTAACAGCTTTCTGGAATCCTTTTATCGGATCAGTTTTTCTCACCATTTTTCTATTTTATCAAAGGTGAAAACTTGGTCGGCTCGTTCTTTCTACATACAGTCTGCTGCTGTAAATTTCTGGTCTCTTACGATCCTAGAACACCATATAGAAAACGACCTTTTTATCAAAGAAGGTAAGCTTCCAAATAATTTTAATCAGACCTTGAAAAGGGCTTTAAAGCCATCTGCATTAAGAATTTTTAAAGACGAGTATTTTTTGGATTTTATTTCAGAAGAAGAAATCGAAGATGAGCGAGGACTTGAGGAACAGGTCGTTTTAAATATTCGCAATTTTATTTTGCAAATGGGAAAAGGATTTTGTTTCGTTGGCAACCAATACCGACTTGAAGTTGAAGGCGATGAATTTTTTATCGATCTTTTGTTTTTTAATCGTCATTTGCAATGTCTTGTTGCGTTTGAATTAAAGAAAGGAAAATTCAAACCTGCAGATGTCGGGCAGTTAAATTTTTATCTAAATGTGCTCGACGAAAAGATAAAACTTCCTAAAGAAAATTCCAGTATCGGAATAGTGCTTTGTAAGGAGAAGAATAATTCTGTAGTTGAATTTGCCATTAAAAGTTTTGATAAGGCGATGGGAGTAGCAACTTATAAAACGTCGAAGGAAGTGCCTAAGGCAATTAAGGATGTACTGCCTAATACAAATGAGCTTCTTGATTTTATGTGACAATTCTTTATGATCAAAAGATTTATAATTGATAGCAGCGTTAAAAAGCTTTTTGCCACTTGATATTTCTGATAGTCGAAAAAGATTACAAGGAGTCAACGCCTTATATACAATTCAATGCCTTTTGCGTTGTGCTAATTCTAAATGAAAGAGGCTGTGTTATGTTTGATACAGCCTCTAATCCATTTTAGACCGGACGGAATACATAAAGGGTCTATTAACTCAAAGAGTTTCAACGTTCTTTTTCAAAATGATTTATGTTGCCAATAGCATTAGAATTTTTAGGTTCAACGAAATCAATCAACTCAATTTTAGCACCAAGGGCAAAAGCAATTTTCGAAAGTATATCTAAACCAACTGAATAACGTCCTTGTTCAATGCGGCTAAGGTTAGCCGCATCTATATTAGCGATTTGAGCAAGCATTTTTGCTTCAATGTTTTTTTCTTTTCGCAATTCACGTATTCTTGCCCCAATTCGTTCTCTTTCTTGGGAAAGTAAAATTCTTTCATCTTCCCTGTCCCCGTCGCCTCCATAAATTCCAAGGCCTTCGTCATAATTCATTTTTATCCAAATCCAATACGCTACACTCATACTCATATCGCCTTCAAAATATTTCTGATAGTAATATGGAAATCTTCCTGCAAAATATTGTTGATTTTGTTTGGGCACCGGGAAATAGGTTTTCCATGTGAATATTTCCCCGTCTGGTGCAGTGACCTCAATAGTAGAGTCATCTACAAATCTTGCTTGTATCATAATTTTATTTGCCGTGTTTATAGTGGTGTCGCCACTTTTAAAAATTATGAAGTGAAGATAAAAAAAATTTTACAATTGGCAAATTTGCCAATTGTAAAATTTTATAAATAGAAATAATGAGGCTAAATGAAAGCTGTGGCATTTTCTATTTTACAGGAGTTATTAGTAATGTTCGAATATTTTTCAGATTTGCAAACATTTCGAAATTAACACCATTGATTGTTGTTTTTGCATTTTTTGAAATATTGCCTTCGATCCAGCTTCTTGCTTGATCAGGGGCTGCGTTTTCATACGGTAATGTTGCAATAAAGCCAAGAAATTGTTTCGCAGCTTCATCAGTTTTTGTAGTTGACGTGTTTGTAAAAGATGCTCTTATCTCTACAATTTTTTCAGGAGCGTCGCCTGAAATTCTAACATGCTCACTTGAAATTGCAGTTGTTTTGTCACAATCAACAAACATTACGTGATCCCCCAATTGTTTATCTATTGAAAATCCTTTTTCGCTTAATGGTTGATATAACGAGGCAGCCGAAATGTTCTTGATGTACACCTCAGTTTGGGAAGTATTTGCCTTGTTGCTTTTTTCATTTGAAGTGTCTTGCGAATTATTTGAGCAGGCTAGAAAAGTACAAAGAAAAAATATAAGAAAGAATGTAACGTTTAATTTGTTGGACATAGTTAGGTGTTTAGTGGGTGTTTAATATATTATATATCAGTACTTCTCGCATGGCTTCCAACAGGGATAGAGTTATAGCTCTTCTGGTATTTGTTCCGATTCTACCATCAATGCTATCTTTATTTTGAACAACTAGATTATTTGCGAATTCCGCAAAGGTTTAAGAGATATTCATGAAAAATACAAATCAATGTTAGTAATAGAACTATTGTCAGAGTTATTTTTAACGAGTTTGGTAGCTTGTCTTTAAAAAAGCTTAGACTTAATTCATTTTCAATCCAGTCTGTCTGCATTTCGTAAAAAAATTTAAAATGAGCAAACCATTGAGACAAGAAAACTTGTTTGCTTATTGAATTGCTGTAGAAATCTGAAATAATGTTTTGATATTTTAGTTCATAATTTGAATATTCAAATTGATTGTCAGCTTTGACGCAATTATATAAATCTCGGATAGAGTTATATAGTCTGGTTAAGCGGATTCCCTCTTCGTTATATTTATCAACTTTATTTTTAAAAACATCAATATAAATTATCGCAATTCCAACAAAAATCAGAAGAATTGATAGTTCCTTATTGAACGGAATGTTTTGATATGCAATTTGGATTATACCAACTGCCAATGAAATAAATCCAGTCCAGCCAGGTAGTTTATTAATTAAATCATAAGATGCGAAATTTTTCTTTGCACCAAAGCCAATGTCAAAACCTTTTTGTGCGAGTGTTTTCAAAAAATCATTTTTGTTCATAACTCTGAATCTTTAAGGGGTGTTGTTGGGCCACTTATTTGTTGCGAAGAATTTATTAAAGCAGGAGACGACAACTTCCGGTTGTATAAATAATATCTAGGGAATTTCATGATGGGAATTTCGTCCCGAAAATTTCTCTCCATTTGGATTTAGCACTTGTGGGATAAGTTTTTTCTTTTTCGATTGCTTCTAACGCAAGATTATAGCATTGTTTAGATTTGTATGAAAAATTTCCTGTGCGCCAAACATATTGTCTTGCTCCTGGACTTAACCAATATTCTTGTTGGTCATTTTGCTCTGAAAGATATTTGAAAAAGTCTCGACTCATCCAATCATAATACAAATAGGATTTGTCTTTATGTTCCCAACTACTTAGAAAATTGTAAGCCATAGTGTCAATTAAAAGTCCCCCCATAGGCACGGACCACGTGTCTTTCCAAGCCTTTGCCATTCTTGCCAATCGTTTCAAGTTCTTATTCCATTCATCGTTTTTTGCTCTGATTTCTGTAATTTCAGGTCTTGGATTAGTTGTTTTCCAGCTGCCACCATTATTTGCATCCGGAAAAGTATAAGAACCCGCGTTGTTAACAAATACTGGGACTATTTCATAATTAATATCATCTGCGAAGAAGATCTGAATTACCTGTCCATCAGCTTTCATAAAAGTTGGATTGTAGGTTTTTTCGATAGAGGTTTTTACTGCTTGAAGTAATGCAGACTGTCCGTTGCCTGAATAATTATTATATTTTGTGTATTCTGATGAAGGTAATTCAAAAACAAAGTCAATGTCACTAACATGAATGTCCGTGTCCCGACCATAAGAACCCACATAAAGGCTATGACTGGTATCGGATTCGGTCGCCCAAAAATCTTTATTTAGTTGTTTGGTAATTCGCTTGTATCTATAAGCAATTGTGTCTACTGTGGAATTAGCGATTTGGATATTATTGTTAAAAGTTTCAAACCAATTCGAAACGCTCATATGATGTAGGGTTTAGGTATTGCTTCGCCACGTAAGTCACAGACGAAGGGTTTAATAGGTTAATTGTGAACTTACTGTTTTTATTCAACATCTTCAAAAAATAAAGAAGTAGTAAGTTAGAATAAATTCATTGTTATCTTCATAAAAATGAAAAGTGATGAAAGAAAATGTGAGTAATGGTAACCCGGTTACCCCGATGTTGTTTCCATATCAACCGGAGCAATTCTGGCAATTATTGAGGCAGGTAATTAGAGAAGAAGTGACAAAAGCAGAAAATGAAAAACCGAATGTTTCGAGTTTCGAGACACCCGGCATGACCTATAAGCCCCTTTACAAAATTACAGAAATCTGCACCATCTTTCATATTACAAAGCCGACAGTCTATGATTGGGTGAAGCATGGAAAGTTAAAGCCCTTTAAGGTTCGCTCCAGAGTATTTTTTTTATGGCAGGATATTCAACAACTATTACATGGTAATTCATCATAGTAAACTGTGTTTATCAGTTTTGATACAAAAATTGCAATTTGTTTTTGTCGTTGATATTTATTTCTGATGTCTTTAGATCGTAAACGATTTTCAGTAAATTCGATGTGTTAGTTTGGCAATTAGATTTGAAATGAATGGGCAACCGGTTAATTGTTGCTAGACAAATAAATGGCGCAAGGTCTTTTCACCAGAAGAGCTGTTGTTTTCGTGGAAATTTTCGGAAATTAACGCTGGCAATTTTACTATCAAGCGATCAAGATTGTTATGAATAAAATAGGAAACAATGCTACTATTCACATTGATTTGTCCAATGTTGTAGAGGTCAAAACCGAAGAAGAGATACAGGAGGATTTTCGGCTAGGAGAGGAAATGAAAAAATACATTGGTAAATGGTTGGATCTAAATGACGACCAGCAGTTTGGTAAAGCCCAATTGATGGAAAAGGATACGGAGTTCTATACACACATGGGCCGGTTCTATGATGAAGCCCGGAGATTTTTCGAAACAAGGTTAAAAACGGACATTGCTCCGGGGAATTTAGTTTCAGTTTTGAATACGCTATTTACGAAACAGATTAGTGTATATCGGTATCAGTTGGACGGCCCGGATACTGCAAAAAGTGATAGGATTAATTATCAAATTAAGATATTAGAAGACCTTCGTGCGTTTGTCTTTATTGTACATCAGGCTAACCAGTCGCAACGGAAAATGGAAGAATTTAAGAGCTGTGTCGACTTTTGTACACTTGTCAAGAAATATGGAGATAGTGAAAACTTGCGCCAGGAGTATCTCCAACAGGTGAAAAATGCGCCTAGTAAGAAGTTGATGCTTGAACGACGAATCTCATCGTTGGAAAAAAACAAGGAGAGAACTGGGTGTCGTCTTCATTCCTGGTTTCCCAGGCCGGAAAATAAAATAGAGTTTGAATTTGGAGAGTATTACCGTATTGGTTATGCGTGGATGATTGCGGGATATAATGCGACCTGGCACGATCTTGAAACAGCTACGCTTCGCAACTTATCAGTGAATGCGGTGTTTCCGCCAGAAAGGAGAAGCGAGGCCTATGTAATGCTTATTCATCAGTTGATAAGAGGCGGAGCTATGGCTATACATATTGCGTTCCTCCATGAGGAATTAGATCATATTAACGCTGCCGGTAGTAGTAGTTTCAGTGGGATTCATCGCATGACGCATAAGATCCATTTTGAGGACTTTTCTGGTCAGCAATTTGAAAGGCTGGTGTTGGCCTATTTACAAAGAGTTAGTACGTACGGCGATTCGCCCAAATGGTATGGCGAATCCGGGGCGGATGGGGGCCGTGATATTTGGTCGCAGCACAATGACAAAACCTGGTGCTTTCAATGCGCAAATTATCAATCATTAACTTTTGGGAAAATTAAAAAAGATATTGATAAGTTGGTAAATGGAAAGACTGTTCCTTCTTGCTATGTAGTCATTGCCGGAGGCAAGGTTAGTGCCGGAACCCGGAAAAAGATTATAAACTATTGCAATCAGCAAAATATCGACAATGCAGATATTTGGAGCGGTGCGGAATTCCAGGAAAAGCTGCAGGGTCACGCGCCTGACTTACTGAAGCGATTTTGTGAAGGCGACCCATTTCCTGAAATTGAAGGAGGTGCATCTTAGGTGAGCATTTATAAAATCGTCTTAAAATTATATTTCAATTCATTAGAATAAATTATTCGTTACACTATGATTAAGGAAATCTTCCACGAATTCTATTCAATTACCACCAATTCGAATAACCCAACATGGAATATTGAGGTGCAGGCGGATACTGTAACTCTTGAAAAGATTGAAGCCTTAATTGATCTATTGGAAGATGAGCTTGTTGAATGTAATGGCAATGAAATCTCCATGATTGAATATGCTGCTGCGTTTAGCAAAGATCTTGTTTCTGCAAGAGTCGCTGATACTGTAAACAAAGACTTATATTTAGTTCTACAATTTGCAGGTAGTACATCAATTCTTAAACATCTTACAAGAAATAAATTGTTTGCATATTGTTTCGACTGGCTTTTGAATGCATTTGATGATGAAATTTCTGATAAGAAAGCGCGAGAGTATTCACTTGCCAATTTTGAGGCTCTCCTGTTTTCGAGAAATGAAACAATTCGTAAAGCATTTGAACAATATTTTGTGACTTGGTCTTCATGTTTATTTTACTACTCAAAGTGTACTGGTGGTCATAACAAATTAGCAAAGGATTGTGTCAGTGATAAGTTTTTAATAGAAATTGTCAGAAAATATTGTCTTAAGAATCCTTCTGAAGACACGGTATTTGCATTGAGCAGCGTTTCTGCCTGGTGCAATAAGCATGGGTTAGAACAAGAAGAGGATCAAGCGAATCTTGCTTTAATTGAAATGTATGAAAATCCAAAATCCGAAGTTGAAATAAAGGGCAGGATTGCTATGCATTTTAGTGTAGCCAGTAAAGTTTACGAAAAGCTGACCAGAAATCAGTGGGCCGATCTCGCATTAACAGAATATAGAAAATGTTTGGGTCAACACGAACTATTTCAAGTTCTTATTAGCAGATATTCCAATGTAAACGATGTAGAGTATCATTTTGATGAAATTATAAATGCAATTCAAGATTATTCAGCAACAAGACCTACAAATAACACACTGTTATATAACTATCATCACGACAGGATTTTTACCTTGGTTGAGAAACTTATTTTCTTGCTTACTAGAACAGGCGAAATTCAAAAGATTGTTCAGGTTTACGGTGCATATTTTGGGATTGCAGAAAATGATCTGATACAGGGGCCGTTGGTGTATATTTTACCTAATAGTTTCAATGGCGCTGTTTTTTCATTTGAAAGAGATGTAAAGCATCATGATAATAATGTTGACTTGAAGACAATAATGAATTTAGAAAATAGCTTTTTGGGGACTACTGCCACATTTAATGATGATTTGACATTTGAATATTCTGCGCCTAAACGATATGGCGTTCCTGATAGGACTTTCGCGGCGGAGTATTTTTCAAAAGTAGCCGAACGCTTAGCGATTGAATCTCTAAAAATGTATCATCAGACGCGCAACCTCAATGGGCTATTTTTTCATTTTGGTTCCAATTGGCCTATTCAGGCGCTAATTTCCGAAACCTTTGGTGTTACCGTTCCTGTTATACAAAGTTTTCAAAATCCATTAAATCAGCGACCTATAAACAACGTTCTCGTTTGTAGTGGTTCTACCTTTATGTCGGAGCTACAAACAAATGGAATAAAAGAAATTTTTGAATCCAATAATATTCAAGTCACTATTTGGGAAAGTCGAAACAATACGCTCGCCAGCTTCATTACCGAATACTCATCTGCTGCTTATGATTTAATTTGGATATTGGGTCATGGAGAATATGATGCCTATCAAACGGAAAAAACCTTTTTAAGTTTATCCGAAGAAATTAATATTTCTGTTGAAGAGTTAAGGAAGTTATCACCCAGTTATGTTGATCGTAGATTGTTGATATTGGATACCTGCGATTCTGCAAGCCGCGGATTGGTTGGTCCCGGTGCAATTGGTATCGGTGCCGTGCTTATAAATAAACATCAATCAGTTATTGGACATAGCTGGCCCGTCGAAAATATTTCGAGTCTAATTATGGGACTTCTTTTGTCAAATGAGTTATCAAATGGAAATACTTATGAAAACTCCCACAGTGCAGCTCTTGGGCAATTTCGTTCTGGAAGAGAGAATGTCCTAGAAGTATTGCAGCCTCAAATAACAAATGAAGATATACTTGATAGAATTTCAAACTGTAGTATAGATTTTAGTAATCCGTACTATTGGGCATCACCTGTGTATTTCATTTAGTCGCTTTTTTATGATACCGATCGTCATTAACTGAAGGTAAGCTTATTCCCTAAACCGATATTTACTAAGGATATGACTGCTTTAAACTGGAACATATTTCGTACAAAATTTCATCAACGGGAGCGCGATGCCTTTGAGTCATTGGCCTATATGCTTTTTTGCTATGAGCACAATATTAAGATTGGCATTTTTCGTTTCAAGAACCAAACCGGTATTGAAACAGAACCCATTGAGCATAATGGCCAAAAAATAGGATTTCAGGCAAAATTTTATGATATCAAGCTTTCAGATAATAAGGATGATATAATCCAATCTCTTAGAAAAGCAAAGGAAAAAAATCCGCTGCTTAATAAGATGCTGATCTATACTAACCAAGAATTGTCTGAAGGTAGGGACAAACATCAAAAAAAACCAAGTTATCTCAAAACGATTGAAGAGGTAGCAATAGAAGTGCAACTTGAGATAGAATGGCGGGTAAATAGCCATTTTGAAAAGCAGTTATCGGTTCCTGAGAATGCTTATTTGTTTAACTGGTACTTTGGTGCTGAAAAAAATATTGTTGATTTTCTGGAACAGCTAACAAAGCATTCAGAGGTAATTCTGTTTCCCATTCATACCAGTATCCATTACGGTGATAGGCAGCTAAAAATTGACAGGTCTTCATTGGTTTCAAAAATATTGAGCAGTCCATCAAAAGTGATTATTCTTTCCGGCGATGGAGGAAGTGGAAAGACCGCACTGGTCAAAGAAATGTGGTCAAGGCTACGACCTATATATGTGCTGAAAGCATCGGAGTTCAACCGGCCTAGTATAAGTCATTTATTGAAAGATTTTGGCGAATTTGGATTGGTTGATTTTGTTGCAGCACACAGCGAAGAAGTTGATAGAACCTTTATTATTGATTCGGCTGAAAAATTGGCCGACCTCGAAAACCAAGATGTATTTATTGAGTTTTTGTCAACCCTAATCTCCAACGAATGGAAAATAATTTTTACAACCAGAAATAGCTTTCTTGATGATTTGCGTTTCCAGATGTTGGAAATATACCGGTTAACTTTCCAAACCATTGTGATTGAAAATTTAACGCCAAGCGAGCTTAGGAAGTTAGCGGAGGAGTTTAGATTTACCACACCTAAAGATGCTAAGGTTTTCAGCCTTATCCAGAATTTATTTTACTTGCAGGAATACCTTGATCACTTCAACAATACCAGTAATGACTTGGATTATGGTGATTTTCGTGAACTGTTATGGCAAAAGAGAATACAAAAGTCGAAAATAAAAAAGAACAATATTCATCTGGAGAGAGAAAAGTGTTTCCTTGAAATTGCTAAAAGGCGTTGCAATACCGGTGACTTTTTTCTCACCGACCTTCCGTGCTCAGGAGACATTCTTGCACTTTTGTCTTCCGATGAAATTATTCAATACGATGATTCGCAAAAGGGATATTTTATTACACATGACATATACGAGGAATGGGCGCTTCAAAGATTGATAGAAAATCAGTTTGCAAAATTTACAGATTTCGCTGTTTTTTTTGACACAATCGGCGAGGCTTTGCCTATGCGAAGAGCTTTTCGATCCTGGTTATCAGACAAACTCCTCCAGGAAGATCCTGGACTGCGAGTTTTTGTCGAGAATTCATTTATTGATGACAAAATTCCTCCCTTTTGGAAAGACGAACTTCTTATCAGTATTTTACTTTCAGAATGTAGTACCTGGTTCTTTGAAACTTTTGAATCTATCATTTTAGAAAATGATCAGTATTATTTGAAGTCGATCGTTTTTTTGCTACGTACTGCTTGCAAGGAAGTAGATGAAATTTGGGAAAAAATAAACCAGGTCAATGTTGCTCAGTCAGGTGTTTTTTTTACTAAACCGAAAGGGAAAGGATGGGAAGCTACTATTGAATTTTTGTATAAACACATTGCAGTTATCTCTGGCGAAGACCTGGGTATTATCTTACCATTGTTAAAAGATTGGAACAATCAACATTCCTCAGGCACTATAACAAGGTTGGCCGGGCTTTTCGCCCTACATTTTTATAAAGATTCGGAGCTCAATGAATCTATGGGGTATCCTTCAACGATTGAAGAACAATTGTTGCTTATAGTGCTGGCAGCTGCCCGCGAATTAAAAACTGAACTTACGGAGCTCGGAGAAACGCTTCTACAAGTGCCATATAGCAGACGAACAGTTTTCAATAGTTTACGGAATAAAATATTAATTGATAACAATGCGAGTATTTATTTTATCTATGAACTGCCAGAGCTAACCATTCGGCTGCTAGATCAGGCGTGGCATAAGCCACAAGATGAGCCGACAGCACTTGGTGGAGGCATGAACATAGACAAGTACTATGCAATTCGCAGTCACGATTATTATCCTCCCAGCGCATATCAAACGCCTGTCTTTTCATTACTTCAGGCGGACTTTTCGCAAACCGTTCAGTTTATCCTTGATTTCAATAATCGTTCGACTTTAGCGTATGAGGAGTCTAAATATGGAAACACGCTAGAGGTCGTTGAATTAGAAGTTGATGGCGTTATAGTAAAGCAGTTAATAAGCCAAAGTTTATGGTGTATGCATCGGGGTTCCAGCTCACCTGTCACTCCTTATCTTTTACAGTCTATGCACATGGCATTGGAAAAGAAATTGATGTCAATAGCTGCAAATTCTGACGGCAAGAATCTGGTACAGTGGCTTAAATATCTTTTAAAAGAAACGAGGTCTGCTTCCATCACGGCAGTAGTTGCAAGTGTGGTGTTGGCTTATCCTGAGAAACTGTTCGAAATAGCGCTGATATTGTTCCATCAGTATCTTTTCTTTGTGTACGATAACCAGCGTTTAATAAGGGAAAACGAGGTCGAAAGTATTTATTCCTTTTGGAGAGGTATGGATCCGCACACAAAGAAATTTGAAGATGAACGAATCGCATCCTGCAAAGAGCCTCATCGAAGAAAGACACTGGAATCACTTGTTCTTGAATCACAGTTTTTTCGAACCGGAGATGTTAGCCAGGTACAAGCAGATCGACACAAGCGAGCGATTTTGGATATTATAGATAAGATGTATGCTGCTACTGATGGGCAAGATTCGAAATCGGAAAAATATAAAGTTTTTCGAATATTTCTTGCGCGCATCGATAGTCGTAAGATGTCGCCTAAAGTGGAGCACAGAGATGGAAAAGCTTTTATTCTCTTTAACCCGGAACTTGCAAATGATTTGCAGCAATTTAGTGATGAAGGAGCCCAACAACACGCAGAGATGTTGAAATTTAGGTTACTTAAGACGTGGGGGCTGGACAAATTTAGAAATCGACATGCGTCTGGCACTTACGAACAATATGAAATGCATCCTAGAAAAGTCGTGGAAGAAACAAAGCTTTTTATTGAAGAATTGAAACAGGGAAAAAATGATTTTCGTTTGTTCGACAACTGCATCCCTGCTTTTACCTGCGCCGCTCTTCTCAAACAGTATCACAAAGAGCTTTCAAAAAAAGACTTGAAATTTTGCAGAGACGTAATCATGGAGTTCGCAGTGCAACCAATTGAAGAAGGGTATGAATACCAAATTAGTGATGGGGTGGAGGCGGCCATTAGTGCGATTCCTTATTTGTACACTTTATTTCCAAAAGATAAAAATTTATATAATTTCATTCTATTAGTTATTTTGTTTGATACTTATCGAATCGGAGAATACAAACGAGTATGTGACTATTCAACGGAAGCAATTAATAGTATCCTTTTCCACACAGAACCAAAGGAAGCTAATGCAATCTTGTCCTGTTATTTAAAGTTCAAACCTCTCCTGGATGATGTAACTGATCCTAGGAAATTATATTTTGAAAATACCACGCGTATTCAAGCCCTACATCAATTTATTGACAGGATGGAACAAGATATAGGTGAGGCATTGACTGATGAATCGCTGTATTATCAGATTGATTTTGACGCGCTGACTATTACAGACTTTGAAATGGTTTTCAAATCATTTCCCGACGGCACAAAAGATCCACTGCATTTGGAATTTATAAAAAAGGCGCTTGAGAAGTTTCGTAACAAGCTACTATTAAATGATCGTTGTGGTAATGACGACGATGACATTGATGAAGGCATTGAGTATCGCGTTAAGTGCCGCTTCATAAGGAAGTATGCCAGATTCTTGCTTTGGAGAGAAGCCAATACTGTTGCTGAATGGGTAACTCCGTTCATTTCTCCATTTAATGTTAGCAATTATATGGCTATGTTTATTTCAGATGTGGTGTTGGAACAAGACAGATTACAGAAGTATGAACAATTTTGGGAAATATGGCAAACTTTATATCAGCCAATTAAGCAGGCGTCGCTAGGTAGCGAAGGGCATCATCTCGATTCAATTATTCATAACTATCTTTTAGCTTGGGGGTATTGGCAAGAAACTGCAAAGGAATGGCACACATTAAAGTCTGGAGATAGCGTCTTTTTTAAAAAGATATGCGGCGAAATGGGGGCGCATAAGGAGGTGCTTTATTCTATTGCCAGACTATTAAATGAAATAGGGAGTTCATATTTAAATGAAGGTGTGTACTGGGTTGCTGATATGATCGTTAATAATAAAAAATATGTTAACGAAGACATTCACCCAAATACAATTTACTACCTGAATCAGATTGCCCGAAAATTTATTTATTTAAATCGTACGAAAATAAAAAGCAATCGAATGCTAAGAAGCAGAATTCTTATTGTGCTTAATTTTCTGTTTGGACAAGGGTCAGTAACTGGGTATCTACTGAGGGAGGAAGTGTTTTAATTTTTCAATCAAGATAATTACCTATTACCAGCTCTTTAAAGCCACCGTTTTTATGTTTTTAAACATTTGCAGGATACGAAATTGGTTGCTATTTTAAGAGCTAAACGCCGTAAAATAGTTTACTTAACCCCAATCACACCTACAAATGAACTACGAAAAGGAGCTTGCAGAAAATTCAACCGCACAAAAAATAACAGCCAAACAGCTTATTAATATGATAAAATCTCCAGACGTGAATCAATTGAAATATTCCGGAGATGAAACAACAATAATAATAAGAGATTACATTGTCCAGGATGAAAATATTATTTTCTCTGAAAGCCTAACCGTAAAATATAGATTAACATTTGAGAATTGTTTTTTTGTTTGTGACAAGGGGCTTTTTATTATTGGAATGGTTTGCGAGAATTTCTTAACATTTGAAAACTGTTATTTTACGCGAGGCATTTATTTGGAAGATGGTACATTCAAAAAAGAGTTGTTGCTTAAGTCTATTCATTTAGAGAACATTCATCTGGGCGGAGGTATTTACGAGGAGATAAAATTATCCGCATTTGATGTTCAGAGCTTTTGGATTTCTGATGCTAAATTTAAAAAACTTGATCTTGAAACATATGTTGGAGGTAATGATTTTGGTGATCTTACGATAATGTGTAGTCAACCGGATGAATTAGGGGACATTATTATTGCAAACAAAAAATTTGATAGAATTTCCATTTATGGAACCAATAAGGACAAGAGGTTTGATTTTAAAAATATTGAATGTGACTTCTTATCAATAATAAATTTTATAAATGCAGGGTCTTTAAATTTTTTTGGGGTTAAACCAAGAAAATTGCATAATGAAGAACGTTACTTTCAAATCGTTAATTCAAGTCTTGAAAAAGTTCAATTCTTCAGAGTATATTTTTCCCAATATAAAGAGTTTATTATATTGGATAGTCTAATTGCTGATGCAATTTTTATTAATTGTAAGTGGACTAACAATATACGGGCACTAAAGGGGCCTAATTTTGGAAATTATCAAGAGTCGATTCGGAATGGGCGTAAGATTACAAAGGATGAATTTAATACAATAAAAGAATCCTATCGACAATTGAAAATTTCAATGAATAAACAAGGTGATAAAATCTACGAAGGTAAATTTTATGCTGAGGAAATGAATTATTACAATAAATTACTCGATTGGACGTGTCCACTGGGTAATCAATTTTGGGAAAAGGTAATTTTGCACTGGAGTAGAATATTCAGTAATTATGGCCAGAGTTTTATTCGACCATTCCTTTTTTTATTAATCGGCCATTTTTTGCTATTTAGTCTTGCTGTTTGTCTAAACGGACTATTACCATTGCATTATTCATATAGCAATCCAACTTCTGAGGGATTTAGAGAGGCGTTTGAAAAGTTTTTTATTTACATTAACCCGCTAAGAAGATTGGAAATGTCACTTACAGGCTATTTAGTGGTTATAGATATTTTTATGAGAGTGTGGTCTTCCTATATGTTATATAATATCATTCGCGCAACCAGAAGATTTATATCGTAGGGGTTTGAATATTTATGTAATTGAAGTTAAGAATCTTAAGTACTGCAATATGATTTGGTAATGGGGCTGGTCAGTATATTCTTTGACAAGATCCATGGGAAATTGTAGGCCTGTACTTAAAAATGTTAAATAAGTAAATTATGATCTGATTAGATACCGCTGATTTTCAATCGTGTTCTCTTTCGATTTCTCTGTATTGTTTGGTAGTTGAAAACTTAATGTTGCAATAAATCCTCCTTAATTTTTTGGAATTATTTCTTATTTTATTTGAAACAGCCCGAGCACGTCTTCTAAAATTATATTCACTTAATTCTTCCTTAGTACTCATGTCTAATATGCAAGGAATTTTTTTGCGCTCTTGCATCTTACGGGTCGTAGTTGTAGCTGTCTTGTACCTAACAATTAACTGGACAAGAATAATTATTTCAAAAAGAATTGAATGAACTGTTTCCATTTTCGTTTTTATTATATTGCGAAATAAGAAACATTACCTTTGAAAAGATTGACAAAGCTGCATTTAGTTAGTTTTGTCAAAGTTGTTAGAGTTTTATTTGCGCCAGTTCGTTTTCGAAATATGCTTTAAAATCCTCCTTTGCCCGTTTGTTTGGTTGTCTGAATAGACTTTTTGAGATTTCTAAACCAGGAAAATTATGGATTAGCGTTTTTGCCCTTTCGTCATCATTTTTGAATACTTGAGTGAACATTTTTTTTCGTTCCAAAATGTCAAGCCATAAAATAAAGGCTCCTTTGTGGCGAAGAAATTCGTTTTTATCGTTAATTAGCGGTCTGTCGGGATTTCTCAGTAGACTTAAACACTGGTCAATTAGTTTGGGATTTATAAAAAGCTCTTCAAATGAAAGGACTTTAAATTTATCAATAACTGGTTTTTTGGCGTCAATCGATTGCTGATTCTTGGATTGAATTGAAAAATAGCCTGCACTTCGAATTGGTTCCTCCAAAAAGTCACTTTCATCAGAACATTTTTCCAGAAGTGATTTCAGATGTTCATAGTAAACGAAATATTTACCATACACAAATACCATTTCATCGCTTACAGTTAACGAGTCTTCTATGTTTCCATTTTTGATAAGAGCGTTTTTCCATAATGGATTGTTATAATAAAATCCACGTTTTAACCTATAGTAGATGTTTTCTCTTGTGTCTTGTTGTCCAAAAGGCAAAGCTTCAAATAAATTCGCCGCATCGTTGTAGTCAATAGAATCTGTACGAAGTATAAAGTTTTCGATACTTTTAATTTCCTCAATAATAACATTCTTTGTAAATGGGCCTCGTAAATCTTCATGTCGCATTAGGAAGTCATATAACTTCCATTTTCCATAAAAGGTTTCGAGTAATTGCATCATGTGATTTCCATCAGTTATTTTGGGATATTGACCATCTGTTAGAAAAGAAGCCGTTAGTTCATTTTGCATATTGGCATAATAGTCCCGTTTTGAACTGTTAATTCTAATATTCGAGTTGCTCATTTGTTCCAAGTCAGGCTGATTCAATATGACACTTGATTCTACTTGTGGAGTATTAGCAGGTGGTTTAAATAGTGGCTCAAATGCAATGTAATTATCCAAAATTAGATACCAGGCTTTATAAAAATAGCCGCCTTTTATTCCATCATTAAACCAGTTTTTAAAAGGCTCACCTCCACCAATTGATTCTGAAAAACATGGGTCGTTTTCTAACCAATTGAAAGCAAAATTCTTTATTTTCTTTAACCTGATAATTTCTGCGTTTGACAAACTATCCATATTATCAACAACGTCAGGCAAAAAACTATTGAAGCCTTTTTGAAACCCTCTCGCATAATTTTTTAGAGCCTTAAGAACTATATCTCTTTTCCAATTTTTAAAATGTCCATGCTCATCATTTGAGCTTTCTATATTTAGTTCAATCATCTCCCAATATTTCATTAGTGGGTAGGCTCCATACACCGATACTCTATATGGACTATTATGATAATTCAAATCCCCTGAGTAATATTCTGGAACGTCTTCTCTTTTTTTAGGTTGGGGGACCAAGGAAAAGTAAGCATTCAAAACGCTTTCAGGAATGTGAAGATGTTTACTGAGTAAAGCGCCGATAAATGGAACAGTGCATATTTTATCATCGTTAATCTCTAATTGATCTTTAAGGAATTCGTAAAAAAGAAAATAACGACCATATACCTGAGCTTCACTATTGCCAATTGACGATATCAGTGGGTATTTGCTTACCTCTAGGTGCTTGTAATATTCGGCTTTAATTCTACGATAAACATATTTCTCGCCGTCGCCAATGCTCTTGTTGAATTTTCCAATTGCTTCATTTAAGCTAACAGCGTTAGCATCTTTAATAAAATCTTCTATTGCCATCAACTCTGCCTTTATAGTGTCTTTATTATACACTTTGTACTTTTCAAGAAACAAGTGTTTTTCCAATTCCAGATAAACAGCGGCGTAATATTCGCTAAGCAAAGTGAAAGCTTCGATGCTTGTTGTATAACTCGGATCGTAAGAAATAGTATCTCCTTCCTTTAATCTAGGAAAATTTTCACAATCTTCTTTTGTTGCTTTTCTTGAAACTCGAAACCTACTTTTTATCTTTTCGAAATTCTCAGTAAATAATCTAAAGGACTCTTCTGAAGACAAGCTTTGTAAAAAAGCACTTATTTGAGACTCATTTTTTTCGAAATCTGTGTATTGCACAAAGATTTCAATAGTTAAAAAATTCTTGTATGAAGTTGTATCACCATAAAGCCAGTCCTTTTTGGAAATAAGCCAAGCGTCAAATTGGAATTTATATTTACTCCTAAGCATTAAAAAATTGTCCCCAGTTTGTTGTTCACCGAGTATTTCTCTTTTATTTATTTCAAAAAATAGTTCGTCGAAATTTCGGAATTCACGATCGTTTTTCGATTGGAGAATTTCATTTAAAGTGGTTTGCATTGGAACATTATTGTTGATGAAATTTTGCAAAGCAATGCCAGCAGCCCTAAGTTCATTTTGCTCCTTGAAGTTTCGTTTACAAAATTCTTTTTCAGGAGTAGCTCCTGGATAGTTTAAAAAAATATCCAACAAATCACGTTTGAAATTGAAATACGGGACAGAATCCTTTGTTAATGGAGATTCCAGCGGATAACCGCCAAACCATTTTATGATGAAGCCAAATAGAATGTGTTTTTCGAGGTCATCTAGCGGTAGTTGATTGAGATGATCAATAGCTTCCTTTTGTTCAGGTATATTTTCATTTATGAAATTGAATTGTTCCCAGAGTAAATTCAAAAATGTTAAAGGTTCAAAATATTCGCTTCGTTCATTTTCGAAATATTGAATTGTTTGGCTGACGAGGTCTTGATTAGGAATATTCGCTTCGTTCGTGAAAAAGGTTAAATCATATTTTGAAGAAATAGGTTCTAATCGTTTACTTTTTTGAAGTCCAAATGTAATTCCACTATCAACAAAATCAGTGGAGAAACTTAATTCTTCACAGGTGGAAAAAAAATCGATATTTACTCTAATGCAACACAGCTGAATTTCGTCAAAGAGCAGGGTGAAAAGCTGGTGAGAAATAACAACATAGTTTTCGAAACTGTCAAGCTTTCTTTCGTGTCCCTCTACACTTGTATGATAATATTGATGTCCATCATAGTTACCCAGACAGCCTTCTAAAAGTATTTTACTATAGTGCCTAAAAAAGCCCAGCAGTTCGTGAAACTCAAAAATGTAATACTTAATAAGATCAATTTGGCCTTTTTCTGTTTTTTCAGATAGTAAATTTTTGTTCAATTCTTTACGGAATGGGTTAACAAACTGGGTAATGATATTGACATCACTATTCAGCAATTCATTAATTACCGCATTGTCTTGGTTTAGCCAAAATCCAATTATATGAAGAGCATTCTCCAGTTCTTTTGTTTTCATAATAGAGATTTCGAAAAAAATCTGAGACCAAAATGGTTGAATAATGTGAACTTAATTTTTTATTTTAATTTATAGAAATTTGTTTTACAATGAAAACGAATGCTGCGAAGGGATAACGAGTCAGTTTTCGATATTCTTTACCAGTAGGTTTCTCAATTGAGGGTCATTTAGAACAATTTCGAAAATCGAGGTTGTCATATCAGAAATGTCCATTTTTATTGACTGATAATTCAATCTGATATTGTTGGTATTTTTGGAATTTGTAGCCGGAGGTAATTCAAGTTTTTCATTTTTTATTTCGACGGTGGAAATAGAAGAATGAAATGCCTTTAGCTTTATTTCTTCCCCAGGATTGTCCGCCACCAATCCGACAAACTCTCCCGATGAAAGACTGGAAATCGTACTTGCTGGAACAGATAATTCTAGTTGTTTTGATTTTGAAATAGAGGTATCGCTGCTGTTAATTGACATGCTCTCTCTATCCTGGAAAATCTTTGCAAATCGGTCGCTTAAATGCTTAGCAGTTTCGCCACTTACTTGACCACTAATAATGTTCCCTGTGATATTGAAAATAATTTCAGCTTCCTCTTTTGAATACATCAATTTTAACTGGCTAAAGTCTTGCACAGCAATGGACGTGATTATTTTATTAGATCTCCCAGTGGCGATTGTTCTCATAATGCTTGCTGCCCGTATAGACGCAAATTCGTCGCATACCTGTGCACAAGGATATTTGCCGGGCTGATTGATAATTTTGTTAAGCCGGTCAACAAATAAAGAGAGAATGGGAGCAAGCGCTTCTTGTTGTTGCGTATTGTTTCCCAGACAAAATAATTTCGGATATTCAGGATCGTTTAGGTCAAGAGTAAAATCATTTCCCGACAGCACATAGTAGAACTCCGGTGTCGAAATTCTGCCTAATGGGATTTTGACGGATGCTACCTGGTTCCCCAAAGTTTCCATATCATCGGCTTTGTACAGTTGCACAAATGGATTAACCAACGTTGCTATTTCGGTTTGGGTCTGAAGAATGGTTAGGAGTTTATCCAAATCGATGTGCAATAATTCTATGGCATGGGGCAAGGTGCAATAACGACCATCTTCATATTTGCGGAGGAACCAAATAACAGCCGCCAGTAAATTAATGGGCGATTCGATAAAAAAATCCCCTTGTTTGCTTACCCAGGTTCTGTTCATGCTCATCAACAGGGAGCGGGCTGCGTCGATTGCACTGGTAAGGTTGGGCAATGTATCGGGATGAAGCGGATTGCACCTATTGGTACGAGATAGATCGTCAAAGTTGATGGTATAAAATTTCGTGTTGGGAGGATAGTTTTTTTTGTGATGCTCAAACAAATTGTAAGTGAAATTGGTCAGCTCAGGATACTTGTGGTCAAACACAAACAGCGCCATTTTTTTGGCCACCAATTGACGCAAAAAGTTTTCGATAATGAAGTAAGTTTTTCCACTTCCGGGTGAGCCCATGATCAGTATTCCGCGAAACGGATTGATAAAATTGATCCAGCTTTTTCGTTGTTTTCCTTTAAAAGTATAAACCGCAGGCAGGTTAAGTGAATATTCATTTGAAAGCAATCTTTCTTCCTGCGGAAAGCTTTCATTGGCGGTATTGAAAACTTCGTTTCCGAGTTTGTTTTTAATTACCCGTGTAATGAGTCCTGCGCCGGTTAAAGCCAGGATAAAACCGAATGTAGTTATCGTTATGTAAATGATTGTTCGTTCAATACTTGAAAAGCCATCTATTTGTAAAATTGATCGGCTGATAAAATAGATAATTAGTCCAGTGGTAAGAATTGCTACAGACTTAGTAATGGTTGCTTTTTCAGACTTCCGTCCTTTTATTCCCAATGCGGACAATAAGAGGAATCCCAAGGCAATAAGCTTTGTCTTTTCAAAATAGGTAAACAGACCAGTGTGGCTTATGTTTTTTAAGAGCTGATCGCTAATATGACTGGTAAGTTTCCATTCTTTGAAAGCAGCATAGCAGAAGAAATAAAAATGCAAAAGCAATATGACGATGGCTATCATTCTAGTCATGTCTATAATCTTCTTTAACCCTTGTTGGTTTTCGCCGGTTTGCATTGTCATAATTTGTTTTTTATTAATGGCGTAATTTTCTTTTTCTTCTCAATCTTAGGTCATCATTTTTTAGTTCATTGTTTAATGATGATTGTTGTTCGTCCTGTGTAAGAACTTGCAATAAATCAGTTGCGGGAGTAGAGATCTTTTGAGGTTCTCGAGAAGGACTAATCAATTCATTGGACAATTGAAATCGATCAGTCAGTGGGAACTGTGTTAGTTTTATCGAAAGGGGGTGGTTAAGTCTTTCCTGGATCCTGTTTGCACTATATTCCTTTCCTAAATCGCTTCCATTCAGAACGCATTTTTGCTGGTGGTCAACATAGGTGATTCCATAAATAATTCCCTTCTCATTTTGACGCAACACAACGTTGATATTTTCCTTTTGCAGGTTTTTAGAAAGCCCTTCAATTGATCTTGATTTGTGTTGCAGGAAGTAGAGGTCAATGGCGTTTTTAATTCTTGGCTTTAAGGTTAGTTTCAGTGGTTCGTTTTTAAGAAACTGTGTCTGCAAAAATGAAAGTCCGGGATTATTATAAATAAGGCTTGCTTTAATGGGGACACCCACTTTTTGACCTTTCTCATCCAACACGCGATATACAAGCCCGTTGCTCTTATATATGCGCGAATTCTCACCACCTCGGTCCGCCATCACATTGTATTGTTTCAATACCGCATTGAGTTCAGGTAGCGAAGTGTATTTGTAGTTTGTAAGGACCGCTGATAAAACATTTGAAATCGCTCGCTTGGTTTCAGTTTTACCGTAGGTGATCTTGGGAACGTTGATGGGCTTTAATTCGTGTTTGATCTTTTGCTTTCTTTCTGCAATAACCAATTTGAATTCCTGTTCAATTTCTTTTCTCGCTTTTTCTGATTGGTTGCGACCAATGTTAAACATTTTAATGGCCCTACCTTCTTTTTGAATATTCGTTGAGACAATATGGAGATGCGGATGTCCCGCATCGTGGTGCTGGTAGACAAGATAGGGCTGCTCTCCAAAGCCGATCTTGTGCATATATGCATCAGCAATACGTTGCAAAGCTTCGGAACTTAATTTCTCGGAAGGATCAAAATTTAGAGAGATATGCGTCGTGCTTAACTGGGTCCTTTGGTTAAGTGACTGTAGCTTTTCAAATGTTTTTAATTTGTCGGTGAATCCTAGTTGCTCGGTGTCCTTTCCAAAGTTCATTGAATGTATCAGTAATGCCTTATTCTCGCTTATTTTTAGCTCATTATAATTGAGCACATTTCGGAGGCTTTTACTGGTATTTATGATTGCAACCATGCGTCATTGATTTTGCCAATTTGTAGTTTAATGTCATTCATTTTTACGGCCAATAAACCTGTTGCCTGATCATGTTGCAGGAGCCAGTTTTTGACCTCGTAAATATGATCCAGTGTGTACATTTTTTTGACAACCTGGTTATAGTTAATGCCAATAGCATTCAACTCGTTTTTTAGTCGAATGAGCTCATGCATACAGTCGTCGAGTGACTGGTTGCGGGAGTAGATGGTGATGGGTTTGTCGAAGACTTTGCTGCGGATATAATCACTCAATTTCCGGCAAGTGGAATGGCTAAATTTTTCATTGATGGCATCCCATTCTTTGATGGTAATCCGTACTTGCAGGATCTTTGATCTCGTTGTTTTTTGTTCACTCATCACTCTATCTTTTACACGTTTCAAAAACAAAAACTACCAGCAATCGATCAAAATAACCGCCCACGACTCCGGAGTAAGGGTGGCAAGATCGTCCGTTGTATGACAACGGAACATCTTGCCGGTAGCGGCGAAGCAGGCTACCTCAGGAAAATTAGATTTTCGCGGGTTTTGACTATTTGAAAACTACAATCAGCTAAAACTTCTTTTCCGGAATTTCAAATTGCCAACCTTTGGTTAAGCGTCATACCATGAGTTTGCTTTCTTGATTCAAAAATAAGTATGACAAATAAGCATCGATCTACACCTTCAAAATTTGAAGATGTGTGCATGTAAAAAGATGTTCAAAGTAGTTTTATGTGGTCAACATTTTTTGGTGCAAAAAATAAAATCTTTACTATGTTATCGTCAAAAGAAATCAACCTGGTTTACGAGACTTTGTTAAGTTCTCCCGGAATGAAAGATGTGATTAAATTTTCCTTTTCTGCCGCGAGAAAAGATGTACTCGTGCTGGCCGGAATTATCGACCTGGGACTTGCAAAATTGCAGGAGCCGGGTTCGGAAATAATGTTCGGTGGAACGGATACGAGCGAGGTGATAAATAAAATCAAAGAAGAGATATTATTGAAGTCGGAACTCTCGGAAATGAACGAAAGAATGAAGTCGCTTGAAGCAAGAAACAAATAACAGAAATGTAAGAATGCAAAAGCTGAAAGAATAGTTGTGGTTATGTATTTATATTTTTGAAAAGCTGCTCATTGAAAAATAAAAAAGGGCATTTTGACTGCCCATAAAAATACCCGCGACCCGAATAAGAAAATGACCTGCCGGCATTTTCTTATTCGGGTCGCTCCGCTATCACGCAAAAAGACACCCAGCCATCGGACGGGTGGATTTTTGCCGCCTGATTTTTTAAGTCAGGCGATTTTTATCGGATGGGTGTTGAAGTCTTTCAGGTTGTGAAAAAATCCCCTGTATATTGTCAGACCGTTTCGAAACATATTCCATAAAAGACTGCAACCCATTTGCACGAGCGATGCGTTAATATACAAATCCTGTTTTTCCAGTGCCTCGAAAAGTGAACAACTCGGCACATCATTCTTTTTTTCAGAGGCAGTGAGCAGGTCGCCAAATTCTTCTGTAACAAAGGGAAGATTATCAACTGTTTCATATTTTTCAGAATTAGGTTGCCTGATAGTGCCAATGGTTGAAAGTATCACCTGACCTGTGTGGTGGCTGTTGCCAAAATCCAACCAATATTTCAAGGTCGAAGTGCGTTCCCTTTTTCGTTGCAGCATATCTGCGATTTCAAAACGTGCCGTTACGTTGTCCACGCAGGATATAAAAATATTGGCCTCAAAATGTTCAGGAAAATATTCCTGTCTTTCATATCCAAGCTTTTTTGTTTCAGCTTTCCAGTTGGTGCCCGACCACCGATTACAACGATTGATTAACGCAACAGATTTGTTTAGCCCTATTTCGCATTCCGCAAAACGTTGCCGTCCAATGTTGGGATTCGTAATGACATCATCATCCCAAAGGCGAACAAGTAACCCTGCGTGTCCGAGTTCGATCAAACTATGGTTCATTTCCATCAAGGCGATTAAAACCTTTGAACCTGTACCTCCTGTACCGATCAGGTTAACCGTTACAGGATTGGTTGCGTTCATCAGGTAGTTGTCTGTAAAGTGGACTTTCGTTTTTTCGTTTGTCATGGCAGTAAATTTTTAAAAGTTGTGTTGGCTGGCTTTAATACTTCCTTTGGAAATGGACTTCCCGTTTCAACAAGGTTTTTCCAAAGGTTCACGCAATTGCCTTTTACGGGGTTGTGGTCATTAATGAGGTGGCTGAAATAACTATTGAAAAAGTAGCTTTCCCAAGCCTGTATAAATTCTTCCAACGAAGCGGATTTTTTGATACACACGTCCACCGTTCCCATGCAAACATCCCCATCGTAATAAACATTAAAAAAAGGTGCGTGATATAATGTTGTGTTTTCAGTTGGCCTTCGGTTAGAGGCAAGCGCAAAAACAGCAAGGGTTTGTTTACTGGCGTGCCAAAGCAATGCAGGAACTGCGGCTTTACCACTTGGTATTTCAAGGCTTTCGGATAAGTACAATTGCTGTATTCTCGCTTTGGTAAACCATAGCACCTTCCCGTTTTCGCTGGGATCGATATGCAGGACATTGGTAGTTAGAATGCCAGTCGGTTTTAAAAAGGCATGGCTTTCTTCCTTGTCGGTATTTAATGCTATTGCGAGTGCTTTTGCTTCCCTTGTTGTCAGAGGGTGTGCGTTGATGGGGCTTCCAGCTTCGTCCATGTCAAAATACTCTACATAGGTATCTTTATGGTTGCTCTTCGTTTGATAGCAAACTAGTGCTGATACCGGATGATAAAGCGTTCCAAGATCGTCTTTGATGTTTGTCATTTTGTTGTCTTTAGAAGTTGTTCAGGAGGTCAATTAAATCTTCGATCAGTGTGAATAATCGGGTTTCAAAATCAAGATTGTTGTCAGGAATGGCGCAACCATCAAAGTGTTTACGAATGGCGGGTTCTTCAATTTGCGAGTATTCCTGTAATTCGGTGTTTATGCTGTCAAATACGGTTTGGAACAAATAGCCTTTGGTGTCCGCACAGAAAGAAATGTATTTGTCCATTGTGACAATATTTTGATAGTAATCGTCCTCTTCTTCCGTTTCGTTATTTAGGTAAGCGTTCCGGTTAATGGTGGTGTTTGGATATTGCTGGTAAAGAGCGAATGTTTTACCAGCGAGCAGGAAACAATCTTCATCGAAACTGTCCCTGCTTTTAAAATGGTTCAGACGCTGTTCAAATCTTAGCAAATTCTGGTGATTGAAAATCTTGTGTTCCATAATGTCACCAACCCACTCGCTTTGTTTGATCTCACTTAGATCAGTTGGCGTTTCTTCGTTCTCGTCGTCGGAAACAATCCATTCTGTTACCATTTCATACATCCAATGGAGATAGCTGTTTTCCTGACGGTAGTACGGCACATCGACAATATGATAGAGGTAGGAACATACCGACTGTAATAGTTGAGCGGCTTGTTTCCGATTCTTGTTTTTGGATATTCTAAAAAGCGGAACAATGGGAATATAATAGAGGCTCGAACCTGTATTGTATCGCTCTTCTGTTGTCAGAAAAGTTTTCTTACCATCCCGCATAACACCCAATTCTTCCCAATGCCTCAATTTATTTTGCAGTTGGGTTTCTGCATCCTGAATGGCAAGTGCGATGTTATAGGGAAAACCAAATTGTTTGGACTGCATGGGTTGTATATCGTAGTGTTCAGCCAACAGGGAAAGTGACCGATAAAAGTCATGTTCCTGTTTTTCCGCCTTTTTGCCGACAGGTAATTTTTCAGTCGTTTTTAGTTTGGGAAGGAACGTACATTTTACAAAACCATCGGCAGCATTGATATGGGAACTGATTTTCTTTTGTCTTTCCTTATTTCGTTTGCGTCCTTGGGACGCTCCATCCAATGCATGAACTCGCCCAACTGCTTGTGCAACTTTTGTTGCTTTGATTGTTTGGGCATCTTGATTGTGCCTGATATTATTTCGCGTTGCATAATCCATCGTTTTTGAATTTTAGGTTTATCCCTTTGTTCCCATGATGCATTCAAATTTGTATTGAACAGTATCGTCAACAATCGTTGGGGCTGATACTTTTGCGGTCGTTAAAATGGGGTAGGTATTGGAGTAAAAATTCATTACTGTTTCCACGCTCCATTTTGGTTCGGGATCGGTCAGTTTTATTTCCTGTCCTTTGTCCATCAGGATGAATACACGATCTAACTGTGTTGCTATTAACATGGCTTTAAAATTTTTGAGTTAATCAATTTCTTCTTGTTCATCAACATCTTCTTCTTGTTCTTCTTCGTCCTGTTCATCGTCATAATCATCTATTTTTTCGGGTTCATCTCCAAACAGGCTTGGCATGGCAAACTTTTCAGCAAGTGCCGATTTTCGTTTTCTTATTTCATCGGCTTTTTCGGGGTACTCGGCTGTTTCGGGAACCTTTGTCCATGCTTCCCTGAACTTGCCCTGTTTCTCGAGTTCATCGGCTTTTGCCATAGCGTCCTTGTATTTCTTTTCTTTCGTGTCCTGCTCCTTTTTCGCGTTGTCCGCTTTTTCTTTTTGCATCGCAGATTGTTTTTTTGCTTGCTCCATCTGCTTTACAAACGCTTCCATATTTACCATTAAGCCCGAAGCAGATTTAAGTGGAGCGGTGATGTTGTCAAAAAATCCGTTGTCAAGTTCGTCCGTTGTTCCACGAAGATTTAAAGGAGGTATTAATCCTTTGGCACTATCCCCGCATTCTTCGTTTCGCAGCAATAGGGAAACAATCAAATTGCTATTTGCTCCTTTGGAAATGGTCAGGTGCAAATCGCCTGTTAAGTCTAGTCCAGCCAGAAGACTGAAAAAATTGGTGTTCATCGTTTTTAAATTTTGTAGTGATTCAATCAATCTTTTGAAAATGGTATTCAACTTTAAGGAGGTGACTCGCTTCGCTTCGCCTATCATTTTTCCAAAAGAAAAACCGGAAAAAAGAAAGCAGATAAACAGTGCAGGTAAAGCGGAAAACCAAAAGGAAACGGAATAAGTCCCGCAGGGTGGCTTTGGGAGGAACGAACGAAGTCATTATGCCGTAGTCTTTTGGTTTTCTACCGGGGCTTTACCTGCAGTAGGTTAGCTGCCTTTTTGCCGGTTGACTTATGGAGAATGTAACAGCTACAAACAGGCTCCCTGATAATAAAGGCGCTGAAAAGTTTTCTTTCAGCGAACTACTATTTCGAGGGTAATGTTTCATTTTTAGTAATTTAGCTTTATTAGTAAACCGGCTAAATGCAAAGGCATGTATAAATTGGAGAGTGACGGCGAAGAGCCGTTTGTGATTGAGGTGGCGAACACCTGTTTCATCATCCAACCGTTCCAGGTAGAGGAAGGAATCACATTTATTACTACCATCAGGGAAAAGGAAATACGTTTTGAACCCGATCCTGAGACTGGTGATTTAAAACCGGACTATTATCCGATTGATGTGGATCGTGATGTCATTGATGCAATAGCGGATGGCATTGAAAAATATTGTCTATGAACTTTGGAGCGGAATTTGAAAATTATACCGAGCAAATTTTTGCGTTACCTCACGACAACGAAATGAACCATGCCGTATTAAGTGAAGGGAACGGTGCAGGCAAAATATATGTCGGGTTAGAACGCTGGGGTACAAAAGCGCTGATCGGAACACTTTACCCATCAAGTGCTAAGTCAAAAGAGTTTTTGTCACTGTATGCCGGGCATTTCAATTGCATTGAGCTTAACTCCACCCATTACAGTGTTCCTGAAGAAAGTGCCGTAAAGGAATGGACAAGCAAGGTGCCGGATGATTTTATTTTTTGCCCAAAATATCTGCAAACCATCACCCATAGCTCGCTAAGAGATGCAGAGCAATTCACTGAGCCTTTTATGCAAGGCCTTTTACATTTTGGCAATAAGCTGGGACCGATATTCCTGCAGTTTTCAGAAAGCGTTCGACCTGGTTCGTTTTCAAAAAAGTTGTTGGATTACCTTGAGCACCTTCGAACTTTATACCCCGAACAAAAGTTCTTCGTCGAACTGCGACATCCTGAATGGTTCGAACCCAATGTTTGGAACCCTTTTACAATGCAGTTAAAGGAACTAAAGGTTGGCCTGGTAATTACCGATACTCCAGCCGTTCGCTATGTGCTGCATATGACACTCACTATCCCCGAAGTGTTCATTCGCTTTGTTTGTCTCGGCAATCATCCGCAGGATGCCATCCGGATTGACCAATGGAAAGCCAAATTAGAGGATTGGAAAAAGCAGGGGATGGAACGCGCCTTTATCTTTTTGCATATCCAGGACGAACCGCAGATTGCCAGTTATGCAAAGAAGGTGCAACAACTCTTTTATGCATCCTGATCACCGAGGCAAAAGAAATTACTATGCCGAGTTTCCCATGCCAACCAACCGGAACGAGAAGCATTAGTACGACGCGAGAAAATTGAGAATAAAATTTTGAGATGATCATTTGAAATATCATTTTTTACTAGAATATTAAATAACCATGAGAATATTTTTGAGCTTAACATTTGCAGTCCTTTCATTTCTTTTCTCGACCGGTCAACCTCCAAAAGGCGCTAACTTGATTATAATTAAAAATGTTAATGAGGATTCGGTAACCAATGTCTTGATAAATGCAGGCTATGAAATTAAGAGCATAATTGCCCACAATATTGTTACAGAATATAAAAATGTAAATAGCTCTGTTCGTGTTAAACTTAATGTTCGAATGAAAGAAGGGAATGCTTATTTGACAGGTAGAGTCTCCGATGTGGCGGCAGCAATAGCATTTGGATATAAAAACGCTGATGATGTGAATGACCCAATTCAGAACAAAGGTATGAAAGGAAGTACCTACAGAGACAGCTGGAATAATATGGACAAGGTTGCGAAACTAATAGGTACAGATATAGAGTATGCTATTGAAAAAAAATGATTGACGTCTTTATTCTAGCACCATTACGCATTTACATTACATCACAAGCGTTCAGATTACACACACAATTCCAACTCGTAAATCTTTATTTTTCAACAACTAAAAAAAATAGCAATTAAATGCTAAAAATATTAGTAATCTTGCATTGGATAAAGTAAGTAATCTATGCAAAACGAGCAGCGAAATATTCTTCATTTCGACCTGGATACTTTTTTCGTTTCGGTGGAAAGAAAAAGAAATCCTAAGTTGATTGGAATGCCTGTCATCATCGGTGGACAGGAGAGGGGAGTAGTGGCGAGCTGTTCGTATGAGGCGCGTGCCTTTGGGGTGCATAGTGCTATGCCCATACGCCAGGCAAAGTTCTTATGCCCGCAGGGTATTTACATTAGCGGTGACTATGATGCATACACAAATGAATCAAAAGCCGTCACCCAAGTAATCGATACCAATGTGCCACTCTATGAGAAAGCATCTATTGATGAGTTCTATGTGGATCTTACCGGAATGGATAAATTTTTTGGCAGCTTCAAATACAGTAAGGAGTTAAAACAAAAAATCACCAAGGAAACAGGGCTACCGATTTCACTCGCGTTGGCCAGTAACAAGCTATTAAGTAAAGTTGCTACAAATGAAGTAAAGCCAAATGGGCAGATCATGATTGATTTTGGTGAAGAGCGAAACTATCTCGCTCCATTAAAGGTGCAGAAGTTACCGGGTGTCGGTGGGCAAACGCAAACGGTACTAAACAAACTGGGCATTTACACGATCAAAGTGCTATCAGAGATCCCGGAAGAAATGCTGATCGCAAAATTTGGTAAACCCGGTGCATCGCTTGCGAAAAGATCGAAAGGGATTGACGAGTCCCTTATTATTCCCTACCATGAATCCAAGTCCGTTTCCACGCAAGAGAGTTTTCTAAGCGATACCATCGATACAGAATACATGATAAGTCAACTTTCCAATATGACGGAACGTATTGCTTTTGAGCTGCGCCGGCAGGACAAGCTAACTGGCTGCGTCAGTGTTCGCTTGCGCTATGCGGACATGAATTCAGAAAGCAAGCAAAGCAGCATACGCTATACCAACCAGGATCATGAACTCATCTTTGCGGTCAAACAACTCTTTAAAAAACTCTATACGCGCAGGCAGCGTGTAGGGCAACTCGCGGTAAAGTTTACTGATCTCATACAGGGCACGTTGCAAATAGATCTCTTTGCACACACACAGGAACAGATCAAACTCTACCAGGCAATTGATTCTATAAAAAAGCAATTCGGTTCCACCATGGTGCTAAGGGCAAAAGGTTTATGAAAAGAATAAAAATTGGTTATGTATCTGAATTGTAAAACATATTTTTCGTTGCGCTATGGTACTTACTCCACCAAAGAATTGGTTGAAGCGGCAGAGGAAGCAGGCGCTACATTGCTTGCGCTCACCAACATCAATAATACTTCTGACCATTGGGACTTTGTAAAATATTGTCGTGATAAAAGTATTAAACCTATTGTTGGTGTCGAGATTCGCAATGAAAACAAGCTTTGTTATGTCTTGCTGGCCAGGAACAATGAAGGTTATTACGCGATTAATAAGTTTCTGTCGGAACAGCTCATCACCAGAAAACCCTTTCCTGATCGTTGCCCCATTCAATGTTTGAATGACGTGTATGTTATTTACCCGTTTGGCGTGATTGATCCTGCTGTTTTACTCGGCCATGAAATGATTGGTGTGCAAACAACCGAGGTCAATAAACTCTTTTCCATTCACAAAGAGCTACTGATAAAATTTGTTATTCGTCATCCTGTGACGTTTCAGAATAAACGATGCTATAATCTTCACAGGATACTCCGTGCGGTAGACATGAATATTTTGTTGAGTGATCAACAACCGGAGCATATCGCCGGCGCACACGAGACATTTTTGTCAATCAGGGAACTCATGACGGCTTTTAATCAATATCCGCAGGTGATTACCGGCACCTTTCATCTGCTCAATAACTGCCACATTGAAATGGATTATGCGGTTGATAAGAACAAGAAATATTATACGGCCAGCAAGAAGGATGATTTGAAATTACTGGAAAAGCTGTCAAAGGAAGGATTGCAGTATCGTTACGGCAACAAAAATAAAGAAGCCAAGACCCGCATCACGAATGAACTGAAAGTAATCGATGAACTCGATTTTTCTGCCTACTTTTTAATCACATGGGATTATATCCGGTATGCTGTTTCCCGTGGATTCTTTTACGTGGGTCGTGGTTCGGGTGCCAACTCCATTGTGGCCTATTGTTTAAAGATCACTGATGTAGAGCCGATCACCCTTGATTTATATTTTGAACGATTTCTCAACTCGCAGCGAACATCGCCTCCAGACTTTGATATCGATTTTTCGTGGACCGACCGCGACGAAGTGATGGACTATGTGTTTAAACGATATGGCGAAGAACATGTGGCACTCCTCGGCATGGTGAGTACCTTTCAATCAAAAGCAGCCATCCGTGAATTTGGAAAAGTATGGGGATTGCCAAAAGAAGAAATAGATGAACTGGTTGCCGGAAAGCATAGCCCCACTGATAAAAACCATCAGCAGATTTTATACTATGCGAATATGGTGAGGGACTGGCCCAATGGATTAAGTATTCATCCCTGTGGCATATTGATTAGCGAAAAACCCATTCACTATTACACATCTACTACCATGCTGCAAAAGCAAATGCCGGTCACCCATATCGACATGTTTGTAGCCGAAAATATTGGTCTCTCAAAATTCGATATCCTTAGCCAGCGTGGACTCGGTCACATCAAGGATACACTCAAGATCGTACGTGAAACGAAAGGAATAGATTTGGATATACATAAGGTGGAGCAATTTAAAGTTGATCCAATAATCAATGACAATCTTGCCAAGGGCAATAGTATTGGTTGCTTCTATATCGAATCACCTTCGATGCGTAGTGTCCTGCGCAAACTACAATGCGATAATTATATCACGCTTGTTGCCGCCAGTAGTATCATTCGTCCGGGCGTGGGGAGTAGTGGCATGATGCAGCAATATATCTGGCGCTATCACAATCGTGATAAATTTGAGTACCTGCATCCAATCATGAAAGACTTGCTGGAAGAAACTTTTGGGGTGATGGTATACCAGGAAGACGTGATTAAGATTGGTCACTACTTTGGTGGATTGACACTCGCAGAAGCGGATACTTTAAGACGTGCCATGAGTGGTAAGTATAGAGGTCAGGAAGAAATGAGAAGGGTAGAACAAAAATTTTTCGATAATTGCCGAGAGAAGGAATATCCTGAATCCGTCTATCGTGAAGTATGGAGGCAGATGGCCAGCTTTGCCGGTTATTCTTTTAGCAAGGCGCATTCCGCATCCTTTGCTGTTGAAAGTTATCAAAGCCTGTATTTAAAAACTTATTATCCTGTTGAATTTCTTGTAGCGGTGATTAACAACATGGGAGGCTTTTATAACACCGAGCTGTATTTCCTGCAACTCAAAAAAGCAGGTGCGAATGTGCAAGCGCCTTGCGTAAACAAATCAGAAAAACTGACTGCCATTGTGGATGGCAATGTGTACGTTGGTTTTCAGTTTGTAAAGGATTTGCAATCATCCACTGTTGAAACGATCCTTAGTGAACGATACCGGGATGGCGAGTACCAACATTTGCATGAGTTTATCGAGCGAACAAAAATTTCTTCTACACAACTTGAACTGTTGATAGACGTCGGTGCACTTCGGTTCACCGGTAAGACAAAAAAGCAATTGCTATGGGAAGCATCCTTCTTACAATCCAAAGCAAACAAGCATATTCCAGCGCATCAATCTTTTTTTAAAGAGCCTCAACCTGTATTTGATTTACCCTTGCTCGAAGACAATCCTTTAGAGGATATGTTACAGGAAATTGAAACACTTCGTTTCCCACTCGGTAATATCTTTGACCTCTTGCAGGAAGATCCTTACACCTACAAATTGGCAAAAGATATTCCTAACCTACTTGGCAAAGAAGCTGTATTTATTGGCTACCTTGTTTGCACGAAAGATACCTATACCAAGAAAGAACAGCAGCTCATGCATTTCGGCACATGGGTAGATGCGGAAGGCAACTGGCTGGATTCGGTGCATTTTCCAAATGCTGCCATGCGTTACAAATTCCAGGGGAGGGGATTTTATAAAATCAAAGGGTTGATCGTGGGAGAGTTTGGTGAGTATGCGATCAATGTGACAGGGATGGCGAAGATTGGGATTAAGCAAATACGAGACAAATGAATGTACAAAACTTATTGTAACCTCCGTTTTCAATTGAAATGAGTAAATTATTGAACACGTTTTTCAAACTTATTCTGGTTAACAATTTTGGACTTATTCTCACTTCGAGTTCATAGTACAAAATGCTTTGAGCTCGAAAGTGATCTCGTGGACCGGAATTGGAACCATTGAGCCAAATCTTTCAAACTTGTCAACGATCAAATATTATCGGAATTCCATATAGGTATTAGTACGTAGCGAAATAGGCATTTGTACTATAGTTTGCCAATACCACTTTTAGGGAATTGTTTTGTAAATTAGATTGATATTTTTTTGTAAAAATTGTCCTATTAATTTATAACCCTTAGATAGAAATTATGCAATTCTTGTTGCGAATTTATTTCCAACTAATCGAGATTTTTTATACACTCGGCTAATGATGATTTTTGAGTTATAATTAGTGGAGCCAACGATCACCTATTTTTTGTACTAATTAAGTGTTCCATGGAAGTCTGCCGTCGATTTGTATTGCAGTAAGTATTGATAAACAATTGAAAATATCTTTAACTAAACCCAATGAAAAATCCTGCATTTACTTTTTTTATCGCATTAATTATTGCTTCATTTTGCTACGCAAGCTGTAAAAAAAACGGCCATGTGGTTGAAACAATTAATGAAACAATTAAAGCATATAAAATAAGTGACCAGGATACAGGCGGCTTTGCTATTGCAGACGTAAGTTTTCTTGATAAGAACACTGGATTTATAGCTACTGGATTTGATTTTTCAGCGCAATGCTTCTTCACTTTAAAAACGACAGATGGTGGAGAACACTGGCAGAAAATTCCCGTGTTGGTTGATGGTGTAACTGCTGGTTTACATTGCATACGAGCCATTACAAAAGATATGTTATATGCAACTTACGGAACTATGATAAGAACCAACAACGAGCAGGGTGTATGCATGAGTAAGGATGGAGGTCTAACGTGGTCTAAGCTTAGTACATTGCCGGGGCACACGATGGGCCTTTGGTTTTTAAATACCAATAAAGGGTTTGTCTGCAATGGGCGTGTGAATAAAACCGAAGACGGCGGCGCCAGCTGGCAGGAAATGTATTCGACCAATTCTATGTTAACCATTGGGCAGGTTTTTTTCAAGAATGATACAACTGGCTATGCTTATGGGGGCTTTACAGACGATTATGGAAGTAGTGGAATATTGATAAAGACAACTGATGGAGGGAAAACCTGGAAAGAAAACTCATTGCGGGAGTTAATTACAAGTATTGATTTTACTGATGCAAATACGGGATATGCACTTACTTATGAAAACAAAGTTTATAAAACTACAGATGGCGCGGAACACTGGACTTTACTCAATGACCGGTTACAGGGACTGTATTTTGTTTCTGCTGTAAATGGGAATACAAAATACTTCACCAGCTCTCGGGAGGTATACAAAACAGACGACGACTTCAAAACTTTTTCAGTTATATATACAATTACAGATTCTCGGTTTCAGGGTTGGACAGTTGCTGCCAGACCCGAAGAAAATACCACCTATCTTTTCACAGAACGCTCGGTTATTAAAATAACTTCTAACAATTAGTAGAACTCTGTTACTAAAACCCAAAAATAAAAAACCATGAAAAGTCGTACGTTTAAAAGGCTTGCGTCGTTGAGCCTTGTATTCATATTATTTACAGGATATAGTATAGCACAAGACAGTCTCCAAATAGTAGATGTAGGAAGAAATGGCAAAGTAAAGTTTGCTGCAATTGATACCCACATTCACAAAATAAAAACTAATTCAAAGGACTTTATAAAAGGTGTATTAAAAGCAAATGCAAATGCGGATTTTTATAAATATAGGGAAACGAAAGACAGCCACAAAATTCAACATGAAATCTTTCAACAAACATTTAAGGGACTTAAAATTGAGTTTGCAATGTATGGCGTGCATAAAGATTCATCAGGTAATATAATGTTTATTAATGGTGATTATGCTGACATTCCGGATCAAATTAGTATTTCGCCAAAATACAATTTTGAAGAAGCATTTACAAAATTCATTGCACTAAGTAAAGCAACGGGCTATACTCTATTAAAATTGCCTGGGGAAAAAACATTTGAACAAAAAGACAGAAAAGAAAGAACAGACAGTACAGAATTGGTGATTATTAAGGGAACTGACGACAAGTGGTACTTGGCTTATAAAGTACATATTGGCTTAAACAATCAAATAGGTACTTCTTTAACGTATATAGATTGTGAAACCGGGGCGGCAGTTTTTGCCCAGCCAATGTATTGTTCGATTAATACGCCTGGCACTGCCCAAACAAGATATTCTGGCACAAGAAATATTATTGGCGATTCCTTTAGCGGTGGTTTTCGGTTAAGAGAAAATGCAAGGGGAGGAACAACAACGCAAATTCAGACTTTTAATTTTCATGGTGCTCCAGCAGCATATGTGTCAGATGTAACAAACGGAATTGCCAATGCCACAGACTTTTCTGATAATGATAATAACTGGACGGCTGCAGAATATAACAACACAGCCCGTGATCAGGCGGCGTTAGATGCACACTGGGGCGCTGAAAGCACGTTCGATTATTTTAGAACTGTACATGGGCGTGACAGCTATGATGGTGCAAATGGTACAATAACGAATTATGTTCATGTTCGAACACGCGATGCGTTCGGTAACGTTATTGATATGGATAATGCATTTTGGAGTGATGCAGACCAGGCCATGTTCTATGGCGATGGACTTTTATATGGACCTACCGTAGCTTTGGACGTGTGCGGCCATGAATTAGGGCATGGAGTATGCTTTAGTTCTATTGGAAGTGGAACTGGCTTGAGATATGAAAAAGAATCAGGAGCTCTAAATGAAAGTTTGTCTGATATTTGGGGAGCATGTGTAGAACAATATACAGACCCAACCAAGCAAACATGGATTATAGGTGAGGATATGAAAACAGGTGGATTTCGGTCGCTTATGAACCCTAAAGCATTTGGACAGCCGGATACTTATATGAGTACCACTAATTGGGTAAATACTACATCATGCACTCCGTCTGCAAGCAATGACCAATGCGGCGTTCATACAAATAGTGGAGTGGGCAACAAATGGTTTTATCTTTTGTCTGTGGGTGATGCACAAACAAATGATCTAGGCAACGCATATACTGTAGCAGGAATTGGAATAACAAAGGCTGCGCAAATTGTATACTATGCGGAAACAAATGGCGCTTTACTACCCACTGATGGGTATTCAGCAATGCGTAATGCAACCATTCAAGCCGCGAAAATTTTATTTGGTGACTATTCTTGTGAAGTTATAAATACAACGAATGCATGGTATGCTGTAGGCGTAGGGGCGGCTTATCCAAATTGGGGACTTGTCATTTCAGGACCAAGCAGCTTTTGCACTTCCGGTTATTATGAATTGTTAAATGTGCCGGCCGGCGCTACTGTTACTTGGAGTGCGGCGCCAGGGGTAGTTTTAACGCCAAGTGGAAACAATGTAACTGTTACTAAACTGCAGAATACATTTTTTACTTTAACTGCGATGATAAGTCCTTGTTTGACTGCTACGAAACCGGACATCACTGCTGGAGGGCCTGGAATGCAAAATGTAACATTATCCAAACCTGGTTCCGGTACCGCATGTTATACCTCAGGTTCTTACAATCGCTTTGTCATATCTAATCCCGGAGGTTCGACAACGCCAATACAAGTAGCAAGTGCTGCTAGCAATACAATTGTATCATTAACCTCTGGTGGTAGTAATGCTACCGTAGCCGCTCCGAGTTTTTGGGTGTCGGCTACTTCTGGTTCATATCCGCAAATTAAAGTCCGACTGCAAAACTCATGCGATTGGAGCGATTGGAGAACGATAACTATTCCCACTTGCTCAGGTTCGTTTGCTGCGGTATTCTCGGCTTCACCTAACCCGGCTACTTCTACCATCAACATCGAAGCTGCTGAAACCTTACAAGAAGACTATGATATACAGCTTTATGATATCTATAATAATAAACCTGTATTAACACAAAAGAACGCTAAAGGCAGTAAGACCACTCAATTAAGTGTAGGGCATCTTCGTAAGGGACAATACTGGCTCATCATCACAAACAAACAGGGTGAGATAGTGACTAAACAACAAATGTTATTGCAATAGTTCGGTTTTCTGCTCACTTTAAAATAAAAAAGGATGCTCCATAAATAATTGGAGCATCCTTTTTTAATGCTAATTAAGATGGTTATTCTATCTTAAAAATTTAACTTTAAGGAGTGCAGATCAGAACAGGCTTAAGCTCTGATAAGGATTAAACGGTTCATCACTACCGAGTGGGGGCAATCCTGCATATGCAAATTTATCACGCGGATTAAATGCTGTTTGAAAGCCTTTAGCAACTGTCCATGCATCCATCTCTTTCGTTTCGTATTGCGTTTTCGCGATATCCATGATGTCATCTTTGGAGAGTTTGCCAAACATCCATTCCTGTGCGAGGTCCTCATTTAAAATTGTCGGCATTCTCTTTTTGGCATTGTGAACCTGCGCTGATAGTTCATTTGCCACGGTAGTGACAATCGTAAAGTTCTCGACTACTTCGCCTGTTTCCTCGCTTACCCAAGTGCCCCATATTCCTGCCATATAAAATGGGTTATTTTCCTGGTGATCCGTTACAACAAGATGGTAGGGAATTTTAATTGGGTCTTTTAATATCTTACCACTTTTGCCAACTTGTTTTATGTGTCTCCATTCCCAATAGCCGGTTGACGGTACGAGGCATCTGCGATATTGAGCCGCACCAGCATACATGGAAGTTTTTCCTTTGTCATTTACAAACAATCCTTCGCAGGTCGCATTAAGCGTTGTGTACATGAATCTCCATTTGGCGAGCTCTTCCCTGGATTTTAAAAACGGCCATTTGCTTTCCTCCGGAATGTATCCCCATTCCATTAGTTTCAATTCCGGGCCAGTATCTGTTGCTTTGACGATGGGGTAGGGTTGGTTGTAAAGTGGTCCCTGGTTGAGATCACAATTGATCCATTCTCGATTTTTTCCTACAAATACTTCAAGATCTTTCAATCGGATGTATTCTCCTCTCGACACTTTAATGCCGTTGTAATAACACATAATTAGTCGTTTTCGTGATCGTGAAAATATTCATCTATCATTTGACCTATGCGTTCAGCTGCTTGTTGACGCCCTTCTGGAATGGAGGTCCAGAAATGATCTCCTTGCGCATTGGTTGCCCGGTGAATAAACAAATCCTTAGCGCCCGGATAGGTCGCAACATAGATTACGCCTTTGGCTGTATCCTTACTTTTTATGTGGATAGGCTTACCGTTGTAGTCAACATCAAATTCTACGTTCAATGGTATCATGGGAACACCTGTTCTATTGTATTCTAAGATAATATTTTTCTGCTAAACTGGGGTGTTGAAACGGTTAATCAAGTTGGCTGCCCAATCCCGTTAGTGCATAAAAAAGGGGAACTATATTTCCCCTTCGTCTGCAAATGAATAATAGGTTTCGGGCGTTAGTACGATGTGATCAAGAATTTTGATATCTAATAGTTTTCCACCTTCTTTTAATTTCATCGTTATTTGTTTGTCCGCTTCACTGGGCTTAACGTTTGCACTGGGGTGGTTGTGGCAAATGATTGCTTGTGTTGCACCCACTTTTAGCAATAGTCCGAAAATTAATCTTGGATCAACTGTTGTATGGTCGATAGAACCACTTGAAATTTCGCAGATGCCCAATACGCGATTTCCTTTATTTAAGGGCATCACTTTGAATTGTTCCAACAGTTCAATTTTATCCATGTTCCAAGAAGCGAGGAACAGTTTGTGCGCATCAGAAGAACATTTTATTTGTGGTCTTTCAGATGCTTTAATCTTTGCGTTGTAGATAATTTCTAATTCTGATACTTGCATCCAGTCTGTTGTAACTTGATTCTTTTCCATAATTCAAAAGTTTAAATGAATAAATTATGGAAGATGTCATTGACCATTATTTGGAACGGCGCAAGGAGGAACGAAATAAATGAGTGCCTTGTGGGATGGTTTGTGTTTATGTCGTAGTTCCTTGTAAGCCCTTCCAAATAATGGTCTAACTTTTGAAATATTTGATGCATAAAAATTCTTCAAAAAAATACCTTTTTTAATTGTTCTAATACAAACAACTGATTCCATCTGTGATTATAGAACTACATAATCTTTGTTTTGCAATCTCCGACAAAACGAAATTTTATTGCAATGCAGAGTTATAAAGAACCTAGACTCTGTGACTCAGGATGGAGCAGGATAGTTGGAGAAGGGTAGATTCATAATTTCCGAATGAAAACTATTAACCCTCATCCCTTTGCTTGTTATGAACAACGATTTTATTAATCGCCTGGAGCGGCTTGGTTCCTTAATTCACAGGAGGTCAACTGGCAGTCCCAAAGATCTGGCTAAGAAATTAGAACTTTCAGAAAGATCCCTATACAACTACATAAATTTAATTAGAGATATTGGAGCTACCGTAAAATTTTGCCAAAGTAGCAACTCATACTACTACGAAGAACATGGGCGATTAGTTATGAAATTTATTATTAATGATTATCCAACTTAGCTTCCACAAGTAGCCCATTCAAATTTGTTTTTTAGAAATAGGAGGACATACATACGCAGGACATAAAATATGTTTTAGCCTTAAAGAATTTCAATGTTGCATTTAATATTTGCAATGTTTTGTGCTTAGGATATATTGCTTGAAAATGTCAAAACAGAAGCTCCTTTTATGTGCCTAGATTTTATTACAGTATTTACAAGTCATAGTTTATTTACATCACCCAACTATTAGGAAATTAATTTTTGGTGTTAAGTTCAGTGCATGCTTTTTGCAGTCGGCCAGACTATTATTAAAGTTTAATGTAAAGACAGAGAAATTGGAAAATTGATTCTTTCGGGAAATATTAAATTTCCTTCATCAGAGATAGACCTTATTAAAATCGAAGCTGAAAAAATATTATCTAAGTTGCCAAAACAAGTAAGCTAGGGATCCTATATGAAACAAACAATCGTTTTCTTATTGCTGTTAGGATTTGTGAAGTTTGGGTTCACCCAGCATTATATTATCAGAGGAACAGTCAGAGACTCATCCATAAAGAAAGGTATTGAAAATGCTTCAGTGACTGTATTTCGAGCAAAGGATTCGTTATTATTATCCTTTACTCGTACGACGCCGGAGGGGCGATTTAAAATTGACTCTATTTTTGAATCGCAAATTTTTGTTATGGTCTACTTTCCTGGATATGCGGAATTTGTCGATACAATGGATATTTCAAAGATCGATTCGACGGTTTCAATCTTTCTTTCTTCAAAAGCAAAGATTTTACAAGAAATAATTGTTCATCAAAAAATTGAATGGCAAAGAATAAAAGGAGATACAATTGAATACAAGGCCGATAGTTTTTATGTCCCGGTAAATGCCTCGGTGGAAGATCTTTTGAAAAAATTGCCCGGGTTAAAAGTGAATCGACTTGGGACTATAACATCGCAGGGCGAAGCTGTCAATCGCGTTCTTGTTGATGGTGAGGAGTTTTTTGGGAACGACCCGACATTAACAACAAGAAATGTACGTGCCGATATGATTGATAAAGTGCAGGTTTATGATGCTAAGAGCAACCAGAGGACAACGACAGCGATTGACAATGGTGTGAGGGTAAAGACTATCAATCTGAAATTAAAAGCTGACAAAAAAGACATTTCATTTGGTAAGGCGAAAGCCAGTGTAGGAACTGATGCGCATTATGATAATTCCCTAATGGCCAACAAATTCAAGGATAAGAAGAAATTGGCTATCTATGGCATACATTCCAATATCGGTAATACTAAATTAAATAGTGGCGATCAAAATAATTATGGCGATAATTTGCAACTGGATCTAAGCGGATTAACAGATGATATCTTCAACAAATGGAATGGCCAGTACTCAGGAAATGGTCATCCAACTGCATTATCTGGAGGAGTACATTTTAATAATAAGTTTGATACTGACAAGCAAAGTATTAATGTAAATTATAAAGGTTCCACGCTAGAAGTAGAGGGCAACAAGACTACCAATGCTTTAACTCTTTTGCCGGAAAATCAAAACCGGAGCCTGGAGGTTGAAAAATTTAGGAATGACATTCAAGGCCACAATATTAACGGTAAGTATGAATTGATGATAGATTCTACAAGTAATTTGAATGTCAGTTTCGAGGGGGCGATAAGTCATAAAACAACCCTAAGCGAATATTTGTCAAAAACTTATAGAAATGATTCTATCTTACTTAATGAAGGTCAAAGAGATAGAACTACAGAATCTGGCAATGAAAGTCTTTTTGGCAATATCAACTGGCAAAAAAAGCTTAATAAAAAGGGAAGGTGGGTTTCATTAGATTTTAAGATGGGAACCAGACAGATAAATGGAGATGGCTATTTATCGACATTAAATAAATTTTACTCGGACTCCTCAAGACAGGAGACATTTACTGAACAAACTGATCAATATAAAACCCTGCATTATAATCAATTTTATATGGATGGAAAAGCAGAATATACGGAGCCGCTTGGGAATGACTCCTACCTACTTTTTAACTTTAAGTATACCGATACTAAAAGTAGTTCTGAAAGAAATTCTTATGATAAATCTTCTACAGGCAAATATGATCAATTCAATGACAGTTTAAGCAATAACTACTCTTTTTTTATGTCATCGAAATGGGGTGGAATCGGCTACATGCTTATAAAAAATAAATTCTATATAATTTCTAATTTTTCTTTGATGGATACACACTTTCGACAACAAGTAGTATCGAAGTATGAAAATGCGTTAGAGAGACATTTCAATTTTGTGATTCCCAGCACAGAATTTAGTTACAGCTTTTCGAAACAAGCCAGGATGTACTATTCTTATAACGGTAGTGTAATACCGCCCACAGTACAGCAAATTCAGCCGATTGTTACGAACAATGATCCTTTAAATGTTTTTGTTGGCAATCCTTTGCTTAAACCAGCATTTAAACATCTAATCACAGGGAAATACTCTAATTATAAAACTATTGAACATCGAAATTTTTTAGCAAGGGCCTCATTTGGTTTTGTAAACAATGCCATTACTTCAAAGGATGAAATTGATTCTCTTGGTCGCAGGATAGTTCAGTCGATTAATACAAATGGAAACTATAATCTTTCATTGTATTCAGAGTATGAATTTATTTGGGAGAAACCTGACTTTTCGATAAAACCTAACATTGAGGTAAAGAAATCAAAATACTCAAATATTGTCAATCAGGCAAAAAACAGTACAGTTCGAACGAGTATCGAAGGAGGATTAGATTTTTACATCGCCAAAGACAAATTATTTGAAATTGATTTTAATACCTCGTTTCTTTATGTGCAAAGTACCTCTTCATTAGGGAAAAATAATTCCTTTGATTTTACAACATGGCATTTACAACCAGACCTGTCCTTATTTCTACCGTGCAAGTTCAGATTTGATAGTGACTTGGACTATTATCACAGGCAGCAATCTGTTTTCGGCCAGGTGTATAACGATATATTTATTGTGAATGCTACTCTTTCAAAAATCCTTACAAAAAATAATGCGCTTAGCATTAAACTAACTGTGAAGGACATATTTAATAATAACCGGGGAATTGAAAGATCTGAAAGTACAAACGCAATTACTCAAAATACATATGATGTAATCAGGCGATTTGGTCTGATTTCCCTACAATGGGATTTTAGTAAAAGCAATAAGAAAGTAAAGTAACCTTTTATGAAATTAGTAGTGTTGATCTTATTTCAATTACTGTTAGGCTTTAACAGCTCATTTTGTCAACAGCCTGAGATAATTAGGGGTGGCGTAATTGAATACGAAAGGAAATTCAATATTTATTCGTTGTATAGCAAGAATGATCCTAATGCTGCGGAACAGAAAAGAATGTATTCTCAGTTTAAGACAAATTATTACAATCTATATTTTTCAGAGTCTGAAACGCTTTATAAAGAAGGTAGGGCAGCAACTGAAAACACCGTGTTTCCATCTCAACCAGGAGAAGAAAATATTGTTTTTACAGACCTTAAGAACAAAAAAAGAATTAGCGAGAAAAAGGTTTTTGAAACTGTATTCACTATTGGAGATAGTCTTCGTAAGATTGAGTGGAAGATAAAGGAGGAGAGACGATATATTGCCGGTTTTGAATGTAAAAGAGCTGATGCTGTTATAATGGATTCTATTTACATTGTCGCTTATTTTTGCGAACAAATTGTTACTTCTGGAGGTCCAGAATCTATAGGGGGGTTACCAGGAATGATTTTGGGGTTGGCTATTCCAATTGAACATGTTACATGGTTTGCCACAAAAGTGTCTTCGAACAATGAAGTTGAGATCAATAAAATAAGGACTAAAGAGAAAATTATTTCGTATCTAGAGTTTAAGGATTTCATTTTATCTCATTCGAAAGTTTGGGGAGAGAGAAAAACTATATATACAATATCGTGTCTACTTTGATTGGACCAAAAAGAAACAAAGAATCTTGATGATAAAGAACACGGATACATTTACTACGTGATCATTTGTGATGTTTGGTTGAATTAACTGCAGTCATTAACTTACCACAGCAGTTCAGTGTTTTTTTGTTAATATCAAATTGCGTAGGAACTCCTTATTTACAGGCAACCAGCCATACGAGGCAAGCTACTGCAACAAGAATTTTTTTCATTGGGTTAAGGTTTGGGCGCTAATATAGAGGAATCTGAACGCAAAGGACGGCTTTACATTCTCGTACCTCTTTGAATATTTGATATGTTACAAAGGTTTTTCTGGTAAGAAATCTCTCGGAGAACATTTGAAAATTTTTGCCAATTCGTTTAAGTGTTTAATGTTGTACTTATCGCGATAATTTGGATTTTCAATGTTTCCAATAAAACCCTCTGAAACATCTAAATGCCTCGCGAGGTTAGCTTGACTAATATTTCTTTCCAATCTCATTTCTTTTACTTTATCAATAACAAACTTTTCAATTGGTGTAATTTCTATCATCAAACGAAGCAACCTGATTATAGAAAAATTGCCACACAGACATGTCTGTGTGATTTTGTTTTATTTTGTATATTCGTTTTTGATGAGATAGGTATTCATATATTTTTGCGATTCTTCATAAACTAATTTGAAGCATTCGCTTTGAGTCTCGATTTTGAAACCTAGGAAATTTCATGCACACGAGACGATAGGTAGAATGCCCACGCTACGGCGTGGGCTCTCTTATTCGTGTGCGGGTTCTCCTAGGTACCCAAAATCGGTAAGTTGAGTTCCGCGCCATTTTTTATTCCTGCGATGCTGCTTACAATGGACTCATGATTTCAAAACCATTGTAATTATGAACAAGCTTCAAAGTAAATCTACGGATGAACAATTGTTGGCCCTGCAACAAGGTGATGAAAAGGCTTTGAGTTATTTCTTTGATAAATATTATCCTGCCTTGGTTTATTACGGACACTCTATCACTTCCAACAAGGAATTTGCAGAAGAAACTGCAGCGGATGCAATTTTAAAACTATGGGATAGGCGTGAGCGCTTCTTTGCAGAAAATTCTCTGCGTAGCTTCCTTTACCTCGTGGTGCGTAACGCCAGCATAAATTATATAAAAGCAGAAAAGAAAGAGATGACTGCCATTGCTGATTACACGTTTATAATTGAAGAAGTTCAAGCTAATGATTTTGAATTGTTTGTCCAGGCGCAAACCTATCAACAAATCCTGCATGCCATAGAGAGCTTGCCGAAGCGATACCAGAGAATATTCCAGCAATTTTATATCGAAGGAAAAAGCTATACTGAAATTGCTACGGCATTAGATACTTCCATCAATAACGTTCGCATTCAAAAAATGCGAGCGCTTATACTCTTGCGTAAAAAACTACCATTCACTGTTTTCATCGGTTTAGCATTTCAGGTTGTTAAAAGCATGATATAATTTTTTTGCTATTTTTTGTAATGAGCGTTTCAATCTGTTGTTTTAATTGTACAGGACGCAGAATTCATGGTATTTCCGTAATTATACCTGCAAAAAAAGCCGCCAAAGTTTATTAAATTTAAAGCAATGAACTTCCAGATTCAAGAAACGGAGGAAAGAGCGCAACGCATCGCTTACCTGGTTGCGGGGTTTATCAACAAAACCCTGACAACACGTGAGCATGACGAGCTGGATGAATGGGTAGGACAAAGTGATGAAAACATGGAATTATTTGCCAGGTTAACCGATGAACGGAACATAAACGAAGCCATGAGCTTCATGCAAAGCCTTGACAAAGACTCAGCCTACGATAAAATCAAAACGCAAATTTTTCCTGAGAAATCGAAACGCAAATGGTTACTTCCAGCGTCCATAGCAGCGATTGTATTAATTGCCTTTGGCATTGACTGGTTTATTAAATCCAACACAGTAGAATCGACCCCGATACCATCGACCATTGCTTTTAACAATGCACCAGATAAGCAACCGGGATCTGCAAAGGCAGTCTTACAATTGACAGATGGTAAAACCATCGAACTTGTTAATTCTACAAACGGAACAGTCGCAAAAGAAGGTGCCGTTGTTATTGCCGCCAATGGCGAATCTATTGCTTACACCGGAAGTAAAAGTTCGGTGAATGCGACAGCGTATAATACACTAACAGTTCCCAAAGGCGGTCGATATAAATTACAATTATCGGATGGTTCACAGGTATGGTTAAACGCGGCATCCTCCATTAAATATCCTGTCGCCTTTACAGGAAATGAAAGAAAAGTGTTTATCGAAGGAGAGGCTTTTTTTGAGATTGCAAAAGATGCATCGAAGCCGTTTTCGGTACAAACGACAAACGCCTCCATACAGGTGCTTGGAACCACTTTTAACATCAATACCTATATTGACGAACCTCGCGAATCGGCAGTGCTGGTAGAAGGATCAATAAAAGTGGTGACTGGTAAGCAGCAACAGATACTGGTTCCGGGACAACAGGCGAATATTGAACCGTCAGGGACTGTGACCACAGGGGTCGCCAGCATGCAGGAAGTAACTGGCTGGAAGGATGATAATTTTGTCTTTAAAGACGAGCCGATTGAAAACATCATGCGGCAGCTTGCACGATGGTATGATGTAGACATTTCGTATCAAGGAAAAATAGAACGGCACTTTAACGCTTCGATTTCAAGAAAAGAACCACTTTCTAAAATACTACGATTACTAGAACGAACTGGGCAGGTACGGTTTACGATGAGTGCTAATAAATTAGAAGTTAGCCCATAGTACTGTCAGAAAAACCACTTATATACTTCAAACTGCGCCGTGAGTATTAAGGCACTCCGGTATTCAATTGAAAAAGGGCAGTCGGTGTTCACCGGCCAGCACAACCCTGGAATTTAAAAAACTGCATTCTCTCAAGTTAAAACCAACACAACTATGCATGTAGCTGCATATGGCAGGCTATTGCCTGAACGCTTATGTCAAGTACCTTCACTCAAGCAGGTAGTAGGGATACTATTTGTTTGTTTGGCTCTCTCTGCAAAAAGTGCAAATGCACAAAAGATTTCCCTATCGGTAAACAAGCAACCTCTTGAAAAGGTTTTTGCGCTGATCGAGGAACAAAGTTCCTTCCATTTTTTCTATACCCGTGAGGATATGGCAAGTCGTCCACTAGTTTCAATTCATTTAAAAAATGCTTCCATTAATTCAGTGTTAGACGCATGTTTTAAAAACATTGGTTTGACCTATCAGATTGAGGACCATTACATCACCATTAAATCATCAGGCAGGCAACCTGAAAGCAACCAAAAAGATTCCCTACAGCTGTTACGGGTAACCGGTATAGTTAGCAATGAACAAGGCGAGGCTTTGCCAGGAGCAACCATCCAGATTAAAGGCTCACAGACCTATCAGAATACAGATAACAAAGGAAATTTTGTTATTGACGCATTGCCCAAAGGAGCCGTTTTGATTATTAGTAGTGTCGGTTACGTACCCCAAGAAATTACGATCATAAAAGAAAACTTTTCTCATGTGTTCTTAAAAGTAGCGGTTGCAGCCCTTGACGAAACCATCGTCATAGCCTACGGCACCACCACCCGACGTCTGAATACAGGTGCTGTAGGCAGGCTAACCGCCAATGAAATCAGCAAGCAACCTGTTGCCAATCCTCTTGGTGCTTTGGAGGGAAGAATCACCGGTTTACAAATAACGCAAAGCAATGGGTTGCCGGGTTCTAATTTCAAAGTGCTTATCAGGGGAATGAACTCCATTCAAAGTGGAACTGATCCCTTGTACATCATCGACGGTGTACCTTTCCTGAACAATGTTACCAGTTTTTCTAAAAGAAGTGGCCTGGTTGCTAATAGTCCATTTAATAATATTGATCCTTCTACCATTGAAAGCATTGAGGTTTTAAAAGATGCCGATGCAACTGCCATTTACGGAAGCAGGGGCGCAAATGGAGTGATTCTCATTACAACGAAAAAGTATAAAGAAGGGGGGACCCATTTGAGTTTTACGTATGCTCAAAATTTTTCAAAGGTCCGGAATTCAATGGGCCTGATGAATACGCCAACTTACCTGATGATGCGCAGAGAGGCGTTTAAAAATGACGCGATAGAGCCGGATGAGACGAACGCTCCTGATTTATTGGTATGGGACACTTCAAGATATAATGATTGGCGAAAAATGCTAATCGGTAAAACTGCTCTTTCCGAAAATGCCCAGGTTCAACTAAGCGGTGGTAATGCCAATACCAAATTTGGTTTTGGGTTGGGTTATCTAAATGATGGAACAGTGTTTACCGGTAATTTTTTTGACAGGCGCATAAATGGAAATGTTTTTGTCGCACATCAATCCCTTGACAAGCGATTCAATTTTAATTTCAGTTCATCTTATACCGACGAGGAAACACATTTACCTCAACAAGACATGACGGCTTATATCTATTTGCCACCCAATATGTATGCGCCTTACGATTCAACAGGAGCGCTGCAATGGCAGGATAAACCCGGCACCATATCCAATGGTAATCCTTATGGCACTTTGCAACAACCTTACAATACATCAACTGACAGGTTTACTGCAACAGGAATTATAAGTTATAAGTTTTTTGATCACCTAACATTAAAAACGTCATTGGGCTATAACCAGTTTTTGTTCAACGAAAATGCTTTTTATCCGATTTCCTCACAGGACCCGTCTTATTTGCCACAGGGAAGCAACTCCTTTGGGATCAGTTCTGAAAAAATATGGAACATTGAACCCCAAATAGAATACAACAACGAAAGGGTTGGAAAGAAAGGAAAACTTGCCGTGCTACTCGGTACAACTTTCCAGGAAAGTATTGACAAATCACAGGTTACTGATGGCTATGGTTACAATAGTGACTTGCTGCTGAAGTCTATCAATGCTGCACCAAATATTGTTGTTAACAGTACCTCCAATCAATATCATTACAATGCGCTTTTTGCAAGGATCAATTACAACTGGTCAGGTAAATACCTGATCAATGCAACCGGTAGAAGAGATGGTTCCAGCCGCTTCGGACCGGGAAAACAATTTGCCAACTTCGGCGCAATCGGTGCCGCATGGATATTTTCGGAAGAACAGTTTGTACAAAATAAACTGCCCTTTTTATCCTTCGGTAAACTCCGCGGTAGTTATGGCATCACAGGCAATGATAGGATAGGAAATTACCAGTACCTGGATACGTATGTTATTACACGTTATCCTTACCAGGGACAACCGGCACTCAGACCTTCAAGGTTATACAATCCTGATTTTAGTTGGGAAAATAATATCAAAGGTGAGATTGCTGTGGAGTTTGGCTTTCTAAAAAACAGGATTATGCTCAATGCAGCGTGGTTCAAAAATAGGAGTACCAACCAAATCATTCAATACAGTTTGCCCGGGCAGACGGGTGCCACTAGCATCCTTATGAATTTCCCCGGTGTCGTGAGCAACAAAGGATGGGAGATAGAACTGCAAACAGTGAATATTCGAAAATCAAAATTCGATTGGAAGACTGCATTCAATATCAGCATTACAAAAAACAGTCTTGATAAATTTCCGGGACTTGAAAGTTCATCATATGCCACTCGATACCAAATTGGTGAACCGTTGAATCTAAAAAGAGGTTACCAGTTTCTTGGCGTTGATCCCGAAAATGGGGTTTACCGTTTTAATGATCTCAATAAAGATGGCATCATTAATACCGGAGATTATATAACCATTGGCACTACTGATCCCAGCTTTTATGGGGGACTATTAAATACATTTCGTTATAGAAACTGGCAATTGGATATTCATTTACAGTTTGTGAAACAGAAAGGAATTGATCCAGTGTATGGTTCGTATTCAACCCCGGGTCTCATGGCTAACCAAAGCAATTTGGTATTGGATCGTTGGCAAGCGGCTGGTGACCTGAGGCCATACCAACTGTATTCACAAGACTATTCCGGTGCGGCTGTTCAGGCGACTGATTTTGTAAACCAATCAAGCGCTATATTGACCGATGCCTCATTCATCCGGCTTAAAAATATTTCAATACAATATAGTCTTAACGATAAACTGCTGAGCCGGGTAAAATTGGCAAGTGCGCAAGTATTTCTGCAGGCCCAAAATCTCGCAACCATAACCAGTTACAAAGGATTAGATCCGGAATCTAAAAGCACAACCACATTGCCACCTTTGGTAACTATTGCAGCAGGCGTTAAACTTTCATTTTAAAAAATTGACCATGAAAACAATTGCCATACTTCTACTTAGTATAATATTGACCATTGCAAATGGTTGTAAAAAATTCGTAACGATTGATCCACCGGATGATCAGATTGTAAACCCTAAACCATTTACAAATGATGCGACGGCAACTGAAACCATCACCGGTATTTACAGCGAGATGATGAATGGTACCAATCAATTTTCAAGCGGGTATACTTCTTTGCTCGAAGGCTTGTATGCAGATGAATTGTACTATTATACGCCTGGTAGGTTTGACGAATTTACCGCAAGCAATATCTCACAAACCAATCACGGGCTTATTGAAAGTAGTTTTTGGATACCCATGTATAAATATATTTATGCGGCCAATCTTGCACTTGAACAACTCAAAGCATCTACCGTACTTACATCCGCAGTTAAACAAAGGCTATCAGGTGAAGCCTTGTTCATCCGTGTTTTTTGTTATGATTACCTCGTAGATATTTTCGGAGATGTGCCATTGGAGTTGACTTCATCTTATAAAGTCAATATGAACTTTCCAAGAACATCGCAATACGAAGTGTATAAGCAGATGGTGAATGATATTAAAGAAGCCATTGATTTACTTCCTGATGATTATCCGGAACCCGAAAGAACAAGGCCAAACAAATGGGCGGCAAAAACTCTGTTGGCAAGAATTCAGTTAGAAACAAATGATTATTCAAATGCAGCCATAACAACGAGTGAGGTCATCGCTAATAATCAATTTCATTTAGACAATGATCTGTCAACTATTTTCCAAAAAGAAAGTGCGGAGGCGATTTGGCAACTGCAACCGGTACTTCCCAATTATAATACGACAGAAGGCAATTTGATATTGCCGGCCAACAACAATACACAGCCGTCATTTCTCATCACGACAAAATTGCTGGATGCTTTTGAAGAAGGGGATCTTCGAAAAGCGGCATGGATAAAATCTCGCGTTTTTAATGGCAAAATCCTCTTTTATCCATTTAAGTATAAAGTGCGTACTAGCCTGGAAGTGTCTGAAAATTACGTGGTCATGAGACTGGCTGAATTGTATTTAATCCGTGCCGAAGCCAATGCGCAATTGGGAAATTTAGAAATTGCTGTTAAAGACATAAATGTTATTCGTGCAAGAGCGGGTCTTAAACCTACGACTGCTAATGACCTGCATAGCATTTTACAAGCGATAGAGCAGGAAAGACGAATGGAACTATGTTTTGAATGGGGACATCGCTGGTTTGATTTGAAACGAACTGGAAGGGCTGCTACTGTATTAAGCATTATCAAACCTGATTGGGTACCGAGCGATACCCTCTGGCCAATACCTATTGGTCAAATCAATTTAAACCCCGCATTGACGCAGAACAAAGGATACTAATTACAACTTCATTTTTTTTACACTTTAAATTTATACTACGGTATGAAAAGGATAATCATGTGCGTATGCCTTCTTGCATCGGCAATTGTGTTATATGCGCAAACCTCTACCAAACAAGGCTTGCAACCTGGAGATACATTGCCAAATATTATTTTTGGTGAGACCTTATTAAACAATCCACCGGGAAAATCTTTTAATGATCTAAAAGGCAAACTCATCATTTTAGATTTATGGGGCATAGGCTGTAGTTCCTGTGTACAGGCAATGCCGCACCTTGATTCTTTGCAGGAGGAGTTTAAAGACAATGTTCAAATAATGATGGTCAGTAATGATAGGCGAGCGAATGTTGAAAGATATTTAAAAAAGATAATGAAGTCCCTTCCAACGACACCCATGATGACAGGGGATTCAATATTGAACAGGTTATTTCCACATTTAAGTGTTCCCCATCATGTTTGGATTGATCAACGGGGTGTTATCAGGTACATAACAAGTTATGAAAACGCCACAGCAGAAAATATTGAAAAGTTTTTCCGTGGCGAACATTTAGCATTTTCCCATAAAAAAGAATTGTTAGGATTTAATGACGAAGCAAATCTTTATGCAGAAGGTAACGGAAGATGGGATAAGGCAATCAAGTATCATACTTTGTATGCAACCGCTCTGGATGGAGTAGAATTCACTTTCCCTCAAGTAGTGACGGATACTTCAAGCGATACCCAGATCCTGAGAGTGGTCAATTATCCAATAAAAACATTGTTCCAAATTGCTTATAACAATTCGTTTGGTGATGGAACATTTAGTAAGAATAATCGCGTGGAAGTTCAATCTGACAGCACTATTGATTTTATGACGCGTCCTTATGTTGATAGTTTGGCTGATACCTGGAAAGCAAAAAGGGCAAGTTATGAAGCGGTTATTCCGGGTAGGGACCAACGCGAATTGTATGCTGCTATGCGCAGAGATTTGAACATCTATTCTCCTTTTATAGCTTCAGTTGAAAAGAGAAAAGTTGAATGCCTGATTCTTGTCGATAAAAGAGCAAATCCAACCGTAGTAAATAGTATGGAGGTTTCTACGCGTGATAAAAAGTCTAAGTACAGAAATAAAGGCTTTTCAGTATATCAATACCTGAAAGATAGCAATGTGGACATTAAAACGCCAATCATAGACGAAACAAAAACTGATAGGAACCAGGATCCTGAAATGAGTGTGTCGATGGATGGCATTGAAAAACCGACAAGAATGGAAGAAGTTAGAAAAGAGTTGCAAAAACATGGGCTTGACCTAGTCAAGGATTTAAGGGATATAGATATACTCGTTATTAAAGACAAAAAATAAAAAAAGGGCTGGAGCATGATCCCTGATCATTGCATCCAGCCAACCTTACCGATTAATTTCGGGTTCTAACGGTGTAGGGTTGAGTGAGGTCAGGTGATCCAGTGCCATCATCCTGTGCTATAACCGCACAGCGGTGAAGCGTGCCTGAACAAGTCCATGGATCTTGTCCGTCATTACCTGTCATTTGGTAAAATGCCGGATTGTTTATTTGTGAATCATTAGGGTAGGCCGTGTAAACGAAATTTTTGGTAATCCCTTTATGGCTTGTCCTAATCGTAAACGAATTCAAAGTGATTGCTGTTAAAAGAGCGACTGCTCCCAAATAATACTTTTTCATATAAAACAAATGTTTTCAGATTTAAAATATAGATGCCGTTTTTAATTCGCATGCCACCAAAAAAAGGGCAGCAGTTCATACCCATTGGAATAAGAACTTACCTATGATGCTTGGGTATGGCCGCATGCCCTTTTTCCCAAGTTTAATTCTTGGTTCTTGGAGTGTACGGAACTGTCAGGTCTGGTAAACCGGTTCCATCATCCTGTGCTTCAACCGCACATCTGTGTGAACCTCCCGGACAAGTAATGCTGCTCACTTGTTGGTAATGCGCGGAGTTGTTGATAAAAGCATCGTTGGGATAATCCAGGTATTTATAGATGTTGGTAGTCCCACGATGGTTTTCTGTTCTTAAGGTAAATGAATTCAAAGTAATCGCTGTTACGAGGGCAACAAAGCCTAAAAGATACTGTTTCATAAAAAGTGTGTAAAGTTTAAAATGGTGCCTACTATGTCACAGGTGTTGGGCTTCTCCTGATTGCAATATTTTTATTTGATTTGATATCATACCAACCGTAAGTGGCAAGCGACGTGAAAAATATATTGAATACCAAATGTTGTTTCCATGATAATAAACTGATAATGCCGCCACATGAGCAAGGTAGGTTAGGAATAAAGATGAGCATATATCCTATGTACAATGTAAATGATGCAAGTAGGAGTGCTGCAAGAAACAGTCCTGTTTTCCGGAGCGTCGGAAACAATAGAAGACTTACGACGCCAAATTCTGTAATAGGAACGATCCATGATATTAAACCAGCGATATGGTGAAATAAGGGCGAATCTTTTAAAGTGAGCAGGAAAGTATTGTGATCAATATATTTTTGAATGGCAGTATAAGCAAACAATAACACTAGTATCGCTGCAATGATTTCTGATTTGATATTTCGCATATAGGTTAAGGTTAATAATGGTCAGGCAAAAATGCTTGTGTAAAGTTTGTGATTCTTTACATTAGTTTTTTGGGGATTTATTTCGCAAATGGGAGAGAATATTGTTAAAAAAGTAGCCCTATTTTTTACGGACAGAGGCAGGTGGATATCCGAAGTATTTAGTAAAGGCTGCACCAAAACTGCTGGGTCTAGAATAACCGACCATCGCACCGATCTCCTTAATAGGCTTATCTGTTTCCGCTAATAGTTTTTTGGCTTCATGCAATCTTGCTTCAATAAGATAATCGTAGGCATTTTTACCGAATAATTGTTTAAAACCTTTCTTAAGAGCATGCAGGTTCAAATGTATTTTCCTGGAGATGTCCTTTAATAAAAAATGTTTGCTGATATCCTCGAGTATGATCCTACGTGCTTCATGTAATGCCTCTTGTTGTTCTTCCGATAAGGAAATTTGCTTCTCAGGTTTATTAAATGCTTCGCTCAGTAGTAACATAAAAAGCTCTTCAATTTTATTCTCCATGAAAGTATTTCCCAGTTGGCCTGAAAATGGGCAGTGAATAATCTCGTAAAGAACATCCATAATTTTGCGTGGAGCAAACCTGGGAGATTTGGTAACTGCAAAAGGTTTGTTTTCTTTTAAGCGCCTGAGATTCTTTTTTAGGGCTATGAATTCCTCCAGAAACATTTCAATGAAGTCAAGACCGAAGGATGACCCAATTGCGAAATAATTCTTACCTTTTTCAAAAACAAAAGAAGCTTGTTTCAGAGGATCCTGAACAAGAATGAAGTGTTCCTTTCTTATTAAGAACTTTCCTGCACCTTGAATATGGGTGTTAAATGTCTCCTCTTTTCCGAGCAGGTATTGAAAGGTAAAACCGGTGTGATCAATAGTGACCTTTGATTTTTGGTTGAAAAGAAAATAGGCGCAGAAAAATGAAAAATTATCGAAGAACCTTTGCTGGATAAGGATTTCGCCTGCTTCGCCATTGTAAGAGAGTGGCTCGCTTCCAGGTAAAATATCTCCAACATATCCGTTCAGCATTTTAGGAGAGAGCATAAGTTGTCCATATACATCAGAATACAGGCGGATCATAAGCAATAAGGTTCAGTGAGACAATAAATAGGAAAATACAAAAATCTTCAACTGATAAAAAGTGTATTAATAGGGAAGATGCATCCAGATGAATATAAAATAAATCATTTACCATGATAACGTTGATAATTACCGAATTTGTTGGCAGTATATGTGAGCCTTATACCCGCTTTGTGGTATATGATATTGTTGTATTTGGAGAATAACATGTTGGCTGCAATACCAAAATTGTTTAGATATCTTTTTGCAAATAATTTTCTACCATTTTCGAAACATTTACTCATTGGAGCTGCTTTCAAAACGCCTCTATAACTCCGATCTTTATCCCAAACTTTACCTATGACCTTCAACAACAAAAAGATCAGTATGCTCCCTTTTGTCAAAAGCTCTATAACCAACTAGAAGTATCCTTAGAAAAGATTGCAGGAGAAGAGGACGATAGGATATTACCGCTGGCTGAACGATCTATACAGGTCGCTAAAAGCGTTATGGAGCAACTAAGAAAAGATATTACTGCCTATGTGTTCAACACACAGGAGGAGGAGATACATTTTTTTAAAGAAGAGAAACCCCGCTTCTACAGCAAGTTGATATATTTTCTCAAAGTCTACAAAATTGAAACGCGTCGTCCCACCGGTAGCAATGAAACCCAACAAAAATATCTGCAGAAAGAACTCAGGCGCTTAACGCATTACTTTGAAGAGAATCTCCAGTTTTACCAGTATTATCGTTCTGGCGCCACTTATCTCGATGAGAAATATTTTCTAAGAGGCCGGCAGGATATTTATCTTACGCTTGACACCTATCATTTTGACGCCGATCCAGCGTTTTCTACCAGCCATGATTTCAGGGTGGCGAAAATTCATGCGCATGAATTGTTACGAATCTACCTGATCGGTTCACTGGAAGATCTTGAGAGAAAAGATGACATTGTAAGAATGCCTGTCGGATCCCGCCAACCCGTTGCCTGGACAGGTTCTAAGACTTCACTGATTGAGTTGCTGTATGCTTTACAATCTACGGGCGTGTTTAATAATGGCGCTGCGGATATTAAATTGCTCGCCACCTATTTTGAACAAATGTTTGCTATTGATCTTGGCAACTATTACCGAATATTCCAGGAGATCAGGATAAGGAAAGGCAACCGTGCCGCCTTTCTCGAATCGCTTGCTGATAAATTGCTACAACGTATGGATGATTCCGACGAAAATCCCAAACAGTATTTGTAAAAAAGTAATTGAATGCCTCTCGCGGAGAATGACCGCAGGCTTTCAAAAAGGGCTTTTGTACCTAAAAAAACTAATACCGTATACGGGTCATAGTGTGAAAATATTCTATTGGATTTTATATACAACAAGAATTTATGAAGGAAATACCGATCGGCATTTAGTTCGTACCGATAGCGTAAAAATAAAAACTTTAAAAAAAGTCATACCGTATACGGGTCGTAGTGTGAAAAAACGCTTTTTTATGATAGCATCTTTGTTGGCAAACAACGAGGATATCTAACCAAAAGAAAATGAGATGATGCAAATAATAGATTGGACGGGCTACTGCAAAATGATGTCTCTTTTGCTTGTCCTGTATTACGGGTTCATTGGCGCAAAATATTTTAAGTATGAACTCTTGAATGTATTTGGGATAAAAAGAGTAACAAATCAAAAAGCGTCAGTACCTGTTAATGATATGAAAGATCCTGTTGAAGGATAGGTTGTGTAGGTTGTACTTTCCGGGAGCTGCCACTTTGGTAATGATTGATTTGTGGGGGCAGGTCAGGGCTAGCGACCGGAAAGTTTTTGTAAGGATTTTTTGACTTTTAAATACAAGCGTTATGTGGAGATTGAAAAAAGGTGTTGGATCATGCTATCGTAAAGAAGTCCTACTGGTTGCCGTAATTGTAATGTGTAAAGGACTATTATACGCGCAGGACGGGGTGGCCGGTATACAGGAGGCTAACACGAAGGTGAGGGGCTATTTTGATGTAGGCTGTAACCTGATGTATGCGGTGGGTGCCATTCTTGGTTTGATTGGCGCAGTGAAAGTGTACCAGAAATGGTCAAACGGCCACCCAGATACAGGTTCAACGGCAGCGGCCTGGTTTGGTAGTTGTGTTTTCCTGGTGGTGGTGGCAACCGTATTAAAATCATTCTTTGGAATTTAAAAAGCAGTAATGGCAGCAAGCATTTATACAATTAACAAAGGAGTAAACGCCAGCATCGAATTCAAAGGGTTGAAGGCGCAGTACATCTGGTGGCTGGCCGGTGGCTTACTCTGTTTATTAGTAATGTTTGCGATCATGTATGTGCTCGGTGTCAATGCTTACCTGTGCCTGCTTGTCATCGTTGGTTGTGGCGCCCTACTGTTTAGCCAGGTGTACCGCATGAGTAAAACATACGGGCAACATGGGCTCATGAAACGAGCGGCACAAAGAAAAGTTCCAAAGGTCATAAAATGTAATTCGCGAAAGCTGTTCATTAAAAACAAGTAGTAATGGAAAAGTGGCTAACCGACATATTACCCATTATGGATGTGGAGCATGACGCGATTGTCAGCAAACAGGGAGACATCAGTATTGTTTTCAAATGTTCATTGCCTGAGATCTTTACGCTCAGTGATGAAAACTATGAAGCCATCCACCAGGGACTGGTCAAAGCCATTAAAGTGTTGCCAAAAGATAGTATACTTCATAAGCAGGATTGGTTTAACCGTACCCTATATCATTCACCCGAGATTAGAAATAATGGCTTTTTGAAAGCAACCAGTGCAAAGCATTTTGAAGGGAGACCCTATTTATCCCATGAAAGTTTTATTGTTATTACTAAGAAAGCAGGTAACAGAAAAGCAGCAAGCTCCATCGTTAGTAATTTATTCAGATCATCCATTGTTGCGGAACAAACCATCAATCCGCTTGCCATTGAAGAGTTTGAGGATGTGTGCGGCCAATTTCAACGGATACTGGAAAGCGTAGGGATCGGTATGAGAAGAATGAAAGATAATGAACTGTTGAGTGCGTCGTCAAAGGCCGGTATTATAGAAAGGTATTGCAACCTGTCCTCCACTAATGAGCCCGTGTTTATTAACGATGTCCAGTTTAAAGATGATTTTAAAATTGGTGATAAACACGTTCAGCTTTACACGCTTGCAGATACAGAAGATATGCCAGCGCTCTGCGCCAGCAAGGTTACCTATGAAAAGTTCAGTACAGACAGGACAAAGTTCAGTATTGGTTTTGCGTCCTCTCTTGGACTACTGCTGCCCTGCGATCATATCTACAATCAATATATCATTATTGGGGATGCGCAGTCCAGTATAAAGAAACTGGAAAGTAAAAGATTACGGCTGCAATCGCTCAGCAATTACAGCCGGGAGAATGCGATTGCAAGGGATGCGGTCAATGAATTTTTAAATGAATGTATCAGCCAGGCAAGGTTACCGGTCCGGGCACATTTTAATTTGCTCGTTTGGGCAGATCACAAAGAAGAATTAAAGGAGATAAAAAACATGGTTGCTACTTCACTTGCGCAAATGAACGCGGTGGCAAAACAGGAAACTGTAGGAGCTGCGCAGATATATTGGGCAGGCATTCCGGGCAACGCGGCAGATCTTCCTCTCAATGATACTTTTGAAACATTCGCAGAGCAGGCATCTTGTTTTCTGACACTTGAAACCAACTACAAAAGTTGTTTGCCTGAAAACGGTATCCGCTTTTGTGATCGGTTGAGCGGTAAGCCGGTTTATGTAGACTTGTTTGATGCGCCTAGAAAGGAAGGTGTTACTTCGAATATGGGCATGCTCGTCTGTGGAACCAGCGGGGGAGGAAAAAGTATGACGGTTAACCATATCCTGCGAACATTGTATGATCAGCAGGCCCACTGCGTAGTGGTTGATATTGGTGGTAGTTACAAAGGCTTATGTGAACTGGTACAAGGTTATTATTTCACGTACGAAGAATCAAACCCTATTCGCTTTAATCCCTTTTATTTAGCAGAAGGTGATATTCTTGATACAGAGAAAAAGGAAAGCCTGAAGGCACTGTTGATTGCTCTTTGGAAACAGGAGAATGAAAGGTTCAATCGAAGTGAATATGTGGCCCTTTCCAATGCGCTTTCCGGTTACTATGAATACCTGCAACAAAGGCCAAAAATATTTCCTTGCTTTAATACTTTTTATGAATACCTGCAGGAAGATTATGTACACGTGTTAAAGGCGCACAATGTGAAAGAAAGTGATTTTGATGTCAGCAATTTTCTCTACGTATTGCGTCCCTATTATCATGGAGAGTTTGATTACCTGTTGAATGCCAAAGAAAATCTTGATCTCCTTCACCAACCATTTGTCGTGTTTGAACTCGATGCCATTAAAGATCATCCAATTCTTTTCCCCGTGGTTACCCTCATCATTATGGAAATGTTCATCTCCAAGATGCGCAAGCTTTCCGGTAAAAGAAAAGTGTTGGTAATCGATGAGGCGTGGAAGGCCATAGCAAAATCAGGGATGGCAGAGTTTTTAAAATATGCTTTTAAAACCATTCGCAAGTTCAATGGTATCCCTTGCGTGATCACGCAGGAACTGGATGACCTGGTTAATTCACCGATCATCAAAGATGCGATCATCAATAACGCCGATATCAAAATACTAATGGACATGCGCAAGTTTATCAACAAGTTTGATAAGCTGCAGGACACGCTTGGTTTATCGGAGAAATCCAAAACCATACTCTTGTCGGTCAACAAGGATAACCGCGAGATTTTTATCGATCTCGGGGGACATGTTTCCAAAGTCTATAAGAATGAACTCTGCCCGGAAGAATACTTTGCCTTCACAACAGATGGAAGGGAAAGGGTTAAAGTGCTACAGTATGCAGCAACCTATGGGAGCATGGAAAAAGGAATAACCAGGCTGGTAGATGATATTAAGAATGGGAAGTGACTTCATTCAAACGTTGTATTCATTAACCTACAAATACATCTTATGAAAGTTTCAATGTTGTTTTTGATTGTGCCAGTATTAGTTCTTAGTGGCTGCATGAATTCAGCTTCAGACAAAATTCGCGAGTTTATCCCTGGAACCTATGTGAGACAAATTCACAATGAGTATACCAATGGCTCGGATACATTGATGATAAAATTGCAGGATGAATCTGCTGGAGTCTATTTGATTGACAAAATGGTAGGATATCAGAAACATATTGATGGACGGACTTTTCCTCCCAAACATGAAACATCACAGTGGACTGCTGTTTATGATGAAAAGCTGCATCAGCTGATTGTTCAAAACCAAGGATTCATCATAGTATTTGACCCCGCGAAAAATCAGTTGATGTCGAATCGAACCTTATATGATAAAATAACAAAAAAATAGTAGATCGATGAAACGGTTATGTATTGGCTTCGTGCTTTGTTGCACGCTCACCCTTATGCCCACTCAGCAAAGTCATGCGTTTATATGGGAGATTGTAAGGCAGGCCATTATTGCTGCGATCAAAGCAGCTGACCTGGCCGTACAACGCCTGCAGAATAAAACGATCTGGTTACAAACAGTGCAGAAGAACCTGGAAAATATTCTCTCAAAAGTGAAGCTCGATGAAATCACCGATTGGACAAAGAAGCACAAAGAACAGTACCAGCAATACTTCGATGAACTCAAACAAATAAAGGATGCCATCAGCACTTATAAAAAAGTAAAAGAAATCATCGAAAAGCAAAAGCTGTTGGTTGACGAGTATAAGGTTGCCTTTAACCGTTTTAAACAGGATAAGCATTTTACTACTGGTGAGATCACGTATATGGCGCAAGTGTACACAGGTATCATGGATCAAAGTGTGGACAATCTCGATCAATTGTTTCTAGTCATTGATGCCTTCAATACGGAGATGACAGATGGCAGGAGACTCGAAATTATTAGCTCGGTCGCAAAACAGGTTGATGATAATCTAAATGATCTGAGGGATTTTAACCGGCAGTGCACGCTGCTAAGTTTGCAGCGATCAAAAGATGAGAATGAACTTAAAACGATGCGACTTTATTACGGGCTTCCGGGTAACTAAAAAGCAAAGGGTATGAAAAAGGTATGGATGTTTTTTTTGATCGTGCTATTTAGCATCAAGAGCAACGCACAGAATCAGCAAATCAAAGTGTATTTACAACAAATAGCCGCGAATAAAGCGTATATCGAATTACTTCAGAAGGGCTACCAGATTGTAAAGCAGGGATGGAAGACCATCGGGGATATTAAGCAGGCACATTTTACACTCGACGGCGATTTTTTCAAAAGCCTGGAATCCATCAATCCCAAAATAAAAAACTATGCAAAAACAGTGGGAGGTTTTGTGTTGCTGAATGCTGCGAGGGAAGAGATGGATAATCTTCGGGTAAACGTAGCTTCCAACAGTCTTTTCAGCGAAAATGAAAAAGCCTATGTGGATCAAGCGGCGTCCAATGTTAAAGGTAACTGTACGCTTCAGTCTTCTTTTTTGCAATCACTTATTACTGCATCCGAATTAAAAATGAGCGATGATGAAAGAATAAAACGGATCGATGAAGTCTTTATGGAAGCACAGGATCTGTATTCATTTAGCAGGTCATTTAAAACGGATGTGCAGTTGCTCGTCTTACAAAAGCAAAAGGAGCAAAAAGATGTAGATCATTTCAAGCAGGTAATTGATGTAAAATAGTTATCAGAAAAGTTTAAAAGTGGTGTATGAAAATGAAGGTATTGATATTAGTGATTTTCTTTTTAACTGCCGGCCTAAGCAGCAAGGTGGAAGCGCAGGCCACTGAACTTGCTCAACTTGCTTTGAATATTGAAAAACTGGCGCAGTTCAAACAAATCCTGGCTGACCTGAAAAAAGGGTACGAGATTTTATCCGGTGGTTACAAAACCATTAAAGATCTATCCGAAGGAAATTTCAATTTACACAAAGTGTTCCTGGATGGTTTACTCGAAGTCAGCCCAACTGTAAAAAAGTACAAGCGGGTAGCAGATATTGTAGATTATCAGATAATGCTGGTTAAGGAATACAAAGCTGCGCTTGCAAGGTTTAAAACAAGTGGATGGTTCAGCGTTGATGAACTCGATTATATCAGTAAAGTGTACGATAACCTGTTCACACTTTCTGTAAAAAACCTGGATGATCTGCTGACAGTTGTTACCGCTAAGAAATTACGTATGAGTGATGACGAACGTTTGAAGGCCATCGATAAAATATTTGAGGACATGGAAGATAAACTGGTATTTCTCCGGTCATTCAATAACAGTAATTCAATTCTAATGGGGCAGCGGTTGAAGGAATCAAATGAAATAAAAGGTATGCAGCATTACTATAAATGATAATTGATAGGATCAAAATGTTTTAAAAATCGTGGCGTATGAAAATGTGTAGTAAGATAAGTGTAGGAATCGTGTTGCAGTTTTTGCCGGCCACGCTATTCGCTCAGAATGGCCTGGGTGATGATATCAAGGGACTACATTCGGTGCTTGATCAACTCTATAAAGAACTGATTCCTCTTTGTTCCCAGTTGATCGGAGTGGGAAGGGGTATCGCTGGTTTTGCCGCCATGTGGTATATCGCTTATCGAGTTTGGGGGCATCTTGCAAGAGCGGAGCCCATTGATTTCTATCCATTGTTCAGGCCCTTTGTGATTGGCTTTGCTATCATCATCTTTCCTTCGGTGATCCAGCTCATCAATGGCGTCATGCAGCCCACGGTTACCGGAACGGCGGCAATGGTTAACCATTCGGATGATGCGATTGCGGCGCTGTTAAAACAAAAGGAAGAAGCAATCAAACAATCAGATATCTGGCAAATGTATGTGGGGGAAGATGGCAATGGTGATAGGAGCAAGTGGTATAAATACACCTATGACGAAGACCCAAATAAAGAAGATTTGCTCCATGGAATAGGTAATGATATAAAGTTTGCTATGGCAAAAGCGTCCTACAGTTTTCGCAATTCGATCAAGGAGTGGATGAGTGAAGTGTTACAGGTTTTGTTTGCTGCTTCATCACTTTGCATCAATACCATCCGGACATTTAATCTAATCATTCTTGCCATACTCGGACCACTCGCTTTTGGATTTTCGGTCTTTGATGGGTTTCAACATACCATCAGGCATTGGCTCGCCAGGTATATCAATGTATTCTTATGGCTGCCCATAGCCAATATATTCGGGGCCTTGATTGGAAAGATCCAGGAGAATATGTTGAAGATTGATCTCACGCAGATCAATCAAAATGGAGATACTTTCTTTAGCCGTACCGATATGGGATACCTCGTGTTTTTAATCATCGGGATCATTGGATATTTCACTGTGCCGTCTATTGCCAACCAGATCTTATGGGTCGGTGGAGGTGATGGGATCACTTCCAAAGCAACTGCACTGGGTTCAACGGCTGTGCAGTCAACTACCAATCTTGCAGGAACGGCCATTAACCAGACGGCAGAAAAGGGCCGCGAAATGATGGGACTATAATCAACAAAAACATATGTAATGTTTTCAAAAATGAAACATATAGATACCGCCTTCCGGTATGTAAGAGCCTTTACGTTCGTAATTATTTTGGGGTCACTGGTGCTTTGTGGATTTGTGATCTACAAAAGTTACGAGCTCGCGTCCATTGCGAAAAATAAAGTATATGTGCTGGCTAGTGGTAAGGCGCTGGAAGCGCTGGCAGCCGACAGGAAAGACAATATACCGGTGGAGGCGAAGGATCATGTGTATATGTTCCACCATTATTTTTTTACGCTCGACCCCGATGATAAAGTCATCCAGCGCAATATCACCAAGGCGCTGTATCTCTCGGATGCTTCTGCAAAAAGACAATATGAGAACCTGAAAGAGTCAGGGTATTATTCAAACATCATTGCAGGAAACATCAGCCAGCAAATCAGCATTGACAGCATTCAAATCAATGTAGATACTTACCCGTATTATTTCCGGTGCTATGGGACGCAACAAATTATCCGCGCCACGTCCATCGTCTACTGGCTGCTGATAACTGAAGGCTATTTACGCAACGTGGAAAGAAGTGAAAACAACAGTCATGGTTTCCTCGTGGAAAAATGGCACACGATAGAAAACCGCGATGAAAAAACAGTCAACCGTTAGTTATGCTGAAATTATTTAAAAGGAAGAGAACCGTTTTGCTTAGCACTCATCCAATTGTTTCCAAAGCGGTCTCGCTGATCAGTAAGCACGCCAGAGATTTTGCCAAATGGCTGCAGGAGCAAACAAAGACATGGAGCAAGTGGGAATGGCAAATTTTGTTATTTATTTTCTGCACTGTTGTATTCCTGGTTTGTGGACAGATCATTCGGGGATCGCTGAAAGAACCTGTAATAATACTAATTCCAGAAGTGCGTATCAGGCCATTGCAACACTACCGCCCGGAGGAAATGAAATCTAACTCGATCATTATCCTGGATAATCTTACGCGATACAAAAAGTTCCTGGATAGTCTAAGGACGCATGACCGTATACAGTATAGCCTAATCACCAGTGCCAACCCTGGTTTGATTGACAGTCTTAACCAACTCATCGATTTATATCAAACACAAATAAAATAATTACCAATGATACATCCATCTAACAGCAAAGCGGGTTATACACCGAAGTTTTTGCGGCAAAGAAAATTTCTTGTTTTGGTGCCGCTGTTTGTTCTTCCACTTATCAGCTTTTTATTTTGGTCCACCGGTCTTATAGGAAGCAAAATAGAAAATGAGCATTCAAGTGTAAAGTCGAATGGATTAAACACGACATTACCTGGCGCACCGAGCATGAAAGATAGTAGTTGGAGCAAACTTAATTTTTATGAAGCTGCGGACAAGGAAGCGGCGAAGAGAGCATCCCTTGCTAAAAGTGATCCCTACTATAAGCTTGCTCCGATGGAAATTGTAGAACCAACTGATACGAACCTTCTACCGGTTAGTACAAAAAGCAAAAGCGGCAACAATCCCTATAACACCAGTGCATTGCAATATTCATCGGTTGCAACTACTTCAAAAGATCCCAATGAACTGAAGGTATATCAAAAGCTGGATGCATTAAATAAAGCGCTGCAGGAAGAGAGGCCATCGCCAGGACAACGATCAATTGATCTACAGAGCAGCCAGAACGGTATTTCAACAAATGATAATGATATTACAAGGCTTGAATCGATGATGCAGCAATTGCAATCAACGGGCAACACTACTAACCCGGAAATGGATCAGATCAATGGCATGCTTGAAAAGATCCTTGATATACAGCATCCTGAGCGAGTAAAAAATACCCTGCTGGAAAATTCAATTAAAAATAAGGAGCAGGTCTTCCCTGTGGAGGCGAATAGCAATGAACTACCTGTTACCATGTTGCAAAGCAGGAATAGCGCTGGTAAAACTGAACCAAAATCAGTTGTCACGGGTAGCAGCGTTAAATTTTACTCTTTGGATGAAGTGGATAATAACGATGCAACTAACGGAGCAGGTAATGCAATAAAAGCGATGATACCAGAAGAACAGGTATTGGTAAGTGGTTCTACAATAAAGCTGCAACTTGTAGAAGAAGTGTACATCAATGGTGTACTTGTTCCAAAAGGGCAGTCGATTTACGGCGAAGTTGGTTTACAGAACGAACGGTTGAAAATTGAGATTCATTCAATTTGCCGCGGCAGTTCAATACTGCCTGTAAAATTATCCGTGTATGATCTCGATGGCATGGAGGGTATTTATATGCCAGGGGCGATTGGCAGAGACGTAGCCAAACAATCTACCGACCAGGCGATTCAAAGTATGGGTATTTCATCACTTGATCCATCTATTGGAGCCCAGGCAGCAAGTGCCGGCATACAGGCAGCAAAATCACTAATCGGAAAAAAGGTAAAGCAAGTGCGGGTATCCGTTAGAGCAGGATATCAAGTGTTACTGCTGGACAAAACATCTGGTAATTAATTATCCCAAACTAAAATAAACGACTATGTGCAGAATGACACCTTTGTGGCTCATCATTTTTCTTTTATTTATATCGCCTTCAATGATGGCGCAGCCCGCGGCGGAGAAAAGTAAATGGAACGTGATCGCCCCTTATCCGATTGACATCACCTGGAACAAAACAAGCAACCTGATTTTTCCATATCCTGTCATCAGTGTTGACAGGGGTACATCCAATGTGCTTGTCCAAAAAGCAAAGCATGTGGGTAATATTTTACAACTGAAAGCTTCAGGCAAAAATGCCGATACCACGAATTTATCGGTAGTCACCTCTGATGGCAAATTTTACTCTTTTCTTGTGGCATATAATGACAATCCTACCCATCTAAACCTCATGTTCCAAAATGATTCTGTTAGTAAGACAGAAGCATTACCCATTGGAGAAAATGAAGCGATGATTCGGGAGGGAATATCAATGGTACAACGTGCGAAACCATTTATGCAAAAGGCAATACGTGAACAGGGGATAGGGTTAAAGCTTTGTGGTATTTATCTCTATCATGACATCTGCTTTTTTAAAGTGGCGATAAATAACCAGTCTGCTTTCAAATTTGATCTTGAGAACGTCCGCCTAAATATAAAGGATAAACACAAAGCAAAAAGATCCGCCTCGCAGGAAAAGGAGATTCCAATTCTTGCAAGTTCAAAGGAGGTCGTTGAAGGCAATGCTAAAGGTGTGCTAGTAATACCGACGAGAGTGTTTTCCATCGCACCCAAACAACGGTTGTTAATAACCTTGCTTGAAAAAGATGAAGGCCGTAGTATCCATTTGACCATTGATGCAAGCAGGTTGCTAAAGGTCCACGCAATAAAATAAGCTTCATATCATGGAGACGGAATATGTAATAACAGATGATGCTTTAAGAAAAATTCAAAGTGGATTGGATCATGGAAAATGCTGGCTTGCATTTAATACCTATAAATACTTTCTCGAAAAAGAGGATGTCCGCACATTTAGTGACAGAGATGAAGCTGAAGAATATTGCTATAGAAATATTGGTGAGTATGAATGTTTCGAAGCAGTACGTATTTCATCGATCAAGGATTTGCAAGCAGATTTAAAATTCGGGTTTGATCTGGACAAATTTATTCATTCACAAAACAATACAATTTTTATGGAGGAAAATGTAATCACATTCAACGAAAAGCAGTTGCAAAGAACAGGTTTCGCGGAGGCATTTACTCCGGAACTGCAACAAAAAATGAACGAGCGTGTTCCAGTCATCGAACATGTATTTAAGAAAGAGTTTGACGGAGATAAGGTGAATGCCACTTTGCACCTGCGAAAGTCGGAATCCTCTGATCACTATCATTTGAACAAGTTTGACCTGTCATTGCAGAAGGAAGGGCAGCTTAGCGAGACAAAACAAACTTTTTACATAAACACAGTGAAAAGCATGAATGCAGAAGGTGAGAAGAACCCCGATAATCTTTTCACTTTAAAAGAAGGGTATAACCTTCTTGCCGGTAGGCCGGTGTTTAAGCACATGACCAATATCGAAGGCAATGCTTATGATTCGTGGGTGCAGCTCAATTTGAAAAACAAATTGGAGACCGGTAATTTCGAAATGAAGCAGTACACAAAAAACTACGGGTTTGATTTGGAATCTGTATTAAACAAGTATCCCATAAAGGAACTGACCAATGATCAGTATAAAGCCAACCTGGTTGATTCACTCAACAGGGGAAATTTGCAAAAGGCCACTTTTGTAGGCGCTGATGGGAAAGAAGAAAAGCTATACATATCCCCGGTAGTAACCATGAGCCAGCTGAATGTCTACGACCTTGACAAGCAGCGTATTCCTACTGAAAAGCTACTCGAAAAGGGATTGGTAGGAACTGAACTGGCGGTACAGTTGAAGGAGCGAATGAAACAACCAACAGAGGCCGAAGCAAAACTTGGACAGTCTGAAAATTTGAAAGAGTCCCATAAACAAACGCTAAAGCAGGCCACTGAACAAAAGACACGCAAGCAAAGTATAAAACACAAACACCATTAAAGTGAATATCGACAAACTGGTATATGAGTTTATGGATGTTGCAAGGGAAGACCCGACAATGGGGCCTTCCCATATCAGTTTGTACTTGACGATCGTTTTTATGTACCAGCAACACGATAGAAAAATGCCCATTGAAATAAAAGCAAGGCAACTGATGGTTGCTGCCAAAATCAAGAGTGCGGGAACCTATTACAAATACCTGCAAAATCTCATTGAGAAAAGATTCATATCCTATCAACCATCCCGTTCTCCTGTTACAGGTAGCCTGATTACTATTAATGAGAAGTTAGATTGATCAGGGCAGTATTGAATTCAGCGCTTTCTGCAAATCATTTTTCCATTTGTCGAAATTATTTGTAGTGTTGCTGTAGTCATGAAAGATACGATGGAAGGAGTTTGGGTTGGAGGCGATATACTGATTTTTACCTTCTGTTTTTATCAGGGTTAGTACTTCGTCCAATTTTACTATTTCATCTTTTAATTGCTTTACTTCTTTAGGCGTTTCCCAGATATATGTGGCCTCTGCCGTATCCAATGTTTCCCATAAGAAAACGAACGAATCTGTAGTTTCCAAAAGGAAAATAAATGATAATGGTTTAGGAATAAACCGAAGCTTCATGATAGAATGACAATGGATTGAAGAAAGATATTCCAAGTGTTTGTAATGCTTTCGGTCAGATACTTTTAGCAGAGAATCAATAAATGATTTTTCATCAGGATAAAATATTTTTGGTTTAAATGTTTCCTCCCCAAACTCGGCAATAAATTCCTCCATACTGAATAGGTTTTTGGGTTTGTCTGCGGTTTTATCTATAATGGATTTTGTGAAATTGATCTTTACTTCTTCAATCAAGGTCTCATTGATCCTTTCAACTTCCGGCGATTGTGCCTTGTGACCTACAACGATGTTGTCTTCCAATTCTAAGGTAGCGTTGATGCTAATTTTGTTTGCATTGAGGATTTTTGCAAAGTAATTTTTGATGGCATCATGTTCCTCTTTTAGAAAGTTGTTATTGATGATAAATTCTACTTCCTGGCTAACCCACTTGAATTTTTTTCTAAGCAAAACACAGCCATTATAGAATTGAATATCTTTCATCGAAATTGAAAAGGTTTCTGTCTTAAACGATTTTACAGGTTTTCTCACAGGTTGGTGCATGGGCGCGACATAACTGTCAAAGTCTTTATAAGCTGGGGGAATTGGTTCTTTATAATTGAAATTAGGTTTTAGGATTTTAAACGTTTTCAAAAGCCAATGGGTGTCGATGTTTGGAATAGAAATGCTTTCTATGGCAGCTAGTATTTCCAGCTGTGCTTCATTATAGGAAGGAAAGTTTATCCTGGCACTTTCGATAGATATAAAATGGCAATACAATTTCCTGTTATTTTTATCTAAACGTGCTATCTGCACTTTCCAAGCGATACCTTGCTTTATTTCGCCAGTATCATAATTTGCAAGTACATCAATTTTCTCCAGCTCCAAAGTCTTTTCAGCAGTAATAAAACATTTGCCTTCTTTAAAATAAAGTAATAGGTATTCGCCAGTCATATGTTGAACAATATGTGGTGTAGGAATTTTGCATAAAGTAACATCAACATATACTTTGAAGAAAGCAATTTGTTGTAATTTTTTTAATTATAGTCATCAATGATAAAAGCAAAACAAGGAACAAGAAAACAGGAAATAAATAATAATGAACTATAAACATGAGACAAGAAACAAGAGACAAGAAACAAGAGACAAGAGATGAATGTAGCTCTTTATTGATTCAAATGCCCGTTGAATAATGGTTTGGGAGAGGTTCAAATAAAATGTAAGTAACAATATTTCTAATCAGTCTAAGCCATAGGGATCAAGGAGCCTTTCTTTTGCCAAGCTTTTCTTTGGCGCTTGAAAAGAAAAGCGGCGCGAAAAAAGTCACCTCATTAAAGAGATGACTTACAGTAACGGCTAATTTATTCCAGTTAGCTGAGTGACATTCGATCCAAGCAAAGATTGAACGCAGTTTGTGTTCTCAGTTGCGCAACTCCTCCCAGTAATACTGATTTTAATTTTGTCTCTTCATTCCTGTATTGTTTCACGTTTTGAAAATATCCTGTGATGCCGTTGTACACACCAAACAAAGTTCCTTTGGTGGTCTCCAGTTGTTGAGAAGGTGCAGCGAGTGTGTATTCAAATGTCTTGTCACAAATGTTGATGAATTGAGTGGATAGTTCATCCTGCTGACCTGCCTGTACTTTTTTTAGTACTTCTTTATTTGGCACCATTGCAAGTTGAATCAGTTTCTTTACTTCCGCATCCTCAATTTTTACCTTAGCCCACTGGTTAAATATTTCATTCATTTGCCAGGATAGTTTATTGGTAATGCCCATTAATGTATGCGCCTGCACCAATCTTTCTTTGGCACTTGGTGTATGTCTTATTTTAAATGAATTGCTACAGTTATTTAGTGCTGCGGCTAACGTGTTCGCACACACGACACGGATTGGCGTGAAGGCAGCGGTTATGCTTCCGAGTCCATCATGTGAAGTGGTCAGGAAAAGATACTGTTCAATAAAATCGTCGTTGCCCACTTTGATATAGGAAGGAAGTTTTGCAGTAATAAAAATCCGTTCACCATTTCCGAGTGCGCCCGCTGTTTCATATTGTACGCCGTCGCCTTCGACAATAGAATCAAAGAAGGTAAAAGCATCTTTGTTCTGTACGATTTCATAGTCTTTGCCTACTACCCCTAAAACCTGTTCGGTGTCAGTTCGCAAAGTAGCGTAATAATTGGGTACCTCTATTTCAGGAATTTTTATTTCAACTTCTTCATTCGCCTGTTCGTTTTCATTATCAAAAGTGTACAGCTTTCTTTTTTCTACTGTATAATCTAGTCCTGCAAATTTTATTGCTTCACTACTGGTTGGAAAATTCTCCACTATTTTTCCAAGCCCGTGCCACGGCTTTTGCTGTACGCTAAAAAAACTATGTCTATTTGTTTTTTCGTTGAAATTTATATTATGTGCCATGATCTTAACATTTAAAATGTGTGATGAATAATTTGAGTAAAGCATTTTGAAAGATGCGTGACGCAGTGAACCCGCGCCACGCGGAGGTTTTAGAATGGTAGGTCCTGCTTCGGTTCTTCCGCTGCAAGGTTTTCATTAACTGCATTGTTCCCGTCATTACGTGAAGGCGTAAAGAATTTTAGCTGCTGTACATGCATGTTGAGCGAGCCTTTCGGTTGGCCGTCCATGTTGAGCCAGACATTCAAGCCTATTTTTCCAAAGAGTTCGACTACCGAACCTTTTTTTAAATAGCCCGCTACCGTGGTATTGTTCCAGTAGGAACAACTGATATAGGTTACTTTTTTTACCACTTCAGTTTGTCCCTTTGGCTTGTAGCGGTCATTGATCGCAATGGAAAAGTTTACTACTTCGCGACCATCTTTTAAGGTCGCTGTCTTCGCGTCTGCTGTTAATCTGCCGGTGATTTCCATAACTGTATATTTGTAAGTGAATAAATGCTTAGTGGTTGAAAAGTGTGAGGTTCTGCGTTTGTGTCTTGTTGGGATAGTTCGTGTGGCTATACTTTCTCGTTAAGTGATACACGGTAATGTCTTCATTTTGAAGGATCGCCCAAGCGGAGAGAAGTGCCTTAGTGCGGGTGATATGTCTTTTGCGTTGAATCTCCCATGATAGATACATGAGTTTTGATAATTGCTTATTGTTGTACATATCATTTGAGTTTTACTGGTAAATGTTTAATGAGGAGTAAAAGCCAGTTCTTCTATTTGTTTTATAGATGTCGGCTAGATCGCCTCGTTCACAAACCTGTAGCAACCCGGCATTAAGGCTGACCGCGTGAAAGTCAAGGCTTGGAAGGAGAATACACTCCCGCTAACATGCACGCCGAAGGCGGCCAACCGGGAGGAAGATTTTCCGCATCAACTCTGAAGGAGCAAGCGAAGTGAAACGAAAGCGCAGGCCTTGCTTTCGAAGGGCAGCATAATACCTTCGCTATAAGGGAGCAGAAGGAGCATATGGTTAATAATGAGCCTTACAGTTAACCAGGAAAAAAAAGTTCAATCAAGCAGGAGGGGGAAATTCGATTGAGATGATAAAGGAACCGCCATTGTGAAAAGCGAATCATAGCATAAGGAATAAAGGAAGAGGTAAGTTGATCATCACATTCAGGGTGATTTTGCTTTTACAGGCCAATTTTCGTAATTTATTGTGCTGACGCTATTTCTTCAAATGAAGGTTTGCTCGCTTAAATCATAATATATCAAAATGCGCCTTTTCTTTATATACGATGATAATTACTATACTGCTGACTTCGAAAAGCAAGATGGACACTATGCAGTTGAAAATATTAGAATTGATTTTTTGGATGGCCTTGCTGACATACCTATCAAATCTATGAAAATTCATTGCGTTGATTGCAATCATGAGTTACTGTGGATGGATGAGCACGGAAATTCAAATTTATTGATTAACACAATCGGAAATCTGATGACAGCTAACTTCGGCAAAGATTTGTGAACTATTAAAACTATTGAATGAGTATTTTCGTCATCCAGCAAATCGCCGCAATTTTTAGAATAGTGAATGGTCTCATCTAAGGATAGAAATTCTTGAATGAAGGCAAATTGTTTGTTTAGGTAGGTTGTTTTAAAAGTTATTGGTCGGTGATGGCTTTTTATTCAATACTCAACGTACAGATGCGTGGCTTAAAGCCGTTGAGCCATGAACAAACAATACAAAAATGGAGGTCATTCGCAGGGAGCAGGGAACTTCACTGAATGAAAATTAAGATGCTATTTTCGAAAATTTAAAAATGTTTTTTTTTCATTTCGCTAAATGGCATTCATTGTTTGACCTCAATTTGAATTCATACCGTTTCGCAAATTTTCAATTTTCTTTCTGTCAACATTATATAACAACGGTTTGTACATTTTATAATAGTAAGTCGATCAATGGCCGTGACGATATTTTGTACATTATTACACCTGTATGAATTATTTATGAGATTTTTGCCTAGTTTGCGAATTGACCAAATAAATTGCTGAATAGTTGTCTACAGTTCAAGATTATAATGAGAGAGAGCTACTTAAACGAATAGCTGAAGGTGATGAGTTGGCTTTTGGGCAGTTATTTTATGCATGGAAAGGTAAATTATATGGGTTCCTATTTAATTTGACCCGGTCCGAGGCGAAGTCGGAAGATGTTGTTCAGGATGTGTTTTTTAAGGTTTGGCAAAACAGGGACAAACTCAGGGAAATTGATAACTTTTCATCCTATCTATTACGAATGGCACAAAACCATGCCATCGATCAGTTAAGAAAACTTTCAAGGGAGTCTACCTTTATTGCAGCGTTGGGTGAACAAGAGCTGCAAACCAAAAGTCCTGAAGACGCATTACTAAAGAAAGAAATACAAAAAGTTATTGAAACGGCGCTTGAGCTGTTACCCCCCAGGCAACGGGAAGTATTTAAACTTCACCAACAACAGGGACTCAAACATGAAGAAATAGCCAATCTCCTGGGCCTTTCCGTTTCAACTGTTCAGAACCATATGTTCCGTGCGCTCGAAAATATTCGGAAATATTTTAATGCCCATTTTCCCGATGCATCAAACTACCTAATGCTTTTGATGGTCGGCTACTTCTATTTTTGAAAAAAATATTTTTATCTACTGGGTATTTATTCTTTCGCAATCGTCTTTTAAACAGGTACAAATAAAATTGATGGAGCAGAATCGTTTTTTATTCTTGATCGAAAGATATTTATCTAATGATATTAGTCTGGAGGATTATGAGGAATTAAGATTGAATATTGCAGCGTCCGATGATGGTCAGTTGCTGGAGTTGCTATCGGCTGCATGGGAAGGCTATGAGACTAAACATGATATTCCAAATGACAAATCGGAGCAGATTCTGGCGAAGATCCTGCACAAGCCTAAGGTTCGTAGCATGAGTTTTATCAGGAAGTTGGGTTGGGCCGCTGCTATCATCTCTTTTGTTGTGGGAGGTAGTTATATCCTATTCAAGGGTAGAATGAGTACTGAAAAATCCGATATGGTGGCTAAAAATGCGATCATCCAGCCGGGTAAAGACGGAGCAATTTTGACCCTTGATGACGGTTCTCGAATTAGCCTGGATTCGGTAAAAGACGGGGTCCTTGCGGTACAACATGGCGTCAGTATTCGGATAGTCAATGGAATGGTGGTCTATGAAGGAAGCTCCGATGAATTGGTTTACAATACTATTACTACTCCTAAAGGAAGGAAGTATCAAATTACATTGTCAGATAATACAAAAGTATGGCTTAACGCTGCAAGTACTGTACGCTATCCAATTGTGTTCGGTAAGACTCACAGAGACGTTTTTGTTAGCGGGGAAGCTTATTTTGAAGTTGCCCAAAATTCAAATAGCCCTTTTCGTCTAAGTGTCAATGACAAAGCATTTGTTGATGTACTTGGAACTAGTTTCAATGTTAATTCCTACGAAGTAGAAAGCAATACCATTTATACGACACTCGTTGATGGGAGGATAAAAATATCTCTGAATACAGACCAAAAAAACAATCCAGGGACAACTCCTGATAAATTAAAAAGTGGGAAATCAGCATCTATAGTCATGACGCCGGGCCAGCAGGCAATTGCCGGAGGAGATGATTTAAAGATCAGCAACAGAGTAAATATAGAGAGCGTCATTGCCTGGAAAAATGGGACATTTTATTTCGAGGGCGTATCATTTTCTGACATCATGAAAGAAGTAGAAAGGTGGTATGATGTCAAAGTAGAATATGAAGGTGCGGTCCCAACAATTCAATTTGAAGGTGAAATTTCAAGAGATATGTCATTGCAAGATTTCTTAACAACGCTTAGTAGATATGGCGTACACTATAGATTAGAGAATAGGAGAGTTGTTGTTTTGAGGTGATTTTTTGACAACCTGGAAAAAATGAATCTAAATGTTTTTTCTATTTGGTGTAAATGATTTTATAGCATCTGCAATTCTTTTCTTTTTGGATCAATACAGGAACACGAATATCCCGGGGCTTCGTTGTTTGTAGTTGATTTTGAAGGAATATTAAACCATCGATAATAACCAAACTGTTATGAGACTAACTGTTCTTTTGCTCGCACTTGCGTTAACGTGTGTGCATGTCAAGACTATTGCACAAACCGTAACAATTTCAGGAAGTAACCTGAGTTTTAAGGAAATCTCTTCGACTGTTAAAAAACAAACCGGCTACTTGCTGTTTGTAAAAAAAGGTGATTTGTCCAACCTGAAGCCGATTTCCGTTACAAATATGCCCTTAAAGGAATTTCTTGATCTTCTTATTAAAGATCTCCCGCTTGAATATTCAATTGTCGATAAGACAATAATTATTTCTCCAAAAAAAAATAATCCCCCGGATCAAAGCGTCATTAGCAGTGCGCCTGCTTATCCCAATGCAACAATCGTATCTCTAAAAGTTGTTGATACAATGGGGCATGCACTTGTCGGCGCAAGTGTAAGCGTTAAGAATAGCAAAATTTCAGGAATTACAGGAGGCGATGGAGTTGTAAGACTACCTGTTAATGAAAATGACGTCGTTGCGATATCATTTGTTGGCTACCAGGCAATAAATATTGTTATAACCCAGAGAAATATCAAAGACCTGTCAATGACATTGGGTTTGAGACCAATGGAATCACGACTTGAAGAGATTACGGTTGTGTCAACCGGTTACCAAAATATTGATCGCGAAAAACTTACTGGTGCGGTAACCACAGTTGGTTCGAAAGAACTTTCAAAAAGAAATGCTGTAAATATTTTAGATAACCTTGAGGGCATTGTTCCGGGTTTGGTTAGGTACCAGAATACAACAACAATCCGGGGCGTTAGTACAATGCAAGCGAACAAGGATGTATTGGTAGTAGTAGACGGCCTGCCGATTGAAGGGTCGGTGGCAAACATTAATCCCTACGATGTTGAAACCATCAACGTACTAAAAGATGCCGCTGCAAGTGCTATCTATGGAGCAAGAGCGTCTAATGGAGTCATCGTTATTACTACGAAGCGTGCAAAAGAAGTTGGTAAAACAGTTCTACAAGTTTCCGGTAATGTAACGTATAATGAAAAACCTGATTATAGCTACTATAATTATATGACTCCCAGCCAGCAGGTTGATTGGGAAAGTAATTATTATCAATGGTGGTTTGATGGCGCAAGCGGAACCGTTGCAAATCCTATTACTACTTTAGAAAGTTATATTCAACAGGGGGCACCCATAAGTCCAGTTCAGTATGCCTATTTTCGACAACGAAAGGATCCTTCCAATTTTACAAAGAACCAACTTGATGCTTTACTGAATCAATATCGTAAAAATAATTTTCCCCAGGAATACAAGGACAATGCCTTGGAAAATTTGATACTTCAGCAATATAACATTGCACTGCGTACTAATAATGGAAGATCTCAATCAAATTTGGTGGTGAATTATAAGACTTCCAATGAGGGGATGATAAATTCATATAACAGGCAGTTAAATTTATTTTATAAAGGTAACTATTCGATTGGCAAATGGTTGGATGCAGAGTACGGTATCAATACTGTTATTGGAAAAGGCAGGGCCCACAACAATACCTTTGCCCTCAATCCATTTACCGTACCTTCTTATATCAATCTCTTTAATACGGATGGAAGCAGAGCTTATTACAGAACAAATCAGTTCAACGAATATAACACGATCACAGAAACAACCCCTAAACTTTATTCATTAGCCTTTAATCATCTTGATGAATTAGAAAGAGATTATTACAACACATCGCTTCTAAATACAAGATATTATTTGAACCTGAATTTTAAGATTCTTCCAGGTTTAACCTTTAACCCAATGTTTCAGTATGAAGACAACAGAGGTGACGCATCTGCCTATTCTGAAGCGGGTAGTTATTCGATGAGATGGTTACAGGATGTATATACTACCAGGTCCGGCAGCAACGGCAATTATACCTATACAAATTTATTGCCGCAGGGTGGTAGATTAACCTCTACCCAGGTGAAGAGTCCTAGTTATACCGGAAGAGCACAAGCCACATATAGCAAGAATTTTGAAAAACATTACCTGTCAGTTTTAGCAGGAACTGAATTTCGGCAAGCACGTACGTATGGTACCAAAGGTTTGTTGTTAGGATATGATGACCAGTTACAAACGCAATCCACGAACACTGTGAATTTTGGAAGTCTTTATAATGTCACATCAACCTTTTTAAATCCCGCATATTCACCGCAGGCATTCGATTATCCGGATATTGTTGATTCAATGGGATTGATCAACGACGTTAAGCACCGGTATTCGTCGGCTTACGCGAATTTATCCTATGTGTATGATTCCAGGTACAGCCTGTTTGGCTCTATCAGAAAGGATTATGCCGATTTATTCGGTGCAGATAAAAAATACCGAGGGCGCCCGTTGTGGTCTGTTGGCGCCGCATGGATATTGTCAAAAGAAAATTTCCTTCGGAACGTTAGCGCTATTAATTTATTAAAACTGCGAGCTTCTTATGGGCTCACTGGTAATATTGACCCGACAACACCTAGCGTTCTAACTGCCACAACTGGCGTTAACAGCGATACCCAGTTACCGAATGCTACTGTTACCTCACCTCCTAATCCTCAATTGAGATGGGAAAAGACGGCTACTTCAAACCTTGGAATCGATTTTTATTTGTTCAACAATCGCTTACGTGGTGCAATTGATTGGTACATCAAAAAAGGAACCGACCTATTTGCCAAAAAACGATTGGATCCTTCTGAAGGGTTCACCAGTATGGTTATCAATAATGCAAGTATGACCAATAATGGTTTTGAATTAGGTGTCACATACGACTGGGTAAAACCTTCCAAGTTTAATGATTTTCGTTGGAGTACCGGTGTCGTTGCATCATTCAATAAAAATAAGATTACCTATGTAGATGAAGCTACTACAAATCCGATAGATTTAGCTACCGGTATCGGATATAAAACCGGATATCCCGTACACGCACTTTATTCCTATCAATATGCAGGTTTGGACAGTGTAGGGCAGGCACAGTGGTATAATGCTGCAGGTCAGAAAACTTCTGTACAATTAGGAAGTAAGGATATCAATGCACTCGTATATTCCGGGGGGACAGATCCGAAAACTGCTATAGCATTCAATAATGATATTCGTTACAAAGGATTTAGTTTAAATATCTACATGGTTTATTATGCTGGTCATTATTTGAGGGCAAGACAATCACCTACGCCTTATCAAACGCCTTATTATGCAGCGTTGCCTTCCTATTTACTTGACAGTTGGACACCAACAAATAAAAATACTGATGTGCCTGGTAGTGGACAATATTATAGGACAGGCCTTGCAAATACTCAAATGCCCTATTCAGATTTTCTGGTAAGGCCAGCTGATTTTATAAAAATCAGAAACATCATTCTTGCGTATGATTTTCCTGTTGCTATAACATCAAAACTTAAGTCAACCGGAGCGCAATTAAGATTGCAGGTAAATAATCCCAGGGCTATTTGGGTTAAACAGAAAGATGTCCATGTAGATACAGAAACCGGCAGCTTTCCTTTAACCACCTCATATGTCGGAGGCTTTAATATTAACTTTTAACTTTTTACTTGTATGATAAAGAACATAAGCGTTGTTATTATTGCTATAGGCATGATGTTCATAGCAAGTTGCAGCAAATACACAGACATTACACCCAAAGGCAAAAACCTGCTTAACAGGATTGTCGATCTTGATTTGTTACTTAATTATGACTATGCAGGTAATAAGTTTAACTTCATGAATGAGTCAATTTTAATCAATGATATGTATCCCCAGGCTGTAAACGTACCTAACATAATTAATGGTACTGCCAGAGATCTTAACTATTTGTATGTGACATACGATACTACAGTTGATAGAATTAGCTTAACTACCACGGATCCTGTTTACCAGGGTCTGTATTCAGTCATTGCAAACGTATCGAACATTGTGATCGCAAATGTTGATAACGCAAGCGGGGATAAAATTAAAGGCAAACAGTTGAAAGCTGAAGCCTACATTTTGAGGGCCTATATGCATTATCTTCTTGTGAACATATTTGCCAAAGCCTATGATCCTGCAAGTGCTTCCAAGGATGGTGGCATACCTTACGTAACGGATTTTGACCTTGGGAAAGTAAATGCCAAGGTTTCTGTTGAAGAAGTATACAAAAACCTTTTGGCTGATATTGATGCCGGGCTAACATTGAATTCGCTGCCGGATAAGCCGCAGAATAGCATGCGAATCGGGAATGGTTTTGCCTATGCTGTCAAAGCCCGGATTTTGTTATCCATGCGTAACTACACTGACGCATTGACGGCGGTGGAAAAAGCATTGACCTATAACAACGTGCTTGAGGACCACCGTCCATTTTTATCCACCAAAAGTGGGGGACAGGGGTTACCTGTATCAAGGGATGGGCTTAACGCTCCTGATAATCTTTTATATGCGTACTATGGAAAATCTTTTCCAACCACTTTTTCACCAAGCCTGGAAATTTTGAGCAATTATTATGAGCCCGGAAATATCATCAAAGATTCGACTCCTACTTACAATTATTTATATGGTCAAATTTTGTCTGGCATCCCCGGAGTGCCCATGTTTTTATCGGTCGGGGCATATCAACAAAACTCTGCAGGCATGACCGTTTCTGATCTTTACTTAATGAAGGCAGAATGTCTTATTCGTTTGGGCAATTTCAGCGAAGGGATGGATGCCGTAAATGAAGTTAGGAAGCGTCGTATTTATCCGTTCACTCCAAAAAGCGCGAATAACGAGGCCGACGCAATGAATTACCTGCAAAAAACAGATCGAATCGAATTTTTATATACCTGGAGGAATTTTGTAGACCTGAAAAGATGGAATGCAGAAGGGAAGTATAAAGTTACGGTCACAAGAACCGTGAGTGGTAAGACGTATACGCTTTCTCCAGGATCGAGTCTCTGGATATTCCCATTTCCTAAAAATGCAACGGATTATAACCCTAGTCTTAAGCAAAACTTTTAACCCTTCTACCCCTGGCAAATACAAAACAAGTACGAAATAGAAAACGTAAATAGTATGCAAAAATTGAAACTGTCAATTGTATTTCTCTTGACCTTCTTTTTATCTATCGGTATTGGATATGCGCAAAATCAAATCACTTTAAGAGTGTGTGATCTGGCTCCTGAACTGAAGTATTCGAAATGGATAAAAGGAAATCCTGTATCCTCATTGAATGGAGATAAAATTTACGTCGTTGAGTTCTGGGCAACATGGTGCGGACCTTGCATTGCAGCTATGCCGCATTTATCTGAATTACAGGAAAAGTATAAAGAACAAGCCGTTTTTATTGGTTGTAATGTGTGGGAAGGTGCACATTCCTCAGAAAAGAAAAAGTACGAAGATTATCTCCCTAGTATTATGCGATTTGTTAACAGCAGCGCCAATCGAATGAGTTATAACGTGATTGCTGACAACAATGAAGAGGAGATGAGTCGCAACTGGCTTAGGGCAGCGGGTCTTGAAGGTATCCCACAAACCTTTGTAATCAAAAATGGTAAAGTCCTTTGGATTGGCAACCCAGTTGAATTGGACAAAGTAATGGATGGAGTGGTAAAAGGAACATTTGACATTTCCGTTAATAAAAAAGAATCAGAAGCGAAGGCCAGCGAGACCAGGGAAATGGCAGAACGGATCAGGGCCGGTTATACGGAAGTCCAACAAGCAGAAGCGGCGAAAAACTATGATCTGGCGCTTAAATTAGCGGAGGAGAACGCAGTTAAAGTTCCACAGCTCCAGATGGTTTTAAAGGTAGAAAAAATGAAAATTCTTTTTCTTGCAAAAAGAGAAAAGGAAGCACTTGAATATGGCCGTGAGCTTTCGAAGCAGAATGGTTATGCTACAATGGTTGGTTCCACTATTTGTGATGAGAACGGATATTCCAAGGATGCTTATCTGCTTGCCGCTGAAAGTTTTCTTTCTGTCAAACAAACGAATTGTCTCATTTTGGATAAGGCGGCTTTGTCTTACAGTAAGGCTGGTGATTTCAAGGCAGCAGTTGAAACACAGCAAAAGGCTGTTGAACTTGCTAAGATCGAAGTAAAAGATCCCAAATTTGGGGGCCGGGTATTCGACTATACGATTACAGATTTCGAGGCGAAAGTAAAAGCATACCAAGAGCAGATTAAATAAAATCAGGAAGAAAGAAAATCAAATTTACATTCAATATACTTCTAAAATGCAAATTTCAATGAGAGAGATATTAGCGTTGCTGCTTTTCTCTATGAGTTTTCGCTCCTTTGCAGAAAGTAAATCAATAGTGTTGAACAATATTGATACGTTACAAAACAAAAATGAATTGCGCATAGGTGATCCGGCACCTGAGGTGAAAGTGAGGTGGATAAAAGGCAAGCCTGTTCAAAAGTTTGAAAAGGGAATGGTTTATGTTTTCGAGTTTTGGGCAACCTGGTGCGGCCCTTGTATAAAAGCGATGCCGCACGTTACTGAACTGGCAAAAAAGTATGCGGGAAAAGCAACTTTTACGGGTGTAAGCGTGTGGGAACGTGGTAAACCAGGACAAAACATCAATGAGCTTGTTGACAAATTTGTTAAGGACATGGATGATAGGATGGGATACAACGTTGCAATGGATGGTATTGATGGATACATGGTCAAAAATTGGGTAGAGGCAACTGGCCAAACATCAATACCTGCGACCATAATTGTTGATGGCAATGGAAAAATCGCTTGGATAGGTCAACCCATGGAGATGGATAGTGTGTTACTCCAAATTATAGAAGGCAAATTTGATTCGAAAGGCTTCGCAGCTAAGATTGCCAAATCACAGGAGAGTACGTTTAAAGGAAATAAAGAACTGGAAGCACAAGTGGCAGCCCTAAAACCAATCCAGGACGCCATTGATTCGAAAGATTATGGCCTTGCTATGAAACGATACAATTCGACTATCCAGGCCGATCCTTCGAAGAAGAGTTTTTTGTTTATAGCCTATTATACTTCGTTGATTCATTTAGATCCAGACCAGGCCTATAGCGATGCGCTACGTTTTAAAGACTCCGCTATGATTCAATATGCCATCGTTCGCGTTTTTTCAGCTGAAGAAAATTTAAATAAAAAATTTTATGCCTATGCAATTAGTTATTTTGAGAAGCAACCAAATAATTTTGGATTCTGGCCAATGTCAAGCGCGGCTTATTTTAATTTCGGAGATGTGGCCAAGGCAGTAGAGACACTTCAAAAGTTTATAGACTGGTGTAATGCTGCGAAAGCTCCTCCACCAGCTGCATATCTCGAGAAAGAAATGGATAGACTTCAGAGATATAAAAATGTGCTGGAGAAGAAATAGTTTTTATGTAGCATTTTATCAAAGGTCGTCGCCTGTAATAACAGGTGTCAGTTTTTACTTTCTTCATAACATTAACAAAAAATAGTTTAGAAGTATTCGTTCATCGAAAATTAGGTTTTTCTCGTGGTGTACAGGGGAGTGTTATTTTTAATAACCTCCCTTTTTAATGATAATCTGTTATTGGCTATACTTCTAAATTTATTTACTTTCCAGAAACATTTAAAGCCGGGCCCTGGAATGAGCCCGGCTTTGTTATTGTTACAAAATAAAAAATTTAGACTGATCGGCCCCATAATTAAACAATACGTTTTTTTTGATCGGTTTAAGGTTTGTTTGTTCCACCTTTATATCTCCAGTTCGATCACCATTAATGCTAAAGAATATTTCCGGGGTTATTATTGCTTTAATGCTGTCGAATACCAGGTCTTTGCTGTTTTCTATATTGAACAAAGGTCCGTTATGATCGCAGCTTAAAACGATGTCATGCATTTTAATGTTTCGGGCCTCAATGATGTCGGCTCCTTTTTTTGATTTGATGGTAATATTGTCAAGAGTAATATTTTCAATACTCATCTCAGGTAAACCTCTAATCAAAATTGCACGATTGGCGCCTTCGCAGATGATATTGCTAACTGAAAAATTTCTGAATTGAGGGGTGCCTTCGTCAGTTGCCGGTATATCGACTTTTCCATTCGTTTCGGCTAATGATTTTGCTTTTGAAAAATAATACATGTCGAATAAAATAGCATCGTTGACAATGCCATGCATATTGATGTTACGTATATAGACATTTTCAACAATACCTCCGCGGCCCCTCGCAGTTTTAAATCTTAGTCCAATATCAGTTCCTATAAAAATGCAATCTTCAACAAAAATATCATGGGCCCCGCCGGACATCTCACTGCCTATGACAAAGCCACCATGAGCATGATACACAATATTGTTTCTAATGATGATAAATTGTGAAGGCTTTCCTCTTTTACGCCCTTCTTCATCTTTACCGGATTTGAGACAAATACCATCGTCTCCGCAATCTATGGTGCAGTTTTGTACCGCTACATAAGCAGAGGATTCGATATCTATGCCATCACCGTTTTGGGCGCTTGGAAGATTTCTAACGTTGAGATTCTCCATCGTTACATTTTCACTCAATATTATGTGCAGGCCCCATGCAGGTGAGTTTTGAAAAGTAGCATTTTGCAAGAGAACGTTTTTGCAATTCGTTAAAACCAATAAGTTCGGTCGAAGGAAATCCTTGATAGCAGTAAAGTCCGTTGAGTCTTTTTTGGGTTCATCTTTTTGTTTTTCCCCTAATAAATATCCGCTGGAAGGATACCATGTTTTTCCATCGGCGCCAATGATGCCACCTGACGCGATGAGTTTCTGCCATTCGGGTTCGGTCATCTTGTCTTTTTTTACGGAACGCCAGGCTTCTCCATTGCCATCTATCACTCCATCTCCCGTGATAGCGACATTGATTAAGTCGGTTCCTGTAATTGGCGCTAAATTTCTAACGGTTTCCTTTCCTTCAAAATTGGCCTTAACTAATGGGTATAAAGTTTTATCAGATGTGAACTGCAAAAGTGCCGCTCTTTCCAAATGAAGGTTTACATTGTTTTTCAATTGAATCGGTCCGGTTAGCCAGACACCATTGGGTATGAGTACGACCCCGCCACCTTGTTCACTTATCTTTTCAATGGCTCTGTTGATGCTTACGGTATTGAGCGTTATACCATCTGGCTTTGCGCCCGTGGCAAAGATGCTTATGGTGTCATTTTTAAAGACGGGTTTATTTATTGGTGGCAGGTTTGACCATGAATACGGTGTCTTATCCTGCGCCCTCAATACATTGGCGACGCAGGTGCTAAGACAAACGATAAGACTAAGTTTTATATTCCACTTCATGCTGGGTGCTTTCATTGTGCTTTATTCTTATTTTTTTTTATGACTCGTTTAATCAATAGGTCCATCTTGGGTCTCCAATAGCACCACCGGTGGAACTGACAGTTCTCAAGATCGAGTTTTGCGGCAGGTAGAAAACATTCGTCTCTGCTGTCCAACCAAGATCGAGTGTGTTGTTTCCTATCATTGTAATATTGCTGGTTGGGAATGCCAGGTCCGCCGTTGTCTTACCGTTGGTGAGTTTGAAATGATTATTGTTGGTATAGCTAAGCGATGTACCGGCGCCGTTTGCACGAATGGTAGTTGCCTGAACGGTAGCGTTTGGCAAAGGAATGTTAGCGACAATACTATTGGTAATGCTGAATCTTACAGGATTGGCATTGGCGTCCATCAGAACATATTTATCCTTACCGCCAAGATTATTGATGGTGCAATGGTCAAAACTGATGCTAGGCATATTTATCAACACAGTGGAGGAGGAAGCAAGGGCCTGTCCCACATTGTAGAAGGTCGATTTGGTCACCTGCATCGTCTTGAATTCGAGTTTGTCCAAATGAAAGCAGTTATAACTCAATCCTGTTGCCACGTTGTAGATAATGGAGTTGTTTACTTTGATCAAATCCATTTTATAATCACCGGCGTTGGCACCTCTGTTTGCACGCATGAAGCTTGTAGCGGCACCGTGAACTTTACAGTTGTCGACAATTACCTGGGTATAGGTGGCGAGTTCTGCATCAGCTGCTACACCTGTCAGATTAATAAAATATAGTGCGCCTGAAGGCGTGCCGTCCAGATCAATACCGTAAAGTTTAATTCCGGCACCATTTCCACGAAGTGTAAATTCTTTGAAATTCACTTTGGTATCAGTAGGGTCATTGGAAGTTGACTTAAGAGTAATAGTTTTTTGCATTAATACAAAGCTTGTATTTCCGGCATCATAGGTTCCTGGGTTGAGGCCAATGATATCGTTATTGGCTGCATTGTTGATGGCTGCTGCAATATCATCACCCGGGTTTAAGATGGTGGAATACACCGTTGGAGCACCGGTTCTGAAGTTGAGAAATCCACGGCTTTTTGTTCCGGCGAAAATTTCCGCATAGTAGCCGGTATCGGCAACAAGGCCCGTAAAGCTTGTCATCCCTGTACTAAGTTCATCTGCCGTCAACGTGTGAGTGGTCGACGTTCCCCCTTTAACAGCCAACTTAATATCAGTCAGCCCTGGAGTAATACGCCATCTCAGTGTTGCTTTGTTTTCGGTGAGTTCTGTTTCCCTGATAGGTAAGAATATTTGCACACCGTTAATGGCGAATGATGCGCCATTAAGCCATTTCGATTCGGGTTGGTCCTCATACGTGTTAGCCTTTACGCGAATAAAATATTTCGTCCGAAGGGCAACCTGGTCTTCAGTGATCGTCACCGCCGTTGTATCGGTTTTTACTGACATGCTCGTTGTGGCAAAATTTGAATCCGTGGAAATTTCAGCAGTGTAGTTGATGGTCTGACCTCCACTGCGCAAAGGAGCATCCCAAGTTATGTGTGCGGATACTGAGTCCGTTTTTACTGAAACACCGCTGGGCTTGAAAAGTCTCGGCGGTTGCAAGTCTGCACTAGGGTCGTCTTTCTTACAGGCAACTGCACCGATAATCATTGTTGTCAGTATGCCAAACAGGATTTTATTTAAAGAGGATTGTAACATGTTGGATTGTTTTTAGTAGCCGTAGTTTTGAATTGTCTTGGTGTTTTGTAACAAAGTGGTTTGGTGGAAAGGCAACACCTCTTTTTTATTGGATTCGAAATAGACAGCGAAACCGGTAGAAGTACCTGTAATGGAAGCTTCATTTAGGCTGGCCCGCCAATTTTTGGTGGTATACCCGGAAGGTGCCGTGGATGTACCTAATCCTGGTTGGAATAGCGTTACACTCGGCGAACCACCATATGTATCCAAAGTCGCAAATTCCAGGTTAGCGTTGATAACATTGTAAGGTGCAGCTTTCGAATAAACATAATTGGGAATGTTTGCGTATACACTTTCACCGTTCATTAGCTGGCGAAGTTTGGTACGTGTTTCTTCAAATTTGGCGCCCATGATATTCCAACGGATAAGATCGTATTTACGAATGCCTTCCGCGCCAAACTCCAGTAGTCTTTCTTTTACTATGGCATTGAAGAAGTCAGGATAGTTGTCAGGCATAACGGGCAGTCTGTCCTCATGTCCTAAAAATGCTCTCTTTCTAACTTCCAGTAAAGCGTTTTTGCCTTCTTCAGTAGGCCCATTGTTCAACTCATTGTCTGCTTCAGCGAAATACAATAAGACATCTGCAAATCGGATTACCGGCCAGTTTACAGCCAGGTTTTGGGTGGTGCCAACCATGTTTGTCCAGGAGCGACGGAATTTTGCGTCGGTCATGTTGTTTAAAGTGTTCATCACTTTTTGGCTAGTTGCATCGATTTCATAAGAACCGATTGTTACATCACGGCGACAATCACCAAGTTGGTCAAATTCGTAGAAATAAGTTGGGATGGCCAGTTCTCCGCCTCCACCTTGTCCAAACCTGGAGGATGCATTGATGCGCAAACCGTTGTAATAGCCAAGTTTCGTATCGGTACGTGCGCCTGCGCCATAAGCCCCCACTTCAAACATCAGTTCAAAAGTGGGATCGGTTCTAGTGCTTGTATGCAGTGATTTGAAAACATTTTCATAGCTTGGATTCAGGCTATGCTGATCTCTTCTGTTCATTAACTCTTTGCATTCATCGTAAGCAACCTGGTAGTATTTTTTATAATCGCTGCTTCGTTCCATCATGTTGGTTTCTTTATTCATCATGTATCCAGCGCGAAACATCGCAATGCGGGCACGCAAAGCTTTTACCGCTCCCTTGGTAAACCTGGTATCAGGGTTGGGAGATTCGGTGCGCCATGGAACCAATTGTTCTGCTTCCTTCAGGTCTTCTAACAGGTGCTCAAGTATGATCGGGCCTGCTGTTACTGATGCATCCAGTACAGCAACTTTTGACGATGGTTCCCATTGTGCCACAACATTTCCCCAGTTTTTTACGAGTGACAAATAGAAATGTGCACGCAATGCCAGTGCTTCTCCCAAATAGGAGCCCATCAGGGCTTTTGAATCCGATCCTTCGGCATATAAAGCAGAATTTTTGATCCCGTCAATACAAATATTTGCCCTTTCAATGCCTGAATACAATTGATTAAATCCATTCAGCAACTCACTGTTTTCATAGGTGGCTCCATACATACTAATGCCCCGGCGGTCCTGCGGACTGTAACTACCTGAAGTTTTAAAATCATCTGCAGACAGGGCCCAGATAGTACCTTCTTTGGTGACACCATTGTCTCCGCACAATTGGTTGTAGACACCAATAAGTGCGGAGTTGGTGTATGATGTGCTGGTGAATGCTACAGCTTGAGAAATGGTTGAGGGGTTTTCAATATCAAGATACTTTTTGCAACCAGTTGAAGTATTTAAGACGATGGCCATTCCAATGGCAATAAGACTTTTGTTATATTTTGAGTTTAACATTTTACAATCATTTTTTTCGTTTGATTAAAAACCAATTTCCAAGCCTCCAACGATATAACGGCTACGCGGGTACGCTGCATAGTCAACTCCGGGTGTCAGCGGGTTGCTTCTTCTTGTATTGGCCTCAGGATCATAACCGGTGTATTTGGTAAATGTCCAAAGATTGTTTACCGTAGCATAGAAGCGGAACCTTGAAAATACTTTTGTTCGTTTGATGAAATTTCCCGGCAACGAATACCCTAGGGTTACATTGGAGATGCGAATAAATGAACCGTCTTCAATGGCATAACTGGTGAGAATGTAATTCCCCGCTGGAGGGGTCCAGAATGTTGTATTGGCATTCATTGCTTCAAGTTGTTTTGGATCAGTCACTTTTACGCCATTGTCATCGTACCATTTCCATCTGTTGCTAACAACTTCCAGCATGTTATTGTCTTTATACAGATACTGTCCGGTAAATTCAGTTTTGTTTGCGTTATAGGTTTTATTACCATAAGAGAAGTTGATGAACAGGGAAGCGTCAAAATTTTTATAGGAAAATTGCTGACCCAGGCCACCTGCAAATTTTGGAAAGGCATTGCCTAAGATTTTTTTGTCTGCTTCTGTAATATCATCGCCTTCTGTACCTGATATTTTTTTAAGCTTCATGTCGCCTGGTTGTGGCGCTTTGCCTCCAAGAGCAATCGCACTGGCATTCGCAATGCCCTTTTTTAAAGTAAATGAATAGCTGTTAGCGGTTGCATTGTATACTGCATCAAAATCTTCCAGTTCATAACGGCCATCACTTTGATATCCATAAAACTGCCCGATAGAAGAACCAACTTCAGCCAGGAAGTCGTTACCATTGATACCCCCGGATGCCACAGTGTAAGATTTTTTAGGATTTCCATATTGGTCCACCCCCAGGTTGACTATCCTGTTCTGATTATGTGAAATGTTGAAATTGATCGTATAATTGAAATTTTTGTTGCTTACCACCCGGGCATTTAATTGGAGTTCAATACCCTTGTTGGATGTCTTTCCTATATTTTGCAATTGGCTGGTGTAACCTGATGTGGAGGGGATTTGTGCAGTTAACAACAAGTCTTTCGTGTTGTTGCTATAAACATCTACCGATAGGTTCAATTTACTATCGAGAAAACTCATGTCAAGGCCAATATTTCTTGATATGGTTGTTTCCCATTTGATATTAGGATTGGCAAAAGATGATGGAGCAAAACCTGGTGTCACGGCTTCTACTACCGCATACCCGTTGTTGCTACTGGAAGCATACAGTGTTTTATACAGATCCACACCGATACGGTTATTACCTCCCGCACCATAGCTCAATCGCAGTTTCAGGTTGTTGAACCAACTTTGTTCAAGCTTCTTGAAAAAGTTTTCTCGAGCAATGTTCCAGGCCAACTGTGCAGAAGGGAAAGTTGCATACCTGTTTTCAGGTGCGAAAAGCGATGATCCGTCACGCCTTACAATAAACGATGTCATGTATTTATCCCTGAAAGAATAGTTTGCGCGTCCAAACCAGGACGACAGACGTGTCTGGGAGACAGATGTAGTGGGAGGATCCTGGATGGCGCCCGAAGGTGGTGTTGCTTTTTGGATACCGGCATAGGCCTGATCCGCTGTTATATCTACCGGCAGCCATTTTACATTTACGGCTGCGTTATTGGTGTTGCTTTGATTGATTTCCTGACCCAACAAAAGGGTGATACTATGGTCCGCTTTTATTTTCAGATCATAGGATAAAGTATTTGTATTGGTGAGGGTGATGGTATTACTATTTGACATATCCACGACAGGCATGTTCGCATTTTGCCTTGCCACCGAAGTGATGGCACTGCTAAACTGATTTGTTTTTCGATAGCTATCCGTAACACCAAACACTGTCTTGAAATTCAAACCTGGCAGGATCGAATATTGGGCATTGATACTTGATATCACCTGATTGAGGTAGTCCGTTTTGTCCACAGCGTTTGCATCAAGCACAGGACCGGTGAGGTTTGTGAGGTTGGCATAATCGGGGTCAAATTCGTCCGCTGATGAACTGCCCTCTCCCAAATCTTCATAAGGTTTATAGCGCACGGCATTACGCAATTTATTATTGCTTTGAGACCCAGTATTGGACGTACCTGCTCCCCATACCTGCTGTCTGCTGTAACGCGCCGAAAATCCCCATTTAAATTTTGGCGAAATGATATTGTCATATCGGAAAGCTGTAAAAATTCGACCTGCTCCGGAATTCAGCATAATCCCATCTTCTTTGTAATTATTAAGGGTAAAATTGAAGTTAGACGCTTTGGTTCCGCCATTGATATTAAAGCTTTCTGTATGTGAAAATGCGTCGCGGCCAAAAACACGATCCTGCCAGTCAACAAATGGAACGTTTTTGTAAATATCAAGGTCTTCCCATGTTCCGTAAGATTTGGTAAAGGCATCTTTGGTTTGCTGATCGGAGTTGTTGTTGTACAATTGGTATTGATACATCACATAATCATAAGGCTTCATTACAGGCAGTTTGTTAACAATCGAGCGTACACCGGCAAACCCGTTGAAAGAAACGGTTGTTCTTCCCCCTTTTCCGCCTTTGGTAGTAATGAGGACTACACCGTTTGCGCCACGGGCTCCATACACCGCCGTTGAGGCGACGTCTTTCAGCACGTCGATGGATTGGATCTCCTGGGGAGAAATAATTGCCAGGGCATTTTCCACCTGGATTCCGTCAACGATATAGAGGGGTGAATTATCCTGTGTAATTGAACCGCCGCCACGAACCCGTATCAATATATCGGCTCCCGGTTTACCTTCTGAGGTTGTTACCGATACGCCCGCCAGTTTTCCCGCCAACGCTTCTGCAGCGGTAGCTACCGGAAAATCTTTTATGTCTTTTCCGGTAATGGACGACACTGCTCCGGTGACATTTCTTTTGGCGACGCTTCCGTAACCAATGTTTACAACCACGTCATCCAGCATCTTACCTTCATCTTCCGTCATTTTTACGTTAATGGTAGTTTGATTGCTTACCACATATTCCATCGGCGCATATCCGATATACGAAATGGCCAATACTACATGGTCACTTTGCGGCACTAAAATCCGGAATTCTCCTTTTTGGTCCGTTAATGTACTTTTAGTGCTTCCTTTTACCTGGACCGTCGCTCCATTTAGGGGCTCGTCGCCCTTTCCTGAAATCTTGCCAGTTATATACTTTGTCTGAGAAAATGCCATGTACTGAAACAGGCAGAGGAGGGCCGCTAATAGAGGGATTCTTTTCATGCAAGCGTTAGTTTTTGGGTTAAGGCGCTGGTATATTTTGTCTTACGGCGCCATTAAATTATAAGTAAGAGATCGCCAAAAGCAGCAGAAGGAAATGCCTAAGGCCGCAATCGATTGGATAACAAACCTATGAGGATCAGTAGTGTAAAAGGTGGAGAAATTCGTAAAAAAGGAATAAAAAATGATATTTAACCAGATTGTAAGGATAAGGACATACCTGGCAACCAAGGTATTCAAGGCAATGGATTTTTAAGTTTCCGGATAAGATGATCGTTTCATCCCGCCAGCTGGGCCCGAACCGGGGTACATATCAATTATCAGAAGTATTTGCTCAATAATTCATCTTCTGCCAATACATCAGTATTTAAGTTTGGCGCCGGGCATTTTTACCAAAGTTTACCGGTTAGTTTTCATACTTCATTTTGATTGGAAACCATTAGTAAAAATATGGGGAAGTTCAATAGTTATGTATTCCGGTGCAGCGGGCCGAACTATTGAAGTTTTCCTATCCCGATTTTTAAACGATTAAAAACTAAAAACTGCCGTGATGAAATTAACATTTCCACCTTGTGGCAAATTGCTCAGACAAACTGTAGGAATGGGTACCCTCTCTATGGTTTTACTTACAATGGTAGCAGAACCATCCTATGCCCTCAACAATCACTTCGAAAACTTTCCAGGGATCTCCAACGCAGATTTACCGGTTACAGGCCTGGTTAAAAATGCTTCCGGCAGTGTATTGGCGGGGGCAAACGTTCTACTAAAAGGCACCAAAGTAGGGACCGTTACCGACGAAAAGGGATATTTTAAATTAACTATTCCTGATAAGAATGCTGTAAACCCGGTTCTGATCATCTCAATTATCGGGTTTAAAGAAATAGAAGTACCCGTTAACGGGAAAACGGCCCTAAACATTACAATGACCGAAGAATCCAAAGGGCTGAATGAAGTGGTGGTTATTGGATACGGCACTGTCAAGAAAAAGGACCTTACCGGTTCTGTAGCCTCTGTAAAAGGAGAGGAACTTGCCAATGTGCCGTCACAAAATGTAATGGAATCCATACAAGGAAAAATTCCCGGCGCTGATATTACCAGGTCCAGTGGGCAAACAGGGTCAGGTATAAACGTTACCCTACGTGGAAACAGATCCATGGTTGGAAGCAATAGTCCTTTGTTTGTCGTGGACGGGGCTATCTTTTATGGAAATATAGGAGACATCAACCCTAATGATGTTCAGTCTATCGATGTATTAAAAGACGCGTCTTCTACTGCAATTTACGGTTCAAGAGGTGCAAATGGCGTTATTTTAATAACTACCAAGCGCGGCGTTCCTGGAAAAGCGCAGGTTGGACTAAATGCTTATGCCGGCTCTTCCAAGGCGGCGCGCTACTATAACGTGGCAACAGGTCCGGAATATGTCGCATGGAAAAGAGAGGCCAACCGGGCCACGGGCAAGTGGAACAGTCCGGCCGACGACTCAAAGATTTTTGGTGTAGCGGAAATAGAAGATATTGCATCCGGTACATGGACAAATTACCGACCCCTGTTATTACATAACGGTCTCCAGCAGGACTATCAGGTGAGTGTCACTTCAGGTACCGATAAAACTAAAATTTATTTTTCCGGTGATTACTACCAGGAAAACGGTATTCTTAAATTAGACAATTTAAAGCGTTATTCAGGTCGTTTGAATATTGATCAAACGATCAGTAAAGTTTTTAAAGCCGGAATGCAGGCGCAAATTGTCTATTATAACCAGGGGATAAGGGTAGATCCCCTAAATGCTGCCAACAAGATCAACCCCTTGGGAAGTGCTTTTGACAGTGCAGGAAATTTTGTGTTACAGCCCGTTCCCGGCGGAGCCTTTAATCCCTTAACCGATGAACAACCGGATACCTACGCCGGCAATAGCCGTAGTAACAGGTCCTTTGGGTCCATTTATGCAGAACTTACCCCACTTGCCGGTTTAAGCATTCGTTCCAGCTTTACTGCCAACCTTTCTCAATCCAGAACGGGTTATTATTATGGGGTTAACTCTATTACCAGGGGAGGCTCAGCGGCCAGGTCACAATACAATACTTCCAATTCGGCAGATATTCTTTGGGAAAATGTGATCAGGTATGATAAAAAAATCAATGACCACGCCATTACGCTGACAGGAATTACAAGTTACCAGGATCGGACAACAGATGCAGGAGCCGAGCAAGGCGATGGACAATTGTTGCCCTCGCAAATTTATTATGGGCTGAGTTCGGCCACATCAGGTATGATTGCTTCAACCAGTTATTCACGCCAAGACATTGTTTCGGGCGCTGCGAGGATTAACTACTCTTACAAAAGCAAATATTTATTGACTGTTACGGCACGTGCTGATGGATCTTCAAAATTGGCAGAAGGTAATAAATGGACATTTTTCCCTTCGGTCGCTGCAGCGTGGAGATTAAGCGAGGAATCATTTTTAAAAAACAGCACGACGACTAATGATCTAAAATTACGTGTGAGCTATGGTGTTGCAGGTAATGATCCTTACAATCCTTACGTGACACAGAGTTTGCTCACACGACAGCCTTATTCATTTGACGAGACCCTTGCCCCGGGATATACATTTAGCCCGCAAATCGGCAATCCCGATTTGCGTTGGGAAACTTCCACGACCCTGGATATAGGTCTTGATTTCGGATTTTTTAACAACCGCATCAATGGAGCAATTGATTATTACAATACCCGAACCAGCAATTTGCTGTTGCCGAGACAACTTCCACCTACAACCGGTGTAACCTCAACAGTTCAAAATATTGGCCGGACCAATAATAGCGGGGTTGAATTGATGTTGACATCAAACAATGTCATTTCAAAAGACTGGTCATGGACAACATCCATTACGTTTACAAAAAATGTTGAACGGATCAAACAATTGGTAACTGATGGAGTGAATGATATTGCATCGGGATATTTCGTAGGTTATCCCACTTCAGTATACTATGATTATGAACGTATAGGCATCTGGCAGACAAAGGATGCTGCTGAAGCTGCGAAATTCGGACAGACCCCTGGCACCATTCGTGTAAAAGACCAAAATAATGATGGAAAAATAGATAGTCAGAATGATCGCGTTGTTTTGGGCACCCCGCGTCCCAAATGGAGCGGAGGTCTTGATAATACTGTTCGTTTCAAAAATATTGATTTGAATGTGTATGTATTTGCCAGAATGGGCCAGATGATTGCGCCTGATTATTTGGGTGTAAAGACCAGCTACCAGGAGAATACAGCGCAGGCCGGACTTGATTACTGGACACCTGAAAATGCCACTGACATGTATCCTCGTCCCAATGCCAACGGCGGAATTCTTTATACTTCTACATTAAGATACACTGATGGATCATTTGTAAGAGTTCGCGATATCACGCTGGGTTATACACTTCCTCAAAAATGGGCAGGTAAAATATTCAAGAGCTTCCGGGTATATGCCAACGCTAAGAACTATATCACATTTACAAACAGCAGGATCAAAGATTATGATCCGGAAAGAGGGGGTTCTGAAAATTTTCCAATGACAAAATTATTAACTGCAGGTGTCAATATCACCTTTTAATTACTCAGCCATGAAAAAAAACTTTTTATATACGATTGCTATATGCGCAGCAGTAACGATCTTTTTTTCCTGTAAAAAAACATTGACAGAATACAATCCTGGCGGTTATACTGCGGAGTCTGTTTACTCCACGCCGGCAGGTTTTGAAACGCTGGTTAATGCCGCTTATGAATACCAGCGTTGGTGGTATGGTAAGGAAGAGGGTTATAGTCTTTCTGAAATGGGCACAGATATCTGGACAAGTGGCTCCGGAGATGTATATCCCGAACTTAACCGCTACAATAACCTACAGGCCAGTAGCGGTGCAGTTACAACCGAATGGCAACAGCTGTATGCCGCCGTGAATCTTTGTAATGCAGGCATCAATCATATAGCGGATGTCGGGTACCCCGAGTCGCAGCGTGTGATACGCGAGGCTGAACTTCGTTTCCTGAGAGCGTTTTATTATTGGCACATTGTTGAAACCTGGGGTGGGGTGCATTTTACCACGCAGGAGACACAAGGAATTGTTACGGTAGCCAATAAAACTCCTGTTGACACATTTTACAACCAGATATTTGCAGATTTGCATTGGGCCGAAGCGAATCTTCCGGTTACTACGACCGATTATGGGCGCGTAACCAAACCTGCAGCAAAAGCATTCCTGAGCCGGATGTATCTTACCCGAAACATGAACCGCGAAGCTTTAGATGAGGCAAACGACGTAATAAAGAATTATGGATTTGCTTTGCAGGGCAATTATGCTGATTTGTGGAAGATGAGTAATATGAAAAATAAAGAGGTTGTATATGCCGTGAATTATTCTGCCAACTTAAGTTTAAATGATCTCAAAGATCCAATTCTGTTTCCCTTAGGGCATGGCAGAGGCGGTAATAACGGACACCTGGTGTTCCTCATGAAATATGATGATCAGCCTGGCATGACAAGAGATATTTTGAATGGCCGGCCATTTGTAAGATACGCCCCGACAAGATATTTGGCAGATCTTTTCAATGAAGATAATGATGCAAGATTTCTAGGGACCTTTCAAACGGTTTGGTACTCCAACAGCACCAGCCGGCCGGCAGGTATGAACCTTGGTGATACAGCCATTTTTGTTTCAAAGAATAATGTGCCCGCTACGACAAAACCGTACAGAATTTATGATAGAAGCAAGACCTACAAGGCCGATGGGTCAATGGCAGACAATGCACACTATTTAACGCTTCTGAAATTCCAGGATCCTACAAGGCCAAGTTCCAACGAACAACAAAGTGCCCGGGATGTATTTGTGATCCGGCTTGCAGAGTTATATTTAAATGCTGCGGAGGCTTCTTTCAAACTTGGTTTGATGGATTCGGCAGTTTATTATGTAAACATCATTCGGGCAAGAGCTGCAAAACCTGGCAAAGCTGATGCCATGAAAATATCGGCGACGGACATCAACCTGGATTTTATTCTTGACGAGCGTGCACGTGAATTTGCCGGTGAACAAATTCGCTGGTTTGATTTAAAACGCACGGGCAAACTTATTGATCGTATAAAGGCATATAATCCTGATGCCGCTTCAAATATCCAGGATTATCATGTGGTTAGACCGATTCCACAAACGCAAATTGACGCAGTGACCAACAGAGATGCGTTTAAGCAGAATGATGGTTACCAATAGATGGCTAACTGTATTTTACGATACTGTTTGAAAAAAAATTTCGGTCTAAGTATACAACCGATGATGCCGGGCCAGTTCGAATATGTTCGAACTGGCCCTATTGTCTGTTGTCGAAGTGGGTTAATGCGTGTTTATGGAAGTCTTAATTTTTATATCTTTACCACTATTGCTTTTTGATTGCTTTACGATTGATGTGCGTTATGAATAAAACCATCTACCGCTTATACCTAACTTCCTTATGCTGTTTGTTGGGGCACTTTGTTTCCATTGCCCAACTAAATTGTAAAATTGAGCATTACTCCACTGAAGACGGCCTCTCACATGATATTGTATCATCCATGTTTATGGACAGAGAAGGTTTTATGTGGTTCGGTACGTGGAACGGGATCAACCGTTTTGACGGGCACAAGTTTGTGACCTTTAAATCATCGCCCGGTGATCAATCTTCCTTGAAAAATGACAGGATTGATCAAATTACAGAAGATGATTTTAACCATCTGTGGTTGAAATCTTATGACGGACAAATTTACCGATTTGATAAAAGAACCCAGCAATTCAAAGCACTATCTGCTATTACTAATTTACCAAAAGGACAACACGTTTATTATTCAAGAATATTGGCCATTGATCAACAAAAAATGTGGGTGGGTACCGAACACAATGGGTTGATTATGGTTACAAATATTAGCAAAGATTCTTCGCAATCAATCGGCTACAATTCTCAAGCCGCTCCAGCTAACCGTTTGCCGGCAAATGAAATTAATTTTTTCAAGATAGACACAACAGGTGCACTATGGGTAGCAACGCCAAAAGGGCTAACCAGGTTTATAAAAAACAACAGTGGCATTTTTGAGAAATCCAATTCAATAGCAAATGAAATCTCTGCGAATATTATTAGCGTAGCTGAGCATGGCGGGTCCATCTGTTTTGGTGCTGCTACAGGTGAAATATTTTTGTATGACCAGTCGAGTAAGCAAATAAATACAATTCGGGTACAGGGTTGCGTTAATTCGCTTCTGATCAATCACAGCAATACTTTTATGTATGCGAGTACCAGTTCGGGGAAGTTATTTCAAATGGATATGGCAACCCAAAAAATCAATAGTTATTCAGCGGCGGGACAATCCTCTCTGGCGGATTTATTTGAAGACAGGATGGGCAATTTATGGATCAAACCTGTGTTGGATGGTGTTCTGAAATTCAATACAAGCAATCATCAGTTCAAGTTATTTACCCATAAAAATAATGGCAATGAAATCTATCACCTGGATCATTTCCGGGTATTTGAAGATAACCAGGGAACCGTTTGGATAAATATGTTGCGTGGAGGGTTTGGTTATTATGATCCTGTTACAGACCAGGTAGAATATTTTTATGATGAACCTAACGGTCATGACAGGAGATTTTCCAATATTGTCAGTTCTGTTTTTTATGATCCCAACGGAATACTTTGGCTTCGTACAGATGAACGTGGAATAGAAAAGATAACTTTTCAGCGCAACGATTTTAAACAACATCTGCTTATAAATCCGGGAGTATTTCAAACTGACAACGAGCTCAGGGCAATGCTACAGGATAGAAAGGGCAGGCTATGGATTGGTGCAAAAAGTGGCAAATTGTATTTGTACCAAAACGACAAAGAAATTAAGCTTCAATTTCAAAATTTACCGGTTAAAGGAATTGGTGTGGTCTACACAATCATGCAGGATAGATCAGGTGCGATGTGGTTGGGAACTAAAACAAATGGACTATACAAAGCGATTCCAATAAATGCAGAAGAAACAATTTTCAAATTAATTCACTTTGACAATGATCTTAAAAATGCACTTGTAATAAATGGTAATGAAATCTATTCATTGCTGGAAGATAATACAGGTAGAGTTTGGGTGGGGACATTTGATAACGGGCTAACGGTAATAAAAAACAGCAATGATCCTAAAGAATTAAAACTTGATACAAACGCTTTAGCAGGTTACCCTTCATCCCGGTTCAGAAAGGTACGTCACATGGCATTTGATAAAGATGGAAATGTTTGGGTTGGCACCACAGATGGACTCTTGGTCATAAATGGAAAAAATACTACACGTTGTAGTTTTAGAACCTACCAAAAAATACCTGGTGACCATTCAAGTCTGAGCAATAATAATATTCAATTCATTTATAGAGATTCCAAAAATGAAATGTGGTTGGCTACGTCGAATGGCTTGTCAAAAGCTGGAGGCATACACCCGGATATTGATCTGAAATTTGATGTTTATACAATGGCCAATGGATTGTTAAATGATTATCTTGTAAGCTGTGTGGAGGACGGGCAGGGTAATATCTGGTTCGCCACACAGGCGGGCCTGGCAAAACTGGATTCAACAAGAAAGATTTTCCGGGTTTATAATTCATTTGCAGGAGTGCCTAAGTACGCATTTTCTGAAGGCTCTGCTACCAGGTTAAATGATGGTAAGATAGCATTTGGAACATTGAAGGGATACCTGACATTTGATCCGAAAAAGATCCTGGATCACCCAATTAATGGTGGCATTGCCTTTACCAATCTGCAAATCAATAACCGCGATATAACACCGGCTGAACATAATTCTTTGTTGTCGTACGCTGTAAATTATACAGATGCAATTACGTTAAAATACAATCAAAATATCATCAGTGTTGATTTTGCAGTGCCAGATTTTAGATGGGGAAGCAGGCCCGCATTTGCATACCGTTTGAAAGGATTTGACAATGACTGGCAAATCAACAATTCAGATAATCGTGCCACATACACCAATATTCCACCGGGAAATTATGTGTTCGAGGTGAAATGTCTGAGTAAGGGGTTATACCATGATATTGCCCCTAAGAGTATGAAGATCGGTATTCTTCCACCACCCTGGAAAACCTGGTGGGCCTATTTGATCTATTCAATTGTTGCTTTCTGGGGTATAATGATGATAAGAAGAATTGGACTAACAATGCTGCGTCTTCGGCAAAAGATCGCATTGGAGAAAAAGCTTTCTGAAATCAAATTGAATTTTTTCACAAATGTGTCTCATGAATTAAGAACGCCTTTGACCCTAATTGTAAATCCCATTGATGAGGTGCTTAAAAGCGAAAATCTTTCGCACAGAGGACAACAGTACATGGAAGTGGTACAGAAAAATGCAGAAAGAATGAGCCGCTTTGTCGATCAGTTATTAATGATGCGTAAGCTGGACAGCGGCAATGTAAAACTAACCTGCTCCCAAATTGATCTCGTGGCATTTATTAAAGACATCACTACTTATTTTAGTGAAGTGGCCAATGAAAAGCAAATCACATTACGCTTTCATAGTGATTTTGATCGAAAAGACGCTGTCATTGATTTAGATAAATTTGAAACTGTCATTTATAATTTACTTGCCAACGCTTTCAAATTTACAGCTGATAGAAAGGTTATTAATGTCAGGATTTTAAGAACAGAAAAACCAGAGGAAGTATTGATAGAAGTTTCAGATCAGGGAGCCGGTGTGCCAAAAGAAAAAATAGATAAAATTTTTGACCTCTTTTATGAGTATGAAGGTGCAGGGCACCAAAATAAGAATGGACTGGGAATCGGACTGGCACTAAGCAAGCAACTGGTTGAATTACATAACGGCACTATACACGCAAAAAATAATACGAATGGCGGTCTAACGGTAAAGATTATGTTGCCAATCGTAGATCATGCGCGATTGCATCAAGAAAAGGATTTGACTATAACGGTAGCTGGTCCGGACGTGTCTGCTGATTTTGAGAATAGTAAAACAGGTCAATTCACGGATGGAGACAGACCTGCCGCATTCGAATCCACGACCCAGATATTATTGGTAGAAGACAACGCGGACCTGCAGTTTTTTCTCAAAAGCCAGTTAGCAGATTATTTTAAAGTAGAGGTGGCAAAAAATGGTCTTGAAGGTTTGCAAAAAGCAAAACTATTATTACCTGATTTGATACTGAGCGATATCATGATGCCGGAAATGGATGGATTGGAAATGCTTTCTCTTTTGAAGAAAGATTCCTTAACGAGCCATATTCCTGTAATATTATTAACGGCGAAGAGTGCGGTTGAAAGTCAGATTGAAGGCCTGAATACGGGAGCTGATTACTATATCACAAAACCGTTCAGTCATGATTTTCTGATTGCAGCCATTCAAAATCAAATCAAAAAGCAGCAGCGCGTATTGCAATCCCTTTTGGAAAACAGGAAGGTGGTGCAGATTGGACCTGAAGATGTGGCCATACTGCCGTTGGATGAACAATTTCTGAAAAAGGTCGCAAGTATCGTTGAAGATAAAATGATTGAGTCGGATTTCGATATTGACACGGTAGCGGAAACACTTGCAATGAGCAGAAGTTCCTTTTATAAAAAATTCAAATCGCTTACCGGAATTGCTCCGGTAGAATTTGTCAGGGAAATGCGTTTGAAAAAATCACTGTATTATTTCGATGCCGGTTATACGAACATTTCGGAGGTTGCTTATATGGTTGGATTTAACGATCCGAAATATTTTGGATATTGTTTCAAAATTAAATTTGAGATGACACCCAAAAACTACATGAAGCAAATCAAGGAAACGACGGCGAATAAGTAGAATCTGGGCCTCTCAGATTTTATTTATCGATTTTTCGACCTAAATGCATAATAATTCAACATTTGTAGAGGGCAAAAACAATAGGTTTGTCACCCTATAAATGCCAGAGCCATCACCGGGCCTACTCATATATCTGAGATTGGGCGTTAGGTAAAGGTGGCTTGCCTGTGCGTATTGTTATCAAGAAAGAAAATCGATTAGTCTGTATGTTTAAGAAAATTGTTTCCGCATCATCTCTGTTTTTATTTTTTAGCTTATCCTTATTTTCACAAATACTTCCTTATCAAAATCCGAAACTAACAGCGGAGGAAAGAGCAAAAGATTTACTTGGAAGATTGACGCTTCGTGAAAAGATCAGCCAGACAATGAACAATTCACCAGCTATTGAAAGGTTAGGTATTCCGGCTACGGATTGGTGGAACGAAGCGCTTCACGGTGTCGCAAGAGCTGGTAAGGCAACGGTATTTCCACAAACAATCGGGCTTGCAGCCACCTTTGATGTAGACGCGGTTTTTAATACGTACAATATGATTTCCGATGAGGCACGTGCCAAGCATCACGAATTCAAACGCAACAATTTGTTCAAACGATACCAGGGACTGACGTTTTGGACTCCCAATATCAATATTTTGAGAGATCCCCGTTGGGGCAGGGGCATGGAGACCTATGGGGAAGATCCATTTTTAACTGCATCCATGGGGGTTGCGGTCGTGAGGGGCCTGCAAGGTGATGGATCGCAACCTTATGATAAAACACACGCATGCGCCAAGCACTATGCAGTACATAGCGGTCCGGAATGGAGCAGGCATAGTTTTGATGCAAAAAACATTTCACAACGGGATTTATGGGAAACCTATCTTCCGGCATTTAAGGCATTGGTAACACAAGCAGGGGTAAAAGAAGTAATGTGTGCCTATAACAGGTTTGAAGGAGAGCCTTGTTGTTCCAGCAAACAGTTGCTCGTAGACATTCTCAGAAATAAATGGGGATACGATGATCTCATTGTATCGGACTGCGGCGCTATCAGGGATTTTTATGGCAAAGGGAAACATGAAACCCACTCCAGCGCTGAAGCTGCTTCTGCGGACGCTGTTTTATCAGGCACCGATCTGGCATGTGATGGTTCTTACGCCTACCTGGAAAGCGCGGTGAGCCAGGGTTTAATCAGCGAAGCAGATATCGATAAATCGGTGCTTCGTTTACTGCGTGCACGAATTCAGTTGGGCATGTTCGATGATGATAGCCTTGTTTCCTGGTCACATATTCCATATTCAGTGGTAGAGTCGCAGGAGCATGTTTCACAGGCATTGGAAATGGCTCGTAAGAGTATTGTGTTACTTAGAAATCAAAACAATATTCTGCCCTTAAACAGAAATTTAAAAAAGCTGGCAGTAATTGGTCCGAATGCTATGGATTCAGTCATGCTGTGGGCAAATTACAACGGTATTCCGTCACATTCCGTTACTATCCTGGATGGAATAAAATCAAAACTGTCGCCCGATAGGATCATATTTGAACAAGGTTGCGGCCTTGTTGATAAAACTTATTTTGTAAACGTTATCAATAATTGCCAATTTGAAGGGGTACCTGGTTTCAAGGCTAGTTTTTGGAACACCAGAGATTTTTCGGGTGGTGTCGTTGCCACCGATCAAATAAATAAGCCCTTGAATTATGATGGTGGTGGCAATACAGTTTTCGCACCTGGTGTCAACCTAACGGAATTTTCAGCAAGATTTGAAACGGTATTTACTGCACCCCAATCAACAGAGGTGTTACTAAGTGTGTCTGCCGATGATGGGTATCGAATTAAAATTGACGACAAGGAAGTTCTTGCCAGTTGGAATGTTGGCAAACAAAGTAGAAAGACTTATAAGTTACAAACTGAAAAAGGACGCGCATATAAAATTATGCTGGAGTACTTTCAAAGTGATGGCAATGCGACATTAAATTTTAACATCGGTTATAATAAACAAATAGAGAACGAGGCGATTGTAGAAAAAATAAAGGATGCAGAGGCAATTGTTTTTGTTGGCGGTATTTCCTCTGCGCTGGAAGGCGAAGAAATGGGAGTGGATCTTCCCGGATTTAAGAAAGGGGACAGAACCAGTATTGATTTACCCAAGGTGCAGGAAGATTTATTGCGCCTATTGAAGGCAACAGGAAAGCCGGTAATTCTCGTGCTTTGCAATGGTAATACGATGGCGCTTCCGTGGCAGAGTAAAAACCTGGATGGCATTGTTGAGGCGTGGTATCCTGGTCAGCAGGGTGGAAGAGCAGTGGCAGATGTTTTATTTGGGGATTATAATCCGGGTGCAAGATTGCCTGTGACATTTTATGCTTCGGTTAATGATCTTCCGGACTTTGAGGATTACAGCATGACAAAGGGCAGGACTTACAGGTATTTTAATGGGAAACCCGTCTACCCATTTGGTTATGGCCTTAGTTATACAACATTCAAGTATGGGAAAGCGCAGTTAAGTTCAACAGCACTTCGCCTGGGAGATTCGCTAACAGTTGATATCCCTGTTACCAATATGGGTAACCGGGATGGTGATGAAGTTGTTCAATTGTATATCCGCAACCCACGGGACAAGAAAGGACCGATTAAGTCGTTACGCGGTTTTAAAAGAATAACCGTCCAAAAAGGAGAAACCGTTCAGGTAAAACTTGCTTTATCTCCCTTTGCATTTGAGTTTTTCGATCCTCAATCGCAAACAATGAAAATCATGCCGGGTGTCTATGAACTACAATACGGCACCAGTTCCGCGGCAAGTGATTTAAAAACTATAAAAGTAAAAATCGACTAGTAGTTGGAACAACCATATAATTTATGAAAAACAGATGGCCCAATAAAAGCCATCTGTTTTTGTTTAAATAAGTATCGTGTTATCAAATAGTCGACCATTTTTCCCAATTATTGATCAACTCTCCATTCATGCATTGATAATTTAGTCCATTCTTCAAAGCATTATTAATTATTAAACATTGTTTGTTGTATGAAAAAACTAAATTTAGCCATTGGCTTGGCTTACCTATGCATGCATTTTCAATTTTGTAGCAAAGGCGGTAACGCTGCCGCTCCTGTACAAAGTTCAGACCCTGTCTCTTCCATTGGATTATTATCTGTATCCAAACCTGTTATTCCATCGGAAACATTTAATGTTACCAACTACGGTGCATCTACAAGTTCTTCAAATAACACTACAGCCATTCAAAATGCGATCAATGCTGCTAATGCAGCAGGCGGTGGTACGGTTTCAATTCCGTCCGGAACATTTTTATCGGGTCCGCTTCAAATCAAAAACAACGTTAACCTTCAATTATCATCCGGTACCATTTTGAAAGCACTTGCTTATGGTACGTACCCGGGCTCCGGAGGTACTGCAGATGTCGCCCCTTTGATCAATCTTGCGGGGTCTACCAATGCCAAAATCAGTGGCCCTGGTGTTTTGGAGGGACAGGGTTCAGCGTGGTGGAGCGCCTACGCTACCACCAAGGCAAGTGGCAATGCCATTGCCCGTCCGGCGATGATCGGATTAACGAGTGCCAGTACAATTGAGATTTCTGGTATTACCATTCAAAATGCTCCAAACAGTCATATAGGCATAGGAAAAAATAATAATAGTGTGACCGTTTCGGGTGTTACCATCAATTCTCCAGAAAGTTCACCCAATACTGATGGAATTGATATCTGGTCTCCTAATGTTGATGTTTTAAATTGTAATATCAGTTGTGGAGATGATAATATCGCCATGAACAGCAACAGTGAGTACGTAAATATTTCAAACTGTACTTTTGGAACAGGCCACGGATGCTCAATAGGTAGTTATGCTTCTAACGTAAACCATATTACGGTTGATAATTGCACGTTCAATGGTACAGATAATGGCGTTCGTATCAAATCAAACCGTACACGAAGCGGTGTTGTGCAATACTTGACCTATTCTAACCTGACCATGACCAATGTGTCAAATCCATTTTTTATAGCCGAATATTACCCTGACAATACTATACCATCAACTGCTAATGGTGATGTTGCCCAAACAATTACAACAACCACACCCGTATGGAAATACATGACCTTCAAAAATATAACCGTAACCGGTGCGGATAAGGCGGGTATCATTTGGGCGGTTCCAGAAAAGGCAATGCGCGATCTAACCTTCGATAACGTGAAAATAACTGCTGCTGTAGGTATGAAAATGAATTATGCCAATAACGTAATTTTTACCAATGGCTCAAAAATAACAGCATCAAGTGGTAATGCGTTTATCAGCACATATCAGTCATCTATCACCGGAATTAATCTCACTACCGGCGTGCCCCAGTAGTCGAAAATTAGTCTGGCTCTTTGCCTGATTACAAAAATGATAGGCTGAGACAACACCCCACATTTTCTTTAAGTAAAACCAGTTTATAAAATTGAAACCGATAAATAAAAGGACAATTTTTTGAATAGGAATTTTTAAAAAATAAACATGCCATAATGAAAAACATAAGATTGTTTTTTCTATTGATAATAGTATCACTGAATTTTTCCTGTGAAAAAAGAATGACGTCAGGACTAGATACCAATGAACAAATTAGCAGTTTGGCTACTGCAACAACACTCGCCAGCAGCTTCACTCCAAACATCGTGGTAGCCAAAGATGGTAGTGGTAATTATTCTACCGTGCAGGCGGCTGTGAATGCTGCGCCAGCTAATAGCGGTACACGAACCATTATCTATATTAAAAATGGAACTTACAAAGAAGTGATAACCATCGATGCTTCCAAGAAAAATATCAGCTTTATAGGAGAAAGTGCAACAGGCGTAAAACTGACCTATGATAATTATTCGAGTAAGATCAATCCCGCTACAGGCTCAGGTTATGGCACATCAGGTTCTGCCAGTACTTTTATAAAAGGTGAAGGTTTTTATGCTTCCAATATCGTATTTGAAAACTCTTCAGGGCCGGTTGGCCAAGCACTTGCGGTAAACATAACGGCAGATAAAACCGTTTTTAATAATTGTCGGTTTCTGGGGAGGCAGGATACATGGTATGCCGGAAATTGTCGTGTATATTTAAAAAACTGTTATGTCGAAGGCACAACAGACTTTATATTTGGCGCAGCTACTGCTTTCTTTGAAGGATGCAGTTTGTATAGTTATGGCGGTTCTGCTCTAACAGCGGCTAACACTGCTGATTATGTTCCTTATGGTTTGATATTTAATAATTGCACGGTTACCGGAGCTTCTGGAATCACCACCCTTTTAGGCAGGACATGGGGTGGCTATGCAGCAACTGCTTTTATCAATTGTAATTTATCTTCCATTATTAGTGCCAGCGGTTGGAACGACTGGGGGAATGCTGCCAACGACCTCACTGCAAGGTATTGTGAGTATGGCAATACTGGTAGTGGTGCTGCCACTTCCGGCAGGGTGTCCTGGTGCAAACTACTTACGGCTTCACAGGCATCCAATTATAGTTCCTACCTGAATGTTTTAAAAACAACGTATTCCAGTAGTCCCGTAACCGATAATTGGGATCCCCTTGCGGTGATCAATGATCCCTCATCCTCCCCGGGTGCAGGCATAGTTTCTGGTGCTACTTATAAAATCACTTGTAAGCTAAGTGGTAAAGCGCTGGATGTTGTTGAAATGTCAACAGCGAATGGTGCATTAATTCAGCAATGGAATTACGCAGGGGGGGCCAATCAGAAATTTATTGTAAACGATGTCGGAGGTGGTTATTATAGCATAATCAATGTCAACAGTAATAAAGGACTCGACGTAAAGGATGCATCCACTGCCAATTATGGTGTTATTCAACAATGGAACTATTCTGGTGGTTCCAACCAGCAATGGTCCATTGTAAGTACGGGTGACGGTTATTATAAAATTCTTAATCGCAATAGCGGAAAATGCATTGATGTGAAAGACCAAAGTACAAGCAATGGAGCTGCCATACAGCAATACAACTTTGCCAATGGCGATAACCAGCTCTGGCAATTTTCAACCGTAAATTAACTGAATTACAGTTAAAAGGATCGCTTTTCTCGCATATTAGGCAAACGCTTGGTTAGGCCATCGATTGTAGCACGAGGTTGTATCGATTTTTCGATGCAGCCTCTTTTTTTGAGAATACAGTGGTCGTTCTTATCGTATCTGGAAAATTTGTGGTCCGGATCATGGAAATTGAAGAGCTGGTCAAATTTCAATAATAATTTTTTTTGTTGAGTACCCGATCGCCTTTTGCCGTTCGTTTTATTATAGTAAACATGACAATGAATGACAGATAAGGAAGAATTTTTTAAGTTACTCGATAAATATGTCGAGGGACTATGCTCAGAAGAAGAGAAAGCTTATGTTGAAAACTGGTATGCACACTTTAACGAAGACGCTTCCCGGCAGGTACTGTCAGCTGAAACATTGGCTGATGTAGAGGATAGATTAAGGAGCAGGCTCTCCCTTTCGAGAAAACAAAGTTTTCTTAATAAGCACCGTTATTTTGCGGCGGCGTCAGTACTTCTGGTTCTTATTACATTAGGCGGTATTCTTTACCGGTATCAGAATAATGATGAAAAACGACTTGTCAATCAAGCTCAGATATTACCCGGCTCCAATAAAGCAGTTTTAATTTTAGCAGACGGCAGGAGCATAGACCTTGCTGATGCACCAAAAGGCAATCTGGCTTCCCAGGGCAATACCACCGTGTCGAAAAAAAGTTTTGGGGAAATTGAATTTTCCCGGTCTGTTGAAGATGAAGCTAAAACAAATAATAATTTACAAAACACTATAAGTATCCCCAGAGGCGGGCAATGGAAATTGACTTTAAACGATGGCTCGACAGTATGGTTGAATTCAGCTACCAAACTACATTTTCCAACAAATTTTAACGGAAATAAAAGAGAGGTATTCCTGGAAGGCGAAGGTTATTTCGAAGTTGCAAAAGATATACATCACCCCTTTATTGTACACTCCGGTAATCAAACCCTCGAGGTGCTTGGCACAAGCTTTAACATTAATGCGTATTCGGACGAAGGCCAAATACAGACGACACTGTTAGAAGGCGCTGTAAAGATAAACGGATCGGCATTGTTAAAGCCTGGTCAGCAATCTTTATTTGATGGTAAAGATACCAGGGTGGCTAACGGCGATATTGAAGAGGCTGTGGCATGGAAAAATGGAAATTTTATTTTTAACAACACGGATTTGGGCTCCATCATGTTGCAGATTAGCCGCTGGTATGACGTGGACATAAAATTTCAGAAAGACGAGTTGAAAAAAATAACCTTCAGCGGATTCATTGCTCGCTCTGCATCCATATCAACAATTTTAAGACGGTTGTCTCTTACCAAGGAAGTAAACTTTAAAACGGAGGGCCAAACTATCCTGGTTTTGCCAGCTGGAACAGATAAATAATAATTTTTAAACCTCAACCAAATGCTAATGACAAAATAACCATCACTGACCATGAAGCTAAAAAAAGACCGGAGGTGCGGCAAACACCTACCGGCGTAAATTCTGAGCTAACGTTCCGGTAAACCGGCTAAAAAAGTAACCAACTAATTTATTGTTAACCCAAACATTTCAAATGTATGAATTTTCCTGCTTATTCAGAAGATTCCACGTCGTGTAGGCGTGTGTCAAAACTGTTGTTAATTATGAAGCTCTCCTTAATTCTTGTTTTGTGCTCAATTTTTCAAGTCAAAGCCTCAAGTTTTGCTCAAAATGTGACTTTGAAAAAGGATGGTATCAGTTTAAAGTCGCTGTTCCGGGAAATAAAGAAACAGACGGGCTATGATATCATTTATGCGGACAAAATTCTGGACGATCGTCAAACGATTAATGCTCATTTCATAAATACGCCTTTAAACAAAGTATTGGAAAACGCACTAAGCGGCCAAGCTGTAAATTTTGTCATAGATGAGAATGCTATAGTCCTTAACCGAAAAATAAAATCAGAGGATCAAGTCCTTAATTTACCTGATCTTGAACTTAAAGGAAGAGTGACTGATGAAAATGGTCAGCCTTTGGCAAGCGTAACCATAAGGGTGGCTACCACTATTAGTAATTCAACAAGACCTTCCTCTGCGCAACTTCTTTATACGGCGACTATTTTAACAAAGAGTGATGGAACATTTTCATTTACGGCTGGCCCTCAATCTGAATTCTTAATTTTTAGTTTTGTAGGATACGAGAATAAAGTCGTAAAAATTGGCGATCAACGATCTTTTGTTGTAAGTCTGAACGTTAATAAAAGTCCGTTGGATGAAATCCAGGTGATTGCGTACGGAACCACCACCAAGCGTTTTGCAACGGGTTCCATAGGAACGCTAAAGCGTACGGATATTGAAAAGCAGCCGGTTTCAAGTCCTCTACAGGCACTGGAGGGTCGTATTCCCGGAGTTTATATCAGTGAAGCTTCAGGTATTTCAGGAAGTGGTATTTCTGTTCAGATACGTGGTGCCAACTCACTTCAGGCAGGCAGAAATCCTTTATACATTATTGATGGTGTTCCATTTACTGCAACTCCAACAGAAACATCTTCGGGTACCTTTCAGATACCAACTCCTTTGCTTGGAGGAAATGGCACATTTAGCCCGTTTGATAATATTCCAACAAGTGATATTGAAAGCATAGAAGTTCTTAAAGATGCGGATGCAACGGCTATTTATGGTTCAAGAGCTGCAAATGGGGTAGTTATGATCACAACGAAGAAGGGAAAGTCCGGCAAAATGAGGATAAACGCAAATATTTATTCTGGTGTTAGCAAAATTGCCCGTAGTATGGATATGCTTAATACTGAACAGTATTTAAAAGTACGTAATCAGGCATTTGCAAATGACAATATTACCCCAACCTCGACAAATGCACCTGATTTGTCTTTCGGTGATGGATATACTAACTTTTTACAGTCTGTTATGGGCAATACCGGGCATTTCACAGACGGTACCCTTGCTGTTTCCGGAGGTAACAAACAAACGCAATACCTGATTAGCGGTAATTATCGTCATCAGTCCACTGTATTGCCTGGCAATTATGCTGATAAAAAAGCGACAGTTCATTTCAGCATTCAAAGTCAATCTGATAATAGCAAGTTTAGCATAAGTTTATCGGGAGCGTATACAAAAAATAACAATAATCTTCCGTCTGCCAATATAAATTCTTATTACGCACTTCCGCCAAATCTACCGATTTATAATGCTGATGGGACATTCTTTTGGATACCATCCGGCGCTTATACAAATCCGGTAGCTGCGTTGAAGTCCCCTAAAAGTGTAGTAACTGATAATATTATTGGGAACGCAACGCTGAAATATAATATTTTACCTGGGCTTAGTTTTAAAACTGATGTGGGCTTTAATAGAATCAATTTTAATGCAGTAACCGCAACTTTGAAAGCTAATAAAAATCCATTTTTGGCCTCGAGCGCCACTGGTAGCGTTGCCCTGCAGGAAAACTTCAACCAGGTCTTTAATATAGAGCCACAACTTAGTTATACCCGCAAAATCGGAGCAAGCAAGTTTGACGTTTTATTAGGAGATACCTACCAGTATTCGCAGTTTGTTCAACCTTTCCTGATCAATGGCTCATTTACAAATGATGCACTTTACAATGACCTCGGTTCAACTACTATTCAATTGACCAGTAGTGGACGAACTGAAAGTAAATTCACCTCTCTTTTTGGTCGTGTTAATTATACTTTGTTGGATAAATATGTGTTGAATTTTAATGGTAGGAGGGACGGATCTTCCCGATTCGGTCCGGGAAACAAATTTGGAAATTTTGGGAGTGTTGGCGCTGCGTGGATATTTTCTGAGGAGAAGTTTTTCCGCAATAGACTGCAATGGTTATCATTTGGTAAGATCCGAGGAAGTTATGGCACTTTGGGGAACGACCAGTTGCCTGAATATCAGTATTTATCACTCTATTCAAATGGAGCCCTTGCAGCATCCTATAATGGGGTGAATACGCTGGTTCCAGCAAGCTTTCAAAATCCTAAATTGGGATGGGAGGTGACGAAAAAACTTGAGTTCACGGCAGATTTGAATTTTATCAAAGATCGTATCAACTTAAGTGCTTCATGGTACCGTAATGTATCGGACCATTTGTTAACTTACCTGCCTTTGGCTACACAAACCGGTTTCAGCGGTTATAACGGTAATTTTCCTGGCACAGTGGAAAACAAAGGTTGGGAGTTCTCGCTGGAAACCAAAAACATCCAAAAAAAGGATTTCACCTGGAGCACGTCTCTCAACTTAACGATTCCAAAAAATAAATTGGCTTCATATCCCAAATTAGCCAGTTCAATCTATGCAAATAGCTACGTTGTTGGACAATCATTAAGCACCGTTTTAGCGTATCATTTTACTGGTTTTGATCATGGTGTGCCCCAATTTGAAGACATGGACGGAAGCAAATCAATCTCAGGAGGGAACTATGCAACTACCGGAAAGGGTGATTATATTGTAGCTGGAAATACAGATCCGAAATTTTACGGAGGTTTCAATAATAGCTTTAGTTATAAAGGGTTTCAATTAGACTTTCTATTTCAATTTGTAAAGAAGGATGGATACAATATATATAACAGTACCGCTACTCCAGGAAGTGCTACCAATCTGCCTTTGGACGTACTGAATTTACCTTTTCAATACACCACTCTGGCAACCTCTGCTGCTGGTGCCGGTTTTACTCGATATAAAATTTCTGATGCCGCATTCGGTGATGCTTCTTTTATACGATTGAAAAACGTGTCGTTGAATTATAAGTTTAAAGATGTAGTCATAAAACGTATTGGACTTCAAAGTTTAAATGTTTACATGCACGCTCAAAACTTGTTGACTTTTACCAAGTATCTGGGATTTGATCCGGAAACCTTAGGGACTTATGTTCCCCCTACCAAATTAATCAGTTTCGGTTTACAAACTACTTTTTAATAATTGATATGAGAAATATAAAACTAAAAGATATAGGTCATGGTGCTTCACCCATAACCAAGGCCACGCAATTAATGAATAGGTTATTTTTTATTTCTTTTGTTGCATGCGTTATTTTGTTTTCCGGTTGCAGCAAGTTAGTTGAAATTGGACCGCCGCGTAATTCCATTTCATCCACGTCGGTCTTTACTGATCAGGCTGGTACAAATGCAGCGATTGCCGGGATGTATGCCAGTCTTTATAACTACACAACCAGTTATCAATATGGTATAAGCCTTTTGAGTGGTTTGCAGGCCGATGAAATGGTCTATAACGGAACGACTTGGGATCAGTATAAAAACAATGATCTTTTATCCAATGAATCAAATGTAGCGGGAACCTGGTCGGGGTCATATTCTGGGATATATCAGGCCAACGCAATTATTGAAGGAGTATCCAGCAGCAATTTCCCGGCAGCCTATAAAAGCCAGGTGACAGGTGAAGCTCTTTTCATGCGCGCATTTTGTCATTTTTACCTGGTTAATTTATTTGGAGATGTACCGTTAACCACTTCTACTTCTGTACTCGACAATCAACAGAAGCCTAGAACTCCTGCTGATCAGGTATATACCCAGATTATTACAGATTTGGAAGAAGCGGAAAAATTACTACCGGAAGCTTATCCTTCAGGAAATAACCGTACTCGTGTCAACAAATATGCTGCGGCAGCATTACTTGCAAGGGTATATCTATATCAAAAGAACTACAAAAGTGCAGAAGCTAAAGCGACAGAGGTGATCAATGCCATGTCTGGCTCTTCACTCCTTTATGCACTGCCAGCAGATCTTAGCATGGTTTTTCTCAATGCCAGTACAGAAACAATTTGGTGTTTTGATGATGCTATCTATGGTTATACTTGGGTGGGGGGACAAACACTGCCTAATACCAATGTCATTCCGAACTTTATCCTTTTGCAGGGTTTGCAAAATGCTTTTGAGGTGGGCGACAAAAGGAAGGTTAGTTGGGTCGGTGTTTCTGCTGGCCAAAGCTATCCTTACAAATACCGCACTAAAACCAATGTTAAGCAGGAGTATGATGTTGTACTTCGCCTTGCAGAACAATATTTGATCAGGGCAGAAGCCAGGGCATTATTGAATAATATTGAAGGAGGGCAGGCGGACGTAAATGTCATCAGAAATAGAGCTGGGTTACAAAGTCTGACTTTGACAGCTTCATCTATTCTTCCCGCGATTGCTCAAGAACGACGCGTGGAATTATTTTCAGAATGGGGACATCGATGGCTGGATCTGAAGCGTACGGGTAAGGTTGATTCAGTTATTGGAGCATTAAAGCCTGGACTATGGCAATCTACTGATGCGTTATATCCAATACCATTGAACGATATGTCCAACAATACAAACCTCGTACAAAACCAGGGATATTTCTAGCAATTTCCTTAGTGTCATGTCCGGTAATAATTATGCCGGACATGACTTTACACAACCATCTCCACCGCAATCCTAGCAGGATAAATTTCTGTTATACAACCAACTCGAAAGACTAAGAGTAGGCGAGTTGCCATTTTTAAAAACGATTATGAAAATTCAAATATTAACAATTATTGCGCTGTCATGGGCAACGCATATTTTCTCCCAAACTACTACAGAAGCGAGCAAACCTGCGCCAAAGCCAAAGACAGCTGAGCAATTAGCGTATGAAGAACTTTTCAAGGACTGTCATCTCCGAAGTGATTCGTTAACGGCAATATATAAAAATCTTACCGCGGAGGAAAAGAAGTCTTCGCCAGCGTTGGACTCTTTGATAAAGAAAAGCAAGGAAATAGCCGCACAAATGCAATCAATCAGAATAAAATATCTGGAATCACATGCTGAATCTGTCTTTTCTCTCAAGGTTATAAAAGAGATAGATAACGGAGGGTATGTTATGGATGCATCTGTTGAAGAGCCTTTGTTTAATAAACTTTCAGAAAAAGTTAAGGATTCTGAAGAAGGGAAAGCATTTCTTGTAAGATTGGAAAAGGCAAAAAAATTGGCTATTGGACAGCCGGCTCCAGTGTTTACCCAGCCAGATACCAGTGGAAAAATGATATCATTAACCGACTACAAGGGCAAATATGTATTGGTCGATTTTTGGGCTAGTTGGTGTGCGCCTTGTCGTGCCGAAAATCCAAATGTATTGAAAGCATATGAAAAATATAAGGGTCAGAATTTTACGGTTATAGGTGTTTCAATGGATACAGAAAAAGCGAAAGCTGCGTGGCTTAAAGCCATTAAAGACGATGGTATGCCGTGGGCACAGGTTTCTGAATTGAAAGGTTGGGAAAATACCGCGGGAGTCCTTTATGATATAAATGCTATCCCGCAAAATTACCTGATTGACCCATCAGGTAAAATAGTAGCTAAAAACATCCGTGGTGAACAATTGCAAGTAACACTTGCGAAATTTCTTGCCGCTAAATAATGGTGCAATTAAATTTTGAATGAATACACTGGATAACAACATCGCTTAGGATATGAAAAGAGATATTTTAAAAAGCTTCAAATTGATAGTATTCCTGATAGGATCATTTGGAGTTTCAATTTCAACTTTTGCTCAGGGAAACGTTACGCTAAAAATCGGAAGTCAGGCGCCTGAACTTCGCTTTTCTAAATGGCTAAAAGGAACACCAGTTAACAGTTATGAAAAAGGGAAGTTATATGTAGTGGAATTTTGGGCCACCTGGTGCGTTCCTTGTAAAGTGGCGATGCCTCATCTATCACAATTGGCTAAAAAATATTCAGCTAATGCAACCTTTATAGGCGTAAATATTTGGGAAATGACCGGAGATAAGCCTTATGAAAGTGCTTTACCAGAAGTGAGCAAATTCGTTTCAGAGATGGGCGATAAAATGGCTTATAATGTTATAGTTGACAACAGTCAAAAATATATGTCTGAAAATTGGATGAAGGCAGCAGGACAGTCGGGGATTCCAGCTACCTTTTTAATTCAGGATGGCCGGATAATCTGGATTGGACTTCCAAGTGATCTCGATAATGTAATGGAAAAGGTTTTGGCTGGTAGTTATGATATGGCAGACTTTAAATCGGGATTTGATGCGAAAGTATCACAAGCAGCTACAGAGTCAGCAAAAATGACGATGGTACTTAAGCCCATAAGCGAACTCATCGAAGCTAAGAAGTTACCCGAAGCTTTCGCAATGATCGATAAGGCACTTATTGAAAATCCTTCTATGTCTATTACTTTAAAGGATTTGAAGTTTAGCGCTTTGCTGAATAATTCAAGCGAAGCAGAAGCTATTTTATTTGCAAAACAATGGTCAGCGGAAAATAGTGCAGGAGCCTATATTGTGGCCAAAACTATTTCTGATAAAAACGGGCTAAATAAAGACACCTACTTGTATGCGGCACATATTTTTGAAGAAAAGCTAAAAAGTCCAAAAGCTTTAGCGCCTGTTCTTAATCATGCCTTAGCTAGTTGCTATAGTAAAAGTGGAGACAATCAAAAGGCTATAGAAATTGAAAGCAAGGCTATTGAGGGAGCAAAAGCTGCGCTAAGTGAAGGCAAATGGCCGGGAGCGATTATGGCTTCAACAATTACCCAGTACGAACAAACTCTTGAAATTTATAAGGAAAGACTGTAATAATTAATGGACTAGATCTATTAAATGAACTTGCTTTTGAAATTCACAAACTATTAGTAATGAAAAATAATATATTGATATTCTGTATTACAGGTTGTATATCATTATTTGCTGGCATTAAATCGACGGCGCAAACTCCGCCTGCTGACACGAGTTATGTGGGGCTTTTCAATGCATTGAAATCCGAACCTGATGCTTCAAAGAAGGAATTTTTGCTAAACATCATGAAGACCAAGCCTCGACAAAAGAATACGCAATTATTGCTTGATGCGAGTTCGCAATATATAGCAGTGGCATATGCGGAAGCTGGTAATGCAGATAAAGCAATTTATTACAGGAATCAAATCGTTGACTCGAACTGGAGAAATGGAATGACAACGTCAATTGTTCACTACTTGCTTGATCTAAATAAGTTAAAAGATGTTGAGCAAATCCTTGAACCTATTGTTAACCCAACCAATTCAAGAGACACAACTGCAAAACAACTGTCAACACAAGAAATAGGATGGCTGAGCTGTCAATATGGGATACTTAAATATAAGCAGGGTAAATTCAAAGAATCCTTACCTCTTTTAGCACCTTCCTCAGAACGCCAGATACGTGATGGTGCTGAATTGTATGTACTTGCTTTGATTAAAACAAACGATAAAGAATTAGCCTTAAAAGAGGCAGATTCACTTTTAAGTAAAGGCAACAAAGTTAGCGAGGATTTTAAAGCTGCCGTGGAACCAATTTTTGTTAGTTCATATGGAAATTCAGCTCATTATCAATCTCTGTTGGATTCTATTGATGTGAAGTACGAAAGGCAAATAGCACAAAAAATAAGTAAAGGGAAAATCTATGAGCCAGCTCCGTATTTTGAAATTAAAGATACCAAAGGAAAAACTGTTTCTTTGAATAGTCTTAAAGGTAAAACGGTGGTTATTGATTTTTGGGCGACATGGTGTATTCCTTGCATCGCTTCATTTCCAGGAATGCAAAAAGCGGTGAATTATTATAAAAACGATACCTCAGTTGTTTTTATGTTTGTCCATACTTGGGAAAAGGGAAATGTTGGCACTGCCGAAGCGCAAAAATTGATAGATAGTAAAGGGTACAATTTTAATGTCTATATGGATTTGAAAGATAAGGAAAGTGATAAAAATCCATTGTCAGAGGCATTTAAACTTTTAGCGCTCCCAACAAAAGTGGTTATTGATAAAGACGGGATAATACGATTCAAAAGCCGTGGGGGAACTAGGGAGGAAGATGTATTGCCTGAAATTAAAGCAATGATTGAGTTATCAAAATAATTTCAAGTTATGTTTGGGATAATGATGAGCAATAGATACGAACCGTTCTTAAAAATAAAAACTCGCAAGCTTTTATAAGTTTGTAATTTAATATTTGATTTCCTTCCGAATCATATTTTTTCAATATTATTTTGATTAACATTGAAAAAAACTACCAAGTCATACAGGCGTCGAAATGGAAATTTTTATTCATCTAACAAGTCTACACCATAGGTATTTTTGTACGATTAGGCACGTTGATTAAAAATCAAACATTTGCTAACGAAAGTGCTTCTATAATTTGTTGAAAATTATAGAAGCATATTATATCACCTGTTAACCTAAGAGAAATAAAAAAAGGTATGATTCGGCAGGAAATCTTTTATTAGTTGCTACCTAAAATATTTGCAAGGAACACAATGAATATTGCAATTTTTAGTTTCAATCGAAGTGTCTTTAAGGCTTTCTTCATGTGAGTTGCAGCAGTAGCTTCAGAAATGCCCATCTCCTCTGATATTTGCCTAATTGATAGATAGTTTTTGTACCTAAGTTCAAAAGCTTGACGCATTTTGGGTGGCAATAAAGAAATCTCATGAGCTATCAGGGCCTCGAGCTGTTTCTCACGAATTAAGAAATCTGTTGAATAGGTTTTTGTATAGAGATTGCTTGAGTAGAACTCCTCAGTTATATTGCTTAATTTTTTTTTCCTTACATGGTCGATTACTTTGTTTCTGGCCAACAAAAACAAGAAGCCCGGAAACTTATAGGTTAAATCAATTTCATTTCTTTTTATCCAAAATTGGCTAAATATTTCCTGAACTGTATCTTCTGCCTCAAACTCGTTGCGCAACTTATTATAAACATGGGAATAAATTAAAGCATTATATCTTTCGAAAATCATCGAATACGCCAAGTGATCATCATGCTCCTTTATTAGCCTAAGCAACGCTTCATCAGTATATGCTTTATAGTTCAATACTCAATTTATTTTGAAACGAATTTAAGAAATAATATAAATGTAATTTATCAAGGAGCAATAATTGTTGTATAATCAATTTATTTAGTAAAGGTTATTCAAAAACGCCTGAAAGTCTGTGATATATCATTAATCCTCCATTTGCTGCAAACGCCCAAAATAGATTTAAAACTATTTTTGTTACAAAACTCAATACCGCACAGTCAGGCAGCACAATTGGCTTGGTACGTCCTGCGGTAGCGGTGTAAATACAAAAGAAGTGGTTGTGTGCCCTTGATAATTAAATTTGTAATATTTACATAATGAAACATGAACAGCAAATTTGGTAACTATTAAAAGCCTGCTATAACTATTATCCTGTTGGGGCATTAAGGTTTGCTAATAGTTATCCCGGACATTTACTTATGCAAAAAATAATGGACGATAAAATTAGTCAGATAATTGTGGGTCCTAACAGTTCTTGGAAAAATTTGGTAGAGGAGCTAAAAAATAGCAGTGAATATGAAATTGTTGATGAATGCCATCAGCATTTTCCATCATGTAAATGTTATCTAGTACTATCTCGAACAGAGTTACAGGGAAAAGTCTATGAAAAAAGGCTAGTGTTAACAATGTCGTTCCTCGTTGAATACTTTACGTGTTATTTTGAAGAGTTAGTGCATTTTAATGAACTTGATGTTCTTCCATTCAGAGTAATTTATAATAAAACTTCAACGAATGCGAACTCTTATGAAGAAATAAATAGTCGAATAATTGAAATTGCATCTAAGAACTTTTCTACGCACAAATATTTGGATCACTATCCACTTTTTTCACAACGTTTAGATGCGGTTTATCCTTATACGGATGATTATACAACTATTGTTTCTCTATTTACGCTTTTGTTTAACGGGTACGAGAAATTGGAGCAAGTTGAAGTGTTTGAGTGATCCGTTTCAATTAACCTCGCTTTTGACAGGGTCCTTGTAGACTGTAAGATCGTGCAAACTGAGGTCTTAATTTTTTACAGACTTTGATTGCCGATAATCTTGTCGAGCACTGCTTTGCTGAAAGAGAATACTTTATTATTGCGACCCGAAAAGTTGTTAGAGAATTTCTTTCAAGATCAGTTCGCAGACTACAAAAGCAACTATCTGAAGATTGGTTGCATTATTTTCTTTTTAACATTTGGAAGAAAATTATTGATGGCAACATTAAGTTGAAATGCGTTGTACAATTCATCAATTGATCGGGGTAAATATTCGTTGACTTAAGTTTTTAAATTTGAATTGGGGCTATATTTTATCGCATGGTGTTTGTGTGAGAAAATTGAATGCCTGGTAAATTTTTCTATCTTTGTAAAGTTCAAATCTGTTTAGAAAAAGTAAGGTAAGAATTAGCTCTTTTTATAAAGTGAGATCGACTAAAAATCGACTAAAAATATTAAGTGGTTGTAATTTAACTGATTAGATAAGTTAAAATGCGTCCGCTCGGGACCTCAGAAAGGGATTACAGAAATGTGATCCCTTTTTTTATTGTCAGTTAGTACAAGCTTTAACTACTTCGTTCTAAAAGAAAAAAGGAGGTGCGCAAGCACCTCCTCCAAAGAATTTATTTGTGAAGAAAAAAATCTAGTGTTCAATCATTCCGAGATCTTGTAACATCGGCGTAATATCCGGCGTCCGACCACGGAAATTTTTAAACATGGTCATGTAGTCTTCCGTATTTCCTTTCGACAAAATCATGTCTCTGAAGCGCTGACCATTTGCACGGTTGATGCCGCCATTTTCCCTGAACCATGCATAGGCATCTTCCTCCAGCATTTTGGTCCATTGATAAGCATAATAACCCGCTTCATAACCGGTCCAGATGTGCTTGAAATACGAGCTGCGATAACGGGGAGGCACCGGTGTCATCTGCATGCCCACAGCCAGTAGTGCATTTTTTTCGAAAGCATCCACATCTTTCACAAGGGAGGTATCTTTTAGCATATGCCATTGCATATCCAGGATAGATGCGCTAACCAGTTCGCTAAGACTGTAGCCTTTATTGAAGGTTGCAGCTTTTCGTATTTTTTCCACGAGGCTTGCCGGAATAGGTTTTCCTGTTTTGTAATGTACTGCATAGTGAGATAATACAGCCGGGTCAAGAGCCCAGTGTTCATTGAATTGAGAAGGAAACTCAACAAAGTCGCGGGCTGTATTGGCGCCAGATAAACTTGGATATTTTTGATTGGCAAACAGGCCGTGTAGCGAGTGGCCGAACTCATGGAAAATAGTGGTTACATCATCGAAGCTGATAAGTGCCGGCTGCCCATTTGCAGGTTTGGTGAAATTGCAAACATTGTAAATAACCGGTTTCTTGTTAAGCAAATGCGATTGATCCACCAGGTTGCTCATCCATGCGCCACCTTCTTTGTTGTCGCGTTTGTAAGGGTCGCAGAAATACATCGCCATCGGCTGACCGTCTTTGTCAAATACTTCGTAAACCTTTACATCTTCCTGGTAAACAGGAATGTCGTGTCGTGGTTTGAAAGTAATACCGTACAACAAATTGGCAGCATAAAAAACGCCATCTTCCAAAACCTTGTTCATCTCAAAGTAAGGCTTGATCTCGCTTTCGTCCAGGTCGTATTTTGCTTTGCGTACTTTTTCTGCATAATAATCCCAATCGTAAGGCTCCAGTTTAAACCCTCCATTTTGTTTGTCAATCAACGCCTGGATATCTGCAGCTTCTGCATTTGCTTTCTTCATGGCATAAGGTTGCAGCTTGCTTAAGAAGTCCATAACGGCCGTTGGTTTCTGTGCCATTTGATCTTGCAGCTTCCATGCCGCAAAATCTTCGAAGCCCAGTAGCTTAGCTTTTTTAACTCTCAGCGCGACGATTTGGGCAATGATATTTCTTGTGTCATTTGAATCGCCCTTTTCCGCCCTTGTCCATGAGGCATTGAACAAGGCCTCACGAGTACTACGATTTGATAATGATTGCAGCATTGGCTGCTGTGTGGTGTTTTGTAATGGGATGAGCCATTTGCCGTTGCTGCCTGCGGCGCTCGCATTATGCGCAAAAGCAGCCTTGTCATTTTCTGCAACTCCTGCAAGTTGTGTACTGTCGCTGATCAGCAAAGCACCCTGCTTTGAGGCTCCAAGTAACAGGTTATTATATTTTGCGGTCAGTGAAGCTTCCTTTTCATTCAGTTGTTTGAGCGTTGCTTTGTCAACATCAGAAAGCATGGCACCAGCCATCAGGAACTTTTGGTAGTAATATTCTACAAGCCTTTTGGATTCTGCATCCAGTTGCAAATGTTCACGATCGTTATAAATCGTTTCAACCTTTTTAAACAGTTTTTGATTAAGGAAAATCTCATCGTTGTGTACCGCCATCATCGGGTCCACTTCTTCTTTCAATTTGCTGAGAAACTCATTGGTATTTGCACCGGTTACCATGTTAAAAGTGTTCAAAACCCGTCTCATCAGGATGCCACTCGATTCCATTGCCACCAGGGTATTGTCAAATGTTGGCGCTTCGGTGCTTTCGGTAATTTTCTTTATTTCATCACTATGAATTTCGATGCCTTTGAGAAGCGCCGGCCTGTAGTCGGCATCTTTTATTTTATCGAGGGCAGGAATACCATAAGGTAATTGACTTTCTGCCATAAAAGGGTTGTCTTTCAGGCTTTGCTCAGATGTTGATGCCGGTGCATTTGAGCAACCTGTATTTGACATCGCCCATAATGCCATTGCGGTTATTACTGTAACTCGTCTCATTGAAATATGTTGTTTTAAGAGAAAATTCGTTATCCACGAATTTATTAAAACGTGGCTGTCAAATAAATAGATTTACATGTAAGGCAATTATTTGGCTACAAGCCCAGCAAGGCTGAGGACAAACAAATAATCCAATTCGTTAGGGAGAATTGGTTTGCGAAAGCTTATTTGTGAATACAAGCGTCTGCCCCGGATCTTGTAATCCTTATTTTATTTTGTGCCACTTTATTTTCAAGTCGCTTTGCCTCCTCCTGAAGTATATTGGCGCATGGCAAAATAAGTCTTCACGGCAGTATTACTTTTATGTTATTAATAATGTGAATCCGGATATTGGTCCTTCAAATTAACAAATTTGTACTATGTTTTTCATAGTTCGCATTTCGCATATTCCGCCGCAAAGTCGCAATGGGCATTATCTGTTTTCCTGAAGCGAAATGGTCCTTCTTATCACACCCAATAGCTATTTACCCGGCAGCGTAAAATTTTTTAAGGTCTTTCGCAAAATGACAGTTTTTTTTCGCAAACCGCTTAAGCCTCCACATCATTATCAGTTATTTTGCTTCCATTCTTCGATTAAAAACAAAACTAACGATGAAGCTAATTACCAAAAAATGCCTACTCGCATTTTCACTAACCCTCCTTCTGGGTGCTGCTGCCATAGCCCAGACCCGAACCATCACCGGTACGGTAAAAGATCAAAACGGAGCGCCTTTAAAAGGTGTAAGCGTTTGGGTCAAAGGAACCAAAACCGGCAGTACAACGGACGACATGGGTAACTACTCTCTCTCCGTTGATAAAAACGCAGTGCTGATTTTGTCTTTCACAGGTTACGCAAGTAAAGAAATTAAAGTCAGTGCGTCCCAGTCCAGCTTTACTACACAATTGGCTGTTGCCGACAAAAGTCTGGACGATGTAGTCGTAGTGGGCTACGGTAAACAAAAGAAAATCAACATGACAGGTGCTGTGGAAACGATCAGCGCCAAACAATTGGAAAACCGCCCTGTAACCAGTGCGAGTGCTCTGTTGCAAGGAACGGCTCCCGGTATCGTATTCAGCACACCATCTGGTGGTAACACGCCGGGCTCAAGCCCCACTATGCAGATCAGGGGTCAAGCTCTTTTAGGTGGTGCCACTTCTCCATTAGTGGTGATCGATGGTATCCCTACTGAGGGCATGGGAGAATTCAACTCACTGAATCCAAATGATATCGAAAGTATATCGGTTTTGAAAGATGCCGCAGCATCTGCCGTATACGGTGCCCGTGCCCCTTTCGGTGTACTGGTTGTTACAACAAAAATGGCTAAGAGAAACGAAAAGCCTTCATTTACTTATAGCGGCAACTTTTCAAATGTGAAAGCTGTAAGAATGCCTCATTCTGTAGACTCCTACACTTTTGCGCTTAGCAAAAATCAGGCGATGATAAATAACGGTAATGCTGCACCCTTTACAACGGCAGCGTTGGATCTCCTGCAGGATGTTGTAAGTAATCCGGGAAAACATACCCTTGAAGAACTGAATCCCACGTATACTAATGGTACCCTTTGGGGCAACGCTTACCAGGTATATAACAACAATGATCCGGTGGGTATATGGATGAAAACTTCCAGGCGCCAGCAACACGACATCTCTATAAAAGGAGGAAGCGATAAGACTACTTATTACCTTTCTGCTGCTTATGTGAATCAGCCGGGTATTTTGAATTTTATTTCAAGTATTGACAATTTTAAACGCTTTAATATCAATGCGGGGTTGGTTTCCCAGGTAAATGATTGGGCGAGGATAACCTATCGCACCCGCTATTCACTCTCCGAGGCAAAAGCTCCAGTAGGAGAAGCCGGCCTGGGCAGGGACCGAATCTATCAATTCGCTTATGGTGGCTGGCCAGTCTCTCCGATAGTTAATCCGAACGGATCTTATAGCAATATGACAAAAATTGCTTCCTCGGTAGATGGCGGTAACGTGGACAATAAAGCGCATCTCCTGGATAATATATTAGCAATTGATCTTGATCTTGCCAAGGGATGGACAGTACATGCAGACGGTACATGGCGCATGTCATTCAGTGACTACCAAACCCTAAAGAAGCAAGCTTATGAAATACAGCCTGACGGAACACCTTTATCGATTCCGTTAATGGAGACTTCAATAGCCAAAACTTCTGCACTGTCCACATACTGGACCGTTCAGGGTTATAGTGCCTATGAGCATAACCTTGGTAAACATAACCTGAGGATTCAGGCAGGTGCCCAGGCTGAAGAAACTAACAATAAGTCCATGAATGGCTATGTTCAGGGCCTTTACATGCCCGATTTGCCTGCATTCGTGACCGGCTATGGAACACCTGCACTTGGTGATGCACTGAGTACGTGGGCAACAGCCGGTTTCTTTGGAAGGTTTAATTACAATTATGACAATAGATACCTGCTCGAACTTAATGGACGTTACGATGGTTCCGGCCGTTATTCAGCTGATAACCGTTGGGGTTTCTTCCCTTCGGCATCTGCAGGTTGGAACATGAGTAACGAAAAGTTCTGGGAATCCATATCGCCAATAGTTAACCGTGCTAAGCTTCGTGTATCTTATGGTACCGTAGGTAACCAGGGTAATGGAGGTTATGTGCACGTTTCTACCATGACAACAGGCACGCAGTCAGCATGGATATTCGACGGCAAGCGTCTGCCTTATGTTAATCCTCCAGGCATAGTGAATATGGATCTGACCTGGGAAAAATTTACCACGGCTAACTTTGGCCTGGAATTAGGCTTCTTTCACAACCGCTTAACTGCAGAGTTTGATTATTTCAATAGAAATTCATGGGATAACCAGGGGCCGTCAACTCCAGTACCATTTGTTTTAGGTGCACTTGCTCCGGCTGCAAACAATGCTGCATTTGTAACCAAAGGTTGGGAATCGCAATTGAAATGGACAGATAAGATCAACAAGAGATGGGATTATACTGTAGGATTTAATCTGTCGGATGCCACGTCGAAAGTAACCGAATACAATAACACTACAGGCGTTCATGCCCTTAGCGACTGGTATGTAGGCAAACAATTTGGTGAGATCTGGGGATACACTTCTAATCGTTTGTTGAACCAAAATGATTTTCCTGATCCTAGTAAAATAACTGCACAACAAACAACCATTAGTCAGAGCAAGATATTTGCAAAATGGTACGCTGGTGACGTGAAGTATGAAGACCTCGATGGAGACAAGATAATCTCTCCGGGTAACTCAACTCTTGAAAGCCACGGTGACCTTAGCAAGATAGGAAACAGTACGCCCCGCTATCGCTTTGCTTTCAATTTTGGAACAGGTTATAACATCCCTAAAGCAGGACGTGTAGATGTTTCAGTATTCCTTGAAGGTGTTGGCAAACGCGACGTATTTATGTCAGGAAACTATGTCTTCTGGGGATATGCGTACACCGGTAGTACTATTGGAACGGGCATATATCAAGGTAAGCAAATGGACTATTATAGAGATGCCAATAGCGACCCAAGACTTCTTGCAGCGTTGGGTCAAAATGTAGATTCCTATTTCCCAAGACCTTATCATAACACAGGTAATGAAGGTGCTAAAAACTTCCAAACGAGTACCAGGTACATGTTGAATGGCGCTTACATGCGATTGAAAAATATTATGGCAACCTATACTTTGCCGAGTCAGTGGTTGAACCACGTGAAAGTTCAGAACTGTCGCATCTACTTCTCTGCAGAAAACATCGCTGTGTTGTCGAAAATGCCTAAATACATAGATCCTGAGGCCGTGAGTAATGGTCTGATGTACCCAGAACAGGCAACGTACTCATTTGGTGTAAATCTTGGGTTTTAATAGAAAAAATAAAATAAGTCATGACTAATAAATCAATTAAAAAATATATCAGAAGATCCCTCACCTGGGGGACTTCTGCCTACTTAATCTGTTCGCTTGCTTCCTGTCAGAAATTTCTGGATAGGGCTCCTCAAGACCAGGTGTCGACAGCGGTATTTTGGCAAACGCCACAGGAGCTGGATGCCTATATAATAAATTTATACAGCTGGTTACCCGGAGACCTGACTAGTGGATTGGGTGGCTACCTTGTAGCAGACAACGTATCGGACAATATGGTTCTTTCATCAGGGTACAACGCCTTTATGAATGGTGAAAACTCGACCACCCCTGCCAGCGGTACCGGCGGTGCATGGGCTACAGGCTTTACTGCTATACGACAAATCAATACGTTTTTCGATAACTATCAACGTTGCACGGCGCCGTTTGCACAGATCAAACAAACCTATGGCGAGGCTTGTTTCCTGAAAGCATTGAGGTATGAGGGCCTGGTGGCAGCGTATGGAGATGTACCTTGGTATTCACATGTTATCTCACCTAACGATTCTGCACAATTGTATAAAGCCAGAGATCCGAGAAGTATGGTCGTAGATTCCATTATGGCACTTCTTGATCAATCGATCATGTATCTGAACACAAAAGCAGTAAACAATAATGCAAACAGGCTCAATAAAGAATCGGCACTGATTTATAAATCCCGTGTAGCATTGTATGAAGCAACCTGGGCTAAATACCACGCCGGAACACCTTCTGCTTCGAGCGTAGATGCAAATAAGATGTTCCAAAAAGCTATCGACGCATTCAATCAATTTAAAGCTGAGATCCCTGGCGGTTTTACAAATAAATTATATTCTACCAATAATCCACAAAAGGACTATTACAACCTGTTTGGCCAATTTGACTATAAAGCTATTCCTGAGGTTACCTTAGCGAAGAACTATTCGCAGGCTTTGGGTGTAACCAACCAGGTAGGTTATATGGTATGGTTATATGGTTATAGTGGCAACGCATTTAGTTTGGATATGGTAAAGAGTTACCTGAAAAACGACGGAACTTACATAGATATAACAGATACAGTAAATGTAGTAACTACAAAGGGCGCGGCTTCTTTAACTCAAATGGCTAACATGCTGGATCCGCGTATGAGACAAAGTATGTTTATACCGGGTGATTTACTCAATAACAATACGGCGCCTTATAAAGACTCCATATTCAGAGTACCGCAGATGCATCTTGCTACTGCCAGCAGCAATACAATCACCGGATTTTCACCAAAGAAAGGTCATAACCCTAACTCAATAATGAGTAACACTACTGATCCTGAGATTGCAGGTATTGCTTTCAGGATACCAGAGCTAATGCTCAACTATGTGGAAGCTTATGTTGAGTTGAATGGTACTTTCCCTGATCTTTCTGATAACATAGACTTGATCCGCAAACGTGCAGGCATGCCTACACTAACGAGTGTGAAACCAGTAGTAAACGCAAGCTGGCCTAGCTATGGTTATACTATATCAGACAATTTGGCGATCGTAAGACAAGAGCGCAGGGTTGAATTGGCTGGTGAAGGTTTTAGAACGGGTGACTGGAAAAGATGGCGCGCACATGCACTATTTAGCGGCAGCCGTCCAAAAGGCTATAAGCTTGTTATGGCGGACTATGCTCCGTACACTACTAAACCAAGCGTAAAGCTGGATGCACAAGGTTATGTTGATCCATACCAGGCTATGCCTAATGGTAAGTACAATTTCAATGCAGGAAGGGACTACCTGTCTCCGCTTCCATTGGATGAACTTATCCGTAACAAGAGCCTGGTACAAAATCCGGGATGGGATAAACCACAATAGCGTTTTTTAGTTTTTAATCACGTGGAAAGGGTATTCTATTTTCATAAAAAAATAGGATATCCTTTCTTCACATTAATTAGCAACCGGATAATTCAACTTCTCTGGCTACTCAACTCAAAAATTTTCGTTCTGTTGTAAATTATTAACGAGAGAAAATAACAATCATATGAACACCCGTCTTTTATTATTCTGCAGTCTTTTTATTTTTTCATTACATGCTTACTCGCAAAATAAAGACGGGCGTTATATTTTGGACATGGTTCATAATAATCCCGGAGAGCCATTAACCCAATCCGTGTTCAACGATCCCAAAGCACTAAAAGATCAAGGATACACGGGCCAGGTTTTCAACGATTTTGTATTTGCACATGCTGCTATTACTTTTAAAAAACTAAACCCCGCCATCTTTCCGGAAGGTTCAAAAGAGTGGCAATGGGTAATGAACGCGGCAGAGACCGTAAGAAAAAATATTAAAGCAGCACACGCTGCAGGAATCAAAGCATACTATTTTACCGACGTCATTGTACTACCTAAAAAACTCGTGGAATTGTATCGCAGTGATATCTGCGACAGCCTCGGCCGCATATCATTTGAGCGTCCACGCACGTTGGAGATACACAGAATAATGTTGGAGGAATTGTTTGAAACTTTTCCCGACCTGGATGGATTGGTTATTCGCACAGGAGAAACCTACTTAAACAATATACCTTATCATACAGGCAATAATCCAATTACCAATGGACCGCAGAGCCATATCAAACTAATTAATCTGTTGCGCGATGAAGTGTGTGTAAAAAGAAACAAAACCATATTTTATCGTACATGGTCCTTCGGCGGCATGCACGAGTCGCCAGACTATTATCTGAAAGTAGTCAACAGTATAACACCTCATCCGCAACTCATATTTTCCATAAAACATACACAAGGTGATTACCTGAGAACCGTTGGTTTCAACCCCACCTTAACACTCGGCAACCATAGCCAAATTGTTGAGGTGCAATGCCAGCGCGAATACGAAGGAAAAGGTGCATATCCTAATTATGTAATGAACGGTGTGATCAATGGGTTTGAGGAATATGAAACCAATTCACCACAAAAAGGTTATAAATCCCTCAATGATATAAAGAACAGTCCCAACTTTAAAGGTGTGTGGAGCTGGAGCCGTGGAGGAGGCTGGGTTGGGCCTTATATCAGCAACGAATTCTGGTGCAAACTCAATGCCTATGTAATTGCTCATTGGGCCACCAATACTGCACAAACAGAAGAAGAAGTTTTCAATCGTTTTATGGATGAAAATGGAATCGCAGGAGCTTCACGCAAGGAGTTTAGAGAGTTGTGTTTGCTTTCAGCAAAAGCAGTTTTGAGAGGACATTTCAGCAGTGAGCTGCCATTCGAAAAAGATTGGACATTCTGGATGAGAGACGAGTTTCTTGCTGGAGTAGATTCCCTTCCGGAAAGTCCATCGTACGCATCCGAAGGGATGTTGTATCGTGCGTTTTCCAAATACTACAATCAGGGCGTTTTGGAAAAGGCAGTTGCCGAAAAATATGAAGCAGCGGCTATGTGGCAGAAGATAGAATCCTTAAGCAGGAAAATAGTTATGCGCAACAAAGCAGATCAGGCTTATGTAAGAGTATCCAGTCAGTATGGACTTTTGTTACATAAGATCATTGCAGAAGGTTGGAACATCATGGCGCTAGGCTTTGAGGGAGATAAAACAGGCGTTTACAATAAGAGTAAAATAAAAACGTCCATTGAAAACTATGATCATTATTGGAAGCAGTATGAGAGTTTGAAGAATGAAAACCCCGCCTGCGCAACATTGTACAAACCTTACGCCTTCGTGTACATCGGGCCGGCGTATCATTTAAAAAAAGGTATGGGTGCCTCGGTGGATAAATATAGAAAGTTGATCAATACTGGAAGCATGGATGATAAGGCTTCAGTAACAAAATAATTTTTTTCGTTTGGATCGTTTGTAAAAATAAATACTGAGTAACAATGAAAATGCGAAACTTTTTCTGTGTGTTATCTTTTTTCATGTTTGCAAAAGCATACAGTCAGCAACCGGCCGACCTCGCAAATCCGCTGGTAGCTACAACAAAGCCACGGTTTGATTTTTTTGCAGCCGCATCGCTTCCTTATGGCATGATAGCTTTAAGTCCGGATACCCATCATGGTGATTTGTGGAGTGCCGGCTATCGATACAACGATCCTTATATTCTCAACTTTAGTCACATTCACAACGCGCAAACTGCCGGTATTCCGGTAATGCCTGTAACAGGTGCCTGTAAAGCATTGCAAGGGTTAGAAGCTTCTCGCGCCAAACTCGACCACACAACAGAGATAGCGAAAGCCGGATATCATAAAATATTGTTGCCGGATTATGGCATCACCGCAGAACTAACCGCCTCACAGCGTGTGGGTTTTCATCGTTATACTTTTCCTGCTGCTAAAGAAGCACACATCATTATGGATCTAACCGCTGCCCTTGGTCCTGTAAATATGGTGAAGGGATATGCAAAAAAAGTAAGTGGCAACGAGATAGAGGGTTACTCAGTAAATGCTCCCACTTTCAGGAGAAAGAAAAATTGCACGGTTTATTTTGTAGCAAGATTCAGCAAGCCATTTGATAAGATAAATTTCTGGAAGTCTGCTACCGATTCTACAAAGGAGCTTGTTAACGCAGATTTTACTGACGATAAAAAAGCAGGCTTGTATGCAAGCTACTATAACCTTCACGAAGGCGAACAAATATCGATGCAAGTCGGTGTTTCATTTGTAAGCATCGAAAATGCAAGAATGAATCTTGAAAAGGAAATGCCCGATTGGAATTTTGAGGCAGCAGTGGCAAGAGCAAAAACAGCATGGAACGATTACCTCGGAAGAATTGAAGTAAGCGGAGGAACGAGAAAACAACAGGTGAAATTTTATACAGATTTGATGCATACTGCCATTGGTCGCAGACTAACTGAAGATGTGAATGGCGAGTATACTGACAATACAGGGCCAAAGCCTGTGGTGAGAAAAATTCCACTCACAGCAAGCGGCAAACCAACATATCATTTCCTGGATGCAGATGGATTGTGGGGAAGTCATTGGAACCTCAACATTTTGTGGTCAATGGTATATCCTGAATCCGGAAATGACGTTGCCACCACTTTTCTTGACTACTACTACAATACAGGTATTATGGGTCGAACATCGTGGGGAGGACAGGAATGTTGGGTGATGGTGGGCGATCAAACGGTTCCTTTGATGGCCGCCTTGATTCAAACACATCGTGCAACATTTAACACAGAAGATGCTTTTAAAGGAGCTTATAAAAATGCATTTCCCGGAGGAACAAGAGACAGGGGAGGTTATGAAGCAGGCCCATCTCCAAAGGGTGGTGGTATTGATTGGTATTTAAAGTATGGTTATGTGCCTATTGAAATCAGGGACAGAGGTGATGGATACAATCGGGGAGGTGCCTCCATGACGCTTGAATATGCTTACCAGGATTGGTGCATAGCCAACATGGCATCTATTTTAAATAAACAGAAATATCGACCGGAGTTTTTGCAAAGAGCAGGTTATTGGAAAAATATTTTTGACTCATCAACGGGATATACAAGACCAAAGGATACTTTGGGTAAATGGCTTACTCCATTCGAAGCTATTGGAACAAAAAGAGGCGTCAATCATGCTACACCAGGCTTCATTGAATCGAATGCATCCATCTACAGCTATTATGTGCCCCAGGATGTGAAAGGATTAATAAAAGCTATGGGAGGCAATGATGTTTTTATAAAAAGATTGAGTGCCGATTTTGAAAGCGCAGTTAGTTCTGGCTTCGCTGCCGAACATGGTGAGCATTATGCAGCACGTGTTGATTACGACAATGAACCCGGCTGTCATTTGGCCCACCTGTTTAGCCACGCCGGAGCGCCATGGCTCACACAGTACTGGGTTCGCCAGGTGAAAGAAAATACTTTTGGCGATACAACGAGTTTTGCAGGTTATAGAGGCGATGAAGATCAGGGACAAATGGGTGCGTTAAGCGCTCTGATGTCCGTTGGTCTGTTTGATGTACAAGGGCTTGCAGATGTAAACCCAACACTGGAAATTACTTCACCTATATTCGACAAGATCATCTTTCATTTGCCAGGCAAAAAAACATTTGTAATCCAAACGTCAACTCCTTCAGGAAAGGATAACACCTACATTCAGTCGGCAACTCTGAATGGCAAATCGTGGAAAAGTTTTGAATTGCCTTTTAGTGAATTTGCGCGTGGCGGTTCCATGAAGATTGATCTGGGGCCAACGCCAAACAAAGCATGGGGCACAAGTCTGGGCTCCGTTAAACAGACAATAACAAAAAAATAAATTTCGGCTATTTATTTACGTTAACAAATTGTATCCGTTAACTGGTGGCTCTATTCAAATGAAATAAACTTATTACAACAAACTAATGATGATTCTAAGAACTAATCGAAGCTCTAATAAATCGCCAAACCATAACGCCTCTTACTTTCATTTGCTGAAGCTATGTTTGGTTGTGTTGTTAGTAGTAATAACAGCTCTGGGGGCAATGGCGGGAAAACCGATTAATTATTATGTAGATCCTGTTAAAGGAAATGATATCACCCATGATGGAACCAGTGCAGGAAAGGCATTTAGAACAATTGAAAAAGCCCGCGATGTAGTGCGTACCATGCATGCAAATATGAAAGGAGACATACATGTCTATTTGAGAGGTGGCACTTATTGGTTGAAGTCCACTTTGCTTTTTGATACAACAGACTCGGCCACGCGTGGCTTTAATATTATTTATGCAGCGTATAAAAATGAAAAGCCTGTTATTAGCGGAGGCACGGAAATCACCGGATGGACGCTATATGATACAACAAAAAACATTTACAAAGCATATGCAGGCAAGGAGCTTGAAACAAGACAATTGTTTGTAAATGGCATCCGCGCAACCCGTGCCAGGAGTACAGTAACTCCATCTTCATTAACCTTCGTTAAAGCATTTGGCTACACTGCGAAAGCCGATGTATTTGCCAACTCCTCCATTCCAATGCAGCACTGGAAAAACCAGGGTGATATTGAATTTGTCTTTAAAAACGAATGGACTGCGCCGCGAATAGGAGTCAATACTATTTCCAGCAATGACAGCATTACCACCATCAACATGAAGCAACCCGGCTGGGGATTTGTAACCAATAAAGGGGGAACCTCTGTTGGCGGAAACCACAATGCCAAAGGGCTTCCATGGTTTATTGAAAATGCTTACGAGCTGCTGGATGAAGAAGGTGAATGGTACCTCGATAGAACAACAGGCTTCATTTATTATAAACCTAAAGTTGGAGAAAACATTACAACAGCATCTGTTGTGGTGCCTGTGTTAGAAGAATTGGTAAGGATACAGGGAACTGCTCCGGCTAATAAGGTTGGCAACATTCAATTCAAGGGCGTCACTTTCGCACACGCTACTTACCTGAGAGCAAGCGGAAAACGCGGATTACCTGATGCGCAAAACAACGTAATGAGGGATGACCAAGGAGAGAGCATTATCAGTGCCGCTGTCAATCTTAAGTATGCAAGGGCCATCAAATTTGAGCGAGTTGTTTTTGAACATATGGGAGGTAACGGGCTCAATATGTATAGTGGTTCACAGGATAATTTAGTTGCAGGATGTGTATTCACTGACATCTCCGGCAATGGCTTGCAAGTGGGCGATTACGCAGGAATGTTTACTGCCGGAACAGAAAACTATGCACAGAATACTGATAGCCTCGTATGGCTTCGCAATAACGATGTGTACAACAGTTATTTCAATAAGATCGGCGTTGAATATTTCTCCTCCACAGCCATAGCCGCAACGCTGCCCGTGGATATGGACATCGTGCACAATGAAATTAGTAATGTGCCTTACTCGGGTATTCATATTGGATGGGGATGGGACAGGTTCGCCACTTCAGTGCATCAAAGAACGAATATTCAATACAACTATATTCACGATATCATGTCTGTATTAAGAGATGGTGGAGCGATCTACACACTTGGGCCCACCAACGGCTCCGCTACGAACAAGGGCTACATTACAAACAACTATATTCAAAATGTAAATAACCAGTTTGGTGCTTTGTATGCCGACGAAGGAAGCAGTTGGCTTGAGCTAAGCGATAATGTGATAAACAACACGCCAAGGTATGCGCATATCTGGACAAAATCTATTCATGATATCAGCATCAATAACAATTATACTACCACATTAGATAACGTAAACAAGGGAATCAATACCAGCATGACAAACGCCACCCTTGTTGCCAATGGCAAATGGCCTCCCGCTGCAGTAAAGATCATGAACAATGCAGGCTTAGAGAAGGCCTATTTGAATATAAAACCAGTAAATAGCAATAGATAAATCAATAACCTCACTATGAAATATTGTCTTTGTGTTTTAATGTGTTTGCCTTTGATTGTATTCGGAAAAAAGTTTACAATAGTTGATAAAAGTGCGGCTGGAGAATTAACGTATGCAAAACAGGAATTGAAATTGTTTTTGGATAACAAAAATGATTGGCACTATTCCCCTGATGAAAAAGACGCAGATTGGGTAATTGTTCTGTCAAAAAAAACTGGTTTGGCAGAGTCTGCCTTCAGCATAAAAACAACAGGCAGACAAGCTAAATTAAATGTTGAGTTAGCAGGGCGCAGCAATAGTGATGTGCTTTGTGCGGCTTATACATTGCTGGAGCGACTAGGCTATACATTTGAATTAAACGGTTATCAAGTTCCAGATCAATTGAAAGTGAACATGCTTAAAAACGGGTGCGACACAATTGTTCCTGTTGCAAAGTACAGAGGCATCAGGCAGCATATAAATTTCCCGATGGATATTTCATCCTACAGCATTAATGATGCGAAACAATACATTCGCAATTTGGCGAGGATGAGATTTAACTTTATTACGTTTCACAGTTACCCTGGTCAATGGTATGAATTCAATGGAAAAGACACTACATACTTAGCAGGTAACTTTTTCTACGGACATAGACATCCTGTGCCCAATGATCCGTTTTTTCATCAACACATCAAAAACCAGAATGTCTTTTGCATCCCGGAGATAGAGCCTTATTACGATAGCGTTTCCATCAAAAGCAAAATGGCTGTTCAATGGTTGCAGGAGGTGATGAAGGAAGCTAAGCACGTTGGACTTAAAGTGCAGTTTTCATTTGAGCCAAGAAGTACATCGCTCGATGTTGACTCTACCATAAACCTCATCCAGCAAATACAAAAACAATTTCCTCTGGCGGATGCATTTGAATTAATGACCGAAGAAGCAGGAGGATGGGGGCCGGCTAATACCGATGTAGAAACGAAGCAATACCTTACTTCTTTCTTTGGAAACGAAATTCTAAAGGATACAATGGTTACCCGATACATTCAGGCAAAACAAGCAGATCTTGGTTATCTGTATGCACAGGTGGGGCATTTCGTTAAAACATTTAATACCATCAAAGCGAGAGGAATCAAAACCAAAGAACTGAAGATCGGAATCTATTGCGATGGTAAGTACAATGTTCCTGTTTATTACTTAGCTAAGAAATTCGCAAACGGGCATGAAATAGCCATGCTTCCTTCACATGGAAGCGACAACGTGGCAAAGCATACAACCAACTTGCTAAAAGACAAAACCGACTGGAACATTACCCAACTTTATTCATGGTTAGAATTTGACGGAATGATGTTTTTCCAACAAAACGGTATCGATGGTATTTATAACCTGTTAAAATACGAGAAGGATAATTTTCCTTCATCGAGGATCAATACGCTGGCATTTAATCACTGGCGAACTTCTGAAAATAAAATTGCTGCGAGATACGCCGCCCTTGCAACTATCCAAGGTCCCATCGACCCCACAACATTCTACAAAGCATATGCAAAGCGAATCGGTATTATTCAAGCTGATTCATTTGCCGTTGCCATGAATTCAATCGGGACTGCTTATAATTTCAGGAAATCTAACATGGCATTTGCATGGCTTGGATACTGGAAAAATGGAATCAGGTTCGAAGACGCAAACGGATTGGCAAAACAATATGCACTATATCAAAATGCAGCCGCAGCATTGAAAAATTGTATAACGGGTAAGGAGAATGCATATGCGGATTATACACTTAAGTTTTTAGACAATAGAATAGATGCATCACTGATGTATTTAAAAGCATTTCTAAAACAAAATGAACTACAGAATAAAAATTTATCCAATGCAGAGTTTGATGCAATTGGTGAACAGGTTATTGGTCTTTTTAAGGACTGCATGAAAACTTATGCCCAGATGATGCCTGATCGCGGTTGTGAAGGAACATTAGTAAACATTTATCATGGACCTATTCGCGCTGTACAAATAAGCATCGCTAAAAAAACAGGTAAGCCGATCAGTGAGATACAAAACAGTAAGCCTTTCGACTCGCCTGCACCTCCGGTTTTTCAGAACTAACAAAAGTCAAAAGTCAAAAGTCAAAAGTCAAAAGTCAAAAGTCAAAAAAATCTTACCCCCCTCATTGCCGGACAAGAGAAAATTAATTCCGGGAGTTGGGCATTTTTTGAATTTTGACTTTTGAATTTATCCTGGATAACACTAAAGTATATCCGAAATTTAATCGCCTCATTTTTAGTTTTTCTTCCTGCCAAAAGCAAAAAGCTTCATGAATTTGATAAGATAGCCAGGGCTATGTAAACAATCCACCCTACGGTACTTCCTAAAGAATTTTGTGAAAAATTGAATGTCGATAAACAAACGGCTGGTGTCGCGTGTTCTTGGTTTCAAGACTGGCAGGCAGTTTTCGGCGCGAATACATTTTTGTTTAACTCAAAATTTGTGGAGTAATGCACTGGTTCTTTTGGTATCGCAACAAGCAACTACGGTACATGGAAAAAATAAATCCATTGTGTGTAGGTGTCGCAATGGCTATAGCAATAATATTTTTTAATGCAAAGGCATATGCCCAAGATGAAGAGCCGTTTAAACCAAAACACAGCCTTGGACTCAATATTGGTCACGAGCAATCATTCAGCGGAGTTGATGAAAATGGAAACAAGAAATTAGTTGGATTGCCTTACTGGGGCCTGGATTATAATTTCCAGTTTGCACGCAAGTTCGCTGTAGGGCTCCATACGGATTTTGTCACCGAAACCTTCAAGGTAGAAAAGAACCTGGAATCAGGCGAAAAGGAAGTGGTGGAAAGGTCATTCCCTATAGCACCTGCGGTCATGGGGCTTTACAAGCCTACTGAGCATTGGAGTTTTGGGCTGGGCATGGGTGCTGAGTTCGAAAAGGAAGAGAATTATGTATTGAACAGGGTTGCCGTAGAGTATGGCGCAGAGATAAGAAATGGATGGGAGGTGTTTGGGGTATTGCAGTATGACTTTCGCTGGAAGGCGTATGATACCTGGACCATAGGGCTGGGCATTTCAAAAGCGTTCGGCAGGCAGCAAAAAAGTGCCGCAGCCGATTAAATGATAATGAAGTAATATGAATGTAATTAAAAGGGGGGTGATGTTAATTTTTAGCATGGCGGCGGCATGTACCATGCATGCACAGTCACCTCCACCTTATACGATGGGTTTTGTTCCTGCCTCCATTGCAGAGACGGATGTTGCATTCCCGCTTTATGAGAAATGGCATTTGAGTGGCCAGGCGGACGTTCAGCTGGTCACACAGGGAGCTTACACCAACAAGAATCCGTTTGCGTATGCGCAACGCTTTGTTGTGCGTCCGTGGATTGTGTACTCAGGTTTTAAGAATATGAAGCTCTGGCTTGGCTATGCACACAATAAAAAATATGAGATCAAAGAAGCCGGTAACTATGAAACGCTGGAGCAGCGCCTAATTGTAATGGGTACTTATTCGCAGAATATGCCCAAAGGATCAATATTCGAGCAGGTACGTTTTGAAACCAAATTTTTTGATGACAGGAATGGTGTACATCAAACAGTTCCGCGGCTCAGAGCCAGGTTTGGAGTAAACCACTTCCTCCACCAGAGCAGTCAAAAGCCCGTGTTCCAGGCGCCAAACATTTCCTACTACACGGAACTGATGCTCAAGTTTGCCTCCAAGGATTACGCGGAAGAACATTTTGACATATTTCGATTGTCGGTGTATTATAGCGCCGGTATAACTCCGAATCTTCACTTTTTGGCTGGCATTATCGGGCAAATGCAACTGCGTACCAATGGCACGCAGTTCGATGTGTATTATGGCCCGATGGTGTCGCTTAAATACACCATCAAACCTAAAGAGCGGGAAACATTTGATAGTGTGGATGGCGGCGCAGATTAATGCCATGCCAGATCCCTGCCCCGGTAATGAAAACTGCAAGTTGTAAACAAGCTTAAACTTTTGATTGATGCCCAGATTTTCTATTACCTGTAGCACCGGAGCGGCCATGAAATGGTTCCTGGCTATTGCATGTTGTTCCTTTTCACTTGTTGTATTTGGTCAACATGACTCGCTTATACTCAAGAATGGCGATGTTATCGTTGGTGAAATAAAAACGCTTGATAAAGGCGTGGTGACGATAGAAACAGATTATTCAAAGAATGATTTTACCATCGAATGGTCTGGTATCAAGGAGATCTATTCAAAAACGCGTTTCCTGATCACATTGACAGACGGACGACGAATCAATGGTAATATGCGAACAACAGATGGAGGTACTAAGGTGATCATCTCAGATGCGGACACTGTACGAGCAGAGACCACTCTCTCAGATATCGTTTATTTGAAAGGCGTCAAGTCCAGTTTTTGGAGCCGCGTTTCCGCCAGTATTGACATTGGTCTCGGGCTTACCAAAGCGAACAACCTAAGGCAATATAGCGCCCGCACCAACCTTGGATACATGGCTGATAAATGGCAGGCAACATTATTCTACAGTGATCTCAGGTCCAAACAGGATAGTGTTACAGAAACAAAACGTACTGAATTAGGTGCCAGCTTCAGGTATTTTCTACCCCATGATTGGTTTTTGAATGCTTCTCCCGACTTTCTTTCCAATACCGAGCAGGCACTTAAGTTACGCTTCACGGGAAAGCTGGGTGGTGGCAAGTATCTGGTCCACAACAATAAAACATATGTAGCGGCAGGGGCCGGCCTTTCCTTTAACAATGAAACTTTTACCAATGAAACTCCTTCCAGAAGGAGCCTGGAAGCCTACTTTGGCGGGGAGGTCAATTTATTTGACGTCAAGGATTTTAGTTTGCTTACTAACGTGTATGTATATCCCAGTTTAACGGAGAGCGGCCGTTGGCGCACTGATTTTTCGCTTGATACCAAATATGACCTGCCTTTGAATTTCTACATCAAATTAGGCGGAACGCTGAACTATGATAACCAGCCTGCTATCACGGGCAAAGAAACAGACTACGTGCTCAATTTTTCAATAGGCTGGGAGCTTTGAGAAAGAAGGGATTCTTACAAATAAAAAAGCTATCCAACTTTTCAGTTAGATAGCTTTTTGCATTTGCTACTATTTTGCAATTATGGTTTTTTGCCCATCGATTTTATGAAACGGAAATGAGAGTTTATTGCACCTCCCATAGAAAGGTTGTTGTTATAAGGGATATTGTAAGCTATGCATTCAGTTTCTACAAGATGGCTGAGCGCAGGATAATGAACATGGCTTATACGTGGAAACAGGTGATGTTCGATCTGGTAATTCAGTCCACCGGCAAACCATGAAATGATTTTATTTTTGGCCGAGAAATTTGCTGTCGTTCTAACCTGGTGCACAGCCCACTCATTTTCAATTTGCTTATTACTGCCGTTCACAAATTCAAATTCTGTCTCTTCTACCACATGCGCCAGTTGAAATACGATGGATAAAGTAAATCCTAACCCAACATGCATACATACAAAATATAGTAACCACAATTTCCAACCCACCAATAGCATTGGAATGACGAGGTAAAAAGCAACATATAACACCTTGCTGCTCCAAAACAGGAAATGATCTGTGCGCGTCATTTTTCTGAGTTGAGTGCTGCAGATCTTTCTTTTGAAATATTTTTCAAAATCCTGGTACAATACCCAGATCATCGAGCTTAAGCCATATAATACCGGAGTATATAAATGTTGTAATCTGTGAGCAGGGGCCCAGCGTTGCGTGCTGCACATGCGAATAAAAGGGCTTTTAGCTATATCATCATCAACACCATCAATATTGGTATAAGTATGGTGAATAATGTTGTGCTTTTGCTTCCATATAAAACTGTTTCCGCCCAAAGCATTAAGCGTTAAACCAAGGATCTTGTTCACCCACTTTTTTGAAGAATAGCTGTCATGATTGGCATCATGCATAACATTAAAACCTATGCAAGCCAATACAAAACCAAACAACAGGCTCACCAATATACCTGCAAACACTGGCATTTTTACAAACAAAAGAGCTACATACAAGCCAACAGCGGAGAGTATAAAAACTACTGATTTGGTATACAAATTAATATTGCCGGTTTTCCTCAAACCATTTTCTTCAAAATGTTTGTCAACGCTTTTTTTCAGCGATGCAAAAAAAACTGCTTTGCTGTTGTTGTAAGTGACTTTGTTCATTGTGTAAGTTGCGCTTATTAAAACGAAAATTTGTGTTATAATAGAAGTGAAGTATTGGGTTCGGGTATCGTTTAACAAGGGCAAACCGGTCTTTCACTCAGTACCAAATACTGGATTTCCCCGAAAGTAACGTTTCTATCTTGATCACAGCCGTTTTTTGAAAATATAACATTTCCAATTTTTGCGTTAAAACTGTATCTCGCCTGATTTCAGTGAGTTGTATGCCATAAAACAAGAAAGCTATCAAACATTTCAGTTTGATAGCTCTCAGTAATAATTTATCAAGATGGGTTAGTCTGGCTTTATCAGCTCTTCAGGAGAGGGAGCAACTTTTTTGGTGCTTTTTCCTTTGTTTGCGAATTCATAAAAAAAGATCCTGCCATATTCCTGATCGGTAGTGCGGAACAATGCGCTCATGCCATCACTGATTTTCCAGAGGTCGGCGCCAATTGAGGTCACAAATTCCGGATCGAGTTTCTTGCCTAATTCTGTGGAAGTTTTGTAATCCCCATTTTCTTCCTGGACATATAGTGGCGGTTTTATTTTTCCACCCACTATCTCTATTTTTCCCATAAAGCAATGGCAGCTTTCTCCGCTTTTAAATGTGATAACAACTTTCTGCATTCCATCAGGAACTGGCTTTGCGCCATGGGTTCGCATAAAGTCGTACCACTTAGTATAACAGTTTTGAGAGGCCTTGACAGCGGCCAGGCTGTCGGCTGTATGTTTAGCCAGTGCTGCCGTGTCAACTACGGGTTTGGCCAATGTATCTGCCAATGGCTTAACAGTTGTGTCGGCTGCAGGTTTAACGTCTTGGCCTTGTGCAAAAAATGATAATGTCATCCAGGCGATGATAAAAAAGTATGATTTCATAATAACATTTTTAAGGTGGTGATAGGTGACGAGAAGTGATTTTAAAGGTATAGTAAAATAGAAGAAAAGTTTAAATTTTACCGTTAAATAACATGTTTTTACCCTTTTGGCAGGCGGGTGTTATTGAAGCCCAAAACAAAAAAAAGCTATCAAACTTTTCAGTTCAATAGCTTTCAGAAATAAAAATATGGGTACGACCTTTTATTGTCGCTAGTAGATTGTTAGAATACCACTTTGTCGCTGAATAGTATTGCGTTGTTTTTCAACAATACAACAACTCCAACTACATTTTTCTGGAACGCACTGGAAGTGATCTCCAGCGTATTTAAACCTTTTTGCAAATGAACCGGTTTGTTAACCAATACCTGTCCAAGAATATTGCAGATAAGCAGGTTGCAATTGTAGTCTGTTTCTACATCGCATGTCAATGATATGTTTTGACTTTGCGAGTTTCTTGTAAGATAGAATCTGCTATCCGCCCCATCCGCAATTTTAAGTGTGTTGGAGTATGCAGCCGTTCCATTTTTTTGTATGCCTTTGATGCGATACCAGTTTGTTTTATAAGCAGGCTGCGCATCGGTAAAACTAAACTGGTTGTTTATTCCCGAAGCCGGCGACACTACACCCACGGTCATATAACTGATTCCGTCAGCGCTTTTTTCTATTTGGTAACGGTCAACATAGTTTGAACCTTTGTCATCCCATTTTATCGCAATCGCCTTGTTGGTATATTTTCCGGTAAGAAGAATATTAGGATTTGACATTACCGTAAACATTCCTCTGATCACATCCTGGCTTATAGTATCTATGCAACCATTTCTGTTTTCCGTAACAACCAGTTTGTAGTTTCCCCAGGTTGTATCATTTATAGGGTTCTGTAAGGATGATACAAAACCATTCGGGCCTACCCAACTCCAGGTCAAACCATCAGAACCTCCAAATGGAGTAGGATAGTTGCTGGCCACAGGGTCGCCGCCGAAGAACTGCACGTGCCCAAGATCCGCACCTATGCCCACATACACAGAAGCAACAGGAGGGAAGGTATCCAAAGGCACAACGATAGTGTCTATGCGCGTTGGAGGGCATCCGGTTGCAGGCGATCCCGATACGATATAAGTTCCGGGCTTGTCAAGCGTAATTTGAGAGCCATCAGTACTCGAGCTCGTAATGCTTGCTCCGTCTGCTGTTGTCCACGTATACTTACCGATTGTTGAGTGATTGGTAATAGTAATGCCGCCCGCAGATCTGTTACATCTCAACGTGTCTGACTGAACCGTAAAATCCATGATCGGCAGAGAAACAAAAGGAAGAGGCGTAACAAAATCCTGCATGTTCGATGTAAAGGAATTTGATGACCTCGACTTGAAGAAAAGATCCGTAAACATCGGTTGACATGGGCTCAAAGCTGAATAAAGCGCAGGGTCTACTCCAATCCTTGTCAGGTTCAGGCCAATCTCCACAAGCTGGAGGGATTCGTATTTCGTGCCCCAACCTGCGGAAGAAGTTTGTGTTCCCCACGGTGTTGAGTAGGTGGTATCGTTTGTTGCCGTCGTTGAATAATTTGAGGTACCTGTACCAAAGTTTGTAGTACCGGCTTTTGAGGTAATGGATACGTAACCAAACGCAGCAGTGGAACCATCAAGAACAGCTCCAAAATCAAAATATTTAGGAATAGTGCCGGTGAAAGTTGAGTTGCTTACCCAAATACGCGTATCAACCACCGGCGGAGCTCCCGGATTGAAATTCACGGCAAGTATCATGTCCCCTGTTTGAGTAATGTTCCCTGCGGCGTCAAATTTCCATTGTGTGTGGCCCGCGTCCGGCCCTTTGCTTATGAAAGTGCCACCTTTATAGTTAAAACTGTCTTTATAGAGTTCTATGTCAAAATACCTGGAACCATTTGTTCCTACTGTCGACGCTCCAACAAAAAGCCACAACGAATCATATACACTAGAACCGTCTCTGCGCATATGGGCAAATACGTCTACGAGGTCGGTTTTATTGGGAATGTTAGAAGTGGTTCCCCCCCAATTGCCAGGATTATCTCCGTTTTTTGCGGAGGATGCAAAAACGGTCGAATCGAATAGCGGATTGGTACAAGCGTAATCCCTTCCATAAACCGCATCGAGCCATAGTTTGCCATTTACTCTTGAAAACAACGGAACCGACATTCTTTTGTTGAAAGAAATGTTACCTCCTCCTGATAGAACGGTTCGGTAATACGACGCGTTTGATGTATCGACTACATTTTGACCAGAAGCTATACCTGAAAACCAGTCATCACTTGAAATGAATCCTGTAAGCGGGCCATACTTCACATAGTTGCCACGGGTATCACCGTCAATACCAAAATAGGCATTAATGCCTCCGTTTGAAAGTTGGGAAAAGCCCGCCAGCGGACTGCTTAGCAGGAGCAAAAAAAGAAGTTGTTTAAAATTCTTTTTCATGGAATACGGATTTGATTAAAAAGACGGATTAAGATGGATGAAAAGTACAAATCAGAATCCGATACTGCAAGCTCTTTATCTTTTTAACTAACTGAAATGCACAGGGTTAAATTGAAAAAGCCTCCTTGTAAACTATAACTAACGAGTATGTGTATGGTAAAAAATGGTAATACGAGGGTAGAAATGTTAATAAGTATTGTTGAAAATAGAAATTTTACGATGGTGATTTGCAGGATTTACGGGGGTAAGTTTTTTAAAAAAATGATGGATGATTCAAAACTCGTCTGCGTAATTCCATTCCGCCACTGTCAATGGAAAAATAGGTTTGAAGAAGAGACAGTAAAATGTTATAAGTTGCTCAGTCGGAAGGTTATGAAAATTTTTTGCAAAAAACGCCTTTACAGAGAAGTTACGCGAACGGATAAGCGAAAAGCATGAAATACTAGATGTATTAGACTACATAACCTGGCAATACAGAAAAACAATATGAATTGAAACTTGCTTTTTTTTTGAATAAAAATTATAGCTTTGTGCCAGCATACAAATTGATGTGTGCCTCCCAAATTATTATAGTGCCTTTGGCTACGCATTCTCCGTTTTTTTAGAAAATTATGATGAGGATGCCTAACCCAAAGGCTTTTTTTATTCCCTAAACTCAATGAGACAAAATCATTCAATTGCTATTTTCGTAGACGGCGGTTTTTTCTTAAAACAATATCGAAAGATTTTTTCTGAGGCATTGACTCATTCACCAGAAGAAGTAGCGAAAAATCTGTACACAATTGCGCTGAGACATGTTGCAAAAGATGAACACCTCTATCGAATATTTTATTATGACAGTTTACCTCTATTAAAAAAAGTTCACAATCCTATTACCAAAAAGTGCATTGATTTTTCCAGGTCTGAACAAGCCAGGTTTCGATTGGAATTTTTCGAACAACTGAAAAAGAAGAGGAAGTTAGCATTACGATTAGGTACGATAAAAGATTCATCAAACTGGGTAATCAAGCCGGAAAAGACAAAGCAGCTTTTGAATAAACAAATTGAAATATCTGATTTGACGGAGAATGATATCACCTACGAAATGAGGCAGAAAGGAATTGATATGAAAATAGGCGTCGATATCACTTCACTGGCATTAAAGGAATTTGTCGGTAAGATGGTGCTGATTTCCGGCGATTCAGATTTTGTTCCCGCTTCAAAACTTGCCAGAAGAGAGGGTATTGACTTTGTTTTGGATCCTATGTGGAATCATATTGATAGAAATTTATTTGAGCATATCGATGGATTAAGATCAACATGTCCTAATCCAAGGGGAAAAACTGTCATTTAACAGAGGAATCAACTTGGATGTGTTCGTGGGTCACTTATGATACAACGGAGTCCTCTTCAATAAATACTGCAATGTGCTCACGTATCCATCTTGTGAAGTAGACGAGAACAACGCCTTTCTTTGTTCGTTGTATAAACTCTCACCTTTGTCGTTGAATATTTTTAAGATCACAGTATTGTCAAAATTCTGTTCTGTATAGGAAGTAGAAGAAGAATAGCCACTGGAGTTTTTACTGCCATCACCGCTTTTGTTGTTGTCCGTACTTTTGCTTTTGTCTGAATAGCTTGAGGACTGTGTGCTTGTTTGAGTCGCCTTGTTTTGCATAATGGTTCCCTCTAGAACATATTCCACACTAAGCAGGCGGCACAATTCATCTCTTGTATATTCTTTAAGGGCTTCTTTTTTTATCCCGGACTTCAGTAAAAACGAATTTGTTGTTTGCGGGTCGAGGATCGTAAGCGTGCCTGCATGTTTATTTAGATAACTGAAGCATTCATCCTGCGCTTTTTCGTTCAGCTCGTCTGCGGCATATAGACCGTCCTTCAATAAGGTAAAAGGAAGAATGGCTACTTTATTATGAGGGTCTCCGCCTCTCGTAGCAATGGCAGAAGAAGTAACAGCAGATTTTTCCGGCGTTGCAGGTTGTGCAGGCTGAGCCGGAGCAGTTTGTGTTGCGGGCTGGTTGTATGTTTCTACCCGTCCACTGGAAAAAGTGATCTTCGCGATGTCAGACTTTTTGATTACGTACACAACAGTTTCCCCGGTGTAAGTGAACTTTACACCGGCGTCACTTACTTCTAAAATTTTGCCCTTCATTTGCTCACCATTTTGCTTCGTAATAATATCAGGTTTTGCCGGTTGCCCGTAAGAGCTCACAATTAAAAAGAGGGCAAAAAATAAGGCGATAATTCGGGTCATAAGTTTTAATGTTGGTCTAAGGAATTGAACAATTTTGCTTGGATATTGTTCACGTTTTGGCTGTTTTTTGGCACGCAGATGACGCTGGTTGGAATGACTGAATGACTGAGTAACTGAATAACTGGGTCGTAGAACGTTGAACAGCATCATTTTCTCCGAAATCTCAATAATTCAGTTATTCAGTTACTCAGTTATTCAGTCATCTGCGTCCTCTCTTAATAAATTTGAATTTCAATGCAGCATATTCTTTCATAATTTTATCTATCTAAAGGGCGCTTGCTGCTTATGAATAATTTAAACGGAGAAAAAGAGAATTATTTAATCCTGCAGGGAATTGCTGCCAACGATCAGCAATCTTTCAGAAAGCTATTTGATCTTTTTGCGCACCGTCTTGCAAATTTTTCACAGGCCATATTAAATAGCCGCGAAACCGCGGTAGAAGTAGTGGACGACGTGTTTGTGAAACTTTGGAAGAACCGCCAGCAGGCACTTGACATTCAAAATATCAGCGTATATCTGTATACTGCCGTAAAAAATTCCTCCCTTAATTATCTTTCCAAAAAAGCAAAAGAACAGGTTACCGATCCGTTTGATTTCATTAACATCAACATTTCTGCTGATCAAACACCTGAACAAAAAATGATCACCAAAGAGCTATTCAAAAAAATAGAATCTGCGATAGATCAGCTGCCTCCCCGATGTAAAATGGTTTTCAAGCTGGTGCGCGAAGATGGCTTGAAATACAAGGATGTCGCCGAAATTCTAAACATTTCTATAAACACGGTGGACGCTCAAATGGTCATTGCCGTTAGACGCATTAGCGAGAGCATGAGAGGGAATTTGAGTTTGCCTGTAGTTAGACTGCCCCAAAAAAATAATCGACGCTAACTGACGAATTAATAATTAATAATTAAGAATTAATAAAGTTGCACCAAACAATGTTCAAAAGTTCATTACCTGCAGCACCTATTAATTGTTAATTATTAATTATTAATTCTTCTGCGAGCTGCAATAAAAAAATATTCAACTCCTTTAAGGTCATCTCCCCATTTCCCTGTCTGTAATAGTAACACACCGCTATGCAGAACGAAAGACTTGCCGTTTTAATTACCAGGTATTTGTCCAAGGAGGCTTCAAAGCAGGAGCAGGATGAATTGTTTGACCTGTTGGGGAAAGATCCTGAGCAGCAATATTTCTTTGAATTGCTTAATAACTTCTGGTCGGCCACAAAATCATCCATTGTGAAGTATGATGAAGATGATGAACATTTCAACCACATCCTTGCACTGGCCGACGAAACAGAAAACCCCGGATTAGAGGCACCTCCCGAATCTGCACCGAAAAAAATCTTCCACATTGGCCGCAAGAAAATATACGCATGGAGCGTAGCCGCCGCTGTGTTGGCTGCGGTTGTGATTATTGGCTACAATATCTACACTCCCCCAAAACCTATTCAGGCAGAAATAGCCCAAACGGCCCCTCATAAAAACGAAGTGAAAGCGAAAAGCGGCGCCAAATCGCGACTTACATTGCCAGATGGTACGAAGGTGTGGCTGAACGCTGAAAGCAGAATTACCTACAACAATAATTTCAACACAAAAACAAGAGAGGTAGAACTTGAAGGCGAAGCTTTTTTTGATGTGGTAAAAAACCCCGGAAGCCCCTTTATTGTGCACACCACGGGCATTGACATCAAAGTGCTTGGCACGGCATTTAATGTAAAATCTTATCCTCACGAACAAACGATAGAAGCTACACTTGTACGTGGGTTGATAGAAGTTGTCAAAGCAAATGAGCCGATGGGTCCAAAAGTGATCCTGCAACCGCACGAAAAACTTGTTTTTACAAAGTCTATTGACAGTTTGCAAAAAATAGCCACCACAAAAGCGCCGCAACAGGAAATGATGATCACATCCGTATCTGCAAATGCACCTGACAGCGTGATGAAGGAAACTTCCTGGGTGTACAACAAACTTTATTTTGACGGAGACACATTTGCTGAGTTGGCGGCAAAAATGGAACGCTGGTTTAATGTGCGCATCACATTCAAAAGTGAAAAAGTGGCCGCCTATCGCTTTAAGGGTGTATTTAAAAATGAAACGATAGAGCAGGCGCTAAAAGCTTTGCAGTTAACAGCAGATTTTAAATACAATTTTGATGGAAGCGAAGTAGTGATTTATTAGCGATTGTATAGGCGTTATGGGCCGGCTGTTTTAATCCAAACTCAAAACTTATTACTTAAACCAAAACATTACACTATCGACAAGAACCATTAAAAAATTTATTACGTAAAAAGGGAAACCTGCTTTTACAATCTGCATCTCTTGCAAAAATTACAGGTTGAAAAAAGCGAGGTTGCCCCCGAAAAACGAAGGCTTAAACGGAGGCGTGCAATCTTGGACAATTGTACGTTCCAATTGTTAAACCCACAATTTCAAATGTATGAAAAAAAATGGACCTGTCTCCAGGTACCGGCACACCGTGCTTGTCAAATGCTTGCTTGTTATGAAAATGATTATTTTCCTTACGCTATTCACTGCTTATCAGATACATGCCGAAGGTGTGTTCGGACAAAGAATTACACTTAAGGTACAGCAAACAGAGATCAAAAACATTTTAACCCTTCTCGAAAAACAGGCAGATGTACGTTTCCTGTATAACTATAATCTCAATTCTTCACTAAGTAAAAAAGTGGACTATAGTGTACACGATCAGAGTTTTGAAGAGGCAATGAACAAGTTGTTTCAAAATACAGAATTCGCGTATCGCCTGCTTGACAATAAACTCGTGGTAATTCTTGCCAAAACAGAAGCAGACACTTACAAAGCTGATGTAATAACCGGTACAATAGTCGGTGAAAACCAACAGCCTTTGGCAGGCGTAACTGTAACAGTAAAGGGAACCAACAACGGAGTATCCTCAGACATGAAGGGTGCTTTTCGTATCAATGCTCCTGCCGATGGTGTATTGGTTTTCTCATATGTTGGTTATGAAAACAAGGAGGTGGCAATAGCGGGGCAAACCAACATCGTTGTTCAACTTGCTATTTCTAACAAACAACTCGAACAGATAGTGGTGGTTGGTTATGGCAGTCAACGCAAAAAAGATCTTACAGGTTCTGTGTCTGTTGTAACTGCCGCAGACATGGCCAACAGGCCTCTGGTAAATGCCGGTGAAGCTTTGCAGGGTAAAGCTGCAGGCGTGCAGGTGGTGTCCAACTCAGGAAAACCCGGTGCTGGCCTGACTATTCGCGTGAGAGGTTCTTCTTCCATCAGTGCCGGTAATGAACCGCTGTATGTCGTTGATGGTGTGCCTATGACAGACATTTCCGCCTACACAACAAATGATATTGAATCAATCAGCATTCTTAAAGACGCTGCATCTGCTTCTATTTATGGTACGCGTGCCGCGAATGGCGTTGTTGTTATTACAACGAAAAAGGGCGTTGCAGGAAAATCAAGAATTGATTTCAGTGCTTACTATGGTACATCATCCACCACCAAAAAATTAGATGTGCTGAATGCAAAACAATACCAGGATTATGCAAACAAGGTTTTGGGACCTAATTCCATCACAGATTCAATGGTGAATGCCAACAACATCAACTGGCCGGATGAAGTGTTCAGAAAAGGAAATCAACAAAACTATCAGTTGTCATTTTCCGGAGGAAGTGAAAAAACACAACACTATATTTCATTGGGTTATAACGACCAGGTGGGTACCATCAAGCCGGCAAAATTTGATCGCTTAACCGGAAGAGTTAATTTGACAACCAAGGCCGCTGACTGGTTAACCTTGTCAACTAATACCATCATTACGAGAAGCCATAGCAACGACGTAACAGATAATACAGGTGTTGCAAGAGGAGGGGTGGTATTGAGTGCGTTGGCAACCCCGCCTACTGTGCCGAAGTATAATGCTGACGGGACCATTGGTCTAAATCCTTTCTCAGGCTGGCAAAACCCGTTAGGCGCCATTGACGGACAATACACCAGAAGCGTAACGGACAGAATGGTTTCAAGTTTAGCTGCCGATGTTAGATTGGCAAAAGGGTTATTGTTCCGCTCAAGTTGGGGTATTGATTATACCAACTATGAAAAAAGTTTTTTCCTTGATCCGTATTTAACAACCTATGGACAATCTACACAAGGACAACTGAATCAAACAAAGTACACTGAATTTGTGTGGTTGGGTGAACAAACTTTAAGTTACACAAAGGCTGTGGGACAACATCATTTCATGGCAATGGCGGGTTATACGGTGCAGGAATCCAAGTATGACCAAACCTACATTTCCGGAAGCAAACTCGACACCGCATACCGGCATAAATCCTGGGATGAAATGTATATGCTTACACAAACTAAGCAGGCAAGTACTAAATCAATAGATGAGTGGGGGCTTGTGTCTTATCTTGGCCGTATTACCTATGATTATGCAGGAAAATATTTATTGCAGGCAAATTTGCGGTCAGATCATTCTTCAAGATTTGCACCAGGCAATCGAAATGCGACCTTTCCTTCTGTATCGGCAGGATGGAGAATCTCCCAGGAAAAATTCATGAAAGATGTGAATGTCGTTTCGGATCTGAAATTGAGAGCGGGCTGGGGTCAAAATGGTAACCAGGAAGGTGTGGGCAGTTATGAATATTTGTCTCTGAATAATATTGATGCTGCAACTGGCAATCCTTATGCCGCCACTATTGCAGCCCAGGATTTAACCTGGGAGACAACCACTCAGACAAACATTGGTGTTGATGCGACTTTCCTGAGTGGCAGGTTAACTTTTACCGGCGACTTTTATATTAAGAAAACAAAAAATGTTCTTGTAAGAGTTCCATTGTCCTCACAGATTGTTGAAAGTATTTTACTGAATATGGGAAATATGGAAAACAAAGGCGCGGAGTTTTTAATATCCAGCAAGAACATTGTGAAGAAAGATTTTACGTGGTCAACAGACTTCAATATTTCATTTAATAAAAATAAAGTAACAAGCATTGGTAATGACATCACCTTCATGAATATTTATGGCAGTATTTATGAAAGAGGAAATTCAATAGCGCTTGTACAAGGGTATGGATTAGGCGAATTTTACGGCTATGTTGCTGCTGGTGTAGATCCGCAAACTGGTGATCAGTTGTATCTCTCATCAGAAGGTAAACCAACGAATTACTCAGGCATTAAAGCATCTGACAGAAGGTTAATAGGTAGCGCACAACCGGATTTTATTTATGGAATGACGAACAATCTTACTTACAAAAATTTTGATCTTACCATATTCTTCCAGGGCTCACAGGGCAATAAAATATTCAATGGTGTAAGAGTCGAAACAGAAGGTATGAAGGACTCCCGCAATCAAAGCACAGCAGTGCTTAGCCGGTGGCAGAATCCGGGCGATGTGACCGACATGCCAGGTATTAAAGCAAACAGTAATGATAACAGCCAGATATCAACACGCTTCCTTGAAAACGGTTCTTATCTGCGTTTTAAGACGATCACACTGGCTTATAGGATAGATCCCAAAGTGCTTAGCCATATTGGCCTGAGTGCTGCATCAGTGTATGTATCTGGTCAAAACCTCATCACTATTACAAAGTACAAAGGGTTTGATCCGGAAGTGAGTACCTATGGCACCGCAGTTACCAGTACTGGCGCTCCTGACATTGATAACAGGAACGTTTCCATAGGCGTGGATTATGGTGCATACCCTCAGCCGAAGATGATTTTGTTTGGTTTGAATCTGTCACTCAAATAATTTCCCGGTGTTTTGCATTGGGATAAAAATTGTCGTTATGAAAAAATATAAAATCAGTATATCAAGTAGCATTGCTTTAGTAATTATTGCTGCTTCCATTTTCACCGGTTGCTCAAAAGTGCTGGACAAGCAGCCCGTTACACAAATAGTCAGACCCCAGGACAGCACAACAATATCCGCATCAGAAGCAGAGGATCAGATCGCTGGAATTTACACAACATTCAGAGGTTACGATTACGGACTTGAGTTTAACGTGCTCGATAGAATTACAAACGGCGATGCGATTTCGGATAACGCCTATGCAGGAGGTGATAATACAGATAACATCACATTGGATCTGTTCACTGCCAACTCATTAAATGGAAATGTGGCCCGTGACTGGAAAGATGCATACGGCATCATTGGTCGTATCAACATAACCGTGGATCAAATAGCAAGATGTGTGGATCCGGCACTGACCGCCGCAAGAAAAAATCAAATGTTGGGAGAAGCTCGTTTTCTGAGAGCATTTGCGTATTTTGATTTGGCAAGATTGTATGGTCGTGTGCCATTGCTTCTGGAGCCTGCCGATACAAAAACGGCAGAAACCTTGCTCAATTCTACCATCGTCCCACAGTCATCAACTGACTCTGTATACATGGCCATTTTAAGCGACCTGTGGTTTGCAAGAAGCGGTGTAAGACCCGTGAACCAGGGTGAGACTAAAATGACCATCACCATTGGCATAGTTAATGCCGTGCTGGCAAAAGTATATGCATCTATGCCAACAAAGAATTGGGATTCTGTGGCGTACTACGCCGATCAAACAATTCCCAATTATACAATGTTGCCAGACTACAGGCAGCTTTGGGATAACAATCATAAAAACAACAGCGAAGCCATCTGGGAGTTGAACTATGAAGGATGGAACGTAATCGGTAACTGGATTCCAAGTCAGTTCATAGGAACAGACTGGAAAAAATTCAATACTCCATCGAATGACCTGGTACGTACGTTTGAAAGTGAAGGTGACAGCATCCGCGAAAATGCAACAATTTCGTTTTCGGATATTTCAGGTCACTGGACTGACCCGCACTGGAATCTGACAAGATATCCATTCACTGTTAAATACAATGACCCGTATGATGGGACAAATGATTTTTACATGATTAGGCTGCCCGACATTCTTTTGTTGAAAGCGGAAGCCCTTGTAGCAAAAGGTGATATTAACGGAGCAATGACTATAGTGAACCAGATTAGAGCAAGAGTAAAACTCAATCCTAAAACGGCAGCGAGTGCAGACGATGCGAACGCTATCATTGCTAACGAAAGGAGATTGGAACTTGCATTTGAAGGGCATAGATGGTATGACCTGTTAAGGACTGGAAAAGCACTAACCACAATGAATGCGCAAACAGATGGAAATGGCAACAACCTGAACTACAATGTTCAGCCGTATCGTTTGTTAATGCCAATACCTCAGGCGCAAATAGATTTGAACCCGTTGCTGGTACAGAACGAAGGATATTGATGTTTGGATGTACGAATTGGCGCCCAAGATTCACCACTAAGGCGCTAAGAACACTAAGCCTCACTAAGGAATGCCTCTGCTTGCTTTGTACTTCTTAGTGAAGCTTAGTGTTCTTAGTGCCTTATTGGTAAGAGTCGAGTCTTAAGCTCCGCAACGTTCGTACGCCGTAGTTGTATAGAGTATGGTTTCCCATTTTCGGTGTCGTAGTGATAAATCAAACGAACATAATGAAGAGACTTAGTTTATTTTTTGCATTCGCCTGTTTACTTGGTTGTTCGCACAAAATACATCCCAGCGGCAATGGTAAAGGGCATGTAGAAGTATGGACCACTGATCCAGCAGCCGGAATTTTATTTCAGAAAAAAGATAATACGGTTATTGCATCAGCAAGCGGAAATGAAGCAACTATTCATGTTGATGTTTCTAAAACATATCAAACCATTGATGGCTTTGGCTATTGCTTAACGGGAGGCAGTGCCTTTCATTTGTACAATATGAATAAAGCTGATCGTGCAGCATTGTTGAAAGAATTGTTCGCAACGGATGCCAACAACATCGGCGTGAGTTATTTGAGGCTAAGTATCGGAGCGTCTGATCTGGACGCAAAAGTTTTTTCTTACAATGATTTGCCGTCAAGTGAAACAGATACCGCAATGCAAAAGTTTAGCATCGCGCCGGACAAACAATTTCTTATTCCTATGCTAAAAGAGATTTTAGCCATTAATCCTTCCATCAAAATTCTTGGTTCGCCATGGTCACCACCAACCTGGATGAAAACCAACAACAACTCCAAAGGCGGAAGTTTAAAAAAAGAATATTACAACGCCTACGCAAAATATTTCGTGAAGTACATACAAGCCATGAAGGCAGAAGGCATCACCATCGATGTTATTACTGTACAGAACGAACCACTGCATCCCGGCAATAATCCGAGCCTTTTGATGCAGGCAAATGAACAGGCAGATTTTATTAAGCAAAGTCTTGGTCCGGCATTTAGGGCAAACAATATTGCCACCAAAATAATTGTGTACGATCACAACTGCGACAGACCTGACTATCCCGTGACTATCTACAATGATAAAGAAGCAGCGCAATATGTTGATGGTGCTGCCTTTCATTTGTATGCAGGTCCCATCGACACACTCTCCATGTTGCACGACGCGTTTCCTGCAAAAAATCTGTACTTCACGGAAGAGTGGGTAGGTGCCCCGGGCGACATGCCGGTAGACTTTAAATGGCACACAAAGAACGTGATCATCGGAACCATGCGCAACTGGTGCAAAACCGCGCTGGAGTGGAACCTTGCCGCCAACTCGCAATGGCAACCACATACACCGGGAGGTTGTACAGAATGCTTGGGTGCTGTAACAATTGATGGAAACAATGTAAAAAGAAATCCTGCTTATTACATCATTGCCCAAGCTTCAAAATTTGTGCGCCCCGGTTCTGTAAGAATTGCGTCGGATGAGCCGCAAGGTTTGGCAAACGTTGCATTCAAAACAACAGATGGCAGGAAAGTACTCATCGTGTTAAATGAATCTGAGCAGACGCAAGAATTCTCTGTTAATGATGGGGTAAAAACCTTCAAAAGCTCGTTAGCAAAAGGAGCCGCAGCAACATTCGTGTGGTAGTGAAAATGCTAAACGCCCAACGCCCAACGCTAAACGCCTAACGCCAACCGCAGAGTTTCTGCGTTAAGCGTTAGGCGTCATATCGCTCTGCAAGGCTTGTACCTTGCAGTTTTATTTTATTGCCTTTGGCAATATTTATTTGATGTTGTTGCCACAAGCAACAGAGTGAAGCTGCAAGGCTACAAGCCTTGCAGAGCGGTATTCAGTTACTCAGTTATTCAGTTATTCAGTCATTAAATTTCAATCCACACCGGAGCATGGTCACTCGACTTTTCCCAACCCCTCACATATTTATCGACCCCAGCAGATTTTAATTTTTTATCGAAATGAGAACTTAATAAAAAGTGATCAATACGCAAACCCGCATCCCTGCCAAATGCATTGCGGAAATAATCCCAGAAAGTATAAATCTTTTCGCCCGGATGCAATTTGCGCAACGCATCCGTCCAGCCCTGCGCCACCAATGTGTGAAATGCCTCACGCACCTCTGGACGAAACAACGCATCATCCACCCATTTCTCCGGTTTGTAAACGTCAAGCTCCGTGGGCATCACGTTATAGTCACCGGTGAGGATCGTTGGTTCGCCACGCGACAACAGATCCTTTGCATGCGCAGTCAATCTTTTGAACCATGCCATCTTATAATCTAGTTTGGGGCCGGGTGCAGGATTGCCATTGGGCAAATACAAACAACCGATCGTAATGCCATCAATTTTTGCTTCGATATAACGGCTGTGCAAATCTTCAGGATCGCCGGGGAGCGCCCTGCAAACCTCCTCTATAGCATGTTTGCGCGAAAGAATAGCAACACCGTTCCAGCTTTTTTGCCCATGCCAAATGCAGTTATATCCCGCATCTTTAATTGCCTGCTCAGGAAACTTTTCCTGGGGCGCTTTCAATTCCTGCAAGCAAACAACATCAGGCTTCGATTCTTCCAGCCAACGTAGTAAAACCGGCAGCCGGCCATTCACACCATTCACATTATAAGTTGCAATCTTCATATAGATAAGTTGTGGTGAAGTAATGCACTAAAGCTAATAAAAAAGGCGCAAGGCTCAATGCCCAACGCCTAATGCTATATTGAATGCTTAACGCAGAATGCCTAACGTTTAATGTTTTGGGCGAATGCGATTCGCCCCTACGGCATTTTTTCAACTCTCAACTCTCAACTCTCAATTCTCAACTACATGGCCAACTCCACCACATAATCCATCTCATCCGGCACCTTGTCAAGCGTAATCACCACACCATCCTGGTTTTGCGTAAACTTCAATGGAGACTTGGTTGCGAACACAGTTGCCTTTTTGATTTTTTTATCTTTCAGAGGAACAAATAAAACGTTATCCTGTAGTTTCAAAATGTGTACGAAAAGTTTGTTGCCCTTTTGAGTGGTCACACCCCATGCTCTTGGAGAAACAGCGCCACCTCTCGTTCCGTAAACTGTTTCGCCGTAAGTCTGCATCCAGTCACCTACTTCTTTCAAACGTTGAATACTTACTGCAGGAATTTCTCCATTTGGTTGAGGCCCTACATTTAGCAGGAAATTTGCATTGTTGCCTGCAGCCTTTACAAGATATTGAACAATGTCTTTTGTTGATTTGAAATTGTTGTCGTTGATGTTATATCCCCATGAATTATTCATTGTTTCACAAGTCTCCATAGGAAGCACACCAACTTTTTGTTCGTCAGCAAATCCCGTAGTGTTCTGGCCAGGCAGATCTTTTTCAAACATTTGAAAATCTTCTCCGGCAATGGTTGCTTCATGATGGTTATTGCCAATCATACAAGCAGGTTGAAGAGAATGGATCAGCGCATATTGTTCATCAAGGCGCCAGTCAAAATTTTTATTTTGATCCTGATCCCATTTTCCATCGAACCATATAGCACCGATCTTGCCGTAGTTGGTGAGTATTTCGGTTAACTGATTGTTCATGAATTTGAAGTAGCTGTCATAGTTCTGTGATTTGCCCGTGCGGCCCGTGTTGCGGCCCGTTCTGCCTACCGGATAATCTTCTCTTCCCCAATCAAGATGCGAATAGTAAACATGCAATCTAATGCCTTGTTTTGCGCACGCTTCCGATAGCTCCTTCAAAATATCTCTTTTAAAAGGCGTTGCCTTTACAATGTTGTAGTCAGAATATTTTGTATCAAACATGGAGAAACCATCATGGTGACGAGATGTGATGCAAATGTATTTTGCTCCAGAAGCTTTTATCGCCGCAACCCATGCATCAGCATTGAACTTTGAAGGATAAAAGCCAGAAGCCAGTTGCTCGTAATTTTTCTGCTTAAGGCTCTTTGTTTGTAGCGCCCATTCACCATCCGCCAGCATACTGTAAATGCCCCAGTGAATAAAAATGCCAAACTTATCATTTTGAAATTCCTCCCTGTTTGCAAGGTTTTCAGCAGTAGGAGTGTAGTTGGGTTGCGCTTTTGAAAGCAGCGGACACAAAGCCGCAAACAACGCAATCGTCAGTAGTTTTTTCATTCGTAAAAAATGGTTTGTTTTTGTGTTATGCAACCTCACTTTCTCTTACAAGATTGAAGTAATCTCTTTGATATTGCAGCGGACTAATGCCCATTAATTTGTTGAACTGATGATAAAAGTTGGAAAGGTTATAGTAGCCACAGCTGTAGCCAATTTCCTTTATCGACAAATTGCTTTCCACCAGCATTCTGCAGGCCATACCAATTCTGAATTCTATCAGGAACTGAAAATATGTTTTGCGTGCGATCTTCTTAAAGAACCGGCAGAATGATTCTTTCGTAAGGTTCACCAGTTCTGCAACTTCATTGATCGTGATTTCGCGATCATAGTTCTGGATGGTAAACTCGTAAACCTTTTTTATGCGTATGTCATTCTCGTCAGAAATGTCGTAGACAAATCCTTTGCTTGCGATGATTGCATAGTCTTTTTTCTGTGCAGCAATTTTGAGGATCTTAATCAGCAGCAGCATTCTGTCTAATCCGGAAGCATCGGGCATTTTTTCCAGCAATGGAGTAATTTCCCGCTGTACTTCATTTGATAATCTCAAGCCCGACCTCGCTGTTTGCAAAAGTTGTTTTATCTCCTTCATTTCTGGAAGTTGCAGAAATGCATCGCCCCAAAAGTTTTCATAAAAATGAACAACAATAGCTTCCGATTTTTTATTCAGGCCCTTTTGTTCAAATAAAAAAGTGTGTGGAAGATTAGGGCCAAGCAGCACGAGATAGGTGCTGTTAAAGTGCTCCACCTTATCTGCGATGATAGAAGTGCCCGAAGCATTTTTGATAAGCAAAAGCTCCAACTCCGGATGATAGTGCCAGTTACTGTTCAGTTTTTCTTCGCGATCAATTCTTACACTGAAAGATGATAAGGGATTGATAGAAATTTTTCTGAGGCTTGGTCTCATATCACAATCGTTAATTGATGCTAAAATATTACAACGATTAAACTATTTAAAATAAAAGTATAGGATTTTATCATAGGCTACATGTTTATTGTCAAATTGACCTTTAAAAAAATAATCAAAAAGGAGTGTAATTAAATGGGCGTAAATTATTGATAATGAATTTATTTTGGTGTTTTGTATTGGTTTTAAAAACCAATGGCTTGCGTCAAAAACGAAATTTGAACATCCCGGGTTGATGTTAAAATAGTATAGCGATATGGTAATTCTTGCACATTTGGCTTAGTAGGCGATTTCGGTTTTGTTACCTCTCCGGAATTGAAAATCGACTAAAAACAGGGTTTATTTCGCGAAAACTTCTTTGTAAATTTATAATCAAACCCGCCCGTTTTATGACTTCTGTACTAGATAAAGCTTTTGCAAAAGCAACATTGCTTGCGTGTAAAGGTTATGCCCCTGCATTTATCAATAATAACGCTAACATTTCATTGAACAGCATTCTATCTGCAACTTACAAAAAGTCATTGCCCAAAGTGGAAGGAAACACAGATGGATTCCTGAATTATACAGACCTCACTGTTTTGTATGACGCCGACAGAAAAGTGCCGTTCTTTTCAGCCTATAACATTGATGGCGGCCAACGAAGTATAAAAGTGAGCAGGGCAAATAAGTTCAGGTTAGATCCCCGGATTGATCCAAGCATTCAGTTAAATAGTGCCTTTTACGACTTGCGGACAGACATCACTGAATTTGAAATCGGTCATATGGCGGCCAACAACGAAATGGCCTGGGGCGTTGATGCCCAGCTGAAAGCTTATCAAACATTCCATTTTCCCAACAGTGTACCGCAGGCTGAAAATCTCAACACGGGTATTTGGAAAACATTGGAGACCTATATAATTGACGAATCTGCAACTATAGAAAGCGGTAAAAAGATCTGCGTTTTTACCGGACCTCTTTTGCTGAAAACAGATCCCGGCTATATCAAACAACCGGATTTTAAAATTCCTTTGTTCTTTTTCAAGGTCATTGTATTCATGAGCAGCAAAGGATTGTATTCAACTGCATTTATGATGAGTCACGAGCAAAGAATGAAGGATCAGCATATGTTTGCAACAATTGCAGAGAGAGGACTTACCGCGACTGCAGACACTACTTTCAAAGATTTTAAATACCGCAAAGTGTTCCAGGTAAATGTCGGTTATCTCGAAGATATCTCAGGAATGAATTTCACCTGGAAAGGCGTAAAAAAAGTACTGTTGAAAAACGGCGCGCAAATACAAGAGATCGCACAAATAAAAGACGCCAGCGATGCACAAAAGCACGAAGATGAAATGCTACGCGGTGCGGGTAGCAAGCTTACAAAAAAATATAAACTGAATATTACACTGCCCTAGAATTTAACCGCAAAGTTTTCAAAGGTTGCGCAAAGGTAGCTAAGTAGATTTTCTCTTTGCTTCCTTTGCGCAGCCTTGGCGTATTCTTTGCGGTTAAAAAAAGGCCGCGAATCAACTCGAAACTAGCACGTAGAATTTTCAAATTTTCAAATCCTCAAACTTTCAAATTGACTCTCAGAACGTCGTACATTTGAGCATTCAAGCAAGCGCTTATGGCAATAAAAGCATTTGGTAAAAATCCATCGGGAAAAGAACTAGACAGAGTAAAATTATCGCCAAACTACAGCAACGATATTTTCAATAATCTTCATGACACGCCCATGATGACAAGTGAGTCGCCGATGATCAAACAGATATGGCGTTTCATGAACAAACCCGCACACACCGCGCCACCAAAGGAATTGCCTTCTGTTCGCACCGACTTGAAAAATATTAAAGAAGAAAAACCTGTTATCGTTTGGTTTGGTCATTCATCTTATTTTATCCGGGTAAACGGAAAGAATATTTTAGTTGATCCTGTGTTCAGTGGGCATGCATCGCCATTTTCTTTTTTTGCTAAAAGCTTCCCGGGCTCGAATGTTTATTCAGTGGAAGACATGCCGCCAATAGATATTCTGATCATCACCCACGATCACTACGATCACATGGATTATGAAACGATCACGAAGCTAAGATTGAAAACATCACTTGTTTGCACGTCACTTGGGATCGGCGCAACACTGAGTTATTGGGGCTTTGATAAAAACAAGATCATAGAATTTGACTGGTGGACCGAAAAACAAATTGATGAAAATATTTTTATTGCTGCTGCGCCTGCCCGACATTTTTCCGGAAGAAGTTTGTCACGATACAAAACCTTGTGGTCCTCGTTCGTTTTAAAATCCGGTAGTTACTCGTTTTACATTGGTGCCGACAGTGGCTACGATACGCATTTTAAAGAGATAGGAGACAAGTATGGGCCTTTCGATATAGCTATGTTGGAAACAGGACAATACAATGAAGACTGGCGCTACATCCACATGATGCCCGAAGAAGCAATACAGGCCGCTATCGATTTAAAGACGAAAGTATTACTACCCGTGCATTGGGCAAAATTCGCATTGGCACTTCATCCCTGGGATGAACCCATAAAACGCGTTGCCGCCAAAGCAAAAGAACTCAAAGTACCTATCACCACACCAATGATCGGCGAACCTATTATCATCGATAAATTATATCCACACGAACACTGGTGGTTGACTGTTTCTTAAGTAAGGACTTTTCCATACGGAAGAAAAAATCCGTGTAAATCAGTCTAATCCGTGTCATCTGTGTGCCGTAATTGTTAACTCAAAGGCCTCAGCAAGCAACTCAAACGACTTGAATCTATCATCCCTGCTATGCGTCATACAAGTGATCATTATTTCATCCACATCAAAATCCTCTGCCAGTTGCGTTAACTGCTCTTTCACTTCCTGCTGTGTGCCCACAACAATACGTCCCTTATTTCTTTCAATAATCGCCAGTTCGTCATAAGAAAACTCATAGTCCTTTATTTCCTCGAAAGAAGGAGGAGGCATAAAGTTGCCTTTTTCAAATTGAAGGAAAAAATAGTGCGCCTGTTTGCGCAGCTGATTCGCTTTATCCTCCGTTGGCGCGCACAATACACTGATAGCAAGAAACGCGTGTGGTTGCTCCATTTGGGCAGAAGGCTGAAATTGCTTGCGATAAGTTTCAACAACATCAGGAGTTGCGTGACCGTTAATGAATTTTGCTACTGCCAATCCCATTCCAAACTTTGCCGCAATACTACTACTACCGCCGCTCGAGCTAAGTATCCATTGAGCCGGAATGCCCGGAGCTTGTGGCACAGCGAGTATTGGGCCATATTGCGTGCTGGCTGTATCCGTAAAGAATGCCTGCAGATGTTCCAGTTGAGTTAGGTAACGCTCTTCGCTAAAATCATTTGATGGGTTCAACAAAGTAGCACTAATCCGATCTCCGCCCGGTGCACGACCCATGCCCAAATCAATCCGTCCGGGGAAAAGTGTTTCTAACATGCGAAAGTTCTCGGCCACTTTAAACGAACTATGATTAGGGAGCATAATGCCGCCAGAGCCAAGCCTGATCGTATTTGTTTCATCACCCAGTTTAACAAGCAAAAGCTCCGGTGCAGAGCCTGCAATAATATCAGAGTTATGATGTTCGGAAACCCAAAATCTATGATAGCCTAAGTTCTCTGTGAACTTAGCCGTGGCAATAGTTTCCATCACGGCATCTCTTGCAGTAAAACCCTTTCTTACAATCGATTGATCCAGTACGCTAAGTTTAATATTCTTCTTTGCCATATCCATTTTTTAAAAATTAGAGATGATTGTTCTACAGAAGAGGAGGGGATGCAAATTTACGGAGAGAGAACACAGATTTTCATGGTTGTCATGATTCTTATGATTTGATTTGAGAAACAATTTTTTTAACACTTAGGCACTAAGGCCACTAAGTTTCACTAAGAGAAGCCGATATTAAAACAACCCTAAGTGAGGCCTAGTGGCCTTAGTGTCTAAGTGGTAATTTTTGGAGCAAGAACAGAAGCCGTGTCCGAAGAAAACTGGCGTCCCCTCCTTATTTGATGTTCCTCGACAGAAAAGTGGTACTTAAGCCAAGAATCGCGATCACAGCAAACGACCAACGCAGGCTTGCCATTTGCGCAATGAAACCGATAAATGGAGGGCCAAATAAGAAACCTAAAAAGCCAATGGAAGAAACGGCTGCCAGCGCAACACCCGGCCTCATGGTTTTGCTCCTTCCTGCAAGTCCATATACGAGCGGTACAATTGATGAAACACCAATTCCCACCATCAGGAAACCAATCGTTGCAGGAACAATGTATGGGAACAAAATGGAAAGAAGCAAGCCAATTGCAATGATAATGCCGCTTGCCTGCAATACGTTTTTTACACCAAATTTTGTAACGAAGTAGTCCGCAGTAAATCTTCCTCCGGCCATCGTCGACATGAAAGCTATATAGCCCAGGGTAATCAATGCTTTCGGCGCCATCACTACCTTTTCAAAATAGACTCCGCTCCAGTCAAACATTGCGCCTTCGCTCACCATACTCGCCAACGCAATCAAACCAAGATTGAGAATGTACTTATCCGGCTTTACAAAAATAGGCTGCTTTGATTCGTGGCTCTCATCGCGAGGTAGCAGGTATCTGTAAAAAACGATAAGGCACAAAAGAGTGAAGGCCCAAATGATTACAAAGTGTATAAAAGGAGAAATATTTTTTGCAATCATGGAAGTACTCACCAATCCGCCCATAAATCCCCCCAGGCTCCATAACCCGTGAAAGGAGGCCATGATCGATCTTCTGTACAATTTTTCAATACCCACAGCTTGCGTGTTCACAGAAATGTTCATCAGGTTTACAAAAAAACCAAACAGGGCAAGCGCCAATGCCAGTTGCCAAACCGCAGTAACCAAGCCGAGTAACATCAATGTAGCAGGATACAAGACAGCGCCGGTAATCAAAATTTTGCGGCTTCCATAACGGCTTACCAGATAGCCGGCCAATGGCAAACCAAGAATTTGCCCCGCAGGCAGCGCAAACAACAAAGCGCCAAGGCTTGCATCATTTAACTGAAGCATGCCCTTAATTGTTGGTATCCGGTTTGCCCAACTGGCAAACGTTATACCCTGAACAAAGAAAAATACACTGGTTGCTATTCTGTAATATCTCTGCGCTGGAAGGCGTCTATTCATACTGTCTGCAAAAGAAGCTGCAATTTATCCTAAATGTATCTATTTAGTGGTAAAACGTTTAATTGGAATTATTAATTGACCTATAGGTTTTCTGTTTTAACCCAAACTCATAACTCTCAACTCTCCATTCTCAACTTTCAACTCATTAACTATATTTGCGCAACTTTAAACATAGCATATGAAGTTTTCCAAATGGGTGGGCGTTGCAATGGCATTTTTGGTTATCGGTTCTTGTTTGTTGCCATGGGTGTATATTGAACCCATCAATAGCACAGTTACCGGCATCAGCGCACCCGGCACTAACTTTGGAAAACCTGGCTTAATGAATATCATCGTAAGTGTACTGGCCATATTTCTCTTCCTGATCCAGCGTGTATGGGCCAAGCGTACCAATATTTTTGTATGCGCCTTTAACCTCGCCTGGACAGCGCGTAACTTCATCATCATTCCCGCTTGTGCTGCGGGTGACTGCCCCACAAAAAAGATCGGACTATTTCTCGTAGCCCTTTTCTCCATTTTTATGATGGTAGCGGCGTTGTTTCCGGATATGAAAATTGAGGAGAAGAAGTAATTAATAATTAATAATTGATAATTAATAGGTAGCAGGGCCGCATTCTTCATTGAATGCGG
>NZ_JAHSPG010000003.1 GCF_019130065.1 Pinibacter aurantiacus | reverse complement strand
GGAATTAGGTATTAAAAATTAGGACGTTGCGGGTTGCCAGACCTGACAGGTTTTTAAAACCTGTCAGGTCTGGGAACCCGCATCTAAACAAAAAAAGCGACACCTTCCGGTATCGCTTTTCAATATTATGTGAAAAAAATTAAGCTTTTGGCTTTCTGAATATAGCAAAAACTTCTACCCCAAGACCAATAATGATCAACAGTGGAGCAATAGTAATGCGACGAGCGCTGTACACTTCATTTTGGTTAAATTCTGCAGGATTACTGCTTTTGCCCCCGGCCATCAGCATCATTCCCAAAGCAATGATGGCAACACCAACCAACATCCACATGAAATTTTCTTTACCCAGTACAAGATTGCTTGAGCTGCTTTTTTTGGCAGTAATTACTTTCTTTTCGCTCATATAGATTAAAAACTTAGGTGCGCAATATAGCAATAATTCAATAACTGAGTAACTGAATGACTGAATAATTGAGTGTATAACTATTAAAGGTTTGGTAAAAATGTAAACCTTCAGTTATTCAGTTACTCAGTTATTCTGTTATTAATAAAGGTCGTCCAGTTTCATTTTTAGGTATTTGATCACACTGCGGTGCGTACTTACCAGCGAAATGAAGATGCCGATCACCAACAGGCCAATGCATAAAATGGTGAACCAGTAAGGATCGCGAAGTGCTTTTAGCTCCGGAATTTGTTTTTCCAGGAAAATCACCAATCCAAAGACGCCAGTAAACGCCAGGATAGCGCTCAAAGCCCCGTTAATGATTGCGCGGATATCCATCGGTTTGGCGATAAACCATCTTGTGGCCCCCACCATTTGCATTGTTTTAATAAGAAAACGGTTGCTAAACATGGCCAAACGAATGGTATTGTCAATCAAAATAATCACCACAATGGAGAATATGATCGCAAGGATAAGAAAGCCCAGGCTTATCGGCCTCATGTTTTTCAGGATCTTGTCAACCAAAGATTGTGGGTATTGCACGTCGCTTACCGAAATGTTTTGCTCAAGATCTTTTTTAATGTTAGCCAGCGTGTCGCTGTTAACATATTCGCTTCTCAGCTTGAAATCGATACTTGCAGGCAGGGGATTTGCATCCAGCACGTTTTTCCAGTCTTCGTTCCCATCACCGATAAATTTTTTACGGGCAAGGTCCTTTGTTACATATTCGTATTCCTTAACGTAAGGCTTATTCGCAATATATTGTGTAAGGGCCACACTATCTCTTGAGGTGATATTTTCGCGCAGGTAAACGCGCACTTCGACATTTTCTTTAAAATACTGGCTAAGCTTATTTGCGTTGATTGCTATCCAGCCCCAGATGCCAAGAATAAAAAGTACGAGCGATACTCCTAAAATGGACATGAAATAGGAAGGTTTGGATCTTTTTGCGGAACTTTTTCCGGTTTGCGCCATACTGTTGATATTTTTCTGGTTAGTATTACGTTGCTAGACAGGCAAAAATAAAGGATTTAAATGCTGAATCCGTATTTTTGCCGCCCTAAGTAACGAGTAGGTTTTGCAAAATATTTTTCAAATGCGTCGATAAAAATAATTGCCAGCTTTTTTTAAGGTTTGTTTAAGGATTTCTATTTTACACGTCAGCAAATTTCGAACCCTTGAATGGACGGTCTTCTATGAAGCTTGGGCTATTATAAACTAAACATGAGCCGGAAATTTTTCTGCAAGAGTATACAACTCAAAACTGTTGGATTCCGGGGCTTTTACTCAGCCGTTAGCAATATAACAAAACGAATAAACATTTTTCTATAAACTGAAGAATAATGGAATACGATTTCAGACGAATAGAGAAAGACTGGCAAAAGAAATGGATCGATGCCAAAGTCTACAAAGTGAGCAATGATACAACAAAGCCAAAGTATTATGTACTGGACATGTTTCCTTATCCAAGTGGTGCGGGATTGCATGTAGGGCATCCTCTTGGTTATATTGCCAGTGATATTTTCAGCAGATACAAAAGACTAAAAGGTTACAACGTATTGCACCCAATGGGCTACGATGCATTTGGCTTGCCTGCCGAGCAATACGCCATCGAGCACGGCATTCACCCTGCCGTAAGTACGGATCAGAATATTAAAAACTTCCGCAGCCAGCTTGATAATATTGGTTTCTGCTACGATTGGGACAGAGAAGTAAAAACAAGTGATTCCAATTACTACAAATGGACGCAATGGATATTTCTGCAATTGTTTAAAAGCTGGTACAACCGCAAAACACAAAAAGCGGAAAGCATTGATGGGCTGATAAAAATATTTGAAACAGAAGGCAACGGCAATAATGTTTGTCCCGGCGATAAATCAATTTCTTTTTCAGCTGAAGAATGGAAAGCCTTTGATGAAAAGCGTCGCGAAGATATTTTGATGGAATATCGCTTATCGTTTTGCGGATACGGGGAAGTAAACTGGTGCGAGGCGCTGGGAACCGTGCTGGCAAATGATGAGGTGGTAAATGGCGTGAGTGAGCGTGGCGGTTATCCGGTGGTGAAAAAGAAATTGCGCCAATGGTACCTGCGCATTACTGAATATGCTGATCGCTTGCTAACCGGACTTGACAAGATCGAGTTCAGCGAAGCAATGAAGGAAATGCAAACCAACTGGATCGGTAAGAGCTATGGCGCAGAGATAACTTTTAATATCGTGAATGGTGAATCGTCAATCGTGAATGGCGCATCCATTGACGATTCTCGATTGACGGTTTACACAACCCGCCCCGATACTATTTTCGGTGTTGACTTCATGGTAATTGCTCCTGAACATGATTTGATCGAAAAGATTACTTCCGCTGATCAAAAGCAAGCCGTTGAAGAATACGTAACCTACGTGAAAAGCCGTAGCGACAGGGAAAGACAAGCTGAGAAAAAAATTACGGGTGCTTTCACCGGTGCTTATGCGGTGAATCCATTTAACGGAAAACAAATCCCTATCTGGATTTCAGAATATGTGTTGATCGGTTATGGAACCGGCGCTATCATGGCCGTTCCGTGTGGTGATGAAAGAGATTTCAAATTTGCACAGCATTTCAATATTCCGATTACCAACATTATTGGAAGTCATTTTGATGGAATAGAAGCAAATGCCACCAAAGATGCGCTTTTGGAAAACAGCGATTTCCTGAACGGTGTAAAAATGCGTGACGCAATGGACATCGTGATCACGAAACTGGAAGAAATGAGCATTGGTAAGCGCCAAACCAACTACCGCATGCGCGACGCTGCGTTTAGCCGCCAGCGTTACTGGGGCGAACCTTTCCCAATCGTGTGGAAAGATGGCATTGCGCATCCTTTGCCAGAAAATGAACTGCCGGTATTGCTTCCGGAAATGGATAAAATTAAAAACGGACCGGAAGGTGAGGGGCCATTGGCAAACCTTACTGAATGGAAAAACTATAACGGCGGCGTTCGTGAAGTAAATACAATGCCGGGTTATGCGGGATCATCATGGTATTTCCTGCGCTACATGGATCCTGAAAATAACCAGGAGTTCTGCAGCAGAAAAGCAAGCGATTACTGGGGCCAGGTTGACTTGTACATCGGCGGCACCGAACACGCAGTAGGACATTTGCTGTACAGCCGTATGTGGACGAAAGTATTGTTCGACCTTGGTTTGATTGGTCACGAAGAGCCTTACAAGAAACTGGTGAACCAGGGCATGATTCAGGGTTCTTCAAGATTTGTTTATCGTGTTCACGGATCAAATAAGTTTGTTTCTCACGGTTTGAAAGGAGAGTACCAGGTAGATGCGATTCATGTGGACGTAAACATTGTGGACGGCGTTGAGCTCGATACGGAGGCATTCAAACAATGGAAGAATGCAGAATTTGGTGATGCTGAATTTATTTTGGAAGGCGATAAATATATCTGCGGCGTTGAAGTGGAGAAAATGAGTAAATCAAAATTCAACACTGTTAACCCGGATTATCTAGTTGATAAATACGGAGCCGATACTTTCCGCATGTATGAAATGTTCCTTGGTCCGGTGGAAATGAGCAAGCCCTGGGATACAAAGGGCATTGAGGGTGTGCATAGATTTTTGAGAAAATTCTGGCGCTTATTTGTTGACGAAAACAAAGGCCTAATCGTTACCAATGATGCTCCTACAGACGCGGAATGGAAAGTGTTGTACAAAGCTGCTAAGAAAATTGAGGAAGACACTGAAAAATTCTCTTTCAATACAGCAGTAAGTACATTCATGATTGCAGTGAATGAGTTAGGAGATTTGAAATGCCACAAGAAAGCGATTCTTGAAAAATTGCTGATCGCGCTTACGCCGTATGCACCGCATATTGCGGAGGAACTTTGGCATATGATCGGCAATGAAGGTTATATCTTGGATGCAGGTTATCCGCCAATTGAAATTAAATACCTGGTTGAAACTGCGAAGGCGTATCCTGTTGCTATTAACGGTAAAACGAGAACAGAATTAACCATTGCACTTGATGCCACACAGCAACAAGTAGAAGAAATGGTAATGGCTGATGACATAGTAAAAAAATGGCTCGAAGGCAAAGCCCCTAAAAAAGTGATCTACGTGAAAAACAAAATGATCAACGTGGTGATGTAGGCAGCTTGGCTGTGCAAGAATATTTCACGCAAAGGCGCGAAGGAGCAAAGACGCAAAGGGTTCTTAAGTATAGAGGAGAGACTGTAGTTAAACAGTCTCTCCTTGTTTTTTAAGGAGCTCGTTCCGAATATTAATAAAAGAAAAAGGGTATTCTGCGTAAACAGAATACCCTTACTTATCTTAAAAAATCTTTGCGTCTTTGCTCCTTCGCGCCTTTGCGTGAAACTTAAACCAGCATTCTCAAAGGCTCTTCCAGGAAGCTTTTCAGCGTTTGCAGGAAAGCAGCGCCGGTTGCGCCGTCCACTACGCGGTGGTCGCAACTCAAAGTAACTTTCATGATGTTTCCTGGTTTTACAACGCCGTCTTTCACTACAGGCACCTGGCTGATACCGCCTACTGCAAGTATACAAGCATCTGGTGGATTGATGATCGCTGTGAATTCGTCTACGCCAAACATACCTAAGTTAGAGATGGTGAATGTGCTTCCTTCCCAATCTGCAGGTTGTAATTTTTTAGCTTTTGCGCGGGCAGCGAAGTCTTTTACTTCTGTACCGATCTGAGTAAGAGATTTAGTATCTGCGAAACGTACAACCGGAACCAGCAAACCTTCGTCAACCGCAACGGCAACGCCAATGTTCACGTGATGGTTCACACGAATTTTATCGCCCAACCAGCTGCTGTTGATAGCAGGGTGTTGTTTCAATGCAATAGCACAAGCTTTTAATACTAAGTCGTTGAATGAGATTTTTACAGCCGCTTTTTCATTGATCTTTGTACGTGCTGCAACAGCGTTATCCATATCGATAACCATTGTTACGTAGAAGTGAGGAGCAGTGAACAAGCTTTCACCAAGGCGTTTCGCAATTACTTTACGCATTTGAGAAACAGGTACTTCATCGAAGCTCACTTGTCCAGCAGGAGCTGAAGCCACAGCAGGTGCGCCTTTCGCAGCTGGGGCCGCTTGTTGTGCAGCAGGTTTGTAGCTGTCAACATCTGCTTTTATGATGCGTCCGCCATCACCACTTCCCGGAACTTGTGAGAGATCGATACCTTTTTCTTCGGCTACTTTTTTAGCAAGCGGAGAAGCTTTTACTCTTCCGTTGTCTGTAGAAGATTGTGCAGGGGCGCCTTGTGTCGGAGCAGCCTGTGCAGCAGAAGCCGTTTGTTGAGCAGGTGCAGCCGCTGGTTGAGAAGCGCCAGCAGATGCAGTGCCACCCCCTTTTGCAGCAGCAACAATTTTATCAACATCTACTTTTCCTTCTTCACCAATGATGCAAAGCAACGCGTTCACAGGAACTTTGTCGCCTTTTTGCGCACCTATATATAATAACTTACCATTCTTGTAGCTTTCCAGCTCCATGGTAGCTTTATCCGTTTCGATTTCCGCAAGTAGGTCGCCTTTTTTAACGTCGTCGCCTACTTTTTTGTGCCACTCAGCAATTACACCCTCGGTCATGGTGTCGCTAAGGCGAGGCATTAAAATAACCTCTTCAACTTTAGAAAGGTCAACCGAAGAACCGCCACTTGCAGGAGCAGCTTGGGGAGCCTGTTCTTGTTTAGGAGCTTCTTCCTTTTTCTCAGCCGCTGGAGCTGCAGCCGGAGTGCCGCCTTGTTTATTTAAAATTCCGGAAATATCTTCACCGGGAGCGCCGATGATGGCTAACAAATCATTCACCTGCAATTTTCCGCCGTTCTGTACGCCGATATGCAATAAGGTACCGTCTTTATAGCTTTCCAGTTCCATTGTGGCTTTATCTGTTTCTACTTCAGCTAACAGATCTCCTTTCTTCACAGTATCGCCTACCTTTTTATGCCATGCAGCAATAACCCCTTCTGTCATGGTATCACTCAAGCGGGGCATTAATATCTCTTCTGCCATAGATTATGATTGTTGATTTGAGGGTTCGAAATTAGGGCAAAATGAGGAAAAATCAGCAAAATAGCTTGAGGATCACCCAATAACTCCGTTGCACCCCGGTTAACGCATTTTATTTTCAGCGATTTCAACAAAAAACCGGTTTTAGTTAAACCGGTTTATGATAAATATCAGTTGTAAACGAAATTCTTACAAACCAAATTTACCCAGCAAGCTCGATAATCCTCCGCCACCGCCGCCGGTAAATGCGCCGATGATGTTTTGGAAATTGAAGCTTTGATCGTTGGGGTCATTTGTTTTGTGAATGAATTTTGCCATTACCATTGGAATGATAGCTGCAGCGATGCTTTGCGCCTGCGTTCCGCTAATGCCAAATTTTGAAGTGATGGATTCAACAAAATTGTTCGAAATGCCCTGCACCGCCGGATGATCTGCGGAAACGCCACTTTGCGATTGGAACAACTGCATAATACCATCTGCATTTCCCTGGCCATAGCTCTGCAGGCCGTTGGTAATGGAGCTTACTGCCTCGTTCATCACGTCCTGATTGTGCTCATTGGGAATAGCAGTGTTATCAACAACGGCCTCCTGGCTGTGTTGTTGAACCAGTTGTAATAATTCTTCAAACATAAAAATTGTTTTAATGAAGATAGGAGTTAAAAAAAATGTTTTGAGTAATAAGTTTTGAGTTATGAGTTATCATTTTATGAAATTCGATTGCCTACAATTCATAACTCATAACTCAAAACTCACAACTTCCTATGCAGGCTGCAAATACTGCGCATATGCATAGCCTTCAGCACCTCCATCTGTTCTGATAAGGTACCACTGGTCGCTTGTTTTATTTACCAGTGTTACGATCTCATTGTGCCCCGCTTTACCTACGATAGGTTGGTCGGTGCCCGGACCTTTGCGAATATTCAGGTTGCTGCTTTCTGTAACTACTTTCAGTTTGCCGCCATCTACAGCGCCGCCAACATTTACATTTAATACAAGATCGCCTGCGCGAAAATCCGGATCTATTTTATTGTAAATGTTCCAAAGGCTGTCTTTAGCGCCGCCATTTGGTGCATCACCGTCAACGTATAAAACACCATCCTGCTCTCTTACTTGCAGGTTAGACACGCCTGATGAATTCGCTGTATCGATCAGCTCTTTATATTTATCCTGTAGTGCCATGATATTTTATTTTATGGTTAATTTGTTTTCAACTTTTTTCGGTTTCAGAGATTGAACCTTTTGCATGAGCTTGGGAAGGTCGGCTCTTTTGATTTCTCCTGTCAAGGTTACCACGCCATCTTTTACAGAAGCCACAACTCCTGCATTATCTTTAATGGCATCAGTTACCATTTTGCTTAAATTGTCATCAGGAGAAATAGTAACAGGAGCAGCCGGTGGCAATGGTGGTGGTGGTGGTGCGACGGTCACATTGTTAACTACTGATTTTACGCCCTTTATCCCTTTCACAACATTTTCGCTGCTTACTTTGCACGCATCGTCTTTGCACTCACCGCTAATAGTTGCAACTCCATCTTTTACACTCACCTGGAGTGCAGATGTTGTAGGGTCGCCAGCAAGTGCGGTAGCTGCAGCAGATTGGACGTCTGCATCTTTAGGACCACAGGAAGCAATGCTTAAAGAAATGATCACTGCCGTTCCGAGAATGGCAAGGTTTTTTAGCCAGTTTTTTTTCATATTCATGATGTTTAATTCTAGTATTCAGCAATTTATCACTATCGCTGTTTCCACGTCATTACTATCAAAAAATGAACCTTTTGTAATAGTGATTGAGTTTATAACAGCTACAAAAAACAAAATGCCTTATGATCTATTGCATTTTGCGTGCCACTTGCGGGCAAGCACAATTAAACAACCATTCAGACTAAAAGGTTTGTTACGTTTTTAAGAAAATTGGGTTGGGAAAATAATGTGATGCGGCTAGAAAGCATACGCGGCTTTTAATACCCAAATACCGTAGCCACCTTTCGTTAAAGTGTTTGCTTCGGGCGTTCCATAACCAGGCAATGTATTTATTAGCCGGAGGCCAACGTCGATGCCATGTTGTTTTGCAACATCAAACTTATAACCAACTGAAGGAGCCAGCGAAATGTGAGTGCTTGTATTACTGCTACCTTGAATCATTGCGCCAATTTCTGCACCAAGAAATAATTTTTTCCAGCAGTAATATCTTAAACCTGCAAACAAAGGGATGTGGCCATAGCTGCTTATGCTCGTGTCATGAGCGATACTCGAATAGTCGATATAGGTGTATGTGCCCGAAAAATGGATGTAACCAAGACTTGCTGTGCAGGAAAAATTTTTCGAGAAGAGACGTTCTGTTTGTATCTCAAGGCCAACGCCTGTGGTGTTATTGCTTTCTGTGTTGGAAAAATAAGCAGGTTTTGAAAGCAATAGACCGGCTGAGTATGTTGTCTTTTTAGATTGCGCGAAAGACAACATAAATGTGAGACTTGTAACCAATAAAAGCAACAACTTTTTCATCAGGTGGTTTTTGTAGTTGACCCCGGCGCCGATGAAGTCGTTGCATCGCAAAGTTGTTAGCTAATGGTTGTTAGTTGTTAGGCTTTAAATCCTTTAACTGCAACTTAAGAATGCAGCACCTAAAGTCTAACAACTAAGAACTAACAACTTTCCTAGTCCCTGCTGAAACCCTGCATTACATAAAGCTGGTAAAGTCCAACAGGTATATATATCTGTAGTAATCTCGCTTCTGCGCAATTGCGGTTGATGGCCTGCTTAAGAGCCGGAATATAAACACGTTCAATGAGTGTTTTTAATTCCGCATCTCCATTCGCATATAGCTCCTGGGCAACGCTCATGCATTTTTTAATTCGGGAAATATCACAATCCTGTGCCGATTGGCGCGTGTAGGTAGCAAAGGCAAGCATGGCATCTTCAATGCCATTTTCTTTAATAGTGATTTTGGGGATGCTTTTCAATAATAAGCCGTTTGCCTCTTTACTTGTAATCATAGTCGGTGCTCTTTCTCTGTTTTTTTAAAAGTTAACCAGTAAACACAATCGTTAGTTTTTTTCCTGGAGCTTGTTTTGCAAGCATTTGGAAAAAACGTTATTTAATAAATTTACTGAAGTTTCAGATTTTTGACAAAAGTTTTTTGAAAAATCCAAATTTTTTGAACAGAATTTCCGGTAAATGAATTTCAAAAAACTGATGCGGATCATATCTTGGTCGTATTGGGTGGAGAGGTGGGCAACGGAAGTATGATGAATAACCGAATAATTGAATAACTGAATGTTTCTGTTTAACAGTCATCTTTGACTTTGAACATCAGTTATTCAGTTACTCAGTTATTCGGTTATTCGGTCATTGAAAAATCAGTGTCATCTGTGTGCTAGGTTTGTTTTTTAACAATTCCTGCCGCGTACAAATCAAATGTTCAAACTATTTTCCGTTTTAATTAAACCCTTATGACCCAAACACCATTTACCTTGTCAGGCAAACTTCTAATTGCTATTATTTTTCTTTCTCTCTGTGTCACGCAGCGTACAACGGCTCAAAAAAAATTCAGTCTTACAATAGTTGCTGATTCGTCGATTGATGTTAAAGGATTACATTGTCAGTATTATAACGGTTTCGGACTTGCTTTTGTACCGGATACTTTTACCGGAAACAAGATCACACTAACGGACGAATATATTTCGAAGTATGCTGCTGTTGATATCTCTTATAATAATCATGGAGATTTCCAGGGCGGCTATACATTTTTTATAGATGAAGAACCTGCAACGATTCACATAGGCAGTGTTAAAGATGGAACTGAAAATAAACTTCGTTACTCCAAACTTGAAAATGCAACCGACTTTTTTGATACGTCAACCAATTTTCTGTTGAAAGAATTGCGGGAGTTTCGGAAAGATGAAGATGAGGCCCTGTCAAGGCTTTGGGCAAATCATAATTACCATGACATAACCTATAACGATTCGCTGCGAGCCCTTAATGAAAAACTCCTAAAAGCTGGCAGCGAAAAGAATATCTTATTCATCAAGAAGCATCCTGAAGAATATTTTTCTTTCTATTGGTTCCAGGATCAGGTTGTTGGGAATTCACTGGAAAAGGAAAAAGACACCGCGTATTTGCGAAGTCTTGTTACGACAATGACAGAAATTTTTCCTGAACGTGTGGTAAGTAGTGCGGAAGGGCAGTGGTTGATCGTACGCATTAATGCTGCATTGTACCCGCCGCCGCAGAAAGGAATGCCCGTGCCTGACGTTCAACTCAGGGACATAAATGGGAAGAGTGTTAAGCTGTCGGATTTTAAAGGCAGGTATGTATTGCTTGATTTCTGGGCAAGCTGGTGCCCGCCATGTAGAAAAAATGGACCGGTACTAAAAACTATTGCTGCGCAGTATAAAAAGAATTTGCAAATTGTCGGCATTTCGATCGACAACAATTTAACGGCGTGGAGAGATGCGATAAAAGAAGATGGATTGACGTGGGTAAATCTTTGTGATGCAAAACTGGGAAACAATAGTGCAGCCATGCATTACAAGATTACTTCTGTTCCGCACTATTTTTTAATTGACGCTTCAGGAAAATTAATAATGGAGACAAGCGGAGACCTGGAAGCGATTAAGAGCAGGCTCAGGGCAGTTTTTCCTTAGAGAGCACGCAGATGACGCTGATTGGACTGAGTAACTGAATAACTGAGTAACTGAGTAAATGAGTAAATGAATCATTGAATAACTGAATGTTTCTGTTTAACAGTCGTCTTTGACTTTGAACATTCAGTTATTCAGTTACTCAGTTATTCAGTTATTAAAACGGCTAAGCTTTTCCTAAACGATTTATTTTTACGAGTTGAGATAACATATAGATAATGATGCCCCACACAAGTGCCACCAATGATACGACTGTTACAACGAGCGTTATTGGAGCATTTTCAGCGGTTCCCCAGAGCGTTCTCTGATCAAACCTGTCTTTTACAGTTGTTGGTACGCCCCAGTTGGTGGATTTTGTTGCCAGGAGTTCTCCGGTTTGGTCGTTCTCTTCTACCTTGGCAAGCACAGTTACATTCCCTTCATGATCACCGGGTATGTCAGTTGGAAAGTCGGCCACTGCTTCGCCATTATCATCGGTTGTTACGGCATCTCCCAAAGGAAGTGAGCCGAAACTTTTCTTAACTAAAAAAATTACATCCACGCCTTTTAGCGGAGCATGATTTTTTGTAACAACGGCTTTCGCTTGTTTAACGCTGTCTTGTTCGCCGAAGGTTAACGTAATTTGCGCTTCTGCATTTGTGCTATCCTGCGCAGACAAACGTTGTGTGCAGAGCACGAAAAAACTGCAGCTTAGTGCCAAACCGCGGATGATATGATTAAGCTTTAGCTTCATACAAATTAGTTTGTTCATCAGTTTGAGGTGTTTGCTGCTCTTCGGTCATTTCCCAAATTGAAATGATAGGGAACAGTCTTACAAAAAAAGTAATAACCAACAGCGCACCGGCCAGTGATGCCGCTGTAATGGCCCACTCTTCCCACGTTGGCATATAAGTGTGCCACGATGCAGGAACGTTCTGAATGGGGATGAAAGGGTGAAGAAGCGTAGGAACTACAATGAGAAAACGCTTGAACCATGCACCAACCACCACCATGAGGGAAACGATAAATACTGGAAGTGGCGCTCTTCCTTTTTTAAATAGCATAACAACGATGGGAACTATCATGCCGAATATCTGCACGCTCCAAAACAACGGCGCATAGTGGCCAGTGAACAGGGATTTAAGATGTTCGCCATCTACCGTTTTCATTTTATAACCCGGCACCAAATATTCGTTGATGTTGAAATAGAGATAGACCAATGACAACAGCACCAATAGTTTTGCCATGTTGTCAAAATGTTTTGTTGTGATGTATTTTTTTAAGCTATAATGATTCCTCAAAACGTATGTAACGGCAATTACACCTGCGCAACCAGCCTGGAATGCACCGGCAACAAAATAAGGGCCGAAGTTGGAGCTATCCCAACCGGCTCTATAGGTTGTTGCAAACAACCATGAAGTAACGGTGTGAATGCCTAACGCAAGGGGAACAACAAGCACCGCAAGCACATTGATACATTTGTGTATAAGCGTATATTGTTGCGCAGTACCCCTCCAGTTCAAGGCGAGGAAGGTGTAAAACCATTTTTTGAATTTGGAAGACGCGGGAGTCAGGTCGCGGCAAATAGCAATGTCCGGAAGCAGGGGAATGTAAAGCAACAAACTGCTTACAACAAGATAAGTGGTGATAACAATAACATCCCAAAGAATAGGCGATTGAATTCTTCCAAACGCAAAGAGGTGCCAGAATCTTTCGGGTCTTCCCATGTCCACAATGATGATGATAGCAGCAAAGAATATTGCAGCCACGGCAATTATTTCTGAAATGCGCACAAGTGGTGTGCGCCATTTTACATTGGCGAGTTTAAGAATGGCACTCACGAGCGAACCAACGAGGCTTATGGCAACAAAAAAAACGAAGTTGGATATGTATATTCCCCACGAAGTAAAATCGCGCATATCGGTTACAACAAGGCCCTTCTGCAATTGCCGGATGTAGGCAAAAAAGCCAATCACAACGATTACCAGCAGGAGGCCCACCCATAACTTGCCCGAAGCGTTGAATTTTTTCGGCATCAAATCCGTGAGCAGCTGATTCGATTTATCCAACTTTATTTTTACCGGTTCCATTTGTAATTAATAATTAATAATTAAGAATTAACAGTGCCGCATTGCTTAGTAATTCGATCACTGGTTAATGGCCTGACTGATGAGTGGTTTGTCCTTCTGCATCTGGCGGTACTTCTGCATCTTTAAAAGGAAATTGTCTGTTTACAGGAGGCAGATAATAAACCCTTGGTTTGGTTCCCAGATCTTCGAGGTATCTGTAACCAGACTTATCTTTTAATAACTGGCTCAGTCGAACAGTTTCATCACCGTTGCTTACCACATCTTCTACTTCATCGCCAAAATAGAATACACCGTTGGGGCAGGCTTGCACACAATCCGGCAGTTCATTTTTTGCTGTCTGGGTAGGGCAGAAGTCGCACTTCTCTACTGTGCCCGTAACGTGTGTGCTGCAGGCCGCGTGTGGCTTTATTTCATTCATCTGGGTAATGTTCAACTGGTATTCAGTATCCCAGTTGAAAACCCTTGCAGAATATGGACAAGCTACCATGCAGAATCTGCAACCGATACAGCGATCGTTGTCTATGCCTACAATTCCATCCGTCAATTTAAAAGTGGCGCCGACCGGACATACTTTTACACACGGCGGATTGTCGCAGTGAAAGCATGGTGTAGGCATCCAGTAAGGAGACGCCTTGTCAGAATCCTGCATTTTGTTGATCTTGATGTAGCTGCGATTGTCTGGGAGGTAGTGCATCTTTGAACAGGCGCTTTTGCATTTGCCTGCATTCTTGCACCTGGAAAGATCAATCACCATTACAAACTTTTTACCGGGCACACCCTCACGCACATTGTGTTTGGAAAGGAGTGAGTCCGGTATCGCAGGATTGATCATTGATGAATCTACTTCCACTATTTTGCCATCAGGAGAAAGCAGTTTCACCTTATCGCCTGTTTTGGGCTTTGTGTCCTTGCACGCCGTTTCCAATAGTCCCACACCCGTCGCTACAGCGGCAGTAGCTACAAAACCCTTTCGCAGGAAATCTCTACGCGAATCATTCGATTCGTTATTATTTGAATCCATGGAATACAAATTGAAAATTGAAAGTTGAAAGTTGAAAATGGAATTGAAAATTGAAAGTTGAAAATGGGGTATGTCTTGAAGGCGAATGCGATTCGCCCCTACGGCGATTCATTTTCAACTTTCAATTTTCAATTTTCAACTATTTCTTAAAAGTGCGTATGTAGTTTACAAGACTCCATATTTCGTCTTCGTCAGAAATTTTCTTTTTAAATCCAGGCATATCATCTCTCCCTTCGCTTATTTTATAAAACAGCGCTCCGTCTGATTGACTTTGTGTTGCCGCAGCAGAAAAGTCTCCCGGATGCGTGGTTAATTTCGCTGCTTTTGATCCGTCTCCCTTGCCCATTTTGCCATGACATGACGCGCAGTTTTTTGCCCATGAAGCTTTACCTGTATTAATAGAAGAGGCGTCAGCTTTAATAGGGTTGGCCATCTTAGCGTTCTTATCAGGAACCGGCCATGGTTTTGGTTGTTGTTTTGAAAAAGTAAAACTTACAACCACGATAAATGTTGTCATCAGTAAAAGGACACTTAGTGTTTTTGTTTTCATAAACTTGTTTTGAGGTGTATTGATAAAGAATATGTTTCTACCAGTTCCAAAGCCGCGTCATGTTAAAGCCGATCAACCACTGCCCATCTTTGTAATCATTGTTGTTATAGTAATTATTTCTCGACGGTGTTATATAACGATAGTTGCCCACCAATACCTGGAACGTGTGCCCGGTGGTATTGATTTCAAGCCCTGCAGAAAGGTTTGGATTTGGGTTGTTTGTTAAATGTTTTGTGAGTGGCTGGTCATAGTTCAGCAGAAGGTTGAGCGTGTTGTTCAATTTTACTTTTCCTGAAACAGCTATTGCAAAATGGTCGTGTTTCATTTCTTTGCCGAGCACGCTCTTTCCATCTGCAGTGGTGTCTCCGGGATAGTAGCCTTGCACCACGTTCACGTGTGTGAGGCTTGGCGCCACCTGTATGGAAAATCTGTCGCCGAACTTTCTGGCAATAATTATTTGATTAAAGAACATCAGGCGATCCGTACCATGCGGGTAAAGACCGCCGGTTGGGTCTGATCTTGTATCGACAGACATGTTGCCGTAGTAGGTTACACTCACGGGAATTTTATTATCTTTTGTTTGCTTGAGGCCCGCATATTTTACATAACCTTCCCATGTTAGGTTGTATTCTGTCAGGGAAAGTCCGACCATTAAATCTTCTCTTGGCACATAGTCAGCTCCAATGCGGATATTGATACCACCAAAAAGACCAAACAGGCTCTGGTAGCCTCCATCAATAGTTCCGAAGCGGTGCATGAAATCAAGCTGGAACGACCCTTTTGTGGGCACCATTACAGACTGGTTATCCAGCAGCCAGATGTTTTCAAATGTATTTGGCACCGGCTTACTTTTTTTGGGTGCTGCTGCGGCGGCTTCTGTTGCTTCCTCTTTCACTGCAGTGGAGTCTTGCGCATTCAAAAAATTCAGGCATCCCAGCAAGCAAAACAATACTAAGGCAGCTTTATGTGACCGGTTATATAGTGTTGTGTGTGCTTTCATTTGTGCGTTTTTTACGATGTAGTTAGTTATTAGGAGCGCCTATTTTGATCCAGTCCAGCACCATTTGTATCTGAGTTTGTGGCAGCTTGCCGGTTGGAGGCATCAAGCCATTGTTAATCTCCTGGTACAAAATACTTTCTGTGGGAATGGTTGTATTTACAAACCCTCCCGACATTAGTGCATTGTAAGACTTATCTGCTGTTAAGATTGGATTATGTCCCCCATCGCCATGGCAGCCGGTTGTAGCGCAGTTCGTGTTAAAAATGGGCTGGAGGTCGTTACTGAAACTTACGTTTTGTGGAGGTGCGTTAGGATCGGGCGGAGTGATAACATCGTAGTAACAGCCTGTTGTCAGTGCCATTATTAACATTGCCATCACCCAATATATTTTTCTGACTTTCATAATTGATATTTTGCGTTAGTCATTAAATGGTGTTTAACATGTGTTGTGGCGTCAGAACTTAATCGCCGCATTACAGATAATGTCTACGTTATCACCAATACTGGTTGATACAATGCCGAAATCAGAAAGGGCGAGGATGGAAAAATCCAGGCTGAATCCGTAGGTGTCCTGTGTTCCCTGCTCTGCTTTTCCATCATAGCTTAGCTTGGCAGTAATTTCTTTGGTTACTTTATGGAAGGTGAAATCGGCAGTTACGATGTAGCCTTTATCTGTTGTGCTGAATACAACTTTCTTGCTTTTGATTACTGCCATGTTACTGTCTACCGCACCTGCGCCAGCTGCGGTACCAAATGTTGCAAGCAAACATCCGCCGTCTCTTGCCGGTTCACTGGTGTTAACTGAGTTCAGCCATACATCCGCCGTGAAATAGATGCTGTCCGGGTTTTCTTCCCAGAATTTGAACCGGGTAATATGGAACGTATTGAAACGTCCCGTTAGGGCTGAAACCGAGCCTAGGTACTTGGTTGACCAGTTAACGTTGGAGTGGGCTTTGTCGAAGCCGGCTGCGTTGTCAACGTGTTGGTCGCCACGGGTGATAGGACCGCCGCCGCCGCCGCCACTTGGCACGAGCTCATCCTTGTGTGTGCAGGAAATAACGTAAAACAAGAAGGTTATTATAAGCGTAACGCTTATCGCCGAGATTTTTACTTTTAGGTTCATGGCGGTCAATTTGGATATGAAGAATTTTAGTTAAACTCTTAAAAGCAGGTCATTTTTTGTGTGCATCATTCATCCAGTCGAAGACTTCTTTTTCCGTGGCTTTTTTTGCAACGGTATTTTGCTCAAGTGCAGACTTTTTTACCATTACCAATGTGCCGTCTGGCATCAGCATTGGCACCATGGAAGTCTCTTCCGATTGTAGATGATGCAGTAGTGGAGCGCCGACACCGATTGTGGTGCCCGCGACGATGACCGACTTAATGAACTTTCGTCGATTATTTTTTGTAGGCATATGATTAGAGATTGCTATTGACTATTTAATCCGTGCAACATGGACGCGGATTTATAAATTCCGTGAAATCAATGGGCAGCGGCTCTGGGGCTAGCTAATCAGTTTTGTGGAATTACGCTCAATAGCTTGTTGATGCAACGCGCAAGTTGAGTTTTGAAGTTTGCAAAAAGTATGGATTGCGTCGTAAGTCTCTTCGTGGAGCGGCCCATTTTTTCCGTCCGTATAACCACACATCTTCCGTTTTTGGGAAATAAAAAAGGACATTCCTGACGATTCTATGACTCTTTCCAGAATAAGACAACCTAGGTATGTAATTTGTTTGCGAGATTGGAAAAAAAATTTTTCCACGATATGGCTCATTTATGGGAGAAGTTTTTGCCGGTAAAAACAAAAGAGCTGCCTCAAACGAGACAGCTCTTTTTAGTTTTGGGTTAAGGATCCTATTTTCTATTTTCTGCTTATTAAACCCGCTTTTCTCAGCAATCTTCTATTTTGACTTCTATGCATGAATTTGAATACCAATGCATAAATGATAGGAAGAATGAGCAAAGTAAGCAGCGTAGAAGTAATCAAACCTCCGATTACTACGATCGCCAATGGTTTTTGTGTTTCTGAACCGATACCTGTAGAAATTGCCGCCGGCAACAATCCGATCATCGCCATGAGTGCAGTCATTACCACCGGACGCACACGAGAGTGAACGCCCTCGAGAATGGCTTCGTTCAGGTGCATTCCGCCTTCAAGGTTTTTCCGGAAAACCGATATCATGATCACACCGTTCTGGATACAGACACCAAACAAGGCGATGAACCCAATACCGGCAGAAATGCTGAAGTTGATGCCTGTTACGTGCAATGCAAGAATACCGCCAATCAATGCAAACGGCACGTTCATTAACGTAAGAATTGCATCTTTTGAGTTGCCGAATGTTACAAACAAAATCAGGAATATCACGAGCAAACAAATCGGTACTACGCGAGCCAATGTTTTTGTGGCACGCTGCTGGTTTTCAAACTCTCCGTTCCATGACATTTTATAACCGTCTGGCAGTTGGGTTGCTGCGTTTACTTTTTGCTGTGCCTCTGCAATGGTGCTTCCAAGGTCGCGGCCGCGAACCGAAAATTTCACCGTGATGTAACGCATGTTATTGTCGCGGTAAATAAATGCCGGGCCTGTTAATGTTCTGATGCTGGAAATTTCTTTCAGCGGAACTTTGGCACCGTCTGTTGCAGGCACCATCAGGTTTTCGACTGCTTCACGTGTTGCACGGTAATCTTTTTGATAACGGACACGCACATCAAATTTTCTTTCGCCTTCAAATAATTCAGTGGCTGCTTTACCACCAATAGCCATTTCAATAACAGCGTTTGCATCGGCTGTAGAAACACCGTAGAACGCCATTTTCTGTTGGTCCAATTCTATACGGAACTCAGGCTGACCAAGATTTCTGATCACACCCAAATCCTCAACGCCCTGCACGCCTTTCAAAATGTTCATTACATGTGTTGCACTTGTATCAAGCACGTTGAAATCCTGGCCAAAGATCTTCACTACCAACGCTGCCGGTACACCCGCAACGGCTTCCGCGACGTTATCGCGAATTGGTTGTGAATAGTTGAACACAATGCCCGGGAATTTTTGCAGTTTGGCATCCATTTGATCAACGATCTCATCCGTGGTGAGTTTATCTGTTCTCTCTTTTTTAGGAGTAAGATCAACGGCGATCTGCACGTTAAAAAATCCTTTAGGATCAGTACCATCGTTAGTACGTCCTACCTGTGTCAAAGTATTTTTCACATCAGGGAAAGTGCGGATCACTTTATTCATCTCTGCGGCGATGCTGTCTGCTTCATTCAACGACACGCTTCTTGGCAATTCTGCGGACACCCAAAGTGCGCCTTCATCGAGTTGCGGCAAGAATTCAGATCCCAAAAACTTAAACGAGAAGAATGATACAAACATTATGATGAATGCAATAATCACACTCAGCTTTTGATTGGCATACAATTTTTTCAGACCCTTTAGTGTAATGCTCTCAAAGAAAATTACAATCGGGTTGTGTTTTTCACGCACATTCTTTTTCAACAAAATGCTTGATAATGCAGGCACCAGCGTAAGTGTAAGAATCAATGCTCCTAACAATGCAAAACCTAAAGTGTAGGCGAGAGGAGAGAACATTTTACCTTCTACTTTCTGGAATGCGAAGATGGGTATCAAACAGGTGATGATGATCAACTTGGAGAAGAAGATGGATTTACCCATTTCTGCACCGGTGTTCTTGAACAGGCCAAGCTTTGCCAGTTTGTTGAATTTCTCCATGCCCACTTCATGCGCCCGCTTGTCGAGTGCCACAAACAACCCCTCCACCATCACGACGGCTCCATCTATAATAATACCAAAGTCAATCGCTCCCATCGAAAGCAGGTTGGCGTTCATGCCTTTGATGCGCATACAAATGAAGGCAAACAAAAGTGACAGCGGAATGATGATACTTACGATCACCGTTGTGCGCCAGTCTGCCATGAAAAGAAATACGATCACCGTTACCAGTACGATACCTTCAATAAGATTGTGAATAACCGTTTCCTGGGCAAAGTCCATCAATGTGGTACGATCGTAGAATGGAACGATCTTCACATCTTTTGGCAAAATGGTTTTGTTAAGTTCCGTTATTTTTTCGTGTACGCGATCTAAAACCTCACTTGGGTTTTCTCCCTTGCGCATTACCACAATACCTTCAATCTGATTACGTTTTTCGTTCAGCGCAACAGTTCCCAGGCGCGGTTTACCGGCTTCCATAACATTGGCAACATTCTTTACCAGCAATGGTACACCGTTTATTTTCGTGATAATAATGTTTTCAATTTCGTCAATGTTATTAAGCAAACCAATACCACGTACTATATAAGCCTGGCCATTTCTTTCAATTACATCACCACCCACGTTTACGTTGCTCTTTGAAACGGCATCATATACATCGAGTGAGCTCAGGTTGTATTTGATCAGCAACTCAGGGTTCACACTTACTTCAAATATTTTTTCTTCACCACCAAAACTGTTTACATCGGCAACACCCGACACTGATTTGAACTGGCGATCAAGTACCCAATCCTGCAAAGCTGTAAGCTCATGCACAGATTTGGTAGCGCTTTGCAAAGTGTAGCGGTAAATTTCACCCGTTGGTCCGTAAGGCGGCTGCACTTCCGGTTGTATGTTGTCAGGAAGATCAGCGTTAATGATACGGCTCATTACCTGCTGCCGTGCAAACGCGTCATCTACTCCGTCATCAAATATCAAAGTGATATAACTAAGACCAAATGAAGAGTTGGTACGAAGATTCGCTTTTTTCTGTACGGAGTTCAGCACCGTTTCAAGCGGAATGGTAATAAACTTCTCTACCTCCTCCGCACTTCTTCCGGGCCATTGCGTAATAATAACTATCTGTGTATTGGTAACATCCGGAAATGTTTCGATAGGGGTTTCTTTATAGCTCCAAATTCCTATTGCTACCAGCACTACTGTCATAAAGAAAACGAAGTAGCGGTGGCGCAGTGAAAAATGGATAATGCTTTTTATGAACTTATTCATGCTAATGATTGATAATCGTGAATAGTGAATGGTGAAACGTGAATAGTAAATCGTGTAATGTCGATCGCGAGTCGTGAATGATGAATATTGATATTGTAACTACATTCACGATTCACGATTGACCATTCACGCTATTGCTGCGACAATGCTCTAAAGAACAACACCTGGTTCTTAGAGATTACTTTGTCTCCAAGCTCTACGCCTTCGTTAATGAATGCCGGACCGCCTTCTGTTGCTTTGATCACTTTTACTTCGTGCAATTTCAAATCACACTGGCCTTTGTAAGTAACCACATAGCTTTTGCCATCGTCACTAACCAATGCAGACGCAGGAATGCTCATCGCTTTTCTTCCTTCTTTATTTTCTATCAGTACGTTGGCAAACATTTCAGGTTTCAATGCCAGACCTTTGTTAGGCAAATCAATTCTTACTTTCATTACTTTGGTTTGCGGATCAAGTATCTGATTGATCATATCTACTTTGCCTACAAACACTGAATCAGGATAAGCAAGTGTGGTTACTTTAGCAGTGTAACCTTCTTTAATGCGTGAGATGTCCGACTCATACACGTTTGCAATTACCCACACATCAGTAATGTCACCAATAGTAAACATGTTCTCTGTATTGTCAGCTCTGATAAAGCTTCCCGGATTGATTTTTCTTTCCAGTAAATAACCGCTTCTTGGAGCAATGATGGTAAAGTTTCCGTTTTTATCCGTGCGGCCGCTACCATTGATGCGCAAAGTTTCCCTGATCTTTGTTTCAGCAGAAGTTGCTTTTTGTAAATTTTGTTTTGCTTCTTCAAATTCACGCTGGCTGCTGATGCCGTTGTTGTATAAAGCTTCAGCGTTTTCATATTGTCTTTTGGCAATGGCAACATCCGATTCTGCAGCTACGAGGTCGCTGTAATTTCCTGCGATCTCAGCACTTTTAATCACTGCCAGTACCTGCCCTTGTTTGATTCTGTCTCCGAGGTTTACTTTTACTTCGGCCACCTGGCCGCTACTGAAAGGATATAGTTTCACGACTTTACTTTCATTGAAACTGATCTCTCCTGAAAGCTTGAGCTGATCATCGATGTTCGACATTTTTACAGAATCTATGGTGATCATAGGTAACATAGAATCGCTTACACATACCTGTTTTGACACGGGGTCCGGTTGCTTCTTTTCTTTACAAGCAAATAAGAATACCGGTAATCCTAAAGTCGCTATAATTAATTTGTTCATATTATCGGGTTGAAGAGTACTTATTGAATAATGTTTTTGCCCACTGTGAAATTTAATTCCGCCACTGCATTGCGTAAATTAAGTTCCTGCTCCATACGGTTTGATTTTGTTTCTTTATACGAATCGAAGAAGTCGATAAACTCGATCAGGCTCACTTGTCTTTCTTTATAACTCTTGATCATGTTTTGCAGCAAATTGTCGTAAGGCTGATCAAGTACTCCGGCACCTTTGCCGACGATCTTTTGGGAGATCAGCCACTTGTTGTAGGCAGCTTGCACTTCCTGGTCAATTTGCGATTGGTATTGTGTTACCTGTACCTGGGCCTGTTCAATGCTTTTTTGCGCAGCATTGATGTTGCCTTTGTTTCTGTTTAAAATGGGTAATGGCAAACCAACGCCGAGGCCCCAGTAGTTGAACTGGTAGCTCGATGCGTGGTCGTACTCTACGCCAACTGTTACATCTGGCGCCTTCAATGATTTTTGATAAGCAAGATTATGTTGTTGGTTGAGAACGTTTGTTTGTGTAAGCAAATAATCCGGCCTTGTTGCCCGGGCTGTGTCCAGCAGGTTTATAAGAGGAAGCGGAGTGCCGAAGTCTGTAGTCATTTGCGGCATGTCTACCACAATTGTAGAATCGCCGCCCATTTGCAACAGAACACGTAGATCTCTTTGTACATCTGCCATTTGCGTTTCCAGCGATGCCTGGTCCGTTTGCAATGAATACAGCAAAGCTTTTACACGGATATTTTCTTTTTGAGAAATGTTGCCCGCTTTATACTGTGCATCCATGGCGTTAACCATTTGCTCAAGGGAGGTCAGCTCTTCCTGGTATAGTTGGAAAGTAGATTGCTGCTGGTACAAAGTGTTCATGCTTGTGTGCAATACAAAGCTCAGGTTACGCAACAGGTCGTTGAATTGTTGTTCAGCAGAAAGAACCTGGTCGTTCGCAAGATGTATAAGCTTGTTTCTTTTGCCGGCAGTAAGAATAACCTGCTGTAATTGTACATCAAGTTGGCCTCCGTGACCGAGATTGTCTTCTTTCACCAGTCCCTGCCTGATCGTCTTCAGATCCAGGTTCTGCGAAACCGTTAGTGTTGGATTTTGCCAATACTTCGCTTGCTGTACAAGGGCCTTGTTGATGTCAATGTTGTACTTCTGGGCAATAAGTGACAGGTTCCGCGTAACGAACATTTTTTCGGCGTCGGGTAGGGTAAGATGTATGCTGTCTGGTTTATTCTGCGCCCTCAGGAAAGAGGTAGCAAAACATAGGATGAACAGCAAACTGTACGAGTGCTTCTGCATATATAAATAATACTGGTTTACAAAATGAGTGCAAAGATGTTTTCGTATTTAGTTAAGCCGCGATTAACATCTGTTAACTGCTGGTTAACTAACGAATTGACAATTATTTGATCTGATTTGTTTAACATTTCCGGATCAAAAATGGCAAGGAGTGCTCGTTAGAGTGGTAGAGAGGGCGGGAATGATGAATGGTGAAAGGTGAATGTTGCACCAAGTTAATGTTCGAACTTGTCGCAGGGCGACGCATTCACGATTGACGATTGACGTGTTACGACTTCACAGGCACATTAAACCGGAATCCCACACCATGTATGGTTTCCAGTACAACGTCCGGGTCGGTCTTAAAATGCTTGCGTACTTTGGTGATGAAAACGTCCATGCTTCTTCCGAGGAAATAGTCATCTTTTCCCCAGACATTTAAAAGCACTTCTTCGCGTTTTAATACTTTGTTAGGGTGCTGGCAAAGAAACAGCAACAATTCAGCTTCTTTTTGCGTAAGTGTGCTGTTGCCTTCCGGAGAAGTTATCGTAAGGTTAGCAAAGGAAAATTTGAGTTTACCGATCTGGTAGTCCTGCACCTGCTCGGAATACATTTTTTTGGTCCTTCTTAAAAACACATCCATGCGGAGCAGTAGTTCCGGCATGCTGAAGGGCTTGGTAATATAGTCATCCGCGCCGCTTTGAAAGCCCTTGATCTTATCTTCTTCCAGTGATTTGGCAGTGAGGAAAAGAATGGGAACGACGTCTGACTGCTGTCTTATTTTTTTAGCTACTTCAAAACCATCTTTATGCGGCATCATCACGTCCAGTAAACAGATGTCAAATTCATTCTTGTTGAACCTTTCAATGGCTGTTTGGCCATCTGCACACAAGATTACCTCATAGCCCGCCTCTTCGAGGCTGTCTTTGATTACAAAACCCAACGCTGCATCGTCTTCTGCCAATAGAACTTTTGCTTTGTAACTCATTGATTATAATTTGGGTAAAACAATTCTAAATTCTGTACCTATTTCCGGTATACTATTTACCGTGATTTTTCCGTGGTGCGCAACCACTACCTTTTTTACGAAGTTCAATCCCAGGCCAAAACCTTTTACATTGTGCACATCACCGGTTGGAATTCGGTAAAACTTCCTAAATATATGTTTTAAATACTCCTTTTTAATGCCTATGCCGTTATCTTTTACTGAAAGTGTGAAGTGGCCGTTCTGTGCACTGGTGGAAATTATGACCAACGGATGCTCGGAATATTTGATCGCATTCTCAACCAGATTTACCACAACAAGCGAAATATGCGGCTTGTCTGCCGATATAACAACGTGTTTGGGGTCGAGCTGCAAATCGATCTTTGCATTTTTCATCTTAATCAGGGGGTCCAGCTGCGTTATCACTTCGCTGATCATCTCATTCGGATCGAAGGTGGTTTTTTCCAGTGTCAGGAAGTTTTCATCGGTCGTTGCCGTTTTTAGCAGCCTTTCTACCTGGTATTGTAAATGTTCCGTTTGCTGCTTGATGATCAGGCTGTACTGTTTTAAACGATCGGGCTGGTTGAGAATGGCCGGCCCCACAAGTACGTCCGATGCAAGTTTCATCACTGCAAGAGGCGTTTTAAATTCGTGTGTAAAGTTGTTCACGAAGTCCTTCTGCAGTTCATTCAGTGTTTTTTGTTTGTATAAATAAAACAAGGTTGCCGGCAAAGCGAGCAGCACCACAAAAAGCAGGATGGTAGCGCTTATCCACCAGCCGAGCTTTTGTACAATGTATTGTCTTCTGTGCGGAAAATAGAGGTATATGTATGAGTGATCAAGATTGAGCTCAGGAAGGTCAATTTGTGTTTCGCGTGGGTTAAGGGAAGCGGCTGTCGGAAGATACAACTGGTACAAATATTTTTTTGAACCCACATCATACAGCGCCATTTTACAATCTGACAGTACTTCAAAGTCCTCAAACTCGCTAATGAGAAAGTGCGAGAGCGAGTCTTTTGGCGGAATGCTGTCTATCTCGATAATGAATGTATTGAGGTCAGGATGGTCAATAAGCTTCTGCAACTGGGTTCCGGGATAATCTGCTATATCAATATCTTCAAAAAGGCCGCGGACGGCTTTTACAACATTGTTATTAAATTCCCGTTCTTCAAACTTGTACACCTTATTCAACCAATATAACTGCACACCAATGATGATGACAATTATTACGGTGGAAAGGAGTAAAATCCATTTTAAAGTTTTTGAACGCATACGAAAAATTGGTACTGGAACGTTTGTTACAAAATTCATTTCAAATATTGAATGAACCTGTGTTTGCCTTGTTAAGCCGTGGTTAAGCTGTTAACACTGGTTAAGCTGAAGTTAACACAAAAAAAAAATTTTTCGGGTTAAAAATTGTTGCCCATTTTTACATCGTTAAACAAATCCATACAATGAAAAAATTATTTCTTGCTGCTGCAATGCTGTTATCTGTAAGCGCTTTCAGCTTTGCACAAACTAAGGCTTCATCAGGACAAACACAAACCACTCAACACACTAAAAAGGATGGTACTCCTGATAAGCGCTACAAAGAAAACAAAACAGCAAAAGATACTGTAGTACATGCTAAAAAAGACGGTACTCCAGATAAAAGATATAAAGAAAATAAAAAGAATTAAAGATAGTAATAGAGGGTTTTTTAGGGTTAATGACGCTGCTTTTCCAAGCAGCGTTTCTTTTTTGCCCAGGCAAAAAAGAAAAATTTGAAAATGTGGTGATTTGAAAATTTGAAAATGCTTTGTGTGCGGCAGTCACAGTATTGTTTAAACTTTTCGCCCTGCAAGAACGAAACATGCAATTAGAGCGCTGCACAGCTCATTTTCAAATCCTCAAATTTTCAAATTATTGCTTTATATGCTCTTTGAGCAGGCTACGAGCACTCTGCATATCCGGAATGTCCTTAAACGCATCTTTTGGGATTAAGAAAAATGAGCGGGCGTCGAAATAGAGGTGGAAGAAATAAGGCGTTTCCAAAAAATTACTGAAGAGGTTCCACTCCCATTTTTTTGAGCCTCTATCATTAGAAAGGGTGAGACCATCGTCTTTGAAGTCCACAGAAAACTCATCTTTAAATGTATGTGCCCTCCTGTAAATGCTGGCGGGCAGCACACTCCATATCACGACCATCAGCACAAGCCACAACAGTGAAAAGATCAGGAATGAGATGGGTTGTATCTTCTTGAAATAAAACAGACCTGCCGATAACAATGCAAATACATTGATGATGATGATCAAAAATTTTATTTCCGGTCTTGTGAAAAAATGATATCGCAAGCCTTGTATCACCTGTTTCTTGTTGTAGTTGAAATGGATGGTCATAGAGCAAAAGTAGGAATTTGAAAATTTGAAAATTTGAGAATTTGAAAATGTTTTAAGTGCAACCGAAAACGGAACCCTGCTCTTCAAGGCTTGTAGCCTTGAAGCTGTATTCCATCGCCTCCGGCGATTTTATTGTTTCCAGAGGCAACAAAATAGAACTTCAAGGCTACAAGCCTTGAAGAGCAGGCTTTGTATTTTCAAAAATCATAATTATCATCACGATCATGAGAATCTGCGTTTTCTCTACTTGTAGTCGCTTATGGAAATTTTTGCAGTGCAGAAACCGTATTCTTCAATGTCGTTGCTGCTTACGATGATGAGGCGGTTGTTGCCAAATTCGCTGATCATGCGTTTGTAGAGTTCGTAACCCGCATCATCAAAATTTGTACAAGGTTCATCAAGCAACAATAAATGCGCGTTGGAGAAAATGGCCTGGGCCAATTTTACCCGTTGCTTCATACCGCTGCTATAATAGCGGATCTGCTTGTGTGCGGCTTTTTCAAGGCCAACATATTCGAGGATATTCTTTTCGTTCCAGCCATCGAGCAACGGCTTGAAAGTTTGGTGGAATGAAAGGAATTCTGTTGCTGTCATTTCCTCTATGAGTTCGAGGTATGGAGCACAAATTGAAAGATGTTTGTAAAGATTTTGTTCGCCGATGGAAGTGGGTTTTTGAGTTTCGGATTTACCTGCTGATAAATCCGAAACTTCTATTTTCCCTTCACTGAAAGCGGTTGCGCCTCCAATGCACTGTAGTAATGTAGATTTGCCGGAACCATTTGGTCCCACTATTGCGTAAGCGTTGCCGCTTGTGAATGTGTAATTGACGTGACGAAAGATCCAGTCGCGGTTGAACCGTTTTCCTGCATCAGATAGCGAGATCGTCATCATTGTTGCCTTTGGTATATCTTTTAATAATGCCACGGCCACTTTCTCTCACAAATGTCAAAATATCATCACGCTCGTCAGTTGCCGGATATTCTTCTTCAATGAACTCAAGCGCCTGAGAGGTGTTGAGGCCTTTGTTATAAAGAACTCTGTAAATATCAAGAATGTGATTGATGCGCTCGATTGTAAATCCGCGACGTTTTAAGCCTACAGAGTTTACACCTGCATAGCTAAGCGGGTTTCTTGCTGCTTTGATAAAAGGGGGAACATCTTTGCTTACCAATGAACCACCGCCGATGTATGCGTGCTGACCAATTTGAACGAATTGGTGAACGGCGCACATACCTGCAAGGATGGACCAGTCGCCCATAACAACGTGACCTGCCATTTGCGTATTGTTGGTAAGAATGCAGTTGTTTCCTATCTGACAGTCGTGCGCTATGTGGCTGTAAGCCTGGATAAGACAATTTGAACCTACCGATGTTTTACCTCTTTCCTTTGTGCCACGGTTGATGGTAACAAATTCGCGGATTGTTGTAGAGTCCCCAATTTCAACCAGTGAATCTTCTCCTTCAAATTTTAAGTCTTGAGGGATGGCGGAGATAACGGCACCAGGAAAAATTCTGCAATTTTTTCCGATTCTTGCGCCTTCCATGATGGTAACGTTAGAACCAATCCAGGTTCCTTCGCCAATTTCAACATTAGGATGGATAACAGTAAATGGATCAACTTTTACGTTGGGAGCTAGTTTCGCGCTAGGATGAATATATGTATGCGGGTGAATCATAAAGATAAAGACATTATAAAAGAGCCAGTTTTGAACTGGCTCAAGTAAAAATTTATTTGCAAAAGTAGGTTGGCCAAACCATATAACCTATTTAATTGATACTAAGAACTTGCTAATGTTAACTCCTCTTTACCAATTGCGCTACTAAATCAGCTTCTGTAGCTACTTTATTTCCAACATATACAGTTCCTTTCATTTCGCAAATGCCACGACGGATCGGCGCAGCCAGTTCCATTTTAAGGATCATTGTGTCGCCCGGCACCACCTTTTGTTTAAACTTACAGTTGTCAATTTTGATAAAGTAAGTATCGTAGCTGCCACCGCCTAATGCGTTGATTGCCAAAATACCGCCTGTTTGTGCCAGCGCCTCAATCTGCAATACACCAGGCATTACAGGATTTCCCGGGAAGTGGCCTGTAAAGAACGGCTCGTTGAACGTTACGTTCTTAATACCGATAATGCGTTTGTCAGTCAGCTCAATAATCTTATCTACCAACAAGAACGGATATCTGTGTGGTAAAGTTTTTTCAATTTGCTGAGTGGTATATACAGCAGGCATTGTTGGATCGTAAATAGGAATATCCTTTACATGCTTGTTCTTCTTGATATACTGTTTGATCTTCTTCGCAAACTCAACGTTTGTACTGTGACCGGGACGATTAGCAATAATTCTTGCTTTGATAGGGTAACCGATCAGCGCCAGATCTCCCACAATATCAAGTAGTTTGTGGCGAGCTGGTTCATTTAGGTAGCGCAGCTCAAGGTTGTTTAAATAACCTTCGCTCTTCACTTCCATTTTATCTCTCTTGAAAACTTTTGCAAGTCTTGCCATTTCTTCTTCCGTTACCGGTTTATCAACAACAACGATCGCATTGTTAATGTCGCCGCCTTTGATAAGGTTGTGCGCCAGCAAGGTTTCCAACTCGTGCAGGAAGCAGAAAGTACGGCAGGGTGCAATTTCCTGTTTGAAATCACGCATGTGCTTTAAACCTGCATGCTGTGTACCCAATACCGGAGAATTGAAATCTATTAATGTAGTGATCTGATAACCAACTGAAGGCATGGCTACCATTTCCACTCTTTTTTGTTCGTCGTAATGATGAATGTTTTCGTCTATGCTGTACCAGATTTTTGTAGCGTCTTGTTCCAGCACACCAACTTCTTCAATCATTTCTACAAATGGCTGGGAACTTCCGTCCATAATTGGCGTTTCCGGGCCGTTGATTTCGATAAGGCAGTTGTCAATGCCCATACCTACAAGAGCTGCCAAAACGTGCTCTACTGTACTCACTCTTGCACCATTGTCTTCAATGGTTGTGCCTCTGGAAGTATCTGTTACTAAGTCGCAATCTGCTTTAATAATAGGATGTCCGGGCAAATCAACACGTTGAAACTGAAGGCCAAAACCTGGATTTGCAGGTTTCAAAGTCATATCTACACTTATTCCTGTGTGTAGTCCTGTACCTGAAATGCTTACTTCTGCACCAAGCGTATGTTGTTTGTCGGGATTGAAATTTAAGTCCATTCGATTTTCTTAAGTCCGCAAAGATAGCTATTAACAGTGAATAGATTCGCCTACAATATGGATCATTTATTTACAAGCATTTATACTATAAAAAAAGAAAGCCATAATCGTAATGTTACGCTTATGGCTGCAAAAGCTCAATGAAAAAAGTATTTATCTCAAATTGCGACAACCCCTGTAATGGTGGTTTGCAGCATCTGACGTGGTAATTGTTCTGGCGCACGACGACAGGAATGCGACTACAATTGCTAGGGTAATGACTGTTTTCATGTTACTTGGATTAAATATTTGATTCGATAACTGTAACGAAAAACAAGCCGAAATAGTATAAAAAAGTCTAAAGTTTACATAAAGAATAGTCAGTTAATCAAATGTTTGCAGGGGATTTCGAGGGGGAGAGCTGCAAAATTACCAAGACACCCTATTCTTCGCCTTCTTTGTAATATTAAAGCTTCGTGAAATATTGAAGCCAAAATAAATGGCACCGTCGCCCCATTTACCCAATGTTCTTCCAATGTATTGCGTTTCCACCATTCCCTGTGAATTGGTAAATACCAGTTGGAATACGTGCCCACCGGTTTCTATGTCCCAGCCAAGAGAAAATGAATTGTAGACGTCCATGGAATTTACCTGGTTAGGAAGGAGATAGTTGTATTCTGCGGTAATCGCCATTCTTTTGGTAAACTTCACACGACCTCCGGCAGAGATTGCAAACTGATTGTTCTTGTCATCTGCTGTTGGAACAATGTTATAATGAAGGAAAGTAGGAACCAATTGAAAAGAGATATTGCGGTTGAATTTTCTTGCGATCAACAATTGCGCAGTGTACGCAGTGCGATACGTTGCATCTAAATATGGTTTATCATCGTAGTGCTGCGTGAAGTGATTGATGGAACCCAAGAGGCTTACAGACACAGGCATGTTCACTGCACCGGTTGACTGTCGTAGTAATTTATATTTCACATAGCCATCAAACATTTTCTCATAAGAACTTCTGCCGATGCCAATTGCAAGTCTTGACGAAATACCGTAATCAAGCCCTAAGCGCAATGTCGCATTATCCAATCCCCATAAATTGTAAGCTCCGCTGTTGAGCTGACCAAAGCGGTGCTGTATCACAAAATCTAAGACACCTGCACCGGGGGCTTCAACAGTTTGCATATTGATGACGTGCAGCGCCTTGAATGTGCCGGTAGTGTAAATGACGCCACTGCTTGCCTGCATAGAATCATTCAATGATTTTAAAAGAGAAGAATCCTGTGCATGCAATTCTCCGATTGTTATTATGATGATTAGTGAGCAAAAAAATTTCTTTAGAGACATGGAAGTTTGATTTATGGTGAATGGTGAATGGTGAATGGTGAATGCGAAACCCTAAAAAAGCGTGATGCATTGTAAACGCAAATCGTCAATAGTGAATGCAAAATATAGAGCTCGCAGCTACATTCACCATTGACCATTCACGTTTCACGGCCTCACTTTGCGTTACAGTCCAGCTTTACAACCACGTTCATTTCTTTCGCTATTTTATCACGCACTATAGAAGGAATGGTGATATTGTAGTCCTCTGGTTTCATTTTGAATTCGGCTTGTCCTGTCATTCTTCCCTGTTGCATTTGCAACGTTGCCGGTATTTCTATTGGACGAGTTACATTGTGCAGCGTCATATTGCCCTTGATGGTTACTTTGTAAATGCTGTCGCTTCCCGGCGGTACATTGATTGTATATGTACCTGTGAAACTGGCTTTGGGATATTTGTCACTCTCCACATAATTTTCGTTGAAATGCTCCTGCATTAATTCTTTTGTGAAAATGAACCCTTTCAGTAGCAGCGTAATAGCCATGTTTTTGTTGCCCGCGTCAATGATGGCGTACACCTGCTTGTTTTCTGCCCTGATATCTTCCATTGGGGTTTTTCCATAAAAGCCTATAAAGCCGGAACGTGTCATGTACTGCTGGCTATGCGCCCAATAGCAGTTTATAAGAAGGATAAGGAAGATGCTAATCTTTTTCATCTGAATCTAATTTTTCAATTATTCTTGATCGTTAGTTATTCTTTGCTCCCTGGTTAACCCATGCAGTGATCTTATTGATTGAACAATCATCCAGTTTGGGTCTTCCATAAGGCATTGCCGGAAATCCGGGTGCATGTGTAACAACGCCAACGAGGTGCCCCGCATCGGCATGAACTTTAAGGTTGCTGTAGGTGCTCAGGTCAATGCCACCACTACCTGCAGTGCTACCTGCGCCGTGGCATTCATAGCAATTATTGGAAAGTATGTTCACTATATCTGTGCTATACTTTACTGCTGTTGTGTCACAGGTGATGCCATCGCTCAGGCTTTCTTCATTCGCTTTTGAACAGGAAATTGCCAGACATGTTATTATTGCTGCAACAACTAACGAGGATGAAATGTATTTACGCATAGAGTGCTTCTTTTTTCGATTCATTTTATTCAATAACACAATCCACCACATTTACATCGAGCAGAAAACCGGTGCATCTGCCTTTAATAGTTATGAGTGAATTGACCGAAGGAACTTTCAATGATTGTGCATTGTAAAAGCTGCAATTGATACCTCCCGCAGCTTTTTCGCCTGCACTAAGTAAAATGCTAATGGTAGTGCTGTCTTTCTGAACGGCGTTCACTGTTCCTTTGATGCTTATTACCTTTCCTGTGTAATTTTTATCTGCTTCTGTTTCGTTAGAGAGATAAGCGTTGAATAATTCAGCAGCACTGATGTTTGCTGAAGGTGCAATATCTCTCGCATCTGTATGTGGTTTTTGATAGGCATAGTAGGCCCAGGCGGCGAGGCATAACAACACAATCCCCGCTGCGAGAAAAAGCACTTTCTTTCGCATATACTTAAATGTTACTGTAAAGAATGATTAAATCAGAAGCGATGCGTAATGCCCACTTGTAGCCCTATGCTGGAGATAGGGAGGTTGCCAATACCAACTCCTGTTAAAGGAAGTCTTAAATATGGCTCTGTTCTTAAGCTGCCTATTTTACCAAGTTTGTATTCATAACCGGCACTTAAAGTCATAACTGAGAACAAGTTGTTGCCTGAGTTATTATAGGTTCTTTCTGCGCCGTAATAGCTACTGCCATGCTTAGCATAGTAATAGTATTCTTCTTTCTTCATAAAATAAGAGGTAAGCCCAGCCGTTGCGAAAAAGTTTCCTTTTTTCTTGAAAGAGAAATTATAACGTGCACTTACGGGAACTTCAAACATGTTACATGCACCGTCAATGTTTAGAACCTGGACAGCAGGGGGGATGCCTGTATTTTTTGTATCGAAATATTCTCCATCGCTATAGTATTGTTTTTTATCCCAGAGCACCCCTGTTTCTATTGCCCATTTTTTATTGAATTGATACCCCACCAGTATGCCTGCTCCAAAGCCTATATGTTCTACTGTTTGCATTTTGATGGTGCTTACATCAGCGGCGCCTAATATACTGATGTAAATCCCATGCTGTTTACCTTTCTCTACTTTAATGTCGTTCTTTTTTGTAGCAGCAACGGTGTTGTTGATTGCAATCGAGTCTTTATGTTTTTCGACTAAAGGACCTGGTTGCGGATTTGTGTTTTTTAACGGGATATTGGATATGTTCTGTTGATCATTGGATATGGATGCTAGATCTTCATTGGATTTGGATATGGATGGTTGATCATTATCGGATATGGACCTATTGGATACGGATTTATTGGATATGGATTGCCGGTCGTTTCTGGATATGGATTCTTGGTTTCGGTCGGATATGGATATTATATTGCCGGACTTTTGGTTTTTCCTGGATTTGGATTTTGATCTCTGGTTATCATAGGTAATATCTTGTGCATTCCTTGTATTGGAACTGCTTGTATTTGTTGTTAAGTCATTTGTTGTTGTTTTAGGGTTATTAAATAGTTTTCCGGATTGTTTTTCATTTTTCAAAGAGATTGGATTGTCATTGGTTTTCCTTTCTAAGGAAATTGGATTGTTGTTAGAAGCTTCTGTTTTATCTGGATATTGGATATTGCTATTCGTTGTTACCAGTTTTTGGCTCGCCGGTGCACTGTTTTTCTCATCTCCGCTTTTAGCCGCCGCAACTGTATTTGTTTTATTTATTCCGCTGCCTGTTTTGATGTTATGTGTAAACACAAAGCCAAGCGGCAGTATCAACAGGAACCAGAAGAATCGTCTGCGATCATTTTTGTCTCTGCCTGCGCGCAAAGGGTTATTGTTCCCTGATTGCAGTGCAGATTCAATTCTGCTCCAGTCTGGTTCAGGTGTTCTTAAAGGATACTCTTCAGCAGCCTTTCTAAACAGGTCGTCCATATTGTCATCTAAATACTGCATAGTTCTATTGCCCCACTGTCTTTGTTAATAAATTTTTGCAGTAATGCCCTTGCTTTCGATAAGTTAGATTTAGAGGTTCCAACAGAAATACAAAGAGACTCTGCTATCTCGTGGTGCGTGAAGCCGTCTATTACAAACATGTTGAACACAATCCGGTAAACCGGCGGTAACTTTTTTACGTAAATCATCAGCTCTTTATAGAGCACTCGCTGATCGGCATTCGCACTTCTATCGGGTTCCTCCCATACATGATCAGCAATACCGCCGATTTCCGGCATAAGGTCATTTTTACGTAAAGCATCAATTGCTGTGTTCACCATAATTTGTCTCAACCATCCCATGAACATTTTCTCTAAATGTTCTTCGTTTTCACATTTGAAGGTTGAGAACTTCATAAACAGTTTCACATACCCATCATTTACTACATCTACCGCTTTGTCATAGTGATATATATAGCGGAACACTATCTTCAAGGCATAGCCGTAATATTTCTCATAAAGTGCCTTCTGACACCTTGAGTCTTGCTTTAAGCAACCCGATATTATTTGTGCAATGCCTATCAAAATTCTTGTTGTGTTGTGCTATTTGAAAGTATATACGAAAGGTACAAAAAAAGGTTGCCTGCCGGGGGCGAAGAAATGAATAATTGCGTGACAGGATAATTCAGACAGTTGGTTTTCAATGGTTTGCAGTTTTAGGTTTTTAAGGAAGAAAAATGAGAAATTGTTCTTTTTAAAGGGTGAACAAGATAAGAACGCGGTTGTGAATACTATTATTATATGGTGATGCCCCGCCAATATTGGATTTTTCGAAATAGAGAGCTGTTGAATGGCGATTATAGGGGGAATTCAGTCAATATATGTTAATCTAATCGCCGGTGTTTTTTTATGCCGTCAAATAATAATTTGGCATGGGGCTTCTTCGAAGCCTACTAACGTGTCACCCCTCTGGGGCTGGTATTCGGTTCACTGTGGTTCAATAATTTCTACGAACGTGACGCCCAGCTGGAGCTCTTTGCGACTTGCAGAGTATATCAAATAGCCCCAGCGGGGCGACACGTTCGTAGAAAAGAAAACGTTTTGGAAAATATGTTGCCAGCCCCGTAGGGGCGACATGTTAACCTCGCGAAGCGAAAATCAACGGGGTGCTTTGGATAAAGGCAACGGCAGAGATCAAACCAGCAGCGAACACCTCAATTATTCAATCATCCAATCGATTCAATTATTAAAACAAAAATCCCGATAGTGGAAACTACCGGGATGAGTTTTTGGTTGGTTTATTATCGAAAAAGATAGATCAATTTAGCTGCAACCCATGCTATTGCCACAGTTCAGGCATTTGTAGCAAGTGCCGCTGCGAAGCGTGATGTGTCCACACACGTTACATGAAGGCGCATCGCTCTGCATATTTTTTGCTGCTGCATTTACCGCATCCAGACCACTTTCCACTTTAATAGCCGCTGCTTTTTGAGGTTTGTGTGAATGCGAATGGTGAGGCTGAGGAGAGGGCGCACTCGCCGCCGCTACGATTCTTACATCGCTCAGCTTTGGTGTTTTTTTGTCATACTCCAGTGTAGTTGGAATTTCATCCCAATCGTCAGTTCCAGTGTTGCCTACTTCCGGTCTGTCAAGCACGTGAACCAGGTCAGTTCTGCCTAAGTATTCGTAAGCCAGTGAACGGAACAGGAAGTCAACAATGGAAGTAGTGGTTTTGATATTCGGGTGATCTACCATGCCTGCCGGATCGAAGCGGGTGAATACAAATTTCTCTACGAACTCTTCCAATGGAACACCGTATTGTAAGCCGATAGAAACAGCTATAGCAAAGCAATTCAACATGCTGCGCATTGTAGCCCCTTCTTTCGCCATGTCGATGAAGATTTCACCTACAGTGCCATCACCGTATTCGCCGGTACGTACAAACAAGGTCTGGCCGTTTATTTTAGCTTTCTGTGTAAAACCTCTGCGCTTAGCCGGAAGTGTTTTTCTTTCTACTATGCGCGACAGCTGACGTTTCAATTTAGTATCAGGAGAAGCCTGAACACGTTTTTGAACTTCTTCCAGCAAATCTTCCACTGTTAATTTACCCAGATCCACAATTACAGATTCCTGAGATGGAGTTTCTTCCGCTTTCTCATCCTCTGCTTCTGCAGTTTTTGCTTTCTTGTCGCTCTTTGTGCTTAATGGTTGGCTCAGTTTGCTTCCGTCGCGGTATAGCGCGTTCGCTTTAAGACCCAGCTGCCAGCTCAGCATATACGCATCTGCAATTTCTTCTACAGTAGCTTCATTTGGAAGATTGATCGTTTTTGAAATAGCGCCGCTGATGAATGGTTGTGTTGCGCCCATCATACGGATGTGACCGTGTGCATGAATATAGCGTTCGCCTTTTTTGCCGCATTTGTTTGCGCAATCAAATACTGAAAGGTGTTCTGCTTTTAAGTATGGAGCGCCTTCAACAGTCATTGTTCCGCATACATAATCATTTGCTTCTGCAATTTGCTCATCAGTAAAGCCGAGTGCCTCCAGCAAGCTCCATTCGAAGTTGAAATATTGCTCCGGTTTGAAGCCAAGACGTTGTAAACATTCTTCGCCCAAAGTATATACGTTGAATACAAAACCAACTTCAAAAGCGGAACTTACTGCCGTATCGAGTTTTTTAATTTCTTCTGCAATAAATCCTTTTTCGCTTAATGATTGGTGATTGATGTGGGGAGCGCCTGCAAAATTTGCTGTACCCACTGCATATTTCACTATTGCATCAATTTCTTTAGCATTGTAACCAAGATTTCTCAATGCAGTAGGAACACTTTGGTTGATAATTTTGAAATATCCACCGCCGCTTAATTTTTTGAATTTCACCAAAGCAAAATCTGGCTCAACACCTGTGGTGTCGCAATCCATAACAAGGCCGATTGTTCCGGTAGGAGCAATCACGGTTGTCTGAGCATTTCTATAACCAAATTTTTCACCCAGCTGAACAGCTTCGTCCCACGCTTTGGTAGCTGCTTTCAACAGATCTTCAGGACAATATTTTGCATTGATACCTTGTGGTGTAAGGCTCAATCCTTCGTATGCTCCATTTGCATCGTATGCAGCAGCACGGTGGTTGCGCATTACGCGAAGCATGTGTTCTTTGTTTTCTTCGTAGCGAGGGAAGGCGCCTAACACTTCGGCCATTTCTGCAGAAGTTGAGTAAGCAACACCTGTCATGATCGCTGTAATAGCACCTGCGATTGCTCTTGCTTCTTCGCTGTCATAAGCAATGCCTTTTACCATTAGCATGGTACCAAGGTTTGCATAGCCAAGACCAAGCGTTCTGTAGTCGTAAGAAAGCTGGGCAACCTCTTTAGAAGGGAATTGCGCCATCAATACAGATACTTCCAATACCACTGTCCATAAACGGCAAGAGTATGCGTAACCTTCAATATCGAAAACGTTAGTATCGATATCAAAAAACTTCATCAGGTTGGCAGACGCAAGGTTACAAGCCGTATTGTCCAGGAACATATATTCTGAACATGGATTAGAAGCACGGATGGGGCCGCCTTCAGGGCAAGTGTGCCATTCATTGATGGTAGTGTCGTATTGAGTGCCCGGATCTGCGCAGCGCCATGCAGCGTATGCAATTTTGTTCCATAGCTCACGGGCCTTTATTCTCTTCATTACACGACCATCTGTTCTTGCTTTCAATTCCCAATCTTCATCTGCTTCAAGTTTTGCGAAAAAGTCGTTGGGAATGCGGACAGAGTTATTGGAATTCTGCCCGCTTACGGTTCTATATGCTTCGCCTTCGTAATCGGATGGATAACCTGCAGCGATCAACGCACCTACTTTCTTTTCTTCCTCTACTTTCCAGTCGATGAAGTCAATAATTTCAGGGTGGTCAAGATCAAGACAAACCATTTTTGCAGCACGGCGTGTAGTACCGCCGCTTTTAATGGCACCTGCAGAGCGGTCGCCAATTTTCAGGAAGCTCATCAAGCCGCTGGACGTACCGCCGCCGCTTAATTTTTCCCCTTCGCCGCGAATGCTACTGAAGTTGGTACCAACACCACTACCATATTTAAAAATGCGTGCTTCACGGATCCAAAGGTCCATGATACCACCATCATTTACCAGGTCATCCTCTACGCTTAAGATGAAACATGCGTGAGGTTGAGGACGCTCGTAAGCAGAGGTCGATTTTTTCAACACACCATCTCTGGCATCTACAAAGTAGTGGCCCTGTGGCTTACCGGTGATTCCGTAGCTTTCATGCAGGCCTGTATTGAACCATTGCGGGCTGTTAGGAACACAAGCCTGGTTCAAAATACTATATACAAGTTCTTCGTAGAAAACCTGTGCATCTTTTTCTGAAGCGAAATAGCCGTAACGTTCGCCCCATACGCGCCAGCAATTGGCCATACGGTGTGCTACCTGTTTTGCAGAAGTCTCACGGCCAAGTGAACCATCAGGCTGGGGAACGCCAGCCTTACGAAAATATTTTTGGGCAAGAATATCCGTTGCAATCTGGCTCCATTGTTTCGGTACTTCAACATTCGTCATCTCAAACACTACTTCGCCGCTTGGGTTACGAATTACCGATGTGCGGTAATCGTATTCGAACTGGTCAAACACGCTCACTTCATCTTTCGTGAAGCGACGGCTGAACTGCAGTCCTTTTACAGATTGCTTTTTAGTTGCCATAATGAAAAGTCTTTAGAAGTTTTTAGTAAGTAAAGTCCAATATCCTTTGTGGTAAAAACGAAAGTATTTTTTAAAATTGGCAAAAGCCAGTCCTAAATATTAACAGCTTGTGGAAAAAACAAGTGGAAAATTCCACAAGTGCCTCAGGTCGTGCATTCCTTAAAAACAAAGGGAAACCATGATTTTTGTTAATAAGAAATTTACGATTTTTTATGGAATAAATTTTGAAATTTGCCATACTTTTTTATATTAAGAAGGATACGGAACTCTATTACTAATACTATACCAATTTATTGATGAAGAAGATTTTATTGATCCTATTTGTGGTACTTACTTGTTCGTATGCAGGGTTTACCCAATCTGCATTTTCCGGATGGTTTGCATCATTCAATACCGTTAAGTTAAATTCAAAATTCAGCTTACATACAGATCTCGCAGCCCGCTCCACCAACAAATGGGAACACTTTGCCACATATATCGTAAGGCCCGGATTGAATTACCACATCAATAAAAAGATGGTTGCTACAGTGGGCTATGCCTACGTTGCACACAGGCGCACCATTGATGGCGTAAATGGATATACCCCAGAGCATCGCATATGGGAGCAGTTTATTTTTAATCAGCCGGTTGCCTTTACCACATTGCAGCACAGGCTGAGACTGGAGCAGCGTTTTATAGCAACCCCTCAACTTAAAGATGGAAAAATTACAAGCGATGATCATGTATATGCAAACAGGCTCCGTTATTTCTTTCGCGATGTAATTCCTTTTAGTGGACAAAAACAATTTACCAAGGGACTGTTTGCTTCTGTGCAAAATGAAATCTTCGTTAATCTTGGGGATAAGTCAAACGTGAATGGGAAATTTTTTGACCAAAACAGAGCCTACATTTCCGTTGGATACCGTTTTGTAAAAAGTTTTGATGCAGAAATTGGCTACATGAACCAATATGTTTCGGGTAAGGGAAGCAGTTATGTGAACAATAGCATTTTGCAGCTGGCGACTTATTTGAGACTATAGCTGAATAACTGATTAACTGAATAACTGAATGTTTATATTCAACATGAATTTTTGACTTTAACCACTCAGTTATTCAGTTAATCAGTTATTCAGTCATTTCCCCGCCCTCTCCGCGATCTTAATTTGCATGATAGTTGCTATAGATTGGGCTCTTTGTTTGGCAAGGATGGCAATATCGCCTTCAAAGTACTCGTCAATAGTTTCGTGGAATAGTTTCAGCCAGCGGTCGAAATGCGCCTTGGTCAGGGGAACTTTTTCATTAAGTGATATGTGCAGAGGCATGGGGTTGCCGGAATATTTATTGTTTTGCAACAGCACATTTTCCCAGAAATCAAACATTACGGGAAGATGCGCTTCCCAGTTTACTTTTGCCACGTCATTGAAAATAAAACCGATCATTTCATCGTTAATTACCTTGTCGTAAAAATTTTTTACAAGAGTTTCGATGTCTTTTCTTGATTGTATTGTTTTCTTCATACAGGTGTAAAGCCTGACTATTTAAGGAATAAAGTATAGTAGCTTTTCGTTGTAAAGTTATTTTAATCCTTTTTGATAAATCGAGGGTCAATAAACTTTAGCATTAATAACTGTTAAACCCAAAAAGTTTTGCATTTTTGTAAATCGGCAACCAGTAAATAGATGCGAAATAGTATATATCAATCATTAGTGGAGAAGAAAAAACAAGGGAAGAAATCCTTTGCCGTGTTAATCGACCCTGATAAGGTGGATATCGCTTTGCTGGATCAGTTAATAGCGTTGTCCATTGAAGCTAAGGTGGATTATTTGTTCGTAGGCGGTAGTTTGGTCGTGAGCAACCACCTTGATGAATGCATACAGCATATTAAAGAGAATTGTTCCATTCCTGTTATATTATTTCCGGGCAGCCCATCGCAGATTTCTAAATACGCAGATGCCTTACTGTATCTTTCGTTGATATCTGGCAGAAATCCTGAATTATTAATTGGTCAGCACGTTATTTCGGCACCGTTTGTAAAGCAAAGCGGCCTCGAAATTATGAGCACCGGTTATATGGTAGTTGATGGCGGAGCGCCCACTACTGTTTCCTACATAAGCAACGCATCTCCCATTCCTGCCGACAAAAATGAAATTGCCCTGTGCACAGCACTGGCAGGCGAAATGCTGGGCATGAAGCTGATCTATATGGACGCAGGGAGTGGAGCAAAACGTGCCATTACAGAAGGCATGATCAAAAAAGTGGCATCAAACATTGAAGTTCCATTAATAGTGGGCGGCGGAATAACTACGCCTGAAAAGGCTTACCTTAATTGCAAGGCCGGTGCCGACGTAATTGTGGTGGGCAACGCAATTGAAAAAGATATTGCACTTATAAAAGAAATGAGCGCAGCTGTGCACAGTGTGGAGTTGAAAATTGAAAGTTGAAAATTGAAAATGGTAGGGGCGAATCGTATTCGCCCTTTCTAAATAACGCAAAAGGTCGAACATATTAATAATGTTCGACCTTTTGCATTTTATAAACTCAGGGCGAATGCGATTCGCCCCTACCATTCCCCGCTCGCTTACTTTTTTGGATCGAGCGCTGTTGTCAGTCTGTCAGCAATATCCTGCAAATGAGCTTTGGTTATAGCATCAGGTGCAGTTGCGGCCGCAGCACGTACCTCAGCAGCAAGCGTTCTTGCATGTGCTTTGGCAAGGGAAGTAATATCGCTAGGTTTAATCTGAGAGCCACCCATCATTGGGTTTTGGTTCTCCTGAGGAACAAACAAAGCGATCAATCTTTCAACATATACTTTTTGAAGATTTCTTCTGTAGATGTCAATTTTTTGATGAGTTGCCACCTCTGTCCAAATGCCTTTTTTCAGGTCAGAAAGCATATCTGTAACAGTATATGCCTCCGTGCCCAATTGAGCTTCAGCTCTTACCAGTGAATTTAAAATACCAGAATTCAGCAACCTGTTCAATGTATTTTCCTGCAATTGACCAATGGTGCTTACAGGGTCACTTCCAGTAAGGGAAGAGTATTTTTTATTTACAAGCCAGGTAGGTGTTTTGAATAGCTGAGCCTGCAGGAAAGCCATTGCTTCCTTTTGTTTTGCTTTAGAAACAAATTCAAACACGGCACCACTTTGCTCAACCGTTTTAGGAGTTGTCATAACGCCACCAATGTTTTTAGCAGCATGGCCCATGTAGCGACCAAATTGGCTGGTAAGCTCACGATACATTGTCGTAAGGTTATTGTAGCCATCATTTGGTTCTTTTGTCCACTCTTCGAGATTTGGTAAAATGCGCTGAAGGTTCTTAATACCATATGCACCTGCTTTCATTGCATCGTCGCCAAGGTCTTCGTTTTGACAGCGAGGGTCCAATGGATCAGATTCTGTACCGAACCAAAGACGTTTGTTTGCATTAAGACTGTCGATGATCCATTTGTTCAGAATTGGATCTTCAGCTTCTGCAGTTTTTGCGTCCGGGAACCATCTGTAACCCCACTGGATCGCCCACATATCATAATCTCCAATGCGAGGGAACAAACCTTTTTCTGTGATATTATCTTCTGGTTGTGCTACGTAGTTAAAACGTGCATAATCCATGATAGAAGGAGTATGGCCATTTGCTTCTACCCATTTTTTATCTCTAAGTTTTTCAACAGGCACAGTGGAAGAAGAGCCATAGTTGTGACGCAGACCCAAAGTGTGACCAACTTCGTGAGACGATACAAAACGGATAAGTTGTCCCATCAGCTCATCGTCAAAACGCATTTTTCTTGCTTTTGGATCAACAGCCGCAGTCTGGATCATGTACCAGTTACGAACAAGCGACATTACGTTGTGGTACCAGTTAATGTGTGTTTCGATAATTTCCCCGCTACGTGGGTCATGCACGTGAGGACCGCTCGCATTAGGAATATCAGAAGGCTTGTAAACAATAGCAGAGTGGCTTGCATCTTCAAGGCTCCACTGAGGATCATTGGTTGGTGCTTCTTTCGCCATGATCGCATTTTTCCAGCCTGCTTTTTCAAAGGCAGCCTGCCAGTCGTTTACACCCTGGATCAAATAAGGAACCCATTTTTTAGGCGTTGCCGGATCGATATAGAAAACGATTGGTTTTTTAGGCTCAACCAGTTCTCCGCGTTTGTATTTTTCAACATCTTCCGGTTTCGGCTCCAATCTCCAGCGTGTAATCATGCTGATGTTTTTTACACCTTGTGGATCTGCGTCGAAATCTACATAACCTGTGGCAAAATAACCTACACGTCCATCGAAATAACGTGCCTGCATTGGTGCAGACGGCAACAACACCATAGAACTGTTAAGCTCGTATGTAGCTGGAGTAGCACTAGGAGGTACACCCGGGAATTGAGGACCGGATTTGATATATGTTTTAACCGTTCTGATCTCAACATTCATAGGGAAAGAACGTACATTCTGGATGTATGATTTGTCCGCCTGGTACATGCCCAGTTTGAAAATGTTCTTTGCTGCAGGTTCAAAAAACAAAATGTCGTTATCACCACTGATGTAGTCTGTAAAATCAATTACCGAAGACGTGCTGGTCTTGTGGGTGCTATCTGCATAAGCATAGGCTTTAACATCGAACGCAGCAACGATCGGTTGCAGATTAGAGTTCAGCACCGAACGGTACATACCGTTTGCAGAAGTATCTTTAGAAACTTCCTGGAACGAAATGCTTTTAATGAATATTTTATTGTTAGGTCCTTTTGCAAATTGGATAACATTATCGCCAATCTGGTCGCCGGCATATCCGTAGAAACCTGCGCGGGCACCAGATGCAGCTTTTGTGATCCTGTTTACGATAAGGATATCTCTGCCCAATAAAGAGTCTGGTATTTCAAAGTAGAATTTGTCCTCTACTTTATGCACTTTGAACAAACCGGTATCGGTAACGGCTTTTGACGTGATTACCTCTTTGTAAGGTTTTGGTCCTTGTTTGGGAGGTCCTGGCGGCATTGCCGGAGGCATTTGCGGTGCGGTTGCTGGTGCTGGGGTGGGTTGCTTTTTCCCTGGTTTTTCCTGGGCAATAGCTGCGCCGGCAAGAGTGGTGCAAGCTATTGTGGAAAGTAATACGGTCTTAAACCTGGTCATTTTCATTTCAGTAAATAATTAAGCGCCGAAAATAGTTTAAGCGATCTCCAGCGAAAAATAAATTACAGCAACGGAAGAAATACAGGGACGAAACGGCAAAATACGTGATCTGATTAGTAGAGGTATAATATATTATAATATTATCTAAAAAGCTGTATCTTACTATGAAGTTTTCGTTAAGACTACCATTATCGACTGAGCCCGAATTAGCTAAAATCAAGACCTGATAAAGTTATTTAGAACTTTATTTACCAAAAATTCTTATTTTTTCGGTGTTTCTTAAATATTTCTGATCCTAATTTGGTTTTTGAAAAAGTTTTTTCGTTAGAATTGTGTCCCTTAAATTTTGTGTATTAAAATTTGTAAATAAAAATTTGTTTAAAAACTAAAAAACAAACGATCATGGCTGAAACAAAACCTACAGCGACAGTTAAGGCTGCTACTACATCCGTTCAGGTTCAGAAGAGAAGTAACTCAATTTCATGGCTCGCTCCAGTGTGTTGTATTATCGCCGGTTACATCATTTGGCGATTTGTTCTAGGAAACGCAAGTAATTTTAAAGTTCCAGATCCTAATGGTGGATTTTGGCCTAACCACAAAGGACCAATCGGTACATTCACCAAAATGTACGAAGGTGGTATCATCGTTCCAATCTTGATCGGTTGTTTATTGACTGTAATAACTTTCGTAATTGAAAGATTGCTTACTATTTCAAAAGCATCTGGTACTGGTAACAACGCAGAGTTCATCCGCAAAGTGCAATATCACCTTGCTAACAGAAACGTTGACGCTGCTCTTTCTGAGTGCGACAAACAAAAAGGTTCTGTTGGTAACGTAATGAAAGCTGGTCTGCGCAAATACAAAGAAATGATCACTACTACAGAATTGGATACAGAACAAAAAGTAGTGGCTATTCAGAAAGAAGTAGAAGAAGCTACTGCTTTGGAATTGCCTATGCTTGAGAAAAACCTGGTATTCCTTTCAACAATCGCTTCAGTAGCTACATTGTTGGGTCTGTTGGGTACGGTAATGGGTATGATCCGTTCATTCTCTAAACTGGGTGATGAAAGTGGTGGAAGCGCAGCTGCACAAGAGTTGTCTCAAGGTATCTCTGAGGCCCTTTACAACACTGCATTGGGTATCGGTACTTCTGCTGTTTCTATCATCATGTACAACGTATTTACTACTAAAATTGATACTATCACTTACGGCATCGACGAATCTGGATTTACTTTGACTCAGAGCTTCGCTTCTTTGTACAAATAAGTAAATTTTATTCGCGGGGTTTTTTATGGAATCCTGTGAAAACAGAATCTAAATAGTGAATATTAATTTTATTAAGTCATGCCTAGAGTCAAATTACCGCGAAAGAGTACCGCTATTGATATGACTGCGATGTGTGATGTGGCGTTCCTTTTGTTGTCATTCTTTATCTTGACAACGAAATTTAAGCCATCTGAGGCACTAGCGGTTGTAACACCTAGCTCGGTATCTTCTAAAGCAGCGGAGTCGAAAGATGTTGTTTTAGTGACCATCGATCCAAATGGAAAAGTATACTTTTCTGTTTCCGACGATGCTCCTAAAAAAGAGTTAATCGAAGCAGTGAATACCAGCAGAAATCTGGGATTGACAAGCGGAGAAATCGCAAACTTATCATCAACCAACGTTCCTTTTATAGGAGTTCCATTCAGCCAATTGAAATCTTTGGCGTCTAAAACCAAAGACGATTTTAAAGCTGGTGCAAACTGGCCTGGAATTCCGGTTCTTGATACTTTGAATAACGAACTTACAGACTGGGTTGCTGCAGCAGTATCAGCTTTCCAGGGTCAAAAAATGGCCCTTCAGGTAAAAGGTGATAACAGTTCAAAATACCCAGCTTTTCAGGCTGTTATCAGAGCGTTCAAGAAAAATGATCAATTGAAGTTTCAAATGATTACCAACGCTGAAGGTGTTCCTGAAGGTACAGAACTGTACAAGAAGAACATGTCGAACATGGCTGCAGGAAAATCGATATCAGCGGAGTAAACCTATTTTTTAACAATAATATTTTTGCGATATGGCAGAAATGGACACATCAGGCGGCGGTGGCCACAAGAAGGGCCCCGGCGTTAAGAAAGGTAAGAAACTTTCTACACGTGTTGACCTTACGCCAATGGTGGACCTGGGATTCCTGTTGATCACCTTCTTTATCTTCACAACAACAATGAGCCAGCCAACGGCTATGAAGCTTAACCTGCCTAAGGATACAGACAAGCCTGAAGAGCAGAACAAAGCGAAAGAGTCCGGCGCGCTTACCCTGTTGCTGGGTGGAAAGGACATGGTGTACTACTACGAAGGTATATTAGCACCAGACGGTTCTAATTTTAAGTCAAGTTCCTTCAAAGATGTACGTGATGTTATCCTGAATAAAAAGAAATCAACAAAACCAGATGATTTTGTAGTGGTAATTAAGGCAAACGCTGATGCTACTTACAAGAACACCGTGGATATTTTGGACGAGATGACCATTAACGATGTAAAACGTTACGCTTTGGTAGACATTTTTGACGTTGAGAATCAACTGATAAAAGCTACAGAAGGTAGTGCTACAAATAAATAATGGTTGTTTTTGTGGAATAACTAACGAAATGAATCTAATTTAAAAAGCTTTACGATGGAAGTAAACAAAATATTAACCGCCGACGTCCTTGACATCATTTTTGATGGCAGGAACAAGTCGTACGGTGCTTATGAGTTACGCAAGACATACAATAAGCGCATTGTAACAGCTTTGGCCGTTACCGCTGCAATATGTCTGCTGATCTTCCTGGGTTACTTTGTTTCAAAAGCTCTTGAAAAGAACGCCGACAAAAAAGAAATGGTTGTTCAGGATGTGCAGCTGGAAGAAGTAAAACAAGAAGAGAAAAAGAACGAACCGCCTCCTCCGCCTCCACCACCAAAACCAGTGGAGCCACCAAAAGTGGAGATGGCAAAATTTACACCTCCTAAGATTGTAAAAGATGAAGAGGTTAAAGAAGACGAAAAGCCACCAGAAGTTGAAAAACTTGAAGATGTAAAAATCGGTGCGAAAAATCAGGAAGGTGTGAAAGACGAAGGTGTTGTAGCCCCTCCTGTATCTGATGCTGGTAAAGGTGTAGTTGAAGCTCCTAAAAAAGTAGAAGAAGACTGGGACAAAACTTTTACAAAAGTGGAAATCGAGTCTGAATACCCAGGTGGAGCAAGTGCATGGGCACGCTACCTGAATAAAAGCTTAAACTATCCATCTGAAGCTCAGGAAGCTGAAATCCAAGGTACTGTAGTAGTACAGTTCATCGTGGACAAAGAAGGTAACGTGAGTGAAGTGGAAGCAATCAGCGGACCGAAAGAATTACAAGGTGAAGCTGTTCGCGTAATTAAGAAAAGTGGTAAATGGACTCCAGCCGTTCAAAACGGTCGCCAGGTAAAAAGCTACAAAAAGCAGCCAATTACTTTCCGCCTAGAATCTGAATAATTATTTACACTTCAGAAAATACATTAAACCTCTCCAGTTTGGAGAGGTTTTTTTATTGGGCTTCGGCAATCCCGATTCTACAATCGGGACTATCGAAGCCTTCCTGATGACCGATTTGCGATTGACCATTCACCATTCTCAGTTACTTTTGTCAATAAATCTTTTTACATGATTGGAAAATTAGCAGGTTGGGACGAAACAATAGTGGCGCTGGCAACACCGCCGGGAATTGGAGCAATTGGGGTGATAAGATTAAGTGGTAAAAAGGCGATTGAAATAGTTAACGGTCTTTTTCAATCAAAAGATCTTACAAAACAAACTGCAAATACACTGCATGTTGGTTTGCTGAAGAATAACAACACCGTTCTTGATGAAGTAGTGCTTTCTTTATTCAAAGCTCCCGCAAGTTACACTGGTGAAGATGTAATAGAAATTTCATGTCATGGCTCGCCTTATGTGCAGCAACAGGTTATTGCGGCCTGTATTGAAAAAGGGGCAAGATTGGCAAAAGCTGGAGAGTTTACGCAACGGGCCTTTCTCAACGGTAAATTAGATCTTACACAGGCTGAAGCCGTAGCAGATTTGATAGCCAGTAATTCAGAGGCTTCAAGAAAGTCGGCACTGCACAATATCCGCGGTGGTTTTTCAAGCAATTTGAAGGAGTTGCGTGATCAATTGCTGAGCTTTTCTGCGTTGATAGAATTAGAGCTTGACTTTTCACAGGAAGATGTGGAGTTTGCGGACCGCACGCGTCTGTATGACCTTGTAAAAAGATCATATTCAACAACCTCATCTTTATTGAATTCTTTTCAGCTGGGCAACGTAATTAAAAATGGTGTACAGGTTGCAATAGTAGGCAAGCCCAATGCCGGTAAATCTACTTTGCTCAATACTTTGCTTAACGAAAACCGCGCTATTGTAAGCGACATTGCAGGCACGACCCGCGACACGATTGAAGAAATATTGAACATTGACGGCATTTTATTCCGGTTGATTGATACTGCCGGAATTCGCGAACATACCAGCGACATCATCGAATCGATTGGTGTAGAAAAGAGCCGCGAAAAGATTCAACAGGCGGATGTTGCATTGTATCTGTTTGATGTAAACACAAATACAAGAACAGATATAGAAAGCATCTTACAGGAGATAAAAAAAGAAAACTCGCAAATACTACTTGTTGCCAACAAAATTGATAACACAAATGAAGAGTCCGTTCGTTTGACATTTGGCAATTTGCCGAACGTATTGTTTATTTCGGCTAAGGAGCACCGTTATATAGAAGTTTTGAAAGAAAGATTGGTTGATATGGTATTGCAGGGCAATGTTCAAACAGAAGGAACCATTGTAACCAACGCCCGCCATTACGAAGCACTCCAAAAAATATCGACTTCGCTTGCAGATATCGTTAGTGGAATGGACAACAAACTACCTGGCGATCTGCTAGCTCTTGATATCCGCCGCTGCCTCCACTTTCTGGGAGAGATAACAGGTGAGATTACTAATGAAGATCAGCTGGATTATATTTTTAGTAAGTTCTGTATTGGAAAGTAGCTGATACAAAACAAACACGTGTAAAGGATATAATAAGGTTGTCAAAACCCCTGTTTTTATGGCTTTTTCATGTGCTTGGCGTATCGTTTATGTTTTAGTATTAATTGCTTTTACATACTATTTTGTATTTCATTTATACCCGTTGACCGAGGCACAAAATAAATCTCTTTGATTAGGTTTGTAGCATTGGTTATTTTCGCGCTTCAAAGAATGCTAATACCACCTACAAAGTAACCCTTCTCCAAATACACTACCGGTTTAATCATCAAAACCAGCAGTGGATGGAAAATTTTATTAAGAGGATTAATAACGGAGCGGGTCCTGTTCAAAAAATCAAACATTCTATTTTTTCGCTTTTATTGCTGGCTACAGGCATAGTCAGTGTGAAAGCACAAATCTACCCTGTGCAAGTAATGCCGCAGTTGATTGCGCCCTACACTGCGAGCGTACCTGAATACTACAACGGTACGACGGAGAAATTTGTGGTGCTGCTTGTGAATACCGATCTAACCAAGCCAACACTACAGGTAAAACTTAAGTTGAGCGTAGAAGGTGCGGGTATAAACTTAACCAGCCGCAGCGATGTATATTATCCTCCCTTGGAACTCGATGCCGGTGTAGCGCAGCGTATCAGCCTAAACGACCTCGCGCCTTATTTCGATGCAAACAACTTGATATTCTCGGGCATGACTCGCGCCCAGTACCAGCAATTCAGAAAGTTGCCGGAAGGGTTCTATAAATTTTGTGTTGAAGTTTATGAGTACAATACAAACCGTCTTGTTGGTCGCAGCAACTGCGCGATGGCATGGATCAGCTTGCTGGATCCACCATTTTTAAATTTGCCCAGAACAAGCGAGTCTATTGCTTACCGCGATCCAACCAATATTATTTTCCAGTGGACACCAAGAAACCTGAGTAACCCTACTGCGGCTTTTAATACAGAATATGAATTTACTCTTGCAGAGCTGTGGGATAATTGCATTGTACCCCAAGCGGCTTTCAACGCCACGCAACCACTTTACAGAACTACTTCACAAGCTACCACCTTATTATATGGTCCGTCAGAACCTTTACTAATTCCCGGCAAGCGCTACGGTTGGCGCATAAGAGCGCAAGCCAGTGATGGAAGCCAAAACAGCGCCGCTTACAAAAACAATGGTTATAGTGAAATCTACTGGTTCACGTATCAAAGAAATTGTCCTGAGCCCTTTAATGTACAATGCGATATAAGTGGCGGCAGGGCCACCATTACATGGAGTGCCAATGCACAACAGAACAGATATACAGTAGACTATCGCGAAAAGACACAAAGTGGCAGCACCTGGTACACGGTGAACAGCACCATCAACCGTGTGATGTTGTACGACCTGAAAAAAGATAAACAATACGAATACCGTGTGGGTGGCTTTTGTGACTTGGCAACAGGCAGTTTCCCACTAGATGGCGCGGTATATACTAACATCAAAACCTTTGCCCTCAATGGCACCAGTAAAGACGACTATCTCGCCTGCGGCATATTGCAGCCCGAACTAAAAATTGCCAACCGCAATCCTATACAAAGCTTGCTGAGTGGCGAGATAATAACAGCAGGAGATTTTCCTGTAAAGCTAATTAGCGTACAAGGTAGTAACGCCAACTTTACGGGCAATGGCTATATCACTATTCCATTCCTTGGCAAAGCGGCGGTGAAAGTCCGGTTCAGCAACATCAACGTGAACACAGACAAACAATTGATCGGGGGATTGATTGAAACGACTTATGACGCGAAAGAGACGCAGATTGTAGATCCTAATAAGATATTGGATGGCATTACCGGCGATCCGGCAAGTGTCTCTATACTTAGAGACTTAAAAGATCATATACCCGATGCCGCTGCTGCGCCTGTTAGCGAGTTAACCGACTTTGCCAAAACGCTTAATGAAGTAGACAAGGAAACGATAGACAACACACTGGTGCTTTCGGCTACAGAAAAGAAACAGTTGAAGGATGACATGGCGGCAATGGCCGAAGCTACCGAAACACTAGAAGATGCCACCGCTACACCCGAACAAAAACAACAAGCTGAACAGCAACTACGCAAAGCAGTACAAGATGGAGCTCCGCTGGTACAAAAGCTGGGAGAAGGTGTTGGCAAAGGAGTACAAACAATAGCAGGTAATCTTTTCAAAAATGTGCGCGACTTCCTCAAAGGCTACAAAGGCACAGAAGAAGATAAACAACAAGCAAGAATATACACTAATCAAACTGACAGTATTACCCAAGCTTATCTGCAAAGAACGGATGTTCCCGATAGTTTAAAAGATGGTTTGCGTAAAGCGGCACAAGACGCCGCTCCCGCTTGGAAAGCTTTGCAAAACGCAACAGCTTGTAGCAATAATATAATTGGCTACAACTATCCAAAATTACATGGGCCAAATACAGAAGATAATTTATTGGCGGATTACAGTTGTTATACACGACTTGGAAATGCGCAGTGGGATTGGATTGATATGATGAAAACGTGGGATGCGGCAACAAAACGTGATCTTATAATTATAATAAAAACTACAGAAAGCAACGGCAAGGTGAAAGAAGAGAGAAAGGATACACAAAAAATGAGCAATGAAAAATACTGGGAATATAAAAAGTCACTTTGGCTGGGCTTTGAGTTATGCAATAAAAAAGGTACAAGCGAATGGATAGATGGTTATAGTGAATACACAATGGGTAACGACTGTACGATCAAAAATGGATTCTATGGAGCGAATACAGGAGTGTTGTTAATAGAAGTTACTGGTGCAACGCCTGCTTACAAAGTTTATTATTATAAAGATATTGTTCGATACGATGCTCGTAAAAACAATAATGTTTTGCTGTTTGTGAATGGTTATCGTAATAATATGCTCGATGAATTTCCAAATACAGACAATTCCATTGGAACCGATGCCATAGCCAATTACTGGGAGGGCATAGATGATGTGTTTCTAATGCGGTTGAAGGACAGGAAAGTATACTATGCAGATGGACACCATAGCGTGAAAACGTCCAACCATAGAGGAATGTCAACATTTGTAAGCAGCATGTTGGGCTCTGCTTGCGCCGCTGGTAACAAGGCACTTATTGCGACAGCAACAGGCTTAAATGTTGTAACAGGAATTAAATGTGCCGGTTGTTATCACGAAAACAGTTGCGTATCCTTAAGCACAACACCTAATACAAATGGTTTCGGTGAGCGCCGCGACAATGGTAAAACGGCAGGCAACAATTTTATAACGGAACTCAAGGCAATTAACTTCGATAAAACCAAAGAAAAGGTAGATATTGTTGCACACAGTATGGGGTATGCTTATGCGTTAGGCATCATTGATGTGCTGAAGCAGAACGGGTATACGCTGGGCCGTTTTTATATATTGGCTCCTGAAAATGCATCATCGGGAAACATTATGCTAAGTGATTATGAAGAAGTATGGCAATATGGTTCAAATGAAATAAGCCTGCGGGAAAAGAAATGGTTACAGGATGGTGTTGCTCCGCAAGTGGGAGTAGGTAATATACAAACACGACGCGCTTATATACCCGAAGATGGCTCGGTACCGCAAGGCTTTAGAGACAGCCATACCATTGGAAATTATAAATGGATATTTAATAAACTAAAAGGACAAGATGGATATGTTACTCCGAGAAACTAAGTTGTTTGGTGCAACAATATTTTTATTGCTTTGCTTTTCATGTAAAAACAAAAGCACTGTTTCATGGGATACAGAACGATACAAAAATTATTCAAAAAAAGAAGTTGGAGAATATATGTATAACAGCATTTATGAAGCAATAAATGACAGTATGCATATTTGGGGATCAAATAAAATCGGTAATCAATCTATCTGGAATTTTAATTACAAATTGGATAGCGTTCTTTGTTTTAACAAGGAGAAGAATAAGTTGATAAGCGCATTTCTTGTTAGATGTAATCAACAAAATTGTTTGCAAGACGATGTCCATTTTTTTTATGGTATTAAAATGAACGGACTTTGGTATTTTTTCAAAGGACCAGATATAACGTTACCCCGTGAATATTATCAAAAAGATACACACACGCCATTAAGTTTTGAGAAGCTGCATGAATTGGCCATGAACAATATATTCATCGGTTATTTAAAAAAGAAGGATAAAGGGTTCTTCGGAAATTTATTTGGTAAAACGGAATGGGAAATAAATGATGATTTTTTTAGCGATTTATCAAGTGCTGCATGGTGTGCCCATTGCAAAACACAACAGCAATGGGATTCTACATTTTTGGATGTAGTTAAAAGAAATTGGGAAACACGCGATACCGTTGTGGGTAACTGAATGTAGTCGTTTCCGTCGCAATAAATATTTATATAAAATTTCTAAAATAACAATAATGGAAAATTTAGAGGAAGAGATTTTGTTATGCATAGCTTTGATTATTGCGAGATATGCCGTTTTGATAGGAATGACAATTTGTACGGTTCGGTCATTTTCAGCAAAGAAATATTTGACGGTCATAATATTTTTGTCCATAGTTGTCTCTTTCTTCTCAATGATTTTTTACCAAACGTCCACAAAAACAATTGCAACAGAGTTTGGAAATGTCGCTTATGTAAAAATGCCGGTGCAGTATAAAGTTCTCGAAAAAGAAATGGAGTTTCTTTTAATTAAATACTATACAAATGAAAGCAGTTTCCTGAGTTTTATTTATTCTGACAGTTTATTGTAATTATAAAATTTGTGCTAGTATAGTCGGCTAGTTATGTAGAAGGAAATTCTGAATATTTTGAGCGGGTAATCTGTTTGTTAAACAAGAAACGGACGAGCCTTCCTAAAAGTGAATCACATTTGGTGTTCTGGTATTTTGTACAATAATAAAAAGTGTTGAATGCTATTTAATCTCAAATGTGTCTGACTTGTGTCGAAATGTATCATCACCGTTTCGCTTTTGAAGGTGCATGTACGAAAAGCACCGACCCCTTAAAGCGGCAAGTTCACGAAAAGATATTTGTGGCTTTTGAAATTGCTTTACAAAAGTTGACATCTATTGACATTGTTTTGAAGTTGTAAATATTTTTTTCGATCTTGCACTCTAGCTCAACCATACAATTGCGTTGACTGCGATTATTTCTTACCGTTACTATTCCCATTACCAAATACGCTTAATTATTAATTGGAGTGATCAGCACTCTTAAAAAGGTTTAATGCGTATTCTTAAAATAATTCTCTATTCGTTCACAATGTTATTTTTTGCAATAACCAGTTGTAAGAAAGGACAGGTTGTTACTGCCAAGGCAGACTTTGCTTATGAAATTATCGACAGCAATTTCACCGTTCCGGTTAGAATAAAACTTACTAACAACGCAACAGGAGCCAATCAATACAAGTGGACATTTGAAGGAGGCGACCCGGCAACATCTTCAAAGCGAGACCCCGGTGTAATATCTTTTAACCAACCTGGAACATATCATATAACATTGGAATCATGGAATGAAGATGGCCATGATCAGAAAGCGGTTACAATTACTTTGGATAGCGCTGTAGTAATAAACTTCGATGCGGAAATACTTATAAACAGTTACGCGCCTGCCAACGTACAGATTACCAATAAAACAATCGGTGCCATTAGTCAGGAGTGGAGCTTCAACGGTGCAGCACCTCAAACGTCTTCAGCAAAAGATCCCGGCACCATCACATATACAAATCCCGGAAATTATACTATCACACTAACTGTCAATAATGGCCGCAAAACTTTTACACTCTCCAAAGAGATTACAATTCTGCCGCCGTTAGTCCCATCTTTTGAGATTGTTCCCTCGTTTGATGATGACGATTACCAGGCACCTCTCACTGCCGTTTTAAATAATAATACAAACGCGGAATGCACCTGGAAATGGACGGCAACGGGAGGTAAAATAGACAATGATACAGCAAAAAATCCCAGCATATATTTCGCCTCCCCGGGAACTTACACGGTAACGCTTTCGGCTAACAATAAAAAAGAAACTAAAACATTCGCGCAGACGATAACGGTATTGCCTAATACTAACCTGCGGAGTTTTGCCGATGTCAGACTCGGCATTAGCTCTGCTTATAATACGATAGGCTGTTTTTTCTCCACAAAACTCCGGAAGGTGTTTACAGCAAAAGATGACCTGACAAACATAGGAGGGAATATAGACATTGTATATTATGGTCTCAATAAAAACTTTAAGTACAACAGTTTTATTTCCCCTGACTCGGCAACTTATTACACTTTTAATGTTATTCCCAATGCTCGGCCTGTAGTTGTCGTCAATACTACAGAGAACTGTAACTGCAACCCCATAACGGCTAGTCAATTTGATAATATGTCAACCGATGCATTGTTCCAAAATACAGCGGTGAATTTTAGCGGTGCGGCGTGGAAGCAATTTGACAATTCAGCGATGCCGAGAATTGTGATGTATCAAACAGCAGATGGCCGCAAAGGTGCCATCAAAATCAAGTCGTTTGTTGACAACGCCTCTCAATCATACATTATTTGTGACATCAAAGTTCAAAAGGAACCGTAAGCCTGTCATAATAAAACCCTGAAGAATTGATAATTGAATGTTTATGCTGAACCCCGATACCAGGAAACTTTGTGCACTTATATTGCTAACCCTATTATGCAGATATGGATATGCGCAGCAAGTCGATATAGACGGATTGAAAGATGTATTCAAGGCAAAGCCCGTAAAATTTAGTGGAGGCGTATCTGCCAGCACCATGTTTTACAATGGTAACGGCGGTACAGGAAGAGCTCCATTTACCTGGTTCTTGCAAGGTAATGCCAACGCAAATATTCTTGGTAAAATAAACCTGCCGTTCTCTTTTAATTTCACCAATGCCGGACGCGGCTTCTCCTATCCGACTTTGCCGAACCGGCTCAGCCTGCATCCTACCTTTAGATGGATCACGGGACATATTGGCGATGTTGCCATGAGTTTTTCTCCGTATACATTAAACGGTTACCAATTTAGAGGCGCGGGTGTAGACCTGGCATTTAAAGGGCCTTGGAAAGTTAGTGCCATGACCGGGCGCTTGCAAAAAGCGGTTAATTATGATAGTTCGAATCTCAATTCATTGCCAACTTACCAGCGAATGGGTTACGGTGTTAAAGCGAACTATGAGAAGAGTTGGTACAAAGGAGGCATAGCTGCTTTTTATGCTAATGACAACGTAATCAGTTTATATAATAAGCCCGATAGTTTAGCCATCTATCCCCAACAAAATTTGGCTATCAGTTACGAGGTTGGTGTCAAGCCTGCAAAAGGTTTAGAGATCAATGCTGTATATGCGTCCAGCGCCTTAACCGCCGATAAACGAGATATAAAAGGAAACGACCTTGGCAAAGGCTGGATGAAGAAAGTGATGAATGGAAACTCAACTACCTCCTTATACCACGCATTTAAAACGCAGGTTAATTATTCCTTTCTAAAAAGCACTGTTGGGGTAGGGTTCGAAAGGGTGGACCCCGGCTATAAAACATTGGGTGCTTATTATTTTAACAATGACCTGGAGAATATAACCATCAATTTCGGGCAGAGCCTTTTAAAAGACAAAGCCAATCTTGCATTGTCTTTAGGTTCGCAAAGAGACAACCTCGATGGAGGTAAAGCAGGGACAACGCAACGACTGGTAGGATCCATCAACGTGAACTATGCGCCTGTTGAAAGAATGCAAACGAGTCTCATGTATTCCAATTTTCAAACGCATATGAACATGCGCCCGCAGTTTGACTACATCAACAATGTATCTCCCATTGTCAATTTTGATACACTTAACTATGTGCAACTCTCACAAAATGCCGCGGTGAATGTAAACTACATCACAAAAAAAACGGAGCAGCAAAACCAGGCATTGAATGTAAATATAAACTTCCAGGATGCCTCTGATCAGCAAGGCGGTGTAGTTACCAAAGGAAACAGCTCCCAGTTTTACAACCTGGCCACTGCTTACAATGTTTTGTTTTTAGAGAAAGGGTTGAATGTAACACTGGCGTACAATGTGAGTTATAATACCATTGCGCGAAATAATTTTCTAACGCAAGGTCCTACGTTGTCGGCCAATGCAAAACTATTTGATAAAAAGGTGACGGTGGGTTTTTCCTCTTCTTACAATACCAGCGCATCGCAAGGAACTAAACAAAATGATGTATTGAGTCTGCGCGTGAATGCGGCATACACACTGCTAAAGAAACATAGGCTCAATTGCAGTCTCATCAACCAATACAGAAATGTAATTAATAAAGGCAGTACACACGACCTGACGGGAACACTCGGTTATAATTATGCCTTTTAATTTTCATAACAACGTTTATATGAAGCAACATTTACTTCTCATCATATTTTTTTCTTTATGCGTGGTGCTATCCAGGGCCAATACCGCTGACAGTACGATAATCAATCATAGAGTTGCCGGAACCATTGTTGGAAAACAGATCGGGGCGGATGCATTGTCGGACACCTCAAAACTAAAAGCCTTTGCTGATACGATGGTTGCCAAAGTAGAACAAATGGATCGCTGGCTGGAAACCATTCAGCCGGATGATCTCAATGAGCTGCCTATTGGTTTAAAGAAAACCATCAGCAATGTAACTTATAAGCTGGCTGTTAGCAGCGCCATCTTTTACGAGACTTATGCGGAGCTAACCGTGTATGCAAAAGTGGAAATACCGCAGAACCCTAAGCAGCTATTCTTTGGCATCAGTGGACTAAAGTTGTCGTACAAGGGAGGAATTATAGGCGATGCAAAATTGGTATTGTTAGGAAATGTTCCTATCAATATCAATGGTGGCAATAGCCAGGTTGTATTGAAAGGTGGCTTGAATATGAAAAACGGGCAGGCGATGGATGACCTCACGTTCATAACCATGGATTGTAACGGGTTCAAAGAAATGGGGCTTGCCGCAGACGTGGTATTTCCCAGAAGTTTATTGTTGCCTTGTAACAACAATGGAGACGTACTACAAGATGCCACCCAAAAAGTAAAAGGCAGTTTTAAAACAATAGTAAGTGATTGGAATGACATACTTGTTGGCATTAGTTTACCAAAGTTTCAGGTAAATGGCCTTGATGGCGTGGTGTTCACATTGACCAATGCAGTCTTTGATTTTAGCGATACACGCAACAGCTCCACCATACAATTTCCGGAAGGATATGAACTAAGACACATGAGCTATCCTTCGCCTTCCATGTGGAGGGGTGTATATGTGCAAACAATTGATGTAATGCTTCCCAAAGCCTTTAAGAGAAAAAGCGGGGAGCGGGTTTCTTTTGGTGCGAATAATCTCATTATTGATAACAATGGAGTTTCAGGTGTTTTTTATGGGAAGAACATCATACCGTTCTCCGACGGTTCAGCATCGGGCTGGCGTTTTTCTGTCGATGAATTTAACCTGGGCATAGAAGCCAATCAACTGGTTGCAGCAGGTTTCAAAGGCAGTATCGGTTTACCCGTTGCCGATAAAGATTCGTTAAAGTATGAAGCCGTTATCACGCAGGACAATAAATATTGGCTGACAGTAAGTCCTCAGAAAAAAATGGATTTCCAGTTCCTGCAGGCCAAATGCGAACTTGATTCCAACTCCTATGTAAAGCTTTTGGTGGATAACGGGGAGTTTTTACCAGAAGCCAATTTATATGGCAGGCTTACCATTAATGCTTCCGCAAAAGGGGATACGAGCAAGTCTATCGCCAATTTCAAAGGAGTAACATTCAGGGGCATGCGCTTACGAACAAAGGCCCCGTATTTTGCCGTAGATTATTTTGGGTATGAAGGAGAAGTGAAAGTTGCCAACTTCCCGGTGTCGATAGAAAACATTGCATTGACTGCCAATAATACCCATGCTGATCTTGCTTTTGGATTGAATGTTACTTTACACGACGATGCCTTCAAGGCCAAAACGCGACTTACCATTGGTTGCGATTTTGAAGTGCAGCAAAGTGATGGTAAGCAACAAGGATATCACCATTGGAAGCTGGGCAAAGTAGGACTGGAAAGTATAAAAATAGACAATGCCAAAATAGGTTCCTTAACCTTAAATGGCGAGGCCCATTTCTTTGATGATGATCCAACTTATGGAACAGGTTTCGGCGGCGGCATCAATGCTACTTTTACGTCTATCAATGTAGAGGTACAGGTGCGGGCAATTTTTGGCCACATGAAAGATTACCGTTACTGGTTTGTAGATGGCCTCGCGCAGTGGTCCCCGGGCATACCGGTGGTTGGCCCCATCATGATAAACGGATTCGCCGGAGGCGCTTATTACCACATGGCTAAGATGAATCCTTTTGCCGGGATCAGTAAAAACCTCATGCCCGAATATAAGCCAGACAATACCCTCGGTCTTGGTATTAAAGCCGGTGTACTATTCTGCATCTCCAGTCCTGAAGTGGTAAATGCCAGGGCTGAATTTGAAGTGGCTTTCAATAACAATGGCGGCATCAACTACGTCGGTTTTTTTGGCAATGCAGATATCATGAAAGGAGCCATTGACCAGGTGGCCGGAGAGTTGGAGCAGGCCAAACAAGTCTTTGCCGGTGTAAGCCAAAAAGATGCGGAAACCGCTAATCTTTCCGACGAACAAAAAGCCGCAAAGATTGCAGAAGAACAGCAACAAAAAGTGAGCAATCCGAAAGAAGCGGCAGCCCAGGTTCCCATTCCGTGCAGTATTGGAGGGCCGAATTTTAAAGGATTGTCGGCGTATGTGGGTATGTTCTATGATTTTAAGAACAAAACATTTCAATCCAATTTTGATCTATACCTGAACGTTGCCAATGTATTAACCGGAGTGGGTGAAAACTATTGCGCCGGTTGGTCAGAAATGTATTTTTCGCCTGCAGAGTGGCATGTGTACATGGGCACACCAAATAAGCCGATAGGAATACAGTTTGGCCTTGGAGGATTTAACCTGAGGACAGAATCCTACTTTATGATGGGAAGCAAGATTCCCGGTTCCCCGCCACCGCCGCAGGAAGTAGCAGACATATTGGGTGTAAGCATGCAGCAGTTGGACTACATGCGCGACCTCAATGCATTGGGCGATGGTCGTGGTTTTGCTACGGGCACAAGACTTTCTGTACAAACAGGTGATCTTACCTTTCTTATTCTCTATGCCAATTTCAAAGCCGGCCTGGGCTTTGATATCATGCTAAAACAATACAAAGATGCACATTGCGAAGGCAGCAGTGATCCAATAGGCATCAACGGTTGGTATGGTAATGCGCAGGCATACGTTTTTTTACAAGGAGAACTCGGCGTCAAAGTGAATCTGAAATTTATCAAGTTCAGGTTCCCTATTATACAAGGAGCAGCGGCAGCATTGTTACAGGCAAAATTGCCGAATCCCTCGTGGTTCCAGGGATATTTGGGGGTGAAGTTTAACCTCCTCGGCGGCCTAGTAAAAGGCAACATGAACTTCAAATTGAAGATTGGTAACGAATGTAAAATTGTGAATGATGCGGGGAAAGAAGCCGTTGTGGGAATGGCCGTCATATCAGACATCACACCAAAAGATACCGTGAATACTGATGTGTTTACCGCGCCGCAAGTAGCTTTCAATTTTGCTATTGATAGAGATATTCCTATACAGGATGAAACGGGCAACAAAACCTTTCGCGTACAACTAGATCAGTTCGATCTTGCAAGCAACGGTAAGACCATTCCGGGCAAAATACAATGGAACAGCAATAAAGACGTAGCTACATTTTATTCAACGGAAGTGCTGCCATCCAATGCAACTGTAAAAGCCACCGTGAAAGTGAGTTTTAAAGAGTTGAAGAACGGCAGCTGGCAAACCGTTTATACTGACGGCGTAAAAGAAGAAGAGAGCAAAGTGCTTTCATTTATAACCGGCACTGCCCCTGAAACTATTCCGCTGAACAATATCGAATACTCATGGCCGGTGGTGGATCAGAAGAATTTCTATCGCGAAGAAACCTCTACAGGCTATGTACAATTAAAGCGCGGACAAACTTATTTGTTTAATGTTCCCGGCTACAGGCAGGACCTCTCTTTTGTTCCATCCAATGGTGATCAGCCAGTTGTCATACCGTTCCAATATGATTCTGCAAAATGCAGGTTGAGTTTCAATGTCAACAAACTGAAAGGTGACCTGGCATATCAATTATTACTGACCAATGCACCATCGAGTCAGAAGACTGTGACGAACCAGCAAACACAAACAACCTCTGTCGATGATAGTGGGCTCGAAGTGACGAGCAACAAAGCGTCGGATGTGGCGCGTACAGACATTGCAAAAACCATACTGCAATATGGTTTCCAAAGCAGCCATTTTGCCAAATTCAGAGAGAGGATGGATAATATGTCATTGGCCGGTACAAAATCAAGAAGGATCAGTTCCGATGTAGTGAATTTCATGCAGGGCGCTACTGGTGCCGGAGCCTTTGATTTGGCAGAACTAAAAGGAACCGACTACACCGGAGGGCAGCCACTGATACAACCGATAGCGGCGATAATGAACGAATTGTATTTCAATAATCAGATCCAGCCACTCATTTATGCAGGCCTGCCTTACGGTGATATTAATATTTCAGATAGAGACACCACCGAATGGGGAGCAATACCGCTCAGAGCATTACCCGTATCCCTCAACTATCAATATTTAATAGAGCAAGGCAATTATGATGACCCGCAAGTGACCACGTGGCTACCTTATATCTATGATCTTCCGGCTGCATATAAAGCGGACTTTACGGACCTGCAAAGCCAGGTAGTGAACAGGTATTTAGGCACACCACAGCAAAAGGTATATGAAAAACTGATCAATGGCTACTATCCGTTTATCAACGAGGGCGATTATAACGTGAACTACCAGTTTGTATTACCGGGTGGAGTGAGCGGCAGCTCCAAAATAATTCCTTATCACAATGCAATCAAATAGTAATAGAAAAGTGAGTATGAAAAGAAAGATAATAAACTACGTAAAGAATGTCTGCATCGTTCTCTCTGTATTGTTTGCACCCTTAATGTTATTGGCGCAAACAAAAGAGAAAAAAACACAACCTGCTATCCGCATGATAGGTCGTGCCGACAGTGCTGGGAAGAAAATATACCTGCGCTGGGCAGCAACAGATCCGCAAGTCTGGAAAATTAATAACCAGTATGGCTATACGCTGGAACGGTTTACAGTGCTGCGTGATAGAAATATGTTGTCTGTACCGGAACGTAAACTGATCACAGTAAAGCCATTAAAACCGCAGCCTTTGACAGCCTGGGAAACGCTTGCGATAAAAGATAGCAATGCGGCCGTCATTGCGCAGGCACTTTACGGAAAGGATTTTGAAGTAAGCATTTCGGAAAAAGGAGCCGCTAAAATAATGGCGCAGTCCCAGGAATTGCAACAACGTTTTTCGTTTGCACTATATGCTGCGGACAACAGTTTCGATGGGGCTCTAATGGCAGGCTGGGGATATGTAGATACAGATGTAAAAGCAAATGAAAAATATTTGTATCGCCTAAAAACGGCAGCGCCACAAGGCGTTTTGAAAACAGATTCAACAGGTGTGTTTATCAGCCCGGCGGAATATGAGCCGCTTCCTGCCGTGCAGGAAATTGTGGCGCAGTTTGGTAATCATGGTGCACTCTTAAGCTGGGATATGCACATGCTTTCGCGTTATTATGCTTCGTACTATGTAGAAAGATCAGACGATGGCGGGGCAAGGTTCAATCGCATCAATCGTTCCCCGGTAAGCAATTTTGACGATAAAGACGGACAGCCAACGCGCATGTATTTTGTGGATTCGTTGCCAGAGAATGGTAAAGAATATCAGTACCGTGTGATGGGGCTAAATCCTTTTGGACAAACAGGACCAGCTTCACAAATAATAAAAGGTAAGGGCAAAGAAATGTTAGCAGCTGTTCCCAATATACGCAACGCTTATGTAGATGAAAAAGGTGCATTACAGGTGAATTGGGTCTTTGATGAAAAAGCAAATGACCTTATTAAAGGATTTGTATTGCAAAGAGCCGATAAAGCAACCGGACCTTACAAAGCCTTTAGTGACACACTTGCCAACTCGCTGCGACATGCCGGGATAAAGAAAGAACTAAGCTCTTCTAATTATTTTACCATTACAGCTATTGCAAAGGAAGGAGAAGCAAGCACTTCATTTCCGTATTTGGTGCAGCCAATTGATTCCACGCCGCCAGCCATACCGACAGGTGTTAAAGCTGTGATTGATACGAACGGCGTAGTTACATTAACATGGAACAAGAACACTGAAAATGACTTGATGGGCTACAAGGTATTCCGGGCGCAAAAAAAAGATGAAGAACCTGTGCCACTCATAGATTCGTTTTGGGTAAGAAATAGTTTTAAAGATACACTCAGTTTAAAGCTGCTCAATAAAAAAGTGTATTACGCCGTGAGCGCTTTGGACGAGCGTTTCAACCAGTCTCAAAAATCTGCATTAGTGGAAGTAAAGAAACCGTCCGTTATCCCTCCTTCACCGGCAGTGCTCACAAAGTTTAAAGTAGAGGGCAATAGCGTTACACTTCGTTGGATCAACAGTACAGATGAAGATATTGCAGCGCATATTCTCTATCGTAAAATGGACGGAGACACTGCATTTGAACTTGTTCAAACATTTGAAGGTAGGAGCGTAGATAGCTTTGCAGATGCCGGTCTGAAAGCTTCCCAAAAATATCATTACTACCTGCAGGCAAAAAATGAAGACGGTTTAACTACGAATTCAGAAGAGCTGATAATTACCACTACCAGCAATGCTTCTTCCAAAGATATGCAGATCACAAAGCTGTATGCTTTTCCTGAAGCAGACAAAAGGCGTATAGAAGTTTCGTGGGATGACAAGATTGAAAACGTGGTGGAGTATAATGTATACAAAGCGATAAACGGTAAACAGCTTACTCTATTTAAAGTAATTCCTACAGCGCAGAAAGGATTGTATGATACAGATGTACAGGCTAATACAGAATATCAATATGCAGTAATGGCAGTACTCCGTTCAGGAGCATTTAGTGGAATGAAAGCAGTAACAGTAAAATATTAAAAAGATGAAAGTACGTTTAAGTGTTTTGTTATTATTTTTGGTACTTTTTGTACAACCAATATTTGCTCAGGTTGGTAATGGAAACTATCAAGTTACCATAAACACTACTGTGTGGGATGGGCATGATAATAATAGTGGAAGATGTAGCAACAATTTTAAGTACTATTTTCAATATACAGATAATGCAAATGCAGAACTGGTTTGGCAGGAAGCAAATGGCTTGGGAACACAACCTACAGTATGGAGCAAACAGGTGACCTTTCCGGCTACCCGTGCATTGGTAAAAATTTATACTACCTCCAGTCGGAATTGGCATAGTTGGGGTGGCTGTAATGGCTACGATGACAATAAAGGCCCAGACAAGTACATGACCATACCTTGCTTTGTAGGTAGCTACAATGATATTTATGATGTTTGGTCGAGCTATACCAGTATTTCGATAGCGCCTGAAAAAGTGGTAATTGCTGCGCCAAGCAACATATTGCCCGAGAATGATAAGCTATCATTTCAAGCTTCACACAATTTCCCATCTTCCGTTTATAATTGGCAGTACTCCCTGGATGGCAATACATGGAACGATTTTCCTTCTGGCTCCAATTCTGATAACATTTCTATTTCTGGATACGAATTAATGGGAAGTGCATTTAGACCGCTTATTGGGTCAGGTAATATCTTTATAAGAATTGATTACAAATGTGGCAAGCGGTATTCAAATATACTTACGTTAAATCCCCGGCTATCATCTCCTAAAATAGTTTCAACAATTGCAACTCCCAACAAATGTTATGGGGAATCAAACGGTAATGTGAAAATTCAATTTGACCGTGCCTTATTGCCAAATGAATCGTTGAACATATACCTGGAAGATACAACCTCGACGTCGGGGTATAGCAATGATATGTTAAACCTGACTTCTTTAAATGCAGACAATTCCGTTGCTTGGCCCTCTGAACTGCCCCCGGGTGGCTACAGAATAACACTACTGGGCAAGTATCCCAATAGTAGCATCACAACATATACGGATGGCATAAATCATATAGGTCGTTTTGGTTTTACCGGTCCTACAGCGGTTCAATATAGCGCCACAAGCCGCGACGTGTATTGTAATGGAGGATCAGACGCGACCATAACGGTTAATGCAACCGGAGGTGTTGGCAACTACCAGGTGGGGTATAAAAAGATGCAGGATAATAATTATACATGGATGCCATTTTCGAGCGCCAACCAACATGTTATTACCGGACTTGATACCGGCACTTATTATATACGACTGCTGGATGGCAATAATTGCATAATGAAAGATGGCAGTGGAAATGAAGTGATCAGCACAATAGCTATTAACCAACCGGCAGAAGCGCTTCATGTCGATGCATCTCAAATTATCAATCCTCTGGCATTTGGTTATACGGATGGAAGTATAACGGCGATACTCACAGGGGGTACTCCAATAAGCGGCAATAGCTACAATGTTGACTGGTCAAAGTTGGATGGCACTTCATTCACGCCGCAGGCACCAACAACCAATCCATTTACCACTGTAGTGCAAAACCTGGGAGATGGTAAGTATATACTTTCTGCAAAAGATGCCAATTTCACACTCACCTCGGGTGTAGATGCAAAAGGTTGTATGCTCAAAGATACTTTCACCGTAACACAGCCTTTGCCTTTAAAAGTAACCATTAATGAAAAGCAGGTGATCTCTTGCAAAGGAGCGAATGACGGTCTGCTATATGCTCAAGGAGAGGGTGGTATTGAAATACCCATATTCCGTTATAAATATCAATGGTTCAAAAATGATAACGGTTCGTGGATGGATATCAGTCAATCCGATAGCATCGCAACGCGTCTAATCGCTGGTATCTATAAAGTGATCATCACTGATAAAAACAACATCACAAAGGAATCAACACCATTTACTCTTACAGAGCCTGAGCAATTAGTAGTATCCTTAACCAGCACACCGCTTATTTGTAATGGCAGCAATAACGGAACGGCTGATGCTAGTATTACTGGAGGTACATTACCTTATCATATTGAATGGGCAACAGGTGACACAACCAACGCAATTACCGGCCTTTCACAAGGCACATACATGGCCTTTATAACAGATGCGCGTGGTTGCCAGACGCAACAACAGGTTAAAGTGGCAAGTCCTGATCCGATCCTCTTTAGCAATATAATCGTTAAGGACCCAACCTGCTTTGGTGGAAAAGATGGCGCAATCACCTACGTAGCAACAGGCGGTGCGCAGCCGTATACATATAGCTGGAGCAATAATGCAACCAGCCCCATGTTAAATGCTATACCTGCAGGAAATTACAATGTGACGATTACAGATAAAAACAACTGTACAGCACAGCAAACATTCAAGGTCTTTGATCCCGCAAAAGTGGTTGTTGATCTTGGTCCGGATAGAACACTATGTAATGAACAGGTTTTGATAGCTGATGCCTCTATTGCCAATGGAATGATTTACCAATGGAGTGGCAGTAGTGGTTTCAGTGCATCTACTTCCCAGGTAACATTAAGCAATCCCGGCACGTATAACGTGAAAGCTATTGACGGCAATGGTTGCACCGCCTTTGATACCATTAACATCACGAGAAGCAACGCCCTTGTAGCTGCCGAAATGGTTGCCGCTACACAAGCCTTCCAGGACCAAGATGTAGAATTGGTAAACATCAGTAAACCTGCTCCGGAAAAAGTAGAGTGGCTACTGCCGCCGGATAATGTAACCGTTCTTAATACCAGCGATCAGTATGCGGCCATACGATTCCGCGACACCGGACTATATACCATCGGATTAAAAACAATGGTAGGAGCCTGCGAAAAAATTGTGACCCAACCCATCACCATTGTAAAAGCAGAATCTTTCGATGATCCCGGTGGAACCGCTTCTCCGTTTGTAAAAGAGTTTGTGGTGTTACCCAATCCGTCACACGGCCAGTTTACCGTAAAAATCACGTTACAGGAGGCTTCTCCAATAGAATTGAGATTGATCAATATCAACAGCGGTCTTATTGCAAATGTGCTCAAGCAAAGCGGCAGTGCGCAATACATCATTCCTTATAATCTTAACCTAGCTGCAGGCATATACTCATTGGTACTGGAAACATCAAAAGAATATCGCGTGATCAAAATAATGATCCTTTAAAAAGTTTTTTTAATAATTAAAATAAATTCCAAAATGAAAAAAACAATTCTTGGTTTGGCAGCTTTAACTGCGTTGGCATTCGTAGCATGTAAAAAAAACAATGATTCTTCTCCTGCGCAGAAGATCATAGGTAAATGGCAGTTGGTGAACGATGTAACTAAGGTTACGAGTAAAAGCACCGGACAAGTTACACGGAACGATACTACAACCTACTCAATTGATAGCTATATCGACTTTAGAACTGACGGGTATGCTTATAGCTATGCGAACGAGGGTTATGATATTTCTCGTGACACGGTAAAATACATGGTGTCGGGGAGTCTGCTTATCTCGGGTACTAGTGCACAAGGCTTTGATACAGTAACTATCAAGACTTTAACAGATAATGTCTTGTCTATCTACTCGAAAGAAGATGGTCCTTATAATACCTATGAGTGGACCGAAAATGCCAAAAAATAACAGAATGTTATAACGCCCTCTGCTGCCTTCATAAGAATATAAAGGCGACCGAATGTGTTATTTGTCACAACTAATTTTCAAGCAACATCACTAGTTTTTCATGAGCAAGAAGCACTTGATCCGTTCCATAAAAAATGTAATTATAACGCTACAGTTATTAGTGGCAGCACATTTTAACGCACAGGCACAAATCTATCCTGTGCAGGTAATGCCACAATTGATTGCGCCTTATACAGCCAGCATACCGGAGTATTACAATGGAACAAATGAGAAATTTGTGGTGTTGCTTGTTAATACAGATCTTACCAAGCCTACATTACAGGTAAGGCTCAAACTGACCATACAAGGAGGAGGCATAGTTCTCACTAGTCGCGATGATGTGTATTATCCCGCGCTTACCCTCGATGCCGGTGTGGCACAACGCATCACCTTAAATGACCTGGCTCCTTACTTTGATGCCAATAATTTGATATTCCAGGGCATAACCCGTGCCCAGTACCAGCAAACGCGCCGCTTAAATGACGGCTTCTATCAATTTTGCGTGGAAGCTTATGAGTACAACACCAATCGCCTCGTAGGTCGCAGCAACTGCGCCATGGCATGGATCAGCTTACTTGATCCGCCAATTTTGAATCTTCCAATCAAGTCTGAATCGATTGCTTATCGAGACCCAACCAATATTATTTTCCAGTGGACACCGCGCAACCTGAGCAGCCCAACGGCCGCATTTAATACTGAATATGAATTTACCCTTGTAGAACTATGGGATAATGGGATTGCGCCCGAGGCTGCTTTCAATACAACGCAACCTCTTTACAGAACTACTACACAAGCCACCACCTTATTATATGGCCCATCGGAGCCCTTGCTTATACCCGGCAAGCGCTATGGTTGGCGCATAAGAGCGCAAGCCAGTGATGGAAGCCAAAACAGCGATGCGTATAAAAACAACGGCTATAGTGAAATCTACTGGTTCACCTATCAAAGAAATTGCCCTGAGCCGTTTAATGTACAATGCGATGTAAGCGGCGGCAGGGCCACCATTACATGGAGTGCCAATGCACAACAGAACAGGTACACAGTCGACTATCGCGAAAAGAACCAAAGCGGCAGTAGCTGGTACACGGTAAACAGTACTACCAACAGAGTAATGCTGTACGACCTGAAAAAAGACAAACAATACGAATACCGTGTGGGCGGCTTTTGCGACCTGGCAACAGGCAACTTCCCACTAGATGGCGCGGTATATACTAACATCAAAACCTTTGCCCTCAATGGCAGCAATCGAGAGGATAATCTTGCCTGCGGCATATTGCAACCCGAATTGAAGATTGCCAATCGAACATCTATACAAAGCCTGATCAGTGGTGAAATAATAACAGCAGGTGATTTTCCTGTAAAGCTTATTAATGTGCAGGGTAGCAATGGCAACTTTACTGGCAATGGTTATGTCACCGTTCCATTTCTTGGTAAAGCAGCCGTGAAAGTCCGGTTCAGTAACATTAACGTGAACACAGACAAACAACTGATCGGGGGATTAATTGAAACAACCTATGATGCAAGAGAAACACAGATTGTTGCAGTTGATACGCTAATCAATGATTTAAACGGGTTGTTAAGCGGGGCCAAAAATAAATTGAATGATTTGCTTGATTTAAATGATCCAACTAAGCTTAAGAAAGCCATAGACTCAATTGAAAATGCGACATTAACGAAAGTGGAGAATGATTCGATCAGAAAAGAAATAAGCAAGAAATTTGAGGAGATAAAAGGCATAGCAGCCAATGTGCCATTAAACACTCCGGAGAATAAAGAGTCAGTTACAACTAAACTGGATGAAATTCAGCAATTGGCAGGAAGTGGATCTCAAGGTAATGCTGTTGCAGATGCAAATAAGCCCAAGGCAGACAGGAAAAGTTTTTATTCCATAGAAGGAAATAAGTTTTATAATGGTGATACCATATTTTTACCTAAATCAAACAAGCTTTTCACTTTTAAAGCCTACTGTGACAGTATCCGTCTCTTTAGTAAGAATAGCGTTTGGAATGGCCTTACAGCGAGAGATTCCGCAACGGCAACATTCGTTCCGAGCACCGTTTCAACCAGCATTAGGGGTAGTCGAATCAGTACGATTTATAATGATAGCCTGAGGCATGATACGTTAATATGTAAGGTTGTGGTGGTGGATGTTAAGTTTAGTGAAGACCCTAATCAATTGTGGGGATTTGATGAAAATGAGGGCTCCAAAGAAGATATGTATGTTCCCGCATATAAGCTGAGTTCTAGTTCACTTAGCACAACTTTTGTTTCATATAATACCGTTCCTGCTCCTGGCATTCCTTGGAAATCGGTTGAAGATAATGGAAATTACGATAAAGTAAATGTGCAAATTTTTCCACCAGGCGCAGAGAAAAAGGTTTTTTTTAGATTGAAGGATTCTATCAATTACAATGTACGACCGCAACGGCCTACAACTAATCCTCAAACGATAGAAATTAATAACACGGTCAATACAAATTTTACGGAACTCATACCTCGTATCGGGAACTTTGAAAATGATACGTTGCAGCTTAAAATTAAAGGGTATACAAAGGTTATAAAGAAAGTTGCGATAATAACTATAAATGAAAGTAATGATGATGTACAATTAGTTCGAATTAATGATACTACATTATTTGATACTACTGCAATAATTACTTGGGGAAATAATAGATTTCTTGATTCGAAAATTTCAGGCGATGATAGAGTTTTGTATAGATCATGGGCTAATGATTCAGTCATTGTTGCAGGACCAAATAAAAGATGTGAAACGAAAGCTAACAATCGTGATATTATAACTACTGTTTTACCAAGAAGCAATTTTCAGGCTGCATTAAATAGCATATATAAGAATGGTGTAGTTGAATGGGAGGTAGACCCGGCAAACTATGTTAGAACTATTAATTATGACTTTAATAAGGACAGTATGCTAGATGTCTCGACCTGGGCAACACAAGAAAGATTAAGGATAATTGATAGTTGTGGAACCAATGATGGTAGATATAATTTATTTGTAGTTGATTTTCCGAGTGATGGCGCCCAAAATGGGATGATGAAATTTAATCAATTATATGGTTTTTTCTATTATAGAAGGCATCCATCAACAGGCGGTAGTTTGCCAGGTAACGTATATAAAACAGCTGCCCATGAGTGTGGTCACGGGGGATTTGGATTTTGGCATCCATGGAATGAGTTTAGCGTATATCCAGATAGGGCAAGAGGAAATTGGAATACTAAAGATGCTAACAATTTGATGGAATGGGATGGCGGATGGAATAGGGACAAAATTAGAAAGTACCAGTGGGATTTAATTAATAGACATTAATACAAAATACATGAGATATTATCTTATATTATTAAGCGGTATACTGTTGTCAACTAATAACAGTTATGCTCAAAAAAGTGGGGATTCCTTAGATAGTAATTTGTCAATAATAATTGATCGGATGGTGAAAACAGGTGAAAAGCCATATAGCATTATACAAACTTTAAAAGTCGAGGATCGTCCGGATTTATTAGTGCCACTTCTTAGTAAATATGATACGATCAATAATTCAATTGTGCAACAGAAAGTATTTGAATGTTATCATGATTATGGCATTAAATCCCCTGATATTAAATTCAGGCAGAAAATGGTTTTAAAACTTCTTAGTGGGTGCAGTGATACAGTAGATAAATCATATGCATGCGGCACTAATCTTAATTATTTAAAAAAGTTTGCAACTGCAGATTTTAATGAGAAATCAAAAAGTATTATACGTGGAAAAATAATTGCGTCAAAAAAGTATATTGGTGACTTCAGTTTAATTGCAGGCATGTTGTCCTTAAATGATATGATGTCTATTGTCGAAGAACTATCAATGAAGAACGACAAAGATGTTCAGTTTAAACTAGCTTTGGCAAGAATGGGAAATGACAAAGCCTTAAATGAGCTTTATTACTTTTTTAAATCTTTATCAATTAATGAAAGATTGATGAACTATGAAGAAGATTTAATGTATGTGAAGCAACCTAAAATACTCCAATTAATTATAGAAGATTTGTATTCCGAAGAATATTATAGTGTATTGGAAGAGGGAGCGAAGAATCCTATTATATATAAGTATAATCAATACGCTCTTTTCATACTTTCGAAAGTTATCGAAGGATTTCCTTTGAAGGCTAACTATGCAAAAAGCTACACTAACAAAGAAGTTGAAATTGCGAGAATGTGGATAAAGCAAAACGGAAAATATAAGATAATTAAAAATGTTTTTTAAATGATATTAAGGGTTAAAGAAAATCGCAATTGAGCAAAATAATACTGGTGTTGATTTTATAGTATCGCAGTAAGCAAAATGAATTCGATTATGAAAAAACTATCACTATGGATTGAAAAGAATTTGTAGGTGGCGCGAAGAATATTTTGGTCCACAGATCGTATTCTGTGGAATGTCCCTATTTCAAACAGGTATTTGTTTTTTACATCCCAACATTGCTCCGAATGTTTATATGACAGCAACACATGAATTGGGACATGGTCAATTCGATTTAGAACATCCTTTTCATGAATTTGTTGGGTTTCCTAGAGGAGGGAAAGACATTTTTAATATTATGAATTATGGGAATGATAGAAATAGATTTAGAAAATATCAATGGGATAAGATTAGATAATAACAAAAATATAGAATATGAAATCACTTTTTTTGCTACTGCTTTTGGTGTTATTTCAATTTAAAGGATTTACACAGTTTGTAAGTAATGAGATAGATAACATTGTTAGTGAGTATACTAAAAATCCTCAGAACAAATTGACATTTTTTTATACAATTGAAAAATATCAAGATGATACTATCCAACTAAATAAAATAATGGTTGAGCTTGTTAAACACCTTCACAAAGATGAAGAAATAGATTTTCAAATAGTTAACTCTTTGCTTGATGTTGCAAACGGTCGGTTTAGTAATAGCTTCGTTATCAAAGATGAGGCACTTTTAAAACTAACAGATATTCTCAATGATTTACTAGTGCTTTCAAGCAATAGAAATTTTATCGCCGAGAATTTGATGTATTACAATTTTGGCTTGTATAATGAGCAGTCAAAAAATAGTTTACTCAAAAGTTTAAAGAATAGGAAGCTATGTTTTAATTGGACAATTTTAGAAGTAGGTGCGTTGAATATACCTGGTGGTAAACAAGCATTGCAAACTATTATTGATAGTAATTGGACGGAATTTAAAGACGCTGCTTTAGTTGCATTATGTAGGATGGGTGATAAGCATTCACTTGATATCTTTTTCACCAAAATAAATAAGATAGACCCTGTTGAAAAGGCTTTTGATCAATACTATAGAAAGATCGAATACATAAAACAGCCAGAAAGCATTCTGTTTTTAGTAAAATTATTAGACTCAAAAGCTCTCAACGAAATGCCGAAAGAAACGATGAAACCTACAAAGTTCGCGGCGACAATTGTGAGGGTCTTATCACGTATGATTATCGATTTTCCAATTAAATATTTTAATGATGCCGAAGAAGACAATGCTATAAAAATGGCAAAAGAATGGTGGAAAGAAAATAAATCTACCTACAAGATAAACAGAGAAAAATATTGACCTCAGTGATTATATCATCAATGTAATTAGGTATGAAAAAATATTTTTTGTTGATATCCACGCTTAGTAGTCTTTCTTTCTTTTCTTATTCTCAAAACAGTATAGTAAAAGAAATTGAATCAAGAATCAGTCGATCAATAAATTCTACTGATAGTTCTTACAATCAGTTTACTATTGATGATTTGCTTTCGAATAAAGAAATAGATAGTTTGCAATACTGGCCTATATACAGAAGTTTAAACGAAAAATTAAGAATAAAAAATAAGTTGGATTTCGATCTAATTGCATCCTTTTATTCTATCTCCGCTCATTCAAATAACATAGACTTAAAGAAAGCAATTGCTTATAGGCAGTTGCTTATAATTAATGACTCTTCATTTTCCCAATTTAATAGAAATTTTAGTTCGTCAAGTATGTCAAGTATTGATCTAAGCTTTTATGACAATGATTTATCCAAAAAACAAATAACCATAAATTTAGACCGAAAAAATGCCGATAGAAATATCATACTTCTTGCGGGGGCATTGCAAATGCAAAACCTGACTCCACAACTGCAGAAAATTGTCGATAGTAATTTTGCAGGAAATTCGACAAATGCAGCATTGGCATTGTGTCGAATGGGGAATCACGATGCCTTGCAAAAATATTTTAGTTCAATACATCGACTAAGCGTAAAGAATATTGTTCATGACAATTGGAAGGAAATTGAATATATAAAACAAGCTGAAAGTATTGACTTGTTAGTTACTATTCTTTTTTCGACCGAAACAGAGCCAGCATTAAAAGAAACCTGGCCACCTGAAAAACTTGCTTACTATGGTATGGAAGCATTGGACAGAATGCTGAAAAATTGTCCGATTAAAGTAAGAGGTATTTACAGTAATGAAAGGGACGCCAAACTTGAAGATATGCGTAAATGGGTAAAAAATAATAGAAAAAGTTTGGTTATTAATAAAAATATTTGGTAGTGAAATTAGCCCTATATGAAAAAGAATGTTTTATTCGGAATGCTTATATCCGTTTACGTATGCGGTCAAGCACAAACTAATGATAAGGATTATGTTTTAGTACTTACAAATAATATTAATGATACTACAATAAATGTTTCTAGTAGAGAATATGACAGTAAACAACTCAAAAATTATGAATTTAAATCGTTCACTGATCAGGCAAAAATAAATTTGATCAAAAATGTTAAAAATAGAAAGATGTGTTGTAACGGAGCAATTTTGGAAGTGGGTGCGTTGAATATGAATGGCGGTAAGCAAGTATTGCAAACTATTATTGATAGTAATTGGACGGAATTTAAAGATGCTGCTTTAGTTGCATTATGTAGGATGGGTGATAAGCATTCTCTTGATATCTTCTTTTCAAAAATAAATAAGGCAGACCCCGCTGAGAAAGCTTTTGATCAATATTATAGAGAAATCGAATACATAAAACAGCCAGAAAGTATTCGGTTTTTAGTGAAATTATTGGACTCAAAAGCTCTCAACGAAATGCCGAAAGAAACGATGAAACCTACAAAGTTCGCGGCGACAATTGTGAGGGTCTTATCACGTATGATTATCGATTTTCCAATTAAATATTTTAATGATGCCGAAGAAGACAATGCTATAAAAATGGCAAAAGAATGGTGGTTTAAGAATAGAAGCAATTATAAAATTGACAATAGTAAATATTGAAGCATATAGCTGGTTTTACACAGCGATGCTTTCCAGTCTTTCCCGTTGTTTAACACCTTCGCGAAGGCTGAGGGTGCCTCTAGTTTACATTATTGTTTGGGTTAAAATCCACAATCCATTCAATACCATATTTGTCCCGAAAACAGCCAAAGTATGAACCCCAGGGGCTGTCACCGATAGGGCCTTCTATTTGTCCACCTACCGAAAGACCGTTAAATAATTTGTCTGCTTCTTCTTTACTATCTGCTGAGATTACAATTTTACTTCTGTTCTCATTTTCGTTTGTTCTTCCCATGCTTTCCGGAACATCATTTGCCATCAACATGTTACTTTTACCGATAGGCAAAGCAATATGCATTATCTTATTTTCTTCGTTTTCTGCTACCGGAAATTCGACGCTTGCAATGTCTTTGAAACGAATAACTTTTGCAAACTCTCCGCCAAATACTGACTTGTAAAAGGTAAACGCCTCTTCGGCATTTCCGTTGAAATTGATGTGAGGATTGATTAGTGCCATAACTCTTTTTTTAGTAGATAAACATACAGCTTAACTACAAAATAAGTACGGTGTAATCCCGTCAAAAAGGAGGTTGATTGCGCCAGCGACTGGTTGCTTTATTTATTGGAAAGCAGAATTATTCGCTATTCCTTAACCGTACACCACATCCAGCTTACTCTTATTGTAGAACAAGCTTGAAATGTCTTCAGGTACAATAGATTTATACCTTTCCACAAGGTCATCTTTAATTTTTTTCAGCTTATCCATGATAAATGACGTTTTGCCAAAGGCACCCATTCTGATGTTAGATCCATTTTGTTTTTCGGTCTTCAAGAGCTCTTTTAAAGGAACAAAAACCGCCAGTGATGATACGGATGGGATATCCAATATTCGCGCAATGACGCCTGCAAATGGATAGGCTTCGGAATAAACGATGTAATCAAACTTGTAAGCCCTGGTTTGCGAAAGAACATCGTCAACAAATTTTGTGGGGCGTAATTGTTTCGCATCTGATATATTCATGTCTTCTTTGTAAGCCACAAATTCGGCGCCTGCCTCCTGTACTGATTTTTTAAATTCTTCTGAGCTAAAGAAAACAACATCTTCTCCCTGGCTGGTTAACTCTCGAGCAAGCCCTAATGTTGGATTCATGTGCGTTTCCGACGGCATGCTCAGGAACAATATTCTTGACATATTCTTTTGTTTATCAATCTTCAATTCAGCAAAGTCAATTGCTGTATAAAGGTAGACGAGCCAAAAGGCAGAATATTTTATGGTTTTGGAAAAAAACTTAGGCGTAGATGATCTTCAAGCGGTGAATCACTTTATTCTACAGCATATTCCTATCAATCAACTCCAGCACATCATACTTTCTTCTTTCGAAAGAATTTTCAAGAACGGCATTGATGATCTTTTTTACACCATTCACGTATGAATCATGTCCCAGCACTTTTGTCTCAATGATAACCTGGTCCGGGCCATCTTCAATAATTATTTTGTGATAGGCATGTTTGTCAAGATATTCTGCGGGAATGCCAACTTCATTTAACTGTGTACCAGCTTCTCTGATTGACTTGATTTCAGCCGATGGAAAGTTTAATGAATGTGCAAGATTGTAGGCCGTTCCCGGAACGGATTTTTTCGCAGACTGATGAGATTCTATAATGGAGATATTATTTTTTGAAAAATAATGTCCGTAAAGTTTTAACATGTTCATTGTCTTCAATAATAAAATTGAAGTGTTGGGACAGATGATCAAAGTAAAATCAGCGGCCATGCTTTCTGTTACAAGGCCGGTTGAAAGCTCTATAAGTAATGATCCGGTCTTTTTGCAAAACTCAATGCACTCATCCAATTGCCTGCCCGAGCCTGCATGAACGATAATTGCTTTCTCGTTTGTAGCATAATCAGTTTCCCACTTCAATACATCGCAAGAAGGAAATGATAGTGGAGCCGATAGTATTGCGGTTGCTAATTTGCCTGAACCTGCGATGAATATTTTCATTTTGCTTTCTTAAAATGGAGTTGGGTTGTGATCCGCAAAATTAATCGTTGGCAGTCAGTTGTTGTAGAAAAATGTCAATCCTTGCTTTTTGCCTCAAGTGATGACGAAAATGCATTTCAGCAAATCGCAGCCAATCTTCCGCGCCAAAGTAATTTAGGCCCGGATGTTTGGTCTTTCCTTTAAAATCACTTTTTGCCATTAATGAGGCTGTTCTATTCATTTTCATTTTTAAAGAAACCAGGGCAGCTTGTAATTGGTGCTTGCTTATTGGCTGTGGGGTAGCTGCATTTTCCGGAGGGCCTTCAATCAATTGATCGGGAAACTCGTTGTTACGAAACATCTCGTTTGCATGATTGGCTGCTGCCTCATTCAGGAAATCGTTATTCGATATACAAATGGCGATCTGATCGATGTAAAAATCTGTGTTTTCCAAAAGGTGCATGTACAACTGGCCGAGCGACCAGCTTTCAGCGGAAGGTTTAGTGGAAAGCTGTTCAAAGGTATAGTGATTCAAACCTGCAATCCAGTAATCTATTATATCATTAAAGTCGTCAATGAGCATAGTGAAGCAGAAATGGTTCTGAAAAATTGTTGCCTATCAAAACTAAGATAAATGGAGGGGAACTAAATATGAAAACGGTGCCTTGTCTTGTACGCAATTGCTTCAGCAAATAATAGCCGAACTGATTTCTGCATTAAAAAAGCTCCCGTTTTGACGCCGGTGTTGGGCTCAAAACGGAAGCAGAAATGATTCTTTTCCGAAACTACTTTTTCACGATAGTTGTTTTTACAGGTTTCAGGGTTTTAAGGTAATTGTAGACGGCTGTCAGTTCATCATCATCCATTCGTTTGAATGAGTTCCACGGCATTGGTGAGCCCGGAATAACTTTGCCCATGCGAAAACGATCGATGAAATTTTGCTTTGACCAGTTGAATATTCTGCCGGTAGAATCGGGTGTAAGGTTAGGGGTTATAAAGCCCTCTATTTCGCCGCCTCCGCCAAACGGTTCACCGATGAATGCACCGGACATGTCTCGCAAAGTGTGACAACCGTTACATTCAGCAACACTTAAGGCAAGATATTTTCCGTAGGCTGCAGTGGTATCTCTTGGAACGCTTTTGGGAACATCGCCGGTAGGACCAACTGGTTTTACCAAAAACGCCTTCACAATGTTGCCCATTATATTCAACTCATTTTCCGGCACTGCGTTTCTTACAGGTTTTTGTGCACGTAAATAAGAAATGACTGAAGTAAGATCTTCGTCGCTCATATTGTGAAACGGCATGAAATCGTACACTGCCGCGCCATTTGGATGTACGCCAAAACGGAGCGCCCTTGCAATTTCACCGTCGGTATAGTTGCCTATCCCAGTTTCTTTGTCTGGTGTGATATTTTTGGAATAAACCGCTCCCAAAGGCAGATCAAACTTAAACCCGCCGGTAAGTGGCACTTCCTGGCCAAGCTCGTAAAGTGAATCCACATTCGCCGTGCTGTGGCAGTTGATACAATGCGCAGAGCTGAATACCAAATGTTTTCCTCTCGCAATCACTGCCGTATCTGTAGAGGCTTTAATATCGGGATAAGGGGCTTCAAATCGCAGGTCTTGCCGGGAGGCCACAGTAACGGTGATGCCTGCAACAATTACAGCCAGTACTATAAAGGTCCATTTCAAAATTTTTTTCAGCTTTCTCATAACAAAAAGTGGTAAGGTTTAGGAGAACCACGCCACAAGGTAGAAACGGGAAAAAGCTGGTGCAATGAGAGAGGTGGCGAACTGTTGAAATGGCTGCATGAGTTGAGGATTTGAAAATATGGGAATTTGAAAATTTGAAAATGCCGGGGCAAGTTGTTAGTTGTTGGGCCTTAGTGACGACTAATCGAAATTGAACTCTAACAACTGACAACTTTTATCTACAAGGCATGATTTTTTAAACTGTTCCCTAAAATAATTTTATGAGAGACTGGCTAAGAACACTGCTCGCCGGTTACGGCGCTTATAAATGGGGTGGTGGCTGTTTTGGAACGATCATCGTTTTTATCATTCTCTACTGGCTTTTGGGGCATGTGGGATGCAACTAGAGAACGGAACGCTGATTTTCATGATTTTCATGATTGTCATGATTAAGGAGTTGAGAATTGAGAGTTGAGAGTTGAGGATTAATGCGGGTCTGTAACTTCAAATCTCAAAAAATCATAAGAGATCATGATAATCATGAAAATCTGCGTTCCTTGCTATCTTTGAAACATGTACACCAAGCAAGAAGCAGCAGCACTAAAACAATCATTCTGGACCGCATTTGGCCAATACATGTCCCTGCATCTTTCTGCCGAAGGCGAAAAAGCGAACTGGATCAACTACAAGACGGGCGAAAAAAATATTTACTTCAGAATGAATGCCGACAATAGAACTGCGTCTATTGGCATTGAGATTGCACATCCTTCCTCCGATATTCAGCACTTATATTTTGAGCAATTTGAGCAATTGAAGGCGGTTCTTCACGAAACCCTTGGCGAAGAATGGACCTGGCAAAAAGATGTTCGCGATGAAACCGGGCGCCAGGTATGCCGCATTTATACATTTACCGAAGGCATAAATATTTTCAAAAAAGATGACTGGCCGGCAATTATTTCCTTTTTAAAACCACGCATCATCGCACTCGATGAATTCTGGATTTCAGCGAAATACGTTTTTGAAACACTACGTTAAAACCACGTCAGCGAATACTACATCATTAATTTCAAACTGTTTATGCTAAATTGGCCGCTCTTTACACGCATTTGAAATAACCAAATACCAGGACTCATGAAAAAAACGCTTGTCTTACTTTTTTTATTTGCATCTGTAATGGCCGTTGCCCAACCCAAAGTTGACGTTGACAAACAGATAAAACTTTGTGTGAATCAATACAAAGGAATGCTGGCTGCCTGCACAGATACAACGTTGTTTCCGCAATCGATCAGCCCGGACGGGTCATTATATAAAAGGAAAAGTGATTGGTGGTGCAGTGGTTTCTTTGGCGGCTCCCTATGGTATTTATTTGAGTACACCAAGGACGACAGCCTGAAGCGTGCTGCAGAAAAATGGACAATGGCGGTGGCAAAAGAGCAATATAACAAAGGCACCCACGATTTAGGATTTATGCTGTATTGCCCATTTGGGAATGGCTATCGCCTCACCAAAAATCCTGCTTATAAAACCATTATGTTAAACGGAGCTCAATCTTTATCGACAAGATTCGACCCGAACGTGGGCGTTATAAAATCATGGAACAATTTCAGTGGCTATAAATATCCGGTGATCATCGACAATATGATGAACCTGGAATTTTTATTCTGGGCTGCAAAAGCTTCCGGCGATAAAAAGTTCTACAACATTTGTATCTCGCATGCTGACAAAACCCTGAAGAATCATTTCAGACCAGATTACAGCAGTTATCATGTTGTGTGCTATGACAGCGTAGGAAATGTGTTGGCAAGGAAAACTGCCCAAGGCTACGCCGATAATTCAGCGTGGGCGAGGGGACAGGCGTGGGGACTTTACGGCTACACGGTAATGTATAGGGCAACAAAGGATAAAAAATACCTGGACCAGGCCGTTAACATTGCATCGTTCTACATGAACAATCCAACGCTGCCTGCTGATAAGATTCCTTACTGGGATTTCAATTCTCCTACCATTCCAAATGATGTACGCGATGCTTCTGCAGCGGCTATTGCAGCTTCTGCTTTGCTTGAATTAAGCGGATATGTGAAGAAAGACAAAAGCAAATCCTACATAAACTTTGCTGAGCAGGTTTTGCAAAGCCTTTCTGGTCCCGAATATTTTGCAACAGAAGGCAATCAAAATTTTATACTGAAACACAGCACCGGACACAAGCCCGCAAAAAGTGAAATTGATACACCAATAATTTACGCCGACTATTATTACATCGAGGCATTGCTGCGTTATAAAAAACTTATGGCGCACAAATAGCAATGATTTAGCAAATAGGCGCGGATATTTGTGGTACAGAAAACAGTGCAAATGATGAATGATAAACTTTCTTTAGAAATCATTGAGTTTGGTAATACTTCTATCAAGCTATATGTTCCTGGTTACGGCTACGTAAAACAGAAATATGAAGAAAGTAAATTGAATGCTGCCGGCGCGCATTTTCCTTATTGGGCAAAAATATGGCCGGCAGCTATTGGTATGTGTAATTTCATTAACGCCCATTCGTCTTTGATTACAGGGAAAAAGGTGTTGGAACTCGCTGCCGGCTTAGGATTGCCGTCGCTCTTAGCCGCTGCTTATGCCGCGGAAGTTTGCTGCAGCGATTATTTGCAGGATGCAATTGATGTCATTGACAGATCAATTGCCATCAACGAGTACAATAATATTTACACACAACTATTGAACTGGCACCATTTGCCAGACAGTTTACAGGCGGACATTTTGCTGATGAGTGATGTGAATTACGATGAAGAAGAATTTGCTGTTCTCTATAAGGTAATTGAAAGATTCATTGCCGGAGGTACCACAATCATTTTATCTACGCCACAAAGATTAATGGCAAAATCATTCATCGGTAAGTTGATGCCGTGGGTGGCCCATCAGGAAGAAATGGAAATAAATGTTCCTGAAAAAACATTTGTTTCCATTTTTGTTTTAAGAAAGAAAAAAAAGGATAAGGTCTAAAACCAATTAATAATTAATAATTAATAATTAATATGGCAGCATTTGTTATTAAGTGTGGCCTTTATAATTGTCAAACAGAAATGGTCTTAACCAACAATTATGTTGCTGTGTCATCAATTATTCTTTATTAATTATTAATTATTAATTGATAACGGCAGTGGGTTTCGGATCACAAAAATGCATTCCAAAGAAAGAGATTGCCTTTAGCTCCGGGCTCTTCCAGGCGTTCTTTCAATATTGTTTGTAAAGCTTTTTTATCAACTTTTTTGCCTTTTTTGGGCGCAGCCAATTGTTCAGGCGTTACCTGCACCAGTTCCAGTTTAGTTGCGAACCATGTTGTGTTGAGGCGCGGAATAGCAATCCCCAATATCATTCCCGGCAGGTTGTTAAAAGATTCTGGTCCTCCGTGGGTAATAATTTCGTCTGTATAAAACGCGATAACATACACAGAATCCATAATGATGCCCACGGCCTTACGGCACTCGAAGCCTGCTATATTCCTGGTATCTGAAGTGATCTTCCAATTTACTTTTCTCAGGCTGTCCTGAATTAAATAATTGCCATCATAAATACTTTTCAGGCTCACGCTTTGGTCCTTCTGCAAATCTGAAGACACCGTATTTTCATTGGCAACCAGCAGCCAGTCTGGCGTGCGGCCAGCGCTTACTTCCTCTCGTCCGGGCTTATACAAAGTTTTATCTCCGTTAAAATAAAGATCGAAATAGAAGTTCTTATGATTTGGAATATTCTTTTTGAATTCTTCCACCCAGGATCTATCCCCATCGTCACCGGTAAATGCAGCATCGATCACTTTATGCAGGTTAACTCTTTTTTCAAATTCTATTTTCCCTTGCGTAATAAATAGTTGTTGCGAAAAGCCTTTGCTAACGCAAGCGACGGTTATGATAATTGTGAAAAGAATTTTCATGATAAAAGGTTTAAGGGTTGGTGGATGGTGTTGTCATTGCGCTCTTTGAAAAATTCCATACAAAGCTCAGGAGGAAATAGCGATTGATCGTTTGGTAATTTCTCTCCATAATATTTGTGTTGGAGATGTAGCGATAATAACCTTTGTTTTGATTCAACAGGTCATGTGCGCTGAATTTGATCATTGCTTTATCGTCTTTCAGCAATTTGTAACCCAGGTAGCCGTTCCACAAAATGACGTTATTGTTTTGGTCAAACGTTGCTGTCTTCTGGCGGAACTGACCCGTTACGTCTGTGCCTATTTCAAATTTCTTTTTTATATACACGGCGCCGCTGATGTTTTGTGACGTGCTCCAGTAATTATTATTAACACCCGTGTTTATTGTTGAGTGAGAACCGTTGAAATTAATGGATGGATTGTAGCTAATGTTCCATTTTTCATCTTTATACTTCGTTACGTTCATTCTGAGTGATGGAGAATAGCTTTGGGTTGTGTTCTTTTGAAGATTAACATAACTGGTGTACTTGGAATAATTCATGCTCGCGCCAAAGGAAAGACGCATGTTTATTTTCTTAAAATTTGTGAAAAAATTGCCACCCATATAGCCATTCGCATTGCCATTGGTGTTGATATACTGGTAAACAGTTTTACCTGTGGCAAGATCCGTGTACTGTGTGCTCGTAATATTGTTTGCAACCGTAGATATATTGCCGTACATATAAAAGCCGTAATCCTTCATAACCTTGAAAGAGTTATAATTGAAGCTAATAGAATGCGTGAACTGTTGTTTTAGAAGGGGGTTGCCCACATAAATAACCAGCGGGTTGTCGTTGCTTGCAACAGGCTGTATCTGGTAAATAGAAGGCTGGCGCGTGCTTCCGTTATAATTAATGGAAAAGCCAGTAGTCGTATTGAATTTGTAATTGAAATTGGCACGTGGAAACAGGTTGACATAATTTCTTTCGAAAGAGGCGTTGTTCACTTTATCGCGTTGGTTGAAATTTTGGAAGGCAAGATCGCTACCTATTCCAGCAACGAGTTTCTTTGAATTGTATTTAAAAAAAAGACCTCCCGTGTTTGTTGTTACGTCATATTTGTAACTGTTGCTATACGCCTGGCTGAGATCCTCATATTTGCCATCAGCAGATTTGTTGTAAGACAATCGCTCAGAAGTACTGCTGTTAATTCTTAAGCCATAACTTATCTCCGCAAATATTCTTTTGCTTAAAGGCTCGGTGTAACTCAGTTTTCCGCCAAATGCATTCACTTTGGTATCCGTTAATTTCATTTGATCTGTAAGAGAATCTTTCGGCACTCTTGTGATGGGATCATAAGTGGTGATGATTGCATTTAAGTAGCCCGTCGAATTATCTGAGTTGTATTGATCGTTTAAGTTCAGCGAAAGTGTCCGTCCAATTTTTTCAAACTTTTTTCTCAGCAGTAAAGTGGACGTCCATTTTTGATTGTCGCCGTTTGCCGAGTTGGATTGAACACTCTGGTTGATCGTGCTGTCTTGTATATCGTATGTGCGGCTGTTTGAATTAGATGCATTTTGGAATTGTCCCATGCTGCCATTCACAGTTACTTTCACAGAAAGGCCTGAATCAATCTGAAAGTCGTAAGTGCCATTGATAAAATGTTTTTGACGAGAGTTTGTGCTGTTGTCGGTTGATTTGGTAAAGAATGTAGTGTCGGGTAAAATGGACTGCGAAAGCGAATTGTTTTGTGCCTCGACATTTAATTTGTTGTAACGATAACTGCCGTTCAGCTTTTGTTTATCAGCATTGAACTTGTCAGAATAATTGGCACCGGCGGCCCAGCTTTTAGGAAGGCCCTCGCCATTGAAGTTGGGGCTATTGTCCTCGCTGCCGTAATAGACTATTCCATCAAAGTCTTCATTGTATTCCCCCTCGTCACCGCCGCCGTATCTATCTCTGTCGTTCCAGTTTAAACCTGTCGTTCCTACATTACTCATAATGCCATAGACCGATACTTTTTGTTTGGCACGGAAACGATTGAACATCGCGCTGTTGTCATACTTCCCATCGGGCCCTCCGCCAAGATCAAGCTTGCCAAAGTAACCCCGCTTCTTGTCTTCTTTTAGTTTCAGGTTGATCGTCTTCTTGCTGTTGCCGTCATCAATACCGGTGAAGGCTGCCTGGTCGCTTTTCTTATCAAAAACCTGCACTTTATCAACCGCATCCGATTGTAAATTTTTGGTAGCAACCGTTGGGTCGTCGCCGAAAAACTCATCGCCGTCTACCAATATCTTTTCAACCTCTTTTCCCTGCGCTGTGATCTTTCCATCTTTGTCTACTGAAATACCCGGCAATTGTTTCAGCAGCTCTTCCACATTGGCGCCTTGTTTTACTTTAAAACTGTCTGCTTTGAATTCAAGCGTGTCACCATGCATACGCACAGCCGCAATTTTTTGCTTTACAATTACCTCCTCCAGCAATTTTGCTTTGGTGGTAAGGCTGATGTTTCCCACATCTTTCAGAGAAATACTATCGAGTAAAACAGGAGTGATATAATCGGCAAATTTGGGATAAGTTACCATGATCAAATAATCGCCTTTTAGCAGATCATGTAGTTCAAAAGAACCATTTTCATTAGTTCTAGTGAATTTGTAGAGTACTGAATCTTTGGATTGTAATAAAGCGATAACTGCATTTGACAGATTCTGTTTGTTAAGTGTATCCCTTACTGTTCCTTTAATAGAGGCTTTCTGTCCAATGCACGTGACACTAATGAATAGAGTAATAACGGCAAATACGGGTTTCATGGAAGGTTCTTTCTAATGGTGGAGACAAAAAGAATATTTTTTTTACTCCCAAAAAAGAATCTCCATCCTAAACTTAAGTTAAAGGATATTTCTTAGCACAAGAGAAGTTTATATATTTTGGAGAATCATGATAGACGAATAACTGAATAACTGATTAACTGAATAACTGAGTGCTTGAATTTCGAAGAGACTTTTGGAATTAGAAACACTCAGTTATTCAGTTAATCAGTTATTCAGTTATTGATATTAGCACATCATTAACTCCTCCCGTGCAGCATTTCTGCGAAAGCCTATAACCTCTATACGTTTGCTTTCAAAATGTTGTTCGTGCGGATTCGAGATCTCTGCAACGGTCATTGGCGCAGTAATAATTTTGTTGTGGCCAAGATGATTGCTTAGGCGTTGTGCTTTTTCAGTGCTGAGCTTTCCAAATTCGTATTTTGCGATCAGTCTTCCTTTACGCATCAACGCGCTGTCGACTAAAGTAAGCGAACTGTTGAAAGTGCAAATGATCTGCACATTTAAGAAATCTGCCAGCAGTCCGTCCGAGATATTCAAAAGATTTGAAACCGAAGAACTGTTGTTTGTTTTTCTATCCATGATGATGTTCTCTGCATCCTCAATGATTAATACAGAATTTGGATTATCGATCAGCAATTCAATGAAAGACGGGTCCATCAGGTCTCCTGCAACATTTGGCGACAAGAACAAAACCGGCTTTTTTATTTTGCCAACGAGATAACGCAGGTAAGTAGTTTTGCCCGCGCCAGGCAAGCCATGCAACAGAACAATGCCTTTATCATTCTTTTTACTGAGTCTTGTTCTTATGATTTCGTCGATCGGTTTAAAATCATCTTCATAAAAAAGATCAAGATCGAGCTTGGTCTTTTTTATTTCCATCGGTTGCAGTTCCATTTTATTTTTCTTGTTCACAACGAGATTAATTTCCAGCGGTTGTCTGCGCTCGCGCTTTTTAAACTGCCTTGCAAGTTCAGTCACCTCATTAGTGAAATCTTCGTTTTTGCCATCATGAAAGATCTCGCAATAGTAATCGTCAAATTCCAGAATACAATTGTTTGAAAGAATGACAACCGTTTTGTCAAACTCATATTTCTTCTTTTTCAAATAGTACCATTTGTACTGATGAATATCTTTTATGAGATGACTGTATTTTTCTGTGATTGCTTTAAAAGCTTTTTCTCCGTCAATGCCTGAGATATAGTTAAGGCTTGGCAGTGTATTGAAACAAAACAAATACAGCGTTTTTGCATCAAGGAACGAATCGCCAAATAAGTTGTTGGCGTTTATAATTTTCTGACTAAATAAATTGTCCATGTCGTTTGTAAATAATTCTACTTTCTATTAATTCTATCATTGTCTCAGGGGCGCAGCAAAGCGTTCTCTCTACAGAGAAATAAAGCTTTGATGCTTTATACTTTCGTTGCTATTTCATTACAAGAAAACGCATGGACTTTGAAGTATTAGTTGTTTTAAAAAGTTGTTAGTTGATGGTTGTTAGTTGTTAGGCTTTAGGTGCAAGTTGCTAATTGATGATTGCTGACTGTTAGGAATGTTCGAATTGAAATCCTAACAACCAACAACCAACAACTAACAACTAACAACTCTAGTTCAGATTTGCCGCAACATATCTGCCCTCAATAATATCATTCACTATATCATTGGAAATGTTGTACTGTCTTGATCCATCGAACTCTTCTTTTGCAGCTTTTATTTGCAGCAAATGTCTTTTCGCATGTTGCACCAAAAAGTAAACGTGATGGTACACATCTATTTTTCCAATGCCGGCAACGCTTGTTGCGCTTTTATGCAAGATGCCTTCTCCGTTTTTCAACTCATCCAGATAGAACAGGGATTGTGTCAGCTGATGTTTGATCGTTCTGCGTACATCCTCCAAAGCTGTTTTGTTTTTCGGTTCCATATGTTCAGGATGGCTCCAGTTAAAGGCATCCGGCATGCCGATCAATTGCATTTTATCCCAGTCGAACTCGTACGTTTCCAACAAAGATTTATAGCTATTGTCTCTTGAGTTTTCCAACGCTCTCAATGATCCCTTTCGGATAAGTATCAGCAAATAGAAATTTGTCAGCGAAATATGTTCGAGTATTTCGGCAATACTCCAGCCACCATCTGCGGGTTTGTAATGCAGCAACTTTTCGTCTGCATTGAACCATTTCATCACTTCATTGAATGTGATGAACATTTCTGTCTTAATTCTGCTCATAACATTGTTTATCATAAAATTTAATTTTTCTCTTGTTGATCGTGAATGGTCAATCGTCAATCGTGAATGTGGAACCCAACGTTGTAGGCTGCATTCACGTTTCACCATTCACGACAGCCTTCACGCAATTAGTCGTTTAAAATCACCCATTCTGCAACAAAAAAGCCCGGTCAGTTTTTAAAACCGACCGGGCTTTTGCCACTTTGCAAAAAGAGAAATTAATCTCCCGATCGATTATATGTACGCATCTTACCAAACACAGGCACAGAACAATACTGCTGCTTACGCAACGCCTGCTTCGAAATGGAAATATGCGATTGTTGTAAAATCATATTGATTATAAATCAAAAGCCCCGCTATTGTTGAGCGGGGCTTTTGTATGCTTAGTATTTTTTATCTACTTGTTTACAGCATTTAATGTCCCGCTTATGCATAGCATCTTCACCTGGCCGTAGCAAAGCTTTGATGATATTTTTGAATGAATTCGTGACATTTTATTGCTGTTTTTAATTTTTATAACAGTGCAAAAATAGATATCTTTTTTTGAGATATGCAAGTGTTGGAGAAATAAAATTTGAAAATAATTTTTGGCCTGGGCTGAAATGCTTGCTGGTAGGGCGTTTGAAGAGATGATTTTTTTGTGAAGAGAAGTATTAAAGTTTGTGAATGACCGAAGACTTTTTGGGAAGGTTCTACCTGATGACTATAATTTCTTAATGAGTTTGAGTAAATTCGGCTCGATAAATTTTATCATAAGCGACCACAAGGCAATCGATATGCCTTGATCAACCTATTAAATATATGAAACGACTATTGCTATTATTGTCTCTTTTCTGTGTAGCTCATTTTTCTTTTGCACAGGATAGTGGGCCGAAAGAAATAACACCACAGGTTCTGCAAAAACTAAAAGCCGACATTGAAAAGCAAATACCTGCATTTAAGCAAAAGCTTTCCAGGGAAAATTTAACCGCTGATCGAATTGAGTTTTCTCTGGACACATTCCGGATAGAACAATTGGTTTCAAAACGTATGGACGTAGATTATTCAACTGCAGGAATGAATATGGCAGTTGAAGAGCAGACTGCTTCGTATGATAAGCTGATGAACAAATACTACAACAAGCTTTTAAAGACGCTTAAACCAGAAGATCAAAAAGTGCTTGTGAGTGCGCAGAGAGCCTGGCTTGCCTATCGCGATGCTGAGCTTAAACTTATTGGGACTATGACAAAGGAAGAATATTCGGGGGGAGGTTCAATTCAGTCCAGCATTGCCATTGGCTCATATTCAGAGTTGGTTGTAAAAAGGGCAATAGAGATTTTTAATTATTACGACGGCATTATTAAGGACAAATAAAGCTATAACCCAAAGAGATTTCGCGTAGTAAAGTTTTTTGGACAAGAAATCGGCAGACGATTTAAAAACGAGAAAGCCCCGCAAGCAATGAGTCTGCAGGCTTTTCCAATGACATTGTTCTGTATAATAAAATTTAAGGAGGCGCAGACAATAAAAATCTGATTCATTTATCGACAAGACTCTATAAATTTGGCCACATTCGTAACCTTAAAAATACAAAATGAAAACTCTTATCACGGTGATTATTTTATCACTGGGAATTACTCTCAATGCTCAGGATAACAGCAAATCTATTTTATTTAAAAAAGGAGCAGAGCTGGAATATAGAACCTACGATCTCAAACCCGGAGCACTTTCCAAAAAGGATTTTTTTGAAATTACCAGGTTGATTTTCAAAGTTCTGGATGTGCGGGACAGCAATAACATTAAATACAGCTACATATCTAAGAAAGGAATAAATCCAAATAATGCAAAACAAACTTATGAAAAAAAGTATGTGATTACCTGTGATGGAAACAAGATATCCATACCTCTTGATTTCTATACTCCAGACACAGTTTACTTCTCGAATGTGTATCCAACAGTAACTAAGGACAAAGGAATTCAGTTCTCCGTAAATTACATTGGTGCATCCTTTTATAAGTTTCCCACCGACTTTAAAAAGAATAAATTCTTAATTGAAGGAGACGCAGTTACAGTAAGCAACACAGTAAGGGATTTTGAGACTGCTTTTACACAAGACGGCACACCGAAAACAACAGCCAGGATTATTGAATTTAACCGCGACGCCAATTTGATCATTAAAAAGTGCGAGACGAAAGGAGAGGAAAATATTACTACTGAGCGTGGAGATTATGAATCTAGCAAAATAGTAATTGCAGCAGAGTTAGAGGTTTCAAAAAGGAGGCTACCCACTACTTGGACACTTTTCTACAACCCTGAAGTTGGCCTTGTTAAGTTTGAAGCAGAACAATCAAAACGTATGCTTAGTTATACAGAACTAGTTAGGGTAAAAAAATAACAGAGAGTTCAGACCTAAACTATTTTGAACGATTCGTTTAAAACTAAAAAGCCCCGCAAATTAAGATTTGCGGGGCTTTTTTGCGGAGACGGCGAGATTCGAACTCGCGATACAGTTTCCCGTATACACACTTTCCAGGCGTGCTCCTTAAACCACTCGGACACGTCTCCTGATTTGCAAGGGCTGCAAAAGTACTATTTCAATTTTTACAAACCGAATATTTTTTGTGCATTCGCGGTTGTTACTGAACAAATTTCTTCAACAGTTGTATGCTTCACTTCAGCCAGCTTTTCAACAATGTATTTTAAGTAGCTACTCTCATTTCTTTTTCCGCGAAACGGAACCGGCGTCAGATAAGGCGCATCGGTCTCCAGCACTAAATGCTGCAGATCTATTTTTTCTAACACCTCGGGTAGATTTGCTTTTTTGTAAGTTAAAACACCGCCGATGCCAAGATAGAACCCTGCCTTGATAATTTCTTTTGCAGACTCATAACTTCCTGAGAAGCAATGGAAAATGCCCGCCAGTGAACCGTTCTGGCGCTCCTTCACAATATTGATCGTTTCCTGCATCGCATCTCTTGTATGAATGACAATGGGTAGTTTGTACTGAAACGACCAGTCTATCTGGGTTTGAAAGGCTTCTACCTGTTCTTTGGCAAAAGTTTTATCCCAGTAATGATCAAGCCCTATTTCCCCGACTGCAACAAATTTTCTTTTTTCAAACCATTGAGAAGCAATGTCTAATTCCTCTTTGTAGTTCTCTTTTACCGAGCATGGATGCAGGCCCATCATAGCGTAGCATTTCCCGGGATAACTGCTTTCCAGGGCAATCATGGCGTCATGCGTTTCGCTATCAATCGCAGGCAGACAGAACTTCTGAACGTCTTCTTTTTCAGCTCTCTCGATAACTTCTGCAATGTCTGTGCTGAATTCGGTACTATATAAATGTGTGTGGGTATCGATAATCATGGCGCAAATTTCGAGAAATTATAAGTCATTATAACATAAGTTATTTATGGCCGGTGTTATGTTATTTTGAAAAGAAGGGATGAAAAAAAGCATTTCCGGTATAATAATTGTCAATAATATCAAGCGTTTCAAAGATTTCTTGATTTTTTAATATTAGATTGAAAGAGAAATTACTTTGCATTAATAAAAAATATATTATACCTTTAAATCAGTTTTCATAGGGTACGGATTAAAAACGGGCCAGGGTTTCTACCCCGGCCCAAATTTTTTTATAGACGTCCATATTCTTTTTAGATCGGCAACACATCAGTTTCGTGTATCCGGAAGGCTGATTTTTTCAAACGAATATCCCTTTTGCGAAAAATATTCAAGCACTTTGGGAAGTGCATAACGCAGCCGTTTAAACGCTTTTTCGCTGTCGTGAAACACAACAATATCTCCTTCTTTTGTCGACTTGATCACATTATCAAGACAGCGTTCAGGGCTTAATTCTACATCAAAATCACCACTTAATACAGACCACATAATCACATTAAAGGCTGCATTTTCTTTTAAATGTTTAGCAGCAAAATTGCTGATGCGTCCATAGGGCGGACGAAACAAATTTGAATCGATCACCTCTTTTGCCTTCGCGATATTGTCAAAATATTCTTTCTCTTCTACCTTCCATCCGTTGAGATGATTAAATGTGTGATTACCCGTAGCATGGCCCTCCATCAGAATGCGCTTATACATTTGCGGATATGCATCTACGTTTTTGCCAATACAAAAAAAAGTCGCCTTCGCTTTATACTTCAATAATTCATCCAGCACGAAAGCGGTTATCTCCGGGTGTGGTCCGTCATCGAACGTCAGATAAATTTTCTTTCCCTGCCGTGGCATGTGCCAAACCCTGTACTTGCAAATGGCGCGGAATATCCAGTTTGTTTTTATAGTGTAGAACATGTGGCGAGTTGTTAGTTGATGGTTGTTAGTTGTTAGCTGATGGTTGTTAGTTGTTAGGCTTTCTAGTAAGCCTAAAATTAATACCTATTATTGCTGTAAGGGAAAGACTGAATCTAATGCCTAACAACCAACAACTATTAACTAAAAACTCTACTTCAATTTATCATTCTCTCGATGCCTGTTCGCATCGCGGATATTTTTCTTTTCAAAATTCTTTTCCAAAGCTTCTGTCAGGTCAACGCCGGTTTGATTGGCGAGGCAAATTAATACCCACAACACGTCTGCCATTTCATCAGCAATATTTTTGTTCTTATCACTTTCCTTAAAAGATTGTTCCCCGTAAGTTCTTACCATCAGCCGCGATAGTTCGCCCACTTCTTCCATCAATATTCCAAGGTTAGTAAGTTCATTAAAATATCGTACGCCCACAGTTTTGATCCAGTTGTCGACTTGAGTTTGCGCTTCTTGTATGGTCATGTTTTTAGTTTTAAGTTGTTAATAGAGTTGAGAGTTGAGAGTGGAGAGTGGAGAGTGAAAGGCAAGGTTGTGTGCAAGAACAACAACTCTCCACTCTCAATTCTCCATTCTCAACTATTCTCTATTCTTCGTGTCTATAAAAATAGTAACTGGCCCGTCATTCACCAGCTCCACCTGCATGTCTGCGCCAAACTCGCCGGTGCCAATGGTTTTGCCAAGGTCTCTTTCAAGTTGGGCGATCATCTTTTCATACAAAGGAATTGCAATGTCGGGTTTGCTGGCTTTAATGTAAGAAGGCCGATTGCCTTTCTTTGTAGAGGCATGTAAAGTGAACTGGCTCACGAGCAATATTTCAGCATTTATGTCCTTTACAGACAAGTTCATTACACCCTGCTCATCATTAAAAATGCGCAACTGCGTCAGCTTTCCGCTCAGCCATTCTATATCTTCCTGTCCGTCTGCATCTTCAATTCCCAGCAGGATGAGCAAACCCTGTGCTATTGCAGATTTTTCCTTTCCTCCGATACTTACACTTGCTTTTGAAACTCTTTGAACTATTGCTCTCATAAATAACCAATTGTATGTAAATTTATACAGATCAAAAGTAGTGAGATGATAGATATTACACAGGAAATTAAATTTAAAACCGCACGCAGCGGCGGAAAAGGCGGACAGAATGTAAATAAGGTGGAAACAATGGTGGAAGGATATTTTCACGTAAATGATTCTGCACTGCTTACAGACGATCAAAAACAACTGATTAACCAGAAGCTGGCGAACAAAATAACCAGTGAAGGGTTTTTACAAACCAAGTCGCAGACTCACAGAAGCCAATTGCAAAACAAAGCCGCGGTTATAAAAAAACTGCATCAAATGATTGCTGAGGCTTTTAAAAAGGAGAAGAAAAGAGTGGCGACAAAACCTTCTAAAGCATCAAAGGAAAAAAGAATTGAAACCAAAAAGAAAGCAAGCCAGGTAAAAAGCGGAAGAAAGAGGATTTCATTATCTGATTTTTAAAAATTCCCTGAAATGAAAATTATTATCAGTGCTGCCATTGCCACCGCTGCATTGTTTTTTGCAAGCTGCCAACCAGAGTTGAAAAACGGTGACGCATCATCCGGAGATTCCACACAGCTACCCACTTATAATTTCGTGCTGAGCTTCAAAGGAAAAGTTGACAATGCAGATCTGGCTTTCAATCAAACCTATCAAAACTCATTTGGAGAATCATACACCATCACAACTTTCAAATACTATATTGGCGATATCCAGCTGCTGAACAGCACTTCCGGCAAAGTGTACAATGTAAGCGCTAAAACTTTTTATCTCGTGGATGCAAGCGATTCTGCGTCCTCCAACATCACTTTAAAGGCACCCGTAGGAACTTATGATGTGATCAATTTTACCATGGGCGTTGACAGTATATACAATGTGAGCGGCGCACAATCCGGCGATTTGGATCCGGTCAAAGGGATGTTCTGGACCTGGAACACAGGCTATATAATGGCAAAAATGGAAGGCACATCGCCATTGTCACATTTGCCCGATAACAGAATTCAGTTTCACATCGGCGGGTTTAAAACAGGTGAGAGTGCCATAAGAAGCGTTAATCTTACATTGCCCGAAGGAAGAACACTGGCAATATCATCACAAGGCGATAGCAAAGTGACGATTAATGCAGATGCAAACAAATGGTTTTATAACCCACACGACATTCATATTGCAGATACCGCCGTGTGTATGACGCCGGGCACGCTGGCAACAAACATTGCCGACAACTATGCCAAAATGTTTACTGTTGTTTCCGTTACCAATTAACTATACTAAATGCGATTGATTGCGGTTATACTAATCTTTATTTTCGCCGGTATTGCCACTACCTGGATGATCAGTTGTAAGAAATCCGGAGAAAGCAGTACGCATACTACACCTTTGCAAGTGCAGATTCCCGCAGGGTTTCCCGCACCCAAATATGATTTTACCAATAACCCAATCACTAAAGAAGGCTTTGAACTTGGAAGACGTTTGTTTTATGATGGGAAATTATCAAAGGATGGCAATTTCCCCTGCGCCTCCTGTCACCAGCAGTTTGCGGCATTCTCCACATTCGATCACGATCTTAGTCATGGGTTCAATAACCAGTTTACAACAAGAAATGCACCGGGACTTTTTAATATGATCTGGCTGGATCAATTTCAGTGGGATGGTGGTATTAACAACCTGGAAGTGCAGCCGCTTGCACCTATTACAGCGCCAAATGAAATGGCTGAAGATATTGGTACAGTAGTAAAAAAGCTGCAGGCAGATGCGGCGTATCCTTCAATGTTTAAAGCAGCCTTCGGTTCTGACCAGGTTACCAGTCAGAACATGTTGAAGGCGCTCACACAATTCGTTGCTATGATGGTTTCCGCTAATTCAAAATATGATAGGGTAAAAAGAGGTGAAGCACAGTTTAATGTTTCTGAGCAGGCGGGCTATGAAAGCTTTAAACTAAAATGTGCCGCCTGCCACCAGGAACCTTTGTTTACAGACCTGAGTTATAGAAACGATGGTTTTTCAATAAATACTTCTCTCCATGACGTTGGCAGGATGCGCATTACAGGTAAAAGTGAAGATTCGATGAAGTTCAAGGTCCCAAGTTTAAGGAATGTTGCACTTACCGAACCCTACACTCACGATGGACGCATACTGTCTATCGGTCAAATGATTGATCATTACACAACGGGCATAATAAACAGCCCTACTTTGGATCCCTTATTGAAAAATGGTATTCAGATTGGCTACGCCGAAAAATATAATCTAATCGACTTCCTCAAAACGTTGTCCGATTCTTCATTCATCGCGGACACCCGGTTCTCTCAACCGCAGCAATAGGAAAAAAGATAAAGTTTTACCACCCCACGTTCAATGGTGTTAGTCTGCCGAGCTTGAAAACTAGAGTACAGGACGAATTTAAAGGGATCCAAAAAAACTGCTAGGAAAGGTTTAATGATCAATGGTTTAGTGCACCCCTCGTAAACAAAGTTCTATCTAATTGATATTGAACGCTACAGTGTTAGAACGCCTTTTTATGCGTAGTTATACGCATAATTACAGGGCACAAGTACTACTGTATATTATCCGCCCTTGTGCTACATTTCGCCCATTAATTTTTATCTAAATTTTTTTGTATGAAAAAAATGTTCTTTTTTTCTGTCTTTGCGCTCTTTACAATTGCTTTTTTATTTTTAGGTTGTAGTAAAGATGTGCAGGAAAAGGAAATATCCGTTGACCGTAGCAATGTAACCAAACACATTATTAGCGTGAAGCTTGCAAATTCATACACACACAAATTCAGAACTGTGTATGATAAATATACTCAGTCACAAGGTGCAATGAAAAGTGCAAGTATAGGATCGTCGGCGGCCAGTGGCGGATGCTCGCTTGATCTGCCTATTGCAGAATCTTTTAACAGGGATGTAATTGCGCTTCTTTTAAATCAAAAAGATGCAACCGGTGGTATTGCAGCAGGCATTCGCATGTATTATGGCATTAATGAAAATAACGAAGTTTGTCTTGTATTGACGCCTTATGATAATAACGGCAAAGACATCATCAACAACTTGTCGAAATCGGCTCCAGTGGCAATCAAATTGCCTGGCGTTAACACTGCTTCAGCTCAAACCGTTGGATTGGATGATGGCGGTGTAATTGAAAGAGGACAACGTTGTCCTACAGTTTGCGATTTAACAAGTCCGTTGTTGTTACCATAGAACCTCGAAACACATGAGAAGAACACTCTTTTTGTTTATACAAAGTAATTCGATCTTACTGCCACTTATTCCGGGCCTGTTACGCTTTCCTTATATAGAGAAGAGCTACAGGCCCTTTATTCTGTTATTGCTGATAGGTTTCATTAACGAGATCATCAGCTTCATTTCTATTAATATTTTTAAAACAAACGAAGTATCGTCAAATCTTTACCTTTTAGTAGAGGCAATGTTTTTGTTTTATCAGTTTCACGTGTGGGGATTTTTAAAATCTAAAGACAAGGCCTTTTATTTATTTACAGGTGTGTTTGCAATTATGTGGATCATTGAAGAAATACTCTTCGGTCAAATTACAAGCAACAGCCGCATTTTTGTGATCAGCTATTCTTTTGCCGTAACGCTTCTTGGCATCAATCAAATCAACTACATTATTATCCACGAAGACAAAAAACTACTACGCAATGGCAGGTTCATTCTGTGCATTGGCTTCATTATTTTCTATATTTACCAGATATTATACGAAGGTGCATTGTATGTAAACCCTTATCTTGATGATAATTTCGAAACAAGTAACCTGATCATCCTATTTTTCGGGAACTTGAATTTCTTGGTGAACATTTTATATGCAATAGCAGTTTTTCTGATCCCGGAGGAAACAAAACTTCCCTTCACTTTGGAAAAGCTGAACAATATGGAAAGGGGTTGACATGGATTCTCAACATTTATACACTATCGTAACGATAGCAATACTGATAGCCATTATTATATTGTTTTTCGTTACCTCAATTGTTATGTATCACAGGCGTTATGTAGCACTGCAAAAAGAACGGATTTTTGCAGAAATTACCATGCAGGAAAACGAACGGAAGCGTATCGCTACAGATCTCCACGATGGTATTGGTCCCCTTTTATCAACCATTAAACTGAACATAAACAGCATAGATGTTGTTGAAGAAGGCGACAGGCTCATTATAACAAAAGCCGGAAAGCACATTGATGAGATCATCAAAAGCATGCGGCAAATCTCTTATAACCTTTTACCAAACACACTTGAAAGAAAAGGATTGATAGAAGCTCTGAAAGAGTTTGTGGAGCATGCAAACGAAACAAAGACACTGCAGGTGCATTTGCAGATTGTGCAGCATTTTGATGTGTCGCCGGAAAAATCTATTCATATATTTCGTATGTTGCAGGAGATTGTACACAACACCGTTAAACATGCCAAGGCCAAAAACCTGCAAATAGGTTTGGGCGCTGAGGAGAACCATATTTTGATTTTGACGAAAGATGATGGCTGCGGTTTTGATCCTTTAAAAGAAAAAGACAAATCTTCCGGGGGGCTGGGACTAAAAAGTATCGAAAGCCGGGCAGATGTTTTAAATGCGAAACTGGTTATTGATACCGGGCCATCAAAAGGAACAAGTTATTTTATTAAGATACCGATATAATGTCCCAGAACCACGACCAGATTAAATTAGTAATTGCAGACGATCATGAGATTTTTAGAGACGGTTTAGCACTGATGCTAGCCAAGCAGCCCCATATAGAGCTTGCCGCACAGGCTGAAGATGGAAATGAACTGGTGGACATTGTGAAAAAATACGAACCTGATGTGATTCTCACCGACATCAAAATGCCGCGACTGGACGGCATCGCAGCCACTCAGGAAATCCTTAAATTATATCCCGCTGCCAAGATCATCGCGCTTTCCATGTTTGATGAAGAAAGCCTCATCGTAGACATGCTGGAAGCCGGCGCCAAAGGCTATCTACTTAAGAATGCAGACAAACAGGAAATTCTCGATGCCATAACAGAAGTCTATAACGACAAAGTTTTCTATTGTCGTCATACCTCCGCAAGGCTTGCGAGCTTAATTGTAAAGAGCAAATTCAATCCGCATAAAAAGCAACAACTTCCTGCCTTCACCGACCGCGAAAAAGAAATTATCAAACTCATTTGCAAACAACTTACCGCGCAGGAAATAGGCGAACAACTCTTTCTCAGCAAAAGAACTGTCGAAGGCTATCGCATAAAAATTCTTGAAAAAATGAACGTAAAAAACACCGCCGGAGTAGTGGTGTATGCGTTGAAGAATAGTTTGATCAGTGAAGAGGAACTTTTGTGAGGAATTAATAATTAATAATTAAGAATTAATAGGTGCAGCTTACTAAGAGAAATGACTGGGCCTCTGTTCAAAACATAATAGGGTTGCATTCAATGAAGAATGCAACCCTATTAATTACTAATTATTAATTATTAATTTTCCTACAAGCTCATCATTTCCTTAAACTTCACCGTCTGTCTTCTGCTTACTTCAATTTTTTCGGCACCTTTTAATTCAAGTAACAGGCCGCCATTAAAGTAAGGTTCGATCTTTTCGATCATGCGAAGGTTTACAATATGCTTTCTGTTTGCACGGAAAAATACTTTCTCATCAAGCCTTTCTTCCAAAGCATTAAGCGATTTTAATATTAAAGGTTTGTTGGGGCCAAAATATACTTTTGCATAGTTGCCCACGCTTTCAAACAATCTTATCTCGCTCAGTTTCACAAACCAGCAGCGCTCTCCATCTTTTACAAACACCTGATCGTTCTCGCTAAGCAAACTCTTGTTTGCATTTTCAGAGGACACCTGCATATCTTTTTCCTCTGCATTTTGCAGTTTTTGCACAGCATCTGCCAGGCGCTTCGGCTCAATTGGTTTCAGCAAATAGTCCAACGCATTTACTTCAAATGCTTTCAACGCGTACTCATCATATGCTGTTGTAAAAATTACATAAGGCACACGATTAAGTTCCGAAAGCATTTCAAAACCCGTTTTGCCCGGCATTTGTATATCAAGGAAAATAAGATCAGGATTCAGCGATTCAATTTTTTCCAATCCCTCATTGGCATTCGCTGCCTCTGCCACCACTTCAATTTCAGGAAAATCAATCAACAGTTTTTTAAGTTCCGTTCTTGCCAAACGTTCGTCGTCAATTAAAACAGTTTTGATCATGGTTTTTTCAGTTGAGAGTTGAGAGTTGAGAATGGAGAATGGTAGGTTGAAAAATTTAACTCTCAACTCTCCATTCTCAACTCTCAACTACAATTATATTATCGGTATCAGCACCCTCGCTTCCACCGTATTATTGTTCAGTTCACTAATGCTAAAGTTAGCTTTATTCCCGAAAAGAAGATGAAGCCTGTTCTGCGTACTCGTCAGTCCAAAACCTTCGCCGCCAATTTCGCCATCCAGCTTTCCGGAATTTTGTACGATCATTTCGTGATTGGAGCCCTTGAAATCTGAAATTATTTTCACCGTGCCACCATTCATTTGCTTGCTGATGCCATGTTTGATAGCGTTTTCAACCAACGTTTGCAACATCATTGGGGGGACCGGTTGATCAAGCGTATCGTCATTAATTAGATATTCTACCTGCAAGCGATCTTCAAAACGAATGTGCTCCAGTGCCAGGTAATCTTTCACAATGTCCAGTTCTTTTTGAAAAGGCACCGTTTCAGATTTATCCGTTTTCATACTGCTGCGCAAGAGGTTGCTCAGTTCTGTAATGGCCTGTCTTGCTCTTCCCGGATTTTCGTCGATCAAAGCCCTGATACCGTTTAACGCATTGAAAATGAAATGAGGATTGATATGCGACTTGATGGTTTTGAGTTCCAGTTCCTTTACCAGCGATTCCAGCTTAAGAGTATCCACTTCCTGTTTTCGGCTTTTTTCAATGTAATGATAGAAGTAGTAGATGATCACCCAGGGAATGATAAAGAGGCCATTGTCGAGGGTAGATGCCAGAAGGCGGGTAGAAAAAGTGATCTTTTTTGTGGTGTCAACCAGGTTAAACAAATTCACAAGACCCAGGTAAAGCAAGCTGAAGAGGAAACTGGTAACCACCACAGTAAGCGCCAATCTTGGCATAACCTTTTCTACAGGAAGCAATAGCCAGCCCGATCTGCGAATAAAGTTCCGGAGTAAATGCGTAGCAAAAATACCAGAGAAGAAAAGAAGCAACAATCTAAAAAAGAAACGATTGGTAAGTTCTTTTTCAAAGGTGTACGCAAAAAAGATCATCGAAAGGGTAACCACACCCCATCCGGCAATCTGGCAGAACCAGTAGTATTTGGAACTTTTATTCAGCATATATGGCAAAGCTAGTTATAACGGTCACCTAAGATAAAGGATTTCTACTAATGGCTAAATAGCTGGCTTAACGGGACGAAGGTGCCTGGTTCGCCCTCGTCGGTTGCTAAATTTACATGCGTAAAGAGCTGATAATCTCTTAATTCTTGCTAACTTTCCATTACGCACTATTAAAACCTATCAATGATAAAACTCATCAGGCAGCTTTCAATTTGTTTCCTTGGCATGGCCTTGTGTTATGGCTGCATCAAAAGCGCACCATTAAGTCCCGAAGCAGATATCGAAACTTTCACCATTGATTCCAGCTATCTCGACGTTAACAAAATAACCATTGATCAGATCAACAGAACCATTTTGCTGTACATAAAAGGCGACTCGATAGATAGTCCGATCAAGCCTGTGATTACAACAACCAAGGGAGCAAGTGTGTCCCCCGCTTCCGGCGTTCCTGTTGTATTCAATCAGCCGGTTGAGTATACGGTAACCTCAGAGGATGGGCAGAATCACAAAAAGTACACAGTAAAAGCTGTGGCGGTAACGGGCCTTGAATATGAATTTGAAAACTGGATGCAATCCGGAAGCGATAACCGCGTATACGAGCATCCTGTTGAAATAAACAATGGTGTTACAGAACCTATTTGGAGCTCTGGCAATCCAGGTTTAACCATTGTAAACGATCCGCCTTATCCTACGCAGAAAACAACTGACAGCTACCAAGGGCAATACGCGGCCCAAATAACAACTATGCCTGGCACTGTGTTGTTTGGCCTGGGCGCTCCGTTGGCAGCTGGTTCACTTTTTCTTGGATCGTTTGAGCTAAATATTGCGCAGCCTTTACAATCAACCAAATTCGGACAGCCGTTCGCCAAAGCCAAAAAGCCGGTTCGCTTTACAGGGTACTACAAGTATGCGCCCGGTCCTACTTATTCTCAGTTCGTAATTACAAACGGCAAAATAACATCCACGCCGATTTCCGGAGCACAGGATACTTGCGCCATCTATGTCATCGTGTTTCGTGGCAGCGATCCGCTGGATGGCACCAACGTTAGCAATTCCCCCAGGATCATAGCAAGAGCGGAACTGAAGCAGGGGCTTCCGGCATCCGGATATACAGCCTTCAACATCCCGTTTGAATACTACGATGATCATATCGACTGGAAAAACGAAAACCTTTTGTTCACGGTTGTTTTTTCTTCCAGCAAAGGAGGAAATGAATATCGCGGTGCACTGAATAGTCAACTAAAAGTAGATCATGTAGAAGTGGTTTGTGAGGATGTTAATTAAATCAATACAATTATGAGAAAAAACATAATGAAAAACTTTTTGCTGTTGGTTGTTTTGACAGGCGCATTGACGACTGTTGGTCAGCAAAACCAAAGCGAATTCAAACCCTCGTTCAGACAATATATACTGGCGGGGTACAATTTTGGAGGAACCGCGCCAACACCTATGCCCAATACTATTCGCAAGATCAATGCGTGGTGGCCGGAGTTTAATCCCTCGCTGGGATATGAAGTGGATTATGTGTTTAATGAACATTGGGGAATAGGCGGCGCCATTAAACTTGATTACAAAGGAATGGGTACCAAGAGTGAAGTGCTGTACATGCATACGATCGTGGATATTGAAGACGGCGACAAGCCAGGCAAGTTTGAAGGTCTGTTTGTGGGGCACAATAAAACAGTTGTAAAAAACGCATATGTTACATTACCACTGCATGCGATCTATTATCCTGATAAAAACTGGAAAACCCAGCTGGGTGTTTACTTCGGTTATTTATTTCATGGAAGCTTTAGCGGCGAAGTAACCGATGGCTACATCCGCACGCCCGATGCAGTAGGAGAAAAGATAGCGATCGATACGGCAACATTTGATTTTGACGACGAAATGAGGAAATTTGATTTTGGCTTACAGGCCGGAGGTGAACGCCGGATTAACAGTAAGATATCGGTAAACGGCAACCTTAGCTGGGGATTGCTGCCCCTGTTTCCAAAATCATTTCACGGAATGGATTTCAGCATGTACAATATCTTTTTTACCCTGGGGATAAGCTACAAGTTGTAAGTGATGGGTAGAGACGCATGAAAATGCGTCTCCTGAAATACGGGGTGTTGGTTGTAAGTTATTGATAAGTATTATTTTAGTTTATTGATCAGGTCAAAAAGTAGGACAATAATTTGGCAAATTTGTTTAACAATAAATGTTGCCATAATTCGCCTTGAAAGTCTTAAAAATATGATCTTTGCAAATTCTGAATAATTGATAAGTACTGAATATCTTTAAGGTATAGAACGAATACATGGAAATTAAAGCTGGCCCCATATTAGCAACAATTGATTCTCCTGCAGACTTGAAAAAGCTGGGCAGGGAACAATTAAATCAAGTGTGCGATGAACTGCGCCAATACATCATTGATATTGTGAGCGTGCATGGCGGCCATTTTGCGGCCAGCCTTGGAGTGGTGGAACTAAGCGTGGCACTTCATTACGTTTTCAACACGCCGTACGACCAGTTGGTGTGGGATGTGGGTCACCAGGCTTACGGCCACAAAATACTAACCGGCCGTCGGGATAATTTTTATACCAATCGCAAATACAACGGGTTAAGCGGTTTCCCTAAAAGAGGCGAAAGCGAATATGATACTTTTGGTGTAGGACACTCTTCTACCTCTATTTCTGCGGCCCTCGGTATGGCCATGGCTGCGAAATACAAAAAGGAAGACAGAAAATCTGTTGCTATCATAGGCGATGGTTCCATGACCGCTGGCCTCGCATTCGAAGGTATGAACCACGCAGGCGTTGCCGATGCAGACATGTTGATCATCCTGAATGATAACAACATGAGCATAGATCCGAATGTAGGCGCGCTCAGGGAATATCTTACAGACATCACTATTTCTCCGACTTACAACAAGTTCAAAGACGATATCTGGAAAGCGCTGGGCAAATTGCCCGTAGGTAAAACATTTACCCGCGAAATGGCGAGCAAACTCGAACATAGCATTAAAAGCTTTTTGAGTAAAAGCAGCAATTTGTTTGAGTCGCTTAACTTACGCTACTTTGGCCCGATCGATGGTCACAATATCACCAAGCTGGTAGATACACTGGAAGACCTGAAGAAAATTCCGGGACCAAAATTGTTGCATGTGCTCACCGTAAAAGGGAAAGGATATTCACTCGCAGAAAAAGATCAAACAAAATGGCACGCACCGGGATTGTTTGATAAAATAACTGGTGAGATCTACAAAAAGAAATTCGACACACCCCAGCCGCCAAAATACCAGGATGTATTTGGCCAAACAATTGTTGAGCTGGCAGAAAAGAACGATAAAATATTTGGTATTACACCTGCAATGCCGAGCGGCTCTTCATTAAAAATAATGATGGATAAAATGCCGGATCGCGCATTTGATGTAGGTATTTGCGAGCAACATGCAGTAACATTGAGTGCCGGTATGGCAACACAAGGGATGCGTGTTTTCTGCAATATTTACTCATCATTCATGCAAAGAGCATACGACCAGGTGGTGCATGATGTTGCCATTCAAAAACTGCCCGTTGTTTTCTGTCTGGATCGTGCGGGATTGGTAGGAGAGGACGGCCCTACGCATCATGGAGCATACGACATTGCATATATGCGCTGCATTCCAAACATTGTGGTAAGCGCACCAATGAACGAAGCAGAACTTCGCAACCTCATGTATACTTCGCAACTGGAAGCAAACGAATATCCTTTTGTGATCCGTTATCCACGTGGAGAAGGAGTAATGCCTGAGTGGAAAACGCCAATGGTGGAAATTCCAATTGGCAAGGCAAGAAAATTGAAAGACGGCGATGAAATAGCGATTCTTTCGCTTGGACATCCCGGCAACTTTGCGGCGAGTGCTATTCGTAATTTAAAAGCTGACGGCCTTAATCCGGCGCATTACGATATGCGTTTTGCAAAACCTCTCGATGAAGAAACCTTGCACGAGGTATTTGCGAAATACACTAAGATCATCACGGTAGAGGATGGAACCGTTGTGGGAGGGTTCGGCAGTGCAATACTGGAATTTATGGCCCAACATAACTACAGCGCAGAAGTAAAAATTATGGGAATTCCTGATCGAATTGTTGAGCACGGTACACCGAAACAATTGTACAACGAGTGCCACTACGATGCTGATGCAATTGCCGATGTTGTTCGTGAAATGATGAAAGACAAGATCACCATTTTGGGTTAATTAAGATTTTCTTTAACATATTAGCATTCATAACTCAAGCCTGTTACCCGTAACAGGCTTTTTTAATTTGTCCTTTTTCTATACACATTTGTCCTTTTATGAATCTCAGGCTACTAAAGATTATAAAACTTCGCCATTCAATTTTAGTAGTCTGTTTATGGCCTCGAATATTACCTTTTCGCTTTCTTGCGAACACGGCATTCAATGTTTAAAAGAAACGCAAATCATAGACGTTCAATCGAACGGCGACATTCATTCATCGGGATATACTTCAGAATGTAGCGAAGGGGCGAATCATTTCTTCGGATTGGAAAAGGGATTTTCACTGATTATTTCTAAGTTTTACTGCGCGGACGAAGTCATATTCACTAAAAATCCGGCAGATGAAAACACTATTGTGATTGGCTACGAATTAAGCGCCCATCCCATAAAATATGAATTGGAAAGTGATGGTTTGTCCATCACAAAGCAGATACTTCAGAACAACGTGCTTTCTTTTTCCAACGCTTTAACATTAAAAATATTACCGGTAAAAAGTTCCATTGTTCAACATTTATGGATCGTAATTACGAGAGACTGGCTGAAAGAGAAAACGGAATTCATCATGTCCCAGGATCTTGAAAAAGTGAACCAGCTGTTTGCTTTGAAAAAGAAATTTAGTTTGCGAAAATCTTTGCAGCGCGAGCTTTCAGTCGTTCACCGTGTACTCAATTATCCATTTGCAAATACTCCGGAAACAATCGCTCATTTTGAACTAAAGGCAGCAGCGAATGAGTTGCTCTCCAACTACATAAAAAAAGCATTGATGCTAAAAAGTAGCGTGGCTGATGAAAAAATAGTGCGACCAGAGGTTCTCAGGATGCGTGAAATCAAAAGCTACATCAGGCAAAATGTTTTACGCGGCACACCTATTTCACTACCTGAACTGGCAGATAAATTTTCCATGAGTGAAGCCAGTTTAAAAAGATATTTTAAAAAGTTTGCCAGCACCACTTTCACAGATTTTTACAATAACGAAAGGCTGAAAAAAGCTTTCGATGTTATCAGTAGCGACAGGAACAGTACTATACAGGAAATTGCCGGTCGGCTGGGCTACAAAAACACCTCTCACTTTGCAAAATCCTTCAAGACATTTTACAACTTTTATCCCAGCGAGATCAGGAGCAGGTTTTCGGCGTAGGGAGTAACTGAATAGCTGAATAACTGAATAACTGAAAGTTGTTAGTTGTTGGTTGTTGGTTGTTAGTTGTTAGGCTTTCTGCGCAGGGTTCCTTACCAACAACTATCAACTAACAACCAGCAACAGGCCTTGAGACTTCAGTTATTCAGTTACTCAGTTATTCAGTTATCTGCATCCAGGTTTTTTGTAAAAATCTGAGGAAAGTTATGGAAAACGGTGGCCCCCGCATCTCTAAGGAGCTAATATGAAACTCCTGAAAAGATTATTCATACTTTTTGGCCTATTGCTGACAGTTATGTTGTCGGCAGCCGCCTTTTATTACTATTCTCTCAAAAAAATGCCTTCGGCAAATGAAATATTGAAGGCAAATATTTCTTATAAAAACAGCACCGCATTTAAGATAGTGGCTCCTTCCCTGGTTAAATATTCTTCTCAACACAAGATGAGTAACCGCTACATATTCTTTGTTGACATGCATATTGCATCCGGCAAAAACAGGTTTTTCGTGTACGACATCCAGAAAGATTCCATTGTTAACAGCGGTCTTGTTGCGCATGGAAGATGTAACCAGGAGTGGTTGGAAGGGCGCAGATATGGTAACGAAGTTGGCTGCGGTTGCACATCCCTCGGGAAATACAAAGTTGGAAATCCTTACAGCGGGCGTTTTGGAAGAGCTTATAAATTGGTTGGCCTTGATTCAACCAACAGTAATGCTTTTAAACGATTTGTGGTTTTACACGCACATCAATGCGTTCCCCGGAAGGAAGTTGATCCGCTTGGCATTTGCCAGAGCGATGGTTGCCCTACCGTTTCACCTTTGTTCCTGGAGCACTTAACGAAATATATCGATTCCTCAACAGATCCGATTTTACTCTACATATACGACCGAACCTGATAAACCCTACCTCCTATGTGCTAAAAGTCCCGGTGCAAGACCGGGACTTTGTTTTTATGTAAAAGCTGTTTTTCAAATCTAGTGTTGTGGCCTTCCCTGCTGTGGGTGCGGCGTTGGTTGTGGCTGTGCATGCGGCATGTTTTGCGGTTGCGGCCTTGGTTGCTGCATCTGCTGAGGCTGATGTTGCGGCTGCTGGCGTATTTCCGGTTGACGCACCGGCTGTGGCTGCTGATGCACTTCGCGTTGCACAGGTTGCGGAGCCGGATGATTCACGTTCTGTGGCCTGCTGTTAGTTGCAGGAGCAGGATTTATATGTTCCGGTGCACTATTTCTGTTCGTATGTACTTCTTTGTTAGAAGGCATATTGTTCCTGTTATGATTAACATTTACCGATGGCCTGTTCGCATTTTCATTTGCCGGACGGCTTACATTATTGTTTAGCGGCCTTTCGTGATTCACATTGTTTGGCACAGTTGTGTTTACCGGCCTGCCGTTATTTGGTCTGTTCGGCGCAACGTTCGCACTGTTGTTACTTGGAACCGCATGGTTATTGTTTCTGATAACTGGTCTGTAAATATTCACCGTGTTATTGGCAACATTGGTTGTGCCCGGTCTTGAAGCGTTATTTACATGCATCGTTGTTACTGGTCTGCCCACAGTTCTTTCCACATCTGCACGACGCGGTCCGCTCACATATCTTGCATTGTTATAAACGTTGGTATTGTTGATCACCGTTGTTTTGTTGATGATGGTAACATTCTGCGACCTGTTTACATAGTAGTTATGAATTTGCGGAGAAGTGATGTACCTCACCGGCACAAAACACCAGCGGTCCGCAGGTACAACGGTTACTGAGATACCTACACCGGGAGATAATGGCGCCCATCCGTAATAATCGCCGCTGCTGCGCCAGCTAACCCATGCCGGTGCCCACTCGTAGCCCGGAACCCAGATCCACCCGTAGGCATTGTCGTAGGCCCAGCGACCGTAGTGGAAGGGTGCCCAGCCCCAATCGTAGTCGGAAACCCATGTCCAACCATAATCCGTATATGCCCAGTGGCCGGCAGTTTCGTATGGGGTGAAGCCGGGAGTATTACAAATCCAAACACGTCCATAGCTACCATAATCTATCCACCTCCCGTAAGGACTTAGTGTGTTATAAAATACGTTTATGTCCACATCCTGTGCTTTCAGGGTATTGTTAGGCATTGCCGAGACCAATGAAAATGAGATCAGCAATACTTGTATAATTCGTTTCATAAGTGCAAATTTTTCAACTATATGGGATGAAAAATCGTGCCACCGGTTTAAGAATCGATTCTTAAATAAAACAAAAAAGCAGACCTCTTTAAAAAGTCTGCTTTTGTAATGTAGTTAAAATGAAATATTTACACTGCGAAGCTTTCTCCACATGCGCAAGTTCTTGCTGCATTTGGATTGCTGAAGAAAAATCCTTTTCCATTCAGTCCGTCGGAGAATTCCAAAGTGGTATTTACAAGGTATAAAAAGCTTTTAAGGTCGGTTACTACTTTAATGCCTTTATCTTCGAAAACCTGGTCGCCCGGTTTTTGTTCGTGATCGAAGTCCATTTTATAGCTCAAACCTGAACATCCACCGCCTACAACAGATACACGTAAAAAGTAATTTGAAACATCGTTATCACCTGCTGTTTCTACCAGTAATTTTTCCACCTTCTCCTTTGCGTTGTCACTTATAAAAATCATACTGTTTAGTTTAATTTTTGTAATGGGTAATCTGAAAATGCTCCCATTGATCAAGTTCAAAATTACATTTATTCTTAATTAATGACGAAAGTCATTTGTTAAAGCTGTGAGCTTTGAGTAATTCAATGTTGCTTGTTAGGCTGTTTGGAAAATAAAGGTTGCTTGTCATCCCGAGGAACGAGGGATCTGGGTCTTACGCATACATGCTGTTTGTGCAACTCTCAGATCCCTCCTTCGTCGGGATGACAAGCAGCCTTTTCCAGTAAATCGTATCCTTTAAAATCTAGTCGCATATTTTACTTTGACACAATTGCTAATGTATTCGTAATGTTTTTTCCGTTCTAAGCTTCGTAACCGTTGCCACCACTTTTTCAACCACATAATCGATCTCTTCTTCGGTAGTAAATTTTCCCAAACTAAAACGTAAACATGAGCGTGAAAGTTCGTCACTTATACCCAGCGCCTTCAATACATAAGATGGCTCAAGCGATGCAGATGTACAGGCTGAGCCGGATGATACAGCCACTTCTTTGTTGAATCCCGCCAGTAATTCGTCGCTTCTCAGGCCCTGGAAGGATACATTGCTGATGTGGGGCAGACGATGCTCAATACTGCCGTTTACAAACGCGCCATCAAGCTTAAGTAATGATCGTTCAAGCTTATCCCGCAACTGTGTCATTCGCGCTGCATCGGCTTCCATTTCGCTTGCAGCAATATCCGCAGCCTTTCCAAAGCCCACTATTCCCGGTACATTTAGCGTGCCGCTTCGCATTCCTCGTTCATGACCACCACCGTCCATTTGCGCAGCAATCTTTACACGAGGGTTTTTTCTTCGCACATATAACGCACCTACGCCTTTTGGGCCGTACATTTTGTGTGCAGTAAAAGCCATCAGGTCGATGCCGTCTTCATTTACATTTACCGGCACTTTTCCCATTGCCTGTACCGCATCGCAAAAGAATATAATGTTGTGTTTTCTTGCAACAGCGCTTACTTCACGAACCGGCTGAAGATTACCGATCTCGTTATTTGCGTACATAATGGCAATCAAAATCGTAGTTGGTTTTATGGCTGCTTCCAGTTCGCTAATATCAATTCTTCCGTCTGGTTTTACTGGCAAATAAGTTACTTCGCCGCCTTTTTTTTCGATATGCTTGCAGGTATCCAAAACGGCCTTGTGCTCTGTAGATGTGGTAATGATGTGATTCCCCTTGCTTGCGTACAGCTCAAAAACACCTTTGATTGCCAGGTTATCTGATTCCGTAGCACCGGAAGTGAAAATGACTTCCTGCGTTTCTGCTCCAATGAATGCCGCCAATTGTTCCCGCGCCACTTCAACAGCGCCTTCTGCTGCCCAGCCAAACACATGATTACGGCTTGCCGCATTGCCAAAGTTTTCCGTGAAGTAAGGAAGCATAGCCTCCACCACCCGCGGATCGCAGGGCGTTGTTGCGCTGTAATCAAGATATATGGGCAATTTGGGCATCTACGAAATTACTGAATAACTGAATGACTGAATAACTGAATGTTCCTGTTTTACAGCCTTTTTGACTTTCAACGTTCAGTTATTCAGTTAATCAGTTATTCAGTTATTTTTGACTCATGAGAAAAATCGAACACATTGGAATTGCGGTGAAAAGCTTGTCAGCCGCCATTCCGCTATATGAAGCGTTGTTGAATACCGGATGTTACAAAACCGAAACTGTTGAAACTGAAATGGTGAACACTGCCTTTTTCCGAACAGGAGAGAGTAAAATAGAGCTGCTTGAAAGTGCTGATGAACAAGGGGTTATAGCAAAGTTTATTGAAAAGAAAGGAGAAGGTATCCATCACATAGCCTTTGACGTAGCCGATATTCATGCCGAAATGGCGAGATTGAAAGCTGAAGGCTTTACGCTATTAAACGAGGTGCCTAAAAAAGGCGCCGACAATAAGCTTGTTTGCTTTGTGCATCCCAAAGGAACGAGTGGTGTGCTGGTAGAGCTGTGTCAGGAAATAATTGAAAAGTAAAAAGTAAAAATTCAAAACTGGCTGCTACTTGTACAGTTTTAGCACAGGAACCATTTTTGACTTTTTAATTTTGATTTTTGAATTGTCGCCTATTCGCTTTCTTCAACTTTATTCAAGCCAAGTTTTTCCACGGCTATTTGAGACGCTATCTGAGAGGCGTCTTTTTTGTTGTAGGCTTTTCCCTGCGAAATGACTTCGCCATCCACAACTGCGCCTATAGTAAACAGGCGGCGGCCGCCTTCAATGCGCTCTTCAAGGGTTTCAAATTCCAGGTTCTTGCCATTTTTGTTTGCCCAGCCGTATAATTTGTTTTTGTGGTTGATCTCAAGATTTTCAAGATCGTCCATAAACATGTAGGGTTGAATAACGCGTAGTAAAACCCAGTCTTTTGTTTTTTTATAGCCTTTATCGAGGTAGACTGCTCCAACAACCGCTTCGAGCGTGTTGCCGAATATCTGGCTCATTTTAAGCGAATTGTCAAACTTGTTGTAGTAGATAATTTTTTTCAGGCCCATTTTTACCGCGACATCATTCAGCGTAGTTCTGTTCACCATTTTACTACGCATTTCGGTAAGAAATCCTTCTTCACGATAGGGATATTTCTTGAATAAATAATCGGCTACAATGCCGCTCAGTATTGCATCTCCTAAATATTCTAGGCGCTCGTTATTGTCTGCAGCGCTGTCACGCACAGAACGGTGAGTTAATGCAGTTTTATACAGCGAAATATTGCCGGGAGTGAACCCTAAAACATTATTCACTTGCTTTTTAAACGAAGTATTTTTAGCAGAGCTTTTGGAAAAAACGTCGAAAAATCCCACAGACTTTTATTGGTTTATTTACTAAAGGTAAATCCTGTTTGCCAAAAAAAGACAGACTTCTGAAAAAAACAGTGAACCTTGATCTGAATCATGATGAAAAGACTAAAAATCTTATTCATAATGCTTTACAATAATTGCCGCATTGTGCCCTCCGAACCCGAAAGTGTTGCTCAGTGCTGCTCTTATCGGGCGCGTTTGAGCCTTGTTAAAGGTGAAGTTCATCTTGTTATCCAGTTCAGGATCGTCTGTAAAGTGGTTGATAGTTGGTGGCACGATACCGTGTTTCAAAGCCATGATACAAGCAATGGCTTCAATTACACCCGCAGCACCAAGACAGTGGCCTGTCATTGATTTGGTAGAGCTTATGTTTAATTTATAAGCGTGCTCGCCGAAAACTTCTCCGATAGCTTTGATTTCAGCTATGTCTCCAAGCGGAGTAGAAGTTCCGTGAGTGTTGATGTAGTCAATATCTTCCGGTTGCATGCCTGCGTCTTTAAGAGCGGCAATCATTACATTTTTTGCACCCAGCCCTTCCGGATGTGGAGCTGTGATGTGGTGTGCATCTGCAGTTGCGCCTGCACCTGCGATCTCACAATAAATTTTTGCACCTCTTGCAAGGGCGTGTTCCAATTCTTCTAATACAAGGATACCGGCAGCTTCTCCCATAACAAAGCCATCGCGATCCTTATCGTAAGGACGGCTGGCTGTTTTAGGATCGTCATTTCTTTCGCTCATCGCTTTCATAGCATTGAAACCACCAACGCCGGCTTCGCTGATAACAGCTTCACTACCGCCGGACAGTAAGATGTCTGCTTTGCCTAAGCGGATGAGATTGTAGGCTTCCATGATACCGTTTGTGCTACTTGCGCAAGCACTTACTACCGCGAAGTTTGGTCCGCGAAGGTTGTGCCTCATTGAAATGTGGCCTGCAGCAATGTCCAGGATCATTTTTGGAATAAAGAAAGGATTGTAGCGCGGAGTACCGTCACCTTTGGCAAATTCCATCACCTCGTTTTGGAAAGTGATCAATCCGCCGATGCCGCTACCGAAGATAACGCCAGTTCTGTCCGGATTGACATTCTCTTTGGAAAGGCCTGCATCTGCCATTGCTTCATCACTTGCTACGATAGCCAGTTGAGTAAAGCGGTCAATTTTGCGGGCTTCTTTACGATCCATGAATTGGGTTGGATCGAAGTTCTTTACCTCACAGGCAAACTTTGTTTTGAATTTGGAAGCATCAAATAAAGTAATAGCATCGGCACCTGATACGCCGTTCACGAGACCGTTCCAATAATCGTTTAAATTGTTACCAAGCGGTGTGAGTGCGCCAATACCTGTAACTACTACTCTTTTCAGTTCCATTTTCGGTTTGTCTGGATTTAAGATGATTAATCCGCCTTCGAATAACATAAATTATCGAAAGGCGGATTAGTAAAAATTTTGCCTATATTAGGATCTACCGTGAGACTACTTTGCGTGCTCTTCCAAGTAAGCAACGGCTTGACCAACGGTAGTGATGGTTTCAGCTTGTTCGTCAGGAATTGAAATGTTGAATTCTTTTTCAAATTCCATAATCAACTCCACGGTGTCCAAAGAATCGGCACCTAGGTCATTTGTAAAAGAAGCCTCATTAGTTACCTCAGCCTCGTCTACACCTAATTTGTCAACTATAATCTTTTTAACTCTTGTTGCGATGTCTGACATTGTTGTAAAGTTTAGTTACGGGTGCAAAAATATAATTTTTGGCTAAATGGCAATGTTTAAGCAGCATTTTGTTCAAAAAAGAAGAATTACTGTAGAAATCATTGCTTCAACCTTCTTGGCATAACAAGCTTGAATGCACGCTGGTTCTAAGTTTTCCAAAAAAATAAAATAATTATTGTCCAACGTTATTTTTTGAAAAATAGGGTCGTTTTGGCGCGAAAATATGACTACTTTCTCTCTGTATTATAGAAAAATGAGATATTTCGGGTGTATTTGGTTGGCCCGGATCAAAATTTATGTGCCCTTATATTTGTAAATTACATTAAATCTACAGCATGGCTTTAAAACTTATAGACTACGGTTCCAGGGAATATCAGCAAATGGTTCATTTGCGCAATGAAGTGTTGCGTAAACCGCTCGGTTTGTATTTTACCAAGGAAGAATTAGAAAGCGAAAAAGATCATATTTTGATCGGAGCCTTTGAAGATGACGAACTGCTGGCCTGCTGTATATTAATACAAGTTGACAAAGAAACAGTGAGGCTTCGTCAAATGGCAGTACTCAGAAATCTCCAGGGAAAAGGCGTTGGCCGGGCCATTATGAACTTCGCAGAAAAAGTTGCCCTCGACCGTGGGTATACGAGAATGGTGATGCACGCCCGCAAATCTGCCGTTGGCTTTTATGAAAAACTGGGTTACGAAGTCACCAGCAATGAGTTTGTAGAGGTTACCATCCCTCACTTTGAAATGGAAAAGCCGCTGATAAGCGTGCCGGAGTAGTAGGTTTTCTTTTCGTTCTCCAAAAACTACATTACAGTTATTATATATGGCAATTGCTGCAGCATATGCTACCATCCTTTAGGTTGGTCAAGTACATTTGTGTAAACCTATCGCTATGGCATATAGAGGCAAGATCATCAGAAATGAGGTTACGGGACAGTCTATACGATTTGTCATCACATCCGGCGACAGCAAGGGTGAGTTGCTTGAAATGGTGACGACCTACGCGCCGCATTCCACGCCGCCTGCACCGCATTATCATCCCGAACAGCATGAGGAGTTTAGTGTTCTGGAAGGAGAGTTGACGGTAAAACTGGATGGTAGCATCATTGTTTTACGAAAAGGTCAATCCATCGATATTCCCAAAAACAGCAATCACAGCATGTGGAACGCCTCGGCGGCAAAAACTATTGTTAGCTGGAGGGTGACGCCTGCGTTAAATACAGAATATTTCCTTGAAACAGCTACCGGCCTGGCCAACGATGGCAAGGTGAACACAAATGGTCGTCCTGGTTTGTTACAAGTTGCATTATTGGCGAACCGGCATCGTGGCGAATTCAGGCTTTCGAAACCATCGTTTATTGTGCAGCGTATTTTGTTTTCAATATTGTCGCCAGTTGCCTTGCTGGCAGGTAAGAAGGCAAGTTACCCGGAGTACATTAATTGATTTTGTAGAGACAAGGCACTGCCTTGTCTGTTTTTCAAGACAGAGGGTTCATTTTTCAAAGAGACAAGGCAGCGTTTTTTTTCAACGAGACAAGGCAGTGCCTTGTCTGTACGTGTTAGTGTTTTTGCAGCAACTCCAAAAACTTTCGGTCTAATTTGTAGCCGTGCCAATCTTCGTAAGTCACATCTGAGCGGCCAGAATTAAGAATGCCGAAATCGCCGATAAAGTTCCAAATGGCAAAGCCTATATTGTTGGCTGATAAAATATCGAGCACGTCTGTGAACCACGCAATGAAAACATCGTGCGGCGTTTTGTTCCAGCAACCACATTCACCGCAATGCACACCCACTCCCTTTTTGGTTAGATCGATCCATGGCTGATAATATTTTACCAGCATCGATTTGTCGAGGTATTGATTGCCTACTTGTCCGGGCCATTTAGGTTCTGGCAGATGTTCCGGATCTTTATTTGCCCATGGCGCTTTGTAGTGTGAAATGGCGTGAGGGAAATAGCCGCGGCAACTTTGTGCAATGTTTAAATCTATTATTTCCGGAATAACGGAACTGCCAACGTCATTGCCATCTGCAATTACTAAATGCGTGGGGTTTTCCTTTCGAATGGCTTCTGCCGCGCCTTTTGCAACTTTCCTGTAAACATCGCCCGGTACAGAGCTTGCGGCAGAATGTTGGTCGTTCATGTCTTCGCGCATACTTGGCTCATTCACCAAGTCGAAGCTTATCTTTTTGTTGGAAATATTTTTGTAACGCTTCGCCCACATGTTCCAGTGAAAGTAAAATGCTTTTTGTGCCTCTTCATCTTTCCATAAATTATAGGGCTCATGAAAGCCGGCATTGATGCAGTATCCTGGCGCACGATGCAAATTGATGCTTACATGCATGTTGTATTTCTGTGCCATGTAAACGACTTTGTCAACAAGCTCGACGGCCACTTCATTTATATTATATACTTCGTCCGGTGTAATATTTTTGCTGCGGTCAAATTTTAAATAGCCGGGATAGGCAATGGGCAGTCGAACAAAGTCGAAGCCCCAATCCTGCATCCATTTGAAATGCTCCTCAGTTGCAACGATTTTTTCGAATGGCCTTGGAGAAAAGAAATCCAGGAGATTGAATCCTTTCCATTTGGGCAGTTTATTTTTTAAAGGTGCTTTAGGAAATGCAGATGTTCCGGTTAAGCTTACTGCCGCGGCCAGCATGCTGGTGTTCTTAATAAATATTCTTCTTTTCATGGCAAGAAAAAGAAAGTGAATGATTTAGTGACGAACATTAATTTAAAGCTTTTTGCCGCGCAAAGGGAGTGGAGAAGAAATAGTACCGCATTTTGCTAAAAAAACATTGATCTATTTTTCGCGCAGGTCATCATCAGCGGCGTAGGTTTCGTCCTGGTTTGCTTCGTTATCTGACATTGATTCCGGGTCAGGCAATTCTCCGTTGCCACCGCATTCGTCTTCCTGCGGAGAGCTTTTTTTGTCGTCATCCGGCTTTTCCGTTTTGTCTTTTTTAGGATCGTACATTAACTTGATTTTTATGTGCTTGTATTAAACTACAATAAAAGTTGTACCAAATCAAGCCTCTGACTTATTTTAAATTAAATAAGTTATGACTCACAGCACAGATCAATTTGTGTCAGAATTTTTACTTTAAAAATGTGACAGCTTTGAATAAAAGTGTGACTGATTCAGAAACAGAATTGAAAACCAATAAAATAGTTTTGACAAGAATTAAATAATTGCTTGTTTAAAACGGATGGTATGAGAAAATTATTCGCCATCCTATGGAAAACCCAACATTCGCTAGTATTCATAAATCCTATTTTTTGCGTGGTCATATTTTGTATGATCATGAACGAATCTGTTACGGCGCAGATACAGTTGCCACAACCTGCTCAACCATTGCCCGGAGGTCCGGTGAATCCCTTTGCACCACAGACGTCTCCCGTTTCTCCTAACATAGGCCCAACACTTCAAGACATTATTGATCAGGAGCAAATGAGGAACAATATCCAACGCCAGCAAGCAATTGAAGAGGCAAACCGTGATATTGAAATGCTTTATAGCAAAGAGCGGGAATGGACGTACTTAACAAAAGTATATCGTGAGGCTTATGATTCTTTATCGCAACTCAATCCAGATAGTTTTTCAATATCAAAAGCGGTGTTCATTGCAGAAAATGCTTTTTACGACAATAGGTATAAATATGTAGATTTTCAGCAGGCGCTTCAGCGTAATGCTGCACTCGTAAAGCAAATTGTAAAACGGGAAGGGTTAAGTGAAAAGAACAATCTGGCACTTAACTACGGGATTATGAAGTTGTATGGACAGCCCAATAATTTTTATAATGCCCAAACCAAGCAAAGAACGACTGTTGAACCGTTCGGCTACGATTTTGAAGATTTTATGGGTAAGCAGGATTACAGCAAAATGTTTACCCTTAAAGCCCTCGCCACGCGCAAAGGACAGTGCCATTCGTTGCCGCTTATTTATTTGATGCTTGCAGAGCAACTTCATGCCAACGCCTGGTTGTCGATGGCGCCTCAGCATTCCTTTATACAATTCATGGATGGCAATAATAACCTGCTAAATTTTGAAACCACCAATGGTCAGTTGGTTTCCTCTGCGTGGTTGCTGCAATCGGGTTTTATCAATGCAAATTCCTTGCACATGGGCACTTTTCTGGACACGCTCTCTAGCCGTCGCTTATATGCGCAGTGCATGGTTGATTTGCTAAACGGATTCATATTTCGTTTTGGCGACGACAATGATTTTGCCAAGAATATGACACAAAAAATACTACAGATCGATTCCAATAATCTTAGTGCAAATATGATTAAGGCCAACAGACTCACTGCTGTTGCCATGAAGAAGATAGTTGAAGCCGGCCGACCAAAGCCAAAAGACCTTCCTAATTATTCGGAAGCTTATGCCGCCTGGCAGCAAATGCAACAAGCCTACGAAAAAGTAGATGCACTCGGCTACCAGGATATGCCCCGCGAAGCATATAACGCATGGCTCAAAAGCATAAATACTCAACAGCAAAAGCAAGCGACTAAAGAAGCGCAGCAACGCATGCAACAGGAAATGCAACGGCTGAGAAACCTAAAAGTAACCATAACCAATACTCCGCGAAAAAAATAACACCAAACTCTTTTTGACAACTATGAAAAAAGTACAACTTTTATGTTTGCTATTGTTGGTGCTGGCGGCTGCGGCGAAAGCGCAGAACACAAACCCGTTTAAAAGCATTGGCAAAAAAGGAAAGATAATTACCTTGTCCCGCGGCCGCTATGAAGAAGTGTTTGATACGGATACGATACAACGAATTGGATCTGTATTGTACAACACTCGTACCAAAAAAGTAGTAAAGCTGCTGGATGAAAAACAGGTTTATGAAAAATACTCTGACAACACCTCGAGTAGTCGTTGGTATAGTGTGGACCCTTTGGCAGATAAGTTTGCGCAGTATAGTCCATATAATTTTTGTGTGAATAATCCGATAAATCTTATAGACCCAACGGGAATGGCGGCAACTGATTGGGTGGGGAAGATAAATACGACGGGCGGCACAAACTGGAGCTGGGATGAAAACGTAAAATCAGAAGAACAGGCAAAGGCTGCGGGGTATGATAGCTATTTGGCGCCAGGCTCAAGAATAGAAAATGCCAGTATAAATGGCGCTGCTCCGGGCGTAGTTTTTATGGGCTATAGTGCCAATGATTTTGGTTATGATGAATCTAACTTTACAAACTGGAATGCGCAACACGGCTCGGAGTATGGCAACCGTACCGAAGCGTATAGAGCATGGCATAGCGATCCTAATTATCATTACGGCGAAGGTTTTTGGGACAAGACATTTAGGACGATTGGGTATGGAACGATGGAAGCAAGGCGGGAGTATGCTGCGGGAGGGATGAATATGTACGGGGGATATGGGAGGCAGCTATTTTCGGTTAACCCTAGTAAATTTGACTATTTTTTTGGAAAGGTTGTGACTGGAGATGCTAAAAATATAGCTCGTTCTGTTCAGAACTTGAACGACTTGACCCAATTGGGAATAACTACGCAAGAAGAATTGATCGCCGTTTTTAATCAAGCGATTAAGAGTGGTACAATTGTCTCAACAAAGGCAACTGAGTACGGCACAACAATAATGAAAAGCGTTAACATAGGTGATAAGGGAAGTGTGGGGGTTGGATTTTTTTATGAAGGTGGAAATATGAATTTGATTCCCAAGATCACTACACTGATTCCTAAAATATATTAATTTATGGAAGTAGTCTTTAAAGAGATATCTGAAACAGAATTTTTGACTCAACAAATTACAGTGCTTTTTACTAATAAAAACGGCAATAGAAAATTTGGAATTGTATCACTGAGTAACAGAAGTTATAAATTTTCATGGCAAAGCGATTTAATAGAGCCTGTAATCACAAAAATTGCAGATAGCATTTGTGCTGTAGGGGTAGACCAACATTTTGTAATTATAGATTTTGAACAAAATAAACTCCTTTTGGATTTAAGTCTTTTTTACAATTTTTATGATACAAAAATCTGGGAAGAACAGATTTTTGTGTGTACGGAATTGGAAGTCTTAGTAGTTGACAAGGTCGCTTTCCGCATTGTTCGTTCAATAGACTTGCCCGATTTTTTTGAAAGGTTAGTATTTGAAGACAAAAAGATTAGAATTGTTTGTATGGGACAGCTTGTTGTCGAGCAGACTTTATGATTTTTTGAGTTTATCATGTTAAATAATAATATGGATTATATAAAAGAAATAATAAACAAACCTGATTATTCCCTCGAAGAAATAATTGGTTGCTTTGAAAAAGTAAAAGAGAATGGAGATGTTGCAGTAATAAAATTTGATGGCGAACGTGGTGAAAATAGTTATACTGTTTTTGTTTCGTTTCCTACAAAAAAAAGGGATATGCTTAGAGCAGATGAAAATGATCTGAAAACTGCTTTATTGAAAGTCTTAAGTAAGTACATAGAATAACTGATGAAAAAAATTATCGCCCTGTCAACACTACTTCTGTACATCAATTTCTGTTATACTCAGCCTTTGTTAAATACAAAAAATAATTATAATGCTTGCCTTGACTCTCTTTCGGTATTGCTTAAAAATAATGGAAACTTCAAAAAAGCTGTATTTCTATCTGAGAATTGTTTTTTCAATAACAAAATGCAATATGAGAAGTTCGATGCAGAAGTACATCGTCTGACACAGATTGCAAAGCTTTGGCAAAGAGCCAATCCTTTGATTGATTATAAGGAAAAAGATTCTGCCGATTTGATCAATAATCTTTCCATATTCAAGCTGCTGAAAGATACAATTACATTTATTGGGCCTTCAGAAGAAAAATATTATCACCAGCCTTACACGTATGATTTTAATGATTTTTTCGGCAGGGAAAATTGGAGCAATATGTTTGTAACCAAATTACTGCTTACACATAAAGGCAATTGCCACAGCTTGCCTTATTTATATAAAATGCTGGCAGATGAGTTAAACGCGAACTGTTGGCTGGCGCTTGCCCCCAATCACATGTATATCAAAAACAGGTGCAGGAAAATTGGTTGGTATAATACTGAGCTTACTAGCGGAGAATTTCCTGTTGACGCATGGATAACTGCTTCCGGCTATATACCGGTAAAAGCTGTGCAACAAGGAATTTACATGGACACATTAAGTAATCAACAAGCAATCGCCTTATGCATTTTGGATTTAGCAAAAGCCTATCAACAGCAGACAGATAACTTTGATGATGGATTTATTATGCAATGCTGCGATTTAGTATTGAAATATCATTCAAATAATGTGCAGGCCTTACTATTAAAAGCAGAAACCGGCAAGCGCATGTATCAAAAAGAAAAATTTAATAAAATCAATACATCCAGTGCATCGTTCAAAGAGATGGAACAATTATATACGCAGATATATAATATCGGTTACCGTGAAATGCCAGATAAAATGTACATGCAATGGTTGCGCAGCGTTGTTGAACAAAGTGAGAAGTATAGCAACAAACAATTTGCTGATGTAATAAGGAAAAATTAAAAAGAAAGGCTCCACAATTTGTGGAGCCTTTCTTTTTGATTGAATCATGTTATTCAGGGAACACAAACGTTATCACACCTCTAAAGCCAAAATCTGTTTTAAAATTGGAAGGTCCTGCTACCGGTATTCTTGGGCCAACACCCAAAGAGACTATTTGTTTGCCAAGTTTTGTAACGCCTGTCATGATCGGGTTCACAAACGCTGTGGTTGTTTTTGCGTGCCAGTTTGCAGTGATCTCCGCATTTACACCAAGACCGGCACCGCTTTTCCAGTTGTGTGTAAAAAATGGTTGGAGGAACATTTGATTAATATCTGATCTGTCGCTAGGTCCTGCAAATGACCAGATCTGATTAACAAGAAAGCCAAACGTTAATCCTGGCGATTGTTTTAGCACCAATGCTGTTGGACCCACTCCCCATTTTTTGCCTGAAAGAAACTCGTTAGTACCAGTGGGAACAAGAAACGCAGGACCCGCTCCCCAGATCAATCCATTTTTTGGTTTTGCTGGTGAGAAAAAACCGCTGATGGTTGCATCGCCTAGCCCGAATTCATTTTTATCTGGTCCGCTTATATTGTGCTGATCAATAACCGGCACAATGTAACGTGTAATAAGATTGAGTTTGGAATTAAGTTTAAAAGGAATTACCGGCTGTACATTCAGCGTGTATCTAGAACCCTTGTATGGCCCAATGCCATAATCGACATTGCTTTGAAGAGGTACGCTTATGAGGCTGGCAACAGGGTTTGCTAGTTTGTCTGCCAGCTCTTGTGCGTCGCCGCCTGTAGGCTTGCCTGCTTCTTGTGCTATTGCAGATAGTCCAAGAAACGATAGGAATAGAATAAAGTTTAGTCTTTTCATCGTTGTTGTTGTTTTAGTCTTCAGGAAAGATTGAAAGCTAAAAACAACGTGAATAACTAAATTGTTTAGAAAAGTACTAACATCTTGTTTACTTGGTGGACAGATGTTCTGAAATTAAACTTCTAAAAATTTCCTCAGTTTCATTACTGTCAAACATTCTTTTTTGAATTACATGAGCGTCTTCTCCGGGAATGTAAAGAAATATAAAGTTGCGCGATTCCTGATAATGAGTAAATCCTTTCCACGGACGAGTATATTCAATACCTACACCAGTTTTTTCCATTCCCCATTCGTTGAATGTATATACTATGTTGTTAAAATGATTTTTACGAACTATTCTTAACACGATAGCTGCCAGAGCACCAAACGCAAGAAAAAAAGCGGCTATTACAAATGGTACCCACAATGCACTGAAGGCGGAGGCGTAGTTAGTCTCTTTTCCCGTGGGAGTTGCGAAAATTGTAATTACAGTGTTGAATATTGAAATGGCTACCAACCAAATGAAAAGCCTTCTCATTATTTTCATTCGTAGAAACTGGTAGTAAATCACTTTTAGAAATTCTGGAAATGTCATATCCTGTTTAATACAAACTTTATTTTCCATTGTAAGGGGTTTGGATGTAAACCAAAAATATATAAAAAACCGAAGCTAAAATGAAAGAATCATATCAGTGCAAATCCATTTAATCCCTGCCCGAATAAATTCATTCAGGCGGGCGTGTCATCTGTGTGCAATTCTTTTTTCTTTTTGCGTAAATGGATTTCCTGATTGTAGAAATGATTTGAATCATAACGTCCAATCTTTGTATCTCTAAAACAGACCCTTAATGAAGAAGATTGTTTCCTTACTATTGTTATCTGCATCTATAATATCTACCGTTAATGCACAAACGAAAAAAGAAGTAAGCGCTATAAAAAGCCTTTGCGGATGTTACGAGGTTGAATTTAAATACGCTGAAACCTTTGCTCCATCTAAAGAGTATCAGTTTAAAGAAAGATATAAAACAGGCGGCCTTGAGTGGGTGGTAGCGGAAGAATTTTCCGATAAAAAAATGGTGCTTCAACATTTGTTGGTGATCAATGATTCCACAGTTATTAAGCACTGGAGAGAAGATTGGGAATATCAACAAAATCAATGGCTTGCATTTGACAAGAATGCAACATGGAAAAAAGTATCTGTGCCTGGGGCAAACGTAAAAGGCCAGTGGACACAAACAGTGTGGGAAGTAGATGATGCACCACGCTATCAGGGCAGCGCAAAATGGGTGGAAAATGATGGTAAATATTATTGGGAGAGCACTGCTGACGCGCCTTTGCCTAGACGCGAATACACTAAACGAAACGACTACAATGTAATGAAACGCGGCAACCGCATCATTGTTACTGACAGCATGTGGATACATGAACAGGACAATGAAAAAATAATTAGAAAGGATGGAGCAGTTGATCAGTTGCTCGTTCTTGAAAAAGGCTATAATATTTATCGTAAAGTAGACGATAGTAAATGTGCACAGGCAAAGCAGTGGTGGGTTTCTCACAAACCTTTCTGGAACGCTGTTCGTCAATCATGGACTGGCATCATAAATCAGCAAAATCAAATTCACCTGCAATCTAAAGTAGATGATAAATTCCTTTATCAGCAATTAGATGCAATTGAAGAAAAGAAACTGGATACAAATACTTTGCAGCAAGAGACCCGTGCGGTAATCACTAAATACGTACAACCTACCGAGAACAAGACAGCAAGCAAGTAGAGAGACGTGAAACGTGAATGGTAATCTCTGATTGTAAATTGCAAATTGAGATCGAGACTGAGGAGTCGTGCATTCACGATTCACCATTCGCGACTCACTGTCCTTCCCATGCCCAAACTTAATCACTCTGATATGTATAAATGTTTAGCGCTGTGCTGTTGTGTTTTGTTGCACGTTTATAACGCGGGGGCACAAAGCAGCAATGCAACCGTAAAAGGAACGGTGCAGGATGAAGCAGGTAAACCTGTGAGCGGCGCTATTGTGCAGCTTAAGCAAATAAAGAAGCAAACGCAAACATCCAATGATGGTTCGTTTGCCTTGAATGCACCTGCCGGAAAATATACATTGTCTGTAGAATCAATGAATGCGGAAGCGCAAGAAATGAGCGTTGAAATGCATAATGGTGAAACTGTTGAATTGCCCGTTTTACATACAACTGCAAAGTATAAAGAACTGGAGCCAACAGTTTGCACCGGGCAGTTTGAGCCGCAGTCGTTGCGAAGGTCCGTTTACAATGTTCGTGTCATCTCATCGCAAAGAATAAAAGCACAGGCATCAAATGATCTCACCGGCATTTTGAATAAAGAACTTGGTTTCCGTTTTACATACGATGGCGCAACAGGTACTTCTGATGTTGTACTGATGGGTCTTAGCGGAAGAACGGTAAAAATATTGCTGGATGGTGCACCTATGACCGATCGCGGAGATACACGCGAAAGCCTGAACCAGATTGATGTAAACACGATCGAAAGAATTGAAATTGTCGAGGGGCCAATGTCTGTTTCTTACGGGTCAGATGCATTGGCAGGCGTAGTGAATATCATCACTAAAAAAACAACTTCTCATCGTTGGGATGTGAATGCCAAAGTGCAGGAAGAAACGGTGGGCAAAGAGTATGATCCATTTACCGGAAAGGGGGCACACTTTCAAAATGTTGGCGCTGCCTGGCAATACAAAGGGTGGGGCATTTCCGGAGGCATTACTCATAATGACAACGGAGGCTGGCAAGGAACTGACACCGGCAGGGTGAAGCAATGGAAACCTAAGGAGCAATTGCTTGGGAACATAAAGCTTGGCTACGCAAATGATCATTTCAATATCTGGTACAGACTGAATACATTGAACGAAACGATTTTGAGTGAAGGCAGGAATAACGCAGGCAAAGCACAGGATCAAAAGTATATCACGGATCGCTACATGCACCAGGTGCAAACAGAATGGCGTGCGACTGACAAGCTAACCGTCAACGGAATTTTATCTTACACGGACTATCAAAGAAGAACACAAACAACAGATGTAGATCTGGCAACTGGTTATCGCACGCTTTCTATTGATGGCGAAGGTTTGCAGGATGTCGCAAAATTCAACACACTGGTTGTAAAACCTGTTGCGCAGTATAAATTCAACGACATTGTTTCATTGCAGGCAGGTCTTGACCTCACAATGGATAATGCATCGGGACAGCGCATAAAAGGATCGCCGTCGATAAATGATTATGCATTTTTTGCTTCCTCGGAAGTCAAGCTGTTTGAAAAGTTGTATGTGCGTCCGGGCGTGCGGTTGATAAAAAACTCAGTTTATGATGCACCACCGATAATCCCATCATTGAATGTAAAATGGAACCTTTCGAAAAATGTAGATGTTCGTGTTGCCTATGCAAATGGCTTTCGCTCGCCTGCATTGCGTGAATTGTATTTCAACTTTATTGACGCGAACCATGCCATCATCGGCAATCCGAATTTAAAAGCAGAAACGTCAAATAGTTTTGATGCGTCCGTAAACTGGCAACCTGTAACAAAAGGGGAGTTTAAGATACGTACCGGCATCCGGGGTTATTACAACAATTTTAATAACCTGATCAACTATGGTATTGATCCGTCAAACACAACGGTTACAACACTGATCAATGTCGATAAAAATAAAACAGTTGGCATACTGCAGGAGAACTCTATAAGCTGGAAAAAGCTGAGCGGCAGTGTTGGTATCGGATACCTTGGTTCATACAACCAGATCTATAGCGATAGTGCTGGTAAAGCAAATTCCCTGCCTGAGTTTATGTGGACGCCGGAAGTGAATGCGAACTTGTTATACTCGTTCAGTAAAATTAAAATGACCGTTGGTGTATTTTACAAATTCACCGGCAAGCGAAATGTTTACACAAGCACACAAGATGGCGTTGTGTTGGGCACAACATCTCCTTATCATCTGCTTGATGTAACGCTTACAAAGACTGTTGGAAAATATATATCACTCAATGGCGGCGTGAAAAATGTTGCCAATGTTACAGACGTTCAAAACACCATAGCAACCGCATCTGCGGGCGCGCCACATGCCACCAGTGGCCCTGTGCAGTTGGGTTGTGGTAGAAGCTATTTCCTGGGTGTGGGCTTTCAGATGTTTAGGAATTAGAAATTAGGAATTAGAAATTAGGAATTAGGAATTAGGAATTAGGAGGAGAATACTCCTTAATAATAATCAGTCATTTATTGCATATCAAAATATTTGCTGCCGTTTTGCGGCGGACAGGAATCGTATTAATTATTCATTATTAATTATTAATTACCATGAAAAGGTTTTATAGTTTTTTAGTGCTGCTAGCAATAGCAGGAAGCATCGTGTCTTGTAAAAAAGACGATCCTCCAGCGCCGGATAACTTTGCGAATTTTGAGTCTGCAAGTCAGGGCATAGATGAAGCAACAACAGAAGTTTCTTTTGCTGTGAAATTATCCCGCGCAGCCGACAAAGACGTTACCGTGAATGTGCAATTGCAAGACAGCGGTGTTGTATATTCTACGCATTATACAACTGTACCAGCTGCTTCAAATGGGGCATTGTCTATAACGATTCCCGCAGGTTCTACAAGCGCTTCCTTCAAATTGAAAAAAGCATCTGATATATTTTTATCGGGAAGCGAGTATGTAAACTTTACGATTCAATCTGCAAGTACGCCCGCTAAAGTAGGATCAACTGCTGCATTGAAAGTTTTGTTTTCCTCTATCGTTTCAAAAGGCGCTGCAAACTTTCAGCTGAGCGGCATTGCAGGATCAGAAGCTGGTAGCAGCGCTGCCAACTCTGTTTTTGTTGACCTTAGCAACAACAAACAAACACCTGTATTACGTGCCTCCTGGGATCTTGGTTTTTACACGGGTAATGAGTTTCGCGTAATCATTAACAATACAACAGGTGCCAATGCTGTAAAGGTTAACAAAACAGATATCAACAGTGTGTCTCTTGCAGACATTAATCTGACAACAACTCCATTAACATTTGGACAAGGCGAAGGCGATCTTGCTTTTGTTGACGATGTTACCGGCGATCTCACGAAAACGGTAATTGGCGAAGTATCTGCTAATGACGCAGACAACAAAGTGTACATCATCAATAGAGCGAATGGTGGTGGTTTTGGTTCGTTGTATGCAGGCACAGCTGATTCGTTGATAAAAGTGCGTGTGTTGAAAACCGCAACCGGCTACACTTTGCAGTATGCTTCTATTAAAGAAACGACTTTCAAAACCGTTATCATCACGAAAAATACTTCCTACAATTTTCAACACGTATCCTTTAACAAAGGTGCAGAGGTGACCGTTCAACCAACAAAAGGCGCATGGGATATTGAGTGGACCTACAATACCTACAAAACTGCGTTGAGTGCTGATGCATATGTGCCGTATGCTTATCCTGATTTCGTTTTGGTTAACGACAAAGGTGGTGTGAAAGTTGCGCAAATTCTTACCACAACTAAAACCTATGACGCATATGCAGAAGCCGATATCGTTTCGACAACCTTCGCTGCTGACCGTAATTTAATTGGCAGTAGCTGGCGCTCTACAGGTGGCCCGGGCGGCGGCGCAACTGGCGCAAAGACTGATAGGTTCTACGTAATTAAGGATGCAGTAGGCAATGTGTACAAATTGAAATTCATTTCAATGGGCGCTGGTGACGGCGGAACGAGAGGTAAGCCAGTGATTGAATACGCGTTGGTGAAAAAAAGTTAATTAAGAATTGGAAATTGGGATTCCGTAGAGACGCATTGCATGCGTCTTGCGCTCTTCAAAGAATCAATCAATTAGAACTGTGTTCTCAGTGTGTATATTATGACTAATGCAAGTCCTGGCGATAGCCGGGACTTTTTTATTTAAAGCGATAGTGATGGGTGTAATGGTATTGAAAAAAAGCAAAGGTCCTGAAATGCATTTCAGGACCTTTTGGTTTTTATATACCTAAGGCTATTGACTAACCTTAAACTCTACTCTTCTGTTTTTAGCTTTACCTTCTTTCGTACCGTTGTCTGCTATTGGGCTGGCATCTCCATATCCGTTCGTTGTGACTCTGTCACCGCTAATGCCTTTCTTTGTTAAGTATGTCTTCGCTGCTGCGGCACGTTTTTCAGAAAGTTTTTGATTGGCTTCTGGCTTACCGGTGTTATCTGTATAGCCATTGATCTCAACTTTTGTTTCAGGATATTTCTTCATGTAGAATACCAGTTGACTCAATGCCGCATTTCCACCTTTTGTCAACGTTGCGCTACCACTAACGAATTGCACTGCACTTGCGCTGAATTTTTCAATCGCAGGACATCCGTTGTTTTCTTTCACACCTGCGATGGTTGGACATTTGTCTTCTTCATCGTTAACGCCATCGCCATCTGTATCGGGAATTGGACAACCATTGTATTTAGCCACACCAGCTTGTTGAGGACATTTATCCTCTTCGTCATTAATACCATCGCCGTCGCTATCGGGGATCGGACAACCATTGTATTTCGCTACACCCGCTTGTTGCGGACATTTGTCTTCTTCGTCATTAATACCATCACCGTCGCTATCAGGAATAGGACAACCGCCGTATTTGGCCACACCTGCCTGGTTAGGACATTTATCTTCACTATCAGGAATGCCATCATTGTCACTATCAAGAGGCGCCGGAGGAGGTGGTGGCGGAGGTGGCGGAGTTGTAGCTTTAACATGCTTTCCAAAAAGTTTCACCTTTAAGCCAGCCTGCACACCCTGGTTGTATACTTTGGCTGTTGACAGACCAGTGTTGTCCTCATACACCTTGTTGAACCCATGAATGTATCTTGCATAGAAAGAAACAACATGTCTTGGAAACAATTCAAAACCGGCGGTGAGCGCAAAGTCATTTTTCTTGATATTGTCTTTGATATCCTTGTCATGCTCTTTGTCTTTTGCCGACATTAAGAAGTCAAACTGTGGGCCAACCATGAAATCAAAATATTTTCCTGCATGCAATTTTACCAAAACAGGAACAGACAAGTAGTCTAACTGGTTATCTGTTTTAATACCGGTTTGAGTGAACTTGCCGCCCATGCGTGAAAACAATGCCTGTGGTTCAAGGGAAATTGTTTTACCAATTGGGAAACCTACAAAAATACCAGCTGCCCAATCCCATCTCCAATCAGTACTAAGGCCAGACGGTTTATCTGTTACCCGTAAATTTGAATAATTGGCACCTCCAAGCAAGCCTCCGTAAACAGAATAGTGGTCCTTACTCGTTGTCGTCATATCCTGCGCATGCAATGCAGAAAATGCACACATACAAACTACACCTGTAACGACTAATAATTTTTTTTTCATAAACAAGAAATTTAATTGAAAGAATAGCAGCAATAAAGCGTCATTGCCAGTATTTTCATACTAACATTTCCCGGTAGAAAAAAATAAGCTAAATTTTTTCTTCTATAGCTTAACAGATCTTGAAAATCAATAGGCAATAAGGCTTTTATAAACTGTTAAGAAATACTTATAAAAAATCATTCCGCGGGGAGGGCGATGACTGAATAACTGAATAATTAAATAACTGAAATGGCATGAATTCAGTCAGTCACTCGCTTAATCAACCGCTCAGTTATTCAGTTATTCAGTTATTCAATTATTCAGTTACTGATAACTGCTATAAAAACTTCTTATAAAATCCGTTGCCTGTGTGTAGAGCGGTTTGGTGAACTCAACAAAAAGTTGTTGTGGTGGAGGCGGTACTCCGGGCTGTCTTCCGATCATTGCAAGTTCGTCGACCGTTAATGCTCGCTCATCTCCGTTAAAAGAACCCCAACTTGTTGCCCACGTATAACCGCCTGTAAAGCGGCGCGAAGCAAGTGATCTGTTTGTAGTATAATCTGTAATGTACACATCAAGCAAACCTCTGGAATCTATGTTGCGCGTGTATGCAGTGACTCTTGCCGTAACAGTGCCATACACGTCAAATGGAGTGCCTGACTTGTCTCTGGAGGTTCCAATCTTTACGCTGTCTCTCTTAACATCGTACGTGTTCTTGCTGTCGTACACATTGCCAACAACAAAATCGTAAAAACCAACTTGCAAAACCTGATCAGGATTTATCTGATATTCCTGCGCTTCTGAAGGTGTATAAAAACGAATGAATTTATCTTTCAGTGTTGATGAAGTGTAGTTCAATATTTGCGTGTAAAAGAAATCAGCATTTACCTGGTAAGCTCCTGAAATGGGCGCCATATCGATCATTACTTTTAGCGTGGCCAGCCACAATGCGTCATTTATCTTGTTGTTTACATCTTTGTAATTAGGATCTATTTGTTGCACCTGCAAAAAGTTGTAGTACGCTGTTTTCGCCGACTCCCGTGAGTTGATGTTCAGCGCAGCTTCTCCCATTCTATACGATTCGTCTGCAGCGAGCCCGCGGTATTTATTCAGTTCGTCCGTATAGGTATTGGGGTAAGGAATTACCTTCATTGCTCCCGGACTGGTGATGATGTTCCTCGCAATGTTGCTCATGGCTTCATAATTGCGGTAAACCTGCAAATAATTTCCCTGCTTATAAAATTGAGTGAGGCCGGTTTCTTCCTGCTTTGTATAATTTACCGCCAACGGGTAAGCTTCCTTTAATGTTTCGATTGCTTTTTTATTGGTGGGAGAAGAGCGCAAACGATCGATGGATTGAAGACAGGCGCTGTAATAATCACCTTTTTTAAGAGCGGCTTTACCTGCAGAGCAACCGCTGATCACTACAAAAGTGGCAGATACAATTAGCAATGCAAGGCATACATGTAGGCTGTTTTTCTTCGGATACATAGATAAAGGGTTGTTCAAATGTGCCGTAAAGATAGTGGTGGGACGTGAATGGTCAAACGTGAATCATGAAATCTTGATAAACAACCCCTCCGCGATTCTATTTTACCAGTCAGCGCTCAAAAAGCCGCGATTCCCCTTACGCACAGTTATTTCACGATTGACTATTCCCGATTATTATTGTCAATTGCACAATTATTGCTGTTTTTGCTTCCGCTTTCAAAATATTTCCTAACTTAATCCGCAATATTTTCACCAAGAATACAAATTGACCAATACAATGAACAGAAAAAAACACTTCATGCCGCTTATTGCAGGAGCAGCATTGATTACGATTGCAGCTTGTAATAACTCTGCAACAACTGAACAGGCCAGTGCAAACGATAGCACGAAAGTGGAAGCATCATCTGCTTCTCCGTTAGACAAGAAAAATTTTGAAGCAACTGTTGATGGCAAACAAACGGATCTGTATACGTTGAAAACCGCAAATGGTTTAAGCGCTGCTGTTACCAACTTTGGTGGCAGATTGGTTGGCTTGTGGGTGCCGGGTAAAGATGGCCAGAAGACCGACGTGGTAGTTGGTTTTGGAAGTGTAAAACAATACCAGGATTCAACGGATGCGTTTTTCGGTGGATTGATCGGCCGTTATGGCAATAGAATAGGTAAAGCAAAATTTTCTCTTGACGGTAAGGAGTATAAACTGTTTGCCAACAACGGTCCTAACACATTGCACGGCGGTAAAAAAGGCTACAGCTCTTGTGTGTGGGATGCTAAACAAGTGAATGACTCTACGGTTGAATTGACTTATTTGTCAAAAGATATGGAAGAAGGATTCCCGGGTAACCTGAATGTAAAAGTTACTTACGCTTTGGCAAATGATGAATTGAAAATAGATTACGAGGCAACTACTGACAAGAAAACAGTTTGCAACCTTACCAACCATGCGTACTTCAACCTGAATGGCGAAGGAAGCGGAACAATCAACAATCATTTGGTACAAATCAATGCTGATAAATACACTCCGGTAGATGCTACCTTGATCCCAACAGGTAAAAATGAACCGGTTGCAAGTACTCCGTTTGATTTTACAAAACCAACAACCATCGGCGCTCGTGTAAATGATACAACGAACGTGCAATTGAAAAATGGCAAAGGTTATGATCACAACTTTGTGTTAAATGCAAACACCGGCTCTGGTCTTAATCATGCAGCAACTGTAGTGGGCGATAAATCAGGCATCGTAATGGATGTGTTGACGCAAGAGCCTGGTCTTCAATTCTATGGTGGTAACTTCATGGCAAGCAAAAACACTTTCAAAAGTGGTGCGAAAGATGATTTCAGAACAGCTTTCTGTATGGAAACACAACATTTTCCTGATTCACCAAACCAACCATCGTTCCCATCAACAACTTTGAATCCTGGCCAAACATATAAGACCAGCACAGTTTATAAGTTTAGTGTTAAATAAAATTAATGAATGCGTAGGGCGAATTGCATTCGCCCTGGGTCGCCGTCGCGGTGCCATTGATACACATGCATGAATTTCAGAGACGCCTGAAAAGGCGTCTCTACTTTTTTGTGACGTAGTTTTAGCGTAGCTGATTATAATATGGTGTAACCAGTCTATGGTACCTTCAAAGCTTTAATCCGCGTCATATTTTTCATAAAACGATTAGAACGATGTTATATCAGAATGTCTTCAGAAAGAAGACGCTTTTTCAAGCGTCTCTACTTAAAATTTTCATCTGTTTATTTTTCATTTTTTCTGCAACAAATTTGTTTGCGCAACAACGCATTGTAAGTTCCATCAACACCAACTGGCAGTTCCATAAAGGCGAAGTGGCCAATACCGGCGATAAAAGTGTGGGCTGGGAAAACGTGTCACTGCCCCACACATGGAACGCTACCGATGTGATGGATGATGAACCCGGTTATTACAGAGGTGTTGGCTGGTACAAGAAAACGCTGTTCATCGATAACTCCTGGAAGAATAAGGATGTCTATATTTTCTTTGAAGCGGCAAATCAAATCGCCGAGATTTTTTTAAATGGAAAAAAAGTTGGTTCACACACCGGAGGGTATAATTTTTTCTCTTTTAAAATAAATGACTTCATACAACTGAACGACGGTGCTGGTGTAACAGCCAATGAAATTACTGTAAGGGTTGACAATGCACACAACGAAAACGTTCCGCCACTCGGCGCCGATTTTACTTTTTATGGCGGCATCTACCGCGATGTTTATTTGATAGCTGCAGATCGTGTGCACTTCGATATGGACAACTATGCTTCAAAAGGAGTGTTCGTGTCAACCCCTTCCGTGTCTGCTGAGAAGGCAAATGTTTTGATAAAAGGCGCATTTATAAACAACAATGCAAAAGCGAAAAAACTTGTTGTTCGATCTGTTATTAAAGATGCGGAAGGCAAAATAATTGCATCGAAAGAAACTGCGTTCAAATCAAAGACCGCTGGCACTAATGCTTTCGAGCAAAAGATAGATAATATTAGCCAGCCAAAATTGTGGTCGCCCGAAAGCCCGTATGTCTACAACGTCGTGACAACCCTTATAGATAAAGAAACCAATCAGCAGGTAGATGAAGTGGTAAATGCGCTTGGCTTTCGCTGGTTTTCGTTTGATGCCAACTCCGGGTTTTTTCTCAATGGAAAACATATGAAGCTGGTGGGCGCAAACCGCCATCAGGATTATCCGGGCATGGGCAACGCGATCTCCGATGCGATGAACATTAAGGACATTGAGCTGATGAAACAAATGGGTGCGAACTTTATCCGCATTGCGCACTATCCGCAAGATCCTACTATCCTTGAAACCTGTGACAGGCTCGGCATCATGGCATCCGTGGAAATTCCAATTGTCAACAGGATTACCGATAGCGATGCATTTTACAACAATTGTAAACAAATGCAGGTTGAAATGATACGCCAGTCATACAATCATCCAAGTGTGATCATTTGGGCATACATGAATGAAGTAATGATCGCTCCACGTTACGGCGACAAAACGCCGGAGCGAGATGCGTATTTTAAAACATTGGCGAAATTTGCACAGCAACTGGAAGATCTTACCAGGAAAGAAGATTCCACACGTTACACCATGATTCCATTTTACGGAAACTTTGATGTGCATTACAAATACGGGCTCACAAAAATTCCAATGGTTGTGGGCTGGAACCTGTACCAGGGCTGGTATGGCGCCGATATCAATGGCTTTGATGCTTTTCTTGAGAGACATCATAAGGAAGTTGCAGATAAACCGGTGATCATTTCGGAATATGGTGCAGATGTAGATGCGCGACTGCATGATTTTACGCCTGTTCGTTTTGACAAAACAGCTGAGTATGGCAATTATTATCATGAGCATTATTTCAAAGCGATGATGGACAGGCCTTTCGTTGCCGGAATGGCGCTATGGAACTTTGTGGAGTTCAACGCAGAAGCAAGAACAGAAACGAACCCGCACATGAATATGAAGGGCATAGTGTCTGCAACCCGCGAGCCGAAAGACGTTTATTGGTACTATCAATCGCATTTGTTGCAAACTCCGGTTATTAAAATTGGTTCCCGTAACTGGACGCTTCGCAGTGCAACAGCCACAGATGATAACGATTCGTATTGCTCGCAGCCTGTAGAGATCTATACCAATCAAAACGAAATTGAAGTATTGCTGAATGGAAAATCTTTAGGAAAAGTAAAACCGGATTTTGGTGTGGCAAAGATCAATGTGCCATTTGCCAACGGCAACAATAAACTGGAAGCAATCAGCGCAGAAAAGAGTGTTACAGAAAAAGATGTGGTTGATGTTCAGTTCACGCTTTTGCCTAAAAAATTAAACAGCACAAAAATGCCGTTCAGTGATATTCACGTGAGTCTTGGTGATGAAAGATATTTTACCGACACAAAAGATAATATCGTGTGGCAACCGGAGCAGGCATACTCGGCGGGAAGTTGGGGATACATTGGCGGACACGTTTTTAAATTGAAGGGCAATGATCGCCTGCCTTACGGTTCTGACAGAAACATTATTGGCACCGATCACGATGCTTTGTTTGAAACACAACGTGTAGGCATTGAGCAATTCAAGCTAGATGTTCCTGATGGTGCTTACGAAGTAACGCTTCATTTTGCGGAATTGTCAACAGATAAGCAGGCAGAAAAGCTGGTGTACAATCTTGATAAGAATGCCGGCGAAACTGCAACCGCAGAGCAAAGGGCTTTTGATGTATTGGTGAATAACATTCCGGTTATTAATGGATTGAGCAATACCAACTATCTGTTGCCAATTACTGCCTATTCTACCAAAACAAAAATATCTGCCAATAACAATGGAGGTATTACCGTAAGCTTCAAAGCTGTAAAAGGAGAAACGATTTTGAATGGCATTGAGGTGAGGAGAGTTTATTAATTTGAAAATTTGAAAATTTGAAAATGGTAGGGGCGAATCGCATTCGCCCTTGACATTAACGGATTTCTCTGAGTGCCGGATGCCGCGGTTCGTGTCCCCACGAACCGCACAGACATTCAGCTTTGATGGTTCGTGAGGGACACGAACCGCGGCACTTTCGCTTCGCGAATTTTTAACATGTCGCCCCTCTGGGGCTGGCTCTATGTTTTCCAGATTGATTTCTTTTTCTACTGACGTGTCGCCCCGCTGGGGCTGTTTGCAACTTGCTGAATGTATTGAATAACTCCATTGGTGGGACATGTTAGTTTGCAATAAACAATGTCGAAAAATGAGCAAGCCCCAGGGGGGCAACACGTCAGTAGAAAAAAAGAAAAAGAGTGGTCAATTAAATACCAGCACCAGAGGGGCGACATGTTAAAAATTCGCGAAGCGAAAAAGAATCGACGATCATCGTTTTAAAATAAAAATCCCTGATAGTTCAAATGCTATCAGGGATTTTTATTTATTGTGGAGTATGTTATGATTCACATTTCAACGCTCACGTCTAGTGCAGCAATTGCAACTGGTTACACGCGTAAGGCTGCACCAACACTTTATCAGGATAATTAACAGTGTCGCCGCCGCAAATTGCAGTCACACTGTAGTAGCCCGCAGGCAATGTATAGTTTGCAGCTCCTTGCGCACCACAATCCGGAGCTGTTGCAGTAAAGTTTTCAACGAATTCCTTTTGCCCATTGATGATTACTTCAATAGGATCATTTTGATTGCAGCTTTCAGATGCCCACACTGTCAGGTTGCCTGTAGGTATACTTCCGATAACATCTTTCTTAAGTACAGAGGTGAATTTACCATTTGTAATATTTACCGCTATACCGTTGCCGCTCATCACCTCGCCACTAAAAGTTCCCGACACACTGGATGTATCGAGGTTGGAGATATTTACGCTAAACTTGGCCTGGCTTGCATCGCTTTGATAAATGACATTATTGTTTTGCGTATAGGTGAAAAATGCTTGCGGTGAGGTATAGGTACCATTCGCTATCTGGGTGCCGTAAATAACAATTGCAATTTTATCGGAGCCATTGTCGGCTGTGCCATTAAGATTCAGGAATACGATATTGGAGGCAGTATCAATGTAGGCGGAATCTACCGTGCCTTTAAAATTGTTGTCACCTTCGGAAAATGACCAGGTGGAAGTTATTGTAGTGTCTTTTTTTTCAACGCTGTGTTCCTTTGAACAGCCCGCAACGAAAAGAAATACCAAACATGCAATGGAAAGAATGCTTACAAATGATTTCATAAACGGTGGTTTTCTATTTTAAATATGCTTGGTCATTCATAGGCGATTGTTTCAATACACGAAAAGTGTACCAAACAACAGGATACTGAACAAATCAGGGTAATTTAAACGATCGAAGTTACCGTCAGGGCAAAAGGAGGGTGTTTGGTTTAGAACGTTTAGACAAAAATAATATTGTGCATGGGGCGAATCGTGTTCGCCCCCTACTTATTACGTCCGTGATCAAACCAATATTTTAAACAGCTTTGATGTCATCATTTACAGTGGTGCTTGATGTAGCAACCGCTTCGCTTCCCGTGGTGTGGTGATGGAAAAACTTTTTCTGGAAAAGTAAAATAGCGATCACCCCAACAGAGATAGAAGCATCTGCAAGATTGAACACCGGGCTAAAGAATTCAAAATCGTCACCGCCAATAACCGGCAGCCATTTAGGAAAGTGAGAGTGAATGATAGGGAAGTAAAACATATCTACCACTTTGCCGTGAAGAAAGCCTGCATAGCCTTGTTTTGGGAACATTTTGGCAACGGCAGTAAATGTACTTTCTTCAAAGATCAAACCATAGAACATGCTATCGATAAGGTTTCCAAGGGCGCCGGCAAAAATTAAACCTACGCAGATGATAAAACCTTTATGATATTTCTTTTTGATAATGCTGAGGATATAATAAACACCAAAGATCACGGCGAACAAACGGAACAGGGTCAGCAACATTTTCCCCCAGTCACCTCCAAATTTCCAACCCCATGCCATGCCCTCGTTTTCTACGAAGTATATCTGGCACCAGCTAGCATTAGGGCCAAACGGACGGATACCGCGGTCATATTTCGTCATAGGTACGTGAGAAGGGTCCCAATTGTAGCTAAGCGGCATATGTGTCTTAATCCAAATCTTAATCACCTGATCCACAACGATAATCAACAGAATCAATAAGAATATATTCCTTGGCTTCACTTATGAAAAATTTTGAGGCAAAGATAATGGGGAATGCGATATATGCCTTAAAAAAGCCAAATACTCAACGCCTTGAGTATGTTATTGATATATAGCGACTTGCAAAAATAACACGGCAAATTTATCAACAACTTCAATTTTATCTATCTTGAGGCATTAACCCAAAGGTATAACCCTGTCTAAACCTACGTTCCAATGAAGCCTCAATACCCTGGAAAATGGTATGTTTTTTTACTGATATTTTGCCTCTTGAAAACCAGTGCTAATGCACAGTCGTTTACAGCAGATTTTACCGCAGATAAATATGCAGGTTGTGTTCCACTGCAAATTAATTTCAACAATACAACTTACGGTACCGGTACAGACGTTACGTACAAATGGGATTTTGATAATGGCAACGGTGCCACCAAAGCCAGCCCCTCAGCAATTTTTTATGAAGAGAGGGATTATCTTGTAAAGCTTACTGTTACAAGCGGCGGCAAAACATCTGTTCAAACTAAAAAGATTACTGTTTACAAAAAGCCCACGGTAGATTTTCAGGCAAACATGCTGAAAGGGTGCATACCAGCAGCATTTACCTTTACAGCAAGTGCCACAAGTGTTGCTGGCGTACCTAACAATTATACCTGGGATTTTGGTGATGGCGCTGTTACTCAAACCTCCAGCCAGGTTGCTTCGCACACGTATAATGTCTTGCAAAAACCAACTGTCAGTTTAACTGTATCCAACTCTTACGGCTGTACAAATACTATTAAGAAAGATGAGTTGCTAACAATATTGCCTTCCATTTATTCAAACTTTACTTCCGACAAAAAAATATTGTGTAAAACGTCAGATGCGGTGCAGTTCACCAATCTTAGTTCAGGGCCGGGGACATTAAGCTATGAATGGAATTTTGGAGATGGCAACAAGAGTACAGATATATCGCCCTCTTATGTATTCAACAAGAAGGGCATTTACACAGTTTCACTTACTACAAAAAATACCGACGGTTGTAGCATAACAAAAAGTTTAAGTGAATACCTCAACGTTGCCAGCTACAGTGTCAGTTTAACTCCTCCATCTCTTGTTTGCGACAATACAAGCGGTAGTTTTTCGCCCGCACTTTCACCATATACCTATAACTATTCATGGGTGCTGGATGGAGTGCCTATTGGCTGGAATGGTAGTTCGTATTACTATAGCTCGCTTCCGGTGGGAACACATGAAATTAAAGTAAAGGCAATGTTTGACAACTGCCCTGATTCTGCAACTCAAAAATTCGAAGTAAAACCATCTCCCAAGACGAATGGCTTTATATCTGAACTACAGGGATTTTGTGGGGCACCTGTCGACGTGAAGTTTAAAGACACCACGGCAGATGCGACTTCATGGCGGTGGTTCTTCAACTATTATAACTCCTCGAGCAATCCGGATGCGACCATTCAGGCACCTACGCGCAACTACACATCTGATGGATACTATTATGTTCAGCTAACAGTGGGCAATGCTTATGGATGTAGCAAAACAGTATCAAAAGGTGTTGACATTTACCGGCCATCGGGAAGCATATCGATTAAAAGTTCTACCGGAAAGAATCCCAGGGACAATTGCGGACCTTTTGATGTAGAACTGTTTACTTCAGGCGTGGCAGACATTGTTTCTTACAACTGGAACTTTGGAGACGGCGAAACATCGACAGACGCTGTACCCAAACATACTTATTCAAAACCGGGCGCATATGTTCCTTCCTTAAGCTATACTACAAAAAACGGTTGCACGGGATCTATGTCTACCAGTGCATTCACTGTTTTTACTCCTGCAAAGATTACAGATTTTGTGGCGAGCAACACCACCTTGTGTGGTCCTAATCCTGCAACATTTACCGCCACTACAACAGGTTCAATACAATTTTATAATTGGGATTTTGGCGGACGCTCCGGCTCAGGATCGGCTACTTCGGTTTCGTATGGTGCCGAAGGCGTGTATAATGTGCGATTGATTGCCGGAAACAGCGCATGCCGCGATACGCTGACCAAAGACAACTACATCACTGTGAAGCCGCCATTTCCTAAAATCTCCGGTACAGCGAATACTTGCGACGGTACGAGAGGTGAAGTTACGTTTTCACAAAGCTCAGTAAACGCCACCTCTGTAATCTGGAATTGGGGAGATAACACGCCGGCTGTAACTACGCCCGGAACACAAGCTGTCGCCAAACACACATACACACAAAACGGACAGTACTACGTAACGCTTACTGCTGTTAATGGAGATTGCAGTGTAAGTACAAGTACCAGTGTGACCGTCTATTTAAAACAAAGCCCTGTATTGGCCATTGACAAAAAAATAGTTTGTGCAGAAAATGATCAGTTGACATTTAATTTTTCCAATTACCCGGTCAACAATCAGTATTATTATTATGATAGCTACTACAATCAATACTATTACTTCGACAATCCAAGGTTGATTTATGGAGATGGGCCATATCCCGGTTATTTGTACAACTACACCAAGTCCGCTGCTGTGAATAATGATGTGAAATTTTCTGCCACAACCGGCGGATTTAAACAGGGCACAAACACCATTGCCATGGTTGTGACCTCGAGATATTTTGGCTGCAACGATACAACCAACTTTGTTCCGATACAGGTGATACAAGCATCTAAAGCCGGCTTCCAGGTATTAAACGAAGGAGTTTGCTATCAAACTCCCATAACATTTAAAGACACATCCAACGCAAACGGTACCAAAATAAAAGAATGGAACTGGAACTTTGGTGATGGTGCTACACAGACCGTAACAACAGCAGGAGCGACAGTTTCACATCAATACGCAAGTCCGGGATATTTTACAGTAACGCTAAGCCTGAAGGACGATGCGGGCTGCGTGAATTCCTCCACCACAACATACAGATCGGTAAAAGTGGGAGGTCCAAAGCCTGCGTTCTATCCATCATCAAGCAATGTGCAATTGAATTCGACGGTTTATTTTTACAATAATTCCCAAAACCCTGACACGAGAAATACAGTCTATACCTGGGATCTTGGAAATGCCACTTCGACTCAATACAGCCCAAGCAGCACATATCCGATTGCGGGAACTTACAAAATAACACTCACTGCAATTGATACCATTACAAAATGTGGCGGCTCGGTTACACAGGAGATTATTGTAAAAGATTTTTATCCGGCGTTGGGAAAAAGTCTCTCAAACATAAGCGGTCGCAGTTGCCCTCCGGTGTTGGTTAATTTTTCAAATAACTCGTATAACTACACTAAAGTGACATGGGACTTCGGCGATGGCATTACTGCCGACAATATCAACTACGCAAGTCACGTATATGAAAAGCCAGGTAAATACTACGTTACATTGTATGTATATGGTTATAACGGATTAACAGCAACGTATAAAGATTCGATAATTGTAAGTCAGCCTTCAGGCACGTTAACGGCCTCTCCAGCCGAAGTTTGTATAGGGCAGGCTATAGCGTTGGATGGCACGGCACAAGGTGCTGTCAGCTATAAGTGGGATATGGGAGATGGTAATATTCTTTCAGGAGCTGATGTAAAAAATACATACACATATGCTGCCAGCGGCTCATATAAACCAATGCTTTTAATAACAGATGCCAGTGGGTGCACTGCAACGGCAGCAGCGCCGGCTTCAGTAAAAGTGCGGGAAAATCCCATTCTTACATTTGATCCGAAAGATCCGGTTTTGTGTTTGGGCAAATCAATTCAATTGAATGCAAGTGGCGGACAAACCTATTCATGGTCCCCCTCAAATGGATTGAGCAAAACCGACATCGCATCTCCATCCGCATCGCCCGTAGAAACAACCACCTATAAAGTAAGCATTAAAGATGATCTTGGTTGCTCAAACGAAGGTTCTACTACGATATTTGTTGCCAAGCCGATAGATATTCAGTTAAAAGGAGATACCGCAACCTGCACAGGTAACACCGTTGCACTATCTGCTTCAGGAGCTACCACTTACAAATGGATAAATAGTGTGGCGGCATTAAATGGTTCCGACATTCCAAATCCCGAAGTGAAAGTCACGAAAACAGATACCTATACGCTGGTAGGATACGACAAATACAACTGCTTTACAGACACTGCCGAAATAAAGATTCGTGCTAAACCATTGCCGACAGTAAATGCAGGAACAGCAGAAACAGTAATGGTAGGTTCGTCAACACAATTAAATGCAACGGGTAGCAAGGATATTGTTCAGTGGTTATGGCAGCCATCCAATTATCTGGATTGTGTAAGTTGCCCCAACACAAAACTGACTCCATTTTCTGACATGGATTATACCATTACAGTGAAAAACAATGAAGGCTGTTCTGCTTCTGATATGATAGCAATGAAAGTATTGTGCGGCGAAAGTCTTGTAAGGATTCCAAACGCCTTTACACCAAACGGAGATGGTAACAATGATGTGTTTATCATCAAAGGAATTGGCATGTTGAAACATCTTACCATTTTTGACAGATGGGGCGTTAAAGTGTACGACCGCAGCGATATTATTGCCTCAAACAGATCTACCTGCTGGGATGGTACAATGAATGGTAAACCATTGCCAACTGGCACCTACATTTATTACGCAGAAATGCAGTGTCCATCCGGTGCGTCGTTTGTTCAAAGAGGTTCGGTAGTATTGATAAGATAAGTGAGGAAGAATGCTAAACGCTTAACGCATAATGCCAAAGGCACAACGCTAAACGCCCCGATTCATAAAGACATGAACCGGGGCGTTTAGCGTTTGGCGTTCTGCGTTAAGCATTATGCCTTTAGCGTTTCCCTATCCCTCCTCGAAATAAACCCTCTTCACTCGCTGCGATATACCGGTCATAATTTCATAGGGAATGGTGCCTGCCCATTTTGCGACGTCCACAATGCTGAGGCCATTTCCAAACACAGTTACTTCATCACCTTCTTTTACATCTTCAATACCGGTAACGTCGATCATCGTCATATCCATGCACACACTGCCTATCACAGGTGCGAGTTTTCCGTTAATCATCATTTTTCCTGCGCCATTGCCGAGCCTTCTCTCATAACCATCTGCATAGCCGATGCGCACAGTGGCAATGACCGTATTTTCTTTGGCCTTGCCGCGACGATTATAACCAACCGTATCGTTTGGATGCAAATGTTTTACCTGCGCCACTGTTGTTTTCAACGCAGACACTTCCTGCAAGGACAGTCTGCCCGTTTCTGCGCTGTCAACACCATACAGGCCAATGCCCAGTCGCACCATATCCAGTTGCAGATGCGGATGGCGCAATATACCGGCAGTGTTGGCAATATGCTTTATGAATTTATATCCGAGCGTTTCTTCTATTGCGGCACATGCGTTCAAGAATTTTTCTCCCTGTTGCCTTGTAAACTCATCTTCATTTGGATCTTCACTTGCCGCAAGATGACTGAATACAGATTGCACTTTGAAAGAACTGTTTTTGAGTGCCTCCAACAATAGCGGTAACTCCAGAATGTCGAAGCCCAGCCTGTTCATGCCCGTTTCCAGTTCCACGTGCACAGGAAAATCCTTGATGTTTTGCTTTTTTAAAAACGAGTCAAAGTCGTGCATTTCCTGGAATGAAAAAAGATCAGGCTGCAATTCAAACTGTACAATGGCATCATAGCTGCTCTCCTCAGGATTCATTACCATGATGGGTAAAGTAATACCTGCCTTTCTTAGTTCCACACCTTCATCTGCATAGGCTACTGCCAGGTAATCTACTTTATGGAATTGAAGCAAATTGGCCACTTCATAACTTCCGCTACCATAAGAAAATGCCTTCACCATTGCCATCATTTTGGTAGATGGCTGTAGCAATTGCTGATACACTTTCAGGTTGTTGGCAAATGCTTCAAGGTTTATTTCAAGCACCGTTTGATGTGCCTTTTGCTCGAGCAAACGGCTTACTTGTTCGAACTTAAAAATGCGGGCACCTTTTAGCAAAATGCTTTCATTGGTAAAATTGTAATGATAAAAGTCGCGTTTGAAAGCTTCTGTAGAAGGATAGAAATGCGTTTCAAGCCCCTCTATTTTTTCAAAAGATTTATGATGGCGGCTGATGTGATCACCAATGCCGATCAGGCGATTGATGTGTTTTTCTTTTAGTGTCCTCGCTACAATATCGTATAGCTCCGCATCGCTTTCTGCACTTTGTAAAATATCAGAAAGTATCACCGTTCTTTTTGGGTGCTGCTGTTGTTGCGCCAGAAAATCCAAAGCAATTTTAAGCGAGCTTATATCCGCAGAATAGCTGTCGTTAATAATAGAACAATTGTTTGTTCCTTTTTTTAACTCCAGGCGCATGGCCACTTGCGTAAGCTGCATCATGCGTTCTGCTATAACGTTTTGATCAACGTTTTCATGCAGTAAAACACACCAACAAGTGATCGCATTTTCAATGGACGCATCATCAATAAAAGGAACTTTCAAAGAAATTTTTGCACCGTTATATTCTGCTTCAATCGTAGTTGAATTGTTTTTCTTTACGATAGAACAAACCCTTACCGTTGCGCCAGTCTTCGCGCTCCAGTCAAACAATTTCATGTCGGGTCTGCTCTCTGCTTGCTGAAACTGGTGGAGGTACGAAGCAATACCTTCATTTATTTCTGAATAATCTTTGCAGTAAATAAGTGTGTTAACATGTTTGAAGAGTTGTAGCTTTTCATTCACTTTCTGGCGCGTGCTCATAAAGCCCTGGCTGTGTGCCTCGCCGATGTTGGTAAAAACACCGATCGTAGGTTGAATGATCTTCTCCAGTTTTTCCATTTCGCCACTCTGCGAAATACCCGCTTCAAAAATGCCGAGATTGTATTGCTCGTCCATTTGCCACACACTCAATGGAACACCTATTTGCGAGTTGTAACTCTTGGGACTTTTTACAATGTTGTAATCCGCTTCCAGCAATTGGTTCAGCCACTCCTTCACAATCGTCTTTCCGTTGCTTCCCGTGATGCCGATAACCGGAAACTTAAACTGCTTGCGATGGTGAATGGATAGCGTTTGCAGTGCAACCAATGTGTCTTTTACCTGGATGATGTTTGCGCCGGGAAGCTCCATTTCAGGGACCTCGCTTACAACAAAGTTGCGCACGCCTTTTTCATAAGTTTCCAGCAGAAAGCTATGACCATTTCTGCGGCCACCTTTTAGCGCAAAAAACAGGGAGCTCGCAGGAAACAAGACCTTACGACTGTCTAGCAATAGCCTGTCAATGGAGACGTCATCCGTGCCCGTTTGCAGTAGTTTCCCTTTAACGATCTGAACAATAGTCGGAATAGTATATTGCAATGGTTCGATATTTTTAAATAAGCAAAAGCATCATCTCCCTTCAATTTACATACCGGAAAATTGGAGTAGACAAGCGTACAGAAATATGTTTCTTTCTGCGATCAGGGTAGGTGAGTGGTCGATCAATGAAGATCTTTCTGTTCCATATCGGGGTCCGTATCTTTTTTAGCAACCGCAGCAGAATAAACAATTGAGAGCCCGATACAGAGGACAATCACCAGCAACGAAATGTATGAAGGTATTTTCAGGTGAAAGATTTCTGCCAGCATTTTCAGGCCGATAAAAACCAGCACGATTGCAATGCCCTGCTGCAGGTAAGCAAATTTGTTTACAGCGCCCTTTAACAAAAAGAACAAAGAACGCAAACCAAGCACCGCAAAGATATTGGAAGTATAAACGATCAGTCTTTCCTGAGTAATGGCAAATACCGCCGGTATGGAGTCAAGCGCAAAAAGAATGTCCGTTGTTGCCAGCATGATAACTGCTACAAATAAAATGGTGTAGTATTTTTTGCCATCCTGGTACACAACAAAACTTCCGTTGCCATCTTCATGCGTCAATGGAAAAACACGTTGAAGGAATTTATAAACCCTGTTGTTGCTCAAGTCAGGTTCTTCATCGTGTTTTGTGGTAAACATTTTGATACCTGTCCATAACAAGATTGCGCCAAAGATCCACAGCACCCAGGTAAAGCGTTCGATAAGAACAATGCCTACAGATATGAAAATGACACGCAGCAAAATGGCCAGCAAAATACCAATGAGCAACAGCCTTCCGTAAAATTTTTCCTTGATGCCAAAGAAGGTAAAAATGAGAATGAAAACAAAGATGTTATCAATGCTCAGCGACCACTCCATGAGGTAGGCGCTCAAATATTCGACAGCGTGTTTTGGGCCGTCTTCAAACCAAACAAATATGCCAAAGCCCAACGCAAGTACCACCCAAAAAATCGTTTGTGTCAAAGCCTTTTTAATCGTTACTACAGCATTTTTTTTACTGAGTAAGCCAAGGTCAAAAACCAATGCAAGGATAATTACAATTCCAAAAACGATATAAGAAATCTGTTGTGGTGTCAGTGCCATTCTGCTGAAGATATTTTAATGCCCGCAAAAATACTTATTTGGATGCATGCGTCCCAACGGGACTCTCATAAATGTAATGAAAAAAGCCAATCGTTAGGCAATGATTAATATTGACATTTCTATTTGCCAGAAGGCTTCGACAAGCTCAGCCTGACACTCCGCTCGGGTTGTCAGGCTGAGCTTGTCGAAGCCTTAACGATTAGTGACTGTTTTTACAGCTGCAAACTTTATTCCGCTGTACGGTACTTTCTTTTACGAATGTATTGGTACAAGATGCCGAAAATAAACACCAGCAATAGCGGCAACACAATGTTAATGATTTGCCATTTCGATTTTTCTGATTCTATTTTCTTTTTATCAAGCAAACGAAGGGTATAATCTTTACTGCGTGCCTCAAGAATACCGGAGTTGTCCGTAAGGTATTCGAGACAGTTCGAAAGAAAATCCTTGTTGGCATATTGATACTGCGTAAACATATTCATGCCCAGTGGCAGCGGGCCTTCTTTTTGCGTAACGGCATTTAATGCAATATCACCATCCGCAATCACGATCATCTTATTGTCCGGCGAACTATTTGCAAATGCTCCGGGCCCTGCAAATGCGTCCTTCTGTGGTTGCGTAAGCCTGTTGGCAAAAAGCGATTGGAATTTTCCTTCGAGCAAAACAGCCACAGGAACATTCGCTTTGTTAAATGTTTTCAGGTCATCCTCGTTTTGAATGCTCTGGAAGGAAACTTTGGCCGGAGTGCTTAAAACCCTGCTATTAGAAGATGATGCCAGCAAAATTGTTTTCTTAATACCGTCTGCTTTCACCGTATCTATGCTGTTGGGAAATTGAGAAACGACATAGTCAAGATTCTTTGCAATAGGGTGGTTGCTGTAATTGGTTAGCAATGGGAAATAAGGCCACGGCAGCAGTTCCATTTGAGGCTTGCCTCCCATGCTTCCCACAACAGAAGGAATTTTGTCTGCGTTCAAATCCTGCAAAAGATCTGGATTGATGCGCACACCATATTTGAACAGCAGGTCTTCTATGTTTAGGTTTCGGTCGAAAGCAATAAAGTCATTTTGTGCCCTTTGCAGGCTATCCATTTCTGCATACAACTCGTCTACCAGCCACATGATCTTACCACCATGCATTACGTACTGGTCTAGCTTTACTTTTTGAACATCAGTAAAAGGAACCGTAGGTTTTACAATTACCAGCGCGCTGAAAACAGAAGGAATTTCAGGAAAACTATCAATCGGAAAAATGCGGGTAACATAATCGTGCTTCAAAGTGTTCTCGATAAAACCATACACATTATAAGATAGCGGCTCCCCATTGCCGGATAAGTAACCAACAACCGGTACACTGTCCTGCGTAATTTTTTGAATCGCACGGGCAAACTTGTATTCCAGCAACGCTTCAGCATTATTGAGCGAGTTAATGCCATCCACTGCACTTTGTCCTTGAAGTAAATCGATAGCAATGGCGCGACCTCTGTAAGTAATCAATGCACCGGGATAAACAAGACGTTGTTCCTGACCTTCACCTTCTTTCACTTGCGCGTGGATGTTCATCGGATTTAAGCCCAATCTTCTCAGAGAATCCTGGAACTGCGCTTGTGCGCTGTCACCTAATCCTTCACCCGGTTTTGTAAAACTGTATTGAATATTTCTCTTGCTTACTTCTTTAAACTCCTGCAACAGGTCTTTGGTGCTGTTGGCAAGTTTTTTAAAACCTGCAGGCAATTCTCCACTCAGGAATACATTAATCGAAACCTTGTCCTCCAAACCGTATATGAGTTTTTTTGTTGGTTGGGAAATGGTAAACCTTTTTTCTTTTGTAAGATCCAACCTATAGTGCACGGCAGAAGCGATGTAGGTGATTGCCAGCAAAATGATCAATAAGAACAGCCACCAAAGTTTCGTGTTAAATAACTTCTTCATTCCAATATATTTTGCGGCGAGCCGCTTTAGAAAGTTTTGAGTTTTGAGTTTTAAGTATCGGAGATTTCTATGCTGCGCTAAATCTTCTCGACAGATTCCTCCATGTGAACACAAGGAAAAAAACAATCACAGATAGAAAATAAATAACATCACGACTGTCAATCACACCACGACTTAAACTTTTATAATGGAAATCAATTCCTATCATTTCAATATAGTAATCTGCACCTGAAGCAAAAACAGGAATGCGGCTGATCGCATTAAAACCTGTGTACACAATAAAACACGCAAATGCACTAATAATGAAAGCAACCACTGCATTATTACTGAAGCTGCTACAGCAAATACCGATTGCAGTAAAAATCGCCGCCAGCAAAAACAAACCTATGTATGACCCAATGGTTGCGCCTGTATCAATGCCACTTGTTTCCGAAAGTGCATTTACAGAAATAGCATAGATGATGGTTGGTAACAAAGCGATGATAACAATAAGAAGGCAGCCAAAGTATTTGCCCAATATCACTTGTTTATAAGAAACGGGACTCGTTTGCAAAATTTCATAAGTGCCTGTTTTAAATTCTTCTGCAAAACTTCTCATGGTTATTGCTGGAATTAGAAATAGCAAAATCCACGGAGCGAGATTAAAAAACTGATCGAGGGTAGCATAGCCATCGTCGAAAATATTAGTGTCGGGAAAAACAAACAGGAATAACCCCGTTAGCAATAGAAAGATGGAAATAGCAATTAAGCCTGTCAGGCTGCTGAAGAATTGTCGGAATTCTTTAATACAAATTGGCCACATAGGAGTCAAAAATAAGATTTACAGTGTACAGAAATGCAAGTATATTCTAAATACATATAGATTATAAACGATTTATATGCGTATTTATTAAGGTAAGTGAGTAGAATAAGTGGAAAAAAATGCACATAAAAAAACGGTTGAATGTAGATTTAACTTATATTCGCTGAATACTTAACTATTACTTAACACCTTTCCTACGATATAATTTACGGTTTTGATTTATTAAAAATATTATCCAAAACCAACTGCTATAATTCCGCCACCCAGGCGGAATTTTTTTATCTGTACCCTTTCAACATCCGCTATGACCGGCGTTCTACTCAAAGTAACAACAGAAATATCAGCCCGAACCTTTTTGAATTTTTCCTTTTTCCTTTTGACTTAATGCCAGCCAATAAAAAGCCGCTCATCATTTCTTAACGATTTGATAAGCGGCTAAAAAATCCCTAAACTGTGAACAATCTTAATATGTAAGTTCTCCCATCTTTCCAGCTTCAAAATTTGCAATGGCTTCCTGGATTTCAGGAAAACTGTTCATTACAAACGGGCCATAACTCACCACCTTTTCATTGATCGGCTCACCGCCAAAAGCAATTAAGGTCACATCTTCCAATGCTTTAAAAACGACTTGCGTTCCTTCCGGTGCAAATTGTACTACCTGTCCTGCCTGTATTTCATCTGCCAATATTTTCACTTTTCCTTCCATTACATACAAGCCTGCTGTATAGCCATCTTTCACAGGTAGTGTAAATGTGTTTCCCGCTTTAACATTGATGTGGTAGTAGTACATCGATGTATGAGTGGTAACGGGAGAAGTCTTGCCTTCATATTCGCCTATTAAAACTTTTACACGGCTCGTTTCATTATCCACTACCGGTAAAGTTGCAGAAGGGTAGTTTCTGAAGGAAGGCTCAAGCCTTTTCTTATCAGAAGGCAAATTGATCCAAACCTGCATTAATTCGAGGTTTCCGCCTTTTTCTAGAAACTGTTCCGTTGGTCCTTCGCTGTGAATGATACCCGATCCTGATGTCATCCAGTTAATATCGCCCGGATGTGCGATCTGGTCATGTCCTTTATTATCACGGTGGAAAAACTCTCCATCAATGATATAGCTCACCACTTCAAAACCAGCATGTGGGTGAGGTGGTATTCTTATCGACGCACCTGCCGGAACAGTTGCCGGCACCATATGATCGATAAATATAAAAGGGTCTACTTGTTTCAAATTCCTGGTAGGCAAAGCCCTTTTCACTTTATTCGCGCCTACAAATTCTATCGAAGCATCTTCGATAGTGTTTATTATTCTTGTAGTCATTGCTTGTCCTTTTTTTAAGTTGTTTGCTGTTAGTTAATAGTTGTTAAACTGGCCAACTAACAGCAACTTCATTTTCAATTTTCAACTTTCAATTTTCAATTAACTCTCCACTCTCCATTCTCAACTCTCAACTAATCATTGGTACCTCGATCGCCAGTACATCCGCATCTGCCAATGCTTTTATCTCCACGTTGTCACTTCCGCTTATGCCAATGGCATCTCTCTTATTCACAATCTGTCCATTCACTTCAATGCTTCCTTCAATTACAAACAGGTAAACACCGTTTCCTGCGAATTTGGGTACGTAATTCAATGTTGCATTTTGATCCAAAGATGCTCTCGCAAAAACAGCATCCTGGTTAATCCAAAGACCGCCGTCTTTTTCATCAGGACTTACTACTATTTGCCAGTTATTTTTTCTCGCCTCGCTGTCAAATGTTTTTTGATCATAATGCGGCTTGATGTTATTCAGTTTTGGGAAAACCCAGATCTGCAAAAAGTTTACAGGCTCCGTTTTCGAAGCATTGTATTCCGAATGATGCAAACCTGTTCCTGCGCTCATTATCTGGACATCTCCGGTATTAATGAATTTTTCGTTTCCCGTTGAATCCTTGTGGGCCAGAGATCCTTTTAATGGGATCGAAACAATTTCCATATTGTCGTGCGGATGTGCGCCAAAACCGCCACCTCCAGCCACTACATCATCATTCAAAACACGAAGTGCTCCAAAATGTATTTTGGAAGGCTCATACCAACTAGCAAAACTGAATGAATGGTAAGAATCCAGCCAGCCATGATTGGCATGACCTCTTTCTGATGAAGGATGAAATACTGTTTCCATAAAATTAAACTCCTTTTAGTTTAGTGTTTAAACATCAATTAATGTACCAAGAGATAATCAGCTGATAAAACTGCCAGCTTGTCGCGAGAAATATTATCACATTATGCAAAAGGCTTCGACAAGCTCAGCCTGACAGCATTAGCAGAGTGTCAGGCTGAGCTTGTCGAAGCCCTGCTAAAAAGATATAGCTATTAGTTCAGTAATTCGAAGTTGAAAACGTCGTCCTCTTCGCGGTTCTCGTTGAATTCCACAATGAAGTTGTTTCTTCCTTCACCCGCCAGGATCGTCATGTACTTCATTTGTACCAGCTCCAACATGCTGAGGAACAGGAAGATAGCGTGGATTCGGTTGTCGCAGAATTCGAATATTTTTTCGAACGACATTGTTTTTTCGCGGGTTACGGTGGCCAGCATGTGTTCGCGGCTTTTTTCCATAGTGTAGTGATACTGCACTACGGTATGTACTGGTTTGTTGTTGCGCTCATACACTTTTTGCATAGCCTTTTCAAAGGCCTTCATTAGTTTGAAAAGTGTAATCGCCTGTATTTCAGTTCCTTCACCCGCTTCTTCGCCAATGGACGAGATGTCTTTTTGCAGATTACCGCGTTTTACCATCAGCATACGGATGGCTTCCATTTCCGCCATTTCCGCCGCGGCCTGCTTGTATTTTTTGTATTCGAGAATTTTGTCGATCAATTCCTGGCGAGGGTCAATTTCATTTCCCTGTGCATCCAGTTCTTTTCTTGGCAACAGCATTTTTGCTTTAATGCGCATTAATGTGGAAACGAAAAGAATGAATTCGCTCGAAAGCTCGATGTTCAGGTTTTCCTGGGAATGTATATAAGCGAGAAAGTCATTGATAATCTTGGTGATAGGAATATTATAAATATCCAATTCATCCCTCTCAATGAAGAACAATAAAAGGTCAAACGGGCCCTCAAACTGAGGTAACTTGATCTGATATGTTGGCTGCTGACTCACGTATTATATTTTAAGAATAAAGCCTGCTGATAACAACAGGCTTTACAAAAATATAGTATTTACGAGGGAAATTGCCTAAGAAGGCGAATAACATTTTTTCATTCGGTATTTCAAGAATGCCTTTATTTGAAAATTTGAAAATATGAGAATTTGAAAATTCTTTCAGCTCAACTTTCATTTTCTTAATTAACTCTCCAAATATCCTGGAGTAAACAATTAGCCCAACAGACTACGCTTAAAGCATTTTCAAATTTTCAAATCCTCAAATTTTCAAATTGCTAGAACTTTACAGCCAATCCAACCCCCACACTCTCACGCAATTGCGTACGTGGCGAGTCGTGGTTGGGGCCAAAAACACGTACATCATCGTCATAAATAATGTCCAGTGCAACGCTCGCCTGGAGCCACTTGTTCACCTTTAGGGCCAGCAGGTTTGTAAAGTAGACGTCTACATTTTGCGGATTGTGCTGGTAATTGGAGAAAAGGTCAAGCCTGGACTTATACACCACATTTTTCATGATCTCGTGCATGTAGTTTATGGTCATAAACGCACCTATTTCATTACGAACGTGTTTGCCGGTATCTACGCCATAAGCGCCTTTTGCGGAAAGATCATTATCGGTAACAAATGTCCAGCGCGAAGTGAGCGGCGACACAAAAATGGTAAAATAGTCCGTTGGCCTGAAATCAATACCGGCAGAGAGAAGCAGGTAGCCCGGAGCCATGAAGTTGGATATTTTTTCCACCGTGGTGTCGTTTGGGTAGTTGTAACCTGCGGTAAACTGGCTGCGGAAATTCACCAGTCCGCTCAAATACCATTTCGGAGCCAATTCATATCCGTACTTGGAATAAAGATCTATTTTATCGTTGCTTTTGCGCATACCCAGCGACGTTGTTTTCACATAGCCAAGACCAAGATCCAGTGTATTATCCCATGTATGTCTCCCTTTTTTATAGTAGCCATATAAACTCAGGATACTATTAAAGTTGATTGACAGCTCATCGCCACCTGCGGCCCAGTTTGAAAGAGATGTCTGTCCAAAAGTGAGGGAAAACAGACCGCCGACCTTCCAGTTTCTGGGAATTGTATCATTTGGATCTTTTTTAACCGCTCTGTTACTTTCTGTCTGTAGACTTTTGATCGTTTGATCCTGTGCAAATAGCCAACCCGTCATCAAAACCAGGCTACATGCGAGCATTGCTTTTTTCATAATGATTGTGTTTAAAATAATTAATAATTAATAATTAAAAATTAATAGGTGCGGCATCCTGACAAGATTGATGTCAATCATGAAAGACTGCTCTATTAATTATTAATTATTAATTATTAATTGTCAAAGAGATTCTTTTATCGTGAAACGTTGCCTATTTCTTCAACTCATCCCTTATTTCCATCAACAATTTATCTGTGCTGGAAGGTTCTGCAGGAGCAGCGGGAGCATCTTTTTTCAATCTGTTGAGCCCTTTTACTACCATAAATAAAACAAAGGCTATGATGAGGAAGTTGATGAATACCTGGATGAAATTTCCCCACGCGAATATTGCGGCGCCGGCTTTTTTGGCTGCGTCGTAAGTGGCGTAATGCGTGCCATCGAGCGAAACAAATTTGTCGGTAAAACTGATGCCATGCAGCAGCACGCGGGAGATGATAGGCATCAGGAGGTCATTTACAATTGAGTCAACGATCTTTCCAAAGGCGGCACCAATAATAACACCTATTGCAAGATCCATTACGTTGCCCTTCATGGCAAATTCTTTAAACTCTTTTACAAAGCCCATAGTAGTTCAATTTTTATTGTTTAATCAGGTTTCTATTATTACAAATAGCTTAAAGTAATGTTGAGGATTCTGGATCAATTACTGCGGTTAGGTATTACGTTTACATTTCGAAGAATTGAAATGCATTGTTTCCGTTTGCGACAAATGTATATAAAAAAATAGTTCGGCTAATCAGTTCAGCATCATTATTATACCAATTATCGTGTTTTACATGCGAGCCGCTTTATCAAATAATCAATGCTTTTTGAGGGCAACTGGGTAATTTGCTCCGGCCACTAAATAAAAATGCCGGCACAATGCCGGCATTTTATAATCTATGTTTTAATCAGGCTAGATAGCCATGATTTCTTTTTCTTTTGTTGCAAGATGTTTTTCAATCTGCGCTATATATTTATCTGTGATAGTCTGAATATCTTTCTCAGCGTCTTTCGCAGCATCTTCGCTCAAGCCATCTTTCTGCAATTTTTTAATCATCTCAATTGCATCTCTGCGAATATTGCGGATAGATACTTTTGAAGCTTCTCCTTCACCATTGGCTCTCTTTACAAATTCTTTACGACGCTCTTCCGTAAGTGGTGGAAGGAACAGGCGAATGATCAATCCATCGTTTTGTGGATTTAAACCAATATTTGAATTGATGATAGCTCTTTCAATCGGTTGAAGCATGTTCTTCTCCCAGGGCTGAATGGTCAAGGTGCGTGCATCTACCACAGATACATTGGCAACTTGTGCAAGCGGAGTAGCTGAACCGTAATAGTCTACGGTAATGCCATCGACTATTTGAGGGTTTGCTTTTCCGGCGCGTATTTTTGTTAATTCACTTTCCAGGTGTTTAATCGCCTTGCTCATAGACGATTCCGTATCATCCATTATTATTGCTAATTCATCAGACATAGTGCTAATATTAATGGCGCAAATCTAATGTGAATTTTGTAAGTATTTAAAAGTAAAAATTAAAAAATCAAAATTCAAAAAAATGAGCTCCTCGTCATCTACAAAATGGCATCGTTTAGAAGGCGTGCCAGGATTGCTTTTGACTTTTGATTTTTGACTTTTAACTTGTCTCTACTTCTGCTCCAATACGGAATCCTTTGTCAGTGGAACTATTTTGGTAGAAAGAGCATTGCTTTCAACAGCGCTTTTTTGCAGGTTCGCCACAAACAATCTTGGGCGCTTGGTTTTTTGCAAAATACCGATTCCCACAAAGAAGGCTGTACTGATGCCCAACACGAGCAAAGTACAATTCACAGAAGGAGAAAAATAAGCTGAAGCGATGATTACAACAATGTTAGCGGCAACTAATGTAAGAACGATATTTCTGTGGGATAGGCCTCTGTCAAGTAACAAGTGATGAATGTGATTTCTGTCCGGGCTAAATGGTGAACGTCTTTTCAGCATTCTTATACTAAACACTCTTAGTGTATCGAGCAATGGAATGAACAACAACGCGATTCCAATTGCAGGGCCGCTGCTCATTGGCATTGTGGATGTTTCTGATACATTGATAAATTTGATCACCAATATAGAGTTGATAAGGCCGATAAGCAACGAGCCGGTATCACCCATGAATATTTTTGCAGGCTGGAAGTTAAATAGCAGGAACGCAACCAGTGCGCCAGCAAGCGAAAATGCAAGGATTGAATAAGCTGTTTCGCCAACCTGAAGCATATAAATTCCTACAAGCGCAGATACCATTAGACCGAGACTTCCTGCAAGACCATCAATACCGTCAATAAGATTGAAAGAATTGATCACCACAAGAATTGTAAAATAAGTAAGCAACAAGCTGTACATCTCAGGCAATTCATGAATGCCTAAGAAGCCATGCATGCTGTTGATTTGAATTCCTCCTTTATAGATTACAATAAAGGCAGCCAGCACCTGGCCAATGAATTTTTTTATTGGGGACAGAATAAGAATGTCATCTTTAATACCAAGGAAGAAAATAACCAGTGTAGCAGCAATGAAATATTGCATTTCGCTGGATTGGGCAAAGTTTGTACTAAGCATGCAGCCAAACACAAAACCGGCAAAAATGCCAAGGCCGCCCAATGAAGGGATCGGCGTTACGTGTACCTTTCTTTCGTCCGGTACATCGTACAGTTTTTTGATTTTGGCAACCTTAATGATGATTGGTATGGCCAAATAAGAGACTGCAAAAGAGATAGATAAGCTTAGTATTACATCTAACATAAGGTTTAATTGATTGCGGTACAAAAATATACTTTAAGTTGGATAACCCTTATTCAAAGTGGTCTGATAACCAAAAATTTTTATTCTTCTAATGGTTTACCATGATATTAGACAGGAATGCAGGTTAAATACAATGCAAATAAAGTACCACATACCGTTTATATTAGAAAACTTTAATGTATTCAAATTGTTGGTATAAATTTTTTTTAAGATTAGATTTGTTAAACTCAACACTTTATATATGCCTACACTACAAGAAACTGCATCGCAGATAAGGAGGGATATTTTGAGAATGGTACACGGCGCAAACAGTGGGCATCCCGGCGGCTCTTTAGGTTGTACAGAATTTTTTACAGCACTTTATTTTAAAATATTGAAGCATAACCCATCCTTTTCAATGGATGGAAAAGGAGAAGATATTTTCTTTTTGTCCAATGGACACATTTCACCGGTTTTCTATGCAACTCTTGCAAGATCAGGTTATTTCGAATTAAAAGAATTAAACACATTTAGGAAATTAGATTCTCGTCTTCAGGGACACCCAACTACTCATGAACACCTTCCGGGCATTCGCGTAGCCAGCGGATCACTGGGGCAGGGCATGAGTGTAGCCATTGGAGCGGCACTCGCAAAAAAGCTTAACAACGATCCGCAAACCGTTTTTACACTTCATGGAGACGGGGAATTGGATGAAGGACAAAACTGGGAAGCTTTAATGTTTGCAGCACACCACAAAGTGGATAATCTTATTTCAACTGTAGACTGGAATGGACAACAAATTGACGGCCCTACCGCAAAAGTGATGAATTTGGGCAACCTGCCTGAAAAATTTGCCTCTTTTGGTTGGGAAGTAATTCGCCTCGAGGACGGAAATAACATGGATCTTGTTGTCAGCACCATTGAAAGCGCGAAGACATTTTTAGGGAAAGGAAAACCGATCGCTATCATGATGCATACTGTTATGGGCAAAGGCGTGGATTTTATGGAAGGACATCACGAGTGGCACGGAGTAGCACCGAATGATGAACAGTTGGCTAAGGCGCTGGCGCAGATACCGGAGACGCTGGGAGACTATCCGGCAATTTGAGAATTTGAAGATTTGAAAATTTGAAAATGAGAGGTGTGACTTGCATCATGGATTTTCAACTCTTCGAATGTTTTGAAATTGGGTAACCGTTTTGGTGGTCGACAATAAAGAATTTTCAAATTTTCAAATTTTCAAATTCCCACATTGCGCCTATCGCAACTCAATTGGCTGTAAAGAAGCTTTTCTAGAGGGAAACCAGGAGGCCAGCATTGCCACAATTATAACGGTAAAGAGCACCAGCAAAACATCTGATGCGTATAGTTTTACAGGGTAATGATCTATTACAAAACTGCCTCCTTCGAGAGCAATGATTTTGAATTTTTCCTGCGCCCAGCAAATAATCACCGCCAGCAGAACGCCGCCCACGCCGCCAACAGAAGCTAATAGTAGGCCCTCACTTAGAAAAATGCCCTGCACTTTATTGTCGGGCGTGCCAAGCGCTTTTAATATTTGAATATCTTTTTGTTTTTCCAGAACCAGCATCGTCAATGCACCGATCATTGTAAACGCAGCCACCGTAAGTATCAATGAAAGTACGCCGTAAATGATCCATTTTTCCAGCTGCATGGCAGAGAAAAATGTTTTGTTCTGCTCGTACCTTGTTGTTACATCAATTTTGTTTCCGAGAGCTGCCTGCAAATTGCGTTTGACCTTATCCGGATTGGCACCGGCTTTTAAAGAAATTTCTGCCGCGCTGTATTCATCCGGCTGTAAGTGCAGCATACGCTGCATAAAGCCAATGTTGGTAATGACATACTTATTGTCGAAATCTTCCTGAATAGCAAAAGCCCCTGAAGTGCTTATATTATCTGCCGCGAGACTTTGCAGTGGGTCGGTGGTCTCACCTTTTTGCGGGAGGTAAACCGTTAATGGAAGCAAAGCTTTTTCTGCCTCTAGTGCCAAAGCATTTTCAACACCAACTCCCAATACAGCTACCGGTTTATCTGCGGTCCCCAATTCATAATTGCCATGTCTTACATGTTGCTTTACACTGGTGACCTTCGTGTAATCAGAGTCAACACCTTTTAAATACACCAGGCTTTGCCAATCGCCATTTCTCATCAGAGCCTTTTCTTCCACATTCAGCGAATAGGCATCCACGCCTGGAACAGTCTTGATCTTTGCCAATTCTTCCGGAGTAAAAATGATCGTTTTGCCCTTTACCGGAACCACTTTAAGGTCGGTGTAAAACGACGCATACAGTGATTTTACCAGGTCTTCAAAACCATTGTACACGCTAAGCACCACGATAAATGAAGCAGTACCCACCATAATGGCAAGTACACTTATCCATGCAATGATGTTAATGGCGTTGGTTGATTTTTTAGATCTGAAATAGCGCCAGGCAAATAGAAAATTCAATCGGGAAGTTTTTTATGCTGTAAACTTAGGATTTCTCTTCGTCTGAAGAAGGGCGTTCCTCATTGATCTTTTTAAATAATTCTTCCATTTTAAATACATAATCCAATGTATCATCGACGTAGAAGGTAAGTTGCGGCATAGAGCGCAACTGGCTTTTTACGCGGGCAACCAGTTCTTTTTTGATTTCCCACTCTCTTTCCTCAATTTTTTTGAGGGTAGCCTTGGGGTCTTTTATCTGGAAAAAACTTAGATATATTCTCGCCTGGAACAGGTCAGGAGTAATTTTTACGGAGGAAATGGAAACCATTCCGCCATCTATCATGCTTAAACCGAGTTTTTGAAAAATGGCGTTCAGTTCTTCATTTAACAAACCTGCCACCTGTTTTTGTCTTTTTCCTTCTTCCATAATATTACCTTTGTGCGCTGTAAATTTACAGCTTTAAAAGTGAAGCTGGGATAAAACCACACGATCAAATATAAAATGAAGAAGTTTTCGAGGATTTTTAAGTATATCAGGCGGTACAGCGACAAGTTGACGCTTTATTTTGTTTTTACATTACTGGCTACATTATTTGGTGTTTTTTCCATCGCCATGTTGATGCCTTTCTTTGATCTTATTTTCAAGCCCGATCAGCCTGCAAAACAAATTTTGAGTGACACAAAATTGTTGTCGGTAGTGAACCGATACCTTGTAGGTGTGATTCAACGCGACGGACGTGTTGCCGCATTGACTATCATCTGCGTGTTTCTTATTGGGTCTACATTATTAAAAAATCTTTTCCTATATCTCTCCAATCTTTTATCGGCGCCAATCAGAAGTGCTGTGGTCACAGAAATGAGGAAGGACTTGTATAACAAGATCCTTGAGCTGCCGGTAGGCTATTTTACCGAAAAAAGAAAGGGCGATATTATGTCGAGAATGACCAATGATATCGTCGAAATTGAAAGTTCGATAGTGGGTACTATGGAAGGATTGGTAAAAGATCCTATCACGATAATCGGATACCTCATCTCGCTGATCATTATTTCACCTGTGCTTTCTCTTTTTCTTTTGATTTTATTGCCCGTAACAGGTTTTTTTATCGGGAGGATCAGTCGTAAATTGAAAACGCAATCACAAGACGCAGCTGTGAGACTCGGTGAAAGTTTGTCGATCATGGATGAAACGCTTGGCGGTCTTCGTGTGATCAAAGCATTTATGGCAGAGAAACTATTGAGCACAAGATTTTTTGCAATAAATGATGACCTTTTCCGCATTCGCAAAAAAATGAATGCCCGTCGCGATCTTGCTTCTCCTCTTACCGAATTGCTTGGTGTAATGGTGCTTTGTATTATTTTGTACTTCGGAGGACGACTTGTATTGGCTGGTGGCAATACGCTTACAGCATCTGGTTTGCTGGCGTACATAGCTTCTTTCGGATTGCTCATTAATCCGGCAAAAAATATTTCAACTTCTTTCTTTAACATACAAAGAGGTGCTGCAGCGATTGAGCGTGTGGAAGAAGTACTGAACGCACCGGTAACTGTACAGGACAATCTCAACGGTAAGCAATTGCCAGCCTTTAATGATAGCATTGAATTACGCAACGTGTCATTTGCCTACGATGATGCAGTGATTTTAAAGAACATCAATCTTACTATTAAAAAAGGTAAAACCGTTGCGTTGGTAGGTTCCTCCGGTGCCGGAAAGTCAACTCTGGCCGACCTTGTACCGCGTTTTCATGATGCAACGGGTGGTGAAGTGTTGATTGATGGTGTTAATATAAAAGACTATTCTTTAGCATCAGTGAGACAACACATAAGCATTGTAACGCAGGAGCCGATCTTGTTTAATGATACCATCGCAAACAATATTTCTTTGGGCTCTCCAAATGCTACTAAGGAAGATATCATTAACGCCGCAACGGTAGCCAATGCGCATAAATTCATTGTACAAAAAGAAGAAGGTTACGATACCAACATTGGTGACCGCGGCTCTAAACTGAGCGGCGGTGAAAGACAAAGGCTCACCATCGCCAGGGCGGTATTGAAAAATCCTCCGATCTTAATCCTGGATGAAGCCACTTCTTCCCTCGATACAGAAAGTGAAAGACTGGTGCAGGACGCCATCAATAATATGATGCAAAACCGCACCAGCATTGTGATTGCACACCGACTTTCCACCATTCGCCACGCAGATGAAATCATAGTATTGCAAAAAGGTGAAATTGTAGAACGCGGTACGCATGAAGAGTTGATTGCGCTGGAAGGTTTCTACAAGAAGCTGGTAAATATGCAGGAAGTGAAATAGGGGAGATCAATTAGGAATTAGGAATTAAGAATTAAGAATTCTTTGAATGTTTACTACAAAAGATAACGCATAGATGCTCTGGCTCGTGAAGACACGAGCCAGAGTTTTTTATTTAATGTTCTAAATTTTTTAAACTTCCTATCTATGGATGAAAAAAATGACTGGTGGGATGAGATTAGCGATGAGCAAAAAGAAGCTATCGACAAAGCCCTGACAGAAGCAGAAGAGGGAAAACTTAGATCTCATGAAAGCGTAATCAAAGAGTTGTTAGAGCGGTTAAAAAACAAGTCCAGCTAAGCTTTTAGTTGGTTTTCGCCGCCGTTGTTGGTGTAAATCGTTGCTTTGGGCGGGAGCTCACCAACAACAACCAGCACAATTGTTGTTGGTACGTCGGCGCTGCAAGCTGAGCTTCGATACCAACAACGGCGATGACCTTATAGCTCATTCAAAAAATCTTTTGCAAATGTTCCTTTTAGCTTTCCCAGTTTGAACTGCTGCATTTCCTTCAAGCCTCTTTTAATGTTTGCTTTTACGTTTTCTACTTTTGATGAAACCGCTTGCTTTGTCAGATATTCGGATTGCTTTTTCTTATTTCGTCGAAGTTTCATGGGATCTGTTTTTCATCTATTAAGACAGCAAATCTAAGATTGTATCGTACAATTGGCTTAATCGAAATGGGCGACACAATTTTTTACACCATCGGTATCACATTTCTCAAAACCTTTTTTACATTCGACGATCAAATAAATGCCTAACATGAGGAAAAATCTACTGTTTGTCGCATCAATTGCATTGATGTGCAGTGCAAACATTTCTTTTGCCCAAAAGAAAACATTCTCGTTCAACGATGTTTTCAAATCCGGCGCCAATCTGAATATTACCAAGCCATTGCCGGACATCTCGAGATGGATCGACAATGAACATTACCTGGAAACAAAGAGAGAAGATGGCAAAGCCACACAATACAGCGTGGACGCCAAAACAGGCAAAGCGGTTGTTTTCACCGGACAATTGAAACCTACCCAGCCAATAGTACCAATGATCGGCGTGGAAGGTGCGGTAAATATGACCGCTTCTCCGGATGGAAAATTTTTCGCATACACAAAGAACAACAATCTCTATGCTTTGGAGATTGCAACACATAAAGAAACACAACTTACAACTGATGGCTCTGACAACATTTTGAATGGATATGCTTCATGGGTGTACTATGAAGAAATTCTCGGAAGAGCCAGTCATTACAAGGCTTTCTGGTGGAGCGATGACAGCAAACACCTTGCATTCATGCGTTTTGATCAATCAATGGTGCCTGTTTTCCCTATTTATGTCGCAGACGGTCAACATGGTTATTTGGAAAATCAACGCTATCCAAAAGCCGGCGATAAAAACCCCGAAGTAAAAATTGGTATCGCCGACATTGCCAATGCAAAAGTGAATTGGGCAGATTTCAACGACAAGGACGATCAGTATTTCGGCACTCCAATGTGGGCACCAGACAATACCTTATGGGTGCAGTGGATGAACCGCGACCAGAACAACCTGAAAATTTATTCAGTAGGTTTCGATGGCGCAAAAAAACAGGTGTACAGCGAAGAACAAAAAACATGGATCGTACTGGATGAAGATGATCGTTTCCAGTTCATCAACGGAGGAAAACAGTTCATTGTTAAAAGTGACAAAAGCGGTTGGAAACAATTGTATCTCTACAATGCAGATGGCACGTTTGTAAATGCAATTACCCAGGGCGATTTTACCGTTACTGCCGTTTCATTTGTGGATGAAAAAAACAAAGCCGTTTACTTTAAAGCACGCAAAGAAAACTCAGCTCGATTTGATTTATATAAAGCTCCTTTCAATGGCAAAGGCATTACCAGACTGACTTTTGGCGAATACACCCACGACGCGATCAATGTTTCGCCGGATGGCAAATATTTCATCACTACCTATTCCAATCTTAACACGCCACCAACAATGGCGCTGGTTGACAACAAAGGAAAAGTAATTCGTGAATTGGGCGATAGCAGGGGCGCAAATTTTGAGAGCTATGCACTCCCAAAAACAGAATTGGTAAGGGTAAAAAGCGATGACGGTTTGTTTGATTTGCCAGTAACGATCACTTATCCTATCAACTTCGATCCTTCCAAAAAATATCCGGTATTGGTAAGTATTTATGGTGGCCCGGATGCAGGCACCGTTTACGACAGATGGAAACCTGTTGGTGGCCTTAACCAGTGGTGGGCACAAGAGGGCCTGGTGCAGGTGGCTTTTGACAATCGCAGCAGTGGCCACTTCGGAAAAAACGGCATGAACTACATTTATCGTCAGTTGGGTAAATATGAAATTGGAGATTTCATGACCTGTGGCCGCTGGTTGAAAAAACAGCCATGGATGGATAATGGCAAACTTTGCATTACCGGCGGCAGCTTTGGTGGTTACATGACTTGCATGGCGCTAACCTACGGTGCAGATGTATTTGATTTTGGTATTGCGCAAGCTTCTGTAACAGACTGGCAGTTGTACGATACGCATTACACCGAGCGTTTTATGGATACGCCAAAAGACAATCCGGATGGGTATAAAAACACTGCTGTTAATACCTATGCCGATAAATACAAAGGATTGATAAGAATTGTACACGGCACAACCGATGACAATGTGCACATGCAAAACAGCATTCAACTGATCAACAAGCTGGAAGATCTGAAAAAGGATTTTGAGTTTATGCTCTATCCAAACGAGCGTCACGGAATCGGTTCAAATGTTGCGGCTAAGCGCATTCACAATGCACTTGAGTCTTACAAGTTTTACTACAAGAATTTGTTGAATAAACCTATGCCGGAAGATTTCTGGAAATAAGAGAAGAAGAAACACCACTAAGGACACGAAGTTTCACTATGTAAATTATATACATGACCATCTTAGTGAAACTCGTGTCCTTAGTGCCTTAGTGGTAAATGAGCGACTCACACTACCAAACTAACTTCCCCCAGACTAAACTCCCGCTCCATTGTATCAAAAGTCATCAATTTGCCTTGTTCATTCACGCCCTTGATGATTGTTTCAAAAACGGCGATATCCTTTCTCAGTTTTACTTTTTGCCCTCTTTTGTACAAGATTTCGTTGTAGTTATCCAAAGTTTCCTGCAAAGGCGCAGAAAATAGCAGATCATATCTCTTTTGCAGGCAATTGCACAACTCCTTTGCCATTTCCACTGTTGGAAAGGTTTTCCCCGTTATTTGTTTTAGCGAAACCGGATTTGTCACGCCATCGGCAAAAACGGTCTGGTTGATGTTGAGGCCAATCCCCACAATGGCAAATTGCCAATTCTTGCCGGCAAGGACGTTTTCTATTAAAATTCCCCCTGCCTTTCTGTCACGCCAGTAAATATCATTTGGCCATTTAACCGCAACATCGTCAATCGCATATTTTTTAAAAAAGTCATAACAACCGGCAGCAATTGCCGCGCTTAAGAAGAATTGCCGGGTGACCGGAAGCCCCGAAGGCTTAAGCACAATGGAAAGCATGATGTTTTCCAGCGCCGTGGTTTTCCATTGGCGCCCCAATTGTCCCTTTCCGGCCGTTTGTTCGTGGGCAAAAAAAGCCGCTCCGTGAGTGGCCAATCCTTCATGTGCCATTGCCATGGCATAGTTGTTGGTGCTGTCAATACTAGCCAATTCGGTAAAAGGGAAGCCTATAGTTACCATACATAAAGAAGTTGGAAAAGATTATTACTTTTGAGCGTTGCGAATGTAGTATTTTCTTTATTTTGAGATGGTAAAGGCCGCTGAAAAACAGGAATTGAGTTTCAGCCACTTTTTGAAAACCGTAAGGCAACTTTTGAATGTAGTTTACTTTAGTTACGGGGCTATTTTAGCTAAGAAACATCCCCGGAATCACAATAGCAACCTACTAATATTTAATTACTAAAAGATTTCATTATTGGAACAATTGTCAGTATTAGCTACCCGCAAACGTAGCAGTGTAGCAAGGTTAACGAAGAGCTCCAAAATCCTCAAGGTCATCATTCATGCTATTCAGGAAAAAAAGGGTGAAAACATAATAGCTATGGATCTTCGAAAAATCCCAGAAGCAGTTGCAGATTTTTTTATCATTTGCCAGGGATCATCCTCTCCACAAGTAAAAGCTATATCAGATTCTATAGAAATGGAAGTGAAAAGCCAGTGCGATGAAATGCCTTACAGGCAGGAAGGGCGCTCGGCTTTACAATGGGTGCTGATAGATTATGTGAACGTTGTCGTGCATGTGATGCAACCCGAAACCCGCAAGTTCTACAAACTCGAAGAAATGTGGAGCGACGCGGAAGTAACTGAGCATAACGGCTAGGCATTGAACCAACAAAACAACATAGCAATAATTTAGAACAAGACTAATATCATGTTACCAGAAGATAAACAACCAAATAACAAAGGCCAGTTCCCAAAGATGCGTCCCAAAGATGACAGAAACGCTCCGAAAGGACCAAAATTCAACATCTATTGGGTGTGGGGAGCTATCGCAGCGATCCTGCTCAGCTTTCAGATTTGGGGTTCGTTCAATCAGGACGGACAAAAGATAAACCAGTCCGATTTTTTTCAAAACATGCTGATGAAAGGCGATGTTGATAAAATGGTAGTGGTTAGCAACAAAAAGGTCGTAAAGGTTTTCATTAAATCAGATAGTCTTAAAAAGGCTTACTATCAAAGCTTTACCTCAAAAAATTCAATGCGTGTTGTAACCGATAAAGGCCCGCAATTTGAATTTGAAATTGGTGAACCTAAAATATTTGCGGACGACCTTCGCGAGTTTTATACAAGAAATCCGACAGTTAAAGCGATTACACCCAATTACGAAAGCGAACCTGAATGGCTCACTCAGTTTCTGGGATATATTTTCCCAATTGTGGTGATAGTGCTGATCTGGATATTGCTGATGCGTAAAATGGGTGGCGGCGCCGGCGGAACCGGCGGCCCCGGCGGCATATTCAGCATTGGAAAATCTAAAGCTACACTATTCGATAAAGGCACAAAAGTAAACATTACTTTCAGCGACGTAGCCGGTTTGGACGAAGCGAAAGTAGAGGTGATGGAAATAGTTGACTTCCTGAAGAATCCGAAAAAGTATACGTCGCTCGGAGGTAAGATACCGAAAGGTGCATTGCTTGTAGGCCCTCCGGGAACAGGTAAAACGCTTTTGGCAAAAGCCATGGCAGGTGAAGCGCAAGTTCCTTTCTTCAGCATGAGCGGTAGTGATTTCGTTGAAATGTTTGTGGGTGTGGGTGCGAGCCGTGTGCGTGACCTGTTCAAACAAGCGAGAGAAAAATCACCTTGCGTAATATTCATCGATGAGATTGATGCGATCGGTCGTGCACGCGGTAAAAACGCGATCATGAGCAACGACGAGCGCGAAAGCACATTGAACCAGTTGCTGGTGGAAATGGATGGATTTGGTGGCGACAGCGGAATCATCGTTCTGGCGGCAACTAACCGTCCGGATGTTTTGGATACCGCACTATTGCGTCCAGGTCGTTTCGACAGACAGATCAGCATTGATAAACCGGATGTGAAAGGTCGTGAAGCGATCTTCAAAGTGCATCTGAAACCAATCAAAATTTCAAACACTGTAGATATTCATAAACTGGCTGAACAAACTCCGGGTTTCGCAGGTGCAGATATCGCCAACGTATGTAACGAAGCTGCATTGATCGCTGCCCGTAAAGGTAAAGCCGGTGTGGAAATGGAAGACTTCCAGGATGCAGTTGACAGAGTGATCGGTGGTTTGGAGAAAAAGAACAAGATCATTTCTCCTGACGAGAAAAAGATCATCGCTTACCACGAAGCCGGACACGCTATTTGCGGTTGGTACCTGGAACACGCATATCCTTTGCTGAAAGTTACCATCGTTCCGAGAGGTACTGCTGCATTGGGTTACGCTCAATATACTCCTAAAGAACAATATCTGTACAACACAGATCAACTGTTGGATCAAATTTGTATGACGTTGGGTGGACGTGCAAGTGAAGAGATCTTCTTCAACAAAATTTCTACCGGTGCACAAAACGACCTTCAGCAAATTACACGCACTGCATATGCAATGATAACTGTGTATGGCATGAATGATAAAATAGGTAACGTAAGTTTCTATGATCCGCAAACGGAAAATTCATTCACCAAACCATACTCTGAAGAAACTTCCAAAATGATTGACGAGGAAGTAAGAAAATTGATTGATGCTGCTTACGAACGTACCAAGGCTTTACTTACAGAGAAGAAGGGCGATGTAGCAAAACTAGCAGAAGCATTATTGGACAAAGAAGTTTTGTTCCAAAGCGATGTAGAAGTTTTGATAGGAAAACGTCCGTTTGAAGAGAAGAAAGTGCTGGACGTAGACGGCAAAGATCATGGTAGCAGTTCAACAATGGGAGAGATCAGTGAAGGCGTTCCTCCTTATGATAGCGATGTAACAAACAAAGCTTTGAATAATTAGTTGAGAATGGAGAATTGAGAGTTGAGAGTTGAAAATGCCTGTATCGTTGGTCATTCAAGCTTAACTCTCAACTCTCAACTTTCAACTCTCAACTTTCAATTGATATGAACGTTTCACCATCCAAGGAAAATATTTTAAAGAAAATAAGAAAGGCGTTGAGTAGTTCAACGCCTATTCCTTTTTTACAAAGTGAGGGAAATAGCTCTGTATTTCAGCCCTCACGACAAGAATTGGAAGTGCAGTTTGCCGAAGAATTCACCAACCTGAAAGGCAAATTTGTGTATTGCATGAACAAAGAAGAGTTGGCCCATCAGCTTTCTCAGCTTGCAACATCCAATCAGTGGGAAAAACTATTTTGCAATGAAACAGCCCTGCGCAATAACTTTTCAGGCACTCTGGGCCAGTGGTATACAGATGATCTCAAGAATTGTGATGCAAGCATTACCTCATGCGAATGTTTGGTTGCCAGAACAGGCACCATTGTAATGAGTGCGGGTCAGGAAAGCGGACGCACCGTGAGTGTGTATGCGCCCATTCATATTTGCATCGCTTACACAAAACAATTGGTGTATGATGTGAAGGATGGACTGCTGTTTATGAAAGATAAGTACGGAAATAATCTGCCTTCCCTGATCACTTTTGCAACCGGTCCCAGTCGCACAGCTGATATTGAGAAGACATTGGTTGTAGGTGTACACGGTCCGAAGGAGGTGTATTGTTTTTTGGTAGAGGGAGGCAATGACTGAATAACTGATTAACTGAATAACTGAATGGTTGAATACCAAAAAGTCTTCATAGCATAGAATCACTCAGTTAATCAGTTATTTAATAGTTCAATATGTCAACCTGCTTGTTCGTATATGGCACACTTCGAAAGCCCTTTCCAGCGCACTCGATGATAGAAGAATATTTTTCCTTTGTTTGCAACGCGCAGATCAGGGGAGTGCTCTATGATGAAGGCAATTTTCCTGCGGCTGTTCCAACGGACGCGCAGCTGTTTATACAAGGAGAATTGTATAAGCTGAAAAACGATGATCTTTTTGTAGACGCGTTTGCCAAACTCGACAAGTATGAAGAAACGCAGAGTGAATTATTTGTAAGAGAAACTACAACTGTTTTTGCCGATAATAATTCAATAAAAGCGTGGATCTACTGGTACGGTAAAAGTGTTGAAAATTTAGACGTGATAGAATCCGGAGACGTAGTGGAGTATTATAACAATCAAAAAAATAAAGTGAAGTAAGAATGGAATTGGCGCCCAATAAAAAAGTTTATTTTCTATCAGATTTTCATTTAGGTGTTCCTGATCATGCAACAAGTCTCACCAGGGAAAAACGCATTGTGGAATTTTTAAGCATCGCACAAAAAGATGCCGCGCACATTTTTATTGTAGGCGATCTGTTTGACTTCTGGTATGAATACAGAAAAGTGGTACCAAAGGGCTACGTGAGGATTTTGGGAAAAATGGCAGAGATCACAGATAGTGGCATTCCAATAACATTCTTTGTAGGCAATCACGATATGTGGATGCGGGATTATTTTGAGAAAGAATTAAACATTCCTGTTTACTACGAGCCGAAAGAATTTGTTTTCAACAACAAAACATTTTTAGTGGGTCATGGCGATGGCCTTGGTCCCGGAGATCACGGTTATAAATTTATCAAGAAAATATTTCGCAATCCCGTTTGTAAATGGCTGTTTGGCGTGTTGCCACCAGCAATAGGCGTTGGTGTTGCAAACTACATGAGTCATTCCAGCCGCGCTGCAACAGGTGAAAACGACAAGAAGTTTTTAGGTCCCGAAAACGAATGGTTGATCATTTACAGCAAAGAGATTTTGCAAAACAAACACTACGATTACTTCATTTTCGGACACAGGCATTTGCCAATAGATTTTGATCTTGGCCAGAACAGCCGTTACATAAATCTTGGCGACTGGATTTACTACGACAGCTACGCAGAGTTTGACGGCAATGACCTTCACTTAAAATATTACAAGGCTTGAGAAAGTTTTTAGTCATATTATCCCTCGTTGTATTCAATACCTCATTGGCTATTGCATTTCCTTCCAGCAATGATGCACAGGTTGTCTATCAACTAACCCAGCCTGCTAACGTCAGTCGGGCAGGAACTAACAACCAACAACTCCTCACTGACACTGTTCCCCCGGGCGCAGACCTCAAATTGCTGCAAGTGATCGAAGGAGACATCATCAATTTCACCGTTGACAACCTGGGCAATGTTTATCTCATCAACAGTAAATACCAACTTAAGAAACTCAATGAGAAGGGGGATTCTGTGGGTGTTTTCAATGAAGTGAGACGATATGGCAACCTTACTTACATCGATGCAACAAACCCTTTAAAGTTGTTGTTATACTTCCAGGATTTTACAACGGTTGTGGTGCTTGACAGGGTTCTGAACAAACGCTACACTTTTGATTTACGTCAGCAAAACATAATGCAGGCACGAGCCATCAGCCAGTCGTTCGATAATGGCATTTGGGTATATGATGAAGTAGAAGCAAAGCTTAAAAGGCTTGACGACAATGGAAATGTGATAGATAATAGCTCTGATTTTCGTGTGTTGTTCAGTACGCCGCCAACGCCTGTTGATATTGAAGATCATAACAAACTGGTTTATCTCTACGATCCCAAACAAGGGCTGTTCATTTTTGATTACTATGGAAGTTTAAAAAATAAAATTGCTTTGCTGGGTTGGGAAGATTTTCAGGTGATTGACAAAACTGTTTTCGGCAGAAAGGGTAACGTATTGGAAAAATATGAAACCGGCACACTCATGCTAAACGAACAGGCATTTCCTTCCCTGCTTACTAATGTAGAAAAATGCCGTATCTCTGTAAATAAACTGTACTGCCTTTCCGGTGGGAAAGTCTATGTGTATGAATTGTGAGAGGAGTTGTTTGTTGTTAGTTGATAGTTGTTAGCAGAAGCCGCAAGGGACTGTCTTAACTATAAGTCTAACAACTAACAACCATCAACTAACAACTAATTTGAAATGAATTTCCTTCAACACGAATTTCTTAGCAATACTATTGAGAGCTATATCATATGTGCGATCACGATTTTTATTATCCTGATCTTTAAAAGATTATTCTCAAAATATATAGCCAGCATACTTTTCAGGCTTATCAAGAATACATCCTGGAAAGTGAGCCGTGAATCTTTTTTTGACCTGCTTGTGCAACCACTTGAAATTTTCCTGGTGCTGCTTGTCACATTTGTAACGTTGGATAAACTCACCTTTCCCGCAGCATTTCATTTCTCCATACATAAGGTAACCGCTGAGCAAATTATTGATTCCATTGGCAGCTGTATTATCATTATCGCATTCATCGGAATGTTGTTGCGGTTTATTGATTTCATCGCTACCACCATGCAGGACAATCAGGCGCAGTTTTCCCATCATGTGGCGCAGACGAAAATGGTTTCCTTCTTCAAAGACTTTTTTAAAGCGATCATTATTCTGATAGGCATTATACTAGTCATTCGTTTTGCATTTCATAAAGACGTTACCAAACTGCTTGCAGGTTTAAGTATTGTGGGTGCAGCCATCGCTTTGGCTGCAAAAGAAAGTCTGGAAAACCTGATCGCTTCGTTCATCATCTTTTTCGATAAGCCTTTTCATATTGGCGATAGTGTGAAGGTGTTAAATATTTCCGGTTCTGTAGAAAAGATTGGATTGAGAAGCACAAGGATCCGCACGGATCAAAAGACCTTTGTGACCGTACCCAACAAGCAAATGGTGGACAGCGTATTGGACAATCTTACATTGAGAAGTTTGCGCCGGGGAGATATCCGATTGGAAATAAGTTTGTCTACCTCTGCCGATACGATGCAGCAAATAGCTGACGGCATAAAAAGAATACTGGGCAATCCGGTTGTAACAAACAACAATGTAACCTTCAGCGACATTACACAAAACGCATACATTTTAACCGTGGAATATTACACTGGTGTAATTCCCCAGGATGATTTCAACCAGCTAAAGCAAACGATCAATTTGCAGGTATTACGATTGCTGGAGGTAAATAAAGTGGAGCTTGCGGGCAAGGACACGAGGATAATTATAGGGAAAGAAGCTTAATGCAGAACGCCCAATGCAAAACGCCTGACACTTAATACAAAATCATAACAAATCGTGAGAATCATGAGAATCAGCGTTCGTTCTCTACATGTTAGCTTTCAACTCCAACAAGAAGGCCTTTAGTTTTTGCAATGAAACGGTAATCTCAAATTGCTGATCAGCTTTTTTCTTTTGATTTTTAATGTAGTCTTTCGCGCCTTCCATAGTGTATTTTTTCTCGCGCAAAAGATGGTAGATCATGTGAATGTTTTTTACATCCACCGGGCGGAAGAAGCGGTCGCCCTTTCTGTTTTTCTTGGGTTGCAGAAACCCGTCGAATTCATTGGCCCAGAGGCGCAGCAAAGAGTAGTTTACATGAAACATTTCCGCTACCTCACCAATAGAATAATATTGTTTTTGAAAAAGCACCTCATCATCGGGAATATTGATAAGGTCAACCTCCGCATTCATTTCCTTGAATGACTTACGGCCGCGTTTGCCCGGTTGTTTAGGCAAAGAAGAAGCCGCTTTAGGCTTTCTGCCCCGCGTAGTTTTCGGCATTGTTGTTGGCATAGTTACGTGAATTTTCGCTGTCGGCATCGGTGCGACGACCTGCACAACTGGCGTGATTTCAGAAACCTCGTTTACAACGGCGGGAACCGGGGAAGATGGAGATGCTTCTTCAGATGCAGGAACTTCATTTGGCACTGCACTGACAGGCGGAGTCGGAACCGGTTGAGCCGGCTCTTCAAATCCAAAATCCAATGCTGTTTGTCGAAATTCCCTCATCATAGGCTTGGTAAAGATACAATCCTTGATGGTAGTGGCACGGGGATTTACGTGACTGTGGAAAAGTCGTTAACAGTTGAGAATGGAGAGTTGAGAGTTGAAAATGAGTTGAGAGTGGATAGTTGAGAATTGAGAGTTAAGGGTTATCTCAACTCCTGGTTTGCAAAAAAGAAAACCGGTTTGAAGAATGGTCTCCAAACCGGTTTAGTCTATTTAAACAACTCTCAACTCTCAATTCTCAACTCTCCACTCTCCACTCTCAACTCTCCACTAATCAAAGCTCTGGTTGCTCGCCGCGGCCATCTTAAGCAGGCGGTCGAATTGTTCAGGTGTTAAGTCGTTATAGAAAAAGTAAACAGGATCGAGAGGTTTACCGTTTTTGTGTACTTCGTAGTGGCAGTGCGGGCCGGTAGATTTTCCGGTACTGCCCACATAGCCGATGATCTCACCGCGCTTTATCATTTGGCCGGGAGAACATTTCACCTTCACCATGTGACCGTACAGTGTTTCGTAACCGTAGCCGTGGTTAATGATCACGTGGTTACCATAACCATTACCGGTATTGCCCGCAACGGTAATAGTGCCGTTTGCAGTAGCATAAATCGGTGTTCCCTGTGGAGCAGCAAAGTCTAGACCAGCATGCATTTTAACGGTTTTGTACACCGGGTCGATACGGTGACCGAAACCAGAAGCAATGCGGCTAAGATCTTTATTGCTCACCGGCTGAATAGCAGGAGTGGCTGCCAGCATCACCTCCTTATTTTTTACAAAACCCTCAATTTCGTTGTAGGATTTATCCTCGTATGCAATGCGCATCGTAAGATTGTTGAGCGTGCGTGCAATGGAACCCGAAAGATCGCTTTCATCCATACCCTGCAACAGTTCCAGCTCTTTTTTCTTTTCCATTTCCTTTACTCGGGCACTGTCCGGAATGGGATCTGCTTCGAAAATGGAGCGGTAAACATTATTGTCGCGTTTTTCGAGGTCTCCCATTTGTTGCTGCAGCTTTTGAACACGGTCCTGCAGAACAGCGTAGTTATTTTGCATATTCTCAAACCGGCCACTCATTACTTTTTCTTTCGGAGAATCTATATATCGGAAGGCGATGGCTACAATAATTAGTGAGGTAACAATACTCGCGGCTATAAAGCCCAACACTCGTAACAGTTTTACGTGTAGAGGGGTTTCAAGCTTTTCATAGCGAAGGCTATTGGTATTATAGAAATATTTTATTTTTTTCATGGCCACTGCGAAAAAAACACGCGTTTTGTTAGCGTCAGCGTTAAAAATACGTTTTCTAAGGAACTGACAAATTAAAAATTACTCCAATTATAAAACCTGAAAATAGCTGTAACTATTTTCACTCCCTATCTTTGCACTCATTTCTTCCGGAGTTATCCACAAATATAGTTTCCCGGAAGGCAACTAACAACCAAAGATTGTTCCGTTTATGCTAACAAGTGCAGAGATACGTCAAAAGTTTCTAGATTTTTTTGCTTCCAAAGGACATGCAATTGTGCCTTCGGCTCCTATTGTCGTTAAGAATGACCCTACATTGCTGTTTACCAATGCGGGCATGAACCAGTTTAAGGATTATTTCCTGGGCAATAAAAAAGCGCCTTCTTCACGCATAGCGGACACTCAAAAATGTTTACGTGTTAGTGGTAAACACAACGACCTCGAAGAAGTAGGTGTTGACACCTACCACCACACCATGTTTGAAATGCTAGGCAACTGGAGCTTTGGCGACTACTTTAAAAAAGAAGCCATTGAATGGAGCTGGGAGTTACTAGCAGAAGTTTACGGAATTCCTAAGGACAGATTATACGTTACCATATTTGAAGGCGACGCGAAAGAGAATTTGCCTAAAGACGAAGAAGCCTTTAACGAATGGCAAAAATGGATAGCAGAAGACAGAATTCTCTTGGGTAACAAAAAAGATAATTTCTGGGAAATGGGCGATACCGGCCCTTGTGGTCCTTGTACAGAAATCCACGTAGACTGCCGTCCCGACGACGAAAGAAAAGCAGTGGACGGAAAAACATTAGTAAACAATGATCACCCGCAGGTGATTGAAATTTGGAACAATGTATTTATCCAGTTTAACCGTTTGAAGGATGGTTCACTTGAACTGCTGCCAGCAAAGCACGTTGATACTGGTATGGGCTTCGAGCGCCTGGTGAGAGTTTTGCAACAGAAAACTTCCAACTACGATTCGGACGTATTTACAGGGACAATCGCGGCTACAGAAAAAATCACCGGCAAGAAATACGATTTCTCCGATACAAAACAGGCAATCGCCTTCCGCGTAATTGCTGACCATATAAGGGCTATCGCGTTTACCATCGCAGACGGACAATTGCCAAGCAATACCGGCGCCGGTTATGTGATCAGAAGAATTTTGAGAAGAGCGGTTCGTTACTACTTCTCTTATTTGGATATGAAAGAACCACTGTTGTATCAGTTGATGCCGGTTCTTGCAGCGCAATTCAAAACTGTGTTTCCTGAACTGTTCCAGCAATTGGATTTTGTAGGCAAAGTGGTGAAAGAAGAAGAAGATGCTTTCTTAAGAACACTTGAAAAAGGGTTGAAGAAAATAGATGAAGTAATTGCTCAAACGAAAGGAGCGGCGATCAATGGAGAAGCTGCTTTCGAATTACTCGATACATATGGTTTTCCGATTGACCTTACAAGATTGATCGCTCAGGAAAATAATTTGAAAGTGGACGAAGAGGCTTTCGAAAAAGCATTGACACAACAAAAGGATCGTTCCCGTGCTGCAACAGCGCTTGACACAGAAGATTGGGTGGTACTGAAAGATACAGCCAATACAAGTTTCGAAGGTTACCATACTTTGAATACAGAAACCAAAGTAACCAAATACCGCAAAGTAAAAGCGAAAGGAAAAGAATCGTTCCAGATCGTACTGGAAGCAACTCCGTTCTATGCTGAAAGTGGCGGACAGGTTGGCGATACAGGTATTTTGCTTTTCGACGGCGAAGAAATTGCGGTAACCGATACCAAAAAAGAAAATGATCTAATCATACATTTCGCAGAGAAATTGCCTGTAAACATTACAGCAGTTGTGTCTGCAAAAGTGGCTGATGAAAAACGCAGAAAAACCCAGGTGCATCACTCTGCTACGCACTTGCTGCATGCGGCATTGCGTAAAGTGTTGGGTACACACGTGGCACAAAAAGGTTCGTTGGTAAATGAAGAGCATTTGCGTTTTGACTTCTCGCATTTTGCAAAAGTTACCGATGAAGAAATTGCGCAAATCGAAGAGATCGTAAATGAAAAGATTCGTGAAAATATTCCTGTTGTAATAAAAGAACTGCCAAAGGAAGAAGCGATACAACTTGGTGCTATGGCACTTTTCGGTGAAAAGTATGGTGACCGTGTTCGCGTGGTGATCATGGATCCTAAATATTCAATCGAACTTTGCGGTGGTACACACGTAGGCGCGACGGGAGAGCTGGGTTTCTTTAAAATAAAACATGAAAGTGCCGTTGCTGCTGGTGTTCGTCGTATCGAAGCAATAAGCGGCCACGCAGCGGAAGTGTTTGTAAATGATCATTTGCAAACATTGGCTAGCATAAAAGAAACGCTGAAAAATCCGAAAGATGTTGCAAAAGCAATTGAAAGCACACTTGCCGAAGCAGCTGATCTTAGAAAGAAAGTGGAACAATTTGAATCCCGTTTCCTCGGAGCTCTTCGCGAAGAAATCATCAAAAAAGCAACTGTGATCAACGGCGTAAGCTTTATTGGTGAAGTGGTGGAAGTAAGCAGTGCCGATGCGTTGAAAAAGCTTTGCTTCGATCTTAAACAAAACCTTGACGAATACGTAGCCGTTCTTTGCGCAAATGTAGATGGCAAAGCATCCGTTGCAGTAGGCATCAGCGATAAAGTGGTTGCTGAGAAAGGATTGGATGCAGGCAAGATCATTAAGGAACACGTTGCTCCACTCATCAAAGGCGGCGGCGGCGGCCAGAAAACTTTGGCAACTGCAGGTGGGCAAGATGTAAGCGGTTTGGAAGCAGTGATTGAGAAAGTGAAAGGGCTGGTGTAAGCTAATTTTTTAAAACCTATATATACCCAAATACTTCATGCTTTTGCGATGAAGTGTTTGGGTATTTTTATTGCACATAGATGAACTTAGATAAATATCCTGTGGTTGCCAGTAATTCTTCTTTTGTTTATGAATTTGTAAGCGAAGGAAAAAATGGAAAAGTTGCGAAAATTATAGTTTATAGTAAAACCCACATTCCTAATTTATACAACCTTGTTTTAGGCGATAAAAATCTTAAAACAGGCGAAATTGATGATGCCGTGACAACAAATAATGGAGATAGCCGTAAGGTTTTGGCAACGGTGGCGTCAACGCTATATTCATTTACACAGAAATTTCCAGATGTCATGATATTTGCCGAGGGTAGTACCAGATCAAGAACGAGACTTTATAAGATAGGGATATCAAATCATTTAAATTTGATCACGCCCGATTTTGAAGTTTTTGGATTTACATTGAAAGATGAGTGGGAATCATTTAATAGCAAAAGCGATTATTCCGCTTTTTTGGTTATACGAAAAAAGAAGTAACTTCGAAAATATGAAAAAGGTAAAAAACGATAATAAAGGTGCTATCATTATTAAGGTAGACAAAAAACTCGATACATACCTGAAAAGCAACTTTGTTAAGCAGAAAGTCGCTAGGGCTAATGAAATTTTACGAACAGCTGGACTTCCAAAGTTTGAAAAATAGTTTAATTGTTATAACTAATAATAAGAAATACTTAAAGCGGTTACCAGAATACTGGTAGCCGCTTTTCTTTTTCAACTCCTCGTAGCGTGTTTGTTTCTTAACGACCGCTTTCGAATTGACACAACATAGTGTGATGCGCACGAGTGCGAATGCGATTCGCCCCTACCCATTAAATATCAACCAGTCCCTAAAAAATAGTTAAAAGGAAAAATTGAATTGCGAAAACTTTCGTATATCGGAAAATGAAGTATATTTGATCTACGAAAAAAAACGTACTTAGTTCATATAAACATTCTGGTATGAAAAATTTTATAAAAACCTTCGCTCTGTTTGCAAGCGTTCTCGCCTCAGGAACCCTATTTGCACAGGGTGTTAAAAACGGGGTTAAGTCAAAAGATAAGGATAAGCTTGATCAGTATGATGAAATCATCATTAAAAAGAAAAGCGATAGCGACAAGGATCGCAAACTTACTATTGAGATCAACAAAGGAGTGGTAACTGTTAATGGCAAAAAAGTAGAGGAATTTAATGACGACGACCTTGCCGTTATCCAGAAAAAAATAAGAATTCATGTCAATGCGGACGACATGGCTTTTGATGTTGCACCAATACCTCCGATTCCCCCCATGCCACCAGGCGCAAGAGCAAATCCTCAGTTTCGCAAATCCTATTCAATAAACATGAATGATTCGAGAGGTTTTCTTGGCGTAAAAACTGAGAAAGACAATGGCGCGAAAGTAACGGAAGTTACAGAAGGTACTCCCGCAGCAAAAGCAGGATTAAAGGTTGGTGACATCATTACCAAAGTAGACGACGCTGCTATCACATCTCCCGAAGATCTTTCAAAAGCGGTTGGCTCATACAAGCCCAATGAAAAAATAACCATCACTTACAAGCGCAATAAAAAGGATCAAAAAGTTACTACAACCCTGGGCAAACGTCCGCCACAAGCAATGACCTATAATTACAATTTCGATGAACCTCAGGATTTCCATTTCGATTTTGACCAGAAAGAACTGGATGAGCAGCTGAGGTCTCTTGACGAAATGCGCGGCGATATGAAAGTTTACGGTTTCCGCGGCCCTAATGCCGGTCCAAAACTAGGCATCAAAGCCCAGGACACCGAAGATGGCAAAGGAGTAAAAGTATTAAGCGTTGAGGATTCTTCCAATGCTGCTAAGTCTGGCTTGAAAGAAGGCGACATCATCACTTCTTTTGATGACAAATCAATTGCCAATACCGAGCAACTGGTTGAAGCCTCAAGAGAGGCGAGAGAGAAAAGCACCATTCCGGTAAAAGTTACCCGCAATGGCATTAACCAGGACCTGGAAATAAAAATTCCAAGGAAGCTAAGAACCGCGAATTTATAATCAGTATAAACAGCCGATCGTTTGGGGCATGAGCGCATAGCTTGTGCCCTTTTTTAGTGACTGAATAACTGAATAATTGAATAACTGAATGGAAAGCCGCCATAGTCGGCTCTCCAACTAATTGTTTGAATGTCAACATTCAGAGAGTCATCAGTTATTCAGTTACTTAGTTATTCAGTTATTCAATGATTCTGCCATTCAATAACTCGTTTATTCGATTATTCCGGTAGTTTTGCAGATATTCTCTAAAGAGGCAATTAACTATGGTACAAGGTAAAGACAAGTATGAAGTGGTTATAGGACTGGAAGTGCATGCACAGTTGCTTACAAAAAGTAAACTTTTCAGCGGTGACAGTGCGACGTTTGGCGGTGAAGCAAATACGCATATAAGTCCAATCACGCTCGCCTATCCCGGCACATTGCCTAAATTAAACAAAGAAGCAGTAGAATTAGCCATTAGATTGGGTTTGGCTTGCGGTTGTGAAATTGAACGCATCAACTATTTTGCCCGCAAAAACTATTTTTATCCCGATCTACCAAAAGGCTATCAAATATCACAGCACACAACGCCCATTTGTAAAGGAGGTTTTGTAAACATTCGCACCGGCGACGGTAAACGCGATGTGGTACTAAACCGTATTCACCTGGAAGAAGATGCAGGAAAAAGCATTCACGACGTGGATGATAAAAACACTTGCGTGGATTATAACCGCGCCGGCGTTCCACTGGTGGAAATTGTAACAGAGCCGGACCTTCACAGCAGCGAAGAGGCTTACGCTTACATCACTGAACTGCGCAAACTGGTTCGTTATCTGCATGTTTGCGATGGTAACATGGAAGAAGGCAGTTTGCGTTGCGATGCCAATATTTCCATCCGCCTGAAGGGTGAAACAAAACTCGGAACCAAGGTAGAGGTGAAAAACCTGAACAGTATCCGCAACGTAAAAAAAGCGATTGATTACGAGGTAGACAGAATGGTGGAACTGGTAGAAAAAGGAGAGTCGATCACGCAGGAAACACGCAGTTTTGATGCAACAAACGATACTACGTTTTCTCTTCGCTCAAAAGAAGAAGCAAATGACTACCGCTATTTCCCTGATCCGGATTTGCCGCCATTTATAGTGAGTGAAACACAACTGCAAAAAATAAAAGACGCAATGCCTGCATTGCCGGAGCAACTGGTGAACAAATACATGGAGCAGCTGCACCTGCCTGAGTATGACGCCCGTGTAATTTGCGACGACAGCGGAACCATTCAATATTTTGAGAAACTCATAAAACATGGAAGCCACGCAAAACCGGCTGCAAACTGGCTACTTGGCCCCGTTAAATCTTACCTCAACGATCACAACGTAATTATTGAGGACTTTACTTTGACGCCGGAAAAGCTGGCTGATGTCATTGAACTGGTGGAAAGCGGTAAAGTAAATTTCTCCATTGCTGCACACAGAATTTTCCCTGCACTTGTGAAGGATGGTTCTAAAACAGCGCTTGAAACTGCTACGGAAATGAACCTGTTACAGGAATCAGACACTGACAGCATAGCAACATGGGTAGATGAAGTGTTGGCCAAAATGCCCGATAAAGTGGCGGAATACAAAAAAGGAAAGAAAGGCTTGATCGGTTTGTTTATGGGCGAAGTAAAAAAAGTGTCAAAAGGGAAAGCTGATCCTAAAGTAACTACTCAATTGCTGACAGAAAAACTTAGTCAATAATTTTCAACGATAATAAATGCAATATTTAAGAAAAACATTACTGGCAATTACCTCTGTGTTATTGCTTTTTACAACGGCTTGCAACTCTAAAAAAGATGGTGCTTTCAAAGTAATCGTACACTACAAAAACGCTGACAAATTGATGTACTTACCCAACTCAGGCGATTCTGCCAAAGTGGTAAGTGCTGTGAAAGTGTTTTTTGAAGAGATTCCTTTTGGCGAAGATCAAAATCCGATCTTACTGGATACCGGTGTGTTAAAAGCAAATGATGGAACGCTTACCCTGAAAGGAAATGGCGCACAGGAAAATATCTACCAGTTGTCCGTAGAAAACGGCCCGATTGTAGCGTTGATCAACGATGGAAAAGAAATTACTGTCGACATCGATTTTGCGAAGCACAAAGATTACTACTCAATAAGTGGTTCTGAAGCAAGCACCCAGCTGAAAGATTACCTGTACACTTACAGCGATAAAATTTACGGTGCCAATGTAGCATTCAAAGCAATGGATAGCCTTAAGAAAAGTGGCGCTTCCGATAGCCTTATTATTCTTGCTACAGAAAAAAAGAATAATGAGCTGGACAAATTGAACAGCTTTATCAATGGCACATTGGCAAGCAACAAATCTCATCCTGCGATCAATCTTTTCATACTTGGGTTTTCGTCACGCTCCTTCCAAAAGGATATGTTTGAAAATGCCTTGAATGAAAGCGTGAAAAAATTTCCTGATTATAAACCTTTGACGCAGTTAAAAACAAACTACGACAACCAGGCTAAACAGGCACAACAACAACAGCAAGAGGCTCCCCAACTTATGTGGGTTGGCAAACAAGCACCCGCATTGACATTGCCAGATGTAAATGGGAAGAATGTTTCCATTGCAGATTTTAAAGGCAAGTATTTACTGGTTGATTTCTGGGCGAGCTGGTGCGGCCCTTGCAGAGGCGAAAATCCTAATGTAGTAGCAGCTTTCAACAAATACAAGAGTAAGAATTTTGCCATTCTTGGCGTGTCGTTAGACAAAGAAAAAGAGCCATGGCAAAAAGCAATAGCAGCAGACAAACTGGCCTGGACGCATGTAAGCGATCTGCAATACTGGAATAGCAGCGCGGTGAAAACTTTTGGTTTTGAAGGCATTCCTTACAATGTATTGATTGATCCACAAGGAAAGATTATTGCAGAAGCTTTAAGAGGAGAGGATCTTGATAAAAAGCTTGCGGAAGTATTAAAGTAAGGAAAAATTAAAAATTCAAAAGTCAAAACGATCTCCGACAGTTTGAGATTCTTTTTTACTTTTTACTTTTGAATTTCAATTGTAGTGTACCAAAATTTCTACAAACAGTGAAAATATAATGCAAAGATGGTCCCTATGGCCATCTTTTTTTATTTATAGTACAAATCATGTTCCCGGCGTAATATTTTAAGTGTTTTGGCTTTTAAAGCTGAACATTTATGAAGCTGGAAGACGTTTATGCAGCACTAAAGACATGGATATTAACTCATGGAGGACATATACTTCTCGGCATTGTTATATTCGTCATTGCACAATGGCTCATTAGGATATTGAAGAAATGGATCAGGAAATTAATGACCAAAGAAGACGTTGATGCTACTTTGCAGCCTTTTCTTATCAGCATGATCACAATCGCTTTGCAATTGCTTCTGGTGTTTGCGTTAATGGATATTATTGGTGTAAAAGTAACCATCTTCACCGCGCTGATTGGTGCTTTTGGTGTAGCCGCGGGTTTAGCGCTGTCCGGCACTTTGCAAAACTTCATGAGTGGCATTCTTATCCTTTTATTAAAACCATACAAAGTAGGAGACAGCATTACAGCACAAGGCAATTCCGGCATAGTAACATCCATTCAGATATTCTACACTGTGGTGCTCACCTACGATAACAAAACTGTCATCATTCCCAATAGCAAGCTATCCAATGAAGTAATTGTAAATACCAGCATGGAGGGTAAGCGCAGACTGGATATTGAAATGAAATTCAGCTATGGAATCAACTACAATGACGTAAGAGACACGGTTTCAAAATCATTGACGGAGCATAAGGATGTATTGAAAGAACCTGTGTTTAGAATAGGCATATCATCGTTCGACCCAGACGGATATAAAGTGATGATCAGCGCATGGCTTGAAGCACACGGTTTCATTGATAACCAAATGATCATCCAGGAAAAAATACTGGAAGATATTATTTCGGCAGGCATTAAGCTTCCGGGAATGACGTGAAAAGGAAGGAACGCAGATTGTCATGATTGTCATGATTATGATGATTGGTTAATGTGTTTTCCAGTTCATAAAAAATCATGACAATCTGCGTCCCGCGTATTTAAAACTCAAAACATGCTTCATCCTTCTTCCACATATCGCATACAATTCAACAAGAACTTTACGTTTAAAAATCTTGCGTCCATCATCGATTATCTGGAGGAACTGGGTATTTCGACCATTTATGCATCGCCTGTTTTTAAAGCAATGAATGGAAGCGATCATGGCTATGATGTGGTTAATCCAAACATTATAAATGATGAAATCGGGTCGCTCGAGGAGTTGCGGATTTTGTCAACAATATTAAAGAAGAAAGGCTTTTCGTGGATACAGGATATTGTGCCCAACCATATGTCGGTGATCGATACTAACTATAGATTGTGGGATGTTTTGGAAAGAGGGCGAAGTTCCACGTACGGAAACTATTTCGATATCGATTGGGACCATCCGAAACTTAAAGACAGAATCATGTTGCCCTTTCTGGAAGCCAATTTGCAAAAGTGCATTGAAGCAAAAAAGGTGGTATTGTGCTTTGCGGAAAACGGGTTTGAAATATGTTACTACGAAAATCATTATCCGGTGAAGGCAGACAGCTACGAATTGTTGCTTTCGCAATGTGGATTGGAGAAAGGAACCTACGAAGAAGATCTGGAGGAATTTCTTGCGGGCAAGCACGCCGATTATAAAAGCTGGCAGGAGAAAAAAAGGCAATTCATTGAAAAGCTTTCTTGCGTTAAGGAAAAAATAGAAGACGGTGTAAAGCAAATCAACAACAACAAAGACTTGCTCCTGCGACTGGCAAATGATCAGTTTTACAAGCTCGAATGGTACGAAGAGTCGGACAGAATAATGAACTACCGGCGTTTCTTTACCATCAATAGCCTGATTTGTGTGCGCATTGAAGATGAAAGCGTTTTTAACGATTATCACCAACTCATAAAACAATTGTACGATGAGGGATTGATTCAGGGACTGCGGATCGATCACATCGACGGCTTAAAAAATCCTGCCGGTTACATAAAACGATTGAGAAATTTACTTGGAAAAGATTGCTACATCATTGCCGAGAAAATTCTTGAAATAAAGGAACAGCTGCCTGAGTCTTTTGATTTGGAAGGAACAAGTGGCTACGAGTTTCTTTCTTACATCAACCAGGTATTAACGGATATGAAAGGTTCCGAAGAGCTGGTGTCGTTTTACAACCAACATGCACCTGATTTTCAAAATTATTATGACATCGTTTTCGATAGAAAATTTTCTTTCCTTGAAAAATATATGCGCGGTGAATGGGACAATCTTATGCGTTTGCTCATCTCGTTAAATATTATAGAAGGCAGATCAATAAAAGAGGAAGAACTACATCGGGCATTGGGAACATTCATGGCGGCGTTTCCCTTATATCGTGTTTACATTGATCAATTTCCCATTGATGATATTAGCAGGGAAATTGTTAGCAAAGCATTTGAAGACGCTGAAAACAGGGCATCCCATTTGAAACCTGCTTTGCACGCGTTAAGAAAATTGTTTGATGATCACAATGAGAAACAAGCCGAACGTTTGCAATTCATTCAACGCCTCATGCAGTTCACCGGGCCGCTTGCTGCAAAAGGAGTGGAGGACACTACGTTCTATTTATACAATCCCTTGATCTCACACAATGAGGTGGGAGATTTGCCTTGTGTGCTGGGTATTTCTGTAAATAACTTTCATGAGAAAATGCAACAGCGGCATCAGGCTAATCCTTTGTCGCTTAACAGCACTTCCACACATGACACAAAACGTGGAGAAGATGCCCGTGTCAGGATCAACGTTTTAAGCGAATTGACAAATGAATGGACCGCACTTGTCACTCATTGGCAACAAATAAATGCGCCATTTAAGAGGCGTGTGAAAGAGGTGCAGGCACCCGTTTTCAACGATGAGTATTTTTTATACCAAAGTATTGTGGGTGGCTTTCCTGAAGACTTAAGTACAAACGATGAAAGTAAAGATCGATTAAAATGGTTCTACACAAAGGCTTTGCGCGAATCAAAATATTTCAGCACACCATCAAGGCCGGATGATGATTATGAAAAAGCATGTATGGAATTTATCGATGCATTGTTTGATCCCTCACATGCATTTTTATCCAGCATTATTCCATTTGTTAGAAAAGTGAAATTGTATGCTGAAGTTTATAGCTTGTCGCAGGTTGTAATAAAATCAACGGCACCGGGCATTCCCGACTTTTACCAGGGCAGCGAGCTTTGGGATCTTAGTTATGTTGACCCTGATAACAGGCGGCACGTAAACTATGATTTGCGAAAAAATCTGATGAATGAATTGATACAAAACGAAAAGCGCTCCTTACAAGACGCCCTTTGCTGGTCGCAAAATAAATTGCTTGTCGGCGGACAAAAAATGTTTACTACCCGAACTATTCTTCAATACCGCAAAGCAAACAATGCATTGTTTATCGAGGGAGATTATATTCCGTTAGAGATAGAAGCAGGCAAGCGAAAAGTAATTGCTTATGCAAGAAAGAAGGACGATAAATGGGTCATCGTAGTTATTCCAACTGGATTGGTCGCAGCACAAAAAACAGGTTGGGAAGAAATTAGTATTCCTATGCCAGCAGATGCTCCTAAGCAATGGAGAAATATTTTTACTGGTGAGATAATTAATACCAATGGACAGTTGGAGCTTAAAGATATATTCAATCAGTTTCCTGTGGCGGTTTTCGAGAGTTACCACTAAGGCACTAAGTACACTAAGGCAACCATAAACTTTGAACAACCCTTAGTGAAACTTAGTGTCCTTAGTGTCTTAGTGGTAAACTATGTATTTTGCACACAAAATAAGTTCGATGAAATCTATCCTGACCGCACTGATATTTTTAATTGCACTGACTGCCAACGGTCAAACCATAAACAAACTCACGTTTCTCAACGAGTTTGACATCCCATATAACTTTCAGTTTCAAAATACCACTGTCGGCGGATTGTCTGGCATCGACTACAATCCGAAATTGAACGAATATTATCTCATCTGCGACGATCGGGCGGTTATAAACCCAATAAGATTTTACACAGCAAAAATTAATTTGAAAGCAGATAAAATTGACACCGCTTTCTTTATTGCGCAAACAGCACTCCGTCAATCGAACGGCGCATTGTATCCATCCTTAAGCACTGACCCTGCCCACGCTCCCGACCCTGAAGCCATTCGTTTTAATGGCACAAAAAAATATTTCGTCTGGACATCAGAGGGCGACAGGATCATCAAAGACGGCAATGCTATTTTACAAGATCCGGCAATCATCATAATGGACAACAACGGGAAAGATATCGGCCATTTTCCATTGCCAGCCCAGTTCCTTATGACGAAAGATGAAAAAGGGCCAAGACAAAACGGTGTGTTTGAGGGTGTATGTTTCACAGACAATGACAAAACAATGTACGTAACCACCGAAGCGCCTTTGTACCAGGATGGGCCCGCCGCCGGCTTGAAAGACACAACGGCTTACGTTCGCATTTTGAAATATGATGTAGAAAAGAAAAAGTTATTGGCGCAATATGCTTACAAGCTCGGCCCAATTGCGCACGCACCTGCGCCCGCAGATGGTTTCAAAGTAAACGGAATAGTTGATATTTTGCCAATTGGCGCCGATGAATTCTTGATCACCGAAAGGTCATTTTCAACAGGCGTAAAAAACTGCACCATCAAAGTTTTCAAATGCAATTTCAAAACCGCACAGGATGTATCGAGCATTCAATCGTTGAAAGTAAACCGACCAAAAGTGTTGGTGAAAAAGCAATTGTTGTTAAACATGGATTCATTGAACATGTATATTGATAACGTGGAGGGTGCAGCGTTCGGTCCGCGTTTATCAAACGGCAAGCGCAGCATGATCTTCGTTTCCGACAATGATTTTTTACTGGGGCGGAAAACGCAGTTTTTGTTGTTCCAGGTTGATTAGTGCGAAATCAAGTCAAAAGTCAAAAATTAAAAGTCAAAAAGCTTATACTAAACGACTTAGAAACAGTCAACACAGGCTTTTTACTTTTTATTTTCTACTTTTGACTTAATACTAAACACATATGAACATAGCAGGATATATAGACCACACGATATTAAAGCCAACCACTACGTTGGCAGAAGTAGAGAAGTTGTGCGGTGAAGCTGTTAAATATGGCTTTGCGGCCGTTTGTGTGCCGCCTTCATTTGTAAAACGCGCAGACGCCATTCTGGATCCCACAGATGTAAAAGTGGCGACAGTTGTAGGTTTCCCTTTTGGCTATTCTGCCACTGAGGCGAAGCTCGCGGAAACCGTTTTGGCCCTTGTAGATGGTGCCGACGAAATAGACGTCGTGATCAATCTCATCGCGTTACGCATGAACGACTGGGATTTCCTGGTAAAAGAAGTGAAGTTGCTGGCGGAGGTGATTCATAATAAAGGCAAAGTTTTCAAGCTAATTGTAGAAAGTGGCATTCTTTCTGATAATGAAATAATAGAATGTTGTGAAAAACTGGGCGGTGCGGGCATCGACTTCATGAAAACCTCTACCGGCTATGCGGAAAAAGGTGCAACTGTGGAGGCCGTTCAACTTATGCGCAAGCATTTGCCATCAAATATCAAGATCAAGGCATCAGGCGGTATCAGGGATTTTGAATTTGCGAAAAAACTGGTGGATGCGGGGGCTGACAGATTGGGATGCAGCGCCAGCGTAGCCATCGCAACAGGAGATCCTTCATTCGATACGAAAGGGTATTAACAGAAAAAAATAAAACTATGAAATGAGCCCCGCCTACCGATGGTGCGGGGCGAATTCCCCGCCCGACAACGTCAGTCAGGCGGGCATTAGGCCCAAATAAAATAAAAAATAAACTGATGAAACTCGCATTTGTGATGTTCATGATCTGTACCGTGTTTTATGCAAACGCACAAAACACAACCAGTGTGGCAGTAAAAAAAGATCCTCGCATTGACATGCTTATAAAAAAGCAAATGCAGATCAACGAAGCCACCACTCGTGCTTCCAGAAGCTCTGCGCAGGGTTTCAGAATACAGGTGATTAATACAAACGACAGAAACAAAGCGATTGCCGTTAAAACCAGGGTATATGAGCTTTATCCTGATCTTAAGGCATACCTCCTGTACCAAGCTCCTTATTTTCGCTTGCGTGTAGGCAATTTTAAGACGCAGGAAGAAGCAATGGCCTATCAGAAAAAACTGGCAAAACAATTTGACAACACGCTTATCGTTAGAGATATTATCGAAGTGAAGCCAGATACGCTGGACGATTCGAACTAATTGTTTCCTTTTTACTCCTAAACATTCTATGGATTTATCAGAAAAAATAAAACAACTGGCTGCAACATATGCGGACGAATTCATCGACGTTCGCCATCATTTGCATGCCCATCCTGAACTGAGTTACAAAGAATTTGAAACATCAAAATTCGTTCAGAATAAATTAAAGTCTTTCGGTATTCCTTTCACCATCATGGCGGAAACCGGCGTGGTGGGCATTATTGAAGGTAAAAATCCGTCATCACGCGTTATTGCATTGCGTGGCGATATGGACGCGTTGCCAATCCAGGAAGAAAACGAAGTGGCTTACAAATCAACCAACGCAGGCGTAATGCACGCATGCGGCCATGATGTTCATACTACCATTTTACTTGGTGCAGCTAAGATATTAAATGAGTTAAAGAACGAGTGGGAAGGAACAGTTAAGCTGATCTTTCAACCCGGTGAAGAAAAAAATCCAGGCGGCGCCAGCCTTATGATAAAGGCAGGTGTACTGGAAGACCCGGTGCCACAGGGCATATTCGGCTTGCATGTTCACCCCGGACTTGAAATAGGAAAAGTAAGTTTCAGAAGCGGAAAAGTGATGGCAAGTGCAGATGAGCTGTACATGACCATTCGCAGCAAAGGCGGCCATGCCGCGGCTCCGCATTTAACAACAGATACTATTTTGGTTGCTTCGCACCTTGTGACAAGCCTCCAGCAAATCATCAGCAGAAATAGAAATCCGCTAAATCCGTCGGTATTGTCCATTACATCCTTTCAAGGCGGTTATACTACCAATGTTATCCCAAGCGAAGTGAAACTGATGGGTACTTTCCGTGCGCTGGATGAAGAGTGGCGCTACAAAGCACACGATCTCATTCGTAAATTATCAACAGAGCTGGTACACTCCATGGGAGCAGAGCTTGATCTGTTGATTGATGTCGGTTATCCAAACGTATACAACAACGAAGCGCTGAATAGTGTTGCAGTCGCGCTTGCAGAACAATTCTTAACGAAGGAAAAAGTAGAAGAAACCGAGGTGAGAATGGGTGCAGAAGATTTCGGTTACTACTCGCAGGTTATTCCTGGTTGCTTTTACAGGCTCGGCGTTATGAACGTAGAAAAAGGAATTACTTCCGGCGTACACACACCAACATTCAACATCGACGAAAGTGCGATTGAAATAGGAATGGGAATGATGGCGTGGCTGGGAAGCGTAGCAGAAATTAGGAATTAGAAATTGGAAATTAGGAATTAGGAATTAGGAATTAGGAATTCATTCAGTGCAACATACAGAGGATTGGCTTTATCTCTGCATTGTAAAAGGCTTCGACAAGCTCAGCCTGACAACCCGTTTACGCTTTCAGGCTGAGTTTGTCGAAGCCTTCTTAAACATAAGTTATATCAGCAGATTTAGAACTAAAGTCGACCGTCAACATCAGTTATTCAGTTATTCAGTCATTCAGTTATTGCCCCGGCAACAACTCTCAACTCTCAACTCACATGAACCTCCAACACTGGGAAAACGCCTTCATCAACTACTTACACGAGCACTATAAAAGTGATGATGCGGCGCATGATCTCAAGCATTTTAACCGTGTTTGGAAAACAAGCGTGTACATTAATAATGCGGAAGGAAATGTTGCTGATCTGCTTGTATTGCTGGCTGGCAGCTATTTTCATGACTATGTAACCGTTCCTAAAAATAGTCTCGATAGAAGCAAAGCCTCAAAGTTAAGCGCCGATAAAGCAGTAGAGATATTGCAAAATGATTTTCCCGATTTTCCCGGAGAGAAATTACAGGACGTAGCACATGCCATTCACGCACATAGTTTTTCTGCAGGCATACCTCCTCAAACCATAGAAGCAAAAATATTGCAGGATGCGGACCGCATGGAGGCACTGGGAGCCATCGGACTTGCACGTGTGTTTTACACAGCCGGTTTATTCAAATCAAATCTTTTTCATGCCGACGATCCTTTCGGAAATGACAGAACTTTAAATGACAGTCATTTTGCGCTGGATCATTTTGCGCTAAAACTTTTCAAATTGCCTGCCTTAATGAACACCGCTACAGGCAAGCAACTGGCAGAAAGCAATGTGGAATATCTTAGGACGTTTGTTGCGAAATTGAAGCGAGAAATTGATGGTGTTTTTGATTAGGAATTAGGAACTGGAAATTAGGAATTAGACATACTTATCAGGTCACCTCCAACTTCTAATTCCTAACTCCTAATTTCTAATTCCTGATTGTTTGACGTATTTTACGGCAAACACCTAAACGCCTCAAATCTTAAACATGGAAAAAAAACGATTGGTACTTGCCGCAATGGTTATGATTATGACAGAAACATTTGCGCAAGCCCCCTATCCCTCAACAAGAAAAGTAGATCAGGCCGATAATTACTTCGGCACTAAAGTTTCAGACCCTTACCGCTGGCTGGAAGACGACAACAGCGAGGAAACAAAAGACTGGGTCAAAAAACAAAATGGCGTTACCAACGCCTATCTCGCAAAAATTCCATTCAGAGCAGATGTAAAGAAACGCCTGGAAGAATTGTGGAACTATCCCAAATATGGCTCGCCATTTAAAAAAGGCAAATACTACTACTATTATAAAAATGATGGTTTACAAAACCAGAGTGTTTTGTACAGGCAAAACGCAATCGACGCGGCGCCAGAGGTTTTCCTGGATCCAAATAAGTTATCAGCGGATGGCACTGCAGCCCTTGCCTACATTGAGTTTTCGAAGAATGGCAAATACGCGGTATATGCCATTGCACAGTCTGGCAGCGACTGGCAGATCGGCTATGTGATGAATGCGGAAACAAAGCAACTCGTTAGCGACAAAATCGATTACATCAAGTTCGGCAGTTTTTCATGGAAAGGTGATGAAGGCTTTTATTACAGCCGTTATCCAAAGCCCGATGAAAAAAATATGCTGGTGCAGAAAAATGAATTCCAGAAAGTTTATTATCACAAGCTGGGAACATCGCAAAGCAGCGATGTGTTGATTTGGGAAGATAAACAGCATCCGTTGCGCTATTGTCGTGCTGACATTTCTGAAGATCAAAACTTTCTTTTTATAAACGTAACGGAAGGAACCAGTGGCGGAGAAATATTGTACAAGAACCTTATAGACACGAAACAAAAAGACTTCAAAGTTCTGGTGCCTGGATTCACAACTGAACCTGCTGTAATAGACAACTATGGTGACAAGGTTTTGTTAAGAACGAATGAAGGCGCACCAAACTTTAAAGTGGTGCTGGTAGATCCTAAGAATCCGGCAAAAGAAAATTGGCAAACAATCATTCCTGAACAAAAGGATGCATTGCAGGGCGTTGCCACAGCAGGTGGATTTCTTTTCACCAGTTATTTGAAAGATGCTTCCACAACGGTGTTTCAACATACCTATGAAGGAAAACTCATAAGAGAGATCGGTTTGCCGGGAATTGGCTATGCCTCAGGGTTTGGCACCGACAGGCAGTATAAAGAGTTGTTTTATACCTACACTTCATTTACCTATCCGCCCACTATCTTTCACTACGACATTGCGTCGGGAGTATCAACCGTTTTCCGCAAATCAGAAGTGAAATTTAATGTAGATGATTATGAAACAAAACAGGTGTTTGTAACGTCAAAAGATGGTGCAAAAGTGCCAATGTTTTTAACCTATAAAAAAGGGATTAAACTGGACGGAAATAATCCTGTGTTGCTTTATGGTTACGGCGGATTCAATATAGCACTCACACCTTCATTCAGCATATCCAATATGTTCTTTGTTGGACAAGGCGGCATCTATGCACAAGTAAGTTTGCGTGGCGGAAATGAATATGGTGAAAGCTGGCACCAATCAGGAATGTTGTTGAACAAACAAAATGTGTTCAACGATATGATCGCCGCTGCAGAATGGCTGATAGACAATAAATATTCCAATAAAAATAAACTGGCCGTTCGTGGCGGTAGCAATGGAGGGTTGCTCGTAGGTGCAGTGATAACGCAACGCCCCGATCTTTTCAAAGTGGCCATTCCGCAAGTAGGCGTAATGGATATGTTGCGCTATCAGCGCTTCACCGTTGGCTGGGGCTGGGCCGTGGAATATGGCAATGCTGAAAAAAGCGAAGCAGATTTCAAGAACCTGTACAGTTTTTCACCCTTGCACAATTTGAAAAAAGGAACCTGTTATCCGGCCACATTGGTAACAACCGCGGATCATGATGACAGAGTAGTGCCGGCGCATTCATTCAAATTTGCCGCGACACTGCAGGAATGCCAAAGCTGCGACAATCCTGCATTGATACGCATCGATAGCAAAGCCGGGCACGGAGCGGGCAAACCCACCAGCAAACAAATTGACGAAGCAACAGACGTCTGGAGTTTTGTGATGTATAATTTGGGAATGGAGTTTAGGAAGTAGTTGAGAGTTGAGAGTTGAGAGTTGAGAATTAAGAATGCTGGCTGCAAATAAAGAACTCTCAACTCTCCATTCTCAACTCTCCACTAAATTGACTTCTTAGCGAAACTTCTCTATCTTGTTTTTTTAACTGGTAATAAATCCTAAAAAGCACCAAATGAAAAAAGTATTAAAGTACATCCTGCTGTTTGTCGTTGCAGTTATTGCAATCGTGTTAATCGCCGGAGTTTTTATTTCCCGCGATTTTCATTTTGAAACAAGCATAGTTATAAACGCTCCTAAGGAAAAGGTTTGGCAAAACGTTGGAACCCTTGCCGGAATGGATAAGTGGAACCCCTGGAATGAACGTGATCCGAATATGCAGAAAAGCATCCAGGGCCAGGATGGAACTGTTGGCGCCGTTTCGACATGGAAAGGAAACAAACAAGTGGGAAGTGGTAGCCAGACGATCAAAAAAATAGATGCACCAAATAGCATTGAAACAGACCTTCATTTTATAGAGCCATTCGACAGCCGTGCGGTTGCCTACGTAAATCTCACCGACGAGCAAGGCGGTACAAAAGTGGTATGGGGATTCGATAGCCGTTTCCCTTATCCGTTCAATGTACTGTCAAAGTTCATGAATATGAAAGAAGACCTCGGCAAAGACTTTAACGGGGGCTTGGCGAAATTGAAAAAAATAAGCGAAAACGAATAGAAAGTTGCTAGTTGTTGGTTCCTGCCCGACTGAAGTCGTTCGGGCGGCGATAGTTGTTAGAATATCTCCAACTGTCAACCATCACTCTCAACTCTCCATTATCAACTCTCAACTTTATATGCAACACACTCTCTATGAAAACCAACTGCAGGAAGTGCATGGGCACTACAATGCAGGAGACTTTGACCTGGCACACAGGCGCTTGCTTGATTGTGTAATTGAAACGGCAGATATGCCGTTATTTGAAAAAGCGCTCACTTACTGCGAATGGCTGGATGCTAACGGTGAATCTTCCGGAAAAGAAACCATCCGGTCAAAAGCTTTTGAACTGCTCGAAACGCTACAGCATGCTTCCATCATTGACGGATGGAAGGAAAGCAATCAACTACTCACCGCGACAGACATTTCAAAAAAATATTCCAAAGGAAATTTTGCACTCAACAACATCGATGTTTCTCTGAGCAAAGGAGAGATCATAGGATTGGTAGGTGAAAATGGAAATGGTAAAACAACGCTGATGCGCTTGCTCAACGGTGAGCTGAAAGCCGAACAAGGCAAACTCGATTATCATTTTGCAAAAAATGATTCGTTGTATGAACTGCGTTCAAAGTTGCTGTACGTGCCTCAACGCATACCACGCTGGTGGGGAAGTTTGATGGAGAATTTGCAGTTCACACTGGCGCAGCACGGCGTTAAAGACAAAAACAATTTGTTGTGGGCCGAAATAATGGTGGCAAGACTGGGCCTGCGTCCTTACAAAAATTTAAGCTGGACAAGACTATCATCCGGTTACAGAACAAGATTTGAGCTCGCCAAAACCTTACTCCGCAATCCGCAAATATTGTTGTTGGATGAACCATTGGCAAACCTTGACATCAATGCACAGCAAACCATTTTGCAGGATCTGAAATTTTTGTCTGGATCTATTTCCCGTCCATTCGGAATGATGATCAGTTCGCAGCACATTTACGAGGTTGAAAAAGTTTCCGATAGTATTATTTTTCTAAAAAATGGTCATGCTCAATATCAGCAACAATTGTCGGCAGTAAGCGAAGATGCACCAAAACAACTTGTGTTGGAAATGGAAGCCAGTGCAGATAGAAATGTTATTGCTGCTGCGTTTGCAGAACTTCCGGTGGAAAAGATCCAATATAATGGAAATGTTTTCATCATTTATTTCCAGGCTGGCACATCAATGCAGCAAGTGTTAAGTGCGCTTGCAAATAATAGTGTGGAGGTAACCTATCTCCGGGACATTTCAAATTCATCACGCCGCTTCTTTGCGAACTAATTAACCCCAACCATGAAAAAATTCAATAACTGGATGCTCACCAATCATCCGCTCATATGGAACACAAGATTTCATATCATGTTGCCTTTGGTGATTTTGTTAAATATCATATTTTTCTTCTGGGGTTATTGCCAGGATATAACATTAAAGAATATTAGTTACTTCCATTATTATCAGTTCGGTTTTATAAACGGTGTTGCAATTCTGGTGGGCATTATGACGATGTTGTTATGGCTTATTTTTTATCTAAGACACAATGCCTTTAAGGCGCTATTGCCTCTTTCGATGTTTCATTTGCAGAAAGAGTTTGCAATTGTCCTGATCATCTTCCTGGGACTGATTTTCCCTATTATGATTGCTCACAAGGGCATGAACTATAAAATAAACAGGATAAGTAAAAGTGTAAACACTCCCAAAGAAAAACGTATCATATTCCTCGCACAACATTTTCTGCCGTTTGAGCTTGGCAGGTTCAACGCAAAAAAAGTTTATCAGCCTGGTAACGACAATGATACGGGCAGATTTGAACAAGGTATGATCCCTGGAGTGAGTTATTTAAATTATCGGGGTAGTGAGTATTACAACGAAGGTTATATAATAGATAAGGATAGTTTATTAGATATTAAAGCAATAAGTTGGTTAAAAGATCACAGAAAGGATTCAATCATTACTTATATTGACAAGTATCTTCAGTTGTGTAAAAAATATGGAGGAGAATATAAATTCAACTCCACGGCCCATGTGAGCTCCATTTTTTCAACAACAGATTTGCTGGTAAAGGAAGAAATACCGACGGATAAGTATGACAAAGACGAGAAGGTTAACAATCGCTACATACAAACTCCATACGTTTCCCTGAATGCCATTGAGGAAATAACTGATGCAAGAAAAGGTTTGAAGCTTGAGCAATATTTTGCATGCGCCATAGTTGCGCTCGGGTTTTGCTTTGTATTATTTTCTTTTAGAATTACGCCAATTAAAACCTGGATATCAGCTATTGTTATGGCAGTAATACTCACGGTTGGCACGGTAACACTGTATATAGTTTCGAACAATGAAAGAATTTTGATATTATCACCAGTTGTTCTGGCTGTAGCCAGCTTGTGCATAAGTGCAGGTTCAATTTTTCAAAAAAAGAGGAAATATTTAGCTGGTGTTACTTATTTACTGACCTGGATCGTTTTGCCGTTTTTTGTTTTAGCTGTTTATGGTTTTTTGTATGAGTACACACAGTACGGTTATTACGAAGACGTAACGTATATTAAAAACGGTTTTACCCATCAAATGCATGACTGGTTAAAAGATAATGACAAAAATTTTCTTATCGCCAATTTCATTTTCGCCTTACTTATGGCACTCTTCGTAATGATACCACTGATTAAAAAATGGAGAGCGAATCCGGAGGAGTAGCAGTTTAGTTGAGAGTTGAGAGTTGAGAGTTGAGAGTTGAGAGTTGAGAGTTGAGAAAAATGTAATCGTTGAAGATACCGCATTTTAGTTTTAAATGCGAAATGCTCAACTGTAAAGAACTCTCAACTCTCCATTCTCAACTCTCAACTCCTAAATGTCAATTTCCACCGGCTTGCCCGGCTCCAGCTTGATCACTTTCTCCGCAATATGTGATTTTGCAAAATGGTTCATGGCTTCCTGCGATTTTTCCTGGAAATGGTCCCAGCCTTCCCAGTGTGTGGGAATGAGGTGATCCACGTGCATCATCTCTGCCACTTCAATGGCTTCGTCTGCAGTAAAGGTGTAGTACACATCTCCTGTGCTTGCAGGAATACCAGCTTTGCCAACATTAAGAATGGCAGTGTTTACTAAAAAGCGTTCGGCCACGTCCCTTACACCTTCAAACAATACAGTATCGCCGGAAATATACAGCACACCATTTTCCTGCTCCTTCCATTCAATAATAAAACCGATCACGTGGCCCATTTTTGCACTTACTTCTTTTGTAGAAGCGTGCTGGCAAGGCGTAGCAGTGATGGTAAGTTCTTCCACGTTGTCTGCTTCTACTTCAAGCGATTCCCATTCTTCCAGTGAGTGAACATTGTTAAGTTGCAATTGCTCTACTGCCTCTTTGGTGGAAATTACGCCCGGGACAGTTTCTATGAAAGCTCTGCCTGCATCATCAAGATTGTCTTTATGTTGGTGATGGCTTAACAACACAAGATCAATTGCGCCAAGGTCGGCTGTTGACATTGCAGGGGAACCTGTTTTGTGCAAGTAGGTCTTGCCATCTGCACGCAAATATTTTTTGCCCGCCTCATCAAAAGCAGGATCAGTAAGTATTTTAAAGCCATTGATATCTATAAGCAAACACGCCGTGTCGATTTGTGTAATGGTAACTTTCATGAGCTTTATGTTTTAGGAATTAGAAAATAGGAATTAGGAATTAGAATCTGTGCAATCCATTGCTAAAGCTGCGACCTTTCTAGTTCCTAATTTTTAACTCCTAATTCCTTCTTTAAAAATGTCATTTCACTCCAAAACTATAACATTTCAATACACTGCTTGTTTTATTTGCCCTTGCAAATAACAACCTTTGTTTTGTTGATGAAGAGCAACATGGTTTCATAGTAGTTTCTTTGGTTACAGTTGGGGTGTATTGTAATCAAATATGAACGGCAGATTAGTGATGATCGCAACGTTATGTCCCGGCGAAGAGAAGGAATGGTGGTAAGGCCGGGATATAACTTGATCAGGAATTAGGAGTTAGGAATTAGGAATTAGTTTCTGTGCCAGATGTTTAACAATCGGCTACCCAATTCTTAATTCTTAATTGTTAATTCCTAATTGTCTTTATTTCTTCTTCTTTTCTTTCGATGATTTCGCAAATTTGTTAAACGCCAGGCAGAGACTGATCCAGTGATCAAATTGTTTTTTTGTTTTCATCGCTTCCTCGCTTACGTACACATAGCCTTTTGCAACGCGGTCGCCCATTACCATTTCGCGCACACCGTTGTGTTCAAGCGCCGCGTCCACTTCGTCGGGGCCAATACGGCAAAGCATTTCTTCTTTATTTACACCAATGCACATTTTATCATCTATCATAAAACAGATGCCGCCGAACATTTTTTTCTCCTCCAGTGTCTTCTGATCAACCAGTGCGTCGCGAACGCGGTTAAGTAGTTTTTCGTTGTAAGTCATAAGGCGACATTTAAATATTAAATCTACAGGCTGTAGTTTTTAGTCATTTCTATTACCACTAAGTCACTAAGGACACTAAGTTTCACTAAGATTACCCGATTATCAAGAATGCCTTAGTGAAGCTTAGTGTCCTTAGTGTCTTAGTGGTAAATATTCGGGAGGTGCACTCTGGTGACTGTCACTTATACAAACGGATTGCGGCTCTCAAAATAAGATCGATCTTTTTCACAGGAATATCTTTCTCCGCATCTACCAGCAATATTTTCATTCTCGCTCTTTTTTCCGTTAGCAAATCCGGATGATCAAGTTTGTTTCCTTCCACTATTCCTATGTATGGTTGGTTGTATTTTTTGTGTACCCACAAATAACAAAACATTTTTCCATGAATGCAATACATCGGCATTCCGTATTTCCAGGCCTCCGTTATATCGCTGTCCATTGCAAGAATATGCTGCCTCAAAAACTGCAGACAGCTTTTGAAAGGTTCCTCTTTTTGAAGAAAATAATTATCGATGGGACGAAGCATAGATCAAATTGTTAGCTAATATCCGGGAATTTTTAAAAGGAAAAAAGTAGAAAGATAGATGTATGATAAATTGATAAATGTATTGATTGTTAACGTTTTGAATCAAAAAAACGGTCATGGCGTTTTATATTCAAAAGTTTTGAGTCACTTTTGATTAGCCGTCACGATTTTCTGCAATAAACAAGTTGAAATTTTTATTTGTTATTAGAATCTGCAATCGCGGCCAACACGTTAAAATTCAATGTCCGACGGCTCGTAATGGCCATTTTCGTATTTTGCGGCCCCATTGCTGAATTATATATAAATCAGCTGAAGTGAGCAACACCCAACCAAACGGATTCATCCGGGCGGGCAACAATGTTGAAGGGGTGGTTACTCGTCACCTAAATTTTACATATGCAAAAAAAGCTAGGACGCGAACAGGCGTTAGAATATCATGCCATGGGACGACCAGGCAAGATAGAAGTAATACCAACAAAAGAAGCTAAGACACAAAGAGACCTTTCACTTGCCTACTCTCCAGGGGTGGCAGAACCTTGCCTCGAAATCAAAAAAAATGTAGAAAACGTTTATAAATACACCGCCAAAGGAAACCTGGTGGCTGTGATCAGTAATGGTACGGCCGTTCTTGGTTTGGGCGACATTGGTCCCGAAGCAGGGAAGCCCGTGATGGAGGGAAAAGGTGTATTGTTCAAAATATTTGCAGACATCGACGTATTTGACATCGAGATCAACGAAAAAGATCCTGAAAAATTTGTGCAGATCGTAAAGGCGCTTGAGCCCACTTTTGGGGGGATCAATCTTGAAGACATCAAAGCGCCGGAATGCTTTTACATTGAACAGGAACTGCGCAAACAACTTGCTATTCCTGTAATGCACGATGACCAGCACGGAACGGCCATCATCAGTGCTGCGGCTTTGCTGAATGCACTTGAGCTGCAGAAAAAGAAAATAGAAAAAGCAAGATTTGTGGTGAGTGGTGCCGGTGCTGCCGCCTTGTCCTGCCTTAAATTATACCTGGCGCTTGGAGCAAAACTTGAAAACGTAATGATCTTCGACGTCAACGGTTTTGTACATGCGGAAAGAACAGATCTTGGCGACACTGCCAGAGAACTGGCATCTCCTAAAAAACTTGACATTAATTTGGCAGGAGCCATGAAAGACGCAGATGTGTTCATCGGGCTTAGCGCCGGAAACATCGTTACCGCAGAGATGGTAAAGAGCATGGCAAAAAATCCGATCGTATTTGCCATGGCAAACCCCACTCCGGAAATCGACTACGAAATCGCCATCGCGGCCCGTAAGGATATCATCATGGCAACCGGACGAAGCGATTATCCTAACCAGGTAAATAACGTGCTTGGTTTTCCGTACATCTTCCGTGGAGCGCTTGACGTAAGAGCTTCTTCTATAAATGAAGAAATGAAACTCGCTGCCGTTCACGCCCTGGCGGAAATGGCGAGGAAGCCGGTTCCCGACATCGTGAATCTTGCGTACAACGAAAAGAACATCATGTTCGGCCCGACTTATATTATTCCAAAACCACTTGATCCGCGCTTGCTCGAAACGGTTGCTCCGGCTGTGGCCAAAGCTGCAATAGAAAGCGGTGTGGCAAAATCTCCTATTCAGGATTGGGACGCTTATACCGTTGAGCTGAACAAAAGACTAGGTTTGGATAACCAGTTGATGCGTGTATTGGGCAGCAAGGCCCGCAGCCAACCTAAGCGTTTGGTATTTACTGAAGCAGACAACCTGAAAATATTGAAAGCGGCACAATTGGTCTTTGAAGAAGGTGTCGCATATCCTATACTGTTAGGTGATGAAAAAAAGATCCATCAGCTGGCAGAAGACAACCAGATTGACCTGGAAGGATTCCCGATCATTGATCCGAAAGACAAAGAATACAGCGAGAAGCGCACACAGTACGGAGAGATCTTCTTCAAAAAACGCCAGCGCAAAGGGGTTTCTAAATATGAATCCATCAAAATGATGCGCGACCGCAACTACTTTGGTAGTATGATGGTGGAAACAGGTGAAGCCGATGCAATGCTTTCCGGTTTGACAAGAAACTACGCAGATGCGATCAGGCCTGCATTACAGGTAATAGGTAAAGAAGATAGCGCAGAGAAAATCGCAGGTATGTACTTGTTGCTGACAAAGAAAGGTCCTTTGTTCATGGCAGATACAACAGTAAACTTCAACCCGACTGCTGAAGAGTTGGCCGATATTACTTTAATGGTGGCGAAAGAAGTCAGGAACTTTAACCTCACGCCGAAAATTGCCATGCTCAGCTACAGCAACTTCGGCAGCAGCGCATCACCGGAAGCGCAGCTAATGGCAAAAGCAAGGGCCATTGTAAAAGAAAGGAATCCTTCGCTTATAGTAGATGGTGAGGTGCAGGCAAACATCGCTTTCAATCAAGACATCTTGAAGGATAACTATCCGTTCAGCGAATTGGTGGGGCAGGATGTGAACACATTGATCTTCCCTAACCTTGCCGCTGGCAATATCGCTTATAATATTCTGAAAGAAGTGGGTGGTGCAGACGCCATCGGGCCAATATTGTTGGGTCTGAAAAAGCCGGTACACATTCTGCAACTGGGAAGCTCCGTGAGAAGCATCTTCAACATGGCGCTCGTTGCCGTGATCAGCGCCCAGCAGAAGTGTAAAAACATTTCCACAGAGGAAGAAGTGAAGAAATCTCCCTGGTGGAAGAAGTTTAATAAAGTAGCCAGAGAGATCTAATGTGCCTCTCACGAATCTTTACTACTGAGGCACTAAGGACACTAAGCCTCACTAAGGGTTGCCTGAATTCGGGTTTTCTTAGTGAAACTTAGTGTCCTTAGTGCCTTAGTGGTAATAAAAAAACTTGCTCTTTCTTTGGTGTATAAATATTATCAGCGTGCATTTTTTGAAAGTATTTCGTACACCGTACTTCGTACATCGTACACTTTTCCCGATTTACGTTTACATTTGAGCTTTATTAGGGAATAAGATTTTCAATTTGTTATAAATGAAGTTATTTACCGAAACAGGCAGGTATTTGTTGATGCTCAAAGGAATGGTTTCCAAACCGGAAAACGGGAAGATGTACTGGAAGGAGTTTATGCATCAATGTTCAGATATTGGCATAGGATCTTTGGGAATCGTAGTGATCATTTCCTTTTTTATGGGTGCCGTTTCTGCGGTTCAGACAGCTTATCAGCTGGTAAGTCCCATCATCCCCAAAAGCACCATCGCACAGATCGTTCGTGATACGGTAATTCTTGAATTTGCCCCAACACTGGTTTGTATTGTACTGGCTGGTGTGGTGGGTAGTAAAATTGCCAGTGAGCTTGGCAACATGCGTGTGAGCGAGCAGATCGATGCCCTGGAAATAATGGGCATTAACAGCAAGGCCTATCTCGTGATGCCAAAAATTCTTGCGGCATTACTGGTAATACCAATGCTGGTAGTGGTTTCTGCGGGCCTCGGAATACTTGGTGGCCGCATTGCCGGAACGGCGTCCGGCATTTTGAGCGCTACGGATTATACCAAAGGGCTGCTCCAAAACTTTACGCCCTACAACGTTTTCTTTGCCATGGCAAAATCATACACATTTGCTTTTTTCATTTCCAGTATACCCGCTTATTACGGATACAATGTAAGTGGCGGTGCCCTTGAAATTGGTAGAGCCAGCACAAAGAGCGTGGTTGTAAGCTGTGTGCTTATTTTGATGGCGGATTATGTGTTGTCTGCGTTGTTGTTGTGACAAAAAGTAAAAATTAAAAATTCAAAAGTAAAAATGGTTGCTCCGTTTTTAACTTTTGCCTTTTAACTTTTGAATTATTCTTCTTTATGATTGAAGTAAAAAACTTAAAAAAAGGTTTTGGCGATAAACTGGTTATCAAAGGTGTGGATGCCACGATGCAAGCGGGCAAGTGCAACCTTATAATCGGTTCGAGTGGTAGTGGTAAAACGGTATTTATGAAATGCCTGGTTGGCCTTTTTGAACCGGATGAAGGAGAAATTCTTTACAGCGGACAAGACCTGGTTACCATGACCGATGAACAAAGAAAAGAAACCCGCAAACAAATAGGAATGCTTTTCCAGGGCTCTGCGTTGTTCGACAGTTTGACAGTGGAGCAAAACGTAATGTTTCCGCTCGACATGTTTACCAAAGATTCTTACCAGGATAAATTGAAAAGAGTGAACGAAGTATTGGACAGGGTAAACCTGAAAGACGCCAATAAAAAGTTTCCGGCAGAGATAAGCGGTGGTATGAAAAAAAGGGTGGGGATTGCCCGTGCCATTGTGCTCAATCCCAAATACCTCTTTTGCGATGAGCCCAACTCTGGCCTCGATCCGCAAACCTCGCTGGTAATTGACCAACTGATTAAAGAGCTTACCACGGAATATAATATTACCACAGTGATCAATACGCATGACATGAATAGTGTGATGGAAATTGGTGACAATATCATTTACATGTACCAGGGTGAAAAAGAGTGGGAGGGAAATAACAAAGAAATAATCTTCAATAAAAACGAGAAACTCAACTCCTTCATTTTTGCCTCCGAGTTCCTTAAAGACGCCAAAGACATGCGTATGCTGGAGGTAAAAGGCAAGATTGACAACGACCGCAACATGGACGAGCTGCTGAACAGCGACGAGGACGTGCTGAACCCATAAGCAATTAATAATTAATAATTAAGAATTAATAGAGGTGCATACTTGACGAAAGTTATACTGCAAATCTGTTTAGAAATTAGAGGGCGGTATTCAATAAAGAATGCCGCCCTCTTAATTATTAATTATTAATTATTAATTCAAATTCCCGCCTCTTTGCCTTACTTTTGCCCAACTTAAAAAAAAGCGTATGAGCGTTTTAGTCAACAAAAGTTCTAAAATTTTGGTTCAGGGCTTTACAGGAACAGAAGGAACGTTCCATGCCACCCAAATGATCGAATACGGTACCAATGTAGTAGGTGGCGTTACGCCAAACAAAGGCGGTACCTCTCACCTTGACCGTCCGGTTTTCAACACAGTAGCAGACGCCGTAAAAGCAACAGGCGCCAATGTTTCCATCATATTTGTACCGCCGGCATTCGCAGCAGACGCCATCATGGAAGCTGCAGAAGCAGGTATTGAACTGGTAGTTTGTATCACAGAAGGTATTCCGGTTCAGGACATGGTAAAAGCTAAAAACTACTTGCAAGGCAAAAAAACAAGATTGATCGGGCCAAACTGTCCTGGTGTAATCACTGCCGGTGAGTGTAAAGTAGGTATCATGCCGGGTTTCGTATTCAAAACAGGTAAAATCGGTATCGTATCTAAATCAGGTACCTTAACATATGAAGCAGCAGACCAGGTTGCAAAAGCTGGTTTGGGTATTTCTACTGCGATCGGTATTGGCGGTGATCCAATCATTGGTACACCAACTAAAGAAGCGGTAGAATTGTTGATGAACGATCCTGAAACAGAAGGTATCGTTATGATCGGTGAAATTGGCGGTAGCATGGAAGCTGATGCAGCAAAATGGATCAAAGAAAACGGTACTAAACCAGTTGTAGGTTTCATCGCTGGTCAAACAGCGCCTCCGGGTCGCCGTATGGGCCACGCCGGTGCGATCATTGGCGGTGCTGATGATACTGCAGCTGCTAAAATGAAGATCATGGCTGACTGCGGTATCCACGTAGTACAAAGCCCCGCTGACATTGGTAAAAAAATGGCAGAAGTGATTAAAAAGTAACAAGCAGACTTTTTCATAAAAAAAGAGAGCGCAAATTTTATTTGCGCTCTCTTTTTTTATTAGTGGAGAATTGAAAGTTGAGAGTTGAGAATGCTTTCTGTGAAACCCGTTAGATCATCTAATGACAAACCGATTTTGGATGTGGTTCTAAGCCCCAGCGGGTCGAAACGTTCGTAGCAAAAAATGCATTGGTGACCTTTCAATACCAGCTCCGTAGGAGCGATATGTTAATTTACGTGTCGCTCCTACGGAGCTGGTATTAGAATTACACCTTGTCGGATTTTTCTACCAACGTTTTGCTCCTACGGAGCAGGACTTTGCGGATTTTAAATTCCCAATTTTTGTTGCCTTTAAAAATTGCAAAGCAGAAACCTTGCATTTTTTTTCTCTGACGCACCTGAAACCTCAGTTATTCAGTTATTCAATCATTCTGTTATTGCAAAAAAGCCCGAACCAACTGTCCGGGCTTTTACGATTACGATCCGTAATCATAGGGAAAGTATTTTATTAATGTCTGTGATGACCACCATTTCTGTGGTGATGACGATGATGTTTCTTCATCCCTTTATGAAACTTGCGATCATTTTTCTCGAAAGATTTGTTATTCATTTTTTCCTCCCTGTTAAAACTTCCTGGCTTGTTCATTGCACTGGAATTATGCGCAGGATAATTAACGGCATATTTTTTAGAATAATCATTTTGAGCTTGTGTAGTGGCCACTGTAAGAAGCAATCCTGCTGCTATCAGTATGGTAAATTTTGTTTTCATAATTGATCATTTACATATAAGAAGGCTGTTGAGAAATTATGTTTAAAATGAAATCGTTACGACATTGTTAAAGCAACAGAATTGCTTCAATACTTGTCAAGGCTATGTGTAATCCTATTATTAATTGCATCTTCATTACAAGATTGATAACTTGAATAAATTTTTTAAGCGCATGACTAATAAAATCCTTCTATGGCTGGCATTGTTGCTATTTGTTTTTTTATCTCCGATGATCATGAAAGCGCAAACGCCAAAAACCAACTATGATGTGTTATGGAAAAAAGTGGATTCGCTTTACTCGAAGAAAGGCCTTACAAGGTCTGCCCTCGATGAGGTGAACAAAATATATGCGCTGGCGAAAAAAGAAAATGCTCAGCCGCAAATTATAAAAGCGCTGATATACAAATCTGGGCTGGAACAAAACCTTAACGAAGATGCCGACATCAAGAACATGCAGTTTTGGGAAAAAGAAATTGCACAGGCAAATGTACCCGCAACAAAAGCACTATTAAACAGCATAGCTGCAGACAAATACAATCGCTACTTTCAAAACAACCGCTGGAAATTTTATAATAGAACCACAACCGTGGATTTTAAGAAAGACGATCCTTCCACGTGGAGCTTAGAAGACTTACAACAAAAAACTTCCGACTTGTATCTCGCTTCCATAAAAGACGAAAAGTTATTGCAGCAAACAAAACTCGATGTCTACGACCCTATATTGGTCAAGGGAAATGTACGTTACCTGCGCCCAACACTATATGATTTGCTCGCAAATCGTGCACTTGAATTTTTCAAAACAGATGAACGTTATGTTACAAAACCTGCGTATAATTTCGAAATAACGCAAGCTTCAGCATTCGATCCTGCTGCAGACTTTATTCATCGCAAGTTTGAAACAAAAGATACAGCTTCCCTTCACTACAAAGCATTGATGATCTATCAGAAATTAATTGCTTTTCACATTGATGATCAAAAGCCGGATGCTCTGATAGATGCGGATTTGCAAAGAATTCAATTTGTAAAGCAATACTCAGTCGCAGAAAAAGCAGACGAATATTATTACAATTCAATCAATCATGTAGCCCATCAGTACGAGAGTTATCCTGCTGCGGCGCAGGCCTGGTATTTGGTGGCGCAGTGGCATGCTGATAAAGCTTCTGGCTATACACCAACCGGTGATACAGCAAACAGATACGAGTACATAAAGGCAAAAGAGATCTGCGAAAAAATAGCACAACAAAAAGAGGAAAGCGAAGGCAAGGCCAATTGTACAAATCTGCTGCAGCAAATACAACAACGTCAATTTAATCTTACGACAGAAAAAGTAAACATACCGGGTCAGCCATTCAGGACATTGGTTACCTATAAGAATATTACGAATCTGAATTTTCGGGTAGTACAGCTGAGCGAGAATTTAAGGGAGCAATTAAAGCAAAGATATGACGACAGCTACTGGAGACAGGTTGCCAACTTGAAAGCGCTGAAATCGTGGTCGCAAAATTTGCCAGATACAAAAGATTATCAATCCCACAGTGCAGAGATAAAATTAGACGCATTGCCGGTGGGCGAATATCTAGTGCTTGCAAGTGCTGATGACAAATTTTCATTAGAGAAAAATCCTTTGGCTGTTCAGTATTTCTATGTGTCCAATATTAGTTATGTAAACAACGATAACGAGTATTTCGTACTTCATCGTGAAACAGGTAAGGTGCTTGCAAATGCACAGGTGCAAGTTTGGGAAAATTACTATGACTACAATTCACGAGGTTACGTAAACAAGAAAGGCGAATTATTGAATACTGACAGCAAAGGTTACTTTAAACTAAAAGGCGATACCTCAAAGCAATATAAAAGCCTGCGTTTTGAAATAAATTATAAGGAAGACCATCTGTTTCTCGATCAGGCTACTTACTCTTTTAGCCGTAATGAAAACGAAAAAGAGGAAGGTCAGGCAGTCTATGAAAGAGTGCAAAGCAAAGTGTTCTTATTTACCGACAGATCAATATATCGCCCCGGGCAAACTGTTAACTTCAAGGGAATAGCAATCACTAGAGATTTTGAAACCAGGAAGCCAAAGATTCTATCGGGGATTGAATCAGCCCTTTTGCTATATAACGCAAATGGCGAACAGATCGATTCATTGGAGTTCACTACTAATGAATACGGTTCGTACTCTGGAAAGTTTGTGCTGCCATCAAGTGGATTGAACGGGATTTTTAGATTGGAAAGCGACGATATTGCTGGAAGTGTTTCGTTTTCTGTGGAAGAATACAAGCGTCCAAAGTTTTCTGTGGAGTATGATAAGCTCACAAACGCCTATCGCGTAAATGACAGCGTTACAGTAAAAGGAAATGCGAAAGCGTATGCAGGCAATAACATTGATGGCGCAAAGGTTAAATATCGTGTTATGCGTGTTGCAAGATTTATTTATCCCTGGTTGTATTCCTATAAGGGTGGTTTTCCGATAAACAACAGATCAATGGAAATTACGAGCGGCGAAGCAACTACAAACGCAGATGGTAGTTTCACGATTCGTTTCAAAGCCATTCCAGACGAACATGTAAGTAAATCATTAGAACCGGTATTTGATTACAAAGTAATAGCCGACGTAACCGATATAAACGGTGAAACGAGAAGCGGCGAAATGACCGTGACCGCCGGATATAAAGCGTTGCAACTACAAATCGACCTTGCACAAAATGCATCGTTGTCAATTGATAGCTTAAAAAAGATATCAGTAGAAGCAAAGAATTTTAACAACCAAAAGACAAGTGCGCAAGTGCAATTGAAGCTCTACAAATTGCAACAGCCAGACAGATTGATTCGCGAAAGATATTGGACACAGCCGGATCAGTTTGTGATGAACTATGATGAGTACATTAAGTTGTTCCCTAAAGATGAATACAATAACGAAAGCAAAAAAGAAACATGGAACAAAGGAACAGCCATTGCACAGGTAAATGACACTGCAAATCATGCCATATCAATTGACCAAAGTGCATTGAGCGCTGGTTGGTATATGATAGAAGCAATAGCAAAAGATAAATACGGCGACTCTATAAAAGATGTAAAATATGTTTTGCTGAATGACAACAAAAGGAAACAGTTGCCTGTAAAAATGTACCTCACAGGAATGACCGATAAACACGTTGTGGAACCCGGAGAAAAAGCAACAATCACAATAGGAACCGCGGCAGATGATGTTACACTGATTCAACAAACAGGTAAGAATGTTGCGGGAGAGCAAGGCCCAAGTCAATACAGCATCATTACACTAAATAACGAAAAACGGGATGTAAGTGTAGCGCCAACTGAAGAAGACAGGGGCGGCATTGCAATGAATTATTTTATGGTGAAGGATAATCGCTTTTATGTGAGCAACAATGGCGTGTCTGTTCCCTGGAAAAATAAGGAGCTGAATATTGCCTATGAAACATATCGCGACAAAATGCAACCGGGCAGTGAAGAGAAGTGGAGCGTTAAAATAACTGGCAATAAGAAAGAGAAAATAGCCGCAGAAATGTTGGCAAGCATGTACGACGCTTCGCTGGATCAGTTTAGGGATCATGCCTGGGAAATGCCAGTTGTTTGGCCATATAGTAATTTATATGCCAACTGGAATGGCAGGAATAATTTTGTCTCGGTTCTATCAGGCGAAAAATACTCGTACGATAACAACAATGTTTTCTTTGAAAAAAATTATGATGTGTTAATTACGTCGAATGATATACGTGTCAGATCAATGCTGGCAGCCCCAGGTACAATGTTACAAGGACGGGTTGCCGGAGTTGATGCAAAAGCTAATGATGAAGTTGTTGTTGTGGGATACGGCACAGCGAAAAAGAAAGATGTAGCCGGAGCTTTGCCTTATATCGCAATAAGAGGGGATGCCAGCGCTGACTCTGTGACGCCAAATAGAGAAGAAGAAACGGCCGCGACACCAATCCGGAAAAATTTCAACGAAACCGCCTTCTTCCTCCCTGATTTAAAAACAGATGCAGAAGGAAATATCAGCTTTAGTTTCACCATGCCGGAGGCATTGACAAAGTGGAAGTTCCAGGCATTGGCACACACAAAAGATCTTTCATTTGGCTACTCAACTGTAGATGTGGTAACACAGAAAGAACTGATGATCCAGCCAAATGCACCACGCTTTTTACGCGAAGGAGATAAAATAGAACTGAGTGCGAAAGTGGTGAACATGAGCGACAAAGAATTAACGGGAACGGTACAGCTTGAATTGCTGAATGCATCCACCATGCAAGGCGTAGATGGTTGGTTCCAGAACATTCAGCCGCTGCAATACTTTACAGTTAGTGCAGGGCAAAGTTCTCCAATGAAGTTTAGTGTAAGCATTCCTTATGGTTACAACAATGCTGTGGTATATCGTTTTAAAGCCATCTCCGGAAATATAAGTGATGGAGAAGAAATGGCATTGCCGGTTGTTGCAAACAGCATGTTGGTTACGGAAAGCATGCCGTTGAATTTGCGTAATACCAATTCCAAATCATTCACATTTGAAAAGTTATTGCAATCAGGTAAAAGCGAAACACTGCAACAACACGCTTTGACAGTTGAATACACTTCAAATCCTGCCTGGTATGCAGTGCAGTCATTACCTTACTTAACTGATTTTCCTTACGAATGTGCGGAGCAAACATTCAACCGTTACTATGCAAATGCATTGGCAGGAATGATTGCGAACAAAGCGCCTAAGTTGAAAGCAATTGTAGAAAAATGGAACGCAACGGATTCTTCCGCTTTGCTGAGCAATCTTCAAAAAAATGAAGAACTGAAATCTGTATTACTTGAGGAAACACCCTGGGTATTGGAAGCAAAGAATGAAGCACAGCAGAAGAAAAATATCGCATTGTTGTTTGACATGGTGCGTATGAATGCAGGCTTGCAAACAACCTACGACAAGCTAAAACAATTGCAAAGTGAAAACGGTGGATTCGTTTGGTTCAAAGGCGGCCCGGATGACAGGTACATTACGCAGTACATTGCCAGCAGCATTGGTCATTTGAAAAAATTGGGAGCACTTCAACAAACAAAACAGGATTGGAACGAAATTTCAAAAAATGCCGTTGCCTATCTCGACAAGAGAATAACTGATGATTATAATGAGCTGGTAAAAAAGAAAGTGGATTTAAAGAAAAACAACCTGAGCTATATCGCCATACAGTATTTGTACATGCGCAGTTTCTACAATGATATCGCCATTCCCGGTTCTGCCATGAATGCGATTAGCTACTATAGAAAACAAGCGCAACAATATTGGTTGCAACAAGGCATTTACGCAAAGGGAATGATTGCTCTTGCACTGAACAGAACAGGTGATAAAGCCAACGCCGCCGCAATCATTAAATCGCTGCAACAAAATGCCATTGTTAACGAAGAACAGGGCATGTATTGGAAAGACGTCAGATCTGGTTATTTCTGGTACGAAGCGCCAATTGAAACGCAATCGTTAATGATCGAAGCATTCGCTGAAATTAAGAACGATACCAAAACAGTGAATGATCTTAAAACATGGTTGCTGAAAAACAAACAAACCAATAACTGGAAAACAACAAAAGCTACTGCTGATGCGTGTTACGCATTGCTGTTGCAAGGCAGCGATTGGTTGAGTGAAACGCCAAATGTTTCAATCAAATTGGGTGATAAGACTATCAGCAGCACAGATAGTAAGACAGAAGCTGGAACGGGATATTTTAAAACAACTATTGACGGAGCATTTGTAAAACCGGAGATGGGAAATATCACAGTGAATGTTACCGGTAATTCAAACACTACAACGTCGTGGGGAAGCGTGTACTGGCAGTATTTTGAAAGACTGGAAAACATTACGCCGTCAGCCACACCGCTGAAGTTGACCAAGAAATTGTTTGTTGAAAAGAATACAGATCGCGGCCCAGTGCTACAACCGGTAAATGAAAATGAGGTATTGAAAGTGGGCGATAAAATAAAAGTACGCATTGAACTTCGTGCAGATCGCGACATGGAATATGTGCACATGAAAGACATGCGTGCAAGCTGTATGGAACCTGTGAATGTGATCAGCACATACAAATGGCAAGACGGTTTGGGCTATTATGAGAGCACTAAAGACGCGAGCACCAATTTCTTTTTCAACTACATAAGAAAAGGAACTTATGTTTTTGAATATCCATTGTTTGTAACACACGAAGGAAACTTCAGCAACGGCGTTACAACCATTCAATGCATGTACGCGCCTGAGTTCGCAAGCCACAGCGAGGGCATACGTGTGAACGTGGAATAATATTTCACGCAAAGGGATTTATCAAGGGAGCCGACACAGCAAGAGTGTCGGCTCCTTTTTATTTTATCATTGTCAACTGGTCTTTGCGTCCTTGGTTTTCTTCTTTGCGCCTTTGCGTGAAACCTTTAATGCGCAACTGATCAAAATCAACTTCATCAGAGTGACATCTCTCATTATCTTCGCAGCATGCAAACAGATTATATTATTGTTGGACAAGGCATTTGCGGGACGTTTTTAAGTTGGGAAATGCAGAAGGCGAATTTGTCATTCGTAGTGGTTGACGACGACCAACCTTTTAGTGCAACAAAAGTGGCTTCTGGCGTAATCAATCCCGTTACCGGACGACGCATTGTAAAAACCTGGATGATCGAGGACTTGATGCCGTTTGCATGGAACGCGTACACTTCTATTGGCAAAGAGCTAAACATAAATTGCATTGACCAAAAAAACATCATCGACTTTTTCCCAACCCCACAAATGAAGCTCGCATTTGAAGGAAGATTTGAAAAAGATCAGCAGTTTCTTTCACTGCCAAAAGATGAGAACGATTGGCGCGATAAAATAAACTACGACTTTGGGTATGGCATCATTGATCCCTGCTACTGGATAGACCTGCAGGCACTTTTACATGCCCAGCGAAATAACCTTGTCAACAGGAATCAGCTCATTGCAGAACACTTTGATATAAGCCAGTTGCAGGTTGAAGAAAACAAAATAATTTACAAAGACATTACGGCTTCAAAGATTATCTTTTGCGACGGAGCAAATGGCTTCAGCAATCCTTACTTTAAAAATCTGCCTTACGGTGCAAATAAAGGAGAAGCTTTGCTGGTAGAAATAAAGGATCTGCCCTCCGCAAATATTTTGAAGAAAGGCTACAGCCTTGTTCCATGGAAAGAAAATATCTTTTGGCTCGGCTCCACTTATTTGTGGGAATTTGAAAACGCAGATCCTTCTCCGGGCTTTTACCAGTTTGCCAAAAACTGGCTTACGCAAACAGTAAAGCTACCGTTCGAAGTTCTTGATCACATGGCCGCTATACGCCCTGCAACATTAGAGCGCAGGCCATTTGTAGGATTCCATCCGCAATACCAAAACATAGGTATTCTAAATGGCATGGGCACAAAGGGTTGCTCCCTGTCTCCATTCTTTGCAAAACAATTAGTAGAAAATATTATCGAAGACAAACCAATCATGCCTGAGGGTTCGGTAGGAAGATTCGCCAAAGTGCTGGCGAGGTAGAATGATGAGCGAGGGGTGAGCGTCCTCAAAACAATTCAGGCATAGCCTATGGTTTTGAAGGCTTCGATAAGCTCAGCCTGACAGCGTAATCGTGATGTCACGCTGAGCTTGTCGAAGCCTTGCTCATTTAGCGGCGTGGATAGCCTCTTCGAATTACCCTTTCCCGCTATCTTTGCCGCTTAACACTTAAGCAACCCTCGGCAATGAGTAACCAACCCATGTATTCCATTCCTGAAAGATTCAGGAAAATAGAAAACCTTCACATTGTATTTTGGCTGATTAAAGATATGAGCTGGGCGATGCTTTGGAAGCCCCTCGGCATCTTCATGATATTTCCTACCGTTTCTGTAGCCTTGTTAATTACATGGCAAACAAGACATCTTAAAGCAGAACTTTATCACAATCTTGCAGTTGATTTCTGGATATTCGCCAACTGCTATTGGATGGCCACAGAGTTTTTGAACAGGGATGACCTACGCTATTACACGATCATTCCGTTTGGCATTGGACTAGTGTTCATTGCCATTTATTATCTGTTCATTTTACCTAAAGAAAAAAAGGCCGCGGAGCTCGAAGCGTAGTAGGAACACTGATCTTCATGATTGCCATGATTATTAAGATTTTATTTTTCGAAAAAAAGAACAACGAAAGTGATTGCAGCCGAAGCGAAACTGTGGCTGTATATATATTAGATAAACAGTCTTAAATAAAAATCTTAACCAATCATGACAATCATGAAAATCTGCCTGCCCGACTAATGTCATGCAGGCGGGCGTTCTTGTATTTACGCTAAATACTTGTTGTAGTATTTTCCCGTAATCACACTATTGGGGTCTTGGTTCAAAACCCGTACCATGGCATTATAGAGATCAGGAAGTTCGTTCAGCATGCGCATTGGACTCTCGAAGAAAGTCTCTACACTTACTGCCCAAAATTCATGATAGTTGGTAGCTGCGTAGTCTCCCAATAAAGTCTTTCTTCCTTTTTGCATTTCCTGGAAAACAGGTCTTGCTACTTTGGAGAAATTCTTGAATTCTTTTTTAAAAATTTTGTCTTCTTCTGTGCGGGTAATAAAATTTACATAAGCCAATGCGTGGGCCATTTCATGCAGGCCAACATTGCTATTGTCTTGTGCATTGTGCAAGCCATGCAGAAAATCATCCCATGACAAATAAATGCCTGTGCTATCCACATGACCCATAAATGGCAATGAATAGTAGCCGTAATGATAATCATGCTGCAGCACATAGATATCATGGAAATAGTTGAGTGAAAATTTCTGCAAGCCAAGTGTGAGTTGCGTTGCCACTGCGCTGATGAGAATAGGCATATCCTCACGTTTTTCTATGCCAACGTAATGAAATTTTTTTGACCGCCTGAACAGGTAAGTTCTGAAAAGCATCTTGTGCTGTTCTTCTGAGCTGAGCCTGTTGAAATAAGGAATGTTTTGCGAAATAATTGTCCGGTAGTAAGCTTCGTGTTGTGCAAAGCCTTTTTTTCGATGGTAAAATATAAACTTCTCAAAGCGGGATTGTACAGCGCCAAAGAAGAGTATGATTAATAACACCGTACCTAAAATGTACAAGATTTCCATAAGGGTTCTGTTTTCTTTTGCGAATGGTGAATGGAAGCAAACGGTTCAACACACGAGTGGATTAAAAGCTTGAACGGTTTTTTCGCTAGGAGATGTGTAATAGAAAATTAAAAACGGGAATGGAAATTGGATTTGATGTTACCAAAATAAAAACTTTTTTTCATTTATAAAAGTGTCCCGCCCGGTTCTCGCAGTAAGAAATTTAAAAATAGTAAAAGTACTATGCGTTGATAATTAAGAATTAAGAATTAGGAATTAAGAATTCTTTGTGTGCAACACCGTGATAAGGTTTCTAAAACCTCATTCTTTTTAGTCCGGTATTACTGCTTCGTTTCTATATCGAAGTAGCACAGGAAGCATTCTTAATTCCTAATTCTTAATTATTTCCAAAATACAACTCACCCCTTCCCACGCAACTTCATGCAGCGTTTTTCGCAGTTAACACCTTTCCACATTCTCTGACAAACAAATACTTACTTTTTTTACACTCGATTTGAGTCTTGTAAGACCAAGATGATAGATCGAAATTGTTCCGTTACACCTCTTGAATGCATTTCCAGAAATCATGCTAATCCGTTTATGTATTCCGGCGATTTGATTTTCTTAAAATAAACAACATACAAACCTAAAACCTTTATTATGACACGATTCACAAAAAAAGCTGCGATGTTCATTCTATCTGTAGCAGTAATGGCAGGATGTAAAAAGGATGACAACAAAAACAGCAGCAAATCCAAAACTGAATTGCTGACGAGTGGCAGTTGGAAGCAAACCAGCATTTATTTTACTCCCGCCGTAGATTGGGATCTGGATGGTCACACAGAGAATGAAGTGATAAATCTTTATCCACCATGTAGCAAAGATGATTTGCTGACTTTTAAAACAAACGGTACGGCTGTAAGCGACGAAGGTGCTTCCAAATGTGATCCCTCAGATCCCCAGGTAATAGAAACAACTAACTGGAAGTTTTCTGACAATGAAACAAAGATTATGATTGGAGACCCAGGGGCCGAAGAAACAGCTCAATTACTTGAACTCAGTTCTACTGTACTAAAGGTGAAAATCACTATGGTAGAAGCGGGTGTTACTTATACAGAGACGCTTACGTTTGGACATTAGGAGTTGAGAGTTGAGAGTTGAGAGTTGAGAAATCTAAGCCCAATAAGATACAATTTGTTTCGAAAGTTCTAAAGCGCCTGCAGGCTATGCCTCGCAGGCACTTTTTTGTATAAGGCCCAATAACTCTCAACTCTCCATTCTCAACTCTCAACTATTTCCGCAGCTATGTAATTCAAATTACATTTTGTACCTTCTACGGAGTATTTTTCCTAATAAGCCTTTCCTGCCTGTATAAAAAAAGACTTCTTTTTTATACCCGATGTACGCTTTTGTGCGACTATGTGAGTAACAACCAACCTGCATTTCTTCTTCTTTCACGATTTTTTGAATTCGTATCCAGCCATCTATGCAAGACCGCTATCGTATTCTTGACTATTCGTATTTATTCTAAAATAACAATAAGAACCTAAAACCTGTATTATGACAAACTTCACAAAGAAAGCAGCGCTGGTCATTCTGTCCGCAGCGGTAATTGTAGGATGCAAGAAAGATGACAATAATAACGGCAGCAGTAAAACACAATTGATTACATCCGGCAATTGGAAAGTAGCCAGCGACTATTATGACCCTGCGGTGGATTGGGATGGAGATGGCCACACAGAAAATGAGGTGTTCAATTTATATAGTGCGTGCGATAAGGACGATATTCTTATTTTCAAAACAGATGGCAGTCTTACGCTTGAAGAAGGTGCTTCCAAATGCGATCCATCAGATCCGCAGGTGATCGAATCCACAGCATGGAAGTTTTCAAACAATGAATCTATACTACTTGTGGGGCCTTCAGGTTCTGAGCAATCTATACAGCTGCTTGAACTTAGTTCAACCACCTTGAAAATAAAAGTGATTTTTACAGTTCAGGGAGTCAGCTACACAGAGACAACGACTTATGGCCACTAGAGTTGCGGGTTGTTAGTTGTAGGCCTCCCGGCAAAGGCTGCATGTGACGTCTAACAACTAACAACCATCAACAAACAACTTTTAAGTAAAACTTATTTTTTTGTTTGCCTTCGTTATAATTTTCTGCGACTACTGCTACAAACGACTTGTCTTGTTTTTTCTTGTCGCCGGCAAAGTATCTCCACCTTTCCATGCAAAACCGTTACTGCGTTCAGATTCATTTATAAGCTTCCCGAAATAACCACACAATTAACAGCCTTTTTCCTCTGGTAACACATCTCCAACTTTCATGCAAAACCGTGGTGTTCTGGTTTATTTACAATTTTTTCCGAAACAACAATACACACCTAAAACCTCTATTATGAGACAGTTTACAAGAAAGGCTGCGATAATGGTTTTAACCGTAGCTGTAATTGCAGGATGTCACAAAGATGACAACAACAATGGCGGATCAACTAAAACGCAATTGCTAACCTCCGGCAGTTGGAAACTTACAAGCGAATATTTTGATGTTGCCCTGGACGTTAATGGCGATGGCCGTGCAGAGAATGAAGTGATAAATGTTCTTCCCTCATGTTTCACAGATAACCTTATAAGTTTTAAGGGGGACGGCACGGTTACCCGTGATGAAGGCGCATCAAAATGTGATCCGTCAGATCCTCAGTTGATAGAAACAACCAACTGGAAATTTTCGGACAATGAAACTAAAATAATGATTGGAGACCCGGGATATGAGGATGTGGGCCAGTTGGTCGAGTTGAGCGCAACGGTCTTGAAAATTAAACTCGGAGACCCCGGCAGCGGCATCACCTTAACATTTGCACACTAAAACAGTTGAGAATTGAGAGTTGAGAGTGAAATTATGGAGATATATAGCTCTCCACTCTCAATTCTCCACTCTCCATTACTCCAAGTCTGGTCTGCGCTCCGTAGTTCGCGCCACCGCTTGTTCATAGCGCCATTGTTCAATCTTCTTTGGGTCGCCGCTTAGTAATATCGGTGGCACTTCCCAACCACGAAAATTGGCAGGCCGTGTATATACAGGCGGTGCTAACAAATTATCCTGGAAGGAATCAGTAAGGGCAGAAGTTTCATCGTTCAATACACCGGGTATGATACGTCCGATGGCATCCACCACTACCGCCGCCGCAAGCTCTCCACCGCTGAGAACATAATCACCGATGGAAATTTCAAGCGTAACAAAATGCTGGCGAATGCGCTCATCAATGCCTTTATAGTGTCCGCAGATGATTAAAAGATTTTCGTAAAGAGATAAACGGTTGGCAGTCTGTTGATCAAAACGCTTGCCGTCCGGCGTCATGTAAATGATCTCGTCATACTTTCTTTCATTTTGCAAATGCTCGATGGCGTTTGCCAGCGGCTCGCACATCATTACCATTCCGGCGCCACCACCATATTGATAATCATCCACCTGTCCGTATTCATTCACGGCCCACTGTCTTAGCTGATGCACATGCACTTCCAGCATACCCTTTGTTTGTGCACGTTTCATAATAGAATGAGAAAAAGGGCTTTCCAATAATTCCGGCAATACAGAAATGATGTCGATTCGCATGCTGCAAAGATAGCGGCGCAGCCGCTATTAATTTGAAAATTTGATGATTTGAAAATTTGAAAATTGGGGTCTCCGCCGCCCAATCATTTCGTACACCGGTCAAAAAGCCCGAGTGATATTTTGAATGCCACACACAAAGAATTTTCAAATTTTCAAATCATCAAATTTTCAAATTGGCGAAAATTCTTCCAATTTTCGCCCTATCTTGTTCGCACTTACCAAACCATGCACCAAATGCTTTTTTTGCAGATACTCTTCTGGATTTGTTTATTTATTGTGTTTTATGCTTACGTGGGTTACGGATTTATAATTGCTTTCCTGGTTGCAATAAAAAAGCTTTTTACACCCAAAAGTCTGGCAGGGCAGAATTACCAACCAACTGTTGCGCTGATCATTGCTGCATACAACGAAGAAGATTTTATTCTGCACAAACTGCAAAACACCAAAGAGCTCGACTATCCCGCAGATAAACTACATGTCATTTTTATCACCGACGGCTCAACCGACAAAACGCCGGAGCTGGTAAAAGCGAACAGCAATTTTGAACTATTGCATTCGCCCGAGAGAAAAGGCAAAGCCTTTGCGATGAACAGAGCGGTACAATTTGCGAAAGCAGACATACTCGTATTCAGCGATGCAAATACGTTATTAAATAAGGAATGCATTTCTGAACTGGTTAAACATTACGCTTCGCCAAAAGTGGGAGGTGTAGCGGGCGAAAAGAAGATCATCAAACAAACAGACGATAAAGCTTCCGCGGCGGGAGAGGGCCTTTACTGGAAATATGAATCTGCATTGAAGCGTTTGGATTCAAGCCTTAATACCATTGTGGGTGCCGCCGGAGAACTTTTTTCTGTGCGTCGCGAATTGTATGAGCCCGTACAGGAAGGAACGATCATAGAAGATTTTGTATTGTCGCTGCGCATCTGCATGAAAGGCTATCTGTTTAAATATGAGCCAAAAGCATTTGCGATTGAAACCGCTTCGTCATCAATGAAGGAAGAGCAGAAAAGGAAAGTACGTATTTGTGCCGGCGGTTTCCAGGCCATGCAAATGCTGAAAGACTTGCTAAACATTTTTAAATACAGGCTTCTATCATTTCAATACATTTCTCACCGTGTGTTGCGCTGGGCAGTGTGTCCGCTGTGTTTGGTCATTATGTTCTTTGCAAATCTGCTGATCGTCATTCTCTCTCCATTATTATTGTATAAGGTGATCATGGTTGCACAGATTGTCTTTTACACATTGTCCTTCATCGGCTGGCAATTTGCCAATAGAAATATCAAGATCAAAAGTTTATATGTTCCTTACTACTTTGTATTTATGAATGCTGCGGCGTTCATGGGCTTCAACCGTTTCCTGAAAGGTAACCAAAGCGTTATCTGGGAAAAGGCGGGTAGGCAGAAGCTTGCGTAGGAGTTGAATAACTGAATAACTGAATAACTGAATAACTGAATAAACTGAATAAACTGAATTGATTCGCTGCACCACGTCATTGCGAGACCCTGCAGAGAGCGAATGACTGGTATTTCAAAACAATATCAAAATCGCAGAGAGCGGGGCGAAGCAATCTTAGGCAGGTCGCCAGCAGAGATTGCTTCGGCCGCTGGTTTTATTTCGGTCTGGCATTAAGTGATTCAACATTCTTTCTCCGCAGGCCTCGCAATGACGACTCGCCTTTATTTAGTTATTTGACCAGTAATCTATTCAGTTCAGTCATTAAAAAGTAATCAGTGGAAATCAGTCCAATCAGCGTCATCTGTGTGCTCACTCCTCAATCCCCAGAATTTGTTTCGCCAGCCCAATCATTCTCGGCTCCCCCGTGTATTTCCCTTTCTCATCTGAAAGCTTCACAGTCGGCTCCCATTCCATATTTTCTGGTTTGGCTTCCATCAGTTTCATGACAATATTCATTGGCTTAACGCCCACATCGTTGGTGAGATTGGTACCTATGCCGAAGGAAATGCCAATCTTGCCCTGGCAATATTTTGCAATCACGGCCACCTTTTCATAATTCAATGAGTCGGAGAAAATGATGGTTTTATAAAGCGGGTTGATTCCAAGCTTTTTATAATGTGCAATCGTTTTTTCAGCAAACTCAATTGGGTCGCCACTATCGTGACGAACGCCGTCAAAAAGTTTAGAAAATTTTTTATCGAACTGGGTAAAAAAAACGTCCGTCGTATAGGTGTCATTCAACGCAATGCCCAGATCGCCGCGATAAACGTCCACCCAATGTTCCAAACCCATAATATTGGCCATTTTAAAGCCATAGCGGGCTGCGTGAAACATAAACCATTCATGAGCATGGGTGCCTATTGGCCGGGTTTTATAAAGCATCGCAAGGTGTACATTACTCGTGCCCACAAAGCTTTTACCGCCGAAACGGCTAAGGGATTCGATGACCTTTTTTTGCACATGGTAGGAGTATCTGCGGCGCGTGCCGAAGTCTGCCACCGTAACGCCCAGATCATTGTATTTTTCAAACTTGCTTTTATTAATAGCCACAATTTCTTCGTCGGAAACAGGAGGTTGATCGCTGAGGCGATAATACCATTCGCTCACCAGGAAAAGCAAAGGGACTTCCCAAAGAATGGTGCGATACCAGAACCCGCTCACCGTAATACTTAATTCTGTACCGGACTGCTCAATAGTTACCTCAGATGGATCGTAGCGGTAGCCTTGCAAAAAATCAAGATAAGTAGGATCAAGATAGGGACAGTTTTTCCGAAGAAAGTCCTTCTCGTCGTTTGACAAACACAAACCCGCCATTGAATCTACCGTCTGGCGCAGGTTTTCACCAAATCCCTCAGGAAAGGCATGCTTGCCGCGATTGATAAATTCATAACGGGCCCGCGCATTCGGAAAAAGTTTAACCACTGCGTACTGCATGGTAAACTTATAAAAGTCATTATCGAGTATAGATAACAGTGAGACGGTGCTGTTTGTAATCATATTTAATAAGATTAAGATAACCAGAATCAAATAAAATGACCAGAAAGTAGGATTAGGGTGAATGGGTAAACTTTGAAACCGGAAATTAAAAATAATGAATCGAATATATCAACTGCACAACACCGATACTCAATTTGCACCTTGAAAATCACAATTCAGCGGGAGAAAGACATATTATATAATATTTTATTATTATATAAATATAGATTGAAAGAACGTGTTTGCAATTCCATAATATAAAAATTAAGGCTAATGCATTTGGTTTATTGATTTTTGTTGCTATTTTTATCGAACAATTCAGTTGATCGTTGTCAACTTTCCAAATGATCGTATATTCAACCCTTGGAAAATCAGGTGTTAAAATATTGCGATTGCCTCCCAAATATCCTGCGATAAATACCTGATTAATTCAATCATCATTCTCTGTAAATAGTCCTTTCAAAACCAAGTCTCGTTTTTATTTCATCAATCCTAATACCCTGATGTGAGCCTATACGAACTCCATTGCTGCCTCATGAAAAATTGAGTTTATTCAAACTTAATTATTCAACAATGAAAAGAACAATTTTAGCGGTTGATGGAAGCAAAGCGATCAGGTTCCTCCTACAAAATGTGTTTGAAAGAAAATACAAAGTTGTAACCGCATCCGACGCTGCTTCTGCAATGTACTGGTTATCCAGAAACGAACTTCCTGATGCGATCATTGCTGATCCTCAATTACCTGATACAGAAAATTGGGAATTGTTGGAGCACCTAAAAAGCAGTGGTCTTTACAGCGATATACCTTTAATTGTATTATCCTCTTTGAATAAAGCCGTAATTGCTGCCAAATGTGATGAGCTAGGCGTGGCACAACATTTTTCACAACCGTTCAATCCAGTTGATCTGGTGAATTGTGTGGACAAAATGTTTACCGGAATTAATAAGTCAACGACTAAGCTCAAAGCAGTTTAAGTTCAACACAGAAACAACATTAAATTATTAAACTCTTACCTGTATGGAACTTGCAATTTTACCTAACATTTCAGCACCGGCATTAGAAAAAACTTTTATTAAACCTGCAACCGTAGAAACAGCAGCTTCAATAAGTTTAGATTCCGTGCCTCCCAAAGAGTTTTTTTATCTGGGTAAAAAAACTTTAAAGATCGACAGGATGATAACTCTGTTCGAAGGAGGTTATGCAGCAGAGACTGTTGATAATGCAATTTCCATTCTTACAAGGATCATCGCAAAAGGCGGAAACCTGCCAGGAGTCTTCATTGCAGACGGCTCCAACAATCTTGCAGCAATTAATAAACTTGCGAATTTTGTTAGTGGTCATGAGGCTCTTGTGAATGTGCCTTTGGTTCTTGAATCTTCTGACATCGAAGCAGAACAAATGGCGCAATACAAAAATTGCAAATTCATTGATGACATCATTTCAATTGATGATGTTGCGGAGAAATTTACACAACGCGTTGTGTTTTTGAGAAAGATCAAAAACAAAAAACACCACGCAACTTTTCAAAAAAGCATTCAAACAAAAACTCCTAAAAAAGTTGATTACAATTATGTTTTGAAAAGGAGTTTGGATATTTCAGTAGCGGCAACATCTCTTATATTATTAAGTCCGATCTTTCTTTTGATTTCAATTGCGATCAAGCTTGAATCACGCGGACCTGTGTTCTATATTTCCAAAAGAGCTGGCAGGGGTTACAGGATCTTCAACTTTTACAAATTCCGCACAATGGAAATGAACGCGGATAAAAAAGTGAACGAGCTTAAAAACCTCAATCAGTATAGCGTGTCAGATACAGGAGGTCCGGTGTTTTTCAAAATTAGTAATGATCCACGAATTTCTAAATTCGGATCATTCTTAAGAAACTCAAGCCTTGATGAACTTCCGCAGCTTATCAATGTGTTGATCGGCGACATGTCACTGGTAGGAAACAGACCTTTACCATTGTACGAAGCTGCAACACTCACAACAGATGAGTGGGCTCCACGCTTTCTTGCTCCTGCTGGCATGACTGGTTTGTGGCAAATTAAGAAAAGAGGACATGGAGATATGTCTGCTGAAGAACGCATCAGTCTTGACATCTGCTATGCAGATAAACATAATTTCATGTACGATTTGTGGATCATGGCCAACACGCCAACCGCTGTTTTCCAGAAGTCGAATGTTTAATGATCGATAATCGTGAAAGGTGAATGGTCAATCGTGAATGTTAGAACCTCCGGGTGTTTTATTCACGATTGACCATTCACCTTTCACGATGTACTAAAACTATAACAGCTTATAATATTCTCTGTGCAAAAAGAACCTCTTGTTTCCATAATAACGCTGAACTATAACCAGCTGGCTGTAACCTGTGAGTTCCTGGAATCCACACGCCACCTGACTTACAGTAACTACGAAATACTTGTATGCGATATGGCTTCAACGGAAGATCCCACGGAAGTTATAACGGCAAAGAATTTCCCCAACACAAGAATATTGGTAAGCAAGCAAAATCTTGGTTTTGCCGGAGGCAACAACTGGGGCATGTCTTACGCCAAAGGCGATTTTATTTTCATAGTCAACAATGATACCGAGCTGCCTCCCAATCTTCTAGAACTTTTATTGCAGCCATTTTATAAAGATGAAACGATTGGCGTTGTAAGTCCGAAAATAAAATTCTACTTCGCTCCCAACGTGATACAGTATGCAGGCTTCAACCCGATGAACCCCTACACGGGCCGCACTTCAGAAATTGGCAACAAGGAAGAAGACCGCGGGCAGTACGATATTTCCGGCTATACCAATGGCGCACATGGCTGCGCCATGATGGTAAAAAGGGAAGTAGCAGAAAAAGTAGGTAAGTTCCCTGAAAAGTTTTTCCTTTATTATGAAGAATGGGACTGGTCGGCCAGGATATTAAAAGCAGGCTACAAGATCTGGTACAACGCAGAAGCTGTGGTGTATCACAAAGAATCGATGAGCGTAGGAAAACAAAACCCGATGAAGGTTTACTATCACACCCGCAACCGCATTTTGTACATGAGGCGCAACGCAAGTAAGTTTCAACTGGTTTCATTCTATATGTTTTTTATGTTCCTAACCGTACCAAAATCATTGGTGGGTTATATAAAAAACAGGCAGTTCGAACATTTGAAATTCTTTTTGAAAGGAATAGCCTGGAATTTTTACTCTTCGAGCTATTCACCTATTTGAGTGAAGTTGTAAGTAGTAAGTTTTAAGTTATAAGTATGACTCAGAACTTGCTACTTACAACTTATAACTTACAACTAACAACCAAATGCTACACACAATACTTAACATAATCTTCGCTCTATTCTTTCTTTATCTCGCAGCAAGCGTTCTGTACCTGCTCATGTTGTCCATTGCGGCACGGTTCCGTAAAAAAGTGAACTATGGTGTGGTGGCAGAAAAGAAGAAGATCGCTGTGTTTATCCCGTCGTACAAAGAAGACGGAATCATTGTAGATACAGCGTTGCAGGCCAGCAGGCATTTTTATCCCTCAGAGAAATTTACTGTCATTGTAATTGCAGACAAATTACAACCGGAAACCGTAGCTAAACTAAAAGCCATTCCTGTTGAGGTAGTAGAAGTTGCATTTGATGTGAGCATGAAATCAAAGTCTCTGAATGCCGCGCTTAATAAATTTGCCGGCAAAGGTTACGATATAGGAATGATACTGGATGCGGACAATGTGATGGGAACGGACTGCCTTGAAAAAGTAAACGCTGCTTTTCACAAGGGCTTCGAAGTAGTGCAGTGCCACCGTACCGCAAAAAACCAGCAAACGCCGGTTGCATTGCTCGATGCGATCAGCGAAGAGATCAACAACCATATTTTTCGCCAGGGGCAAAGAGCAATGGGACTTCCTTCGTCATTGATCGGATCTGGAATTGCATTTGATTATTCCTTGCTTCACTATATTTTTAATTTGCCTGAAATACAAAACAATCCCGGGGAAGACAGAGAAATTGACGTGCAGCTGGTAATTAAAAAAATAGATGTTGAGTACATAGAAGATGCCTACGTATATGATGAAAAAGTAGCCAGCGCGGCAGTTTTTGAAAAGCAACGCGTGAGATGGCTCGAGGCGCAGGTAACACATATCAAAGGCTTTTTGCAACCAAAGCTTGCACCACAAAGGCTCAGTCGCGTGTTTATACATAAGTTTTTCCAGTGCTTTTTGTTGCCAAGGTTGCTGTACATCGCACTGTTTGGGTGCATGCTAATGCTGTTGCTGGTGCAATACTTTTTTTCAGCATCTTTCATTTATCCTTCACCGGAAATTTGGATTGCACTTACAGTTTTGTATTTTGTAACCCTATTGCTATCAGTACCAGGTCGTTTTTACACAATGACCACCTTTAAAGCTATATTGCACATTCCTTTATTGGCCGTATCGATGATTAAAGCGATGTTGAAGATCAAAACCAACAGGCGCTATTTCATTCATACTCCCAAGACCTTTTCCTCAAAGTAAATTTTGGGTAATGAGTTATGTGTTTTGAGTTATGAGTAGTTGGCTCAATTTTGACTACCCCTCATAGCTTGGAACATGTGTGCATAATTTGAACGTATTGAGTTGTGAGTCAGGAGTTACAAGTATTTCGCAATATTTCGAGGTGCTCTCAAAACTCAATACTCAGCACTAAAACTTGTCCAAAAATTAAGGCTCCGCCGGGCCTGTTTGGCATTATTTTTAGTGCTTAAAAAGGATTTTTACCTTCCAATGAAAAAAGCAAAGAATTAACCTTGTTTCTCTGTTCCATACCGTAGTTCCCTCCGAAAACAAAACTGACAATCTCCAATTGCCTTTGGTTTTCTTATTTTATTATGCTTAAAACTCCTTAACATGAGGTCGATTCTGCTCGTCGCTCTGATGACTGCTTATTCATTATTTGCCGTAGCCCAAACGCTTACGCCGCACAACATCCCGTCGGCGGGGCATTCAAACATTGGATTTTATGATTTTAAACCGGCGGATTACACCACCAATCCCGCCACCAAATTCCCTTTAATTATTCCATTGCACGGAAATGGGGAAAAAGGAAATGGTACCACACAGTTGGATGCTGTATTTACGTCTGGCATTGGCTACCTTGTGAAACACGGTGCCAGCATGCGTTTCAATTATCCTACCAACGGTGTAAAAGGTTCTTTCCTTGTATTGCTTCCACAGCTTGATCCGGCATACGGAGACTGGCAGCCATTCTATATAGATGAAATGATAAAATGGGCGAAGGCAAATCTTAATGTAGATACAAATCGCGTTTTTATAACGGGCTATAGTCTTGGCGGCGGCGGTACATGGGTGTATCCCGCTTCTTCACTTTTAGCCGCATCGCAGGTTACGGCTGTGATTCCTGTGTCCGGTACGGGGTTGTCGCAAGGTAGCACATGTAACATTGCGCAGGGTGGCACTGCCGTTTGGGCCATTCACACAACGGATGACGACCAGGTGTCTGTTTACAGTACCCAGGGCGTTGTGAACGGTGTGCTGGGCTGTAACCCAAAAAATCCGGTGTTCGGCTGGTACCCTGTAGGGAACCACCAGATATATGACCAAAAAATCTACCCAGACACGACAAACAGGTATTCGTACCCAACTGTATATCAGTATATGCTGGGCATGAACAAGAAGAACACAAAAGCAAACAACCAGGCACCCGTAGCAAACGTGGGTGCAACAGATACCACTGTGGTAGTGAATTCCAGCATGATGTTCTACAAAAAAAGAATCACTGCTGAATTTTCAACTGACCCCAATGATGTGATCTTTCATTACAACTGGCAGATCACTTCCAATAATTTATCTAAAGTTTGGCCCTTTGGTGGCTATCAGCCGATAGACACTTCAACAGCGTGGCCCGCACATGACCTGGATTATAAGAACTTTAGCTGGCCATGGCAGGACCTTGAGTTCCATGCCCTGGGCGATTATACATTCAAACTAACGGTTACCGATACCTACGGAGCCACCAGCACCCAAACAAAAACGATCCACATTACCAATAACGGACAAAACACTGCGCCTGTGGTAGATCTTGGACCAGATCTGACGCTTGCTTCCGGTGTGTCTACCGCTTCTTTCATTGGAACAAAAGTGTTTGACTGGGAAGCGCAAACAATGAGCTACAAAGTAACGCAGGAGGCGGGTCCGATAACTGCAACATTAAGCGCCAACAACTGGTACCAGTTCAATGTGAGCGGAATGACTGCTCCCGGCACTTATACCTTTAAAGTGGCTGCAACAGATGCAGGAGGAGCAACAGGGGTAGATTATGTAAATGTGGTAGTACCGGGGGGAACAAACAAACCGCCGGTGCCAAAAATCACTGCACCTTCGGGCATTGTATTACCGGTCGCCAGTATAACGCTTGATGGAAGCGGTTCTACAGACAGCGATGGCAGCATTGCAGCATATCTGTGGTCACAAACGGCAGGACCTAACACTGCTAACATTGTTACACCAGCCGGAAAAACAACAGTTGTAAATGGTTTGATCGCGGGAACATATACCTTCCAATTGAAAGTGACAGACAACCTGGGAGCAACAGCTGTAACAAGTGCATCTGTAACCGTTACCGCGGCAAATGTTCCACCTGTGGCAAATATCACAGGTACCACAACCATTACACTGCCAACAAACAGTACCACGCTTGATGGTAGTACTTCTACAGACATTGACGGCAGCATTGTGTCGTACAAATGGATGCAAACCACAGGAGTAAGCACAGCAACAATTGCAACGCCAACGGCTAAATCAACCGTGATTAGTGGTTTAATAGCAGGTGGCTACGGTTTTGCTTTGATTGTTACAGATAATCAGTCTGCAACGGATACCATGTACGTTGCGGTAACTGTTAAGGCTGCGGCAAATGTTGCGCCGGTGGCCAGGATAACTGGTGCTACTTCCGTCACTTTGCCTAAAGATTCAGTTGATCTTGACGGTAGTACTTCAACAGACAGTGATGGTAGCATTGCGGCGTATTTGTGGTCACAAACTGCAGGTCCAAACACTGCATCCGCAACAACTCCAACGAAGAATAAAACAACTTTCAAAGGTTTGATTGCCGGTAGTTATACGTTCCAGTTGAAAGTGACAGACAATGGTGGAGGAACGGGAACAACAACAACTACAGTTACTGTTATTCCTTCCGGTTCAACCAATAAACCGCCTGTTGCAAATGCGGGCAGCGATTTCACAACCACAAATAATTACGCTTACTTAAGTGCGGGCGGATCTTACGATCCCGATGGTAGCATTGCTGGTTATAACTGGATACAAGTGAGCGGACCAAATACCGCAACTATTTTGTCTGGCAACACGATGTTCCCAACAGTACAGGGGCTGGTTTCTGGTTCCTATGTTTTCAGAGTGACTGTAACAGATAATCTTGGCGCAACAGATATTGATGATGTGCAATTAACAGTCGGCGGCAACAAACCACCGGTTGCTGATGCAGGAGATGACTTTACTGTAAACGGCGCTACGACTGCAAGCCTGAGTGCAAGTGGATCATCTGATCCTGACGGTAACATCGCGTCATACAAATGGACACAAGTAAGCGGACCAAATACTGCAACCATCGTTTCAAGCACTTCTGTATCAACATCGGTACAAGGATTGGTTGTAGGTGTATATGTATTCAGAGTAACCGTAACAGACAATCTTGGCGCAACCGCAACGGACGATGTTCAGGTAACTGTTAGCAATAACACCAACAACAAAGCGCCAATTGCGAACGCAGGCAACGATTTCAACACAACAAATACTTATGCTTATTTAAGTGCCGGCGGGTCTTACGATCCTGACGGAAGTATTGCCGGTTATAATTGGGTGCAAGTGAGCGGACCAAATACTGCGACAATTTTGGGTGGCAATACCATGTTCCCAACAGTACAGAATTTGGTGTCTGGTGTGTATGTGTTCAAGGTGACTGTTACTGATAACCTGGGCGCAACTGCATCTGATAATGTTCAGTTAACAGTAGGCAACGGCGGCAACAAACCACCGGTTGCCAATGCGGGAGCGGACTTTGGTGTAAACGGCGCTACGACCGCAAGCCTGAATGCCAATGCTTCATCTGATCCTGATGGTAGCATTGCGTCATACAAATGGACACAAGTAAGCGGACCAAATACTGCAACCATTGTTTCAAGCACTTCTGTATCAACATCGGTACAAGGTTTGGTGGTAGGTGTATATGTGTTCAGGGTAACAGTAACTGATAACCTTGGAGCAACAGACACAGATGATGTTCAGGTAACTGTAACCAACAATAACAACAAATCGCCAATTGCGAATGCGGGCAATGATTTCAGCACGGCAAACAACTATGCATACCTGAGTGCCGGAGCTTCATACGATCCTGATGGCAGCATTGCAGCATTCCAGTGGATACAAATGAGCGGACCGAATACGGCGACAATTTTGGGTGGCAATACAATGTTCCCGACCGTTCAGGGATTGATCAAAGGAACATATGTCTTCCGTGTACAAGTAACAGACAATGATGGTGCGTCTGCTACGGACGATGTAGCGATGACGGTAACAAATGTTGCTACGGGTGCATTGATAACGCAAGCAGCTGTAGCAGGCAGAGATTCAGCGGCAGCCGCTGTGCAGATAAGCATTTATCCAAATCCAGCCACCACACAGATTACGGTGTCAAGCACAAACAACTTTGTGGGCAGCTACAAAGTGATAGTGTACGACGCGATAGGCAAAGTAGAAGCGCAATACAACTTTGTAAAATCTGCTGCAGGTTTGGTAAAACAACAATTGGATATTTCGAGACTGCCGATTGGTATTCATTACGTAGAAACAATCTACGAAGGCAATCAGCATTCGACAATTCAGAAATTTATGAAACAATAGAGGCGAAAAGTTGTTAGTTGTTGGTTGTTAGTTGTTAGAAGAATGGACCGTGAGTCTAGGCTAACAACTAATAACTAACAACTATCAACTATTCCAACATGAGACGCTTAACGTGTGGAATAACATTTTAAGCGTCTTTTTTTTGGTAACTTTAATTAAGCCTAAAATCTGTTTATGAAACCAGCTCTACTTACTCTGTTGCTTGTTGTAAGCTTTGGTATTGCGCGTTCGCAACTTGTCCCACACTATATACCGCAAGCACCGGGCGACACCATGGCCCTTGGATTTTACTCTTATACACCACCAGACTACAACAACAATCCTGCAAATAAATTTCCAGTCATCATTGCATTGTCCGGCGCGGGTGAAAAAGGAAATGGTACGACTGACCTTGATAAAGTATTTACTTCTGGAATTGGTTACCTGCTAAAGACTAAGAAAGCCACCATGCAATTCAGCTATCCCAATGGCGTGCATGGATCCTTTGTCGTGTTGCTGCCACAGCTTGATCCTAAATATCTCAACTGGGCACCTGGTTACGTGGGCAGAATGATTTCATGGGCAAAGGCCAATTTAAACATAGATCCAGATAGAATTTTCATAACAGGTTATAGTCTTGGTGGCGGTGGTACCTGGATATACCCGGCTTCGGGTAAGGATTCAGCGATGCGGATAGCTGGAATCGTTCCTGTGTCTGCTTCTGGTTTGCCGGCCGCTAACGCATTTGATTCGTGTAACATCGGCAAAGGAGGAACTGCAGTGTGGGCAATCCATACAAGTGATGATAACCAGATACCTACTACCACGACCAGTAAAATTGTAAATGGTGTCAATGCATGTCTTCCCGCTCCCATAACGCCAATACAAACATGGTATCCGATAGGCAATCACCAAATATATGATCTGAAAATATTTCCGGATACTGCCAATCAATACGCATATCCAAACATCTATCAATGGATGCTGGGCGTAAACAGAAAGAATGTTGGAACGGCAAATCAGGCACCTATAGCAAATGTGGGTGCAACGGACACCACCGTAGTGGTAACAACAAGTTATCATTATCGTAAAACGATCACAGGTGTTTTATCAACTGATCCCAATGATGTTATTATCAAGTACCTGTGGAGCTGGGTTTCGGGAGATAAAACCAAAATATATCCTTTCAACTCGCCCGTGTACTACTTGCCCGTTGATTTCAATAATACTTCCTGGCCCCGTAATGACCTCGACTACAGGAATATGACCTGGCCAGACCAGAACTTCGAATTCACCGCACTGGGCACGTATGTGTTTAATTTGACAGTTACAGATATGTTTGGGGCAACCTCTTCCGTTAACAAAACCGTTAGGCTTACAAACAACAGCGTAAACACCGCTCCATACGTGAGCCTTGGAAATAATGTTACATTGACTGCAACTGCATCCGATACATCAGTCAATATAAGCGCAACAGTTTTTGATTGGGAGACTGCTAACTTGAGTGCTTTTTCGCTAACACCTGACGGAGCAAATCCAACTACAGTCAAAAATGACGTTCCCGGATGGTACCAAACCAAATTGCATCCTTTCATTACACCAGGAGTGTATAAGTTTACATTAACAGCCACAGATGGTCAGGGTTTATCAAATTCCAGTACCATTACAATTACCAAACAGGCACCGCTTCCTGTAACATATCTCTACTTTAACGGAGCCAACAACGACGGAAAAAACATTTTAAAGTGGGCCACCAGCAAAGAACTCAACAATGATCACTTTGATGTGTTGAAAAGCGACGACGGCGTAAATTTTTCAACTGTTGTCACTATTCCGCCATCTACTGCAGCAACCGAAACCAAAGAATATACATTTACCGATATCAGTCCTTTTCCCGGCAATAACTACTACAGGCTTGCTCAGTACGATATTGACGGCACAAAAAAATTATCTGAAATCATCAACATCAGAAACGCAGGGAACACTGTAATAGCAACATACCCTAACCCCATAAAGGATCAACTGTATTTCACCTTAAAAAGCAGCGAAATTAAAGGTGTTGTGAAAGCACGTGTACTTGATGCTTCGGGAAAAGTGGTGAAGCAAATGAATTTTGAAAAGAGCACCAGCGTTTCCAATCAATCTATTCAACTGCCTGGTTTGCAATCCGGCATTTACATATTGGAATTGAGCCAGGACAATGGCTGGCAATCTGTACATAGGTTTGTGAAGTAATTAATAATTAATATAGGCTTCGAAAGGCTTAGGCTGGCATCTCATTTATGCATTCAGACTATGTCTTTCGAAGCCTTCTTGCAACCAGACAGTATCAATTTCAAATCATCACTAATCATGGCAATCATGACAATCATGAGAATCCGTTTTCTCTCTCTTCGAAACTATTTTTTTGCACTTTATAAACAATATCGTTCGAAGCGCTGTTTATAACTGCCTACCCCGTTGAAGAATCTCGATTAGTGTATAGGTATTAACCCTTCTCGTTTAATGTCAATCCGATACTTTTTCAATCTTACCATTTTCATGAACATGATAATCTGCGCCCATCAAATCCAATAGCTCTATCAAAGCATCCATTAGTAGCAATACCAATTATTTAAAAAAAATTAAATGGACTGTTATGAAAAGAATGCTATTATTATTGGCCTTATTCTCGTCCTATTTATCCTTCGGCCAGTTAACCCAGCAACATTTAACTGCCGCAAATGGAACCAAAATCGGTTTCTATCAATTCCTCCCCGCTGGTTATAACCCCGCAAAAAAGTATCCCATGATTGTGTTTCTGCACGGTTCCGGAGAAGTGGGAAATGGTACAAGTGATCTACCTAAAGTATTGAACAATGGAATTGGGCGCCTGATTAAGGCTGGCGCGACAATGACCTTTACAGTAAACGGAGAAACCAGCAGCTTTATAGTTCTTATGCCTCAGCTGGCTTCCAACTATGGTAACTGGCAGGATTTCTACACCGATGAAATGATGAAATATGCCAAGGCTAATCTTAGTATTGACCTGAACAGAATATACCTCACCGGGCTAAGCCTTGGTGGTGGTGGAACCTGGCGATGGTCCAGCAGCGACACCACTCACACTGCAATGTTGGCCGGTATGGCTCCAATTTGCGGAACAGGAGAAACTCAACAATATTTCTGTTGGGTAACATACGACAGGGTAGCTTGCTGGGCATTCCACAATATGGATGACGGTACCGTTCCGGTGGGAAACACACAGTACGCACAAATGACGCTCGATAATTGCGACCCTAACCACAACGAAGTGCGACAATTCACCTACTATCCAAGTGGCGGCCACAATGCCTGGGACAAAGCATACGATACCGGTCACGGTATTCAGAACCCCAATCTTTACGAGTTTTTCTTAATGAATCCCAAGAAAGGGGCGAACCCTGAAATACCAATAGCAGATGCCGGTCCGAATGTTATCTTGAATTTTCCACAAAACTCCACCAATCTCGACGGAAGCAAATCTCGTGATCCGAATGGAGGTACAATTGTTTCCTACAGATGGAGAGCTGTGGAAAGATCCGACCGCGGAACCATACAGTCGCCAAACAGCGCGAAAACAGTGTACAACAACCTGACTCCGGGACTGCACGTTGTTATTTTAGAAGTAGTCAACGACAAGGGCCAGCATGGGTTTGATGTTGTAAATGTTGCCGTTAAAGGCGATCCTAACACAGATCAACCACCGGTTGCCGTGATAATACCTAAGGATACAACCATCAACGCGCCGAGTGACAGCGTTCATCTGGACGGTGAAGAATCTTACGATCCGGATAATCTTCTTATTTATAATTTCCATTGGCAAAAAGCTTCCGGTGCGGCAGGTGATAATATCGTAACGCCTGACGGTTACAAAACCGCAGTTAAAGGACTGAAGCCCGGAACCTACTACTATACATTAACCGTATCAGATTTTGCAGGCAAGACCGATATGGATTCAGTAAAAATTGTTGTAAATCCGCCGCCGTCAAATAACAAACCACCGGTTGCGAATGCAGGTGATGATTTCTCCACCTCAGATAAATTTGCTTACCTGAGTGCGGGCGCTTCTTATGACCCCGATGGTAAAATCACGACTTATTTGTGGTCACAAGCCTCCGGACCAAATACAGCGACAATTCTTTCGGGCAATACAGTCTTTCCAACAGTGCAAGGGCTCGTAGGAGGTACATACAAATTCCGCGTAGTTGTGACCGATAATTACGGAGCAACAGATGATGATACAGTAGCGGTACAAGTGCTCGGAAGCAACAAAGCTCCAATTGCAAATGCCGGTCCGGATCAGAATCTTACATTGCCGGCCAGCACCGCCAAGCTTGATGGTAGTGGATCCAGCGACCCTGACGGTAACATTACCACATATGCGTGGACAAAACTTAGCGGTCCAGCCGGTGGTGATATTGCTTCTCCGGGAAGCGCTAAAACAGATGTGAGCAATCTTGTTGCCGGCACATATACTTATCAGTTAACAGTAACCGATAATATGGGGGCCACAAGCACTGCTACTACACATGTAACGGTGGGCGTATCAAGCAACAAGCCGCCGGTTGCCAATGCCGGTAACGACTTCAGCACAAACGATAATTTTGTTTACCTGAGTGCAGGTGCTTCCTATGATCCTGATGGTTCCATCGCTGGGTTCTTGTGGTCACAGGTGAGCGGTCCAAATACACCAACCGTGCTTTCAGGTAATACGATGTTCCCAACTGTACAGGGTTTGATTGCGGGCACTTATGTGTACAGAGTTGTAGTAACAGATAACCAGGGCACAACAGCACAGGATGACGTTTCGTTTACCGTAAATGCCAATAAGAATCCTGTGGCAGTTATTCCGGGCGAAGTAGTGATTACAATTCCGGGCGGAAAATTCGACCTCAACGCAACGCAATCTTACGATCCTGACGGCACCATTGTTTCTTACGAGTGGAGTGCTTCAAGAAATGGCGTCGTGAATTTGTCGGCAACAAACAAGAGTATGGTTTCATTGGAAGGACTGGTTTCAGGTGAAATTAATTTGAAACTAACCGTCACCGATAACAGAGGAGGTACCGGAACTGCGACCGTACACGTAATAGTTACAACCGATAAGTTGCCTGTGGCAAAAGCCGGATTCGACTTTGTAACATCTAATTCATGGGCATACCTGAGCGGTGCAGGTTCATATGATCTTGATGGCCATATTGTTTCATTTGCGTGGACACAGGCGCAAGGACCAAGCACAGCAAATATCTTAGGCGCAAATACAATGTTCCCAACCGTTTCATCGCTTGTGCCAGGTCTTTACAGGTTTAATTTGGTAGTAACTGACGATGCTGGTTTCTGGTCCAGCGACTACGTAACAGTTGTCGTGATACCATCAAACAGCGAAACTGTTGTTCCTAATGCATTAATCGTTGGAACACTCAGAAACGATCTCTCTGCAAATGGTTCTGCATTACTGTATCCAAATCCGGTGCGCGGAACAGCCAAACTATTGTTGAACAACACTCTTACCGGAAAAGTACAAATAGTAGTATTTGACGCTACCGGTAAAATGCAAATGACAGCGAATTATGATAAACGCACTTCAGACTTCCAGCAACAACTGGATGTTTCCAAGCTTGCTCAGGGCGTTTATTATATGCAGATAATGGTAGATGGAAAATCTGCAAGCTCAGTTAAAAAGTTCATCAAACTATAATTGAAAATTTCATCACTATAAAAAAAGGGCCTTCGGGCCCTTTTTGCTTTCATTACAACAGTCTTCATTTACTAACGTTTGTTAGTAAATGAAGAATATAATTTCAGGAGAATTCTTTTTTGTAGCGGCAAATCTTAGCAAACCTAGGCCCATATGCGTTCACCCCTTATCGTTAGCATTGTTATTTTGCGCAGCTATACATTACAAGTATATGTTATAAGACTTTTTCGGCTGTTGTTTTAAGGACTGTATGATATTAATCATCATCCAGACTAGCTTCTCACGCTTGAAGAATAAATAAGGACGCCTACCTTCGCGTCGCGAAAAGAAAAATTTCGATTTTTTGACAAGTAAAAATCAAATGTTTTTTGGTACAACGCAAAACGTTTGCCTGCTGCTATACTTGTCAAACAGACACCTATCCGCACCCCAAATGAATTTTCGCAATACCCGGATCAGCTTATTTATTTTAAAAATAAATAACTAAAAAGCTCATTTGCAACAGACTGAAAAAGTAGAAGTAAACGAAAACAAAACCTGTCGTTTATTTAGGGCAATTTTATATTTAAACTTCCGTTATACGTTGCAAAAAAATCGAGCTCGGTCCTTAATAGGTAGTCGCGATAAACTTATTCGGGCATTACAACACGAAGATGGGGAAGAATAGCGCCAACATTGAGATGCGCGCAAAATTTCAATAACATAAAAAACTTATACCATTATACACATTTTCCCCATTTTGGTATAGATATTGCTTTAGGAAAACTCCATGAAAACGGAACATTGAATGTTCGGAAGAGAATAAAGGTTTGAGGTTAAGGCACACCGTTAGATGTTCAATTGTCGAATCGCATTTTTGAAGTGGTAAAATGTAATGCGAGACTCACTCACGTACTGGATTTCTGCTACCCCGACCGAAAGCTTATTCAATTCTTATTTTATGTGAAAAAGCAGGACGAATGCTACTATTCATCCATGTAAAGTTTTGTTTGTGCAAAACAGCATGTGGACTGAAACAGGAAAGGTATGCCCTGTTGTTTTTGAAAGTAAATGAAAAATCTGAAAAAAATCTGATTGCAAATGAGATCCTTTTTACTCGGTCTGTTAGTGCTGATTAGTGCTTCCTCCTTCGCACAGCAAGTTGCGAAATCAATGACATCGTCCGCTGGTTTGTTCGTTGGCTTCTATGATTTTAGGCCACCTGGATACGTAGCATCCAACACAACCAAAAAGTATCCGTTGATCATATTCCTCCATGGAATTGGAGAGCGTGGCAATGGTACAACCGATCTTCCCAATGTTTGTGCAAACGGTATACCTCGCAATATTAAATGGGGTTCTACAATGACTTATACAGTTAATGGCGTTACCGAAAGCTTCCTTGTATTGTCTCCGCAACTGGATACAAAGTATGGCGGCTGGGTGAATGGTTATGTAGATGCCATGCTTGAATATGCAAAAGCAAATCTTAACTACGATCCGGATCGCGTATACCTTACCGGCTTAAGCGCCGGTGGTGGTGGTACTTGGGACTATGTGTCGAACAAGGCCGGTAATGCTGGCATTTTTGCTGCAATTGCCCCTGTGTGCGGTTCCAGCTACACTGCTTATGGCATGTGCTACATTGCACAGGCGCATTTGCCTGTATGGGCCTTCCACGCAGTGGATGATGGTACGGTGCCGGTAAGCATGACGCAAAATGCATTGGCGCTGATTAATAAATGCTCACCTGCTCCAAATCCTGCACCAAAAGTAACTTACTACGCTGCAGGTCTTGGCGGACATGGTATCTGGTATATGAGCTACGATGAAACGCACACCTATGCCAATCCAAATCTTTATGAATGGTTCCTCTCAAAAAGAAGAAGCACAAACGGCAATGGTGTAAACCAGGCACCTGTTGTGCAACTGACAAATGATATTTCCCTTGTACTACCAACAAATTCTACAACGCTTGATGCAAGCAAATCTTACGATTTCGACGGTACTGTAGCATCCTATAGCTGGACGCAGGTATCTGGTCCATCTACTGCTGCAATTGCATCTGCTACCTCTGCAACTACAAAAGTTAGTAACATGGTGGAAGGAACCTATGTGTTCCAGGTAAAGATCACTGACGATAAAGGCGCGAGCTCAACCGGTCAGTTAAAAGTATTGGTTCAAACAACTTACGGTGCTGACCTGGCACCAATATGTAAAGCTGGCGATGATTTTACTTCTGCAAACAGCACTGTATACCTAAGCGGTGCGGGATCTTATGATCCTGATGGTAAAATTGCAACGTACCAGTGGTATCAAATCGCCGGTCCTGCAACGGCAACTATTATTGATGGCACTACTCCTTTCCCAACTATCAGTAAGTTAGTTACCGGAAATTACAAGTTCAGATTGGTGGTAACCGATAATCTTGGCAAACCTGCCGATGACACAGTAGCGGTTAGTATATCAACCGGCTCTGTTGTACTTGTTCCGCCTGTAGTAAAGATCACCGGTACAACCACCATTACTTTGCCAACAAATACAACAACACTTGATGGTAGCAGTTCTATCAGTAGTAATGCCAATGGAACCATCAGCAGCTATCAGTGGTCAGAAGTTTCTGGTCCTAATACTGCAACGTTTGGCACAGCTACCGCAAAAGCTACTACGGTAAATGGATTGGTAGCGGGAACTTACAGCTTCCAGTTGAAAGTAACAGATAACCTTGGTTCAACAGGAACAACAGCAGTTTCAGTTACTGTGAAAGCATCTACCGGCAGCAACAAAGCGCCAATAGCTAATGCAGGCGCGGATTTCACCACACAATACAAAGACTACGCATACCTGAGCGGTGGTGCTTCATACGATCCTGATGGAAGTATAGCAACATGGGCATGGACGCAAATAAGCGGACCAAACACAACGAAAATCGTTGCAGGAAACTCTATGTTCCCAACGATCAACAATATGGTAGCGGGTACTTATACTTTCAGATTAACGGTAACTGATAATCTTGGAGCAACTGCTTACGATGATGTGAATGTATCTCTTGGTTCAACGGGTAAACCTCCGGTTGCCAATGCAGGTAACGATTTCAGCACATCTAACAACTATGCATACCTGAGCGGCGGTGCATCATACGATCCTGATGGCAGCATAACAGGATGGGCATGGTCACAGGTAAGCGGACCGAATACTGCATCAATACTTTCAGGAAACTCAATGTTCCCAACAGTTCAAAGCCTTGTTGCAGGAACTTACACCTTCCGCGTGAAAGTAACGGATAACAGTGGTCAGTCTGCAACTGATGACGTAGTGTTAACTGTAACAGCAAAAACTGCAACAACAGCGCTTGCAGGCACAGTGAACACACAAGCTCTGGGTGTAGATGTAAATGCAGGATCTACCAAGGTGAATGACCTGGCGAAAGAGCCAAGCATTTATCCAAACCCTGCAACCAACCAGATCACTGTAACATTCACTAATGATTTTGTTGGCAACTACAAATTCTTAGTGTACGATGTGAAAGGAAAAATTGTAACTCAATATAATTATTCTAAGCAAGCGGGTCAGGTACAGCAAAAGCTGGACATTTCAAAACTGCCTGCAGGAATGTATTATTTGGAAACTATTTATGAAGGCAACCAGAAGGCTGTCAGCAAAAAGTTTGTAAAACTGTAGCACCAGGTAAAGTGCTGATTTGAAGATTTGAAAATTTGAAAATTGTCTCTGTGTGACTTCTCAATTGTAGGTTCAATCTCTTTGAATATTGGAGAGTTGGCAAAACATTGGAAAAGATACACCAGCTGCATTTTCAAATTTTCAAGTTCTCAAATTTTCAAAATGTTCAAATTTGAAAATTGGGTAAGCCGTAGTTGTATGAAACAGATGTTTTTTCAAAAATGATTAAATTATGAAAAGTATTTTACTTATTGCGGGGATTTTGTGTTTGTCAGTGTTTGCGGGAGCGCAACAGGTAGCTCGTAGTTTAACTGCAACTAATGGTAAGAAGATCGGGTTTTATGAATACAAGCCCACAGATTATTCAAAATCAAAAAAATATCCCCTCATCATTTTCCTCCACGGGATTGGAGAGAGGGGCAATGGCACAACAGATCTTCCAAGAGTGTTGGCAAATGCAACGCCACGCATGATCAGGGCCGGTAACACAATGACCTTTACCAATCCTAAAACAGGGGTTAAGGAAACGTTTCTTGTGTTGACTCCTCAATTAGACGTACAATATGGTAGCTGGGAAAACTTTTATGTGGATGAAATGTTGAAGTACGCCAAATCAAACCTTAGCATCGATCCAAACCGTGTGTTTCTATGCGGGCTGAGCCTAGGTGGCGGCGGTGTTTGGAAGTATGCAACCAACTCATTAAAAAATGCAAATCAGTTCGCTGGCATCATTCCGTGTTGCGGAACCGGTGAAGGAACTGATTTTTGTAATTTAAATAAAGCAAAGGTTGGCGTATGGGCATTCCACGCCATGGATGACGGAACAGTGGGAGTGGGCAATACACAGTATGCACAAATTAAATTGGCCCAGTGCAGCCCCGCCATGACAGCGAAGTTTACTTACTACGCATCAGGCGGACATGGCATTTGGGAAAGAGCTTTCGATCCCGGTCATGGTTTTCAGAATCCTAACGTGTACGAATGGATGCTTGGTTTATCCCGTAATGGTAACAATAATGACAATCAGGGACAAGACAATGACAATCAGGGCAAACCTGAACCTGTTCCTAATGTGGTGCCGGTTGCAAACGCAGGCGGTGACCAGGCAATTACATTACCTGTAAATACTGTAACATTAAACGGAACGGGTTCAAAAGACAGCGACGGTACTATTAAAAAATATGCATGGACAAAAGTAAGCGGACCTGCGGGTGGCACTATCGCTTCTGCATCTGCGTCAACAACAAAGGTTAACGGTCTTACAGTAGGAACTTACGTGTTCCAGTTAACAGTAACAGATGACGAAGGTGCAACTGCTTCTGACAACGTAACGGTTTCAGTAAACGCAGCTGTAGTTGTTAACGTGCCTCCAACAGCAGACGCTGGCGCGGCACAGGCAATTACACTACCTGTAAATACTGTAACATTAAACGGAACAGGTTCAAAAGATAGTGACGGTAAAATCAAAAAATATGCATGGACAAAAGTAAGCGGGCCAGTTGCTGGTTCTATTGCTTCTCCATCCGATGCAACAACAAAGGTTAACGGCCTTACAGTTGGTACTTATGTGTTCCAGTTAACAGTAACGGATGACGACGGAGCAACTGCTTCTAAAAATGTAACCATTTCCGTAAATGCAGCTGTAGTGGTTAACGTACCTCCAACAGCAGATGCAGGCGATGCACAAGTGATTACATTACCTGTAAACAGTGTAACACTAAACGGAACCGGTTCAAAGGACAACGACGGTTCAATTAAGAAATACTCGTGGAGCAAAGTGAGTGGATCGGGAGCTTGCACAATTGCTTCTCCAAATAGTGCGACAACAAAAGTTGCAGGTTTGGTAGTAGGCGGTTATGTGTTCCGGTTAACAGTAACGGATGATGAGAACGCAACTTCTTATAGTGATGTAGTGGTTACTGTGAAGCCTGCTGTGGTGCCAATTAACCAACCACCAACAGCAGATGCCGGTAAAGCGCAGACCATCACATTGCCTGCAAATAATGTAACACTCAATGGTGACGGTTCAAAGGATAGCGATGGTAAAATTGTCGCTTATGCATGGACGAAAATAAGTGGACCGGCATCAGGCACCATTGCTACGCCGTCTGCAGTATCAACGCAGGTTACAGGTTTGGTTGCAGGCGCATACATTTTCAACTTAACTGTAACAGATAATGCAGGAGCAACTGCTTCGGCCACTATAGCAGTAACGGTAAAACCAGCTGTTGTAGCCAACAAGCCGCCAGTGGCAATGGCCGGAGATGATTTCTCTACCGCAAACACCTTTGCTTATTTAAGTGGTGCAGGTTCTTATGATCTCGATGGTAGCATCGTGACCTGGACATGGAAGCAACTGAGCGGACCAAACACAGCAACCCTTCTTTCCGGAAACACGATGTTCCCGACAATTGAAGACCTGGTTTTGGGTACCTATACCTTCAGACTAACGGTGACAGATAATTCAGGAGCAAGCGTTTCTGATGAGGTAAAAGTAAAAGTCATTCCGGGCAAGGCTCCGATCGCCAATGCAGGTAAGGATTTCAGTACATCTAACAACTATGCATACCTGAGCGGCGGTGCATCATACGATCCGGACGGAAGCATAAAAGGATGGGCATGGTCACAGGTAAACGGACCGGGCAAAGCATCCATACTTTCAGCAGATGGTATGTTCCCAACTGTGCAAAACCTTGTTGCAGGAGCTTACACGTTCCGCTTAAAAGTAACGGACAATAGCGGTCAATCTGCAACTGATGATATAGTAGTAACGGTGAAGGCTAATACGGCTAAATCTGCTGTGGCAGGCAGTGTGAGCACACAGGCGCTGGGCACAGATGTAAATGCGGGATCTACGAAATTGAATGAAATAGCGAAAGAACCAAGTATTTATCCAAATCCTGCAACAAACCAGATCACTGTTACGTTCAATAATGACTTTGTCGGCAACTACAAATTCGTAGTGTACGATGTAAAAGGAAAAATTGCAGCTCAATATAATTATTCTAAGCAAGCGGGTCAGGTGCAACAGCAGCTCGACATTTCAAAACTGCCTGCAGGAATGTATTATTTAGAAACTATTTATGAAGGCAGCCTGAAACCTGTCATCAAAAAGTTCGCGAAACTTTAAATAATTTGAAAATTTGAAGATTTGAAAATTTGAAAATTGTTTCTGTGCCGTTCTCAGCGTTAGATTCCATATCTTGGAATATCTGAAGGGAAACAAAATGAAGGAAGGGCACACCGGTAGCATTTTCAAATTTTCAAATTCCCAAATTTTCAAATCGTCAAACCTTATCCATCTAAAAAAAGTCCGGCTGTGGCTTGCCGTTAAGTGGCCTGCCACGCTGAGAAAGTGTGTTAACCCTGATTTCTCTTATTGCATAATACTTTGTAAAAGAGATCAATAACATAGTTTACTATGTATAAATGATCTTGCTCGTAATCCAACATCCGGGATGGGGATTGCCTGAGCACAAGGTGATGCTTACAGCGTGCTATTGCTTGCCCGCATTTTTCTGCAAACGTGAAGAGTGATTCGAGACTAAGTTCCATTTCCCCCAGGGGGAGTGCTTGTACACGTTTGTGCCATGCGGTTAGTAGAGCAATGAAAGGCTTAAGTTTTTTCAGTCGACATCCGAAAACGGCATCCCTATTGGCTTTCGGGATAACTCAAATGGATCAATGCAACGTCGGTGTGTAGTCGGTTCAAAAAATATTCGAATCGGATATTTTTTTAAGATTGAAGTTATGTGGTATAGAAATTGGTGCGTAATCGATCAACCAAAAAAACCGTTTGAAACTGATCCGGTACTTACTTTCGAGGTGAAATGTTTTGAAGACGTTATTGCAAATTCACAAAAGAGTTATGTCAAGGATTTGAAATCGTGTTGAAAGGTGTTTTGATTTCGTTAGAAAAGTAGTAGTAAACAGTATTGTATAAACAGGTATTTTTTTCAGTGAATCCTTGAATTAATTTTTTTATGAAAAATCTTTTACTCATTGTGGGCATAGTATGCCTATCCCTATTCGCTAATGCGCAACAAGTTGCACGTAGCTTAACTGCCGCTAATGGCACAAAAATCGGGTTTTACGAATATAAACCCACGAGTTACACGACCTCGAAAAAATACCCTCTTATTATTTTCCTGCACGGAATTGGGGAGCGAGGTAATGGTACAACTGACCTGTACAAGGTAAATGCAAACGCCGTACCGCGCCTTATCAATGCAGGCAATACCATGACATTTACTAACCCTAACACAGGGATAGCCGAAACATTCCTTGTACTTACTCCTCAATTAGACGTACAATATGGTACATGGGAAACATTTTATGTAGATGAAATGTTGAAGTATGCCAAAGCAAATCTTAGCATCGATCAAAACCGTGTATTCCTTTGTGGGCTTAGCCTTGGTGGTGGTGGCGTTTGGAAATATGCAACAGCGTCACTAGCAAACGCTTCACAGTTTGCCGGTATTATTCCATGCTGCGGTACAGGAGAAGGAACTTACTACTGTAATCTTGCCGAAGCAAAAGTTGGTGTTTGGGCGTTTCACGCAATGGACGATGGTACAGTAGGTGTGGGAAATACACAGTATGCGCAAATCAAATTGGGGCAGTGTAACCCCACTGTAGCCCCAAAGTTTACTTATTATCCTTCTGGCGGACATGGCATTTGGGAATGGGCTTTTGACCCGGGTCATGGTATTCAGAATCCTAACGTATATGAGTGGATGCTTACGCTCTCCCGTGCTAATAACGGCGCAACTCCACCGGCAGTTCCTGCGAACGTTCTTCCGGTAGCAAATGCAGGCGCAGCACAGGCAATTACTTTACCTATAAGCACAGTAACATTAAACGGAAGCGGCTCTACAGATAGCGACGGTACAATCGCCAGCTACTCCTGGACAAAAGTAAGCGGACCGGCTGTAGGTGTGATCACTTCTCCATCTACTGCTTCAACAACAGTAACTGGTTTGATCGCAGGTACTTATGTTTTCCAACTAACAGTAACCGATAACTCCGGCGGAACTTCTTCAGCTAATGTAACTATCTCGGTTAACTCGGCTGCAATTGTGAATGTTCCTCCAACTGCAGCGGCAGGTACAAATCAAACAATTACATTGCCTACAAGCGCAGTAACATTGGACGGTAGCGGTTCAAAAGATGCAGATGGTAGTATTTCAAGATATGCATGGGCACAGGTAAGCGGTCCTTCTGCATCAACTATAGCTTCTCCAACCACAGCATCAACACAGGTTACAGGACTTATAGCAGGAACTTATGTGTATCAATTAACAGTATACGATAACAACGCGGCAACAGCTACATCTAATGTAACGATTACTGTAAACGCTGCGGTTAACAATAACAAAGCACCTGTTGCAAACGCGGGAAATAATTTCACTACCACAAACAACTATGCATACCTGAGCGGTGGTGCGTCTTATGATCCGGACGGAAGCATAAAAGGATGGGCATGGTCACAGGTGAGTGGTCCAAACACAGCTACAATGCTCGCGACTGATGGCATGTTCCCAACTGTAAAAGACCTTGTTGGTGGTGTATATGTTTTCAAATTAACAGTAACAGATAACCAGGGAGCTTCAGCTTCTGCGAACGTTTCCCTTACTGTGGGCACAAACAAACCACCGGTAGCAAGCGCAGGCGGTAACTTTAATGTACAGCTTCCGCAGGGAACTGTAACATTGGATGGTAGCCTGTCTTACGATCCTGATGGCACCATTTCAACTTATGAGTGGACAAAAGTGAGCGGACCAACCGGTGGAACTATTGTTACGCCTTCTGGTAAAACATCTCAGTTGACAGGATTGATCGCTGGTACTTATGTATACCAGGTGAAGGTGACTGACAATGGTGGCCTTACCGCAACGGCACAGGTGACAGTAACGGTACTTGCTGCAAACAACAACAACAAAGCGCCTTATTGCAACGCAGGAAACAATTTCACTACTGCAAACACTTACGTATACCTGAGTGGTGGTGCATCTTATGACCCTGATGGAAAAATCGTAACATGGGCATGGAGCCAGGTATCCGGACCAAACACAGCGGCTGTAATTGGAGGAAACTCAATGTTCCCAACAGTTCAGGGATTGGTAGCAGGAACCTATGTATTCAACCTCACCGTTACAGATGACTTGGGTGCAACAGCTTCCGCGCAGGTTTCATTCACTTCCAGCACGACAGTGAAATCAGCATCTACACTTTCTACAACAAGTATCGTGTCTGCTGATACAAAAGCAGTGGCTACAACATCTTCACTCAGCCTGAGCCCTAATCCGGCACAGAGCTATGTGAACCTTGTAGTGAACAACGAAACAACTGGTAAAATGAAAGTGGTGATCTTCGACGCAACCGGAAAAGCTGCGAAGACAATTGAATACAGTAAAGGACAATTCGATTTCCGTCAGCAAATTGATATTACAAGCCTTTCACAAGGTGTGTACTATTTGCAAATAGTGCTGGATGGCAAATCACTTCCAACGCAGAAATTCGTTAAACTATAAACGTTAAGCAACTCCGTTTTTTGGGCTGGCAGGTTTTAATACTTGTCAGCCCTTTTTTAATTAATAATTAATAATTAAGAATTAACAGGTGTGGCAAACTGTATAATCGACCTTTAAGTATCTTAAACAGAATAGGACACTACAACCTGTAGTAATGATGCCCTATTAATTACTAATTATTAATTATTAATTTGAATTTCCTTCTGTTCGCCTCTTTACCACGCATTTCTACGTTAAACTACTATCATGCTCCGTATTTTCCGAAGTGCTAACGCGCTGTAATAAACGAAAATCTGTGTTAAGTCTTCAAAACAAATATTCTGATTTCTAATCATTTGTATTTTTTATGTGGGAAAATACTTGCCTGAGCGGCAATTCCACAGACGATCTTGTACATGTTTTACGTTTTACAAGCAGCTTGGGCAATGCTTTATACCCTGATTTTTTAATCCAATGTACGAGTATGAAAACAATTCTCCTCAGTGTGGGGCTGCTTCTGGTAACTCTTGGTATTTCTGCGCAGCAGGTGGCAAAGTCTCTTACCTATAACGGGCTATTTGTAGGGTACTACGAATACAAGCCTACTTCTTACGGTTGGAGTTCAACAAAAAAATACCCTTTAATGATTTTTCTTCACGGTGTGGGAGAAAGAGGAAATGGTACTACAGACTTGTATAAAGTTGCTTTCAATGGTCCCCCAAAGAACATTGCAGCAGGTTCACAAATGGCTTTTACTGTGAATGGCGTAAAAGACACTTTTCTCGTATTGTCTCCTCAGTTGAGCCTTACTTACACCGGATGGATCAATAATTATGTGGATGCCATGTATAACTATGCAACGGCCAATCTGCAGGTAGACCCCAACAGGGTTTATCTGACAGGGTTGAGTGCCGGCGGTGGCGGCGTTTGGGATTACGTTACCAGCGATCCTGCCAATGCGCCAAAGTTTGCCGCTGTCGTAGTAAGCTGCGGTGTGGCTCCCGCCAACACAAACGGCATCTGTTACATGAACCAGGCGAATTTGCCTGTATGGGCATTTCACGCCATGGACGATCCGACTGTGCCGGTAGGCTATACGCAAGCCCTTATAGATAAAATGAACAACGGCTGTACACCTTCGCCCGATCCATATCCTCTGGCAAAATATTTTCCTTCAGGCGGGCATGGCATCTGGGGTTGGGTATATGATGAAACACATGCTCTTCAAAATCCAAACGTTTATGAATGGATGCTGATGCATACAAGAGGTGTTGCTCCTGTAGATCAGGTGCCTGTTTCAAAAGCGGGTAACGATACGATCATTGTACTTCCTTCAAACAAGGCCTCGCTAAATGGTGGCGCTTCCTATGATAACGACGGTACCATTGCCGAATACAAATGGACAAAAATTTCCGGTCCGGATAACTTTACTATTACAACTCCTGCCGCGAGCGCGACAACAGTAACAGGCATGGTTACCGGAACATACACTTTTGTTCTGCGCACATTGGATTATTACGGCAAGGCAGGTTTCGATACAATGACTGTGACCATTAAACCCGGTATTGGCGCCAATATACCGCCAGTGGCAAATGCGGGAAATAATTTCAGTACCACGAATAACTATGCCTATCTGAGTGGCGGTGGTTCGTATGATCCTGATGGTAGTATTATTGCTTATACCTGGAAACAACTAACGGGCCCGGCAATAACACTTGTAAATGCCCAAAGTTCCTTCCCAACGGTACAAAGTGTTGTAGGTGGTGTATACAAATTCCAGCTTACAGTGTATGATAACATGGGGGCTTCCGCTTCCAATTTTGTGACGATGACCAATCCTACCGGATTACTGCCTGTAGAATTTTTATACATAAAAGCCACTAAAGTAAACGGCAAAAACACCGTGCAGTGGGCAACCGATAAAGAAACCAACACAGATCATTTTGATGTGCAGAGAAGCGAGGACGGAACAACATTTACAACTATTGGAAATGTAACGGCCGCGGGCAATTCCACTTCTTCAAAAGAATATTCGTTCACAGATAACCAGTACACAAAAACAAAATATCTGTACCGACTGCAGGAAGTAGACAAAGACGGATCGATCAAATTTTCAAAGATTGTTTCCGTAGCTGATGATAATAACAAAGGCGGTGCAACAATTTATCCTAATCCTGTAAAGGAAAGCTTAAACATAGCCGTTAACAATACTGAAAAAGGAAATGGTGTGATCAACGTGTATGGTATTGACGGTAAACTAATACAACGCCAGGTATTCTATAAATCACAAACGGATTATTACACCAGCATCAATGCACAAAGCCTCAAAGCCGGCATTTACCTGGTAGAAGTAAGCGTGGGAGATAAGTATAAGACAGTGGAGAGGATGGTGAAAACGAATTAATAATTAATAATTAAGAATTAATAGGGTAGCATTCCGCATGTAATCGACCTTAATGAATGTCCAACAGAGAGGGAAACAACAACCAAACGAATGGCGCCCTATTAATTATTCTTTATTAATTATTAATTACCTGAAGGGTTTATAAAACGTCTTCGTCCCCAGCGCCAGCATTGGTTTATCGCCGCTGGTGTCGCCGTAGCAATAAATTTCGTCGTACTCTTTCAAGTTGTAGCGTTGATTAATCAACGCTACTTTTTCTTCCCCGTAACAGTTATTGCCGGTTATTTTTCCTGTTACTTTATTGTTGTGCACTTCCAGCGTCGTGCTGATCATTTTAAGGTTGTGCTCATTCGCCCATTTGCGAAACCAGTTGGACGCAGATGCGGAAACAATTACCACTTCAGTGCCTTGCTCCAGATGTTTTCTTATTTCATGAACAGCTTTCGGGCGAATCATTTCAGGAAGCTTTGCAGTCGCAAAATCGTCGCATTTTTTTTGAAAAGAAATTTCATCGCTGCCGCCAAAAAAGAACTTCAATACTTTTTCCTTGGCTGTTTGGTTAGAAATAACCTTTGCCTTGAAAGCCACTAAATATGGGCTGTTGAGCAAAAAGCCAACATAAAACCATAAGCTGCCTTTATGAAACTTTATATTTTCCAGCAGCGTATCTTTTGTAGTGATCGTTCCGTCGAAGTCAAAAAAAGCGATACGTTTCATGTGAGAGAGATTGGAACGCAGATTTTCATGGTTGTCATGATTTGTTATGATTTTTTTGAAAAAGCCCTTTCAAAAAGCCGTTCTATTAAATCTTAAATAACCATCAAAATCATTATCTGCGTTCTATTTTTAAAATCTTGATAAATCATGACAATCATGACAATCAGCGTTCTGTTGTTTTCATCAGATGTTCATTTTCTTAAACACCGGCTCCGGTACATTCTTGATGATCATCATAATGTACTTCCACATCCACTTTGTGTAAATGGTATTTTTCTTTTTCTCAACGGCTTTGAAAACTGCTTTTGCAACTTCTTCAGGTTGAGCGGTAAGCGGTTTTGGTAAAGGAAGTTCTTCCGTCATTTTGGTATACACAAAGCCCGGTTTTACAGAAACAACGTGCACGTTGTCTTTAAATAATTTATTTCTTAAACCCGCAAGATATGCGCTGAAAGCGGCTTTGGCGCTGCCATAGATCAATTTGCTCTGTCTGCCGCGTTCGCCTGCAACAGAACTGATGCCAACGATCGTTCCTTTCTTTTGTGCGCTGTAATACTTTGCGACAATATTTAAAATAGAAACGGCACCGGTGTAGTTGGTGTCGATCATGCGGTGCGTTAGCTTCCAATCGTTCCATGCATCCTCCTCCTCATACATCACACCGAAAACGCATACTGTAACATCAGGCTTCACAGAGAGGCTGTTAAAGAAGCTTTGGTGACTATCGTAATTCAATGCATCAAACGCATGAATAGTACAATCAACATTGTATCTGATCTGAAGATCAGATTGAATAGGTAAAAGATGTTCAGTATTTCTGGCGGCAAGTTGTAATGAGTATCCATGAGCGCCGAATTCTTTTGCAATAGCAACGGAAATGTCAGACGTAGCACCTAATAAAAGTACAGTTGGCATGTGTGTGGTTAAAGAGTTTTCAAAAAAGGAAAAAAGAAAAAGTAAAAAATTAAAAAGAAAAGGGTGACTGCTCTGTGACGATTTTTCTTTTTAATTTTTTCTTTTTTATTTATTTAACAGCGGCTTCCATCTTCGGCAATACTACCGCAGTGCCGTTTACCTTAGAGTCTTTTTCTTTTGTCAGCAAAAGCCTATCAGACTGATGAGATCTGAATTTAAAATCCGGGTTGAATTTTTTAATAATCGCTTTAAATCTGTCAAGATGCGGATAGCCTGCTTTTAAAATTTCAGGTTTCATTCTTGCATCTTTAGACATGTACAAGCGGCCGCCATATTTCAGTACGATTTGATCAAGCTCATCAAGAAATTCAAAAAGGCCCTTGCGCACAGGTATATCGAGCGCTAGTGTGTAGCCTTCTGTGGGAAATGAAATCAGGCTTTCCTGTTTGCCAAATACTTTCAAAACCGCAAGGAATGAACCAATGCCTTCATCGCTGATACGATTCAAAATATCAATCAAACCTTGCTTTGCCTGCAATGGCAAAACGAATTGATATTGTATAAAACCCGGTTTACCATAACCACGGTTCCAATGTAGAATAGCATCGAGCGGATAGAAGAATGGTTCGTAAGAAACAACATTGTTGATTTCCTTTTTGAAATTTTTTCCGTAATAAAGGAAGTTGAAAGCCTTTACTGTAAAGGTGTTCAACACCCATGAAGGAAGATTGAAAGGAAAGGTGATCTGTTTCTTTTTGGGTAATTGTAAAGGATCGTTTTTTTGCTTGTCGTCCAGGTCCTCTTTTTTCGCATGTTCACCAAGGATAAGAATGCTTCTTCCGAAGTTCTTTCCTTTTTTCAAACAATCGATCCAGGCAACAGAATAAGTATAATGAGCATAAGTATCGAAGAGTTGTAGTATTTCTTCGAGATTCTCTGCTTTAACCTGTTTCTGTTTTATAAATGAAGTTTCTATTTTTTTCAGATCAAAGATCACTCTCTCGATCACACCTGTAAGTCCCATGCCACCACAAGTTGCCTCGAAGAGGTCGGTGTTCTCTGTAGGAGAACAGGTAAGGGTTTCGCCGCTTGCCAGCAAAACATCCATTTCAATAACGTGATGAGAAAATGCACCGTCTACGTGGTGATTTTTTCCGTGCACGTCACTCGCAATGGCGCCGCCTACAGTGATGTATTTTGTACCCGGCGTAACAGGAAGGAACCACCCTTTAGGTACAATGATATCAAGTACCTGGTCAAGCGTAATGCCACTCTGCACTTCCAGTAAACCTTTCTCAGTGTCGAACGATAAAACCTTGTCGTACTTAAGTGTGGAAATAGTATTGTCAGCCAACGATGCATCACCATAGCAGCGGCCATTTCCGCGTGCTATATAGCTTTTTGGCTGGGCAACTAGTTTGTCGAGCTCATCTGTGTATGAAAACGATTTTTCATCACTCTCAATTACCGGATAATTTCCCCAGTTAGCGATTTCTTTTTTCATAAAAACGTTTTATGATTCTGTGGTGTATCATACAACAGCAATTGTTTCAACAGGCGGGTATGGATTATGAAATATGTGTCGACTGTTGAAGCCTCTGCTAGTACGATTTTAAAAAGGTTAATTCCTTAAGGTAAACAATCATGTAGAAACTGGCTATCCACAGTAATAATGTGACTTGTATGAATCGGTCTTTGTAAAGGATTTCGGTTGGAGATCCGGCTTTGTTCTGAACCAATGTTAATTGCAAATATCGCATCAAGCCGGCAATTACAAAAATAGAAGTATAATAAAGTTGGTATGTACCCAGTTTTTCTATTGTGAACGGTGATACACAATACATTATGTACGTTACAATGATGATAGCGCTGAACAATCCAAGCATTGTGTTTAGAAAATCGAGGTTATACCCTTTGATCGACTTGCGCATGTCGGCACCGGTTTCAATCTTCAAGAGAATGTCATCGCGACGCTTGGCAATAGCCATGAACAATGAAAGCAGGAACACCATAAGGTTTAACCACAATGATAGATTGATGTGCGCAATAAGTCCGCCGCCCTTTACGCGAAGCACAAAGCCCACTGCGATGATCATGATATCGAGTATCGAAATGTTCTTGGCTCCAAACGAATAGGCAAGGTTCATGACGAAATAGAAAGCCAGCACAAAAGTGAAGTGCAAACTTTTATCCGCTAAATAAGATAAGATAAAGCCAACGATAGGAAGTAATATAAAAATAACAATGGCTGCCTGCTTGCTTACCGCGCCGCTTGCCAAAGGTCTTTTGCTTTTTTTAGGGTGTTTGCGGTCATCCTCAATATCACGATAATCGTTGATGATATATATAGAGCTCGCAACAAAGCTAAACGCGAAGAAGCCGATAATCAGTACAAGAATATTTTCTTTTGTGAGATAAGCAAAGCCCGAAAAAATCAGGGGTATAAAAAGAAATAAGTTCTTGGCCCAGTCCTTAGGTCGCAACAATTTTATGTAACTGCCCATCAGTACGAATTTGGTTGGTTGTGTTTAAAACTCCGGAAAATGCTGTTTAGCAAGCAGAAAGGATATTGAACCTGCAAGGTCCCGGTGGATTGATTATAAATTAAGTGCCAAGATAGTATATAAAGGTAGTTTGTGCAATACTTTGTAAAGAGATAACCATGTAGTAATTTTCGCCATCATTGACCAACCACCTTATTATGAAGAGATTATTAGCCTGGGCCGAAATTTTCCTGATCATAATCATAGCAATCATACCTGTTTTTGGAACATTTCCGTATCGCTTGAATATTTTTCTTTCCTATGAAGGCGCCTACCGTTTATACCTTGGAGAAATACCTTTCAAAGATTTTGGCATTCCCACAGGGTTTATGTTTTGGGTAATTCCCGCCATGTTTTTTAAAATTTTTGGACCACAATTAATTACGCTTGTGAAAGCGCAGGTGTTGATCAATGTTATATCTGGCCTGGCTTTCAGATCAATTCTTAAAAGTCTTTCCGTAAAAGAGGGAATACGATTTGTATGTGTGTGCCTTTATGTTTTTTCTTTTTCATTTCTCAATTATTGGCCGTGGTACAATCACACAGTTATTGTGTATGAGTTTGTAGGCATCGCTTTTATTTTGAAATTCGTTTTTGGTGAAGGACGAAAATGGCGTTACACGTATATGATAGCAGGCGTCCTGTTTACCCTCTGTTCGTTTTTTACCAAACAAGATGGTGGCGCATTGGGTTATCTTATTTGCACTGCACTTATTTGTTATACCTCATACAACGAAAAGGACTGGAAACAACCGATGTATTTTCTCGCAACTACAATAATTATCGGATGTTTATTTGTTTTGCCATTTCTTAAATATGGTTTTGGCTATTGGTTCAATCACGGCCAACCACCGCACTCATCACGTTTTTCAGCAATGGACATAGCCGATGAATTTTTCAGCGCTTCACAATGGATAAAATTTTATACAGGCGTTATTGTCGTTTTGTTGTTCATTCAGTACAAGCGGAAAGGTGGCGCTGATTTTTGGGCAAATAAAACGCTCATCATTTTTTCATTGCTTGCTTTAGGTATCCTTGCAGAGGCAGCTGTGTTCCAGGTTACGAGTTATGTGCCGCAAGACAATAATATTTTCTTTCACAGTTTTGCCATTGCATTTATACTCGTGATGCTTGCAGAATATTTACCAATAAATTTCGAATCTGCTTCTACTGTTGTCGTTTGCACGTTGGCTGTAATGCTTTGGTGGAGCCAGGTTTACTGGAGATACGTTTACAAATATGCAGAAATAGTTTTGGGAAAAAAGAAAACTGATCCTGCCATTGTAAACAAAAATACTTACCTCATTTTACCGGCGGACACAACAGATGTTCCAATGAACGAATGGCGCGGGATAGAACTTCCCTCATTCAGAAAAATGCTCTTGCCTGGTCCCACAGTTGATGGTATTCACCGCATCGTGCAGATGCCCGAGATCAAAAGGCCCGATGCCAAAGTGCTTAACATGACTGAACTCACGCCACTTGCCAACGATCTTCATTTTTCGTTGGAAACAGGAAGCGATTATCCATTATGGTTCCATAAAGGCGTGGGTATGTTTGAAAAGCAAACACAAATGTTTTGCGACCGCATTAAAAACAATTATTACGACATCGTATTGTTTGAATACATTCCTTACCTCAACAATTTCTATCCCTTCGAAGTGCGAGACACACTGATGCAATACTACAAACGCGTAGATTCATTTACTGCGCCGCGCAAGCCGAGTGCGCAAGCGTGGGTGGAAGTGTATGTGAGGAAATAGGGAATGCCTGCCCGCACGCTGTTGGCGGGGATATGCAGCCTAGCCTGTGCAGTAGAGCGTATCTGTGCCAACAGTGTGCGATACGCGAAGTAGCAGGCACAGATACGCATCGGCACGGGAGCCAGGCTGCATACCCGCGCCGACATTCATTAAGTGCCAACAGTATTAAGATTGACTCTTTTCTAAATTGCTCGTGTCTATCTTTTGCGTCAATGCTTTTCTGAAGCGTTTCGTAAACGAAGCGAACACCCCGCCGCCTTCAATCAATCTTCTGTCGCTTGTCCATGCGAGGGCTTTGTTAGAGGTGACTTTGTATAATTTGCCAAACTTTGTGCGTAGTTTATAACCTAGATAACCGTCTTCATTTGTTCCCGGTGGATGTTCGAAACCATTCACGGCGATCGCTTGTTCTTTGCGATAACAAGAGGTGCAACCGTATACAAACATGGCTTCTTCCTTTGTCTTTGCCAGCCACCATTTATAAGGATCACTTGATGTTTCGTAAAGAAAATACAACAATCTCGGTGCGCCGCTTTCGGGGAAGAAAGCAAATTTGCCATAGGCCATCGAAATATTTTCGTTCTTCAAAGGGCTGGTCATGAGTTCCACCCAGTATGGAGTGTAGATAGTGTCCGCATCTGCGTTGATGATCAACTTTCCTTTTGCGGCGTGAAGGCCCGCGGTACGTGCATTTTGAACACCTTGTTTGGTTTCTGTAATCACCGTCGCGCCAGCAAGTTCAGCAAGTTCTTTTGTTTTGTCAGAAGAATTGTTATTGACAATTAGTATCTCAACAGAAAGAGCGGTTTGTGTTTTAGAAAGAGATGCCAGCGTGCGCAATATTTTTTCTTCTTCATTGTACGCAGGAATAACAACACTCACATCAATCTGATCTCCTTTTACAAGCCCACGAATGCCGTTTCTTATTTCATCAATATGTTCTAAAAAATAATTTTTATCGTGGTAATGAGTGGTAACGTATGATGGTGTGGTGATTGGGCGCATAGGTGCTTAATGATAAGCCAAGATAGCAAACAATTTGAAAATTTGAAGATTTGAAAATGAGAGAGAATTGAAAATTGAAAGTTGAAAATTGAAAATGCTCTGTGTAAGATGTCGAGTATGTTGTGAAATTAATTCTGTGTTACTAATTGCTAAGTGTTATATCCTTAGTTTAGCGAGCTGAGGCATTCTTCATTTTCAAATTTTCAAATTTTCAAATTGCCACATTCTGCCCTCCCATTTTCAATTTTCAACTTTCAATTTTCAATTTGACCTATTTTTGTCGATAAACACTTTAGTATAAACGCTTCACAGTCCATATTATCTAATCCGATAGAGTACCTGAAAGGTGTAGGTCCTTTGCGGGCAGACATTCTGAAGAAGGAACTTAATATTTTTACTTTTAAAGACCTGCTGGAGCATTTTCCGTTCAGGCATGTGGATAAAACGCAGGTTCAGCTGATCAGGGAAATCACACCCCAAACGGACCAGGTACAGGTTGCGGGCCGGCTCGTGAGTCTCCAGGTGCTTGGCGAAAACAGGGGAAAAAGACTGGTCGGAGAACTAAGAGACAGCTCTGGCACGATGGAACTTGTTTGGTTCCAGGGAATTAACTGGGTACAAAAATCGCTTGAGATTGGGAAGGAGTATCTTGTATATGGAAAAGCCAGTTTTTTTAGCGGCTATCCGCAAATAACGCACCCCGAAATAGAAGCTTTCAGCCCCGAAAAATCTGAAGGAAAAAGTTTTTTGGAGCCTGTTTACCCAACAACGGAAAAATTAAAGCAAAAGCAGCTCGGCGGCAGGCAAATTGGTAAATTAACCTGGGGCCTTTTAACAGCTTTAACGCCCGCTGATATACCGGAAAATCTGCCTGATAAAATTTTGCAATCACTTAACTTAATTTCCAGGTACAAAGCGTACAACGATATCCATTTTCCAGCGAACTTTAACGCCTATCAGGATGCGCTTAACAGGCTCAAATTTGAAGAGCTTTTCATGGCTCAGTTAAGATTGAATCTTATCAAATCTGAACGTCACCGTTTTTCGCATGGCGTGGTTTTTAAACAAGTAGGCGAATTATTCAATTCATTTTACAAAACCTGTTTGCCTTTTGAACTTACCGGGGCGCAAAAAAGAGTGTTGAGAGAAATAAGACAGGACACGGCGCATGGCAGACAAATGAACAGGCTTTTGCAGGGAGATGTGGGTAGCGGAAAAACCATTGTGGCATTGCTGAGCATGTTGCTGGCAGTGGACAATGGATTTCAGAGTTGCATGATGGCACCCACGGAGATATTAGCCAATCAACATTTTGCGGGAATCAGCGAGTTGGTAAAGGACTTGCCGGTAACGGTGAGGTTGCTTACCGGTTCTACAAAAGCGAAGGAAAGAAGGGAGGTTTTGGCTGCGCTGGAAAGCGGAGAGCTTAACCTTATTATCGGCACACATGCCTTGTTGGAGGACCCGGTAAAATTTAAAAATATCGGTCTTGCAATAATTGACGAACAGCATCGTTTTGGAGTAGAGCAGCGGTCAAAATTATGGCGAAAAGCGAACATACCACCCCATGTTCTTGTTATGACTGCAACACCTATTCCCCGTACCCTCGCCATGACTGCTTACGGAGATCTTGACTACAGTGTAATTGATGAATTGCCACCCGGCAGGCAACCTGTAACCACAGTTCATCGTTTTGAACAGGCAAGGGGTTCTGTAATGGACTTCATGAAACAGGAAATTGCCAAAGGCAGGCAGGCGTATATAATCTTTCCTTTGATCGAAGAATCAGAAAAAATCAACTATGAAAACCTTATGCGCGGGTATGAAAATGTAAAAGCATTTTTTCCCGAGCCAAAGTATTGGATCAGCATGGTGCATGGACGGCAGCCAGCTGAGCAAAAGGATACCAACATGCAACGTTTCATTACACGCGACACTCAAATAATGGTATCAACTACGGTTATTGAAGTAGGCGTAAATGTGCCGAATGCAAGCGTAATGGTAATCGAGAGCTCTGAGAAATTTGGTTTGTCACAATTGCATCAGTTGCGCGGAAGAGTAGGACGGGGAAGTGATAAAAGTTATTGTATCTTACTAACGGGCAATAAACTTTCCAGCGAGGCGAAAGAACGATTGAAAATAATGACCGCAACGAACGATGGATTTAAAATTGCCGAAAAAGACATGGAATTGCGCGGGCCGGGAGATATTGAAGGTACAAGGCAAAGTGGGATGCTGAATTTTAAACTGGCGAGTTTGTTACAAGATAAACAGTGGCTGGATGCTGCAAAGCAAATGGCCCAACAGATATTGGAGGCAGATCCGGACCTTTCAGAGAAAGCGAATGAAAGATTAAAACACTTTTTGCAAGCGCAAAAAGGAAAAACGGCTTGGAGCAAAATTTCGTAAATTAGAAATAAAGCTAGACAACTTGATGAAAACTACAACTATCATATTATGCCTCCTGGTAAGCAGCCTGCAATTGCTGGCGCAATCGGGTGGTAATTTTAATAGCCTCGAGTTTGTTGAAAATAAAGGACAGTGGGATAAACAAGTTCAGTTTCAGGCAGATTTTGGTTCAGGCGCTTTTTTTCTCCGGAAAAATGGTATCGCCGTATTGCAACGCAATACACAGGATATGGAAAGTTTGGGCCACGTAAAATATAATCCGGCAGACACCTTACACGCTCGCCCTATTCGCCCGGATGGTTCGCAGTCTGGCTCAGCAGATGATAACACCCAACACATCCTCCACTCTCACATGTACTTCATGGATTTTGTAGGCGCCAACGAAAACGTGGAGATAGTGGGAGAGAAACCACAGGACACTTACTACAACTATTTTATTGGAAATGATAAATCAAAATGGGCAGGTGGCGTTAAAGTTTATCAGTCTGTTTTGTACAAAAATATTTATCCGAATATCGATGTACGTTATTTCACCAACGACGGGTTGGCGAAATATGAATTCATTGTAAATCCTGGTGGCGATCCTTCCAAAATTGTAATGCAGTTTCGCGGAGCAGATAAATTAAGCATCACCAAAAACAATGAACTTGTTATAAAAACATCCGTAGGTGATGTTACAGAACTGGCTCCTTACACTTACCAGTTTCAAAACGGAACAAGGGTAAAGGTCGATTGTAAATATGTGATCAATGGCAATAATGTAACATTCAAACTAAAAAGTTTTCAGAGCAGTGAAGCATTGATCATAGATCCTGCTTTGATATTTGCAAGCTTCACCGGTAGCCGCGCAGACAACTGGGGCTATACGGCAACTTACGGTGGCGATGGTTCTTTCTATGCAGGTGGTATCGTATTTGCCAATGGCTTTGTTACAACCGCAGGCGCTTTCCAAAGCACCTATTCAGGAAGAGGGCAGGAAATGTTTAACATGGGCATCATGCGTTTCAACCCATCTGGAACACAACGCATGTTTGGAACATATATAGGAGGGACTGGAAAAGAGCAGCCGCATAGTATGTTTGCCGATGGTGATGGAAATTTAGTGATTGCAGGAAGAACCACCTCTAAGGATTATCCTTCCACCATTCGCCAGGTAAATGGTGGTGACGGCGATTGGAACATTGTTCTCACAAAGATCAGCGCAAACGGCACGACATTAATGGGCTCTCTGGTGATTGGCGGTTCCGGCGATGACGGACGCAACATAGGAGATAGCCATAGCAGCATTACACGCAACCAGAGCCTTATTAACTTTTACGGAGATGATGCAAGAAGCGAAGTGATCCTTGACAGAAGCGGAAACATCTATCTCGCTTCCTGCACACAATCAACAAATTTTCCAACCACATCTAATGCAGTGCAGTCGGCTCCTGGTGGTAAACAGGATGGTGTTTTCATAAAAGTAAATGCGGCATTTACACAACTTTTGTATAGTTCATACATTGGCGGAAATGGAGACGACGCCGCTTTTGTTCTGGCATTGGATCAAAAATCACAAGACGTTTACGTTGCCGGTGGTACCAATAGTACCAACCTTGCAGTAACAAGCGGAGTTGTACAAGGCACTTATAGCGGAGGCGAAAGTGATGGGTTTGTTGCAGCGTTTTCCAATGATGGGGCTACACTGAAAAAATTAACATATCTCGGCACATCAAAAACAGATGTAGTCTATGGTATACAATTCGATCGCGATAATTTTCCTTACGTAATGGGCATTACCACCGGTGATTGGCAGCCGATCAATGCTGCGTGGTCTCAGAATGGCTGTCAATTTGTAGGAAAGCTAAAAGAAGATTTATCTGACTGGGTTTTCAGAACGAAATTCGGAACGTCTCTGAGTGCACCCAATATGTCGCCGGTGGCCTTCCTTGTGGATCGTTGCGAAAACATGTATATCTCCGGTTGGGGTAAAGCATATGGAAGCTTTAATATGCAAGGTGTTCGTGGCATGAGTGTAACACCGGATGCCATAAAAAGCGATGCGCCCGATAATGCAGATTTTTATTTTATCGTAATAAAAAGAGATGCATCCGCTCAATTATATGGAACATTCTTTGGCCAAAACAGTGGCGGTCCTGAGCACGTGGATGGTGGTACCAGTCGCTTTGACCAGAATGGCGTGATTTACCAGGCTATGTGCGCAAACTGTTTATCCTCTGCCACTGCACCAAGACCTCAGTTTCCGATAACAGCCGGTGCGGTGTGTTGTTCAAACAAATGGAGCGGAGCAAATGGAACCGGCAGTGGTGCAGAATGTAATTTGGCTGCAGTAAAAATTGTATTCAACTACGCAGGTGTGGGTAGTGGTGTAAAATCATTTGTGGCCGGCAAAGTAAGAAGCAAAGGATGTGCCCCTGCAGAATTTGAATTTAAAGACACAGTACTAAATGCCGTTAGTTATGTATGGGATTTTGGTGATGGCAGTCCTCAACTCTCTACAACCAACTTTGATGTAACGCATACTTATCAAAATGTTGGCAGCTACAGGGTTATGCTGATCGGTATAGATTCCAGCAGTTGTAACATCCGCGACACTGCGTACACAATCGTTCGGGTAGGAGATGACCGGGTGAACTTCGCATTTGATTTTCAAAAATTGCAACCTTGTGAAGCACTCGATTATCAGTTTAACAACAAATCAACTGTTATTAGCGGTAAACCATTTACCAATACGTCTTTCATCTGGGATTTTGGTGACGGTACACGAATACCAACCGGCACTGCTCCTCAAACGCACTCATACGCTGCACCGGGAACTTACAATGTAACATTGATACTTGCAGACACCGGTTATTGTAATTCGCCCGATTCTCTGACAGAGTCTTTACGTGTGTCGCCGTTGGTGAGGGCGCAGTTTGAAACACCGGCAGAAGGTTGCGCACCATACACTGCAGCCTTCCACAATACATCTTTAGGTGGAGATACATTTGATTGGGATTTTGGTGATGGTTCAGCTATTTCACACGATATAAATCCGTCACACACCTATCCTCCGGGACCAAATGTTTATACAGTGAAGTTGACTGCGTATGATGAAAACACTTGTAACAAAGTGCATGATACAACATTCACCATCACCGTGCATACGAGCCCTACAGCCGCATATACATTTGCGCCTGTAACGCCGGCCGAAAACAGGCCAACAACATTTACCAACAATTCATCTACCGATGCGATTCAGTTTGCATGGAGATTTGGTGACGGAGATTCGCTGATCACAAGCAGCCGTAATGACATCGATCACCAGTACAACATTTCCGGCACTTTCGAAGCATGTTTGGACGCAGTAAATGCCTTTGGCTGTCACGATACTGTTTGCAACAATATCCAGGCAATAGTTGTTCCTAAATTGGATGTGCCGAATGCGTTTACGCCGTTAGGACCAACCTCTGCCAGCACGATATATGTGCACGGTTTTGGTATCAACACCATGAAGTGGGTTATTTATAACCGCTGGGGACAAAAGGTTTTTGAAACCAATGACAGGAGGAGAGGCTGGGATGGAAGATTTAACGGTGTAGTACAACCGATGGATGTATATGGCTATACACTGGAAGTAGAATTTGTAGACGGTGAAAAGCTGAGCAGGAAGGGGGATATTACGTTGATTAGATAAAAGCGAATTAATAATTAATAATTAAGAATTAATAGTGTAAATCGCTGACAAAATGCATCTTCAAGACGGTGGAGAGTTGAAAATACTTAAAGTCGCTTCTATTAATTGTTAATTATTAATTATTAATTCGACAATCATAAATGTTGAAAAGATTTGAAGAATGATCGAAAAAAATAGACCCATGAAAATAGATGCATTAAACAGTTCAAGCGTTAGAGCGAGCCAGGTGATGGTGAAAATGTTGTTGCTTCTATGCCCTGTAATGTTTTTGGTGACAAAAAATATTCAGGCACAGGATCTTCATTACTCTCAATGGTACGCCTCGCCGTTGCTGGTGAATCCTGCAAATACTGGATTTATACCGGATGCGGATTATCGCCTGGGTGCTAACTACCGTAGCCAATACATGAATGTTCTTTCTTCTCCATACAAAACAATGAGTATCTGGGGAGATGCACAGATAATGCGCGACAGATTTGATAATGGCTGGCTCGGCGTGGGTGGTGTGATTCTTCGCGATCAGGCAGGCAGCGGCAATCTTACCTCTACAAAAGTTTACGGATCGCTGGCTTATCATCAAATGCTTGGTTTATCGAGTTTGCTTACCGCTGGATTTAACCTCGGCTGGGCTCAGAAAAGAATTGATCCTACCAAGCTCACCTTCCCCGATCAGTTTAACGATGCAACGGGTTTCTTTGAATCTGGCATGCCGACAAGCGTAGTGTTTAATACGACGTCCATCAATTACATGGATGTTCAGGTAGGAGTAAACTATGCATATTTCCCAACGCAAAATATTTACCTGAACGGCGGTTTTTCAATTCAGCACATTAACAGGCCCAAAGAAGGGTTTTTTGTGGAAAGCTCAGTGTATGACAACAGGCTCTCCGCAAGATATATAGGTTTTGTGAACGCCAGCCTTAAGGTAAGCAACCTGGTCATTCTTAATCCCATGGCATATTATACCAACCAGGCAAGTGCCTCTGAATTTACGGGAGGATTAAGCATGGATTATAATTTGTCCGGCGATGGTAATACCATTGTGAGCGCAGGCATATTTTATCGTCCCGGAGATGCGTTTATACCACAGCTGGGTTTTGAGGTCAATGATTTTCGTCTGAACTTCACCTATGACGCTACTACCTCTGGTTTGAAAGCATATAATGGCGGACGTGGCGCAGTGGAATTTTCCCTTATTAAAAAAGGATTGTACCCTGACAAAGAATCGAGACAGTCATGGTGCCCAACGTTCAAAATGTAGTAAAACTATTCAATGTTTAACGTCCCGAATAGTTGCCGCTAAGACACTAAAGGCACTAAGTTTCACTAAGAGGTGTTTAAATTTTTACGAACCCTTAGTGTGGCTTAGTGCCTCAGTGGTAAAAATTAGGGAGCTGCACACTTTACCAAATTCTTTATAAAAAAGCGCTTCCAGACGAAGCGCTTTTTTTGTTTCGATCCTTTTTAAGAAAATTACTATTATTGCTCACCGTTAGATAGATACTTCTCAATGTGCCTGCCAGATACTTGCTTTCATCATTCAAACAAAGCAAGTATGCGTCAACTCGTTTTTTTATTGGTCACAATTTTCTCTTCTCAATTACAAGCGCAGCAAACGATCGAAAACAACATCTCTGCAATTGTTGATTGTAATAATAGAACGGCATTTACTTTTTCAGATACAGATCCTCATGATGAATGGCAGTTAGTAGAGTGGAACTTTGGAGACGGCACAAGCGTAAATGAAATGCCGGTTGCCGCTTCGATTGCACACATCTATAGCAATCCCAATTCAGCGACATATGTTGTTTCTGTAAAAAAGAAAAATGTCATCACACAGCAGATCTCCACAGCCACCAGAACCGTTTTTGTGGTTAACGAAGAGCCTTCATTTAGTGCAGACGTGTTGGAAACCTGTCTTCAAAATAAAGTAACTTTTGTTCCCGTTGGAATCAAATCGCAATTCATCAACAAATACCAATGGGACTTTGGAGACGGAAAAATAACAGTTAAAACAAACACGAAGCTTTCCCCCAAGTTTGACGCCAGTATTTCTTACACATTTGATGATCCCGGAGCATACAATGTAAAGCTTGCCATTGCTGATACAAACGGCTGCTCAAGATCATTTGAATGCCCTACTGCTATTCATATTAAAGGGCCGGTTGCGAAATTTAAAGCAACAAGCGTCACGAGCTGCAAAGAAGAAAATTTTACAAGAACCATAAAGGACGCGTCTGTACCAGACAAGACTACCGCGATTAATAAATGGGAATGGTACGTTTGGGAATCCGGCTCCGCGGTTCCTGCCCGGCCGACAATGATATTTGACAATGCCCATCCGATGAGTGCGGGCGGCGTCGTATTTCCTTTTTCAAATATTGTTCATGCATACAAGGGATATTCTGTAAAGCTGATTGTAACAGATAACGAAGGTTGTATTTCTGCAGCCAAAACATCTTCCTCATACATTAAAAGTTATTGGCCAAAAGCGGCATTTGAAGCAGGTAAAACTTTGCTCTGCAACGAAAACGATGCGCAGTTAAATGATGCATCATCAGGAAACAAGCTTGATTATACGTGGAGTTATGGTGATGGAGAAACCGGTTCAACAAGTGTATCTCATTCGCACACATTTATAAATGACGGGTTGTATAGTGTAAAATTAACAGTGGCCGAAAAGCAAATGAACACCTGTAAAGATGAAGTTGTAAAAGACGATTACATCAAGATTGTAAATGTAAAAGCCGCGTTTGAAATGAGCGACATCAGGCAATGTGCGCCGGTGCCGGTGAGCTTTACTGATCATTCTATCAACGCTGCGTCATACAACTGGGATTTTGGCGATGGTGCAGTATCCACTGAGAGCCAGCCTGCTCATACATTTGAAGCTGGTGATCAATCAATAACGCTTACGGTAAAAAGTCCTGGAAACGAATGTGCATCTTCTGCTGCAATCCCACTACATGCATATCAAAAGCCGAACGTTTCAATTGAGGGTAACGAGGTGGTATGCCTCAAAAAAAATGTGACTGCATTGGCCTATAGATCGGAGATAAAAGGTAACGATGCGCCAACTGCATATGAATGGAAACTAGATGGAGCGCCAACAAGCAACGAAGCTCGTTTTATAAATGATTGCAGACAACCCGGTGCTCATAACATAACGTTGACTGTTAACACTTCCGAGCATTGTGCCGGTAGCGCCGAAAAAAACATAAAGATAGATTCAGTGGTATCGTCATTTACTTTTGACAACACCAATCATTGTGTTGAAAATAACAGCGTTGTTTTTAAGAACAACTCGACTTCATTTTATCCTGCAATATTTGATTGGTCCTTTGGCGATGGTATTGCTTCTGGCGACTTTGCGCCACAACATACGTATGCAGCATCAGGAGAATATGCAACCATGTTAACCACAAAAACACCATACTGTTCAGCGATATTCCCCGGTGAGTATAAAGTTGTCATCTATAACAATCCTTCGATAGAAATTAGTGGTGATCAAAATGTTTGTGTTGGCGTCCCGGTAGACTTTACATTGCTCAATAAAGGGAATGATGTGCTGACAAAATATGTGTGGTACGTTGATGGGGGTGAAGCGAGTGCTACAAATTCAGGAAAGCAACAATATAAATTTGATCAGGTTGGTAGCGTTAAGATAGCGGCTTCAGTTACATCTCTGCAAGGCTGCTCGGCAAATGCTCCTGCAGTGAATGTTAACGTGAAACCATATCCTGTACTTGATGAGACAAATGCCTATACTGTTAAGAGTGGTGACGTCGTTGTCCTGAAATCCGGCACCAACAGTGATAATTTACAACATAACTGGTCCCCTCAAACAGGCCTTTCATGTTATGAGTGCGCGAGTCCGGTTTTCAATTCAACTGCGAGCATTCAATATCATCTCGCTGTATCAACACCTGAAGGTTGCGCTGTAGAAAAGGATATCGTGGTGACTGTTATTAAAGATATTGACGTACCTGTGAATAATCCATGCCCCGGTATCACAATGCCAAACGCGTTCACTCCAAATGGCGATGGCCAAAACGAAGTGTTTTACGTTAAAGGATGTTCGATAAGTTTTGTAAAAAAACTTAGTATCTACGACAAGTTTGGAAGATGTGTTTTTATGAGAGAGAATTTTTTGCCGAATGATAAACAATTCGGTTGGGATGGCAAAGTGAATGGCGTTACCGTTTCTCAAACAGACACTTTTGTTTACATCGCAGAGTTCGTCGACAAGCAAGGGAAAACACAATCTTTAAAAGGAACAGTGTTGTTGCTAAAGTGATGTAGCATTGGCTTTCGCGCTGAGATTGCTTCGGCCGATCTCCGCTGCGAAGCATTGTTTTCGTTCATAACCTTTATGCTCAGCCGGTCTCGCAATGACGTGTGGCTACGAAATTTTTTCAGTTGCCGATTGCTCTCCGATTTGTTTTCAATAAATACGCTGAAAGACCGCACCGTCATTGCGAGCCCCTGCCTAACAACCAGCAAAAATAAAATGAAGAATCTTTCACAATAAAGAATGCGGGGCGAAGCAATCTCGTCGCTGTAAGATTGCATTGAATTGCCTCAGCGTTATTAAGAAACATCATTTCAACAAAAAAGCCCAACTCTCGTTGGGCTTAATATAGAAACCGTCCATTATAAAAAGGTTGATCTTCTATTGTTTGCTGTTTCTAACATCCAGCAATTTGATAGAAAAATACAAAGGACTGTTTGGTGGGATTCTTGAGTTGCCGTTACAACCGTAAGCAAGGAAGGAAGGCATTACGATTTGCAATCCGCCACCTTCTTTTACCTTTAATAATCCCCACTGAAATCCTGGAATAAATGTTCCGGCATAAGCCATCACAGAATCGCCTCTGTCAAACACCACATTATCTAAAGTTTTGCCCACATAGCTGATAACAACAGTATCGTATGCGCTCAATACAGAAGGGCCAGTGCCCAGAGAATCTATCTGATAATAGTTGCCAACAGTGTCAATCTGGTAATTCAAACCCTGGGTCACGCAAAAAGCTTGCATTGCCGGAGCTTCTACCGAAGGGTCCTGATCTTTACATCCACTATCTGATTTCTTGGAACACGCTAAAAACAAAACGGGAACGGCAAGCATCAGCAAAAAAAATCTTTTCATCTTGGTCACTTGTTTTTTTAAATGGTACTACTAATATACGCTAACTGCAAAAGTCAGAAAGCTTTTTGTCTTAACACTCATTTTGACCTAATTTATTCTTAAATCGTTGCGTATAATTTTGACAGTCAAAGTATATATTCTAAAATTATATTTATGCAGCAGACTGTGAGCTCGCTCTGCGCATGGTTTCTTATATTTGCGCCACAAAATTCTATTATAGATGCAAGCGACCTTGACGAGTAAAACTGCTTTAACTGCTGAACACATCAAATTGTTTATCAATCTGTTAGGAGAAAACTACGTGCTTTTTGACCAGGAATCACTGCACGATTACGGTCACGATCAAACCGAGCACCTTCTCTTTTTACCCGAAGTTGTATTAAAACCACGTACAACAGAGGAAATCAGCGAAATAATGAAGATTTGTAATGCCAACGGCATTCCCGTAACCCCACGCGGTGGCGGTACCGGCCTTAGCGGAGGAGCATTGCCTCACCTGGGCGGCGTAGTGTTGTCCACGGAAAGACTAAATACCATTCTAAGCATAGATGAAAAAAATCTTCAGGTTACAACTGAACCAGGAGTGATCACAGAGGTTTTACAAGAGACGGTGAAAGAAAAGGGACTTTTTTACCCACCGGACCCAAGCAGTAAAGGATCTTGCTTTATCGGCGGAAACATTGCCGAGAACAGTGGTGGCCCTAAAGCGGTAAAATATGGCGTGGTGAAAGATTATGTGTTGAACCTTGAAGTTGTTTTGCCAACCGGCGACGTAATCTGGACCGGGGCAAACGTTTTAAAAAATTCTACAGGATATAACCTTACTCAATTGGTTGTAGGCAGCGAAGGGACGCTCGGAATTGTCACTAAGATAGTACTGAAGCTGATTCCCCTTCCAAAATACGACCTGCTGATGTTGGTGCCGTTTACATCACTGGAGAAAGCGGGTGAGGCAGTAAGCGCTATTTTCCGTGCTGGTTTTACACCAAGCGCGTTGGAGCTGGTAGAATATGATGCGTTGAAAATTACTGCAGCAATGGTTGACAGCACTGCAGTTCAGGTAACAGACGATACAGCGGCGCACCTGATCATTGAAGTAGATGGAAACCACATGGATGCATTGATGAGTGAGATGGAGTCAATTAGTGAGTTATTAACACAGTTTGATTGTGGAGAAGTGTACTTTGCAGATGACGCACAGCAAAAAGCAGAATTGTGGAAGCTTCGCAGGCGTGCTGCTGAAGCCGTGAAATTACAAGGTTATACGATCGAAGAAGACACAGTGGTGCCAAGGGCAGAATTGCCAAAATTGATCAGAGGAGTAAAGGAACTTGGCCGCCAGTATGACTTTCATGCGGTGTGCTACGGCCACGCGGGAGATGGCAACTTGCACATTCGCATTAAGAAAGAAGGCCTTCAAAACAGCCAGGATGATCCGCAAATGGTGCAGTGTCTCAGAGCTTTGTTTGAGTTAGTGAAAAATCTTGGCGGAACGATCAGTGGCGAGCATGGCATTGGGCTGGTGCAAAAAGGGTACATGGACATTGTATTCAGCAATACACAGCTTCAAATCATGAGGGACATCAAAAAAGTATTTGATCCGAATAATATATTGAACGCCGGAAAGATTTTTTAAATGAACCCTGACCAGTACCCCTGAAATCTTCGGTACCATTTAAAATTTTAAGTATGAAATTATTGAAACTGGCTACTTTATGCTTACTCTGTATCTGTGTGTCATCGGCGGTGCATGCTCAGGATGAACCAGCGCCGGAAAAAGGGTTTGACAAGAACAAGCTTTTCTTTGGAGGTAACTTCGGTTTAAGCTTTGGAGATTATACGATTGTAAATATTTCCCCGCAACTGGGTTATCGTTTCAATCGTTACATTGCCGCAGGGGTAGGTATTAACGGCCAGTATTATTCATACAACGATGGATATGGTAAGAACCAGTACGGAATTGCAGGATTAAATGTTTTTGGAAGGGTTTACCCGATACCACAATTGTTTGCACAACTTCAGCCAGAGGCAAATTATACCTGGGGAAAATATATTCCTAATAATGCGGCTGATGGCCCTACGCAAACAAAAGATAGCGAAGTGCGTCCTGCATTGTTGATTGGTGCCGGTGGCGTTATTCCAATAGGTGCGGGTAGTAGCGGAATAATCTTAATGGTGCAATACGATCTGTTGGGAGAAAGAGATATGCCTCCCTATGGCAACAAACCGTTCTTTAGTTTCGGTATAAATTTGGGATTGTAGGGACGTAAAAATTAAAAAGTCAAAATAGAAGCCTGGGTTTACCCCGGGCTTTTTATGTGCAGGCTCACCTTTAACCACAGAATGCACGGAGGTTTTTTCAAAGAGGAAAGGAGGGCGGCTAAATTGAAAGCAAAAAAGTAAAAGGGAAGGAGAAATTTGTAAAAATTTCTTCTTCCCTTTTATTTTAGAAACTGCCACTATTCACGAAGCAAACCCTCCGTTCCTCTTTGAGAAAAACTCCTTTCCTCCGTGGTTAAAAAAAAGCTTCTTAGTGAGGCTTAGTGTCCTTAGTGCCTTAGCGGGAATCATTTTCGCACTTACTCAATCTTGTTAAAAATATCCACCGGCGAATCGCAAAAAATAATACGTTCTTCCACCGGCTCGTAAAGAAAGCCCTCTTTCTCTGCTTGTTTAAGATAGAGGATGAGGTTATTGTAATAACCATCACTGTTTAATATGTAGATCTTTTTATCGTGAATTTTTAACTGGTTCCATGTTAGCATTTCGAAAAACTCATCCATTGTGCCGAAGCCACCGGGCATCACAATTGCCGCATCGCTCATATCGTAAATGGTTTTTTTTCGCGTATGCATATCTGGTACAATGGCGAGCTCTGTTAGACCATCGTGCTGTTGCTCCCATTCAGTAAGAATTTTTGGAATAACACCCATCACTTGTCCCTGGTGCTCAAGCACAGAATTGGCAATCGCACCCATAAGTCCTTTTTTACCACCGCCATAAACCAATTTCAATTTAAGAATGGCAATCAACTTACCCAGCTCTGCCGCATGCTGTAAAAAAATGGGATTCTTTCCAGTATTGGAACCACAAAAAACCGCAACCGAAGAAATATTCATAGAAAAATGGGTTTAATTCTAAAGCTTCATGTCAGTTAATACGAATCAAATGTAAGCATACTCCTATTTTTTGATAAAGATTTTTATATCTTCATTTAAGATGGAACGCAGATTGTCATGATTTTCATGATTAGAATGATTTGAGATTTGAAGTTATATTAGGTTATCGCCTAAAATTTCTAATATCAAATAAGTTATCATAACAAATCATGACGATCATGAAGATCTGCGTTCCTCTTCCTCTAAAAGAAACATGATGTCATCTATTCTACTGTTTGCTGTTGTTATTGCATATTTTTTAATCCTTTTGTCCGTTGCCTACGTTACCTCGCGCAATTCTACCAACGACACTTTTTTCATAGGAAATAAAAGCTCCAACTGGATGCTCGTGGCATTTGGTATGGTGGGCACTTCCTTATCTGGAGTAACATTTGTTTCCGTGCCGGGGACAACCGGAGATTTTGCGGGAAATGCATTCAAAGGCTTTGGATATTTCCAGGTTGTGATCGGCTATTTCATTGGTTATTTCATAGTCGCTTATGTATTGCTGCCATTGTATTACAAGCACAACCTCACATCGATATATAATTACCTGCAAAAAAGATTAGGCATCTTTTCCTATAAAACAGGCGCATTGTTTTTCATTATATCCAGAACGATCGGCGCAACTGCACGCTTGTATTTGGTGATCAATGTATTGCAGATATTCATTCTCGATGAAATGGGCGTGCCTTTCATTGTTACGGCATTTGTGATCTTGTTGATGATTTTGCTGTACACATTTGAAGGGGGAGTAAAAACAATTGTATATACCGATACTTTGCAAACGACATTCATGCTTCTTGGTCTTATCGTTTGTATTGTTTACATCATGAGTCAGTTGCATCTGGGCGCAGGCTCTACCATGCAAACGCTCGCTGCAAAGGGCTACACCAATATTTTCAACTTTGATGTCAAGAGCAAAGGATTTTTTCTAAAACAAATATTGGGAGGAGCTTTCATCACTATTGCAATGACGGGGCTTGACCAGGAAATGATGCAAAAAAATATCAGTGTTGAAAGATTGAAAGATTCTCAAAAGAACATGCTCAGTTTCAGTACTGTGATACTGCTGGTGAATCTATTGTTCCTTGCGTTGGGTGGGTTATTGTACATTTTTATGATCAACAAAGGCGCTTCTTACGATTTTACAAAACACACGCTGATGTTGGGTGACAAAAACATTATCGGAGACGATTTGTTTCCTTACACCGCATTGAAATTACTACCTCAATCAGTCGGCTTGATTTTTATCATTGGATTGATATCTGCATTGTTTCCAAGTGCAGACGGTGCATTGACAGCATTGACCTCATCTTTCTGCATAGACATATTGGGTATTAAAAGAAGAACCGATATTCCGGAAGAGAAAAAGAAAAGAACACGCATGATCGTGCACATTACATTCACCTTGGTTTTTATGTTGTGCATTCTCATATTCAAATGGATTAACAATAAATCCATCATCAACATTATCCTTGATCTTGCCGGCTACACGTATGGTCCGTTATTGGGATTGTTTTCATTTGGCATATTGAGTAAGCGCAGATTAAATGATGGCATTTTAGTGACAATCATTTGCCTGCTGTCACCGGTTATTTGCTTCTTTTTGAGTAAATACTCTGCAAGTCTGTTCGGCGGCTACCAAATAGGCATCGAATTGCTTATTATCAATGGCTTGTTAACTTATCTCGGCTTGTTAACAATTTCTAAAAAATAGACGTTCCGTTTGATATGGCTCAATATTATAGCTTATTTCAAAGCAAATAAGACTGATTTGTATAACTACTCGAATCTGGTTGAGTTATATTTGCAAAAAATTAAAGTTATGAGTTGTGGGTTTTGAGTTGTGGGTTTGCGGCTCAAATTCAAACAGAGCAACAGGACTCAAACAGGTTGATGCCTCGACTCAAAACTCATAACTTAAAACTCAATACTTAAAATGGAATTGATTTCTTCATTAGTAGAAGCATATGCCGATAAATTTACTTCGCCGGAAGACGAAGTTATGCAGGGTATATCTGCAGCTACGCAAATGCACGATCATGCCCATATGCTCAGTGGCCATGTGCAGGGGAAATTTCTCGAATTGATAAGCCGCCTTGTTGCTCCCAAATACATTCTCGAAATAGGAACATTTACCGGCTATAGTGCCGTTTGCCTTGCAAAAGGCTTACAACAAGATGGCATCTTGCATACTATAGAATTAAGGGAAGAAGACGCCGCTACTGCGCAAAAGTATTTTACAGCGGCGGGCGTTTCAAACATTCAATTGCACATTGGAAATGCAATGGAAATTATTCCAACATTTACCGAAGCATTTGATATTGTATTTATTGATGCCGATAAAACGGGCTACCTCGATTATTACAAAATGGTGTTGCCCAAAGTGAGAAAAGGCGGATTGATTGTTGCAGATAATGTGTTGTTTCACGGGCAGGTGTTGGAAGAACCTTTAAAAGGAAAAAACGCAAAAGCCATTCAGGCTTTCAATGAATATGTGCAGCAGGATGCATCTGTGGAGCAGGTATTGCTTACGGTGAGAGATGGCCTGTTGTTTATTGTAAAAAAATAATCGGGGATCGTAGGGGCGAATTGCATTCGCCCTGTTGCACTGAAAACAAATTTCAAGTCCTCGTAAACACGAGGAATATTGATAAAAATAATAAAGAATGCAGTTGAAGAGATTAACAGTTTTATTAGCGGCGCTTTTTTGTATGCATTACGTGCATGCGCAAAAGCCTGACGTAATTATTCAATACATCAATGCCTATAAAAACATCGCCATCAGTGAGGAGCAACGTACCGGAGTGCCTGCTGCCATTAAGCTGGCGCAAGGTATCCATGAAACACAGGCCGGCACAAGTGACCTGGTGATAAAATCCAACAATCACTTTGGTATTAAATGCAAGAATACATGGCAGGGTGACAAAGTGTACCACGATGATGATGCAAGAGGCGAATGTTTTAGAAGTTACAGTTCTCCGGCAGATTCTTACAAAGATCATTCGGACTTCCTGAAAGGCAGCCCGCGTTATGCATTTCTGTTTCAACTGGATCCTACAGACTATAAAGCATGGGCCTACGGATTGAAAAAAGCGGGCTATGCCACCAATATCCGTTATTCGCAGATATTGATCAATCTTATCGAAACATACAACCTCGAAGAATATACGTTGATCGCATTAGGCAAAGCCAAACCAACGGACGATGCGATCGCATCCAATACTATTGAAAACAAGCCAGCCAATGTGCCGACGGTAACAATGGATCAGCCGGTGAACAACGTGCAACCTGTAACTGCAATAGCATTGCCCGCTCCAAGTTATCCCGATGGCGAGTTTGAGATAAACAAGACACGGGTTACATATGTTAAACAAGGAACTTCTTTGCTGGCACTCGCAGAATATTATCATTTATCATTGAGCCGTTTGCTGGATTTTAATGATATGGAGCAAGGTGAAGGCGATGTATTGTCAGAAGACCAGCTCATTTTTCTGCAACGCAAAAGAAAAGTAAGCAACAACGAATTTCACGTAGTGCAAATGGGTGAAGACCTATACGACATTGCGCAGAAAGAAGGTGTTCGCTATGAGAGTTTGCTGGAATTGAACTTAATGAAAGAAGAAATGGACCCGGCAGTTGGAGAAAAGATCAGTTTACAAAAGAAGCTAAATGCACGCCCTGCGCTGATAACAGAAAAGTCCAATGTCGTTATAAATGCTGCGAGTAATAATGCATCTTTGCAGCAGCCTCAATCGACCACTAAGCACATTGTTCAAACGAAGGAAACGTTGTACAGCATTTCAAAAAAATACGGTGTGGATGTAGAGCAGATCAAAAACTGGAACAATTTGCAGGACATGAGTTTGAAGGTGGGGCAGGAGCTGATTATATATAGAAATTGAAAGTAGGGGCGAATTGCATTCGCCCAGATTCACGATTAACATAAAACACATGGCTAACACGAACGTAAACGGTAAGTTTTTTAAACCTTATTTGTCTGACGGTGACATTCAAAGTGCAATTGCAAGAATTGCGGAAGAAATTAAAGCTGAGTATAAGGATAAACGTCCTTTGTTTATCGCTATTTTGAATGGCTCGTTCATGTTTGCCTCCGATCTTTTCAAAAAGCTGGAAATAGACGCTGAAATTTGTTTTATTAAACTCGCTTCATACAAAGGCACTAAATCTACCGGTCATGTAATTACCGCTATTGGTTTGGACATGGATCTTTATGATCGTCACGTGGTGATCGTTGAAGACATCGTAGACACCGGTAAAACACTGAATGAATTTTTACCGCAACTGACTCACCAGCAGCCGGCATCCCTTAAAATTGCCGCGTTGCTTCACAAACCAGAAGCCACTTTATTTCCCATTCCAATAGACTACCTGGGCTTCTCCATTCCCAATAAATTCGTTGTAGGCTACGGCCTTGATTATGATGGACTTGGAAGAAATTTGCCGGAAATTTTGCAATTAGCAGACGGAGAATAATTGAAAGTTGAGAATTGAGAGTGCTTGGTTTGCAAGAGACCTGCATGTAAGACGCTTTTGCATTAACATTTTTGAATTCGCCAGGTGAATGCCTCATTTTCAAATTTTCAAATCCTCAAATTTTCAAATTGGCCCCGGCTCAATATATTTTCCATTTTTTCGTTAAATCAGTTGTTTATGGCGAGAACCTGAGTAAATTGCAACGAGGCTAACTGTTGGCGTTCCGGTTATTTGCGAGGAATGAGAATTCAAACAAATCAATTTAACCCGTTGAAATCAACTGCTTGCATATTATTACTGCTGATCAGTTTTCACACCAAACTTTTCTCTCAATATTATTTACGAGGTGAAATAATAGATGAGTCGGGGAAACCACTTTCCAACGTAAAAATGTTGTTGCAATCGACCGGGTATGTTTATTACTCCGGCAGTTCCGGCTCGTTTGGGATTATGTCCAACGTTGCCAACGATTCCATTACACTTTCTCTTGACGGTTTTCGCTCAGCAGGGGCAAGATTGGACGCCAAAAAATATCTTTCCATTACAATGAAAATGTTGAGGGCCGTAGGTAATACCGCAAAGCCGCGACTTGCATCGGTAACGAAAGATCTGAAAATGGATGAAAAACTCCGATGGACATTTGCCGGTGAAACCTACAGCACACTTCTCGAAAATAATTTCATTCCTGCTTCCCGGTTTCCTGAAACCGGCTTTGCCATGAATATTGATAAAGCCGCCTACAGCAATGTGCGCCGTTTCCTCAACATGCAAAGTACAGTGCCACCCGATGCTGTGCGCATGGAAGAAATGCTCAACTACTTCAACTTTAGCTACAAGGAGCCTGGCAATGGAAAAGATTTTGATTTCGAATCGCGGCTCAGCAGTTGTCCGTGGAACAAGGAAAACGAGTTGCTGTTCTTAAAAATTTGTGCCCGTAAAACAGATCCCGACAAAGTACCGCCAAGTAATCTTGTTTTTCTTATAGATGTTTCTGGTTCTATGGACATGCCTAACCGGTTGCCTTTGCTGCAATCGGCTTTTAAGTTAATGGTAGACAACCTGCGCGAAAAAGATACCATTTCCATTGTAGTGTACGGCGGAACAACCGGCATATGGCTGCCTCCAACTTCAGGCGCGGAGAAAGCCAAAATACGGCAATCGATCGAGGAGCTGACTGCGGGCGGAGAAACACCCGGCGAGTCGGGCATACAGCAGGCATATAAAGTAGCTCAAAACAAATTCATTAAAAAGGGCAACAACCGCGTTATTCTTGCCACTGATGGCGATTTTAACGTAGGACAAAAGAACGATGAAGAGCTGGAAAAAATGATCTCGAATTATCGCAACTCCGGCATTTACCTGACTTGTTTGGGAGTGGGAATGGGCAATTATAAAGACTCGAAATTAGAGATACTGGCTAAAAAAGGTAATGGCAATTTCGCTTATCTCGACAATGAACGCGAAGCAGAAAAGGTGTTGGTAAGGGAACTGATGCAGACGTTGTATGCTGTTGCAGATGATGCCAATCTGAAAATTATTTTCAATCCTGAAATGGTAAGCGAATACCGGTTGATAGGATTTGATAATAAAGTAAACGCTGTAATTGATTCCAGCAGTGAATTGGAAGGCGGTGAAGTGGGTAGTGGTCACACGTTGATGGCCATGTTTGAGATAAAACCAACTGTCATCAACAAAGGCCACATAACAGACTCGGTAGCCTCTGAGCGATTATCAACAGTGGTTCTCGATTATAAAAAGCCTCGCGACAGTACTCAATTAAAGTTGTCTTACGATTGCCCTTTATTATACACAAAGTTTGATCAGTTGGATTCCTGCTATCGCTTTGCCTCTGCCGTCGTGATGTTTGGTTCTATATTGCGTGAATCAAAATTTGTGAAGACAATTGGCTGGAATGATATAAGCATACTGGCTGCATCATCGTACGATTCAAAGGATGTGGTGCAGCGGGAATTTCTCACGCTGGTTGAAAAAGCCAAAAAGATCTACGGCAAAAGAAAAAAGGACAGGCAGAACCAGGACTAGGGAAAGCCAAAATTTAAAAGTAAAAAGTAAAAACAGCAACATCCGATATGAGCTGATAGCACTTAAACCTTTTTGACTTTTTAATTTTTACTTTTGACATATCCTAATTTCGCCAAAATGCAACTTCAATGAATCCCCCTTCTGACATACAACTTATTCACGGAGAAATTGCAGATTACTATCTGGACAACGATGGTATACTGTATTCGTATTCAAAAAGCATTTTAAGAACAGTTGATAACATTGCTGGCAATGTTGCGCTGGTAAAGCAAATAACGGGAAATAAAAAAGTGCCGTTGTTGATCTATTTGAAAAATTCACCCGTTCCCGATAAGGCCACGAGAAAATTTTCCACAGAACAACTACCAAACATTTACAGTGCTATGGCGATGGTTTCAAAACCCGGACTGGCGCAGTTCATCATGAAAATATTATTCAAGTTGAAGCCCCCACCAATTCCCATGAAATCATTTGCTGATGATAAGGAAGCGAGAGAGTGGTTGTCGCAGTTTTTGTAACCCCGTAGAGACGCATGATAATGCGTCTCTAAACCCGCACGCATGATAATGCGTCTCTAAACCCGCACGCATGATAATGCGTCTCTGAACCCGCACGCATGATAATGCGTCTCTGAACCCGCACGCATAATAATGCGTCTCTGAACCCGCAACGTGTATATTGTTTTAATAAAAAGACCCCGATTGTTTGGGAACGATCGGGGTCTTTGCATTTCAGGAGACGGATTATCATCCGTCTCTACGAAAACATTTCTCGCACTTTATCGAAAAAGCTCTTCTCGTCTTTACCTGGTTTAGGTTCGAAGTTGGAAGACTTGTGCAGTTTTTCCATCATTGCTTTTTCCTCTGCGTTCACATGTTGTGGTGTCCAAACATTCACGTGGATCAGTTGATCCCCTTTTTCATATGAATTAACAGCAGGGAATCCTTTTCCTTTCAGGCGGAAAATTTTACCGCTTTGTGTACCGGCGGGAATTTTAATTTTCGCACGACCATCGATCGTTGGTACTTCCACATTTGTTCCGAAAACAGCGTCAGGGAATGAAATGTACAGATCGTACGCAACATTCAAACCATCGCGCTGCAATTCCGGATGTTTTTCCTCTTCGATCAAAACGATCAAGTCGCCAGGAGAGCCGCCGCGTTCGCCGGCATTACCTTTGCCGCCAACGCTCAACTGCATACCTTCCTGAACACCAGCCGGAATGTCGATAGTTACTGTTTCTTCACCGTACACTCGACCTTCACCTTTACAGCTTCCGCATTTCGCAGTAATCGTAGTGCCTTCTCCGTTACAGGTTGGGCAAGTAGTTACGGTTTGCATCTGACCAAGGAAGGTGCTGGTCACCTTACGCACCTGACCGCTTCCGCCGCAAGTACTACATGTTTGCACACTGCCTTTATCTTTTGCTCCGCTGCCACTACAAGTGGTACAGGAAACGTATTTTTTTACCTTGATGCTTTTGGTAACACCTTTAGCGATCTCTTCGTAATTCAATTTTAGTTTTACGCGCAGGTTGCTTCCACGAACACCGCGTGATCTTCCGCCACCGCCTCTGCGGCCGCCACCGCCACCAAAGAAGCTACCGAAAATGTCATCACCAAACACGTCGCCGAACTGGCTGAAAATATCATCCATGTTCATGCCGTGGCCACCATTGAAGCCACCTCTGCCGTTACCGCTCACCCCAGCGTGGCCATAACGGTCGTATTGGGCTCTTTTGTCAGCGTCGCTTAGTATTTCATAAGCTTCTGCTGCTTCTTTGAATTTGTCTTCCGCGGCTTTGTCTCCAGGGTTACGGTCGGGGTGAAATTGCATAGCCACCTTGCGGTAGGCCTTTTTAATTTCGTCTGCCGAGGCTCCTTTCTGCACACCGAGTATTTCGTAAAAATCTCTTTTCATGCCTCAAGTAAATAATTGAGTGAATATTACTGAATGATTGAATTAGTTTATTTTCCTACTACTACCTGCGCGTGACGAATGATTTTGTCACCCAGGTAATATCCTTTGGTTACTTCATCAAGCACTTTTCCTGCAAGGTCAGGCGTAGGAGCTGGAATTTCGGTAATCGCTTCGTGAAGGTCCGGGTTGAACTCTTCGCCTTTTGATACCATTAGTTTCAAGCCTTTTGCCTGCAATGCTCCTCTTAGTTTGTTGAAAACCAGCGTCACACCTTCTTTTAAATTATTATCTTCAGATGCATCTATCTGTTTCTGAGCACGGTCGCAGTCGTCGAGTACAGTCAATAAAGATGTCATGATATCTTTACCCGCTGTTTGAATCAGCTCCATGCGTTCTTTTGCCGTTCTTCTTTTATAATTATCAAACTCAGCCGCCTGGCGAATGTATTTGTCTTTCATTTCTGCCAGATCCTGCTCCAGTTTTTCTGTAAAGCTCATATCTGCCATCGCATCGCTTAAGTGTGTGCTGCCCGGAACATCAGAATCAGAATTGATATCCATTCCAGAATTGTTTTCCTGCTCATTTTTGACATTCTTAATGTCTTCTGCTGAAGTTTTTACATCTTTTTCTTCCATATCTATACAAGTTGACAGTGAACATAGGGTTGACAAGAATTTTGCCAACCTGTTTTTCGGGACAAATTGTCCTGAAAACGGCTGCAAAATTAAATCAAATGACTGGCTTAATTAAGGAATTTCAAATGTAATTGAAGCATTTGTCTGTTTAAATGGATTTTTTAACAAAAAATGGTCGTGTAACCAGTATAAAACGATTAAATGACGCTCTTTTTTATGTACTGATATTTGTTAATCAACAGGTTTGTGAATAGTGACAGGTGCCCAAGACAGAATGTATAACCTGCCATAAAATCTCATCAAAAAATCACATGCGACCAATGAATTTGCTTGCCTTACTATTATCGTTGTCTTTGTTTTCGTGTAAAAAAAATGACAATGGAACGCCTGCCAACAACCAGGTTCCGACCGTACAGCTGAGCGACGTAACGCAACTGAGAAAAACCGCTGATGTTTCGGTTCGGTTTTACGTAACTGTATCTGCATCAAGTTTTACAAAACCTATTTCAGTTACCTACGCTACACAGGAGGGAACGGCTAAACAGGGCAAGGACTTTGTAGCGGCAAATGGTACACTCACTATTCAACCGGGCTCCAGCCAGGCGTATGTGGATGTGACCGTAAAAGGAGATAGCCTGCGGCAAAATGACCTCCAGTTCTATTTGCAGTTCAGCAATGCACAAAATGCGTTGCTGAGTGCAACAAAATCAACGGCGACGATCTTGAATGGCGATAATTCGTATCTGCCTACAGCCAACGATGGCTACTCTACGCCGGGTACCTATCCGGGATATTCTTTGGCATGGACCGATGAATTTAATGGCTCAGCGCTCGACACAAAAGTTTGGAACACAGAGTTGGGCAACAACAATGGCTGGGGAAATCATGAGCTGGAATGCTATACCGGCAGACCGCAAAATGTTTTTCTATCCAACGGAAACCTGGTCATTGAAGCAAGAAAAGAAAGTTACGAAGGCTTTAATTACACATCGGCACGTTTGACTACGCAAAACAAAAAGACATTTACGTTCGGGAGAATCGACATTCGTGCAAAGCTTCCGGTTCTGAAGGGCATGTGGCCGGCAATCTGGGCGCTGGGCAGCAATATTTCGACTGTCAGCTGGCCCGAATGCGGCGAAATAGATATTATGGAGCTTGTGGGACAAACACCGGGAACTGTTTTTGGAACCGCACATTGGAAAAATGCAAACAACGGACATTCTTACAAGGGTGGTCAACAGGCATTAACCAGCGGCGATTTCTCGCAAAACTTCCATGTATTCAGCATATTGTGGGAAAAGGACAGTATACAATGGTTGGTTGACGACAAGCCATATTATAAAGCAACAAAAGATATCGTTGACGGAATTTATCCTTTCAACAACCCCTTCTTTTTCCTCCTAAACGTAGCCGTGGGCGGCGACTGGCCAGGCAACCCTGACGGCACTACGCAGTTTCCGCAACGAATGTTTGTGGATTATGTGAGGGTGTTTCAGAAAAACTAGTTGAGAGTTGAGAGTAGAGAATTGAGAGTTAACTTGTAGCTGGCTATATGGCTAACTCTCCACTCTCCACTCTCAATTCTCAACTTTCAACTACCTTTGCCCGCTATGACAAAGTTGTTTTTAAAGAAAAAGATCAGCAGAAGGATTGAAAGTGGTCACCCGTGGATATTTGCTAATGAAGTGAATAAGATTGAAGGTGAGGTAAATGGCGGCGATATTGTGGAAGTGCTCACGCACGAAGGAAAATTTGTGGGTCGTGGTTACATCAACCCGAAATCGCAGATCATTGTGCGACTGCTGACGCGTGACAAGAAGGAAGAAATCAACGAAGATTTTTTCTACAAACGTTTGTTGCAGGCATGGCAATACAAAAAGCAAATGGGTTATGAAGAAAACTGCCGTTTGATTTTTGGCGAAGCTGATTTTATTCCTGCACTCATCATCGATAAATTCAACGATTATTTTGTACTGCAAACTTTAGCGCTTGGTATTGATGTTTGGAAACCCGCCATCGTAAAAGCATTAGAGAAAATATTCCAACCTAAAGGTATTTACGAGCGCAACGATGTTCCGGTTCGTGAGTTGGAAGGCTTGCCACAACATAAAGGATTCTTGTCCGCACCGTTTGATACAAAGATCGTCATCAATGAAAATGGATTGAAGTTTCACGTAGATGTGGAGAACGGACAAAAGACAGGCTACTTTTTAGATCAGCAGGATAACCGCCGAGCGATCCAGCACATTGTAAAAGGCGCAGATGTTTTGGGTGCATTCACTTACACCGGAACGTTTGAAATACATGCCGCACACTATGGTGCAAAATCTGTTTTAGGATTAGATATTTCTGCGAATGCAGTTGACCAGGCTAATGAAAATGCAAGATTGAACGGTCTTGAAAATATTGTTCACTTCGAAGCGATGAATGCGTTCGATGTATTGAAGCAATGGGGAAAAGACGGCAGACAATATGATGTTGTAATGCTTGACCCGCCTGCCTTTACAAAGAGCCGCGAAAATATTCAGAAAGCAATTACCGGTTATAAAGAAATTAATTTGAGAGGGATGAAGCTGGTGAAACCCGGCGGCTTTTTGGTGACTTCATCTTGCACAAATCTGGTGCAGCCCGATCTGTTTTTAGAGATCATCGGTATGGCTGCAAAAGATGCAAGACGAACATTAAGACAAGTTACCTACAATGCACAAAGTGCCGATCACCCGATCATTTGGGGATTGGAGAACACGCACTATTTGAAGTATTTGATAGTTCAAGTGCTGTAATCGATTAAGAATTAAGAATTAGGAATTAAGAATTGCATCACAGTGCAGTTTTTACAATAATGGAGAATCCTCGTAGAGACGCGTTGAACGCGTCTCTTTTAGTATCAGGTTGCCAAAACAAATTGACGCGTCTCTGCGCCCCCTGTTCGTGGAGGCACGAACCGGGGTCTTGCGCTTTTGCTACAACAAATTAAAAACCACTGCAGCCAACACCGCACCAATCACTGGTCCCACAATTGGCACCCATGCATAGCTCCAGTCAGATGTTCCTTTTCCCTTGATAGGAACAATCGCATGAATGATGCGTGGTCCCAAATCACGCGCAGGATTGATTGCATAGCCAGTTGTGCCACCTAATGAAAGCCCGATGGCGAACACAAGTATTGCAACTGGTAATGGGCCAAGTGCCGCGAGCCCTGCAACATTTTTATCTGTTCCAAAAAATAATATCACAAAGATCAACACAAACGTGCCGATGATCTCGCTCAGCAGGTTGGCCGGATAATTCAATATCGCCGGGCCTGTTGCAAATACCGCAAGCTGACCCCCGGGATTATCTGCCGATGCATCGAAGTGTGGTTTGTACATAATCCAAACAATAAGCGCTCCGCACATAGCGCCAAGTATTTGTGCAACTATATAGCTGAATACACTTGCCCATGCAAACTTTCCTGCAACTGCCAACGAAAGTGTTACCGCAGGATTTAAGTGCGCACCGCTTGGTTGTGCTACAATGACTCCACAAAAAACAGCAAATGCCCACGCCGTTGTAATAACGATCCAGCCTGAGTTCTGGCCCTTTGTTTTATTTAAGACTACGTTTGCTACAACGCCATCGCCGAGTAGAATGAGTGTTGCGGTGCCGAGGAATTCTGAGATAAATGGGGACATGGGGATTAATTGAAAATTGAAAATTGAAAGTTGAAAATTGTAGGGGCGAATCGCATTCGCCCTGATTAAAAAAATGGTTGAATTTTGTAGAGACAAGGCATTGCCTTGTCTCTACTGTTATGCATCATACATCGGATCGATCCAATTGCGTGAACGTTCCACCGCCTTCTTCCAGTATTTGAGCAGTTCGGTTGTTTTGTTGTTGTCCAATTGCGGATCAAACTTTACATCTACCGCCCATTGTTTTTTTATTTCTTCAATATCTTTCCAATAGCCAACTGCAAGCCCTGCGAGATAAGCAGCGCCCAATGCCGTGGTCTCTAAAATTTTGGGACGAACAACTGCACTGCCAAACAAATTTGCCTGGAACTGCATCAACATATTGTTGGCAACGGCTCCGCCATCAACTCTTAGTTCAATAGATTTTCCTTCACTGTCAGATTCCATGGCTGCGAGCAAATCGTGTACCTGGAACGCAATGCCCTCAAGCGCTGCGCGGGTTATGTGCGCGGCAGTTGTTCCGCGCGTTATGCCAAATATGGTGCCTCTCGCATATTGATCCCAGTAAGGTGCTCCCATTCCTGCAAGTGCCGGAACGAAATACACGCCGCCATTATCTTCTACAGAAGCAGCGAGCTTCTCACTTTCCGATGCAGTATGAAGAAGTCCAAGTCCGTCACGCAGCCATTGAATGGCAGCACCGCCAATAAATACACTGCCTTCCAATGCGTAAGTCGTTTTGCCATTGATCTTCCACGCAACAGTTGTAAGTAAATTGTTTTTTGACTTCACCGGTTTGTCGCCAGTGTTCATCAACATAAAGCAACCTGTGCCATAAGTATTTTTAGCCATGCCCGGTGCGTCACACATTTGCCCAAACAGCGCCGCCTGCTGATCTCCGGCGATTCCTGCAATTGGAATTTTTGTGGCGAATAGTGTAGTGGCTGTTTCTCCATATACTTCACTGCTTTCTTTTACTGTTGGTAAAACGCTTGCGGGAATATCGAGTAGCTTCAATAGTTCATCATCCCATTGCAGTGTGTTAATGTTAAACAACATCGTTCTGCTGGCGTTGGTAACATCTGTGATATGCATTTTGCCACGCGTAAATTTCCACACCAGCCAAGTGTCAATCGTGCCAAAACAAAGTTTTCCCTGCTCAGCTTTTTCTCTTGCTCCCGCTACATTATCGAGGATCCATTTTAGCTTGGTCGCAGAAAAATAAGCGTCAATTACCAATCCCGTTTTTTCCTGTATGGCATCGGCATGACCTTGTTCCTTTAATTGATCACAATATTTTGAAGTGCGCCTGTCCTGCCACACGATTGCATTATAAACAGGCGTTCCAGTTTCTCTATCCCATACAATAGTTGTTTCACGCTGGTTGGTAATGCCAATCGCCGCGATTTCTTTTCCCGTAAGATCCGCTTTGGCAACGGCTTCTGCGGCAACAGAGGATTGTGTTGACCATATCTCCAACGGATCGTGTTCCACCCAGCCGGGCTTGGGAAAAATTTGCTCAAAGGGCTTTTGCGCAAGCGATACCACTTCACCATTGTGATTGAAAATTATCGCTCTCGAACTTGTTGTGCCCTGGTCAAGGGCAAGGATGAATTTTTCAGATGACATAGAATCTGTTTATATGAGCAATCATTTTATTTGTGAGTCGTCAGCGTTACTACTATGTTGCTTTGCTTGCGTCGCACACTTCAGCGGTAGTAATTCTATTCAGCAATGTGTTCCTACCATTTTGCATTCTTAATTTTCAAGGGCGAATGCGATTCGCCACTACTATTCAATTTAAAATGTATCCCTTCGCCATCGTAATAAAATCATCAATTTGTTGTTGTTCCCAGTTCTCATCACGTTCCAATTCTCTTGCAAGGATTTGCGCGACAACCGGCGCCGCTTTAATCGCTTCACGTGCATCGAGAAACAATAATCTGCAACGGCGTGCAAGCACATCGTCAACTGTTCTCGCAAATTCTTTTCGCACGGCCCATACAACTTCTGCTTTTGTGAAATCGTATTTTGGAGAAATCTTTTCTTTCAGTTCTGCGTTCTCATTTATAAGTTGCTGAACGTTTTCAATGTCTGATCCATAAACGTACAAATGATCTTGCATGTTTACAGACTCTTTATGTCCGTGTATTTTTAATGTCTTCGTAACACATGGTTTGTAAGCAAGATGAACCTGGTTAATTGCTCTGTCCACCACATCCTGCGCCATTCTGCGATACGTGGTCCACTTGCCGCCAGTAATGGTAACGAGGTTGCTTTTCGAAACAATGATCTTATGATTACGCGAAATTTCTTTTGTGCTTTTTCCTTCTGTTTGCGGTGCTGCCAACGGACGCAAGCCCGCAAACACTGACAATACATCTGCACGTGTAGGTTTGCGTGTGAGATAATTTGCTGCGGTATTTAAAATGAAATTTATTTCCTGCTCCAACGCATGAGGTTCCAATTCAATGTGGTCGCGAATTGTGTCGGTTGTTCCCACCACAAGTTTATCGTGCCACGGAACCGCAAACAATACACGTCCATCGCTTGTTTTGGGAATCATCAATGCATGTTCGCTATCAAGAAACGAACGGTCCATTACCAAATGAATGCCCTGGCTTGGCATTACCAGTTTTAGTGCTTCGGGTTTATCCATCAACATCAGGTCATCAACAAATACACCGGTGGCATTGATCACCACTTTGCCTTTTATCGTGTATTCAATATTAGTTTCCTGGTCTTTTACTTTAACGCCGGAAATTTTTCCATTTTGCTTTTGCAAACCAACTACACGGGCATAGTTCAAAATGCAGGCGCCTTGCCCGATTGCTGTTTGCGCAAGATTCACTGCAAGACGTGCATCATCAAATTGTCCGTCCTGGTAAATAACGCCACCTCTTAATCCCTTCTGACGAATGGTTGGTAAATGTTCTATCGTTTTTTTCTTACCGATAAATTTAGATCTGCCGAGACTTAATTTGCCTGCAAGCATATCGTAAAACTTCAAACCAATAGTGTAGAGAACGTTATCGAAGAATGTATAGTTGGGTATAACGAAAGATTGATTTTTGGTGAGATGCGGCGCGTTCTTTAACAACAAACCCCTTTCATAGCAAGCTTCTCTTACCAAAGCTAAATCGCCTTGTGCCATGTAACGAACGCCACCGTGTACAAGTTTTGTGCTGCGGCTGGAAGTGCCTTTTGCAAGATCCGATTGCTCCAATAAAATGGTTGAGTACCCTCTGGAAGCTGCATCCACGGCTGCGCCCAGCCCTGTTGCGCCACCACCGACTATTATGAAATCCCAGGTTTTGTCTTCTTTCAATTGATCTAGTAACAAACTCCTATTCATGAAATTGGTTGTGTTTGTAAGATAGGGGTTTCAGTAAGAAGACGCAAGAGAGATGCTTCTTTTTCACCACTAAGACGCTAAGGGCACTAAGTTTCACTAAGAGCTAATAGAAAGACAAAACCACAGAGGGCATTGAGTTTTTTTCACAGAGGAAAGGAGTGATGCTAAACTCATAGCAAATCACAAAGAGAACAAAGGATATGAGAGTGTATCTTATAAAACTCTTTTCGTTTTTATTTTAGAGTTGAAGGCTGTGTGTTTTCACGAACCATGGTGAATGCGATGCGAAAATTAAATTTCATTAAAAAGAATAATTTTTTGAAATGGTGTTCAAACAAAAGAAATATTTTGGCGCCATAAAAAACAAATTACGTCCGGTTGATGTTCTACTGAACTGATTATTTCCGGCTGATTTGCCTTAGAAAAATTTATTAATTATAAATAACAACAACAATGGCACACGTATCTATCTATCTGAATTTCGATGGTAATGCGGAAGAAGCATTTAACCACTACAAGAAAGTTTTCGGAACTGAGTTCTCTACGCCGCTTATGCGCATGAGCGACATTCCCCCTTCACCTAATGCACCGGCATTGCCTGAAGCAGAGAAAAACAAAGTAATGCACGTGGCATTGCCAATTCTTGGCGGCTTGGAAATTATGGCAACGGACGTGTTGGAGAGCATGGGCCATAAATTGGTGGAAGGAAATAACGTTACGATCAGCTTAAATCCTGACACAAAAGAAGAGGCTGACAAATTATACGCAGGCTTGTCTGAAGGCAACAGCACAGAAGCCGTAGCTCCGCACGATGAATTTTGGGGCTACTGGGGCACCTGCAAGGATCGCTTTGGTGTTCGCTGGATGTTTAATGTTTCGAACAAACAGTAGAGAGAAGGAACGCAGATTATCATGGATGTTATGATTAGTGATGATTTGAAATTTGATATTGGTGGTGGCGCAACCTTTAGACAATATCAAGTACCAATAAGTAAATAGGTAAATCTTGACAAATCATGACAATCATGAAAATCTGCGTTCTTACATCCTGAGGCGCAGCAGAGGGTTGCTAACCGAGGCTAGCATTTGTTATCAAGTATCTATGTTTTTGGCTGCTATTATTTGGAAACCTGGAACCTGCCTGAATCAACTATCTTACCTGATTTATCTTTCACCTGGTAAATGTATAAACCACGGTAATAGTCAGCGAGGTCAATAATTGTTTTTTGATTATTCAGACTTTGATCAAATATCTTCTTACCTATGAAACTGAATATCTGAAGTGAATAATCGCGTGGGTTGGAATATTTAAAATCGAAGGTAATTTGTGTGATGGCAGGATTGGGGTAACAGCGCACAGCGGTGGGTACCTCTTGTTGTGGTAACCTTGCTTGCGTGAAGCCCTTTGATGTAAGCAATAAAGAAAATACTAATATGTAAAAAATCTTCATCGGCGATCCTGCATATTTTAGGTTAAATTAACCTGATTATTCAAAATTACAAATCATTTGCCTAAAAAAAAGTTCTGGCTAGGTGTTTTCTTTATATTAACGGGACGAAATCCCCCGAAATCAGGACGCAGCTTGCAAAGCAGACTTAATCGATTCGAAATCTGGTAGTTCCGATGGAACTTCTTTGGCTTCAGAATAAACGATTACGCCGTCCTTATTTATAACAAATGCGGCCCTTTTACTAACTCCCTTCATTTCAAATGCGGGGAAAACGTCATAAAGAACATCAAATGCCTTCGAAACCTCTTTGTTAAAATCGCTTAAAAGTGGAAAATTCAGCTGTTGCTCCTTTCTGAACTTATCTAGTGAATAGAGGCTGTCAACTGAAATCCCCAACACCTGCGCATTAAGACTCCCATAATTTCCAATGTCATCTCTTATTGAGCATAACTCCTTTGTGCAAACGCTGGAAAAGGCAAACGGAAAAAACAGCAAAAGGACATTTTTCCCGTGGAAATCATGCAATGACACTTGTTTCTTCTCAGAATCGTAGAGTGTAAAGTTGGGTGCTTTTGTTCCTTTTGGTAAAGCCATGGTTTTAATTTGAAGATTTGAAGATTTGAAGATTTGAAAATTCTTTCTGTGCTTGTTGCCTGCTTATATTTTGACCCAAGTACAGTTGAAAATAGAAAAATGTGTTGGCCTGTCCGCTTCCTTCATTTTCAAATCTTCAAATCTTCAAATTTTGAAATTAGAATTTTGGGCAGAGCACTTTGTCCCTGCTTGAATTATATCTGTCCAGAAAGCCAATATAAGATACAGAAATTTCGATGCCACCACGTCCCTGGCTAACTGTTTTAAGCGTTGAAACGTTCACATCATAACTTATTGCGACGGCAAATGGGTTATAATCTATTTTCAAAACAGGAATAAATGCATCGCCCCAGCGTAAGAATGCGCCGCCGCTTAGTGTGTAATCCGGTGCGTCATAATCGTCGCCTAATTTGTAAGAATACAATACCCCTGCAATGGTTTCATTGAAAGCTCCTTGTTTGGAGTAATCGGCCTGAAGCGTAAAGTAGGAATAGTCGTCGAGGTTGAACTTTACGCCGCCGGAAATAACTGTTTTTCCATGTAGTGCTGCATCTGCGCTTCTGTAAAATGAATTGGAAGGCCTGTTCAAGTGATGGTAACCCACGCCAAAGAACATGTTGTTCTGGTTCTCCGCTCCAAAACTAGTGTTGAAGCTTGCACCAAGGCTCGCATCAAAGTAGCTGTAGTTTGGAGAAACAAAGGTTTCACCGTCTGCAACTGCGGGATTGTAAGCGCCTCCAATGAATTGGTTATCGGTAGTGATCTTTGTTCGGTCGATTCTCTTTTGCACCAGGCCCGCCATAAAACCTACAGAAAGATACATGGCTTTGTCGCTGCGCAATGATTTGTGATAGTTCAGTGCAGGCAGAACCTCAGTGGTGGTAAGGCCCGCGGTTCCTGCTTTGTCAAACAGCGCTTGCAAGCCGATGGTAAGGAAGTCGTCACTTTTTCCTACCGGCGCTTTGTATTCGACGTTAAAGGATCCTGTTTTATACGCATTGGTAAAGCTGTTCCATTGATCGCGGTAAACCATTTGCGCCCTTATATCACCGGTGAAAATGCCCGCCAGTGAAGGATTTCTGAGCAATGGTGCTTCGAAGAATTGCGAAAAATGGGCATCCTGTGCCGAGGCGTGTTCCGCAACGCACAAGCTGATCGTGGCGACTAGAATAAGGATAAGCTTTTTACACATCATGATCGACATTCTCATAGATTAGCTGAATTGGATTTCTATTATCTTATTAATGACACGTTTCCTTTATAAGGTACTATCTGACTGTTATTGCAAACAAATTCAATTATATATGTATACACATCCTGGGGAGCTTTTTCACCATTTATCATTCCGTTCCATCCCGCAGAGGTGTCATTTGCACCGAAATTCTGTTTCTCAAAAATTAGTTGCCCAAGTCGATTGTAGATTCTGAAAGTATTGATCCTTGTTAAACCTTTACCTCTTGGATAAAAAACATCATTCATGCCATCATTGTTTGGCGAAAAAGTATTTGGCATGAAGAAATTTTGCTCGTTACAGAATACGACAATAGTGATATTATCAGCTACGGAGCAATTGCCGTTGTTGGTGGCAGTAGCATAGTAGTTGGTTGTTTTTACCGGAGACGCCACCGGATTGAGGCAGTTGTCGCAGCTCAAACCAGTGCCAGGTTTCCATGTGATGCTCACGATGTCTGACGAACCCTGGCCATTGATCTGGTAGCTTGTTCCGGAAGGAATTGAAGCGTCTGGACCGAGCTCAAGGGTTGGATATTTGAAAACAGTGATGTCTACTGTTGCAGAATCGAAGAAGCATGATTTGCTGTCGCTTGCCACTACCTTGTACACAGTAGAAACAGTTGGGTTGGCAACAGGATTGCTGATGGTTGTGCTGCTTAATCCTGCTGCAGGGCTCCAGTTGTATAGCGACGCGCCTACTGCTCTCAGCTGTGTACTTTGTCCAACACAAAGTGAATCTTTCATCGGATCAACCATAATGTGCACAGGTTGGTTAACCGAAACTTTCACAGTATCCAACTTAACGCAACCAAAAGTGGTAGCGCCTGCCAAAAAGTAACTGGTTGTTTGCGTTGGCGTCGCAATAGGAGTAGGGCAAACGGTACAACTTAGTGTTGTTGTTGATGGGCCTACCCACTCGTATGAATCTGCTCCGCTGGCCTGCAACTGAATATTTTGTCCGAGACAAATAAGGCTATCGATCCCTGCGTTTGTTTTAGGTAATGGATGTATTGTAAGCTGAAGTGTGTCCTTGCCAACGCAACCTTTTTCGTTGGTGGCCTGCAGTGCAACTGCATAATTCCCGGCTGTAGCGAACGTTTGTGCAGACGGAGTCTGGCCCGTTGCCGTTTGTCCGTTTCCAAAATTCCACTGCCATGTTATCGGCGCATAATTGGGCCCGTTATTCAATACACCTTTATAAGTGAGCGTTGCCGGTTCGCAACCTTCTTTAGGTCCCTGAACGCTTACGCTTGGCGATGCATAAATTATTATCGAGTCTTTGTAAGTAACAGATTGCGTACATACAGGGGCACTTGTACTTACATTCAAAGTAACGCTGTAAGTGGTTAAAGGGCTTCCTGTTTTTGCATAAAAATGCGGCACGCTACTGCCGACTCCTGTAGCGCCATCACCAAAATTCCAGCTATAGCCGGTAATGGTTCCGTTGCTCGTAGAAGCATCTGTGAAAACAACTGTACCGGTGTCGCAAAGTGTTGCGGGTTTAAATGTGAATTGAGGATTGATGCCAATAATTTTTAGGGTGTCCACCGCCGTTATAGGAACCTGGCAGCCTGTGGCATCTTCAAGAATTACACGTGGTAAGTAATTTCCAACGGTGTTGTATACGTGAGATGATGCCGGTATGGCCGTTGTGTTTGAATTACCATCTTTAAAATCCCATGTATATGTTTTTACCCCTTTGGCATTTGCCACTGCGAAATTGATATTGGTATTGTTACATGCTCCTTTAGGATCGAAACTAAAATCTCCCTGCGGACCATAAATAGTAATAGGGCTTGAGGTGTAAACTGCTGTACATCCTCCGGGGCTAGTAGCGGTCAGTTTGATTACATAACCCGGGTTATCGTTTGGATAGTAATAAGTGTGCGATGGATTGGCAGCTGAAGAATGTGCCCCATCTCCAAAATCCCAATCATAGGTTGCCACATAATGACTGGTGGAGATGAAATCCATTGCCAGTGGCGGACAGTTTGTTGTACCCGTCGTTGGTGTAAATGAAATAGTCGGTTTGTCAAACGTAATGATCCTGGATGTATCCTTTGAGCATCCGTTTATATCGCGGGCCGTAAGCTTTACCGTTGCAGAAGAAGGTACCACCAGGCTAGGCGGATACGCATGTATAGGATTTGCCTGTGTCGATGTTTGTCCGTCGCCAAAGTTCCAAAGATATGTCAATGTGTTACCTGTTGATGTGTTGAGAAACTGCATGGGAGCGCCCGGGCATGATGCCGTATCCACGGAGAATGCGGCATAAGGTTGGGTGATGTTCACTACGGTAGTGGCACTGTCCGCACAGCCGCCGTCTGCCACGATCAGCTTTACCGGAAAAGCACCCTGCTTGCTGTAACTATAAGGAGATGGAGGGTCTTTTTGAGTAGAACTTGTGCCATCGCCAAAGGTCCAGTTCCACGTTGTGGAGGTAGAGCTGGCAGTTGATGTATTGGTCAAAGTAATTGGGACGCCGATACAGCCTTGCAGGGGGGAAATGCTAAATGCGGCTTTTACACCTTTAACAACAACTTGTTGAGGCACTGATGTACTGCTGCAATTGTTTGTGTCTTTTATGGTAAGTTTAGTGGTAAATGTTCCTGTTACCTTATAAAAATGGTCCGGAGCATATGCTGCTAACGGGGGCGTGCCGTCTCCGAAATCCCATATGTAGGATGTAGCTCCCTGTGTTGTATTGACAGGCACAAATACTGTTTGCGTATTTGCACATCGTGTGTTTCCCCCCAGGATAATGAAATTAGAATCCACTGCCAGCGTAAATACCGGTACAGTGTCAGAAACGTTGACACAGGCCCCCAATGTTGCCTTAATAGTTACTTTATACTTCGTGTTGAAAGCTGGGTAAGCATGTGTAAACTGTCCGCTTTGTGAGGAAATGGGGGTGCCATCACCGAAGTCCCATAGAACCGTACTTCCCGATGTTGATTTATCGACAAAAGTGAATTCCTTTTTGTTGTTACAATTTATCTGGTACGTGAATTTAGCAACAGGTGGATTTACTTTTACCAATGCAGGTTTTGTAATGCTGGCGGCGCATCCGTTGTTGTAGACGGTAAGTTTTACGTCGTAAGGAACGCCGTTGTTATCTCCCGTGTACCTGTAAGAAGGATTTTGAACAGCGCTTGTAGACCCATCACCAAAATTCCACAACCACCTGTTGATACCGGAAGTTGGTTGGGAAAGGTCAGTGAAATTGATGGCCGTTCCCGCGCAGGGGTTAGTGTTGGAAACACTGAAATCCACAAGCGTTGGCAGTACACCAATTTCGATAGACTGTGTTGCTGTGACCGAGCAACCGCCTTTCGTAGTTGCGATCAACGTGAGTGTGTATGTTCCAATTGATCCATAATGGTGCGTTACCAATGGTGACGAGGTTGAGGTGAAATCTGCAGTGCCATCACCAAATTTCCAGGTGTACGAAGCAACTCCATCAACCGAGTTTACTGTTGCTTTTGCATTTATATCAAGAGTGTTACATCCATTAGCCACCGGAATATCTATTGTGGCAGTTGGGATGGCAATCTTTACATACTGTTGTAATGTTTTTGTGCTCGTACATCCATTGCCGTTTTTTACGGCGAGTGTTACATTAAATAATCCTGTGCGGGCGTACGTATGTGCAGGGTTTTGTAAAGTGGATGTTGAACCATCACCAAAGTTCCACGACCATGTAGTGGGGCTTCCTTTGGTAGTATCAGTAAATGTTACGTTTGCAGGTGTTTTACAACTAAGCGTGTCTGGCGAGAAAAAACCGGCGTTGCTTCCTGTTACGATGGCAACTGGTTTTGTAGTAGAGTCAAGACAGTTTCCGAAGTTATTTACAAGCTTTACATAATAGGTGCCGGAATTGGCAAACACATGCGATACATTTACTGTGCCGCTGCTTGTTGGCGTACCATCACCAAAATCCCAAATGGCGGTAAATGGTTGTGGTGCGGATGTATTTGTGAGCGTGGTAGCAACACCCGAACAGGATCCGTTCACATAAGTAAAGTCTGAATTTACACTGTTGACGATGTTGATCTGGTTGTTGCCTATCAAAGTGTCTACACAACCCTGGTCACTTTTGGCAACTAATGTAACGGTATAAGCTTTTACTTCTGCGTATGTATGAGCCGGAGGATTTTTCCTGGTGTCCGTACTACCATCACCAAAATCCCAGAGATAACTCATGGTTCCAAATTCCTGGCTGGTATTAGTGAACGTTACGAGGGCCGGAGGTTTACAACTTTGTGAAACAGTGTTTGTATAATCGGCTTTTACACCGCTGTTGATAGTAATGGTGACAGGCTTGCTGAAGTCGCTGCAACCTGCGGCGTTAGTGGCTTTCAATGATGCGACAAAACTTCCGGAACGGCGATATACGTGATAAGGATTGCGATCGCTTGATACATCTCCGTCGCCAAAGTCCCATTCATATTTCACTACGTTTGCAGAAGACTGATCTGTAAACTGAATGGGTAAGGGAAAACAACCTGTAGTGCTGGAGGCAGTAAAAGCGACTGTTGGCTTTTCGTTCACGGTAATAACCTGAGTTACGGGCGCACTGGTTCCGCTTCCATTTTCTGTGGTCAGCGTAACTGTCCATGTGCCTGGATCAAAAAAGACTACGGGATTCTGAAGTGATGAGGTTTGACCATTTCCAAAATTCCAGTGCCACAGGGTTGGATTGCCGGTCGAATTATCTGTAAACTGTACTTTCAAAATGGCACAACCGCTTGTTACGGAAGGCGTGAAAGCACTTACCGGTGCCTGCGCTTTAGAAAAGATACAGGCAAAAACAAAAATGACAGCAATGAATAATTTCTTTCTCAGATGCTACGGTTTTAAAGGTTCAGAGCTAATAAGCAAAACTAATCTATGTGTTTAACGAATAAGTGCGACGTTTCCTTTTTCAATTATAATTTGGCTGTTCTCGCAAATTACTTCGATCATGTAAATGTAAACTCCTTCATCCGCAATTTTTCCCTGGAACATTCCATCCCAGCCTTTGTCCGCTTCATTTGCGTTAAAACTTTCACGGCTGAAAACGACTTGTCCCCACCTATTGAAAATTTTCAAACTTCGTATGTTATACAATCCTTTTCCTCTTGGATAAAAAATATCGTTCACGCCATCGTTGTTTGGCGAGAAGGTATTAGGTAAAAAGATGTTTCCGTTTTTACATATTACAGTAATAACAACCTGATCCATGGTATAGCAGCCGCCATTGTTAGTCGCTGTAATTGTATAATTGGTTGTCTGCTTCGGATTCGAAACCGGGTCTTTACAGGTAACACAACTCAGGGCTGTCGATGGCGTCCACACAATACTTGTTACATCATCAGATACCTCAGCGTGTAAGGTTACAGAATTTCCTACAGAAATCGTAGTATCATTCCCCGCGTTAACCTTAGGTATAGGGAATACCGTTATTGTTACATAGCCTGTGTCGTTAAAGCAGGCTTTATTATCAGTGCCTATTACCTGGTAGGTAACTGTTTGATTTGGTCTGGCAACAGGGTTTGAAATTTGAGGATTGCTTAATCCATCGACCGGCGTCCAGGCATATAGTTCTGCACCGGTTGCATTTAATTGCTGTGATGCGCCCACACATAAAGTGTCGTTCGGAGATACTTTAACGGTAATAATTTGCTTTACCTCAACATTTATGTCATCAGTATTTACGCAGCCGTGTATATCTTTTCCTGTCAGGAAATATTTTATAGTTGTTTTTGGCGAAGCAACAGGCGCAATGCAATTGCCGCACGATAAAGTTTGCGTTGGCTGCCAGTTGTAATCAATGCCGCCGGTGGCATGCAACGTAATGCTGGTGCCTAAACACATCGCCGTATCATTTCCTGCATTGATATTTGGCAATGGATAAACCGGCAATGCTTTTTTGGCCGTGTCATAACAACCCGCCCTGTTTGTGGCTACCACTTGCACGTTGTATGTATTGGGCGAGTTGTAAACAACTGCCGGAGGGTTTTGAACGTTGGACGTTTGTCCGTTTCCAAAATTCCAGGCCCAGGCCAGCTGCATTGTGTCTATTGCAGAATTTGCTTTAAAAAGAACAGTAACGGGGACGCAGGCAGAGTCTATGCTTTGCATGGAAATATCTGGGCCTATGTTTACAGTTACTATTGCTGTCTGCTGCGAAGTATCCCTGCAATTGTTTTCCGTAAGCGTATAAAGTTTTACAGGATAACTGCCGTGGGCCCTATAGAAATGACTTGGATTTTTTTCGTTGGAAAAAGAGCCGTCGCCGAAATCCCATTTATATTGGGTAATTACATCATTGGCCTGGGATGCATCAGTAAATTTCACAAAACCAGAGTCGCACAAAGGCTTTGTTTCATGCGTAAACGCAGCATCTGTGCCATACACAGAAATGGTGTCCTTTCCTGTAACGGGCACACGACATCCTTTATCGTCTATGAGTATCATTTTGGGCAGGTAATCACTGGCAGTTAAATATGTATGTGTGGTTAACGAATCTCCATTGTTGATAAGGGTACCATCCGCAAAGTCCCAAACGAGTTTTACTTTAAAACCAGGTTCGGGCAGGGCTGTGAAATTAACAGTGAGGGGATCGCAGCCTTTCAACGGGTCGTATTTGAAAGTTCCCTTTGGTCCCAAAACAGTAATTTCAGTCGAATCGGCTGCAAAACATGCATCTCCGTAGCCTTTAACGATAAGTTTTACTTTATATTTTCCCGGGTAGGAATAAATGTAAATCGGGCTCACCATGGTTGAGGCATCTCCGGTGCCAAAGGTCCACGCGACTGACTGATAATTTTGAGATTGGTTATTAAAACTGGCTACCAGTGGCGGGCACTCGGCGAGCGTGCTGTTTGCTGTAAACTTGGCTATAGGGTTCCTGATGTTGATATAGTTGACCTTTTTCAGAGAGTCTGAACAACCGTAAACGTCCGTTATTTTTAAAGAAACGGTATAAGCGCCTTCATTAGGATAGCTGTGGATGGGGAACCCGTCCGTTCCGGTGCTGCCATCGCCAAAATCCCACAGGTAGGTTAACTGCGGCCCTGTTGACAAGTTATTGAATTCTGCCTTTGTGCTTGCACAAAGCAAAGAATCGCGAGCCCTGAAATTTGCCACCGGTTGGGAAACCAATAACGCATTCTTTTTGGTAACTGTATCTGTACAGCCCTGGCTATCTGTTGTGATAAGCGTTATGTTGTAATTACCAGGTTTGGTATAGAGGTGCGAAAATGGTGGTGCTGTAAATGACTGAATAGTGCCATCGCCAAAATCCCATTTCCATTGCAGAATAGGGTTGTCGCCATCCCCGGAGGATTCGTCTTTGAATGTAACCGTCGTATTGTTACAAACTCCGGAAACGGGCACGCTGAAATCTGGCGTTGGTCCCTGCACCTTTATGTACAACGGTTTTAGCAATGTGCTTTTGCATCCAAGAACATCTGTAAGCGTTAGCGACACGTCGTAGCTTCCGGCTTTGGTGTAAATTTTTTCAGGAGAAGGCAGTATGCTTGTAAATCCGTCCCCAAAGGTCCATGCGTATTGCGCGATATTGTTTTGGTTGACACCAACGGTGTTGAATTTTACCTGGTTCTTTTTACACGTAACGGAATCTGTACTGATAAAATCGTTTTTCTCATCCACCACTTTTACGTCCTGGCGAGATGTATGCGAGCATGTGCCATGTGTTACCGTTAGCGAAACGGTGTATACGCCCGGCTTGTCGTAGCTGTGTTGTGGATTTTGTTCTGTCGATGTTTGCCCGTCACCAAAATCCCAGAGCCATGTTTCGGGCTGTATGGATTTATCCACGAATCTTCTTACATACGGGAAAGTACACTGCTGGGAAATGGTAAATATGGAAATGGGTGGATCAATATGGACGAATTTGGGAAGCGTCAAAGTATTTGAACACCCGTTATGACTAACTGTAAGCGTAACATTGAAATCACCCACTTCCTGGTAGGCGTGCTTCGGATTTTGAACCGGTGAAGTCGGAGAGTGATCACCAAAGTCCCAAAGCCATGTATCAATAGGAGGGCCCGAGGATTTGTCCGTGAATTGCACAGGCACCCAGGCGCAAGTACTGCGAGGTGCAGCATCAAAGTCCGGGGTAGGTTTCATACCCACCAACACGGCGCTGGTGAATTCAACTGAGTCCGTGCAGTTGGGGCCTGCGTAAATAACTCTTACCGTATATCTACCTGTATCATTGTACACATGTGTTGGACTGGCACCTGTGCCCCTGGTGCCGTCACCAAAATCCCATTGAATAGAATTTACCGGGTACGGCCCTGTGATTGTAACAGATGGCTTGTAGGTAAGTGGCGCACAACCAGACACTGAGCTGTCCTTCATTACCACCGATGCCTTGCTGATATTTACAAAATTGTTTTTTACAACTGTATCAGGGCAGCCATTTGGCCCAAATGAAATAAGCGTTACATCAAAAGTATCCAGCTTCGTATAAACGTGAGTGGGCGAAGCGTCTGTGGATTCGGTGCCGTCGCCAAATATCCATTTATAGCTTGTTGCGTTTGTAGAAGTAGCAGTAAAATTCACGCTAAGCGGTACATTACAGCCGATATTGTCAGTAGCAGTAAAATTGCTTTTTGGTCTCGCTAACACTTTAATGGCCTTTCTATCTACACCAGAACATGCGCCAAAATTGCTCGTGAGTTGTATGACGTATGTGCCGGGGTTTGCATAGGTTTTTACGGGATTAAGCTCTGTAGATTTTGTACCATCACCAAAATCCCACACTACTGAAACCGGCGGAGGTGTGGATTGGTTAGTAAGTTGAACAGGCGTTCCTGCACACACACTGTCCGGCGCGTTAAAATCTGCCTGCACACTGCCTATGGAAACAGCCTTTTGTTTCACGATAGAATCAACGCAGCCCTGGCTGGAGTTTACAACCAGTGTTACGGTGTAGTCTCCTGAGGTTTCATATGTATGTGAGGGGTTGGGCTGGCTGGATGTACCGCCATCGCCAAACCTCCATAAGTAAGTGAACTGACCGGTGCCTGTACTTTTATTCGTAAACTGAATGGTAGTCGGCGGCGTACAACTTCCCGGGTTGTTGTAGGTAAAGTCTGCTGTTACGCCTTTGGGTACTTTAATAAAACCAATGCGTGTAAATGCATTTTCACAACCATAAGAAGTGGTTACCCTCAGTGTAACATCAAAGCTTCCAGTTGTTTTATAAGTATGAAGTGGATTGTGATCTGTGGAATAGCCACCATCGCCGAAAAACCATTCCCATTGCGTTATAGGATCATCAGTTGCTATGGTAAGGTCCCTGAATTGCACATCCAGCGGGTAGCAGCCAGTAGTGTCCGATGCCTGGAAACTGATGGCCGGTGCACCATGTACAATGATAATATTTGTTTTTACAATTTTAGAAATGCTTACGCCATCGCTTACTTCGAGGGTAACTGTGTATTTGCCCGGGTTAAAATAAGTGGCGCCCGGATTTTGTAAATAAGAAATTGTTCCATTGCCGAGATCCCATTTCCACGAAGTGGGGTTTCCGGAGGAACTATCTTTAAAATTTACAATCATAGGTGTACAGCCTTCGGTTGGACTTACGGAAAAATCAGCTTTCAATTGGCTATACGACTTATTATAGCATGCGATACTTACTAGAATAAAAAGCAGTACTCGGCAGGATATAATAGTATATCTTTTCTGCATAGGCTACCCTTTCGGGAATTTTTTTAGGATAAGTATTTTCTATAAAAAAAAATATACCGCCCGTATGTAACGGGCAATAGCTTTTAGAAGGGTACGACCAATTTGTAACTACGGTTGGAAGGCTGTATTCGAGGTTATCGCGCCGGGCAGATGTTTAAAAAATCATCCGGCAAAGTTGGGTGTTTATGAGATTATTTCTTTTTCAGATAGAGCATCTTTGTGCCATTGGCTCCGCTGGCTCTTACGTAATCCCAGTCGCTGTCAGTTATTTTCCATATTTCATTAAGCTGTTGTAATGTATCATTAGCTGGTTGAAAGTGCGCGGTAATTGTCAGGGCGTTGATATCTCCGCTCCACGTCCCGGTATTCTTGTTCATAAGCCAGTATGCATCCACCGATCCGGACTCGTAAAACTGAAATTCGTAGCCTGCAAAGTTTGTGGTAATATCTGTACCGTTGTTGCTGAACTGAGTAACTACCCACCTGCCGTTGGTGACAGCGGCAATTACGATTTGCTCTTTTTTCCGATCGATTGCTTTTTTGCAGGATATGGAAATAAGAAGAGGCGTCAGTAATAGTATAAGCAGCTTGTGGTTCATAGACTTCATTAAGATATAACCCGCACGTTCCCTGGCTACAAATTTAATCAGTAAAACAATATAATGCGTTGAATAATATGATCTTAATATAGATTCAGGTATTCAGGTTAATAATCTACAGATAATAACGTACGACTATTGTCATTTGTTATAACCGTTAACAACTATTTGCCATTACGTCGGCACACGGAAATATTAAAGTTTCCTCGCAGAAACTTTTTTTTAGGACAGTTGTTAGAGGAATAAAAAGCTCATGAAATTAATAACCCGTTTTGCCATTCTGATAATGTGCATTGCCATCATTAATGTCAGTTGCTCCTCATCTGCAGGATTGTTGAGCACCCTCGCATCCAATCCAAATTTAAGCGGCATAAGCAGCCTCATTAAAAGTGCAGGAGGTATAAACAGTATTTTGGGGAGCAAAGGCCCCTATACATTGCTCGCGCCAACCAACGATGCGCTGTCAACGCTGGGCGGTAACGTGGGAAGTGTGCAGGATCTGATGAAGCCGGAAAACAAAAGCCAGCTCACCAATATGTTGCAACAATATGTAGTACCTGGAAATGTAAGCGCCGATGATATCAAGGCAGGAAATGTAAAAAATGCCGCTGGTACACCATTGAACCTCGGAACTGCCGCACTGGGTGAAAGTATGAAGTCAAGTGATGGTGGCGTGGTGTATGTGATCAATAAATTATTGGGTCAGTAGTAGGGGCGAATCGCATTCGCCCGGAAGCACCCCGATGCTGTAACACAAAAAAAGAGACACTCACACATGTCTCTTTTTTGTTGCAATATGATGTATGGAAATGTGCAGCCGCTTGATATTCACTCGTGCACCTTCAGGGTGCAGCAGGGCGAACGCGATTCGCCCCTACGGCGTGTATATTCCCAAATATTTCCCCCTGGCATATTTCATGAAATGATCAATGTTCAACGGTTCGCCGGTTACACGCTCACACAATTGCTCACTCGTAAACTTGCGCCCATGCTGGTGAATGTTTGTACGCAACCATTGCAGTAGTGGTGCAAAATTTCCCGCCACAATTTCATTTTGCAGCTCTTTAAGCTGTGATGAGGCAGTGTTAAAAAATTGCGCAGCATACAAGCTGCCTAAACTATACGTTGGAAAGTAGCCAAAACTTCCGTGGCTCCAATGAACATCCTGCAGGCAGCCACGCTTATCATCCGGCACATCTACACCAAGGTATTTTTTGTATTGCCCATTCCAGTAAGCAGGAATGTCTTTAACCGTAATGCTGTTCTCCATTAATTTTTTCTCCAGCTCGTAGCGGATGATCACATGAAAATGATAGGTTAGTTCATCGGCCTCAGTTCTTATCAGAGAAGGCTGCACTTTATTGATAGAACGGTAAAACTGTTCTACAGAAACCTTTTGCATCTCCGTTGGGAAATAGGATTTCAGCAAAGGGAACATGTATTTGCAAAATGAAAAGCTTCTGCCCACATTATTTTCCCAAAGTCTTGATTGAGATTCATGAATGCTCAACGAAGCATATTCGCCCAATGGCAGGCCATATTCTTTTGCCGGCAATCCTTGTTCGTACAGGCCGTGGCCAAGCTCGTGAATGCAGCTCCACGTCATGTTACTGATATCTTTTTCATCAATGCGTGTTGTTAAACGCACATCCTCGCTGCTGAAGTTCGTAGTGAACGGATGCTCTGAAATATCCTGGCGGCCAGCTTCAAAATCAAACTGCATTTCTTTTAGCAGCTGCATGCTGAATTTCCATTGTTGGTTTTTATCAAAATGCTGTTGTAAAAAATGATCATCAACCTGCGACTTTTTGCCCACCTCATCAATCAATTCTTTTAGTGGCTGACGGATATTATTAAAAACAGGATCGATCATCGCCACCGTTGCGCCGCGTTCATATTGGTTTAATAATGCATTGTAAAGATGATTCTCGTAACCAAGATAATTTGCTTCCTGCTTTTTCAGGTCGACCAGTTTGGAAAGGCTCTCTTCGAATATGCCGAATTTGTTTTGCTTTCTTGCATCCAGCCAAAACTGGTAGCTTTGAGAAATGGCTTCGCTCATTTGCCTTACAAAGCTCCCCGGCAGTTTCTTTTGCTGGTTAATATCATACAGACTGAGTTCTATGTTTTTCCTTTCATCCTCGCTCAAATTTTTATCCTCCTGCAATTTTTCGAGCAATGAATCCAGCGCAGAATCTGTTTGCATGTTGTGGGCAACTTCGCTCAACGTGGCAATCTGGCGGGCACGTGTACCGGCACTTTTCGCAGGCATATAAGTTTCCTGGTCCCACTGCAGCACGGCCAAAGAATACCTTACATCTGCTATTTGCTGCAACTTTTCGCGATACGCGTCATATGGATTGGGCATAATTCAAGTTTTATCGGTAATAAAGCAAGCAAAAAAATTGCTATTGTTGAAATATCTTGTTAACGTAAATTGCGTTTCAACACAAAAATATATCTTCAACCCTTAGTTTGTTTACCAACTTGAAGCTATTATGATTCAAAAACTTATAAAGTCTTTAGCGATAATTTGCCTGTTGATAATTCCTGGTCGCATGTTTGCCCAGCGATTCGACTCATTGATGATGGTGTACAGCGATCGCTACCCCGTGGAAAGGGCACACGTACATTTCGATAAGAACTATTACAATGCAGGTGAAACCATTTGGTTCAAAGCATATTTAATGAGCGGCTTATGGCCATCTACCATTAGCACCAACATGTACTTTGACCTGGTAGATGATAATGGCAACGTGCTCAACTCAAAGGTGGCGCCCATCATAGAATCATCTGCCATGGGAAGTTTTGACATCGCTCCCAATTACACAAAGTCCGTATTGTACGTAAAAGCATACACACGTTGGCAGTTGAATTTCGACACTGCATTTTTATTTACAAAAGCCATCAAGATCATCAATAAAGGTGCTTCCGGAAAACCAGAGAGGGCAACTTCTGTATCGCTTCGTTTTTTTCCCGAAGGTGGTGATTTGGTGAACGGCATAGAATCCGTAGTGGCGTTCAAAGCAGTTGACAACAATGGATATCCTGTAAACATAAACGGTAACATAGTAAGCTCTGCCGGACAAAAAGTTGCTGCGTTTAAATCTATTCACGATGGTATGGGAAGTGTAACAATTACACCCCAGGCCAACACAACTTATAAAGCTGTTTGGAAAGATGTTTTTGGAAAGGATCAATCAGTTGATCTGCCTGCTGCAAAAAGCAACGGGGCCGTGATAAAAGTTTCTGACGGACTGGATACAAAAAACTTTACCATCAGAAGATCAGGAGGTGGAGGTGATGCGCTAAACACGATGCATATCGTTGCCATGATGAACCAGCAAGTGGTATATATGGCCAACCTTCACGTGAAAGAAAGCGGAGAAATGACGGGTGAAATTCCATCCACTCAGTTGCCAAGCTGTATCATGCAGCTTACTTTGTTTGATGCAGACTGGAAGCCGGTTGCAGAAAGAATAACATTTGTAGATAACAATGACTACCAGTTTGATGCTAACGTTCGCAAAAAATCCATACAACTGACCAAACGTGGAAAAAATGAAATTGACATAGAAGTAGATGACACCGTAAAAAGCAATCTTTCCGTTTCAATTACAGATGCTGATGTGTATCAACCTAAAATGGAAGATGACAACATCGTGTCCCGCTTTTTAATGACAAGCGAATTGAGAGGAAACATTTATCGCCCGTACTATTATTTTTCCAATCCGAGCGACAGTGTAAAAAATCACCGTGACCTTGTAATGCTTACGAACGGCTGGCGCAGGTACAACTGGGATAAGATCATGGCGAAGAATTTTCCTTCATTAAAATATCAACCTGATAAATTTCTTTCGCTTAACGGACAGGCATATGGCGTTTCTCAAAACAGGTTTAAGAAGGGTGAAATGATGAACGCGATCCTGCAAATGCCGGATTCATCTAAACAAATGTTTTTCCTCGAACTTGATTCCACCGGACGATTCAATACAGAAGGGTTGGTCTTCTTTGGCAAAGCTAATCTTTACTATACGTTCAATAAAAACAGCGCATTGGCAGAGAGAGCGTCACTTCGTTTAGACAATGGCCTGGTTAAAGGAAGCTCGAGCATGGCCATTGATAAAACACTTTTGGCAGGTGTGAGCTTACCTGACAGCAACACATTGCATCAAAGCTATCTCGTTGGCCAGGGCTATATTAATGCAGGAAAAGACAGAGATAGAAAAACGCAAACGCTGCAGGAAGTAGTAGTAAAAGGAAAAGTGCGTTCTGAAAAGGACAAGCTCGATGATAAGTACGCAAACGGTTTGTTTAAAGGCGGAGATGGTTACAGCTTTGACCCGGCCAATGATCCTTTTGCAAGCAGCGCTTATTCCATCTTCACATACTTGCAGGGTAAAGTGCCCGGTTTGATGATCAACACAAGCGGCGGAACTACCTCACTTACGTGGCGCGGAGGTGCACCGGGTCTGTACCTGGATGAAATGTCAACAGACGCTGAGCAGATACAAAACATTCCAATGACCGACGTTGCGTACATCAAAGTTTTCCGTCCGCCATTTATGGGTACAGGCGGAGGAAACGGAGGTATCGCTATCTATACCAAAAGAGGCGGTGGCGCAAGCACAGCCAACATCAAGGGACTTGAGTCTTCCGCGATCCTTGGATATTCCGACATCAAAGAATTCTCTTCTCCGAATTATGCGGTGGAATCACCGTTGGATGCAATTGATGATTTGCGTACAACCCTTTACTGGAAACCATATATTCTGCTGGATAAGGTTACCAAAAGAACCACGATTCAATTTTACAACAACGATATTTCAAAAAGACTGCGCGTAACAATTGAAGGTGTTTCAGAGACCGGCAAGTTAATGCACACGGAAGAGATTATACAGTAATTAGGGTGCCGTAGGGGCGAATCGCATTCGCCCTGCAACCTTACGATGCTGCACAAAAAGGTTGTTAGTTGATAGTTATTAGTTGTTAGATTTTATTTTCGAGCAGTCGCTATTGAAGTCTAACAACCAACCCCGCCCGAACGACTTCAGTCGGGCAGGAACTATAAACTAGCAACTTTCTTATTTTTGGGCTGTTAGATTTTTTATACTGAATGGCCGTTATTAAAGCCCAACAACTGAAGCCGCGGTTCGTGTCTTTACGAACCGTAATCTATCAGGCAGCTTAGCAGGCGGGTCGTGAAGACACGAACCACGGCATTTCGGAAGCCTAACACCATCAACTAACAACAAACAACTCTTAAGCATGAAGATCGCCGATATCATTTCCGTTCTCGAACAAAAAGCAGACCCCTTTTACCAGGAGTCTTACGACAATGCCGGCCTCCTCACAGGCTCTGCGGGTTGGGATTGTACCGGCGTTTTGGTAACGCTTGATGCAACAGAAGCGATAGTGAATGAAGCCATTGAAAGGAAGGTAAATCTCATCGTGGCTCACCACCCGATTGTGTTTGGCGGACTCAAAAAAATAAACGGCAAAAATTACGTTGAAAAAACGGTCATCGCAGCCATTAAAAATGATATTGCCATTTATGCCATTCACACCAACCTCGATAATGTGGCGGATGGCGTAAACGGGAAGATTGCTGAAATGCTGGGCCTCACAAATGTTTCCATTTTACTGCCCAAACAAAATACACTTAAGAAATTGTACACTTTTGTGCCTGTGGCACAGGCAGAGGATGTACGCAATGCTATTTTTAAGGCTGGCGGCGGTCATATTGGCAATTATAGCGAATGCAGCTATGCTGCTGAAGGAAATGGCACATTTAAAGCACAGGAGGGAACCGATCCCTTTGTTGGGAAAATAGGGGAGCGCCATACAGAGCCTGAACTTAAGCTCGAAGTCATTTTCCCAGCTTACCTCGAAAATGCCGTAGTAAAAGCCATGAAAAAGGCACATCCTTACGAGGAAGTGGCTTACGATGTGGTTTCGCTTGCCAACCCGAATATGCAGATCGGATCGGGAATGATCGGAGATTTGGCTGAGCCAATGGACGAAAAGGCTTTTCTCGCCCAGATCAAGTCCGTTTTTAAGGTTCCGGTGGTAAAACATACAAAGCTGACGGACCGGAAGGCAAAGAAAGTAGCAGTTTGCGGGGGTGCCGGTAGTTTCCTGATTAACAAGGCTTTAGCTTCAGGGGCAGACTTCTACATAACCGCTGACGTGAAATATCACGAATTTTTTGATGCGAATGACAGGATGGTTTTGGCAGATGTCGGTCATTTTGAGAGCGAACAGTACACGATTGAGCTATTATATATTATATTACAGCAAAATTTTCCTAACTTTGCCGTCCTTAAAACGAATTTATCCACCAATCCGGTGCGTTATTTCTTTTAAGACCACAAACTTCAAACTTCAAAATAATATATGGCAACTGTAAAAGATTTCTCAGTTGAAGAAAAATTAACCGCAATGGTTACGCTTCAGAAAATTGATTCCAAGCTGGATGAACTCCAGGTGTTGAAAGGGGAATTGCCAATGGAAGTAAGTGACCTGGAAGATGAGATAACAGGTTTAACGGCTCGTCAAACAAGAGTAGAAGAAGAGATCAACGGGATAAATGAATTTATTGCAGGAAAGAAAAATGCGATAAAAGAATCTGAAGAGCTGATCAAAAAATACGAAAAGCAAAGCACTAACGTAAAGAACAGCCGCGAATTTGAGGCGATCAATAAAGAAATTGAAATGCAGCAGCTTGAAGTAAAGCTTGCTGAAAAGCACATCAAAGACGCTCAGGAAGAAACTACCGATAAAGTGATTGCTCTTGATAAAGCAAAAAAAGCTTTGAGTACAAAAGAAAATGTTCTTAAGCACAAAAAAGACGAGCTTGAGAAAATCATTGGTACAACTGAAAAAGAAGAAAAACACTACAACAAATTATCTGCTGAAGCTCGTGAAAAAGTAGACGAACGTTTGTTGAATTCTTACGATCGCATCCGCAAAAACTATCGCAACGGTTTGGCAGTAGTTCCAGTAGAAAGAGATGCTTGTGGTGGTTGCTTTAACGCAATTCCTCCTCAACGTCAGAGCGAGATCAAACAACGCAAAAAAATCATCGTTTGTGAAAACTGTGGCCGTGTACTGGTTGACAGAGATTTGAACGATACAATAGAAGTGAAATAAGAACCACTTATATAAAAAGAAAGCCCCGGTGTTATCATCGGGGCTTTCTTTTTTTAATGACTGAATAACTGAATGACTGAATAACTGAGTGACTAAACATTTTCGTGAATGTTACACCGTCATTGCGAGACCTGCGAAGAATGAATGTTCGAATAATAAAAGCAACGTTGAATAATCGGTGAGCGGTCGAAGCAATCCCGGCAGCCCGCTGAGATTGCTTCGACCGCATACATTATGTACAAGATGTTTTATGTAACCTAACACTGATTCTCTGCAGGTCTCGCAATGACGGTGCAGGCTCCCATCAATTATTCAGTTACTCAGTTATTCAATTATTTCACCACCGGCAAAATCACACCCGAACTATTCCCCGCATCATGAAACACTCTGATCGTAGCCTTCTTAAAGTCGCTGTCCTTTGCCTCATAAATATTCATGAATTGTTGCGGGTTGCGATCGAAGATCGGGAACCATGAACTTTGAATTTGGATCATCAGGCGATGACCTTTTTCAAAAGTGTGCGCAACGTCAGGTAAAGTGAATTTTACTTTTTCAACTTTGTTCGCTTTGAAAGGTGCAGGCGTTTCAAAACTATTGCGGAATTTTCCACGCATGATTTCTCCACGCACGAGCATTTGATAACCGCCCATCGGGTAAGAACCACCAACACCTCTTTGCGGTTGCGGGGCATAATCAGGATATTTAAAATCATCAGGAAAAACGTCAATGATCTTAACAACAAAATCTGCATCCGTTGAGCTAAGGCTCACCAAAAGGTCTGCAATTACAGGCCCAGCCAAAGTAAGATTTTCTGTAAGTGGCGCTGTTTCAAAAGTTACCACATCAGGCCTGCGTGAAGCAAAGCGCTGGTCATCCGTCATGTATTCTCTTGTTCTTGAATAATGAACGTCCTCTGTGTATGGAACAGGATGTGCAGGGTCACTTACATATTCGCTGAAACTATTACCAGTAGAAGGTTTGCTCCAGGCCAAAGAGCCGTCCGGCTGTAAATAAATTTCCTGGTTTTGTGCAGCAGCAGGCGGCCACTGGTCAAATGTTTTCCATTTGTTTTCACCACTAAAGAAAATGGTGGCCTCTGCCAAACGAGGATCATTTCCTTTGCCCTTCAAATAATAATTGAAGAAAGGAATCTCAATATTGTTTTGATACCACTCACTTGTCCGGCTTCCAAATTTCACATTGCCCAGGTAGGAACCATCACCTCTCGACCATTGACCGTGAAACCACGGCCCGATCACTAATTTATTGTTGCTGCCCGGACTTTGTTTTTCAATTGCCTTATACAGGTTCCATGCGCCATAGCAATCTTCTGCATCAAACAAGCCGCCCACCGTAAGCATTGCAGGCTTTACATCGTACATGCTCACACGTGCATTACGAGCCTGCCACCATGCATCGTAGTTGGGGTGTGCAAACATGTCCTTGAAAAATTGGATGCTATCGCCGGCCAGCTTCGTCACATTGGAAAGTGCGCCGATTTGCAAAAATCTGTCGTAGTTATCCGAAGAACCCTGGAACGTAGAAACAGGTCCTTTTGTAGTTGGAACAGGGCGCGGATATCCGAATCCACCCAAATAGAATGCAATGCCATCCATTAAAGCAAACGCTCCGTTGTGGTGGAAATCATCTCCCATGAACCAATCCGTAACCGGCGCTTGCGGACTCACGGCTTTTAATGCCGGATGCCCCGAAGCCGCAGCCATTGTGGAGTAGAAACCCGGATAGGAAATGCCCATCACACCTACATTTCCATTGTTGCCATTAATATTTTTCACCATCCAGTCGATGGCATCATACGTATCACTGGCTTCATCAATATCCTTGTTCGTTTTTTTATCTTTAACAAAAGGACGAACGTCCACAAATTCTCCCTCGCTCATCCAACGACCACGCACGTCCTGGATTACGACGATGTAGTTTTCACGCATATAATATTTCCAATGCGTGTCCCAGAAGTTCCGGAACTTTTCGCCATAAGGCGCACAGGAGTAAGGCGTACGGCCAAACAATACCGGATGCTTTTCAGATGAATCTTTTGGAATGTAAATAGAAGTGAAAAGCTTAACACCATCGCGCATTGGAATTAATTTTTCCACTTTTGTGTAGTTCTGCGTAATCCATGCAGAGTCCTGCTGATTGGTCGTTTGCGCCGTTGCACAAAGCGCCATCATCAGCATCGTAAATGTTGCGGTCAGAATTCTCATGTTGAATTTTAGTTTACTATAAAAGAAGGGTGTCGTGCAAATTAATAATTAATAATTAAGAATTAATAGGTGCAGCGCCCAACATGTTATTTGTCATTCGTCTTGTCGCAATTCGTTTCGCAAACTGCCCAATTAATTATTAATTATTAATTATTAATTATTAATTATTAATTGGATTTGTAAATTGCGCCAATCTAAAACCCTTTATCATGGAAAACACAGAAACCTCTTTACTCGATGTAAGTTTAACGATCGACACACAAAGCGATAGGTACCTGCGCGAAACTGCCAAATGGAATAAGTTCCTCGCTATCCTTTGTTTTATTTTTGGCGGTTTAATAATTCTTGGAGGCCTGTACAGCGCTTTCAGCGCAAGTTTTACCGGACGAAATTCATCTATGGCATATGCTTTAGGCGGAGGCGTTGTTGTATTTCTCTACATATCAATTCTGGCCACACTAACCATTTTACCTAACATTTACAGGTTCAGATTCGCTTCCCAGGTACTTCAGGCGCTCGATACAAATGATCAGGTGTTGCTGACCTCATCATTTGGTAATTTGAAAACTTTCTTTAGATTTTATAGCATAATCATCATCGTTTTGATTGCTTTCTACGTGTTTGCAATCTTTGCAATTTTTGCATTTCGTTGATAGAATAAATAAGTCATTGCAAAAACGCTTCAGAAAACGGAGCGTTTTTTTATATGCGAAAGTTTTCTCAAGTCAAATTTTTTATTGGAAAAATTATGCACAAATAGTGCAAAACGAATAAAGTAAAAAATAAAAGCATGCGCCTTACTTTGTACATTGCATGGCTTTTGAAAAATGTGAATTCATGCTGTCAAGACTTTACATACAGAATTACGCGATCATTGATGAAATAGATATTCATTTCTCAGATAAGTTGAATATCATCACCGGCGAAACCGGTGCCGGTAAATCCATTGTAATGGGCGCATTGTCGCTCATTCTTGGTGAACGTGCGGATAGCAATGTGCTGTTGCAAAAAGATAAGAAATGCTACGTGGAAGGCTATTTCAAGGCCCATACAAAAAGCATCGCAAGGTTTTTAAAAGAGAATGATCTTGATGAAGAAGAACAGATAATTATTCGAAGAGAAATTGCCGTGAATGGCAAATCAAGAGCTTTTATAAACGATACGCCCGTTACAGTTAGCCAGTTGCAACAATTGAGCAGCATGCTGGTAGACCTGCACCAGCAATTTGATACCCTGGCATTGGGCGAATCTGATTTCCAGAGAGAAGCCATTGATGCGCTTTCCGGAACAGAAGACCTGCTGAAAAAATATTACGGCGTTTACACACAACTAAAACAAGCCGGAAGGAAACTGGCGGATTTAAAATCGCAAAAAGATTCGTTTAACAAAGAAGCCGATTACCACAGGTTTTTATACAGCGAACTCGAAGAGGCAAATTTGTCAGAAAATGAATTGGAGGAAGCTGATGCAGAGTTAAAACTGCTGAGTAATTCCGAAAATATTAAAGCAGCGCTCACTAAAGTATTTTACGAACTGAGCGATGGTGAGCAACCGCTTGTGCAGCATTTGAAGCAAATTGCAAATAGCCTGCAACCATACACAGATTATCATTCATCACTTCCCGGTATCGTGCAACGCTTGCTGGCTGCGCAGATCGAGCTGTCTGATATTGCCGACGAAACCGAAAGCATCAACGATAAAGTGAATCACGATCCGCAGCGAATGGAGCACTTGAATGAAAGATTGACGCTTGGTTACAAGTTGCTTAAAAAACACAGCCTGCATACAACCGCGGAGTTACTCGCTTTAAAGGATGACCTCGAAAACAAATTACAGGCTGCGCTGAATGTGGATGAAGAAATTGCCGCGATCGAAGCGGAAGTAAACCAGCTAACGGCTAAAGCGGTTGAGCTTGCGGAGAAAATATCTGCAAAACGCAGGGCGCAGGCAAAACCCTTTGAAGATAAAGTAAATAGTTTGCTCACACAGGTTGGTATGCCAAATGCCCGCCTAAAAGCAGACATAACCGGCAGCAAAGAAGGCGCACTCCATGAATACGGGTTTGACAATATCGAATTTCTGTTCGATGCCAACAAAAGCAATCGATTTGCGCCGGTTCGCAAAGTGGCTAGCGGCGGGGAATTGAGCAGGCTGATGCTTTGCATAAAATCGCTGGTGGCGGCATCTATGGACCTGCCAACCATGATTTTTGACGAAATCGATACCGGTATTTCAGGCGAGGCGGCCAAACAGGTAGGAGTGATCATGAAGGAGCTGTCAACGTCACGCCAGGTGATCTCCATTACCCACCAGCCGCAAATTGCCGGAAAAGCAGACGCCCATTTCTTCGTTTATAAACAAATGGCTGGCGAACGTGTTAAAACAAACATCAGGCAGCTGTCGAAAGATGAGCGTGTAACGGCTATTGCGAAGATGCTGGGCGGAGAGCAGCCGAGCGCAGCAGCGCTGGAAAACGCCCGCGAAATGGTAGGAGTATAGGGAATTGAAAGTTCCTGCCCGACGATGTCAGTCAGGCGGGGAAAATTGAAAATTCAAGGTTGAAGAAAGTGCTAAATGCCTTAGAGTTGTGGCAAAAGGCCAACATGGCTGTAAGGACAATTTTTTACTTTTTATTTTTTACTTTTCACTTTGCCTTATCTTAGCCGCCCAAAAGAACTAATTAGTTTAATAATTCAATATGGCTTACAATTTATTAAAAGGGAAACGTGGTATCATCACAGGTGCATTAGATGAAAATTCTATTGCATGGAAGGTAGCTGAAAAAGCGCATGAAGAAGGTGCTACTTTTGTTTTAACCAATGCGCCAATTGCAATGCGCATGGGCGAAATTAAGGTGTTGGCAGAAAAAACCGGATCTGAGATCATTCCTGCTGACGCTACCAATGTAGATGATCTTACAAACCTGTTTGTAAAATCCCAGGAAGTGTTGGGCGGTAAAATTGACTTTGTCTTACATTCGATAGGGATGAGCGTAAATATTCGTAAAAAGATACCGTATGCGGAATCTAACTATGAATATTTTATGAAAGGAATTGATGTTTCTGCAATGTCGCTGCACAAGATGCTGAGCGTTGCACGCAAACTGGATGCTATAAATGAGTGGGGAAGTGTGGTAGCGCTTACTTATATGGCGGCGCAACGTACCTATCCTTTCTATACAGATATGGCTGATATCAAAGCAATGCTTGAATCTATTGCACGCAGCTTTGGTTACCACTATGGTGTAGAAAAGAAAGTGCGTATCAACACTGTATCACAATCTCCAACCAAAACTACAGCAGGTAGCGGCATTAAAGGCTTTGGTGATTTCTTTGATTTTGCAAACGAAATCGCTCCTTTGGGCAATGCGGATGCAGCGTCTTGTGCGGACTACTGTGTTTCACTGTTCTCAGACCTTACACGTATGGTTACAATGCAAAACCTTTTCCATGATGGTGGATATTCATCAACAGGAATTAGCATGGAGATCATGAATAAATTAGGGTTGGAAAACGCTGAATAATCAAATAATTATTCCATAAAAAGAGGCCATTTCTACATTAAGAAATGGCCTCTTTGATATATCGAAAGATATTATTTCTTTTTCGCGACTACAACCAGTTCTACGTTAACTTTATCTGACATGGTGATACTGCTACCTCCTACGCCAAAGTCGCGGCGATTGAGCTCGAAATTCCCTTTAAAAGCATAAGTTTCGCCCTGCGGAGTGGCTGTGAATTTGAAGCTTACTTCTTTTGCAACGCCTTTTATCGTTAGTTTTCCCTTCACATTAAAACTTTTGCCAGAACCTGAAATGCTTTCGCTTACGAATGTTAAATGCGGGTATTTTTCTACGTTAAAAAATTCCTCCTTGCGTAGATGGTTGTCACGCATATCATTATCCGTATTGATCGATTTAGAATCGACGTGTACATTAAAAGACGATTTTGAAGGCTCATTAGGATCGAAGACTATGTCTCCCTCAAGGCCACTAAAAGCACCGTGAACGGTCACTCCCAAATTTTTAATGCCAAATCCGATCTTAGAGCCCGAAGCTTCTGGCGTGTATTGCTGGGCGTACGAAAAGCTGCAAATGGAAATAGCGAACAACAATGCTGCGAGAAATTTATATCCTTTCATGAATGTTACTTTTACCTTAGTTTGAATCAATATTTTTAAAATAGTTTAATTCCGCTAGCCAGCAATACTGGTTTTGAAATTAATGAATTAATTGTTAGAGAGTTGTTACTTTGAAGTTGTTGGTTGATAGGCTTCAATGACGACTGATCGATACGAAAGGCTAATAACTATCAACTAATAACTCCTTTTATAAACAAACGTAATTTTCCGTTAAAGGGTTGTCTGTGTTGGGATCAGCCAGATATGAAGAAGTGTTGGTGCATCTTCGAATGACGTTTTATAAGAAGAATGAAACTGCCGCGGGGGGAAGAGTTGAATAATTGATTTATGAATAATTGAGTGAAAAACCCGATAAAGGTAGAAGCGCCCTGAATTCAATTATTCAATGAATCAATTATTCGATTATTGAAAAACAAAAACCGCTCACGACTCGTGAGCGGCAGAATATGTTTCGAAGGTTATCTTATCCTTATTAATTAATATTCGTCCTCATTAAAGAAAAAGTCCTCCTGCGAAGGATAATCGGGCCAAATGTCGTCAATGCCCTCATATATTTCGCCTTCATCTTCCAGTTCCTGTAAGTTTTCAACAACCTCGATCGGAGCGCCGCTACGGATGGCATAATCAATTAATTCATCTTTGGTAGCTGGCCAGGGTGCGTCTTCAAGATAGGATGCTAATTCGAGTGTCCAGAACATCTTTCTACTTTTTTTATTAGTAAACGTAAAGGCAAACGGAATATTTGCATTTACCTAATTTTTTCGCAAAAGTAGTGGTTAAAATGGTATTTCCAAATCTGATATTATGGGTGGTCATAAAGTTTTTATTAATATTGCTTTATGTGTCCTAAAATGCAGCAACCGCGGTGATTTTTGATACATTCCTTATTAAAACCGAAATATAAAAAGCATGCTCAAAGCCCGGGATATCCACAAAAAATATGGCAGTCTGGAAGTATTGAAAGGGGTGGACATAGACATCAATAAAGGCGAAATAGTAAGTATCGTGGGCTCCTCAGGCGCCGGTAAAAGCACTTTGCTTCATATTTTGGGCACACTTGACAAGCCCGATAACGGGAGTGTAGCCCTCGAAAAGGTGGACTATCACCAGCTTTCAGGCAAAAAGCTTGCGGCATTTCGCAATACCCACATAGGTTTTGTTTTTCAGTTTCACCATTTACTACCCGAATTTACGGCGCTGGAAAACGTTTGTATCCCCGGCTGGATAGCAGGAAAGAAGAAAAAAGATATTACAGACAGGGCTGAACATCTATTGGAGATACTGGGCATTGGCACCCGGAAAGACAATAAACCACAGGCGCTTTCAGGCGGCGAGCAGCAAAGGGTGGCCGTGGCAAGGGCGCTGATCAACAACCCTAAAATTGTTTTTGCCGACGAGCCCACAGGAAACCTGGATTCTGTAAATGCAAGGGAACTTCATCAGCTGTTTTTTGATCTGCGCAAACAATTCGATCAAACCTTCCTCATTGTAACCCACAACGAAGAGCTGGCCCAAATGAGCGACAGGGTGTTGCACATGAAGGACGGGAAGATGTTGTTGTAATTTGAAAATTTGAGGATTTGAAAATTTGAAAATGCGTTAGGCGCGTTTTTCCTAATTTATTATTTTCTATCGGATAGTTTGGAGTTAATTTGAAAAATGGCAGTTGCGCAGAAAGAATTTTCAAATTTTCAAATCCTCAAATTTTCAAATAAAGCACCGTTTTGAACTCACCGGATCAAAAAAAGATTTTGTTTTAAAAAAAATCTCCCTACCTTTACTGTAACAAATAATATTACAGTTGAGTAACAGCCGTTTTGCAATATCACTTCACATTCTCACATTATTAGATCTGATGGGAGATGAACTTCACTCTTCCGAGTGGATTGCAGGCAGCATCAATATCAATCCTGTACTTGTGAGGAAAGAATTGAGCAATTTGCGCCAGCATGGTTTGGTGGAAAGCAAGGAGGGAAAGAATGGCGGCGTATATCTCGCAAAGCCGGCCAACAAAATTCACTTATCAGAAATTTACGAAGCAGTAAGGCAGGAATCTGCGCTGGGAACAAAACGCACAGACCCAAATCCAAAATGCAAAGTGGGAAAGCAAATAAACAAACATCTCGATAGTTTGTACAATGAAGTAGAAGATACCTTAATGCAAAAACTCGGCAAAAAAACGCTTGCCGAATTTGCCGGCAAATTCACTTGACTTTTTTTTGATTAAAACTGTAACAAAAGATATTACAATATAAATTTTAAAAAACAAAAATTATGAAACTAGCAGTAATTGGTGCATCAGGCTTTGTTGGGTCACATGTAGTAGCAGAAGCTTTAAATCGTGGTCATCATGTAACGGCCATTGTTCGTCATCCGGAAAATGTAAAAGCAAAAGATCCGAAGTTAACTGTAGTGAAAGCAGATGCTTTTAACGCAGACGAACTCGCTGCTGTTTTGAAAGGAAACGACGCGATCATTAGTGCTTACAATCCGGGCTGGACAAATCCCAACATCTACAACGATTTTCTGAAAGGATCACAGGCCATTCAGGAAGCAGCGAAGAAGTCAGGTGTGAAAAGAGTACTGGTGATTGGTGGCGCAGGCAGCCTGGAAATTGCTCCCGGTGTTCAATTGGTAGATACTCCACAATTCCCCGCAGAATACAAGGCGGGCGCACAAGCAGCGAGAGATTATCTGAATATCATAAAAAAAGAAAACGAACTGGACTGGACATTCCTTAGTCCCGCGATTCTAATGCATCCGGGAATTGACACCGGCCGTACCGGAAAATATCGTACAGGTAATGATCAACCCGTTTTTGATGCGAATCACGAAAGTAAAATTTCAGTAGAAGATCTTTCTATCGCAATTCTTGATGAAATAGAAAATGGAAAATTCATTCGCCAGCGCTTTACAGTAGCGTACTAAACTTATTAAGAGCGATGATCAAAAAATGTTTCATCGCTCTCTTACAACACCTTTTTTCACGAGCCATAAAACCTTACACAATGCTTACGATCACTTCAACAATCAATAGAACCGTTCGTTATAAAACAGTCAATATCGAAGGCGTAAAAATATTTTATCGCGAAGCCGGAAACCCTGATGCACCAACAATTTTATTGCTGCATGGCTTTCCCTCTTCCTCTCACATGTATCGTGATTTGATAAATGACTTGTCCGATGAATTTCATTTAATTGCTCCGGATTATCCTGGCTTTGGAAACAGCGACATGCCTTCACGAAGCGAATACAGTTACACTTTCGACAATCTTTCTGTGACCATCGAAAAATTTATTGATGCCCTGCAATTGCAAAGATTCGCTTTGTTCATGCAGGATTTCGGTGCACCGGTTGGTTATAGGATTGCTCTTCGTCGACCTGAATTAATAGAGGCGTTGCTGATCCAAAATGCAAACGCATATGAAGAAGGATTAGGGCCCGCAACTGAAGATGGACAAAGGCTTTGGGCAAACAGGAATGAGACAACAGAAGCGCCTATGCGTCAAATGATGTCACTGGAAGGCACTATGATGCAATATCTCGATGGCGCAGAAGATCCTTCACGCATAAGCCCTGATGCTTATCACTACGACCAATATTTTTTGGAAAGAGAAGGAAATAAAGACATACAGGTCGACTTATTGTACGACTATCGCAACAACATTACACAGTATCCTCAATGGCAGGAATATTTAAAAACGAATCAACCTCCTGCACTTATAACCTGGGGTAAAAATGATGCTTTGTTTACGGCAGCGGGTGCAATCGCCTACAAAAAAGATCTACCAGATGCGGAACTTCACCTGCTCAACACCGGACACTTTGCCCTGGAAGAATTTCATTTCGAAATCGCAAAGCTTATCAAATCCTTTCTGAATAACCTGAACCTTTTTAGATAATACCGAAGGCGTAGGAAATGTAAATTGCTGATAATCAATAATCACTGTATTAGGTCTTTCTAAGGCCAAAGGATTTGATCAGTGTTTAAATATTGATTATTTAATGTTAGTTTTGAGCGTTGTATATATGTTTAAAAACAGTTATGTAAAAACTTGCGCTGAAATTTGTTAATAGTTGGAAAAAAACTGGGCTTTTTACGGGTTTATTAGGTAAATTTTACGGTAAATTGCAAATAATCTTTAACCCCGATTAATGAGCAGCAAAGATATTTCTTTTGTACTACCGTTGTACAAACCCAACCCGAACTGGCATCATCGTTTTTTGGAAAATGTTACTAAAACAAGGGCTATTTTTCCCGAGTCTGTTAACATAGAATTCGTAATCGTAAACGATGGATTTGAAACGCCGGAACTACTAAATCTTTTTGAGGTAATCTCTGAGACAGATCCTTCGATGACATTTATTTCCTACGCAGAAAACATGGGCAAGGGCTATGCGCTCCGAACGGGCGTGGAAAATGCATCCGCACCTTATGTAGTTCTGACAGATTTTGATTTTCCCTACGAGCACGAGGATCTTTTAAAAATGTATGTTGACCTTCAAAAAGGTTACGAAGTAGTTACCGGAAAGCGCAATCACACATACTACAAGAAATTGCCGGTGAAAAGATGGCTCATCTCCAAAGGTTGTTCCTGGCTCAATAGAAACTTCCTCTCATTACACATCAATGATACCCAATCGGGAATCAAGGCTTTTAACGAAGCTGGTAAAAACGCATTTCTTTCCACTACCATCAATAGATTTCTTATTGACACGGAGTTTCTGCAATTGGTTACTTACAGAAATCTTCGCATTAAGGTAAATGAGGTGTCATTGAGAGATAATGTAGAGTTTTCAAACATGCGCTATGAAGTATTGAAAACGGAGTTGAAAAATTTTGTTCAACTTGTAAAGCAGCGCCGAAGATTTGACAGAGAGAAAAATATGTCAACTGTTGTACAAGCTGAGCAATTGTCTGATATTATTGCATAGCAACGTTGTGAGTGATGAGTTTTGAGTACGAAGGGGCGTACCTGTTATTTACGTTGTCAACTTGAGTAATTTTCTCTGCATCTTTGATCAACATTATCGGCAAAATTTGAAAAACAAACCGGCTTACATACTGCTCAGTTTTGATGTAGAAGAATTTGATTTTCCGCTGGAATATGGGCAAGCAATTTCAGCTGGTGAGCAAATGGCAACCGGCTTTCGCGGTCTGCAAAGTATGCAGGATGTTTTGACTGTAACTGATGTCAAAACCACCTTGTTTACGACGGCTGATTTCGCACAACATTATCCTGCGGAAATGCTGGTGCTGGCTGCCAAACACGAGATCGCTTCTCACACTTTTTATCATTCGAAGTATGAAACTTCGCATTTGCTGGAAAGTCGCAAGGTGCTAAGTGACATTTGTAAAACTGAAGTAACCGGACTCCGCATGCCGCGCCTGAGAAAAGTAGATATGAGCGATGTATTTGCCGCAGGCTACACATACGATTCTTCCATTAATCCAACCTATTTGCCCGGCAGATATAACAACCTGAAAATATCGCGAACCGTTTACAAAGAAGAAAATATAGTACGTGTGCCAACCTCGGTGTCGCCGAGTTTACGCATTCCCCTTTTTTGGCTGGCGTTTAAAAATCTTCCTTATACGGTGTTTAAGAATCTGGCGATTCAAACATTAAAACATGATGGTTATTTGTGTCTCTACTTTCATCCGTGGGAACTGACAGACATCAGTCAATACAAAGTGCCGGTCTACACAAAGCGCCACAGCGCAAACAATGTTTTGAAAGAAAGAATGATAAGACTAATAAAGGAGTTATCTCAACATGGAGAATTTATAACTACGCAGGAGTTTTTGCGTGTGCGTTAAGCGTTTGGCGTTTAGCATTCAGCGTTTGACATTTACACCCTCGGCCTCCATGCAATCTCTTCCACATTTGCTAGATGGGCAACATATCTCGCCAATACAAAAAGGTAGTCGCTCAATCTGTTCAAATATTTAATCACAACAGCTTCAACAGCCAATTCCTGGAACTGCATGTTTACACACAACCTTTCAGCGCGGCGGCAAACGCAGCGTGCGATATGTGTGTGAGAAACTGCCACACTACCGCCGGGCAAAATGAAATGCTTCATCGCCGGCAAAACGGTGTTCATTTTGTCTATTTCTTTTTCCAGTAATTCAACGTCACTTTCTTTAAGATCTGGAATTTTGAGCGAAGGCTCTTTATCAGGATCACATGCCAGCGAAGAGCCAACGGTAAACAAACGATCTTGTATTTCTTTCAGTAAAATTTTGCTATGACTGTCCGTGATCAGGTCGTTTACCAACCCGATGTACGAATTCAATTCATCAACCGTTCCATATGTTTCAATACGAATATGAGATTTTGGAACCTTTGTACCGCCTATTAAAGAGGTTGTTCCTTTGTCACCTGTTTTGGTGTAGATTTTAGTAGCCATGAGGAATAATTGAATAACTGATTAACTGAATAACTGAAAGGCTGTATATTGGATACCTTGATGAAATTGCGACTGGCAACTGGTCTTTGAATAATTGAATGACTGATTGTAGTTTAAAGTTCAGTTATTCAGTTAATCAGTTATTCAGTGCGCCGCAGCCATCTCCCTGCGTTTATCCGTCTCTACCAGACCGTCGCGTAAACGAACAACCCGGCGGGCATAGGCGGCGATATCTTCTTCGTGGGTAACAAGTACTACGGTATTTCCAGCTGCCTGTATGCTACCGAACAGTTCCATGATCTCAACAGAGGTTTTGGAATCAAGGTTTCCGGTAGGCTCATCGGCAAGGATGATGGAAGGATTGTTTACCAGCGCGCGGGCAATGGCCACACGCTGTATCTGGCCACCACTCATCTCATTTGGTTTGTGATGACTTCTATCTGCCAGTCCCACTTTTGCCAACACTTCTCTTGCCATTTCAAGTCTTTGTTTTTTTGCAATACCCGCATAGATCAATGGCAGTGCCACATTTTCTGCTGCGGTTAGGCGGGGCAACAAATTGAACTGTTGGAAAACGAAGCCGATCTCTTTGTTACGTACTTCGGCAAGGGCATCATCTGTCATGGTACTCACATTGCTTCCGTTGAGTATATAGCTTCCGGCAGTGGGGGAGTCAAGGCAACCTAGAATATTCATCAGTGTGCTTTTACCAGAGCCGGAAGGCCCCATCAAGGCAACGTATTCATTTTTGAAAATATCCAACGATATTCCCTTGAGTACGGGAATCGCTTGTTTTCCCATAAAGTAGCTTTTCTGGATATTTTCAAGATGAATGATAGATTGATCCATAGAGAGGTTATGAGTTTTGAATTAGTTGAGAGTTGAGAATGGAGAGTTGAGAGTGAATTTGACAAAATCATTCAGTTTAGAATTCATTTCTAACTCTCAACTCTCAACTCTCAATTCTCAACTAAAAAACGTTTTCAACTTTCAATTTTCCACTATTTCTGAATTACTTTCGGCACTTTAAAATAGTCAGAATCTGCCAAAGGAGCGTTCTTTAACGCCTCATTTTTAGGCATGGAACCTTTAACCACGTCCTCACGAAAAGCATCAGTCACGCTGGTCATGTGTAATAGAGGCTCTGTGCCCGTCGTATCCACCTCCTGAAGCTTCTCCACAAAAGCAATCATTTTTTCCAAATCGCTTTTAATTTCCTGCTTTTCCGCTTCATTAAAGCTTAATCTGGATAATGCCGCCAGGTTGTCCACTAATTTATCTGTTACTTCCATATTCCAAAAATACGGGAAACCAATTTGAAAATATGGTAATTTGAAAATTTGAAAATTGGGCGTGCTGCATACTTTTCTTGACAATTATTTAATTCCTATGCAATGGCGGCTGTCGAAAACCAGCAGGCTTGCCGCACCTTCCATTTTCAAATTCTCATATTTTCAAATTCCCGCATTCTGTACTTCCATTTTCAAATTTCCACATTTTCAAATTTTCAAATTCTTATCTTCGCCCGGTTATGGAAAAAGGGAAAAAACAGATAGTAATGAGTGGCATCCGTCCCACGGGGTTTTTGCATTTGGGCAATTACTTTGGGGCATTGCGCAATTATGTGCGCATGCAGGATGAATATGAATGTTATTTTATGGTAGCGGATCTGCATTCGCTTACTACACATCCTGATACAAAAGAGTTAAAAGGACATGTGCATCGCGTATTGGCTGAGAATATTGCTTCGGGTCTTGATCCTGATAAAGCAGCGCTTTTCTGCCAGAGCCATGTTCGTGAAACAAGCGAACTATACCTTTATTTGAATATGCTGGCTTACAAAGGTGAGCTGGAAAAAACGCCTACTTTTAAAGACAAGGTAAGACTACAACCGGATAACGTAAATGCCGGTTTGCTGACTTACCCTGTGTTGATGGCGGCAGATATCCTGCTTCACCGCGCAGCGCTGGTGCCGGTTGGTAAGGATCAGGAGCAGCACCTGGAAATTGCACGTACGTATGCCAACAGGTTCAATCACCGTTATGGCGATGTTTTCCCCGAACCACAGGCGTTCAACTTTGGGCAGGCGCTGGTAAAAGTGCCCAGTCTTGATGGTGCAGGAAAAATGAGTAAGAGCGAAAACCAGAATGCGACATTATATTTGGCGGACTCTGATGACCTTATCCGCAAAAAGGTAATGAAGGCTAAGACAGATAGCGGTCCTACCGAACCAAACTCGGTGAAGCCCGATTATATCGAAAACATTTTCCTGCTGATGAACCTGGTAAGTGAGAAAGATGTGATCGAGAAATTTGAAAGCGATTTCAATAATTGCGTTATCCGTTACGGCGACATGAAGAAGCAGCTGGCAGAAGATATGGTGAAATTCATCGCACCTATCCGTGAAAAAGCAGAAAGCATCCGCACAGACGAAAAGTATTTGAAAGAAGTGATGGAAAAAGGTGCGGAAAAAGCGAGAAAGAGCGCTAATGCAACCATGGAGAAGGTTAGAGAACACATGGGATTAGTTTATTAATTTACATACCCTAATAAAATTTGACTGTTTTACATTTTATTTCATGGCTAAAGCAAAAAAACCCAAACACATAGCGATTGCCGGAAACATCGGTGCTGGTAAAACCACTTTAACGGAAATGCTGAGCAAGCATTATAAGTGGATACCGCAATTTGAAGATGTTGACCACAACCCGTACCTGAATGATTTTTATGAAGACATGCCCCGCTGGAGCTTCAATCTTCAGATATTCTTTTTGAACAGCCGCCTTAATCAGCTGCTGGATATTCACAGAGGAACAGAAACCGTTATTCAGGACAGAACGATCTATGAAGATGCAAACATATTTGCGCCAAACCTTCATGAGATGGGATTGATGAATAAACGCGATTTTGACAACTACTATAAATTTTTCCAAACCCTTAAGGGGATGGTGCAGCCTCCTGACCTGATGATCTATTTGCAGGCATCTGTTCCAACATTGGTTGCGCAAATACAAAAACGCGGAAGGGAATACGAAGAAAATATCAGGCTGGACTACCTGAAGCGCCTGAACGACTATTACAACAAATGGATCGAATCTTACAAAGAAGGTCCGTTATTGGTAATAGACGTTGATAAAAACAAATTCGCAGAAAACGAAGAACATTTGGGTGATATAATCAACAAAATTGATTCGCAGTTGTACGGATTGTTCTAGTTTTTTTCCGGCAAAATAATTGAAGCGTTGGCCTTGTGAGAGCCAGCGCTTTTTTATTTACAAATAGCTGAATAACTGAGTAACTGAATAACTGAAGGGTTGATCGTTCAAGAGTGCCTATAGTATTTTAACCATTGTTATAGTGGTAAAGATTCCATGGTCGAACTCAGTTATTCAGTTATTCAATTATTCAGTTATTAAATGAACTCTGGCTATTTATATTTGTTTAGAAAACCTACTTATGAAGCGAATGATTTATTCCATGGCCATTCCACTTTCTATTGCCATATCAGCAAATGCACAGGACACCATACCGCCGGATAAACTATACGGTGAGTTGTTTGTGGATGTGCAAATGAACCGCATTTTCCCTGATGGCAAAACGTTTGTGGATTGCACGGCCAAAAGATCCCCTGCCGAAATTGCAGAAGAATATGCAAAAATCAAGAAGGCTCCTGCTGCAGATTTTTCATTGAAGAAATTTGTGGAAGATAATTTCGATTTGCCCGTTGCTCCGTCTGACAATTATAAAACAGACAAGAACGTGGATGTGCAAACGCATATCAAACAACTGTGGCAAGTGCTCAAAAGAAATCCGGACAACGCCGTAGCGGGAAGTACATTGTTGCCGCTGCCTAATCCATATATTGTTCCGGGCGGTAGGTTCCGCGAAGTATATTATTGGGATTCTTATTTCACCATGCTTGGCCTTGAAGCAAGTGGCGAAAATGCCATGATTGAAAATCTCGTAAATAATTTTTCGTGGCTTCTAAGTCAGTATGGACATGTGCCCAACGGTAATCGCACCTATTATTTAAGCAGGTCGCAGCCGCCGTTCTTTTCTTTGATGCTCGATTTATTGGCAAAGAAAAGCGGCGATAAAGTGTATGCAGAATACCAGCGTCCATTGCAAAGTGAATACGATTACTGGATGGACAAAACGGCACCAACAAAGCACGTTGTGAAAATGCCGAATGGAGATGTTTTAAACAGGTACTACGATCAATACGAAACGCCGCGCCAGGAGAGTTACAGAGAAGATGTAGAGCTTGGTGCAAAAGCAAGTGAAGCAGTTAAAAAGGCACGCTACAGAAGCCTGCGCTCAGCAGCAGAAAGTGGTTGGGATTTTAGCACAAGATGGTTTGCCGATGGCAAAAACATTTCAACCATCGAAACGACCAACTTCTTACCGGTAGATTTGAATTGCTTGTTGTATCATTTGGAAATTACTTTATCAAAATCATACAAAGCAACCGGCGATTTATTGAGGGCAAATTTGTACACGCAAATTGCAGAGAAACGAAAAATCGCTATCAACAAATATTTATACAACTCAGCTGATGGCTGGTATTACGATTACAACATCAGCGGGAAAGCATTGAGTAATTCGATGACGATTGCCGGCATCGCGCCATTTTACTTTGCGCTGGCACCAAAAGAGAGGATTGAAAAAGCAGCAGCTATTGTTGAAAAGAAATTTTTAAAACCGGGCGGTGTTGTTACAACGCTTAAAAACAGCGGCCAGCAGTGGGATGCGCCAAATGGCTGGGCACCGCTGGAATGGATGACCATCAAAGGTTTGGAGCAATACGGGAAAAATGATCTTGCCAAAGAGATCGCCAAACGCTGGATCGACCTGAATATAAAGGTTTATAAAGCCACCGGCAAAATGATGGAGAAATACAATGTTGAAAATATTGATGCAGCAGCTGGCGGCGGCGAATATCCATCGCAGGATGGTTTCGGCTGGACGAATGGTGTGTTGATGCAATTGATGAAGGAATATCCGTAAACATTATGAATGCCGTAGGGGCGAATCGCATTCGCCCTGCTGCACCCCGATGATGCAACAAAAATTTGCGTGGATTCTGTATTTTTATGTTAGATATTTTATGTGCATCAGGGCGAATGCAATTCGCCCCTACAAGACCCAAAATGAAATTTATCTTCATTCTCTGTTTATTATTTTTTTGTGGTATTGTTACTGCACAAAAGAAAACCGTTCCTGTCAATAAAGTTTACACAAAAGTAGATGTGGAGGCTGAATTCAAAGGAGGTGCATCTGTGTGGGCAAGGTTTTTAAATAAAAATCTGCAAGTGCCTAAAAAGTGTGTTGACAATGATGAACTTGACAATTTTCCAAGCGCCATTACATTTATTGTAAGAAGAAATGGTTCGGTGGATTCTATTAAAACAAACAGAGAAGATGGCAGTTGTTGGAATAGTGAAATCGTTCGTTTCATAAAATTAACCGACGGTATGTGGAACCCTGCTTTGATACATGGAAAAGCAGTGGATAGCTACTATAAGCTGGCCAATATGTGCGTGAAATTTGAAACAGAATAAACAATTATATCAATACCCTGCATACGCCTGGTATTCCTTCAAATCTTCGGAGATCCTATGTGACCATCGTTGCTGTGCATCTTTAATGAGCGAATGATCGGTTTCGCTGTCGTATTGTTTTTGCACCTGCTCATGTTCTGTCATGATGCGCTGATAAATATCGGGCAGATCTTTACCAACCGTCTTTTGGTTAAACTTGTATTCTTTCATTGCTTTGTTCAACTTCCTCGCATATAGTTCCGAGATATCAAAGTGTACTTGTTCGTGTGCCAGAACGTAGTCGTTTTTTACACGCATCCATGATTTTGATTTATCGAAAAAGCAATTGATTTTATAAGTGAACCCGCTTGAATTATAGCCCATGTCCATTTTAATAGAAGTGTTCGTTAAGGCGGCATTGGTATAAGATGGATCTATGGGAGCCTTAAAGTCTTCCACTGTTATTTTTTTTACCGCATTCCAGCGAATAAGGTTGCCGGACTGAGCCTTTGCATACGATAAGGATAATAGAAGAATAAAAAGGTGGGCTATTTTCATTCTACAATTTAAAAAAACGATTTCTTAAATCAGTGTTAAGTAATATCAATCTCGTTTGTCAAAATGCGGGTGATGATTGGGCGACTAACCTCGTTTTTGTTCGGCTCCTGGAATCTCGCTCTTGCATTGGTAGACAAAATTCTTCCCCTGTCATAAAAAAAGAAAGGTAAGCTATTGATAGCAAGCTTGCTATCGAGGAGTTCATTGCAAAGCGCCAGCAAAGATTTGCCTTCCTGCAATTTCAAAAAATGGTAAAGTATGGTTAACCAAAAAATAGTTAACGTTTCATGGTATCCGCTGTCACCGGTATTTTCCGTGCCTACTGCAAGGTTATAGGACACAATTCCCGAACGCATTCTGCAAATGGATTCATCTAAAGTAAAATTGTGTAGATGCCAAAGGCCCACGGTTAAATGCGCGGCATGGCTCCAAGCGGATTTCGGAAGCGTTTTATTATTGAACTGTTCAACGAGTTGCTGAATTTCTTGTTCGGATGAATAGTGCAATGAAACTAAATTTGAGAGTGGAGATTTGGATTATTGTTTCCAACGTTTCAACGATGGAATTCCTTTTGTAAAGAAGCCGGCAATAAATCCCGGAAATCCCATTTGCTTTAGCTTTCCTTTTACAAAAGACTGCATTTCGGCAGCAGTAATATTGGGTTGTGTGAATTTCCCGTTTTCAAAACAATAGCTGCAATACATCGTACTTTTTGAACCGTCTGCATTTGAACCACCGCCTTTTGGGTCTCGTTTTAGCGGCATTCCGCAGCTTTGACAATTTTTGTAAACCTCTGCCATAAAAACTGATTGAAAAATGAAATTAGAAAAGGTTATCTAAACTAGTATTTTTTTAGAAATTATTTTGGGCAAGGCAGTAGGAGATATAACGGAGATCTATATCCCATATGTATTGCATCAGCCCTTTTCAACAGCCAGCCTTCCTGCTTTTATTTCTTTCAGAAAGTTTTCATAATCTCTATCCGTTTGGTCTGCATAAGCGGCGGCGAAATTGCTTATCGCTTCTTCAAAAGCTTCACTTTTGCCCATGTACGAACTGATGATTGCCGAGTTGCCTGTTTTCGCATGTGCACGTGCAAGCATGCGTCCGCAAAGGCGTGCATAAGCCTCGAGCAATGCTTTGTTGAAGTGTTCTATGGTTGGGGCAATTTTACGGTCCCTTAACTGTCGCAAATAAAAATGCCTTCCCGCGGGCCCAATGCTCCACCCAAGGAATATGTCGCTTGCAGCCTGTACCAATCGCTGGCCTTCAACTACCCGTTGCCCCTGGTGTAAATATTTGCTGAGCTGGGTATAAGGTTCCAGTACGCTTTGTCTTGCTTCTTTTACTTGCAGGAAAAGTGGTTCTTTTTTATCGTTCATCAACAGCACAACGTAACATCTTGTTCCCACACTGCCAACGCCAACCACTTTAAGCGCCACGTCAACTATTTCATATTTTGTTGCCAGCCATTTACGGTCGTGCTGCAGCGTGTCGAAATAATAGCTCATGAATGACCGCATGTATTCCTTGTCTTTTTCCACATCAAAAGTGTGATAGATAAGCGGAGGCTGATCAGTGATTTCAAGTTTTCCGAAAACCTCTTGTGTGATCTTGTAAAACACTTTTTGAGGAGTTTCCTTATGTGCCCTTGCAATGGAATCATCCAGGAAATCTTTAATGGTTTCGTTCTTTGTTTTGCTTGCAAGCGTTTCAATATCAAACTTCATATACCACAGGTCCAGCATACTCATTTCTGAAAAAAGAAACATGTGCCTGCGATAGGATTGTGCCACTGTGTATGCCAGTTCCTGTCCATCAATTTCTGCAAGATTATTATTTCTTCCGGCAAGCACAAAACTGGTGGCAAGGCGCTTAACGTCCCACTCCCATGGGGCCGGATGCGTTTCGTCGAAATCATTCGCATCAAAAACCAATGTTCTTTCCGGTGTGGCAAAGCCCCCAAAATTCATGATGTGACAATCGCCTATGGCCTGCACATTGATTCCCGTATTTGGCATATGCGATAGATCATAAGCCATGATAGACGCAGTTCCCCTGTAGAAGGCGAATGGCGACGTGCTCATGCGTGCGTGACGAATAGGAACGAGGTCCTGCAGGCGGTCATAGTTTGACTGCTGTATAAAACTTAATATCTCAGGCCGGTCTTTGCTGGTAGCAAATTCGCCCTGTGATTTCCTGCTAACTTTTTTTCGGATCTGTTTGCCCTCCGTAACTGTATTTTCAGGCATGGTAAATGGCTGTTTCACAATAGATAACAGAATGCACACATTAATGTTTAGATAAGCCCCGCGCACGCCAAACTTAATCCGTTATTGCTTTGTTATTTGGTAAACGACTCGTGATGAAAAGCAATACGCCGATCCACCTCATAGCCAGTCTTGTTTTTTTGCTTTTGGTAAATGTAAACAATGCATTTGCCCAAAAAAATAATGATTCAACTTACTACAAGAATACTATCAAGTTCAATATCACCAACTGGATATTGTATAACAATGTTTTTATGTTTAGTTACGAACGGAATGTGTCCGAGCATCAAACTTTTTCTGTCACAGGAGGATATGTTGAAATGCCTGTATTTCTCCCGAATCGTACAGGCGTAAAATACAATGGAAGTATTTCAAAAAGTGGTTTTACTATTGGCGGCGATTACAGATTTTATCTGCCGTTTGAAAATAAATTTCCTGCGCCGCATGGTCTTTATATCGGCCCATACATCAGCTACTATGATTTTAGAAGCGAGCGACATATGGAATACACCGATACCACAGGCAGCACATCTACAGCCATTATAAATTCAAAAATTAATGTTGGCAACCTCGGAGTACAATTAGGGTATCAATTTATTCTGTCCAGGCGGATTACCATTGATCTTACTTTGTTCGCTCCTTCCTTTTCCCGCTATGGCATACACCTTGACGCCACCGGTGCCTTGAGCGATCATGCTAAAGAAATAATTTATAACGATGTGTCGCAAGCTATAATTGACAAATTCCCTTTGCTGGACAAGTTATTGACGGATAAACACGTCGATGCATCCGGAAGCAGAAATGCATTGGCACCGGGTCTTAAATACTGCGTATATGTGGGCTACCACTTCGGGAAACGCTAGACGTCCATGTTTCACGCGGCCGAGTAAAGACTCGCTGCGTCGTTGCTTCGTTGCGACCGCCGCGTGAAATACGTTTTGGGTTGGGCATAAGAAAGCCCGGGCTTTGGGCCCAGGCACATCTTATTTAACCCTACAACCAACTTAGACAGCTTTTGGCGCGGCTTTCAGAATTTCCTCTGATACGCCGGCTTCATATTTTTCAAAGTTTTTGACAAACTCTAATGCCAGAGCATTTGCCCTTTCATCATAAGCTGTTTTGTTGTCCCATGTGTTACGAGGATTTAATATGTCAACGGGTACATTTGGACAGCTTAATGGCATTTCGAAGCCAAAAACAGGATCTGCTTCAAAATTTACTTTATCCAGCTCGCCTTTTAACGCGGCCGAAATCATTGCACGAGTGTAAGAAAGTTTCATGCGGTTACCAACTCCATAACTGCCGCCTGTCCATCCCGTATTGATCAGCCAAACTTTTACGTTGGTTGATTTCAATTTCTCACCCAGCATTTCTGCATACTTTCCCGGATGTAGTGGAATGAAAGGAGCGCCAAAACATGCGCTGAATGTGGACTTTGGCTCGGTAATGCCTGCTTCAGTTCCGGCAACTTTTGCAGTATAGCCGGAAATGAACTGGTACATAGCCTGCGCGGGGTTGAGCCTTGAAATAGGCGGCAACACACCGTTTGCATCGCAGGTTAAAAAGAAAATGTTTTTAGGTTGATTTCCGATAGAAGGCTCAATGGCGTTGCTTATATAAGACAGCGGATAAGAAACCCGAGTATTTTCAGTGATGCTGGCATCATCGTAGTTAACGGTGTGTGTGCCTTCGTAAAAGTTGATATTTTCCAGTAGCGCACCTTCACGTACGGCATTAAAAATTTCAGGCTCTTTTTCTTTAGAAAGACCAATGCATTTTGCGTAGCAGCCACCCTCGAAATTGAAAACGTTTTTGTCTGACCACCCATGTTCGTCATCACCGATCAATTTTCTTTCGGGGTCGGCACTCAAAGTCGTTTTACCTGTTCCGCTCAGGCCGAAAAACAGCGCAGTGTCGCCATTTTCACCCATATTGGCAGAACAATGCATGCTCAAAACGCCTTCCTGCTGCGGTAAAACGTAGTTAAGAATAGTGAAAATACCTTTCTTGATCTCTCCCGTATAACCGGTTCCTGCGATGAGAATGGTTTTATGCTTAAATGAAACCACAGCAGCATTTGACTGGCGTATTCCACACTCCGTAGCGTTGAGTTTCAACCCGGGAGCATTAAGAATTGTCCACTCAGGCTCAAAGTTTTCCAGCTCCTGCTCCGAAGGACGCATGAACATGTTGTACGCAAACAGATTAAGCGCCGGTGTTTCGTTTACCACCCGGATCGATAATTTATACTGAGGATCGGCACAGGCAAAGCAATCTCTTACCCAAATGTCTTCGCGGCCATTCAGGTAATGCATGATTTTTCCGTAAATAACATGAAAGTATTTTTCCTCGATAGGCTGATTGAAACCACCCCAATGAACTGTGTCGGCAGTGAGTTCGTCGCTAACGATGAATTTATCTTTAGGGCAACGTCCGGTAAATTCGCCCGTTTTGATTACCAATGCCCCGTTATCTGCAAGTTCACCCTCATCACGTTTTAAAGTATCCTTTACAAGTTCGTCGGGTTGTAGCTGATAGTGAATGTTATTTTGAAATGTAAGGCCAATCTTTTTAAGGCCTTTGATGGGCATGGCAATCGTTGAAATCATATGGCTTAAATCTGTGGTGAAGGACAAAACTAACGGTTGTTAGCAGATTCGGTATCTACCCGTGATGTATAAAATTTGACCCTTATAGGGTCGGCATTGTCTTTTTTTTAAAATAAGACCTGATTTTCTGTAAATAATTTAAAAGCAATCATTTGAACATTAGACAAATTGAAAATTTTTAAATTTTTTCACTTATTGACAAACCGGCTTTTTTCGGGTGTGAAGCGTGAAAAATGTACGGTGTACGATGTGCGATGAACGAAATTCGTTCAGATGGGACGCTCTAATAGCTTCCGTACATCGTACTTCGTACTTCACACATCTTCCTTACTTTTACGCATTCTTTTACTTTTTCAATAGATTTTAATGAAATACAAGCCTTTAAATGCAGAGATATTCGTACAGAATCGTAAACGTTTTGTAGAAAAAATGGAAAAGAATGCGATTGCTATTTTCAACAGCAATGACGAATTGCCTTCGAATGGTGACGCATTATATGGATTTAAGCAAAATTCAGATCTATACTGGCTTACAGGCATTGTGCAGGAAGACACAATGCTGGTGCTGTTTCCCGACAATCCCGATCCAAAATTCAGAGAAGTATTGGTGCTTGTAAGGCCAAACGAACTAAAGGAAAAATGGGATGGACACAGGTTAAGAAAAGAAGAGGGTACAGGCATTTCCGGCATTCAAACCATCGTATGGCTGGACGTGCTGGATGGTCTTTTACAACCATGGATACACCTTGCAGATGCTATTTATCTGAACACAAATGAGAATGACCGCAAGTCAAACCTGTTGGCGGTTAGGGATTACCGTTATATATCAGAAATGCGCAGTCGTTATCCATTGCACAATTATAAAAGAAGCGCAAGAATTTTGAAAGATCTGCGTGCCATCAAAACACCACTTGAAGTGGAAGTGATGCAGGAAGCGATCGATATTACTGAAAAAGCATTTCGTCGTTTGCTTGGCTTTATTAAGCCCGGTGTTTTTGAGTATGAAATAGAAGCTGAACTGGTGCATGAATTCTTGCGCAACCGCGCTACTGGCGAAGGTTACGGAAGCATTATTGCCAGTGGCGACAGAGCCCGTACATTGCACTACGTGAACAATAACCAGGAGTGTAAAGATGGCGAATTGGTATTGATGGATTTTGGTGCACAATACGGCGGTTACAATGCAGATTTGACCCGCACAGTTCCTGTAAATGGTAAGTTCACCAAGCGCCAGAAAGAAGTTTATAATGCATGTCTTGATATTCACAAATACTGCAAAAGCATTTTAAAACCAGGCATTACACTGCTTGATTATACAGATAAAGTGGGTGATGAAGCAACCAAACAATTCCTCAAACTAGGTCTGATCACTGAAGCCGATGTGAAGAATGAAGACCCTGAAAACAGGGCATACAGAAAGTATCTGTATCACGGCATTTCACATCATCTTGGAGTGGATGTACATGATCTTGGAACAAAAACAGAGGCTTTGCAAGAAGGCATGCTGCTAACTATCGAACCAGGCATCTACATTGAACAAGAGCAAATGGGTATTCGCATAGAGAACAACGTTTGGCTCACAAAAGACGGCAACATCGATTTGATGAAAAATATTCCTTACGAAGCGGATGAAATAGAGGCGTTGATGAAGAAATAATAACTGAATAACTGAGTAACTGAATAACTGAATGGTTGCGGATGTGAAGGGTTAAATGATCTGATACTTACCAATTGAACAAATAAATATTGGATCATTAAACGTGTAAGAATGTCAGCTTATCAGTTTAGAGATGATTTGGCTCAAAGAACAAAGTTATTTGCTATAAGAGTAGTTCGACTTTTCAGGGCTTTGTCGAAAACGGCAGATGCACAAATCATAGGAAAACAATTGTTGCGATCGGCGACATCAGTTGCGGCTAATTACCGCGCTGCTTGCCGATCGCGCTCTTTTGCTGAGTATCACAGCAAATTGAGCATTGTTATAGAAGAGACAGATGAAACAATGTTTTGGTTAGAGATTCTGTGGGAAACTAATATTGTTAAGCAGGAAGTACTCCAAGGCTTATACCTAGAAAACGAAGAAATTTTAAAAATCATGTCAGTAGCTCGCAAAAACTCAAAAAAGTCATAGTTTCACGACTCAGTTATTCAGTTAATCAGTTATTCAGTTATTAATTATTGTATGAAGCAAATTCCTAACCTATTCACGCTGCTCAATCTTTTCTTCGGTTCCCTGGCTATAATCGTTACACTTCAAAATGGGATCATTATTACTACTGACAGTTATGGTGCACAGCTCGTTGATTTACCAGAGAAGATTTGGTATGCTTCTTTGTTTATCGGACTGGCGGCAGTGGTAGATTTTTTTGATGGGTTTGTAGCAAGATTGCTGAAAGCATCCTCTGCAATGGGTAAGGAACTTGATTCTTTGGCGGATGTAGTGAGTTTTGGCGTAGCTCCAAGCATGATCTTGTACCAGTTTTTGCGCTTAGGCATTGCTAAAGAAGAAAACGGTTTGAATGTTTCTATCATTTGGTTGTTGCCTGCTTTGGTGGTGGCTAGTGCAGCTGCTTACCGTTTGGCAAAATTCAATATTGATGACTCACAACAGTATGGCTTTAAAGGAGTTCCAACGCCTGCAATAGGCTTGCTGATCGCATCTTTCCCTTTAATTCTCGTTAATTCCGGCGAAACAGTTGCTTCTCTTTTACTCAATAAATGGGTGATTTACGCGATCATTGCCCTGGTAAGTTATCTGATGGTTTCCAACCTGCCGATCATGGCTTTGAAGTTTAAAGATTACAAACTGAAAAGCAATATGCCCAAACTGATCTTGCTTTTGCTGGCCGTGGTTTCAGCAATATTCTTAAAATGGCTGGCAATACCTGTCATGTTTATTCTCTATATCATCTTATCTTTGGCCCTTCCAAAACAACAGGCATAGCTTGTTGCGGGGAAATTTTCTAAAAAATCGAAAACCAGAATACAATGACTTTTTCAGTACAGGTAAAAGTAATGCCCCTAAAAGATTTGCTAGATCCTCAAGGTAAAGCCGTTATGGGTGGCTTAAACAATCTTGGCCTAAAAGGAATTAATGACGTAAGAGTAGGCAAACACATTACGCTGCAAGTAGACGCCGCTAACGAAGACGAAGCGAAAAAAATCGCTGAAGATGCGACTAAAAAACTACTCGCTAATCCTGTAATGGAATACTTCGAAATTTCAGTAAACTAAAATTTCAATTTGAAAATTTGAGAATTTGAAAATTTGAAAATGCTTCAGGTGATGGAGGCGAACATGTTATCTACCACTCTCAACTCAAATTTTCAAATTTTCAAATTACCTAATTTTCAAATTAACCATGCTCTATCTTGTTCCTACGCCTTTAGGGAATCTCAAAGATGTTACTTATCGGTCGATAGAAGTATTGCAAAGTGTTGATCTCATTTTGTGTGAGGATACAAGAACTTCATCTGTGTTTTTGAATCACTACAATATTCAGAAACCACTTACTCCATATCATCAGCATAACGAACATAAAATTCTGCAGCATCTTATAGAGCAAATGCTGGCAGGAAAAAAAATGGCAGTGATTACAGATGCGGGAACGCCCGCTATTTCTGATCCTGCGTTTCTACTGGTTCGTGAATGCGTTCGCAACGATATTAAAGTAGAATGCCTTCCCGGCGCTACAGCCTTTGTCCCCGCCCTTGTTAACAGCGGACTTCCCACTAATCGTTTTTGTTTCGAAGGATTTTTGCCTTTAAAAAAAGGCCGTCAAACTGCACTGAAGCAGCTGGCCGAAGAAGAGCGCACCATGATCTTCTATGAATCGCCCATGCGACTGGTAAAAACGCTGGAAGATTTCATTCAGTATTTTGGTGCCGACCGCCAATGCTGCGTTAGTCGTGAACTTACCAAGATGTTTGAGGAAAACAAGCGCGGCAGCTTACAGGAAGTCTGTGATCATTTTAAGCAGAAAGCGGTGAAGGGGGAGATTGTGGTGATAGTGGCGGGAAAGGTGGAATAATTGAAAATTGAAAGTTGAAAGTTGAAAATGAGGGTGTCTTAATGTTATAGACTCTTTAAAATTTGAATCACCATTTTCAATTTTCAACTTTCAATTTTCAATTAAACTAATTTTCCACTTTCAATTAAACTACCTTGGTGTAATTTTTGTCCAAAGAAAAATCTAAACAAAATTTCTGTATGAAAACTGGAAAAATCCTGAGCTTTATTTTGGCAACCGTATGTATCCTATCTGCAAACTCAACGTTTGCGCAGTTTCGTAAAATACCGGCAGAAGTTACTGATGCTTTTTATGCCAAGTATCCGGTGGCAAAAAAAGTAGAATGGAAAGACAAACTAAGTTCTTTTGTGGCAACATTTAGCCTCGGGGGCGAATCACACGAGGCCCGTTTTACCAGCAAAGGCATTTGGGAACAAACAGAAACAAAACTTGAAGAAAGTAAAATTCCTTCCGTTGTGAATGATGGGTTTTCAAAAAGCAAATATTCCGATTGGGAAGTGAAATACGCATCCGAAATCAAATTGCCCGGCGATTCAGTTAACTACAAAATGATCGTGGCAAAAAGCGGAGTTGAAAAAATGAACCTGACTTTTAACGAGAAAGGCAAGTTACTAAGAGATAGTAGAACACTTTAAGTTATAAGTTTTAGGTTGTAAGTTATAAGTTAGAAGGTGCCCTCAGCACTTACAACTTATAACTTACAACTTACAACTCACAATAAACACCCTAATTATAATGAGAAAATTCTTCCTCCTGAACATCGGGTTCGTTCTGATGTGTTCATTGGCTTTTGCTCAGCCAGACAGATGGCAGCAAAGAGTGAACTATAAGATGAACATCGATATGGATGTCAATACCAATCGTTTTACCGGTACGCAAAAACTGGAATACACCAACAACTCTCCGGACACTTTGTACAAAGTGTTTTATCATTTATACTTTAACGCATTTCAGCCGAACAGCATGATGGATATGCGTAGCCGCGAGCTGGGCAAAATTGTCGTAAGGCAAGATGCAAAAGGCAACGATGTTCGCGATTGGGATAGCAGGGTAAGGGATCGTATCGCAAACTTGAAACCCGATGAAATAGGCTATCAGAAAGTACTTTCACTGAAAATGAATGGCATCGCGCAGCCTTATAAAGTAGATGAAACCATTCTGGAGGTAACGCTTACAAAACCAATTTTGCCAAAAAGCAAAGTGGTTTTTGATATGCAGTTCGAGGCGCAAGTGCCACTGCAAATTCGCCGTAGCGGAAGAGATAATCCAATGACGGGCGTTCGCTACTCGATGAGTCAATGGTATCCTAAAATGAGTGAATATGATTATGAAGGCTGGCATCCTACGCCTTACGTGGCACGTGAGTTCTACGGTGTTTGGGGCGATTATGATGTTACTATTTCTATCGATAAAAAATATGTTTTAGGTGGAACAGGCTATGTAATAAATGGCAACCAGATTGGTTATGGTTATGAAGATGCAGGGGTGAAAGTGATACAGCCTGCAGGCAACAAGCTAAGCTGGCACTTTGTGGCACCTAATGTTCACGACTTCATGTGGGCAGCAGATCCTGAATACAAGCATCTTGTTAGAAAAACGGCTGACGGTGTTACCATCAACGTTTTGTATAACTATAAAGAAAATGACACAGCAAATGATGCAGCATGGAACAAAATAGCTGACGCTGCGGTATTTGTGTTGCCTTTTATTGAAAAACATTTTGGAAAATATCCTTACAAGCAATATTCGTTTGTGCATGGTGGTGATGGTGGCATGGAGTATCCAATGTCAACGTTGATCTCCAGTCCTAGCATTGGAACAGCTTTTCATGAGTGGATGCACACGTGGTATCAAATGATGATGGGCACAAACGAAAGCCTGTATCCATGGATGGATGAAGGTTTTACTTCGTGGGCAGAAACAGTCGTGAGTCAGTATTACGAAGAACAGACAACAGGCAATGGCGCTGCAACAAAAAATGAATTGGCTGCAAATACTGTTACACAGAACATTCACAAGGATGCTTATGCAGGTTATTTCGCATTGGTAAAAAGCGGAAGAGAAGAGCCATTAACTACACACGCTGATCATTTTGAAAGCAATTTTGGATATAGCATTGCCTCTTACTCAAAAGGTGAAGTGTTTATGGAACAGCTTGGATACATTGTAGGTGCGCAGGTGAGAGATAAAATTTTGCTGAACTACTACAACGACTGGCACTTCAAGCATCCCAATGTAAATGATTTCATACGCGTTGCAGAAAAAACAAGCGGCATGAAACTGGACTGGTACAAAGAGTATTGGGTAAACACAACAAAGACGATTGATTACGGTATTGATAGCCTTTGGGAAGAGAATGGTAAAACAAAGATCAGGCTTTCGCGAATCGGTAAAGTTCCAATGCCAATTGATCTTCAGCTAACATTTAAAAATGGTAGTAAAGAGATACAATATGTGCCGATGTATTTGATGTTTGGTGAAAAACCAGCAGAAGACAATACACCAAGAGTTGTAAATGAAGCGTGGAAATGGACGCATCCGACTTACGTGGTTGAAACCAATCACAAGATCACCGATCTTAAATTGGTAGTGATAGATCCATCGGAGAGAATGGCAGATGTAAACAGAAGAAACAACACGCTACAATTAAACTGGTAACAGCGAACTACATAAATAGAAAGGCCCGCCCGGATGAATCCGGTTCGGACGGGCTTCGACAAGCTCAGCGTGACACTCTGCTTATGCTGTCAGGCTGAGCTTGTCGAAGCAAAAAAGTAAAAGTCATCCCGATTGGTCTGCATTGTTTTGTTTGACCAATCGGGATGACTTTTTTTATTGAAAAAACCAGGGTCAACTATTGATGTGTAAACATAGAATTGTGACGGGAATAAATAAGCCACTCTAGGAGCGGCTATTAAAAACTACTTTGAAGTAATCCAGCATTTGTAATGCTTTGAGCGTTTTTTAGGGATAATCGAAAGGTAAGGTTTCAATGATTAACAATATTTGCTTTAACATCCCGACGGAAGCAAAGGTCATTGTAATTTCTATTGCAAACAATACCCACTTAGTGGTAGTTTTTATAAAAAATCGTTAATGCAATCGGTTAATTTATCTGCCATAGTATTTGTTCACGGCTTCGATTCGGCTATTTACGTGAAGCTTCTCGTAAATATGGTAAACGTGCTTTCGTACAGTTTCGTGGCTGATGCCGAGCTGCACACCAATTTCTTTATAGAGCATTCCTTTGGAGAGAAATTTCAGGATTTCTTTTTCCCTGTTTGAAAGTGCGTCGATCAGGTCGTCGCTGCCTTCGGCTGTTGCTGCTACAGCAGCTGGTTTGTTCTGGAATGCAGCTACTACTTTCCTGGCGATGAGGCTGCTCATGGGAGCACCACCTTCTTTGAGTTCCTTTATGGCTTCGAGTAGTTTTCCGGGAGCAGTTTTTTTCAGAATGTAACCATTTGCTCCTGCGCTCAATGCTTCAAAAATTTTATCGTCCTCCTCGTACACCGTACACATCATGAAAAGCATATCGGGATTAAGAGGCTTCAATTTTTTTACACATTCAATGCCTGTCATTCCACCGAGGTTGATGTCCATTAGCACGACTTCGGGCTTCAGATCGGGTAGTTTTTCCAATGCTTCTTCACCATTGCTGAAGCTTCCAATCAGGTCGTATCCATCCGCCATATTAATGATCTCCTCAAGTGCCAGGCGAATATCATTCGTATCATCTACAATGCATACAGAAATGTTTCTATTCATACGGCAAAGTTGAGATTATTCTGTTGTCAAAGCAATACCACAAATCGGTATTTAATGCCCGCAAAGGTTTAGTCTTACGGTTTCCAGTAAATAAAGCCCCGGGCGAATTTATATTTTCATATTTCTTCGAATCAGAAGATAGAATTTCCTTAGAGAAGGCAACCTCATTCTTGCCTGTTGCCCATTTATACCAATAACATCTACTTCCTGCGGGGACATATGTCCTACTATTTTTTCACCTTAAAACTTTATTAGTATGCGGAGACTCCTCTGCTGTGCAGGAATTGCATTGCTGTTCATTTTCAACGGTTGTAAAAAGCAGGAAAAACTGCAACCGGAAAGCGATTCGTTAATCAATACGAAGTTTTTTTCAACATCTCAATCCACTACCGAACCCGTTAAAAGAGTTGTGGCATTCCTTAAACAAAACAATGATGCCCACAACTACATTGCAAACCTTGTAAAAAATGAAGGCTATGCTTACTGGAATAATAGTACTATTTCAATACAAGGGAAAGACACTACCATTCTTGTACCACTCGTTCCTGAAGAGGAAGAATATGTTGCTTCTTTCATTTTAGCAAGGCTAAACGGCGGCGCGAGTGTGCGGGTGATAAGTGGCAGAGAGTATGCGAAATATGGCTATGGCCACAGCACAGACTCCATTAATGCTCAATACATAGCCAGAAAGCTGATGTATTTTGATAATGCCATTTTTGGCGACACACTTTTTAAGGTAACAGATAAAGCGATTTTTGGTGCTGATCCCAAAGATTCGAGCTATTACCATTTTAAACTGCTGAAGCAGGATAGGCGTGTGCAAACCAATTACGTTCCTGCAACTCAAATCTCGTGCTATACCGTTACCCACGGAGATGGGTGGCTTACTGGAAATGCGCCCGGACAGACTCCGGATTATTATTATAGTGATTATTATTGCGATGCCAGGACAATTTATGTAGAAGAGCCCAACGCTTACCAATACCCTGTTTATGTAACACCGCCGTCCAGACCTTCCACCGGCGGCAGTAATGGCGGTTCTCCCGTAACTCCTGTTAAAACGCTTTGCCGGGACGCAAATGGCAAAATCATGGCATGTAATCCACTGGTACTTGCTCCTAACGAAGTAGATAATCTTCTTAAGGAACTTTTTAATGTAACGCCCAAAGACATAGCTCCCAATAAATGGTATTTCTATTCTTCTGTGTTTGGTTGGACGGAAACGAAGCTGCCCATAAGCGGAGTATTTAATGAGAGCGTTCAGAATGCTGCCGGATATTACAGTGGCAATCAGGTGTTGCAGTTTTTGCAGAAGGCATCTGAGAATAAAACAAGAAGGGAGAGAGAAGAGCAGGTATATGAATGTTATAAGGCGGCCTATGAGTGGGCGAAGGCGAGCAACCTCTTTGGGTTAATGTATGAGATGAGCCCAGTAAAGGCTATATACGATGGTTCCATTGCATATGGCGACGGGCAATATATAGCAGGCACTATACTGGTCGCAAGCGGTACTGTGGATCTGGGGCCATTATTTAAGGCAGCCAAAAGTTATGCTCAAGTTGCCACGGAGATGGCTGCAAAGTTTACAACGGCAGAGCTTTGGGCAATGGAAGGAAGGATGACTCGCGTACGTGGCATGCTAATGGAAGCTAAACAAGCCGTTAGATTCACCTCGAAAGGATATAAATGGATGGGAGAAGTAAATAAGTATTTTCGCACCATAGACTTTTACGAGCCCAAGCTACAAAAAGCGATTAGTTATAAAACGGTTAATGCAAAAGTTAACTTTGATTTCAAGGATATCATTGACAATATCACAGTTCTAAAAGGTATAAAAGATGCAGGTAAACATGCTTCTGATGGCATAGAGCTAGTAATTAGAGACGTTGAATTGCACATTGATGTACCAAAAGGATATGATCAAAAAGTATTAGATAAAGTTAGAGATGCTGCGAAAGACAGAGGAATAATGGTAGTAATTACTGAAGTTCCATAAATAAAAATAACTATGCACGTTGGATTAAAAATGAGTTACGTTCGTCAGTCGATGAATGGTGTTTTTTACAAACATCTATATGATAAATATATCAGGTTTGAGCCTTATGCTTTTAATAAGAGTGGAAAAGGTAAGGAGTGGAATGCCGCCAAACATCCAATAATGATTGACAAATTTAATTTCGGAGAGGATCTTGGCATTCTTGATAAAAAAGGTAATATTTTCTCTGTGGGTGAAACCGGAGCTCGTACTCCTTATCAAAGTATTCTTATTGAACAGCAAAGTGATATTTTTTTTCCTACAGAAGCGGAAATTGAAGAAACTATCAATTATTCGGCTCACTTTGTGTCGGCCTATTTATATAATGGAGAATATGAGCTAGTGCAATCAAGTGTCTCAGAAACACTTTTTATGAGTCGTGGAATTTCGCAGGAAATATTAGACACATTAAAGCATGTTCCCTATCAGTTAGGTATACTGGATTACAAGAATTATGACATTCGGTTTAATCCGGGGCGTATGATATTAATGGGGCATAGCTGGCAGATGGCGGCTTGGAAAATGTGGTTTGGCGAACCTTTTTTTAAACTGGTGCCAAAGGAAAAGTTGTTAGCATTTCCGCATGCGGTTGAAGTAAAAGAGCTTCCTGCCGGACAGGTGTATGTACATCTGTTTGATAAAGTAGAAGAATCACACACGCCCGAAAGTCGCTTTAGGCAATGGGAGTGGCAAAAGTGGCTGGACTTTGATAAATTGCAGGAATTGTATCCTTAGAAGTTTCTTTGGGTTAAAAACTAGCATTGGTGCCAAGCCAATACTTGCCAGTTTTTTAATAAATAAATTAATTTTTGACATGGGTTATGACATGAGTATCATTAGGAGAAATAATTGGGAAGATTTTTCTGAAGATAGCAACATTAGCTTGCAGGAGTGGCTTGATTATGTTGCCTCCGACAATGAGTTCTTAAAAGTAGATGAAACAATATTGTATCCATTTGATCCGGAAGAAGACTGGCGATGGAATCATCCGATGATTGAGGATAAAAAATTTGGACTACCAATACTTTCGTATAGTAAAACATTTAAAATGATTTCTATAAAAAATCCGGATTATTGGATGATAGAAAAAATGATTGCCATGGCAAAACAAATGAATGCAAGAGTTGTAGGAGAGGAAGGTGAGTTTTACGACGAAGATTTTTTGCAAATGATCGCTCCTGATGAATAATTGTCAAATTACAACAGGCGTCGATCAAGAACTTACCTTTTTTAATCAATCAGTATTGGATTTTGAATGTACAATATGAATAGAGAATTGCTCGAACAGAATATAGAACGCATCGAACTGCTTAAGTATGTAAAGTCCGAACAAAGAGGGGATGTTCTGGAAGGCTTAATAAATAACATTGTCAACAAGAACGCATTTTTTTTCTCTTACGCCGAATTTGAAAATATAGATGGCCGCCTATTTAGTTTCGACGCAGAGGAACTGGTGGAAGGTGGGGCGCTTGATTTGTTCAATGAAATGCGTCCTTATTTTGAAAAAGCAGGATTAAAATTGAATAATGTGGAGCAGGCATTTGATTGTTCTTCCAAAAAGGTTATTTACAATCTGAAAATAAATAAGTATACCTGCAATCTTGCAAAAGGTCCTTCATCCTTTTTGCTCGTCTATATTTTTCTTACAGCGAAGTATGCTATGTTTTTGAACAAGATTTTGAGAAAGAATAAGGTTAAGGAAAGAATTTATTTTATGAACGACTCGGCAAGTGATACTCAAATTGCATTCCTAACGCCCAAACAAGCGAAGTTTATCAATTCATTAAAACTAAATCCCAAGGATGAAGTATATAAGTGGAATTATTGGACAGCTTGCAAAATGATATTTGAAGGTGTGGGGTTTATCTTTAAGATTTTATTTCGCAAGAAAAGAGTTGAGCAATAATAAACAAAGAGTTTTTGTTCCGACAAAAACTCTTTAAAACTTTATCGTCAGCCTCACCTTCTTCTTTTTAGAATTGGCTTTCCAGCCGGGGCCTTCTTTAATGATTCTGATGGCTTCTTTATCCGCAGCGTCTGTAAGAGACTTTTCAACGACAATATTGTTTGGCTTTCCTTTTTTATCGATGTCAAAACGTACAACGATTTCGCCGTCAATATCCGGGAATGTTTCTGTATTTCTTTGAACGTAATTGTAGTAATCTTCCCAGCCGTCTTCCGGCGCGGGTTGTAAGGTATCAACAGGAGAAACAGCCGCTGCTCTTGCGCGTGCAGATTTCTTTTTGGAGCCATATCCCACCACCACAACATCATTTAAAGCGGAAGTGCTTTCTTCCAGTTTAATATTGTTCTGCGTGTTGGCATTTAAAGCCACATTGGCGCTTACATAGCCGATAGAATTGATAGAAACGGAATCCGATTTTGTTGCTTCCGAAGCAGGTAAAGAGAAGAATCCGTTTTTGTCGGACACCGTTACATTGTTGAGATTGTTGGCTTTTACAACCGCGCCTGCTACCGGTTCGTTTTTACTGTTAGTGATCCTACCGGAAATATTGTTGTTTAGCGTGCTAAAGTTTTGTGCAGTGGCCGTCAGAGGTTCTTTCTCAACGTTGACGCCACTTACTTTACCCCTAAGCATATTTGCCACGGGAGATGATTTTTCTTTTTTAAGATCATCGTTATCAGAAAATAGTTCTGCAAGCTTTGCAGAATCGCTTACAGTGGGTGGAAGAGACGGCTCATCTGCGCTGGTAATGCTTTGCGTCTTAAACTGAAACGCAGGGGCAGGAATGGCCCTAAGCTTTTCAGTATTGATTTTTGCAATCACCGCTTGTTGACGATTGACATTTACGTCTGTCGTTTTTTGCTCAGCTTGTCTGTTGAAATAATTTGTTGAAGAGTCCTTTGCCGAAACGACCACCGTATCTTTTTTAAGTTCGGTTGCTTGCTCTTTGTTCGCAACAGTTTTTGTTTGTGCGACTTCCCTATTTTTCTCAGGAGAGAATACAAAATAACTCAGGGTGCCAAGGCCGCCAATAATGATCAGCGCTGCGGCGACTCTCATCCAGCTTTGTTTGAAAAGAGGCACGGCTTTCTTTTCATCCTTTTCAGATGCATTCAAATTCTTGCGCAACCATTCGATGTCGTTAGCAGCCGTTTGACTGTTTACAGATGAATAGCCTTCCAATGCATCTGCCAGAAAAGGATCATCGAGAGATGCCTTTTCCAATGCGTGCATTTCGCGTGGAGACATTTTTCCGCTCCAGTAGTTGCGAATGTCTTCCGCAGTATAAGTTTTAATATGGTTATTATTGTCGCTCATAACGAGTGTAATCTCAATTACACCTGTTGTTTTATTTAGTGTTTATGTTTGCCATTTTTCCTTCCATACAGATCTTCAGATTGCGTCTTCCGTTTTGTATAAGGCTGCGAACTTTGTTCCATTCGTAGCCGGTTATGGCTGCTATTTCGTTGTAACTTTTGCTCTGTAAGTAAAATAGTTCTACACTTTGTTTTTGCTCAACCGCAAGCGTCTTCAGGCAGTCTTCCATTTGAACAAATTGGTCCTCTTTATCCCATGCACTCTCAGGATGCGATACTTGCTCCGATTGCATAAATGAATCATCAATGCTTACGGTTATTTTATTTTTTTGGCTGCGCAAATACATAAGACAATGATTCTTAGCCACTACATACAGCCAGCTCCTGAAGTTGTCGATAGTATGTTTTTGCACCTTCGCCGGTAATTCGCCGTAAATATTCATCACCGCGTCGCGGGCAATTTCATGATCGCCAAGATACTTTACGCAAACGCCATATACAAGCTCCATGTATTGCTGGTAGAGGTGCGCAAGGATCTCCGCATTTCCGGTGCGCTTGTATTGCGCCAGGAGGTCTGCATCAGAACCTTCAATAGGTGATATTTTCTTTAAAAAAGCCAAACTGTGATTGATACGGAAAGATAGTGTTTTGCCGGAAGAAAACCAGCAGGATGGAGGAAGGTACGAAGTACGATGTTCGGTGTACGAAAACCCGTTAGAGTGATACTCCATAATAACTATCGTACAGCGTACATCAAACATCGTACACTTTAATGCGGCACATTCACAATAAACTTCTCCTTAAAAAACTCTTCTTCAAAGATGTCGTCTATTGGTACAATGTGAGGACGAAGGCCGCTTTCATGAACTTCCTGTGCAAGATCGCCGCCTTTGAGACAGATAAGTCCGGAGGCGCGTATAGAATCATTTTCGCCGGCAACGGCTGCTTTATTTTTCTTCATCAACGGTTTGCCCCACTGCCACAGATCTCTTAGTGGAGCTACGGCACGGGAAACCACGCAGTCAAATTTCCTGTTCTTTATTTCCTCAACACGCGTGTGCTGAACTGTTACATTTTTTAAGCCGATTCCCTCTGCCACAGCTTCAACAACCTTCAACTTTTTATTGATACTGTCTACCAGGTGAAACTGTACCTCCGGAAAGAAAATAGCCAGTGGAATGCCCGGAAAGCCGCCACCGGTGCCGAGGTCAACAACCTCGTACCCCTTAGGAAAATCAAAAACCGCAGCGATGCTTAATGAATGCAATACGTGTTGCTCGTAAAGGCTTTCGATGTTCTTTCTGGAGATGACATTTATTTTTTCGTTCCACTCTTTATATAGTTCTCCCAATCCTTCCAACTGTTGTAATTGTTGGGGAGTGAAGTCGCTGAAATATTTTAATACTAGTTCCATGAAGTTTTCGGTTTTTTCCACAATGCTGGTGCAAAGATGCAATAAAACAAAAACATCCAGAGATCAAATAACCACCACAGTGGCCAAAGATCTTTTTCGTTCAATTGCTTCATGGCCTTATAATAAATAAAGCCCTGCGAAATAAATCTAAGCGCGAAAATACCGAGCGCCAATCTCCAGTCAAAGAATATAAGCGTCGCAATAAACAAAGGGTAAAATAAAAACTGAGAAGCTGTATACAGCCCCAATAAAAACTTGTGCTTCGGTTTATAATATTTAGCGGTAGAAAAATGCCTGTTCTTTTGACGCATCCAATCGCCAAAGCTTCTCTTCGGTTCTGAAAGTGTAAATGAATCGGGATGAATAACCACCCTGGTATTGGTTTTTGTAGCCACTTTGTTGATGAACAGATCATCATCGCCGCCGGGTAAATGGTTGGTAAACGAAAAACCTTTATTACGCAAGAAGAGATTTTTCTTATAAGAAAGATTTCTTCCTACGCCCATGTACGGCATTCCCGCAATAGCATATGACAGGTATTGCAGCGCTGCATGAAAAGTTTCGAAACGGATAAGTTTATTTAAGAAGCCGGGTCTTTTAAAATATGCGCCATAACCTATTACAATCTCAGTGCCTTTATCGTAGCCATCCTGCATGTGCTCGATCCAGTCTTCAGAAGCAGGAACACAATCGGCATCCGTTAAAAGCAGCACTTCATATTTGGCCTCTTTAATGCCGATAGATAAAGGATATTTTTTCCCCGGGATACCTAAGGCATCGTTTTCCAGGTTTACCGCGTATAAATTTTTAAAAGTTTTCTTGAACTCATCCAGCAAAAATCTTGTTTCGTCCTGGCTGTTGTGATTGACAACAATCACTTCATTGGTAGAAGGATATTTTTGAACAAGTATGCCTGGTAAATTGCGTGTAAGATTTCCCGCTTCGTCTCTTGCGCAAACAATTACAGAAACAGGATGTTGCTGCATGTGCTCTTTGGAAGGCGTTTTATAAAAAGCCAGTTTCCCAAAAAGCCTCAAAATGTAAATAAGCTGTATTAAAGAAATAACACAAAACAAACCAAAAATGACCAACTGCCAGCCTGATTTTGAAAGAAAAATTTCCATGCCTAGGTAATTGCGGGGTTACTGCAATGAGCTGCGAAAATAAGTAGAACCTATTATTTCAAAAGATAAATGATTGGTTAAGGGACATATTTTTTTCATTTAGGACAGGTTGCATGTTTGATCATTCGGTTTCATATCATTTATAAATACTTATCAAGTACTATTTATTACCTGATTAAAGGCTGAACCTCAATGAATTTTTATTATTTTGGAAATCGTTTCATTAAAAAATATTCAATGGAACGATTTAATACCTGCAACACATATGAAAAGTAATCACGCACGGAACTTCCTGTTGTTCTTTTGCTGTTTCTTTTTTTCAACCAGAGCCTTTTCCCAAAGTACTGCGGAAGACAGTATTGCCTACGCGTCGGCTATAGAAAACGCAAAATCAATTTATCATAAAGCATTATATCCCGAGGAAGGATTGTACACGGGGCCGGAGTATTACGGTTATCCATTTCGCTTCCAGGAAGGCCAGCCCTATTATTACAAAGATCAGATGGACACCGGCTGGATTAGATACGAAGGTGTGTTGTATCAAAATGTGGGTTTACGATACGATCTGATCAGAGATCAGTTAATCGTTGTCCAGCCAAAGAACAATGCACGCATTTGTGTCGTCAATGACAGGGTTAACAGATTTTACTTGTTCAATACCACGTTTATTTACCTTAAAACGGATACTGCTAAAGCGGCGATATCTCCGGGTATTTATGCCGTACTCTATGAACACAATGATAACATGCTTTTAAAAAGAAACAGAAAAAAGATAACGGAAGAGTTGACTACTAACGAGGGAATTCTGCGTTACATAAATGATAACAACGCATTCGCCATAAAGAAGGGAAATACATACTATTCCGTGGGCGGCAAAAAAGATGTACTGAGAGTGTACGCAGATAAGAAAAAGCAATTGCAGCAATACATACGGAGGAACAACCTGGACTTCAGGCGGGATCAGGACAACGCACTGGCAAAATCTGTAGCTTATTACGATTCGCTATAATACAACAACATTTACCCAAACCGACCAATTCTGAATAAATGAAATTCTATTTCTGCATAGTAACTACCATGCTATTGCTCACTACTCATTTTGCGATAGCGCAAAAGGAGAAAAAAATGATCACCGGATCATTTGAAGATATGCGGGTTGAGCAATTTTTGCTGGAGTTGCAAAGGCAAACGCACTATCATTTCTACTACGACACTGCACAGCTTGACACCATAAAAATAAATATTTCCGTAAAAAATGAACCGCTTGAAAAAGTGCTGGAGAAGGGACTTGCAAGTACAGAGAATACTTTTTCCATCGACAATAACAACAACGTATTTGTAACGAGAGGAATGCTGGTGAAAACGGCATTGCCGGAAGGATACTTCGATGCGGGCAATCCCAATAAGACGCGTAGCAGCGGCTTGCTGGAGGAGTACCAGGAAACGGAAACAAAACAAAAAGCCATTCTTGAAAATAAGTTGTATGAAGTGGGTGACAAAAATGCAGCCCCTCAGTCTGCCGGCATTAACGTAGCGGGTTATATACGCGATGCAAAAACAGGAGAGCCTGTAGCCGGGGCATCTGTTTTTATCGACAAACCGAGAATAGGAACGTCAACCGATCAATATGGGTATTACTCCATTGTGCTTCCCCGTGGCCGGCATGTGCTGAACATTCAGAGTATTGGCATGCGTGATAGCCGCAGGCAAATAATGGTATACAGCGATGGCAAGATGAACATTGATTTGCAAAGCCAGGTGCTGGCATTGAAAAATGTGATCGTGTCCTCTGCAAAAGCCAGCAACGTAAAGAGCACGCAAATGGGTGTGCAAAGGATAGACATTAAAGCGATCAAGCAAGTGCCGGTTGCGTTTGGCGAAGCTGACCTGCTGAGAGTGGTGCTAACCTTGCCGGGCGTAAAATCGGTAGGGGAAGCGAGCACAGGGCTCAATGTTCGCGGTGGTTCTGCTGATCAAAACCTTATTCTATTTAACGACGCGACGATTTACAATCCCTCGCATTTCTTTGGTATGTTCTCCGCTTTCAATCCGGAAGTAGTGAAAGATGTGGAGCTCTTTAAAGGCAGTATTCCTCCAAAATATGGCGGCAGGCTTTCATCGGTATTAGATATTAAAAGCAGGGAAGGAAATAAAAAAGATTTCACTGGTTCTGCAGGTATTGGCTTGCTTACAAGCCGCGTGAATATTGAAGGCCCGTTGATAAAAGATAAAGCATCTTTTATCCTTGGTGGTAGAACGACCTACGCCAATTGGCTGCTGAAGGCGTTACCAGACCAATACAAAAACAGCAAAGCGAATTTTTATGATCTGAATCTGAATGCAAACTATGAGATGAATAAAAAGAACACATTGTTTGTAACGGGCTATTTTAGTAAGGATCGATTTAATCTTAACAACGATACAACCTACGGTTATTCGAATCAAAACGTATCGGTTAAATGGAAGCACATTTTCAACAATAAAATGAATGCAACCGTTGTTACAGGTTACGATGGATACAAATACAATATCAGCAGCGATGCAAATCCTGTGAATGCATATGATCTTAAGTTTGATATCAATCAGTTGTATTTAAGAGCAGGATTTAATTATTACCTCAACAGCAAACACACACTTGATTTTGGCGGCAGTACGTTGCATTACAAATTGCATCCTGGAAATTTGCAACCGCTGGGCGACAAAGCGATCACCGTGCCGGATGTGGTGCCGGCAGAGCAGGCATTTGAAAGTGCGTTGTATGTGAACGATAAATACAATGTTACACAAAACTTAACCATTGAAGGCGGTGTGAGATATTCTATGTTCAACAACATGGGGCCGCAAACGATCAACAACTATGCGCCCGGATTGCCAAAAACAGAAGATAATATCGTTGACACATCCGTTTATTCAAAGGGGCAGGTGACCAAAACATATCATGGCCCTGAGTTTCGCGTTTCCGCGAGGTATTCAATCACAGATAACCTTTCGATAAAAGCAGGTTATAATACCCAAAGGCAATATATACATATGCTGTCAAACACAACAGCAATGGCTCCTACAGACATCTGGAAATTGAGTGATCCAAATATTAAGCCGCAGTTTGGAGATCAGATATCTTTTGGTATTTACAAAAATTTCAAATCAAATACCATCGAGACTTCAGTTGAAGTGTATTATAAGCACATAAAAGATTATCTCGATTATAAAAGCGGAGCGCAACTGGTGTTGAATCATCACATTGAAACAGATGTTATCAATACAAAAGGTAAAGCTTACGGCGTGGAATTTTTGATAAGGAAAACGCAGGGCAAATTGAACGGCTGGTTAAGTTATACCTACTCAAGAACATTATTGAAAATGGATGACCCAACTGTCGGAGAGCCTGTAAATAAAGGCGCGTTCTATCCATCCAATTATGACAAGCCTCACGATGTGACACTTGTTGGCAACTACAGATTCTCACACCGTTTCAGTACATCGCTTAATGCAACGTATTCTACAGGAAGGCCGATAACCTTACCGACTGGAATATTCTATTACGGCGGTTCTGCACGTACGCTGTATTCAGATAGAAACGCATACCGCATTCCTGATTATTTCCGTATGGACTTTGCTATGAACATTGAAGGCAATCATAAGGTGCATCAAAAAACGCACAACTCATGGACAATCGGCGTATATAATTTGACGGGCAGAAAAAATCCTTACTCTGTTTACTATACATCGGAAAACGGAAAGGTGCAAGGTTACAAGCTTTCCATTTTTGGAAGTGCTATACCGTATGTGAATTTTAATATCAGGTTTTAAAAAAAGGAACATGAAAATGACGATAAGAATAAGTTTCTTCTGCGCAATCGTAATGTTGTTTGCGGCATGCAAAGAAGAATACAATGTAAAAATACCCTCTCCCGGCACGGGTTACCTGGTGGTGGAAGGATTTGCTAATCTTACCCCCAACAGCAAAAGCACAATTAAACTGTCACGTACGACGTCACTGGATTCCAGTTTTTTTTACAAAACAGAAAGTGGCGCGATAGTGTTGCTGTTTGATGATGTAAATGGCGCATATAACTTGTTTGAAACATCGCCCGGTGTGTATACCTCAAATGCGGCTACATTGGACCCGGCAAGAAAATACAGGTTGCGCATCGTTACAAGAGATCAAAAGGAATACAATTCTGCATGGGTAGAAGGAAAGATGTCGCCTGCTATAGACAGCATTAGCTGGAAACAAAAAAGTGATGGCGTACAGATATACGCTAATACGCATGATTCACAAAACAAGACCATTTATTACATGTGGGATTACAGAGAAACCTGGCAGTACAACACTATCCTGTTTTCTTCAATCGTTTATAATCCTGCAACAAATGCGCTCGATCCCCGGGATCTTGTAAATAATGATATTCATACTTGCTGGATCAGTGGAAACTCAACCAACATTATTGTAACCTCTACAGAAAGATTGGCGACGGATGTGGTATTCGAGAAACCTCTGACATTTCTTTCTTATTCTACAAATAAACTGCAGAACAAATACAGCATATTGGTTAATCAATATGCCCTTACAAAAGATGCCTACACATACCTGGATCTCATGCGGAAAAATACAGAACAGTTGGGATCCATATTTGATGCACAACCGTCTGAACTGAATGGAAACATTCGGCAGTCGAACGATTCAACAGAAATAGTGGTTGGTTTCTTTTATGCAACGTCAGTACAACAGCAAAGGATATTTATATCCCACAATCAGTTAAATGGCTATGTTTATATAACAACAGGTTATGAAAGTTGCCGTGAGGATACAGTAGACAATGTACCCGACAAGATAAGAGAGGCGTTTCGTCCCGGGCCAGAGGTTGTGTTAGGTGTTAGTCCCGTTTATTTTGGTCCCGCCATTATAGCCTATACCTATACAAGTAATTATTGCGCCGATTGCAGAGCAAGAGGTGGCAGCACAACCAAGCCTGATTTTTGGCAATAACCCTTAACAATCAAAAGCATTAAAGCAACCGGAAATGAGAAATTTCAAAGGCTCTTTAATAACTGTTTTGTCTTTTGCTGCTGCACATTTTTTTGTGCAACATACCCATGCCCAGAATGTAACTGCATCCGTAAAGCAACATCTGTATAGCTACAATAGCAAAACCATCCAGGAAAAGATCTATTTGCATACTGATAAAAACTTTTATCAAACCGGAGAGATCATTTGGTTCAAGGCCTATGCTGTGGATGCTTCTTTTAACAAGCCTCTTGACCTGAGTAAAGTGGTGTATGTGGAATTGCTTGATAAAAGCAATCGTCCCGTATTGCAGGCAAAAATAAAAATGGATAGTGCCGAAGGGAATGGCTCTTTGTACGTTCCGGTGAATCTGAATTCTGGCAACTATCAATTACGCGCATATACCAACTGGATGAAGAATTTTGATGAAGCATTTTTCTTCAGAAAAACAATCACTGTTATCAACGCACAGAAACCAAGCGACGTTGTAAGAAAGAATGCTGATAGCACCTGCGACATACAATTTTTTCCAGAAGGTGGTAACCTGGTAAATGGCTTGCAAAGCAAGGTTGCATTTAAAGTAAGCGATAAATACGGCAAAGGCATTGAGTGCAGCGGAAGTATTGTAAATGAAAACAACGATAGTGTAACTGCGTTTCATCCGCTGAAATTTGGAATGGGAAATTTTGTTTTTAAGCCTGAGAGTGGACACACTTATAAAGCGATCATTCATTTTGGCAATGGCTTGACTGCTTCTAAACAGTTGCCTGCTGCATTTGACAAAGGGATGGTAATGACACTACAAGAAAATGCAGCGGGTATTAACATAGCTGTAAATGGAAATATTGATGACCGCTCCGTGTATTTAGTTGCTCAAACAAGGGGCATTGTAAAAAAGACATTTTCTGCAGCTGTACAAAACGGCGCGGCAAATTTTACCATCAACAAAAGTGAATTGCCAGAAGGCATTACACAACTCACCATTTTTAATGAAAACAAACAGCCCGTTTGCGAACGGCTATTTTTTATTCCTCCTACGGGAAATGATTCGCTCCAGGTGCAACCCGAAAAAGAAACTTATGGAAACAGAAGCCGGGTAAATCTCGACGTGCGCGGCCAAAACATTGCTGACAGGGCAAGTGCATCCATCGCCGTTTACAGAATAGATTCTCTACAACAGTTTGATGATATGAAGTTGGGAGATTACCTGCTCCTTTCCTCTGACTTGAAAGGTGCAATCGAATCGCCTTCGTTCTATTTTTCAAAAGATAAAGATGCAACGGCTGCTATCGATAACCTGATGCTTACACAGGGCTGGCGAAGATTTGACTGGAAAAATATTTTACAGGATAAAGCGCCTACGCTGATGTATGAGCCCGAGATCAAAGCGCATATCGTAAATGCGAAAATAATTGACGTGAGAAGTGGCTTGCCTGCAGAAGGCATTGAATGTTATCTTTCTGTTCCCGGTACGCGAGCTGTTTTTCTTTGCAATGTGAGTAACGATTCGGGACATGTTAAGTTCGAAATGCGTAACATGTATGGTGCTGCCGAAGTGATTGCGCAAACAAATTCTCTGCGCGATACGATGTACAGAATTGATGTACAAAATCCGTTCAGCGAAAAGTATGTGAATGATTCTCTTGCCCGTTTTTATTTACCGGTAAATAATCCTTCAACCCTGGCAGAGCAAAGTGTTGCGACACAGGTACAGAATATCTACACAGGAGAAAAACAAAGACAGTTTACAGACGCTGCCTTTGATACCTCGATGTTCTATTCAAAACCGGATTTGAGTTATTTGCTTGACAACTACGTTCGCTTCACTACCATGGAGGAAGTGTTGCGTGAATATGTGCAACTGGTGAATGTGAGAAGACGTGCTGGAAAATTTCATTTTGACATTTACGACAACAACTCGCAGAGAATGCTGGCAACTGATCCGCTGGTATTGCTGGATGGCGTGCCTGTATTCGACATGGATAAGATAGTAGCTTACGATCCGTTAAAGGTTCGCCAGCTCGATGTGCTGACCCGTCGTTTCTACTTTAGTCATTCCGTTTATGATGGTGTGCTAAATTTTGTGACCTACAAAGGTGATTTGCCCGGCTTTGAACTTGATCCAAGAGCAACAGTGTTTGATTATGAAAGCCTGCAGAGCCAGCGCGAATTTTACTCACCCAAATACGAAACGGATGTGCAGGCTGGAAGTCATTTGCCTGATTTTAGAAACGTTTTGTACTGGAGCCCAAATCTGAAACTTACCAATGCGAACGCCTCAAAAATCGAATTTTATACTTCGGATAAAAAAGGGAAATATGTAGTAGTGGTGCAGGGTATAGATGCAGATGGTAAATGCTTAAGCGGCACACATTACTTTGAAGTGAATTGACTTTCAGACAAATTTTCGAAGAATCAAAAGACTGTTGCTTGTCATCCCGACGAAGGAGGGATCTGGGATTGGCGATAACAATGTGATTAAGTAGTCTCTCAAATCCCTCCTTCGTCGGGATGACAAGCAGGCTTTCGTTACTGGTAATAGGAACCAAACAATTGAAAAAGTTTCTTAGCTAAACAGTAGTGAATTACCAACCAGACTAGGCCTGCGTTCCCATTCCACTTGCTGCTTATTACCCATAACTCTCCATTTTCAACTTTCCGTTTTCAATTTTCTTCTTACTTTTGCGTAAACATTTACGTATATATTTACCTTTATGAACATTATCAATGAATTAGGTGAGCTGGCAATTGGAGCCAGGATGCGAAGGTTGTATGATGTTTTCTCAAAGGATGTAATGAAGATCTACAATGATCACAACCTCGACTTTGAAGCAAAATATTTTACACTCTTTTACCTGGTGAGCAAACGCAATGGCATTGGTATTATGGATGCGGCGGAAGAATTAAGCCTTACGCATCCTGCCATTATTCATCTTGCGAAGGATTTGGAAAAGAAGGGTTTAATTGAATCTGTGAAATCGCCGCTGGACAGCAGAAAGAGATTGCTAATGCTATCACGTAAGGGAAAGGCCGCATTGCCCGCATTTAATGAAGTTTGGAACAAGATTGATAAACTAAATAAAAAACTGATGCGCGGGCAAAAAAACAACTTGCTGAAAGCATTGGAAGAAATGGAAAACTTACTGGATGAAAAATCTTACTACAAAAGATATCAAAACATATAGTGAAATGGAAAAGGTGAACATACTCGAATATGCGCCTGAATATGCAGGTGATTTTAAAAGATTAAATATCGAATGGATCGAGAAATATTTTATAGTAGAAGAACACGATCTTGAACAATTAAACAATCCTGAAGAATACATTATTTCCAGGGGTGGGTATATCTTGTTTGCTCAATACAATAATAAAATAGTAGGCGTTTGCGCTTTGATTAGAACGAACGATACATCTTTTGAGATGGCTAAAATGGCCGTGTCCTCAGATGCTCAGGGAAAGCAAATTGGCACAACACTTGGCATCGCCACATTACACAAAGCAAAAGCTGAAGGCGCCAATCATGTATGGCTCGAGTCAAACAGAATTTTGGAACCCGCTATTCATTTGTACAAGAAGCTTGGCTTCGTAGAGATTCCAATGGCGGAAACGCCGTATGCAAGAGCAGATATTAAAATGGAAGTTTGGATTTAGTTAATTGAGAGTGGAGAGTGAAAGCAGCGTGACAAACTCTTAACTCTCCACTCTCCATTCTCCACTCTCAACTTCTTCCAGCAGCGCAACCTGCGCAGAATTGATCTTCTCTCTCGCTTCCTGCAAATTGAACCATCCCGCTTTGTCTATTTCGGGAAATGTTTTTTGCTTGCCGGACTTTGGCGGCCATTCAATTTCAAATGTATTGGAAACGAGTGCCGTTTCGTCGACATCTCCTTCAACGGCCCAGGCGTGTACATGTTTTCCGCTTTTCAGTTTCACGGGAGTAAGCGAAATAAATTTTCCTTCCATTGTAAATCCTGTTTCCTCTTTGAATTCTCTTTTGGCAGCTGTTAGTGCGTCTTCTGTGTCATCAAACTCGCCCTTCGGTATTGACCATGCACCTGCATCTTTGCGCGCAAAGAAAGGGCCGCCGGGATGCACAAGAAAAAACTGGAGCTCGTTTTTCTTTTTTCTAAATACTAATAGTCCTGCACTTTGCTTAGCCATGACGAATTAATAATTAATAATGAAGGGCAGCAGCACTGGTAAATATAGTACTCTATTTCTTAGCATTAAAGTCAATAGTGTTCGTGGACAAAGCACAAGGCTATTTTCTAATTCCTAATTCCTAATTTCTAATTCCTGGTTCTTGTGCTCCTGCAAATGTTAGTAGATTTGTAAAACATTCTTGCCTTCGATATTATTATTCACAAAAGAATTTTATGGAACGCTAATTGAAGACTCACCTTTCAAACAAAAAAGCATGAAAGTATTTGTAACAAGAGAGATTCCGGAGATAGGTATTAAGATGATGAAGGACGCGGGGTTAGAGGTGACACAGTGGCTCGAGAAAAGAGATCTTACGCAAAAAGAATTAATTGCTTATTGTCTTAACCACGATGCATTGCTAAGCTCGGGTGCAAATAAGATTGACAAGATATTCCTGCATAAATGCTCGCATTTGAAAGTGATAGCGCTTTTATCAGTTGGCTACGATAATGTAGATGTGGAAGAGGCAAAAAAATTATCCATCCCAATTGGCAATACACCGGGTGTGTTGAGTGGCGCGACAGCAGACACAGCCTTTCTTTTAATGCTTGCCACGTCGCGCAAAGCATTTTACAATCATAAAAAAATCATCAAAGGCGAATGGGAGTTCTTTGATCCTATTGCAAATCTTGGAATTGAATTAAACCATAAAACCATCGGCATATTTGGATTGGGCAAGATCGGTTATGTAATGGCGAAACGCTGTGTTGGCGCTTACGACATGAAAGTTATTTATCACAATCGGAGCCACAACAAAGAAGCCGAACAAAAGCTTGGCGCCAAAAAAGTTTCCTTTGAGCAACTGCTGGAACAGAGCGATGTTTTGTCTGTTCACACTGCACTTACCGACGAAACAAAAGGCATTTTCAATAAAGATGCTTTTGCGAAAATGAGACCCGGCTCTATTTTCATCAACACTGCCCGCGGTGCTATACACAATGAAAAAGATTTGATACAGGCGCTGGAGAACAAAACAATTTGGGGTGCAGGTTTAGATGTAACCAATCCTGAACCAATGCTATCTGACAATCCGTTGTTGAACATGCCGAATGTTTGCGTGTTGCCGCACATTGGTTCAGCAACAGTCGAAGCAAGAACAGCCATGGCAAAACTTGCCGCAGCAAATATCATTGCAGGTGCAAGAGGAGAGAAGTTGCCGAATGCCGTAGAGACGCGTTGAACGCGTCTCTACGGAACATTCTGAAAATAAAAAAGCACCAGGATAATCCTAGTGCTTAATTAATTGTTTTGAAAATTGACTTTAAGACATTTTCAAATCCTCAAATCTTCAAATTTTCAAATTGCCCTGTGGAGAATACCGGGCTCGAACCGGTCACCTCTACGCTGCCAGCGTAGCGCTCTAGCCAAATGAGCTAATTCCCCGAAACGGTGGATTGCAAAAATAGGTGGGTGGAATTGTAAAACAAAAAATTTGTTTCCAATAAAAAAAGGTCTTCCGTTGTCGGGGAAGACCTTTTGAATTTTTAAATATAATTTTTGAATTTTTTCTAGTCGCCCCAGATATTGTCTTCCTTGTTCAACCATTTTTTTACAAGGTCGGTAGTGATTGATTTTGGACGCTCAATCGGCTGACCAAGGGCTCTGTCCCAGCAAAGGCTTGCCAGTACACCCAGGGCGCGACTTACCCCAAACAACACTGTGTAATATTCATACTCTACCATGCCGTAGTGAACAAGCAATGCACCGCTGTGTGCATCCACATTTGGCCATGGGTTTTTAATTTTTCCCAATGATTGCAAAATTGGAGGAACTGTTTCGTAGATGTTCCAAACAGTTTGAACCAGCGCATCATCCGGCATGTGCTTTTTACCGAATTCCATTTGCGCGGTAAAGCGTGGATCTGTTTTTCTCAATACTGCGTGACCATAACCCGGAACCACTTTTCCTTCGCTTAATGTAGCTTTTACGTACTCCGCGATTTGTTCTTTGCTAGGCTGCTCTGTCTGCAGTTTTTCGCGCAATTCAAATATCCATTTGATCACTTCCTGGTTGGCAAGACCGTGAAGAGGACCCGCCAATCCGTTCATGCCCGCAGCGAAAGACAGGTAAGGATCGCTCAAAGCAGAACCCACAAGGTGAGTGGTATGCGCAGACACGTTACCGCCTTCGTGATCGGCGTGAATGGTCAGGTAAAGACGCATCAGTTCCATAAATCCTTCGTCCTCAAAGCCGAGCATGTGGGCAAAGTTACCCGCCCAGTCAAGTAAACCGTTTGGATTAATATGTTGATTGTTTTTGTATTTACGTCTGTAGATGTAAGCGGCAATGCGCGGCAATCTTGCGATAAGGTCCATAGTGTCATCAAACACCGGGTCCCAGTAGTCTTTTTTGTTGATGCCATTTGCATATTGTTTTGCAAATTGGCTCTCTGTTTGCAAGGCCATGATACCTACAACAAACATTGTCATAGGGTGTGTTTCAATAGGCAGTGCGTCAATGGTATCAAATACGTGATTCGGCACGTGTGAGCGACGCTGTAGCAATTCTGTAATTGTATTTACATCTTCTTCTGATGGAAGCTCATTGATCAGCATAAGATAGAACAGACCTTCTGGAAGAGGCTCGCTTCCACCTTTTGCTTTTGGAAGTTTTTCCTGGAGTTCCGGGATCGAATATCCTCTAAAGCGAATGCCTTCGTGCGCATCCAGGAGAGAAGTTTCAGAAACCAGACCGGTTATACCACGCATACCCTGATAAACCTGTGCAAGTGTAACTTCACCAATAACATCGTTGCTATGATCTTTCAAAATGCCTTTTATTTCAGCAGCGGCTTCGTCGGCCTTCTTTTTGAACCTTTCTTTGAGTACTTCCATTGACAAGTGATTTTCAAAAATTATTAAAAATTCAGAATGCGGCTAAAGTTACTTAAACGTCGTTGGCGAAACAAATTAAATCAATAAGAATGCGGGTATTTTATACGTGAATTGATGTGGGATTTTTTATATTAAATCTATTTGCCCTATGAGGGTGAATTAAGAATTAGGAATAAGAATTAAGAATTCTTTGTTTGCAACAAGGTAAAAAGAAGGCGATCATTGCTTATGTGTAAAAGGCTTCGACAAGCTCAGCCTGACATGCCATTAACGCTGTCAGGCTGAGCTTGTCGAAGCCCTGTCAAAAATTAAACCAGTCAAAATAAGATCAGGAATGACGCACTCTCAACTAATTCCTAATTCCTAACTCCTAATTCCTAATTACTTCGGCGCTCTCTTATACAACCAGAACGCAGCAAAACTGTAAATAATATTGGGGAGCCATGCGGCCAGCATTGGGTGCAGGTTTCCTTTGGTGGAGAATACGGTAGAAAATTTGTCCATCACTACAAATGATGCAGCCATCACAATGCCGATGGCAAGATTCAAACCGCTACCGCCGCGCGTTTTTCTCGCGGCAACAGATACACCAATTACTGTGAGAATTAAGATGGCAACAGGCGTTGCGTTGCGGCGGTTAAGCTCGACTATATAGTTGTTCAGGCCCTCACCTCCACGCTGTTGTTCGGCGCGGATAAATGCTCTTAGCTCAGGTGTGGTAAGTTTATCTTTTAAATATTCGTCTTTTCTCAGATCTTTGGGAAGCACATTCAGGTTAAGAGTCATTGTTTGATGGGTAGTTAGTTTTTCGTGCAGCCCATCAATGGTGCGTTCCTGAACTCTGTCGGCCGACCATTTTTTTGTAGCAGTATCCCAATGAATATTGTCGCCGCGAAGATTGTAGTAAACGGTGTTGTTACGGATTTTTTCCAGGAAAAAACTATTGGCTGCTTTTCTGGCAGTATCATAGTAACGAAGACCAACAAATGTGTTGGAATCTGCCCTGAAATAGAAGTCACTTGAATTATTTGTGCCTCCGGGAACGTACCCACTGTTTCTGTCGATATAAGTGGTCTGAAAATTGCTTCTAATTTCTTGTGCTCTTGGGATCACAAAAGCCATCAGCAACCACAGGACCACGGCTAGCAAAATTCCTCCCATGAAGTAAGGTCTCAACATCCTATTGTATGGAATACCACTCGCGAGAATGGCTACGGTTTCTGTTCGTGCCGCCATTTTAGACGTGAAGAAAATAATAGCAATAAAAACGATGAGCGGAAAAATCATCGACACAATGAACGGTACAAAACCAAAATAATATTTGGTTACAATGCCGCCAAATGAAAGACCGGACCTGACAAAATCGTCGGTTTTTTCGCTCACATCAATAACAACAGCAATTGTCGTTATTGTCATAATTGTAAAAACAAATGTTACCAGGAAGTTTTTAAGTATATACCAGTCGAGTATTTTCATGTAGCTTATTAAACGTGGCAAAAGTAGTGGTTTTAAAGTGTAACCGATACCCGCAAAGTTGTAAGGATTTTAAAAAAAGTGCGGGCGTGGCAAATTTTAACGGATTATAAGTTGCTGAGAATGTTTTCCTTAACACGCTTTTAGCTTTCAGGTTTTCGCAGTATATTTATCGTTGACTGATTTATTGATACAGAATCCGTGTAATCTATGCTCATTTATTACCTTAAGAACGAAACCATTGAAGGGCCTTATTCCGTTGAAGAGTTGAAAAAAAAGAGGTTGACTTCGGATACGATGATCTGGTACAAAAACTCACCCGAATGGAAGAGACTCGACCAGGTTCCGGAAGTCTATAGCCAGTTTGCTCAAAATGGAAATGGTTTTGCAGAAACTGAAACTATCACTGCACAGCTTGCCAGTTTTGCACAACGATTCAGATGGCTTTTTATTTGGCTAGGATTTAATTTGCTGGCGCTTATTTTATCATATGCGCAAATAAAGCCTTTTAACTATATCGGCGACCCGTCGACCGAAAAGTTTTGGCCGTTTATTAAGTTTACCGATGCCACCTATACCAAAATCAGCAGCAATCCTGATGTGTGGGGAACGCTGGTTAAATTCAACGGGCTTTTTGCCAACTACGATTGGTCGGAGTTTAGCGTGTATGTAGGCGGAACTTTATTTATCCTGTTACTTTATTATATGCACAAGCGATCTGTGTAGGAGTGAATGATGAATTATGAAAGCCAGATTCGTCAGCGGCGATCATTCATTTGTTTGGCTGGTTTAACTCTTGGTGCGTTATTCCCGGTTCACCTGTAATATTTGTTTAAAAAAACTTTCTCTGTTTGCTGATTCTCGAAATCATTGTAGAAAAACAGAAACGAGGGCAACTGTTTTGCCTTTTGAATAAATACCTCCTTGTTTAAAGCAGGGTAATTCTTTATCTCTTCCTCCACGAAAGTTGAATAGTTGCGAATTACTTTCTCTTCGTACAAAGCGTCATTTGTTTTTTTCAGGTACTCGTTATGGCTCATCATTTTATCATAAAAAAATCCCTGGATAAGATTGTCGTACAGATTAAACGTGAAAGTAGACGAGAGTAGCAGAATAGCAGACAAGGCATAAAAATATGCGGTTTTGAATTTCGCTGCCTGCAGTATTGCTGTTATTTCGCTGCTTCTTATCAACGTGCCCAGTAAAAAACATTCTGCCAGCAAAAGCAGCAATTGCATTGACACAACATTGTTCAACATGCGTAGGGGCATCGAACCGTTGCTTCCATACAATATCGGGGAAATACAGATGATCGAAAAAAAGATCAGGAAGAGATGCAGCCAGCCATTCCTTTTAATATTTGTATGAACGCTTTCTCTATACCTTGTCCCAAGCAATACCGCAGCAGCAGCGGAAGCCCACGATAATGGTTCTTTAAGAATGCTGATATAAACCTGGCTTCCCCAATAGCAAAAACTGAAGATTATTTTCACAAGATCCTTTTTCCCAATAACAGTAGAACGCGACGTTGAGCCGGGTGAAAAGATCTCTAAGGCCGTTGCTACCATGGTGATCAATAGTATTGCGGCTACGGGTCGCATGCTTTTTTTTAATCTGTAAGAAAACAAACAACCTACAATGCAAAACAAGACCAGGGCAATGGCAATAAGTTCATTTGATCCGCAAATAAGAAATGACAGGATAGCCAGAAGAAAAAGATCTGTTTTTCTTTTCCCATTGTTGTAGTTGTAGGAAATGAAAAGGCCTAGCCAAAAAAGCAGAAGGGTAAACGCAAGATAATATCCCAGTGAACTACTGAGCCAATACACACTTTCGGCCATGGATGGCTGAACAAAAAAATTGAGAAAGAAAAACAAAAACGTAGCCAGTAGTTTTAAAGAAAATGAAAGATGAACTTTAAATAAATATCGTAACAGTTGCGATAACAAAAAATAAATGCCCCAAAGCGTAAGTATAAAAAGCACGATGGGGTGCAGCCAATAAAGATTATAGTTGACCTCAATAAAGCTGCCATACATCCCCAACGCCTGGGAAAAATATCTGCCCTGCCAGTAGAGATATAAGTCTCGATATTTTTGGAAAAACAAACCATCCCGGCAAACGCCTGCACCCACATAATCATCTGCCGAAGGATGATTAAAAAAACATAAAACAATAAGAGGAATAAGTAAAACTGCAATAGACAACCATGGAAGCAATCGTACGCTTTTTACTTTCATAATGTTGGGTTCAATAGTTATGTTGAGAGCCGGCCTTACAATCTTGTCTTCAATATGTCTACCTGCTCATTTTTCCAGCTCACGAAATCGCCCTGCAAAATATGCTTACGGGCTTCGGTTACAAGATGCAGATAAAAAGCAAGATTGTGAACGCTTGCAATGGTCAAACCTAAAATTTCTTTGGATTTGATGAGGTGGCGCAGGTATGCTTTTGAATAGTAATTGCTTGTTTCGCAATCAATGCCGTCGTCAATAGGAGAAAAATCTTTTTCCCATTTTTTATTGTCAATATTGATCACACCTTTGGAAGTAAAGAGCATTGCGTTGCGGCCATTGCGGGTAGGCATCACGCAGTCAAACATATCCACGCCTAAGGCAATATTTTCAAGAATGTTCCATGGCGTGCCCACGCCCATCAGGTAGCGAGGTTTGTCAACCGGCAAATGATCGCAGCAAAGCGCACAGATTTCATACATCATTTCCTCCGGCTCACCCACGCTAAGGCCGCCGATAGCGTTGCCTGTAGCACCTTTCGACGCAATGTATTCGGATGATGCCTTGCGAAGATCCTTGTAGGTGCTTCCCTGAACAATCGGAAACAGGTTTTGCGTATAGCCGTATTTGTCGGGAGTACTGTTGAATTGCGTAAAACATCTGTCGAGCCAGCGATGCGTAAGCTCCATGGATGTTTTGGCATATTTGGTATCACTTGGGTAAGGCGGACATTCGTCAAACGCCATGATGATATCTCCGCCGATAGTGCGCTGGATATCCATCACACGTTCCGGAGAAAACAAGTGTTTCGAACCATCAATATGGCTTTGAAAAATAACGCCTTCTTCTTTGATCTTTCTGTTGTTTGCCAGTGAAAAAACCTGGTAGCCGCCACTGTCTGTAAGAATCGGTTTATGCCAGCCATTGAATTTATGCAAGCCTCCGGCGCTTTCGAGTATGTCAAGCGTTGGACGTAAATACAAATGATAAGTATTGCCAAGGATGATCTGCGCCTTTACATCGTCATACAATTGTTTTTGTGAAACGGCCTTCACGCTGCCCACCGTTCCTACAGGCATGAATATCGGTGTAAGAATTTCACCATGATCCGTTGTTATTTTCCCTGCCCTCGCTTTTGAAGCGCTATCCGTCGTTTGAAGATCAAATGTTAAAGCCGCCATGTGTACTTGTTAAGCGGGCAAAGATAGAAAACGGCACGCAGATGACGCAGATTGGACTGATTTACACAGATTTTTTTTCCGTTGATCACTGCCCCTTATCTGTGCAGGCTTTCAATCGTTCGATATTTCAGTTATTCAGTTACTCAGTTATTCAGTATTGATCATCGCAAATCTGCTAAATCAGCGTCATCTGCGTGCTCTCTCTAACTCCCTGAGAATGAGTAACCGAAAATTTAAAGAAATCTTAAAATCGCCGTTAACGCCCAAAGTGTACATAACTCTGGCATTTACTGGCACCATTCGGCACAGTCCTTGTTTTAGGTTGGTTCCCCCAGTAAAAGCTCTAAGCATCCCCCCGTAGAAAGTATAAAAACTTAATTAATTATCTATCAAAAATTCGATTGTTATGAAACAACTCACAAAATTGAAATTGGGATTATTAGGCATTGGTGTGGCCGGATTGTTTTCTTTCTATACAGTGCAAAACGGAACCATCAAAGGTACGGTTAGCCCATCTGAAGGCGCAGTGCGTGCATGGGCACTATCAAGCAGTGATACATTGAGGGCGCCGGTACAAAGTGGTGCATTTGAAATTACCAATGCAAAACCAGGAACGTATCGCATCATTATTGAAGCGAAACCACCTTATAAAAATATAGCGAAAGATGATGTGAACGTAGCGGAAGGACAACCCACTGATGTAGGTGAAATCAAACTGCAACAGTAGGGATAAATAACCCTTCGTGGGTGTTTTCTTTTACTAAATCTGATTACTTTGATTATAACCACTATGGAATTCCATGTATCCGTTGATCGCGACCTTTTGCATTCAACGGATCTTTTTTTAACAGACTGAATAACTGAGTAACTGAATAACTGAAATGTTCTTATTTTGGACTTGCATTTAACTGGTAACAATTCAGTTATTCAGTTATTCTGTTATTCAGTCATTATGATCACCATCCCTCCTTACTTAAAACCCGGAGATACAATAGGAATCGTTTGTCCCGCGGGTTACATGCCTTATGATAAAGCAGAGGTTTGTATAAACACACTATTGCAATGGGGTTATAAAGTCAAAGTTGGCAAGACACTTGGTGGTGGTTCTACCAACTATTTTTCCGGCACAGATGAAGAACGCCTGAATGACTTTCAGCAAATGCTAGATGACAAAGAAGTGAAAGCCATTCTCTGTGGCAGGGGCGGATACGGCGTAAGCAGGATAATTGATGACGTTGATTTTAAGCACTTCGAGAAACATCCCAAATGGATCATTGGGTTCAGTGATATTACCGTTTTTCATTCGCACATTTATGCGAACTACAAAATTGCATCCATACATTCGCCGATGGCAGCTGCTTTCAACGATGAAGGCTATAAAAATGAATACGTTCTTTCCTTAAAAGAAACGCTCGAAGGAAAAGCCATGCAATATGCTTGTCCTGCTCACGAGTTCAACAAAACAGGAACGGCAAGTGGAGAATTGGTAGGAGGGAATCTTGCATTGCTGGCGCATCTGATCGGTTCAAAATCTGAAGTCAAAACGAAAAACAGGATTCTTTTTATTGAAGATATTGGCGAGTACACCTACAACATCGACAGAATGATGCTACAGCTGAAACGTGCCGGTAAGCTGGACGAGCTTGCAGGATTGATTATTGGTGGCTTTACTGATATGAAAGATACCACAAGACCGTTCGGCAAAACTGTTTTTGAAATTATTCAGGACATTGTAAAAGACTATAAATATCCCATCTGCTTTGATTTTCCTGTAAGTCATGATACGAAAAATTATGCACTGAAGGTGGGAGCTGAGTATGAATTGAAGGTGGGAGATAATGAGGTGAAGCTGAGAGAAATTGAAAGTTGAAAATTGAAAGTTGAAAATGGTAGGGGCGAATTGAATTCGCCCTGTTGCTCACGAATCGCATTCGCCCTCTTAAGCAAAAACTGCTATATGAAATCGAGCTTTACTTGGGCTTGTGTATAATCTCCTGTTTTGATTTTTAATTTTTACTTCATAGTTAAAATTTATTGATTTCTCAACCTCATCGATAGGTTCTATCTTTGCGGCATGACTTTCACGCAACTGGAATATATCGTGGCGGTAGATAATTTTCGTCATTTTGCTGCCGCAGCAGATGCATGTTTTGTAACGCAGCCCACGCTAAGCATGCAGGTTCAGAAATTAGAAACGGATTTGGGTGTAAAGATTTTCGATCGCAGCAAACAGCCCGTTGTGCCTACAGAAGCGGGGATAGACATTCTCGCACAGGCAAGGAAGATCATTGCTGAGAAAAATGTAATACAGGAGATCGTTCAGCAAAAGAAAGGCATATTGACCGGCGAATTGCGCATTGGCATTATTCCGACTTTAGCTCCATATCTCTTACCACTTTTTGTAAAAGGCTTCAGTAAAAAGTTTCCGCAAATAAAACTGGTCGTAAACGAAATGATGACGGATGTGATGATTTCCCGTTTGAAAGAAGGGCGCATAGACGTTGGTATTCTTGTTACGCCTTTGCACGAAAACGGTATTAAAGAATATCCTTTATTTTATGAAGAACTACTGGCCTACGTTTCCAGAAAGAATGACCTGTTCAAAAAAACGGTTATTCAGCCAAGCGACATTGCGACTGATAAACTTTGGTTGATGGAAGAAGGACACTGTTTTAGATCGCAGATTGTAAACCTTTGCGACCTGCGCAAGCAAAGCGAGCTGGAACACAGTTTTAAATACGAAGCGGGAAGCATTGAAACATTAAGACGGATGGTGGAAGTGAATGAAGGCATCACTATTCTTCCTGAGCTGGCAACCACTGACATGGCGCCAAAACAATTACAATTAATAAGACATTTCCGCAATCCTTCGCCCATGCGCGAAGTGAGCCTCGTTGTTCATCGTGACTTTGTAAAGAAAAGATTGATCGACGCCTTGAAAACCGAAATCATTTCTGCCGTGCCGGAGAAGATCAAGAAGAATAAAAAGTCGTTTGTAGTAGAAGTGAATGGGGACAATAGCTGAATAACTGATTAACTGAATAACTGAATGTCCGAAGTGCGATAACGAAAGTCTCACTTAAACCCTCAGTTATTCAGTTATTCAGTCATTCAATCACTGCGCCAGCAGTGAATCCAGTTTCTCATGAAACAATGGATAATTATTAAGGTTATTATGGCTGCCTCCTTTAATGGTGACAAACTCATCTCCGGGTTTTAAGAAAGGTTTTAATTTCGATGCGTTTCGATAAGTAATTACTCTATCGTCGGTGCCATGAAAAATAGTTACCGGGTCAATTACCTTTTGTAAATATTCGTAAGTAGGTAAATTATAGTGCAGCATATTTTTCAGTGGATACATGAAAAAATAAGTCTGCACCAATCCGCGCATACTGGAGTAAGGCGTTTCCAAAATTAAGCGCTTGCAATCCCTGATAGAAGCCAACTGCGCCGCAACACCTGTTCCCATGCTTTTACCATAAATGATGATGCTGTCTTTGCCGTATTTTGTACGAGCCAGTTTGTACAACTGCAAAGCATAATCATATAATCGCTGTTCTGTCATGCGGCCTGTGCTTTTTCCAAATCCCGGATAGTCGATCATCCAAACTTCATAGCCGTTCTTTGTGAAGTTGGGAGCGTATTTGGCATACCACCCGATGTTCTTTTTGTTGCCATGAAAGTACAATACCACACCCTTTGCAACGCTGTCCTTTGTTGTAAACTGAACAATGTTGAGATTGGAAGCAGTGTCATAAGCAATGTTCACTTCCTTGTGAGGAATATCGAAATTGTATGCCTCGTTCTTAGCCTTTCTTTCAGGATGAAAAAGAATCTGATCCTGCAAATAATAAAAAGCAATACCAATAGCACAATACACTATAATGATAATCTTGATCCATTTAAAAACTGGTCCTCTCATGCTGCAAAAATAGCATCAATTTGAAAATTTGAAGATTTGAAAATTTGAAAATGATATTAAGTTTTAGAGCCGCGAATAGAAATCAGCTTCCTGCGTTGAATGAATTTTCAAATTCCCACATTTTCAAATTGTCAAATTGCCCTAGTATTTCAAAATATCCCGAATAAAATTATGGTACTCATCAAACGATGGCAGGTTGTTGTGTCCGCCGCCTACAATGCGGATCAGTGTGATTTTGTTAGGGCTGATTTCCTGGAGTTTTTCGCTGTGCTTAATAGGGATCAGTCTGTCCTTTGTGCCATGTAAAATGTAAGTGTGACAATTTACGTAGCGGATCCATTTGTCAATACGCAGGTGATAGCGGAGCACAATACTCACCGGTAAAATAGGAAGAAAGCGTTTCACCACTCTTGTAAAATTGTAATAGGGCGCATCGAGGATCAGGTAGCGCGGTTTGTTATCAGATGCGATCTTTGCTGCGAAGCCGCTGCCAATGCTTCTTCCGTAAACGATGATATGATGTTCCGCAAATTGTTTGGCCAAAGCCGAGTACACAAATTGAACATCACTCAACATTTCTGGTTCGCTACGCTTGCCCGTGCTTTTTCCAAAGCCCCGGTAATCGATCAATACAACATCGTAATCATACCGGTAAAAGTCTTTTGCGCATTTGGCCCAACCCTTTATGCTCCGGCTGTTCCCATGTAGATAGAGGATTAATCCTTTGGGATTTTCCCTGTAAAAATGCAGTCCGTTTATCAATACGCCCGGACCAATGTTGAAATTCAATTCGCGAAAAGGAACATCGTATTTGAAAACAAAGTCTTTCCTTAGTTTTTCTGGTTTGAAAATGAATTTTTCCTGGAAAAAATATCCGAGAATAGAAAGTAAAACAATGCCTGCCGCTATATAAATTAGAATATGATTCAATAAGTGTCTGTTAGCAATTTCAAGATAATAAATTTTTTACCTGCAAACATTAACGTTACACAAAACAAAAAAGTTGGACCAGCAGGCCCAACTTTTCAAATAACTTTCAACTCTCAATTCTCAATTCTCAATTCTCCACTATGTCAGTCTACCTCAATTCTCTTCAATCGCAAATTTGTAACAGGTGATACGATCAACGGGAACTTTTCAACCGTTACACTTGCAGAATCAAGACCGAAGCCTCTTTCCTCAGAAAGACTGATTTCTTTCACCCAGAAATACAACTTCATAATAATGCGCTCCACGATTGGCAATTCATTATCCTGACTCAAATATTTTTCCATAACAATGAATTGGAAATCGCCCACCACATTGTTTCTTTCAAGACTTTCATAACGACTCGTAATGTTCACTTCTTTGTTGGCAACAAGATCTGCCACCACTTTACGGAACATCAGGTTAATGCGCGGCTCAATTCTGAACCCCAGGCGGAACTCTACCCTGATGATATCATTTGGAATAATGTGGTCAACAGAATATTCGCAGGTATATGGATCATCCAACGTATCTACGTGAATGAACCAGTAGATATCTGCACGTTTCGGTTTTCTATTCAAAATCGAATAAATGATCTTGTGCTCAATTTCTTTCGGGTTATTGGCACTAGTCATATACACCAGGTGTGTCGCGTGTTTTGGAACAGTTCTGTCGTTACTCAATTCCTGTATTTGCGGAATATAATGGTCCATGCGAACAAACTCCACGTAGCGGTTTTTGATTTTTCTGCTGCGGAACCAGATATACATGATGGTAAACAAACCTCCGGCAATGATCAAAGACACGAAACCGCCATGAGGGAATTTCTCAAGGTTCGCGAAAAGGAAACTGAATTCAATTCCCAAATACACCACGAGATACAGATAAATAAGATATGGCGGGGTTCGTTTGGAAACGAGATAATTCGCGAATAAGATAGAAGTCGCGATCATACACATCGTAATCGCCAAACCGTAGGCAGCTTCCATGTTGCTCGATTCCTGGAAGTACAATACAACACCGGTACAGCCCAAAAACAACAACAGGTTAATGCCAGGAATATATAGTTGTCCGCGTTCCTCAGTTGGATAAACAATTTTCAGTTTTGGCCAAAGATTCAGTCGCATTGCCTCACTGATCAGGGTAAATGAACCACTGATCAACGCCTGGCTCGCAATGATTGCGGCGGCAGTTGCAATCACGATACCCGCGATAATGAACCAATGTGGCATGATGCCGTAGAAAGGGTTGATCAGCTCCTGCGCGTTAGGAAATTCCAACATAAACTTGGAATCTTTTAAAAGCTTTTCAGTTGCAAATACAGCTCCATGATGTTTTGCCAAAAGCCATGCACCCTGTCCCAGGTAGTTTAAGATCAGCGCAGTTTTTACGAATATCCATGAATAACGGATGTTCCATTTTCCGCAGTGGCCAAGGTCGGAGTACAACGCTTCAGCACCCGTAGTACAAAGGAAAACTGCACCCAGCAACCAGAATCCTTTTGGATAGGTTACCAGTAATTTTATGGCGTAGTACGGGTTCAGCGCTTTGAACATTTCGAAGTCATAAGAAATCTTAGAGATTCCCAGGACTGCCAACATACAGAACCAGACGAACATAATCGGGCCAAAGAATTTACCAATAGACGCCGTACCAAATTGCTGCACAAAAAATAGCGCACATAAAATGCCCAGCACTATGTACATGATAACGTTGGGGTTTGCATCCACAATAGGACGGAAGAAATCTTGCCTTCCAAGCTCCTCAATGGCAGAGGTAACGGTAATTGGAGGCGTAATCATACCGTCGGCGAGCAATGCAGCACCGCCGAGCATTGCAGCAACAACCAGCCATTTCCGTTGCCGTCTTACCAATGCGTATAATGAAAAGATACCACCTTCACCCTTGTTATCTGCCTGTAAGGTGAGGATAACGTATTTAACGGTGGTTTGTAGAGTAAGCGTCCAGATAATACAAGACACGCTTCCGATGATAAGGTCTTCTGAAATAGGTCTTCCGGCAATGATTGCACTCATTACGTAAAGAGGAGATGTACCAATGTCACCATAAATAATTCCTAAGGCGATTAGAAGTCCGGCCAACGAGGCCTTGTTTGATATTTTGCCCACGATTGAGTAATTATGAACTTTACTGTGTACGAATATTTTAATACTGTGTTAACAGTTTTCCTGCAGACACAAGCTGCAAAGTTATATGGAAACACAATTAAAGTTGTTTAAAAAATTATTAGTTAATAGCTGAAACTACTAACCGTTAGTTTAGTCAGGAATTAGGAATTAGAAGTTAGGAATTAGTAAGGTGCTGAAGTAAAATTCTAATTCCTAATTTCTAACTCCTAATTCCTCTCCTCTCAACGTATAATCGCAGTTTTTGTTTACGTTTGTGAGGCGCTATTAAACAACCCGGGATTATGAAAAAGGAAGAATTACCACAGGATAAAAAAATCATTAAGGGAGAAGACAATACCTTAAGGAAAGTATTATACGTGACTGACGATTCCGGAAATTATGAATCTGCACAGTCGGATGGCTGGGAGGCCGAGAATTATGCGCTTACCCAAGCCTGGGAAGACATTGACGAACATATTGCAGAAACCCGGGAGAAGGTGAAAAGTGGAGAAGTGAGTCCCATTGCCTATTTTATGCTGAAAAATCTTATGGATATTCCCATTCTTGCAAGTTATGTCGGCAAATGGAAATGGGTAGTAAAGCGGCACTTAAAACCTTCTGTCTTTAAAAAATTGGATAAAAAAACATTGGAGCGGTACGCTTCCGTTTTCAACATAACTGTAGATGAACTTACTAAATTCCCTGCAGCGTAATAATATCTCAACCATCTATGATTATTGAAAATTTCGAGCATCACCAGTATGCACACTGTGAAAGCGGCGTTACAGTAAATCTTTTAAGGTATTACGGAATAGAACTTTCTGAACCCATGATATTTGGCATCGGAGCAGGAATGTTTTTCGGGCACTTACCATTTGTAAAAGTAAATGGCGTACCTGGAACGACCTTTCGCATTTGGCCAGGTTACATTTTCAAAAGAGTAAGCAACCAGCTTGGCGTAAAAATAAAAGTGGAGAATTTTAAAACGCCCGAAAAAGCAACGCAGGCGCTGGATGAGGTTTTGGCCAGCAAAAGACCTGCAGGAATGATGGCCAGCGTTTATTATTTAAACTATTTGCCTCCGGCTTTCCGTTTCCATTTCAATGCGCATAATTTAATTGCCTTTGGCAAAGAAGGTGATGAATACCTGATCAGTGACCCTGTAATGGAAAATGTTGCCAAGGTTTCTTCCGAAGATCTGGCGAAGGCCCGCTTTGCAAAAGGGTTTCCGGAACCGAACGGCAGAATGTATTACCCCGTTCAGGCACCAAAAACAGTTGATCTTACAAAACCAATTTGGAGCGGCATCAATCAAACATGTTTTTTCATGCTAACTCCGCCCGTGCCATTCTTTGGAGTAAAAGGCATTAAATTTTTGGGTAAAAAAATTAAGCAATACCCTGCCAAACTTGACCCGAGAAGATCGGCACTGTATGTAGGAAACATCATCCGCATGCAGGAAGAGATAGGTACAGGTGGCGCCGGCTTCAGATTTTTGTACGCTGCATTTTTGCAGGAAGCAGGCAAGAAATTTGGCAACGACGAACTATTGCACCTGTCAGAAGAAATGACAACAATAGGCGACCAATGGCGCAACTTCGCATACTCCGCAGCACGAACCTGCAAGGCCCGCAGCGGCGAATTACACTCCTACGATGAACTGGGCGACATGCTCATCGACATATCCGGAAAGGAAAAAGATTTTTTTGAGAAACTTAAAAAAGTAGCGAAAGGGAGAAAATAGTTGAGAGTTGAGAATTGAGGGTGGAGAGTTAATCTCCATTCTCAACTCTCCATTCTCAACTCGCAATTAATTAAACATGCTTCAAATAAACAATCTCCATAAAACATACAAGCATGCGCTGGAGCCGTCCTTGCAGGGATTGAGCATACAATTCTCTACAGGCATCATTGCGGGTTTGCTGGGGCCAAACGGCGCAGGTAAAACCACTACAATTTCAATCATTTGCGGGTTGGTAGCGCCAGACAATGGAGACGTAGTTGTGTTGGGAGACAATGTGAGGAGTGAATTGGATAGCATTAAGAGAAAGGTCGGCGTTGTGCCGCAATCCATTGCCTTGTATCCGCAGTTGTCAGTGTTTGAAAATCTGCAGTACGTTGGAAAATTGTATGGACTTAAAGGAACAGAGTTGAAAGATAAGATCTATCATTATTTGCGAATTTTTGGTCTTGATAATAACGCAAAAAAAGCGATTAAACATTTTTCCGGAGGAATGAAAAGGAGAGCCAATATTATTGCTGCTTTGCTGCATGAACCCGTGTTGCTGATTTTGGATGAGCCAACTGCCGGCGTAGATGTGCAGTCGCGCAACATGATCATGGACTTTCTGAAAATGTATAACGGCCAGGGGCATTCCATTATTTATACCTCTCATCTGTTGGAAGAAGCGCAGGAGTTATGTGATGAAGTTGCCATTATAGACAATGGAAAATTGGTGGCTCATGGAAATACGGAAGATTTGATTTCATCGTACCATGCAAATAATTTGGAAGATCTGTTTTTAAAAATAACCGGAACAAAAGTCAGAGATTAGGACTCATAACTTATAACTAAAAACTCACAACTTCCCCCGTTTCATGCAAAAAAAGGCTGCATCTGTATCTAGAATTATTGCTACCATCATCAATGAATGCCGACTTTTCTTAAAAGATATAGCCGGTTTATCATTGCTTTTATTAATGCCGATTGTACTTACTGTAATCATGGCGTTGATACAGGATGCTCCATTTCGCGAATACCAGAACATTACTTTTGATGTGTTGTGGGTAGACAATGATCACGGGCAGCTTGCGAAAAAATTGCAGGAAGATTTTAGCCAGGCAAAGCAATTCCATCTTGTTACATCTGTCGATGATAAAGTGCTGGATGACGCTGCTGTAAAGGCTTTGGTTCAAAAAGGAAAATATCAGATCGGTATAGTTATTCCCAATGGGTTATCCGCAGAAGTGATCAATAGTGCCAACCAAATTGCGAATGACATAGGTTCAAAAATAGGCGCACCCGGAAAACTACCACAAAGAGAAAGCCGTCCCGGCAATGACATACAAGTCTATTTTGATCCTGCAGCCAAACAGACTTTCAAGCTTTCCATAATGAACGCGCTTGAAAAATTTACCACGAAATCTGAGGCGGAGTTAACGCTTTCCAGATTGGCAAAAACAATGAAGTCGCAGGACGGCAATGCCAATGACTCCGTAAATATTGACTTGCAGAATAGATTGCGTGCCGTGGGTATCAGAGAGGCTTCACCTGTAAGCGCCAGCATTTATGGGGCAACCAACTCAGTGCAACATAACGTTCCCGCCTGGGCGATATTTGGTTTGTTCTTCATCATCATTCCTATCGCGGGAAACATGATCGGCGAAAGGGAAGATGGTAGCCTGACCAGATTAAAACTTATTCCAGGGTCTTATTTCGATATCCTGTTCGGCAAATTATTTTTCTACGTGATGGTAGGCGTGGTGCAATTCTATTTGATGTTGCAGGCCGGCGTTTACTTGTTGCCGCATTTAGGTTTACCGGCATTGTACATGGGCCATGCACCCATTTCCCTGTTTATCACGGCTGCTGTAATTTCTCTCACAGCAACTTCTTACGGCGTTCTGATTGGAACCGTTTTCCGTACAGCAAATCAGGCCTTGCCATTCGGTTCAATATCTATCGTCATATTATCCGCCATTGGCGGTATATGGGTGCCCATCCAAATCTTGCCGCATGCACTGCAACAACTTGCAAAAGTGTCCCCGCTACATTGGGCACTGGATATAATAAATGATCTGTTTCTGCGCAATGGAAGCTTTTATGGCATCTTGCCTAAACTGTCATTGCTGCTTGGCTTTAGTGCTGTGTTTTTCATAATTGCAGGAATTGTAGAAAAGAGAAGGAAAAGGTAGAGTGCCTCGGTTTTAATGTTCTGGCACAGGCAGCATGAATTTAAATAAAGATGGAAATATGTTTTTAGGTTTAAGAGCAATAACTGACATTAAGTGGATAGATGATATCGCAAAAGCACCCATAGTTGGCAATATTTTTCTGTTTGTTTTCATGTTTGTTCCAGCAGTTTTGGCTTCTTTTCTTGCTCAAGCCATTATACCGGGCATAAACAATGATGTTGGATTTACAAAAGCAATGTTGATTTTACTTCCAGGCTGGAATCTTTTTTTATGGGTTATAAAAATTAGACTCTATTTATTTTTTCTTCCGTCATGGGTTTTACTTGGAGGTATTGCACTTGTAAAAGGGATTTTGCTAATCGCAGGAATTTCCGATGGGCAATAGCAGAATGAATGCTATTGTAATATATACTTATTTCATTGTCTCCGCTGGATTTTCAGAGACGAAGACCTGACAGGTTTCTAAAAACCTGTCAGGTCTTGCACCCAAAAAACTTCGAAAATCTTTAAAGCAACATGTGAGGATTGAAGGGGCGACAAACAAGTCGAGAGAAAATATTAATTCCTCCGAACAATTTCCGGCTTTCTTTGTTAACAAAACTCGCGTCAGATTTTACACGCTTTTCACAATTTTATATGTGCATAACTCAAAAGCCGTATGTTATTTGATGCTTAGCTGATGCTTAGCGCTGATATGCAGCCTGGGCACTGCAGCAGGGCGTATCTGCGCTATTGCATTAAAACTTATCACTAAACGATTACTTTATGGTATTTCCATACAGATTATATCTGGTTGTCAGTGAATTAGCTTGTAAGGGCAAGAACATTTTGCAGGTCGTGGAGTCTGCTGTCCGCGGCGGCGTCGATCTTGTTCAGTTCCGTGACAATGAAATGGATGAAACAGATTTTGCAATGACCACCATTGCTTTGCAACATTTATTAAACAAATACAATGTTCCATTGATCGTAAACGATCGTTGGGATATTGCAAAGGGACTAAACGCCTACGGTGTTCACGTTGGCAAAAGCGACAATTCTCCCGGTATTATAAAACAAGTTTGGCCAGATTGCAATTGCGTTGGCTATTCAATTGAATACGAAGAGCAAATCAATAGCGACGAAGCAAAAAAAGCGGATTACCTGGGTATCTGCCCTGTTTTTACGAAGACTGGTTCGCTGATGGAGTGGGGGATAGAAGGCATACGCTGGATTCGCTCACAAACCAATAAACCACTTGCTGCTATTGGCAACATTAATATGGCAAATGTAAAAGAGGTTGTAAAGGCAGGCGTAAACTGTATTGCCGTGATGTCTTCCATTTGCAGCGCAAAGGACCCTGAAAAAGCGGCCGCATTACTAAGAAACGAAATTGAGATCGCCAATCTGGCCTGATTGCATGTTCAGGCCCGTGATCGGCGCGGATATGCTGCTCGGCCCTCATATTGCCATAACTACGAGGGCAACCACGGAAGCGTAGCATATCAGTGCCAGCATATATATAAATAATTTTTGTCAGTTTTCTGTCTTCTTTAATAACTTTTATTTTTATTTGATGTTATTTCTTACCTTTGCTCTCCTGTTTTTACGGGAAAATTAGCTAATTGATGTTATATAACGGCCGTATTTTTTATATAACTTATTGATTTGTAGTGAAAAAGAGAACATAATATGTTCTCCTTTGGTATTTTGTCTATAGACGATTTAAAATCTTTAAAACCGGTTTAATTATACATATGTCTTCAACAAAAGTGAACAACAGGGTCAATTTTGCAAAAATTAAAAATATTGCAGAAACTCCTGACCTACTCGAAGTACAGATTCAATCATTTAAAGACTTCTTCCAGTTAGAAACGACTCCAGACAAAAGAAACATTGAGGGTTTATTCCGGGTGTTCAGGGAAAACTTCCCTATCACCGATACCCGCAACATCTTCGTGCTGGAATTCCTGGATTACTTTATTGATCCGCCGCGTTACACTATCGAAGAGTGTATGGAACGTGGTTTAACGTACGCTGTTCCGTTAAAAGCAAAGCTTCGCCTGAGCTGTAATGATGAAGAGCACGTAGATTTCCAAACCATCGTTCAGGATGTGTTCCTCGGAAACATTCCCTACATGACCCCACGTGGTACCTTTGTTATCAACGGTGCTGAGCGTGTAGTGGTTTCTCAATTACACCGTTCTCCTGGTGTGTTCTTTGGACAGTCTGTTCACCCGAACGGTACTAAGATTTACTCTGCAAGGGTAATTCCTTTCAAAGGCGCATGGATGGAGTTTGCTACAGACATCAACAACGTGATGTATGCTTACATCGACCGTAAGAAAAAATTCCCTGTAACAACCTTGCTGCGTTCTATCGGTTTTGAAACTGATAAGGACATTCTTGAGTTGTTCGGAATGGCCGATGAGGTTAAAGGCGAGAAAAAACAACTTGAAAAATATATTGGTAAAAAATTAGCTGCTCGTGTATTGAGAACATGGGTAGAAGATTTCGTAGATGAAGATACCGGTGAGGTGGTTTCTATCGAGCGTAACGAAGTTGTGCTTGAGCGTGATACTATCCTTGACGAAGAAGCAGCTGAAATGGTGGTTGATATGGGCGTTAAAAGCGTGTTCCTGCAAAGAGAAGACGTTGGTGGCGACTATGCGATCATCTACAATACTTTGAATAAAGATACTTCTAACTCTGAGTTGGAAGCGGTTCAACACATCTACCGTCAATTGCGCGGTGCAGATGCTCCGGACAACGAAACAGCACGTGGTATCATTGACAAATTGTTCTTCAGTGATAAACGTTACGATCTTGGAGAAGTGGGCCGTTACAAAATCAACCGCAAGTTGAATTTGAACTATCCTCTTGAGAAGAAAGTATTAACGAAAGAAGATATTATTGAAATCATTAAATACCTGGTTCGCCTTACAAACGCGAAAGCAGATATTGACGATATCGATCACCTGAGCAACCGTCGCGTACGTACAGTAGGCGAACAATTGTATGCTCAGTTCGGTGTTGGTCTTGCACGTATGGCTCGTACCATCCGTGAAAGAATGAACGTTCGTGATAACGAGGTATTTACTCCGGTTGATTTGATCAATGCAAGAACACTTTCTTCTGTGATCAACTCATTCTTCGGTACCTCTCAATTGTCACAATTCCTTGACCAAACCAACCCATTGTCTGAGATCACACACAAACGTCGTATCTCAGCGTTAGGGCCAGGAGGTTTGAGCCGTGAGCGTGCGGGCTTTGAGGTTCGTGACGTACACTACTCACACTACGGTCGTCTTTGTACAATCGAAACCCCGGAAGGACCAAACATCGGTTTGATCTCTACTTTGTGTGTGCACGCGAAGATCAACGAAATGGGCTTCATAGAAACTCCATATCGTAAAGTGAACGACGGTAAGGTTAATATGAAAGAATTGACTTACCTGAGTGCAGAAGAAGAGGATTTCGCTAAGATCGCGCAGGCAAATACTCCGCTTACAGAAAAAGGAGAGTTTGCTGAAGACAAGATCATCAGCCGCGAAACAGGTGACTTCCCGATTTTAGAAAGAAATGAGGTAGAATACATGGACGTAGCTCCTAACCAGATCGTTGGTTTGAGTGCTTCCCTGATTCCTTTCCTTGAGCATGATGACGCCAACCGTGCATTGATGGGATCAAACATGCAACGTCAGGCAGTTCCATTGATCAACGCACATGTACCTATCGTTGGTACGGGTCTTGAAGCCAAAGCTGCACGTGACGCACGCACGCAGATCATGGCAGAAGGAAACGGTGTTGTTGAATTTGTTGATTCTAACGAAATCCACGTTCGTTATGACAGAAACGAAGCTCAGAAACTGGTAAGCTTTGAAGAAGATCTTAAAATATATAAACTAACCAAGTTTATTAAAACCAACCAGGAAACATCTATCACTTTACGTCCTGCTGTGAAAAAAGGCCAGGAAGTAATTGAAGGCGACTTCTTAACAGAAGGTTACGCTGTAAAAGATGGTGAATTGGCTTTGGGACGTAACCTGAAAGTGGCGTTCATGCCTTGGAAAGGTTACAACTTCGAGGATGCGATCGTAATCAGCGAAAAAGTAGCACGCGAAGACTGGTTCACTTCTATTCACATTTCTGAATACGAACTGGAAGTACGTGATACTAAATTGGGTGAAGAGGAATTGACTCCTGATATCCCTAACGTATCTGAAGAAGCAACAAAAGATCTTGACGAAAACGGTATCATCCGCATCGGTGCTCAGGTTAAAGAAGGAGACATCCTTATTGGTAAGATCACTCCAAAAGGAGAAAGCGATCCTACTCCTGAAGAAAAACTGTTGCGTGCGATCTTCGGTGATAAAGCCGGTGACGCAAAAGATGCTTCGCTGAAAGCTCCAAACGGGGTAGAAGGCGTGGTTATCGACAAGAAACTTTTCCAACGTGCTAAAAAAGATAAGAATACAAAAGTTCGTGAAAAAGCAACTATCGAGAAAATCGAGAAAGTTCACGAGAAGAATGTAACTGATCTGTTGGAAGTATTGTTGAGCAAACTGCAAGTGTTGTTGAAAGATAAAGCTTCAACTGGTGTTAGCAATAACTTCGGTGAAGTACAAATCGGTAAAGGTGCGAAGTTCACTGCTAAGAACCTTGCAAGCCTTGACTACCTGAACATCAACCCGCTGGGTTGGACAGGCGATGCTGATATCGACAACCAGATCAACATCTTGTTGCACAACTATAACATCAAGTACAACGAAGAGCTTGGACGTTATAAGAGAGAGAAATTCAACGTATCAATCGGTGATGAATTACCTGCCGGTGTATTGAAATTGGCTAAAGTTTACCTTGCTGTAAAACGTAAGTTGAAAGTGGGTGATAAAATGGCCGGTCGCCACGGTAACAAAGGTATCGTTGCTAAGATTGTACGTGCAGAAGATATGCCTTACCTGGAAGATGGTACTCCGGTTGACATCGTATTGAACCCATTGGGCGTACCTAGTCGTATGAACCTTGGACAAATCTACGAAACAGTACTTGGATGGTGCGGTGAAAAATTGGGTATGAAATTCGCAACTCCAATTTTCGACGGTGCTACAACTGACGAAATCGCTGAATACTGCGAGAGAGCAGGTATCCCAATGATGGGTCACACATACCTGTATGATGGTGAAACAGGCGAACGTATGCACCAGAAAGCTACTGTGGGTATCATTTACATGATCAAACTGCACCACATGGTTGATGATAAAATGCACGCACGTTCTATCGGACCATACAGCTTGATCACACAACAACCTTTGGGTGGTAAAGCACAGTTCGGTGGTCAGCGTTTTGGTGAGATGGAGGTTTGGGCACTTGAAGCATATGGTGCATCTAACATCCTTCAGGAGTTGTTAACTATTAAATCTGATGATATCATAGGTCGTGCAAAAACTTATGAAGCCATCGTTAAAGGTGACAACATTCCAAGAGCTGGTGTTCCTGAATCATTCAACGTATTGGTTCACGAGTTGAGAGGTTTGGGTCTGGATCTGAAATTTGAATAACGAATATTATTCATCATATTGTAAAGCCGCGGCATTGCCGCGGCTTTTTTATTGGAGTCACAGCGGCTTTTTTTCTTTGCGGCCTATTCCTTTTTTATGCAGAAATAGCTACATTAGTACATCACCTTCTATTAAACCGAAGCATATGAAAAAACTCTCCTGGCTGTTAAGCTGTGCCCTGATGGCGATTGCCATTACCTCATGTCAAAAAGATATTTCACAAGACTCATCTAATCAACCTGCCGGTACTGACACGCTTCCAAAACGCATTTCTTACACGGAGAAAAATAGCACGACAGGGGAAACGCAGAACGTAATTGCTGATTACACGTTTTCAAACGGAAAGCTTATAAAGTTTGCCGCCAACTGGGGGGACACGTTGAGCGCTTTCACTTACGATGATAAGGGAAATTTGACCGGTTACATTGACAAAGCAAGCTATCTGGGTGTTTTGTTTCAGACAGATACTTACAAAATGTCATACGGCAACAATTCTGTAAGTGTTGAAGATACCTGGGCAGACCTGGTTAACGGCGGTGGTGAAGTTAATACGACCACCTATGTTTTGCTAGATTCCCTTATTGTGGGTGCGGCCATGGATCTTGGAGGGCACGAGGATCTGGTAACTTATACTTACAATACAGACGGGAACGTAATTAAGGAAGTACATAGTCACAGAAACGAAGTTCGCACATATACTTACGATACACGTTACAAAAATCCATTCCTCATCAAGGGTAATCTGCTCTTTAGTGCAATTAATGGTGGGGACGGGGGAAGCATAAGCGTAAACATGCCTGCCACAGAAACCATTGTTTACAATGATGATAACGGTGTTCAGCAGACGTACAACCTGAAGTTTACAGTGAATGAACACATCGGTTCCTATCCAACGAAAGTGCATTCTGATGGGCCAAGCACCGATGATTATGTTATTACGTATAATTTGTAGAACCTCAATATAGGTCGCAGTGAAAACTGCGACTTTTTTATTTGAAAGCGTGAGCAACATATCACACATCCGCGACTTTAAAAGGCACCACTTCATACGTTTCCCAAACTCCGTCCTTTACGTAAGGATCTGCCTCAATCCAATTTTCTGCTGCTTCCATATCCGGCAAATCGATCACCAATATCGAACCGATCATTTTTCCATCATCATTTAGTTTTGAGCCGCCGAATATGAAATGCCCTTTGACCTTTTCTTCGCGCATACGTTCAATATGTTTGGGACGAACAGCTAGTCGTCGGTTCAGTGCGTCTGCGTCTTTATGATCGATGCCTGTAACGAGGAATTGCATAATAATTGAAAATTGAAAATTGAAAGTTGGAAGATCTTAACCAATCATGAAAATCATGAAGATCAGCGTTCTTTCTTTCTCAAAAAAAATCCCCATGAGAAATCTCACAGGGACAAACTATTTAAAATTGACTTAGGCTAATTATTTGCCTTTTGCTTTTTCAGCTTCATATTTTGCGTAGTCATCAGCGCTCAACACCTGACCTGCAATTTTCAATTCCAATGGCTGATCAGCGCCAGCAACTTTTACGAAAATTGTCTTCTCGAAAGGACCAGCAGCAGCAGCATTGAAACCAGCTTTTACTACATCGCTTTTACCTTTTGCAACAGGTTTTTCTGGTTTTACGGGTGTAGTACAACCGCAGCTTGCAGTTGCTGATTCAATCACAACAGGAGCAGAGCCGATGTTTTTGAAAGCGAAATCGTAAGTAACCGGAACGCCTTGTTTAATCTTACCAAAGTCGTGTCTTGTTTCAGCAAATTTTACTAATTCTTCAGCTTTTTTGGTTGGAGTGGTGCTTGCAGTTTGAGCAAATGCAAATACGCTTAGCAATAGAGAGAAAACAGATAACAGAGCGATTTTTTTCATGCTTATTGATTTTTTATTGTTTTAATAATTGAATGGAATTGTTGGCTGGGGCCGAACCTACAGGCGCTTTAGTCACTTCGCCTTTGATCTTAATGGCAGAGGTTTTATTGCCGTTGTAAAAAATGGTTACGGTTTTTTCGAAGGGGCCTTCTGCAGCTGCATTATACCCTACGGTTATTTTGCTTGTATTATTGGGCAACACCGGATCTTTTTTCCAGACAGGAGTGGTACAACCGCAAGATGCCTGCACGTTGTCCAGGTGTAAAGTATCGGAACTGTTATTGGTAAAATAAAACTCATGGGTAACGGGTCTGCCCTGGGAGATTTTTCCAAAGTCATAGACTTTTTCGGGCAGCATCAGCGTTTCCTGTTGTTTTTCATTGGTTTGTGAAAATGCGAGGGAAGATATTCCCACCGATAAACAAACCGCTAATAAGGCTTTTTTCATTCGCATAAAGGGTAATAAGACTGGAAAATTACAACTAAGTTTAACGAACTACAAATCTATAAATTGTGATGTCAACCTGAACTTTTTGTATTCTTAAAAACAGGTTGTTAACAATCAAATTACATTTGCAGGATTATATTAACAGTTGTTAGTTTCTGTTTGGCAAATTCACTTTACATTTGTCGCATGGAAAATTTGATACATAGCGATTCTATTGCCGATATGCAACAACTTTCGTTCGATTCTTTTCGCGAACAGGTATTAAATGATTATAAGGTAGCTTGTGAAAGCAGGGAAGCCAGTTTACTAGGCCGTAAAGAAGTTCTTACCGGCAAAGCCAAGTTTGGCATTTTCGGAGACGGAAAAGAGGTTCCACAGGTTGCATTATCAAGATTTTTCAAACCCGGTGACTTTTATTCCGGGTATTATCGCGACCAAACGATCGCTTTCGCCACGGGCGGAGCGACTGTGCAGGAGTTTTTCGCGCAGCTTTATGCTGACCCTGACAGGACCAACGATCCTCACAGCGGTGGTCGCCAGATGAATTCACACTTTGCTACTCCATTTGTAGACGATAACGGCGAAATATTAGATCTCATAAACCGTCGCAACCTTGCGGCAGGAATGGCTCCTACAGCGGGCCAGATGCCCAAAGCGCTGGGGCTTGCATTGGCATCAAAATCTTTCCGTGAAATAGATCAGCTTCAGCAGTTTACTAACCTGTCAAACAAAGGCAACGAAGTTTGCTTTTGTACAATCGGCGATGCGTCTACCAGCGAAGGACATTTCTGGGAAACCGTAAATGCGGCAGGTGTTCAGCAGGTGCCTTTGGCTATTTTCGTTTGGGATGATGGTTACGGCATTTCTGTTCCTACAAAATATCAAACTACCAAAGGTTCCATTTCCGAAGCATTGAAAGGCTTTCAGAAAAAGAACGGTTCCAACGGTATTGACATCTACAAAGTAAAGGCCTGGGATTATGCAGGAATGTGTGAAGTGTTTGAGGCCGGCATTCAAAAAATCAGGGACACGCATATCCCTGCAGTTTTCCATGTGGAAGAAGTAACGCAACCTCAGGGGCACTCTACATCTGGTAGCCACGAGCGCTATAAATCAAACGAGAGGCTGGCGTGGGAGAAAGAATGGGATTGTTTGAAAAAGATGAAAGAGTGGATCATTGAGAACGCTTTGGTAAGTGAAGAAGAACTCTCTGAAATAGAACTCAAAGCAAAAGATTATGTAAAACAAAGCAAGATCAATGCGTGGGAAAATTACATTGCGCCGATTAAGCAGCAGGTAAGCAAAGCAGTTACATTGTTGAAAGAGTTTGCTACATCTTTGCCAGACCAGGCAAATGCAATCAATACCATTTCCAGCGTGCTTTCTGCGCATCGTGAGCCGGGACGTAAGGATGTGATGAAATCTATTCACAATGCGTTGTTGCTTTCGAAAGATAAAAAGAAGAATCAACCATTACAGGATTACTATAATGAGCTGTTGGCTTTAAATAAGTCTTTATTCAATACTTATTTACTAAATGAAAATGCCAAAAGTGCGTTGCGTGTAAAAGAGGTAAAAGCAGGATATGATGATCATAGCCAGGTGCTGAACGGCTATGAAGTGTTGAATAAATACTTCGATGCCTTATTTGCAAACAATCCAAAAGTTCTTGCGTTTGGTGAAGATCTTGGCAGCATAGGTGATGTGAACCAGGGCTTTGCAGGTTTGCAGGCAAAATATGGAGAAAAGAGAATTTTCGATACAGGCATTCGTGAACTTACTATTATTGGTCAGGGAATAGGAATGGCCATGAGAGGTTTAAGACCAATCGCAGAAATCCAATACCTGGATTACGTATTGTACGGATTGCAGCCTTTGAGTGACGACCTTGCTTCTATGCACTATAGAACAGCAGGCAAACAAAGTGCTCCGTTGATCGTGCGTACAAGAGGCCATAGGCTGGAAGGCATTTGGCACAGTGGCTCGCCAATGGGAATGTTGGTGAATTCCCTAAGAGGCATTCACGTGTGCGTACCGCGCAACATGGTACAGGCAGCGGGTATGTACAACACGCTTTTGCAAAGCAGCGATCCTGCCATTGTAATTGAAAGCCTTAACGGATACCGCCTGAAAGAAAAATTACCAAGTAACTTATTGGAATACAGAGTGCCACTCGGTGTTCCTGAAATTATAAGAGAGGGTAGTGATATCACTATCGTGTCTTATGGTTCAACTTTGCGCATCATACAGGAGGCCGCAGACATTCTTGCAGCTCATAACATACATTGCGAAATTGTTGACGTACAAACACTTTTGCCATTCGACGTTAACGGTTCCATCATCGAATCATTAAAGAAAACAAACCGCATTGTGTTTATCGATGAAGATGTTCCGGGTGGAGCTGCAGCTTACATGTTCAACATCGTAATGGAAAAACAAGGTGGTTACAAATGGCTCGATGTTGCTCCTCGCACGGTTACTGCAAAAGCACACCGTCCCGCATATGCAAGCGACGGCGACTATTTCAGCAAACCTAATGTAGAAGAAATTGTGGATGTGGTGATGGAAATGACGAGGGAGTAATCAGGAGTTAGAAATTAGGAATTAGCGTTTTCCGACTATAAAGTTTTTAAGACTGCAGGGTGTGAGCCTTGCAGTTTTTTTTGTGCCGGATTGTGTGATTGGTTTGGTAGGTTTAGGTGCAGCACCGAGACCTGACAGGTTTTCGAAACCTGTCAGGTCTGGCAAACCGCAACTTCTATACGAACATCAAGTGTGTGCATCCACCGCGGCGTTCGGATTTTTAAACCTGTCAGGTCTGGCAGCCGTCCATCAAATAGTCCACAGTGTACCTTGCATTCAATTTTTATTGTTTTTATTTTACGTTCCGGTATTTAGAAAATAAAATAGGGTAGAAGTTTCCAATTTTTGAATTTTTGCGATATAGGTAGGTGATGTTCTCTAAAAATTTCCATTGACCTCCAAAATGAGAGAAACAACCAAACTGCCGAAACTGATGGCAACACTTTTATGTGTTGCTGCTAATTTTTTTGTGTCTTCCCAATCCTTTTGCCAAACTATTAGTGGGACCGTTGTTGACTCGGTTAACAAGCCGTTGGGCCATGCAAATGTTTTGTTGCTGAAGTCAAAAGATTCTTCTTTGGTGAAAGCAATCATGTGTGATGACAGAGGCACTTACGCTTTCGACAATGTTGGCGAAGGAAATTATCTCGTCGTTTCCAATTTTGTCAATCACCGGGAGGCATACAGCCGGTCATTTGTTCTTAACAAAAGCAATTTTAAAATTTCACTTCCGCCAATCATTCTCATTCAGCAGGCTGCAACCTTGAAAGAAGTTACCGTTTCCATCAAAAAGCCTTTACTGGAGCAAAAGGTAGACAGGCTCGTCATTAATGTTGCAAGCAGCATTACATCTGCCGGCAACACTGCGTTGGAAGTTTTGGAGCGATCTCCGGGTGTTATTGTCGATCACCAGAATAATGGGATTGCGATGAACGGCAAAAACGGTGTTGTTTTAATGATTAATGGAAAGATAAGCCGGGCGCCTGTTTCTGCGGTTATGCAAATGCTGGAATCGATGCCGTCGGGCAATATTGAAAGAATAGAATTGATCACTACGCCACCTGCGTACCTTGATGCAGAAGGCAATGCGGGCTACATAAATATTGTGTTGAAGGAAAATAACAACGTCGGGACCAATGGCTCTGTTTCCGGAACAGTTGGGTATGGCAACGGGCCGGTAACACAGGTTGCCGCCAACGTAAACCATAGAAAAGGAAAGATAAATCTGTATGGCGATATTTCTTATTCGCGTATTCGCAAACCGCTGCCGATAGATTCTTACAACGCGACATCAAACGATGGCGACATTACTAAAACAACGTTTACTTCCGACAGAACAGAGACAATTCCCAATTTGAATTATCGGGCCGGCATAGACATAGAGTTGTCCAAAAAAACAGTGTTGGGCGTATTGTTTACGGGCTTTGACAATAAATATTCCCAAACGGAACACAACCTAAGTACCATTACGAAAAATGAAAAACTGGATACCACCATACATCACTACAATAATGAGATCAATCATTGGTCGAGTTTAACGGGCAATATTAATCTGCAGCACAATTTTAATGAAACAGACAAGCTTGTTTTTAACATCGATTACATGCATTACAAGAATAATCAGCCAGTGAATTATCATAGCGTTTATTACGATGGCAACAACAACTATGTGTATGAGGAATATTTCAGAAGCGGTAAAAAGACTCCCATTTCCACATGGGTTTTCGCAGTTGATTATTCAAAAAAATTAGGCAGGCATATAAGTCTTGATGCCGGCTTAAAACAAACCATTTCGCAATTCGATAACGACATAAGTTTTGAACGCCTTGAACAAGATGAATGGATAAAAGATGATTCTTTGTCTGCCAAATACACCCTCAAAGAAAGCTACAACGCGGCTTACGCAAATCTTAATACAACATTAGGCAAGCGCACAGAAGCTAAGCTGGGACTGCGTTACGAATATACCAATTCAAATTTGGGAACAGTAGAACAAAAGGATATCGTTGACAGGCATTACGGTAATTTTTTCCCGAGTTTTTTTATCACACACAAGATCAACGACAATAACACGATCGACTTTTCTTATAGCCGCCGCATAACACGACCTACTTTTAATAACCTAGCGCCGTTTACTTACTATGCAAATGCAAATACTCTAATAACGGGCAATCCCGCGCTGCAGCCAGCTATTTCCAATAATTTCAAAGCGGGATATACTTTTAAAAGCTACCTGATTTCTGTTTCTTATTCCAAAGAAGACAATTCGATTGCAGGCTTCCAGCCACGATCTGATTCTTCAACAAATAAGTTAATATTATCTGCCCAAAACCTCAACAATGTAAAAACTGTTTCAGTTGTTTTATCGGCTCCGTTTAACGTTACCAAATGGTGGGTGATGCAATTGAATATAACAGGTTTGTGGCAGCAGGTGAATGCGACCTATAAGGGAGATCCGATTTCCGCGGAACAAACGAATTTCAACATCAATGTCAGTGAGCGGTTTACGTTGCCTAAAGACTTTGCTTTTGAAATATCTGGCTATTATCAGTCAAAGTATTTAGGTGGTATTTACACCATACACGGCCGGGGTTCGCTGGATGTTGGCCTAAAGAAAAAACTGCCGGGCAGAGGCGGTGCATTTACATTGAACGGAACCAATATTTTGAACACATCCCGTTTTTATGGAACGGTAGACATGCCCGATCAAAACCTCGTCGCGGGCATCAAGCTATATTTTTCTCAACCTACTGTAAAGCTCACGTACACCCGAAGTTTTGGTAAAGAGAAATTGAAGGCGAAGAGAAATTATTCAACAGGCGCAGAGGATGAGAAGCGGAGAGTGGAATAAATTGAGAGTTGAGAGTTGAAAATGATGGGTTCTTCAAAATACCCATTGATAGGCAAGTGACGCTGCATTATAATCATAGCCGCTTTCGGTGAATGCTCCTACATGAAATTGAAGTTTTAAGGAATGTCCCTTTGCGATGGGAAATGACCATGTGGCCCCGATGCGCCAATTGTCAAGTAAATTGCCTTGCTCTTCGCCATCAACGAGCGTTTTACCCCCGTTGAACCAGTTCGCATTTATGCTAACCCACATTTGCCTTTTGAAATAATAAGAGGCATGTCCCTGTATATTGAATACCGGTTTTTGGATTTGCGTTTTTGTAACCAGGTATTTTGTGTTAGCTGTATAGAACCAAACACCGCTGTACAGTTCCGCATATACACGTTTGAATCTTTTGGAGATACCAATTTCCGGCTTAAATCCCCAGCGATTGCTTCCGGGATTGATTCTTTTATCTTGTTCGTAGTAACCGATAGGGATGCTTGTAACAAGACTTACGCCGACGATTGTTTTTTGCGTGTAGCGCACAAAATCTTTCTTATCAAGGGGAGGTGAACCTGTAAGATTAATGCCCAAACGAAGCCTTGCGTCACTAAATCCACTCCTCGTGATACTTGTATCGACACCATTTAATTTGAGCTTGCCGGACAATATCATATAAGGCAACACTATTTGTACGCGGGCCAGTTTATTCGCAAGGCCAAATGTGTGTACGTAGCCAAGCGTAAGGCTGTTTACATTGGCCTTCATGTCTTTGATTGGAAGGGAAGGGTCGGTCAAAACATTTCCTTTCGTTAATCCATATACGAAGGCAAGCGAGTTTAGGTTTTTGGGAAGTGCTGCGTATGCCCTGGGTTCCAGTTCCTGCGTGTAGCAGAGGTTACATAACAGGCAAAGCAGACTGAATAGAAAAGCAGTTTTCATAATGATTTTTTGAAAGGCAGATGGACGGTGTCCCAAATACTCACCACTGAGACACTAAGGACACCAAAGTCCACTAAGAGAGGATTAATTTAAAACAACCCTTAGTGAGACTTAGTGGCCTTAGTGTCTCAGTGGTTAAGCTTCGAGAGTTTCACTTTCAGGAGAGTTCGTACACCTTACTTCACACTTCGCACATTCTTTACTGGCTGTCCTGCACACTTTGCCAAATCTTTATCAGGTCTGGGTTTATAATAATTTCAGTTCTTCTATTTTTAGCACGGCCTTCCGCAGTGCTGTTATCAGCAACCGGAGAATATTTGCCTCTGCCCGCAGATGTTAAACGGGTTGGATCAACTTTGTAATCGTCGCGGAGAATTTTTACAACACCGTTTGCCCTGTCTGTGCTAAGCGTCATGTTGTCGCCACCTTTTTTGAAAGGTTTGTCATCCGTGTTGCCTACCACGTATACTTTTAGTTTCGGGTATTCATTCAATACAGAAGCGAGGTTGCCCAAAGCAGCTTTGGCATCTGGTCCTAATGTAGCACTTCCGCTCTTGTACAAGAGACCTTCCGCCATGCTTACGTATACCAATCCATCTTTATAATACACATCCACACCCTTATCGTTGAAGTTAGCAAGCGCATCAGCGATCTTTTTGTCTACTTCCTGCAAGGTTGCGTATTGTTCAGCTACCAAGGCTCTTACCACCTGCAGCTTTTGTTTAGCTTCTTCGCATTCTGCCCTGTATTTTTCAAACGCAGCCATATTCGCTTTTCTTTGGGCGTCAAACTCGTCTAACTGTTTTTGTAACGACTCATTTTTTGAAGCGAGGTCTGCTTTATCTGCTTTCAATTGTGTGATTTCAGCCTCAGCTGCCGCAAGTTTTTTCTTTGCAGCGCAAGATGTAAACAGCACTACACAAATAAGTACAATGGGAATGATTAATTTTCTTGTCATGGTGATGTATTTGATATGATTAACAGGGAATTAAAACAAACGACTTATTAAGAGGATCTTAACTGGCTGTTTCAACAGGTAGGATGCGTTAAACGTGATCGACTTTGACGGCCAATCACTCCGATAGCAATAGAAACAAACAACAAATGCGATGATTAAATGGTTGGATTTTGTGCAAAAAAAACGTGAATGGACAATGGTGAATCGTGAATAGGTTGTTGACGTTTATAGTCCCCAAAAAGAATAGTAAAAGCCCGTATACTGTGTTTGGTGTCTCTGTTCACCATTGACGGTTCACGATTGACCCTATTGTAAAAACTTTGCCTTAAGCTCTGGTGTAGGTACCCAGCAGGCTTCGCGTTTACCGAACCAACGGTAACGGTTCCGTGCAATAAAGCTGTAAACAGCGTCCCTGATGAATTTTGGAATGAAAAGGAAAATCGTGGACCAGCGCCAGTTTTGGAGTTGCGACAAGACTTTTAAAGCACCTGTTGATTTTGTAAACAGCTTATCGTTTTCGAAAAGCAGAAAAGAGTTAAAGTCGCTGGAAGATAGGTTGTGTTGAGAAAGAATGCGCTGACCGAAGTCGGATTGCAAAGAAGCAAACTGAAACCTGTTTTGTTTATCGCGTTTAATAACAAACTGTACAGAGCTGTTGCAGAGATTGCATACACCATCAAACAATATTACAGGGTTATTTTGCAAAGCGTAAAAATTTGAAAATTTGAAGATTTGAGAATTTGAAAATTCTTTCTGAGCAACTTGTCGTTGTTTAAATTACCTCACCACAGCGGCAAGCAAATAAAAAGTTTAGAAAGACACACCTGAAGCATTTTCCCCGCCTGCCAACTCGAATGACCAGATCGTTAGGAATGATCAGTCGGGCAGGAAATTTTCAAATCCTCAAATTTTCAAATTGGCTGCTACTGCAGCCATTATTTCAGGTTGTGGAATACTTTCTGAACGTCGTCGTCCTGCTCCAGTTTATCAACCAGTTTCAAAACATCCTGCGCTTGCTCTTCGTTTAACTCAACTGTAGAAGTTGGGATCCATTCAAGCTCAGAGCTGATAGGGGTGATGCCTTTATCTTCCAATGCTTTTTGCAGGTTACCAAAATCAGTAAATGCACAACGCAACACCAGCACTTCTTCACCATTTTCACCGGAACCTTCACCCATTTCATCAAGACCAGCATCGATTAATTCCAGCTCCAGTTCATCCGCGCTTAAACCAGCAGGGTTCAATTTGAAAACCCCCATTTTCCTAAACTGGAAGCTAACACTGCCACTGTTTCCCAGTGCACCGTCACCTTTGTTGAAGATGGATTTTACGTTGGCAACTGTACGAACGTGATTGTCTGTAGCAGTTTCAATAAGAACAGCCACACCGTGCGGAGCATAGCCTTCATACAATATCTCATCGTAGTTGGTCATGTCCTTGCCAGATGCTCTTTTAATAGCCGCTTCTACGCGGTCCTTGGGCATGTTCACCGCCTTGGCATTCAGGTAGCAACGACGCAAAGCGGGGTTGGTATCAGGATCAGGGCCACCGGCTTTAACAGCGATCACAATTTCTTTTCCAATACGGGTAAACTGTTTAGCCATGCGATCCCAGCGGGCAAACATGGTTGATTTACGAACTTCAAAAATCCTCCCCATGATATATAATTTCGAATTTGAACGTTTAAGTGTATGAGCCTCAGTTGGCAGGCAAACACGTGAATTATTTAGGTTCGGCAAAATTAGGAGATGGCGGGCATGTTGCCAAGCAATAACTGAATAACTGAATAATTGAATAACTGAGTGTTTGAATGTCACAATCGCTGACTGTAGGTTACGATTCAGTTATTCGGTTAATCAGTTATTCAGTTATTAAAAAAGACGCCCTGAGGCGCCTTTTAGTTATTTGTCTATTTTTTCAAAGTCTTTCGCTTTTGTAAGTATTTCACTCGGATTTCGAAGCTTGCTGTGCTTTCTGCTGTACAGGAAGTACACCACCAAACCAACTGCCATCCAGATGAAGGCTACTTTCAACGTTTGTGAGTCCAACGCAACGATCATACCGCCGCAAATGATTACACCTAAAATTGGAACAAGTGGAACCAATGGCGCCCTGAAGGGACGGGCAATACCTGGTTCTTTTCTTCTCAGGATCCAAACACCGGCACTTACCAGAACAAATGCGAACAATGTTCCGAAGGATGTCAGGTCACCCGCAACACTTCCCGGAACGAATCCCGCGAAAAGGCCAACGAACACTAAAAGAATAAGGTTCGCTTTGTAAGGAGTTTTGAATTTCGGGTGTAGATCTCCGAACACTTTAGGTATCAAACCGTCGTTGCTCATAGTATAGAACACACGGCTCTGGCCCATCAACATCACCAGGATTACGGAAGAGAAACCTGCAAGAATAGCAACTGTTACGCTTGTGCCCAGCCAGCCATAACCTTTCATGTATGTTTGAATAGCGTACGCTACAGAGGCTTCTTTACCAGCAGTTTTAAATTCCTGCCAGTTAGCAACGCCTGTAAGAACGTGTCCGAAAAGGATGTAAAGAATTGTACAAACCACCAACGATCCGAGGATACCGATCGGCATGTCTCTTTTTGGATTCTTTGCTTCCTGCGCTGCAGTACTTACCGCATCAAAACCAATAAAGGCAAAGAATACAATGGCAGCACCGCCTAACAAACCGCCCCAGCCATGTTTGAAGAAACCTTCGTGACCAGGAGTATTTGCAGGAATCAAATAAGGAGTGTGGTTTGCAGGGTTGATAAATTTCCAGCCAATAGCAATGAATATAAGAACGATGGCCACTTTTACAAACACGATGATGGCGTTTACAAAAGCTGATTCCTGTGTTCCTTTTATAAGCAATAAAGTAAGAAGCAAAAGAATGAAAAGAGCAGGAGCATTCACAAGACCGTGTGTAGATTGTACCATTGGTGCAAGGCTCGCAGGCAGCACTTTTAGTTGATCGTCGCTTAGCAACAATACTCCGTTTTTAATGCCTTTTGTAAGTTCGGGCATGGCAGCGGTAAACTGTGCAACGGCGTCCCCGGTTACTTTGTGTAATGATTCAAAAGGAGAGTGGCACCATTCATAGGGGATACTTCCTCCTAACAAGTTGTTTAAATATTCGCTCCAGGCAATAGAAACCGTGGCAGCACCCAGGGCATATTCCATAATAAGTGCCCAGCCAATGATCCAGGCAACCAGTTCGCCCATTGTTACATAAGAGTAAGCATAGGCACTACCCGCGATAGGAATCATGCTGGCAAACTCTGCATAACACAAACCGGCAAAGGCGCAACCAATGGCCGCGATCACAAATGACAATGTAACTGCGGGACCAGAGGCTTCTGCAGCTGCAGCAGCGGTTCTTACAAACAATCCCGCACCAATAATGGCACCAATTCCCAAAGCGATCAGGTTACCGGCTCCAAGGGTTCGCTTCAGCCCCTTTTCATTGTCTTCTGCTTGTGCAAGTAACTGACCAAGCGGCTTCTTTACAAACAAACTCATATTAGCTGTTAATTAGGTTTTTTAAACAAGTTTAATTTAGGCAGGTAAAATACTGCAATTAATTAACATAGCTTCTTTTGCTGCCATGTTTTTCGTATAAGGAATTTGTGAAATGAGTAAAAACACTGTGTCGGATGTGCTTATTTGGGCCAATAAGGGTTTAAATTTTTGCCAAGTCATTTTTTTTTTGAACTTTCGGTGCTCATTAACCTTTAATTGTCGCTAAAACATTATGTCAAAAGGGAATAAACTCACACTGTGGATCATCATTGCGATGTTATTGGGCGTAATCGTCGGATATTTTGTCCACGAAATGGGCGGCGGCAAAAAACTGCAGTACAAACCTAAAGAAGGCTTTGCCGGAAAAGATACCATCGTCCTTAAAATATCAGGTGAGATTATAAAGCAGCCGGTCGTTGTTTATAAAGACGAAGACAGTTTTAGAAACGATACTGCTGCTGCAACCGGTGCCTGGAGAACGATCGTTGACATCGATGGTAAATATGTTCCAACCTACATTGCGGCACACCCCGGAACAAAGATTGAAAAAATAATAGAGCAGCCTAAACACGGTGTGGCCTTTACAAGACTGGATAATTTTGCCACCAACATAAAATTACTGACCGTTATTTTCCTGCGCCTCGTGCAAATGATTATTGCGCCGCTGGTGTTTTGTACACTGGTAGTAGGTATTGCTAAACTGGGTGATTTAAAAACAGTGGGCCGCGTGGGCGGTAAGGCATTGCTTTGGTTTGTAACGGCATCATTGGTGAGTTTGTTGATTGGATTGGTCTATGTAAATGTTTTTCAACCAGGTCATGTTATTAACCTGAGCAGCGGCGATGCGGCTGAAGCAAGCGATCTGATTGGCAAAACAAAGTCTTCTTTCTCTTTGTCGATGTTCATTGAACACGTCATTCCGAAAAGCGTAATAGAATCAATGGCCTCCAACGAAGTGTTGCAGTTGGTAGTGTTCAGTGTGTTTTTTGGAATTGCGGCAACTGCTGTTGGTGATTATGCAAAACCTGTAATAAAAGCATTGGACGGTGTTGCGCATGTGATTCTTAAAATGGTAGGTTATGTGATGGGCTTTGCCCCGCTGGGCGTGTTTGGTGCCATATCGGCGGTAATTGCGGTAAAAGGATTAGAAGTGTTTAAGTTTTATGGGTACTATCTTTTTTACTTCCTGATAGGGATCGCAACCCTTTGGTTTTTGCTGTTGCTGATAGGATATTTGATTTTGAAAAATCGTTTGCCTGCGTTGGTGAAAAGAATTGCACAGCCGTTGCTGATCGCTTTCAGTACAACCAGTAGCGAAGCGGTTTTCCCAAAACTTACAGAAGAACTTGAGCGTTTTGGATGCAAGGATAAAATCGTGTCTTTCATTTTGCCATTGGGTTATAGCTTCAATCTTGATGGTAGCATGATGTACATGACCTTTGCCAGCTTAACCATAGCGCAAGTGTATAAAGTACCATTGGACCTGCCCACTCAGTTAACGATGCTCATCGTGTTAATGCTTACCAGTAAAGGAATTGCCGGAGTGCCGAGAGCTTCGCTGGTAGTTGTAACCGCTACATGTGCCATGTTTAAAATTCCACCAGAAGGCATCGCATTGATCTTGCCGATCGATCACTTCTGCGATATGTTCAGAACTGCTACAAACGTGTTGGGCAATGCTTTGGCAACAACCGTTGTCAGCAAATGGGAAGGTGAATTGGGAGAAGAAGAAATAACACAAACTGCATAGGAAATACCATAGTAACAGAACAGGATTTGAATACTAAAAAAGTAATTATGATTAAAAGGATTTCGTTTTTATTGGGGCTCTTGGTTATGGCGATGAATTTTTCTTTTGCACAAAAAGAAGTCACCCTTCAATTCCTCAACCAGTATGAAACGCCACTGAAAAAAGTGGTTATAGAAAACGGTGGTAAATCAAACGAATATACTCCTGATAAAGCAGGCTTTGCCGTTGTGAACGTTGATCCTTCATCACCCGTTACTGTTACAAGCGACGATCATGAAAATATTGTTTTGTCTGCAGATGCATTAACCGATAAAAAAATGGTTCAGCTGCATAAGATATTTTCGTGGAAAGATCTGCTGAACCCCATGTTCTATATAATCAATGGAGGCTTTTGGTTATTGCTTTTCATTGTATTTGCAGAAACGGGATTGTTTGCCGGTTTCTTCCTGCCGGGAGACAGCTTATTGTTTGTTGCCGGTATCTACAGCGCCAACCTCGCGCATGAATTTTTGAAAGCATTTGGCCTGGGCGGAGTGCACTCCGAATGGTTTGATCTGTTCCTCCTCGTAACATTGATCTCTCTTGCGGGTATCCTCGGAAACATGCTTGGCTACTGGTTTGGACGAAAGATTGGACCAACTATGTACAACTGGAAAGACAGATTTTTATTCAAGAAAAAATACCTGAACGACGCACATGACTTCTACGAAAAACATGGCGGCGGCGCGATCATATTCGCACGTTTTCTTCCTGTCATAAGAACCTTTGCTCCAATCGTAGCGGGCATTGTGCAAATGGAAAGAAGAAAGTTTATGGTAAACAATATCATTGGTTGCGTGGCGTGGGTGGTAAGTATGATTTTTGCCGGCCACTTTCTTCAAATATGGGTGCGCAAACAATTTGGTTTTGAACTAAAAGATCATCTTGAAATGATAGTGATCGGCATCATTGTCGTTACGACCGCGCCGGTACTTTGGAAAATATTTTTCGGATCAAAAAAACCAACACAAACTACATAAATGGAAAGTTGAGAATTGAGAGTGGAGAGTTGAGAGTGAAGCGCTTTCGAATCATTTTCAACTTTCAACTTTCAATTTTCAATTAACTCTCAACTCTCCATTCTCAACTCTCAACTAGCTTATGAATCCAACATCCCAAACCAAAGGCCTTTTCAATATTGTAGTCATTGTAGCCGCCCTCGGTTACTTCGTGGATATTTTTGACTTGTTACTGTTCGGAATGATACGGACAACAAGTTTGAAAGACATAGGAATTACTTCCAAAACAGATATTGAACGCTTCGGCCTCATGCTGGATAACTGGCAGATGATCGGTATGCTCATCGGTGGTATTTTCTGGGGCATCATGGGCGACAGAAAGGGAAGGTTGTCGGTGCTGTTCGGTTCCATTCTTACTTATTCAATTGCTAATATTTGTAATGGCTTTGTGCACGATGTACACGTGTATGCGATGCTGCGCTTTGCAGCAGGTTTTGGTCTTGCTGGCGAACTGGGCGCTGGCGTAACCATGGTGAACGAAGTGTTGGACAAAGAGAAACGCGGTCTCGGTACTGCATTGGTGGCGGGTACGGGCATATTGGGCGCCGTGATTGGCGGCTTTGTGGTAAAATGGGTGGGCGATTGGCGCACCTGCTATTTCATTGGCGGTGGCATGGGCATTTTCTTGTTGTTGCTTCGCATTGGTGTTTTCGAATCGGGCATGTATGAAGCAGTTAAAAAATCTGACGTAAAAAAAGGAAGCATTCGTTTGATCTTTCAGAAGAAAGAGCGGTGGCAAAAATACATCGCTGTTATTTTGATCGCCATTCCTATCTGGTATATCGTTCAGTTATATGCGAAATATTCCCCTGAGCTTGCCGATGCGCTCGGGCTGCAGTTTTCAGATGCTGAAAGAAAAACTGTTCCGATCAACGCCATCATGCTTACATATCTTGGTCTGACCTTAGGAGACTTCGCATGCGGCCTCATTTCTCAACAATTAAAGAGCAGGAAGAAAGCCATTCTCGGATTTATGATTGGCTCCATCACTTTTATCATATTGTTCTTTTTATTGGCTCCCATAAGTCATTACTTTTTTTATACCGGCATTTTCATTTTAGGTTTTACAGGCGGTTACTGGGCCGTTTTCATGAGCACGGCAGCGGAAAGTTTTGGAACAAATATCCGCTCGACAGTTACCAATACAGCGCCCAACTTTGTAAGGGGGGCTGTAGTGCTGATCAACCTGATGTACGAATTCTTCAAGTATTCAATGAACTTCAACTCTAAGTATGCAAATATTTTTGTAGGAATAATCGTCTTTGCCGGCGCCCTCTGGGCCTGGACAAAGCTGGAGGAGACGTTTGGCAAGGATTTGAATTACGTGGAGCAATAGTTGAGATTTGAGAGTTGAGAATGGAGAATGGAGAGTTGAGAGTTGGTGCACCGCCATTTTAAAGGCCAAGGTCGAAACAGTTTCATTTTCAACTTTCAATTAACTCTCCACTCTCCATTCTCAACTCTCAACTAATTGCCTATTTTCGGCCCATGAAATTCCTAGTGATCCGCTTTTCTTCCATTGGTGATATTGTTTTGGCATCTCCGGTTTTGCGCTGCCTGAAAAAACAGGTCGCTACTGCGGAGGTACATTTTCTCACAAAAAAGTCTTTCAAAGCGGTAACAGAAGCCAATCCCTATGTCGACAAATTCTTCTATTTCGATAAGGACCTTGGTGAAGTAATCGAACAATTAAAAAAGGAAGATTACGATTATGTAATCGACTTGCACAAAAATTTCCGCTCTGGAAAAATAAAAAGAGCATTAGGTAAAAAAGCTTACACAATCGATAAACTCGACTGGCAGAAGTTTTTATTGACAAAACTGCACATCGATAAAATGCCCAAACGGCACATTACACAGCGAAGTTTGGATACCGTTGCAGCATTTGGTGTAAAGGACGACGGACTCGGTCTTGACTATTTTATTCCACAAAAAGATCATATTGATATCAGCAGGGATTTGCCAGCTTCGCACCATGCGGGTTATATAGCCATTGTGATAGGAGCTTCTTATTACACAAAAAAACTGCCCGTTCACAAGTTGAGGGCGTTGTGTGCACAGATCAATCACCCGATTATACTGGTGGGCGGAAAAGAAGATGTGAAAGAGGGCGAAGCCATTGCTGAAGAAGACAATGTGAAAATTTACAACGCCTGCGGCAAATTCAATCTCAATGAATCTGCAGATATCGTAAGATGCGCAAAGCTTGTGATATCGCATGATACCGGACTTCAATACGTTGCCAGCGCCTACAAAAAGCCAACGATCGCTCTTTGGGGAGGCACCTCGCCAAAGCTGGACGTAGAGCCATACTACGGAACAAATTACATGGCCAGTCAAAAAAAATCACCGTATGTAAACATGCTTGTGCCAAACTTGCCTTGCCAGCCGTGCAGCAAATACGGTACAAAAAAATGTCCGCGTGGCCATTTCAAATGCATGGAGCAGCAGGATGTTTATAAGATTATTGACGAAGTGAGGGGTTATTTGAATAACTGAATAACTGAATAACTGAGTAACTGCACGGTTGAATCGTTAATTTATTGAATACCTGAATTTTTTAACGCAAGGTCGCTTCTCAACTTCAGTTATTCAGTTACTCAGTTATTCAATTATTTCACATGCACTCCCTTCCACTCTCCGTCCTTTTCAAAAAAGTTGAAACCCGTTATGCCGTCATAACAGCCGAACTGGCCGGTCCATTGATCGTTTAAATTGTAGAAATTATACGTCCCTTTCCCACTTTTTACAAAGTACCCGAGCCATTTGTAAGCTGTGTCAAAATACAAGATCACGTTCTGGCTCGCAGAAGATATGTAACCGATCAGCTCATCATCCTTATCAAAAACGTATAAGCCCTCCCAAACCGGGTTTTGGGGGTGAAGCTCATTGTGATACATAGGATTAAGCATCCTGTTCTTATTAGGATTCAAATCATTAATGAGAATTGGATTGATGGTTGCGGTCGTATCGGGATTGATGGTTGGATTGCGTTCAGGATTAATGTTCCAGTTCACCTTGGGATTGATCGCGGCGTTTTTTTCAGGATTTATACTCTTGTTGGTAGTTGGACTGAGGTTAGGATCCACCTTGGGATTGTGTTTGGGGGGAATAGTTTGAGAAAAGCAAATCGCAGGAAAGAAAAAGGCTATTAGTATTTTAATGGATAAAATTTTAATCATAAAAGGGTCGATTTTATCAGGCCAAAAAATCACGTGCGGATCGATCCATGATCTTTAACCTTTGATCAATCAATTTGTTCATTTTATATACTGATGTGTCCACTTACAGTCCCTGTTAAAAAGATTATACCCGCCCTTATTGTCCGTACACAGGAATTTTCCGGTCCACAGGCCGGTGATGCTAAAATGATTGAAAAGCTTTTCCGAAGCCTTTACAAAATATCCATCCCATTCCATGTTGCTGTTGAAGCACAAGATAACTTCCTGCGATGCCCGCGATACATATCCCTTTAACTCGTTATGCTCATCAAAAATGTATTGGCCGTCCCATGAAAGATCGTCTGGCCAAAGGTTTTTGATGTACAGCGGATTGAGGACCTGATTTTGTTGCGGATTGCAAAGCAGGTTCATCAGCGGATTGATCTTTTCATTTTTAGAGGGGTTACATTCTACAGTCTCTACTGGATTAATGTTCCAGTTGGTAGCAGGGTTGATGAGAGAATTGCTATCCGGATTGATATCGCGGTTAAAAAATGGGCTCAGGTATAAATTAAGTGCAGGGTTGTGCTTTTTAAACAACTCGCTCTTTTGTGGGAAGATATTTAAGCAAATGCCCATAAACGTTATGCACAACAACCATTTCATAAACAAGCGGTTAAAATGTTTATGCCCAGGTACTATACACTAAGTTTTGCGGGATAATTGGAAAGGTTTTGAGGAACAGATTACTTATTCATAAATGTTTAGAATAATAAAACTGAGATAAATATAATAAAAAAAGGCGGTAAATAAGAATTTGCCGCCTTTTTGCAAGTCCCTCTCCTTTGGAGAGGGTTGGGTGAGGTATTCTACAAAGTTTTCAGAACGTCGTTCATGCTTCGTACTGCGTCCGCGCTTTTTTTGAAAAGCTCCTGTTCTTCAGCATTGAGATCAAAGTCGAGGATTTTTTCCCAACCCGATCTGCCGATTATAACGGGCACGCCTAAGCAAATATCTTTCTGGCCATATTCCCCGTTAAGGCTTACGCAGCAGGAGAATAATTTCTTTTCATCGTTAAGAATGCTTTTAACAAGCGCTGCACCGGCCGCACCGGGTGCGTACCATGCAGAAGTCCCGATCAATTTTGTAAGCGTAGCACCGCCCACCATTGTGTCGGCAATAATTTGTTTTTGCTGTTCAGAGCTTAAGAAGTTGGTAACAGGAATGCTGTTCCATGTTGCAAAGCGTATCAGCGGGATCATAGTGGTGTCGCCGTGTCCGCCTACTACCATTGCATTCAGATCTGCCGGGCTGGCTCCTAAATGCTGGCTGAGCTGATAACGGAAACGTGCACTGTCAAGCGCTCCACCCATACCAATGATCCTGTTTTTAGCCAATCCCGTAGATTGCAAAGCGAGGAAAGTCATTGTATCCATCGGGTTGCTGATGACAATGATAATGGTGTTTGGCGAGTATTTCAGGATGTTTTCGGCTACACCGCGAACAATTCCTGCATTTACTCCAATCAATTCTTCCCGCGTCATTCCCGGTTTTCTAGGTAGTCCTGAAGTAATCACCACCACATCACTGTTAGCGGTTTTGGAGTAATCATTTGTACTGCCGGTAATGCGGGTGTCAAATCCGAGCAAAGCGGCGGTTTGCATCATGTCCTGCGCCTTGCCTTCTGCAAGCCCTTCTTTAATGTCTAGTAAAACTAAGTCCTGGCAAACAGAGGCCCTTGCAATATTATCAGCGCATGTAGCGCCTACTGCACCAGCCCCAACAACTGTAACTTTCATGTAAAAGAATTTGCGGTGAAAAAATAATTTCAATCAAGAAACGTGAATGATTCCGATACCGTACAGACAAGGCAATGCCTTGTCTCTACTATCCACTAAACTTAGTAAATAATTGATTGGTTTATCATGATTTAGTCCAATTTATTATCGAAAGCCTTTAACAGCTTATCTACCTTGCGGTTGCCTTCAAAAGTAGTGATCAGGTTGCCTTTTTTATCATAAAGAGCGAGATAGGGCAGGTTTTGCATTCTGTAAAATGGAGGGAAAAAGAATTTGGTGTCCCTGCCAATTTTAATGTTTGGATATTTTGCCAGTTCGAATTTTTTGTAAAAATCAACCATTTCCTCATAGGGTTGGTAGGTCATCATTACTATTTCGATGTCCTTAAAACCATTCATGGCAGCTAAAATATCCTGCGTCTGATGCTGGCAATGCTCACACTCCGGACTAAAGTACATCAGCATTACTTTCTTATGTTTTGGAATGTCATCCCGGGTTACTTTGGCGCTGTCAATGCCGACCAGCGTAAAAGGAGGAATATTCGGAAATCGTTTGTAAGCCGGCAGGGAATCGGGTTGAGCGAACAGTTTTCCCATAAAAACGACCATCAACAACAAAAAGGATATTTTTTTCATGGTGGGTGCTATTGTGGTACAATGATAAGAATAACTGAGTAACTGAATAACTGAATGGCTGAATAATTGAGAATCAAATAACCGAATAATTGAATTATTGAATAATTGAAGAGACATGTGCCTGAAACTTCAGTTATTCAGTTACTCAGTTATTCAGTTTAATAAGCTATTTCACAAATCAATGATTCAATAATTCAATTACTCAATCATTGGATAAATTGCCTTAGATTTGCCGCTCTGAACCCTTTAGGGGCAAAAAACTTGTATAATTTTATTATTATTTATTTATGGCAAATACATCAGACATCAGTCGTGGCCTGATTATTAAATTAGACGGAAGCCTTTATTCCGTGGTGGAGTTTGGCGAAAACAAAACTGCAAGAGCTGCAGCTAAAGTTTGGGCTAAATTAAAAGGAGTGGATAACAACCGTTCCATCGAAAAAACATGGAACAGCGGTGATACCATCTATCCTGTGCGTGTAGAGAAAAAAGCTTTCCAGTTTTTATACAAGGACGATAGCGGCTACAACTTCATGGACAACGAAACTTTTGAGCAAATTGCGGTAGCAGAAACTATGGTAGATGCTCCTCAGTTCCTGAAAGACGGCCAGGAAGTAGCGGTAATGTTCAACACAGAAACCGAGCAGCCAATGAGCGTGGAGTTACCTGATAAAATCGTTTTGCAGGTTACTTACAGCGAACCAGGCGTAAAAGGCGATACTGCTACCCGTACGTTGAAACCTGCAACAGTAGAAACAGGTGCAACCGTAAACGTACCGTTATTTGTAAACGAAGGCGAATTGATTCGCGTCAATACAAAAACCGGCGAATACGTAGAAAGAGTAAAAGAATAACTAACATACCAAAAGGAAGTAAAAACCCGAATTTTCGGGTTTTTACTTTTTGTAAGGATTTTTATTAATTTCAAAAACTATTCTGTTGTATTGTAGTTAATACATTTCCTTATCTTAGCAGCCCATTTTTTAAACTGGAAAATTCTTCATCATGGATTTCAAACAAATACAAGAGTTGATTAGAATAATCAACCGGTCCAATATCGGTGAGTTAACGATTGAAGAGAAAGGCTTTAAAGTTACCATTAAGCAGAAACAAGACAACATTCAGCAAGTTGTTACTGCAGCCCCTCAAATGATCGCTGCTGCTCCTGCTGCTGCATTGCCTGCCGCTGCACCTGCTGCTGCTCCTGTCGCAGATAAAGCAAAACCTGCCGCAGAAACTACCGCAAGCAACCTCATTACCATAAAAAGTCCGATGATCGGAACTTTCTATCGCAGACCTTCTCCGGACAAACCAATTTTCGTAGAAGTTGGAGACGAAATCGCTCCTGGAAAAGTAGTTTGCATCATCGAAGCAATGAAACTTTTCAACGAAATTGAAAGTGAAGTAAAAGGTAAAATCGTAAAAGTATTGGTTGAAGACAGTACACCTGTTGAATATGATCAGCCTTTATTCTTAGTGGAACCTTAAGGTGTGGTGAGTTATAAGTTGTAAGTTGTAAGTTATAAGTGACAAGAGGAAACTCCCACAACTTGTTACTTACAACTTAATACTTAAAACTTAGAACATTCTTCCAACTTAAAATTCAAATTACTTAAATGTTCAAAAAAATATTAATAGCCAACCGTGGAGAAATTGCGCTGCGTGTAATCCGTACCTGTCGCGAGATGGGCATTAAAACGGTAGCAGTTTATTCTACGGCTGACAAGGACAGCTTGCACGTAAAATTTGCTGACGAAGCAGTTTGTATCGGCCGTCCTCAAAGCAGCGATTCTTACCTGAATATTCCTCATATCATGGCCGCTGCCGAAATTACCAACGCAGACGCCATCCATCCGGGCTACGGATTTTTGGCAGAAAATGCGAAGTTTTCGGAAATATGCGGTGAACACAATATTAAGTTCATTGGGCCAACTCCCGCAATGATCAATGCAATGGGTGACAAGATCACCGCAAAAGAAACAATGATCAAAGCTGGCGTTCCTGTTATTCCGGGAAGTGATGGTCTTTTGGAAAGCCTTGAACAGGCGTTGGACCTTGCAAAAAACACCGTTGGTTATCCGATCATCCTGAAGGCAACTGCAGGTGGCGGTGGTAAAGGTATGCGTGTGGTTTGGCACGAAGAAGAAATGGAACGTGCTTACAACACTGCAAAAGCTGAAGCCCTCGCATCTTTCAAAAATGATGGTATTTATATGGAGAAGTTCGTAGAAGAACCGCGCCATATCGAGATCCAGATTGCAGGCGACCAATATGGTAAAGTTTGCCATTTGAGTGAAAGAGATTGCTCTATTCAACGTCGTCACCAAAAACTGGTAGAAGAATCTCCTTCTCCGTTTATGACACCTGAGTTGAGACAAAAAATGGGAGAAGCTGCGATCAAAGCTGCTTCTGCTATCAATTATGAAAGCGTTGGAACAATCGAGTTCCTTGTAGATAAGCACCGCAATTTCTTCTTCATGGAAATGAACACTCGTATCCAGGTAGAGCATTGCGTTACCGAAGAAGTAGTAAATTTTGACTTGATCAAAGAACAAATCAAAATTGCTGCAGGCGAACCAATCAGCGGCAGAAACTACGAACCAGAAATGCATGCGATCGAGTGCCGTATCAACGCAGAAGATCCATACAATGATTTCCGCCCTTCACCAGGAAAGATCACTGTATTGCATCAGCCAGGCGGTCACGGTATCCGTATCGACAGCCACGTTTACACTGGTTATACCATTCCTCCATACTACGACTCCATGATTGCTAAGATCATAGCGGTTGCGCGTACTCGTGACGAAGCTATCGACACTATGCACCGTGCATTGAGCGAGTATGTGATCGAAGGTGTAAAAACTACCATTCCGTTCCATCTTCAACTGATGAAAGATGAACGCTTCAGGGCTGGTGACTTCAACACCAAATTCCTTGAAGGGTTTACGATGCACTAGAAGGAATTAGAAGTTAGGAATTAGAAGAGAAGGTGCAGCACTGTATATGTGCGATACCTGATTTTTTAGAAATAGATTTCAAGAAAAAAGCTCCGCAATTGCGGAGCTTTTTGTTTTAAATACTATACCCCGAAATGAAAGACGTTTTATCGTGAGACGCGAAAAGTGAATCGTGAACAGGACGTCTTGAACATTCATTCACTTCACTATTTACAGAAACTCAGTAGTACGGATACCTATTCACGATTCACGTTTGACGATTCACGACTAGCTATTCACACTGTTGTCAGTGGAGCCTGAAACCTCGCTTCTATGATGTCTGAAATGCTGATGAAGGTCCTTTCTAAACTCTGCCAACTTCGCTTTTTGATCATCATTCAAAATGCCTTTCACTTTATCCATTCTTTCCTTGCTAAGCGACTTGAACTGATCTTTACGTTGTTGATCGTTTAATGTTTTATCGTTCTTAAGCGCCATCATTTTGTCCTTATAATCCTTGTTGATGCTTTTCCACTGCGCCTGTTGATCTTGTGTTAGATTCAGTTCCTTAATGTGTTGCTTAGCATGGGAAACTTTTTGCTTTTTCATCTCCTTAAGCTTAGATTGTTGCTCAGGAGTGAGGATCGTGTTCATTTTATTTTGTTGCTCCTGATGCAAAGCTTTGTATTGCTGCTTGCGTTGATCTGCGGTCAGGCTACTGTCAGATTTAAGCGCGGCATATTTTTGTTTGTACTCAGCGTGCATACTCTTTATCTGCGACTGCTGTTCTTTGCTAAGATTTAATTCAGATTTAGCCTTGTCTCTTTTATGAGTTGTAGCAGTACTATCCTGCGCTGATGCGGCTACTGCAAAACCAATTGATAATGCGGCAATAGCGAATAACTTCTTCATATTTTTAAAATTTTTTTTTTAACCAATGTGTATCTAAGAAGCACATAGGAACAAAAAGTTTAATGGGACAAATGTTAAATAAATGGAAAGCGACGAGAAAGTTGTTAGCCGATAGTTGCTGGTTGTTAGAAAAGGCAGGTAAACTGAAGGTAGAAAAATGTCATTTTTGTAAACAAGTAAATCCCTTTGCCTCGGTGAAATAAAAACAATTGGGAGAGATTGCCGCTCATTTAGAATAACCCTATAATAATGAAAAAAATCACTCCCGGCATTTTATTTTTCTTATTGCTATTGTGCAGCTGTAATCAAATCAATAACAATACCAACGCCGAAAATAAAACAGATGCCCGTGCACCCGGAGAGATGCATTATGCTCCTGCACATACAAATATCGGCGCGGCTGGAAATCAAACTGTTCCCGACTTCAATGTCGCTCCTAAGTTTATTAACAAATATGTTCAGGCTATTGCAGGTCCGAATGGTGGACCGTCAAGCTGGGTGGAACACAGTTCACTATTGACAGAAAATTTTAAACACCATTATCGAAAATTTTCAAAATCTGGAGAGTCCCTCGACATCGATCCAATTTTAGATGCGAACTTTTTTCCGGGAAATGGATTCACAATATTAAAAGCTGACACGATTGATGGATATGTAACCCTTGCGGGCAAAGGCAAATGGAAGGATTATCAATTGGTATTGAAATTGGCACAGCAAGAAAATAACTGGCTGGTAGATGGTGCCGGTGCCATAAATATTCCGGAGGAGAAGCGTGCGAAAAGGTAGGGCAAATTGAAAATTGAAAGCTGAAAATTGAAAGTTGTTGGTTGTTAGGCTTTCTGCACAATCATTGTCTACTAACAACTATCTGCTAACAACTATAAACTCATTTTCAATTTTCAACTTTCAATTTTCAATTCATTACTGCTTCTTCGTAGCCAGCTGCACTTGCCCATAAGTAGGTATCTGCTGCATAATTTGCGCTCTTATTTGTGTAAGCAGATATACTTCTGACTGGTAGAACTCAAAGGCTGTTACAGCATTCGTAGCTTTTTTTATCTTCAGGTAGTATTCTTCCAATGTTTTTTCCTGATCCATTCTGTTGGCAAAATATTTTGTTGCAAGGGAATCGGCGGTAGCTGCACTCATGCCGCCATATGATTGTACCGTTTGTTCGTACAGCTTGATTCTTGCTTTACCCGTAGTAACATTTTTCTTTGCATACTCATCATAGATTTTCCAAAATGCAACAGAATCTTTTGGCGCAACAGCTACCATTTTGCTGATGGCTTCTTTCTTTTGCACACCTAATAAATTGGCCATTGCTTCGGCCTCAGCATCAGATGTTTGAGCGTATAAACTACTGGTGATATAGAGACTGAAAATGGCGAGTAGTAGGACTTTCATAAATTTTATTTTCAGAAAGAAACTCAATAAATATGTAAGAAGAAAGATGCGGGAGTGTTTTACAGTTAAATCGAGGAAGCGAGGAGATAAAGAAGTATATTCTAATTGAAAATTGAAAGTTGAAAATTGAAAATAGTGTAGGGGCGAATCGCATTCGCCCTGTTGCACCAACGCACTGTTGTGCAAAATCACCGGCGTCATTGCGAGCCCTGCGGAGAATGCAGTATAAATTTTTGAGAACAATGTGCGACGTTTTTGAAAATGGGCGAAGCAATCTCAAGGAGCATGGTGCAGATTGCTTCGCCCCATAGCTTGACACAGCACCTTTGCGTATGAATGCAAGCAGCACGTTTCACCGGGGCTCGCAATGACGGTGCGGTGAGGTTTTGTTTTATTCGGCACTCAATAATTCAATGATTCAATCACCACCAACTTCACAATCTCTTCAAGATATTTCTGATCTGTTTCGTCAAATTCATTCAGTTCTGCGCTGTCAACATCCAATACCCCAACCACTTCATCACCTTTAAACAGAGGCACCACTATTTCTGACTTGGATAAACTGCTGCAGGCTATGTGGCCGGGAAATTTTTCAACGTCAGATACGATCAATGTTCTTGCTTCCGCCCAGCTCGTGCCACATACGCCACGGCCTTTTGCAATGCGCGTACATGCAACAGGGCCCTGAAATGGCCCAAGAACCAATTCACCTTTTTTAACCAGATAAAAACCTATCCATAACCAGTTGAATTGTTCCTTCAATGCGCCGGTAACGTTGGCAAGGTTGGCGATCAGGTCTTCTTCACCTTCCAGCAGCCCTTTTATTTGAGGAATAAGCGTTTCGTATTGTTCAGTCTTTGAACCTTTTATTATCGTTAAATCTTCTGCCATAAAAAAAGAAACAACCAATTTGAAGATTGTTTCTTTTGCAAAATTAGGAGGAAGTTATGAGTTATGAGTCGGATGTCTAAAATCAAAGGTGCTGTGTATTGCCGACCCAATATTGTCGACTATTCAAACTTTCAACCAAAACTCAGAACTCAATACTTTATTTCTTCGGGAAATCCGAATCTACACCATTTTCAAATACAGCTCGATACAGGAAGCCGGCGATCAATGCGCCAATGATCGGCGCCACCCAGAACAACCACAATTGACTAACTGCCCAACCACCTGCAAAAATTGCCTGGCTGGTACTGCGTGCAGGGTTAACAGACGTATTGGTAACCGGAATACTGATAAGGTGGATCAGCGTTAATCCCAGGCCAATGGCAATGCCGGCAAAGCCTTTTGGCGCTCTTTCGTCTGTTGCTCCCAAAATGATGATCAGGAACAAACAGGTCATCACCACTTCGCAGGTAAATGCAGCTGCAACAGAATAGTGCCCCGGCGAGCCCGGCGTGTCACCGTAGCCGTTAGCCGCAAAACCTCCGGCAGTAGAAAAACCATCGTGGCCGCTGGCAATAATGTATAATACGCCTGCCGCAGAAATAGCACCCAGCACTTGTGCAATGATGTAAGGGATAAGTTCGCCCGCGCCAAAACGTCCACCTGCCCACAAACCTATGGAGACAGCGGGATTGAGGTGTGCGCCGGAAATGTGACCAAGCGAATAGGCGATGGTCAATACGGTTAAGCCAAAAGCAATAGCAACGCCAACGAATCCAATACCAAGGTCAGGGAAGGCGGCAGCAAGTACAGCGCTTCCGCAACCGCCCAGCACCAGCCAGAATGTGCCGATAAATTCAGCAACCAGTTTTTTTGTCATACAATAAATTTTAGTTTGATAGGAACAGTTTATCGCTGATCAAACGGATTATTACCCACAGATCAGGTAAACTATAAGTTGATATTTTAAAGAGTATGGTTGCAACAACATTTAACAGAGTGCGGATATAATTATTTGACTAATAAAACATAACAGCCAGTATCGTCAATAAATGCGTTGCCAAATTTGAATTATGATATACAATCAATAATTATTAAATGTTTACATTTAGCCAAAGACTAATTTTTTACAACACCACTAGTACTCAATTTGCAATAGCGTGATATCTACCTTGACAAACGACAAAAACCATGATCAAACCAAACATACCAGTCCGTGCTTTACTTGCATTTATTCTTACTGTTCTATCTGGTGCATTGTTCAGCCAGGAAAAAATCGATCTTGTCAAGTACAACAAAAAAAACGGCGCAGAGGTTGAAGTCCGGGATAAAATAATCAACATTTCATGGCCAGTGCGAAATAACGGAAAGGGACGGGTAAAAATAGATCTGCAGGATGGTCATCCCTTATTTGCGAGCTTGCAGTTGTGCAAAAACGGTAAATGCCATACGATAGCGAAAGACCTCGATCCCGCTTTTGTTATAACTATTGGCAAAAGAGATTTGATATCTCAAAACGGATGGAACATTTTTTTCGACAAAGTACCTTCAAAACCTTTCGAAGCATTTAACGTGCAGTTGGAAAAATCTTCAGCGCAAGTTGTATCGGAAGGCTCCCGAACAAAAGTCATCGTGAGTAAAGTAACGGCTTCTTCATTTTCCGGCGATCTTGAAATTACATTTTACAATGGCAGTCCACTGATAAACATTGCCGCTGTAATGTCGACAGGTGTTGATTCCACCGCTATTGTTTATGATGCGGGGCTTGTTGGTAAAAACAATGCGTGGAAGAAAATTGCCTGGGCAAGCGTTGACGATCAATTGCAGAACACGTCAATGAATATGATGGATACAAGTAACAACCTCGCAGTTAAATATAGAACGATCATTGGCGAAAATGCGGAAGGAAGTCTTGCTTTGTTTCCGGCACCGCACCAATATTTTTATCCGCTGGATGAATGCTTTAACCTGAAGTTTGTGTGGTACGGAACTGATTACAGGAGAATGATTAAAGGTTATGGAATCGGCATTCGCCAGGATTTGTACGGCGATCACAGATTCGTTCCCTGGTTCAACGCACCGCCACACACAAGGCAACGATTGAATTTCTTTTGCCTGCTTGCAAGCAACACGAAAGATGCTTTGGCCAACGTAAAACAGTTTACCCACAATGATACCTATGCGCCATTGAAAGGATATAAAACGATGACGAGCCACTACCACATTGAGCATGTCACAAAAATGCTGGAGGCGCAAAAGAAGAACATCGCATTGCCGGACACACCGTCTTTCGTAAACGTATTTAAACGCACCGGCATCAACATTGTGCATCTCGCGGAATTTCACGGAGTAGGGCATCCCACTGGGCCAGATGATGTGAGGTTGAGGGAGTTGAAAACCTTGTTTGACATGTGCAAGCGCTTATCACAAAACAATTTCCTGCTATTGCCCGGAGAAGAACCGAATAATTTTTTCGGCGGACACTGGTTGGATTTTTTTCCAAAACCTGTTTATTGGATTATGTCCAGGAAAGCGGGTGCACCATTTGTAACACAGGACTCTACTTACGGAAAGGTCTACAGAATTGGAGATAAGCAGGACATGCTGAATCTTTTGAAAGCAGAGAACGGCCTTGCATGGACGGCACACGCAAGAACAAAAGGCTCAACAGGTTTTCCGGATGCATATAAGAATGAAGCATTCTTTACCTCACCGCAATTTTTTGGTGCATCATGGAAAGCACTGCCGGCCGACCTTTCACAACCACGCTTAGGCAAACGTGCACTAGATCTGTTGGACGATATGGCCAATTGGGGATTGAAAAAAAGCATCGTTGGAGAAGCGGACCTTTTTACCATAGAACCTGAACATGAGCTGTACGGTCACTTAAACATCAACTATTTGCAAATGGATAAAATGCCTGCTTACAACCAAAGCTGGCAGCCGATCCTGGACGTAATGAGCAGCGGAAAATTCTTTGTGACAACGGGAGAAGTGTTGATGCCTTCTTTTACAATCAATAGTAAGGGCAGTGGCGATACAGCAACGCTAAACGCAGATGGTAAAGCCACCATAAAAACAAGCCTTAGCTGGACCTTTCCACTCAACTTCATCGAAGTCGTTTCCGGTGACGGTAAAAACGTGTATCGCGAAAAATTCGATCAGTTTGAAACCACTACTTTCGGCAACAAAACCTTTTTGCTAAACCTCAATCTTAAAGGTAGAAAATGGGCGAGAATTGAAGCCTGGGATATAGCAGCCAATGGAGTTTTTTCGCAGATTGTATGGTTGAAAGGGAATTGAAAATTGAAAGTTGAAAATTGAAAATGAGGGGCAGCAGCGGCAACCGGTTAAACACTCTTGGCGCTAGCATAGACGTTGCGGGTTACAAGACCTGACAGGTTTCAAAAACCTGTCAGGTCTCGGTGTAACGTCGAAATTTGACAGCAAACGGCGTGCGGACGAAAACGCCGTTAATGTCCTACGGACAATATCGTCCTATATTATTTTTTCTATTTATATCGATGCCCTACGGGCAAGTTCACGATTGTGACAATTGTCGTAGAAGCAACCATTTCCCGTAGGGAAACAATATCAATAGACAGCAATGTAAGTGGCTTGTATTGCCCGTAGGGCATTAACAAAAAGTCGAGCCCGAAGCCCCACTCGCGCAATTGCAATCCCTTGATTTGTAGAGAATTTACTACACAAAAAAAGTGCTGTTTCATAGAACTTTGTTATCCTCCGCGTGTTAAGCAATTCTAATTAGTCACCATTTTAGAAATAGATGCTTATGAGATACTTCTCAATGGGCAGATGTTTTTGTGTTTGCACGTTCCTGTTTGTGCTAACCCAAAGCGCACGTGCAGACGAAAACAAAAAGCCGTCTGAAACAATCACTCCGCACTTAAACGTTCCCGGTTTGCTAAACGATACAGTTCCGAAACGTGTAACAGGAAAAGTTACATCTGACGAAAACGGCTCACCACTCGCAAATGTTTCCGTTACCATTCTACAAACCAAAAAAGGCGTGGAAACCGATGCTGCAGGAAACTTTGTTATTTACGCCAAAGATGGCGATAACATTCAATTTTCTTATGTGGGCCGCACGCCAAAAGTCATTACCTACCACAATCAGGCCACATTGAATGTAACGCTGGTTGCAGGCACAGAAAGAACGCTTTCGGAAGTGGTAGTAACAGGATACCAGAATATTGATAAACGAAAATTCTCAGGTGCTGCGGTTGGTCTTAAGGCAGAAGATGTAAAGATAGATGGTATGACGGATGTAAGCCGTATGCTCGAAGGGCGAGCTGCCGGTGTATCTGTGCAAAACGTATCCAGCACTTTTGGTACGGCGCCCAAAGTGCGCGTGCGTGGCGCTACTTCCATTAACGGTGACAACAAGCCTCTCTGGGTGGTGGACGGAGTAGTGCTGGAGGATGTGGTAAATATTTCCAACGATCAGCTATCAAGTGGCGACGCGGTTACATTGCTTGGCTCGTCAGTAGCTGGATTGAACGTAAACGATATTGAAAGTTTCGACATCCTGAAAGATGCTGCCGCTGCTGCATTGTATGGCGCGAGAGCTATGAACGGCGTTATTGTCATCACTACAAAAAAGGGACGTATAGGAAGACCAATTGTTTCTTATGTGGGAAATTTCAGCACGCAGTTGAAACCAACTTACAATTCCTACAACATCATGAACTCTGCCGATCAAATGGCTGTGTACACAGAGTTGTATAAAAAAGGAATGCTGAACTCAACCATATCTGATGGCCCCAACACAGGTGTGTATGGAAAAATGTACGATGAAATAAATACTTACGATGAAACCAACGGACGCTTTGGTGTTGAAAATACTGTAGCAGGAAGAGCCGCATTTCTGCAAAGATATGTGGGCGTAAACACCGATTGGTTCGATGTGTTGTTTAAAAATTCTTTTATACAGGAACACAACCTTAGTATTTCTTCCGGTACCGACAGATCTCAAACATATTTTTCTACCAGCTTTTATTACGACAACGGTTGGACAGTTGCAGACAATGTCAAACGCTATACGCTCAATTTTAAAAATACTTATAACCTCAACAATAAATTAACGGCCGGCTTCTCAACCGTTGGTTCCCTGCGCCAGCAAAGGGCTCCGGGCACATTGCAACGTTCCGCGAATGCAGTGGAAGGAAGTTATGACAGAGACTTTGACATCAATCCGTTCAGTTACGCCATCAATACAAGCCGCACCATTACGCCGTATGATTCAACAGGACAGCTGGAATATTTTAAAATGAATTATGCGCCGTTTAACATCGTCAACGAATTGAGCAATAACTACATTGACCTTACAGTACTTGATATTCGTTTGCAGGGAGAGTTGCAATACAAGTTTGCCAAAAATTTCCGCTATGAATTTGTAGGCGCATTGCGTTTTGTAAAATCGACGCAGGAACAACAGGTACATGAAAATTCCAACATGGCAGGCGCTTACAGAGCAGCGGGAACATCTACCATTCGTCAGAACAATAAATTCCTTTATCGCGATCCTGACAACCCTGATGCAGAACCCGTGGTGGTGTTGCCTTATGGTGGCTTTTACAATCGCACAGAAAACCAGCTTGCAAACTACGAAGTCAGAAACAGCGTTAACTACAACAAAACATTTAACGATGTGCACAGCCTGAATGTATTGGTGGGACAACAGATTAAATATGCGAACCGTCAAGTTGCATCCAACATCGGGTATGGGTATCAGTACGATCAGGGCGGCGTTCCGTTCATTGATTACAGAATAATCAAGCAGGCGCTTGAAAATAGTTTTCCGTATTATGGCATGACAAAAACCTACGACAGGTTTGCTGCCTTTTATGGTACCGCAGGATATTCTTACAATAGAAAATACAATTTAACAGCTACAGCACGCTACGATGGTTCCAATCAATTGGGTGAATCAAAAACTGCACGCTGGCTACCTACATGGAGCGTGAGTGGTTCGTGGAACATAGACCAGGAATCATTTATGAAGAATGTAAACTTTGTAGACTTCCTTACACTGCGTGCGAGCTATGGTTTAACAGCAAGTATGGGGCCTGCAACAAACTCTTCGATTGTGTTGAAAAATATGCAAACACGCAGGCCTTATCTCTCAGAAGTTGAATCTGTAATTCTCCAGGAAAGTCTGGAAAACGAAGATCTTACGTGGGAGAAATTATACACCGGAAACATAGGCGTGGATGCGACAATGTTTGACAGAAGATTGAACGTAACCGTGGACCTGTACAGAAGAAGAAGTTTTGATTTGATCAGCATTATCAAAACATCAGGCATTGGCGGGGAAGCCTACAAAGCTGCAAACTACGCCGACATGAAATCGCATGGTGTTGAGTTTATGGTGGGTGGCGACATTGTAAGGCAAAGCGATTGGGGATGGAGGACCAATCTGACATTTGGCTTTAATAAAAATGAGATCACGAATGCGAAGAATGATCCTATCATATTTGATCTTGTAAAAGCAGAAGGTGGCAACAAACAAGGCTACCCGGTGAATGGCTTGTTTTCACTCGATTTTAAAGGTTTGCAGAAAAGAACAGGTGTGCCGCAATTTGTAGATGAAGACGGAAACGTTGGTCCGGCTGTGTATTTACAAAGCGACAACACGCAGCACCTGGTTTATGAAGGCCCCGTGGATCCTGCGATCACGGGAGGTTTTTCAAACACCGTTCGCTACAAAGCATTTTCAGTAAACATATTTATTACTTATCAGCAAGGCAACAGGATAAGGCTTTATCCCGCTTTCAAACAGCGCTACTCCGATCTGGATGCGATGCCTAAAGAATTTTATGACAGATGGGAAATTCCGGGTGACCAGGGACAAACAACGGTGCCTTCCATTGCAGATGTTTATCAGCAGTATTTGCTTGGAGGCGCTTATCCTTACAACAACTATAACTACTCTACACAACGCGTAGCAGACGGTTCATTTGTAAGATTAAAAACTGTTTCACTAACGTATCAATTACCGGCAGCGACCTTGCAAAAAGCGAAGCTGAGTAATTTATCGGTAACGGCCCAAGCGATTAACCCGTGGCTTATTTATTCCGATTCAAAATTGAAAGGACAAGATCCTGAATTCTTCAATGCGGGTGGTGTGGCGCAGCCGGTGCAGAAGCAGTTTACACTTTCGTTGAAAGTAGGAATTTAGGAATTAGGAATTAGAAATTAGGAATTAGGAATTAGGAATTAAGAATTAAGAATTGGGTAATAGTACTAACAACTAACAACTAACAACTCAAAACTCAAAACTCATTACATGAAATACTCCATATACATCTTCATACTTTTTGCAGTTGCCATTAGCAGCTGTAAGAAGTATTTGGAACAAGTACCGGACAACAGAACGCAATTGGATTCGCCTGAAAAAGTGGCACAGCTTTTAGGCACTGCTTATCCGCAGGCGAGTTATATAACTTTTGCAGAGGCCATTTCTGATAACGTAGAAGATAAGGGTGCAGGTGTTGTACTGAATATCAACCTTAATCCTTTCTACTTCGAGGATGTGCAGGATAATAACCAGGACTCGCCGGAGTTTTACTGGAACGCTTGCTATACGGCTATTGCGGCGTCTAACCAGGCGCTCGCAACATGTTTGGCCGCACCGGATTCTCAAAACTATCGCACGCAAAAAGGGGAAGCTTTGGTAACAAGGGCTTTCTCACATTTCATGCTCGTGAATTTCTTCTCTAAGTTTTATGATGCAACAACTGCAGGCACAGATCCCGGCATTCCTTACGTAACAGAGCCTGAAAAAGTAGTGTTCAAAAATTACGATCGCAAAACAGTGCAGTATGTATACGACATGGTGGAGAAAGATTTAACGGCGGGTCTGCCACTACTCAAAGACCAGGCATATACTGTACCACGCTATCACTTCAATTTAGCGGCGGCACATGCATTTGCCGCGCGGTTTTATTTATTTAAAAAAGATTATGACAAAGTAATTGAACATGCTAACGCAGCATTTCCCAATAACAATTTTGCTGACAACATGCGTGCATGGAATACTACTTATCAGACGCTGTCTTTCTTTACTTTGCTGGCCACTTATACCAAGGCATCAGAACCCGCCAATTTATTGCTTACGGAAATGCCTTCGAATTATGCACGCAACTATGCAACATTCAGATACGGATTAAGCTATGCAAAGCAACGCGATATTTTAGGTGCCAACGTAACAGGCGGCAGATGGGCATACTCAGTATTTTACTACGGTGCGCAGGATTATTTCGTGCCAAAGTTCAACGAGTATTTCGTTACCACCTCAATCAATGCCAACACGGGTATTCCTTACATCATGCAGCCGGAGCTTACTACAGAGGAAGTGCTGCTGAGCAGGGCCGAAGCCTATATTTATAAAAACAATACGGCTGCTGCAACTGCAGATTTAAACACTTTCGTAAGTAAGCGCATAACGAACTACAGTCCTTCGCAGCATAATATTACTTCAACCAAGCTTTCAAACTTCTACGGCACTTCGAATCTGCAAACAGGATTACTGCTTGCAACGCTTGATTTCAGAAGAGCAGAATACGTGATGGAAGGATTGAGATGGTTTGATCTGCAGCGATATAAAATTCCGGTAGAGCATTTGTTTTACGATGGCTCCACAAAAACCTTAAGCCCGACTGATCCGTATCGTGTTTTTCAAATACCTGAATCTGCAACACTTTCAGGCATTGCATTGAATCCGAGGTAGGGTAATTAGGAATTAGGAATTAGAAATTAGAAATGAGAGATCGAATGTAAAGTCTAACAACTAACAACTAACAACAAACAACTCACAACTCTTTATAAATGAAACTACTCAAAATAATAACGCTTGTTGCAATGCTTGGAACCATTGCATCGTGCAAAAAAGATGAGAACCTCAATACCAATATTCCGGGGCTGGGAGGAGATTCATGGGTGGCCTCCCAACTGGATAAATGGTTGTATGACAGCCTTACGCATCCCTACAATATTGAAGTAAAATATAAATGGGATCAATCAGAACTTGATCTTAATAAAACACTCGTGCCGCCCATTGAATCGCAGGTACAGCCTGTGTTGGATGCATTAAGGCAAATTTGGATCAACACTTATATCGCAGAAGCGGGAGCAACATTTTTCAAAAAATATTCTCCTAAACTTATTGTAATGGTGGGAAGTCCATCCTTCAATCCTGATGGCTCCATCACACTGGGTACAGCGGAAGGAGGAAGAAGAGTGGTGCTGTACGATGTAAATGATTATGATAACACCGATGTTAATTCTGTACAACAAATGGTGCATGTGGTAGAACATGAATTTGGACACATACTGAATCAGAATCAAATCTACCCGCCCGAATTCAAACAGATATCTGTTGGTAAATACACCGCCAACTGGATCAATGAATCAGATGACCAGGCAAACAGCGAAGGCTTTATTTCTGCCTATGCAAAATCAGCCCCTGACGAAGATTTCGTGGAAATGATATCATTAATGTTATCCAATGGACGAATGTGGTTTGAGATGATGGTCAATAGTCAGTCGGATAGTGCGCAATCAGCTTTAAGAAGCAAGGAGCAATATGTAATAAGCTATTACAAAACCGTTTGGAATATAGATTTCTACGCATTGCAAACAGACGTGCAAAACGCATTAACGAGAGTGACGGGAAGACCAACGCTTGCATCTGTTTTTGGTTTTGGAAAAACATATACGTCAGCAGTTTGGAGTGCTGCGGTTACAGGTAGTTCGCCTGATTTTAAAACCATCTTCGATGCAGCTTCAACCAGTTTGGATGGCTCATTCGGGCTGACGCTGGATTCAATGAAAGTAACATTCACCGCCGCTAACAGAATACGTGTACAAATGTTTTTCGGCGGTTACCAGGCAAGTTTTACATACAGTTTTTCAACAGATGCAAACGGTGTGATGACGCTCACTTACCTGACAGCAGATAGTAACGGTGGATTGATAAAAGATGATGTGCAGGGGCTGCTCGATTATTTTTCACAGTATCATTTTACACTGGATTGGGGATTCAATAGGGACTCCAACGCGAATCTCGGAGCGTTTATACCGCAGGAGGATCCGAAAGTTTATTATGTAGGAATATTGGAATGATAGGTTGTGGGTTATGAGTTTTGAGTAGCAAGGAGGAAATTCAAAATTCAAAATTCAGAACCTAAAACCCAGAACTCACGACTCAGAACTCAAAACTTTAAAAAATGAACAGATCACTATTATACATCGGATTGTTTTTGATGATTGCGTTTGCAGCGTGTAAGAAAGACGATTCGCATCCATTCGACAAATCGCCAAACGATAGGATGCAGGAGCTTTTGGACAGCTACCAGGCAACCTTTGTAAATGCACAATACGGCTGGCGGGCTGTTGTTTTTCCTGACAGTGGGAAGAGTGGCGGTTATACATTTTATTGGAAATTTACGAACGACAATCGCGTCACCATGTACGCTGATATTTATCCTTCAACAATCGATCAGTCATTCGAAAGCAGTTACAGAATGAAGGGCTTGCAGCAGCCGGCATTAATCTTCGATACGTATTCTTATCTGCATATACTTTCAGATCCTAACGCCAACGTGAATGGCGGAACCATGGGCAAAGGTTTATTGAGCGACTTTGAATTTGCAGTAGATACCGTTACAAAAGACAGCGTAAAGCTCACAGGCCGCTACAATGCAAGCAGGGCTTTCATGGTGCCTGCCACACAGCAGGAATCGCAAGACTTTGCGGCATCCTTTGGTAACGCTATGGACTTTGAAAACATCGCTAACCTCACCACTTATTTTAAACGACTAGTCCTTGGAAGCAATCAGTTTGACATATCCGTCAACCTCTCAACCAGAACCATTACTTTTTCATGGGTAGAAGGAGGCGTGGTGAAGACTTTTACAACGGGCTATTTTTATTCAAACGGAAAAGTTGTGCTGGCGCAACCGTTTACTGCAAATGGCATTACGATAACTGATTTTTCCAACATTAATTACGATGCACCCAACAGCGTTATCCATGTAACAGCTGCAGGAGTTTCCGGACAAATCCAGGGCTCCGGACAACCATTACTTATTGATGCCAATGCGCCGCAAAGGTGGTACCAGGCAGTACTTTCACAGGATAGTTACTGGTACTCGTTTACAGGCTTCACCGTGGAAGGGCAGCAGGATGCGTATGGCATTACCACGATTCCTAATTTTTACTATCTCATTTTCTGGCCGAGCTTCGGCACCAATTATGATCTCACCGGATTTGTGGTAGTGGTCAATAATAGTTCACTCTCTATATCTTATGGCCTTGCTACGGGAACACCGCCAACATTTACATCAGACGGAAGAGTGATATTTACAGAGCTCGGGTTTGTAGGCACCATTCCACCAGGTGAGCAAGCAATCTTCGATAATACCGCCGCGAAATTCACTGATCCTTCCGGTTTCTATCTCGTGCAAACCGGCAGGCAAGCCTATGACATGGTAAGTGCAAAAGATGGAAAGGCGTGGATAAGCTGGCAGTATTAAGGGGCTGAATAACTGAATAATTGAATAACTGATAAGCGGAACGCTGAACGCCTAACGCTTAACGCAGAGTGTCAAAATGCGTTAAGCGTTAGGCGTTCAGCTTTTAGCATTCCTTGCCATTTTTCATTTTCTTAACAATACCGACTAGTACCACAAAGCCATAATTGAGATTTTTTGATTAAAAAGTGAGACTATTTTACCAGACCCCCTTAAACAAGTTTGGTAAGTTCGCACAGCCGACAACAACGGTTGCGAATTCATCTCACCTTAAAAAGAGCTATATGAAAAAACAAGCAGTTGCTTTTTCCCTGATGCTATTGGCAATGGCGCAAACAAATGCACAGAATGCAGGGTGGAAGCCAGTGACAGGAAAAATTACTACAGAGTGGGCCTCAAAAGTTGATCCCAATAATACACTACCTGAATACCCAAGACCACAAATGGTGCGCGGTGCCTGGGCATCGTTAAATGGTTTGTGGCAATATGCCATCACTCCAAAGTCGCAGGAAACACTGCCCGCCACGCTAGATGGCAATATACTCGTACCATTTGCAGTAGAATCCTCCCTTTCTGGCGTTGCAAAAACCGTTGGCAAAGATTCGGTGTTATGGTACAAACGCACAATCGATATCCCATCTTCTTTTAAAAATAAAAACATATTACTTCATTTTGGTGCCGTTGACTGGCAGGCAGATATTTTCCTGAACGGACAAAAAGTTTCAACCCACCAGGGTGGCTTCGAGCCGTTCACTGTAGATCTCACAGCTGCGCTCAAAAAAGGAACCAAGCAAGAACTGGCGATCCGTGTGTGGGACCCAACAGACGAAGGGCCTCAGCCTCGCGGTAAACAAGTGAAAAAACCGGAAGGCATTTGGTATACGCCTGTTACCGGCATCTGGCAAACAGTATGGATGGAAGGCGTTGCAAAAACATACATCACTTCTTCTCGTCAAACGCCAAATGTAGATGCGAAAACAGTAACCGTTTTAGCAAATGTAAACAATGCACAACCCGGCGATGAAGTGCGTGTTGCGGCATTTGATGGCAATAACAAAGTAGCCGAGCAAACAGTTGCTCCCGGTAGTGAAGCGGCTTTAGCGATTGCCAATCCACATTTGTGGTCAACAGCAGATCCGCATTTATACGATCTTACGTACACCGTGCTGCGTAAAGGCAAAGTAGTAGATGAAGTGAAAAGTTATTTCGCTATGCGTAAAATTTCTTTGGCGGCTGATAAAAATGGCATTCAACGCATGATGTTGAACGACAAATTTGTGTTCCAGTATGGTCCATTGGACCAGGGTTGGTGGCCCGATGGCTTGTATACTGCACCAACAGATGAAGCCATGAAATACGACATCGTAAAAACAAAAGACATGGGCTTCAACATGATCCGCAAACACATAAAGGTAGAGCCTGCAAGATGGTATTACTATTGCGATCAAATGGGCATGCTTGTATGGCAGGATATGCCAAGCGGCGATTTGGGCAACCATTGGGAAAATCGCCCGGGTGTGCTCGGTCGTGCAACTGACAAAGACCGTTCTACAGAATCAGAACAATATTATCGCACAGAGTGGAACCAGATCATAGATGCACTATACAATTTTCCTTCCATCATCGTGTGGACGCCATTCAATGAAGCGTGGGGACAATTTAAAACAGAGGACATTACAAACTGGACAATGCAAAAAGACCCTTCACGATTGGTGAACAGTGCAAGCGGTGGGAACTTTTATCCTGTTGGACATATTTGCGACTTGCATAACTATCCCGAACCCGCAATGCCAAGACCCGATATTTTTGGTTCAAAACAAGCAGTGGTATTAGGGGAGTTTGGTGGATTGGGATTGCCTCTGGAAGGCCACACATGGCAGGAAAAAAACAACTGGGGTTACCGTAGTTTCAAAAATGCAGACGAGATGTTCAAAATGTATGCATCGTATACGGAGAAGCTGCAGGGCCTAATAAAACAAGGGCTTTCAGCCGCGGTATACACACAAACAACAGACGTGGAAGTAGAAACAAACGGCTTCATGACATACGATAGAAAAGTAATGAAAATGCCGGAAGCAAAACTGAAAGAAGTAAACGACAAGTTATATAATCCGGCACTCGCTGAATAGAAAGGAATTAGGAATTAGAAATTAGGAATTAGAAATATCAAGCTGTTCAATTTATTTGACCTTTTCGCTTAACGTGTTGATTAGATTCAGTAACGAAAAACTGCTTGTCATCCCGACGAAGGAGGGATCTGAGTGTTTACTTAAGCACACTGGTAGTGTTAAACCCAGATCCCCCGTGCCTCGGGATGACAAGCAACATTCACTCAGTTTTTCAAACAGCTTAGCTATGCGGTGTTACTCCTTTCCTCTGTGAAAAAAAACTCCGTTCCCTCCGTGGTTAAAAAACTGTCAAACTAACAACCGATCCAACAATATCACATTGTATCACAATGAAAAAAACACTTAAAACCATTGCATCCTTTGTAGCGAGCAGTTCAATGTTTTTCGCGAATGCACAAACAATGAAAAGCTCATTTGTTACAAAACTGCCACAATCCAAAAACAGTTTTTACACCAGCAATAAAGAACCGCTAACACAGGAAAAATTTATCAAACTACCAGTAACCGCTGTTCATCCGGGCGGCTGGTTAAAAAAAGCGCTGGAGCTGCAGCGCGATGGCCTCACCGGAAATCTCGGCGAGATCAGTATTTGGCTATCCAAAACAAACAACGCCTGGCTCAACAAAGAAGGTAAAGGCGAATATGGTTGGGAAGAATTGCCTTACTGGTTGAAAGGCTACGCAAACATTGGCTACATGCTGAATGATCAACACATGATCAGCGAAGCGAAATTCTGGATTGATGCCGTGCTAAACAATCAACGCGACAATGGCGACTTCGGTCCGATGGTAGAAAAGGGCGAAGGCAAAAGAGATCTTTGGACAAACATGCCGATGCTCTGGTGTTTGCAATCTTACTATGAGTATTCCCAGGATGACCGCGTGATCAGCTTCATGACCAAATATTTCAAATGGGAGCTGAGTATTCCGGACGATAAGTTTCTCGAAGATTACTGGGAGAAGAGTCGCGGCGGCGACAACCTTAGCAGCGTGTACTGGTTGTACAATATCACAGGTGATAAATTCTTACTTGACCTTGCCACAAAAATTGATAAGAATACTTCCGATTGGAGGCAGCCAAACAACCTACCCAACTGGCACAATGTCAACATCGCACAATGTTTCCGCGAGCCTGCTACTTATGCACAGCAAAGCCATTTGCCATCCGATATGGATGCTACTTACAACGACTATCGTTTAATAAGAAGCATCTACGGACAAGTGCCCGGTGGCATGTGGGGCGGCGATGAAAATTCACGCAAAGGCTATGACGATCCAAGACAAGCCGTAGAAACCTGCGGGCTGGTGGAACAAATGACCTCCGATCAAATGTTGCTTGCACAAACCGGAGATCCTTTCTGGGCGCAGAATTGCGAAGACGTGGCGTTCAATACTTTTTCCGCCGCCTTCATGCCCGATTACAAATCGCTTCGTTACTTAACAGCACCAAACATGGTGTTGAGCGACAGCAAAAATCACTCACCCGGCATTGATAACAACGGCCCATTCCTCATGATGAATCCTTTCAGCAGTCGCTGTTGCCAGCACAATCATTCTGCAGGTTGGGTGTACTATGCACAAAACAGTTGGATGGCAACACAAGACAATGGCCTTGCGGCTCAACTATATGCTGAAGGTTCGGTAACTGCAAAAGTTGGCAATGGAAAAGAAGTGACAATTGTTACTTCAACTCACTATCCTTTCGATGAAAAAATTCAAATGACGATCAACACCGCTTCGCCAAATGCGTTTCCATTGTACTTGCGTATTCCCGAATGGGCAGAGGGCGCAATGGTGAAAGTGAACAATAGAAAGATCAACACGCCGGTAAAAGCATCAGGCTATGTAAATCTTTCAAATAACTGGAAACAGGGCGATGTAGTAGAGTTGGTATTGCCTATGAAGCTCGCATTGCGCACATGGGACAAAAATAAAAACAGTGTGAGTGTAAACTATGGGCCGCTTACTTACTCGTTAAAAATTGATGAGCAATACATTCAAAAAGATAGCAAGGAAACTGCAATAGGTGATTCGAAATGGCAGGCAACTGCTGATCCTGCGAAGTGGCCGTCATTTGAAATTCATCCGGCTTCTGCATGGAACTATGGTTTGATCGTAGATAAAAACAATCTGCAAAAATCATTTACTGTGGTTAAGAAAAAATGGCCTTCAGATAACAATCCGTTTACCAACACTAATGCCCCCATTGAATTAAAAGCAAAAGGGAAAGCAATACCATCATGGACCATTGATCAATATGGCCTTTGTGCTGTATTGCCACAAAGCCCTGTGCAGATAAGCGCTCCGGCAACTGAGTTAACATTGGTGCCAATGGGAGGAGCGAGGTTGAGGATTTCGGCATTTCCGACGGTGGCGAAGTAAAAATTAAAAATTAGAAAGTCAAAATGTGCGGCCCGCTCATTTACCACTAAGGCACTGAGAACACTAAGCTTCACTAAGAAAGGAGGAGAGGATATTCAAAAGTGATAGCTAGTCACGAGAATACAGAATAAAGTAGAGGGGTTGAAAATCTCTCCTTCCTCTGTGAAAAAAATCTCCGCTACCTCTGTGGTTTAAAAAGGCCCTTAGTGCAACTTAGTGTTCTTAGTGACTTAGTGGTAAATATTCGAGAGCCAGCATTATAAACATTGTCAAAATAAAATCATGAATTATAAATCATTAATTATTGCCTTTGCTTTCGGTGCAAGCTTAAGTTCTTGCGCTCAGAGTAAAAAGTCAGATACGCCGCAACCCGGCCAAAGAGAAAGACTGGCGATCAATCTCGCAGATCCAACAATGCTTTACACCGGTAACACTTACTACCTGTTTGGAACCAACGATCACAACAGCGGCAATGGTTTTATTGCATACTCTTCAACAGACGGTGACAACTGGAAAGAATTTACAGCGCTAACAAAAGGCGATGCTTTCGGTACAACCGGCTTTTGGGCCCCACAAATTTTTTCCTACAACAATAAATGGTACATGGCATACACAGCCAATGAAAACATTGCCATCGCAACAGCCGACAGTCCAAAAGGCCCCTTCAAACAAAGTACAATCAAGCAACTCGACGCACCTGTAAAACAAATCGATCCTTTTGTGTTCACTGACGACAACGGAAAAAAATATTTGTATCACGTGCGCCTTACAAACGGCAACAGAATTTTCGTTGCAGAAATGAACGATGATTTCTCTGCCATCAATGAAAGCACATTGAAAGAATGCATCAGTGGTGCGGTAAATACACAGCCCTGGGAAAACGCGCAAAACGTTGACTGGACAGTAACGGAAGGCGTAACAGTATTGAAGCACAAAGGCAAATACTATATGATCTATTCCGCCAATGATTTCAGGAACATCGATTATGCAGTTGGTTATGCAGTGGCAGACAATCCGCTTGGCCCCTGGGTAAAATACAGTGGCAATCCGATCATTAGCAGAAAAGACCTGGGCATCAACGGAACAGGTCACGGTGATTTCTTTACAGACAAAGACGGCAATCTTGAGTATGTTTTTCATACACATAATTCCAACACAACAGTTGGCCCAAGAAAAACTGCTGTTATCAAAGCCGCATTCGTAGATGGCGGGGATGGTACCGACAAAATTGTAGTTGATACAAAGACATTTCATTATTTGCTACTACCGTAGACAAGAACGCAGATTTTCATGATTGTCATGATTTGTTATGATTTTTTATTTGTGAAATCTGCATTTTATAAAATCCTGATAGATCATGACAATCATGAAAATCTGCCTGCCCGACAAATGTCATTCAGGCGGGCGTTCCTTCTTAAAAAAAACACCATGAACAAAATACTTTCGATAATCACAGCCGCTGCTATTTCATGCACTTTGCAAAACTGCACCGCGCAGAAACCGCAGAAACAAGCTGCCACGCCATCAAAGACGTTTACCAATCCATTGTTGCCACAAGGTGCGGACCCTTACAGTTTTTACAAAGATGGGTTTTACTACTACACTCATACAACCGGTAACCGCGTTGACTTGTGGAAGACAAAGGACCTTGCAGATTTAAAAACAGCTGAAAGAAAAACGATTTACACGCCTCCGGCAAACACATCTTACTCAAAAGAATTGTGGGCACCCGAAGTGATGTTCCTTCGTGGAAAATGGTACGCATACTTTGCAGCAGATGATGGCAAAAATGATAACCACAGAATGTATGTGCTGGAAAATGCATCACAAGATCCAATGTGGGGCGAATGGATTTTCAAAGGTAAAGTGGGCGATGCAACCAATAAATGGGCGATCGATGGAGATGTGTTTGAATACAAAAATCAGTTGTACATGATATGGTCTGGCTGGGAAGGAGATGTAAACGGACAGCAAAATATTTTCATCGCGAAGATGAAAGATCCGTGGACAGTTGATGGAGATCGCGTAAAAATTTCTTCGCCGCAACTGGATTGGGAAACAAACGGCGACCTCGGCAACAACGAGCACGTGAATGTAAACGAAGGCCCGCAGGCATTACAGCACAACGATAAATTGTTCATTGTTTATTCTGCAAGCGGCTGCTGGACAGATTTCTATGCGCTGGGCCTGTTGACATTTACAGGTACGGATAATCTGCTTGATGCAGCAGCATGGAAAAAATCGGACAAACCGGTATTCAAACAATCGCCCGAAAATGGTGTGTATGCACCGGGCCATAATTCATTTTTTAAATCACCGGATGGTAAAGAAGATTGGATTTTGTATCATGCCAACTCTAAGCCTGGGCAGGGTTGTGGTGGCTTCCGCACACCTCGTGCACAAAAGTTTACATGGAACGCAGATGGTACGCCTAACTTCGGCATACCGGCCAAAGAAGGCGCCGAATTGCAAAAGCCTTCGGAATAAAGGTCCTCGTGCTTTTTATGTTAATGTCCTACGCCCGCCCGTGCCGGATCGGACGGAGACAATATTGTTGGGTGTTGATTTTGCTATTGATATTAATGCCCTACGGGCAATAAGTTTCCCGTAGGGAAAAAATATCAATAGAGACCTACAAAGTAGACCACAATTGCCCGTAGGGCATTAAGATATTTCGCAGCTTTTTTAATAAAGCTTTGATATGAAACATAACATTCTAACGATTGCCTTTTTAGTGTTGCTTTTCTTTTGCTGCGATGCTCAAAAGAAAAGCATCGCCGTGACCAATCCCGTGCTGGACATGGATTTTCCTGATCCTACGGTGATCAATGTGCATGGAAAATATTTTGCCTATGCCACTAACGGATCTTATCAGGGAAAGACATTGAACATAAGGATTGCTTCTTCAACAGATCTGCAGCATTGGAAAATAGAAGGAGATGCGCTGCCGCAAAAGCCTTCATGGGCGAGCACCACACAAGACTTTTGGGCGCCCGATGTCATCTACGATCAATCGCTCAATAAGTACGTAATGTTTTACTCAGGTAAATCAGATGATACAACAACCGATAAATGTCTCGGCGTTGCATTTGCTGATAAGCCCGAAGGGCCTTTTGTTGACAAAGGTTCTCCCCTCATTTGCGGCAAGTCATTTATCAACATCGATCCTAAGGCGCTCATCGATCCAAAGTCCGGAAAGAAGCTGCTGTATTGGGGTTCAGCCTTTGAGCCCATAAAAGTACAGGAAATGGAAACTGACTGGCAACATTTCAAAACAGGTTCTGCGCCACAACCAATGGTTTGGCCCGGTAAAGAAAAAGAATACACACACCTCATAGAAGGCGGATGGGTCGATTATGCAAACGACCACTATTATCTCTATTACTCAGGAGATAATTGCTGCGGCAACAAAGCCAACTATGCAGTACTCGTAGCAAGATCAAAAAATGCATTTGGTCCTTTCGAAACGTTGGGTACAAACAACGGCACCAACAAAAGCGTGATCCTCGAAAAAGATAGCGTGTGGCTGGCGCCCGGCCACAATTCTATTTTCCGCGACAACAACGGCCAAACGTGGATCGCCTTTCACGCCATCAAAAAAGCTACCGTAAAGGCCGGTCCCGAAGGCAACCATTATTATGGACGAGTAATGTGTTTGAAGAAGATTGTTTATAAGAATGGATGGCCGGTTTTAGTTGAAAATTGAAAATGAGTTGAGAGTTGAGAGTTGAGAGTTGAGAGTTGAGAGTTGAGAGTTGAGAGTTGAGAAAATGTAATCACTGAAGGTGCAATACTTAGAAGTCATTTTCAACTTTCAACTTTCAATTTTCAATTAACTCTCCACTTTCCACTCTCAACTCTCAACTAATTCCTACCTTAGCCTCGTTACTAACCACTTGCCTTATAATATGAGTAAGTCCACATCAAGAAATACTACTATCCAGGATATAGCAAAGGAATTAAACGTAACGGCGGCAACAGTATCCCGTGCATTGAACAATCATCCGCGCATTAGTGAAGCAACCCGGCAGGCCGTTGCAGAAGTGGCCGACAGATTGAATTACACTCGCAATCGTGTCGCTTCTTCACTGCGTTCCGGTAAAACAAATGTTATTGGTGTCATTATACCAAGTGCCAAGATCAACTTCTTTGGCTCCGTTGTGCATGGTATTGAAACACTGGCTAATGAGCGAGGCTACAACGTGCTTATCTATCAATCCAACGAAGACACAGAATATGAGAAGAAGGGCATTCAAGCTTTCCTGAGCGCCAGGGTAGATGGTATACTTGCTTCCATTGCAAAAGACACAAGAGATATTTCCCACTATTTGGAAGCTCGTGATAAAGGCGTGCCCATCGTGTTTTTCGACCGTACTCATGATGATACTTCCATTCCATATGTAGTGGTCGATGACTTTAAGGGTGGCTATCTCGCAACAGAGCATCTTATCAACCAGGGCTATAAAAGAATTGCCCACGTCTCCGGCCAGCAGCATCTGAAAATTTTCGCGGAGCGCTTGCGAGGCTATAAAGCGGCATTAAAGGCACATAAGCTGCCGTTCGAAAAAGAACTGGTATTTGCCGGAAACGTTTCCATAGAATCAGGTAAAGAAGCGGTAAAATATTTCCTGACCTTGCCGGAGCCCCCAGATGCTATTTTCGCCGTGGAAGATTTTACGGCGCTGGGGGTAATTAAGGAATTGAAGGAAAACAAGATCAAGATCCCCGAGCAATTTGGCGTTGTGGGTTTTGCCAATGAGGAGTTTGACGAGCACATTACACCCGCATTAACCAGTGTGGATCAACAAACCGTGATGATGGGCAAGGAAGCTTTCAACCTGATCATGGACATGATCAACAAGAAAGTGGTGCGCAATGTGGACAATAAAAAAGTGATCCTGGAACCCCTGCTTCAGCCAAGAGCTTCGTCCCAACGCTAAATTTTTGAAAAAATCAGTTGACAGAATTCAAAATATTTATACATTTGTGCAAACGTTTACGCAAAATATAACAGAATGAATGCAGAGAATGCCAAAGCAGTTAGCGCTTTAAACGATCTTGGCCATAAGATCCCCGAAAATTTACAGAAATACATCACCGATGAATCAGTGGTAGTGTTTTCTCCAGGACGTGTAAACCTCATTGGTGAGCACGTTGACTATAACGACGGTCTTGTTTTGCCTGCCGCAATCAGCAAGACAACTTATATGGCCGTTACTCCAAGACAAGATGATGTTATTCATTTAAGTTCCCTTGATTTTAATGATACTTATTCAACGACTGTTGGCGAGTTGAAAAAATATCAGAAATCATGGCCCAACTATATTTTGGGAGTGGTAGAGCAATTGCAGAAAAATGGCTACGAAGTAAAAGGCTTTGATGCATTTATTACCGGCAATATTCCAATGGGCGCAGGTCTTTCCTCATCCGCAGCGATCGAGTGTGCAACCGGCGCGGCTTTGAGTGCTTTGTTCGGCTTCAACATAGATAAAATTGATCTTGTGAAAATGGCGCAAAAAGCAGAGAACGAATTTGTGGGCGTAAAATGCGGCATCATGGATCAGTTTGCAAGCGTGTTTGGTAAAACAAACCACTTGATAAAAATCGACTGCCGCACACTTGAGTACGAATATATTCCTTTCGAAATAGATGGTTACCGCATCGTATTGTTGGACACACAGGTAAAACATTCTCTTGCTTCTTCCGCGTACAACAAACGCCGTGAAGAGTGTGAAGAAGGCGCTGCGTTGATCAACAAAAAATATCCGCATGTAAAGTCATTGCGTGATGCCACCGTTGAAATGGTGGAAGAGTGCATTAAGCCTGTTGACAGTGTGGTGTACGACCGTTGTTTGTTCGTAGTAAAAGAGATCAATCGTCTCATCACAGGTTGCGAAGATTTGAAGAAAAATGATCTTGTTTCCTTCGGTAAAAAAATGTTTGAAACACATGAAGGACTTAGCAAAAAATATGAAGTAAGCTGCAGCGAGCTTGATTTTCTTGTTGAGTATGTAAAAGATAACCCGAACGTGTTAGGCGCAAGAATGATGGGCGGCGGCTTCGGTGGTTGCACTATCAACATCGTTAAAGAAGAAGCAATCGACGATCTCATCACCCACGTTGGCGAAGCTTACGAAAAAGCTACGGGCTTGGTGATGAAAGCGTATGTAGCGGAGATTGGCGAAGGAACAACAGTGGTAATTAAGAATTAATAATTAATAATTAATAATTCTTTCTGTGTCGCGTTAAAACTGATACCGGAAAATACCCCAGGTCTCACACCTATTAATTCTTAATTATTAATTATTAATTCAAATGCATTTCGACTATAAAGAACATCCTCACACCCGCGTAAACCTCCTCACAGGCGAATGGGTGCTGGTGTCGCCGCATCGCAGCAAAAGACCATGGCAGGGAAAAACGGAAGCTGCCGGTGGCGCGCAAAGACCGGAATACGACCCGACATGTTATTTGTGTCCGGGAAATAAAAGAGCAGACGGCGACAACAATCCGCAATACACCGAGCCTTACGTTTTCGTAAATGATTTCTCTGCATTATTGAAAGACACGCCGGACGGTGAGTTGAATGAAGAGGGTTTACTCGTGGCAACTTCCCAAAAAGGAATTTGCAAAGTAATTTGCTTTTCCCCGCGTCATGACCTCACTTTGCCTGAAATGGAAGTAAGTGCGATTACAAAAGTGATCGATCTGTGGGCAGGACAAGTGAAAGAACTTAGCGCAAACCCAATCATCAGATACATTCAGATATTTGAGAACAAAGGTGAGATCATGGGTTGCAGCAATCCACATCCGCATGGTCAGATATGGGCATCACAAAATGTTCCGCTGGAAGTTTTCAAAGAATTGCAGCAGCAGAAAAAATATTACGAGCAGCATGGCCGCAGCTTATTGGCGGACTACTTAAAGCTGGAACTGAAAAAGCAGGAAAGGATAATTGCAGAAAATGATCACTTCGTAGCACTCGTACCATTCTGGGCAGTTTGGCCATACGAAACAATGATCATCAGCAAACGTCATGTGCAGTCAGTGGTTCAGTTTACGGCAGAGGAAAAACAGGCATTTGCGGAGATACTCCAAAATCTTACCATCCGCTACGATAATTTGTTCGAAACATCTTTCCCGTATTCTGCAGGCATGCACGAAGCACCGGTAAATGATGGCGAGCATCCTGAATGGCATTGGCACATGCACTTCTATCCGCCATTGTTGCGTTCGGCAACTGTTAAGAAATTTATGGTGGGTTACGAAATGCTGGCAAATCCTCAACGCGATATTTCACCGGAATTCGCAGCAGAGAGATTAAAGGCGTTGCCAACAGTGCATTATAAGAAGAAGTAGGGAGATGCTTCGCATCTTAAATATATTGCCACAGAGGAACAGAGAACGCAGAGAGGTTTGAAATGAATTTTTTTCTCAGTGTATTCGGTGCCGGTGGCAAAAAAAGTTGTTGTTATTATGGTTTTTGTTTCATTGGGCTTGACTGCACTTGCAGTTGAGCCCTTTTTGTTTCCGCAGCCGGCTGCGGGTAGCCGCTCGTCTAATTCCTAACTCGTAATTCCTGATTCCTAATTCTTCCTTCCTATATTTGAGCAAAATTCAATAGATGCTTAAAATAGGTGTATTCGGCGTGGGCCATTTGGGTAAATTTCACTTGAACAACTGGAAGGAGATAAAAGACGTTGAGTTGGTAGGTTTTTACGACCCAAATGATTCGATGGCGCAGGAAGTGTCTGATAAATATCAGCTTGCCCGTTTTCTCGATCCTGAAAAACTGATTGATGCCTGTGACGCAGTAGATATTGTGGCGCCGACAACTTTCCATTTTGACCTTTGCCAGAAAGCCATTCGTAAAGGCAAACACGTTTTCGTGGAAAAGCCTTTGGCAAATACAATAGACGAAGCAAAAACGCTGGTAAACCTTGCCCGCGAATCCAACATAAAAATGCAGGTAGGACACGTAGAACGTTTCAATCCCGCATATCTCGCTACACAAGGCCTGGAGCTGAACCCCATGTTCATTGAAGTGCATCGTCTTGCGCAATTTAACCCAAGAGGTACAGAAGTAAGCGTAGTCCTGGATTTAATGATTCACGATATCGACATTATCCTCACGCTTGTTAAAAGCGAAGTAAAATCTATTTCTGCGAGTGGGGTAGCTGTTATGTCAGATACGCCCGACATTGCCAACGTTCGCATAGAATTTAACAATGGTTGCGTGGTGAATCTTACTTCCAGCAGAATTTCTATGAAGAAAATGCGCAAAATGCGTCTGTTCCAAAAAGACGCTTACATTGGCATGGACTTCCTGAATAAGAAAACAGAGGTGATCAAATTAAAAACTGAGGAAGATGCCAACGTTTTTGAATTTGACATAGAAACAAACCACGGCAAAAAAACAATTGCTGTTGCCAACCCGTTGGTGCCTGAAGTAAACGCTATAAAAATGGAACTAGAAAAGTTCCGTGACGCTATTGTGAACAATACCCCGCCGATTGTATCTGCAGTGGATGGTTACAGGGCAATGGAAATAGCGCACCAAATACTTAATAAGATAAAAAACACTACTATTAACGCATAAGTCTTGAATGCTATCAAATAAAAAGATTCCTTATGCATGGTATATTGTTAGCGATGCCCTGGCGGCATTGCTAACATGGATTTTGTTTTACGCCATCCGGTGTGAACTCCTGAAAATTCCATTTTCATTTTCAGAACAGTTCCGGATAAATCCACCTTTTGCCATCGGCTTATTTTTAATGCCACTTGCGTGGGTGATCATTTATTTTATCGTTGGGTGCTATGAGTCGTTGTATAAAAAATCGCGACTCAATGAATTTAATATAACCTTCATTTGCTCGCTTATTGGTTGCGTTTGCATGTTCTTCATTTTGAGGGTGAATGATGTGAGACGCACACTTTCGTTTTACTACATTGCTTTTTTCTCTTTTCTTTTTCTGCAATTCTTTATTACTTTTTTAGGTAGATGGATACTGCTTTCCCTTACAAAGAGACAATTGAAAAATGGAGACATAAAATTCAATGCTTTGCTCGTAGGAGATCACGCCACATCATACGAAATATACACGCAAACGAAAGGCCTGCTTCACCTGACTGGCTACTATTATGCCGGCTTTTTAAGCGCTCATAAAAATGGTTTTTCAGATGAGCTTCCTTATTTGGGTGCACTAAGTTCATTAGACGAGGTGCTGTATAAATACGATATAAAAGTAGTGGTGCTGGCAATGGACAAGTCGCATCACGAAGACATAGAAGCGTTGCTGGAAAAGCTCAGCGAGAAGGACGTGGAAGTAAAGATCATTCCTAAAACACTCGACATTGTTTCCGGCTCTGTGAAAACAAATAATGTGTACACGCCATTGCTGGCAGAGATCAACACCGGCCTTCTTACCGGCTGGCAGCAAAACGTAAAGCGTTTAATTGATATCGCAGCATCATTTGTTAGTCTTGTAGTATTGTCTCCACTGTTGTTGTTTGTGGCCATTCGGGTAAGGCTTACCTCTAAAGGGCCGCTTATATACAAGCAGGAGAGAACCGGTTACAAAGGCAAGCCATTCATCATTTACAAATTCAGATCAATGAGAGTGGACGCCGAGGAAAATGGTCCGGCTCTTTCATCAGAAAATGACCCACGCATCACCAAATGGGGTAAAACCATGCGCAAATGGCGCCTTGACGAACTACCTCAATTGTGGAATATTTTAATAGGCGAAATGAGTTTGGTCGGCCCCCGTCCCGAGCGCCAGTTTTACATTGACCAGATCCTTCAAAAAACACCTTATTTCAAATACCTGCTAAAAGTAAAGCCGGGTCTTACCTCGTGGGGTATGGTTCAATTTGGTTACGCAGAAAACATAGATGAGATGATCACCCGAATGCAGTACGATCTTGTGTACATCGAGAACATTTCTCTTTCTCTCGACTTCAAAATCATGATATATACGCTGAGGATTATTTTTACCGGAAAGGGGAAATAATTGAAAATTGTGGGGGCGAATTGCATTCGCCCTGATGCAAGTTGAACGTGTAATACAATGCAGGATTCTTGCATATATTTTGTTGCACCGTTTGGGTGCAGCTAGGGCGAATGCAATTCGCCCCTACGACTGCCAACCATTTTTCCTATTTTTGAAAATGCGCCTTAACCTTACATTTTTCTTATTGGCTTTTGTATGCATTTGCAGCTTGCCATCATATTCACAAAATGGCTATTGGCAGCAGCAGGCAAATTTCGAGATCAAGGTCACACTTAATGATATTGATCAGACCCTTGATGCATTTGAAACGATCACCTACACCAACAATTCTCCAGATACTTTAAAATTCATTTGGTTTCACATTTGGCCCAATGCCTATAAGAATGATAAAACCGCTTTCAGCGAGCAATTGCTGAGAAACGGAAGAACGGATTTTTATTTTTCCAATAAAACACAACGCGGTTATATCAACAGGCTTGATTTTAAAATAGATGGACTAACCGCTGAAACCGAAGATCATCCGCAATACATAGACGTTGTAAAAGTGATGCTGCCAATACCACTGGCACCGGGAAAAACGATAACCATCACAACTCCGTTTCATGTACAGCTGCCATATAATTTTTCGCGTGGTGGTCATCTTGGAAATTCTTACCAGCTCACACAATGGTTTCCAAAGCCGGCAGTGTACGACAGGAAGGGCTGGCACGAAATGCCTTATCTTGACCAAGGCGAATTTTACAGTGAATTTGGTAACTACGATGTAACGATCACACTGCCTAAAGACTTTGTAGTGGCTGCAACCGGCGACTTGCAAAATGAAGATGAACTGGCGTGGCTGGAAGAAAAAGCAAAGCAACCTGGAGAAATTCAAAAGGAAAAAGTCAAAAGTCAAAAAGCAAAAGGAAAAAAGACGGCGCCTGCAAAGAAAAAGCCGACGAACACTAAACACTCAACGGCTAAAGCAAAAAACAAAACTACTGCGTCACAAAACTTAACAACTAACAACAAACAACTACCGACTAAAACGCTACACTACATTCAAAACAACGTTATCGACTTCGCGTTGTTTGCAAATCGAAATTTCATTGTAAGAAAAGATACGCTGCAATTGCAATCCGGAAGAGTGATTAATGTATGGGCGTTTTATTTGAAATCACAAGCCAACAATTGGGTAAACAGCATACGGTTTATAAAAGATGCGATCGTAAAACATTCACAATGGCTGGGCGAATATCCGTTTAACACTGTGAGTGCCGTTCAGGAGAATACGGTTACAAAGACGTACAGCGGCATGGAATATCCAACCATCACAATGATTGCGCCTGCCGATGATGCCCTTACGGTTGAAGAAACTATATTCCACGAAGTAGGCCATAACTGGTTGCAGGGAGTTTTGGCAACCAACGAGCGTACATATGCCTGGATGGATGAAGGGTTCAATACTTACTACGATCACAGGAGCGGCTCGCCCGGTACTATTGATGCTTTGACACTGGCAAGTGTCGAAGGCATCAGGCAGGATCAACCGATCAATATTCCTGCTGATCAGTTTACGGAGCTCAATTATGGCTTGATCACTTATACCAAAACGGGCGAGTGGATGAAGGCGCTAGAGCAAAAGTTAGGCACTACCATGTTCGACTCTTGTATGCATGAGTATTACAGGCAATGGCAGTTCAAACATCCGCAGCCGGAAGATTTTAAAAATGTAGTAGAGAAAACAAGCGGTCAAGCCATTGACGATCTCTGGGCAAAGTTGGATCAGAAAGGTGCGATTGACAATAAAACGCAGAAGACATTAGCCCAGGGATGGCTGCTGAGTTTGCGTTTTATTGATAAGAAAAAATGGATTTCGCTTTTACCCGCAGTCGGATTTAACGACTACGATCATTTCATGGTAGGCGCTTTAATACACAACTATCAGTTGCCTTTGCCTCGTTTGCAATATGTGCTTGCGCCGATGTATGGAACGGTAAGCAAAACGTTTACCGGCATTGGGCGTGTTGGATACAACTGGTACCAGCCATCGCAAAAAATAAAGCATATTGAACTGGCATTGAGTGGAGCAAAGTTCTCTACCAACGATGGAGTGGATAGCAACGGCGCCAAAGTATTTGCCGGATTTTATAAACTGGTTCCAACTCTAAGAATCGATTTTGCAAACAAGTCGATGTTAAACTCTATTCATAAATGGATTGAATGGAAGACTTATTTTATTGGAGAAAACAATTTCCAATATGTGCAGAAAATAACAGACTCTAATTACTATCCGTCTCCAAACACATATTCCACCAGATACTTAAATCAATTGACTTTTGGAATAGATAACAACCGTGTAATATATCCTTACGATGCTAAACTGCAGTTGCAGCAGGGTGCGTCATTCTGGAAGGCAACCATTACCGGAAACTATTTCTTAAATTATGCAAAAGGTGGGGGAGCAAGTGTCCGTTTGTTTGCAGCGAAGTTTGGTTATATAGGCAGCCGCACAACAACCAAGCTATTTGAAAATTATCGCTACATGCCAAAACTTACGGCAGTAAAAGGAAATGAAGATTATACCTACAGCAATTATTTTTTTGGAAGAAACGATAACGATGGAGTTGCAAGTCAGCAAACAATGATGCGTGATGGAGATTTAAAGATTCTGCATACAGATCAATTCGCATCGTTGCCAAACCGCTCTGATAATTGGGTTGCGGCGATTAATTTGAATACCTCCCTGCCTTACCAGATTTTTCCAAAATGGATACCGTTGAAGTTATTCTTCGATTTTGGCACAACCGCTGATGCTTGGTCAAAAGATGACGTAACTTATACAGGCAGCAGGATATTATATGTTGGTGGTTTGCAGTTATCGTTGCTTAAAAATGTCATCAACATTTATGCGCCGCTTGTATACAGCAAAGACTTTAAAGACGAATTGCAAACAGATCCGGCAACCAACACATTTGGCAAGCGAATCTCATTTAGCATAGACATTCAAAATCTTACGTTGCGAAAAATATTTGGCACCAAAGTGCCTCTATAACCATTCATGAGTGAAACGATAAGCTACATACAACGCAGGGAAATTGATATCGAAAAGTGGAATGCTTGCGTGGAGGTTGCGCCCAATGGCCTGATCTATGCCCGATCCTGGTGGCTGGATGAAATGGCCGATAACTGGGACGCACTGGTGGTGGGCGACTACGATGTAGTAATGCCGTTGACCTGGAAAAGCAAATACGGAATAAAGTATTTATATCAACCTTACTTTACTGCCTCTTTAGGCCCTTTTTATAAACCAGGCAACAAGATAGCGCTAAAAGATTTTATTAAAGCTATCCCTGCCGCATTCAAGTTTGTTGATATAGACATAAATGAATTTGCATCGAAGGACAATGTCACAGACCCTGGCATCTCTACTGTAAGCCGTACAAACTATTTAATCCCCTGTACTAATGAATACGATGGCAACAAAAGCTACAATCGTTTAGCAAAGAGAAAAATAAACGTGGCTTTATCGTCTGATATCATTTTTTCAAATGAAGTAAGTATTGATTCTATAATAAGCAAATACAAAGAAAATTACCAGGATGTGCACCGGTCAATTAGTGACGCGGACTACAAAAGGCTGGCAGCCGTTTGTAACTTTGCACTTGATAAGAAAAATATTAGTACGTACGGAGCATTTCATGGTGGAGAATTGATTGCGTTTTATTTGGTATTGCATGATCAACGGTATGCCTACTCTTTGTTAGGAGGAAGTAACGCAGCTGGCAAAGAGATGGGCGCATTTTATTTTTTGACACATCGGGCGATCGAGGACGCCAAACTTCGAAAAAACACTTTTAGATTCGAAGGGTCTGATATCGAGGGCATTGCTTTTTTTAATAAGCAGTTTGGATCTGTTCCAGTAAGTTATTTGCACATTAAAATAAACCGGCTGCCCTGGCCATTATCATTGATGAAACAGTAAAACAATTAATGTACTTATTTGCGGGGCGGTAGCGTTACAAGGTCTCCCCACCTGTTTAGTGCTTCTTCGGTAAAGCGTTCCATGAATCCGGCGCCAGACGTAAATGTCAACTCTCCAAAAATGGGTTTCCCGCCTATTTCATAAAAATCGACTCTTACGTGAGGTATTCCCTGTGCTAATTGCTTACATGCACTGATCATTTCCTTTAATGATTTTGGCCGGGGCACATCTATGTTGCTGGAATACAATGGTAAAATGTCATTCGTCTTATTCCACTCTAAGTCGTAGAGTAAAACAATCTGCTCAGGCGTATAGGCATTTAAGTACACAAGTATTGCCTCCGGTTTGCCATCGAAACAGAAAAACTTATAGTCGATCAGGCGTGAAGAATACTCCTTTAGATCTTCAGTTAAAAGCTTTTCAGCAGTAATGCAAGGTGTAATGTTACCGTAGTGACATTCTCCGGTAAACACGAAAAAGTTTTCTTTTGCCTGTTTCCGGAAATACTTTCTTACATCCTTATTATTATAAAGACTTTTATCGTTTACGACCAGCGCTCCACCGCATCCGTTATTGATCTTCATTATAAAAGATTGAGGAAGTGCGGAGATATCAATATCCTCTGCTTTTTCAAATTTGGCGTATAGTTCGTTGAGCATATGCCCCAGGCCTTTATTCTTTACATATTCTCTGACTTTATACTTGTCGGCCAGTTCGGACCATAAGGTGGTATCTGAATAGAATTTAAGCCAGTGAATTTTTTCATTCAGGTCTTTGGGATGTTCCCAGTCTATTGGTCTTTTAAAAACATCAAAGAAAATATTCTCACTCAGTTTTTTGGCCCGGTTTCTCCAATAAAAATATCTGACCTTTTGTAAAAGAAAATCCGGAAGTATTTTTTTGATTATTTTTTTTACCATAGACATTTATCGCACAGAATTTCGAACTATCTGGTTTTTGCAAATCTCCTTTTTATTTTCAAAAGAACCTCATTGATAATTACTTTTTCATCATCACATAAGCCTGTATAATAAGTTGCACTACAAAGCACTATAATAGAAACTAAAAAGGATATCCAGAATAAATAATATGGAAATACGTTATGACAAAACCATGAGGTTGCGACGATGGATGCGACAGGAAATATTTCCAGAAGAAAAACTTTCTTAACAAAACTGCTTATTTGAAGTCCCTCCACGTTCCTTAGAAAAAACAAACGCAGGATTGATGAAAGCGTTTCAACCAATAACAGACACATCATTGCGGAAGTAGGGGATCCGTTGAATTTCAGAGATAAATAAGCAAGTGGAAATGCCGCCAGCTTAATTGTGTTGATGGCAAATGAATATTTTTTCACATTACCAATGGCCTGATTTGCAAATGCCAGCCCTACAGTTAATTGGTCCATCAGGATTGATAAGAGCATGATCTGGGAAAATACAATTGCATGCGCAGGCACTTCTGCGAGCCAGATGCTTAAAATTGTCTTCATTTCAAACACTGCCGGTATAACGACCATGGCCAACAAAAGGAATGAAAATTTGCTTGCTATTTCCGCCAGCCGCAACATTCTTTCGCGGTTCAGGCCGCCTTCTGCTTTAATTATTTGTGGCCTGATTGCATTTAATAGTGAGCTCGATACAAAAGCGGCCTGCCCGGACAACTGTTGTGCAATACCATATGCGGCGTTGATCAGTGTGCCAAAAAATCTGTTGAAAATTACGGCTATTCCTTGCGTTCGCCCTACAATGCAAACTGCACTATAGATCATCCAACCGGAAAAGTAGAAGATTTCTTTAAGTAATTTTTTGTCAAACAATTTCAGGGAAATATGCCTGCATTCCTTGTAATGCTTTCTGCAATAAATAGTATATGCAAAAAAATCGATGACAATAATTGCTGCCATCATGATGCCGTAATAAATTAATCTGTCTTTTAGAATAAAAAGCAGCGATAGTGCGACAATCAATTTCAATATCGATTCGACAATTTGTACAATAGAAGAGAATAGAATGTTTTCATGTGCAATTAATGTAGCTGTGTAAGGAACTGTGATGAGAGAGAAGAATACAACTGCTATCATGCTGTAATACACCGCGATTGCGGCAGCCATTCTGTCGGTTGGAATGTTTAGAAGCTTGTGGAAGATAAGAGGGGTCAACGAAAACATTGTGAGCGCAAGAACAAGACCTACGACAAATTGAATGATAACACTATTGGTGAAGATCTTTGCCTGCAGTTTCTCATTGTTCTTGCCATGATAAAATGAAAGGTAACGCTGAGTGGTTGAGGAAAGGGCAAGATTAATGAATCCAATAAAAGTTACAACGCCTGCCACCAGATTGTAAATTCCATAGTCACTGGCGCCCAGAGATTTTAGAATTATTCGCGAAGAATACAACGCAATACACGCACCAATAAATGTTCTGGCATATTGTACTCCCGTATTAAATATTACTCTGGACGACGCTTTCATTACTTACAATCTTTTAAGAAGAAACCGATGGACTATTTTTCTTCTTGCGACAACATGTTTTTATATAGGGTTAAAAATTTCTTGGCCTCTTCTTGCCAGGTGTATTTTTTTCTCACAACTTCAATGCATCTGTTTGAATACTGCTGCCAGCGATCATCCTTCAGCAAATACAATATTTTATCTGCTACCTCCGATGCGTCATAAGGATCGACGGCAAAACCCACTTTGTCAGTTTCTGCAATATCCTTCATGTGTCCAAAATTGGAAACAATTATAGGTAAGCCAAAATGCAGGTACTCAAACAACTTTACATGAAGCGTAATCTTAAAGGTTCTGTTCCGTGGAAGTAAACAAACGCCAATTTTACTTTCGTTATAAAAACTAAACACATCATCAAAAGCAATATGACCGGGAAAATGAAATTGGGAATCCAGGTTATAAGTTGCGATCTTCTTTTTCACGCTGTCTTCATGGTGCTTAGTCTCGAAGTTTCCAACAATGACGCAGGAAACATCTACGCCTCTTTTCTTGCATTCGTATACGGCGTCCACGATAAATTCAATGCCTCTTTCCTCATTTATAGTGCCACTGTAAACAAGATCGTATTTTTTTTCGACTGATTGAATGAGGTTCTCATCAGAATATGAATAATTATGAATAACAGCTGTGTGAGGATTTATTCTCGCGAAGCGTTCACCCACATTGCTTTCCGTAGCAATCAGCAGATCTGCTTTTTTTAAAAAACTTTTTTCTGCCAGCAAAGCTGGAATGTCATTAAAGAGCGTTTTCGGCAATGAATGATATTTCCGGAAATCCAGGAAGTTTTCAAAATAAGGTTCATGCGCATCATAGATAACCTTAGGTTTATGCGGGAGTCGTTGAAGCTTGCGAGCTATTCTGCACAACTCGATATCATGCAAATGATAAACATCTGCTTTAGCCTTTGCCGCAGCTTCAAAAATATCTGCAAGAAAAGACTGTCTCAAAGATTGAAAAGCTGTTTTAAATGAACCGCCTTTTTTAAGTTTTTTTAGTTGTATGATTTCAGCGCCATCTTCAGTGAAATAGTGTTTGTCCTCGTTACCATAACCAATATGGAGAACCTCGTAGCCATTAGCCAGCAATGTTTTTGCTTCCCTGTTATAAATTCTTCCATCCAGCAAATAGTGCCTGGCAGACATCATACAAACCTTTATGGACATAGTGTTTATCAGGCTTCTCGTTTTTTCATTAAAAATTTCTTCACAAAATATATAATCGTGCGGTAACGGCTTTTTTTGTACCATGACCATTCGTCGTTGTAGACTACATAGTCGCCTTTCATACCGTCTTTAAAATCAAAAACACCGTTTAGTTCTTTTGTCATTGAAGGCATTAACCGGCCCACGTCAAAATAACTATGCCCCGTTTGCTGTAAGTGTTCCAGCAGTTTTGCATATATAAAAAACATCGCTCCGTTGTCCTTTGCTTCCTCGGATTTTGCAGTAAATAGCGAAACTGCATTTGTTTTATCGGTAAAGAAAATAAAAACGGCGTCCGTTTTGCCATTGTCATCTTTTGCAACAGCCAGTTTGAAATGAGGATCTGCCAAAAGATATTTCAATTGATCCGGTGCAATGTTGTGATGAATCTTTTTATCAGACAGTAGTTTGGTATAGAGGTCCAGAAAGATTGTGACGTCTTTTTGTGAAGCATTCTCAATCACTTCAAATTGTAAGTGGTGCTTCTCCGATTTTTTCAGATTTCTTCGCCAGTTACCACTAAACTCAACTTCTTTTTTCAGATCAATAACCTTTGAAAGATGCACCGAGAATGTGCCAACGGGCTTCAAATATCCTGCGCTTCTTACGCCTATCTCATACTCGGGATTATAGATGGCGATGGAATTGACCTCGATAAAGTCGTAACCAAGCTTTGTGACGTCTTCAAAAAATGATTGAACAAGTTCCCGCGAAACGTTATTCTTTTTAAGACACTCGCCTTCGATCATTAACAGACGAAGGCCAAAAAACTTTTTTACATAACCAAAGCAAGCGATGGCTGGTTCTTCCGCATTATCGACAATAAAAACAACGTCTTCAGGTTTCGAAAAAGAATTGTATTTGTACCAACCCTCGGTTTGAGTATAGGGCACATACTCAAAATCGTTGATCAGCGTAAAGAAATTGTGTTTGTCAAATAGGGAAACCATCTTTTAAAGATAACTTTTTCAAAGGCAAAAGGAAAAAGGTACAACTCGAATTAAAAAGTAAAAAGTCAAAACTGCGTTAGTGTGACTGCGGTTAAGGCTTTTGACTTTTAACTTAATCCTAAGGCGCGTTCTTCCAACACTTTTTCGGCAATCAACAGATCGAGTGGACGGGTGATCTTGATATTTGTTTCTTCCCCCTCGATCAAATGTATTTTAATGCCAAGTTGTTCAACAACGCTGGCTTCATCAGTAAAAGCTTCATGATAGTCCTGCTCGAAGGCGGTTTTGATAATATCTGAGTAAAAAGTTTGAGGCGTTTGGATAACGCGCACTTTATTTCTGTCAACTATCTCATTGCCGTTAAAAGTTTCTATGCGCAAACTATCGAAAGGCACAACAGCAGGAATGGCGTTGCCCCTGTCCATCGCGCCTCGGAAACAACGTTGGATCAGGTCTGTAGTAAGAAGGCATCTAACGCCGTCATGCACAAAAATGATAGAATGTTTTGTTATCAGTTCAAGGCCGTTTTTTACAGAATGAAACCTTGTGGCACCACCAATTGTAATATGTATGCGGTTGGGATCAATTGTATCGGCGATAATGGTTTTGCCCGTCTCAACATGATGCTGCGGCAAAACAAGAATGATCTCGAGGTCGTCAAAAGATTCCAGGAAGGTGTTCAATGTATACCAGATAACGGGCTTTTCATTGATCTCAAGGAACTGTTTAGGTACAGTTGTTCCCATTCGCAAGCCGGAACCTCCGGCGACTATGACAGCGTATTTTTCCATTGCTAATAAATAATTAATAATTAACAATTAATAATTAATAGTGCGATCTTCATGAGTGGAAGAAACTTTGTTTATTATCGAATAATAAGAGAGCCTGCATCTTTTTATGACGATGTTACATCTATTAATTATTCTTTATTAATTATTAATTACTCTCCGCAAATATGATGAAATTTTTTTACAGCGCTATAGCTTTTCCAATACTGGCCGTCATTTCGTGCCATAAGCCACCAGATCAGCGACAGGAGGTACTTGCATTAAGGCAAATGGGTAACCTTGCAACGACAGAATATGTCGTGACAAAAATTGTGAAAGCAAGTGATGATCAAACATGGTACAAACTTGGTGATCGTAAAATATTAATTTCCTGCCAGGCAAATATTAAAGCGGGCGTGGATCTAACCAAGCTTGCCGAAAATGATGTGGTGATAGAGGGGAAAAATATCACGGTCTATCTGCCTCCGCCGCAAATGCTTTCATTAAGTATTCCTCCGGAAAAAATAAAAGTGGAGTACAAAGAAGTATCCGTTTTAAGAGACGACTTCGACAATGCAGAAAGAGACGCCTTACTTACCCAGGCCGAAAATCAAATAAGAAATAGTGTGAAAGAATTGGGCGTAATGGAAACAACTGAAAAGAATACAACGTTGTTTGTAAACAATTTTTTAAAAAAGCTCGGCTACGAATCTATAAACATTTCCTACGGGAAAAGACCGGAAATAAATATTCAACATGATTAAGAGCATTAGAAATATTGTTATCACTGTACTGCTGGTGATAGTACTTGTTTTTGTTTTGAGAAAACTGGATGTTATTCCTTCTTTTCAGGACGTGTTTGCACCCAAGCCTGTCGTTATAGACAATACTCCGATATTAATAAAAGACATTAAACAAATAAGCCAGCTTTTTACCATAACGGTGTATGATGAAGTGGTGATGGATTCAACCAAGTATGCGCAACAAAATGTGATATCGAAAATATTGCAGTATGCGGTGCCGGGCACTGTGCCTACAGGTTTTGCGACAGTGGTGCTGGTAGCAAAAGGAAAAGTAATTGCTGGCACTGACTTGCAAAAGATTACAGATAAAGATGTATTTGTAGAAAAAGATTCTGTGTCATTACAGTTGCCGCAGGCTCAAATTCTGGATGTGATCGTAAACCCATCGGATGTTAGCACCTTTTCCGAAACCGGAGACTGGCTTCCCGATGAAATAACGCAGGTAAAAAGCCGCATCAAAAATAAACTTGTTCAACGCGCCCTCGCGCAAGATGTGATTAATAAAGCCAACACACAAGGCATAGCAATTATGGAGAATTTTTTGAGAACAGTGGGGTATAAGAAAGTAGTGGTGAGGGTGGCAAATAACTGAATAACTGAATGACTGAATAATTGAGTGGTTCAAAGTGTAAGATATCTTGCTTAATCAAGCACTCAGTTATTCAGTTATTCAGTTATTGCTATTTGTACATCTTCACTTCATACACGCCATCGCTATCCCTCACACCGCGGTACATGCCCGCGCTGTTCAATACCATTGCAGTATTTCCCTTGGCATCTACGCCAATCATACCGCCTTCACCGTGCATGCTTACCAGTTTTTTATTAACCACTTCGTCCATCGCTTCCTGGAGGCTCATGCCTTTATATTCCATTAGTGCGCTTACATCGTAAGCGGCTACAGAACGGATGAACATTTCACCATGACCAGTACATGAAATGGCGCAGGTTTTATTGTTAGCATAAGTGCCGGCTCCAATTACCGGGCTATCACCTATGCGACCATATTTTTTGTTGGTCATACCACCTGTGCTGGTGGCACCCGCAATGTTGCCATGCATATCGCAGGCTACTGCACCTACGGTACCAAATTTTCTGTCTTTCATCAGTTCTTCCAATCGTTGGTGCGTATGATCGAGCGAGTAAGTGTCAGAATCGCGAATGGCTTTCCATTGGTCATAGCGGAATTGAGAAAAGAAGTAGTCGTCAGCTTCCAATTTAACGCCTTGTTTAATGGCAAACTCAGTTGTTCCTTTTCCACTCAGGAAAACGTGGTTGCTGTTGCGCATCACTTCCGTAGCGAGTTCTATCGGATTGCGAACGTTTCTCACACCGGTTACAGCACCGGCAGCAAGGTTACTGCCATCCATAATCGCTGCGTCCATTTCCTGTATGCCTTTTTTTGTAAATACAGAGCCTCGGCCGGCATTAAAAAGTAGGTTGTCTTCCAGTATAACGATTGCAGCCTTAATAGCATTTACCGCAGAACCGCCTTCTTTTAATACTGCAAAACCGGCATCAAGCGCTTCACTTAATCCTTCTGTATAAGCAAGTTCCAATTCGGGGGTCATGTCTTCTTTCACTATCGTACCGGCACCACCGTGAATAACCAATGAGTATTTCGACATATTTTAGATGAGATATAAATATTTGGTTAAATATGCCTGTGAAATTAAATAATATTTAATCGCACTGCGTCGAAGATTTTCGGAAAAACATTAAATGGCGTGGTGGTGAGTGGCGGAATTTATTTGACGAAATCTAAGAAGTGAATGATGAATTATGAATGGTGAATTATGAATGGCTGATAACCATGCTGGCATTCTTAAAACTGATTGGCCTATGTTCAAATTTTGAACATAGGCCAATCAATTCATAATTCATAACTCATCGCTACCCCAGCAGCAGCTTACACTCTATCAAAAGTCTCCCCCTGTCAATCGCCTGCGTGCCTACTTCCTCACACACAAGTCCACCCGCAATGTTGGCAACTTCGGCCATTAAATGTTGGTCTTTTGTAACGGCGTACAGTAAAGATGCTACAGCTATTACAGTGTCTCCCGCACCGGAAACGTCTGCAATGTTTCTTATGTGAGACGGGATAATAGCGCCCTTCTCGCTATTTTGATAAAAAACGCCTTTTTCGGAAAGAGTGATAAATGAAATCTCGTGATTAAGTTTTTCGCAAAGCGCAGCATGCACCTTCTGCATTGATTCAAGATTCACTTTATCAATAGAAATATTCAAACCTTCCTTTACCTCTTTGAGATTTGGTTTGAAAATGTGTACGTTTTTATAAGCGAAGAAGTTTTTCTTTTTAGGATCAACAGCGGTGATCACATTGTGTTTGTGACAAAGTGCAACAACATCTGTGATCAACTTTTCTGTCAGCACACCCTTGTTGTAATCCTCAAGTATGATAACAGCCGGTTTTTCATTCACAATGTATTGCTCCAAATTATTGAGCAGTGCATCGGCATTCGCTGCCGGAATATCTTCCGTTGTTTCAGAATCCAGTCGCATCATTTGCTGGTTGCGGCTCATGATGCGGGTTTTATTGGTCGTTTTGCGACCAGAATCTTTCAGTAAGTAAGATGTGTTGATCTTGTTTTGAGAGAAAAGATCACTCAACAATTCGCCATCTGCATCCTTGCCGATAACAGAAAAAATGGAAACCTGCGCTTCCATGGAAACCAGGTTCAATGCCACGTTTCCGGCTCCTCCAATGCGCAATTCCCTTTTGTCGAGGCTTACTACAGGCACAGGTGCCTCCGGCGAAATACGCTCCACATGGCCCCACCAGTAAGTGTCCAACATCACATCTCCAATTACGCCCACCTTAACATCCTTGAATTGCTGAAAGAGTTTATCGAAATCCATTGTTCTTTATCGGTTTGAAACGCAAATGTAGAGATCAAAGGTCAAAAAACCTTAGGCACTCGTTGACACGGATTGGACGGATTTACACGGATTTTGTTCAAAAGAAAATTAGTGCTCCACTGAGTAGAGGTCGAACATAAGCCAATTGGGATACAAGCTATTGCCTCAAACCATAAATGTAGAAGTCCCGACAAAACATATTTGTCGGGACTTCTACATTTATTTCGAAAACTTATGACAAGAAAAAATCCGTGTAAATCCGTCCAATCCGTGTCATCTGTGTGCCGTCTTTATTTGGATTTGTTCGAAATGGCCACGTAATAAATCGGAATGCCGATCAGCGCAATTACCAATCCCAGCACAGCATACAGCGGCTTCATATACAAAAGAAATCCGCAAAAAGTAAGACCCAGAATGATGTAGATGATTGGCAAAACCGGATATCCAAATGCTTTATAAGGTCTTTCTGCATTTGGCATTTTTTTCCTTAAAATAAAGATGCCGATAATAGTAAGGATGTAGAAAATAACCACCACAAAACTCACCATGTCCAGCAGGTCACCATAACGACCGCTAAGGCAAAGTACAGATGCCATAATGGCTTGCGCCCAAAGTGCCCATTGTGGTACGTGAAAACGATTCAACTGGCCCGCTTTTTTGAAAAACACGCCATCATTTGCCATGGTATAATAAACCCTTGCACCGGCGAGGATCAAGCCATTGTTACAACCAAAAGTTGAAACCATAATAAGAATGGCTATTACAATAGGACCTGCCGTACTGAATAGTTTGCTGGCTGCAGCCACGGCAATGCGGTCCTCCTGTGGAAAAGCTATTTCATTAAGCGGAAGCACGTTCAGGTACATCAGGTTCATGCCGATGTAAATAAGGGTAACGATGAAGGTTCCAAGGGCAAGGCTTAGGCCGATATTGCGCTTTGGATTCTTGATCTCCCCGGCAATAAACGTAACGCCTTCCCATGCCACGCTGCTGAAAAGTGAGCCGGTCATGGCAGCAGCGATTGCGCCTATCAAGGCGACCCCACCAATTGATTTCCAGCCCGTTGGCACGAGCACACCTTGTGTATTTTTTTCCCCAAGATCTTGCGCTGCATTCCAGCCCCCGGCAAAGTTTTCGTGCCAGAAACTGTGCTTTGCCAAAAGGAAACCAAAGGCCAAAAGCCCGAACATGGCGATCAGTTTGGAAACGGTAAAAGTCGTTTGAATAAGCTTGCCATTTTCAACGCCCCTGGAATTGATCCAGGTAAGCAACAGAATAATGGCAATCGCAATTATCTGGGCGGGGTAGATGCTAACAGATCCAACGGAAAAAAGAATGTTTTCGCTGGTCATATTCAGCGCAGGCCAGAAGTATCCAGCATATTTGGCAAAAGCCACGCCCACCGCAGCAATGGTGCCTGTTTGAATGACTGCGAAAAAGCTCCAGCCGTAAAGAAAACCTGTTAAAGGATTGTAAGATTCACGCAGGTAAGTGTATTGGCCACCCGCTTTAGGAAACATGCCGCTCAGCTCGCCGTAGCTCACCGCCGCCACAATGGTCATGAACCCCGTGATAAGCCATACCATAACGATCCACCAGGCGCTGCCCACATTGCGGGCAATATCTGCCGTTACGATAAAAATTCCCGAGCCTATCATTGAGCCCGCCACGATCATCGTAGCATCTAGCAGGCGAAGGGATGGAATGAAGCCGGTTTTGGTTGTTGTTTCAGTTGCAGTTGTTGTTTCGGTCATAAGGCAGTTTGGTTTTGTGTTTCGTCGTAGAGACGGATGATAATCCGTCTCCGCATATCGTCATTTCGCATTCATTGCGTCATTTCGCAATCATATCGTCATTTTCGCGATGGAGACGGATTATCATCCGTCTCTACAAGTCGTCTCCGCCCAGTTCTCTTTCTATTTCTTCCATTTGTACAATATCCCATGCTTCACTTTCTGTGGGTGTAACGTTCATCATTTCCAGCTTATCCGTATCGAGGAGAAACTTCTCTACATCGGGTTGCAACTGACAAATAACGAATGAAGCGCCATTATCATAATATTGTTGTTGTATATTTAGTAACTCGTCGGCGGCAGGTTCGTCAATTGTCGTTACCTTTTCCATGATTAATACGACATTTTTAACGACATTTTGCAGGTACGGAAGCAATCTTTCAGCCAGTTCTGCTGTCATATTAGCAGCAATAGTCTCGTCAAGTAATGTTATGACATGGAATTTTTCCTTGGTATCAATTTTGACCATCATAATCTGTTCTTTTATATATTGTAATGTTAACGTTAGTTAGTCGAAATATTTTTTGCACATTCTCTCGTAAATGTTAATAATACTCTGCTCACTACGTTATTATGTTGCAACAGTAAGTCAAATATATTTGTTAATATTGTATCACACACAATTAAATAAAATGGATAATAATTTTTCAGCCCAGGTAAAAGAGATTATTTCGTTTAGCAGGGAAGAGGCTTTACGGCTGGGGAATGATTTTATCGGCACCGAGCACTTGTTGCTTGGACTGATAAGAGAAGGGGAGAATACGGCCATAAAAATTCTGAAGAGCTTTAATGTTGATCTCTATGAACTGCGAAAGGAAGTGGAAATGGCAGTTAAGGATAAGACAGGCAAGAATATCGCAAACATTAATAGCCTACCACTGACCAAGCAGGCAGAGAAAGTTATAAGAGTAACTGTTTTGGAAGCAAAAGCCTTGAAAAGCCCAACTGTAGAAACAGAGCACTTGATGCTTTCAATCTTAAAGAACAAAGAAAACATTGCTACGCAAATCTTAAATCAATTTGATGTGGATTACGACATTTTTAGAAATGAACTTGGCGTGGTAAGAAGCAATGAAGTAAGGAGTGAATTTTCTGATGAGAATGAAGACGATTTTGACGAGGAGAAAAAATTTGCTCAACAAAAATCTAAGACCACAGGAAACACAAAAAGTAAAACACCTGTACTAGACAACTTCGGACGTGATATTACGCGACTTGCAGAAACAGGCTCCCTCGACCCTATTGTTGGTCGTGAGGAAGAAATCGAGAGAGTTTCACAGATCCTTTCTCGCAGAAAGAAAAACAACCCGATACTGATCGGTGAACCGGGAGTTGGTAAAACAGCTATCGTTGAAGGGCTCGCTCTTCGTATCGTTCAGCGTAATGTATCCCGCGTGTTGTTTGACAAAAGAGTTATTTCGCTTGACCTTGCTGCTTTGGTAGCAGGTACAAAATACCGTGGACAGTTTGAAGAAAGAATGAAAGCGATCATGAACGAGTTGGAAAAGAACCGCGACGTGATCCTGTTCATCGATGAGATCCACACAATCGTAGGTGCCGGTGGTGCCAGCGGTTCACTGGATGCTTCAAATATCTTCAAGCCGGCATTGGCACGTGGCGAACTGCAATGCATAGGTGCTTCTACTTTGGATGAGTATAGAATGTACATTGAAAAAGATGGTGCACTTGACCGTCGTTTCCAAAAAGTAATTGTAGAGCCACCAAGTGTAGAAGAAACGATCCAGATATTAACAAACATTCAAAGCAAATACGAAGATTATCACAACGTTTCTTATTCTCCGGAAGCAATCGAAGCTTGTGTTAAACTGAGTGACCGCTACATGACCGATCGTTTGTTGCCAGACAAAGCAATCGACGTGCTGGATGAAGTGGGTGCCAGAGTGCACTTGAAAAATATCAACGTTCCTCAGGAAATCGTAGATCTTGAAAAGAAGATCGAAGATGTGAAGAACGAAAAAAACAAAGTTGTTAAGAGCCAGAAGTTTGAAGAAGCCGCTTCTTTACGCGATACAGAAAAACGCTTACAGGAAGAGCTTGAAAAAGCCAAACTGAACTGGGAAGAAGAAAGCAAACACAAACGCTACCCGATAGACGAAGACGCTATCGCCGAAGTAGTGAGCATGATGACAGGTATTCCTGTAAAACGCATGGTGCAGGCTGAAACAGAAAAGCTGCGCAATATGAGTAATGACATGCGCGACATGGTGGTTGGTCAGGATGAAGCCATTCAAAAAGTGGTGAAAGCCATTCAACGTAACCGTGTGGGATTGAAAGATCCTAAGAAACCTGTTGGTAGCTTCATCTTCCTTGGTCCTACAGGGGTTGGTAAAACTGAGTTGGCAAGATCATTGGCAAGATATCTCTTCGATAGCGAAGATGCACTGATAAGAATCGACATGAGTGAATACATGGAAAAATTCACCGTGAGCCGTTTAGTAGGTGCGCCTCCGGGCTATGTGGGTTATGAAGAAGGTGGCCAGCTTACTGAAAAAGTAAGACGTAAACCTTACTCAGTGATCCTGCTCGACGAGATTGAAAAAGCTCACCCGGATATCTACAACATTTTGTTGCAGGTACTGGATGATGGTCAGCTTACTGACGGACTCGGCCGCAAAGTAGATTTCAAAAACTCACTGATCATTATGACATCTAACATTGGTGTTCGCCAATTGAAAGATTTCGGTGAAGGTGTAGGTTTTGCAACTGCTGCAAGAACTGCTAATTCTGAAGAAAACAGCAGAGCGGTAATTGAGAAAGCATTGAAACGTACTTTCTCTCCTGAGTTCCTTAACCGTATTGATGATGTGATCATATTCAATTCTTTGTCAAAAGAAAATATCTTCACCATTATTGATATACTGATGAAAGGTGTATTGAAACGCCTGACCAATCTTGGCTTTACACTTGAACTGACAGAAGAAGCGAAAAGCTTCCTTGCAGAAAAAGGTTATGATGTGCAGTTTGGTGCAAGACCATTACACAGAGCGATTCAGAAATACCTGGAAGATCCTTTAGCAGAAGAAATACTGAATATGCAAGTGAAAAACGGCGATATTCTGGTAGCAGATCTGGATAAAGAAAACAGTAAGATCAAATTCAGTTTAAAAGAATCAAAAATTTCTTCTGAGAAATCTCAGGCATAAAAAAGAAATAAATTAATAGTTAAGGAGTACAGCCTATGTTGTACTCCTTTTTTTATTTTTGCCGAGAGAGCACGCAGATGACACAGATTTAGCAGATTGGCGCTGATTTTTTGAAGAGTAATTTGCCTGAGAGAGACGTAGCATTTGTACTGAAAGAAATTCCGTTGCGTCGCTGCTTCGTTGCGCTCGCCGCGTGAAATGTAAAAAGCCTTTGCGAACTTTGTCTTTTCTTTGCGCCTTTGCGTGAAATCCTTGCGTGAAACAAAATAACTCTGATGCACAAGAAAATAATTATAACGATAGACGGGTGGAGCAGTTGCGGGAAAAGCACTTTGGCCAAGCAATTAGCGAAAGAACTGAACTATGTGTACATTGACAGTGGTGCTATGTACAGAGCCATTACTTTGTACTTTCTCCGCAATCACGTAGACTGGACGAAGCACAAAGCTGTAGACGAAGCGTTAAAAGAAATCACGCTTGATTTTCGATACAACGAACACAGCAAGCAATCGGAAATGTACTTGAACGATGAGAACGTTGAATATGTGATCCGCGATCTTGTGGTGGCTGAAAAAGTAAGTGAAGTGGCTGCTGTAAAAGAAGTGCGCCAGTTTGCCGTGAAGCAGCAACAGCAGATGGGAGAAAAGAAGGGCATTGTAATGGATGGAAGAGATATTGGAACCGTTGTTTTCCCTAAAGCTGCATTAAAGATCTTCATGACTGCAGATAACGCTATACGTGTGGAAAGAAGATTCAAAGAGCTCTTCGAAAAAAATCCAAACGTTACTATAGAGGAGGTAAAGAACAACCTGGAAATGCGCGACTACATAGATTCTCACCGTGAGGTAAGTCCGCTGAGGCAGGCAGAAGACGCCATTGTTCTCGACAATACCAATCTTACGATGAAGCAGCAGTTAGAGATTGCACTGAGGTGGGCGAAGGAGAAGATAGGGTAGAATTAGAAATTAGAAATTAGGAATTAGGAGTTAGGAGTTAGAATGTGCAGCATTATCAATAATCACTGAGGCACTGAGAACACTAAGTTACACTAAGGGATCTCTTAGTGAGGCTTGTGCCCTTAGTGGTAAATATTTGAGTGCATAAATTACCGAGGCTTTATAAACAAGGTGGTAAATACTCATTTTTTGTTGGTCGCAAGGTATTTTATGGGGAATCCTTAACTTTTTTTACGCGTTTATCTATATTCGTAACAGATTAGAAAATTTATGAAACCAATTAAATCCCTTGTTGCATTCTTAGTGACTGCAATAACCCTTATCTCTTTGACTTCATGCCAAAAAGAAGTAAGCTACGAGCTTGGTCAAAATGGCAACAACAACAACAATAACTCATCCGGAAACTTCACTGCAAACATTAATGGAGGAAACTGGAAAGCAGCGGCAGATAAGCAAAGCGCCACTATTATGGATGGTGTCATTAATCTAACCGGCATTAGTAGTAATGGTCAAATGATGACCATCACACTCACCGGAGATACGATAGGTACTTACGACGTTTCTTTCGCTGCGGCCAAAGGATTTGTAGCTTTCGAACCAGATTACACAAAACCTGCAAATGTTTATTCCTCAATGTCGTCTGACGTTGCAACGAACGCAAATGGTACTGTTACTGTAACTTCTATCGATACGGATAAGAAGATTATTAAAGGAACTTTTCAATCTAAACTATTTAATCCTGCGGACGGAACCAGTTATACCGCAACTGAAGGATTGTTTGAGCTGACATATTTCACCTCTTTGCCAACAGACCCAACTGGCCCTACAACGCCACCCGCGACAGGAGATGCTTATTTAAAGGCCACTATCAACGGAACTGCGTGGCAGGCGAAAACGATTACTGCGCAAGTAATACTGGGACAGATTTACATCGCGGGTGCGGATGAACATAAGGTCTTTGCATTCACCATACCACCAGATGCAAAAGTGGGATCATATACATACGATCCGTTTAGCCAGCTGTATACAACGGACTACTCAGAAATAAATGGAATGGACGCAAAAATGTATTCTGCAGAGTCGGGCACTTTGAAAATTACTCAACATGACCCAACCAAAAAGACCATGACTGCCACCTTTGAATTTGTTGGAAGGGAAACATTTGATCAGGTGGAGACAAGACAAATAACAAAAGGGTCGTTTTTTGTAAAATATCAATAAGTTAAAGGCAAAAGTCAAAAATCAAAAGTCAAAAGGTGACGCTGCACTTTTGATTTTTGATTTTTGACTTTTTAATAAAAAAGAGATGCCTCCAAACTCGGGGCATCTCTTTTGAGTATTATACAACTTCTTTTTCTTTGTATACGGTAAGTCTTGAAAAATCTACTCCGTTGAATATCTTGGCAAGGCCGATATTGTTTGACCTGCTGTATTCTTCGAATTGAGATTTTGGTACAATTCTCCATAAATTCTTCGACTTAAGATCATCGTAATCTTTGTCCTTTACAAAAAGGCCATATACCGCCTCCCTCTTCTTAAAGTCAATTTTTACTTTGGTTTCAGACGATGTTTTGGAATCGATGAACTTTTCAATTTCTTCTGTGTGCATATAGAAGGTGTTTAAATTGTTACTGAATTATGAAAGAGCCTTACGTGTGTTTTCTTTTCTCCTGAAGCTTTTGCCGGGCTCATTATGCGGAGATTTTTTTGCGACAACCGGTGTTGCAGTTTGCTTAGTTTCGAAGACTTCAAACGGATGATTTTCCGCCGGAATTTTCAGCCCGATCAATTTATTAATATCGTTCAGGAATGGACGTTCTTCGCTATCGCAAAATGAAAAAGCAATGCCGCTTGTTCCTGCTCTGCCTGTTCGCCCAATTCTGTGAACGTATGTTTCCGGTATGTTTGGTAAATCAAAATTGATCACATGCGAGAGTGCATCTACGTCAATCCCTCTTGCAGCAATATCGGTAGCTACTAACACCTGCAGGTTGCCATTTTTAAAATTGCTTAAAGCATTTTGACGGGCATTTTGTGATTTGTCACCATGAATAGCATCTGCAGAAATATTCATGTTCTTAAGGCCTTTCGCAATTTTATCGGCACCATGCTTTGTTCTGGAAAAAACAATGGTACGATCAATAGCTTTTGCCTGAAGCAAATGAACCAGTAACTGCAGTTTATCTTTCCTGTTAACAAAAAACACTGACTGATCTATTTTTTCGGCTGTTGATGAAACAGGCGCCACTTCTACTTTTACAGGAAAATGCAAAAGAGAATTCGCAAGCTGTGCAATTTGCGGAGGCATAGTTGCAGAGAAAAACAATGTTTGTTTCTTTTCAGGCAGTTCTTTTATTACCTTTTTTACATCGTGTATAAAACCCATATCAAGCATGCGATCCGCTTCATCCAACACAAATATTTGGATATGCTGAAGCGATATGTAACCCTGGTTTATGAGATCTAATAATCTTCCGGGTGTAGCGATCAAAATATCTGTGCCATTGCGCAGTGCATTTACCTGGTTATGCTGCGAAACACCGCCGAAAATAACCTGGTGCCTAACACCCGTATTGCGACCGTATGAGGCAAAGCTTTCATTTATCTGTATAGCCAATTCTCTTGTAGGAGTAAGAATAAGTGAGCGGATATTTCTGTGCGCTTTGTGATCAGCGTGCAGACCATGCAATATTTGTAAAGTGGGAATGGCAAAAGCAGCCGTTTTGCCGGTGCCTGTTTGCGCGCAACCCAAAAGATCTCTTCTTTCTAATACTGAAGGTATGGCTTGTAATTGTATTGGGGTGGGGGTAGTGTAGCCTTCGTTTTGAAGTGCTTTTAGAATAGGTTCAATAATACCTAATTGTTCAAATGTCATTATAACTTTTTAATTTCTAATAATATGACCGCCTGTTTAAATAGTACAACGGTCAACGTTTAATTGCTCACATTATGACAGATTGAGCACATATATATTAATACAGGACTAATAGCTGCAAATAATGCGAATAGAGCTTATGCAATAAGCTAAAAATTATCTGAGGAAAAAATCAGAAAAGAAGTACCCGGAGAAGATGAATGATAATTTCTTGACTAAAAGAAAGCTCAAATGATGGGCAAAGGTAGTGTAAATAATTTTAATAAATAGTTAAATAAAAATCAATGAATTATTTAGATAACTGCGTCATTTACAGTGCTTTAAAACGGCGGCAAATAAAAATGGCCTGAGAAATTAACACTCAAGCCATTTGCGTATTCATTAAAGAAAGTATTATCAGCTTCCTCTGCTACCGCCTGTTTTCACCATTTTCTTTCCGCCACCGCCAGATACTTTTGAAGTTGGCTTTGCAATGAATTTAGAACCGCCGGCCGCAGGCTGGTTTTTGCCAACCGCTTTTCCTTTGCCTTTATTGTTTACGGGTAACGCCATATGCTTACATTTTTATTATTTATAAAGATAAAGGTTTTATGCATAACTATTTCCGCTAAATAGAGCTTTTGTAGTTATTAATTTTAGATAAAAAATTATTGATATTCGATAAATATTTATTTATATTTGAGAAAGATTGTTAACCTTAAATTTATTATTGTGAAAACAAGAACCGAAAATATTCTAACTGTAATGAATATTCTTGCCTGGGTGGCATTTGTTGGATTAATGATCAAAGCCGGAGCAATACTGGTTGCATTTGCCGTTACCTGGATCAATCCAGACGCTGCGAAAAATCTTTACCAGGGCCTGGACCTGTATAGCCTGAGGCAGTACAGTATGACGCAATACTCGCTTAACGTGTTGATGAGGGTGGCTATCCTTATTTTGGAAGCATACACGGCTTACCTGGTAATTAAAGTGCTGAGTAAAATCAAAATGGTGAATCCATTTACGATCGAAATAGCGAACGTGCTGGAAAAGATCAGTTATTTCATATTGGTCATTGGAATTGTAGCGTTGTTTTACAGTACGCATTTAGGCTACATGATGAAAAACGTGCCGGGCCTGCAGCGGGACTTTGAACCAGGAGGCTATTTATTTATGGCCGGAATAGTGTTTGTTATAGCCCAAATATTTAAGAAGGGAGTAGAAATCCAAACCGAAAACGAACTAACTGTATAAATATGCCTATTGTAGTGAACTTAGACGTAATGATGGCCAAGCGAAAAATGTCGCTAAACGAACTGTCGGAAAAGGTAGACCTCACCTTGGCTAATCTTTCCATATTAAAAACAGGGAAAGCAAAAGCGGTTCGTTTCAGCACTTTAGAAGCTATATGCAAGGCTTTGGATTGTCAGCCAGGCGATATTTTGGAATTTGTAAAAGGAGAAGCTGAGTAAAAATCGTTTATTTAATAAAGATGAAATATGGTCCAATAGATCGGGCCTTGGAATCTGCAAAAAGAATTCTAACGTCATTAAGAACGATTTTTGAATTCTTTGTCAGTTTTTTTATATAGTACTGATGTTCCGGCGAAAAAAGATTTCCGTCGGCCCAAACATTTTTTGCAAGCGTGTCTGATGGTGAGGTAATGAAGGTGGCAAAGAATCCGGGTATTCTATACGGTCTATAGTAAAGGCAATTAATGACGGCTTTTATTCCTTTGTTTGCAAGTATTTCCGTGATAGTAGCTGTGTCATTCAATATATTACCGACATGAACGGTAATAGAAAAAACGGTATCGATATAAAAAGCTTTTTTCAGCAACAGCTTCTTTTTTGAGAATACAGAAAGCGTATCCGTTTTTAGATTTCGCGTAGTTACTGAAAATTGATTGCTTCCTTTTGCAATGATTGTGTTTCCTCTATATGACACAAGGGCGACTTTTTCCGATGTGCCCGAAATAGCAAGCATATTTTCTGGTCCATAAAATAGTGCGTTGGTATCCGGTTTTACCAGGCTTGTGTTTTTAATGATAACCTGCGAATAAGTTTTAAGTGGAAACAATAAAATGATGTAAGCAAGGAAAAGTTTCATAATGGGATAAGATTGAATATTAAATGACTATTTTAGACGCTCCAAAACGCCCTTTCGCTTCACAATGTTTTTATAATCCCATTGAATGTCTCTTGCTTTTTTGAGCCAACGTTTCAGATCTTTTTTGTTTATTTGGTTAGTTGCGGTGTAGCGCATTTCGGCAGCTTTAAATGTTCCTTCTTTTTGCAAAGCTTCTTCATCGAATGATTGTCCACTCCAAAACAATAAACGAACCGAGTCTTTTAATTTGCTGTATCCCACGATGGGGTTGCCTTCCAGGAACCAAACAGGATGACGGTGCCAGATCTTGTTTTCTGCCTCCGGCAAATGAAGGCTTATTTCGTGCGACAGGATGTTGCCTATTTCTTTGTCTTCTTCGGCAAGTGCATTGTTGTAAGCTTCGATGTCTTTGTTGATGGGCGTTTTATTTTCTTTCATTTGAATAGTAGTTTATGTGAACGTTTACTCATCCTTAAGAATACCTGTTTCTTCTTTTCCTACTTTAACAGTAACCGTTTCGATGGTGGGTTTGCCACCCCACAGGCCCGGTACAATGGCGCATTTATAAAAATATTCGTTGCCAAATTTTATTTTGCTCACGATGGTTGTTTCTCCGTCCTTGTCCACACAAACGTTATGCTTTCCTTCCTTAAAGATTTTCACCGCAACAAGTGTATTTGCTTTTAAGTTATACACCAAACTATCATCTACATAGATAGGGACTTTTTTTATAGGCGCGACCATTTTGGGAACAAAGGCTCTGTAGAAATAGAAAACGGCAAAATGAAGCGAGTCCAGCTTTTTCGGTGAACTGGAATCAGCACTTGCAATGTTGGTCTTAGTTTGGGAAGAAGCATTCACTGAAACAAAGAGTGCAAATGTTAGGATGGCTATTTTTTTCATCGGCGGCTTATTTGATTAAGGGCTGTGACAGGTTGAGGGTACTGGATCAGGTTGTCAACTGAATGAAGTTATCGACGTCGAAAGTAAAATTTGGGACGGAGATTTGCAATAGTGTTAGTACGCAAACAAATTGAGGGCTGATAAGGGTTGCTGCGCTGCCGGTTAAAAGGCGGCCGCTCACTGAGCGGCGCTTGTTTCTTTAATTCCTTTTTCCAGTTGTGAATTGGTTGGCAATAGATGTTGCAGCAAATCAAAGACCACCCATCGTGGATCGTAGTCCCTGTGGTAGTTCTCATTGTTGTCTTGCAAAAGTTGAAGCAAACTACCGCTTAGTAGATTCAGGTATTCATGCTGGTTTATAGTTTCGATTTCAATAAGGAGTCCTTTGGATGTTATTTGTACCATTTTGATAAGGGTTTTGAGATGAAATGCAAAGCTGTTGATTCAATTTTAAATTGTTGTCATCACGAATGTTGACGTCATCGGATTTGTGAATAAAAAATAATTAAATATTTTATTTTTGTAAAACTATAAATAAAGATTGAAATAGGAATAAAAATTGCTGTAAATCTATAATAATATATCGATATAGTGAAAATTTGAGATTCTATGGTTTTGCGATATTTATTCGAATTAATAAATAGACACCATCTTGTCAAAACTCAAACTAAATAGAATTAAGGTTGCACTGATCGAAAATGACAGAACCAATAAGGATTTGGCTCTTCATTTAAACAAGACAGAAGCAACAGTTTCACGCTGGTGTACCAATGAAATGCAGCCTTCTATAGAGACGCTTTATGCTATTTCAAAATATTTGAAAGTAGATATTCGGGAGCTGTTGGTTTCAACTGCGAAATGATATTATTTACATCTGGTGCTGCACAAGACCTGACAGGTTTTAAAAACCTATCAGGTCTTGCAACCCCGCGATTGCACTATCAATGGGTTGCCGCTTATACACTTTCTCCAAAAGTCAATAAATTATTTAGAGCCGTGTTGGAGCAAATATTAGGCTAGTCCGGCTGAAAGCCCGTCAAAAAAGAATCTCCGTTGATATATATGTATGTGCCGATTCCTATGGCCATTATTGCAAGAAATAAATAAGAAAACCTGAACTCAAATTCAAATCCGCTGTGCCAGAATGTTGGGCGTTTCTTAAAGAACAAGGATGGAAGAATGGCGATGCAGATCATTATTCTGAAAAAAATGAAAAAACGATAATTTTGCATTTCTTCTTTTAATACAGCGGCAAGGTTTACGTAATTTTTCCCTTTAGCAGTTAGTTGATAAATTTCGTCGTTGCTGATTTTTATACGTAGTGTATCAAAGGCTTTGATATCGTTGAGCACACTTTTGTAATCAGTGTATTTCAAAACTCTCCCTTCCATAGAATACTGCTTGCCGAAAGGCTTTATAAACTGGAAGGCGATTGAATAGAAAGTTCCTTTAGTAGTGGGTTTGTGGAACACCGGTTCCTGCGTAGTGACAAACGTGCCCTCTGATAACGCAGTAATTCCGCTTGAAAAAAATATTGAATACACAACCCAAAGGAGTGACAAGCAAAATACAACTGCGGCAAATATTTTTCTATGTCCGAACGTGTCTTCCATTTCAGGATCGAAAATTAGGGGTTTAAATATGCGATTGTAGATTCAGAAAAATTTTAGTCATCTTTTATCTCCGAAAGGTTGCTCACTCATAAACTTTCTCCAAAAGTCAGTAAATTATTATCAGGGTCAAGCAATGAAAATTCCTTTTGTCCCCAGGGCTTTGTTTGTAACGGGCCGTTAGGATGTATCTCGATTTTTGCGTCCAACAGAGATTGATACAACGTCTCAATATTATTTACCCGGATATAAACCTGTCCGTAATTTTCTTTTGGATCAAGTTCTTTGAATTCAAAAAAATGAATTTCAATATTGTCTTTTTGAACCATTAAATATTCGGGATAATCAGTACTGCCAAGTTGAGTGAAACCGAGTTTGTTCACGTAGTAATCTTTTGTTGCCGTTTTACTGCGCATTGGCAGTTTGGGATGAATGGCTGTAAGCATAACAGTTGTTTGTATAAAAGTAGCAACTGACTTTGTTTCACGCAAAGGCGCAAAGAATTCTCACGCAGCGATAGCAACGAAGCAGCGACGCGGCGGGGTAGTATTGTTACTAAAAAAATCTGTGTAAATCCGTCAAATCAGTGTCATCAGCGTGCTCACTCACTGTTGCGAGAATGTTCTATTGTGTTACGCAAGTGGGCTTGCAGAGACGATAGTTTTTCGATTGTTTCATCCAGCTGCTGTTTGTATTTCTCAGTTACCTGCACCGCTTTTTCATACTGCGACGTGATAAGAATATTGTATTGCTCTTTCTTTTGCAGTTCCTCCTGTATTTGATCCGCTAAAGTTTGCCTTTGCTGAAAAGCTTCATTAGCCTGCAGTGTTTCCGCTTTAAGTTGAGTAAGTTCCTTTTCAACCTGGAAGGTATTTTTAATCTGTTTATCCAATTGATTTTGCAAGAACTCGATCAGCAGATTTTTTTCAGTTAAAACCGGAGTGAGGCTTTCTAATTCTGTGATCTTATCTTGTAGATTTTTTATTTCTGTGTTCGTTGCTGCCGGAGTCTGTGACGTTTCATTGGTGTGAGCACAGTTGGTGCCTGTTGGTGCCTGTTCAGCTTTTTTATTTTGAGTTGACTCTAAATGAGCATACCGTTCCTCAAGTTGGCGATGCGCTGCTTTTAGTGTTTCAAGTTCCTGTAATAAGAGTCTGTTTTTCTCGCTCAATATCCTCGGAAGTTCTTCTAGTTGTGCAATTTTGTCGTGTAATTTTTTTGTTTCCTTATCTTTTTCAGAAATTGTATTTGGCTGCTCGCTTATTGGAGCGTTATACATGGTCAAGGTTTCTGCATCATTATGTTCCTGAGATTCGTCGCTCGTTTCGTAGTATTCCGTTGAAAGGTGTACAGCTGTTTCGGTATTATTTTCTTTTTCGTGATGAATAAACCCGTTCGTTACAAAAGAAGATGATTTGTCCGCATTTCTTAATTCACGCAATTGTCGTTCCTTTTCGTACCATTTTTCTTTTAGCTCCCTGTATTCGTCATCTTTTCCAATGGCCCCTTTCATGCGGAAAAGGCTTTCTTTGATTTCAATCGCTTCTTTTTCAAGGGCTTCAACTTGCAGATTTAGGTCAAGGTTCATATTCATTGGTATTGAGTTTTCATTTTGAAAATTGGATGGAGGCTCAACGAACGTATTAACGTTTTCTTTAAGCAAATATTGGGCATCATCCAATTCTTCTATTGTTGTTTGTTTCCGCTGCGCTGCGAATTCGAGTTCCTTAACATTATCCGGCTCTTTTTTTCTTCTTACTTTTCGAACGATTAAAATGATAATTGTAAGAAGAATCAAGAGTATCAGTAACGAAACTGCTGCAAGTATATCAGGCTGATTTAATTCTTCAAGAGAATAAACAAATAAAAACATGTAATAAAAATTTACCCAAAAAAAATGATTAATGACAGGTAAATTTTTGGCATGACTGCAAGAGAAACAGGTTGCTATTTAGGTAGAGGAAATGCCAAAGTAAATAGAAAAGTCGAAAGGGTGTGTTGTATTCGGTCAAATCTCAGCTGCAGGCCACCTTATTTCACGCAAAGGCGCAAAAGAGAAAACAAAGGACGCAAAGACTTGGTTTGTTTCACGCGGCGATCGCAACGGAGCGGCGAGTCGTTGACATTGTAACAAATTTTATTACAAACGATACGTCGCACCAGCATCAACAAAAAATCCCTGCCCGACTAAGTCAGCAGGCGGGCGTGGTCATCCGTCCAATCTCCGTCATCCCCGTCCGAACGGCTTCAGCCGGGCGGGCGTGTGCAATAAAAAAGTTGGCAACTCGCGCTGCCAACTTATAACTTAAAACTCACAACTCCCGCCTGAATGATCAGTCGGGCAGGCAAAACTTACTTCACGAACTGCTTGCGAATGATGTTCAACGCGCCACCGGCTTTGAACCATTCGATCTGCTGATCGTTGTAAGTGTGGTTTGCCATAATAATTTCGCTGCTGCCATCTTTGTGGTGCAATACCAGTTCCAATGGTTTGCCAGGAGCAAAATGAGTCAGGCCATTAATATCGATAGTATCGTCTTCCTGAATTTTATCGTAATCTGCTTTGTCGGCAAAAGTCAAGCCCAACATACCTTGTTTTTTCAGGTTGGTTTCGTGGATGCGGGCAAATGATTTTACCAATACCGCACGAACACCTAAGTGACGAGGCTCCATAGCCGCATGCTCACGTGAAGAACCTTCACCGTAGTTTTCATCACCTACTACTACTGAACCAACGCTTGCTGCTTTGTAAGCACGTTGAGTTGCAGGAACTGCGCCATATTCACCAGTCAACTGGTTTTTAACAAGGTCAGTTTTTTCGTTGAAGAAGTTAACCGCACCGATCAACATGTTGTTGGAAATGTTATCAAGGTGACCGCGGAATTTCAACCATGGACCAGCCATAGAGATGTGGTCAGTTGTACATTTTCCTTTTGCTTTGATAAGGAGTTTCAAACCTTTAAGATCAGTGCCTTCCCATGGAGCAAATGGATCGAGCAATTGCAAACGGTTAGAGGTTGGAGAAACAGCTACCTGAACACCGCTACCATCAGCAGCCGGAGCCTGGTAACCCGGATCGTCTACAGAGAAGCCTTTTGGAGGCAATTCATTACCTGTAGGTGCATCCAGTTTTACTTTCTCACCTTTTTCGTTTATTAAAGTATCTGTAAGCGGGTTGAAAGAAAGGTCACCTGCGATTGCCAATGCTGTAACCAATTCAGGAGAAGCAACAAATGCGTAAGTGTTAGGGTTGCCATCTGCACGTTTAGCAAAGTTTCTGTTGAAACTGTGAACGATGGTATTTTTTTCTTGCTTGTCAGCACCCATCCTGTCCCACATACCAATGCAAGGTCCGCAAGCATTTGCGAAAACTTTTGCACCGATCTGGTCGAAAATATCAAGGAAGCCATCTCTTTCGATAGTGAAACGAACTTGCTCACTACCAGGAGTAATGGTGAATTCTGCTTTTGTTTTAAGACCTTTTTCTTTTACCTGTTTTGCAAGGCTCACTGCGCGGCTGATGTCTTCGTAAGAAGAGTTCGTACAAGAACCGATCAAACCTACTTCGATTTTTGTAGGCCAGCCGTTTTTAGCAGCTTCTTCTTTCATTTTAGAAATCGGAGTAGCTAAATCCGGAGTGAAAGGTCCGTTCAAGTGTGGTTCTAATTCGCTCAGGTTGATCTCGATAACCTGGTCGAAATATTTTTCTGGATTTGCGTATACTTCAGGATCTGCAGTCAGGTGTTCTTTGATGCCATCAGCTGCAGTTGCGATCTCTTCGCGGCCCGTTGCTTTCAGGTAGCGGCTCATGCTCTCGTCGTAACCGAATGTAGAAGTGGTAGCCCCAATTTCCGCACCCATGTTACAGATAGTTCCTTTACCAGTACAGCTCATGCTTGTAGCGCCTTCGCCGAAGTATTCAACAACAGCACCGGTACCGCCTTTTACAGTAAGAATACCGGCAACTTTTAAAATAACATCTTTAGGGGCGGTCCAGCCATTTAATTTACCTGTCAGTTTTACACCAATCAGTTTAGGGAATTTCAACTCCCATGGAAGGCCGGCCATAACGTCGCAGGCATCAGCACCACCAACGCCAATCGCGATCATACCCAAACCACCTGCGTTTACAGTGTGGCTATCCGTTCCGATCATCATCCCGCCAGGGAAAGCGTAGTTTTCCAACACTACCTGGTGAATGATACCGGCACCTGGTTTCCAGAAACCAATGCCATATTTATTAGAAACTGAAGCAAGGAAGTCGTAAACCTCGCTGCTTTCGTGAACGGCTCTGTCGAGGTCCACTTTGCTGTTCTCTTTAGCCACGATCAGGTGGTCGCAGTGTACAGTAGAAGGAACGGCCACTTTATCGCGACCCGCTTGCATAAACTGCAAAAGCGCCATTTGCGCAGTAGCATCCTGCATGGCAACGCGATCCGGCGCAAAATCAACATAGCTTTTCCCCCTTTCAAAAGGCTGGGTAGCTGCGCCTTGCCAGAGGTGGGCATACAATATTTTTTCAGTAAGCGTTAAAGGACGTCCAACAACTTTGCGGGCAGTCTCCACCTTAGCGCCAAAACCGGCGTAAAGTTTCTTGATCAGGTCTAAATCGAAAGCCATGTGTATTATGTTTAGAATTATGACAATGAATGCTTTAGCACGGCGGTCAAAGTCAATTGGAGAGGAAAAATTCTTTTATTGCCTGGGACAGCCGTAAAAAGTGCTGCGAATTTACTAAAAAAATAGAACTGGTTGAAAATGAACATTGAGAAAAGAGCTAAACGCCTAATGCCTAACGTTGAACGCTTGAACTGGTTGCATCAGCGTTATGCGTTAAGCGTTCGGCAATAAGCCCTTTTTCTTAATATTGTAAACGACCTGCTTATACTATGCTTCCAGAATCTCTGAAAAATATTCTTTTAAACCTACATCCACTGGAAGAGGAGGTGTTAAATGAAATAGCCCAGCGCCTGGAACGAACGGAATTGGAGAAAAAGGAGCTTTTACTCAGGCAAAAGCAAGTGTGTAAATACATCTATTTTATAGAAAAGGGTTTTTTGAGAAGTTTTTATAATGAGGGAGACAATGAGGTTACCACCTGGTTCATGAAGGAGCATGACTTTATTATTTCCGTAAAAAGTTTTTTTGACCAGCAGGCAAGCTATGAATCAATAGAAGCGGTTGAAGATTGCATTTTATATTATATTTCCTACGAAGATCTGATACAACTGTACGAGAAGTTTCACTCTTTCACTTTCGTCGGATTGATGCTCACACAACATTATTACAAACAAAGTGAGGACAGGCTTTTTAATCTTCGCAAAAAAGATGCATTTGAACGTTACCAGTATCTTGTGGAGACATATCCCGAAATTACTTTGCGCTGCCCGCTAAAACATATTGCTTCTTACCTGGGAATTACGCTAGAAACACTTAGCAGAATAAGAGGAAGAAAAATTTGATCTATGTCAAATTTTTGAAGAGCACTTTTCATTTAGATTTGGCTTATGTGCAATACTCCGAATCACCACTAAGGCACTGAGGGCACTAAGCCTCACTAAGAGAACCCTATGTGTGACTTAGTGTCCTTAGTGGTAATATTCGAGACATCCAACATTATAACCCAAACCAATGAACGCAAAAAAAGTAAAACAAACCCTTGTAATCCTTGCAGCCATCTTATTGATACTTGCTGCATTCATCTTACCTGCAGTTAACCAACAACAGACCTTTCATGACTTTGCAGATAAACGCTCCTTGCTCTTTATTCCCAATGCCGGAGATGTGTTATCTAATCTGGCTTTTTTGTTCGTGGCGCTCTGGGGATTAATTGTTTTGGCAAAGGATAAAATAATTGAGCCCTCGCAAAACAATCTTAAAAACGCTTATCGGTGGATGTTTTTAGGATTGATGCTGACTGCTTTTGGTTCTGCATTTTATCATTGGGCACCAACTGACAAAAGATTGGTGTGGGATCGCTTGCCAATGACCATGGTTTTCATGCCTTTGCTCGCAGCAACTTTTATTGAGCGACTTAATGTGAGAGGAAAGTCGTTGTTAATTGCAGCTATCACAGATGGAGTGGCAAGTGTCTTTTACTGGAAGTTTTCGGGAAACTTAATGCCATATTTTGTGGCACAATACGGTGCAATCTTTTTGATTCTCTTGTCAATTATTTTGTTGCCATCACCTTATACAAAACGATACAATATTTTAGTAGCTGCCGGTTTTTACGCCATCGCATTTACGTGTGAAAAATTTGATCGCAACATTTTTTCGTTTACACACGAAGTGATCAGCGGACACACGATAAAGCATTTGTCGGCTGCGGCGGGCTTTTGCTTTATTGTGACGATGCTAAAACCACAAAGGGCTACGGGGTTTCTGTACAAGACGCTCATTCAACACTAAGGCACTAAGGGCACTAAGCCTCACCAAGGGTTTTCCTTAGTGTAACTTAGTGCTCTCAGTGCCTTAGTGGTAAGTATTCGAGACTCGCTCAATTATTCAGTCATTCCTACACTCCAAGGCTCCAGCCCGCTCTGTACTGTCTCTTCACAAACTGGTTTGCATCTTCAAAATTGGTGATGCGCATATTCGCGCCATCCCACAAAAGTTTGATATAACGACCGGGGTAAGTGTATCCGCCGCCTTCTTTTGCTTTGCGAATATCGTAACTGCGAATGGCGAGGTTGCCCATCAAGATGCTTTCTGTAAGGGGCCCGGCAATATCAAAATTGGAGCTTAATTCTTTTGCTTCTTTGCTGCTGTAGCCCTTCATTGCTGCATCTACCCACGCTGCATAGTGACCATCGGCTCCGCCGGGCACACGCTTAATCGTTTGTGGAACTTGCGTGATAGCTGTTTTTGAAGTGGGCAGCAATTGCGGATTGAGGCTGTACGTAGAGCACATCATTTTACCTTTTGTACCCACAAATATTACTCCGTTGCCGCCATCGCCCATTAATTCGTTAGGGCCAAGTTCGGCTGGTCTTTCCGGTTGAATGCCACCATCCATCCAATGCAGCTTAACGCCCGGCTTGCCATTTTTTCCAGCAAACTTCAACGTTACATGTGAAGAAGGAGGGCAACTGTCTGGGAAATAACCGCGCTTGAATTCACCCACATAAACGGAGCCTACGCTGCACTCAGCCTCGGTTGGATAACCGAGATCCATAACCGAAAATGCCGGTGCTATGATATGACAACCCATGTCACCTAGTGCACCGGTGCCGTAATCCCACCAGCCGCGCCAGTTGAAAGGAAGAAGGTTATCAACGTAATCTTTTTGCGGCGCGGTACCCAGCCAAAGGTCCCAATCAAGTTCTTTAGGCACTTCTCCTTTTGCGGCCGGCCATTGTATGCCTTGCGGCCAAACGGGTCTGTCTGTCCAGCAAAAAATTTCAGTGATGTCACCAATGATGCCATTGCGGTACCATTCGGTCAATTGTCTCACGCCATCGTTGCTGGCACCCTGGTTGCCCATTTGCGTAACCACTTTGTATTTGTGAGCAGCTTGTGTGAGCATTCGAGCTTCGTAAATGTCATGTGTCAGGGGCTTTTGCACGTACACGTGCTTGCCCATCTGCATTGCGGCCATTGCCTGTACGGCGTGCATATGGTCTGGTGTGGAAACAGAAACCGCGTCAATCGATTTACCTTCTTTGGCCAACATTTCCCTGTAGTCCTTGTAAAATTTTGCATTAGGAAAACGTTTGCGGCTGTTTGCTGCGCGACGTTCATCCACATCGCACAGAATGGCAATTTCTGCTTTACCGCTTTTGTTAAACATATCAATATCGCTTTCTCCTTTACCGCCTACACCAATACCGGCAATAATAAGCCTGTCGCTGGGTGCGATGAAGCCTTTGCCTCCCAAAACGTGTCTTGGAACAATGTACATTCCTGCTAGAGCAGTAGCGGAGTTACGGATAAATTTTCTGCGTGAATTGTCGCCTTGTTTTTTAGGTGAGTCTTTTTGCATAGCTGATCGTTGGTTGTTGTTGTTTGAGAAACTAATATAGAGGCAAAATTTGAGAATATGGTAATTTGAAAATTTGAAAATTTGGGTAGAAAACAAATAAGAATTAAGAATTAGGAATTAAGAATTAAGAATTCATTATGCTATGGCTTTCCGGAGATTTGGTTGCTGAGTAATGTGCCAAGGAGCAACACAGAAGCAATTCTTAATTCCTAATTCTTAATTGCCAAACTTGTTTTGCATCAGTTTATTAAACGCATCCGACTGCCCTTTTGCAATCGAAAGCGGTTGCCAGTCTCCGGCTTTCATTATTTTTCCCAACATCACAATTTGCCCCACATGACCACAGTAGTGTGCGATTTGTCTTACTATGGCATCGGTAACAGATTGTGGTTCGGTACGAATGAAAATATCTTTGGAGAGGTCTTCTTCTTTTAAACTTTGTAAAGTATCAAACAAAACTTTCCATCCCTTTTCCCAAATATCAAGCAATTGCTGTTTGTTCAATTGCTGATCATTGAACTCTGTATCGCGGTTGCGCCAGGGTTTTTCGCCATCTTCGGTTAAGAAGTTTGTCCAGCGGCTAAGCATGTTGCCACTCATGTGTTGAATAAGAATAGCAATGTTATTGCACGCATCATTCGGCTGATAATGCATTTGCTCCTCGCTAAGCTGCGCAAATGTTTTATCTGCCAATCCTTTGTAAGTGGTGAAATGCTTGATGGCATTTTGAGTGAGGAGGTTTTGTGACATGTCTGTAACTTTTTATGGTTGTATAACTAATTGCCAAGTAACTGAATAACTGAGTAACTGAATAACTGAATGGTTCATTTTCAATTTTGCAATACGATCATCGATCACTCAGTTATTCGGTTAATCAGTTAATCAGTTATTCAGTTTAATACCCCGCTGCGCTGTCATCTCCGCGATGATCGCCTACAGCTTCTATCATTCCATTGTCAATTTTTATTGCTTCGGTTCTTCCGATGCCGCCAACTTTTTTTATCGAGTAACCCATTGCTGACAATTGTTCCAATACGTCACCAGGGAAATTTTCTTCTACCACCAGTTCGTCAGGCAACCACTGATGATGGAATTTTGGTTTGTTCACCGCATCATCAAGACTGAGGTTAAATTCCAACACATTCACCAGCGATTGAAACACCGATGTTGTAATGGTTGTGCCACCGGGTGTGCCAACAACCAAATATGGTTGATTATTTTTCAAAACAATCGTTGGCGTCATAGAACTTAACATTCTTTTATGCGGAGCAATCGCATTGGCTTCGCCGCCTACCGCGCCATACATATTGGGAATACCTGGCTTTGCGCTGAAGTCGTCCATTTCGTTATTCAGTAAAAATCCTGCTCCTGCCACAATCGTGCGACTACCATAACCGCCGTTTAATGTTGTCGTTATTGCCACTGCATTTCCGTCTTTATCATACACACTCAGGTGAGTGGTTTCGTCGCTTTCATATGGAATTTCTCCGGGACCAATTTTCGTGCTCACACCTGCTTTTTCAGCATCATACAATTTCATGCGCTCTGCGATATACAAGTCACTGGTAAGTGTTTTTAGAGGTACTTTGTAAAAGTCAACATCACCTAAAAATTTTGCCCGGTCGGCATAGGCAAGCCTATCAACCTCCGTCATTAAATGCACTGCTTTTACAGAATGGAAACCGTATTCTTGTAGCGGTTGATGCTCAATCATTTTCATCATCATAGGTAGCAACACCCCACCACTGGAAGGCAATGGCATGGTAACAATCGTGTAATCTTTGTATTTGAAAACAACAGGCTCTCTTTCTTTGGCTTTATAATTTTTAAGGTCGTCGTAAGAAATAATGCCTTTCCCTTTTTGCATTTCTTCAACAATCATTTTTGCAGTCGTGCCTTCATAAAATCCTTTTGCGCCGTTGTCACGAATGCGTTTCAATGTATTGGCAAGTTCCGTTTGAACAAGTGTGTCACCCTTCTGCCATTCTGTATCTTTTACAAACGCAGAAGTTTTGGAACTGTATTTCAGAAAATCGCTTTTGAAATGATTCAATCCCCTTGCTTCTGCCTGGGTAATGACAAATCCTTTTTCTGCCAGATCAATCGCGGGTTGTATCAATGTTTTGAAAGGAAGTCGTGCATATTTAAGAGAAGAAAAAATGCCCGCAATTGTGCCGGGAACGCCGCTTGCGAGGTGGCCGTTCTGGCTAAGTGTTAACTGGCTTTCACCTTTTGCATTCAAATACATATCCCGGGAAGCCTTGCCCGGAGCCATTTCCCGAAAGTCGATGGTGACATTTTTTCCATTGCTTAAATGCGCGACCATGAACCCGCCACCACCAATATTACCAGCGCCAGGATATACCACGGCCAATGCAAGTTGTGTTGCAATGGCAGCATCAACAGCGTTGCCTCCTTTCTTCAAAATGCTAAGCCCCGCCTGGCTTGCGAGGGGATGCGCACTCACTACTGCTCCGTTTTTTCCCTTGAAGTTTTTCTGAACGCTGTAATCAAAAGGCCGGATGGTTTGCTGGCTATACGAAAACTGCGAAAAGGTAACCAGCAAAACAATTAAATGTTTTTTCATGTCAAAATGTTCTCTATCTGCAATTTAAGTATATTCGGGTGAAAGCGTGAATCGTCAATCGTGAATCGTGAATGAAGGGTTCAAGATTGATCGGTATGTTTTTTTCTTTTCGTTACCTGATTTTTTGCGTGATGAATTTAGTTAGCGAGCTGCATTCACGATTGACCATTCACGATTCACGTCCCAAAAATAATTTTCGATGAAAAGACTCATTAGCTGTTTTCTTGTTTGCTTAATTGCAATAACATCTTTTGCACAATTGCAAAGCCCGGAACAATTTCTTGGCTACAAGATAGGAAGCAGGTATACGCCTCATTATAAAATTGTGAACTACTTTAACTATCTCGCAAAGCAATTGCCCGATATGATGAAGCTGGAGCAATATGGCGAAACCAATGAAGGACGACCATTGCTATTGGCTTTTGTTTCTACAAAAGAAAATATTGCGAACCTTGAAAATATTCGTCAGAACAATTTGAAACTGGCAGGCTTTGGCGCGGATAAGTCAAGCGCCTCTGAAAATGCGCCTGCTATCATCTGGATGAGTTACAATGTACATGGAAACGAGCCTTCATCGTCCGAAGCTTCCATGCTTACTATTTACGAGTTGCTTAATCCATCGAATACCAAAACAAAAACTTATTTACAAAATACGGTGGTGGTTATCGATCCTTGCATGAATCCCGATGGTCGTGATCGTTATGTTAACTGGTTCAACCAGGTGGTAGGAAAAAAAGCAAATCCGAATTCTGCATCCCGCGAGCACAGTGAGCCGTGGCCGGGTGGAAGAAGCAATCACTACAATTTTGATCTTAACCGCGACTGGGCATGGCAAACGCAAATTGAGAGCCTGCAAAGAATGGCAAAGTACAATGAATGGCTGCCGCAAATTCATGTGGACTTTCATGAGCAATCTTACAATAATCCATATTATTTCGCACCTGCTGCAGAGCCTTTTCACGAAGTGATCACGGAGTGGCAAAGAAATTTTCAAACAACCATTGGCCGCAACAACGCAAAATATTTTGATGAAAACGGCTGGTTGTATTTTACAAAAGAGCAGTTTGATTTATTCTATCCTAGTTATGGCGACACGTATCCGCTGTATAATGGCGCAATTGGAATGACTTACGAGCAGGGCGGTAACAGCCGTGGCGGGCTTGCTGTTGTAACCGATGCCGGGGACACACTTACGTTGCTCGATCGCGTGATGCACCATTTTACAACAGGTATTTCAACCATTGAGATTGCTTCGCAAAATGCAGATAAGTTGGTGAAGGAGTTTCACAACTATTATAACAATGCTACGAATTCTCCTTATGGAGATTTCAAAAGTTATGTGATAAAAGCAGATGATGGCGACAGACTCGATCGCTTGAAAAAACTGTTGAACCACAACAAAATCTTATGGTCGTATTTGCAGGTAAACAATGCGCAGCTGAATGGATTGAATTATCTCTCAGGCAAGCAGGAAAGTTTTAAAGCAGCAATTGGAGATATTGTCGTGAATGCAAATCAGCCGAAATCGAATCTCCTCAAAGTGCTGTTTGAAAGAGTGTCGAAGCTGAGTGATTCTGCGACTTATGACATTACTGCATGGTCACTGCCGTTTGCTTACGGCTTGGAAACTTACGGAGTAAAAAACTACATTACCACGACTACAAAAACAAATCCTGATTCAATAACGACATTCGCGTTACCGCCAACAACTTACGGTTATGTGGTGCAGTGGAACGGCATGAGCAGTGCGAAATTTCTCGCGATGGTTTTACAAAAAGGATTGAAGGTGCGCTATGCGGAAAGGTCATTTAAAATTGGCAGTGAGGATTTTGACAAAGGAAGTTTGATCCTTACAAAAGCGGGCAACAACACACTGGCGCAACCATTGGAACAAATTATTAAATCTGCCGCAGAGCAGGCAAACGTAAGGGTTTATGCTGTAAGTTCGGGCCTCGTGGATAAAGGGTTTGATTTCGGCTCGGACAAAGTGCACGTGATCAAATCTCCACGAGTGGCATTGTTGGCAGGCAAAGAAGTAAGTTCATTAAACATGGGTGAGATATGGCATTTATTTGACCAGCAATTGAATTATCCGGTGTCGCTTATCAACGTGAGCGATTTGCAAAGAGTAGGGTTGAACAGTTTTGATGTACTGATCATTCCTGATGGCGATTATGATTTCTTCAATGACAAGAATGCCAATGATGAATTGAAGAACTGGGTGAAAAGAGGCGGCAAAATAATTGCCGTTGATGGCACAGTTATGCAGATGTCAAAAGCAGATTGGGGCATCAAGGCAAAAGTAGCTGACGACGATAAAAAAGATGATTTGATAAAGGGCGATTATTCGTTGTTGCATCGCTATGAGAATCGTGAGCGTGATGTGTTGGTGAATAGTATTCCGGGTTCCATATTTAAAGTGGAACTTGACAATACGCATCCGCTTGCATTTGGCTATCCTGATTACTACTACACTTTGAAACAGGATGAGAATATTTACGAGTTTATGAAAGAGGGCTGGAACGTGGGCGTATTGCGAAAAGATAATTACATTGCCGGTTTTACCGGTAGCAAAACAAAAGAAAAGCTGAAAGACGGCTTACTGTTTGGTGTGCAGGAAATGGGCAGGGGAAAAGTGGTATATCTCGCTGACAATCCTTTGTTCAGAAGTTTTTGGGAGAATGGAAAGTTGTTGTTTTGTAATGCGGTTTTTATGGTGGACTAGGCTGAACGCTTAAAGCCTAACGCTTAACGCATTTGGGTGCGGCGCACTCAGCGATTGGCGTTCTGCATTAAGCGTTGAGCGTTAAGCGTTTAAAAAACATGATTAGAATTGCAATTCTCGATCTCTACGAAGGTCATGCGAACGAAGGCATGCGGTGTATCAAGCAGATTATTGATCAATTTAAAACGGACAATAATTTGCCTATAGTGCATGATGAATTTGAAGTGCGCTTAAGCAATAATGTTCCTGATCTGTCTTACGATATTTACATAAGCAGCGGCGGTCCTGGTTCTCCGCTGGAGAGTGAGGATGTGGAGTGGGAAGTAAACTATTTCCGTTTCCTAGAGCGGTTGCAGCGTTGGAACGCAGAAGAAGGTACGCGGAAGAAGCATGTGCTTTTCATTTGTCATTCCTTTCAACTGGCATGCAGGCATTTTAGAATTGCACAGGTTGCAAAAAGAAAGTCGACGGCGTTTGGTGTGTTTCCTGTTCATCTTTTGCCAGATGGGAAAAATGAGAGATTATTTGACGGATTGCCCGATCCGTTTTATGTAGTGGATAGTCGCGACTACCAGGTGATACAACCCGACATGGAGCAAATAAAAAAGCATGGCGCCAAAATATTATGCATAGAAAAGGAACGGCCGCATGTACCACTGGAAAGAGCCATTATGAGTGTGCGCTTTAATGATTACATGGTAGGCGTTCAGTTTCACCCCGAAGCTGATGCAAAAGGAATGCTCGTGCATCTTGAAAACCCCGTTAAAAAACAAAACATCATTGAAAGATACAGCTTTGAAAAATGGCAGTCGATCGTGGAAGCATTAAGCAATCCGGAAAAGATCTTGTGGACGTACGAGACGATGCTGCCGAATTTTTTGAAAAACGCTATGAACAGTTGAGAATGGAGAGTTGAGAGTTGTTTTTGCAAAAACTCTCAACTCTCCATTCTCAACTCTCAACCAAACAGAAACCATGATCCCAGAAATACGCAACGAATACAACAAACAATTCACTGAACAAGCATATAACGACTTTCTGGAGGAGCTTGACGACGCATATCCCGGCGCTATAGAATTTCGTTTGGCGGAAACACCGGTATTTGTGGACAAAGCATTTAAAAATAAAATGTTGGACGCCTGTGAAAGCATTGTTGATTTTATAGTTGATCCTGCATTTAAAGAGCTTACGGAAAAATCAATTCCACCAGGCGAACGGTTTGCCAATGAAACATCTCCGTGTCAAATGTTGGTGTTTGATTTTGGCATTTGTGAAAGCAAGAATGGCGAAATAGAACCCATGCTAATTGAAATGCAGGGATTTCCGTCGATGTATGCTTTTCATGCCTGGTTCCCCGAGATCATGCGCAAACATTTGTATGTGCCGGAAAATTTTACGCCATATTTAGGCGGCTATACGAAAGAGAGTTTTATCGGTGAGTTTAAGAAGATAATTTCAGATGATCTGCCGGTCGAAAATGTTGTGTTGCTGGAAATAAAACCGCATGAGCAAAAAACGCGAATAGATTTTTATTGTACAGAAAAATATACAGGCATCAAACCTGTTTGTATTTCTGAATTGATACTGGAAGGTCGTCAGTTGTTTTACATGCGCGATGGCAAAAAGACATTGATCAAAAGAATTTACAATCGCGTCATTACCGATGAATTAAAAGCAAGACGCCACGAGTTTGAAAACCTGATTGATATTACGCAAGACTTCGATGTAGAGTGGATTCCGCATCCCAACTGGTTTTATCGCATTAGCAAATACACGCTGCCATTTTTGAGGCACGAATATGTACCTCAGACTTTTTTCCTTAATGAAATAAAACAATTGCCTGCTGATCTTGAAAACTATGTATTGAAGCCGTTGTTTTCATTTGCAGGGCAAGGTGTAGTAATCGATGTAACTAAAGAAGAAATTGAAAAAATAGACGACCTGGAAAACTGGATTTTGCAACGCAAAGTTCAATATGCAAACATCATAAAAACACCCGACGAAAACGATCCTGCAAAAGCTGAGATCCGCATCATGTACCTCTGGAACAAAGATTGGTCAAGACCCAAAGCTGTCCTTAATCTCGCCCGTCTGAGTAAAGGAAAAATGATCGGCACACGATATAATAAAAACAAGACCTGGGTGGGAGGGAGTGTTTGCTTTTTTGAGGAATTATGAATTAGGAATTAGAAATTAGGAATTAAGAATTAGAAATTAAGAATTAGAAATTAAGAATTAGAAATTAAGAATTAAGAATTAAGAATTAAGAATGCTTTCTGTGTAGCGTTAGATATCAAATGCAATGTAATTTTTCGTTCAAAAAAATCAGTGTAAATCAGTGTAATCAGTGTCATCTGCGTGCTCTCGAAATAAAAAGTGCGGAGTAGAAACTCCGCACCACATCCTAGAAAAACGAAATTAACATCCTTTATATTTAGTCGTTTTTTCCCATCCAGTCAGGACGTACTTTGCTGTCGTCCTCTTTTGTAACCACGTTAATGTTGATCACCCAGCTATTCATTTCATACAACAATTCAAGCTCCACTTTCAAATTTTTGTAGCGGTCATCACCTGTTTGTAAATGCAATGCGCTCGTTACAAAAGCCAGTTCCTCTTTCGGCGCTTCATAATTTCCTTTCAGGTAAAGAATAGAACCATCAATCAATTTTATGTTCACATTGTTGAGGTTGCGATAGAATGCGCTGTAAGCTTTGGCGGCCTGAGGATATTCTTCATAGTGACCCATAACTGCTTGCCAGCTTGCAGTTGTGTCCAGTGCTGAGTGGTATCGCGTGATCATACAACTCTCGGAACCTTCCAATTCAATATTAGAAGCGTAGTTGTCAATTTCGCCTTGTGATAAAACAAGATCTCCCGCAATGTTTTTGTAATTAAATGTAAAGTCTTTCAGAACCGCGGTCATCGTTTCAGAAAAGTTTCCTTTTCTTGGGGTTGTTGATGACTGCGCATAACCAATGGTTGTTGCCAGCAGGCAGATAATCAGGGCAGTAGTCGGCTTCATTGAAGTAGGATTTATGACGGCAAGTTTAGAGCATAACTTTTTAGCATCAAATAGGTGTAGGGTCGTTTGATAAAAAAATAAAACAACACGATTTGAATATCGTTTATTCAACAACGTTATTTCGGTTTTCATAGATGTTAACAAAAGGTTACCTCGATTTTGAAATGCTGATTGCCATTGATTTTGACAATCGAGTTAATAATGGCCGACTAACGAAAGTCTGTTTTGCTGCCGTTAAAAAGTAAGATTTCCGTAAAATACAAATGTGTAGAAATACTATATCCGATGTTAGAAACTGCACACCCCACTATCTTTGATAATCATAGAGTTAGATAAATCCTGTTTTTTGGAAAAAAAGGAATTTTCATCGGCATCGTAAAAAAACGAATGGTGTATAAACGCTATAAACCGGTATAATGGAAGCTGTGTGGAGCGAATCGCATTCGAGCTCCTAACTTTGTTGCATGAATGAAGAAATAGTGATAAGGAAGATAAGACAGGAAGACAATAAAGCATTGGCCGCAATTTTGCGAAACGCATTGACTGAGTTTGGCGCCAACAAACCTGGAACTGCATACTTCGATCCGACAACCGACAATTTGTTTGAACTCTTTCAGCAACCACGGAGCGTATATTTTGTGGCGCTTATAAATGATGAAGTGGTTGGTGGCGTGGGCATTTATCCCACAGAAGGGCTGCCTTCAGATACTTGCGAACTTGTAAAAATGTATCTGTCGTCCAAAGCGCGTGGAAGAGGGCTGGGCAAATTTCTTATTGATAAATGTATAGAATACGCAATAGGGGAAGGTTATTCAAAAATGTACCTGGAAACATTGCCAGAACTGCACAAAGCGGTAAAAGTCTACGAAAAATTTGGCTTTCAATATCTGGATGCTCCGTTGGGTAATTCAGGGCATTTTGGTTGTGATGTGTGGATGATTAAGGAGTTGAGAGTTGAGAGTTGAGAGTTGAGAGTTGAGAGTTGAGAGTTGAGAAAAATGTAGTCCCTGAAGATACAACATTAAAGCTTAAACACAGAGTGTTTGACTATATAAGTAACTTTCAACTCTCCATTCTCAACTCTCAACTAATTAAGCGTACACTTCATACACCGGACTAAACAAATACACTTTGCCGGTTTTTATTTCTATGCATTGGAAGCGTTTGCGGAGTTGTTTGCCTTTTTTGAAAACGCGGCCTCCTTCTATGGTGAAGTTTTCTCCTTCCTGCACTTGCTCTACCAGTTTCATACCTTCTTTTACGGGATCGTATTTTTTTAGAACACGCATCAGGTTTTCATCTGCGCAACTGCTGGCAGGAAGATTGTTTAACGACTTCAGTAAAGTCTTTTCCACATCTGCGGGGAAAATATCTTTATGCAAAAACTGTGAGAGCAATTGTTTGTATAATTCTTTCCATTCCTTTCCATGGGATTGCACTTTGTTGCCAAATTGCAGAAAGGTCACAAGATGTGCCAACTCGTGGATTAGTGTGATGAGGAACGCGTATTGATTAAGGTTTCCATTTACGCTGATGCGATGGTTTTTTCCCGGCACTGCATGGCGATAGTCTCCCAGTACAGATTTTCGTTCACGCGTAATAGTGAGGTGAACCTTAAACTGATGAATATACTGAAGCACAGGCTCTAATGAACCTTGAGGAATGAATGCTTGTAAACTATGAAGAGGTTGTTCTGATTTAGGCATTTTTTTTCTGCTGCTTGCTTAATTGTAATACACTACGCATTTCAAAAAAGGTATAAATTAAATACATTCCCATGCAAGCAAAAAGCGCAGGCTTATTGATATTTTGCCTCGCTGCAAAAACATATGCAAAGGCTGCAATCATGCAGACCATAAGTTTTAGGAACATTCCACTGTAAACATTTCTCAGGAAGCCCTGTGTGGAGGAGTGGGCCAGTCCGCGCTGGTACAATACGAACGAACAGGCTGAAACTAAAAAAAGTAGAAGATTGCCACAGGCAAGCACCGTGACATTAAACCCGTTTGTCTGCAAAAATGCCTTGCAGGCAAAAATTAAAATAGTAATGATAACGAATACGAAAATTATTGGCTGAATTGCTTTTAGTATGCTTTTATTTTCCATTTGCTGCCGCAGCTTTGTTTTTTTTTACTTCAATCAAGTGTACGGCAAAGTTAATCCCCAAACCAATACTGGCCTAGGGGTAGCTTGTTCTATTTCCAGACCCGGTAGTTAATAATTAATAATTAGTAATTAATCTTTTAGGTCTCCTCAGTTGGCTCTTTCATTCGATTGAGCCATCAAAGGGAATTGCAAAAAAAATGAGGTTGCACTTTTTAAAGACTGCAACCCTATTAATTATTCTTTATTAATATTAATTGAACTAGTATTATTTCACCATCGCCAATCTTTCTTTTTTACCTGAAGACAAAACTGCATCTGCTTCTTGTTCAACTTCTGGTTCAGTCATTTGAACCGTTCCTGCCGGGATCATGTGGCAATTACCGTTGAATGAAGCGTTGGGCTCTACCTGCAATTTACCTGCAGCAATGTTGCCATTCACAATGCTGTTGTCTTTCAGTTGAAGCAGTTCTTTTACGGTTACGTTGCCCGTAATTTTACCTACAACATCTGCCTGCTGGGCAATAATGTCGCCTTCAACTTTGCCATTTGGCCCTATAATAACTTTGGCTGTACTGTTGATGTTCCCGATGATGGTGCCATCGATGCGCATATTGGAGTTGCTGGTAAGGTCGCCTTTCACAGTGGTGCCCGCACCTACAAGACTTGTACTGTTAGGTGATGCAACTTCTGCCGGAGAGAAGTCGCTGTTGGATTTGTTTTTAAACATAGTATCAGATTTTATTCAGTGGATTTTTCGGGCTCAGGAACATTTAGCAAACTGGTATCCAGTTTTACCGTAGCATCCCCACCCAAAACCTTTTTTACGTTTTCCAGATATTGGTCTTTATACTTTGTGGCCCTTTCAAGAGAATCTGTCCTCATTTTCAACTCCCTCAACTCTCTTGTGCCTGATCCTGATCCGTAACCGGGTATGTACAATTTAAGCGGCGTAAACACTATCAAACCCACTGTGAGTCCTGTAAGCAAAACAAAAATGGTACTTAGAAAAACATATACACTTAACCGCGATAGCTTGAATGTAACGACCTCTTCGTAGGAGTCATCGTTCATTATTACCAGTCTATAACGGTTTCTCAGCCTTTTTAGTGTAGAAGTTCCTTCTATTTTCGCCATAGTTATAATTCAGTGCTCTAAGGTAGTGTTTCAGTTCATTTTAACAGCTAACCATCGCAAAAATTATTATCGTGAAATGTCAATCGTCAATCGTGAATAATCCCTGATAATTAATCGTATCCAATGATCGGGAATCTTATTCACCATTCACCCTTCACGATTCACGGCTTCTCCCAGCAATAACAATGCTAAAAAAGAAAAAAATGCTGAAACCTGCAATCGAAATCTGTTACATGACTTTTTAAAAGGGACATTTTTTGCGCTTTTTGTGGGATATTGAAAAAAACACCGTAGAAATACTTGGCCTAAGTGATGTTAATGATGAACTTGCAGTAGCTCGTAAAGAAATGTATAATTGCAAATAATAATATTAAGCAGGTTCGCCGGATTTTCCCTTCCATTTCGCTGCTCTTTCCGGGGAACTTTGGCTTAATTTTTTGAAGTAAATTTGAAATAATTTTTCCTTAAATAAGTTATTAAATCTTTATCCAAGAAGATGTTTTTATCGTTGAAAAGATTTTTGTTTGTAACTACCTTGTTGTTGGCTTTAGCACACGCTTTTGCCCAGCCCCATCTTGACCCTGATATCAAAAAGCCAAAAAAATTCGAGAACCGCACATTAGGGGCCGAAAAAACAGAAACAACGAAGTTTAAGCTTCCCAGAAAATTCATTCAGAATACAGTTACTCATTACAACTATTATTTCAACGCTGCCACCAAGCTTGACCAGGTACTTTCCCGGGCAAAAGAAATGCATAAAGATGACTACAGCAGACTGCTGCCTTTTTATAATTACAGGCTCGATAGAACTGCAACTTTTAAACAGGACCTTGACAGCGTAATCTACAAGTCAACCGCGGGCATTTTGCTGCACGATCTTCGCAACAGTTATATAGACAATTTATACCTGTTGATTGGTCAGGCATATTATTTCCGAAACCAGCTGGATTCCGCACACGTTACTTTTCAGTTCGTGAATTTTTCGTTTGCACCAAAGGAGGAAGGGGGATATGATAAATACATCGGAAGTAATGCAAATGCTGACGAAGGTGGCAACGCTTTTTCCATTTCTACAAAAGAAAATACACAATTTGCGCACCGACTGTGGGCGCGGCCGCCAAGCCGTAATGATGCTTTAATATGGCAGATCAGAACGTCTATTGCAAGCAATGAGTATGTGGAAGCAAGTAGTTTGATATTGACGCTTAAAAGGGATTCTTTGTTTCCCAAAAGATTGGCAACTGATCTAAACGAAATGCAGGCCTGGAACTTTTACCGCCAGGAAATTTATGATAGCAGTGCTTTTTACTTAGCAAAGTCGCTGGACAATGCAGACAACAACGAAGAAAGATCGAGATGGGAATATTTGCTGGGGCAGATGTACTCAATGACAAATAACAAGACGCTAGCTTCTCAATATTATACAGAATCAATTAAGCACACGATCAATCCGGTGCAGGAAGTTTATGCACGGTTAAACAATGCAAGGCTTGCAAACGATTCGCTTCATAACCCGCTGGCACAAGCGATGCAGGAGCTGTTGAAAATGGCAAAGCGTGAAAAATACCTGATGTACCGCGACATTGTTTATTACACTGCATCAGAGGTGGCACAAATGCAAAATGATCCCGAGAATGCCAAGCAACTACTTTTAAAAAGTGTACACTCCAGCATAGATAACCCGGGACAGAAAGCCAAGTCATTTCTAGCATTGGGCGACATTTCATTTAAACAGAAACAATACGGTGAGGCAAGCCGCTACTATGACAGCGTGAACGTTTCGTCGCTCGATCCGGCACTTGGTATTGAAGCACAGCTAAAAGATCGACGAGAAGCTCTGCATGTTGTCGTCAAGCAAATGGATATTATTCATCGCCAGGATAGCTTACAATACATTGCTGCATTGCCACAAAAGGAGAGGGATGAAGTGATAAGGAAAGTGCAAAGAACGCTCAGGAGACAACAGGGCCTTAAGGATGAAGAATATACTTCCGGAAGTGTGAATACGCCCGGAAGCAACAATGCTGCAGTAACCGATCTTTTTAATACCAACACAAAAGGCGACTGGTATTTTTATAATGCCACGCAAAAAACAAAAGGTGCCACGGAATTTAAATCTGTTTGGGGAACAAGACCGAATGTAGACAACTGGCGACGGTCCGCTGCAATTGCGGGTGCAGTGGCGCAGATGAACAATGGCGGTCAGGGGGCGGATGACGCGGCTAAAAAGAATGCTGCGGCAAGTGCTTTTAGTTTTGAAAGCTTGCTTGATAAATTGCCCACCACTCCGGAGAAATTAAAAATATCAAATGATTCAATCGAGCACGCCACATTTGAGCTAGGCGTTGGCTTGCAGGATTATCTTGAAGACTATGCTTCTGCCATTGAAAAATATGAATCGCTGCTGCAGCATTTTCCGCAAACGGTACATGAGCAGGATGCTCTTTTCAATCTTTACTATTGTTACGAGAGATTGGGAATAACTGACAAACAGATGGCCATTAAAAGACAATTGGACAGCAAGTATCCAAATGGAAAACTGGCAGCAAGACTAAAAAATGGCGGCATCTCTGCAGACAGTTTGCTGAAACGGGATGCGACCACTTTATACGACGATATCTATAACAAATTCATAGAAGGTAATTTTACCGAAGCAGCGGCTGAAAAGAAGATTGCCGACAGCAAGTATGGCAACAAATACTGGACACCGCAATTGCTGTATATCGAAGGCGTGCATTATGTGCACGAGCGCGATGACAGTACAGCGAGGGTGGTGTTGAACAGTATTTTGCAATTGTATCCTAACAGCACCATGCGTGAAAAAACGCAAAACCTTTTAAGTGTATTAAGCAGACGAAGGGAAATTGAAGAATACCTGACCAATCTGAAAATAGAAAGACCAGTAGAAGATACAACAGCCGCCATTGCTGATGCAGAGCCTAAGAAGCAGCAGCCGCAACCGGAGGATTTTGACATAAAAGAGGCGAAGGGAAAACCAAATGATGTGAAGTTGCTAAACGATAAGGGCAGACTTGATAAAACCAATATCAATCCGAATCAACAAGCGCTTGCTTCTATTGATCCGGGATTATTGTACCTGTATGAAAAAGATCTTTCAGGTAAACTGATTGGTGGAAGGGCAGATTCTACAGGTCGTTTAAACGCTGCCAAACCGGGCGTGGTTGTGCCGGGCATAGTAACAGGTTCGCGTACGATAGATTCAACTTTATTGTACCAATACGAGAACCAGCAAAAGGAACTGGCAAAACAAAATATCAACAAGGAGACTGTGGATTCATCAGCCATTGCAAAAGGCAATCCTATAGTCGCAGTACCAGGTTTACAATCAGGACAAAAGATAGATTCTGCCAAACTAAATGTAATTCCGTTGAACGAAGTGAAATCAGCTTATTCAATAGATCCGCGCAAACCACAGTTTGTAGCACTTGTAATGGAAAAAGTTGATCCGGTGTATGTAACAGAAGCAAGAAATGCCTTCAGCCGCTACAACAGGGATTACTACAGCGGAAAGACGATCGGGTTAAGCAATGTAATCATTGACGAGAACAACAAGCTTTTGCTATTCAAAGGATTTGCAAGTATAAACGAAGCACTCGATTACTTGCAAAAAGCCAAGAAGGCTGCGCCATCAGAAATTATTCCATGGCTCAGCGCCAGCAAATATTCATTCATACTTCTTTCAGACGATAACCTTGAGCTGTTGAAGAACAAGAAGAATATCCAGGAGTATAAGACATTCTTGCAGCAGTCGTTGCCGTCACAGTTTTAGTTGAGAGTTGAGAGTTGAGAGTTGAGAGTTGAGAGTTGAGAGTTGAGAGTTGAGAGTTGAGAGTTGAAAAATTTAAGCCTCGTAAGATACCATTTATTTCAAAAATTCTAGAATGCCTGCAGGTTATGCCCGCAGGCATTTTTGTGTAAGGCCAACCAACTCTCAACTCTCCATTCTCAACTCTCCACTTTTTTACCCTTCCACATTCGCCATCTACCTCCATAAAAATTTTTGTCGTTATTTATTCGTTATTGGTCGACGCCATTTTTTCTATATCTGAGGTAAGAAATAGTTTTGGGGCGTTATACGAGAAGATTCGTTTTTTAATTGATTATTGATTTTACCGATCGTAACCTAAAACCTGTACGCATGAAAGTTAAACTTACAATCGTAGCACTATTATTTGTTACACTGGCCAGTGCTCAATCTGGTACACAACCTGCGACAACTGCACAGCCAATTCCGGAGTCTTCGTTCCATTGGGGAATAAGGGCTGGCCTTAATTTCACCAGCATTAGAGGGAATGGAATGGACACAAAATTTGGAACTGGTGCAGAAGGCGGCTTGTTTGGAAGCTGGGATTTCAGCAAAAATTGGAGCTTGCAACCTGAGATATTAGTGAGCCAGTCAAACACTAAAAGATCAGATGATTTTATGGTGTATTACGTAAACTCAGGAAAGGCTTCAGGAAACACAGCAATTAAACTGACGACCCTGAATGTTCCGGTGCTGTTGAAATACAATGTCACCAAAATGTTTTCGGTGTTGGCAGGGCCTCAGTACAACTACATGTTGTTTGATAATGAAGATCTGCTGAGAGATGACAAAGATGCGTTTACAAAAGGCGAGTTCAGCGGAAACGTAGGTGCTCAGTTCAATGTGCAAAGCGTAAGCATCTATGGCCGTTACAACTTTGGGTTGTCGGACATCAACAATGTGGACGACCGTTACTCATGGCATTCTTCGCACATCCTCATCGGTGTTGCGGTTAGATTAAAATAGGTTTTTTTAATGCTTAAGAAAAGGTAGTGTGTAGCGAAAGCTGCGCACTATTTTTTTTAATAACTGAATAACTGAATGACTGAATAACTGAGTGGTTTATTTTCGATGAGCATAACCGAATATGAACATTCAGTTATTCAGTTAATCAGTTATTCAGTTATTGGACCACAACAGAACCTTTCATGTTTGCATGAAAAGTGCAGTGATAAGAAAAAGTGCCAGCAGTGGAAAATGTGTGAGTGTATTTACCTCCCTGTTTTATTGTTCCACTATCAAAGCTTCCATCATTTGCTGTTACCGTGTGATCCATATTGTCATTGTTGATCCAGGTAATTGTAGTACCCGCTTTTACGGTTATGGTGCTGGGATCGTACTGTGTGTATTGCATTGAAACGGTATTATTTCCCTGGTTATTACCGCTATTGCTACTCGAGCCGTAACCGCTGTCTTTACTGCAGGATATGACGATCAATGTACTCCACAAAACAATCAGAAATCCTGCTGATATGAGTTTTGTTTTCATAAAATCGCTTTATTTCTTAAATACGTAACAACACGGTCGCCGGTTGCTTGCATTTTGGCTGCATTTAGCTCATTAACACAGAGTCAGGCTTGCGGATAATTGCATAAAAAAAGCGCCTTGTTGAGGCGCTTTTTCCATGGTTAAATATCATTAAACAAGTTCTTTTTCTTCTTTGAATGCCTCTCTCGGCTTTAATCCAAACAACTGGAACATTGCCATATCCTCATCGAAGCCAGGGTTCGGAGTGGTAAGCAATTTCTCACCGGTAAAGATGGAGTTTGCTCCCGCCATGAAACACAATGCCTGTTCAGATAATGACATTTCTGTTCTACCTGCACTCAGGCGCACCATGCTGCGAGGCATAATGATTCTTGCAGTAGCGATCATACGCACCATATCCCAGATCTCAATTTTGGGATTATCTTGAAGTGGAGTTCCTTTTACACGAACAAGCGCATTAATAGGAACGCTGCCAGGATGCTGAGGAAGTGTAGCCAATGTGTGCAACATGCCGATGCGATCTTCATGTTTTTCACCCAAACCTATGATGCCTCCGCTACAAACACTGATACCTGCTTTACGCACGTTATCAAGTGTATTTAAGCGGTCGTTATATGTACGTGTAGAAATGATATCTGCGTAGTGTTCAGAAGATGTATCTACATTGTGGTTGTAAGAATACAAACCCGCATCATGCAATTTCTTCGCCTGGTCTTCAGAAAGCATACCAAGCGTACAGCAAACCTCCATACCCAGTTCGTTCACTCCTTTTACCATGTCGATCACGCGGTCAAAGTCGCGGTTGTCGCGAACTTCGCGCCATGCAGCGCCCATACAAAAGCGTGTAGAACCTGCATTTTTAGCACGCTCTGCATATGCCAGTACTTCTTCTTTTTTCATTAAAGCCTGTACATCTACACCTGTATTGTAACGTGCAGCCTGCGGGCAATAAGCGCAATCCTCAGGACAGCCGCCTGTTTTGATAGATAGCAAAGTACAAACCTGTACTTCTGCAGTATCCTGATGCTCACGGTGAATCGTAGCCGCCTTGTAAATAAGCTCCAGCAAGGGAGTATTGTATATTTCGGAGATTTCCTCTTTGGTCCAGTCGTTTCTAATAGTCATTGTAATTTTTTTTGGGATGATAGAGACAAGGCATTGCCTTGTCTGTACTATAGGCATTGTCTTGTCTTAATTGCAGCCAAGGTGATGCCTTGGCTCTACAGATAATTCAAATTAGTTTTTGGTGTCAATGTCAAAACTGTTTCATACATCAGTTTGATCGTATTTTCAATATCGCTTTTGTGCAGCATTTCCACAGTCGTGTGCATGTAGCGCAAAGGAATTGAAATCAATACAGATGGGCAACCATCATTGGCGTATGCAAAAGAATCGGTGTCTGTACCGGTGCTTCTGCTCACTGCCCTCAGTTGAACAGGAATAGAAGATTTCTCCGCTACGTCCTGCACCACCTGCAATAGCTTATTATGAACCGCCGGTCCAAATGCCAATGAAGGGCCTTTACCACAAGCGATATCGCCTTCAATGATCTTGTTCACCATTGGCGTTGTTGTATCATGGGTAACATCAGTGATAATCGCAATGTTCGGTTTAATTCTTCTTGCGATCATTTCAGCACCACGCAAACCGATCTCTTCCTGCACAGCATTTACGACGTAAAGTCCGAAAGGAAGTTTCTTTTTATTTTCTTTTAATAATCTTGCTACTTCTGCGATCATAAAACCACCAACGCGGTTGTCGAATGCGCGACCGATATAGTAATCGTTAGCCAGTTCTGCAAAACCTTCCTGGTAGGTTACTACCGCTCCAATGTGAATGCCGAGCTCTTCCACTTCTTTTCTGTTTCTGGCGCCGCAGTCAAGGAACAGGTTTTCAACCTTTGGTTGCGGTTCTTTATTTTCATTATTGGAAAGACGAGTGTGAATGGCTGGCCACCCGAAAACGGCAGGAACGTTGCCCTTTTTACCGTGGATAAACACCCTTTGTGCAGGAGCTACCTGGTGGTCCACGCCGCCATTGCGCTTTAGGTACAAAAGACCTTCGGGAGTGATGTAATTTACAAACCAGCTAATTTCATCTGCGTGTGCTTCGATCACTACTTTAAAAGGAGCATCGGGATTGATTACGCCCACCGCAGTGCCATAAGGGTCTACAAATGTGGTATCTACAAATGGTTTTAAATAATTAAGCCAGATTCTTTGGCCGCTTGCTTCAAATCCTACCGGAGAGGCATTGTTAATATATTCTTTTAAAAACGACATTGATTTATCGGTTAAAAAAGAGCTGCTTTTTTCTTTCTTTGCTGCCATGAATGCGTTTTAGCGGTCAAAGATAAGGGGAAAGGAGAATATCAGAAATATTCGGAGGCAACTTAAAACCGCTAAGCATATATGATTAATGTCAGGAAAATTGGAAAACCGTCCGCTGGATAGCTACGAACATATCGACCGATGCGGTTAGTTGAATTTCAACCGGAAAGCTCCGCAGGAACGGCACGCTAGTAGCACAAAAATTAATGGTTCGTGCGAGACGAACCATCAAATGAAGATTTAAATCAGTAAAATTGAAAACTACCCGTTTGTAAGTACCACCACCTGGCTGGTGATGACTGTATCGCTAATATTTTCGCCTCTGTCCTTCAGCCAAAATTGAACTTGAATGGTATCATTGGGGAAGTGTGCTGTATCGGTATTTCTATGCAGGAAATCATAGCTTAAAGTCATTTGCAGCTTTCCCTTTTGCCAGTTCTCAGGATACGTTGGAACTGTATCTGGCAAAACTTCGTATGGCAAACCATCTCCAGCCCCCAATGGTCTTTGGTTCAACCTGTCGGGATAATAATAAAGAACGCCGTGACTTACGTCTCCCTGCTTGTCCGTAAACTCCATTTCAACTACCAAAGACTGATGCCTTCCTACCGTGTTTGTATTCTGATTGGTAATTTTCAATGAGGGCTTCGTCTTATAATTATCTTTGTTGCAGGCAAACAATAGCGCTACGGATCCTATTATTGCTATAGCTGTTATGTTTCGCTTCATATAACTTATCTGTAATTAACAAATTTAAAGGATGCAGGCATTATTTCCTAACACAACGGAGTTGATCAATCAGATTTTTAACAAAGCAAACATTGCTTTCGATGATCTTTGCCTGCAGGTTTTCCGGTTTCAATATTATAACAATTCAATTTACAGGAAATTTGTCAACGCCTTGAATATTAACGAGGAAAATGTTGATTCGGTTGCCAAAATTCCCTTTTTACCAATAAGTTTTTTCAAATCGCATGAAGTTGTTACTACAAATTTTGAACCAGAGCATTTGTTCGAAAGCAGCGGTACAACAGGCTCTGTAAATAGCAAACATTTGATCAAAAGTTTGAGCCTCTACAAAGAGAGTTTTACAAAAGCCTTTGAACTTTTTTATGGCAACCCTGCCGATTGGTGCATTATAGGACTATTGCCTTCTTATCTTGAAAGACAAACTTCCTCGCTTGTAGTAATGGTGGATGAATTGATTAAGCAAAGCGGCGATCCGCAAAGCGGTTTTTATTTGTATGATCATGAGAAGCTGCACACGGTATTGCAGCAGCTCGAAGCAAAAGGGAAAAAGACATTGTTGATAGGCGTCACATTTGCATTGCTGGATTTCGCGGAAAAATATTCCATGCAATTAAAAAACACTATCGTGATGGAAACCGGTGGAATGAAGGGGCGGCGGGAAGAATGGACACGCGATGAAGTGCATGAATTTTTGATGGAAAGATTGGGCGTAAATAAAATTCATTCTGAATATGGCATGACCGAATTGCTATCACAGGCATATTCAAGCGGTGATGGTATTTTCAGCACGCCGCCATGGATGAAAATTGTATTGCGCGAGGAAGATGATCCTTTAAGTGTTCGACAACCTTCTGCTAAAGCAATCAATGGAGTGATCAATGTGATAGACCTTGCGAATATTTATTCCTGCTCATTTATAGCCACTGAAGATGTCGGCAAACTCTTTCCCAATGGTGATTTCAAAGTATTGGGAAGACTGGATAACAGCGATGTAAGAGGTTGTAGTTTGATGGCGCTTTAATTAGTTGAGAGTGGAGAGTTGAGAATGGCTTTCAGTTTAACCCATAAATAGAAAAGTCGCATCACTGTGATGCGACTTTTCTATTTATATCATTCTCAACTCTCAACTTTCAATTCTCCACTAATAATCGTTGTCCTTGTTCTTTTTGCCACCAAACAATCTCTTAAAAAATCCTTCTTTCTTTTTCTCTTCCTCTGGTGGTGCGGCAACAGGTTTTTGCGGATTGTTCTTTTTATTTTGTCCTTTAGCTTCGTTCAGCACTTTTTGTTCCTCCGGATCAAGTCTTGAATCTACCGGCACGTGCACATTTGCAGTATCAAGGCGCAGGTATTCATTTGCATTACCATTTCCCTGGTCATCACCTTCTGCACCTGGAGGTGGAGTAGGATCAAAGTTTTGGTAAGACATCATCAAGCCATCGCGAATAGATTCCGGTTGAATGAATTTCGCTTGCCTGTCGATGCCTAAAGTTTTATCAGCATACACTTTTTGGAAGAAGTATTCCCAGATTGGTTTGCTCGCTGCACCACCATAACCCAGGGCACCTTCGAGGCGAATAAATCTGTCATCGCAACCAACCCATGTTCCTGCCACTAATTGAGGAACGTATCCCATGAACCAGGCATCACTGTTGTCATTCGTGGTACCTGTTTTGCCGCCCATTTCAGCCGCTCCCAATCTTGCACGCAAGCCTTTCGCTGTACCTACATCCACCGTTCCCTGCATCATGCGGCACATTGTGTATGCACCGTTTTCGCTGATAACCTGTTTAACAGTTGTCTGGAAACTTTCAAGTACGTTACCATTTTTATCTTCTATACGCGTGATATAAATTGGTTTTGTGCTAAAGCCTCTGTTAGGGAACATTGAATAGGACCACATCATTTCAAACATAGAAAGGTCGCAAGCTCCCAGTGCTATTGATGGATACGGCTCAACCTTTGTTTGGATATTTACATTCTTCAGGAATTCAACAAATCTTTTTGGCGTTACCTGCTTCATGATATAAGCGCTGGCACAGTTCAAAGAATAAGCAAGGGCATTAGCCATCGTAACTGTTCCTCCTCCACAGATACCTCTGGCAGGAACCATTCCGTAGCCAGGGAAATTCTGTGCACTGTTCTCAACAGGTGTTTCAGGAGTAAAGCCAATCTCTTCAATTGCATCGCAATACAAAAGTGGTTTAATGGTAGAACCCACCTGGCGTTTTGTATTGATGTTTACGTGGTCGTATTTATAAGTTTTAAAGTCGATACCGCCCACCCATGCTTTCACTTCACCAGTTACCGGGTCCATCACCATGAATGAAGTTTGCAGCATTTGCCTGCAATACCTGATGGAGTCCATTGGAGACATCACTGTATCTTTTTGCCTGGTGCTGTTCCATGCAAACACTTTCATGGGCACCTTCTTGTTGAATGAAGCTTTTAGTTCTTCATCAGACATGTCGTCATCCTTGCCATTTTTCCAGCGATCGCTGTTTTTCATGGCTGCATTCAAAATGTTTTCGTGGTCTTTCCAAACTTTACCTGTCTTAATTGCGCCTTGTGTGTTCAACACTTTTTGAAGTGCAGGCATTTGTTTTGCCACCGCCTCTTCTGCATACAATTGCATGCGTGGGTTGATGGTGGTGTAAATGCGCAAACCGTCTTCGAAAAGATCGTAAGGCTCACCGGTTGCAGGATTTTTATGCTCTTTGCACCATTTTTTAAGATCGTCACGCAATACATCGCGGAAGTAAGGGGCAAGACCAGTTGTTTCATCCATTTTTTTGTACCGGCCCATATCGATTGGGATTGCCTTAAGCTTCGTAGCATCTTCGCTTGTCAGCTTACCATTCTTTACCATCTGGTCCATTACGGTGTTGCGTCTGTCTCTTGCTTCCTTTGGATTTCTGCGAGGGTTGTACAAAGTGTTTCCTTTCAGCATACCCACCAGAATAGCTGCCTCGTCTACCGTTAAGCGATCCGGTTCTTTCTGGAAGAAGGTTAGCGACGCGTTGCGGATGCCATAAGTGTTATCGCCAAATGGAACCGTGTTGAGGTATAAAGTGAGAATTTCTTCTTTGGTAAAATTTCTTTCCAGCTTCACCGCAATGATCCACTCTTTCACCTTTTCGATCACACGTCTTACCATGTTTTTCGAACCTTGTTCGAGCAGGTTCTTTGCCAGCTGCTGGGTAATGGTACTGCCACCGCCCTGCAAACCACCCGTGAATACAGCACGCATAACCGATTTACCATCGATGCCTGAGTGAGAATAGAAACGTTCATCTTCTGTGGCAACAAGTGCGTCGATTACGTGCGGAGAAATATCGCGGTATTTAACACTGCTGCGGTTTCCTTTTTCACGATAGAATTTTCCCATTAAAGTTCCGTCGGAGGCATATACCTCGGAGGCCTGCATAATGGTTGGGTTTTCCAGCTGCGCCAGTGAAGGCAGCTTGCCAAAAACTCCAAAATTTATGAGAAGAAATATGAGTAGAAGGATGCCTGCGCCCCAGAGTGCCAGTTTCCAAAAAATGCGAACGGAGTTTTTCATGTTAATTGCTTAAAGTAGAATGGTATTTAGTAGCAAAAATCGACCCGAAAATAAGGAATTTGTAGGGGCGAATTGCATTCGCCCTTGAAATATCACGCTGCAGGAAAAATACAAAACGACTCTCCGTATTTGATTGATCATCGGGGAAATGCAAGGGCGAATGCGATTCGTCCCTACGCGCATTACAATGCCAAACAAAAATCCCCCGTAAAAACGGGGGATCTCTTTAACCCTTAAAACAACCAACATGAAAAAATTCTACAATATTTTAACAACGTTTAAAAGAAATGGTTCAGTGAAAAGTTGTTTTTGTAAATATTTATTTAAAATTTTTATGCCAAGGCTATATCAAGAACTTGCTGCATCGTTTTCACATAGTGAAACTTCACGCCCTTGATGAAGCCGGATTCTATTTCCTGTACATCCTTTTCATTTTGCCAGCACATAATAATCTCTTTCAAACCTGCTCTTTTTGCTGCAAGTACTTTCTCTTTTATACCACCCACCGGCAACACCTGACCCCTCAAAGTAATCTCACCTGTCATTGCCAGGTAAGGCTTTACTTTTCTACCTGTAAAAGCAGATGCAAGAGCCGTCATCATCGTAATGCCCGCGCTTGGGCCATCTTTTGGAACGGCACCTTCCGGTACATGTATATGAACACTTTTCTTCGAAAAAAGATCGCTGTTTATGCCAGTTTTTTTTGAGTTCGATTGTAAATAGGTCAATGCCGTCGATGCACTTTCTTTCATTACATTGCCCAGGTTACCGGTAAGCTTCAGTTCTCCTTTGCCATCGCTAAGGCTTGTTTCGATAAATAGAATATCACCTCCCACGTAAGTCCACGCCAAACCAACGGCAACGCCCGGCATATTGGCGGTTTTGTATATTTCGTTACTGTAGCGAGGTTTACCCAATATTTTTTCAATATCGTTACCGGACACTGTGGAATCAACTTTGCCTTCTATCGCATAGTCTTTTGCTTTGGAACGCATGATGCCTGCCAGCTGTCTGTCAAGTTCACGAACACCGCTTTCTCTTGTATAATCTTCCACCACCTGCTGCAGCACCTTGTCGCTCATTTTAAGGTTCACGTTCTTCAATCCGTGCGCCTCTTTTTGCTTTGGCAAAAGATGTCGCTTTGCGATCTCTACTTTCTCTTCCACTGCATAACCGCTTAGGTCAATTATCTCCAAACGGTCGCGCAAAGCAGGTTGAATGTTCGCGATATTATTTGCAGTAGCGATAAACAATACCTTGCTCAGGTCGTACTCAAGCTCAAGGTAGTTGTCGTAAAATGTATTGTTTTGTTCAGGATCCAAAACTTCCAGCAAAGCAGAAGATGGATCTCCACGAAAATCATTTCCTATTTTATCAATCTCATCCAGGATGATCACCGGGTTGGATGATTTTATTTTTCTGATCGATTGTAAAATACGGCCTGGCATGGCTCCAATATAGGTTTTGCGGTGACCGCGTATTTCACTTTCATCATGCAAACCACCAAGGCTCAGGCGCACATATTTTCTGTTGATCGCATTCGCAATGCTTTTACCAAGCGAAGTTTTACCAATGCCGGGAGGGCCTGCGAAACATAAGATGGGGCTTTTCATGTCTCCTTTTAATTTCAACACGGCAAGGTATTCAAGAATGCGCTCCTTGATTTTCGCCATGCCAAAATGATCTTCATCCAGGATCTTTTTAGCCTTCTTGAGATCGTAAGAATCCTCTGTATATTCTTCCCACGGAAGATCGAGCATCAGATCGAGATGGTTGTACACTACAGAATAATCCGGAGTGGTTGGATGCATTCTTTCCAGCTTCTCAATGCCTTTCTTGAACATTTCCTTTGCAGCTTCCGGCCATTTTTTGGCTTCGGCCTTTTTCTGCATTTCCTTCACTTCCCTTTCATTGGTATCACCGCCAAGTTCATCCTTAATACTCTTCAATTGTTGCTGAAGAAAATATTCACGCTGCTGCTTATCCAGCTCGTTGCGGGTTTTGTTGGTCACTTTGTTTTTCAACTCCGCAAATTGCAGTTCCTTTTGCAGGATCTGCATCAGTAGGTCCGCGCGGGAATGAATATGGTTAATCTCCAGCAGCTTTTGTTTTTCTGCCAGCTCCGTATTCATATTGCTCGAAACAAAGTGAATGAGGAAAGATGGGTTCTCAATATTTTTTAGAATAATCGCCGCTTCTGACGGAAGGTTGGGCGACAATTGTATGATTTGTGTAGCCAGTTCTTTAATATTGGCAACGTAAGCTTCAAAGTTCTGGTCGGTTGGAGCGGGCTCTTCTTCCAGTAACTCGATCGTTGCCTTGAAGTAAGGATCCTCCGCTGTGATGGCGACAGTTTTAAAACGTTTCTTACCCTGGATGATCACTGTGGTGCCACCATCCGGCATTTTAATCAGCTTTACGATCTTGGCAATTGTGCCAATGTCTTCAAGATCGGTAACCGTGGGGTCTTCAACAGTACTGTCTTTTTGAGCGATAACACCAATTAATTTGTCAGCTTTATAAGCGTCATTAACTGCTTTTATGCTTTTGTCTCTTCCAACGGTAATGGGCAAAACCACGCCGGGGAAAAGAACTGTATTGCGTAGAGGCAAAAGAGGTACTTCATCGGGTATCGTCAATTCTACTCCGTCATCCCCTTCATTCTCGTTTAGTGGAATAATGGGCATGAAATCCATATCATCTTCTGGCTTAAATAAAAAATTCGAACCTTTCATTTATATATTAATTCATTAATAATCAGCTGTTATGAGTGCATAACCAGCCGGGTTGATCCAAATGCGGATTAGACATCTACAATTTTTGAAAAGGGTGACAAAATAACACCGCCTTTTTTAAAAAAACTAATTTTTGGACCACTCCTAAATTGTCAACTATGATGCCACGAAGAAAAATGAGTAAAAACGTCAGGTAATTGGAACAAATAAGAAATTAAAAAGAAAAAAGTAAAAATCAAAACGTTGTAACAGATTTTGTAGAATGTATGTTCGCCTAATAATAGAAAAGGTCATTTTCGCTAACCGGAAAATGACCTTCAGGCATTTTTATTTTTACTTTTTTACTTTTTATTTTTTACTTACAAAAAACGCCAGCCCAAGCTCACCTGGAATCCTGTATTTTTCCAGTCTTCAGGCTTTGAAGTGTTGTTGATATTGTTCAAACCTGTGTACCATCTGCCGGATACTTTGAAAGTTGCAATATTGAGTTGAACGCCCAATAAAAGACTCAAATCCCCGCCCTTAAAAGCATTCTCGATGGTTTGAGTAAGATGCTCGTTCTTGTTCGTTAAAATACCGGCTTGCAAGCCGCCTTGCAATGTCAGTGGTTTTATAACGTTGTAGTTGAGCAAGACAGGTACAGAGAGATAATTAAGCTTTACATCCTTAAAATTGTTTGGATCGTAAACGTCGCTCGGTTGTTCGGCAACCTTTGCGCCATATTGGTTGAAGAGCAGCTCAGGTTGAATGCCCCACTTTTCTGAGAAATTGATAACGCCAAAAAGCCCTGTCTGGTAACCATAATTGAATTCGTCCTTAAAGGATTGTCCTGTTACTTTGGTAATGTTGGCCCCGGCTTTAATGCCAAACTGAACTCCCTGCCCATGCGTGGTAACGGATAGTATACTCAGTATGCATGCCAGCAGGATATAGGTTACTTTGGTTTGCATTTGGTTGTATTGTTTGTGTTATAAAGGCAAAGATTATACCATTGCTATTTTACCACTAAGGCACTAAGGGCACGAGCTTCACTAAAACGGTTAAAAGGAATAGAGATTAAATAGGGGGGACATTTTTTATAAAAAGGCAAATTCTTTTTTCGCAGTTCGCCATGTTTAATGAAAACTATGACGCTCATCTTTCTTCAAAGTTACTTTTTAAATCAACTTCTTAGTGAAACTTGGTGGCCTTAGTGACTTAGTGGTAAAGATTCGAGCGAAGCGAGTCGCCTTACATATCAAAATATGTTGTTTCTTAGCAACCAGAAAATTCACCCGAACTGCTAATATGAGATATCTTCCGATTGTGTTCTTGTTGTTTGTGACAAACCGGTTTTGCTATGCCGCTGATAGTACATCTGCTCTTTTAGATGAATTGAAATCTGTTATTACGTCCAGCGCCACTTACGATTCTGCCAAAGTCACAGAAATAAGTGGATTGAAAAAACAACTTGACACTGCTTCCAACAATGAAGTTCGGTTTGCCATCAATCTTCAATTATATAATCAGTATCGCATATTTAAATACGACTCCGCTTTTGCATACGCTAAAAAGCTTCAGTTCTTAGCTGCAGATCTGCATGACCCGGAAAAGATCACTTCTGCAAAACTCAAGATGGCATTTATATTATTGTCGTCTGGCATGTTCAAGGAGACTTTGGATACGCTGAATACAGTAAGCATTCAGTTAAAAAGCCCAACAGTAAAGGCAGAGTATTATACCCTCATGGGCCGTTATTATTATGACATTGCCGGTTACATTGCAGATCCGCATTATTCGCCGGACTACGATATCAAAGGCAACCGCTACATCGATTCGGCCTTGCAATATTATGCGCACGAAAGTTTTGAATACAATTACTACACCGGTTTGAGAAATTATAAGTCCGGCAACATGGCAGCAGGCACGGCAAGTTTTGAAAAGTTATTGGCCACCAACCTGCCTTTTCACCAATATGCGGTAACGGCTTCGACATTGAGCGGCATATATTTTGAGAATGGCCAGCCGGATAAGGCCATCGATCTTTTGATAAAAGCTGCCATTGCAGACATAAAATCTTCCACTAAAGAAACAGTTGCTGTCTTCAATCTTGCCCAGCTCTTGTATAAAAAAGGAGATGTAAAGATGGCCTCGCTGTTTATAGAAAGTGCGGTTGCCAACGCGGATTTTTATGGAGCAAGGCAAAGAAAGGTGCAAATGAGCACCATCGTTTCATTAATAGACGCTGAAAAGATCAATAATGTAGAAACGCAGCGCCGCATTTTATTGCACTACGCCGGTATTGTGACCCTGTTTGTGATTTTGCTTGCCACTTCGGTGGTGATCATCCTGAAGCAAATGAAAAAATTGAAGCAGGCACAAAAAGTAATTACCGAAGCGCACCGCATGCAGCAGGAAATAAATGCCAAGCTGGAGGAAGCCAACACAAAACTGGAAGAAGCCAACAAGATCAAAGAGGAGTACATCGGGTACTTTTTTAATATGGACTCCGACTTTTTCTCCAAACTGGAGCGCCTGAAAAAATCCCTCGAACAAAAAATCGCCGAAAAGAAACATGACGAGGTGAAATATATTGTTGGAAATATTAATCCCAAAAAAGAACGTGAGGATTTGCTGAAAGACTTCGACAAAGTTTTCCTGAAGCTCTTTCCAAACTTTGTGAACGTTTACAACTCCATGTTTAAAGACGAGGATAAAATAGTTCTTCGAGACAACGAATTGCTCAATACCGACCTTAGAATTTTTGCCCTCATAAGAATGGGCATTCACGACAATGAAAAAATTGCCCAGATACTTCAATACTCTGTTAACACCATTTACGCCTACAAGACAAAAATCAGGAACAAATCACTCGTTCCAAATGAAGAGTTTGAGGCTAAAATTATGTCAATCAGCACCGTTTAAAACTCGAAATTAACCCGAAAAGCGTTGATATTAAATAATTTTCAATACGTTATCAATTTGCTGAATATCAAATTATTGAAATTCTAAAAGGCCTTAAAAAGACCTATATTTTCTATACAACACCTGTATTAATTGTTCCCATTTATCAACAACCCTTTCTTTGATCAGAAATTAGAAACCGGCTATTGGTTACCGCTGGTTTGAAATTGCTTGTTGTATGAAAATAATTAGCTGCGAAGTAGAACTATCTTGTTGTCATTTTACAAAACAGGTTAACTCTGACCTGGGCACAATGAACGGATTCCATTCCGGTTTTTCATTTTCCACAACAACACAATTCACTCAATTTTCACATTCACTTAAAAAGTAATCTATCTGACCTTATGGGAAGTAATGTATTTGCATGGAGCTATTGGAAGGTAATGAACAAAAGAACATTTTTTTTAATGTCTGCATGTGCAATGAGCATTTGCTCATTTGCCCAGAATACCGTGATGCGGGCGGGTAAAATTAAATCTGCTTCAATAAAAGCACAGGAAGTAAAAATAACCCTGGAAAATGGCGAAGCAAATGTGACGGTTTACAGCCCGTCGATCATCAGGGTAAGATTAAATAACCAGCAACTGGCCGATGATTTTTCTTACGCGGTCATTGCAAAACCAGTTGAAACAAAATCTACCATTACGCAAAACAGCAACGAAATAGTAATCTCGACCGATTCTTTAAAAGCGGTTATTGGAAAAAATCCTTTTTCTGTGGCGTTTTACACGCCGGCGGGAGAGTTGATCAATGAAGATGAAAAGGGGCTGACATCTTCCTGGATAGGCACGGAGGTAACGGACTACAAGAAAATGCAGGAAGGTGAAAGATTTGTTGGGCTGGGCGAGAAAACCGGTAACCTTGACAGAAGAGGTTTTGGCTACACCAACTGGAACTCAGATTTTTTCGGTTATGCGGCAAACCAGGACCCGCTGTATGCAAGCATTCCATTTTACATCGGCATCCATCATGGGTTGAATTATGGTATTTTCCTCGATAATACCTATGAAACTGATTTCAATTTCGGCGCCAGCAACGATCGCTTTTCATCCTTTAGCGCGAAAGGTGGCGAGCTCAATTATTATTTCATTTACAATAAAAAAGTAGCGGACATCATTTCATCTTACACTTCGCTTACTGGCCGCATGCAACTGCCGCCGTTGTGGAGTCTCGGATATCAGCAAAACAGATACAGTTACTATCCTGATACCGAGGTGTTAAGAATTGCCCAAACCTTGCGTGAAAAGAAAATACCGGCAGACGGCATTACGCTTGACATCCATTACATGGAAAACTACAAGCTGTTTACCTGGAACAAAGAACGTTTTGCGGACCCCAAAGCAATGAACGAAAAATTGCAATCGATGGGTTTTAAAACCACGGTAATTGTAGACCCCGGCATAAAAGTGGAGAAAGGTTACGAAGCTTATGAAAGCGGCTTGAAAAATGACGTGTTCATTAAATATTCCGACGGGCAAAACTACACCGGACAGGTTTGGCCGGGCTGGTGTCACTTCCCCGACTTTACAAGCGAGAAAGGCCGCAACTGGTGGAAAGGCGAATTGAAATACTTAACAAACACCGGCGTTTCCGGCATTTGGAACGACATGAACGAAATTTCCACCTGGGGACAAAAGATGCCCAATAATGTGTTGTTCAATTACGACAGTCATCCAACCACGCATTTGCAGGCGCACAATGTTTATGCTTTGCAAATGGCGAGATCAAGTTACGAAGGCGCAAGAGCGATTTTAAACAAACGTCCCTTCATCTTAACAAGAGCGGGCTTTGCAGGTTTGCAACGTTACACTGCGATATGGACGGGAGACAATAGGGCAGAAGATGATCACATGCTGGCAGGCGTTCGTTTGCTGAATAGTTTAGGCTTGAGCGGCGTGCCGTTTACAGGCATGGACATCGGCGGTTTTACAGGCAATCCTTCTGTGGGTTTGTATACGCGCTGGATGCAGCTTGGCGCGTTCATTCCGTATTTCAGAAACCATACGCAGTTGAATACAAAATCGTCGGAACCGTGGGCCTTTGGCGAAGAAGTGTTGGAAATTTCCCGCAACTACATTAGCCTTCGCTACAAGTTGTTGCCCTACCTCTATTCAACTTTTTATGAAGCTTCACAAGATGGTTTGCCGGTGGTGCGTTCTCTCGCCATCGACTACACACACGATTCAAAAATTTATGAGCCTGTTTTTCAGAACCAGTTCACGTTTGGTAAATCATTTCTTGTGGCACCGGTAGAGAGCGGAAAAGATTTTATGAAAATTTATTTCCCGAAAGGCAAATGGTACAACTTGTACAACGATGCCGAAGAGAGTGGTGGCAAAGAAAAAATTGAAGAACTCACTATACAGAAGTTGCCGGTGTATGTTAAAGAAAGCAGCATTATACCGATGCAATCCTTAATACAATCAACAGTAGAAAAACCAACCGATACACTGAGCATCCACGTTTACAAAGGATCTGTACCCAACACTTTCGTGTATTATGAAGACGATGGAACAACTTATGATTATGAAGCAGGCAGCTTTTACAAACGCTCGATGACTTATGATCCTGCAACCAACACAATTGTGATGAACAAAGCCGAAGGTAAAGCTGCCTCTTCATTTAAAAACATCGCGTTGATATTGCATGGTTTTGATGGGCTGGGAAATATTAAAGTGAACGGAACAAATTATTCATTGCAGGATGGAAGCATTTCGTTCTTGTCTGCCATTTCGAAATTTGACCCGCAGGGAACGTTTTCAAATGCAGATGGATGTAAGGTGAAGATGACGGTGTTCAGGAATGAAAGCGGGGAAATGAAGATTGTAATGTAACAGCAAATAGAGGCTGAGCCTCCGTTTCACCACTAAGGCACTAAGGGCACTAAGTAACACTAAGTTTTGTGTTGGCCCACTTTCTTAGTGAAGCGCAATGCGATTGGTGTCTTAATGGTGAAATAAATGTACGCTAAAACAGAAGTATTTCTTAGTGAAACTTAGTGGCCTTAGTGCCTTAGTGGTAAGTATTTGAGTCTAAAACAATTTTTAATCTTGTCATATATGCATGTAACAAACGCCAAAACGATGCACACCGGAAGAAGGAGAGGATTGCACTCACTAAAGCCGGTGATCTTAGCAGTTATTATTTGTTGTGTACAAATAGTAGCGCTTGCACAAACAACTGTGAAAGGAACCATTAAGAACGAAAAAGGAGAACCGGTTCCCTCCGTATCTGTAAAAGTTAAGAATGCTCAGGGAGGAACACAAACCGATATGAACGGTGCGTTCTCGCTTACCGTGCCCGACAATGCAACGCTGGTGCTGTCTTCCATTGGGTATGAGAACCAGGAAATAAAAGCCGGCAGCGCAATGAATATCACCATGAAATCACTTGGCACTGCATTAACAGATGTAGTGGTAATTGGTTATGGTACACAAAAGAAAAAAGAATTGACAGGAGCGATCAGCACTGTTACCTCAAAAGATTTTCAAACGGGTGTAATTGTTACGCCCGAGCAATTGATTGCCGGTAAAGTAGCAGGTGTGTCCATCACAACAGCTGGTGGTGCGCCGGGTTCTGCAGTGCAGATCCGTATTCGCGGCGGAGCTTCTCTTAATGCGAGCAATGATCCATTGCTCGTAATTGACGGATTACCTTTAAGCAATACCAACATTTACGGCACTTCAAATCCTTTGAGTTTGGTGAATCCAAATGACATCGAAAGCTTTACTGTATTGAAAGATGCAGCTTCAACAGCCATCTACGGTTCACGTGCATCCAACGGTGTAATCATTGTTACCACTAAAAAAGGAAGGGCAGGCAAACCAACATACAACTTTAGCTCACAGGTTTCTGCGGGAACGATCAGCAAGTATGTGGACGTATTGTCGGCAGCACAATTCCGAGGCTATGTTGATTCTTTAGGAACTGCTCCACAAAAGGCTTTAATGGGTAAAGCAAATACCAACTGGCAAAAAGAAATTTACCAAACTGCCATTGGAACAGATAATAACATTAGTGTTGTTGGTGGTTCCAAAGCCTTGCCGGTTCGTGTATCCGCAGGTTATTTGAATCAACAGGGTATTTTGAAAACAGACAAACTTGAACGCGGAACAGCGGCTATCAGCCTCAGCCCGCGCTTGTTTGACAATCATTTAAAAATTGACCTGAACCTGAAAGGTGCAGTGAGCAAAACGAGATTTGCCAACAACGCAGCCATAGCGGCGGCAGTACAATTTGACCCAACTCAACCCGTTTATACCAACAACAAATACGGCAACTACTTTGAGTGGGAAACAACTGACCAGGGTGTAACATCGCTTAACAAACTGGCAACACGTAACCCTGTTTCATTACTGGAACTGTACAACAACAACAGTAATGTGCAAAGAAGTTTTGGCAATGCGCAGTTTGACTATTCATTTCACTTTCTTCCTGAATTACATGCCAACCTAAACCTTGGATATGACGTGGGTGAAGGAAAAGGAACAGTGAAAGTGCCTGCTTATGCTGCTCAGAACTATCTTGACAGCGGCCAGAACAATCAGTACAAAAACAAGATCAGCAATAAAATGCTGGAGTTTTATTTCAACTACACAAAAGATCTCGCGTCCATCAAAAGTACCATCAATGCTACTGCGGGTTATGGTTACTACAATAACAATTCTACCAACTACAACTATCCAAGCGTAAGAGCGAACGGCAATATTATTCCGGGCACAGAACAGAAATATCCTTTTGCTAAGCCTGAGAATACGATTCTTTCTTACTACGGAAGATTGATCTACACTTACAACACAAAGTATATTCTTGCTGCGTCTTTGAGAACAGACGGTTCTTCAAAATTTGCAAAAGAAAACAGATGGGGCGTTTTCCCTTCTGCCGCATTCACATGGCGCATGGCACAGGAAGAATTTCTTAAAAACTCAAAAGCCGTTTCTGATCTGAATCTTCGCTTAAGCTATGGTATCACGGGTAACCAGGATGGTATAGACAACTATCCTTACCAACTTGTATTTGGAACGAGCGATAACAGCTCAATGGTAAAAGTAGACGGCACTTACATCAACATGGCCACACCTACAGCCGTTGATCCAAACATTCGCTGGGAGCAAACAGCAAGCTACGATGCAGGTCTGGATTATGGTTTCCTGAACAATCGCATTACCGGTAGTCTTGATTTTTATTTCAAAAAAACAAAGGACCTGTTGAACAAAATTCCTGTTCCCGCAGGTTCCAACTTTGGAAGTGAATTGCTTACCAACGTAGGAAACGTAGAGAACAAAGGCGTAGAACTTACTATTGGCGCGACTCCTGTTAAAACAAAAGATTTCAGCTGGGATGTTAATTTCAACGTGGCTTACAACGATATTAAAATCACTAACCTTACCGCATCGAAAGATTCAAGCTTCGCAGGAAATCTTTATGGCAATGGAGTGCAAATAAATTCTGTTGGTTACAGCCCCGGTGCATTCTACGTTTGGAGACAACTTTATAGTAAAGAAGGTAAGCCTGTTGAAGGTGTGTACGAAGATAAAAATGGCGACAACGTGATCAATCAAAGCGATTACTACCGCTACAAAACGCCGTTCCCTAAATGGATCATGGGTTTCACTACAAACTTCAACTATCGCAAATGGACCTTGAGCACAACATTGCGTGCGAACATTGGCAACTACATGTACAACAACGTGGCTGCTGGTTTGGGTCTTCAGAAAAACATCATCAATCCGCTTGGATATCTTGGCAACAGCACGACGGATGTTTTGTACACAGGATTTGTGGATGGTCAAACGCACTCAGACTATTACGTTCAAAATGCTTCGTTCCTTAAAATGGATAACCTTGGTGTTAGCTACAAGATCGGCAGAGTGTTTAACAACCGTATGAACATGACTGTACGTGCAAACTGCCAGAATGTATTTACCGTAACAAAATACACTGGCCTCGATCCTGAAATTTCCGGAGGATATGACAACAACTTATATCCACGTCCACGCACTTACATTTTGGGCATCAATCTGCAGTTTTAATTTTTTGCTAATCATTAAACGAAAAAGAAATGAACAATATATTTTCCAACATATTCACGGGAGTTGCAGTGGTTGCCTGCTTTGCGTCCTGTTCAAAAGATATGAACCTGCAGCCACCGAATTCAACCACATCGAATTTGCAGTACTCCACCGTAAACGGCTACAAAGCCGTACTGGCAAAGGTTTACGGTAGCTATGCATTAACCAGCAGCCAGGGGGCGGGCTTGTCAGACGTAAACGTGTCCGGCCTTTCCGATCCCGGAACCGCTGATTTTGTAAGAGCTTACTGGAACATGCAGGAGCTTACCACAGACGAAGCCATCTGCGCATGGAACGATGCGAATTTGCAAAGCTTTCATAACATTACGTGGACATCAAGTAACGATTTGATTCGTTTCTTGTATGCGAGAAGTTTGTTCCAGGTGGCGGTGTGCAACGAATTCATCAGAGAATCTTCAGATGAAAAATTGGCGGCTCGCGGCATTACAGGCCAGTCCGCGGACAGTGTTAAGCAATACCGTGCAGAAGCTCGTTTTCTTAGAGCGTATCAATATTGGGTGCTGATGGATCTTTTCAAAAATCCACCGTTTGCAACAGAGAAAGACCAGATAGGTTCGGTGCCTCCGCAGATACAGGCGAAAGACTTGTTTGCGTACATAGAATCTGAGTTGAAAGATATTGATGCGACATTGCCTGCTCCGCACGCCGTTGCCTACAATCGCGTAACGAAAGCCGCAGCATGGGCGTTGCTGGCACGCATGTACCTGAATGCTGAAACGTATTTAGGAAAGGGAAGTGGCAAATACACAGATGCTGTAACCTATGCATCAAAGGTGATAGGCGATAAAAGTTTTTCGTTAAAAACACCTTACAAAAATTTGTTCCTGAGCGATAATGATAATAACAATCCGGAAGTGATTTTATCAATTGACTACGATGCAACAAGCGCTCAAAACTATGGCGGCACAACATTCCTGATCTGTTCTGCACATGGCAATTCAGGCGATGATAAAGCAAACTATGGCATACCAAGTGGTGGATGGCTGGGTAACAGAAGCACAAAGAATCTGCCTGCATTGTTTAATAACCAAAGTGGCGACAAACGCGCCATCTTCGCAGGTGCACAAGCAGACATTAACGACGTGCTTGATTTTACACAGGGTTTGAGTGTGTTTAAATTCAGCAACCTGACATCAACGGGCCAAACACCTTATTCTCCAAACGGTGTATTATGCAATACAGATTTTCCTTTGTTCCGCATGGCTGAAATGTATCTGGTATACGCTGAAGCGGTGAAGCGTGGAGGCGCCGGTGGCGATGATGCAACAGCAAATACGTACATCAACAAACTGCGCGAACGTGCTTATGGCAATACCAGCGGCAACAAAGCTTCTTACACGCTCGATGAAATTTTGGATGAAAGAGGCCGCGAGCTATACTGGGAAGGTTTCAGAAGAACAGATCTGATCCGTTACGGCAAATTTACCGGTGGCGATTATGTGTGGCCGTGGAAAGGCGGCGTAGCAGAAGGTAAATCGGTTGATAGCAAATATGCGGTTTTCCCGATCCCTGCTGCAGAGATCATTGCAAACACCAATCTTCATCAAAACTCAGGCTACTAAAATTATTAAAGACATTTTATGAATACAATGTTCAATAAATTCTTTTGCACCTTGCTGGCGGTTGGCGTTTTTGCATCGTGTAAAAAAGATGAAACAAAACTAACCTACAGCAACGCTTCGTTTCCCGCGAATGCATTGACAGCATCGCAAACCAATTTTGTGTTGTCTACTCAAAACGACTCAACAGAGGTTGTAAAATTTGCGTGGCCAAAAACAGATTTTGGTTTCAAAGGAACCATCACTTACACATTGCAATTTGATGTACCCGGTGATACGGCCACAGGGTGGAAGAACGCTAAAACCGTTGACGTGGCTGGTTTAGAGAAATCATATCTCGGCGTTGATCTTAACTCAATGGCAAATGCACTGGGACTTCCTCCCGGAAGCAGTAGCCAAATGGTAGTAAGAGTAAAAGCAGTTTCACCACAATACAATGGCGCAGCTTCCAACATTGCTCCTGCCTATACAAACACAGTTGTGCTCAATGTAAATCCATACGCGCTTTTCCTTTATGTGCCTGGAGATTATCAAACACCTGACCAGTGGAGCCCGGGAACGGCCCCACGCATCGTGCCTTTCTCTTCGGATCTTGGTTATGTTTTCGAAGGCTATGTTTATATGCCGGGCGGCGGTCATGGTTTTAAATATACCAATGCACCCGACTGGAACCATGTAAACTACGGCGATGCAGGTGGTGGCAAATTAACTACCGATGGTTTGGCAGGTGGATTGTCTGTACCAACAGGCGGCTACTACGAACTCATCGCAAACTTGAAAGACATGACGTGGAAAGCTATTAAAACAGATTGGGGAATTATTGGCGATGCAAGAGTAGGTGGCGATTGGAACACTGATACAGACATGACCTACAATCCTGCTACACAAACATGGTCCGCAACATTGGATATGAAAACAACCGGCTCATTTAAATTCAGGGCGAATGATGGTTGGTCAATTGACTTCGGACTTAATAAGCAAGGCAAGCTCGTTTATTCTGATAATACCATTGTGTACAATCCTAACACAGACAACTTAAGCGTTTCATCTGATGGAAACTACACCATTACACTTGATTTGCATGTGCCCGGAAATTATACGTATACTTTGAAGAAAAACTAGGACGATAGACCTGACAGGTTTCCAAAAACCTGTCAGGTCTATCAATATTGTTAACCAGCTCCTCACGAGCGACACGTTAATATTAAAATGAGAGATGTGTCTTTAAAAATTGTAAGAATCATGTTCTACAACATGCTGTGTCTTTTGATAGCAAGCTTTTTGTCATGCAGTAAATCATCTGGTAATCCACAACCCGATCCACCTGTCGATCCACCAGTAGTGGTTGACGCCGATCCTGCACAATATGGAACGCCTTATGCAAATGTGCCGCCGGCAAGTGATGTGGTGATGTACCAGGTAAACATGCGTGCATTCAGCAAAGAAGGAACACTTAAAGCGGTACAGGCAAGGCTTGATTCCATCAAAGCACTTGGTGTAAATGTCGTTTACCTGATGCCTGTATATCCGGTAGGTTCAGTAAAATCAGTTAACTCACCTTACTGTGTGAAAGATTATAAATCTGTGGCAGCAGAGTTTGGTACGCTCGAAGATCTTCGTTCACTGGTTGCCGATGCGCATGCAAAAGGAATGGCAGTGATCATGGATTGGGTGGCCAATCATACATCGTGGGACAACAGCTGGATCACAAACAAATCATGGTATAAACAAGATGCTTCGGGAAATATCATCAGTCCGCCAAACACTGGTTGGAACGATGTTGCCCAACTCAACTTCGACAACAGCGACATGCGCAAGGCAATGATCAAAGCAATGAAATATTGGGTATACACTGCTAACGTAGATGGCTTCAGATGCGACGCGGCAGACTTTGTGCCTTATGATTTCTGGCAACAGGCAATTGATACTTTGCGCAATATTTCTACACATCAATTGTTGCTGTATGCAGAGGGAACGCGCAAGGATCAGTTTAACGCGGGTTTTCAATTAAAGTATGGAATGGGCTTTTACTATACAATGAAAGACCGGGTTTTCGCCGCGGGACAATCTGCTAAACTGATAGATAGCCTGAACGTTGCCGAATACACCAATTCTACAACTACAACTCAAGTAGTAAGATATCTGTCCAATCACGATGTAGATGCAGCAGATGGTTCGCCAATTGATCTTTTTGGAGGCAAGAACGGATCGCTGGCTTTGTTTACCATTGCAGCTTACATGAAAGGCGTACCAATGATTTACAATGGCCAGGAAGTTGGTTGCCCTGTAAAACTTTCCTATTTCAATAACACTACGAACATAGACTGGACAATCAATCCGGAAATAAAAGCAGCGTATAAAAACATTATCGCTTTTAGAAACGCCAGCAATGCCCTCAAAACAGGAACATTAACTTCATACTGTAGCGACGATGTTTGTGTGTTTACAAAAGCGAGTGGTAGTGAGAAAGTGTTGGTGCTGGCGAATTTCCGCAACAGAGCGGTTGACTACAGCGTTCCATCTGCATTGAATAATTCAAACTGGAAAAATGCGTTTGATGGCTCGGCTGTATCTCTTTCAAATACAGTGTCACTGCAGCCATATCAGTACATCGTTTTGAAGAACTAGAATTAGCACACGGATGATACGGATTGGACGGATTTACACGGATTTTATTTGTAGATTCTTTTCATAACAAAAACAGCAAGGCTTGATAGTCTTGCTGTTTTTGTTTTATGTATACGATTAAAATTTAGATGCGTTATCGCTTGAACCAGTTTTCAATTTTAATGCCATCTAATCTTTCAAAATCTTTTAAGTTGTCAGTAACCAATGTGAGCTTATTTTCAATTGCAGAAACTCCGATAAGCAAATCGAATTCATCATGCATTGGTTTGCCAATTTTTCTCAAGCGAACCTTTTCTTTTGCGTATCGCTTTATGCAACTATAGATTGGAATTATAGAGAGGCCGTTTACAAAAGACTCAACGGCTTTATGAGATTTAGAAGGATTGTCACTATTTTCTGCGCCGTATCGCAATTCTAGCACAGTGATTTCGGATATAAAACAATTTTCTCTGCCTTTATCTTTTATGATCTCGTCTAAATTTAACTTCCCGCGTAAAAAGAAAACACAGATGTTGGTATCGAGTAAATATTGCATTACAACTTAATGTCTTTTTTTCTAAACGTTCTGCTTGACTTGATGTCTTTGATGATCGCCTCTGCTGATTTCTGAGATGAGAAAGCGCCAAAAGATTTATAGAATTTATTGTCCTTTGACTTTTTTTCTATTTTAAGAGATTTTGTCAGGCTTTCTATGAGTTCTATTTTACTAATAGAACTTAGTCCTTCAAAAAGGCCAGAATACGTTTCAACAATATGTTTCTCTGTGTAAGTCATCCTATTTTCTTATTTATCAAATTTACTTGTTTTTGCTTTACTAAAGAATACGATCCCGAAAACAAATCCGTGTAAATCCGTCCAATCCGTGTCATCTGTGTGCCAATTGCGCTACACGAATTCGATCACCGTAATCTCCGGCAATATGCCCACGCGACCCGGATACCCAATAAATCCATACCCTCTGTTCACATACAATTTCTGCTTTTCTGTTTCATATAATCCCGCCCATTGTTTATACATGTACTGCACAGGGCTCCACTTGAAGCCTGGTAGCTCCACACCAAACTGCATACCATGAGTGTGTCCGCTCAGCATAAGATCGATGTCGCTGTATTTAGGAATTACCTCAGCATCCCAATGGCTCGGGTCGTGGCTCATCAATATTTTGAAAGGATATTTTTCTGTACCCGCGTATGCTTCGGCCATTTTCCCATATTTAGGAAAGCGTCCTTTAGCGCTCCAGTTTTCAATACCAATTAAAGCAATTTGTTCACCACCTCTTTCAAGCGCCACATGTTCATTCATGAGTAAGCGCCAGCCAAGGTTGGCATGAACTACCTTAAGGTTTTCCAGATTTTGTCTTTTTGCCTCCGGACTGTCCCACGCTACATAGTCACCGTAATCATGGTTGCCAAGCGTAGAGAAAACGCCCATCGGAGCTTTCAATCTGCTGAAAACATCCATGTAGTTCTTCATCTCTGTAGCGCGGTCATTTACAAGGTCACCCGTAAACAAAATGAGATCCGGTTTTTCGTTCAACACTTTTTCAACGCCTCTTTCAACAGCTGCTTTATCATTAAAACTGCCGGAGTGGATATCGCTGACCTGTACAATTTTCAAGCCTTTAAAAGCTGCCGGCAAATTCGCGTATGAAAGTTTGATCCTGTTTACATGATAGTGATATTTGTTGCGAAAGCCATACACCAGCGAGCCAAACAAAGTGCCGCTGGCAGCCAGTCCCAGCCAGCTTATAAACACAGATCGTGTAATGCCTTCATCGCCCGTTGTAATGGCAACAGACGGATTGCTGAATAATTTTCCTATGCTCCACATCACCAATCTTCTTACATCATCAATTAGGAAAAAGATGGAGCCAACCACTTTTGAAAAGAATAGACCAACCAATATTGCAAACGTGTAGCTGCGTAATGTTTTGGGCCAGTTTTCCGTATTCAGGTAAGGCATCAATAAAATAAAGAAGAATGTGCAGGCAGATAACAACCAGTAAATGGAAAATAAAATGATCCGCGTGCGGCCGGCGGAGTTTTGGGTAACAGTTTTTAAAGCCTGAAAAACGTAAATGTCGATAACTACTATAATTGCCAGAAGTATCCAGGCAAAGCCGGAATTGCGCATAGTGATGATTTATAAGTAAAAAGGTAAAAGTAAAAATTCAAAATCCTGAGCAAACTTTTGAATTTTTACTTTTCTATTATTTGGTAGACGTTTGAGACAGGAAAATATTTTAAAAATTGAAAATGTAGGGGCGAATGCAATTCGCCCTGCTCGAAATAAAACCAGTTTGCTTTCAATAATACCTGTTTATCTGTGCAAACGGCGTCAAAACAAAAAGTCAAAACAGCCTGCGATTTTGAATTTTTACTTTTGATTTTTGAATTGTTTAGAATTCTATAAACTCATCCAGCTGCTGATTAATAACCTTCACAGTGGCAGGATCGGTGATTTTCCCTTCCGCATCCAATAATCTGTCAACGATAGAAATGGGTAGTTTGTTAGGATGAACGATCACTTTTACATAGTGCAAAATGCCGGTAAAATGCTCCATTCCCCGCAAATTTCCGGCACGGCCCGTGGACACGCCCGCCAGCAGTGCTTTTTTGCCCCACCATACATTTTTAATATCAGAGATGTCGATGAGCGATTTTAAAACGCCGGGAATGCTGCCATTGTATTCCGGTGCAATGAAAATAAATTTCTTCGTAGGGATCAGAATAGTTTTCTCCAGTTGGATCATGGCCGGACTTCTATGATTCACATCCATGTTTTCGAGCGATAAAAAGTTAGGTTCAATACCCTTTTGTCGCAGGAAATATTCGTATTGACGTGCAATCTTTATGGTGTTACTATCCGCTCTGTTGGTACCGGATATAATGGTATACATGTAGAAAAGGAAAGTTTAATTATTAGTGATGGGATAAAGGTAGGTAATAGTTGAGAGTTGAGAGTGGAGAGTTGAGAGTTGTTGTGAGTGCACTATTCGCTATTGATAGAATCATTTGCTTCATCAGGTACCAAAAAACTCTCAACTCTCCATTCTCAACTCTCCACTCTAATCGCTACTTTTGTCGGCCTGCCAAACCGCAGCCTATTAAACATAGAATTATGCAAGTAACATATTACGGACACAGTTGCTTTTCGGTTGTAATCAAAGGAAAACATCTTTTATTCGATCCATTCATTACACACAATGAACTGGCGAAAAAGATAGATGTAAATAATATAAAAGCGGACTATATTTTGCAATCGCACGGCCACGCTGACCACATTGCAGATACTGTCGGTATAGCTAAAAGAACGGGAGCGAAAGTTATTGCAGCATACGAAATTCACGAATGGCTAAACAAGCAGGGCGTAGAAAATACGCACCCGATGAATACCGGCGGCAAGTGGAACTTCGGCGAGTTTACAGTGAAGTGCGTAGTTGCCCACCACTCAAGCGGGTTGCCTGACGGTTCTTACGGCGGAAATCCTCTGGGTTTTGTCATTACCAGCGAAGAAGGCGACTTTTACTACGCCGGCGATACAGCTTTAACGCTTGATATGCAGCTCGTTCCACGCTGGGGAAAATTAAAATTTGCATTGTTGCCTATTGGTGACAACTTTACCATGGATGCCGCCGATGCTGTGGAAGCTTCAAATATGATAAAATGTAATCAAGTGATAGGCATGCACTACGATACCTTCGGATTTATCAAAATAGACAGGGAAAAAACTTTGCAAATATTTAAGGACGCCGGGAAAACATTATTATTGCCCGGCATTGGCGAAACGATTGATTTGTAAATCGTGAAAGGTGAATGGTGAATCGTCAATACGGAGTCTCCGAAGTTAGGCACCCATTCACGTTTCACGATTGCCCATTCACGATAATTGTTGGCGAATTCTAAAAATCTGGTTCTTAAATCCTTATGCAAGTTTTTTATTCCAAATTTTAATTTCAAATTGCGGAAGGAATATAATATTTTACATTTGCGACCCGGAACAGGGAAACGCCCGTAGAGCCAGATAATTATCTGGCTCCGTACCAAGTCGTTATCTGGCTCAAAAAAGCAATTAAGTAATAAGTAAATATGGCAAGAATAATTGGTGTAGCGAATCAAAAAGGTGGGGTGGGAAAAACAACCACTGCTATTAACCTTGCAGCAAGTTTTGCGGTGCTTGAATTCAAAACTTTGCTGGTGGATGCAGATCCGCAGGCTAATAGTACCACTGGTGTTGGATTCGACCTGCATAATATTACGCAGGGGCTCTACGATTGTATGGTGAACGAAACGCCTGCACGAGACGTAATCCTGAAAACTGAAATCCCTAACCTGGACGTGATCCCTTCTCACATCGACCTTGTGGGTGCTGAAATTGAGATGATCAACTATCCAAACAGGGAAAGTGTGCTGAAAGCCATATTGGAGCCGGTAAAATCAGAATATGATTTCATCATTATCGACTGCTCGCCGTCTCTCGGTCTTATTACCGTAAATGCATTGACAGCTGCAGACTCTGTGGCGGTTCCTGTGCAGACTGAATTTTTCGCCCTTGAAGGTTTGGGTAAACTATTAAATACGATCAAGATCGTGCAAAACCGCTTGAATCCGGAATTGCAGATCGAAGGCATATTGATGACCATGTACGACGGCCGTTTGCGTTTGTGCAACCAGGTGGTAAGTGAAGTGCGCCGCCACTTCGATGATCTTGTTTTCAGCACGATCATTCACCGTAATTCCAAACTAAGCGAAGCGCCAAGTGTGGGCAAACCTTCTATTTTGTACGATGCCTTCAGCAAAGGATCGGTTAACTACCTGAACCTTGCCAAAGAAATTTTGCAGAAAAACAACATGACCAAAATATCCCAGGAAGAAAGGATCATTGAGGCAAACGACGACGAGGAGTAAATAAGTTTTAAGTAATAAGTAATGAGTGATGAGTTTTAAGTTGTTAGTTCTTAGTTATTAGTTGTTAGAAAGGTCGAGTTTGTAACATTCAATTAACCTGCACTAACAACTAGCAACAAACAACTCTCAACTCTCAATTCTCAATTTTCAACTCTAACAAAATGAGTGACCAGAAAAAACAACCAGGTAGCAATCCAAAAGGTAATAAAGAATTATTAGGCAAGGGCATCCGCTCTTTGCTGCAGGGTATCGATGCTGACCTGAAAACAGCTACAGGCACGCACTTGAAGAATAATGTGGTAGAAGCAGCAACAGGAATTCTGCGCATTCCAATTGAGCAGATCGAAACGAACCCAAAGCAACCACGCCACGATTTTGATGAAAAAGCGCTGAATGAATTGGCTGCTTCCATCAAAATTCACGACATTATACAGCCCATTACTGTTTCTAAATTACCAACAGGAAAGTACAGGTTGATTTCTGGTGAGCGCCGCTTCCGTGCTTCTAAAATTGCGGGCTTGAAAGATATGCCGGCATACATTCGCCAGGCAAATGACCAGCAATTGCTGGAACTGGCTTTGCTGGAAAACCTGCAGCGTGAAGATCTCAATGCTATAGAAATTGGCCTCAGCTACAAACGAATGATGGAAGAGCTTAGCCACACACAGGAAGAAGTGGCAGAGCGCATGGGAAAAGAAAGAAGTACCGTTTCCAACTATATCCGCCTTTTAAAATTGCCGCCAGATGTACAGGTAGCCGTTCGTAACGGTGAAATAAGCATGGGGCATGCAAGAGCATTGATCAACATTGATGCGGTAGATAAACAGCTCTATATATTTGGAGAAATAAAAAGCAAGGGCCTTTCTGTAAGACAAACCGAAGAATTGGTTCGTAATGCGTACAAAGATGGAAGCGCCGCACCTGTTAAAGTTGCTTCAAAATCAACATTACCACCTACATATAAGAAAATTGAGGATAATTTAGCGTCTCATTTTGGCACCCGTGTAAAACTAAATCACAGCAAAAAAGGCAATGGCAGCATTACGCTGGAATATTATTCTTTACAGGAGTTCAACAAAATATTGGAACAACTAGGCGTGTCAGCTAACTAAAAAAGATGAAGCTTTACCGTTTTTTATTTTTTCTTCTGTTTTTTGCAGGTGCGAGTTCTGTTGCATTTTGCCAGCAGGACAGCCTAAAGGTTACGCATGATACGATCATAGCTAAAAAGAAGCCCGCTTCTTTGTATGGCGATTCTGCCATGATCCACGGCAAAATGAGAAAACACGATCCAAAAGTTGCGTCAACCCGTTCTGCAATATTACCGGGGTGGGGGCAAATCTACAATCGCAGCTACTGGAAACTTCCCATTGTTTACGGGGCACTTGGCATTACCACCTACGTTTTTATTGACAATATGAAAACGGTACGTGCAGCCAACTATGCTATTAAATATTTGACGCCGTCAGATAGTGCAGGAACCAATTATGATGACATTGCGCCATATCTGAAACCGTTTGTTGACAATGGAGATGTCAATTCATTGCGCAATGTTCGGAATCAGTTTCGCCAATATGTCGATTATGCGGCATTGGTGTTCATTTTGTTTTGGGGATTAAATGTGGTGGATGCTACCGTAGATGCACACTTGAAGCACTTTGATGTGAGCGATGACCTAAGCATGAAAATTAAGCCAAATATTGCTCCGCAGGTTGGCGGACAAACATTTGGTGTGAGCCTGGTGTTTGACATTCACAAAGGGAAAACGGCATTACGCGGTTTACCTTAGGGGCGAATTGAATTCGCAATTATTATAGTTTTTACAAAATCGGGGACTAGCCCCTCTCCTTCGGAGAGGGGTTGGGGTGAGGTCTCAAATATATAAATAAACTGTTATGAAAATTGCTTTAGTTGGTTATGGCAAAATGGGTAAAGCCATCGAAGAAATCGCTTTAAAAAGAGGACACGAAATAGTTTTAAAGCTCGACATTGATAACCAACATGAGTTTACCAAAGAAAATCTTGCGAAAGCAGACGTTGCCATTGAGTTCACAAGCCCGCATAGTGCTTACAATAATGTGATGAAGCTCCTCGAATGGAACGTACCCACTGTATGCGGCTCTACAGGCTGGCTCGATAAATGGGATGCCGTAAGAAAGTATACCGACGAAAACAACCGTGGGCTGGTATATGCCAGCAACTATAGCGTAGGCGTGAACATCTTTTTCGAAATCAACAAAAGACTGGCAGAATTGATGGCCCCCCACGCCGAATACGATGTGCGTTTGGAAGAGATCCATCACACAGAGAAAAAAGATTCACCAAGCGGAACCGCGGTTTCACTGGCTGAACAGATCCTGGAAAGAGTTTCCCGCAAAACAAAATGGGTGAACGAAGAAAGCGACAACGCAAGTGAACTGGTAATCTTGAGTGAAAGAGTGGATCCGGCACCAGGCACTCACATTACGTTGTATACATCTGCTATTGACGATATCGAAATTATCCATACGGCACATAACAGAACCGGCTTTGCAACAGGTGCAGTATTAGCTGCCGAGTTTGTTAAAGACAAAAAAGGTATCTTTAGTATGAAAGAAGTGTTAGGATTGTAAGGAATGGTTATTAGTTGTTAGTTATTAGTTGTTAGCCTTTATTTTCGAATAGTGCTTATTCATGTCTAACAACTAACAACCAATAACTAGCAACTCAAAACTCATAACTCAAAACTCAAAACTTCCGATGCTTTCAAAGAAAACACAGTATGCGTTCAAAGCTTTAATGTACCTGGCACAGCATGAGCATGAAGGGCCAGTGCTTATTGCAGAAGTATCCAAGAAAAAGAAAATCCCGCTGAAGTTTTTGGAAAATATTCTCCTTGAATTAAGAAAGGCAGGAATTCTGGACAGTAAAAAAGGAAAGGGTGGAGGCTACTTTTTTGCAATTGAACCCAAAAAAGTAAATCTTGCACAGGTAATGCGATTGCTGGACGGACCAATCTCTTTGCTGCCCTGCGTAAGCCTTAATTTTTATGAGCGTTGTAAAAACTGTGATGAAAAGAAGTGTGGCTTAAACATGGCAATGGTGCAGGTAAGAGATGCCACTTTGAAAATATTGGAAAAGAAAACAGTTGCAGATATTTCATTTCCTGAATAGATATCAAATGAACTTTTTTATTTCGATCGGACTGCCTTGAGGGTGGTCCTTTTTGTTAAACGCTTCAGGAATTTACTGGTCGGCAGATTGTATTTTCAGTTTTTCGTTCAAAGATGCATTCTCTTCGTTAAGACTTTTGATCTTCTCACTTTGTAAAAGATTATGTTCAGTCAGCTGATCAACTGTGCGTTGTAGCTTTTCTATTTCTGACTTTAGAGAGCTGTATTCTTCCGCTTCATCCTCTACCAGGTTGCCATCTTTTGTTTTTTCTGGCACTTGATACCCGTTTTTGGATAAATCAGTACGTATCAAAACGGATTCAGGAATACCGAAAAAATCGGATATTCTCACCAAATCTTCAAAATCAGGATAGCTGTTGTCGTTTTCGTAGCCATTCCACGTTGTTCGGTTAAAACCCGCCGAATCAGCCATCTTATTTTGTTTGATACCTTCTTTTTCTCTTAGAAACCTAAGGTTTTTGCCGAAATAAATCATTTCTTTAAAAAAAAGTTGAAAATTTAGAATTGTTTGAAATATTCGACTATATTTGCACTAACCAATGATCACCTGTCCCATCGGTGAGTATACAAATACAACGGCTCGTTCATCAAAGCATAATGCCTTGATTCCATAGTTCACATTGACCATTTGTTTATTAAGCATCCCAAAAGTAACATAGTGATATGAAAAGAACAGCGTTTGCTGGTAATATTCTCTTATTGGGATAGGTGTTTTTTCGTCCATTAATGAGATTTTAGGAAAGTTGTAACTAAACAGTTTTTCTTCTTATTTAATTGGACCGCGCTTTGTTTAAATCAGTCGTTTTTACTTGTAAACACTTTACGGGTTCCCGTAAAAAATAACAGCTTAAAGTGTATATGTTTGTCTTGGTAACGATCATGTATACACGTTTTTAGTGGTTGCTAAATTAAATGATCTGGTGCTTAAACAAAGGACTCCCATTTTGTATCTCTAACCTTTTCTTCCCCCACAGTAACATATGCATTAAAAAGAGTTGTATAGACAATATACGCTTTTGCCGGGAACGATATTTTGTTGTCTGCTTGTTGAAATTTAAGAAACCAGGCGCTCAAATATTTTCTCTCAGCTTACTCCCTTTTAAAACAATCTGTCAAATCCCTAACATCTAAACATTCAATGCATGAAACGAATTTGCACTCAATTTTCGCAGCTCCTTTATTTATCGCGTATCAGCCCACCTACTTCCCGAGCGCAACGGTGATACATTGGGTCTGGCAAAGGTCAGTAATCTGCGCATTCACCATATCGATAACCTGCGCAGAAGTTGACTCCTGATAAAATAACATCAGGCGTTATCCTGCATCGTTAATCCGCATTACGCGGCCCCGGTGCTACAGTTACTTTTAATCTGAAATTTTTTACATGAGTATATTTTTAAAACATAAATCAACAGTACGGTTCGCGGGATGCGCTTTGCTGCTGCTTTTGCTTAGTGGCAGAATGCACGCACAAATTAACCTAAGCGTCAAAGTACTATTGCAAGGTGCAGTAAGTGGTACCTCCATGACCACTGCATTGAACTCGCTTGGAGTAATACCTCTGACTCAACCATATAAAAACGCACCTTTTAACTATTCTGGTACGGAGTCCGTAGCCGGCATACCAGCGGGAGTAACCGATTGGGTGTTGGTAGAGCTACGTGACAAAACAACGCCATCTACGGTAATCGCCACAAGAGCAGCGTTTGTAAAAAGTGATGGAACAGTAGTGGATTTGGATGGCACATCTCCGGTAAGTTTTGCGAACGCTACACCCGACGATTACTACATAGCGATCCGCCACCGCAATCACCTTGGTATACGTACAGCTGCTGCACAGGCATTGAGCGGCACGGCCACTTTGTATGACTTTACAAGCGGTCAGGCACAGGCTTACCAAAATCCAAGCATTACAACTAATACGGCCATGAAAGACATGGGCAATGGCTTGTTTGCAATGTGGGGTGGCGATGGTACAAGTAATGGAGTAGTAAGGTACACAGGCCCAGGTAATGATGAATTCTTTTTAGTTACAACTACGTTGGGCGGAGTATCAACCAACGTATTGAACAATGTATATCATAATGCCGATTTCAACTTGAATGGCAAAGTTTGTTATACCAGTCCGGGCTGTGATGAGTTTTTCCTTTCCACAACCGTATTGGCAGGCGTGTCAACTGCCGCAGTCAATCAACATTTATAAGTTTGGGCAACGCAAACATGTCAAAAGTATTTTATGAAAAAAATTTTAGTAATCATATTTAGTTTATTGATCAGTTGTCTGGGTTATAGCCAGGTAACTGGATACGGCTATACAATGAAACTAGGTCCGGCAAGCAACCAAGTAAGCCTGTACGTAATGCCCCGTGGTAGCGGCAAGGTTTTATGGACCCAAATTGAATTTGCTGTTGGGTTTAAGATTTCGGATGGTGTACCGACAGGGACATGGGCAACAGATTCAGTGCTCAACAGTATGTTTGGTCGTGAGTATGCGCCGGTAATTGATAACGCCGGAAGCAACGGCGTTCCATCCGTCAGTGTTAATCCAGCCGGTTTTAGTTATCACGCTTATAGTATTAATCTAGCGCCAGGTGTATTCCAAACAGCTGACGTTACAAGTGGTACTGAATATCGGATAGGAACAATAACTTATAAGGTGCCAGGTGGGAAAACCTTTACTCCTTATCTATTGGATTTTGCGGACTTTGGTAATTCAGGCGATGGTGCTACGTATGTTGGTGATATAGACAATGGACCAAGTTTCCTCTATCCAGGTTATTTTATACCTTCTGACATTCCTGGCAGTGCCTACTTTTACAGTGTTGCGAACGGCGGATATAATAACAGCGGTTCCCTGTTGGTGGATATAGGAGCAGGTAATTCTGCGTTAACGCCTACGATGACACTACTGCCATTAAAGCTGTTATCCTTTACAGCTAAGCAAAGCAATAGCGCAAGCTTATTAAACTGGACAGTAAGCGAGCAGCAAAACACTGCCACTTTTATTGTAGAGCGCAGCACAGATGGAGTAACCTATAGCAAGATAGGCACTGTGGCAGCAGCCGGTAACTATGCAGGCAAGCAAACCTACAGCTTTACTGATGCCAACACAGCAACAGGCCCCAACTACTACCGCCTTAAAATGGTAGACATAGATGGCAAGTTCACTTATAGTCCGGTGAAAACTGTAAATTTTGATGCGGCAGCTCTCAGCCTGCAAATTACGCCTAACCCAACACAAGGAGTGTGTTATGTAAAGGGGCTCACGCAACCCGCAGTAATAAAACTAATAGATGTGAATGGAAGGGTGTTACTGGTCCAAAACGGTGTCACTTCTTCGTCACCAATTAGTGTAACATCATTGGCCCGTGCGGTATACTTTGTACAGGTTATACAGAACGGCCAGGTTTTAAGCACACTAAAACTGATAAAGGAGTAAGGGCTCATGTAGTTATTTATGACTAAGATTTCTCCTTTTTTTGTCCCTCGCTATTCTTAGCGGGGGATTTTTTTGAAAAAGCGATCCCCGGCAAACCATCCGCCAAGATTTCTCGTATGTATTAATGTTGTTTAGTTAGCAAGAAGGCCTCGACAAGCTCAGCCTGACAGTGAGAGCGGAGTGTCAGGCTGAGCTTGTCGAAGCCTTCTGAATAAAAGCAATAACCGCTAAACAGTTCTTAGCTAAACGACATTGAGTATGTATTAATGAACTCCCGCAAAAGGAACAATTTATTATACCTCTGAAAACAATTATGCCGAATAAATGTGGTGATGATGATGTGGAAAAAAGCCTGTTGATGTTTAGTCAACAGGCTTTGTTTTTAAGTGTTTTTATTTCGCAATTTCAGCTCTTAACAACTTTTCAATTTCTTCACCGCTGCTTGGCACAGGTGCATCAAAACTTACAATTTTACCTTCTTTATTTATCAAAATAAATTTTGGAATGGAGTTGGCAACATATGCACTTTGCACCGATCCGTTTGTATCAAAAAGCTGTAGCCATTGAGGTGTATCATCTGCCAATGCTTCTTTCCATTTATCTTTTTTATCAAGTACTGCAACACTAACAAATGCAATGGAAGCGTCGCCGTTAAATTTTTCAACCAGCTTTTTCAGGTAAGGCGTTTCATGTCTGCACGGTCCGCACCAGCTCGCCCACAGGTCCAGGTAAACCACCTTTCCTTTATAATTTTCAATACTGTATTGGCGGCCAGTACTGTCCTCTGCAACGAAGGCCGGTGCGAGTTGTCCAACCTGCGTTTTCAGAAGAGTATTCTCCATTTTTGCGAAAAGGGTGTCAATTTTTTGCTGGTTGGTTTTATCTTCCAGCATCGACACAAATTGAGGGAATTCTTTTTTGTAAGTATTCAGTTCGGCAAAAGACCTGCAATAAGTCAGGTTGTTGTTCATGAAGCGGAACAGCGCGATCTGCTTTACTTTACCCTTGTAGTGTTTGGCTATTTCATCCAGCAACTGAACATTGTAATTTTTCCCTTCACAACTAGCAGGTGCTTCTTTACATTCCAGCTTTTGCAGGTATGACACATAATCGCTCATTGCAGTGCGGTACCACTCAGAAACCAGGTATTTTTCATTATAAAGGTCATTCAATATTGTTTTATCAACATTGTCAGTTACGAAAGAACGCATTTGAGCAGCACTGAAACTTGTATCTATCAGGGAGTGGACAACCACATAATAAAAGTTTTGAAAAGTATTGTCCAGCGTTGTCATTTGCTTAAAGAAGGCAAAATAGTTATCGTTTGCAGCATGATGACCAAACACTACACGAAATAAAGAATCATTTAGTTTGTTACTTTTTTTCAAAAACGTAATGAAATCCTTTTCATTCATTTCATACCACTCTTGCGGCATTTTATTGGAAGCCATTATAGCGTCTCTTTTAAAAAGGAATGAATTGCTTTCACTTCCCTTGCCGGTTAGTTTTTTATTTTGTGTGAATGAAAGAGCGCTAAATTCTTTGCTATCCGAAGTTAGAATAAGGTTATAACCGGGTGCCACGAAAATATCCGAATGGAACATACTGCCAAAGCCAATCATTGCTTTTTGGGCATTGATATTGCTGCTATCTGTAAAATAAAAACTGCCATCTGCTTTAACATGAATTGTATCAACCCTTCTTTCTCTTTTAGCATTATACGTCTGCAGGAAGAAAAATTTTTCGGGATAATTTGTAAGTTTTCCTTGGAGAATAAATGGGGTAGCTACAGGCTTTTTTTGTGCGAAAAGAGCAAGATGCAGAATCGTAAAGCCAAGGCAAATAAGTGATCTTTTCATGATGGTAAGGTTATATTGTTAATGGTTGTGTCAAATATAATGCTTAACGCTGAACGCCAAACGCCCAATGCATGCGTGCGTTCAGCGTTAAGCCTTCAGCGTTAAGCCTTCAGCGTTAAGCATTAGGCATTCTGCATTCAGCGTTCCGCGTTAATCAACAATTCATCAATGATCTTATTAAACTCTTTCTTGTATTCATCATAATGCACGCCGGTTCCCGGACCATTAAAGCCAGTGTCAATCTTTTTTACTTTGCCATCTTTTCCAATGAACACTGTGGATGGAAATGTTTTAATGGGAGTAAGCTGCGGCAATGTTTTTTGCGTACGTAAAGTATCGCTTGCTTTAACACCGGTGATCAATATCGGGTATTGCACATTGAATCGCTGTTGGAATTTGAGCAAACTTTTTTGCGACCGTTGAAGGTCTTCACTATACTCATAAGCAAGTGCTATCATTTCAATGCCACGATTTTTATTCTTGTCATAAAACCTGCTTAGAAAGGCAGTTTCATCCATGCAGTTCGGGCACCAGCTCCCCATTATCTGGATAACAACCACTTTGTTTTTAAATCGGGTGTCATTGATCGAAACTTTTTTACCATCCAGGTCAGTGAAAGTAAAATCCAATTTATCCTCACCCGGGTTTACATACATCGCAGCTTCATTTCGTGGCAATGTTGCAGTGTCATTTCTCTCAGCTGTCCATGATTGTTTATAAACAGGTCCCGACACAAAAACGCCATCTGACAAATGTTTAGCGTCTTTTATTTTGGCAGAAAAGTAATAGGCATGCCCTCCATCGAAGCCCGACATCTGCAAAGAATCTTTGTTCACCACTCCTTCAAGATACCTGTAGTCACCGGTTGCTGTTAAAAAAGTGCCTGTTAGTTTTTGTCCTTTCTGCACAAGTTCCGCAATCGCTTGTTCGTTACCGTCAGTTGATAAAAAGCTGGTCGCCCACTTGCCGGTTACGTTGTATGAAGGCCTGGATGTAACCGGATAGCGCTCAGTTGATCCATATACCGCCTTAAAAGGAACAACAAGGTTTTTTGAAGAAGAACCGCGGATCCACAAGCCCGCAAGCTCGCCGTTGTTAACCACTTTCAATCTGAACTGCGATTCAAAAAAAGGCATGTTGATAAAACAGGAATCGCCGTCAAAACTAATATCCTTTACCTCAAGCCTTTCAGCTGCGTTATGAATAATAAATACGCTTTTACCCTGCACCTGCTTAACATCAAAATTGAAAGCGATCTCATTGCCATCCGTTCTCTGCAGACCGCCGCGCCAAACACCGGTTTTAAGCGTTTGCGCATGAACGGCAGTTAAAAACAGGGTAGTGGTTAAAAAGGTAAGTATTTGCTTCATGTTAATTGAAAATTGAAAGTTGAAAGTTGAAAATGATTGAGCAAGGCAACAATTGAAAATTGAAAGTTGAAAGTTGAGCGCAGATTGTCATTGTTTCGATGATTAATCACGATAATCTTGAAAATCCGCGGTCCTTCTCATTTTCAATTTTCAACTTTCAATTTTCAATTACTTCAAGTTTTCCAACATATCACTCGTCATTTTCTCCAAATCGTATTCGTGCTTCCAGTTCCAGTCATTACGGGCAACAGTGTCGTCAATGCTTTGCGGCCAGCTATTGGCAATGGCCTGGCGGCTGTCTGGTTTATAGGAGATTTCAAATTCGGGAATATGCTTTTTAATGCAGGCTGCAATTTCCTTTGGCGAAAAACTTATGGCAGCCACATTGTATGAGGTGCGTATTGAAATTTTTTCTACAGGAGCTTCCATCAATTCGATGGTTGCACGAATCGCATCCGGCATGTACATCATTGGCAGGTAAGTATCTTCTTCAAGGAAACATTCATATTTCTTTTCCTCCAATGCTTCGTGGAAAATTTCAACCGCATAGTCTGTGGTGCCGCCGCCCGGTGCAGATTTATAACTGATCAAACCCGGATAGCGAATGCTTCTAACATCCACGCCATAACGTTGATTGTAATAGTTGCACCAGAATTCTCCGGCATATTTGCTGATGCCGTACACGGTAGAAGGTTCAATGATAGTTTGCTGAGGGCAATTTTGCTTTGGAGAGGTTGGGCCGAAAACCGCGATGCTGCTCGGCCAGTATACTTTGTGCAATTTCTCTTCACGGGCAATATCGAGCACATTCAAAAGGCTCTGCATGTTCAAATGCCATGCAAGGTTCGGGTTTTTTTCACCCGTTGCAGAAAGGATCGCTGCCAGCAAATAGATCTGCGTAATGTTTTGACGGATCACCTGAACGTGCAACATTTCTTTGTTCATCACATCCAGCGTCACGTAAGGACCAGTACCTTTAAGCAATTCATTTTCTTCACGCATATCCGAAGCGATCACATTCGAGCCACCGTAGATATTCCGCAAAGCCAAAGTAAGTTCTACGCCTATCTGTCCACAAGCGCCTATTACTAAAATTTTCTCTTTAACCATGTTTAATTATTTCGTGTGCAAAGGTACAGACCGCAATTTGAAAATTTGAAAATATGAGAATTTGAAAATGGGTCCTATGCGCTGTATCCCGAGTCCAAATTGGCAGCCTCAGGAAGCGAAAAATTAATCAGAACCTGGCACACAAAGCATTTTCAAATTCTCATATTTTCAAATTTTCAAATTGACTACATTTGTCACATGGTACAATTTCTAAAAGATGCATTTGCTAATCAGCAATACGACGAGAAAAATTTCTTTTTGATAGCAGGACCTTGCGTGGTAGAAAGTGAAGAACTGGTGATGGAAGTGGCAGACAAGGTATTCGGCATTTGTAAAAAACTGGGTATTCCTTACATTTTTAAGGCTTCTTATAGAAAAGCAAACCGCACAAGCGGAAGCTCTTTCACTGGCTTGGGCGATGAACTTGGCCTGGATCTGGTGGCGAAAACCGGCAAGCATTTTCATTTGCCCACAACAAGTGATATTCACTCAGCCATCGAAGCTCCTTTGGCTGCCGAGTTTGTGGATGTGCTGCAAATCCCGGCATTCCTTTGCAGACAAACTGATTTGTTAGTGGCAGCAGCTGAAACCGGTAAGATCGTAAACGTAAAGAAAGGACAGTTTCTTAACGGGCCTTCTATGAAGTTTGCGGTAGAAAAAATACAAAAAGCCGGTAACGACAAAATCATCCTTACAGAAAGGGGAACAACCTTTGGCTACCAGGATTTGGTGGTGGATTACAGAAACATCCCATGGATGAAAGAACATGGTGTGCCTGTAGTAATGGATTGTACGCACAGTCTTCAACAGCCAAACCAAACAAGTGGAGTAACCGGGGGCAATCCTCAGCTGATAGGAACCATTGCAAAAGCTGCGATCGCAACCGGCGCAGATGGTTTGTTCATCGAAACACACCCTAACCCCGCAGTAGCAAAAAGTGACGGAGCGAACATGTTAAGACTCGATTTGCTGGAAGGTTTACTGGAACAGCTGGTTAAATTGAGAAAAGCAGTAATTTAGAGAGAATTGATAATTTGAAAATTTGAAAATATGGGAATTTGAAAATGCTTTCCGTGAGGGATTTCTATTTGATTTTTCCTCTCAAAGCTGTGTCAATTTATGTTTCAATGATTAGCACATGGGCCCCATTTTCAAATTAGCAGATTTTCAAATTTTCAAATTCGCACTTTGAATTCGCCTTATGGCCTCAAAACGCATAATTGTTCTTTCTGCAATCTTCTATCTGTCGTTTGTAACCCTGGGGCAAACGCGAAAAGTCGTCGACTCCTTTGATATCAAATACCAGGAATGCCTTGACAATGGCCGCCACACATTTGGGTGCGCAAAAAGATATTATTCTCAAATGGATAGCCTGGTGAATTTTTTCTATCACACCATTTACAACTCACTTGATACAACAAAGCAGCTTGATTTTAAGAAAGATGAAGTAGAATGGCTGAATAAGCGCGACAAATATTTCAAGAAAACCTACCTCAGTTTCAAGAAGGACAACCCATACCAGGAACCATTCACAAAACCCAAAGGCGCGGAATACGACGCTATGCTGATGTTTGATAAAAATGCAAAGTATGTGAGGGATAGAGTTGTCGCACTCGCGAAAATGCTGGACAAGATAAACAGGGGTACTAAATCATAATTTTAACAAACGGTAACTATAGTTTAAATTATCTTTCGGTCCATTAAACCTGATACATGAAACGACTTACCATTGCACTTGCGGCTATCGCAATTGCATTAACCAATTGCAAAAAGGATCATAACCAAGACACCTCAACGAATTCGCAGGGATCTGTCCAAAAGTTTGACATCATTTTCAACGGAACAGAATACACCGGAGCAAATGTCAGATATGGTGTTCCTGCACAACACACAACAACGTATCGTACAGAACTAGAGTGCACACTTGCATGGACACCGGCTTTTTATGTTCGGATAGCAAATGCTCCAACGTCGGGTAAAGCCGATTTTTGCAATGCAGGATGTGATCCTCAAAATGGAGATATTATTCTTTCGTTTTTGGGAGATGGAGTAATGGAAACTGAGTTTTCCGGAAGCATGGAATACACTACAGACGGGATAGTGAAAATAAATGCTGTTTCCAAAACTGGAAAAACGCTAACCGGAACAATTCAATGGAAATAGAACGTGCGTTATACAAAAACATTGAAGCCCCTGGAAAGGGGCTTCGCATTTTTAAACAACACCATTGAACCTTAAAACTTACCTATTTGTTAACCAGCATTTGGCTGGGTAATACTCCATGGATTTTTTTAAACGCTGCAGCAAAGTGGCTGATATTTTGGTAGCCAACCCTTTGACCTACCTGCTTTACGGTATAACTACCGGTAAGCAAGATGTCTTTTGCTACATGCATGCGGTGTTTCTGATAATATTCATACACCGGTAGCCCAAAAATTGACTTAAACGATCTTTTTAATTTGGTAGCGCTCATTGCGGCCATTTTTGCCAGATCATCAATTGTTGGCGTTTCTTCAAATAAACCGTTGACCAGTTTATTTTCAACTTCTGCGAGTCTTTCACGCTCTTCTGCAGTAAGTTGTTTTTCTTTTTCTACACTGTTGAGACCCAAATAATGCTTTGTGAAGAATTTTTCGATCAGCAGCATAACGCGGTTGCCAATGAATAGCTCTCGTAAAGGGGTCTTGAGTTCCGGATCAAATAATTTACTTATTATGATCCTGTACTCTGTATCCATAAGTTGTAAATGATGCTTTTGAAAAGGTATACTGCGTAAATGTTCCAGCATTATACCCGACTCATTTTGTTCAGCAAAATGCTGCATCCATGTCAAAGGCATTATTACACTTACAGATCTTAAGTGCCCTGCGGGCAAATAATACTGTGCACTATTTAAAGAACTTCTAAGATATACACCTGTTAGAAGAGGAATGGAGCCTTCAGGTTGCAAGTCTGAAACATAATTTATTTCAGTATTGGTTTCCTGGAAATTCAACAGATAAAACTCCTCTTCAACCGCTTCTGTTTCCAGCACCAGGCCATGGCGTAGAGACGCCTCTGCCATAAGTACGCTTAATCCATTTCCGAGATCTACGCCTTTCAGGAATCCATTTCCTAAAGACTCAGGTAATTCAAACTCGTTGTTTGTGATTTCTACACCAAACGCGCCGGCTATACCATGCACAAAGTCTGAATAATTATGATGTCGGATAGCGAATCGGTTCACTTTACAAAGGGTTTAGATTTTTACTCATGTTTAGTTATTTTAAGAGCTAGTCTTATTATAACTCGCTTCTCACGGACTTTCTGGATCAATTAAAAACGGGCCAAACCTTATTTCTCGTTCACAGTGCAAAGATACTTACACATGCATTTAACTCTGTAACCGATAAAGTCTGATGTTTATCCAAAAAGGACTTTTAACGAAGTTGTTTTAACAATGAATTTTGATACGATATGCAACCGTTTGAGGAAGAGTGTAGAAGATACTGTAAAATATTGTAATTTATATGCAACCGATTGCTGCAATTGTAGCTTATAAGTACTTGAGTGGGTTGCGTTTGGCAGCAAAAACATACTTTTTCATGTTGATCCAAAACGCATAAATAAGGTAGAAAATAATAGGCGAACCCATTGTAAGGAGGGAGGCATAGATAAAAAAGCGACGGATGGAGGATGTTGCGATTCCCATTTTTTCACCCAGGTACGAGCACACACCGAAGATGTGCCATTCAATGAAATGTTTCAATGATTTCATAAGGGCTAAATTAACTAAAATAATAAAACCGAAAAATACGGTTTGTTAAAGCTATGTAATTTTGAACTGGTTAACTATAGCAGAAAAAGCTTTTTGGGCGTTTTAGAATTGCCGGCGGACCGCGTCAAAGTTATTTTCCGGTAAAAATCATCTTTTTTTCAAATCTTCCGTTAAACCTCCGGCCTTTTCTGGTATCGAATTTGCTCAGTATCACCGTTTAAGTATTTTTACAACTACAATCCCCATTCACTGAAAAAAGCCCGGAAAATAATTGGATATTTCTTCCTGTCACTGCTGGTACTCCTATTACTGGCGTGGGGGCTTATTCAAACTTCCTTCTTTCAAAACTGGATCATAGGTAAAGTCACCAAAAGGCTTTCCAAAGAATTAAACACTACCGTTCAGATCAAGCACGTGGATTTCAGCCTTTTTAACAAAATGTTGCTGGAAGGCACACTTGTAAAAGATCACAACAAAGACACTCTTTTATATGCAGGTGCTGTAAAAGTAAATATCAACAATTGGTTCTTTCTGGGGGAGGATGTTAATCTTAAATATATCGGGCTGCAGGATGCCAGCATTTTTCTGCATCGCACAGATTCGGTTTGGAACTACCAGTTTCTTGTAGATTACTTCAGTCCGTCAAAACCCGACACGTCCACCAAGAAGAGTTCAATCGTTTTGAATCTTGAGAAAATAGACTTTAAAAATCTTCACATTCTCAAAAAAGATGAGTGGCGTGGTGAAGACATGGGTTTTTCGCTTCAGTCATTTACACTCAATACCAAGGAGTTTAATCTGAAAAAAAAGAAGATCGTCATCGACAATATCGATCTTAACCAACCTGTTTTTTCGATTTACAATTATGACGGAAGAAGGCCTCCCCGCGTAAAAAAACCGGGTGATACGGTGATTGTTTCTCATAAAATAAATCCTGATTCTTTGGAATGGAATGAGGCCGGATGGGATATTGCAGTGAACAAACTAACCCTTACAAAAGGCACATTCAGAAACGATGTGTACACTAAGCGCGACCCATACACTTACTTTGACGGGGCGCATATTTTATTCGGAGATATCAACAGCACTTTTAAAAATCTTCACTTCAAAAAGGATACGCTTTCGGTTCAACTCGTTTTAAGTACCAAAGAAAGAAGTGGTTTCCAGGTAACTTCCATGAAGGCTGACGTGAAATTTCACCCAAGAGCAATGGAGTTTCACAACCTGGATATTCATACCCCTAAAAGCAGGCTGCGCAATTTTTATGCGATGCGGTATGATGACTTTGATGACATGAGCGATTACATCAGCAAGATAGTGATGGATGGGCATTTCAAAGATTCAGAGATTAATAGCGACGACATTGCATATTTCGCTCCCGAACTGAAAAACTGGAAAAAGCAGGTGTACTTTACCGGCAATGTAAAAGGCACTGTCGAAAACATGTCGGGCAAAAACCTGGAAGTAAAGGCGGGCAAAACAACTTATCTGAACGGGGATTTCAGCATGAAAGGTTTGCCCGACATTGAGCAAACTTTTATTTCGTTCAAGGCAAATGAACTCCGCACCACATATGCAGATGCGTCCACTATTTTTCCCGAGATTAAAGATATAGACGAACCCAAGCTGAGCAGTGTTCAAAATCTCAGGTTCAGGGGGAGTTTTAACGGTTACATACGTGACTTTGTCACCTTCGGTACAATAGAAACCAACCTGGGAAATCTAACGACTGATATTCACATGAAGCTGCCTGAAAAAGGATTGGCGATTTACTCCGGAAAACTTACCACAAACAATTTTGATTTAGGGTCATTCCTCGATAATAAGCAGTTTGGAAAAGTTTCGTTTGATGGTTCAGGAAAAGGCACGGCATTTACATTCCGCCAGCTTGAAGCTTCGCTGGTAGGAAAATTTTCATCTATCGAGTTCAATAACTATGCTTATAAAAACATTAACGTTGATGGAAAGGTTGCGAAACGTTTGTTCAATGGTCTTTTAACCATCAATGATGAAAACCTGGAAGGAAACCTGGATGGCCTGGTTGATTTTTCAGGCGCGAAACCTCGCTTTGATTTTACATCGACGGTGGAGCATTCCAATTTGCAGAAATTAAATTTTACCCAGAAAGATATTGACTTCAATGGTCATTTTCGTTTCAATTTTGAAGGTGACGATATCGATAACTTTTTAGGTTCGGCACGCGTGTATGATGCATCCATCTTTAAAGAGGGACAACGTATTTCATTTGATTCATTAACGCTGTATTCAAGTGTTGTAGATAGTAATAAGACGCTGGTACTAATGAGCAATGAACTGGATGCCGCTATTGCCGGCCAGTTCAACATTAAGAACCTGCCCAATGCCTTTCAAACATTTTTGAATCGCTACTACCCAAGTTATATCAGGCCTTCTTCAAAAAAACTGGAACAGGAAAAATTCAGTTTTGTGATTACTACGAGAGCCATTGAAGATTATGTTGCCTTATTTACTGATAAGGTAGGCGGGTTTAATAACTCAACGGTTTCGGGAAGGATCAACAGCAGGGATAACGTATTTGAAGTAACATCCGAGGTGCCGAAATTCTCTTACGGCAACGTTGCTTTCTCCGACGTGAAGATGACGGCAAAAGGAAGCATGGACAGTCTTACTTTAGTAACCAATATTGGCGACACGTATGTGAACGACAGTTTGCATTTCCCCAAAAGTGTTATCAATATTGTTTCGGCCAATGACATGTCGAGTGTGAAAATTGCAACCACTGCGAATCAAACACTAAACAATGCACAGGTAAACGCAGATGTGCAAACGCTGACTGATGGTGTACGCATTAGCTTCAGGCCATCTTCGTTTGATATCAATGGGAAAAAGTGGATCGTAGATAATAACGGAGAACTTATTCTTAGCAGGGATCTTGTAATGACTGATGGGTTCCGCATCTACAGTGATGACCAGGAGATCTATCTGACGGCGTCTCCCGGCGATTCTTCCAGTGCCAATACATTGAATGTTAGTTTAACAAAAATAAACATCGGCGACTTTGCTCCATTTTTTGAAAAGGAAGTAAAACTGGAAGGTTTGCTAACCGGCGATGTAAATATTACCTCGCCTTTTGGAAAAATGAAGATCGACGTAAATGCGAAGGCTGAGCAGTTTAGATTGGATAATGATTCAATTGGAATGCTCGACCTCACCGGCGCATATGATGGCGAAAAGAAAACTGCACCGTTCTCAGTCGTTTCAGATAATCCAAACTATCAATTTGATTTGCAGGGAATGTTTAACGTAGTTGATAGCACCACGGATAACTTGAATATCGTCTCCAATCTTAAGAACACGAATATTCATCCGCTGGAAAAATACCTTGGAGGCATCGCATCGCATCTTACAGGAAATGCTACGGGACAGCTAACAATTACGGGCAATCCGAAGAATTTAAAATACCTCGGCAAAGTTTCGCTGGCCGATGGAGGAATGTTGATTGACTATACGAAATGTTACTACAAAATACCAAAAGCCAATATAGATTTTGAAGATGGTGTGATTAACTTCGGCACATTTACAATTAAAGATACGCTTGGAAATACGGGTGAAGTAGTAGACAGTAAATTGTATCATCAAAGTTTCGACAACCTTGCGTTTGATTTCAAGGTACGCTCAAACCATTTGCTGGTGCTGAATACCAAAGCGGTGGACAACAAACAGTTTTATGGAACGGTGATCGGCAAGGTGAATTTAGCCTTATCCGGCCCGATGGATGAAATGGAGATGTCGATAAAAGGTGAACCAACGGATTCGTCTAAGTTATATTTACCGATGGCATCGTCACATGAAAGTGAGACTACAGATTTTATCGTATACAAAACATACGGTAAGGAAATGAAAGCTGCTGATAGAGAAAACTCTGGTACCAACCTGAACGTGTCGATGGATATTACGGCAAACAACTTTGCCCACGTTTATCTGATTATGGATGAGCTTACAGGCGATGTTATTGAGGCGCAGGGACATGGAAATATCAAAATGACAGTTGGCACAACCGAAGACCTCACCATGAGCGGCCGTTATGAAATTGAAAGAGGAAATTACAATTTTAGTTTTCAGGGATTGAGAAGGTATTTTACGTTGAGTCAAACGACGTCCAATTATATTTTGTGGAACGGAAATCCTTCGCAGGCGATCCTGAACATTAACGCTGAGTACAAAGCAGAAAATGTAAAGTTCAATGATCTTGTAACAGCATTGATGCCTAGTTCAAGTGCAAATGTAAAAGATCCGAATCGTTATCGGGGAACAGTATTGGTAATCGCGCAAATTACAGACAGGTTAACAGCGCCAAGGATCAAGTTTGATATTCAACTTCCTGAGGGAGGAGCTACACAAAATGATCCTGAGTTACAGGCTTGCATTGCGTTGATCAGACGCGACGAAAATGAGGTGAATAAACAAGTGTCGTTCCTTGTATTGTTTAACTCCTTTGCGCCGGTTACCGCCAGCAAACAAGGTACAATAGGAAATACAGTGTTTGAGGGTTTGGTGATAAACAGCATTTCAAGTTTTCTGTCTACCATGCTGACAAAAGAGTTCTCCAACATTTTTCAAAATGTGTTTAACGATCAAAGTTTGCGCATTACCATAAATGCGAGTTTATACAACGCTTCAAGTACTGTGAACCCAACAGACCCAACCGAAGCCAACAGTTTTGCGATTCCTGACAGAACCAATTTTACATTTAGTGTAAACAAGAGTTACATGAATGAAAGATTGACATTCATGCTGGGAAGTGCTTTCGACTTTGGTCTAACGGCCGCACAGAGCCAGGCCGCATTCCAGTTCCTGCCGGATGTAAGCGTGGAGTACAAACTTACTCCTGATGGCAAATTCCGCTTAACATTCTTCTACCGCGATAACTACAGTTACATTGCCGGCAAAGCCAAAAACCGCTCGGGCGTTAGCTTCTCTTACCGGAAAGAGTTTAATAAAGTGAAGGAGATTTTTAAGAGCACGAAGAAGGTGACAGCCAACTGAGGAATTAATAATTAATAATTAAGAATTAATAGGTGTAGCAGCAAGAGTAAGTATTGCAAGTTTTTTACGTCCAATAATTAATAGAAGGGCCGCATTCAATAACGAATGCGGCCCTTCTATTAATTATTCTTTATTAATTATTAATTACACTTCAAATCCCCCCGTTTGCTCTTCATTCAAAATCTGATGCCCCAACTTATCTCTCTTGGTTTTAAGATATTTTTCGTTGTGGGGATTGGGTTTAACTTTTACGGGAACGGTGTCGACAATTTCAAGACCGTAGCCAGAAAGGCCACTGCGTTTTCTCGGGTTGTTGCTAATCAGTTTAATATTGGTGACGCCAAGATATCTGAGGATCTGTGCGCCCACGCCGTAATCCCTTTTATCCATTGGAAAACCCAAATGCAAGTTTGCTTCAACCGTGTCCATTCCTTCTTCCTGGAGTTTGTAAGCCCTTAGTTTGTTTAACAAACCAATGCCACGTCCTTCCTGGTTCATATATAATACAATGCCTTTGCCTTCTTTTTCCACCATTTGCATCGCCAGTTCAAGTTGTTCGCCACAGTCGCAGCGAAGCGAGCCCAAAATATCTCCTGTAAAGCAGGAAGAATGCACACGTACCAAAACGGCTTCTTCTTTTTGCCATTCCCCTTTAATAAGGGCAAGGTGCTCATTTTGCGTATGTTTTTCTCGGAAAGCCACTAATTTAAAATGACCGTATTTGGTTGGCATGTCCACCTTTACCACTTCTTCGATAAGAGAATCGGTTTTGAGGCGATATTCAATAAGGTCCTTAATGGAAATGATTTTGAAATTATGCTGTTTGGCTATTTCCATAAGTTCGGGCAGTCTTGCCATGGAACCATCTTCGTTCATAATTTCAACCAAAACACCCGCAGGTTCAAATCCAGCCAATCGGGCAAGGTCAATGGTTGCTTCGGTGTGGCCGGCACGTCTGAGAACGCCGCCCTTTTTAGCTCTTAAAGGAAATATATGTCCGGGACGACCGAGATCCTCCGGTTTTGTTTTTTTATCAATAAGGGCTTGAATGGTTTTGGCGCGGTCGTGTGCAGAAATGCCTGTGGTACAGCCATGCCCAAGAAGATCGATCGAAACGGTAAAAGCCGTTTCGTGCAAAGCTGTATTATTATTAACCATCAGGTCGAGTTCGAGTTCATCACATCTTTCTTCGATCAGGGGAGCGCATATAAGGCCGCGCCCATATTTGCTCATAAAGTTGATTACTTCCGGGGTAACATTGTGAGCAGCCGTTACGAAGTCGCCTTCATTTTCTCTATCCTCATCATCCACCACAATTATCAGTTTGCCTTGTTTTATATCATCTATTGCACTTTCTATCGTATTCAGCATATGATTCTGTTAAAGTTTGAACAAAGGTAAGACAATCACATCCGTAAACATTCAACAAGATGTTTCACATATCGTTAGAAATCACTTTCGATTATTTATTTTTTACATATGAGCTTTGTCTGAATTTTTAAAGGTGCTTTTTGAATAAAGTCGGTATAAATGATGAAAAAATTAAATAGATTGTTAATAAAAGACGCGGCTATTGAAATATTTTTATTGTCTTAATGCATGCTAACAATTTGTTAATATTCCATAGCAACTTAATTAGTTTCTTTGCAGCTGAAAATTTTAACATTATATGCTTAAGAAAATCGCCCAACTGCTTATGATGTTTATGGCTTTTACAGCCGTACTTCATGCGCAGGTAACTACCAGTAATATGACCGGGGTAGTTAAGTCCGAAAAAAACGAACCGTTGGTTGGTGCAACAATCACGGCTACCCACACCCCTTCAGGAACGGTGTACCACACTGTTTCTAGAAAAGATGGTTTATTCGATTTGCCAAACATGCGTGTTGGCGGTCCTTATAAAGTAGAAGTGTCTTATGTAGGGTTAGAAAAAATTACCTACAATGACCTTTATCTTCAGGTAGGTGAGGATACAAGACTTACTCCTGTAATGACTTCAACCATGCAAACGCTTACTGAAGTTAGTGTAACAGGAAAGAGAAGTCTTGTTGCTAAAGAAAAGGTTGGTCCTTCTATGCAGATCAGCCAACAGCAATTGACACAATTACCTACCATTACACGTAACGTTAACGACTTCGCTCGTTTGGTGCCACAAGCCCAGGCAAGAAGCAACGCTTCTGATGGTTCTACAATGGGTATCTCTTTCGCAGGTCAAAGTAACAGATACAACCAGTTCACTATTGATGGTGTTAACTCTACTGATATCTTTGGTTTGGCTGCGAGCGGAACAAACGGTGGACAAGCTGGTATCAACCCAATACCTTTCGATGCGATCGAGCAGGTTCAGGTTGTGTTGGCTCCATACGATGTAACGCAAGGTGGTTTCACAGGTGGCGGCTTGAACGCTGTAACACGTTCTGGCTCTAACGAATTCCATGGTTCTATCTACGGGTTCAACCAAAACCAGAATTTTGTTGGTAAAAGCGCAAACGACAAATCTAAATATGGTAAGTTCCACGACAACACTTTTGGTGCTCGTTTAGGTGGTCCGATCATTGCGAATAAATTGTTCTTCTTCGTAAACTACGAAGGTGAAAGACGCTCTAGCCCATTGGATTTTCAACCAGGTTCTGCAGGTTCTAACGTAAAAACTTCAACCATGGATTCTCTTTCCAACTGGTTGAAAGACGAATCTAAACACGCTGGTTGGAGCTACGATCCAGGTGCTTACAACGGCATCAACAAAACAAGAGAGTCTGATGCGATCTTTGCTCGTATCGACTGGAACATCAACGCAAAAAACAAATTGACTTTGCGTCATAGCTATACTGATGGTCGTTCATTCGTAATCAGTGATGGTCAAAATACAATGCAGTTCATGAACAACGGTTACTACTTTGCTAGTACCAATAACTCAACTGTATTGGAATTGAACACGAATTTTTCTAGCAAATACTCTAACGTTGCTCGTGTTACTTACACTTCAACAAGAGATAGACGTGAAACGCCGGGTGAAGCTTTCCCTTATGTAAGAGTTAAAGACGGTTCTTTGACTTATGCATTCGGTACTGAAAATAGCTCTGGTGCCAACAAATTGAGCCAGGATATCATCACCATCACAGATAACTTTAATATCTATGCTGGTAAACACGTATTTACAGTAGGTACAAACAACGAGATCTACAACACTAACAACTTGTTTGTACAAAACATCTACGGTAACTATGGTTACAACAGCATGTCAGATTTCTACAACAACGCGAAACCAAACAGCTATAGCTACTTCTCACCAGCTCAAAAAGGAAGCGATGGTTCTGCTGAGATCCATGCTGCTCAATTTAGCGTTTACGCACAGGATGTTTTCCGTGTGAACAACAACTTCAAATTGACTTACGGTGTAAGAGCTGATATCCCTGTGTTCTTTAACAAACCAGGTGTGAATGATAAATTCAACTCATCTGATATTGCAAAACAATACAATGTAGCAACTGATAAAGTGCCTTCAACTAAAGTATTGGTTTCTCCACGTATCGGTTTTACATGGGATGTTAAAGGTGATAAAACAACTATCGTTCGTGGTGGTGCAGGTTTGTTCACTGGCCGTATTCCTTTGGTTTGGATATCTAACCAATATGGTGGTACAGGTGTTCTTATCAACAGATACACTGCAAGTGCTTCAGATCTTAACAACATCCGTTTCACTCCGGGTAATCCTTCAAGTGGTGCGGGTCCTGCAAGAAATGAGGTTGACGTAACTTCTCATGACTTCAAATTCCCACGTACCTTCAGAGCTAACTTAGCGGTTGACCGTAAATTACCTTGGGGTATCATTGGAACAATCGAAGGTATCTACACAAAAACTTTGCAAGACATCGCTTACCAGGATTTGAACCTTGCTGCATCTACACAAGTATTGCATTTGGGCAGCACAACACGTCCGTTCTATGGTTCACAAGTTGATGGTACAAACTACAGCAACATCATTTTGTTGAAAAATACAGACAAAGGTTATGCTTATAACGTAACTGTTCAGTTTGTAAAACCATTTGCTCAAGGCTGGACAGGTATGGTTTCTTATAGCCTTGGTCACTCTTACGGTTTGAATGATGGTACTTCTTCTACTGCATTGTCTAACTACCGTTTCGCTTATAACGTTAACGGTTTGGGTAATCTTGACCTTGCAAGAAATAACTACGATCAGGGTTCTGCTGTAAAAGCATACGTTAGCAAGAAATTCAATTACGGTAAATTCTATACTTCAGTTGGCTTGGTGTACAACGGTTACCAAGGTCAGACACTTTCTTATGTTTACTTCGGTGACTTGAACGGTGATGATGGTACAACTAAAACATCTGTTAACACAAGTAACAGTGCTGACTTGATTTACATGCCAACTTCTGCTGCTGACTTTGCTTACCTGTACAATACCAACTCTGCTGGTAACGTAACTGGTGTTAAGTACACTCCTGAGCAACAGTATCAAGGTTTCTTGAACTACATGAACTCTACCGAATATACTAAGGATCATATTGGTAAAAATACAAGCCGTAACGGTACCCGTTTGCCTTGGGAAAACCACTTTGACCTTAAAGTGGTACAAGGTTTCAAGTTCTACAAAACTCACTCTCTTGAAGTGTCTTTCGATATCTTCAACATTGGAAACTTGTTGAGCAACAAATGGGGACATGCTTACTACGCGAGCAACCAGGAGCTTCAGCCGCTTAACGTAGCTGCGCCAACTGCTGCAAGCAAATTCACAGGAAGCGGTGTTCCAGCTGAACAACAATACACTACTTTCGATCCGGCTAATCCGAAAGTTACATTTGACCCAGCTTTTGGTTTGAACAAATACACTGGCAAACCATGGGCTTATGCTGATTTCACATCTCGTTGGAACATGCAGATCGGTCTTCGTTACACATTCTAAAACATAATCTGTTTTATAAACGAAAGGTGATGCTCAAAAAGCATCACCTTTTTTTGTTGGAAAAATTATCAGAGAGCTTTCATTATTTGCCTTAATATTGAGATGCAATTGAACTTGCCATTTTATGTCGAACCTTAATTTCACACATTTTACTTTAGGCGTAGAAGAAGAATACATGGTTATTGACCCTTCTACAAGGGAGTTGATAAGTCATGACCAGAAGTTGGTGCTGGAAGGCCAAAAGCTCATTAATGACAAAGTGAAAGCTGAAATGCACCAGGCAGTAGTGGAAGTAGGCACAGACATTTGTAACAATATTGACGAGGTTCTTCGTGACATTACCAGCTTGCGCCAAACACTGGCCGGCATTGCAGATGAGAACAATTTATGGCTCGGTGCGGCAGGCACGCATCCATTTAGTCATTGGCAAAAACAATTGATCACAGCGCATGTGCGCTACGACGAAATGATCAATGAGTTTCAGGAAGCCGCAAGAAGCAATCTGATTTTTGGCCTGCACGTGCACGTTGGTATGCAGAACAGGGAAATGGCAAACCACATTGCTAATTCTACACGATATTTTTTGCCTCACATATTTGCGCTGAGCACCAATTCTCCGTTTTGGGAAGGAAGAAAAACGGGGTACAAATCATACAGAACAAAAGTCTTTGACAAATTTCCCCGCACAGGTATTCCCGAGGCATTTGAAAGTATCGAAGCATACGACAACTATATCAAGCTACTCGTGAAAACCAATTGCATCGACAACGCGAAGAAGATATGGTGGGATCTGCGCGTACATCCTTTTTACAATACCGTTGAATTTCGCATCTGCGATGTGCCGTTGACCACCAGCGAAACCATTGCCCTCGCGGCCTTGTTTCAGGCCGTGTGTGCTAAAATTTACAAGCTGCGTTTGCAAAACATGAACTACATCCAGTATTCCCGGGCGCTGATCAACGAAAACAAATGGAGGGCCAGCCGCTATGGGATTGATGGGAGATTGATCGACTTTGGCAAAGAAGAAGAGGTAAATACCCGGGTCCTGATCAACGAACTGCTCGACTTTGTTGATGATGTAGTGGATGATCTGGGTAGCAGGCATGTTATTACACACGTGCAATCCATTCTCGAGAACGGCACGGGCGCCGACCGACAACTAAAAATTTACGAGGAAACAGGTGGTGACCTTGTGAAGGTCGTTGATTTTATTCATGAGGAGTTTTTGAAGTAGGGGTGAATTGCATTCGCCCAGCCCGCCCCGGTAACAGACAAAATGGCAACAGTTTGTTTACAATAAAAGCTAACAACCAACAACAATCAACCATAAACTCCACTCTCTAATCCACCAGCGGCAACACGCTACAATTCTTTTCACTTAATTTCGTGACGGTTTATTCCGACCTTTTTAATCTAAATAAATAGCGGATGAAATGACCATGATACAAATCGTCGCACAAAGGCGAGAGTATTCCATGCGAATTCCCTGCCCGACCAAAGGTCATTCAGGCGGGTATCCGACCAAAACAAAACATAAAGAAACAGATGAAAAAAATAGCGAACGTTTTTCTGTTGGTAGTTTTGCTGATTTGCAACATTGTGAATGCCCAGGCACCTGCAACCTATAGCAGCGCAGATATTTTGTCCGGGTTGAAAAAACTGAATGTACTTGGTTCGGTTTTATACTTTGCCGCACACCCCGATGATGAAAACACGAAGTTGCTGGCTTATTTATCAAAAGAAAAACTATACCGCACCGGTTATTTGTCGCTGACACGTGGCGATGGCGGACAGAACCTGATCGGCAACGAACAGGGCGTGGAACTCGGTTTGATCCGCACGCAAGAATTGCTGGCGGCCAGAAGAATCGACGGCGCCGAACAATTTTTTTCAACAGCCTTCGACTTTGGTTTCTCAAAAAGCACAGAAGAAGCATTGAAAACATGGGGCGAAGAAAAAGTGTTGGCAAATGCGGTTTGGGTTATCCGCAAATTTCAACCAGATGTCATCGTTACGAGATTTCCGGAAGACAGTCGGGCCGGTCACGGACACCACTCTGCATCTGCCGTTATCGCACGCGAAGCATTTATTGCCGCAGCTGATCCAAAGCGGTTTCCTGAGCAATTTGCTTTTGGCGTAAAACCATGGCAGGCAAAAAGAATTTTGTGGAACACCTTCAATTTTGGAGGCGCAAATACAACCAGCGAGGATCAGTTCAAAATGGATATCGGCGGTTACAACCCACTGCTTGGAAAAAGCTATGGAGAAATGGCTGCACAAAGCCGCAGCCAGCATAAGAGCCAGGGATTTGGTGTGGCCTCTACAAGAGGACAGTCTTATGAATACTTCAAAACCACACTGGGTAGCAATCCCAAAACAGACCTGATGGATGATGTGATCACCACATGGAACAGGGTAGAAGGAGGCAAAGCAATTGCTGCACAGGTAGACGCGATCATTAAAAACTATTCGTCGGCAGAACCGGGAAAGTCTGTTCCGGCACTGGTTACACTGTACCAATCGATCAGCAAATTGAAAGACGGTTATTGGAAAGAAAGAAAGCTGGCAGAAGTGCAGCAACTCATTGAAGCGTGCGCAGGTTTGTACATGGAAGCCAGCACCAACCAGGAATATGCAGTGCAGGGAGATTCAATGCCTGTAAACCTGAACATCAACAATCGCGAAGACGTAAAAGTTTCTTTGGTTAAAGCTGAAATAGGCAACAAGGAAATTGCAGGCAAACAGGATCTCGAAACAAATAAATCATTTAGTTTTCCAACAACCCTTTCTGTTGCATCGGACAACGCCTTGTCTCAACCATATTGGTTAGTAGAACCCATGCAAAAAGGAAGCTTTACCGTAAATGATCAAACGTTGATCGGCAAGCCGCAAAATGATCCGGCCTTCGAAGCAACCTTTGTGATTTCTGTAAACGGACAAGAGCTTACTTACAAAAAGCCATTATTATATAAATACACTGATCCTGTAAAAGGAGAGTTGTATGAGCCGCTTGTGATTCTTCCTGCATACCGCCTAGAGATTCCAAGTCCGCTCAACATGATGATTTCAGGAAGTGGAAAAACATTTACGCAAGAAGTAAAATACATTGCCAATAAAGATATTGCTGATGTTAAGATCTACGAAAATGACAAACTCCTGGTTGATGATACAAAAGGTTTGAAGAAAGGCCAGTACGCAGTTTTCTCCCATCCATTTGACATGAGTTTTTACGGCAATAACGCCGCTGGTGAATATGATATGAACCTTTATCAGCAGCCGCAAAAAGAAGCCGCAAAGGTGCTGCGCAAAATTCAATACGATCATATTCCTAACATCAACTACTTCTCCAATGCTGTTGTGAGAAATGTATTGGTTGATGTGAAAACCGTAGGCAAAAAGATAGGCTACATTAAAGGCGCAGGCGATAAAGTTCCAGAAGCGCTTGCTCAAATGGGTTACGATGTTACTTTTCTTGACGAGAAAAATATAGCATCCGGAATTCTGTCGCAATTTGATGCGATCATTACCGGAGTTAGAGCGTATAATATTTACGATTGGTTAAACACATACCATTCATTGCTGATGCAGTATGTAGAAAATGGCGGAAACTTAATAGTGCAGTACAACACCTCCAATCAAATTGGGCCGGTAAAAGCTAAGATCGGGCCTTACGATTTCGGTATTTCACGAGCACGCATAACAGATGAAAATGCTGCAGTTAAAATTTTGCAACCCGAGCACCAGGTATTGAATTTCCCTAACAAAATAACATCGAAAGACTTTGACGGCTGGATACAGGAACGTAGTATCTACCATGCAACAAATTGGGACAAACATTATGAAACAATTTTCTCCATGCATGATCCGGGAGAATCTGATGATGAGGGAAGTTTGATCACCACGAAATATGGCAAAGGAACTTTTGTTTACACTGGATTGGTTTTCTTCAGAGAGCTTCCAGCCGGTGTTCCGGGCGCATATCGTTTGATGGCGAATATTATTGCATTAAACAAAAATCAGAAATAATGCCGCTTACAATCAGGCAAGCGAATGAAAACGATTTTTCAGTGATTCTTGCATTGATACAGGAGTTTGCGGTGTTCCAGAAAACTCCGGAAAAAGTATATGTCACACTTGATCAAATGAAGGAGGATAAAGATGTGTTTAGATGCAAGGTTGCGGAAGTGGATGGAGTGATAGTAGGGTTCGCAACATATTTTTTTGCGTACTATTCGTGGTCAGGGAAAGCCGTATATCTCGATGATTTGTACGTACAGGAAAAGTTTAGGGCACAAAACATAGGAGTGTCGCTTCTAAAAGAAATAATAGACACTGCAAGAAATGAAAAATGCAAAAAGGTTCGCTGGCAGGTATCGTCGTGGAACGAAAATGCCATTGGCTTTTACGAAAAAATGGGAGCTGTAATTGATCGCATCGAGATCAATTGCGATCTCAGTTTACAATAATGGGAAACAAATAATCATGAGCAAACCGAAACAACAAGGAAGAAGAGATATTGGAATACTGCTTTGTGTGATCTTGGGATTGATAATCGGCGCATTTATTAAACGCGTTTCAGTTGGCTTGATCATTGGGCTTGGCCTGGGCTGGATGGCGGGCATGTTGATCTCCGGCCGCAAATAATCTGCAATAAATCGAACATACAAATGAGCAACATAAAAGCAAATACAGATGAAGATGTAGCCCCGGTTTTTAAAAGCTGGCGCACATGGTACACGCTTGTTATAGTCATTCTTGCGTTGCTTATTGTATTGTTTCAATTATTTACTAAATACTTTTCATGAGCTTTATAGATTGGATAGTACTGGCAGTTACTTTACTCATCATCATTGGTTATGGATTGTATAAAAGCCGTACGACAAAAAATCTGGACGGTTATTTTTTAAGCAACCGGAGCATGCCATGGTATCTCATTTTACTTAGTATAATGGGAACGCAGGCCAGTGCCATTACATTTCTTTCAGCTCCCGGACAGGCATATACAGACGGAATGCGATTCGTGCAATATTACTTTGGTTTGCCGCTTGCCATGGTTGTATTATGCATCACATTTGTTCCCGTTTTTCACAGGCTAAAAATTTACACTGCATACGAATATTTAGAAGAGCGATTTGATCTCAAAACAAGAACGCTTACTTCGTTTCTGTTTCTATTACAAAGAGGGCTTTCAACAGGCATAAGTATCTACGCACCGTCAATTATTTTGTCATCGTTATTAGGCTGGAACATATACTGGACAAACATTTTCATGGGAGGCCTGCTCATTATCTATACCGTAACCGGCGGCGCCAAGGCCGTTGCATATACACAGCAGCTGCAACTCATCATCATATTTGCGGGAATGTTTTTAGCAGCCTATATGGTCGTGCATTTGCTGCCTGAAGGCGTTGGTTTTGTTGACGCCTTAAAGGTGAGTGGTAAGCTGGGAAAATTAAATGTGATAACAAGTGGCAATGGTGAAAAAGGATTTAACTGGAGCGACCGTTATAATATTTGGAGCGGGTTGATAGGAGGCTTCTTTCTCGCACTGTCTTATTTTGGGACCGATCAAAGCCAGGTAGGGCGCTATCTCACAGCCAAAAATGTCGCAGAAAGTAAAACAGGTTTGTTAATGAACGGCATTGTAAAAGTGCCGATGCAGTTTTTGATTTTGCTGATCGGTGCTTTGATATTTACATTCTACCAGTTTAACCAGGCACCGATTTTTTTCAACCAGGCACAAGTGAATAAACTTGCCGCCTCGCCCGGGAAGGACACGTTGAAGGCAATGGAGCAGCAATACAATCTTTTGTCGGCAAAGAAAAAAAAGCTCTCAACAACATTTGTTCAGGAAGAAAAGAATGGCGGAGCGTCAGTTTCAACGGTAGAGGAGCTAAGAAATGTAAACGCAGAAAGCGAGAAAATAAGAACAGGTTTAAAAGACGTTTTGAAAAAAGAAGTCGGCGGGGATGCGAGCGACACGAATTACATTTTTATAAGGTTTGTAGTTGATTATCTACCAAAAGGGCTCGTTGGATTATTGATCGCCGTGATTTTCCTGGCAAGCTGGGGAAGCATTGCGGCGGCGCTAAATTCTCTTGCATCCAGCACCGTTGTAGATATTCATAAAAAGTTTATCAATACATCTTGTACAGAGATGAAAGATTATTCCATATCCCGCTATTATAGTCTTGCCTGGGGTATATTTTGTATTATAATAGCTCAATTCGCCAATAACATGGGGAGTCTAATTGAGGCGGTAAACGTTTTGGGCTCATTGTTTTATGGTGTGATCCTCGGTATTTTTCTCGTGGCATTTTATTGTAAAAAGGTGAAAGGCAACGCCGTGTTTGCAAGCGCCTTATTTGTAGAATTAGCCATAATTCTGTTGTTTTGGAAAAGCAATATCGGGTTTTTATGGTTAAACCTGATTGGGGCATTGGGCGTAGTTGCAGTAGCGTTAATAATACATGCAACGTTCAATCTGCTTAAGTTGTCAAAGCAATAAACCAGAAAGATGTGCAGATTTTTACTTTTATTGTTGGTAGTGCCGGTTATGATGTTGTCGTGTACAAAAAGTTCAACCTCTGCAAGTCCCAGTTATGACGCGGCTTCAGACGTTTTCAGGGGAACCTACGTAAAGGTAGATTCACGGGCTGACACCCTTGTCGTGTCCGCTACAAATGGCAAGCCCAGTCTGTTCTTCAATTCCAAAGCTTACCGTGACAATATAACCGCACCCGCCCATCCCGAGCTGCAAACATTTGAATATGAGTTTAAAGACGGGAAGATAGGTGTTCGCTCAATCAACTCTCAAATAAGTTCTTTCGTGTATTATGATTTTAGTTGGGTAGTTACAGGGAAAACTTTTAGGATCCAGGCAATGGCCATTCAGCCGGATTTAAATGCATCTACAACCTTTTGTACATTTGAAAAGATTCAATAAAACTGTTTGCGAACACCGTAAAAGGCAAATTTCAGGAATTGCTAACACCAACAACTAGCAACTAACAACTTATAACTAAGTAATCTCTTATCTTCGCAAGCCTTATTTTTAAGAATATTTGATTAAAGAATAATCCTTGCAACCAAAAGTATCAGTCGTTATCTTAAACTGGAATGGGCAAAAACATTTGCAGCAATTCCTTCCTTCCGTCCTTGCCTCAACATACTCAAATGTTGAAATAGTGATGGCTGATAACGCGTCCACCGATGATTCTGTCGAATTTGTTCAGAAAAATTATCCCGAAATAAAAATATTAAGGCTATCGGAAAACTTCGGCTTTGCAAAAGGCTACAACGAAGCATTAAAACTGGTAGAAGCCGATTATTTTGTTTTGCTGAATTCAGATGTAGAAGTTGAAAGCGGCTGGATCGAACCTGTTATCGAGCTCATGGAGAGCGATGAGAATATCGGGGCCTGTCAACCTAAACTGCGCATGTTTTCTGATAAAAGATTATTTGAATACGCCGGTGCAGCAGGAGGGTGGTTGGACAGACTTGGTTATCCCTTTGCGCGGGGAAGAATATTTGACATTTGTGAGGAAGACCACGGGCAGTACGATGACATAGCACAAATATTCTGGGCCAGCGGAGCCGCCATGTTCGTAAGAAGCGAAGTATACAGAGAGCTTGGCGGGCTGGATGAATATTTCTTTGCACACCAGGAGGAGATAGATTTGTGCTGGAGAATGCAGTTACATGGATACAAAATCATGGCCTGTCCAAAATCCGTCGTGTACCACGTTGGAGGAGGAACATTGCCCAAAGGAAACGAAAGAAAAGTGTATCTCAACTTCCGGAATAATTTGGTCATGATGGCAAAGAATCTGCCCGTTGCAATGGCGCTATGGAAAATACCCTACAGGTTTTTGCTGGATGCTATAAGCGCCTGGAAGACATTGCTGGCGGGTGAAACACATTATATCACCGCGATCCTGAGAGCGCATGCAAGCTTTTTGAAGTGGTTATTTTTCGAGAGAAAGAAAAGTGTGTTTGCAAAAAAGCGAATTGGAAAACTGCATGGATACTATACCCATAGCATCGTATGGAAACATTTTATACTGGGTGAGAAAAGATTTTCTGAAATTCTCGGCACCAAAAAATGAATTGAATAGTTTCAACCTTTATTTTTGCAATGCAATAAAAAACTTATGGCACAGAACGAACAACATTTCGACGATCCAACAAAGAAAGACTTCGCAAAAAACTGGGTTAATTCATCTGTATTTATATTTTATCTGCAAGTGTTTTGTGTGTTAGCTTTTGTGCTTGGCGGATGTTATGGTTTGTATCAGCACCGTTACAAAGGACACCCGGATGTAGCAGTACCTGAAAGCACCCAGTACACTCCGAAATACAAATAAAAAATATTTGAAAAAGTAGGGGAAAAAGTTGGAGGGTTCAAAAAATAAAATAACTTTGCACTCCCAATCAAAATAACAAAAGCTCTTATAAGTAAAAGCAAATCAACAAGATAGCCAATACGAAGAGAAATTTTGAGATGAAAAAGTTCTTTATAATAAGCGGAAGTAGCTCATTTGGTAGAGCACGACCTTGCCAAGGTCGGGGTGGCCGGTTCGAGCCCGGTCTTCCGCTCTGAGACAAAGCAGATAGCCTCAGTTATCTGCTTTTTTTGTCTTAAAGATAGTGTCACCCGGGTGGTGGAACTGGTAGACACGCAGGACTTAAAATCCTGTGGGCAGCAATGCTCGTGTGGGTTCAACTCCCATCCCGGGTACTCTTTTAGAGCGCTATTATTATAGAGGATAAAGTTCTTTACAACAAGCGGAAGTAGCTCATTTGGTAGAGCACGACCTTGCCAAGGTCGGGGTGGCCGGTTCGAGCCCGGTCTTCCGCTCAAAAGCAGATAATCGAAAGGTTATCTGCTTTTTTTTGCTCCAAACTTTTTTGCGCGATGGCCCACAAGCAGACGTGGTGAATTTAACCACAGAGAAAAGGAGTTTTTTTCACAGAGTAAATGAGAGGTGGGTTTAAGATATGGATGCTGCACAAATCTCCGTTTCCTCTGTGAAAAAATCTCCATGAACTCTGTGGTTAAAAAAGAATGGTAGGCACTCAAGTCTTCACAATTGTCGCTCTATAATTAAAATCAGGATCAAAGCTTTCTTATATTCATATATTGCAAATCACTCTTGCTCGTTATGAAGATTGCCTCAACAACACTTGCATTGATTCTATTGGCTATTGCTTTGTATCGCTGCGTTGATTCAACAAGGCCCGCTACTGCCGTTGAACTAACATATGTGGGGACAGAGAAATGCAAAAGCTGCCACCAGAATGAATATGACCGCTATCTTTCTTCAGATCATTTTCATGCGATGGACAGCGCTTCACCACACTCTGTAAAAGGCAATTTTGAAAATGCCACTTTTATTTCGCATGGTGATACTTCATTCTTCTACAAAAAAGGTGATCACTATTTTGTTCGAACTCTTGATTCGACTGGTAAGAAAAAAGAATTTGCTATCTCTTATACTTTCGGATGGAAGCCTTTGCAGCAGTACCTTGTGCAGTTTTCCGACGGACGTATTCAAACACTTCCCTTTTGCTGGGATACAAGGCCGGTAAATGAAGGCGGCCAGCGCTGGTTCCATATTTATGGCAAAGAAAATATTCTTCCTGGCGACGAATTGTTCTGGACAGGCATAAACCAGAACTGGAACTTTATGTGCGCTGATTGCCACACAACCAACTATTCTAAAAATTACGATTTCATCGCAAATACTTATCACAGTACATGGACAGAAAGCAAAGTTTCCTGCGAGTCATGCCACGGACCAGCTTCTGGCCACATTAATTGGGCAGGTAAAAAAAGTATGGACGACAGTTTGAAAGGCTTTGCTATCAATATTTCTTCAAAAAAAGTAAGCTGGGTTTTCAACAAAGAAAGAGGCATTGCGTACCCGTCGCAGATTGAAAAAAATGATATGTTGATTGAAACCTGTGCACGCTGTCATGCAAGAGCCTCACGCATTTCAGACAATTATCATCACGGTGCTTCCTTTTTGCAAACGCATATTCCATCTACCATCAATACCAATAATTATTATGAGGACGGGCAAATAAAAGAGGAAGATTATGAATACGGATCTTTTCTTCAAAGCAAGATGTATGCACAAGGCGTAACATGCATGAACTGCCACGATCCGCATACGATGCAAATAAAAATTCAAGGGAATGCATTGTGTTATTCATGTCATGCGCCTGAAAAATTTGATGTTGTAGAACACACGCATCATGAAAAAAACAGCAGTGGGGCGACTTGCGTTGGCTGTCACATGCCTGTAACAAACTACATGGTAATTGATGGAAGAAGGGATCACAGCATTCGCATACCAAGGCCCGATTTATCAAAAAACATGGACGCGCCTAACGCTTGCAATAAATGCCACACAGATAAAACAACAGAATGGATAACTAAGTTTTTCACACAATGGTATGGTGATAAATTGCCAAAACAGAAGACCTATGGAGAATTAAGCCAATTGATTGCAAAGAATATTCCAGGAAGCGATGCCGCATGGAGCGAACTGATGACCGTTGCAAATTATCCTGCAATTATAAAAGCAACAGCGCTTGAAACGAACAACAGATTTTATTCACAACGCAGCATTGATCAGATAAACATGCAGCTAAAAAGCAACGATCCCAATTTGCGGCTTAACGCACTGCGCGCCATCTCTCCGTTGCCTTCAACAATTGCACAGCCTGCAGTACTTCCTTTATTGAACGATCCGGCGTTAACAGTGAGACGCGAGGCATTGAATGTACTACTACCATTTTACGCCGAATTGCCGCAAGCAGGCAGACAAAGGTTTGATGCTGTAATGAATGAAGCTATTACAATGGAGAGAAATTTGAGCGACCGTCCTGAAGGTTATCTTAACCAGGGAATTCTCTTTGCAGGCACTGGAAAGGTAGACGATGCAGAACAAGTATATCTTTTGGGTATTAATCGGTTTCCAAAGAATAGCAGCCTTTACATGAATCTTGCAGACTTGTACCGCATGAAACAAAACGAAGCGAAGGTGAAAGAGATCCTCGATAAAGGACTGCAAATTTTCCCGCGCAATGGTGCTCTTCATTATGCACTTGCGCTATGGCATGTGCGAAAAGGAGATAAAAAAGAAGGCGTTGCGGAATTGCAAAAAGCCATCCAACTCGAGCCATCAAATGCCGCCTTCAATTACGGATATGCCGTAGCTATGCATGATATGGAAGATGCCGGGAAAGCAATCGCTTTACTTGAAAGGTTTACTAAAACCTATGGAAATGATCCATCAATTATTAATGGACTAATCTCATTCTATAGTGATATGAAGCAGCAGGGTAAGGTGGAATACTATTCTAAACTTCGAAAAGATGTTTTTGGGTATTAGGGAGCACGCAGATGACGCTGATTTAGCAGATTTACACTGATTTTTTCTTTTGTTCAATAGATGAACTACTGTTGAATGGAGCGTCGCAACCAAAGCCCAATCACGGTTTTGTCGCTGGTCTTCAAAGCATGGACAACGTATTTGACGAAGTTGTATATACTAAATAAAAAAAGCAGTCATAACGACTGCTTTCTCATTTATGTGAAGTCGCAAGTCATTTTCAACTTTCAACTTTCAATTTTCGATTAATCCGTCCATTTTGCTAATTCATCCACCAGTTTTCTATCATTACTTAGTCGTGGCACTTTATTTTGTCCGCCCAGCTTACCAACACTCTTCATGTATTCGATAAAACCATTCTTGTGAACAGGTTTTATTTCCAACGGTTTCAAAATGTTGCCAGTGATCAGGTCGTCGTAGTAGATATTCTTGCTACGCAGATTGTTGTCTACTTTCAAAGCAAACTCGGCCATATTTGCGGGGGCATTTTCAAACTCTACGAACCACTCGTGGTAAGACTTTCCTGCATCTTGCTTGATCATCGGCGCCACAGTAAATTCAGTGATGTGCACACCTTCTTCCTGTGCAGCTTTCAACAAGCTATATTCTACTTCTTCACCAATAACGTGTTCGCCAAACGCAGAAATAAAATGTTTGATCCTTCCTGTAACCACTATGCGATAAGGACTGGTAGAAACAAAACGAACTGTATCTCCAATGTTGTAGCCCCACAAACCAGCGTTGTTGTTAATGATGATGGCATAGTTTTCACCCACCTTTACATCTTTAAGACTAATACGTGTTGGGTTCTTGTCGAAAATTTCACCCGCAGGAACAAATTCAAAGAATATTCCGCTGTTGGTATTTAATAAAAGCCCTTCCGCGTTTTGCGAATCCTGGAAAGCGAAGAAACCTTCAGAAGCAGGGTAGGTTTCGATAGTGGGTAAAACCTTTCCTACGCTTTCAAAAAGTTTTGCTTTGTATGGCTCGAAGTTTACGCCGCCATGAACCAATACGGAGAGATTTGGGAAAATATCTTTAATTTTTTTGCCACTCACCTGTGAGATACGGTCAAAATACATTTGCATCCATGGTGGAATGCCACTAATCAGCGTCATGTCCTGGTTAATAGTCTCTTCAACTATTTTATCCAGCTTCGTTTCCCATTCATCAATACAGTTCGTTTCGTAACTAGGGAGTTGGTTACTGCGTAAATAACTGGGAACGTGGTGGTTAACTATGCCGCTCAACCTTCCTGTAGGAATATTGCCAATCCGCTCCAGTTCCGGAGACCCGGAAAGGAAGATCAGTTTGCCATCGGCAAAAGCTGTATTTCCTGTTTCTGCCATGAAACAAAGAAGTGCGTTACGGGCTGTATTTATATGATTATCAATAGATTCTTTCGAAATTGGGATGTATTTAATGCCGCTTGTAGTGCCCGAGGTTTTGGCGAAATAGATCGGCTGGCCTTTCCAAAGGATATTATGTTTGCCGGCCTTTACCATTTCTATATATGGCTTGAACTGCTCATAGTCGCGAATAGGCACGGCATTCTTAAAATCCTCATAGGTTTTTACCTCCGAAAGCTTATGATCTTCTCCAAAAGTGGTCTTGCTGCCCGTTTTTAAAAGATCTTTAAAAATATTTTCCTGATCTTCCAGCGCGGTAAGCATTCCTTTTTTAATTTGCCTGTGGATGTACGAAGCAAAGGGTTTGGCAAGAAATGATTTGAATTTCATAGATTTATTACAGTTAAGTAAAAATAACAGGCTGCAATCTACCAAAACATTGAATTATTTGCGTGAAACATTTTTGCAATAAACATTTGTTGGAAAGTAAAATACTCTTACCTTTGCACTCCTTAATTCGGAAAGTTATGTTCGCAGTAGTAAAAATAGCAGGGCAACAATTTAAGGTCGAAAACGGCCAAACTTTGTATGTACCAAAGGTTAGCGGCAATGCCGGTGACAAAGTAGAGTTTTCAGAAGTATTACTAGTAGATACAGATGGTAGCCTTTCAGTAGGTGCTGCTGTAAAAGCTGTAGTTAAAGCTGAAATCATCGCTCAAGTACAAGGTGATAAAGTGATCGCTTTTAAAATGAAGAGAAGAAAAGGTTTCCGTAAGAAACACGGTCACAGAACTCATCATACAAAGATCAAGATCAACGAAATCGCATAATCACAATTATAAAAAACTTATATCATGGCTCACAAGAAAGGTGAAGGTAGTGTAAAGAACGGCCGCGACTCGCAAAGCAAACGCCTGGGTGTAAAAATCTATGGTGGTCAAGCTGCGACTGCAGGTAACATCATCGTTCGTCAACGTGGTACTGTTTATCATCCTGGTAAAAATATCGGTGTTGGTAAAGATTATACATTGTTTGCACTTACTGATGGTGTAGTTGAATTCAGAAAATCAAGAGGTAACAAAACTGTCGTTTCTGTAAACGCAGTTGAGGCTACGGCTTAATATTTTTTGATTTAATAGCAAAATTTTTTTGGCAGTTTCCCAGAAGTTTTTATTTTTACTTCTGATATTTCTTTACTAACCATTTTAAATTCAAGAAACATGGCAACTGCAAAAAAAGCGGCTCCTAAAAAAGCTGCTGCAAAAAAAGCTGCACCTAAGAAAGCTGCTGCGAAAAAAGTAGCAAAAAAAGCCGCTCCTAAAAAAGCTGCTGCAAAGAAAGCCGCTCCTAAAAAAGCTGCTGCGAAAAAAGTAGCTAAAAAAGCTGCTCCTAAAAAAGCTGCTAAGAAAGCTGCTCCTAAAAAAGCATAGTCTTTACAGCAAAATGAACATACAGTCCTGCAGAAATGCAGGACTTTTTTTATGCCCGGAATTTTGGCACACAGATGACACGGATTAGACTGATGACCACGGATTTTTCAAAATAATTGAATAACTAAGTACAACTCCGACCTAGTATTTCCGTTATTCAGTTACTCGGTTATTCAGTTATTGATCCGTGTAAATCCGTCTAATCCGTGTCATCCGTGTGCCTAAAAAAACATCCGGTGCTATACCGGATGTCGATTATTTTTTCGGAACGAAGATTTCTTTCAATTGTTCTGTCAGTACGCCGTTTCCACTTACACTGATGTTGCTGATTTTGTCGGCGATCTTTTCTACATATTCCATCTCTTTCAATTTCCACAACATAGTGTTTTCTTCCATCAGCTTCGCAGTGTTCAACATGCTTCGCACGCTGGCTGTTTCTTCCCGACGCATGATAGTATTTGCCTGCGCTTTCTTTTCAGCAATCAGCACCTGGCTCATGATTTCTTTAACATCGCCAGGCAGTATGATATCGCGGATACCGAAGCCAATCACTGCTACACCCAAAGCCTGTGCATCTTTTTCAACGCGCTGCATTACATAGTCGGCAATGTTTTCTTTCTTATCCAGCAAATCATCAAACGCAAAACCTGCAACATATTCACGTAGTGCCAATTGAAAAGCAACGTACAATTGTTTGTCGTACTCTTTGTTCTGCAGCAAAGCTTTTTCAATATCGGTTACTTTGTATTGTGCCCAGGCGTTGATACGCAGGGCCGCTTTGTCTTTTGTCAGAATCTCCTGGCCGTTGATCTCCAATTGTTGCTGGCGAACATCTACTCTGCTGACGCTAACTGCAGTGGCGTTTTTCCACCAGTAGTAAGCACCACCTTGCAATATTTTAGAGAATGAGCCATTTACAAACAACACTGCTTTTTCATATTGCTCTACACTTGCACTTCTCACGAAAGGTGCTACATGCTTGCTCAGCAATACATCCAGTTCAATAGGTTCAGTGATGTCTACTTTGCTGATGTCCGCACGAACGAAATTATATTCCATAACGCCTTTCCAGAATGCATAGCGACCGGAAGTCAGAACTTGTTTCAGCAGGCCGTTTTCATATTGCAGTACGATCTCTTTGTCCTTTACTTCTACAACTTCCAATGCCTCGGCAAGTGCTGCATCTTTCAACAAGATGTTCAATTCAATTGGCGCGTTGAATGGCTTAGCCAAATCATACAGCTGAATAGTTTGGCCATTCCAAAACCAGTAGCTGCCTTCTTTCAGCATTCGCTGATAAACGCCATCCTTAAATACCAAACCCACTTGATAGGCATTTACTTTTACTCTTTTCATCTTCTTATTTTTCTTACTGTTTTAAATTAAGTTATGCTATTAAAGTTCAGATTGCCTTTCACCTTATCATAGCGGGTATTACCGGTTGAACTATTGAGCGTGAAAGTTTTATTTGAATTGCTATAATCAGCAATTGATAAAAGTCTCAAGCGGCTTAATACGCTTGAATAATACACAAGCTATAATCTGGTTGCGCTGTTGACATTGGGAACAAGGGTTACGTTTTTTTTAATGTTCAACATCGCCGAAAAGCAATCTGCTCTTTAAGTAAAGTCACCATTTTTTAAGAAGCGGTGTACTTCGCTTTCAAGCATCCTTGGTGCTTTGCCTTACCACTTGGCTATCCGTTTTGAACGGAGTAGGATTCGAACCTACGATGTGCTGTTGCTCTAACCAAACTGAGCTACTGAACCTATAGTCCAGACGGGAATCGAACCCGTGACACACAGTGTCTGGAGGAAAATACGTATTACCGCAACAGCATACAGCCGGTTACTACCGCTGCACTATAATGTTCCTTTGAAACATTCATCCGGTTTGCTGATAACATGCATGTTTCCTTCTTGCTGTTAAGCAAGCTTTTTATATCACTTAAGGTGAATTGTAATTTGTTTGTTTTTGTTTCACTATACAAAGCTTACATGCAACTGTGCAGTGTATATACGCAGTGAAATTTTTTCAATTTTTCTCAATGCACAATTTTATTGGCACAGCTGGAGCTCGCGAAGGCTTCAGGTTTTGCTTTGAAGGCAAAGCCCATTCCTGTTATGTAGCCCATTGCTTCTTTCAAAGCATCATTACTTTTAAAGCCAGGGTTCGTGTTGATATCCGCATGCACCTCCATACTTACTCCATATCTTGAGAAGGTGTTGCTAAGCTCATAGGCTACTTCAATACTCTTCGCTACTTCCACAAGCATTCTTTGTTTGATGCGCATTTGCTGAGTAGTGATGTCGTTGCGTATAAACATGAAACCACCTTTACCTTTTCTGATGAAAACGATTACGGTTGCAAATTCGGTTGCCTTACCCTTCACCTGGCTATCGGTGCCAATGCATACTTTAAGTTCGTTGCCTGCTTCATATTCGCGAGCCAATACTTTGGCTACCTGATCTGTGATGGGTCCTGTGATCCGCTGACCGTTTAATTTCCGCCATTGTTGTTGCTGTTCCATTGCTTTATGTTTTATAATGCTGCATAGCGGTGCCTGAAGGAATCGAACCTTCTTTGCCGGATTTTCATTCCGGTGCATAGACCTGCTCTGCCAAAACACCTTTGTTTTTATTGCGGAGAATAAAGGAATCGAACCTTTGTATCGCCGGAGCGATAGCCTGGGTGTAGCAAACCCGCACATTACCTGCTCTGTCAATTCTCCTGTTAATAAATGCCAACCTAGTTCATAGTGTGAGTGACAGAATTCGAACCTGCTCAGCCCGGGGCAGCGGTTTTACAGACAGCTACGACTCTCCAGCTTCGTCGCACTCACATTGTTTGTTGGCCCGCAGGGACTCGAACCCTGAACTCCCGGTGTAAAAGACCGGTACTCTGATCCAATAGAGTTACGAACCAATTTTTATAGAGCAGTTGTTTGTGTTGACCCGATCGGACTCGAACCGATAACCTTGAACGTATAAGGTTCCTGCTCTCACCATTGAGCTACGGGTCAATCTTCATCTAACTGTTACTGTTGGCTTAACAAGAATCGAACTTGTATCACTTCGTTCGTAGCGAAGTGTTCTATCCGTTGAACTATAAGCCAGTTTTGTTGGTTGACTCCGGGACTCGAACCCTGTTCTCCACATTCACAGTGTGGCACTTTACCAGATAAGCTAAAGCCAACATTTTGTTATCGGGGTTGGATTCCCCGCCTGCTCACTTAAATGCAGATCACCCGTGAACGTTAGTCGGGCAGGGAACCAACATCTTCAGAGTCAAATTCTGAAATGCTAACCATTGCACCACCCAATAATCTTTGCAGTCTGCACCGGAGTCCCCGCCTGAATGACATTCGTCGGGCAGGGAACCGGTATCCTCAAGTAGAAAGCTTGATATCCTCAACCATTAGACGAACAGACCGATGTGGTATAGCAGGCTGGACTCGAACCAGCAACCTCTTCAATCCAAATGAAGTATCCAACCAATTGGAATGCTGCTATATTTTTGGAACGGAACGCCTGCCTGCTGCGCTTTAGTCGGGCAGGCAGATTTTTATGTTTTTCATGATTTGTTAAGATTTTGAAGAAAGTGTTCTTCATTCTTTTATGCCCCACATTGGTTATTGATTTTTTAAAATCATATCCAATCTTGACAATCACGAAAATCTGCGTTCGACTTAAAACAAAAAGCCCGGTCGTTTTTTGCGACCGGGCTTCCGTTTAGCAGGCACACTATATGCCTACGTATGGACACAATCCGGTCGATGATGATATTTCTGACTTTCACATTCTTTCGCCACAATGTTATTTTGCGGTTGTATATCAACGTGACAATGTGAATGCAGCATTAATCCTTTCGGTGCGAAAATTGTAAATCGTATATATCGTATTTCTAGTTTCATTTTTTTTAAACTTTATTTTTCTCGTGAACAGCTCTTTGTCTGAAAGTTGCACATAAAAAAGCCCCGCTTTATGGGCGGGGCGTATATTTGAGCGATTTTGTTATTCACTAATCTGCAGCAATACATGCCCCGTAAACGATATAGCCACTCTCCGGGCTAAACGTTTTTTGTAGTTGTGTATGTAAAACTATTCGTGACATGTTTGTTAATTGTTTGCAGTGCAAAGGTTGGAATATTTTTTTAATCACTCCAAATTTTTTCTGAACTTTTTTTTATTTGTTATTGAAAAACGAAAAGTTGAATCTGTTGAAATGCTTTACAGTAAAGGGTTTTGGAGGTGATAAAATTTTTTAAAAATATGATGTGCAGTCATAGTGCTAAAAAGAGCGGGACTTGCAGCTTTTTTATTTGGCTCTTTTGCTTTTGAAAAGGTGCATTATCACGGGAAGCGATAGAATAGAACTTCGGAGCTGAAAGCTTCGGAGAGCAACAGTAATTTCTCTTCAATTTCAGTTATTCAGTTAATCAATTATTCAGTTATTTTCTCTCTATCTTCACACTCTAAACAGCCATTTATGCCGCTTGATAATTATGCCATTGCTGATCAGTTTTCTTTGCTGTCCAAACTCATGGATATTCATGGAGAAAATAGTTTCAAATCAAAATCATATAGCGTTGCTGCTTTCAACATAGAGAAGATCACCACACCATTGCACGAGATATCGCCAGATAAACTTTTTACATTGAAAGGTATTGGTGAATCAACAGGAAGAAAAATCATTGAAATCCTTGATACTGGTAAATTACAGGCTTTGGAAGATATGCTTCTGAAAACACCTCCGGGCATTTTGGATCTGTTGAACATTAAAGGACTGGGCCCCAAAAAAATATCTACTATCTGGAAGGAAATGGGTATTGAATCTGTCGGTGAATTGCTGTATGCATGTAACGAAAACAGGTTGACGCTTTACAAAGGGTTTGGTGAAAAAACGCAAAAAAGTGTACAGGAAAACATCGAGTTTTTCCTGAGACATGTTGGTAGCTATTTGTACGCGCAAATTGAAGGTTATGCGCATCAATTACTGGCAGGATTAGCGAATGCTTTTGGTGATGATCTTATTGAAATTACAGGCGATTTCCGCAGACAAAATACGATCATTAGTAAACTTGAATTTGTTACAACGAAGAGCATCGACTTTATCAGTGATTTTTTTTCGCAACAAAATTTTGTTGTAGAAGAAGTTAGCCAGGAAATGATCGCGGTAAAAGGACCAGAAAATATTTTGCTTGTTTTTTACATTGCCACGGCAGATAACTTTTATTACAAGTTGCTTGAAACTAGCTCTGCACCTGAGTTTTATGAAGCTTTGCAAAAAGAAAATGGATGGTCAGCATCTAACAAGGTGGAATCAGAAAATGATATTTTCAAGTCCATTCATTTCAATTTCGTACCGGCATATTTGAGAGATACAACTGCGTTTATTGAAAGAGCAAAACAAAAAGATTTTAGTGACATCATTCATGTATCAGATATCAAAGGAATTATTCACAATCATAGTAATTGGAGCGATGGCGTAAACACGGTTGAAGAGATGGCGAAGGCCTGTATCGCACAAGGGTTCGAATATCTTGTTATAAGCGATCACAGTAAAACGGCGGCTTATGCAAAAGGTTTGCAGGAAGAAAGAGTTCGTGAGCAACACTTATACATCGATGAATTGAATGCTAAGTTGCATCCGTTCAAGATCTTCAAAAGTATTGAGAGTGATATTCTGAATGATGGGTCGCTGGATTATAGCAACGAGATCCTGGCTACATTTGATTTGGTTATCGGTTCTGTTCACCAGAATCTGACCATGCCGGAGGATAAAGCGATGATGAGGCTATTGAATGCGATCAGAAATCCTTACACTACCATCCTTGGTCACATGACAGGAAGGCTGTTGCTGAGCCGTAAGGGCTATCCTGTCGACCATAAGGAGATCATTAAGGCCTGTGTGGAGAACAATGTGGTTATTGAGCTGAACGCCCACCCGAGAAGGCTGGATATCGACTGGAGTTTTATCGATGATGCAATTGCCCAGGGCGCGATCATTTCCATAGATCCGGATGCACATAGCATCGATGGATTCCACGATGTAAAGTATGGTGTGCTGGCTGCCCAAAAAGGCGGGTTGACAAAGGATAAAAACCTCAGCAGCTATAGCCTTGCGGAATTTGAGAAGTTCCTGAGTGACAGAAGGATAGCAAAGAAAATTTAATATGAAATGAAGCTATTATGGCTTGCGACAAAAAAAGTTCGTGATCTGTATTGATTTCGCAATTAGCCCCTATATTTGCACTCCCTTGCGGAGGTGGCGAAATTGGTAGACGCACTACTTTGAGGTGGTAGCGCCTTTTACCGGGCGTGGGAGTTCGAATCTCCTCTTCCGCACAAAAAAAGGCCCATTATCGAAAGATTGTGGGCCTTTGGTTTTAAGTTTATCGTCTCATTCCAGAAAAGAGGAAATCAATAAGTCTCGGTAAAAACACGGTTTTTCTGTTGCAATTGAATATCAAATGGGTGCTTATTGTTTAAGCTACTGGAAAAAATAGATTTCGCGCCTCAATAACAACTAACCAACAAAACCTCCTTAATGAAACGCATAACCATCATCGTTAGTAGTGCAGTGTTGTTATGTTCCTGCAACTGGTTCTCCAATCGACACTATGTTCCCTCATCCCAAATTCCTGAAGACACAATAGACGTTTATTTGGTAGGAGGTCAAAGTAACGCCGACGGTCGTGTATTTTCCCAATACCCGGATTTTGTCAAGAATAAAAAAGTTGACAGCGTTTATGTATGGGAACGCAAACAAAAAGAATTTGGAACCTATCAATTAGGACCGGGATCTGAATATTTAAGTGGCTCGGACGTTAAAAATAGCAATGCCTTTTCGTTTGATATTATTGCTCTAAAACAACTTCAGCGAAAAGAAAACAAGAATATTTATATCATTAAACGAACCAAAGGAAATACCAGTGTGGCCGCAAAAACACCCGGGACCACTGGCAGCTGGCACTATCCTGTTTCTGATACTATGAGTAAGCCAATTCTGCTTGAAGAGTTCAAGAAAGAAATTCAGGATTGTGTTGAACAACTGGCTGCGCATAAGAAAACTGTTAGATTTAAAGCTCTTTTATGGCATCAGGGTGAGGGTGATTATCAACCCCCATTTGATGCTCAGTATTTTGAAAATACAAAAGCAATTTTTGAACAGATACGTTTGTATAGCGGAAATCAAAATTTGCCAATTATCCTCGGCAGCATAAGTCATAAGAGCGCACAATTCAGTGGAGTGGTTGAGGCATCTCAGAAGAAACTGGCGGAGACCGACAGTAATATTCACCTGATTGATCTTAGCAATGAAACATTGCAGGATCCATATCATTTCGATTACAATGCAATTATGAATTTCGGAAACAAAGTATACGCGGTATTGAAAGACATTAAATAATAGAAATTTTTTTCAAACGAAAGTGCCCATAATCGGAAGATTGTGGGCCTTTGTTTTTAATTGTAGTTCGTTTTTAATCTCTCTTCAGACCCGTAATCCATCCATTCGTTACCAAACGATAAATATTTGTGACAGTGTCCCGGCCTGAAGCGGACCATGCAGCATCCCAGGTGGTGTTGTCGTGGCCGCCGCCTTTTTTCACATCTATTGTACTGATTGATCCATTTGCGTTCAATGCCTTGTTTTGGTCCCTTGCGGGCCATAAAGCACAACAACCTTGTTGATCATTGTCACCGTGAACAAAGTGAAACACATCGCCTTTAACCCGTTGATATGTTGCGGCAGAAGGGAACTTCACCGGAATACTAACCAACCACACCTTTTTAATTTTTGTGGAATATTTGGAGACACCATAAGTCGTTACCGAATTATCCCAACTGGCAATATCCCATACGTCGCTTGCACCCTGGCTCAGCCCAATCAGCGCTACAAATTTGTATTTGCAGTTTGCGTCTGTAGAAAGATCACAACGGTAATTTGCGAAAATGTAATCAAATACCTGGTTGCTTAAGTTTGGTTGCGCGATTGCTCCTGACGACGGGCTTTGCACAACAACATGAATGATGCTATCAGCAATTGTTCCCTGTATGCGATTCAATGCAACCTGCCTGCCGAAGCCGGCATTCATAAGAAGGACTAATCCACCTTTGTCTGCGGTTTCATTATTTCCACAGAAGTGAAATATCACCGGATACTTTTTTGCACGCAATTGATTGTAGCTGGCCGGTAGTCTGACCAAACCTTGTAAGGTTGCAGAAAACTTAACCGGGGTCATTCCGGAATATTGTGCCTGAGTAGAAAGCAGGGCAAAGGAAAGCAAGGTGGTGAGCAGTTGTTTCATTACTCGCATCCAATTTGAAAATTTGAGGATTTGAAAATTTGAAAATGCTTTTGGTGCGTCCTTCCGGATATCTGGAGCGTTAGTCTGAAAATAAAAGTTGCACGAATAGAATTTTCAAATAATGCACATTCTTGAAATTCCCGAATCAAAAAAATTACGCACCCAGATATTCAGTTATCGCTCCGGTTTAATCTCTTTCTTCAGCACAATTCTAAATGTGGTGCCTTTGCCAATTTCTGAGTTTTTTACAAATAATTCTCCCTGGTGATATTGATCTATGATTCTTTTGGCAAGGCTAAGCCCAAGGCCCCAGCCACGTTTTTTGGTCGTGAATCCCGGCTTGAATATTTTGGCAAGATTGGCGGAAGAAATTCCTTTTCCAGTATCTGAAATGTCCACAACAATTTCATCGACGTGGTCCTGTATATCGGCAGAAATTTTTCCTTTTCCCTCCATCGCATCCAAAGCATTTTTTAGCAGGTTTTCAATTACCCAGTCAAACAAAGGAGGAGAGATCATGGCATTCAAAACGTCGCGGTCATGCGTTTGCACGGAAAAATCAACTCTGCCGGGTGCTCGTTTTTTCATGTATTCCACCATTGCCTGCACCTGGTATATCACGTTGCTGCTTTCAAGTTTTGGTGTGCTGCCAATTTTGCTGAACCTGTCAGATACGAGCTTTAAACGGCTCACATCCTTTTCCATTTCCTTTACAATGTTTTCGCTGGAGTTATCTTCCTTCAACATTTCCAACCAGGCTTGCAATGAAGAAAGAGGCGTTCCCAACTGGTGCGCCGTTTCTTTGGCCATCCCTGCCCAAACCTGGTTTTGCGTGGATTTGTTTCGAATATTTATCAGTGTTAGTATGAGAACAAGGAAGACAATAACGATCAAAAGCTGGATCAGCGGATAGTACTTTACTTCGTTCAGCAGTTTTGTGTTGCCGTAGTAATATTTGTTGGCAATAAATGGGTCCTGGCTTAAGATGATGAGGAGCGGGTCATTGGATTTGCTGAACTCTTTTAATTTTTTGGAAAGAAATTTTGGATCGTGGGCAACGCTGGCACTGTCGATGTTTATGAAATTTACGATGCTGTCGCGTTCATTCGTTTCAATGATGGGAATGTCCGTTTGCTCATTCCTGATCATATTCGGTAGTGAAAAATCCATGCCGGGGTTTTGCACTACTGCTTTGCTCGCCTCCACCCACTGCATTACTTTTTGTTTTTCATCCTTCGCAATTTTAGAGCCAAGGTATTGCGAATAGAATATCGTTCCGCTGATGATAGCGATTCCAAGCAATGCCAGCAGGCTTCTCCAATTGAATAATGATGCAAACATTTATTTTATTTGTGTGCCGGCACTGTGCCAGCATTCTTGCATTGGTTGGGTGTTACAGGGCGAATGCGATTCGCCCCTACGGTACCAAAATATTATTTCGTGTATGTATAATCATACAGGATCTTTCCCTGCAATTCGTTTTTCTTGTTATAACAGAAATCGGCGGCTTTTAAACCGTCCTCATCGTATTTGTAATACCATTTCTGATAATCGTTGCTGCCTTCCGGAACAACGGTCATTACAGAAATTTTGTTCGATTCATCGTACTCAAACATATAATCAGGCAACATACGCTTTGCTTTCTGGTTGTATCTCACTACATCGGTAAGCCTGTGATTATCGTCGTAATAGTAAAATACTGTAGGTTGTGGAATGGCTACATTTCTTTTTGCATGCTCTTCTGTTGGATTTCCTTTGTCGTCCAATACATAAGTAATCCAGGTGGTATCCGCTCCGTTGCGAACTCTTAGCATAGAAACCGGGTTGCCTTTTTCATTGTATTGCCATGTATGTACCTCAACGTTTACAATATTTGCCGCCTGGCTGGAGCTTTTAATACCTGTCAACCGGTTTGAGGCATCGTAGCTGTAATCCGTGGTAGACACAAGGTGTGAGGAGCTGTCGATTGTTTCGATCAGCAAATCATTTTTATTGTAAAATGCGGTGAAAAATGACTCGCCGGCATCCGTCGTTTTAGTATAGGTAATTACTTTGTCTTGTGCCGCTGAAACTTTTTGATTACAATCGAATCCTTCAGTCACCTCATTATTTTGAATGAAACTTTTAAGAACCACAGTGGCAACGTTTGCCTTTTTCATAAGATGATAGTTATTGCTCACCTGCTGAGTGGTAATTATATCCTTGTAATAATATTGTGCGTTCACACAGAGCGAAACAAGTACGAGGGCAAGGCACGTTAAAAACTTAGGTATGCTTTTCAATCTTCAAAATTTTAAATAAAACAATTCATTAAGAGGGCGAGTGTAATTCGCCCGTACGGATGTTTTCACCGGAAAAGCAAAGTAATAGTTTATTTGCTAAAATATACCCACTCTTTCGTCTGAATACATGCTGATCAATCAAATTTGTATTTATTTTTAGCGAAATTTAACCCGTGTCACATTTTCACCAACGAAAAGAAAAAAACTGTCTTAACTGCGAAACTGAGGTAATTGGCCGCTACTGTCACGTTTGCGGTCAGGAAAATATAGAACCAAAGGAATCTTTCGGCCATTTGTTAATGCATTTCTTTAATGACATTACACATTTCGATGGCAAGTTTTTCAGCAGCTTAGTGATGCTGTTTAAGAAGCCCGGTTTCCTGGCTAAAGAATACATGAAGGGGCGCCGAGCCTCATACCTGAATCCCATCAGAATGTATGTGTTCACTTCAGCAATATTCTTTTTCCTGTTTTTTGCTTTTTTTAAACCGGGCATTCATCCAGGCAAAGAGCGTAAAAAGGAAGCTAAAGAAGTTGCGAGAAATGCCGATACGATGGACGCTGAGGATTCAATTGGGCTGGCCAAATCGAAGGAGCTCACGAAGAACATACCCATTATTATTGATTCAGCCAATAAGATAAGTATCAGTGGCGACGGGCAGGAGTTTACAGATAGAGAGGAATATGACAGATACCAGAAGTCGCTTCCTAAGGAGAAAAGAGATGGGATTCTAAAAAGACTATATGTGCATCGTATGATAGCGTTGCACAAAAAATACGACAGGCCTGAAGGTGGCGGAGGTAATGAGCTTATAGATGATCTGCTTGAGAAATTTTTCCATTCACTACCATATATGTTGTTCGTTTCGCTGCCATTGTATGCATTGTTTTTAAAATTGCTGTATGCGCGGAACAAACAATTTTATTTCGCAGATCATGGCATTTTCCTCATCTATCTGTACATTTTCACGTTTATCTTTTTGCTCGTATTCTTTACCTTGTCAAGAATTTCAGGGTTTGCGCATTTTTCCTGGTTATCGTATATCCTGATTTTGATGTTTCTGGGAGGTGTTTACTACGCATACAGGTCCATGCGAAATTTTTATGACCAGGGAAGGCGTAAAACGATCGTTAAATTTCTTATATTCAATATATTAACTTCGGTATCACTGCTATTCCTTTTTACAATTTTCTTTGCTTTTTCAGTATACGTAATTTAATTTTTTATGGAACAGGAAAATTTGTCGGCGAGTTTTTTAAAATTAGTGCAGATCATGGATGACCTAAGGGAAAAATGCCCCTGGGATCGCAAGCAAACGATTCAAACGCTGCGCCAGCAAACCATCGAAGAGACTTTTGAACTTACAGACGCGATTACTGACGAGAGTTGGAAGGGAATAAAGGAGGAGCTGGGCGACTTGTTGCTGCACATCCTGTTCTACTCAAAAATTGGTAAGGAACAACAGCAGTTTACTTTAACAGAAGTGATCGATGGTATTTCTGAAAAACTGATTTTCCGCCACCCGCATATTTACGGAGATGTACAGGTGAATGACGAGGAAGATGTTAAAAAGAATTGGGAAAAGCTGAAGCTTAAAGAAGGCAAAAAGTCAGTATTGAGCGGGGTTCCCAAATCCTTGCCGGCTACTGTAAAAGCGATGCGATTGCAGGAGAAAGCAAAGCAGGTAGGCTTTGAATGGGACAATAAAGAGCAGGTGTGGGATAAGGTGCAGGAAGAGCTTCAGGAACTACAGGAAGTAGTAAAAGAAAATGACAAGGACAGGATAGAAGACGAGTTTGGGGACGTAGTGTTTTCGTTGATCAATTACGCACGGTTTTTGCAAATAGATGCTGAAAATGCGCTTGAAAGGACCAATAAGAAGTTCATACAGCGCTTCACACAAATGGAAGATATTGCTTCAGAGCAAGGCAAACAACTGCACGATATGACCCTGCAGGAAATGGATGCCCTTTGGAACACTGTTAAAAAGAAAAAGGAATCATCTTGAGAAGTTTTATTTCCGAAATTCTAAAACGTAATGCCTACTTCATATTAGCCGCCGCATGGCTGTTCACTATTGCATTTATCATTAACAACTATTGGGTTTCTTATTCTTCCGTAGAAAAACTGCGCAATGGTATTGAAAGACGTTTGCATAAAATTGAAGACGACGTTCAGGAGTTTACGAACGATAAAGCATTGCAGCAGGAACTACTGGGCGAAAACCCTTCCGAAAAAACGATCAATGATATCGTTGACAAACCGTTTGGTATTTACCTTTTCACGTTGAATGAATTCAATGAGCCGGAACTACGGTTTTGGAATACGCAAACTGCTATTCCGGACAGAGATCTGTTATCAGGAACAGATACAACGTCGTTTGTAAAACTTAGCAACGGCCAGTACGAGTTTATTAAGACACGATCTGTTTATGATGGAAAGCCATTGATCATCGCAGCACTGATTCCAATAAGAAAAGAATACTTTATTGAAAACAATAACCTGGCAAGGGAAATAGAAGGCTTTCCGGAAGCGGAGAAGAAAGTTTCACTCATAACATATCAAACGGATTATCCAGTTTATTCTCAAAACGGCAATGTGTTGTTTTACCTGGAAGCAAAACGAAACACGCATCCTGTAAACAATAACAACTGGCTTTCGCTTACATTCATGCTTATTGGCATTGCGTTTCTCATGTTCTTTATAAACAATGCAGCGCATAGCATTTCCAATAAATACGATTACAAAACAGGTATCGGTTTTCTGTTGTTGGTCATCCTCATTTTACGCGGAATTGTTTACCTGTTGCCGGGATTGCTCAACCTGCGGCAGTTCATGCTTTTCGATCCAACCATTTACAGTTCGAGCGTTATCTTCAGTTCTCTGGGCGACCTGCTCATCAACGCGTTTCTTTTTTGCTGGATCGTGTTGTTTGTACGAAGAGAAATTGGTGACAAGGATTTCATGCGCTATGTAAATACAATCTGGCAGTGGCCCTTGTACATCATCAACATTTTTTTATATGTAGCCACCACGTTTGCCGTGGCCCGTATTATTCAAAGCCTGATTGCTGATGCAAGGATTTCTTTTAACGTAACGAATTTCTTCAGCATATTAAATCAATACAGTTTTGCAGGATTTGTTGTGTTGGCCGCCATCACTTTCGGTTACTTTTTTCTTTCGCAGGTCATTCTTAAAATTGTACAACCACTAAGTATTGGAAAGCCTTATGTGCTTTATCTTTCCATTGCCATTGCAGGGCTGGTCCTCTTGAGCATTGTAACGCAAACCTCATTTGTTGAGCTGAATATTTACGTGCTTATCTGGTTGTTGTTTTACACCTGGCTACAAAAGCAAACATTTCTTTCAGAACTGGGAAACCGGTTCAATATCTCGCAGGTTATTTTCTGGCTGTTTATTTTCTCCATGTCGGTTGCCTCCATCATCATTGAAGAAAATACCAAAATAGAAATTGAGCAACGCAAACGAACAGCAGAGAAACTGGCATTGCAAGCGGACCCTTCCAGTGAAAGGCTTTTAAGCATTGTGCTTACTTATGTTGACAATAATTTTCTCTACGGAAATTTTGAGCGTTTCAGAATGCCCATTTCAAATGCTTATCTGAAAGATAGTTTGATCAACAAAAATTTCAGCGCTTATTTAGATCGATACAATAATCATATTTACACATTTGATGAATCTGAAAAACCGCTTTTTAATGAGGCGCCTGTTTCTTATGATACATTGAATACGATTTTTCAGATTGAAGGAAAACCAACTGCCGTAAATGACCTGCGATATTTTGAGAGAGCCTTTGATAAGTATTCCTACATCAGTAAGAAAACGGTAACGGATACGCTGGGTAATACGGTTGGTTATTTTTTCATGCTTTCTGATCCTAAGTTTTACAAGAGCGATGCGCTTGTACCGGAACTGTTCAAGCAGAGAAAAGATTTTCTGCCCAACGAATACTCGCCTTCGTACTCTTATGCGATTTACAACAACAGGGAACTTTTAACCAATTACAATGATTATCCGTTTCCAACGCAATTGGATTCGAGTACGCTGCCGAAGAATGATTTCACGCAAGCAAGAAGAGATGGTTATGATGAGCTATGGTACCGAGATAACAACAAAGTCGTAGTCATTGCAAAGAACAATAATTATTTCATTGAAGCGATTACCTTATTCGCTTATCTCTTCAGTGCATTCATATTGCTGGTGGCTTTGTTCCGCATTATCGCCCTCATTATACAATCTGGCTTGCGATGGAAAAATTTGAAACCATACTGGCAGTTGAGTCTTCGTTCGCAAATACATGGAACGATCATTTTCATCAGTTTGTTTTCGTTCCTTGTAATTGGTATAGCAACCATTTTCTTTTTCATTAACCGCTACAATCAAACCAAGCAGGATAGACTAACAAAAGCAATTCAAACCGTCAACAACGAAATACAGAATCGGGTAAAAGGTGATATAGGTTTCCGCGATATCATGCGCCTTTATAAAATGGGTATTGATAAAGATTTGGAAGATATGATATCACGCGTTTCTGAGATTCATGGTGCTGACATAAACCTTTACAGCCTGGAAGGTGATTTGAAAATTTCATCGAATCCGTTTATTTATAACAAAGGAATTTTAAGCAGCAAAATGAACCCGCTGGCATACTACAATGTGCACAACAAAAAACTTGTGCAATATGTAAACCAGGAAAGAATGGGCGGTGTAGATTACCAGAGTGTGTACTGTCCGCTGCGTGATGACAAGGGCGAAGCTTATGCATACCTGAACATTCCTTCTTTCGATACACAAACAGAGTTAAAGAAGGAAATTTCAAACTTCCTTGTAACCATCATCAACCTTAATGCTTTCATTTTTCTAATTGCCGGTATCATTGCGCTGGTCATTACAAACCGCATCACTTCTTACTTTACACTGATCGGAAATAAGATGAAGGAAATAAATCTTGGCACCATGAACGAGGAAATAACATGGAGCCGGGATAATGAAATAGGAGGGCTGGTGAAGGAGTACAACAAAATGGTGAAGAAGCTTGAAGAAAGTGCCGCGGCGCTTGCTAAAAGTGAAAGAGAGGGTGCATGGCGGGAGATGGCAAAACAAGTGGCTCATGAGATCAAGAATCCACTTACGCCAATGAAGCTGAGTATTCAATACCTGCAAAAGGCTATTGACAACAACATGCCGAATGTGAAGGAGCACACCGCAAATGTGGCGAGGACATTGGTTGAGCAAATTGATCACCTCTCAAAAATCGCATCGGACTTTTCACAGTTCGCCAATATTGGAAACGTAAGAAACGAAGTGTTCAATCTGAATAGCGTATTGTCTTCGCTTGGCTCGTTATATGAGAAAACGGAAAACTTCGATTTATCGTTAAATCTACTACCGAATAAAATTTATGTGCTGGCGGATAAGACACAGCTAAACCGCCTGTTCACAAACCTTTTACAGAACGCCGTTGAAGCCTGTTCAAAACAGGAAAATCCGCAAGTGATCATCAACGAAGAAATAGTAGATGACAAGGTGATCATTACAGTGAAAGACAACGGCGAAGGCATTCCGGCGGACACGAGAGCCAAAATATTCATTCCAAACTTTACGACTAAATCTTCCGGAACCGGACTGGGGCTTGCCATGAGCAAGAGCATTGCAGAGCACGCCCGCGGAAACATTTGGTTCGAAACGTCAGAAGGCGTGGGTACTACTTTTTTTGTTGAATTGCCTATAGTGAGAATGGTCGACTAATTTGAAAATTTGAGGATTTGAAAATTTGAAAATGACGGGTGAGACTTTCAAACCTGTAATTTAGCCGCTTGAAAATCAGTGCTTAAATAATGGCTAAAAAATTTAGCAAAAAATGAAAGCTGTTTCGTAAAATTGTATAAATATTCAGAAGATGCCTACGCAAATAAAATGTACGAATTGTGGTCATGAGTTTCCATTAGAAGATGCATTGAACGATGAGTTGAAGGAAGCGATTGAAAAAGAAAAGCAAGAACTGCGTCAGCAGGTGATTGACTACAAGAGGACAAAGGATGACGAACTAAAACGCAAGGACGAAGAGTTTTCCGTGATCAGGAAAAAGCAGGAAGAAGAGTTTGCTGCCAACGCGAGAAAGCAGGAGGAGAAATTTCAACTGCAACTGGAAACAGAAATAAAGAGAAAGAATCAACAGTTGGAAGAAAATCTTCGCAAAAGCATCACTGCAGATTATGAAGGCAAACTGGAATTTCTTGAACTGAACAATAAAGAGAACGAGGAAAAACTGAAGGAGGCTAGAAAAAAAGAAATTGAATTCTTACAGAAAGAAAAAGAGCTGCAGAATAAAGAAGCAGAGCTTGAGCTTTCCCTGCAACGCAAGCTACAGGAAGAACGTGGCAAGCTCTCCGATGAAATAAGACAAATTGAAGAACAGAAAAATGCAGCGAAGGAAACAGAATTCAACCTTCGCTTAAAGGAATTGGAAAAGCAACTCGAAGATCAGAAAAAGTTGGCGGAAGAAATGAGGCGAAAGGCCGAGCAAGGCAGTATGCAATTGCAGGGCGAAGTGCAGGAACTGGCGCTGGAAGAAATGTTGCGTGCCTCATTCCCGTTTGATGTGGTAAGTGAAGTGGGTAAGGGTGTTCGCGGCGCTGACTGTATCCTTACGGTAAGAAATAACTTTGGGCAGGAGTGTGGCAAGATTATTTTTGAAAGCAAACGCGCCGAAAATTTTGGAGGTGAGTGGGTTGAGAAACTAAAGAGTGACATGCGTAGCCAGGGCGCTGATATTGCAGTACTGGTGACAAAAAAAATGCCGAAGGATATGGATAAGTTCGGCGATATAAGCGGCGTTTGGGTTTGTTCATTTGCTGAGGTTAAACCGCTTGTGCATGTCCTGCGCGATGGACTCGTAAAGATTGCCACTGCAACAAAATTCCAGGAGAACCGGGGCGACAAAATGCATTTGCTCTATAACTATTTAACCAGCCATGAGTTTGCTGAACAATGGAACGCTATTCGTGAAGGCTTTATGAGTATGCGCATTTCCATACAAAAAGAACGCGATGCCATGGAGAAGTTGTGGAAGGCAAGAGAGAAGCAATTGGAAAAAGTGTTGTTGAACGCGGCACATATTCGCGGCTCGATAGAAGGCATTGCCGGCCAGGATTCTATTGATCTTAATTTGCTGGATGATGCAAGCAGCGACCTATTGAACTAATGATTGAATAGCTGAATGACTGAATAACTGAGTGTTTCATATTCGTAGTGCAAAATCGAAAATAAGCTTGAGTTATTCGGCCATTCAGTTATTCAGTTACTTAACGCAAAACGCCTAACGTTGAGTGTCTCTGCGTTAGGCGTTTTGCGTTTTTGTGCGTTAAGCGTTCAGTCCTATTTCGTTTGTTTTTCGATGAACTTTGCCAGCGCTTTTCCTGCGTCAGCATAGGTTTCAGCTAAGCGGGCTCCGGTGTCAAAATCCGCACCCCAGAAATCTCTTCCAAGTGCTTTGTCCAAAGTGATTCTCGCCAATACTTTGTTTTTATTTGCAGCTTCTACAATAAATACTTCAGCATTGTGTTGCGCATTTTTTCTGGAGATACCAATGTTGTAGCCGGGTTCAAGGAAAGTAGTTTTGTACACCAACGTATATTTTGAATTGCCTTTGTCATTTACCTGCAATGGAGTGTTTTTGGTAAACAGCTCTTCAAATTTTGGCTTGTACCTGTTGTCGCGATCATCGATCCAGGCTTTGGCCCATTTGTCGCCAGTGCCTGCCTCTTTCTTGTTCATGTCTTCTTTCTTCTTGTCAATGTAGTCTTTCTCATTGTCGTATTTGCCCACTTTTACATTTTCGTAGACAAACTCAACGTTCACTGACTTTTCATTTTTTAAAAAATCAAGATTGCCATCTTCAAGCCTGATTTTCTGTGCATGACCCGTGACTGAAAGCGTGGTGATTGCCACGGCAAGGGTTAGTTTAAGCAACTGCTTCATAAAAAATAGTTTTAAGGATTTAGGGCTACAATATAGTTGCAAAAAATAAGAGGAGAAAAATAAAAAGCTGTGAATTGCGAAAAAATGCGGTTAAAATGAGCCAACTGTGTTCATTATTTTTCCGGCATAAGTAAAAACTCTTAGTGTAACTGAGGGCCGAACGCTTAACGCCAAACGCCTAACGCAAAATCTCTATGCGTTAGGCGTTTGGCGTTAAGCGTTATACGTTCTACTGTATTTTCTTCTCAAACGTTTTTCCAATTTCCTTTGCAGCATCGGCATAAGTTTCGGCAAGCCGGGCGCCTGTATCGTAATCGTTAAAAGACATTGTTCTTCCCAGGGCTTTGTCTACAGTAATTTTTGCCAACACTTTACTTTTATCGGCAGCGTCAACAACGGTAAGTATTGCATTGTGTTGTGCATTTTTTCTGCTGATGCCAATATTATATCCTGGTTCCAGAAATGTGGTGTGGTAAATGATGGTGTATTTCGCTTTTCCATCGTTCGTAATCTTGAGAGTGGGGCAATGCTCTTGAAAAAGTTCCACAAACTTGGCCCTGTAGCGGTCCACCTTGTCATTTTCCCATTCCTTGGCCCACGTATCGCCGGTGCCAGGGTTTTTTTTGTTCATTTCAGCTTGTTTGTTGGTCACATAGTCCTTCTCATTATCGTACTTCCCCACCTTCATATTTTCATAAGTAAGTTCAAGATTGATTGATTTTTCGCCTTTTAAGAACGACAAATCGCCCTGTTCAAGGGAAAGTTTTTGAGAAAAGGCATTGGTAGAGCCTGCAACCAATATGCCTATGCATGCAGCTTTTAATAATCGATTCATAAACTAGTGTTTAGTGGTAAAAGTATTGTCAATAACAAAAAATACCATGATAGGTTGAGTGAATTAGAAAAAACGGAGTATCAATTGAAGAATAGCCAGTAGGAGTATCAATCGCGATAATGTAATTTACATTTGTAAAAAAGCTGTACATGTGGGAACCCTATAAGAAAGGCTTCAAAGCATATCTTCAACTGGAAAAATCGCTCTCAGACAATTCCGTTGAGGCCTACTTGCGCGACATAGAAAAGCTTACGCAATTCATGCTGCAAACTGATACCAAAAGAACTCCTTCTCAGCTTGAGCTAAAAGATCTTCAGCAGTTCTTAAAATGGATAGGAGAGCTAGGCATGACGGCCACGTCGCAAGCGAGAATTATTTCCGGGTTAAGAAGTTTTTACAAGTACTGTTTGCTCGAAAATATTACCACAAAAGACCCCACCGTTTTATTGGATGCGCCAAAGTTGAAAAGAGCACTTCCCGACGTGCTGAGTTTCGAGGAGATCGAAGAGATTATTGGTCAGATAGACCTGAGCAAACCTGAAGGAGGCCGCAATAAAGCAATTCTCGAAACCCTATACAGTTGCGGTTTGCGCGTAAGCGAGCTGGTAAACCTAACCATCAGCAACCTGCATCTCGAGGTGGGATTTGTGCGCGTGATCGGAAAAGGTGATAAGGAAAGACTGGTGCCTATCGGCAGCGATGCCACTAAATTCATCAATATTTACAAAGACGAGATACGTGTTCACATTCCCATAAAAAAAGACAATGAAGATGTATTGTTTTTAAACAGGCGTGGAGCGAAGCTTACCCGGGTAATGATCTTTTTGATGATAAAAGATCTTGTGCAGAAGGCGGGCATTCATAAAACAATTTCACCACACACATTTCGCCATTCGTTTGCCACCCATCTTGTGGAAGGCGGTGCCGACCTGCGGGCTGTGCAGGAAATGCTGGGGCACGAAAGCATCACGACAACGGAGATTTACACCCATCTTGACAGAGAATTTTTGAGAGAAACACTGCATAAGTTTCATCCGGCGTTTAAATAGTTGAAAATGAAAAGAGCCGGCATTGCAGCCGGCTCTTTTCATTTATGGGAGAGGTTAAAAGTTTATATTGATTGAACCACTGTAAGAAGTGTCAATTGTTATGGGAATTCCAACGCTTTGAACATCGAAAAATTTACCGGTTAGGATAGTTTGTTTATTTGTGTAAATGTTCACATTTTTTATCGAAATGCTGCGATCAATTACATCCGGGTTAGTTTGCTTAAGCCCGTCAACTCTTACATTCAGGATCTGATTACCCAGTGCATAATATACCAGACCACTGGAAAATGACGGATAGAAACTATGTGCTTGATGTTGCTTCCAACCTACCGATCCTGAAGCCACGTGATAATATGCAGGAACTGAATCCAGGGAAACATCCATGCGTTTGTATGAAGCTGGAATTGTATCTGTAAAATTGATAACCAATTTACCAGTTAGTCTTGTGGGTTGAATATTGTTGAATGACGTGTCAGATTTATTAATTCTTATATTTTGTTTAAAAAGGAAAATGTCCTGACCACCTTCTGTATAATAGTCAGCATCGCAGTAAACCTTTAAATCAGTGAACCTGGAAGTAGGGTAAAGAAAGCTGGTGTCTTTAGACGCAGCACCAATAACAAATGTATAAAGTCCTGCTTTTAACTTGTCTGCAATAACCCCAAAGTTTGGATTGCCGTATTTGAGTTGTTGTTGAGAGTTTACCAGGTTGCCCAACGAATCATAAACAAGATAAACAATTGCATTAGCAAGAGAAGCGGATCCTCCCTGGGGGCTCAAACCAGCCACAGATATTTTGTTTGGAGACATATCGCTATACGATGCCTGGAAGTTTTGAACGTTAAACTGCACATTGTAAGTCTGTTGATCGTTTTGTGCTGGAGCTGTAGAGTCGGATTTCTGACAGGAGGAATAGGCGAACGCGAACGCCGCAACCACGAGTAGTAGACGAGTTTTTTTCATAGAGTTTAGAATGAGTTTTAAATGAGCTGCAAATCAACAAATTATAATTGAACTGGGCAACTGAAAAAGCTCTTTTTTTAGAGCAAAAATGATGTTCGGGTAGAACCGGTGCTAATCTTCATGTTGACCAAACGAAGTGTTATCTTTTGGTAATAATTTTCAAAAAAAATCAAAAAAACTCTTTCATTATTTAAATTATATTATACTTTTGCGGCCAATAATTGTTCTTCTTAAAAAGACGGAATTGAACGATCAACTGCAACATATAAATTCTTCTTTGCCTGGCTTCCGACCGGAAAGCTACTGCATGCCTCGACCGCGACGTGGTTGCTGATAGGACGAGCCATTAAAACCGGCCCCTATCAGTGGAAAAATCCCAATAGATGAACGTCGCACGTTTTTTGAACTATTTTTCATTGATTTAATTTTTACATAATTGGAAAATCAGGAAATAATTGTCCGGGTGGCAACACCTGCCGACAAAGGCTATTCGCAATTGATTACCGATGAAATGGAAGCTTCAGCTAAGGCTCGCGGAACGGGTATCGCTAAGCGTTCACCTGAATACATTGCGAAAAAAATGGAAGAAGGTAAGGCTGTTATTGCCTTAACCAAAGATGGCTCCTGGGTGGGCTTTTGCTACATCGAAGAATGGAGCCATGGTAAGTTTGTGGCAAATTCAGGACTTATCGTTTCCCCGGCATTCAGAAAAAGCGGCGTTGCCAAATCTATCAAGCAAAGAATTTTTGCACTCTCGAGAGAAAAATACCCCGAATCAAAAATATTTGGTCTCACTACCGGTTTGGCTGTTATGAAAATAAACAGCGACCTGGGTTACGAGCCCGTTACATATTCTGAACTTACGGATGATGAAGAGTTTTGGGCAGGTTGCAAAAGCTGCGTGAACTACGAAATCCTGATGAGCAAAGGCCGTAAGAACTGTATGTGTACCGCAATGCTCTACGATCCTAAAGATCATTACGAACCAGTAGAGACAGCGCAGGATTTCAAACAGCATTCCAAACTGTACGAACGTTTTATGCGCCTTAAACAATCCAAGTTCCTTAAACCATTCCTGAAGAAAGAGTCAAACGGCGGCGGAAGCGGATCTGGTAGCAGATCCATATTCAGATCACTGTTTCATCTGTAAGAATATTTCACGCAAAGGCGCGAAGGAGCAAAGAGGCAAAGACTGCGTGGGACGTTGAACATATTAATTCCAGAAAGAATAGATACGTAGAGGCCCTTGGCGTCTTTGCTTCTTTGTGCCTTTGCGTGAAAACAAATAAAACATCAAGTCATGTCAAAAAAAGTTGTTCTTGGTTTTAGTGGAGGATTAGATACCACCTATTGTGTAAAGTATCTGAGCGAAGATAAAGGTTACGAAGTGCACAGCGTGATCGTAAACACTGGTGGCTTTACAGAAGATGAGTTAAAACAAATAGAACAACACGCTTATAAACTTGGCGTAAAAACACACACAGCTGTTAACGCCGTAAAAGGTTATTACGATAACATCATCAAATATCTCGTGTTTGGTAATGTGCTAAAAAACAACACCTATCCATTAAGTGTAAGCGCGGAAAGATTGAGCCAGGCATTGCACATTGCAGAGCATGCAAAAAAACTGAATGCTGATGCGGTTGCACACGGAAGCACCGGCGCAGGAAATGACCAGGTTCGTTTTGACATGATCTTTCACATCATGATCCCCGGTGTTGAAATTATCACCCCCATCCGCGACATGCGCCTTAGCCGTGAGGAAGAAATTACGTACCTGAAAGCGAAGGGTGTGGAAATGAACTTCGAAAAAGCTGCTTACTCTATCAATAAAGGTTTGTGGGGAACGAGTGTTGGCGGTAGAGAAACGCTTACTTCAAAAGGTATGTTGCCAGAGTCTGCATGGCCAACGCAAGTAACAAAAAGCGGTGAAGAAGAAGTAAAACTTCATTTTGAAAAAGGGCAGTTAACTAAAGTAAACGATAAATCTTTCGATCACCCAACTGAAGCGATCCAGTATCTGCAAAGCATTGCAGGCGGTTATGGCATCGGTCGTGATATTCACGTGGGCGACACCATCATAGGTATCAAAGGGCGCGTAGGTTTTGAAGCTGCGGCTCCAATGGTTATTTTGAAAGCGCACCATGCTTTGGAAAAGAATGTGCTTACAAAATGGCAATTGAACTGGAAAGATCAATTGGCGCAATTCTACGGTAACTGGCTTCATGAAGGACAGATTCTTGATCCCGTTATGCGCGACATCGAATCTTTCTTTGAGCATTCTCAACAAAACGTAACCGGCGATGTGTATGTGCATTTGGCACCATACCGTTTCCAGGTGATCGGCATTGAATCGCCTTACGATTTAATGAGCAGCAAGTTTGGTAAATATGGAGAAATGAACAACGGCTGGAGCGGCGAAGATGTGAGAGGTTTCTCTAAGATTTTCGGTAACCAAACTGCGATCTGGCAGCAAGTGAATGAGTCTTCTAAATAAAAATCGGAACGCAGATTTTCATGATTGTCATGATTTATGAAGATCTTAATTGATCATGACAATCTTGAAGATCTGCGTTCTCTCTAAAAACTGACACTATGATTAATGTTGGAATAATAGGAGGAGCTGGTTATACAGGCGGAGAATTAATCAGGCTTTTGATTAATCATCCAAAGGTTAACATTCTTTATATCAATAGTAAAAGCAACGCAGGTAAACCAGTTTATGCAGTACACCAGGATTTAATTGGTGAAACTAAATTGGAATTCACGGGTGCTCTTGATAAAAAAGCAGACGTTGTTTTCTTGTGTGTTGGTCATGGTGAGGCAAAGAAATTTGTAGATGAGAATGCTGAGTTTTTAAAAGGCAGTAAGATCATTGATCTTTCACAAGATTATCGTCTGCACAGCAACAACACACGTCCAACCATCAACGGACAAGAAGTAGTATACGGCCTTCCGGAACTGAATAAAGACGAAATAAGAAAAGCGCAGCATATCGCAAACCCTGGTTGTTTCGCAACAGCCATTCAGCTTGGGTTGTTGCCTTTGGCACAGGCAAACCTGCTTGATGAAGTTTATACAACAGGAATCACTGGTTCTACAGGAGCTGGTCAAAGCCTTGCTGCAACTTCGCACTTTAGCTGGAGAGCAAATAACATACAGGCATACAAAACACTTAGTCATCAGCATTTAAAAGAGATCGGGCAGTCATTGAATCAATTGCAGCCGGGTACTGAAATCGACTTGAGTTTCATTCCATGGCGCGGTGATTTTACAAGAGGTATTTTCGTAAGCTCACAAATTCATTGCGAGCTTAGCGAGTCAACTCTTTTTGAAATGTATGAAGCGTTTTATGCGGATGATCCTTTTACAACTATAAGCAAAGAGCCTATTTTCTTAAAGCAGGCGGTGAATACGAACAAGTGTGTGATTCAATTGGAAAAAGTAGGTAGCAAGCTGGTTGTGCATACGATCATTGATAATTTACTAAAAGGCGCATCAGGGCAAGCTGTTCAAAATATGAACCTCATGTTTGGTTTGGACGAATGCACCGGATTGAAATTGAAAGCGAATTATTTTTAATAATTGCACTCAGATGATACTGATTGAGCAAGATCAGTGCAAATCAGTCTAATCCGTGTCATCTGTGTGCCAATCAAAACCACGACATGAAATTATTTGACGTCTATCCGCTCAATGACATTACAATTGAAAAAGCTCTTGGGGCTAAAGTGTGGGACAATAATGGCCAGGAGTATCTTGATCTTTATGGTGGTCACGCTGTGATTTCCATTGGACATACAAATCCTTATTACGTTAAGCGAATAGAAGATCAATTACACAAGGTTGGGTTTTATTCTAACTCTATAAAAATTCCTTTGCAGGTGGAACTTGCTGAAAAGCTTGGTAAGGTTTCCGGCAAGGAAGACTATCAATTGTTTCTTTGTAATTCCGGTGCAGAAGCAAACGAGAATGCATTGAAGCTTGCTTCATTTTACAACGGAAGAAAAAAGATCGTTGCATTTTCAAAATCTTTCCACGGTAGAACTTCTTTAGCGGTAGCGACAACTGATAATCCTGCGATTGTTGCACCTGTTAATGCAACACAGAATGTTTCATTTCTTCCTTTCAACGATATGCAGGCACTTGAAGATCATTTCAAAAAAGAAGGAGAAGAGATAAGCGCGGTGATCATTGAAGGAATTCAGGGCGTTGGTGGTATCAATGTAGCGAGCAACGAATTTTTACAAGCGATCCGTCGTTTGTGCGATCAATATAACGCCGTATTTATTGCAGACAGCGTGCAGTGCGGTTATGGAAGAAGCGGTAAATTTTACTCACAAGATTTTGCAGGTGTAAACGCTGACGTTTATTCAATGGCAAAAGGCATGGGAAATGGTTTTCCTGTAGCGGGCATCTCCATCGCTCCGAAGCTGCATCCTAAGTATGGCATGTTGGGAACGACATTCGGAGGCAATCATTTGGCTTGTGCCGCTGCATTAGCGGTGTTGGAAGTAATTGAGCAGGACAACCTGATTCAAAACGCTGAGAACATCGGCAATTACCTTATAACAGAATTGAAGAAATTGCCAAAAATAAAAGAGGTAAGGGGCAGAGGTTTAATGATCGGCATTGCTTTGCCCGAAGAATTAAAAGATGTGAAAAAGAATCTTTTATTTAAACATAAAATTTTCACTGGCGAAGCAAAACCATATGTGATAAGACTTTTGCCGACCTTAAATATTGGTATGAAAGAAGCAGATCAATTTTTGACTGCCTTGAAAGCCGAGTTGCAGTAAGCACACTGATGACACTGATTAGACCGATGACCACTGATTTTTATTTTAACAAACACTGTAAAAATAACAGGGTCTTTGGCTATGGAAAATGGGAACTATTTATACTCTAAGCTGACTAATATTGTAATTAAAAAGTTTTACAATGTATATAATGAGCTTGGCTTTGGTTTTCTGGAAAAGGTTTATCAGAACGCACTTTATTTCGAGCTTATTTCATTGGGTTTGGCTGTAGAAACCCAGAAAGAAATTGATGTGTACTATAAGGATAAAGTCGTCGGTAAATATTATGCTGATATGCTCGTGAATGATGTACTTGTGCTGGAATTAAAGGCTGTGGAGCAAATAGTGGAGGCACATGAGCTACAGCTTATTAATTATCTAAAAGCTACGGATGTGGAAATTGGTTTGCTTTTAAACTTTGGTAAAAAGCCTGAGGTGCATAGAAAAATATTTACAAACGATAGGAAGAAACGTTTGATATAAAAGATTATAAATTAAAATTAGAAAGAGCACAATTGATAGTATTTGATTTTGATAGGCTTGTGAAAAGATCAGTGTAAATCAGTCCAATCAGCGTCATCTGTGTGCCAAAAATAGATAAGAATGAAAAATTTCATCTCCGTTCACGATGTTACAGACATCAACGCTTTGGTAAAAAAAGCACTTGCTTTTAAAGCCAACCCTTTAATGTCGCAATCTCTTGGAAAGGATAAGCGCATAGGATTATTGTTTCTAAATCCAAGTTTGCGTACGCGCCTGAGTACACAGGTAGCTGCGAAAAATTTGGGCATGGAAGCTATTGTGTTCAATGTAGATAAAGAAGGCTGGGCGCTGGAATTTGAAGAAGGAGCCATCATGAGTGGCAACACTGTGGAGCACGTGAAAGATGCGGCGCCAATCCTCGGAAGTTATTTTGACATTCTTTGCATTCGCACATTTCCTTCTTTGAAAAATAAGGAAGATGATTACAGCGAGTTGTACATTACGCAGTTTATAAAATATGCAGGTGTGCCGGTGATTAGCCTGGAGAGTGCAACCTTGCATCCGTTACAATCTTTAACAGATATCATTACCATACAGGAAAGTTTGCAGGCGCAAAAAATTACGCGCAAGCCAAAGATCGTGCTTACATGGGCGCCACACGTAAAGCCTTTGCCGCAATGCGTTGCAAACAGCTTTGCACAATGGGTGAACGCATGGGGCGAAGCAGATTTTGTGATCACACATCCGGAAGATTATGAATTGTCTGAAGAGTTTACGAAGGGAGCGACCATTACACACAACCAGGATGAAGCATTGAAAGACGCGGATTTCGTGTATGTAAAGAACTGGAGCACTTATACTGACTACGGTAAAATATATGAAAACGATCCGCGCTGGATGTTAGACAGTGAGAAGATTGCTTTGACAAACAACGCTAAAGTAATGCACTGTTTGCCAGTGAGGAGAAACGTTGAACTAAGCGATGAAGTACTGGATAGTCCAAACAGCATTGTAACCCAGGAAGCGGCGAATCGCGTGTGGGCAGCTCAAGCAGTGATTGCTGAGATATTAGGCGGGAAGTAAGCACACGGATGACACGGATTGGACGGATTTACACGGATTTTGATTAAACCACCTTATGAAGCTTGAACATTTAATCTGTAGAGAGTTAAGTGACGTTGTTATCAAAGCATTTTATAAAGTATATAACGAATTGGGATTTGGTTTTCTGGAAAGGGTTTATCAAAATGCTTTGTACCTGGAATTAAAGAGTTGTGGTTTAGAAGTTGTTGCTAACCATGCTATTGATGTGTATTACCAAAATAGCTTGGTCGGTAATTATTTCGCTGATATTTTGGTCAATGATCTTTTGATATTGGAGTTGAAGGCGGCGGCATCGATAGCTCCGGAACATGAGTTGCAGCTGATAAATTATTTGAAAGCAACCGATTTAGAAGTAGGACTTCTTTTAAACTTTGGTAAAAAGCCCGAAGTACGAAGAAAGATTTTTACGAATGATAAAAAGACACGAAACAATAACAACAGATAGCACACAGATGACACGGATTAGACGGATTTGCACAGATTTTTTAGGTTTGAGATATTGATACGTTATTTAAGAGATGAATTTCGACTGGATCATAACATATAAGTAAAAAGATCCGTGAAAATCCGTCTAATCCGTGTCATCTGTGTGCCAAATGCTTATGGAAAAGTTAGTAGTTATAAAAATTGGTGGGAACATCATTGATGATGAAGCGAAGTTGTCTGCATTTCTGAAGGACTTTGCAGCAATTGAAGGCAAGAAAATTCTAGTGCATGGTGGCGGCAAATTAGCAACGAAGTTAGCAGCGCAGCTAGGTGTTGAGCAGCAAATGATCGATGGAAGAAGAATTACTGATGCTGAGACTTTGAAGATCGTGACAATGGTTTATGCCGGTGCAATCAACAAAAATATTGTTGCACAATTGCAGGCAAACAAATGCAATGCCATTGGTTTAAGCGGTGCGGATGGCAATGTGATAAAGGCGCACAAAAGAGTTCATCCAACGATTGATTATGGTTTTGTAGGAGATGTAGATGAGGTGAACACTGTTTTACTAAAGAGTTTATTGGAGCAAAATATAGCGGTTGTCTTAGCGCCTATCACGCAAGATGGCAATGGACAACTACTGAACACAAATGCTGACACGATAGCGCAGGAAACTGCGAAAGCACTAAGTAGCATTTACAAAGTGGACCTGGTTTATTCATTTGAGAAAAGCGGAGTATTGCTTGATGCAAACGATGATAGTACGGTTATTAAAACCATCAATCCAGCATCATACAAAGAACTTAAGGAAAAGCAACTCATCTTCGCCGGAATGATCCCAAAACTTGACAATGCCTTTACTGCCTTAAACAGCGGCGTAACAAGAGTGATCATCGGCAAAGCTGAACAATTACATCACATTCTTAATGGCAATGCCGGAACAACAATTTTACATGAATAACTCAGTAGAACAATTATCGGAAAAAGCGATCGCCTTGTTGAAAGAACTGATCAGCACGCCTTCATTTTCAAAAGAAGAAAATGATACGGCAGAATTGATAACACAGTTTTTTCACGACAACAAAGTGCCTTTCGCAAGAGTAGGAAACAATGTGTACGCAAAGAATTTGCACTACGATGTTTCAAAACCCTCAGTGTTATTAAACTCTCACCACGACACTGTGAAACCCAACAAGGGTTATACACTCGATCCTTTCACCCCTGTAGTAAAAGATGGAAAATTGTTTGGTCTTGGCAGCAACGATGCGGGCGGATGCCTCGTGTCATTGATGGCTACATTCCTTCATTTTTACGATAGAAAAGATATCAGCCACAACGTTGTTTTTGCAGCAAGCGCAGAAGAAGAGATCAGCGGCGTAAATGGTATTGAATTGGTATTACCTTATTTAGGAAGTATCGACTTTGGTATTGTTGGCGAACCCACCAAAATGGAAATGGCTGTTGCAGAACGCGGCTTAATGGTGATTGATTGCACAGCGCAAGGTCGTGCAGGGCACGCTGCCAGAAACGAAGGAGAAAATGCATTGTACAAAGCGCTTGAAGATATCAACTGGATACGCAATTATAAGTTTGAAAAGGTAAGTGATCTGTTGGGCGAGTCCCGCATGACCGTTACTGTAATAGAAACGGAGAACAAACAGCACAATGTAGTTCCGGCACAATGCAAATTTGTGATCGATGTTCGAGTGAATGAATTGTACACTTTCGATGAAATACTGGATGCATTGAAAAATAATCTGCAAAGCCAGTACAAGCCTCGCACCACAAGAATGAAATCAACATCGATTTCTTTGGAACATCCTTTGGTAAAAGCAGGTATTGCACTTGGCAGAGGTTACTATGGTTCGCCAACAACTTCTGATAAAGCGTTAATGCCTTTCCCAACGCTTAAGATGGGGCCTGGAGATAGCGCCAGAAGTCATACTGCGGATGAGTACATTTATCTCGATGAAATAAAAAACGGAATCGATCTATACATACAGTTGGTGGAGAAAGTGGTGAAGTAGTCGCTGACTGTGTTGGTTTTACAAATAACCACTAAGGCACTAAGGACACTAAGTTTCACTAAGAGAAATCCATAGTGTATCTTGTGTCCTTAGAGTCTTAGTGGTGAAAGAAATAATTATACGCTCATGAAACTTTGGCAAAAAAATACTGCGTCATTGAAAGAAGTTGAAAACTTCACTGTCGGTAAAGACAGAGAATTCGACGTAATGATGGCGAAGCACGATGTGTTAGGAAATATTGCGCATGCAAAAATGCTCGCTACTATTGGTTTGCTTACAAATGAAGAGGCAAGTGATCTGGTAGCAGAGTTGAAAAATATTTATACCACAACTTCTCCAGACAGCCCGACGCCATTTTCAATTCTTGATAACATTGAAGATGTGCATTCGCAAATTGAATATTTACTTACAGAAAAACTTGGCGACACCGGAAAAAAAATCCACTCTGCACGCAGCAGGAACGACCAGGTTTTGGTGGACGTAAAGTTGTACATGCGTGATGAACTGGAGGAAGTTGTCAACACAATTGTTCCGTTTTTTGAATTGCTGATCAAACAAAGCGAGAAGTACAAAAATGATTTGTTGCCGGGCTACACGCACCTGCAACTGGCCATGCCTTCATCTTTTGGTTTGTGGTTTGGCGCATATGCAGAAGGACTGGTGGATGATATGAATGTGTTGAAAGCCGCGTATGAAATCGTGAACAAAAATCCGCTTGGTTCAGCAGCCGGTTATGGTTCTTCGTTTCCCATCAATAGAACACTTACAACAAAGCTCCTCGGTTTTGCTGACCTGAACTACAATGTTGTGTATGCACAAATGGGACGCGGCAAAGCAGAGCGAATTGTTGCAATGGCATTAGCAAATGTTGCCGATACACTGGCAAGACTAAGCATGGATGCATGTCTTTTCCTCAATCAGAATTTTGGTTTCGTAAGTTTTCCCGCTGAGCTTACAACAGGTAGCAGCATCATGCCGCACAAAAAGAATCCTGATGTATTCGAACTGATCCGTTCGCATTGCAATAGAATAAAGGCTTTGCCAAACGAGATCATGATGATGACCACAAATCTTCCTTCCGGTTATCACAGGGATCTGCAATTGCTGAAAGAACATCTGTTCCCAGCTTTCAAGACACTGAAAGATTGCATTGAAATGGCAGGTTTGATGCTAAGCAATATTGAAGTAAAAAAAGATATTCTTGCAGATGAGAAATACAAATTTCTATTTAGCGTAGAAGAAGTGAATAAACTTGTGTTGCAGGGGATTCCTTTCCGTGATGCGTACAAGAAAATAGGATTGGATATTGAAAGCAACAATTATCAATATTCAACACAGGTGAACCATACGCATGAGGGCAGCATTGGAAATTTGTGCAATGATCAAATAGAAAGAATGATGAAGGCGCAAATCGCATCGTTCAATTTTGAAGGCGTTCACGCGGCCGTTAACGATTTATTGAAATAATTCGTAGGGGCGAATCGCATTCGCCCTCGCACACATCCATGATATTCGAAGAGACAGATGCAATCTGTCTCTTTTTTTTGCGTCTGCATGATGGTGCAACAGGGCGAATGCGATTCGCCCCTACAGCACGCTGCGGTATCAATAATTAATATTTTCACAACGTCCATTCGCCACCAGCGGCACATTATTAGTGGCACCAAAAGGATTGAAATTCAGCGTCCGTTCCCGTTAACTTTTCCCGGAAAACATTGTTATAGACATTAGAGAGCATTCGGGTAACCGACGATCTTTTGCATAATAATATTTATTAATGTTTAAAAACTTAACATGCTGGAAGTAGGAAAAAAAGCGCCTGATTTTTCATTGTTTACAACACCCGATCAGCAGATCGAATTGAACCAGTTAAAAGGTAAAAGAGTAATACTGGCTTTTTATCCTGCCGACTGGAGTCCGGTTTGTGGTGATCAAATGAGTTTGTATAATGAAATGCTGAAATTTTTTCACAAACAGAATGCAGAGCTCATTGGAATTTCTGTAGACAGCAAATGGTGCCATCTCGCTTTTAGCAGAGATAGAAATTTGCATTTTCCGCTGCTTTCCGATTTTGAACCGAAGGGTGCCGTTTCCAAACTTTATGGTGTATATGATGACAAGACCGGTGAATGCAAACGTGCGCTGTACGTACTTGATGAAGAAGGTTATGTACGATGGAAATATTTATCGCCTGTTGGCGTAAATCCTGGAGCAGACGGTATTATGGATGCTCTTGATGAAATGAATAGTAAAAAATAAAAAGTTTATCTATGTCAAAATTGAGACCCGAAGTTACTGGCAATGATCACATTCAAGGCAATGTAAACGCGCCTGTTGAATTGGTTGAATATGGCGATTACGAATGCCCGCATTGTGGCCGTGCCTATCCTGTGATTAAGAAGATCCAAAAGAAAATGGGAGATAACCTGAAATTTGTTTTTCGCAATTTCCCTTTATCCGAAGTGCATCCCGATGCGAGAATGGCTGCTACTGCTGCAGAAGCCGCAGATGCTCAGGGGAAGTTCTGGGAAATGCATGATATCATTTTTGAAAATCAACGTAGTTTGAATTACGAAGACCTGATGGGTTATGCGGAATCTCTGGGCCTGGATATGGATCAATTTGAAAAAGATTTTAATAGCCGCAAATATTCCGATAGGGTAGATGAAGATTTCGAAAGTGGTCTTAGAAGCGGCGTTAATGGTACTCCGGGATTTTTTGTAAACGGCGAAAAATATAATGGCATTTGGGAAGATACAGAGCTGTTGCATTTTCTACAGAGTAAAGTGCATGCGCAGCAGCATGAGCATCATTAGGAATAGCCGAATAACTGATTAACTGAATAACTGAGTGGTTTGTGTGAAACTTTCGGTATTGCCCTGCAAGGCTTGTAGCCTTGCAGTTTTATTCCATCGCCTTTGGCGATAACAATTGCCAGAGGCAACAAAATAATCCTGCAAGGCTAGAAGCCTTGCAGAGCCACCAGCGGAAAATGACTTAATAACTGAATGGTTCAAGTGTATCTTCGAGAGTTTCACACAAACCACTCAGTTATTCAGTTAATCAGTTATTCAACTATTACTTCCTCTCCGGAATGGCAATTGTAAACACCGAGCCCTGCCCTAGTTCGCTAGTGGCGAAGATATGGCCGCTGTGGCGCTCCATTATTTTTTTGCAGATGGATAAGCCGATGCCGGTTCCTTCAATTTCGTGATAACTGTGTAGCCTTTTAAAAACTACAAAAATATCGTCCGCATATTTTTTATCGAAACCAATACCATTGTCTGTAATAAATATTTTGCAGTAAGATGATTTACCGTTGTTACTTCCGTTCAGTTCAAGCGAGCAATGTGTTTGTGCATGGATGCGTATTAACGGAGCCTCTTCTTTTTTCTTAAACTTCAGGGCATTACTGATAACGTTATAAAACACACGTCGCATTAACGAAGGGATGATCAATGCAGAAGGCAATTGATCAATCACGATGTTTGCGTTGCTTTGGTTGATCTGTACTTCCAATTCTCCAATTGCTTCTTTAACGACATTGTTTAAGTTGACCTCAACGAAATCACTATCATCCACATGATGACGCGAAAACTGCAGCAAATCGTTGACCAGTTGATGCATACGATCTGTTGAAGTTTTTATTTTCGCCAGGTATTTATCCATGTCTTCTGCAGAGCCTTTTTTCTGCAAAAGCAAATCACTGAAGAGTCTTATTTTTCGCAGAGGCTCTTGCAAATCGTGAGATGCTATGTACGCAAAACGGTCAAGCTCTTCGTTGATGGATTTTAGATGAATGTTATTTTGCTGCAGCTCCATGTTCAATTGCATAACCTTATGTTCGGACGCAAGACGCTCTTCTATTTCTTTTTGCAAATATGCATTTGTATTTAGCAGCTTTTGTTCATGCGCGACAAGCTGTTGCGTTTTGCGGAAGAGCTCTGCAAACAAGCCAACTTTAAGACGAAGTAATTCCGGGTTAACGGGCTTGTAAATAAAATCTACTGCGCCAAGTTTATAACCTTTGTAAATCGCTTCTTCCTCATGACTATGTGCCGTGATGAAGATGATGGGAATGTTCTTTAATTTGTCGCGTTGAAAAATCAAAGAAGCAGTTTCCAATCCGCTCATATCAGGCATTTGAACGTCCATCAGGATCAGGGAAAAATCATGTTGTGTAAGCAATATTTTTAAGGCTGCTTTGCCCGAGTTTGCTTTTACAATTGTATAGTTTTCCCTCTCCAGAACTGTTTCTATGGAAAGCAGATTGTCTTCACGATCATCTACAACTAATATCTTAATGTCAGGTGCCAAATGTTGCAATATGTTTCTTTTTGTAAAATATTATTAACGAAATGTTACTTCATCGATATAGATAGCCGTGTCATTTTTGTTAAGAGTCTTTTCGATTTACATGTTGGTCAATATCAGTAAAGAAAGACTGTTTGTCATCCCGACGAAGGAGGGATCTGAGAAGTTGCTTGTACTGCGTGTTAGTATCAAACTCAGAACCCTCCTTCGTCGGGATGACAAACAACGTTCTTTTAGTTTTTTCAAACAGCTTAATTGAACGACATTTTATTCTTCATTATTTATACAACCATACTCTCATCAACGACAACAACTGGTCAATTTTTACCGGTTTTGTTATGTAGTCTGATGCGCCTGCTTCGAGACATTTTTCCCTGTCACCTTTCATCGCTTTTGCGGTAACGGCAATGATCGGTAATGTATTGTTCTTGTGCTCACGCCTTATTTTTTGTGTGGTTTCATATCCATCCATTTCCGGCATCATGATGTCCATCAGCACAATATCGATGTCGTTGTTTTCACTTAAGATGTGCATAGCCTCTTTGCCACTTTCTGCAGTTATTGTGTTGATATTGTATCGCTCGAATGCAGTGGTCAAGGCAAACAGGTTTCTGACATCATCATCTACTACCAGTACTTTTTTATTGGACAGAATATCTTTCTTCGAGCGAAGGTCCTCTATTAGTTTTTGTTTTTCCGGCAAAAGGTCTTTGTGATTTATATGCAGCCACAGCACCGATTCTTCCAGCAATACATCCAGTGTGTTTACATTTTTCAGCAAAACTTTGTTGGCATATTGCTTAAGTTTCAGACGTTCTGACGGTGAAAAATCTTTTGCGGAATAAATAATTATCGGCGTTAAGTTTCCCTTATTGATCGTGTTGATTTCAGTTACAAATTCCAGTCCGCCGATATCGGGAAGCATATAGTCAACAATGATGCTATCATAAGAGTTGTTCCTGATCAACTCCAATGCCCGCATACCGCTAGATTCTACTTCGATATTCAGCAAGTCTCCATTATCAAGTATTTTGGCGATTTGTGAAGAATCGAGTTCGTTGTCTTCTACTACCAAAACACGTTTTTGTTTGCGTTCAGTTTGTTCGATAATATCCTCGAACAAAATAGTTAAGACCTCTGCTTTGAGCGGTTTCAGATTGAAGCTTTTCGCGCCTCTTTGCATAGCCAGCAATCTGTTTTCTTCGCCTGAAATTAAATGAATCGGAATGTGTTTGAAGTTGATATCATTTTTAAAGAGATCAAGAATGCGCCAACCACTTGCATCAGGTAACTTCACATCCAGCGTAACGGCGATGGGGCTATATTTATTGGTCAAATCGAGTACTTCGCCAAAGCTTGTAGCTACAATCACTTTGATATCCATTTCGTGCGCTTTTTCCATCATGATCTTTGCAAAGCGGATATCGTCTTCAACCACCAACACTACTTTGTCTGTGCTTGTTATGTTGTTCCTGTCATCGCCAATATCATTAATGATTTCGTTGAGACCCTCCAGGTCTTTCGTTTCGGCAACCTTTATCGTAGGCACTGAGTGAATCGTTCCATCAATGGCTTCTGGCAATTTGTACTCACTAACAGTGCGGCTTGTTTGTTTTTCCTTCTTGATTGTTGTAGGATTATAGCTGATAGGTAAGAAGAGAGTAAATGTACTTCCTGCGCCTGCTTCGCTTTCCAGTTCTATAGAACCACCCAGCAGATCTGCCAAACCACGGCTGATAGACAACCCCAAACCTGTACCGCCATATTTACGGCTGGTAGAACCTTCTGCTTGCTGAAACGCTTCAAAGATGATGTTCTGTTTGTCTTTTGATATACCAATACCAGTGTCTCTAATTTCAAATGCAACTACTCCGTCAGCATTATCAAGGCTTGGCATCATGCCTTGTTTCCAGTTTTTCCTTGCTTCATAAATGCGCAGCTTAACTTCTCCTTTTTCGGTAAATTTAAATGCGTTTGACAATAAGTTTTTAAGGATCTGGTTAAGACGTTGTGCATCCGTTTCAAGGCTTGCAGGAAGCTTCTCATCCATTTCAATACTGAATCGTAAATTCTTGCTTTCGGAGATATGCTTGAAGGTTGTTTCCACAAACGATATAACTGCATTGAATCGCAGGTTGATAAAGTCTGTAGAAATATAACCGGATTCAATTTTAGAAAGATCGAGAATATCGTTGATCAATTGAATGAGGTCATCGCCGCAACTGTGAATGGTTTTTGCGTAGCGTACTTGTTTTTCATTCAGGTTGCCTTCATGGTTCTCATACAACTGCTGTGCAAGAATGAGCAATGAGTTAAGCGGTGTTCTCAACTCATGCGACATGTTTGCAAGGAACTCTGATTTGTATTTTGATGTAAGCTGTAATTGTTCTGCTTTTTCTTCCAGTGATTTTCTTGCTTCTTCCACCTCTTTATTTTTCGCTTCCACTTCTTCTTTTTGTTTTACCAGAAGGTGAGCTTTATCCTGCAGCTCTTCGTTGGTTCTTCTTAATTCATCAGTCAAAGATTGTGATTGTTCCAGCAGGTCTTCCGTACGTGAGTTTGCTTCAATCGTATTCAATACGATACCGATACTTTCAGTTAACTGGCTTAAAAAGTCAAGGTGCGTTTGGCTGAATGTATCGAAAGAGGCAAGTTCAATAACAGCTTTGATTTCTGTTTCGAACAATACCGGCAACACGATCAAATTCACTGGATTTGCCTGTCCCAGGCCAGATCCAATTTTACTATAGTTGTTCGGAACGTTTGTCAACAAAATTCTTTCTTTATCAACAGCGCACTGACCCACCAAACCCTGGCCAAGATCAAACTCGCGAGATATACTTACTTCATCGCCATAGGCGTATGCAGCGAAGAGTTTTAATTTTTGATTTTGTAAATTTTCATCTTGCTCCAAAATGTAGAACATACCTTTCTGTGCGTTTACAACTTGCGCCAATTCAGAAAGGATGCGTCGCGTTACTGTGTTCAGATCTTTTTGTCCCTGCAACATTTGTGTGAACTTCGCAAGGTTCGATTTCAACCAGTCTTGTTCCTGGTTACGCAAAGTTGTTTGTTTCAGGTTTGCGATCATTTGGTTAATAGTGTCTTTCAACTCTTCTACTTCACCTTTTGCTTCCACGCGAATCATCTGTGTAAGATCACCTTTCGTTACCGCAGAAGCCACCGCCGAGATCGCACGCACCTGTGTAGTTAAGTTTTCTGCAAGCTGGTTTACGTTTTCTGTAAGATTCTTCCAAATGCCGGAAGCGCCCGGTACGCTTGACTGTCCGCCCAGCCTACCTTCAACACCCACCTCACGGGCAACGTTTGTTACCTGGTCGCCAAACACTGCGAGCGTATCAATCATTTCATTGATCGTATCTGTAAGTTGAGCAACCTCACCACGAGATACAATCGATAGTTTTTGTTTCAAGTTACCTGTTGCAACGGCCGTTACAACTTTTGCAATACCACGCACCTGGTTGGTAAGGTTAGAGGCCATCATGTTTACAGAGTCGGTCAAATCTTTCCATGTGCCCGCAACGCCCTGTACATCTGCCTGTCCGCCTAACTTACCTTCTGTTCCTACCTCACGTGCCACACGCGTTACCTCGTATGCAAAAGAGTTCAGCTGATCCACCATCGTGTTGATGGTGTTTTTCAAATCGAAGATTTCGCCTTTTACATCGATCGTTACTTTCTTCGACAAGTCACCGGAAGCCACGGCCTTGGTCACTTCTGCGATGTTACGCACTTGCGATGTAAGGTTACCCGTCATCTGGTTTACAGAGTCAGTCAAGTCCTTCCATGTACCCGCAACGCCCGGTACAAAAGCCTGCCCACCCAGTTTACCATCTGTACCTACCTCACGTGCCACACGCGTTACCTCGGATGCAAACGCACGCAACTGATCCACCATCGTGTTCAGCGTTTCTTTCAATTGCAAAATTTCTCCGCGTACATCCACCGTGATTTTTCGCGACATGTCTCCATTCGCCACGGCAATCGCCACATCGGCAATGTTACGCACCTGGTCAGTAAGGTTGCCGGCCATCTGGTTCACCGAGTCGGTCAAGTCTTTCCAAGTACCACCAACTCCGGGTACATTTGCTTGACCGCCCAGCTTGCCATCTGTACCTACCTCACGAGCCACACGGGTTACTTCAGATGCGAATGCTCGCAACTGATCCACCATCGTGTTGATTGTATTTTTAAGTTCAAGAATTTCTCCTTTTACGTCCACTTCAATTTTACGGGAAAGGTCACCATTCGCAACAGCTGTCGTTACCTCGGCAATGTTTCGCACTTGCGATGTAAGGTTGGACGCCATGATGTTTACAGAGTCGGTCAAGTCTTTCCAAAGACCTTCAACACCTTTTACCTGCGCCTGTCCACCAAGCCTACCTTCAGAACCTACTTCCAGCGCCACACGCGTAACCTCAGAACCAAATGAGTTCAACTGGTCCACCATCGTGTTGATGGTGTTTTTCAACTCAAGAATTTCTCCTTTTACATCCACCGTAATTTTTCTTGACAGATCACCTTTTGCCACAGCGGTTGTTACCTCAGCGATGTTTCGCACCTGCGCTGTAAGGTTTGATCCCATCTGGTTTACAGACTCCGTCAAGTCTTTCCATGTACCACCCACACCCTGTACTTTCGCCTGACCGCCAAGTTTACCTTCAGTACCAACCTCAAGTGCCACGCGGGTTACCTCAGATGCGAAAGAGTTCAACTGATCCACCATCGTGTTGATGGTTTTTTTCAGTTCAAGAATTTCTCCTTCTACGTTTACCGTAATTTTTTTAGAAAGGTCACCGTTCGCTACCGCTGTTGTTACTTCTGCGATGTTACGCACCTGCGCTGTAAGATTAGATGCCATCTGGTTTACAGAGTCAGTCAAATCTTTCCATGTACCGCCAACGCCTTTTACCTGCGCCTGTCCGCCGAGCTTTCCTTCTGTACCCACTTCCAACGCCACACGGGTTACCTCGGATGCGAAAGAGTTCAACTGGTCCACCATGGTGTTGATGGTGTTTTTCAATTCAAGAATTTCTCCTTTTACATCCACCGTAATTTTTCTTGACAAATCGCCATTTGCCACGGCTGTCGTCACCTCCGCAATGTTACGCACCTGCGCTGTAAGGTTTGATCCCATTTGGTTTACAGACTCTGTCAAATCTTTCCACACACCACCAACTCCTTTTACCGTTGCCTGGCCACCAAGCTTTCCTTCCGATCCCACTTCTCTAGCCATACGTGTTACCTCAGATGAAAATGAGTTCAGCTGATCCACCATTGTGTTGATCGTATTCTTTAACTCAAGGATTTCTCCTTTTACGTCCACTGTAATTTTTCTTGACAGGTCACCACGGGCCACAGCAGTTGTTACCTCGGCAATGTTACGCACCTGGCCAGTCAGGTTAGATGCCATCTGGTTTACGGAATCTGTGAGATCTTTCCATGTACCCGCAACACCTTTTACTTCGGCCTGTCCGCCGAGCTTACCATCTGTACCCACCTCACGAGCCACACGCGTAACCTCAGAGGAGAATGAGTTCAACTGGTCCACCATCGTATTGATGGTGTTTTTCAGTTCAAGAATTTCTCCTTCTACATCCACCGTAATTTTTTTGGATAGATCTCCTTTCGCCACTGCGGTAGTTACGTCCGCAATGTTACGCACCTGCGCCGTAAGATTACCTGCCATCTGGTTCACAGAATCCGTAAGATCTTTCCACACACCCGCTACATCTTTTACTTTCGCTTGTCCGCCGAGTTTACCTTCAGAACCTACTTCACGGGCAACACGTGTAACCTCCATTGAAAAGAGGTTCAGCTGTTTCACCATTCCGTTTACTTCAGTGGCAATGCGTGCAAACTCGCCCTGCAAGCGGTGGTTACCGATTTGCAATGGCATTTCTTGTGACAAATTTCCTTTTGCCACAGAGCTGATTACGTGTGCAATTTCAATGGTGGGATGTACAAGATCGGAGATCAAAGTGTTGATAGAATCGACAGCCGTGTTCCATGAACCACGCGCTGCGCGTGGAAGCTCCACACGGTGATTGAGTTTTCCTTCTTTACCAATGGTATTTCTTGCCAGTAAAAGTTCTTCTACCAACAGTTCGTTGAGCGAAAGAATTTCATTAACAGTATCGCATATTTTCCCGTTTACACCTACTTTGTCAACAGGCATTCTTACACTAAAATTACCGCCCTTTGCTTCGGAAAGTACCTGAAGTAATTGTCGTGTATCCAATTCATCACTCTGGAAATCTTCGTTGATTTTTGCAGTACTTTTCTTTTTGGTGGCTGTGCCGTTTGCTACAGGTGATAAAGTTTCGGTTGCTTCGTTGTTGGGTTGATTGGCAGGATACTTTTTGCGAGTGCTCATTTTAACAGTTGTTGTAACGAACTATGTTACAAATAAAAGGCCATGTTTAAAGTTGCAACACACGCCATAATGTGGAAATTTATTTTAAATTTTTATCATGTAATATTTTATCGCAGCAGGCGAAATAGTATCTTAGCACTCGCTTTGCTTACGAGCGCAAATATGAGAGTACCTTTAAGCCAACCCACACGATCCATACTTTTAGCGGAGGATGATGCCGATGACCAGGAGCTTTTATCAAGCGCTCTTCGTGAGATAGATCCGGAGGTGGATATTATTTGTATTACCAATGGGCGCAAGTTTGTCTCATACCTGGAAAGCATACAGGACGCGCAATTACCGTCACTGATCATTCTCGATTATAACATTCCCGAACTTACAGGCGTTGAAATACTTACAATAATTAACGAGGACGAACGCTACAGCGACATTCCTAAAATAGTTTGGAGCACGTCAAAATCGCCGGTTTTTAAGACTATGAGTTTTGATATGGGAGTGGTAGACTACATTATTAAGCCAAACGATATCGCCTCATTTTCTGACATTGCCCGGCACATGCTTTCCTTTGTAAAATGAGAAAGCATTTTTTTCTTCACAAAATTTTATTCCACGATTTTTAATAACCTGCTATGCAATGGATTGCAAGTAGAAAATTTGTGGAATTATTTCCCCGATTTGAGAAGGCGAGAATTATGAATGATGAATGATGAATTTGGGACGTCACCTCTATTCATCATTCATAATTATTTGTCACTCTTCGGCCACTTTCTTAATCTCCACCAAGATTGGTTGCCAGCCTCCCGAAGATATAGCTTCGTCGTAGCGTTTATCGCCGTCGCCAACTTTGCTGTAGTCGCCTTGTGTTACGGTAAGTAATGTTTCTCCATTTTGCGGCGTTAGTTCGTATGTTACGGTGAGGTAATTTTCCGGAACATCTGCTATGCCTGAGTTTGGATCAATGGTGGTGTATTCCAAAAACTTTTTTGGTTGAATATTTACGATGGTGCCTTTCACCGCCACCATATCCTGGCCGTTGAAGTTTCCTTTCCAAAGCAAAGGGCTTCCCTGTTCCCAGTCGGAAACGGTTTCGCAGCCAAACATGTACTTTTTGGTTTCTTCAGGCTTCGTTAATGTGTCCCAAACTTTTGAAGCAGGTGCATTTATAACGATGGTGTTTTTTACGATTAATGGATTGCTCATGGTAATTGTTTTTCTGTTTATGCAATGTTAGGCAGATTGTTATTGGATGGATTGCATTTTACGGATTATTTCTAACGGAAAAAGGTGTGAGACCAAACTTCTTCTTGAAAGCGTTATTGAAATGCTGAGGTGTTGCATAGCCAAGTTCGTACGAAATTTCTGCGGCTGTTTTTTTAGTGTCGCGCAAATATTGATGGGCCAGGTGCAAACGTTGTTCTGCAAGATAACCAAACACTGTGTTGTTGAATGTTTCCTTAAAGCCGCGTTTCAGCTTGTATTCATTAAGACCAACCAATCTTGAAATTTGTGAAAGGTTAGGCGGGTCGGTCACTCTTTCATTGATGAGGTCGCGCACGGCAATGATCTTTTCTTTATCAGCTTTGTTTTTAATGAAGGGATCTTTTTTGTTGGCAAGATCATACGACTCCGCGCAAAGCACCAATAACTCGATGCATTTAGAAAGCATGAAGAGTTTTTTAAGATCGCCGCTATAATTGCAATTGATCACTTGTTGTATTACTTGCTGGATCGGCGAGTCAATACTGCCCCAGTTTTCGCTAAGCATAATGCTTTCATCATTCATGATCGCTTCCGCAAATCGCTTCAATGCGTCAGTAGCGTTTTGTGTGAAGTTGACAAAGACTGCCCTGGGAAATTGTACGCCAAATGTTTCCACTTCGGCGGTTTTGTTTTGCACTACAATGTCAAAGTCTTTCGAGAACATAATGTTGTGATGGCCGCCAATAAGGTCGTATGTTTTATTAAGCTGCTTGTAAGTGAATGCATAGTCTCCTTTCAATCCAAAGTGCAAACGAACAACATCGGAGTTTTGCTGACTTGCGGAAAAAACGCTTCCCACTTCGGCACTTGAAATGGCATGTCCCATTTTGATTTCATCAAATGTCCATGTAGTAGAACGGATGATCCTGTTGTCAATGATGCGTTCGAGTTTTTCTTCCATGGGAAATGTTGAAAGGCAAATTTACAAAAGAGGTTGGGGAGGAGCAAGAGAGGCCGGCAGCCAGTAGCCAGAGGCAGCATACTTTACATTATTGTGCTGTATGTAGTTCAAGAATTAGTTGCACGGAAACACCGGCTACCGGCCCTGGCCACTACAAATACCACACATCACCCGCAGACAATGTCAGATAAACAATGTCTCCTTCCTTATAATGATTGTCAATCGTTTTTGCAGTAATAGTCGTTCCCGGAATGGTGATTGTTAAGTCGTGAAGACTTCCTTCGAAGCTTACTTTTTTCACAATGCCTTTGATCGCATTGTTGGTTTCTGCGCCGACAATTTTAAAACTTTCGGGACGAATCAGGAGATTGCTTCCTGCCAAAATAAATTTTCCAAAAATGCCGGCGTTGTCTGCCGGTATTAAGTTGTAAGAACCGAAGAGTCCAGCCACATATTCGTTGGTGGGATGTTTGTAAATTTCCTGTGGGGTGCCCTGTTGTGCAATTTTCCCATTTTTTAAAACGATAATCTCATCGGCCCATGAAAGCGTATCAAACGGATCGTGTGAGCAGATGATACAAGAGGTGCCCAAATGTTCCTGGATGTCTTTGATGACTTTTTTAAGTGTGTTTTTATGGATGAGATCAAGATTGGAAAATGGTTCGTCGAGCAATAAAAGTCGCGGTGAAGAAATGAGCAGTCTCGCCATGGCAATGCGTTGCTTTTCCCCGCCGGAAAGCTTGTCTGTTCTGCGTTTAAGCAAATGGCTTATTTCGCAGATGTCAAACAGTTTGTTGGCTTCTTCTTCCGGTAGCTCGTTTGCGTAAGACAATAATTCTTCTACCCTGTAATTGTTCAGCAATTCATAGTGTTGCGATAGATAGGCGATACCTGCATGTCCCGGAATTAATTTTTCCGCTGGCCCTTCCACACGAGTGCCTTCAAAATAAATGTTCCCCTGATCCGGTTGTGAAAGTCCGGCGATAGATTTGAGCAATGTGCTTTTTCCTGATCCTGTCTCGCCCGCAATGGCAATGTTTTGCGTTTTGTTTTGCGAAAAACTTACACCATTCAAAACATCACTGGTTTCAATACGTTTGTAGATATCTGTTACTTGTAAAAAGGTCATCGGTTCAGGATTTGGAGGCGTGAAAATACAAATAAGTTGAGAGTTGAGAGTGGAGAGTTGAGAGTTGTTGGGAAATAATGGCCAGCAACGCTCAGCCAGCGGCCCGTAGTTGTGCGCAACATCTCTTTAAATAATCAAACTGGTTAATGATGGAAAGGCTATTTCTCCTCAACGCTGGCTGGAGGTAGCTGGCTACTGGCAATCTCTTCGACAACTCTCCATTCTCCACTCTCCATTCTCAACTCTCAACTAACTTCCTATATTGCACTATGAATTTTTCTGAACCAGAAATAAGAACGGTTAATGTAACGCGTTATGTGACGCCGTTGCGTGAGGGCGGTTCGCTGCCTGCCATTGCCGAGGCGGATGATGGATTTAAGTATGTGCTTAAATTTCGCGGGGCGGGACAGGGAGTGAAGGCGCTTGTGGCGGAATTGATCGGTGGAGAAATTGCACGAGCGCTCGGACTGAAAATGCCAGAGATAGTTTTTGCAAATCTTGATACAGCATTCGGCCGCACAGAACCGGATGAAGAAATACAGGACTTATTGAAAGCGAGCGTGGGGCTGAATCTTGCGATACATTATTTGTCAGGCGCCATTACTTATGATCCTGTGGTGACAAAGCTCGATCCATTATTGGCTTCGCAAATTGTGTGGATGGATTGCCTGTTGACCAATGTTGACCGCACTGCACGCAATACCAATATGCTGATGTGGCACCGTGAACTTTGGCTGATCGATCATGGTGCGTCCTTATATTTTCATCATTCATGGAGCAATTGGGAAGAGCAGGCGGTGAGGCCATTCGCTATGGTGAAAGATCATGTATTGCTTCCGCAGGCTAGTGAATTGGAGAAAGTAGATGAAAGATTCCGTGAGATATTGACGAGTGATCGCATTCAATCAATCGTTAGTACCGTGCCCGATGAATGGCTGACAGGTTATGGAGAAGATATGACACCGCAGGAAATAAAACAGGTGTATGTACAATTTTTAACAACGCGTATCGCGCAATCCAACGTTTTTGTAAAAGAAGCACAACATGCAAGAAAATCACTTATTTGAGTACGCCGTTATACGTGTAGTGCCTCGCGTAGAGCGTGAAGAATTTCTGAACGTTGGGATCGTGCTGTACTGTCGTAAACCTGTTTTTTTAGAAACGATTTATGCGCTCGACCAAGAGCGTCTTCGTGCATTATATGCAGATATTGATATTGACCAGCTACGTGACTATTTGAAAGCTTTTGCATTAATTGCCGCCGGAGATACTAATGGTGGGCCTATTGCAAAACTTGATGTAGCATCACGTTTCCGCTGGCTGACTGCAACACGCAGCACGATAATTCAAACTTCTAAAGTACATCCGGGATTTTGCGCGGAACCGCAGAAAGCGGCGAAAAAGTTGTTTGAAGAGTTTGTGGTGTGAGTCTCGAATCTTTACCACTAAGGCACTAAGGACACTAAGACTCACTAAGAGAGTCTGAAATTAAAACAACACTTAGCGAAACTTAGTGTCCTTAGTGCCTTAGTGGTAAAAGAAATATTCAAACAGTTTGATGTAGGCTTATCCCACCCGCATACCACTCAAATCTCTGTAGACTTTAGGTGTAATGCCTTCTACTTTTTTAAATAGCCTCACAAAATAATTTACGTCGGTAAAGCCGCATCTGTAGCTTATTTCGGTGATGGTATGGCCATTGTATGCAAGCAATTGTTTAGCAAGTTTTATTCTTTCATTGTTAATATAATCAAGCGGTGTGATGCCGAATTGCTGACGAAACCATTTGAAGAAATCATTGCGGCTCATGTACGCTTTGCGGCTTAGCGTATCAACGGCAATTTTGCCGGTAAGGTTTTCGTGAATATAGTTGAGGATGTAATGAAGTCTTGTACGATTGCTTGTTTCTGATGCTTCACTCGCAGTTTGTACCAAGTGCTGGCTTTGGACAAGTCTTATCAGTAGCTCTTTTAGATTGAGATCTGCATAAATGTTCTTCGCAGTATCGCTGCTGCTACAAATGCGGATCAGTTTGTTGATGACATCCGTGATCTCAGCATCGTTGTTGAAGTGGTATTGATTAAACTGCAGTTTCCAGTTATGCTTAATGTCTGGATCGCTGTTGTAATGACTATCTAAATAGCCGAGCGTATCATTGATATATTTGGAATCTACGGTGAGTGCTACACACTGTGTTGGATTAAGCTCTGATGCTTCAGGAAAATCAATTACCATGGGTTCGTTCCCGGCGGCGATTGCCGTTTCTCCGGGTACGTAAGTGAATTCTGGTTTATTAAAAAGATGCACGATCTTTTTTCCCCGCATCATGCTGGTAATTACAAAATCATTGAAGGTAAGCGGAACACGATAAGTTTCCTCGTAGCTTTCAAATATGTTCAGTTCGCAGTTGTTGAGATTGAACACACGCCTGTTCTCCACAAGTTTTTGCAGCTCTTTGCGGGGAGTGAGGCTAATGGTGTTCAAATAATTATGACTAGGCACAACCGAACGTTTTTGGTTAGATCAAAATACTAAAAAATAATCCAAGGCTGAAAAACTAAAGTACGATTGTGCTATAAATAAGTACTAAAGTGCAGTACCAGAAAAAAATAAAAGGGGAAGTTAGAGGTGTGACTGACTGAAATGGTGGTAAGTGGGTAGCTCCGGCCTGTAACGAGATTTAGTGAAAAACCACAATTGATGGAACGATCTTAGGCAAGCAAAGGACGGCATTATTACACAGCGGGGACAAATCAGGATTTTTTCATAGTAATGAACAGGTGTCGGATAATGAAGAGCGGTGGCGAAAGCTGCTGCTCTTTCTTTTTTATTAGATTGCATTTCTTCTAACCAATTGTTCTACAACTTCTTCAATGCAGTAAAATAAAGACTTTCGACTGTTCATGAAAATGAGTATTTTCATGACCGTAAGGCTTTGCCATCAATTGAGAATAACCCCAAATAGTAAATTTTGAAATCAAAATTTATAAACCAACCATTTAACTTACTGCTTTTCGCAGCGACCATGCTTTTTATTGCATCTATTTTCATAAGAGATGAAACCGCCAATCTTCACTACAACGACGCATACTATGTACTTTCCTTAAAAATGATTTGTCTTTGTGGTGTGGTTTTCCTTGGTTTTTTCTGGCTTCTCTACAGGGCTACCAATAATTTTTTGTATTCACGCATACTTACCTGGCTGCATGTGGTGATAACTGTTGCTGCCATATTTCTTTTCCTTTCTGCCTTGCAATCAAACAATGTAAACAAACCTAGGCGATACATTGATATTGTAGGGGTTGATACGATTGATCATAGCTATGTAACTTCTATCATCATCCTCATCTGTGCATTTATCATTGCCCAGTTCATTTACATGTTGAACATACTTTTTGGCTTGTCCTCGAAGTCGTCACTGGAATAACTGAATAACTGAGTAACTGAATAACTGAGTTGTTGAGTCATTGAGCTATTGAATAATTGAACAGAAGGGGGATGTCGCCTTATAAGTTCAGTTATTCAGTTATTGCTTCCCTGAACTATTTTCCCTCTCTGTTGTTAACCCCAACAACAAAAAAGCAATCTATGGCCTTCAATTTACTGGATGCGGTAAAAAGCTATTTACCTGCGGATGTTATTTCCAAAGCCGCAAGTTATTTGGGAGAGTCTGAAAACAATATAACAAGAGGGGTTGCGGCAGCAGTGCCACTTTCGATGGCAGGCATTATTCAAAAAGCAGAAGCAGGTGGTGCGGATACAATTTTCAATTTTGCAAAGCAGGCATTCAATAGCGGTATTTTGCAAAATTTTGCGGGTTCATTCAGTCATGAAGGTGGTGGCATACCGGCACTTGCGCCCGGTTTACTATCGGGCATTTTTGGAGATAAGTTTGGCAGTATTGCGAATGCTGTGTCTGGTAGCCTGGGTTTAAAAGGGTCTACCTCGTCGGCGTTGTTTGGTTCCATTGTTCCGCTTATACTGGGACTTTTGGGAAAACATGCCGTTGATAATAATTTGTCTGCCGGAAGTTTATCTTCTTTTTTATCAAGTCAAAAGAACGCGGTGCTCGGTAGCGTGCCGGCGGGTTTTGACATTACGAAGTTGTATGGTTCGCATGGCCCTGCACCTCATCGTGTGCCTTCAGTGTCCGCAGCGGTAGAGCCGCCAAAAAGTAATCTTGTTTATTGGATCTTGCTTGGATTGTTTTTCTTGTGTATCATGTGGTGGCTTATGCGTAGTTGCAATGGTGAAAAGCATGATGAAACAGCAGTAACGGAAACGGTTGCCCATGAAGAAAAGCATGACACTACAACAACAGCCACAGTTCCCGTTCGGGAATCGCTGAAATTGATTCTGCCGAATGGCGTGGAAATCGATGCATACAAAGGTGGTATAGAAGATGAGTTGGTTGCGTTTATTAAAGACTCCACAAAGATGGCAGGCAAAGAGAACTGGTTTGATTTTACTGAACTCAACTTTAAATTTGCGACAGCGGAAATTGTTCCTGAGAGCCGCAAGGAAGTAGACAATATTGTGCAGATACTAAAGGCATTTCCAAAAGTGAAAATAAAAGTGGGCGGCTATACAGACAAAGTTGGAGATGAGGCAGCCAACGTAAAACTATCTTACGACCGGGCAAACGCCGTTACAAAAGCTTTGCAGGATGCGGGCGTTGGCGCGCAGGTTGTGAAAGCAGAGGGTTACGGTTCCCAATATGCGAAATACCCTGCCACGGCGCCGGAAGAAGATCGTATTAAGGATAGAAGAGTGGCGGTAAGCGTGAGGGAGAAATAACTGAATGACAGAATAACTGAATAACTGAATAACTGAACTTGTGAGGCGATTTGCGCTTAAAGTTCAGTTATTCAGTTATTCGGTTATTCAATTATTATATACCAAATACTACCCATTGTGACCCAACTAAATCCAAAGCAATTAATAGTTAAGGGCGAGCTGAAGAATGCTGGTGTTTCTTCAATTAAGGGCGCTGAATTGAAAGCAAGCTATCAGATTGGTGCAGCTACGAGAGGCACACAGGATAGTCATGCAATAGATCTTGACAACCCCGATCATTTGCTGGAATTTGTGTTTGACGATGACTCCAGCTGGATGTGCGATGCTGCCACTTTGCATGAGTTGTTTCCCGATGTAAATATTCCAAACAGGGCCGGAGAGTTTGTAGTGCCCACTGCCATTGCAAATGTAGACAGCGAAAGAGGCATTGTGGGACAAGCTGCGTTGAAGTTGCTCAATGTGTTTGTGAAAAAGTCTGTTCCTGATGGAGTGAAATCAATTGCAGAAAGACTGGAAGATAAGTTAGTAGGAAAAACGGAAGGGCTGTGTGTGTTCAATAGTGATTTTTCTTTAGGGAAATATCAGCCGGATGATAAAGCTTCCGATTCACCGGTTCTGTTGTTTATACATGGAACCAATTCCAACACCGTAGGCGCTTACCAGAAGTTTAAAGGCTCGCAGGTTTGGGATTTCATGCAGAGTAGTTATAAAAAGGTATTGGCCTTTGAGCATCGCACACTTACACAAAGTCCTCTTCGCAATGTGCTCGATTTGGTGAAGCAATTGCCGGTGGAAGCAAACCTGCACATAATAAGCCATTCACGTGGTGGTCTGTTGGGCGATATTATTTGCCGCTATTCAAAAGAGGATGATAAAAGTTTTCTGGGATTTACTGATGAGCATATACGCTTGCTGAAAATTGAAGGCAGGGACGACGATATTAATTGCATTAAAGAACTGGACAGGGAATTTGGTAAAAGAAAAATTAAGGTTAAGAAATTTATTCGCGTTGCATGTCCCGCCGCTGGAACAAGGCTTGCCTCAAAACGACTCGATAATATATTCAATGCGTTCTTTAATTTGTTGGGTGGTGCTGCAAATCCTGTTGCAGACATTCTAAAAGAGCTGGTCGCAGAAACTGTAAAGACAAAAGAAGATGCAAATGCATTGCCGGGTATAGAAGCGATGAGTCCCGATTCTCCATTTGTAAAAGTCCTGAATGATAGAAGCGACAATGCTGCCATTGGTGGGGGCTCGCTGGCGGTGATTTCAGGAAATGGAAAAATTGGACTTAGTGTTAAAAGCTTTGGTATCATTTTAGGCAAATTATTTTTTGGCCAAAGAAATGATCTTGTGGTGAACACGGATTCGATGTACCTGGGAACACGCAGGAACGGCAACATTCAGTATTTTTTTGATCAGGGCGGCGATGTCAATCACTTCAATTATTTCTTCAACGCCAAAACAAGAGCAGCGATCAATGAAGCGCTGAAAGCTGATGACGGCGTTGCTATTCCCGGATTTACAAGTGTGAATCAGTATGACGTACCGGCAAGTGACAGAGCGTTCCTTGGCATCGAGCACGGCGAACTTCCTCCGTTTCCAAATGTGCCAACAGGCAACAAACCAATTGTTGTTTTGCTGCCCGGTATTATGGGTTCCAATCTTTCCAAGGGAAAAGATAAAGTGTGGCTAAATTATGGAGCTTCTTTGCTGGGCGGATTGTTCAGGATGGAAAGGCTTGATGATAATTCCATCACAGCCACTTCGCTGATCGCTACTTCTTATAAACAACTGGCAACGCGGTTGTCGCACAACTACGATGTAGTGGTATATCCTTTTGACTGGAGAAAACAGTTGAACGAGTGCGCAAGTGATTTTAATGATAAAATAGTTGAGCTGCTTAAATACAACCAGCCGATAAAAATAATAGGGCACTCGATGGGCGGTGTGCTGGTGCGTGATTTTATTATTAATCACAACGACACATGGACGAAGTTGAATGCCTCATCAGGCTTCAGGTTGCTGTATCTCGGGTCTCCGCTGGGTGGATCTTACAGGATACTCACCGTCTTGTTTGGCAATGATTCTATTATCAACTCGCTTAATATGCTTGATATGAAGCATACAAAGAAAGAGTTGTTAACCATGTTTTCTTCCTTTCCCGGAATACTAAGCCTGTTGCCGCTTACAACCGATGATAAAAATGATTTTGGGAAATTGGATACATGGAAAAATATGGCAGATGCGTTGGGTGATGGTGACTGGCCGCTGCCGTCAAAAGATTTGCTGGACACTTTTACAAAGTACAGAGATAATATAGTTGCAAAGACTGATGATATTGATTACAGCAATATTGTTTACATCGCGGGTAAAGACAAGGCTACACCCAGCGGTTATTTCAATGATAACATTCCTCCGAGAACAGAGCTTGTTTTTTTAAGCACAGGAGAAGGCGATCAAAGTGTGACATGGGAACTTGGTATTCCTAAAAAGCTTGACAAGAAACAGGTGTATTATGTTGGAGTATCTCACGGTGCTTTGGCGAACGAACCCAAAATATTTGATGGCATCGAACAAATTCTTGCCAATGGTTCTACCGCTGCATTGACCAATGAAAGGCCGGTAGTGAGGGGCAGTGAGCAACAGTTCCGCATGCCTGTTGTGCACAATTTTGATCTTTCCGAAAGAGGTGTTTCCAATACGATACTTGGTATTTCCGGTGAGAATGTACAGCAACCAAGCCAGGTGCCATTATCGGTATCCATCAGTTGCGGTTGCCTGGATTACGCATCATACCATGTGCTTGCCGGCCACTTTTTGAACGACGGTATTTTATACGCTGAAGCTGCGATCAACAATGCGCTGGACAACAACCTGGTAAAGAGGCATACGCTCGGTATTTATCCCGGCGAGATTGGAACAAACACTATTGTGAGTGGCAATGAAGAGACCGATAGAATTTCCGGTGCCATTATTGTTGGCCTTGGTGAGCCGGGAAAGCTTACTCCATACCTGCTCACAACAACGGTAGAGAAAGGCATTCTGAAGCATCTGCTAAACATCAATAATAAGAAGCTTGGCAAGATCGAAATCGGTATATCTACATTGATGATCGGTTGCGGATATGGCGGATTGTCAATTGAAAATTCCATCAAAGCAATTATTGAAGGGGTGAACAGTGCCAATGCAAAAATGCTGAAGGTGCAGAAGGATGATGAAGCCGTAAAACTTGTGCAGAACCTTGAGTTTGTAGAACTGTACGAGGATAAAGCGTTGAGCTGTTTGTACACGCTGACAAAAATTGAAAACAATGAAAACAGCAGTTACAACATAAGGATCGCCAACAGGAAAATCCGTGAAATGTTTGGCGCGCAGAAAAACCTTATTTCTACAGCTATCTCGGAAGCTTGGTGGAACAGGGTTTCTGTAGATTTTAAAACAACAAAAGATATTTATAAGTACAACGATAAAGATGTTGTAAAAGAAGTTTCCAGTATCGTATTCAATGTAAGTACCGGTGATGCAAGAGAAGAAGAGAATGAAATGTTTAGCAGTACGCCGCTTATTGATCTTTTCATTGAACAGATGTCCACACAAAATAACTGGAATGCGACGTATGCTAAAACGCTTTTCGAATTGATGATTCCTAATGAGTTTAAGCAGAATCTTAAAAAGAAAGGAAGTATTCTTTGGGTGTTAGATAAAAATGCTGCGTCCTATCCATGGGAGTTGTTGCAAGACAGTACAAGTGATGCAAAACCACTGTGTATAAATGCAGGAATGATAAGACAACTGGCCACTACAAACTACAGGGCCGATATAAGAAGGGCTTCTGCAGATCTTGCATTGATCGTTGCTGATCCTGTTTTAGGCGGCTTTCTGCCTCAATTAAAGGGAGCGGAAAAAGAAGGTTCCAATGTTGAAAAATTGTTGGAGGTAAATAACTATAACAAGATTTCCATCATTGGCCAAACTGCTGCAGAAATAATTCCTGCACTTTACAGCAACGAGTTTAAAATAATACACCTCGCGGGTCACGGTCTTTTTGATCCTACGTCTGTGAATGATTCCGGAATGGTGATTGGAAAGAATTTGTTTTTGTCGGTTAACGCGATCAAGCAAATGAGTACCGTTCCTGAATTGGTGTTTGTAAACTGTTGCCATTTAGGAAAAGTAGATGCAGCCTATGAAAACTATTTTGCCAACAGATACAGGCTTGCCGCCAATATAGGAACGGAGCTTATTGAAATGGGGGTGAAGGCTGTAATAGCCGCCGGCTGGGCAGTTGCGGATGATGCGGCTTCTGAGTTTGCAATCAAGTTCTACTCAGAGATGTTGAGTGGTGAAACATTTGGCGAAGCCGTTAAAAAAGCACGGGGAGTTATTTTTGAAAAATTCGGTGGCAGCAATAATACCTGGGGCGCTTATCAATGCTACGGCGATCCATACTACAAGTTGAAGAGCAGAACATCAAGAAGTACAAAGAAAGAAGAAGCGCCTGTGTTCCTTATCAGAGATGAAGCGGAAATACAACTCATCAACCTGCGACGCAACCTCGATACAAGATTAAGCACTTCCAATAAATCAAAAGCAAAGCTGAAAATGATATCCGCGGCTGTTGATAAAGCGGAAATAAGAAGCGGCAAAACACTGGAGCAGGAAGCGCTGATCTACTATGAACTTGGTGAGTATGAATCTGCCATTGTGAAATTTGATTTATTGCGTGCGGAGGAGCATGCTGATTTTTCTGTATCTGCTTTGGAGAAATATTGCATTGCGAAAGCGAAGAAACTGGTGGTCGATTATAAACTGTCGAACAATAAGCTTTCTGTTACTGCTGAAATAGACGGCATTGTAAACGAGTTGCAGAAATTATCTGTTATCAATAAAACTTCTGAAAGGCTTAATCTTATTGCGGAGACGTACAAGCGGAAAGCATTGGTGAGTAAGGATAAGAAGGAAAAGCTTGCAGCCTATGCGAACGCGATGGATTTTTATGAACAGGCGATTGAAAAAAGAAGTGACAATATAAAAGCGCTTTGTAACCTGATGGTGCTTCGTATTTCGCTGACAGATAAAAAAGAAAAAGCTGCGGCTGATAAAAAGATAAACCTGAAATATCTCCGCAGAATAAAATCCAGAATGATGTCTTTGGCGAACTATAACCGCAAACTGGATTACTGGGAATCGATGGAATATTTGTGGGCATATCTTTCATGGATCGTAATGGGCGGTGATGTTGCGAAAATAGATGCCGACCATACATGGAAAGGATTTGTGAACTGGTACAAAAAGAATTGGAAGGACGCTGCTTCGAAAGGCAAGCAACTAACAGAGATAGAGAATCTTGAAATGCTTTCTGATGTGATTGCGAATTCCTCTTTATCGTATCGCGCAGCATTGAAGGAAAGGGTTGATGCGCTGAGGGAAGGAGTGGAGAAGTTGCTTTTAAGTTAGGAATTAGGAGTTAGGAGTTAGAAGTTAGGAGTTAGAAGTGTGCTAGCCTCTCTTTCAACACAAAGGCCCGTCCGAACCGGTTCATCCGGGCGGGCACTGAGGACACTAAGCCCCACTAAGGGCTGTTTTAAATTTCAGACTCTCTTAGTGAAACTTAGTGCCCTTAGTGCTAAAGATTTGAGACGTTAAATTTCAGAGATAAAAAAGCCGCTCTTTGCAGAGCGGCGTGTTCCACGGGTTATGGGTTAGGGGTAGTGAGAACTTTTTTACTTTTTAATTACTATTCATTAGCAGGCTGTAACTTCTGCTCGCGAACATAAGCTTTGTTCGCATGGATCATACCCATAAGTCTTTGTACTGTCGTCGCGGAGCGCAAGCCATCCGACGGCGTATTCATTGTATAGTCCAATAACTGATCGATGGTGGAAACAGCAACATGTACGCGGCTGTCGGACGAAGCATAATAGATGAATACTTTGCCATCATCATCCGCTATCCATCCGTTGCTGAATACTACATTAGACACATCACCCGTTCGTTCATCGCCTTCAGGGGCAATAAAATAACCGGCCGGTTTGTAAGTGATCTTTGTAAGGTCCTTCAGATCGGTCATGAACATGTATAGCACGTAACGCAGGCCCGCTGCGGTATTGCGCACACCATGTGCGAGGTGCAGCCATCCATGTTTTGTTTTGATGGGAGCAGGGCCCTGTCCGTTCTTCAGTTCATTGATGGTGTGATAGGTTTTCGGATCAATGACCGTTTCTTCTTTTACTTCTGCACCAACGATTTTGTCACTTAATCCAAAGGCAATGCCACCGCCTTGTCCCGCTTCGATGAAGGTATCCTGCGGACGAGTGTAGAATGCATACCTGCCATTTACAAATTCCGGATGCAGCACCACGTTGCGTTGTTGCGGCGATTTGGTTTTAAGGTCAGGTAGCCGTTCCCATTTCTTCAAATCCTTGCTGCGTACAATACCGCATTGTGCTACAGCGGAGCTTTGATCGCCGGGAAGTGCGGCAGGATCTTTTCTTTCTGTACAAAACAGACCATATACCCAGCCATCGTCATGTGCTACCAGTCGCATATCATACACGTTGGTGTCTGGATTGTCTGTTTCAGGAATAACAACAGGCTCCTCCCAGAATTTAAAATTGTCGATACCATTATCACTTTCTGCAATAGCGAAGAAAGATTTTCGATCATTGCTCTCCACCCGCGGCATCAGTATGTATTTGTTGTTCCATTTTATAGCGCCTGTATTGAAAACGGTGTTCACACCAAACCGTTCCATTAAGTAGGGGTTGGTGGCCTCGTTGAGGTCGTAGCGCCATGTGATGGGTATGTGTGCCGCTGTTAGTGCAGGATTGCGAAATCTTTTGATGATACCATTGCCACCTTCAAGAGGTTCGTTTTTTTGTGAAAGAAGGGTTTCATGATTTTTCTTCAGATATTCTAAACGCTCGTTAAATATTTTCTCCATAAAGTTTCTTTTTTAAAACCTCACATTCTCTCCGGACGATGATTGCTGGTATTCATCAGACTTTTCATCGCGCCGGTTCTTTAGGGTTCATCACGAAAAAGCAAAAGCAATTTGAGCAAGCGTTGCATGCAACACTGTATGCCAAAACTCAATATCGTTTAATTATCGGCCAGCTTGTACGTTAATGTCCTACGGACAATATTCACGCTTTGCGGGATTTTCTATTGACATGAATGCCCTACGGGCAATTGATTTTCCCGTAGGGAAACAATATCAATAGAAATCAACACAGTCTCTGATTTTGCCCGTAGGGCATTTACGTGTTGCAGGCTTGTCATAACTAAAGGCATAGATACTCAAATTGCTTTTGCGCTTTGTCGTTTACATACTAGTTAAGTCCCATGGCGTCAACATATACCGTAAAACCTCCTGAGCCATTATACTCTTTTAAGATAAGGTCTGTTATTACGGCATCAGTTGTTAACTGGGAAATAGGGATTTGATAGTCTGTCCACTTGCCTTCTACAAGATTGATGGTATAAGAATCCTTATTATTTATTCCGATGTTAACCTTCAAGCCATTTGATCCCGGACCTCCGTACAGGGAAATTTTGAAAGTAGTATAAGGAGCAATCGTAACGCTGGCACCGCCAAGTTGCATCGGTGCTCCATAACCGCCGGAGTAATCAATTCTTACAGATTTATCTCCAACTCTCACCGGGTTTGTGTTACCATAGTTTGCTGTGCCGCCCCAGCCGCCGCCGGTCCATCCGTTCCAGTTACTGGTTACTGCATCACTATAAAAAGGAAATGCAACAACAGGAGGCGGAACTGCACCGTTTATTTTTAACACGTCATTGCTGAGTACTGTGACTGTAGAGTTGAGGACACTCATGGTCACTTTTCCTTCAGCAACGCCTTTGGGTACCTTGAGAACAATTTGTGTAGCAGTCTGGCTGACAAATGTTTTGACAGGATCTGCGTTTTGAATCGCGACAGCAGTTACAAGATCAAGGTTTGTTCCTGTAATGGTAAGATCTGTTTCGGGGTCAATAGGGTTCGGCGACAAACTTGTTGCTACAGGCCATACAAGTTTAAGATCCATAGAAGATGATGATTTTACACTTCCTGCCTCCAACGTAATTTTTCCATCCTGTGCGCCGGCCGGAACTTTTACTACAAGTTGCGTTGCTGACTGGCTTACGAATGTTGTAATCGCATCTGGGGCCCCGGTAAAGTAAACTTTTTTAGTTAGGTCAAGATTTGTCCCGGTAATAGTAAGGTTGGTTTGATGCTTAATAGGATTGGGTGCCAGAGCTGTTACTACAGGTAAGATTATCTGTAGATCCACCTGGGAAGTCGATTTAACTCCCGAAGCAGCTTCTAACATCACCTTGCCTGTTTCTGTAGAATCCGGAACCTTTACTACAAGTTCTGTTGCAGTTTTGCTTACAAAATTTGTTATCGCATTTGGAACACCATTAAAATAAACTTTCTTCGTTAAGTCAAGATCTGTTCCCTTTATCGTTACATTGCTCTGGTGCTTAATTGGGTTTGGAGCAAATCCTGTAGCCATTGGAAGTGTTACGTGCAATGTGTCTTTGGTTTCTACAAAACTTGAATCGGTACCGCCATAAGCCAGTACAAGTGTTCCTGTTTGTGCATCATCCGGAACTTTTACAACCAGCTCATTAAGACTTTGGCTCACGAACTGAGTGGCAACTTTGCCATCGGTGAAGGTTACTGCTGTAACCCAGTTAAGATAATTACCCTTAATGGTAACGTTCTCTCCGGGGCGTGCAGTTGACGTTATAGATGTTACAGTTGTTGCGATGCCAATGTTGAATTCTGTTTTAGATTTTACATCGCCTGTGGACGATTTCAATGTAACGTAACCTTTCTCTGTTTCCACGGGCACCACTACGTAAATTTCTGTTGAGCTCTGGCGAACAAATTTGTTGCTGGCAACTTTAGCGTTTTCAAAATCGATCTCAGTAACCTTTTCAAGATTGTTACCAAAGAAACGGATGGTGTCGCCGGGGTTCGCGCCTGTGGGTCCGAAGCTTAGCAATTGCGTCATTCCATCGTTTGCAGGAGCGGAGTCTTTTTTACATGCTATGAAGCACAACGGTGCTATGATGACCGTTAGTAGCAACAAGCGCACGATATAATTTATTTTCATTCTAAATAATGTTATGATTGAAGCAATAATTTTTACTTATTAGATTTTGGAACAATTCTAAAGCTGTCAAAACAGATGTCAGCATCCAGTGTACCAGCTCCATGTATAAGCAACATTGTCCAATAACCATCTGGATTTACGACAGGCTTTACGGTATAGCTGTTAAACACTTCTTCGTATGGGATCACTACTGTCTGCCATTGTCCTTTAGTATCATAAGGTGGCGCCCACTGGTAGTTGTTGTTGTCTTGTACCGATGTTCCGGCGTTGATCCTTATCATGTTATTGTTGTATGGCTTGAGGGTGTTTATCTCAAACTTCAGGTTGTACTTTTCAGGGTGCAGTATAGCATCGTCAGGAATTTTCTTGCTATGCGATGGCATTGAAGAAGCAGGACCATCTGCAATTTCAGCGTAAGGCCAGTCACCCAGGGTTTTCTTAACGCGAATGTAGTTGCCGCTGATTAAAGGAGGATCGTTAGGGCCGGGGTTGCTTACCACAAGGCTTCCATCGTGCCATCCTTCATATGGATCGCTGTTGATGAATTGGTTTCTTGGATCGCGGAACCAGAAATCAGATTCTGTTTCTCCAAAGTTGCTTTTAACTTTTATCGGTCCCGGTTGTGCAGCTGCAGGCACCTTAAATTTCAATACGCCATCTTCTACGGAAACTATTTCTGCGGTAGCGCCACCTGTAAATGTTACAGTTAATGGGGCATAGAAATAGTTGCCGATAATAGTAGCTACATCTCCCGCGTTCACAAATTCGCAAACCATACTGTTAAGAGCTGGCTTACTGATATCTACCGTGAAGGGATGTGTTAGTTTATAACCATTTGAAAAAATGATTGTAAGCGTATTGGTTATCGAATCGGGGATTTGACTTGGAACAGAAACGAGAATGGATGTGCTGCTGATGTATGTAGGTGTTAACCTTGACTGCAGATTGTTGAACCAAATTTCTTTTGCTCCTCCCAGGTTTGTACCTACAATGGCAATCAGTTGTCCCTGGTTGGCACTCACCAGCAAGGAATCTGAAGACTGTGGGCTCGTTACTCTTATGTAGTTTATTATGGGATTAGGTCCTGAGGAATCTTTCTTGCAGGACGGGATCATGCTTGCTGCAGTAATAAACACCAACAGAGTGAATAATATTTTATGTGTCGATTTCATTGAAGTAGTTATTTCTTTTCAAAAAATTGTTTCGCAGGAACGCTTATTTATAATCAACCGGTGGTTCTTTCAAATTAGGTGCCTGCGCCAGTTCTGCATTTGGAATAGGAAGCAAAAAGTTACCGTCGCTGGCAACCACTTGCCTTTCATTGAACCATGAGGTTTTGTTGAATGTCCATAATGTTGGGTTAGGCATTTGGTCCGGTTTTGCAAAGAATAAACCTCTGTCCTGCGCATTCAGCATGTCGTATGCTTTTTGCGGATTCCAATAATGCAGGCTCACGATGTCGTACCATGCCATGCCTTCCATAGCAAACTCTTTAAATCTTTCTGACCAAACTTTTTCAAGTGTAAGCGGGCCACTGCCGTTATTGCCACCAACTACATATTGTGGTAAACCTGCTCTTTGATGTACTGCATTAAAGTATGCGATAGCTGTTGCATCGGAGGTGGAAGCTCCATTGCCAATCGTTGCTTCAGCATATATCAGGTATAGTTCTGCCAAACGCATCATATAGGTGTCGTTAGGATAGTGCTGCTGAGATGCAATGCCGGCAAGATCTATAGGAGAGCCGATCACATATTTTTTTACAGAAAGGAAATTATTGTCTGTACCGGTGAAAGGAAATATCAGTTTTGTTTTATCGGTCATCTTCGTTATTTCAGGATAGGAGAACCCCGGTAACATAAAGGTTGCGTGCAAGCGTTGGTCCACTGTTCTTCCTTTTAGTGTGCCATCCGGCTGAAGTGCAAATCCATCGTACTGGCTCAACAGCCACCATGTGGCGCCTTTATCTCCGCCCCATCCGCCAAATGAAATGTCAGGGCTGTAAGCGAGGTACTCAGGCATACTATTGGCAGTTCCCCACACACTTGATCCTGAGAAAACCCATTCCAGCTCAAACAATGATTCATTGTTGTTGTCGTATGGATATTTAAAAAGGTTGTCATAACTATCCAATAATTTTTTGCCGCTATGCTCTATAACATCAGCTGCATAGTATTTGGCGCTATCAAGGAATTGTTGGTTTCTGCTGCCGCCGGTGCTTTCAACACCCGCTCTTGTTAAATAGAAACGCGCCAGCATTCCTTCTGCAGACCATTTTGTTAATCTTCCCGGTTCAGATGCAGCTAAAGGTAAATCTGCCGCTGCCGCACGCATTTCGCTGGTAATAAAGCGCCATACACTTGGTACTGTTGCACGTCTGATTGAAGTGTCGAAAAGTTGTTTCGTATTGTTTTCAATAATCGGCACTGCGCCCCAGTTCATTACAAGAAAGCGATAGGCCAGCGACCTCATAAATCTTGCTTCTGCAATAGCGATCTTTTTTGCGCCCGCCGTTACCTTGGGACCTGCAATGGTGTTAATGTTGTTCATGGTAAGATTTGCCTGCGCCACAACAACGTAAAAAGCTCTCCATGATGCACTGTTTTCTCCGTTATCTCCCGTAGTGTTGAACATTACATTGCCTCTGTCGTTCCAGGCAGAAAATGCAGAACCGCCACGAAAATCGCCGAGGTTATACATTGCCTTGTCATTATAGTCAAACCAAACCTGGCTGTACAGCAGGCTGGTTGCAGCGGCTACCTGGTCGTCGGTTTGATAGAAGTTCACGTCTGAAACTGCGTCCTCGGGCGGCCTGTCGAGAAAGCTTTTTTTGCAACTTGATAATGCTGCAATAGCAAGTATCAATGTGCCGAGATAATTTTTATATCTGATGATTTTCATTTTACAAGTAGTTTAAAAGTTTACACTGATAGCTGCGTTATACATTCTTGTTAGCGGGAAACGGCCAAAGTCAATGCCGATCGCCTGGTTTAAACGGTCTGTGCCTGTGCCCACATAGGAGCCAATCTCAGGATCGTATCCTTTGTAATGTGTTATGGTGAAAACGTTTTGAACGCCCACTGTTGCGCGGAAGCCCTTGATCACTTTTGTATAACCCAACCATTTTGCGGGAACATCATACGTAAGAGAAATGTTCTTCAATCTCAGGTAAGAACCATCTTCCACAAATCTTGATGTGTTCTTAGAATAGTTGTTCTGGCTGGCAATTTGGTTATTGGTAATGCGCGGAACATCTGTGCCTGGGTTAGATAGTTTAGGATTGCTAAGGTCAGTGTTGTCAACCTTCGCATATTCCATTGCTTTTACGAGCAGGTTTCTGCTAAGATTGATATTGTTAGGATTGCTTGCTTCATAAGCGATGTAGTTATAGATCTGGTTACCATAAGTTCCCATGATCAGCATGCTAAGCTCAAATCCTTTATAACTAAAGGTGTTGGTAAGACCACCCATAAGTTTAGGCCATGGGTTACCAATGTTGGTCATGTCGTCAACGGTAATTTTACCATCACCATTAAGGTCCTTGTATTTTACATCCCCTACCCACAGGCCTGTGTTGGGATCTGCCTGTATTCTGTTGCCACCGTTATCAACCGGTACAGGACTTTTGTTAATGTCTGCAATTGACTGGAACAAACCATCTTCAATATATCCTCTGAACAACCAGGGTTGTTGGTCAACCGCTGCACGCTGTGTCCATGTATTCATCCACCAGCTAACCCTGTCAACAGCTGTCTGGCCATTGTTTAGTGATTTCACAGTGCTTTTGAAATGCGAAATGTTCAGGTTGGCATCCCATTTAAAATCCTTGTTATCAATAATGGAAGCGTTGATAGTGAAATCCCAGCCTTTGGTGCGCATGTCACCGGCGTTTACAAATGGCGCCTGTACAGCTCCCGGGCTACCGTTGGCTCCCTGGTACCACGGAACGATTCCTGTAAATATCATATTGCCGGTAGTTCTTTCATAGTAGTTTGCATCAAGCGTAATCCTGTTATGAAGAAAGCCCAGGTTGATGCCATAGTTGTTGGTGTTGGTCTCTTCCCATTGCAAAGTCGGGTTTTTCATGATAGAAGAAAGAAAGCCGGTTCCCCATGGGGTTGCACCTGTAGCCATGCCTGCATAAATGCCGGAACCATAACCCTGGTTACCTGTTAAACCCGTTTCATATCTCAGTTTCAATTCGCTGATCCACGGAACATCAAAGAATTTTTCCTGGCTCACTCTCCATGCAGCGGACACAGAAGGGAACTTGGCCCATCTGTTCTCAGGCCCAAAATATGGAGAACCATCCGTTCTGTATGTTGCCTGCAATATGTAGCGGTTATCATAGTTATAGGCAATTCTCGCAAGGTATGACTCCATTGCCCATGAGCCCCTGCCACCGTCATTTGTAGCTGTAAGCGGGTCGCCGGCTTTAACATCAAAAATGTCATTGGTAAGGAAACCTGTTCTGCCGGCAGTCAGATTCTGCCATTTTGATTCCTGTGACTCGTGAGTACCCATCACAGTAATATTGTGTTTGCCAATTTGTTTTATATACTCCAGTTGTTGGTTCCAGTTCCAGTAGGAGTTTGTGGATGTACCGGAAGATAAGGAAGCGATGGCGTTGTAGTGCCACTGATCAATTTGATAAGTGGGTACATAGTAGGTGGAAAAGCCATTACCATATGAAGCATTCAATGAAGATCTGAATGTAAGTCCCTTTGTAAGCGTAATGCCTACATTGAGGCCACCTGTCAATTGTCTCCTGGTGTTCGTGTTGGTAATAAGATCAGCTAAGGCAATTGGGTTGATAGGAGCGTATTGGTTAGCGCCATTTACCGGATCGCTTCCGCCCCAGGAGCCATCAAAGTTGGTGACAGGAATTTGTGGCGTTAATCTTAATGCATTTGCAATAAGCGGGCTTTGTGCATCGCCATAGTTGGTGGTAACAAGGTTTTCGTCTGTTTGGTTAAAGGCAAGATTGGCGCCAATATTGAGCCAGGTTCTTGGTTTGTTGTCCAGGTTTAACCTTGTTCCGTATCTTTTAAAACCTGAACCGGCAGCAACACCTCGTTGATCCAGGTACTCGCCGGAAAGATAGTAAGTAGTATTACCGCTACCACCGCTAAGGCTTAACTGATGTTTATTCATGGCAGCGTTGTTAAACAATTCTGCCTGCCAGTCTGTCCCTGGGCCCAATAGAGATGAATCTAAAAACTCACCCGGAGTGGTGCCGCCTGCAATGTTGTGATATTGCTTTACCATGCTTGCGTACTGGGACAAGTTCATTACAGGAAGGTTGTCGGGTGGTGTTTGTAAACCGTATTGATAGCCATAGTTGACTTTGAAGTCACCCGCTCTACCACGTTTGGTAGTAATGATCACTACCCCGTTTGTAGCTCTAGACCCGTAAATGGCAGTGGCCGAAGGTCCTTGCAGGATCTGGATGTCATCTACATCTGCAGGGTTCAAGCCGGAAAGCGGACTTGAAGAAGTTGCGTTAGGGTTGGTATTGTTAACGTTGTCCGGTTGAGATTGAACACCATCAATAACATAAAGCGGTTGTGATGTACCGTTGATGGTACTCACCCCTCTGATGTTAACAGACATGGCGCCGCCGGGCTGACCTGAGTTTTGTGTAACGTACACACCAGCCGCACGACCTTGCAGCGCTTGTTCGATGGTGGTGTTCACCGTTTTCTCAATGGCCTTGGAGTTTATAGAGGTTTGAGCAGTCGAGAGATTCGCTCTTTTAAGTGAACCGTAACCTACTACCACAATGTCACTCAACTGGGTCCTCGAAGATTGTAATACCACCGCAAAAACGTTATCTGTGCCGATGGCAATTTCTTTGGTGGAAGTACCCACGTTACTCACTACAATTGTGGTAGCGCCATCAGGCACTTTGAGTGAGAATTTTCCATCTGCATCTGTTAGTGTAACTACTTTGGAGTTTTTTACGGCAACCGTAGCGCGGGAGAGTGGGTTACCATTGTTGTCGCTTACTGTACCTGAGATTGTTCTGCTTTGTGCCCACGAGATATGGCATAGGGCAAACGCAAAGAACAAGACTAGGACTAGCTTGGTCAATTTTGTCATAACGGCAAGTTGTTTTGGTAAAAATAGATAGCATTTTGTAATAAGTTAGAATACTTTTTTATCACTTATATATGTTTTTCTGACAAGTTTTTTCGGCAAGTCCTTGTGTTCCATTAAAGTTTCAAAAGAAAGTTTCGGGTGGCTATAGTGATACTTTCTTAACTCATTTTGCGCTGAAATGTAGGAAGTTGTTGGTTGTTAGTTGATAGTTGCGGGTCCTGAAGTTGAGAGTTGAGAGTTGAGAATTGAGAGTTGTTAGGTTTCAATTATGGCTATTTGGGAATAGTGGCCAACAACTAGTAACTAATAACTATCAATTCTAAACTCTCACCTAAAAACTTTAGAGCGGCTCGCTTGTTTATATAACCGGTATTTGTAAAAATCAATTCTCAACTCTCAATTCTCAACTCTCAATTAATTAAGTATGTCCAACACGCTGGTACAAAATGAAAGCATCAACAAAACGGAGGAAATAAAAGATTCTATACTCGAGCATCTTTGTTTTAACCTGGGCAAGTCTCCCCGGATCGCCACCTTGCACGACTGGTACATGGCGACGGCCTATGCGGCACGCGAACGAATGATGCGCAACTTCGTGAGCTATACCGAAAAAATGCAAAACAAAACGCTCAAGATCGTTGGATACCTTTCAGCAGAGTTTTTGATGGGCCCACATCTTGGCAATGCACTCATTAACCTGGGCATAGAAAATGAAACAAAGAAAGCAATTGAGCAACTCGGCATTAATCTGAATGACGTTTTGGAGCAAGAAGAGGAGCCGGGCCTAGGCAATGGCGGCCTGGGAAGGCTGGCGGCATGCTATCTCGATTCTCTGGCTACCTTGCAGGTGCCGGCAGTTGGTTATGGCATACGCTACGAGTTTGGCATTTTCGATCAATACATCCGCGATGGCTGGCAGGTAGAAGCTACTGACAAATGGCTGCGCAATGGCAACCCATGGGAAATTGTAAAGCCAGAACTTAACTATACCGTAAAACTTGGCGGCCACACAGAAAGCTATACAGACGACAAAGGCAAGTATAGGGTAAAATGGATACCGGCATCTGAGATCAAAGGCATAGCCTATGATACGCCGGTGCCCGGTTATAAAAACGGCGTAACCGGCATACTTCGTTTATGGAAATCAGAAGCGGTAGAGTCTTTCGATTTTCATGCGTTTGACAAAGGCGATTACTATGGCGCAGTGCATGAAAAAGTTTTTTCTGAAAACATATCGAAGGTCCTGTATCCAAATGATGTTTCTGACGAAGGCAAAAGACTGCGACTTTCTCAACAATATTTTTTCGTTTCATGTTCTTTGCAAAATGCGTTTCACATACTGCATTTGCGTGGTCTCAGTATCGATGAGTTTCCAGAGTCGATGACGTTTCAGCTAAACGATACACACCCTTCCATCGCTATTGCCGAAATGATGCGCTTGCTGATTGATGAGCACCAGGTGGGTTGGGAGAAGGCCTGGGATATTACTAAAAAAACATTCGCTTATACCAATCATACTTTGCTGCCCGAGGCGCTTGAAAAGTGGTCGCTGCCTTTATTCGCAAACGTTCTGCCGAGACTGCTTGAAATTATTTATGAGATCAACAGTCGTTTTCTTTTGACCATAAGAGACAAATATCCCGGCGATGAGGACAGGGTAAGGCGCATGTCGATTATTGATGAACGAGGCAACAAATCTGTTCGCATGGCTCATTTGGCAACTATTGGCAGCCATGCTATAAACGGCGTTTCTGCTTTGCACACAAAACTATTGAAGCAGGATGTGTTGCATGACTTTTATGAATTGGAGCCGGATATTTTCTTCAACGTTACAAACGGCGTTACACCAAGAAGGTGGATAAAGTTATACAATCCACGACTGACTTCGCTTATCACCACCCATATTGGCGAGAGCTGGGTAAATCATCTTGAAACAGATCTTGTGAAGCTGGAGCAATATGCAGATGATCCAACTTTTCAGCAGGCATGGCATGATGTAAAGAGGCAGAACAAGACCGACCTCGCTCATTTGATACAAGCAATTGTTGGCACGAAAGTAAATCCTGATTCATTGTTTGATATACAGGTGAAACGCATTCATGAATACAAACGGCAACACTTGAATGTCCTGTACATTGCACATTTGTACAATCGTATAAAACAGAAACGCACAGATGGTATTACTCCACGCACTTTCATCTTTGGTGGAAAAGCCGCGCCGGGATATGTTATGGCAAAGCTGATCATAAAACTGATCAACTCTGTTGGCGAAACGATCAACAATGATCCGGATGTAAACGGGTTGATCAAAGTGGTTTTCTTTCCCGATTTCAATGTCAAGAACGGTGCACATATTTACAAAGCAGCAGATTTGTCCGAACAAATTTCTACCGCAGGTAAAGAAGCATCAGGCACCGGCAACATGAAATTCGCCATGAATGGAGCGCTTACCATTGGCACTTTCGACGGAGCCAACATAGAAATAATGGAATGTGTGGGTGAGGAAAATTTCTTCCTGTTTGGATTACACGCCGCCGAAGTGGCTGAAACCAAAAGCAACGGCTATCGTCCATATGATATTTACAATAGCGACGAGGATTTAAAGCAAGCGATTGATATGATTCAGTCAGGCGTCTTCTCGCATGGCGACACTGGTGTTTTCCAGCCTTTTGTTGATACGTTACTCAACTACGATCCTTTCCTGGTCTTGAAAGATTTTCGTGCTTATGCGGAATGCCAGCAAAGAGTTTCTGATGCATATACCAACCAGAAAGAATGGACAAAAATGTCGATCCTCAATGTAGCAAGAATGGGCAAGTTTTCGTCTGATAGATCAGTGAAGGATTACTGTGAGAATATTTGGAAAGTAAATCATGCTTAACGCTCAACGCCGAACGCTTAACGCTGGTGCGAAATGCTTTGCGGCTTACCCATTGCGTTAAGCGTTAGGCATTAGGCGTTGAGCAATTCTTAAACAATGCAAGTCGCGAAAAAATATATACACGAACACGGCGAAACTTTTCCGCTGGGGTCAACCATTGTTCCCGGAGGCGTGAATTTTTCTCTATTCTGCAAAAACGGAACTGCTGTTGAGTTGTTGCTGTTCGACAATGTAGAAGCCATCGAACCAAACGAAACAATAAAACTCGATCCCCAAAGAAATCGTACTGATCAATACTGGCACATATTTGTTCCAGGACTTCAAAGCGGACAATTATACGCATACAGGATCGATGGTCCAAATGAGCCGGCAAAAGGGCACAGGTACGATGTTACATCCATACTGCTCGATCCTTATGCAAATGTGGTGGCTGTTCCGGAAAAATATAACAGGCGCGCAAATGCCGATGAAAGGAAACGCGGAACACCGGCCATGAAGAGCGCTGTTGTCGACCTCTCGTTGTACGCTTGGGAAAATGATAAACCCATTGAACGGTCATTTGCGGAAACAGTTATTTACGAACTACATACTGCCGGATTTACACTCAATCCTAATTCAAATATTGACGAGGGAAAACGAGGAACGTATAAAGGTGTTATTGAAAAAATTCCCTACCTCAAAGAGCTGGGTATTACAGCCGTGGAGCTTTTGCCCGTGTTTCAGTTTGATGCGCAGGATAGTCCTGAAGGAATGATCAACTATTGGGGATATAGCCCCGTATCTTTTTTTGCACCGCACCAGGCCTATAGCTCTTCAAAAGATCACATGCAGGCGCTTGATGATTTTCGCGACATGGTGAAAGCCTTGCACAAGGCCAATATTGAAGTGATACTCGATGTGGTATTCAATCACACGGCAGAAGGCAATCACGGAGGACCTTCGTTTTGTTATCGCGGCATAGACAATTCTGTATATTATCTTTTAGAGAAAGACAAACAATACTATTCAAATTTTTCCGGCACCGGCAACACGCTAAATGCCAATCAACCGATCGTGCGAAGAATGATCATAGATAGCCTGCGTTTTTGGGTTTCAGAAATGCATGTTGATGGCTTCCGTTTTGATCTCGCATCCATTTTATCGAGGGATGAAAAAGGAATGGCAATCGAAAATCCGCCAGTGTTGTGGGACATCGATTCTGATCCCGAACTAGCCGGCACTAAACTCATTGCTGAAGCATGGGATGCTGCAGGATTGTACCAGGTTGGTAGTTTTGCGGGTGACAGATGGAAGGAGTGGAACGGGGTGTTTCGCGATGATCTTCGAAAATTTATGAGAGGAGATGAAAACGTTTTGTCGCCATTCGTAACCCGCCTGATCGGAAGTCCGGATATTTATAGTTATCGCAATCGCGGCCCGGAACAAAGCATCAATTTTATTACTTGCCATGATGGGTTCACCCTCAACGACCTTGTTTCCTACAACCAGAAGCATAACGAAGCAAACAGGGAAAATAACCAGGATGGCTGTAACGACAACTGCAGCTACAATTTCGGCGTAGAAGGCCCGACCGATGACCCCGACATTGAAACCATGCGCAACCGGCAGGTAAAGAATTTCCTTGCGCTCACCCTGCTCTCCATTGGTACGCCCATGATACTGATGGGTGATGAAGTACGCAGAACACAAAACGGCAACAACAATGCTTATTGTCAGAATAATGAATTGAGCTGGTTTGACTGGTCGCTGGTTGATAAGCATGCGGAGCTGTTGCGATTTACAAAAAAGCTGATTGGTATGCGCCTGCAACGTGACATGTCGCAAGCACAATTTGAAATGACATTGAATCAATTGTTGGACAGATCAACCATCCATTGGCATGGCATTAAAATCAACGCGCCGGACTGGTCGCCCAACTCGCACTCTATTGCCATTACCGTAGAATCGCTCGGCGGTAAACTAACCATGCACTTCATGCTCAACGCCCATAAAGAAGCTCTCGAATTTGAACTGCCCGAAGCGCCGCCCGGCGTGCAATGGAAACGATGGATAGATACCTCACTGGCCTCTCCCGATGATATCTGCGAAAGAAAAGAGGCGAAGCCATTTAATGGTCGCAAATATAAAGTAGAGAAGGTAGGCTTTGCGTTGGTGTTTTGGGAGAAGTGAGCACGCAGATGACGCTGATTTGACTGATTTGCACTGATTAGTAACCGAATAACTGAGTAACTGAATAACCGAATAAACTGACTGTATGCTTGTTGTTCTTAGGTTAGTTAATCCTCAAGATATCTGTGTAAATCAGTCAAATCAGCGTCATCTGCGTGCAAAAAAATCACAAAGAGGAAAGTTTGGCCTGATAATTTCTTGCTAGAAAAGATTTTTCGATCTGGTCGATCAGAAAATCTTTTCTTAAACCTTTTTGAATGATAAACAAGGCAAGATTTGTAAGGATTGTTTCGATGTTGATTTTTGGTTGCGTGGTTATTTTGTCTGAGGCATGCAATGCTTCGCAAGCGACAGTTGGCAGCTCTGGTGGCCGTGATACGGCAATTATGAATTTCCTCAAAAAGCAGCCGGCATTTTCGAAACTTTCTGCTCGTGAGCGGGATGTATTGTATTGGGTAAATGAAGTTCGTGTTCACCCACGTGAATTTTACGATAAACACGTTGCATCGTATGTAAGTGCCAATGTGAGTTCACACAACGCAAACGTGCGTTCCCTGAAAAATGAGCTTTACAAAGCAAGCCCGGTTACTCCGTTGATAGTGGTCTCTACGCTCAATCAAACGTCTAAAAATCATGCGATCGATTTGGCCCGTCATCAACAATTTTCTCATAACTCTTCCGATGGAACTTCTTTTAGCCGCCGCATGGCAAAGGCAGGAATAAATATATCGTGCTCGGAAAACATCTTTAATGGCGGCGAGTCTGCATTGGATGCGGTGATTACCTTGCTCATTGATGAAGGCGTTCCCGGCTATGGCCACAGACGTAATCTTCTTAATAAAAAAGCACGGCTTATAGGTGTAGCATTTCTTCCCTACAATTCAAGCAGCTTTATTATGGTGCAGGACTTTGTGACTGAATAACTGAGTAACTGAATAACTGAGTAACTGAATAACTGAATTATTGAATTATTGAATTATTGATTGGCCCAAAGTCAAAAAGTCTCTTCGAATATCAACATTCAGTTATTCAGTTATTCGGTTATTCAGTGCTGGTTCATCGAACCAGCGTAACTGTCCCTCTTTGATAGCCGGGCTTTTGCTGATCAAGCTGGTAAAAGCATTGCCATACCAGTACGCCACTTGGATAACTCAAACCTTTGTTTGTGCCATCCCATCCCTGGTTAGGATTATTGGTTTCAAAAATGAGCTGTCCTGCCCTGTCAAAAACCTGTAGCTTGAATGACAAAACGTTTCCAAAAACAAGTGCACGGAAAATGTCATTCTTTCCATCGCTGTTAGGCGTAAATGCGTTGGGCACATAAACGCCGTTCATGCAGTCCTTTTGGTAAACAATAATATTATCCCTTCCAACGCAGCCTTTTGCATCTGTAACTTCAAGCCAGTACTGGCCCGGTGCATCAATTGTTACTTTGGGTTGCACAGATCCTGTGGACCATCGATAGCTGTTGTATGTGTTGGAAGGGGTAATTTCCAGTTTTTCATACATACAAATGCTGTCGCTTTGCTTTAGAAAATCAGTTGGCAAAGGCAATATGCTTAGAATTCTCAAACTGTCTGTGGCGTTGCAGTTGGCATCATCGGTAACAGTTACCCAATATAGGCCCGCGGTGGTTATTTTAAATTTATCGGCAGTTGTTTTGTCCTGCCATTCATATTTAGCAAAACTGCCCGGAGTGATTGTTATTGTTGTGCCTGAACAAAGGTCCTGATCAGCGCCAAGACTAGGCAATGGTTTAGGATGCACAGTCAAATAGGTGGTAACAATAGAATCGCAGTTAAGCGACGATGTAAGCGTGTCTTTATATGTGCCAGATGCTGTTTGTTTTTTGCTTCCGGCGAAAAAAGATTCACCTTCGCAGATATCAATCCTTTGTACTGCAAATTTTTTATTGATCGTGAGGTTGAGCGTAATCACAGAATCGCAACCGAAACTATTGGGAATAGTGCGGATATACGTACCCGTGGAGTCGAATATCTCCTTGTTCATTGTATAGCTGCTGCAGGCAGTGATGTTAAGTGTAGCAGATGTAGGATTTGTGCACTTGGCAAGCTTAACAACAAAAGGAGATTCACCATATCCTGCATCCAGTGGAAAAACATTTGGGCTGGGATCAAAGTCTACAGTGCCGCCCATTGAACCTGTTATATAAATGTTTTTGGCATCGTCCACCGTCATACGTCTTGGAGTAGCAGAGTTATAATTAGCGCCATACGAATCAAATATTCCACCACATATGAAGTTGCCGTCAGATGTTAATTTTACCAATGTTGCAGCACCATATTGGTTTCTGGAAGTAACCTGGTAAACACCCGGACCGGGATCCAGGTCTACCGTTTTTCCAAGGCTTCCAACGGCATATACGTCACCGGCATTGTCTACTGCGATATCGGCTCCAAAGTCGGAACTAGGGTCACCACTATCAAAAATATCCACCCATGCAAAGTCGCCGAGCTTATTCAATTTAAGCATATACCAGTCATAATTGTTGCTCTGGACATTGTGCGTGTTATTTCCCGGGTCAAAATCATATTGCCCGATAAAACTTCCAATAGTGTAGACGTTGTTGTTTGCATCCACCGCTAAACCGTCTGCATGAAGAATGTAATTGTTATACTGCGTTGAAGTGTTGATGATTTGTTTTGCCCACACAAACTGGCCTGCGCCGTTGAGCTTTGCAACGAATCCGTCACCCAGGCTTTTAGATTTTAAAATGTAATCCCCGGGACCGGGGTCAAAATCGCACGAACCCCCAAAGTTGCCGGTGATATAAATATTGCTCTGTGCATCGCATTCAATGTCGCCGATATTGGAGTTGTGGTAAACTTCCTTGCCATTGCCAAATTGTTCCGCCCAGATAAAATTGCCACTATTGCTCAACTTCACAATAAAGCATTGAATATGTGCCGCTGAAGTAAGATTGAAAGTGCCCGGGCCCGGATCGAAATCGACTGTTCTGTTGAAATGGCCACCAATAACTACGTCGTCGTTGTTGTCAACAGTGAGCTTGTCGCATGCAGGGACCGTATCTCCCGGTCCACCAAATTGTTTCGCCCATACAAGCTTTCCATTAGGGTCATATTTGGCTACAAATGCATCATATGCTCCAATGGGCGTAAGTGTAAACACGCCCGGCCCCGGGTCGAAATCTACAGCATCTGTGAACTGGGCAGCCACATATACATTGCCTTGTTTGTCCAGTGTTAAAGCTATTTCTCCCCAGTCCACCAGGGCGGGAATTTGAATGGCCCAGATGAAATCTCCCGTCGGGCTCAGTTTCGAAACGTAAATACTTGACCTGTCATACGGACCAGATTTAAGATTGTAAACGCCTGGTCCGGGATCCAAATCGGTTATATATTGAAAGAGTCCTACAGAATAAACATTTCCCTGCTTATCAACTGCTATTGACCTGCCATTGCTGTACTCTGTTGGGTTGTTTGGTGCATTATTTGGAACGAAAGCCTTCGCCCATTGTGTTGTGGGCAATTGTGGAAATGCTTTCGTAGTGCAGAATAGGATAAGTAGGGCAATCCAAAATTTGGACATCGTCGGGCTTTTTATTTGGGTCTGCCACCTTGATCAGGCAGTTAAAAAAATGAACTTAATACATTTTTCTTGTTCCCACCATGACCAGATCGATATTTTTTGAACGAATGGTTACTTAAGCCTTCATTTATTTTTTAGTATTTTACCTTTTACATACAACAGCCCATGACACGCTTGCTTTCCCTTTACACAACAGTTTTGCTTTGTGCATTGGTGTCCATTTGCAATGAAACCGTTGCGCAAAACCACGCCACTCATGCTACACTCCCCGTCGGTAGCAAAGCACCCGATTTTAATTTGCCCGGCATCGATGGTAAAAATTATTCGCTGGCTGACTTCAAAAAAGCAGGCGTGCTCGTCATCGTGTTCACCTGCAACCATTGCCCCACTGCGCAGGCATATGAACAACGAATCATCAAACTGACTACGGACTATGTAAGCAAAGGAGTTCAAGTGGTAGCCATTATGCCGAACGATCCGCATTCTGTTCAGTTAAACGAGCTCGGCTATGCCGATACAGGCGACTCCTTTGAAGAAATGAAATTGCATGCACAAAGAAAGCATTTCAACTTTCCCTACCTATACGATGGCGACCACGAAGCTACTGCTATTGCTTATGGGCCTGTTGCCACACCACATGTTTTTGTTTTTGATAAAGAAAGAATCCTCCGCTACCAGGGACGAATAGATGATGTGGAAAAGCCAACCGGCACACCTAAAAATAGAGATGCACAAAATGCCATTGATGCATTACTGGCAAACAAAGAACCTGATGTAAAAACAACAAAAGTGTTTGGTTGCTCCATCAAATGGAAAGAGAAAGAAGACCTGGTAGCAAAGAGTGACAGCGAATGGGCCGCCATGCCTGTAATACTTGACACCATTGGCGAAAGCGGCATCAAAAGCCTTTTAAAAAACAATAGCGACAAACTCCGCCTGATCAACGTATGGGCCACGTGGTGCGGCCCCTGTGTAAACGAGCTGCCGTCATTTGTTACCATCAACAGGATGTATCGCAAAAGAGATTTTGAATTCATCACCATAAGTGCCGACAATCCCGAAAAGAAAGACAAAGTATTAAAGACCTTAAAAGAATTAAAACTCTCCAACACCAACTATCTCTACAACCAGGATGATAAATACAAACTCATAGAAGCCGTTGACCCCAACTGGTCTGGCGCCTTGCCATATACCATCCTCATTGAACCCGGCGGCAAGATCATCTATGCACGCCAAGGCACCATCGACCCCATGGAGATGAAGACGATGATTGTGGACAATGCATTGATCGGGCGATTTTATTAATCGAAGACTTTATTCAGCTGTGAATGTGGAGTATTGTATCGTTGTATCCATTGTGTAATAGTACGACGTCCATTTCATGGTTGTATTGGTGAGCTCGGTTACGTAGGTTTCAAAGTAATAAAAGTTGTGATCATTACTTTTAAACTGCAGGGCCATATTGCGCGTGTACAATTGCCATGTGCCGGTATCGAAAGTATCTGATGTGAATTGTGGATCTAATTTTTCGCCGTCGCTGTTCAAGTAGGAATGATCGCTATTGAATCTAAAATAGTTGTCTTTCTCGTAATCTTTGAGTGAAGCCCATTTATCAACTATTGGACCATTGTTTTTTTGCTCGGCGTAGCCTGTCATCACCCATTTTTTATTTACAAGCAGATCCGTTTTTTCCTTGTCATTATTCTTTTTTGAACAACCGGCAAATAGCAGGGCGAGTAGCAGTAATTTTTTCATAGGGTTTTATTTTAGAGTTAGCCATATTTGTTGGCGACGCCAAAAGTAATAATTTGGATTAATACATCAGCTCCAGTTTCGGCAAGAAATTCAAAGATATTGATCGCAAAGTTTGAGATGCTTTTGATGAGGCTCTATATAATTTTTAAAGTGTGAATATTATCGACCTTTTTCCTCCTCGGTTTCCTGAACCATTTTAGTTTTTTGTAAAAAAGTCAGCCATTAGTTCTGCTTGTTTTAATACCGTATCGATTGCTTTGGCTTGCTTGTCTGGCGGATATCCCCACTTGGTCAATGTACGCTTTACAATTACCATTAGTCTGGCTCTTGCACTTTCTCTGATTGTCCAGTCAATCGTTGCGTTAGTTCTTACTTTGTCTGTAATTTCTCTTGCAATTTCTTTGAGTTGATTATCACCCAAAACCATTACGGCGCTATCATTTACTTCTAAAGCGTTGTAAAAAGCAACTTCGTCTTTGGTTAGCCCAAGCTGTTCGCCTTCTTTGTCGGCTTCTTTTATTTCTTTTGCAATGTTTATCAGTTCCTGAATGATTTCAGTAGTAGTTAGTAAGTTGTTTTGGTATCGTTTAATTGCTCCTTCCAACATTTCCAACAGTTTTTTGCTCTTTACCAGATTGGTTTTAGAACGAGTTTTTATTTCATCATTCAATAATTTCTTTAAAAGTTCCAACGCCAGATTTTGGTGTTTCATTCCCTTTACTTCCAAAAGGAATTCGTCTGAAAGCACTTCTAAACCTGAAATTTCTGGTTTGTCTATTCCCGCGGCTTCAAAAATGTCAATTACTTTGTCTGAGCTTAGCGCTTCGTCGACTATTTGTTTGATGGCTGTCTCAATTTCAATATCTGACTTGCCGGTTCCTGTTCCCTCAAATTTTACCAACCTTGCCTTTACAGCTTGAAAAAAAGCAATGTCGTCTTTGATTTCCATTGCTCTTGGGTGTGGAATGGATAAAGCAAAAGTTTGACTCAACAGTGTTACTTCTCTGATGAAACGGGACTTGCCCTCTTCCAAACCTAAAATGTGTTCTTCTGATTGCAGAATAATTGACATTTTTTCTTTTGGCTCGGCATTAAAGAAACGTTTATAGTTAAATCTAAAACTGTTTGAATAATATGCTTCTGGTTCTTCTACCAGAATGTCTTTTTGTGTTTTAGCTTCTTCATTAAAAAACTGTTGAACCACTTCATGTTTCTCACTCATCAATGCAATTGCTTTTTCCAAATCTAAAGTTGGTTCGCCTTTTCCACCTGCATCTGAATAGAAAGACAGTGCTTTTTTTAAATCGGTTGCTATACCCAGGTAGTCTACCACTAAGCCGCCTGGTTTGTCTTTGAAAACGCGGTTTACTCTTGCGATTGCCTGCATGAGGTTATGCCCTCTCATAGGTTTGTCAATATAGAGTGTATGCAAACAAGGCGCATCAAAACCAGTCAGCCACATATCGCGAACAATTACCAGTCGCAAAGGATCTGCAGGGTCTTTCATCCTTTCTGCTAACGCCTTGCGTTGTTTTTTTGTGGTGTTGTGACGTAGCATTTCGGGACCGTCCGCACTTGAAGAAGTCATTACCACTTTAATGGTTCCCTTACTTAAATCATCATCGTGCCATTCGGGCCTTAGAGCAACAATTTCTTTGTACAAATCAGCTGCAATTCTCCGGCTCATTGCCACAATCATTCCTTTACCGTCAAATACTTTTTGGCGCTGTTCGAAATGGTTTACAATGTCCTTTGCCAAATTTTTAATGCGTTCTTCGTTACCTACAATCGCCTCCAGTTTTGTGAATTTGGCTTTGGCTTTTTGTTGGTCTGTTATTTCTTCGTCTTGTTCCAGTTCTGCATCAAATTCTTCTATGAGGCGTTTTCCCTCTTCATCTAAATTCACTTTGGCCAAACGGCTTTCATAATAAATACGAACTGTTGCACCATCCGCAACTGCCTGTGATATATCATATACATCTACATACTGCCCAAAAACTTGTGGTGTGTTTACGTCAGTGCCTTCAATGGGAGTGCCTGTGAAGCCTATGTAAGTCGCATTTGGCAAGGCATCCCGTAGATACTTAGCGAATCCATACGCAATGCGATTGCCAATTTTTTCTTTAGTTTCCTTGTCTTTTATTTCTTTTATGGAGGCTTCAAAACCGTATTGTGTTCTGTGTGCCTCATCTGCTATTACAACAATGTTTCTACGCTCGGATAATTGGTCGTAAACAGATTTTTGGCCCTGCGGTAAAAATTTTTGAATGGTGGTAAATACAATTCCGCCGCTGGCTACTTGTAGCAATGTTTTTAAATGTTCTCTGTCGTTTGCCTGCACAGGCTCTTGTCTTAATAATTGTTTGGAGCTGGCGAAAGTATCAAACAACTGATCGTCGAGATCATTACGGTCGGTAATAACTAAAACGGTAGGGTTTTGCATTTCGGGTGCTGTAATCAGTTTACCCGAATAAAAAACCATACTCAAGCTTTTTCCCGACCCTTGCGTATGCCAAACAACACCGCCCTTTTTGTCTCCTTTGGAACCAGAAGCGATAATAGTAGATTGTACCGCCCGGTTTACTGCAAAGTACTGATGATAAGCTGCTAATTTTTTAACAGTTTCTATTTGAGTGATGCCTGTTTTAGGGTCTTCCTTTTTCGTCTTTTCAAAAACAATGAAATTGCGAACCAAATCTAAAAGGGTAGAAGGGTTCAGCATTCCTTTTAGTAATATTTCCAGCTGTGGGCTAAATCTTGAAGCCTGTCTTCTGCCATCTGTGGTTTTCCAGTTCATGAAACGGCTGAAGCCCGCAGAAACGCTTCCAGCTTTGCATTCCATTCCATCTGATATAACACAAATGGCATTGTAAGTAAACAGGCTTGGAATGGTTGCCTTGTATGTTTGCAGCTGCTCGTATGCTTTGCGCATAGTGGCGTTTTCATCTGCCGCATTTTTTAGTTCAATTACTACTAATGGTAACCCATTTACAAACAGCAATACATCGGGACGTTTGTTTTGATTTTTTTCTACAATAGTGTATTGATTAACACATAAAAATTCATTGTTCAGCGTGTTTTCAAAATCAATCAATGCCACTTCGTAACTCCGTTCAAAACCATCTTGCTGATAAGGTATTTTTACTTTCTCTACTAAAAGCTCATGAAATCTTTCGTTGTTATAATGCAAATCAGGCGAATAGATTCGTAAAACCTCTTGAATAGCTTGTTCCTGTGCATGGTGTGGAATACCTGGGTTTAAAACCGACACCGATTTGCGCAACCGTTCCACCAAAACGATTTGCTCAAAGCTTTCTCTTTCAGCTTGCTCTGCTCCCGGAGCAATAGCCAAGCCGGGAACATACTCCCAACCCATACCTTGGAGTACTTCAATTGCAAAGGCTTCTATTTTATCTTCGGTTATTGGTTTCATTGGGTTGAAACTGTATTTAATTCGGAAACTCTTATTTCGCCTGACATTAGTTTAGGAAGTAATGTGTCTCGGGTTTGATTTAATGTGCGGATTTGGGCTTGGTTGGAATTTATTTTGTTCCAAAAGCCAGATGCCAATTTATCAAATTCGAGCAATTTTTTTTCTGGTGGTTTTTGAAATTCGATTTTTTCAATATCTGATGGCTTTAGTGAAGGATAAGTAGATGTTGAACCTTCAGCGATTGCATGTAGATATTCTGTCATATCATTTCCGGTTAATAACAAATAGATGAAATATGGACTTATGTGCGCACAAGTGATAACGCAAAATCCAGTAGATACAACTAAATTTTCTTTTGGATTGTTTATGATTCCGTAATGGTGTTGATCCGGTCTTACTGTTGAAATTAGAATGTCATTGTTTAGTACAAGTCTCTTTGCTCTGCTTGGCGCGTCCTTTAAAAAAAGTTTTTGAGTTTCGTTGATTATTCCGTTAGTAATTGAGCTAGTATCAAGGTATTCGATAACCTCAAATTGATATTCTTTAGAAATGCTTCTTTGGTTTGTTTCCACAAATCGCCTAAGAGTAAACTTCTCCCAACTATCCTCTGCTTCCTCTACAAACCATTGCCTAAACAGCGTTTCTGCCAATTGTTCTAAGGTTTTGTTTTGGCGGTGCAACAGGTCTATTTTGTCATCGAGGCTGCTAAGTATAGAGGCAATGGCGGTTTGTTCTGGGAGAGGGGGTAAACGCAATTTTAGATTGTCGAAACAATTTTTAGGAACCCTTTGTCTTCCTGAAGTTCCTTCAAAATTATTTTCTGCAAAATCCCTTACTTCGTCCCATCTTGATAAATAGAAAACGAATTCATTATCAGAAACATTCTCTTTACCTCTGAAAACGAGAAATTCAGTTGAGCCAAAACCAATTCCATTTTCCAACCCCCTCACTTGACAAATTTTGCCATTTTCTAAACATGGAGTAATTCTGGCAAACAAAGTATCTCTTTCTTGAAATCTCGCCCCACTAGAAGTTCTTCGTTTAGCAGACGGGGAACAAATTTTATTTCCATCTTCTAAGTCCTTCATTTCAACAAATGAATATTCCGCATTGCCTTTCAAACTAACTGTTGGATTAATTAAGACAAAGTCAGAAAAGCGATGTTCCAGCCAGCTACTATACAATTCGAGCCCCACTCGGTCAATGTGGTCTTTAAGGTCTGGTTCTTGTATGGTGTGGTAATTAATCAAATCAATTTTATGGGTAATGCCTTTTTCCTCAAGAGCCACACTCATCGCAATAATATCATCGGTATGTAAATCTTGTCCTTTTAGGGCAATGTCGATATCGCTATCGGGCCGGTAATTACCTTTGGCTCTGCTGCCAAATATAAGTGCCTTGTCTACTTTTGAATGCTGTTCAAAAATGGTAATAAGATCATCAATGGTATGTTGTGTTAATCCAAATTTCATGCAGTGTCGTCTTGATTAGAAAGGTTCTTTTCTTCTTTTATTTTCTCTAATTGTAAACGGGTTTCTAGTTGAATGAACAAATCATAGTAACTATCCAAAATGTTTTCTGCAATATCGTCTGTGGTTTCGCTATCATAAGTGTGAGAAGTTAAGTCACGAGATTTTTTCATTTCTTTCCATGCTTCCTTGTTTTTAATGATTCCATCTTCCAATGCCTGTTTAATTATTACATTCGGGCCACCATTGTCGTTTGGTCGATTGTGGTGTCGTAAGTAATCTTGTAAAGTTTTCCAGGCCAGATCAAATGTAAATTCAAAACCTTGTATCAAGCCTTGCTGCTCCAAATCTGACAAGTCCCTTTTTTCTGTTATAGCTACCGCTTTTCCAAGTCTAGCCAGTGCTTTACGATAATTGTTAAACCGTTGTATCCAGCGTATATCCTCGTTAGCCATTTCCAGGTAGTTTTATCTTAGCCAAATTTTCAATAATCTTTTTATTCAGGTGGGCTTCTTCAGCAATTTGTTTTTCCAACTCTGATTTCAAGGCAGTAAAGCGTTCTACAAAATTAAAATCATCTTCTTCGTCAGCTAATCCAACATATCTTCCCGGTGTCAATACATAGTTGAGCTTTTCTACTTCTTCAATAGTTGCCGCTTTGCAAAAGCCTGCCACATCTTCATAATTTCCCTGAGGGTTTCGCCAGTTGTGATAGGTGCCTGCAATCAGGTTTATGTCGTCATCGCTTAAGTCTCTGTTTTTGCGGTTTATCAGGAAGCCCATGTTTCTTGCATCAATAAACAAGATCTCATTTTTACGGTTTCTAAAATCGCCATTGGTTCTGTTACGAGATAGAAACCACAAACAGGCTGGTATTTGAGTATTCAAGAATAATTTGGTGGGCAGGTTTACAACGCAGTCTACCAAACCTTGATCCACCAGCTCTTTTCTAATATCTCCTTCACCTCCTGTGTTGCTGGTAAGTGATCCTTTAGACAATACAAAACCCGCTTGTCCTGTCGGAGCCAAATGATATAAGAAATGTTGTATCCAGGCATAGTTTGCGTTCCCTGCCGGGGGAATTAGGGTTTTGCCTAATACTTTCCATCTTGCGTCATCTCGCAAAAGTTCGCCACTCCAGTCGCTGTCGTTAAACGGTGGGTTGGCAATAATGTAATCGGCTTTCAAGTCTTTGTGAGCATCATTTAAAAACGAACCTTCGTTGTTCCATTTTACGTTGCTGCTGTCAATGCCACGAATCGATAAATTCATTTTTGCCAAACGCCAGGTGGTTTGGTTGCTCTCTTGTCCGTAGATAGAAATACGATCGGCAGGGTTTAGTGCCAAACCGGCTTTCCCTTTCGTTTTGTAATGGTCCTGGTGTTGATTGATGAACTTTTCGCTTTGTACAAACATTCCGCCGCTTCCACAACAAGGGTCAAATACCCGTCCTTCGTAAGGTTCAAGCATTTCAACCAATAATTTAACAACACTTTGCGGCGTATAAAACTGGCCACCTTTTTTCCCTTCTGCCAATGCGAATTCACCCAGGAAGTATTCAAATACTTGTCCTAATAAATCTTTGCTTTGGGCCTCCTTTGTTCCCAATGTGGCAGAACCTACAAGATTCACGAGTCCGCCCAAACTGCTTTTGTCCAGCTTTTCCTGCGCAAATACTTTTGGTAAAACACCACGCAAAGATGGGTTGTCTTTTTCAATAGCATCCATTGCATCGTCAATGTCTTTGCCAATCGTTGGTTGAGTGGCTCTGCCTTGTATGTAATTCCAACGAGCCATTGCAGGAACAAAAAATATTTTCTCTGCCACATATTCGTTTTTGTCCTCGGGATCTGCACCTTCGCTTTTTTGTGCAACCAATTTTTGGTATTGTTCTTCAAAAGCATCAGATATGTATTTCAAGAAAATCAAACCCAAAGCAACATGTTTATATTCGGCAGCATCCATATTTTTACGGAGCTTGTCGGCAGCTTTCCAGAGTTTTTTCTCTAATGGTTCTTCCTGTTCTGTCTTTGCTGTTTTAGCCATTATAGTTTAATAAGTTTTCGATCTGGCAAGATACTTTTAAAAGTTTATTGTTTCCACGACATCCGTCTGAATACGGGCTTAATTTATTGATTTTGGTTATTTTGCAAATAAAGCGTCTATATATAGTCTAACCAATTTTACCGTTGTACTTTTAATTGAAGCTTTTGAAAAATTCTTGATCAATCTCAAAAACTGTCACTGGCTTAAGTCCTAAGTGATATTTCTCAAAGAGTTCAACTAATCTGGCGCCGTCAATTAGTTCGATTGGCGTAACGCCATCGCGATTAGCCTCATTTTTTGCTTCTTTAGTGAAACGTCCGGTTGTTATTATAAGGCCTTTTTCCCCGCGACCCTGCATAGCGCCACGAAAGTCACGTACATGATGTGGAGAAACTGTTTCTTTATATCGTTTGCATTGGAAAACAATATTCAAACTAACAACGTCGTTCAACTTTACAATTCCTTTTCCGTCTATCCCTTGGTCACCCGAGCCGCCAGTTATTATGATCTCATTTATGCCTATCTCGGTTAGAAGCCGTTTGCATAGTTTTTCAAAGCCAGAGGGCGAAAGATTTTGGATTATATTAATTAAACCAACAGAGTGTTCTTCATCTTCTGTTGCTATATTTTCAAATTTCGGTTCTGTTTTTTGAACTTTTGAAGTTGAGGTTTTCTTTACGCTATCGTGAACACTTTTAAAGAGGGTGTAAACATCATGGTCATTTAACTTTTTATCTAGCCCCTCATTTGTAAGACGCCAAATGCCGCGTTGAGTATTGTCAATCAGTCCTGCCTTGAACAAGTAAAATCTTGCCCATTGAATTTGATTTCTAATTCGGGACTGTCCATTGGCGGTTGTTTCCTCTAGTTCATCTTCTCCTATACCTAACTTGTCTATAACCTGATCAATAATATCGGATGAATCGCCTGCTCCACCATTTAGTTGTAGAGCTGTTAATACGGGATTTATATATTTTAAGAATTCCGGTCCTTTCATATTTAATTAATTTCATTCCTGCGCATTTCAGCGAGATTTAACCAAAGTGAACTTACTAATTCTTCAGGAAAATAAAAAAGCAAAGCAACTGGCATTAAGAACACATGGGAGATTTTTTTGACATGGTGTAACGGAGGATAAACAAAAAATCCCGTAGGCCAAAACCTACAGGATTTCAAATTTTGTGGAGCTGAGGGGAGTCGAACCCCTGTCCAAACATATTCTCCAAAAGCTTTCTACATGCTTATTTCTTTATTATTTGTCGGCGGCGTACAGGAAAAGAACCAACCAATACACTACTTAGCTGAATGGTCTTAAGTTGTAGTCACAGCCTTCTACAACAGCATTCTGTGTTTGTTTTTGAGTCGGCGGCGGCGCATGGTAACAGAACAACCGGCGCGGCGGCCCTAATGACTATCTAATCACTGATTAGGCAGCCATGGCATACTGAGTATTGCCATTTGAATTTTGTGCATTCCAGATTAAAGTGCAGATTACACAACGCACTGCATGCTTACACTCTCAAAGATCTACGCTGTCAAAACCAATACAGCCCCGGAAAGATGTACGGGGATTTACCTTGCGTACAGTTTTCGCGAACAGCAAATTTACGTAAATAATTAAGAATTAGGAATTAAGAATTAAGAATTGTGGCGTGGCATGTTTTGTATGATTTTTAGCGGATTACTGTGGCAGGAAATGAAAAGCGCCGGATGCGGTTCCTCATTTGAGGGGCTTCGACAAGCTCAGTCTGACACTCCGATTTCGCTGTCAGACTGAGCTTGTCGAAGCCTTCTGACATCACAAGGAAAACAGCCGTTCATCACGAAAGCCGAATTAAAACAATTCCTAATTCTTAATTTTTAATTCCTAATTGAATAAAACCCTAGTTTCACAAGATGGAGAATATCACGGCATACACCAAAAGAATCACCAGGCTGGAAGAAGATTTAGCACTTCTCAAAAGAAGAAAGAATGCCATAAGCTGGGTACGCTTTATCATCACCATTGTCGCGGCCGTGGTGACCTGGCGATTGAAAGACAATGGCTGGCTGTACATTGCTTTGCCACTTGTTATTTGGCTCGCTGTTTTTCTGCGCCTCGTTGTGCTGGCGGTGAAAAACAATGCGGCTATTGCGCATCATCAGCGGCTTGTGGCGATCAATCAACAGGAAATTGAAATAGCGAAAGGACATTATACCGATCTGCCGGATGGCAGTCAATTCAAGTTGCATGTGCACGACTATGCGAACGATCTCGACATCTTTGGGAGGGCTTCCATTTATCAGTATATCAATCGCACAACTTCCGAACAGGGAAATAAATTTTTCGCCGGTAAGCTGCTGCATCCGTCTGAGGTAAACGAAATTCTCCAGGTACAGGAAGCTGCAAAAGAATTGGCTCCCGCATATGAGTGGCGACAGGAGTTACAGGCACACGGTATGGAATCTCCGATTACAATTGCTACCCAGGAAAAAATTGCAACCTGGCTCCGCGAACCCTTTGCATTTTCAGGCAGCAAGGGGTGGCAACTAATGCGCATTATTTTTCCATTGATCAGTTTGTCCACGCTGCTATTGCATATCGTAGGCATTATTTCATCGCCTATTTTTTATGCGCTGGTTATTTTGTATTTGCTCATTTCGGGGGGCATCACAAAAACAGTTACGGCGCAATACCTTTCTCTTAATAAAATAGTAGGGCAGGTGACTACTCTTTCCAATAGTCTTGTAACCATTGAAAAACTTGCTCCTAAAACGTCTTTGCTGCAAGCCATTAAAGCGAATTTTGTCGGCGCAACATCTCAATCGTCCACAGAAGTAAAGCGTTTGAAAAGCATTCTCGACAGTTTTGATATCCGTCTTAATCCACTGGTTTTTCTTCCGCTCAATGCCTTTTTGCTGTGGGATCTGCAATTGATTTTTCAGTTGGAAAAGTGGAAGCAAAAAAATCAGTCAAACGTCAACAATTGGTTTGACAAACTAGGCGAAATTGAGTTTCTAAATACCGTTGCCAATCTGCATTTTAACCAGCCGCAATGGGCCTTTGCATCATTTGTTGAAAAGCATGGATACCTTGCAGCAACAGATATCGGCCATCCTTTGATTGAAAAAAAGAAAAGGGTTGACAGCAATTTTGAAATCCACGGAACCCCGCAACTGGCTCTGATTACGGGTTCCAACATGGCAGGCAAGAGTACGTTTTTGCGAAGCGTGGGAACAAACATCGTACTCGCCATGATGGGTGCGCCAGTGTGTGCGTCTTCGTTCGTGCTTTCACCCATGCGTGTGATAAGCACAATGCGCATCGCAGATAACCTGGAAGAAAGCACTTCCACTTTTTACGCAGAACTTAAAAAACTGCAATACATTATCGAGGCGGTGAACAAAAAAGAGAAAGTCTTTTTACTCTTCGATGAAATTCTCCGCGGCACTAACTCTGCCGATCGTCACCTTGGCTCGGCTGCTTTGATCAGGCAATTGATGCATCACGATGCTATTGGTATTTTAGCAACGCACGATCTCGAACTCACTAAACTCACCAGCGAGTTTCCGCAATCCATCCGCAATTATCATTTCGATATGCAACTCAAAAACGGCAGCGAATTGTTTTTCGATTACAAACTAAAAGATGGCATTTGCGAGAGCATGAATGCCGCGATATTGATGAAGATGATTGGTATTGAGTTTAATTGAAAATTGAAAGTTGAAAGTTGAAAATGGGAGAGAGTATGGCACACGGATGACACGGATTTGACGGATTTTCACGGATCAAGGATTGAGTAACTGAATGACCGGAGTGACATCGTCCAAAGAAGTTTTTTGAATATAAACATTCAGTTATTCAGTTACTAAATTATTCAGCTATTTGAACAATAATTCGTGTAAATCCGTCAAATCCGTGTCATCCGTGTGCTAAAAAAAGCCACCGCGCAATGCGATGGCTCTGTTTTTAGTTGTATCTGAAATCGTTTATTTGAATAGTCTGAAGATGTCTAACCCCAAAGCATAGGCCATAATTCCCAGCAACAACACCATGCCTGCCATTTGCGCATACTCCATGAATTTATCGCTTGGTTTGCGGCCGCTGATCATTTCATATAAAGTAAATAAAGCGTGACCGCCATCGAGTCCCGGAATTGGAAGAATATTCATCAATGCCAATACGAGAGAAAAGAAGGCTGTCAGACCCCAGAAACTCTGCCAATCCCAAACCGGTGCAAACATTTTACCAATTGAAACAACACTTCCCAAAGACTCATTCGCATTTACTTTGCCGCTAAAGATCAGTTTCAATTGCAGCCAGTACGATTGTAATGTTTCTTTGCTTTTTTTCACACCTGCAGGAATTGCTTGTGCGAAACTGTAGTGGATCTCTTTTGTTTCGAAAAATGGCTTGATATCTCCGTTGTAAACGCCTATGATGCCAGTTTCTGGAATGGTAAGCGCGATGTGGTTTGTGTCTTTGCCACGTAATATGGTTAGGTCAACTTGCTTCCCTTTGTTTTTCCAAACCTGCTTTCTGAAGTCCTGGAAAAATTCAGTGTTGGTGCCATTTATCGCAATGATCTTGTCGTTCTTTTTTATCCCGGCTTTTGCTGCCGCGCTGGTGTCGCTGGCAAGGCTATCTACTTTTGTGAAAGGCACACGCATCTCAATAAAGTTGACCGCTTTATATTTGATCAGTTTGCCTGCAAAATCATCCGGAATATTAACGGTTTGCTTTTGACCGTCTCTTTCAACTTCCACTGTTTTTGATCCGCTCAAAATGATCTTCATCGGTATTTTGTTGAAGCGATCGATGTATTCGCCATCAACACTCAATACTCTATCGCCATCCTTAAATCCGATACTCTGTGCCAATGAATCGGCAGCAATACCATAAGTGAATTTATTGGTTGGTACATATTCTTCACCCCAATGCCAAAGCATGCAAGCGTAGATAAGGAAGCCCAAAATAAGGTTTACCAAAACGCCGCCGACCATGATGATCAATCGTTGCCAGGCCGGTTTGCTGCGAAACTCCCATTCTTTTGGAGGAAGCTTCATCTGCTCCTTGTCCATGCTTTCGTCGATCATGCCGGCAATTTTTACATAGCCGCCAAATGGAACCCAGCCGAGACCGTATTCAGTTTCGCCAATTTTCTTTTTAAACAGGGAAAACCATGGATTGAAGAAGAGGTAGAATTTTTCAACGCGGCATTTGAACCATTTGGCCGGAAGGAAGTGGCCAAGCTCGTGCAATACAACGATGATGGAAAAGGATAAAATAAACTGTCCTGCTTTTACTGCAAATTCTGTCCAGTCGATTGCTAATAAGGTCGTCATACAGGTATTATAATCACCGTATCCCGGTACTTTTTGAATTTTGAATAGTGGCAAATATAGGGAAAAGTTTGCGGCGCAGGAATGAGGAAAAACGCTCAATGCTTAATGCCTAACGCTTAACGCCGGAAACACCCGAAAATGCCGCCAATATAGAGAATATATTTTTGTTAATCTTTCCCCGGAAGTGGTTAACGCAGAACGCTTAGCGATTAACGCACGGTAAAATAGTCCGAATATTTCGCCAATATCCTAGTGACGCACCTCCAACAGCGTCCAGCGTTAGGCGTTAAGCGTTCAGCCCATTACAGGCTCAACAACGACGCTGCAAATTCCCTCGCTTCCGCATCACTATTGAAATAATCTTCCAGCGTTGGTTTCTCAATGAAAGGCACTTTTTCCATGGTGCGTTCAATGAGGTCGGTCATGTCGAGAAAGCCCAGGCGATTGCGCAGGAACGCGTATACACCCATTTCGTTGGCCGCATTCATTACGCAAGGCAGGTTACCACCTTTGAACAACGCAGCTGTTGCAAGGCCAAGGTTGCGGAAAGTTTTAAGATCCGGTTCTTCAAAAGTCAGGGCGTTTGGTTTGCGGAAATCATATCGTGGAAAATTGTTCGGCAAGCGCTGAGGAAAACCAAGTGCATACTGAATCGGCAATTTCATGTCAGGAAGGCCCATTTGCGCCTTCAGGCTACCATCTTCAAATTGCACCAGGCTATGAATGATGCTTTGAGGGTGAATGACCACCTGCAATTGATCAGGCTTCAGGTTAAACAGCCATCTTGCCTCGATCATCTCGAGACCTTTATTCATTAAAGTCGCAGAGTCAACGCTTATTTTAGCACCCATACTCCAGTTGGGATGTTGCAAAGCGTGATCGCGTTTTACGTTTACGAGGTAGTTGGGTTTTTTGCCCAGAAATGGTCCGCCGGAAGCAGTAAGGATCACCTTTTCGATCTTGTTGCGCGTTTCGCCTACAAGGCATTGAAAAATGGCGGAATGCTCGCTATCCACCGGAATGATCGGCACACGGTATTGCACTGCTTTTTGCATTACGATATCGCCGGCAACCACCAGTGTTTCTTTGTTGGCCAGTGCTATCGGTTTTCCGTTTTCAATGGCTTTAAGGGTAGGTTTTAGCCCTGCAAAGCCAACAATTGCCGCCAGCATCATATCATAATTATCCATGGCTGCTACTTCTTCCAAAGCATCTTCCCCGGCAAAAACTTTTACGTCGGTGCCCGAAAGGTCTGCTTTCACTTTCGCGTACTGGGATTCGTCCCCTATAACAACAATATTCGGCTTGAATTGTCTTGCCTGTTCTACAAGCAAAGTCGCGTTAGAATGTGCGGTCAGAATTTCGGCTTCAAAAAGGTTCTCATTTGCTGCAATTACTTCCAGCGCCTGTTTGCCAATGGAACCAGTCGAACCAAATATAGCAATACGTTTTTTTGTAATGTCCGGCATTAGCAATGATATTTTGATGGCAGGTTATAAAACTGTGCCATTATTATTAAAATTTTAAAGAATCTGGCCGGTGGCAGTATCAATAATCGGTCTTTCAAATCTGAAGCACTTTGTCTTCAAAACACAATACCAGGATCAATGGAAAATTTTCAACTAAACCGGGGGGCTAAATTAAGGCAATAATCGGACTGAAATGGGTTTTCGCGATTAAAGTTGTGGCAAGCTGTGAACAAATTGTGTATTTAATGAATTGAGATGGAGCAATATAGCAGGGAATAACTGAATAACTGATTAACTGAATAACAGAAGGTTGGTATTCAATCATTCATTACAAAGGTGAAACACTCAGTTATTCAGTTAATCAGTTATTCAGTTACTAGAAAGACGGCAGCTTTTTTCACATATTTCGCAAATAAATATCCCCGGCTATTTTTTAATTGTCAATTTTACATTAATTTAGTTCTAACGACGATTGACTGCTATGCCATTTAATATTCCGGACGATACTGCATTACTGAGTCTGCTTGCTCAAGATGATGAAACGGCGTTTCAAATCTTGTTTGACAAGTACAGAGGAAAGATCTTCAGCGTTGCCTATGTCTACGTTAAAAGCTCCTCCGTGGCTGAAGAAATTGTACAGGATGTCTTTCTCAAAGTTTGGTTCCAGCGAAAAGATTTGCAAAACATAAAGAACTTCAAATCCTGGCTATACACGGTTAGCAAAAACTATATTATTAATTACCTGGAAAAACTTGCCAACGAACAAAAAGCAAGACGCCACTATAGCCAAATGCATGTGGTATCCGAGGATAATTGTGATTTCAAAATACGCGATAATCAATACACGCAATTGCTCACAGACGCCATTCAGCAGTTGCCTGCGCAGCAGCAGAAGATCTACACCATGGCGAAGCAGGGCGAATTATCTTACGACTCTATCGCCAGCAAACTCAATATTTCACGACTTACCGTTAAAACGCACATGGCCCGCGCTCTTGAATCCATACGCAGCTACATAAAGGCGCATGGAGGAGCGTTGATGGTGGCCTGCATTATGAGCAACTTTCTTTAATAACTGAATAACTGAGTAACTGAATAACTGAACTTGAAGGTCGACCTTTCATCAATTATTCAATTATTCAATAATTCAACCACTCAGTTATTCAGTTAATCAGTTATTCAGTTATTCGTCCTTCCAGCTGCCAAAAAAATATTTTTTCACTCTCTGTACTCCGCCGCTCCCCGCCACCTGTCTTATTTAAATGAACCTTGGGAAATAACCGTATATGGTCAATAAAGAGAGAATACAGTACTTACTGGATAAATATGTTGCAGATAAAATTTCTGCTGCGGAAGAAGAGGAATTATTCGATGCTATAGGCTCTGGCATGTATAATGATCTTTTGGCAAACCACATTATGGTAAGGTTCCACCATCCTCAGATGGAAGAAATGAACATTGATGAAAAAAGAGCTGAAGAGATTATCGCTAAAATCAAGCACGCCGAGAAAGAAACAGCGAGCGTTATACCTATTCAAAAGAAACACAATTACAGAAAAGTTTGGTTTGCCGCAGCATCCATTCTGGTGATTAGCTTAAGCACCGCAGTTTTCTTTTTATCAAAGAAAAAACCTGCTGCAGAACTGGTTTCTGTTAAAGAAGAAGTGAAAGGCGCGATGTTCATTAATAAAGAAAACGGTGGTACAAAGGCTGAACGTTTTCAATTGGAAGATGGCAGTTTTATAACACTTAAGCCCGGCTCTTCAGTAAAATATCCTGAACATTTTTCTGCTGACAAACGTGATGTGTATTTATCCGGTGAAGCTTTTTTTGAGATCACAAAAAATGCCGGCAAGCCATTTTTTGTCTACAACAGAAATCTTGTAACGCATGTGTTGGGGACATCTTTCAATATTAAAACAGACGAGAATAATAAGAGGATCGAAGTGTCTGTCGTAACCGGAAAAGTAGAAGTTTACGAACGTGAAGAGAATGCAGACGAGATCAAAAACAGAAAGAATAAAGGCCTTATAATCACACCAAATCAAAAAGTAATTTACGGGGAAGAAAGTAAAACTTTCGATGCAACACTTGTTGATGTTCCATTGCCTATAGTTGTTAATAAGGATAGTGTACAAGTCGCTCCTGTAAAGGAACGCGCAGCATTTATTTATGAATCAGAAAGGTTTGAAAGCATTCTGAAAGCTTTGCAGGTAACCTATGGAGTAAATATAGAAGTGGAGGATGAAACCCTTAACAACTGTCTCTTTACAGGTGATATTACAGATCAGAACCTTTACAAAAAACTAGATATTCTTTGCCAGTCGCTCAATAATACTTACGAAGTAAAAGGCACATCAATACTCATACGTGGCAGGGGATGTAAATAAATCTTCTCCCTCTCCAATGGAGAGGGTTGGGGTGAGGTAATTATTCAATCACTAAACCATAATTATTGCTTTATGAAAAACAACAACTGCGAAACCTAATACAAACAACCTCTCTTGATTATACTGCAAAAGAATGCCGGTATGTGGGGCATACCGGCAAGGAAACCTATGCGGTTTAATTATGTCCGAAACAGTTTACTTAACGAACAAAATCATATGAAATTATGAAAAAAAAGCAATTTATTGCTTCAATACTGCTTGCAATGAAGATTATTGTAGTACAATTTACTATCGCCGTCACTTTTGCGTTTTCGGTATACGCAAAGAAAACAGAAGCGCAGGGCATCCTGGATAAGCCTGTCACGCTTTCTGTAGACAAAATAACGGTGTTCAGGTTCATCACGTTAATGCAACAACAAACCGGCGTAAAATTCCTCTACAGCCCATCTGCAATAGATGGAAATAAAAAAATAAGCTACTCCGGCGATAATAAAAAAATTTCAGAAGCGCTTTGCGAAGTAATGAAGCCGCTCGAAATTCGCTATAAAGTCGTAGACGACCAGATCTTGCTTTATCCGGAAGAAACAAGCCTAAACCCTTTGCCAGACAATAAGACCGTAAACATTTTAGCAGACCACTACGTTGGCGGAACTGTTGTGAATGAAAAAGGTGAACCCCAGGCTGGTGTCAGCATTACGATAAAAGGCTCTAACCTTGGCGTTTCTACAAATGACAAAGGTTATTTCCGCATCAGTGTAAAAGATGAAAATGCTGTACTTGTGATAAGCTATGTCGGATACAAGTCGCAGGAATTTAAAGTAGGCAGTAAAACAGATTTTGTTTTAAAACTGGAGCCTTCTACAGATCAACTGAATGATGTGGTGGTAGTAGGATATGGTACGCAGAAAAGAAAAGATCTTACAGGCTCTGTAGCAACCGTGAATGTTACCGACGCGAAAAAGAACCCTACCTATGACGTTGCCAAAATGTTGCAGGGACAGGTTGCCGGCGTTTCAGTTCATGGTTCGGGAGAGCCCGGCGGTTATGTGCAGATCAAAATAAGAGGTATCAGTAACTTTGGTGATAACAGTCCTTTGTTCGTTATCGACGGAGTACCTATCGACGCTCCATTTGATTTTTCACCTGAGGATATTGAGTCCATCTCTGTTTTGAAAGATGCCTCTGCAGGTGCCATTTATGGTTCGCGTGCAGCAACAGGCGTGGTGATCATCACTACTAAAAAAGGAAGAGCAGGCTTACCAAAAATAACATTCAATGGTTATGCCGGTATACAGCAGGTGCCAAAGAAAATATCAGTATTAGATAGAGTTGGTTACCAAAAAGTAGTAAACGCTGCCACAACAAATGCAGGCCTTTCACTGGTTCCTGCAAATGATCCTTCCAACCCAAATTTTGTTTCCAATATCAATACAGACTGGCAGGATGCTGCCTTGAAAAGAGGTTCTATTCAAAATTACAACGTAGGTATTTCAGGAGGAAGTGATGCGCTTAATTACAATGTTTCTCTTGGTTACTTTGATCAAACGGGCTACCAGGTTGGGCCACAGGCCTACAAACGTTATTCCCTCAACACAAGTTTGCAGGGAAAGAAAGGTAAATTCAGCTATGGTGCCAAAGTAGCTTACATGTATTCCAAGAAAGGTAACTATGCCGGAACTGCTAACCACGCTGTATTCGGAGGAACCGTTACCAGCATGCTTACAGCGATACCTACAATGCCGGTGTATGATTCTACAAAAGAAGGTGGTTACGGCGGTACCGATCAAACTATTCACCGCGCCATCTCTGCAAACGTTGTTGGTTTGAACTCAATCGTGGACGACTGGAGCGAACGCAACAGGATATTGTTAAACGGTTGGGCAGAATTTGAAATCGTTAAAAATTTAAAATACAAGATCAACGCAAGCTTTGACAGAACAGACTATAAAAACTACCATTATGAGCCAAGCTTCAACATGGGTTTTTATTACATCAATACCCAGTACTATTATATGGAGGGCTTTGGTCAGCCAAATAAGCAACTCGTAGAAAACACCCTGACGTATAACTTCACTAAAGGAAAGCACCAGGCAGATTTCCTTGCAGGTTATACGTTTGAAAAAATGAACAATTCATCGCAAACCGGTACATCTCGTGATAACGGAAGCATGGAATTCCCTTCATTCAGCAACGCCGCTGCTTCTGCTAATACCATCACCGAGTGGAGAGGTACTTATGTTACCACTGGGCTTCTTGGCAGAATTAACTACAACTACGATAGCCGCTATCTCCTTACTGTAAACTTTAGGAGAGATGGGTCTTCCAAATTTGCCCCTGCAAAAAGATACGGTAACTATGTGGGTATTGCAGGCGCATGGAACATAACAAACGAAAAATTCATTAAGCTTCCTGCCGCAATCAGCAGCATGAAACTGCGTGGTGGATGGGGAACATTAGGTAACCAGCTTAATCTGAGTGAGTATCAATGGCAGCCATTTATCAACACCGCTTCTAACTACAACTTCAGCAATATCTATGCACATGGCGCCACTACCGTTTCCGTTGCAGATCCTAACCTGCATTGGGAGAGCTCTACCACAAGTGACGTAGCGTTGGATATGGGTTTCATGAAAGAGAAACTAAACCTGACTGTTGAGTATTTTGATAAAAAAGCTTCAGACATTCTTACAGATTTACCTTTACCGTACTCTGTTGGTTCAGTGCCAAATACAATCAGGACCAATGCCGCAACTGTTAAGAATACAGGCGTTGAGGTGACATTGGGTTATAGAAAAACGGAAGGCAGATTTACCTATAATGTAAGTGCAAACTTCTCTACTTTGAAAAATAAAGTGTTGAAACTGGGTGGTACCAATAATCCAATATATCGCTCGGGCAGTAAAACAGAAGTGGGCAGATCAGTGGGCGAACTGTACGGTTATCAAACGGAAGGCATTTTCCAAAGTACTGATCAGATTGCAGGTCACGCATTCCAGTCTGTATTAACGGCCCCTGGTGATGTGATCTTCAAAGCGCAGAACGGAAAAAATAACGATCATACAGATACACTTACAGATGCTAATGACAGAACATATCTAGGTAGTGCAATTCCTAAATACAACTATGGCTTTACCTTTAATGCTGCCTATGCTGATTTTGATCTTTCTCTGTTCATCCAGGGAAGTGGTGGTAACAAAGTGTTTAACGCTGTTTACCAGGCGCTCATGACAGGACAGTATGGCAACCAACACACAGATGAGTTGAACTTCTGGTCACCAACCAATACAAACACAAATGTTCCAAGACCCATCATCAACGATCCTAACGGCAACAACCGTTTCTCGGATCTGTTTGTTGAAAGCGGTTCTTATGTAAGATTGCAAAACGTACAAATAGGATACAATATTCCGGCTTCATCAGTTCTAATGAGAAAACACGTTGTCAGCAAGCTGCGTTTTTACATAGCTGGGGAGAACGTACTCACCCTGAGCAAATACAAAGGATATGATCCTGATTTCATCAGCGACGGTTTGTTTAACCGCGGATTTGATTACGGTTCTTTCCCTAATCCAAAAACGTTCATGTTCGGTATTCAGGCAGCGTTCTAATTTTTTATCGTTAAACTAACTAAGAATGAAAAAGACTTTTTTGAAATACGGAATAGCCATTTGTTCGATCATTACTTTAGCGAGTTGTGACAAGCAACTTAACCAAACCAATCCCAATTCTCAAACATCAGCATCCTTTTGGAAAACGCAAAACGATGCGCTGGCAGGAACAAATGCATGCTATCAAACTTTTATTGAAGATGGCGGCTACATGCGCTTTGCGCCCATTTTGCTCAACGTACAGGGCGACGATATAAAAAGCAACAGCCCATGGACAGCTATCTCCAACGTTGGAAGGTTCCAGTTGGGAACCGCCGATAATTCAGGCTACGGCTGGACATTTGATGAATTTTACCAGGGCATTTCACGATGCAACCAGGTAATTGCAAATGTGCCGGGAATATCTATGGACAATACATTGAAGAACCGGCTTGTAGGTGAAGCATATTTCTTACGCGGGCTCTATTATTTTCATTTGGTAGACATGTTTGGTAGTGTTCCATTACCAACTACAACGGCTAAAATATTGCCACAATCAACTGTTACCGAAGGATGGGCGCAGGTAAAAGCAGATTTTAAAGCAGCTATTCCTTTGTTGCCAATAACTTACGCAAACCCTGATAAAGGCCGCGCCACTAAAGGTGCCGCAATGGCTTATCTTGGAAAAGCATATCTATTTAATGGTAATTTTGATAGCGCTTCCGTACAATTTAAATCTGTGATCGACCTCAATGTTTATAGCCTGATGCCGAACTATGCTGACAACTTTGGCGAAAACAATGAGAACAATGCAGAGTCTGTTTTTGAAATTCAATTCTCCCTGACAGCGGGTGGTACAGACTTGCAGTGGCAAGGTGTGCCGTCCTCTACATGGGGCTTTTATTCTGCACGTGCCATCACATTTGGGGCGCCAAATTTTGGTTGGACAGACGTACAGCCAACAGCAACAGCATTGGCTGAGTATCGCCAGGAAAAAACAAAGGATGGCAAGATAGATCCTCGTTGCCTTGCAACTATTTTCTACAACGATACGGTAGATACACATTTGGCCAATACGCCAATGTACCAGACAACGTTCCAGGCTGCTTACGCTTCAAGCCCTGCATACATGGGCGATACTTACTGCAAAAAGTATGAAAACTGGCAGGGTTCAAAGCCAAATGAGTACGACTGGAAATCCGGCATCAACGAAAGACTCATGCGTTATTCTGATGTAATGTTGATGTATGCAGAATGCCAGAACGAACTGGGCAATGCAGCAGAGTGTGCAAAGTACATTCAACTGGTGCGCAACAGGGCAAACCTGCCTGATCGTCAAGCAGAATTTGCCGGCTACAGCAAAACACAAATACGTGACCAGATTGGTCACGAAAGGCTACTTGAATTCTGCCTGGAAGGCCACCGCTTTGACGATATCCGCAGATGGGGCTGGTTAAACGACGCCACCAAACTTGCGTGGTTGAAATCAAGAGATCCGGAGTTCGGCAGCTATCTCCCTGGCAGAGAATTGTTGCCAATTCCACAAACAGAGATTGACAACAATCCTGGTTACAAACAAAACGGGACTTATTAACCCTTAGATTAAATAAGCAAGCAAAAAGGAGCCGATTCTTCGGTTCCTTTCTTTTCCAAAGACGTAACAGCATAGAGCGCCAAGGTTACGCAAAGGAAACGAAGGTTTTTAAAAAAAGAGTTGAAGGGAAAGCGGGTTTAATGTCTTTTTAAATATTCTTCTTTCCCTTTGCGTTTTTGAGAGTTGCATAAAATTATTCAAAGTTTTTCCTTTACTTCCTTTGCGTTTAATTGTCAGCCCGCAGGTATATAAAAATTTTATAATTGTAAAAAATACACTTATTTTAGAGCTCTAATATTTACTCGAAAAAACAACGACATGAAATTCTTGCGATTGCTATTGGGAACTTGTTTCCTATTCACATCGGGATTGCTATTTGCCCAAACAAATATCTCCGTCAACACAAGTAATTCTTCTACTGTTATCAGCAAACACATTTATGGTCATTTTGCAGAGCACCTGGGTCATTGTATCTACGGTGGATTTTATGTAGGAGATACTAGTAAAACAATTCCCAACACGAATGGCGTTCGCAACGATATCATTGATGCACTTAGAAAATTAAAGATTCCCAACCTTCGCTGGCCGGGTGGTTGCTTCGCAGATACCTATCACTGGAAAGACGGCGTGGGGCCAAAAAACAAACGTCCCGAAATGGTGAACAAATGGTGGGGCGGCGTTACAGAAGACAATAGTTTTGGCACACACGACTTTTTAAATATGTGTGAACTGCTTGGCGCAGAACCATACCTTGCCGGTAATGTAGGAAGCGGAACCGTACAGGAACTGGCTGATTGGGTGCAGTATGTAAACTTCGACGGGAAAAGCCCCATGAGCGATTGGCGCAAACAAAACGGAAGAGAAAAACCATGGAACGTAAAGTTCTGGGGCGTGGGTAACGAAGCGTGGGGTTGTGGTGGAAATATGCGTCCGGAATATTATGCAGATATATACCGCAAATATGCAACTTTCATGGGCGGCGGTTTAATGCAAATTGCATCCGGTGCAAACAGTGCAGATTATCATTGGACAGAAACATTGATGAGCCAGATTCCTCTGCACATGCTGGGCGGCGTAGCACTTCACCACTATTCAGTTATTGATTGGAACCATAAAGGACCTGCCACTGATTTTTCTGAACAACAATATTTCGCCACAATGAAAAGCGCATGCTTCATGGACTCTTTAGTCATCAAGCATTCCGCTATCATGGATAAATACGATCCTAAAAAGAAAGTAGCGCTGGTGGTGGACGAGTGGGGCGGATGGTACGATGTTGAAGCTGGTACTAATCCCGGATTTTTGTATCAGCAAAACACTATGCGCGATGCGATGATTGCAGGTGTTACACTGAACATCTTCAACAATCACGCAGACCGTGTACGCGTTGCAAACCTTGCGCAATGCATCAACGTATTGCAGGCCGTGATTCTTACCGATAAAGAAAAAATGATCCTGACACCTACATATCATGTGTTGGAAATGTACAACGTGCACCAGAATGCAAAACTGTTGCCTGTCACCATCAAGACGAATGACTATGTTCTTGGTAATGATAAGCTGCAGGCAGTTTGGGCATCGGCTTCAAAAGATTCATTGGGTGCAACACATATTTCACTCGTAAATATCGACTCTAAAAAATCGCAGGATATCACCGTGAATTTTGACGGAGCGCAATTTAAAACTGTAAGCGGCAGAATTCTTACTTCTGCTAAACTGACTGATCACAACACCTTTGAACAACCAGACAAATTGAAACCTATTGCCTTCAATGGAGCCAATGTAAAAGGTTCTACGGTGAATGTAAAATTGCCTCCATTCTCAGTAGTGGTACTGGAATTAAAATAAGACTCTATGAACAAGCGAATACTTGGCGGCATTATTTGTGGCATCTGTTCATTGCAGATGAATGCACAGGAAAAAAAGGATTCGACGTTTATCGCGAATGGAAATCCTATCATTCAGCACGAATACACTGCTGATCCTGGGGCAATGGTGTATCACGATACGGTTTATTTGTACACCGGTCACGATGAAGCCAAGCCACCGCATGAAGGATATGTGATGCATGAATGGCTTTGCTTTTCAACAACTGACATGGTGCATTGGACAGAGCATCCATCGCCCATGAACACCAAAGATTTTGCCTGGGCAAAAGATGACGCATGGGCCTCACAGGTGATAGAACGAAACGGCAAGTTTTATTGGTACGTAGCAGTGGAGCATGGCACAATACATGGCAAGGCAATCGGCGTAGGAGTGAGTGATAAGCCAACAGGTCCTTTTAAAGATGCACGCGGCTCGGCGCTTATTACAAACGACATGACGAAAGCCACAAATATTTCCTGGGATGATATTGATCCGACAGTGATCATCGACGACGATGGACAGGCATATCTTATTTGGGGGAATACGAAATGCTACTACGCAAAGTTGAAGGAGAATATGACAGAGCTTGATGGGCCCATTCAAATCATTGATCTGCCAACGTACACCGAGGCACCATGGATACACAAACGCAACGGATGGTATTATTTATCTTATGCAACACAGTTCCCCGAAAAGATTGCCTACGCGATGAGCCGCAGCATAAACGGACCGTGGCAGTACAAAGGAATATTAAACGAGATAGCAGGCAATAGCAATACGAATCACCAGGCGATAATTGATTTCAAAGGAAAATCATACTTCATCTATCATAACGGAGGAATTAATACCAACGGCGGAAGTTTCAGAAGATCAGTTTGTATTGATTATCTCTTCTACAACAAAGACGGTACAATGAAACGTGTAGTAATGACAACGGAAGGCGTGCAACCAAAAAAGTAGAAAACAATGAGACTGTTTAGTAAATACAGTATTTGCGTAAAAGCTATGATGTTCGTTGCGGCATTGCTTCCCCTCGCTTGTTCGAAAAGCGGCGGTGGAACCAACAATAGTGGCACAGACACTGTGATTGTCACTCCTCCAAAAGCCTTTGACATCAACTCAATCAACGATACTTATGCGGATGTCTCACCATTTGCTAATTATTTGCAATGGGGAAGTTATAATGTACACGATCCGTCAATAAAGAAATTTGGCGATTACTACTATTGCTACAGCACAGATGCCGGATACGGCATAGATGTACGTTTGGGCCTGCAGATACGAAAATCAAAGGACCTTGTACAATGGCAGTTTGTAGGCTGGGTATTCAACACACTCCCTCCTAAAGGCTCCGATTACATAAAACAACAAGGCGGTACTCCTAATAACTCTTTGTGGGCGCCGTATGTAATGAAAGTGGGCAGTGAATACAGATTGTATTACTCATTGTCATCCGCAACAGCGAGACTAAGTGTAATAGGGTTAGCCACTGCAACAACTCCCGAAGGTCCATGGACAGAAAAAGGCACAGTCGTTGTTTCTACTAACAATGCTGTTCGCCAAACAAATGCCATCGACCCAACGGTTATTGTAACTCCTGCCGGCGAACATTGGATGTACTATGGTTCTGCATGGGATGGTATCTATGTTTTGAAACTGGACCCCACAACAGGACTTGCGGGTAATAATGGCGACATTGGCGTACGTGTTGCCAATCGCGGATTTACAGGTGGCAAATACAACGGCAATATCGAAGGCGCAGAGATCATTTACAATCCCGATCAGAAAAAATATTATCTCTTCATAGCCTACGATTGGCTGGAAACAAAATACAATGTGCGTGTTGGAAAAGGCGATAGTCCGCAAGGCCCGTTCTACGATTTCAATGGCGTAGATATCAACACCGATGTTGACCACACACCAATGATCGTGGCTCCATATCAATTCAGCGGCCACGGCGGGTGGCAGGGAACTTCGCACTGCACAGTGTTTGATGATGGTTCAGGAAATTATTACATTGGCCACCAGGGCAGACCAGGCATAGCCAAGTACTACATGGACCTGCATGTACGAAAACTTTTCTGGACAAAAGATGGCTGGCCAATTGCATCACCGGAAAGATATGCATGGGAAGATAACAGCATCGTTGCAAAAGATAGCCTTGCAGGAAATTGGGAACAGATCATTTTAGGATATCGTGTAGTGCCCGGTTATGCCGATGAACAAACATCACCTGATTTTCAGGTATCACAAAGCTTAACCATCGGAACAAACGGAACTTTAAATGGAGATGCAGCCAGCACCTGGACCTACACCGCCCCGTGGCTGGAAATGCATTGGAGCAATGGTTACACAGATAAAGTATTTGTACAAAAAGGGCGCGACTGGGAAAACAAAAAATCAACAATAATATTTTCCGGCCTCAACAATGCAGGCACGGCAATATGGGGAAAGAAAAAATAACGTGAATGATGAACATGAATCAGGAATCTTCGAACATCACAATTCTTAATTCCTAATTCGTAATTGACAACATATACTATGCGAAAAATAAGTTTATTAATGATTGCTCTCGCTGCACTTGGTATACCCAACGCACGGTCGCAGAAGCAATTGACGGTAAAAGTAAATCAGACGAAAGCCGACATCCAGCCAACGATGTGGGGCGTATTTTTTGAAGACATCAACCTTGGTGCAGATGGTGGAATCTATGCGGAAATGGTAAAGAACCGCTCGTTTGAATTTTTCAGACCATTGATGGGCTGGGATGTGAAACGCAAAACTGAAGGCGATGTGCTCGTTGTAAACAGAAAAGAAGTAAACACTGCAAACCCACGTTATTTAAGGGTTACAGCAAACAACGCTGCTAAGGGCGATGTTGTACTGGTGAATGAAGGCTTTCGTGGCATGGGCATTAAGAAGGACCTGCGTTATGATTTTTCTATCATGTATCATCAGCAACAACCAGCCGTAAGGCTGACTGTAGAATTGATCGATGCAAACGGAAAAAGCATTGGTGGCACAACCATCACTCCGCAAGAATCCGGAGATGCATGGCACAAAGCAATCGCAAGCTTCAATGCTACAGCAACAGAGCTGAAAGGAAAACTAAAAATAACAATAGAAGGAAATGGTGTTATAGACCTAGATATGATCTCGCTGTTCCCAGGCGACACATGGAAAAACAGGCCGGGCGGTATGCGTGCCGACATGGTGCAATTGCTTGCTGATATGAAGCCGGGCTTCATCCGTTTTCCCGGTGGTTGTATTGTAGAAGGCTTTGATTTGTCTCAACGTTACCAGTGGAAAAAAACACTTGGTCCGATTGAAGAAAGACAATTGCTGATCAACCGCTGGAACTTTGAGTTTGCACATCGCCCAACACCAGATTACTTTCAAACATTCGGTTTAGGATTCTTCGAATACTTTCAACTGGCAGAAGATATAGGCGCAGAACCCTTGCCAATATTGAATTGTGGCATGGCTTGTCAATTTAATTCTGCCGAAGTAGCCACGCTCGACGAACTCGATCCTTATGTACAAGATGCTCTCGATCTCATCGAATTTGCCAACGGTGATGCTTCTACGAAATGGGGCAAAGTGCGTGCAGACATGGGACATTCTACTCCGTTCAATTTAAAAATGATGGGCGTGGGAAATGAAAACTGGGGGCCGCAATACGTTGAGCGCTTGAAGATTTTTACCAAAGCGATCAAATCAAAATATCCCGATTTCAAACTGGTAAACAGCTCTGGTACTGATCCTAACGGCGAACGTTTTGATTATCTCAACAATGAGCTGCGCAAAATGAACGCAGACATCATCGACGAGCATTATTATCGCAAACCTGAATGGTTCTTTGAAAATGCGAGACGCTACGATAACTATCCACGCAATGGTTCCAAAATATTTGGTGGCGAATATGCAGCTCAAAGCGACAAAACAGTGAGCGTAGATAACAAGAATTGCTGGTTGACCGCATTGTCTGAAGCCGCCTTCATGACTGGCCTAGAGCGTAACGCAGATGTTGTAAACATGGCTTCTTATGCGCCCCTGTTTGCGCATGCAGATGGCTGGCAATGGACACCCGATCTTATTTGGGTGAATAACCTGAAATCTTATGGTACCCCTGATTACTATGTGCAGCAATTGTTCTCTTTAAACAAAGGAAACAAAGTGGTGCCGATTACCTTGAATAACGATGTAGTAGCAGGTCAGGATAGTTTGTTTGCCGCTGCTGCTATTGACACGAAGACAAATGAGTTGATCATCAAATTGGTAAATGCGTCAAACAGATCACAAGAGACATCTTTATCACTTGATGGTGTTAAGAAATTGGCATCACAAGGAACGCTAACTGTCTTGCAAAACGATGATTTGATGGCTGTGAATTCGTTCACCGAGCCAACTAAAGTTTCACCAAAGCAGTCAACGGTTAAATTAAGCGGAAAGAAAATAAATCTCTCTGCAGCACCTTATTCATTTAGTGTGCTACGAGTGAAAATATAAGTTCTCAGTTGTTGTTAAAACGGGTTTGAGGTGAGATGAGAATCTTATACCTTGAACCCTATTTTTTTGAGAGAAAGCACACAGATGACACAGATTGGACTGATTTACACTGATTTTTTGATCAAATAAAAATCATAAAATGAGATTTACCTCATTCATAAATTATCTGCTTCATCTTAACCTATCATCAGAATGTTAAAAATCTGCGTTCTTACTATGAAAAAGATTTTACTACTTAGTTTGCTCGCCATCTCAACGTTGGCACAGGCGCAAAAGTTAGAAACAAACATTTCTGTGCATGACCCTGTCATCATCAAACAGGATAGTGTCTATTATATTTTTTGCACCGGCATGGGCATTTCTGTTTGGTCGTCGACGAACATGAAAGAATGGAAAAAGGAAAAACCCGTTTTCGATAAAGCCCCACAATGGGCCGTGGATGCTGTTCCTGGATTTAAGGGACATGTTTGGGCGCCTGATATCAGCTTTCACAATGGCATGTATTATTTGTACTATGCAGCTTCTGCATTTGGAAAAAATACTTCTTGTATTGGCCTTGCCGTTAATAAAACATTAGATCCCCGCTCTACAAATTATAAATGGACAGATCTTGGAAAAGTGATTCAATCCGTGCCCAACAGAGACATGTGGAACGCCATTGATCCAAATTTGATCGTGGATGAAAATAAAACAGCGTGGCTGGATTTCGGTTCGTTTTGGGATGGTATAAAACTCGTAAAGCTCGACAGTAGTCTGCAAAAAGTGGCCCAACCGGAAGAGTGGCATTCACTTGCCTCTCGGCCAAGAAGTTCTGCTGCAGATTCATCTGCGGGTGATGGTGCCATTGAAGCTCCATTTATTTTCAAAAAAGGAAATTACTATTACCTCTTTGTTTCGTTTGACTATTGTTGTCGCGGTCCAAAGAGCACTTACAAAATGATGGTTGGCAGAAGCGAAAAAATAACCGGACCGTATCTCGACAAAGACAATAAAGACATGGCACTTGGCGGTGGCTCATTGCTTTTGCAAGGCGACAGCAATTGGTACGGCGTTGGTCATAATGCCGTTGCAACGTTTGATAACAAAGACTATCTCATCTTCCATGGCTATGATGCCCACGACAATGGAAAGCCGAAACTACGCATCGAAGAACTGCAATGGATAAGCGACTGGCCGGCGGTAAAATAGTTTTTTTACACTAAGGCACTAAGGACACAAAGCTCCACTAAGGAGTCGCGGAAATTAAAACCATTCTTAGTGAAACTCAGTGCCCTCAGTGCCTTAGTGGTAAATCTGTGTCTTACACAGAAACTAATTCCTGCATTATCGACAAAATCATTTCATCGCACAACTCCTGCATTCTATCTCTCATTTCCCCATATCTCGCGATTTATAGAAATTAAGGGTTTGCCGCAGAATAACTTTACACGACAAAGCAACACTGACCTTAATTTTTAAAAATGATTTGTTATGAAAAAGATGCTCCTCATCCTGGCGATCGTTATTACTGCCACTAGCTTCAAAGCCAAAGCTCAAGAAGAAAGCGCCGCGAAAACTCCCAAATGGATATCCGACAAAGGCTACTGGGTTCTTGAAGACAACAAAAAGGGAAATTCATTTTCCGTTATCAATTTTTATAACAATGACAATCAACTCGTTTACAGGGAAAAGTTGATTGGCAGCACTTTAAATATCAAAAAGAAGAAAACACTAATGAAGCTGAAAGATGCGCTTGAAACAGCAATAGTTGCCTGGGAAGGAAATCATACGCTGAGGGAAAACGAAGCCATCGTAGCCAAAGTAATGCAGTAGAGACAAGGCATTGCCTTGTCTCCGCATAAGCGGAATTTCAACAGAGACAAGGCAATGCCTTGTCTGTACGGATTCAATGTTTTTCCGTATACGAAAAACGAATGTTCGTCGCTAATCAGATTTTGCGAGTTTTTAAACGCTGAACAATTTTGTAACTTAGTAAACAAGGCTTAAATCCTTGTCGTCATGGAAAAATATCCGCTCATATTTTCTGACAAATACAAGTATACGCGGCATTTGTTGTGGTGGCTAAGTTGGTGGATCTTCAGTGGGGTTTTGTATTCATTTGGCTGCGCCCCGGCCACGATTCCATATACACAGAGATTATCCTGTGCAATGATTGAATCGCTTTTGTTTCTGCCCGCACACATTTTTATGGCTTATACTTTGATGTACTTTGTTGTACCGAAGTTTATCCTGAAAGCAAAGTATCCTTTGGCTGCAGCAATGGTGATTGTGGTAGTTGTTTTAACCGGAATCATTTCTGCGTTGATTTCAAACTACGTGGTAATGCCTTTCCGGAAAACGTTCTTTCCTGGTTTTTACACAATTGTCGCGAGTTCTGTTTATGCGGCATTCTTTTTATCATTTCTGGCGGGACTTCGCGGCGGTATAACCATAGGCGGAATGGCTGCTGCCATCAAGCTTATGAAATATTGGTATGTAAAAGAACAACGCAACCTACAATTGCAAAAGGAAAATGTGGAGACTCAACTTCAACTATTGAAGGCGCAAGTGCATCCGCATTTTTTATTCAATACGCTAAATAACGTATATGCACATACGCAAGATGCCTCGCCCGTAGCATCCGGTTTAGTACTGGGTCTCTCCGATATGTTGCGTTATATCTTGTATGAGTGCAACCAGCCATTGGTGCCGCTTAGCAAGGAAATAAAAATGATCAGGGACTACGTAAAACTTGAAACTGTGCGCTATGGCAACAAGCCAGACATCAATATTGATGTAGAAGGAGATGTAGATGAATATCAGATAGCACCATTGTTGCTTTTGCCGCTTGTGGAAAATAGTTTTAAACATGGTGCCAGTGAGATGCTTGAAAACCCATGGATCAATGTGCATATTTATTTTGAAAAGAATATTATGCATTTGAAGATCATGAACGGTAAAGCTCCTTCAAAAGCAATTTCAAAAGTAGGCGGCATTGGCTTGCAGAATTTGACAAAACGCCTTCAGCTTTTATATGAAGGAAAACACCAGTTTGCCGTCATTGAAGATGAAGATGTGTTTGTTGTAAACCTTGACATTGAATTGCAAAGACAAAAAGTAAACATGCCTGCAGTGGCCCTAAAATACGCATGATTATGAGTGAATCAAATGTGATCAAATGCCTGGTGATAGACGACGAACCGCCCGCCCGCAGCATACTTAAAAGCTACATTGAAGCTATGCCGGCATTGAAGTGGGTGGGAGAATGTGGCAATGCCATTCAGGCACTCTCATATCTGCAGCAACATGAAGTTCAATTGATCTTTCTCGACATAAGAATGCCGCAACTAAGTGGCATTGATTTTCTTAAGACGCTTAAAAACCCTCCCGCAGTAATTTTTACAACTGCTTATTCCGACTACGCCATTCAGAGTTATGATCTTGATGCACTTGATTATTTATTGAAGCCCATACAGTTTGAGAGATTCATAAAGGCGATCAATAAAGTGCTGTACGCAAAAGGAAACAAGCAATTGCCTGAAGCTCCTGCAAATACTGATACTCCTGCTGTTAAGGAAAGTTTTGTTTACTTCCGTGCCGATAGAAAGATGGTCAAGGTTATGCTACGGGATATCCATTATATCGAAAGCATGAAAGATTATGTAAAAGTCTTTACCGGCAGCGGCACTATTGTAACACGTCAATCCATCATCTCATTGGAAGCCATGTTGCCCGGCAATATGTTTCTACGCACGCACCGCTCATTCATTGTCTCCCTTGAAAAGATCCGCTCTTTCACTAACGAAGTAATCGAAATTGAAAAATCAGAAATACCGGTGGGGAAGTTGTATAGGAATAATGTGATGAAGACATTAGAAATTAGGAATTAGGAGTTAGGAATTAGAGTTATGGTCTTCATAAGGTTCTTGCAAGAATTCTAATTTCTAACTTCTAATTCCTAATTCCTCCCATAGCTCACTCTCCAAATCTTATTACTCGTATCATCCGTAATCAACATCGAGCCATCTTGAAGTACAACAATGCCAACAGGGCGGCCGCGCACTTTTCCATGATCAAGATCTTCAATAAAGCCGGTTAGGAATTCTTCAGGATCGCCGGAAGGTTTGCCATTTTTGAATGGAACAAACAGCACCCTGTAACCGGCAATAGGCTTGCGGTTCCAGGAGCCATGCTGTGTAATAAACGCCCCATTGTGATATTTTTCAGGAAACATCTTTTTGTCATAAAATGCAAGTCCGAGAGATGCCGTGTGCGAGCCAAGAGGCACATCTGGCACTATCGCCCGCTGAACAAGGTCTGGCTGTACCTGCTCCACACGAGGGTCAATATGCTGACCCCAATAACAATATGGCCAGCCATAAAAACCGTTTTCTTTAACACTCGTTACGTAATCAGGAACGAGATTGTCTCCCAATTCGTCGCGCTCATTTACAGATGTCCAAAGTGTCTCAGTGCCTGGCGCCCAGCCCATGCCGACAGGGTTGCGAAGGCCCGCCGCATACACACGCATCCCTGTTCCATCAGGATTGACCTCGAGAATATCGCCTCTTAATTTTTCATTTTCTAAACCCTTCTCCCCATGGTCCGTGCCGGAGCCAATGCCAATATAGATTTTTGAATTGTCTTTGTTAGTAATGATATTTCTTGTCCAGTGACGATTGATTTTTCCATCAGGTAGATCAAGCAATTTTTCTCCGTTCGAAGTAATTTTAGTTGCTCCGCTTTCATAGATATAACGCACAAGTGCATCTGTATTTCCTACATAAAAATGATTGCCAATCAATAGCATTCCGAAAGGTTGTTTAAGCCCACTTAAAAAAGTTTCTTTCACCTCTGGCTTGCCATCGTGATCGGCATCTCGCAACAGTGTGATTCTGTTGGCACTTTTCTTCATGCTGTTGGATTTGTTGGCGCCTACAAATGCTGCTCCTATCTTTTCGAAGAAGCCATGATGCGTGTTCGATTCCGCTACCAGTACATCTCCATTTGGTAAGACATAGAGCCAACGAGGATTTTGCAAGCCATCATAATAAAGGTCAACTGTAAATCCTTCGGGCGCGATTGGTTTTGTGCCGTCCTTCCAGCCTTTTACGTTGCTGAAGTTCATGTGCGATTTGGTAGCGTTTGGAGGCGGCAAAGTATCTTTTTGCTGCCCGAAAGACAGCAACGGAGCAATCGTCATAATCAATAAAATGTATCCTGTTTTCATGGTCATTTTATTTGAGGTTGAATAATAGTTGAGGAAGAAAATGATACAGATATAGAGGTATATTCAAAAGACATGCCCTTGCCGCTGAACTTTGATTTTGCTTTAAAAATGAGTAGTTTATGGGGTAAAACACTGTTTATGAAATATAAGCTTCTACGGTCATTGGTTTTGGTTATCGTTATCTCTGTTGTTTCATTTAATACAGATGCACAGCAAAAAAGCAATTCAAGTGAATATTTTACAATCGAAAATTATTACAAAGTAAAATGGGGATCTGCCGGAGAGTTCATCGATCTGTGGAAGAAAAATCACTATCCTCTATTAAAGAAAGCAATCGAAAAAGGTGATATCATCAGCGTGACGGCACAAGCGCCAATGCTGCATTCAGGTGAAGATACAAGATGGGATTTTCGTGTAACGATTGTGTTTAAAAATGCTGCGCTGGCTTTCGCAGCGGATCTTCTCGATCCGTACAAAAAGCAGTTATATCCAGACCAGGAGAAACTAAAGAAAGATGAGCAACACAGGTTTGAACTGCTTATTTCACATTGGGACGTGATGATTGAACAGTTAATAATTAATAATTAATAATTAAAAATTAATAGGGGCGACAGCCGCTATTAATTGCAACTTCAAAACTCGCAAATTACCATGAGGTCAACATTTTTAGCAGAATGCAACACCTATTAATTGTTAATTATTAATTATTAGTTGCTACGATTGAATAAGTCTCGCAATACCAAACGCACAGCCAGCAGCAATAGCGCCAATAACGGTTACACGCAATGCGCCGCCCCACGGATTTACTCCGGTGATTTTGCTTTTAAAGAAACCGAATGCAAACAAACAGATAAGCGTAATAACTGCGGAAATTTTTAGCGCCTGCAATGGCGTATCAATAAAGAAGTAAGGCAACAACGGAACAATGCCGCCTGCGACGTAAGACAAGCCAATATTGAAAGCGCTGTTCCTTGCCCTTTTAGGATCTGGCTTGTCGAGGCCAAGCTCGTATTTCATCATAAAGTCAACCCACTTTTCTTTGTCTTTCGTCATCTCTTCAACAGCTTGCTCTTGCACATCTTCACTAAGACCAAGATTGGCAAAGAATTCTTTTACTTCTGCCTTTTCTTTATGGGGAACCGTTTCCACTTCGTCATGCTCACGTTTCAACTCGGAGTTATAATGATCAATTTCTGTTTTGCCTGCAAGATAACCGCCAAGTCCCATCGCAATAGAACCCGCCGCAATCTCCGCCAAGCCGGCAATCACAATTAAATGTGTAGAAGATACCGCGCCACTCAAACCAGCTGCCAATGCGAAAGGAACAGTAAGCCCATCGCTCATGCCAATAACAATGTCTGTAAGTATATCCGAACTCTGAAGATGTAGTTCTTTGTGTTGCTGGTCGTGCTGCATTGGGTAAAAGTAAAATGAATAATTGAATAGCTGAATAGACTGAATGAACTGAATAACTGAGTAACTGAATAACTGAACTTGAAAATTGACCTTTCATCAATAATTCGATTATTCAATAATTCAACGCCTCAGTTATTCAGTTACTCAGTTATTCAATTAGTCCAGCACCTTCAAGCTCTCCGCAATAATGCCCACGCATTCATCAATCTGATCTTTCGTTATTACCAGCGGAGGAGCGAATCGTATTTTGTCGCCGTGAGTTGGTTTAGCAAGCAAACCGTTTTCTTTTAGTTGCAAACACAGATCCCATGCTGCTTCGCGGTTTGCATGATCCACAACAATGGCATTCAGCAAGCCTTTACCGCGAATCAATTTGATGTGAGGAGAGTTCAATGCTTCAATTTTTTCTCTGAAATACTGACCCAGTGTTTCTGCATTCTCGGCCATCTTTTCGTCTATCAAAACATTTAATGAAGCCATCGCTACCTTGCAAGCCAATGGGTTTCCACCGTAGGTAGAACCATGTTCGCCTGGTTTAATGGTGAGCATAATTTCATCGTTCGCCAGCACAGCACTCACCGGCAAGGTGCCACCACTCAATGCTTTACCGAGTATCAAAATATCTGGATGTACGTTTTCATGATCGCAGGCCAGCATCTTGCCTGTTCTTGCCAATCCTGTTTGAATTTCATCTGCAATGAAAAGCACATTGTGCGCTTCACACAATTGTTTTGCTTTATTCAAATAGCCTTCTTGTGGAACCACAACACCTGCTTCACCTTGAATTGGTTCTACTAAAAAGCCTGCAACATTTTTATCCTGCAATGCATTTGCCAACGCATCAATATTGTTATAAGGAATGATCTCAAAGCCCGGCGTGTAAGGGCCGAATTTGCTGTAAGAAGACGGATCGCTGCTGAAAGAGATCACCGTGCTGGTGCGGCCATGGAAGTTTTCAGAACACACGACGATCTTTGCTTTATTGTCTTCAATGCCTTTCACCATGTAACCCCAGCGACGACAAAGTTTGATAGCTGTTTCCACTGCCTCAACGCCTGTGTTCATTGGCAATACTTTATCGAAACCGAAAATGCCGGTAATCATTTTCTCAAACTCACCCAGCAAGTTATTATAGAATGCACGAGATGTAAGCGTGAGTTGTTGCGCCTGTTCAATGAGCGCAGCGATAATTTTGGGGTGGCAATGTCCCTGGTTTACAGCCGAATAACCGCTCAGAAAATCGTAATAACGTTTGCCGTCCACATCATATACAAAAACGCCTTCTCCCTTGTTCAAAACAACAGGAAGCGGATGGTAATTGTGTGCTCCATACTTTTCTTCCAGCGACAAATAATAGTTGGTCTGTTCACTTACAGAAAGGGTTTGTTCCATGATAACAGTCTTTAAAAGTTGAAATAATAGTGCAGCACGCAGTTAGTGTCAACACAGTATTGCTAAAAAAATAAACGATAGGTGAAATTGCCCGCTAGACATAGCGGGTAGCACATAACCTAACCTCGATGATTGAGGAAATCAAGATTGAAAGAAAGAAATTGCGGTATGTGAATTAGTGTTCTGATATGTGCAAGTTAACGAATTAGTTGATACAGAGGAAGTGTGCTTTAATTAATAATTAATAATGAATAATTAATAGGTGTAGCAGTGAACGCGATTGTTGCCTTTCTGAATGTGCATATCTTAAAGCGTAATCAGAGTGAAACGTACAGTGGGATGGGTATTGGACCTCGGTTGCCTCATCGGTATTCTGATAGGAAGGAAAATTGGAACTTGTACCGTAGTAATCCTAATCAACGCATTAAGCAATGATCAACAATTATCTCGGTGCGGCCCTATTAATTTTTAATTATTAATTATTAATTGATTTACTCGCCAGAGTAAATCACCCCTGTCGTCGGCGTTTCGTATAATTCGATTCTGCTGAGTTTTGGTAAAACAGGTTTTAATGTGTTCCAGATCCAGATGGTAATATTTTCTGCAGTAGGGTTTTGCAGACCAGGTACGTCGTTGATCAGTTTATGATCAAGCGTATCGATGATAGGAGAGATGGCGTCTTTCAATTCTTTGAAATCCATGATCCAGCCATAATGTTCATCCGGTTTGCCCTGGATAAAAACTTTCAGTTTGTACGTGTGGCCGTGCATATTTTTGCACTTGTGACCTTCCGGTACATTCGGTAAAAAATGCGCTGAATCAAATGAGAATTCCTTATAAATTTCCATACTACCCAAATTTCAGGCTGCAAAAGTACAAAATTTGAAAATGTGGTAATTTGAAAATTTGAAAATTGAGCGCTTGATGCTCGATTTCCCTCATAGAAATGCACAGAAAGAATTTTCAAATTAGCACATTTTCAAATTTTCAAATTATTGCGCCAGGCGCAATAAAGCCTGCCAGGCCTCGCTCACCTTGCCCTCGTTTAGCAGTTCTGCGGCATGTTGAGCAATTTGTCTTGTTTTTTCTTCGCCTTTTGACTGAAGGCATACCGTTAGCTTTTCGTTGAACGAGGCTTCTGCGGTCGGTAAAATGTCCACATTGGCCAATTGTCCCAAGTGATTGCCTGTCAGTGTTTTATGCTCTTTTATAAAAGTAGGAAGTTTATCTACACCAATCCCAAGCTTTGTGTTTGGCTTTTCCACCTCAAACAAATTATCCGGTGTAATTCGGGCATACCAGTTGCTTCCCAACCTTGCGACATGGTGTATTTTACGCTGATCGATCATGCCTTTGTTGTCCAAAATAGTTTCGTCGATATGCATGCAGAGGACCTCGCAGATAACAAGATTTCCGGCGCCGCCATTGGTTCCCAACGGTTTAACTTCAATAACCTTGCACTCCAGTTTTATTTTGGATTCCTTTACCATTGGCGGTTTTACCAGTGTCGCAGGTTCTTGCGTAAAGCCCGCCTTTAGAAATTCGTTTACACCTTTCTCATATTCGCAGGAGGCAAGACTGGTCTGTTGAACCATATCTTCATCCACAATATTGATCACCACTTCAGGCACTTCCTGCACATTCAGCAAGGAATGTTTTACGGTATTATCTCTCACCCTACGGCTCGGAGAAAAGATTACAATAGCCGGGTCCGACGAAAACAAATTGAAAAAACTGAACGGGCTCAAATTCACATTGCCTTCCGCGTCGATCGTGCTTGCAAACGCAATCGGTCTTGGTGCGATGGCGTGTTGCAAATATTGCTGCCTTTGTACCGTCGTTATTTTACTAAGATTAATGAGCATGTTTTTTCAATTGTAAAATGGAGTAATCAGTGTCTTCTTTTACAATAGTATTGGAGAGTTTGCCCAGGGCATCAATTTCCATGTCGACTACGTCGCCATCCTGTAACCATTGCTCTTTATAGTCCGGGTTTTCCAATTTGCCCGTACCGTTTAATTCAAGGAAACATCCTGTGCCAACAGTACCGCTGCCAATAACATCACCCGGATAAAGCGTTACGCCATAACTCGCACGTTCAATTATTTCAGCAAACGTCCAATCCATGTCTGCAAGGTTTCCCGTGCTCACCTGTTTGCCATTGACAAAACATTTCATGGCAAGATTCCAGCTTTTGCCTTCGTGGTTTGGTTTCGCAGGCACTTCGTAGTTTGTTAGCTCATCTTTTGTAACCAAATATGGCCCAAGCGTTGTAGAGAAATCTTTTCCTTTCGCAGGTCCGAGGTTTAGCAACATTTCTTCCATTTGCAAAGTGCGGGCACTCATGTCATTCATGATCATAAGGCCGCCAATATAGTCATCTGCGTCTTTCGCTTTGATGTTTCTGCCTTCCTTGCAAATAACGATCGCACATTCCAGTTCGAAATCAAGTTTGTGAAAATGATCTGGCATGCAAGAAATTTTTCCTGGTCCTTCCACTGCCTGGTGATTGGTAAAGTAAAAGATCGGATATTGGTCAAACTCAGGAATCATGGGCACTTTACGGTTACGACGCGCAGCAGCTACGTGCTGACGGAACGCATAGCCATCTCGCATAGATGTGGGACGCGGAACCGGAGAAAGCAACTGCAGCTGATCAAACGGTGTACTGGTTACAACCAATTTTCCACTAATAATTTGTTCCAATGCCTGTGATGCCAGTCGAATCTGCGTATCCCAATCACCAAGGAACAACGCCATTTTTGAAAGCAACTGCGGATGCAGCGTTTGCATATCATACACATTGCCTTCATGCAGCAAACCCAATTGCTCACTGCCTTTTTCGATATAAGAAAGAAGTTTCATTTATTTTAGGAATTAGGAATTAGAAATTAGGAACTAGAAAAGTGAACTAAGAATTAGGAATTAAGAATTAAGAATTCTTCAAAGTGTGATCACTCAAACAACTCTAATTCCTAATTTCTAACTCCTAATTGCTCGTTACTCCGCCCAACTCATAATATACCCCTCATTCTCTATCTCCAGTGCTTCCTGGGTAAGCATGAGCGGGTGGAACGTATCTACCATTACGGCGAGTTCCTTTGTTTCTTTTGCACCAATGCTTTTTTCCACCATTCCCGGATGTGGGCCGTGTGGAATGCCAGCAGGGTGCAATGTGATCATGCCGCGGGTTACATTTTTACGGCTCATAAAATCGCCGTCAACGTAGTAAAGCAATTCATCGCTGTCAATGTTGGAGTGATTGTATGGTGCAGGAATGGCTTGCGGATGATAATCAAACAATCTCGGTACGAAAGAGCAAACTACAAAGTTGTTGGCTTCAAAGGTTTGATGCACTGGTGGCGGCTGGTGCACACGACCTGTGATCGGTTCAAAATCGTGAATGCTGAATGCAAAAGGATAGCAGCATCCATCCCAACCTACAACATCAAACGGATGCGTTCCGTAATGCAGGTCGTACATGATGCCCTTCTTTTTTGCCTTGATAAAAAAGTCGCCTTTCTCGTCAATGGTTTGCAGGTCCTGAGGTGTGCGAATGTCTCGTTCGCAATATGGAGAATGCTCCAGCAATTGTCCATATTTGCTTTGATACCTTTTCGGAAAACGGATCGGACTGAATGATTCAACAATAAACAGCCTGTTATTTTCAGTAGCAAATTCTATTTGATAGATAGTGCCTCTTGGCAACACCAAATAGTCTCCGTAAGAAAAAGGCAACTGGCCGTAAACTGTTTTCAGCACACCACTTCCTTCATGCACAAAGATCATTTCATCAGCGTCGGTATTCTTGTAGAAATAGTCTTTCATGCTATGCTGAGGCGCGGCCAATACGATGTGGCAATCATTATTTACCAAAACAGCTTTGCGACTATCGAGGAAATCCTTCTCAGGTTTTACTTTAAAACCGTCGAAGCTATGATGTGCCAATGTATGCTGCTGTGCGATCTTCGGCGAAACGTCTTTGCCAGTCACAGCTTTTATAATCTGTGTTGGCGGATGTACGTGATACAACAAAGAATAATCATTGGAAAATCCTTCCGTTGAAAAAAGCTGCTCCGAGTAAAGCGTACCATCCTTCTTGCGGAACTGCGTATGTCGTTTATGAGGGATTTCCCCAAGTTTGAAATAGTGTGGCATGGCTAAGCAAGTTGTGTGTTATGAGTTTTAATTAAGTAAAAATTAAAAAATCAAAAGTAAAAATGATGCTAACATTATTTTGAGTCTTCATTTCTTTTAAAAAACACTCAGTGCGACTGCATTACAAGCTTTTGATTTTTTACTTTTTACTTTTGAATTATCACGAAACTTTCTTATAAATTTCCTCTTAATGCCTGTTCTCTTTCGATGGCTTCAAACAATGCTTTAAAGTTGCCTGCACCAAAGCTTTTAGCACCTTTACGCTGAATGATTTCAAAGAAAAGAGTAGGTCTATCTTCCACAGGCTTTGTAAAGATCTGCAATAAATAGCCTTCTTCATCACGATCAACTAAAATGCCCAATTCTCTTAGTGGAGCAATGTCTTCGTCGATTTTGCCTACACGAGCAGAAAGCTCATCGTAGTAAGCACCCGGAGGAGCCGGTAAAAATTCAACCCCACGGGCTTTCATTGCTCTTACAGTTGTCACGATATCTTTTGTTGCAACCGCAATGTGCTGAACGCCTTCGCCTTCGTAGAATTCAAGGTATTCTTCAACCTGAGATTTCTTTTTGCCTTCTGCCGGTTCGTTAATCGGAAATTTTACATATCCATTACCGTTACTCATTACTTTACTCATCAAAGCAGAGTATTCGGTATTGATTTGTTTGTCGTCAAATGACAAAATATTAGTGAAACCCATGATTTTTTCATACCACTCCACCACCGGTATCATGCGGTTCCAGTCAACGTTACCCACGCAATGGTCGATATATTGTAAACCTGTTGGCTCCGGATGATAATTTGTTTTGTACTCAACAAACCCTGGCATGAAAACGCCTTTGTAATCTTTTCTTTCTACAAACAGGTGAACGGTTTCGCCGTATGTGTAGATGCCACACATTTTCACTTCGCCATTGTCATCCATTAATGTAGTTGGTTCCATATAAACTTTGGCACCGCGTGAAGTAGTTTCTTCAAAGGCACCATAAGCATCATCCACAGACAGCGCAAGGACTTTTACGCCATCGCCGTGTTTTTTAACATGTTCTGCGACCGGGCCTTCAGAGCGCAATGCAGTAGTGAATATCAATCTGATTTTTCCTTGTTGTAAAACATAAGAAGCTCTGTCGCGAACACCTGTTTCTGGGCCAGCATATGCCAGATCCTGGAAGCCAAAAGCTGTTTTATAAAAGTGTGCGGCTTGTTTAGCATTACCTACGTAAAACTCAACGTGGTCAGTACCGTTAAGTTGTAAAAAGTCGTGTGCGGCAACCACCTCAGGTGCGCCTGAATTTGAAGCAATCATGTTTAATTTAGTATTAAGTGAAAAATAAATAGTATCGGTGTATAGCAACAAACGCAGCTGCATAAAGCATACTGGCATTGCATAAGAACTATGTAACGGAGATTAAATGGCCGAGTCGGTTGCGAGCGTCACCATGAGGAAAATGTAGTGTCCACGCTCGTCAGAAAATATTTTATGAGAATAATCTGGTCTCAAGCTGTTTCGTGTTAGTACAAAGTAAGTGTTTTTTACAGGTATCAGCAAAAGGAGTTTGTTAAAAGGTAAGGGGTATATTTGTGAGTATGGAGGAAAAAAATCTCTACATTATTGCTGGATGCAACGGTGCGGGTAACACTACTGCATCGTTTACAATATTACCGGAGATGTTGAATATTAAGGAGTTTGTGAATGCTGATGAAATTGCAAAGGGATTGTCTCCCTTTCAACCGGAAGGCGTTGCTCTTGAAGCGGGAAGAATAGTGCTGCATCGGATTAATGAATTATTGACCGAGAACAAAAGTTTTGCTTTCGAAACCACTTTGTCTACCAAAAGCTACAAGAACAAGATCAGGGAAGCAAAAGAAAAAGGCTATAACACGATCCTATTATTTTTCTTTTTGAAGGATACTGAAATAGCAAAAGATAGGGTAAAAATAAGGGTTTCAGAAGGTGGCCACAATATAGAGCCTGAGGTAATTGAAAGACGATACTTCGGCGGAGTAAGAAATTTGTTCGATATTTACCTTGAAATTGTGGATGAGGTTCTCGTTTTTGATAATTCGGACGTTGAGCCAGATTTGATAGCTTTAAAAATGCCTCCGCATGACATTCAAATCGTTGATCAGAAAATGTTTGATAATATAAAGTTGGTTTATGGACAACATAAATAAAGCGCTGGAACGCAAAGAAAAGATTCTACTGGGACTTAAAGAGTCCAGCAGAAGACTTATTGAATTTAAAAAAAGCAAGAAAACGGATTTAGTTGTTTATCGAGACGGCAAGATTGTAAGAATTAATCCAAACGATATTAAACTTTAATAAGTACTAAGTCTACAAATCAGACTTGTGTACAAAGTAATGTTCCGGGAAGTTCAATTCCGGGACATTTTTTTTATCAAAAATGCCATATACAGATGCGCCGCTTCCGCTCATAGAAGCATACAAAGCGCCTTGGGCATAAAGCTCGTCTTTGATATTTTTAATGGCAGGATGCGCGCCAAAAACGGCATCTTCAAAATCATTTTTTAGTGAGTCTTTCCAGGTTGATATTGGCTGCGCAATGATTTCTGACAAAGAATGACTAGCCGGCGTTGGTGTTATTTGAGAAAACGCCCAGCCTGTGTTTACGTGTATGCCTGGATTTACAATTATGATTTTGTGCCCCTTCAAAACAGGAATGTCAACCGGTTGCATTATTTCTCCTCTGCCTGTAGCAATGCAAGGTTTATTAATGATGAAAAAAGGGCAATCGCTTCCTAGTTGAAGTGCGAGATCTATTAACTCGCCAGGCGATAATTTCAGTTGAAATTTTTGATTGAGTAATAGAAGTGTTGCGGCGCCATCAGAAGAGCCTCCTCCCAAGCCAGCTCCAAGTGGAATGGCCTTGTGCAAATGCATGTATACAGGCGGTAGATCAAATTTTTGCTTTAGCAAATCATAAGCTTTCACGCAAAGATTTTTTGATGGGTCGCCATCAACCGCAATGCCTGTTGCTTTAAATGAGAATGTATCTGCCTGAATGATCTCCAATGCATCTTTCAATGCTATTGGATAGAAAATGGTTTCCAAATCATGGTAACCATCGTTACGTTTCCCAACAATATGAAGGCCAAGATTGATTTTGCAAATGGGAAATGAAATCATTAGAGCTGCTTGTAGAGACAAGGCACCGCCTTGTCTTGAAAAAAATGCAAATTTATCAATACAAGACAAGGCGGTGCCTTGTCTCTACGATTATCAGAATAGTTATCGTTTTCTGTTGTTTATTTCGTCGCGGATGGCAATGGCGCGAATGTAATCTTCCTGCTCTAACACCTCGTTGAGCAAGGTGTTCAATTCTTCCAGTGTTAGTGCTTTCAGATCTTCATTGTGCGACATTTCTTCTTTTTGGGAAACGGTGGCGGTAGAGGATGATTTCTTTTTTTTGCCGGTGTCTTCCATTAAAATGCCAGCGCTTTCCAGAATATGTTCGTAAGTATAGATCGGGCAACCGAAACGAACGGCCAAAGCCAATGCGTCTGAAGTGCGGGAATCAATTTCAACTGTATCGCGTTCGCTTACGCATAAAAGTTTGGAGTAGAAAATACCTTCCTGCAAATCGCTGATAACGATTTCTGTAAGGTCAACATTAAAAGCGCTCATGAAGTTTTTCATGAGGTCGTGTGTCAGAGGGCGGCTCGGATGCATTTTTTCCAGCGCTACAGCAATTGCCTGCGCTTCAAAGCCTCCGATGACAATCGGTAAACGGCGAAGTCCGTTCACCTCACCTAAAACCACTGCATAGGAATGTGTTTGCGTAATGCTGTGCGATAGGGCCACAATTTCTAATTCTATTTTCCTCATATAATTAAACACATCCGCTTTTTACAAACGGACTTTTATGGTTGAAAGGCAAATATAAGAATTTGATATCTGAAAAAAGGAGGAGAATTTGGGGGAATTGAAAATTGAAAATTGAAAGTTGAAAATGAGCTTGAGTGGGGAAAGTATCAATACTCAAGATCGAATTATTAATGAAAAAAGTGGAAAACAGGAATTTTTCAGTCCCATTTTCCACTTTCAATTTTCAATTTTCAATTATTTCAGTTTCTTAACTGCGTCAATGATTTTTGGAAGCACTTCAAATGCGTCTCCTACGATACCATAGTCCGCGGCTTTGAAGAAAGGAGCTTCCGGATCTTTATTGATCACAACAATTACTTTACTTCTGTTTACGCCAGCCAAATGCTGGATGGCACCGGAAATACCCACTGCGATATAAAGATTTGGTGCAATTGCCAGACCCGTTTGGCCCACGTGCTCGTGGTGAGGGCGCCAGTGTGCATCTGCTACCGGACGGCTACACGCAAGCGCAGCACCGAGCAAGTGTGCAAGCTCTTCCAGCATACCCCAGTTTTCGGGTCCTTTCATGCCACGGCCACCACTTACTACTACTTCAGCTTCACTCAATGGCACTTCGCCTGTTACTTTATTGGTAGCGGTAACTTTTACTTTTGGAGCATCAACTGCTGCATCAAAAGCCACCACTTCTGCTGTACCTGCTCCTTCGGTAACCTGGAACGCATTTGGGTTCAAAGCAATGATCTTAACATCGCTGTTGATTGCCACATTTGCGAAAGCTTTACCGGAGAAAACGGTTTTCTTAACGGAGAAGCCATTGCTTGTATCTGGGAGTGCCATTGCACCTGTAACGAGTCCTGCCTTCAATTTTGCTGAAAGGCGGGGAGCAATCGCTTTCCCGTCAACGTTATTGGAAAATACAATTACTTTGGCGCCGGTTTTTTCGGCCACCTGGGCAATTACTTTTGCATATACCTGGCCATCAAGATGAGCAAGGTTGTCGTTTGTAACCTGGTGGATCTTTTTTACACCATATTTACCAAGACCAGCTAAATCATCCTGCACTTTTCCCAATACCACACCTTCTGCTGTTGTACCTAGTTGTTCAGCAATTTTTGCACCATAAGAAAGCACTTCGTAAGAAGCCTTTTTAATGTGACCATCCGCCTGATCGATATATATTAAAACTGACATGAGGTTAATTTGAAAATTTGAAAATTTGATAATTTGAAAATGGGAGAGCCGATGAAAATTTGAAAATTTGAGAATTTGAAGATTTGAAAATTGTTTATGATCGATCGGTTTATTAGAACTTCGGAGACCCTCATTTTCAAATTTTCAAATTGCCACATTTTCAAATTAAATGGCTTTTGCTTCGTCGTGAAGCAGTCTTACCAATTCTTCTGCCTGATCGGCGGGAATTAGTTTAACACCTGATTTTGCAGGAGGTAGTTCAAAACCTACAACACTTGTAAGATTGTCCACCGCAACGGGTTCTACCACTTTCAAAGGTTTTGTACGTGCAGCCATGATACCGCGCATGTTTGGAATGCGGGCTTCAGCCATACCTTTTTGGCAACTAACTACCAAAGGCAATTGTACCTCGTTGATTTCTTCACCGCCTTCAATTTCGCGTGTGATGGTGGCAGTTGTACCGTTCAAATCAAATTTTGTAGCAAGGGCAACATATGGAAGATCGAGCAATTCTGCTACCAATCCTCCGATAGAAGACCCGTTATAATCGATTGTTTCTTTACCTGTAAACACAAGGTCGTAAGCGCCTTGTTTGGCAACTTCTGCAATTTGCGATGCGATGTAAAAACTGTCGTGATTATCGGCATTTACACGAATGGCCTCATCGCCACCCAATGCCAGTGCCTTGCGGATAATGGGTTCAGCATCTGCACCTCCTACTGTTACAAGGTGAAGCGTAATGGAACTGTCTTTTTCTTTTAGTTCAAGGGCGCGAACCAAAGCATACCATTCATCATAGGGATTGATGATCCATTGCACACCGTCCTGTGCAAATTTCGTGTTGTTATCGCTGAAGGCTATTTTTGCCGTAGTATCCGGCGTCTTACTAACGCAAACTAAAATCTTCATATCGCAAATTTAAGTTGACTAAAAAGGTTGTTTATGCAACCAAAACAAAGATAAGCGCTGTAAAGATAGGGCAAGAACATTTTTTGAATTAAATTTTGTCTACTGATTTTATGGACCGTATAGTCAAACTGAAGGAGTTTTTACTGCAAAATCCAAATGATAATTTCCTGGAACATGCGCTGGCATTGGAATACATTAAAGCCGGAGATGAGGAGAAAGCCCGCAATTTATTTGAAACAATTTTGCAACGTGATCCTTCTTACATCGGATCCTATTATCACCTGGCACAGCTGCTGGAAAGAAATGGCCTCACAAGTGAAGCCATTTCGTGGTATGAGAAAGGTATGGTGGCTGCTAAAAATGCGAATGATAATCACGCTTTTAACGAGTTAAGAATGGCTTGGGAAGAACTGACGCTGTAATGCCAGCTGCGTTCTTTTGTAAGAAATGTCTGAAAGAAAATCTGCCGCTGCCAGCAAAAGAATTACGCGTGTAAAAAAGTAGGCGCCGAGATTCAGCAAGCCTATTTGTGGTACCAGCATTTTTTGTTCTTCGAAAGGTTTTGCGAAAAAATAGTACGGCATCAAAGCTTCAATTATAAAATAGGTAAAATTGTAGATCATAAACCCGGCAACGATTAGAAAGCGGGTAAACACAAAACTTTGCTTTTCCGGTTTTTGGTACAACAGCGCCAAAGCCACGGCGGTAATGATGATTGACCACATGGAAGGCGGTATCAGTGCCGTTAAATGAATGTGATCAATAGGCTCGAACCACAATTCTCTTACCCACAGTGCCATAACCGGGATGATGGAAATAACGAGAAACTTTCTGAACAGAGGCTTGTCCCACAAAACATACAATATGAGTAAGGCTGTGATAATATCCACTGGGCGTGTAAGGTTAAAGCCTATTGCATAAGCCGGATTTTCGTGTCCCAGGAACAAACGAAGCAGGGTGATAACGAGATTATATCCTGCATTTATCGCCAGTAATTTTAAGAATGTAAATTGCATTCCCTTTTTCAGGAGGATAAACAATATGGTGCAAATGAGGATGAGTGCCGATAAAACGTCAGCTGTAGTGATAAGGCCATTAATTATCTCCATGTGTAGGGGTTGTTACTTATATAGGCTAATTTAGTGGACGTGCATAGTTTTTACAAGAGCAAAAACCCTTTAGTAAACTTGCGATTTTTTCGAGTATTTGCTACGGTGTCCCGGTTGCAAAAAATAACCATAGATCACGTTTTAATCAGATGAAATGAGCAGGCCAACGAATTTGCAACGCTAAGACGTGACCGTTTCATGCGAATTCCCTGCCCGACCAAAGGCCATGCAGGCGGGCATCTGGCCAAAAAAAATAAGATGAGCAGATGAAAAGACTGGAAGAATTATTTAAAGATTTTATAGAACAGGAAAAGCTTTTTTCTGCGAAAGACAAGCTGCTGGTGGCTGTGAGCGGGGGTGTGGATTCTGTTGTCGTGTGCGAATTGTTGCATCGCAGCGGATTTTCTTTTGCTATTGCCCATTGCAATTTTCAGTTGCGTGGCGAGGAAAGTGAGCGTGATGAACGCTTTGTGCGAAATCTTGCAGACAAATACAAGGTGCAATTGTATGTACAAAGATTTGATACCGAAAAAGAAGCAGAAGAAAATAAAACCTCGATACAAGTAACAGCTCGAAAGCTGCGTTACGACTGGTTTAAAGAGATTCTGGAAAGTGAAAAGTGGAATCAGGCAACGAGCGCAAAAAATTATTTGGTGACGGCTCATCACCGCGATGATAACGTAGAAACGGTTTTGATGAATTTTTTCAAAGGCACTGGTATAGCGGGTCTTCACGGTATTTTGCCAAAAAAAGAACATATTGTAAGGCCGCTGCTGTTTGCAGGTAAGGAGGATATAAGGCAGTTTGCACTAGTGGAAAACCTTGAGTGGGTGGAGGATAGCTCAAATAGTTCGGATAAATATTCCCGCAATTATTTCAGGCATCAGGTTATTCCGCTGGTGGAGAATATTTACTCAGAAGCTGCGCAAAATCTCGCTGATAATATTGAGCGGTTCCGTGATATCGAGATTTTGTACAGCAGCGCATTGGCCAAACAAAAGAAAAAACTGTTGGTGCAAAACGGAAAGGAGTGGCAAATTCCTGTGCTAAAATTGGCGCAAACGCCTGCCGGAAGAACCATTCTTTTTGAAATATTGCAGCCATTTAATTTTTCTCCTGCTCAAACGCCGGAAGTATGGAATTTGCTGCAAAGTGAAAGTGGTAAATACATTGATTCATCTACCCATAGGGTTCTAAAGAACAGAAACTGGCTGGTGATTTCGCCATTGGCAACTGAGCAGGCACAGATCATTGTTATAGAAACAAACGATGAAGAGATAACATTTGCCGAAGGCAAATTAGGTTTCAAAAAGACCGCGAATAAAGATATCAACACGTCTCCGGATATAGCCAAATTAGATGCATCACGGCTTACATTTCCTTTGTTGCTTCGCAAATGGAAGCAGGGCGATTATTTCTACCCGTTAGGCATGCAAAAAAAGAAAAAGGTCAGCCGTTTTTTGATCGATCAAAAAGTATCTCTCACCAGTAAAGAAAAAGTTTGGGTGCTCGAAATGAATAAAAAGATCGTGTGGGTGGTGGGAATGAGAATAGATGACAGGTTTAAGATGGGGGATAAGACGAAGGAAGTTTTGGAGATTTCTTTTCATCGTTAAACGCTCAATTTTACTAAGAGCTTTTTAACCACGGAGGCAACAGAGGTTTTTTCCACAGAGAAAAGGAGGTTTGTGAAACTCTCTTTTCTTTTCCATACTTTCTATAGTCTGCATATTTCAAAGAAACTTCTCCTTCACTCTGTGAAAAAAACTCCTTAACTCCGTGGTAAAAAAAAGACGCCTTAGGCGTCTTAAAAAATTGTGAGTGCTATTGTACAAACTAGAACTTAATCCCGAACGTCAGTACAGCATTTCCATTGCTGCCCATTACAGTAGCAAAAGTATTGTCGCCGGAGCTGATGCGGTAAGGGAAATTCACATCTTTTGTAAGCGTTTGAACATAGGCCAGATCAACGAATATTCCTTTGTTTCTATAGCCAAGACCGCCACTTACATTCATCAGATTAGCTTTCAAATTACTTTTGTCTTTATACGGATTGCCATAATAGGCAAAACCTGCACGAACCATATATTTTTCAAGTTTTATCTCTCCGCCTAATTTAAAATTGAACGCACCGCGATAATAGCCTTTCACCGTATTGTTTACTCCTTTAAAATATGCGTCATCATCGGCGTAACCTTCATTTGCTGACGAAAACCTTGACCAGCGGTGGTTCAGGTATTCGATGTCGGCAGTGATAAACCCTTTTTGATTCTTCACATTTTCCTGGCCGCCACCAAACATATATGTTCCGCTTAACATAAAGCGGGTGGGCGTTTGCAGGTCGTATTTATAAGAATTTGGAAGGTTGTTCATGTAGTTCAGATTGTCCGTCGTTTCCGTAAACTTTCCATACACAGTACCTATATCGCTGGTCATGGTTGCGTGATAAGTGTCTGTAAGCGCGAAAATGCTCGGCGTGTGGATTACCAATCCCATTCTGAAAGCCTCGGAAAACTTATAGATCGCACCGATTTTAAAGTTGAAACCTACGCCGGATGATTTGTAGTCTTCCGTATAGGTCATGCTGTTGAATACGCTGTCATTTGGCAATACGGTATTGCTTTCCGTGTAAACACGATGGCTGCGGAAGTTAACAATAGGCACTCCAATGCTGCCGCCAATAGAAAGTTTGTCTTGATTTGAGGAAGCAAACCCAATGGCAATCTCTGTAATGCCGCCCTTATTGGTTATGGTGTTTTCCTGGAACAGAGGATGGTTGTCGAGGAAAATGACATCTTCCGGACGTGAATAGACTTCATCGTTGCTTGGGTCCACGCTTACCAGGTTGGTGGAAAGACTCATTCTTGTATTATAAGATAGCGATGGGTCCTGAATTGCCTGATCTATGATTTGATCGATGGTGCCAGAATTTTTATTTTGCTGGTAATAGCCATAGAACTCATTTGCCGGCTCGGTTGTAAATGAGCTGTAATCATTTTGACCTTTATAATGAACAGTTGAGTTGAAATTTGCCGTGCGGTTTACGCCAATACTAAAGGCAGAATTGTTCCATTTTTTGTAAGGATTTGGCATTCCCCAAACAATGCCGCTTGTTCCAATTACAAAGCGGGTCATGTTATTGGCTTTGGTGCCATCCGTTCCTCTGTAATCGCTTTTGCCTCCATAAAAAGAAAGGCCAGGGCTAAAAGTAATTTCACTTGTTTTATATAAGCCAAGACCGGCAGGGTTGTAAAAGAGAGACGTGATATCTCCACCTAAGGAAACACTGGCGCCACCAATAGCCTGGTTACGGGCAGTGCCGGAAGGAGTAGCCCAGGAATGACGCAAAGCATCTTCGGGTACCTGGGAATAACCATAAACGTAAGTAACTAAAAAGCCAATCGCTGCGAGAGTTTTTTTCATGTCCAGATTAATTCTTAGTAATTAGGAATACTAGACCTGACAGGTTTAAAGCCTCATTCAACAGAATTAAAAACGTTGGGAAAACCTGTCAGGTCTTAATAAAAAAGGAAACACGTTTCTAAGCATGTTTCCTTCCAAGTATCGTGTCTTTGTGGGTATTACATTAATGACCTCTGCTTGGTCTGCTGTAGCCGCCGCCACCTCCGCCGCCGGAAGTACCACCGCCACCGCCGCCTCTATAGCTGCCACCAGATGATGATGGAGCAGGAGTGTAAGATGGAGGAGGAGAATAGGTTCTTTGCGGTCTACTGCTACTGTTGTCGTACGTATTGTTGTTATTATAAGTCCTGGTAGAAGTACTGTTAGTGCTTCTGTTGCTATTGTTATAGTTGTTAGGAGTATAATAACTGCTTCCACGGCTAGCACTTGGTCTTACCGCATTCGTGTTATTGTAACCATTGTTCAAATAAGAGCTGCTTGACCTTGGGTTCAAATACCTGTTAGTATTGCTATAGCTGCTACCCAGGTAGCTGCTTGTGCTAAATGCCGGACGAGTATAAGTAGTTCCGGTAACAGGATATTTTCCCGGATAATAACCGCCTACAGGGTAGTAGCTGCAGTAAGGGCTATAATATGGCATCGCATATGGATTGTAAAAACTATTCCAATAGTAATAACTGTTCCACGGATTGTAAATGCCTGCACCCATTCCGAAACCATAACTATAGCTCATGCTGTTCCAGTAGTAATCGCTATATGCGGAATAATACATTGGATTGCCGATGCTTAAACGAAGAAAACGATCATTGTAGTAATCGGAATTGTTGTAGCTGTTATAATTACTGTTGTTGCCGCTGTAATAATCGCGATAATTGTCGTTATTGCCATTATTACCGGCATGTGCCGTAGTATATGCTTCGCCGCCTTGTTGAGCTGGGGGTGCCGGAGAATAGTAGGTGTCGTCAGGAGTTTGTCCTTGCTTGTACACAGAACAACTGCTTAGAACCACCAATCCCAAAACAACGCTCAAAAATTTGTTATTCATTGCTGAGGGTTTATATTATTAAATATATTTTTGCGCTTTCGCAAGTATAAAGTTACAACAATTAGTCCATGGATAACTACAAAAGTTTCGGATGAAAACTAACTTTTATATGAACGGGAACGATCGTGAATGGTGAAACGTGAATCGTGAATTGGGATTCACCATTTGAAAACCATTCCGGCCTTTTAGGGACAATTTTATTCACGATTGATGATTCACGTTTCACGCTTAAAACACTACAAGACTTCAAAAAATGAGCAAAGAAATTACAAGCAGGCTGCAGGATTATTCGCAATGGTACAATGACCTGGTTCTAAAAGGAGAGTTGGCAGACTATTCCGCCGTTAGAGGATGTATGGTAATAAAACCATATGGATTCGCTCTTTGGGAAAACATGAGGGATGTGCTGGACAGAAAATTTAAAGATACCGGTCACGTAAATGCGTATTTCCCCTTGCTTGTGCCCAAAAGCCTTTTTGAAGCGGAGGAAAAAAATGCAGAAGGCTTTGCAAAAGAATGCGCGGTGGTTACACACTACCGACTGAAAACCGATCCGGAAAAGCATGGTAAGCTGATGGTAGATCCTGAAGCCAGGCTGGAAGAAGAGCTTATCATCCGCCCAACCAGTGAAGCAATCATTTGGAACACTTATAAAGGCTGGATACAATCTTACCGCGATTTGCCTTTGCTGATCAACCAGTGGGCAAACGTAATGCGCTGGGAAATGCGTACGCGCCTTTTCCTGAGAACCGCGGAATTTTTGTGGCAGGAAGGCCACACAGCACATGCTACTTCTGAAGAAGCGGTTGCTGAAACAGTTCAAATGCTGGATGTATATGCTGATTTCGTTGAAAAATACATGGCGTTGCCAGTGATCAAAGGAGTGAAAACGGAAAGCGAGCGTTTCGCCGGTGCCGTGGATACGTATTGTATCGAGGCGTTGATGCAGGATGGAAAGGCATTGCAGGCAGGAACTTCGCACTTTTTGGGACAAAATTTCGCGAAAGCATTCGATGTGAAATTCTCTGATAAAAATAACAAGCTGGATTATGTGTGGGCAACCAGCTGGGGTGTAAGTACAAGATTAATTGGCGCATTGGTAATGGCCCACAGTGATGATGACGGACTGATATTGCCTCCAAAAATCGCTCCTCTGCAGGTGGTAATTGTACCTATTTACAAAGGCGACGAGCAAAGAGGCATGATCAAAGAGGTAATGGCTCCTGTGGTAAAAATGTTGAAGGAGCTTGGCATTTCCGTGAAATACGATGACAGCGACAACTCAAGACCAGGATGGAAATTTGCAGAATACGAGAAAAAAGGTGTTCCTGTTCGTATTGCCGTTGGTGCAAGAGATCTTGAAAATAATGTGGTAGAGGTTGCAAGACGCGATACGAAGGAAAAAATGAGCGTAAGCATGGACGGTATTGCTTTCTACGTTAAAACTTTGCTGGATGAAATTCAGTTGCACATGTTTGAAAAAGCAAGAATCTATCGCGACGAGCATATCACCAAAGTGAATACGTGGGATGAGTTTGTAAATACTTTGGAAACAAAAGCGGGATTCGTTTCAGCGCACTGGGATGGTACTGCAGAAACAGAAGCGACGATCAAAGAAAAAACAAAAGCTACCATTCGCTGTATTCCTCTGAACAATGAACAGGAAAGCGGCAAATGTATTTTAACCGGCAAACCAAGCACGCAGAGAGTGTTGTTTGCGCAAGCTTATTAATAATTTGAAAATGTGGTGATTTGAAAATTTGAAAATTGGGTAGCCAATTGTGTGCTTTTTACTTGGAGAATTGCACAGAAAGAATTTTCAAATTACCACATTTTCAAATTTTCAAATTATTTCTATTTTTTAAAACCTCTAAATACTTAATCATGAAAAAAAATCAGATTGGGTTGATTAAAATTGTTTTTTCCATTCTATTAATTACGGTTTTTCAAATCAGTTGTACCAAAAGCAGTGAACCAACTCAAAGCAATAGTGAATTGCCAATTGATCAGGCGCTTGTGCAAAAAACATGGATGGTTGATCAATTGCACCATGTTATAGCGGGCAAATATTCAGCATATCAAAGAAATGGTGCTAATACGACAGGGACAAGTTACGATAACCTGAGATTTACCTTTAAGTCCGATGGCACAGGAGTTCACATCGATGAGAATAATAAAAGCGTCAATTTTACATGGAAATTTACATCAGAAGATATGCATAGCCTGGCGTTCACTGAATATACCCGCACCAACAATTGGTTGATGTTTGAAATTAAGGGCAACTATCTCTATGCTTCAACTAATTTGATCCTCAGCGGAGATCCTAATAATATTGAAACATTCAGATTGGTGAAAGTACCATAGGCTAATTTGAAAATGTGGTGATTTGAAAATTTTAAAATCGGGTAGCCGATTGTGTGCTTTTACTTGGAGAATTGCACAGAAAGAATTTTCAAATTACCACATTTTCAAATTTTCAAATTGATCCATCTTAGAAACTGCACAATGAAACTCCAACTCTGGTCAATAGGCAAAGCACACGAGGCTTACGTAAAAATGGGTATTGAGGATTTTACGAAGCGTATCAACAATTATTTTCCTTCCGACTGGACGATCATTCCTCCTCTAAAAAACGCAGCCACACTTTCTGAAACTGATTTGAAAAGGAAAGAAGGCGAAGTGATCTTGAATATGCTGCAAAAAGATGATTACCTCGTATTGCTTGACGAAAGAGGCAAATCATTTACTTCAGAAAAACTTGCTGAGTTTGTTCAACAACGGGCAAACGAAAGCACCAAAAATGTGATCTTTTTAATAGGCGGCGCATTTGGCGTAGACGAGGCTGTTTCCAAGCGAGCCAATTATAAATGGTCGCTTTCGCAACTTGTATTCCCCCACCAACTGGTAAGATTGATTTTAGCAGAGCAAGTCTACAGAGCATGCACCATTTTAAGAAATGAAAAGTATCACCATGTATAAAGTCAAAATTAGAAAGTAAAAAAGGCTGAACGCTGCTTGGGTTTGTTTTTCCTGCCCGTCCGGTCAGGCGGGGAATTTTTACTTTTTACTTCTTACTTTTTTAAATAGTTTTAGTGAAAATGTATCGTGGTGCATCTTTATTTGGAAAGCCATTTTTACATTTGAATTTTTACTTTTTACTTTCAACCCATGTTAACAACAACATTTAGCATAACAACCATCATTATTGTCGTTACCTGCATCGTGTCGTTCATAGCTTTTGGCAACGAACGATTAAAAAATGATCTGCTCTTCTGGCCCGCGGAAGTAGACGACAGACGACAATACTATCGTTTTCTCACATACGGATTTGTTCATGGAGATTTTATCCACCTGGGGTTCAACATGCTTTCGCTGTACTCATTTGGTACCTATGTAGAGAAATATCTTTTTACACAAAGTCATTTATTTGGACATTCCGCTGCTACCATGTACATATTGCTATATGTGCTGGGGCTTATCGTTTCTGCGATTCCCGATTATTTCTATTACAAAAATTATTCAAGCTATCGTGCATTGGGTGCTTCCGGAGCCGTGTGTGCGGTGATATTTGCAGGAATCATGCTGGAGCCCAAGCTGCCGATATCAATGCTCTTTATACCTGTTCGTATACCGGGTTATATATTTGGCGTTATTTTCATTGCCATCTCAATTTGGCTTGGTAAAAGGGGCGGAGATAATATTGGCCACCGCGCTCACATAAGCGGTGCCATTTTCGGCATCTTGTTTACCATCATAGCAGCCAGGGCATTTTCAAATTTCGACGTTGTGAAATCCTTTTTAGATGAGGTGCTGAATAGGTATTAAGAAGTTGTTAGTTGTTGGTTGATAGTTTTTAGAAAAGGTTCTTCAATTGGATACAGCTAACAGCTAACAACTAACAACTAACAACGCTACTGCGTAAGCAAATCCCTGAACCAATACCCCGAATCTTTTATTGTGCGCAACTGCGTTTTGAAATCTACGTGTATCAAGCCGAATCTTGGATTGTAGCCTTCGGACCATTCAAAATTGTCCATTAAGGTCCATGCCATATAGCCTTTAACATTGATGCCTTCTTTCTTTGCTTTCAGCACGGCTTGCAAATGGCTTTGGAAATAGTCAATACGTTGTTGATCGGCAATTGCACCGTCTTTAACAACATCGTTGAATGCGGCACCATTTTCCGAAATAATGATTTCCTTGATGGCACCATATTTCCAAAACTGTTTAATGATGTTATAAAAACCATTTGCATTTATTTCCCAACCCATTGCTGTGTGTGGAACTTTGCGTGTAACGGCTTTTACTTCAGAAGCATTTACAATTGGAATAAATGGATTATGTTTTACAACAACGGGAAAATAATTTTGCAGTCCAATGAAATCCATGTCAAATCTAAGCTTGTCGGTGTATTTCCATGCAGTATTGGCCAGTTCTAATTTTTCCAGCAATGCAAAATCATCTTTCGGATAACCTTTGCCGAGCAATGGTTCAATGAATAACCTGTTGAGTAAAATGTCTGTTTTAAGTGCAGCCGCTTTGTCTTCTTTTGAGTCACTTAACGGAATGACTTGCGAGCAGGAGAAGGTAGTGCCAATATATGCTTTGGAAACTTCGCTGCGCAGAATGCGGCCGCCATCTGCCTGCGCCATTGCAGCGTGGTGAACAGCTTTAAGAAAATTGTTAACGCCCGTTTTACCCGGCGCATGTTTGCCGATCATATAGCCCAGCATGGTAAAGCCAAACGGCTCATTCAGTACGATCCATTTTTTTACTTTATCGCCATATTCCGTTGCGCAAAAAGTAGCATAACGATTGAACCATTTGTTCATATGGTGACTTGTCCATCCGCCTTCCTTTTCCAAAGCAGCGGGAAGGTCCCAGTGGTACAACGTTACAAACGGATCCATGTCCAGCTTAAGACATTCATCAATTACTTTATGATAAAATGCAACGCCTTCTTTATTAGGTTTGCCTGTGCCTTCGGGAAATATTCTGGACCATGAAATGGAAAATCGAAAAGCTTTGAAGCCAAGCGCTTTTGCCAGCAATAGGTCGTCTTTATAACGGTGGTAAAAATCGCAGGCTACGTAAGGTTTTGCAGCGCCTTTGATCTTTCCCTGCCTGCGGGCAAAATTATCCCAGATAGAAGGGCCGCGGCCATCCTCATTATAAGCGCCTTCATTTTGAGTCGCAGCCATTGCCACACCCCAAATAAAGTTTTCTCCAAAATCTTTTAAGCGGAAAGGTATTTTGTTTGTAGTCACGTCTTCACTAAGGTTTTGATTTTACGTTAGCATAAAATCGTAAAGAACAATGTACGAAAGATGTATGAACATATTGTTATGTTTTCCGGAGGGAGAACGCTGATTTTCATGATTGTCATGATTTTCATGATTTGAAATTTGATATAAGTTTCAATACAGCGGCTCATCGATCTGAATTTCAAATCTCAAATTTCAAATCAATAATCATAACAAATCATGACAATCATGAAAATCTGCGTTCTTTCTCAATAATCTTTTTCGAACATCAATTTGCCTCGTCTATTGTAAATGCTAAGTCTCACCAGGCTTCCATTTGCATCATACCATTTCCATTCTCTTGTTTTAACGCCGTTATCATAATTGCCAACAGATGTCATTCTTCTTCCATTTTCTTCAATGGTTAGCAACCACACGCCATTGCGCATGCCGTTGGTGTAATAGCCCGAATCCTGCACGGTGCCATCTTCAAAATAGTTCATGTACAAGCCGTGTTGAAGGCATGAAAAGAATGGAGGTTTGTATGAAGGAGAGCTAATATTCTGCTGCACCAATGCCGGAAGAAAAATTCTTTCTGAAGGATTGCCGGATATATTGAATGAGTAGTAAGAAGTAAGTTGTCTGAATGCAGCCGGCATATCCTTCTTCGCAAGTGTAGTTAATGGATAGCTGATTTGTCTGCCATCCTTTCTTGCAAATTCGTTAAGGACCATGCTGTAACGAAAAGCGTTGTAAGTTCTTAGGTAGCGCATGTTTCCGTTGGGATACCACACTTTCCAGACGCCATCCGGAATATTGTTTTTAAAACTTCCCGAGTCGCAGATAATGCCTGAATCGTACCAGCTGTTCCAGGTGCCATTTAGTTTTCGATTTTTGAAATGACCGTGAAACCGGATGTTTGCTGAGCTTTCGGAACTGGCAATTTCATTAATAATATAGCGGTGATTATCTGCAATTTCATCCTGAAATACAGAGGTGCTTTTAACCTGCCTGATTAATTCCGGGTGAGGCTGAGTGGAAGTATCAGAGCTTGCAATCGTTGAATCGTTGGCAACACACGGTGTAATGCAAAGCAGCATTACACAAGTGTAAGTAATGTGTTTCATATATGGCCTGCTTTTGTTATCGCGGGATATTGGAAACGTAATCTTCTATGTTGCTGATGTTTGTGGGTGCAAACCATTGAATGGCTGCGTCTCTGGAAAACCAGGTAATTTGTCTTTTCGCGTAGCGTCTTGTGTTCTGCTTAATGAGTTCTGTTGCTTTTTCTAATGTTGTTTTCCCTTCCATGTATTCAAACAACTCAGAGTAGCCAACAGTTTGCAAAGCGTTCAAATTTCTTTGTGAAAATAATGATGAGGCTTCTTCAAGCAAGCCATCGTTCATCATTTCATCAACACGTGTATTGATTTGGCTGTAGAGAATTTCACGAGGTAGTTGTAAACCAATCTTAACAATGTTAAAAGGTCTTTCTTTTTTGATGTTTGATTGAAAACTTCTGATTGATCTTCCGGTAGATAGCACCACTTCCAGCGCACGCATAAGACGCTGAGGATTGTGTTGCTCGCCGGTTGCAAAGTATTCAGGGTCTTTTTCTTGTACTTCACTTTGCAACCATTCAAGTCCTTTCTGCTCAAATGATTGTATGATGGCTTCTCGTACTTCAGGAGAAATTTTTGGAATCTCATCCATGCCTTCGCAAAAGGCTTCTATATACAGACCCGTGCCGCCTACCATTATAGTAGTATTTTTTGTAATAAATATGTCCTTCGCTTTGGCGAGGGCATATTCTTCAAAAACAGCGGCATTTACTTCATCATGTATAGAGTGTGAGTTGATAAAATAATGTTTTACCTCCTCTAATTGTTGCAAAGTTGGTTTCGCCACACCGATATTCATTTCATTAAAACACTGGCGCGAGTCCGCAGAAATAATTGGCGTGTCACACTTTTTTGCCAGGTGAATAGCCAAAGAAGTTTTTCCAACAGCCGTTGGCCCAACGATTACGATGACGGTGTGAGGTAGAATAGAAATTAGGAATTAGAAGTTAGGAATTAGAAGTTAGAAATCTTTCGGATACCTAATTCTTTGGTTTAGGAGAGATATTGACACTAAGTTTCTTAAAGAGAATTCCTTAGTGAAACTTAGTGTCGTTAGTGCCTCAGTGGTAATTTTTGAGATGCAACGCATCTTCTCTAAAAATCATCGGTTTCTTCGGTGCTTTCTTCTTCTTCGTTGGAGTCTGAATCTGTATCATCATCTTCTCCTTCTTCTCCAAAACCTTCCGCGCCTTTCGTAAGGTCATATTTTTCTTCGATCTCTGTAAGTTTATCTCCGCCGATTCCTTTGGTGCCATATTGGGATGGTCCAATGCCTTCCGTTCTGATAACAACAGGGTAGGTGAGTTTAGCGTTTTCTTCTTTGGAAACATTGATCAACTCAACCAGGAATGTCCAGTTCTTCGCAAAATCGTATACGTAAATAAATTTTTGATTAGGGTCAAAAATCTCTGTACCAATTAGGGTAGCGTCCATTAATAATGGCTCAGCCTTGTAAGGCTTATTGTATTTTTCAAGAGAAATTTCTCTTCCTCTTTGCCAGTGATCATTGCTGCGATAAAAAGTAGCCTGGTGTTTACTGTCAAATTCATAGGCTTTTAATATCACCTGGTGAAGCTCCAAAAAAGTTTGTTTGTGCTTCACTACAACGTCTCTGTAAATGCTATCATCTTCTTCGAAATAGATCCTGAATTTTAAAACAGCCATGATTTCTAAAAATTAATTCAATATCAAAAAATCGTTCGTTTGCCCGCCCAAAATAAAACAAAATAGTGAAAAGCTAAATGCTAAATGTCAAACGTTAAACGCGTAACGCTTAATGCAGAATGCTTAACGCTGAACGCATGCTGGTGAATGCAGGAACTCTGCTCTTTGCGTTACGCGTTAGGCGTTCTGCGTTCCGCGTTCTGCATTTAGCGTTATGCCTATTTCATTTGCTTTTTTTATCATAAAAGAATGTGCCGCATCGTAAGTGTTTTCGATTTCTCCGTCTAAAATAGCATCTTTTATTGCATCTTTTATAATGCCTACTTCACGGCCTGGTCGTAAATTGAAAGTTTCCATAATCATTTCACCCGTGATAGGTGGTTGCCAGTTGCGGATTCTGTCGCTTTCTTCTACCTGTTGTAATCGGTTGCGTACCAATTCGAAATTATCGAGATAGCGTTTTACTTTTTGTTTGTTCTTAGATGTAATATCCGCTTCGCACAATATCATCAAAGACTCGATATCATCTCCCGCATCAAATAACAAACGGCGAATAGCGGAGTCCGTGATATTCTCTTTTGTTAAACTGATGGGCCTTAAATGAAGTTCTACCATTTTGCGTACAAAACGCATCTTTTCGTTTTGAGGCAATTTTAATTTGGTGAAAATTTTCGGCACCATTCTGCCTCCTACAACTTCGTGGCCATGAAAGGTCCAGCCGTGGCCCTGTTCAAATTTCTTAGTTGCAGGCTTCGCGATATCATGGAGCACTGCCGCCCATCGCAACCATAAGTCATTTGTGTTATGGGAGATATTGTCAACTACTTGTAAAGTGTGATAAAAATTGTCTTTGTGCCCTTTGCCGTCAATATATTCAGCACCTGCCAGATCTACCATTTGAGGGAAGATGATGTGCAGCAAGCCTGTTTGATAAAGCAGATCAAAACCAATGGATGGTTTGTTGCTCGCTAAAATTTTATTGAGTTCGTCGGTTATGCGCTCTTGCGTAATTATACGAATGCGCTCAACATTATTTTTAATGCCTTGTAGCGTTTCTTCCGCAATTTGAAAATTCAGCTGTGAAGCGAAACGAATCGCACGCATCATTCGCAATGGATCATCGCTGAATGTAGCATCAGGATTGAGCGGTGTTTTGATTATTTTGTTTTGAAGATCACGCAATCCATTGAACGGATCAATGATTTCACCGTAGTCCTCATCGTTCAAACTTACGGCCAGTGCATTAATGGTAAAATCTCTTCTGTCCTGATCATCTTTTAAAGTACCTGGCTGAACATCCGGATTGCGGCTGTGATATTTGTAGCTTTCCTTGCGGGCACCAACAAATTCTATTTCAAAATTATCAAGCTTGATCTGCGCAGTGCCATAGGTTTTGAAGAAAGCAACCTGTGGTTTAGGATTGAATCTTTCCGATACTTTATGTGCCAGATCAATGCCATCTCCTACGCAAACAATGTCAGCATCCTTTGTTTTTCTGCCAATAATTTTATCCCTTACAAAGCCGCCAATGATATAGCAAGGCGTTTGCAGGTCCTTAGCGGCGTGTGCAATTTTTTTAAAAACAAATAATTCTTTTTCCGAGCAATTGATATACATAGATGGGACAAAGATAAAGTTAATTGAGAATTGAGAGTTGAGAGTTGAGAGTTTTGGGTTCTGAGTTATGAGTAATGAGTTTTGAGTCGGTTGCATTAGAAAAGCTGAAGTGCAAATAAATCAGTCCTTCCAAGCAACTCTCCACTCTCAACTCTCCACTCTCAACTCCCTAAGTAATTGCTCATCCCTTATATCCATAGCACATTTAAAATGCTTTAAGGGGCAGGCTTTGAAGCCGTGTATACCACAAGGACGGCAGGTGAGTTTTTCCTCAACTTCTATGATGATTTTTTTGTCGGAGAGCGGCCCGAAACCAAAATATGGAACAGTGGAGCAATAGACCGCAGCAACAGGCGCATTTACAGAAGATGCAAAATGCATAGGTGCCGAGTCGTTTACATAGTTCATTATAGAACCTTTCATTAAGGCCGCTGATTGAAGAAAACTTAGTTTGCCACTTAAGTCGGTGATTTTTACAGACGGGCAGCCATTAATGATTTCTTCGCACAAGCCTTTATCAGAAGGAGCTCCCAAAAGGTAAACCTGAATGTGCTTTGGGATTTTTTGCAAAAAACTTATCCATTTTACTGCAGGAAATTGTTTGGTGAACCACACAGAAGCCGGCGCCACACAAATGTATTCGCCTTGTTTATGCTGAGCTACTGCATTTTCATCTTCTGCAGTTGGATAAAGTCTTGGCTTAAAAACTTTATCGTCCGTAAAATGTTTTATCAGATCATTGCAGCGATCAATCTCGTGAATGGGATGTTGTGCATCGCTGAAAATATGTTTAACCTTTGTAGTAAATAAAAAACTGAGAGGGTTTTTATCGTAGCCGATTTTTTCTTTGGCGCCTGAAAACGCAGTGAGAATGCCGGTTGCAGCATAGCGCTGAACGTTTATCACCTTGTCGTATTTTTTTGACTGGATGATGTGCAACATTTTTTTCAGGTTGCGAAGCTTTCCTTCTTTCTTGTTCCAAACCAATGTTTCTCTGATGAAGGGATGACCTTTCAGTAAACCTTCATTTCCCTTTCTTACCAAAAAATCAATAGAGGCGTCAGGGAAATAAGCATGTAGTTTTTCAATGATTCCGGTAGCCAAAACTACGTCTCCAATAAATGCGGTTTGTATAACTAAGAATTGTTGCGGCAATGTTCGTCTTTTTATTTTCTTATAATAGTAATATCATTCACACCGTTCCATTTTACAATCGCAGAGGCAGCAGCTTCGGCAGTTTCATGTTGTCTATATTTTACTACATAGTCGACATTGTTTTTTATGCGCTCATCAATATCTGCAAACTTCGCTGGTGTCGGCTGTCCGGAAATATTCGCAGACGTTGAAACGATCGGTTTGCGAAAGCGTTTGATCAGGTGTTTACAAAATTCATCTTTCACCAATCGTATTCCAATACTGCCATCTTTGTTGATAACATTATCTGCAAGGCCAATGGCGCCGGGGTAAATTACGGTGGTAGGTTTTGTTACACTTGCTAAATAATCGAATACCTGCAAGTCAATGCCGGCAACATATTTCAGGATGTCCCGCTCATCTGCCAGCAGAATGATCATGCTTGAAGATGCAGGACGCTGTTTCACTTCGAATATTTTATCTACAGCAACAGGATCAGTTGCATCGCAGCCGAGCCCCCAAACCGTATCTGTAGGGTACAAAATAGTTCCGCCCGATCTTAGTACATCGAGGCATTTTTCTATATCGTCATCGAAATTTTCCATTGGGGGCAAAGATAGAGAAGGAACGCTGATTTTCATGATTGTCATGATCAGAGGGATTTTTTGATTTGAAATTTGTGACATGAAACCAACAAGTACAATGGTTTCAAATCTTAAATCATAACAAATCATGACAATCATGAAAATCTGCGTTCCGTCCCTCCCCAAAAAAAGAGCAGCTAATCTCTCGATCAGCTGCTCAGACTTTAAATGGAAAAGCTAATGTATACTGGAATTCGGCTAGGATACTATGGTTGTGGTGCTGTAGCTGAACTGTTGTTTACAATTGGCCATATGCCGGGTGCAGGGAAACTTATTCCTTTGTTTACACCTCTGCTGCCCGCTCCGTCATTACCGAAATAATATAACGGCCATCCTTTAAATGTGAGTTGTTTCTTGCCAAACACATCAATGGAACCGAAATCTGCTTTTGATAATAATGATGGCAGACTTTGTACGGATGAAACCTGGAAGATTGGCCAAAGAGGGTCGTTGCTAAAATCAGATTTGGTGTAATTGTTTTTGTTGAACTTGTCCGGAGTGAAAGCATATATAGTACGACCCAGGCTGTCTACAATGTACACGGTTGCTTCTGTTCCTTCTGTATAGTCGTGTTTGTAGTTTTTGCCATCGTCACCCACGAGTTGTGCCTTCGCAACCATAAGCGAGTAGTCTGGTTTAGCCACGAACCAAAGGCCATTCAAGCCATCTCCTTTAACATCGCCTTGCTTTGTGTCGCTTACATAATAGTACAGGGGCCAGCCTTTGTAGGTAAGTTGGTCTTCACCGTCTGTACGGTCAATGTCCTCAATATCATTATTGCCAATGCCCTGTGAAACAGATGGATTTTTCACATTAAATAGGGGCCACGTAACAAGGCAAGCACCGGTACAGGCAGATTGACCACTAACGTCTGGTGCAAAAACGTACAAAGTTCTACCATTACTATCGGCCAGGATTTTTCCAAATTGAGGGTTATCAATAATTTGGACAGAAGGTTTTTTGGTGTTGTTGTTATTGTTATTGTCGTTACTGTCTTTTGAACATGCTGCAAACAACATTGCAATGCACAAAACTGCGGACATGCCGGTAGCATGATGAAATACTCGTTTCATTGAAAGATAATTTTAATGGTAAAATTTGATTGGAAGCTTTCGCGGGTAACTAACAATGAATACGGCGAATGAAGGATACGGGTTGCCTGTGTGAAGAAGTTTTTTATGTGAAATGTCCTTACTGCCTCAGTTTCAGGGAATTTTGTATTTTCAGTGAGTAAAGAACAAATACTTAGAATAGTTTCAATAGCATAAAGTGCAACAGAATAATCTTACGAAAATAAAATTAATAGAGTGCCCTCGAGATGCCATGCAGGGCTGGAAAAATTTTATTCCTACCTCAATAAAAGTTGAATACATCAATAGTCTTTTGAAAGTAGGGTTCGATACGCTTGACTTTACAAGCTTTGTTTCTGCCAAAGCCATTCCGCAAATGGCAGATGCGAAAGAGGTGGTTAGGCAAATTGATACGAGCAATTCAAAAACAAAGTTATTGGCAATCGTTGCAAATGTGCGTGGGGCGCAAGAAGCAGCAGTATATGATTCTATCAGTTATTTGGGATTCCCGTTTTCTATTTCCCCTACATTTCAAATGCGTAATACCAATAGCTCCATCGAAGACTCTTTCGAGACAGTGAAGCAATTGCAGGAGATTTGTACGAAAGCAGGCAAAGAGCTGGTAGTCTACATTTCAATGGCCTTTGGTAATCCATATGGCGATGAGTATAACAAAAACATTGTTGTAGAATGGATAAACAAATTGACACCATTGGGTATTAAAATTATTTCTCTCGCTGACACTGTAGGCGTTGCAACTGCACAACAGGTAAGCGATTTAACCTCTTATGTCATAAAGATGTTGCCTAAATATGAGGTAGGCATTCATTTGCATTCCACGTCCCTTAACAGAAAAGAAAAACTGGAAGCAGCGCTGAATGCAGGTTGTTATCGCGTTGATGGCGCACTAAAAGGTATTGGTGGCTGCCCAATGGCAAATGATGATCTGGTAGGAAACATGGACATGGAATGGATCATTAACTATCTGGAAAGCAAAAACATTACAACGGGAATTAACAAAAAAGCGCTGCAACAGAGCCTGGCATTGGCCGACAGCGTGTTTTCGAATTAATTATTAATAATGAATAATTAAAGGGTAGCCTTCTTGCGAGATCGTAGCTCTGTCAAGGTTAGTGGTTTTGATGTAAGAAGAGATGATCGGCCAATGTCTTAGAGAGGCGAAATATTAATTATTAATTGTTAATTATTAATTCGTTTTACTTTTGCCTTTTAAATTTTAATTTTTCAGGCGGATGGATTTCATGCTCGACATAAACATCAAGTCTCCGGATGTTCCCGTACAATATGGAGAAAATATAATGCTCATGGGTTCATGCTTTACTGAGCATATTGGCAACAGACTTGAAGAGTTGAAATTTAACACTTTACAAAATCCCAACGGCATATTGTTCGATCCTGTAAGTGTATGCAAAAGCCTGGTAAGTTATATCGAGAACAGGCAATACACGGCAGATGATCTTTTCTATTTAAACGAGTTGTGGCAAAGCTGGCAACATCATTCGCGCTTTTCCGGAATGGATCAGCAAAATGTGTTAGCGCAAATAAACGCTTCGCAGCAAAAGGCACATGATTTCCTGAAGAATGCAGATTGGCTGATTGTTACGCTGGGTTCTTCCTTTTCGTACAGGCTCGCCGAAAACAATGAATCCGTGGCAAACTGTCACCGAGCGCCAGCGCAAACTTTCCGCAAGCATTTACTTTCGATAGAAGAAACAGTTACTTCGCTGGATACTACGATGCATAGGTTGTTTCATTTCAATAAAAAACTAAAGATCATTTTTACCATTAGCCCGGTTAGGCATATCCGTGATGGAGTGGTGGAAAACAACCGAAGCAAAGCGAGACTGCTTGAGGCGGTGCATCACATGGTAAATAAATTTGACCGCTTGCATTATTTCCCTGCCTACGAATTGGTAATTGATGTGTTGCGTGATTATCGCTTCTACGATGTAGACATGGTGCATCCGAACTATCCTGCCACTGAGTTTGTGTTTGAAAAATTTGTGCAATATTATTTTTCCGATGCTTCAAAAGACTTGATGAAAGAGATTCGCCAAATAGCCATTGCCCGCAAGCATCGTTCAATGCAGCCTGAGACAAATGCGCATCAGCAATTTTTGAAATCGCACTTTGAAAAGGCGGAAAGACTGAGTATTCAGCATCCGTTTTTGGATTTACGTGAGGAAATGAAATATTTTCAGGGAAATGCATAGCTGTTCCCACAAATGACATTCCCATGATTATTGCCGATATATAGATATTCTTCGATAAATAGAATGATGTGTATCTTTGCAAACATTTTAAAAATTAATTATGAGCCGTAAAGGAAAAGTCCTGGTTGCAATGAGTGGCGGTATTGATAGTACCGTTACGGCTCTGATGCTCAACCAGGAAGGATATGAAGTGGTAGGCATTACCATGAAAACATGGGATTATGCCACCAGCGGTGCCTCGAAAAAAGAAACGGGCTGTTGCAATCTTGATAGCTTCAATGATGCCCGTATGGCTGCCGTACAGCATGGTTTTCCACATTTTATACTGGATATACGTGAGGAGTTCGGCGATTTTGTGATAGATAATTTTGTGGAAGAATACATGGCGGGCCGTACGCCAAACCCATGTGTGATGTGCAATACACATATTAAGTGGCGTGCATTGCTAAAAAGAGCCGATGCGCTTGATTGTGAGTTTATTGCAACAGGTCACTATGGTAATATTCACCAGCACACCAACGGCAGATACTACGTGAGCAAAGGTTTGGATGAACTGAAAGATCAGAGCTACGTGCTTTGGGGACTGCAGCAGGACCTTTTGAGCCGCACATTGTTGCCCCTAGGAAAGTATCGGAAAACAGAAATTCGCCAGATGGCGGCAGATTTCGGTTATCCTGAACTGGCAAAAAAGGCTGAGAGCTACGAAATATGTTTTGTACCTGATAATGATTATCGCAACTTCCTGAAAAAGAAGGTAGATGGATTAGAGGAGAAAGTTAGCGGAGGCTTTTTTGTCGACAAATCAGGCAAAATACTTGGAAAACATAAAGGCTACCCTTTTTATACGATCGGTCAGCGCAAGGGACTTGACATTGCGCTCGGTAAACCGGTTTTTGTAACAGAAATACGTCCTGAAACCAATACGGTGGTGTTGGGTGATGAAATTGACCTGGAAAGACCGGAAATGAACGTCGCTAAGATCAATTGGATGAAATACGATGCTGTTACCGACGGAATGGAAGCGATCACTAAGATCCGTTATAAGGATAAAGGAAGCCTTAGCAATCTTTACAATAATGATAATAATGGCGTAACAGTTCGCTTTTACGAAAACGCCAAAGGTATCGCACCCGGCCAGAGCGCTGTATTTTACGACGGCGACGATGTTATCGGGGGAGGTATTATTCAAAGGAGCGCTATTCTTTAACAATATTTCTATATTTAAAACGTTCAAAAACCGGTTATACAACCGGTTTTTATTTTCTTGCATCTATAGAGGTAGTACTTAAATAATTAATAGTGATCAATCAATCGTTTCAGGAAACAAACAAGTTCAGCATAAGCAGCAGAGTTCAATGGCTGATTGTAATTGCCTGTATAACAATGGTTTTTGTGGCTTGCTCAAAAACGGACAATTACAGGAGCGACCCGCTGAGCGACTACATGCCTCTCCAAAAGGGCAAATACTGGATTTATTTGTTGGATTCTACCAATTATTACAACTCGCAAAAAGTTCAGACACAATATCAGTTGAAAGATGTGGTGGATGATACCCTGACGGATAACCTCAGCAGAGTAGCTTATCGATTGATCCGTTACATTCGTCCTTCGTCAAGCACAAGCGATACTGATTGGAAGCTCATGGGCGAATATTATATGGTTCCAACAAAACAGACGCTTGAGACCATCGATTTTTACAATTTTAAATATCAGTCGCTTAAACTACCTGTCGCGTTGAACTTGACGTGGAAGGGAAATAGTTATCTTCCTGCTTTTCCTTATTCAGAGGCCCTTCCGGTGCAATCGTCATTTAATTTTACCGTAGATGGTGGAATGGGCGATTGGGATTACACATATACAGGAGTAGGAGAGAGCGAAACAATAAACGGCAAGAATTACGATAATGTGGTTACTGTAAGCCAGGAAGACGCTTCCACAAACTTACTCGAGGATAATCAGACACCCACAAACGTGAATGACTTTGCAACAAGAGCCTTTTCAGCAGAAAAATATGCGAAAAATGTAGGCTTGATCTATAAGAAACTGGAACTATGGGAACATCAGCCCGCTAGCCCAACAAATCCCGATGGTTACTATGTAGGTTTTGGAATTCAATTGCAATTAATTGATCATAATTAAAAAGTTATACTAAAGTTTCCAATCTTTGGTAAATAGTACCTATACAACCCTTAGTGAAACTTAGTGGCCTCAGTGCCTTTGTGGTAAAGTCTGGGTCTTATTTCCTCAGCAAAGCCGCAAACATTGTATCCGCTTTCTTATCATACCCCTCAAGTACTTGCCTTTTTATCAATGTTAACCCCTTTTCCTCCAAACGTTTTACGGCAGCCTCATTTTCTTTTTCGAAAACAGAGCAGGTGATATAAAGAAAATAACCGCCATCAGCCAGCGCCCCAACAACATTTGCGGTAATATTAGTTTGCAGCTTTACATAATGATCAATTTTTTCCGTCGTAAAAAATGACAGTTGCTCCGGCGTTCTTCCCCAGGTGCCACTGCCAGAGCAAGGCACATCTGCAATAATTAGGTCGAAGTTTTTGGCAGGTGGTTTTGTATTAAGATTGGAAAGATCAAGAACGAATGATCGATACTTTGCAATACCGGCATCTTTAAAGCGTTCGTGCAAATTGGCCAGAATGCTATTTCGAATATCTGATACCGTTAGGTTGATATTTTTGTTGTAGTCGTAAAACATAATCGACTTGCCACCACTTGCAGCACAGCAATCCCACACATTGATGATCTTCTTTTCGAAGTTGATTTCCTTAAAAAAAGAAGCTACATTTTGCGAATTAAGATCCTGTATTACCGCTTCTTTGTTCAGCTGAATAGCCTCATCAATTTTTACAGCGCTTGAAACGGATAACGTATTTGGAGCGATTGAGTTAAATGGAATTTCTGCTGCATTGAGTTTACTGGTAACCTTATTTTCGTTTCCCGGCCTTAATCGTAAAAAAACATCAGGTTGAATTAAATGAGATTTGCTGAATGCGGCAGCAGCAATGCCTTCGCTTAATTCATTCTGCCATGAAAATATCTCAGCGATAATATTTTTTTCTGAAACGTGAAATTCATTTGCAACGAAATGTAACTTTTTTTCTAGTGGAAGTGTTATCTGTTCGCTCCAACTTGGCTTAAAGTAATTGAGAAAATCATTTGAACCACTGCTTGTAAGAAACAAACCTGCAAGGATTTTTTCATCTACCGCAAGATTTGTCAAAGCCTTGCCCAATCTGAAGTAGCAATAGCATAAATGGGAAATTTGCTTTCTGTCTTTAGAGCCAAACTTCTTATGCTCCTTAAAATAATTTTTGATCCATGCACTAAAGGGAATAGTTCCCTTGTACTGGTTGATTAACTCTGAAGCGTTGCGTAAATGATGTTCGAAGATTTTCAAGCGTAAGTGTTCGAAATTTATTCAGATGGTCGTAAAGAAGTCAATAGCCTGGCCGAATGTTGTACTATGAGGATATCTATTCTTTTTTCATTTAGAATAGCATAAATAATTCTATAGCTGCCACAGATAAGCTCCCTTATGTACTCTTTAGAAAACTCTGGGACAACTCTGCCCAAATTAGGTTGATGTTCTAAAACATCTGTTGCCCCAAATAATTTGTTGACAACTATCTCTGCATATTTTGGACTGTCGTGTTCTATATAATCGCCGATATCATTCAAATTTTCAAGGGCAAAATTCGTCCATTTTACTTCAACCATTTAGACAGTTTTTCCTTTGCTTGTTCTTTTGTATTCACCTCGCCGTTTTGAGATTGTTGTAAACCCTTCTCCACTTTTTCAATAAACAACAATTTGTCTATAAGTTGATCGATAGAAAACTCTTCAGGAAGTTGCTCCACTGTACTAAACACTTGTGCTTTTGTTAACATAACTTTCCTTGTTGATTAATACAAATGTAACGATATCAGCTAATATTTACAATAAAGGCAGAATAGAAGAACTATTCTGCCTTTTATATCGATAACAATGTTATTGCTAACAACTATCAACCAAAAACTTTTCTTAAAGTTCCAAAAGGGCTTTCACCGGATCTTTACCAAATAAAAGCAATTCTGGTTTTTCAAGCAATTCTTTTACTCTTACCAGGAAGCTCACAGACTCGCGACCGTCAATAATACGGTGATCGTAGCTCAATGCGAGATACATCATTGGTCTGATCTCTACTTTGCCATTGATCGCCATTGGTCTGTCCTGAATTTTGTGCATACCCAGAATCGCAGACTGTGGAATATTAATGATTGGAGTACTCATCAGCGATCCGAATACACCACCATTTGTAATGGTAAATGTACCACCCTGCATTTCTTCCATGCTCAATTTGTTATCACGAGCTTTTGTAGCAAGTTCCACTACTTTCTTCTCAATGCCAGCCATATCAAGGCTTTCAGCGTTGCGGATAACCGGAACTACAAGGCCTTTAGGCGCAGACACTGCTATGGAAACGTCGCAATAGTCGTGGTAAATAATAGAATCCCCATCGATGTAAGCATTTACAGCCGGCCACTCTTGCAATGCATAGCAAACAGCTTTTGTAAAGAAGCTCATGAAACCAAGGTTAACACCATGTTTTTCTTTGAACTTGTCTTTGTTCTGAGCGCGGATCGCCATGATGTTTGTCATGTCCACTTCATTGAAAGTGGTTAGCATCGCGGTTGTATTCTTTGCTTCAACCAGACGGCGGGAAACTGTTTTGCGCAGGTTGCTCATTTTTTCACGTTTCTCTTCACGTGTAAATGCAGTAGCACCTGGGCGACGTCCCGGATTATTCAACGCATCCAATACATCATTTTTCAGGATCTTTCCACCTGTACCTGATGCGTGAATGGAAGATGGGTCAACTTTTTTATCGGCGATAATTGCTGAGGCAACAGGAGTTGCTTTAATATCATTTGAAATAGCTGTAACAGGCGCTTGTTGAGCGGCAGGCGCAGCTTTTGTTTCTTCTTTTTTAGGAGCTTGTACTGCTGCTGCAGGAGCGGCTTTTCCTTCTGGTTTTGGAGCAGATTCATCAATTTGGCAAAGTACATCACCAATTTTTAGCGTGTCGCCTTCTGTTGCTTTTGTTTTCAGGGCTCCGGCTTGTTCTGCATTCACTTCAAAAGTTGCTTTTTCACTTTCAAGCTCTGCAATTACTTCATCTCTGTCTACATATTCTCCGTCCTTCTTTAGCCATTTTACCAGCGTTACTTCACTGATAGATTCACCTACTGTTGGTACTTTAATATCAATCATTCGATGCGTTTTTTATTGATGGGGATTTATCCCGTTATGTTGCGTGAATGGTGAAACGTGAATCGTGAATAATGACAACCGAATTGACGATTGACAATTCACAATTGCCGACCACTAAATAGAAAATGCTGTTTCGATTATTTCTGCTTGTTCCTGAGCATGTACTTTAGCATAACCCGTAGCAGTAGCCGCACTTGGCTGTCTGCTGATTACACCGTAGTTAATAGACTTCAGGTTCATTTGCAGGAATGAAGCCGCACCCATGTTCAACGGCTCTTCCTGAACCCAGAACCATGTTGCTTTTGCGTATTTTTTATAAAGAGCTTCCAGTTGAGCAGCAGGCAAAGGATACAATTGTTCCAAACGAATGATTGCAACATCTTTCCTGTTTTCTTTTTGCTGACGCTCTGCAAGATCGTAATATACTTTTCCAGAACAGAACAATACTTTTTTCACATCGCTCGCTTCACCTACAAAAGCATCGTCGATCACTTCTTTAAATGTTGTGCCCGTAGCAAATTCCTTTTTATCAGAATAAGCGGCTGGTAAACGCAGATTCGCTTTTGGTGAGAAGTTGATCATTGGCTTTCTTATAGGCCATGTTTGCTGGCGACGCAATGCGTGGAATAAGTTAGCTGCAGTGGTAATGTTGGTAACAATCATGTTCAGTTCAGCACACTGTTGCAGGTAACGCTCCAGTCTCGCACTACTGTGCTCTGGTCCCTGGCCTTCATAACCGTGTGGCAATAACATTACCAGGCCGCTCATCTGTTGCCATTTCGTTTCGGCAGCGCTGATGAACTGGTCGATCATTGTTTGAGCTCCGTTACTGAAGTCGCCAAACTGCGCTTCCCACAGCACCAAAGCTTTAGGATTCGCAACAGAGTAACCATATTCAAAACCTAACACACCATATTCGCTCAGCAATGAATTGTATATTCTGAACAGACCTTTTGCATCAGGAATTTGACTAAGTCTGTTGTAAGCCTGGTCGTTTTCTTCGTCTCTCAAAACCGCATGACGGTGAGAGAATGTACCGCGGCGAACGTCTTGTCCGCTCATACGCACATCATTTCCTTCCAAGAGCAAACTACCATAAGCCATCAGCTCAGCAGAGGCCCAGTCTAGTTTTCCTTCGTCAGTAAACAATTTCACTTTATCCTGTAGCAATTTCTCCACTTTACGAAGTGGTTTGAAATTGGAAGGCAAAGTCATTATAGCATCGAAAACTTTTTTGAAATCAGCTTCGTTGATACCTGTTGCCGGAGATTTTTCAAAGTCTGCAGCAGTTGCTTTGCGCAGGTCTTTCCACCAGAGCTCCGGTTTCTGATATGAGTAAGGCAAAGGATTTTGCTTGATGTCATCCAGGCGCTCCTGCAGGTCGGCCCAGAATTTTTTCTCCATTTCCTTTGCAAGGTCCTGGGCATCGGATTCGCCGTTTTGTATCAGGAACTGAGTGTACACTTCACGAGGGTTAGCATGCTTTTCAATCAAAGCATACAATTTCGGTTGTGTGTATTTTGGATCGTCGCCTTCGTTGTGACCGTGTCTGCGATAGCAAACCATGTCAATGAAAACGTCGCAATTAAACTCCTGGCGGTAACGTGTTGCAATTTCTGCACATTTTACAACAGCCTCGGCATCGTCGCCATTTACGTGGAAAACCGGTGCGTGAACCGTTGCTGCAAGGCTCGTACAATAGTCAGAGCTTCTTGCATCGTTGAAATCAGTTGTGAAACCGATCTGGTTGTTGATTACGTAGTGAATAGTTCCACCAACATAATAACCATCCAGTTCGCTCATTTGCAATACTTCGTAAACAATACCCTGACCCGCTACTGAAGCGTCACCATGAATAAGGATTGGAAGTATTTTATCGTAGTCGCTATTGTATATTACGTCTGCCTTACTTCTCGAAAAACCGATAACCACAGGGTCAACGGCTTCAAGGTGAGAAGGGTTAGGGCAAAGCTGAAGGTTCACTTTTTTGCCATCCGGAGTTGAATGTTCTGCGCGGAAGCCAAGGTGATATTTTACGTCACCGCTTCCCATTGTTTGATCAGGAACAGATTTTCCTTCAAACTCGCTGAAAATTTGCTCGTAAGTTTTTCCCAATGTATTTGCCAGCACGTTCAAACGACCGCGGTGAGCCATGCCGATCACAACTTCCTGTACACCATAGTCTGCTCCGGTATTAATGATAGCATCCAGCGCTGGAATAGTTGTTTCACCACCTTCCAGCGAGAAACGTTTTTGGCCAACATATTTTGTGTGAAGGAATTTTTCGAAGATTACACCCTGGTTCAGTTTCTCAAGGATGCGTTTTCTTTTTTCGATTGGAAGGGGCTGGTTGAATTTCTTTTCCATTTCATTGTACAGGAAATCAACTTTTGCCTGATCGCTAATGTATTTAAACTCAATACCTACATTGCCGGCATAGGCCTTTTGCACGTAATTGCGGATATCCCTAAGTGTAGCCTGACCCAATCCGATAAAGTTACCGGCGTAAAATTTGGAATCCAGATCTGCCTCTGTGAATCCGTAAAATTCAAGTGTAAGATTTGCGCCGCGGTCAATGCGTGGGCGAATCGGATTTGTCGTAGCAATCAGGTGACCTTTATTGCGGTAACCTAAAATCATGCGATAAGCGCCGATTTCCTTTTTCCAGTCGATACCGCTAACTGCGGTTCCGTTTTCTGTCGGAGCGACTGCTGCTGAGCCGTTGCCGTTGGTTGCGTTGTTAGAAACTGCGAAATCAAAACCTTCAAAAAACATCTTAAATTCCGGATCTACATCATTTGGGTTCTTTACAAAATCCTGATATAAACTTTCAATGTAGGCCGGAGAGGAGCTGGTTATGTACTGAAAATCCTTCATGGGAATAGTAACTTTATATGGAAGCCAAAAAATTGGTACGCAAATATCGGGAAATACTCCCACGATATAACTAAATTTTTGAAGTATAGAGAAAATGACCGCGAAAAATGCTGATTTTTGTCAATTGAAAGCGCAGATATATTTTTTTCAATAAAATTTGGCAGACAAAGAATAGCGTCTTACCTTTGCCGTCCTAAAATTTTCGAATAATGGCTAATCATAAAGCTACCAAAAAAGATGTGCGTCAGGCAGCAAAACGCAGAGACAGAAACCGTTATCATGGTAAAACTACCCGTAACGCTATCCGTGATTTGAAAGAGAACAAGGAGAAAAAAGCTTTTGATGAAAGCCTTCCAACCGTTGCAGCTATGATCGACAAATTAGCTAAACGTGGCGTTATCCATAAAAACAAAGCAGCTAACCTGAAAAGCAAATTGGCTAAAAAGTCAAATGCTTTAGCTACTGCTTAATTGGATTAGAAGGTTTTTCTCAATAAATCGAACTTCTTTTTAATCAATATATTAGAAGCCTGTTGTTTATGCAGCAGGCTTTTTGTCGTTTTTGTTGATGATGGATATAACAAGCTAAATTGGGGTATATTATTGCCTGTAGCCAAATAATGATAACGCATTATTTGGTCTTTCTGGTAAGTTCATAATTTGGAAGGCTGTGATTATTTGTCCCCGGCTCTTTCGTTCAATTCTTTAAATGCAAGGATTATTTCAGTCAGTTGTTTATTTTGTTTATGCAAAAGCATAGCATTATAAATTTCTGTTCCTTCAACAATAGCAAGCCCATCTTCTTTTATCAATGAGCCATCGTTGTAAGAATAAAACCAGAGGTCAAATTTTCTTTTTCTTGCATATTGTCTTTCATCTATGCTGTCGCAAACGTATACAGTCACATTGTCAATCTTTTTGAAAAATAGATTCATGACAAAAGAAACTGTTGCACCAACTCTTGCATCACCCTGAGCTTCCTCGGGGCTACCTTCAATTGCATCTATGTTAAAAGAATATACAGGGCAGGTAATATGGGGATAATCAGCAAACATGTAACTATAGTCAAGGAAATAAATCTTATATTTTATTCCAGACACAGTTACAAACTCGAACGCGTATTCATCATTTTCCTGTAATTGATAGGGGCTTAACAAAGCTGAACTTTTCTTTAATGTCTGCAATTTTGCCCCCCTTTTGAATATGCTCACGAATAGCCTTTTTATCTTCAATCATTTTTTTGAAGATAAAAGCCCCTTTGGAACTTGTGGAAGTAGTTATTGAATCTTTATTTTTCATGAACATCACAAATTTAATCAAATTTTTGTTTGCCGTTAGCTAAATAAAAGATTTAGATCGTTTTAATATGCTTTCAATAAAACATAAATTGCTGATAACTAGTAGGAAGCAAACGATTTGTCAGCTATAACCTACAAATGCCTTTGCTTCCAGTCAGCATACGACATTTCAAACTTAATTTCCCCCGTTTTTAGCAAGCCGGCATCTCTCCAGCCAGATTTTCTGTAAAAATTTTCGGCTCGTGTTCCGGGCATGGTGCTCAGCCAAATGGTTCGGTGCGATTGCTCAAACCCCCAATGTAGCATTAGGTCATGCAATCTTTTTCCGATTCCTTTGCCTTCGTAGGATGGGTCAACAAATAAAGCCCAGACATTGGGATCACTTTTGGAGATTATCGAAAAACCGATTATTTCGTTTTCCAACTCACAAACCCAGCCTTTTCCACCCACAGTTATAAATCTGACATAATCTTCGTGTGTAACCAGGTTTGGGTTGTCCAGTACATTTTCCTTAACTGCCATTCTTACCCTATGCATGCCTGCGATATCGTTTATATTAGCTTCCCGGATGTTCATAATAGTAATAGAAATTGATGTTTACGGATACTGTGAAGATATGGTTTTTCAAAAACCGGACCTTGGATGGGGTTTACTAGTAGGAGATATTGAATGGAAAGATCTGAAACAAAGTATAATGTTAGGCTTCTCATGACAAATTTCAAAGCTTATTTTTAAAAAATTAACGTTAAAAGGGAAGTACGGCCCTCCAATTTTGTTTGCAACCATTATATTTACCCTTTATTAATTAAAATACCTAAACTATTTGAGCAGGAAGCCTCATTTTTAGAACATTATAGTGATTGTGTGTTCAAAATTCTTGTAGGTTTGCCCGGTTTAAAAAAAGAACGATTTATGACTTTTAACAAAGTGAACAACATTGTTGGATGGATTGTGTGCGTGGTTGCCTGCGCTGTCTATCTGATGACAATGGAAGCTACTGCCAGCTTATGGGATTGCGGTGAATTTATTTCCAGTGTATTTAAAATGCAAATCCCTCACCCGCCCGGGGCGCCTCTTTTTGTTATGCTGGGCAGATTATTTGTAGTTGTTTTTGGCGGTAGCAATCCCGCGAAAGCCGTAAACATTATGAGTGCTCTCAGCAGTGGTTTTACCATTCTTTTCTTATTCTGGAGTATAACCCACTTTGCTAGAAAAATATTTTTAAAAGGTGCTGCTGAACTAAACGCTCAGCAATTGTTCATAACAATGAGTGCAGGTGTTGTAGGCGCCTTGGCATATACTTTCAGTGATTCATTTTGGTTCAGTGCTGTAGAAGGTGAGGTGTACGCGATGTCGTCTTTATTTACAGCGTTGGTTTTTTGGGCCATGCTTAAATGGGAGCATAGCGCAGATGAACCGAATTCTGACAAGTGGATTCTTTTCATATTCTTTATGATGGGGCTTTCGATAGGTGTTCACTTGCTGGGATTGTTGACAATTCCTGCTATTGTCATGATCTATTACTTCAAACGTTATAATGCAACTCCATGGGGCACTTTCTGGGCCTTTATTATTGGTTGTGCTGTAACGGGCTTTGTTCAATTGGTGGTAATTCAATACTCCGTTAAATGGGCGGGTATGTTCGACATCTGGTTCGTAAATGGATTCCATTTGCCATTCTTCTCAGGTTTCGTTTTCTTCTTTATTTTACTGGCGGTTGTATTCTTTGTTTTACTCCGTTATGCAAACAAGAACAATTATACATTCCTTCGTTTAGGTATCTGGTGCTTCATTTTCATGTTGCTGGGTTACTCAAGTTATCTGACAACGATGATTCGTTCGAACGCTAATCCGGCGGTTGATATGTACAACGTAGATAACCCTAACTCATTGGTAGGATATCTTGGCCGTGATCAGTATGGTGATTTTCCTTTGCTTTATGGACAGGTGTTTACCGCCACTCCAACTGATTACAAGGAAACATCAATGAAGTACACAAAAGGTAAGGACAAATATGAAGAGATAGGTAAAGATGTAAAACCTGTGTACAGCTCCGATGACATGATGCTTTTCCCTCGTGTTTGGGATGCCAGCAACGATCAGGGACATGCTCAGTTCTATAAAGACTGGTTGGGATTGGAGCAGGGTGAAAAACCAACGATGGCTAACAACATCAATTTCTTTGTTGGTTACCAGGTTAACTGGATGTACCTGCGTTACTTTATGTGGAACTTTGCAGGAAGACAAAACGATATCGAAGGTTTTGCGCCAGGCAATGTTCGTGACGGTAACTGGATCTCCGGTATTTCTTTTCTTGATAACATGCGTCTTGGCGACCAATCTACATTGCCGGACAGCATCAAGAATAATAAAGCAAACAACAAGCTTTTCTTCCTTCCATTAATTCTTGGGTTGATTGGTGCTTATTTCCAATATAGAAAAGACAAAAAAGACTTCCTTGTAGTAGGATTGTTATTCTTCTTCACAGGTTTTGCAATTGTTCTTTATTTGAACCAGGCGGGAAATCAGCCACGTGAGCGTGACTACGCTTATGCCGGGTCATTCTACGCATATGCATTCTGGATCGGTTTAGGTGTAGTGCAGGTGGCAGAATGGCTGAACAGGAAAATGGCGCTGTCAACTTCTAATTATGTTGCTGCAGGTTTGTGCTTCCTGGCAGTGCCTGTAATTATGGGCAACCAGGAGTGGGATGACCACGATCGTAGCAAAAAGGTGTTGGCGAGAGATTTGGCTAAAGATTACCTCGAAAGCTGTCCTCCAAACGCAATTCTGTTTACTTACGGCGATAATGATACTTATCCATTATGGTACGCTCAGGAAGTTGAGCATATCCGTCCTGACATTCGTGTAATTAATAACAGCTTGTTGGGTATCGACTGGTATATCAACCAATTGCGCTACAAAGTGAACGAAAGCGCACCGATCGATGTGATCCTAACTCCGGAGCAAATCCAGGGCCGTAACCGTGATTACATTGTTTACAATCCTCAAAAGAATGTAAACCCAAATAACTACTACGATCTGTATGATGTAATGAAAAACGTAGTGGGTAGCGATGATCCTAACATGCAGGTTCAAATGCAGGGTGGAGACAGATTGAACGTAATGCCAACCAAGAAATTCCGCGTTCCGGCGGATGAGGCAGTTGTACGTGCAAACGGAACGGTAAATCCTACAGATACTGTAACTGATTTGATGATAGATATACCTGAGGCTAAGAATTATATCATGAAAAATGATATCGCTATTCTTAACATTATTGCGGCAAACAAATGGAAACGTCCGATCTGCTTTACAGCTGCGTACTCTGCACAGGAGTTGGGCTTCGGTAATTTCGTTCGCAAGGATGGTTTGACATATCGTTTGGTGCCTGTAAAAAATAACACAGGTGTGAATGTTGACTGGATGATCGACAAACTGATGAACAAATTTGGATTTGGCAGTGCCGATATCAAAGGTGTTTATTTCGACGAAACAAACCGTCTGCATTTGAATACTATCCGTATGGCATACGCAGAAGCTGCTGCGGCGGCTGCTGACCAGGGAAATAAAGACATTGCTAAAAAAGTGCTGGACAAAGCTGACAAAGGCATTCTTGAAGAAAACATGCCTTACGCAATGGTAAGCTCCAACAACAGACACAATTACTTTACTTTCAAATTCTTAGAAGCTTGCTACAAAGCGGGTTACAAAGAATTGGCGGATCATGTTTCTAAAGCACTTCACAAAGATTTCGATCAGCAGATGAGCTACTACAGAAACCTTTCTGACAGCAGACAGGAATCAATGAGACAGGAAATTGCAGGCGCACAACAGTTATCGCAAATGCTGCAAATGCTGGATGCACAGTACAATAACGGCAATGCTCCGAAGATCAATCCGGAAACGCCAGGTGTTATTTTAAATGATACCAACGTACAAACTAAAGATTCTAATAAATAATGGCACAATAATGTGATACAGAACAAGAATCGGTTCTGTTAATGAAAACGCTTCGCACTTGTGCGAAGCGTTTTTGTTTTTCAACCAAACTGATTGTAAATTGTTATGTAATAAATTAAAAAGTCAAAATTAAAAATTCAAAATGATCGTCTCCGGAACACGAACACGTGGCATTATTTTTACTTTTTACTTTTGATTTTTTACTTAGATTTTTAACCCACCGTAGTCAATGTTATCGAATTGTAAATTGGAGAAAAACAGTAGACTAATTGCTATCAAAGAATTTACCGTCATTCCTGAAAAGATAACACACAGGAAATCCACTTTACTTTTTGAATTTTTACTTTTAATTTAATCCCAAGGTTCTTTAATTATAAATCGTAAATTGTAGTCAAGGGAGGAAAGTTTATGAAGGGATATTTTTTTAGCGGCTTCGATCCGAACGAACAAGGCAAATCTGCTTTTGAAAAACTTCTTGAAATTTTTATGCAGCTTCTTACTTATACCAACGGCGACGTAGGTGAGGCACTGCAATGGCTCAATCAGCTTGATAGAGAATACCAGATCACTGACGATGACTATGGTATGGGCGATTTTGTGGATGAGCTGAAAGACAAAGGTTATATTGATGAAAACAAGCAAACGGGTGAAATAAAGATCACACCTAAAACAGAACGCGGCATTCGTAAAAGATCGTTGGAAGAGATCTTCGGCAAGCTTAAAAAAACCAAACAGGGAAATCACAACACATTTAAACCGGGTCTGGGAGATGAGCTCAATCCGGAAACAAGACCGTTTCGCTTTGGCGACATGCTTGAGCAAATTGATTTTACAGAGTCAATCAGAAACGCACAGATCAACCACGGCGTGGAAAGTTTTTCAATGAAGGAAGATGACCTGCAAATCCGCGAAACTGATTTCAAAGCGCAAACATCTACGGTGCTGATGATTGATATTTCGCATTCCATGGTTTTGTATGGTGAAGATCGCATTACACCTGCAAAGAAAGTGGCAATGGCATTGAGCGAGTTGATCACAACGAAATATCCCAAAGACACTTTAGACATTGTTGTTTTTGGGAACGACGCATGGCCGGTGGAGATTAAGGATCTTCCTTATCTGCAGGTTGGTCCATATCATACGAACACAGTGGCGGGACTGGAACTTGCAATGGATCTGCTGCGCAGAAGAAGAAATCCGAATAAGCAAATTTTTATGATAACAGATGGGAAACCTACTTGTCTTAAAATTGGCAAACGTTATTATAAAAACAGTTTTGGGTTGGACAGGCGGATTACAAACCGTTGCCTCAACCTTGCAGCGCAATGCAAGAAACTGAAAATTCCTATTACAACATTTATGATCGCGAGTGATCCTTACCTGCAGCGATTTGTAAACGAGTTTACAGAAACCAACAACGGTAAGGCTTTCTTTGCATCGCTCGATCATTTAGGCGCATTTATTTTTAAGGATTTTGAAAGTGGTAAAAGGAAAACCGTTTACTGAGGAATGACTGAATAACTGAATAATTGAATAACTGAATTTAAAAGTCAATCAGCCATTCAATAGTTCAGTCCTTCAGTTATTCAATCATTCAATTATTCAATTATTAAACTTAACATGGACATAAAAAATATAACAACATTAGGTCAGCTTAAAAAGGCGGGATATAAAAGCAAAACGGTGAAGGAGGAGATTCGTCGCAATCTGATAGTTAAGCTAAAACAAAAAGAAACTTCGTTCAACGGCATTATAGGTTATGAAGATTCTGTAATACCGGATACTGAAAGAGCATTGCTTAGCAAACACAATATACTTTTTCTGGGATTGCGCGGACAAGCGAAAACCCGCATGGCTCGCATGATGACGGGATTGATGGATGAATACATTCCCGTTGTGTTGGGCAGTGAATTGAATGATGATCCGCTGAATCCTATTTCCAAGTATGCTAAATTATTGATCGCGGAAAAAGGTGACAGCACGCCAATTGAATGGCTGCACAGAAGTGAACGCTATGGTGAGAAGTTGGCAACACCTGATGTAAGTGTGGCAGATTTGATTGGGGATATTGATCCCATTAAAGCAGCAAATTTGAAACTTAGTTTTGCTGACGAAGGTGTGATCCACTATGGCATTATACCGCGCAGCAATCGCGGCATTTTTGTGATAAACGAGATTCCGGATCTGCAGGCCCGCATACAGGTTTCGCTGTTTAATATTCTTGAAGAAGGAGATATTCAAATACGTGGTTTTAAACTACGCATGCCTTTGGATATTCTTTTTGTATTCACCGCCAATCCTGAAGATTATACAAATCGTGGCTCCATCGTAACGCCTTTAAAAGATAGAATTGAAAGCCAGATATTGACGCACTATCCAAAAACATTGGAGACATCGCTCGCCATCACAGAGCAGGAAGCCGCTATACACGAAGAGCAAAAGGACATTGTGAATGTAAGCGATCTTGTAAAGCGATTGATAGAGCAAGTTGCATTTGAAGCAAGAAGCAACGAGTATGTAGATAAGAAAAGTGGAGTGTCTGCAAGGCTTACCATTAGTGCGTTTGAGAACGCAGTGAGCGCTGCGGAAAGACGTGCTATTGTAAATGGCGATGCAAAAACGCAGGTTTGGATAAGTGATCTTACCGGCATAATTCCTTCTATTACGGGGAAAATAGAATTGGTGTATGAAGGTGAGCAGGAAGGTCCTTACCAGGTGGCGATGAATTTGCTTGACAAGGCATTACGTTCGCAGTTTGTACAATTTTTCCCTAATCCTGAATCTTTTAAAAAGCGTCGCAGCACTGGCAAAGAAAGCATGAAGGAGAAGGAAGAAGATCCTTACAAACCAATTACACGCTGGTTTGACGCGGGCAACACGCTTGATATTTTCTTCAATGTAACCGACAAGGAAAAGATCATGCGCTTGTATAAAGTGGATGGACTGCAACCTTTAGTGAAAAAGTATTTTCCCAAAGCAAACGAATTACAAGCTGCATTGCTAATGGAGTTTGTATTGCATGGCCTGGCTGCCTACTCATTGATCAGTAAAAAAATCATCGACAATAAGGTTGAGTTCAAAGATCTTATCGGCTCTATGATGAACATGGGCCCGACCACTTTTGGACAAGAGGAAGATTTTGATTTTGATTCGTAGAGAGTTGTTAGTTGGTGGTTGTTAGTTGTTAGGCTTTGTGTTTCGCAGAGTGCAACGATTAGCAACCATTAATTTTTTGTGCGCTTGCATTTTTTAACTACAACAGGGCAAATGCAATTTGCCCCTACCATTTTCAATTTTCAATTTTCAACTTTCAATTACCCTCGCATTATCTTCTTCCTATGCTTTACTCCCCAATCGCGCATGGCATTCATTACGTCGTTTAAAGTTTTGCCATAGTCTGTTAGTGCATATTCTACTGTCACAGGCTTTGACTCATACACAGTTCGGCTGATGAGCTTGTTCATCTCCATGTCTTGTAACTCCTTCGACAGCATCCGCGGTGAAATGCCCAACTCTCTTGTTAGCTCCTTAAACCTGTAAGGCTTACGCGTTAAAGATGCGATAATCAACAACTTCCATTTGCCATTGATCACTTCAATAGTGTCCTGGATAGCGAGACGCATTTTATTACATTCCTGTATTGATTCCATGATATACTTTTTGTAACCGGTATACAATAGGTAACTACTTACAAAAGTATATCGTTTGAATTTAAGTTTGCTGTTCAAACAATAAAAACACAGCAAAATGAAAAGAGATAAAATTTTGTATTGGATAACAACCTCCATCATTGCAGGATTGTTCGTTTTCAGTAGTTACCTGTATTTATCAAAGGCCCCGTTCCTGGTTAGCACATTTAAATTTCTGGGATTTCCGGAGTTCTTTGTCACCATCCTGGGAGTAGCGAAGTTATTGGGCGGAATTGCGCTGCTGGTTCCTATTTCCAATAAAGTGAAAGAATGGGCCTACGCAGGATTTACATTTGTGTTAATCGGCGCCGCGTGGACGCACATCGCAACCCATACGCCATTCATAATGCCGTTGATCTTCCTGGTTGTTTTGGCATTGTCTTATTATTTCAAGAAGAGGATTTCAACAGGTGTCGCTGCAAAAGCAGATTTTAAACCATCTTTCTCGTGATCAGTTGTTAGTTGATAGTTGTTTGTTGCTAGGCTTTGGCAGTCGGCGTCTACTAACAACCAACAACTATTAACTAACAACTATCATAGCTTTTTGCTAAATTTATTTCACTAACCTACCGAAAATGATTTTAGTAAAAAGATTATCAGGTTTGATTCTGTTAAGTTTTGTAGTATTATTTCTCGGATGTAGCGACGACTCTACAACAACACAAAACAGAGTTGAAAGTATAAACTACCTTACACCCATAGATACAGGCGTGTTAACGGGCGGCGTGAAAGTCATTCCTATCAAAACACCGAAAGGAACATTTAAAATCTGGACAAAGCAAATTGGCAACAGCCCAAGAATGAAGGTGCTCCTGCTCAATGGCGGTCCCGGTTGCACGCATGAATACTTTGAATGCCTGGAAAGTTTTTTCCCGAAGGAAAGGATTGAGTTTATTTATTACGATCAATTGGGTTGCGGTAATTCAGACAATCCAAAAGATACCTCCATGTGGGATCTGCCAAGGTTCGTAGATGAAGTTGAGCAGGTGAGAACGGCGCTGCATCTTGACAGTACGAATTTCTATTTACTTGGACATTCATGGGGCGGCATTCTGGCAATGGAGTATGCACTCAAATACCAACGCAACTTAAAAGGGTTGATCATTTCCAATATGATGTCAAGCTGTCCTGATTATGGCAAATACTCAAGAGATGTGTTGGCAAAACAAATTGATCCGGGAGTGCTTTCTTCCATCAGGGCGCTTGAGGCTAAAGGCGATTTCGAAAATCCGCAATACATGGATTTGCTGATGAACAACTTCTATACAAAACATATTTGTCGCATTCCTTTGGACCACTGGCCGGAGCCTGTAACCCGTTCTTTCGGCAAGTTGAATCATTCTTTGTATGTTGCTATGCAGGGTCCGAGTGAATTTGGCATCAGTGGCAAGCTTGCCAAATGGGATCGCAAAGCAGATTTGAAAACAATAAAAATTCCTGTACTTGTGATAGGTGCTCAATATGATACCATGGACCCGGATCACATGAAATGGATGTCAACACAATTCACCAACGGCAGTTTTCTATACTGCGTGAACGGCAGCCACATGGCAATGTACGATGATCAGCAAACCTACATGAAGGGATTGGTGAGGTTTGTGAAGGGAGTGAATGAGTGGAAGAATAAGTAGAGGAGTTAGAAATTAGGAATTAGAAATTAGAAAGATCGAAGCTTTCGTATTTTTACAAAGATTATTATTGAGGCTTCTCAAGAGTTAAGAATGTAATTTATACCTCCAACTAACTCCTAATTCCTAATTTCTAACTACTAATTAATGTTCACTTCTCTCTCCAGCTCTACACCAAACTTCACTTCTACACTTTTCAAAATGTCGGTGCTGAGATCGAAAATTTCTTTGCCGTTGGCGTTGCCGTAGTTGACCAAAACAAGCGCCTGCTTTGCATGACAGCCTGCATCTCCTTTACGAAATCCTTTCCATCCACACTGCTCGATGAGCCAGCCAGCCGCGAGCTTAAAGTAATTGCCTTCAAGCGGGTAGCCCACAATGTGCGGGAATTCATTTTTAAGTGATTCAAATTTTTCACCTGTAACTGAAGGATTTTTAAAGAAACTACCGGCGTTGCCGATTTCTTTTGGATCTGGAAGTTTGGATGACCTGATATTAATAACGGCCTGGGAAATAGCTTGTATGCTTAGGTCTTTCACATTCATTTTTTCGAGCTCGTGTTCAATTGCGCCGTAAGTTGTATTGAATCGAGGTTGCTTGCGCAATTTGTAAGTAACATTTGCAATAGCAAACAGGTTTTTATAGATATTCTTGAAAACACTCTCACGATAGCCAAAATGGCAATCCTTTAAAGTGAATTTTACTGATTTCCTATCGTGCAAATGAAATGCCTCCAACTCGTGAAAAACGTCTTTGATCTCGACACCGTATGCTCCGATATTCTGCATCGGGCTTGCGCCAACATTGCCGGGAATCAGGGAAAGATTTTCTACCCCTGCATAGTTATGTTGAATGCAGTGCAATACAAACTGGTGCCAGCTTTCGCCAGAGCCGGCCTTAACGTACACATACTCATCGTCCTCTGCTATTTTTTCAATGCCTTTGATCTCGTTTTTCAAAACGATGCCATCAAAGTTCTTGGTAAAAAGAATATTACTGCCGCCACCGAGGATCATGTGGTTATTTTTCTCTGCCGGGTTTGCGGTCAACAATTCATTCAGTTCTTCTATTGTAGAAAATTTGGTAAATTGTCTGGCAACAACATCAATACCAAATGTGTTGTAGCTTTTTAGCGAAACGTTTTCGAGAATTTGCATACGCAATAATACTTTAAAAAAATGAGTAGAACAGCAGCATTGATTGGCGCAACAGGATTAATTGGCGGACATATACTGGATCTGTTGATGAAGGACAATAGCTACGGCAAAATTAAAGCCATTGTACGTCGTCCCCTGGAAATACCTGTAAACAGTAAGGTTGAGCAAATTATTGTTGACTTCGGAAATCAAAAAGCGTTAGAAAATGCGATTGCGGGAAGCGACGTTGTTTTCAGCGCGATCGGCACCACCAATAAACAAGTAAAGGGCGATAAAAACGCTTATCGGAAAATTGATTATGATATTCCTGTAAATGCTGCCAAAGCTGCTGCCAAATACGGCGTATATTGTTTTGCTCTGGTGTCTGCGATTGGTGCCAATGCTGCAAATAACAATAACTTCTACATCAAGTTAAAAGGCGTTGTGGAAGAAGCGGTTTCCAAAGAGCAAATTCCGCAGATCATCATCACACGTCCATCGCTGTTAATGGGCAAGCGAAAAGAATATCGGTTGATGGAGAAAGTGTTTCAGGCCATCATGCCCATTTTTGCTATTTTCTTTTTTGGAGGTTTGAGAAAATATAAACCCATCCAGGGAGAAGATGTTGCAAGGGCAATGATTAAAGCTGTGGATGAAGGAAAAAAAGGAATATTCATTTATGAGTATGATGATATGAAGCGGCTGGCACGGTAGAGACAAGGCATTGCCTTGTCTGTACGGAGATGCATCCCAGAATGCGGGCACAAAATTAGTAGATTCATTTACCTATGGCGCTCATCCAATTTACCGATAAAGGGCTCTACTGTGCCGAAGGAAATTTTTACATCGATCCCTGGCAGCCGGTCGATAAAGCCGTTATCACCCACGCCCATAGCGACCATGCCAGATGGGGCAGCAAATCATATTTGTGCCACACTTTCACAAAGCCATTATTACAACAACGGTTAGGCGATGGCAATTACGAAACACTCGAATGGGGCCAGCCTGTTTTTATAAACGGTGTAAAAGTGTCATTGCATCCTGCAGGGCACATCATTGGATCATCGCAAATCAGGGTCGAGCGTAACGGAGATGTTTGGGTAGTAAGTGGAGACTATAAAACGGAAAATGACGGCATCAGCGGCGAATTTGAACCAGTGAAATGCAATACATTCATTACCGAGTCAACTTTTGGCCTACCTATTTACAACTGGAAGAAGCAAGCAGATATTTTTATTGACATTCAAAACTGGATAAAAGATTGTTTTGAAAAAAATGCAAATGCTGTCATCATCGCTTATAGCTTAGGCAAGGCACAACGCATTATTGCACCGATTGCAGAAGTTACCTCCAACATCCACGCACATGGAGCTGTTTGGAATATTTTTCAAACGCTAAAAAGCAGCGGCTTTAAGTTTCCCGACATCAATAGGATTGACATCGATGCTCCCAAAGAGAAATACAAAAATGCGGTGATCATTGCACCGCCAAGTGCAGAAGCATCTTTATGGATGCGCAGATTCACACCTTTCGAAGTGGGCGTATGCAGCGGATGGATGCAGGTGCGCGGCAATGTACGAAGACGCAATATTGATGCAGGTTTTGCGCTGAGCGACCATGCGGATTGGAACGGGTTGCTGCAGGCGATTGAGGCAACAGAGGCTTCAAAAGTTTTTGTAACCCATGGCTTTCAATCAGCGTTCAGTCGCTACTTAAATGAAAAGGGAATTGAGTCGGCGGAAGTGAAGACGGAGTATGGGAATGATGAAGATGCAGTGGAGGGAAATTGAAAGTTGAAAATTGAAAATGATTAGGTGTATATGGATGAAATGCTAACATATGGAGAAGATGTAAACGAAGTGCCAATGCAGGTTGGTGGCATGTCGTTGTTTGCTGAGTTGATTATGTCTTTGGGAACTTCTACTAAAACCAATGATAAGCTTGAAGCATTGTCAAACTATTTTTCTGTTGCGGGTGATAAGGACAAAGTCTGGATGATCGCAATTTTTAGTGGTAGAAGACCACGCAGATCGGTGAGCGCCGCATTGCTTCAGTTATGGTGCCTTGAATTGGTGAATCTTCCGCAATGGTTGTTTGCAGAGTGTTACCTCACTGTAGGTGATCTGGCAGAAACCATTTCTCTGCTCATACCCCCTGAAATAATGGTGCCGAAAGAAGAACAGCCTTTACACTATTATATCGAACAGCTTATTGGCATTGAGAAGCAAAGTGAAGAAGTGAAGAAACAATTCGTCATCGATTCATGGCGGCAAATGAATCAGCAGGAGCGCTTTGTTTTTAATAAACTGATCACAGGAAATTTTAGAATCGGCGTTTCGCAACAATTGATGGTAAACGCATTGTCGAAAGTTACTGAACTACCTGCGGCCACAGTAGCACACCGCATCAGTGGCAACTGGGATCCTGTGATGACAACGTTTTCAGCGCTCTTGCATGAAAGCAATTCGGATGATTCCAAACCTTATCCATTTTATCTTGCCTACGCCATCGAAGGTGAACCTGCAGAACTTGGCTTGCCACACGAATGGCAGGCAGAATGGAAATGGGACGGCATTCGCGGACAAATCATCAAGCGCAATAACGAGTTATTTGTTTGGAGCAGAGGTGAAGAGTTGATTACCGAAAAATTTCCAGAATATCATTTTCTTAAAGACAAACTGCCGGATGGAATTGTAATGGATGGTGAAATTATTTCCGGAAGGCAAAGCGATGAAGGCTTTGTGGTATTGCCCTTTGCAAATTTGCAAACGCGCATCGGTCGAAAAAATATTTCGAAAAAGCAATTGCAGGAAGCACCTGTTATTTTCATTGCTTATGATTTACTGGAATACAATCATGAAGACTGGCGCGAAAAAACAATGCAGGAAAGACGGACACAACTGGAACAAATAGTTGCCGATTTGCAGAGCAGCGAGGTGTTTCTTTCACCTATCATAGCATTCGACATGTGGGCCGAACTGGCCGCCACCCGCGTAACAGCGAGATTGATCAATTCTGAAGGAGTGATGCTAAAGAGAAAATCTTCCGCTTACCAGGTCGGAAGAAAAAGAGGTGACTGGTGGAAATGGAAAATAGATCCATTAACCATAGATGCGGTGATGATCTATGCACAAAAAGGAAGCGGCAGAAGAAGTAATCTTTACACCGACTATACATTTGCCGTAAAAGATGGAGATAAATTGGTGCCATTTACGAAAGCCTATTCCGGCCTTACGGATAAAGAGTTTGGCGAAGTAGATTACTTTGTTAAAAGAAATTCTCTGGAGAAATTTGGTCCGGTGCGAACAGTAAAGCCTGAACTCATTTTTGAAATTGCGTTCGAAGGAATCGCCGCATCTAATCGTCACAAATCTGGTGTGGCCCTTCGTTTTCCACGAATCAACCGCTGGCGGAAAGACAAGAAGCCAGATGAGATCAATACGCTGGACGATTTGAAACAAATGCTGGAGCAGTATGGGAAGTAATTGGAAATTTTGAAAGTTGAAAGTTGAAAATGGAGAGTTTCAATTCAATGTCGTTTTCTTGTTTGGGCAAGGCTTCGACAAGCTCAGCCTGACACTCCGCTCGCACTGTCAGGCTGAGCTTGTCGAAGCCCTCTCGCTAAGGAAACCGCATCGGATTACAATTACCAATCTTATGAAAACTCAGGAAAGAAAATCCGTGTAAATCAGTCTAATCTGCGTCATCTGCGTGCTTTCTTCCAGCCACCGATTTTTCCTTAAATTTATACCTCTTAAAAATAAGTATGCCTTTAATGAAATCAATGATAGTGGGGTTGGGGATTGTGGCATTCGCGGCTGTCATTTTGGGTAATTCCACAAAAACATCGGGCCCCGGGAAAGATGAAAAACCTGAGCCCATTCCTCCAAGTGCACAACGCACCGGAAATGCAGAGAAGGGTTATGCTTACTTAACAACCGGCGATTATGTGAAAGGCGGCATCCCGTACAGCTTCTTCAAAATGGCGATGGGCAAAGAGAAAAAGAATTATCTCCAGCGCGATGGCCTCAATGCAAATGTGAGTTATGATTACACGGTGGTGAAAGCGACGAACGGTGAAAACCTGGTTGCTCCAAATTGCATGCAATGCCATGCACAAGTGTTTAATGATTCTGTGTACATAGGCATGGGTAATACTTTCATTGATTTTAGCAATGGTCAAAAGCTCGATATAAGACAACTCAATACACTCGAAAAAGTACTAAAAACAACTGCTCCTAAAAAATATCGTGCGGCACTTCCATTTATAACAGTTGCCAAAGCAATTGGCCCTAAGCTCATCACAGAAGTTCGTGGAGTGAACGCAGCAGACAGGCTGGCGGCGGTTCTTGCGGCGCACCGGAATCCTGAAACTTTTGAGTGGAGCGATGAACCATTGCTTGATGTTCCCGATGAAGTGTATCCAACAGACGTTCCCGCGTGGTGGTTGCTGAAAAAGAAAAACGCCATGTTTTACACTGGTTTTGGTCGTGGCGATTTTGGAAGGTTTTTAATGGCGTCAAACCTGCTCACGGTAAATGATACATCCGAGTCAAGAGAAGTAGATGGCAAGATCAACGATGTGCTGGCTTATATTTATTCCATCCAGCCGCCAAAATATCCAGGGAATGTTGATGCAAATTTGGCTGCCAAAGGAAAGAGCCTTTTTATTGATAACTGTTCCAAATGCCACGGCACATATGGCGATGATGATGCCTATCCCAACTTGTTGATTCCGGAATCTATTATTAAAACGGATTCCATGTTGTTCAAAAGCAATTATCAAAATCCACAGTTTGTGACCTGGTTCAATAACAGTTGGTTTTCCAAAGGTGATCATCCTGCCAAGTTGCAACCGTACAACGGGTACATCGCTCCGCCGCTGGATGGCGTTTGGGCAACCGCACCTTATCTGCACAATGGTTCAGTGCCAACAATCGATGGTGTTTTAAATAGCAAGGCAAGACCCAAGTACTGGTCACGCAATTTCGATGATCCGCAATACGATTATCAAAATCTGGGTTGGCCATACAAAACGGAAACCAAAGCAGATAACACAGTAACCTACAACACAACGTTGAAAGGCTACGGCAACTACGGGCATTATTTTGGTGACAAGCTTACGGCGCAGGAAAGGAAAGCAGTGGTGGAATATTTAAAAACGCTGTAGAGAGGAATTAAGAATTAGGAATTAAGAATTAAGAATGCTTTTATGCGATGAGGTGTTATTGAATGTGGCTTGCGAAATATTTTTAAGGTGGAATTTTAAACCTTAGCGCCCTTAGTGTCTTAGTGGTAAAGATTTTGAATTTATTAATTATTAATTGTTTTTGAAAAAAACTCCCGGATACAAAATAATCAAGGCCTGGCTGGCCGAAAAAGACCGTACTCCTTTTCGTTTCCAGGAGGAAGCATGGGCGTATATTGTCGATGGTAAACATGGTTTAGTAAATGCGCCGACAGGTTTTGGTAAAACTTACTCGGTATTTCTCGGCGCATTGATTCAGTTTATCAACGATCATCCGAAAGATTACAAAACAAGAAGCAAGAATGGATTGCAGTTGATTTGGGTAACGCCACTGCGAGCCCTGGCAAAGGATATCGGCCGAGCAATGGAAGAAGTAATTGCAGAGCTCGGCATGGAATGGAAGGTGGGCGTACGAAATGGCGACACCGAAATAAGCGAACGGCAAAAGCAAAAGCGGCAAATGCCTGAAGTGCTTATCATTACGCCAGAAAGTTTGCATTTGTTGCTGGCACAAAAAGGGTACTACGATATTTTTAAATACCTGCGCATTATTGCAGTTGATGAATGGCATGAGTTGCTTGGCAGCAAACGTGGCGTGCAGGTAGAACTTGCTATTTCACGCATTGTGAATATTGGCAAATCATGGATGAAAGAAACAGCTACCTCTGTAAATGGTTATGACAAGCCAATCCAAGTGTGGGGCATCAGCGCGACGATTGGTAATCTCGATCAGGCGAGAGATGTTTTGCTATCACCCGTAAAAGAACACGGTGTTATTGTTAAGGCAGATCTGAAAAAGAAAATTGAGATCATCCCCATCATCCCGGATGAAATAGAAAAATATCCGTGGGCCGGACACCTTGGTCTAAAGCTTGTGCACAAGGTAGTACCGATTGTAAGAGAAAGTAAAACCACACTGGTATTCATCAACACAAGAGGCATGAGTGAAAGATGGTACCAGGCTTTGCTTGATGAAGCGCCGGACCTTGCAGGAGCCATCGCCTTGCATCACGGAAGCATTGAGCAGGCACTTCGACTGTGGGTGGAAGACAGCTTGCACACCGGTAGATTAAAAGTGGTGGTAAGCACAGCCAGTCTTGATTTGGGCGTTGACTTCAGGCCGGTAGATACAGTAATACAAGTAGGTTCGCCAAAAGGTGTCGCACGATTTTTACAACGTGCGGGACGGAGTGGTCACCAACCGGATGCAGTGAGTAAAATTTATTTCCTGCCAACACATTCGCTGGAACTCGTGGAAGCTGCTGCACTGAAAAGTGCTGTGAAAGAAAACCTGATTGAAAGCCGCGAACCCATGTTGTTGTGCTTTGATGTATTGATACAATACCTCTGCACATTGGCCGTGTCAGATGGTTTTTATCCTGAAGAAATTTTCAATGAAGTAAGAACAACGTTTTGCTATAGCGACATTACATACGAAGAGTGGCAGGAATTGCTATACTTTGTTACTAATGGAGGCAACGCTTTGCAGCAATATGATGAATACAAAAAGGTAGAGATCATTAATGGCTTGTACAAAATAACCAGCCGGAGAATCGCTATGCGGCACCGCCTGCACATTGGTACCATCGTAAGTGAATCCATGTTGAAAGTGCGGTTTATAAGTGGCGGCTATATTGGCGTAATAGAAGAGTGGTTCGTGTCCCGCCTGGAGCCCGGCGAAGTTTTTACACTTGCAGGAAGAAACGTGGAACTGGTGATGATCAAAGACATGACGGTGCTCGTGCGCAGATCAACTTCGAAAAAAACGATTGTCCCGAGCTGGCAGGGTGGACGTATGCCGCTCTCCGCAAACCTTGGCCGCAAGCTGCGGGAAAAGTTCGACGAGGCATTGGTTGCAAAACCCGATCGCGATATAGAGCTTGAAGTATTGCAGCCATTGTTTGAATTGCAGGAACATCTTTCACGCGTGCCACGGGCAAATGAATTGTTGATTGAGCAAATTGAGACAAAGGAAGGCTTCCATCTCTTTGTACATACTTTTGAAGGCAGGCTGGTGAATGAAGCCATGGCGGCTATTTTGGCATATAGGATCAGTAAGATTGTTCCCATCACATTTTCATTTGCCATGAACGATTACAGTTTTGAATTGCTCAGCGACCAGCCGATTCCAGTAGATGATACAAACGTTTACGAGTTGTTCACCACCGAATCTTTGCTCGATGATATCCAGCGAAGTGCTAATGCCACGGAGATGGCTAAACGAAAATTCAGAGATATTGCGGTAATTGGTGGATTGATTTTTCAGGGTTACCCGGGTGAGTATAAAAAAGCCAGGCACTTGCAGTCGTCTGCATCCTTGTTGTTCAAAGTGTTCCGCGAATACGATAAAGACAATTTGCTATTAAGGCAGGCATTCCAGGAAGTGCTGTTCCAGCAAATGGAAGAAGTGCGTTTGCGTAACATGCTGGAGCGAATTCAGTCTTCCAAAATTATATTAAGCTTTCCCGAACGTCTTACACCATTCAGCTTCCCTGTAAAAGTAGACAGCATGCGAGAAGCCTTATCATCTGAAAGTTTGGAAGACAGGGTGAAGAAGATGCAGCAACAGTTAGGTAGTTGAAAATTGAAAATTGAAAGTTGAAAGTTAAAAATGGTAGGGGCGAATCGTATTCGCCCTGAGGTTAAAATATTAAACCGCATTTTCAACTATTAATGCATATGCTTCAACTGCGTGCCATACAGAAAGATGAACAACACAGGGAATATTAAGAAGAAAAGGAAAAATGGAGAAAAGGCTCCGGCGCCTATGAATATAAACGTGGTAATAATTGGCAGTATTTCTCCGATCAGCCAAACATAATAACCTTGCTTTAGTAGCTTTCTCATTTGCATGGCTCCATAGATACAAAGGCCGGTTGCGATGAGCGCCACCAATAAAATAGGAACCCTGTTTTCCATGGATTTTCTTGATACTTCAAGCATCTCGGGGCCAGTCATTTTTTTTACAAATTCAGGTGCATTTTCAAGCTCAGGTGATCCCTGCATTTTTTCCAGCTTTTCATAACCTGATTTTGCTGTTGCAAAACTGTAAAAAGATGAAATAATGGTAATGCCACACCAGATAAAAGTAAGAATAGTCAATACGTTTAAGGTGCTGGGTAATTTTTTAGGTTCTTCGATACCGGAAAGGTGATCGTTCGTAGAGGCGAAATCGTTCATAAAAGTGGCTTTGATGATTGTTTAATAGAGTTTAAATGTAGCAAAAGCAGTTGAATACTTCATAATTGAGAACACTTTTTTGATCTGCTGATTTCAAGCCCGTGCTTTATTTGAAAATATGAGGATTTGAAAATTTGAAAATTCTTCTGTGCAACTTTTCATTTTTCAAAAGAACTCTCCAAATATTCGGGGACAAATAACAAATTCGAAAGGGCGCGCCTAAAGCATTTGAAAATTTTCAAATCCTCAAATTTTCAAATTCAATAAATTTGTTGTTATGCAGGCGCCGATTAAATACACATTGAGGGAGCAAACACTTTGGTTATCATCACAAAGAGTCATTTATTGGGAGGAAGCAAAAGCACTTTTACTTTCGGATCTTCATTTCGGTAAGACCGGTCACTTCAGAAAAGAAGGGATTGCAGTTCCCCAAAACATGTATAAAGAAGATTTACAGCGATTATTTCAACTCATTCAATTTTTTAAACCTGAGCAACTCATCATTGTGGGCGACATGTTTCACAGCAGCGCCAATAAAGAGATGGATTTCTTTCGTCGCTGGCGAAGCGATTTCGATAGCCTGCACATACAATTGGTAAAGGGTAACCATGACATTCTAAAAGATGATTTGTACCGTCAAATGGGCATTTCCGTTTGCGATTCAGATATTACCACCTGCACTGCCGATGATGATGGCGCTTTCTTATTCACACATGACATAGCCGCTGTTGATTTTGAAGCTGTTGACAAATACGTGTTCAGTGGTCACATTCATCCTGGTGTACGCATTAATGGATTGGGCAAGCAGTCGCTGGCATTTCCCTGTTTTTATTTTGGCGAACAATTCGCTGTGCTGCCCGCATTCAGCAAGTTCACCGGTTTCGCAAGAATTGATATTTACAAGGAAGATGATGTTTTTGCGCTGGTAAATGATTCAGTGATTCGGGTAAATTAGGAATTAAGAATTAGGAATTAGGAATTAGGAATTAGGAATTAGGAATTAAGAATTAAGAATTAGGAATTAGGAATTAAGAATTCTTTCTGTGTGTTATTGTTTAATGAATCTTCCATTTAAAATGTTGAGCATTAAAACGCCTTTACCTGTCAAATTGAATGTGTCAGCAGGGCAATTCTTAATTCCTAATTCCTAATTCTTAATTGTTCCTCGATAAATCTCTGCTACTCACCGATTTTTTTCTCTCAATTACGTTACAATTCGTAAGTTTAGCCACAATCCAAAACAACCATGTTTAAAAGATTACTTGCAATTATGGCAATCAGTGCATTTACCCTGACTAACGTATCTGCTCAAACGAAAGACGAGAAAGCAGTTGCAGACGCCGTGGAGACTTTGCGCAAAGCAATGGTCAGCGCAGACAAAGCAACACTCGAAAGCATCACGCTCGATCAGTTGACATATGGACATTCAAGTGGTAAACTCGAAGACAAGAAGACATTCGTGGAAAACATAACAAATGGGAATTCGCATTTCCTCGATATCACTTTAACTGATCAAACGATTACCGTTGTAAAAGAAACGGCTATTGTAAGGCACAAGCTGTCAGCCAACACAGATGACAAAGGAAAAGGACCAAGAAAGGTTGAACTATATATTTTATTGGTGTGGCAAAAAAATGGTGGAAAATGGAAATTGCTCGCGAGACAGGCAGTTAAAGTAAATTCATAAATGATTTGAAAATTTGAAAATATGGGAATTTGAAAATGCTTAGGTGTAGTATTTGGGATTAATTATTTGCTCTCTTTTTTTTGGAGAGTTCATTTAAAAAATGAGGAGTTGCACCAAATGAATTTTCAAATTTTCAAATCCTCAAATTTTCAAATAAAGCACAATCTTGAAGTTCAAGATCAGGAAAACATTGTGCACTATAATTGACTAATTATCGGGAATGACAGCTTCAGAAGACCGGGAAATATTGGAGCTCTTAAAACAAGGAGAAGCAGCTGGATTCAAGGCTTTGTTTGATAAGTATTACAAACAGCTTTGTATGCAGGCATGTCTTCTTTTGCCCGATGAAGCCGATGCCGAAGATCTTGTGCAGGATATATTTGTAAAATTCTGGCATGAACGCAAGTTCGACGCAATCAACGAATCCCTCGGTTCCTACCTCGGCGTTTCCATTCGTAACGCAGCACTCAACATTTTAAAGTTCAAAAGCAGGTATAACGAAAAAGAAAAAGGGTATGTCGACCTGCTGAGCTCGTCTTTTCAGGTAAATCATATGGAATTGGCGGAAGTAACCGATGCCGTTAACAATGCTTTGAAAGAGTTGCCCGAGCAGTGCCGCCAGATTTTTGAAGTGGTGTATGTCGATGGGAAAAAATACCAGGAGGCTGCCGATATTTTTGACGTATCCATCAACACGGTAAAAACGCAATTAAAGAGGGCTTTTACTAAACTTAGAACAAGTCTGAAAAATTATAACTCGTTTGTTGGGATGTTGTCACCCATTTTTATTTATTTGTTGTCTAACAAATAAGTGAGAATGTTTGAAATTTATTAAACACAACAGATAATTGTTTGTTATTATAGATAAATAATTGAAAAATAGTTTCATATTGACAGAATCTGCTGCCATACCGCCCATTGAACAGTTAATTATTGACAAATTAACTAACCAGATCTCGGAAGAAGATAACCAGAGATTGGATGAGTTATTGGTAACAGATAGCCATGTCCAGGAGTTATGGCAACAAATGCTGCAGGTGCACAGTCTAAAGAAACTGGTTTCATTTAACAGAACTTACAATGCAGAAAGCAGCTGGCAGGCTCTGCAGGATAAACTTGCAGCTTCGGATGCCACGGGTACAATGCTACAGGCAGTTGCACCGGCTCCGGTAGTAAAAATGTCTGGCCGCAAGTGGCTGAGATACGCGGCGGCGGCAGTAGTGGGCGGCATTGTGGTAACCGCAGGTGTTATGTTTTTTCAAAACCGCCATAATGCGGCCGGCGATTTGAAACTTCAGCTGGCAAACGGAAAATCTATTTCCGTAGAGCAAAATGAGAACCTGAAAGACGTATTTGCGACCGCAGGAAATGTTGACGCCAATGGCATCAACACCTTATCTGTTCCCAAAACAAGATCCTATAAACTGCAATTGACAGACGGAACGCAGGTATGGATGAATGCTGCAACCGATCTGAATTTCCCATATCAATTCAACGGCTCTTCGCGAGAAGTGACTGTAAAAGGAGAGGCCTATTTTAAAGTGGCGCAAAATGCAGGCGCTCCGTTTGTTGTGAAGGTAAATGGCGTAAAAATCAGTGTGCTCGGAACAGAGTTCAACGTTAAAGCATACCCGGGCGAGCCAATGCAAATATCGCTTGTGAATGGAAAAGTGAGCGTAGAAAGCGACAACGACAAACAACTCCTGCAGCCAGGTGAAGCCGTAGATCTTCAATCTGATAAAAAACTGTCAAAGGCTAATTTTGACGAAACCATGGTGCTGGGCTGGATGCACGGCATTTACTATTTCAAAAATGAAGAGCTGGGAAACATCGTTCCGGCTATAGAAAGATGGTTCGACGTTCAGGTAAAACTTGATAATCCTTCACTCGCAAAGATTCATATCACCGGTGCATTGGAGAAACAAAAATCCATCACCGACTTCCTCGACATGCTTTCAAAAACCACCAGTATTAGTTATGTGATGACTGGTGGAGAAATTTCACTACGCAAATAGATCGGAACGCCCGCCTGAATGGCTTTAGTCGGGCAGGCAGATTTTCAATTAAGAATTAAGAATTAGGAATTAAGAATTCGTTCAATCGATCTTTCCACAATATTTTTCAACCGGTTTGAACGTTGAGATATTTGGCTAGGTGGGAAGATAGATGATTGTTTGGCCGCTTCACATAAAGCATTCTTAATTCCTAATTCTTAATTGTCTTTTTTATAACGCTAACGTATATTCGAAAACTAATTTTTCACTATATTAGAATGTCTTTTCCGCCTTATCCTCCAGTTTTTTTTGTTTTTCGCTTATCATGTAGGGTTATTGTGGTTTTTGGGTAAAATGAAACAAAGCATTTTATAGATTAAGATATTTTGTATGTGATAAAATGAGTGTTAACACCTACGTATTTTTTCGCATAACTCACAAATATTTGCAAAGGTTTGTCACCCATTTTTTTTGAATGGGTGTCTTACTCTTATAATTTAATAAAAACTTAATTGCTTATGAGATTTTTCGGAGCTGGCCGTTCCGTGTGGCGCAACGTCATGTGGCTATGGCTTTTGGTTACGGTAGCAGCGGTACTTCAAACTATTCCGCTTGCCTCTCTTGCTTCTGCACACAAGAGATCAAATCAAGAAATTAAAGTTACACTTCACGTAAAACAGGGAAGTTTTAGTGATGTGTTTTCTGAGATCAGAAAACAAACAGGTTTAGTATTCTTCTACAGCAATGAAGTTTTTAACGACAAAGAAAAAGTTGATGCAAACTTCAACAACACTGCCCTTGACAAAGTGTTGGAAACCCTTTTAAATGGAAAATCTCTCTCTTACAAGATCGCTAACAATTACATAGTGATTTCGAAAGCTATCAGCAAAAAAGCAGAAAGTCTTTTAAAGTCCGCGGCCAGCTATAACGCCCCTGATAGTGTGCCGGCAGTTAAACTAAGGGGTAAAGTAACGGGCCAGGAAGATGGAGCGATCCTCAACCAGGTATCTGTTGAAAACCTTGATACGAAAAGAGGTGTATTCACCAACGCACAAGGTGAATACGCTATTGACGTGCACAACGGCGATAGCATCCGCTTTTCCTATGTAGGTAAAGCTGCGAAAACAATCGTGTTTAAAGGACAGTCCTTTTTAGCGATTACATTATCAAACGAAGGAGATAAGGCATTGTCTGAAGTAATCGTAACAGGTTTCCAGAATATCGATAAAAAGAAATTCAGTGGAGCTTCTGTAAGATTGAAAGCTGATGAAATTAAAACAGATGGTGTAACAGACGTGAGCCGTATGCTGGAAGGCCGTGCTGCAGGGGTTTCTGTACAAAACGTATCAGGAACATTTGGTAGTGCGCCTAAAGTGCGTGTACGTGGTGCTACTTCTATCATGGGTGATAACAAACCTTTGTGGGTAGTTGACGGTGTCGTACTGGAAGATCTTGTAAACATTTCAAACGATCAGTTGTCAAGTGGTGACCCTGCAACATTGTTGGGTTCTGCAGTAGCTGGTTTGAACGCGAACGATATCGAAAGCTTCGACATTCTTAAAGATGCGGCTGCGACTGCGTTGTACGGTGCAAGAGCGATGAACGGTGTTATCGTTATTACCACTAAAAAAGGTAAGGTTGGTAAACCTGTTGTGAGTTACACAGGTAACTTCACTACGCAGTTGAAACCTAGTTACAACAACTACAACATCATGAACTCTGCGGAGCAAATGTCTGTCTATGGTGAGTTGGAAAGAAAGGGATATATGAATTCGTCTATCCTTGATGGCTCTGACTACGGCGTTTATGGAAAAATGTATCAGTTGATGGACAGTATGGATGTTAGCGGTAACTTCCTTTTGAAAAATACACCGCAAGCAAAAAACGCATACCTGAAAAGATATGCAACTGCAAACACAGATTGGTTTGATCTGATGTTCCGTAATAACCTGATGCAGGAGCACTCATTGAGTATTTCTTCAGGTACTGATAAATCGCAGACTTATTTCTCTACGAGTTTTTATAGCGACAATGGTTGGACAATTGCTGATAACGTAAAACGTTACACATTGAACTTCCGTAACAACTACAAATTGTCTGACAAAATTTCAACCGGTTTCTCTACACTTGCTTCTGTAAGACAACAGAGAGCTCCGGGGTCTTTGAGCAGACAATCAAATGCAGTTGAAGGTAAGTATGATCGTGATTTCGACATCAACCCATTTAGCTATGCTTTGAACACAAGCCGTGCGATGACTGCTTATGATAGCACAGGCAACCTGGAATATTTCACAAGAAACTTTGCACCGTTCAATATCCTGGATGAGGTGAAGAATAACTATATCGACATTAACGTGTTGGATATCCGTTTGCAGGGAGATCTTACTTATAAGATCAACAGAAACTTTAAGTACGAGTTTGTAGGTGCATTGCGTTATGTGAAATCTACACAAGAGCACAACATCACTGAAAACTCAAACATGGCAAATGCTTACCGTGCTGCAAACACAGCGACTATCCGCCAGGCGAACAAATTCCTTTACAGGGACCCGGATAATCCTGAAGCAGAGCCAATTGTAGTATTGCCTTATGGTGGTTTCTACAACCGTGCGGAGAACGATTTGATCAACTACGACATCAGAAACAGTTTGACTTTCAATAAAACATTTGCAGAAAAGCACAATGTGAACCTTTTGGTGGGTAACCAGATCAAATCTGCGGACAGACAAGACTTTTCTAACACAGGTTATGGTTATCAGTACAACAATGGTGGAATTCCTTTCATCGACTACAAGATTCTGAAACAAAACATTGAAAGCAATTTCCCTTATTATGGAATGAGCAAAAGCTATGACCGTTTCGTAGCGTTCTACGCAAATGCTCAGTATACTTATAATAACAAGTACAACATCTTTGGTACTGCACGTTATGATGGTTCAAACAGACTGGGCGAAACAAGTGCAGCCCGCTGGTTGCCAACATGGAGTGCCGGTGGTTCATGGAATATCGAAAGCGAAGATTTCATGCAGGATTTTGATTGGTTAGATTACCTGAAACTAAGAGGTAGCTACGGTCTTACTGCGAGTATGGGACCTGCAACAAGTGCAAGCGTTATTTACAAAAACCAGATCACAAACAGGCCATATTCAGACGAAACTGAAAACTCGATTTCGTTACAAAGCTTGAAAAACATGGATCTTACCTGGGAGAAGAACTATACTGGTAACATCGGCTTGGATGGAGGCTTTTTGAAAAACAGAGCTGTCTTCAGCTTAGATGTTTATCAAAGAAAAAGTTTTGACCTGATCAGTATAATGAAAACTTCCGGTATTGGTGGTGAGGCTTACAAGTACGCTAACTACGGAGATTTGGAATCTCATGGTGTTGAGGCAATGGTAGGTGGTGACATCATCAGAGCTAAGGACTGGAAATGGAGAGCGAATTTCACTTTCGGTTACAACACAACAAAGATCACCAATGCTAAAAACGAACCTACCATCTTTGACCTTGTAAAAGCTGAAGGTGGAAACAAAGAAGGTTATGCAGTAAGCAGCTTGTTCTCTATTGACTTCAAAAAATTGGTACACGATAACGGCGTGCCTTTGTTCACCAACGAAACAGGCCAGGAAAGCCCTGCGGTTTGGCTACAGGATCAAAACACACAGTATCTGGTTTACCAGGGTCCGGTTGATCCTAAATACACTGGTGGTTTGAACAACACATTCACTTACAAATCCTTTGCATTGAACGTGTTCCTTACTTACCAGTTTGGCAACAAGATCAGGTTGTATCCTGCGTTCCAGTCTTCTTACTCAGACTTGTCTGCAACTCCTAAAGAGTTGAACGACCGTTGGGTATTGCCTGGTGACGAAGCAAAAACAAATGTTATGTCTATCATGGATATGTGGACAAATTACATCTTGTCAGGTGCTTATCCTGCAAACAACTATAATTATTCAACTGAGCGTGTTGCAAAAGGAGATTTGATCCGTTTGAAATCAGTATCGCTGATTTACAATCTTGCTCCGCAAACACTTAAAAAGATTGGTTTAGGTAGCGCATCGTTTTCTTTAACAGGTAACAACCTTTGGTTGATCTACTCTGATAAAAAACTGAAAGGCCAGGACCCTGAGTTCTTCAACGCCGGTGGTGTTGCACAGCCGATTCAAAAACAAGTTACTCTTTCATTAAAAGTTGGTATTTAAAAAAACGGACAATGAGAAAATTATCAATATATGCGATAGCCGGTGTGCTGATGGTGGCTGCAGGATGTAGCAAATTCCTGGGCAAAGCTCCCGACAACCGTACTACGCTTGATACACCTGAAAAGGTTTCACAATTGTTGGCTACTGCATATCCGCAGGCTAACTACATGGCATTTACAGAATCCATTTCTGATAACGTTACAGATAAAGGCGCAGGTGGTACAGATCACACTACCATGGATCCTTACTTCTTTAAAGATGTTCAGGACAACCAGCAGGATTCTCCTGAGTATTACTGGAATGCTTGTTACTCTGCCATCGCTGCTGCTAACCACGCATACGCAGCTTGTGTAGAAGCAACAGAACCTCAAAAATATATTCACCAAAAAGGTGAAGCATTGGTTGCACGTGCTTACGCGCATTTCATGTTAACAACAATATTTGCGAAAAGATATGATGCGAAAGGAACCAATACCTCACCAGGAGTTCCTTACGTTACCGAACCAGAGGAAGTGGTGGTAAAACAATATGACAGAAAAACAGTGGCATATGATTATGAAATGATTGAGAAAGATTTGCAGGAAGGGATGCCATTGCTGGATGACAACGCTTACGCTATTCCAAAATATCACTTTACAAAAGCTGCTGCGCATGCGTTTGCTGCAAGATTTTACCTGTACAAACAGCAGTATGATAGTGTGATCAAACACGCTACCGCAGTATTTGGTACAGCTGGTTTTGCAAACAATCTGCGTCCATGGAACACTGACTATTTGCAACTTAACTACAATGAGCTTTTCGCGAGATATGCAAAATCGACAGAGAATGCAAACATTCTGCTTGTGGAAACCGCTTCATGGTGGGCAAGAAGTTTTGTAAGCTCACGCTACGGATTCAGTGCGGCAGCTAAGGATGATGTTTTCCGTACGCCTGTAACGAGTGGTACCTGGTCATTTACAAACCAATTGTATTCATCAGGCGAGGAGAACTTTATGGTTCCAAAGATTAACGAGTACTTCGTACGTACTTCAGTGAATGCGAATACTGGTTACGGTTATGTAATGGTTCCGATATTTACGGCGGAAGAAGCATTGTTCAACAGAGCTGAAGCTTATATTCTGAAAAATGATATCACATCTGCCGACAATGATCTTAATCTGTACATGAGCAAAAGGATCAATAACTATTCTCCTGCTTCGCATTCAATTACAGCTAACAAAATAAGAAACTACTATGGCACTACTAATTTGCAGGCTGGTTACCTGGCTGCATTGATGGATTTCAAACGTGCCGAGTTTGTGCAGGAAGGTATGAGATGGTTTGACCTTGCGAGATACAACGTACCTGTCGTACATGCAGGCTTTGATAATACAAGCAATACTAATAAAGTCGATACCTTAAAAGCTGACGACAACAGAAGAATGTTCCAAATTCCACAAGCAACATCTATTTCAGGATTGGAACCTAATCCTCGTTAAACCTAAACTTAAGAAAACTTAATAAGCATATTATTATGAAACTATTAAAATATAGCCTGTTCTTTTTGCTGGCGGCGGTTTCAATAACTTCCTGCACAAGAAAAGAGACTTTGCCAGATCCGGATACAATTACTGGTTTGGGCGGTGATACATGGGTTAACGGCCCGATTGACAACTGGATACTTCAAAACTATGTTGATCCTTTCAACATATCTGTGAAGTATAAATGGGACCAATCTGAATTGGCATTGAACAAACAACTGGTTCCACCAAAAGAGGAAAAAGTAATTCCTCTGATGCAATCAATCAAATCAGTTTGGATCGATAACTACGTAGCAGAAGCGGGTACGATGTTTTTCAAAAAATACAGCCCTAAATTTTTTGTACTTGTAGGTAGTGCGCAATACAACACAAATGGTACGATCACACTTGGCCAGGCAGAAGGCGGCCGCCGTATCGAATTGTTTGTAGTGAACGATTTCAATATTAAAGGAATGCCGGGTTACAAAAAAGCAGACACTGCAACCGTTAAAATGCAGATCCACACCATTGAGCACGAGTTTGGTCACATTTTGCACCAAACGATCATGTATCCTCTGGAGTTTAAAAAGATCACTGTAGGATTGTATACTGCAAACTGGAACAACCTTTCGGATGAGTATGCACACTCAGAAGGATTTGTAACATCTTATGCAATGTCAGGTACCGACGATGACTGGGTAGAAACAATTTCCATATTGCTGATTGAGGGTAAAGACGGTTTCGACAGATTGGTAAACAGCATCCAGGGTACAAACAGTAACGGAACTACCGCTGCTACAGCTCAGGCTAGATTGAGACAAAAAGAAGCAATGGTTGTAAACTATTACAAAGACGTTTGGGGAATTGATTTCTATAGCTTACAAAAGAGAACAAGAGCGTCTCTGGAAGCACTTCTTTACTAAAAGCATTTAAATAATTGAATCAATCAATAACAATGAAAAGATTTTTTTTATACCTCTTTGTGGCAATGGCAGCGCTTTCTTCCTGCCAGAAAGAAGAGAAATCTGTATTCGATCAAACCCCGGATGAAAGGATCAATGCGGCTTTGGCGAAATACCAGGCTGATGTCCTTAGCTCTCCAAACGGTTGGAAAGCGTTGTACCGCACCGGTACCGGTCAGGCCTTTAATTTCTATTTTACTTTCAACAATCAAAACCGTGTGGTGATGTATTCAGATTTTGATACCGCTACTACACATCCACGTGAAAGCAGCTATCGCATTAAAGCGTTGCAGCAACCATGCTTGATCTTCGATACTTACTCTTATTTGCACATGCTGGCAGATCCTAATCCGTACGTAAACGGAGGTGATGCAGGAGCAGGTTTGGTAGCGGATTTTGAATTTGCAATTGATACCGTTAAGGGAGATACGATCAAACTGAAAGGAAGACAAAACGGAACAGAGCTTGATCTTGTTAAAGCCACACAGCATGAAGCTGATCTATGGACAAAAGGTGATTGGACAAGAGCGTTGGGTTTACAACACATCACTGATTTTCTTACTTACTTTAAGAGAACAACAATAGGTGGTGTAGATGTGGATGTTGAGTTTTACCACTATAGCAGACAAATCGTGTTCTTCACTTACAATTCCTCTGGTATAAGAACTCCGGTTACAGCTTCGTTTGTTTACCGACCTGAAAATCCTAATGGTGCAGTGTTTACAAATCCGGTAAAAATTGGTACTGCTACTATTTCTTCATTAACCGACATGACCTGGGCCAACGGTAAAGTGAATACAAAAGTTAATGGCACTACAAATATTGCCATTGGTGAAGCGATCGCTCCGGTAGTCGTTAATAAAAACGGTGCGACCAGCTGGTGGTTGTACAAAATACAGCAAGGCTATTGGGTGAATCTTGGCTTCCATCAAAATGGTGTAGATGATGCGTTCGGCGTACAATCTATTCCAGGGTTCTACTACATGGCTTATTTACCTGCATATGATACTGCTACTAAAACAACATACTGGGATTGGATGGCATATGCTGCAGTAAAAGACAATATCCTGACTATTCCTAACAGCAGCAGTTTCGTGCCAACATTCATCACTGATGGCAGAGCTATTTTCAATACTTACAAACCTGATTCGGCTAATGCCCCGTTGTATGTTACACTAACAACAGCAGCTTTTACAGACCCTCAGGGTTACTACTTTTTACAAGTAGGCCCAACCACTATCGATATGGTAGGCGTGAGAGATGCGAAGACGTGGTTGCGGTGGTATTGGGTTGAGTGATGAAATAACTGAATAACTGAATAACTGAGTAACTGAATAACTGAGTAACTGAATAACTGAGTAACTGAATAACTGAGTAACTGAATCGTCGAATAGTTGAATAGCTTAATAATAGAGACATCTCGAACATGAGACACTCAGTTATTCAGTTATTCAGTTACTCAGTTATTAATGAAAGACCGCTAACTTATCCACGTAAGTATTTGAGAACCCCACAACGACCCGACAAATGCTTACTTCCTATCTGATTATCTACGTACCACGAACAACACCATTTGAACTTTACCCGATGAGAAAACATAAGCAGCAGTTTGCTGCATAAACGATTGGCTTGTGTTGTATCTGCAAATTGCCAATTCAGGCCTCGCTTTGATCTTTGACTAATAGAATTCCGACCTTAAAAATATCCGCAACTTGCTTTGATAAAGGCTTGCCGGATATAAAAATATTTTCCAGTAAACATTGAACAAAAAAATAGTTCATGAGGCCGCGGGGGAGGGGCTTAGATGCATATGCCTGTTACCGTCCAATAGCAGGTGCAGAAAAGATTTTGCAAACCATTTGAAGTCCTCCCCAAACCCGCGGCTAGAGTGGAGAATTGAGAGTTGAGAGTTGTTATGCCTATAGGTTAGTTCATGACTGAAGCCTAACAACTCTCCACTCTCAATTCTCAACTCTCAATTAAAATCGTTTTCTCATGGTGACTAATTCAAGGGATTGTTTCTACAATGGCCTTGCCTTGTTTTTGAAGAAAAATGTTTCAGGTTGTCACCCAAAATGATAAAAAAAGTGTCTGCAGAAAGGAAGGAAAAGGTTTATACACAATTAAACCTCGTTTAACCGTTATGACACGAACAAAATATACAGCTGACTGTTTATCGCTATAAGCGATCAAAGCAAATAGCCAGCTAATAAGAATGTTTCATTCATGTGTTTTTTAGAAGCTGTTGTCAATAAACTGGCTTAAACGTTTTCTTAAGCATTAAGTTTAGACCCAAGGGATTGTTTCTACAATGTCCTTGTTTAATAAAATATACAGTGCAAGTAATTGGGGTAAGGGATGTTGATTTTAGTCAAACGGAGATGCCAGTTATGATTGCAAAATGGTTTTGGCGCTCGCCGTTTTTTGGACTGCGAATCGACGGGAAAGATTTTTAAACGCTGAAGTTTTCTTTTATTAATTTAAAGGAATGCTGCTCGTTTCATATGGTAATTAAGCACATGTTTTTTCTAGTGGTTAATACCTGTTTTTAGGCCAAATGTTGGCTACACAAAAAATGTTTGTTTAAATTTAAATTCTAATACAAAATCAACTTTTATTAACATTTCAAAATTATCATTATGAGAAAGATTATGTTTTTGGCCCTGGTTGTGGCTGCCTCTGTTTTTGCTGTGTCATGTCAGAAAGGTGACGCTGGTCCTGCTGGTGCAACAGGTGCTGCTGGTCCTGCCGGCCCTGCTGGTCCTGCCGGTCCTGCTGGTGCTGCCGGTACAGCTAATGTGTATTATTCAAAATGGTTTAATGCAACTGGCGTTACAAAAATAGACTCAGCTAAAAATTCCGACGGTGTTACTTATACCTATTTGTATGGTTTTAGTATAACCGAAAGTTTAATAACTGACGATATTCTTAACAAAGGAATGGTTAAGGTGTACCTGAATGTAGGTACTACGGCTACGCCAACTGTAATAGAAGCTGAGAGCTATGGCTTCACAGTAGGAGTTAGAAAAGGCGCTATCGTTTTAAATTATATTGATACGTCTTTCCCTGCATATCAATTCCGTTATGTAATTATTCCTGGCGGTACCGCTGCAAGCAACAGTGTTGACTGGAAAAACTATGCAAAAGTGCAAGAGTTCCTGAACATTCAGAACTAAGAATAGACTGTAGTCTCAATAATATCAAAAGGGGAAGCTTTCACAGCTTCCCTTTTTTGTTTTATGCTAGTAAGCTTTGCAGCCGGGGCCGACATACTACGATACTTGATAGTAAAAACTGAAAACGCCATTGGTGTTAATACCCCTTTTTTGCTCGTGCTATTACTTCGATTTGATGAAAATATAGTGATCGTTGAAAAGAAGCTTCCCGCTTTAGCATTGAAAACCATCGCTGTTATTGCTTTCTGTTAGTTTGGGTAATGCGAAACTGCCAGCAGATCCTTTTTTACAGGCATTGCCAGCAGGTAGATATTTAGCTAATTTGGCCGAAGATTGAAAATCAACCTGGTTAAAATCCAAATCGTACCACTATGAAAAGTTATTCATTTTTCGGGCTTTTATTAGCCTTCTCATTATTTGTTTACTCTTGCCAGAAAGGCGATGCCGGTCCGGCCGGGCCTGCTGGTCCCACTGGCGCAACCGGTGGAACAGGTGCTAATGGCAAAGACGGTAAAGATGGTTCCACAGGCGCCAAAGGTGATACCGGCGCTGCCAATGTTATTTATTCCGCATGGCTCGACGTAGGCTTCCAGCCAACCACCGTGGAAGATCCTAACGACCCCTCGCTACTCGATACTACCGGGTATTTCGCGCAAATTTCAGCACCCAAACTCAGTTCAGATATTTTAAACATGGGTGAGATAAAAGTTTACATGAACGAGTACAACCCTGACACAGAAATCACCACTGTATATCCACTTCCTTTTTATGATGATTCAGTAAAGGCCAGTCTGTCATTTTATGAACAAACCATTACTGTAAAGGCAAACAAAGACTTTAGCACTATTAGTTTTTCGCCCGATCCGAACAAGTCCTACCAGTTCAGGTATGTACTGATTCCCGGAGGCGTTAAGGACCAAAGCGCGAGCAAAATAGACTGGAACGATTATGCGCAGGTGAAAAGTTATCTGGGAATTAAGAATTAAAAATTAAGAATTTGAAGATTTGAAAATTTGAAAATGCTTCCGGTTAGCCATTCGTCAGTCATAGGTTTTAGTCTTTTGTCGCAGCCAATAATTATAACGACTAACGCACTAAATGCATTTTCAAATTTTCAAATCTTCAAATTTTTAATAGTGCTCTACTCCACCTTCTTCAAGCTGCCGCTTCCATGCATATTGCTGCTTACTTGCGGAGCATTGCCTTTGTAGCTTACATCGCCGCTGCCGTTTACAGTAACATCCAGTTTCACACTTGCAAACAAATTAGCGTTACCGCTGCCGGAAATTTCCACTTTCGCTTCTTCAGCTTTCAGGTCAAATGCGTTGATGTTACCGCTGCCCCTCACATTACCGTTGAATGTTTTCGTTTGTCCGTTCAGGTCAGCATTGCCGCTTCCGGTAACTTCGGAATGTACTTCAGGAGCATCAACAGTCGCTTTAATATCTGCGCTGCCGCTAACAGACAATTCTATTTTAGAAGAATCATAGATTGTATTTTGACTCGTAATATTGCCGCTTCCATAAGAACGGATGGCTGAAAAAGTAGGTGCAGTTACATATACTTTCAGGCTTTTTGTTGGGCGGAGCCAAAAGCCTTTCTTGGTGTCAATTTCCAGTTTGCCATTGTTGACATTCGTTTCAATGTATGGAAGCAAGTTATCTTCTGCCTCAATTTTCACCGAATAAGTACTTCCGGTAGACACATACACATCAAAAGAGCCTTTTTGCTCAACCTGTGTAAAAGAAGAAACTGTTTTTTCAGAAGTGGTTACATTGCCGTTTCCGGGTACTCGCTTGCCTCCCATGAAATTGCAGGAAGAAGCTACAATAAGAACAGCTAAGAACAGGAATGCTAAGTGTTTCATTATGTTGTGTTTATTATAAAAATTGAATCGAAGATATGACGACGTTCGGACTTTTAAGGTTACAAGAGAAATTTGGGAATTTGAAAATTTGAAGATTTGAAAATGACCGAGCTACGTTTGCGAGGTATATTACATTCACGTTTCACCATTCCCGGTTCACGTTCTAAATTTCTAATCTCGTTTTTCAAATCTTTTTTACCTTCGCGTCACAATGACGGAAAAAATATTAATTCTCGATTTTGGCTCCCAATATACACAATTAATAGCCAGGGCCGTACGTGAGGCCAATGTTTACTGCGAAATTATTCCCTACCACAAAAAGTTTGAAGTTGATGCCTCTCTTAAGGGCATAATCCTTTCAGGATCACCTTTTTCTGTAAATGAAGAAAAGGCTCCCGTGGTAGACATCGCAGACTTTATAACAAAAGTACCTGTACTAGGCGTTTGCTATGGTGCACAGTTAACTGCCAAGGTTTTTGGCGGTCGTGTTGAAAAAAGCAACAAGCGCGAATACGGTCGCGCCATGATGCAAAAACACATCAATGATGTGCTGCTGCACAACGTAAGCGACATGAGCCAGGTATGGATGAGCCACAGTGATTCCATTAAAGAATTACCGGAAGGTTTTGAAGTATTGGCAACTACAGCCAGCATTCCTGTGGCGGCTTTCCGCAGAATAAACAATAACAACGATACACATTCACTATACGGTTTGCAATTTCACCCTGAGGTGTACCACTCTGCCGAAGGCAAAAAGATACTGCAAAACTTCCTCGTAAATGTTTGCGGTTGCTCACAAGACTGGACGCCGGCACACTTTGTAACCGATACTGTTGAGCAATTGAAAAAACAGATTGGTAGCAGAAAAGTGATCATGGCGCTAAGCGGTGGGGTAGATTCTACTGTAGCAGCAACGCTTATTCACAAGGCAATTGGCAGCAACCTTTTCGGAATTTTTGTTGACAACGGCGTGCTTCGCAAAAATGAATTTCAACAAGTACTTGATACTTATAATAAAATAGGCTTGAACGTAAAAGGCGTTGATGCAAAACAACGTTTTTACGATGAGTTCAAAGGCAAAACGGATCCTGAAGCAAAACGCAAAGTGATCGGTAAATTGTTCATCGACGTTTTCCAGGAAGAAGCGCACAAACTGGAAGGCATTGAAATGCTTGGTCAAGGCACCATTTATCCGGATGTTATTGAAAGTATTTCTGTACATGGGCCTTCAGTTACCATCAAATCTCACCACAATGTAGGCGGCCTTCCGGAAAAAATGCACATGCAGCTGGTAGAGCCATTGCGTTTCTTGTTCAAAGATGAAGTAAGACGTGTGGGTAAAGAATTGGGTATTCCAGACGAAATGTTGGGACGCCATCCTTTCCCTGGCCCGGGTTTAGCCATCCGTATTTTGGGAGAAGTGACCGAAGAAAAAGTTCAACTTTTGCAAGATGCAGATCACGTTTATATAAATGGTTTGAGAGAACATAATTTGTATAACAGCATTTGGCAGGCAGGCGCTATTTTGCTTCCGGTAAAAAGCGTAGGTGTAATGGGCGACGAAAGAACTTACGAATACACTTTGGCACTAAGAGCCGTAACGTCAGTAGACGGTATGACTGCAGACTGGGCGCACCTGCCTTATGATTTTCTGGCACACATTTCGAATGAAATTATCAATAACGTAAGGGGTATAAACAGGGTAGTATACGATATCAGTAGTAAACCACCGGCAACTATTGAGTGGGAATAAGACTATTTCTCGCCCCTCTCCCTCGGGAGAGGGGTTGGGGGTGAGGTAAAATTTTCGTTTATTCGCGTGAGTTGTTAATAGAAAGAGTACTGGTAACAATGTGCCATACGACCGTTATTAACAACTCACGTTTTTATTTATAATTATTTCCAATGAAAAAACTTCTTATTGTTTTTGTTCTCTTATGTTCGTTTGGAAAAAATGCATTTTGTTTTACACCATCCGATACCACGAAACGAAGCACCGTCGCTATCTTTTTGCCCCTCTATTTGGACTCGGCATTTGATGCTACTAACAATTACCGCTACGGAAAACAGTTTCCCAAATTCCTCAATCCCGGTTTGGAATTTTACGAAGGCGTTCAACTGGCCATCGATTCCATGAGGAAGCTAAACCTTGCTCTGGACGTGCAGGTATATGACACCCGCTCCAATAAATCAATTTTTGAAATAACACAACTTCCGGAGTTTGATAATGTGGATCTCATTATTGGCCACACATCAAGCACAGAAATGAAAATGCTGGCGGAAATAGCGCTGCGCAAAAAGATCCCTTTTGTCAATCCTAACTTCCCCAACGACGGTAACATTACCAATAATCCATATTTTGTTTTATTGAACTCAACATTGCGTACGCACTGCTTCGGTATTTATAAATTTTTGCAGAAAAATTACGGCACATCTCCTGTAATCGTTTTTCGCCAAAAAGGAGAACAGGAAGATCGCTTAAAAGGATATTTCGATGAAATAGCAGCCAACACCGCTTCGGTAAAATTGAAATTGAAATATGTAAACCTTGAAGCGGGCTTTACAGCAGATGACTTAGTCCCTTTCCTTGACAGCACAAGACAATCGGTTTGTGTTGCCGGTAGCCTGGATGAAGACTTTGCCGCAAATCTTTGTACGCAATTGTCTGCACTTTCAAAAACATATCCGCTGCAGGTAATGGGCATGCCCACCTGGGATGGAATGAAGGATCTGGAAAAATACAGCCTTGATATTTTTTATTCCACTCCGTTCTACAATGCCAAAGTAGATGCCGTTAGCACAAGCATCAACAACTATTTTAAAACTAATTTTTACTCGAGGCCAAGTGACATGGTTTTCCGCGGTTATGAAACGTTCATGCATTTCGGTCTCTTGTTAAATACTTACGGAAAGAATATCGACTCTAATATCGGCGACAAAAAGTTCAAAGTATTCACCGACTTCGACATTCAACCGACCATTCTCAACATGCAAACACAGCAGCTCGAGTACTTCGAAAACCACAAGCTGTATTTTGTGAAAAAGACGGCCGGCGTAGTGAAAGCTGTGTACTAATTTGAAAATTTGAGGATTTGAAAATTTGAAAATGGAAGGTGTAACATCTTCCATTTTTTTGTTACATAATGTATTGAAAAGTGGGATAATGCTATGTGAATCAAGCTGCGGCTTCAAAAATCTTGAAATGGTAATATAATGGGGAAAAATAAGCCGTCAGCAACGCAATTTTCAAATTTTCAAATCCTCAAATTTTCAAATTTTCTCTCTAAATTGCTCGCTTAAACTAATTTAATTACGAAGCTAAATTTTTGAGTTATGATTAAGCTACAAGTTATCGGAAACCTCGGTAAGGATTGTGTTACCAACACTGTAAACGGAAAAAGTGTAATGAACTTCAATGTTGCACACACTGAAAAATTCCGTGATGCACAAGGTAATCAGCAAGAAAAAACCATTTGGGTAGATTGCGCTTACTGGAGCGATAGAACAGCCGTAGCACCTTATCTGAAAAAAGGCACACAGGTTTATGTAGAAGGTACTCCTGAAGTGCGTACTTATCCAAAAAACGATGGTAGCACCGGCGCGTCACTTACATTACGCGTACAAAGTGTACAACTATTGGGTCAAAAAGCTGCGGGTCCTGGCGACTATAGTTCTCCGGCAGCTGGCAACACCTATAGTGGTAACAGCGGCGGTGGTTATAGCCAACCACAAAGCGGACCAGCGGTTTCAGAACCTGTTGACGACTTGCCATTCTAAGAAAATCTTTTTTCTTTTCTCAGCGCAGATATGCAGCTTAGCCAATTAGAGCCGCGTGTCTGCGTTTTTTTTGACGGTTATCCCAGCCGGCATTGCGCGTGGCGTATCTGCGTCAACGCTTTTCCCCGCCTTTTCCCCACCTCCATTTTTCAATTGTGCCATTTTCCAATTAAGAGGTAATTTGCAGGCATGCAACAATACCTTCAGCTTCTTCAGCATATAATGGACAATGGTGCTTCTAAAACCGACAGAACCGGTACGGGTACCGCCAGTTGTTTTGGATACCAGATGCGCTTCGATTTGTCGGAGGGCTTTCCTTTGGTAACCACTAAGAAATTGCATTTAAAAAGCATCATTTATGAGCTGCTTTGGTTCCTGAGAGGAGAAACCAACATCGCATATCTAAAAGAACATGGCGTAAGCATTTGGAACGAATGGGCCGATGCAAATGGAGAGCTTGGTCCGGTGTACGGCAAACAATGGCGCAGCTGGGAAGGCGCCGATGGCAAAACGATCGACCAGATCAGCGATGTTGTAAAACAGATAAAAAACAATCCCGATAGCCGCCGCATGATAGTGAGCGCTTGGAACGTAGCAGAACTTCCCGAAATGGCACTAATGCCATGCCACTCGTTGTTCCAGTTTTACGTAGCCAACGGCAAATTAAGCTGCCAGTTGTATCAACGTAGCGCAGACGTATTTTTAGGTGTGCCTTTTAACATTGCCTCGTATGCATTGCTAACAATGATGATGGCGCAGGTTTGCGGACTGGAGGCAGGCGATTTCGTACACACTTTTGGCGATGTTCATTTATACAGTAATCACATTGAGCAAGCCAAACTGCAACTAACAAGAACACCGTTTCCATTGCCAACAATGAAACTCAATCCGGAAGTAAAAGACATCTTCGATTTTAAGTTTGAAGATTTTACATTGGAAAATTATCAGAGCCATCCGGCGATTAAGGCGCCTGTTGCGGTTTAGAGAGCAATTAATAATTAATAATTAAGAATTAATAGGGGTATCGCGAAGGCGTTTAAATTAAGAATTAGGAATTAAGAATTAAGAATGCATTTTGTGTGACGTTGGAACACATGATTGACATACTTTGAGTGCATCAAATCTCAAAATCGTAAATCATAACAAATCATGACAATCATGAAAATCAGCCTGCCCGACTAAAGTCATTCAGGTGGGCGTTCCATTCTCTCCATTATCAAATTTTCAAATTCCCAAATTTTCAAATTAATTACATGATCATTTCTTTTGTCGTAGCAGCTTCAGAGAACAATGCAATAGGTAAGAACAATGAATTGCTTTGGCGATTGCCAAATGATACAAAGTTTTTTAAGAACATAACATGGGCGATGCCGTGCATAATGGGTCGTAAAACTTTTGAATCCCTTGGCAAAGCGCTTAACGGAAGGAAAAACATTGTGATCACGCGCCAGGACGACTGGAAAGCAGATGACGCCATTGTTGTCAGGAATATACAGGATGCGTTGAAAGCTGCTGAAGGAACCGATTCAAAAGAAGTATTTGTAATTGGCGGCGCACAGATATACAAAGAAATGTTGCCGATGGCAAACAAGATTTATATCACCCGCGTTCACGCATCTTTCAACGATGCTGATGCGTTCTTTCCAGAGATCAATACCAGCGAATGGAAATTGACGTCGAACCAGGATTTTCCCATTGATGATAAACATGCGTATGAGTATAGTTTTCAGGTGTGGGAGAGACGATAATTAATAATTAATAATTAAGAATTAATCGGTGTAGCATTAGTTATATAATGTGGTGTAGTTGAAGGGGTAAGACATATAACTCTCAACTTTCAACTTTCAACTTTCAACTCTCAACTCTCAACTTTCTCATGTATAGTAAATTCAAACTGGCTCAAAAATATCTCGGGTATTACGTTACAGCGCTTAATGGAAAGGGGCATGGCATTCATTCTCCTTTTGTTTTTGATTTTGTGATAAACGTGCTCAATGACAAACGGCAGTATTATTCTTTTGAAAAGATCGAGGCTTTAAGAACAAAATTGTTAAACGATCATAATGTAATCGAAGTAGAAGATTTTGGAGCAGGATCAGTAAAGGATAACAAGAAACAACGCAGCATTGGTAATATTGCAAAGCTTGCCGCTAAGTCTGCAAAGCTGGGGCAATTGTTGTTTCGCATAGTTAATTATTATCAGCCGCAAAACATAGTAGAGTTGGGCACTTCGCTGGGTATGTCAACATCTTATCTTGCCAGCGGCAATGCAAAATCTTCTGTTCTTACCATGGAAGGCGCGGCGGCAGTAGCGCAGAAAGCAAAGGAGAATTTTCGCTTGCTGGGTTTTCAAAATGTGCAGGTTGTAACGGGCAACTTCGATGAAACCCTTTCATCTACTTTAGCAACACTACAAAAAGTTGATCTTGCATTTATCGACGGCAATCATCGCAAAAAACCAACACTCGATTACTTTAATGCATTTTTGCAAAAAGTAAACGATCACTCCATTTTAATCTTCGACGACATCCACTGGAGCCAGGAAATGGAAGAAGCCTGGGAAGAAATCAAAAAACACGAAGCAGTTCAATACACCATCGATCTATTCTTCATCGGATTGGTATTCTTCAGAAAAGACTTTAAGAAGAAGCAAGATTTTGTAATTCGATTTTAGAGAAGGCACACAGATGACGCAGATTGAGCAGATTTGCACTGATTTTTTTAGCTACGCAAGCATACTTTTTAACCGCAAAGAGCGCGAAGTATGCGCAAAGAAAACAAAGATTGCATAAGCCGTAACCCTTCGTTTTCTTTGCGCCACCTTTGTGTATTCTAAGACTCATAAACTGCCAAAAAATGTTTTTAGGCGGCTTGTAAATA
>NZ_JAHSPG010000022.1 GCF_019130065.1 Pinibacter aurantiacus | reverse complement strand
AATATCCAACCAGGAGACAAGACGAAGGGAGATACTCACTTTTACTAAAAAACTAAGAGAATGAAAACCGTTGTCAAACAAGTGGCAGGCATAGATGTCGCCAAAAATGAATTGGTGGTTAGCTTCGGAAAGATGCATGATGATTGGACGCCCGAGCTGTGTGCTTTTAAGACTTTTGCCAATACCGTCAAGGGATATGAATTGATGCTTAAATGGGTAATTAAAGTTGCGGAACCTCAGTTGCCGATTCGTTTTGTAATGGAGGCAACAGGAGTGTATCATGAAGCATTTGCCTATTATTTAGACAACAAGTCATTGGAAGTAAGCATTGTATTGCCTAATAAGATAAGCAATTACGCTCGTTCATTGGCGAAAAATACAGTAACAGATAAAACCGCATCCGAAGCAATCATGTTATTTGGGTTGGAAAGAAAGCTAGATAGGTGGCATAAACCTAAAAAAGTATATAGAGATTTACGAGTGCTTACACGTGAACGTAGTCAGCTTATAGAGGAGCGAACAATGTTAAAGAATCAATTGCATGCAGAACAGATTCGAGCTGACTCTTCTGATCAAAGCATTGGCAGAATGAATAAACGGATAACCTTACTAAATAAACAGTTGCTGGAAATCAAAAAAGAATTATCTGAGGCGGCCATTAGCGATCAACAAGTAAAACAAGATCTAAAATTGTTATGCTCACTACCCGGTGTGGGTGAATTAACGGCGGCCACCATAATGGGCGAAACCAATGGCTTTGACCTGATACGCAACAAGCGGCAATTAACTAGTTATGCGGGTTTGGATGTGAGAGAAAAGCAATCTGGCACTTCTGTCAAAGGAAAGCCGAGGATATCTAAAAAAGGGAATAGGCATTTACGCAAGGCAATGCATATGCCTGCACTATCGGCAATAAAAAAAGATGACAGATTCAAGGCTGTGTTTGCCAGATTGGTATCAAAACATGGTATAAAAATGAAAGCAGCAGTCGCTGTACAACGAAAATTACTAGAAATGGCTTACACGATTTTCAAAACTCAAAAGCCTTATGATGAAAACTACTTTATTAATCAGGGTGTAACCTTACAAAAAAATTAGAGGACAAATCATAAAGACTGTCCTCTAAACAGGCTGGCATTATAGCCGCCTAAAACA
>NZ_JAHSPG010000021.1:2500-5008 GCF_019130065.1 Pinibacter aurantiacus | reverse complement strand
ACCTTTACACCTGTAGCCTATCAACGTCATAGTCTTTGACGACCCTTAAAAGTAAACTCATCTTAAGGAAGGTTTCACGCTTAGATGCTTTCAGCGTTTATCCTGTCCGTACTTAGCTACTCTGCACTGCACCTGGCGGCACAACAGATACACCAGCGGTACGTACGACCCGGTCCTCTCGTACTAAGGTCATGTCCTCTCAATTTACTAGCGCCCATCACAGATAGGGACCGAACTGTCTTGCGACGTTCTGAACCCAGTTCACGTGCCACTTTAATCGGCGAACAGCCGAACCCTTGGGACCTTCTCCAGCCCCAGGATGTGACGAACCGACATCGAGGTGCCAAACCTCCCCGTCGATATGAGCTCTTGGGGGAGATCAGCCTGTTATCCCCAGAGTACCTTTTATCCTTTGAGCGATGGCCCTTCCATACAGAACCACCGGATCACTTTAGCCTGCTTTCGCACCTGCTCGACGCGTTTGTCTCACAGTCAAGCACCCTTTTACTAATGCGCTCTGCGTACGATTACCAACCGTACTGAGGGTACCTTTGCGAGCCTCCGTTACTTTTTAGGAGGCGACCACCCCAGTCAAACTACCCACCATGCAATGTCTCCCTTTAGGGATTAGATTCTAAGTAACAGAAGGTTGGTATTTCAACGTTGACTCCACAACCCCTGGCGAGGCCGCTTCATAGTCTCCCAACTATCCTACACATCTGTCACTCAAAAGCAATGCAAAGTTGTAGTGAAGGTTCATGGGGTCTTTCCGTCCCGTGACGGGTAACCGGCATCTTCACCGATACTACAATTTCACCGGGCTCGCGGAGGAGACAGTATTCAACTCATTAGACCATTCGTGCAGGTCGGAACTTACCCGACAAGGAATTTCGCTACCTTAGGACCGTTATAGTTACGGCCGCCGTTTACTGGGGCTTCAGTCAGGAGCTTTGGCTTGCGCCGAACACCCTTCCTTAACCTTCCAGCACCGGGCAGGTATCAGGCTCTATACGTCATCTTACGATTTTGCAGGGCCCTGTGTTTTTGTTAAACAGTTGGTTGAATCATTTTACTGAGACCGCATCACTGCGGTACGCTTTATCCCGAAGTTACAGCGTCAATTTGCCTAGTTCCTTCTCCGCGGCTCACCCGAGCGCCTTAGAATATTCATCCCGTCCACCTGTGTCGGTTTACGGTACGGGCTGCTTACACCTAACCTTAGAGGTTTTTCTCGGAGGCTTGTTTAGGATCACTATCCATCCGGCCGAAGCTTTCTGGTACTATCACCTTCGACATCTCTTGCGGATTTGCCTACAAAAGATATATCTACGGGCTTTAACGATCTATTCCGTAAGATCGCGGATCTTTCACTTCCCCGTTACCCCATCGAAATATAAGCAGGTACTGGAATATTAACCAGTTTGCCATCAGCTGCCCCTTTCGGGTTCGCCTAAGGACCCGACTAACCCTGATCCGATTAACGTTGATCAGGAAACCTTGGACTTACGGCGATAAAGTTTTTCACTTTATTTATCGTTACTTATGCCTACATTTTCTTTTGAAACCACTCCAGCAACAGTCGCCTGTCACCTTCAACGTTGTTTCAATGCTCCCCTACCGAATACACACCTAGTGTGCATCTTAGAGCTTCGGTTCGTAGTTTGATGCCCGATTATTTTCCGTGCAGAGTCTCTCGACCAGTGAGCTGTTACGCACTCTTTAAATGAATGGCTGCTTCCAAGCCAACATCCTGGCTGTTATTGAAACTCCACCTCGTTTGATCAACTTAACTACGTATTAGGGACCTTAGCTGCTAATCTGGGTTATTTCCCTCTCGGCCATGGACCTTAGCGCCCACAGCCTCACTGCTGCAGATATTTATTAGCATTCGGAGTTTGTCAGGGTTTGGTAGGCGGTGAAGCCCCCTAGCCCAATCAGTAGCTCTACCTCTAATAAACTTCTATATGCAACGCTGTTCCTAAAAACATTTCGGGGAGAACGAGCTATCTCTCAGTTTGATTGGCCTTTCACCCCTATCCACAAGTCATCCCATAACTTTTCAACGTTAATGAGTTCGGTCCTCCAGTGTGTGTTACCACACCTTCAACCTGCTCATGGATAGATCACAAAGTTTCGCGTCTACCCCCACTGACTATACGCCCTGTTTGGACTCGCTTTCGCTACGGCTCCGTAACTTAAGTACTTAACCTCGCCAGTGAGGAGTAACTCGTAGGCTCATTATGCAAAAGGCACGCCGTCACCATTGCTGGCTCCGACCGCTTGTAGGCGCACGGTTTCAGGTACTATTTCACTCCCTTATTCAGGGTGCTTTTCACCTTTCCCTTACGGTACTGGTTCACTATCGGTGTCTGAGGAGTATTTAGCCTTACCGGATGGTGCCGGCAGTTTCAGGCAGGATTCCTCCGGTCCCGCCTTACTCAGGATACTGCTCGTCCCTGTCAATTTGTGCCTACGCGATTTTCACGCTCTGTGATTCTTCTTTCCAAA
>NZ_JAHSPG010000020.1 GCF_019130065.1 Pinibacter aurantiacus | reverse complement strand
CTACAAATGGTGTTTGCCGTTTGATAACAGCAAACATTCTGTATATGATTTTATTTCGAACGACATTGATAGTGCTCATTTTGGACTTACCACTTTCAACTCGTTTTAGATAATAGTTATGTAGTTCTTTGTCATATTGGATAGCAGATTTTGCAGCAAGATCGAGCAATGTCTTCATGTGTTTATCAGCCAGGTGGCTCACTTTTGTTTTACCCTTGATGCTGGTTCCGGAAGTATGTTCAAAAGGAGCAGTGCCACAATAGCAAGCGAATTTTCTGGCATTGGCAAACCGGGTAAAATTTTTTGTTTTGATGATGGTTGCCGTTGCTAATACCTTACCCACTCCTTTTAAGGTTTGAAGTAACTGGTAGTTCTGACGTAATGAAGGATTTTGTTCAATAGTGCCGTTGATTTCTTCTTCTATTTTAACGATTTCGTTCTCAAAACTTTTGACAAGTCTCATTTGAGATCGCATAATAGAATCTTGTTTTGATAAACCAATGTTGTCATACTCTTTCAATGCGTTGAGTAAAGCAGCCTTTTGCTTCACCAGGCGATCTCTTGTTGAATGCAGTAGTTGCAATCGCTGCAATTCATCACAGGGGCGGGTTTCGGCCTTCAGCTTACTTGTTTTTTCATTCCCGTATTCAGCTATTCTTCTTGCATCAATTTTATCAGATTTGCCGCGGACCAATCCCATGGATCGTTTGATGGCAAGAGCATTTACTTTTGAAAATGCAATCTGATGTTCATGAAGAAACTGCTCAAAACAAAAGCTATAAAGTCCAGTATGTTCCATAACAATCATTAACTCAGAGGGTTTGATCTGTAACCTCTTGATCCATTTGATTAATTCTTTAAATCCAGAAAGGTTATTTTCAATCTGGATATAATCATTGAGCAAATGGCAGAACAAATCGATTGTTCTTTTGGAGAGGTCGGCTCCGATGATGTGGCTAACTTTTTTCATAACTTTATTGTTTAGAAATTAAACAAAAGGTTGCCTAGCCTAAGACCTTTAATTAGTCTTCCAGGACTTAGTATTCTAAATGGGCCTTGGCAACCAGGAATGGAGGCGGGGACTAATACACCAAGTAGGTATGGA
>NZ_JAHSPG010000002.1 GCF_019130065.1 Pinibacter aurantiacus | reverse complement strand
ACATCAATGCCCTACGGGCAAGGTTCATCGACAATTGCCCAATCCATATTCTACCGTTGACGGGAGTGACACAACGATGCTTAATGGATATTCTATGGCTGACCTAATAAGTTCTCTAAAGCTATAACTATGATATGGCCTGTTTCTTCTCTGAAAAAATGTGGTCCTATTCTGCAAGAAATCAACAAGTAAAGCTTGTACCTTTGCCACCCTATGGTGGAAAAATTACCGCACGATTCAATTGTTCCGTTTAAAGAATCTGAGGCTAATAAAAAGGCCCAGGTTGCGGACATGTTTGATAAGATCGCTTTTCGTTATGATTTTTTGAACCGCTTTTTAAGCGGGGGCATTGATATTACATGGCGCAAAAAGGCAATTAAAGAACTGAGAGAGATTAAACCGAAGAAAGTTTTGGATGTTGCAACGGGGACTGCTGATGTAGCTATCATGATGCAGAAGTATCTAAACCCTGATAAAATTGTTGGCATAGATATTTCTAATGGAATGCTGGAACTGGGGCGGAAGAAAATCGCAAAAGCTTTGTTAAACGACAAAATCGAGCTTCAGCAAGGCGATAGTGAGACAATAAACTTTCCTGACAATTCGTTTGATGCGGTGACCGTAGCTTTTGGAGTTCGCAACTTCGAAAATCTGAGAAAAGGTCTTGATGAGATGTTGCGCGTTTTAAAACCCGGGGGCAAACTGGTGGTTTTAGAGTTTTCAAAACCAACCGTTTCAGGATTTAAAGGTTTGTACAAGCTATACATGAATCTTATTGCCCCAGGTGTTGGTAAAATGATCTCCAAAAACAAGGATGCCTACCAATATCTTAATGATTCCGTTCAAGCTTTTCCCCAGGGCCAGGAATTTGTGAATATTTTAAATGAAGAAGGGTACGTTGATACCTACTTAAAAAAACTTACGTTAGGAATATGTACAATTTATTGCGGCAAAAAGAAAGACGGCTAAGGATCCTACCTCTGGGAATTTTTTTATTGCTTTTTTCTATTACCGCTCAGTGTCAATTGCGTGATCGCTTAAACCTTCCTGATAATGATGATAAGCGTTATACGATAGGCATTATCTTAATGGGAACACAGAACAGGTTCCAGATAAGTCAACACCCACAATTTTTAGCAACCGATAGTGTTCTTACAAGTAATCCAATTACTTCGATGGGTTTAGGAATTGGTGGTATGCACACGTTGCGTTTGTCAAAAAGATTTGAGGTGAGGGCAGTTTTTCCGCAATTGCTATTTGTGAATAAGACGCTTTCATACACGTTGAAATATCCTGAATCGGGCGAATCGACGACTACAACCAAAAATGTGGAATCCATTTTGCTTGGCTTTCCTGTGCAGTTAAAATTGAAATCGGATAGGATCGACAATTTCCGTGTATATATGTTTGCGGGCGCAAAATGGGAATATGACCTTTCTTCCAAAGCGCAGGAAAAAAATGCAGAGCAGTTTGTGAAGCTTAAATCTTCGGATTTTGGAATTGAGGCTGGTTTGGGATTCAATTTTTACATGCGATATTTCATCTTATCGCCTGAATTAAAAATAAGCAATGGCATTTCGAATGTACATAGTCGTGATCCGGATTTGAAGTTCTCCAATGTGATCGATAAAATACAATCAAGGCAAATAATTTTCTCACTGATATTTGAGGGATGATTTGTATTCATCAGATTTCAGGATTAACGACATTGAGATAGCGAAATTTGATTAAACGAGCCTTGTGCTCGTTTTTTTCTTGCGTGGATGCTCCATTTTTCTCTTTCACATTTTTTTAGCATTTTCATTTTAAACACGGTGCTGTTTTTGAGTCAAAGATGTAGCTAAAATAATACGCTATGAAAAAGTTACTTATGTTCGGACTGATTGCTTTAGGTTCTATTACTTATGCAAAAGCTCAGGTTTCAGTAAATATAAATGCAGGTGTTGTTATAGGTCCTCGTCACGGTGTTGTATGTGCGCCGCCGGTAGTTTATCAAAGGCCTCCAGTGAGAGCGTACGTACCCGCTCCAGTGGTTTATGTAGCACCGCCACCGCCCGTGTATTATGCACCGGCACCAGTATACGTAGAAAAAAGAGTTTATTACGATGACCGTTGCGATAGGGGCCACGGACACGGACATGCCTACGGACACAACAAAAGTTGGAAACGTGGATGCAGATAATAATAGAGGGGTTAATGAGGGATGGCCGTCAGTTCTGACGGCCATTATTTTTAAAGTAAAAATTCAGAAGGCAGGAGCAAACACGCATCAGCCAACATTAGATCATCAATAACGTGGCTGCGATTATGCCTGCGGTTTCTGTTCTCAATCTTGTATTTCCCAATGATACCGGGATGAAGTTGTGGCCAATTGCCAGGTCGACTTCTTCCTGCGAGAAATCACCTTCGGGACCGATCAAAATTATTTGGGAGGCGTTTGTATCAACGACTTTCTTTAGCTCGCTTTTTTCACCTTCTATGCAATGTGCAACAAACTTTTTTTCCGGGTTTGCAGATTGAATGACAGCAGCCAGTTTCTGAGGTTCGGGCAGTTCGGGTAGCCAAACTTGTTGACTTTGTAGCATTGCACTCACAAGAATGTTTTTCATTCTGTCATGGCGGAAATGTTGCTTTTCTGTTCTTTCGCTTAAAAGAGGAATGATCTCGCTGATGCCTAACTCTGTTGCTTTTTCTAAAAACCATTCAAAACGGCTGGCGTTTTTTAAAAGCGATATTGCGATGGTTGCTTTGTTTCTCTTAGCTTCTGTGTAAACCGATTCTTTTACTTCAACGGTGCACTTCTTCTTGTGATCGTCGATAATCGTCACGGTGAGCAAACTTCCTTTTCCATCTGTAAGCTGCAACATCTCTCCTATGTGCATGCGCAAAACCTGCACAACATGCCTGGAAGTTTCTTCCGATAAAACGATCGTCTTTTGATTGGGAGTATACTCTGAAAGATAAAAGAAGGGGAGCATGTTAATTAGTCAATTTGAAAATTTGAAAATTTGAAAATGCTTTTTTATGCGCCTTTGACTAGAATTCGCGGGCTGTTTCATTTTCAAATTTTCAAATTAGCATATTCTCAAATTAGAAAGGCGCGTCGTCGTCGAGATCCATGTTGTTCATTTTGCTGCCGAATTGGTTGTAGAGTTTTGCTCCTCCGCCAGCACCGGCGTCATCGCCGCCACTGTCGCCAACCGGTTTCCAGCTACCACCGCCAGATGGAAGGCCACCACCAAAGTCGTCCTGCTCCATTTCAACGAATTTTTGAATGTGCAGCAAGGCTTTCAGCTTAATTGTTTCGAGCGAACCGTTACGGTGTTTCGCTATCTTGATGTGGGTTTCACCTTTATTGGCTTCGCCCATTTCATTTTGATTGATATCGTAGTACTCCGGACGATAGATGAACATAACCATGTCGGCATCCTGCTCAATGGCTCCGGACTCACGAAGGTCACTCAACTGAGGGATCTTGTTTCCATCCTTACGGCTTTCTACCGCACGACTCAACTGGCTCAGTGCGATGATGGGTACGCCCAACTCTTTTGCCAGCTGCTTGAGTGAACGCGAAATCTGGCTGATCTCCTGTTCACGGTTGGTATTTTTTTCACCACCACCACTCATCAATTGAAGGTAGTCGATGATGATCATTCCGATGTTATGTTTATTCTTCAACCTGCGGCATTTTGCGCGCAATTCGAAGACGTTCAATGCAGCAGTATCATCAATGAAAAGGGGCGCCTGCGTCAGTCTCTGGATACCCTTTGCATAAAGTTGCTTCATCTCATATTCTTCCAGTTTACCCCGGGTAATTTTTTCGAGCCAAATTTCACTTTCTGCGGAAAGAATACGTGTTACCAACTGAGCGGCACTCATCTCCAGACTGAAAAAAGCAACACCTGTTGGCTTGGTAGGGTGAAGCGCTGCAGAACGGGCAAGGTTAAGGGCGAATGCGGTTTTACCCACAGCCGGCCTCGCCGCGAGAATGATCAAATCCGTTGGCTGCCATCCGTATGTCACTTTATCCAAAGATGTGAATCCGCTTGGTACCCCACTAATCTCTTCTGTGCGGTGACGCATGTCTTCGATACGCTGTATCGTCTTTACCAACACAGAATCAATGCTTTCAAAGTTCTTTTTCAGATAGTTGTTGGTTATCTGGAAAAGCTTGTCTTCCGCTTTATCCAGCAACTCGAAAACTTCTGTTGAATCTTCGTAGGCGTCGCCGATAATTTCACCGCTGATGCGGATCAATTCCCTTTGAATGAATTTTTGAACAATGATACGGGCATGCGCTTCAATGTTAGCGGATGACACAACCGTATTGGTGAGCTTGGTAACGTAGTAAGGGCCTCCAATAACATCCAATTCTCCTCTGAATTTCAGCTCCTCTACTACGGTCAATATATCTATGGGCTGGCTTTTTTGTGCCAAGCCGAGCATACATTTAAAAATTCTCTGATGGGCGTCCAGATAAAAACACTCGGGTTTCAGGATTTCAATTACCACATCAAATGCACCTTTTTCGAGCATAACAGCACCCAGTACAGCCTCCTCCAGTTCTTTCGCCTGGGGTGGCACTTTGCCATATACCATTGTGCTCAGGTCTACGGATCTTTTTCCTCGTTGCTTGCGATCTTTTAGGTTAGTTAATTCCATGTTTTCAGAACAATAAATGTTTTAACCATTGATTTTGAAACCAATGACTAACGGGTTGTCGTGTTCAGCCTATCTTTTTACTCTTGGCGTTCTTCTCGGTTTTGGTGGCGTTGTGTTCCTTAAGAAATTGTTATGGCAATATGAACAAAATGTTATCCCAGTAAGTCAGGACGGCGAATATAAACAGCAATGAGCCGAATGAAAAAATTTTTTAAATGCTTAAGTTGTACTATAGTAATGCACACACTTATGCACAGCAAACTCTGGCTTATACACATCAAATCATCAGTCATACACAATTTAAAAAAGTTTTCCGTTCTTTTCGAAACTTAATTCACACGTGTTGTGCGTAAATAAAAGGGCTCCATTTATTGATTTGGGTGTGTAAACTACAGGATGGGACTTTTACGATAAATCGGACAAAAAAGACAGGTGATAATGTCGAAAAGGCGTTATCGGCACACCATTTCACATATATCATTTTTTCAAAATATCACAGAAACACAGAAAGCACAGGTATTTAGGGTTTATGATAAAATTCAAAACTGAATGAAAGGCAATGGCATCAAGTCTTTATGATATTTCAGCCGATATGTTTAGAAACTTACCAAAACGTTTTGAGACGGCTTTTAATGCGGACTGATTGCTTTTTGAAATGGCTTCAAAGATGTGTGGCTCTACAAGCACCTTATCTTTTTTTAAAGTCCGTTTCCAGTTCCCTTCTACGTGGCCGTTAACAACGATGGTGGGATTAAATATGCCATTATTGGTCGCAATATGACTGAGATACTTTTCGTCCACAACCGTGGTTCTGTCGGCATATCCCATTAAATACTCATCGAAAGCAGGTAGGAGATATAGTGATTGCTTCTTTTTAAAATCGGGCAGTTTTTTTGGTAACCAATAAGCGTTTCCGCCGATTGTTTTTTCCTCGAATTTGTCGTCGACCATTGCAAAGGCAGCTTTGGCTTCTGTGAGGGGAAAACCGGACCACCAAACGAAATCTTTAAGTGAGGATGGTGCATGGCTGGAAAGGTAACGTTCGGCTAACATTGCGAGCGCTTCCTCTTTCTTTATCGCCTTCGTGGCTGGCGCCCACTTATCGAGCAATGTGTGAGTGAACTGTTTCCCGTTTCTTTCTCCGAAACAGATTAGTTTGTCAAGCGACGCTCTTAATAAGATGAAGTTCATGCGCAGATCATTGGTTGCAATTCCCTTTTTGTTCAATATGGCTGCAAGTTCTGTGCGGGTTAGTTGTTTCCCGTTACGCAAGGCTTTTTCAATCGTCGAAAAGCTTTTAGAAAGAACGGCACTATCAAGCTCCAAGCGCTTGAAATGGCTGGCGTACAGGGTGTTCAATCTTGGAGCGATCAGTGACAAAATCCAGTGAATGTCTGCCGCAGCGAGAAAATGGAGGGTTCCGCGTAATGCCCATGTGCGCACGATGGTTTTTTGAGCTATTGCCGCCTCAATATCTTCATCGGTGGCCTCAGGCAAACGTAATCCAATGGCCCATTTTGCGGCTGCATAGTCTTGCGCCTGCATGGCACCAAGCGCAGCAACTACATTACCAGCGTTCGCATATGGCTGCTGGCTGATCAACTGATTGTGAAGCCGGAGATATTTGAGATCTGAAATTGTCATGGCAATTAAAAGTAAAAAGTCAAAAAGAAAAAGTCAAAACTGGAACCGAGCACTTGTTTTCTACACAAAGAAAATGGCAGTTTGTGACAACGCTATGTCAGTAGTATAAAAAAAGAAAACCCGGACATTATCCGGGTGCTAATTTTCTATCGTGATGGCGATTATTTTGCCGGGACAGATGAACGCGTTACGGAGTAATGCTTTAGTGTTTTTATAGAAAGTTCATCGTTCTCTGCAATAACCAACTTATAAGGCTTGAAATCGCCGCTGTTGTCTTTAAATCCGATGATGCAGGAATAGGGATCTGTGCCTTGTTTCAGGACAGGACGAGGCGTATATCCAAGATTGGGAAATGTTATCGTGTCGGCTCCGGTTACTTCCTGGTATTGCATTTCCACCTTGTATTTAAACGTATATTTTGTTTCGTACAGTTTTACGCTGAACTTCCATTTGTTCAAGTTGTCCGCCACCGGCTTTTCAAAGGCCATTACGGGTTTGGCATTTACGGTAGAGCGCTTTTCCGGAATCTCCTTAATGGTTTCTTTTTTTGCCGTGCTATCTGCAGAGATGGCTTTCGTGTTACCATTGGTGTTATTACATGCAATAGCCATGTAACAAAGGCTTAGAATCAAGATTATTTTTTTCATAAGTTGAACGGTAAAGATATTAGTTTTAAATTTTCGATCAGATGGCCTTAAATATTTCAAAAACTGCGCCATTTGTGTGCGAAAAAGTAGCCAACTTTTTCGCTTCGGAAATTACCTGTCGAAAAAGAATACCCCATTGTCCAGTTTGTAAACATTCGATTGTATCTATTGAAACAATTAAAACTTATTACAATGAAAGATTTTATTTTCTTATTCAGAGCTGACTACAAAGATCTTGGACAAGCTTCACCTGAACAGATGCAGGCGAGAACACAAAAATGGATGGATTGGGTCGGCAGTATCGCAGCACAAAACAAATTGAGCAGCCGGGGTAATCGTTTAAATCCCGCGGGCAAAGTTGTAAAGAAAGGAAATGTGGTAACAGACGGACCTTTTACAGAGATCAAAGAATCTGTTCTTGGCTACATTGTGGTGAAGGCAGAAACTATCGATGAGGCTGTTAAACTTTCAGAAGGTTGTCCAATCCTTGCATCTGACGGAACTTCCGTTGAGGTGAGGGAGTTTGACGTAATTTAGTCACTGAAATAATTTCGAGGGGCGAATGCGATCGATGCAACGGGTGATGCAATTCGATGCAATGGGCGAATGCGATTCGCCCCTACGATGTTTATGGAAAATCAGCAACTCATACCACATCTTTTCAGAACGGAGTACAGGAAAATTACGGCTGTGCTTTGTAAGCTATTTGGTATTGAGCATATAGAGATCGCTGAAGACATTGCAAGCGATACTTTTCTTGCGGCCTCAGAGCTATGGAGCCAAAAAGGTTTGCCTGAAAACCCTGTTGCATGGTTATACACTGTAGCAAAAAATAAAGCGAAAAATCATCTTAAACGAGGTGCAATTTTTAATGAAAAGATCGCCGCGCAATTAAGGCACTCCACAATCAGCGTAGAAGAAATCGAGATAGATCTTTCCTCACAAAACATTACCGACAGCCAATTGCAAATGATGTTTGCGATTTGTCATCCTGCTATATCGTCTCAAGCACAAATTGGGCTTGCATTGCGCATTCTTTGCGGCTTTGGTATAGAAGAAATTGCTGATGCTTTTTTGACCAACAAAGAAAACATCAACAAACGATTATTTAGGGCAAAAGAAAAATTGCGGACCGAAAATATCAGTATTGAATTTCCAAACGCAGAAGAAATTGACAGTCGCCTTGAATCTGTTTTGCGAACCTTGTACTTGCTGTTTAATGAGGGCTATTATTCTCTCAGCAATCAAACCATTTTGCGTAAAGACCTTTGTGCGGAAGCAATGCGGCTTACACATATGCTTACAGAAAATGAGCAAACAAACACGCCAGCGGTAAATGCATTACTGGCGCTAATGAGTTTCCAGTCTTCACGTTTTGATGCAAGGGTTGATCCACAAGGTGAAATGATTTTGTATGATGACCAGGATGAAAGTTTATGGAACGCTGAATTGATTGCGCAGGGAGAGCATTATATGAATCTTGCATCCACAGGCAGCAACCTTTCCAAATATCATCTTGAAGCGGGGATTGCCTTCTGGCATACGCTGAAGACGGATTGTGTTGAAAAATGGGAAAGTATTTTACAATTCTATAATCATTTGCTTTCCCTGGAATATTCTCCTGTTGCGGCGCTTAACAGAACATATGCTTTTTCAAAAGCAAGAGGAAAGGAAGAAGCGATTGTTGAAGCTGAGAAACTTGAATTGAATGATCATTATTTGTACCAGGCGCTGTTGGGAGAATTGTATTCAGGGGTAGATAGCGTAAAAGCTATAAGGCATTTTAAGGATGCATTGCGGCTCTGCAGATCAACTACGGATCACCGACTACTGGAGCGAAAGATTGGAAAGTTGGAGTCTCGAATATGAACCACTGAGGCACTAAGGACACTAAGTTTCACTAAGGCTGCCTCTTACATCTAACGTTTTCTTATTGACAATTAGGTGCATAAAAAAAGTCTCCTGAAATCAGAAGACTTTTTTTCGTGGTGTGGGCCGGGATCGAACCGGCGACACAAGGATTTTCAGTCCTTTGCTCTACCGACTGAGCTACCGCACCATCCTTTTACTTCAACAAATTTAGTTCTTTATAGTACCTCTTTCATCGAAGCGGGACGCAAAAATAGGGGTTTCTGTTAAATAATCACTATTCTGCGAAATTTTTTTCTAAATATTTTTTTGGACGGGCGAATGCAATTCGTCCCTACGGTTTACATGCCGTACTGTGCAAGGAATTTGATACGCATTATTTTTAATTGCTCCCAGTCTAAACTCAAATCACTAAGTTCATCCTGTGCCAATTTAAGATCGCTTGTTTCACAACCTTTAAAATAATCTAATATATCTTGCTGGTCATCTTCATCGACCATTTCATTGATGGCATAATCAAGATTCAGCTTAGTGCCGCTCGCTACAATTGTTTCCATTTCTTCCAGCAATTGCTCCATCTTCATATCCTTGTTCTTCGCAATTGTTTCGAGCCCGATTTTTTTATCAACCTGTTGAATGATGTAAACTTTGTTGCCGCTTTTGTTCACCACACTTTTCATTACGAAATCGTCTGGCTTTACTACATCATTTTCTTCAACATATTTAGCGATGAGTTCGATGAATGGCTTACCATAACGGATGGCTTTTCCTTTGCTTACACCCGAACATTTTTCAAGTTCCTCAACGGTTGTCGGAAACATTGTTGCCATATCGTGCAAGGAGCTCTCAAGGAAAATAACAAACGGAGGTAGTGATTTTTTCTTTCCTTCTTTTTGGCGAAGTTCTTTCAGCATTTCAAACAGCTTTTCGTCTGATGCAGCGGCTCCGCTGTTTGATTCACCTTCATCATCATCTTCGTTTGCGTCTTCAAATAAATTGTTGAGCACAATTTTGAATGATGTTGGCTTCTTCAGGAACTTCTCTCCTTTTGGCGTAAACTTCAATACACCATAGTCTTCAATATCTTTAGACAACAAGCCTTCGAGCAACATCTGACGTATCAAAGAGTTCCAATAGTGATACGGTTCGTTGTTGCCTATTGCAAATTCCGCAATGCCTTCATGGCGGAACATCTGTATTTGTGGAGTAAGTTTACCTGTGATAATGTTTACGGTGTAGTCTGTCGCGAAACGTTCATCGAGGGCTTTCACTGTTTTCAATACCTTCGCAGCATTCTCTTTCGCTTCTACTTTTTCTTTCGGATGTAAACAGTTATCGCAATTGTTACAATTGTCTACCGTCCAATCTTCACCAAAATAGCTTAATAAAGTTTTACGACGACAAACACCGCTTTCTGCGAAAGCAACTGTTTCTCCGATCAATTGTGCACCAACTTCTCTTTCACTTAGTGGCTTGTCGCGCATTAAATGTTCGATCTTGGAAACATCTTTGTGAGAGTAGTAAAGAATACATTTTCCTTCCAAACCATCGCGACCCGCACGACCAGTTTCCTGGTAGTAGTTCTCGATAGATTTTGGAATGTTGTAGTGAATTACAAAACGAACATCCGGCTTGTCAATGCCCATTCCAAACGCAATGGTGGCAACAATTACCTGCACATCTTCATTCAGGAACATGTCCTGTCTTTCTGCGCGAATTTTGCTGTCAAAGCCAGCGTGATATGCAACAGCCTTTATGTTATTTGCTACCAGAATATCTGCAAGTTCTTCAGTTGTTTTTCTATTCAGCGTATAGATGATGCCGCTCTTGCCCTTATTCTGAACAATGAATTTCACCATGTTCTTGATCGTGTCCTCTTTCTTGATCTTCGGTTGAATTTCATAATACAAATTCGACCTGTTGAATGAAGACATGAAAATGTTTGGCTCGCGCAGACCAAGGTTTTTCAGTATGTCGCTTTGAACCTTGGGGGTAGCGGTTGCAGTTAACGCGATTACAGGCACATCAGGATTGATCTGCTCCATCATTTCACGTAATCTTCTGTACTCCGGGCGGAAATCGTGTCCCCATTCAGATATACAGTGTGCTTCATCTACAGCGAAGAATGATATAGTGAGTCCGTTAAAAAGTTCGAGATTCTCTTGTTTTGTAAGTGTTTCAGGTGCCACATACAAAAGCTTCGTTTTGCCTGTCAAAAGATCGTCGTGTACTTCACGAATTTCTTTTTTTGTAAGTGTGGAATTTAAGAAGTGCGCTACTTCATCTTTGCTGCTATAGCCGCGAACCAGGTCCACCTGGTTTTTCATCAAAGCAATAAGCGGAGAAACAATGATTGCCACGCCTTCGCTCATAACAGCGGGAAGCTGATAGCACAAGCTTTTTCCGCCGCCGGTTGGCATAATTACGAACGTGTCTTTTCCGGAAAGTAGCGATTGAATGATTGCTTCCTGATTGCCTTTAAACCCGTCAAATCCAAAATTTTCCTGCAAGCATTCTTTCAGGTTGTATTGAGCGGCTGCTTTTTCAATAGATTTAGCGGATGCTTTTTTTGAAGTAGCTTTTTTAGCTGTTGTGGCCATATTTCTTAAATTTTCCTCCTCACAATAAATTATTTCTCTTTTTTCTCTCCCTTAAATTAAATTCTGCCGTGTGGCAAGCTATTCGTAGAAAGATAAGGAAATAAAGGCAGGATTTTTTAAGGTTGGCGAAGTTACTAAAAAAACATATCTATTAAAATGATGTATTTCACAAACGACAAACTTTTAGGGACGAATTAGCATTTGCCTAAATTTGTGGAGTGTTACCTCCTTCTGTTTCAGGTGCTTAGGCAAATTTTCTTCCAAATGGTTATTTTTATGGTCGCTCCAGCCACTAAGCCTTATATGCAAATTTTAATAATACATTTTTCATAACAAACTAATACTTAAGCGAGTCGTGATGTTTGCTATTTTTGCATCCATCATGACGAAAGAACAGATAAGGCAGATTGCTTTGCGAACGATAAGTCTTGAGACTGAATCAGTTGCAGGGCTCGCACAATACGTAAACGATGATTTTATAAATGCGGCCAATGCTGTTTATGCAACGGCTGGCCGATTGGTTATCAGTGGCATTGGAAAAAGTGCCGTTGTTGCACAAAAAATCGTTGCCACGTTAAATTCCACCGGCACGCCGAGCCTTTTCATGCATGCGGCAGATGCCATCCACGGAGACCTGGGCATGATCCAACAGGATGATATCGTGATGATCATCAGCAAAAGCGGCGAAAGTCCGGAGATCAAAGTATTGGTTCCGCTGGTAAAGAATTTTGGCAATCCCATTATTGCAATGGCCGGCAACGAAAAATCTTTTTTGTGCCAGAACGCTACGTACATACTGAACACCACCGTTTCTCAGGAAGCGTGCCCCAATAATCTTGCGCCAACCAGCAGCACCACTGCACAAATGGTAATGGGCGATGCGCTGGCGGTTTGCCTCATGGAGATGCGCGGCTTTACCGGAGATGATTTTGCAAAGTTTCACCCGGGCGGATTGCTGGGCAAAAAACTGTATTTGCGCGTGCAAGATATTTACATCAATAACCCGAAACCGTTTGTATTGCCTGCAGATGGCATCAAAAAAATAATCATTTCCATTTCTGAAGGCAGGATGGGAATGACCGTTGTTGTTGATGAAAACAAACAGATCCAGGGCGTGATAACGGACGGTGATTTACGCAGAATGCTTGAAAAAGAAACCGAAATAAGCAGCGTACAGGCCACAGACATTATGTCGAAAGGGCCTAAGATGATTGAAGCTGATGCACTTGCAGTAGATGCGCTCGATAAACTTCGTAAATACGATATTACCCAACTGGTCGTTGCAGAAAACAATAAGTATTGCGGAATCATTCATTTACATGACCTGGTAAAAGAAGGCTTGATTTAATTAAGAATTAGCAATTAAGAATTAAGAATTGATGGCTGAAAGTTATGATTACACTAAATTAAAGGGCACTCCCACTAATTCCCAATTCCTAATTCCTAATTTCTAAATGCTTATCCTTATCTTGCCATCCTTAAAAAAAATCGCGTTAAACCTTAAGAAGAACAGTAATGAATAAGCACCATTATGTTGCTATTATGGCTGGTGGAATAGGCAGCCGTTTTTGGCCAAAGAGCAGAACTCATCATCCGAAGCAATTTCTTGATATTCTGAACACGGGTAAGACCCTTATCCAATGGACATTTGAGCGTTTCGCGGGATTTATTCCCAAAGAAAATATTTTCGTTGTTACCTCACAAGAATATACAAAAACAGTAAAGGAACAATTGCCAGATATTAAAGATGAAAACATCCTGGCTGAACCTTCCAGAAAAAATACAGCTCCGTGCATCGCTTACATGGCATTCAAGTTAATGCAGCAAGATCCGAACGCATCGTTGATCGTAGCGCCGTCTGATCACCTGATTCTTGATGTAACCGCGTTTACGAAAGTCTCCCTGGAAGCTTTACGTTTTGTGGAAAAGCACAATGCACTTGTTACCCTGGGCATCAAGCCAACACACCCAAACACTGGTTACGGATACATTCAGTATGAGCAACATGCTGTAAGCGATAATGTATACAAGGTGAAAACCTTTACGGAGAAGCCTAAACTTGAGATGGCAAAAGCCTTTATGGCGAGTGGCGATTTCCTTTGGAACGCAGGCATTTTTGTGTGGCAAGTGAAAAATATCATCTCTGCATTTGAAAAGTATCTGCCGGAAATGTATGAAATGTTTGCTGCGGAGAAAGACACCTTTAATACAAGCGATGAACAAGCTGCCATTGAAAGAATCTATCCTCAGTGTACCAACATCTCTATAGACTTTGGTATTATGGAGAAAGCAGACAACGTGTACATCATTCCTTCTTCATTTGGCTGGAGCGACTTAGGAACATGGAACAGTGCTTATGATAACCTGGAGAAAGATTATTTAGGAAATGCTGTTGCAGGAAATAATGTAATTGTAATTGATGCTACTAACTGCATGGTTCATGCACCAAATAACAAGCTCGTTCTTTTACAAGGCGCTGACGATTTCATTATCGTAGACACAGAAGATGTGTTGCTGATCAGCAAAAAGAACAAGGAACAAGAGATCAAAGATTACGTTGCAGAAGTGAAGCGTAAGAAAGGCGAGAAGTTTTTGTAACGTGAAAGGAGAATCGTGAATTGGTCTTATGGTTTGTCTTCACGAGAACAATTGAACACTCAGCCAATTCACGATTGACGATTCACCTTTCACGAAAATTAATAGAGGCATTAACCCCGTGGTTAGTGCCTTTATTATTTAAATGCCTATAAATTTGTTTTCTCATTGTATATCTTTGAGCGTTTTTATTTTTTTAGAATCCAAAAGCTAACTCTTGAATTTTACAGAAACCTGTTCAAACTTTATCGAAGGCATAAAAGGCACTACTCCGCTTGAGTTTGTTGCCGTTGTATTTGGTATTATTTCTGTTCTTTACTCACGCAAAGAAAATATCCTCGTTTATCCTACAGGTATAGTTAGCACTGTTCTTTACATATACTTGTGTTTTGCGGGAAAGCTATATGCCGAGGCCTCTGTTAATTTTTACTATACGGTAATGAGTGTTATTGGATGGGTAATGTGGAGTAGAAAGAAAGATGGCGATGCTGCCTTGCACATTACAAAAAGCAGTAGAAGGGAATGGGCGTTCAGTCTTCTATTTTTTGTGGGATGTTGGGCAATTCTTTTTCTGGTGCTTAAACACTTCACAGATAGTATTGTTCCGCTGGCAGATGGCTTCGCCGCAGCGTCAGCATATACCGGCATGTGGCTGATGGCAAAAAAGAAACTGGAGAACTGGATTTGGTGGATTATAACAAATGTTGCTTCGATCCCTCTTTATTACATCAAGGGATATTCATTTACAAGTTTTCAATTTTTAGTATTATTGGGTTTGGCAATAGCGGGATTAATTACATGGTCAAAGAAAGTAAAGCATGAAGCAAATTAAAAAGATAGTAATAATAGGGCCCGAAAGCACAGGAAAAAGCACGCTATGTCAACTGCTCGCAAAGCATTTCAATACCATTTGGGTAAGAGAATATGCGAGAGAATATTTGCTGCAAAATGGCAAGCAATATACGTATGAGGACTTGCTGACGATTGCAAAGGGGCAAATAAACCTGGAAAATAAGGGCTTAGACGAATTGTCTGAAGAGCAAAACGAACCCAGCAGAACACCACTACTATTTATCGACACAGATATGTATGTGCTGAAAGTATGGAGCGAATTTGTGTTTGGCAAATGTGATCAGTACATTCTTGATGAAATTGTAAACAGAGAGTATGACCTATATCTGCTCTGCGATGTTGACATGCCGTGGGTAAAAGATGAACTCCGGGAATACCCGGACCTTGCTACAAGAGAGAAACTATATCATATCTACAAAGACATTCTTATTAATCAAAATGTGCCGTGGGTGGAGGTGAGTGGTGGCTATGAGGAGAGGCTGGAGAAGGCGATACAAGCGGTGGGGCAAATCATTGAATAACTGAGTAACTGAATAACTGAATAACTGAATGTTTCAAATTCAAAGACCTTGAAATAACTAAAGGTTCTCAGATGTTCAAGCCTTCAGTTATTCAGTTACTCAGTTATTCAATGATTGCCGTCGCTTCAATTTCCACCAAATAATCCGGATCGATCAAGCCTTTTACTTCTATCATTGAGCAGCAAGGTTTGATGTCTTTAAAAAATTCTCCGTGAGCTCTTCCATATTCCTCCCAACGGGAAATATCGGTAACAAATAAACGCGTTCTCACAACATGCTCCAGGGTCGCGCCGGCTTGCAGCAGCACCTTTTGTATTTTCTCAATCGCAAATTTGGTTTGCGCATAAGCGTCGTCGTCACCCACAACATCTCCGTCATCATCTACGGCAACGGTACCGGTAACTTCGATGACGTTACCCACTTTTACAGCGCGACTGTAGCCTACAATGTCTTCCCATTTTGCTCCCGATGAATAATTTGTTCTGTTGCCCATTTGTAACGATTTTATTTTACTTCAATATTCGCCTCGGTAATCATCGCTTCGCCATTAAGTTTAAGAAAAACCTGCGCAACGGTAACTACATCTTTCTGACAATAATTTACAATGCGGTCAATGTCTTTCAACTTCCAGTAAACTTCACCCACCATGCTTCCATCAATATCGTCTTTGGGTGTGGGTACACCAAGGCTGTGTGCCATCAGTTCGAGTGAGGTGTAATTTTTATAGTCGCCAAACTTCCACATGTCCATGGTGTCGAGATGCTTTACTTCCCACGGTTTTTTGCCTTGCATATTCAATGCGCATGCAATAGGCAATTCGTTTATTATCAGGCGACGGCAGAGATATGGAAAATCGAATTCCCTGCCATTGTGCGCACACAGATATTTGCTGTCGTCGTTCGCCCACCTGTTGAGCATTGCGTTAAATTCAGTCAGCAATTTCTTTTCATCATCTCCGTAAAAAGATTTCAGGGAAATTTTTTTCTCCTCACCATGCCCTGTAATAAAGCCGCAGGAAATGCAAACAATCTTTCCGAATTCTGCATAAATGCCTGCTCTCGGATAAATAGACTCCGCTGTATCATCTTCCTTATTACGCAGCAAAATGTCAGCTTTCTTTTGCCACAAATACTTCCAGCCTTCTGGCACAATATCATAAGTTGGGAACTGCGAAACGGTTTCAATATCAAGAAAAAGAATATTCTGTATGGGGAATGTCAATGGCATGCGCTAATTTAATTTGAAAATTTGACAATACGAGAATTTGAAAATGCTTTAAGTGTAACAATCCAATCTAATTGTTAGCTCTTAACTGTTCGGGGAAATAATAAAAAAAGGGAAAGCCGCACAGAACGAATTTTTCCCGCCTGCCTTTCTGGATGATCAGGTGCGGGGAATAACTAGTCGGGCAGGAAATTCTCAAATTTTCAAATTCTCAAATTCAAAATCCTGAAAACAATATTTACGTGTAACCAGTCGTTAACCCCTTACTCTGGCTGGAAGGACATGAATCACCAAAATTTAAAAGTTATATTTTTGTTGCTGATTTTTGATAATTCTATCGTATCTTTTTATAGCGTTAGTTGCCATATGTAAAAAAGAAAACTGCATTAAAAATTTGAAATCAGAATATTCTGCTTTTGAAGGCATTTTTATTGCAGTGTGACGAATGAGCCAAGTTTAAATAGAAAAATCATGACAGCAGAACATCAGCGACTAACAGTAAACGCGAAGAAACCTGTGCCGTTAGAACAATGGGGACCTTACTTAAGCGAGCGCCAATGGGGTACAGTAAGAGAGGATTACAGTTTATACGGAGATGCCTGGAATTATTTTCCGCATGACCACGCAGCCTGCCGGGTGTATAAATGGGGTGAAGATGGGCTAGCAGGAATTTCTGACTACTTTCAAAATCTATGCTTTGCCATTGCACTTTGGAACGGCAAAGATCCCATACTTAAAGAACGCTTATTCGGACTTACCAACAGCGAAGGCAATCATGGAGAAGATGTAAAAGAACTATACTACTACCTTGACAATGTGCCTACGCATTATTACATGCAGTTCCTGTACAAATATCCTCAGCAGGAATATCCATACAACAAACTTTTAGCGAAGAACCGCAAACGAAGCAAAGCGGAAACTGAGTACGAGCTGCTTGACACCGGCATATTCAATAACAATGAATACTATGACGTGTACATTACTTATGCCAAGCAAGGGCCTCAGGATATTTTTATAAAGATTGATGTTAAAAACCGTTATCACAAAGAAGCAGAAATAACAGTGCTTCCCACGTTATGGTTCCACAACAGATGGGGCGAGGGAGGAGATGAAAAAAAGCCCTCCATCACGTACAACAATAAGCATTCCGTTGTAGCAGAGCACGAGCGCCTGGGCAAATACTATTTCTATTTTCAGCCTGCAGATACTTGTTTCTTTACAGAAAATGAGACCAACAAAGAAAAGGTCATGCATTTGCCAAATGAAACCCCTTTTGTGAAGGATGCATTTCATCGGGCCATCGTCAATGGAGAAAATGTTGACGCCTTACATAAAAAGAAATCGGGGACAAAATTTGCACCGGTGTACAAACTACATGTGCCTGCCGGCGAAACAAAGACAATTTATTGCCGGCTCTCGAAATCGGCGCTGGATACACCTTTCGGCCATGGCGCAGAAAATATTTTTAAAACGAGAAAAGAAGAAGCGGATATTTTTTATCGCTCGATATTGAAAAGTGACCCACGGTCAGATCTTTTCCAGGTGCAGCGCCAGGCATTGGCGGGACTGCTTTGGAGCAAACAGTATTATCGTTACGATGTAGAAAAATGGTTAACAGTTCCTGATGGACTTTCTCCTATTCACCCAAACAGAAACCAGGGCCGCAACCACTTGTGGCAACATGTAAAAAACCAGGATATCATTGCCATGCCAGATAAATGGGAGTATCCGTGGTATGCCGCATGGGATCTGGCTTTTCATTGTATACCCATGGCGCTTGTTGATGCCAATTTTGCGAAACATCAACTGCTGCTCATTATGCGTGAGTGGTACATGAAGCCGGATGGTCAAATTCCTTCCTACGAGTGGAACTTCAGCGATGTGAATCCTCCCGTGCATGCATGGGCAGCGATGCAGGTGTACAGAATAGAAAAAGAAAAAACCGGCAAAGGCGATATTGTTTTCCTGAAAAGAATTTTCCAAAAACTGATCATCAATTTCACCTGGTGGATCAACCGTAAAGATGTTCGGGGAAACAACATTTTTGAAGGAGGCTTCCTTGGTCTGGATAATATCGGGGTATTCAATCGCAGCCATTACTTCACACCGGAAATGAAACTGGAACAGGCTGATTGTACCGGCTGGATGGGAATGTATGCGTTGAACATGATGGATATTGCGCTTGAAATTGCGATGGATGATATTGGCTTTGAAGACGCCGGAACCAAGTTTTTTGAACACTTTGTTTTGATCGCCGAAGCGCTCAACGAACATACGATGTGGAATATGGAAGACAAGTTCTTCTACGACATTCTCAACCTCCCGGGTGAGGCACCAATGCCTTTGCGTATACAGTCCATTGTTGGTCTTACATCCTTGTTTGCAGTGTCAATTATTGAGAGAAATATGCTCGATAAACTGAAAGACTTTACGAAACGTATTTCGTGGTTTGAAGGCTACAGAAAAAAGAATAATCGTTTCTGGCCAAACGAAGAGCGTGGCGATAGGGAGAAGATCTTGCTATCTCTTGTTCCCCGCGAAAAACTTACTTACCTGCTGGAGAAAATGTTGAATGAAGATCATTTTCTTTCACCCGGCGGCATAAGAGCTTTATCGAAATATCATGAAGCAAATCCTTACAGCATAACGCTTGGGGGAATTGATCATACCATTCAATACGATCCGGGAGACAGTACTTCTGATATTTTTGGCGGCAACAGTAACTGGCGCGGGCCGGTGTGGATGCCGATCAATTACCTCATCATTCAGTCCATCAGAAAATACGGGAAGTTTTATGGCGAGAGCGTGATGGTAGAATATCCGACCGGCAGTGGCAAGAAATTAAACCTGGAAGAAGTGGCCGACGAGTTGACACAACGTGTTATCAGTTTGTTTGAAAAAAACGAGGATAATGAGCGACGTTATAATGGAGACTACAACTGGTTCTACAAGCAAAAGGGCAACGAGAACCTGGTATTATTCTACGAATATTTCCACGGCGATACCGGCACTGGGCTTGGTGCCAATCACCAAACAGGCTGGACGGCTTTAATTGCAGATTTGATTAATAGTTTAACGCACAAAAAAACGGCTGAAGAAGCAGTTCCGCTGAGTTTGTTTGAAGAGGCGGAGGTGAATGTGGAACGCTTAACGCCTAACGTGTAAAGCTTAATGCTCAATGCCTAACGCCTAACGCAAGAACTACGAGCTACTGGAGCTGCGTTAAGCGTTGAGCAAAATAAAAAAAGACAGAGCAAAAACTCTGTCTTTTCATTTTATCATTCATTCAAACAATTATTCCTGCACAACAAGACGGAAGCCATTTCCGTGGATGTTTACGATTTCAATTTTTTCATCGTCCTTTAAGTACTTGCGCAATTTTGCAATGTACACATCCATACTTCTACCATTGAAATAAGTATCGCTGCCCCATATTTTCTTCAATGCCTGGTCTCTTGGAAGTAGATCATTCAAGTGCTCTGCAAGCATTTTCAACAATTCATTTTCCTTAGGAGAAAGCGTTTGTGTTTTGCCACCATGGCTCAGTTCACGCAGTTTGGGATTGAAATGGTAAGAGCCCAAATTGTATTCTTTATTCTCCTGCTCTTTGTTCAGGTCTTCGTTGCGTTTTAAGATCGCTTTTATTTTTAGCAATAAAACTTCGCTGTCGAACGGTTTAGTGATATAATCATCTGCACCAAGTTTGTACCCCTGAATAATATCTTCCTTCATGGTCTTTGCACTTAAGAAGAACAAAGGAATTTCAGGATCTACGTCGCGGATAGCTTCTGCAAGTGTAAAGCCGTCCATGTGTGGCATCATAACGTCCAGAAGGCAGAGGTCAAATTTTTGGCGTTGAAAAGCTGCGAGACCAAGGCGGCCATCTCTTTCCAATACTACATCATAATCGTTTAGCTCAAGGTAATTTTTCAAGACCAACCCAAGGTTCTGATCATCTTCGCACAATAATATTGTTGCTTTCTTATCTTCCATGATTATACTTGTTTAGTAGAAAATAAAGTTAACCTATTTTGTCAAGGGTCAAAAGAGGGGCGTGTAATTTTTTGTTAAAGGAGACGGGCTCTAACGCCTAACGCTCAATGCTTAACGCTAAAAGCCAAGTTCAGGTCAGTTGCCGCGGTTCGTGTCTTCACGAACCGCAAACAGCGAGATTGTTGAATGGTTCGTGAAGACACGAACCATGGCGTTTTGCGTTAACCACTAACTTTGTTTAAAATCTAATGCCACAATGCATATCACAAACGACAATAAAATAAAGAAGCTGATCGTAATAGGAGACCGTGTATTGATTCGTTTAACCAAGCCCAATGAACGTACGGAAAGCGGCTTGTACTTACCACCGGGCATACAAGAGAAAGAAAAAGTACAACAAGGTTATATCATCAAAACCGGCCCCGGTTATGCGATTCCGGTTCCAACAGAAGATGAGCCATGGAAACAGGATGATGATAAAGTGAAATACATTCCATTACAAGCCAAGGAAGGCGACCTCGCTATCTTCCTTTTAAGTGGCGCCACAGAAGTAATCTACGAGGGCGATAAATACTATATAGTGCCGCAGGGTGCTATTTTGTTGCTGGAGAGAGAGGAAGAGCTATAATTAATAATTAATAAAGAATAATTAATAGAGTGGCGGCGAAATTGTTTGCGGCAAACTAAGTTTTCTGAAACAAAGCAAAGGCGGCATTCAGTATTGAATGCCGCCTTATTAATTATTCTTTATTAATTATTAATTACACTCCCAGCTTATCCAGCACCACCTTCGCCATTTTATAAAACGCTTCATGGCTGTAGCCCGCGATGTGTGGCGTGATGATTACGTTGTGCTGCGCGAGTAACCAATCAAGTTGTTCTTTCTGCTCAGGTGTATAGGTATCAAGCTTTTCATTTTCCAGAACATCCAACGCTGCTGCAGTTATTTTACCATTTTTCAAAGCATTGACAACAGCGGCTGTGTCATGCACTTTACCACGGCTGCAATTGAGGAAATATGGTTTCTGCTGAAGGCTGTTGAAGAAATCATCATTCGCCATGTGACGCGTTTCTTCCGTTAGCGGTACGTGGAAACTCACTACATCTGCATACCTGCCGATCTGTTCAAGGTTTGCTTCGTGAATATTGCCTTTGGCAAAACCATATTTGTATTTATCATAAGCAAGAACGGTAACATCAAAAGAAGACAGCACTTTGGCAAATGCCTGTCCCGTATTTCCAAACCCAATTAAACCAACCGTTCTTCCCGTAAGCTCAGTACCGCGATTGGCATCACGGATCCATTTCCCTTCTCTCACCTCCTGCTGGCTGATGGAAATTTTGTTCATCATGTTCAGCAAAAGGCCCAGCGCATGCTCGCCTACAGCGTTTCTGTTCCCTTCCGGGCTGCTTTCGCACTGTATGCCTTTAGTTTGCGCATAAGCAACATCAATCAGCTCCATGCCGCTGCCTAATCGCCCAATCCATTTGAGTTTTGGAGCAGCATCTAGTATGTTTTTATCAATTCTTAAACGAGTAGTGACAATTAAACCATCCACATCCGCAATGGCATCCTTTAGCTCATCGTAAGTTATTTGCGGAGCATAAATTACTTCATATCCTTGCTCTGTAAGTCTTTCTTTCAGGTAGTCGTGTACTTTGGCAGTTATAAGGGCCTTCATTGTAGTAAGTTAAAAGTCAAAATTAAAAAAATCAAAAGTCAAAAAACTGTTTGCGATTCAAGCTTTTTGACTTTTTACTTTTGACTTTTTATTTTTAACTGTTAGTAGTTCATTAAAAAAGTAAGCTTCGCAAAATCCTCAATCGTCAGTTGCTCGGCACGTTTATTAAAAATTTCGTCTTTCAAAACCTCTGGTGTAAACAACCCTTTTACCGCGTTACGCAATGTTTTGCGGCGTTGGTTAAACGCAGTTTTCACGAGGTTAAAAAATGCTTTTTCACTTTTCATTTCGGGAACGTTTGTTCTTGGCACCAGTCGAATAACGCCGCTCATTACTTTAGGAGGCGGGTTAAAGCAATTTTGATGCACATCAAACAAATACTCCACCTTGTAAAAAGCCTGTACCAGCACACTCAGCACGCCGTACACTTTATTGCCCGAAGGTGCAGCTACTCGTTGTGCCACTTCTTTCTGAAACATGCCGACTACAATTTCTACGTCCTCTTTCCATTCCAGCACTTTAAAAAGTATCTGCGTAGAAATATTGTAAGGAAAATTACCTACGATTGTAAACTTGCCCTCATAAGGTTTGTCAACGTCCAGGAAACTTTTGTGAATGATCTTGTCCCGTAAAACAGGATATGTTTTATGCAAAAACTCAACCTTCTCGTCATCTAATTCCACCGCCTTAAAGGTGATATCCGGAATTTCGATCAGGTATTTCGTAAGTGCCCCACCGCCCGGGCCCACTTCCAGCAACTGTTTATACGGATGTGCCTGCAAAGCATTCACAATCTTTTTACAGATATTTTCATCCTTCAAAAAATGCTGACCCAGGGATTTTTTTAGTGTATACATGTGGGGCAAAAATAGGCAACTTTAGTGGAGAGTTAAGAGCAATGACTGAATAACTGAGTAACTGAATAACTGAAGCTGAATTTTGGACGGCGCCTACAGGCTCGCACGCCCTAACAACAAACAATTATAAACTAACAATTTCACAGCCCACTCTCAACTTTCAATTTTCAACTTTCAATTCTCCCCTCTCCACTAATTCCTTACCTTTAAGCCTCAAATTGTTTTTACAGCATGCATACAACTTCTTCTGAGCAGCACAAACCGGTTATCGGGATTTCTTGCGGAGACTTAAACGGCATTGGTTTGGAGCTGATTATTAAGGCTTTATCAGACAATCGCCTTCTTGACCAATGTACTCCTATTGTATTTGCATCTAACAAGTCGATCAACTTCTATCGTAAGTCACTAGCGGATATAAACTTCAACTACCAAAGCATTAAGGACTTTACACGCATCAGTCCTAAGCAGGTAAATATATTCAACTGCTGGGAAGAAGAGGTTGCTATTACACCCGGACAACTAAATGAAATCGGCGGCAAGTATGCAGTAAAATCGTTGACAATAGCGGTGGAAGCTTTGAGAGACGGTCATATCGACGGTCTGGTAACGGCTCCTATCCACAAGAAAAATGTACAATCAGAAGGCTTTAACTATACAGGACACACGCCTTATTTGAAAGACGCAATGAACGCGAAAGACGTTTTGATGTTCATGGTGGCTGAAAATATTAAAGTTGGTTTGGTTACAGAGCACGTGCCGGTTGCTGAAATTGCAAAACACATTACGCAGGAAGCAATTCTTTCCAAGCTTGCAATCATGCACGAAAGCCTGATCAAAGATTTTGGCATCGACAAACCACGCATCGCTGTACTTGGCCTCAACCCACATGCCGGTGATGAAGGCTTGATTGGTAATGAAGAAGAAAAAATCATTAAACCGGCCATTCAGGCTTTCAGACAAAACAACAATGCTTTGGTGTTTGGAGCATACAGTGCCGATGCCTTTTTCGCAAGAGGCATGCATGAAAGATTTGATGGCGTTTTGGCCATGTATCACGACCAGGGATTGATTCCATTTAAATCATTGGCCATTGGCGAAGGGGTGAATTTTACAGCAGGCTTGAACGTTGTTCGCACATCTCCTGACCACGGGACCGCATTTGATATCGCAGGAAAAAACAAAGCTGATTATACGTCTTTTGTAGCTTCTATATTCAGCTGTATTGATATTGCGTCTGCAAGAAAAGGTTATGTGGAAAGAAACAGAAACCCACTGAAGAAAATCACTGCCAGCATTTTGGCGAATGCAGTGGATGAGAGAATTGACTTGGAGTAAAGTTGTTAGTAGAACTGAATAATCAAAGTTCAAAATAAATTACGGCCAGATCAGGAATGATCCGGCCGTTTTTGGTTTAAGGGATAAGCAAAATTTTTATTGAGTCCAGAACTCCGACATTTTGATTTTCTCTTTTGTCAATTTTGTTACAAAGAAGAACTGGTACAATTCCCAGAACCATACTCTTCTGCCAATCCGGGTATACCAACGCATTGCGCTTCGTAGTCTGGCCTCTTTATGAAAGAATAGTCTCTTTAAAGCGCTCGGCCTGGTTTGCATAATTATTTCAATAAGCTTCACGTATAGAATAACCAACCATGGCCGTAAATATTTAGTGGCGATCACCTGGTGTTTGTAATCCCATTTTCTTTGATCGGTTAAAATGATTTCCTTGTCTTTGACATCTTCGAAGTAAGGCGTCCATTTGTGTGGCGTTACGTAAAGCAGTTGTACCTGGTCGGGATCGTAGGACAACAACTGCCTTAAGCTGTTGTAAAAATCCCTCGTGCGTTCTTCGCCAAAACCAACCACATATGTAGCCATAGATAGTATGCCGTGCTTACGCAAAAGCTGAATGGCCTGTTTGTCTTTTGACACCGTACCCGCTTTCTTAATTCTTTCAAGCACCACTTCATCATAGTTTTCAATGCCCAATAAAAACCTTTCAAAGCCAGCCTGTTTATACAAGTGAAGAACCTCTGCATCGCGTACAATATTATCTGCACGGATCGAACCAACTAATATCAGTTTCAAATTCTTTGCAATCAAAGCTTCCAGAAATTGCCGCCAGGCTTTTGGATTTGAGGAGGGATTTTCGTCTGCGAAATTGATCACTTCAATGCCGTACTTTTTGTTGAGCATTTCAATTTCATCTGCCAGCAACTGCGGATCGCGGTGTCGCCATTTTTTCCAAAACAAACTTTGTCCGCAATAAGTACATGGATATGGACAACCTCTTGAAAATTGTATCACCACAGCTTTTCGTTTTCCCCAATAAGTATAATTATATCCGTCCATCAGTTCCCATGCGACCCGAAAGGCATCGAGGTTTTTAATATTTTCTGCCGGTGCTGTTTTTACCGGAACACCATTTAGTTTAAATGCAAGGCCTTTGATATTTTCCAAACAGCTCTTCTGCGCCAATGCTGTTATAAGATTCAAAGTAATTTCTTCGCCCTCGCCACAAACGATGTAGTCGATCTGCGGATTCTGTTCTAAAATTTCTTTCCAGTGATAAGTTGGAAATACACCACCAATAATTATTTTGATCCGCGGATTTATCAGTTTTACAGCATTTGTAATATCGTTAATGATGGGCTGTGCGGATGTTGACCCGGAATGTCCCAGCATGATCGCGTCGGGATTGTATGTTATTATTTGCGACACAACCTGACTGTGTTTCAAAAAATAGTAGTCTGCATCCAGCAATTTTACTTCGTGTCCAGCATCTATTAAAGGACCAGCAATGGAAAGCAATCCGAGTGGTGGCAAATGTTCCTTTGCCATTCTACTACCGATAGATAAGTGCGGAGGGTTTATGATTAATATTTTCATGGAGGTTTTTTTGGGGGAATCCTTGTTAGTTGTTCGTTCTTAGTTGTTAGAAGAGCTTGTTGTTTCATTTTCAAAAGCATTCGCCAACAACCAATAACGAACAACTATCAACTAACAACTTTATTCAATCGCCTTGCTCATCTTCTTCAATCCTGCATACAACAAGCTGAGAAAAATACTCCAGCCTGCAACCATTATCCATACGTCTTTATTTTGCACCGGATGAAAAATGATACGATAGATATCACACATTAAATTGAATGGATTGGAAACTATGTCCCAGCTGTTGTAGCGCCAGTATCTACCTATATAAATGCCAAGAGCATTGAGGAACATTACGGGATACAACAACAGCCATTCATTCTTCACAATCCACAAGGCGTTAATCATTTTTTCAATGTGCCTGATCGACAGAATGCCCAGCAGCAAACCATTCCATGCAAACGACATGATGAGCAAAAGATCGAACCACATGGGCGTAGTGTGCATTTCACTTAAATGAAAAAGATCTGTGATGATGTAAAATGAATTAGGTACAAAAAGCAACCATACAATAAACAGCAGGCTGAACAACCACTTGTTTTGAATGAGCACAAAGTTTCTCGTCATTAGCCGCGACATAAAGAACGGCACAAACGCCAGCAACAAATTCCAGCATAAAGACAGAAAAGTTATTTTGCCCGTATATAAAACCCTTGCCAGTGACAGAAAAATACTGAAGCTGCAACTGGTAAATAAAAACTTTTCCGCCTCGTTCTTAATGCCGCAGATACGTTGAATTGTTTTTGATAAATAAAGAATGCGTGTCATAAAAACTTTGGAATAAAAATGATTAAGGCAATTATGAATGAAATGATAGCAGCAATCAGCACCGCTCCTGCGGCCATGTCTTTAATGAGTTTTACGTTGAGGTGCATTTCGGGGTGCAGGTGATCCATTATTTTTTCAATAGCAGTGTTGATCAGCTCCATTGCCCACACAAAACCGATGCACAATAAAATGGCGATCCATTCGGCTCCTGATATCTTCATGTAAAAAGAAAACGCTACTATGGCAACCGTTGCAATAAAATGAAGCCATGCATTGTGTTCATATTTCACAAAATTTACAATGCCGTTGAAGGCGTATGAAAATGCTTTAAGCCTTGCTGCTATTGAAAAAGATTTGTCTTGCATGTTTGAAATTTTATGAGATAACTGTTTCCTCTGAAATTACGTGATTCAAATTTTTCAACTGCTTAATGGAAAAAATGCAGGCAATCAGAATGGATAAAAAACTAGCTCCTATCAACACTTTCATATCCTCCATGCCGCCACCTAAGAATGCAATGAGTATTGCCCAAAACAAACCGGCAAGCAGTATTAAAAAGAAAACGGTATTCATAAATCTGGCCGAAAAGGAACCCGAAATTTCAAAAGCAAGCTTAATGCAGTAGCTCGCGAAGAAGGGAACGGGCAGTGTAATGATTGTGCCAACCAGCACTATCGGAATTATCCATAACCAACCATCCATCGCAATATCGACCATGGCTGAAGTAATAATCACACTAAAGAACCAGATGCGCAAGGCAATTAATAATGTTTCTGCAGTTTTCATTTTGCGGCAGTTTTATTTGCGTTAGAAAAATAGCTTTTCACTTTACTATCGGCATAGTTCCAGGAGAGCCACGAGTATTGCTCCTGATCACTCAAATATCTTTTTACTCTCTTGTCCAGGTTCTCTCCCGATGTAGAATCACTGGCGAGGAAAACGTCTTTGTTTTCATACAATACAGGCAAGGTTCTATCCGATAAACCAAGCAGGAACGGTGTATCCAATGTGGTGATTTCTGCTCTGTGGCTAAGGTTGTATCTGACCATCAGTACGTCCCAATTAATGCATGATGCCGCAACCAGCAGAACAACCGCTGCCCATGCATTTACTCTGAATAAAAAGTAACTTGTTTTCGTAGCGTATACTTTCACAAACACTGTCATCAATCCTACCAATACCATTAGCAAAAAGAACAACACGCCTATTCTTTTATACGCCAATCCATAATGCTGGATGTAATAATAATCGCGCAGTAATACCGATAATACAAGAAACGCGTTTTGGAATATCCACAGGTACGTTCCATACTTCAGCCATTTATTTCTTTTGTAAAAATTCAGATTGCCATTAAAGAAAAACAGGACTACGGCCATCGCAAGAATTATGGATACGATCAACAATCCCGTGCCTTCATGTACAAGTTTGTACAAAGGTTTGTCGGGGCTAAATTCAAAGTTCATCCACACATAGTTTAAGTCAATGCAGTTCACAAAAAACAACAACGCATTCAATAACACAAGACTAATCACGCCAGTCAGGTTTTCATTCTTTAAACCGATGATAGAAAAATATTTCACAGGCATTGGCTGCACTGTGAATTTTCTTCGCACTGTCTTTTTTCTTCTCACCAGTTCATCGCTTTGCACAATGTCATTTACACTGAAATAGTTGATCCTGGTTTTCGCCAATAAAGACCCAATGACATAAAAGCCAAAAAGCGTAAAGAAAATCCTCTCTGGTTTGAACATGAAAAAGAAGCGTTCAAAATTTATCTCCAGCCAGTTGGCTACATTTCCCACGATGTTTGCAAATACACTATTGGCACCTGCATAAATAACGAAGAATACGAACGCGATTGCCACTGGAATGATTGAAAACTTTACATACTTCGCCCAATTTGACTTTCGCTTTGCTTTTTTTCCAAACGCGCCACTCACCGTTTCGGCAAGGTTGCCAATGAATAAAAAGAAATTCAGAAAAACAGAACCACCTGCATACCATGCGGAGCGATGCGTGTACTCAGCAAAACCAACGGTTAAAAGAACGTTGCAGATAAACGCATACTTTGTAAGCACCGTGTTGTGCAATAAAAGAGTGCCAAGGCAAATCACATTAGCCACCAATAACCAACGTACGATCGTATTTGCCCTGGCGGAAGGGTACAGATAAAACAAGGCCGAAAGAACAAAAGCATCAAAGAATACAGTATTAAGAGCCATTTGCTCGCGATAAAAAAGAACATTGAATAGAAAAGCTCCTATGATGTACAAGGTCAATTTTCGTAGCTGTTCGTTCATGAGATTTGTTATTTATTATATTAAAAGCACTTTGAATTACAAAGTTTATATACAAAAAAAATCACCCTAAGGATCTGATCATTTTTTCCAACGCTTCCAAATGTTGTTTGAAAGCTTTTTCACCAGCTTTGGTGATGGAATAAGTTGTGTTTGTTTTACGCCCTATAAAACCTTTCTGCACTTTTATGTAAGCATTCTCCTCCAGCGTTTTCATGTGTGAAGCAAGGTTGCCATCTGTTACGCCGATCAATTCTTTAAGCTCATTAAAATTCACTTCCTCATTCACCATGAGGGCACTCATTATACCCAGGCGAACGCGGCTATCAAACACTTTATTTAAATTCTCAATCGGATTCTTCATGTTCGAAGTTATGAGTGATGGGCGAATGCGATTCTCGCCTACCATTTTCAATTTTCAACTTTCAATTTTCAATTTCCTTGGGCGAATGCAATTCGCCCCTACATTTTCAAATTATCAAATTTTCAAATTATTCCCTCTCATATTTCCACCACATCACCAATCCATATACGATGTGCAAGATACCAAAACCAATGGTCCACAAAATAAGTCCCGAATGCAAGAGCCAGCAATTGATCATGCCAAGCAATATCTGCGCGTATCCCAAATACCTGATTTCCCCAAGTGTGTACTTGCTTCCATTCACAAGCGCTACACCATAAAACAACAAACAGGTAGGCGCAATTAAGGTATAAAAATTAAGGTCAATCATTTTTAAGATCAACACACCGCCGGCAGCCATTGGTAAAAAAGTGTTCCACAACAACCTGCGAGCGCTTGTGCCCCAGATCGCGACACCCGTTTTTTTACTTCGTATATAGGTAAAGGTGAAAGCCAGCACCAATGCACCTGCCAAAACGCCCAGAGCAATCAAAAACAAACTGTACTCAAGATTATTTACGGAGTAGTATCTGCTTTCTACATCCAGTCCGCCAAATGAGGCCAACTTTCCATGAGCCATCCATGCGCCTATTAACGCACAAACGCCTGCGCCTACACCACTCCATCCGCTAAGGCTTATGAAGCGGCTCGAGCGCTCCATCATCTTCTTAATATCCTGTAAAGTATCTAAAGGCTTAGATGACGAATCCATATAAAAGTACTTTGAAAAACAAAGTAATATAAAAAAAGCGTACTCTCCAAGAGTTTTAACTTTTTGTTGCTAGCTATTTGTCGCAACCGGCTAGGTAATTAATAATAAAATCACCGTCGAATTGAACAAAAGATTGACTGATTTTGTAATTTATTGAACCTTCTAAATAATTGTTTATTCTGTCAACCTGCTATTCACTTAGAATCACTCAGTTATTCAATAATTCACCAATTCAGTTATTATTTTCTGGCGTATTTTTGAGCATGCATCGTCCTTTGAAAAGTATAATTATTTCAACCCTCCTTTTGATCGTATCATGTACAAGTGCTTTGATAGGCTATTCCCAATCGAAAATTATAACGGGTTATATCAAAGATGGCCTGAGCGATGAACGCATTCCTTTTGCCTCGATTGATTTCATTAACGCAAAAGCCGGTAAACTGAGCGACTCTTCCGGAGCGTTCACTTTCTATTTTGATGCCTGGCCAACGGATACGTTAGAAGTTTCTTATGTAGGTTATAAAGATTACAAACTATTCCTGAGCCCAGAATATTTTCGCCAAAATGCAACGGGCGATACTCTTTTTCTTGTAGTGCCGCTTGACCGTGGCAAATATGAAACGGCAGTTATTGTAAAAAGAAAAATAGATCGTGGATTGTTAATGTGGAAACGGATCGTAAGACGAAAGCCTTACAACGACCGCTACAGATTTGACAATTATTCCTACGAATTGTACAACAAACTGGAACTTGATTTTAATCGCATCAACAAGGAAAGATTAAAAGAGATAAAACTGCTAAGACCTTTCGGATTTATTCTTGAAAATGCAGACACATCCAACGGAACTACTTTCCTCCCGGTATTTTTAACTGAAACCATTTCAGATTATTACGCTCAAAAAAGCCCTTTCAAAAGTCGCGAGATCATTAAAGCAAGTAAAACGCTGGGCGTAAAAAATGAAAGTATTACAAAGTTTCTGGGTGGTACGGATCAGAATGTAAACATCTATGCAAACTTCATCCCGGTTTTCGACAAACAGTTTGTAAGCCCCTTGTCAGACAATGGCGACGCTTACTACCGTTACAGGGTTTTGGATACGCAATATGTAAACAAACGTAGATTAATTCACCTTTCGTTCACCCCTAAGCGTCGTGGAGAAAATACTTTCGAAGGAGATTGCTGGGTGCATGACACCACGTTTGCGATTCAAAAAATGAATTTGTTTTTATCGAAAGACGCAAACATCAACTTTGTTGAAAAGCTAAGTCTTATCCAGGAATATACCATGGTCAACGATTCTTCGTGGTTCATTTCAAAAGATAAATTTGTAGTAGACATTGCCCCTATTGGTAAAACAAGGTTTGGCGTTATTGGAAGAAAAACAACGACCTATCGAAATCCCCAATTTGATCTTCCTACCATTTCAGATGCAATCAATCATAACAAGATAAAGCAGGAGGTGGTAATAGAGCCAGACGCCCGCGATCAGGCAGATTCGTTCTGGAAAGCCAACAGGCACGAGGAATTGAACAAGAATGAGAAAGCGATCTACTCTATGATCGATACATTGCAAAAAATGCCGCTGTTCCAAAAGTATACGAACACCATTTCATTTCTTGCAACAGGTTATAAGAGTATTGGCAACTGGGATATTGGCCCATGGTACAACTGGTTTACGTACAACAGTCTCGAAGGTTTCCGTATGCGTTTTGATTTGAGCACCAACTATGGTTTCAATAAAAATCTTTTGCTGCACGGCTACCTCGCTTACGGTTTCGGAGACCAGCAGTTTAAATACAAGGCTGATGCGATGTACATTTTTAAACGCAATCCGCGATTAAGTATATACGGTTCATATACAAAAGATCTGGAAAACGGTCAGATCAATTACGGAGAAATCAGTCCCGATAACATTTTTGCCATTGCTATTCGCAAGCCCGGCGTTCCACTTAAGTTCATGAAAGTGGAAGAATACAGGCTTGAAATGTTCAAAGAATGGACGAGTGGATTTTCTATAACGCCGACGGTCATCCGCAAAAGGTTTGATCCCGTTCTGAACCTTCCTCCCAAAAGTTTGTACGATGATGGTTCAGGAAATTCACTGAACAATTTTGAAGCGTCTATCATGTTCCGCTTTGCTTATCTTGAAAAGTTCCTGGAGAGCCATTTCTATCGTGTAAGTATGGGAAGCCCGTACCCTATTATTGAGTTTAAATATTCAAAAGGTATGTCGGGTGTTTTTGGTAGTAATTACGACTATCACAAGTTGTTTGGAAGTGTTTATGACTATATAAAAATTCCACCTTACGGAAGCATTTACTATAACTTCTTCGGCGGCAGAACTTACGGCACACTGCCTTACATGCTGCTGGATGTAGTGCCCGGAAACGAAATTTATTATTACAACAAATTTGCGTTCAGCTTGATGAACCGTTTCCAATACATCACGGACCGTTATGCCGGTGTGATATTCGAGCACAACTTCGGTAACGGATTATTCAGATTTATTCCTTTAACACGCAGACTTAAGTTCAGGCAGTTCTACAATTTTAAAATGATCAATGGTAATCTTAGCAAAGAAAACTATGATCTGAACTTTAACAACAGTTACAATACTTTTCAAAATCTCGGCGGCAAAACATATCTCGAGGTGGGAACCGGCGTCGATAACATTTTCAAATTCTTCCGTCTTGATCTTGTTTGGCGTGTGTTGCCAACCCCCTTGCCGGAAAATCACATTGAAAGATTTGGGGTGTTTGGAAGCTTCAGGCTGGGATTTTAGTGACTGAATAACTGAATAACTGAGCGTTCAAGTTCAGTTTTGCATTTTTCGCTCTGCAAGGCTTACAGCCTTGCAGTTTTATTTTATTGCCTCCGGCAATATTGTTATCATTAAAGACGATAGAATAGTGCTGCAATGCGACAAGCCTTGCAGAGCAGCTCCAGTTCGGTTTTGTGTTCTAACACTCGACTTCTCAGTTATTCAGTCATTCAGTTATTCAGCTATTTGCCTCTCCGGAAAAACAAAAAAGCTTAGGCTGTTACACCTAAGCTCTGCTAAGCAAGTAGTTTCCTTTTATTCTAACCCTAAGGCGTTGTAGTCTCTTCGTGCAGTGCGGAAGATGGATCTCCCAACTGACGAATGTCATTATTAAGATCTTCGAGTAACGTTATTTTTCTCATCAGTTGCTGACGCTGAAAATTAAAGGCGTGAAGCTTGGTTTCTTTGTCCGCCACCAATTGCAACAATTGCTGATTTTCATTGTGAAGCGATTCCAGCTTAACCTGTAATGCATCCAGGTTAATGGTACTGGTGCTTATTTTCATACCGCTCTCTGCTTCCGGTTCACCGGCTGATTTTGCTTTTCTTTTGCGAAGCTTTTCCATCTGATCTTTCAACTGCAAAATTTCAACATCTTTCTGTTTGATCAACTCGATAGTTTCCTCAAGCTGAGCTGCCGCTAGTTCTGCAGATTGCAATCTTGCCTGCTCTTTATGAAGTTTCAGATTTTCCAGCTGCGTAGTTTCAAGTTCCATTTCTGTATTCTCCAGTTCTCTAACAGTGGTTTCAAGCCTATCTGTAAGATCCTGGTATTTCTTCTCTTGCTTCTCCGATTCATCGAAATACTTCAACTTCCATTCGTCGGCCTCTGAAATGGCATACGGGGATTTGTTCTTTTTAGGAAGAACCGTATTTCGTCTCGATACAATAAAGAAATGGATGCAAAAGCCGAGTAGCACGGCGCAGAATTGGAAAAATATCATTTCCAATAATCCTAATGAAAGATGAATGGTAAGTAACATTTGTAACATAGTGTTCATACTCACGGGAATTTTAAATACCGTTTGGCATAAAAAATTGAATTCGATCTTTCAAAGGATTTGGGGGTATGGGTCAACAAAAAACCACCTTAAGGTGGTTTTCGTATGCGTAAAAATAAGGCTCAGCTTGCATATTAGCAAGTGATATGCGCTATTTCTTTAATCTTTTACCAGTGTTCCTACTTTTTCACCCATTACGACTTTCAATAAGTTTCCTGGTTTGTTGATGTCAAAAACAATGATTGGCAGGGAATTTTCCATGCAAAGGGTGAAAGCCGTCATATCCATAACCTTCAGATTTTTGGCAATACACTCGGCGAAAGTGATGGTTTCAAACTTTTTCGCATCTTTAACTTTCTCAGGATCAGCAGTATAGATACCGTCTACGCGGGTACCTTTCAAAATAACGTCCGCTTTGATCTCAATGGCTCGAAGAGATCCAGCCGTGTCCGTAGTAAAATATGGGTTACCGGTGCCGGCACCAAAAATTACCACTCTGTGCTTCTCCAAATGTCTCATCGCTCTTCTGCGAATGTATGGTTCAGCAATCTGTTCCATCTTTATAGCGCTTTGCAAACGCGTATAAATACCTTCTTTTTCCAAAGCAGCCTGTACCGCCATTCCGTTTATCACTGTCGCAAGCATACCCATATAGTCGCCATGCGCCCTTTCAATACCAGTTTCGGCCTCGTTCATCCCACGATAAATGTTGCCTCCACCTATCACAAGCGCTACTTCCACACCTATATCTGTTATTGTCTTAATTTCTCTCGCATATGCAGAAAGCATTGCGGGATCTAATCCAAAACTTTTGTCGCCCATCAAAGATTCGCCGGAGAGTTTGAGTAGAACTCGTTTGTATTTAGGTTGCATTTTGCGAAAATAGTATTTTATGGGAAATAGTTGATGGTTGTTAGTTCTTAGTTGATAGTTGATAGTTGCTGACCGTCCGTTGTTGACCACAGAGAAGTTGACGTAGAAATGACGAATGCCAAACATAAAACCAAACAACTAACAACCATAAACGAACAACTTAAAAGTTCTAACTTTCTTCCACTTAACACAACCTAATGAACAAACACTTTTTGAAAGCGATTGCCGCTTTTTTATTGCTTGTAATTGCCTCGACTTGCTTTGCACAAAAAAAATCATCTTTCAAAGTCATTGCTTTCTATACCGCAAAAAGCGATCTCGCGCACATCAGCTTTGTCCATGAAGCCAACAAATGGTTCCCTTCAATGGCCGCTAAGTATGGCTTTACTTACGAATCTACAAATGACTGGAGCAAATTAAATGACACTGTACTTGCGAAATATAATGTTGTCATCTTTCTTGATACAAGGCCTGAAGATTCCACACAAAGAGTGGCATTTGAAAAATATATGAAAAATGGGGGCGCATGGATGGGTTTCCATTTCTCCGCATTTGCGTTAACGCCATCCGCATTTCCGCAAAACTGGGACTGGTACCACAATGAGTTTCTTGGTTCAGGTTCTTACGTAAGCAATACATGGCATCCTACTTCTGCCATTGTTCGCGTGGAAGATAAAAAGCATCCTGTAATGAAAGGCATACCCGCTGTCTTTACCGCGCAGCCGAACGAATGGTACCGATGGTCAAACGATTTGAAAAAAAATCCTGACATTGATATTCTGATTGCTATTGATAGCAGCAGTTTTCCTTTAGGCACGGGCCCAAAGCCTCATGAAATATGGCACAGCGGCTATTACCCGATAGTGTGGACGAACAAGAAATACAAAATGGTATATATGAACATGGGCCACAACGATATGGACTATGATGGCGGCACAAACAAAGAACTTTCTTCTACGTTTGGAAATGAAATTCAGAACAGGCTTATTATAAATAGTTTGCTGTGGCTCGGGAGGAAGTAAGCACGCAGATGACACTGATTAAACTGATTTACACTGATCTTATGCGTGTTGGCTTAATTAAAGACCATCTAGCTAATGACACAATGGTTTGTTGTTGCATTTCAGTCAGAGAGCCTTAAGTATTCAACAATTATCCGTGCAAATCTGTCCAATCAGTGTCATCTGTGTGCCAATAATAGCAAAACAAAAAGGCTCCGAATTTCTTCGGAGCCTTTTTTATATATCGTGTTCGCGATTGGAATTATCCAAGAGCTACGCGTTTGAAAGAAATAACTTTCAGGTTGCTGTCAACACTTTTCAAATATTCGCTAACGCTTTTACCACCATCTTTTACGAATGGTTGAGCAAGCAATGTGCTTTCTTTGAAGTATGCGTTCAATTTACCTTCAGCGATCTTGTTGATCATTTCAGATGGTTTGCCGGCCATTTTAGGATCAGCAGCAACTTGTTCTGTAATGATTGCTTTTTCTCTTTCTACCACATCAGCAGGTACTGCATCCGGATCAACTGCTACAGGGTTCATCGCAGCGATTTGCATTGCTACGTCTTTACCAGCTTCAGCAGCTTCTTTGTTCATACCAACCAATACAGAAAGACGGTTTGCACCGTGGATGTAAGCAGATACGAAATCAGCATCAATTCTTTCGAATTTAGAGATACCGATTTTTTCACCGATACTAGCCAATTTATCGTTTACCATATCAGCAATTTTAGCACCGCCGATAGTTACGTTGTTCAATTCGTCAACAGACTTTACGTTGTTTTCGATCGCAGCATCCATGATGCTTTGAGCGAATGCTACGAAGTCAGCGTTTTTACTAACGAAGTCAGTTTCGCAGCTTACGCAAAGAGCGATACCTGTTTTGTTGTCTGCAGTTGTTTTAGCAAGAACAACACCTTCTTTTGCTTCGCGGTCGCCACGCAGAGCAGCAACTTTAGCACCTTTCTTACGCAACCAGTCGATAGCAGCTTCAAAATCACCGTTAGATTCTGTTAAAGCTTTACGACAATCCATCATACCCGCACCTGTTGCCTGGCGCAGTTTATTAATATCAGCAGCTGTAATTGTTGCAGTTGACATAACTTATTAATTTGAAAATGTGATAATTTGAAAATTTCCTGCCCGACTAAAGTCATTCAGGCGGGGAAAATGCGTCTTGTAAATCCGGATGCAAGTTGTGCATTTGTTGGCTTACAAAGCGACATTCTCAATTAAATAATCCTTAAAAGCTCCTCAATGAACTAAAGTATAAGTGTGCGACGCAACAAAAGACGATCAACGTACTTCGGCTGGGTAACACACTTATTTAATTTTATAGTAGCAGGTGTTTGCGAAAAACAAACACCTGTAACTTTTGTATCTATAGGGGCAAATACAGTGCGGAATTATCTTCCTGCAGGGCCACCTGTTCTGCGGCTAGCGCCACCTGGAACACGACGTTTTTGTTGTCCGCCGCCAGCACCACCAGGACCACCTTTACCACGACCACCACGGCCGCTTTCTGCTTCTGCTTCAGCTTGCAAACGGGCAGCTTTTCTTTCTGCTTCGTTATCTACTTCTTCAACATCTTCGTCTTTAGCAGCTTGTCTTTCCGCAAGACCTTCTGCGATAGCAGCAGCGATGTAGTTAGAAATGATTGCGATAGATTTAGTAGCATCGTCATTTGAAGGAATAGCAAAGTCAACTTTATTTGGATCGCAGTTTGTATCTACCATACCAAATGTAGTGATGCCAAGACGTTTAGCTTCAGCCAAAGCGATGTGCTCGTGTCCGATATCGATGATGAACAAAGCAGCTGGTACACGGCCCAATTGAGCGATACCACCTAATACTTTTTCCATTTTTTCTCTATCGCGGCTTAAAGTCAAACGCTCTTTTTTAGTGATGCTGTCCAAAGTACCGTCGTTCAACATTTTCTCAATGCTCTGCATTTTCTTAACGCTCTTACGAACAGTGTTGAAGTTTGTAAGCATACCACCTAACCAACGCTCAGTTACGAATGGCATGTTGATTTTCTTAGCGCATTCTGTAACGATTTCTTTCGCTTGCTTTTTTGTACCTACGAACATGATCTTTTTGCCGCTGCGTGCAATTTGTTTCATTGCTGCTGCTGCTTCCTGAAGGGCTTCAGTTGTTTTATTAAGATCAATGATGTGAATACCTTTCTTTTCAGCAAAGATGTAAGGCAACATCTTTGGATTCCACTTCTTTTTCAGGTGACCGAAGTGTACGCCTGCATCAAGAAGTTGCTGCTGTAAGGAAGTATTATTTTCCATTGTATTTATATAATTTGAAAATTTGAAAATTTGGAAAATTTGAAAATGTGGTTTGCGATTCTTTTGGCTTCGCTGTAAAATTGAAGGAGTGCTTCACTTACATATTGCCACATTTTCAAATTATCACATTGAATATTAACGTTTGCTGAATTGGTAGCTACGACGTGCTTTTTTACGACCTGGTTTTTTACGTTCAACACCACGAGGGTCACGTTTCAATAAACCAGCAGCTTTCAAAGCAGGACGGTATTCAGGGTTTACTTCGAGCAAAGCGCGGGCGATACCCAGTTTTGCTGCTTCTGCCTGACCTTTAACACCACCACCAGTTGCGTTGATTTTAACATCAAATTTATCAGCAGCTTCGATAGTTTTAAAAGGAAGTTCTACCTGGTTTTGCAGGTAAACCAAAGGAAAATATACTTTATAGTCTTTATCGTTTACTATGATTTTGCCTTCGCCTTTGCTAAGGAATACGCGTGTCACAGCTTCTTTACGACGACCTAATCCGATTTTTTGCTTTTCCATTTATGGGAAATTTGAAAATTTAAAATTTAGTTTGAATTGAGATTAGAATTTCAATTCTTTAGGTTGTTGTGCAGTGTGTGGATGTTGATCACCAGCGTACACAAATAATTTTTTCACCATTTTGCGGCCCAAACGGTTTTTAGGCAACATGCCTTTTACCGCTCTTTCAAGAAGCGCATCAGGACGACGTTTCAACAGATTTTTCGCTGTTTCTTCTTTTTTACCACCTGGGTAACCACTAAAGTTGATGTAAGTTTTGTCTTCCAGTTTGTTACCTGTGAAAACAACTTTATCAGCGTTGATGATGATTACGTAATCACCACAATCAACGTGAGGAGTGTAATACGCCTTGTTTTTGCCACGTAATACCGAAGCAATTCTAGCGCACATACGACCAACGGTTTGATTAGTACCGTCTACAACGAACCAATTGCGTTGTACAGTAGCCTCGTTCGCATGTTTGGTTGTGAAATGTAAATGACTCATTGTTTTGAAAATTTTTATCGGCGCTATCCCACCGAATTATTTTAAAATGGCTGCAAAGGTAGCCACAATGAGATCATTTTTCAAAGCTTTTGAGAAAGTATTTTTACAGACACGTTTACAACAAGCTGATTTTCAATAAAGATTTTTGCAATAAAAAATCATAGCCCTGTAAAAACCAGCAAAATCAGGCCTTTATTTCAGCAAAAATAGCCGGTTCAAGACTTTGGAGAGAAATTGATGGCCTCCTGAGAAGTTTTTCACGTTTGATTTTTGCTGAATTTCGGCAGCGGATTGTACAAAATTGTCGGGAACGAGTTCGTTGGAGCAATTTTCAACCATAGCATTAACTGTTTCCGAAGTTGCTTCGGGATGAAATTGTATGGCCGCCACATTTTCCCCCTGAGTAAAAAACTGGTTTTCGCAGGCTGGCGAGTTTATATGATTAATGCACCCCTCCGGCAGATCGAAGGTATCTCCGTGCCAGTGGAAGGTTGTAAACACTGTTTCTATATCTTTTCCCAGCCAAATATCCAGTCCTGGTTTTACAGAAACATCAAACCAGCCGATTTCTTTACCATTATTTGGATAAACATTTGCTCCCAACACAGAAGCAACTAATTGTGAGCCGAGGCAAATACCCAACACTTTTTTGCCTGCGCCTATGGCATATTTGATGAAAGTTTTTTCTGCCGCCATCCATTCGTATAATTCTTCTTCATACACACCCATTGGACCACCCATAACCACCAATCCATCAAAGTCACCCAGGGATGGAAATGTTGCCGATTCCCAAATTTTAGTGGTAGAAACTTCGATATTGTTTTCAGTCAGCCATTCTTGTATATAACCGATTTCTTCGAAAGGAACGTGCTGTATGTAGTGTATGCGCATTGAAGTTGTTTGTTGGTGGTTGTTAGTTGATAGAAGTAGACGTAAATTTAAACTACTCTTTTAATTTTTGGTTGTAAATGTTTGGTAGCCGGTAATCTGTTTCAGGTAGGTTAATGATGATTTCCCTATAAAAAAATAACAGAAAGAAGTTCTAACAACTATCAACTAACAACTAACAACTATTACTATTTTTACCGCCAGCATTTCTAGACTATGTATACCAACGAACAAACTAAAAGTCTTCAACAGGCAACCAAAGACTTATTGCAGCATCTGCAAGCCATTACAGCAAAGAATATTGAACAGTTAAGAAACGTTTTGCGCTTTCACGAATACAGATATTATATTGCCAATGATCCATTGGTTGCAGACTACGAATATGATCAATTATATAAGGCATTAGAAGAAACCGAAACAAAAGACCCGACGCTTATCACTCCGGATTCTCCCACGCAACGAGTAGCAAAAGGGCTTACTAAAGATTTCCCAACAGTACAGCATCTTGTTCCCATGCTTTCTTTGGAGAACTCCTATAATGCAGATGACCTGCTGGATTGGGATCGCAAAGCAAGGGAGATAGGTAAAACAGAGTTGATTGAATATTGCGTGGAGCCTAAGTTCGACGGTGCCAGTATCTCTCTTATTTATGAGAATGACTTGCTTGTGCGTGGCGCTACCCGAGGCGATGGTGTGGCCGGTGATGACATTACGACCAACATTAAACAGATCAAGTCGGTCCCCCTGGCTGCACGTTTTTCCGAATATGATATCCAGCAAATTGAGATTCGTGGTGAGGTGATGCTTACGAAAGCTAATTTCAAAACATACAATGACCAGCTTGCAGAAAATGGTTTACCTCCCCTGGCCAACCCGCGTAATGCTGCTGCGGGCTCACTGCGCATTAAAGACCCGGGTGAAGTAAGAAGAAGAAAACTTGAAGCCTTTCTATATAATGTAAGCTACTACACAAGAGGCAGGGAGCACAACGAAAAAAATGATCCTTTAAATACACACAGCGGCTCTCTTGAAATGCTTTGGAACCTTGGCTTCAGAAGTCCTAACAAGGAAAAAAAGATATTTAAAGGCATCCAGGGTGTAATAGATTATTGCCGCGAGTTTGAAAGTAAGCGTGATGACCTTCCTTATGAAGTGGATGGCATGGTAATAAAGGTGAATGAGATTGACCTGCAGGAAAAATTGGGCATGACCACACATCACCCACGTTGGGCGATTGCTTTTAAGTTTAAAGCAAGACAAGCCACTACGAAGCTTCGTGGCGTTGAGTTCCAGGTGGGTAGAACCGGGGCGGTTACTCCTGTCGCCAAGCTTGATCCCGTTGCTATTGGCGGTGTTACTGTTTCCAGCATCTCTATCCATAATGAAGATTATATAAAAGAGAAGGACCTTAAAATAGGCGATAGTGTTCTTATCGAAAGGGCTGGCGACGTAATTCCACAAATTGTAAAATCGCTGGCAGAGCTACGCAAGGGCGATGAAAAGACAATTCATTTTCCCAAAACCTGTCCTGTCTGCCATTCAACGCTTACAAAGGAAGAGGGTGAAGCAGTTTGGCGTTGTATAAATATCGAATGTCCGGCACAGGTTGTGGAAAGAATCATACACTTTGTAAGTAAGGATGCCATGGACATCAGGAGTCTAGGAGAATCGAATGTGCGTAAGTTCTATGAGTTGGGCTTCTTAAAGGATATTCCTTCGATTTATAATTTGCCCTTTGATAAGATAAGGCAAATGGAAGGCTTTGGCGAAAAATCCATTACCAATCTTCAGTTTGCAATAGAAACATCCAAAACACAACCACTACACCGTCTTATAACCGCATTGGGTATACGGTATGTTGGCGAAACTACAGCGAAGGCATTGGCGATGCACTCAACTTATTTACCGGCGCTACAGGACAAATCAATTGAGGACCTGCAACAAATGGAGGACGTGGGAATAAAAGTTGCTACGAGTATATATCATTTCTTTCACAATGAAGATAATCTTAAGATGCTTCGTGAGCTGGAACAGGCAGGTGTTAACTTACATAACACAAAAAAGAAAGAAATTATTGAAGGCAACCTTAATTCGCAAACCTTTTTGTTTACAGGAACGTTAATAAAGTTGAAAAGAAGCGAAGCGGAAGAAATGGTTGAAAAGAACGGTGGCAAAATCCTGAGTGGTGTAAGTAGCAAGCTGAATTATTTGGTCGTTGGCGAGGACGCCGGATCAAAATTGGAAAAAGCTAAGAAAATACCCTCTGTTCATATAATCACCGAAGATGAGTTTTTGACCCTTTTGACAACTAAATAAATTCTACATTTCTCAATTTTGTTGTCATTTTTTAACTTAAAAAAACCTCGGAGATGATTAAGTTACTTTCCGGAGAGGAATGGAAGCCCCTACAGTTTACGGGCTGGAAATTGCTGCGCAGAAAATATGCGCTTTCCTCTCACGGCCGCATTGCTAGCTATACAGATAAGTTGCAGGAAGATGGTAAAATACTTACCGGGTCCTTAACAACAGGGTATAAGACGCTTAATTTACATCGACCGGATAGTAATGGCACATTGTATGTGCATAGGGAACTTGCAAAGCTTTTTATGAAGAAGCCTTCGCCGAAGCATAAATATGTGATACATGTGAACCATAACAAAACTGATAATTCCATTAAAAATCTTGCCTGGGCTACTCTCGATGAGATGATAGAGCACCAGCAAAAGAGCCCTGCCAAGCTTGCCTACAAGAAGGTGCAGGCTAACAGAACCAACGGCCTTAAACTAAACGCTACACAAGTACGAAGTATTAAAACCATTCTTGCCAGCAAAAACAGAAAGCTTACCATTAAACAACTTGCCGACAAATATGGTGTTACCGAAATGACGCTATACAGGATCAAGAGTGGTGAGAATTGGGCGAGAATATAATTTGAAAATTTGAAGATGTGGTAATTTGAAAATGGGTTTCCTTTTCGAATTACCACATTTTTTTTGGCCATACACAAGCGAAATATGTAAAAGAATTTCACACTACCAGAATTTTCAAATTTTCAAATTTCCTGCCATCACTAATTGTCTATAAATTCAGAGGCCTGACTTTTTTTGACAACAACTCCGACCTCCGGCATTTTCAAATTTTCAAATCTTCAAATTTTCAAATTAACTTCGGTTCATGCTTTCAGAAAACACACTCTCCTTTTTAAAGAAACTACAGAAGAATAATAACAAGGAATGGTTTGACAAGAATCGTGCTTTGTATGATGAGGCGAAACAGGATTTTGAAAACCTCGTGGAGCAGTTGATTACTATGATCGGTAAAGATGAAGAGGAAATTTCATTGCTTAAGCCAAAGGATTGTACGTTCCGTATTAACAGGGATATCAGGTTTTCGAAAGACAAGACTCCATACAAAACCAATATGGGCGCTTATATAGTGAGGGGCGGAAAAAAATCTGTGTATGCAGGTTACTATTTTCATTGCGAGCCGGGCAAAAGTTTTGTTGGCGGCGGTTTGTGGATGCCTCAACCGGCGGAATTAAAAAAAGTTCGTCAGGAAATTGATTACTGCTGGGATGAATTCAAAAGCATTGTACAAAACAAAAAGTTCAAAAGCGTTTATGGCGATCTGAGCCGCGATGCGGAATATACACTTGCCAAAGTGCCACGCGATTATGATAAAGACAATCCGGCAGCAGAATTTCTGAAACTAAAAAGCCTTGTTGGTTTGCACAACGTTGCAGATAACGACGTCACTTCCAAAGCATTGGTAAAAAAACTGGGCGACGCTTTTACTACACTCAAGCCTGTGATTGACTTTATTAACCGTAGTCTTGAATAATTAATATAGCTATAACTTTTAAAAAGTTTAATAATCCCCTATTTTTGTAGGCCAAACATATAATGAGCGGAAGAAAACACATACAATTATGGAATACGCGAAACATCGTTTCAGCGGTTTTCATGCTGCTCGTGCTTAGCTTTCTTACGGTCAGCAACTCTTTCCTTTACGGCACCAAAATGGCGGTGAAGTCAAAAATTGCGCAGGGTTCCGGTGCAAATCAAACCACCAAAAAAGCAGACCGCCCCTTGCCCAATACAGAAGAAGAAAAGGCACACCAGTCCTCGGTTTCCAACAGCATGAATGAGGAATATCTTCACGAAAATCATTTTGTAGTTAATACAAATATCGAATCAAATCAGTCCCATCACGGACATCTTTATCTTTTTTATATCGGAAAAAATTACGCTCAACTGCACGCACAGCCTCCCGATTTAGCTTAGTCTCTTCAATCATCTTACCGGATCAATCTCTTTACTGATTGCGCATGTTTGCCTGCTATTGAAAATGGTACAGTAGAGACAATGCATGCATTGTCTCTACGGATCGCTGACTTAAATGCTGTCCGTTGCCATGTTCAATTGCTTAAAACGTGGTTCATTATTCATGGGTGTGCTTACCTCTGATGCCAATCAGTGAGGGGTTATCCGGCTGCATATACACATACATACTTTACTATTTTAACTTGTTTATTATGACTTCGAAAAAAGGTATTTTCAGCTTTTTTCCTTCGGATTTTGCGTCCTCCATCGTGATCTTTTTAGTGGCTTTGCCATTGTGTTTGGGAATTGCATTAGGCTCTAATGCCCCATTATTTTCAGGCCTTATTGCCGGCATTGCAGGTGGTATTGTGGTTGGTATTTTCAGCGGTTCGCAACTTAGCGTGAGCGGTCCGGCCGCAGGCCTCACCGCCATTGTAGCTGCTGCCATTGGCAAACTACCCGCGTTTGATGTATTCCTCGTTTCTGTAGTGATCGCCGGTTTGTTCCAGTTAGTGTTCGGCTTCTTAAAAGCAGGTTTCCTTGGGGATTATATTCCATCTTCTGTAATTAAAGGAATGCTCGCGGCTATTGGTATCATCCTTATTTTAAAACAAATTCCTCACCTGGTGGGCTACCATGCAGATTTCGAAGGTGACGAAGCATTTAAACAGGCAGATGGTAAAAACACCTTTTCTGAAATCATCATGTCGTCAAAATGGTTTCTACCAGTGGCTTTAGGAATAGGTGCGCTGTCGCTCTTAATACAAATTGTATGGGACAATGTGTTCGCAAAAAAATCAAAAGTGCTAAAACTTATTCCTTCGGCTTTGATTGTAGTGTTTGTGGGAACTGCCATTAACGAGCTGTTCCTCAAATATTCGCCAGGCTATGCGTTAGCCAGCAAAAACCTTGTGAACATTCCGGTAGCAGCCAGCGCAGATGCGTTTTTCTCATTCTTTTCTTTTCCAAATTTTTCTTACCTGACCAGTTTTGAAGTATGGAAAACCGCTGCCACTCTGGCTATTGTGGCAAGCCTCGAAACCTTATTAAATCTTGAAGCGACCGATAAAGTAGATCCATTGAAGAGGGTGTCGCCGCCCAATAGAGAACTAAAAGCACAAGGACTGGGCAATATTGTATCGGGCCTGTTGGGCGGTCTTCCCGTTACTTCGGTAATTGTGCGTTCGTCGGCAAACGTAAATGCAGGTGGTAAAACAAAACTGGCCACTATTATGCATGGTTTGTTGTTGTTGTCTTGTGTTGCCTTTATACCTGGCATTTTGAACAAAATTCCTTTGCCTGCTTTGGCCGGTGTTCTGGTGTATACGGGCTTTAAACTGGCAAAGCCTTCTATCTTCAAGGCACTTTTCCAAAAAGGCTGGGATCAGTTTTTACCATTTGTTATCACTATCGTTGCGATCCTCCTGACAGATCTTTTGATCGGCATCCTGGTAGGTTGTTTGGTAGGCTTTGTATTTGTTTTAAGAAGCAATTTCAAATCTGCCGTATTCGTGGTGAACGACGATAACAAATATCTCTTCCGCCTTAGAAAAGATGTTTCTTTCCTCAACAAACCAATTATAAAAAGCAAGCTGGAACTGGTTCCTGAAAATTCTTTCGTCTTGATCGACGCCACAAGAGCCGACTTTATCGATAAAGAAATTATCGAGGTAATTGAAGACTTTATGAAGCATGCAAAATTGAAAAACATAAGAGTGGAACTAAAAAGAAGCCAGTATAAAACGCAAGGTTTTGAACCGGTACAAACAACGGTGTTTGTGTCAAAACAAACAGTGGAATTAGTGCATTAATACAATTAATAATTAATAAAGAATAATTAATAGGTGTGGCCTTTTGGTTGAATCAATGGCACTTTTATTTTCGGTTAATAACGATGCCACCATTGATTAGGAATGCCTCGTTATTAATTTTTAATTACTAATTATTAATTATCAAATCAATCATTTTAAACTTTCGGATAACAAAAGCTGTTTGCAATGTTTAACTTTAACATAGCAAACCAAAAAAACAGAAATAGAAATATGAAAGCTTACGAAAAATTATTGCTAGAGAACAAAGGTTGGGCAGCAGAGAAAGTAGAAGCAGATCCTGAGTTTTTTGACAGGTTAGCGCATTTGCAAACACCAGAGTTTTTGTGGATCGGTTGTAGTGACAGCCGCGTTCCGGCAAATGAAATTACCGGAACTCAGCCCGGAGAAATATTTGTACACCGCAACATTGCAAACCTGGTGATCAATACAGATGTGAACTTGTTATCGGTGCTGGAATATGCAGTAGTACATTTGAAAGTAAGACACGTTATTGTGTGTGGTCACTATGGTTGCGGCGGCGTAAAAGCAGCTACTACCACAACAGATTACAAACAAGTGCTGAACATGTGGCTGCGCAATATTAAAGATGTGTACAGGCTTCACAGAGATGAGCTTGATACCATTAAAGACGAAGAACTACGTTTAAATAGATTGACAGAATTGAACGTACAAGAGCAGGTAATGAACCTTGCAAAAACATCCATCATTCAAAAAGCCTGGGCAGAAAGACAAGCTCCGCACTTGCACGGCTGGGTGTACGGCCTTAAAGACGGTATCATTAAGCCCGTTTTTGAAATGGAGGCTTGCACACATATTGATCCGTTGTACGAGTACGATAAATTTTAGTGGAGAATTGAAAGTGGAGAGTTGAGAGTTGTTTAAAGGTCGCAAGATACAGGTAATTTGGGGGCAGGTGCTTAGGTGCAATATTCATTGCTTGAATTAAGTTTTCAGAATGCATAATTCAGGTAAGGAATATTTGGCCAAAAGCCCTGCTATCAAATACCCGCCGCTTGCGGCCTTTTCGTTTGGTTTCATTTTCAACTCTCAACTATTACTGGGCGAATGCATTCGCCCCTGCCACTCTCAACTCTCAATTCTCCACTCTCAACTAATTCCGTATTTTGCGCCAAATACTTCCTTCCAATGTCAATTCAGGTTAGCGGACTGGTTAAAAAATATGGCGAGCAGAAAGCGGTTAATGATATTTCCTTTTCATTGAACAAAGGTGAAATAGTTGGTTTTCTTGGCCCGAACGGTGCAGGAAAATCTACGACTATGAAAATTATTACAGGCTATTTGCAAGCTGATGCCGGTAAAGTAACCGTTAGCAATATTGATGTTCGCCAACATCCATTGGAAGTTAAAAAGAAAATAGGCTATTTGCCGGAAGCCAATCCTTTGTACTACGATATGTATGTAAGGGAATATCTTGACTTCACCGCTGGCGTACACCAGGTTACCAATAAAAAAGAAGCGATTGAAAAAGCCATTGTTACCGTTGGTTTAACTCCGGAAAGCAATAAGAAAATCGGGCAACTTTCCAAAGGTTATAAACAACGTGTGGGCCTCGCTGCCGCGCTGCTACACGATCCGGAGGTCTTGATCCTTGATGAACCAACTACAGGACTTGACCCTAACCAGATCATCGAAATAAGAGAGGTGATCAAACAATTGGGTGTAAACAAAACCGTTATTTTTTCTTCGCATATACTACAGGAAGTGGAAGCCATTTGCGACCGGGTTATCATCATCAATAAAGGCAAGCTGATTGCTGACGACAGCGTTCAAAACCTGCGCAAGCAAAGCAACGACAACTCTATTCGCGTAAGCTTTAAAGAATCACTGGAAGACGAATGGCTCCGCCGCCTGAGCGCCATTCAAACAATTACAAAAGTAAATACCAGCGAGTGGCTGCTAACCGCAACCGACGTTGCAGAAGCAAAGAAGCAACTGCTGGAACTGGCGCTGGAAAACAATTTGAACATCACATCCCTTCAAAGCGGCGGTCAAAGTTTGGAAGATGTGTTCAGGAGTTTGACGCAAGGGCAGGGATAGTTGAGAGTTGAGAATTGAGAGTGGAGAGTTGTTGGCGGCTTGTTAGAACGGTATAAAAACGCAAACAAATCCATTTAGGGAAACTATTTACAAGTCAACTATAATATCCCTCCAATAATGACAAAGTCCGCATTCGAGAAATTAGATAATTCAATTGCCAGTTTTGAACTTCTTAAACAAGAAAGTGAAAAATATTGGGAGCAGATTGAATTAGATGCTTGTTGGGGATTTCAAGTTCAGAAAGGCAGTAAGTGGAAACCAGGACTTACTGAATCAGAGATTGATGATTTTCAAAAACAGCTGGGATTACAATTTCCAGAGTCATTGAAAAACTATTTTAGAACAATGAATGGACTTGATAAACCCGGAATAAACAACAATGGAGGTGAAGGTCCGATTGAGTTTGGTACAAGATTTTACTCATATCCTGATGACATTGAAAAAATAAAGTCGAAGCTTGACTGGATTCTAGAAGATAATGCCTTGCCTAAGGACGCCATCACACAATCAATGGCGCCAGCTATATTTCCTTATTTTGGACATAGGTTTCTAATTTTAGATAACGAGGAGCTTGTGCTTTCGATGTATGGCAGGGACATTATATTTTGGGCGGATAGTCTATCCAAAGGAATAGCGCGGGATACATTTTATCAATACGCTTCGGTAATCACAGCAAAAGTAAATACGAATTCCTTATGGAATAAAAAGGCACTAGATCTGGAGAAATTCAATCGGCCAAAACGCATCTCCCAACAACGACCAACCAACAACTAACAACCAACAACTAACAACCATCACCCCGCACCCTAACAATTAATAGTTATTTCATAAGGTTTTCGGAATTTTCTTCAATAAACTCCACGAAAAGTTCAATAGATTTGCAACCAGTTTATCAAATGGTAAACATTCTTTAAAATCTCAAATTTCAAACGACATTACTTATGAGCTACATTACAGAAGTTCACGCCCGCCAGATATTGGATAGCCGCGGCAATCCTACAGTTGAAGTTGACGTTACTACAGACGAAGGTGCAGTTGGCCGTGCCGCAGTTCCAAGTGGCGCCAGCACTGGTATCCACGAAGCAGTAGAATTACGCGATAACGACAAAAAGAAATATGTTGGTAAAGGTGTATTGAAAGCTGTAAAAAATGTAAACGATATAATCGCAAGCGAATTGTTAGGTTTGGAAGTTAGCGATCAGGCTGGCATCGACCAACTAATGATTGACCTTGATGGTACTCCAAATAAAGGCAAACTGGGTGCTAACGCTATTTTGGCGGTTAGTATGGCTGTTGCAAAAGCAGGTGCTCAGGAAGCTGGTCTGCCTCTTTACCGTTACATCGGTGGTACAAACGCAAAAACTTTGCCTGTGCCAATGATGAACATCCTTAACGGTGGTGCACACGCTGATAACAAAATCGACTTCCAGGAATTCATGATCATGCCTGTTGGCGCTCCTGATTTCAGCGAAGGCCTTCGTTGGGGCGTTGAAATTTTCCACGCTTTGAAAACCGTTTTGAAAAAGAAAGGCTACAGCACAAACGTAGGTGACGAAGGTGGTTTCGCTCCAAACATCCAAAGCAACGAAGAAGCTATTGAAACTGTATTGACAGCAATCCAGGCTGCAGGTTACAAAACAGGTTCACAAATCATGATCGCTATGGACGCTGCAAACAGCGAACTGTGGGATGCTAAAAAGAAAAAATACGTTTTCCACAAATCTGATGGAAAAGAAATGACCAGCGAGCAACTGGCTAAATACTGGGAAAAATGGGTTAAAGAATACCCTATTGCTTCAATCGAAGATGGTATGGCAGAAGACGACTGGAACGGTTGGAAAATGCTGACTGACCTTGTTGGTAGCAAATGCCAGCTGGTTGGTGATGACCTTTTCGTAACAAACGTAGAGCGCCTTCAACAAGGTATCGATAAAAAAATCGCAAACGGCTTGCTGGTAAAAGTTAACCAGATCGGTAGCATTACCGAAACCATTAACGCGGTTACCCTTGCTCAGCACGCTGGTTACAACACCATCATGAGCCACAGAAGCGGTGAAACTGAAGATACAACTATCGCTGACCTTGCAGTTGCTTTGAATTGCGGTCAAATTAAAACCGGTTCTGCAAGCCGTACCGACCGTATGGCTAAATACAACCAATTGATCAGAATTGAAGAAGTTTTAGCTGAAACTGCTATTTACCCTGGCAAGAAGCTGAAATTCGGAAGATAATCAGGTTATAAGTTTTGAGTAATGAGTTTTGAGTTTTGAGTGGAGACACTCTGGCTTAAAACTCATTACTTTTTTAGGCAACTCGGTTATCCACAGCTGAAAACCGGGACTTGAAACTCACTACTTTTTACCCACACCTGCAAAACTCATTACTCAAAACTCATAACTCATAACTTAAAACTCACTACTTTTACGAAAATCCCAAATCTTCATGGCTCTGCTCAACAAAATACCATCCTGGATTAAGAATAAGTATGCGCTTACCGTACTTGGTTTTGCCATTTGGATGATCTTTTTCGACGACAGGGATATTATCACAACCCATTTCCGCCAGCCAAACGAGCTTAAACAGCTACAAAAGAGCGAATTGTATTACCAGGAGCAAATCGACCTCACCAAGGCAGAATTAGAGGAACTTAAAGCAAATCCAGCCACCCTGGAAAAGTACGCCAGGGAAAAATACTTCATGAAACGCGACAGCGAGGATCTTTTTATAATTAATAAATAGCTCATACATAAGAGTTAGGCTCCTATTTTCCAAAAAAAATTGAAAAAAAGACAATAACTTTATCCTGAAGGCGTTTTAAACACGGACTAATTTCCGAAGCTGGACACTTCGGAAGATTTTATTACTGGACTTTAAATGGTTTGCTAATGAAAAGTTTTACACCTGAAGACATTTTATTGTATTTGTACAAAGAAACTTCTCCAGAGCACACCGCAGCTATCGAAAAAGCGTTATCTGAAGATTGGTCTTTACAGGAAACTCTCCGCACTTTACAAGAAAGTATGGAAGGTATCGTTGTAGACACCGTTTCTCCACGCCAGGAAGCTGTCGAGAATGTGCTTAATTACGCGAAAGAAGTTATGGCAGAAACTGCCTGATTCTTTAGCAATAAAATGTAAAAGAGTCGCCGTGACAAGTGAGGTCATGGCGATTTTTTTTGCCCGCAAACGACTAACTCTCAACTCTCCATTCTCAACTCTCAACTAGCAAAGGCAGGACGAATGCGATTCGCCCCTACATTTTCAACTTTCAATTTTCCCCGCCTGCCTGATGCAGTCGGGCAGGAATTTTCAATTATCTTGCTTTCATGACTCGCAAAGAACGATACGCTTTCGTACTTGATTATTTTAAGCAACATGCGCCCAATGCTGAAACAGAATTGCTCTACGATAATCCCTACCAGTTATTGGTGGCTGTTATATTATCGGCACAATGCACAGATAAAAGGGTGAACATGACCACGCCGGCAATTTTTGAAGAATATCCGGATGTGGAAGCTTTGTCCCACGCCACTTTTGATGATTTGTTTCCACTGATCAGAAGTATTTCTTACCCCAACAACAAAACAAAACATCTCATCGGGATGGCGAAAATGGTGGTGGAGAAGTTTCATGGAGAAATTCCCATGACTGTTGATGAATTGGTGGAATTGCCCGGCGTTGGGAGAAAAACAGCAAATGTGATCACCTCTGTGGTAGACAATCAACCAAACATGGCGGTGGACACGCACGTTTTTCGCGTAGCGGCAAGAATTGGATTGACACTTAATGCTACTACTCCTTTGGCTACTGAAAAACAATTACTCGAATTCATTCCAAAAGAATTGGTGCATATAGCCCATCACTGGCTCATTTTGCATGGAAGATATATTTGTGTTGCCCGCACCCCAAAATGCGATGAATGCGGCTTGAGGCCGGTTTGTAAATATTATCAGAAGAATGTGAAGGCGGGGGTGAAAGCGATAGGGTAATAACTGAATAACTGAGTAACTGAATAACTGAATGTCTTGTGTTTGTGCCTGACTTCGATTACTCAACCACTCAGTTATTCAGTTACTCAGTTATTCAGTTATTTAACTTCTATCTGGTAAATATTCGTCTTCTTCGGTTCCTTATCCTCCCAATTTCTGCCAAACCTGAAAGTAACGGTGGTGCTTCCTTTTGCTACTGCAGTTATGGAAAAAACGTCATCGTTTGTTCCGCCGACGGGCCCTTTACCGCCTGCCGTTGCTGCTTTTGTCATTGATGAAACTTTTACCACACCGTCCGGCACAGCTTTAAAGCTCCAGCTATAACCTGTTGTGCCGCCGCCAGGTAATGTGATCGTTTTCGTTTCGTTCACGTTCATAGCTATATTTTCACCGGCCATAAGAGTGTTTTTTAGACGAATACAAATAAAAAAATCCGGCCAAACTAAATTCACCGGATTTTTGACCATATGTGTACCTACATCAAGGTTTAAATGGTTAAAAAAGGGAAACTTTTCAACATTTAGTAGTACCCTACTTATGTACACTTTACAACCAAGCAATCTGCCTGGTTGACAATAGTTACGTTTTATTAATAAAATTTTATTCCACCATTCTTATTGTCCAAAAGTCATCAGCTCTGTTGGCATCGGTTATGTAAGCAAATGGCATGTAGAAATAGCCTTTTACTGCCCAGGTTTTGCTCCATGAGTTCCTGATAATAAAGACCTGCTTTGCTGAATCGTAACCTACCGCCATTACCGCGTGACCGCCGAGCACACTTTCTGTTGGTTTCGGCATTGGCATCATTCCGTCTTTGCCTATGTTCATAAAGCTTTGATACACGGTAAAACCAAACACGAAAGGATAGCCCTCAGACAGGCATGACTGCAATTGGAAAAGATTCGTATTTACCAGTCTCTGGTAACTGGTTATCTGATTCTTCAATGCATCCGTATAACACTTGGCAGGCGGTTTTTTAGAGAATTTTGCACCCGGTGAATTGTCGTCATCATATGTCCATTCTTTTTCCGGGCACACGCCTTGCTTATTCAATGTTTTAATACCATCGCGGATAAAGGCTCCACTATCTGAGTTTATGGAATTAATGAGCACTCTTTCGTTGTAATAAATAAACAAACGGGATGGCATGAAGTATTTCTTCTTTTGCTTCATTTGTCCAAATTCAAATGCGCCACCTAATGCATTTGCAGTGCAACTTCCCAACTGTCCCTGGTCATAAACAGGCGGACATTTGGAACGCAGATCTACTTTTGCAGGCAGCTTCCGGATAATTGTCAACGGCGCAGAGTATAGTACGTCCCTCTGATCCGGGAGATCGGGCAGCCAACCAAAACCATAGGCAGGCTTAGCGGCAGATTTTTTTGTTGCCATGGAATCTCAGTTTAAAGGTTTAATAGATTTTGTTTTGATTGAGCAAACATGGGGTAGATTAAAAACAAGTTTAGGGAGCGGCTGTAATAGAGGGAGATAAATTGTTAGTCGGCGACTGTAGCTAAAAAGATAACCAAATAAATCACAAAAGGTTCGGCAGCAAACAAAGATAATATGAAGGCCCAACCTTTGTCAATAGGCATCTTCAATTATTTATGCACTTTTGAGGTTTTATGAAAACTGATAGACATTTGTTGCGATGGCCATTTGCCATATAGCGCTTCAATTTTTTGATAGCGGTAAGTAAAAATTTCACGAAGCGATTTTTGAACCAGCAGAGCATTTGCCCAATTTCCAATAAACCCAAAGGGCACTTTATAATGAACAATATCCGTCATCTCAACGCCATCCTTTACAGCAGCAAAAAAGTGCTGATGGTGCCAGAGGCTGTATGGCCCTTGACGTTGCTCATCTACAAAATATTTGTGATGCTCCACATGTGTAATTTCTGTCATCCAGTGTAGAGGAATGCCAAGAATAGGCTTTACAATGTATTCAATAATTTGTCCCGCATACAAATGGTCGCCATGATGTTGCGAAATGATTTTAAAGCCAAGGTTTGGCGGTGTAATAACCGGCAATTTTTCCGGGTCGGAAAAAAAGTTCCATAGCGCTTCCACTGATGCTGGAATAGTTTGAACCGACTTTAAAGAATAGACTGCCATTTTGAAAAATAATAAAGTTAAAACTACAATTTTCGCACGCGGTTAAAAGAATATGCACATTGATTTTTTTACGTTTTTGAGCGTTAATTTTATAGAATGTCAAGCTTTCGCGAACAACTCGAAATGAAGTTTATTGAGGAATACAATAAGCTTAATCCGCAACAGAAATTAGCAGTAGATAATATAGAAGGACCCGTAATGGTTATCGCCGGACCGGGCACAGGCAAAACCCAGATCTTAAGCGCGAGAATCGCCAAAATACTGATGGACACAGATGCCCGGCCGGAAAACATTCTGTGTCTTACCTATACAGATGCGGGCGTTGTTGCCATGCGCAAGCGCTTGCTCTCTTTCATAGGTGCAGACGCATATAAGGTGAACATTTACACTTTCCATGCTTTTTGTAATGATGTAATACAGGAAAATCTTTCACTCTTTGAAAAGACATCGCTTGATCCAATTTCCGACCTGGAAAGGATCGAATTATTTAAAGACCTTATCGATGCGTTTCCGAAAGATCATTTGCTAAAACGTTATAGAGGCGATGTGTATTTCGAAATAAAAAATTTGCAGTCGCTCTTTAGCACCATGAAACGCGAGGGCTGGACCTATGAATTTATTTCACAAAAAATAGATGAGTACATCGCCGACCTCCCAACACGGGACGAGTATGTTGCAAAACGTGCCACTAAAGAATTCAAGAAAGGAGATGTGCGTACAGACAAGATAGCGGAAGAAAAAGAAAAGATGGAAAAGCTGCGTGCAGCTGTGGGCGAGTTTGGAAAGTTTCAAAAGCTAATGCGCGACCGCAACCGTTACGACTTTGACGATATGATCAATTGGGTGATCAAAGCCTTCGAAGAAAACAAAAACCTGCTGCTTAAGTACCAGGAACAATATCAATACATACTGGTAGATGAATACCAGGATACCAGCGGTACGCAGAACAAATTGGTTTCACTGCTGATCAATTATTGGGAGAAGCCAAATGTTTTTGTGGTAGGGGATGATGATCAAAGTATTTATCGCTTCCAGGGTGCGAACGTGGAGAACATGTTGAATTTTGCAGACGCATACAAACACGATCTGTTAACGGTTGTACTCACCAATAACTATCGCTCTACCCAACCGATCCTTGACATTTCCAAAACGCTTATTGGCAATAACAATGAAAGGCTGGTGTTGCAAATAGACGGTTTAAGCAAGGAACTTTTATCTGCCAATGCGAGACTACAACAATTACTGCATTTGCCCATCATTAAAGAATATGAAACGCAGCGGCAGGAAATGATGGACATAACGCTGCAAGTGCAGCAACTAATGGCAGAAGGTGTTGTGCCCGGCAGGATCGGCATTATTTACAAAGAGAACAAGTATGGCGAAGAGCTTACACAATATCTCAAACTGCGCAATATTCCTGTATACAGCAAGCGCAGCCTGAATGTTTTTGATATTCCGCTGGCGCAAAAAATAATTCTGTTGTTTCAATATCTCGCAGCCGAGCATGATATTCCCTATGGTGGCGACGAAATGTTTTTTGAGATATTGCATTTCGACTGGTTTGGTATTCCTCCGCTGGAAATTGCAAAACTTAGCATCGAAGTGTCCGAAAGCCAGTTCGGCAACAACAAAACTTCATTAAGGAGATTGCTGAACGAAAAAGCGACACGGCCGGCAAGGGATCTGTTTACACCTCAATTACACCAGGGATTACAAACAGCCAGCCGCGTCATTGAAAAACTGATTGGCGATGTTCCGAACGTGACCATCCAAACGCTTTTTGAGAATATCATTCGCGAAGCAGGTGTTTTAACATTCATCATGAAAAGCCCTGAAAAGATCTGGCTCTTCCAGGTGGTGAATGCGTTGTTTGATTTTGTGAAGGAAGAAACCAAACGTTATCCTACGATGTCTCTCGCGCAACTGGTGAATGTAATCGATCTGATGAAAAAGGAAAAGATCATCTTGCCATTAACCCAGGTAAGCGGTAGCGATAAAGGTGTGAATCTTATGACAGCCCACGGCTCAAAGGGACTTGAGTTTGAGCACGTGTTTTTTGTAGGTTGCAATGCTACTTTCTGGGAAAGAAAAAGAAGGCCAGGTGGCGGGTTCAGCATGCCGGACACGATGTTCTCTTCCCAACCCATACAAAATGATGAAGAAGAATTGCGCCGCCTTTTCTACGTGGCGCTAACCCGTGCAGAGCAACATCTTTTTATTTCTTACAGTCGTTTTAAAAATGACGGCAAGGAGCTAGAGCCATCCCAATTTATTGCGGAAATACAAGAGGTACATGCGTTACCGGTGCAAAAGGTTTTTGTGGGTGACGAAGTGTTGGCGGAGTTTTCTATACTGCAATTTGGTGAATCCCTGCAACCGGAGATCTCTAAAATGGAAGAAGACTTTGTAAGTAACCTGCTTGATAAATTTGTAATGAACGTTACTGCACTCAGCAACTATCTTGCATGTCCGTTGCGTTTCTATTTCCAGAACCTTGTTCGCGTTCCTTCCGGTAAGTCAGAAGCTACTGAATTTGGTTCGTCCGTTCACCATGCATTGCAGCGATTGTTTGAAAAAATGCAGCAAGATCCGGCCAATAATTTTCCTTCGAAAGAAGAGTTTATCAGCGACTTTGAATGGTACATGCGCAGGCACCGCGAAAACTTTACACCGGAGCAATTTGCACGCAGAATGGAATACGGCCAAACCGTGTTGGCGAACTACTACGAGGAATATAGTTACACGTTTAATAAAATTGTTGCCATCGAACGCAATATTCGAAATGTGACGGTGCAAGGCATTCCTCTTAAGGGAAAGCTTGACAAGCTTGAATTTGACGGCAAAAGCGTGAACGTGGTAGATTACAAGACCGGTGATGTTGACAAGGCGAAATCGAAACTACTGCCGCCGAATGATAAAGATCCAAATGGTGGCGATTACTGGCGCCAGGCGGTTTTTTATAAAATTCTTATTGACAACTACCAGCAAAAACAGTGGAACGTTGTAAGTACCGAGTTCGATTTTATTGAACCCGATAAAAAGAAAGAATATCAGCGCAGGAAAGTCCATATTCAACCGCAGGATATTACCACGGTCACGCAACAAATTGTTACCGTGTGGAACAAAATCCAGCAACGTGATTTCTATACCGGATGCGGAAAAGAAGATTGCCACTGGTGCAACTTTGTAAAAGACAACCAAATGGCCGTGGCATTGCATGAAGTGAACGAGGAGGACGCGTGATTTTTTGGCACACGGATGACACGGATTGGACTGATCTGCACGGATAATAATTGAATAAACGAGTAACTGAATAACTGAATGTTTATGTTTAAGAAGCCTGCTTGATTTCAACCCTTCAATTATTCAATCATTCAATTATTCAATTATTATGTTAAAAGATCCGTGTAAATCAGTCCAATCCGTGTCATCCGTGTGCAAACTATTAGAATTTCGTTATAAGTTTGCGGCTCATTATGCGAACAACCAAACACATACAATTCCCCATAATAGTAAGCTTTTTGTTGGTCATTGCTTTCATCTGGCAATTCACCAGTTGTGCCGTGATCGTGGCCCCGACCGGCGGCCCGAGGGATTCTTTGCCTCCGGTGCTTATAAGCGCCGTGCCTAAAGATTCATTGAAGGGTTTTACTGAGAAAAAAATCGTTTTTGAGTTCAACGAGTATGTAGAAGTGAAAGATGTTCAGAAAAACCTGATCGTTTCACCTTATCCCAAAACAACTCCCAGTGTTGAATATAAATTGCGTACGGTAACTGTTCGTTTGAAAGACACCCTGCAGCCGAATACGACCTACACGCTTGACTTTGGAGATGCAATCCATGATATTAACGAAGGCAACATTGTAAAACATTTCACTTACATTTTTACCACAGGAAACCGTTTCGATAAAGGCACTTTTTCCGGAAGGGTAATTGTGGCCGAAACGGGAAATGTGGACAGTACGCTCACCGTATTTCTATACAAGAACCGTGAGGATTCGGCTGTGTCAAAACAGCGCCCAAGCTACATTGCAAGGGTCGACTCGACCGGACGCTTCACTTTCCGGAACTTACCGGCAGATACTTTTGCGCTATACGCCTGGAAAGACGAGGGCGCCGCGAGATATTTTGGCAACAAACAGATTTTTGCCTTCGCCGACAACTACATTGTAACCTCGCAAGAAAATCCTCCGGCTCCGGTAACGTTGTATGCGTTTTTTGAACCGGAAGATACCAGCAAAAAATATACACCGTCGCTGCCAAAACCGCAAACGCAAAAAGAGAAAGACAAGAACAAGGAGGATAAAAGATTCAAATTCTCAACTTCGCTAACCAGTGGCAAACAAGACATTTTGGATAGTTTGAGAATTAGCTTCGAATCGAAGGTTAAAACATACGACACCGCAAAGTTCCTTTTTACACGAGGCGATTTTACACCAATTAAGGATTACTCATTGACGCTCGACACCAGCAATAAGGATTTCACGCTGCATCACAAATGGATCGCTGATACGCCTTATCATATTATTTTAATGAAAAATTTTGCAGAGGACAGTACCGACAGATATGTTACGAAAGATGACACTATTTCCTTCCGCACAATGAAAAAAGAAGAATACGGTTCTCTTCGTCTTCGCTTTACCAACCTTGATTTTTCAAAAAAGCCGTTGCTGGTGCTTTTGCAAAACGATAAAATAAAATTTTCTACTCCACTGGAAACCAGCCAGTTCAGGGCCAGGCTCTTTTTACCCGGCGAATACGTGATCCGCATTGTGTACGACGAGAACAAAAACGGCAAATGGGATACCGGCTCCTTCTTCGGCACGAGAAAACAACCGGAAAAAGCCACCACCATCAAGAAAAAGCTGACGGTGAAGGCGAACTGGGATAATGATGTGGATGTCATACTGTAATGACTGAATAACTGAATAATTGAATAACTGAATGGTTGAGTATTTGAGTGGCTGATTGAATTTGAACCACTCAGTTATTCAATTATTCAGTTATTCAGTTATTCGATTTCGTACCTTTGCACCTATGCAGCTCCCCTCTTCTTTATTGGAAAACGCGGTAAATGAATTTGCCAAATTACCGGGCATTGGAAAGAAAACAGCTTTGAGACTGGTGCTCCATCTTTTGAAACAAGACGTTGAGGCGGTGCAGCATTTTGGAGATTCTATCAGTAAAATGCGCAAGGAAATTAAATTCTGCCAGCGCTGCTGCAATATTGCCGATGCAGATATCTGTTCCATTTGCGCCAATAGCATGCGTAAGCAGGATATTATTTGCGTGGTTGAAAACATTCGCGATGTAATCGCCATCGAAAGCACACAACAATACAATGGCACTTACCACGTATTGGGTGGTGTTATTTCTCCGCTGGACGGCATTGGTCCCGATCAATTAAACATTGAGACGCTTGTCAGCCGCATTCAGAAAGAGCACACACAGGAAATCATCTTCGCCCTTAACCCAAACATCCAGGGCGATACCACGATCTACTATATTCAAAAGAAACTACAGCCATTCCCCGTAAAAGTCACAACGATCGCCCGAGGCATCTCCTTCGGCGGCGAGTTGGAATATGCAGATGAAATGACACTGGCACGAAGCCTGCAGAACAGACTGCCGGTGGAAAGCTACGTTGCCGGAGGCAGGTAGCTGGCCGCTGGATACAGATGGCCGGTGGCCTGTTTCAGGTTGCCGGTGTTTATGCGCATTATGCTTTACTAATTACAGCAAGTTTGCAATTGACAAAGAATGTTACCACCGGCTACTGGCGTCCGGCTACTGGCAACCTCCTCTCGCTTGCATCTTCAAAAGCTTTTCATTACCTTTGCCCTGCTTTTGCAGGCAGATTTGTTTATTGTTCGGCCTGCGCAGTACTTGAAAAACTGAACTAATAAACGATTGAAATAACCGGACTACTTCTCCATTTCTATTTCCCTCGTTAATTCGTTTAGGATTACCAAGTAAAAAGGTAAAAATCAAAAGTCAAAAGTGTTTGCTTTAGCACAACCAGTGCCGCGTTGTATTGGTTTTTGAAAAATATCCTGAACGACAATATTGCAAGCTTTTGATTTTTTAATTTTTCCTTTTGACTTAACAAGGGCTTTTGATTTTTTAATTTTAAATTTTGACTTAACATGGCAGATATCAGAAAGGAACTCGAAAACCGCATATTGGTGATCGATGGCGCCATGGGCACCATGATCCAGCGCCATAAACTTACAGAAGAGGATTATCGTGGCGACCGCTTTAAAGACTGGCACAGCGACGTGAAGGGCAATAACGACCTGTTAAGCATCACTCGTCCTGATGTGATCATCGGCATCCATAAAGAATATCTGAAGGCCGGCGCAGACATTATTGAAACCAATACTTTCAGCAGCACTGTTATCGCGCAGGCAGATTATGATATGCAGGCGCTGGCTTATGAGTTAAACGTTGCCTCTGCACAATGTGCAAGAAAAGCAATTGAAGAATATAAAGCTGAAACCGGTGACACTGCTCCAAAATTTGTTGCAGGCGCCATCGGACCGTTGAACAAAACACTGAGCCTGTCTCCGGATGTAAACAACCCGGGCTATCGCGCAGTAACGTTTGACGAAGTTGCAGAAGCTTATACAGAACAGATCCGCGGCCTTGTTGATGGCGGCGTTGATGTAATATTGATTGAAACCATTTTCGATACGCTGAATGCGAAAGGAGCAATTTTTGCGGCAAAGAAATTCTTCCGCGAGAACAAATTGCCTGAATTGCCGATCATGATCAGCGGAACAATTACAGATGCCAGCGGAAGAACTTTGAGCGGCCAAACGCTTGAAGCTTTCTACATTTCTGTGGCGCATGCCAATCCGTTGAGTGTTGGTCTTAACTGTGCGTTGGGTGCAAGTGAAATGCGTCCTCACATTGAGGAGCTTTCGCAAATAGCAAGCTGTTATGTGTCGGCTTATCCAAATGCGGGTTTACCAAATGCAATGGGTGAGTACGATGAGCAACCGCATGAAACCGCTCACTTCCTTGAAGACTGGGCGAAAGAAGGTTTCGTAAACATCGTTGGTGGCTGCTGCGGCACCACGCCTGATCACATCAAGCACATTGCGGATAATGTGAGAAAAATGAAGCCGAGAGAGTTGCCTGTTGTTGAAGCAGCTCTAATTTGAAAATTTGACGATTTGAAAATTTGAAAATTCTGTTGGTGCTACATGCATGAATTTGCAGTGGCTGACCGAATTCCGATCGGCAGTGATTGAATAATGAATTTTACTATAAACGCTGACCGACTATTAATTTTTAATTATTAATTATTAATTACTCAATGAGTATCATTAAGCCTTACTTGCGTCTTTCCGGCCTTGAGCCTTTGGTTGTGCGACCTGAAACTAATTTTGTGAACGTGGGTGAAAGAACCAACGTAACTGGTTCCAAGAAGTTTGCACGTTTGATCAAAGAAGGGAACTATGAAGAGGCGCTAAGCGTTGCCCGCCAGCAAGTGGAGAATGGCGCGCAGGTTTTGGATATTAACATGGATGATGCATTGCTTGACGGTGTACAGGCGATGACAACATTCGTCAACCTTGTACAAAGTGAGCCCGATATAGCCAAGATCCCTTTGATGATCGACTCTTCGAAGTTTTCCATTATTGAAGCAGGCTTGAAATGCTCACAGGGAAGATGTATTGTGAACTCCATTTCAATGAAGGAAGGAGAAGAAAAATTCATTGAACAGGCGTATGTGTGTAAAGATTTCGGCGCAGCGGTGATCGTAATGGCCTTCGATGAAAAAGGCCAGGCAGATACCATGCAGCGCAAGGTAGAAATATCTGAGCGTGCTTATAAAATACTGACCGAGCAGGTCGGTTTTAAACCGGAAGATATCATTTTCGATATCAACATTTTTGCGATCGCAACAGGTCTTGAAGAGCACAATAACTACGGTGTTGACTTTATTGAAGCAACACGAATCATCAAACAGAAGTTCCCATTAGTTAAAATAAGCGGTGGAGTAAGTAACCTTTCATTTTCTTTCAGAGGAAATGAACCGGTGCGTGAAGCTATGCATGCTGTGTTCCTGTACTATGCGATCAATGCAGGTATGGACATGGGTATTGTGAACGCGGGAGCATTGCAGGTGTACGATGAAATTGAACCTGCACTAAGAGATCTTTGCGAAGACGTTATCCTTAACCGCAATAACGATAACAACGAAGCGACTGATAAACTGATCGCATTTGCCGAAACGGTTAAGAGCAAAGGCAAAGAGGAAAAGAAAGATGAAGCATGGAGAAGCGCATCTGTGGAAGAACGCCTGAAACATGCGCTGGTATTGGGTATCACAGATTACATTGAGGCTGATACCGAAGAAGCGAGACAAAAATATCCAAAACCACTTGAGGTAATTGAAGGTCCGCTAATGGACGGCATGAACGTGGTAGGTGATTTGTTTGGCGCCGGTAAAATGTTCCTGCCGCAAGTGGTAAAAAGCGCACGTGTAATGAAAAAAAGCGTTGCCGTTCTTACTCCTTACATTGAAGAAGAGAAAAAGAAAAATCCGAAGACCCAACAAGGTGGTGCTGCAAAAATATTGCTGGCAACTGTGAAGGGCGATGTGCATGATATTGGTAAGAACATTGTGGGTGTTGTACTGGGTTGTAACGGGTACGATATTGTTGACCTTGGTGTAATGGTTCCTACAGATAAAATTCTGGAAACCGCACAAAAGGAAAACGCAGACATCATTGGATTGAGTGGTTTGATCACTCCTTCATTGGATGAAATGGTGCATGTGGCAAAAGAAATGAAACGTCGCGGCATGAAGCAGCCTTTGCTGATTGGCGGCGCCACTACATCACGTACACACACGGCGGTGAAAATTGCTCCTGAGTACCAGGAAGGTGTAGTGTATGTATTGGATGCCTCAAGAAGTGTAACCGTAGCGGGAAGCCTGCTGAACAAAGACCAGAAAGGCGATTTCCTTAATTCTATCAGTAAAGAATACACCAAATTAAGAGACGACTTTGCGAACAAAAAAGTAACGAAGACTTATCTGCCGTTTGCTGAAGCTCAAAAGAATGTAACCAAAATTGATTGGGACAACTACACTCCTGTTAAGCCTACTTTCACAGGAACTAAGGTTTTCGACAACTTCGATCTTGCTGAAATCGCGCAATATATCGACTGGGCTCCATTCTTCATTGCATGGGAACTCGGCGGTCGTTTCCCGGATATTTTGACTGATGACGTAATTGGTAAAGAAGCTACTAAATTGTACAACGATGCGAAAGCGTTGTTGCAAAAAGTAATAAACGAAAAATGGCTGACAGCAAAAGGTGTTATTGGTTTCTGGCCGGCAACGAAAACAGCACCGGATTCAGTGTTGGTTACATCTCACACCAACGAAGCGGTGAAGCTTGAATTTTTGCGCCAGCAAATTAAAAAAGCAGCCGATCAACCTAACTTCTCTTTGGCAGACTATATTAAGCCTGCTGATAAGGGTTCTGATTTCATGGGTGCATTCAGTGTGACCATTCAAGGCATAGAACCGCATATCAAAAAGTTTGAAGCTGAGCAGGATGATTATAACAAGATCACCTTACAAGCGCTTGCAGATAGATTGGTTGAGGCTTTCGCAGAATGCCTGCATGAAAAAGTGCGTAAAGATTATTGGGGCTACGATAAGAGTGAAACATTATCGAACGAAGAGTTGATCAAAGAAAAATATGTAGGTATACGTCCGGCACCGGGTTATCCTGCATGTCCTGATCATACTGAAAAATACAAACTGTTTAACTTGCTGGGCGGTGAATCAGTTACAGGCATTCATCTTACAGAATCTCTCGCCATGTATCCTGCAGCTTCGGTTTGCGGCTGGTATTTTGCAAACCCGGATAGTAAATATTTTGGCGTTGGTAAAATAGAAAAAGACCAGGTGGTTGATTACGCCGCTAGAAAAGGAATGGATCTCGAAGTGGTTGAAAGATGGCTGAGCCCGATCCTGGAATACGCATAGAAAGGACCAGATTTTAATCCAAATATACAAGGCCAGATGTCAACAAACATCTGGCCTTTTTATATCCGTGATATTGCATAAACGTTAATTGCAATTAATCTCTACACCCCCTCATGCATCAATTGAGCATCATCATCTGTAAATAGTTTATTGATGCGCGGTTGCAGGAACCAAATTCCTACAATAAAAAACCAAAACAAAAGCATGTCCAATATGTAATCTCCCAAAAGGGCCTCTCTTTGCAATTCCACACTTTTTAAAGCTTTTGAAACAAAATAGAGACAATAAACAGCACAGAACATCGCAAACAGATGCAAAGGTATTATAAGGAAAAATAGAAAAGGAAAATATGTAGGGACTTCCTGGTTGTAAGGGTGCATTGCATGCGAATACATATACGACATAAAAAAGCTTAATGCGACCAGGTGCAAAACAGGGAATGAAATGAAGATCAAAAACGGATTAAGATTCATTTTCACCGATGCAGGCAGTTTCCTATGCAGGTTGATCCCAAGTGTATAAAACCACGAAAAGAAAATGAGAACCATTGTTATCACTATAACTGGAACGGCAACAGACATAAACCTGAAGATGCCCGGGAAATCAGGCAGGGAATTGGAAAAAACAGATGAGAACATCCTGACCATCATTACAGCCCCTGCTATGATCTGCATGACGAGCGGAATACCAACTACTACGATAAACAATTGCCAGTGCTTAGATTTTAAAAAGAATTTCATGGTTTGATTTTTCTATAGTTAAGGGTTTACGAATTCAAATTACGCATGTTTCAGCGCTTCGCGTTTTGTTAAATTAGAAACTTTCGTTTCATCCACAAATTTCTGCACCGCTTTCATGTTGTGGCGGGCATACTGCCTCAGCGCCCAGCCCATTCCTTTCTGAATAAAAAATTCTTTCGAATCAATTAGTGCCTTGCAATGTTTAAATAATAGTTGCTCATCGGTCTTCAATTTGTATTGCAACTGAAAGATCATGCTAACTCTCTGCAGCCACATGTTATCAGATTTGTTCCACCGTGCGGTTACCTTTTGTGTTTGCTTGGGAAATAACATAAAATAATTGCCTGCCCAATCGGTGGCAATAGCATCAACGGAATCCCACCAGCTCTTTGTCGTAATGCAATATTCTATCAGTTCAAGAAAATCTTCCTTCCATTGTTTTTTCATTTTTGCCGCTAGTTCGATAGCGATATATTGCCATTCACGTTGCGGTTGTTGCCACATCCATTTTATAAGAGCAGGTAGTTCTTCGTATGACGGCAGGGATTGCGCTGCAATAAATTCTTTGAAGATCATTCTCCTCTCGGGCGTCTTTAACCCGTAGTAGGAAAACATGTTGCGCATGTAGGCGGATTGGCCTTCGGCGATGGTTTTGTTCGCGTTTTCTTCGAATAACTCTTGCAACGGCTGGAGGTATGGATGCGTTTTTTTCATGTTATGGTTTTAAGTGCGAAGTCTCACATTTACCACTAAGGCACTAAGGGCACAAAGTTTGGCGCAAAGGAAACGAAGATATTTATATAAGCCCATCTTTGTTTCCTTTGCGCCTTACGAATTTACTTTTTGTCAGGGAGCGTTTTCTTTGTGCTCTTTGCGGTTAAAAAAATCATAGTGAGGCTTAGTGTTCTCAGTGTCTTAGTGGTGGAAAAGATGCGAAGCGTCTATCTTATAATCACTACAGTTCCTTTTCTTGCAAATATCTCACCGGTATCACACTCCGCTTCTACGAAGTACACGTAGGTGCCGGATTCAACAAAGCTGCCTTTCACCTTGCCATCCCATGCGGCGTTCAGGTCTCCAATCTGGAAATTACTTTTCTCGAAAATAATATCACCCCAGCGACTGAAAATCTGGAAATGTTTTATTTGCTTAATACCCTTTCCTTTCAAATTAAACAGATCGTTCTTACCATCATTATTTGGCGTGAACGCGTTTGGAACAAATAGTCCTTCTGAGCAAATAAGTTTTATGTTGAGTGTATCAGATGCTTTGCAACCAAATTGTGTTGCCCCTACCGCTACGTACGACATATTCTCACGTGGTGCTGCAACCGGTGACGCACAGTTTGAACAACTCAAATATGTAGAGGGCAACCATAACCATTTCACCACATCGCTGCTTCCTGTTGCGGTCAGGTTTACAGTGTTGCCCGTTGGCAATTGGATATCAGGACCAACACTTACTGTTGGCAATGGTTTTACATCAATCGTTATTTTGGCTTCGCTCGTAAAACAGTGGTAAGCATCGGTTCCCGTCACCGTGTAAGTTGTGGTTACCAAAGGCGCAGCTATAGGATGATTGCTCGTTATGTCGCTCAATCCATCACCTGTCCATGCATAAGTAGCACCGCCGCTTACCGGCAATTCGATACTGCTTCCTTTACACACAAATGAATTAGGTGGAACTGTTAAAGTAAATGGTTGCACTACCGTTATCAAAGTGGAATCAATGCTTACGCAACCAAACTCATTCGTTGTTTTTACTTTATAAAGCGTTGTCGTAAGCGGGCTGATATTTGGCGAAGCCTGCCCACTATTGCCTTGCGCCACGTCCGGCGTCCAAATGTATTGGTTTCCATCATGCGCATTTAGCTGAATGGTTTTGCCCAGGCATATTGTTGAATCCTTTGGCTGAAGATTTATTTTAGGGCTTGCATGAATTACAATAGCATGATTGCTGGTATCACTGCAACCATCTTTACTTACGATCAATGCAACATTGTAAGAACCCGCTCCATGATAGATATGCGAAGGGTTTTGCACGGCGCTGTCCCTTCCATCTGCAAAGGTCCACACCCATCTAACATCCTGCAGATCTGCCGATCCTTTAAATAAAACATTTGCATTTTCACAACCATAATCCGGCGCACTAATACTGCCCTTTGGTCGATGCACAACAAGAATCGAATCTTTAAACTGCTTTTCGCATCCGTACAAAGTTTTTACATCCAACGACACTTCGTATTTACCGAGTTTATTAAAATCAAATTGAGGATTGCTGGTTATGGAAGTATCTTTTGCAACACCGGTTCCAAAAGTCCATTTATAGTTCAGCGGTTGTTCCATTACATCGCCGGAAAAACTTTTTACGTTCGGCGTAAAACTCACTATTCCGGAATCGCAAACCACCAGAGGTGAATTGGAAAAAGCAACATTCAGCGAATCAATTATAATCTGTGTATCAATCTCAGAAGTGGAAGCGCAATTGCTTCCGTCTTTCAAAAGTAGTGACGGCGTGTAAGCACCAACACTGTTGTAAGTGTGTACGGCAAAAGTATCCGTTGTTTGCACGGTGTTGCCATCACCAAAATCCCAGGTATAGGAAGTTGCATTTTTTACAATGGCGCTTAACGTTATCTTTTGTTGTTTACATCCGGAGGTTATGTCTGCGGATAGGACGGCATAAGGGCCCTTCACTTCAATGGTTTGTACAGAAGAGTCTACAGAATTATTATTTCCATAAGCGTATAACACAACTCTGTAGATACCTGCACTCTGGTAAGTATGTTTAGGATTGGAAAGATTATCCGCTTGGCTGCCATCACCAAAATCCCACGAAATGTTGTTTGCGAATTGCGACTTGTTATTAAAAGTCGCAACCAGCGGAGGACAGGAGTTATTGTTTAGATAAGCTGTAGTAAAATCATATGCAGCGGTTACGTATTTAATTCCAATTATTTTAGTCGTCGTATCTGAACAACCCGATGTAAGATTTGTGGCAACAAGGGTTACAGTATCTACGCCAACTTTACCATAATACTTTTGAGGATTGTAGGTAAACATATCCGTCGAGTGATCGTAGGTAAATGTCCACTTAAATTTATATCCGTTCAGGTAAGGGTAGTTAACGATTTTGTTATAAAAACTAACGAAGGTGTTTGGTTGCACCGCCTCGGGATAGTAAGAGAAATCAGTTTGCGGTCCGCTTACAGTGGCACTTCTGTAATAAAGCGGAGTAGAGGCAGAACAGCCATCGGCATCTGTTACTTTCAATGCCACAGGATAATTACCTGGCTTGGTATATGTGTACGAAAGCTCCTCTTTACTTACTTGCGTCTCTTTATTTCCGTCACCGAAATCCCACTCCCATTTTGTAATCGGTGTATTATCAGATATGGTAGATGCATCTTCAAAAACAACAGGTGATTTCAAACACACAATATCTCTTTTGATATTGAACGCGGCAGTTGGCCCTTTAATTTTCAACGCCACATAATTGGTTGTATCTGTACATCCCAAATTGGCTTCCTTGATGATCAGGCGCAATCCTTTTTTTCTAACATCAAACCCACTGATATCGGCCGTAAATCCTGTCGTCCATGGTCGTGGAGATGTTGGATAATTGGCTGCTATGTTTGCCAGCGAGCCATCAATATATTCCCAACGGTATATGTAATAATTGTATCCCTGCAAATCAGGATTTGGATTTGCTTCAAGGTTTCCAAGCGTGCCTTTTATACTTCCGCTGGCACAAACTTCAGATTGCTCTGCTGTGAGTGTTGGTTGTTGTTTTAACAGCACAAAAGCGTTCACAGAATCCTTCACGGAACAGTTGCCATTGGTTGTGGTCAGCACAACTTTATACTTACCTGTTTTTGCAAATTCATGTTGTATTTTCTGTTGATCATTTGAAAGATCCACAACTGGTGAATCATCGCCAAAATCCCATGACCATGTAAGTGCTTTCTTTGACGTTTGTGAGAAAGTTACCAGGCCCCTTGTGCCGTCGCACGTATTCTTCGCGCTGCTTATTTTAGGAAACGGTGGAAATACCTTTATGTAGTCTTTTTTGATGATTGTATCCGTGCACTGACCATTGGAGGCGATCAACTTTACAGTAAATATCTTATCGTCATAATATTGATGCCTGATGTCATATTCGCTTGTGTAATACACCGGCGAACCATCGCCAAAATCCCAGCGAAAATTGCTGGCGTACCCTACAGTAGTATTTGTAAACTTAACCGGATTGCTCCCGCAGACCTCGGTAGGCGCAGTAAAATCGGCTTTGGGTTTTTCTCTTACATAAATAATTGTACTTGCGGTACCTGTACATTTTCCTGTCGTAGTATACGTAAGCACCACATTAAATTGCCCTATTGAGTCGAACACATGTTGCGGTTGCTTATCGGTTGACTTCTTGCCATCACCGAAGTTCCAGTTGTATGTTACAATTTGATCCGGTGCTGACGACATGAAATTGACCTTTAGTCCTAAGCAACCTTCAATTACATCGGAACCAACGCTTACATAAGGTTTAAATAAACTCAGTGTTTTATTGATCGTGTTGCTGCAGCCATTTCCATTTGTCACCACAAGTCCTACAGTATAGTAGTTATCAGCGTTATAAGTGTAAGTTGGGTCTTTGTCAGTTGAGGTCGCTCCATTTCCGAAATACCATTTCCGTGAAGCGATGTTAGTGGAAGTGTCGTGAAACTGAATGGTAACAGGCGTTCCGCAAACGCCATCTGCATCAAAGGTATAACCACCAGTGGGCGCAGGGTTAACGATAATTTTTTTAGACCCGGAAGCAGAACAACCTCCATACATGTCAATCAATGTCACAGTTGTTTCTCCCGCATTTTGAAACTTATAGGTGAAATTCTGACCTACATTTTCAAACCGGTGTCCTTCTGCCTGCCAGATAGTTGTGGTGCTTCCCGAAGTACTTTTATCCTTAAATGTAGCCTCCGCATATTGGCAAACAGTGGCAGGAGCATCGAAATCGATATTGAAATTTGCAATGTTGACCTGCTGTGTATCGCTTACAGCTTTGCAACCATCGCTATTGGTTACTCTAAGAACAGCGGGGTAAGCGCCTTTTTTTCCATATACATGTGTCGGATCTTTATCAGGAGAAGTTTTTTGATCTCCAAAGTCCCAGCTGTATGTAAGGGTTCCTGTTCCGGTCGTTTTATTTGTAAAACTCACGTTGTCGTTTACATCGCAATACACCGCTTTTGCCACCGAGAATGCTGCCTTCAATGGCGCTTTAACTTCTACAAGATTTTTTTCCAGGCTGGTGTAGCAGCCATAGCTGTTTGTTACGGTAAGACCAACGGTGGGCCTTTGAGCAAAATTATAGGTATGTGTTACCTGCTGATATGCACTTCCCTTTTGTACGTTACCATCACCAAAATCCCAAAAATAATCGGATATCGAACCATCACCGGCAGAAGAGCTGCTGACAAATGTTACATTAAACGGCGCACAGCCCTTAACGTCAGTTGTTGTAAAATCGACGGTTGGTTTTTTGTAAACGGTAACTTGCCTGGTTGCTTCCGATGTTTTTCCACCGTCAGTCACCGTTAGTTTTATAGTGTATGTTTTTGCAGTTCTGTAAATGGCACTTGCACCATCGGAGTTGGTCGAGGTATTTCCGTTGCCTAAGTTCCAGGAATATGTTGCGTTTGGAGATGCACCGGTAGTAGCGTTTGTGCAGGTAATAGCAAGAGGAGAACAGCCACCGGCTTTATCTACCGTAAAATCTGCCTTGAGTTGTGCCAACGCAGGATTGCTGAAAAAAATCAGAGCAATGGTAACAAGAAAGCACAGTGATTTTCTTACATCAAGGATTGAATGCATTGGTCATAAACAGAATGTCAGTTAGCTACTAGGTTTAACCTCTCTTCTGAAAATTACTCTTTGCTTTTCACATATTCAACGATCGAACGATGTGTTTCAAAAAAATAATGTAAATACTACCAGTTTCCCATCTGCTCAGGCACAATGCGGTCCATGTGCTTATCATCAATAGCATGGTCCTTCCAGAAGGGATCATATCTTACAAAGAAAGACAACCACATCGAGCGTGATAATCGCATAAGGTAAGGCTGCATAGCTGCTAAGAGTACGGCATTAAAGCCAAGCCACCAGAAAAAGCGTGAGTCGTCCAGGGAGAAGCCAATTAACAGCCACCATGCAGCAAAAGAGATGCCACAAACCATTAGCGCCAGTGCATAACTCACATAGCCCGTTCCATAATAAAACCCTACTTCTATTTCTGTTGGTTGCTTGCAAACAGGACACAGTGAGTTCATTTTCATACAAGTTTTCAGTTTGTATGGATTCTTTTCTTTGAACATATCACCTTGCCTGCACCGGGGACATTTACAAGTAAGCACACTCCATAGGTATCCCGGACTTTTTTGCTGGCTCATATCGCTCGAATTTGTGCAAAGGTACGGAATTGAGGGTTGTTCGTTGTTAGTTGATAGTTGTTAGAGCTCTCAAAAGGGCTTTAATTAATTGAAAGTTGAAAATTGAAAATTGAAAATGAACCTCGGGAAGAACTTTTCAAATTATTACCAGTTTTCAGATACAAGGGGTTTCCAAATATTAAAGCATTTTCAATTTTCAACTTTCAATTTTCAATTAACTAACAACTTTCTCCATCTGCATGCTCCTCGACCCCTTCACCAGCAAATGCGTATTTTGAAACTGCTGCTGCTGGAACCAGTCCTTTGCTTCAGCAGCATTTTGAAGTTGAATAAAAGGATGTTTGATTTTGAGAAAATCGCCACCTACGAGCACCACATCTTTCCAGGAATATTTTTCAATCAGATTAACAATAGAATGGTGTTCCGCCAGACTTTCTGCGCCAAGCTCTGCCATGGCTCCAAGCATAAGCACTTTGTCTTTTGCATTTAGCTTCGCAAAATTTTCGATTGCGGCTTTCATGCTGCTGGGGTTTGCGTTGTAGGCATCGAGAATAATATGGTTTGTTCCCAGGCTCATCATTTGCGAGCGGCTGTTGGATGGAACATAATTTTCAATAGCTGACTTTATTTTGTCTGCGGGCACTTTGAAAAACTCTCCGATAGCAACCGCAGATAATACGTTAGGGAAATTATAATCTCCTACCAAATGTGTTTGTATGCGCTCAATGTTCTTCGTGGTAACATAAAGAAACGGCTCGCTTTGCACAACGCTTCCCCAAACATCTGCCCCGGTTGTGCCGTAGGTAAATAAATGTGGAATGCCTTTACTCATTTCGCGCAAATAATCATAGTCCCACATTACAAAGGCAGTTCCATTGTTTGCCCGCAGGTAATCGAACAATTCACCCTTACCTTTCTTAACGCCTTCTATTCCGCCAAAGCCTTCCAGGTGGGCCTTTCCTGCGTTGGTGATCAAACCATGAGTTGGCAAAGTGTATGTGCAATAACCTTCTATTTCCTTTTGATGATTGGCCCCCATTTCTATCACCGCCATTTCAGCATCTTTTTTCACGCTTAGTATTGTAAGCGGAATACCAATGTGATTGTTCAGATTTCCTTGTGTAGTATAGGTTTTATAAGTTGTTGCCAGCACCGTAGAAGCCAGTTCTTTGGTAGTCGTTTTTCCATTGCTTCCCGTTATCGCGATAAACGGTATGTCAAATTGCTGACGATGATATTTCGCCAGTTGCTGTAATGTAGTTAAAACATCTTCTACAAGAATGGTCCTTTCATCCACATGATAAGTCGCATCATCAATTACGGCATAAGCCGCACCGGTTTTAAGCGCATGCTCCGCAAATGTGTTGCCATCAAAGGAAGCTCCCTTGAGCGCAAAGAAAATCGAGTCCGGCGTAATCTTCCTCGTATCGGTAGTAATGGCCGGATGTTGAAGGAATATGTTGTAGAGTTGTTCGATGTTCATGAGCCAAATATAAATAATTGAATAACTGAATAACAGAATAACTGAATCTAATAAACAAAAATGCCTTACATGTTCAGTTATTCTGTTATTCAGTCATTCAGTTATTTGCATAAAAAAAGCCATCTGTTTCCAGATGACTTTTTAAATATTATGAACTGAACTTATTTCTTACGATTGTTCTGTTTTCTTTGTTTGTATTCGATACCAGATTTTCTGCCGTTACCTGCTGCGCTACCTACGCGATCCATTGCGCAACGGAAACCTACAGTGCTTGCACTTTGTTCTTCTTCAAGGAAGCGACGTGTGCCTGGGCTCAACCAGTAAGCTCTGTCATCCCAGCTACCACCTTTGATAACTCTTGAGTGATCGCTGATCAAAGTAGTTTTTCCGTATCCGTAAGAAACACCAGCCAGAAGTGAGTCACCATCAAGGTAGTTGATTACGTCACCTTTTTGATAGTTACGACGTTTCTTGCTCTCTTCGTCAGTTACGTAGCGATATTTAATTCTTCCAAGGCTGTCTCTTTCAGCTTTTCCTGTGCTCACATCGATAGTTTGGAATTTGTTACCACGGAAAGAAGCCACATCATTTTCGTCAGTTGAAGAAAGTGGACGATAAACATCGGCTACCCACTCACTTACGTTACCAGACATATTATAGATACCGAAACCGTTTGGATAGAATGAATTAACAGGGGCAGTGTAAACAGCGTTATCGTTCAAACCTCCTGCAACACCCATGTTATCACCGGCACCTCTTTTAAAGTTAGCCAGGAAAGTACCTTGCCAGCTTCCGCGACGAGTGTCACGAAGACCGTTTACGTTTTGGCTCCAGGAATACACTTGTTTGTTTGTAACCAACTCTTCACCGCGTTTTTTATCATTCTTAGTAGGCATTGGGTTCTGGTTTACATAACCAAGAGCCGCATATTCCCACTCAGCTTCTGTTGGAAGGCGGTAGTTTGGCAAAAGAATACCATCTTCAAAAGTTACGTTGGTACGAGGTGTACCGTTTGGATTTTTGAGCGGGTTCTTTTTAGAACGTGCACCTTTACCAGGAGTTGCCTGAAACTCACCTAACAGGTAAGATTTAGTATTGAAGTTCTCCTGGCCGATACCAGAAATGTTTTTGATAGATTTATCGTTAATGAATCCTTTTTGGATCAGCGCAAGTTCGTTTACGCGGTCAGTTCTCCAAAGACAGAAATCATTAGCTTGTTTCCAGCTTACACCTACTACAGGGTAATTATTATATGCCGGGTGACGGAAATAATATTCAACCATTGGTTCGTTGTAAGCAAGTTCGCTTCTCCAAACCAAAGTATCTGGCAAAGCTCCGTTTCTAACTGCCTGGTATTCGTCACCGTCAAAAACAGTGTTGATCCAGTACAGATACTCACGATAGTGAACGTTCGCCACTTCCGTTTTATCTATATAGAATGAGTTAACAGTAACGCGGCGTGGAATATTGTTCCAATCGCTCATTACGTCCTCTTCTGTAGCGCCCATTGTAAAAGTACCACCTTGCACAAACACCAAACCGGGACCACTTGGTTGTTCTTTTTCTAAAGCAACCTGATAACCGCCCTGGTTTTTATCATTATAGTTCCATCCTGTAACATCCGATTTGGCTTTTTTCTTGCCAAATAGTTTTCCATCCTTGCAGGAACCCAAAACTGCGGCACAGGATAAGAGTATCGCGAAATTTTTCCAGTTCATTTTGTATGCCATTTATGCTGGTTTTAAATTGTAATAGGTAATAACGCAGTTGATATCCAAATATTGTTATCCCCGCAAACTTTGTTACAGAATTGCGAATATAAATACTTTCAACATTTTAACATTATAGTAATTGCGCCATTTTTCCGAACAGCAGATCGTTGATTGCAACATCCATGCCTTTTTACAACAAATCTTTGGCTTATTCGTTAATGCCTATGTTTCAGCGAGTATTATTTTTGTACCCTTAAAAAATTACTTACCATAAGTAGCTAGTTTTTATGAGAATACTATTATTTTAGCCGCCGAATCAATCCTCCTACTAAAAGCAATTAATGAAATAAATTTTTACTTTAATCCCCTGAGGCACGATTTTTTGTATAAAAATGGCCTGTTTCAGAATTCACTTTTAAGGAAAATAAATCTATCAATGAAAAGAGCATTGAAATTAATTGTTACAGTTGCAACAGTTATTAGTGTTAGTTATGTAAATGCGCAAACCGGAACGAATCCGATAAATGTGACCACTACAGCGGTTCCGTTCCTGCGTATTTCACCGGAGGCAAGAGCAGGAGGAATGGGCGAAACTGGCATCGCGACCGCACCTGAAGCAAATGCAAACTTCTGGAACCTGGCCAAAACACCTTTTAATGAGAGCAAAACTGGCATCGCACTAAACTACACTCCCTGGCTAAAAAAGCTCGGGCTTAATGATGTATATCTTGCCACACTGGGCGGATACCACAAATTAGATGACAACCAGGCACTTACATTCTCCATGAGATATTTTAACCTGGGAAACATTCAGTTTGTAAACGAAAATCAGCAGGAACTTGGCTCTTACAGGCCACGTGAATTTTGCTTTGACGCAGGTTATTCACGTAAACTTTCTGAGAAAATAGGCATGGGCCTCGCGTTGAGATACATCAACTCAAAGCTGGCAAGTGGTGATGTTCTCGGAAACGGAACAAATTACAAAGCAGCCAGCACAGTTGCAGCAGACCTGTCATTTTATTACAATGGTCTTAACGCCGAAACAGGTGAAGGTTTCACCGCAGGAGCTACACTTACAAACCTTGGCGGTAAAGTTTCTTATACCAGCGATGCAAATAAGAAAGACTTTATTCCCGCAAACTTCGGCATAGGTGGCGCTTACACAAAGGTGTTTGACGAAAGCAATAAAATGACTTTCGCACTTGACCTCAATAAACTACTGGTTCCTTCCTTCCCGCTTGACAGCGCCGGAAGAGAAGATTACAAAACCACCTCTTCAATCAGCGGCTGGGGCCAATCTTTTAGCGACTGGCCAGGCGCTAGCAACGTTTCTGTTGGTATAGAATATGGCTACATGAACCAGTTCTTTGTGCGTACAGGTTATTTCTACGAAACAAAAGAGGCTGGCGATAGAAGATATTTCACAGTGGGCGCCGGTTTGAAATACAATGTATTTGGACTTAACTTCTCATACATCATCCCGTCTGGAAGCGGTGTAAACCAAAATCCGTTGTCTAACACACTTCGCTTTGGTCTAACATTTGACCTCGATCCGGCTACAAACGGAAGCGAGAACAGCGGCGGAGAATAATTTTATTAATGGAGAGTTGAGAATGGAGAGTTGAGAGTTAATGGCTCAGCTCTCCATTTTCTTTTCATACCTTTCAACTCTCAATTCTCAACTTTCAACTCTCAATTAAACTATGTCTTACAGAATAGGCTTCGGTATCGATTTTCATCAATTGGTAGAAGGCAGGGATCTTTGGATCGGCGGAATTAAAATTCCACACACGAAGGGAGCATTGGGACACAGTGATGCAGATGTTTTGCTACATGCTATCTGCGACGCCATGCTGGGCGCCCTGAGCCTTGGTGATATTGGCATTCATTTTCCCAACACAGACGAAAAGTACAAGAACATCGATAGCAAAATTCTTTTGCAAGAAACCTTCAAACTCATTACAGACAAGGGTTATGAGATCGTAAACATCGATAGCAGCCTTTGCCTGGAAGCTCCCAAAATAAAAAAATACTCCGGCGAAATGCGCGAAACCATCGCCCGCATTCTTAATCTGTCCATCGACGACGTTTCGATAAAAGCAACTACTACAGAAACAATGGGCTTTGTGGGAAGAGAAGAAGGGCTGGTGGCATATGCAAATGTGCTCCTGAAGAAAAAATAATTGAATAACTGAATCATTGAATAATTGAAGTTCTGACGCAGACTTTCCTCAATTATTCAATGATTCAATGACTCAATGATTTACTTTTGCTCCCATGTCATTACAGGTAAAAATCATTAACCAGTCAACCAATCCCTTGCCGCATTATGCCACTTCCGGGTCTGCGGGCATGGATATCAGAGCAAATTTAGAGTCCCCGATTACTTTACAACCACTGGAGCGAACACTTGTTCCTACCGGTTTGTTTATTGAACTGCCAGAGGGCTTCGAGGCTCAGATAAGACCAAGAAGCGGGCTTGCCATTAAACAAGGCATTACATGCCTGAATACTCCAGGCACCATCGACGCAGATTATCGCGGTGAAATAAAAGTAATCCTCATCAATCTTTCCAAGGAAGAACAAATGATTCAACATGGGGACCGGATTGCCCAAATGGTGATCCAGAAAGTAGAGCAGGTAAGCTGGCACGAAGTTGAAGCATTATCAGAGACAGAGAGAAATGCGGGCGGCTTTGGCCACACAGGTAAAATTTAATCTGTGTAAAACATCTTGCCGTGCAAGAACTTTTTGCAATTAACGTCCAACTTTAAAAAGTATCTGATGAAATTTTTTTCGCCTCTATTACTGGCAATCAGTATCATTACAATTGTTAGTTGTCATTCTACCAGGAAGATCAACACAGCATTGTCTAAAAAAGACACTACACAAATGATTGTTGTGAAGGATATTCATAACGATTCGCTGGATTTCATAAAACAAACCCTGCATGCGCTCGATTCCAACAGGATCGATTTTAATACATTTTCTGCGAAAGTAAAAGTAGACGTATGGGACAAAGACGGTAAAGAACCAGATCTTACTGTTTTCATCCGCATGAAAAAGGATAGCGTTATATGGCTTTTGGTAAATGCCACCGTTGTAAGCTTTGAGGCTTTTCGGGTAATGATAACACCCGACAGCGTTAAAGTATTAAACAGAAAAGATAAAGTGGTAGAGCTGCGTTCAGTAAACTATTTACAGGAACTTACTCATTTGCCGGTTAAGTTTTCAACTATGCAGGATCTGCTAATCGGCAATCCGATATTCATCGATTCAAATGTTGTGTCTTACAAAAAGAATCAGGATAACATTACGATGCTGATCGTGGGAGCCCTGTTCAAAAATCTGCTTACCATTAATAGCAACCTGAATGCCGTTGCCAATAGTAAAATGGATGATGTGGACCCAACACGCAACCGCACTTGCAACATAAGCTATGGCAACTATGAAAAATGGGACTCGAAAAACTTCCCGAAGTTTAGAGAGATTTCTGTAGTTGAAAAGTCCAAGATCGACGTGCAGATGGACTTTAAACAATATAGCTTTAACGAAACTTTAAACTACCCTTTCAGCATCCCGAAAAATTATAAGGTGCAATAAGCGTTAAACTTTTATATTTGATCAAATGGGCAGCAATGCCCTTTTTGATCTTATTCAATGCTAAACCGCAATAAATTCAAAGCATGACTAAACCATATTTTCTTTTACTAGCCATTCTTTTTACCGTCAATTGCATAGCGCAAAATCCTACCAGTGCTGATCTCAAGAAAAAACAGGCTGATATTCAAAACGAGATCGACGATTTGCGTAAATCGCTTGATGAAACTAAAAAGTATAAAAAAGAAAGTCTTGGTCAACTTGCTTTGATTCAAAAAAAATTGCGTTTGCGTGAACAACAGGTTTCACTGGTAAACCAACAGATCAATTCTATCCAGGGAAACATCAATCAAAACTGGAGAGAAATTGTAAAGCTTCGCGGAGAACTCGATACACTGAAGATTCAGTATGAAAAAAGCGTTGTGTACGCTTACAAGAACCGAAGCAATTATGATTTTTTGAATTTTCTTTTTTCTGCGTCCAGCTTTAATGACGCATTGAAAAGAGTAGCCTACTTAAAATCCTATCGCACCTACAGGGAGCAGCAAGCAGAGAATTATCGCACCACTCAGGAAATGCTGCAACAAAAAATATCCAGCCTGAACGATAATAAAAAACAAAAGAACGAAGCACTAAGCGAACAAACCAAACAAAAGGCCGTTCTTGAAGAAGATAAAAAAGAGCAGGACGTTGTTGTAAATAAATTAAAAACGAGGGAAAAGGAACTAAACAAGGACATGAATGACAAACGCAAGCAGGATATTGCTTTGCGTAACGCCATTAACGCGGCCATCCGTCGTGAAATTGATGCTGCAAGAAAGAAGGCGATGGCAGAAGAAGCTGCGGCGAAAAAAGCTGCGGAAGCTAAAAGAGTTGCCGACGCTGAGGCTGCCAAAAAAGCCGCTGATCTCGCAAAAGCAAACAATGCTCCGAAAACTAACCCTAACGCGCCGGCTACGACAACAAACCCACCTGCAACTACAAACCCAGGCACTACCACAGTTACTACGGTGCCTGCCAAACCAAAACCCGCAGCGAACTACAATTCTTTCGAAAGAGAAGAAACGAGAGCCATGTCTGAAAGCTTCGAAAAGAACAAAGGCAATCTTCCATGGCCAATGGCATCCGGAATTGTTACCATGCACTTTGGAAGACAAAACTATGGCGGTGTTGTAACGTACGATAACCCTGGCATCACTATAGAAGCGAACACAGGAAGTTCTGTAAAAGCAGTGTTCGATGGCGAAGTACTGGCAGTAACATCAGTGGGCCCGGTAGAAGCTGTGATTGTTCAACATGGTAAATACATTACTTCATACAGTAACCTTTCATCCACCTCTGTTTCAAAAGGCCAAACCATTAAAATGGGACAAGTATTAGGCAAGCTGGCCGAAAAGGATGACAACAGGGGCGAACTTGAATTCCTTATTACAAACGTAATCTCAAACGACAGATCTGTGAATCTTGATCCGGAAAAATGGCTTCGTTAGTGGAGAGTGGAGAATTGAGAGTGGAGAGTGAGGAGCCGAAGAAGGTTAACAACGTTGAAAATATTTGTATCTAGAATAATAGTGACTGTGGCCGATAATTACCGTTGAAATCAGCATCGAGTGGAATTGGAAAATCGAAGAGATCTTTGACCTTTAACAACTCTCCATTCTCCACTCTCAATTCTCAACTATCTAAACCATGAGTAAAAGTCTTGTCGGCACCAAGTCTATCGCATTTGCAATAAGAATCATTAATTTATACGAGTTCCTCTGCCAACATCAGAAAGAATTTGTTTTATCAAAACAATTATTGCGTAGTGGGACGTCGATTGGCGCTTTAATTAGAGAAGCAGAACATGGCCAATCAAAGGCGGATTTTTTAAATAAAATGAATATTGCATTGAAAGAAGCAAACGAATGTGATTATTGGTTGCTCTTGTTACGAGAAGGAGTCTATTTGCAAACCAGCGAATATAATTCCATACAAAAGGATTGTGATGAATTAATAAAACTATTAGTGGCTATTGTAAAAACAACAAAATCAAACTTAAAAAAAGTGGCAAATCGAGTGCATGGCTGAACGTGAAGAACTCTCAACTCTCCACTCTCAATTCTCAACTAAGAGCAACCGAAAGCCGCACCTTACCAACGACCATGGCATGAACAAAATATTCCTCCTTTACTTTCTTACATTATTCACTGTCAATTGTTTTGCTCAAACGCCGCGAAGCGCCGAACTCAAAAGGAAGCGTGCCGCCATTCAGCAGGAGATCGATGCACTGCGGCGATCGATTGATGAAACAAAAAAAGACAAAAAAGAGAGCCTTGGCCAACTTGCTTTGATACAGAAAAAACTCCGCCTGCGACAGCAACAGATTGACATTGTAAACGAACAGATCAGCGACATCCAGGGCGACATAGATTTAAACGCAAAAGAGGTTGACAAGTTGCGCAACGAGTTGGATACCCTCAGGCAACAATATGAAACAAGCGTAGTCTACGCATACAAAAACCGGAGCAACTACAATTTCCTCAACTTCCTTTTTTCTTCCACCAGTTTTAATGATGCACTAAAAAGATTTGCTTACCTGAAGGCATATCGTGCCTACAGACAACAGCAAGTAGAAAATTACCTTAACACGCAAACACAACTGCAGCTAAAACTATCTGACCTTAAGGACAGCAAAAAAGAAAGAAATGAAGCCCTGCGCGAACAAACGAAACAGCAGGCAGTGCTGGTAGAAGACAAAAAAGAACAGGACGAGGTAGTCACCAAACTGAAATCGCGCGAACAGGAACTAACGAAGAGAATAAATGAAAAACGCAAACAGGATATTGCTTTGCGAAACGCCATTAATGCTGCGATACGTCGTGAAATTGCAATCGCGAGGGCGAAGGCGCTGGAAGAAGAAAAGGCTGCGCGAAAAAAAGCTGCCGCAGAAAAGAAGGCCCTGGCAGCAGCCAATAAAAAGAAAAAAGGCAGCAAAGTAAATAAAGAAAAAGCCGATCCTGTTACCCTCGCGTCTTCAAAACCGGCAAAAGCCGAAAGTCCGCTCGACGACAGGCCCGAAACGAGAGCAATGTCCGCAAATTTTGAAAGGAACAGAGGTCATTTGCCCTGGCCAATGGCATCCGGTAGCGTGATCATGCACTTTGGACCACAATTTTATCCCAATAGCAAAGCAAGATTTGACAACTATGGAATAACCATCGAAACAAGAGCAGGCACAAGCGTTAAGGCAGTCTTCAATGGAGAAGTTTCCGCAATCATGTCGATCGGCCCAAGTGAAGCCGTTATTATTAAACACGGAAGATATTTCACCACCTACAGTAATCTGTCTGGCGTTTCCGTTTCAAAGGGTGATGTTGTAAAAATGGGACAAGTTCTCGGCAAGCTTGATGATAAAGGCGACAACCTCGGAGAACTGGAGTTTCTTATCTCAAATGATAAAATGGTCAACCTCGATCCTGAAAAATGGCTGAGATAGAGGAATGACTGAATAACTGAATCATTGAATAACTGAATGTTTCTAAATTGGGATTCACTTTGAAATTCGAACACTCAGTTATTCAGCCATTCAGTTATTCAGTCATTGCATACGCAAACTCATCCTTCTCTTCCTTCCCGTTTTTCTCGCGAATCAAAAATACGGTCATGTGTTTCGCATCGAGCCTTTGAAAGACAAGTTGTGTTTTTTCTTTCTTGCTTTCAAAAACGGCTTTGTTCGTTTCGAGTTTTATTAAAGGATAACTGTATGGACTTGTTTTGTCTTCCAACGTAATGTTACCCGGCTTTAGGTGCCTCAGTTTTAGTACGGGAACACTGTCTGTTTGCTCAATGAGCATGAACTCATAAAAAACGGCTTTGCCTTTATCCACGCATCTGTAGCTGCACATCATGTTATCGCCCATCGGTGCGCTCCAGTTTTCTTCCATGTCGCCCCATTCATGTTTCATACCCCATTTTCCTGCAATAAAAGCCAGATCTTTTATATCTGCTTTCAATTTCTGGGCATGAGATCCACAATAACAAACAATGGCGGCAAGCATCAACAAAAGCTTTTTCATCAATATGTTCTTTAAGGTTAATAGAATCGTTTCCCAAATAGACTCGATATTCTTTGAATTTGCAATACTTTCGTATATCTATAAAGGAGAAATTCGCAATATTGAAAGCAGTAGTTTACAAATCAACCGGTAGCTGGTACAGCGTAAAAACAGAAGATGGTACGCCATACAATGCACGCATCAAAGGGGCATTCAAAATTGAGGGACTCAAGTCAACAAACCCCGTAGCTGTTGGTGATCTTGTAGATATTGAAGACGGAGACCTTGAGAACAATGTGATGATCACCAATATTTATGACCGTCACAATTACATCACAAGGACTTCTCCCCACAACAAGAACCAGCACCACATTATAGCATCTAATCTCGATCAGTGCGTTTTGGTAGCAACATTGCGCGAACCTAAAACCTCCATGGGTTTCGTTGACAGATTCCTGATTACCGCAGAAGCCTATCACATTCCTGCGATCATTGTTTTCAATAAAGCCGACGTTTATCGCAAAAAAGAAATAGAACATTTCGAACATTTTAAAAGCATGTATGAAAGTGTTGGCTACAAAGTCATTCTTACAAGCACTGTAAACGGCCAGGGTGTTGATGAAGTAAAGGATCTGTTGAAGGAAAAAATCACTTTAATAAGCGGTCATAGTGGCGTGGGAAAATCATCTTTCATCAATATTATTTTTCCTGAAAAGAATTTAAAGACGAAGGAAGTAAGCGGCTGGAGCGGCAAGGGAATGCACACTACCACGTTTGCAGAAATGTTTGATCTTCCTTTCGGCGGAAAAATAATTGATACGCCCGGTATTCGTGAACTGGGTTTGGTCGACATTAGCAAGCAAGAGCTATCACACTATTACCCGGAAATGCGGGACACTTTACAAGATTGTCAATTCAATAATTGCCTGCATGTAGAAGAGCCGGGCTGCGCCATTAAAGCCGCTGTAGAATCCGGTAAAATTTATGCGGACAGGTATGTGAGTTATTTGAATATTCTGGGAACGATTGAGGAGAGCTATAAATAGTGGAGAATTGAAAGTGGAGAGTTGAGAGTTCTTTAAGGTCGAACATACCGCCTTCAATATTACATTCCTGCGTACCCAAGATGCGTTACATTTTCAACTTTCAATTGTCAACTTTCAATTACACTTTAAACTTCTTCGCCTTTGGCGTTTTCTCACCGCTTAGTATGCGCTCGGCACCAACGTTTTTGCCATTGCTGGGGCAGCCATATTTAGGTGCAAACAAGCTGCACGAGCTAAACATGATCAAAACTGAGCACAAAATCATCAAGCTACTTGCCAAAAGTTTCATTGAAAATCAATTTATTAAGTAAAAGGGTCTCAAGATTTCCAGCTATAGAACGTTTTTTTCACAAAAATAGTATTTCCATTAGTGGAGAGTGGAGAATTGAGAGTGGAGAGTTAAAAACAATTGTTGATGTTGTCCAACAACTCTCAACTCTCCACCCTCAATTCTCAACTATTTAAACCACCCTGAATATTTTATATAATTCTCCGCTATCCTGTTTATCTCCCCGCTTATCAATTCCTCTGAAATGTCTTTTATCTTTTTTGCGGGCACTCCTGCGTATATACTTCCGCTTTCACAAACCGTGCCTTCAAGTACCACCGCTCCCGCTGCTATAATGGTGTTGCTGAATATTTCCGCATTATCCATCACAATTGATCCCATTCCTATCAGCACGTTGTCGTGGATCGTACATCCGTGCACCAATGCATTGTGGCCTATCGAAACATTGTTGCCTATAATAACTTTTGATCTTTCGAATGTTGCGTGCAAAACGGCTCCGTCCTGCACATTTACCTTATTGCCCATTCTTATGCTGTTTACATCACCCCTCACAACTGCGTTGAACCAAAAGCTGCATTGAGAACCTGTTTCAACATCCCCTACAATTGTTGCATTAGGCGCTATATAGCAGTCATCTCCAAACTTTGGCGAAACCCCTTTTACTGGTAAAATAACAGGCATAAGTATTTTTTGAAGTTAAAAGTAAAAAGGAAAAATTAAAAAACGGCGTCGCACGGCTGTAATACAGCTTTTTTACTTTTTACTTTTTACTTTTGACTTTTCTTATGAACTACAGACAATTATTTCTTCAACATGTTGCCCAGACTTCTCCGGCTCCGCTGGCGCTGGAAATTGTAAAAGCGAAAGGCACAAAGCTTTGGGACAAACAAGGAAAGGAATATATTGACCTTATTGCCGGAATTAGCGTGTGCAATGTTGGTCACCGGAATCCCAAAGTGGTAAAAGCGATAAAGAAACAAGCCGACGACTACCTGCATTTGCTCGTATATGGCGAGTTTATCGAAACGCCTGAAGTGCAATATGCAAAATTGTTAACTGACCATTTACCGGCATCTTTAAACAGCGTGTACTTTACCAACTCCGGAGCAGAAGCCACCGAAGGAGCAATGAAACTTGCCAAGCGCTACACCGGCCGGCCAAACATCATAGCGTTTAATAAATCTTATCATGGCTCTACACAGGGCGCACTAAGCATCATTGGCGATGAATATTTTAGAAATGCTTACAGACCGCTATTGCCCGGCATCAAACATCTTGAGTACAATTCACATGGTTCTATAGATGCAATTGATGAACAAACGGCTTGTGTAATTCTTGAAACTGTTCAGGCGGAAAAAGGTGTGTATGCCCCATCGCTTGAGTGGATGAATGCACTTCGACAAAAATGTACTGAAACGGGAACACTTCTGATTCTTGATGAAATACAAACCGGATTCGGCAGAACCGGCTCTCTGTGGGGATTTGAGCAGTATTACGTTGCACCAGACATTGTTTTGCTGGGAAAAGCTCTTGGCGGCGGAATGCCTTTAGGTGCTTTTATTGCTGATAAAAAGATCATGAATTCATTTACAGAAAATCCCGTGCTTGGACACATTTCAACATTTGGTGGACATCCCGTTTGTTGTGCAGCAGGAATGGCGGCGATGAAATTTTTGCTGAAGCACAACCTTATAGAATCGGTTAAGGAAAAAGAATTTCTCTTCCGCGCGTACCTCAAACATCCAAAAATCCAACACGTCCGTTCCCGTGGATTGTTGATGGCTATTGAGTTTGATACCTTTGACACCAATAAAAAAGTTATAGATGCATGCATTATGAAAGGTGTACTGACAGATTGGTTTTTGTTTGGCGCCAATTGCATGCGTATTGCTCCTCCCTTAACGATATCAAAAAAAGAGATAGAAAAAGCCTGCGAAATTATCGTCAGCGTTTGTGATAGTTTGTAAAGCAAATTGTCGAAAAAGGCCAGAAATGGCCTTTTGATGGCACTTTTGCTCAAAAAGGTCTGGTGAGTTTCAAAAAAAGTTTTTTCCAGTTGTGCATATATTTTCAATTGTGTATTAATGACTTTTACATGCGCGAACTTTTTCTACATTGAAAATCTCGTCCTTTTTGACAAAAGAAGGGACCGTTTTGAATTTTTTTTTAGGAAGAATAAGGTGACTTATTTTATGTTTGTGGTATAAACAAGCGTTAGCATAACCAAATACGAGTTACCACGATAAGTCACCGACCATGACTTTGAATAATCGAATTAAAAGCTTGTATTATCCCCATTAGTAACTTTTGACCTTGTAATGCTTAGCAAGTTTTTTTAACTGCCAAATTACCTATGCCTGTGTTTACCTAAGGCGGTTAAAGAATTCGCAAGTCATTACACCCATTAGTAATCGTTTGACCAATCCTTCATTCATCCGACCATGATGAATGTGTCAAAAAAAGTAGTTTTTCATAGGATAAGGTTTAACTGTTAGCAACCTCGACCAAATACTTTTCTTTAGTTAATGACCAAGTTATAATTGTTTGACCAGACAATTATTTTATAACCATTAGTAACCTCTTACCAAAAAAGTGGTTTTTCATAGAATATGTGCCGTTAGTAGCTTTTGCCAATGTTTATATTGACCAACTAATTGCTTTGCTCATTAGTAACCTACAGCCAAATCATTTTTTTCATAGGATAAGGTTGACCATTAGTACCTGTGCCAATACTTGCCTTTTTTTCGAACTCAGTTTTTCATAGAATATGTCCCGTTTGTAATCTGTGCCAATGCTTACTTGTTTTAGGAGTAAGGCCGTTAGTAACCAACAACCAAATACTTGCCTTCTTAGATGTTGATCGTTATAAAATAGTTGCGCTAAAAAAAACTATTTTGACCCAAAGGGCAAATATGATCTCGCAGTGTTACATATGTTATAATAATGCAAAACTGTTTTATGATATCGGTCAGCAAAGGTTACATTTTAGTAAAGCCGTTATTAATAATATTTACAAGCATTGCCGGCAATTATGCTTCACGATTCATTGCATATTCCTATGCAAGATGTTCATCATTTTTTAACGCCATAATCTTAAAACATGAATCTCTATTTGAAACAAATTTCAATAGTGGGAGTACTTGCCGTATGTATCATAAGCTGCGAGAGCCGCTATTCTTCAGAAAGTAAATCATTGGATGCAAACGCGGCAGACTCAACGGCCACGGGCATTCCATCATCTTCGGCAAATCAATCTTTTCCTGATCAGCGAAAATTTATTCGAACTGCGGACTTGAAATTCAAAGTCGATAATGTTGTATCAACCTCATATAAAATTGAAGACATTGTTTGCAAAAACAAAGGCTTTGTTACGTACACCAATCTTACGAACAACATTGCAAACACTGAGACGGTGAAGGTGACGGCAGATTCTCTTCTTCGGACAGTGCACTACAATATGTCGAACGACATTGAGATAAGAGTACCAAATCAGGAGCTTGACACGACACTTAAATCAATTGCAACACTTATCGGTTTTATTGATTACAGAATTATAAAAGCAGAAGATGTTACGCTTAATGAATTGAGTAACACACTCACACAAAAACGAACTACAAAACATTTTTCAAGAATCACCTCTGCAATTGACAACAAAGGCAAAAAATTAAATGATGTGTTGGATGGAGAGGATAAGCTGATCGGAAAGGAACAGGAAGCTGACGACGCTTTGGTAGCCAACCTTGACCTGAACGATAAAGTGAAATATAGCACCGTTAAAATTTCGCTGTATCAAAATGAAGCGGCGAAAACAGAAATGCTTCCAGCAACAAAAATCGTTACGCCCTATCAACCTTCGTTCACAAGTCTTTTGGGAGAATCGATATTGTCTGGTTGGGAAATGCTAAGAGAATTGATACTTGCAATTATAAAGGTCTGGCCGGTTATTCTTTTGTGTGTTGGCGTTTATTTCCTTTTTAAAAATTATAAAAAAATCAGTTTGAAATAAAATTACAGCCGCGTAAATAAAAAGAGAGACGCATTTTCATGCGTCTCTACACTAACCCTTCATAAAAAAACAATGAAAATATTTATTACAACAATCCTTTGCCGTTAAGGTACTCAGCTATTTGAACGGCGTTGGTAGCGGCACCTTTGCGAAGGTTATCACTTACGATCCACATGTTCAATGTATTTGGCTGAGATTCATCTCTACGCAATCTTCCTACAAATACATCATCCTTTTCGTGCGCATCTTTAGGCATTGGATACTGTGCGTTTGCAGGATCATCTACCACTACAACTCCAGGTGCTTTCGACAACAATTCTTTTACTTCAGCTAAATCGAAATCTTTCTCGAACTCAACATTCACCGCTTCACTGTGGCCGCCCATTACAGGAATACGAACAGTTGTAGATGTTACACGGATGCTGTCATCACGCATAATTTTTTTAGTCTCGTTCACCATTTTCATTTCCTCCTTAGTGTAGCCATTGTCAAGGAAAACATCAATCTGTGGAATCACGTTCAGGTCAATTGGATATTTATAAGCCATCTCGCCTTGAATACCTTTTCTTTCATTTTCCAACTGTGTAACAGCTTTAACACCAGTTCCAGTAACACTTTGGTAAGTGCTTACAACAAGTCTTTTGATTTTATATTTAGCATGCAGCGGGTTCAACGCCACTACCATTTGAATGGTTGAGCAGTTAGGATTTGCGATGATCTTTGTATCTGCATTCAGAATATCTGCATTGATCTCAGGAACTACCAGCGCTTTAGTTGGGTCCATTCTCCATGCTGAAGAGTTATCAATTACAGTGATGCCCGCTTCTGCAAATTTTGGAGCCCACTCAAGAGATGTGCTTCCACCTGCAGAAAATATTGCAACGTTTGGCTTTGCAGCAATTGCGTCTGCAGCGCTAACTACTTTATATTTTTTTCCTTTGAATTCAACTTCTTTACCTACCGACTTTTCAGAAGCCACAGGGATGATTTCAGCAACGGGAAAATTTCTTTCTGCCAAAACCTGCAGCATTTTTGTACCCACCAATCCAGTAGCACCAACAACAGCAACTTTTAAATCTTTCATAATCGTTGTTTTTGTGAACCGGTGAGAGCCGGTTCGTTTTAGTTTGTTTTATAAATGAATAAAAAAAGCCTCCCCATTTCGGGAAGGCTCAGTTATGTTGATACACAAGTAGACTAAACACCTTCCCCGTTTGAGATGTGCTTCTTAATCTTCTTGGTATTTGTAATAATAAAATTCATACTAGAGTCGCAAAAATAAGCTGCGGGATATTTACATCCAAATAAGTTTTTAGAATATTTATAACTTGCGGCTTCCATTTCCTCCCATTTACCTCGCCCAACTGCTTGAAAAGCCTGCTTTTACACCATGAAATTCTTTTTTACAGCTGTAACCATGCTGCTTCTCACCAATGTCTCGTATACCCAGGCAAAAAGATTCGATGTGCTGATCACTGAAATCATGCCGATTCCTTCGCCGGTTGTGGGCCTGCCTTCCTCAAAATATGTTGAGATCAAGAACGTTTCGCCGGCGGCCATCAATCTTAAAAACTGGAAGCTGTGCGCCGCAAATTCAACTGCCACGATTACCCAAAGTGTTTTGTTGAAGCCAGATAGTTTTCTGTTGATTTGCACGAGCAGCAATCTCGCGGCGCTATCTGCCATTGCGCCCACCATTTCTGTTACCAATTTTCCGACGCTGTATGCAGAGGGAGACGAAATTTTCCTTCTTTCGCCTGAAGGCAAAACCATTCACAGCGTGAGTTATAGCCGTAGTTGGTTTAACGATATCAAAAGCAAGGGCGGCTGGAGCCTGGAAATGATCGATACGCATAACCCTTGCAGTGGCACTTCTAATTGGACGGCAAGCATAAATGACAAGGGCGGAACTCCGGGAAAAGAGAATTCGGCAACGGCAATAAACGTCGACAATACCGCGCCACAATTATTGAAAGCCTTTGCCAGCGACGAAAAACACATCACACTGGTTTTTAGCGAACCTGTAGACAGTACACTGGCTTCCCTCAAAACCAACTATACGCTTAGCGATAATGCAATCGCCTCTGTTGTTGTCAAACAGCCATCATTTACCAATGTTATTCTTGAGCTCACCAGCAATTTAACGGTAAATAAACCTTACGATTTTTCTGTAGCCAATATTCAAGATTGCAGCGGAAATATGATGGATAACACGTTTATCAAAACAGGTTTACCTTCTTCAACAGATAGCCTTGATGCAGTAATAAACGAAATACTTTTCAACCCGACTTCTACCGGCGTGGACTATGTGGAACTATACAACCGCAGCAATAAAATACTTGATTTAAAAGAACTCTACATCGCCAATCGTTCATCGTCGGGCGAGCTTAGCTCCAGCAAACAACTCGCAAATGAACGTCAATTATTTTTTCCGAATGACTACCTGGTGATAACCGAGAACCCATTGACGGTGCGGAAAGAATACCTCGTAAAAAATCCTGAGTTGATGATTGAGCTTCCGTCAATGCCCTCTTTTTCCAATGAAAGCGGCACTTGCGTGATTTTAAACAAACAGGGAAAAATCATTGACGAGTTGCGATACGATAGCAAATGGCATTTTACATTAATTGAAAATCCAAAAGGTGTTGCCCTTGAAAGAATCGATTTTGATGCCCCAACACAGGACCAGAACAACTGGCACTCGGCCGCAGCCAGTGCGGGTTATGGCACGCCTACGTATCAAAATTCTCAATTCAAAACAAATGGCCAGCCGCATGGATTAGTTGATATTTCGCCGAAAGTTTTTTCTCCCGATAATGACGGCTACGATGATTTTGCTACGATCAATTATCAATTTACTGAGCGGGGTTACGTTTGCAACATTTACATTTTTGACGCCAACGGAAGGCCAGTAAGAAATCTCGTAAAGAACGGGCTATGCGGCCAGAGCGGCTATTTCAGATGGGATGGGGTGGATGAGCAGGGCAAGCAATTACCCATTGGAAACTATATTGTCTTTACTGAAATTTTCAACTTGCAGGGAAAGACGCAGCGGTTTAAGAATGTGGTGGTATTGGCGCGGAAGCTGCGGTAGAGTTGTTTGTGGCCGGTAGCCAATTACCAGTTGCCGGACTTTTAGTGCCATCATTCCAAAAAAATAGAACCTGCACATGTATGCAGGTTCTATTTTCTATTGAAACGTTGTCGTTAATATACTGGCTACTGGTAACTGGCTACTGGCCAATGTTACCTAGCGCCTTACACCAACTTAATATCAAAGTTCACCAGGTCAACAAACTGCTGAATGCGAGCGTCGATCTGTTCTTTAGTGATTTCTTTTAAACGTGTAGGACCAAATTTTTCTACGCAGAAAGAAGCCAGCGCAGAACCAATGATGATCGCTGTTTTCATGTTCTCAAAAGAAATGTCTTTTGTTTTGGCGATGTGCCCCATAAAGCCTCCGGCAAATGTATCGCCAGCTCCTGTTGGATCGAATACATCTTCAAGCGGCAATGCTGGTGCAAAGAACACCTCATTTTCATGGAACAATAAAGCACCGTGTTCACCTTTCTTAATGATCAGGTACTTAGGTCCCATTTTCATGATTTGTTTTGCAGCTTTCACCAACGAAAACTGACCACTTAATTGTCTCGCTTCGCTATCGTTTACCATAAGCACATCAACCAGTTTCAATGTTTCTTCAAGCTCAGGCATTGCTATTTCCATCCAGAAGTTCATCGTGTCCATAACGACAAGCTTTGGACGAGTTTTCATTTGCTGAATAACACTTTTCTGAATTGCAGGAGCCAGGTTACCAAGCATCAGGAATTCTGCACCCTGATAGCTTTCTGGAATAACCGGATTGAAGTCTGCCAATACATTCAGGTCTGTAACCAATGTATCGCGGCTGTTCATATCCAGGTGATAGCGGCCACTCCAGAAAAATGATTTTTTGTCTTTAACAACTTCTACTCCCTCCAGCTCTACTCCACGTTTTTTCAAATCGTTCATTTCTTCTTCAGGAAAATCATATCCTACGATTGACACTTGCTGAATGGGTTGCACAAAATTGCTGGCTGCATAAGCCACATAAGTTGCCGAGCCTCCAATGATACGGTCTGTTTTTCCAAAAGGGGTTTCAATGGCATCAAAGGCCATTGTTCCTACAGCTATTAAAGACATATTTAATTTTTAAGTTGCGCAAATATAATTTGAAAATTAGGATAATTTGAAAATTTGAAAATTAGGAACGCTGTAAATGCTGCATTCATAACGATTGCTTAATTCCATTTTCAAATTTTCAAATTACCACATTTTCAAATTTCAAGTCCTAACAACCGTTAGTTTTATTAACTTTACGGTTTTATGGCAAAAATCAAAAGCTCTAAGAACGCGACCAAGAAGGAAACCATTGTTGAAAAGGCATCTAAACTTTTCTTTGAGAAGGGCTTTAGTGCCAGCAGCATGCGCGATCTTGCGGAGCGTGTGGGTGTAGAAGCTGCCAGCCTGTATAATCACATTCGCTCCAAAGAAGAACTGCTACAGGAAATATGTTTCAAGGCGGCCCAACATTACACCGAAAACATTGATGCCATTGAAAGAGAAGACTCCCCTTTTATTCAGAAAATAGAAAAAATCCTACGCTTTCACATTGATCAAATGATCAATAATTATGAAGTGGTGCAGGTGGTTGACAGAGACTGGAAACACTTATCTGAACCGCATCTTACCAACTATCATAACGAAAGAAGAGCTTACCGCAAACGCATCACCGCCATTGTAGAAGAAGGGATCAGACGAGGCGAAGTAAAGGATATTGATGCTCCAACCGCCGTGCTTATCATGCTGCATGCTGTCAGTGGAATTGAATCCTGGCACCGCAGCGTTCAAAAAATTTCAGCCAAAGACCTTGAGGAAAATATTTTGTTGATATTGCTCAAAGGACTGGGCAAGTAATTGAAAATTGAGAGTTGAGAATGGAGAGTTGAGAGTTGGCAATCCGGGAGAATTAACTCTCAACTCTCCATTCTCAACTCTCCACTACTTTAAACTATCTTTGCCACTCGAATGGAAAAGACAAACTTTATAGATTATATCCGCATTTTCTGCCGAAGCGGGCACGGAGGTGCGGGCAGCAAGCATTTTTTGCGTACAAAATTCAACGCTATGGCCGGTCCTGACGGAGGCGACGGCGGGCGTGGCGGTCATATTATTTTACGGGGAAACAAGAACCTTTGGACCTTGCTTCACTTGCGCTATTACAAAAACGTACTGGCGGAGAATGGCGAGGCTGGCAGCGGTACTAATTGTACTGGCCGCAGTGGTAAAGATGTTTATATAGATGTGCCGCTGGGAACTATCGCAAAAGATGAAGAAAGCGGTTTGCAGGAAGTAGAAATCCTGGAAGATGGCCAGGAAGTGATTTGGATGTACGGCGGCCGCGGAGGTTTGGGTAATTCAAATTTCGCAACACCAACCAACCAGGCTCCGGAACACGCACAGCCCGGTGAGCCAGGAACTGAAGGATATAAATACCTTGAGCTGAAAGTATTGGCAGACGTAGGTTTGGTAGGTTTTCCAAATGCTGGTAAATCTACATTGCTGAGTGTTATGACTGCTGCAAAACCCAAAATCGCCGATTACGCTTTTACTACGTTGACTCCACAGTTGGGAATGGTAGAATATCGCGATGGAAAATCTTTTTGTATTGCCGATTTGCCAGGGATCATTGAAGGTGCCGCAGAAGGTAAAGGCCTGGGACACCGCTTTTTACGCCATATTGAGCGCAACTCGATTTTGCTGTTCCTGATTCCTGCTGACAGTGCAGACCATAAAAAAGAGTTTGATATTCTGCATAAAGAATTGGAAGAATACAACCCGGAAATGCTGCAGAAAGATTTTGTTATTGCTGTCAGCAAAAGCGATATGCTGGATGATGAGTTAAAAGAAGCGATTGCAAAAGACCTTCCGGCAAATGTTCCGCATGTATTTATTTCATCCGTTACACAACAGGGGCTAAGCCAGCTGAAGGATATGTTGTGGGCGAGTTTGAATGAAAATCAACAATCATAAATCAAAAATAAAAAGTCAAAAGTCAAAAAGCGACCAGCCAAATCGGCGACGTCTATTTTTGACTTTTGACTTTTTTTTGACTTCTTTACTTACTCTTTAATTAGCTGCAAAGTCATTCTCTCATAGCTATTCACGATCACTTCCAGGAAGTAGTTTCCTTTAGGCAGATCTTTTGTGCCTGCTATCTCAAATGTATTTTGACCAGTTGTTCCTTTAACTGATTTGCGAATCACTTCGGAGCCGTCGGTTTTGATCACTTTCATATTTACCATCGCATCGTCGTTCAGCTCCACATTTACTTTGATATTATTCAAAACCGGGTTTGGCGTAATGCTCATTACTTTCAGCGCTTTGGTGCCGAAAACACGTACCAGCAACAGTTTTGAGTAAACAGATTTGCCGTCTTTATTTACTTGCTTAATGCGATAGTAGATGTCATTCTTTAGTGTATTGATGGCTCTAACGTTGTCTGAATAAGCATACAACACATTGATATCCGAGGCCCCTGCACTTGGCACATCGCCTGTTTTTTGAAAATGCACACCATCTGTGCTGCGCTCAATTTCAAAATGATCGTCCGATTCTTCTTTTGCGGCGGTCCAGTTAAGGATCACACTGTTCTTTTTATATAGCGCCAGAAAATCGTTCAGCTGCAGGCTTGCAGAATCTGCAGGAGAATTTACTGTAGTGTTTTTGCTGAATGCAATATGGTCATTGCTGCCTTGAGCAGAAAGCGCCTGGTCATAAGAAAAACCAGCAACCAGCATACTGAGGAGAAAAATACAAGTTTTCATTTTGGGTAGATTCTTGAGTTTAATACGATTTGTTTAATGGTATTTCTTAAGGAAAACTTAGTTTGGATCAGTACCTGATTTTAAATAGGAATAAAGAATTGAAAGTATAATTATCCGGCAAAGCGGAAAAAATGACTAAGAATAAAGGCGGGTATTGGTGCAAAAGGTTATTGCAGCAGGATGGATTTTTGAGGTGTTACCTAACCCAAATGTATAGTGGAAATTCTTATCCTGCAAGAAATGTGAAAAAATCTGCGAAGTGCATAGACAACATGCTGATAATCAATTATTTTAATTTACCACTAAGGCACTTAGGACCCTGAGCTCCACTAAGGGTACAGTGTACGAAATCTACCTTCTTAGTGAAACTTAGTGTATCCTTAGTGGTAATTTTTGGTGCTACTTCACAACGACTTTCACATTTCGTACATCCCTACACTTTCGTATCTTCTTTCTTATTGCCCACCATAAACAGCATCAGCGCCATTGCGGCGAAAAAAGCGACTGCCAACAATGAATATCCTGTATTGCCCAGTGCCTGCGAAACAGCATCACCCAGGCTGATCTTTTTCATACCGCTTTCAAAAAACACATTCAAAATAGCCACAATCACTCCAGCCAAAGCACCGCCGGCAACGAGGCCGGTAGCAAATAAATTTCCTTTTCTCAGGTCCTCTTTTCCATCTTCTTCTACACCTTTCTTTTTGAGACGAATGTCAACGATGCCGCGAACAGAGCTGCCTATAAATATCGGCAGAGTGGTCGATAAAGGCAAATAAGCACCCACTGCAAAACTCAGAGAGTTAATGCCACACAACTCCATCACCACTGCAATAAATGCCCCTACGAATATAAATTGCCATGGCAGATTACCTGATAAAATGCCTTTATCCAATACCGCCATAAGCGTAGCCTGGGGACCTGGAAAACTTTTACCACCAATAGCATGCTTAATGCCGTGTGCCGCCATTTCGGCTGTTGGCGTATCCAAAACTTTAACTGTCCAGCCTATGACGATTGATGAAACGATAGCGCCGATAAATAGTGCAATCTGCTGGTTTCGTGGCGTGGCACCGAGAAGAAAGCCTGTCTTTAAATCCTGTGAAGTTGCACCGGCATTTGCCGCAGCAATACAAATAATACCCCCTACAACGAGTGCCATTGGTTCATAAACCTTTCCCGTAAAACCAATCCCAATAAACACAAGACATGTGGCCATTAATGTGGCGATCGTCATTCCGGAAATGGGGCTGTTTGAGGAACCGATCAATCCCACAATGCGGGAAGCCACCGTTACAAAGAATGCACCAAAGACAATAACCAGCAAGGCAATCAGCAGCCTGTTACCAAAGTTGTTTCCCGGAATAATGGTTAGCAAAGACATTAATAGTACCAATGCAAGACTTCCGAATAATACAACTTTTATGTTCAGATCCCTGTCGGTTCTTGCTACACTTTTTTCTCCTTTTTCCTTAACCCCTCCAATGCTTTCTCTAAAAGAAGATACGATCGTCGGAACGGTTTTTATCAACGTGATAAAACCACCCGCAGCAACTGCACCTGCGCCAATCTGACGAACATAGGCCCGGTAGATGGCTTCAGTTGTATCAGAGAAAGTTTGAGTCTGTGCATCCCAGCCGAAACCATCAGGGTTAATACCGAGGTTAGTCAACTGCCCGAAGATCAAATGCCCCGGTACAAGCGTCGCCAATAAAGGGATCAAAACGAACGTACTGAGCACACTTCCTGCCACCAACACCCCACCAATGCGGGGTCCAATAATATAACCAACACCCAGATACTCGGGAGTAATTTCGCCGTCAAGTCTCGCAGCAGGAAAATATTTATTTTTTAAACTTGTGACGAAGGTGGGTACATCGGCAATTACATGCAATACTTTCTGCAGGAACGCATATACCGCAGCAACGCCTAATCCCCAGAAAGCTGTTTTTGCAACATCGCCGCCTTTTTCCCCTGCTTCCAAAACTGCTGCACACGCAGCGCCCTCAGGGTAAGGAAGTGTACCGTGTTCCTTAACAATAAGCGAGCGTCGCAAAGGAATCATCATAAGCGTGCCAAGCATTCCTCCAAAAATCGCAAGGGTAGTAATGGTGATATAGTTGAAAAATTCGCTGCTGGAAGGATCACTTAAAAAAAGAAAACCAGGCAAAGTAAAGGCAACGCCTGAGGCAATGCTTTCGCCTGCACTTCCTGTTGTTTGTATAATATTATTTTCAAGAATGGTTGTTTTGAAAAGCATTCTGCCAAGTGTTATGGCAAGCACTGCTATGGGAATTGATGCAGATACAGTAAGCCCCGCTTTCAAAGCAAGGTAAACGTTCGCCGCTCCAAACAAAATCCCGAAAAAGGACCCAAGGAGTACGGACTTTATCGTAAACTCTTTAATATTGGCTTCTGACGGTATAAAAGGCTGAAAGGCTTTCTTATCGCTCATTCTCATCGTTTTTAAGAGCCGTCAAGATACGGAGAAAGTGATGAGTTTTGAGTGATTAGCTATGAGTTATGTACGAACGGCAATGTACGATGTACGAAGTACGGTGTACGAAAGGCGATGAACTATGCGTAAGCGCAAGATAAGTTGTAATCATTCCTTGCCGCAATGCATAACGCTTTACGCCTAACGCACTAGTTTATGCCAAATTAAACTTATTACTTACGCCACTTGTGAGTTTAACTTCTTTTGCCCTGCAACACAGAAAGAATTCTTAATTCCTAATTCTTAATTCTTAATTGCTTACTTCGGTTTATACTTCGATCCTTCAAAAATCGCTTTCGCACTTGTTTGCATTACCTGTTGAGGAGTAAGTGAAGAGTTTTTGTCTGCATATGCTTTTACTATTTGCCAGCCGATCCACTGGCCGATGTTGCCTGGACTGTCTTCCGGAAAGCCTTGCGTAGAAGGGCCTTCGCCAACATATAGTTCTATGAAAGAAGGATCAGTTGTAAAAATATCTGTTTGCTGGAGCATGTAGTTCCACACATTGCCTTCATTGGTTTTGGCCCAATCCAGCTGTCTTTTGGTGTACCCTGTTTTTAAACTGTCATCTGCTTTCGGCACAAACTTGTCGAGCAGGTACCATCTTTTTCCTTTCTCCACCATTTGCTCAATCAATGACATTCTGCCACTTTGATCTGGAAACAGATCTTCCACAACGCCTTTCATACAATTCACTGTGATGTATTTTTTCTCAAAACGACGGGAGATATAAGCTGGGAAAATCTCCTGGCCCTGATCGCTTAAGTAAAAGGGATAGTCTTTCCCCGCATAAGCTTGCAAACCAATCGCCAACCCGCTTGGCGTAAGTGCTACGCCGGGCGCATCGAATGGCCCAACAAATGTTATAATTCTCGGTGTTTTGTATTTGGGGAAATAATACTCGACATGCTGAAACGCATCTTTCAGCTCAGGCTTCAACCAGGAAACGTCGCTGAATTGTTTTTGCAGAAAATCATTTACACTGGTATAACTGCTGATGAAATGTTTGGCAGCAATTTGAAGTGTTTTGTTTGTGTCGTTTATCGGTCCGGCTCCGAGAATGTTTTCAGTAAAATCATTTGCGAAACCAGGAAACTGTTTTTCAATGTCCTTCAAACCCGGCATTACGTTATTGCTGTCGATCTTAAAAAATGGCTGTTCAAACCGATCAATTTGAATATCGACGGGCACTTTGCTTACGTCGGGACCGGAGTTATTGCAGGAAATCGCTGCAAGTGCGAGTAGAGAATAAAAAAATTTTTTCATTATAAATTATTGGGAGCGCCACTTTTTTGTTACCTCGATAAATTCCTCATGTGTCAATGTATCCTTATCTGAAAGCTCATTTGCAAGCTCAAGTAGTTCTTTTTTATCAACTTCCGACAGACTATCTATAATATCCTCTTCGTTGTTCATTGCTTTCAAATTTACACAGATTAATAACCATACAAAAACGGCTGATTTGCCATTTTATTACTGAAATTTGCTATTACAACAAAACGTTGTGAAATAAGCTGGCGCAAATTAAGCACAAGATTTGATTAATTTTCTGCCGCAAAAAACACAAAGATTAACTGATGAAAATAGCTTTAGCACAACTGAATTATCATATAGGCAACTTTGAAAGCAATACCGCCAAGATCATTGATGGCATTAAGAGGGCGAAGTCAGAAGGCGCAGACCTGGTGGTGTTTTCTGAATTATCCATCTGTGGCTATCCGCCGAGAGACTTCCTCGAATTTGACGATTTTATTAATAAATGTTATGCAGCAGTAGACGAGATCAAAGTGCATGCAGACACGATTGGCGTAATTGTAGGCGGGCCACAGCGAAACAAAACTCCTGAGGGCAAGGACCTTTTTAATGCCGCGTGGTTTTTATATGAGGGAGAAATCAAGCAAGTGGTTCACAAAACACTATTGCCCACCTACGACGTGTTTGATGAATATCGTTATTTCGAGCCGGCTTACGACTGGCACGTTGTTGCATTCAAAGGCCAAAAAATCGCGCTGACTATTTGCGAAGACATCTGGAACCTTACAGATGCCCCTCTATACAGAGTTTCACCAATGGATAAATTGATCCTTCAACAACCGGATCTGATGATCAATATTTCCGCTTCACCATTCGACTACAACCAGGAGGTTAGCAGAAAAAACATTGTGCGTGAAAACGTGCTGAAGTACAATTTGCCAATGCTGTATTGCAATTGCGTTGGCTCACAAACAGAGATTGTGTTTGATGGCGGCAGCGTGGTATATGATGCAAAAGGCAATCTTGTGCAGGAGCTGAAATATTTCGAAGAAGATTTTATAGTTGTTGAGGTAGCTGAAAATTTTGGCAAAAACAGCGTTGCCCCTGCAATTGACCCTTCCGTTAAAATAGAAGATGCTGCTGCAACGATCGATCATTTGATCGACACAAAAGCGATCAATAAAATTCACGATGCTTTGATATTGGGCATTCGTGATTATTTCAGCAAAATGGGTTTCAAAAAAGCCATTCTCGGCAGCAGTGGCGGCATAGATAGCGCTGTGGTATTGGCTTTGGCCTGTGAGGCGTTGGGCGCGGAAAATGTGAGAGCGGTTTTAATGCCTTCACAATATTCAAGCGATCATTCTGTAAGCGATGCAGAACAGCTAAGCAAGAATCTGGGCAATCCGTACGACATTGTACCCATCAAAAACATTTATGATGCTTTTCTTACAGAACTGAAACCCATTTTCAAGGACCTTCCTTTTAGTGTAGCTGAAGAAAATACACAGAGCCGCACACGAGGAAATTTATTAATGTCTATCTCCAATAAGTTTGGATACATTTTGCTGAACACTTCCAATAAAAGTGAACTCTCTACGGGTTATGGAACATTGTATGGCGATATGGCCGGAGGTTTAAGCGTTTTAGGTGACACCTATAAAGTACAGGTATATGCGCTGGCACGATACATCAACCGCAATAAAGAAATTATTCCTGACAATATTATCACCAAAGCACCGTCTGCAGAACTCCGTCCCGGACAAAAAGATACTGACAGCCTTCCTGAATACGATGTACTGGATAAAGTATTGTATCAGTACATAGAACGCAGGCAGGGACCAAAAGAAATCATTGCAATGGGCGTTGATGAAGCATTGGTAAAAAGAATTCTAAAACTGGTAAACACCAACGAGTATAAACGCAACCAGTTTTGTCCCATCATACGCGTGAGCAGCAAGGCTTTTGGTGTGGGAAGGAGAATGCCTATTGTGGGAAAATACCTGAGTTAAGCTTTTTAACCGCAGAGGTCTCAAAGATTGCGCAAAGGGAACGAAGATGAGTTTAAGAAGCTTTTCTTCGTTCCCTTTGCGCTTTGAGTCTAACTATAATTTTCAGTTTTTTTCTTGGCGAACTTTGCGGTTAAATCATTTGCGGTTAATATTTTCCGTTCTTCAATGGCCTCAACAAGTCCTCCAAACCATTCAATCTAATCTCATACATCGTTTGCAAAAGCATGCCCAGCTTGCCTTGGGGAAATCCTTTTGATTTGAACCAAACAAGATAAGATTCGGGAAGATTGCAGATAAGCTGGTCCTTGTATTTGCCGAAGGGCATTTTCATTCTAACCAGTTCCAGGAGAAGCTCGCCGTTTGGCTGCGGATTTTCGTTCATTCGGCAAAAGTAGTTGTTAGTTGGTAGTTGATGGTTGTTAGATTTAGGTAGCCGGCAACTTCTCCTAACAACCACTAACTAACAACTTCCTGCAAACGAAAAAGCCACCATTAAGAATAATGGCGGCTGACTGTTTATGAAATCCAAAATTAAAACGGTAATTAATGTTTTAGCTTAACGATGATCGTTACAGGAACCGGTCCCAGAGTTGAGTCCTTCCATAATTCCATCGAAGTTGAATTCAGTGTATGCATTTGTATGTCTTTCACCGGAATTGGAAACCCGGGAATAGTTGCATTTAATACTTTATTTTGAAGCGTCCATGTAAAAGGAGCACTATCAGGATCTGTCGAATTGCATTTTGTTGCACCTTCGGTTACCGTACCGGTACCTCCTTTGTCAAATTTGAAGCTGTTGTCTACAAAGCAGGAAGGCAATTGACTGGTAATGTCTTGATCAATACTTCCATTTTTGTCAATGTCTGCTCCGATTATGTCAATTTTCCAGGCTGATTGCACTAGTACATCTGTGTCTGAAGTAGAAGAAGAATCATCTTTTTTACAACTCACAAAACCCACAACGCACACTGCCATGATTAAGAGGAAGTTTTTCATGAAGCCGTAGAATTTAAGTTATTAAACTAATTTGAGAGAAGATTATTGTATTAAAGGTAATTTTTTTTCGCCCGAATAAGAAGTAACCCTTAGAAAATCATGCACTTTTGAGAAAATTCTTTCAAAGTATCCTCCTAAATTTTAAGTGTGGCAAAAGAATTGCAAACTGATTATTCTTATTTTGCGTAATCATCTATTTCATAGTTAACAGGTTTATATTATGCTACAAACTGCGGAAGATATAAGACAGCTAAACGAAAAAATACAATACCAGGGGATTTTTATCGATCGCCTTCGTGACGAAGTGGGAAGAGTGATAGTAGGGCAGCAATATATGCTCGACAGGTTATTGATCGGTTTGCTTAGCAATGGCCACGTGTTGCTGGAAGGGGTGCCCGGCCTGGCGAAAACCCTTACCATTAAGTCGCTGGCCCAGGCCATACAGGCAAAATTCAGCCGTATTCAGTTTACTCCAGATCTTTTGCCCGCCGACGTGATCGGGACAATGATATATAACCAGCAGCGAAATGACTTTATCGTAAGAAAAGGCCCCATTTTCGCCAATTTTATCCTTGCAGATGAAATTAACCGTGCCCCGGCAAAAGTACAAAGTGCCTTGCTGGAGGCGATGCAGGAGCGCCAGGTAACTATTGGGGATAATACACACAAACTGGAAGAACCGTTTCTTGTACTGGCAACGCAAAACCCGCTGGAGCAGGAAGGTACCTATGCGCTTCCGGAAGCACAAGTGGATCGCTTCATCATGAAAGTGATTGTTGGCTACCCTACAAAAGACGAAGAGCAACTGATCATTCGTCAAAATGTGCAGGGCTTGAACTTTGAAAAAGTACAGCCAGTAGTAACCGTTAGCGAAATCCTCCAGGCGCGCGACCTTACCCGTCAGGTGTATATGGACGAAAAAGTGGAGCATTATATATTGGATATCGTTTTTGCAACACGTTACCCGGAAAGATATAATCTGAGCAAATTAAAATCGCTTATTAGTTATGGTGGTTCGCCGAGAGCCAGCATCAACCTTGCACTTGCTTCAAAAGCAAATGCATTTCTAAATAAACGCGGCTATGTAATTCCGGAGGATGTTCGCGCCATCGCCAAAGACGTGTTGCGTCATCGTATCGGACTCACATATGAAGCAGAAGCAGAAGATATCGACGTGGAGCTTGTAATTGATGATATTTTGAAGGCGATTCAGGTGCCTTAGCAAGGAATTAGAAATTAGGAATTAGAATTCTTCAGGCGTTAAGCGTTAGGCATTCAGCGTTAAACACTATCCATGCTTACAACAGCGGAAATATTAAAAAAAGTAAAAGAGCTTGAAATAAAAAGCAAGAAGCTCACCCAGCATATATTTACGGGTGAGTATCACTCTGCTTTTAAGGGCCGCGGTATGAGCTTTCGTGAAGTGCGTGAGTATGCAGCGGGTGATGATATCCGTTTCATCGACTGGAATGTGAGTGCCCGGTTCAACCACCCTTTCAGTAAACTTTTTGAAGAAGAACGCGAGCTTTCAGTTTTATTACTGGTAGATGACAGCGCCAGTTCAGCTTTCGGGACCGTTCATGGCCGTAAGAAAGATATGGTAACGGAAATTGGCGCTGTGCTTGCTTTTTCTGCCATTAATAATAATGACAAGGTAGGTGTTGTTTTCTTTAGCGATATTATTGAAAAATATATTCCGCCGAAAAAGGGCAAACAACATGCATTGTACATCGTGCGCCACTTACTAAGTTTTGCAGCAAAAAGAAAAGGCACGAGCCTTACAACCGCCCTGCGTTATCTCAACAACAGCACAAGGCAAAGAAGTATCGTGTTTATTTTAAGCGACTTTATAGATACAGGCTTCGAAGATGCATTAAAAGTAGCGGGCAAAAAACATGATGTGGTCGGCATTAAGATATATGACAAAATGGATATGCAGCTGCCGCCAATTGGCCTGATGCAAGTGCAGGATTCTGAAACCGGCGCCACCAAATGGATCGACTCGTCAGATTTCTTAACGCGCCAGCAGTATGAGCAGGCGTTTTTTGAACATACGGAAATCTGTAAAAACATTTTTACAAAGGCCGGCAGCGATCTTCTGCATATTCGTACAGACGAGGATTATGTGAAGGTGCTGCAGAAATTTTTTATCGGAAGAAGTTAATTAATTGAAAATTCCTGCCCGACTGCATCAGGCAGGCGGGGAAAGTGGAAAATTGAAAATGTAGGGGCGAATCGCATTCGCCCTTGAACATGGAAAATTGAGAATGATGTTTTTGACAATGGTCTTTGCTTGAACAAACCGTCGGCAAACCTGCATTCACAGCTTTTTAATTTTGACTTTTTCCCTTTTGACTTCGCATTGGCATAGTATTAAACATTAGGGCTCTAATCGTAAATAACTAAATGACAAACGGATTGATGACTAAAAAGGCGAATTATATTGTTTCACTGGTATTAATGACCTTATCTTTTCAATTTGCAACCGCGCAATCCGTTTCAGTAAAGGCGAGTATAGACAGTTCCTATATTTTAATTGGCCAGCCCATACAATTGGTACTCGAGGCGACTGTTCCTTTAGGGGTAAACGTCGACTGGTTTCCTTTAGACAGCCTTCCTCATTTCGAATTTATTGACAAAGGAAAAATTGATACCGTTACAACACAGGATGGCAAAGCATTTCGCCAGCTGATTACCATTACAAGTTTTGATTCCGGCCGGTGGAGCATTCCCCAATTGCCCCTAAGGGTTGACGATAGAGAAACCCTGACAGATTCCATCTCTGTTAATGTTGATTACTCTGCGTTTGATCCAAAACAGGATTATCATGATATCAAAGACATTATTGTAGTAGACAATCCTTATTTAAAATACATTAACTGGTTTATCGCCGGCATTGCGCTGATTGCTCTCGTGCTCACCATTTATTTCCTGCGTAAAAAAGTAAGAAAATACAAGCCTTCGCCAAACACTTTCTCCGATTCCAAACTCTCGCCTTTGCAGGAAGCCCTGGAAGCCTTGCAGCAACTGCAAAAACAGCCTTTGCAAAGCGGCCCTGATGTTAAGAATTATTACACCGTGCTTAATGATATTGTTCGCCAATTCTGGTGGAGAAAAACCAGTTGGGCAGCGCGCAAAAAAACAAATGACGAGCTGGTACAACAGTTATCCCGCACGGATTTGCCGCAAAATGAAAAGCTCGACTTTGCACAACAGTTGCGCATGACAGATGCGGTAAAATTTGCTAAATACATTCCATCGTTCGAGGAAAACAGTGTAGCGTTTGAAACAACTAAAAAAAGCCTTCAGTCACTTGATGGCATTTTAAAAAACAATTAAACAACAGGTTTTGGTTTTAAACTATTTCGAAAATATCGCTTTTGCATACCCGTTTGTGTTGCCTGCGCTTCTCATAGTACCCTTTCTTATTTTCTGGTACTTAAAGAGAAATGCGGCAGTTCAAAGCAGCATGCCTATTTCTTCTTTGCGGCAACTAAAAGGAGCGCAAAGCTGGAAAACAACTTTGCGACATGTTCCTTTTGCATTGCGTTGTTTGGCATTCATATGCTTAATTCTTGCATTAGCAAGACCCCAAACTCGCAATGACGAATCTCGTGTAACCGGAGAAGGCGTTGATATTATTTTAGCGATTGATGTAAGTGGAAGTATGCTGGCGCAGGATTTCACGCCCAACAGGTTGGAAGCCGCTAAAGCTGTGGCTGCAGACTTTATTGACAGCCGTCCAACTGATCGCATTGGTATTGTTATTTTTTCCGGCGAAAGCTTTACCGTGTGCCCGCTCACAACCGATGCCGGAGTATTGAAATCGCAACTATACAATATTAACAGTGGTATACTGGAAGATGGAACTGCTATCGGTTCAGGTCTTGCCACTAGTGTTGACAGATTAAGATCAGCCACTTCTAAAAGCAAGGTAGTCATATTGCTTACCGATGGGGAAAACAACGGCGGCCAAATTCCACCGCTTACTGCAAAAGAAATTGCAAAATCTGTAGGCGTGCGTGTATACACAATTGGCGTAGGTACAGAAGGCTATGCGCCGGTGCCTATGCAAACAATGTCCGGCGAAGTAATTACACAGAAAGAAAAAGTGAACATCGATGAAAAATTGCTGCACCAAATAGCAACAGAAACCGGTGGCCAATATTTCAGGGCAAAAGACAACGAAAGCCTCAAAAACATTTACAGCGAAATCGACAAACTGGAAAAATCGAAAATAGAAGTAACCGCTATTCACCGCTTCACCGAAAAGTTCTATCCCCTGGCAATAGCAGCCGCGGCGCTTTTACTGCTCGAATTGATTTTGCGTTATACAATTTTGAGAAAGTTTCCTTAGACGAATAATTGAATAACTGAGTAACTGAATAACTGAGTGCTTGATTTTCGATCTTGCTCTATGAGCAGCGAACACACAGTTATTCAGTATTCAGTTAATAAAAAAAGCGCGCCTGATTCCAGACGCGCTTTTTAAATATTTTAGAATCTCTCTAGTCGTATTTTCTACCACCTCTCATCATGATCGTGCTTAAAGACACGTTCAGACAAAACTGTATGTAGTTTTCTTTTACTAAAGGATATGTACCTTGTCCTCTTGTACCGATCTTAATTCCTGCGCTGTAACCATAGTAATTATAGCCGGCACCTGCAGGCACAGAGAAACCAAGTGTTACAGAGTTGGATTGTATTTTTTGTCCCTGGATAATAAGGTATGAAAGTTCATTAATATAACCTGCATACAGTGACAGACCTGGTCTGTCACCCCACTTAGTGTGGCGCGTAAGTGACCAGCTACCTCCCGCTGCAAAGCTCTGCGCATTGGTAGATTCAAACCCGTTGCCGCTGTAGCCTGTAGCCTTCCAGTTATGTTGAATGTAGTCAACACCCAGTTTCAGTTTAGTGTTCTGCATTGATATACCACCACCATAGATTGATGGGAACTTAAAGCGTCCATCAACAGTTTTATCTGCCACGATCTGAACATCGTTAGGCCCAGTCACATACTGGTCGGCAAGCGTTTTAAGATTTATTTCCGGCTGGTAAAATGCACCTAAGGTCCACAACAGGTTTTTAGTGTTGAACTGGTACTGAGCACCTGCGTTCACCGTGAAGTTGTTGTAGTATGTATTGTTTACAAAATTGAATACTGCAGCAGGAACAGAAGCCGTTTGTTTCTGATTTACAGATCCAAACAGGTAACCAGCGGTGATACCCAATGACAAATGTTTTTTGATCAAAATGCTGTTTCCAAAATAAAATTGGTTCAGCCCTCCGGTTCCTTCAATGTTGATAGGTATTGTAGACGTAGAACCTTCAATTGTTTTCGTCCCAACCGTCAAATAGTTTACATCTGTATAACGTCTAAGGCCAATAACAGTTCCCACATTGTTAATGAGGTTCAGCCCAAGAGCGGCCCTTCTAAAAGTAAAGTCGCCGGCTGTATGACGCTCTCTTTCATTGATATATTGAACGGAACTTCCGCCAAAAGAAACATCAAACATCAAACGCCCCGCACTAATCGAACTATATGAAGCGGGATTCAGGTCATTGATCGTTTTATCAGACTTCATCGCAACGCCTAGCTGGCCCATGCCATAGTAAGCATTGTTGTCCCTTATGTAGTAATCGCCTAAACCATATGCAGAATAAATAGAGTTGATCCCTTTTTGGGCTTCACTCACTTGTACAGCAGTAAGCATTATAACAGAGGCAGATAGTAATTTAATAGTTCTCCTTTTCATGTAAGTTTTTATAATGTTATACGAACTGTTTATTTCTGTTTATAGATTAGCAATTGCAAAGTAAGGGGAGATTTCTGTTTATTTTGATTTAACGTTCCATCTACTCCTATCATTCTGTTAAAAGAAAGATCTCCCGGCGTGTTACCTGCCCATGGTAAAAGCTTACGAGTGGTCACCTGACTGGCAATTTGTTCTCCCAGAATATAATTGGTCACATCGTAAGTATATCTTGTATTTGTTTGATTTTCTCTATCTATAAATAAACTACCAGATTGAGCTCCTGTTCCGTTGCTGTTTGAAAGTGGTCCGGAAAATGAGAGATCAATATTTTCGTAGAACATATATAAAGCAGGGAACAACGGATATTTTACATCATCGTAGCTGTATAAGAGAGGGTATAATTCAAGATTTGCCGTTACTACTTTCACGAAATCAGACAGTTTCTCAATATTCTTCACCGTTGGGAAGCTGATTTTTGTTCTTATCCCCATGAAGGAATTAATGTAAAAATTATGATTAAGCTGGTCTGAAGTGAACGTTTTGCCCGGTGTAAGATTTTTGAGGTACGTACTCGTTGCGGTATTTCCGTAAATGCTGTTAAACTGATAAGGAGAGGTAGCAACAGTAAAATCAACTGATTTTGCTACTTTTTGGCCGTTATCATCATGGTAGTAAAAACGCATTGCCGCAGTAGTTGCTCCAAAGCCGTACAACACGTTTGTCGTTGCGCTGTCAGAAGACAACCTGAGCCCTTTAAACCACGCCTGGAAGTAATCATTAGTAGTAATTTCCTGCGCGTTTGTTTTATAAAAATTAAAAAGCTGTTGCCCGAGTGCATCACTGAGCTTAATTCGTATCGTGTCCGAAGTGTTTGGTCTTAAAGTTTGTGTTACGCTTCCAAGATAGCCAGCTTCGGTAGCAAATTTATCCTTGTTGTAGAAAGTAAGAAAGTCACTGGTACTCTGTAAGGGTTTCGTAATATCTTCGGAAACTCTCTGAACATTTATGTTTATTACAGCGTTAGTATCTCCGTAATGGGCACGGTTAGGCTTAAGGATCAAAAACAAAGAATCGTATCCTTGTGTTATTGTTCCTATTGTTCCGGCAGCCACGCTTGGCATATTAAGTCTGAAATAAGATGCGCTGCTTATCGTACCGAAAGCAGTATCTTTATTATAACCAACAATTAGTTGATTCGAACCAGAAGTTTGGAAAGAATCGACCCTTTCTATTTCATAATGAGCAGTGAAGGTATCGATCTGGGCAAGGTACGGATTGTCGAATGGGGAAACAGTTTGTATATACTGAGGCTCTTTAGAACACCCAAAAGCAACAAAAATAACTGCCAAAATAGCCATGCAGCTAATTCCTTTAACGCGATAAGCCATTCTTTTTTCGCCAAACTTAGTCCACGCATGTATTGTAAGTTGGCAGATGCTACAAAAGGGAGGTTTTAATAGACAAAGACGCCATTTATCCAAATAAGGAGCAAAAATTTGTCTTAAAAATCATCTTAAAGCTTTGTTAACGCGTATTGTAAAATGCCCTTGCTGTAGCTACATAACTCATATTCATATACGGAAACAAATATTTCGTCGCAATGAACCTGTGGCAGCGCCTAAAGTGGTTACAATTGCAAAAAAAATTCATGTTGAAAAGTTTTTCTTTTTTCGGTCTGGCAATTGTGTGTGCTTCGACGTTTGTCTCCTGTACAAAATCTACAACTACCTCTACAGTTGGCAACTGGACAAGAAGAGGTGACTTTTCCGGCGTTCCAAGAAGTGGAGCTGTTTGCGCAGTAACTAATGATAGTGCTTATGTAGGTCTCGGTTTTGATGGTATTAACCGTTTGAACGATTTTTACGTATTTGATATTGATAAAGGTATTTGGTTTCAAAGAGCATCCATGCCGGGTGTTGGTAGAAACCTGGGTATCTCTTTCAGCATTAATGGCAAAGTTTACGCAGGTTTTGGTTATGATGGTGGTACAACTTACTACAACGATTTTTACGTATTTGATCCAGCTTCTAACAAATGGACTCAATTAAACAATTTCCCTAGCACAGGTCGCTATGCTGCATTGGGTTTCAGCATAAATGGCAAAGGTTACATTTGCTCTGGTAACAACGGCAACGCGTTGCAGGAACTTTGGGAATACAATCCGGCAAATGATAGCTGGACTCAGAAATCTGGTATCCCTGGTTACAAACGTATGGGTGCCGTTTCATTTGTAATCAACAACATTGCTTATGTTGTAACCGGTAGCAACAACGGCGTTTACAATAACGACATGTGGGCTTACGATCCATCTTCAGATACGTGGACTGAAAAGAAAAAAATCACAAACGTAAGCGATCAAAGCTACGACGACACTTACACAACAATCACCAGAGCTTTTTCATCTGTTTTCGTTCTTAACGGAAAAGCAGAGTTGGCTACAGGTAGCGCCGGCGGTTACAACTCTAAAACGTGGGAATACGATCCAGCTGCTGATCAGTGGCTTGAGAAAACTCCTTTTGAAGGAACAGCTCGTGAACAAGCGGTTGGCTTTACTTTGAAAAACAGAGGTTTCATCGCAACTGGTAAGAATGCTACGATCCAACTGGATGACGTAAGAGAGTTCAAACCAAACGATACAGACGATACTACAGACGATTAATCGCTGTAAACTTAATAAAACCAAGAAGGGGTGGCTTTCATAAGTCACCCCTTCTTTTTGTACAATATTTTGTGGCGGGCGTCTAATATCGAAGGCGATTGCTTATTTTACAGAACTGATAAAATTCTACTCCCGATGCTTCCAGTTAATCTTAAGGACTTTGACAAAAAAGTCGCGGAAAATAAAAGTAAGCTGCGCCGTTTTCTCACAAAGGTTGAAAAAAACCCACCAAGGCATTTGGATAAAATTGCTGATCAAATCAATACTGAGGTTTGGCAGGAAGTAGACTGTCTGTCTTGTGCAAACTGCTGCAAAAAAATGTCGCCTACTTTTACCAGCAAAGACCTGAAGCGCATTTCCGCACACCTTAATATGACAGAGGAAGAGTTTCGCGATAAGTGGTTGGAGTATGACAAGAAAGACAAGGATTGGATGAATAAAACCCAGCCCTGCCAGTTTCTGGACCTTAAAACAAACATGTGTTCCATTTATGAAGTTCGCCCGGCAGACTGCTCCGGCTTTCCGCATTTAAATAAGAAAAAAATGGTGGACTACATACATGTTCATAAACAGAATATTCAATACTGCCCGGCGACCTATAAAATGGTGGAAAAGCTTTCGGAACGTGCAGCTGCGGGCGCAAAGGCCAGCCGTGAAAGAAAAGAACGTGAAGCGTAAATGGTCAATGGTGAATCGTGAATAGCGACCTGATTTCAACTCTTTCTAAATAATAAAAAAAGGCTTCGAATTGCTCGAAGCCTTTTAAATATTTTACTATACCACAGAAGCGATATTCACGATTCACCATTGACCATTCACGATCATTATTCTGCCTCAGCAACTACTTCTTTCACTTCCGGAATCATTCTCTTCATCATTCCTTCGATACCTGCTTTCAAAGTGATCATGCTGGAAGGGCAACCGCTGCAGCTTCCCTGCAACATAAGGTTTACAACACCTTCGTTATAGCTTCTGAACTGAATCGCGCCACCGTCCATTTCCACAGCTGGTTTTACGTAGTTCTCCAATAATTCTTTGATGCGTTTTACAACATCGTCATCATCAGCAGAAACAACATTGCTTGACTCTGGTTTCACGGTAACCAATTCCTCTTCGTTAACAACCGGCTTGTTTTCTTCAAGGTATTCTTTCAAAAACTGACGGATTGAAGGAATAACATCATCCCAATCAGTTTCAGAAGTTTTTGTTAGAGTAACAAAGTTGCTTGCTATAAAAACGGCTTTAATAAAAGGGAAGCCGAAAAGTTCTGTTGCGAGAGGGGAAGGTTTTGCGCTTTCCACATCAGGGAAATCTACACTTTTACCAGGGTACAAAAGTTTGTTGGCCACAAACTTCATAGTTTCCGGATTCGGTGTCATTTCTGTATAAATGCTAATAACGGGATTTCCTGTTTTTATCATAACTCACAGTGTTTAGTTGGCAAAAATACGAAAAGCTTTGGGTCAAACATTTCTATAACGGAAAAATATAAACTTTTACTTAATGATTACAATCAGTCGCGTGACAATGGTTGGCTTTTTGGCAACTTCTGTAATTCAGCCAATGTGCGGTAACAATTAAAATAACAGCTGGAAAAAGAAGCAGGAGGTGCCATGCGCTAAAAATCTGCTTGGCAAAAAGAAAGCAAATGCCTGTTACAAACAGGCCGATAGGTAACAAACTGTGGTGGTGTTTCTTATAGCCGTGATACAGGGCATAAATACCCACAGCCAATGCAAGAAAGATCATGAAGAACTCAAACTTCACGTTCTCAACGATATTAATGCCGAAAATGGGCAAACTTGCTACCAACAAGGGCAAAATTGCGCAGTGAATTGCGCAGGCTACGGAAGTAAATATTCCCAGTGCATCCCAATTTGGTTTCAAATTCATTAAGGAGGCAGCAAAGATATAAAAAACTTGCAACTGAGTTGCAAGTTTTTGTCAACTATTTCACTTTTTAACAAATAACACTGCCACATAGCTTAATTTTGCATTCTCAAAAGGTACTTATGAAGAAAAAGATCCTGATCTATTCGCTTTTTTTCATCTTATTATTCGTCGGCTTTGTTTTCGCCCTTACCCGATTCATACCAGGTTTTGGTGAAGTCAAGCTACCGGTTCTAAGTTATGTACAGCCTTTTTCTTTTAAAGACCAGGATGGAAAGCTGATTACGCAGCAAAATGTGATGGGCAAAGTTTATGTGGCCGAATATTTCTTTACGACCTGCAAAGGAATTTGTCCTAAAATGAACACCAACATGAAGGACGTTTATAATGCTTTGAAAGACGAGAACGATTTTCTTATACTTTCCCATACTGTTGACCCGCAAACTGATAGCGTGGGCAGGATGAAAGTTTATGCAGATTCATTGGGGGCCAATCCTTCAAAATGGCTTTTTCTCACTGGTCCAAAAGATAGTTTGTATTACACAGCACGCGTAAGTTACTTACTGGATGATCCCAAAAACAACAATCAAAATATTGAGGACCAATTTATTCATACCCAGTTTTTTGCGCTCGTTGATAGATCTGGGCGGGTTAGAAAGATCTATGATGGTTTGAAGAAAAACGAATTGGAAGAGATGGAAAAAGATGTAAAAAATCTATTGAAGGAGAGCGATGGCGGCCGATTTGCAAATGGCTTGTTTAACAATAACCCCGGCTAAAAAATCCGTAAATTTGCAGGCATGCAAGAGCAGATCCAAAAAATATTAAAGCATAACCAGCTGAGTGTTACAGGCGGAAGAACTAAAATTCTTGAGCTTTTTCTTGCTCAGGATGACGCGCTTGCCCATGCTGATATTGAAAGAAAAACCGGCGAAAAATTTGACCGCGTAACGGTATACCGTACACTGCAAACATTCCTCGAAAAAGGAATTATCCATAGCATTCCTACTTCCGACAACTCTGTAAAATACGCTTTGTGCAAGGACAATTGCTCAGAAGGCCATCACCATGATCACCACGTGCATTTCATGTGTAGCGTATGTGGCAAAACACTGTGTATAGACGAAGTGTCTGTGCCGGTTGTTAATCTACCCGCAGGCTACAAAGTAGAGCAAATTCAAATGATCGTGACGGGGGTGTGCAAGGATTGCGCTTAGTTAGTGGAGAATGGAGAGTTGAGAATTGAGAGTTAGAAAACATTTTGCATAAATAGAAAGAGGCCGCAAGTTTGACTTGCGGCCTCTTTCTATTTATTTTGATTGATTCGCCAATTACAACTCTCAACTCTCCATTCTCCACTCTCAACTAATTACGGCGCTAACCTTTTTATCATCCAAAAGTTCCCGCCATCAATCTGGTATTGAATGCGGTCGTGCAAGCGGCTTGATCTTCCCTGCCAGAACTCAACGCTAATAGGCATTACACGGAAACCACCCCAATGTGGCGGACGGGTGATCTCATGGCCCTCAAACTTTTTTTCCATTTGCATTTCGCGGGCCTCAAGCCATTCCCGATTTTCAATAATGGAGCTTTGAGGCGATGTCCATGCACCAATGCGGCTGCCTCTTGGGCGACTGTTGAAATATTCATCGCTTTCCTCGGCACTTACTTTTTCAACTGTGCCTGAAATGATTACCTGTCTCTGAAGTTCTTTCCAGAAAAACACGAGTGTGGCTTTTGGATTCTCCTGCAACTGTTGCCCTTTATGGCTCTCGTAGTTCGTAAAAAATACGAACCCTTTATGATCATATCCCTTTAGCAAAACAGTTCTGGCTGCGGGCGTACCATCCGCTGAGGAGGTTGCCAATGTCATTGCATTTACTTCATCCAGATTGCTCTTTATTGCTTCGTTCCACCACTTTTCAAACTGATCGAAGGGGTTACCCATTACATCTTTCTCTGACAATGATTGCAATTGATAGTCTTTTCTGATGTCCGCAATTGATGGTTGCATATTCGTCTATTTGCTTTTATCGAGGTAATACTCACGAGCGATCTGGTCCAATGCTGCATAAAAATCTTCGCCATATTTTCTGATGAGCGCTTCTTTCAAAAATGCATAAACCGGCACTTTTAGTTTTTGCCCCAACACACAGGCGGGACTGCACATGCCTTCTCTTGGTTCGTAATTCAATAATTCTGCAGTCTTTGTTTTAGTAACTTTTATGGGGTATAGATGGCAGCTGATAGGTTTCTTCCACGCGATTTTGCCATCATAATAAGCTTGCTCAAAAGCGCATTTGATCACGCCTTCTTTGTCTCTGAATCCATAGGCACACATTTTACCGCCGATTGTTGGCGTAACCCAGCCAAATTCGTCGATATATTCGTATTTGCCTATTTTTCTGATTGCTTCAAGCCCTTCCTCCGTGAGATAGGGTTTCACAATTTCAAATACTTCGTCAACAATTTTCTTCTCCTCCTTTGTAAGCGGAGCGCCTGCGTCACCATCTTCACAGCAACCACCTTTGCACTTTGTAAGATCACATACAAATTGCTCTTCCACCACCTGGTCACTCAACATTACATTGTCAATTGCTATCACGGTTCAATTTTCCGCAAAGGTACAAAGCACAATTTGAAAATGTGCTGATTTGAAAATTTGAAAATTGACGAGTCCGATCTTTGTATATGATTTATAACCCATTCAAGGTCAACTATGGACCAAGTCCACGCGACCCAATTTTCAAATCTTCAAATTTTCAAATCTTCAAATTAAATGTCTATCGCCATTTAAGCGTGTTAATCAAATGCCTTACATCTTCTTGTAAAAATTGATTTACTACAGAGAGGGAGTCTTCATTTGGCGGCGCGTCAAAATAAAGGGCGCCACGGAGGAAATGTTTTACTGAGTCTGAAACGAGGAACTGGCTGGCTGTTGCAGCATTGCCGCCAATTTTGAACCAGATGCCATTTACGCCATTGGGCGTTACAAACACGCTATCGTCAATGGAAGTGGCCTTCAGGCTGTGTTTAAATGTGAGCTTGTACGAACCTTCCATAAGGTCAACAAACTTGTTTACGCCAACAGAGTCAACGTATTTGCCATCTTTGGTTCTTACTTTGTACCGGGCTTTACCACCTATTTCATTGTAGCTGATATACACTTTTGCATTGAACCGGGGCACATCCACATTTATCCAGTAAGGATTTTCAGGCTGCTCTTCAAAATAAGTGCTATCCTGTACAACGTTGGCGTACGCTGGATATTCAAAAGTGTAAGGATAGCCCGGACGATCAAACTTTTGATAACTATGCTGCGGAAGATCTATCTTAAAATATCCCTTCTTTTTTGGCGTATAAACGCTATTGCAGGAAAGTATCAATAAAGCAAATGCTGCTATGCAAGCGAAAAATACTGTATGCTTAAGTTTAATCGTAATCATGAATAAAATTGAGAACGGCGAAGTTATACAAACATCTTAAGGTTGCTGTACTATGGTAACCTTTACTTTAAGAATACGGTTTTTATCAGCTTCCAAAATGGTGAAGTGAAAGTCGCCTGCCTTGATCACTTCATTTTGTGGAGGAATATATCCGGCGAGTTCAAGTATCAACCCTCCGAGAGAATCGCTGTCGCCCCGAACAGAATCAAATGTTTGAGCGGGAAGATGCATGGCTTTACAAACATCGTTGATCATCGTTTTTCCTTCAAAGACATAATTGAATTCATCAATCTTGCCATTGCCGGATTCTTCGTCATCAAACTCATCTTTAATATCGCCGATCACTTCTTCCATGATATCTTCAAGCGTCACAATGCCGCTTGTTCCGCCAAACTCATCAACGACAACTGCAAAGTGTACGTGCTTTGACTGAAATTCTTTTAAAAGGTCTTCAATTAATTTATGCTGATGTACAAAATAAGGTTGGCGCATCAATGGGTGCCAGTCGTATGCATCGCCTTCATCAAGATGCGGAATAAGATCCTTTGTTTGTATCATTCCCACAACGTCGTCAAGGCTTCCTTTATACACCGGCAAGCGTGAGTAGTGTTGCTCTTCAACCCGTTTTATAAGTTCTTTAAACGAAAGGCTGTAATCAACGCCGGTTACATCAAGCCGCGTCCGCATAATTTGTTTTACGGTTATGTTTCCGAACTTGGCAATCCCTTTTAGAATGTTTTTTTCTTCTTCTGTTGAACTGTTGTCATTTTCCAGTTCATCCAAATCGTAAGAGCGGCTTTTTCTACCTATTGAATTTTCTATGCCATCCGCAAATCCAGCCATTGCCATGCCGGTTCTCTTAAATAGCAGATAAACAATCTCCACTAAAAAAGAGGCGTCCCGAGCGAAGCGCAAATTGTTTTGACTTGCATATACTTTCGGCAATATCTCACCAAACAAAACAAGAAAGAAAGTAACGATCAGAACTTTTAAAAGAAAATCAACTATCCACAGGCTGTTGCCCAAAAGTTGATGAATCAAAAAGTTTGAAAGGATAATGATCGAAATGTTTACAGTAAGATTTGCAATGCGCAATGAAGAATGAAGGATCTTAGGTTCACGAAGCAGCGTCACAATTCTTTTCCAACCCTCTCCCTGCTTGGTTTTCAGCACGTTGATATCTTTATCTGTCAGAGAGAAAAATGCAACTAACGAACCTGCAAGAAAGTAGGAGATGACAAGCAGAAAAATAATGACGGCAACGAGAAATGTAATGCCCTGCACATTCACGGTTGATTGCAGCAAAAGCGGCGACAAGATTGTTTCTATTGAGTTATAACCCGAATGAAAATCCAAAATATCTGGTTTTGGTGAATGTTTAGTTTAATACAAAGGCAGGTTTTGAGGCCCGTCCGACCAGTCATCCGGGCGGACCTGCCAACTACGTTTTGTGTGGCACAAATTTGCAATAAATATGTGTAAATCAAAAAGGCAAATCTCCCGTTGGTTCCGGTGGAATATCCGCAGGATTTAAGCCCTCTAACCCCTCAGTGGGATAAGATTGCAATCCTGGAGTCCCATCCGTTCTTTTGTCCAGCATAATCAGGTTATCGCCCACAACCTCTGTGGCGAATTTTTTGTTTCCCTCTTTATCTTCCCAACTTCTTGTGCGTAAACGCCCTTCTATGTAAACCAGGCTGCCTTTGTGCAGGTATTTTTGAGCAAGCTCGGCAAGTCCGCGCCATAAAACTACTGTGTGCCACTCTGTTTGAGAAATCAGTTTGCCGGCCCTATCCTTGTAGGTTTCCGTGGTGGCCAATGAAAATTTTGCTACTGCTATATTACCTTCCAAATGCTGTACATCTGGGTCTTTTCCTAAATTACCAATTAACATCACCCGGTTTACTCCTCTCATGATAATGAATTTGAGTTTACAAATTTTCCTGTGCTAACGAAATCTCTCTAAAATTAATTTTTTTAAACCAAAATCAAATAGATTTTTTTGGCATTTTTAAATGCATAAAACCAACAAGATTAAGGGATAAAATAAATTCTCCGTGGATGCATGACGGTTTTTTATCTTGGAATTTCTAGACTGTTCCAATTTGAAAATTTGAAAATATGAGAATTTGAAAATTTCTCCTATGCAACGCTCCTTTTTTCAAATAACTCCCCGATATCAGGCGAGTGAATTATAAATTCAAAAAAGACACACCCCAAAGCATTTTCAAATTTTCAAATCCTCAAATTTTCAAATTAAATTTCATGTACCCATGATTGTTAGACTAAAATAGTACCGCCTCCTGCTGCATGAGGGTGTTAATGAATTTTGGAAAAGCCAGTTTTTTTATTTCCTTATCGGGCAATAGATCATAGCCCGGAATATCAATGGGCGTTTGAACAGTAATTTTAATGATCTGGCCAATAATCAGTTGATGGGTTAACTGCTGTTTTACAATGGTGGAGATTTCCTGTAGCTGGAAAGGCTTGTCTATAAATGACTTCACGGCCTCCTTCAGATTCTTTTTCGTCCAATCAATTGGTTCATCATGCTCGTGCAACACAAACTCGTGCAGGTTTTGCCAGATGTCTTTCGCTTCTCTTTTTTTCACAAATGTTTTCCCGTTTACACTAATCGCGAAGTAATACATGTAACGGGTCTTCTTTTTCAGAACCTTTTCTTTTACGGGCAAATCATTTACCCATGCTTGCTGAAAAGCCCTGCATTCCTGCTTTTGCGGGCAGGCGCCACACAAAGGATTTTGCGGTTTGCATACAACAGCGCCAAAATCCATAATGGCCTGGTTATACACGCCGGGATTTTCTTTGTCCAGAAGACTGTCGGCTAATTGATTGTACAATTTTTTCCCTGTTGTGGAATCTATTGGTGTGGAAATCCCAAAATAGCGGGAAAGCACACGCAATACATTTCCGTCCACAACTGCATAAGGCAAATTGAAGGCAAAAGAAGCGATTGCGGCGGCAGTATAAGGGCCTATTCCTTTTAAGGCGAGAATGTTCTCGTAAGTATCGGGAAACCTGCCTTTATACACGCTATCTATAATTTTTGCGGATGCGATCAGGTTTTTACAGCGGCTGTAATATCCAAGCCCTTCCCACAACTTAAAAACCTTTTCCTCAGGAGCGTTTGCGAGCTTTTTTACAGTGGGAAAAGTCTCAATAAATTTATTGTAATACGCAAGCCCTTGTTCTACACGGGTTTGCTGCAAAATAATTTCGCTGAGCCAGATTTTGTACGGATCTTTTTCACCTTTCCATGGCATGGAACGATTGTTTTCTGTATGGTTCCAAACCATCATTTTTTGGGTAAAATCAAAATTCATTGTATAAAGTAAAAATCAACTATTTACATGTAAAAGAAAAAAACTAGTAATTTTAGGAAATATTCAAAATCAATAACTTGCATGAATAAAAAGATTCTCTTATTTTTCTGATGAAAACAATTGGATCTTATTTTATTACCGGATACAAAAATATTGAAGTAATGAGAAAAGCCGACCTAATCAATCAGATTTCAGAAAAGACGGGTATTCCCAAAGTAGATGTATTGGTTACGCTGGAGGCGATGTTCAAAGAAGTAAAGGACACGCTCTCGGAAGGCGAAAATATCTATATCAGGGGCTTTGGGAGTTTTATTACCAAGAAACGCGCTGCGAAAATTGGCCGTAACATTAAGAAAAATGTAGCGGTTGAAATTCCTGAGCATTACATCCCTGCATTTAAACCTGCAAAAGAATTTGTGCAGGAAGTAAAAAAATTAAAAACAGTTAAAGAAGATCAACCAGGTGCCGATGAAGAGCTGTAATGACGTAAATTTGCGGTCTTAAAACGTTTTTCGTGAAAAGACAGCAGATTATTCTTATTGCCGGTGGCGTGGCTGCACTGTTGTGTATTTATTTTCTGGGGCAAACGGTTCCTGCGAAAAAGGGCACCTTAGCTTCTCAGAATGAAGCACATACAGATTCAGCTGCTACCATTAATACCGAGGCATTGCTCAGCGCAGCGAAGAAAAAATTAACTTCTTCACAACAGGCTTATATAAACGGTCTTGAAGCTTCAGTAGTGCGTGGCGATGTAAAAACGCAGCAAATACGCACTTATAATCAGCTGGCTACGTTCTGGAAAGATTCTGCCAGAATGTTCGAACCATATGCTTATTATACAGCCGAAGTAGCTAAGTTGGAAAATTCTGAAAAAAGTCTCACCTTTGCAGCCCGATTATTTTTAAATAATCTGCGTGGCGTTGATGAACCTTCGCTGAAAAGCTGGGAGGCAAGTCAGGCCAAAGAGTTATTTGAGAAGGCTTTAGCGTTGAATCCTGCTAATGATTCTACTAAAATCGGATTAGGAAGTTGCTACATTTTTGGAAGCACCGCCGCTAATCCAACAGAGATCATGCAGGGAATTCAGCAAATACTGGAAGTTGCCAGAAGAGATTCCACGAACATGTATGCTCAGTTAATGCTGGGAATCGGTGGTGTGGTTTCGGGACAACTTGATAAAGCAGTAGAACGACTTGAAAAAGTTGTGAAAGCAGAGCCGCATAATATGGAAGCTGTTTTTATGCTAGCTGAAGCCTATGAAAGAAAAGGCGATAAAGCAAATGCCATAAAATGGTATGAGATCGGGAAAAGACACGTTCCAAATAAAGATGTTGTGAAGGAAATAGAGGAACGAATTGAAATGCTGAAGAAATAAATCGATATACAAATTTAAAATTGTTGAAAGATGCCTTGTGGTAAAAAAAGAAAACGTCATAAAATAGCGACGCATAAACGTAAAAAAAGACTAAGAAAGAATCGTCATAAGAAAGGTAAAAAATAATTTACCCTCTTTGTAATTCATTCCTCTATGCCGGAGCATGTCATGCATCCGGCATATTTTACTTGGCTGAACTATTTTTATTTCAATAGTATACACATTATTTCATATCATTGTGTACTATGTATAATGCGAATAGCATTCTCAGCGATTTTCCTTTTGGTGATGGTTGGTTAGTTTGTAAATGTGAATACGCTTGAACAAGGAATTAATTATTAATGCTGCTCCCCAAGGTGTTGAAATAGCACTTCTTGAAGACAAAAAACTGGTTGAACTGCATAATGAAAAAGCAGATGCCAGCTTTGCCGTGGGCGATCTTTACCTGGGTAAGGTTAAAAAACTTATTCCGGGATTAAATGCCGCTTTCGTTGATGTAGGCTTCGAGAAAGACGCGTTTCTCCATTACACCGATTTAAGTCCATACGCAAAATCCTTATTAAAATTCACTCAACAGGCTATTGGTGACAATACGCCGGGTGGTTTTGACTTTGGTAATTTTTTGGTGGAACCTGAAATCATTAAAACGGGAAAAATAAACGAGGTACTTAGCGGCAAACCAAACATCCTCGTACAGATATTAAAAGAACCTATTGCTGCAAAAGGCCCTCGCCTTAGCTGTGAAATTTCTTTGCCCGGAAGGTTCGTAGTAATTACGCCATTCAATGATATTGTGGCCGTTTCCCGTAAGATCCATTCTTCGGAAGAAAGGAAGCGCCTGCAAAAAATTATTGAATCGATAAAGCCAAAGAACTTTGGCGTTATTGTGCGTACTGCGGCTGAAGGCAAGAACACAGCAGAGCTTCACGAAGACCTGTCTGCACTGGTTGATACCTGGAAACAAATTCAGGGGAATTTGAAAGGTGCCGTTGCGCCTGCAAAGATCCTGAGTGAACAGGCAAAAACAACCAGCATGCTGCGCGATCTGTTGAATGAAGATTTTAACCGCATAGTAGTAAATGATAAAAACATTTTCAACGACGCAAAAAACTACATTCAAAAGATTGCTCCGGATAAAGCAGATATCGTAACCTTCTTCCACAATGGTTCTCCCATTTTTGATCAATACGGTATTACCAAGCAGGTTAAAGCTGCTTTTGGTAAAACAGTAAACCTTCCAAGTGGTGCATACCTGATCATTGAGCACACAGAAGCTTTGCACGTTATCGACGTGAACAGCGGATATAAAAGTGTGAGCAACAACCAGGAACAAAATGCGCTGGAAACCAATATGGAAGCAGCAGAAGAAATTGCACGTCAGCTTCGCCTGCGCGACCTTGGTGGTATTATTGTGGTAGACTTTATTGATATGAAACTTCCTGAGAACAAAAAGAAACTCATGGAAGCGATGGAAGAATACATGAAACCGGACAGAGCGAAGCACGCGGTTCTTCCTATCTCTAAATTCGGCCTGATGCAGATTACGCGCCAGCGTATGAAGCCTGAGGTAACGATCAATACGCAGGAAATTTGCCCTAGCTGTAATGGTACCGGAAAAATCTCTTCCACACTTGTACTGGAAGATGAAATAGAAAAAAATCTGAACTATCTCATTACACACAAGCACAGCAACCTTACTTTGATGGTGCATCCTATCATGCATGCATACTTAACTAAAGGCTGGTTGTGGTCCAGATGCTGGAAATGGAGAAGAAAGTTCAAACAAAAGATCAACGTTGTTGCCAATACAAATTATCACCTTACTGAGTTCCACTTCTTCGATCAGCATGATGAAGAAATAAAATTATAGAAAAGCCCCAACGCAGAAATATTTACACCAAACAAATGATTCCTGTGTTACATACCTTTATCTTACTTACGGCCTGGAAATAAACCTCCAGGCTTTTTTTATTTTCAGCCCCTTGTTGTTACCGCTTCATGGCACATGTAGCTCCCCTTTTTTAAGTTTTCAAAATAACCCCCTCTTTATCAGCTGCTATCTTACCCTCACTTTGCAGGAATTCAATCACCTTCCAGGCTTTTTCTTTTGATATGCCGGATAGTTTCTCAATTAACCTTTTTATATTCACTTCTTCGGCAGCAATGATGTCGAAAATCCTGTTCTTGATTTTTTCAAATTCTTCTTCGGATAAAGTGCCGCGTTTCTTTTTTAAACAATTATCGCAAACACCACATTCACTCATCTTTTCATCGCCGAAGTATTTGCCAATGCTTTGGCTGCGGCAAGCGTTTGGCTCGATAACATAATCAAGAAAACGCTTTAGTCTCCTTTCATACTCTTCTTTGCGGAACTCGTATTGCTTTTGATCGATAACAACAGATTGCGCTGCTACCCTTTCGTGAATGAAATACAATTGTGGCGAATCTTTTTGAATATCGTATTCAATGATCCTGTAGCGATCAAGTTGAGCAAAAGCTTCTTTCACTTCTTCTATCGTTTTCTTTACCACAAATGCCACTGATCTTTCATAAACAGAAACGGGATAATCAAAAACACCTTCGTAATTGCGCAGCAAGGCTTTTATGAAAGGCTCGAGTGCAGGATAGTTGTTTTCAAATTCATACAGTGTCTCTTTATTGCAAATGAATTGAATTTTCGAAGGCACGAAAACCTGTTCATTAAACGACACATAGCCTTCCTGTTCCAGCACTTTCAAGCTATTGATGGCAAGGATGAGATCAAGTTGAAACTTCTTTGCAAAATCAATAATGTCAAAAGAATAATAAGTTCCTTCACCTATCCCTGTTGGTATTTGCAGATAATTCGCGACCGCCTGGTAAACGCTGCGAATAGTTTGCAGATCTGGGAATTTTAATAACGCAGCCTCTTTTAGATCCTCAATATCCTTTTGCTGATAAAGCATTACCGCGTAAGATTTCTGCTCATCTCTTCCCGCACGGCCAGCTTCCTGGTAGTAATTTTCAAGGCTGTCGGGCAAGTCATAATGCACAACGGTTCTTACATCGGGCTTATCGATGCCCATTCCAAATGCATTAGTACAAACAATACAACGAATCTTGTTTTGTATCCAGTCCTGTTGTCGTTGCTGGCGCACTTCCTGCGTCAATCCTGCATGATAGTGATCGGCAGAAATGCCATATGATATGAGCAGATCTGCGACATCTTTTGTTCTCTTTCTGCTTTTGCAGTACACGATGCTGGTGCCTTGCACATTGTTTAGAATTTCCACCAGCTTGTTAATCTTAACCGGCGCATTGAACGCGCTGTATGAAAGATTAGGTCTTTCAAATGATTTCTTAAAAACGGTATAGTTTGTAAACGCTAACTTTTCACAAATATCTTTTTGTACAGCGGGGGTTGCAGAAGCCGTTAACGCAAGAATAGGCACGCTTGGCAGCTCCTCTCTCAAGTTTGCGATGCGCAAATAAGGCGGCCTGAAATCATAGCCCCACTGGGAAATACAATGCGCTTCATCGACAGCAATCAGGTTGATTGGCAATGACGGCAAATATTCGAGGAAAAGTGTTGTCTCCAGTCGTTCGGGTGAAACGTATAAAAATTTGCAATTGCTGTGTGATGCCAATTCCAAAGTATGGATCACTTCTTTCCTGTTCATACCAGAGTAAATAGCAAATGCAGTGATACTTTTTTTGCGAAGATTATCCACCTGATCTTTCATCAAAGCAATAAGCGGGCTGATCACCAAACACAAGCCATCCTTTGCCATTGCTGGCACCTGAAAGCAGATGGACTTACCTCCACCCGTGGGCAAGATTGCCAATGTATCTTTCCCTTGAAGCACACTTGAAATGATCTCATCTTGCTTTTCCCGGAAAGAAGCAAAGCCCCAATACTGTTGAAGAATTTGTTGAATACCCATGTCGGAATTTGGATTCGCCAGATTTAAGGATTTTAGGATTTGGATTTGTTCAAGTCAAGACTTTCCAGATTGCTACAACTCTCCTGTTAATACGGATAACAAGTTGGTCGGGACTTAATCCAAAAATCTCCGAATCTGACGAATCCAAAATCAATACTTATTTTTTGGGTGTCGTAATCTTTTTACCTCTAAGCTACGTGCACCAAAATTGATTAACAAACCTTTGTCAAGCTTATACGCTACGAGATAGTTCAATCCTTGTGCTAAATGTACATCCTCCAGTTTCACCTGCGCTTTGAGTTCAACCATTATTTCATCTGCTACCAGGAAATCGACTCTTCGTGTACCAATTTGCTCTCCTTCATAGAAAATAGGCACTTCCAATTCCCGCTTAAATGAAAGTTCCGTTTTTGTTAATTCGATCGCCAATGCTCTTTGGTAAATCACTTCCTGGAAACCATTCCCCAAAGTGCTATGCACTTTCATTGCACAGCCTATTACTTTATATGTGAGTGCGTCCTCAATCTTATCCATTTTTCTTATTTAGAATTTACAAGAATAACAGACAAGTATTTGGATTCGGTAGATTAATGGATTTTGGGATTCGGTCGCGAATGTTTGGTCGTGCCAAACGAAAAGGCAATCCTCAGCTGCAAACATAAAAGGATAAATCCAAAGATAATTTAACAATGATCCAGTTTTAAACAACGAGTCAATTTAACTAATCCGAAGAAATCATAATTTCATGAAGGAGTGATGAGCACCTCAGAACAATCCAAAAATCATCTAATCCAACGAATCCAAATTCAGACCACCCTTTTCACGAACAACCTCACTGAATTCACTGCCAGTACCACATCACTCAATCCCATTACCAGTGCGCCGAATGTTGGAGTAAGCAAACCAAATGCGGCCACAGGAATAGCGACAATGTTATAAATAAAGGCCCAGAACAAGTTTTGTTTGATGGTTAAGAATGTGTGCTTACCTAACCCTAATGCAAGAGGAAGATTCTTTAAACCGTAATCCATCAAAACAACATCTGCCGTTTGCACCGCAACCTGCGATGCCTCGCTTAAGGAAATGCCAACGGTTGCCTTTGCAAGAGCCGGGGCATCATTTATACCGTCACCAACCATTGCAGTTGGCGTTTGGCTGCTCAATTCTTCAATTTTTTTAAGCTTTTGTTCAGGTGTTTGTTCTGCTATTACAATGTCAATATGTAGCTGTGCGGCTATTTGCTCACATTTATAGCGCCTGTCGCCACTTAGCAAAACGGTTTTAATTTTTTTCGAATGCAGATAGTCAATCACTTTTGTTGCTTCCGGCCTTAGCTCATCTTGCACATCAAGCCACCCAACAAGTGAATCATTCTTTACAATATATACATTGTGATCGCCGTCTTTAGTAAGTGTTTCCGCAACTTTATAAGAGCCTGCCCAGTATTCATTTCCCTCGTTGTCAAAAGCATGCATGCCTTTTCCTTTTATCTCTTCTACTTTTTTCCAGCGCATAATATCATTGCGTTTCCAGGAGGTAGTTATGCTATCGGCTATCGGGTGGTTAGAAAATTTTTCCAGTGAATACACCAGCCTTTTGAACTCATCATCATTCATTGAGGCTTCTTCTATGTGCCAACTATTAATAATAAATTTTCCCGTAGTAAGTGTGCCCGTTTTGTCAAACACCACCTGTGTGATGTTCTTAAACGCTTCAAGACTTTTCGCATTTCTGAAGAGCACTCCATTTTTTGCCGCACGACCGAGCCCAACGGCTATTGCTGCGGGCGTTGCCAGTCCCATTGCACATGGGCACGCAATCACCAGCACTGCAATGCTTCGCATGAGCGCAGGTGTAAAGTCTTTGAGAAAAATATAATTGAGGATAAATGTCAGAGCTGCGATTCCCAACACCAGCGGAACGAAGATCGCGCTGATCTTATCTGCCAGCAGTTGGGCCGGAGGTTTATCTCCTTGCGCTTTTTTAACAAGGTCGATGATATTTGAAAGAACAGAATCTTTTGCTTCGGCCGTTACAATTGCTTTAACCGTGCCATCTGCAATAATACTTCCACCTACAAGTTTGTCTTTTGCATGCTTTTCAAGTGGTAAACTTTCTCCGGTAATGATTGCTTCGTTCACACTTGCATCGCCCCATAATATTTTACAATCTGCCGGAACCTGTTCGCCAGACTTTATTAAAACAAGGTCGCCATTTTTTAGTTGGGTGTTTTCTATCGGCAGAATCACTTCTTTGTGGTCACCATCAAAGGCAATCATATTTGCCATTACCTTTTGCGATTTCGCAAGTTTGTTCAACGAGCGTTGAGTAGTTTGCACGGACGCATCTTCGAGATAATTACCAAAGAAAACGAGTGTTATGATGGTCGCAGTTGTTTCAAAAAAAAGATATTCATGTCCCCAGCCAGCCAATACTCCGATAAGGCTGTAAACAAAGGCTGCGGTCGAACCCAACGCAACAAGAACATTCATATTCGGATAACCGCTTCGCAGGCTTTTAAAGGCACTTTTTCCAAAAAAACTCATACCTGTTATGTACACAGGTAAACACAGGGCCAATTGCACCCAACCATTCATCAGCCAATGTATGTGCACCCACTTGTCAAGCATGTGCAGCATTAGCACCAGCGTGAACGGCAAACAGATAAGCACATATCTCAACTGCTTATTCATGCCTTCGCCACTGTGATCGTGGTCGTGGGCATGGCCATCGTGATGGTGCACTACTTTATATCCCAGGTCTTCAATGCCGTTTTGCAGATGCGAGGCGTCAGTGCCTTCCACAATTTCGAATGCCACATCGCCGTCGATGGGGCTCACCTTTACATTTTTAGCACCCTGTTTTTCGAGATATTTTGATATGGTGAGCGCACAGTTGGCGCAATCCATTCCTTCTACTTTCCAGTTTTTTGCTTCCATAATTCACCTTTTTTGTCACCCTTGCAAGTTACAACCGCTTTAAACAAACTGTCATGACGAAGGGCAGCTCTTATAGAAACGATGTTGCAAAAGCGGGCGTTATGGCACACAGATGACGCTAATGGGAGAAATAACTGAATAATTGAGTAACTGAATAACTGAATGTTTCTGTTCATCAGGGTCTTTAGTTCGCCACCACTCAGTTATTCAGTTACTCAGTTATTCAATTATTTAAAAAATCGGCGCAAATCAGTCTAACCTGCGTCATCTGCGTGCTCCCTCCTATCTTTGCAACATGCAGCAGACATTTACACTGGATGAACTGCCTGTGGTGGCAGAAAAATTTTGGCAGGAAAATGAGGGGAAAAAGGTGTTTTCCTTTCACGGCAATATGGGCGCGGGAAAGACAACGTTTATAACGGCGTTGGCTAAGGCTAAAAACGTAAAAAACACCATTAGCAGCCCCACCTATTCCATTATTAACGAGTATGGGTATGATAACGGCAAGATCTATCATATGGACCTTTACCGGCTCAAGGACACTGAGGAAGCCATACAAGCAGGGGTGGAAGATGCCCTATACAGCGGGAACATTTGCCTGGTAGAATGGCCGGAAAGAGCTGTGGAATTGTTTCCGGACGATAATGTAAATGTTTACCTGGAGGTTGTTAACGACTCAACACGTAATATTTCAATAAAATAGAATAGTTATTTTTGAAGTAGGGATAAATAATTACCCTGCATTCAGGAAGATATTTTATGTTTGACTCCCGGATTTTTTTATTTGAAAAATAAATGATTCTTGCCTCATGGCGCAACAAAGACCTCTTATAAGCACTTCTTTCAGCTACGAAACACTCGAAGAAACATTGGATGTTAAGCCGAAAGGCGAGTCAATAAGCATTGGTATTCCCAAAGAAACTGCCTTCCAGGAAAATCGTGTGGCACTTACGCCGGAAGCCGTAAGCGTGCTGGTAAGCAATGGCCACCATGTGTACATAGAGCACAATGCGGGCGATGCCTCTCACTTTCGCGACAAAGAATACAGTGAGGCTGGCGGGAAAATCGTTTATAACAAAGAAGATATTTACAAAGCACCTATAGTAGTGAAATCTGCGCCGGTGGTGGAAGAAGACCTTCCTTACCTGCAAGCCGGCCAGGTCATCATTTCTCCAATGCACCTGAGCGTAATGAAATCTGAGTGGCTGGAGAAAATGATGGAAAAACGCATTACTGCACTGGCATTTGAGCACCTGAAAGATGATAGTGGCACATTGCCAATAGTTCGCAGCATGAGCGAGATTGCCGGCAATGCGGTGATGCTGATCGCGGGTCAATACCTTGGTTCTGCCAATCACGGCAAAGGCGTGTTGCTCGGAGGTATTTCCGGCGTTCCACCCACAAAAGTGATCATCATCGGAGCAGGCGTTGTTGGCGAATACGCTGCAAGGGCTGCTCTGGCATTGGGTGCGTCAGTGAAGGTTTTTGATAACAGCGTTTACAGATTAAAAAGATTGCAGAATAATATCGGCCAGCGACTATGGACCTCGGTTCTTGAGCCAAAAATCTTGGCGAAACAACTGAAAACTTGCGAGGTAGCTGTTGGCGCACTTGGTTCAAACGGAGGAAGAACACCTATTGTGGTTTCAGAAGAAATGGTGAGCAATATGCGCCCCGGCAGTGTGATCATTGACGTGAGTACCGACCGTGGCGGCTGTTTTGAAACTTCAGAGATTACGAGCCATGAGAATCCTATTTTCATGAAATATGGCGTTATTCATTATGGCGTTCCAAATATTCCGTCGGGCTTTTCGCGTACCGCCTCCCAGGCCATCAGCAATGTGTTGATGCCTTTGTTAATTGAAGCTGGAGATGCAGGTGGTTTCGAAAACCTGATCTGGCACAAGGTCAATTTGCGCAGTGGCATCTACCTGTTCAAAGGCGCTTTGACAAATTTCCACCTCAGCGAAAGATTTGACTTAAAATATACTGACCTGAATTTGTTGATCGCCAGCCAGCGTTAGTTGTTATTTTAAAGTTTGATTTTATAGATTTAATTTGTCGGGGTTCACCCTAACCGAACCTTATGAACCGTTTAATACACCCTATCCTTTTATTATTTTCATGCCTGCTTCTTTCTTATGGTGGCATATCACAGTCGATCGTCAATTCTACAGGAAACAGCTTGCAGACCGCTACCGTTAGCATTGAATATTCAATAGGAGAAATAGGCATCACCACATTATCCTCCACACAAAATTTCGCCACACAAGGTTTGCTGCAACCTATCATTATCCATTTCAAGGACTGCAATTTATTTCAGTTTATTCCAAACGCCTTTACACCAAATAATGATAACAGAAATGATTTTTTTGGTGTAAAAAACTGGCCGGAAGCTACAGACTTCGAACTAAGTGTTTATAACAGGGCCGGACAGCTTGTTTTTAAAACGAACAATATACTCGAATGCTGGGATGGCAATTATCATGGAATGCAGCAACCGGCAGGCACATACGTATATATCATTTCGGCAAATACTGCGCAGTGTGGACGCGTTATCAACAAAGGCACAGTTATACTAATCCGCTAACCCCTTTAACCCTATTTCAGTGAAAAAAAGTTTACTTTCTTTAATTGCAATTATTATTTGCATCAGCACTTATTGTCAAGCACCACAAGGATTAAATTATCAAGCCATTGCGAGAAATGCTGATGGAAGCGTTATTTCAAATCAGTCCGTTACAGTAAAATTCAGCGTACTGGAAAATAGCGCAACCGGAAGGGCTATATATCAGGAAACTCATTTAGCAACTACCAATAATTTTGGATTGTTCACCCTTTCTATAGGCAAAGGAAATGCGACCTCAGGGAATTTCTCTTCAATAAATTGGGGATCTGGCTCTAAGTTTTTGAGTGTAGAAATAGCATTGAAAGGAAATGCCTTTTCGTTACAAGGTACTACCCAATTGCTCAGTGTGCCTTATGCTTTATATGCTGAAAAGAGCGGCAGCAGCCCGAAGGGAGATCAGGGCGTGCAAGGGCCAGCCGGACCGCAAGGCCCACAAGGTATGCAGGGCATACAAGGCATTCAGGGGCCTACAGGTCCCCAAGGCCCAGTGGGTGCACAGGGTGAAAAAGGCCTACAAGGGCAAGCAGGGCCTCAAGGCATGCCTGGGCCAACAGGCGGTACAGGATTGACTGGACCAACAGGGCCACAAGGGCAAACGGGCCCACAAGGCTTAAACGGCAAAACCATTTTGAGCGGCACAATTGCTCCTGCAGCAAATATTGGCACCGATGGCGACTTCTATCTGAATACTGCTTCACTTGAAATATTTGGCCCTAAAGCGGCCGGAAACTGGGGCTCGCCTGCAAGTCTTAAAGGCAACCAGGGAACACCGGGATTAAAAAGTTTGATTGCCATTGAAAATGTTCTAACCAGCCCCGATTGTCCGCTTGGAGGGGTTATTGTAAAAACGGGTGTCGACCAAAACAACAACAATGTGCTTGATGCCAGTGAAGTCGACAACACTAAGCCGATTTGCTTTAGTCAAAATGTTGCGCTGGATAAACAAATAATATTACCGATAACTACCATGGGCCCTTCATTTTCGGGTACGAACTCCACCACACCGCAACAGTTCGGTGCGCTGCTGAAGTTTAATAAACATAATTACCCGGGAGTAGATTCCATCATTTTAGTGTGTACACCGTGGGTTAATGATGCGAGCTATACAGCCAACCTGCAACTTTACAACCTAACGGATAAATTACCTATCGCCAATGCTTCAATAGTAACAAATAATGTGTTTAATTATAGTAATCCAGTAGGAACTATTCTTCAAACGAAGAATTTGTATGACTACTTGCCGGACTATGATGTCACGTTGACTGTAAGTTTATTTTCCAGCGCCGCCAACAGACAAGTCTCGGCCGGCTACTGCTATCTATATCTTTTCAGAAAATAATCAACCAAACAATTTCTTTTACTGGCTGTTACCCTTTTTGAAAAATAATAAAAAGGGTAACATTGCTTTATGAGCAGAGATCTCTACTTCGTCGCGATCATTCCCCCGCAAGATATTTGCGATGAAATAACGTCTTTCAAAAAGGAAATTGCCCGTGATTATGACAGTCACAGAGCACTGAAAGTTATACCACACATTACTTTAAAGGCTCCCTTCAAAATGCCTGCGGCGCACCATGCAGGACTGTTTGACTGGTTCAGAAATATCTATATCAACACAGGATCATTTACAATAGACCTTGAAAATTTTGGAGCATTTCACAACAAAAACAATCCGGTGATCTTTGTGCATCCTGTTATGAACGTGCAACTGGCTGCTGTTCAAAAAGAGATCATTCGAAGTTTTCACAATCATTATCCTGAAATAACGATCATGGATGTTGAACACAAGTTTACACCTCACATGACGATTGCTTACAGGGATTTAGAATTCTCACGCTTTCAAGAAGCATGGAAAGTTTATCATGATAAACAGTACAAGAGAGCTTTTACAGTGAATGATTTTCATTTACTGCAACATGATGGTGTGAAGTGGAATGTTGTAGAAACGTATGGGTTAAGTAAAAAGTAACCCGCCCTGCCCCTCCCGGGAGGGGATGCGTACCAGTCGTGATTAAATGCGCCTTTCCTTTAAAAGGTGTAACTTTCAATATAAGGAGCACGTTATGAAATCTGTAAGGCTCGCTATTTTGCTTGCATTCATATTCATCGGCGCAAAGGTCTTTGCAAATGATGAACCACCTTTCTATATACAGCAACTCGACAACAGGAACGGCCTCTCCAACAGCGCCATCAACGCTCTGTTTAACGACAGCGACAACCTGCTTTGGATCGCAACTTGGGACGGACTCAATCTATACGATGGCACTAGTTTTCACGTATTTAACTACAGCAAAGAGAACAACACTTCAAGCATTGGCAATAATGTGGTGCAGCAAATTCAGCAGGACAAAAATGGTTTCATTTGGATCAGCACAATTGAAGGCTTGTCGAGATATAGCAAGCACACAGGCACTTTTGCCAATTATTTCTATACGCATTCTCCACGTTTAGGCATAAGTGAAAGAGAATATGCTTTGCTGAATGATTCTTCCAAAAACATTTACTGCCTTACCCGCCAACACGGTCTTTTATTTTATGATTTCAAAAGAGATTCTTTTGTTAGTTGCAAGGTGCCGTTTCCTGACATAAAAATTTCACGAGCGGTCTTTGATGAAACAAACAGGCTTTGGCTATTGCGACAAAACGGAACACTGGAAGTCTATACAGTAAATAAAGATCAATACACTTTACTAAGGCAGTTTAGAAACGCAAACAATTTTTTCATCAGCAACAACAAAGTTTTTTACACCACAGCAACGAAGGAATTATATGCGGTAGATGCTACATTGAAGGCGAATTTCATTTCTCAATTTCCCAACGCCATAAAAGCAATAACTTCTTACAAGGACCACTTCCTGGTTGCATGGAGCACACATGGCTTTGCCGTATTCGATCAAAACTTTCACCCTTCTGATTTCATGAAAGATGAAGTAAGTGGTTTGCAAAATACGAAGATCACTTCCTGGGAAAACGGCACGGAACAAATACTCTGGTGCGGAACAGATGGAAACGGTCTCATTAAAATTTTTCCCGAACAGAAATATTTTGGCTCAGTAAACAGTGCCGGAAATACGCAGGCCTTTAATAAATCAGTGCGGGCTTTTTGTGAGAACGGCAACGCGCTGTGGGTCGGCACAAAAGGAAGTGGAATCATCAGCCTGCCTAAATTCAACGCCTCCTCCACCTCTCAGGATATTGCTCCTGAAAAACCCTTTGCGGGAGAGCTTGACAACAACAATGTATTTGCCTTATTCAAAGGAATTGACAATCTCATTTACATCGGCACAGATGCAAAAGGAATCAGCGTGTATGATCCTTCGCGGAAGGTTTTGATTAAATGGGATGATATTGCGGGAAGCGATGAGCTTCCATCGTTTGCTTCTGTATACGCCATATTGCAGGATGAGGATTCTTCTGTGTGGCTGGGCACAAGCGGCTACGGCTTGATTCATATTTCACTGCAAAGACAGAATGAAAAAATTGCCGTGAAACATTTTGAGCAATATGTTTTTGATGGCACATCAAAGGGCCCGGCTAACGATATTATATATGCGCTGGAACATGGATCGGAAAACAAACTTTGGATAGGTTGCCGTTATGGTGGGCTGAATTTGTTTGATAAAAAAGAAAAAACTTTTCGCATTTTTAAAGCCTTCTCTTATGAGGGAAGTCTTTCGCACAATGATGTTCTGGCACTTTACAAAGACCAGCACAACAGGGTTTGGATCGGCACGAGTTATGGACTTAACTGGATCAATGAAAGCAATATCAATTCACCTCAACCTTATTTCACCAAGATCACAACGGCAGATGGTTTACCCAACAATACCATTCACGCAATTACAGAAGACAATGATCAACACATTTGGATAAGTACCAACAAGGGACTTGTAAAAATAAATCCGGAAACGCTTGCCATATCTCAATTTCAACAGAAGGATGGTTTACAAAGCAATGAGTTTTGCGATGGTGCGGTTTGGAAAGACGCGAATGGCGTTTTGTTTTTCGGCGGCATATTTGGCTTCAATTATTTTGAACCCAACAAAATACAATTGAATACCAGCTTTCCCAACCTGTTGATAACAGGGCTGCAACCGGGAAGCAAAGCAACAGATGAAACGGGGCTGTATGTATTGAAACCAAATGAAAATTCCAGTTTGCAATACACTTTGAGTCGCCGTGAAAACTTTTTTGAATTACAGTTACGAGCCCTTAGTTTTTCGAATGCAGAAAAATGTGAGTACGCTTATTACCTGGAAGGCTACGATAAAAAATGGCACTACTCAGGCAGCGATGGAAAAATTTCTTACAGCAATATTACTCCGGGCAAATACACTTTCAAAGTAAAATGGTCGAATGGCGATGGCGTATGGACAAATGAAACAGTTCTGTTTCCACTTACCATCAAACAATATTTCTGGCTTACCTGGCCGGCATTCGCCTTGTATGCGTTGCTGATTTCTTCCGGCGCAATCATTTTTGGTTTGTACAAACGCAGCCAGTTCAAAATGAGGATGCAATTGCAAATGGAGCATGCACTTCGTACAAAGGAAGAGGAAATTCACAATGAGAAAATGAGCTTCTTTACCAACATCGCTCATGAATTGCAAACGCCACTCACGTTGATTGTTGGTGCTTCGGAGCAAAACATCCAGCAGAAAGACGATCCTTATTTCAAATCATTATTGCATCAGCAGGCGTCAAGGCTTACTTATCTTGTTCAACAATTGATGGATTTTAGAAAAGCTGAAAATGGTTTCCTGAAAAAACAATTTGTATTCCTTGACATTTCTTCTTTTACCAAAAACATTACCTCCCTGTTTATACCCATTGCCAAACAGAAAGCCATGAAGTACAACATGGCGATCGACGAAAACATTCAGGGCTGGGTTGACAAGGACAAGCTGGAAAAAATGTTGTTCAACCTTTTATCGAACGCATTCAAGCATTCTCCGAGAAATGAAGAAGTGGATGTCGACATTCAACAAAACGCAACAAGCAAAACACTTAATGTAACCATCACCAACACGGGTTGCCACATTCCCGCAGATCAGCTGGATAAAGTTTTTCATCGCTTTTTTACATCGGGCACCTCTTCGCAGGAAAAGTTCAGTTCAGGAATCGGGCTGGCTTTTACAAGACAACTTGCTGAATTACTGGACGGCTCCATTACGGTAAGCAGTGAAAATAACTATGTGAAGTTTTGCCTTAGTTTGCCATTGCCTGAAACGGTAGATGCTGCTTCCATTATTGAAACGGAATCAACGAGCCTGGCGCCGTCTTACTTATTGCGATCCATTATTTCCTCCGCAGAAGAAAAAACGCAACCTGCGGTCGCTAACAATAAAATGGCTACGCTGGATCACATTGAAAATGATAACAAACAGTCGGTTTTGATTGTGGACGACGAAATGCCGATTCGTTCATTGATCAGAGAAGTCATCGGCCACCTATATATTGTGTACGAAGCAGAGAACGGCACGGAGGCATTGGAATTTATGAAACAAACACAGCCGGACTGTATCATCAGCGATGTGATGATGCCGGACATGAACGGCCTCGAGTTCTGCGAAAAAATCAAAGAAACGCCTGCAACCTGCCACATACCATTTATATTGTTATCTGCAAGAGGGACTATAGAACATAAAACAGAAGGCTACGAAGCGGGCGCCGATGCTTACATAGCCAAGCCATTTCATACGGAATATTTGCTGGTGCGCATCCGCAAATTGCTGGAGTATAGAAAACGAATGCACGACATTTTTAAGAAGGACAATATATATTACGAGATCGAGGAGGAAGAAATTGCGGACGAAGACAAAACCTTTCTCAAAAATCTTGTCCGCTTTATTGAAGAAAACATCGACGACGAAAAACTGGGGGGCGAGGAATTGGAAAAACATATGTGCATGAGCAAAATGAATTTCTACCGGAAAATAAAAGCGCTATCGAACATGACGCCTGCCGAGTTCATCAGACATATCCGCCTGAAAGAAGCAGCACGACTTTTAACCACCACCCAACTTACCGTGTCGGAAATTTTCTACAAGACAGGTTTCAATAACCAATCCTATTTTTTCCGCGAGTTCAAAAAATTATATCAATGCTCCCCGAATGAGTATAGAGTGTCGCAGACAAATATTGGAGGCTGAGGGCAATGACTGAATAACTGAGTAACTGAATAACTGAGGGTTCGCTCAACGCTTAAAGCCGAATGCTTAACGCAACACCTGCAGCTCTGCGGGGCTTGTAGCCTCGCAGCATTATTCTGTTGCCTCAGGCAACATTGTTATCGCCAGAGGCGATAGAATACAACTCCGAAGCTAAAAGCTTCGGAGAGCGAGAAGCTGACGGATTGCATTCGCTCCACACATCATTTTCAATTTTCAATTACATGCCAATCAACCTGATTATCAATCAAAACAACTGTACGCCCTCCAACAATCTTCCTGCTTGTACAGTTTTTTGGGACTATAGTACAGTGCCCGGGATATGAATGAATTTACATTAGCGTTACAAAAACCGCATCATTTGATTGCGTTTATTTTGTTACACGAGCCGGGTATGAGATTTTATTCATCCTTATAAAACTTGCACGTATGAAAAAGCAACCAGGATTATCTGTATTCATTCAATTGATCCATTTCTTTCTTCCAGGTCATTCCTAAAACAATTTGTCCAATTTTTTTATTACTGGTATTTCATCAATACCAACCTGTAAAAATCAACTTTTTGATTGCATTTTTCTGCGCGGTAACCTGTGGCTTATGATACTGTAATTGACTATTATTTTAAACTTCCCATTATGAAAAAACTGAAAAGCTGCTTTTCAAGTAGTTCACAGGACAAGCGGTTGTTCCTGGAACATTTTCGACAAACTCATGGTACAATTTTATTTTCCTTCTTATTGACACTCTTCTTTTTCCCCGCCGTTTTATTTGCCCAAAACACCGAGAGAATGCCTGTAACCGGTGTTATTACGGGGCCGGACAATGCGCCGTTGGCCGGTGCCACGGTTACGGTCAAAGGCACAACAATAGCCACCTCCAGCAATGCGAGTGGTGTGTACACGATCAGGGCCAACAGCAGTGATATACTGGTCTTTACGTTTGTAGGCTATGAGCGATTGGAAAGAGCAGTTGGAAATAACACCATACTAAACATCTCACTTGCAGCGGCAGGCAATACTAATCTTGATCAGGTTGTAGTGGTTGGTTACACCAGCCAAAGAAAAAGGGACATTACGGGCGCTGTATCTGTGATCAATAATAAAGATGTTGCAAACATACCCGTTGGCGGGGTGGATCAGATCTTGCAGGGTAAAGCTGCGGGTGTTTCTGTGACACAATCTACGGGCGCGCCAGGCGGCCCTATCGCAATGCGCATTCGCGGTGTGGGAACCATTAACAACAACGATCCCCTGTATATAATTGATGGTATTCCAACGAAAGATGGCATCAATGAAATTTCACCAAACGATATTGAAAGCATCAGCGTTTTGAAAGATGCAGCCTCTGCAGCCATCTACGGTGCACGTGCCTCAAACGGTGTTATTATCATCACTACCCGCAAAGGAAAATCCGGCAGGCCGAGAGTAAATATAAATAGCTATGTAGGTGTACAGAAGCCTGCTGATCTTATTAAAATGGCAAATACGCAGCAATACATTACCGCTTACAATAACGCTGCCATTGCCGATAGTGCGACGAATAAACGCACGCTCATTCCAACCGGCATGATCGATACCCTGCCGGATGTAAACTGGCTGAAAGAAGTGCTGAAACCAGCGCTGATCACCAACTCACAAATCGCTGTGAGCGGTGGTAACGAAACTTCAACCTACATCGTATCGGCCAACTACTTCAAGCAGGATGGTTTGATCATGAACTCAGGTTTTGAGCGTGTGAATCTTCGCACGGCTCTCACCACAAAAATCTCGAAGATCTTCAGCATGGGAACCAACGTGAATTTCTCGTACGGAAACACACGACAAGTAGGTAGTTCCGGTGATGGTTTTGGCGCTGGCAACCCCGGCCCAAGTGTTGTACGTTATGCTTTGTTCAGAACACCGGCAACTCCCGTTTACAATAGCAACGGCGATTATGTTGACTTACCAACGCATCCTGAATGGTTCGGCGATGGCTTGAATCCAGTAGGTCTGGCAGCAAACACCGATAGAAATTTTTATACCTATTCTTTGCTGGGTGATGTTTACGTAGAAGCAGCCATTCTTAAAAATCTGAAGTTGAAAACTGACTTCGGCATGAACTTCATCAACACAGATTATAAACAGTTCTTCCCCACATGGGGCGTTGACAGGCATATCAACTCTCCTAACAGTCTCGCACAATCGACAGCAAAAGATTTCAATTATAACTGGACGAACACCCTTACTTACAACACCACATTTTCTGAAAAGCACAATCTGACGGTATTGCTTGGTACAGAAGCGATCCAGGATAGGATCAATCAAATGTCCGCTTCACGTACAAACTATACCGATCAGAGTTCGCAGTTCCAATATTTGGACAACGGTTTAGGTAGAATAACAAATGGAGGTAACCAGGATAACTGGGCGCTCTTCTCTTTGTTCGGCAGAGTTAACTACGATTATGATGGCCGCTACTTTGCAACCTTTAATGCAAGACGCGATGGTTCCTCACGTTTAGCAGAAGACAATCGTTACGGCAACTTCTTCTCCGGTAGTGTGGCATGGAGAATAGACAAGGAAAAATTCATGGATAACCAGGACATCTTCTCGCTCTTGAAATTAAGAGCTGGTGTTGGCCAAAATGGTAACCAGGAAATCAGCAATCACGCTTATGTTTCTGTCATCGGCGCAGATGCATTCTATCCTTTCAATGGCACGGCAACACAGGGCTACAGCATTACACAAAAAGGCAATCCTAATGTAAAATGGGAAACAAGCACACAAACGGATATTGGCCTTGACATGGGCTTCTTAAAAAACAGGTTGAACGTAACTGTTGACTACTTCGTGAAGAATACGTCCAACATGTTGATTCCATACCCAACACCACCAAGCTCAGGCGGTGCGGGCAATCCATATGTGAATGCTGGTAAAGTGCAAAACCAGGGCGTGGAAGTAGAAGCATCTTACAACACAGACTTTGGCAAGGATTGGCACATGCAATTGAGCGGTAACGTAGCGTTTCTGCATAATAAAGTCGTTTCTCTTGCAGACGGGCAACCAATTGCGGCGGGTCGTATCGACAACAACATCTTTGCTACTTTAACCGCACAGGGACATCCAATTGGCGCATTCTATTTGTTGCAAACAGATGGTATTTTCCAAAACGATCTGGATGTCTTCACTCATGCATACCAGGGACAAAATATCAAACCGGGTGATGTTAAGTTTAAAGACATTAGCGGCTCTGAAGGAAAACCCGACGGTGTAATTGATGATAACGACAGAACCTTTGTAGGGAACCCGATTCCAAAAGTAACCTACGGCTTCACCGCTAATTTCCAATACAAAGCATTCGATCTTTCCATATTCTTCCAGGGAGTGAGTGGCAATAAAATTTACAACCAGGTGCTTACAGATATCGAAGGCTTCTACCGTCCGTTCAACATTACAGAACGCATGTATAGCAATGCATGGCACGGAGAAGGCACCAGCAACGAGTTTCCACGTTTATCATGGGAAGGAGCAACAAACAACAAACGTCCTTCTACACGTTTCCTCGAAGACGGTTCTTACCTGCGTTTGAAAAACGTACAGCTAGGCTACAACTTCAAAGGAAGCTGGATGGGCAAAATCAGTCTGTCTTCAATGCGAGTATATGTAAGTGCGCAAAACCTTTTCACCATTACAAAATATACAGGGCTTGATCCTGAAATGTACATCAGCGACAATGGTGCGGGAGATGGCGTAAAAGCCGTGGGCATAGATTGGGGTACATATCCGGCAGCGAGAACATTCTCTTTTGGAATCAACGCGAATTTTTAACAAGTAAAAACTCAAAATTAAAAATTCAAAAACGAGTGTGAATAGGATCTAACCGAATAACTAAAAAGAAAAAATCATGAAACGCATTCTTATATATTCATCCATTCTCTTTGCTTCGGTAACTGGCGTTGGTTGCAAAAAAATGCTCGACCAGCCGGTGCAGGGCGCATATGAGGCGGACAAATTTTTCAACTCAGATGTCAATGCCAATTTAGCTGTTAACGATGCTTATCCTGCATTGCTGTTCACGGATGGCGGCTCCAATGCCATTTGGGTGCTGGGCGACGTTGCTTCCGATGATGCTGTGAAGGGTGGCCTTCCCGGCGACCAGGCAGATTTCGACAACGTTGACAATTTCAATATTCTTCCTTCGAACTCAGCCGTAGAAGCAGTTTGGAGAAGATATTATGACGGCATTTTCAAATGCAACGTAGCACTAAGCGGCGTGCCGGATGTTAACACCATGGTATCTGATTCTGTAAAAAAATCTGTTACGGGCCAGGCGAAATTTCTTCGCGCTTATTACTATTTTCTATTAACCAGTTGCTACGGAAATATTCCGCTGCATCTTAAAGTAGAAACCGTTGAAGAAACACAACAACCCGCAGCGCCCCAGGCAGATGTTTATGCACAAATAGAAGCTGATCTTACAGACGCCTCGGGCAAATTGCCTTTAGCTTGGGATGCGGCCAATAACGGCAGACCCACAAAAGGCGCAGCGCTTGCGTTGCTTGCCAAAGTGTATTTGTTTGAACAAAAATGGCAACAGGCTTCTTCTACAGCGCAGTCTGTTCGCGACCTGAATATTTACAGCTTAACAAATTTGTTTACAGACAATTTTAATCAAAACAAAAAGCTGAATACAGAAGCGGTGTTTTCCGTTTGGCACCAAACAGCGTCTTCGCAATCATTCCTTGGAAACAATTTGAACCAATGGTTTGCACCAAGAGGTTCCTTGAATGGCTATGGTTTCTTCAATCCTACACAAAGTCTTGTAGACAATTTTGAAAAAACTACAGGCGGTGTTGTTGACCCGCGTTTAGATTACACCATTGCAAGATTTGGCCATCCATATTACGATGTAGATTATGATTCATCATGGAGCACAACCGGCTACATGAGTAAGAAACAAATTCAGCCATTGAGTGAAATTCCCGCGACCATAAAAGGCGATGGCAACCTGAACTATGAAGCTATCCGTTTCAGCGATGTGCTGCTCATACAAGCCGAAGCGCTCAATGAGCAAGGTCTTGGCGCACAAGCATTGGCTCCTTTGAATATGGTAAGAAAAAGGGCAAGGGAAAGCTATTTGTATGACAACACACTGCCTGACTTTGGAACAGTTCCAGACGGACTTCTGCCTGATGTTGTAGTAACAGATCAAGGTCAATTGAGAGACATCATTCGCAAGGAACGAAGATCAGAACTGGCGCTTGAGTTCCATCGCTATTTCGATGTAATAAGATATGGTTCGGCCTATGCAAACAGCGCATTAAGCGACAAGCCTGCATTCAATTACGATCAGGATAAATTCTTCCCGATCCCTCAAAGCGAAAGAGATACCAATAAGAAATTGTAACAACGGTTACTGTCAAAAATGTCTATTATGAAATGAGCGTCAAAACAATTTGCCATACGAAAGGCATGTTATTTAATGCGAATTCCATCTGACCAAAATCAAATAAAAAATAAACAGATGAAAACAAATAGAAAATATTTCATCCTTACCATAATGGCGCTGTCGGTTTTTGCTGCTTGTAAAAAAGATGACAGCAGTACACCAAATTACAACGCAGACAAAGCGGAACTTAACAAGCTGATCGATTCTGCCACCAATGTTTACAACAGCGCTGTAGAAGGTAAACAAGCCGGTCAATATGCCGTTGGTTCCAAAGCAGATCTTAACGAAACAATTGATCTCGCAAAACAAGTAAGCACCGGAACCACTTACACACAACAGCAGGTAGACAATTCTGTCGCAAACTTTGAAAGATCATTGACCGCTTTTTACTCAAGGCAAATACAAGATGTATCTGTAGAAAACCTGATGGCCTACTGGAAATTCAGCGGCAATGCAGGCGACTCTTCCGGTAATGGAAACGATGGCATGCTTAAATCAGGCATCATCGGCGCAACGCCCGTTGATGGCGGAGTGCTGCCACAATTAACTTCTGACAGGTATGGCAATGCAAACATGGCTTACAAGTTTGACAATGGCGCGTACATTGAAATACCTTACAAGGCATCGCTCAATCCAAAATCATTTACCATTAGTTTGTGGGTGAAGCGTGGTGAAACATTCAGCGACAACTACATGGTGTCACTGGATCGCTGGAATGGATTTAAGTTCCAGTTGCAAAGCAACAACTTCTTGTTTCTTACATTGAGTAAAGACAATGGCATCAATGATGTGGATAGCAACCCTGCATCCGTTCCTCAAGATGATTGGACACAAGCCGCAGTGTCTTACACAAACGGTTCCATGAAATTTTACGTGAATGGTGATTTGAAAAGAACCGTTGCCATCACAGGCACGCCGATAACATTGCCAACTCCGATCAATCTGTGTATCGGCCAGCAATTGCCAAAAGACAAATTCAGTTTTACAGATACAAGCGATCCTAATTATTACTGGGGTCCATCTTATTTCAAAGGTTCGCTGGACGATATCCGTTTTTATAACAAAGCATTGAGCGATGCAGAAGTGCTTTCCATCTACACAATGGAAAGTTATAAATAGGTACTAGCATGCCTTTGTTTCCCATTCCTGAATAGGCATAAGCAGGGAAGCAAACCTCATCATCCTTCGCAATGGCGTTACCTTACGTCATTGCGAAATGACGAGGAACGGCTTAGCAACGGCCTGCTGAAAAAAAATATCGTTGCAGCACAATCAGAAAACAAATGACAAGCAATAACGCTTTACTTATGAAAGACATTGCAAAACGCTTTGATCAAAACCCCATCTTGCGTCCCGCAGATCTGCCACCAAGCCGCGAAGGCCTGGAAATAGCTTGTTTGCTCAACCCTGGTGTATTTGATTTTGACGGGAAAACATGGCTGCTTATCCGCGTAGCAGAAAGGCCGAAACAAAAAGACGGCATCATTTCTTTTCCTGTTCTGAAAGATGGCGGCATTGAGATCATTGAAATAGAAAAGAACGACCCTGCACTTGATGCGAGCGATCCAAGAGTGATCAATTACAAAGGCGCAGATTATCTTACAACGCTCTCCCATTTGCGGCTTGTTTGCAGCGATGATGGCATTCGTTTCTATGAACCGTCCGGCTATCCAACGCTACACGGCGAAGGCATATTGCAGGGCTTTGGCATTGAAGATTGCAGGGTAACAAAGATCAATGACACTTACTATTTAACTTTTACAGCAGTCTCCGAAAATGGCGTCGGCGTTGGGTTACGCACCACGAAAGATTGGAAAAAATTTAATTCGCACGGCATGATGCTGCCGCCGCACAATAAAGACTGCGCCATTTTTGAAGAAAAAATTAACGGCAAATATTATACACTTCACAGGCCCAGCAGTGTCGATATCGGGGGCAACTATATCTGGATCGCGGAATCGCCGGACACATTGCATTGGGGCAATCACAAATGCATTGCACGAACCCGCAAAGGCATGTGGGACAGCAAACGTGTAGGCGCAGGAGCCGCACCAATCAAAACAGAAAAAGGCTGGCTGGAAATTTATCACGGCGCCAATGAAAAACATCAGTACTGTCTCGGCGCCCTGCTGCTTGACCTTAACGATCCCTCAAAAGTATTAGCAAGAAGCGAAGAGCCTATCATGCATGCCGCCGAACCTTATGAACTAACAGGCTTTTTTGGAGATGTTGTTTTCACAAATGGTCATGTTGTAAAAGGCGATACCATCACCATGTATTATGGCGCAGCTGATGAAGTGGTTTGCGGAGCAACATTCTCCATAAAAGAAATTCTCTCGACCTTAAAAATGTAGAACAAATAAAATGGCTAAAAACTTCACCTCAGAAATAGAACATTTTCGCAGGCAGCCATTCAATTTTAAAATGTTGATATGGACAAATGTCGTGTACACCCTCGTAATGCCGGTGATCGACATTTTTGTGGCGGCCTACGTAATGCGCAACTCCAATGATCCTACCAAGGTGGTCATTTATCAGCTTACCATTTACACAGGCATACCATTGACGTTTTTACTCAATGGATTTCTGTTAAGCAGGTTCAATATTAAACTGCTTTACTCAATAGGCATGATGCTAAGCGGTGTTTCAATGATGATCATGATGTCGCTCAAAACCCTTGATGTCACGGGCATTGGCGTTGCGGGCATTATCATGGGAATGTCATTCGGTTTCTATTGGGCAAACAGGGACTATCTTGCCTTGTCCATCACCAACGATAAAAACAGAAACTACTATTACGGCCTCGAAACATTTTTCTACACCGTCATCGCTGTGATCATTCCCTTTTGTGTGGGCTGGTTTATCGAACTTGTAGGCAATAAGGAAAATGCCAACTTCGCTTACCGCATTGTAACAGGCGTCGTTTTTCTCATCACCATTGCAGCGTCCATTGTTTGCTTTCGTGGCGACTTTAAAAATCCCGAACAAAAGAAATTCATCTACTTTAAGTTTCATCCTTACTGGAGAAAGTTATTGGTGCTCGCTTCCTTAAAAGGTTTGGCACAAGGCTATTTGGTAACAGCTCCTGCAATGCTCATCATGCGTTTGCTCGGCAAAGAAGGCGCATTGGGCACAGCACAATCCATCGGTGCCATCATCGCCGCGGTCATCATGTACATCATCGGTCGTGTTTCCAAACCGGAACACCGTATCTATATTTTCTCTGCAGGCCTTATCCTATTCTTTGTGGCCGCCTTATGCAATGGCATTTTGTTCAATGCTACAGGCGTTATTCTTTTCATGCTATTTTTATTGTTGGCAAAGCCAATGCTCGACATTTCCTACTTTCCTATACAGTTCAGCGTCATTGATATTTTGTCGAAAATTGAAAACCGCAATGAGTTTGCGTACATCTTAAACCACGAAGCAGGATTGTATGTTGGTAGATTCATCGGCGCAGGAACATTCATCGTTCTTGCCTATTATTACTCAACGGAAGTGGCGCTGCGATATGCGCTCATCTTTATAGCGCTGGCGCAATTGCTTTCCATTTTTGTGGCGCAAAACATTATTAAGGAAGGTAAGGTATTGGCAAAAGAACACGGCATAGAAGAGGCAGAAGAAAAAATTCTGACAGAAGCGCCGTTGACGGGAACGCTGTAGTAGTTGCCAGTCTTGGAAAGACCGGAAAGCGATATTAATGCCCTACGGGCAAAACTCGTCGCCCGTACTATTTTCTATTGATATTTTTTCCCTACGGGAAAATTGTTATTGCCCGTAGGGCATTAATATCAATAGAACCGTAAGAATACACGGCCCTTTGTCCGTAGGACATTAATTCGAACGCCCGATTTTCTAATAAAACAGCATGCGATGGCGGACATCCCTATCAACAAAACAAGTTACACACAAACACCGGCTACCGGCCCCTGGCCACCGGCTACTCAAAAAAAGGACTATGAAAAAAACTCTCGGATATATCACGCTCGCGGCAACTCTATTCGCATGTAACGGGCAACAACAAACGAAACAGGAGCCGGTTGCTCAAAAACATTTGAGTCGTGTAGACTCCATGTCAAACATGCCGCAGCCTTTTGAAATCATCGATTGGAAAATGATGGCGCAAAAGTTTGACAACACTGTTTTTGATTTCACCGCTACTGGCGAACACTGGCCGCTTGTATGGTGGGACAGTACACGACATAACTACAATCAAAATGTAGTGGGCGTGTTCACTGCGATTGGAGATGACAGGCAGGGCACGCACAACAAAGGCATGTTTCATGAAGCGCTGGCAAACATGGGCGCCGTGCTGGGCGCTACTTTAACGGGCGTCAACAAAAGCAACCAGAACGGATTGAACTATGTGGGCATGTTGAAAAATTATTTTAATCGCGAAACTGGTTGGAACATCATGATGAACAACACTTGTCCCGAAGTTGCGCTGCTTGGTGGCGGTTATGGTCGCGACTGGTGGTACGATGTTTATCCAAACATGTTCTTCTATGCCATCTACAGCAAGTATCCTGACCAAAAAGATTTCGACAGCATTGCACATAGCATTGCAGAAAAATTTTGCGGAGCGGATTCCATTCTAAACGGCAACTACGATTATTCATTTTTCGATTACGGAAAAATGAAACCGATGAAGAATAATATTTGCACACAACAGGATGCAGCCGCAGGCCACGCTTTTGTTTTGTATGCAGCTTATAAAAAGTTTGGTGATGACCGTTATTTGAAGGCTGCAAAAAGTGCTTTGTCTGCTTTGGAAAAACAACCGCAAAATACTTACTACGAAATCTTCATGCCGTTTGGCGCTTACATGGCCGCAAAGCTCAATGCAGAGCAGGGAACAAAATACGATGTACAAAAATTCCTGGAGTGGACATTTGACGGCACACCGAAATGCCGCGAAGGCTGGGGCACACTCGTGGGCAACTGGAATGGCATTGACATCTCAGGTATTGTTGGCAGCACCACCGACAGAGGAGGCTACGGCTTCCTGATGAATACTTTTGACCAGGCATGGCCGTTGGTTCCTTTGGTTCGCTACGATCCTTCTTATGCAAATGTTATTGGCAAATGGATGTTGAATGCAGCCAATGCTGCTAAACTATTTTATCCGCAATACATGCCAAAGGATCACCAGACCATTCCGCAAAAAGCGGATGTGACGAAAGGAGTGATTGCTTATGAAGGCATCATCCATTCGCCAAGCTATCCGCAGTATAAGAATCTGAAAGCTCCCGTAGCGCAGGGAGACGGACCGCTATGGGCGCCCAAAAATCCGGATGTCTCTCAATTCAGTGTGTATGGTAGTGGTCACGTCGGCATTTTTGGAAGCATCATTGCCACAACTGATGTACCAGGTATTCTACAACTTGATTTGCTGGCGACAGATTTCTTTCACGATAAGGCTTATCCATCTTATTTGAGTTATAACCCTTACGCAGAAGCAAAAAAAGTAACCATTGCAGCAGGAAATGAAGAGGTCGACGTGTATGATGTCATCAGCAGATCTTTCGTGGCTAAAAAGGTAAAGGGCTCTTGTGAGGTTAATATTCCGGCCCAGTCGTCAGCTATACTCGTTATGATTCCGGCAGGCGCCCACATCGAGCATAAAGACGGTAAAATGTTCGCCAACAATGTAGTGGTAGATTATGGGGCAGGACAAACGCCATAGGCAAATTAATAATTAATAATTGATAATTAATAGGCGTGGCCGAATAATTGAGAAATGACATTCCTATATTTTATAAAATTAAACGGGCCACATTCATTACTGAATGCAGCCCGTTTAATTATTAATTATTAATTATTAATTCGATTTAAACCCGCTCCGTCAACAACTGTTTCACCAATTGTTCCAGTTCAGATAATCTCTTTTCAAGATCAGGAAGATTGCGGCTAAGTGCCTGGCTGCGCAATGCACTTGTGTAGTCAAATGCAGGGCTGCCGGTAACCGCAGTGTTTGGCGCTTTAATGCTTTTGCTTACTCCACTCTGTGCGTTGATCTTGCTGCCATCAGCAATAGAAATGTGGCCAACTATACCAGCTTGTCCGCCAATCATTACATTTCTTCCAAGTTTCGTACTTCCGCTCACGCCGCTTTGAGCAGCCATCACGGTATTGTTACCAACCTCTACGTTGTGTGCAACCTGGATAAGGTTGTCCAGCTTCGCGCCGGATTTAATCAGCGTAGATCCTATAGTAGCGCGGTCAATAGTCGCATTGGCGCCTATTTCCACGTTGTCTTCAACTACTACGTTACCTATCTGGGGAACTTTTTTAAAGCTACCATCAGCTTGTGGTGCAAAACCGAAACCATCACTACCAATTACAGTACCGGCATGAACGGTAACGTTTTTGCCTAGTACGCAGTCGAAATAAATTTTTACGCCTGCGTGCAAAATTGTGTTGTCGCCAACTTTCACATTATTGCCCAGGAAGGTGCCGGGGAATATTTTTACGTTATCGCCGATCACAACATTTTCACCAAGGTACACAAACGCTCCGATGAAAATATTTTCGCCCAACTTAGCGGTAGTAGAGATGTAGGATGGCTGTTGAATACCGGTAAGCTGTTGCGTCATTATTTCCTGGTATTTGGATAACAATGTTGCAAAAGCAGAATAAGCATCCGGAACGCGAATAAGGGTTGCGTTAATAGGTTCCTTCAACTCCTGAGCTTCGTTTACTATAATAACAGAAGCATCAGTTTTATACAAAAAGTCCTCGTATTTGGGATTTGCTAAAAAGGATAATTGGCCTTTAGTGGCTTCTTCAATTTTTCCAAAAGAACCAACGGCAGCTTCAGGGTTACCTTCAACTTTGCCATTGATAAGAAGCGCAATTTGGGCAGCAGAAAATTGCATACTCAATTTTAATATTTGTTAAGAGTTAATGTTCAAACTTTTAAGTAAACGTCTTCCTATACTCTTTGGGTTTTTAAACATTAAGAAAGCAAATGTAATGTTTTTTCACAGGGCTTGACAAATTCCGGTGAATTAGTGCATTATCCACTTGTGAAATGTCCTTTACGGAGCCGTCTTTAAACAGAATATTTATACTTTCTTCGGTAGGATCATACGTGGTATTAATAGCTTCTCCACTGAAAACATAATATTCTGCATCGTTTTCGTCGATACTTAACGTATTACAAATTTTTTCCTTTAATGTTTTTTCGAGAACAGGATCGATTGGGTCCGGTGATAATTTTAGTTTATAAAGCCTTCTGTTAATTAAAGAAGTGCTCAAAAAAGAAAGGATCTTATCTTGATGGAACATCCATTTTTTAAATGTACTTACCAGGTCAGTATCATCAAGCAAACAAAACTTGTCCAGGTGGTTTTCGAGATCATCGCTGGCGGATGGATTGTGCAGAAAAAAATCCAGCATGGGCGTGGAGCAATCTACCTGAACGCCGTTTTTAACAAGTTCCTTTGCACGGGCAATTACTTTTACCAGCATCATTTCTGCACTGAGCACCGTTTTATGCAGGTAAACCTGCCAGTACATCAGCCTTCTTGCCACCAGGAATTTTTCGATGGAATAGATCGCTTTTTCTTCCACCATCAGTTCGTCATTGTGCACTGTAAGCATTTTTAAAATGCGGTCATAACCAATTACGCCTTCGGAAACGCCGGTAAAAAAACTGTCCCTTGTAAGGTAGTCCATCCTGTCAACGTCCAGTTGCCCGGAAACCAACTGATGGAGAAACGGCTTGTTGTACTTGTTGGTGAAAATATCAATCGCAAGCTGCAGTTTCCCTTCAAATATTTCATTGAAGCGCTGCATGATCAACAACGATATTTTTTCGTGATGCATTTTTTCTATCAGCGTTTTTTCCAGCGCATGAGAGAAAGGGCCGTGGCCAATGTCGTGCAGCAGAATGGCAATCTTTGCTCCTAACTCCTCTTCTGCAGTAATTGCGACACCTTTATTTTTTAACTCTCCTAATGCACAACACATCAAGTGATACGCGCCCAGCGAGTGATGCAAACGAGTATGCACGGCACCCGGGTACACGAGCGAAGCAAACGCCATCTGGTGAATGCGGCGCAAACGCTGATAATATGGATGAGCAATGATTTGAAATAAAAGCGGATGATCTATAGTAATGAAGCCGTAAACGGGATCGTTGATTATTTTTCTCGTCACATTTGCCATGCTGTTTCAGCTTTGTTAAAATTAATTCTTGCGGAAAGCCCAAATGTACAATTTAGTGGAGGGAAAATTTATTTTTGACCTATAACCTTGAGTAATTAATAATTAATAATGAATAATTAATAAGATTACATTCGCTATAGAATGTAGTCTTTTTATTGTTTAAACAGACTCGTGACATCACTTTTTTCCGCAGACATGTCACTTTATTAATTATTCATTATTAATTATTAATTATTTTAAAATGGCGGTAGCTACAATTCTTTGGGTGGACGACGAAATGGAAAGCCTGCAATCACAGAAAATGTTTTTGGAAAACAAGGGATACCAGGTGCATACTTTGTCAAACGGGTTTGATGCGATAGATTATGTGAAGGAGAATATGGTAGATGTTGTATTGCTGGATGAATCCATGCCCGGTATTTCAGGCCTTGAAACCCTCGCAAAGATCAAAGAAATAAGCCAGCAGATTCCCGTGATCATGATTACCAAAAATGAAACGGAAAATGTGATGGATGATGCTATCGGCAGCCAGATAAGCGACTACCTTATAAAACCGGTGAACCCCAACCAGGTTTTGCTTAGCCTTAAAAAAATTCTCGACAATAAAAGACTGGTGGCAGAAAAAACTACTTCAGCTTATCAGCAGGACTTCAGAAATTTATTCATGGCACTCAGCAGCAATCCCGATTACAACGAGTGGATGGAAATCTATAAAAAACTTGTTTATTGGGAGCTTGAAATGGAAAAAAGCGACAGTCCTGAAATGCGCGAAGTTTTCCAAACACAAAAGGAAGAGGCCAATACAGAGTTTGGAAAATTCATCTCCAAAAATTATTCATCATGGGTAAATCCTAAAAGCGTTGATATGCCCATCATGTCGCACACTTTGTTGCAGTACAAAGTGCTGCCACACCTGGAAAAAGGCGTACCTACTTTTTTTGTACTAATAGACAATTTGCGATTTGACCAATGGAAAGCCATTCAGCCAATTTTTGCTGAAAGCTTTCGCATACTGCAGGAAGATTCTTTTTATGCCATTTTGCCAACGGCCACACAATATGCACGCAACGCCATCTTCGCGGGAATGCTGCCGATAGACATTGAGAAAAAATTTCCTGTTCAGTGGAAAAATGACGACGAAGAGGGCGGCAAGAATTTGTACGAAGAAGAATTTTTTAAAGACCAGTTGAAACGTTTGAAAAAAGACAACCTGCGTACTTCTTATACAAAAGTTTTGAATCACAATGCAGGTCAGGATCTGGTGAGCAATATTCACAATTTGCTGCAGAACGATCTTAATGTGATCGTGTACAACTTCGTAGATATGCTTAGCCATGCCCGCACCGAAATGGAAGTGCTGAAAGAACTTGCCAACGATGAAATGAGCTATAGAAGCATTACTGCCAGCTGGTTTGAGCATTCACCGTTGCACCAGGCACTAAAGCGCATTGCCGACAAAAAGGTAAACATCATCCTTGCCACCGATCACGGCAGTGTGCGTGTAAACAGCCCGCACAAGGTTATTGGTGATAAACAAACAACGACCAACCTTCGTTATAAACACGGCCGCAATCTTAATTACGAACCAAAGGAGGTAATTGCCTTCCGCGACCCACGTGAGGCAGGATTGCCTACACCAACTGTAAACTCGTCATTCATTTTTGCCAAAGCAGACGGCTATTTATGCTACCCCAACAACTACAACTATTTCGCAAACTACTACCGAAACAGCTTCCAGCATGGCGGCGTAAGCCTGGAGGAAATGATCGTTCCGGTGATTAAAATGACCAATAAGGCATAATTTGAAAATGTGCTAATTTGAAAATTTGAAAATGGGGTAGCGCGAGGACTTCAGCGTGTCCAGAAATGTGGCATCCGATGACAGTCTACACAGCTTGCGGAGAGCCCCACAGCTCATTTTCAAATTCTCAAATCCTCAAATTTTCAAATTAAAGCGCTTCGCGCTGCCTGTGGATAATTTGAGGTTAACTAATATGTCCAAAACGCTTTATAGGGGTAGATTTGCAGTGATAAATTTAGAGTAATCAGAAACCTGAGCGCATGAAATACACACAAAACACGTTAGAAAAAGTAGAAAGAATTTTATTGGAAAATGATTATATCATTCGATATGAAAGAGGCTCTTTTCAAAGCGGTTATTGTATTTTGGAAGCCAAAAAAGTAGTCGTTCTCAATAAATTTCTTCCAGTGGAAGGCAGGATTAATACCCTGTTAGATATTATTCCCCAACTTAATATCAACCCCGATACGTTAAGCAATGAATCCCGAAAAACGTATGAGGATGCAATGACGATGAAAAGAGACGCGGAATAATTTGAAAATTTGAGGATTTGAAAATTTGAAAATGCTTTCTGCGTTTACCCACAAACAAGTTTATACAGTCTTGCTGAATTATTTGAATGTGAAAAGATAACTATTATCAAAAGGTGGCTCATTGCGAGCCACCTTTTTTTTCATGAGTAACTACTCAGATTCATCTTGAATATTCAAGGCGTAAGAATATTTTTTGGCTTATGCGCGGAAAGCATTTTCAAATTTTCAAATCCTCAAATTTTCAAATTACCCCACCATTCCCGATTCTTTATTAAATTCGCTTGTGACATGTCCTCCTCTTACAATAACATTTCTTGGAACAGGCACCAGTAATGGTGTTCCAATGATTGGCTGCACTTGCGCCGTTTGTACGTCCACCGATAAAAAAGATAAAAGATTGCGCAGCAGCGTGTTGATACGCTCCGCCAAAACAACATTGGTAGTGGATACCACCCCAGATTTTCGGTACCAGATGCTGCGTGAACACGTAATGCAGCTGGACGCAGTTGTGTTTACTCACCCGCATAAGGACCACGTTGCCGGCCTGGACGACATTCGCGCCTATAACTATTTTTATAAAAAAGAAATGCAGGTATATGCGAACGAAATGACCCAGGAGGTGATCATTCGCGAGTTTCCATATGCCTTTTCCGATTTTAAATACCCCGGTCTTCCCGAAATAAAACTCAACACCATTGATGGATCTCCCTTTATGGTGGGCGATATTCCAATTATCCCAATCACAGTTTGGCATTTGAAAATGCCGGTGCTCGGATTCCGCTTTGGCAATTTTACTTATATCACCGATGCCAACAGAATCGAGGATAGCGAAAAGGAAAAAATCAAAGGCAGCGACATTCTGGTGGTGAATGCGCTGAGAAAAGAAAAGCACATTTCGCATTATACACTACAGGAAGCGATTGATCTGACGCACGAACTACATGTGCCCCAGGCTTATTTCACACACATCAGCCACCAGCTCGGCAAGCACGAAGAAGTTACTGCGGAGTTGCCGCCCGGCATGCATTTGGCGTATGATGGATTGAAGCTGCAGCGGGAAGAGACGGAGTTGAATAACTGAGTAACTGAATAACTGAAGCCTATGTGCGACTGTCCTCGAAACAATTTTCCATTCTTTCTGTGATTGGTCAACAAGACAGCACGTCATTGCGAGACCGGCAGAGGACGAATAGCCAAGTAACAAAGGCAAAGACAGACAGTCAAGAACAGGGCGAAGCAATCTCAGCAACCTCCCGGAGATTACTTTACATCTCAAGTTTTACCACTAAGGCGCTAAGGACACTAAGCCTCGCTTAGGATTCTCTTAGTGAAACTTAGTGTCCTTAGTGTCTCAGTGGTAAAGAAACAGGTTAAATTCTCTCAGTTATTATTTAACGGCAACCACTACACGAAAATAAATTAGTCAAACATCCGCAAACAATTTATCATTGCATCTCCAACCTGCCGACCGGTACAGACCTTGAATAACATTCTCAAACATTCATTTTCTGTATGCCGTTTACAAACAAAAAATGGTGGAAGGATTATTTTTCTTTCACTAAAAAAGAAAGAATTGGAGTAATTGTTCTGCTGATAATAGTTGTTATTGTCTTTCTATTGCCCGCCTTTTTTTCAAATCCTGGTCCTCCGGATGATGCAGTCGTAAAGGATTTCAAGGAACAGGTAGCAAAACTACAAACCAAAAAGGAGACCCGCTCTGATTACAATAGTCACTATGAGAAAAAAGATTACCGCGATTTTAACAACGATAAAACTCCCACACATGGCGAGCTGTTTTATTTTGACCCAAACACAGCGTCGCAATCAGATTGGCAACGGCTTGGGTTAAACGAAAAAAATATCCATACAATTCTCAACTACGTATCGAAAGGGGGAAAATTCAGAAAGCCGGAGGACCTCTTAAAAATATATAGCCTCAGGGAAGCAGATGCACAAAGGCTTATTCCATATGTTAGAATCGATGACGCGGAGACATATAAAACTGACATGCATAAAGATCGTGTTGCCACAAAATCGGAGAAGAAACTTTCCATTATTGATGTTAATAGCGCCGACACCAATCTGCTGAAATCACTGCAGGGAATTGGCAGCAAGCTTCCCCAGCGCATAGTTAACTTCCGGGAAAAATTGGGAGGATTCAGCGATGTGAGCCAGATAGCAGAAACGTACCGTTTGCCTGATTCTACTTTTCAAAAAATAAGCAGTTATCTAACTGTTGGAAAGGGCGGTATAAAACAGATAAATATTAATGTTGCCACGGCAAATGACCTAAAACAACACCCTTACATAGGCTGGAAAATTGCCAACGCAATTGTGCAATACCGCTCTCAACACAATGAATTTCAATCCATTGAGGACCTTCGAAAGATTGCCTTGATATCTGAGGACGACTATAAAAAAATTTATCCATATGTGTCAATAAAATAAATTACTAACGAATGTTAGTTTCTATTGAAATAGTTTCTATATTGCAATGCCTTTAACGATTTGCTTACTATATATTGTCAGACATGAACGGCTGACAATTGCATTATTCTCTGGTTGCTTGCCATTAACGATTGCTTGTTTTTTTTAAACCACGATTGCTTGCTTATGAATTTTGATACACAGGATCTCACAATACAAGTAGCGCAGACGGCCAGAGATTTTGCGCTCCGATACATAAAACCCCACGTTTCTGAGTGGGATGAAAGTCAACATTTTCCTGCAGACATATTTAAAGAAATGGGTAAACTGGGCTTCATGGGCGTTTTGGTCCCTGAAGAGTACGGTGGCTCAGGACTGTCGTATGCCGAGTACATTGTTGTGATACAGGAGATATCCAAAGTCTGTGGTGGTATTGGCCTGAGCCTTGCCGCACACAACTCTTTGTGCACTGGCCACATTTTGGCCTTTGCCAATGAAACGCAGAAGAAGAAATATCTTCCGTTGCTTGCTTCCGGAGAATGGCTCGGTGCCTGGGGACTTACAGAACCCAACACCGGCAGCGATGCGGGAAATATGCAAACGGTAGCGGTAAAACAGGAAGGCGGCTGGCTGCTAAATGGTACCAAATCATGGATCACTCACGGCAAAAGCGGCGACGTAGCGGTTGTAATTGCGAGAACCGGCGAACCGCGCCAGCACAATAATGCCACTGCTTTTATAGTTGAAAGAGGAACACCGGGATTTTCCGGTGGAAAGAAGGAGAACAAGCTGGGCATGCGTGCCAGCGAAACCGCCGAAATGATCTTCGATAATTGCTTCATTCCTGATCAAAACGTTCTGGGAAGTGAAGGCAACGGTTTTCATCAAGCGATGAAAGTCCTGGACGGCGGACGTATTTCAATTGCGGCGCTTAGTCTTGGTATTGCCAAAGGTGCTTACGAATGCGCTTTGCAATATTCCAAAGAGCGCCATCAATTCAATAAACCCATTTCGCACTTCCAGGGAATCAGCTTTAAACTGGCAGATCTTGCCACGGAGATAACAGCTGCGGAACTATTGACCCAACAAGCCTGTGATCTTAAAACAAAACATTTGCCGGTGACCCAAAAGGCTGCGATGGCAAAATATTACGCCAGTGAAATTGCCGTAAAAGCCGCTACAGAAGCCGTACAGATTTTCGGTGGGTATGGCTACACAAAAGATTTCCCTGCAGAAAAATATTACCGCGATGCCAAGCTTTGTACCATCGGTGAAGGCACTTCAGAAATTCAAAAGATTGTCATAGCCCGTGAGGCTTTAAAATAGGTTTTCTACGATTGCTTACTATAATTCGTGCCCTTTTTTCTAAGAGGGCATTTTTTTAGAAGTTAGGAATTAGAAATTAGAATATAGCCATGCAAAGCAGTTTCACCATTCTTTCTGATTCCTAACTCCTAATTTCTAATTCCTGGTTTCTGATTCCTAATTGTTCCTTATTTTGCGGCCTCAACAAAAGCGCCCTTGCAGACCTCCATCTATAGCACTTTCATCAATTGGCTGCAAAGCCATATGCTGGCTTGTCCTTCAAAAAAATTCCTGCATATAGATTGTCCGGGTTGTGGCTTGCAAAGAAGCGTGATCTACCTGCTGAAAGGTGATCTAGCCGAAAGTTTGCAGATGTATCCGGCAACCATCCCAATAATTCTAACCATTTGCTTTCTTATATTGCATCTTCGATTTAAATTTAGCGCCGGCGGAACCGTGCTTAAATATTCGCACTTGTTTTGCGCGGTAATTATTATTTCATCTTATATTTTTAAAACAATCAACAATTTTAAAACCTTTTAACTGATGGAAAACTTCCAGGAACCAAACCAAGAACAGAACTTTTTGAATTTCCAACAAACACCATTGCCCAATGCAACAGCAGTCCTTGTGCTGGGTATCATTTCAATTGTAGGATGTTTTTGTTATGGCATTGTGGGCCTTATTACAAGTATCATTGCGCTGATTCTTGCAAAAAAAGACATGGCACTTTATAATGCTAACCCTTCGCTGTACATACCTTCATCTTATAACAATTTGAAAGCTGGCCGCGTTTGTGCTATTGTAGGAATCATTCTTTCAGCATTGTATCTGCTGTTCGTAATTGCTATAATTATTATTGCGGGTGCTGCTGCATTAAGCGATCCTTCGCACTTTTTAAAGCACGGACAGTTCTAATTTTTACACAAGATCTGACCATAAATAAAAAAGCTGCAACAGAAGTTGCAGCTTTTCTTTTTCTTGAGAGGATTCTATTACGGCATAAAATCTTCTTCCTCACTAGGACCGTATTTGTCGAACAATTTATCAAGTGCTCCGCCGAATAAAGGGAATTTCTTCTTTGCAAAATTCTTAATTACTTCAATCGCTTTGTAAGCCTGTTGTTCTGTCAAACCTTCTGCCATTAATTGTTTAATCAGTTCGTCCATATGTTTAAAGTTTTTATCTCTCAGTTAAACGTGTACGGTGTACGAAGTACGATGTACGAAAGTCATTAAGCTAACAGCACCAAAAACATTTCGTACATCGCACTTCGTACACCGCACATCAAAAATCTTATTCTTAAGCTACTTTCAACAAGCTCATCTTGCTCTTGTCAAATTTCTTCTTCGCATACTCAAGCGTAAGATGGAACTTGGTTTCTTTGCTTGATGGCAGTTCGAACATGGCGTCAGTTAAAATGCTTTCGCAGATAGAACGCAATCCTCTCGCACCCAACTTGTATTCCATTGCTTTTTCTACCATGAAATCATATACATCGTCATCGATTGCCAACTCAATTCCTTCCAATTCAAACAATTTCTTGTATTGTTTTGAAAGTGAGTTTTTAGGCTCTGTAAGAATTGAGCGAAGTGTTGTAGTGTCCAGCGGATTCAGATAAGTTACAACAGGCAAACGTCCCAACAACTCTGGTATTAAACCAAAACTCTTCAAATCCTGCGCGTTCACATATTGCAGTAAATTCTTTCTTGCTGCTTCCTGGTGCTCTTTGTTTACATTGAAACCAATCGCATTGGTATTTACCCTGCGTGAAATGATTTTGTCAACGCCATCAAATGCGCCACCACAAATGAACAATATATTGTGTGTATTTAGTTTGATCAGTTTTTGCTCAGGGTGTTTACGTCCGCCTTGTGGTGGTACCAGTACATCGGTTCCCTCCAAAAGTTTCAGCAAACCTTGTTGAACACCTTCTCCACTTACATCACGGGTAATGGAAGGGTTATCGCCTTTACGGGCAATTTTATCAAGCTCATCTATGTAAACGATTCCTCTTTCTGCTGCGGCGACATCATAGTTACAAACCTGCAGCAAACGGGTAAGAATGCTTTCAACATCTTCACCTACATAACCGGCTTCTGTAAATACAGTTGCATCAACGATCGCAAAAGGAACATTCAACAATTTGGCAATTGTTTTCGCCAACAGGGTTTTACCGGTTCCGGTTTCGCCCACCATTACGATGTTACTTTTCTCAATTTCTACTTCACCTTCTGTGCCTGTTTTCTGCTGCAGACGCTTGTAGTGGTTGTATACCGCAACTGCAAGTATTTTTTTAGCATCATCCTGTCCAATCACGTATTCGTCGAGGTATCTCTTTATTTCAACCGGTTTCTTAACCGTTAGTTTAAAAGATGATGAGGAAATGGTAGCATCGGTACGGATCATCAGCTCCTGCTCAATAATCTCACGGGCGTGCTCCACGCAGTTTTCACATATGTGTCCTTCCTGTCCCGCAATAAGGATTTTCACTTCATCCCTGCTGCGCCCGCAAAAAGAACAATGTAAAGTGTTTTTAGCCATTTATTAGTTTATATCAGTTTTACAAAGTTACCCAATAGTTGCGGATAAGCAACTTTTAGGGATTATTCCCGGTGGGGTGAATGCGATTCCCCCGTAATACGACAATAATAGGCAAAAAACCGCTGCAATAAGCAGCGGTTTTTTATATACCTAATTAGTTGTCAACACTTTAAAAAATAGACAAAATTATAGTTTGTCCAATACGCCGTCCACAATGCCGTATTCAATAGATTCTTTAGCATCCATCCAGTAATCACGGTCAAAGTCCTTCATAATTTGTGCCACGGTCTTGCCGCAGTTGTCAGCCAGGATCTTCGCGCCGATCTCTTTTACCTTTCTTGTTTGCTTTGCCTGAATTTCCAGGTCAGCGCTCACGCCCTGCATAAAACCGCCAAGGCTAGGTTGGTGGATCATTACTTCCCCGTGTTCGTAAATGAACCTGCGTCCTTTGGTACCGCCGCTCAACAAGATGGAACCCATTGAGGCTGCCAAGCCCATACAAATGGTGCTTACCGGACTTTTGATCATTCGCATAGTGTCATAAATAACCATACCGCTGGTTACCATTCCACCCGGGCTATTGATGTAAAATTTAATTTCTTCACCTGGTTTATCTGCATCGAGCAACAACATTTTAGTAGTTACTTCACGTGCGGATTTATCGTCAACGACGCCCCATAAATAAACGGCTCTTTTTTCGAAGAAAAGCTGTTCCAGTCTTTTGTTAAGCATTATCAGCTCATCTCTTCTGCCTTCTTCTGGTTTTTCTTCCTCTTCATCGTCCATTCTAAGTGGCGCTATATATTTTGAATAATTCATCTTGAGTTATGAGTTTTAAGTTATGAGTTATAAGTTTTGAGTTATAAGTAATAAGTTGTGAAGAAGGTCAAAAATTATAACCAGAAGCTCTCGACATAAGTTCAAAGCTGCTTTCTCAACTCAAAACTTATTACTTACTACTTAAAACTTCTTTAGCTTTCTTTTGCTTCTTTGCGAGGGTTTACCAATAATACTTCGTCTACCAGACCGTATTCTTTTGCCTCGAATGAAGTCAACCAGTAGTCGCGGTCGCTGTCTTTTTCTACTTGTTTTATTGGTTTCCCAGTGTGTAGAGAGATCACTTCATACAATTCTTTTTTCAGTTTTCTGATCTCATTTACAGTGATTTCGATATCGCTGGCCTGACCGCCGATGCCGCCGCTTGGCTGGTGTATCATGATACGGCTGTGTTTAAGCGCTGTACGCTTGCCTTTTGTTCCGGCACACATCAGCACCGCGCCCATTGAAGCCGCCATGCCTATACAAATGGTAGACACATCCGGAGTGATGAATTGCATTGTATCGTAAACCGCCATGCCGGAGTAAACGCTACCGCCGGGGCTATTGATATACATTTGAATATCACGGCCGCGGTCAGTGCTTTCCATGAATAGCAACTGGGCAGTAATGATGTTTGCCACTTCGTCATTAATAGGGTAACCAAGGAAAATAATACGGTCCATCATCAAACGGCTGTATACATCCATAACCGCGATGTTCATGGGCCTTTCCTCTATAATATTTGGAGTAAGATTATTAACCTGGTACTTATTATAATCGTTTAGTGTATTGCTGGAAATACCCCGATGTTTAACGGCATATTTCTCAAATTCTTTTTGAAAATTCATACGTATTTCCTTTCTGATTATTAATTAGTTTGAAAGTATGTATTTATTACCAAATCTCCTTCCAATTTTTAAAAATTGTAAAAAACTGACAGAGCGTCAGGAACAGTGGAGAATTGAGAGTGGAGAGTGGAGAGTTGGCTCGCTGTGATGGAGTTGCTTGTTGTTAATTGCCAGGCTTTACGTGTATCTAACCTTTTGACAGATCGTTTCATTAATTGGCTAACAACTACTAACTAACAACTCTCAATTCTCCACTCTCAACTACCTAATGTTTTCCAGCAAGTCAATCACCTTCTCCCTCTTCAAAATCAGGTACCCCAGCCTGTCGTTGCTGATGCCTTCTTTTAACTGGTAATTGAATACAAGTTGATCTTGCGACACGGAGGTTTCGAAATAACGGAAGATGATGTTTGGAAAAACTTTTAACTCTTCGCCTATTTCGTAGAGATGCGTGGAAAGTATGAAGAGTGAATTAGGAATTCTTATCAATCCTTTGATAACGGTTGATGAGCACTTCATTGCATCCTGCACATTTGTGCCTTTGAAAAGTTCATCGATGAGCACGAGCCATTTTTTACCGTTGTTGATGGTTTCAATGGTTCTCTTTATGCGCTGCACTTCGTTAAAGAAATAGCTTTCTCCTTTCACGATATTATCGCTCACGTTAATGTTGCTCAAAATGCCGTCGAACAAGCTGAGCTCGAAATTCTTTGCAGGCACGCCCATTCCCAAATGTGCAAGGTAAACGGCTGACCCAACAGCCTTGATGAAGGTGCTTTTCCCCGCCATGTTTGCGCCGGTTAAAAAAAGAAAATTATTGCTCGTATCAAGCTTTACATTGTATGAAACAGGCGTTGGCAACAGCGGATGATACAAATCTTTTGCATCGAGATATGCCTGCTCGCTTTCGATGAAAGATGGAAAAGTAAGGTTGAATTTTTTTACCGCCATCGCCATAGAATACCATGCATCGATGCGACCAAAAATATTGATCAGCTCATTTGCTGATGACTTGTACCTGTTTCTCAAATAGTGCCCGAAGTAAACGGTTTGCACCGGAGAAAGTTTTACGTCTTTTTCTATTTGCGCCAGCTTATCAATGATCGCGGGCTTCATGAGATCCTTCGCTCTCGTTATAAAAGTGCGCAGCATTTTAGGCGTATCGCTATTATCGAATACTTCAACAAGCTTCATGAAACCTTTTACCAAATCGGCAAAGTGTGTAACAGAATATCGTGTAAGAGAGTAGTCAGGAGCATGTAAAAGTTTGTAGGAAATAGCATTGACCATATTTGCATGGTCGGGCAATGGGTCCATGCCATAATCATAGAATTTCTCAATCACCATAATAGTTCCATTGGTAATTTGAGTGGGCCACTGCGCCTCTTTTTCTATAATTGTTTTAATGATCTGTTGCGTTTCCCTGATGCGGGCAATATCTGTAAAAGGCTCGGAGAAAAATTTCGCCAGCCACGCTTTACCATCTGTTGTTTGCGTGAAGTTGAATTTATGAAAAAGAGAAAACTCCTCCTCATGAGAAAAAATGGACAGGTCGTTGAAGGTAACTTTGTCGATGTTCATAGAGTCAAGTTAGGGAATAATTGAATAACTGAGTAACTGAATAACTGAGTAGTTGAACGTCGGAGAAAGCTATCGAATGCGGGCTTTCTGTAAGGCGAATAACAGAATAACTTAAAGTTGAACGTCAGAAAGAATCAAGAAATATGAAACTCAAATACCCAACCATTCAGTTATTCAGTTACTCAGTTATTCGATCAGTCTCTGTCAAACCTCAATCTCATTCCCTTATTAGATTCATCCCACACACCATTTCCATACACAAGATTTCCATTTACAAAAGTATGCGTGATGGAGGCTGGGAAAGTAAAGTCTTCGAGCGGGCTCCAGCCACATTTGTAAAGAATATTTGACTTGTTTACAGTGGTGGGCGCATTCATGTCTACGATAACGAGGTCGGCAAAATAACCTTCGCGAATGTAGCCTCTGTTCTCAATCTGGAAACATTCCGCTACCGCATGGCTCATTTTTTCTACCACTTTTTCAATTGAAATTTTTCCCTGCTTTACATAATGCAGCATTAAAGAAAGCGAATGTTGTACCAGCGGTAATCCCGCATGCGCTTTCTCGTAAGGTTCATTTTTTTCGGCCCATGTGTGTGGCGCATGGTCGGTGGCAATAATGTCCAGTCTGTCATCCAGCATCGCTTGCCAAAGTGCTTCTTTGTTGAACGGCGCTTTAATGGCAGGATTGCATTTTATAAGATTTCCGAGGCGTGCATAGTCATCGCTTGTAAAGTGCAGGTGATGCACGCATACCTCTGTAGTGATCCTTTTATCTTTCAAAGGGATCATGTTGGTAAACAACTGCAATTCTTTTGCCGTGCTTATGTGCAGAATGTGCAGACGGTTATTATGTTTCTTTGCCAGCTGAACGGCAGCAAATGAAGATTCAAAACAGTTTATATCATCCCTGATAATCGGGTGATCAGCGGCTGTGAGCGGGCGGTTTTCTGCCTTAACACGTTCCAGGTTTTCGCGAATGATTCTTTCGTTTTCGCAATGCGTGGCGATCAGCACTTCGCTTTCACTAAAAATTTTGTCGAGCGTGAGATAGTTGTCTACCAGCATATTTCCGGTAGAAGAGCCCATGAAGATCTTTATACCGCAAACATCTTTTCTCTTGTCATTTGTTTTTAAAACCTCATCGCTGTTGTCATTGCCCGTACCCATGAAGAACGAATAGTTGGCCAGCGAGGTGTTTGCCCCGATGGTATATTTTTCTTCCAGCAATTCCTGCGTTAATGCATTGGGAATGGTGTTGGGCATTTCCATAAACGAAGTTACACCACCGGCAACGGCTGCTTTCGACTCTGTATAAATGTTAGCCTTATGCGTTAAGCCGGGTTCGCGAAAATGCACCTGGTCGTCGATTACGCCGGGCAATAGAAATTTATTTTCACCGTTTATTTCCGTAACCGAGCCGTTGGTATTAATATTGCTTCCTATTTTTTCTATCCGGCCATTGTTGATCAATACATCTCCCGGCAAAGATTTACCGTCATTAACGATAGTAATATTTTTAATCAGGAATTTTTGCATATTTTAAAAAAATAAATATTTATATAATCGTACCAGCATGCAATTTATAAAAACACTTTTTAGGGCTATGATAATTCTTAGCCCTTCGATTGCGATTGCCCAGTCCAGTTTGCTGCCGCAGCAGACAAAATACCAGCAAATGCTCGACAGGCTGGAGATTAAGGCTCAAAAAGATTCGGTGCTCAACTTTTCATTTGTGAAGCCGCAAAACAGAAAAATGCTGGTGGAGAGAGCCGAACTGTTGTTGAAAACCGACTCACTGGATGGCAATTTAAAATTATCCAATGTGGACAGGGCCAATCTTCAAAGCTTTTTTGCCAATAACATCGAATGGGTAAGCGGCGACAAATCTGCTTACAATAGCAAACATCCTATCTGGAACACGATCTATAAAACAAAGGCAAATTTCTTCCAGGTTGACACTAAAGACTTCTTTCTTGCGATAAATCCTGTGTTGCAGTTTCAAATCTCGAAAGAAAAAGACAATAACGAAAGCCTTTTCCTTAACACACGCGGACTAAGTGGCCGTGGTTTGATCGCTAAAAAGATCGGCTTCGATTTTTATCTTACCGACAACCAGGAACGCACTCCGGGTTTTGTGCAAAAATGGGTTGACAGTTTCCACGCAGTGCCGGGAGCAGGTTTTTACAAGCCATTTAAAACAACGGCTTACGACTACTTCGACGGGCGGGGTTCTATTTACTTCAACGTTACAAAATACATTAATGTACAATTCGGCTTTGATAAAAACTTCTACGGAAATGGCTACAGAAGTCTTTTCCTGAGCGACTTTTCAAACAACTATCTTTTCCTGAAATTAAGCACAAGGATTTGGAAGCTTAATTACGAGATGCTGGTTAATGAGCTTGTGCCGCAAGACAAAAACATTACAGCAGGGAATACAGTTGTAGACAAAAAATACTCTACCATACATCGATTGAGCATGAATGTTACAAAATGGCTGAACGTTGGCCTTTTTGATAATGTGGTGTATGGCCGTACCAATAGCATTGAACTTGCTTACCTGAATCCAATTATTTTCCTGCGTCCGGCGGAGTCGAACAATGGTAGTGGCGATAACTCAATGATTGGCATTGACCTTAAAGCAAACGTGGCTAAAAAACTACAATTCTATTCACAGATCATGCTGGATGAGTTTGTGCTGAGCCATGTAAAGGACCAGGATGGCTGGTGGGGCAACAAATATGGCATTCAGGCCGGTATGAAATACATTGATGCGTTTGGCATTAAAAATCTTGATATCCAGGGTGAGATCAATGCTGTTCGTCCTTACACTTATTCTCACTATGATTCAGTGGCCAACTGGACGCACTACAACCAACCGCTGGCGCATCCATTCGGGGCCAATTTTGTAGAAGGCATCGGCATTATCCGTTACCAGCCTTTGAGAAAACTCTCTATCCAGGCTAAACTGATTGCATGGAGACAAGGTTTGGATTCTTCGGGCACCAACTACGGTGGAAACGTTTTCAAAGATTACAATACACGTCCGGGCGATTTTGGGTTCAATATTGGAAGCGGTGCAAAAGGAACCGGTGTAAATGGTTCGCTGTGGGTTGGGTACGAAGTGTTGGAAAACCTGTTTGTCGACGGAACTTTTATGTACAGAAAATTAAGTGTTCCGAGTTATTCGAGTTATAATAACAACAGCACGATGTTTACGCTGGGGCTGCGGTTGAATATGTTCAGAAGGGAATACGACTATTAGTCTACGATGTATGAAATGTTTATACTTCAATGTCGCCACAGCTTGTGGTGACATTTTTTTGTGCCATGGTTCGTGTCTCCACGAACCGCGAAAGCTGAATAGTGGTTCGTGGAGACACGAACCAAGGCGTTAGGAATACGACTACTAATACTAAGTAAAAAATCAAAAGTAAAAAGTAAAAAGCGCGGCGATGCCGCAACAAAGCTTTTTACTTTTTACTTTTGATTTTTTATTTAACACTGATTAAACATGCGTCTCTTATTGCTCAGCAACTCCACCAATGCCGGAGAACAATATCTTGAATATCCAAAAAAATACATTGCTGACTTCTTGCAAAAAAGCAATGTAACCGAAGTTGTTTTTATTCCTTTTGCTGCCGTTACTTTTTCTTATGATGAGTATGAAAGCAAGGTACAGGAACGCTTTGCAGAATTTAACGTAACGGTAAAGTCCATTCATAAAGCGGCAGATCCGCTGCAGGCTATAAACAATGCCCAGGCAATTGTAACCGGCGGTGGAAATACTTTTCATTTATTAAAAAATTTACAGGACTTGAACCTTGTCGAGGCTATTCGTGACAAGGTTTTGAACGGGACTCCTTATGTTGGCTGGAGCGCGGGAAGCAACATCGCTGCGCCTACCATTTGCACAACGAACGATATGCCGATTGTGCAACCGCAAAGTTTCAACGCACTTAATCTTATTCCGTTCCAGATTAACCCTCACTATTTGGATGCACACCCGGAGCATCACGCAGGTGAAACACGCGAACAGCGGTTGCTGGAGTATATTGAAGCAAACAAAAACATGTATGTAACGGGGCTTCGCGAAGGATGTATGTTTTTAGTAGAAAACAAAAGTATTTCTTTAGTAGGAAGCAGAACGCTAAGGCTGTTCAAATACGGGCAGGAAATAAAAGAATTGGAGGCGACTGATGATTTTGGTTTTTTGCTGAAGTAGCAAGTCTCGCATCTGCACTCGTCATTGCGAGACCGGCAGAGCGTGATAATTCAACAACAAAAAGAGTGTAACACTACGGAGACCGGGTGAAGCAATCTCATGCGCACGGGGATTGCTTCGCCCGCACGCTGATTTTTTAACTTTGCTCTTGTGGTGCAAGCAATGGTTCACCGCAGGGCTCGCAATGACGTCGTCGATAATACTAGTTCCATGCCTTGTTAATCAACATGCCATCTTAAAAAGTGCAACACCTTTTACTTACTTTAGTTAAACCATGCTCCAAAAGTCAACCATACAACTGCTCCGGTTTCATTTTTCTATTTTTTTATTGCCCGTTTTCCTGTTTGCGGTAAGCCAGGTCCCCCAAATAAATCTATGGCATACTTTTTTTGTTTTTTTAATACTCCATGTTCTGGTTTATCCATCCAGTAATGGCTACAATTCCTACATGGACAGAGATGAATCTGCCATTGGCGGTCTTTCCAAACCTATGATGCCCACCAAAGAGTTGTTCTACCTTACCGTTATTATGGATGCAGTAGCTGTTGTTGCAGGAACAATCGTTATTGATCTAACTTTTGGCATTGGTTCGTTGTTATATATTCTGGCATCAAGAGCATACAGCTATCGTGGTATCAGGCTCAAAAAATATCCTGTAATTGGTTATTTGACGGTTATTATCTTCCAGGGTGGTTTCGTTTTTGCATTGGTATATTATGGTTGTAGCGTTGAAAGATCTTTGGATATTCCGCTGGTATGTATGCTGGCCTCTTCGTTTTTGATCGGAGGTTATTATCCGCTTACTCAAATTTACCAGTTTGAGGAAGATGAAAAAGACGGAGTGAGGACCATTAGCATGTTACTGGGAAAAAGGGGCACGTTTATTTTTTGCAGTATAATATTTTCACTTGCAGCAACCTGCATCTGGTATTTATCGTATATACATGGAAACGACAAGATCCTGTATCTGTTTCTTACCATCATGACACCGGTTCTTGTCTATTTTTTGTGGTGGATGAATGCCGTTTGGAAAAACCCTCAAAAGGCAGATTTTAAAAACAGCCTGCAAATGAATATCATTGCATCGGGCTGTACTTGTATTTACTTTATAACGCTTCTATTTTTAAGATAACCATTGAGCAAGATAATAAACATAGCAACGGCGGTTCCGCCACATAAGCACAGCCAGGAAGATATCCTGCAATTCATGCAATGTGTCTATGCACTGGATGCCGTAGGAAACCGCAAGCTGAAATTTCTATATCACCATAGCAACATAGACAGTCGATATTCAGTTATTCCTGATTACAGCAGGTCAGTACCCGATTGGCAGTTCTATCCTCAATCTGAAAACCTGGAGCCGTTTCCTTCACTTGAAATGCGTATGCAATGGTTTAACAAATTTGCTCCGGAATTGTCTGTAAATGCGATCAGGAATTGCCTCGAAGAAACATCGCTGGATAAAAACGACATTACGCATCTTATTACCGTAAGCTGTACGGGCATGAGTGCGCCGGGCCTTGACCTGCAGGTGATGGAACTACTTGATTTGCCCAATAATATATTTCGCACTTCCATAAATTTCATGGGTTGTTATGCAGCTATTCATGCTTTAAAACTTGCAAACGCCATTTGCCTTGCAGATGAGCAGGCAAAAGTAATGATCGTGTGTACGGAACTTTGCACGCTGCATTTTCAAAGAGAATCTGACCCCGACAATATTGCCGCCAGTTTGTTATTTGCCGATGGCGCGGCGGCTGTAATGGTTACGGGGAATAGCTACAGTGAAGAAGGGCTTTTGATTGACGGCTTTTACTCGGAAGTATTGTCAAAAGGCAAGAACGACATGAGTTGGGAGCTTTCTTCCAAAGGCTTTTTGATGACGCTGAGCGGTTATGTGCCCGAACTAATTGAAGAAGACTTTAATTCACTTGTGAGTCGTGCAATGGAACACTATAAATCTTCAAAAGCGCAGATCAACGAATGGTGCATACACCCTGGTGGCAAACGTATTCTGGAAGCAATTCATAAAAGCCTTGACTTGCCGGAAAATGCTTTGCAGGACAGTTACAATGTTTTGAAAGAATACGGTAATATGTCCTCGCCAACTATCCTGTTTGTGCTGAAAGACATTATGAAGAAAAGATTGCAAAACAGGGATGATTGCAAAATATTTGGCGCCGCCTTTGGGCCGGGGCTCACTATGGAAACGATGTTTCTGGAAAAGGAACGCAGATGTTCATGATTGTCATGATAGGTCAAGATCTTTTGATTTGAGATTTGACATTTGATATTGAAGAACTCCTCAGATCTTAAATCTCAAATCATTAAAAATCATGACAACCATGACAATCTGCGTTCTTTCTAAATCAAAATGATGAATTTTTCGCAACGCTCATATACCCCGGAACTCCTCGATCGTGATGATATTCCTTTCAACGATATCAAACGCAATATGCAGGAGCTTGATTTTATCAACACCTGGTTGGGCGGCCATGGCATTACACTCGACGGAATAAAGGAATTGTTACAAACACAAAAACTTGAAAGGGTTATCATTTGTGAGATTGGCTGTGGTGGTGGTGACAATCTTTACGCCGTAAATAAATGGTGCGAAAAAAATAACGTTGCCGCGTTTTTTATCGGCATCGACATTAATGAACATTGCATCGAGTATGCGAGGGAAAAAAACCCTTCATTAAACTGCGAGTGGATAAGGTCTGACTACGCGAAAGTGATGTTTACTCAAAAACCGCACATTATTTTTTCTTCCCTTTTTTGTCACCACTTTTTAGAAGAGCAATTGCAAAAAATGTTTCAATGGATGCATGACAATAGCTCTCTCGGTTTTTTTGTAAATGACCTCCATCGTAACAGACTGGCTTACTATTCTATAAAAATGCTGACGGTTATTTTTTCGCGATCCTACCTTGTGAAAAATGATGCGCCGCTTTCAGTATTGCGTGGCTTCTCGAAAAGTGAATTGAAAACGATATTGTCAGGCGCCTCTCTTCATAGACATTCTATTAAATGGAAATGGGCATTTCGATGGCTGATAATTGTAAAACGATGACATGAAAAATGACGTCTGTGGAAACTAGTCAAACAAATACTACAACATACGATATTGCGATCGTTGGCGGCGGCCTTGCCGGTTTATCGCTTTCCATACAGGCCGCAAGGGCCGGGTATAAGGTCATTTTATTTGAAAAAGAAACCTATCCTTTTCACCGGGTGTGCGGAGAATACATAAGCCTCGAAAGCTGGCCATTTTTGGAATCGCTGGGTTTGCGGCTCAAGGAAATGGATTTGCCCATTATAAAAAAACTCATCGTCACCTCGCCGGATGGACGCAGTATTGAAGAGCCCCTACCGCTGGGTGGCTTTGGTATCAGCCGTTACGCTATCGATTTTGAATTGTCAAAACTTGCCCGGGAGGCAGGCGTTCTCTTACTGGAAAATACCAAGGTGACGGATGTTGTTTTTGAAAACGGAAGCTTTTGCGTGAAATACAACAATGAAGAGTTATTGTGTCAAATGGCTGTTGGCTCGTATGGCAAGCGTAGCAATCTTGATGTAAAATGGAAGCGTCCGTTCATTCGACAAAAACCCAACAAGCTCAATAATTATATAGGCGTCAAGTATCACATTGAAACGGATTTTCCTGCAGATACCATTGCATTGCACAATTACAAAAATGGTTATTGCGGTATGTCGCGGGTGGAGGGCAATAAATACTGTTTGTGTTACTTAACCACGGCTGCGAACTTGCAGGAGAATGATAATTCATTTGGAAAACTCGAACAGAATGTCTTGTTCGAGAACCCTTACCTAAAGCAGATCTTCAGCACTTCTAGATTTCTATTTTCATCACCGGTTACCATTTCACAAATCTCGTTTGAAAAAAAATCGCTCATTGAAAATCATGTTTTCATGGTTGGTGATGCGTGTGGGATGATTACACCACTTTGCGGCAATGGCATGAGCATGGCACTTCATGCAAGCAAAACTGCATTTGAAAATATTGATCAATTTTTGCAAGGCAAAATAAGCCGCGACCGCATGGAGAGACAATACATCGGCACGTGGAACAAACATTTTTCAACTCGCCTTAAAACGGGGCGCTTCATACAAAGCATGTTTGGCAAGGAATGGATGACGAATGCATTTATCAGGACCATCAAGCCGTTTCCAAAATTTATTGGATATTTGATCCGCCAAACCCATGGCAAACCCTATTAACCGAAGTGATAACCCGTATCTAAACGTATGAAATTTAGCAAATTAGTGTGCCTTGTATTGCTTTTTACATGCATTAACAAGGCTTTTTCCCAGGATGGCAACCTATATCTTTTCAATGAAAAATGGGAGCAGGCTACAGATCTTAAAAAAGCCAAATATTTACTCGAACTAAGAAAGGTGAACGATAGCAGCTGGCAGGGCTGGTATTATAATTTTTCCGGACCCTTGTTGCGAATTGAGTCATATAAAAATATCGAAACACAGGCATTGGACGGAGAATGTACCATTTTTAAACCAAACGGATACATTGATTCCGTAAGCAACTACAAGAATGGCGTTCTGGATGGAAGTACGTTATGCTTTAGCGATTCCAACCAATGCATAAAAGAAGTAATTTTCTCCAACGGTAAGATCGTTAAAGAGCTAAGCCAGGCAGAGCGGGCAGCGGGTATTAAAACGACAAATACCAGCAAAGAAAGTATTGAAATAGAATCGTCGTTTCCGGGCGGTACAAGTGCCTGGGGAAAATATTTGTCAAAAAACCTGAAGTACCCCGAAAGAGCTTTTAATCATGACTTCCAGGGGAATGTTGTTCTTCAGTTTATTGTTTTGGAAGATGGATCGCTAACTGATATTGAAATTTACCACTCGGTTGAATACTCGCTCGATAAAGAAGCGTTACGTATGCTACAGAAATCTCCCAAATGGCAACCCGGCCAAAAGAACGGAGTGAACGTTAAAACCTATAAACGACAACCCATCACTTTCAGGCTACAATAAAACAAATTTTCATTAATTTTTGAAAATTCAGAAAGTATATTCTATCTTTACTTTATGAAACTTTCAGAAGCTAAACAGCAATTCATCGCATCTTGGGGAGCCTTTGGCACACATTGGGGCATTAACCGTACTATGGCGCAAGTGCATGCATTGTTGCTTATCAGTCCTGATCCTTTAACGCAGGATGATGTGATGGAGCAGCTCTCCGTGAGCCGTGGCAATGCAAATATGAACATTCGTGAACTGATAGATTGGGGGCTTGTGGACCGCGTAATTGTTCCGGGCGAGCGTAAGGAATATTTTACTGCCGAAAAAGATATCTGGAAAGTAGCTACGCAAATTATAAAGGAGAGAAAGAAACGTGAGCTGGATCCAATGATGAAACTGATCAATCAATTATCAACTGTAGAAGGCGATAAAAAAGATAAAGAAACGAAGGCTTTTCTCGATACCATCAATGGTATTAAAAAGTTTGGCGAACAAGCCGACAAGACGTTGGATACGATGATCAAGAGTGAAGAGAGCTGGTTTTTGAGTACAATGCTGAAGATGTTTAAGTGAGAGGCGAATTAATAATTAATAAAGAATAATTAATAGGAGGAGCCTCCAATAGATCTGACAGGTTTTACAAGATTCGTGAATAAAAGCAAGAAGTCGCGTAAACCTGTCAGGTCTTTATAAAAAGCTGTTTTAAAACGGCTTTTTTAATACCCCGTCATTTCATTTTTTTCTGAAAGTTCAAAACATACAGACATGAAAAACAAAAAGATCATTATCGCAGGCGGAACTGGATTTATTGGTCAGCGGTTGGCGAGATATTTCTGCGAAAACAATCGCATTGTTATTCTTACAAGGCAATTGCCGGATCAGCAAAACAATGCTTATCAATCGTCGCTTATTCACCACTCGAATATTGAGTATGTAAAATGGGACGGAAAGAATCTTGGCACATGGGCGCTGTCATTCATGAATGCAGATGTGGTGATTAACCTTGCCGGTAAATCTGTTAACTGCCGCTACAACGAAAAAAATAAAAAGGAAATTTTTGATAGCCGTACCAATGCAACAAAAGCGATAGGCGAAGCGATCCGTACCATCAGCAATCCCCCTACACTCTGGATCAATGCAGCTTCTGCCACCATTTACCGCCACGCCGAAGACAGGCCGCAGGACGAGTACACCGGTGAACATCACAATGATTTTTCTGTGCAGGTTTGCAAACTTTGGGAGAAAAACTTCTACGAAGAAACCACTCCTCAAACCCGCAAAGTAGCGCTCCGCATGGCGATCACACTCGGCGATGGCGGCGTAATGGTTCCTTACTTTAATCTTTTAAAATTTGGATTGGGTGGTCATCAGGGAAGTGGCAGGCAAATGTACAGCTGGGTTCATATTGAAGACGTTTGCCGATCCATTGATTGGATATACAATCATCCTGAAATGAATGGCACTTACAACATCAGCTCTCCGTTTCCTGTTCGGAATAATGAATTTATGAAAACACTTCGCAAAGTGAGTGGACATGTAATCGGCCTTCCTGCTTTCAAATGGATGCTTTACATCGGCACAAAACTCATCGGTACGGAAGCAGAACTGATCTTAAAAAGCCGTTGGGTAGTTCCTACAAGGATGCTTGAAAGCGGCTTTGTATTCAAGTATGCGGAATTGGGCCCCGCTATGGAGAGCATTGTGCAGAGTGTGCCGAGAAGGTGGTATCATTTGTTCTGAGATTCAAACTTTGTGTGTTAATGTCCTACGGACAATTTTGTACATGTTACTATATTTTCTATTGATATAAATGCCCTACGGGCAACCCTTCCGCGTAGCGGAATAATATTAATAGAAATAAGCATAGACGGACTACATTGCCCGTAGGGCATTAACATGGTAACTAAACGACATAGAGTTAATAAAACCCCTAACCTGAAAATTCCTAACCCAACACCATGACACATTCAGAAATACTTCAAAAAGTTGACTGGAAAGATTTGAGAAAACTTTCAACGAAAGAAATGTTGATTGAAAACAACCTGACCATCCCATGGTTTTTCGCTTCTTGCGCTCTGGCATATTATCACTACTATGTTTTGGCTCTTCCATTCTCAGCTTTCTTTTTCCTCACTTCTTTACGCCAGGTGCACAACGGTTTTCACAATTCACTTGGCACCAATAAATTTCTTACATGGTTTTCACTGTTCTCCAATAGCATTCTAATGATTGTATCCATTCACGCGGTAAAATTCAATCACTTGAGGCACCATAAATATTGCCTTTCGGAGAAAGACCAGGAAGGCAAGTCTGCACATATGAGTTGGTTCGGCGCCATTTTTTATGGGCCGGTGCATATGTTTCTTATACACCAAATCACTTTAAAAGAAGGCAATAGAAACTATAAAAAGAATGTGCTTGCTGAGCTTGCGGCCGTGATTGTCTTCGCTTCCGCCGTGTTTTATTTTCAGATCCATTTTCTCATTTACCACATCGTGGTTATGGTCATCGGTGAATTTTTAATGGCTTTCTTTGCTGTGTGGACCGTTCACCATGATACTGAGGAAAATCCTTCAATGGCAAGAACACAAAGGAGTGAATGGAAAAACAGATTAACCTTTGGCATGTTCTATCATCTTGAACATCATTTGTTTCCCGCAGTCCCTACCATCAAATTACCCGAACTGGCGAAAAGAATAGATGAAGCAATCCCCGACCTTCAAAAAAAGAAGACTTTCTAAATATGCCAGCGAACTGGCCTGGACCTAAAACATTGACAAACCTGTCAGGTCTGGAATTTTTAATAAATTTATGGTATGAAAAAGAAGACACTAGTTTTAGGGGCATCAGACAATCCGGCACGTTACAGCAACCTCGCCATCAATAGCTTGAAACAGCACGGGCATCCTGTTGTAGCTATAGGCCGCAGAGACACCAGCATAGCGGGAATAGATGTTACCAAAGACAAAAAGGAATTTGAGGATGTAGATACTGTTACTCTTTACCTGAACGAAACACATCAAAAGGAATACTACGATTATATATTATCGTTGAAGCCTAAACGCATCATCTTCAACCCGGGCACTGAAAATACTGAGCTGGAAAAACTGGCGGAGGATAACAACATTAAAACTCAGGAAGCGTGTACACTGGTTTTGCTGAGCACCGGCCAGTACTAGTGGGCACGCAGATGACGCTGATTTGACTGATTTACACTGATTTTTTTGCGGTCGAATATTTCTTACAGATTTCGATTCTCTTCTTGTGCTTTTCCGTTGGCTAAAGCCGAACGGCAATGAATTAGGTTGGCCTTACCGTTAGTGATATGGACTTCCTCGTTGAAAAAGTTATCAACTATGCGCAATGCCCGACCTCCAGCATTCTTAATTCTTAATTCCTAATTCTTAATTGACTTCGCTAATTTTTTCCACATCAAAACAATATTCCCCAGAAACCACCGTTTGTGATAAATAATCATTGCCTCCGGGCAAGTCACCGTACCCTTTAGAGATCGTTTAAAATCCAAAAATTCAATTCCATGAAAGCCGTGCTTTTCAACGGGGGTATAGTGTTATGTCTAGCCCTTTCACTTAATGGTTTTTCTCAGCAACGCAAGATTGCTGAAAACACTACTTCGCCGCAGCCTTTACTGTTCAAAAACTTACAGACGAAAACCAATTGTTCACTGTCGGTTATTGACAAATCTTTTAACTACAACAAAGGCAGACAAATCATTTTAAACATCGACAGCAATCTTACCATTGCGGGAGAGGTTCTTGAAAAATCTCAGCCGGATCCGCAGGTGGAAACGATCAATGTTCGTTGCACAAACTACAACAACGCACTTCTCACGCTTTCACGAATAAAGCAGGAAAATGGCTCCGTTTCGTATACTGGCATTATGCATAACCGTGCATCTGGTGATGTATTGTTGCTTGTAAATGAGAATGGTCGCTACTTTTTCAAAAAACAACAGCGTTCGTTGGTCATTGCAGATTGTCCATTACCCGAATAGATTTTCCCTGTTATATATGTTCTATTAGCGTTTAATCCGTACCCTCTTAGAAAACTTGAAGTGTTTATTTCGAATATCCAATGTTTATGAAAGTCCTATTACGTGTCCTATGCATAGCCATCATTGCTATGTACGCACCAAAACTAATTGCCCAGGTACCTATACTGAGCAGCTATCCGTCTGCAAAGGCGACCGTTTATCTCGACTTTGATGGTCAATACGTTACCGGCACCAGCTGGAACTGGGATGGACCGATTGATGCTCAGCCATCTGGCCTTACAACTGCCCAGATCACTGAGATCTTCAATCGCATTTCTGAAGACTATCGTCCGTTCAACCTCAACATTACAACAGATTCCACAGTGTTTGCGAAAGCTCCTGTAACACAGCGCATAAGAGTGATCTTTACCCCTACCAGTTCCTGGTATGGTTCTGCGGGCGGTGTATCTTTTGTAGGATCTTTTGCATGGGGAAATGGAACGCCTTCCTTTGTTTTCAACAAACTGCTCAATAACGTTACCAAGTATGTAGCAGAATCGGCAGCGCATGAAATAGGCCACACGCTTGGCTTACAGCACCAAAGCACTTATGATGTAAACGGCAACAAAACGGCTGAATACAACGGTGGCCAAGGCACCGGTGAAATTGGATGGGCCCCTATTATGGGTGTAGGATATTACAAGAACCAAACTACCTGGCACAAAGGCCCCAATACAGAAAACGCACTCAATATTCAAAGCGACCTCGATATCATTTCAGGAAGCGCTAACAATTTTGGCTACAGAACCGACGATGTTGGTAACACTATGGCCAAAAGCACTGTGGTAAATACGCCGGATCTTGGTTTTACTGCCTCCGGCCTTATCAATTCTGCAGTGGATGTTGACGTTTTTAAAATAACTTTTCTAAAAAAGAATCGCTTCAGTCTTTCAGCCATTCCACAAAATGTTGGCGCAAATGACGAAGGAGCAAATATTGATATTAAAGTTGCTTTGCTTAACGGCAACGGCGATACACTTAACAGGTACAACCCTTCGATGTTGCTAAACGCAGGTATCGACACTACCTTAAATGCCGGTACGTATTACCTTGCAGTAGATGGTGTTAGCAACATAAACCACTCAGAATATGGAAGCCTCGGCTACTATACTTTAACTGCAAAATCTTCGCTGGCAACACTTCCGCTACATAACCTGCAGCTAAAAGGCAACAGCAATAACGGCACGAATCAGTTTACATGGACATACGAAGCGGATGAGCCGGTGAGTGTCTTAGCCATGGAAAGTTCTACCGATGGTGCAAATTTCACGCAGCTTACGGATCTGTCAACAAGTGCAAGATCATACTCTTACAAACCACTAACGAATGGCACTTTGATGTACAGAATAAAAGCCATTACCGCCAACGAACAGAAAACGTATTACTCGAATGTTGTGAGCATTAAACAAGATGGAAACAATGAAGGCCTGAAAATATGGTCAAACTTGGTGACAAACACCCTGAAAGTGACCAGCAGCAAGGCCTACAACTACCAGGTTGTTGACATGGCGGGTCGCGTGATCGCGAGGGGCATAACGCCAACAGGCACTGCGAATATTCAATTGCCGTCAACTGCAACGGGTATGCTATTTTTCACCTGGAACGATGGAACATCGCAGCAAAGCGAGAAATTAATCAAACAATAACATAATAAGTTTTTGTTATACAATGAGTTTTTCGGTAAATTCGGAAAACTCATTTTTTATGATCTGGAGAAAGTTTAATGGTGACACTATTGAGCTACCCATAACGCAGGCTGTGGAAACGGCCATCAAGCGTGAAGTTGAACGTGGGTTTAGATTGAAAGTGTGCATCGGTACAGATTCGCAGGTAAAAGGTATCGAAACTGAATTTGCAACTGTTATTGTTTTCCTGCGTGAAGGACATGGAGGTTTCATGTTCATTCACAACGATAAAACAAAACAGAAATTCAGTATTAAAGAACGTATGCTGGTAGAGGTTGCAAAGAGTATTGAAATCGCTTACGAGCTTTGCGATCTGTTTACTGTGTACGATGTGGACATGGAAGTTCATGCCGATATCAACACCAATCCGCATTTTAAAAGCAACGATGCTTTAAAAGAAGCGATGGGTTACATTTTGGGTATGGGCTTTGCCTTTAAAGCCAAGCCGGAAGCCTTTGCCAGCAGCAGCTGCGCAAATAAAGTGGTGAACTAAAACCGGCACACTCTCTCTACAATTTCGCACTCCTCTAAAGTTGTGTTACACACAGCTCAGGTCATTATCTCCCCTATACTTAGCAATTAATAATTAATAATTAGTAATTAATAGTTCAACACCTTAAGGTTTTGTGCTTTCATTTGTATTGCAACACCGGAAATAAGAGATCGCAGCTGACACAAAAAAACAAAGCAGCAATCTATAAAGACTGCTGCCTTATTAATTATTCATTATTAATTATTAATTACATCCCTACTTATAATAAATATAAATCTTCGCCTTAGGATTAGCATTAATTTTCACCGGAAGCTTGCTTTCTTTGAAAGCTGGTGTTTTAAAACGTGTTGCCGCAACTTTCGCGGTTCCATGTACAAGGACATCTTCTGGAATGGCGGAATATTTTCTTTCAATGGCGGTGTCCGGGCTCATTATGTGTGCATTAAAATCCGTTGCCACATTTGGTGATATATCGTAAATGTAAAGAACCAGGTAACTTTTACTGGGATAGATGTAGAAGGATGCGCCGTTGGTAGCGTTGAAATTTATCAATGACTTGTAGCCATTCTTTACCGCCCTGTCTTTTGCGGCTTTAGCCACCTCCTTTGAATCTTTTTCATAGGTTGGGGACTGCGCAAAGGCAAAGGATACATTAAAAAGTAAGAAAAATAAAAGGAGTCGTTGTTTCATAACGTAGAGTTTTTCAATACTCTGAAACAAGCAAACTCATCAAAAGTTTATCCGAAACGCTCTTTTTTGGGAAAAAAGCGGCTATTCGTAAAATCTTTCGTTCACTTCTCCAATGTAAGTAAGAATCTTATCGCGACCGTGGGTTTTTACCGAGCTACTCACAAAATGCTGAGGCAGGAACTGCCAGGTTTCGCGCATTTTGTTCAAAAAATCCTTTACATTTTTAGCCACAACCGCTTGCGTTTCTTTATCTGATTTTGTAAATATTAAAGAGAAAGGAACATCCCATTTTGCCAATTGTTGCAGAAATTCAAGATCAATTTTTTGCGGGCTGTGGCGGCTGTCTATCAGCACAAAAACGTTTGCCAGATTTTCTCTTTTGCGAAGATAATTTTCTATCATTTGCTCCCATCTGCGGCGGCTGCTTTGCGAAACTTTGGCAAAGCCATATCCCGGCAGATCCACAATGTACCACGGTGCCGGTTTTTTGTCCCATTCGTTTTTAACACTAAGAACGTTAAAGTGATTGATCATTTGCGTTTTCCCCGGAGATCCAGATGTTTTTGCCAGCTTCTGATTATTGCAAAGCATATTAATGAGCGAAGATTTGCCCACATTGCTTCTTCCGATAAATGCATACTCCGGCCTGTCCGGCGCAGGACATTTCTCGTAGTCAGGACTCGATATGAGGTAACTGGCAGTTTTAATAAGCATGTGCAAGGATAATTAATAATTAATAATTAATAAAGAATAGGGCGACATTCTTGAGAAAATGCACCTTCCAAGCTATTTCAAGCTTGCAAGAACTCCCAAAAAAGGAAGCGGCACTCAGTCATGAATGCCGCCCCATTAATTTTTAATTATTAATTATTAATTATTAATTGAGATACTTCGTTATCTCCTCACTCATCGGCTTCACTTTGCTTGGAAAAACCGTCACCAGTTTTCCATTTTCGTCAATGAGGAATTTTGTAAAGTTCCATTTAACAGGATCTTCAATGCCTAATTTTTTAGCTTCTTCATTCAGGTATTTATACAAAGGATGGATGTCATCGCCTTTTACAGAAATTTTTTCTGCCATAGGAAAACTTACACCATAATTCTTTTTGCAAAACTCCTGTATCTCAGAATTGGAGCCCGGTTCCTGCTGATTAAAATTGTTTGCAGGAAAACCGATGACAACTAATTTGTCCTTGTATTTTTCATACAATTTTTCAAGCTCATCATATTGCGGAGTGTAACCGCATTTAGATGCCGTGTTTACAATGAGAATCTTTTTTCCTTTATAAGAAGCAAGGTCTATAGTGCCATTGCCATCCAGTGCAGGAACTTTAAAATCATAAATGCCAATTGCAGTTGTAAGTATTACTGCCAGCAACAAAGTTTTAAGCATACGTGTATTTTTAAAAGTGGTTTACAAAGTTCTATTTCAAGTGAAAAGTAAAAAAGCAAAATTCAAAAAGTTTCAAATTCCGTCAAACTAACTATTTGTTAACTTACTGATATCAGCGTCCATCAATTTTGCCTCTCAGTTATTAAAGATCCATAAGCATAGAAGCACTTAAAGTTTTTGACTTTTGACTTAACGCACTCTACTGGCGCTCGTACGACCCGAGATCCGGCGTATTCACGCTTCTTGGGTTTCCGTCCAAATCATAGGCCAAAGTTGTGGGTACGCCTTTGTTAACAGCAGGGGAAATTTCTTTCAACCTAAAGTTATAGAAATGTTTGGTAGCATCGATGCTGTCAAATGCAGGCGGTTGATTAAATACATTGGTGGCAGTTACGTTTTGCGGCGTGGTGGTAACTTTCCAGAGACAGCTGGTAAAATTTACAGCAAATGGATTACTGCCTGTTTTATTCACAATAACCTCATCTGTAATACTGCCGCCTTCGCTCCAGATGATACAGTTTACAAACGAAGCACTCAAAGAGCTTGTCTGCGTAGTTCCATCCTGTGAATAAGCGTCACTTAACCAAACGTCAGCGCTCAAATGTGGTACATAACTATTCGAAATAGATGCGATAGTGCAGTGCGTGAATTTATAATCACCACCATATTGTACAAAAACATTTTTCCCGCAATTGCTTATCAGGCAATTGCTTGCAGTCAAAGAACTTTTTGTGGCAATGATGCCGGCGTCGGAAATGTTATCAATAATGCATTGGTCAAGCGATACGTTGGGTACAACAACATTATTTGGCTGCTGCATAATTATTCCCTGGTAAGCATTCCTTATCGTAGCATATTGCAGCGCATTACTCTTACTCGTTTGTCTGAAAAAAATGCCCGGCCAACTCCCCGGATAGTCCCTGTAAGGATCATCCAATCTGTCGCCCGCAAATACAACCCTCATGCTGTCATATTTTTCACCCGTTACTTTTAATGTGCCGTCGATGAGTATTGGTGCGTCTGCATGTGCATAAACACGACACCCTTTTCCAATGCTTAGCATTGCATTTTCCTTTACCTGCAATCCGCCGAGTATAACATACGGAAGATCGTTCGTCCAGGTTGTGTTGACATCAATAATTTTATTTTTAAGAAAGTGTGCATTTTGTCCCCAAGCGCTCAACTTCACGTATCTCTTATTACCATTATAAGTCAGCAAAATGCTATCTTCTACAATAAAGGGTAAATTATTTGCAGTAGGATTGATCGATGCAATTACAAAAACGTAAATGCTGTCTTTCGCTTCAATCTCAATGTCATTCATTTGCGGAACGGCAGCACCATCAATATTTATTTTAAACGGAGAAGCGAGACCGCCGGCAAGACTCACCGTTGTGAGTTTTAATTTTTGATCATTGTTGTTAATGATCTTTATTCCCTGTGTTACAGAACCGGCAGAAGTAAAAACGGTATCAAAATATAGTGAGTCGCTACTTAATATTATACTTGCTTCGGGGCTCGTTATAAAAGAATCCTTTTTGCACGCAAGCAATGCACACAGGAATGAAGTGATGATTATGGGAAATGGTTTGTTCATGAATTCAATTAATAATTAATAATTAAAAATTAATAGAGCTGCCTTCGTTATTGAATGAACTCCTCCTGTTTTCAAACATTTCGTGATATCGATTTCATGATGCATATTACCCTATTAATTATTCATTATTAATTATTAATTACTCTATTCCTCCACAGCAAATGCCAAACTCAAAATACTCAACTGCGCTCCTTCGGCTTTTAACAATTCGACGCCGCAAGCTTCCAATGTGGCACCGGTCGTTATTACATCATCTACCAACAAAATATTTTTATTCCTTAACAGATCCGCTTGCTCGAGAAAAAATTTCCCTTCCATGTTTTCCCATCTTTCTTCGCGGCTTTTATGTGTTTGTGTTTCCGTAGCCGACAAACGTTTTACTGCATGTTCGATCACCGGAATTTGCAACTCATTGCCAATCGCTTCACACAGAATGGTTGCCTGGTTATATCCCCGCTTTTTTTCACGGGCTGCAAACAAGGGCAACGGAACAAGCGCATCAATATCTTTAAATCTGTTGCAGTCTTTTATCTGCCTCGCCATTTGCCTTCCGAGAAAATATCCGATCTCTTTATTGCCTTTGTACTTTAATGCATGCAACATGTTTTGCAACTGCGAACCTTTTGTAAAATAAAATGTGCTGGCCGCTGCCTTAATGGGCAAGCGCCCCCAGAATCTTTTCTCCAGTGCATTGTGTGCCTGATGACAAAAATTAGTGAACGGCATTTGAGACTCGCACTGCAGGCAAATGATCTGCTCTCCCGCAATATCGTTTCCGCACCCCACACAAATATGAGGAAAGAACAAATGACTTAAAGACGACAAGGCTTGTTTTACCATAAAGTTATTAGTTGATAGTTGTTAGAAGGGAAGTTCGACTATAAGGTCTAACAACTATCAACTAACAACTTCTTTTACGCAAAAAGCAAATTATAAACTTCCTCCACTCTTCCTACAGCCACTACTTCAATATTTGTCTTCAGGTTACTAAGGCCCTTTTGGTTATAACGGGAAAGGATTATTTTTTCAAAGCCCATCTTTTCTGCTTCGGCAATGCGTTGTTCAATCCGGTTCACGGCTCTTATTTCGCCACTTAAACCAACTTCACCGGCAAAGCAAATGTTCATGGGCAAAGGAACATCTTCATAAGAACTCAGCAAGGCGCACAATACCGCAAGATCCATGGCCGGATCTTCTACTTTTAAACCACCGGCAATATTAAGGAACACATCTTTTACACCAAAATGAAAACCGCCGCGCTTCTCCAGCACCGCCAGCAACAGTTGCAGTCTTCGAAGGTCCATTCCACTGGTGGTTCTTTGCGGAGTGCCGTAAACAGATTGTGTTACCAATGCCTGTATCTCTATAAGTAATGGTCTTAACCCTTCTATCGTTGCGGCAATAGCAGTACCACTCAGGTGCTCTTCTTTTTGTGTGATCAAAATTTCGCTTGGATTACTCACAGCTCGCATACCACTTCCTGTCATTTCATAAATGCCCAATTCTGCCGTACTGCCAAAACGATTTTTCAAGGTGCGCAGAATACGATAAGCATAATGTCGATCACCTTCAAACTGCAACACGGTATCTACCATGTGCTCCAATATTTTTGGACCGGCAATGCTGCCATCTTTGGTGATGTGGCCAATTAAAAAAACCGGCGTATTTGTTTCCTTCGCAAATCGCTGGAGCTCGGCCGCGGTTTCCCTGATTTGCGAAACGCTTCCTGCCGATGATTCAATAAATGGTGTATGCAATGTTTGAATAGAATCGATAATGATCAGCTGCGGGCGCAATTTTTTTATTTCCTGGAAAATGATCTGAGTGGATGTCTCTGTCAGCAAATAAAAATCTTCATTGCTGGCCTTCAACCTGTCGGCACGCATTTTAATTTGCTGTTCGCTTTCTTCGCCGCTCACATACAAAATGGAAATGCCCTTCATATGCAAACCATTTTGCAGAAACAATGTGGATTTACCAATGCCCGGTTCGCCAGCCACCAACACTATGCTTCCCATCACGATACCACCACCCAGCACCCTGTTGAGCTCTCCATCTGTTGTAACAATTCTTTTTTCTTCGCTGCTTATTATTTCGTTCAGCGGAACTGTTTTATTTTTTCGTTCACCGTTGTAAGATTTCCAATCATCGTTTCCACCCTTCGACTTTTCCTTTTGCACCAACTCTTCCACAAAAGTGTTCCATTGTTGGCAAGAAGGACACTTGCCTAACCACTTTGCACTTTCATATCCACAGTTCTGACAAAAAAATGCTGATTTCGTTTTGCTCATGGAATAAAGATCGGGAACAATTTGAAAATTTGAGAATTTGAAAATGTCTTAAGTACGTGCTTTTGCATTTATCATTTAGTGTGCGAATACTTGGAGAGTTATTTTGAAAAAGGAAAAATTGCACAAAAGGAATTTTCAAATTCTCTCATTTTCAAATTCTCAAATTAACATGTCATCAATCAGATGAAATTAATGCGATGACATTAAACAAGAGAAACTTTCATTGATGAAAGATGAGTTTTGTACATCAACTTTAATTCAAAGCGAAAAAAAATTCAGGAAATCATCAACTCAAAGAGAGAAACTTTTGTTTTTGAAGAAGAGAATTTGTGAAGAATAAAACTTGAGTTTTTATAAAGTAAAAGGGCCAGCAAAACTGCTGACCCCTTACTTACTAACCCATTAAATTCTTGCACTAAATTACAAATTAGCGCCACATAACAAAATTATTTTTTGACCCTGTGAATAACTTTTACGTTTTTAAAAGCCTTATTTTTCGTTGCAATTAATTGGTTTACAGACGATTAAAAATCTGTCAAAATTTATCCGAAACCACGTCTTTGTCAAAATGGCAATTTAATTTTCGCTTCATGACAAAAAGGCGTCAAAAATTCAGGTCACTAAAATGGCAGTCTTATTGCTCATTTATTCATTAAAATTTAAGAGAAAATGACACCTTCTATCATGATTGTTTCGATCGGATTTGTGATTCTTAGTATGCTGATTTCCTTAGTGTTGAAGAGTAAGTTTGCCTCTTACAGCAAAATCCCTCTTTCCAGTGGATTATCGGGTAAAGAAGTGGCAGAAAAGATGCTTAAGGAAAATGGAATATATGACGTTCAGGTAATATCTGTGGCTGGATTCCTGTCAGATCACTATAATCCGGCCAATAAAACCGTAAATCTGAGCCCGGATGTGTACAATGGGGTGAATGTTTCGGCGGCGGCGGTTGCCGCCCACGAATGCGGCCACGCGGTACAGCATGCGGCAGGATACGCCTGGTTGGGACTGCGGTCAAAACTTGTTCCTGCTGTGCAGGTCAGTTCAAGGTTGGTCCAATGGGTACTTTTGGCCGGAATCATCCTGATTAACCGGTTTCCGCAGCTTTTACTGGCTGGTATCGTCCTTTTTGCGATAACTACGCTGTTTTCGCTCGTTACCCTTCCGGTGGAGTTTGACGCAAGCAGAAGGGCTCTTGCGTGGCTCAACCGCACCAACGTGACCACCCAAACGGAATACCCCAAAGCCAAAGACGCCTTAAAATGGGCCGCGATGACTTATGTAATTGCCGCTCTCGCATCATTGGTAACGTTAATCCAGTACATTATGGTTTATCAAAATAGAAACAGGTAGGTTTATTTAGTTGAGAGTGGAGAGTGGAGAGTTGAGAGTTCTTTACAGTTAAAGATTCGACACTTAAGCCTAACTGGCGTATCTTTAACGATTGTATTTTTCTCAACTCTCAACTCTCAACTCTCAACTCTCAACTCCTAAAACCAACTCTTCTTCTTACTACTCCTTCCACCCAGGCCCAACGCACCAAGCAAACTCCTGGTGATGATGCTGGCGGCCGTTCTGCCTACTTGTTTGGTGATGGGATTATCGAGCACTTCGTCTATCACTGATTTTTCTTGTGGCGCCTTCTTGCCGGGAGCAGGAGCTGTTTTACTTTTTTCTTCGGCTTCGTTCAGTTTTGCCGTCAATATTTCGTAGGCGCTTTGTGAATCTATCGCCTGGTTGTATTTTTTAACCAGTTTAGATTGGCTTATGATATTGTCAATTTCGGCCGGCGTGAGTACATCCATGCGGCTGCGCGGCGAACACAACATGACTTGTGCAAGCGGTGTAGGAATACCTTTTTCATTCAGCATTGTTACCAGCGCTTCGCCTATACCGAGTTGCGTGAGCAGATCATCCGTTTTATAAAATTTTGTTTCGGGATAGTTCTCCGCGGTTTGCTTGATCACTTTTCTATCCGCAGCTGTAAAGGCACGCAAGGCATGCTGCACTTTCAACCCAAGCTGACCAAGAATAGACGCTGGAACATCCATTGGATTTTGTGTACAGAAAAATATACCAACGCCTTTTGAGCGGATCAGTTTGATGATGGTTTCTATTTGCTGTAACAACGCATCACTTGCTTCCTGGAAAATCAGGTGCGCTTCATCTATGAAGATCACCAGCTTTGGTTTGTCCATATCGCCTTCTTCCGGGCAACTTGCATACAACTCAGCCAGCATCTGCAACATAAACGTAGAGAACAGTTTCGGACGATCCTGTAAATCAGTAACACGCAAAATGCTTATCATACCACGACCGTCGCCGCTAATGTGCATTAGGTCATTTACGTCAAAACTTATTTCACCAAAGAATGTGTCTGCTCCTTGTTGTTGGAGTTCGACCACTTTGCGCAAAATAGTTCCTGTGGATGTAGTGGAAACTTTTCCGTAAGCTTTTTCCAATTCTGCTTTTCCTTCGTCACTTACATATTGCAACACTTTGATAAAGTCTTTCAGATCAAGCAAAGGCAATTTATTATCATCACAGTATTTAAAGATCATTGCTACCAGGCCGCCTTGCGTATCATTCAGGTCCAAAATCTTACTTAACAAAACAGGACCGAATTCACTCACGGTTGCTCTTAACCGAACACCTTTTTCGTTGCTCAACGTCAACAACTCCGCGGGATAAGCAGAAGGCTTGTATTCAAGACCCAGTTTTTGGTAGCGTTCTTTCAATTTGTCATTCTCTGTTCCTGCTGCCGCAATGCCGCTAAGGTCTCCCTTGATATCCATGAGCAAAACAGGCACGCTGTTATCGCTAAGTATTTCACTGATCACTTGCAGGGTTTTTGTTTTACCAGTACCCGTAGCACCGGCAATCAATCCGTGACGGTTCATTGTTCGCAGCGGCAAAAAAATATCTGCGCCCTGCACCACTTCACCATCCAGCATTGCCACTCCAAGTTTTGGAGCATCGCCCTTAAAAGTATAACCATCTTTTATCGCTTGTAAAAACTGAGAAGCATCTGCCATAACAAGTAATTGAATGATTGATTTATTGAATTATGGAAGAAAAGGTAGGAAGAAAAATGCTTCAAAATATGCGAAGAGAAAAAAATCATTCGAACAACGCAAATGACAGTAACTGAATAACCGATTAACTGAATAACTGAGTGTTCATATTCGAAAAGCCTGTTCGACTTTCAACCACTCAGTTATTCAGTTATTGAGTTATTCAGTTATTCTGGCTGCAACCCCAATAGCGCTTCCAGATTCGCTTTATAATTATCACTCAACGGAATTTCGTGTTGTGCTACTACAACAAGTCCACGTTTTATGGCGGAAATTTTAGGAAGGGAAACGATATATGATTTATGTATCCTGGCAAATTGATGCACGGGCAGTTTTTCTTCCATTGCCTTCATGCTCATGCGGGTGAGAACGGGTTTTGTATTGGCCAAATGAATGCGTATGTAGTCTTTCATGGCCTCTACAAAAATAATATCGTCATTATTAATTCTTACCTGGTTGTATTCTACGTTTACAAAAAAGTAATCGCGTTGTATAATGGAATTGCTGAACAATTGCCTGTGCTGAAGCTGGTAAAGATCATATGCTTTGTTGCAGGCCTTTAAGAATCTTTCGAAAGAAACAGGTTTCACCAAATAATCCACCACATCAAGATTGAAGCCTTCTATTGCATAGTTTTCATAAGCAGTAATCATAATGGTAAGCGGTTTTACCGATAAGCTTTTCAATAATTGAAAGCCCGTTACGCCGGCCATCTGAATGTCGAGAAACATAAGATCTACTCTCTCACGTTTCAGTACATCCATTGCTTCCATCGCGTTCTTGCAACGCTTTACCAGTTTTAAAAAAGGTATTTGCTTAATGTTATCTTCCAGCAGATCGAGCGCTAGTTTTTCGTCGTCTACTGCAATGCAATGCATCATCTTAATTGAAGTATTAGGTTAATGTAAAACCAGTTATTGTTGTTACTAATTGTGAGCTTGTGTTCATTTCCATACAATAAATTCAACCGCCGTTCTACATTTACTAGACCAATTCCGGAGTGCTTATCGTTGCTTCCCTGGTTTGCCGGATTGAATTTATTTTTTACTTCAAAATGCAGTTCACCCGCCCGCTCTTCCATTCTAATGTGAATTTCCGGCTTGTCTATAAAGCCAATACCGTGCTTGAATGCATTTTCAACAAAGGGTATGAGTAACATGGGTTCGATAAGATAGCTGTCGAAACTTCCGCTGCTGGAAAATTCTATGTGCACACTATCTGCAAAGCGCAGTTGCTGCAAATCAATATAGTTCTGAAGATACTCCCGTTCCTTGGTCAAACTTACTTTATCTTCATCGGATTCGTACAACATGTAACGCAAAAGATGTGATAATTTTATTAAAGTTGGCTCCAGTTGCGTTGATCGTACCCTTGCAAGTGATACGGCGCTGTTCAGCACGTTGAACATAAAATGCGGACTCACCTGTGAACGCAGAAAAGATAGTTCAGTTTTCAGATGTTCCGTCTGTCTTTCCTTTAAGTTTCGCTCATTTTTAACATTATCAATAATGAACCGGTAGGTAGTGCTGATTGCCAAAATAAACAGGGTAGGAAACACAGATATAAAAAACGGTACGCGCCACGGAATGCTTTCTACATCTTCATAACGGTTTACCATTAGCATGACCAGCAACACCACTGCAAACACTCCGACGAGACTAACTATATACCACGCCACTTTTTTCTTTTGCAGTAGAAATGGAATGAGGATATAAGCATTCAAATAAAACACCGCTATGAGCAGCAATCTAAAAACCGCCTGAACGCTTGGTGGTTGCGGCACACGGCGCACGTGTGTTGTTGCTGCTTCAATATTCGGACGTAAAAAAAACGGGATAGAAAAGATCAATACCCACGACGTTACGTGAAACAGCACCGCAAACATGGGCTGCTGGTACCACTTTAATCCGGGCTTATATTTGAGCGTAAACACAGGAAGTTTTGAGTTTTGAGTTGAGCAGAATTACTACCGCTGAATGGAGCGTCGCAACGGCTGTTTAATAGTTGTACTACTGTCTGGCCAACAAAATGTTGCTCTTTATGCCATGCAGCTTTTTTACTTTTTATTTTTTACTTTTTATTTCGCTTTAATCCGCCACCCACACCATCATCAGCGGGCGAAATAATTTTCCGTGCACCTTAAGATGAATTGGCTTTTCCTTTTCAAAAACAAATGGCAATGTCGCGGCATCTCTTGCCAAAATGGAGATAGGACCATCCAAACGCATGTTGTGTTTGAAATCAACTTTGCCGTTTCCGTACCACTTGAACACAGCCTCTTTTGCGCTCCACATTAGCGCAACAAGTTGCAAATGCACATGTGGTAAATAGCTCCAGTTATCAAGTGTCTGCCTCTCATTTTCATTCAAAAATTTGGAAGAAATAGTTTCCAGTCTTGATGTTACCAGCTCTACATCTATACCCACACGTCTCTTGGTGCTTACAATAGCAGCGGCAAAATTGCCACAGTGGGAAATGGAAAAGTGAAATTTCTCGTCGGGCAAAAATGGCTTCCTGGTATCTGCTATTTCTATCTCGGACAAAGGAAAATCGGCAAAAAGCGTAGGTAACAAATAGCGCCCTGCAAGGTGTTGCAGCCGCTTGTAGGGATGCGAAACATCTTTCTTTAATGGTACTTTTTGCAGGAAAAAGTCTTCTGGTTCTTCTATGCGCCAAATACCCAATTTGGTATTTTCGTCTATAATTTGTTGATAAAAAAGAGGCATAATTTCAAAAATGACGGTTACTTTGCCGCTTACAAATTGACAATAAAAAACTGACATTCAAAAATGATACTCTCCGATACCAGAATACTGGAAGAAATTGAAAAAGGAACCATCAAAATAACCCCGTACGACAGAGAATGCCTTGGCAGTAATTCCTATGATGTGCATCTTGGAAAATGGCTGGCAAAATATAAGGACGAGGTGCTGGATGCCCGCAAACACAACCAGATTGAGTATTTTGAGATCCCAGAGGAAGGTTTCATTCTGCAGCCACACGTATTTTACCTCGGCGTAACGGACGAGTACACGGAAACACATGCGCATGTGCCTTTTTTGGAGGGGAAGTCTTCCACCGGCCGCCTGGGTATCGATATCCACGCAACAGCGGGTAAAGGCGATGTTGGTTTTTGCGGTAACTGGACATTGGAGATTTCGGTAAAACAACCAGTGCGCATTTACAAGAACATGCCCATCGGCCAATTGATCTATTTCCCGGTAGATGGTGAGATCGCAGTAAAATACAATCAAAAACAAAATGCGAAATACAGCGGCCAGCCAAACAAGCCGGTTGAAAGCATGATGTGGAAGAATAAATTTTAAAAAATGAACAATCCGAACGACGAAAAACACATGCTAGTTCTTAGAGCTAGCGAGGATATTTCCAATGCTGAAATCGTTAACATTTGTAGTCAAATAGCCCAATACGGTATTAAAGCAGATATCGAGGAAATTGACGGTTTAGAAAAACTAACGACAGTTTTTAAGTCTGGAAAACAATATGACTACATATATCTTGCAACTCATGGTTGTGAATCCTCTTGGGGAAACATCTCCGGTTCGGTCAGCATAACTTGGATAGAATTTGCTGCTCTCACTTGCATTACAGACGTATTAAAACCTGGAGCGATTTTTTTACATTCATGCTGTCGAGGCGGTCTAAATCAAGTTGCTTGGCAAATGTTTGCTTGTTGTGAAAAAATCGAATTCGTTTGCGGTCCAAGACATAATCTACTTGCTGTTGATTTGACAATAGCCTTTAACTTATTTCTTTACAATTTGGAAATAAAACGCATCGATCCCGTTAGGGCAGCCGAAAAGGTGTTGGATGCAACTGACATTCGATTAACTTGCTTCGACAAGGTTGAAACGGTTTCAGATATTGCTTACGTCAATCATTCGAAACAAATAACAAATTCAATCGACCAAGCACTCACTAAATTCGGTTTCGTTAACTTACAAGTTCAGGCTGAGGTAATCGACAACGTAAAAAATTAATCAATTTTCTGGCATAATACATTTTTACAGCGCTTGCATGCCGTACTTTTTCGTGTACGCGATTATCATTCCCACCACTTCATTATACGACATCATTCCTACAGGTTGTTCGTTTGCTTTTAAATATTGTCCATACATTTTTGTGATCAATGGCTCAAATGGGTTGGCATATTGTGCATAGAATTTTCTCAGCTCCAGAAAATCATTTTTCACGCCCGGCAGCAATTCCTTTTTCAACCTATTGCCAATAACGGTATCGCGACGCAGCAGATCACGCATGCAGTAGCTGTACAAATCAAAATACAGGGAGTATAAAAATGCAGAATCAGAAGAAGCTTTTGCTGAAAGAAATCCCGCGAAATTCGCTTCGTTTTCTTTGGCGTAACCCATTTGGTGGCCCATTTCATGGCAAGTTGTAAATGGCTGTACAAATAACGGAACGGTCGTGTTTACCTGTGCTTCTCCGCTGAATGGATTGTAGTAACCTGTGAACCCAAAATAATCTCCGAAATAACTGTAAATAGAAGGCTTTACAGATTTTGTCTTGTAAGTAAGAAACGGATAATCTTTCGATGTAGCATCATATGCTTCGAAGGCTCGCTTAAAAAGCGTCCGCTTTTTGTGCATATCATTTCTCGTTTGCAGGCTTGCATTGTACGTGCCATTCAAACGATGAATGATAGTATCTGTAAGCGTTGTGAGATCTTCGGTCGAATATTTCTTTACTTCTATCTGCAATTGGTCTGTAATGCCAAGACGGTTATAGTTTAGCCCCCAAGCAAGGTTAAAATAAACATACACTACCAGCCATGCATAAACGAAATCCAAAACAAGTTTATAAAAATATTTCCGGGTTAATTCTTTTCTGAAAGCCGAACGAATGAATCTTACAAACATCACCACCAAATACAAAGCAATCACTCCGTAAAAAATATCTCCAATGCTAAAAGGAATCCAGCCTAAAAGGAGCCGCTGTATCCTTGATATGAAGGGATAAAAGCCAAGCGAATAATATTTCTCGACAAATGCAGGAAATAAACTAATGACCTTAATAACGATTGCCAATGCCAACAAAACGATCCAGCCGATTTTTCTTTTTAATGCCATGTTGATAAAAGTAAAAAATCAAAAGTAAAAAGTAAAAAAAGCAACTGTTAATAACAGATAAATACATGAAGCGTCAAAAATATTGTACCATTCTTTATAAGACAACCATCACGCAACTAGAGCACGGGGCGGGATAAGGTGACTTTTTTCATTTTGACTTTCGATTTTTTACTTTTTACTTTCCTATCTTACAACTATAATCTGCTTGCCATGAATCTTGAACTGAATAAGAATGAAGATGCTATGCAATTGGCCGTTAGCCAGCTTAAACACCGTTACGAAAAAATAACATTGGGAGGCGGTAAAAAAGCGATTGAAAAACAGCACGCAAAAAATAAATTAACAGCCCGCGAACGAATCGATTACCTGGTCGATCAAGACAAACCATTTACAGAAATAGGCTCCTTTGCGGGTTACGAAATGTATGAAGAAGACGGCGGCTGCCCTGCCGGCGGTACCGTTGGCGGTGTGGGATATGTAAGCGGCAGGCAGTGTGTGATCGTTGCCAACGACCAGACTGTAAAGGCCGGCGCATGGTTTCCTATCACGGGCAAAAAGAATTTGCGCCTGCAGGAAATTGCCATGGAAAACAAATTGCCGATCATTTACCTCGTTGATAGTGCAGGGGTTTATTTGCCCATGCAGGATGAAATTTTTCCCGACAAAGAACATTTTGGCCGCATTTTTCGCAACAATGCGCAAATGAGTGCACAGGGCATTACGCAAATATCTGCGGTGATGGGCGCTTGTGTGGCGGGTGGCGCATACCTGCCTGTAATGAGCGATGAAATGCTGATGGTAGAAGACAATGGCTCGGTTTTTCTTGCCGGCCCTTATCTCGTAAAAGCGGCGATTGGCGAAGATGTAGATGCAGAAACGCTTGGCGGCGCCTCGATGCACACTTCTATCAGCGGCATTGCGGATTATAAATTTAAAACAGAACAGGAGTGTCTTGACTACATCAAAAGCCTGATGAGCAAGCTGGGACATAATCCAAAAGCGGGCTTCGATAGAATTGCCGCAAAAGAACCCGCCAAAAATGCAAGCGATATCTTTCAAATCGTTCCACTGGGAAATGCAAAAGCTTACGATGTTATAGAGATTATTGAAAGGCTTGTTGACGATTCCCAATTTGAACAATACAAAGAAGATTACGGTAAAACGATTGTATGTGGCTATGCCCGCATCGATGGATGGGCAGTTGGCATCGTTGCCAATCAACGCAAGATCATAAAAAGTGCGAAGGGCGAAATGCAGATTGGTGGCGTGATCTACAATGACAGCGCTGATAAAGCAGCTCGTTTTATTTTAAACTGCAATCAGAAAAAAATTCCTTTGATCTTTTTGCAGGATGTAACAGGCTTTATGGTAGGTAGCCGCAGCGAACACGCCGGCATTATTAAAGACGGCGCTAAAATGGTGAATGCTGTCGCCAATTCTGTTGTGCCGAAAATCACCATAATTATAGGCAACTCGTTTGGCGCAGGTAACTACGCCATGTGCGGAAAGGCCTATGATCCACGTTTTATTTATGCATGGCCCAATGCAAAAATCGCTGTGATGGGCGGAGAACAAGCGGCCAAAACATTATTACAAATACAGGTTGGCTCATTAAAAGCAAAAGGTGAAACGATTACAGCGGAAGCAGAGAATAAATTGCTGAATGAAATAAAAGGCAGGTACGAAAAACAAACAACGCCTTACTACGCAGCAGCAAGACTATGGGTAGATGAAATCATCGATCCGCTGGAAACAAGGTCAAGAATTTCAGAAGCGCTGAATGCGGCTAATCACAATGCAGACATACCTGCATTGAAGACGGGAGTCTTTCAAGTATAAGGAATTGAAAATTGAAAGTTGAAAATGAAAATCTATTCGGAATGTAGAGCCGCCATTTTCAACTTTCAATTTTCAATTACCACTCCCTATCTTCGCTGCCATAACATTTTTTACATTGAACAAAGAACTAGTCATATACACGGATGGCGCTGCACGCGGAAACCCAGGACCAGGAGGGTATGGAGCAATTTTGAAATGGGGAGATACCGAGAAAGAATTTTCGCAGGGCTACCGTTTGACAACCAATAACAGGATGGAATTGCTGGCTGTAATTGTGGCATTGGAAAATCTGAAGAAAGATGGTTTGCCGATTACCGTTTACAGCGATAGCCAATATGTGGTTAAGGCAGTTGAACAGGGTTGGTTAAAAAAATGGATCGCTACCAATTTCGCTGGAGGCAAAAAGAACCGCGATCTCTGGATACGTTTTCACGAGCTAAGCAAAAAGCACCAGGTAAGATTTAAATGGGTGAAAGGACATGCGGACAATCCTTACAACAACCGCTGCGACATTCTTGCAACAACAGCCGCAGATGATAAAAGAAATTTATTGGTGGATGCGGAATATGAAGCGGAAAACAGGAGATAATTGAAAATTCCTGCCCGACTGAAGTCGTTCGGGCGGGGAAAGTGAAAAATTGAAAATGGGTTGATGCTGTTTGGCTAGCATCCTTTAGTTAGCGAGAAGGCTTCGACAAGCTCAGCCTGACAACGCGAAAGGACTGTCAGGCTGAGCTTGTCGAAGCCCGTCCGAACCGGCTTCATCCGGGCGGGCCTTGTTAAACAGGAACGGTGATTGCAAAACATTTCTGAAATAAACTACATTGAATCTCAAATTGCTAATTTCAAATCTTTCATATGGCAACAAACAAAACAACACAAACCGACGAAAGCGTGTTGGCTTTTATTGACCGGATTGAAGATGAAACAAAGAGAACTGATGCGTTAACTATAGTTAAGTTATTTGAAAAGCAAACTGGTCTTAAGCCAAAAATGTGGGGACCGAGTATTATCGGGTTTGGTGGCTATGCCTATAAATACGACAGCGGCCATGAAGGCACTGCTCCATTGCTGGGCTTTTCTCCAAGAAAAACCTCACATGTATTTTACCTCAGTGCTGGTTTTGAGGGCCGGGAAGAACTTTTGAAAAAATTAGGAAAACAAAAGACCGGCAAGGGCTGCGTGTATGTGAACAAACTGGCCGATATCAATCAGGATGTGTTGAAAGAAATGATCGATGCTTCTCTGGCAAATATTCACGGGCAGGTTAAAAAGAACAATTGGAAGTTGATATAATTTTCTGAACGAGGCTTCGACAAGCTCAGCCTGACAGCTTCAACGGAGTGTTAGGCTGAGCTTGTCGAAGCCTTCTTGGCAACACAACGACTTAGTCGGATACGCGCAGCAACAAAAAAAGGGAAGCGATGCTTCCCTTTTTTTATATTTTATTATCTCAACAATTATTCTGCGAATGCAGTGTGTTGAGCAACGTTCTTTTTTGTCAACAGGTAGTGGCTGCCGAAAAGTACAGCACCAAAAACCAATGTTCCTAATACTTCACCTTTAAAGAATGGCAAAGCATCAGTGTAACACATCATCAACCCAGCGAATGTTTTTGGACGCTGAAGACCTGCTCCTGCTGCCCAAACCAAAAAGTTGGACGATAAAAAGAACAAAACCGGAGCCAGCAAAGAGAACCCTAAAACATTAGCAATGGTCACGCGTTTCATTAAGAAACCAAGACAAGTTAACAATGCAAACAATACATAGTTAGCAATTTGTCCTTCGTAAAAACCAGGGATCGGACTTACTCCAGCGCTATACAAAACCTGGTATAATACATCTGATAAAAACATGGAGAACAATGGCAGAGCCAATGCCCATTTCTTATCCTTAATGACTGCACCACCGAAAATAGCCATCGCGATTTGCGGCGTAAAGCCCCATGGACGGCCCGGAATAGCGCGGTAAACTGCAGCTATCACAATCATTAGAACCAATGACCAAACTAAAGATTTATTCAATTTCATAATTATTGCGCTTGAAGTCAACAAAAATAATAAAAAAGCCTGTGAATCGGAATTAAATGCCATTGTTTATACCCCTGGTACAAATGCTCTGTATATTTCGGCGTTTTCCAAAGCTTTTACTGTTACGGTAGCGCCGGCAAATGTCACAAATGCCTCCCCTTTTTTCAGTGCAACTTTCTTTTCTTCATTGCTGATTTCTACGCAGCCGGAAAGTACCAGCACAATTTCAGCGCTTGTAGCATGCAAAGAAAATTCTTCATTGCTCTCAAGGCTCACGGTGCTGAGTTGAAAATCAGGAGCCGGAGAAACGAATACCTTTTCTTTTGTAGCAGTTGCTGAACCAGAAATTACGTTGGGAACAACTTCTTTGAAGCTTACATGTTTCATCAATTCAGCCACATCGATGTGCTTTGGCGTAAGACCACCGCGCAAAACATTGTCGCTGTTTGCCATGATCTCTACATTCTGTCCTTCAAGGTAAGCGTGTAAAATGCCTGCATCCTGGAAAATAGCTCCGCCTGGATGTATGTGAACAAGATTTAATAAATAAACGGAGAAGATACCCCGATCAATATTATTGCCTTCGTTGAAAGTTAGCGCCGCACGTGCCGCCCAAAAATCAGCATTGTCTTTTTTCAGCTCATTGTTCTTGTATTGTGGAACAATGCGGTCAAGCAGTGGTTGCAAATGTTCGTTTACTTTCTGCTGATCCATTTGCATTACTTCTTCGTACAGTTTTGCATAGTTATTACCTTCAAAATACGGCAACAAAAATGACAGCTCTGGAACAGATGATAATGTTTTACGCATAAGTTCTGGCGTTTTAAAGCCATGCAGTAAATAGAACTCGCTCAACGCCGCCATTAGTTCAGGCTTGTGGTTATCATCTTTATAGTTGCGGTTTGGCGCATTTAGTGCCACACCTTTTGCGTTTTCTTTTGCAAACTCTTCTACCGCCGCCTTTTTTGTAGGATGCACCTGGATAGATAACATGTCTTTTACATCCAGAATTTTAAGCAGGTATGGAAGTGCTTTAAAATTGTTGTACACTTTTTCGCCAAGAGCAGCAGTATTTGCTGCGATGTATTCATTCAGCTTTGAAGGCTGCGCACCTTCAAGTTCTGCCGGCGCGTTAACATGCGCGCCCAACCAATATTCTGCAAAGGGCTGTTGTTTATCATTTGCCACGCTCAACAACGCGGGTATGTAGTCGTAACCGCCCCATTGATAATGCTGAATTTTTCCGGTTAGCTTATAGAAGTTATTTTTAGTGCTCATAGTATTATTTTTCGCGCACCAAAGAAAACAAAAAATTGTATGTCATATCATAATGAACTGGGAAAAACCGGAGAATTATTTGGAGCAAAATTTTTGGAAGATAAAGGCTTCACGATTATTGAGCGTAACTGGCGCCACGGGCGTTACGAAATTGACATTATCGCTTCGTTAAAAGACACCATTCATTTCATCGAAGTAAAAACAAGAAGCAGCAAAACGTTCGGCTTGCCAGAGGAAAGTGTTTCTGCCGATAAAGTCAAACGATTGTCTGTTGCAGCAAATGCCTATTTGCAAATGAATACAGGCTGGAAATGGGTGCAACATGATATTCTCTCTATCACCCTCGTTAACGGACACGATCCGCAATTTCATTTTATGGAGGATGTTTGGGTGGGCGCGGGAAATGTGCGGATTTGATGTTCTGTAGAGACGCGTAAAAACGCGTCTCCTGAAATACAGCGTTTCCGAAAGTTTGCAGCGTCGTTGATTGCGCGGAGATGCGTTTTCACGCGTCTCTACGGAGATCATTCCAATGCCTTATCCAGCGCACTTTCCAGCGATTGTAATTTTTGCAGCATTTCCCCTTCTACAATTTGTTGATTGGTTTGCGGAATTTGCAGTGTGGCGTACCAAACCATAACCATGGCCACATAATCCTGCATGTCTTTACCTGCAAAGTTCGTTTTGAACTCAACAATTTTATCGTTGATAATTTTTACAGTGTGCCTTACCGCTTCTTCATCTTTTGTATCGATCTTAATACGATAAGTTCTGTCGCCGATGACTATGTTGATGGGAATGAGTTGATCTGACATCTTGGGAGGAATTAGAAATTAGGAATCAGGATTTAAACGAGTGTAAAATGCATTTCTTGTCTGAATCCCTACTCTTGTAACATGGCTATGCATTTATCAATTTCCTTGAGGTATTGATTGATGCGTTTTTCGAAGTCCTTTTTATCTTCTTCGCTCATACCGCTTTTGGCCGCTTTTAAAAGCGATACCTGTTGGTTGAGCTCATCTATTTGTTGATGTTGAATACTCTCTTTTTCCTTTAACAGGCTCAATTGCAATGAAAGCTTTTCATTTTCTTTTTGCAATGCGCTGTATTGCTTCACCAATTGCTGAAGTTTTTCTTGTATGCGCCTGATGTGTTCCTGTAGTGGTTCCATAGTTGGTGTCGTAAGAGAGTTGTTAGTTGTTGGTTATTAGTTGTTAGACATTCTGTGCTCATATAAAAAGTATGTTTCCACCTTTTCCTGTATGCAACACCTTAAGTCTAACAACTAACAACTATAAACTAACAACTCTATTTTCTAATCTCAGCCTGCAGTTCCTTTTCAACAGATGCCATGATCTTGCTCATCATGCTGTCGATTTCCTTATCGGTAAGTGTTTTTTCTTCGTCAAGGAAACTGAAACTTACGGCCATTGATTTTTTATTTGTACCTAGCTTATCGCTTTCAAATATATCAAACAAACTAACGTTTTGCAATTTGGAAGCCTTCGCATTCTTCACAGCTTTTTCCACAGCTTCAAATGGCAAAGATTTGTCCACAATGATGGCAAGGTCACGCTGAACAGGTAGTTGCTTTGGTAATTCCGTGAAAGAGATTTGCTTTTTCGCAACAATTTCACGCAACAATTTCCAATCGAAATCAGAAAACAACACTTCCTGCTTGATATCAAATCTTTCGCGTGTTTTCTTTGCAACAGTGCCCAATGAAAGCAAATGTTTGCCATTTACTTTTGCTGCAAGGCCTTCAATTTTTCCATCGTTCAATGCTTCAAATGTAGCATTCTCAATTCCTGCCAATTTCAAAATAGATGCGGCCACACCCTTCAATCTGTAGATGTCAGATTTAACCGCTTTTTGTTTCCAGCTATCTTCACTGGCATTGCCACTGATGAACAAGGTAAGATGCTCTTGCTCGTCATAATGACCAACGCCTGAAGTAGAGTATGTTTTACCGAACTCAAAAAAGCTCAGGTTATTGTTTTTCCTGTTGATATTGTGCGCTACGCTTTCCAAACCTGTTTCCAGCATAGCAGGACGCATAATATCCAACTCAACGCTTAGGTTATTCATGAGTTTTACGGTGTGTTGCAAAACTTCTTCAGAATAATATTTGCTGTTTGTAATGGAGTTTGTCATGATCTCGCTAAAACCTTGTCCTACCAGGTAATTAGCCACTTTCGTCCTGAAAGACTCCTTCACGCGATCTGCTTCTACCGCCGGGCTAATGGTAATTGCATGCGGAATGGTTACGTTATCCAATCCGTCAATGCGCAAAATTTCTTCCACGATATCGGCAGGAATGGAAATGTCCGGTTTGCTGTAAGGAACCAAAAGGAAAAGTTCGTCGATGCCATCTTTTACCACTTCAAAACCCAGAGCTTCCAGTATTTTTTTAACTGTATCGCTGTGGTAGCTTTTACCGCTTAATCTTCTCAGGTAGTGATATTTGATAGAAACCGAAGTCTTGTCTTTGGGCTGCGGGTAAACGTCAACAAGGTCAGATGAAATTTCGCCGCCTGCAACTTCTTTAATCAGCAAAGCTGCTCTTTTCAAAACATTTACAGTCGCCGAGATGTCCACGCCTTTTTCAAAACGTGTGGCGGCATCTGTACGCAAGCCGTGACGGAACGATGTTTTACGAATGCTGGTCGGGTTGAACCATGCGCTTTCAAGGAAAATATTTGTTGTCGTTTCCTTCACACCGCTTTTCAAACCACCAAATACGCCTGCAATACACATTGGTTCTGTTTCATTGCAGATCATCAAGTCCTCGCTGCTTAATTTTCTTTCTTTCTCATCAAGTGTTACGAAAACGGTATCCTGCGGCAGATTTTTTACAATTACTTTTTTGCCGGTAACTGCATCCGCGTCGAAAGCGTGCAGAGGCTGTCCTGTTTCGTGCAGTACAAAGTTGGTGATGTCAACAATGTTATTGATTGGTCTCAAACCGATGGCTTGCAATTTGTCTTTCAGCCATTTCGGAGATTCTTTGATGGTAACGCCAGAAATGCTTACACCAGCGTAACGCTGGCAAGCCGTTTTGTTTTCTATTGTTACAGAGATCGGCAGATTATGATTTTCTACTTTAAAAGCGTTTACTGAAGGCGCTTTTACACGCTGATCACCTTTGTCGTGGTGCGTTAGGTACGCACATACGTCGCGGGCAACCCCCAGATGGCTCATTGCGTCCATTCTGTTTGGCGTAAGGCCTATCTCGTAAACAAAGTCTGTGTAAGGCTGGAAGTATTCAGCAGCAGGCATTCCTACTTTCACAGTAGCAGGTAATACCATAATTCCCGCGTGGCTCTGGCCCATGCCCACTTCGTCTTCTGCGCAGATCATCCCGTAGCTTTCCACTCCGCGAATTTTTGCCACTTTCATGGTCAGCGGATCGCCGGTGGAAGGGTAAATAGTTGTGCCAACGGTTGCCACCACTACTTTTTGTCCCGCAGCCACGTTTGGTGCTCCGCAAACAACCTGCAGAGGATCGCCGCTTCCTATGTTTACTTTGGTAACTTTTAGTTTATCGGCGTTTGGGTGCTGCTCGCATTCCAAAACTTCGCCTATTACAAGACCTTCAAGGCCGCCTTTTACAGATTCGTATTTTTCCAAACTTTCAACTTCTAGTCCTATGGAAGTGAGGATCTTAGACAATCTTTCCGGCTCCAGGGATACCGGTAAATATTCACTCAGCCAGTTATAACTTATCGTCATCGTAGTATTCTCTTTTTCGAGGGCTCAAAAATACGGAAAGAGAGAGGAAAGGCAATAACTGAATGACTGAATAACTGAATAACTGATGTTTAACGACAATCCTGCGCTAAAAAGCTCAACCGGGCCAATAACCGAATCATTGAATTATTGAATAATTGAAATTCGAACGCAAAGTCGCGCCTGAAACCTCAGTTATTCAGTTATTCAGTCTATTCAGTTATTATTTCAGGCTTATCATCGAAGTCAGCGGATAGCGCAAATTCCTGTACCCCATCATGTCCACTTTTACGCTTCCCACGCTGATGGGGCTTTCTACTCGCAGTGGAATATGGTTGCCGTCGTCGCTTACCCAAACGTTCATTTTTTCACCGCCTTCGAATATGGTGCCTTTGATGAGGAGCGGTTTGAACTTGATGGCATTGAAGGTGCCGTATTTCGTTTTTATTTTTTCCTTTCCTAAATAACGAACATACAGGTTGTACACTTCGTTGTCCAGAAACATACTGAAAGGAATTTTATCTTCCGGTTTGTATTTGTTGAAATCTATATTGCGGGCATAATAAATGGCGCTGATTACGTCCTGTATGCATGCGGGCACTTTAAACACTCCATTGTTGGTAACTGCGGTGTTCGCTGTTTTATTGAAGGTTACATTTTCGTATTTTTTATAACCACCCTCGTTTATGTTCCGTATGAATTTTAAAGGTTGCAGCGTTGCCGTATCCACATAACTTTCGTACCTGTCGCGCACTTTAAAAAAATTGTCATAAAAACTGTATGTGGAGCCATCCCCTACAACGTGGTAAACCGGTCTGTTATTAAATTTTTCAAGTGAAACATTAAAGTTTGCTTCCCCTGCCGCCACATATACGCCAAGTGTATAGTATACTTTATAGTTTAAATATTCACCGGTATTAAAGGCTGTATTCTTCAGGCCACAAAAATCATCACCCGCATTGAGTGCATTAGTAAGAGGTAAAACAAATAAGGTTATCAGAGCAATTAAAAAAAATTTACGCATCTGCCGGTTTTTTATTTGATCCCAGGCTATTGGTCCTTGCCTGAATATATTTTGATTCCTAAAATTAATAAACTACCCACTATCGCCGGAACTACAAGGTTAATAAACCAAATACCAATGGTTCCCGCAATTACGCCCACATTATTTGTGGTAAACAATCCAAACAATTGTATGCTTAGCTGACCGCGAATGCCAACTTCTGCCAATGCTATAGTCGGAATAAGGGCCAAGATCAAAAACATTACACTCACGGTCCACGCAATTTGCCAGCTGTTCATGTCAACATCCATCAATTGCAGTATCAATATATATTGAAAAATGAATACGCAATAACGGATGAATGACAAAGCAAAAACTCTTAACAATCTCGTAACACCCAACTCTTCTAAGATAGCGATTTGATGAATTCGCTTTCCTATGCGAGGTATTTTTTCTATCGATTTTGTTAACCACGACAGACGGAAGTATAATAGCAAACATAATACCGTTACAACAGATCCGCCTGCCAAAGTAATTCTTATCCAAAACTGATAAGACGGCCAACTCTTAGATATATTGTGTGGCACAAAGTTTAAAAAGTAAACAAGTCCAAAACAGCCCATCATGAATGTAATGATCAATTGGCTGAAACTTCCGGCAATGGCAAGTGAAACAGCCTGGATGCGGTGCCCTTCTTTTACGTACAAAACCCTTCCGCCATATTCACCGATTCTGTTAGGTGTGTTGATGGCAAATGCCACGCCCGACAATGAAGCTTTCATTGCGCGCCACCACGTTGTTTTTTCAAGCGTGAGCATTAGTATCTGCCACTTTCTTGCTTCTATTCCCCAATTCACAAATGTGAGAATAAGTAACAGGTAAAGTTTCCATGAATCACTACCTGTTAAGGAGAGTTTCATGTTGTGTAATGAGAGTCCAAGATCGGGCTGATTTTTAATTTGTCGGTATAAAGAATATGACAACCATACAAACAATATGGGACCTAAAAAATAATTGACAAACTTTTTGATATTTTTGTGGCTATATATCGACATTCTCTTCAAAAATAAACTCCTATTTGCAAAAGGCTCCGAAAATAATTTTAGGTATAGATCCTGGTACTCTGGTAATGGGATATGGCATAATACATGTTACCGGTAACACTATCCGTCTTGTTGAGATGGATGTTCTTTCTTTAAGCAGCAAGAAACATATGTACCATCGCCTGGAAATGATTTACCGCAAAGTTGCAGAAATTATTGTTCAGCACAAGCCGACTTCTTTTGCAATTGAGGCGCCCTTTTATGGTAAAAACGTACAAAGTATGCTCAAGCTGGGACGTGCGCAGGGTGTGGCCATTGCCGCCGCTATGCAAGCCGGGCTTGAAGTTTGCGAATATTCTCCCAAAAAAGTAAAGCAATCCGTTACCGGAAATGGTAATGCGGATAAAGAACAAGTTTGGAAAATGGTGCAGCGTATTGTCACTATTGAGGATAAGCCTAAGTTTTTTGATGCTACCGATGCGCTCGCTGTTGCAATTTGCCACCACTATCAAACTTCCAACCCACTTATGGCCGATGCGAAAAAAATGAAGGGTTGGGAAGATTTCATTAAACAGAATGCGGATAGGATTAAGATAATGTAGGGTGCTACACCTGAGTTCACCACTAAGGCACTAATGACACTAAGCCTCACTAAGAGATAATTCATTTTTTAACCGCGAAGAAAGTACACCCTGACTGAAAGTAAATTCATAAAACGCAAAGGAAACGAAGATATTATCAACTTGTCTTCGTTTCCTTTGCGCAGAACTTTGAGTCCTTTGCGGTTACAGTTCCTTCACAATCTTTTCCTGTATTTTCTTAAACTCTTCCGGAGACAGTTTCAGTTTTGCGTTCGCGAAGTTCATATCATTTGCACTGTTGATGGGAATAAGATGTAAGTGCGCATGTGGCACTTCAAGACCTACAACGCTTACGCCTATACGATTACAAGGAACGGCTTTTTCTATTGCGTGTGCAATGCGTTTTGCGAATATGAGGTATTCACTCATGTACTCATCAGCCACATCAAAAAACTTATCTGTTTCTACTTTTGGTACTACGAGCGTGTGACCTTCCACCAGGGGGAAAATGTCGAGGAATGCATAAAAATTATCGTTCTCTGCAATTTTATAAGAAGGAATTTCGCCGGCTATTATTTTTGAAAAGATGGTCATGGTGACGTGAGTTTGAGTGTTGTCCAAAATTAATCGTGAAAGGTGAATCGTCAATCGTGAATGGGTGGTTTATTTTCGCTGTGCGAAATTAGCTTGGACAGGTCTGAGATTCACCGGCGATAACAAAAAAGCTTGTCACTATTGATGACAAGCTTTTTTTTGTTTCATTTGTTGAATGAATTAATTTTTCGGAGGCCAATTCACGTTTCACGATTGACGCTTCACGATCATTATAACATTCCCTTAATCGCTTCTACCAATTCTCCTTTTGTAATCGGAACGCCCATGATCTTGTTGTAACCTTTGGCGTCGATCAGGAATTGTTCGCGGATGATTTTTATTAATTGACCATTGTTGATTTCTGGTATCAATACTTTATCAAACTTCTTGATGAGATCACCAAGATTTTTCGGGAACGGACGAAGGTATTTTATGTGCGCATGACTTACTGCATGGCCTTCGGCTTGAATTTCCGATACGGCACTCTTAATCGCACCATATGTGGAACCCCAGCCTAGCACCAGCACTTTACCTTTTTCAGGACCGCTGTCTAGTTGTTGGTCTGGAATATAGTCTGCAATTTTATCTACTTTCTCCTGGCGAATCTTCACCATCAGCTGGTGGTTCTCAGGATCGTAGCTTACGTTACCAGTAATATTTTGTTTTTCCAAACCTCCGATGCGGTGCTCTAAACCGGGTGTTCCGGGAATGGCCCATGGACGAACCAGTTTTTCATCGCGCAGGTATGGTTGGAATTTTTCTTCTTCATGACCAAGTTCTGTTTTGAACTTCACTTTTATTTCCTGCAGGTCATCAGCTTTTGGGAATTTCCAAGGCTCGGCACCGTTGGCAATATAACCGTCGCTTAGGAAAATAACCGGTGTCATGTGTTGCACTGCAATTCTCACCGCTTCGTAAACAGTCGCAAAACAATCGCTCGGTGTAGAAGCAGAAATTACAGGCATCGGGCATTCGCCGTTACGTCCGTAATACGCTTGCAACAAATCACTTTGTTCTGTTTTTGTTGGCAAACCTGTGGAAGGGCCTCCGCGTTGAATGTTCACAATCAGCAAAGGAATTTCCAGCATCACTGCCAGTCCCATTGCTTCTGTTTTCAATGCCATACCGGGACCAGAAGTTGTTGTTACACCTAAAGAACCACCATAAGCAGCACCGATCGCGGCGGTAATACCGGCAATCTCATCTTCTGCCTGGAAGGTGCGCACGCCAAATGACTTGTGACGGCTCAACTCATGCAAAATATCTGAAGCTGGTGTGATTGGATATGTTCCCAGGAACAAAGGCAACCCGCTTTTTTGCGAAGCCGCTATCAAACCCATTGCTACAGCCTGGTTGCCCATGATGGAGCGATAAGTACCGGGCTGCATTTTCGCTTTTTCTACACGGTAGGTAGTAGTAAACGTTTCTGTAGTATCACCAAAGTTGAAACCTGCCTGCAACGCTTTGATGTTGCTATTCAGGATAACTTCTTTTTTACCGAATTTATCTTCAAGGAATTTGATCGAACTGTCCATATCGCGGTTGTACATCCAGTAAAGGAACCCAAGCACAAACATGTTCTTTGCACGGTCCTTTTCTTTTGTACCCAGTTCATATTCTTTCAGCGCTTCGCGGGTCATTTTGGTTACATCCATTTTAATAACCTCATAACTGCTCAGGCTGTCATCGTTGATGGGGTTTACACCGTCAGGATAATTGGCAAGACGCAAATTTTTCGCATCAAAACCATCGGTGTTTACGATTATTTTACCGCCTTTTTTCAGGCTTTTCAAATTTGCTTTTAGGGCCGCGGCATTCATGGCCACCAGCACGTCGCACTCGTCGCCGGGCGTAAATACACGGTCGCTGGAAAAGCGCAACTGGTATCCACTCACACCTGGCAAAGTACCTTGCGGCGCACGTATTTCGGCTGGAAAATCGGGGAATGTGGCTAAGTCAATTCCCATCAGGGCCGTATTGTTGGTAAACTGCGTTCCTGTCAGCTGCATCCCATCTCCACTGTCTCCGGCAAACTTTATCACTACGTCCTGTAATAATTCTTCTTTACGACTCACGTTTCAAAATTTTCGCAAATTTACATAAGAAAGGGACGCGAAGGGATGATTGCGCTTACGGAATGCGATAAAAAAAGTTGTTAGCTGATGGTTGTTAGTTGTTAGACCCTTTAAAAAGAATATTCTTTGTAAAACATTAACAACTAACGTCTTAAAGTCTAACAACTATTAACGAACAACTATTTCCCCAACGCTGCAATAATCTCTTCTGCATGCTGCTTATTCTTGGGGCGCAAAAAGATCTTTTGGATCTTGCCCTTCTCATCTATTACAAAGGTGGTGCGATGAAGCCCCATGTATTTGCGGCCATAAAGTTGTTTTTCGCCCCACACACCATATTTGTCAATAATGGCGTGATCTGTATCTGCAATTAGCGTAAAAGGAAGCTGATGTTTTTCCCTGAATTTTATGTGTGATTTTTCGTCATCCGGACTTACGCCGATGACTTCAAAGCCTTTTTGTTTTAACAGGCTATAATTGTCACGAAGATTGCATGATTGTACGGTGCAGGTGGGCGTAAGGTCTTGCGGGTAAAAATACAACACCACTTTTTTGCCTTTAAAATCTGAAAGTGAAACCTTTTTACTGTCCTGATCAATTCCTGAAAATGCGGGAGCTTTATCTCCCTCTTGTAGTTGAATCATAGGGCAAAATTCAATTAAAAATTAATAATTAAGAATTAATAGGTGCTGCATGCGAATATTTTTTAAACAGACTTTATGCTAATAGTATGCGGACTGCCGCCTTCTTAATTATTAATTATTAATTATTAATTGCTGTTTACTAGCTTGCAGCAAATACAATCACCATGAAACGTATATTTCTTCTTGTGTTGCCCGTTGCGCTTTTTTCCTGCGGCAACAGTACTGAGCAACGCAAAGATGGATTTTCCCAGGCGCCTACAACAAAGGAAGATTCTTTGTATGAAGAAGTGATGAAAGGGCATGATATCGGAATGGCCGCGATGGGAAAAATAAAGGGTTATCAATCCCAATCGCAACGTGCACTTGACAGCGTTGCGAAATTGCCAAATCAAAAGCTGGCAGAAGCTTACAAACAAAATGTATTGAGCGTTCAGCAAGCACTCAACCACGCGGATAGCAGCATGAATGACTGGATGGAAAAATTCAGTCCCGATTCTTTTGAAAATGACAAGGCGAAAAGAGTGGAGTACTTAGAATCTGAGAAAAATAAAGTGAATGATGTGAGACAAATGATTTTAGGAAGTTTGAAAAAGGCGGATTCATTGTTTAAGAAATAGGAAATTGCCACAGAAACACAGAGAACACAGAAAATAAGTTCACTTTATCAAACTCTTTATTCTCTGTGCCTCTGTGGCAAAAAAACTACCAGCCGTCGCCATCCAGCATATTGCCTATGCCTCCGAGTATGCTGCCTTCTTCTTTTCTGTTAGTTGTGCCGTAGCTAAGAACGCGGCTTGCCAGCCTGCTTATTGGTAGTGTTTGAATCCACACTTTTCCCGGACCGCGAAGGGTCGCGAAGAAAAGACCTTCTCCACCAAACAATGTGTTTTTTATACCACCCACAAATTGAATATCGAAATCGATACCTTGTGTGTACGCCACCAAACAACCGGTATCTAGTCTTAGCAATTCACCTGGCTGAAGCGTGCGTTCAAACACGTGACCTCCGGCGTGAACGAAAGCCATGCCATCGCCTTCCAGTTTTTCCATAATAAAACCTTCCCCGCCGAATATGCCGGTGCCCAGTTTGCGCTGGAACTCGATGCTGATGCTAACACCTTTTGCTGCACACAGGAATGCATCTTTTTGAGCAATAACTTTATTACCTAGTTGCTGAAGATCAAGTGGAATAATTTTTCCTGGATATGGTGAAGCAAAACTTACATGCTTTTTGCCCATGCCCACATTTGTAAATGCTGTCATAAACAAACTTTCGCCAACAAGCATTCGTTTGCCCGCAGAAAAAAGTTTACCGAGCAAACCATTGCCTTGTTGCTGCGAACCGTCGCCGAAAATGGTTTGCATTTGAATGCCATCTTCCATCATCATAAAAGCGCCGCTTTCGCCGATTGCGGTTTCACCCGGATCAAGTTCTATTTCTACATATTGCATTTCTTCTCCGTAAATGCGATAATCAATTTCATGATTGCTAATAGCCATGTTTGTAAAGTTTAAATGGTAGGTTAAAGGTATTACAAAGAAGAATTAAGTTGGGGGTTGAAAGTCAAAAGGAAAAATTAAAAAGTAAAAAACATTTCCTCATCGTACTCCAAACATCGGACCCTGCCTGGGCATAGATTTTTAATATTAACCTAAAAGCAGTCATGCCAGAAGGACCTTCCATAGTCATATTCAAAGAGGAAGTACAAGGGTTTAAAAGAAAAAAGATCATCGCTGTGAGCGGCAATACAGCAATTGAAAAAGAAAGAATGCTTAATCAAACGGTTGTTGATTTTAAGAGCTGGGGCAAACATTTTCTAATCTGTTTTAAAGCGTTTTCATTACGCGTTCACTTCATGCTGTTTGGCAGTTACAGAATCAATGAAAAAAAGGATGCACCTGCGAGACTGAGTCTTCAATTTACCAATGGAGAAATCAACTTCTATGCATGCTCAGTTCAGTTTGTAGAAGGAAATGTAAATGACACTTATGATTGGTCGGTAGATGTAATGAGCGATGAGTGGGACCCAGTCAAAGCAAGAAAAAAGTTAAAAGCAAATCCTGATATGCTGGTTTGTGACGCATTGCTCGACCAACATATTTTTTCAGGCGTTGGCAATATTATCAAGAATGAGGTGCTATTTCGCATTAAGGTTCATCCCGAAAGCAAAATCGGAAACCTGCCGCCTAAAAAACTCTCCGAACTTATTAAAGAAGCACGCGTTTACAGTTTTCAATTTTTAGAGTGGAAAAAAGCATTTGTCCTTAAAAAACATTGGCTTGCTCATACAAAGAAGATATGCCCTCGTGACCATATTCCCTTCATTAAAAAACATTTGGGCAAAACACATCGAAGAACATTTTATTGCGAAATGTGCCAGGTAAGGTATTGATCAGTCATCAGTAAAATTTCACGCAAAGGCGCAGAGGGGCAAAGGCACAAAGGCTATAGAAAAAAATCAGAGTAAATCAGCTAAATCAGTGCCATCTGCGTGCTGGCTGTTATTGCATGTAGTGCAGCCTCAATTCTCTCGCCAAATTCAGCGACGCTCCTTTTGCGGCATTATTTCCCGCATTGCAAAAAACCACTATGGCAAGATCCTTTTCTTTATGTACTTCGATATGTACAAAAAATGTAGTGAGGGTACCGTCGCTCTCGGCAATGTGATTGCCATCTACTTCCAAATTTCCCCAACCCATGGAATAATCAGGATAAGCATACTGCAGCAATTGGTAAGCACGCTGAGGCATAAGCGCTTTTTTGTTCTCTAATCCACGAAGATTATCGATGGCGAATTTCGCGTAATCCTGTATTGACAAATTTGCATCAATAGGTTCTAAGCCGGGAGTGATCAGCAGTCCCCACCAATCATCCGGAGGCACACCCTGAAACACACCTGCAATGTTTGCATGTCCCCATGTATCTTTAGCATCATTTCTGTTGGGAAACCTGAATTTCACATTTATGCCCAACGGTTTGTTTACATATTCCTCCATTAACTGCTTGTAAGGTTTCCCGCTAACTTTTTCCAGCATGGCGGCGGCAACAATACTGCCGGCGTTGGTATATCTAACGGGCTTTCTGCCTACAGAATCTGCGAGACCTCTTTGTTTCGTTATCCACGATAAAAAATCTTTGCGTTGTGTTGTCCCATCTTGCCCCCTCAACACGGGCATTTTACGTATTTCATCAACAGTATTAAAAGAAATTAATCCCGCTCTTTGGGAAAGTATATCTGCCAACGTGATGTTACTATATTCTGCCCTGGCGGTTTTCATTATGTCGGGAAAAAGCGTTGCCAGTTTTGTGTTCCACATTATTTTTCCGCTTGCGACAAGTTGTGCGGCGATGTAAGCTGTTAAACCTGTTGTATTATTTCCAAGATGATAGCGGCTTTTAACAGTGGCCGAATCGCGTGTGCGAAGTTTCTTAACCCCAACAGCCGCCATTTCTATGATGCTGTCAGAACTCATTACCGCGTATGCAAGGGAAGGAACAAAACGACTTTTTCTGATGGAGTCGGCCACTTGCGCCATCTCTTGCGCCTGTGTTGATAAAAAGCCAAACAAGAAAAGTACGGGCAGAATTTTTTTAGTCATAAGTGTGTATTCACCGGGTAAAGACAGTGAATGGCAGAACCAAATTAAACAAGCGGAGGATAAAAAGCAAATGCTGTAAAGCCGAACGCTTAATGCCTAACGCTTAACGCAGCGAGTAGCACTGCGCGTTAAGCGTTAGGCGTCTAGCGTTAAGCCTAATAGTCTGTCTTTATATTTTTATTAAATGGTAGTTTCAACTGGTACATCAGCTTCTCATCGGTTTCATCATCCAATACATCGAGACCGTAGCGAAGGGTAGATGGGTCGGTGTATGCAAATGTGCCAAACAGCCTGTCCCACAATGAAAAAATGTTGCTGTAGTTAGTGTCTGTATAGGGCCGCATATAGTGGTGGTGCACTTTATGCATATTCGGGGAGACGAAGATCCAGCTTATAGGCCGGTCGATCCACTCAGGCACAATAATGTTTGCATGATTGAAATGGGTAAACAAAGCAGCGCAGCTTCTGTAGAGAAAATACATCCATATCGGCATACCCATAACAACAATTCCAATGATCATAAAAAACTCACGAAACAGCCACTCGCCGGGATGATGCCTTGTGCCTGTGGTGACATCCACCTTCGTATCGCTGTGATGGATCATGTGAAATTTCCACATCCACTTTACGCGATGCATGAGCCGGTGTGGTATGTATTGGCCAAACAAATCGCCAATCAATAAGCACACAACAATCACCGCCCAAACAGGTAAATGCAGCCAATGAACGAGGCCGAACTTGTGTACTGTAACAGCATCGCATACGCGAATGGTAACAAGCCCGAATATCAGGTTTAATATCAGTGTAGTGAGTAAAAAGATAAGATTTACACCTGCGTGCCTATATCGTTTAAAGGAAAAACGAAACAAAGGATAATAGCCTTCGAGCAACCAAAAGAAGATCATTCCTCCCATTAAAATGAGGATACGATGGGCAGAGGGGATGTGCTCCCAGTATGCAATGAATTTGTCCATACAGGCAAGAATGTTACTTGTAAGTTACAATTTGCCGATCGATCAACAATCAGATTTAATAATTATTTGAGCGGGATCAATCTTCGTTTGAAGTAAGGGAATAGCTGGTACTACGCCCCCCAGAAGCGTCCTTGATCAATATCCCTTTCGTGATCAAATCCTGTATGTCTCTCGCTGCAGTATCCTGTGAGCATTTGGCGATTTTTGACCACTTGGAGGTGTTTAGTTTGCCTTCAAATCCATCCATCAGCCTATTGAGCATTAAGCATTGACGTTCATTCAGGGAAACGGTTGAAAATTGATCCCAGAATTTCGCTTTCTGTACCACTTTTTTAAGCGTTTCATTTGTCGCTTTTAATGCACGATCAAGGCACTGCAGGAACCATTCGAGCCAATCAGTAATGTCTAATGAATCTTTTTGCGTTTTTTCCAGCACATCGTAGTATTCTTTTCTATCGATCCTTATTTGGGCCGACATGCTGTAAAATCGCTGCGCGCTTTCATCTGCCTTTGCCAGCAACATATCTGTTATTGCCCTGGCTATGCGCCCGTTGCCATCATCAAAAGGATGTATGGTTACAAACCAAAGATGAGCGATAGCCGCTTTTAATATGGGATCGTTTTCCTCATTGGAGTTGAACCAGTCGAGGAACAATTTCATTTCCTTTTCCAAAACAGAAGAATCGGGCGCCTGAAAATGCACAACTTCTCTACCTGATGCACCCGACACGACTTGCATGGGATCAGCATCGGCATTGTCCCTCCAGCCGGCAACCACTATTTTGTGAATGCCACTATAGCCAGTGGGAAACAGTGCTGCGTGCCATCCGAAAAGTCTTTCGTCGGTTAACGGTTGGTCGAACTTTTCTATAGCATCCATCATCATATCTACTACGCCATCCACATTTCTATCTGAAGGAATTAGTCCAGCTATATCCATTCCTAAACGTCTGGCTATGGATGACCGAACCTGCTCGGCATCCAATACCTCCCCTTCAATTTCACTTGACTTTATGACCTCAAGGGTAAGAACATCCAAGGTTGCTTCTCTTTGCTGTTTAAAGCCGAATCCTGACATCTTACCCAACAATATTCCCTGCCTGTATCGAAGGGATGCAAGCAAAGGGCTTATTATTTTATCGTCCCAGAATTTGGGCCAGTCCTTTTTCTGATAGATATAAACTGCCATTTTTCGCAGGTTTGCGGTAAATATACAACTTATTCTCCGCACATTATGCGGAGATTACTATGTTTATTCTCCGCAAATTATGCGGATATTAGACAATAGATTCTCCGCAAGGCATAAAAAAGGTTGTCAGCCATCAGTTGCAAAGCCGCACTTTTGGCCTAACAACTAGCAACTAACAACCAACAATTTTATTTATCAATGAATGATGGCAGCCTACTTTTTTCCTTGCATAAACCCATACTGGGCCAAAATATCTTTCAGCATTTTGATGCGAACTGCAGAAACGTCGAGTGGTTTGCCGGTAGAAGCGATTTGCAGCACGAAAAAGTAAGGATGTTTGTTTTCCTCGATCCAGCCTACGATCCAGCCGATTGATCTGCTGTCTTCTGTATATCCCCAACCGGTTTTGTAACTCAATTCATAGTTGGCATTGCTCTCCATGAGCATCATGCTGCGAACAATGCGTTGTGTTCTTTTCTGGAAAGGCAGTTGATCAAAGTATAGTTTTTTTACAAGGCCCAATTGCTCGTCAGCCGTAATTTTTACAGAGTTGTCAAGCCAAAAAGTATCGATCTTGTTGATCGAGGGTTTTGAGTAGCGGCGGCCGTAACCCAATGTATCGATCCAGCGCTGCATGGTGTCTTTTCCTATTCTTCTCGCCAATTCCTGGAACCATGGCACACATGAAAGACGGAATGCATTGTACATGCTTAGGTCCTGGTTCCACTGAGGGTTTGATCTTGTTACTCCATCCCATTTTATTACTGTGCTGTCATCCTTTACACGACCCGTTTCTATGCCGATCAGCGAGTTTACAATTTTAAACGTACTTGCCGGTAAATAAGCGCTGTCGCGAAAAGCTTTGCGGTTATATATGGTAAAATGGCCCTGTCCGTTGTCGAACAACCCGAAGCTCCCCGTTACATTATTTTCATCGAAATATTTCTTCAGACTGTCGTCGTTCGTAACATTATTAGAGGTGCAGGCGCTAAAGCAAATAGACGCGGCCACCAATAAATAAGCAAAAAGTTTCATGAGATGTACAATTGAAGCGCAAATGTAGCGTGAAACGACACTTTTTTTGCAAAGAAAGTCCCGACAATTATTTTCCGGGATAAACGTTATTGGAAAACGCCGGTCTGAGTTTATCCGGTAGCATTAAAAAACCAAACAGTACATTATGAAAAATCTTTGGATAGTAGCCGCTTTCGCCGCAGCAGGTTTAACCGCTTGCCAAAAATCCGACTCTACAAGTCCAGACTCGAAGGGAAGCGACACTGTGAATACAGCGACTGCAAATATTATATTCAAATTTAAATTCGATTCTACACAAGTGCGTTTGAACAACGTTGGGCAGCCGTCCACCATTCCTTCTGATCATGGAGCTCAAAGCCCGGTGATGAACTCTATGAGTGCTCACTATATTGAGATTACGCCAAATGCACTGACCGCTTTGGGGAAAGGCGCCATTTTATATAAAGCTGACGAAACCACTGCCGGCGGCGAATCTGCCATTGATTTCGACAAAGCTGCAAAAGCGGGCGATGGGCAGGTTTTTTATACGGCACCTATCAAAAACATTCCAATTGGTACTTACGAGTGGATCCGCGTTTCTTTGGCATACCAAAATGCAACAGCCTATTTTCACGTAGATACTACCATCGGTGGTTTCCCTGTAAAGCAAGAGGTTGCCGGAACCATTGCAGGCTTTATTGGTTACAATACCTACATAAAAAATTTCAAGATCAAAGATTCCACATTGACTGTTAACGCTAATAAAAAGCAAGGCTTCTGGGGCTCTGAAGCGGCAATTACAGCATACGGTTACACTTTTGGCAGAACGATAACGGGTCAATCTGCCGGAACCACAACGGTTGTGAACCCCATCTTTGCTACATCACCCATTCCTGCGGGAAGCTGTGTAGTAACAGCAGCATTTGCACCTGGCAAACTGACCATTACGGGTAAAGAAACCAAAGACATCGTGGTTGAGCTCTCCTTCTCTACTAAAAAAAGTTTCGAATGGCAGGAAGTGATAAAAGACGGCTTGTGGGAGCCTTCGAAGGGTGAGAATTTAGTGGACATGGGAATTAGAGGGATGATTCCGACTATCAAGTAATTGGCACACAGATGACACGGATTAGACGGATTTTCACTGATCTTTTCATTTAGAAAGCCGGCATTGTTTTGAAGTCGTCGCATCTTTGCTTCGCCGCGCCGCTGCCTGAAATCCATCTTATAAAATCCTTGCGAGAAATAAAGCCGATACCTTATTTTTGCTAACAATTGTTAGTTTTTAAAATAAGTTATCGGCTTTTTATATGGCAAATACTCCAACTCAAAAGATCAGAATTGTTACTGCAGCCAGTTTATTCGACGGACACGATGCGGCGATCAACATCATGCGACGCATTTTACAAAGCAAGGGCGCCGAGATCATTCACCTGGGACATAACAGAAGTGTACACGAAATTGTAGAGGCAGCTATTGAAGAAGATGCCCATGGAATTGCCATTACCAGCTACCAGGGCGGCCACGTGGAGTTTTTCAAATACATGAAGGATTTACTGGATCAAAACGGCTGCGGTCATATCAAAATATTTGGCGGCGGGGGCGGCACCATTTTGCCCGAAGAAATCCGTGAACTGCACAGCTATGGCATTACCCGCATTTATAGCCCTGATGACGGCAGACACATGGGCCTCGAAGGCATGATCGAAGATCTTTTGCAAAAAAGTAATCCGGAGAATGGTGCTCCGCAAGGATCTGGTTACTGGAAGGCGGCGGAGAAATGGAACGGCAAATTGCCGCTTGGAGAGAAGAAGGACATCAGGAGAATTGCCCGTCACATTACACTTGCTGAAGCAGGTGAACCGTTCGATAAACAAGAAGTTGCTGCTGGCTATCCAGTTCTGGGAATAACAGGGACAGGCGGCGCTGGAAAATCATCTGTAACAGATGAAATCGTTCGCAGATTTTTAAACGCGTTTCCAGATAAAACCATTGCGGTTATTTCTGTGGACCCATCTAAGAAAAAAACGGGCGGGGCACTGCTGGGCGATCGCATTCGCATGAACAGCATCAGTTCCCCACGTGCATATATGCGCTCGCTTGCTACTCGAGATAGTGATGTGGCGCTAAGCGCATACGTAGAAGAAGCTTTGAATGTTGTGAAAAATGCTGGCTACGATTTAGTCATTCTTGAAAGCGCCGGTGTTGGCCAAAGCGATGCGTCTATTCTCGATTATTGTAATGCCAGTTTGTATGTGATGACACCGGAATATGGTGCGGCTTCGCAACTTGAAAAGATCAACATGCTGGACTATGCCGATGTAATTGCCATCAACAAATTTGATAAGGCCGGTGCGTTGGATGCGTTGCAGGATGTACGTAAACAATACAAACGAAATCACGGTCTGTTTACTGCGAAAGATGCTGATATTCCTGTTGTAGGAACCATCGCTTCGCAATTCAATGATGCGGGCATTAATGAGTTGTTTGAAAAATTGATCACCGTAATTGAAAAGAAAAGTGGCGTCTCTTTTGGAAAAATAGAATTGCATCAACATACTTCTGACACGACAAATAAATCACAGGTTATTCCGGCAAAACGCGTTCGTTATTTGTCAGAAATATCTGAATCCAACAGAGGTTACGATAAATGGGTGATCGAGCAAAGTGAGGTGGCGACAAAGTTGTATCAGCTGGATGGTGTGATGAAATTTGCCGAAGTGGAAAAAGAAGGCCTTCAAAAATTGCAACAGCAATTGAAGGACAAACTTTCTGTCGAAAACAAGAAACTGGTGGAGCAATGGCCGAATTTGCAGAAAAAATATGAGGCTGATTATTTTGAATACCAGGTACGTGATAAAGTTATCAAACAAGACCTTACAAGCACATCCCTAAGCGGAACAAGAATTCCGAAAGTTGTTTTACCTAAATACAAAGACTGGGGCGATATTTTACAATGGCAACTGCAGGAAAATGTTCCTGGAGAGTTTCCATACACAGCTGGCGTGTTTGAATTAAAACGTACCGGCGAGGATCCTACCAGGATGTTTGCAGGAGAAGGCGGGCCTGAAAGAACCAACAAACGCTTTCATTACGTATCACTGGAGCAGCCTGCGAAGCGTTTGTCTACAGCCTTTGACAGCGTAACCTTATATGGTGAAGACCCAGATCATCGTCCGGATATTTATGGCAAAGTGGGTAACTCCGGCGTAAGCATCGCAACAGTGGATGATGCAAAAAAACTATACAGCGGTTTTGATCTTTGCGATCCTAAAACTTCTGTGAGTATGACCATCAATGGCCCTGCACCAATGTTGCTTGCATTCTTTATGAATGCAGCCATCGATCAGCAGTGTGAAAAATGGCTCACAGAAAATAATCAATGGTCGTTGGCTGAAGAAGCATTCAAAAAGAAATATGCGCATGCTTCCAAACCCTTATACTACAACCCTTCTGCACCTGAAAGATTGCCTGATGGCAACAGCGGCTTAGGATTGCAATTGCTTGGCTTGAGCGGCGATGAAGTGTTGCCTAAAGATGAGTATGAAAAAATTAAAGCGAATGCATTGTCAAGTGTTCGAGGAACAGTGCAGGCAGATATTTTAAAAGAGGACCAGGCGCAAAACACTTGTATTTTTTCTACAGAGTTTGCGTTGAAGTTGATGGGCGATGTGCAGGAATATTTCATCAAAGAAAAAGTGCGCAACTTTTATAGCGTGAGTATTAGCGGCTATCACATTGCAGAAGCCGGCGCCAATCCTATTACGCAGCTCGCATTTACATTAGCAAATGGATTTACCTATGTAGAATATTATCTCAGCCGCGGTATGCATATTGATGACTTTGCACCAAACTTATCTTTCTTCTTCAGTAATGGCATGGATCCTGAATATAGCGTTATCGGACGTGTAGCAAGAAGAATTTGGGCAAAAGCGATGAAATTAAAATATAACGGTAATGACCGTTCGCAGAAACTGAAATATCACATTCAAACAAGTGGTAGAAGCTTGCACGCGCAAGAAATAGACTTCAACGACATCCGTACAACGCTGCAAGCATTGTATGCGATTTACGACAATTGCAACAGCCTTCACACAAACGCGTACGACGAGGCGATCACCACACCAACGGAAGAAAGTGTTCGCCGCGCAATGGCCATTCAGTTGATCATTAACCGTGAATTAGGAACTGCTAAAACTGAGAACTTTACGCAAGGAAGTTTTGCCATTGAAGAGTTAACGGATTTAGTGGAAGAAGCCGTACTTGCAGAGTTCGACCGCATTACAGAACGTGGCGGTGTGCTCGGTGCAATGGAAAGAATGTACCAGCGAAATAAAATTCAGGAAGAAAGCCTGCATTACGAAATGCTGAAACATACAGGAGAATTTCCAATTGTTGGCGTAAACACTTTCCTCAACAAAAAAGGAAGTCCTACTGTCATTCCAAACGAGGTGATCCGCAGTACAACAGAAGAAAAAGAACAACAAATTCAAAACTTGCAAGCCTTCTGGAAACGCAACGAAAACAAATCTGCAGAGGCATTGAATAAATTGAAATCTGTTGCCATTGCAAATGGTAACCTGTTTAATGAATTAATGGAAACGGTGAAGTATTGCTCGCTGGGACAGATCACTCATGCCTTGTATGAAGTGGGCGGCCAGTATAGACGCAGCATGTAGTTACCATCTGATACAATTAATCTTTTAGACTTAACTTTAGAACTTTTACGAATCCCTCACAGTGCTGTGAGGGATTCTCGTACTCCCATTAGTGTTAGGAATACTATTGACCAAATAGAAGCCTCAACAACAAGCAAATCAAAATTTAAAATTCTGAAAGGCAATGGGAGTTAATTACATCGCGGAGATTAAACACATTCTATCCGAAGCAAGAACAAAAGCATACGCAGTTATTAATACAACTATGGTGGAAGCCTACTGGCAGATAGGCAAGCGTATTGTTGAAGAAGAACAAAAGGGCAAAGCACGGGCGGAGTATGGCAAGGAAATAGTTGAAAATTTAGCTAAGGAACTCAGCCAGGAATTTGGAAATGGGTTTTCGAGGAGAAGCATTTTCCAATATCGACAGTTTTATCTGCTGTTTCCTCCGGTAATTGTGCGAACAGCGTTCGCACAATCTCCTATGAAGGAAATCTCCCTAAAAACGAATAAGGGAATGAATCAACTTCATTCCCTTATTCGTTTATATAAAAGTAAGAACTCTTCAAATTTCCCGCACCCCATTTTCAAATCCTCAAATTTTCAAATTACCTAATTTCTTTCACCACATTCTGTATCACCTTCGGCTTACCCAAAGTGTAGTAGTGCAACACAGGCACACCAAATTTTTTCAATTCTCTACTTTGCTGGATCAGCCATTCAGTTCCGATGATCTCTACCTCTTCGTCTGTTTTTGCTTTCATGATAGCATTTGACAAGTCAGTAGGAATATCTACGTGGAATATTTTAGGAAGAATGTTCAATTGCTTTTTATTCGTGATGGGCTTCAATCCCGGAATGATAGGAACTGTGATGCCATTTTCGCGGCAAAGTTTTACGAAGTCGCAGTATTTCTGGTTGTCGAAAAACATTTGCGTCATGATGTATTCCGCGCCTGCATCTACTTTGGCTTTCAGGTAAGCCATGTCAGTAGAAAGGTTTGGCGATTCGAAATGCTTCTCGGGATAACCCGCAACACCCATACAGAAGTTTGTTTTACCGCCATTGGTAATATCTTCTTCCAGGTAAATACCGTGGTTAAGATTGCCAACCTGTTTCAACAAATCGATCGCATAGCGATGACCGTGCGGATGTGGTTCGAAGAAAGCTTCATTCTTTGCAGCGTCTCCACGTAGAACCAAAACGTTATCAATGCCCAAAAAGTTAAGATCGATCAATGCATCTTCCGTTTCTCTTTTGCCAAAACCGCCACAAATAAGGTGAGGCACAGCGTCTACTTTGTAGTAGTTCATGATGGCCGCACAAATACCAACTGTTCCCGGTCTTTTTCTTACTTCTACCTGCTCGAAAGTTCCGTCGATCTTTTTCTTAAACATTGTTTCGCTACGGTGGTAAGTAACGTTGATAAACGATGGTTTAAACTCCATCAGGGGATCGAGGTGGTTATATATAGCGCTGATGTCTTTTCCTTTCAGGGGAGGCAAAATTTCAAAAGAAACCAGAGTGTCCTTTGCCTGGTTAATGTGATCGATAACTTTCATCTTGTGTAATATGTTTCGCGTAAGCAGTAATTACTACGTTGGCGATGTTTTAAGGCTTATGAAGCTTTTTAAAATATCCGCAAACATAGTTCGCGAAAGTTACAAAACAAAATGGATTGAAGGCTGAACGCTCAGTGCCTAACGCTTAAGGCAGTCTGCCGGCGACAATAGCTGTCGGTATAAACCGCGAAAACCCGCGTTAAGCGTTTAGCGTTAAGCATTCTGCGTTCATCGTTAAGCTTATTTTAACTTTGATATTTCCCCGTTTTGATTACTTCCGGTATTTTTGCGCCAAAGCTTTAATAATTGAGTTTAAAAATACATACCAACGAGTTAGTTAAAACCTATAGCAGCCGTACTGTTGTAAATCACGTGTCCGTGAATGTAGAGCAGGGAGAGATTGTGGGTCTGCTGGGGCCAAATGGTGCCGGTAAAACTACTACCTTCTACATGGTGGTGGGCCTTATCAAACCAGATGAGGGCAAGGTTTTCCTTAACGAGGAGGATATTACAAAACTGCCAATGTATAAACGCGCCCAGCTGGGCATTGGCTACCTTCCGCAAGAGGCTTCGGTTTTTCGTAAGCTGACTGTAGAGGACAATATTAAAGCGGTGCTGGAAATGACAAAACTCTCCAAACAACAGCAAAAACAAAAGCTGGAGGACCTGTTGGATGAGTTCCGCCTGCACCACGTTCGTAAAAACAATGGCGACAGCCTGAGTGGTGGCGAAAGAAGACGTACTGAAATTGCCCGTGCACTGGCCGTTGACCCGAAATTTATCTTACTGGATGAACCTTTTGCCGGCGTTGACCCTATTGCGGTAGAGGATATTCAAACAGTAGTTGCCCGCCTGAAATACAAGAATATCGGTATTCTTATTACCGACCACAACGTAAACGAAACACTTTCTATTTGCGACCGCGCTTATTTGCTGATCGACGGAAAGATCTTCAAACACGGCACTGCCGAGCAATTGGCGGAAGATGAGCAGGTAAGAAGGCTTTATCTTGGCCGTAACTTCGAGCTTCGCCGTAAAGATTATTTACATGCGGAAGTAATGAAGGGTATTGGCGATTTCCCGCACATGGAAGAGAATAATCAGTAATATCGAATTGCTAGAGACAAGGCATTGCCTTGTCTGTACGGGCAATGCCTTGTCTCTACCGAACGAATCCGCGATTTTCCGCATTGATATTGATATTTTGCACAATTATTGCTGCTTCTCTGCCGTCAATTTCTTAAATTGCGAGTATACACATATGAAAATTCTATCTCCCGCCATATCACGGTTAGCACGGCTTCGCTTGTGGCAGGTTCAGGAGTGGACACAAAATCCAATTCTGGCTCAACGGGAGGTATTGCAGCATTTGATCACTTCAGCGCAATACACAGAATTTGGCCGCAAATACAGTTTTGATCAGCTTTTCAATATACGTCAATTCAAGCATACGGTTCCGGTACATGAATACAATGACCTGAAGCCTTACATCCAGCGCATGATGGAAGGTGAGGAAAATGTACTCTGGAACACGCCCGTTAAATGGTTTGCTAAAAGCAGCGGTACAACTAGCGACAAAAGCAAATTTATACCCGTAAGTGAAGAAAGCCTGGTGGAAACGCACTACCAGGGGGCGAAAGACGTGCTGACCATGTATTACAAATTCAATCCCGAATCAGATTTGCTTACCGGGAAGGGACTTGTGGTTGGCGGTAGTCACCAGGTGAACCAGGTAAATGATGAAGTAAGTTTTGGAGATCTTAGTGCGGTGCTTTTACAGAACTCTCCCTTCTGGGGTCATTGGCTACGAACTCCCGAGTTATCCATCGCATTGATGGATGAGTGGGAGAACAAAATAGAGCAACTGGCTGCGAATACCATTCCTGAGAATGTTACCTCTATTTCCGGCGTGCCTACGTGGACATTGGTTCTTTTTAAACGCATTCTCGAAATAACGGGCAGAAGCTGCATTAAGGACGTGTGGCCAAACCTTGAGCTATACATTCACGGCGGTGTTTCATTTGTTCCATACAGGGAACAGTTCCAGAAAATAATCGGCGGAGACATCAATTACCTGGAAATGTACAATGCCAGTGAAGGATTCTTCGCAGCCCAGGACAATCCTGATGAAGAAGGAATGCTGCTCTTTACACAGCATGGTATTTTCTATGAATTCATGCCGCTGGAAGAATATGGCAAAGCGTTTCCGAAAACAATTGGCCTGAACAAGGTTCAGAAAGGTGTTCACTATGCCATGGTAATTACCACGAATGGCGGCCTGTGGCGCTATATTGTAGGCGATACGATTCAGTTTACATCACTCAATCCTTACAAAATAAAAGTAACCGGCAGGTTAAAACACTACATGAATGCCTTTGGCGAAGAAGTGATCGTGGAAAACGCAGACAGGGCCATCAGCATTGCATCGGAACGGACAAGCGCCATTGTGAATGATTACACTGCGGCTCCTGTTTATTTCAGCGAACAAAATAATGGCGCGCATGAATGGTTGATTGAGTTTGACCAAATGCCTGCGGATATAAAGCAGTTTACCTACGAACTTGATAACGCACTAAAGAACATTAACAGCGACTACGAAGCAAAACGGCATAAAGACATCGCACTACGTATGCCCCTGGTGCATTCGTTACCAAAGGGCGTATTTACGCAATGGCTTCGACACAAAAGCAAACTGGGCGGCCAGCATAAAATCCCAAGACTAAGCAACGAGAGAAAAATATTGGAAGAAATCAAAAGCCTCTTTCTTACAGCTCAGTTCCAATAATCACCAGTATTTCACGCAAGGCACAAAGGAAACAACAAAGTTCGCAAAGATCCGATTTGTTTCACGCGGCGATCGCAACGGAGCAGCAATGCAACGGGTTGTAATAGTTCTCCAAACGATACTTGCTAATAAAAGAAGAATAGTCGACCATCAACAAAAAAATCAGCGTAAATCAGTCTAATCTGTGTCATCTGCGTGCCATCAAAAAAATCACCTAAATAAACAGGAATAGTTTTTGCCTGATTAACTTTGTACCTCGAAATTATCATCTATGCGTTCACCTTTATGGGTATTAATGTTGCCCGCCGTGCTTTCTTTTCCTGATTCATTCGCCCAAAAGATCAAAAAAAATGATAAGCCTGTTGTAGACAATCTGCAAAAGCATATTCGTTTTTTATCAAATGATGATCTTGAAGGACGCCGCAGTGGCAGCAAAGGTGAACAAGTCGCAGATAGTTATGTTTCTGACCAATTCAAAACGATTGGTTTACAGCCAAAGGGAACCAACAGCTCCTGGTTGCAGGATTTCGAAATCTATGATGGCAAGGATTACAGTGCCAGCGCATTAACATTCGAAGGAGAATCCATCAGCACAAATGATTTTTTTCCATTCCCTGCTTCACCACAGAAATCAGTAAAAGAACAGCCTTCCATTGCCCTTCGTGAAAAAGGAGTTCCGTGGTTTTTAGATCTTAAAGAAATTTTAACCACCAGCGCCAACAATCCGCATTTTGATGTATGGGGATTTGTAGAAAAAATTTCGAAAGACTATGCAAAGAAAGGCGCGACAGCTTTGTTTGTGTATAACACTTCTACTTACGAAGACGGTCTATCATTTGAGCCAAAGTCAAAAGGCGCGACACTTCCAATACCTGTGGTGTGCGTAAACAAAAATGTAACAACCAAATATTTCGCTGATGAATCCGCAACAATAGACGTTGACCTTAAAGTTGCATTTACAGATAAAAAACGTGTTGCCCACAACGTCGTTGGATACGTTGATAACGGTGCCAAACAAACGATTATCATTGGTGCACACCTTGATCATCTTGGTCATGGCGAAGATGGAGGCACGTTGGGCACAAATGCCGGTAAAAATGAAATTTATAACGGCGCTGACGATAACGCAAGCGGAGTAGCGGCTGTTATTGAATTAGCAAGAATGTTAAAGGCAGCTAAATTTAAAAACAACAATTATCTCTTCATCGCTTTCTCTGGTGAAGAACTTGGCTTGCTGGGTTCTAAATATTTCACCGAGCACCCTACCGTTGATCTTTCTTCTGTCAATTATATGATCAACCTCGATATGGTGGGCAGATTGAATGATAGCAACAAGGCTTTGATGATCGGCGGTTACGGCACTTCTCCTTCATGGAACAAGTATCTGACTTCTGTAAGTGACAGCAAATATTTCACGGTGAAATATGATTCAAGCGGTGTAGGCCCAAGTGATCACACCTCATTTTATAGAAAAGATATTCCGGTGTTGTTCTTCTTTACGGGATTGCACGGCGACTATCACAAACCTTCTGATGATTTTGATAAGATCAACTATGATGGGGAGTTTTTCATTGTAAAATATATCTATAACGTTATTGGAGCAACGAATAAAGAGGCGAAACTTACTTTTACAAAAACCACAGAATCGCAAACCTCTACGAGCGCCAAATTCAGCGTTACATTGGGAATTATGCCAGATTATAGCTTCAACGGAAATGGGGTAAGGCTAGACGGGGTAAGCGACGGAAGACCTGCACAAAAGGCAGGACTACAACCAGGTGATGTAATTACAAAACTTGGTGCTGATTCTGTATTGTCGCTTGAAAATTACATGCAGGCACTTGGCAAATACAAGAAAGGCGATAAAGCTCCATTGAAATATAAGCGCGGCGATAAGGAAATAAGCACAGAGGTTACTTTTTAAAAAATAAATCAATTCGAGAAATAGCCATCTTTCGTCAAACCAGCACTGAAAGAATTTCCCCCGCCTGCCTACATGGATAACAATTCGAACGGGAATGATTAGTCGGGCAGGAAATTAGCATATTTTCAAATTTTCAAATTGATCCTGGCACTATAATGAAATTAAAACTTAACATGGATGAAATGGCGGAGGACTTCTTTGAAGACACCCGTCTGCTGGGCATTGTAGCGCCTATTAAATCATATCAATTTTGCTGGCAACTCAATCATTTGTTCAGGCTTAATTTTCGCATAAATCCGGATGTGGAAATTCCGCTTACCCGCAAAGGAAGACTATACTATTTCGCAGTTTTTGAATACCGGGAACCAAACAGTTCATTGTGCCATTATTTGTACAACAATCAAAACGATGGTGAATATTTGTTACCCGAATTTAAACATCTTGATTTTTTGTGGCTGATGAAGGGAGATGTTGTTGGCGACGCCACATTGCACAATGTGATCAACTCTATTAAAGCAATCAACGCTGTTCAATTGGTTACAGAGCTTACGAATGAAAAGATCAAGAACAAAGGACATTTGATCTTTTAATTGTTGATTGATCGGAGGTTAAGTCCTGACAAGTTTTAAAAACCTTTCAGGTCTGGTACCCTGTCGACCATGGCGGTCAGGCATTATAATTGAAACGATTTGCATTTAAACATACATTCATTTACTTTAAAACACTTGCCTTATGTGGGAAGAAAAAGATAACCAGCTATATAAGAAATTTAAATTCAAGGACTTTTCACAGGCTTTCGCTTTCATGACAAGAGTCGCACTGGAAGCAGAAAAAATGGACCACCATCCGTTGTGGAAAAATGTATACAACGAAGTTGAAATCTGGCTCTCCACGCACGATGCGGGAAATGTGGTGACGGAGAAGGATAGGAAATTGGCGAGCAAGATCGATGCTCTTTAATTGAGAATGGAGAATGGAGAGTTGAGAGTTCTCTAAAATTGAAGATTCACACTGCAAGGCAAAATCCTGTATCTTCAGCAATTACTTTTTTCAACTCTCAACTCTCAACTCTCAACTATAACTTCGCGTGCCAGTCGCACCAAAATGTAAAGTTCTTATTCTGATCTTTGTAGAGATTAAAATATTGTTCGCGGTGTTGAAGCAATAGTTTTTTTGCTTCTTCATAGTTGTACCATTTGCTGCCACCAAGGCTTTCACCGAAGGCACCAGATGCACCGGTGTAAAAAAGATTGTACTTCACGCCATTTTTATGATCGCGGATAAAATTGTAGTGGAAATATTTATTCTTCAACCTGTTCAGCTTATCCCACGTGCCGCCGTAGAAAGGCTTATCCAACTCCAGTACAGCAAGTGTTGTCTGGTCAACAAGTTTAAACTGGCTATAACCTATTGCTTTTAATGTGTCAAGTGTTTTAAGCATGCCTGCTTCATCAAGCACTTCATTTTCACCAATACATTCTGTTTCCACTGAAATATATTTTGGCTGAAGCTTTGTTCCTTCCAGTGTTGATACGCAGATCGCATCAAAGCCTTCAATGTCTACTTTGCAATATAATGGCACACCATATTGCGCAAACAAAGTAGAGAGCTTGCGGCTCTTTACAATGATCGACTCTTTAAATGTATCCAATCTGCCTGCAACTTCAGGTTTTAATGAATTCCAGAATGCATACTCACTAATGTTGAAAGAAAGGTCCTGATCATCCTGATCGGATAAAGCGAAATTCAAAATAGAAAGCTGGTCCTTATCAATTGCTTCTTTAAAAGTTTCAGATGCTTTTTTTACCAGTGTGGGATCTGCCTCAACCGCAATGACTTTGTAATTATTTTTCAAAAAGTAACGGGTATCGATGCCATCAAACATTCCAATATCGAAAATCAAACCATCAAATTGCATTTGTGAAATTTTTTATAAATAAAAACATTAATAACTACATGTCATAGAGAGTTGTACGATTTTTTTTAAAGATAATGAATGTTTAACGCCTAATGCCTAACGCAAAACGCTTGGTGCGCAATGCTTTAAGCGTTTCGCATTGAGTATTCAGCAAAAAAAACGCAGCTAACAACTGTTAACTGCGTTCTATATTTTGATTGATGATTTTCGCCGGTGTGCCTGAACAGTATACTCTTCTAACAACTACCAACTAACAACCAACAACTTTTACCTATTCATGCTTGCCAAAAACTCTTCGTTGCTCTTCGTGCCACGCATACGTTTCAGCAATTCGTTCATTGCCTCTTCCGTATTCATGTCTGTAAGGAACACGCGGAGTAAGTTCATGCGTTGCAATACTTCTCTGTCAAGCAACAGATCGTCGCGTCTTGTAGAAGATGAAACAAGATCAATTGCAGGGAAAACACGTTTGTTTGCCAAACGGCGATCCAGCTGAAGCTCCATGTTACCAGTACCTTTGAACTCTTCAAAGATCACCTCGTCCATTTTACTACCTGTATCGATCAATGCTGTTGCAAGAATGGTTAATGAACCACCGTTTTCAATTTTACGCGCAGCACCAAAGAATTGTTTTGGTTTCTGCATTGCGTTTGCTTCCACACCACCACTCAATACTTTACCACTTGCAGGTGCTACGGTGTTGTGCGCACGAGCCAAGCGGGTAATAGAATCAAGAAGGATGATTACATCGTGGCCGCACTCTACAAGTCGTTTAGCTTTTTGCAAAGCAACTGTAGACACTTTTACGTGTTTTTCAGCAGGCTCATCAAATGTTGATGCGATAACCTCTGCTTTTACGCTACGTTCCATATCTGTCACCTCTTCCGGACGCTCGTCGATCAATACGACCATCAGGTAACAATCAGGGTGGTTTTGCGCAATTGCGTTGGCAATCTCTTTCAGCAATACTGTTTTACCGGTTTTAGGTTGCGCCACGATCAATCCACGCTGTCCTTTACCTATTGGGGTAAACAGGTCTATGATCCTTGTGCTGTAGTTGCTTGGTGTAGTAAAGAGATTTAATTTTTCGTAAGGGAAAAGCGGTGTTAAATAATCAAAAGGCACGCGGTCACGCACTTCTTCAGGGCTTTTACCGTTAATGCTTTCTACTTTTAAAAGCGCGAAATATTTTTCACCTTCTTTTGGTGGCCTTACGGAACCAGTAACGGTGTCACCGGTTTTTAAACCGAATAATTTTATTTGTGATGGAGATACATAAATATCATCCGGAGAAGATAAATAATTGTAGTCAGAAGATCTTAAGAAACCATAACCATCGGGCATCATTTCCAAAACGCCTTCTGCCTGTATAATACCGTCAAATTCTATATTGAAATAGTCGTTGCGACGTTGTTGAGTTTGTTGAAAATTACGTCCGTGATGTGCAGGTCTTGCATGTTCCTGAACGGGTTCTGCAACTGCATCTGCCTGGATGTTCTCGTTCTCATTCTCGTTTTCTTCTATAGCTCCGGACATATCATCATTCTCCTCATCGTCAATTGAAGAAAAGTCGTTATCGTCCTGCAATGGTAAAGATGGTTGTTCAACCTCTTCTTCGGCCGCTTTTTTCTTAACAAGCTTTTTAGCTGGTTTTTCTTCTTTTTTAGGTGCTTTTTTAGCTTCAGCCTTAGCTGGTGCTGGCTTTGGAGCTTCCTCGCTTTCTACTATTGCTTCTTCTGTGGAGTTAGCAGTGGTGGTTTTTACAATTCTTTTGCGCTTAGCTTTTTCTTCCTGGGGTTTACCTGCGGTTGATTGAACAGCCTGGCTGTCGAGGATTTTGTAAATGAGGTCTTGTTTTTCCAATTTCTTAGCGTTGGAGATTTTAAGTTGCTCAGCAATATCAAGCAACTCTGGAACGAGCATGTCGTTCAATTGCAGAATGTCGTACATAAAATACTTGTGTGTTAATCAGATTTAAATGAACCAACCTTGATTGTTAGAAAGTTTGAAATGAATTTTTTTGAGCGGAATGACTATGACTGAACGCGCTTGTGAGCTAGGGAAATCGACCTGATCAGCTAATATTCCGTTGCAATGATACGCAAAAAGCAAACGGGAAAAAAATATTTTGCCAAATTCTTTAAAAGTTTTAAGATTGGCTCACAGTTAACACTTTTTATGATGTTTTCCCTCGTATATATCAGCAAATCTGCGTGTTGTAGTCTTCTGTAATATCTGTAATAATAGCCGGACTAAGTATTATTTTTGCAAACCTTAAACGGGATTTCTACCAAATTATGAGCCAGTTAAAAGTCTTCAATTCTTACACGCGCCAAAAGGAAGTATTCAAGTCGATAGTGGACGGTCATGTGGGCATGTATGTGTGCGGCCCTACTGTTAGCGGCGAAAGTCACCTTGGTCACGCGAGGCCTTATATCACGTTTGATATCATTTACCGCTACCTTATGCATCTTGGTAACAAGGTGCGATATGTGCGCAACATAACCGATGCGGGCCACTTTGAAGAAGAGGGGCGCGAAGCAGAGGATAAAATTTCAAAGAAAGCAGTTATCGAAAAACTTGAACCAATGGAGTTGGTGCAAAAGTACACCAACCTTTTCCACTGGGCCATGCTGCAATTCAATAATGTCGAGCCAAACATTGAACCTACCGCAACGGGCCACATTGTGGAGCAACTAAACATGATCGAAAAGATCATTGAAGATGGCTATGCCTATGTGGTTAATGGTTCTGTTTATTTCGACGTAAAAAAGTATGCCGAAACGCATGAGTACGGCAAACTAAGCGGCAGAAAAATTGATGATCTTCTTGAAACTACGCGTGAGCTGGAAGGGCAGGATGAAAAAAGAAACAAGCAGGATTTTGCTCTTTGGAAAGCAGCACCACCAGAGCACATTATGCGCTGGAAAAGCCCGTGGGGCGAAGGTTTCCCCGGTTGGCACATCGAGTGTTCTGCAATGGCAACAAAATACCTGGGTCACGAGTTTGATATTCACGGCGGCGGGATGGACCTTCAGTTTCCGCACCATGAAAGCGAAATTGCACAGAGTACTATTTGCAATGGCCACGCTCCCGTTCGTTATTGGTTGCACAACAACATGATCACAATAAACGGCAGGAAAATGGGCAAAAGCTATAACAACCAGATCATGCTTACGCAAATGTTCAGCGGGGATCATCCTTTGTTGGAGAAGGGCTATAGCCCAATGACCATTCGCTTCTTCATATTGCAAACCCACTATCGCAGTACGCTTGATTTTGGCAACGAAGCGTTGCTGGCTGCAGAGAAAGGTTTGAAGAGATTGTGGGAAGCTTATGAAACATTACAAAAACTTCCTGCAACTGACAATGCAACTCCTGCGGATGCTGAGCTTGATGAGAAAGTAAAAAAACTGACTGGCGAATTTGAAGAGTTCATGAACGATGATTTCAATACCGCAAAAGTGTTGGCAAATATGTTTGAGCTTGTGCCTGTGATCAATGGTATTAAGGACAAACATATTGCCGCGAATGCCATGAGTGCATCAACTTTTGCATTGCTGAAAAGTTCCTTCAAAACATACCTCGAAGACATTCTTGGCATGCGCAGTGAAAATGAAACCAATAACGGCAAATTGGATGGTGTAATGCAATTAGTGATCGACATGAGAAAAGAAGCGAGAGGCAAAAAGGATTACGCGACATCTGATAAGATCAGAAATCAATTGCTTGAAATGGGCATTGTGCTGAAGGATGAGAAAGGTGGAGAAATGAGTTATTCTTTCGAATAATTGAATAACTGAATGACTGAATAACTGAACTTAAATAGCGATCTTCTATCAATTATTCAATTATTCAATAATTCATAAAAGCAAGAGGTCCGCATGATATATGCGGACCTCTTGCTTTTATGAACTTTTCCCTATGTCGTCGAAATTATATTTGGCGGATTGGATACAAAGGGATGTTTGCTCGACTCTTTTTCTTTGCCTGGCACAAACAACGCTTTCAGGTTAAGATTTACAAGCATTAACGACCCTATCAGCAATGGTACCCATAAACGGAACTCGATCAGCAATCCAATGAACGGCAATACGATTATGTAAGGCAGTGTCATGAGGATATAGTTCATCATCAATTTTTTACTCATCTGGCTGGTTGTTGCTTTAGCCATCAGATAGAACACAACTACAGTCATCAATATGCCTGCATAAGAAGCTGGATGCGAAAAATCAACGTTCTTGAACCATGTGAATTTTTCTGCAATAGCAATAGGCTCATTGATGTACAGGAGCCTTAGTCCAGCATAGGTGATAAGGAAAAACACTGTCGGCAAAACCAGTTTTTTTATCCACCACATTTGGAAGCCGTACAGTGTAAAATAAAGGGCGGCAGCGAAGCTCAATATCAATGCGGAAGATTCTCTTGCCATAGTCGCTATAGATATCAACGCACAGAACGCAAGCATGGTGTACCATTTGTTGCTTTGCATATAGGATACAAAAACCGTAAACGCCAACACTTCGAGAAAGTAAGCCAACACATCATACGGTGTCACCACAAACTGTGTTATGCAGATGATCAGTGTAAGGAATGAAGTGGCAAATATTTTCTGCCTTTCATTCATGTGATACAAACTTTTTCTATCAAAAAGATAGAGTAAGCCCAAGGCAGTTAAAATGGTAAATGTTGTGTTTAAAATAAAGTAGGCGAAGTAAAAAACCTTGTCTGCGTTGGGGTCCATTACATCAAGACGTTTTGAATAGACTTCCATTTCGCCCACATGCCTCGAAAAGTTTTTTGCCTTCAGTTGATGGTAAGTCCATATCTGTAGCTCGCGTCCGAGAATTCTATATCTGAAAACTGAATTTTCATAGAACTCCGTGAAGCTTTTTTCTGAGAATACATTCGGAAGGTAATTGCCCGTGAATCGGTAGTATGCAACGTATTGCATGAGGAATGGGAAAATAATGCCAATCAGCAAATACCGGGTTACAGTGGATGCACGCATAATCGGATCAAATTTTGGAAAGGTTTAAAAGCGAATACATTAAAGGTTTCGTGTGCTGAATAACGAGCAGGCTTGAAATTCAAACTCGCTATTGTCAAACGATTTTCTGAGCTAACTTCTCATCTGGTACTTGCTACGGTTAGATAAACTTGACTTCGGTGTTCATTAACACGGGTTTACGGGAATTTGAACGGGGGGTTATTTGGCTATAATCAAAGCGCGACTGCAACCAATATGAGATTGGATATAAATGTATTCATCGCAAGCAATAAGACTAACGGGTGGTTTGGGGGAATAATGCAATCTGTTGAGTAAAAGATTTCTATAAGGTGAATTCAGCGGATGCAAAATGAATTGCATAACCACAAAATACACATTTCATCTTTTTGATGCAATAGTCTTTTATAAAGTTTTTGTAGTCAAAATCATTGAGGTAAATTTTGCATTCACCTCAATAAAAAACCTGTTATTTCCTGGTGTATTTTAGTTCCATGGTTTTAAAATCTTTGCCATCAGGCATAGTAACATACATTTCCATTATTCTGGTATTGTTGTCTATTATCTTGTAAACTTCTTTCATTTCCATGTCCTTGCCAGATTCAGGATCCGGAAATTTCCCTTTGGAAACAATAGCTTTTTGTGCATCGTCCCATGTGCCTTCCATGTACATAAGGCCCGTTCCAAAGTTGTCGATCCAACTGCTTACGAAGACTTTCTTTGCATTGTCGTAGCCGATGGTTCCCCAGCCTTCAAATGGCATACCCATCATTGTGGCTGTGTGATGCGTTTCGAGGAAGCGACCATCTAGCAACATTCTGTTGGTGCATGAGCCGGTAGACTTGGAAGGCGCACTGCCGGGCTCCATCCATGCAGTAGCTTCGGTTTTCCATTCGCCTACGTCTGTCGCCAGCATTTTGTGAATATCGCCTGGAGTTTTATAAGCCATCCAGGCTTTTTCAGCAGTGCTGTTGTCCTGGGAGTAACCGGAATAAGAGATAATGCATAGACATAAAAGCGCCGTCATTAAAGGCAAGTGTTTCATAAAAAGCGTTTTAGGTGTTGAATAACTTTTTTTGGAATCGTGATTTTTGGAAGGCGATCAGATTTGTAGCAGCATTCACTTGAACGGAGGAGGTGTCAAGATACAAAATTGAATTATGGATGTCAACTGGGAGGGAATGAATTTAACGTTATGAGGTAAGTAACACCCACCTAAATGTCAGACCCACAAACGTACGGGCGGAACTTTAGCCGGCGGCCAAGTTTTTACGATTTGGGTATTTTGAGATGCTACTACTGCTGCTATTAGTAATGAATGTCGCACATCCCCTCCTGGGAGGGGCAAGGGGTGGGTTAGAGCCTTGTTCGTTTTCGAAGTATCTCATCGTCCACCCCGTTTCTTTCTTCATATTCTAATATCCAGTTCTCAATAGTCCTTTGTGCGTTCTCAATATCATGTACAACATCCAAAGCATTGAACCTTAAAAAGGAAATTCCCAGTTCTTCAATTTCTCTTTGGCGAATTTCATCTTTCCAAACTGCGATTTCACTTGCATGTGTAATTCCATCAACTTCTAAGGCCAGTTGCAAATCCTTACAATAAAAATCAACAATATAGTTTTTAATGGGTCTTTGTCTATCAAAATCATAACCTAGCATTTTCTTATTTTTTACAACGTTCCAGAGTTTAACCTCCGAGAATGTCATGGATGATCGCAATTTCTTTGCGAGTTCTTTGAGGAGGGGATTGTAAGGGTGAATTATTCTTCTTTTCATGGCTAGTTTCATTTAGTGCATGAGTCTACCCACCCCTGCCCCTCCCGGGAGGGGATGTGCAACTCACTGCTTAGTTCGTAAAACTTTCTAGCTGGACTATTCAATCATTAAACAGGCCACCGGAAATTCCGGCGGCCTGTTTGCATTCTTAGATTAACAAAAAAGCTCTTATTTATAGTTCTGTAAAACCATTTCTACTCTTCTGTTCTTTTGACGACCCACTGCTGTTGTGTTTGGTGCTATCGGCATAGAGTCGCCGTAGCCAGCTGATGTTATACGGTCTTCGCTGATGCCTTTCTTCACCATATAAGCTTTTACAGCATCTGCTCTTTGCTGGGAAAGCTTTTGATTTGCTTCGGCTTTGCCAACATTATCTGTGTGTCCTTTAATGTCAAGATAAAGTGATGGATCTGTATTCAACACTTTCACAATTTCGTTTAGTTGGGCATTTGACTTTGGAAGAATTGCTGCTTTGCCAGTTTGGAAGAAAATGGCGTTTGCAGCTTTTTGCACTTTGGCAATTGTCTCTTTTTTAATTTCAGGACAACCATGATTCTCCCTTGTTCCAGCTACAGTAGGACATTTATCTTGTTCATCATTAATGCCATCGTTGTCAGTGTCAGGGATTGGGCAACCATGATATCTTGCTACGCCAGAAATATTTGGACATTTGTCTTCTTCATCATTTACTCCATCGTTATCTGAGTCAGGAACAGGACAGCCCTGATATTTAGCAACGCCCGGAATATTAGGACATTTATCTTCTTCATCATTTACGCCGTCGTTATCTGAATCAGGAATCGGACAACCATTGTATTTTGCAAGGCCCGCCATGTCTGGACATTTATCCTTGCTATCAGGAACGCCATCGCCGTCAGAATCAACAGCCGTTGGCTTAGAAGGTACCGGCACCACAATTGGAGCAGCCTTAACTTGTTTTCCAAAAAGTTTGAACTTTAAACCAGCCTGAAACCCTTCATTGTAAAATGTAGGTGTTCCGCCGTCAGCAACATTCTGGAAGCCGCGATAGTAACGACCATAGAACGTAACTCTGTTTCTCGGGAACACTTCAAAACCACCTGTTGCAGCGATATCAGTGCTTTTCATGTATTCTTTGACATCTGCACCAGAGTTAACCTCTCTTGCTTTCATTAAGAAATCGAATTGAGGACCTGCAAAAACGTCAAAATTTCTACCAATATTGAATTTGAAAAGAACGGGGACTGAGATATAATCAGCTCTTAGATCATCGTTAGCTGGATTTGCAAGTTTGTCTTTATATAAAAACTGCCCACCCACTCGATTAAACATCACCTGTGGTTCAATAGAAAAAGTTTTTGTTACAGGAACACCAAAGTAGAGGCCCGCATTCCATCCGAATCTGTACGCGTTATCAAAGTCACTTTGTTTGTCACAAAAGAAATAATGCGAATAATTACCGCCTCCCAGTACACCGCCGTAAACAGTATAACGGCCTGTTTTCTGAGCCTGAGACATAAACGAGAATACACAAACACTGCTTAAAAGCAGCAATAATTTTTTCTTCATAAAGAAATGATTGATTAAAAAATGCTTCAGGTAAATAAGTGGCGGGACACTTTTGCAAGTGCGTATAGGTTGCAGCGTTAGTCCAAAACTAAATTGACCATCGCGTAGTGCAAAGATGAAGTTTGAAAAAGTAATGTTGCATCGTTCACAAAAAAAACATCCACCCTTATAGATAAAGGCAAAGACTTTTTTGAACAACCACTGTAACGTTTAGTCGCACACGTCTGTGATTAATGAAAGTTTAGTTTGAAAGAATTGCTTTTTTTGAATAATAACGTTTGCATATCAGTGACAGCGGAATACCTATCATCACTATTAAAATAGATGCTTGTAAAAGCACACCGGAAAGTTTAAAACTGAACTTTCCAATCTTACTTAATGGAACTACGATCACATTCATTGCTATCCAAATTAAGATGCCGTATGCAATACCTATTAGGAACGCGTTGTATCTGTACAACTTCATTTTGGGATAAATGATGAAAAAAATAATGGTGAAAATATAAGCGATGATGAAATGAAATATCAATCCAAGGATGGGCATCAATGATCCGCCGCTGTATGCTTCTTTGCCAAAAACTGCACTGGCGATATACTGAAAAATAAGAACCGGATCTTTGCCTGTGGCAATTTTAAAGTTGACTATCGCAGCAAGTATATCTAAAGAGCCTACTAGCAACCCCGCCCATGCAATGGTCTTAACGGGCAAATAAGAATTTTTTTTCTTTGAAATAATATCATTCATGTGCTGCATTTGCACATAAAATAATTATTGTTTTTAATACTTAATAGCGCGACTTCATAATAGTTACAAAACCGGGCTTTGCATACCGCGTAGTTTTACGCATTCAAAATGTATTGGGTATGACGTTCTTGTCTAAACGTCGTTTCAACAACGATTAAATATTGGCACTACAATTGATCTGTAATAACAACTCCTTTACAAAGAAATATTACCCGCCCGTTAAACTTCTCTATTGCTGCACGGTCTTTAGAAACCGTTAATGGCTTTAACAATTTAGTACCTCAAATATTTATTTATGAAAAAACAAACCATTTTCCGCGCCGCCTTGTGTATAGGCATTTTCTCTCTCATTTTTATCGCATGTTCTAAAAACAATGATGGCAGCAGCGATCAAACAGTGCCTAACGGCAAACAAAACTTATCATTATTTCTAACGGATGCTCCTGGTTTCTTTGACAATGTTTCTGTAGACATTAAATCTGTACAAGTGCTTGTGGACACCTGCGGGAACTCCTCATTATGGCAAGGCATTGCAAGTGGTTGCCAAACCTGGGAAACGCTGGCAATCAAGCCGGGTGTATATGACCTTCTTGCTTTGAGAAACGGAACAGACACTCTTCTAGCTCAGGGGAATGTTATTAACGGAAAAGTTGTGTTGGTAAAAATTGAATTGGGAACGGACAACAGTTTGATCAAAGACAGCGTAAAATATCCGCTTCACCTCACAAAACTTACAGAGCCTTATATCTACTTAACGCTTACAGGAAATGAGTGGGAAAGATATGAAAAGAATAAATCCCGCTTGTGGCTTGACTTTGACGTGGCGAGATCTGTAGTTGTAATCGGCAATGACTTTTTCCTGAAGCCTGTTATTCACGTCTTCGTTAAATCAACAACTGGTGCTGTGGGTGGCGTTGTAAGTCCAATGGCTGCATTCCCTGTGATTAGTGTTTACAATAGCAAGGATACCGCATATGCGCTTCCTAACCGCGACGGACGTTTCCTTGTAAGAGGATTGCAACCAGGAACGTACTCACTCAACGTAAATGCGTCGAACGGTTATCATGATACAACAATAACCAACGTCAATATAAAAACGGGAGAGTTGAATCTTGAAAAGATTGTGTTGAAAAGACAATAACTGAGCGTAACGTTTAATGCAAAACGCCTAACGCGGGAGACCTGCGTTAGGCGTTTTGCATTAAACGTTCGGCAAATTTTGCTATTTCCAAAGCGACTGCAACACCGCCTCATTCACCTTCACCGGATATTTCTTCTTTAATGAAATGATCCATTCTTCCTCCAAATAATTTTGATAATCATTCAGAGCGAATCCGCGGGCATCTTCGAAGTTGCGATGCTCTTTTGTGCCATGTTTTTTAATCAGATATAAGAAGGTATAACTATTGTCAGATGCGTTTTTGATAGGAGCCGTCACAAAATCTTCACCCAACTTATCTGCGCCGCTGATGGGAAACTGGTTGTATTCAAATCTTCCGGAATCTGCCTGCACAATGTTCTCATATTCCTTTGCTATGCTGCGCCAGTTGCCTTTGTCTGCATCCACTTTTTTGTATAGTTCGCTAATGCTTTTTTCGTCGTTGCTGCTGAAAAATACTGCATCAGCGCCCGGTTGCCACCAATATCTGTTATAGTTGTTATTGTAATATTTTCTTAAGCCCGCAGTATCATCATTTGCCTTTGTCCAAACGTTTCTTTGCATGCATTCAAATAACAAATTGCCGTTTTTAAATTCTTCCAGTTGATGAGCAAACGCGTTATTGTAACGCTCAAGATTGCTGCGGTAATATTGCTCTGCACTTGCATCTACATATGTTTGCAACAACTCTTCTTTCGATTTTCCAGACACCAGTTCAGGAACATTTCTAATGGCTTGCAGATAATTCTTCCAATCATTCAGTGTGTATTTTCTTTTATCGAAAGAGAACAAAACTGTTTTGGAATTGAGGTCGGCATATTGAGGTGGGTTGCTTCCCCTAAGCACGCTGTCTGCATAGGCCCATAAATGAGCTTTGTTCACCGGTGCACGTTTATACCCGATGCGAACCAATATCTTTTGCATCATGGATTTTGATGCAACCTGCATTCTGGTATCAGTTGATACGCGCTGCTTTAACTCTGCCATGTAAGCAGGTGTTTTGGTTGCAGAAACCGGATGGACAGAAATTCTTTTTAAAATATGATAGCCGTAAGAAGTCACGAAAGGCTTTGTAATTTCTCCATTCCTTGATAACGAGAAAGCTTTTTCTTCGAAGAAAGGATCGTATCTGCCAACGCCAAATTCAGGCAATTGTCCGCCAACTTTATAGCTTTGATTGTCGTTGCTGTATTGCAATGCCAGGGAATCGAAAGAGGCGCCCATGGCGGCGGCGGCGTAAATTGAATCTATGGTAAATTGCTGTTTTGAAAGTTGTTCAGAGGTCGGTCGTACGGGCGTTGTCAATAAAATTTGCGCAACAGAAATTTCACCAACTGCTTTTCTTTCACCCAAATTCTTGAAAATGTGATACCCCTGTTTGCCTTTCAATGGCTTTGAAAAGCTTCCTGGTTTGAGTGAATATGCAAGGTCTTCGAGATTATACGGCAATGTAAAAACGGTTATATAACCTGCGTCGCCTTTGTTTGCAGCTACGTCGGGATCATTGGAATAGGTAGTGGCAACGGTTCCAAAATCTTTCCCCGATTGCAATTCTTTATATGCTGTTGTTGCGAGTTTATATGCGTCGGCTGTATCTGTCGGGCTATTAAACCGGATAAAAATGTGTGCAAGGTGAATGTCTTTCTGGCTTCTGTCAAATGCCTGGTCCACCAGCGCCTGTATCGCTTCATCATCCACCAGGTAATTTCCCGCCACCTGTGTTCTGAAGTTGTCCAGCTCTGCTTTTTGAGAACTAAGTGTGTCCAGCTTTTGATCGTATGCTGCCTGTACTTTCAGTTTATATCTTGTATACAATTCCAGGTAGTTGCGAAACGCTTTCTCGTCGCGGGTTCCGGCAACATTGTTTTTATTAAATGCTGTAACAAACTCGTTCTTGGTTACAGGATATTTTCCGTAAGTGAATAAAGCTTGACCAAAACTATTTTGTACAACCATTAAAGAAAGGGCTACAATTAAGGACCCTGGTGTTACTTTCATATCGATATAAGGTTAAAGTTAAGGCACATGACATTTTTGGATGGCTGATTTTAGCTAACAGGCTTTCAAATCCAATTTGAAAATTTGAGGATTTGAAAATTTGAAAATGCTCCGGGTTCGTCATTCTGAATTTATAATTAACTCTTGAGCATTCAGAGCATTAATTCAAAAATTAAAAAGTTACACTGAAAGAATTTTCAAATTTTCAAATCCTCAAATTTTCAAATAAAGCACAGTTTTGAATTCACATTATCAAAAAAATGCCATGCACCACGTCAATTTTATTGTTTTTTAAGCTTCAGTTGTAAAACTTCCTCTACCTGGTCGTAGCTCAGCTTTTTTGCAATAATGCGTTTGTCTTTGTCCAGCAGGTAAAGCACCGGTGTCTGAAAAACATCATAAAGCTGTTTGTAGCTTGGCTTTCCCGCTTTGCTCACTTCATCTTTTTGTTCGTCAGTTTCATATGCGTGGATCCAGTCTTTCAAGTTGTTCTCGCGGATATAATTTAACCACGCTGCCTTACCTCCGTCTACCATTACACCAAATATTTTAACGCCTTCCTTCTTCCATTTGTTCTGATACATGGAGTCCAGCTTAGGCACCATTTCTTTACAGTGGCTGCAGGTTGGGTCCCAAAAGCAAATAACTGTGTAATCAGCTTTTACCTCATACAGCGTTTGTACTTTGCCCGAAGTATCCGTCATTAAAAGATCCTGTGCCGGAAGGCCAATCAAATTTGCCATCAGGCTGTAGGCCCTGTCGCTCATGTATTTTTGATACTTGTCTGTGAACCAGTCAACCTTTGGATTATTGTTGATGTATTTTTCGAACAAGTGCACATACACCGCATCAAGCCCCATGTATTTGGGATTGATGTAATCCTGGATAAAATGCGTAAGCAGGTATTTGAACATTTCTTTGTTGCCATTGGTCGCATCCAGCATTTTATCAACTTCTTTAATAATGGAGTCTGATACAGGTGGCACCAGGTTTTCATAATACTTGTTAAGCTTGCCTTCAAAAATTTGCTCAGGTGTGCGTATGAGGCGCTCGTCTGCAAAAGAAACGCCATCCCAGTAGTGTGATTTGTAAAAATTATAGGCGTAAAGAGAGTCATATTTTCCGCCCGGCATTTTTGATGCTTCGGGAATTTTTGGCTCCTTCATTGACCTCAGCAAAGCAGCGAGAAAAGAATTTGGGTTCTTAGCTTCCACGTCGCTTCTGTACGCCTGCATGCGGCCATTTGCTTTCTGCCATTCGTCCTGGATCTTTGCAGAGTCTGCTTTGCTGTTTGCTTTGGCTAAGTTGTTTCTCAACGTATTCATCTCAACGCCTATTTTGTTAAGCGTTTGCGAATAAGTTTGAAACAAAGTGTTATCGGGAGAATTTGTAAAAACGGCTTTATCTGGCGTGGTAGAATCTGCTGAAATAGAAAAATTCTGTTGTTTATCGATCAGCAGTTCAAACAATATCTGTTTGCTGGGCGACACTACAAAATAGATGCCTCCCTGCAATTTTTCTTTTCCTTTAAAAACGCCTTTACTGTTGGCGTCAAGTTTCACGCTATCTGCGAGGGCCTTGATCTTCCCGTAATGATAACCTAGATACACATATTCGTTCTTGTACGGTTTCATCGTAATGTTAATGGCATAGCCATTTTGTGCAAAGGATGAAATACACAGGGCACATGCAAGTAAAAAAAGTGAAAAAGCTTTCATATTTAAAATTAAGGACTGTATTTAGGATAGCTAAATTAATAGAAATAAGCTCCCTTTGACAAAAATATGCCCACAAATACACCAATGGAGAAAACTTGCAATTGCTTATTTTGCAATTAATTGAAGGTTATTTAAACACAATGTTATCAAATCAACGGTTAAATCGTTTCAAAAGAATTACTACCAGCGGCGCTTACTATCCGGAAATTGATGGTATCCGCTTTCTGTGTATTGTTATGGTGATGTTGTGTCATGTGACAATGTATGTGCAGGCCTACATTGCAAAGGGCAATGTCTTCGAATTATCTCCGCTGTTGTACGCAGTGGTTAATGGGGGGTTGGGCGTTTTCCCTTTTTTCGCATTGAGCGGTTATATTTTGAGCCTACCTTTTTTAAAAGCAAAGTTTGCGAAACAAAGTCCGCCCTCCCTCAAAAAGTATTTCCTGCGAAGATTAACAAGGTTGGAGCCGCCTTACATAATCAGTTTAATGCTTTCGTTTGCTGTATTGGTATGGGCGCTAAATAAATTCACTGTCAATGATCTGCTCCCTCATTTCGCGGCATCTTTGTTTTATGTGCATCATATTTTTTTCCCATATACAAATCCAGTGGTGCTCCCCATTGCGTGGACTTTGGAAATAGAAATGATGTTTTACATTTCGCTACCTTTTTTATTGTACGTGTTGTACAAATTACCCACTTTGTACCGGAGGTTGATCATTTTCTCAGTCATGATTATTGTTCCTCTTTTTGATGCCGGCATTCTGTCTAACTACAGATTCCTTCCGGTAAATATCCCCTATTTTATGGCAGGCATCATGGTAGCCGAGCATGTTGTAACCAACGAAAACCCTTTCGCTTTTATACCTAAAAAAATAAAATCGTTGCTACTCGCCGGTTTGCTTTTTTTGTTTTTCCTCTCGGGTTACCGGGCCCTTGGCTTTAACAGTGCACAGTTCAATCCTATCAAGTTGTATGTAATTCTTGCGCTTATAGTAATCGATAAAACGGGTTACCGGTTCTTTGCAAACAGATACATTGCAACCATCGGCGGTATGTGTTACAGCCTTTATCTTACGCATTATGCAGTCATCTCTGCCATTGGACGCTTCATTCATTATCCATTCTTCGGAGGGCATTTTACACTCAACCTTCTTGTTTATTCTTTCATTTTTCTTGTTCCGGCTTTGGTGGTAGGAGCAATATTCTATTTACTGATCGAACAGCCGGCAATGAGGAAAAACTGGTGGAAAAAGACTGGCAACAAGGCAGTTACGACGGGTGTTAAGTAGTAAGTAATAAGTTTTAAGTCTCTTTCGGCCACTTCACCACTTTGATGACTAACAACTTAAAACTCACAACTTATAACTTACAACTCATAACCTACAACTTAGTACTTTTGCCGAATGCGAAAAAAGAAGAATATCATGCTAAGCAATGTAACCGTACAGGATTACGCTGCTGAGGGCAAATCGCTTAGCAAACTGGATGGAAAAGTAATTTTTATAGAAGGTGCCGTGCCGGGAGATGTGGTGGATGTGCAACTTACCAAAAGCAAGAAAGACTGGGGCGAGGGGCGTGCCGTAAGATTTCATGAGTTTTCCAAAGATCGGGTGGCTCCTTTTTGCGAGCATTTTGGTGTTTGCGGTGGTTGCAAATGGCAAATGTTGCCGTACGAAATGCAATTGCAGTTCAAACAAAATGAAGTAGCGCAAAATCTCCGCCGGATAGGAAAGGTAACGTTGCCTGAGATCATGCCAATTGCCGGTTGTGATGAGACAAGATATTACCGCAACAAACTGGAGTTTACCTTTAGCAACAGGCGTTATTTGTTGCCAAACGAAATTAAAAAAGATGAGACCATTCCACAGGAAAATGCGGTTGGTTTCCACGTTCCAAGAATATTCGACAAGGTAATTGACATTAATACCTGCCATTTGATGGAGGAACCGCAGAATGCAATCCGCAATACTGTGCGCGCCTTTGCTTTACAAAACGGTTATACTTTTTACGATATTAAAAATCATGAAGGCTGGCTGCGCAACCTTATTGTTCGCGTTTGTACCACCGGCGAAGTGATGGTGAATGTGTGTTTTGGCTATGAAGATGAAAAGCAAAGAAAAAAGCTTTTCGATCATTTGCTGGCAACGGTTCCATCGATCACTACGCTGCTGTATACCATTAATCCAAAATGGAACGACAGCATTTATGATCTTTCTCCGCAAACTTATTTTGGCAAAGGCTTTATTTTAGAAAACCTGGAAGATTTTCAGTTTAAGATCAGTCCGAAATCCTTCTTCCAGACGAATACGAAGCAAGGGGAAAAACTTTACCAAATCACACGCGACTTTGCAGAGCTTACCGGAAAAGAGGTGGTGTATGACCTATACTGCGGAACAGGCAGCATTGGCATTTTTGTGAGTAAAAAAGCGAAAAAGATAATCGGCGTGGAAGTTATTGCAGACGCTATCGAAGACGCAAAAGAAAACGCGAAATTGAACAATATTGAGCATGCTTCATTTTTTGCGGGAGATGTGATTGAAGTGTGCGACGACAATTTCTTCAGCCAGCATGGCAAGCCGGATGTGATTATTACCGATCCTCCCCGCGCAGGTATGCATGAAAAACTGGTAAGAAAAATATTGGATATGGAAGCGCCGATGGTAGTGTATGTGAGCTGTAATCCTGCTACACAGGCCCGCGACCTGAACCTGCTGGATGAAAAGTACGAAGTAACCAAAATTCAACCTGTGGATATGTTTCCGCATACGCACCATATTGAGAATGTGGTTCAGCTTAAGTTGCGGGGTGTAATTAATAATCAATAATGAACAATTAATGGGGTTGCGGTCATAACAAATATCAGCTTTCTGCTTTTATCGATTTATTTACTGGAAGAAGTTAAATATTAATTATTCTTTATTAATTATTAATTCGCAGAATGGCAGATAATATTAATTTCAAACAAAATAGGATTTATGAATTTTAGGAATATACCGCCTGTTATTAAGAATCTGATCATCGTTAATATTCTAGTATATGTTGCCCAATATATGTTCAGCGTCCCGATTCAAGTGGGTGGCCAAATTGAACGTTACGATAAACTTGCAGAATACGGTGGATTATGGGCAACGAGTACCGGAAATTTCAAGATCTGGCAATTGATCACGCACATGTTTATGCACGATGTAAACAGTATTTTTCATATACTTTTTAATATGTTCACCTTGTGGATGTTTGGATCCATTTTGGAAATGCATTGGGGCGGAAAAAAGTTTTTCAACTTTTATATGATTTGCGGAATAATGGCTGGCGTAACTCAGCTTGCTTTTGGCAATTTTGACGTGGCCGTGGGTGCTTCAGGCGCTATCATGGGTGTTATGGCAGCTTTCGCCTATCTTTTTCCAAACACGCCACTGTATGTGTTTTTCGTTCCTGTTCCAATTAAAGCAAAATATGTAATACCAGCATTTATGGCGCTCGACCTTTTTGGAGGAATTGCAAGAGTGGGCGGAGACAATATAGCCCACTGGGCGCACTTGGGTGGTGCACTAACAGGATTTCTTTTGGTGTTTTTAGGGAACAAAATGAATCGAAAAACGTTTTATTAATAGTAGGGACCTGCCCCTGACCCGGGTACGATCTTTTTGTTTAAATCCGTAATAAATACAAATACTATGAGTGTGGCAGAAGAAAAAAGCAGAAGGAAAATTTTTATGGGCTCTGATGGAAACGCACTTGTAAACCTAATAGTGCTCATTACTATCAGTTTTGTTTTGCTCAACTTCATTTATGTTATTTATATAATGAGCGAGCTCGACACCCAGGCTTATATCAAAAATGTGTTTAACTGGTTCGTGCTACCGGCAGACTTCAGCAAACTGGGAACCCGACCGTGGACGCTGATTACCCACATGTTTGTTCACGAGAGCTTCTTCCAGGGATTTGATGGTGTTTTCCATATGATCGGGAACCTGCTTTGGCTTTGGGCGTTTGGATACATTCTACAGGACCTAGCTGGCAACAGAAAATTGATCCCCGTGTTCCTATACGGCGGCTTTGCCGGAGGCCTTTTTTATATGATTGCTTATAACCTTATTCCAAGATTGCATCCGGGATTGGAAAATGCGACACTGCTTGGTTCAAATGCTGCGGTAATGGCCGTGGCAATTGCTACCACTACTGTCTCACCGGACTACAGACTTTTCCCGATGATCAACGGAGGTATTCCTTTGTGGATACTGATGGTGTTATTTGTCATTATTGATTTTGCCGGTATTCCGGGCAATAATCCCGCGATATATGTGGCGCATATTGCTGCGGCTGCTGTAGGATTTCTTTTCATTTACAGCCTCCGTAGGGGAAAGGATTGGAGCGATCCTATCAACGGATTTTTTGACTGGATCGGTAATCTGTTTAATCCTGACAAACCTAAAAAGACAAAAGCAAAAGACGAGTTTTTCTATAATCTGCAAGGCAAAAGCCCTTTCAAAAAAAAGTCAAACCTTACACAAAGCAGGATCGACAGCATTTTAGATAAGATCAATCAGCAAGGATATCATTTCCTTACAGATGAAGAAAAAGAAATTTTGAAGAGAGCCGCTGAAGATGATTTCCAATAAGAACGGCACGCAGATTTTCATGATTTACTTTTTGCACACAGATGACACTCCCGCCCGAATAAATTCATTCAGGCGGGAGTGTCATCTGTGTGCCCACTACATCCTTGAAAGCACTTCTGCTTTCTTTGCATCATATTCTTCTTGTGAAATGAGTTTATTATCCAGGAGGGTTTTCAGTTTTTGTAAAACGGCCACAGGATCGTCCTGTTGCTTTTGCGACTCAGCATTTGTTTGCGATTGCGCCGTTGGACCAGAAACCACCAGCCTTCCCGCACTGGCTCTTTTCTCCTCGAGATCCCGCTGACGGCGCACTTCCTTTTGAATCTCCTCCTGTTCCTGGGCCATGGTGTATAGTTTTCTGGCTTGTGCCTTAGGTAGAAAATCTATTTTGTTGACCGCTCCGTCAATTGTTTGTATGGTAAACTCAGAACCCCAGATATTTTCTTTCAGATGGCAGCTCAAAACATCTCTCCAGATATAATCTTCGAGGTCCATTGCCAGCCCAAGATTTTTCGGTCTGAAAACAATAATTCGTTTGTTGGTAAGCACCAGGCAATCCGGCGTAAGATTAATCGCAGGCTTTTTTTGAACGGCAATGTATTGCACGTCTTCACCGGTCATGAGCATGCTGTTCAATCTTTCCGAAATCTTTTCCACTGCTTTCGGATCCTGTTCTTCGTTGAGGAAGTTTTTGAAGTTTATCATTGATAAGGAATTTGAGTGACTAAGACAAAGTTGTTAGTTGATAGTTAATAGTTGTTAGACTTTACGCGAACCATTCTCTTCTAACAACTAACAACCAACAACTATAAACTCATCAGTTATTCAGTTATTCAGTTATTCAACTATTGCCCATCCCCATCGCCCGCCGCCCAATCCTGGCCAAGCAGCATAAAGGAATCGGCGTCTTTTAAAAACGGTAGTTTGGCCCGTATCTCGTCAATGGTTTTCTTTTGCAATGTTATGGTGAAAATATCTTCATCATGAACCTTGTGGTATAAAATTTCGCCCAACGGATCTATGATCATGCTATCGCCGCTGTGGTAAATACCGTTTCCATCATCGCCTACCCGGTTTACGCCAATCACGAACGACTGATTTTCTATGGCTCTTGCCTGCAGTAATGTCTTCCATGCGTGATGCCTGCGTTCGGGCCAGTTTGCCACGTAAATCAGCACATCATATTCTGCGCCTTCTTCCGTTTGCTGTTGTCTTGCCCACAATGGAAACCGTAGGTCATAGCAAACCTGCAGGTTAATCTTCCAGCCTTTTACCGAGGCAATGAGTCTTTTTTTGCCAGCGGCATAGTGTGCGTCTTCGCCTGCATAGGCAAAGAGATGTCGCTTGTTGTAAATACCATATTGTCCCGTTGGCAGCATCCACACAAGCCTGTTGTGGTAATCCTCTCCCTCTTTGGCAATAAAGCTTCCTGTGAGGACAACTCTCTTTTGTGCCGCTATCCGCTTCATCCATGCAATGGTTTCGCCATCCATTGTCTCCGCCAGCTTTTCGGGCTGCATGCTAAAGCCTGTGCTAAACATTTCAGGAAGAATAACGACCTCTGTTTTCTCTTTGATACTATTGATCTTTTCTTCCAGCATTTGCAGGTTTGCCGCCTTGTCTTCCCAGTGCAGTTGCGTTTGTATAATGGTGAATGTGAGTGTGGACATTCTTGATGATTGTAGAATAAAATTAACGCAATAACTGAATAACTGAGTAACCGAATAACTGAGCTTAAACGTCAGTCTCTCTTCAGTTATTCAGTCATTCAGTTAATAACAAAAAAAAGCAGGAACAAAGAATTGCCCCCGCTATAACACATGAGAAAACAGATTTATTGAAGAACGGCGTTTACACCGTTGTACAAGCGATTAATAGGTTTGAAATCGACAAACTCGACCTGCGGCGAATAGTAGCCGTCACGAACCGGTTCGTCTTTCATAAGGTCGGTACTTAGATACTTTTTATTGCTGTCGCTTAAAATGGTAACTACTCTCGCGTCGTCACCCATTTCCTCCTGCAGTTTAATGGCCCCGATAATGTTTGCTCCGGAGGAAATACCCACGGCAAGTCCTAACTGGCTGGCCAGTTTTTGCGCCATCAGAATAGAGTCACCATCTGATGCCTGAACCACTTTGTCCAGTTTATCCAGTTTTACAATTTCCGGGATAAACTCGTCGGAAATACCCTGAATGCGGTGTGCGCCCACTTTATACCCTGTTGTAAGAGTGGGAGATTCCGCGGGTTCCAGGGGATGTATTTTTATGTTCGAATTACGCTGGGTTAAATAGTTTCCCACGCCCATCACTGTTCCACCTGTTCCCACGCCGGCCACAAATGCATCTGGCGTTACATCGATGCTTTGAAGCTGCATCCATATTTCGCGGCCCGTTGTTTTTTCGTGCGCTTCAGCGTTGTAATTGTTTTCAAACTGACGCGGCAGGAAAATATGGGGATCTTCAGCCGCCATTTTTTCCGAAAGCGCAATGCTCCCCAAAAAACCACCTTCCTCTTTACTGATCAATGTAATGCCGGCACCCAGGCTGCCGATGATGTCCATTCTTTCCTTACTCAGCCAGTTCGGCATTATGATCTGTACTTTATGGCCAAGTGCTTTACCGATGGCACTAAATGCAATGCCGGTATTTCCGCTCGTAGCCTCTACAATAAGATCGCCCGGCTTAATGTGACCTAGTTCATATGCCTTCTGCAGAATGTACAATGCCATTCTATCTTTAATGCTTCCGGTGAGGTTATAATGCTCACACTTCACAAACAGAGAGTTTTCCTTCCCTTTGTATCTGTATTGCACCTCAAGCATTGGCGTATTACCTACCAGGTGCCACAAATGCTCGAACTTCTTTTGTAACGACTGACCGATCATAGCTGGAATTTTGAAAAGTAGCGCAATTTTACTGCGCTTTCCGGTCTGCTCCAAACACTCTATTAATGCGCAAGACTATCGCTGGCAGGGGATTTCAGGAGTTAGCCTGTATTTAATGGAGTTGGTACGACGAAACACACGGTTCGTCATTCAAAAAATATTTTGCAAAAAAAATGATAAATTTTTGGTTGCCCGGCAATTTAGCCGCCGTAGGGGTTTTCCCGCTTTATTTGCATGAACCTGTCGGCATCGTTCAAGGGCTTAAACCCAATTTGTTCATACAAGCCGTGAGCGTCTTTTGTGGCGAGGGATATTCTTCTCAGGCCCTGCAGATCGGGATGCTGCATTACGGTTTGCATCAGCCATTTGGACAACCCCTTTCCGCGATGGGCATTGTCTATGAAAACATCGCACAAATAGCCAAATGTTGCTCCATCGGTAATCATTCTTGCAAAGCCAATCTGCCTTCCGGCAAGATATAATCCAAAACACAGTGAGCCTTCAATCGACTTCTTTACCACATCAATAGGAATATTTTTTGCCCAATAGGACTCCGTGCTTAAAAACTGGTGAATAAATACGATGTCAAGTTTTGACTTATCGGTGGAGATGAAATAATCGCCCCGTTGTGTTTCCTGAATTTGCATGAACAAATTTAAAGCAGCCTAATTTGAAAATTTGAAAATATGAGAATTTGAAAATTCTTTTTGTGTGGCTTTCATTTTATAAATTAAAGCTCGATTTATCGGGAGGCAAATAATAAATCCAGAAATGCGCACTCAAAGCATTTTCAAATTCTCATATTTTCAAATTTTCAAATTGCTCCCAATCTCGCATCGTCATTGCGAGCCACTGTACTTGAAAACTGTATGAGCGATTGAAACCGGACGCACCAAGGCAAGCGTGGTGAAGCAATCTCACCTGCAGAGTGCTGCGGGAGATTGCTTCGACCGATTCCCGCAGATTAGTCTTACTGATTGTAGTGTAACCATCCGAACTCCCCCCGGTCTCGCAATGACGTGCTGCTTTCACGCATTTTCAAATTTTCAAATCCTCAAATTTTCAAATTGAACCCAATCTCGCAATGATTATTTAATTTACACAATGTTTGCCTGCCATTAACTTTGAATGATTCGCCATTCATTTAATACGTTTGCGAAAGAGGTTTTTCGTTAAATTTTTTGTTTATGAACAACACTTCATCTGCCGGCCGTAAGTCTTTTAAATGGTCAAGCATATTAAAATATTTTCTGCAGGGCGTTTTGGTTGTAGCTCCGATCGCTATTACCTTTTATCTGATCTATTGGTTTGTATCTTCCATAGATAACCTGTTGCCTATTTTTACCAGTAAGGATGAGCAGGGCAACGTCACCACACACAACTATGGGTTGGGCTTTGTTATCATTATAGTTGCGCTTATTTTAATTGGATTACTAAGCACCAATTTTATAACAAAGGGCATTTTTAGTGTATTTGATGATTGGTTGGAACGTACGCCAGGAGTTAAGTTCATTTACTCTTCAGTAAAAGATTTTTTTGAAGCCTTTGCAGGCAACAAAAGAAAATTCAACAAATCTGTATTGGTATCTCTTTACAATAACGATATTTACCAAATTGGATTTATTACCAATGAAGACGCCTCGGAGTTTGGTCTTCATGATTATGTAACCGTGTATATACCATTTTCTTACTCACTTGCCGGCGCCATGTATCTTGTTCCTTCTTCCAAAGTAAAAGTTGTTGAAGGCATAAGTCCAGCACATACCATGAAGTATGTGATATCCGGTGGCGTTGCGGAAGTGGAAGATTCGCACCATCATCATCACGGACATCATTCAATTTAATGCTGAAAAAAACAATTACTGTAGCACTTTTACTTTCAATTTCTAAAACTGTTTTCTGCTGGGGATTTTTTGGTCATCAAAAGATCAATCACTATGCGGTGTTCTTGTTGCCACCACAAATGATGGCATTCTACAAACCGCATATTGACTATATTACCAAACACGCCGTTGACCCCGACAAACGTCGCTACCTGGTAGCAGAAGAAGGCCCGCGACATTACATCGATATTGATTACTATGGCCGCTATCCTTTTAATGAATTGCCTCGCAAATGGGATAGCGCGGTTGCGAAATATTCTGTAGATACCATCACCAGCTATGGCATTGTTCCGTGGCACGTGCAAATCATGCTAAGCCGCCTCACAAAAGCTTTTAAGGAAAAAGACGAACAACGTATTTTGAAACTGTCAGCAGAACTTGGCCACTACATTGCAGATGCGCATGTTCCCTTACATGCAAGCATGAATCACAACGGTCAACTTTCCAATCAACACGGCATACATGGTTTTTGGGAAAGCCGCGTACCAGAATTGCTGGCAGATAATGAGTGGGACTTCTTTGTAGGAAAGGCTACATATATCGACAATCCGGGAGATTTTATCTGGAAGCGTGTACTCGAAAGCGCGGCAGCGGCAGATACTGTTTTACGTGCAGAAAAAGAGCTTTCGAAAACCGTCAATGAAGATCAAAAATTTGCTTTTGAGCAGCGCAACAATGTGTTGGTAAAACAATATTCTTCTCTTTATACCAAAGCCTACGATCGCCTTTTAAATGGAATGGTAGAAAGACGCATGCGTGATGCAATTTTTGCTGTCGCTTCTTTCTGGTATACGGCCTGGGTAAATGCCGGACAACCCGATTTGCAAACACTTTCTACAACAACAGCTTCAGAAGAACAAAACCTACTATTCGACACGCTCAATTTAGAGTGGCAGAACAAGCCGGTTAGGGGAAGAAGCTGTGATTAGTTGAGAATGGAGAGTTGAGAGTTGAGAATTAAAAAAGCAGTGGCGAAATATTTTGAGCTGCCTCTCAGTTTAAATATTTTTGAAAATTGATACTTTGAACAACTCTCAACTCTCAACTCTCAACTCTCAACTCTCAACTCTCAACTAATTCTTACCTTGCGGCCATGAAAAAGATCTACCACCTCGGCACTTGCACCACCTGTCAGGCGATCATTAAAGAAACGGGCATTGAGAAGAAAGGGTTGGAAATGCAGGACATTAAAACAGAAAAAATAACGGCGGCTCAGCTTGAACAAATGAAGAAGATGGCTGGCACTTACGAAGCGCTTTTCAGTCGCCGCGCTATGAAATACAAGGAACTGGGATTGAAGGATAAAAAACTGACTGAAGACGATTATAAAAAATTGATTCTCGAAGAATATACGTTTTTGAAAAGACCGGTTGTTATTTTGAACGATAAAATTTTTGTTGGCAGTGAAAAGAAAAATGTTGCTGCGTTGGGTGCCGCAGTTGCGGCAATTTGAAAATTTGAAAATTTGAAAATTTGAAAATTCATTCTGTGCAAATTGTCGGGCCAATTCGACCATTCTTGAATGTGCAACAGGATAGAAAATTTGTTAGTGCGGGGCACCTGCATTTTCAAATTTTCAAATCATCAAATTTCCAAATTAAAACAACCTTTTTATCCCTTGCGCTTTCAACAAACATTCCTCGTATTCCAATTCGGGATCACTGTAAAATGTAATACCGCCACCAACCTGGTAACTTAGATAACGATTCGATTCGTTGTACATTAAACTCCTGATCACTACGTTGAAATCGAAATCGCCGTTGGGCTTTACGTAGCCGACAGCGCCGGAATAAATGCCACGGTTAGTTTTCTCATATTGATCGATCAGCTCCATCACTCTTTTCTTTGGCGCGCCGGTCATGGAGCCCATGGGAAATGTTGCTTTGATAGCATCTACCCAATGCAAATCACTCCGCATTGTTCCACTGATGGTAGAAATCATTTGATGTACTTGCGGGAATGTATAAATGCCAAACAGCTCATCCACTTTTACCGTTCCTTCTTCGCATATTTTGGAAAGGTCATTGCGCACAAGATCAACCACCATCACATTCTCTGCACGATCTTTTTGACTGTTGTATAATGCTTGTTTGTAAGATTCATCGCCAGCCTCACTTTCATGGTTTCTCTGCCAAGTCCCTTTGATCGGCTGCGAGATCAATTGCTGGTTTTCTTTTTTCAAATAACGTTCCGGGCTGGCACATAGGAGAAATTTATCATCCAGTTTATAATACGCAGCAAAAGGATTTGGCGAAACTGCAGAGAGTGAGTGATACGTAAGTTCGGGATCAATTGAAATATTGTCTGCGAAAAACTCCTGGCAGAAATTTATTTCGTAACAATCTCCTTTTAGTATGTGCGCTTTTAGTTTGTTGATTGTTTGAATGTACTCATCATGACTAAAGCGTTGCTGAAAAGTAACTGGGTTTTTTGCAGCGGAATCAAATTGTTTTGTTGATTGCAGTTGATCAAATATTTCCTGGGCAGAAAATTTCTCGCTGCTGATGGAAACACTTTTCTCATCAAGTAAAATGATCGTTTCCGGAACAAAGAAAAACAGATCCGGAAATTGAACATGATCTTCCTTTACTGTTGAAAGGTTTTCGACTTCATTTTTGAGACCATAACTAAAATGCCCGAAGAGCCAATCGTTATTTTCCTGGGCGAAAGATTTAAGAGAGGAAAAAGCGTTGCCGGCATTCAACTGAATGCTCTTTAGTGAGCCTGCTGCCAGCACACATTCCACGCTTCCATGCTGAAGATGGTAGTTGTGGTTATCCAGTAAACAGCAAATGTTGAACCGGTTGCCCCAGCTCAACATTTGCTGTTTATAAAATGCAATATTGTCTATTGCGAAAGATGTAAAATGTTTAGTCACGAATGTGTGGGTGAAAACGATTTAAAAGTCATCGTCTTCATCATCAAAACCAGAATCGTTAAACAGATCCATGTCTTTGAAATCATCATCCATACCTAAATCATCGTCATCAGATTTAGATTTCTTAGTCGCGCCGGTACCACTACCGCTTGAGCTTTTTTTGGATTTTGATTTTGGAATATCAAATTCATCAAAATCAGGATCCCAATCTTCGTCTTCTTCTACTTTGTTCCAATCGTCTTCTTCTTCTTCAAGATCATCATCATCGTCATCATCTTCTTTTGACTTTGATCCTTTCTTTGAAGCAGCTTTGGTTTCAAACTCTTCATCATCTTCTAAATCATCATCATCATCTTCTTCAGCTTGTTTCTTCGGTTTTGAAGACTCTTTCTTTGCCGGCTCTTCGGCTTTCTTTGTTGGTTTCTTTTCTTTGTCAGACTTCGATGCCATACTCTAAAAGTATTTGATGTAAAATTTCAGCTAGATTTTTAATTCGCCAAATTTTTTAATGAAAATTTTCTTGTAATTATTTATTCACATCAATGATTTGTTCTCTGCCAGGACCATTGGAGATATGTGAAACATTTGCTCCAATATATTCATTAATAAATTTAACGTATTGTGTCATTTTTTCAGGTAATTCCGCAGCTTTTGTCAACTGTGTTGTATCACAATTCCATCCGTCAAATTCTTTCAGCAAAGGTTTGATTGTGTGACGTGTCATTTGGAACGGAACTTCTTTTGATTCTTTTCCATCAACGTCGTAAGATGTACAAACTTCGAGTTTTTTAAAGTTATCCAATACATCTGCTTTCGTCATTATCACTTTGTTCACACCGTTGATCATGCAGGCAAATTTTAATGCCACAAGATCAATCCAGCCGCAACGGCGAGGTCTTCCTGTAGTAGCACCAAATTCGTTGCCAAGCTTTCTCAATTCTTCACCTGTTTCGTCGAATAATTCTGTAGGGAAAGGACCGCTTCCAACTCTTGTGCAATAAGCTTTTGTTACGCCCATTACGTCGCGAATTTTTTGCGGAGCAATACCCAAGCCAGAGCAAATACCTGAAGTAGTTGTGCTGGAAGAAGTTACAAACGGGAACGTACCAAAATCAATATCCAGCATGCTTCCCTGTGCGCCTTCTGCCAATACTTTTTTGCCTTGTGAAATTTTATCGTTGATAAAATATTCGCCGTTCACAATGTTCAGACTTCTTAAGAAATCAATTGCTTCGAAGAACTCTTCTTCCCACTGGCTAATATCTTCCTGGAAATTATAGTTATCTAAAAGGCGCTGATGCTTAAGACGGATCTTTATATAAGAAGTAGTGAAACTCTTGTCAAGTAAATCGCCTACACGAATACCATTTCTACCCGTTTTATCCATGTAAGCAGGTCCTATACCTTTTAAAGTAGAACCGATCTTATCATTGCCTTTTGAAACTTCAGATGCTTTGTCGAGCGCTCTGTGCGTAGGCAAAATAAGGTGTGTTCGCTGAGAGATAAAAAGATTTTTTCTTACATCCACTCCAAAAGAAGCAACGGTGTCGCACTCTTTTCTTAGCGTAACGGGATCAAGTACAACACCATTACCAATAAGGTTCAAAGTGTTCTGATGAAATGCACCGGAAGGGATCTGGTGCAATACAACTTTTTTCCCTCCTACGTAAAGAGTATGACCTGCATTAGGTCCGCCCTGGAAACGTGCGATAACATCATATTGTGGAGCAAAATAGTCCACTATCTTACCTTTACCTTCATCGCCCCATTGGAGGCCTAAAATTGCGTCTACCATTAAAGTATTTTTATGCTATTGAAATTAAAATATCAAAGAGTGGCAAAAATAGGCGATCTGGATTATTAATAAAATTATTGGTTTCAATAAAGATTTCCTAGTAAACCGTTAAACCTCCTGTTTTTCTCTTTTATATGCGAATTTTCACCACTTTCATTGAATTTTTTCAAAAAAAAGCTGCCATAGAAAACTATGGCAGCTTGCTGATATTCCTTTTTAATGTATGCTGCGGTCGAAAATGTTTCGCAGTTTTTGTTTCGGTGCGACGAGGCTTCGACAAGCTGAGCCTGACAGCACGATCTGAGTGTCAGGCTGAGCTTGTCGAAGCCTTTTTGCTAACAGGCAGACACAACCTATTGCAAAGTGAATCCCGCTTCTTTCACGTCGCGGCTGTTGCCGCCAATAAATAGTTTGAAATCGCCGGGCTCTGCTACAAACTTCAGATCGCTGTTGTAAAATTTAAGGTCATTCTCCGTGATGGTAAATGTCACCTTTTTCGATTCTCCGGCTTTTAGCGCAATGCGCTGAAAATTCTTCAATTCCTTTACCGGCCTGGTGATGCTGCCCGCAAGGTCGCGAATGTACTGTTGCACAACTTCCACTCCGTCAACACTGCCCGTATTGGTTAAAGTAACCGAAGCGGTAATGCTGCCTCCCGGTTTAAAACGTGTGCCGCTTAACTGAATGTCGCTATAGGCAAAGGTTGTGTAGCTTAAACCATAGCCAAAAGGATACAGTGGCTCGTTGGAAACGTCGAGGTAGTTTGAACGGAATTTATTGAACCATTTTTCATTTTCCGCAAGCGGGCGGCCGGTGTTCTTGTGGTTGTAATACAGGGGAATTTGTCCTACATTTTGCGGAAAAGTTGTAGTCAGCTTTCCCGAGGGATTTACGTCGCCAAACAAAACATCCGCAATCGCGGCCCCGGCTTCGCAACCGCCGAACCAAACGTTGAGTATGGCGGGAACATTTTTGTTTTCCCAATTAAGCGTCATTGGCCTTCCGGCAAATAGCACGAGCACGACTGGTTTTCCCGTAGCCACCAGCGCTGCAAGTAATTCTTTTTGCGTATCGGGAATGCCAATATCGGTTCTGCTGGAACTTTCGCCGCTCATTTCAGATGCTTCGCCCAGAGCCGCTACGATTATGTCGGAATTTGCAGCAGCGTCCAAGGCTTCTTTCTTCAATGCTTCCGCAGACCTGTTGTCCCTGTTAAGTGAGCGGCCAAACATGGTGCTGTTCTTTTCCAATGTAGAATCTGCCGTAAGGTTGGAACCCTTGGCATAATTGATTTTTACATTGGCGGCTCCCAGTTGTGACTGCAGGGCTTCCAGCAGAGATGGGTGTTTTTCTTTTTCAGCAGAAACCGACCACGTACCGGTCATGTTGACCCGGGAATTTGCCAGGGGACCGACAAGCGCTATCGATCCCTGTTTTTTTAGTGGCAGAAGATTGTTTTGATTTTTCAGCAATACAAATGTTTTTGCGGCGGCCCTGCGAGCCTCCATTCGGCTTGCTTCGGTATATATTTCGTTCTTTGCACGGCTCGGATCGCAGTAGCGATACGGATCGTCAAACAGCCCGAGTTTATACTTTGCTTCCAGAATGCGCCTGCAGGCGGCATTGATCTCATTTATGGAAACCTTTCCTTCTTTCAATGATTTTGGGAGTGTACCGGTGAATCCTTCGCCCACCATATCCATATCGGTGCCAGCACGAAGCGACAAGGCAGATACAGTTTGTAAATCGCCCATTCCGTGAGCCATCATTTCATTAATAGCCGTGAAATCAGTTACCACAAAGCCGTTGAAGCCCCACTGTTTGCGAAGCACATCCGTCATCAGCCATTTGTTGCCCGTTGCCGGAATGCCATCCACTTCGTTAAAGGCGGTCATCACTGTGCCCGCACCTGCTTCCACTGCGGCTTTGTAGGGCGGAAAATATTCGTTGTACATTCTTACGTGGCTCATATCAGCCGTGTTGTAATCACGTCCCGATTCTACGGCACCATACAAGGCAAAGTGTTTCACACAGGCCATGATGGTGTTGTTTTTGGAAAGATCATCACCCTGGTAACCTTTTACCATCGCGGCGGCAATTTTGGAACCCAGGTAAGGGTCTTCGCCGGAGCCTTCTGCAATACGGCCCCAGCGCGGATCGCGGGCAATATCTACCATTGGAGAGAATGTCCAGTTAATGCCGTCTGCACTTGCTTCGATCGCAGCTATTCTTGCACTTCTCTCTATCATGTCCATATCCCATGAGCAGGATAAAGCCAGCGGAATGGGAAAAGTTGTTTTGTAGCCGTGCACCACATCAAGGCCAAACATCAACGGAATTTTGAGCCTTGTTTGTGTAACGGCAATTTCCTGTGCCCTTTTAATATCGGCCACTTTGGTAATGTTGAGCAATGCGCCCACCTGTCCATCTTTAATTTTCTTTTCAACACCTGTGCTTACTACAGAACCTGTTACCACCTCACCGGTCGTCAGAAGGTTTAGTTGCCCGAGTTTTTCTTCAAGCGTCATCTTGTTCATTAACGCAGTAACAAATGCATTCATCTTTGCATTTTGTGCCTGCATTACATTGCAAATGATTAATAATGCAAGCGAAAAAAGTAGTTTATAGTACTTCATTAGTAAAGCAATTTTTGAGAAATAAAAAAATGAGAATATGGCTTTCATGTAAATCCTTCTTACCCAACATGAACGTAAAGCAAATCAGGAATTGGATATTCTTAAGTCACGCAGCTCCGAGTTGGCATATTAATGTCCTACGGACAAGGTTGAACTCGTCATTGTATCTTCTATTGATATCAATGCCCTACGGGCAATAGCTATTTTCCCGTAGGGAAATAATATCAATAGAATTAAACACAACAGGCCTCATTGCCCGTAGGGCATCAACAACATATTTTGTTGTTACGCTTAACTATATATAATGTTGATACTGACCTAAAAACGGAGTCTGCAAACAACAGGAAAATGATCCGATGGAAAACGCAAGTCCTTGGAATCCGTCAGCACCGCGTATTTCAACACTTCCACATTCTTATTTACAAATACAAAATCAATGCGTCCTTCTTTTACCACCTTTGTATAGTTCTGATATTTAAAATCATTGAAAGTACTATCGGGCCCGTAAGGTTTTGTTTGAGCAATCAATTTTGCATCGGAAAACTTCGTTACAATTGTTCCGTAAGCACTTGTTGAAGGATTTGAATTGAAGTCGCCCGTAATAATCACCGGAGTATTTTTTGAAGCAACCGAATCAATTTTTTCAAGGATCATCTTTGCTGCATTCTCTCTTGCCTGGACACCTTCATTATCAAAGTGAGTGTTGAACATAAAGAACTGCTTGCCCGTTTTTTTATCTTTCAGGCAGGCCCACGTGCAAATGCGTATGTACGCTGCATCCCAGCCTTTGGACGGCTTTTCTGGTGTTGGTGAGAGCCAGAAATTGCCAGACTTCAATACCTGGTATTTTTTGTTGTTGTAAAAAATAGCCGAGTATTCTCCTCCATCTTTTCCATCATCGCGACCTACGCCTACATGGCTGTATTCAGTCAGTTCTTCGAGATCTTTCATTTGGCCAGACAATGCTTCCTGCACGCCAAAAATATCGAACTCGTGATAGCGGATCAGGTCCTTTACCATTTCCTTTCTGTTTGGCCATGCATTTTCTTTGTCGAAAGCCACATTCAGGCGCAGGTTGTACGTTGCGAGATTAAGTTCAGTTTTCTTTTGAGCCAGTGCGCAAACCGGCAATGCAAGCAACAGTAGTAAATAACATTTTTTAAAAAGAGTACTATACTTCATATGTCGTTGTGTGATTTTTAAAAATTAAAATGGTGGCGGTGTTATTTCAAACGTGGCGCTAATGCTTTCTGCCAGATAGCATATCCTTCTGCTTTCATGTGCAATTGATCTGCTTTAAATAGTTCTTCTTTAATGGTGCCATCTTTATTCAGCATCTTGTGATACACATCTACAAAGGCAGTGTTGTGCTGTTTTCGAAGAAACTTTTTAATGGAACTGTTTGCCTCTTCCATTACGGGCATAAAACGTTTTCTACTTGGACTGGGTTTTATGGAGATGTAGACCAATGGCACTTCCGGCATTTGTTTTCTTATTATAGAAAATAATGTCTGAACACGCTGCAGTACAATTGCTGCAGTTATAGTGTCAGAAGAAGCGAGGTCATTTTCGCCACAATAAATGACGATCTGTTTTGGGTGGTAGGAGAAAATAATATCGTCGGCATAACGGATAACATCGGGCAGGGAAGAGCCGCCAAAACCGCGATTAATAATTGGTTGGCCGGGAAAATAATTCTGTACATCCTGCCAGTAAGTAAACGAGGAACTACCGATGAACAATATTTCGTTTCCTGCGGGTTTGTTTAATGAATCTGCATGCTTAAAAGCTTGTATATCGTTGTAGAACGGATATTGTTGCTGTGCGTATGTGACAAGCAAACAGCATACACCTAAAATCGTGGCAAGTATTTTTTTCATTTCGTTGAGTTTAAAGCTTCACTTTCTTTACTAAGTGCTCTTTAAGTGGAAACTTACCCCACAGGTTTGAAAAAAATATTTGCAAAAATTTTACCGCGAACGCAGCAAAATGGTTGTGCTGTCACTTTTAATGACTTCCGTGTTTAACACCGTGGAAAGCACGAATAGCGCGTCATCCAGAGAGCTTAGTAAAATAGGGCCATTGATCACTTTATCATTTAACGACTGGTTTTCCACAACGATCTTTTTCCCAAAATTGTCTTCGAGATAGGCAAGTATCTGACTCACTGTTGGATCAGTCAGGATAAGTTTGTTTTGTTTCCAGGCAGTAAATTGTTCGGCAGAAGCATTTTGTGTCGCTACTTTTTTACTTGCCTCATCATACGACACGAGTTCGCCAGGTTGCATGATCATTTCTTTTGCGGTACCATCAGCAAATGACAATTTGATTTTACCGCTTTGCAATACGACCTCCGTTTTCAGGCGACGTTGCCTGATGTCGAATGTGGTACCCAGTACGGTTACAGTCACGTCTTTGGTGTGCACCAAAAATTGCTCCCGCGGCTGAATATCGTTGGTATCTTTATTTATATGCTTTACTTCAAAGTATGCTTCACCGTTTAACCAAACTTCCCTTTTCTCGCCTTGTTTCCAATCTTTGTCATAGGTCACGGATGAATTTGCATTCAGGTCCACAACTGATCCATCGGGCAATACTACGTGTTTGGTTTCTCCAAACTTTGTGGAGGCAACAAGCCTTTCAGGTTTGCGAAGAAAAATAAAGTAAGCCGCTGTTATCAGCGCAACACCGCCAAAAATTGCGGCAATCCTGGTCAAATTTCTGCTGAACGATCTTCTGATAACCGGTGCAGGTTGTACAGATTGGAGACTTTGTACAGCTTGCAAATGTTTTTGCAGCGAGGTTTCTATTTCATCCTCCGATGGTTCATCCAGCTTAAAGGAAATGGAATTCAGATACGTGCGTGCATTTTCCATATCCCCTTTCTTGTCCGGGAAAATGGCTATGATTTCCTTCCAGAAATTGTCGATCTCATCTGTAGGATTATAGACCCATTCCTGGAAATAAGGATCGGCAAAGAAATCTTTCTCTGTAAAATGTGCGTATGTATCGGATAAGTTTTTTTCCATCTATATTATAAAGTGCTCGATGTTGTTCATTTTACCCCATCACTTAGGGATTTTTTATAAAAATCACTTCATTTTTATATTAACAAATTCTAAAATTATTATCAATAAAAACAGAATTTTTTCTTTGAGCGCAGATATACTCCTGGCAACGATCTTATACGTTGCTTTCACAGAAATATTCAGCATGGAAGCCACTTCAGGGTAAGAAAGCCCTTCATAAAACCTTAGAAAAACAGCCTCGAGCTGCCTGCCGGTCAGGGATTTGATCGCTTCGTTCAACTTTGCACGCCTCTCCTCATTGAGCTCCTTATCGATAATTATGCTTTCAGCCGAAAACGCATGATCTTCATTTTCCGCTTCCTCAAATACGATCTTATCACGCTGCTTTATTTTTTTTAAAAGAGTATACCGGAAGGATGAATATAAATAATAATTAGGCGATTCCACATGCGACAGTTTCTCCTTTCTGCTCCACAGATCAAGGAATACTTCCTGAATACTGTCTTCGATTAATTCTTTATTGTCGGTAAACTTTCTGCCGTAGTTATAAAATTTCTTGTAGTACTCCTTGTACAATCCTGAGTAGGCTTCAATATTGCCTTCGATAATATGCTGGAATAGCGGATTGTTCATTATGGAGTCAAAGATTTGGGAATCGTTAGATGAACAAAGTTATCGAAAAAGCTATATGAATTGCATTGTGCAAGCTTTTACGGGCACCGCATGGCTTCTTTAGCCACTACAACGGTGAAGGACAAGCAAAAAAAATAGATTGGGCAGATTTAAAAAGAGACTGCACTTTTGCAGCCTGAATGAAGTTCGCAGTAATTATTTAAACCTCCATTGTTCGATACACGGACGTTTTTTGCTCCCTGAAAAATTCCTGATAATTATTTTTTCAAAAGGCTGGGGTAATTTTTTGTGTTTCCGTCACTGTATCTCCTTGAAACAAAATTTCATTCATTTTATCTAACGTAAAAACACTGCTAGTATGACACGACGCTATTTTAAGCGGTTGCTTGTATTGCTATTGATTGCCTGCAGCCAGGCCCATGCCCAGAAAGCCGTCTCTGTAAACGATGCTTTAAAGAAGATTACAAAGGAATTTAAAGCAGAATTTGTTTACGATCCACAGGTTGTTAAAAACAAAACAACAACCTACAACCTGACAAACCTTTCCGGAAAATCTCTTGAGGACGTCTTGAAAGGCGTGCTGTATCCCAGCGATCTCGTATTTCTCTATGTAAAGCCTAACTACTACACGATAGTAGATAAGAGCAGGATTGGAGAATACCAGCCCTCACCCAAAAAACTTGATGATGATGTTAAAGCAACTTCTACCGCTGCACAGCGCATTAAAGTGAGCGGGGTAGTAACAGACATCAACAATCATGGCATTCCGCAAGTAACCATTACTGAAAAAGGAAGCGCCAACTCGGCAATGACAAAAGAGGATGGAACTTTTGCGATAAGCATTGCCGACACAAAATCGATTCTGACTTTTTCTTCCGTTGGTTATGCCGATCAGGAAGAATTTGTTGGCACACGTACTTCTTTGAACGTGCAATTGCAAACAGCCTCCAAACAACTTACAGAAGTTGTGGTGACTGCATTGGGCGTTAAGCGTGAAGAAAAAGCGCTGGGTTACGCAACGCAGGCCGTAAAAGGAAATGCGCTGCAAACCGTGAAGGGCGTAGATCTTGGAACTTCACTTACCGGCCAGGTTTCTGGTTTGGTAGTAAAAAACTCAACTGAGTTCAATGGAGTGCCAACGTTGGAAATGCGTGGAGAAAGTCCGCTGCTCGTAATTGATGGTGTTCCTTACGGCAACATGACGTTGCGTGATATTCCTACCGACGACATCGAAAGCATCAACATGCTGAAAGGCTCTACTGCTGCTGCGTTGTATGGCGCACGTGGTTCTGCCGGCGCAGTTATGATCACCACCAAACGCGGAAAAGACAATCGCCTTACCGTAGACGTAAACAGCAACACAATGTTTACGCTGGGTTATCTCGCAATTCCTAAAACGCAAACATCATATGGTCATGGTTTGAACGGAAAAATTGCCACTGACTACGTTTGGGGACCAAAACTGGATATCGGCGGCACAGCTGTACAATGGAACCCGATCACCAAACAAAATGAAGACATGCCGCTGGTATCAAGCGGAAAGGACAACCTTAAGAACTTCATGGAAACCGGCCTTGTTACAAACAACAGCATCAGCGTAACGCAAGGTGGTAAAAATGGTTTCTTCAGAGCAGGTCTAAACCACATCTACAATAAAGGACAATTTCCTAATCAGAAATTGAACATCCTGAACTACACCATGAGCGGCGAATTAAAAGCTGGTGATAAATTCAGCCTTGAGAGCCACATGGGTTACACACGTACTACAGCTCCGCAATTATGGGGCGGTGGTTACGGCACGCAGGGATACATTTACCAAATATTAATGTGGACGGGGCCTGATTACGATATCCGTCAATACAAAGATTATTGGGTTACTCCAAACGTAAAGCAGAACTGGCTTTACAATGCATGGTACGACAACCCTTATCTGATCGCGTATGAAAAACTAAGAAGCACTGAACAAAACAAATTGAATGCTGCGTTAACAATGAACTATTCGTTTACGAAGGATTTGAAGTTGATGTTCAGAAACGGTTACGACTATTATAAAAACGAAGATCAGATCCAAAATCCTGCCGGTATCAACTCTACCAACGGTGCAACCATCGGTAACACTTTCAGCTTTGCCTTCAGTGGTAAAGGTTTGTATGGCATGAACGAAAGCTGGGGAAATAGTATCAACAGTGATTTGATTCTTACCTATAACAAACAGGTAAAGAACTGGAAATTTGACGCCTTGGGTGGTGGAAGTATGTTCTACTACAAAACCAGGGAACTTGGTGCTAAAACAAGAAATGGTTTGGCTGTACCAGGATGGTATTCCCTGGCGAATGCTGTTGCTTCAACAACTGCTGGTGTAGATGCCATTGTAACCAACTACGGTACATGGTCAAAACAAATGAACAGTGTGTACGGAAAAGTTTCTGCTTCATGGAACAATATTGCTTTTCTTGATGTAACCGGAAGAAACGACTGGAGCTCCACTCAACCCGCCGATGCAAGATCTTATTTCTATCCTTCCGTTGCGAGCAGTGTTGTGTTATCAGAACTTTTCAAAGCGCCAGACTGGTTGAGCCTTTGGAAAGTGAGAGGTTCATGGACGATGACAAAAACGCCGCTTGATGTTTATGCCAATAACCTGTCATACACTATTTCCAACTCATGGGGAAACTCAAGCGCTGCCACTCCGGACAATCTTGCTGGTGCTAACCTGTTGCCAACAACTACCCGCACATGGGAAGTAGGTACCGGCGCTTATTTGTTTGGAAAAAGATTGCATGCCGATGTAGCTTATTATTCAAAACTGTATTACAACAACCAGATCAAGCAAACCATTGCTCCGTCTTCAGGATACGCAAGTACGCTTATCAATACAAATGAAACATTCGCACGCAGAGGTTGGGAGTTGACTTTGGATGGTACTGTTCTTAAAAACAAAACGCTTACATGGCAATCCATGATCAACTTTGCTACACAGCACAGATACTATGTTGACATTGATCCGGTTTATTCTGCAAAAAATTTGTGGACAAAATCAAAGAACCGCATGGATGTGTATGCGCAGCCAGAACACGCATTGAGAGATCCGCAAGGCAATATGATACACCAGGGTGGTTTGGCATTGCTTAGCAAGTTCACAGAACAATTTGGTTATACAGATCCGAAATTCACTTTTGGTTTCATCAACAACTTTATTGTTAAAGACAAGATCCTGATCGGTGTTAACATCGACGGACGCATTGGTGGTGTGATGTACGATTACGTTTACAACAAAATGTTTGACACCGGTTCAGCACCTGAAACAGATAATGAATACCGCTTTGATGAAGTGGTTAAAGGCTTGAAGAACTACGTGGGCAAGGGTGTTAAAGTAGTAAGCGGAGATGTTACATACGATGCTTACGGTCGCATTACCAACGATACCCGCCAGTATGCACCAAACGATGTTGCAGTAAGCTACCAAAGCTACATGCGTTCATGGGGTAACTCATATGAGCACGGTATCATGGACAAGAGCTTCATAAAATTGAGAGAAGTATCTATCGGTTATAAAATTCCTGAATCATGGTTAGGAAAGTCTGGTATCAAGAACGCTTCTGTTTCTGTAACAGGACAGAATTTGTTGCTGCTTACCAACTTTAAATATTCTGATCCGGATATTGATAACGAAAACATGAACTCTCCTGCACAGCGCATGGTGGGTGCAAACATTAAGGTAGGCTTCTAAAATGAAACATGATAGCGCCATGCGGCGGTGTAACAATCTGCATGGCCCTTTTTTAAAACAGCAAATAATGACTAGAAATATTTTCAAAACATCTATAATAGCATCTTTGGTTGCAGGCATTGGTTTTAGCAGCTGCACAAAGGACTTTGATAGTATCAATACCAATCCCGACAAGCCATCTTCTGCATCGTCAGCGTGGCTTGCGACAAACATTTTAACTTCTGTTACGTCGAAGGATATCAAGACAGCGACGGATTTCCGTCAGCCTTTTACGTTGGACAAATATCTTGCATGGGCGGAGTTAGCGAGTGCGAATCAGTACAATCAACTTACCAGAACGAACTACGACAGAATGGTTGTTTTGCGTGATGTTGAGCCAATGATCGCGAATGCTACCTCTCCGGAATTGAAAAATTCTTATGCGGGTTTTGGACATTTCGTGCGTGCGTGGCAGTTTTTTCAAACAACTATGCAGGTAGGCGACATTCCATACTCCCAAGCTATTAAGGGATCCACTGGAGTAATCCAACCAAAATACGATAAGCAAAAAGATGTCTTCATTGGCATATTAAACGAACTCGACCAGGCTGATTCTTTACTGGCAAAAGGCACAGATTTCACTGGTGATTTTATTTATGCAGGAAGCGTTGATAAATGGAGAAGACTGGTAAACACTTTCCAGTTGCGTGTGCTGATCAACCTTTACAAGAAAACAGACGACGCTGACTTGAAAGTGGTTTCAAAGTTCAATGCAGTTATGGCGCGTCCATTGATGAGAGATTTTAGCGACAACTTTGCGGTAACGTACAATTCTTCTGCGGGATATTGTTATCCATGGAGCAACACGCCTGCACAGGTTAACTCGTTCATCAACTATCCAATGTTGTCAACTACATTGATCAATCTGATGAAACCTACGCTGGACAGACGTTTGTTCTACATTGCAGAACCGGCAACAGCAAAGATCACCGGGGGCAAAACGGCGTCTGATTTTGATGCTTATGTTGGCGTAGAACCTGCTGATGAATTCTCGACAACAATCAACCAGTACAATGCAGGTAATTATTGCAACGTAAACAAACGTTACGTGGATCTGTACAATGCTGAGCCGATAGGACTTATGAACTATTGGGATCTTCAGTTTATATTGGCAGAAGCGGCTGTTCGCGGATGGATCAGCGGCACAAGTGCGCAGACTTATTATGAGAATGGAATCAAAAGTTCTATGTCATTCATGGCGAAATACACGCCAACTACTTATGCGCATGGCATGGCAATGACAGATTCTTATATCAGCGCATTCCCTGCAACTGTAGCGCTTACGGGATCCACGGAAAACCAAATTCAGCAGATCATTTCGCAGAGATATATCGCAGGTTTTTTCCAGAATTCAGATTTCTATGCATGGTTCGAAAACAGACGTACCGGTTACCCTGCGTTTACTTTGAACCCAAAATCTAACCTGAATGTTCCTGCAACGACATTCCCTGTAAGATGGATGTATCCGCAGAAAGAGCTCGACTACAATGCAGACAATGTGAAAGCTGCCATTTCGGAGCAATTCAAAGGCAGTGATGATTTCAATCAGAAGATGTGGATATTGCAGTAACTGAATAACTGAATAATTGAATAACTGAGTGGTTCAAGTGATTGTTCGTGAGTGTCACGCAAACCATTCAGTTATTCAATTATTGTGGCAGTCCTTCGGTATCGTACCTATCCACCGTATCAATACCATTTAGCTGCTTAAGCCTCACTACCAGTTCGTCCAGCTCCTCTTTATCGTGTACGTACACACGAATATTTCCTTCAAACATGCCTTCTTTCGCTTCAATGGTAAGTGCGTTGATATTGATCTTTAGTTCACCGGAAATAAGATTGGTGATTTTGTTGATAACGCCCACATCGTCGAGGCCGACAATTTTAACACCGGTAAGGAATGAAATTTCTTTATTCTTGGCCCACTTCGTTTTTACAACCCTGTGGCCGTAGTTAGATAATAGTTTCGCCGCATTCGGACAGTTGGTGCGGTGAATTGTCAAACCCTTGCCGGTTGTCACAAAACCAAATACGTCATCACCCGGAATCGGTTTGCAGCAATTCGCCAGCTGATAAACAATCTTGTCGCTACTCTCTCCAAAAATGATCAGCTCTGTGTCCTTTTTATTCAGAGCGGCATGCTGCGGTTGATCGAATTTGATTTCCTGCACTATCTTTTGAGGCTTCGGTGCCTCCAGTTTGTCGCCGAGAACGTGAAAATCTTTCAGCTCTTTTAAATCGATTGATTTGGTGGCAACTTTATAAAACAGATCAAGTTGTGAACTGAGTTTATAGAAAGAAGTAAGTTCGTCGATGTTTGTTTGGTTGAATCCTGCACCCATGCCTTCTACCTTCCGCTGCACAGTGTATTTGCCTTCTTCCGCTATTTTCCTTTTCTCCTCTTTCAGCGAATCCTTGATCTTGCTTTTCGCCTTGGCAGTAACAACGAAGTTCAACCAATCTTCATTCGGCTTTTGCTTATTGGAAGTAATGATCTCTACCTGGTCACCGCTTCTTAATTTATGGCTGATGGGAACCAGCTTGTGGTTCACTTTGGCGCCAATACACTTACTACCAACGGCACTATGAATAGAAAAGGCAAAATCCAGGGCAGTAGAGCCTGTCGGCAGCATTTTCACATCACCTTTTGGTGTGTACACATATATTTCTTCGGCGAGAAAACTTGTTTTGAAATCCTGCAGGAAGTCAACTGAATCCGTTTCCTGGTTGGCGATCACTTCACGAATTTGCTGGAACCATTTTTCAAAACGTCCTTCATCTCCAGATCCTTCTTTGTATTTCCAGTGTGCGGCCAAACCTTTCTCTGCAATTTCATTCATGCGTCGCGTGCGTATCTGCACTTCCACCCATTTACCCTGCGGGCCCATCACAGTGGTGTGCAAAGCCTCATATCCATTTGACTTTGGATTGCTCAGCCAGTCACGCAGGCGCTCCGGAGAAGGCGTATACTCGTCGGTGATCATGGAATATACTTTCCAGCATTCTTCTTTTTCTTTATCCTGCGGCGAATCAAGAATAACGCGGATGGCAAAAAGGTCATACACTTCTTCGAAGTCCACACCTTTCTTGCGCATTTTGTTCCAAATGGAATGTATGCTTTTCGGACGGCCGTAAATTTCAAACTTAAAGCCGGCCGCTTCCATCTTTTCTTTAATAGGACGAATGAACTCGTTGATATAGCGGGTTCTTTCCCTTTTTGTTTCCGCAAGTTTTTTTGCAATTTCCTTGTAAGTGCTGGGCTCCATGTATTTCATGGCCAGATCTTCCAACTCCGTCTTTATGCTGTACAGCCCCATACGATGAGCCAAAGGAGCATACACGTAAATGGTTTCCGAGGAAATTTTCAATTGCTTTTCACGCTTCATGCTCTCCATCGTGCGCATATTATGCAGGCGGTCGGCCAGCTTAATAAGTATCACACGCGGGTCGTCTGTAAGCGTGAGCAATATTTTCTTGAAATTCTCCGCCTGCTGAGAGGCGTTTACATCAATAACGTTGGAAATCTTTGTAAGTCCGTCAACAATGCGGGCTATTTCGGTGCCAAATTCACGCTCAATGTCGTCGAGCGTAATGTCGGTATCTTCAACAGTATCATGCAAAAGGGCACAAATAGTGGAGCGTACACCCAGGCCAATTTCTTCTACGCAAATCTGCGCAACGGCCAGCGGATGCAAAATGTAAGGTTCACCACTTTTGCGGCGCATGGTTTTATGGGCATCGGCCGCCATTTCAAAGGCGTGGCGCACAAGTTCCTTATCCCCATGTTTCAATTTGGGCTTCAATGATCTTAACAGGGCACGGTATTCTCGTAGAATAAGCTTCTTTTCCTGCTCGTCACTAAGATTATATTTCGATATCGTTTCTACAGTATCCATTCAATAGCTTATGGAACGAATTTAGCGAAAACATGGTAGAAATTAGGAATTAGGAATTAGGAATTAGTTTTTTACCGATGCAAAAAAATCACCCTGAGTGCCAATGTGAGTGCTCGTGACAAAGTTTTTCTAACAACTAAAAACAAATAACAAACAACTTTTTTTGTTTGTTAAACAAAAGCCCCCTACATTTGCGCTCCCAAATAACAGTTCTTGTTTTTAGCGCGGGTGTGGCGAAATTGGCAGACGCATCAGACTTAGGATCTGACGCCGCGAGGCGTGTAGGTTCGACTCCTATCACCCGCACTTTTTTTCTCTCTCTTAATTTTCCCTTTTAATTTTTTGGTTCAAACGATGATCGCTCAATAGCGATGAATTTTCTTGCAGGTGTATTACAAAGTGAGCAGGAATAGTTTAACGGAAGGTCTTCAAACAACGTTCCCGAAGCAATATTTTTGTTTACATCACCAATGTTGGCATCGTACACCGTCATGCATGTAGGACATTGATGCAGAATATCTCTCGCGGCTTCTTCGATCTGTGATTCATACAGGTTGCAGGCCGAGTCTGGCTTCATGCTTTGCAGCTCGTAGAAATATTTGCAAAGCGAAATAAGATACGTGCCCAGTTGCTCCTTTGGCACATCGCCGCGGAAATGGATATATTCTTTTGAATTGGGGTTAAAATTAGGCGTGTATAAAATCTCAAACTTATCCAATGCCTTCACCTGGTTGCGAATCACACTCATTTGCCGCTTGATAATAATGGAACCAAATACGCCGGACTTCGGATGCGTTTTTACCGCAAAACACAAACCAAACGTACGCACATCATCTTTGTCGAAGTGGCGGATCACATGACGCTTGATGTTCAATCCGTCTTCGCTCACATCTTCTACCTGCCAGTTCAATTCATTGGAAGCATGGCGCACATTGATGCGGTATTTGTTCAGCAAACAATCCCACAGATCGCGATGCTTTGGCAAAATGTTTTTTATGATGATCGACTTCCAGGTAGTAGCGTACAGCTGATTGATGTTGGTGGCAATGCAAATGCCGCAGACATTTTGTAAAAAATCCACAGCAAACAGTTCTTCGCGCCTGTAAATACCCAGCCAAAGCTTATCTCCGTAGTTGTTGAATCCCTCGTAGTAAGGCAACTTAAAATCCGGCAACACAAGGCTTTCTTCTACAGGTTTTGAAATGACCGCAAACTCGTCGCAGATCGTTTTATAGAGAACGTTCCCGTCAGCTTCGATGTTTTCGTAGTACAAAGTGTTATTCTGAAAAATAACATTTTCTATTTTTTTAGATAGGCGCGGGATATCGTTGGTATAGACCAGCTGCGGCCAGTGAAAAAACACATTTGTTTTGGGGAATCGCAGCACGAGAAACCAGTAGTGGGGCTGCGTAGAAGCGATCCAGTTGATATTGCCCGTAAACATCGGCGTAAAAGTCTGGTTATTGTCCACGATGTTTACCTTCAGTTTCGGCTTGTAATCAAAGAGCGCAAAGATGTCTTTGTAAATATTCTCCTTTAGCCATGTATCGCGGATGAATATTTCCTCGGCTGCATAGGAACTCAGAATATTTGGATAGTCGTCGCGGTTGACTTCATAGGTAACGCCTCTTTTGTTGAGGGCCGTAACCATTCTGTCATAATCTTTATGTGACGCATCGATGATGAGCTGTTGTCGCAAACCAAAGCGCACATAAGCGATACCCGCTTCTCTTACCGCGGATAACAAATATTGTAAATACGCCGGAGAAATGATGCCGGACGTAAAATTGATCTTAAATTGAAACGCGTGACGCATGCAAGTCTTTTTTCCTGTTCAATTATTGTTTTCGAAGACGGCGAGGATCGTTATGAGTTGTTAGTTGTTGGTTGTTAGTTATTAGTAAAGAAGTGGCTCGGAAGCCTAACAAGTAACATCTACCTACTAACAACTTTAACAGTCATTTGGCCCAAACACATTAATTATTTATATAATTTATGTATCTAGACAGAAAATTAATAATAAAATTGCACTTTTTCTTTCATTTTATCACAAATCATCCCAATATCTATAAATAAAGTGAAACAGTCGGCCATTTTTTATTAGATTATTTATAATTATAATTTATTAAAAATTAATTTTTTGAGAAACCATGCAGGCCTTTCGATTGTAACTTTATAAGCAAACGATGCATTATGAAAACAATACTAATTGGAGTGGATTATTCCGAAAGCTCAAAGAACGCTGCTTTGTATGGAGTCAAGCTTGCAAAATCCTCACAGTCAATGGTTATTTTGCAGCACGTTTATCTATTGCCCACACCTGTAAGTGAGGTACCTTACCTATTTACGCCTTTTGATGATATTCAGCATGAGAACGAAAAAGAGCTGCAGAAGGAAGCTGAGAGATTGACTGAACTCGTACCAGGCGTTGAAATTCAAACCATTGTAAGTGTCGGTCTTCCTGCCGCCACTATGATAGATACGGCTGAAGAAAATAATGTCAACCTTATCGTTTTAGGAATGAAACAATATGCTTCCGGAATGGAAAAACTGATCGGAAGTACGGCAGATGAAGCATCCCGCCTTTCAAAGATCCCCGTTTTGGCCATTCCCCCCGGCTCATTTTTTGAGCCCGTCCAAACAGTGACCTATGCTACTGACTTCAGCTACAAATTAAATCCAATTGGACTCGAAACCTTAAAAACTATTCTCACTGATTTTAACGCAAAGCTCCAGATTGTCAATATTAAAAAAGTGGAGGAAGAGATTTCAACAGTGGCTTACAATCAATGTGTTGCCAATTTCAATAAGGTGTTTGAAGGCATCGACCACAATTTCTACACCCACATCAATAACAATGTGGAGGAAGGATTGATGACTTTTCTGCTTGAAAATCATTCACAAATCCTCGTTATGGTGGCGCATCGCCATAGCTTTTTCGCCCGCATTTTTAAAATTCAGCATACAAAGGAAATGCTTCATAGCACTTATATTCCGTTGTTGATACTGAATGACAAGTAGAACTAACTAATTAATAATTAATAATTAACAATTAAGAGGGCTGCATTCATTAAAGAATGTGGTCCTTTTAATTTTCAGCAAATCTGAGCATCTCTTTGTAAGGCAGGTTGCCCTATTAATTATTCTTTATTAATTATTAATTATAACTACCTTTGCAGCCCAAATTAAAAATCTAAAATTAGTGCAATATGGCTACTGTTTCCAGGGAGAATATCGGTTTGCTGAATGACAAGATCACTGTTCAGGTGGAAAAAACCGACTATTTACCTTCTTTCGAGAAAGCTTTAAAAAACTATAGCAAACAGGCTAACATCCCAGGTTTCCGTAAAGGAATGGTTCCTGTAGGAATGGTTAAAAAAATGTATGGCCAGTCTGTATTTACTGAAGAAGTTCTTCGCTCTGTTGAAAAACAACTTACGGACTACATGACAAATGAAAAGCTTGAAATTTTTGCACAACCTCTGCCTTTGCCAGAAAACGATGCCGCTAATCTGGATGTAAACAATCCGGCTCCATATACTTTCGCATTTGAAGTAGGTCTGAAACCTGCGGTAAACGCTGCAGATCTTGGAACTGCTAAAGTAAAACGCTATAATGTTGAGATCACTGACAAAATGATCAACGACGAAGTTGAGCGTTTGCAAACACGTCACGGTAAAATGACAGATCCTGAAGCTGTAACTGGTGACGATAACGTGTTGAACGTTACTTTCATTGAAACTGATGCTGCAGGTAACGAACTGGAAGGCGGTGTAAGAAAAGACAATTCTCTTTTGGTAAAATACTTCGCTGAAGATTTCCGCAAAAACCTGATCGGTAAAAAAGCAAACGATACTGTTTCTTTACAATTGGGCAAAGCTTTTGGTGAAACTGAAAAAGAGTGGATCCTGAATGATCTTGGTCTTGCAAAGGGTCAAACTGCTGACGAGAAACACTTCAAACTTGAAATCACTAAAGTTGGTTTGATTGAAAAAGCTGAATTCAACGAAGAATTCTTCAACACTGCTTTCCCTGGCAGAGAGATCAAATCTGAAGCTGATCTTCGCAACGCAATTAAAGAAGACATTCAAAAATATTGGGATGCACAGGCTCGTAATCAAATCTACGATCAACTGTACCACTACCTGATCGACCAAACTAAAATGGAATTCCCTGAAGGCTTCCTTAAACGTTGGATGGAAACAGGTGGCGAAAAACCTAAAACTTCAGACGAAGTTGCTGCTGAATACCCTTCTTTCGCTAATTCTTTGAAATGGACTTTGATCGTTGACCAATTGGTTAAAGATCACAGCATCGAAGTAAAGCCTGAAGATATCCGCGAAGCGGCAAAAGCTCAATTGTTCAGCTACATGGGCAGCATGGGTGCTCCTATGGACCTTGATCAGCCTTGGGTGAATGATTATGTAGAAAGAATGATGAAAGACAGAAAATTTGTTGAAGATACTTTCCACAGAATCCAAACTGATAAAGTGTTTGAAGCTGCTGAACAAAAAGTTGCTGCAACTGACACTCCAATCACTCAGGAAGCTTTCGTAAAAATGACAGAAGAACATCATCACCATCACTAGTAGGTGAGATTGTAAAGTATATAAAGGCGCTCTTCGGAGCGCTTTTTTTGTGCCTGCCGTAGAGACGCGTTGAACGCGTCTCCTGCTACCATATCAACCTGCTGCTTTCAATGGCAACAATTGCCCAATTTTTTTTGCATTGTTTTGGTGTTAGCGGAGACGCGTTCAACGCGTCCCTACTTTTCTTATCTTTCCCCCTATGAAAAAATCATTGGCTATTTTCCTTTTACTTTCAAACAACCTATTTGCACAACATGAAAAAATTGATGTGCAGCAATACCAGTTTGAACTGAATGTAAATGACACCACGGATATCATACGAGGCAAAGCAACGATACGTTTTAAGGCATTACAGCAATGTGACAATGTTTCATTTGACCTGGTTGTATTTGATCAAAAATCTGGGAAAGGAATGACAGTGACGAGCGTGGAGGAGAGTAATAAGACTTTGAAATTTCAATCGCAGGAAAATAATATCACTGTCAATTTTTCAAACAGAGTAGAAGCTGGTGCAGAGAAAACAATTGCCATAACCTATCAAGGCGTTCCTGCAGATGGATTGATCATTGCAAGAAACAAATTCGGTCATCGTACCATTTTTGCTGACAATTGGCCGAATCGTGCCCGCTACTGGATTCCATGCAACGATACGCCTGCCGACAAAGCCGCTGTTTCTTTCACTGTTATTGCGCCGGACCATTACCAGGTGATTTCAAATGGATTGGTAAAAGAAGAAACGAATTTGCCCAATCATTTAAAACTTACGCAGTACGAAGAAACTGTTGAGTTGCCCACAAAAGTAATGGTGATAGGGCTTGCAGATTTTGCGGTACAGCACAGTGGCGATGTAAATTGCGTTCCTGTGTATAGTTGGATATATCCAGAGGACCGTACAAAAGGCTTTTATGATTATGCAGTGGCGAAAGACATACTAACATGGTTCATCACCAATGTTGGGCCCTATAGTTATAAAAAGCTCGCTAACGTACAATCCACTACACGCTTTGGAGGCATGGAAAATGCAAGTGCTATTTTTTATGGTGAGGGAACACTTACCGGCAATGGCAGCAACGAGCCGTTACTTGCTCACGAAATCGCGCACCAGTGGTTTGGCAATACTGTTACAGAAAAAAGTTTTGAGCACTTGTGGTTGAGTGAAGGTTTTGCTACTTATTTCACAGACCTATACCTCGAAGCAAAATATGGCAAAGCCAAACTTGACGAGAAACTAACTGATGAACGCAACAAGGCAATAAAATTTTCAAAGCGAACAAATGCGCCGATCATCAATCCAACGAGCGACTATGTGAGTCTGTTGAATGCGTTTTCTTACCAAAAAGGAGCTTGGGTATTGCATATGCTTCGCAGAAAACTGGGGGATGATATCTTCTGGAAAGCAATCAAAGAATATTACAGTACTTATCGCGGCAAGAATGCGAACACTGATGATTTGCGGGCGGTATTTGAAAAAGTAAGCGGCACAGATTTGAAGCCTTTCTTCCAGCAATGGTTGTACACAAAAGAGCATCCTGTGCTTGATGTTTCATGGAAATATGATGCGAATAAAAAAGAAATTGCGATTACTGTTTTGCAACAACAAACAAAGGCTTTTGATTTTCCATTACAAATAAAAATAGGATCGGAGATTAAGCAAATCGACGTTAGAGACACGAAGACTGTTACTACTTTCTCTTGTGACACCAGGCCCCAGGCTTTTGTGCTAGATCCGGAGGTGAATTTGTTTTTTGAGGGCAGCTCTAAAGAAGTGAAATAACAAGATTTACCACTAAGACACTAAGGTTCACTAAGGCTCCAAACATTAAATTGTCACGCAGATGACGCTGATTAGACCGATTTGCGCTGATCTGTGTAAATCAGTCTAATCAGTGTCATCTGCGTGCCCTCTAGTTGAAGATGATCGTTTTATTGTTCATCACGAATATTCTGTCATCAAATACGAGTTTCAACGCGTCGGCCAGCACAGACTTCTCAATTTCGTGGCCCGCTTCGCGCATGCCTTTTACATCATGCTCATGATCAACGGGTATCGTTTTTTGTGTGATGATCGGGCCTTCGTCAAGGTCGTTGTTTACAATATGGGCCGTAGCGCCAATTAGTTTAACGCCGCGTTCGTAGGCCTTTCTATAGGGATTGGCACCAATGAACGCTGGTAGGAAAGAGTGGTGAATGTTGATGATCTTCTCTTCGAATTTCGCCACAAAATTTCCCGATAGAATGCGCATGAATTTCGCCAGCACAATATAATCGGGATGGTATTGCTGAATGGCATCAATCACTCTTGCTTCAAACTCTTCTTTATCGTACAACTCGTGATCTATGTGATGAAACGGTATATCAAACCTTTCGGTAAAGTTTTTCAAAACATCATAATTACCAATCACTGCTTTGATGTTTGCATGCAACTCATCAAAGTGATGACGCACCAGTAAATCACCCAGGCAATGATGTTCCTTTGTCACCAGCACAACAATATCCTTCTTTCTCCTTGGATGGATCATCAGCTTTGTATCGGCAGGAAGGGTATTGAGCAGTTCTGTTTTTATTAATTCAACATCAAGCGGCCCCAGCAACTCGAGGCGTGAAAAGTAAGTGTTGGTTTCGGGCTCCACAAATTCTTTCATCACTACTACGTTTATACTATGGCGAAACAAAACGCCGGTAATATTGGCGATCAGGCCCTGGCGGTCGGCGCATTTGATTAATAATATGTGACAGTCCTTCATTTGTTATAACGGTTATCGTTCCTGTTTGACAAGGCCCGCCCGGATGACCGGTCGGACGGGCTTCGACAAGCTCAGCCTGACAGCCTAAGGGAGCTGTCACCCTGAGCTTGTCGAAGGGTTGAATTTACGCAGTATTAAATTTTCCCGCAATTTTTTCCATGTCGATGGAAATTTTGTGCACGTACTCAAATTGATCGGTGATGGTCTTCAATTGCGACAATTGATGCCTTGTGTCGGTATCGAATGATCCGGCTTTAAGTTCCTGTACACGCTGCGATAACAGCTCTTCCACTTTATTTCTCACAATGTATTTGCTTTTTTGTATCTGCGTCATATCCTGCGTGCTTACACTATTGCCATCGAGGATTGCGATTGTGTTATCAAAATGAGATATGCTATCATCTATAAGTGGAAGAAAATCCATCGAAACATGCTTTTGCCCAAAACTAAAAACATAAGAAGCAAGCGTTGCAATGTGCGATGCCAGTATGTGATTGGAAACTGTGAGCTGATAAATCTGCATACTGTTTTTCTGCTTGCTGCGCGGCTCGGAAAGCATGCGCTGGAAAGCATCTGAAAGATTGCTTAATGCTACGAAACTTTCTTTTCTGAAAAATTTATACTGAGAACTGTTGAAGTCTTTGCCCGTAAATACTTGTGCAACTGCGTTGAAATAAACAGCATTTGCTTTGATGCAATTTGTAAGCAATTTTTTTATTTGCTCATGCTCCCATTTCGGCGGAATAAGCATTACAAATGCAAACGCAATAACAGAGCCGATCGCGGTATCAATTACGCGATCCTGAATGACCCTTTGAAAGTCATTATGCTTGAGGAAATAGAATGCAAGCAGTATGTAAAAAGTCATGAAAATAACCGCTATAAAATATTGGAGGCGCAGCAAGCTGTATGCACCCAACATTCCGATGATCATCAACACCACCAAAATCACCGTCCTGTCTCTCAAAAAGTACAGGGTTGTGGCACCTATCACCGCTCCAATGACCGTTCCTGCAAGTCTTTGAAAATTCCGTTGTTTGGTAAGGCTGTACGCTGGTTTTAAAATAACCAGTATGGTAAGCAATATCCAGTAGCCATGGCCAACAGCTATTGCTTTTGCCAAAAAGAATCCAGCCAGCATCGCCAGGCTCACCCGTAATGAATGCCTGAAAATGTTTGAGTGAAAATTGATGTTGGTGAAAAACTGTCTTGTGCTGATCTCTGTATGTGATACGAACTGGTTATAGTCAAGCGTGGCGTCTTTTTCAATGTTCAGGTTTTTATCATACCGCGTATAACGGTGCATTGTCAGCAAGCGATTGCGAATGTCGACGATGCTGTCGAGTATGTGTCGCAAACTGATGAACCCTTCAATATTGGTTTCGTTGAGATGTTGGTGCCTGTATTCAGAAAAGTGCGTTTTAAGTCCTTCAAGCGCCTGTGTGAGGTCGTCATTTGGAACTGACTTTGTGCCTTCCTGCAATGCGATGCCTATGTTTTCAAGTTCTGAAGCAATTTGTAAAATAATCACCTGGAACCTGTGCAGCATGTCATCATCAAAGCAATCATGCAGCGCCTTATAATCCTGCTGAGAGGTCATAATGCGTTCAAAAAGATCAACCGAATCGAGAAAGGTCATTAACAACACACGACCCGTATGCGTTGTTTCCTTAACAATGCTTCTCGTTTTGAACAACACTTCGCGAACCAGGTTTTGTTTGGTGTGTATATGCACCTGTTCTTCCAGCAACGTTTTGTATGCTTTTTCGTAATCAACATTTTTATTGTACAAAGAAGCCTTGATGCGGGTGTATTTTGCCAGCGATAAAATGGAATCGCCAATTGCTTGCTGGGCCAACTTGTAAGGCCGCAATCTGTTCAGCAAAACGCTCCAGAGAAAATACCAGATGCCCCCGGCACCTACGAGCCCTGCATTTATGAATATTTCTTTGGTGGTGTAATTATCATCGATGTTCAATACCAGCAGTAAAAGCGCCGCCGCACCAATTGAAGAAGCGCGCAAACCATATACGCCGATCATCGAGAAAGTAAACGCAGACAGGGCCAGCTCAATTGCCATCAGCCACGGAACCCTCACAGTAAAACCCACGATAATGGCGCCAAGGAAAATAAGAAGAATGGTGATGCGCATGGCGTTTCTGCGGTGGTGTATGGGACCGGGAGTATCTACGCTGCTCGTGCAAAGTGCGCCCAGCACAAACGTAATTCCCATGGCCAGGTGGCCAAGATAGGAAGAAAGCAACACGGGAATCATTACAGCGGCAGTAATGCGGAACCCTTCATTTACATAATAACTCGTCGTGAACTTTTTGTATGCCTTTAAGTCGTCTACTATCATCCTGCGGTGGTGTAATATTTTGTGAAGATAACAGGTTTAGTTGTTAGTTGTTAGCAGTTAGTTGTTAGGCTTTTGCGACTCATCGCCCGCAAGAAAGCCAAAAAAGTATAGTGAACAATGGAACGGAATTCCTAACAACTAACAACCATCAACTAACAACAAAAAGAAATGCCCCAACATAATGTCAGGGCATCTTAGCTTATAGCGAAAGTTCTTAGAGCTTCATTTTCGCAGCCATGTCTTTGGAAAGCGCCGCTTTGTTTACCAGCAAACCGGTTGTTTTAAACAACACATAGTTTTTGGTAACGTATAAATAACCTTTGTAGTCGTTTGTTTCGCCCCATGAGTTTTTAACCACATAGTATTCTTTACCGTTTTGATCTACTGACAAACCTACGATCTGCATGCCGTGGTCATCTGTAGTAAGGTAATTGTTGAATGCGTCCTGGCGAATTTCCGGAGTGATTGTTTTTTCAGTTTTTGGACCGTTGAACATTTCTACTTTCTCCATTTCAGTCATATCAGCAAGTTCTTTTTCAGGAACGTATGCGATACCGTTTTTCCAGCTGAAATATTTTTCGCTCACGTCAGTTGCCCAACCCACTGAATAACCGTTTTTCAAAGCATTGTCGATGATAGCGGTCATGTCGTTCATTTGAACGTTGTACGCATAATCATAACTCCAGTTATCAGGAATTGGCAAAAATACTTTTTGGTAGTAAGGCTGATCGTTTAAAGAAGTTAACTCCACATAGTCCGCAGCATTTAAACCAACCACTTCTTTAGCAAAAGTTTGCGGAGTATAAGTTTTTCCGTTGTACTGAAACTGATCAGGAACTTTGCCCAGGTAAGCATCCAATGCAGCAGTAAACGCAGTCAGCCAGTTTGGAGTAAGTTTGCCATTTGCATTTTTGATGATGCCATCCAGCATACCTTTCAATGCATCCTGCATTTCGCCGAATTTATTGATTGATGTGCCGTAATTCAATCCTGTATAAACAGATTGAGGAACCGCTCCATATTTAGCGTACATGTTGATCACGTCATGCAGTTCACCGCCATCTCCCCAGCTCACAGAACCGTGCATGCGTACATATTGTTTTGCTTTTTCGATGTATACGCAACGTGCGGTGAAGATCTCCGCAATGTCAACTGGCTGTTTGCCTTTGCGCAGCATTTCAGATTCAAGGAACGAGTTTCCTGAATAGCTCCAACAGGTACCGCTGCTACCCTGGTTTTTTACAGAAGTTCTTTCGATGTTGTAAACACTTGTAAAAGCAAATTTGTCTTTAGCATTTGCACTCGCATTACCGCTCAGCGAGTTTACGAGGTTATCTTGTGCCCAACCTGAAGCAAGGCTCATAGCAGCCACAGAAAACAGGATGATGTGCTTCTTTCCCATATCGTTTAAAATAGTTTTTTAAACGGCTAAGATAAGGAGGCACGGTATTTTAAAAAAAGAATGTATATCAACGGGTAATTTCTAAATCCAATCCGGCGTTAAAAGCTGATGAACGCAATGGTAGCGGGGATCTTGCCGTTGTAAAAGGGCTGCAAATTGATTTACTGGTTGCGACTAATTCCGATGCTTTAGTATAAACTAGTCTGCAACTTATACAATGCTAAAAACAAAAAGTTATGGCATTGTTATCTTAAAGTCAAAACATTATGCTATATTTGCGCCAATAGTACTCACCACGCTACCCGTCAGATCAGCGTCCCAGGGTGAGTCTTTTGCGTTTATAAACCTATTTACAATACACCTCTCGTGTTAGCCTCATGGCGAGCATCTGGGAGGTTTTTTTATTAATAATCCTTAGCCTGTGAAATGCAATAAGCCAGCCACGGACATATCACAACAAATAAAACAATTAAAAAATAGGGGGCTTATTATTACAAACGAGGTCACTGCTGCACACACTTTGCAAAATATTAGTTACTATAGGCTTTCCGGGTACTGGTGGTCGATGCAATCAAATAAGGTTTCGCATGTTTTTAAACCAAATAGTACTTTCGAAAATATCATCGCTATCTATGACTTTGACCGCCAGTTAAGGTTTCTACTCTTTGATGTAATAGAAAGAATTGAAATTGGATTTCGTACAAAATTAATTTACAACCTTTCACACGAGGCATCGCCGTGGTGGTTCGAAGATGGTTCGTTGTTCAAAAATCATGTTGAACATGCCGATACTTTGATTCTAATTGATAAAGAGCTAAATCATTCTAAAGAGGTTTTCATTAAGCAGCATAGGACGACATATTATTCAGACATCCGTCGGCCACCAGCATGGAAAACATTGGAAATCGCCAGCTTCGGCAATCTTTCAAAACTATACGGCAACCTGCGTCCAAGTATAAGATCTAAAAACACAATTGCTTTTGAATTAGGTACTGTAAACCATACCTATTTACCAAGCTGGCTTCAAACCATCGCTCAAATACGAAATATTTGCGCTCACCACGGGCGACTATGGAACAAAAATCTTCCAGGGCGACCCAAGTTGTTAGCCAAGCCACCTAGCGCATGGATCAAAAATATTCCTCCCGTAAACGAACATCATATGCTTTACATTCATTTGTGTTGTATGAAGTACTTGTTAAACATAATAAATCCCCGTAACGATTTTCGCGACAAACTTGAAACCTTGCTTGGCAAGTATCCCAATATTGATCCCAACGCTTTAGGTCTAAAAGCTAATTGGCAAAACGAACCTTTATGGCAGTAGAAACAATTCATCCCTTCTTCCTTTATTGTTAAATTACATATAGCATTAACTTTAAAAATGTCTCGGAAACATTATTTCATATAGTTTGACCAATCGGTAGTAAATCCAGCATCAACAAAGGATCTGGTTAAACTTTTGTCAATCGCTAGTTGATTGATCAACAATACTTTATTTGTTGTATTTTACATACCCAGGCTATGACAGATAATGAGAAGACGCTATAAAGCAATATTGATCGGTTTTTTATCTCTCGTCTTACCAATTGCAGGCGTATTACTGTATGTAAAGCTTAACATACGTTCAGTGATCAAGCAAATGGTAAGGGAACAGACCCATGGTGCCTACGAGCTTGATTTTAAGCGCCTTCGGGCCAATTATTCCACCCTTACTTTTACTGTGGAGAGAGGAAAACTTACTTCCCTGGATACCAGCAACGGCCAATCACGATACTTTGTAACGTTTCCAAAGGTCATTTTGCAATTGCAAAGCCTGGGCGATCTGATCTGGCGCAAAAAATTGAACATCACTTCCATTGCATTTCAAAAGCCGGAGTTCAACATTGTCATTCAAAAAAACAGTAAGCGAACGGGATTTTTCCAGAATGCCGGTGATATTTACAAGTACCTGAGCAGTTTTGCAGAAGCAACCAACATCAACAACGTCGAAATAAAAGACGCCACACTTCTGCTGAAAGATGAAACCAGGAATGATTTTACCTACAGCATTAAAAACATCGATCTTTTTGCAAAAGGTTTTCACCCTACAGATAGCACTACCACGACAAAGCATCGCGTTTTTTTAACGGATGCGATCAAACTCGACGTCGGTCCTCAAAAGGTGGTGCTCGACAGCAATAAAACAGTTTCTTTTCACGCATTGCATTTGTCTACCACAACGGCCAATCTTACAATGGACAGCATTTTGTATGAAGGCGCACAAACTGATTCTACTGATGCTTTCAAAATCAATTTGCCGTCACTTCGATTGAAGAAATTGAATTTCGGAAGATTGTACAACGAAGGCATTTTGCAGGTAGACTCGGTAATGATCAGCCAGCCGCGTACGCAGCTTACTGTTAATCTTTCGCCGAAGGCAAACAAAGCAAAAGATGTGAAACATATCATGCATGATGTGGTATCGCATTTGTTTGGCGATATAGATGTGCATTACCTGGAAATGACAAACGCCAACACGCACCTGGTTACGCGTTTCCTGCACCAGGAAAGAAATATCGATATTGAAAAACATACTCTGCAGGTAAACGATATTTATATCACCGCCGGAGATTCAGGCACCATTAACCTCGGGGATTTTACGTTCTCGGTAAAGGAATACGAATCTTTCTCGCCGCATAACAAGTACCGGATGCAGTTCAACCAGTTTAGCATCAAAAATGGCGGTGACATTGTTTTGAAAAACCTGTTAGTTTACCCAACCAGTACCGCTACCAAGCCTTTGCTGGCGCTTCCTCAATTAACCATTGATGAAGCCGATATTGGAATGCTGCTAGTGGAAAAGAAAATAAAAGCGAAAAAATTTGTGCTGGAATCTGCGGTGATAAAACATGAGCTGAAAGATTTAAAGGAAGGCGAATCTGCAAAATCATTGGGCGCTATTTTAAGAGGAATTACGCTGAACGCTGATATTCGCGAATTGGAGTTTAACAACGGAACCTATTCCGTGGTCCGTTATGGTGCAAAGCCGCTGAAGTTTAGCGCGGACAGCCTGCATTTGTATTTCAAATTTAAAAATAACAGGCTTCGCCTGCAAAGCAGTTCGGATCTGCTGGATGCGTTGCAAAATATATCGGCGAAAGATCTTCAGTTTGAAAATAGTTCTTACAACTTGCAGGCGGCTGCAATGGAATACAAAGAGGATAAAATATTGCGCCTAAATAATTTCAATTTTCGACGATCAGAGAACAGGCACTTTGAAGGCAAATCGCTCATCATCGATCATCCGGATATTGCGGTAATCCTTGATGACAATAAATTCATTGCCAAATCTGTCGAAATAGACGACGCTGATATTACACATGAGGGACGAAATCAAAATCAACCTGCGGCGGCAAGAAGAGCAAACCTCGACGTGGATATAGACAACTTTGTGCTGAACAATATTCACTTGTCTTCATTTGAACGTGGTGATGTAAAAATCTCGGGCAATAACATTTCTGCAGTTCTGCAAAATGTACACAAGACGCACGGCGAGCCAGTTACATTTAGTTTGAAGGAGGCGCACACTGGCGACGTAAATTTTTCGGATAACTACATCACTGCAAAAACATCCAAAATTTCAATTGTTGTAGGCTCCTTGTCTACCATAGAAGATTTCTCGTTGCATCGTATACAAAATGGAGACACATTGCTGATCAACTCCCAGCGATTGTATTTTCAGCCATCGCAATTCGACATTGCAACCAGGCAAATTGCACTTGATCATTTGTACGCGGACACCGCAAAAGTGTATGCTGTGTTTGCCAATACAGAGAAAACGCCAAAAAATGCTACCAAAGGAAAATGGCTGTTTAACCTGCAAAGATCAAGGCTCATCAACGTGGACCTTACGGTGAAGAGAAACAACATGGAGTTTATCTCCCCGTCGTCTGATATAGGTTTGGAAACTTTTAATTCCACCGAAAAAAACATTATAGCAAGACTCGGTTGTAAAGACTACGCATTTCGTTTTCACCAGGATACAACGCTGGCAAACGTTACCGGTAAAACGCTGAGAACAAGTTTTAAGCTAACTGGCGACGATGGCGAGAGAGCGATGAATATAAAATCTTTTGCCATTACCAATACGGACGTGCAATTTCAGGAAGGCAGCAAGCACAACCTGGTTGCTGAAAACGTAAACATGGATGCGCATAATCTGCAATGGCCCATGTCTGAAAAACCACCTGTGGCGGAATGGATATCACCAGATCATGCTTCATTCGTGGCAGTGAAACACATTGCATTTCCAACGGCTACAACAAATTTTGTTATTGACAGCATTAACTATTCAGGCGTAGAAAACAAACTGAATATTGGCTCTTTTTCTTTTGCGCCAAGACTTGCTACGAAAGAATATCTTGACAGTGTAAAATTTCAAACGGATTACATAACGGGGAAGTTTACTAATATTTCAGTTTCTAAGCCCTACATTAATCTGCAAACCGGAAGAAGAAATTTTAGTGCAAATCATCTCGGGATAAATGGCTTCGACATTTCTGTTTACAGGGACAAAATATATCCTGCAAACAATCTGTACAAAGCTTTGCCTGCAACGCTAATGAAGCGTTCAAGGCTGTCTGTTGACATTGACACCATTTCATTTAGCAAAGGCAATATTGATTACACGGAAGTGTCGGAGAAAACGAAGAAAGGAGGAACGGTAACTTTCAACGATGTCAATGGCATTGCATTTCCATTCAGGCTGAAGGACACTCATCCGAATGATACTTTCCGCGTAAACGTTTCGGCACTGTTTATGAACAAGAGCAGGCTTGCGTTGCAATACGCGGCACCGCTTTACAGCAGGAACGATGCGTTCATCGCCAATGTACAAATGGGCGCTTTTAATTTGAAAGACCTGAATCCTTTGCTGGTACCGCTTGCATCTGCCGTTGTACGATCAGGCGAGGTGGACAAGCTCGAGTACTCCATAAGAGGTGATAATTTTTCAGGTAAAGGGAAAATGGATTTCTATTATCACAGCCTGATTATAGAACTGCTGAATGAAACCAAAAAGAATAATTCTTCCTTTTCTTCAAGACTAAAAAGTTTTGCAGCCAATACGGTTGTTAAAAATAAGAATGACAACAGGACCGGCAATATTTACTTTGAAAGAATAAATTCCAAATTCATTTTCAATTACCTGTTCAAGCTTGCTTTCAGCGGAGTAATGACAAGTACAGGTGCAAAAAGCAATAAGGCGCTTCGCAAGCAGGAAAAGAAAGCCAAACAAAAGAGCGTTCTGGTCGATAATCAGTTAACAGATAATTAGGGTTTCATAATCGTAAATTTGTACCATGAAAAATATTCTGATCGCGCAAGTAATATGCTTGTTCCTTCTTTCGTGCAACCTGAATGGTCAAACAAAGACTGTACTTTCTGCAGATGAATTTCAACAACAAATAGGTGGTGATAAACAACTGCTGGATGTTCGTACATCCGGTGAATACAGCAATGGCCACATTGCCAACGCACTGCAGGCAGACTGGAACAACAAGGAAGAATTTAAGGATCGTGTGCAATATCTCGATAAAAATAAACCGGTGCTGATATACTGCCAGGTAGGAGGAAGAAGCGCTGCTGCTGCAAAATATCTTCGCGAAAATGGTTTTAAAAATGTAGAAGAATTGCATGGTGGAATGATTTCCTGGAAGCAAGCTAACAAGCCTGTTGCCGGCGTCTCTAACATTCCGGAAATGACGACGGATGAATTCACTGCGAAGGTAAATGTGAAGAAAACCGTGCTGGTTGATTTCGGCGCTGAATGGTGTCCGCCTTGCAAAAAAATGGAGCCTGTAATTGCAGATCTGCAGAAAGAATTAAAAGGAAAGTTTGAACTTGTAAAAATAGATGGCGGTGCAAATACTACTCTTATGAAAGCGATGGGCCTTGATAAAATTCCCGGATTTATTATTTACAAAAACGGCAAAGAAGTTTGGAGACAGCAGGGAGTTGTGGAAAAGGACGTGTTGAAGAAAGCGCTGGCGAACTAGTCTCAGTATGTCATTCGGACGGGCTATAGGTACAAACAATTTCTTTACCACTAAGACACTGAGGGCACTAAGTTTCACTAAGGGGCTTTGCTCTTTAATTTTCCACCGCTTAAAATAGAAAATACGACTATGAAAATGTTATGGTGCTGGAGATGTAAAATGGAAGTGCCCATGATGAATGAAGAGGAGTACAAAAATGCTCTTAAATTATATGCTGATGGCATAAGAGATAAAGACACTTATCCAGATTTTCAAACCCGTTTCAAAGCTGTTTTGGATTTTTACAACAAGGCAACGGGCTGGGAAGCAAAGCACCCGAATGCTATTTTGCACCATAGAATTGCGCTATATGGTCCACCATGTGAAAAATGTGGTAAGCCATATCGAACTGACAAGGCGAGCTTTTGTGCAGCATGTGGAAATAAACGGCCTTGAGACTCGGGCGAGCGTAACGGGTTCACAGAAGAAAGGAGCAGTGCATTACAAATCTCCTTTCTTCTGTGTAAAAAACTCTCTTAACTCTGTGCTTTAAAAACCTGGCCTTGTGTTTATCTGTGTCCTCGGTGCCTCAGTGGCAACTCCCTACTCATCTTCATCGGATTCCAGCCAGTCCATATAATCATAATACCAGGTTTCCAGCTCTTCGAGGAGTTCTTCTTTTTTTGCTGGATCGTTTTTGAAAAATGCATCTACATCATCAATCTCTTCCACGATGTCAATATGTGCATTTTCGCCATCTTCATCTTCCACGCGTTTAGCCACAAAGCGCGGCTGGTGCGTATGAATGATGTATTCATTATCCGGATCTGTTACCGGATCATCAGCGATCATAAATTTTGGTAGTTGCGCCATAGCGGTTTGTTTTAGTTGTTGTATGGTGAATGGTCAACCCATTTTCAAATTCTCAAATCTTCAAATTTTCAAATTCTCTCTCTCAAATTACTCAACAATCCTCAGCTTAGCATAGTTCAACATAATCTTCTTCTCTCCGTTCAGTTCAAACTTTACAGTAGCGATCGGGTTGTGTGCGCTGCCCTCCATTTTATCCACTACTCCAAAGCCAAATTTTTGGTGCTCCACTTTTTGTCCTGCCTGCAAGTTCGTGGTATCGCTTGGAACAAAATCTTTTGTTGGCACATGCTCCACAGTTTTAGCAGCGGGCTTTGGTGCAATGTAAGAAGGCGTTGCTGCTTTCTTTGCTGGCGGTGCGCCATATTGTTTTTCTGCTTCCTGGGCACTGTTTCCATAACCTCCGCGCATCCTGTCAAATGCAGAACCACCACCCCAGCTACCTGTTTGATTGCGTGGGCCACCACCGGCAGAAGTTCTGTCCAAAAATTCATTCGGAATTTCTTCTATAAAGCGGCTCGGTTCATTTTGTATCAGGCTGCCAAAGCGATAACGGCTGTTGGCATGAGTAATATATAATTTTTGCTTGGCCCTCGTGATCACCACATAAAACAAGCGGCGTTCTTCTTCCAGCTCTTCTCTTGTGTTGATGCTCATGGCACTTGGAAAAAGCGTTTCCTCTAATCCTGCTGCAAATACCACTGGGAACTCCAGACCTTTTGCTGCGTGTATCGTCATCAGTTTTACAACATCTGCGTCTGGGTCTTTGTTGTCAGCATCTGTCAATAGAGTGATCTGTTGCAAATATGTCCCTAGTCCTTTATCACCCACCTCACCATCTTCTTCGTTCATTGGCGTTTCGGTAAATTCCTTGATACTGTTCAGCAACTCCTGCACGTTCTCATATCTCGCAACACCTTCTGTACTCTTATCATTGAAAAGTTCTTTTACAAGATTGGTGCTTTTACCTACGGCAAAAGCAATTTCATATGCATTGCGCTTCGGCAATTCAGTCTGGAACATTTTGATCATAGTCACAAACTGATCGATTGCTTCAAGTGTTCCTGATTTGAAACCGAATTGTTGTGCATTTACGAGCACTTCCCACATGCTGATGTTGTGGGTATTCGCGAAAATTACAGCTTTGTCAATAGTCGTTTTTCCAATGCCGCGAACCGGATAGTTGATGATGCGTTTCAGCGCTTCTTCGTCCTTCGGGTTTGCTATCACACGCAGATAAGCCACCATGTCTTTTACCTCCTTGCGTTGGTAGAAGCTAAGGCCTCCGTAAATGATATAAGGAATCGCAAGTCTTCTCAAGCTTTCCTCAAATGCACGGCTCTGCGCATTGGTGCGGTAAAGAATGGCCACGTCTTTATTGCTGATGTGATTGCGAAGTTTTAATTCCTTAATAGTATCAGCTACAAATTTTCCTTCGTCGTTATCGCTCGCAGTGCGCACGAGTTTGATCTTTTCACCTTCGGCATTGTCCGTCCAAAGGTTCTTAGGAATTTGTCCCTTGTTATTTTTAATAACCTCGTTGGCTACATGGATAATGTTCTGAGAGCTTCTGTAGTTCTGCTCCAGCTTCACCACTTTCACATCATCATAATCTTTTTGGAACTGGAGAATGTTTTCGATTGTTGCTCCGCGGAAACTATAGATACTTTGCGCATCATCACCCACTACGCAAATGTTTTCGTGCATAGCTCCGAGCAGTTTGATAATTTCATACTGTGCAGGGTTGGTATCCTGGTACTCATCGATCAAAATGTATTTGAACTTGCGCTGGTATTTGCTCAACGCCTCAGGATAATTTTTCAGCAGTTTGTACATGTTCAGCAACAGATCATCAAAATCCATTGCGCCATTTTTAAAGCAGCGTTTGGCATAGGCATCATATATCTGCCCCATCGCCGGACGGTTCGCCCTTAAATCTTCCTGTTGAATGCCATAATCCCTCGCATATTCTTCTGGGCCAACCAATGCGTTCTTTGCGGAGGAAATGCGGTTGTAAACAACATTTGGTTTGTAGACCTTGTCATCAAGGTTCAGCTCATTTACTACCGTTTTGATAACGCCTTTTGCGTCATCTGTATCATAAATGGTAAAACTATTTGGATAACCGAGGTGATGCGCCTCGGCACGAAGCACCCTGGCAAACACACTGTGGAAGGTTCCGATATATAAATTGCGAGCCTCTGTGTTGTGCAAAATTTTCTCCACCCTTTCCTTCATTTCTTTCGCCGCCTTGTTGGTAAACGTAAGGGCAAGGATATTGAAACTGTCAACTTTGTGGTGCGCCATCAGGTGAGCGATACGAGTAGTAAGAACTTTTGTCTTTCCGCTTCCGGCACCAGCCACTATCATTATAGGTCCATTGCAATGCAGTACAGCCTCACGCTGTCTCTCATTCAATCCGCTTAAATAATCATGCATGGCCGCAAGTTACAAAAGGAAAAATTAAAAAATTAAAATGGGGAAAGGATTAGTTAAGAAGCTAAGGACCAATAGATTGAATAACTGAATAACTGAATAACTGAATAACTGAGTGGTTGGTAATTGTCGCGCAAAACAAAGCGCAGACATTCAGTTATTCAGTGATTCAGTTATTCAATTATTACAAAATATCTTCCAGCTCCTGCAACTTATAAATCGTATATGTCGGCTTCAGTTCAGTCTCTTCATTGATATGATTTACAAAAACCTGGTCGATGCCGGCATTCATGGCGCCCTGGATATCGGCTTCAAGGTTGTCGCCGATCATGAGGCTTTCTTCGGCGGTGGCACCGGCTTTCTTTAGCGCATATTCAAAAATCTCCTTATTGGGCTTTATGCTGTTGCTACCTTCGGAAGTAATGACGTTTTCAAAAAAATCAGTCAGGCCCGAATATTTCAGTTTGCTATGCTGTACCGTTTCAAAACCATTGGTAATAAGATGCAAGCGGTAGCCTTTAGCTTTCAGATAGTTTAAAATTTCTACAGCATAAGGGAAAAGTGCCGTTCTGTTGGGCAGCAAATCGAGAAAATGAGCGCTCATTTCTTTCGCCAGCTTTTCATCGCCTATCTTAAAATCGAGCAATGTGTGCCAAACCCTTTTCCAGCGCAACTCATCAGATTTAATAAATCCTTTATGATAACGCTGCCACAATCTTTGGTTGTGGATGCTGTATTGTTTGTAAAACTCATCAAAATCATTAATGCCAATATCTTTCAGTGAAAAATGTCCATACAAATGCTGCATGGTATTTTTCGCATTGGTTTCAAAGTCCCATAGTGTATGATCGAGGTCGAAGAAGAGATGCTTGTAGTTCATTGTTGGGTTCAATTATTATTAACTTGCCTTAATGCCAATTAATAATTAATAATTAAAAATTAATAAGTTTTCCGTGTAGGAGTACTGATTGTCGTATGAAAGCGTTTCTGTTTATCAGAAAAAATCCGTGTAAATCCGTCTAATCCGTGTCATCCGTGTGCCTTCTCTCTCGCTCTTACTCCTTAAATTGCAGCACAAAGATACCTTAACTAAATGAACATCATTATCACAGGCGCATCCAAGGGTTTTGGAAAATCGCTGGCAAGGAAATTTGCTTCCAATGGACATAATGTTTATATCTGCTCACGTAGCGCCGCGCAACTCTACAAAACGCTAGAGGAGCTGGTGACAGAATTTTCAGACGTTACCATAAAAGCAATGCCCTGCGATATCAGCGATAAAGAAAGTGTGCGTGAATTTGCTGATTGGATCGCGGCACAAAAAATAGACGTGGACGTACTGATCAACAATGCGGGGTATTTTATTCCCGGTAGCGTACACAATGAACCCGAAGGTGTTCTCGAAGAAATGTTGTCTGTGAATTTACTGGGTGCTTACAATCTCACAAGAAAACTTTTGCCTGCTATGATGGCGAGGAAAAGTGGTCATATTTTCAACATGTGCTCCATCGCTTCCTTGCAGGCATATGCAAATGGAGGTGCTTACAGCATCAGCAAATTTGCCATGCTGGGTTTCTCAAAAAATCTACGCGAAGAAATGAAGCCGCATAACATAAAAGTAACAGCCGTAATGCCCGGGGCAGCATACACCGATTCCTGGAGCGGTAGCGGTGTAGATCCTAAACGCATCATGGAGTCTGAGGATATAGCCAACATGATATTTGCGGCATCGCAGCTTTCACCTACGGCAGTAGTGGAAGATATTATCCTGAGGCCTCAACTGGGCGATCTGTAGTGCGACGTAAAACGTCAATCGTCAATGAGAGGTCTCAATTCCAATGTCGTTTAGTTAAGGAAAAGTCCTCCGCATTAATGCCCTACGGGCAAAAGTGGATGATTATCTTGATTTCTATTGATATCTTTTCCCTACGGGAAGGTTCTATTGCCCGTAGGGCATTTAATATTAATAGAGAATATAACAACAAGTGCATCTTGTCCGTAAGACATTAACTTAACAAAGCTTGTAATATCTTAACTAAACGACATTGGATCGCAATGCATGAATTTACTAATCGGGACAAACCTCAGAACTTAAACGATCCTTTCACGTTTCACCAGTCACCATGTGACACATTTATATTAATTTTCATTTTCAAGAAGGCTTAGCTAAAATGAAGACGACTTTTCACCGAATCACCGGCAGCAAATGGTTTTTATTGTCACTTGCAATGATGTTTACTTGTGCAAATGTTGTAGCACAAGGGAAATTCTATTGCCGTGTAAGCGATAATAACATCGCAAAAAATGAAACCCTGCAGATCGATTATGTCATCGAAAATGCAGGCTCCATCAATGATGTACAGCTTCCTGAATTCAGGGATTTTGCAGTAATAAGCGGCCCTAACCAATCGAGCGAAACCAGCGTTGTAAATGGCACAACCACATCTTCCTTCACATTGTCATTTCTTGTGCAACCAAAAGGCCCGGGAAAGTTTGTAATACCCGCTGCAAGCGCAAGGATCAACAATAAAACGATGCAGACAAACACTGTGAACGTTATTGTTGGAAACAGAATGAGCAAGAATACTCAGCAGCCTTCTATGCCTTCTATGAATATGGGTTTCCCGCCAATGGACATGCAGGACTTCCCCGATGAAGATGTGATATTGGGTGCCAAAGAAGATTATAATGAAAAGGTGAAGAAAAATTTGCTGGTGGTTTTGCAAGTGAACAAGACAAACTGTTTTGTAGGCGAACCGATCGTTGCAACCTATAAATTATGCTCAAGATTAAAATCTGAATCAAGAGTTACTAAAAGGCCATCTCTTGATGGATTCAGCGTATATGACATGGTGGATATGCAGACTGCGTCGCCTTCTGTGGAAAATATTGACGGTAAGCCTTTCACTGTGCATCTTATCCGCAAAGTACAGTTGTATCCTTTACAAGCCGGCAGTTTCACGCTTGATCCCGTTGAGCTGGATAATAAAGTTCGTTTTTTAAGAACAACGGCATCTGCAAAACAATCCCGCGATCCCATACAGCAAATGATGGATGGTTTTGGCAACCAAACATGGGAAGAACACAATGTTACACTTGCCAGCAAACCTGTCACCATTACCGTAAAACCTTTGCCTGATGCCAAACCTGCTTCATTCAAGGGCGCTGTTGGAAATTTTACCCTGGACGCCAAACTCTCTACGCAGGAGGTTCATGCCGAAGATGATGCTACTTTAAGCGTAACCATCGGCGGTGCGGGAAACATGCCGCTTGTCAACGCGCCTTCCGTTAGCTTTCCGCAAGGCTTTGAAGCATTTGATGCCTCGGTAAAAGAAGACGTTGATAAATCGGTAGCGCCCATTGCAGGCAGCAAGCAATTTGACTTTTTGTTTGTGCCTTCGGATACGGGCAACTTCACTATTGCGCCGATCACATTCAGTTATTTTGATCCTGCAGCAAATACTTACAAAACGCTCAATTCACAACCACTATCGATCCATGTTTTAAAAGCCTTGCATAAGCGCAAGAAAAGCGACAAGGCAAAAGCGACCATACAACCATTAAGCACCAATACGGGCCTGGCTGCATGGTGGTATTGGATTGCAGGAGGCATTGCAGTAATTCTGTTGCTGTTGTTGTTCTTTAGAAGAAAAAAAGCGCCTGCTGTTGTTGCAAAAAAAGAAACAGAAAAACCCGCACCGCAAAAACCTGTTGTAATAGTTCCGGAGAAACCGAAAGAGCCAGTTGTTGAACCGTCCATGTTCGAAGCTGATCCGCTGGAAACATCCAGGAAAGCTTTAAGCGATAATAACAGCCGTCAATTCTTCTCCTCTATACAAAACACACTTTGGGAAGCGGTAAGCAAAAAAACCGGGTTGCCACCAAGCAAGATGGATAAAAGAACTGCATTACAATTGCTGCAGGAAAACAATGTGAGCCTTACAGTGAGAACAGAATTGGAAAGTCTTTTGAATACTTGCGAAATGGCGCTGTACATGCCGCAGTCAGCTTCGGATATGCAGAATGTGTTGTACAAGTCAACTTTTGTGGTGAACGCTTTGAAAGGATAACGCATAATGCTTAACGCCTAACGCCGTGTGTAACACCTTGCGTTAAGCGTTAGGCGCCGTGCGTTATGGTTTTATCAACCCTATTTTACTGCTATCTGTGATCGTTATCTTTGGAAAAAGATCGTCTTTGGTGTGAGGAATATTGTCTACTCCAGAAGAAAATAAGATGTATTTGTCACCTTTATTTTCGTAGTTATAGAGCGAGGTTGTCTTACTAAGAAAAGTGCTTTGAGTTGGATCATTAATAAATATGAACTTATTGTTGGCTTTCAGCTCCTCTAGCTTATCGGGATAATGGCCGTGTTGCACTTTATAGAATTCAATTTCACCTACGAGGCTATTAAGGTTTGACTGCGATAGATCCGCAAAACCTTGTCTCCCAACTGAAGAATGGAAACCAACGTAGAACAGTGTTGCGTAACAGGCAATCGTCCAAACAATGCCAAAGACACCCATTAATGAGAACCACTTGTCTTTGTAGTAAATAATACCAATGGTGAGAAAAACAACGCCGGCAATAAAACCAAGTACTGGAATAAAACAAAGGATGCCTAATACATATAATGCCCCTGGCTTGGGTCGGGTAGTTTGGTTTGACATAATAGCTATGGTACTAAAAGGTTAAAGAAATATTCTTTGAATTTAAGAGAGAGATATAAAGCACAAACGGGTGAATACAACCAGCAGTTTCTTTTCGTATCTCCAGAAGTAATACAATGCCCATAACTTTAGCCCAGTACTTTACGAATAATGCATAATGCCAAACGCTTAACGCAGGGTGCCAGACACGGCGTTAGGCGTTTAGCGCTTAGCGTTCCGCTTTAAATTCCTACATTTGACCTTATTTTTTAAAAGCACTCAACAAAAAATGGTTCTTGTAACAGGAGGCACCGGGTTTCTCGGAGCCTATATTATAAAACATCTGGTTGAAAATGGCTACCCTGTAAGGGCCATTAAACGTGCTTCTTCAAAAATTCCTTTCTATTTACCATCACACGTTGCAGATAAGGTTGAGTGGGTCGAAGCGGATATCCTGGACGTGATTGAACTTGACAGAGCAATGAACGGCGTGGATACTATTATTCACTCAGCCGCCATGGTTTCGTTTGACAAAAACGAAAGAGCAGCGCTTTACCAAACAAATGTTGACGGTACTGCCAATGTGGTAAATGTTGCGCTTGAAAATAACATCGGCCGCCTTGTACATATCAGTTCCATTGCGGCACTCGGCAGAACAAAAAATGGCGAGCAGGTGACCGAAGAAAAAGAATGGAAAGACTCTTCTTCGAACACGCATTATGCCATTAGTAAGTACAAAGGCGAAATGGAAGTATGGCGCGCCATTGCGGAGGGTTTAAATGGCGTGATACTTAATCCAAGCACCATATTAGGCGTCGGCGACTGGAACAATTCCAGCAATGCGATTTTTAAAAATGTATACAACGAGTTTCCTTACTATACCGAGGGTATAAATGGCTTTGTAGATGTGGAGGATGTTGCAAGGGCCGTGTTGCAGCTAATGCAAAGTAATATTTCCGGACAGCGGTTTATCATCAGCAGTGAAAATTATAGCTTCAAAAAACTGTTTGATCTTATTGCAGAAGGATTTCAAAAGAAAAAACCTTCAAGATTAGCAACACGATTTATGGGGCAAATTGCATGGCGAATAGAAGCTGTAAAATCCATTTTCAGTCAAAAAAAACCATTGCTCACCAGGGAAACAGCAAAGATCGCGCAGTCCAAAACTTACTTCGACAATAGCAAGATCCTCAAAGCGCTGCCTGGTTTCCAGTTTGCAACAATAGAAGAAACCGTTAAAAAAAGCTGCGCAAAATATCTTGAGCAAGCGGGCAAGTAAGTTGTGAGTACAGAGTTATGAGTTTTAAGTTACCGGAAGCTAAATATTTGGCACCATTTTCATTCATCTATTCCATACAATGAAATTCTTAGGAATTCGTTTTTAAACAAAATCTCCAATATGCATATGCAAAGATTATTGCTTTCCGTACTGACGATTTTTTTTGTACAATTTGCCTTTGCGCAAAGTGATTTTTACGTAAAAGGGCGTGTTACAGATACAACCGGAGCGCCATTGGCGAAAGCTTCCGTTTTTTGTCAAAATACTACTCTTGGCACTATTACCGACAACGATGGTAATTTCCAGTTGAAACTTCCCAAAGGTGGTTATGATCTCATTGTAACTTTTACAGGTTATGAAACTTTTCAAACGCAGGTAAATAATAACAACGCAGCAAATCCACTGAGTGTAACGCTTCAACCAAAAGGCAAGCAACTCGAAGATGTGGTTTTTACCAGCAGCTCTGAACTGGCTGATGGCCTGGAGAAATATGGAAGCTTTTTTAATGCAAACTTTATTGGCAGCACTGAAGATGCAAGCAAATGCCAGATAGAAAATCCACAGGCACTGAAATTCTTTTTCAGCAAAAAGAAGAACCGCTTAAAGGTAACCGAACGCGAAGACCTTGTGATCGTAAACAAAGCACTTGGTTACAAAATTCACTACAAACTGGATTCATTAACCTATGAATACAGCAACAAAACCTGCACCTACACAGGCTTTCCGTTCTTTGAACCATTGGAGGGAACGCCAGAGGAACAAAAAGTGTGGAAGGCAAACCGCCTGAAAGCATACAATGGCTCGCGTATGCATTTTATGCGTGCATGGTACAACCGCAACCTGGAAAAAGAAGGATTTGAAATAGAGAAAGTAACAAGTCTTAGTCCTTTCGCGGTTGAAACAATTTCCAATCCTTACGATTCGTCTCTTTACGGTATCGACAGCAATGAAGTGGCCATTAATTACGACGGAAGATTGAGAATAAAATATCACAATGAAATGCCGGAGAAGGCATACATCGAGTTTTACAAATTGCCTCCGCAACTGCGTGCGCAGCTTACGGTGATTGAAATTAACGAAGGCTTCAATATTATGTCAAACGGATATTTCTATGACCAGAATGATGTAACCAACAACGGCTACTGGAGTTGGGAGAAACTGGCGGAGCTGCTGCCGTATGATTATGCTCCAGAGGAGTAGAAAGTGGAGAGTTGAGAATTGAGAGTTGAGAGTTTTTTATGTGCCATTTTGTTTAAATAATTTGGGAAGCCTTAACTCTCAATTCTCCACTCTCAACTCTCAACTTCTTCAAAACGCACTGATCAAACTATTCATCAGCACTTCAAATTCTTTCGCAGTCTTCTCGTCGATCATATTTCCTGCCGCATCAAATTTTTTCAAAACGATCGGCACGGTAACAGAACCATTCTCTACCACTTTCGCTCCCATCACTTTTATTGTCACCAGCAATGAGGCATGTGCTTTATCGCCTCCTGTTGCAAGCGGCGAAGCACTTATGGTTGCAGTAGGCTTATCTGTAAACTCACCTGAGGAAACGATCCAATCCAAACCATTCTTTAAAACACCCGGCACACCGAATGCATATTCTGGTGTGCAAATGATTACGCCATTTGCCTCTTTAAGTTTTGCTCTGAACCTGGTGACTACTTCAGGAGATTTTTCGTTGTCGATGTCGGGATTAAAGTGAGGCAGCGCCCCGAGTTCATCGTAGATTTCAAACGCTACATCTGATGGCGCTATCTTCTGCAAATATTTTAAGATGGTTGTGTTGGAAGATGTAGTACGCAAACTTCCCGTAATGGCTAATATTTTGTTCATGGTGTTGTTTTCAAGATTTACCACTAAGGCACTTAGGGCACTTAGTTTCACTAAGTAAATTTTAAACCGCAGAGGGCGCAGAGAAGGAGCTCTCTAACTAAACGAAAATTTGTAGGGCGCAAAGGAAACGAAGATTTTAATCTGCCTTCGTTTCCTTTGCGTAGAACTTTGAGCCCTTTGCGGTTAAATGGTTTCTTAGTGCAGCTTAGTGTTCTTAGTGCCTTAGTGGTGAACCAGAGACTTAATAATTGAATAACTGTCTTCATCAAAGCAAACGAAAGTTACTTTAGTTGGCTTCTTGTGTGTTTGCAAAAATTCAGTAACCGTTCTAACAGCGATCTCCGCCGCCTGATCTTTTGGATAACCATAAATACCAGTGCTGATATTTGGAAAAGCTACAGTGTCGCAATTGTTTTCAACAGCCAGCTCCAAAGAATGTTTATAGCAATTGGCCAGCTTCTCAGCTTCGTTTTTGCTACCACCGTTCCAAACGGGACCAACAGTATGAATAACAAATTTTGCCGGTAAATTTCCCGCTGTCGTTATCACAGCATCGCCTGTTTTGCATTCACCTTGCCTTGCCCGTATTTTCCTGCAGTCTTCTAAAATAGCAGGCCCGCCCGCGCGATGAATGGCTCCATCCACACCGCCACCTCCTAAAAGAGAAGAGTTAGCTGCGTTTACAATCGCATCTGCATGCACTTTGGTTATATCGCCTTTGATTACTTCTATCATGGGAGAAGTTTTGAGTTATAATGCTTTCAGAAGATTTTAGCTTCGGAGCTCTATGCTGTTGCGCAACATTTCATCGCCGGAGGCGATAGAATAATCCTCCGAAGCTAAAAGCTTCGGAGAGCTCAACATCTTAAACTATTTCTTACATCTTTCCTTCCATTCATTTTCAAATTCCCAAATCTTCAAATTTTCAAATTGCTATTTCCCCATCACCTTTGCCCATAGTTCGGGAATTCGTTTTACCCAAACTATCTCTTTGATCTTTGTTGAAGCTTCATCTACAGGTGAACCAAAATACGTCTTACCACCTTCCAGTGATGACGGCACTCCACTTTGTGCATACACTACCGCGTTTTTACCAATGGTCAATGTTTTACTTACACCCACCTGGCCCCAAAGTATTACGCCGTCTTCAATGGTTGTTGCACCGGCAATACCAACCTGTGCTGCAAACAAACAGTTTTTACCAACCACCGTATCGTGACCAATATGTATGAGGTTGTCCATTTTTGTTCCTTTACCAATCACCGTATCGTGACTAACACCTCTATCGATAGTGCAGTTAGCGCCTATCTCTACATTATCTTCAATCACCACTCTGCCACAACTGATCATTCTTTTGTACCAAACCTCCCTGTCTTTTTTTGTGTTATAGTAAAATGCATCCGAACCGATCACAGTCCCTGATTGTATGATCACGTTATCACCGATCACACAATGATCGAGTATTTGTGCACCGGAATGAATGACACAGTTCTTGCCGATGGTAACATGATGTCCCACAAACACATTCGGATAAACCACTGTGCTCGGATCGATCACCGCAGAGTCGCTGATCATTTTCGTAGCCGGCTCAAACGGACGGAAATGTTTTACAATGGCGGAGTATGCTTCAAAAGGATTTTCAACAACCAGTAAAGCTTTGCCTTCGGGCACCATTACATTCTTTGTATTGATGATGATAAACGATGCCGCCGACTGAATGCACTTATCATAGTATTTAGGATGATCAACAAACACCAGGTCGCCTGGTTCTACTTTATGTATCTCGTTTATTCCCGTGGCTTGTCCGTTTGCATTGCCTATAAGTTCTGCTTTTATAAGATCTGCTATCCATTGAATAGAAACAGGAGAAGGAAATTGCATGTTTTGATTTTTTGCAAAGTTATAGCTGTGTTCAAAATGGCGAAAAATGATTTCAAGAGACAAAAACGGTGTTTGGACGACCCGCTACCCAAAAAATTTTTTGCGGCTCTGAATCGTTAACAAACGATTTATTTGAGGCTGTTTTTCTCCTTCCTCAAACAGCAATGATGATGTTGTGTTTTATAAAAAAGCATTTAGTTTTAAAACACGAAGCGCTGAAACGCTTTGGTACAAATAGTTTCAGAGGATGATAGAAATGCGACGACAAAAAGAGAAAGTATGAAAAACATTTTAAAGCAATTATAAGAGATCGTTTTTACTGTCACAAACAGGCGGCCTTATCCACAGGGTCAAAAAAAATGTGAATAAAATTTATGTCAAAAATTTTCTAGTTCGCAAAAATTATTTTTAATATTGTGTAGGGAATTTATTTTCCCATTACTTACTAACCCATTCATATATAAAAGTCCCACACAAAATGTGGGACTTTTTATTTGTACATGCATCACTACTTTATCATTTATAAACCATATGAAGTGCTTTGTCAGTTCAGCAAAGAGGGTGACAAGAAAACCTTGAAGGACTTCTTTGATGTGCCTTCCGATGTTTATCCTGTTGGCAGGCTCGATTATGACAGCGAAGGTTTATTGCTGCTCACCAATGATAAAAAACTTAATCATCGTTTACTGAATCCGGCCTTCGCACATGAACGAACTTATTGGGTGCAGGTTGATGGCGACATTACCAATGAAGCAATTTCTGCTTTGAACAAGGGTGTAACGATCACAGTAGATGGTAAGCCTCACCACACAAAACCAGCGAAGGCAAAAAGGATTGATGTGGACCAATCGGTACCGCCTCGTAACCCGCCTATAAGGTTCAGAAAAAATATTCCTACTTCATGGATCGGGTTAACACTTACCGAAGGAAAGAACAGACAAGTTAGAAAAATGACAGCGGCAGTTGGCTTTCCCACTTTGCGATTAATAAGGTTCAGCATGGAACGCATAACAATTGATGGGCTACAACCCGGAGACATGGTGGAGATAGAGGAGAGAGAGTTGTATAGGAAGTTGAAAATTGAAAGTTGAAAGTTGAAAACGGTAGGGGCGGATTCCATCTGCCCTGTTCAACAATCTACAGAAGCAGGTCTTGGCACCAACACCACTGACCGAATTTTCAATTTTCAATTTTCAACTTTCAATTCTCCACTCTCCACTCTTTTCATTACTTTGCTTAAAATTTAGACTACGATGCTCAAATCAATGACTGGCTTTGGAAGGGCCGAAAAAAATGTAGGAGATAAAACTTTCCTGATTGATATAAAATCCCTGAACGGAAAGCAGTTTGAAGTAAACCTGAAAATGCCTGCATTTTTAAAACCGTTTGAATTCGACATTCGTAGTATCCTTTCCAAGAAACTTGGTCGTGGTAGTATCGATTGTACCATTAGTTTAAAACAAACCGGCTCCGCAAAACCGGTGACTATAAATGTAGATCTCGCCAAAGCGTACTATGAACCCGTAGCTGCTTTATCAAAAGAATTGAATCTCGATCCTGCGCATATCCTCAGCTCATTATTGAAACTTCCCGAGGTAATCACTCCAACCGGCGATACTTTGACAGAGAATGAGTGGAACGAATTTGAAAAAGTTATTCTCGCGGCCATCGACGACCTGAACCTTCACCGCACCGAGGAAGGCCGAATTCTGGAAGAAGATCTTCTGCTACGTATATCCAACATTGAGAGTCAGCAAAACAAAGTGATCGAGCTGGAACCTTTACGCAAAACAAAAATTAAAGAGAACCTTGTAAAGCTCCTGGAAGAAAATGTGGGATCTGATAACTACGACACCAATAAATTGGAGCAGGAGCTCGTTTATTATATCGAGAAGATCGACATCAGCGAAGAACAGGTGCGTTTGAAGAACCATTGCGATTATTTCAGAGCGCTGATAAATGAGAATGGCGAAGAAAAAGGTAAAAAACTTTCCTTCATATTGCAGGAAGTGGGTCGCGAAATAAACACCACCGGTGCCAAAGCATACGACTCATCTATCCAGAAATGTGTAGTGATGATGAAAGATGAACTGGAAAAAGCAAAAGAACAAGTTTTAAATGTATTATAGGAAGTTGCTAGTTTACAGTTGTTAGTTGTTAGAAATGGCCGATAAGCGGAGACTTCTAACAACTATCAACCAACAACTAACAACTAGATCAAATTCCCCTTCATGAAAAAATATTTGCCGATAGCTTTTGTTGCATCGTGTTTGATTGGCATTTTAACGGGTTGTGCGACGAACGATGTTTTTGAAAAGAACGTTAAGATCAAAGATCAACAATGGAACGCTGCCGACAGACAAAGTGTTCAATTTGACATTGAAGATACCACGGCGCTTTACAATGTGTTCATCACACTAAGACACACAGATGCCTATAAATACAATAACATCTGGTTGAATGTTTACACAAAAGCTCCGGGCGACCTAAAAGGAACAAGACAGCAACTTGACCTGACGCTTGGCAACAACGATAAAGGTTGGCTGGGCAGTGGAATGGACGATATTTTTTACCACCGCATACGTATTACCCGCGATCCGGTGCATTTCAATAAAAAAGGAACATACGATTTTGCGCTCGAGCAAATTATGCGCGATGATCCTTTGGAGCATGTTATGAATGTGGGTTTGCGGGTTGAGAAAGCGAATTAGGAGGGTGCTTAACGCCCAACGCAGAACGCTGAACGCTTAGTGCTGCATACGGCATTGTGCGTTCAGCGTTAGGCATCAGCCGTTCAGCGCATTCCTCCTCAAACCTTCAAAACGATGTTTAGAAAACTGGTTCCGGCAAGGAAACTTGGCTTTGCCTCCGCATTATTTTATCTACTTCTGCTTTACATAATCGCCGCTTTGGTTTGGTGGTTCGTTTCGCTCATGCGCCAGAGCCATCAAATGACCAATTACAAACTGGAAGAACTCAAGGCAGACGATCCCGCTTATCTTACAAAAGTTCAGCAAATAACTGATGAGCAGCATCGCTCTACTGCAAAATATGTTGGAGAAGGCACAGTCTTTTTCTCCCTTATTATTGTTGGTGCATTTTTCGTGTATCGCGCCGTAAGAAGAGAATTTAAGCTGGCGGAGCAGCAGCATAATTTTATGATGGCGATTACGCATGAACTGAAAACGCCCATCGCCGTAGCAAAGCTGAACCTTGAAACGCTGCAAAAGCATAAGCTGGACGAAGAAAAGCAGCAAAAGATCATCTCAATGACCTTGCAGGAAACCAACCGGCTGAATACTTTAGCAAATAACATATTGGTGTCGGCGCAAATGGATGAGAAAGCATTTCATTCTTCAAAAGAAGAGCTAAACCTCTCGGACCTCGCAAGGCGAAGTGTTGAAGAATACAGAACCCGTTTCCCCGGCAAAAATTGGAACATTTCTGTCGAAGAGGATCTTTCGCTTGTGGGTGACCCTTTGTTGTTGCAAATACTGATCAATAATCTTGTTGACAACGCTGTAAAATACACGGGCAAAGAAGGTGAGATCGGCTTTACCATACAGCGCAAAAGAAATATGATCCTCGTAAGCGTTACAGATAACGGCGTGGGAATTCCGGACAATGAGAAACAAAAAATATTTGACAGGTTCTACCGAATAGGAGATGAAAAGGTGCGTAAAACAAAAGGAACCGGTCTTGGACTATATCTTTGTAAAAGGATCGCATTTGAACACAACGCACGCATTGTAGTAACCGATAATTTGCCAACCGGCGCTAACTTTACCATTCAGTTTCACGTATGAGCACAAAGAAATCAATTTTACTGGTAGAAGACGAAGAGAACCTTCACGAATCGCTGAAATTAAATCTTGAGCTGGAAGGATACGAGGTAACTTCTGCATTTGAAGGAAACGCAGCTTTAAAGGCCCTTCAGGGCGAGTATTTCGACCTGGTAATACTTGACGTTATGTTGCCGGAACTCGACGGCATTACCGTACTGGAAACCATGCGGGTGAAGAGCAACGAAACACCCGTGCTGATATTGAGCGCAAAGAACAGCAGCGCAGACAGAGTGCTGGGTTTAAAGAAAGGTGCAGACGATTATCTTACCAAACCATTTAACCTGGAAGAACTCTTACTGCGTGTTCATAAACTGATTGAAAAGAACGCTAAACTACAGGATAAAGACACCATTGGTGATACATATAGTTTTGGCAACAACACAGTTGATTTTAAAGCGCAAGAAGCCTCTACCAAAAATGGTGAAACGGTGCAGCTGAGCAAAAAGGAAACAATGCTCTTAAAGCTCCTGATAGAAAATAAAAACGAGGTGGTGCCAAGGGAAAAGATCCTTCAAACGGTGTGGGGCTACAACGTATATCCAACCACCCGCACTATCGACAATTTCATTTTAAACTTCCGCAAATACTTTGAAGACGACAGCCGCAATCCGAAGTACTTTCATTCAGTGAGGGGCGTGGGGTATAAATACAGCGAATGATTGAATAACTGATTAACTGAATAACTGAGTGTTTGAATTTCATATCTGCGCTGTGACCGCCAGTCACTCAGTTATTTGTGCTCTGCAAGGCTTGTAGCCTTGCAGTTTTATTTTGTTGCCTTTGGCAATATCATTAAAGTTAATCGCCAGAGGCGATAGAATGTTCCTGCAAGGCTACAAGCCTTGCAGAGCAAAGGGTTCAATAAAATAAAACTCCGAAGCCAAAAGCTTCGGAGAGCATAAGTTTCAATTTCGCAGGGCGACATTCAACCTTCAGTTATTCAGTTACTCAGTTATTCAGTCATTCCTACCAATCCTTGTCCGGCTGTGTAGGGCTTGCATCTTTCTGCTGCATCTTCTTCTGCACCTCTTTTTCTTTTTGTTGAAGGGCCTGGAGCAATTGTTCAACCTGCTGTTTATTTAGTTTACTTTGTTGCTCCTTAGGTTGCTGATCTTGTTTTTGATCCTGCTTTTTATCCTGGTCTTTTTTATTGTCTTTCTTGTTATCCTGCTTGTTTTGCTGTTGCTGCTGCTGTTGTTGCTTTTGTTCCATCAAAGCTTTTTGCAAGTTTTCTCTCGCCTCTTTATCGTTCCCGTTAAGCTTTAATGCGTCTTTGTAAGCCTCTATGCTTTCTGGCAATTTCTTTTGCTTGCTGAATGAAACGCCCTTGTTGTAATAAGCATTTTGCTTAAGTGTGTTATCGTTCGTATTTGAAACGGTATTATCGTAATCGTTTACCGCATTCTCAAATTTATTGTTGCGAAAGTTTGCGTTGCCGATGTTGTAGTTAATGGTAGAGTTATTCGGTGCAGCCTGCAATGCTTTGTTGTAAGCCTGCAGCGATTGATCAAACTTTTTCTCCTTATACAACTTGTTTGCCTCGCGCAGGTCCTTACCGCCCGATTGCGCGAGCAGCATCAATGGCGAGAACGCCGATGAAACCAGGAAAACGTATGTCAGATGTTTTGTTGTCATATCGTCCGATCAAATAATATAATTAGGGTTACCGCCCTTCTTTTCCGAAATTAACATTTCTACCAAAAGCAAAACGATCGCCAGCGCAATGAACCAATAAAAATAACTGATGTAGTTGATATAGGCATTGTCCGTTACTGCCTTTTGCTCTATCGTGCCGAGTTGTTTTGTAATTGCATCAGCCGTTTCAGTAGGATCTTCAAGCCTTTCATAAATGCCGTTTCCTGCCTGGGCCAACTGTTGCAACTCTGCTTCGTTGAGTTTCGTTATAACGTTATTGCCTTGGGCGTCCTTTTTAAAATCATTGGTATTGGGATCAATGATGGGTGCTCCTTCAGGGGAACCAATACCTACCGTGTTGATCATTACGCCATCCTGTTGCAATGTTTTCGCAACCGGCATAGCCTCAGGATCGTGGTCCTCACCATCAGATATCAGCACAATGGATTTGTATTTTCTTTCCTTGCTGTTGAATGCGCTGTTGGCCATTTTCAATGCTTCGGCTATCACCGTACCTTGTGTTGGCACTACATCCGGACTTGCATTTTGCACATACATTTTAGAAGCAGAATGATCTGTCGTTAATGGCATTTGCATGTAGGCGCGTCCGGCAAAAAGCACCAGGCCAATACGATCGTTTTCCATCCTTTCGATGATTTTGTTCACCAGTTGCTTGGCACGCTCGAGCCTGTTGGGCTTAATGTCTTGCGCCAGCATACTTTTGCTCACATCCATTACGATCATTACATCAACGCCTTTGCGGGTCACATTCTCCATTTTGCCTTTGCGCTGCAAATTTGCCATCGCAATAATTATCGCCGAAAGCGCGATAATGGACAACAAAAATTTGAGGTTAAATTTTTTTGGAGAATAATTCTTCAGCAATTCCTTTACCAATGAAGGATCGCCGATAGCAGCCGAGGTTTGCTTCTTCCACTTAAGTAGTCTCCAAAACAGGAAAACCACCAGCGGAACAACCGCAAGGCCGACTAAAAAAATGATATGCTCGAATCGAAAGTTCAAAATAAGTCAATTAAGGATCAAGTATAAGTAAAAAATCAAAAGTAAAAAGTAAAAACCATGCCTGTTTTTTGAGTAATTAATAATTAATAAAGAATAATTAATAGGTGTAGCCTGTGGAGGTATGGTGATATGTCTATGTTCAACACATAAGAATGCCACATTGACTAATAAATGCGGCCCTATTAATTGTTAATTATTAATTATTAATTTTTTGACGAAGGCGTTACTCAAACAACTCAATCTGTGCAGACACAATGTTAAAGCTTTTCCTATGATGCTGGCACAGGCCATGCTGGCCAATGGCGGTTCTGTGTTCCTCGGTGCCATAGCCTTTATTACTTTTCCAGTTGTAGTGCGGGAAAGAAGTGTGCAGATTCTTCATGTAAGCGTCACGATAAGTTTTTGCCAGGATGCTGGCGGCTGCTATAGAGGCATAAATGCCATCGCCTTTTATAATGCAGTGATGCGGAATTTTTTTGTAGGCTTTAAAACGATTGCCATCAATGAGCAGTTGCTCCGGAACTACCTGTAATTTCTTAATGGCAAGATGCATGGCCTTGAAAGAAGCGTTGAGAATGTTGATCTCGTCAATTTCACCCACCGTTACCTGCGCTACTGCGTAGCAAATAGCCTTTTCTTCTATGTAGATTTTCAATTCGTCCCTCAGGGATTCCTTTATCTGCTTGGAATCATTCAGTTCAGGGTGAAAAAAATCTTTTGGCAGGATAACAGCTGCAGCAAATACGGGTCCCGCGAAGCAACCGCGACCGGCTTCATCGCATCCGGCTTCTACTAACGTTTCATGATGATATGCCTGCAGCAAAGGGTAAAATTTTTCCAAAAATAACAGAACTGTTAATATTTGGCAGGGGTTTCCCAATAAAATTATTCACTTCTTTTGGGCTAAACGCTAAATGCCTAACGCTTAACACAGAGTGCAGCCCGCGGGCGTTGGGCGTTTAGCATTTTGCCTTAAGCGTTTTAGCTTTTCCATTCACCTTTTTATGCGATATTTGGCCGGCAAAACAGCGATATGAGTAAACCCGGACATATTTTTAGAACCCTTTCAAAGATGGCAATAGGCAGTTTTCTTTTGGTAGCCTGCGAAAACGACATTAACGAGGTGCGTGCACTTACCAAAAGCGTAGTTGCTATGGAGCAGGGAAAAGATATTGTTACCTACTACAGCCAAACCGGAAAGATGAGGGCAAAACTGACTTCGCCCATTATGAACCGCTACGATATTGACACCCCTTATATAGAATTTCCTAAAACATTACACGTAGATTTCTTCAACGATTCACTGAAAATAGAAACCAAACTGGATGCGAAGTATGGCAAGTACAGGGAAAACGAAAACAAAGTGTTTTTGAGGGACAGCGTGATCATCATTAACATGAGCGGAGATACGGTTTTCTGTAAGGAACTTTGGTGGGACCAGCGCAAAGAAAAATTCTACACTGATAAATACGTGGAGCTTCGCAGGAAAAGCGATACACTCAGAGGGCTCAATGGCATGGAAGCTGCACAGGACCTTAGCTCCAGAACTTTTTTCAACGCCAAAGGAATAACTATGGTAGCCAATGATAGCATGCCGTAGAAAATGACTGAATAACTGAATAATTGAATACCTGAGTGGTTGAGTTTCGGTTTTGCATTACAACCTTCAACCACTCAGTTATTCAGTCATTCAGTTATTCAATTACTATCCCCTGTAATACGGCATATGCGCATCTGAAAAATTCTTCTCAGCTTTTTCCCAGCTCTGCAATACCTGGTTTGTTTTTTTATTCAAATTCGTATTCACATCGTTGAAAGTCTGCACCGCGCTATTCATATCATTCACCGCTTTATTAAAAGCATCCACATCTGCTTTTGTACTGTCGGATTTGCTGTCCATCGTTTTTTTCAGCTTTTCAAAATTTTCCTGCTTCAGGTAAAAATCAAGCATTTTAGGAATGTCGTTTTCTGCAGCTTTCTTATAGCAGTCGATCGTTTCTTTGCAGGCGGATGCCAGGGCAGGATCATTGTCAAAAGAACTTAGCGAACTGCCTTGCAGGCTAGAGAAGCCTTCACCGGCATATTTGATGAGTGCATTGCGAGCTTGCTCCGCATCGTTAAGTTTCTTTTTGTTGAGCGATTCTATTACCTGGTTGTACTCCCAGTTGCATTTGAAAAATATCAGGTAAAGTTGGTTGGTGTAGTGATTCAATTTGCCCGCCACTTCAAGTTTTTCACTAAGCACGTCTTTTTCTCCCGCCACAATTGTTACATTGTTTTTGGCAGCGAACGCTTTTACCGCCACATCCATTTTGCCTGATGCCTGCTTCAGGCTTTCGTTTGTTTTTTCCTGCATTAAAATATATGCTTCCATGCCATCAAATGATTGCTCGGCAATTTCTTCCATGTTCACAATTTTGCCATAGTCTTCATTGAAAATGTTGTAGCAGAATTGAATGTAGTCGATCCCCGCTTGCCTTAGGGAATTATCGCCTTTGTAAATAGGAATATCAATTGTTTTGTAACGGGCATTGGTAATGGATTCCAGGGTTTGCTGTCGCATTTTTTCAATTTTCTTCGCTCGGCGTCCATGCGCTACGGCGCTGGTGTAGGCCATGTATTTCTGGTTCATTTCAACCTGTGCGTTGGAGACGGCTGTCATATAATCGCCGGGATTATCGAGCGATTGGGAATGGGCATCAAAGCCGCAAAAAGACAGCATGCCGACAAGGGCAAACGTGAGGGTGATTTTCATATGCGTATATGGTTTAGGTAGGTTAAAAATAATACAGGTAATTCAATTTGAAAATATGAGAATTTGAAGATTTGAAAATGAGCGGCTTTCCTCCTAAATCTGTGTGCGTCATACCAATTAAAAAATGCAACACCCTGCCCTTTACCTTTTTCGCGCGAGCTCTTCTAATAAATGTGCTTGCCGCATACGCTAACATGTCGCCCCGCTGGGGCTGGCATTAGGTTCTCCAATCGCCATTTATGCTACGGACGTTTAGCCCCGCTGGGGCTGTCTTCCCGATTAGCTGAAGTTGTTTTCGAATAGCGGAAAAGAATTTATTGGAAAAGAAACTCGAAACTAAGACAAGCCCCAGAGGGGCAAAACGTTAGTAGCAAAAAAGAAAAACAATCTAACCAATCAACTGCCAGTCCGCCGCGGCGGACGACATGTTAAAATTCGCGAAGCGAAAACACTCGCGGCGCGTCCAAAGCAGGCAACCCTATTTAAAATCCGTCATCAACAAATCGTACGCAATTTTGATATACGGATCTTTTTGCAACGCTTTTCTCCACTCGTTGTTCAGTCTTTTGAGATCTTCATCGCTGGCGAAGCGCTCTTCATCAAACGAATGATTGCTGATTACATAATAGGAATTGCTGGCTGTTTCTTTTGGCACTGCGTCGTCCTTTTCTTTGACCTTTTTTCTTGCGGCCAATACATCATTCAGGTAAAGCGAAATGTCCTGGTTGGCCATCACTTTTTTATATTCGGTAGCATACTTTTTCAGTTCGTTGAAATATTCCGATTGATCAATTTCCGGATTGGCCTTTTCCTGCAAAGCTGCAACCGGCAAGGGAGCAAGGGGTTTGTAGTATTTATTGGCCGCAATCACAGATGGCTTTAGCGCAAATGGCTCATCTGCTTCCCTGTGCGAATCTATTTCCAGGATATCCGGCAATTTCACATCAGGAATCACCCCGTTAAACTGTGCAGTTTGCCCTGTTACGCGGAAGAGTTTATTGATGGTGAGCTTTAAATAACTATCTGCTTTAGCATTGTTGGCATTATGATTTGCCAGCGCAGCGGTGTCCATTGGCATAATGAGCTGTGCGGTTGCCTTGCCATAGGTAGGCGAACCCACGATGAGCGCCCTGTTGTAATCCTGCATGGCCGCTGCAAGAATTTCAGAGGCGGAAGCGCTGTAACCATTTACCAGGAACACCAGCGGACCATCGTACATCGTGCCCCTGTTTACATCCATCATCGTGTACACTTTTGCATCGCGGGATTTTATTTGTCCCACCGGGCCGGCATCTATAAATATTCCGGCAAGCTCAATGGCTTCCTGTATGGAGCCGCCGCCGTTAAAACGCAGGTCAATGATCAATCCGGTAATATTCTCTTTTTTTAATTTCAATATTTCCTTTGCTACATCATTGGCACAACCATGATCTTCTGCGCTATTTGTTTCCCAATCGGTATAGAAAGCGGGCAAAGAAATAAAACCAATATTCTTCGCACCCTTCAATACAAAACTTTTCACTTTGTTATCCGCTTCATCATTTTCATTGGTGGCTTTTTGCAGTATTACTTTTCTTATTGTTCCATCCGCTTTTTTTATGGTAAACGTCACTTCTTCATGATTACTGGCATCCAGCACTTCCGAGATTTCTTCGCGGTTTGCTTCAGACACATCAATCTCCTCTTTGCCCGCCCATTGCAGCGCCATTATTTTATCGCCCTTGTTCAACTGACCGCTTTTAAATGCCGGACTGCCGGGCAGGAGTTTACCAATGGTTACATTTCCGTTGTCGTCTTCCACCAACTGAAAACCGAAACGCAGCGGTTTTGCGCCGAGCTGACTTTCGAAATTTTCTTTTTCTGTTAAAGGAAAATAAGCAGTGTGCGGGTCAAAGTAGGATGCGAGTGTATTGCAGTACGCATCTCCAACTACCTGGGATATACCGCCGGGGCTTTGCAATATCTTTTTCATCTCCAGCTTAAGTTTCAACTGCACTCTTTTCCTCGTTACGAGTTCTACGCTGTCCATAATTTTCTTTTGCCTATCGGCAGGCAGCGATGCGCTGTTTTCTGCAGCAAGCGAAATTTTGTTGAGCATCAATTTCTTGATGCTTTTTGCAATCTTGATCCTTTGAAGATTTGTATTGAGGGCAAATGAAGTATCTTCTGCTTCTGTAAGCGTTTCTTTTACAGAGAAATTGAAAGGCTTTTTGCAAATATTATCGATCATGGTATCTACCTGTGCGACCCTGGCCTGGTAGATAGTGGAAAGCTGCCCGAGAAATGCCGTTTTTTTGCCCAGTAATTCTTCATCCAAATGCATCCTGAAAGGCTGAAGCTTGTCAATATCTTCTTTTATAAAAAACATCCGTTCATCGTCCAGCGCATCAATTACATGGTCAAACAAATTATAGGAAAGCGTTTTGTCAACGGGCTTGGGCTCTACGTGGTATTTGTCTACTATCCGCGTAATGATAAAAGCGTTGGCGGCCACTTTATCCAGGACAGGGTTCTGGGCAGTTAGCTGAATGGTTAAAATGCTTGCAACAAAAACAAAGGAAAACTGTTTCATGTTGGCGGATAGATTTAAATGCTCCGTGATTTAGGAGTGTTTCAAATTTAATATTTAAATCTATAACCGGAAATGATATTAATTCAACCATCGATTGCGAGGATAGCTTTAATTTTTTGGGTGTAATTTAGCAGTACTCTTCTCACAACCCCATTGACAGATTGCTAAATATAAATTTTACGATATGGAATACCGTTATTTAGGTAAAACCGGCTTACAACTAAGCGTTCTGAGCTTTGGAAGCTGGGTTACTTTTCACAAGCAAATAGACGATAATCACGCAGACGAACTGATGAGCTTTGCCTACGACAATGGCGTTAATTTTTTTGACAATGCGGAAGTGTATGCTTTAGGAGAAAGTGAAAAAATGATGGGCCGCATATTGAAAAGAAAATCGTGGGACCGTACATCCATTGTGCTTTCTTCGAAAGTATACTTTGGATCGAGGGGCAAGGAAAACAAACCCAACCAAACGGGCCTCAGCCGCAAGCATATTATTGAAGCCTGCAAGGAATCTTTGCAAAGATTACAGGTAGATTACCTTGACCTGTTCTTTTGCCATCGCCCCGATCCTAATACGCCGGTGGGCGAAATCGTGTGGACAATGCACAACCTCATACAGCAGGGAAAAATTTTATACTGGGGCACCAGCATGTGGAGCGCAGAGGAAATTGTGAGCTCCCACAAATTTGCAAAAGAGAACAACCTTATTGGGCCTGTTGTAGAGCAACCAGAATACAACATGTTTGAAAGAACAAAAGTGGAACAGGAGTTTGCACCGCTCTACAAAGAACCGGGATTGGGAACCACCATCTGGAGCCCCCTGGCAGCGGGATTCTTAACAGGAAAATATTTAAACGGCGTTCCGGAAGGTTCAAGACTTGCCATGCCGGGGTTTGACTGGTTGAAAGAGCGCTGGGTGCAGGAAGACAAAGTGAAAAAGGTGCAAGCCTTAAATGACCTCGCAAAACAATTGAATGTTTCATTGCCTACAATGGCACTTGCATGGTGCATTAAAAATCCAAATGTAACAACCGCTATTCTCGGCGCTACCAAGCGCGAACAACTGGAAGAAAATTTCAAATCCCTTGAAGTGGTGAATGTGCTGAGTGAGGAGGTGATGGGGAAGATTGACGGGATATTGAAGTAACTGATTAACTGATTAACTGAATAACTGAGTGGCTTAAGATCGAAAAGACTTTTCGAATATGAACATTCAGTTATTCAGTTACTCAGTTATTCAGTTATTGGCTTATGCTAGCAGCTCCGCTTCAGAAGTAATATTCGTATTCAAAACCTTCGAAATCGGGCAGTTTTTTTCTGCGTTTTCTACGCTTGCATCGAATTGTTCTTTGGTGATGCCAGGAACTTTTCCTTTTACGATCAAATGAGATTTAGTGATCGCTCCATTTTCAAACGTGATCTCACATTTTGTTTCCAAAGAATCTGCTGTAAAACCTGCTTCGTTCAAAACGAAACTCAATTTCATTGTAAAGCAACCCGCGTGAGCAGCCGCTACAAGTTCTTCAGGGTTTGTTCCAACTCCTTCCGCAAAACGGGAATTGAAGCTGTATTGCGTTTTGTTCAGTGTTGTACTTTGTGTGGTAAGATTGCCATTACCTTCTTTTCCAGAGCCGTTCCAAACGGCTGTTGCGTTACGAATCATGGTATTTTATTTTAAGATTTGAAAAAGGTTGATTAGTTGTTCGTTGTGAAAAACTTTCGAAGTTCATAAAGGTAGCGGATAAATTAAGATGCCGCAATATTTTACAATAAAATAACTGTGCCAGAGGACGAAGCAGGGCGAATGCAATTCGCCCCTACGCGTAATAATGTTCCATTTTCAATTTTCAACTTTCAATTTTCAATTATCTAATCGCTTTATACAACGCTTCCTGAATTCTTCCACGTATGCTCATTGCCGTAAGCTTGTTAATGTTTGGCTTTGCAGCGTTCACTCTATTGGAAAGGAAGATGAACGTCATGTTGTATTTTGGGTCCACCCACCAGCCAATGCCTGTAAAGCCGGTGTGGCCAAAGGTTTGTGGTGATGCTGACAAACATGGATATGGTTCTTTCAATGTCGCGTTGTCTTTCTCCGGTTTGTCAAAACCAAGCCCCCGTCTGCTAACGTTACTTTGATAGGCGGTGAAATAATCGATGGTTTCTTTTTTAAAAATCTGTTTGCCGTAGATCGTTCCGCCGTTTAAAAGCAATTGTGCAATAATGGCCATGTCATGTGCATCGCTAAACAGTCCTGCGTGTCCCGCTACTCCGCCCATGATCGCAGACCCTGGATCGTGCACATCGCCGCGCAACAATTGTTTGCGAAAAATTTCTTCGTTCTCCGTTGGCGCTACACTATCCAGTGGCAAAAATGTTCTTGGCAAAAATCCGGTATGCGTTAATCCCAACGGTTCGTAGAAAGTTCTCTTTGCGTAATTATCAAGACTCTCTCCTGTAATGGCTTCCACAATTTTTCCGAGGAAAATAAAATCATTGTCGCTGTACAAATAATGGCCCGTTGGAGCAACATCACTTTGCAACATGCGCTTGTAGACCGTATCCTGAAAATCTTTTCTCAGGTAAAGACTCTCCGCTACACGTGTCGGGAATTCATCTGATTGAACCAAAGAATAATAGGTATCCCCGGGTTGCTCTTTTGCATCCAGCGTTTCTTTGTAAAAAGGGATAAAAGCTTTCAACCCAGCCTGGTGCAACAACAGATTTTTTACGAGAATATTTTCTTTGTTGGTGCCTCGTGTAGACGGCAAATAATCCACCAAACGTTTATTGATATCCAGTTTGCCCTCTTCATACAATTTCATTACAGATAAAGTAGTCGCGCAAATTTTTGTAACAGAAGCGAGGTCGTATATCGTATTTGTAGTTACCGGAGTAGAATCCTGGAAGGCATATTTTCCAAATGCTTTTTCATAAACGATCTTGTCATCTTTTGTCACCAGCACTACTGCTCCCGGAAAAGCAAGCGCGTTCAAGCCATCCTGCACAATGCAGTCAATTTCTGTTTGTATAGAATCGTTCATGCCCACTTGCGAAGGCGCTACCGGCAAAAGACTCAGGTTTTGCGTAATGCCTGCACCGTATTTAAATTCTTCGCTAACGGTTACAGGCAATTTTCCTTTAGGATCAATTTTTCCTTCCAGCAGATCGAGGGCTGCCGTTTGTATATAATCGTTATCATCATAACATGCGACGATTACTTTTCCATCGCTGAAATTTTTAATCGCGTAAGGATTGCCAAAAGCAAACGTTACACTCCTGTTTTCCTGCTGCAATTGTTTGATCAATTTTAACGAAGCGTCGCTAATGCCAAAATTATTTCTTGGAAAACGACTGTAGCCATGTACACCGATGATCACAACATCGTACCTACTTTTCACCAGTTGCGCAAGCGCCTCTGCTTTTTCAACTGATTGCGCGTTTTCAAAAAAGTACACATGCGCTTTAAATTCATCGCGCAGCCTGTTTGCCATGTAATTATCTTCTGTGGCGCCAATGGCAACGTATGCTACTTTTCTTTTTACAACAGCCAAAGGGAACGTCGCAGAATCATTGTTACGCAACAATGTCAACGCGTTCTCTGCGACCAATTTCCATGTTGAGCCGGCATCCTTGTTTAAGTCATTCGCAATGTTCTCAATCGCAACAGGCTGCCATTTTGCAAGGCCGTAATTGTATTTCGCATACAATACTTTCTTCACGTGCATATCAATGTCGGCCCATTTTAATCTTTTCTTTTTGATGGCCTGCTTTACTTTATCCAAAGTGTTTTTCACATCACCCGGTAAGCAAAGCATGTCGTTGCCCGCAATTAACGATTCTACCGAAGCCAATCCATCAGGATAATATTTGGCAACGCCTTTCATTTCCAGTGCGTCGGTAAATGTCAAACCCTGAAAGCCCATTTCATTGCGCAACAAATTAGTTACAGCGTTTGCAGAAATGGAAGTTGGTTTGTTTGGTGTACTATCAATGGACGGAACAGACAAATGCGCGACCATTACGCTTCCTACTCCGGCGTTAAACATCTGGCGGAAAGGATACAATTCCAGCGAATCCAGTTGTTCGCGGCTTTTCATGATGATGGGCAGGTCCAAATGTGAATCAACCGCAACATCTCCGTGGCCGGGAAAATGTTTGGCGCAGGCCATAATGCCGTTGTCCTGCAGCGCCTTCATGTATTGAATGCCGTAATTAGCTACCCTGTATTTGTCTTCCCCAAATGACCGGTCGTTGATCACAGGATTGTCGGGATTGTTATTTACATCCACTACAGGCGCATAATTCACCTGTATACCGGCTCGCTTGCACTGTTCGGCTACCGCTGTTCCGAATTTGTAAACAATGGAAGGGTCCTGCACGGCTCCAAGCATCATTTGCCTTGGCAGGTTCACAACGCTGTCGAGCATGCGCATGCCCAGTCCTGTTTCGCCATCAATACAGATCAAAATGGGCGTTTTTGTCATTGACTGGTAGCGATTGATGAGCATTGCCTGTTTTGCCGGCCCGCCCTGGAACAAACAAATTCCGCCAACATTGTATTTGTTGATGGCTTCCTCAACCTCTTTATCGTAAAAAACAACACTGCCGTTGGTAAGCCCGGAGAGTCGAACTACCATTAGCTGCGCTATTTTCTGGTCGTTATTTAATGTGTGGAAAACGCTGTCAACCCACCTGTCTGCATCCGCATTTTGTGCCATTGCCTTTGCTGAATAAAATAGAATAGAAATCCAGATCGATAGTTTCCTCATGATGTGTGTTTACTATTTGCAAATTATGAAAAATGGTGAATCGTCAATGGTCAATCGTGAATGTTGCACGCTAAACCTTATTCACGATTCACAATTGACGATTCACGAACGTGCCCATCACACATCCTTTAAAAACCCAAATTAGTCCTTTGTTCCCTCCCAAAGGTGTAATTGATCCGTGCTGGCGTGGCATTGCAGGTATCTTAACGCGCAAACATTAGAAACGGCAGGGTTGAAGTTGTGTTACAATCATTGGTTATCCTGACCGGAAAATGACTATTAATTACCGATTATTTGGAGGAGAAGCCAGTGTTTAATGACCATCAAACGTACAGCGAAAAGGAGCTCTATGCAAGAATTGCAGACGGAGATGAACAGGCCTTTTTGCTGCTCTTCAAAACGTTTTCTCCAATGATCCGGCCTTTTACCCGCAAGATCACAAATTCAGAAGCCGATGCAGAAGACGTTATACAGGAAGTATTTGTTCGCATCTGGCTCTACCGCGACCGCTTCACAGAAATTGAGAATCTAAAATCCTGGATATTTACGGTAACAGCGAATGAGTGTATGCGGTACATGAGGCAAAAACTCACTTACGAACGTAAGACGGACGAATTGGTTCATCGCCAGCCGTCGCCGGAGAACAACACTCCCCTGGAGTATGCGCAACTGAATCAAATCAGCCGTTTTGTAAAGGAAGCGGTTGAAGGAATGCCTGCCCAACGCAAAAAAATCTATTCTCTTAGCCGTGACCATGGCATGAAACCCGCTGCTATTGCGGCTGCGCTTTCCCTATCGGTAGGCACCGTCAAGAATGTTTTATCCCGTGCTTTGAATGACATCCGCGATCATCTTGTTGCCAGCGGAATCTCATTGAGCGTGATGCTTTTCCTGCTCCGCTAAACCTCACCCCAGCCCTCTCCAAAGGAGAGGGAGCAGAACCCGCTTCTGCAAGCAACCCCAAGAAGTCGAACTCATAAAAATGATATTCCAAAAAATTTTTGGCTCCGAGTGTTACGTTTTGTTTTGACGTGGTTCTTAATAAAGATCACGCGGCCCACTGAGCATTGTTACCCTTAGCAATGACCTTGGTGACCGGGGTTTTCTCTTCTGTTAATCCTATCCTACGAATCCCACCAGCCATAGCGCTGGTTCATTTAACAACGTCCCTATTACCCATTCGTAACGAACCTGAAAAACATGGAACCAGAAAGAATAAACTACCTGATAGAAAAATATATCTCGGGCAAATTAGCCGGAGATGAACACAGCGAACTGTATGATCTCCTTATTCAGCCAGAGAACAGAATAATGGTGCATACGCTGGTGGAGCGCTTGAGGAAAACATCTGAGAAGCCGGTAGCGATTGATGATGAAGCATCTCTTGCAGCTGTTAGAAATATTGTTGGTGTCGACAAACCAGGATATACAGCCGGTATTGTAAAGCCGATGAACAGAGCCAGGTTAATTGTACGATGGGCCGTGGCAGCATCCGTGATCTTTTTTATGGCTACGGGAAGTTATTTGTGGTTTCAAAACCGCACTGTGCCTTCGGTTAAGCTACAGGCAAAGGCACAACAGGATATTCCCGCCGGTAAAACAGGCGCAATACTTATTCTGGCCGATGGAAGCAAAGTGGTACTGGACAGCCTGGGTAACGGAGTAGTAGCACAGCAAAACGGATCACAGGTGATGTTGAAAAGCGGGCAATTGGCTTATGATGCATCGAGGTCATCATCAACCGAACTGACATACAACGTGCTCAATACACCGAAAGGCAGGCAGTTTCAACTGGTATTGCCAGACGGTACAAAAGTGTGGCTGAACTCAGCGAGCTCATTGAAATACCCAACCACATTTTCCAGTAAAGACAGGAGAGTGCAGTTGAGTGGTGAAGCTTATTTCGAAGTATCAAAAGCAGTTGACAAACCTTTTATCCTGATCCTGGCCAATAACGCAGAGGTAAAAGTTTTGGGTACAAGCTTTAACGTAAACGCTTATGATAATGAAAGTAAAATCAAAGCGACACTATTGGAGGGAAGTGTAAATGTTACTGCTTCCACTTCTTCTGGTGCAGCAAATGGTGAAGCGGCCATTTTAAAGCCACGCCAGCAGGCTCAGTTAACACAGGCAGGCAACGACATCGCTGTTGTAAGCAATGTTGATGTAGACAAGGTGGTAGCATGGAAGAATGGCGTGTTCAATTTCGAAGGCGTTGGTCTTACTGAAATGATGAAGCAACTGGAGCGCTGGTATGACATAGAAGTAGTGTATGAAGGCGAGGTGCCTAACATTGAGTTCTATGGCGAATTGAGTCGCAACAACAGCCTGAACGATGTGATTGCGGCGCTGAAAGATTCAGATGTGCATTTCCGCAGGGAAGGAAGAAAGCTGATCGTTTTTAAGTAAAGCCTCGGTTCGTGTCCCCACGAACCGAAACCGGGTCGCCAACATGTGGTTCGTGGGGACACGAACCAAGGCAAGAAGAAAGCTGATCGTTTTTAAATAAAGATTTTTTTGACATAACAGAAACAGCAATGAGAAAGCCGGAACAACAATCCGGTAGAAAGATTTGCCTGCTCTGAGGATTTCTATTTTTTAACAAGTAAACCAAGACAAATTATGCAAAAAACCGGAAGACGGCACAAGGCTGCCGCCTGGACGCGCAGTTATTTGCCCCAAACATTTCTGTACACCAAACTGACGCTCCTTTCCCTCGCTGTAACTTTTCTAACTGTTGCCACTGTTTGCGCACAGTCTGTAACGTTGTCCGCGAAAAACATGCCCCTTAAAGAAGTATTTACTTCCATTAAAAAACAAACGGGTTATAATTTCTTTGGAAGAAATGAATTGTTCAAAAATGCAAAGCCGGTAAATGTATCGGTTCGTGAAATGCCTTTGTCGCAGGCATTAGCCATGGTTCTGGCTGATCAACCAATTCAATACCGCATCAATGGAAACGACATCATTTTGTCGCACAAAGAAGCGGCGGCTCCCCTGTCACCAGCTCAATTGAGTGCAGACACAAGTGCTCCGCGTACTTTTCCTGTTTCCGGCACTATCTATAACGGAGAAGGGCTGCCTCTGCAAGGCGCAACAATTACGTTGAAAGGAACTACAACCACTGCAGCATCAAACACCAAGGGTCGTTTTATGATCAATGGTGCTTTGGATGACATCCTGGTAATTAGTTACGTGGGCTATTCAACTGCACAAGTCACTGTTGCCAGCGCTGCTCCGGTAAACGTTACATTGACCCTTGATGACAAACGCATGAATGACGTGGTTGTAACGGGGATCTTTAACCGTAGAGCAGAAAGTTTTACGGGTTCTTCTACCAAGATCACTCGCCAGGAATTGCTAAACGCTGGTACTACCAACGTTTTCCAAAGCCTTAGAGCAATTGAGCCAACGTTGAAAATAACTGACGATTTTGTAAATGGATCTGATCCCAATAAAATGCCCAACATGCAAATCAGGGGAACATCTACTTTTCCTGATGTAACAAAGCAATACACAACTGATCCGAACATGCCGCTTTTCATTGTTGATGGATTTGAAAGCACTATTCAAAAAGTAAACGACCTGGATATCAACAGAATTGAAACGGTTACCATTTTGAAAGATGCTGCGGCGAAAGCCATCTATGGTTCTAAAGCAGCAAATGGTGTAGTGGTTATCGAAACCATAAAAGTAAAACCAGGTGAACTACGCATTGATTACACAGGAACGATAAACGTGGAAATGCCCGACCTGAGCAGCTACAACCTGACAAACGCAACAGAAAAACTTGCTTTGGAAAAACAACTGGGTGCCTACAATCCACCTTCAAATGTTCCAATTTTTGGTCTTAGCAAAGACAGCTTGTATTATGCTAACTGGAATCAAATTCAAAACGGTGTAAATACCGACTGGCTTGCACAACCGGTGAAAACCGCTATTGGCTACAAGCACACGCTTAATATGGAAGTGGGTAACGATGCACTGCGTGCAGGTTTAACACTATTTACCGGCAACAATCCAGGGGTTATGAAAGGTTCCGGCCGTGAGAACTTCGGTGGCGCAATGACTTTGATTTACCGCTACAAAAAAATATTGTTCAGAAATGTACTTCAATACACTTCAGTAAAAGCGACCAATTCTCCTTATGGCGATTTCTCTCAATACGCCAGGTTAAACCCTTACTGGAAACCGTACAACGATGATGGAAGCGTGAACATGACGCTTGGCCTTGGACCGGTTTATACAGGTGCTGTTTACAATCCTTTGTACAACGTGCCTTACATGAAAAGCACCAGTCAATATACTGACCTTACTAACAACACCTATCTTGATTATATCTTCAATAGCAACTTAAAACTTACGGCAAGAATTGGTTTTACCAATACGGTAAACGGTTCTGACCTGTTTTATTCAAGTAAGCATACCATGTTCCTGGGCTATGCTGACTCCTCTTTCTTTACCAAAGGAAGTTATACCAAAGGCAACGGAAAAATTTCTTCTGTTAGCGGTGACCTTAACCTGAACTATAACAAATCTTTCGGCAGACACAATGTTTTTGCCAACGCAGGTGCTATTATCCGCGAAGACAAATCAGAAAACTTCCTGTATAACGCTGTGGGTTTTCCAAACGACAAAATGGATAACATCATGTTCGCAAATCAATATGCGATCAATGGTAAGCCTAGCGGAAGCGAATCTCACAACAGAGAAATTGGTTTCTTAGGGGCGGCTAACTATTCTTTCTCCGATAAATACTTTGCCGATCTCTCTATCAGAACAAGTGCTTCTTCTCAATTTGGCTCCAATAACCCATGGGGTTCTTTCTGGTCCGCGGGTATTGGCTGGAACGTGCACAAAGAAAAATTCTTTGCCGGAATGACCAATGTTGTAAAACAATTGAAACTGCGTTCGTCTGTAGGTTATACAGGATCGCAAAATTTCGATTCTTACCAGGCCATGTCATTGTATAGCTATTATACCAACGCATCTTACCAGGGCCAGGTTGGAACTTACTTAAATGGCCTCGCAAACGAAAACCTGAAATGGCAACAGCGATATGATTTCAACGTTGGTTTTGACATGAATATCCTTGATAAGGTAACCCTTCGTTTTGATCACTATCGTTCTACTACGAATAACCTGTTAACGGATATTACAACGCCTCCTTCTATGGGTTTCGCTTCATACAAAGAAAACCTTGGACAACTGTTGAACGTGGGGTACGAGTTTAAGGTTAACTACAGAGTTTTCAGCAATCCTGCCAGCCGTAGTTCTTTGAACATTTATGTGTCAGGCGCATCGAATAAAAACACCATTGAAAAAATTTCCAACTCTTTGCAAAGCCTTACCAAAGTAATGGATGACAGCTCTGCTAAAAGGAATACAAACAAACCATTGGTTCGTTTCCAGGAAGGTCAATCGCTGGATGCTATCTGGGCGGTTAAATCTAACGGTATAGATCCTGCAACAGGAAAAGAAATCTTTGTTAAGGCCAATGGCACCGTTACAGATACATGGGATGTTAATGATAAAGTTGTTGTTGGCAGCAGTCAGCCAAAACTATTTGGTGTGTTTGGTGCAAACTACGAATACAAAGGCTTTAGCATTGGCTTCTCTTGCAGATACACTACAGGCGGCCAGATCTACAACCAAACGCTCGTTGACAAAGTTGAGAACGCTGAAATCAACTACAATGTTGACAAACGCGCTTACTACGATAGCTGGAAACAACCAGGCGACATAGCATTGTATAAAGGTCTTGGCGTAAACAAAACTTCTACACTGGCAACTTCCAGGTTTGTGCAGGAATTGAGTGAAGTGGATATCGCTTCTGTGTATGCAGGGTACGATTTCTACAAATTCAGATTTGTTCAAAAAATGAAAATGCAAAGACTGAGAGTGTTGTTTAATATGAATGATCCTTACCAATACTCGTCTGTGAGAATTGAAAGAGGAACTTCTTATCCTTTTGCACGTAACTGCTCATTCACAGTGTACGCTAACTTTTAATTAACCAACTAGCTATTTTAACATGACACGATTCAAATTCATAATAATATTTTCCGCCGTTGTTTTAGTTACGGCAACATCCTGTAAAAAATGGTTGGATGTACAGCCAAAGACAAAAATTAAATCGGAAGATCTCCTGAGAACTGAGCAGGGGTACAAAGATGCATTGATAGGTGCGTACACTATGATGACAACGGAATCACTGTACGGCCGTGAGTTATCATTTGGTTTTTTTGATGCGTTGGCAAAGGAGTATGACGCTACGTCAAATGCATACACAGATCTTGTTAACGGTACCGGCAACGCGAATGTTTACAAGCTTACAACTGTAAGGCCGAGAATAGACCAGTTCTGGGGTGGATTATACAACATCAACGCCAACGTTAATAATATCCTGGGCAACATTGATGCCGATTCAGCCATTTTTACCGGCAACAATTACTCTATCGTTAAAGGTGAAGCTCTTGCTCTCAGAGCATTTCTTCATTTGGAAGTGTTTAAAATGTTTGCATTAAACGATTCCCTGAGTTTAACACAGCCGGCTATCCCTTATGTGAAAACGCTTTCAACCGGCGTTACCAAAGCCTCCACCGGGGCTCAGGTGTTAGCCTATGTTAGCCAGGATTTGCAGGATGCGGCAACCTATTTGCAAAAAGATCCGATCATTAACGGACAAAAAAAATCATCCGATGTGTTCCTGAACGATCGTAATCTGCGTCTTAATTATTATGCTGTAAAAGGTTTGCAGGCGCGTACGTATATGTGGCGAAAAGATTATGTAAACGCTTTGGCAGCAGCGCAGGCGGTAATGTCTGCCGGTGACCAGATTTTCCCTTGGGTAAACCCTGCGAACCTGATTTCCAGTGATAATAAGAATATAGACTTCACTTTTTCAACGGAACATCTGTTTGCATTGAACGTGTTCAACCTGCAAACCATTTCAAACAACTGGTTTATATCTGCGCTTACCAGCGGCAACCAATTATCCAGGAAAGGACGTACGCAATCAGGCTCTTCCATCACTTATTATTATGAAGGCTTTTTTGAAAACACAAGCATCAATAGTACAGGGTTAACCGACTATCGTTACGCGAGAATTTCTGATCAAAATATAATGCCCGCAGATGCTTCAAGCAACTACTATGTGTCAAAGAAATATTATCAGCCGTCAGGTTATAACTCAAACTACGCGGCCCGCATTCCTTTGCTTCGCCGTTCAGAAATGAACTACATCGCTGCTGAGTGTATTCTAAACGCACAGGGAGATTATCCTACTGCCGTAGGTTATTTGAATGAAGTACGCAGACACAGAGGTATCACAAACGATCTTGCAAGCACTCTGACCCCAACAACGTTACGTACAGAAATTACCAAAGAATACTATAAGGAATTCCAGGGTGAAGGGCAGTTCTTCTTCTATGCCAAAAGGAACAGAAGCGTTCCGGTAAACTTCCCAACATCAGTTAACAGCACAGGTACATGGAGTTACAATACGTTTTATTCGTCGCCTTCTACTTTTTGGTTTTTGCCAAAACCGGATAACGAAACTGAATACAACCCTTAATCGGTAACACCACCATTTCACTTCATTAAAAGTAAAAAAATGAAAACAGTAATATACATCGCGGGCGCATTTGTAGCAGGTATTTTGCTATTCACTGCCTGCAAAAAAAGCAACATTGAAACCTATCAACAGGATGCTCGTGTGTACTTCCGTATACCGGGTGAATTTGATAAAACTGTAACAAGAGATTCTTTGATATACTCTTTCCCTTTTCATCCGAATGTTACCACACAGGATACCATTTGGTTTGAAGCCAACGTGATGGGAAACGCAGCATCGACAGACAGGGAAATTGGTATTAATGTAGTTACCGACAGTTCAACCGCGAAAGAAAATGTAGATTTTAAAATTGCCAGTAACATAATGCCCGCAGGAGCATTCAAAGTAAACATCCCCATCGTTATTTACAAAAAAGCGGTGGTGACGGATTCCGTTTTACGATTGCAGCTTTCTGTAGTGGAGAATAGCAATTTCAAGCTTGGCTATGCAGGCAAAACTAAAGCTGTCTTCCTTTGGGGATATAAATACCTGAAGCCTGACAACTATGATAATTCAAACTATGCATCAGCTTTCGGCACTCCATTTTCAAGAGTGCGTACTCAATTTATTCTTGACTCGTGCCACATCACCAGCTTCCCTGATCCGAATAATCGCGCTTTGATGGGCTACTATAACCAAATAATACGGAACGCCTTAACCAACTATAACAGAACACACACTCCCGCATTAAAAGATGAGAATGGTGTTCAATTGTTCTTTGGTGTGTTTGGTGGCCCGGGACTTGGCTAGTGAAAAATTAAACGCATTGCCTTAGATAAATGCAATGCAGTATTTAGTTCTAAAATGATAAAAGAGACTCATGAAAAAAATTAAGTTAATTATACTATTTTCTTTGACAGCCGTTGCATTTACAGCCTGCTTTAAGGATAAAGGGAATTACGACTATAAAAATCTGAACGCCACTTTTGTGGATGCTTCAAAATTTGCATCACAAATGGTGGTGAGGCAAAATGACATATGTTCAGTTACTCCGACCTTTATGAAAGGAGTAGATCCTTCTAAATTAACATACGAGTGGAGGCTCACAAAGTCTGAATCTACGCCCGGTATTTCAGGAAAATTCATTGATACTGTTTTGAGCACAGCTCAAAATTTGTCTTCAAATATGTATTTCAGCCCCGGCACTTATATGCTGAGATTGCACGTTTCTGATCCTGCTAACGGGAACGTAACGCAAATAATCAATACGCCTTTTACGGTAAGCTCATTTGCTATGTCGGGCCTCATGTTACTGCATGGTGACGCTACGTCCTGCGATGTCAGCATTGTAGTAAACAATAAATTAAATACAGTGGTCCCAGCAGGCGTTGATTCAGTTCAAAGAAATATCTTCTCACTGGTTAACGGGAAAAAAATTGAAGGCGAGGCAAGGTCTGTAAACTTCACGAATCACGGATCTAGTGGTTCTGATAGTAAAGTGTACGTATTTACCTACCCTAACGGCGGGTACAGAACAGAGTTCGGTAATTTGCAAATTCAGGCACCGTATGCTAGTTTCTTTAGCCAGGCTCCTTCAGCTGTAGGTTTTCAGGCATACGGAACACAAGGTGTCAATGAACTTTTAATTAACAACTCAGGCGTATATTACCAGGGGCAAATCAATCCGGTAGGCTTCCAGCCTTTTGGAGTACAAAGTTTTCTAACTGCGTCACCATGGACCTACGCCGCATCTCCTTATTTGGCGATGGATATCGATAATCTGACAGCCGCAAATGCCTCTTATGCTGCAGTGTTCTTTAATACAAATGCAAGAACCTTTTACCTTGCAAACAACACCAATACAGTAGTTGCATTTTCAGGTACTGCTCCTACGGGCGGATTTAGTTTATCAGCTACGGGCAAGTTTATGGAATATGCTGAACAAGGGTACAGCCCAAGCCGTCTTAGCCCATACTATTCTAAATACTGGTATTGTGTAATGTCAGATGTTAACTTCACAAGCCCTATCTCTGCGAAAGCGGGAACACGCAGAGTTTATATAGCTGATCTGGGAAGACTTCCTGATCCGAACTTCCCTACAGACAATACAAAATCGCTCTCTCTTAACAGCAACCAGCGCGGTATAATAGTAGATTCTATTTCTTTGCTTTCACCACAAATAGCAGATGCTAAATATTTCGCATTCGGTAACAAAGGAGATGTAATGTATTACGCTGATAGTTCAAAAATCTATCTCAGCAACAACTATAAAACATCTAATCTTTATTATGACATTACCACTACTTATCCTGGCAATACTATAACATCCATGCAGGTGTTTAAAGTAAAAGATCATCCATATGATGGACAGCTCTTGTATGTAGCCCTTTACGACGGAACACAAAGCACCGTATTGCAAATACCTATTAATGGCATCAACGGAGCAATGACTGGCTCTGTAACAGCTTACACGGGTATTTCGGGAAAAATTTCAGCTATGAATTATAAACCGTTTTAAAATCAATTAATAATTAATAATGAATAATTAATAGGGCAGCATACCTGACAAAAGCACTGTTGCAAGTCTGTTCAAAAATTAGTACCGCTGCAATCTATAACGAATGTTCCCTTATTAATTATTCATTATTAATTATTAATTGGCTTTATACCAACAGTTTTCTCACTAAACAAAAAGTCTTTTATGAAACTCAAAAAAACATTATCAATACTGGCTGTGGCGTCGTCGCTGGTTATTTCAGCATGCTCAAAATCCGGTAATTCCGCACCCGATAATAATCAACAAGACACAACCCATACAAACAATTTTCCGAAGCCGAAGAGCCTTCAGGAGATGTCGGACCTTTTATCAGCAGCTATTAAATTGCTTACGCCAACCATTTACATGGATCTGTCTGCTATGAATTTGACAGCTGACCAGATAAACGTTACTGGAATCAACGCTTTTCAAAACGTAATAAACAAAGACAGTTCTTTGAAATATGCTTACACAACAGTGCAGACCTATAACCAACTGGCGAAGGTTCTCCAGTATGATATAAAATACATGCCCTTTAAATTAGGTATAAATCCAAACACAGTACCAGCCGGCACTAAAAAGGTCAACAGCTACAATGATCTGATCACTGCTGTAACAAGTTCTCCATTGGGACAAGAAATTCCTATTGCCATTACAAACAAAACGCTTGACGTTACTACCATGCAGTTGGTGTTGGGAGCTCAAACCGGATATGGCTTTATTGTCTATACTTTTAACGCCGACGCCACTTCTATTACCGCCGCCACTTCCCCTAAGGGACTGCCAAACTCTACAATAGATATGAATGACTGTATAGCACGAATCAACAGGTGCAAAGATTCAGTTACTCAAATTTTGGCGCGTATCATAACGCCTGGTATGACAAACGATCAAAAATTTACCGCCATCTATAATTATGTGGCACCTACCTCTTACGATTACAACTTCAATACCCCTAGTTTGGATTTTAACTCTCAGACAGCTTTTGGTGTTTTTGTAAACAGGAAGGCTGTTTGCGGTGGCTATTCGTGGGCATTAAACATGTTGGCAAACGGTGCAGGCATTCAATGCTACAATGTTTCAGGATATGGCAGTAATGTGGCGCATGCATGGACCAGGGCAAATTATAATGGTGGCTATTATTATTTTGATGCAACATGGGACAACTCTTTCACTGCTCCACGCACCTATCAATATTTTTCTCTGACAGAAGCTGCTTTGCTACAAAAAAATCATACTTGGAACAATACTATGGTGAATGCCTTGGTAGCTGAAAAATAATTCGTTAAAGAGCGAATGCAATTCGCCTTTACAACACCCTTAACCCCTAACCTCATTGCTCATTTTTATAAAAAATTAAACAGTTAAAAGAGAAAATGATTCAATTTAAGTATTTGCTGGCGCTGGCTTTCACCTCCGCAATTCAGCTAAGCAGTTTTGCAAATGACAACAAATGCACTGTTAGCGGAAATATTGCCGGCCTGCAACAAGAGGCTAAAGTTTTTGTGATACGGAGATCTGGAGAACATGGCGCAGATACCGTTGCCCGATCAATGACCAAACCGAACGGCGATTTTTCATTCGACCTTCCAGCCACTTTATTCAGCGATGTTTATGAATTAAGATTTGGCGGCGTTCGTTATGGTATCGATTTCATTGCAGAGAAAGGCAACGTAGAGATAAAGGGCAACAAAGATAAATTGTATACAGCCACAATTGCCGGTACGCCGGAAAATGATCGTTACAACCAATATCATCAATTTTACTTGCAGCAAACTTTTAAGCGCAATGAGATGATGATGAGCGCGACTGCTTCGAGAGAGGAAAAAACTGCCCTTTTTAAACAGCAGGACGACGAAAAAAAGCACTATACGGATTCTGTTATCAGGAACTATCCAACCTCATTGGTTGCACTGTACATGGCGAAGGAACCATTGCCAATGATGAAGTACAATGAGATAGACTCAATGCTGAGCATTTTCAAACCTTACTTCGCAAAACACAAATATTACCAGGAGATGAAAGAGCGCGCCGATGTGTTACGCAAAGTGGTTAGCGGTGTTGCAGCTCCTGACTTTAATGTGCAGCGACCAGATGGTTCCAAAATCTCTCTTTCTTCTTTTAAAGGTAAATACGTGATGCTTGATTTCTGGGCCTCATGGTGCGTGCCGTGTCGTGCAGAAAACAAACATAACAAAGCCATCTATGAAAAATTTCATCCTTATGGGTTAGAGATGATTTCTTTCTCATTGGATTCCGATAAAGGCGCATGGAAAAAAGCCATCGAAAAAGATGGTCTTGTGTGGCACAATGCTTCTGACCTTGTAGGAGGTAAACTGTCGCCCGTTGCACAAAAGTATGGCATCGACGGCCTGCCTGCAGTATGGATCATCGATCCAAACGGAAAGATAATAGCAGAAGGATTAAAAGGTGAGGCAATAGACAAAATGCTGGAAACCATCTTCAGTACAAAATAGTAGACCGCTTCGCGTCCAATGTTGCCGCAGAGGTACAGAAACACAGAACAAAATAAATGACCTCTGTGCTTCTGTGTTTCTGTGGCAAATATTTGCGCCGCAGGCGCATTCTTTTAACGATTGAATTAACTTATAATGATCAATACGAAGCCTCTTTTAAAATGGCTGGTGCTTGTTGTTTATTTATTTTCTGTTTCACTTCAGCTACGTGCCGATGATGGCATGTGGCTGCTGGCACTCCTGAAGCGCTACAATGCACAGGAACTAAAAGCAATGGGCCTAAAAATTCCTGTCGAGCAACTAACCGGAGAGAACGAAGGAGCATTGAGCGAGGCCGTGATAGCATTCGACAAAGGATGCACTGGTTCTATTATTTCCAACAATGGGTTAATACTTACCAACTACCATTGCTCGTACAGTGCCATTCAGCAATATGTGGGGCCAACCAATGATATTTTTCAAACAGGTTTTTGGGCAAAGTCCTCACAAGAAGAATTGCCTGTTAGCGGCCTTACCATTACCATCAATAAAAAAATCCTGGATATTACTGATGAGGTGAAAAGTCAAATGAGCAATGCGACTTCAACCAATAAGTTCCAGGATGTGATGACTACAGTTACGGAAAAATATAAAAAGCAGTATCCGCAATATAAAATTCAGATCAAGCCTTATAAAAACAACAGCATTTTCATTCTTTATCTGCAATTGCAATACAGCGACGTACGATTAGTGGGTGTAGCTCCTAAAAACGTAACAAAGTTTGGCGGAGAAACAGACAACTGGATGTGGCCAAGACAAAGCGCAGACTTCGCTTTCTTTAGAGTATATGGAAACAAGAATAGTGCTCCTGCTTCTTACTCTCCTGCAAATGTTCCACTGGCAGTAAAAACATATCTGCACATTTCAAAAGAAGGATACAAGAAAGGCGACTTTGCAATGTCGATGGGCTATCCTCAGCAGTCAGATAGAAACGCTACATCATTTCAAATTGAAGATAAAACGCGGTCCTTCAACAATCCAATGATTGCTGTTCGCAAGATCCGTCAATCCATTTTGGAAGATGAAATGAGCAAGAGCCCGGCAATCAAACAGCTCTATGCGGAAAAGTATGCCACCTCTGCTAACTACTACAAGAACGCAGTGGGCATGAATTACTGGATCGATAAATTAAATATCATTTCAAAAAAACAGGCTTTTCAAAATCAATGGACAAACTGGGTGATGCAGGATGACAGCAAAAAGGCATCTTACGCCACAACATTGCAAGACCTAAAAGCTGCGTTGGATGCAAATTCCAGCACAAAAAGAGCACAGACTTATTATTCTGAAAGTTTCTCAAATGCATGTGAAGTCATTCAGTTCATTGGAGCCTTTGGCACTTCGCTTAAAAATTATGCAACAGATTTTAAAAGCAAACCTTCGGTATCAAAGAATATTTTAACCAATACGTCTCATTACTACAAAGGCTTCAATATCTCTGTTGATAAACGCGTAACTAAAGAAGTATTAAAGCTGTTAAAAGATAGTTTGCCTGCCGAATTTTTGCCGGACATATTTGTCACAAAAAATCTTCAGTCACCTCAAGCCATTGATCAATACGTTGACGAAGTGTTCAACACTTCTGTGTTTTGTGATGGTGATAAATTGCAGAGCTGGCTGAAGAGCCCAACCGGAACATTGGAAAATGATCCTGGCATGCAGTTGTATAATTCCATTCATGAGAAAGACTGGCAAATATTCAAAACCTGCCAGGCGAATGCAGACAAGAGCCGCAGGTTTATTTACTCCTACTACAACAGCGTTTCTGAGTTTAAAAACAACGATTACTATCCGGATGCAGACAGAACAGAAAGACTGTCTTTTGGCACTATTTCAGATCTGCAGGTAGATGGAAAAACGATCCTGTATCAAACTACGCTCAATAGCCTGATAGCTAAAGCTGATAACACGAGCATCAAAGACTACCAGCTAAACAGCAAACTCAAAGATATCTGGCAAAGCAAGGACTACGGAACATTTGGAAGCAACAACGATATGCCCGTTTGCTTTATCACAAATGGCGACGTAACAGGCGGTAACTCCGGAAGCCCAATGATGAATGGCGAAGGAAAACTCATTGGCCTTGTTTTCGACTGCAACTGGGAGTCCATGACAAGAGAGTTTAACTACGAAAAAGATCTTCACAAAGTCATTTGTGTAGACATCCGCTATCTGCTGCTGATCACACAAAAGTTTTCAGGATCAGACAGAATTATTAACGAGATCGAAAAAGCAAATCAGAAAAGTTAATAGTTGTTAGTTAATAGTTGTTGGGCTTGAGGTTAAACATTTCCTACAAACAACTATCAACTAACAACCAACAACTTTCTTCCACCATTAAAATATTTACAATGAAAAAACTAGCTCTCTTATTAGTAATGCTCCCTGGCATCAGTGCATGGGGATTTGGACAAGAGTTCGAACTGAATGGCAAGTTGAACGCATTTAAACCGATCGACAAAATTCTATTTTCTTACAACGACGGTCAAACGAGGATCTCAGACAGTGCAAGCGTAACAAATGGCAGCTTTCAAATTAAGGGACACGTCGCTGAACCTGTAGTGGCATTTATGTCCATCGTATACACGCGTAAACCAGGACAGCAAGTTATTGACGATGTGTTACAATTTTGGTTAGAACCTGCAAATATTGGCATGACAGCCACTTCTTCTTTGAAAAGCGCAAAATTTACCGGATCTAAAGGTCAGCCAGATTACGCAAAAATTACGGCGCTTGAAAAACAGTTCTCTCCGCGTTATGAAAAATTGCTGAATAATCTTACTGCAGCACGCAGAGCGGGAAAGAAAAGCGAAATAGAAAGGCTGGGAAGGGAATTGGATTCAATTAAAGCAGTACATGCAGAAGAGCTTTACGCCAATTTTCTTGATAAAAATCCCAATACACCCATAGGGCTCTATGTGGTAAATATGTACAAAGGTTTTCAACCAGATGCAAACATGGCGCTGGCCCTGTTCAATAAACTGCCCGAAAATCTTCAACAGCTTCCTTCAGGCATTGAAATGAAAAAGAGAATTGAGACTTCACAAAAAACGGCAGTCGGCAAATATGCTATGGACTTTACCCAAAACGATACATTGGGCAAACCCGTTTCCCTTTCTTCTTTTAAAGGAAAATATGTACTGCTGGATTTCTGGGCGAGCTGGTGCCACCCTTGCCGCGCAGAAAACCCTAATGTGGTAAAAGCTTTCAACAAATACAAGGATAAAAACTTTACCGTTGTTAGCGTTTCTTTGGATAACAGCAAAGAAAAATGGTTAAAGGCCATTCACGATGATGGTATGCCTTGGACGCACGTGAGCGACCTAAAGTATTGGAAAAATGATGTTGCTAAACTATACGGCATCAGTTCCGTACCACAAAACCTGCTGATTGATCCCCAAGGAAAAATCGTTGCCAAAAATTTAAGAGGCGAGGCTTTGGAAGAGAAATTAGCGGAACTTATCAAGCTTTAATAAATAAAAGATCAAAATTCAAAAGCCTGTTTCCGGGGAAACAGGCTTTTTTATCCTATCCGCTCTCCAAAGCTTGTAGCTTTGGAGCTATATTCTATCGCCTCTGGCGATCTACTTGTTGCCAAAGGCAACAAAATAATGCTGCAAGGCTACAAGCCTTACAGAGCAAAAAGTGCAAATTCGCCCGTCTTTTGTATTTCCTCTGTGTCTTCTGTGGCAATATCAATGTTTGCATACGTCCGCCCCACGCATTTTCAAATTTTCAAATCTTCAAATTTTCAAATTAACCTAATTTCGCAAAAAGGGGACGACGACTTTGACAGATATAATTCAATTACTACCAGATAATATAGCCAACCAGATAGCTGCAGGAGAAGTGATCCAAAGACCGGCAAGCGCCGTAAAGGAATTGCTTGAAAATGCGGTGGATGCAGGTGCTACCGAAATAAAACTGATCATAAGTGATGCCGGCAAGGCACTGATACAGGTAATAGATAATGGAAAAGGGATGAGCGAAACCGACGCACGCATGTGCTTTGAGCGCCATGCCACTTCCAAAATTCAACAGATCGACGATCTTTTCCACATCCGCACCATGGGCTTTCGAGGAGAAGCGCTGGCTTCCGTAGCAGCAGTATCGCAGGTGGAACTGCGAACAAAAAGAGCAGAAGACGAAACCGGAACCTGCATTGAAGTCGAAAACAGTTTGGTCATTAAACAGGAACCCATTGCGATCAATACGGGTACGAGCATTGCGATGAAAAATCTTTTCTTCAACATTCCTGCAAGAAGAAATTTCTTAAAAAGCAATGCGGCAGAAATGCGCCACATCGTGGATGAGTTCATCCGCGTGGCAATGTCATTCCCGCATATTTTCTTTTCACTTACCTCAAACAATCAGCAGCTTTTTCATTTGGAAAAGGGCACGCTGAAACAACGCATCATACAAATACTCGGCAACCAGTACAACGCAAAACTCGTAAGCGTTCAGGAAAACACCGATTACCTGAACATCCAGGGTTTTGTGGGCAAACCGGAAACCGCAAAGAAAACCCGCGGCGACCAATACTTTTTCGTGAACAACCGCTTCATTAAAAGTGCGTACCTCAATCACGCGGTAATGAACGCCTACCAGGAAGTGATCGCAACTGACAGCTTCCCCATGTACGTGTTGTTTATTGAACTGGACCCTGCCCAAATTGATGTGAACGTCCATCCAACAAAGCAGGAGATCAAATTTGAAGATGAAAAAATTGTGTACGCATTTGTGCAGGCTGCTGTAAAACACGCATTGGCACAGTTTAGTATTACACCCACACTCGAGTTTGATATTGATGTAAATATTCAGCAATCGGAAGCCGTAAGCAAACCATTTACGCAAGACAAACAGTCCGCTGCTGCTTCATCCAACTTATACCAATCTTTCACGCAAAAGAACCAGGCACATTTTATTGATACAGGCAAAAGCGAACTGAAACATTGGAAAAGTTTTTACGAGCCATCTTCTCAGCCTGTTGAAGAAAAGTTTGAATACGAAAAACAATTGCCTGTACAAAGCGATGACGCAGGCATGGACTATGCCACGGCTGATCTGCTGGGGTTTGTAAAAAAGAAAAAACATCAGTTTACTGATGATACTGTTTTCACCCAACTTCATGGCACTTACATTATAGCACCCGTCGAAGATGGTTTTTTATTAGTCAATCAACAAACGGCCCACGAACGCATTTTATACGAGCGTTATGCAGCTGCACTGGTTGGCAGATCGATTTCTATTCAAAGAAGTTTATTTCCTGCAACAATAGAATTGTCTCCGCAAGATTCAGCTATGCTGAATGAGCTTATTCAGGATCTTTTGCAATTGGGATACCAGGTAGAACCTTTCGGTTTAAACACGTTTGTGATCCAGGGTACGCCTGCCGATTTGGAAGAAGGAAATGAAAAAGCAGCCATCGAGCATTTGATGGAGCAATACAAACATTTCAGCAGTGATGTGAAATTTTCCAAGCGGGAAAAACTGATTCGTTCACTGGCGTGGCAGCATTCTGTAAAAGCCGGTCGTTACCTGAACATAAAAGAAATGCGCAAGCTGGTGGAAGATCTGTTGGTGTGTGCACAGCCAAATACCACACCGGGTGGTACACCAACATTCGTAGAATTTAAAGGTAGTTATTTGCAGAAATTGTTCAATGCGTAGAGACGCATAATAATGCGTCTCCGTTACACCTGCAACCTAGCCCGATTAATATCGAACACACCGGATTTCGGGAGACGCATGCAATGCGTTTCTACGGGCACCCGCGATCTGTTTAAATATATTCGGAAACGTTGATTATCGGGAGACGCATTATTATGCGTCTCTACCACCATCAATATCGTTCATACACCTCCAGCAAAAACTTCTCTATCGCCTTTCTCACATCCACATTCGCTGCATGGTGATTGTTAATCAGAATGGAAAAAACCAACTGTTTATTACTGCGTGTTGTAAAATATCCGCTCAGGGCAATTTGCCCTGCCAGCGTCCCGGTTTTGGCATACAAATTATTTGACAGCGTTTTATAGTAACCTTTCAGTGTACCCGTGTTACCCGTTGGCAAAATAGTCGAAATGCGCTGCCACGAAAATTCATTTTTCATTTTACTCAGGAGCCACACAAAATCCTGCGGCGTAAATAAATTGTAGCGGCTAAGCCCGGAACCATCCACCCATGTTGGATTTTGGGGCAAATCTTTATAAACAGAATTCAGTAATGTATCAATAACGCGGCCATCGTTCATTACGCCGAGTTGTTTATTGGCAACCATCAACAGCGTTTGCTCCGCCATAAAATTATCGCTGGTATGGATCATTGCGCGAAACATGGAATCTGTAGGTTGCGATTTCTTTACCTGCCAATTACCGGAAGGCAATGTTTCTGCAACCGTAACCTCTTTTTGCAATGTATCTTTTAATAATTCCAACGCAGACGTTACACCTTTTGTATAAAAAGGGACCTCTACCACTTTCAGAATTTCTTTTCCCTGGGATATTTCAAAAACGTTTTCGTCTCTTCTTCTGATAACGTTGAATGCCGAAGTTCTGGCCGGGTTGAATTTTACTTTCCAATCAACTTCCGGTTCGGAATACACGATATTGTCTTCCGCACTTGAAGCACCTTGCTGGCGAAGTTGTGTCCATTTGATCACGTTTCCGTACACCGGCAGCGGGCTGCGTTCTGCCATATAGTAAGAACTGTAATCGTCCCATGCCCAGCCATAGCCAAGCGGTTTTTCCTGCCAGTTACTATCTGTTATGTAAACTTTTTTAGCCGTTTGCTGGAGCCATTTTACAACCGGCTGATTTAAAAAATCCGGGTGCAAAAACGTAGGATCTCCGGTGGGTTGTAAGTAAATCGCATCCTTTGTTTCCTGATAATGAATGCCGTCAATCGAGTCACCAAGAAATTTCATGCCGGCGTACAATGTAAAAAGTTTTGTATTGGAAGCCGGAACAAAATATTTATCTGCCTGGTAATTGTACCAGTACTTATTTGCCGAAGGCTCATAAATGCAAATGCCCACATGTGCAGCCGCAAGGCTTTTGTCTTTGATAAGATCTCTGGTGGCAGCTTTATCAATCTTTTTCTGCAGGGAACAGGAAACCAGGCACAGAGAGAGAACGCAGATCTTTATGATTTTCATGATTTTCCATGATTTGAAATTGATTTGAAATTAGGGTTTCCTGACATAAAAACCTTCGTCTCACACAATTTTAAATCTCAAAAATAAGCACCGCCTGCACAAACAAAATGCTAAATAAAAAGCAAGGTATTAGACCCTGAAGAATTCTTAATTCTTAATTATTTCAAGCATGTTTTATTGCAGGGCGAATGCAATTCGCCCCTACTGCCTTTCTTGCGCCCTCAACCATCTCTCTGGCAGCTCGTTGCTGCTGGCTTGCAGGTAATCTTTGTGTGAACAGGCGATAAAAGTTTCATCCGGCAGGCGCATCCACCAGCGGCCGGTTTTTTTGCTTTGAAGGAAAGTGGTTTCTATTTCAGAAAAGGTGAGATGATATTCATAAAAACTGTCGCGTTCGTCAAGCGTTGCTTCCATTTTTCCGCGACTGGCTCCGTCCATCAGGTACCAAAGCATGTGGCTGATCTGTTTTGCCGTAAGGCCGTCTTTATCGAGTTTTTCATCAAAACCATAAATACCAATGGTGCTGATGTTTGGGCTCATGCCCGCATAACGCATAAGAATGCACGCTTCTTCACCGATAAAGCCATTTGGGGAAACCGCACCTGCCGGTGCATAGGCATGTGCAAACGCAGCCATATCGAAGCTCAGCATATTGCTGTTGCGGATCACCGGCTCCATTTCTTCCATAAACTCTTTTGCATGTCCTACACGGAAGCAATCAAAGCGAAGCTTATCGATTGTTTCCAGCATATGCGGATGCACATAGTAGCTTTGAAAACCAATGTGATTATAGTGCTTTATAAAGTTGGGTTCACCCGTAAGCATTTCCATCAGGAAATTGTCCTTGCGCAAAGGCGAATCTATGTCGAGATTAATAAGCGCATCTATGCAGGTTGCTTCAATAATTTGAGTGCGTTGAGAATACACATAGTATTGAGCAAGTGTCATGTCGTGGGAGCCACCGAGAATGACCACAGTTTTTCCCATGTCAATCAATTCTTTTGCGACCATTTTTACGACCGCATAAGAATCGTTGAGAGATGCACCTGTTTTTACATTGCCCAAATCGGCAATTTGTAAATTGGTATGCCAGTAATAAAGCGAGTAAAATTCCTGGCGTATAGCATCTGCAGCCAGTGAAGGAGTATTTGCAAACCCTGCTCCACGTGTTTCCTTACAGCCGATAAACACAAGATCTACTTGTTCAATATCCGGCAACTCATCTTCATACACGTGAATTATTTTTCCTATTTGGCCATCTTTGTAACCTTCATCATTATTAAGTGCAGCAAGGTTAACAGGTTCTAAAAAGTCAGCAAGGCTTTGTAAATCACTCATGGGGCAAAAATAATTGAATAACTCAATAACTGAATAACTGAGTGGTTGAAAGTTGTAATGCCAAACTGAAAATCAACCATTCAGTTATTCAGTCATTCAGTTACTCAGTTATTACGAGACTTTCTCCCTCAACCTCTCCAGCGCCATCTGCGCTTCCTCACCCAAAATAAGCTTCGCACTAATGCCGGCGCGGTAGTATAGAAGTTCGTCCCAGTTCTCACAACCCTTCCAGAACATGTTTTTCATTTCCCTCATCGCATCGGGGTTAAAGTGAGAAAGTGAATCTGCAAGACGTTTGATGGATTCGTCCATATTTTCTACTGAAGTGTGCACCTCGGCATACAAACCTTTACGTTTGGCCCAATCCGCATTGCGCCATTTTGTGGCATCTATTGCAATATTGCTGAATGCTGCGGCTCCAATCTTTCTTTCAACTGCCGGTCCTATTACAAATGGCCCTATACCTATAGAAAGTTCACTAAGTTTTATTTCAGCAGCGTCCGTGGCTATTGCGTAATCAACTGCGGATGCAAGACCCACACCGCCTCCAACACATCTGCCCTGTATACGGCCAATGATAAACTTTGGACATTTACGCATTGTGTTGATCAAATTGGCAAAGCCCATAAAAAACCGCTTGCTTTCGTCGAGATTTTTAAGGCTCTTCAGCTCGTCAAAAAATGCACCGCTGCAAAAAGTACGATCGCCATCCGAGCGAAGCACAATCACTTTGGTATCATTGTCATTTGCCGCAGCATGAATAGTGTGTGCAAGTTCTTCTAACAGTTTTCCGGGAAGAGCATTGCTTTGGGGGTGGTAGAATTCAATGGTGGTAATGCCTTTGGAATAATCAGTCCTTACGTGGCCATTGTTAATTTCCTTGATCATTGTTTTCTGTTTAATCGTTAATCAATCCTCTTTTATATGGCAGCTCTCTGTATAAAGTTACTCAATAAGAATGTTCGTTTTATGCAAAATAACATCTGTATAACCATAGCATTCAAGCCGGTGCCACGTGCAGGCTAACAGATCTGACAGGTTTTTGAAACCTGTTAGGTCTGGGTGCAGCAAAACGCGAACGAGCGGCGTTCACAGAATGTTCATTTTATACAAAATACCATCTGCATAATCATAGGAAACCAGGGTTTTGGCAAAACCTGCCCAATAATATGATGAGAATCATATTTGCTCGCCAAAGCCTCATATACATAACGTTATACTTTTTGAAAAATTACTTTTAAGCGAAACATTCGGAATTTCAATAATAAAATTTTAAATCTCAGGCCGCGGTTACTAGTTTTGCATCAAATTGCCAAAGCAAACAGTTTGAAGAAGTTCACCGCCATATTTTTCCTGATCATTATAGCTGCTACCTCTTTCAATAAAGTGGTGGTATTGACGGACTATATGCTGAACAAAAAATACATCGCCACCGTTCTTTGCGAAAACAAGGCCAAGCCGATGATGCATTGTAACGGTAAATGTCATTTAAGAAAACAACTTCAAAAAGAAGAAGAGCAACAAAAGAAAGAGGGGCAAAGTGCACAGGAAAAATTTGAAGTACAATTTTGCAGCATTTCTTCCTTTATCTCTTTCGAACCAACTTATTCAGAGAATTCTATCAAACATACTTCCTCATACAGCAACAGTTACGCATTTACTGCTGTTAGTTCACTCTTCCATCCTCCTTGCGCTTAGGCTGTTTCAGTTTTCATTACGCTAAGATGTACGTTGTACGAAGTACGATGTACGAAATAATGTAAAGTGTACCATTCAAACGACTATTGTACACCGTACATCGTACTTCGTACACATTTTCAAACAATTACATAACTCATCCACTTCAGCCTCGATTTGATCAATCAAAACCTACAAAATGTTTTTAAAAAACATATTGGTTTGTGCTATGCTCCTGTTTGCAATGCAGGCATTCAGCCAAACTATGCAAGGAAAAGTAATAGACAAGAATTCCAAAGAAGCACTTGCGGGTTGCTGTATTTATTGCAACAATAAAATTATTGCGACTACAAACGATAAAGGCGAATTCGAACTATCGCAGCAGTTTCAAAATAAAACCATAACCGTTACTTACACCGGCTTTCAGTCTGCAGAAATAAAATGCGAGAAACTGGCAATCATAAGTCTTGAGCCGTCAAACAATACATTGAATGAAATATCTGTGTCTGCCAACCGCGAAGGTGTAAAGCGTTCGCTGGCGCCGGTTGCCATTGCAAATATCAATTCCAAAACAATCAAGGACACCAAAGCCACAACTGTTGACCAACTACTGAATAAAGTGAGCGGTGTGTACATGGTGAACCTGGGAAATGAGCAGCACATGATGAGCATCCGCCAGCCCATGACCACCAAAAGCATGTTTCTATACCTGGAAGACGGCATTCCCATTCGCACAACAGGCCTCTTCAACCACAATGCGCTGCTGGAAATGAATATGGCAGCGGTAAAAAATATCGAAGTAATCAAAGGACCATCCTCTTCCCTCTATGGAAGTGAAGCCATTGGAGGCGCTGTAAACTTCATCACCGCGTCGCCAACAGCCGTGCCTGTGCTTAAATTATCTCTGCAGGGAAATGATATCGGTTACAAACGTGCCGATCTGCAAACCGGCTTTACCGCCGGCAAATGGGGCGTTTCGGCAAGTGGTTATTACGCGGACAAACGTAACAGCTTTATTGAATACAGCGACTTTCACAAAGGCACTTTCACTGCGAAAGTTGACTATCGTTTCAATAGTAAAACCTACTTGACCAATGGCATTACCTGGCTGAATTATTACAGCGATATGCCCGGAGGTATTGACAGCGCCATGTATGTGGCAAAATCGTTCAGCAATCCGCAAACGTTCACTTACAGGCAGGTAAATGCATTGCGCTACCACTCTACGCTTGTGCATGAATGGAACGATAGAAGCAAAACAACAGCCTCCATCGTTTACCGCGACAATACAATCATTCAAAACCCGTCTTACAGCATAAAGGATGACTATCGCTACACATCATCCGGATGGAAAGGCGATAAAACGCTGGCACACGGAGAGATCAACAATTCTTCCTTTTCCAGTTATGCTTTCATTGCGCAGCACAGACAAAATCTTAACTGGAAAAAAGCGGTGATCATTGCGGGTGCAAATATTGATATTAGTCCGTCGACTTATACTGCAAACTATATCAGGATTAATAAAGACACCATCAGCAAAAAATACACGAGCTATCAAAATACAGACAGCATGCTTGCGCTGTTCAGCACAAACATCAACAACTACGCGGCTTTTGTGAATTTTGAATTTTCTCCCATAGAAAAACTGCGCGTGGTGGCGTCGCTTCGTTATGATTTGTTCAGTTATAAATTCGACAATTCATTGCCAACTTCTTCTTACTCGGGAGCAACAGATACAATCAAAAATTTCTCAGCAGTTAGTCCGAAAATTGGTTTCACTTATAATTTCAGCGATGGCGTTGGCATCTATGCAAACTATAGCCAGGGCTTCGTTCCGCCGCAGATCACCGACCTGTTCAAAGGTGTTAAAGTTCCCAATCTTGACCCTTCCGTTTTTTATAATTACGAGGTGGGTGGATGGGTTTCTATTATTAAAAATAAACTCACTGCAGACATAAGCGCTTACTCTTTGCAAGGCACCAACGAAATTATTTCTGTTCGCCTTGATGACGGCTCCTATGAAAACAGGAATGCCGGAAGAACATCGCACAAAGGCATTGAGCTTGGCTTGAATGCAAACCCGATCAAAAGCATTTCCGTAAGATTCAGCGGCGCTTATAGCAAACACACATTTGTTGACTACGTAGAAAAAGGGATAAGTTACAATAAGAACGAAATGGCCGCAGCGCCAAACTGGTTGTACAATACAGAGGTTTGGTACAGACCGGCTTTTGTAAATGGTTTGCGTCTGGGCGCTGAATGGCAGCACGTAGGCAGCTATTGGCTCGATCCACAAAACACGGCCAAGATTGGCAGTTACAATGTATTCAATGTGCGTGTTGCTTACCAATACAAAAACGCGGAAATATGGGTGAATGCCTTGAATGTGGCAAACACTTACTATGCGTACACTGCAAGCAAAAGTGCTTACGGTTATAGTTACAACCCAGGCGAACCAAGAAATTTCAACATTGGTGTAGCGTATGATTTTGGCAGCTTGTTCAACAAAAAAATGTAAAGAATGTCCCTTAGAAAATATGTCCGCCAGCGAATGATGAAATGGCACCGAACGGTTAGCCTTATAACCGGTATTCCCGTGCTGCTGTGGGCCGCAAGCGGTTTCCTGCATCCGCTCATGACGAATGTTCGTCCGAAAGTAGCGCAGCAAACTATCAATGCTTCATCGGTAGATACCAATCAAATTGTAGTACCGTTGTCACAGGCATTGCTTGCAAATAAAATCGACTCCGTAAAGAATGTTCGATTCGTTCACATCAATAAGCATTTGTTTTATCAAATAGAATTACCGCAACAAAAGGGCGCGCAATACATCAGCACCGAATCAGGAAAATCACTCGCAAACGGTGACGAGATTTATGCAAAGCAACTGGCATCTATTTTTTTATCGGGAAATGCAAAGAGCGATGCGAGTGTAATGGAATGTTGCAGCAATCCAGTGAATAGAAATACGCTGCTGGCTTCTACTAATGTTGATCGCACCAAAAGCAGCGATGCAAAAGACTGCTGCGAAAATATAAACATGAAGGGCGGAGCAACTGCTAACATTTCAGGCATTCAGAAGCTTACCAGTTTCAACGAAGAATATAAATACATCAATCGCTTACTGCCTGTTTATAAAGTAAATTTTAAGAGAGACGACAACATCAGAATCTACGTAGAGACCACGCAGGACAGGTTTGCATTTGCTATGGATAAAAAACGCCTGGTTTTTGATAAGATCTTTTCTCTGCTCCACAACTGGTCGTGGCTGGATGGTTTAGGCAAAGGGCGATTGTTGGTCATAAGCTTAATCACCGCTTTAGCATTCTTCAACACAATACTGGGGCTTTACGTTTTCTTTACCACCAAAGCAAAGAAGAACGGCAATGGCACGAGCGGCGCCAGGAACAATCACCGTTTTGTTTCAATTGTAGCTGCGCTTTTTACACTCCTGTTTACTTTCAGTGGCTGGTACCATGCATTCAACAAAATGACAACAACGGCTGTAGCACAAACTGCAAACGACGCATCGTTTGCGGCAAGCGAACTCAAACTGGATTTGAATGCGGCTTTACAAAAATTATCTTCCGGCGAAACATTTACCAATATTGGCCTCGCAGATATCGACGGTACTATTTACTGGCAGTTGTACGCGGCAAGGGACAAGAAAAACAATTTGCAGGGCGATCTGATGAAGGACCAAAAAGTTGCTGCACCCCTTGTAAAATTTGTCAGCAACAACAATTATGAACTCGCCAAAGACGGAGAAAAACTATATGCACAACATCTCGCAAACATGTACAGCGAAAGCTCCAGCAAAATTGTAGCAACGGAACTCGTCACAAAGTTTACTGACGAATACGGATTCATCAACAAGCGCCTGCCCGTTTGGAAAGTACAGTACGAAACAGGCAATCATGAAAAGTATTATGTGGAAACAAGCACCGGTGCGCTGGCATTAAAAATTAGCGATAAAGACCTGGCGGAAGGTTACAGCTTTGCATTGCTTCACAAGCATCACTTCATGGATTTTGGCGGCAAAATGGTTCGTGATATCAGTACGATGTTTTGGGCGTTTATGCAGATTGCAATGGTAGTGGTGGGGTTTGTGTTGTACTTCAAGCTGAGAGGGAAAGCACACGGATGACACGGATTGGACGGATTTACACGGATTTTTTGCTAATAATTGAATAACAGAATAACTGAAGGGTTACACATTCGAGGTGTCCGAAAAATATTTACGAGTTCGTGTTTCAGAAAGATCCGTGTAAATCAGTCCAATCCGTGTCATCTGTGTGCCATTCTCTGCGTGCCATTCTCTGCGTTCCCCTACCTTTGCACCATGAATATTCAAGACGATTTACAAAGCCGCTGGTGGCAACTGGAAGCGAAATTGGTGGAGCGCTTTGGCAAAAAGCCCGATATGGAAACCATTCTTTTCATGATAGGCGTTCAGGAGCTGGGCGATATAAAAAAGAAATTTTCCAAGGAACAAAAGCAGGACCTCATGCATATAGCGGTTTGTACCGTGCTAACGCCAAGCGGCTACTACGAAATGGAAGGAGTAGACGCCGATGGATGGCCGCATTTCCGCCAGTTAAAAGAATTGCCAAAATACGGTTTGAAAGAACAGGAAGACTTTTTGAAGGACCATGTGCTGATGTATTTTCAGCAACAGGAATTTTAGTTAGTGGAGAGTTGAAAATGGAGAGTGGAGAGTTAGAAATCGTTTAAGTATTGGCTACAAAAGCAATTACCGGCTTAACTCTCCACTCTCAACTCTCCATTCTCAACTCAAAAAAGCTTTTTCTTTTTTCTCAAAAAAAAGGCATCTTTGCTGCTCTAAAAACTAAAAAAACGTATCATGAACTTTCCAGATAATCTGCGTTATACAAAAGACCACGAATGGGTTAGCCTGAGCGGCAATGTTGCAACAGTTGGTATTACAGATTTCGCACAAAGCGAATTGGGTGATATCGTGTTTGTAGAAGTAGAAACTGTTGGTAAAGAGCTGGCTACCGGCGAAATTTTTGGTACTGTAGAAGCGGTAAAAACGGTGAGCGACCTGTTCTTGCCTGTTGCCGGAACAATCACTGAATTGAACCCTGCTTTGGCTGGAAGCCCTGAGCTGGTTAACACAGATCCATATGGCGAAGGCTGGATGATCAAAATGACGGTAAGCAACACTGCAGAAGTTGATGCATTGCTGGATGCCGCTGGTTACAAAGCCATCGTAGGTTAAACCAAACAACATATTTTGACGTATATAAAGAGTGCTTCGGCGCTCTTTTTTTGTTAATATTGTATCACTTTCAACGTTATTGTCAATTAAACAAACATATACCGAAGCAGAGCTTATAACGCTTTTAAAGCAACGGAATAATGGCTCCTACAATTATCTGTATGAACATTATTCAGGCGCTTTGTACAGCATTATATTACAGATCGTACAGAATGAAAGCGCTGCGGGCGATGTGTTGCAGGAGGTTTTTGTAAACATCTGGAAGAAAATAGAAAGCTACGATGAAACAAAAGGGCGCTTGTTTACATGGATGCTCAATATTGCCCGCAATGCGGCGATAGACATGGTTCGCTCCAAAACCTATCGCAACAGTCACAGAAGCGAATCACTTGATAGCAGTGCAGATAATTTGCAAAGCATACAACTGGAAGTTGACAATATAGGTTTGAGAAAAATAGTTGATAAGTTAAAACCAGAACAACGGTCGTTGATAGAGCTTGCATATTTTAAAGGATATACACACGAGGAAATTGCGGAGATTGAATCAATTCCTTTAGGCACTGTAAAAACGAGGATCAGAGCGGCGCTTCAACAATTGAGAACATTTTTGAAATAGAAATGAACATACAGGAATACATACAAAGTGGTATTATCGAGAGCTATGTACTCGGCCTTGCTTCGGAAGAAGAAAGGCTTGAGTTTGAAAGCGTATGTGCCACCTATCCTGAAGTAGTTAAAGCGAGAGAAGCATTTGAGCTGTCCCTGGAGCATATTGCCATGTCCGATGCCGTTACACCGCCGGCATATTTGAAAGATAAAATTCGCAATGCAGCCACCGGCGAAAGAAATGGTGAATACATGGCAAGCTATTCTTACACAGAAAATGAATATGAGGATGAAGACCAGCCTCTCATCATAAGAAAACTATTTTCACTTCGCTCTGCCGCCGCGGCCGCTATTATTTTGCTGGGAGCAAGCACTCTATTGAATTTCTATTTTTACAAGGAAAACAAAAAACTGGTTAAGGCATTTAATGACCTGTCCATTCAACAAAATCAATTGGTAAACAACAACCAGTCGATGCAGGCGAAACTGCAGGATTATGAAGCCAATTTTGAGCATATCAGAAATCCGAGAATGAAGGCGGTAAAACTTCCGGGCGTTTCTGCGAACCCTTCCAGCATGTGTACCGTTTATTGGGACACGCAAACAAAAGATGTGTACCTGATGGTAAACAACTTACCAAAACCAGCGCCCGGGATGCAATATCAATTGTGGGCAATGGTGGACGGCAAACCTGTAGATGCGGGAATGCTCGATATGGACAAAGACAATATGGTTGTAAAAATGAAAAATATCCCTTCGGCTACGGCGTTCGCAGTTACTTTGGAGAAAAAAGGAGGAAGCCCAACTCCTGACATGAACGCCATGTTTGTTATGGGAACCATTTAAATTAATCAAAACGCCCCGGTTCGTGTCTTCACGAACCGAAATGGCAATCAATGCCGGCTGGTTCGTGAAGACACGAACCAGGGCGTTTAATGCTCACACTAACTATTTATTTTTCCTGTGCTAAAATTTCTTTTTAAAACGCCTGTCGTACCCGTATTCTGGACCTTGGTAATCCAGGTTCTATTGTGCCTGCCGGGTTCTGCCATTCCACAAAGCAGTTGGCTGGACGCAATACATATTGACAAGATTGCACATGTAATATTGTTTGGCGGCCTTGTAGTTACATGGGCCTTGTTCCTTAACCGGAATCATTTCTACTCTAAGCAGCTCACAAAATTTTTGCTGATACTATTTTTGCTTTCTACGGCAAATGGCATTTTGCTGGAGTTCGTCCAGAAATATTATATACCGAATAGAAGCTTTGATTTATTTGATATTGTAGCGGATACGTGCGGAGCTGCAGCAGGTTTTTTATTTTCTTTCATTTATTTTTCAAAATCACGCAGCATTTAACAAAAACATATTGTCTTGAAATAAAAAGGCCCTTGTAGAAACAAGGGCCGTAACCAAAACTAACTGCTTATGAGAAAATTGACTGCTTTTGTGTAAGTCAATAGAAAGACTGTTTTATAAATTGAACTCCATATGTAAGATGCAAAACTGATGCCTTGGGTTCAATTTCTTTTGTTAAAGTATCCTTAAAGAGCTTTTAGACTTCTCGTCTCACTTTTCAACATCATTTTCACATCACAAAGCAACGCAATAACATTGTAACTTGCAAGTGCTTTTCGTCAGCTTTTCAAAATTTTAACACTACAAAGGCTGATTTTAAGCAGTTTAGGTAAAAATGCGGCCTTTAACGGTCCTTTTTTTGCGTATTTGTACTTATTCCGGTCAGTTCGGGATTTGTGGAAGTTCTTACCCATTTATTGCTGCTGCGCCGTCATTTTTTCTGCATTCTCCGCAAATTGCAGAGCATCAATGAATTCGTCCACATCTCCATTCATTACAGCATCCAGGTTATATACAGTCAGTCCAATCCTGTGATCGGTCACACGCCCCTGGGGATAGTTGTAAGTTCTGATCTTGGCACTTCTATCACCTGTGCTTACCAAACTTTTACGGTGTCGGGAAATCTCTTCTTCCTGCTTACGCACCTGCTCTTCATATAAGCGCGTACGCATCATCTGCATCGCCTTCTCCCTGTTGCCCAATTGAGAACGTTCTGTTTGGCAAATCACCACGGTTCCTGTTGGCAAGTGGGTCAACATTACCTTGGTTTCCACCTTGTTCACGTTCTGTCCACCCGCACCACCACTTCGCGCCGTTTCCATTTTCACATCGCTTTCTCTCAGTTCAAAATCCACCTCCTCTGCTTCCGGCATTACAGCCACAGTTGCAGCGCTGGTATGCACACGTCCACTGGCTTCCGTAGCAGGTACACGTTGTACGCGGTGCACACCACTTTCAAATTTCAGCGTTCCATATACATCATCTCCCACCACTTCCACGTTTACCTCTTTGTAGCCTCCCACAGTACCTTCACTTTCGCTCAAAATGGCTGTTTTCCAGCCTTTCTTGGCGCAATAACGCAGGTACATATCCAACAGGTTACCTGCGAATAAACTAGCCTCATCACCGCCGGTTCCTGCGCGAATTTCAAGAATGGCATTCTTCTCATCCTGCGGATCTTTAGGGATCAGCAATTGGCGAATCTCCGCTTCCATTTTCTCTTTGCGTTCTTCAAGATCTGCAGTTTCCAGCTTGGCCAGATCCCTTAGTTCATCGTCATCGCCCATCAAAGCTTCGCGATTAAAATCGATATCGTCGAGTAATCTTTTGTATGCATCATAAGCCATTACAATTTTTTCCAGGCTACGGTATTCTTTACTCATAGCGCTGAACTTCTTGTTGTCACTCACAATCTCGGGGTTTGTAAGCGCAACACCCAGGTCCGTAAACTTTGCTTTAATGGCTTCTAATCTGTCTAACATATTGTAATATTATTTTGAAACCGCAGAAGTAATGCTGTTCGCATCATAGATTTGCCCAGCCAACTTCAACCGTTCAACCTTTTTTAAAGGTTTGCAAAATTAATTCAATTAAAGCATGCGTTATCAAAAATTCAAAGGTGATTTTTTATTTACGGGAAAAGAAATGTTATCAGGCGATCAGGTATTGATAATCAGCGAAAAAGGAGAGGTGCAGGAGATCGTTCCATCAAGTGATGCGGGTGACGATATCCAGGTTTTTGAAGGCACTTTGGCCCCGGGTTTTGTAAACTGTCATTGTCACCTTGAGTTGAGCCATTTGAAAGATGTGATTCCTCCACACACGGGCTTGGTAGATTTTTTAATTTCGGTTATACAAAGACGTGGTTTTGAAAAAGAGGTGATCGCCGACGCGATTACAAGAGCAGAACAGGAAATGTATAACAACGGAACTGTTGCTGTTGGCGACATTGGCAATACCATAGATGCGATTGCTACGAAACAACAAAGCAACATCTACTGGCAAAATTTTATAGAGGTCCTTAGCTTTTCAGATGCGCGTGCGGAGGAAAACATGGCCAACTACAAAAATATTTTGCAAACATTTCAACAGGCACTAAGCGGCAAAAGCTCACTGGCGCCACATTCGCCATACAGCATCAGCCCTAAAACATTTGAAATGATCAATGCTGCCACTAAAGAACAGATCATTTCCATACACAACCAGGAAAGCATTGCAGAAGATGTTTTGTACAAAACCGGTGAAGGTGATTTTTTAAAACTGTATAAAAATTTTGGCGTTGAAAAATCGCCGTTTCCAATAACCGGCAAATCCACTATACAATCTTATTTACCGCACTTCAAAAACGGCCAGACTATTTTTATTGTGCATAACACCTACATGCAGGAAGAGGATATTGTGTTCGCTAATAATTACGCTATGCAAAACGGATTGCAGCTGGTGTATTGCTTTTGCCCAAATGCAAACAAATACATTGAAAACCAGTTGCCTCAATTGGATCTGTTCATTAAACATAATTGTCGCATGGTTTTGGGGACCGACAGCTACAGCAGCAACTGGCAACTGAATATTGCCAAAGAAATAAAAACTTTACATGAGGCTTTTCCGGATGTTTCTTTAACTACGCTTTTACAGATGGGGAGTTTGAATGGTGCAGAAGCGCTACAATTAACGGACAAACTAGGAAGCTTTGAAAAAGGAAAAACGCCAGGTGTGGTGGCTATTTCGGGCGACTTTAAGAGTAGAAGAATTGGTTGAGGAAGTTGTTCGTTGATCGTTGTTTGGTAAGAACATTTCTGCTCTCGTACGCTTTTAGCTTCGGAGTTCTATTCTGTTGCCTCTGGCAACATTTATCGCCAGAGGCGATATAATAATGCTGCAAGGCTACAAGCCTTGCAGAGCTCACATAAAAAAGTTGTTAGCTGTTAGACAGAAGTTCGAACTTAAGGTCTAACAACTAACAACCAATAACTAACAACTTATTATTCCGCCTTCTCCTGACGCATTTGAGGGAAGAACAATACATCCTGGATTGACGGCTGGTTGGTCATCAACATCACAAGTCTGTCGATACCAATACCAATACCACTTGTAGGCGGCATTCCGTATTCAAGTGCTCTTAAGAAATCATAGTCGATATACATTGCTTCATCATCGCCGCGCTCCATCAATTTTACCTGCTCCTCAAAACGTTCACGTTGATCAATAGGGTCATTTAGCTCACTGTAAGCATTTGCCAATTCTTTTCCGTTGATCATTAACTCAAAACGCTCTACCAGTCCGGCTTTGCTGCGATGTTTCTTGGTAAGTGGACTCATCTCTACCGGGTAGTCGATTATGAAAGTTGGCTGTATATAATTGTCCTCGCATTTTTCGCCAAAAATCTCATCGATCAGTTTGCCTTTACCAAATTTTGGATCGGCGTGTAAACCAAGCTGCTTACAAGCACCACGCAAACCTTCTTCATCCATTGCACTTACATCTATTCCTGTATGTTCGTTAATAGCATCGTAAATAGAAATACGCTTGAACGGTGCTTTGAAGCTGATTATTTTATCGCCTACCTGTACTTCTGTGGTACCGTGTAGTGCCAGCGCAATTTTTTCAAAAAGCTGCTCTGTTATTTCCATCATCCAGAAATAATCCTTGTATGCAGTATACCATTCAAGTACGGTGAACTCAGGGTTGTGCGTTCTATCCATACCTTCGTTGCGAAAGTTGCGGCTGAATTCGTATACCCAGTCAAAGCCACCAACGATCAGTCTTTTCAGGTAAAGCTCGTTTGCGATGCGCAGGTACAAAGGCATGTCCAGCGCATTGTGGTGAGTGATGAAAGGTTTCGCAGCGGCACCACCCGGAATGCTTTGCAGCACAGGGGTATCCACTTCAAGCGCCCCTTGTCCGTTAAGGAATTCACGGATCGTGTTCATCAATACCGTTCTTTTAACGAAGGTTTCTCTTACCGAAGGATTTACAATCAAATCTGCATAACGCTGGCGGTAACGGAACTCAGGGTCTGTTACTTCGTCAAACACATTCCCTTCCTTATCATGTTTTACTACCGGAAGCGGTTTAAGTGATTTTGTAAGTAATGTAATTGTCTGTGCGTGAATGGAGGTTTCACCAGTTTTTGTAATGAATACATAACCAGTGGCACCAATGATATCACCGAGATCCAGATGTTTTACCATATTATCCCAGAGAGACTTATCCTCGCCCGGGCAGATCTCATCACGCTTTACATATAGTTGAATAATGCCTTTGCTGTCTTGTATCTTAATAAAGAAAACCTTGCCTTTATCGTTATTACTCATGATTCTACCGGCAACGCACACTGAGCTGTACTTCTCCTTATTCTCTTCAGTAAAATCGTTCTTGATATCCGTTGAAAAATGGGTAACCGGATATAATGGCGCCGGATACGGGTCGATGCCCGCGGCTTGTAGTTTAGCCAATTTCTCCCTGCGAATGATTTCCTGTTCTGACAAATGTGTATTCATAAAAAAAAGCCCGCTTTCAAACGAGTGTGCAAAAATAATCGTTTATTTTTTGCTACTACCCTTTAAAAGCGGACTTTGAAAAAAAAGTTAAATTCTGTATAGAAAATTAAACCACCATTTTCTTGTTCACCTCTCTCACACGAGCCATTTCTGGTCTTGGAGAAATAGTAAGTTTTCTTTCAAGCTCTTCAATTTCTTTGTTTTTGTTTACCAGAGCATTTAATGTCTGTTGAAAAGTGATGCTAATCAGTTTCAAATCAAGAAAGAAACTAATGTGGCGGACATAAAAAATATCCCATTGGTATCTCGAAACAACGCTGTCAATATCATTGGTTGGTCCGCGAAAACCTTTCGTCTGCGCCATTCCGGTAATACCTGGCTTCACAGAATGTCTTAGATCATAGCTTGCTACAACATTGGAAAAGTCCCTACAATCTTTTGTCATATGAGGTCGTGGGCCAACGATACTCATGTTTCCAAATAAAACGTTAAAAAATTGCGGGAGTTCGTCAATATTAGTGGTTCTGAAGAAGCGGCCAACTCTTGTAATTCTTACATCATCATCGGTTGCCTGCTTAACATCCGCAAGATTGTTAACTACCATTGTGCGCAATTTCAGGCAGCTAAATAATCTCCCTTTATAGCCGACTCTTTTTTGTTTAAAGAAAACGGGGCCTCTGGAATCAAGTTTTATTAAGATAAAACAGATGGGTAATAGCCAAGACAATAAACAAATTATGACAACTAAGGAGAAGGCTATATCGAAAGCCCGCTTGGCGATCAAATGTTTCTTCTTTATTCGTGCGTAAGGGGCGGGCCTTTTAATGCCGTTAACAGTCGGCAACTCTCTACTCAGAGCTTTTGCTTTCTCTTTTTGTGCGATATTCATAATATCAGATAAGGTTTTGAGTGGTCAATCAGGATAATGGCAAATAAATCGCCGCAAATATATCCCATTATATATCAATAACAATACCACAAAGCGGGTATGCTATCGATAGTATATTTTGTAAACATCTAGCTGACACATCTCAAAAAGCAAACGTTGCATTGTCTTTCTGAAAAATTTTCTTTGGGGATCGATTATAAACCGATCTGGCTACCAAACCGAGGAATAGCCAGTAGCTGCTCGCAAATATTGGCGTTTCTAATACCGGGTTAAATGCAGCTACAATGCTTATTGCAAAAAATGATAAGAAAAAGATATAACTGTCTGATTGAAGGTATTGATCACGATTGTTAAAAAATTCTTTAAATACTTTCCTGTAAATCAATCCCAAGAAAACGATGGCGACAATTCCAAGCCTGCCGAATAAATAAATAAATGAATTGTGCCCGCCAACAACATAAGGAAGAGATGGCATCTTTGTAGGGTCCTCAACCGGAAAATATGTAAGCATCGGGGTACCGAAACCAGCCCCAAAGATATTTCCGGGAAAATGATTAAATAAAATCTGATCCCATAGCAAGATCCTCCAGGTGTTGTTTGGATCTTTTGCCAAAAGCGGGTGTTGCTTCATTACAAGTTCTATAACCTCATTTTTAGGAACGTTATACATCATAGCAACATAAGGATGCAAATAGATCATCAGCGAGGCAGCAAACACCAGACCTGTTATTACGACAATTTTGAAAAACTTGTATGATGGCGAAGCCAGAAGCAAAACATAAAACATTCCAACAACTGCGGCTGTAGAAGAATGGTAAGTCACAGCATAGACGAAATTTATCGGCACTAAAAGCCAATAAATGTGTTTATTTTGCACTCTTTTGAAAAGAGGAGGAAACAAAGTCGCCATCCCAAAGCGTTCAAAAAAAGACTCATTTGGTACAAGTAAAAACATCAGAATATATAAACCTAGTATATGTTTTGTCTTATTAAAAAAATATAAAAAATATTTCTGAAGATAAAATCCTACAAAAAAAGTCGCAATGGAATATACTATAACAAGGTTTCGCAAAAAGTAGTAAATGTTATCCAACCTGAACAAAGAAACGAAAACGTGGAAGGTACACCATAAGATTAAAATCAATAAATATATCGTTATGTCGTCGTTTTTAAACCGAAACTTATGGTAAGCAATAAGGCCAATGCCACACAGGGAAAGGATTTCATTTAAAAAAAATTGTCTTTCCAGTATTCTCGGCGCAATTATATATAACAGCGTCAAAAAGAAAACTAAGGATGCTAAAGTTACTTTTCTGGGCATTATCTAGGGATAAAATTTAGAAAGCGAAGTAATAAAATATTACGCGGAAAAAAATAATTTTTTAAATACCAAATTTTGAAAACCTATATCCTATGGATATAAAATTTAGAAAGAACATCGCAGCCTTATTGATATTACAAAAAGCTAACTATATATTACCCTTTGTAGTTATACCTTATTTAACACGCACCCTAGGCCCGGACAATTTTGGCAAAATAAGTTTTATCCAGGCGGTCATAAATTATTTTGTTTTATTCACAGATTTTGGCTTTAACATGTCTGCAACCCAGCACGTAGCCCTATCAAGAAACAATATCGACGAGTTAAGCAAAATTTTCTGGACAACAACTTTTTCTAAAATGCTACTTGCAATAGTTAGCTTCTTCTTACTATTGTGTCTCATTCTAGCCATTCCAGAAATGCGATCCAGCTTCTTTTTGTACATGATCGGTTTTTTTGTAGTGCTGCAAAGCCTGTTTAGCCCGACGTGGTTTTTCCAGGGAATCGAGAAAACACAATGGATCATCCCCATATCGGTCATACCCAGAGCTGTTTCAATTCTGCTCGTATTTGTCTTCATCAAAACATCAAACGATTTCACCGCAGCGCTATTTATCCAATCATTCGTTTGTTTTATTATGACGATAATCATAACCGTTATATTTTTTCTCAGGAAAAAGCTAATCAAATGGTACGTTCCAAAAATTGCAGAAATTAAAAATGCCCTGGATGATGGATGGCACCTGTTCTTGTCTACAGCTGCTATAAGCTTATATACAACGTCCAACACAGTATTGCTTGGCATTATTGCAAATGACAAAATGGTCGGCTATTTTGTTGCAGCTGATAAATTGATCAAAGGAGTCCAGTCATTAACATTCACGATAGGCCAGGCAGCTTATCCGAGAATGACCATCTATGCAAAAGAATCAAAAGAAAAAGCATTGGCGTTTCTAAAAAAATGCTATAAAATAATGTCCATTTCCGGGCTGGTCTGTTCAATTTTTTTATTTCTCTTTGCAGATATACTTATTCGAATAGTATTTGGTGCTCAATATTTGCCTTCAAAAGCATTATTGCAAATAATGTCTCCGGCGCCTTTTATTGTGATCTTAAGCTATGTATTTGGAATACTTGGCTTGTTACCATTTGGGCTTAAAAAAACATATTCAACCATATATATAATAACCGGATTGGCCAGCATTGCTTTTACCATACCCCTGGCCTTTTACTATAACATGTACGGAATTTGTGTGTCTGTCATTCTTACAGAAATTTTCATTACGATCGTAACATACAGTGCCCTGAAAAGAAACAATATAAATTTATCTTTAATCTAATCTAAGTTAATAGTTTATAATGCCCCTAGTATCTGTAATTATACCAACCTTTAACTCTTCAAAATACATTTTGAAAACGTTGGATGCGATTTTTACTCAAACGCTCCAGGATTTCGAAATTATTATTGTAGACGATTGCTCAACTGATAATACAGTTGATATTATTAAGGCAATAGGTGATCCCCGTATAAAATTATCTGTAAACGAAAGCAACAAAGGAATCTCTTTTACTCATAATAAGTTAATTAGCCTATGCACTACTAACTATATAGCTATTCAGGATCACGACGACATTTCTTATCCTTACAGATTGAAGAGCCAATTTGAATTTCTGGAGAAAAGGAAAGATTTGATTGCGGCGGCTTCATTTCCGACCTACATTGACGAGTCTGGCAATGATATTATGAGCCCATTTTTCAGAAAGATCTTAAGACTGTTGGGCCTTAATAATTACAATCCGAGCCAGGAAGGTATTTCTGCGTGCATGTTATTTGCAAACATTTTTTGTCATTCTACCGTAATGATAAATAAGAAACGATTAGGGGACCAGAGATATAGCGAAGATTTTAAAATTTGCGACGACTACGATCTACTTGCACGTTTTGCCAAAAACAACGCTATTAAAATAAACAGAAGGCCCGTTTTAAAATATAGAATACACCGGCTGAACACATCTTCAAAGCGCTTCAAAGAAAGAGAGCATGAAGTTGACATTATACAAAAAAAGTATTTAAGTCTTCTTAACATACATCCCTCTGAAGAAGAGCTTTATATTCACAACGGATATTTTAACAGACTCGAAATTTTTTCACCAGACATCGAATATCTGCATAAAACCGTCAACTGGTATAATAAAATCGAGTCGCATAATAAAGAATATAAAATTTATGCGAAGAAAGAGCTGAAAGAAGCAATTTCTTCCAATTGGTTTGTCAGATGCTTCGAAAGTAAAAGACTGGGGATGCCTGTGCTGAAAGCTTACTTTAAAGCAAAAGATGAATCTGGCAAAAAGATTGGAAAACCAGGTAAAGGATTGCTGCTTTTATTTGCAATACTTTTAAAGAGAGATTTAAAATGAGGATTCTATTTATACATAATGCGTACCGGCAGTTAGGCGGAGAAGATGTTGCTGTTAAACAGGAGATGGAACTGTTGAGAGCCAAAGGCCACTCGGTGGAATTGCTCAACTTCAATAATGAAATAACAGAAGGTGGGATGTCCAAACTAAAATTTGCGATTTCCTCCATTTACAATAAGCGGTCGTATCGAAAAGTACGGTTGATCGTCGAAACATTTAAACCGGATGTAGCCCATGTGCACAATTTCTTTTTCAATGCATCTCCCTCTGTTTTCTTTGCTTTAAAAAAAATGCGCGTTCCGGTAGTAGCTACATTGCACAACTACCGTCTTATCTGTGCAAATGCCTTGCTGCTGCGAAACAACACACCCTGTGAATTATGTGTTACCAAGATTTTGCCTCTGTCCGGAATTAAATATAAATGTTACCACAATTCAACAGTTCAATCTGCAGTTGTAACAGGCATTTCGTCGGTTCACAAATTTATTGGAACGTGGAAGAATCTGATAAACCGATACATTTTATTGACCGATTTTTCCAAGAATGTAATTATCAATTCGGCGCTTACTTTACCAAATGACAAGGTAACAATTAAACCTAATTTTGTTTTCGATAATGGTGTTGGGCAGGACGAGCGGGAAGATTTTTTTCTGTTTGTGGGAAGAATTTCAATCGAGAAAGGCATAGTAACATTATTGGAGGCTTTTTCTAAACATACAAAGGAAAAAATAGTTATTGTAGGTGATGGCCCTGAAAGAGCGAGACTTGAGCAACAGTATCAAAGCTTTGATAACATAGAATTTGCCGGGCAAAAATCAAAAAATGATGTTCTAAATTTCATGAAAAAATGCAAAGCGCTTATTTTTCCGTCTATTTGGTACGAAGGGTTGCCCTTTACCATAATTGAAGCCTTTTCAACTGGTACACCGGTTATTACATCAAGGATCGGATCAATGAAAGACTTGGTAAACGACGGTTTTAATGGGTTTTTATTTGAGCCGGGCAACGCGGCCCAACTGGTTGAAATTCTAGAAACATTTGGCAATAGGGCATCAAGCCACATTTATCACAACTCTCGTCTTACATACTTAAGCAAATACACGCCGGACGTAAACTACGAGATGTTAATGACAATTTATCAGCAAGTGCTTAACACAACTAAAATAAAGGGATAATTAATGAACCAGCGGTCAAGAATAATTAGTTTAGACGTACATCGCTTAACCTTTGAAGATTGCCTTGAAAACATAGTCAATCTTTCCAAACTTCATTCTCCATCATATGTGTGCTTTGCAAATGCGCATATGGTAATAGAAGCGCATGAGAATGCAAAATTCCGTACTCAGGTAAACGATGCAACACTTGTTGTTGCGGACGGCAGTCCGGTAGCCAAAGCTTGCAAATGGCTTTATGGCACTACTCAGGAAAGAATTGCTGGCATGAATTTTATGCCTGCAATATTACAGAAAGCCAATGAACATCACTTGGCGGTTTTTTTATATGGTTCATCCGAAGAAACTTTGTCGAAGCTAAGCATATTAATAGCTGATAAGTATCCTGGGGTTAAATTGGCGGGTGCTATATCTCCTCCATTTCGGCCCTTAAGCAACGATGAGCATGATTCTTTTGTCTATCAAATAAATGAAGCTAAACCCAACCTTGTTTTGGTAGCGCTGGGCTGCCCGAAGCAGGAAAAATGGATGGCTGATAATTTCAAAAAAATAAATGCAACGCTATTGGGTTTAGGGGGAGCATTTGCGGTTATGGCAGGGGTACAAAAACGGGCGCCCGTCTGGATGCAAAAATATTCTCTCGAATGGCTTTTTAGGCTAATACAGGAACCTAAGCGGTTGTGGAAACGATATTTAATAACAAACACATTATTTATTTGGCTATTGATCAAGCAAAAATTGCGAAGAGGCCTATAGTTATGACAAAGATTTTATATAGAAACAACGAGAAGATCATTACTTTTTTTTCAATAGCTTCAATTTGTTCCGCTTTTTCTTTAACAATAATTAACTCTATTACCGTTATACTTTTCTTTGTTTACTGGCTTTTGTTTGTAGACAAAGAATTTTCAAAAAATACTTTCAGGTCAAAAGCTATGCTTTTGTACATACTATTGTACTCCGTGCTCGTCGTGGGGTTGTTTTATACAAGCAATTTGACGGAAGGATTTAGAAAAATTCAACAACAATCACCACTACTAATACTTCCGTTAATATTCGGAACCCTGCCATCAAAATATGTGCGAATAAATTTTTCGGCTATCGCCAAAGCCTTTGTTATATCTGTTTTCCTGTTTATGTTATTTGCCCTTGGTTATGGGCTTTCTAATTTCTATCAGTCTGGGGACTCGGATGTTTTTTTCGCTCACAGCTTATTGTTGTTTTCTGATTGGCAACCCGTAGGAGCATCGCTGGCAGCGCTGGTCGCGATACAAATAATTGGATTTAACTTTTTCGATAACGCAGCAACATTACCGCGCAAAAAAAAATTGCTTTCCCTTCTTTTGATATTCTTTTTCTTCATCCTGATCCTTTTGCTAGCCAACAGAACAGTGGTCGTATGCCTTTTCTTTACCATTGCAGCATTTACATTGAAATTTAAGTCTTACAGAAAGTCAATCCTGTTTTTCTTTTTGATCACTTCTCTTATCACTTCAGCAGCGGCAATCTATACTCCTAAATTTAAAAGTCAGGTCATTGACGCCTTGGATTTTTCTCCAAATAATACAATTCCACTGGATACAGACTCATCTCTACGTGGTTGGGGCGGCAAAGCTATAAGGATCGCATTATGGAAATGCAGCTTTGATGTGATTAAGGCGCATCCAATAATTGGTGTGGGTACAGGCGATGCGATGGATTCGTTATCGGCAGCTTGTGAAAACCGAAAATTCTACTTTGCCTCACGCTATAACAAATACAACTCTCATAATCAGTATTTGGAAAATACTTTAAAGACAGGGATCGTAGGATTATTGATTTTAATTACTACATTTTTAATTCCATTTTTCAAAAAGGATAAATCTGCTGTTACTTATTTAGGTAAGATATTTGCTGTCTGTTTTATTTTGTGCTGTGTTACAGATACTATGCTGGATCTAAATAAGACAATTATTTTGTATTCGTTCTTTAGTTCTATCTTTACTCTTTATATTCCGAAAGAAAATTGGAATTAATAATAGTTAGCCGTTATCCTTAATAGTAATCAAAAATATGAATATCAAAGTTGATCAAAACGACGAGTTTAACCTTTTGGAATTTGGCAGGTATTTAATTGATGTCTCAAAAAAGGCATTTCAATTTTATACGAGGGCACTCTTTTCTGCCATTTGGGTATTCATATGCCTTATCCTCGTAAGTGTTGGTTTGGCATATTCATTAAAAGTTATTGCACCCAAGTATTACAAGACGAACGCTGTCATAACAATTAATAACATGCCGGTTGAATTAGGAGAACAGCTGTCTTTGAGTTTTAGAAAATTCAAAAAAGATCCTGTATTGCAGGAAAGACTTAAACTTTCCTCAAATGCTTATTCATCTATAACAGATTTTTCTATTTCATTTATTCCAACAGGCGCTCGCGACAATTCTTTTTTTGTCTACAATATCGACCTGTCTTTAAAAGATACCTCGTACCTAAAAGAAATACAAGAAAAAATTGTTTCTTTTTTTGCCGATAATGAATACATTACAAATACCAGACGCAAAAGAAATGAACAATTAACTGAGCAAAAAAATCTTTTGGAAACAAAGATTCGCAAAATTGATAGCACTAAACAGGTTATTGACAATCTAGCTAAAGCGAATAAGCTTACTCCTGATTTTTTCTATAATAATCCTATTAGCCCATCTCAGCTAAATGAGATTGAGTATAATTCAAAAAATGAACTTATTAAGGTTAATGCATCTTTAAAAGACAAAGATGTTGAAATAGTACAGCCTTTCATAAGCCCCGAAAAATACGACGTGGTTTCTGCTAATAACACTTCCAAAAAAATAGTTTTAGGAGGCATTCTGTTGGCCTTTATACTCACCCCCGTGGTGGGACGAAAGAAGCTTACAGAAGCCAAAATGTAGTAGAGCCGCCAGACATTTACTATCCTGAAATAGTATGACAATTTCTACAATATTATCACAGATAAGAATTCAATCTAATTAAGCAGACAAAATAAAAAGACGGCGTTTCAAAACGTCGTCTTTTTATTTTGTCTCAATCCTTCACATGAAAGTATATAATAAGTAAAATTTAAGAATAGGTATTGGGGGAACTTATGACAGCAGGAACGGCGTGCATATTACACCTTGCAAAGGCCCCTTGCTTTAATTTAGTAATCAGTAATTTAGTGTGTATGCAATCGCATTCCCGGTAGAGTACTTTTTTTTCATAGCCTCGAAAAAGAAAGACTCAAGCTGATTTACTATTCGCGTCCAGGAATATTGATGCCGGATTTTTTCCATGTTGTTTTGGAGCTTTTGAAGATGGTTTTCTTTCTTTAGCTGCATATTCAACATGACGGATATATCATTTTCACTGGTAAAATAAAAAGCGTTTTTCTTCAATACAGACCGGTTAAAAATATTGTCGTTTGCAATGATCAATGCATTTGATGACATGGCTTCAAGCAGAGACGGATTCGTTCCCCCAACTGAATGTCCATGAAAATACAAGTTAGAATAAAAGCGCAGATTGTTTAAGATCTCCATGTTAAAGATGGCTCCTAAAAAGATAACAGAAGCTGAGCTGTATTTCTCCTTGAGCTTCTTACCATATTGATTGTTAACTCCACCAATAATTAGCAAGTGATCTTTATGCTTTGCGTTGACATGGCCCTTAATAATCATTTCAATGTTATTTTCTGGTTCCATCCGGGCGATCAACAAATTGTATTTATATTTTTCGATTTTATATTGCTTCAACACTGCTTCATTCGGTGTTGCGAAAGGCATTGCCCCATACGCAATAAATTCAGAATGCTTTTTGTATTTATCCTGCAAATAGTTTTGAATGCATTTTGAGTCGGCAATTAAGTAGTCGCTATGCAGTGCTGCCCATTTTTCTGCAGATTTCAGAAAACTCCTGACAAGGCTGGAATACTTACTCCTTTTCCATTCGAGCCCATCCATATTGGTGATCAAGAGAGATTTTTTTGGAAATAGAAATGTCCAAATGCTGCTGCTGGTATAGCCAAGCTGCAAAATAATATCGTAGTTGCGTTTGCGCGAATCAAGTATGCAATTCAGATCGTAAATAAATTGCCCGGCTGTTCCCAACCTGTTTTCTGGATCGTTCTGATGCAAAATATTAACTCCTTTCCATTCCTTTCCCTGGTAAGGATGCAGTGAAGAATTGTATACATAAACTTCGTGGCCTCTTTTTACTAAAGCCGGCCCTATGGATTCTACAAATTGCTCAAAGCCACCATATCGATTGGGTATTCCCCTGGTTCCAATTATTCCGATTCTCATGTTCATCAATTTTTTTGTAACGCAGCATTATAGGCTTCTTCTGTTTTTAACGCGGCGATTTCCCATGTGTATTGCGACAATATTTTTGGGGACAGAGAAGTTTTAACGGGTTGTTTTGCCGCTTCATTTATCGCGGTAAAAATTGATGACGGCGACATTGGATCACAATGAAATGCCAGATCACCAAAATATTCGCCAGTATCTCCTTGGTCTGTAATAACAATATTGCAGCCCATTGCTGAGGCTTCCAGCGAACTTAAGCCGGTTGTTTCAAACCAGCTGGGAAGCACATGCACCTTTGCCCGTTCATAATAAGGAACAAGCTGCTCCTGAGGCATGCTACCAATGAAAGAAATATTATCGGATGCTATAGCCTTGCACTGCTCAAAATAATTAAGCTGGTTGGTTGCCGGAGCTCCAATAATCAACAATTGATAGTCCGTATCATTCATTGCCTTAATCAAATTAAGCTGGTTCTTCAACCCTTCAATCCGTGCTACACATAATACCAGTTTTTCATTTTGCTCTGCCAGAGAGCTTTTCTGGAACAATGCCGTATTAACACCGTTTGGAACAACCACAAATTTTTGTTCCGTTTTATAATTTTTAACCAACCTGCTATACTCGCTATAAGAATTTGGAAGTAGCAATGAAGCCTTCTTTATAAGATATGTAACCGATTTTCTGTGTCCCCACAAAAGGTATAATGGACTTACAATTTTCTCCTTTCTTATAAAGGCTCTCGCAATTACCTTCAGGTATTCTATAAAATCAGGGGAGAAAAATCTCAATAAATATCCGGTTGCGCCAGCCCTTGCTGTTTTTTCAAACGCGGCGTACTCCACATAATTGGTGGAGACAACAAAGGGCTTTCGTGATTTTCTGATATGATATAAAATATCAGCTGGTCTTATGATGTTGAAAAAATGAAGCAGATCATAAGGTGAATAATCGATTTCTTCATTACACCTCTTAATGTCCACATGTATTCCTCTTAAACAAAGGTGCTTTGCTGTTTCAGTAATTTGAACAGTGTCACCGCCCATATTGGTAAACAGCGTGGCTCGTGCAACAAATAAAATCTTCATCAAAGCTTTAATCTTTCTTTAAAAAATTCCGGTTAATCGAAAATTGAATCTACCTGGTTCCGCTAAAAGATGCCCGCATTAACAAGGTTCTGCAGTAAAACCACCCAAAGCGTGCATTAATAACAAACGTAAAATTTCGGCTGAAGTCTAGAGTTTGGCAATCTTTTTCTCCAGTGCATCTAAGAATTGTCCCGGGAAAAATTTTTTTAAAAAAATATTTCAAAATTCTTTCAAAATAATTCAATTGATTATCAACTAATTATGCTATAACCACTTCCTTCCAATGAGAATTACTGAAAAAAACATGGTACTATGTGTTGCATAGTACTAAAACTTTACCTATGTTTGTGTTGTCAAAAGATCACAAGGCAAATATGAATGGCAGGTCGAACATTGAACCTTATCAACAAAACCTTATCCTGGACCCGCCATTTTTATTTGTATAAAACAGGAAGATCATGAATATAGAAAACACACAGAGCCAGATGAGAAAGGGCATATTAGAATTCTGCATCCTTTCCATCATTCGCAGGGGCGAAGCTTATCCCAGCGATATTGTGGATGAAATGAGGGAGGCAGGTCTTCAAATTCTGGAAGGAACCCTTTACCCCTTACTCACCCGATTGAAAAACGCAGAAATGCTAACGTACAGATGGGTTGAAAGTAACTCGGGACCGCCGAGAAAATATTTCAGCCTCACAGACAAAGGAATGACCTTTTATAAAGAGCTGGAAACTACATGGAACGAATTGGCCAACGGGGTCAATAAACTTACCAACAAAAATGAATCGCTTCCTACAGTTCCGGACACTACCAACACCAACTAATCAACAACCTACAAAATACCTAAAAGATGAAAAAGATTATCAATATAAATTTCCAGGGAAGGGTAATACCTATCGAGGAATCTGCCTATGATATTCTTAAGCAGTATATAGATAGCTTACGCAAATACTTCGCTAACGAAGACGGACGTGATGAAATCATTAACGACATTGAAAGCCGCGTTGCTGAATTGTTCAGCGACCGTTTGAAGCATGGCACAAACTGCATAACAGATGATGATATCAACTCAATCATCGCCAGCATAGGCCGCCCTGAAGACTTTGATGCTATTGATGCAGAACCTGCAGCAACCGGCAATGCAAATGCTAATGCAAATACAAATCAACAACAGCAAAACACATATCAGCAAGCTGCACAAGGGCCTTCCATCCCTTACAGCAAAGGAAGATTTTTCCGCAATGCAGATGACAAGATCATTGGCGGTGTGTGTAGTGGTATTGCCAACTATTTGCACCTTGATCCGGTAATTGTGCGCATCATCTTCGCTTTATTGTTTGGCGTATTGTTCTGGGTGTATATTTTATTGTGGGTGATCGTACCCTCACAATCTGTTCAATCCAGCATTACCAAAAGACTTTTTCGTAACGCCGATGATAAAGTAATTGGTGGAGTATGCGGTGGCCTTGCGTCTTATTTCAATATCGATTCATGGATTCCAAGATTGATCTTCGCATTGCCATTCATCATCGGCATTGTTTCCAGCAGTTTCCACACATTGTTCTGGGATTGGAACTGGGGCTGGCATTTTGGCCCACGCATTGTAACAGGTTCTCTTGGCAGCACATTGTTTATTACCTATATCATTTTGTGGATCGCTGTTCCCTATGCAACCACAGCGTCTGAAAAATTGGAAATGCGCGGCGAAAAAGTGGACCTGAATACCATCCGCAACACTGTGAACGATGACCTTGCGAGCATGAAAACACGTGCAGAAAAATTTGGCAGCGAAGTAAAAGAAGCGGCGCAGAACCTGGGTGAAAGAGCGAAAGAATTCGGATCAACCGCCGGTAGCCGTGCCAAAGACTTTGGCGCAGAAGCAGGCACCACTTTAAAAAAAAGAGGAAGTGACTTTGGCTCCGTAATTGGCACATTGTTTAAAATATTCTTCTTCTTTGTTGCGGGAATTATAGCGCTGTCATTGTTTGGCGTATTGATAGGATTGCTTTTCGGTGCCATGTCGGTTTACCCGTTAAAACACTTTCTCCTTGAGGGCTTTTGGGAAAACTTCCTTGCATGGATCGTTCTGGTTTTCTTCCTTGCATTGCCTCTTGTAGGAATTATCACGTGGTTAATCAGGCGCATTATGGGTGTTCGTTCACGCCGCCACTATCTGGGTTTTGTTTTCGGAACGCTATGGGTAATCGGTTTAGTTGCCGCAATATTCCTGGTTGCTAATGTAACGCACGATTTCAAATCAAGATCCGGGGTTGACGAAACGCTAAGCATTTCACAACCAAGCAGCGGCAAAATATTCATCCAGGCAAATGTAAAACCGGGTACTTACTATGATGACAACTGGTTCGGCGCAGACATGAACCACGCACCTTTCTTTGGATTGTCTGATGACTCAATCATGTTGAGAACTGTTCGTATCAACGTAATAAAAAGTAAAGACTCGGCTTATCATATTTACAGAGTACGTTTCAGTCGTAGTCCGAGTACAGAAAGAGCTAAACAACTGGCAGGCAATATAAGGTTTGATGTAAACCAGCAAGACTCTATCATTTCGCTGCCAAAAGGTTTTGCGGTAGAAAGAGATGACAAATTTCGCAATCAGCAAGTGCTATTGATCGTTGAAGTACCGGTGGGAAAAAGAATCGAAATGGATGAAAGCATCGATGACTACGAATGGTTCAATGTAAACATAGACAGACGCAGAGGCAGAAGAGGTATTAACGTAAACTTTGACGATGATGATTTGAACAACTCATGCAAATGGGAAAGCAATGTGGAATATGTAATGACAGACAACTGCCTGGAAAGAGTTACTGAAAGACGTAAGAAAAACAACCACAAAGACGGCCGATTCAACATGAAAATTGATAAAAATAAAGTTGAAATTGAAGCAAGTGGCGATGACGATGATGATAACGACAACAGCAAAAACAATCATCCCGACAAAAAACCGTCAACAGATACAGCAAGCTTTCGTTACCATGACAACAAAAAGAAAATAGATATTAAGATAGACAGCACCATTAACATTAAAACAAGCACCACACAAGTTGACCCTAACTCTTCTTTGCGGGCTGCAACAAACGATAGTGTAGCCAAATGTGAAGAAGCAAGCAAACAACATTCACACTCGCCGTTCCTGGTTTTGGAGCAATTGTTTTAAAGATTTTTTACTTGCCAGCCGCCGTGCTATGTAGGTTGGCCGGCGAGGTTGAAGTTGGAATAAACCCTGTTTTGTTTAAAACAGGGTTTTTCGCAATAACAGAATAACTGAATAATTGAATTACTGAGTGCTCTCTGTTTAAAAGGCTATTCGAATATAACCCTTCAGTTATTCAATTATTCAGTTATTCGGTCATTGCCTCGGTCAGCTATCGGCGAAATTTCGGCGAAGAATTTGACATACCCTATAAGCGAAATTATTTTTGTATTCAAATAAACGCCACCGTGAACAAAACATTCATCACATTAACCTTACTTCTGCTTTCTGCATTTTCGTTTGCACAAACCACCTTATCCGGCATTATTAAGGATTACAAAGGCAAACCTATACCTGGCGCCAGCATTACATTGAGGGATACTTACGATGGTGCAACATCCGATTCTTCCGGACGTTATAACTTCTCCACTCCTGAAAAAGGTGAAAAAATACTGGCTGTAACCTGCGTGGGTTACAAGCCATGGGAACAAAACATCACACTGCATGCGGGCCAAATGCCTATAAACATAATGCTGAAAGAAAACCTCGATGAATTAAAGGCAGTGATAGTAACCGCAGGTTCTTTCGAAGCAAGTGATTCAAAACGTACAACTGTTTTAAACTCTATTGACATTGTTACAACAGCGAGTGCAAACGCAGACGTAACGGCCGCAATACGCACATTGCCAGGCACACAACAAGTCGGTGAAAAAGAAGGCCTGTTCGTACGCGGTGGCAGTGGTGAAGAAGCGAAGATATTTATCGACGGTACTCTGGTAAATAACTTCTTCTTTAGCAGTGTTCCGGACATTGCACAACGCGGCCGTTTCAATCCTTTCTTGTTTAAAGGAACAGTCTTTACATCAGGGGGCTACTCTGCATTGTATGGACAAGCTTTGTCTGCAGCGCTAATACTTGAAACCGTTGATCTGCCAGAAAGAACCTCCGCAAACGTGGGCTTGTCAACTGTTGGGCTAAACGCAGGCTATCAAAAACTGGCGAAGAATAACAAGGCAAGTTGGGGCATTAACTATAACTACACCAACCTGCTTCCATATTTTGCAATCGTTCCGCAAAAGCCGGATTACTTTAGAATGCCTTTGTACCACAATGCGGAAACCAACTTCCGCATCAAAACATCCAGAACCGGCATGCTCAAATTTTATGGCTATTTCAATTATAACCAACTAGGCCTCAGAAATCAGGACATTGATTCTTCAACACTGAAAAATGCTTTCGGACTGTATAACAACAATGAGTATGCGAATCTTTCTTACAAAGAAGTGTTGGGCAGAAACTGGAAGCTTAACATCGGTACATCTTACAGCCATAATCTTGACAATGTAAATACGGACTTGCAAAACCAGGATAATGAAAATCAGCACATACCTTACTATCCTTACTTTCAAAAAGCTTTCAAAGTAGATTCGCGCAGCCAACTCGCAACTTTAAAAACGGTTTTGGAGAAAAGAATAACAGGCATTAGCGCTGTACGATTTGGCGGCGAATATCTGTGGAACAAAGAAAATACAGACTATAGTAACGACACTGTTTTCCATGCGTTGAGCAGTTATGTAGATAATTTCACTGCATTATTTGCAGAAACAGACATTTACATTACCAACGACCTTGCAGCCAAGTTGGGAACTCGTTATGAGTATTCTTCTTACCTGAAAAAATCAGACATTGTTCCCCGTGCTTCGATTGCCTATAAATTAGGAAACAAAGGACAGGTTTCTTTTGCCTACGGTATGTTTTATCAAAAACCTGAACGTAATTATTTGCTGTTTTCCAATAAATACCTGTATCAAAAGGCAACGCACTATATACTCAACTATCAAAAGCTTACGACCGAGCATACGTTTCGCGTAGAAGCTTATTACAAAAAATACAATGACCTTCTAAAAACCGTTCCCGACACAAACAACCTAGGTTATGGTTATGCGCAAGGAATTGAACTTTTTTGGCGAGACAAAAAATCATTAAAGAATTTCGACTATTGGATATCTTATTCATATCTCGATACAAAGCGTGACTATTTGAATTATCCAAAATCAATGCAGCCAAATTTTGCCGCAACGCATACGGCTTCTGCAGTGGTAAAGAAATTTGTTTTGAATTGGAAAACACAGTTCAACGCGTCTTACACTTTTGCAACCGGAAGACCTTACTATAACTTAATGGCAGATGGCGCAGGAAAATATTACATTGCCGACCAGGGAAAAACAGTGACCTATAATAACCTGAGCTTTAGCGTAAACTATTTACCAAGGCTCGGAAAAAAAGACTCCAAAACATTTATCGTGTGGGTGCTTTCAGCAACAAATGTTTTAGGAAACAAGCTGGTATATAATTACAACTACTCAGCCGATGGAATGAACAAAGTGGCCGTAACGCCACCCGCTGGCAGGTTTTACTTCTTAGGCTGTTTCATTAGCTTTGGTATTGACAGAACAGAAGACGTGATAAATAACAATCTCTAATGTACGATGCACGACATTCAACAAGCTCTGCAAGGCTTGTAGCCTTGCAGGACCATTCTATCGTCTCTGACGATAAGGCTGCCAAAGGCAACAGAGTAGAACTGCGAGGCTACAAGCCTCGCAGAGCCAACGACAACCAACAAATAATAAAAAAACAAACACCAAATAAAAATGAAAAAAACAATCCTCACAGTTTTCGCAATTGTTGCAACAGTGGCAGCATTTAGCCAGAGTGAAAGATATACTTCGGCGATGAAACAAAACATTTCAATGCTGGACTCAGCTTTGTCTAATGGAAAGATCATAGATCTCTCTAACAATTTTGAACGTATTGCCAACGCAGAGAAAACACAATGGCTTCCCTACTACTATGCATCTTACTGCACCATCATGGATGCTTTGATGCGCGAAGACAAAAAACAGGTAGATGTTATTGCGGATAAAGCAGACAGCCTGCTTACAAAAGCACAAGAGCTTGCAGGAAGCGAAAACTCTGAGATATGCGTGATCAAAAGCATGATCGCTACTGCACACATGACCGTAAATCCTCCGGCACGTTATATGAAATACGGCAAGGCTTCCGATAACTATATTGAGAAAGCAAAGCAGCTTGATTCAACAAATCCAAGACCAGTTTATCTGCAAGGACAAAATACTTTCTACACACCTAAAGTATTTGGTGGTGGCAAAGAAAAAGCAAAACCATACCTCGAAAAAGCATTAGCAATGTATACGAAGTTTGTTCCTGCAACCGACCTGTCACCAAACTGGGGCAAGTCCGGCACGCAGTGGTTTTTGTCGCAATGCGATTAGGGTTGATAGTTGTTGGTTGTTGGTTGTTAGGCTAAAGGTGCTGCATATAAAGTGAGTTTCTTATCAGCTTTGATATCTGCATATGAAGTCTAACAACTAATAACTATCAACCAACAACTCCATTCGCCCTTGCAAAACCCGCAACCATTCCGTACTTTACAGTGCATAATTGATCAATTATGCCTGCCACTTCTCCCAAAGCCTTAACGATCCTGTCCAACTTATTAAAATCGATCTGGCTGTTTTTCCCTTCCATACTGTTCATTCTTTTTGTGATGTTCATTTTTATTGGTTTGGGCCAGGGGAAAGATGTCATCATCACGTTTATAGAAAATGTAAAGAATGATGGCAACGTCCATTCTTTTGAAGATAATCTGATCGTAAAAACATACTTCTTCATCGCCATTGCCTTTTGGGTATATGTGTCCTGGTATTCTTCGCGAATCATCAGCTATATGAAGAAAGCCAGGCAACTCGGTTATGTGCAGCAATTTGATGAATCATTAACCGAGGAGCAATGCTGTGACAAATATGAAGTCAGGCTTTCTTACCTCGATCATTTTCCACGCATCATTGGCTATGCATGTTTTCTTGTATTGATACTTGCTTTTGAAAATCTTTTACATCCTGTATTCTTTAGTAAGGTAAGTCCATTCATTTTGCTTTTTATCAGCCTCCTTATTCTTTGGTTATTTGATAGCCGTTTTATAAAGCTCAGCAAAGAAAAGCCTGCGCTTATACGCAGATTGTTCAACCTCTCAGGCATCCTGTTTATATTATTGTTGATTGTTTTTCAACTTCCGGTTTTTCACAATAGCATTAAAACTGTATTTATCATGCTGGTGCTGGGTTTGCTGGTCTATTTTTTCTATATCAACCTTCGAAGAAATGATATGGAAAGAACAGCGGCCCAACAAAAGCTTTCGCAACAAAAAGATGGTTTCATAGACCGCATACTAAAAAAAATAATGCGCTATGTGAACCTTCCCACCATTGAGATTGGCTATTTCAAGTGGTTCAATATCTTTTCGCTTGCAGGTTTCATCATTTACCTTGCCGCCATACTCTCCTATAAATTTGCGGTAAGCATCGGGCCGTTTCCTTTGGTACTGCTGGCTTTTGCAATGCTGCTCGGCTTTGGCAACATCATCACCATGTTTTCTGTAAAAACAAAAGTCAATCTGCATTTCATCATATTCATCTTAGCAGCATTATTACCTACACCAGAAAATCATTTTGTAAGACAAGTGCCACTCACGCAAAATGCATCGTTTGTTTCCTACGCCAACAGAGAATCCATCGATCAGCATTTCGTGTCGTGGTTGCAGCATCACAATGATATTGACAGCGCAAGCGTGTATCCCGTTTACTTTGTACTGGCAAATGGCGGCGCTTCAAGATCTGGCTATTGGGTGGCTTCTGTATTGGGTAGATTGGAAGATTCATCCATTGCGCAAACACCAAACGATCGTTTCTCCTCACACGTTTTCTGTTTATCCGGCACATCGGGCGGAGGTGTTGGCGTTGCAGCTTTTTTTACATTATTAAAACATGCTAAAGATGTTTCGCCACAACCGCAATTTGAAAAATCTGCAAAGAACTATCTCAAGCAGGACTTTCTTACTCACACCCTTGCACATATGCTGGGGCCAGATTACTTCAACTACATACCTGTAATAAATTATGTGGTGCGGCTAACAAAGGTTGGAGACAGAGCAAAGGCGCTGGAAAATGGTTTTGAAACATGTATGGACACTTCTTATTATCGACTCCGTTTCGATTCCACCAACATGTCGCAGTGCGTTACTCAACAAAATACTTATTCAGGCCTTCCTGTGTTATGCATCAACACTACGCGTGTGCAGGACGGAACACCGGGCGTTGTTTGCACCATAAAGCTGGACAACCCTGTCTTTAATAAACGCGTAGATGTTCTTTCCCTTTTGGAAAATAATAAGTCGATACGTTTGAGCAGTGCGGCTATTCTCGGCGCAAGATTTCCTTATGTAAGCCCTGCCGGCAGAATAGATGAATTGATTCCAAAACAGCAGGGTGAAATTGATAAAAAGGATAGCAGGATAAAAAGCAATGAGGATAAAGTAAAAGACAGCAGCAGGGCACACTATTTTGTAGATGGCGGCTATTTTGACAACTCCGGTGCTGGCGTGGTACAGGAAATGATAACCAGCATACTGCGCACAGCCGATACTGTTAGCAACCCTATTCTAAAAGCACGGATAAAAAAATTGAAACTCGTTGTGTTGCACATTACAAACAGCCCCCAAGGTGATGTGGTGTTAAAAAAAGTAACACCATTTAAAAATGATTTGTCTGCACCGTTGCTTACCATCCTTGGTGCTTATGATATGCAAACAACAGTAAACGATCGCAGGCTTGTAAGCTTCGTTGGTACTATAAAGCCCGGCAGAGACAGCATTTCAAACGCTATTTATTACCCGATACACTTATATAACGACCCAACGATCGATAAAGACACGCTGTCGAAAGGACCGTATGCGATGAATTGGTTCATTTCAGATAGTGTGCTAAACCAAATGGACAAACGCCTGAACACACAACCAAGACTGCAACAATTGATAGATCAACAGAAAGTAAACGATGTGCATTTTGTGAATTAATAATGAATAAAGGAATGTCATTTAGGTAAGCAGTTCGTAAAACTAAAAGAATGTTGCTTGTCATCCCGACGAAGGAGGGATCTGGGTCTGGCATTAGCATGCCGTCTGAGCAAATACTGAGATCCTCCTTCGTCGGGATGACAAGCGGTCTTTCTTTCCAGATGATAGGCTCAATCTAATTGAAGGCTTTTGAGGCCCATCAAAATAGGAGAGATCAAACTTTTAGAGAGACGAACTATCAATTATTAATTGCTAATTATTAATTATACGCAGAGATATAATCCTACACTTATTTCGCATTTTATAAGTATAAAATCTAATGCGATAAGTGTAAACCTGAGGTTTTTATAAAAAGTTCGGGTCTAAACTGTTAAAAAAGTGATTTTTATGGCACGGTATTTATTTTGTTGATATACATTTGCCCCGGCCGATTTACCGTCAAGTTTAAAACGTAGTTATTTTAAAAAACACGATTATGCAAACCAAGTTTATTTTATTGACCGCACTAAGCTCTGTAACCTTATTTTCTTGCGTAAGCAAAAAGAAACTACAAGCTGAACACGACAACTATATTCGTGTTAGCGCACAGAATGATTCTTTGAATAATCAATTAAGAGGATGTTTGACCGATAAAAGCAATGTGCAAGGTCAACTAAACAACCTGAAAATGGAGAATGACAATTTGAACAAACAAATTTCATTCCTGAAAGAAAACAACACACAAGCGTTAAAGCAATTGCAAGATCTTTCTGTGATCTCTTCTTCACAGGCAGAAAGCATCAAAAAATCTATGGATAACATTGGCGCGAAAGACGCTTACATCCAGGATTTACAAGCTTCACTGGCTCGTAAAGACTCTTTGAACATGGCGTTGGTGATGAACCTGAAAGGTGCCATTGGTAACCTTGATGACAAAGACATCAACATTAAAGTTGACAAAGGTGTTGTTTACATTGATATTTCTGATAAACTTCTTTTCAAAAGCGGCAGCTATGATATCACTGACCAGGCAAAAGTTGTTCTTGGTAAAGTGGCTACTGTGTTGAAAGCTCAGCCAGATATCGAATTTATGGTTGAAGGACATACAGATAACGTTCCTTACCGCGGAAATGGTTTGATTAAAGACAACTGGGATCTTTCTGTATTGCGTGCTACTACTGTTGTTCGCACATTGCAAAAACAATACGGTCTTGAGCCAGCTAAAATGGCTGCTGCAGGACGTAGCGAGTACAAACCAGTTATGACAAACGATACACCAGAAGGTAAAGCTGCAAACCGTCGCACAAGAATCGTTATCCTTCCACAACTTGACCAATTCTTCAAATTGTTGGAAAGACCAAAATCATAGTATTTACAATACAAATATTTTTGATAAAGGACCGTCTCCATAAGGAGGCGGTTTTTTTATTTCAACGACGCACCAAACGTGTCGCCCCAGTAGACCTGACAGGTTTTAAAAAGCTTGTCAGGTCCAGAACGCTGATATTTCAAAAATTGTCTGCCGCTGAAACGATAGCTACTAACATGTCGCCCCGCTGGGGCTGGCTCGCGATTTTTTAAATTGCTTCCTTTTCTACGAACGTGTCGCCCCGCTGGGGCTAATTGCAACAATCGGGAATGCTTCCACACAGCCCCAGCGGGGCAACACGTTCGTAGCCATCATTACGTTACGGAGATCCAAATACCAGCCCCGTAAGGGCGACATGTTAAGCATCGCGAAGCGAAAACCCAACGGTATGTCAATTAATCCAGAATTTATTTGAAAAGACCGGTAATTGAAGTTGAATTGAACCTATTTTACGGTTTCCCCCAACTGGCCTTGAACTTTAAGGTATAATTTGCCGCCGTCGGTTTCAATTAAATACCAATTGGTGTCTTTGTCCTAATACCTCCTATCGCTGCAAATGCAGCAGTCAACAACTTTTAATATCTTAAAAACTCAAGATGAAGACACGGTTTCTTTATGCATTTTGTGCATTCGTATTTTGCTGTATATCTGGCTGTAAAAAGGACAATTCCCAAAAAATTGAAACATCACAAAACGCTGATCAGTTTTTTTCTGTGCCGGCTTATGTACCGCAAATAGTAAAAAATATTGCAGAAGTAATTAGAAGGGACGATAACAATTTTAGTTATATCGATGATTTGACACAAAAAGAGGGCTATGCTCTGTGGGATAAATCTATTGTAAAAATAGATCGAAACGGAGATTCAACAGTAACCATTCCTTTGGTAAAAAAAAGACGAAAAATATACATCCTCTTTTTTCCTTGCAAGAGCGACAAACTCAAACGTTTCGATAAATCTTATAAGAGGGCACGAGTACGAAAAATATGGCTTTGGGCAGTCGGACGACTCTTTAAATGCTAAGTATATTACTAATATGCTGATGTATTTGAATAATAGAATCTTTGGTGATACTTCTTTTGTAGTAACAGATAAGCGCATTTACAATACAAATGAAGACACAACTTATTTCATTATAAGAACACCGGGAAAAGCGGATCGACAAGTTCAAGGCACTACTACATACTGGGTTACCCAATGTGTTCAGATGATGAATGTTGGAAATCAGGGCCAGTTAGTAGGAGCTCCTCCGGGTAGCACTGGCGACTATTATTATGAAAACGGCTATTATTGTTATTCGGTACCTGTTGTAGTCAACACTCCCAATGAGGGTGATAATAAAGTGTATATAAACATGAACAAAAACTATATTATTAAATTTAACAGGTCTGATAGAAATGATGGATATCTAAATGTAAGTCCCCCTTCACGCAACGTAACACAACCGCCAAGCAATAATTCAACACCTCCTGTAACGCCCGGATCTAGACCGACTAGAGATGCAGGTTCCAGATATTTTGAAGCGAATCCTGATCTGGTTGATGACGAAGATAAAAGTTGGTGGGATGATAAAACAACGACGTTCCCGCCGCAGGCTCTGCCTAAATGGTCAGATATGGACGCTGCATATCCAAAAGATGCAAATGGGAACGATCTACCTGGGCCTCTGGTATATGGTGTAGTTGGAGGGACAGTACTAAATTTGTACAATTCCAATCCAAAGAAATTCGCAAATGCGTGTGCTTTAAGAGTTTCTATGGCATTGAACTATTCGGGAGTTAATATACCCAATATTCCTGACCACACATTCAAAGGAGCAGACAATAAGTATTACTTTCTAAGTGCTGCCAAATTATATAACTGGATGATAAAAACTTTTGGTACATCAAATGCAATCATTACAACAAGATCTCTTCGAGGTACAACTGATTTTAAAACGCCAATTTTGGGAAAAAAAGGTATCTACATAATGCAGGCAAATTCAATCCCTTTGTTCGGTGCTACTGGTCATGCCAGTTTATGGAATGGCTCAACATGTGTTAGTGATCATTGCTATTTTGATGCCTCTGGGGGTATCGCAAAGCTTGGATTTTGGGAACTTAAATAATTAATTATGAAAAGTATATTCTTTAGAATTTGTATGGTTGCTCTTGTAGTTGGTTGTGCAAGCTCCAAAAACAATGAAATCAGGCTATCCTCTGTTTATAAAGATTATGTCTTTTATAAATGCATACAGGAAGCATTTCCTAATGATAGCATTTACAATAAAGATATAAGTGAAACCGTCCTAATGGAAATGTCTAACTATGCAATTATGAAAGAGCGAAGCGGGAAAATGGACAGTATTGCTAAAGCGTTTGTAAACTCTATTCAACCAACACAAATAGCGGACTATGAAAACAAGAAGCCGCTATTTTTAAGATGCCTTGAATTTTATAAGAGCAAAGAGTTAGATAAGTTCGTTAAGAAACTAGCGAAAGAAACACCAAAGTTTTAAATCAATAACATGAAAAGATCAAAACCATAATACTACCGTACAATAGATTTCAATAAATGAGCCGCCTCCAAATAGAGGCGGCTTTTTTATTCGCGTGGTTCACCGATATTTTAATTTTTTTACGTGAGCGGGTTTCTTATGGGAAAAAATTTACCAGAATATGTAAGTCTGCAGATGGTACATTTTTTACGCAAATGCTTCTGAGACCTTATTCTATAATTTAAAACAAAATGTTATGAAAACGCTCGAAGGAAAAAAAGTAGCCATTTTAACAGAGAACGGATTTGAGGAAGAAGAACTTACAAGTCCCAAGCGAGCATTGGAAGATGCAGGTGCAACCGTGCATATCATTTCTCCGCAGGAAAAAAAAGTTAAAGGCTGGTCGCACGACCATTGGTCCATAGAACTGCCGCCTGTAGATGTCAACGTTAGCAGGGCAAACACAGAAGATTATGATGCATTGATGATTCCCGGTGGTGTAATTAATCCTGATAAAATGCGCATTAATAAAGATTGTATAGCCTTCGCAACAGAATTTATGGAAAGTGGAAAACCAATAGGCGCTATATGTCATGGTCCTCAGTTATTAATTGAAACAGGGCTGCTCTCCGGCCGGGATCTTACATCTTATCCATCTCTAAAAACTGATCTTACCAATGCCGGTGCAAACTGGACAGACAAAGAAGTCGTGGTAGATAATGGTTTGGTAACCAGCAGAACACCAAAAGATTTGCCGGCGTTCAATAAAAAGTTGATTGAAGAAGTGGCAGAAGGACAGCATCAGCCAGCGCATTGAGGCAAATAACTGAATAACTGATTAACTGAATAATTGAAGTTTATGTGAAGCATTTTTACCATACATGCTCAACTCAGTTATTCAGTTAATCAGTTATTCAGTTATTGTATTTCCCCGCCAATTGTTACTTTTGCCTTTTAATTGTAAACATGCATATACACAAAGAAGGATACAAATCCATAGCCATTGGAGCCATAGTTTTTGCCGTACTTAACCTTTTATCGTTCTATTTCATTAGTTCCAGTCTTCCCATTGTCAGCCTTTTGATCTTTATTGTTACATTGGGCACATTCCTGTTTCTTATTTCGTTTTTCCGTGTACCCAATCGCGTACTCACCACCGGTGAAAATCTGGTTGTTTGCCCTGCAGATGGAAAAGTAGTAGTAATCGAAGAAGTTTTTGACGAAGAATACTTTCATGATAAGCGTTTGCAGATCTCTGTATTCATGAGCCCTGCCAACGTGCACCAAAACCGTAACCCAATAAGCGGAGAAGTAATTTATAATCAATACCACAAAGGAAAATACCTGGTAGCATGGCACCCAAAATCATCTACTGAAAATGAAAGACATAGCGTGGTAATTAAAAAAGGCAACACAGAAATTCTTGTAAAACAAATTGCCGGCGCGCTTGCAAAACGTATTGTAAACTATTTGAAAGTGGGCCAGCCGGTAGCGCAAGCCGCTGAATACGGCTTCATTAAATTTGGTAGCCGCGTAGACTTGCTGCTTCCTTTGGGAACAAAAGTAAACGTTCAACTGAATGAAGTAGTAAAAGGCGGTGTAACTGTTTTAGCTACATTGCAATAATAGTTAGCTTAACGCATAAAGCAAAACGCCTAACGCATGGTGCTACCACTGAGCGTTAGGCGTTTTGCTTTATGCATTGCGTTCGGCGTTAAGCGTTTTGCGTTAAGCTTTACACGTTATGAGTCCAGTCATAATTTGAATAATCAGCATCCACTACATTGCGCAAAACTCACAAGTTATATGAAAAAGTTTTTCGCTCCCCTTCTCGCAGTTGCTATACTCTACACCTGGGGTTGCAACAATGCACCCACCGACAAAACAACATCGCAAACAACTCCTGCAACATCCGAACCAGCCGGTGCAGGCCAATCTGGTGTTAAGGATGATCAGTCAGAAAAAAATGTTGTGCAGGTTGCTGCCGGCAGTAAAGATCACACCACATTGGTAACCGCTGTACAGGCTGCAGGTCTTGTAGATGCACTGAGCAATGCAGGTCCTTTTACCGTATTCGCACCTACCAACGAAGCGTTTGGCAAGTTGCCTGCAGGCACGGTTGATGATCTGTTAAAACCTGAGAAAAAAGATGCACTGATCGACATTCTTCAGTACCACGTATCGCTTGGTGTATACAAACCTGAAGCACTAAATGATGGACAAGTGTTAGGACAAGTAAATGGCGGCAATGTTACCATTTCCAAGAAAGGAGATAAAATAATGGTTAATGGCACTGCCAATGTGCTAGCCACTATTCCAGCCTCTAATGGCATTATTTATGTAATTGATGGTGTGTTGACGCCTAAAAAATAGTTGAGAGTGGAGAGTTGAGAATTGAGAGCTATTAGTTGTTGGAAGAAGCGACACACAAAGTCGAACAACTGACAAACCTGTACTAACAACTCTCAACTCTCAACTTTCAATTCTCCACTCTATAAAATTTTCATCTGCATTATCATCGCTATACTTTCTGCACGTTGCTTTGCAAGGTTTGCGTTCGGCCCTTCAAACAATTCATCTACTGTTTCAAAAAATAATTCTTCCCAGCGATCAAAAAGCCGTTTGTTCAAAGGCTGTTTTTCATGAAGCTTTTTATGTTTTGCAAGTGGATCGCCCGTATAACCACCGGAGTAAAAAATAGCATTGTTCCAGAAACCATACATTTTTGGTAGATGTTTTTCCCAATTTGTTTTTGCAAAAAAACTATTGAGCTGATCGTCCTTTATCACTTTCTGATAAAAAAGATCAACCATTTTTTCTATATCCAGGCGGGTTGTGATGTCAGGTTTCATGTTGTTGACAATAAGTAAAAATCTAAAGATCTTTCCGGTCAAATTTTCTAAGAGAAATTAATAGAGGGCAAATCATCCATAGCGCCAGAATAAGGAAGGATGTAACCATGCCCGTCGTTGTACCAAAGAAGTCTTTAAAAACAGCGCCGGTATACCCCATAAGTGCCGATACGTCCATTTTCAGTAGAATCAATATGCGTCCAATGTCTATTGGGTTCAACATGCTCACAGCAATCATTGGTTTTTCAATCGGATAATCTGAAAATTGAAACAGCAGAAACAAAACAATACCATCGAAGAGTAAAGAAAAATACAACCAAAGAAGAATGGTCACGCCAATACCTTTGGCCTTATCCCTGATCTTTACAGCTGCAAACATGGCTATTGCTACAAATATGATGGACAACAAAATACCCACTGCCAATATCATAAAGCCCACTGCTGTTGCTTCAAAGAGAATGATGGGAATGCCTGCGCCTATTAGGAATGCAATGGTAAATGAACCGGCCAGACCCGTAAAAAGTCCCAACCATATTTTTTTACGTTGCAGTGGCTGGCTCACCAACAGCTCTATAAACTCAGCACTATTGTAAATGTAAATTGTCGAGAAGATAATACTGATAAGCGGCACGATGATCAATACAATATTCAGCAAACTCAACAATCCTTTTGTGCTGTTGTCTTCCAGGCTGAAGATGGTGAACGATATAGCCAACAGAAAAGCGGTATAAGAAAGAATTATCTTATTGCGCAGTATATCTGTTATGATGTATTTGATGATTTTTTTCATGGTCGTAAAACGTGAATCGTGAATCGTGAATTCTTTTCCCTTGGGCAGCAACCCGTTTATGAGATTGCTTCGCCCGTCACTTTATGTTTATCATACATTAAACTTTCATAGTTTCTTTGTCCGCATAGGCTCGCAATGACGAGTTCATCTTCGTTTCTTTTTATGTACATGTTAAAGCAACAGTTCGGCTGCGTCACCGTCATTGCGAGCCCCTGCGGACAAACAATGATGGCTGATAAAAACAAAGATCAAAATTCAGTAGGCGGGCGAAGCAATCTCACGCTCGCATTCCTGCTCAGTTTATAATATATCGCTAAACTGATTTTGCTGCATGATCATCGCAATAGCTTTTGATAATTTATTTTCGCCGGTTTCAAATTGCAACAGATCAAATGGTTTGTAAAACATCATTTTACCGTCCTGCATATACATTACCTGCGTTACAATGTCATCAAGCTCACTCAGTACGTGCGATGTTATGAGGATCAGTTTGCCCTTCTCTTTTTCCCTGACTATTTTTTGCTTTAAAATCTCCGACGCCACAGGATCAAGGCCTGCTGTAGGCTCGTCAAGTATCAGTACTTCAGGATTGAACATAAAAGCTAATGCCGCGCTTACCTTTTGTCTTGTACCACCAGACAGCGTACGCATTCTTTTATTGAGCAGACTTTTGAAGTTGAAATCATTGATAAGGTCGTCGTCCAGGCTACCACGATGGTTCCTAATATCTTTCATCATTTCCAGAACCTGGCCAACGGTCATGTTTTCCGGATAGCGGCCTATCTGAGGCATATAGCCGATGTCTGAGCGGTAATGACAATCGTGGGCAATATCTTTCCCTTTAAAAAGAATCTTGCCGCTATCAGGAACCACCATCCCCAAAATGGATTTGATGAATGTTGTTTTGCCGCTGCCGTTGGGCCCAATCAATGCAATGCATTCGCCGGCCGGATACGTAACGGAAATATTGTCAAGAGCCATTAATTTTCCAAATTGCTTCGATATGTTGGTTGCACTGATCATAGACGGAAAGGTAGTTTCATGAGCGGTTTTGTGTCGGCCAGGTTTTCCGGAGTAAGTGTTGGCAATACTTTTTCTGTTTTGTCAAGCAATGAGGTCATAAAGCTGTGAAACAAAATCATCGCCGGCGGATTTCTTTCTACAATCATAGAATACATGCTAACGGGGCGGTAAGGTAAGTCGCCAATCCCGTTTTTGTTAAGATCGTATCCTTCATACTTGTCCCAGTAGTTGCCGTCAAAGTTGTTCAATACAAGAGAGCCATTTGTTCCCACATCGAATGTATTTCCAAGGAAAACATTGTCGTGTAGTTCAGTTTCCATGCAGCTGGCCTGTATTTTAAGGGCCCATCCATTATTCCTGAAAACGTTCTTTACCATAATCGTTCTGCTCACACCTTCCATGTAAATGGCACTTGTATTTTTAATAAAATGATTACCATCTATATAGCTGTCTGCAATTTCCTTTAGTAAAATGCCATACGCCCCGTCGCCCCAGTTTTCTTCAAAATAATTGTTGAACATTTTCACATGATGCGAAAACATTACAGACACACCCGCACCATTGTAGCGAAAAATATTAGAGATATAGCTGTCGCTATTTGAAAACATAAAATGCAAACCGTATCGCAAATTACTCGTAGATACATTGCGCCAGATAACAGAGTTGGTTACAAATTCAAAATAGATTCCATCGCGATGTCCTTTGATGGTATTGTTGATGATGCGCATACTATCGCTTTTCCAACAGTGAATGCCGTTGCCGCTTGCCTGCTCTTGTTTTCTCGCAGAAGTCAACACATTATTCTGAATAAGGCAGTTGATGCCGCGTTGTGTGTAAATACCAAAGAATGTATCGTCCAGCACATTATTTTGCACCACTGCATCGCGAACGTCATATAATTTAATGCCTGCAATATCTTCAAGGCTGGATGTTCCGGAGTGAACAATTTTAAAACCATCTACTACAACACCATTTGCCTTTACGGAAATAATCTGGTGTTTATTCTCTCCATCTAGTGTTGGAAGATCAATGCCTTTCAACACTATTTTTTTTGAGATAAAAATATTTCCTTCTTTGTAATAACCACCATGAACCAGCACTGTGTCGAGTTCATGTGCCTGAGATATCGCTTCCTTTATTGTTTTTATTTTTTCATTTTTCCCCACATGTATAATACTGCACATTCCCGGAAGAGAGTACAAAAAAAACAATATTAGAAAGTATGGTCTCATAATGAATGGAAATTCCTCCTTTTAGTGATGTGAAGCATTCGCAATCTCTGCCCATTGCACTTTTGTGCCCTTAAAGCTTTCCTGTATTTTTTGCACAGCGCTTTCATTGGCAAAAGCTGCTACATTGCCGCCCATCGGCGATTTGAAATCTTCGCTTTTGTAAAAGATGGCTTTTTCAAGAGGTAATAATTCGCTCGTGTTATCAAAGTTCGTAAAATAATATGCTTTCACATCTGCTTCTGCAATTTGCTTATCGTGGAGAAAAGCGAGTAAGCAATGTGTATCATCAAACTTGAAAATTTTTCCTTTCTTAGAAATTATCTCCGAAGAAAATTTAGAATCGCTGATGGTCATTTTGCAACTGCTGCATTGATCACTTCCAGCCGCTATAGGTGACGGATTGGTAGAGCATGAAGTCATAAATGTGCTGCATGCCAAAAGAATAAGGGTTAATGGCTTCGCGAATCTTTTTGCGTTGATGCGGGACTGTCTCATTTCAATGTAGCAGACAAAAACCGAAATAAGTGCCACGATGAAAACAATCAACCCACCTGTAGATGGCAGAGAATAAGCAGCGAAATTCAGCAGCTGTTTATACCCCAACAGTGGCGGCTGATAGGCCATTCCCGGAACTTTAATTGCTGCATCCGGATTGAGATCGTGACCGTAGTTGTACTCCCATCTCCAGAAATCGATCATTGCGATCAAACAAAAAGCAAGGAACATTCCGGAAACTATATAAAGCAATTTTCTTTTACCGGCGATTGCCGCAATAAGGTACAATACTGCAAAAGCACCAAGAATGTAAGGCAATATGGTGAATTCGAAAAAGTCATTTGCATGCAGTGTTTTCATGCCAATGTAATGGTTAAGGCCATTAATGATATCAACCTGGCCAGCCAGTTTTCCGGGATAAATTAATAGCGTCAAGCCTTCAGGGTACTGCGGTGCACTCAAATCAATGCTCCACATAGGAACAAACAGGGAAATAACAAGCCCAACAGTACAGAGAACAAGTAACAACCTTACCCAACCTTTTATATTATTCATAAAACAGGAATTAGGAATTAGAAATTAGGAGTTAGGAATTAGAGACTAAGAATCATAGTGCACAATTGAAATTGAATTGTCCGATAAAAGTTTTCATGCAAAATTTACCGCATAACAAACTCTTCTAATTCCTAATTTCTAATTCCTAATTCCTATAGGGCTATTTAGTGCTATCAGCAGCTGGCAAATTCTTACCTGTGCTGTAAGTAAGCGGAACATTGCTGCCGGCTGGAGAAACTCTCAGGTAGCCTTGCATTTCCTGGTGCAGTGCACTACAGAAGTCTGTGCAATAGAATGGCCAGATACCTGATTTTTCAGCAACCCATTTCAATGTTTGTGTTTCACCTGGCATGATGAGCAACTCAGCGTTATTCGCACCTTTTATAGCAAAACCGTGCGGTATATCCCAGTCTTGTTCAAGGTTAGTAACGTGGAAGTATACTTCATCACCTACTTTAATACCTTCAATATTATCCGGTGTAAAGTGAGAGCGGATACAAGTCATGTACACATGCACTTTGTTGCCTTCTCTAACAACTTTTGTATTGCCTTCGCCTTTCGTTGCATAAGGATTTGCGTTCTCTTCAATCTTGAAGAATTTAACGGAGTTTCCTTTTATAACATCGGCAGAAACAGCTTGTGCATAGTGTGGCTCGCCAATAGTTGGGTAGTCAAGTATCAGCTGCATTTTGTCTCCTGTGATATCATATATCTGGGCACTTTGAGCCAATTCAGGACCTGTAGGCAAATAGCGGTCCTTTGTAATTTTGTTATACGCAATTACATATTTCGCGTTTGGCTTTTTAGTATCACCACCAGGTATGCAAAGGTGACCAACAGAATAGTAAGTTGGCACGCGGTCAAGTACTTTCAGATCTTTGATGTTCCATTTAACAAGCTCAGAAGAAACGAACATTGAAGTGATCGCATTTCCTTTACCGTCAAATTCTGTGTGCAAAGGTCCAAGACCTGGTTTTTGAACTTCACCGTACAATGCAGCATCGTATTTGATAACAGGAATACCATCGTATTCGCCATCAAATTGTTTACCTGCAATGGCGCTCTGAATTTTGCTAAAGCTAAATACTGGAATCAACGCAGCAAGTTTACCGCTACCAACAATGTATTCACCTGTAGGATCCACATCGCAACCGTGTGGAGATTTTGGACATGGAATAAAGTAGCAAATGTCTTTAAGGTCTTTTGCGCTTAAAACAGTTACTTCATTTTTCGTTTCAGAAACTGAAGAGTGCGTCTTGTCATCATACGTGTTGTGAACATATTTTGCAGGAACTTTTTTCCCTTTGCCCGCTTTTAAATATTCCTCAGCTTTTTTCCAGTTTACCGCCATGATAAAATCCTTGTCGCGCTGAGAAGCGTTTACTTCAAGCAGTGTATTTGCCTGTTCTGTATTATAGCAGGAGAAGAAGAACCAACCGCTTGATGGGCCTTTGCCGGTGTGGCTCAGGTCAAAGTTGATGGCCGGGCATTCGATCTGGAATGAAATATCCATTTTACCGGTTGTTTTATCAACACCAATGAAACTGATATATCCTTTGAAATTCTTTTTGTACGTATTGATAGGCACATCACCGTTTACATCATCCGGAGGAACGCTGAAACGTGTGCCGGCAATAACATACTCGGTATTTTCAGTAATAAAAGGAGATGAGTGGTTACCTGCACTGTTTGGCAACTCAATAATCTCTGCAGTGCGGAAGGTTTTAAGATCAACCCTGGCAACGCGTGGCGTGTTGTTGGCGTTTACAAAAACCCAACGACCATCGATCTCTCCATTGGTTTGAGACAACTCTACGTGGTGAAGATCGTCCCAAGGCACGTTTCCATGAGTGGTGTTAAGCATTGGCTTTGTTTCTTCGCTGTAGCCCCATCCTTTTTCAGGATCCACTGAAAAAACGGGAATCACGCGAAGCAAGCGTCCGCTTGGTAAGCCGTAAACGCTCAACTGGCCAGAGAAACCTCCGGAAACAAAGTTGTAAAACTCATCGTATTTTCCAGGCGCTACATATGCTTTCGATGCAGCGTCGGAACTTACGGCTGTAGCGGCATTTTTGGGCTTACAGGCACTTGCAGAAAGCAATAATGCAGCAGAAGAGATAGCCAGCAATTGCTTTGTTGTGGTGATCATAATCTATTAATTGAGGGATTAAATAATTCTTTTAGTAAGGTCCCTATAGCCCTTCTCCTTTGGAGAGGGGTTGGGGTGAGGTTGCGGCTATTATTTTACGCCATCGTTTTTGCGCATGAATTCATAGACATGTCTTGCATCATCATCGGAAAGATTTTGATTCGGCATACGCACAAGACATATTTCAAGTTGCGCCTGAGCCTGAGGATCCTTATTCAACATCTCATCAGTATTGGTTACGAAGTTCATGATCCACTCAGCAGCGTGGCGGTTCGTAACACCTTTCCAACCTGGTCCAACAAGTTTTTCATCAGTAGTTTTATGACAGCTTGAGCATTTTAGTTGATATACTTTTTCACCTGACTCCGCCATTTTGGGGTCAAGAGTGGCGGCAACATCCACATGTGTAAATTTACCCTCACCTCTTTTCGGGTCGTAAGAAGGATTTTCACTAGGTTTTTTTTCTTCGCTGGCAGCGGTATTGTCTTTGGAAGCAGACTGGTTATTGCCTCCGCAAGCAGCTGCTAGCAGCGCAACGGAGAATGCAACGTAGACAAATGTTTTTTTCATATCAAATATTATTTATGCAAGAATAAACAGGTTGCTATTGCATTTTTATGCGTAGAATCATATTTTTGATCATACTTAACCCTCGCTTAACAACTGACACGGGAAAGATGATTTTTGTCATCTAGCGTGTTGCCAAAGATCATACGGTAACAATTTGATTTTGTGTTCTTTCAAACAAATTTTCATATGATCAACACTAACCTTTTATTGTCTTTAGGAGCGTGTTACAGGAAAGTGGAAGCGGGTGACTACATTTTTAAAGAAGGAAATCATTGCAACTTTTACCACCAGGTAGAAGAAGGTAAAATCAAGCTCGTAAACATAGATGACAGTGGAAAGGAATTTCTGCAGGACATTGCAGAATCCGGCGATTGTATTGGAGAAATACCTTTGTTTAACAATGGTAGCTATGTAGTTTCTGCAGTAGCTATCAGCGATTCTATCGTGCTGCGATTATCAAAAGACAGATTCGAACAGCTTTTAAAAGAAGATCATGAATTAAACGTTATGTTTTTTAAAGCAATGGCAGATCGCCTCCAATTCAAAATGCAGATCCTCAAAGAAATCAGCAGTCATGATCCGCAACATTGTGTAAGCAGTCTTCTTCAATATCTCGCCTCCTCAAAAAAATGTTATTGCGATAAATGTTCTCTAGTAAAACTTACGAGACAACAGATAGCTGATATGACCGGCCTTCGCGTAGAAACCGTCATCAGGACCATTCGCGCCATGCAGGAAAAGGGTTATGTGGCAATAGAAAAGGGGAAAGTTTATTTCAATAATATGCGTCCAGTCATAAATGACCGCTGTATGTCTTCTTAATATTGAAAAAAAATAATGTTCCTGTTTTCTAAGTGGATAAGGATTTCTTTTTTAAATCTTCTTATAGTTGCCCTTTGCGGCGTCATTCTGCGATATAAAATTGTGTTCTCTCTTCCTATTATCGAGCAAAAGCATTTATTGCACGCGCATTCGCATTTTGCTTTCACCGGTTGGATAACACAAACGATATTTTGCTTCCTGGTTTTCTTCCTTCAAAAGAAAAATATCACAGATGTATATGCGAAATACAAATGGTTGCTAATTGCAAACCTAATCTCGGCCTATGGCATGTTGATTTCATTTATCATTCAGGGTTACGCGCTATACTCCATCACGTTTTCAACTATATCAATTATCGTACTTGCAATTTTTGCGGTTTACTATTGGCGCGACCTCAACAGATATGAAGGAAACACTTTAGCTGCGTTCTGTTGCAAAGCAGCGCTCATTTTTGCACAAATATCTTCCCTTGCAACTTTCATGTTGGCCTGGCTCATGGTAAATAAATTTGAGGGCCAATACTGGTATGTGGCTGCCATATATTTTTTCCTGCATTTCCAATACAACGGCTGGTTCTTTTTTGGCTGCCTCGCCATATTGTTCATGATGATTCCAAAAGAAAACTACAACAGCATTCTAGCGAAGAAATTATGTGTTACGCTGGTTGCCTGCTGTGTTCCTGCCTATTTGCTCTCGGTAATAAACTTCGCCATTCCTGCATATGCATATGCGATAGCTATAATTACGGGAATTGTACAGTGTGTTGCTTTGTTTTGGCTTTTATTTCTTATGCGTCCCGCACTAAGTGTAGTTAAGAGCGACAACAAATGGATATTTAAGTTGGTCGCTGCAGCCTTGGCAATAAAATTTCTATTGCAGATGTTTTCTACAATACCCGCGCTTTCTATTCTGGCTTTTGGCTCCAGACCAATTATTGTGGGATATTTGCACCTTGTGTTGTTGTGTATTATATCACTATTCCTGTTAGGCGCATCAAGGAATTTTTTGAATTATAATTCGTTGTTTAAAATTGCTACTGTAGTTTTCGTCATTGGAATAATTGCAAATGAAGCAGTGCTGATGAGCCAGGGTTTGATGGGCTTTTACGGCATTCCAATGAGGCATGTAATTGAAACGCTTTTTGTAATAACTATGGTAATTTTTACGGGGCTATTGTTGTTGAATATTGCCATGAGAAAGGTAACGAGCGATTAATAACATTAACGCAAGAATGCACTTTTTCTAGCAATAGTATCGTATAGGAGGCAATACTCCCACTTCTCACGAATATTGAACAAGCAACTATCATTTTTAAAAATCAAAGTGTCCCTTTTCCATGCAGAGTAATCTAGAGTTTGAAATTTAGCTGGTAAAGGAGTTATGAGTACAGTATCATGTTGCAGGGTATATCTGTTGTAAACTTTGGAATTTCCAAAATGTCCAAGCGTAACAGAAACACAAAAATTACCCGGGTAAAACAGATACCCAAAATATGAATCATCGATCGACATATAGTAACCTGTACGCGAATCTTTAGGCGTAATAACCTGCGAGTAGCAATCTGCTGCAAAAAAACAGAATGCTAAAGCTAAAAGAGGACTTGCTTTCCCTTTAGGTTTTGAAAACATAGAAGGATAATTAGGATGATATTACGAATTAAGTTATCCATTCAAAATAAAAAAGCGCTGGATAATTTCCAACGCTTTTGACTATACGAAAAGTTAATCTTCCCTTTCTTCCTTTTTCTTTTGTGAAGGATCTTTCTTTCGTCCCGCATCTTTCAAAGCCTTATCTATCAACCATTCCAGCTGGCCGTTCACGCTTCTGAAATCATCTGCGGCCCACTTTTCCAATGCGGCAAATGTTTGTGCATCTATCCTTAATACAAATGATTTTTTATCTGAACTCATTCCTGCAATATTAATGTTCAAATATATTTTATCCTCTACCTGCTGGTTTATTGATAGAGTGTTCCGGTATTTAAAATCGGTTGAGCAGCTTTTTCACCACAAAGCACCACCATTAAATTGCTAACCATTGCAGCTTTCTTTTCTTCGTCAAGCGTAACGATTCCTTTCTTAGATAATTGTTCCAATGCCAGCTCCACCATGCCCACAGCACCTTCCACGATCTTTGTTCTTGCTGCAACAATTGCGGTTGCTTGTTGACGTTGTAGCATTGCGCCTGCAATTTCCGGAGCATATGCAAGGTGACTGATGCGCGCTTCTTTAATGATAATTCCTGCAGGAGCCAGTCTTTCATTCAATTCAGTTTCTAACATAGCGACTACTCGCTCACCACCATCACGCAGTGTTATGTTAGCAGTTTCATCTTCCATGTTATCGTAAGGGCAAGTGCTGGCAAGGTGTCTTACCGCCGCCTCACTTTGTATTTGAACATACTGTTGATAATCGGCCACTTCAAAAGTTGCTTTGTAAGTATCACTTACCTGCCATACAATCACTGAAGCAATTTCTATGGGGTTACCCATTTTATCATTCACCTTCAATTGCTGACCGTTAAGGTTCTGAGATCTTAGAGAAACTTTTGTAGCAGTGTAAAATGGGTTTACCCAAAGCAAGCCGTTTGCCTTTATCGTGCCCACATATTTCCCAAAAAATGTGCAAACGCAGGATTGGTTAGGGTTGATAACTTTTAATCCCTTGAGAAAGAAAACGCAGAGGGTGAAAATAATTGCACCTATAGCCCCGGCTCCAACGCTGTGCAGCGAACCGGCCACTCCAAAAAGATAGATGGAGAAAAGAATGCCTGCAATCCCTAATATGAGTACCAGAAATCCCGAAACTGGTTTAAAAACTTTTTCCATAAAAATTAGTTTGATATTAATTTGATATCAAAATTATATTATGGATTTGATATTTCTAAATTTTTTCATGTTTATTTCGGTAGACACCCACAACAAAAGTAAAAGGGCCGTCTCGTGCGAGACAGCCCTTTCAAATATGTGCAAACGCCTTTTTACATTTTTCTTGCAATGGGTGCAGATTCATTTGCTGCTACCTTTTCTGTACCGCCACTCAGCATCAACTGAACAGATTCGTTCAGGATCTGGTACTTGTTAGCGTTGAAAAGATCCATTTTTTCTTCCGGCAATTTCAGGTCATAGTTGTTGGACGAACTTGCCATCACTTTGTCAAAGGCCGGATTGTAACGGTTAAATTCATTCAGATCCATGTTTACATATTTCGCAACAATGGTTGAACTGTATTTACCGGCAACTGTCAGTGTTTTGCAAGTTTGCAGTTCGTCAGAAGATATTTTACGGTTAGCTGCATAAAGCCCTTGAGTGCCGTAATGTTCTTCTACTTCTGCTTTTGTAAGTGTAGTTAAACCACCTTGTCCTTCAAAAATGTAATGCGTGCCGATGAATTTCTTAACGTGATTTCTGGATTCTGCGGGTAAATAATACTGCAACACCCAAAAATTGTTGCTGTGGCTCTTGCGCATGGCTTTTTGCACGTTGCCAGCTCCGCCGTTATAAGCAGCGATCACCAATAACCAGTCGCCAAAAACAGCGTAGAGGTCCTTTAAGTACCTTGCGGCAGCTTTGGTGCTCTTTACATAATTGGTTCGCTCATCATATTTGCGAGATACGCGAAGACCAAGGGTTCTTGCTGTAGCCGGCATAAATTGCCACGGACCAACAGCTCCAGCCCATGAAACCGCTGTTGACTTCAGTCGGGATTCAATAACCGCCAGATATTTCAACTCTGTAGGCAGGCCTGCATCTCCGAGCACCTGATCCATCATATTGAAGTATGGGAGAGCCCAACCCTTCATTTTGGAAAGGTCCTTTCCGTAATCTTCAATGTAATCTTTTACAAATGAAATTGCTTGAGGATTCAAACGAGGCCCCTGAGTATTTAACCCGAGGTCAGTAGTGCTTTCGTAAAGGTTGGTGAAGCCTTTGCCATCTTTCTTTGTAACCGGGCTGTTGTTTAACAAAACAGCGCTGTCAATAATAGCTGGCTTTAGTTCTTTTTTTGTTTGGTCCTGCGCAGCAGCCGAATGGGTACAAATGGTGGCAAGCACGTAAGCGCTCAACAATAAAAGTTTTTTCATTACTTCCTTTTTTAGTTTTCACAATACCGTATAGCTTCAATCAAGGGTAAACCAGGCCAGTAAATGGTACATTTTCAACAACCTTATTGTTGCATCATTTGATGCGAGAATTGCAACAAAGATAACTCACAAAATTGGTTCGTCATAACCTGAACACCAAAAGGCATGCCATTCGAATGTGTAAAAACTGGGAGTGAGATGGCCGGAATTCCAACTAAATTGGCATAGACTGTATAAATATCTGCCAAATACATAGCTGTTGGGTCACCGGATTTTTCCCCAAACTTGAATGCGGGAGAAGGAACGGTAGGAAGTATAATTACGTCAAAATCCCTGAAAATCAGCTGGGTTTGATCGTATAATTGCTTGCGTACTTTTTGGGCTTGGGTAAAGTAGGCGTCAAAATATCCGGCACTCAAAACGAATGTGCCGAGCATGATCCGACGTTTCACTTCTTTACCAAAACCTTGAGATCGGGACTGTGAATAAAAACTTGTTAAATCTATATTTTCATCATTTACCCTGTATCCGTATCGAACTCCATCGAACCTTGAGAGGTTGGAGGAAGCTTCTGCGGTTGTAAGAACATAATACGTGGGTACGATATATTCCAAGAAATCAAAATCGATGCCTGTAACCTGGTGACCTTTTTCAGAAAGTCTGTCCAGATAGTTCTTCATGGCTCCTGCCATCTCCACATCTAAGGAAGGATGGTCGATCGCATCTTTGAAATATGCTATTCTCAATGGTTTAGCGTCTTGAACCATTGAAGAGTAAGATTCAACTTCTTCTTGGGCAACGGTACTATCGAAATCGTCGGCACCGGCCATTATTTCTAAAGTAAGCGCTATATCGGGAACATTTTTCCCGAAAATGCCAATTTGATCAAATGAGGAGGCGTAGGCGATAAGTCCATAGCGGGAAATGCGGCCATAAGTAGGTTTCAAGCCTATAATTCCGCAAAAATCTGCGGGTTGTCTTACAGATCCGCCTGTGTCGCTGCCTAAGCTTACCATGCAGAGGTCTGCCTGTACTGCCACTGCCGAGCCGCCTGAGGAACCGCCGGGAACGCGGCTTTCATCTATGGCGTTCAGTGTTTTTCCATAAAATGAATTTTCGTTGGATGAACCCATCGCAAATTCATCGCAGTTGAGGCTGCCAATGATAATAGCATCTTCTGCCAGCAATCTTTCGACTGCCGTGGCATTATAAGTAGCGGTAAAGCCCCCCAGGATATGTGAGGCTGCAGTTACCTGGTGTCCCTTATAGCAGATAACATCTTTTATACCAATAACAACGCCGTGAAGCTTTTTTAGTGGCTCGCCGCTTTTGCGCTTTTCATCAAGCTCTCTGGCTTTTTGCAAAGCTTCTTCTGCGTATACGTCCACGTAAGCATTGAGGTGCTTTTTTGCTTCAATTTGTTGCAAATAAAATTCCACTGCCTGCAAACAGGTAGTGGAATTATTCAATAATGATATATGATATTGCTGTATTGAACTGTAAGTAAACAAAGCCCGCCAAAAGGTAATAGAGTTGTAAAAATAGTTCTGGTTGTATCAATAAGTTCCAGTGAGAAATACGGATTATTTCGCAGAGTCAATATTGATAGAAGCTAGGCGATCAGCTTAGTGCTGCTCGTTGTTGCTTGTTGTAGAAGCAGAAGAAGCAGGTTTGTTATCTTTATCTTTCATGCCTTCTTCGATTTCTCTTGTTACGCTATTTTTAGCATCATTAAATTCACGAAGACCACGACCTACACCGCGCATTAATTCAGGGATCTTTTTACCACCGAACAACAGCACAACTACAACCAGGATAACGATCCATTCTGTAAATCCCGGAGCCTGAATGAACAACAAAGATTGACTCATGACTTTTAATTTAAATTGAAAAACAAAGGTACTTGTTTCTTATTACTAATGTGATTCCGGGCGCAATTTAGTTTACAAACTATTCAAAAAAATCAGTTAACGCCCGAATAACAAAAAACGGATGCGAAATCGCATCCGTTCTATAACGATGTAAAAAGCTATTCTTATTTTGCAGTAGCAACAACAGCAGCTCTTTTCTTTTCTTTAATTCTCGCACTTTTACCGCTTCTTTCGCGCAGGAAGTACAGCTTAGAGCGACGTACTTTACCTTTTTTGTTCAAAACGATAGAGTCAATGTTTGGTGAGAAGTAAGGGAATGTTCTTTCTACACCTACACCGTCTGAAATTTTACGTACTGTAAAAGACTGTGTAGAACCTTCTCCCTGACGTTTGATAACGTCACCTTTGAAAGACTGGATTCTTTCTTTGTTTCCTTCAACGATTTTATAGTTAACAGTGACGTTGTCACCTGCTTTAAATTTTGGGAAATCCCTCTTCGGCGTTAACTGCTCGTGAACAAATGCTACTGCGTTCATGATTTCTTTATTTTATCGGACGGCAAAGGTAACTGAAAATTTGAATAAACAAATAAAAAATCTAAAAAAAAGCTGTTTTAATGCTAAAAGCTTAACGCCTAACGCCTAACGCGATGGTTCACTGCGTTTTGCGTTAGGCGTTAGGCATTCAGCGTTTTTTATCTTGCTACGTTCACCGCTCTCTTTTCTCTGATTACGGTTACTTTGATTTGTCCCGGATAAGTCATTTCTGTCTGGATCTTCTGTGCAATCTCGAAGCTTAGTTTGTCGCTGTCGCCATCTGTTACTTTATCTGCTTCTACGATAACTCTCAACTCGCGACCTGCCTGAATTGCGTATGCTTTTTCAACGCCCTGATATGTAAGAGCCAGATTTTCAAGGTCTTTAATACGTTGTAGGTATTGTTGCATGATCTCTCTGCGGGCGCCGGGACGTGCACCTGAAATGGCGTCACAAGCCTGAACAATCGGAGAGATAACATACTGCATTTCAACTTCATCGTGGTGGGCTCCGATCGCGTTTACTACCGCTGGGTTTTCACCATATTTTTCAGCCAGCTTCATACCGAGTAATGCGTGGCTCAATTCTGTTTCTTCATCAGGCACTTTACCTATATCGTGCAACAGACCTGCGCGTTTTGCCAATTTCGGATTCATTCCCAATTCTGCAGCCATGATTCCGCAAAGGTTTGCTACTTCGCGGCTGTGCATTAACAGGTTTTGGCCGTAAGAGGAGCGGAAACGCATTTTACCTACAATTCTCACCAGTTCTTTATGTAAGCCGTGGATACCCAGTTCAATTACTGTTCTTTCACCAATTTCCATTACCTGCTCTTCAATCTGGCGGCGTGTTTTTTCAACTACTTCTTCAATTCTTGCAGGGTGGATACGTCCGTCGCTCACAAGGCGCTGAAGGCTCAGGCGGGCAATTTCACGACGCAATGGATCGAAGGAAGAAAGGATGATCGCTTCAGGAGTGTCATCTACAATCAGGTCAACACCGGTTGCAGCTTCAATTGCACGGATGTTACGACCTTCACGACCGATGATCTGGCCTTTAATTTCATCGCTTTCAAGGTTGAAAACGGTGATAGAGTTTTCAATAGCCTGTTCAGCGGCTGTACGCTGAATGGTCTGGATAATTATTTTGCGGGCTTCTTTATTTGCTTTTTGCTTAGCCTCATCTATTATTTCCTGCTGTAAACCAAGGGCTTGCGTATGTGCTTCCTGTTTCAAACTTTCAACGAGCTGTGCTTTTGCTTCTTCCGCAGTAAGAGCGGCTACTTTTTCTAATCTGCGGATATGCTCTTCCTGATGTTTTTCGAGTTCTGTTCTTTTAAGATTAACAACTTCTATCTGTCTGTTCAGGTTTTCTTTGATCGCCTCGTTTTCTTTTAGTTGTTTATCAAGGTTCCCTTCTTTTTGGTTGATGCTTTGCTCTTTTTGTTTAATTCTGTTTTCAGCGTCGTTGATCTTTCTGTTTTTGTCCAGTACCTCTCTATCGTGCTCTGCTTTCAGTTGAACGAATTTTTCTTTTGCCTCCAGTAACTTTTCTTTCTTTAATGTTTCTGAATTGCTTTGAGCATCTGCAACTATCTTCTGTGCTTGTCTCTCGGCATCATCAAGCTTTGTTTGATGATTTTTGGCAAAAATGAATTTACCCGCTATGATGCCCACTGCCGCGGCAGCTCCACCTATGATTATATATATAACTGATGCGTCCATTACTCTTGGGATTTAAAAAATTTAATATATTATGATAAGCTCTCTCCAAACGCATAACTGTCTGATTGAGATTGTTAATTCGCGAAAATACAAAACGGGCTGCACTGGATAAAATCAGTTTTCACTTATTGGGCGAATTTTACCAGCGGCAAGCAAAAAAAGATCGAATCCGGTAATTTCACCGCACAAAATCGAAAAAAAAGAACATGAGAAAAATTTTGTTGACCGCCCTGGCGGCGGCTCCGGCCCTGTTTTCCCAGGCTCAAAAAGCGGTAACCCTTAATGGCGAACTGAAAAATATAGACAATCGCATTGAAAAAGTGTTCATTTCTTACCGTTCCGGTTCCGAAAATATCAAGGACACCGCCGCTGTGATTGATGGAAAATACAAATTCAATTTGAAACTGCAGGAACCTACAATTGCACTATTGAGCCCCGGTTATAAATCCGGCAATATCGCTGCAGAAAAAATGAAAGCAGTTTTTCTTGATATGGCCAATATGAACATGGTACAAACGGATTCTTTTTCCAATGCACAAATGACGGGTTCCAAAGCAAACGACGAGTTTAAAAAGTTAAACGATTTGCGTAAAGCGGTTAGTGGTGAACGTAATAGACTAATGCAGCAATATGCGGGTTTTGCAAAAGAGCAAAATAAGGAGGGCATGAAGGCTGTGGAGACCCGGATCGATAGCATTGACGAGGCAGTTAGAAAACAAACGGGCGCATATGTTAGCAACAACCCATCCTCACCTATTGCTGTTTTTGCATTGCAACAATATGCCGGTTATAGTGTCGATGTTTCTGAAGTAGAACCTTTGTTTAATAAACTGCCGCAGTCTGCGAAAGCAACTCCTTCCGGAAAAGAGATGGCGAAAACGATTGAGATTGCTAAGAAAACAGGCATTGGACAAGTGGCTATAGACTTTACGCAAAATGATACTTTGGGTAAGCCCATTTCGCTTTCATCTTTCCGTGGTAAATATGTTTTGCTTGATTTCTGGGCGAGCTGGTGCGGACCTTGCCGTGCTGAAAATCCTAATGTGGTAAAGGCTTACAACGCATATAAAAGCAAAGGCTTTGACATCTTGAGCGTTTCCTTGGATAAAGAGTCCGCAAAAGAAAGATGGTTAAAAGCTATTCATGACGATAACCTAACATGGACACACGTTTCAGACCTTCAATACTGGAACAATGCTGTTGCAAAAATGTATGGTATACAGTCAATTCCCCAGAATTTTTTGATCGATCCGAAAGGAAAAATCATTGGCAAGAATCTTCGTGGTGAAGATTTGGAGAAGAAACTGGGAGAGATTTTTAACTAGCGTTCAATGACTGAATAACTGAATGACTGAATAACTGAAGCTTCTGTGCAACATTTCGCACACTCGCGCATACTCAGTTATTCAGTCATTCAGTTATTGTTTCAAACACTTCGTCAATATTTCAATCGTCCATTTACATAAACGTGTTACTTTGAGGTTTATAAATTTGAATAACCTCACATGAAAAGTTTTTTTACGTTCATTCTTCTTTTTACATCCTCAGCGCTGTTTTCACAAACGCACGCATTTTATACTACCAACAAAGACAGTTCACAGTTTAACCTTACACTTGAAGGTGCTTCACATTTTGCATCATTGCCTTTGAAATGTTTACAACAGGAGTACCCCAATAAAACAAGCCATTTGAGCGTAAACGACAGTGACCATTTGCGCACACCAAAACAAATGCATCCTGCATTTTACGGTTGTTTCGATTGGCACAGCTGTGTGCATGGACACTGGATGCTGGTGAGTCTTTTGAAGAAATTTCCCCAAATGCCCGAGGCCGCAGCAATCAGGGCCGCTATTTCAACCAATATTACTCCGGAAAATATCAAAGGTGAGATCGACTATTTTATATCGCCTTTGTCAAGAAATTACGAAAGAACCTATGGCTGGGCGTGGTTGCTAAAACTGCAGCAAGAACTAATTGGTTTTAACGATCCGGATGCCATCAGGTGGCGCAATACCTTGCAACCGCTTTGCGACACAGTTATCAAATTATGGATGGATTATCTGCCAAAGCAAACTTACCCTAACAGAACGGGCGTTCATCCCAACACTGCCTTTGGATTAGTGTTTGCGCTGGATTACGCAAAGGCAACCAGGAATGCAGCCTTTGAGGCGGCGATTGTTAAAAGCGCAAAACAATTGTATTTGAAAGATAAAAATGCGCCTTCCAGGTGGGAGCCGGATGGCACGGATTTTCTCTCTCCTTCTTTGGAGGAGGCTGACCTGATGCGCAGAGTGTTGGACAAAGCTGCGTTCGTACAGTGGTTCAACGCTTTCATTCCGCTGGCGTCTTTGCAGCATTTAACTAACCTGCCGGTGATTTCTGACAGAAGCGATTACCAAATCGTGCACCTTGACGGATTGTGTTTCAGCCGCACGTGGTGCATGAAGGGTCTGGCGAATTGCTTGCCTGCAGGCGATAAAAGAACTGCACTTTTGAGAAAATCGGCCATTCATCACTTAAATGCGAGCCTGCCAAATGTTGCCAGCGCCAATTACGGCGGCGAGCATTGGCTGGCGAGCTTTGCGGTATATGCTTTGGTGAGCGAGTAGGGCGTTGGGTGTACGGAGTGCGATGTACGATGTACGAAAGTCATTAGAGCGTTACATATCATCGAATTTCGTACACCGTACATCTGACATCGTTCATTTTGTCCTCGCTCCCAAGATTTTCCCAAATATTTTTCTGTTCCTTGCGGGATATGAAATATTTTATACTTTTGTCTGTATAGAAATTACTTACACGGGATAAACAGCCATCTTTTCCCTAAAAGAAATTATGAATTGCAAACTGCTCCCTTACAACAGGAACAATTGTTGATTACAGTAAAAGATCCCGTTCAAAAAAAATTACATGGAATATAATACAAGCAGAAATCATTTGATGATGCGCGAATACGGCCGTCATATTCAAAAAATGATTGAATATCTGATGACGATTGAAGACAAAGACCTTCGTCAGAAGAATGCAATGGCTGCTATTGAACTAATGGGATTTTTGAACCCGCATTTGAAAAATGTGGAAGACTTCCGTCATAAACTTTGGGATCACCTGTTCCTGATTGCCGATTTTCATCTTGACGTGGAATCTCCTTATCCCATTCCTACAAAGGAGCAATTAAAGGCAAAACCAGATCCACTAAAATATCCAAAGCGCTATCCTAGGCACTCTCACCTTGGTAAAAACCTGGAGCTGGTTATTGACAAAGCATTGAAAGAAGAGAATCCGGAAAAACGCAATGGATTTGCGAATGCCGTTGCTTACTACATGAAATTGGCATACAACAACTGGCACAAAGAAACCGTACACGACGATGCGGTTCAGAGCGAGTTGAGTGCTATTACACACAATCAACTGGAATTTACCAATACACCATACGTAAAAAGCTACCGCGCCAATGAAAATAACAACCGTGGCGGCGGCGGTGGATATGGCGACTTCAGAAAAAATAATAACAATAACAGGAACCAAAAATTCCAAGGTGGCGGCGGTGGAGGAAGAAACAACCGTAACAACAACGGTGGGGACAACCGCAACAATGGTGGTGGTGGCCGCAACCAGAAATTTGGAAATAACAAGAAGCGTTTTCAATAGGTAGAGGCCGATAAAACCTTTCTATAGAGCTGTCAAAAAGTAAAATTTACGAAAAGACTTCGTTTTTATATCTTGTCTTTCGTTTCTCTTTTTGACAGCTTTTTTATTTTCGCGCGGCGAGGCGGCGACTTAAATATTTTTGCTGCGAGTAGAATGTAGGCTGGACAAATAAGAATCTTTCTAATAAATTTTTTCTCCCGCTTTGCGGGAGGCATATATTTTTTACAAACAAAGAAAACGACAAACGGGAATGAACATTTTTGAAGTAAGAGGAGGAAAAAAATTACATGGGGAAATTACACCGCAAGGCGCGAAGAATGAGGCTTTGCAGATAATAAGTGCCGTGCTGTTAACGCCGGAAAAAGTTACCATTAACAACATTCCCGATATTCTTGATGTAAACCTCTTGATTGAGTTGCTGGGTGAAATGAACGTAAAGATCGAGCGCCCCAACAGGCAAACCTGCATTTTCCAGGCTGATGATGTGAACATAGATTACCTACACAGCGAAGCTTACAAAAAGAAGAGCGGCAAACTAAGAGGTTCGGTGATGTTTGCAGGACCAATGTTATCCCGTTACAGAAAAGCATTTATTCCAAAACCGGGTGGCGATAAAATCGGCAGACGCAGGTTAGATACGCATATCATCGGTTTTGAAAGATTGGGCGCGGAGTTCACTTACAATAATGAAGATGGATTCTTTCACCTGGAGGCGAAAAAACTGAAGGGCACATATATGTTGCTGGATGAGCCTTCCGTTACAGGAACTGCAAACATTGTTATGGCAGCAGTAATGGCATCTGGAACTACCACTATTTACAACGCAGCATGTGAACCATACATACAGCAGCTTTGTAAAATGCTTAACCGCATGGGCGCAAAGATCAGCGGCGTGGGCAGTAATTTGCTGACCATTGAAGGTGTTGAATATTTAGGCGGCACTGAACACACGATGTTGCCGGACATGATTGAAGTTGGCTCCTTTATTGGTCTTGCAGCCATGACGCAAAGCAATATCACTATCAAGAATGCAGGCCTTGAGCATCTGGGTGTTATTCCGGATAAGTTCAAGCAGCTTGGTATTGCGATGGAATTTAAAGGAGATGACATTGTTATTCCTGAGCAATCGCTTTATGAAATTCAAACTTTTCTGGATGGCTCCGTACTTACGATGTACGATCATCCGTGGCCGGGCTTTACACCAGATCTTTTGAGCATTGTGCTAGTGGTTGCGACGCAAGCAAAAGGTTCAGTATTGATTCATCAGAAAATGTTTGAAAGCCGTTTGTTCTTTGTGGACAAACTAATTGACATGGGTGCGCAGATCATTTTGTGTGATCCGCACCGTGCTGCTGTAATTGGGTTGGGCCGTCAGCAAAACTTAAGAGGCATTACCATGAGCAGTCCTGATATTCGTGCCGGTGTTGCTTTGCTGATTGCGGCTTTGAGCGCAGAAGGAAAAAGCACGATTCAAAACATTGAACAAATTGATCGCGGTTATCAATACATCGACGACCGGTTGAAAGCGCTTGGCGCAGACATAACGAGATTGTAATTGTAAAAAACGCTGGCTCATCACCAGCGTTTTTTATTTATTGGAGGCTGAGGCAATTTAAACAATCAATGCAAAATTTGAACGTTTTTGTTACGACTAAATATTAAATGATTAGCTTCAAAAATATCAACAAGCCTTTTATGGATAAACAAAAGATTTGCTCTTTGTATCGGTTCACTAAAGGCTGAATGGTTGGTTGTTAAGCTAACTTCTAACATATCATTTAATGTTTGCTTTACTTCTTCTACTTTAAAATCTTGAAAAAAACGCTCTACTATTTCGTCTGCATTTTCAAGCTCTATTGTTTCTTTCTCCATCGAATAGTTGTTTAATTCCATTATCTAATTAAGATTTAAACCAGAAATCGGATTCTTAGTTATTACTAATCACGAAAATAAGTAAAAAATTGGTACTTGGTGTTCTTAAGTATGTCCGAGAATAAAAAAACCAAAATAGAGCAGTATGTAATTAATAAGATCAAGGAGATCCGAATCGCTAAAGGATTTTCTCAAGAAGATATTGCTGCTGCTCTAGATACATCCAGAGGTTTTATTGGCCAGGTAGAAAGTCTTAACCATTCTTCCAAATACAATCTAAATCACCTGAATTTGCTAGCAATTGAATTAGGTGTTTCAATTAAAGACTTCTTCCCTGAAAAGCCAATCACAGAAACCAAAAAGAAAAACGTCAAAAATTAAAGCTTCCACTGTTTTCTAAAATCGCATCTAGAAATTCTTATTCAAACTTTTCATTCATCTGTTGGAAAGCAGATAAAAACATTTTGAATGGATTATCAGAGTGTGGCCATGCGATATCTGTTTTTCTAAGAAAGTTTTGCATTTGCACCATTGCTTTTACACAATCTGTTGAGTCGTAAAAACAGTTCTTCCAGGCTTCTGGCTGATCTTCATAATGCTTTAATGAAAGGCCGTTTCCATAAATTTTTATAACAGACGGCGTGCTGCGAACGTCAATTGAATGCTTCTTCGTGTCCAACGCCCATTCGAAATATTTTTCCCAGAAATGCAGGTGATTCTTTAATCTCGCAGAAATTTGCTTATCGCTTTCCGCATGTGTTGGTTTTATGCGCCACAAATTGTTGACGGCAGAAAAAGGGTTGTCGTTATCTGTTTTAAAAGTATCATCGCAACCTTCAAAATTATAATTGGTATTTGAGCCGTTATAATTGATGACAAGCTCATTGGCCATTAGTGAGCCTATTGCAAGCTTGTTTGTTGTGTGGTGGTTGCTTTTTAAAATAATTTCGCTGCCGGTTGCCGTCCATTGGCCATCGTCGAAGCCTATAAGGTAACTTGTGTAGGTGCCGTTTGGTTGCAGGTTTAAAAAGCTGGTGGGCTCAAGCTTCATGGTCGTTTCGTCACCACCTGTATGGTGAGTGAAGAACCAGATTTTGGCAAGGCGATCGGCTGTAGTGGCACATCCGGCAAAACAAACCATAGCGGCACAGACTACAATAGGGATAAGAATTTTTTTCATAACACGGTTTGGGGATTTAATACAAGTGCCAAAAATATTGATTAATAACATGAAGTCAAGGACTTCAAATTTTAGCATTAATTTTTAAGACAAAAAACTTGCAGGTGACGGGAATATTAGCTAGGTTTGAATAGTTGCTTAACTAACTATATGCCAAACAACCAATTTAAAAGAGGTGAACTTTACAGTTTTATAACCGGTAAAGCCTCTACAGCGATAGCAAGACGATTGCAAAAAAAGTTTAATAGCGCAGCGCTCAACTTAACCATTGAGCAATGGAGCGTTTTATATCATTTGTGGAAACAGGACGGCATTAGCCAGCAGGAGCTTTGCAATGCTACTTTTCGCGACAAGCCCAGCATTACAAGGCTGGTAGACAATCTTGAAAAACTTGATCTCGTAAAAAGGATCGCCTCTAAAGAAGACCGCAGGATCAACATGATCTTTCTTACCCCACGTGCCCAGCAGTTGCAGGACCAGAGCATGGGCCTTGCTACAGAAACCCTGAACGAAGCTTTGAAAACGGTACCGGAAGAGCAAATTGAAATTTGTAAATCGGTATTGCAAATTGTTTACGACAACTTGAAATAGGCAGGTGTTTTTTAACAGGATTCACCCACTACATATTCATTCACTTTTAAAAAATGTCATATGAGCACCGAATTAAAAAAGGCCGCAGCGCTTAAAGGAGGCGAATGGCTCATTAAAGAAAGTACAGCTTTCGACACGTTTGTTCCCGAGGATTTTAACGAGGAGCAGCAAATGGTTAAGGACATGTGTAACTCCTTCCTGGACTCGGAGGTGTTGCCTGCTATTGACCGTATTGACAAAATGGAGCCGGGCCTTATGCCTTCGCTCATGCAAAAAGCCGGTGAGCAAGGACTACTCTCCACCTCTTTGCCTGAGCAATATGGTGGCCTTGGTAAAGATTTTATCACTTCTACACTGGTAAATGAAGGACTGGGCGGCGGTTATTCATTTTCCGTTGCTATTGCGGCTCATACGGGCATTGGTACATTGCCAATTCTATATTTTGGTAATGATGCACAAAAGGAAAAATATATTCCCAAACTTGCTACGGGTGAATGGAAAGGTGCTTATGGTTTAACTGAGCCAAACAGCGGCAGCGATGCGCTGGGTGCAAAAACTTCTGCGAAACTTAGTGATGATGGAAAATATTATTTGCTGAACGGACAAAAATGCTGGATCACTAATGGTGGCTTTGCAGATGTTTATACCGTTTTCGCGAAAATTGATGGTGACAAATTCACCGGCTTTATTGTAGAAAGAGGCTTCGAAGGATTTACGCAAGGCCCCGAAGAACACAAAATGGGCATCAAGGGTTCTTCTACTGTTCAGTTGTATTTCCAGGATTGCAAGGTGCCTGTTGAAAATGTGCTGGGAGAAATAGGACGTGGTCACATCATTGCTTTCAACATTTTGAATATTGGACGTTTGAAATTGTGTGCGGCTGCCTTGGGCGGTGCAAAACGTGCATTTAACACTTCAATTGAATACGCAAATACAAGAGAACAGTTCAAGCAACCGATCAGCAATTTTGGCGCTATCAAAAATAAGCTGGCAGAAATGGCTATCAAGATCTGGGTGGCAGAAAGCGGTTTGTATCGTTCTGCAAAATGGATCGACGACAAAGAAATTGAATTGGCCGGCGAAGGAAAACCATTTAACGAAGCATTGTTAGGCGCGGCTGAGGAGTATGCGATCGAGTGTGCAATGCTGAAAGTGTTTGGCAGTGAAATGCTTGATTTTATTGTGGATGAAGGTGTTCAAATACACGGTGGTAACGGCTTTAGTGATGAATACGCTATTTCAAGAGGTTATCGGGACAGCCGCATCAACCGTATTTACGAAGGCACTAACGAGATCAACCGTTTGCTGACCGTTGATATGGTATTGAAACGTGCGATGAAAGGAAAGCTTGACCTGATGGGACCGGCAATGGCTGTGCAAAAAGAACTGATGAGCATTCCCGATTTTGGCAGCGGCGATGACGAAGCGTTTGCAAAAGAAAAGAAACTGGTTGCCAATTTTAAGAAAGCGATTTTAATGGTGGCCGGTGCTGCTGTTCAGAAACTGATGATGAAGATTGAAGGCGAGCAGGAAATTCTGATGAATATTGCTGATATGGCAATTGAAACATATCACGCAGAAAGTGCATTGCTTCGTGTAATGAAACTGGTTGATCAACGCGGTGAAGCGTCTACTCAATTTGAGCTGGACATGATGCGCACTTATTTGTATGATGCTGCTGATGGCATCAACAAGTTTGGTAAAGACGCCATCAACGCATTTGCCGAAGGCGATGAACAAAGAATGATGTTGCTTGGCCTGAAACGCTTTACCAAAGCGGAACCGTTCAACAGCAAAGAAGCGAAAAGAAGAATTGCAGCGAAGGTAATTGCTGATAATAAATACGCGTTGTAGAGTTTAAGTTACATAAAAGTAAAAATGGCCCCAGCGATGGTGGCCATTTTTTATTTCTCGCAAAGATCTGAGTTACTTCGACGGATTTATTATTGTATCTAACACCAACAAACACTCATATCCATCCGGTATCTGTTGCCATTCTGTGCTATTATAGTCGTAACCAGGAATTGGCTTTTTTGCCATTTCACGGGCTCTTTCTTTAAGACTATTGAGATAAGGATAATAGTACTTGGAATGGGCTCTGGAAAGCATCATTAATGTGTCTATACAAGTAATCGGTTTTGGCTTATTCAAAGCTGCAATATATTCTTTAAAATAGGCTCTCCCTTCTTCTACCGACTTAAATCTCAATACGCTGTCTGGGTTTACTTTGGCGTTCAATTCAACGGTAACTCGGTTGGTGTCAAATCCTAAAGCATTTGCATATTTCTTTGCTTTATCAAGATCATTTTCTTTGTTTGCAACAGACATAGGCTTGCTGCTACTCATCTTTCTGCTACAACCAACTAGTACAAAAAAGCTAATAAATGCAACTAATATATTTTTCATGTTCTGCTTTTAATTTTAGAAAGAAAAACTAGTAATGTATAGCACATACTCTTTGGTTCTACAATTATAGAGTCCATCAAAGAATACAGGCCTATGAATAATTACAGTGGTACCATCACCTTGATCTGCACTATAATTTTCCGTTCCCTGAGTATTAAAATGTATAAACGAGCTGCCGGGGTCGTTGTGAAAATCCCCTCCATCCCACGAGGTCCAGATACATCCCGGTGTTGGGCTTCTCCACGTTCTAACATTACAAACGAGGGGGTCCGGATACCTAAGGCTGTAGTCAAATTGCAAAAAATAGTCATTATTTTTGTTCAAGACAGCAACTCCTTTATACATTGAAAAGGCTCCATTTTGATAATCACTCCACCACCTGGGATAGTTAGAGGGCAGTGTTGGATCATAATCATTATAAAGCGTTTCTAATTCACATTGATTCCAAACTGACCATTCATCTGTCTCTTGATCTAAGATGCCAATGTAGCTAGGATCAAAACTAGCAGCTGCCAGTTCCGATCTTTTGTTATTCTTCCCATTGGCAGAATTCTTATGCCTTTCGATAAGACTTTTAAAGTAGGCATCATACTCTTTGGGAGATTTAGAAAGCATTCTTAATGTGTCTAAACAATTGGCACGTCTTGGCCGATCTAATGCTTCAAGATATTTTTTAAAATAGTTCCTGCCTTCTTTCGCAGAATTAAACTTTAATACGCTGTCTGGATTTACATTCGACTTTGTTTCAATTGTAACTTTGTTGAGATCGAATCCGAGTGCTCTTACAAACTCTTTCGTTTTGCTTAGATCATTTTCTTTGTTAGAAACAAGCGAATCTTTCTTACTGCAACTAATTAATGTCAATAAACTAATAATTACAAGCAACTTGTTTTTCATTTTGTTCTTATTAATTTTTTTTGAATAACAAGTAAGTCAAGCACTATAGGTCACTAATGTTTAATATCTGCAAATGAAAAATTTGATCGCCGGCGTCGCTGTTTCTACTTGCATTATGCTTTACGTAAAAGCCGAATATATAGTACCCTGATATTTATCCTTATCCAATTCGGTCATTTTTTTATTTGTCAAAAAGACCAAAGCATTCTCTAGCGGCGCTGAAATCTTAATTAGAAAGAATTAACGATAATAAAACGAGGTTTGGGAAGACGAAAAATAAGAAATGGCTTCCATCGTGGAAGCCACTTCTTCTAGCCTATATCAAAAAATTAAATCTAATTAATATGCAACTTAGTTCAGCTTGCTCAACGCTGCCTCCAATTTTCCAAACATCTCACTTATATCTTCCAGCTTACAAGTTCCAATGCTCAGTCTGTACCAGGGTGAAGTTTTCTCTGCACCAAATGCGTAGAACGGAACCACGGCTAGCTTTGCTTCGCCTAAGATATATTCGGTAACATCGGATTGTGTGGCCAATACTTTTCCGTTAACGCTTTTGCCAACAAGATCCATTTTTATGGTAAGATAAATTGCCGCTTGCGGGGCGATGGCATCTACAGCGTATCCCTTATTTTTTAACGCCACAAAGCCGTCGTGAATCAGATTCAATCTGTTGATCATTTCGTTCTTGAAATGATTAAGATATCTCTCAATCGCGTCTTCTTGTTTCAGGTAAGCGGCGGTTGCCTTTTGTTCTGCCATTGGTGCCCATGCACCCACGTGGCTCAGCAATGCTTTCATTTTAGAAATGATATGTGCCGGCCCAAGTGACCAACCCACACGCACACCGGTAGCGGCAAAGACTTTAGAAATACCATCTACAAAAATGGTATAGTCTTTCATTTTCGGTTGTAGTGTTATTGGATTATAATGTTTCGTTTCGCCGTAAGTAAGCGTCCAGTACATTTGGTCAAACAGCAGATACAGTTTTTTCTCATTCTCGCCTCTGCTTGCATTTTCTTCAATAATCAGCTGGCATATTTTGTCAAGCCCTTCTTTTGGAAGGGTTGTGCCTGTTGGGTTTTGTGGAGTACACAGACAAATCAGTGCCGCGCCTTTTACATGCGGAGCAATGTCTGCCGCTGTAGGCATGAAATTATTTTCAGGCGTTGCTTCCACTACGCAATGCTCTGCCTGGTTGAGGTTGGTGTAGTGATTATTGTTCCAGGAAGGAACAGCGTAAATAACTTTATCGCCTTTGTCTACAAGTATTTTGAAGGTTGTATAAATTAAAGGGCGTCCTCCGCTTGCAATCAAGATTTCGTTGTTGGAATATTGCAGGCCTTCATGTTTTTGCAAAAAAGCCAACACAGATTCGCGCAATTCGAGAATACCATCTGCCGGAGGGTAGTTCGTATAGTGCTTTTGATACGATTCGATGATCAGGGTTTCCAGCTCCTTTGGAATCGGGAAAATAGAAGGATCAAAATCGCCAATGGTATAATTGTAGATCTTTTCTCCTTTGCGAATACGATCGTTGATTTCATTGCCCAATCTCACAATCTCAGAACCTATCAGTCCTTCTGCGAGAACGCTTAACTTGCTCATGTTAGGGAGTTTAATTTGCGCGCAAAGTTAATTCATCGCTACAACATTACTTTTTTTCCTGTTTTAGCCGATTCTGTAGCCGCTTCGAGTATACGAACCACAATGATGTTGTTTTCGAGAGAAGACAGATCATTGCCGGGATTTGTTTTGCCGGAGAGGACATCGCTTAAGTAGGGAATATTGTCCTGGTAAGTGGCCTGTTTTACCGAAACATCTTCATATTTGTCTTTCATGCGTTGCTGCAAATTGTTGCCATTGAGCGCATGCAAATAGCCGTTTACGCCAAACACTTCGAAATCCTTAATGCTGAACGGCCAGTTCCATGAGGCTTCTATGATACCGGTCGCATTTTGGTATTCCAATAGAATGGTAGCATCGTCGTCCACTTTTGGGTAAACATTTGGTTTGATGTGGTGAACAATCGCCGTTACAGAAATTGGTTTCTCGCCTTTCATCAGCCATGTCATTAAATTTGCGCCATAACAACCAAAGTCTCTGCTGGCACCACCTCCGTTTTTAATGGGGTCTGTTAGCCATGATAGAAACGCGGCACTGCAGCCGATTTCTTTAGGTCCCTGGTGTCCATCATGTACAATCATTTTTCTTACATCTCCAATGGTATTTGCATCTACCATTTCCTTTATCTGCTGGTTGGTATTGTACCAGGTGGTTTCATAATTTGTGAGCACTTGTACTTTATACTTCTTCGCGAGCTCTTCTATGCGCAGTGCATCTTTTAACGTAGTTGCCAATGGCTTTTCTACCATTACCGGAATACCTTTAGGGGCGCAATTTTCCACAACAGCTAAATGTTCTGAAATAGCGTTGTAAGCAAGCACAGCATCTGGTTTTACATGCTTTAAAAGTTCTGGCAATGATTTATAGAAAATAGAATCAGGAAGAGCATATTGTTTTTTGTATTTATTAACAAGTTGTGCGTCGCTTTCTGCAATGCCCAAAATGACAACCTGGTTTTTCTTGTACTGGTTCATCAAATTGTGAATGTGATCGTGGGAAAGCCCGGCTACGCCTACGCGTAGTGGTTGCTGGGCCTGTAAACGGCTTGAGTAAAAGAAGCAAGTCAAAAGAATGTTTAGGACAAACATTTTTTGCATGAAATGCGTATGAAAAGCTTTCATCGTTAAAATTGTTTTGGGTAAATTTATTTTTCAAAAGATATGAAAAATCCCGGCGGAAAATTTATTTATATTCACGTCTTATAACCCTAAATCATAAACCCTATAATCCTTGAACGCATGATGTTTGATGCAGAAACCCTTAAAGTAAAGTACGACAAGTACACAGATGAAGAATTATTCGAACTCCACTCAGCTATTAATGACTATTCCGAAGAAGCAAAAGAAGCGTTTGATTTTATAGTTGCAAAAAAAGGTGGTCTGGAAGAACTGCAATCAAGAATTAAAAGCAAGCAAATAATCAAGAAAGAAATCGAAAGGGTAAGAAATGAAGTGACAAAAGCCTATGTGCCTGGCGGCGAAATTTTGCTAAGAGAAACTATTACTTCGGATATTTTGAACAGCGAGGAGCTTGAACAGGCAATCGATGTTCGCCAAGATGAATTGACACGTGAGGAGATAGACAAAAAGATAACGTCCAGAACTGTGATTGGCAGTGTTATAGGCGGTCTTGCAGCTAGTACTGTTAGCGGAACACTTTGGGGCATATTTCTGATACAAACGCATCGAATTTTATTTGTAATGATATTCGGAATTGCTGCGTTATGCTATGGAATTATTAAACTTTCAACGAGGCAATCCAAGCAGAATAAAATGGTAGTCATTTCAACCGCGGTGTCTGTTGCACTTGCGCTTCTGATAGGCTGGTTAATATTTGGAGCGTTTGGATAGTTAGCTTGCCGTTCATACCAGACGCCAATCTTTACCACTAAGGCACTAAGTACACTAAGCTTCACTAAGTTTTTTTAACCAGGGAGTGCGCAAAGAAGCGGGCAGCGAAAGAAATAGTAATTCCCAAAGACGCAAAGGAAACGAAGGAATGCTTAAAAAAACTCCTTTGTTCCCTTTGCGCCAAACTTTGTGTCCTTTGCGGTAAAAAAAATTGTCGCATATTTTGAACCCTAATTCACCTGCATCGTCACTTTGTCCTTAATAATGTGGTAAAGCTTTATTGACAATGCATGGAAAAGCATTTTTGCGTTTGCGTTACGTTCAATGTAGTATGCTGCTTTGTCAAGCTCTTCTACAATTGCCTGCTGCTGCGCAACATCAGTTAGCTTATTAAAGCGCTCCGCAAAATCTTTTTCATTTTGTGCCAATGAAAAGCCGTTGATAGCGCTTCCCATATATTTCAATCGAATGCTTTGTTCCAGCAAATGCGTGAAGTAGCGGAGAAACTGTTTTTGTTTTTCGCGACCTTGTTTGCTCACTTCTTCGATCCATTTTACCTGTGCGGCAGGGCCATTCTTCAGCAAGGCATTTAACCATTCTCGCAAAAGATCGTTCCAGTCTTCGTCAGAATGTTGAAGCATTTGCAAAGCTTCGCGATAGTTGCCCTCGCTGATGCCTGCAATTTGTTGTGCCTGTGCCGGAGCAACTTTAGATTTTTCCGTGAGCGATTTCTCGATGTCCGCCGGTTCCAGCATCGGAATTTTTACAAGCTGGGTGCGGGATAAAATGGTTTGTAAAATCAAAGATTCATTTTCTGCTACCAAAATAAAAAGTGTATTGGCAGGTGGCTCTTCGATCAACTTCAGCAGCTTGTTTCCTTCATTTCCCAAATATTCCGGCATCCACAACACAAGCACTTTGTACTCGCTTTCAAAACTTTTCAGGTTCAGTTTGCGAATGATCTCGTTACACTCATAAGCTGTGATGTTACCCTGTTTATTCTCTGCGCCGATAAATTGTAACCAGTCGTACGCATTACCGTAAGGGAATTTTTGTATAAACTCGCGCCATTCTGTTATATAATCAGTGCTCACGGGCTTGTCGCCGCTTTTACGGGGAATAACGGGATAAGAAAAATGTATATCCGGATGTGTATATGTATTTGCTTTTGAAAAGCCTTCCTGTTTTTGCATCCATGCGTCGATGGTTGCGGGGGTAAAATGTTCCGGCTCTGTTTCCGTAGGTTCAGGGTCACCAAACAAAGAAACGGTAGCTTCCTTAGTTTTCTTCGCAGCAATGCCATTCTTAATGCTTATATAATTGGCAAATGCCAGCGCCAAAGGCAACGCACCACTTCCTTCCTTTCCCAAAAACAACAGCGCATGGCTAAGGCGATTATTCGCCACCATATCAATCAGGTGCTGCTTTGTTTCCTGCTGTCCGATAACGTCGTTGAATTGCATGGACGCAAGGTAGGAAATTTGAAAATTTGAAAATGTGCTAATTTGAAAATGGAGGGCGCAGCAGCAAAGCAATATTTCGGGCAGCACTATATGTCAATTGAAATAATGAAGAACCTCACACCAAAAGCATTTTCAAATCTTCAAATCTTCAAATTTTCAAATTTGTTTCTTCCCGCTGACGTACCCGTTATTTCGAAGGTAAAATCTATAGGGTAATGCTGCGTCTTCTGCGGCGTAGTCTACGCCGATGCGTGGGGAGGCTATGATGTTTTTGGTTGGAATTTTGACGCCGTCGTCGGCAATGTAGATGTCCTTTCCAAATAAAGTGTTGCCGGTGTGGTGCGTGGCAATGCCCAGGGCTTTGGAAACATTTCCGGGACCGCGACCTATTGAAAAATCGAGCTTTGTTTTTTTCATGCGTTCGAGCATTGTATCTATTCCTTCTAGTGGCTCTACGGCGCGGATTAAAACGGCATGAGGAACATCTTTGATATTCGTTACCACGTTAAAAAGATGGTGTATGCCGTAACACAAATACACATATGCATTGCCGCCTTCGCCGAACATTATCTCAGTGCGCTTTGTGCGGCGGTTGTTGTAGGCGTGCGAAGCTTTGTCTACTGCGCCGTTGTATGCTTCGGTTTCCACAATGCGTCCTGAAGTGATCACGCCATCGAAATTTGTCACCAAAACCTTCCCGATCAACTGCTTTGCAATTTTCACCACATCTTCCCGTTCATAAAACGCTTTGTCAAGTTTTTGCATATGTAATTTTTTGTACAGTATGGCTTCAAAGTAATAAATTTATGCACTTTAAAACTCAGGCCATTGTTAAAGGAAATTGTTACTGCAATAGAATCGTACTTCAGGGCGCATCAGTTCATTAAGCGGCACAAGTTGTGGAAATGGATCTTAATTCCGGGATTGCTGTATATGATCTTGTTTATTGTGGGTATGATCCTGTTCATCGATTCCTCCAATACAGCGGTGAATTACTTGAGCCGCGTTATAGGTGTTGAACGCTGGCTACAAAAACAATCCAATGCGCTTCTGAGTTTTCTGTTTGTGATGGGGCAAATAATGATCAGGCTCCTCTTATTGTTCTTCTATTTTTCTCTATTTAAATATTTGTTTCTCATTATTGGTTCACCGGTGTTTGCTTACTTAAGTGAAAAAACAGAAGCGATTCTTGAGGGGCGCGATTTTCCATTTAGTTTCAAACAACTTTTAAAAGATATTCTTCGTGGCATACGACTGGCTTTAAGAAATGCGCTTTGGCAAACGGTTTACGTTGTGTCATTGTTGATTCTTTCTTTTGTACCTGTTGTAGGTTGGATCGTACCGGTGATTTCTGTTTTTATTGAATGTTACTACTATGGTTTCTCAATGCTTGATTACAGTTGCGAGCGACACAAAATGTCGCCTTCTGCAAGTATTGAATTTATTGGCAAACACAAGGGTCTGGCTATTGGAAACGGTTTGGTATTCTATGTAATGCATGCTGTTCCGTTCTTGGGTTGGGTGCTGGCTCCCGCATATGCAGTAATTGCAGCCACCTTAAGTTTGTATTATCAAAATAAAGAAGTGTAATACCGATTGGTCAAACAATATAGACCAATTTCGACTGCGTCTTATTGTTCTATTTGTTAGATCCATCGGCATTATAAGGATTTAAAATTTATTTTTACGGTTTATAATAAATTTTAAATCCTTATATAATGGCAAGTCTTGCGATAGGAAAGGTTTATCTCATACCCACATATCTAGATGAAGAAAATGTAGCGGTTATTCCTGCTTACATTTTAGAGGCTGTGAAAGAGTGCCGTGTGTTTTTTGTAGAAAACGAAAGAACTGCACGCCGTTATTTGAAGATGTTGTGGAAAGAAATGATCATCGATAATTATGAATGGCATACGATACACAAAGCTGAGGATGAGGTAAAGGATAAATTTAGAAAAGCAATACAAAGCGGTGCTACCATTGGCATTATAAGCGAAGCGGGTTGTCCTGGCGTTGCCGATCCGGGGCAAATATTGGTGGGTGTGGCGCATGAAATGTTTGCCGAAGTAAAGCCTCTTGTGGGACCGAGCTCTATTTTATTGGCATTAATGGCGAGCGGCATGAACGGTCAGCTATTTCAATTCAACGGTTATTTACCAATAGACAACGGGGCGAGAATAAAAGCATTAAAAGACCTGGAAGCAGATTCTATTAAAAGACAATGTACACAAATCTTTATCGAAACACCTTACAGAAACAACCAGCTTATAGAAACGATCTTAAAAACCTGTAAGCCTTCCACCAAACTCTGCATTGCCGTTGACATCACCGGCAAAAACGAAAGCATTCAAACAAAATCTATTGCCGCATGGCAAAAAAATAAACCGGACATTCATAAACGCCCGGCGATATTTTTGATTAGTTGTTAGTTTATAGTTGTTCGATGTTAGCTCTGCAAGGCTTGTAGCCTTGCAGCATTACTCTGTTGCTTCTGGCAACATTTTTTTAAATCGCCAAAGGCGATAGAATAGAACAGCAAGGCTATAAGCCTTGCAGAGCGGGGCTGAGTGTTTGATTTTCTAAGACCACGTTGTCATTCGAACACTCAGTTATTCAATTATTCAGTTATTCAGCTACTGTATCCCTCCCGTTCTTCCCGGCTGCACGTCTTGAATTTTCATAATGCTATCGACGATAAATTCACTGTTGCCTCTCCATGGCAAGGAACCGAGGTATTCTTTATAGTGTAGTTCAAAAAATTTGCCGCTATTGTTCATGATTTGTGCCGCCACTCTTTCGTTGGCAACAGAAAAATCAAACTCATTGGATTGTAGGTTGCCGGGAGCCGCCGAGCGGAAGCCTGTTTGAATGAGCCTGCCTTCGTATGTCTTAAAGATGTAGCCTTTCTTCACGAAGAAATTCAGCTCGCCCGCCTTAGTACCTTCCCCAAAAACGAAATAATATCTCCAGAAGAAAAAGATACCCAATCCCAGAACGATTGTTATGATGAGAATGTTTACAAATTTTCGCATAAAATTCTATTAATCAGTGTGAAAGATACTCGAGTTAAGTTAAAAGGCAAAATTCGAAAATCAAAATCTTCAGTTGCTAAACTGCTTCTAAAGCATATGGTTCACAAAATTGGATATTCTTTTTACTTCTTAATTTTTACTTTTTACTTATTCGATTGTTGATTAATAATTGTTTAAAAATGGCTCAATTGAAAATTGAATAACTTCGCAATCTTTTATCTTAATAAATATAAATTGTTATGCGAATTGGAATAGTATGCTACCCCACCTTTGGCGGTAGTGGAGTACTCGCGACGGAATTAGGAAAAGCATTGGCAAATAAGAATCACCAGGTCCACTTTATAACTTATCAGCAGCCCGTTCGTCTTAATGAATTCAATGCAAATATTTTCTATCACGAGGTACATGTGCCCACATATCCGTTATTTGATTATCCCCCTTATGAAACAGCTTTGAGCAGCGCGATGGTAGATGTTGCCATAAATCACCAGCTCGACCTGTTGCATGTGCATTACGCCATTCCGCACGCGTCTGCGGCATATATGGCTAAAAAGATTCTCGAAAAAGAAGGCATCAAAATACCTGTGATCACCACGCTTCACGGTACAGATATAACATTGGTTGGCCGTGACAAGACCTACGCTCCGGTCGTTACATTCTCCATGAATGAAAGTGATGCCATTACTGCGGTTTCTCAAAACCTGAAAGATGAAACCTTTAAATTTTTCAAAATTGAGAAGGACATAGAAGTCATTCACAACTTCGTAGATGTTAGCCGTTTCCGTAAAAAACCGATCGACGCCTTCAAAAAAGTGATCGCCCCGAATAATGAAAGGATCGTTTTACATGCTTCAAACTTTAGAAAAGTAAAGCGTATAGCAGACGTTGTAAATGTATTTGCAGAAATACGTAAAGAACTGCCGGCAAAGTTGCTTTTTGTAGGGGATGGCCCGGAAAGGCCAATGGCAGAAGAAATGTGCCGTAAGCTCGATCTGTATAGCGATATCCGTTTTGTAGGTAAACAGGAGCAAATGGAAGAGATTCTGGCAGTGTCGGATCTGTTTCTGCTAACCTCCGAGTATGAAAGCTTTGGTTTGGCCGCGCTGGAAGCAATGGCAGCAGGCGTTCCCGTTATCAGCACCAATGCTGGTGGCATACCGGAAATTCAGTTGCAGGGCAAAACAGGCTACATGAGCAATGTAGGTGATGTAAAAGAAATGAGCGAACACGCGATTCACATTTTAAAGGAAGATGCTGTTCTACAAGAGTTTAAAAAACGGGCTGCAAAACACGCCGCCACCTTCGATATCCACAACATCGTTCCGCAGTATGAAGAGCTGTATAACAGGTTTTTATAAAAAAATTGTAAATCTTTTTTGGCGGAAATAAAACTTACTTTTTGAACAAAATTTAATTATCTTCGTAGTACTTAAAAGGCAACGCTTTCACTAATGTTGAAAGCGTTGCCCTTTTTTTCATTCCTGTCTAAAACAAGGAGGGTTTTATGTCTGATGTAATTTATGTAAGTAAAGAAACGCTGGAGCAAATGAAGATCGATTTGCACCACATGAAAACGGTAGAAAGACCTGCCGCTTCAAAAGCTATTGCTGAAGCTCGTGAAAAAGGTGATTTACGTGAAAATGCAGAATACGATGCGGCCAAAGAGGCTCAAGGGATGCTGGAGGCGAAGATCAAAAAGTTTGAAAGTGATCTTGCTATTGCCAGAATCCTGGATGCTGACGCGATCGATACCAGCAAAGTTTCCATATTGACCAAAGTAACAGTTACCAATATAAAAACTAAAAAATCAGTTACTTATCAAATAGTATCTGAGAAGGAAGCTGATCTTAAATCCGGCAAAATTTCCGTGGGTTCTCCTATCGGACAGGGATTGCTTGGCAAAAAGAAAGGTGAAGTTGCAGAAGTGCAGGCGCCTGCAGGTGTCATTCAATTCAAGATTGAAAGCATATCAGCTTAAACTTGCCTTAAATTGTTTGAAAAGCCCCGGAATTTCCGGGGTTTTTTTATTGGCACACGGATGACACGGATTAGACGGATTTACACAGATTTGTTGCTAAGAACTAAATATCTGAGTAACAGAATAACTGAATGGGCTTCACATTAAACTAACCAAAACAATAATTCGTGAGTTCAGAAAGAATCCGTGTAAATCCGTCCAATCCGTGTCATCCGTGTGCCATTCCCCGCACCCGCCCATTTTCAACTTTCAATTTTCAATTGCCTTTTAGTTACCTTGTATTATAAACAAAGAGGAAATGGCAAAATTATTTGAAACACTCACCATTAAAGAGGTTACGTTTAGAAACAGAATTGTTGTGTCGCCCATGTGCGAATATTCTTCCGTTGACGGTTTTGCAAATGACTGGCACCTTGTGCACTTGGGGAGCCGTGCTGTCGGAGGCGCCGGGCTGATCATTACAGAAGCCACAGCCGTTAATCCCGAGGGGCGCATTTCACCCGATGATCTCGGCATCTGGAAAGATGAACATATAGAAAAGCTGGAGCAGATAGTAGAATTCATTCATGAGCATGGCGCAGTGGCAGGCATTCAACTGGCGCATGCAGGAAGAAAGGCAAGTTCGCTTTCGCCATGGAAGGGCGCCACACAAATACGAGTGAAAGACGGCGGCTGGCAAACCGTCGCGCCTTCTGAAATTCCTTTCCAGGAGCATTATGAAAAACCGAAAGCACTAACTGTTGACGAAATAAAAAAACTCGCTATAGATTTTAAGGAAGCGGCAAAAAGAGCCGTGAAAGCTGGCTTTAAAGTAATTGAAATACATGCCGCACATGGCTATTTGATTCATGAATTTTTATCGCCATTATCCAATCACCGCTCAGATGAATATGGCGGCAGCTTTGAAAACAGGATAAGATTTTTACTGGAAATAATAGAAGCCATTCACACAGAGTGGCCCAAAAGCAATCCCTTGTTTGTTCGCATTTCCGGAAGCGATTGGGTAGACGGCGGCTGGAACATTGAAGAAAGCGTGAAGCTTGCCGCAATGCTTAAAGCCGAAGGTGTTGATTTGATCGACACGTCCTCCGGCGGCTTGTCACATGAGCAAAAAATTCCTTTATCACCCGGTTACCAGGTTCCCTTCGCAGAAAAAATAAAGGAAGAAACCGGCATTTTAACCGGAGCCGTCGGTCTCATCACCACAGCGGAGCATGCCGAAAGTATTTTACAAAATGGCCAGGCAGACGTGATCGTAATGGCGAGAGAACTTCTTCGTGATCCTTACTTTCCGCTTCATGCCGCGCAAACATTGGGAGTTGATATTCCGTGGCCGTCGCAGTATGAAAGAGCGAAGCCGAGGAAGAAGTAAAAAGTCAAAAGTGAAAAGTCAAAAAATGGAACGTTGGTTTGCAGTCTTGTTTTTGACTTTTTAATTTTTACTTTTTACTTTGAATCTCTGATATTTGCAAAGATTTTGAATTTCAGCAATTGAAGTTTCAATCTGGTCCCGTAGTTCAATGGATACCCGCCCGCCTGAACGGCGTTCGGGCGGGGAATAGGAGTTTCCTAAACTCTAGATACAAGTTCGATTATGTACTTTGCATATGTTATTCAATGCATCAATTTTCCAGATTATTTTTATAAAGGACATTGTGAAAATTTAGAAGTTCGTTTAAAACAACATAATTCATTAAAAACAAAATCAAATAAGCACTATGCTCCTTTTAGAATTGTGTATTTTGAACCGTTCGACACAAGAGATCAAGCAATTTTAAAAGAGAAATATTGGAAAACTGGTGCAGGTAGAAGATATTTGCAAAAAATTTTAATAACGGTCCCGTAGTTCAATGGATAGAATAGGAGTTTCCTAAACTCTAGATACAAGTTCGATTCTTGTCGGGACTACAAATTTTCGAAATTTTCCGCGCGAATGGCCCCTTGTGGGTCATTTTTGTTTCTGGTTGTCCGTTGAGTTGTCCCATAGTTTTTAAAGAAAAATCGAAAATTTGTATTTCGATTTTTTTGCCCTTTTTATTTAAAAAAATAACTGTCATGTCCTTAAGCCTCTAAATGATAATTTTTCTGGGATCAAATTGAGTCTCTCTCCTATTAGCCAAATACAGCCAAGACATTGAATTTGAGCGGAAAATTTTTCTTCTTTCTGCTTTTTGCTTGTAACCCGTATTTATCAATGCACCTACACCTATAGAACTCAAAGATGAAGCAAGATCTGTTAGCCCTGCAACCTGAGTAGTCAAAGCCCCAACAGTTGCTAAAACGGCCACCCCTACCTCTTTTGAAAAAAGTAGTTGTTTTTTTGTCAAATTCAACTCCTCTCGCAAATCTTGTAAATCGCTTTCCATATCTTTTTGAAATTGCCTTTCAATCTCTTTGAAATCTGATTTCTTGTTAAATTTCGAAAGCTCTCTAATATACCCATCTACTTTTGATAGATAATTCATTCGAAACTTCCTATAGTCTGGTGACGATGAGTTTAACTCTCTTTTTCTCATGGCCACTAGGCTTTTAATAGAAATGCCATCAGTATTAATAACCTTTATGGATAAGGTAACAAGCCTTTCGTAGGCAGGTGCAACTTGACTTATATCCATATGCTTTATATATTGCCCTCCAAGTTGATTAGTGCTATATTTTTGTAACCAAGCGTAGGCATCTGTTCTATCGGTGATTTTTCTTTTCGTCTCACCAGCGCAGGAATCAGCTAACAATGACATCATTATTAGTCCAAAGTAAGGAGAAGAAGAATAATCAGAATTTCTTCGGTCAAATTTTGCTAAGACCTTTCTTTCAAGTAGTTCCCAAGTTTCTTGACTAAATTTATCTGGATAGAAAGTGTATAATTGAGGATTTTTTATATTCTTCATCACGTCTAAAAAGAACCATTCTGGAAGCCCTTCCTCAACCAATGATTTTATTTTGTTGTGGGCTACTTTTCTTTCACTTTGAGTTGGAAAATGCGGCCTCGCAATCAAATCTATAGCTTCGTTAAATACCTTTGATTCAAACCGCTCGTGAGTCCAATTATTAGAAGGAGTGATATATTCTACTTGATCCCATAGCAATAAAGAACTTTTTATTAAGTTTTTATCAGCAATCTTAGTATGCGGATAATACAATGCGGATGTTGTAAGCATTAAAAGGGGGTTGTTTGTGAATGAATTCCACTGGTTCACTTCTCAAATTAATAAAATTTGTCAAAATGTAAGTTCTCAAGTACTACAGTCTTTAATTTTCTACCAGCAACTTTTTACGAATCACTGGAGATCCGCATTAGTCCAGCGGAAATTTAAAAATTTCCTTTTAAAAAATTCTCAGATTCTCAAAATGCATAGCTAATGCAGTGTAATGAACCACCTTTTTTTGATAGTTGGTCACAGTTAATGCCAACTACTTCAAACCCTTGGTTTTCCAATATTTCTTTATTTATTGAATTGTAATATTTGGTTTCCCTTTGAGTTGGCAAAGTATACTCTGGCAAAATAATAGTGTTGTTAAGCCTTAGAAAATTCAGGTAATTACCCCTTGCAGTTGAGAAACAGGCTTTTTTATTTTTCAAATAACAATTACAGGCAACCGCTTCATCTATTGGCCTGTCGTGAATTTCAAACACCTCAATTTTTTCTTCTTCCAGCACTGCTCTTATTTTATACAAAAGTTCAATATCCTGTTTCAAAAAAGGTAATGAAGGGTAATTTGAAATACATGCTTTGTTGTTGGTCGTAAAAGAAAGTAATGAATCTAAGTGCCCAACACTGTCATTTAAACTTCTTGGGAGAATGATTGCCTGTAAGCCTGTAAAATCTTTTATAATGGCAGTAATCTCACTTTTGGACAACTCCCTGTTATCTACAACCACCTTATCAGTCAAAAAAGCAATGCTGCCGTTATTTACAAAATTGCCGCCATCCAATCGCAATGGCAGGTTTATTATTTTTTCTGAAATACATTCTTTAATGATGATCTTTGAGAGCTTATTTATTTTATAATAATAATTATAAAAACCAGGTTCTGCCATTTCGCAATAGTTCGGATGGTAGTAGGGTTTAATTATTTCGTTTTCTCTTTTCAATCCAATACAATCACGCAACCAGATTTCATCCCATCCTTTAATACCTAACGGATTGATCTTTTTGTAATAAAATTTTTGTTTGAGCTTTTCGATCGAGGATTGATTATTACATATAACCCATAGCTGGATTGAATTAGGAATTATATCTATTAGGCTATCATAAAACGCAGTAAGTGATTCATACTCGTTGTAAAACTTTTCTGGATAAGCCAATAAAAGATTATTAACTTTTGAATAGTCTGTTTGCATTATTTGTAATGTGGGAATAATGCAAAGGTACGAACCCCTTCGTTGAAGAGGTTCGAAAAGTCTTTTCCTTCATTGAATGTAAATCAATGCCAAACCTATGATTAAATAAAATTCAATTACTTCTTAATGTATTTAGAATTCAATTCTACTTCCTCAATGTTACAAAAGTCGCCATCATAGCCTATTTCTTCATTTTGCTTATTGACAATTCTAACAGATCCGAACAAAATGAAATTATCACCTTCCTTTGTTATTATTTCATCTCCTTCTCCGTTTGGACCAACAATAGTTTTAATTACGCGCCAGTATTTTATTGGGACATCGTTTTTTATCAAATAAATATTTTTGTCTGTAAAGATGAAATAGCTTGAGCTTTCAATATTAGTTCCATCTGAAGCAGAGTTTACTTTAAATCCAGAAATTCCCTTCTCTTTAATATTAATTCGAATGGCGTCAGTATTGAGAATTGGGTCGGGAAGTGGCTCTGTGAGAACTTTTTTTGAAGCATCAAAATCAGTTGTTTGTCTAATCGATTCAGTTACTTTTTCTTCAGGCGAGCTATAATCAATGGTCTTAGTCTGTGTGATTGATTCTTGCTTTTTATTACGATTATCTGCCCACAAAATCAACCAAGTCCCTATTAGACCGACAACTAAAAGAACAATAATCCAACTCTTATATGCATTACGATTCCTTCTAAACGTTTTATCAAATTCCACTTGATACTCCAAGGATGTTTGAGATTGGTCCAATAACCCTAATCTGTGTAGGTATTCATTCTTTTGTTGTTCATACATTTCATCCGTGAGAATTCCATCTACGTGAAGCTTTTTAATTCTCTCCAAATTCTGATAAATCATTTCTTTGGTCTCGGTTGGTATAGAGGGGTAGTTATTATCATAAGCTTCAGTCAAAATTTTTGAGTTATAATCTTTAACTGCTGAGACTGCCCAAAGAAAGCAAAGAATATAAGACAAAAAAGTCCAAAGAACTCCGAGCATATTAAATGCGAAATCATGGCTTGACCAAGCCTTCCCAAATAAACTAAGTACTAATATCGGCGCAGCTAAGGTCATTGTTAATCCGCCGGCAATTGTAGAATAGAACATTCCGAGTGGTCCAAACAATATGACTAATAAAATTGCAATCCCCTTGCTTTTCGGTTGTTTCGTGATTAGGTAGTTCATAAAGCAAAATAACGCATATATGCGTCTATTTAGATTAAACAAAAAGCCCATTTTGGGCTAGTGATAAATGTTAAAAATAAGGCTCTTATGAAAGCCTTAGGCAAACGTATAAAAGACCTTCGTAATGTCCAAGGATTTTCTCAGGAAGACCTGGCTTACGAGGCTGATATTCCGTTGTCACAAGTTGGTAGAATTGAAAGGGGGGAAATTAACCCTACAATTTCCACACTCGCCGCCATTGCTACTGCATTACGCGTCGAATTAAAAGAAATTTTTAATTTTAAATATTAAAAAGATATCGCAGTGCCATTTTCTAGGAAACGTAATCATCCTTTTTAGTCTAGCATTTCCTGTTAGCTTTTCTTCGCTAACTTTGTAAATTCTTCTGGAGGAATACAGCATTCAATTACTTTTTTGCCGCTGCCACAAAAACAAGGGTCATCCGCACTTAGATAGGATTCCTTTATGATAAATTCTGTTTCCTCTCCTTCCTGCATTTCTATTTTCTCCCCCTTCATTGCCCCCTCAAGCTCATCCATTTTTCTTCTCATCATTTCCATTTCTTTGTCAGACAGGTTTCTTTTTAGATTACTTTCTTTAGGATAATCAAAGTATTCCTTCCACAGCTGATAAGTCAAAGATTCCTCAATTAAAGGCGGTTCGTTTTTAAACTTTTTCCTTACCTCAACCCCTTTCTCTTCAAAATAGTTATTAATTAATATCATGTCCTTTTTAAATTCTTCTCCAGTAACAAATTTTTGATCTGGTCTAAGTAGTAAGGGAACTAGGTTTTTATGAAATTTGTCATTTGATGTAAAGACGTTGCAAAACGGTAAGTAATATAAATACTCACAATCCACACGGTTTGTTGGTCGGGTTGTTACCAAATCATTGGTTAATCCAAATAAAAACAAATTATCAACCTTTAAACAGTGATAAGTATATGGGCAAAAATCTTTTAATAATGCTTGCCCTTCACTATGCCACCTTGAGAAAATCTTAACTGCTACGTCAGCCGGCACCTCATAAATATCAATTGCGGATTTCAACAGTTCTTGCTGAATCTCTGGTGATTGAAGTACTTTATCCACAAGTTCACTAAGCTCAGCAAAGTTTTTAATTGTTACTTTTCCATTAGTCGACACCAAAGCATCTTTTAGTTTGGTCAACAAATCTTCTTGAGTAGTGGCTGACCTCCACAACTCTGAAAGTTCGTGATCAGCTACACTAAAATCACCTTCTCGCCATTTGTAAATGGATTGCTCCTCTTTTGAAATACTCAAAACTTGTCCCTTCATGCCACTTTCTGACTTTACGGTTTTTTCAACATTCACATTAGGACGACCATCTAATGATGGATGATTTCCCATTAAGTCTGTTACAATAAGATCTTTATAATGAGTGTTTACAATAGTATCTACTGGAAATAATTTTCTTGCAAAATCTGTTACTCGGGTAGACGAAGGGTTTTTTCCTTCTTTTGCTTCTTTTTTTAAATCCCCCAACACTTCCATTGTCAACACAGGGCTAATATTATGTTTGTAATAGCTACTTACATACAACAGTTCTTGATAACTGAGCATTTGAAATGTTGATTTATCTATGATTATTGTGATATTCATAATTGCTTACCGTTTTGTTGATAGAAACTTTATACGAGTCAGTGCTTCATCAATCTTTGAGATAGAGTCAGAAGATATATCTTTTTCAGTCACAGAGTAAAAAATTGTCAGAATTGCCGTTGATTTTAAGCAAATGAAAAGGCTCCAAATTTCCGAAAGTCTAAAAATCCTTTCGAGCGAACGTGTTAGTTCAAGGATTTACGAAAATTTGGAGGCTCTGCATTCCACAATTTTCTGATACTGTACAAATTCTTCAAATTCTGAAAAATCCTAATTTTCTTATATCTTTTTGCTTTTGAGTTTACTGATTAATTAGTAAGTTCACCTCAACCACCTAAACCTTTGTCTGTGACTTAGGTGGCGAAGCATTGCCACAATCGCCAAAAAATAATCAATATTTTCAAGAAGTCACCAATTAGAACATTAATCGGTCTATATAACGGGGAAGTCGCGTTTGACACAAAACTACTACAGACCAAATCCCCAAAATGCAACTTTTAACATTTGCCTGCCCTCTTAATGTTTAGGGAGCTTAGGACTTAGGAAATTCGGAGATTTTCCCCTTTTCCCTTTCTTCGACTTCTTAAAGTGCAACTGTAAATAATTTTCTTTAAAATGATGCCATATAGCGTAGAAGATATATCGTTGGAGGATTTAGAAAAGGCTGGCTGGATTTCAGTAAAAGCCATTCATGTATGTAAGAATAATGATATAAATGGATTAAAAGACATAATATCATTTTACCGCAAAAAAGGCTCTTTCAAATATTTAAGAAAATGTGGCACAAAAATAGAAAAGGAACTTTCAGAAATATGCAAGAACTCAGGCAATCAATCAGTAGATGGTACAATAGAAGAAATAAAAAGAAGGAATGAAGTAAAAAAACTGATTAAGCAACTTACAAAAGATGAAATTCATGCAACCAATAAACATATAGAGCATTTACTTCTAGGGCTTTCTGTTAGAGCAAGAAATGGTTTGCAAAGTTTATTTGCTGAAACGCCCAGCGCAATTGAACTAGCTGAAATAATTTATTCCCCTACTTTTAACTTTCGAACAGTTAGAAATATAGGCGCAAAAACAATAGTAGAGCTAGATAACTTCACAGACGCTCTTTCTCATTTCATAATGAATGTTCGACTTCGAGACTGCAACAACAATATCGTTGAAAATTCACAACCTACAATAACGGACTTAGATGAACGGCTTACAAGCAGTGTTAGTATTAATGATTTCAATCCTTTTAAAAAAGCAATACTAAACCGCCATATTAAATTTCTTTTTTCAAATCTCAAAGTAAGAGCAAGGAACGGAATAACACAGTTCTTGGGAGAAGACTTTACCAGTAAGGAACTTATTGATACCATCTATTCTTACTATTTCGATTTTCAAGACATTAGAAATATCGGAAGTAAAACTGTTTCAGAACTTAATAACTTTAAAGCTGACATTACTTCGTTCATTGGGACATTAAGATTTATTGAAGACGACCTTTTAAGCAGAGAATACACAAAACTAATTATTAAGACAACCTTTACCAATCTTCCAAAAAATTTCTACGAGCAGTTTGAAACCGTCTTTGACAATGCAGGGAAAATAAAACTTTTCAAATTAATTTATTTCCTAATCGAAAATGGTCAAATATTCAACCCTAAAGAACGGGAAATCTTTTACTTTCAATATTCAGACGGTGCAGCTAAATCAATTGAGCAAATTGGAATAGAAGTAGATCTAACTAAGGAAAGACTAAGACAGTTAAGAATCATTATTGAATACGAAGTACATGATTATTTTCGTTTCGTTTTAACATTCAATCCGCAGTATTTTGTTAGTTATGATATTTCAGCGGATGCTTATTTTACAGTAATAGATAAAAATTTTATTAAAAAAATCAACGTTGCGGAGCATGTAAATTTCAACATTAAATTTTACAGTGCAATCTTGGGATTGTTAATGGAAAAATCTCATAGTGTTCTTGGAGCTAACATAAAAAATCCCGAAAAAGGAAACTATTCAAATACCATTTCTTACAAAAATTGCTACTTAATTGAGAAAACTCTTTTTAATTCTTTCAATTTTGAAACATTCACAAATGACATAAGTTCACACTTATCTAGCCGTATTACAGAAACTTACGCTTTACATTTCGAAGGATATCTGCTTCAGTTTATTTCGCCCGATGGCAAAAAGCATTTTTCAAGCATAAAGCAAATTTGTGACACCATTTTATACAATGAATTTGATCTGGTTGTAAGCAACGAAGGATATGTCATATTTGAAAGAAACGTAAGAAAAACACTCCCAGAATATACTTTTGAAATATTGGAAGAGTTGGGAGAAATGACAAAAGTCGAGGACATTTTAAAAGCAATTAGAGAAAAGTATGCGGACCTTGATATAAACGAACAGTCAATTCGGTCTACACTTCAAAGAGAAAAAAACTTATTTATATACATTGGTAGAACCAGTACATATGGATTAAAGAAATGGGAACTAGAAGATAAATTCGTGAAGGGAGGAACTATAAGAGATATTGCAGAGGAATATCTTGCAAAATATGATAAGCCGCAACATGCTTACGACATTGTAAATTATGTGAAGCAATTCCGTGACACATCAGCTACAAATATCCTTAGTAACATTCAAGCAGAAGATAAAAACAGGTTCGTCTTCTTTGAAGGTGGATACATAGGGCTTAAAAACAAATATTATGCGCCATCGGATACTGTTTTCAAGAGAGTCGCAGGAACATTTTTTCGAATAGAAATATTGAAAAAATTCAATGATTGGAATTATGCTGATGTTGTTGCCCATTACGTAAATCTCTATGGCTATACTCCGGTGCAGGTAATTAGTGTACTTGAAAATAGAATACAAACAGGCGAAATTATTCTTAATGAAAATAACACAATAACAGTATGAGTAGAATTGACAAAATTAAACATATCCACGCGGAAGAACTTGAAAAAGAGTGTAGAAAAAACCAGGTTAGTTTTATCTCGGTTGAAAATCTTTTAGAAGCAGAAAAAACAAAAAAGCTTTTAAAAAGAAATGCTCTTATTCAACAAACTATAGATAAAGAAATCGAAAACTCAATCGAAAATGAAAATTGACAAAATAATACTGACAAACTTTCGGCAATATTATGGTGAGAACGTTATTAACTTGATGACTACCAAAGAGAAAAACATTGTTTTACTAGGAGGGAAAACTGGTTATGGCAAAACAAATTTTTTGTTATCTCTTGTTTGGTGCTTATACGGAGAAGATATTGCAAAGATTGACGAAGGGTTTAAAAGAGAAATTCAGAAAGATGGTAGCTATCCAAAATTTTTGAAAAGTTCTCTTAATTGGGATATTGTAAGAGAGGGGAAAAGCAAATTCTCTGTTGAAATTTTTATCAGTGATTTAGAATTGCCTGAAACAAGAGAAAACGAATCGGGAAATAATTATAAGTGTAGAATAAAAAGAGAGTTTAATATTAATTCTCCAGGCGATGACACTTTTGATATTAAAATCGATGGCATTAAAAATTCAATGTTTCAAACACTTGACGATAAAATAAACTTTGTTAATGACTATCTTATTCCCTTGGAAGCTGCGAAGTTTGTCTTTTTTGATGCAGAAAAAATTGCAAGCTGGGCTGAACTATCTACGAAGGAGGAGGGCAGTGTTCTTAATGATGCCCTAGGAAAATTATTGGGGCTTGATGTGTATGAAGGATTAATAAATGATCTGAATATTTATACTGATGGATTAAGAAAAGAAAGTGCAACGGCGCAAGTAAGACAAACGATTATAACGACAGAAAAGGGTATTGAGCTTAATATAGAAAAAATAGAACACTTAGAAAGCGAAATACTTATTAACGAATCTGACACAGCAAAAATAAAATCAGAGATTGTAAAATATGAAGCCTTCTTAGTTCAATATAGTAATAGATCGTTCAACACTTCAAGCTTAGATGAACTTTACAAACAGAGAGATGAATTGAGAAAAAAGGAAAAAGACTTGGAAAATAAGTTCAATGAATTAAGTGAAATCATTCCATTTGTACTTGCAGCAGGAAAATTAGAGGAAGTAAATGAACATATTAAATTACAAGACGAAGAATCATATCTAGTCGAAAAACAAAATGAGTTAATTGAAAAAAATAGTGAGTTCATAGAGAAGCTATTTAATAATCCTCCATTTCCAACTGATGGCGATATTTCGTTTTCTAAAAAAATTTTTTATGCCGATAAAGCTAAAAGGATAGTAGAAGATGTTTTTGGAAAAATTGAAAAGACAAATGAGTTGGAATTTGAGCATGATCTTAGTAAGTCTGAAAAGGATTTGATAGTGGAGACATTCAATCATATTCAAAAACAATCGAAGGATATTTTTGAACAGACAATTGATAATTTCAACAGAGTGAAAAATGATATTACTGAAATAGAAAAAGTAATAAAAAATATAGAATCTGATCTTGAAGATGAGGAAATAATTGAATACACTACTAACAAGAAAGAAGCAGAAAGGAAAATTGAAAAGCTAATTGAAGAAAAGGGTTCTTTTCAAAACCAAAAAGAAAATTTGAAAAGAGAAAATGAAAAACTAAACCAATCATTGCAGGTATTACTCAAAAGAATTAGTGTTTCAGAACAAAAGAAAAAGAAACTTGATAAAGCCAATCTATACATTAGAGCTTTGGAAGATTTTGTAAGTGCGCAGAAGAAAAGTAAATGTTCAGCTTTGGAACAAACCACTTTCAACGAAATGAATCAGCTAATGCATAAACTTAGAGACGGTAGCAATGGAAAATTCATCGCTGCTATTAAAGCTGAAGCATTGCCAAATAATGATGGGCTAAAAATATCCTTATTTGACAGCGATGGGAATATTACACCTAAGGAAAGTCTTAGTATGGGCGAAAAACAGATTTATATTTCCTCATTAGTTAAAGCCATATTAAGTTTAGCCGTGCAGGATTTTCCTATATTTATTGACACTCCTTTGGGAAGATTGGACCACGAGCATATCAATAACTTTCTGTTAAGTTATTATCCAAATCTTGCAAATCAGGTTGTGCTTATGGCAACAAATAATGAAATTCCACCTTCTAGATTTAAGCTTGTGAGAGGTTTTGTTGCTAATGCCTATTTACTCGAAAGCAGTAAGAACCAAACAAAAATTAAACAAGGTTATTTTCAAAGCTATGAGAATTAGAATAAGCAAAAGAAATTCGGAAATCATCGACCATCTTACACTATTATACAATTTTAAGTTTGATGGAATTATCGCAAGGATTGCATTTACCTACAGTTTACAATTGAATAGGAAGTTTAATATCCTTGAAGATGTGCAAATTAGTTCAGACGGAAGAGATTGGCGCGATGAAAGAGCATTATTTGGACATTCTGCTGATGAAAAATCTTACTTTGTTATCTACAAAGCTCTTCTTGACCAACATTACAACAAAACCTTAACAGAGGAGGAGTTTATCAAGCTTTTCAAAAGACATTTAGATTTCGGGTTAGAGAAAATTTATGGGGATATTGAAGATAAAAATATTACAAGTGGTTCGCACATATCCCATTTAATGAAGCTAGTTAAGAATGGCCTAGAATTAATATCTGCAAGCAATCCATTTATACAAAACTCCGCTACTACCAAGGAGTTTAATTCCTACAAGGAACTTGTATCAATAGTCGTAGGTAAAGATGAGTTACAGAATGAAATCAGACTTCGCATTAATGACTTGAACGAATTCGATAGCTGCAATATCGCCATCGCAGGTATGGTGGGTTCTGGCAAAACCGAATTGGTAAAGGATTTACTATATCAAATTTCAGTTCAAACAAAAAATGAATTAAAATTTATTTTCTTTGACTATAAAGGTGAAGGAAGCCCAGACAGATTAAAATCATTCTTCGAATTGACAGGCAGCAAGATGGTAGATTTAAGAAAAACACCTTTTGAATTAAACCCATTAAGTTTCATAAACCTAGAGGATGAGAGAGCAAGAAGTTTCAATATTAAATCATTTGTAGATTTTGTTTGTACGATTGCGACACAGTTAGGTCCAAATCAGAAACATATTTTGCAGACAATTGTCACCGACTGCTTCGAACGTCAAAATAACCTTCGGTCCTTAACGTCAGAGAATAATTCAAATGCACACCCAACATTGAATACAGTTTTAGAAGCACTAGATACTTATAATCAAAATAATCAAAGAAATCCTGATTCGCTTGATGCAATCATTTCTGATTTGGCGACAAGTATCTTTCAATCACAACCAGGTGCATTAGACAAAAAAATTTATGAGCAAAGTCTTTACATAAACTTACCGCTTGAATTATCAGACACCTTGCGACAGCTCTGCGTCTTCTTAACATTAAAATATTTACTTGCCGAATTCAGTTCAACGAATGACACTGAACCTACAAAAGACAGGATTAAACCATTACGATACGTAATAGTAATCGACGAAGCTCACGTATATTTAAAGAATAAAAATGCCAGTAAAGCATTAGAAGATATACTTCGCGTGTTAAGGTCCAAAGGAGTGGTTATTATAATGCTAACACAGGGCGTAGAAGATTACAAAACAAAAAATTTCGATTTCGCTTCGCAGATTAAAATACCTCTTTGTTTAAATATCAATAACAAAGATTACAAGCTTATTGAATCCTTTGTTGGAACTCCGAGAAGCAAACAAAAACTACAGGAGGTTATTGGTAAACTTGAATCTCAAAAAGCAATTATTAATTTAATTGAACCTCAGATTATAAAGATTAATCAGTTCTGGCAGACGATAAAGGTGAAAGGCGAAAACCCGTAAATGTCTCAATAAAAAATCTACATGCTATGGTGAGTTCAAGTCTTCCCAAATCATAACTTTTTAACGGTGCGCCGCACCAAATAATAGTTGCCACTACGGGCGATATTGGCGCACATAGTGGCATAATTAAAAAAGGGCAGCACCTTCGCCGCCCTTTTTAATCTGTCACTATATGAACCTATAGTTGCCTCCATTGAATGACCCGAAAATTCAAAACTCAAAAGGATTTTTAGGAAGTAGGAAATCTAAGAATTTCCCTTCCATTTCGCTTTAATCAAACCTTCAATGAATTTGAAGCCCTCTTCGGTTACAAGTGTTGTGACAAAAGTTTGATTGATCCAACGCTTCTCAACTCTTTTATATATCAAATACCCTTTAGTAACAAATTCTGATTTGGGAGCGTTGTTATATTCGCATACGTTTTCGTTTCTCAAAAATTCAAACAACTTGTGCTTAGTAAGACCACAATTTAGTTTTTCAGCTACCTCGCCAATATTAAAAATGGTTGGCTTTTTTATTATTTCCATAATTTTAAATTTATTTTTTAATAAATAAAGAGCACTGCTTACGCAGCGCCCTTTTCGTAATGATTGTGTTGAGGTTTTTTTAACTTTTCGTCCTTCGCAAGTTGGCGGAGGTAATTCTCTGCAGTTTTCTCTTTAATGCCGCTATAGCTAGCAATTTCCATCGCTTTTGCGCGATTGAATTTTATTGGAAGACTTTCATAATAGTTATCCTTTGGGTTACCGTTACGTTTCACTACACCGCGCTTCTTTAGTTTATTAAAAACATTTACCGCGTGATGTAATAAGACATCTACGATGGACATGGAGGCATTGAAATCACCATCTGTGCAGACAATCTTCGATCGTTCTTTAATTGATTGCCCCAGGGTATTTTCAGCCGTTCGGATCGATGATAGCACCATGGCAATTCTAAATTGAATTAACCCGAGCCTCATAACAGACCCTCTAATATCACTTCCATATAACTCATCGAGATTTTTTGTTTTTTCTTCAAACCAATCTGATCGCTTTTTTTTTTGATCACTAGTTAACTCAAAGAGAATTTCACGTTCCGGGTTACTGAGAAAATCATAAAAAAACTGATTTGTTAACTGGAGTAATTCAACCGCTGAGGATTTAAAGATTCCATGAAAATCTTGACCATCCGCAAACACATCCTTCCATTTTACAGGTGAGACATAATTATAAAAGATAAATCGGCTAACGAGGCCGTTCTCCACGTCGTCAACCATCTTATCGATTTGACCAGGTGTTCCGGAGATTAAAATGGAACAGGCAGGCTCCTTTATAATTATGTTCTGATTGTTTGTCTTTCTTTCATAATGAATGGTTTCATGTTGAAAGAACTTGCGTAACAAGTTTGAAAAATTTCCGTGTTCACTTTTGTTCGCTTTGGTTAAGGTATCAGCCTCGTTATCATAAATAATTCCAAAAAGCTGGTTGATACTTAGGTCTGCAATCATGTTGGCCGAAGTGTTATCCGCGGCAATAAACAATCTTTTTAATTCAGGTTTTGGTTGCTCCTTGCGCTGTTCCTCGTTGAGTGCTTGATATTCCGCGAAATCTCTTTTGAATTCATTCAAAAAATTTTCGTGAATAGCATCACCCATTTTACTAACCCATGAAAGAACCCCTTTACCACTTGCAGCGGGTGCACTAATAAAGGTGAACAGATTGGCTCTATATCTCCTTGAATCATACACACCTTGGACAAGGGGAAAACAAGTACTTGCTAAGGTTAGTAATCCCAAAAAGAATACATCCCTTTCCCTCTCATCTGGAAAAAGCCCAGTTAACTTTTTTACAAAATGAGGTGAATTATCAAACACCTCTTTAGGTAAACATGGAGTAGTGAATACTTCGTTTCTATCATTCCAAGTTTCAAAATCATCCAGATACTTTTCGTACATATCATCGAATGGTCTGGTCAGATCACCAGTCTCGTCGAATGGATGCTTTGACAAAGCAATAGCTGGATGGTTTGCAAATACACACTTAAAATGTCGAATTGCAGTGTTTTTGTCCATTCCAAATGAATTGCATAATACCGCAAGTTTCAATACCCAGTTGTGCCGGTTGCCTTCAATGAAATCCCCATTGTGTTTTATACACACCCTGCAAAGGGCAATGAAATTTTCAACGGCATTTCTTTTTTCAAAATTCAACACGACTGGTTTGAATAAGAACTGAGACAACTCAAAAGTGTTTACCTCAAATGTATGTTCGTTATTCTCTTCCAACTCTTCTGGCTTTTGAATGTGTAGAAAGGGGATTTTCTCTACTTCAATACCCTGCTTGAAAATAGGGTTTAGATAAACGTCTGCATCGTGACAAAGAAAACATGCCTTAGAAATCGAAGCGCATGATTGATCAATTGAGTCCTTGGAAATCTCGAAGTTGTCTAGCAAATACTTACTGTATGCTTGATAGTTCTCTTTATAAGAGAATGCCATGTCACGGCCAAAAATCAATTTCAGGCCATTACCCCTGGGGGAAATAAACGCTAATAAAAGAAACTCACATTTCGCAATTATTTGCTTTTTGAGTTGTGGAGGATTTTCAATTTCATCAATGTCAATGCAAATTAATCCTGACTCTTCTATCAACCCTGAGTCTTTTCTTATAGAGAAAGTCCCACCAAATGTTACGTACTTAAGTTCATAACACTTAACCTCATTTTGTTTTTCCTTGGACGTCAACCCTCTAATAAATGCTGTCACTATTCGGAGGTCCTCGTCACATTTGATTATTAACGGTAAATCAGTTAACGTAATGTTTCCGATGCTGACGGTATTTTTTATTCCAGCATCGAACATAGAAATTCGCTTCATTTAAATTATTTTTAATAGATGAATCCGATTTATTTGTTTCTACGGTTACATTGGTTGTGAAGACCAATCCCTTAATGTCAAAGAGCTAATTTCAAATACTTCTACCTGCTTCTCAATCCCCTCAAGCATTTATCCAAGTCAGACGATCTGAATCTCGAACGTGTCCCAGTAATTGTCACGGCTTTCACATAACCAAGTTTTACATATCTGGTTAATGTGGGGAGCGATATTTTAAGATATGCAGCAGCCTCTTTTTTCGTGAGGAGTTTATCAGGTATAGTCTGCGCAGGCGGTTGTGTTTGAGAATATTCAGAAAACCTTGTCTTTAAGACATCGAAGAGAGCCTCAGCGAAAAGTTCTCTGAGTTCATTTTTATCAATATTTTGTATCTGGACACATTGCATAACAAATCGGCATTTTCTTGTTAAAAATTTTATTTCCGATTTGCCTGCACAAAGGAGTGAGGGCTTTACAGTGCTGGTATTACCATGTTATGTTAGACATATGATGATTGTATTTTTTTTGAAGATTAAATACAACTTGCATTCCTTTCTTGATTTCACATCTAACTAGAAATACCGTACTGCAAACATAAACATTCTTTTTATATTACAAGCATCAAAACAGTTATTTTTCTTACTCAATCAATTGATTTTATTTGTTTTATATTCTTCTATTTTTAATAATAAATTAAATAATTAATAAAATAAAAAGCGAGCCACTAATTGAGTTTTGCTGCAGATAATGAAAATTCATGAATGCTAACCATGAACAACATGTTGCACTTTCTCGCAATGCTCTTTCAAACCTACTGGTAGCTATGCTGGAGTAGTTATGGAATTCTTCATCCAGTAGTCAAAATTTATTTTACCATTACGATCATATTTGATTTTTCATTTCTTTTATCTATATATAAATTTTTTTTCACTTTTCTCCTATCAAATAAAAAACCCACTCGCTTGGAATGGGTCAAACCGCCTACACATAAATATTTTAGAATCCTTTTTTAGTTTCTACTATCTAATAAACCAAACACACGATCAATCTCATTTTTATAATTTTCTATTGATTGATTTGGGAATGTAATATTATGAAGGGCAGGCAATTCTATTCTTGCATACTGATATGCTTCATTCATCCATGATGTGGCATCATTATAAACATCATATACATCTTCTCTAGTTTTTATTTCATTAGGCGGTATTTCATATAAAGATTGTATCGTGAAAATTATATGTTGTTCATTCTTAAAAGTATCAACAAGAACATAACTCTGCATTATCATTAATGCAAGTTTTTCATTAATCATTTTTGGTTCTGATAGATAGCTAACAGATGATTCTCCTAAACCCATTATAGGTGGAAAATCTATTGGAGTCAGTCTAACATCTGCTCTGTAATTTCTTGCATTCATTGTGATTTATTTTTTTCAAATGTAAATCATCAAACTCAATTGCAGTAAGACTTCAAGAAGAATGAAACAACTATTTTGGCTTCCTGTTTTCTATTTTTTGTTCTCTGTTTTTCATTGCTTTACTATTCTATTTTTTGAAATTCTGTTTTCAGTTACTCTACTATTCTGTTACTCTGTTACGATGTTGTTCTGTTTTCTATTTTCTGTTTTTTGTCATTCCGTTTACTGTTTCGGTCTTATTTTTGAAACATACATTATACAATAAACATCACAATTCATTTACCTCTTTTAACCAATCGTTAAACACAACATCACTTGTTGAAAAGAAATCAACATTAGAATTAAACCACCTTTGCAACACAGTAACCCTAATCCCATAAAATGAATAAATCTATAAGTATATATATTAAATAGCACGCTCCCTTTCTATTTATCTCCTGTTGTTTATAGGATTTAAAAAAAATTAAAATATACCTAGAAATGCCAAAAAGGCGGGTAAACTCTCGTCAAGTCATAGTTTGGCAGGTATAAATAGTGCCATAACTACATTTTTATGCACTTTTAACCGGCTGGCTAACCGTTTGATACACATTAACTATAAAACAAATACAAATGATATACTTTATCAAAGCAGGCCAATATGAGTGGCCATTATCGGATACGCATCTGAAAGAAAAAATGATAAAAAAGATTTTTGATTTGGATATACTCCAAAACGGAAGTAGTATTCCAACTTCTAATTTGGGCACATCCAAAACAAATTTATCTATTCCACCTTTTCACTACATCAAAAACATACGCGAAAGTGAATGGGATTAATCAACCAAAACCGTACTTTATGGAAGCAAATAATTTCGTAATTGGAGACATGGTACAAACCCCAACGGGTGTAACATTTGCTATAACTAAGCAAGAAGGCGAATATTTTAATGTAAGTAGATTCTATCTTGATGGTAAGCCTTATGATAAAGTCCTTCACCGATCTGAACTAAAACCCGTTCATATAACAACTGCCTTTTTCCAATTAATAGAATTTGATGTACCGCCAAGAACAATGTATGATAAGCAAATTGTTACTGATAAAGACAAATTAATAAGCTTTGTCCTCTATCACGGACATCTTGATTTAGATAGTACGATAATACATTTTGTACACAACTTTCAACACGCATACAAAGAGAAAACAGGAAAAAACCTTGATATTACAAGGGCACTTACTTTCTCATATAATAACCCCTAATTAATCCAGATGACAATAAAATCCTGGCAAGTAATCACAATTGCATCAGTTACAATATTAGTACCTATTCTGTTTTACGGATATTCATTTACTCACCTCTCAACAGAATCTTCTGATTGGGCAAACTTTGGTTCATATTGGTCTGCTTTTATTGCACTATCAAATCTTATTGTCTTCATAATACTGACTGTTCGGTTAAGTAAAATAGATCAAGCCCGAAGAGATAGCGATTCCGAGATGCAAAAAAATCTAGAAAGACCTGTTATTGTTTTCACTAAAATACATGGTGAAAAATTTTATAGAATGAAAAATGCCGGAAAAGGTTCAGCACTTAACATTAAAATCCAATCTCACATATTGCAAGATAAGTGGCAACATCATAAACTTGCTTATAGTCTAATAAATGGTGATTCACTTCCAATGTCTTTCACCTATCCTGCGAACGCAATACTGTGTACTTATGAAGACATCCTAAATACAAAATACCATTCTCTCATGAATAATGACACAATGCACTTCTTGGATGAAAAGAAATTAGAAAACAATCCAGAGTATAAGAGGTTACTTGAGTTAGATAGTGTTGCTGCAACGTGGTTCGACTGAAATCAACCAAATCCTTTATTCATCAATGTTTCACTTTTCCTGACAATTCCAAGTATAAAAAATAAAAATATTTTTTCCAGTATTCATGTGGGTTATAGCAACTCATCAAGTTACCCCTCTTGCACGTACAAAAAACTCGATTTACTTTTGTACTCACATCAGCGAAGTAACCGCATAATAAACTCACTAGCGAAGTAAAACCGCGAATCAAACTCCTCCAATTCAGTCGGTACGATAGATTGATTTAAAACCTTTAATTTTAAATCATGTCAAAGTCAATCAACAACGTTCTCTTTAGTTCCTAATGATTCTAATATTGAGGATAACATTCAATGGATTTATAATTACAATTTTGAAAAAATGCCAGAGAAAAAAAAGATATGTACAACTGCGGTTGAACAATATGTCGCTAGACGGAACGATTTATTTTAAACAAAAAATTGAATGCTCTTATTAAATCAAAACTATTTTTGAAAAAATGGATGCTTACTCAATACCTCTGCGTTCTGCTGTTGGTTTACCCTTACATACCCTTGAAATACACGTAATGATTTATGGCCCGAAATCAGCATAATGCTGCTTGTGTTAATGCCTTCCATTATACAGTTACTTACAAGGCTTCTCCTGCCAACGTGGCTACTTAAAAGTTCCCATTTTTCTTTGATTTCAGTTTTCTTAACACCAGCTACGGTTTTTGTTATCGCAACTTTTTCGTTTAATTCTGCCTGTTTACCTATTTCTTTCAGGCAACGATTAAAAACTTGGTTGCAGGGAGCTTTAGGCATTTCATAGTTGTATTTTTCGAATATTGACCTTACAGAAGGAGAGATGGGAATTATAACTTCTTGCCCTGTCTTGGTAGTTACCATTTGCAGATAATCGCCTTTAATATTTTCTTTTCTGATACGGGTGAAATCAGAATAGCGCAGAGACGATTGACAAGCGATGACAAAAAAGTCCCTTACTATATCTTTTGCTTTATCACTGGTTAAATCAAGGTTTGCGATCTTGTAAATTTCATTCATAGTCAGAAATATTTTGTAAACATCTTCACTTGGCTTACTGAAATTTTTGCTTTTGAAGGCCATGTTTGTATTTAACCCTCGTTCAGTCGCTTCATTCATGAAAAGTTTTACATTTTTGATATGCTTGCCTTCAGTATTCTTTGTGTTTCCACACGACTGCAAGAATTTAATAAATCCAGCTCGCCATTCAATGGTAATGTCTTCAAATTGGAATTGTTTACCGCACCATGTTTCATATTCTTTAATTCTTGTGCAGGTCGAGACATACGACTTAATAGTATTTGGTGCTCTGAGTGATTTGTATTCTTCAATAAACTTCTTTGTAAATTCTATTAACGAAGTAATCTTGATCTTTGTGGAAGCAGCCACAACTTTAATATTCAAAACTTCTTCTGTTCTATCTCTCAATTCTGTGGCCGAAGGAATCTTGCCATCTAATAGAAAACTTCTAAATACCGTTTTAAAGGCTGTAGCCATTTTGTCAAGCCAAAGGTTTAGATCACTATTTCCTACAACTCTTTTTGATATTATTGCACGTTGCTTTATATCATCCCACTCATCGGGCAGTATCTTGTTACCGGTGCTTAGCATGAAGCGTTCTTGCTTGTCAGCAGAATATTTTGCCTGCATATAAATCAATGTCGGTATCTTAGTGTTTCGATCTTTAAGATAAAATTTTGGCTCTGGAATAAACATGTTTTTTATTTATTATTTTTAATATAAATAATTAATAATCAAATAATTATAGTTGTCTCGTGAGTTGTCCTGCAAGGTGGAGGAAATGTTAGAATTTTTTCTCTTTTGTTATTATTCCCAACAAAAAATTTTGAGTGCAAGAAGAGAGGAATAGAAAAAATAAGAAAGAATTGAAAAGAAGCAATAAGTAATTGAGAGACTTGTCGGGACTACAAAAACTAAAGAGGCAAAACCCAACATAGGAATGCCTCTTTTTTAATTAAGCTACTCTCCAACATGCATCACCGTCATCTCGAATATGAATCTCCTCCAGCACTCAGCGATACCATTAAATGTTTTTGGTACGACAGAAGGGACGTTGGAGAGCAGTTATCGACCTATGACGTAATGCCTGACGGCTACGCTGAAATCATCTTCTACTTCGGAAGCCTTTACTCTATTTCTCCTGATGGAAGTTTGCAACCGCTGCCCTCTCCTTTCATGATGGGCTTACTTAACCAACCTGTTTCTTTTTCTACGATTAATTGTTTAGAAATTATTGGCGTAAGGTGTTTTCCCTGGACCGTTTTTGATTTGCTGGGACTGCCTTCAGGCAAAAACGCGGTGCATTTTTTCGAGCATCCTGTCGCCCGGCTTCAATCAACTTTGAGTGAGTTGGTGAAAACAGGCAGAATAGAAGAAGCAATATATCATCTGCAACAATATTTTCTTGATGCTCATTCACATGTTGCCGGCAGCAGCATGCTTGCCAAAGCAGGTGTGGCAATGCGCAAAGCCAATGGCACCATGCCAGTAAGTGAAGTGGCCGTGGCTGCAAATGCAACGGTGCGTACACTTGAAAGAAACTTCAAGCAATCTTCTGGCCACACTGTTAAAGATGTCTCCGGCCTAATACGCTTTGAGCAGGTGCGAAATCAATTATGGTGCGATCCCAATTCTAACATTGCGGGGCTGGCTGCAGAGTTTGGCTATTCGGACCAGGCACATTTGAGCAAGGAATTTAAACGCTATAGCGGCGCTACTCCTGCCGCTTTTGCACGAAAAGCAAAACAATCAAAACTGTCCGTGAGCAAAGATTTTGTCGCATTTGTACAAGACTGACAGTCCAGCCTTCCGGAATTTTGTGCTTTAATTAATGAATCATGTTACTGGAAAATAAAAAGGTAGCCATCATTGGCGCAGGACCCGTTGGTCTTATGATGGCGACATTGCTACAACAAAAAGGAATAGCCGTTGCCGTGTATGAAAGGGATAAAGATGCACAAACAAGAATTTGGGGCGGCACACTTGACCTGCATAAAGACTCAGGGCAAGAGGCGATGAAGAATGCGGGACTGCTGGAAAAATATTACGCAATGGCACTACCCATGGGCGTAACCATGGCAGACGAACAAGGCAATGTGTTGTCTACGGTCGACCCCCAGGTTGACAATCCGGAGATCAACAGGAATGATTTAAGACAACTGTTTCTCGACGAATTACAAAACGACACCGTTATTTGGGACAGCAAACTTACAGCGCTTGAAGAACATAACGGACAATGGCTTTTGTGTTTTGAAAATGGAACCAAGGCAACCGCAGATCTTGCTATTGGAGCTAATGGCGGCATGTCTGGCGTTAGAAAATACATTACCGACGCAACGATAGAGGACACCGGAACTTTTATTATTCAGGGAGATGTAGTTGAACCCGAAATAAACTGTCCGGATTTTTTTCAACTGTGTAGCGGCAATAGACTGATGGCCGCACATCAAGGGAATCTAATCGTTGCAAATCCCTACAACAATGGCCAGTTAACATATGGAGTAATTTTTAAACGACCAGAACACTGGATCGATAGCAACGGGTTAAACTTTGAAAACACAGATAGTATTATTTCATTTCTTGCGAATAGATTTTCTGGCTGGCATGAAAGTTATCATCAGCTATTTCGCTCAACCTCTTTTTTGGTAGGATTGCCAACAAGAAAATTCCCTTTGGATAAGCCGTGGAAAAACGATCGCCCTTTGCCCATAACACTTATTGGTGACGCAGCCCATGTAATGCCGCCTTTTGCGGGCCAGGGTGTGAATACTGGACTGATGGATGCATTGATTTTATCTGATAACCTGACTGGTGAAAAGTTCAAAACTATTGAAGCAGCAATAGACGATTACGAACGACAAATGTTTGTGTACGCGGGAGAAGCGCAACTTGCATCTAGTAATAATGAACAAGAGATGCATAGCACGGACTTTTCTTTCATGAAAAGATTTGTCGAATAAGCAAGAACGTACCCTAAAATCTATCAGTCCGCAGTTGAGAACTTCCTAACTTTAATCTAAAATAAAACACCATGATTGCATTTTTAGGAATGGGCCTTTTAGGTTCAAACTTCACAAAGGCGCTGATCAAAAAAGGAGAAAAAGTTCAGGTATGGAACAGAACGGCATCAAGGGCAAAAGCATTGGAATCAGTTGGTGCCAAAGCATTTGACAACATTACAGATGCTGTAAAAGACGTAGATGTAATTCATATTGTAGTAAAAGACGACGCTGCCGTAAATGAAGTATTGGCAGCGGCTGAGCCAGGCATGAAACCAGGAGCAACAATCATAGACCATACAACCACTTCTGCCGAAGGTGCAGTGGAAAGAACGAAAGCGTGGAAAGCAAAAGGTTTTACTTACCTGCATGCGCCTGTGTTCATGGGACCGCAAAATGCATTGGAAAGCACCGGCGTGATGCTTGCATCGGGTGACCAAAATGTGATTGCAAAAGTAGAACCGGCTTTAGCAAAGATGACGGGCAAATTCATCAATCTCGGTCCGCAGGAAGGCAAGGCCGCGGGCATGAAACTGATCGGCAATCTTTTTCTTATTTCATTGACGGGCGGCCTGACAGATATGCTTTCCCTGGCGAAGGCGCACGATGTTTCTTTCGACGATGTGAAAGGACTGTTTGATAATTGGAACCCCGGAGCAATGGTGCAGGCGAGGTTACAACGCATCACCAGCGGCGACTACACCAATCCTTCATGGGAATTAAATATGGCAAGAAAAGACGCAGGCTTAATGATGAAGAAAGCATCCCAGGCGGGCGCACCATTAAACGTAATCCCATCTGTTGCAGCGGAAATGGACAAATGGATCGAAAAAGGATTCGGCAATAGCGATTGGACAGTGATTGCGAGCGATGTGGTGAACGGAAAGAAATAGAATTACAAGGCTACATATAGTTCAAAAAAGGCGACGGGTTTGAAATCTGTCGCCTATTTTATAAAAAGCCTATTTGCAATTCGCGATTTGCGAATTGCAAATCATTTGTTACATTAGCATATGCGAAAACATAATGGAATGCGCCCCCAGGATGTAGTTATTTTACTAAAAATCATTTCACTAGCCGACAAGCCTTGGCAACTTAAGGATCTCGCACATGAATTATCAATAAGTGCATCTGAAGTTTCAGAATCACTCAACAGAAGCTATTTGGCCGGATTAATCGACTATGATAAGAGAAAAGTCAGACGCCAAAGCCTTATGGAGTTTCTTCAATATGGCTTGCACTATGTCTTCCCCCAGCATCCCGGTGCAGTGGTAAATGGAATTCCCACAGCACATTCACATCCTTTCATGCGCAACCATTTTGAAAGTAATGAGGTCTACGTTTGGCCCGACACTCTTGGGAAAAATAGAGGTCATTCAATTGAACCATTTTATCAAAAACAAATCAACGCTGTAAAAATCGACGAAGCTCTTTATCTTTTATTAGCTCTTGTGGATGTAATAAGAGTGGGGAGAATAAGAGAAGTCAATGTAGCGGTGGATAAACTAAAGGAGATTATTTTATCGTGAGCAAACAAATCAATTTACTTAGAATCAAAGCTATTCATGAAGCACTAGGATCACTAAAAAATAATGTTGTATTTGTTGGAGGAGCAACGGTAGCACTATATGCAGACCGACAAGCAGAGGAAGCAAGGTTTACTGAAGACATCGATGTATTAATTGAAATATGGGCGTACAAAGATTATTCTGACATAGAGACCCATTTATTAAAATTGGGATTTACACATGACAAGGAATCCGGCATTATTTGTAGATATAAATTTAAGGAATAGTTGTCGACATTATGGCAACAGGTGAGGAAGCACTTGGATTTGGAAACAAATGGTATCCGGATGGATTTAAAAATGCATTATCGTACCAGATTGGATCTGATGATATCAAAATCTTTTCCTCTCCATACTTCATTGCTTCAAAACTGGAAGCATTTAAAAGTTTATCAAGAAGAAATAACAACAATGGCTTACAAAGCTCCGACTTTGAGGACATTATTTTCGTGTTAGAAAATCGATCTTCGGTTTGGGAAGAACTTAATAATACACCGAGCGATGTGAAAAAGTATTTGCAATCCGAATTTAAAAATTTGCTTCAAAATCCTCGTTTCGAGGAATGGGTCGACGCTCATGCGGGATTTGGTTCTCCGCCAGCTACTTATTATATAATTGATGGGCTGGAAAAATTTACGTCTGAAAAGAGCGACGCGTAAAATGAGTTATCTGGCTTCTAAATAATTTCTATTTTCACTTTCAAATACCTCCACCATGTCTTACTGCAGCGCAATTGAAACAATGACCGGCGATAGAAAGGCTTTGCACAAAGCTTATCATGATAATCACTACGGCTTCCCTATTCATGATGACAATGAACTTTTCGGCAGGTTGATCATGGAGATAAACCAGGCGGGGCTTAGCTGGGAAACCATTCTGAAGAAAGAAGAGGCTTTCAGAAAAGCATACCACAATTTCAACATAAAAAAAGTAGCGGCTTATACTGAAAAAGACAGAGAGCGTTTGCTGAATGATGCAGGCATTATTCGCAACCGGCTAAAAGTAAATGCGGCGATAGAAAACGCGAAGACGATTACAGGATTGCAAAAAGAATTTGGTTCGTTTGAAAAATGGCTGGAGAGCCATCACCCAAAAACAAAAGAAGAATGGGTGAAGCTTTTTAAAAAAACATTTCGTTTTACAGGTGGGGAAATTGTAAACGAATTCTTGCAGAGCATTGGATATTTACCGGGTGCTCATACTGAAGGCTGTGCAATATTTAAGAAAATTCAAAAGACAAAACCTCTTTGGATGCAGAAAAAGTAGGCAGGCGTTTTTTTTCACCACTAAGGCACTGAGGACACTAAGTTCCACTAAGGAGTTTCCGATTATTAAGCTGCCTTAGTGAAGCTTAGTGCCCTTAGTGTCTTAGTGGTAAATCCTACTTTACAAAATTGAAGACTGCCTCTGCAAACTCTTTGTTTTTCTCATAATAAAGAATATGCCCACCCTCAATAACCTTCACTTGCTGATTTGGAAATTTGAATAGTTTATAATGTTCCGGGCCAATGTTGTTGTCTTTTGTTCCGGTTATTACAAGCACAGGCACTTTTACTTTTATCGTTTCCTTCGTTAAATCTCCCCAATATATCGGCATCGCAAATACATGTTGGGCAAATGAATTGTTGCGTTGCTCGCTGTTGTCTACGCTATCCAGTTTATCAACAGCGGCTTTATTGTTCGATAATATTTTATACTCAAGATCAGCTTTGCGCAACTGCTTTTTAGCCTCGATAAAAGCCTGCAATACCGAATCTCCTGGAGCGACGATGTGACTGCCAAGTGTTTTATTAATAAATGCAATCTGATTGAGCAAAGAATTATCAACGTAAAGCGTCGCATTCAGCATAATTAAACCCTTCACATGTTCCGGATGCTCTTCTGCATACTTCAGGGCAAGTATTCCACCAAATGAATGTGCGATCAAGTAGACTTTATTCTCACCGGTTTGCTTTCTGATCGTTTCAATATCTTCCACCATTCTTTCAGGGCTGTAATCGTTGTTTGCGGGAGATGCGGAGCGGCCACACCCGCGCTGATCGAAATAATACATCGTGAGTTTTTGTTCCACCACACTTCCCCTCATTTCTTCAAATGATTTGCTCCACGCACCCGGGCCGCCGTGTACAAATATGCAAGGAGTTCCTTTGCCCGCCTTATTTACAAAGAGAGAAACACTGTCAGAAGTAAGTACATGAATATTTGTAACGTTCCTTTTGCTTTGGCTATACGTATTGCAGATTGTGCATAGCACTATCAGCAGAAAAAGCAAACTATTTCTCATGTTGTTAATGTTGTTTAAAAAGAGAGCAATATTAGTGTTCAAAATTTCTAAATGCAACTCTTTAACCGCAAAGCGCGCAAAGTAGTTATCCCTAAAATAGAGCGTAACACCAAAAAGCGCAAAGGAAGCAAAGAACGGGCCGCCTTCGCTTCCTTTGCGCCCCCTTGGCTATCTTTGCGGTTAAAATTTTGTTGTTGCAACCAATTTCCTGTAGTTGGAAATCATATACAGCCCATAGCACGAAGTAGCAATGGCAACGCCCGTTCCCACAAATGCAAAACCATCGAGTTCAGTAATCGATTTTTTCAAAAGCAACATCATAGCAGTAATGGCAATGATGGTTGTCCATGTAGCAAGATAATAATCAACGTTTCTTTTGAACACGCGAGCCAGTGGAAAAAAGTGCAAACCAACGACCAGCGCAATGGAAGGAATTATAAGCTCCGGGTGGTGCAGTGCAATTACAATATTTACGGCAATGGGAATGAAAATTCCTTCCAAACCGAAAATGACCCCAAACCATTTACCAGAGCGTTTTTTCTCGGCTATATCAGCATCAGAAGTGGCTTCAGGAAATTGTTTCGATGTTTTGAAAATAGTAAACGCATATACAACAAACAGAGCAGCAAGAGCAATGAACACGATTTCCGTTAAATGATGATCGCGGCCGTGATAACCATGGTTTGCTATCAATGCCCACATGGTGGTAAAGAGTGCCATCAACAAAGCGCCGCTGCCAATGCTTGAAACAGCGATGCGAGGTATTGAATGTTCCGTTGTCATAAGTAAGTGTTTGGTCAAAGGAACAATATAGTAAATTTAAAAATGTCTATGTGGTTTCCTTGCTGTTGGTTACATATTTGTCGGCGACTTCAAAAAATTTGACTAACTGTTTATAGCAAAAAAAGAAGTCCGATCTCTTTTTTGCTTCTCCAAACAAATGATTGTCAGAAGTCATACATGTTTCCATAGCGCCATGTAAAAAAGACTGAATATCCTCCAGGTCAAACGTATCGAAAAGATCCTCCAAAGAGATTTGAAAATTGATGTCGGATAGGGTGTTTTTTTTATTCATGTTGTAAGATTTTGCTTTCAATCACCCATGGGCGATTGTCACAAAGATAGGGTTTTTTGATCTTTACTTTCCTATAGGAGATTATGAAAAATAAAATCGATCAATTTGTAATTAGTAAGGTTCGTGAAATGCGAATTGAAAAACAATTGTCTCAGATGGACCTTGCAAACGAACTTGGAATGTCAGTTGGTTTTATTGGTAAAATAGAAAGTGAAAAATATCCATCGCACTACAACATTAAACACTTAAATGAGCTAGCAAAAATTTTGAAATGCAGCCCTCAGGATTTCCTTCCTAAAAAGCCTCTATAAATCAAATAGGGCCTTTTACAGAAATATTATTTTAACGCAATTCTCTCAACATTGATTAAAACCCTTTTAAACCCTACCAAATGAACTTTAATTTTTACGAACAATTTCAAAATCATTCTAACGAAGAACTAATTACAATCGTCAGGCAAACAGATGCCTACCAGCCCGAAGCTGTCGCTGCTGCTTATCAACATTTAAATGAACGACAAGTAAGTGAAAATGAAATTCTGGGCATTGAAGAAATCTCGGAGAGCAACTACACTGGCGGCACTAGCGAAGATGGACAGGAGGATTTGCTTGTACCCTATATACAGGAACCTTCCACAAGTATCTTCGCCAATAAATGGATCAATATTTTATTGGGCATTATTGCATTTCGATTTTTTTTCAAAGCCGGTCCAACGTTGTGGTATTTTTTCAAGTCCACGTTGTCTTATATCTATTTACTTAACTACAATGCTTTCTTAATTTTCGTAGTCCCTCCTATATTGTTTCTGTTAATTTTCAAAAGGACAAAATGGGGTTGGCTCCTCTTTTTCTCACTGTCCTTAATGCAAGTAATAGAGTTTACAGTAACTACCGGATTGGCTTTGGCATATGGCTATATAAATTATTTTTACCCTTTGCTAATTGCAACAATTTATCCCGCTCTTAGTGCTTTTACAGTATTCATTCTATGGAAAAATGACGTAGCTGACCTTTTCAATATTTCAAAGTCAACCAAACAAAAAACCGCCATGATCGTTTCGGTGCTAAGCATTTTGATTCTGCTTGCAAAACAATAACGCCTAAAACATAAAAGCATCATAACAATCACTTTGTAAAAGTTCCGCCAACTTATTCGTAAATTTTCATTCCAATATGTTTTGGTGTCAACAATGCTAAGCAAAGACTGCTTGTCATCCCGACGAAGGACGGATCTGGGAGCTGCCCAAACAACCTGTTAATGTAAAACTCAGATCCCTCCTTCGTCGGGATGACAAGCGACGTTGTTCTGTTTTCTAAAACATATTGATTAATCAATTTTAGAATTTTCATTCCAAAAAAATTTACCATGAGTGCTTCTACAGACTACGCGAAACTCGCCATTGAACAAGTTATTGCAGAATGGCAAAAGCAAAACAAAAGAGTGGACGATATGCTGGCTAAATTTTCCGCTGAACAATTCAACAGTGAAATTGCTCCCGGAAAAAATACCGGCACTTACCTGCTGGGACATTTGATCGCCGTGAATGACAACATTACAACGTTTCTTGGCTTCGAAAGATCTTATGCCCATTACGACGACATGTTTGTGAAAAATCCTGATAAATCGGGCTTTGCCTTTCCTTCCCTCGATGAATTAAAAACCGCTTGGAACAAAGTAAATGAAACACTGGCCAAACATTTTAGTTCGCTATCAACAGAGGACTGGTTTACAAAACATACGGCTGTTTCGCAATCCGACTTTGAAGCCAATCCGCAACGCAACAAACTCAACATTATCATTAACAGAACGAACCACCAATCTTATCATGTAGGGCAAATGGTATTGTTGGGGTGAGGCTTTTGTTACAATAAATAATGACTAAATTTATGTCAGGAATTAATAATTAATAATGAATAATTAATAGGGCGTCATTCATTATTAGATGTAAGACTTTACTTATTGAGCATGAAAGAGTGCTTACCTTATTGGTAAAGTGCTACACCTATTAATTCTTAATTATTAATTATTAATTGCTCTTCGTGCACTATCGTCAAATACTTCCACCACCTTATCTTGCAAAGCACGTTCGCTACTTCTGGACGCTGCGGGGTAATGACGTGCAGCATAATGCAGATGTTTTCCGTCCGCTACCGGATGGCTGCCCCGGCCTCATCTTTCAACCGGGGTTTGCACAGCAGGATTATGCATTGCCCGATTTCTTTTTATACGGACAAACTACACAACAAAACGAAATTATTTTAAACGAAAAGGTAGACACCATTGGTGTGTATTTCTATCCTGACGCATTGCGATCTGTGTTTGGCTTACATGCAGAAACATTGACGAACACCTGCATGAACGTTGTTGACGCTTCTCCCCAAAAATACATTTCCATAAACGATCAATTGCTTAACACCGCAACGGTGGAAGAAAAGATCAATATTATTGCTGCTTATCTTTTTGAATTAATTCAAAAGAATAACCACCATCAAAACGCGGAAGCTCAATATATTTTTTCGGCAATTTCTAAAAGCAAGGGCAATATTTCTCTGAAGAATCTGCATGCAGACACGCGCCTGTCGGAAAGAAGTTTTGAAAGAAAACTCAAGCAGCATATTGGTATTTCCGCAAAACTATTTTCGCGCATTTGCCGTTTTCAAACTTCGCTCACGCAATTGCGAAATAATAATTTTCAAAAACTATCCGACATTGCCTACGAAAACGAATACGCAGATCAATCGCACTTTATCCGCGCCTTTAAAGAATTTGCAGGTTGTACGCCGCAGCAGTTTCAAAAGCAAACGAATGAAGTAGTGGAGAATTTTCCAATAGTTGTCAGGGAGAGTTGTTAGTTGTTGGTTGATAGTTGTTTGACATCAATGACGACTGTTCATTAATAAAGGCTAACAACCAACAACTATCAACGAACAACTTTCTTCCCCCTGTCGGTTTTGTTCTATTTTAAGATTTCTAATCTTTCTTGTTTTGTGGAAAAGAAACAAAAATGAGAAAGCTCACAGCTACCTTCGCCATCATCTTTCTTTTATTTACGATCATCACCGGTTTTACATCAAATGTTAGCGGCAAAGAATTGTACTTGCACAATTGCGCCACCTGCCACGGCGAAACTGGCGACAGGGGCCGGTTTGGTGCCAAGGACCTGACGAAAAGTGTTCTGCCCGATTCTGCCATCATCCTTCAAATGCAAAACGGCAGGAAGATAATGCCGTCTTTCAGGAAAAGATTAACGTCCGACGAAATGCAGCAAATTATGCAGTTCGTAAAAACCCTGCGACAAAACTAAAACCCTCTGCCATTATTATTTGTTTCAAATCAATACTCAAAATGAAAAGATCTATGTTTTCTCTTTTAAATATTTTGTTGATCGTTGCTGCTGTTTTATCAGCATTAATTGCGGGACTGTTCTATGCGTGGTCATGCTCCATTATTCCCGGCCTTGCAAAACTCGACGGAAGAACTTATGTAGCGGCCATGCAGTCATTCAACAAAGCAATTCTGAACCCCGTGTTCTTCTTAAGTTTCATGGGCACATTGATCATGTTACCGGTTGCAACATTCGCGCATTTTCACCAGCCGTTATCTGCGCGGTTTTGGTTGTTGCTTGCCGCATCGGTTCTGTATGTTGTTGGGGTGTTTGGCATTACCGCGTTTGGAAATGTTCCGTTGAACAATATACTGGCGTCATTCGATTTGTCCTCGGCTTCAAACGAAGCAGTCAACGAAGTAAGAATAAAATTTGAAGCACCGTGGAATAGTTTGCACAGCATTCGAACAGTTGCGTCCATTGCAGTGCTGGTGTTGGTTGTTTGTGCGTGTGTGCGAGGGGAGAATTAATAATTAATAATTAAAAAGGCAGCATTCAATACTGTATCTACGATTTAGATTGTTAAGCAATAAAGAATGCTGCCTTCTTGATAATCTGCCACACCTATTAATTCTTAATTATTAATTATTAATTACTTCTCCCATCCCTTGCATCCTCAAGTTCTTTGATATTCAGTTTATCCATTTTCATCATTGCTTCCATGCCTCTTCTTGCTTTAACAGGATCGGGGTCACCCAATATATCATTCAAAACTCTCGGCACAATCTGCCACGATAAACCAAATTTATCTTTCAGCCAGCCGCAGCGTGAGGGCTCACCGCCGTTGGCAATCAGCTTGTTCCACTTTTCATCAATTTCTTCCTGGGTATCGCAAAGTACAAACAGAGAAAATGCTTCGGTGAATTTGAAAATAGGGCCACCATTCAGCACCATAAAGTCCTGGCCTTCGATGGTAAAAATAGCCGTCATCAATTGTCCCTCAGGGCCGGGACCACCTTTTCCATAATAGCGTTTATTTTTTACGCTTGCATTTCTAAAAATGCTGGTGTAAAGATTCATGGCCTCTTCCGCATTATTATCATACCACAGGAATGGTGTTATTTTTTGCATAATTGACAAGTTTTAAAGTGTGTGTTTTGTTGTTGTTATTGTAACACAAACATAGTGAGGAAGAGACTGGGGAGTGATGGGCGGTTGCGACAAAGAGAGAGGCTTTTGAGACAAAAGCAATTACTAATTAATAATTAATAATTAGTAATTAATAGGTGTAGCATCAAAGAGTAAAGTATGCTACCCTATGTCGATCTACAACAAAGCTGCATCCATTAACGAATGCAGCTCTATTAATTTTTAATTATTAATTATTAATTCGTCCTAAGCGACAGCTTGCTTATTATACTTATTCCTATACTCCAGCGGCGACAATCCTGTTGTTTTTTTGAAGACTGTGCGAAAGGCTTTAATGTCGGAGTAGCCAACGTCGTACATAACTTCCTGGATATTTTTCCTGCTTGTTTCGAAGCTTTTTTTAGCAGCTTCTACTTTTACGCGTTGAATGTATTCGGTAACGGTATTGCAGGTTGCTTTTTTAAATCTGCGTTCGAGGCTTCTGCGGCCCAGCGCGAGATTGGAAGCGAGTTGATCAACGGTGATGCGTTCCTGGAAATTATTTTCAATAAACTCCTGTGCTTTTTTCACCGGCTCATCTTCATGATTTTTTTGTCCCTTGAACATGATGAACGGCGACTGGCTGTCGCGATCAATGTCAATCATAAACGCCTTTGCAACCACTATCGCTATCTCGCGGCCTGCATATCGTTCTACCAGGTAAGCAAGAAGATTTACGTAAGAGTAAGCGCCGCCGCTTGTGTAGATGCCATCGGCTTCAGTTATTATTTTATCATCTACAAGGTTAACGTCAGGAAACATTTCGCGAAACTCATTGGTAAATCTCCAGTGTGTTGCGCATTGTTTTCCTTTCAGCAAGCCGGTAGAAGCAAGAAAGAAACTGCCAACACAAAAGCTCGCCAATTCAGCACCGTTTGCACGTTGGTCCATTATCCAGGGAATAAACTCTTTGTTCATTTCTATAGATGCGGCGATATCATTTCCCAGCATGGCCGGGATAACAATGAGATCCGTTTTCTTTACATCGTTGATCAATTTGTGAGGATCGATAGTGAAAAGTCCATTGCGTTGGCTGGTGTCGTGCCCAAGCCCTACAAGTTCCACTTTAAACAAAGGATCTCTTCCCATGCTGGCAAGTATACCATTTACTTCACAGAACACCTGGTGACTACCTTCAATATTCGTTACGCTTGTGTGGCCACGAGGTACTAATATGGATATGTGTTTCATGCAATAAAAGTAGAGAATCTTATTGTCGTAATCAACCCCTTAGAATGTTGCATTTGCACCTCACTACCTTTTTGCATGCATGGTAAGTTTGTATTGTAATTATTAAACTCTCCACCATGCGTAAACTTATTGCTCAAACACTCATTAGCCTCGACGGCTATTTTGAGGACCACAACAAAGGCCTTAACTGGCACAATGTGGACGAGGAGTTTGATAATTATACAATTGAAATGCTTGGCGGCTTCGACACGCTGCTTTTTGGAAGAGTGACTTATGAGCTCATGGAAAGTTTCTGGCCAACAGAGGAGGCGATAAAGGCGGACCCAATTGTGGCAAGGTATATGAATGAATTACCAAAAGTGGTTTTTTCTAAAAAGTTAAAAACCGCCACATGGAACAATACCAAAGTGGTGAATGCAAACATTGCGGAAGAAGTACAAAAATTAAAGGAGCAGCCGGGCCGGGACATTGCGTTGTTTGCCAGTTCCAATCTCGCCAAAACTTTCATTGAACACAACCTTATTGATGAGTTTCATTTCCTTATAAACCCTATCGTGCTGGGCACTGGACACAGTTTTTTAAATGGTTTGGCCGGCAAGCGAAAATTAAAATTGATACGATCCAGAATTTTCGGCTCCGGCAATGTGTTGCTGTGCTACGAACCTGTGAGAGCTAATTAATTAACCTTCTATTTACTAATTAAAAATTGCTTTATCATGGAAAGAGGAACAATCAAAAAATCAATTGATGTGAAGGCTCCGGCATCGAAAGTCTGGAACGTGCTCACGCAAGATAAGTTCAACCGCATTTGGTACGCTGCGTTTATGGAAGGCTCATATGCAGTTACAGACTGGCAGCAAGGGAGCAAGGTAACATTTCTGGATGGGGACAAAAATGGCGTCTTCGGAAAAATTGTTGAACTAAAACCGAATGAAAAGATATCCATGCGATATGAGGGCGTAGTGGAAAATGGACAAGAAACAACCACCAGCGACGACGCAAAACAATGGATAGGAGCCACTGAAATTTATTCGCTTTCAAACACGAACGGCAATACATCCATACTTGTAGAACTTGAGGGTCCGGTTAAATTTATGGAGATGTGCACGCCTTTATGGGACAAAGCATTGCAAAAAATAAAAGGACTGTCTGAAGAATAAAAAGTAATGAAAAAATTAATCCTATCAACAAATGTTACGCTGGATGGCTTTATGGCCGGCCCTAATAAAGAACTGGACTGGCACTTTGATAACTGGAACGAAGAGATGGCCGAGTATGCATGGCAACAGCTGAATAACGTTGATACTATTCTGGTGGGAAGAGGAACCTATGAAGGCATGTCCATTTTCTGGCCTGAAGCGGCGGTCAATCCAATCATCAGAAAACGGGATGTGGAGTTTGCAAAACGGATGAATGATCTGCCAAAAATTGTTTTCTCTAAAACCCTTGCCGAAGTTAACTGGAACAATTCGCGACTGGCCAGCAAAAGCGATGTTGAAGAAGTAGCTGCACTTAAAAAACATCGTGGAAAAGATATCATACTCTGGGGAGGCATTGGCATGGCTCAGTCGTTCATAGAACATGAACTGATAGATGAATACAGGATTTGGGTGGCTCCCATTGCCATTGGAAACGGCATTCCACTTTTCACAGTTGATCACAAGCTCAAACTAAAGTTGTTGCGGTCAAAAATGTTTAGCAACGGCGTCATACTGCTGGTGTATGCGCCTTACAAATAATCTTTCGTTTTGTGTTCTTTGAAAATCAATGGAATTGCTAATGCTCAAAAATATTTTTTCGAAAACACTTGTGAAACCGAAAGGTTGCATATAATTTTGTAACCAAAAGGTTGCATATTTTATGAGAAGAGATGTTTTCCAGGCAATAGCCGACCCCACCAGACGAGCGATCATAAACATGATTGCACATCAGCCGCTAAACGTGAATACAGTCACGGAGAATTTTGATGTGAGCCGTACCGCTGTTTATAAACACATTAAAATCCTCACAGAATGCGGGTTGATAGAGATTAAGCAACAAGGCCGCGAACGCTTTTGCGAAGCGAAACTGCAAAAGCTGAACGAAGTGTCTGACTGGGTGGAACAATACCGGCAGTTCTGGAAAGCACGTCTCGATTCTCTCGACAATTATTTGAGCGAGCTGCAATCCAAAAATGATTCAAAAACAAAAAAGAAAAATGATGGAACAAGTAAAAGAACACGCAAGTAGCACGGCCAACAGGGAGATACGCTCTGTACGTGTTTTCAATGCGCCACGTGAACTGGTCTTTAAAGTGTGGACAAGCCCGGAGCATGTTGCTCAGTGGTGGGGACCAAGCGGCTTTACACTTACTACGAAAAAAATGGAAGTGCGTCCGGGTGGCGTTTGGGATTTCATTATGCATGGGCCTGATGGAAGAGACTATCCAAACTATATCAAGTATCGTGAAGTGAAAAGCCCTGAAAAATTGGCCTTTGATCATGGCTCAGGTCCTGATGATACGAAAGGAAGTTTTTATGTAACGGTAGAGTTTGAAGAAATAACAAAAAATAAAACACAAGTGACCATGAACATGCTGTTCCAAACTGCAGCGGATCGTGATTTTGTAGTAAAAGAATACAATGCTGTTCAAGGTCAGAAAGAAACAATGGATCGTTTGGAAGGCTATTTGACTTTGCTTAGTTAGAGAGAAGGGAGCACACAGATGACACGGATTGGACTGATTTACACTGATTTTTTCATGAGTATTAAAAGCAAACTTTTATGGAACTATTAAGAGAGATCATTAAGACTACAGCAGATACTGAAATTATTACGATAAGAGTGGTGAATGCCAATAGTTCCATTGCTTACAAAGCATGGGCCGATCCTAATCATTTAAAAAATTGGTGGGGACCTAATGGCTTTACAAATACTTTTCATGAACATGACCTGCAGCACGGCGGTAAATGGAAGTTCACTATGCCATGGACCAGAAGGCGGCAATTACGAAAATGAATGTGTATTCATTAAAGTGGAAGAAGGAAAGCAGATCGCATGGTATCGCATTTCAAAACCATTGTTTCAGAGCCTCGTAACATTTGAGCCGGTCTCGGAAATGAAAACAAAGATCGTTTTCAAAATGCTTTTCGATACCAAAGAAGAGTGCGACAAGATTAGATCATTTGCTCCGGAAAAGAATGAAGAGAATTTTGACAGGCTGGAGCGGGAGCTCGAAAGCATGAAGGTTACAGCGTGACACTCATTAGTAAATTAATGCTTCAGAATCAAAGTGATTGAAAAACCAACAGCCTGTTGTTTGTCATCCCGAGGAACAAGGGATCTGTGACTCAAACAAGCAACAAGATTGGGCAATACCCACATCCCTCGTTCCTCGGGATGACAAACACCGTTCCCATTGATTGCATCGATCGTAAGTCGGAGAGATTGAATTTCGAACCATTCACGATTGACCATTCACCACCCGACATTTTAAACAACACCATAAAAACTTACAATCATGGCAGTTCTCAATCCTTATTTAAATTTCAACGGTAATACCGAAGAAGCTTTCAATTTTTACAAATCAGTTTTTGGCGGAGATTTCTTCATGCTAATGCGCATGGGCGATGTGAAGGATGTGCCGGGCTTCGACAAACTATCTGACGCTGACAAGAGCAAGATCATGCACATTTCTTTGCCAATTGGCAAAAGCGATGTGCTCATGGGCACAGACGTTGTTGAATCGATGGGCCAGCAAAAAGTAAGCGGCAATAATTTTTCCATCGCCATTGGTGCCGATAGCAAGGAAGAAGCAGACAAGCTTTTTAACGGCCTTTCAAATGGCGGCCAGGTAGCAATGCCAATGGGCGATACTTTCTGGGGAGCTTACTACGGTATGTTTACAGACAAATTCGGCATCCAGTGGATGATCAGCTATGACACGCAAAACGTTCCACCTAACAATCGATAAGTCGGCTGTGCTTCTATTTCATACCTCAACATCACTAAAAGTAAATCAAGATGAAAAAGACGAAAATTATATACTGGATATTCACTGTGCTGGTGCTCCTGCTAATGGGCGTTGGCGCAGTTCCCAGTATTATTAAATCTGAAGATTCCGTTAAGTTGATACATGATCACCTTAATTATCCCGTTTACTTTGTCCCTTTTACAGGTGTGGCAAAATTATTGGGATGTATTGCATTGCTTGTTCCCGGCTATCCCAGAATCAAAGAATGGGTATATGCGGGACTTACATTTGATCTTATCGGAGCCATCTATTCATTCATTTGCGTAGGCGACCCGGCATCAGGATGGTTCCCTCTGGTAATAGGTCTGGCATGCATTGCAGGCTCTTATATATATTATCACAAGTTGAGAAAACTAAAAGCTGCATCAAATGGAACAAGCTATTCTGGAAATACGGCATTTGCTTAATGGCCTGTATCACTTCCAGCTCTCCGAATAAAGCCTAACGCGCAACGCTTAATGCTCAACGCAGGGTGCAGCACTCAAACTGCGTTCTGCGTTAGGCATTCGGCGTTAGGCACAGTTTAAAACATTTCAAAATGATAGAAGTATTCAAAACCGATGTAACTGAGCTGCATATCGCCAATATGCTGATCGAGCGCATACATGCGATCTTCCGTCATTACAGAGCAAACTTTGACCTGGATGATTGCGATAAAATTCTGCGTGTAAAAAGCAACGAGGATGAAGTGCAGCATGCATCGCTGATAAGTTTGCTGCAGGAGTTCGGTTATAATGCCGAGGTGCTGCCGGATTAGGGCAGAGCTGAATAATTGAATAAACCGAATAACAGAAAGCTTAAAGTCAGAAAAGCCTGTTAAACGTAAACATTCAGTTATTCAGTTACTCAGTTATTCAATTTATCTTGTCAAGCTAAACTCCTTCACGCTCTTATTTCCCGCCTCATCTTCCACTGATATCTTCAATGTGTGTGTGCCGGGTAGAAACTTCTCGTCTATTTTATAAATGAAGCTCAACCCCTTGTCATTCGTGAATCGTAGCCATTTGCCGTCGAGCTCGGCGCGGAAGTTTTTATATTTTCCGAAATTGTCCTTCACACTAATCACCAGCCTTGACAAATGACTGACATTACTTCCATTTGCAAAGCCAACCGGAGTAATTTCAGGCGCTTCATTGTCTACTAACAATTGATAGCTTCCAAAATCTTTAAACTTTGCAGCGGCCCAGCCATTGTTCCACTCTACCGCCATCACTTCTTTTTTAGAACCCGCGAATCGTTGCATTACTACCTTGCTCTGTTCGTCGGGCGACAATGTTTTGCCGGGCTTAATACGCACCACCATTGCATCCTGTAAAGGAATATAAGGTGCACCAATGGTATGGATAGCAGAAACCGCAGCCGGAGCAGTAGCAGCGCTTGCCTTATAAGCAATATGTACAGAATCGTACAAGCACCTTTCACCCATATAAAACTCGCACTCAGGATTTTCAGAAACATCCAGCATCATCGGGTAAAACATTTTGCCGGCGGCAGTAGATGCAGGCGTAGCGCTTCCATTCCACTGTACTTTGGTTTGTACAAAAGACGAGTTGCCATAGGCATCTTTAATAATGATCTTAATATTGTGAACCCCTTTATCACTCAGGTCAATCACACCATCACCACTTACCTTTTTATATATAGAGTGAATGTAGCCGGGCAGTTCGCTAAGATGCTCTACATAAGGGCCGCCGTTTGCCTTCATCTTGTAATCTACGTGGGCATTGATGTATCTCGTGTCATCATAACTTATATTGTCCATTTCAAAACCTATAACGGCTTTGTCATTATCATAAAGTTCTCCCTGGAAAACGCCGTTCTGATTACTGGAGCCGGACTGTGTGTCGTACGTACCAACGGCAAAACTGACTTTTGCATTGCTTACGGTAACAATATCCTGACTTGTCTCATATCCACCTGCAATTTTCTTGATAGGCAGCATGCGGGGCGATTGCTCATAAACGCTCGTTAGCCTGTTGTAGAGGGCGAGTCTTGTTATCACCGGCGAAGTGTTGTCTGCAATGGGAAGCCCAAACAACATTGGGTTTACGTTCACATCATCAGCTGTTCTGCGAATTTCAAAATGCACGTGCGGAGCCTGTGATCCACCAGTGTTTCCGCTATATGCAATGAAATCTCCCTTTTTTACAACGAACAGATTTGCAGGCACATCGAGGAAAACTTTCCACGATTCGAGATTGTATTGTTGTTGCTTTACCCAGGCTTCAATCTGCGGATTGAAATCATTCAGGTGGCAATACACTGTTGTATATCCATTGGGATGATTAATATAAATAGCTCTTCCAAAGCCCGCGGGCTCTATCTTGATGCGTGACACGTAACCGTCTGCAGCGGCATGCACCGGAAGGTTTTCACGTTGCTGCGTTTTAATGTCAAGCCCCATGTGGTAATGGTTTGGCCGAAGCTCTCCGAGATTTCCGGCAAGGTTAATGGGTATATTTAACGGGTTGTTAAAAAAATCTTTGGGATATGTTTTCGTTGTAAAGATTTGCGCGACTAATGCCTGCCCTGCGATGCCAAAAAATATTGTGGTGAGTAAAAACTTTTTGCTGTAATTCATTGTTATTAAAATGATAATCCGTAAAAATAAAATAAAACTTCGCACCTATAATCATCCCCCTTGTTAATTGCCCTGGAAGTACCGTGAACACTGAGTCTGCAGCCAAAGGCAAATTTTTAAAAAATGAAAAATTTGTGATAAAAATAAGGGTGACATTTTACTTGATGCCGTATTAATCATTAAGTGATTTTCCACCTGGTCACTAAAAATGTTTTAAAAAGGTTAAAGATCTAGTTCTCTCTGATTAATAGCTCCTGTTTTTTCAAAAATACCCTAATTCGGGTATGCATTTTGTATAATTCGGATACAGCGTTTTCAACGTAAAAGTTGTCTAATATATATTGTTGAACTATTTAAAAAGATGAGTTATGAAAAGTATGAAACAAAACCTGGTAATCCTCGTGGCAATCGTGATCGGATCAGTAATTGGTGTGTTTAAAGGACATGAAGCGAAACAGAAATTCATCTTTAAATGGGTCAGTGACGCTGACGAAAAACAACATTTGTCAGAATTGAAGAAAGAGAAACGTGCAGGCAAGTTGCTGCTGGACGATATTGAAATGGCTGCATTCCACAAAGCATAGTAGAATTCAGTCTCATAAATAGTTTAGTACATTGATCGTTTCCTGATGCCCCCGATTTTTTCGGGGGCTTTTTATTTGGGCTTCGACAAGCTCAGCCTGACATTGCACTCAGGGTGTCATGCTGAGCTTGTCGAAGCATAAATAATGTTAAAAGAAAGCAACGCTGGTAGTTTTTTATGTGTCAGAGCATGAAAACCCTCTATAATGAAAAAGAAAACGCTGCTTGTAGGTGCCTGTGTCGTAGGCATAGGGACCTTATTGACCTTTCTTTTACCCGGCTGCTTTAAAGATAACTGTTCAAAATCCTACACTTATTTTGTACCTGTTTATAAAACCACTGCACAGGTAAGGGCCGAAATGAAAAGCAACCCTGCCAAAAATGTAGAATTGCCCGGCAAGATCTATTTGTATGGCAAATACATTTTCCTGAACGATTTAAACAAAGGCATTCACATTTACGATAACTCCAATCCATCGTCTCCACAGAACGTAGCATTCATAGACATTCCGGGCAACGTGGACATGGCCGTTAAAGGAAATATCCTGTATGCAGATTCCTACTCGGACCTTGTTACAATAGACATAACCAACCCTCTGGATGCGAAAGCACTGACTTTTACTGAAAATATATTTCCCGTATACGGATACTACAACTCGTACGACCCGGTCAGCGGATCGAATATAAAATCGGTTGTTGTTGACTGGATAAAAAGAGATACCACTATTGATATTGATTGCGGAAAAAACAAGAACCTGATTTTGTACTTCGATGGAGTCACGCTCAATTCCTACACAGCTTCTCAGGGCACAGTAACATCCCCTGCAGGCATTGGCGGATCCACGGCGAGGTTTGCTTTAGCAAAAGATCACTTGTATACTGTTCACCAGTCTTCATTAAAAGCATTTAATCTTTCTTCACCAAAGCAACCTTCATTTGAAAAAACCATTGACGTTCAAAGGACGGTTGAAACCATTTTTCCTTTCCAGAACAAACTCTTCATTGGTTCTACCAGCGGCATGTTCATTTACAATATTGACAACGCCGCCAATCCCGTTCAGGAAGGCCAGTTTGAGCACGTACGCAGTTGCGATCCTGTGATAGCAGACAGCAAGTTTGCCTATGTAACATTGCGCTCTGGCAACACCTGCGCAGGCTACACCAACCAGCTCGAAGTGTTGAATATTGAAAATCTCAAGAATCCGGTTTTACTGAAAACCCATTTAATGACCAACCCCCGCGGCCTTTCAAAAGATGGCGATCTGCTTTTCATTTGTGATGGTCCGGACGGACTGCGGGTTTATAAAACTGCGGATGGTGTAAATATCGAATCACAACAAACCATTTCCGGCATTGAAACCTACGATGTCATTGCCAATAATAAAGTAGCATTGGTTGTTGCGAAAGACGGGCTTTATCAATACGACTACAGCAATCCGTCCAATTTAAAATTGCTCAGTAAAATATCCGTGAAATAATGAAGTCGACAATCATTTTATTGTTTTGTGTGCTGGCCAGTGTATCATTTGCCAATGCGCAAAACAAAGCCAAGTTCAGCTCTATAAACCAGGTGGGCGTTTTGGGAAACCAAAGTGCTACGACAGTTGCATTTCAAACACTCAATGGAGCCTGCTATAAAGGTTGGTTTGCCGGTGTGGGCGCCGGAGTAGATTTTCATCAATATTTTACGGTGCCCGTTTTTCTTGATGTGAGAAAGGAGTTTGGGCAAACGAACTACAAGCCTTTCGTATACCTCGATGGAGGCGTGAGCATTTACGCGGATGACAAGGACGCATTTTATGACTACAAAAATGGTGGCTGCTTTGAGGGTGGTGTTGGCTATGCTTTTTACTTTCATAAAAGACAGGCAGTACTCTTGAGTGCCGGCTACAGCTATAAGAGTTTTAAGAAAGAGCGTTCCTGGGGAGATGCATGGAACCACACTGTAGACACTTATAACTATAATTTTAACAGACTGGCAGTTAAAGTGGGACTGCGCTTTTAGGAAATGGAACGCAGATTTTCATGATTGTCATGATTAGTGACGATTTATATTGAGGTTCAAAGTTCAAAGGTCGACTCAAGTCTCAAGACCAAAATCATGATAAACCATGACAATCATGAAAATCTGCGTCCCATTCTCTCTTGAGAAAGCTTAAAGAAATAATCATAAATGCGTGAAACGCTGACTATGACTCTTTTATGACCGTTCCGGTGAAAAAAAAATTTATTTATCGCCAATTATAACTTTCGTCATCGTACTTTTGCGCAATTTATTTTTTCCTACCATGCCAAAAGATACATCTATCAAGTCAGTACTTATTATCGGTTCAGGTCCTATTATTATTGGTCAAGCGTGTGAGTTTGATTATTCTGGTACTCAGGCTGCCCGCAGTTTGAGAGAAGAAGGGATAAAAGTTATCCTGATCAACAGCAACCCCGCTACCATTATGACGGATCCGATGATGGCCGACAAAGTTTACCTGTTGCCTCTTACCGCAGAAAGCATTGAACAAATTCTCGAGGAGAACCAGATAGACGCAGTGTTGCCTACCATGGGCGGACAAACTGCACTTAACCTTTGTAAAGAGGTGGAAGATCTTGGTTTGTGGGAGAAATTCAACGTGCGCCTGATCGGTGTAGACATTAAAGCAATTGATAAAGCAGAGGACCGTGAGTTGTTCCGCCAGTGGATGATCAGACTGGGCGTAAACGTAGCAACTGCTAAAACTGCGAACTCTTTCCTTGAAGGAAAAGAATTTGCGCAGGAAATCGGCTTCCCGCTTGTAATCCGCCCTTCCTTCACTTTGGGTGGAACCGGTGGCGGTTTCGTTCACGATAAAGATGATCTTGACGAAGCGCTTAACCGCGGTTTGCAAGCATCTCCAATACATGAAGTACTTGTAGAGCAGGCTGTTTTGGGCTGGAAAGAATTCGAGCTGGAACTGCTTCGCGATGCAAACGACAACGTGGTAATTATATGTACCGTTGAAAACTTCGACCCAATGGGCGTTCACACGGGAGATTCCATTACAGTGGCTCCTGCAATGACGCTTAGCGATACAGCCTTCCAGTTGATGCGTAACACTGCCATCATGATGATGCGCGACCTGGGCAACTTCGCAGGTGGTTGTAACGTTCAGTTTGCCATGAATCCCGAAACAGAAGAGATCATCGCCATCGAAATCAACCCTCGTGTGAGCCGTTCTTCTGCACTCGCTTCTAAAGCTACAGGTTATCCTATCGCTAAAATTGCTGCAAAACTGGCGATTGGCTACACTTTGGATGAACTGGAAAATCAAATCACAAAAACTACTTCCGCATACTTCGAGCCGGCTTTGGACTACGTTATCGTTAAGATCCCCCGCTGGAACTTCGATAAGTTCAAAGGCGCGAAAGACACACTTGGCCTGCAAATGAAAAGCGTAGGTGAGGTAATGGCCATCGGCAGAAGCTTTACTGAAGCAGTTCAAAAAGCTTGTCAGAGCCTTGAGAACAATGCAGTAGGTCTTGGCTACTACGGCAAAAGCCAAATGCACGCGGAAGAACTGATCGAATACCTGAAAACGCCGAAATGGGACCGCATTTTCCGTATTAAAGATGCGTTGATGCTAGGCGTAAGCGTAAACACCATTTCAAAAGCATCACATGGTATCGACCGTTGGTTCATTTACGAAATCGAGAAGATCTGTATCATCGAGAAAAAGATCGCGAAATATAAACTGGCTACACTTCCACTCGAACTTTTGCGCGAAGCAAAATTCAACGGCTTCAGTGATGAGCAGATCTGCCGCATCATGAACGACGGTACAGAAGATGAGGTTTATGAAATAAGAAAGAAAAACGGCATTACCCGCGTGTTCAAAATGGTGGACACTTGTAGCGCTGAGTTTGAAGCGAAAACTCCTTACTTCTACTCTACATTTGAAAACGGCGGAGCAAGCGAAAGCAAAGTAAGCGATAAGAAAAAGATCGTGGTACTTGGTTCAGGTCCAAACAGAATTGGCCAGGGTATTGAGTTTGACTACTGCTGCGTACACGGTTTGCTGGCAATTAAAGAGTGCGGTTACGAAGCCATTATGGTAAACTGTAACCCTGAAACCGTTTCTACAGATTTCGACATTGCAGATAAATTATACTTCGAGCCTGTTTATTGGGAGAACCTTTGGGAAATCATCGAGCATGAAAAACCAGAAGGTGTAATCGTTCAGCTGGGTGGACAAACGGCTTTGAAATTGTCTGAAAAATTGACTGAAAAAGGCATCAAGATCATCGGTACTTCTTTCGACAACATGGATATCGCCGAGGACCGCGGTCGTTTTAGCGATATGCTGAAAGATCTTGAGATTCCTTATCCACAATATGGCACCGCCTACAATGTAGATGAAGCGGTAGCTGTGGCAAATAAAGTTGGTTATCCTGTGTTGGTTCGTCCAAGCTATGTATTGGGAGGACAAAGAATGAGAATCGTGATCAACGATGAAGAAGTTGAAAAAGCGGTGATCAGTTTGCTGAAACACATTCCGGGTAACAAGATCCTGATCGACCACTTCCTTGACCGTTGCCAGGAAGCGGAGGTAGATGCGATCTTCGATGGCGAAAACTTCCACGTAATGGGCGTGATGGAGCACATTGAGCCTGCTGGTATCCACAGTGGAGATAGTAACGCGGTATTACCGGCGTTCAACCTTTCTCCAATGATTGTTACTACAATGGAGCATTACTCCGAAAAAATCGCGAGAGCGCTTAACATCAAAGGTTTGATCAACATTCAGTTTGCAATTAAAGACAACAAAGTATTTGTGATAGAGGCGAACCCTCGTGCATCACGTACTACACCTTTCATTGCAAAGGCATACCAAATTCCTTACCTGAATGTGGCTACCAAAATAATGTTGGGTGCCAACAAGCTGACAGATTTCAAATTCGAAAAGAAACTGAAAGGTTTTGCGATCAAAGAACCAGTGTTCAGCTTTAATAAATTCCCGGGTGTAAACAAAGAGTTAGGCCCGGAAATGAAGAGCACCGGTGAAGCGATCCGCTTTATTAAAGATTTGAAAGATCCTTACTTCAGACAGCTTTACAAAGACAGAAGCATGTATTTGAGTAAGTAAAAAGTAAAAATTCAAAAGGTAGAAATAGAAGCCGCTCTTTTAACGAGCGGCTTTTTTATGCCCAACCCAGAATGCTTAGCGCTCAACGCCTAACGCCCAAAGCTTCCGCGCCTTGGCGCAGATATGCTGCTAAGCCGATGCCGCGTGGCGTATCTGTGTCGGCGCTATTTCCTTATATTTGGTTTAATTAAAACATGAGAGCAAGCAAAAAACAAAAGCGGTTTATTCTGCTTTGAAATTTTTGTATTGCTATAATTCATTAAACAGCCTAACGCCCAAGGCCTAACGCTTAACGCAAGAATCAGCGTTTAGCATTTGGCGTTAAGCGTTGGGCTTATCAATCAAAAATTTAAACCGGTGAACCAAACAACCGAACAATTCCAGGCGACTGCGGCTTTTGCTGCCATGATGGACAATGCAGACTCTTTAAAGGCTTTCAAACAATCCTTCTTTTTTCCTCAACACAATGGCAACGATGTAATTTATTTCTGTGGCAACTCACTAGGACTACAACCGAAGTCTGTGTCTGCAGCGATAGAAACAGAGTTGAAAAGCTGGCGTGAACTCGCTGTAGGCGGCTATTTTGGCGGCGAAAATCCGTGGCTGTATTACCAGGATTATGTTTCACCCTCTATGGCCAAACTGATCGGGGCGAAAAACAATGAAGTAACGGCAATGAATACGCTCACCGTGAATCTTCATTTGCTGATGCAAAGCTTTTATAAACCCACAAAACAACGCTTTAAAATCATCATGGAAGCGGGCGCATTTCCATCTGATCAATATGCCGTTGAAACGCTGGTAAAACTAAATGGCTTTTCTCCGGACGAAGCTATTATTGAAATATCTCCAAGAGACGGCGAAAAGCTACTTCATGAAGAAGATATTTTATCGGCGATAAAAAACAATGCGAATGAATTGGCAATGGTGATGTTTGGTGGCATGAACTATTACACCGGTCAGCTGTTCAATATGAAAAGCATTACAGCCGCTGCTCATGCTGTCGGCGCCATTGCGGGTTTTGATCTTGCGCATGTGGCGGGTAACGTGCCGCTATCGCTGCATGACTGGGATGTAGATTTTGCCGCATGGTGCACTTATAAATATTTAAATGCAGGTCCCGGCGCCACTGGAGGTTTATTTGTTCATGAAAAACATGCAGACAATATCGACACGCCTCGCTTAGGCGGCTGGTGGGGCAATGATGAGAAGACACGCTTTAAAATGGAAAAAGGCTTCATTCCCAAACCATTGGCATCTGGCTGGAATATCAGCACCGCGCAGGTTTTCAACATGGTTTCACTGAAAGCGTCACTGGCATTGTTTGACGAGGCGGGCATCGACAACCTTCGCAAAAAAAGTATTACGCTTACAAACTACCTTGAGTTCTTGCTGAAACAGTTGTCAAACATTTCATTTGAAATAATCACTCCAGAAAATTCTGATGAACGTGGGGCGCAGCTTTCGTTGTTCTTTAAACATGATGGTCGCCGCATACATGATGAAATGCACAACAACGGTATTATTGTTGACTATCGTGAACCGGGTGTTATACGCGTAGCTCCTGCGCCAATGTATTGCTCGTTTGCAGACGTGTATAGGTTTTATGAAATCCTGAAAAACTTCAAATAAGTTTTGAGTTATGGGTTGGGGTTTGAAAGATTGATTGGCTAATCTTTCAAGAATTATTCCATTGCCTCATAGATTCCGTTGCCAGAGGCAACAGAATGGAACTGCGAGGCTACAAGCCTCGCAGAGCTTTTGAATTTCTATTTTTTATTTTTTACTTTGACAAATGGCACAACATCATTTCTCCTACCTGGCTCTTGGCGATTCATACACAATTGGCGAAGGCATTCCCATTTATGAAAGCTTTCCCTATCAACTTGTGCAACTGCTTCGCAAAAAAGGTCTCTCTGTCCACGCGCCGGAGATCGTGGCGAAAACAGGCTGGACAACTTTCGAACTTGCAGAACATACCTTGCATACAACATTTTCGGATAAATACGATTTTGTAACGCTGCTGATCGGTGTAAACAATCAATACCGCCAATTGCCACTGGCAGAATTTGAAAACGACTTTGAGTTTCTCTTGAAGAAGGCCATCCATTTCGCCGCCAATAAAACAGAAAAAGTAATTGTAGTGTCCATTCCCGATTGGGGCGCAACGCCATTTGCAGAGGGTCGCGACATTCTTGCAATAAAAAAAGAAATCGACATTTTCAACGCTGCGAAAAAAGCTATTGCCGCCAAACACAACATCACATTTATCGACATAACAGAAGGCACAAGAAAAATGTGCGATGATCTCTCCCTTGTTGCTGCGGATGGTTTGCATCCTTCCGGCAAAGAGTATGCGCGGTGGGCGGAGAAAATTGCGGCGCAATTTTCAATTAATAATTAATAATGAATAATTAATAGGGCAGCATTCGTTACTGAATGCTGCAGCACCGTTGTTTTGTCAAACATAAAACTGCCAACTAACCGTCTGGTTGCCACACCTATTAATTCTTAATTATTAATTATTAATTCCACCTGCCTTATCCTAAGTAATAACACTTAGCCCTTCACGTTATATTTATAAAATCATTCACACATCTTGCTGTTTTTGTAATTCCTGCCTTTTATTTGCAAAAAATTTCTAAACCTATGAGCCGTACCAAAAAGCTGCTGGCAGGAATGACTGTGTTATCTGCCCTTTCGAATGTTGGATTCGCACAGGATTTTCCGGGCTTTCGATCCAGTAACTATGCAGGCGTGAATGGTGTTTTTGCAAACCCCGCAAATGCAGCAGACAGTCGCTTCCATTGGGATTTTAATCTTCTCTCTTTTAATGCAAATGTTGGCAACAACAACGCGTCTTACAAACTAAGCGCAGTAAATGAATTTTTTAAAGATGATAGTCTTGTGAGCAAATTGTTTCCGTTAAACAATCAGCCCGCAAATGCATTGGTAGCTTTGGCTGTGCATGCTCCGTCTATATTGTTTAACGTAAATCAAAAAACATCATTTGCTATCACAACAAGAGTAAGAGGTTTTGGAAATGTGAATGATGTGGACAGTAGAATGGTAAACACCATTCGCGAGCAGGATGGCATTACCTACCCTTACACCAACGGAAGCACAAACAACCAGCGCCTTGCCATGAACGGCTGGGCAGAGGCCGGCCTTACATTTGGGCGTGTATTGCAGGATAAGGGAAAACATTTCTTTAAAGCAGGTGTTACCCTTCGCTACCTTGGTGGTATTGGCAACTCCTATGCACAAATCAGCAATCTTCGTGGTACCGTTGTAGAAGATGCAGGCGGCAAAGGAAAATATTTAACTGATGCATCAGGAATATTGGGTGTAGGTGCCGGCGGTGTTGATCTTAATGCAGACAATCTTAGCGCAGATGATTTTACTAAACTGGAAGCCAGAGGCATCGGCGGTGACCTTGGTTTTGTGTATGAGTTCAGACCAGATTTTGAAAAATATCAGAACGCAGATGGTTCATGGAAACGTAACAAAACAAAATACAAACTGAAAATTGGCGTGTCATTGTTGGATTTCGGTAAAATAAAATACAATACAGATGCCATCAACACGGGTTTATATGATATTCACATTCCTGCCGGACAAGCTTTCTATTTGAACGAGCTGAGCGGAAAAGACATTAACGAATACAATGGAGTGTTGCAAAGCTATCCTCAATACTTCACGCCAAAAGCAACAGCAAGCACTTATAGTGTTTCTTTACCAACTACACTGAACATTGATGTTGATTATAGAGTTGCGAAGAGAGTTTTCATTAATGCTGCAGGTTTTATTTCTACTGTAAAAAGCGAGGGCAAGCCTTTTAATGCATTGTACAGCAGCAGCGTTTCTCTAACCCCAAGATATGAAAGCAGCGTGTTCGATTTTTATGTTCCTGTTACTTACAACACACTTACAAAATTCAATGCGGGTGCTGGTTTGCGCGTAGGACCATTGTTCCTTGGTTCAGGTGCGGTGTTGAGCGCATTGCTGGATAAATCCAAACAGGCAGATGCGTATGTAGGTATTCACGTGGGCATCCAGCATAAATCTAAAAAAGCAAAGAAAACGGTGCAAGAACCGGCTCCTGAGCCTCCGGTTGAAGTGAAAAAACCGGTGGCCGCTATTGCACCAAAAGATACAGACGGAGATGGCATCTCAGATGAAAATGATAAATGCCCTACTATAAAAGGAACTGCCGCAAACCAGGGTTGTCCTGTGGGCGATAAAGACAATGACGGTATTCCTGATGATCAGGACGAATGCCCTGAAGTTGCGGGTGTTGCTTTGTATCATGGCTGCCCTGTTCCAGACACAGATAAAGATGGCATTAAAGACGATGTTGACAAATGCCCAACTGTTGCGGGCTTAGCCAAATACAATGGCTGCCCGGCTCCTGATGCAGACAAAGACGGCATCGTGGATGAAGAAGATAAATGCCCAACAATCGCAGGTATTGCAAAATACAATGGTTGCCCAATCCCTGATACGGACGGAGACGGCGTTAACGATGAAGAAGACAAATGTCCTACTGTTGCAGGTGCAAAAGAAAACAACGGTTGTCCTGTTATTAAAAAAGAAACCATTGCTAAAGTTGAAAAGGCAGCAAAAAACATTTACTTCCAGTCTGGCAAAGCAGTGATTCTTGCTACCTCCAATGCTCAGCTGAATGAAGTGGTAAAAGTGTTGAAAGCCGATACGACTTTGAACATTGCAATCAGTGGCCACACAGATAACACAGGCAAAGCAGAAGCAAACCTGAAAGTGTCTCAGCAGCGTGCAGATGCGGTAAAGGCATACTTTGTGAAAAAAGGAGTTGCAGCATCGCGCATTACCGCTACAGGTTACGGCGATACAAAACCAGTTGCTCCTAACACAACAGTAGCCGGTCGCCAGAAAAACAGAAGGGTTGAATTAACGTTGAGGAATTATTAAGATAGATAAAGATCCACACTAGCAAAGTGCCCGCGGTTGCGGGCATTTTTGTTTTTTTAACCACGGAGGAAAGGAGAAGAGTCTCCACAACAAAATTGTTAGCACGAAAGAACGAAAAAAGGAGGGTTGCTCCACACCCTCCTTTTCTCTGTGAAAAAAACCTCCGCGAACTCTGTGGTTTAAAAAATTTCTTAGTGAGGCTTAGTGCCCTTAGTGCCTTAGTGGTAATCTTTGAGATGCGAACGGTGATCTCTAATTTCACCACAACTTTAATCCGTCACGCACTTACTAATGTAAAGATGTTGTAGCTGCTCCTGTTCTAAACGACCGTTTCTTTCTGCTAACATTTTGTAGGCTGCATATTCGGAAGGTTTCAAACCAGGCATGTCAATATTCTTATACTTCACCGGTTGAATTGTTATCTCTGCTTCGTGCAGGTCAAGTGTTGGCTGATCCATCATGACGCTTTGGGCAAGCGGGTAAAATTGCCGCAGGTGGTTCAACATAAGAAAACCCTCATCATCCATATCCCCCCAATAAAACAACCTTGTATTTGCCAACAGAGGAATATTCTTTAGCAGAGAAACAGTTTTCCCATTACTACACAGGGCAAGTGTATTTTTCAGTTCCGGTAACTGATAGAGTGAAGTTTCGTTTTCTGTAAGAATAACTTTATCTATTTTCCAGTTCACCACCTGCAAATCTTCGGGAGTAATCCCCAATACAACCATATTGTTGGTAAAAGTTTTCGCACAGTCGCGATCCAGCCAGCGGGCTGTGAACAAAAACGACTTCCTCCGCAGATCCAACAGGCTTTCTAAATCTGATATTTGGGAAGAAAACTTTTCCGGCTTTAAATATTTAAGCAGGCTTACAATGACTCTTCCATGGTCCTCTACAAACTTTGTATGAACGGGCACAGGAATACTTCGTAAATAAAACTCTTTCACATCATTTACCAGCAGGTAATCAACAACCTTCTTCAACGACGGCCATACTTCTTTTAGCGGCAAAATGTCTCGTACATTTTGAGATATCCATTGTGGCAATTCAGGTTTCCATTCAGTCAACATTTGAACAGCCGATTTGAAAACTTCAGTTTCCTTTTCCTTTTTCAGTAGAAACAGCAGATCACTTTCTTCCTGTACTGAAATACTTTTTGGCCACTGCTGTCTGCCAAATTTTTTGCTGTTCCACTCTTCCCATTCAATTGTCCAGCCTGATTTTGTCTCTGTTTTTTCCGACTGTTGAAAGAACTTCATCTGCTCGTGCAATTCAATGGTGGTGACAGGATCATTTTTTCCACCACGAAGAACTATCGAAGCAAATGCCTTGCCCAATACAATGTCAGCGAGATAGCTGGCGTATGCCTTTTCAAGCTGCGAAATAAATTGCTGTTTTGTCATTGATTTCAATATGCTACAAATCTTTTACTCAATTGTTACGACGCCACCTGCTCCTCTTCAAATTTTTCTTTCAGTTCTTTTATCGTCATGTTGTACATCACGCTTCTTCCGTTTGGTTTGCGTTGCACCAAATGCACATGGGCAATGAAGTCCTGCACAATTTGAATTTTGTCACTCGGCGTTACCACGAGTAGTTGTAAATGCAATTGTTTGCAAAGCTCCATCAGGTAAGTTGCTTTTTCCTCATCCTGGTTGCTAAAGCTTTCATCCACGGCAATGAAGCGAAGGCTCTTGGTGTTCTTTCCTTCTCGCGTAATGCCAAATTGATACGCAATGGCACTACACAAAATGGTGTAGGTAAGCTGCGCTTTTTCTCCACCGGAAAGCTGGCCCATTTGTCTGTACGTTTTCTTCAGCTCGTTGGTATTGCGGAATTTTTCATCTGCCCAAAACTCAAACCAGTTGCGCACATCCAGCACACGATTGCGGTAGGTTTCGCTTTCGTCCAGGCTGCTGATCAACGGCTGAATTTTTTCCCTGAAGTGCGCGGCTTTATCTTCAAAACTATTTTGCTGCCAGTTCGAAGCTTGCGGCAACGCTTCCAGCAATTGATTGCGGAAAGCCTTTACCGTCGCATCATTTATCGAGCGGATGCCCAGTTGAATAAATGTATCCGGCAACCTGTTGAAGTTGATGCCCGCCAGCGACTGGTTAAGTCTTACGATGCTGTTTTTAATTTCCCTTTCCCATTTCTCCATTTCTTCATTAAGACTACCGATCTTGTAGGTCATGGTAGTGGTAATGAAGTTTTCGAAATCCTTTTTGTATTTGGGCAAATTGTCCTGCTCCAGTTTTTGCAGCCATTCCACATATTCCAACGCATAGGCTGCATCATCGGAAAGCTGCTGTACGTCGCCGCTCCAATCGGGAAAACGTTGCTGTATATCAACAGATGGATTCTTAATGCGGTTGATGCTTTTGTTTAATGCAGTTTCCTCTTTACGCAAAGTATCTTGAAGATCCGCAATGCGGTTGTTGATCTTCTCTTTGAGATCGTTGTATTTCGCATCTATGCTTTGCAAACTGATATTTGCTAGCGCGTCTGCATGTTGCTGTTGAAACTGTAGCAAATGATCTTTGTCCTGCTCCTTAATATTTTGGAACAATGGTATTAACTGTTGCTGAGCAAATTCCATCCCCTGCATCTCCATTTCTTTTCGCGCAACCTGTTTGTCTATCTGTGTGCGTTCATCATCTTTTGCCGATAACTGCGAAAGAATTTCTTCCAGTTGTTTTGTCAGCGTTTTTAGTTGATTGCTGCTTTCTTTCAGCGAAGCCATTTGCTCTTCTACATTGCGGATGTTGCGCTGTATGCCTTGCAAATTGATACTACCAAATCCATCGTGCGATTCAATGCGCATCACAGCAAAAGATTGCGCCTGTAACCTTTCTGATTTTCGTTTGCAGCGCTGCAATGTTTCTTCCGCATCATTAATTTGTTTTACCAAAACCTCTCTCCGCTTTATGTAGGCCTCTTTTTTCTTTTCGTTGTTCCAGCCCATTACATAGCGGCTAGGATCATTGCGATCGGGACGGTCATCTTTTTCATGCCTGTCGCGATTCTTCACCAGACCATTTATCGTGATCGCTTTGTCATATCTGTCAAGTGTTTTTTCATCCTGCAGGCAAACGTAGTCAAACTGTCGAATGACCTGCTGCTCAATCCAGGGCGTAAGTTTATGTTCCGGATGAAAATCGAGTTTATGAAAAACGGTATTGTCGTCTGCATTCAATTCCAGCGCCGATTCGCCCACATGATAATACACCAGTCGCGAACGCAAGTTGGTATTGTTTACATACTTGTTTACTTTTTTGTAATGCTTTTCCGGCACCAGCAAACGCAATGCAAAGCCGGACAATAATTTCTCCAGCGCCGGTTCCCAGTTATGTTCTTCATGCTTCACTTGCATTAACTCGCCCGCAAAGGGAAGGTCGTTGGTATCAATTTTTAGATTGGCGCAAATATCTTTTCGCAGCGCAATTAAATGGCCCGGAATATTATTTTTTGATTGCAGTAACACATTCAGTTCCTGCTCAATATTGTCTTTCTCTGCTTTTGATTTATTCAGAATATTTTTCCCGTCAAAATCATCGTCATCATTCAATCGTTGTTCGCGTTCGAGGCGAAGCTTAGCCCGTTTGCTTTCTGCAACAATGCGTTTGTAGCTTGCTTCATCTGTCGCGTCGGCTTCTTCAATGTGCAAGGTGGTTGCCCATTCGGCAAACAATGTGTGATTTTTTTCCGCAAGGCGCAGTTTTTCATTTAAGTCTTTCAACTCAAGTTCAAGATTGTGTAACCTTTGCCCTGCTTTGTTTTGCTCAAGTTCATTTCGGGTGTTGCGTTCTTTTTCTTTTAAGTCATCAATGGAACGCTTGCAGTCTATTAATTGCTCTTGCAGATCTTTCAGCAACTCTTTGGTTTCGCTAATCGCTTGTGACAGCAAATTATTTTTCGTAAAACTGTTCCAGATAATTGCTGTCTCCGCTTCCTGCTTACTTGTTTGTAATTGCCCGCGGCACTTGTCAAACTCATTATAGTGTTGCGAAAGCGCTTTCAGCAAACCAATTTGCGTTTCCGCTTTTTCAATGTTGCGTTGCGCATCCAGCAAAGTGCCAAGGTGTTCTTTTAATTCAATGAAGACATCTTCCATGTTTCTTGGCTCCAGCATGTGCATGCGGATGAACTCATCCAGGTTGCCCAGCACTTTAATACCAACCGTTTGGTTGAAAAGTGCCAGAGCCTGTATACTTTGCATGCCCAACACTTCCACCAATCTTTGCGCGTAGCGGCTCGCTGCGCTGAACCACTCCACCTGTTTGCGGCTTCCCTTGTTGTATTGTGTGTCTATTCTGCGTCTCCAGTTGCCATTGAGGTCAAACGGCCTGAAGTCATCTTCAATATGCAGCGGTTTATGCGCAACAGCAAATACCTTTTGCATTTCGCCGCCCGAGAAATAGCGAACCTGGAAAAGTGTTACGTATTGATCAGCTTCGTTGGCAAAATTTGCCAGCAAAATGCTATAAGCTTCTTCCTTGTTCTCCCTTAAATATAAAGTCTTGGTTGTGTTGGTGCTTTCACTGTTGATCGTTCCGTATCCGCCCATTACGTAGCTATCTTCCGTACGATCTCCCTTCTTTTCACTGCCGGATGACTGGTTGTAGAACCTGTATTTTTTCTCAGGTACAATCAACGTTAACAACGCATCCACAAAAGTTGTTTTGCCGCTGCCGTTTGCACCGGTCAGCAAAGACGTTTCACCAACGGGACGAATGGAATGTATTACTTCGTCAAACGTTCCCCAATTGAAAACCTCCATGTATTGCAAGCGAAACCCCGACTTGTTACTATCCGTGTTGAATACGTTTAACTGCATGTTCTTCCAGTTGCTGTTTAAATTGATCTAATATTTCACCATCTACACGTGCCTTGATGATCTTTTTTATTCTGAATTTTTGTTCATCCAAAATGTCATTGTTTTCCATTTTGTCAATGAAACCATTTTCTTCCGCACGATCAATCAGGCGATCCAGTTCGCGAATGAATTTTACACGGCTGGCGTTTTCTTTAAAAAACAATTCAGCGTATTCTTTTATTTCTCTTCTCTTCTTGATCAGTTCGCGGCTCGTTGCTTCGCCTACTTCAAACTCCGCCATCATATCGCGCAACAAAACGAGCAGCACGCTTTCATCATAAGTGAAGGAACGGCGCTGCATCCAGCTTACCGCTGCATCATCATCTTCTTCGCTAATAGTGTGCTTTACATAAGCATAACCATCTTCTTCATCCAGCACGAGGGTTAATCCAAGCTGCTGCACAAACACCGCGAGTTCAGATTTATACTGCAGCAGTTTTTCCCACGTATTTTTCTCAATATATTCTACCGGCCCTTTCAGCAGTTTAATGAAGACCTGCGTGTAAGGAAGGATTTTTGTTTGTGTTTTTAATTCCACGTTTTTGAATTATTGAATAACTGAATAACTGAATAACTGAAGTTTATTGAGCATCTCGCCGAGAAACATCAGTTATTCAGTTATTCAGTCGTTCAGTTATTAATTGGCTTTTCGACTGAAAAGCAAATACGGCACTTCAATAAACTTCGTTTGCTCCTCGTTTATGCTGATGTGCTCTGTCATGTTCTCCAAAATTTGCACGCGGGAGCCTTTGTCTTTTACAAAACTGTAGTAAGAAACAACTTCCGGTATGCCATTGTCAAGTCCGTTTATTTCCAATACTTCTTTTAAAGTAGCGGTTTGTTTTTGTTTTAGAACATCTTCCACTTTTTGCCAAAGCCTTTTCTTGTCAATAAAACTTGTATTGATCATTCGGCTGAAGCGCTCCATGTCTGCAATGTGTTCATCCGCATTGTTAGGTTGTGTAATAACTACAGATTGCGCTTTCTGTTGCAGATTCAACTTGCGATCCATGATCAGCTTGATGCTGACAGGTTCGCCCACCGCAATGCCGCAAGTAATATCGTCTTCCTGCTGATTGGCCAGCACCAGCTCTTTAATGTTGCTGATTTGCGTGCGCAATCTTTTATGTCGGGCAATTTCTTTCTCGGTAATAATGCGGCTTAACTTTTCCGCCATTTTATCATTTGCTTCGTACACGCTTTTGCCTTGCTGAAGCAGCATTGTCTTTATGTTCTGCAGGAAATCATTGTTCGCTTCTATATTTCTGTCGTACAGCAAGTCTAGCAATTGCTCCGTAAGTTCGCGCCATTCTTCCTGACCGGCACGGGAAATAAGAAAATCCCAAAACGCATAGAAACTCTTTCCCTGGTCGCTGTTGCGCAGCGCATCGTAAGCTTCAAATGCATAGCCAACAATGGCGCCTTTGTTTAATTCTGCTTTCGTGTGATGCTCTACGATAGAGCGGTGTATTCCTTTAAAATTATCTTCCACTTCACGAAAATCGCTCAGCAGTTCGTAACACAATCTTGTAAAAAGCTCCAGCCTTTCCTGCACCTGGGCATTGTTATAAACCTCAACGGTAGCGCCATGTTCGAGTCTTTGGATCTCTTTGTCAATAGCGGCGCGTTTGTTTTTCAAATCTTCGAGGCGCGCAGTGCGATCATCTTCGGTTTTTTCTACGATATCGCGCAAAGAAGAGAATAACATTTTGAAGCGGCTCTCTGTACCCACAAAATCTCTACGGCCTAATGTCTGAAACCATTGAAATATCTTCTCCGTATGTGCACTCAGTTGATATTGCGTGTTGCCATCATTGTCCGGGAAATCCTGCAGCACTCTTTTTTGCACCCAGTTCACCAGGTATTTCCGGGCACGGCTTTCTTCATCTTCCCCAAATTCAATTTTTGCTTCTTCCAGATCTTCTGTTCCGTCCACGTGCATGGCAAGTGTTTCCGCCAGGTGAGTTGCCAGTTTTGTTTCGGAAATAAAGAATACATTGTTTTCTTTAAATACATCGTACAAAAACGGCAATACCCATGCGGCGTTGCGCATGCGAATGATCTGTATCGCAGAAGATGAGTTAAATAATAATGAAATATCGATCCCGGCCATTGCGGCAAGATAGGGAAAAACAGGAACGCCCGCCTGAATGAATTTTATTCGGGCAGGCAGATTTTCATGATTATTAAGGTTTATTAAGATTTTATAGGTTTTGAAGCTTCGCAAATGAAAACCAGAGAGTTAGATACTATAGGCTCTTAAAAAACAAAAAAATCATAACCGATCTTCAAAATCATCAAAATCTGCGTTCCTTCTCTATCTTTGCACTCTTTCAAAAAAAGTCTTTCACAATGAAATTTTACAATTGGGTCATTAAATACAGGCTTCCGCTGGGAATCGTGTTTCTTGTTTTAGCCATTGCATGTACGGTAGCCTTCGGTTTTTGGCCGTCTTTCGTTCTTTATTTAGTAGCAGTTATCTTAATTTTCAGTCATTTCTTCTTCGGTCCGCTTCGCCTGATCCAGGAGTATATGGAATCCGGTGATATGGACGGCGCGGAAAGAGTGTTGAATACCATCAAATTTCCTGGTCTTTTATACAAACCAATCCGTTCGGTTTATTATACCCTGAAAGGTAATATCGCGATGATGAAACAGGATTTCACCGGCGCGGAAAAACACATGAAGAAAGGTTTGGACCTTGGTATGCCGATGAAAGAAGCAGAAGGCGCTAGTTTGCTGCAACTGGGAATGGTGTCTATGCAGAAGAATGACCTTAGACAAGCGGAAAACTATATCCGTTCTGCGATCCGCAAAGGTCTTCCCGATAAAGAAAACGAAGCAGCAGCCTACCTTCAAATGTGCAGCATTATGATGACAAAAAGAGAGTTCCGCGCTGCAAAAGATTTCTTCAAAAAAGCAAAAGCATTAAAACCAACTACGCCTCAAATAGTAGATCAAATCAAACAGATCGAAAAATATATTACGAGAATGCCGGGATAGGCGGGTTCAAGCGTTTCAGAAAAGGTCTCCAATTGGGGGCCTTTTTTTTGCACACAGATGACACGGATTGGACTGATTTACACGGATTTTTTGCTGAAATGCATCATGCGTTTTAAACACATAGATAAGTTATTTAGTCATTCAATTATTGGCAAGAATCAGTGTAAATCAGTCCAATCCGTGTCATCTGCGTGCCAATTTCCTTACCTTGCAACAAAGTGTACAATCTACATGCAGTTATATAGTGAATCGCTGACTTCTTACAAAAGACTATCTACAAGAGAAGTGAAGATCGGAGATCTTTTGCTGGGCAATTTTCATCCCATTCGCGTACAAACCATGACCACTACCGACACCATGGACACCATGGCCACGGTAGAGCAAAGCATCCGGTGCATTGAAGCCGGAGCGGAAATGGTGCGCATTACGGCACCAAGCAAAAAGGAAGCAGAGAACCTGTTGAACATTAAAAATGAATTGCGCAAGCGTGGTTACAATACACCACTCATTGCCGATATCCACTTTACACCCAACGCTGCGGAAATTGCCGCGAGAATTGTAGAAAAAGTAAGGGTGAACCCAGGCAATTACGTTGACAAAAAGAAATTCGAACAACTGGAATATACCGATGCAGAATATGCAGAGGAAATAGAACGCATCCGCACAAGGTTTACACCGCTGGTGAAAATCTGTAAAGAACATGGCACGGCAATGCGCATCGGGACCAACCACGGTTCTTTGAGCGATCGCATCATGAGTCGGTATGGCGACACGCCGATTGGCATGGTGGAAAGCGCGATGGAATTTTTGCGCATAGCACGAGATGAGGACTATCACAATATTATATTAAGCATGAAGTCCAGCAACCCGCAAGTAATGGTTCATGCTTACAGGCTTTTGATCAAGCAAATGATGGATGAATTCAACGAATGCTATCCGCTTCATTTGGGCGTTACAGAAGCGGGCGACGGAGAGGACGGAAGAATTAAATCTGCCATCGGCATCGGTACTTTGCTGGAAGATGGCATTGGCGATACGATCCGTGTTTCTCTGACTGAAGACCCTGAGTTCGAAATTCCTGTTTGCAAGGACCTGGTGAAAAGATATAATCATCAAACTGAGCGCAGCGAAGCTCCGGCTGAAAAAATCAAGCTTCCTTATTCTCCGTTCGAATATAAAAGACGGGAAACTTTCGAGGTTTCCAATATTGGCGGTAAACAAGTACCTGTTGTAGTGGCAGATTTCAGTAAGCATGCGGCTATTTCTCCCGCAGATCTTGAAAACATTGGTTACAAATACGACGAGCCGAGCGATAAATGGACAATTGGCGACGCGGCAGCGGATTATATTTTTACAGGGAATAACCTGATCCATTTTGCACTACCCGGCACATTGAAAGTTGTGCTGAATGCGCACGCATGGCAACAAGAGGATCTTGAAGCAAATGTTAATGGCAGCTATAAATTCGTTCCGTTGTTCTCCGACGAGCAATTCATTAACGCCACGGTAAAACACAACGCGGTCAATTTTGTGATGGTGGATTGTTTCACCAGTGCGGAAAATGATGGTACAAAAAATATCGACGAGCTGGCAAAAGATAACACGGTTGTACTTTGCCTAAGCTCTACCAATAAAAATGCGATGCAATCTGTTCGAAAAATGTTTGTGGAACTGATGAACAGAAGCATCAAAAATCCGGCGATATTAATTTGCGACAGCCCGCATCATGGCATTGACGAGCATTTGATCCATCTCGCAACAGAAACAGGTGCGTTGTTTTTAGAAGGTATGGGCGACGGCATCAGCCTCGGCTTAACCGGTTCTACTATCGAAAACATTAAGGTGACGGGTAGAACCTATCTGGAAACAAAAAGCATAGAGCAATTCTTAAATAATACGGCTTTCTCCATTTTACAGGCGACAAGAACACGCATTTCTAAAACAGAATACATTAGCTGTCCAAGCTGCGGTCGTACCTTGTTCGACTTGCAGGAAACAACGGCGAAGATCCGTTCGCGCACCAATCACTTGAAGGGAATAAAAATTGCCATCATGGGTTGTATAGTAAACGGCCCGGGCGAAATGGCAGACGCAGACTTTGGCTACGTGGGCAGCGGCCCCGGCAAAATCACTTTGTATAAAAGCAAAGAGGTTGTGAAAAGAAACGTTGACAGCGAAGTGGCCGTGGAAGAACTCATTAATCTTTTAAAAGAGAATGGAGCTTGGGTGGAGCAATAATTGAATAACTGAATAACCGAATAACTGAGTGGTTGAAAGTCGAAGCGACTGATCGAATGTAAACGTCAGTTATTCAGTCATTCAGTTATTCAATCACTCCGGAGCGCGAAGTACATTCCATTTTTAAATATCAAATACAAACATAACCACCACTATGTCCTTTTCCACTTACCAACAAGAAGAAAACGGTTTATCATTAATCGTACTGGAAGACAAACAGACAGGAACAACTGCAAGTATTTTGCCCGCTTACGGCGCAATGTTGCACAGCTTCGATATTCCTTTGAAAAACCAAGGCAAATTAAACGTAATTGCCAACTACGCAGATCAAAAAGATATCGACACTGATCTCGCGACAAGTTTTAAAAGCAGCAAACTTTCTCCATTTGCATGTCGCATCGCTGATGGAAAATATACTTTCAATGGACAGTTGTTTGAGTTCCCCAATAAATTTCAAGATGGCACAGCCATTCACGGCTTGTTGTTCAATAAACCATTTGAAGTTACCGCCCAGCATGCAGATGAAAAAGGGGCTTCTGTAACGCTACAATACAAATACAACAACGAAAACGAAGGTTACCCTTATCAATACACTTGCGAAGTAACTTATTCATTGAGTTCTCCCAACACGCTTGAACTGAAAACAGTTGTTACAAATAACAGCGGCACAACCATTCCAATGCAGGACGGCTGGCACCCTTATTTTACTTTGGGAAATGATGTAAACGATTGCCTGTTGCAGTTTCACGGCGAAAACATTATTGAGTTCAACGAGAAACTTGTTCCAACGGGTAAACAAATTGAATACAGCGAATTCAATGCTCCAAAACTGCTAAACGAAAAAGAGCTGGACAACTGCTTTTCGCTTCGTTCGGTAAAAAATGAGCCTGCGGCAATTTTCTCTAACCCACGCAACGGTGTAAGCGTAAGCCTGTGGCCGGATGAAAGCTATCCTTTTCTGCAGATCTACACACCGCCTCACAGAAAAAGCCTGGCAATTGAAAATTTAAGCGCAGCACCAGATAGTTTTAATAACAAAATGGGACTGGTTTTACTGCCGGCGGGAGAGAGCAAAACATTTACAGTAAAGTATCAGGCAATTCAGAAGTAAAAATTAAAAAGTCAAAAAGTGGAGACCCAAACAGTCGGCGGCCTTGTTGTGACTTTTTAATTTTGACTTTTGACTTTTTAGTTTTGACTTTAATTCTAGCTTTGTATTCAAATATTATCGCAAAACCTTAAACATTTTCACAGCTGTATGAAACACCTCAAATACTTAATCATCCTTGCTTTTTCTTTTTGCCTTGTAAGCTGTTTCGATACAGTGGAGGAAGTGGAGATAAAGCAAAACGGTACCGGCACTTATAAACTCAATATGGATATGAGTAAAGCCTTTGAAATGATGAAAGGCTTTATGAATGATAGCGACCTGCAAAAAGAAGGAATGAATAAAGCAATGGACACTACCATAAACTTTGATTCCATTCTTGACAGCGCACAGGATCTGGACGCACACAAAAAAGAATTATTGAAGGGCGGCGTAATGCACGTTAATATGGACATGCAGAAAAGTGTGATGAAGCTGGACATGAAATACCCTTTCACCAGTTTTGGAAATCTTAATGAGTTGTATGCCATGATCCAGAAAGGAAACGGAGGATTGAATGAAGCTTTTAAAAGCATGCAGGCACAGGAAGGCATGGGAATGGAAAATGCTTCTGATACCAGCGGCCTGAATCAAATCAATTCCATTTTCGATGTGAACTTTAAAGACGGTTCTTATTCAAAAACCTTGAACAAGGCCCGTTACGATGCATTCATACACGATGAAAAAGCGGAGCAAATAAAGGGAATGATGAGCATGATGGGAGAAATGAACTATACACTGATCCTGAAATTGCCAAAACCTGCAAAAACAGTAAGCAACAAACTGGCTACTTTATCCGCGGATAAAAAAACCATCACATTGAAGTCAGACCTTTTCAGTGCATTTGACAATCCACAACTGATGGAATTGAAGGCAACCTATTAAGATGCTAAATGCCGAACGCCTAATGCTAAACGCGGCCTCAAGCGTTGAGCGTTAGGCGTTCGGCGTTAAGCTCGCTAAACCTCACTACTATGCGCAAACAAAGCTGGCTCATCTTATTCGGTATCGATGGCTTAATTAACCTGTTCTCTATTACTGCCAATTGGCATTGGCTCACACTGGTTTCAAAGTCATTGCTCATGCCATTTTTAATCGCATGGTTCGTTTCAAATATTCCTGATAATTCAAGGCCGCGATTATATGTAATGGCGGCCTTGTTTTTTTCATGGCTCGGCGATGTGTTTTTATTGGTAGATGAACCGAAGTTTTTCATGGCCGGTTTAGCGTCCTTCCTTTTCGCTCACTTGCTTTACATTTTCTTTTTTGCCAGCGTGATTTATGCGCAAACAGAAAAGCAGAAATGGAACCCATGGATTTCCGGCGCCGTTTTTCTGTATGCTATTCTTCTGTTTTTCTTCTTGAGGCCGCACCTTGGCGCGTTGCAAACGCCTGTTTTCGTATATGCGGCAACTATTGCGACCATGCTGGTTTGCAGCATCCAGGCATTTAAAAATAACGGTAACAGGCAAACTTATTTTTGCATTGCTGGCGCGGCGCTTTTCGTACTATCAGACTCTTTACTAGCAACCAACAAGTTTTATCAACCCTTCGCAGGCGCATCCTTTGGTGTTATGCTGAGCTATATCATGGCACAATATTGCATTGTACGCGGCGCCATCACATATCTCTCCCGCAATTAATCTTACATTTGACAACTTATTTATTGCAATGGAAACAGATTTTTTAGTCATAGGATCAGGTATTGCCGGCTTGACGTACGCTTTAAAAATAGCAAATCAATTTCCTGACAAACAGGTTACGATTATTACAAAAGCCAATGCCGATGAGACGAACACCAAGTATGCGCAGGGCGGCGTAGCCGGCGTAACGGATTTTGAAAAAGACAGTTTCGAAAAACATATACAGGATACACTGATTTCCGGGGATGGCTTGTGCAACGAAGAGATCGTTGAAATAGTGGTAAAGGAGGGCGTTGACCGCATCCAGGAAATTATTGATTGGGGCGCACGCTTCGATAAAGATCCTGATGGTGATTTTTCATTAGGCAGGGAAGGCGGCCATAGTGAGTTTCGCATACTGCATCATAAAGACATTACCGGTTGGGAAATAGAAAGAGCCTTGCTGGCAGCCATTGCAAAGCAAAAAAACATCGAGCTCGTTAAGCATTGCTTCGTGATAGATCTCATCACGCAGCACCACCTTGGTTACCTTGTAACAAAATCTACTCCGGATATCGATTGTTACGGTGTGTACGTGCTAAATCTTCAAACGAACCGCATAGAAAAAATTCTTTCCAAAATTACTCTACTCGCAACGGGAGGAAACGGACAAATTTATCGCACCACTACAAACCCGTACATCGCAACGGGCGACGGTGTGGCAATGGTGTACCGTGCAAAGGGAAGAATTGAAAACATGGAGTTCATCCAGTTTCACCCTACCGCGTTGTATCTCCCAGGCATCCGTGGCCAGGCTTTTTTAATCACAGAAGCGGTTCGTGGAGATGGCGGTATTCTTCGCAATAAGAACGGTGAGGCTTTCATGGAAAAATATGATGAAAGAAAGGACCTCGCTCCCCGTGATATCGTGGCCCGCGCCATTGATAGCGAAATGAAGAAGAATGGTACCGAGCATGAATACCTCGATTGCCGCCACATGGACAAAGACAAGTTCATTCATCACTTCCCCAATATTTACGAGAAGTGTTTGTCTATCGGCATTGACGTAACAAAAGATATGATTCCTATTGCGCCTGCGGCGCACTATAGCTGTGGTGGTATCAAAACAAATGAATGGGGTAGAACATCTATCCGTCACTTATATGCTTCGGGAGAATGTGCTTCCACAGGTTTGCACGGCGCTAACCGGTTAGCCAGTAACTCTTTGCTCGAAGCAATGGTATTCAGCCACCGTAGCTTTCTCGATTCAGTAAGAGAAATTGAAAACATCGAGTTTCAAACTACCATTCCCGACTGGAACGCATCAAGCACCGGCGATCCAAAGGAAATGATCCTCATCACACAAAGCTTAAAAGAACTGCAGCTGCTAATGAGTGACTACGTGGGTATCGTGCGCACCAACACCCGTCTCGAAAGAGCCATGCACCGCCTCGATCTGCTGCACGAAGAAACAGAAGTGCTTTATCGCAACACTAAAATTTCACCGCAGCTATGTGAATTGCGCAACATGATCACTGCGGCATATCTCGTAGTAAAATCTGCAAGCTTCAGAAAAGAAAGCCGCGGACTGCATTACAACACGGATTATCCGTACAAGAGTGCGTTGGTGCAGAATATTGCTTTGTAGAGAGCACACAGATGACCCTGATAATAATTGAATAACTGAGTAACTGAATAACTGAAGGTTTTATGAGTAAGAAGCTCTTTGATTCCAAACCTTCAATTATTCAGTTATTCTACTTTTTGCAACTATCAGCGCAAATCAGTCTAATCAGTGCCATCTGTGTGCTCCCTTCTACTTAAAAAAATTTCAACAAAACCACCGTATTTGTAGACTTTTATCATTCCATCCCCTCTTTGCATAGAATTAATAAAGGTAATTCCCCGCTTTTTGAATATTTTTGCGCCTCCTTACTTCATCGAATAAAACTAACATGGTAATGCACAATTTTAACGCGGGCCCATCTATTTTACCTAAAGAAGTCTTTCAGGAAGCTTCAAAAGCAATTTTAGATTTCAACAATACCGGTCTTTCCATCCTGGAAATCGGTCACCGTACTCCATTATTTGAAGGTGTTCTTAATGAAGCCGTTTCGTTGTTAAAAGAATTGATGAACCTTGATTCGAATAAGGAAGTGCTTTTCCTTCACGGTGGTGCGTCCACACAATTCTTCCAGATCCCAATGAATTTGTTGGCCGAAGGCAAAACTGCTGCTTACCTTGATTGCGGCGTTTGGGGATCAAAAGCTATCAAAGAAGCAAAATTGTTTGGCAATGTAAATGTTGTTGCCAGCTCAAAAGATAAAAACTACTCTTACATTCCAACAGGATACGAAATTCCTGATGATGTAAGCTATTTCCATTACACAACAAACAACACGATCGAAGGAACAGAAATGCATAGCATTCCTCAAACGAATGTGCCTTTGATCGCAGACATGAGCAGTGATATTTTGAGCACGGTGATGGACTTCAATAAATTCTCACTTATTTATGCCGGTGCGCAGAAAAACATTGGTGCAGCGGGCGTAAACATCCTCGTAATCGATAAAAACATTGTTGGGCTTGCAGGCCGCAAACTGCCCACAATGATGGATTACAAAAATCACATTGAAAACGGCTCCATGCTCAACACGCCTCCGGTTTTTGCTGTGTACGTGTGTATGCTCACATTGCGTTGGTTGAAAAAAATAGGCGGTGTAGCAGCAATCGAAAAGATCAACGACCAGAAAGCGAGCCTGCTTTACAATACGCTGGATGCTTTACCTATGTTCAATTTGCCTGTAGCAAAACAAGACAGAAGTAAAATGAACGTTGTTTTCACCATATCTGATCCGGAAGTAGAGAAAGCATTTTTGCAAACCTGCAAAGACAATGGCATGTACGGCGTAAAAGGACACAGAAGCGTTGGCGGCTTCCGTGCATCTTTGTACAATGCACTGCCACTCGAAAGCGTACAAGCTCTCTGTGATCTGATAAAAGATTTCGCAGCGAAAAAAGGATAGGTCGCGAAACGTGAATGGTCAATCGTGAATAGGTTTCCCGCATATCAACCATTCACGTTTCACCATTCACCATTCACGATTGTAGATCACGACTAACACTCAAAACAAAATACCAATGGCACATATAACGCCTTTCAAAGCATTAAGACCAACTGTTGATCTCGCAAAAAAAGTAGCGGCTCCTCCTTACGATGTGTTGAATTCTTCAGAAGCAAGAGTTGCCGCACAAAGTAATCCGCAGTCTTTTTTACACGTAACAAAATCTGAAATAGATCTTAGCGAAGACGTGGATGTACACTCACAAAAAGTGTACGAAAAGGCGAAAGAAAATATTGAGATTCTTTTTGACAACGGCGTTCTATTGCGCGAAGAAAAGCCTTGCTATTACATTTATGAACTTGTAATGAATGGCCGCAGCCAAACCGGCCTGGTAGCGGGTTCTTCAGTAGATGATTACGAAAACGACATCATTAAAAAGCACGAGTTTACACGCCCTGAAAAAGAGCAGGACCGCATCAACCACATCAAAACAACAGGCGCACAAACAGGTAATGTTTTCCTTGCCTACCGCGATGTGGATGCTATTAATGAACTGATAGAAAACTGGAAGAAAAATCACGCTGCTGTGTACGATTTTGCAGCAGACGATTCTATCCACCATAAAATATGGACCGTAAATGAAGATGCGGCCATTGCATCTATCTCCAATCTCTTTAGCGAAAAAGTTCCTCATACTTATATCGCCGATGGCCACCACAGAGCGGCTTCCGCAGCAAAGGTGCGCAAGGCGTTGGATAAGGGTCATCACGACAATGCAAACTATTTCCTTACTACACTTTTCCCTGCGAGCCAGTTGAAGATCATGGATTACAACCGCGTGGTAAAAGATCTGAATGGCCTGAGCGTTCAGGAGTTTTTGACTAAACTTGAAAGCGATTTCACCTTGTCTCCGGCTCCTACAGCGGTTTTGCCAACTGACCTGCACGAATTCGGTTTATTTGTTGATGGCAAATGGTACAAACTTGTTGCAAAAGAAGGCGCTTACACAAAGGACCCGATAGGCATATTGGATGTAACCATTTTGCAAAACAAAGTATTGGATGCAATCCTTGACATCAAAGACCCGCGCACAGATAAAAGAGTCGATTTTGTTGGCGGCATCCGTGGTTTAGGCGAATTGGAAAAAAGAGTGAACAGTGGCGACATGGCTGCTGCTTTCAGTTTGTATCCTGTTAGCATCAAACAATTATTTGATATCGCGGATAGTGGCAATGTTATGCCTCCGAAATCTACATGGTTTGAGCCTAAGCTGAGAGACGGTTTACTCACGCACCTGATTTATCAATAGAATACCTGATTTTGATCACCCGCCAGTTTTGTAAAACTGATATTTTGCAGAACCTTTTCTCCCGATGCGACGTTTCACATCGGGAGAATTAGGGTTATTCACTAATCTCAAACTTGTCGGTAAATGCTTAGATTGTTCGCTTGGTGGTTCAAATTAAAAGGTTGGAAAATTAAAACATCGTTTTCCGGCAAGGCTGATAAGGGTGTTATTATTGCAGCTCCCCACACATCCAATTGGGATTTTGTCTATTCCCTTGCCGCATTGCGCATAGTAGGAATAAATGCCCATTATCTCATCAAAAAAGAATGGTTCAAATGGCCACTCACAGGCATTTTGCACAAATCGGGAGGCATTCCTGTAGAACGGAAAAAAACCTATAACAAACTTGTTGAGTCGATCATTGATATGTTCAGACAAAAAGATGAGCTGATTTTGATGATTGCGACCGAGGGAACCCGCAAACGTGTTGAGAAATGGAAAAAGGGCTTCTATTACATCGCCCTTGGTGCAAATGTTCCGGTTTATCCCGCATATTTGGATTACAAAAAGAAAGAAGCAGGCATTGGAGCGCCCATCTGGCTAACGGGTGATAAAGAAAAAGACGCAAAAGTTTTGAGGGATTTTTATTCAGATAAAACAGCAAAATTTCCGGAAGATTTTAACCTGGATGCGATAAGGTTTGATTAAGCGTTGCATGTTTTCAAGTTGCAAGGACATAATTTGTTGCCAGACTCATGATTTTGCAAGTTCGAACAAGGGCCTGATCTTATTAAGAATATTTGAATATCAATACCGGCACCTTGCTGGTGCGATTTACAACCAGCCGGAACAAGGCCTCCACCATTGGAAGTCACTCAAAAAATTTGGTCAACCAAAAAGGGCAATTCATAAAGATATTTCGGTTTTTTATATTCTTTTATTTCTTGTTACGAGAAATTTACCTCTTCTTTGCATATTGAATTTTAGTGGTTTACCATGAAACCCGTTATTCATAGCGGGATTTAAAGTAATTTTGCCGGTTTGATAAATCGTTTAAACAGGTATTTTCGGAAGGTAAGTCATTAAATATCAATTAACTTTCTTTTAAATGGCGTTGATTCTTAATATATATACGGCGACGGAAACGGCTAGTGTGGGGTTAATGGAAGGGGAAAAAGAACTGAGTGTTGAGATAAATAAAGAACAACGCGATCATTCTTCCTGGCTTCAGAATGCAATTCAGAGGATATTGACTGCTTCGGCGCGTTCTGTTAGCGACCTTAATGCAATAGCTGTTGCAGAAGGCCCCGGATCTTATACCGGATTGAGAGTAGGAATGGCAACGGCAAAAGGATTGTGTTTTGCATTAAACATCCCTTTAATAACTGAAAGTACTTTAAAAATAATGGCGCTTGCCAGCGTGGAAAACTGGCATAAAAATAATAGTATAAATAAACAACAAATTATATTATTTTGCCCTATGATTGACGCGAGAAGACTTGAAGTGTTTTCCGCAGTATTTGATGAAGAATTAGGCATAGTAGAAAAAGCAGCTGCCCGAATTTTAGACGAGTCTTCTTACAATGATTTGCTTTTAGAACATAAAGTTGTCTTTTCCGGATCCGGAAGCAACAAGTTTGAGAAGCTGATATCAAATAAAAACGCTGATTTTCAAACGGTTAATATAACCGCTGCGCAATTAGGAACCTTATCTTACCAAAAATACTTACGATCTGAATTTGCAGACCTCGCGTATGCCGAGCCTGCCTACCTGAAGGAAGTTTACCTCGCAGGAAGCTAAAATTCTAAAAGTTTGTCCCATTAGGATTGTAAAATGTCGCTTTTAAATATATGTTTTAGTCAATTTGTTGAATTTTTGCATGTGTTTAAGTCCAATTATCAATTATGAATACATCAATTAATACCGTAATGATAAAATTAGAAGACGTGTCTACCATGAAAATTGATTTTCTCCAGGTAAAAAAAGCAGCACTTATTTTGAGGGCGCTGAATCATAAACTGCGCCAGCAAATTCTAAAGTTGCTAGAGGAAAGCGGTAAAATGACCGTAACAGAAATATATGTTCGCCTTCGCCTTGAGCAGTCCGTAGCCTCACAGCATTTGGCTATTTTAAGAAGAGCAGGAATCGTTAAAACCGAGCGTGATGGAAAGTTTATTTATTATACTGTGAATCACAATCGCATTGAAGATATCAACAAATTTGTTCTTGAGCTTACTGCGTAAGCCCCAGGAATTTTAAAATAGATTTAAACACGTAACAGGAGGTTATTTCAGCAATGAGATAACCTCTTTTTATTTCTTCACATTTCTGATTTCAGACTTTTGAGTAACAGGCGTTCATGTCTAATTTGAAAATTTGAGGATTTGAAAATTTGAAAATGCTTTGGGCGGAGCCTTATGGGTTTTATCATTACTCCCGGATAATTTGAAAGTCAACTTTGAAAGAGAAAAGCTACACAGACAGAATCTTCAAATTCTCAAATCCTCAAATTTTCAAATTTGCCTAACTTTTGACCTGATCCAGCTTACTTTTTAATGCCTACCTTTGCAATACTAAACATGAGACATTATGTATGTAGAGCAATTATATACCAATTGTTTAAGCGAAGCTGCTTATTACATTGAAAGCAACGGGGAAGCCGCCATTATTGACCCTTTGAGAGATATTGACGACTATCTTCAAAAAGCAGCGGAACGAAATGCTACCATCAAATATATTTTTGAAACACACTTTCACGCCGACTTCGTAAGTGGTCACATAGACCTCAGCAAAGCAACGGGTGCGCCTATCATTTATGGCCCGGGCACTAACGCCGCTTTCGATTTCCATTTGGCAAAAGATGGTGAAGTTTTTAAACTGGGAAACATCAGCCTTGAAGTGCTGCATACACCTGGTCACACAATCGAATCTACCTGCTATTTATTAAAAGATGAACAAGGAACCGATCACGCAATTTTTACTGGCGACACATTGTTCGTTGGAGATGTTGGCCGTCCTGATCTTAGCAGCGGAAATAAATCTTCAGAAGAGCTGGCTGGTTTGTTGTATGATTCGTTGCAAAGCAAAATTGTTCCATTGGCAGATAATGTAATTGTTTATCCTGCACACGGTCCCGGAAGCAGCTGTGGTAAAAACCTTGGCCCGCATACGCAAAGCACCATTGGTAGTGAAAAGCAAACGAACTATGCTTTGCAGCCTCAAAGCAAACAAGAGTTTGTTGATGCAGTAACAAAAGATCTGCCTGCAGCTCCGCAATATTTTCCCATCAATGCAAAGATCAACCAACAAGGTTACACTAGCCTTGATGAAGTGTTGAAAACTGCGTTGGCTCCTTTGTCTATTCAAAACTTTAAAGCGGAAGCAGAGAAAGGTGCTGTTATTTTGGACACAAGAAATGCTAATACATTTATACAGGGGTATGTGCCAAACTCAATAAGCATCGGCCTTGAAGGACGCTTTGCAGAATGGGCAGGAAGTATCTTAAGCTTCGATGAACCGATGATTCTTGTTACAGATGCAGGAAAAGAAAAAGAAACAGCTATTCGTCTTGCGCGTGTAGGTTTTGATAAAATAAACGGTTACCTCGAAGGTGGTTTTGAAGCATGGAAAAATGCAGGCGAAAAAGTTGACCTGATCATTGATGTTGAGGCAGATGAATTGGCAATGGATCTTCCTTTTGATGAACATCTTGTTGTACTTGATGTTCGCCGCGAAGCAGAATTTGCAGTTGGCCACGTGAAAAATGCTGTTAACCTTCCGCTTTCTGATATGAAGAATCCGGCAAACATGTCAATCCTTGAAGAGAATCAAAACATTTATGTTCATTGTGCAGGCGGCTACAGAAGCGTGATTGCTTCTTCATTGCTGAAGCGTCAAGGTATTCACAACATCCGCAACGTAAACGGCGGTTGGGGCAAGATCAAAGATCAGTCTGGTATTGAGACGGAGAAAGATCAGAGTGTGCTGAACTAGAGAAAAATTAATAATTAGTAATTAGTAATTAATAGGGCGGCATTCAAAAACTGAATGCCGCCCTTAGCGTTTTTAAACAGATACAATATCGCTTTTTCAAAATATGTTACCCTGTTAATTCTTAATTCGTTACTCATACGCCGCCCGCCTCAACACCGGCACATCTTTCCCAATCCACAATTTCTTGTATTCGCTTTTCCACTCAGATTTCCAGCGCTTGTGCGTCCACATCCATATCTCAGGATTTTCTCTGATTGCGTTTTCCAATAGCGTCACGTATCTGCGTGTTAGTTCTCCTTCTTCTACGCTTCTTGGATTTTCTTCAATCATTTCGAAATGAAGCGTGTAGTAGCCACGCTTCGGTTTCTTAAAATAGCCGAACACTGCAGGCATGTTTGCGGAACGGGAACTTTTCTCCGGGCCTGTTACAAAAGGAGTAGCCCTGTCGAAGAAATTTAGCCAATATGCCTTGTCTACTCCGCCAGGATTTTGATCCGCCAGCAAAGCCAGCATATATGGGCGTTTGCGTTGTTCGATATAAGCTCTTGTAAATGCGCTGGTGGGCGTTGCAGGAATAAGGCCCGCACCTGAGCGCTGTCTTAAATGAATGAACAATCTTTCCATCGCCTGATTCTTAATGGGCATATACACGATAAGCATGTGCAATGGAGAGTTGTATTCAAGCGTGAAGTTTCCTAGCTCCCAGTTAAAATAGTGTCCGAGAAAAAGATGGGCACTTTTTCCCTTGGCATTGATCTGTTCAAATATTTCAAAGTTGCCTTTGTATCTTTTTTCAACAAAAGATTTTCCCGCGCTCAGCATTTTAATAGCCTCAATAAAGTTGTCAATAAAATTCCTGTAGAACTTTCTTGCAATAGTTTTTTTCTCTGCTTCTGATTTTTCAGGAAAAGCAATAGAAAGATTTTTCATCACCACCTGTTTGCGATAACCTGCTATATAGTAGAGTATAACATAAATAAGGTCGCAAAAAATATACAGAACCCGCATGGGCAACAAGGAGAGTAAATATAAAACGCCATATAACAAGTAATACATAACTAGTAATTACAGACAAGCTGTATTTATGTTTTGCCAGAAGTTGTTAAAAAGATTTGCAAAGATATGATGATGAATAACTTCAACGGCACAAGGCCAGAAGTAAAAATTCAAAAGTGAAAAGTCAATAACGTTCAAAACAGTTCGAGACCCTTTTGGCTTTTGCCTTTTGACTTTCCCTTCATGATAGCTTGAAAGCAACGATTTTATTTCAGACGTTGTCAGCTTCAGGAAACCAGCAAACTCAATTGTCATCAAACTCTCATAAATGAATTATTTTAGATATTATTTAGATTCTACCCGCAAGTTTTGTGTTAGTTTAGCGTCAAAGTCTCGACAACGTTTACCAATTTTAAGTCCGGCTTTACCCCCCATCTTGTTCCGTAAAAACTACTAAAAGAACGTAAACCTACTTGTTTTACAATTCTTTACCCTTCCCCGTTATTTTATAAGCGGTAAATATTGATAAGGAGCGGGAGGTGAAAAGTTGACTTAAATCAATCAAATAAACGAATTTTGCAATTCTATCTTTAGTGAACATGGCTGAAAAAATACCTTATTACAACAATCTTAGTGAGTCGTTTCAAAGCGCCGATATGACGGTTTTGAATCCAGATTTTGAGCTGATCAAGTTTGAAGATATCCCGTACGATAGTAAGCTTTTCAAACAACCATTCCGTCTGAATGCATTCATTGCAGCTCTGGTGACGGATGGCAGTTTCACTCTCAACATAAACTCACAAGTTTATCATCTTGAGCGTGGCAACATGTATTTCACTGCTCCATGGCACATCCGCCATTATCATGAAATTAAAAACTGGAAAGGCTACATCATTTTCTTTACGCCGCAATACGTTTTCCAGCAAAAGCCCGCCAGAACGATCACTACAGAGTTTCCTTTTTACCAGGCAGAAAGCGGTTTAACTACAAAGCTTAGCGAAGAGCAGATCACTGCGTTTGAGCAGTTGTTCACCGATATGCAAGGTGTACTTCGCTCAGATAATCCTGATCGTTACAAGATGTTGTTTCATTATACCAACATTTTGTTGTTCAATGCGAAAGCTGCGACTTCCGGAAGTTATACAGTTACCAAAGGCAATGAAACAGTTGTTTCTCAATTCATGAATTTGCTGAATGGCTATTTCATTGAGTTGAATAAAGGGAACATCAAGGAAGAGTTAACTTTAAAAGCTGTTGCAGAGGGAATGCACTTGCACCCGAACTATTTAAGCAATCTGCTTAAAGATCAAACTGGTAAATCTGCTTCGCAAATTATTCGTGAAAGAGTTGGTTTGGAAGCGCAGGCGCTTTTGAAAAACACGAATATGACTGTAGCAGAAGTTGCATACTACTTACAATTTACAGACACTTCCAACTTTGCCAAATTCTTTAAAAACGTTGCAGGCTTTAGCCCGAGCGGGTTTAGAGAGAGCTTAAGGGAAAAAGTCTAAGAATAAAGTAAAAATTAAAAAGTCAAAAGTCAAAAACACAAGTGCGAAATAGCGCTCCCTTTTTTGACTTTTGACTTTTTAATTTTTTGCTTATTAAAGCTCTTCTTGCATCGCTCCACAACTATAACACCTGTAAACAGTTGTCTGCTCCACTGGCTGGCCATTTTTTAAAACACTCCATAGCTGTTGCCAGACTGTATCAAAAGTTTTTACGTTCACAATTTTTTGAACGCTTTTTTGTCCGCAGTTTTCACAAGCAACATTCTCAAGAAAAGTTCGCTCGGTTGTTTCGAGAATGCGGTTGGCTTCTTCAATGTCTTCTTCATTCACCATCAACTTCATTCCGCCCAGCGCGGGGCTTAGCAAAGGATCGATGGTAATGGTATACTCATCTTGTATATAGCAATTTAACCCCGCATCCTTTAGCAGAGAGAGCTGCATGTTTGCATTTATATAATTGTCGTAGGATCGAATTGCTTTCACGCTGTTTCTTTAATGGTTAAGGATTTGAAATTTATTTTTAGAATATCTAATAAATTTCAAATCCTTATTAAATGTACGAAAGGTGTTGAAAAGGGCATTAAAAAAGGTTGTTCCATTTCTGAAACAACCTTTGTATAAAAGAGATTTATTTTACTATTGATTCAACATCAAAGGCATTACAAGCATTAACAGCTCTTCGTTTTCTTCGCCTTCTGTTTGTTTAATGATACCAGCTTTTGTTGGTGTAGACAGCTCAACTTTTACTTCGTCGCTTTCTGCAGCGTTCAACATTTCTATCAGGAATTTCGCGTTGAAAGCAATTGCCAGGTCTTCACCATCGTATTGACATTTCATTCTTTCATTTCCTTCAAAGCTAAAGTCAACGTCTTGTGCAGCCAGTTGCAATTCACTTCCGTGAATGTTCAACACAACCTGGTTAGTGCTCTTGTTACTGAATACACTTACGCGGCGCAATGCACCTTGAAAGTCTGATTTCGTAACAACGAGTTTGTACGGATTGTCTGTAGGAATAACAACTTTGTAATCAGGGAAACGGGCGTCGATCAATCGACAGCTCATTTGTGTGTTGCCATGCTTTACAAACAGGTGGTTGCTGTTGTAATTGATTGTGATTTCATCTGCATTGTCAGGCAATGCTGTTTTCAACAAGTTCAGCGGCTTACGTGGCACAATGAAAGAATCGTTCTGCGGGCAATGAACGTTTGTCAATTTATAACGAACCAGTCTGTGTGCATCGGTAGCAACAAACTGCAAATAGTTTTTATCCAGTTCAAAGTAAACACCTGTCATCGCCGGACGAAGATCGTCGTTACTTACAGCGAATAAAGTTTTGTTGATGGCGGTTACCAGCTGACCTGATTCCAAAGTAAATGATGTGGTATCATCTGCAGATGGTTCTTTAGGGAAGTTATCAGGGTTTTCGCCCATTACTTTATACTTACCGTTGTCGCTTGTAATTTCAACAGCGAAATTTTTGTCGATGTTGAAAGTCAGTGGCTGATCCGCAATATTCTTCAAAGAGTCGATCAAAATTTTTGCAGGAATACAAACCTTGCCGCTCTCTTTCGCTTCGATTTCGATCTGCACGCGCATAACCGTTTCAAGGTCAGTTGCTACTACGGAAAGCTTATTCGTTTCTACCTCAAACAGAAAATCTTCTAATATTGGCAAAACCGTATTGGAGTTAATAACCCCGCTGATCTGTTGTAACTGTTTCAGCAAGGCCGAAGATGAAACAATGAACTTCATATTAATTGAATTCAAATTTTATGTAGTGGCGAAACTAATGATTTTTAACTAATAGGCAAGTGTTGGGGGATAGTTTGTGTGAAGAAAATGCTGAACGCTCAAAGCCCAACGCAAAACGCCAAATACTGGACGCAGAATGCCTAACGCTTAAGGCTCTTTCTGTGCAGCAGGCTGCCTTTTAGCGTTAGGCATTCTGCGTTAAGCATTAGACGTTTAGCATTGGGCGTTCGGCTATCTTTGCTTCCATGGCCTTTGAACGAACGTTAACGCCCGAGCAGGCGCTCCAAAAAGCAAAACAATATTGCGCCTACCAGGAGCGCAGTCACCAGGAAGTGAAGGATAAACTCTATAGTTACGGTTTGTATAAACCTGCGGTGGAAACAATGCTTTCGCAACTGATTGAGGAGAACTATTTGAACGAAGAGCGCTTTGCCATTGCGTTTGCTGGCGGCAAGTTTCGCATGAAGCATTGGGGTAAAGTCAAAATTAAATACGAGCTGAAACTAAAAAAAGTAGGCGACTACTGCATAAAAAAAGCTCTCCAATCGATAGAAGACGAACCCTATTTTGAAACACTCCACAAGCTGGCCGAGGAAAAATGGAAAACACTCAAGGGTGAGAAAAACATTTTCATAAAAATGCGCAAAATGCAGGATTACCTTTTGCAAAAAGGGTATGAGAATGAATGGGTGAAGGAGGCAGTGGAGAAGCAGAGGGGAAAGTAGCTCGCTACCGGCAACTTCAAAAATCCCTAGCTTTGCGAAAACTTTTCTTTACATGCAAGACAATCGCATTGTTGCAATGATACCGGCCCGTTATGCTGCTACGCGCTTTCCGGGAAAACTTATGCAAATGCTCGGCGATAAAACCATTATCCGCCATACCTATGACAATACTTTGGCCACCGGACTTTTTGACCAGGTGGTGGTGGTAACGGACAGTGATATTATTTTCGAAGAGATTACTTCACATGGCGGTAATGCCATTATGAGCAAAAAGCTTCACGAAAGTGGCAGCGACCGTATTGCGGAAGCCGCGGGCCATCTGGATGTAGATATTGTTTTGAATGTGCAGGGAGATACGCCTTTTGTGAAAAGAGAACCTTTGCAAAAATTGTTGCAGGTTTTTGAAGGCGAAGAGGGTACAAAAGTACAGGTGGCATCAATGATGCAGCCGCTTACTGAACAAGTATACATCGACGATCCTAACTATGTAAAAGTGGCCGTGGATATTAACATGAACGCAATTTTCTTTAGCAGAAGCGTGATCCCATATCCGCGTAATAAAGATCTTGTGATTCCTTACTACGAACATATTGGCGTTTATGCATTCCGTAAACAAGCGCTTTTAAATTTTACCAACTGGCCCATGACGCCCTTGGAATCTGCTGAAAAAGTAGAATGTCTTCGTTACCTCGAACACGGCGTTCCAATGAAAATGGTGATCGTGGATTATATGGGAGTTGAGATAGACACACCAGGCGACCTTGATAAGGCTGCTTCGTTTATGAAGGACGAAGAGTAAATCAAAAGGAAAAAGTAAAAAATCAAAAAAAGGAAGAGGGAACTCGGTCAAAGTTTTAAGATGTTTGATAACACTTAAGCGACGACTACCTTTTTAATTTTTAATTATTAATTATTAATTGCCCCGCCCTACTTTTGTAACCCAATAGCGATTGTTCGCTTCATCTTCAAATCCTATTTATGCAGTTTAGAAATTTTAAAATGGTTGATTACGTGGTGTTTGGCCGCGGTAGCTTCAATCAGTTAGACGAAATATTGGCGCCTAAGCGCAAATCAGACGCTCCGATGATTTTCTTGGTTGACCACTTTTTTGAAGGAAAGGCTTTGCCAAGCCGCATTCCTTTGAGAGGAAAGGATAAAATAATTTTTGCAGACGTTACGCTTGAGCCTAAAACCAAACAGGTAGATGCGCTGGCACAACAACTGAAAGATGAATTTGGAACCGTTAGCGGTATCATTGGTATCGGTGGTGGTTCTACAATGGATCTTGCTAAGGCAGTGAGTTTGATGATGACAAACCCTGGCTCTTCTGCAGATTATCAAGGCTGGGACCTTGTAAAACAGCCCGGTGTTTACAAAGCTGGTATTCCTACATTGAGCGGAACGGGTGCGGAAGTTTCCCGTACAACTGTTTTGACCGGACCAACCCGCAAACTGGGCATGAACTCTGATTTTACACCGTTTGATCAAATCGTTTTGGACCCTGAGTTAACTGCCGACGCGCCGGTTAACCAGCGTTTTTATACCGGTATGGATTGCTATATCCATTGCATTGAAAGCCTTGAAGGAACTTTCCTGAACGAATTCAGCAAAAGCTATGGCGAAAAGGCTCTTGAACTTTGCCAGGATGTTTTCCTGAAAAGAGATCATTGGGACGCAACTTCTGACGATAAACTGATGATGGCTTCTTACGCAGGTGGTATGAGCATCGCTTATTCACAAGTGGGTGTTACGCACGCGGTTAGCTACGGCTTAAGTTATTTGCTGGGCACCAAGCACGGCATAGGCAACTGTATAGTAATGAACCATTTGGAAGAATATTATCCTGCTGGGGTAGATGAGTTCAAAAGAATGGTGGAGAAAAACAACATTGACATCCCAACAGGAGTGTGTAAAGGTTTGACTGATGAACAATTCGACATTATGATCAATGTTTCCCTTGGCATGAAACCACTTTGGGAGAATGCTTTGGGTAAGGATTGGGAAACAATAATGACCCGCGAAAAATTGAGAGCGCTTTTCGAGCGTCTGTAGTTTTTTAATAAATATCTGATTTTCATACAAATAACACCGAAATTCTATCGGTGTTATTTTTTTTAACACCTTTTTGATGTTTGAACGTCAATTTATTTATACCTTTGTTTAAACATTGATTCTTAAAAATAAAACTAATTTATATGGAATATCTTGATTCACTGAACTGGCGCTATGCGGCTAAAAAAATGAATGGTCAAAAAGTACCTGCTGAAAAGCTGCATAACATTTTAGAGGCTATCAACCTCGCTCCTTCATCAATGGGTTTGCAGCCTTTCCACGTTATCGTGGTGGAGGATGAAGAGTTGCGAAAGAAATTGGCTCCTGCTATGTACAACCAGCCACAAATCATCAGCGGTTCCGCTGTTGTGATATTTGCGGCATGGGATAACGTTACAGAGGAACATATTGACGAGTATCTGAGAAACACCGCGAAAGTGCGTGGCATTAAAGTAGAGGATCTTGGCGGTTTCCGCGATATGTTGATGAATGCTATTAAAGGTCGCTCTGCAGAAAACCTGCAACAGTGGTCTGCCCGCCAGGCATATATTGCTTTAGGCGTGGGTGTTACGGCTGCTGCAATTGAAAAAGTGGATACGACTCCAATGGAAGGTTTTAATCCTGCCGCAGTTGATGAAGTGCTTGGTTTGAAAGAAAAAGGATTGACTTCTGTAGTAGCGCTTGCATTGGGTTACAGAGATGATTCGGACCATCTTGCGAAAGCGAAAAAAGTTCGTCGTGCGAAGGAAGAATTCTTCACACACTATGTTGCAGAATACGCTTAAGGTTTAATGGTGTTGTTTATATTAAGAGCCTTCATTCTTCGGAATGGAGGCTTTTTTGATAGCACACGGATTAGACGGATTTACACGGATTTTTTTTGGCACGCAGATGACGCTGATTTGACTGATCTACGCTGATGGGTGTTAATAACTGAGTAACTGAATAATTGAATGGTATGCATAAGAATCTCCTTTGATTTTGAACCCTCAATTATTCAATTAGTCAGTTATTCAACTTTTGAGAAACCCGTGTAAATCCGTCCAATCCGTGTTATCCGTGTGCTCTCTAAGTGAAGCCGCCGAATTTTTTATTGAACGCTTCGTAGTCAACAATGGATTGGCAATACTCTTTGTGTAATGAATTGATTTGCGTTTCTAGTTGCGATTGGCGGTTGAGGATACTTGTCTTTAAATAATTGAGTGAATTGTAATCTTTCTTTATTTCATTTTCCAGATATCTTTTCTGTTGCTCTATTTGTGTAGCGATCAGGGCATAACGCGTTTGCAATAAATCATTGTCTGGTTTGTAGGTATATCTTGAAGCCACCAGCCTTTGCCACGACAATAAGTTTTGAATAAACTTCGGGCCTATGCCGGGAACTTTTATCGATGTGAGCTTTGTAATATCTCCCGCCGTTCTGATACCTGCCGTTGCCAGTGTTGCTTTTCGCGACGCACCGAAACCCGCTATAGTAAAGTCGTCCAGCAAAAACTGGTGCAGGAAAACATGCAGTTGATTATTGTACACCTCTTCTTCCATTTCACGTTTCCGTTTCTGCAATTCTGTTGGAAGCCTTTTGAACTGATCGATGGACCTTTCCAATTTCGAAGCGTTGTTGCTGTAATTGTTGAGTTCTTTCGGCGTGTTATATTCTTTTAATGCAGTCTCCAGCAATTGTCCCTGTGTTTTGTATGCAAGTTCGCGTCGCTTTTTTTCTTTTACTATATCTCTATGCCACGGAAGCAATTTGTATGAGAAGCCAATAAGGAAAAGCGATAGAAAAGAAAATTGTGTTGCGTAAATCGCAATTAAAATGGCAATTACAACTATGATCGCCATTCCGATTCGATGGTACATCTTATAGCGTTTGTAAATATCCAAAATCGGGCTTGGTGGAATGGCCTGTTTGTTCTGCTTTGGAAATGAAATTTTCTTCAGGTTAAGTTGCTCAACTTTAAATCCGTTGATGAACTTATCCATATCAGCAGATCCAGGTATTTGCTGCGTATAACTGTCGTCCAGAAAATAATAAATATTGCGTCGATCCTTAAAGTCGCACCAGGGGCAGGTTACAAGCGTTGAGGGATAAATATGAATCTTATGTTTTTCGCAGGTTGACATTTCCTTTGAAAACTCGTCAAGCGCTTTCATCCATTGCTCAGGTTCGGGCCTCGCAATTTCATTTTCAAAAGAGGAGTGAAAGAGTGCGACTAATTGCTGCGATAAATTACTAATGGCAAAACTGTCGTTTGGCGGCAGTAATTTTTTATTCAGTTTGTTAACAGAATAAGCAAACAAATATTTCTTAATGGCCGTTTCTTCGTCAATGTCTTCATTGGAAATGTTGCGACCTGCAAATGGATGCCTGCCAAGAAACAACAATTGGAAAATTAACACTGCCATTGAGAAGCTATCGGTGTTTACGCTTCTGATTACATTGTTAAACGACGATTTACTCAACAGTTCCGGCGGCGTGTATCTTGGCACGCCCACCTCACAAAAGAAATAGCTGCTGTTGTTTTTTATTTGAAAAGAATCACAATCGATAAACGCCACCATGCCCTGGCTGTTCACCAGGATGTTTCCTTCGTTTACGTCACCAATTACCAGGCCCTGTGAGTGGAGGGCGTAAAAAGCAGTGGCGAGATTTCTTGCCACGTGCACCAGAAAGTTGTAGCCTTTGTCAGGAAAATTTTTCTTTCGGTCCATTGGGCTGAACAGCATATGCAGCGGCATGTAGTTGTCCAGCTTCTTCATTACAAAACCTACAACAGTCCCATTATCCCGCACAATATCAACCGGCCATGCTGCATAGTTTAGTGTTTGGGCATTGCCCATCGCTACCATTGTGCGCAGCTTTTCAATCTTGTCTGTGCTAAGCGCCTCATTGTAAATTTTCAACACCTGCGAGTAGTTGTTGGCAAGTTCATATACCTGTCCCTCGCCGCCTTTCCCTAATTCACGGGAAGCTGTGTACGAATTTTTTTCACCGGTATATGTTTTGTTGATCATTTATTGAGCGTTGTTGCGAGGAACAAGGTTTTATCATCGTCGGTTCTGCTGTTGATCATTTGGCCGGAGAGAAACTCCCTCAGTTTGTTGTTGAGTATCTCTGTTTCTTCAGCATTTTTTGCCATTCGCAGCCATTTAAACAGATCACTGAAAAATGGTCCATGTACGCTGGATGTTTCATTGTTCAATGTGAGGTGTTGCAATCCGTCTGTTATAATAGCAACTTCATTTATGCGTTCGTTAACCGTTGTTATTTTAAGATTGGGAAAATTGATGTCGTCCACCAGGAACACGGTTGTGTTGGAATATTCTCCGTTTTGCGGCCACCAGATGGCTGCGTAGCCGTTGTTGCCGTCATCACGAATGATGGCTCCATCGCCAATTTGAAAGAAAACAGATTTCCCTGGCAGCAAAATGCATCCAAGAAAAGTGGAAGAAAATTCATTTATTTCAACGCCTCTTTCTTCAGCAAGGTTTGCAAAGACATCGTAAATGTTTTCTGCAACAGACATGACAATTGAGTTATCAACATCCTTTTCTGCGGCAATGCATTCTTCAAACAACTCAATCGCTTTTTGCGTAGCGATTGTTGATGCTTCTTCTGCATATGCTGCACTGCCTGCACCATCGCTTACACAACAGATCAATGCTGTTTCATTATTGGCTGCGTTTACAATTTTGTAGGCAATCGCATCTTCGCATGATTTGTTTGTGGCAAGATGAGAAGTTCCGATAGCGCTTTGTCCTATTGCTTTCCACATCATAGTTCTGACCAGCCGGTTGGTGGCAACATGGTGATATTGCTTCCCGGGTTTTTACTTGAAACCATTTTCATGGAAGCCGATAGCCACATGAAGAATTCTCTGAACATTAAGCCTTTCAATCGCAAAGGCTGGCGAACGGATATTTGTTGCAGCACATCCATATTTGCACCTTCTACGCCAATGGCAAAAAAGGCGAATGATTTGCGATCTTCCCCGTCTTTGATTTGCGAGGCAGCGTGGTGCCAGCCATCTGTAGGAGCGCCGTCTGTTATTAAAATGATCCAGGGCTTGTAGTAAGAAACGCCGTGGTTTTTATAGTCCTGTTTTCTTTTCGTAACCATGTCCACCGCCAGTGAAATGGCGCTTCCCATTGGTGTGTCGCCGTTGGCGTGTAAAGTTTTGGGGTAGAAGTTTGGCACCGTCTGGAAATCTGATTCAATGGAAACGGGACCAAATGTGATCATGGCCACTTCCACTCTTTTCATTGCCAAAGGATCGCCGAGGAGTTCCTGCTTGAAGGTTTCAATGCCTTCGTTCAATTCACGGATAGGCAGACCAGACATTGAGCCGGATGTGTCCAGCACCAGCACGCACGGACATCGTGGTTCCGGGTTGTCGGCAAAGCTGTCGCTTCCAAAAGGTATTTGTTCAAATGAAATGTAATCGCTCATGGGCGTAATTTAATTTAAAACGGGACACAGATGACACAGATAATAACTGAATAACTGAGTAACTGAATAACTGAGTGGTTCAATGTGGAAAACTAAGACTAAACACAAACATTCAGTTATTCAGTTACTCAGTTATTCAGTTTCAAAACCTACGTGCTCACTTTGGATAAAAAAATAAACCCCGCTTTCGCGAGGTTTATCCTTAAAACAAAACAACAAAAATTATGACTTGCTAGCTACTATTTTCAACTGAAGGTTTACCTCAGGACGAACGAATTTGTCGCCCAAAGATTTATCATTTCCGTAATGCATGCCCCATTGTGTTCTGTCAATATTAAAGTTTGCAGAAGCATTGATGGTGTTTTCTGCAACTGTGATCTTCGCAGGGAACGTTACGTTTTTAGTGCTGTCCTTCAAAGTAAGGTTTCCGCTTATTTTGTGTGTAGCAGCTGTATCGTTTGCCAAAGGTTCTACTTTAGTAATTTCGAAAGTTGCGTTTGGATATTTAGCAACATCGAAGAAATCTGCACTTTTCAGGTGACCTTCAATTTTCTCTTTTCCGTCGCCTGGTTTCATGTCAACATCTGTAAGAGAATTTATGTCGATAATGAATTTACCGGCAGCGATTTGACCATCCGCCAACGTGAATTCACCATTGTTTATTTTCAATGTTCCGTTGTGCTGACCAACTGGTTTTGTTCCCAACCAGCCAACAACACTTGTAGCGGTGTCAATTTTAAATTCTGTACCTGCGGCTGTAGCAGCAGCTTGTTTTTCTGCCGTTTCAGCTTTGTCAGCTTTGGGAGCGTCCTGGCAACTGATGATGAAGAGAGCTGCCGCGATAGGAAGTAATATCCTTTTCATAGTTAATTTCTAATTTTAGAACCCAAAGGTACAACATTTACCTATTCGAAGTTGTAACACTGATATTCAAATATCATAAGATTGTAAAAACATCTCAAACTATTTCTAAGGGAGTTTAGAGAGTGCAGACTGCCTGATTGACTCGGGTTTTTTCCAACCGCAAAGTGCGCAAAGGTTGCGCAAAGAAAAGAAGGGAGATTCTTATGCGTATCCTTCGTTTCCTTTGCGCCAACGTAGTGCGCTTTGCGGTTGATTGGGTTTTCCGTTTCAGAAAACCAGTATACTCTTGAAAATTTTATACTGAGTATCAACGACTGACTGGTTAAAGCCGTGGGCTGTTTTTGGTAACAAAAAGTATTCTTTTTTCGGGGCTTTTAGTTTGTCAAAATAAGCCCTTGTCGATTCTTTAGGCGTTAAGATATCTTCCTCGCCCTGGATCAGGTAAACCGGCAGTTGGAAGCTGGTATTGTTTTTCAGAAAGTTTATGGATGCTCGCATCGATGATACTCCGAGTTGCTTGTCGCCCACAAAATTGACAAAAGAATAATCATCGCCGTCTTCGCGGTCCTTTTCATCTTTACGATTTGCATAAACGGAGTCTTCTATGAACCATGATTGAGGTGCGGGGATGGAGTTTTCCCTTTCATATTTTTTGACAATCTTCCACAACTTTCCAACTGTTCTCGCTCTTTCATAAGGTGGTTTGCCAATGGCATTTAGTTTGTTCAGGGAAGCTGTGTCGTTGTTTTTTTGTGCCAACTGTTGCACTTTGTTGTAAAGTAAATCATCGCTGTCCGGGTTTACAATTTGTGAGTGGCCCACATATGCATAAAACAGATCTGGTCGTTTTGTGGCTATAGTAACACCAAGCGCAGAGCCCCATGACGTCCCGAAGAGTATGACTTTTTTCTTTTTCAGTTGCTTACAAAGTTGCTCAGTTAGTGCGATGCCATCTGCCGCCATTTGATCGATGGTCAGGACATTTGCTTGTAAAAATTCTTTGGTCAATTCCCCGGGTGCATTTTTGCCAAAGGTTCTGCCTGCTCCTCGTTGATCCCATTGCACAACTATAAAATCATTTTCCAATTGTTTATAAATATGATCAGCATAAGGGCTCATAACGCTTCCGGGTCCGCCATGCAGAAATAAGATAACCGGCTTCGAGAGATTTCCTTTGATAGTAAGCCACTGCTCAATGCCATTGATCAGCAGAAATTTTTCTTCGCAAATATGATCCTGAGGAATGTTTTCAGCTGCGGCTATTGAATGAGTTGCTGATTGCTGCGCATTGACAGAAAATCCGAAAACTGATTGAATGCAGATAACGATGATTGATAGGCAATAGGTTCTGATTGACATAGTTGTATAAAACACAAACATAATAAGCATTTGGAGAATTTTAAATGCTATAGCTTTAATCTAAGAGGTCTCGTTATCGACGGGGCTTCGACAAGCTCAGCCTGACACTCTGCTTTTGCTGTAAGGCTGAGCTCGTCGAAGCCTCATTTAAACAAAGGCGATGCTATCAAAGGCTCTTTAGGAAATAACATTGCCAAAGATGCCACTAACAACAATTAGCTTCATTGGAACCGAAAAGAAAAGGCAGCCTCAAATTGTGGGCTGCCTTTTGTATAATGCTATCTGACTCCTAGTCTTTTTTCGTCTGGTAATACTGATGATCGGCTAATTTGAAAACCCTTCCTTTTTGGAAAGATGTGAATTTCTCGTATTCCGCAGCGTGGGTTGTTGTCCAGCTTTGGAAAGTAGTAAGGTTTTGCGCCGCTCCAAACAACCATTGATTGTACGCATCAAACATGCCGCCTTTTAATAGTTGTTGTTGATAATCGAATAGTTTAAATGGAAAACTCAGTGCTTTTTTGTCCATCCACTCAAGCAGAAATTTTGTTCTGATCATGGTTAGCGTTTCAGCGGTAATGCCGTTTGCAGCGATATCTGTCTGATGCGACATTACTTCAAGATAGGCTTTTACAAATTCGTTTTTCATGTCCTGATCTTTGGTAAGGTTTTGTTCCACAAACAGCTTTTTGTAACCCTCCAACACCAGCTTTTTAATTTCTTCTGTTCTGCGGCTGTAGCTTTCGAGATCCAGGAAAATTTCCCCGTAAATCAAACCCCACACTTTGTCTTTTGTGAAGTAGTAATATTTAGCAGCATTGTAGTAATTGCCAGAATAATTTTTGTCTACCTCAATTCCTTTTTCCCAAAGTTTGATGGCGCTGTAGTCTTGTTTTGTCCACAGCATTTCGCCGTATTCACTATATAGCACGCCGCTGTTTGGAAACGCCTTGATGCCTTTTTTGTACAATTTCTCACAGTCCTTTCTTTCTTCGATTGCTTTGTACACCATTCCCAGCAGCTGGTACGACTGCACATCGGCATCTGGTCTTTCAGGCAACGGTTTGCCTACTTCCAATGCTTTCGAATAATCGTGACTGAGGTAATAGTTAAAAACGATGTCTTTCAGTATTTCAAGATCATTGGGTTTTTGTTGAAGTGCTTTGTTGAAAGAAAGCAACGCGTTTGTATAATCGCCCTGGCGCATAAAAGTCTTGCCTGTTTCCTGCAAAGTCTTTGCATCCGGTGTTTGCTGCGCAAACAATATCATACTACATTGAAAAGCCAATACGAACGATAAGATTCTTTTCATCTGTTTGGTTTGTCGAATTTTTTAATAGGCTCAAAGATAGGCAGATTGTATAGTCAACGTTGTGCTATAACAATCCGGTCACGAGATTTTTCGGGTTTTAGTGAAATGTGGGCACAGGTTAGGGGGCACCTAGTATTTCTCGCTTCGCGATATTTAACATGTCGCCCCTACGGGGCTGGCAGTTGGTTCGCGATAACGCCAATAATTACAACTAACGTACCGCCCCGATAGGGCTGGTTGAATTTCAAGCACCAAGCTCCGTAGGAGCGGAACGTTAGTATGGGAAGATGACAATCCAGATTTCCATAGCCAGCCCCATAGGAGCGACATGTTAAACATCGCGAAGCGAACACAATCAGCTTGTTTTGATTTAACGCCTTTCGTAGATAAAGGACCAGTCCATTCCGGACAACCCAACCTCCTACCGTGTTTTTTGTTATTCTTTGAATTCACTCTATTTTTCGCCAACATTGTATTTATGGAAGACATAAAAATTATAATCGCTTCAGCTGAACATGCGGACCTTATTGCGGAAATGAGTCAGAAGACATTTTATGATTCTTTCCATGAGCAAAATACAAAGGAGGATATGGATAAATTTCTCAACGAGCAATTTACTATTCCCGCGCTTAGGGTTGAGGTTGGAAAAGAGGGAAACATTTTTCTGCTTGCATACCTTAACGATGTTCCCGCCGGCTATGTGCGGCTGCGCGAAGAACCGTTGCCGGACGAAAACAGTTCTGCGAACGCCATTGAACTGGCGCGCATTTATTGCATCAAAGAAGCCATTGGCAAAGGCGTTGGCTCTGCATTGATGAAAAAGTCACTTTCCATTGCCAAAGAGTTGAACAAAGAAGTTATCTGGCTGGGCGTATGGGAATTTAATCCAACTGCTATAGCGTTCTACAAAAAATTCGGCTTCGAACAATTCAGCGAACATGAGTTTTTGTTGGGGAATGATAGGCAGAGGGATGTTTTGATGAAGAAGACGCTGTGACAACAATTAATAATTAATAATTAGTAATTAATAAGGTGCTCTTTATTATAAATAGCGAGCCTCCAAAACTGTGAAGCTACCAGTAGTGCTGCACTCTTTCAAGACTGCAGCATATTAATTTTTAATTAGTCCTCATATTCCGTTTCCTCCAACTGATCCGTATTTTTCCCCACGGCTATATTTGGATTTTCGGCAGTGCCGGTCACTTTTATGGGTATGCCGATGATGCCGAGTGGCGGCAGGCCGAGGCGCATTTTTAGATTGAGTCTTTGATCGAAGCTCGTTTGGCCCTCAAGGCGGATCCTGAAGCCGGACACTTTCATTTTGGTGCGTTCAAGTGTTATGAGGTTGTTTTTAATGGTTGTTTTAAAATCAACTTTAGAAAGATCGGGATCCTTAATGTCATCTTTACCGGTTTTACTACCCACGGCGTTGAATAATTTCAGACCCTTAAGTTTCACTTTCTTTACGCTAAGCGTTCCTCCACCTACAAGCGATGGATAGATGGGCATCATGTTTTCATTCAGTTTGCCGTTTAACTTGTAGTCTATAGAAACAATTCCTTCTGCTTTACTTGCTGCCGTTGCCAGGTCGTGGAATATTTTTACTTCGTTATAGGCTCGTTTTACATCAAAATCAGTGGCGGTAATGTGATAGTCGAAATTGGCCTTCACGGGATTGACGCTTGCATAAACGGCATCCATAGAAACGTTACAGCCTATCATGTTAAATGCTGCTTGTTTCAATGTCAGTTGGCTGTTGTTAAGTGTTGCGTCTCCTGTAAAGTTTTCTAAAACGATATCGTTGTATTTTATTTTCGCGGCATTCGCGGCCAGGTGCAGGTTAAGGTTTTCCGGAATGATCACAACACCAGTTGCAGTAGGTGTTTCTGCGGGAAATGCTTTTGCCTCCTCGGGCAATTTTTTGTCCTGCGCCGGAGCAAAAGCCATAAACTCGTTTACATCGATAAATTTCGAATCGAGTTTAAAATCGCCTTGCAACACGGCTTTATCGTTCAGTATGTAGTTAAGTACATTGCTACAGTAACCATCCAGCCTGAAATCAGAGCTTCCGTATTGGGCAATAAACTTATTGAACCACATTTTATCCTGGTTAAATCTGAACAGGCCCTCTGTTATTTTAAACGGTTGTGGAAAGGCTTCATGTGTTATAGCAAGTTCTTTTACTTCAAGTGTTCCGCTGTTGTTCAATTTCGTGTAGCGGCCGTTCATGGCGTCGCTTTGCCTTCCCTTTAATGCAAAATCTGCTTTGATAAGCCCGGTTACATTAAATTCTTTTTGTGAAAATACCTTGTAAATTCTGTCGATGTCCAGTTCACCTTTTGCAGTAATGTCATATAAAATGTCTTCAAAGTTTTTCAGTGAGCCGTTTACATAGAACGGTTTTCCTTCGAACACAAAAGACGCCGGTTCAACGTTAACGTTAAGCCCTTTCAGCGTTCCGTCACTGTCATCTGCTTTTGCGTTGATGTTTATAGATTCAATCGCATTGGGATAATACTTGGTTTTGAGAACGCCGTCTGCCAAACGAATATCTGCCGTGGTTACAGGAAATTTCTTTTTGTCTGCATCGTAAGTGCCTTTGCTGTTCACATTCAGTTGAAGAGCTCCTTTCAATTGCATGCTTTCCAGCGGATATACTTTTTCGATATCCTGCATGTTCAGGGTGGATTGTATGTTGGCGTTTACGAACACATCCGGTAAGCCGGCCAGGTTGATATTTCCTTTGATGAAACTGTTCAGCGCCGTCGCATTCAGGTTTGCAATATCAAACTTCATGTGACGGTAGTTGCTATCGCAGGACGCATCAAGTTTGAAGTTGATATTCTTAATTGCTTCCGGCAACGATGCGTATTTGAAATAACCGTTGCTCATACTCGACTTGATAGTAAATGCCGGAATACTTGTAACGACAGTATCAATTATTGTTTTCCTAAGCGTTCTTTTCACAAGAGTATCTGTGGTATAATTTCCATCAGCATGTAACTGCAGGTCTATTTTTCCTTTTGTATCGTAATTCGTGAAGCCGAACGCACGTTGCAGCATTTCGAGATTCATGTTGGCATCTACATTTGCGAAAACATACGGCTGCGAAAAACCTCTTGTGCGAATGGTGCCTTTCAAATAATCCTTTTCAAGATTGAAAGAAATGGAGTCGGCATTTATTTGCATACTGTCCAGGTTCAGCGATGGCATTTTTACATCCAGCCTGAGCGCGATGTTTTTGGCAGGAACCGGCGCGTTGTTGTATCTCACAAAACCACGATCCACATCCATGTGAAAATTAAGGTCTGGCGAAAGATTTTTTGATGCTATGTATTTTCCTTTCAATGTAAGAAGAAGGTTTGCAAAACCATCTACGTCCGTCTTCTTCAGCCATTCCACATATTGCGGTGGCATGGCGGTGAACAGATCGTAAAGACCGGCCTTTTTAGAGCTAACAGAAAGATCCATCGCATAGCCGTTCTCGAGAAAGTCTAACGTGCCATTAAATGTGATGGGCAGGCCGTTTATCTTCAACCTGTTTTTCGTAAAAATGAATGCAAGTGACTTTGTGTTGATCTTGGTGACCAGGTTTGCCTTTACATTTTTTCTTTGCAGGTAATAAATATTGCTGAATGAAAAATCGATCGAGTCGATTCTGGCCTTAGTCGTCAGGTCAAAGATAGACTCCGAGAAATCGCCTGTGCCTTTGTAGGTAAAACCAAATGCGTCTATATGCAGGGGAACGGATTTATCGTCATACAATACGTGTGAATTGTTGATGACAATTTTACTTAGTTCGAGGTTGGCTGATGACGTGTCTGATTCATCTTTCTTCCTCGTTGAATCTGTTTTGGAAATATAGACATTGTAGTTTGCATGTCCTTTTTCGTCTGCAAGAATCTTGATATTTCCGCCGTCTACATATATTTCATCTATCACTACTTTCTTGCTATAAAGCAATGTGGTAAGGTTAATACCCAGCGCCATTTCTTTGGCAGCGATCAATGTATCTTTTTTAAACGGCGCAGATCCCTTCAGGCAAAAATCATGGAGTGTAAGCGTAAGTGAAGGAAAATGATTGAAGAAAGAAAGCCTTGCTTTGGAAAATTCCAGCTCGCCATCTATGCTTTTGTTTGTCCAGTTCTTTATGTGTGTAGCTACAGTATTTGGCAAAAGATATGGTGCAATAAACAGCAACAACAATAGGGCAGCTATTGAAATACCGGAAACCTTGAGTAGTTTTTTCAAAAAGGGAAAGACAGAAAATTTCATTACCTATAATTTTTGGAGTTTTCCAATAGGTACACAATCGACGGAAGGTTGAAATCAGGGGATATTAAATTAAAACTGGTGTATACGGGGGGCTGTTCAGGTTAAATAAGTATGCCAAAATTAGAAAAAAAGGAAGACATGTAAATTATTTCACGGTAAACCACTATTGGTATACAAATAAGCAGGGGTGTCTGTTTAGTTTATTACCAACTTTTTGACAAATAACCGAATAACTGATTAACTGAAAGTTCAAAGTCAGTCTTGCTCTTCGATATTCAACCACTCAGTTATTCAGTTAATCAGTTATTCAATTATTTTTGAGCATCAAAAATTTCCTCATGTCAATTCACATCCAAAGCAAGCTCCCCAATGTAGGCACCACAATTTTTACGACTATGAGCGCATTGGCGGCGCAGCATAATGCTGTAAATCTCGGGCAGGGTTTACCGGATTATGCGATGAGCAAGGAACTGATTGCGTTGGTGAGCAAGGCCATGAATGACAACTATAACCAGTACGCTCCAATGGCGGGATGGATGCCGCTGCGTGAATCGATTGCTGAAAAAGTTCAATTTCTTTATAATACTACCATTAATCCTGATACAGATATTACCATTACTCCGGGCGGCACTTATGCAATCTATTCATCCCTAACCACCATTTTGCAACCGGGCGATGAAGTGATCGTTTTCGAACCGGCATACGATAGCTACGTTCCAAACATCGAAGTGAATGGCGGCAAGGCTATTTTGTTACCGCTAACCATTCCCGATTTTAGAATTGACTGGCAATTGGTGAAGCAAAATATTTCACCAAAAACAAAAGCGATTATAATTAACACTCCGCATAACCCAACGGGTGCCGTTTTGCAAGAAAGCGACATCCAAGAGCTGAGAAAGATTGTAAAGGGAACAAACATTTTCATCATCAGCGATGAGGTGTACGAGCATTTGATCTTTGATGGCATAGCGCATCAAAGCATTCTTCGCTATCCGGATTTAATGGAGAGAAGTTTTGTTTGCTTTTCTTTTGGCAAAGTATATCACTGCACGGGATGGAAACTCGGCTATACCATTGCTCCTGCAGCGCTCACGAAAGAATTCAGAAAAGTACATCAGTTTAATTGCTTCAGTTGCTTTACACCCGCGCAGGTAGCATTGGCAACTTTTTTAAAAGATAAAGATTCTTACCTGCAGCTTTCTCCTTTTTTGCAGGAAAAGAGAGATTATTTTATTGAGTTGATGAAAGAAACACGTTTCAATCTGAAGTCATCTTCCGGAAGTTATTTTATAACGGCTTCCTATGAACGCATTTCTGATGAAGGAGATGCTGATTTTGCCATTCGCTTAACGAAAGAGTTTGGCGTTGCCACAATTCCACTGTCTGCATTTTATCAGAATAGCAAAGATGATAAGTTACTGAGATTTTGTTTTGCCAAGAAAAACGAAACCCTGGAAGCGGCAGCGGAGAAATTGGTGAACCTGTAGAGACAAGGCATTGCCTTGTCTTTCTTCGCACACGCCGCATTTCTGAAAAGACAAGGCAATGCCTTGTCTCTACTATGCCGTTCAAATAAAATCCCCACCATCCCGCAACTTCATAGACAAAAAATATTATATTTAAACAGACAACACCCGCTTCACCTTTAACGATAAAAAAGATTGCGACGAAATAATTTTTCGCTTACGATTGTTTTGCTGACAATGCTCTTATCTGTTTCCCTTGCGAAAGGACAGGAAATTTTGCAGGCTCCGGCAAAACTGCTTACCAGCTTCCCGATTAAACAATATAACGGTGGTGTTATTATTGTCTATGCCCGCCTCGATGATATTCCGGATACGCTTCACTTTATTCTTGATACCGGAAGCAGCGGCATTTCTCTCGATTCTTCTACCGTCGAAAGATATAAAATAGGTTCCGAAGCTTCCAACAAAACGGTAAGGGGTATTGCTGGCATTAAACCCGTTCGCTTTGCCAATAATCACTCTCTCAAACTTCCGGGTTTATCGGTCGACAGCCTCAATTTTCACATTAATGACTATGATATTTTAACAAGCGTATACGGCGAAACAATTGATGGTATTATTGGTTTTAGTTTTTTCAACAGGTACATTATAAAAATTGATTACGACAGCCTCATCATGCACGTTTACAGTAAAGGCTTTTTAAAATATCCGAGAGGGGGTCATTTGCTTAAACCTGGCATACTGAATATTCCAATCCAGGAAGGGTCGGTAGAAGAGCAGCGCAACCTGAATGCAAGATTTTATTTTGACTCCGGCGCAGGCTTATGCTTATTGTTTTCAGAAGATTTTGCGGATGACAGTTTGAAGTTTAGTGCAAAGAAAAAAATTGTAGAAACGGAAGCGGAGGGGCTTGGCGGTAAAACGAAAATGCGACTGACAACTTTAAAATCTTTCAAGCTGGGGCCATACAAATTCAGAAAAGTGCCGGCCTACATTTTTGAAGATGACTACAACGTTACTTCTTATCCATACTTAGGTGGTTTAATTGGCAATGATCTGCTAAGGCGATTTAACGTAATCCTCAATTACGAGAAAAGAGAAATATACCTGATGCCGAATTCGCATTTCCGGGAGCCGTTTGATTATGCTTATTCTGGTTTGAGCATTTACTACATCGAAGGGCAGGTGGTAATCACCGATATCATGAAAGGCTCACCGGCAGCGGCGGCTGGTTTTCGCGAGGGCGATGTGATTGTTGCGATCAATGAAAACACCAGCAGAAATGTGCAGATCTACAAAGGATTGTTGCAGGCGCCAAATCAAAGGGTGCGTTTAATTATCGCCAGGGAAAATGAAGGTTTGAAAGAAATTACATTCAAAGTTTCCAGTATACGGTAATTGGCACACTGATGACGCTGATTAAACTGATTTACACGGTTTTTTTGTAGAGACGCATTGAATGCGTCTCTGTCACACCAAAACAAGGTTCGAAAAACGTTGGGGCGCAAGAGAGACGCATTCAATGCGTCTGTACGCTTTTTATTAATTCCAGCGCCTTCGCCATTTTCAAATCTTCGCCCTTTCCGATCGAAGTTGTCGTGGGAACCACTTCCACATCCGGCATTACACCGTGCCCATTCTTCACTATGTTATTATCAATTACGAGTCTGAATTTCGGCAGTCGAAAACGAACCTTTGTATTGGGTAAAGTAACGTCGGGAATAAACCATGCACAATTGCCATACTGACCGCCACCAGTTTCTTCGCCTACTATCAACACATTTTTTTGAGACTTTATGGCGCCCGCAAACAGGGTGGTGGCTGAGAAAGAATTTCCGCCTGTTAATATATACACATCGCCGTAGAAGTGATTGTGCTTGTGTGGTTTGAAATAATGGCGCTCATAAAAACCAAAATGATACAGCCCGTCTTTTCTTTTTCTCGTGGTAAAAGTCATGAACGGCCATACTATGAAACTGTTGCTAATGTACCGGCCATAGGTGCTGATCTTTTTCACAGCATATAACGAATCAGCGAGTTTGAATTTTTTATCAATGATGAATTTGGTGAGTAGGGTTGAATTGGAGACGTCTCCTCCGCCATTGTTTCTAACATCTATAACCAGGTGTTTTACTCCGTTGTGTTTCATTTCTCTAAAACTTTTCTTTATGAAATGTTTTAGCCTGTTGCCTGCAGAAAAAGTATTGATCTCCAAAAAAGCGGTTTGATGTGCGGTATCTATAGTCAGCACTCTTTCGTTGCTCAGATCGAGTCTGCGTCTTTCTTTTCTTGATGGCTTTGGTGTAAAAGCCATTTGTCTTTTAAAAGTGGAATCTCTTCCTGCCTTGTACAATTTCACAGATGAAACCCTGGCATTATTTGCGTTGTCCGTAAAGCCTATTGAAAAGTTCGATGTTTGTCCGAACGCTGTTTTATAGTAAGCACCAAATGCAAAGCCGTTGCTTATCGACTGGCGCTTGTGTGTGCTGTTGTATCCATCTGCAGAAACATACTGCATGAGGCTATCGCGAACGGTAGTTATAGGCATATTGTTGATGCTATTGATAACCATTCCCGGTCTTAAGATGGAATCTCTGCCATTGATGTTGGCAGTTATAACAGCCGTGTCTTTTAGAAATTTAACGCCCAGGGGAAACAATGGAAGTCTTACTGTATCAAGATATCTGTTGAATGCTTTTGAATTTTTGGTGGTGGTGTGGCCACAATTGATCTTGGCAATTACGTAGCTTAATAATGCCCTGAACTGTGGTTCCGTCATCGAATCTGTTATCCGGGCATAGCCACTATCGAAATAGCGGTTCATCGAATCTTTAGAAGTATACCAGTAAAGCCCGGGGTGAGATTCTTCCAAAATTTTCCTGAACAACGAGTAATCACTTCTTAATTGCTGTGGAGAATATTTTTTATCGGGATTGAATTTCTTCCTGGAAGATGCACAACCAATAATCATCAACATTGCTGCCACAAAAACACTGAACGTATAAATATTTTTTTTCTGCTTCGCCATTTTCATATTGGTGTACAGCCCGGTTTTAGTAATTATTTGGTTGTGTAAAATACGTAAAAGTGGTTTGTGCTACTGTTTAAGTTTTGCCACAGAGGACACAGAGGAACAGAGTGGATTTTTTTCTCTGTTCTTCTGTGTTCTCTGTGGCAAACAAACAAGGGCGAATGCTATTCGCCCCTACGAGAATGCGTTCCAGCCCTGTGCTGTAATATCAAATGTATTGCCGCCTTTGGTGATGATCTTTTTGCCTTTTTCCGGTTCGGTCATGTAGCCTATCACGCTGATCTGTTCGTTAAGCACCAGCTTTTCATAATCTGCCTGCGCAATAGTAAATACCAATTCATAATCTTCGCCGCCACTGAGGGCACATGCAGTTGGATCTAGTTGAAATTTGAAGGCCGCGTTTTTTGTGTCTTCGTGTATGGGAATTTTGTCTTCATACAATACGCAACCCAAATTGCTTTGCTTGCATATGTGCAATATTTCAGAGCTCAATCCATCGCTTACGTCCATCATGGCGGTGGGTTGTAAAGCGGATTTTTCAAAAAACTCTACGATGTCTTTTCTTGCTTCTGGTTTTAATATTCTCCCTATTACATATTTTTCTCCCTCAAGATCCGGTTGCACTTGTGGGTTTTCGAGAAAGATCTTCTTTTCTCTTTCCAGAAAAGTTAGTCCCAGGAAGGCAGCACCTAAGTCGCCGCTCACACAAAGCAGGTCTCCTTGTTGAGCCGTGCTTCTTTTTACATACTTGCCCGGTGAAATTTCGCCTAGCGCTGTTACAGATATTACGAAGCCTTTTTGTGAGCTTGTCGTGTCGCCGCCAATCAGGTCCACGCCGTATTTGGCGCAGGCAGCATATACGCCTTCGTAAAATTCATCCAACGCTTCCACGCTGAATTTGTTGCTGAGCGCTATGCTGATGGTCACCTGTGTTGGCGTCGCATTCATGGCGTAGATGTCGCTCAAATTCACCACTATGCTTTTATAGCCTAAGTGCCGCAGCGGCGTGTACATTAAATCGAAATGTACGCCTTCCACAAGCATGTCGGTGGTAACGACTGTTTGCTTTCCAAAATGATCGATCACCGCGGCATCATCGCCAACGCCTACAATGCTTGAAACATTCTGCAGTTCTATATTCTTTGTGAGATGGTCGATAAGACCGAATTCTCCGAGTGTTGATATTTCTGTGCGTTCTGACATCTGTTTTATTTTATTGTTTTACCATCGGCAACCTCGCAAAGTTCTTTCAGTATTTTGGAAGTTCGGCAAATTCTTTTGTTACCAGTGGTACGAGTTGTTTTGTAATATTATCACAATGAAAATTAATAAGCAATCCTTTGGGTTTGTTGGCTAGTTTTAAATAAGATAAAAGTTGGGCCTTGTATACTGGGATTATTGCTTCCGTGGCTTTTAATTCAACGATCACTATATCATTTATAAGCAAATCCAGTTTTAAAGACGACTCCAACACTTTTTCCTTATATCTTATCGGAACCCAGACTTCTGTTTTTACATTAAAATCAAACCGCCTCAACTCGTCAATCATGCAGGTTTTATATACAGATTCTAATAAGCCCGGGCCCAAATGATTATGAACTTCTATTGCGCAGCTAACTATCGCGTAGCTAACGTCGTTTATGTATTTCTGTGTGATCATACCTCTTTGTTTTTAAGAGGTAAATAGTTGGTCAGTTTTTTCACCACTAAGGCACTAAGGTCACTAAGTTCCACTAAGGAATTCCCGACAATCAGCGTCTCTTAGTGAGGCTTAGTGTCCTTAGTGCCTTAGTGGTAAATCAGGGTCTTAGCTCTTCTCACCATTCACCCAAGCCTTCAGCTCTTCGTGTATCACACCATTCGTAGCCAAAATATTTGGTTGATATGGAGAATAATAATCGCCTTTGAAATCAGTTACTTTTCCACCCGCTTCTTCTACCATTAAAAATCCCGCGGCGCTGTCCCACGCATTCAGTTTGTGTTCATAAAAACCATCGAAGCGACCTGCGGCCACCCAGCAAAGATCGATGGCAGCAGAACCCAGGCGGCGAACAGCGATGCCTTTTCTGATGAATCTTTCAAAACACTGCAACGGGCCATTTGGCGAGTCGAGGTACGTGTAAGGAAACCCGGTAACCAAACAAGCTTTCTCTACTTCGCTTTGCTCGCTTACAAAAATCTGCGTGTCGTTTAAGAACGCACCTTTACCTTTTTCGGCAAAGAAAAACTCGTTCATAATAGGATTGTAAACCGCACCCATTATCATTTGGCCACCTTTTTCAACACCAATGCTCACGCAGCAAAGCGGTAATCCGTTTGCAAAATTGATGGTGCCATCTATCGGATCAATGATCCATTTATATTCTGAATCCTGGACAATTTCTCCTGATTCCTCGCTCAAAATAAAATGTCCGGGAAAATTTTTTCTGATAACTTCTATGATCGCTTTTTCAGCGGCATGATCCGCTTCTGTAACCAAATTGTTAACTCCTTCCTTATTGGAAACAACCAGGTTTTTTCTGTTGAAAAAGCGCTTTAACTCCGCAGCGCCTGCATTTGTAGCGTCGAGTAGTGTTTGTTTTATCATGCGGCAAAGATAGCAAGACAAATAACTGAATAATTGATTTATTGAATAATTGACAGGCAAACAATCCGCTTAATTCAGAGGTTCTTCACGACGAGTGCATAACTGAACTATCACAGCTCTTCAATAATTCAATAAATCAATAATTCAATTATTCTATATTTGGTTCATGCACTTATCCGTTATCATCGTTAATTACAACGTAAAGTTCTTCCTCGAGCAATGCCTGTATTCATTGCTAAAGGCGATTGATAACCTGCCCTCACCGGCAGATGCCGAAGTGATCGTGTTTGACAATGCAAGCAGCGATGGCAGCAGGGCATTTTTCCTCAACAAATTTCAGGGCGTTCAATTCATTTGGCATGGCGAAAATCTTGGCTTTGCCAAGGCAAACAACAGGGCCTTGTCTTTTGCCCGGGGCAAATACATTTTGTTTTTGAATCCCGACACAATCTTGAGCGAGGATGCTTTATACAAAAGTGTTCATTTCCTGGAAAGCCAGTCTGGTGGCGGAGCTTTGGGCATTCGCATGATAGATGGTTCAGGAAATTTTTTGCCGGAGTCAAAACGCGGATTTCCCTCACCGGCTGCTTCGTTTTATAAATTAAGCGGACTTATCCATTTGTTTCCTTCTTCGAAAAAAATTGCTACTTACTATGCCGGTCACTTGAGCGAACATGAGAGTAATGAAATTGATGTTTTGTCAGGCGCGTACATGCTTGTGAAAAAAGAGGTTTTGGATAAAACAGGAGGTTTTGATGAAGCCTTCTTTATGTATGGCGAAGACATTGACCTTAGCTACCGTATTCAAAAAGCGGGATATAAAAATTTCTATTTCGCAGATAGCACCATTATTCATTTCAAGGGCGAAAGCACGAATCAAAACAGTGCGCGGTACGTTAGAATATTTTACCAGGCAATGAACATTTTTGTGCATAAGCATTTTAATACAGCTTCATCATGGTGGTACATCGCTTTTATTAAAGTGGCTATTCTATTGAGCGGCGTTTTATCTTTTGTAAAACGGTCTGTGGCAAGTGTTGTAAAACCAAGGCCTAAAACAAAATTGCAAACGCTGATTGTTGCAAGTAAGCATGATGAAGAAAATATTGTATCCATTCTTTCAAGCTATAAAACGCCCGAGCGGAAAATCACTTTCGAAAATCTTGATTCTCTCGATAACAATTTTGAGTATTCGTTGTACGACGAAATAATTATCGCTGCGAGTTCAACCGGTGTTGCTTATAAAGACGTGATTACTTTTTTGCAACAGGTGCCGTCCGGCGTTGCAGTTAAAATACATTCGTCCGGCAGCAGCAGTATTGTGTGCAGTGATTCAAAAGCTGCGAACGGTGATGTGCTGCACGCCACGGTTTGATCTCTTCGGTTTAACACTAAGGCACGAAGAAAACACTAAGCTTCACTAAGAGTGGCCGCTTATCTGAAACCCCTTAGTGAAACTTAGTGTGTCTTAGTGGTGAATTGTTAAGTTTACATAACGTCGAAGCATATTTCCTCTCCCGAAGACAGCAATCAACACTCAACCATGTCTTTTGGAAAATATCCATCTGCCGCGGGTTTTGCTTAAAAATGTTCTAATATTTTTCAACGCCATACGCCAAAAACCAATAAATATTTATAATTTACTTTTGGTTCCAAATCGTAATTTTGAATTTCATCAAATGAATTGCTTGTTCAATGGCATTGATCGACATTTCTCTCCCTAAATCAGTATCCAAAGCGCTCAATTTGCCGCGCAAGTCTCCCAGGAGAGAGCAGCTCCGTGTGTTAAAGAAACTTTTGAAGAAGGCCCGTTTCACAGAATTTGGTCAGCAATACCGTTTTGATGAAATCTTACTGAGTCGTCACCTGGGTAAAAAATTCCAGGAAATTGTTCCTACATACAATTACAATAAAATATATAACGAATACTGGCACAAGACACTGGAAGGCAAATCTGACATTTGCTGGCCGGGAAAAATAAAGTATTACGCTTTATCTTCCGGTACTTCAGAGGCTGCCAGCAAGTATATACCTATTACCCCTGATCTTTTACGTGGTAACCTGAACACCATGATCAAACTGGTGATTTCTTTGCGTAATTATGAAGAAATCCCGGTGAAGGCCATTGGTAAAGCAGGGTTATTGCTTGGTGGAACCACAGATCTGCAAAAAGGAACGGGTTATTTTGCCGGTGACCTTAGCGGTATTACGGCGAAACGTATGCCTTTCTGGTTCACACCCTTCTACAAACCGGGTAAAAAAATTGCCAAACAAAAAGACTGGAACAAGAAACTTGAGGAGATCGTAGAGCAGGCGCCAAACTGGGATATCGGTTATTTAACCGGCGTTCCGGCATGGATACAGATGTGTATTGAAAAGATCATCGAACGTTATCAGCTGAAAACGATCCATGATATTTGGCCAAACCTTTCTTTCTTCCTGCACGGCGGCGTTTCGTTTGAACCATATAAAAAAGGATTTGAGAAATTATTGGGCAGACCTATTTCTTACGTGGAAACATACCTCGCCTCCGAAGGTTTCATTGCCTACCAGGATGGGCCGGGTGCCAAAGGAATGAAGTTGGTCACCAACGAACATATTTTTATGGAGTTTGTTCCGTTTGACGATGTGAACTTTGACGGAGAAGGAAATATGATCGAAAAGCCAGAAGTGATGATGATCCACGAAGTGGAAGAGGGCAGGGATTACGCAATATTATTAAGTACCAGCGCGGGAGCATGGCGTTATTTGATAGGTGACACCATCCGTTTTGTAAACAAAGCGAACTGCGAAATCGTGATCACCGGCCGTACCAAACACTTCCTGAGTCTTGTAGGAGAACACTTGAGTGTGGAAAACATGACCAAAGCCATTCAGGTGGCGGGTGAAGATTTAAACATTTGCATTCCTGAATTTACGGTTGCCGGTGTTCCGCACGGAAACATGTTCGCACACAACTGGTACGTTGCCTGCAACGACAAAGCGGATCCGCAGGTGCTCGCTGAAAAAATTGATGCCGTTCTGAAAGATATCAACGACGACTACGCTACAGAAAGATTAAGTGCCCTGAAAGAAGTCACTGTAAAAGTTTTGCCGGAGTCTGCTTTCATGTCGTTTATGAAAATGAAGGGTAAGGAAGGCGGTCAGCATAAATTCCCCCGTGTACTAAAAGGGAAGATGCTAAAGGAATGGGAAGATTTTCTTGCGCAGGGTACAGACGGATAATTATCCGTCTCTATGGATCTATTAATGAACCATTTATAAAAAAGATTATCGGTAAATTTTGGAGTTAGAGACAGATAATTATCTGTCTCTACGTATTTTTATCATCCAAACACAATTACCCCATTTCATGACGGAAGCTTTAGTGAAAGGATTGGCTTTAGGTTTAGTGCTGGCAATGTCGGTAGGACCCGTGATATTCACTGTTATCAAGCAAAGCCTGAATAACGGAAAAGAAGGCGGGTTCAGTTTTGTGGCCGGTGTTTGGATAAGTGATTTTGTGTTGGTCTTCCTCAGCAATATTTTCTCCGAAGCCGTTAGCACTCTACTCGAGTTTAAAAAAATCATCGGTTATGGTGGAAGCAGTTTTTTGATTGGCCTTGGTTTGTTTTATATTTTCTTCAAAAAAGTAACGGTTAAGCAAAGTCCTGGCGGAGACCAACAACTCTTCACCAAAAAAGATTTCTTCAAAATAGCGCTACAGGGTTTTCTCATCAACACACTTAATCCAAGTGTAATTTTATTCTGGCTGGTTAATGCCACCACTTTTTCTTTAAGTCATACGCTTGAGCAGCGCATCATTATTTTTTCAACCTGCCTTATACTTAATATGGCGGCAGATGTTGCAAAGGTTCTTCTCGCCGGCAAGTTGCGCAAACGGCTGACGTTGCACAACATTTCCATCATCAACAAAATTTCGGGTACGCTACTGATTGGTTTCGGTATCGCTTTATTGTACAGTGTTTTGTTTTTATCAAACAAAGTTTATCATTAAGCGTTAGTAGAGACAAGGCAATGCCTTGTCTGAACGGGCAATGCCTTGTCTGTACAATAACATCTTATTTACGAAAAGTAAATATTCAATTTTCGTATCAAGATGTTAATTTAGCTTTTAGTATGTATAAAATAATCCTACTTATAAGTTTTGTTTTTTCTACGATGATGGCTTCCGCACAGTCAGACTTTATCGTTGTTAAAAAGAGAAACAACCGTACGGTTAAAACCTTCATGCCTGGTTCTCCCATTACCATTACAACTTTCCAGGATTACGTACTTACTGGCCCGGTCGATACTATAAGAGACGACTCTATTTTTGTGAGGATGTATAACATCCGGGTAATGCCCACTCAATTTGGCACCACTATTATCGACACTGCGGGTTCAAATGTTAGGGGTGTTAATTATAAGGATATTCAGAAAATAGATGTTGGTAAAAAAGAGTCATTTGTTTTTATTAAAAACGGTACGCTCTTTATGATTGGCGGTCTGGGTTATATAGCGCTGAATCTTATTAACGGCGCCTATTTACATGAACCGCCCGACGGAGCCAGCATTGCTATTGCCGGTGGCGTTGCTGCAGCGGGTTTTATAATGAACCGCATTTATCACTCCCGAAAAAAGCACGGCAAACTCTACAAGATCGAATACATCCACATGAATGACAACAACATTCAAAAGGCGAGAAAGGGATTCTAGTAGAGACAAGGCATTGCCTTGTCTCTGCGATCAGGTTGATAATGCAACGAAGACAAGGCAATGCCTTGTCTCTACCAAACACATTTTTTACTTTTTACTTTTCCTCCATTATCTTGCGGGCAATTGTGGGTAAAACATCCAATACTTTATTGAAATAATTTGAATACAAAAGGCCTCATACCAAAAACGTGGAGACTGTTAAAAAGAATTTTCCTTATTCTTTTCATCGGGCAGTTTGTATACATCGTTTTATTAAAATGGATAGACCCTCCTGTCACACTTACGCAACTGGGGAGTTTATTCACAGGGCATGGTTTAAAGAGAGATTATGTAAACTATAACGAAATTTCCCCCAATCTTAAACTCGCGGTAATTTCTTCGGAGGACCAGCTTTTTGCAGATCACAGCGGTTTCGATTGGAAAAGCATCGAAAAAGCTATGGCTTACAATAAGCGCAAGCCCAATCGTACGCACGGTGCGAGTACAATAAGCCAGCAGGTCGCAAAAAATGTCTTCTTATGGCAGGGCCGCGATTACATTAGAAAGGGCCTGGAGGTTTACTTTACTTTCATGATAGAAAAAATTTGGGGTAAGCGCCGTATCATGGACGTTTATCTCAATGTAATAGAAATGGGCGATGGCATTTTCGGAGCTGAAAAAGCTGCGCAGGTATATTTTAATAAACCTGCCAAAAACTTAACAAGGAGAGAGGCTGCAATGATCGCCGCCTGTTTGCCCAACCCAAAAGTGTTTAAAGTAAAACCGCCGCACGTGCACATCCTTAGCCGCTATCCGGTAATTATGAGGCAAATGAACAATCTTGACAGTGATGATGATATCCTGGCAATCATTTCAACGGGTTCTAAAAATTAGCACAGTTCTACATTTTACAGTTAAATTAAAATCGCCAAATCGCCTGTCTCTCCGCTACCTGCATACAAAATTCTTACTGCGAACCAATTCCCATGTTGTTTGTAATTAGTTCCTCCGAATAGTTCTTTTTTCAGATTCATTAACTAATACAATGCGTTATGTCAACAAGGATTGAAAGTGATTTTCTTGGAAAAAAAGAAATTCCAAATGATGCTTACTATGGTGTTCAAACAGAAAGGGCGCTTGAAAATTTTCACATCACAGGCATCCCACTCAAGGCGGAGCCTTTTTTCGTGCAGGCACTTGGCTTTGTAAAAAAAGCTGCGGCTATGGCTAACCGTGATCTCGGCGTGCTCGACCCTGCAATCGCAGAAAAAATTATAGCGGCCTCCGATAAAGTGATCAATGGGGATTATGATAGCCAGTTTTTGAGCGACATGATCCAGGGTGGCGCAGGCACTTCTGTTAATATGAATGCAAATGAAGTAATTGCCAATGTTGCATTGGAACTGATGGGAAAAGAAAAGGGCGAATATGAATTCTGCCATCCAAATGATCATGTAAATTGTTCACAGTCTACCAACGATGCTTACCCCACAGCATTCAGAATTGCTTTGATCAATAAACTCAGCCGGTACAAGCAAACACTGGCCGCGCTCACGGAGTCTTTTGCGGCTAAGGGAAAAGAGTTTAAAGATGTGTTGAAAATGGGCCGCACGCAATTGCAGGATGCTGTGCCGATGAGTTTGGGAGATGAGTTCAGAGCATTTGCCACCAACCTCCATGAAGAGCAGGCAAGAATTGAAGATTCCAAAAAACTGATCGCCGAAATTAACATGGGCGCCACCGCAATTGGTACGAGTGTGAATGCTCCGGAAGGTTATGCACAACTCGTAACAAAACATTTGCGGGACGTAACCGGCCTTGAACTGGTTTTGGCAAGTGACCTTATTGAAGCAACATATGACGCCGGCGCTTACGTTCAGCTATCTGGTGTATTAAAAAGAACAGCGGTAAAAATTTCAAAGATCTGTAATGATTTAAGATTATTATCTTCGGGACCACGGTGTGGGTTAAACGAAATTAATTTGCCGCCCATGCAGCCGGGTTCATCAATTATGCCGGGAAAGGTAAATCCCGTAATACCTGAGGTAGTGAACCAGACTGCGTTCTATGTGATCGGTGCAGATCTTACCGTTACACTCGCGGCAGAAGCAGGGCAATTACAATTGAATGTGATGGAGCCGGTTCTGTCGTTCGCTTTATTTTCGTCAATCACTTACATGGAAAATGCCTGTAAAACTTTGAAAGAAAAATGTGTAGATGGAATTACTGCAAATCCGGAAGTGACGAAAAAAATGGTAATGAACAGCATTGGCATTGTTACACAACTCAATCCAATCCTGGGTTATAAACAATGTGCCGGCATTGCACGCGAAGCATTGGAAACAGGAAAATCTGTTCACGATATTGTGGTGATAGAAAAACAATTGCTCACACAGGAAAAATGGGACGAGGTATTCACATTTGAAAATATGATAAGTCCGAAGTTTATAAAATAGTTGCTGGTTTATAGTTGAGAGTTGTTAGGCTGAATGATCGCGCATGTTGCCTAACAACTCTCAACTCTCAACTTTCAACTCTCAACTATTTAACCTATGATCTGGATCGAATTTGCAATAATGTTGACGGCTATCCTCGTTGGGTCACAAATGAAAGGCATTGGTCTTGGTGTGATGGGCATGGTCGCGTTAATGATATTTATTCTTGTCTTTAAAATGCGTCCCACCGATCCTCCGCTGGATGTGATGCTGATTATTCTTTCCATTGTTACTACCGCTGCCGCATTGCAGGCTGCCGGTGGCTTGGATTATCTTGTGGGCGTTGCTGAAAAGATCATTAGAAGTAAGCCATCACAAATTGTATTCATAGGGCCGTTCACTGTTTTCTTTCTCTGTTTATTTGCCGGAACCTCACATATTGTTTATTCCTTGTTGCCGATTATATCTGAAGTTTCTGCAAAAAAAAGAATTCGTCCGGAGAGACCACTAAGCATGTCTGTTATCGCATCGCACCTGGCTCTTACCAGCAGTCCCATGTCAGCAGCAACTGCGGCAATGACGGCCATTCTCGCGTATCCGGGTGCGCAAAAAAATATTCTCATGGTTTGTATTCCCGCTTCATTGATCGGTGTGTTTGTTGGTTGTTTATCTGTATTAAAAATGGGAAAGGATCTGGATAAAGACCCGGAGTTCCAGAAAAAAATGCAGGATCCTGCATTCGCTGCAGATATTGATAAAGATTCAGGAAGCGCAGAGAGAAAATATAAACCAGGGGCCAAAACATCTGTAGCTATTTTCGGTATCGCTATTTTGCTCATCATTATTGCCGGCGCATTTCCCCAACTGATTCCCAGCTATGGGCCGGGTGAAGAGAATTTTAGCATTACAGAAAATGGCACACTGAGAATGGGAACCATCATTGAAATCGTAACATTAAGTGCCGCAGCGGCTATCATGCTGATCACAAAAACTTCTGCCGTTGATGTTACAAAAGCAAGTCTGTTTAACTCAATGGCTTCTGCAGTCGTGTCAGTGTTTGGTGTCGTTTGGATGGCCGCCACATTCATGCACCACAATGAATCATCTATCAAACACGCACTGGGAGATATTACCACTCAACATCCATGGACGTTTGCCATTGCCGTGTTCGCCATGGGTATGTTGACTTTTAGCCAGGCCGCCACCACCAAAACCATGATGCCTTTGGGTGTTGTGCTGGGCATTCCGGCTCCGCAACTCATCGCTATGTTTCCTGCGGTAAACAGCGATTTCGTCTTGCCCGGTTATCCTACTTTGCTGGCCGCCATCAATTTCGACAAAACGGGTTCTACGCACATCGGAAAATTTGTGGTGAACCACAGTTTTATGCGAGGCGGCTTAATTACCATCGCCGTCACGATCGCGATGGGCTTTCTGTTTGCGAGCCTGTTATTGTAGACAATTAAACCGAGTTTTATGAAATTGAAGCTTCTGTTGATTGTTGCTGTCTTTTCCGCCTGCACTCAACTCACGGCGCAGCGTCAATTGGATAGTACCATCAAATCAACCAATCCCATCATTCCTATTCACAAACAGAATCTTTTAAAAAACATTGATGTCATTGCTAATATGCAATGGTCCCTAAACAATTATTTCCAGGATGGAAAATACCAGCAGTCCAAATTTGAGAATGACCAGTTCCGCCTGGAAATAAGAGGAAAAATAACAGATCGTGTGTCTTTCCGTTTTCGTGATCGTTACACAAAAGTTACTGAACCAGGCTCGCTGGATAATTTATCAAGATCGACAGATATCGCCTCCATTACTATCAATCTTGCAAAAAAATGGGATCTCACAATGGGTAAGATGTGCGCAGACTGGGGCGGTTATGAATTTGATGCCAATCCCATCGATATTTATGAGTACAATGATATTGTGGAATATTCCGATAACTTCTTAACTGGTGCAATGATTAGTTATACCGCAAATCAGCAACATCAATTTACTTTTCAGTTGATGAATTCCCGCACCCAAACTTTCGAAGAAATTTACGACTCCATTCCCGGTGTTACGCCCTCCAAATTTCCTGTAGCGGCAAATATCAACTGGCGTGGAACGATGGCTGGTGGTAAGTTTCAGACCATTTGGAGTTATAGTCAGTTTTTGGAGGCGCAAAATCGAACGATGTATTACATCGCCCTGGGTAATCAACTTAAGCTGAATAAGTTTCTGTTTCAATATGATTTTAAATGGAGCAATGAGCAACTGGACAGAAAGGGCATTGTTGGGTCTTTTGTGCCAAAAAGTATTTTGCCCTACGCGCCGCAGAATACACGCTATGTGGAGCATTGGCTGCATGTGAATTTTCAGCCACAGAAGAAGTTGAACTTTTTTATCATCGGAATGGTAAGCAATGCGTACTGGTACGGCAACCCCGACCCAAACAAAGACAATCATTTACGAACAGCATGGGGTGTAATTCCCGGGGTAGAATATTTTCCATTTAAAGACCTGGATAATCTGAAATTCTTCTGCACTTATGTGGGCCGTTTTTATAAATACAGTGACTACGCAAAGAGGACTTTCGGAGATGTAGATACAAACACCGGCCGCGTTTCAATAGGTTTTATTTGCCCGTTGCTGATCCTCTGAGTTGTCGGTTGTTTCCATTGGTAAGTTCTCATTTGCCGAAGGCGATTGCTGTTTGCTAAAAAGAAAGTAAAGCGAAATACCTGCCCAGCCTATCCAAAACAGGTAACCACCGAGATGAAATTTTTCTTTCAGCAACCGGTGTGTATAATAATATTGGAAGTCGCGATAGGTAAAATACATGCCAACTATGGCCGCAGTTAACGCCAACAAATGGAACGAATTGGCTCTTTTCTTAACCAGTTTCCGGTCAACGGCGGCCTGCAACAGCATCAGGAAAAATAACGCGGCGAAGATTACCAGTGTTCCTTTCCACCACGTTTTCATAAATGTGTATTCCTTGTAAAAAAGTGAAATACCAATACGGCCAATAAATGACATTTTTGAGAGCAGGAAACCGGCAATAAATGATAGCACGGCCAGGAAAACAGATAAGGGGAGAAGGCGTTTCATGGCATAAATATAGTTGTTACTATGTAGTTATTGGTTGTTGGTTGTTAGGCTGAATGATCGAACCCTCTCTAACAACTGCCAACTAACAACTACCAACTAATTTTTTTTATCTTGCTTTAAATTACTCCTATGGATAGCAAGCGCTATTTGCAATATTTTGGGCTGGACCTGTTTCAGCGTGCGCCTTCCCGCACGAAGGAGATCTTTAATGTTAATCCCACTATTATTCCCGCTCGCGAAGAAGCCGAAAAGGTTAGAATTTTTGCCTATGATTATTCGAACGAATCCTGTTCAGGCAAAGAACTTTCAAATATTGAAGAAACTTACGGGTTTAAAGAAAACGGCCACGTTACATGGATAAATATTGACGGCATTCGCAAAAGCGATGTCGACGCAATTGGAGAAGTATATGGCATACACCCTTTGTTACGAGAAGATATTTTAAGCGTGGGGCAGCGGCCAAAAATAGATGACGTTGAAGGCGTAATTTTTTGCTTACTCAATATGCTGTACTATAACGAAAACAGCTTCACCGTTGAGTCTGAACAAATAAGCATTGTATTGGGAAAAGATTTTGTGATTTCTTTCCAGGAAGATGCATCACGGGACGTTTTTAATCCCATCCGCGAAAAACTAAAATATCAGCAAAGCAAGGTTAGAATGCGAGGTGCTGATTACTTGTGTTATACCATGCTCGATCTTATCGTAGACAACTACTATGTAGTTATGGAAAAGCTGGGTGACAGGATTGAGTTGCTTGAAGAAGAAGTTATCAGAAGCACTAGCAGAAGAACACTAGCGAAAATCCTCGTGCTTAAGAAAGAGTTACTCGCACTTAAAAAAAATATTGCTCCCGTTCGCGAACTAATTAGCGGATTGCTCAAAAGCGAAAGCGACCTGCTGGATGACAGTACCACCAAGTATTTTAAAGACATATACGACCACATCATCCAGGCATACGAGCTCACCGAAAACTATCGTGATATGATGATGAGCATGCAGGACCTGTATATCAACAACATCAATTTAAGAATGAACGAAGTGATGAAAGTGATGGCGGTTGTAACCTGTCTTATGGCACCTGCCACGGTGATTGGTGGAATCTTTGGAATGAACTTCGATCATATCCCGGAGTTGCACAACAAGTATGGATTTTATATCGCGGTAGGCTTAATGGTCGTAATACCAATCTGGATGTTGGGGATATTTAAGAAACGGGGATGGTTTAAAATTTAGAGTCTGGTTGTTTATAAACTCTCGCTAATGTTAATGAACAAGATTTACCACTAAGGCACTAAGGACACTAAGCCTCACTAAGGGTTGTATTAAATTTAGACTTCTCTTAGTGAAACTTAGTGTCCTTAGTGTCTTAGTGGTAAAAAGGCCTCTCACAAATTAAACTGATAGAAAAAACTACTTGATTTCTGCCACCCATTGCCTTCATACACGGATTGTGCAGTAAAATTATCTTCAGAAGTTTCGAGAATAAGCCATTTGGCATTTGTTTTCGCACCAAAATCTTTTGCAGCATTTAATAACTTGTTGCCTACGCCGGTTTTTCTTGCAGAAGTTTTTACAAACAGGTCATTCAACAACCATGCTCTTCTCATTGACACAGAAGAAAAAATAGGGTAGAGCTGCGTAAAGCCAACTGCTTCATCGTTCGCAAACGCAAGAAGTATTACAGATTCATTCCCTTCCATTCTTTCCTTCAAAAATTCTTTTGCCTTAGGAATATCGGAAGCCTGTTTATAAAATATTCTGTATTGATCGAAAAGATCAGCAACGGTATCAAGATCTTTAATAGTGGCGGGGCGAACGGTTATCATGGCGTGTTTTTAATTTTTTGTTGTCAGGCTGAGCTTGTCGAAGCCTTACCAACGTTATACTTTGGCTTTTTTAAAAACCGGCACGGTGCTGCAGGGTTCGCCATACATTATGCTTTTGGCAACCGGTCTAAGTAATTTTGTAATTTCCAGGTATGCGAATTCGCCGATCGGCAAATCGCCGCAGCCTTTAACCACTACACGTTTGTCGGCAAATTCCTTACTGTCTATACCATCAATATTTTTCAGGAATACAGTTTTATGTGCACCTTCTTCTGTGCCGATGAAAAAATCTTTTGCTACTGGCTGCAGATTCGAAGCGATTAACATATAGGCCCACATTGGAATGATTGCATCTGCAGAACATGTTACCGCAACATATTTATCCTGGTAAACGCTCCAGTCAAGATTTTTTAACGCCTCACGAAAATCCTTTTCTTTTAAGATCAATCCCATGAACAAATAATCCTTTAGATCAAAAACAACGATCTGTTCTTTTGGATAATACTTTTCAAGATCAATTTCAACAATGCCGCTTTCTGCCACTTTATTTACAATTACCTCACTCATGATTTGTATTGTTTTTAATAAAAAACTGTTCTATATCAAAGTTAAAATAAAAAATGCCGTCGCGGGGATGGCATTTTTCATGACTGAGTCATATCTTTTCTAACGAGATGCTTCCGCGACAGCTACGGTCCTTTGTTTTTTTAATTTTACTGTTTGATCAACCACCACTGTTTTCGGGATTTCATTTTTGAGCATTGATAAAATGTCCGATGACTCAGTTAAACTGCCGTATGATTCGCTGGTTGCCAGTGTTTGGCCGTTGGCAGACTTAATAACAAACGAAACAGCGCTTTCCTGATCAATCCACTGATATCTTCCAATTCCCTGAATTGCGTTTTTAAGAGATTCAATCCCTTTTTTGCAGGCGATTTTGCAACAGTAAAACTTGCTTGTCAACAAGGTTTCCTGGTTGGAACATTCTACAGTGAAATAGTATTTTTTTTGTCTTGTGCGGGAAATAATAAATCTGACCATTGCAATTAATTTTAATTGAATTTGGTCATGGTTTACTGGCAATAAAGTTATTGGTTTAGTGTTATAAAAATAAAAACCCCCGAAAATTTTCGGGGGTTTTTTATAATCAGGTTGTTTCTTTATTAGAAGAATTTAGCGCGATTGTCTTTAATTGTAGCCGCTTTTCTCAATACCTGGATAGATCTGTAAGCAGATTCGCTTTTTGCTCTTTGTATCAAAGCTTGTCTTTGCTGATCAATGTTGATTCCAGTTGATTCTGCACTTACGTTGTTTACTTTAATTACAAATACACCACCGTTTCCGGCAATTGCGTCAGATACTTTGCCTTTCAGGCTTTGGTTGAAAGAAGCTCCGATCACTTTTTGCTCTTGTCCAACATTTGGAATGAATGGAGAAGCAAATCTGATGCTGTCTGCGTTGTAAACTTGCTGTCCAACGGCAGCCGCTGCTGTCTCAAGAGAAGATGTTTTACCTGCAAGCTTAGCTTTAATTTGCTCAGCCTTCTTTTGATTGCGTATGATAAATTCTACCTGCGGTCTTGCTTTTGCTGCAGACGCTATACCTTCTTTATTGTCTTCTGTTACAAGAACAACAACATATTTATCATCTACATCAAATGCATCAGATACATCACCAACTTTTGCTTCGTTGATCCATTTGATTAGGTTGCGGTTGCTTCCCAAGCCTTGGATACTTCCGTCCATTGGTTTAATTTCTGTAGCATTGAATTTCATGTATTTTCTTTTATCAGCGTTTGCATCAAATGCTTTTGCATTGGTGCTTTCACCGGCAAATTGGTTAGCCAGACCAGATGCAGCGTTATCAGTTTCCGTACTAGCTGAAATTGGTTTGCTCAGGTAAGCTACTTTATATGCTATTTCAAAATCTTTTTGGTTCAACACTTCTATATAGTGATAACCGAAAGAAGTTTTCACAACTTTTTTGTCGCCGGTATTTCCGTAGAAAATAGTTTCAGCAAATTCTTTTGCAAGGTTGCTAAACTGAATAGAATTGAAATCATACTCTCCACCTTTTTCTTTACTTCCCGGATCATCGCTGTATTTAGCGCAAAGATCTGCAAAGTTTGCTCCTCCTTTAATTGCAGCAGCAATACTGTCGATGCGAACTTTTGCAATGCTATCGGGAGTCGTTTGTGTGCTGATCAATATGTGACGGCATTTTACGCTGTCAGGCAGATTTCTTTTACCAATCATTTTTGCAAGTGCATAGCTGCCACCATCAAGGTAAGGACCGTACACAGCGCCATCACTCAAAGAGCGGATGGTGTCGGCATTTGGCATTTGCATTTTTGATTTCACTACATAAAGATCTACATAGTTAGTTGCAGAACCATTACGCACTAAAAATCCACTTGCATCATTTGTAGATGCAAATTCGTTTTTCAAATTTGAAATCTGGGTGAACAATGCAGCGCTATCATTACTTGTAGGAGCTGCGCTGAAAGCAACATAAGAAATGCTTTTGTTTGCTTCCTGTTTAAACTCTTCACTATGTTTACTTACGTAAGATTTGATATCATCATCACTTACTTTCACAGCACTGTCGCTGATAGATGAGTAAGGAGTAGCAACGTAGCTGATAGAAGCCAACTGACTGTTGTCAGTGTTTGTTTTTTCTAACAACCATTTTGGATAATAAGTAGTGTTGCCAATCAATGAAGCATATTTTTCACGCAATCTGTTTTGAAGCAGAGCAGGTAAATATTCGTCTTCAAAACTTTGTGCTCTTGGATCATTTTTATGTTTACGCAATTCAGCGATCGCTTGTCTCGCTGCGTTCACATCATATTCACCTTTTTCGTTGGTGAATTGTCTTCTGAAATCCTGTGGAGGATTTGCACCGAACAAAATATCATCCAGCTCTTTCGGAGTAACAGTTACACCAGCTTTGTCGATTTCATCGTCAAGCAAAGTTTCATCGATTGACTGGCTCCAAACCTGCTCCTGAATGTTTTGACGCATTTGCTCGTTCATAGGGTAACCCTGTGATTGATACTGATCTTCCGTTGCTTTTACTTTTTTCTGGAAGTCCATGTACTCAACATCGTTTCCATTAATAGAACCAATCGTTGTTTTATTACCGCTAAACATTCCACGACCACCTCTACCTACGAAGGCGTCCATTAATAAAAATCCCAACAAGCTCAGGGCAATAACACCGAATACCAGCCATGCTGCTTTATCCCTGATTGACTGAATGATTGACATACTTTAATTTATTATGTACGGTTTTAGAAAATTAGTTGGCAAAAATAGGGGAATTTAACTTATGAACAAATTGTGGAAAAAATGCCGAAAGTCACTGTAAACCTGCGTCTTAGCGTTAAAACAATTTGTCATACGAATTTTGAAAGTGATGTTTTTTTTAAGAGAACGCCCGCCTGCCTAGTCGGGCAGGCAGATTTTCATGATTGTCATGATTCGTTATGATCTTATTGTTGAGCAATAAGATATTCTCGGCTAAGCAATCTGGTTTCTTTTCACTTTGGCTAATATCGTAAATTATCGAAAACGTCAGAACATTATTTTCTGAATCGTTGCGATTTTTTATCGGAGAATTTTTTTCTATGTAATCTAATAAATCATGACAACCATGAAAATCTGCGTTCCGTCTCTCATGTCACACACATATAGGATATTCTGTATAAACCAGCATTGATCAATATTTCATCAAATATTAACATTGCGAAACATGGATGTGGAACGCTGATTCACAGGGGTTGTTAATATTGGCTTAATACAGTGGATAAACCATGTTTTTGGAATTTTGTTTTTGGGGATAGTATGCCAACAAGTTCTGAAAATTCTAATTTTGATTTTGGGGCTTGGGAAAAGTCACTAGTTATTCGACCTTCATTCACATTCATGTGGTCAAAATTCTTTTTAACTGGTTTTCAATATCCACCAAAGTGGATAAGCGGGTAGAAATAGCGACTGTACTTTCTTTTTAATTGTTAGATATTTGTGGAAAGATGTGGATAAACCCATGGAAATGATTATTCAAAGCGTTTTAAAAATCAGTTTTCCACGAATTCACATCCCTAATAGTAATAGCTTTTTTTTATAAATAATTAATATATAGTTATTATGTCAGTTATAAACATTGATTCAGCAAAACAAAACATCGAAAAAAATGGATTCCTGGATATAGAAGTTGACGCAACGCTGGATCTGTTTCATGAGATCGAAAGATTGAAAAAAGAAAAAAATGCAATTATCCTGGCACACTATTACCAGGAGCCCGATATACAGGATGTTGCAGATTATATAGGCGACAGTTTAGGACTTGCACAAGCAGCAGAAAAAACTGAGGCTGATATTATTGTTTTTGCTGGTGTGCATTTTATGGCGGAGACTGCAAAAATTTTAAATCCAAAGAAGAAAGTGTTGTTGCCGGATTTGAAAGCCGGTTGTTCACTTGCTGATAGTGCGCCTGCGGATGCGTTCAGAGAATTCAGAAAACAACATCCCGATCATGTGGTGATCAGTTATATCAATTGCACTGCAGAGATAAAAGCACAGAGCGATATTATTGTTACCAGCAGTAATGCTGCACTGGTTGTGAACAGTGTTCCAAAAGATCAACCGATCATTTTTGCACCGGATAAGAATCTTGGGGCTTACCTGATTAAGAAAACAGGGCGTGATATGTTGCTTTGGAACGGTGCATGTATGGTGCATGAGATATTTAGCCTGGAAAAGATCACAAAACTTAAAATAAGACATCCTAAAGCAAAAGTTCTGGCACACCCTGAGTGCGAGGAACCTATATTGCGCATAGCGGACTATATAGGCTCCACTACGGGCATTTTAAAGTACAGTCGGGAAGATAGTGCCAACGAGTACATAGTGGCCACAGAAACGGGTATTTTGCACCAAATGCAAAAGGACAGTCCGCACAAAACTTTTATACCGGCACCTCCAACAAATAATTGCGCTTGTAATGATTGTCCACACATGAAATTGAATACGCTGGAAAAGTTATATCTGTGCATGGAATATGAAACGCCAGAGATTTTGATGGAGGAAGAGTTAAGAAAAGCTGCAAAAAAACCTATTGATAGAATGTTAGAGATTAGCAGAGCGGGAGGACTTTAGTTAGTTGAGAATTGAAAGTTGAAAATTGAAAATGATGGTTGAAACGTTTGTTTGCAAGAACGGCAGCACTATTGGTGTGGATAAAGGCGCGGAAAGGAGGATTGAAATGGTGATTGATCTGGATTTTTTTTTTCTGTGGTTGACATACAGTTAGCAATGTCACTCGATCTTGAATTTAGAGAAGAAAAAAGAAATATTATGCTTCAGGGAAGGCAGATAGAATGTGATGTTGCAGGGCCGGTAATAATATCATTTGGCGAGAGAACATCGTTTGAATTGATTTGTGTTGTTCAAAAACTTGAAAAGGCGATTCTCGGTAGAAGAGCACTAATGGAGATGGATCTGGTAGTAGATGAAAAATCTGGAGTGGTGAGGCGTAAAATACCTGAAACAATTTTTGTCAGAGAAAAATTAGAAAGTTTATTTAATACGAATTATTTCGTAGATTAATTTGGTATACTTTTTTTGAAACGTGTTGAACCCAATGTGGTTTAACACGTTTTATTTTTATACAAAGGAATTACTATGAAGAAGAATATTTTGCTTGGACATTGTTTTTTGTTGATCAGTTTATTTTCGTTTAGTCAACACAGTTTGAAAGCTGGATTTGACGGAAAGGAATACAGAGATGTTTTGAGAATTGCATTCGGTGTTACCGATACGTCTGCTGAGAAAATGAAAATAGAAAATCAGAGGACTTATAAAATGGTTTACAGAAGTAAATCTGGAGCACTAGACAATCGTTGGGATCTGTGGACAGATGAGGAACGTAAAATTGCTGTAATAAACATTCGAGGTACGATTAATACTAAGGAAAGTTGGCTCGCTAATTTTTATGCGGCAATGGTTCCTGCAACTGGATCCATACAGGTAAATGATAGCACAACTTTTAGTTACAAAATGGCAAAGGACTCTAACGCTGCTGTGCACGTGGGTTGGATGATAGGGCTGTCTTATTTAGGGCCGGATATTATTGCTCACATCAAAGAATATTATGCAAAAGGCTTTAAAGATTTTATTATTTGTGGCCACAGCCAGGGCGGTGTGCTTTCACTACTGATGAGAAGTTATGTTGAGTACAATGGCGGCTTACCAAAAGATATTCAGTTTAAGACGTATGCCAGTGCCGCACCAAAACCAGGCAATTTGTATTACGCTTATGATCTGGAATATTTGAGTGGATTAGACTGGACATTTCGTGTGGTGAATATTTTGGATTGGGTTCCGGAGACACCATTTTCCATTCAAACGTTAGACGACTACAGTCAACCAAATGGTTTAGCGGCGTTAAAACCTGCGATCAAAAAACAAAAATTAGTGGTTCGCTGGTACTTGAACGGAGCCTATAAGAAGTTGGACAAGTCACCAAAGAAAGCAGTGAAGTATCAGCAGAAATATCTTGGACACGGTTTGTATAAAATTGTAAAAAAGACTTTGCCTCAATTGAGAGAACCGGCGTATGCAAAGAGCAACAATTACATGGTGGCCGGTACACCCGTTATTTTAAGGCCGGATGAAAAGTACAAGGAGCTTTTTCCGTTCGATGGAAAGAACACGTTTATTAACCACATGATGAAACCTTATTTGTATTTGGCCCAGCTTTGTTACCCTTAGTTAATTGAGAGTTGAGAAGGGAGAGTTGAGAGTTCTCGATAATAGCATTTTAGGCAAAAAAAAATGGGCATCCGATTGGTGCCCATTTTTTATTACTATTTTTCTAGCGGATAACAAACTCTCAACTCTCAACTCTCCACTAACGCCCCATGTATATCATCAATATTTGGACATCGCTTGGATTTACCCCGCTTATTCTGCTGGCTTGTCCCAATGTTCTTGGTTTAATTTTCTTGAACTTTTGAAGCGCTTCGTTTGAAAGAGCTGCCACTTTATTGTAATCAAAAGTATCTGGTATAACGAGATCTTCAAGCTGGCTCATTTTCTGAACAAGCTCTTTTTCCTTCTCGATGTATACTTCATATTTGATTTGAATTTCTGCCTGCTCTAAAGTATCCCGGTCAAAAGATGATAGTAACGTGCCTAGTCTTGGTATGAATTGACACATCCCCACAAGGTCAATGTTTGGACGAAGCAATACCTGAAGCGCTTTCTGTTTTTGTAAAAGAGGTGATGAGTTTTTGCTTTGTAAGTAAGCCTCCGCCTCCGCTGGTTCCACAGAGAATTCTTTAAGGATAGACTTAATTTGCTCCACTCCTTCTTTCTTGTTTCTCACCTTTTCCATTCTTTCTTCAGACGCCAGGCCGATCTTATGGCTTAGTTCTGTTAATCTTAAGTCGGCATTGTCCTGCCTTAGTAATGTTCTGAACTCAGCGCGGCTGGTAAACATTCTGTAGGGTTCTTCAGTTCCTTTGCTAATCAGGTCGTCTACCAACACGCCAATATATGCTTCGCTTCTTTTCAGGATAAATGGATCAAGATGCTTCGCTTTTTGGTGAGCATTGATACCGGCCATAATTCCCTGGCAAGCTGCTTCCTCGTATCCTGTAGTTCCATTGATCTGTCCGGCAAAGAAAAGATTACTGATCAGTTTAGTCTCCAAAGCATGGGTGAGCTGTGTAGGTGGAAAGTAATCATACTCGATAGCATACCCCGGCCTAAACATTCTGGCATTTTCGAAACCAGGTATAGAAGTTAATGCCTTGTATTGAACATCATCAGGGAGAGATGTTGAGAAACCATTTACATATATCTCAACAGTGTTCCAACCTTCTGGTTCTACAAAGATCTGGTGTCTGTCCCTGTCAGCGAACCTGTTTATTTTATCTTCAATGCTCGGGCAATAACGAGGGCCTACTCCTTCTATTCTTCCGGCAAACATGGGGCTTCTGTCGAAACCTGTTTTTAAAAGTTCATGTGTTTCGGTAGATGTATATGTGATCCAGCAGCTTATTTGATCCTGTGCTTTTGGTTTAGGAACGTCAAGGTAAGAGAAGCCGGTTATTTCATCATCTCCCTTTTGCTCTTCCATTTTGGAGTAGTCAAGGCTTCTTCCGTCTATACGCGGAGGTGTTCCTGTCTTCAATCTATCAGCTTCAAATCCTAGTTCTACAAGTTGTTCAGTAATGCCGGTTGCTCCTTTTTCCCCTATTCTACCACCACCAAAGTTCTTTTCTCCAATATGGATGATGCCATTCAGAAATGTTCCACTTGTAACAACCACGGATTTGGAAGGAATATGATGGCCAAGGCCTGTTACTACACCACAAGCTTTATTGTCTTTTACAATAATGGAGCGAACCATATCCTGGTAAAAGTCAACATTGGGTGTTTGTTCTAGTTGTTCCCTCCATTTAGCAGCGAACAGCATACGGTCATTTTGGGTTCTTGGGCTCCACATAGCGGGGCCTTTTGACCTATTTAGCATACGGAACTGGATCATGCTTTGGTCGGTCACGATTCCAGAATATCCACCGAGGGCATCTATTTCTCTAACAATTTGTCCTTTGGCAATTCCTCCCATTGCTGGGTTACAACTCATTTGTCCTATCGTTTGCATATTCATAGTAATAAGCAGAACCTTAGAACCAAGGTTAGCTGCAGCTGCAGCTGCCTCACTACCTGCGTGTCCCGCCCCAACCACTATGACATCGTATTCTGGAAACATTTATCTTAAAAATTTAGAATGCAAAATTACAATTACCATTGTAATTGAGGGAGTTTAATTATGTTCCACGTGGAACATTGAGTCAGGGGATTGTAAAATATGATTAGATGTTATTACTTGTAGAAAGACAGGGTTTATATGTTCCACGTGGAACATGATTCTTAGTAAAAGAGGATGTTGGTTAACGCATATTAGCGGCTTGTTACTTATTGGTTATACCAAGACTTCGACAACCTTATCCTGCTACTCCGCTCATCCTGACAGGATGAGCCTGCCGAAGCCCACTCGCTTGGTTAACGACTCTGAATTGCTATTACTAGTATTTAATAATCTTACCTTATTTCAGCTTTAGGTGCAGATGAGAAAGTTTTAACGGGTGAAACATTCTAAATGTTCCACGTGGAACATAGAACTGGTCTAGTAATCCTGAATTACTGGTTGTGGTTTTGATTTTGACTATAGTTTCTTTTTGGTAATTAGGTTAATTCTTATTCCTGAAGTCTGATGAAATCTCGCTAATTCCTCTTTGGCTGTGATAATTTAATGTTCCACGTGGAACGTTAAATGAGCTTATATAGCTTATTGAATAGAAAGAAAAAAGGATGTTCCACGTGGAACATCCTTTTTTAAAAGCTATTTAAAGTAGAGCTTGAGGTATTTGTCTTCCATTTCCCTCATCTTCTCCTGCTCTTTTGCTGTTTTATCCCTGTATCCACAGAGGTGTAAAGCTCCGTGAAAGATTACCCTGTGTAATTCCCTTTTAAAAGATTGCTCCAGATTCTCCGCATTATCCTTTACCCTGTCCACACTTATGTATATATCTCCCACGGTTTTATTTGTGGCCGACAACTCGAAGGTTACTATATCTGTGTAATAGTTGTGTTGGAGGTAGTTGTTGTTTATCTCTAAAAGATACTCGTCTGAACAAAATACATAGTTCAGGCTCTCCAGTGGTTTCTTTTCCTTCTTAAACATACCGATAAGAAACTGCTTAAGTGCCGTCCTTTGTGTAAATGAAAACTGAACTTCCAGAAAATGGAAACTAATTACGGGTGTTTGTTGTTTATTCATCAATTCCAAAATTCGTAAAACATTCTTATTTATAGAAGATAGTTTTGCATAACCTTAATGCAGATTCTATTAAATAAAGGATAGCTTTGCCAAAGGATAAAAAGATAGCAATGAAATGAGCATGATAGTTATTGTTGCAGATAAAAGCGAGACTGTGATATGCGAATTTCATCTGGCCAAAACAAAATGAAAAATATGCAGATGAAAAGATTATCAGATATAAAAGTGGGTCAGCTAGTAGTAATTAAATCCTTTGAAAATAACGAGATATTTTTAAAGCTAATGGAAATGGGATGTGTGCCCGGCGAATACATTCGAATTGAGCAGGTAGCCCCTCTCGGCGATCCTATAGCAATAACCGTTTCAGGATATAACCTCAGTCTCAGACTCGATGAGGCGCAGAATATTTTTGTAGAAGAAGCTTAATCAATTTGAGAATTTGAAAATATACTAATGTGCTAATGAATGTGGTGCATCGTTCATTTTCAAATTTTCAAATCCCCAAATTTTCAAATTAAATGAACATCGGTTTATACTTCGGTTCTTTCAACCCCATTCATATAGGCCATTGCATTATCGCGAATCATGTACTTAACAATACTTCGCTTGATAATGTATGGATGGTCGTTTCTCCTCAAAATCCGTTCAAACCCTCCTCCTCCCTGCTGAATGAATATCACCGCCTTCACCTGGTAAAACTTGCTGTGGAGGGAGAAGAAAGACTAAAAGCCAGTGACATAGAATTTCATCTGCCCAAACCTTCTTATACGGTACACACGCTTGCCTATCTTAAAGAAAAATACCCTCAGCACACTTTCTCTATTATAATGGGTAGCGACAGCTTCCAGAATATTTTGAACTGGAAGAATGGCGATGTGATTGTAAAGAATCACCACATCTATGTATACACCCGCCCGGGCTATGAAGTGAACAATAATATCGGCGCAAACCTTACTGTACTCAACGCGCCTCTTTTAGAAATATCCAGCACGCAAATAAGAAAGGATATCAAAGAAGGTAGAAACGTTCGCTTTACTTTACCAGAGAATGTACGGCAGGAAATACTGCATAATGGCTATTACAAAAATTGATAATTAGCAATTAATAATTAATAGGGCGACATTTATTAAGAGATGCATCTTACTAATCATCTTATACAATGAAGGATCTTTCTTTTATTAGCGTGGTCCACCTATTAATTATTAATTACTTCTCTCCTAAATAGTCATAGAAAAAGTTCTCATTATCTTTTAGATTTGCGCTACACACTTGATAATGGTTAATTGATTAGTGGCAATGCGTTTGAGGCCGTTGTTATCTGTGGTGAAATAGGATTATCCTATTTAAACTCATACCAGAGAATTCTATGTTTCGCCATATTCCATTTTTAAAAGCAGTCTTTCTTCACAGCATAACAGCATTCGGCGGTCCGCAGGGACACTACGCCATGATGCTGAAAACTTTTGTACATGGAAGAAAAGATGTTACAGAAGAAGAGTTGATGGATTACACAGCATTTTGCCAGCTTCTTCCCGGCGCCTCTTCTACCCAGATTTTGACATTGATCGGATACAAACGCGGCGGAGTTCCGCTGGCCGTTCTCGCCCTGATCATTTGGATGTTGCCCGCCTGTTGTTTAATGGGGGCCTTCTCCTTTTTCCTGGAGTATATAGATCAGCGCACTGTAAAAACGATCTTCAAATTTATCGCGCCAATGTCTGTTGGCTTTCTAGCATTCGCCGCCCTCAAAGCATTCAGGCGTTCGGTGCACAACACAATCACCTGGGTCATCGCCGGTTTTTCAACAGTTATTTTGTTGCTTCTTTTTACGCGACCGTGGGTAATTCCCGTGCTGATTTTGGTCGGAGGTTTTGTGACTAATCTTAGTGACAAACGTATTCTTGAAAAAGAAGTGGTAACGCAAAAAATTAAGTGGTGGAACATCTGGCTATTCGCAATCATTTTTATCCTCGCAGGCTTGCTCAGTGAAACGGCCAGGAAAAATGACTGGCCCAACAGAAGACCCATTAACTTGTTTGAGAACACCTACAGGTTTGGGAGCTTTGTTTTTGGCGGAGGAAACGTATTAATCCCGATGATGTACGAGCAGTTCGTAATGCGTCCGGAGTCAAAAGCAGTGATGAAAAAAAATCCAAATGTTGTAAGAATTGATCGGGAAGATTTTTATTTAGGTGCCGGAATGATTAGGGCCATGCCTGGGCCGGTATTTTCCGTCTCTTCCTATATGGGAGGAACGGCTATGAAAGACGGAAATGTTTCCTGGCAACTATTGGGCTGTGCAATTGGGTCTGTGGCAATTTTTCTTCCCAGTGCTTTACTTGTTCTATTCTTTTTTCCCATATGGCACAACCTTAAGCGGTATGTTGTCGTCTATAGAGCCACGGAAGGAATTAATGCCGTAGTGGTAGGAATATTGTTGGCAGCCACATTCTATATGTTGAAGGATATCACGATTATAGGTTTAAAAATGGTGAGTTTTGTGAATCTTTCGGTCATTGTTGGAACAACGGTTTTGCTGCTGTATTCTAAATTACCTTCTCCGGTAATTGTGTTGTTATGTTTACTGTTGGGTTGGCTAATTTAATTGAAATGTTAAAAAGACGCTATTCACACGTAATTCACAATTTTCCGTGTTTTTTTGCGTTGCATAATACGATTCGAAGAACAGAATGGCGACAAACGATTGTTGTATTAATAAAATAAAAATATATATTATATTAAGTTTTTAATTGATTTCTACTGTAAATTCGTTTATTCTGATATCCTTCTGAATCATTAAACCAAGAATTCAAAATGAAAAACAAATCAATGTACTACGAAGTACACAAAGCAAAAATTTACAAAGACGCATACCGTCCATCTTCTAACCTTGGCAGATTTATTAAGAACATTTTTGCCATTATTATTTTTGGTAACTCCCCTATCAGCGGAGAACATCAATACCACCGCAGCAGATTGAAATAAATTCCCTAAACATTAAAGTTTTTAGCGCTTACTTCTGAAACCACAAAAAACAGTGTTTGTGCTATGGCCGCATTGTAATGATGCGGCTTTTTTATTGGAAAAACGGAGTGCAGATTCTCTTGATTTTCATGATGAGTGATGATTTTTTTCCGAAGAAGCTATTCAAAATAAAATGGCGTGGGATTTCCCACGCCATTTTATGCTTATTAAACCTTGAACTACTTTTTCTTTCCGAATTTATAAAATACGCCAAGCTGGAAAACCTTGTTATGGAGTTTATCATCAGATTCTTTTGCAATGTTTGAAAGCCCAAAAGTATAACGGGCATCAATACCCAGATTTATCTTTTTAAAGATATAACCCAATCCAATGCCACCCGAAAAATCAGTTGATTTAAAGTAATCTTTGTAAGCATGTCCGTCATTATCTGCCGGGTCGTAGTTATCCAATTTTGCGGAAGTTAAAAAACCGATTTGTGGGCCTGCTTCTACATAAAAGCCCGGTGTGAAATAGTACTGAGCCAGGATGGGAATATTGATGTAGCTAAGTGTACTATTTAAGCTTAAAGAAAATGGACCAAATTCGCCCGCTTTATAACGGCATCCCTGTGTAGAATACAACACCTCTCCCTGTAATGCGAAATTTTTGGAAAGTGCATAGTTTACAAGTCCACCAACATGACCGCCCGAAAGAGTTTTACCGTCGGAATTGCTAACATTAGATGCGTTAAAACCAACTTTAACTCCATAACTAATTTGCGATTTTGCGCCCAATGAGAAAAGTACCAAGGTGCTGCAGATGACTAAAATCCTTTTCATAATGTTAAATTTTGAGATAAGGCGCAAATGTAGAAGCACAAGAAAAGGCTGACTTTATAATTAGGATTTTTTAAAGTTGAAAAAGGTAGAATCTTAGCATTTATATTTGAATTACAGGCCAATCATGAAGATCTGCGTTTCTCTTTACGCGTCTTCGCTCTTCTCTATCTCGCTCAAAACATTGTCTATCGTGGCTTTTAGCGTTTCGTATTCAGTAAAACCTCGTGTTAGTAAATAGAACTTTCCTTCATTCACCTGCATAAAAACGGTGGGAAATCCGGTTACTTTTAATTGCTTGCACAAAGCGAATTCATAGTAAGCGCGTTCCTTATATTCTTCACCCGCCAGTTTCGTGTAAAACTCTTCTGCAGGGATATTATATTTTTCCAGCAAATGCCGGTAAGCCTCATTGTCCGTGAGATCGCGGCCCTCGTAGTGAAGTGAATATTGAAGATCTGCCGCAAACAGCACAGTATCATCAGGATAGTAATCCTTAAAAACGCACATGGCTATGGCAGCTTTTTCAGAATTTGGGTACCAGTCACTGTCATCAGGATTTTTAATATGCCAGAGGTAATCTTCTCCAAACTTAATACCGGTGCGCTCTTCCACCACTTTATAAGCATCTTTAATGTAGGAAGCCATTCTGCCAATATGATGTGTGTTTTCCACAGGGATCATATTTCCACTCAAGGTTTCAAAAAATAATTTGTCCTTATATTCTTCAAAAATTCTTTTGATTATCGGACTGAATCCATAGCACCAGCCACAATATGCATCGTAACAGTAAATAATTGTTGGAGTCATAGCACAAAAATAATGATTGAATGATTGAATTAATGAATAACCGAATTGTGGAAAACAAGGTTGCATTTACACCCTCAGTTATTCAGTTATTCAGTTACTCAATTATTATTTTTGCCTGAATGAGTGAAGAAGAAAAACAATATCCACAACGAACAGTTATTATCACCAATAACCCGAAGTCGAAGGCAAAAACAACGCCCGCCCTGCTCATCAATACAACGGCGAGGAATGAAATGGGGTTTGCAATTGAAGGGTTACTGATCAATGAATTCAACAACCAGCGTACATTACAGAAATTCCCGCTGAACAGCGACGTCGCGCTTTCTCACTTCAAAGCTTTGCCAACAGAATTTCTTCGGATCATCAAGCAACTATTTGCTTCTGCCCTCCAATACCAGAAAGAAAAATTAGCGCTCCAATATGTGCATGAAGATGGATCTGTTAGCAAAGAAGATTTTATCCAGAAAGGAATTGTTAACTACCACTTCAATATTTTCCAACAACTTAAGCCATTTGCATCTCTTGTAAAATGGTATTACCAGGGAATAGACGATGACTTGTTGACAACTACGGTTACCAAACCCGCAGCTGTTAGTAACTATTCTTGCCAGCTTAATTTTGAACTGGCCAGAACAAGCACCGGTATCCTCCGGCTTTATGCATTTGTAGATATTAACGGCAATACCTATTCACTTACTGAATTTTCACGCACTTCATTTTTATTAAGAAGCAAGTCAGAATTTTTTCTGCTGAAACCAAAAGATGCAGATGTTCTCGAGAAATTCTCCGACGGTTATCGCGATGGCTTGTTGCACGGCGAACAGAACTTTGTGAGACAAATTGTTGATAAGCTTGCCGAAAACTATCCGGTAAACAAAAACATTTTGCTCAAGAGAGAAGTTATTGACATCGAGCCACAATGCAATGTTTATTTAAGCGAATTGAACAATGCATTCCTTATGCTCAAGCCACACTGGCGATATGCAGACTTTGAAATTGAAGATGATGAGAAACTGGCCACAGAAATTTATACTACCGATGTTGTTTACGAAATAAAACGAAAGGCAGACGCAGAGAACGCTTTCAAAGAATTACTTCGGTCGCAGAATAAAAAATTCTCTCAGCAGAACAACGGTTTTTTTTACCTCTCTTTTGCCGAAGCTGAGAAGAGCCAATGGTTGGTAAAATGTTATCGAAAGCTTACTGACCAAAATATCGGCATTTTGGGAATGGAAACGCTTAAGCATTTCCGTTATAACATGAACACGCCGGAGATAAAGTTCGAGTTTAATGGAAAAGGCATTGATTGGTTTGACCTTGAAGTGGAAATTAATTTCGGCGATCAGCGCGTAACACTCGGCGATCTGCAGAAAGCAATTTTACACAAACAGCAACACATCATTTTGGGCGATGGTAGTATTGGCGCCATTCCTGAAGAATGGATCACTAAATACAGCATGCTCTTTAAGCTGGGCGAAACGACTAAAAACAAAATACGTCTCTCCAATCTCCACTGGACACTGAGCGATGAAATAGAAGGCGGTGACGAAATAAGAAAAAAGATTATCAGCACGGAGCATATACAGAAATGGGAGAGGTTGCAAACAGAAAACCAGGATGTATATGCCGTTCCGGAGAAAATAAATGCGCAACTCCGCGATTATCAAAAAGCTGGGTTCAACTGGATGTGCCTGCTCGATGAAATGCAGTGGGGTGGCTGCCTCGCAGATGATATGGGCTTGGGAAAAACGCTGCAAACTATTTCCTTCATTCAATACTTGAGTGATAAATACAAAGATGAAACACATCTCGTGGTGTGCCCCACTTCCCTTATGTATAACTGGGAACAGGAGTTGAAAAAATTTGCACCGCAGCTGGAGTATGTTATTTATCACGGTGCCGGCAGATCGATGGATGAAAAGGACTGGAAGAAGAAAAATCTAGTAATCACCAGTTACGGAACTGTGCGCAGTGATGCGGAACAGTTATCCAAATTCAAGTTCGGCTACACCATTCTTGATGAGAGCCATGTGATCAAAAACAGCGCATCGCTTGCTACCAAAGCAATGCAGCAATTGAATACCCGCAACAAACTTATCTTGAGCGGTACGCCGATTCAGAACAACACATTCGATTTGTATGCGCAAATGAATTTTGTAAATCCGGGATTGCTGGGCAACAAGGAGTTTTTCAAAACAACGTTTGCAACGCCGATAGATAAATTCGGTAATCGCGAAGCTTCGCAAAAATTGAGAAAATTGATCTTTCCATTTTTGCTGAGAAGAACGAAAGAGCAAGTAGCAAAAGATCTTCCTCCAAAAACGGAAATGATCCTATGGTGCGAAATGGGCGAAGAACAACGCAAAGAATACGACGCGGTGAAAGATTATTACCGAGAAAGTATTATGCAAAAAATAGAAACAGACGGGATGGGCTCACATTCCATCGAAATATTGTCTGGCCTTACAAAGCTGCGCCAGATCTGCAATTCCACGGCTTTGGTGAAAGACAGCAATAAAGAGATCAATGAATCTGTAAAGCTGGAAGAGTTGATGCGCGAAATAGAAGAAAACATTGGCGAAAGAAAAGCGCTCGTGTTTTCGCAATTCACCGGCATGCTGGAATTGATAAGAAAAGAGATGGACGCGAAAGGAATTTCTTATGTGTATCTTGACGGCGGTACAAAAGCAGAAACCCGCCAGGAGCTGGTAAAACAATTTCAAAGCGATGCCTCTATTAAAATATTCCTCATTAGTTTGAAAGCTGGCGGCGTTGGTTTAACGTTGACTGCGGCAGATTACGTGTATCTCGTGGATCCGTGGTGGAACCCCGCAGCAGAACAGCAAGCGATAGACAGAACGCATCGTATTGGTCAACAAAACAGCGTCTTTGCTTACAGAATGATTTGCCGTGATACTGTGGAAGAAAAAATTCTGGAACTGCAACAAAGGAAAAAAGTGATTGCCGAAGAATTAATAGCAGAAGACAGCGGGTTTATTAAAAAACTTACAACGGAGGATGTGGCGTTCTTGTTCAGCTAGAAGAGAGCACGCACCCGCCCGGCTGAAGCCGTTCGGACGGGGATGACGCTGATTAAACTGATTTGCGCTGATTTTTTCTTGAATGTAAATCGGCGATTATTTTGGATTTTCAAGGTTGTCGGAGACTAAGACCTGACAGGTTTCAAAAAACCTGTCAGGTCTGGTGCAAAAGATATTTTAAAACTTCATCTGTTTATCCTCCAGTTCTTTTTGCTTCGCTTTGTCTTCTGTGCCTTCCATAATGCTTTTAACGCTTTTTACGGTAAACTCATCTTTGTTCAGAAAAGCGTAGATCAAAAAGGTATTAACCGGTAGAATAGAACTTCTGGTTGCGCTGGTATTTCCTACCGCATATTTAGAAGTTTGAACGGAGATTGTTTGAGGTATTTCGTCGAACAAATCGTAGTCCCAAAATTTATCTACAAACAACTTGTCCTTACCAAACTTTTTCAAGCCGTGAAATGCATCTTCGAATCCAGTGGCCCCTCCGGAATAGTAAGTACCAGACTCTCGTAGCTTTGGTAATATTTTACGTATTGAACTATCAGCCTTGCTTAGTAGCCCGTTCGGAACAACTACAAATGAATCTATAAGGATAGTTGATTTTAATACAAAATCATTGAAGTCTGCAAAGTTTGCCCGGCTGTTATCTTGCGAAACATACCTTATTTCATAGGCAACAAATTCGCGGTTGTTCAAATTGAGCAAACCACCTTTATCGCTCACTGTAAATTCTTTTGCCGAGCTGTCATTTACTGAAACTTTATGAACACCTTCTGTGGTAGAATACAGTAAGGACGTATCCCTGGCAATCTTCAACGTGTCCTTTCCGTCAAATATTAGTTTGACAGCTTTTCCATAATGGGCATCAATAAGAATGTTTAGTTTTTTGTTTTCTGTAGAACAAGAAAAAAGAAAAAGAAGTGACAATGCACAAAAAAGTAATCTAGGGTTGTTTAACATATTCATAGTTTAGGATTTGGATTCTTGGAGCCAAATGTATTATTTTTATCCGATTTATCAAGACGATGTGCGTTGTTAACGCGGACGAATACCCGAAAAACTTAATCCTGTAAAAAACCCTTGAAACATGATAATTTACGGTCACAACAACTTTAACCGCCTTACGGTTAACCCTACAGAAATTGGCTTGTTCGACAATGCTTACGCCAACATTACATTTCAACTCAGACAGCGTTACGCTCACATTTTCTGGATACCCATTTTTCCTTTGGCCCAGGTTTGGATTGTTAATAAAGGAGATGGAAAACTATATGAATGTCCATATGAAATAAAGGAAAGACTTAATGAACGATTTGCAAAAAAAGGTCCTTCTGTTTTCGCATTCAGCGGGTTGTTGCTGGTTGCCATAATTGGCCTTTTGTATTATGTGTCAGATAAGGTGAGCAGCTATCAATCACAGAAGAATTATGAAGCGAAAATTGAAAAAGAAGGTCAGGACGCGTCTACCCAGGTTAATACCTTACATGCAAATGAGTTTTTGATTTTTTCGAGCAAGGCAAAGGACGAAAGCTACTTTGGCAGCGAAGGCACTTTAATGAAAGTGATAGACGTGAATGGCGACGCAATAACATTGGGAACTTATACAAAAAGAACTACGTCGATAACGAAGTCTGTAGAAGATGCAAGAGTGGGAGCCGTTAAGGCAGAAGATGAAGTAGAATCTTTAAGAGAAGAAGGCCTTGCGACAACAAAAACGTCGCCAGTTATTTCTTACATCAGCTCCGACGATGTTGATCAAAAAATAATCAAGATAGATGTCGAGTTTCGTTTTGCAGATACCATTAAAGTGGGTAAAGCAGAATTGCAAAAAGCAATTGCTTTAAAAGCGAACGACAAAGAATTCAAAGGAGTTGAATTAAAAGATTTTGCGGCTGATAAGAATTTCAAGCTCGAAAAAATAAAGGATTTAAAAGGTCCTATACTAAAAGAAAAAAGCGATGCTGCGGGAAAATCTTCCAATTATTTCGAAATTACCAACTACGGTTATGCTGCCAATGCGGATTCAATAGTGTCACAAACACCGGCTGTTCAGTGGCAACTGTCTAAAATGCATTATATGGGAACCGAGGAAACCATTGCTGTAAAAAACACAGGCAAAGGAAAAGCCATTTTATATTGCAGCGATAGCAAGAAAAACGTGTACAAATTCAATATTGATAACGAAAGTTATTCAGTGAACATCGAGCGCATGGAGTGAGCACGCTGATGACGCAGATTTGACTGATTTGCACGGATTTTTTTCTCACTGAGCAAGAACTCCGCAAAACATGGATTTCGAAAATTATTGGAGACCAAGACCTGACAGGATTCTAAAAACCTGTCAGGTCTTACACCAAATGTCATTCAACAAGATATTCAGCCAATTAGCCTCACAAACCTTCAGAAAAAAATCCGTGCAAATCAGTCCAATCAGTATCATCTGCGTGCTCCCTCCAAAAAAACTTAACCCAAAGGTAATTTTGCAATAAAAAAGTGTCAATTTTGCGGCCGGTTAAACAAGCCCTTGTCCAATTTTTTCACTTTTATAAAAAATTGTTTTGCAAAAGTCTCTATTACACGTAGTTATCATTATTGCCTTATCTGCTGCCTTGTTGCCTTTTTCTGCAATGGCTCAACCAGATAAGCTCGGCGGCTGGGATATTATAAATGCTACGATCAACCCCAATAAAAAATTCTCTTATTGGCTCGAAGCGCAGACAAGGTCTCAATACCTCACTAAAGATTTTTACTATCACGAACTGAAAGGAGGCGTTGCCTACAATTTGTCCGACAAAACGCAATTTTTCGTTGGTATGGGCGACTACAAAACCTATACATACCCGGGTAATTACGAGAAACCGGTAGCCGCAGCAGAGTTCCGTATGTGGGAACAATTCATTTTAAAAAGCCAGATCGACAGGGTTAAAATCGAGCACCGCTATCGTATCGAGCAGCGCTGGATATACGGTAATTACAAAAACCGTTTCCGCTACAGGATAAATCCTATTGTTCCACTTAATCACGCCAAGGTTATTCCTAAAACGGTCTATCTGTCCGCATTTGATGAAGTATTTTTTACCGACAAAGGCCCTTACTTTGAAAGAAACCGCTTTTTCGTAGGAGCCGGTTACCAGTTTACCGGACTGTTTGCTTTACAGTCTGGTTTTATCAGGCAGTTTGATTACAATACCACAAACGGCGGCGTAGGCAAAAACTTTATACAAACTACCCTTCTTTTTTATATCGACAAACACACTCTCAACAGAGATGTGGAAAGAAAGCCGAACACGATCGACTAAAACAATTTGAAAATTAGGGAATTTGAAAATTTGAAAATGAGTGGCTCGTCCACTCATTTTGGTTTTCAGCTGTTTGTATGATAAAGCGTTAGTCAAAGCCACAGAAAGAGATCCGTGTAAATCAGTCTAATCAGCGATATCTGCGTGCCCCAAGCCCGGCAGGCGTGTATGCTGCACCCTTCATTTTCAAATTTTCAAATCATCAAATTTTCAAATTCCCATGTCATCTGCGTGCCAAATCTTTATCTAATTGCTATCTTTTCATTCAATCGTGTTACCTTTGCGCCTTCAATTCGTAACATGAGCGATCCGATTAAGCACGAATGCGGTTTGGCATTCATTCGTTTAAGGAAACCATTTTCTTACTATCAGCAGAAGTATGGCACAGTGATGTACGGTCTCAACAAGTTGTACCTGCTCATGGAAAAACAACACAACAGAGGGCAGGACGGTGCTGGAATAGCCTCTGTAAAGTTGAACGTGGAGCCTGGTTACCCCTTCTTGCACCGTTTGCGCAGCGCAGCACCTCAAGCAATTGCAGATATCTTTCGACAGGTAGGTGAAGAAGTAAATGAGCTAGAAAAATATCAGCCCGACGTAAAAAGCCATCCGGGATTGCTAAAGGGTCACCTCAACTTCATGGGCGAATTGCTTCTCGGGCACCTCCGCTACGGCACCCAGGGAAAAAACAACGTAGAATTTTGCCACCCCTTCATAAAACGCAATACAGTTCCTGCACGAAATCTTGCACTCGCAGGAAACTTCAACCTGGTAAATACAGAAGAACTTTTTGACCTGGTAAATATCAATCCGGGGCCTTTCCAAAAACAAAGCGATCTCGCCGCCATGATGGAAGTGCTGCATCATTTCCTTGTAAAAGAAGATGAGCAAAGCCAAACGCAGCTGGATGTTGTAAATGTTTTGAAGAAAGCAGCAAGACTGTTCGACGGCGGTTACCACATCGGCGGATTGATTGGCAACGGCGACAGCTTTGTAATGCGTGATGAACACGGTATTCGCCCTTCTTATTATTATATAGATAAAGACGTGATCGTGGCTGCATCTGAAAGAGCAGCGATCCGTACTACATTCAACGTTGGCGAAAACGAAGTAAAAGAATTGATGCCGGGCCAGGCTTTAATCGTAAAAGCAAATGGCGATTACAGCATCGAGCAAATTCTGGAACCTAAAGAAAGAAAGGCTTGTAGCTTCGAACGCATCTACTTCTCCCGCGGAAATGATGAAAAGATCTACAAAGAAAGAAGCCAACTGGGCTATAACCTTAGCGACGCTGTTTTAAAAGCAATCGACTACGATCTTAAAAACACAATATTCTCTTTCATCCCTAATACAGCAGAAGTAGCCTTCTACGGTTTATTGAAAGGAATGGAAGATTATCTGAACAAAATAAAGGTAGAACGCATCCTTAGCTGGGGCAAAGACTTTGACGAAGAGAAACTATCGGAAATGGTTAATCGCAAAATTCGCGTAGAGAAAATTGCGATCAAGGATGTGAAGATGCGCACGTTCATTACCGAAGATGCAAGCCGCAACGAAATGGTGCAGCACGTATATGACATTACATACGGAACCGTTCGTAAAGGCGTAGACACCTTGGTGGTGATCGATGATTCTATCGTTCGCGGTACCACACTAAAAGAAAGCATTGTTACCATGCTTTCAAGACTGGAACCTAAAAAGATTATTATTATTTCTTCGGCTCCTCAAATACGTTACCCAGACTGCTACGGCATCGACATGAGCAAGATGGGCGACTTCATTGCCTTCCGCGCTGCTATCGAATTGTGGAAAGATAAAGGCCAGGAAAACTGCGTGGACGAAATTTACCAGCAATGTAAAGAGCTGGCAAGAACGGGCCAATTGCATTCTGAAAATATTACAAAGAAACTTTATAAGCCATTTACAGCTCAGCAGATATCTGATAAAATTGCCCAGCTGATTACTCCGGAAGGATTGAAAGTTCCCGTACACGTGATTTATCAAACGATTGAATCACTGCATAGCGCTTGTCCAACCAACACAGGTGACTGGTACTTTACAGGCGACTATCCTACAAACGGAGGAAACAAAGTGGTGAATAAAGCTTTCATTAACTATATGGAAGGCAAAAACGTTAGAGGTTATTAATATTTGCCACCGAGGCACAGAGAAACAGAGGAATCGTTTTCAAAGCGACATATTTATTTCTGTTCCTCTGTGCTTCAGTGGCAATGCTAGGCAACCCTTGATTTCGATCAAGTAAAACCTAAAAAAATGCAGGTATTTGTTAATTTGACAAAAAAAAGTCAATGTGGCAAAGTATTTGTGAATCTTTGAGCGAACTAAGCCGTTTTAAGACATTTTTCCTATGGGCGACCTAAATTCGATGAAACAGGCCTGTTTATAAAAATCCATATCTCTTTAAAAATTCATCAGCCTTACTATAATTTCATTTCTTATGAAATCATTACTGGTTATTCGGCATGCTAAAAGTAGTTGGAGTACGGCTGATTTAATTGACTTTGAACGCCCTCTTAATGAAAGAGGAAAAAAGGACGCGCCAGCAATAGCAAGCGCTCTTCTTAAGAAGAATGTGAAGATCGACACATTCATTTCCAGTCCCGCCAAAAGAGCGAAAAAAACAGCACAATATTTTTGCGAAGCATACAGCAGAGATAAAGATGAGATCATCTTCAAACCTGAGTTATACCATGCTGCTTCGGAAGTTTTTTACAGAGTGATAAAAGACCTCAGCAACAAGTCAAATACGGTTGCTATTTTCTCCCACAATCCAGGCATTACAGAATTTGTAAATACACTCACCGATACACGTATTGACGACATGCCCACCTGCGGCGTTTATGCAATACAAATGCAGGAAGATGATTGGTCGAAATTTGAAACAGCAGAAAAAACATTCTGGTTTTTTGAAGCACCGAAATTATTGTGATTGATGTTCCGTAAAGACGCATAATTATGCGTCTCTACAGACAAGGCAATGCCTTGTCTCTACCAAAATCGCGAAATACAAAATCCGCTTCCTCTAATTTTTTTAACACAGCAATTAAATCAAAATCTCTTTGCCTAACGTTTATGCACATACTATTTTCTGACAGATAATCCGCCAGGTATTCCTGTTCCGTTTGTCCCGGCGTGGGAACAAAAATGCATTTTTTGTGAAGAGGTATAAGATCCATCACAGTGCTGTATCCTGAACGGCTAATGATCGCCGATGATTCACTGATAGCGTTGTTCAAATCCACTGCTGATAAGTGATTATAAACTTTGATGTTGTCTGAAACATGTAACGTAGATGATGTGTTCGGCAAGCCCCTTACAACAATTACAGACAGGTCTGTTTGCGATAATTGGTCAACAATCATTTTTTCAAATAAACTCCTTTGCGGCTCAGGGCCGGAAATAATTACGAGCAAGTCGTTGATAATTTCCCGCTCTTCCCTTTTCATTCTTGATAAATGGCCGAGATAGTGAACAGGAATGGAAGGCATAAGATCTGGATGAGACAACTCGCCGCCGAGATTAATTTTTCCTTCATGATCCGGAACCCAACAGGCGGTGAATTTCCTTATGAAACGATAATTCATTTTTTGCAGCACCCGCTCGCTCCATTTTCCAAAAGGCGTTTTAATAAGCAACTGATGAGTAATGAAAAAAGACGGAACGCCTGTCAAATAGAACCCGTATCTGTTATCGCTGATGACGAAATCAACCCGGTTTTCAGCAGCAAATTTTTGTATCCATTTGTTTTCCCGCCGGATGGCGGTAAGAATTTTGGGTACCTGGAAAAAAACCTTGAAGATTGTTCCCCATTTTGTGCGTCCGTAGCGCAGCCTGTAACCGGGTAAATGGGTAAACTTTATATGTGGAAATTCATTTTGCAGAAGCGCTTTCTGGGCGCCCTCCGCAGCAATAATCACCTCGAAATCAGCGTTAATTAGGGAGTTTACAATGGGAACGCATCTTGTAGCATGGCCAAGTCCCCAATCGAGCGGGGCAATTAACACAACGGGTTTGGAATTTGATGGCATGTTATTTTTTACAAGATTTATTAACCATTGAAATTTATTGTTGAATTTTGTTAACTTAGAATCAAATCTATGAAGATAAAGACATTAATATTCTTTTTGCTGATCGCAGTTTCAATGGTGGCGTTTGTGGGTTGCAGTGGATCAAAAAAAGGTTGTGGTTGCGGCATTCACAAAGGCTTCGTTGGTTATTAGATAGAGACGGATGATAATCCGTCTGTTGAGACAGATAATTATCTGTCTGTACAATATTAAATTATATAGAAATGAAATCGCCGTCATCCCGTGATTTGCTTGTGTTGTTTAAAGATGATCTCTACAGTGAGCAGGAAATGCAAGCAACTATAGATCAACTTAACAAACTGCTGTATGAAGTTGAAACTGTAGAAACATTTTGTACGGTAAATGAAGTGGCAGATTTAAACAAATACAAACTGATCACCAAGCCTGTCAAACTCTCTCAAATTCTTTTCCAAAAAGAAATGAAGCCTTTTCAATTCATCATTAACAAAAACTAGAGGGACAATTAAGAATTAGGAATTAAGAATTAAGAATTCTTTCAATGTAACACGCCTCATCTGAAGTGACTTTCAGGAATAACAAAACTAATTTCAGCATTTTCAAGACAATTCTGCAAAGCAAACAATTGCAATTATTCGCACAGACGGCATTTTCAACTTTCAATTTTCAATTATCAAAGCGCACTTAACTTAAAATAACCCAACTTTATCGCATCGTTTTCTGTGCTGTCTGTCTCCGTAATTACAAGCGAGAACTTATCTTTCAAATTTGCCGGTAAAATATCCGTTATCTCATACAAGTCATCCACGTCGACACCGTATTTGTCATCAATGTGAGAATTCGCGCCTTCAAACCCGCAATGTTTATAAAAAGCAGTTTGCTTTGCCTGTTGAATGGCAACACCTTTGTCTGCCGCAACCGTCAACATTTTATAATGAAACTCATCAAACTCATTTTGTTTGTAACCGCCAAGGTTAATAAAAAATAATTTGTTCGGAGAACTTTGGGGAGCTGTATTGCCTTCATCCTTTTCCACGACTTCAATAGAAAAGCCGTCGACATTTTTTACTTCACGCCAGGCATCAACATGAATTTTGTCCTTTGCTTCCGGCCAGAAGTTTTTAATAGCAGGAATAGTGTTTTTCAATGAATCACTGATAGTGAAAAGCATATCGTGTTGCTCTGTGTGGCGACCATCGGGCTTGCAACCGAGCAATAGCATATAGAGTTTGAATGAGGACATGTGTCGAAGGTAGAAAATAACTGAATAACTGAATGACTGAATAACTGAGTAGCCCATGTGAAAGATAGTGAGTTACACACAAACCACTCAGTTATTCAGTCATTCAGTTATTCAATTCCTAGTCCCGCGACCTTCCTCTAAAACCTCCGCCACCACCACCACCGCCGCGGCCATTAAACGTTCCCGTTCTTCCGCCGAACTTTCCAAGGTTGTACATAAAGCTGGCCATGAAAAATCTTTGCAGCACCTGCGTACGCGTATCCTGCACCCAGTTGTCGCCCGTACTGGTGCTGATGCTCTTGTTTTGATTTAAGATATCGAGCACGGACAAACGAAATTCGCCATTTTGCTTCTTGAACAATCGCTTGGCAACACTGGCATTCCACAAGGGCACATTCTGATTAAAGCCACTGCTTCTGCCCGTGTTCACAAAAAAGTCGAAATCAGAAGACAACATGTATGTTTTGAAGAACATATACGTTACATCCAAAGAATAGTGGTAGGAGAAATATTTAATGTCCTGCGTTTTGTTCACCGTATAATTAGAGGTGTTGTAAGTCACGTTTGCACTCAATCCAAGATCAAGTTTTTCCTTAATGTTCATGTTGAAATTGAAGCGCTCATTGAGCACCCAATTGTTGGAAAAGTTTTTAATTGAATCCAGGATACTAACATCACGATTGTATCTCGCAGATGTAGTAAGGTTCAAATTCAACGGGCTTTTCTTTCCCGAAGCTACTTTCACCAATGGAATGCCTGTAGTAACATACAAGGATGAATTATAAGCACCATTCACGTTTACCGGAATGATCATTTGTGCCTTATCAAGCGTAATGATCTGGTTTACGATCTTGTTGTTGACGGTAGAAAAATTCAGATCTACACTCAAAAACATAAAGTTGGTCACGTTAAATGTTTTGTAGCTTAATCCGAAATCCTGCGTAAACTGTTGCTTCAAATACGGGTTACCAGAACGCAATTGCAACTGGTTGGAGGAGTCGATAACGTTTTGCAATTGTGTAATGGTTGGCGCCTGTGTATTTCCATGATAATTGAAACGGATACTTTTTCTTGTGCCTATGTAATAATTGAAATTGGCCGTAGGGAAAAAGTTTACGAAGTTCTGGTTGGTATTTGTTGTGTACGGCGTTCTCGTAGAGTCGAGTCTAACGCTTTCATTTTTGATAGTAGAAAAATTAATGGCACCGCCCAATTGAAAATCATATTTCTCTTTCTTCACGCGAAAGTTTGTACCCGCACGATGCGAGATCTGGCTATTTTCAAAATGGTTCGTCAGGCCAATGTTTGGCAAAAGAAATTTTTCTAAAGTGCTATCGTAGTCAAAAGTCTTTTTATCGGATGTGCTTTGATTGTTGCTGTAAGCGTAGTTGAATTCAAGAATTTTATTTGCTCCGATGCCTTCCGTAAAAGAGGTGCTGATCGTGTTATTCTTTGAATCTCCGGTTTGCCTGTTCTGCTGGTTTTGATTGTTGTGGTAATATCTCACGCTATCCGGTGTAAACCTTGCCTGGTCAGACAAAACATAGCTTGTGCCAGAGTTGTCGCTGAACCCTGTGTTCCAGCCAACGGTTAATGTACGGCCCACTTTTTTAAAGCGGTGACGGAATAGCAAATTGTTGCCAAAGTTCCAGCCATCCCTGGTGCCGTTGGTTTGCCTGTCGGCCAAAACCGCTAAATAATCATAAGGCTTTGTGGATTCTGTTTTTTGGCCGCTCTCACTATAGTTTGTAGAATGCTGCGTGCTGAATGAGGGTGTAGCCAAAAGAGAGTTCATTGAATCGATGGCATATTCCCACCTGAAATTGATACGATTGTTCAGGTTTTTATTGTTGGAAGAAGAAATGGTATTTGAATTCGATGATGAATCCGTATATAAATTTTGTCTGTAGGTATAGCTGTTATTAACCGTTTCAGAATTCGAAATAAAATAGTTGCCACTCACATCCATTTTAGGTGACCATTTATCGCGATAGTTAAAACCGGCATCCCAAACTGTTGTGTTACCGTCGGCGCTTCCGCTGTTGCCGCCGCCATTTCCACCGCCACCACCACGGCCGCCACCGCCGCCTCCTTTATTTCCACCGCCACCGCCGCTGCCAAACATATCCGAAGATGTAAATCCAGCAACGTTCACGTTGTTTGCGCCACCCACTACAGACAATTGTGTATTCTGTTTAAAATCATTGAACATTAAACTACCGTTATAACGATCGCTGGTTCCTACACCCACATTCGCACGACCGAAATAACCTTTCTTTTTATCCTTCTTCAGTTTAATGTTGATTGTTTTTTGTTTACTGCCATCATCAATTTTGGTAAACTTCGCCTGATCGCTCATGTCGTCAAACACCTGTACACTCTCAACCATATCTGCCGTCAGATTTTTTGTCGCCAGTTTGGGATCGTTGCTGAAGAATTCCTTTCCGTCCACATATACCTTGGTAATCTGTTCGCCCTGGTTGGTAATGTTGCCGTCTTTATCTACTTCCACACCGGGCAGTTTTTTCAAAAGGTCTTCCACCGTAGCGTTCGGTTTCGTTTTAAAAGCGCCGGCGTTAAACTCTACGGTATCTTTCTTAATAATGATGGGCGGTCTTTGCACGATTACTTCCTGCAGCATATCTGACTGCTTCGCCATTTTGATCGTACCTAATTCTACAACAGGGTTATTCTCAATTAAATGTAAAGTTGTGTCAAAAATGCTATAGCCTGTAAAGGTGATTAGCAAGCGGTATTTGCTGGCCGGAATATTTTTTAAAGAAAAATGACCCTTACTATCCGCTATGGTAAAGGCGGTTTGAGAAGAATCTGTCAACAACATCAGGCTCACTGTTGCATCTGAGAGCGGTTGTTTGCTGGCAGAATCTATGATTGCACCATGAACGGAAACTTTGTTTTGGGCATTTGCAAAACTGGCTACTAGAACAAGCAATAAGAGGGAATAAATCTTCTGCATCGGGCAAAATTGGTTAAGGTTCAGGTTGTTTAACGATTAAAAATGGCTTGGGTGCTGCACCCGACCCGACAGGCTTTTAGAAACCTGTCAGGTCGGGTAACTCGGCGATTAATTTTGCTGTATTAATAACAATTACTAACCAGCACATGCTTTTAGACGAAAAATCGCCCAAAAACTTGCTACGGCCATTATTTTTTATACAAACGGTAAGGGAACATTCCCGTAACTGAATAACTGAATGACTGAAGACTGCTATTTGATTATGCCCTTGGAAATCGGATGTTTCAGTTATTTGTCTCCCCCCCCAAAGCTTGCCTTCAATAAAGCTCTTCAGCCCCCAACCCCTCAGTTATTCAGTTACTCAGTTATTCAGTTAGTGACAATGCCCGCAAAAAGATGCCTCCAATGCTGAAAAATTCTGTGGTTTACCCTATTTTTGGCACCCTAGAACTATTTAGACATTATCGAATGAAATCTATACCGGAAAAGCATTTTACGCTTAGCGACTTTGAGGAGGTTATTTTTAAAGGAAAGAAAGTACAACTGCAAGATGCCGTAATAAAACGCATCGAGGAGAACCATGCTTTTTTGAAGAACTTTTCTTCCAATAAACTTATATACGGGATCAATACCGGCTTTGGGCCAATGGCTCAATATAAAGTGAGTGAAGAGAATTTACTTCAACTACAATACAACCTGATTCGCAGCCACTCCTCCGGCAGCGGAAAACTAATGGAACCCATTCTTGTAAAATCGTTAATGATGGCGAGATTGGGTAGCATTATGCAAGGCTATTCCGGGGTTCATCCACAAGTGGTGGAAGTTTTGCAAGACCTCATCAACAAAGATGTTTATCCATGTATATACGAACATGGTGGCGTAGGTGCAAGTGGCGATTTGGTTCAGCTTGCTCACTTAGGGCTCGTACTGATCGGCGAAGGCGAAGTGATTTATGAAGACAAAGTGCAGCCAACAGAAGAAGTATTCAAAAGATTAAATATTACTCCGCTTTCAATATACGTGCGTGAAGGCCTTGCCATCATCAACGGAACATCAGCAATGACGGGCGTTGGCATGGTGAACCTGATCCAGGCAAAAAAATTATTGCACTGGTCATTATTGCTTTCTGCAATTACAAATGAAGTGGTGGAAGCATACGATGATCACTTCTCTCACGAACTGAATGTTGTTAAAAGACATTTTGGTCAAAACAAAGTGAGCGAAATTTTGCGCGATCTTTTGAAAGGCAGCAAGCTCATCCGCAGCAGAGAAGAACATTTATACGACGCAGAAAAAACCGACAGAGAAATCTTTACCGATAAAGTGCAGGAATATTATTCACTGCGCTGCATCACTCAAATATTAGGACCGATTTACGATACGATTCGCCACGCAGAAGAAACTGTTGTAAACGAGGTGAATTCCGTAAACGACAATCCTGTGATTGACCACGAAAACAGAAACGTATTTCATGGCGGTAATTTCCACGGCGATTATATTTCCCTGGAAATGGATAAACTGAAAATTGCCGTGACGAGATTGGCGATGTTGTCCGAAAGACAATTGAACTATCTGCTCAACGAAAAACTGAACCAGAAGTTCCCACCATTTGCAAATCTTGGCGTGCTTGGTTTAAACTTTGGTATGCAGGGCATGCAGTTCCCGGCAACATCTACCGTTGCGGAAAACCAAACGCTTTCTTTCCCAATGTATGTGCACAGCATTCCCAACAACAACGATAACCAGGACATCGTGAGCATGGGTTGTAACGGAGCGCTGATCACTAAAAAAGTTATTGACAACTCTTTCGAGGTATTGACCATTCAGGCGGGAACATTGTTGCAGGTAATTGACTTCGCAAACTTTGGTGATAAACTGGCACCCGTTTCCAAAAAAATGTACAAGAAATTAAGAGAGCTGTTCCCCAAATTCGTGGAGGACGTTGCTCCTTATAAAAAATTGAAAGCAGTTAAAACATTCTTGGAAAATACAGATCCGTTTGTAGAAGTAAAAAGTCAGTCAATTTGAAAATTTGAAGATTTGAGAATTTGAAAATTCGTTCTGTGCAACTTTTCATTTTTTAAACTAGCTATCCATATATCCGGGAGCGGCTAATAAATTTAGAGAAACGCACTTAAAGCATTTTCAAATTCTCAAATCTTCAAATTTTCAAATTATTGCAGTCTTGAATTCACCCTTTCAAAAAATTTTCTCATGAAATGCGCATTAGTCACAGGAGGTAGCCGCGGAATCGGCAGAGCAGTTTGTTATAAATTAGCAGAGCAAGGCTATCATATTATCGTAAATTACAGAAGCAACGAACAGGAAGCGCTGGCAACTTTGGAGAACATCAAAGCAAAGGGTGGATCGGGTGAATTGTTGAAATTTGATGTGGGTTCAAAAGAAGATATTCAGTCTGTGCTGGGAGCATGGATAGAAAATAATAAAGACAACAACATCGAGGTGCTTGTAAACAACGCCGGCATTAAAGAAGACGGCCTGATGATGTGGATGAAAGATGAGCAATGGGAAAATGTTTTAGGTACAAGCCTCAACGGCTTCTTCTATGTAACACGGATCGTGCTCAACAGCATGCTCATGAAGCGTTACGGAAGAATTATCAACATGGTTTCATTGTCTGGCCTTAAAGGCCTGGCAGGACAAACAAATTATTCCGCTGCCAAAGCGGGTGTGATCGGTGCTACAAAAGCGCTGGCGCAAGAAGTAGGAAAACGCGGCGTTACCGTAAATGCAGTAGCTCCAGGGTTCATTCGAACAGATATGACCGAAGGCCTGCCAGAAGACGAACTGAAAAAAATGATACCGGTGAACAGGTTTGGAACAGTGGAAGAAGTGGCACACGCGGTGGGTTTCCTTGCCGCTCCGGAATCGGGTTATATTACCGGAACGGTGATTTCAGTAAACGGAGGATTGTATACTTAGTTGTTGGTTGATAGTTGTTAGTTGTTAGACATTCAGGTCGGTCAATCTGACAACTTGTAAACAGCCAACTAATTTTTTGGGAAGACAGGTTTAAACGCCTAACAACTAACAACCATCAACTAACAACCTATCTTTGTAACATGAACAGAGTAGTGATAACAGGATTGGGCATTTATTCGTGCCTTGGGAAAAACCTGGATGAAGTAACCAAATCGCTGCATGAAGGAAAATCAGGCATTGTTTTCGACCCTGAACGCAAAGCATACGGTTATCGCTCAGGGCTAACCGGTTTTGTGGAAAAACCTGCGCTGAAAGGCGTGCTTGATAGACGTGCACGCATCATGTTGCCCGAACAGGGCGAATATGCCTACCTCGCCACTTCAGAAGCAATGCAAAACGCAAAGATCGATGCGGATTATCTCACAACGATTGAAGCTGGAATTTTATACGGAAACGACAGTTCTGCTGCGCCGGTAATTGAGGCGACAGACATTATCAGAACAAAAAAAGACACGACTTTATTGGGTTCCGGTTCAGTGTTTCAAACAATGAACTCAACGGTGACCATGAACCTGGCCACTATTTTCAAACTCAGAGGTATAAATTTTACCATTAGCGCAGCTTGCGCCAGTGGCTCGCATTCTATAGGATTGGGTTATCATTTTATCAAGACCGGTTTGCAGGAAATGGTGGTGTGTGGCGGCGCACAGGAAATCAACTATCTCTCCATGGGTAGTTTCGATGCGCTTTCAGCATTTTCCATTCGTGAAGCTGATCCTACAAAGGCATCCCGACCGTTCGACCGCGACCGCGATGGATTGATCCCCAGCGGAGGTGCCGCGACCGTAATATTGGAAAGCCTGGAATCTGCCCTCAAACGAGGAGCTCCAATTTTGGCTGAAGTAGTGGGTTATGGTTTTTCCTCAAATGGCGCCCATATTTCGAACCCAACCGTGGAAGGCCCCGCAAGGGCGCTGAACATGGCCCTGAGAGACGCCGGTTTACAAAGCAAGGACATCGACTACATAAACGCACACGCCACTTCCACCCCGGCGGGTGATGCCAGCGAGGCAAAAGCGATTGATGAGGTGTTTGGGTCCACAAAACCATACGTAAGTTCCACAAAATCAATGACCGGGCACGAATGCTGGATGGCCGGCGCAAGCGAAATCGTTTACAGCATGCTCATGATGCAAAACGGCTTCATTGCCCCCAATATTAACTTCGAAAACCCCGATGAGGATTCTGCAAAACTCAATATTGTAAAAGATACCATTAATGCCAATATTGATATATTTTTGTCGAACTCCTTCGGTTTTGGAGGAACAAACTCATCCCTTATCGTAAAAAAATATGCGGGTGTGTAAAAAAGTACAGACAAGGCATTGCCTTGTCTCTACAGCTCTATAATACCTATTTAACCCCTTAATGAAAAATAATGAAAATGAGTAATGAAGAAATAATCGGGAAAATCAATGAATTCCTGGTTGAAGAGTTTGAAGTGCCTGCGGAAAAAATTACTGCCAACGCTAACCTTAAAGAAACGCTTGAACTCGATAGCCTGGATTACATTGACCTTGTAGTGGTTATTGAAAGCAACTTTGCTTTTAAAGTAAAACCAGAAGATTTTGTAGGAATTGTAACCTTCGAGGATTTTTACAACTACATCATTTCCCGCGTTAATGCTAAAGAATTTGCTTAATGTCTTCCTGGCAAGGTAGATCAAAAGGTACCCCTTTGGGGTACCGGATCTTTATATCCATACTTAAAAATTTTGGTGTTGTTCCTGCCTATTTACTATTAAGATTTGTTGCCGGGTACTACTTCCTTTTCGATAGAAAGTCATCAAAAATTTTGCGAAGCTATTTTCGTGACCATTTGCATTTCAGCAAATGGAAGACGATTGGCATGATGTACAAAAACTACTACGTGTTTGGTCAGGGCATCATCGATAAAGTAGTAATGATGGCCAATGTAGAGAACCAATTCACTTTCGATTTTGACGGAGAAGAAAACCTCCGCAGCATCACCGCGCTTGGCAAAGGCGGCTTGCTCTTAAGTGCCCATTTAGGCAATTGGGAGATAGCAGGTCATTTATTAAAGCGCCTCGAAACCCGCATCAACATTGTGATGTATGATGGCGAGCATGAAAAAATAAAACAATACCTCGAAGGTGTTACCGGCAAACGCAACATGAATGTGATCGTTATCAAAGACGATATTTCGCACATTTATGCCATCAACGAAGCGCTAAGAAATAATGAACTTGTTTGCATGCACGCCGACAGGTTTGTAGATGGAAACAAAACCGTATCGCACGAGTTTTTGGGCGAAGAAGCCAGGTTTCCTCTGGGCCCCTTCATTTTAGCATCTACATTTAAAGTGCCCGTTTCTTTCGTATATGCATTCAAGGAAACCAATAAGCACTATCATCTTTTTTCAAGTGAGCCCAAACGTTATGGGCATTTGACAAAGGGTGAAGTGGTTCCTGCCTTGCTAAAAGATTATGTAGAAGAAATGGAAAGAAAGACCAAACTATATCCCGCACAATGGTTCAACTATTACGATTTTTGGAAAGCCTGACATAATTAATTAACGGGACAGTCATTTGCAACATATAATTTTCTTTTTAAATTTATCCCAACCTAAACCAAAGAAAATGCAAAGACTGTTATTGTTGGTCCTGGCAATATTTTGTATTACGGTTTGCCGGTCCCAGTTCAAAGTTATTAGCGAAGGACAAATCTTCGACGAACCGGAAGAAGGTTACACAAAGATTCTTCAACTTAAAAATGGCAATACGCTGTTTTTAAATTTCACTTTTAAAGATGGTATTTACGTAAAACCTTACGACAGTAAACACAAGGAAGGCACAGAAGTGCACATAGATCCCTCGTATGGCAATTTCTCCAAAAAATCTTACAACGCATTTATTGAAGGAATTTTTGAAGTGGCCGGTGATGTACTGGTATTTGTAGGAAAAGTTGAAAAAGGAAATTCGAAGCTATATCGAATGATCATTGACGGTAACACTGGTAAACTTAAAGAAGACAAAGTGATATACGAGCTAGATGTGTCTACACTCGCTTTTTACATTAAAAAAGACCAGTACTCTGAAAACTACGCCGTCCTGATGATGAACGGAGAACGCTCAGATAAAGACAGAAACATTGAAGCATATCATTATGACGCAACCAACAAGGTGATAAACCATGCATCCTATCGATCGCCGGAAAACTTTTTTAAGTATTTCGAGTATGTAGATATGGTTGTGTTGGGGAAAGACAGAATCTGCGTGATGACATATGCTTACAATACAAAGAAGAGTGGCGGAAGGGCAAGCGAATTTTTATTGGCGAATATAACAGCCGGTGATTCTTCTATAAAAATGACTAAGCTGAGCAACACACAAAATATTGAATCGGTAAAAGGGCGCCTCAAATATAATCCGGTAACGAAGAAAATAATTGCAGTGTTTTGTCTCAAAGAAGATGTGAAAAAGGGCGGCTATATACCGTACATTGCTTTTATAGATCCACAACAGAATAAAATAGAGAGCACAAACATTATTGCGCCTACTGCCGCAACAGCAAAAAGTGCCGAAATTTTTGGCGATAAAAATACGTTCTACGGACTGCCGCAAAATATCTACGTAAACAACGACGGCAGTTTTATAGTTGTTCATGAAGAAATATCTGTGACAGCGTGGACATCAAGCTCAGGAACTACCACTTACCTGACCACGCTTGGCAATATTGCCGTTTCTATATTTAGTGTAACCGGTGCAGAGCTCGGCAGCTACCTGATTCCCAAAAGCCACTACCTGCGCGGCCAGGAGCTCTATCCTTTTTATCTTGCTGACAGAGACGGACAGGCACAAAAAATGGACTTTGGCAACCAGTACAAATCCTTTTCCTACATAGATGGAGTCAGCAAATCATACATACTATTTAACGACATTGCAGAAAATGAAGAAAGGGTTGAAAAAGGAAAACTGCCAAACAAAATTGACGGCGTTGCTGATTGCGATGCCTATGCTTACAATATTGAAGGGCGAAACATAATGCCGGGAAGAAAATATGTTTTTGGTGAACCCGGCAGAAAGGAACACAACCTTGCTGTTTTCTCAGTATCAGATTATGACAGGAACAGCAATATCTACGTGACTCTAAAACTTGCCAAAGATGGTAGACACAAAGGAGTACAACTGGTTTGGTTGCAACCGAGCTAGGGACTGAGTAACTGAATGACTGAATAACTGAAGGGCCTCGACCTTGTCGGGGTCTTTTCTTTTTCAATTGATAGTTGGTAGTTGTTAGGAAAGCCAACGCTGAAGGCCAAACAACTAACAACCATCAACCAACAACTCAAAAAGTTGTAGCTTCATTTTTTAAACGTGCAATTTATCCATGACAGAAAAATTTCCGGTAGAAAATATACAGCCGCTCATTCCCCAGGCGCCGCCATTTGTGATGATTGATGCTATTGTTAAATCTGAGGCAACAGCAACTCGCAGTACGTTAAACATAAAAGCAGATAATATCTTTGTAGAGAACGGCTTGTTTCGTGAGCCGGGCCTTTTGGAAAACATCGCCCAAACCGCTGCGGCGGGCGTTGGTTTCGAAGCACAAAAAGAAAATAAACCCGCGCCTATCGGATACATTGGAGCAGTGAAGAATTTTGAAGTGTTTAGCTTACCCAAAGTCGGCACCACAGTCGAAACCGAGATTTTTGTGAGCAACAGAATTTTCGACGTCACTGTTATCACTGGCAAGGTTTGGTACGACAATGTACTGCTTGCACAATGCGAGATGAAAATTTTTGTGCAACCGGAAATGCCGGCGAAAGCATAGTTGGTTTTGAGTAATGGGTTATGTGTTATGAGTTATGAGTTTGCGAAAGGCAGTTCACAACAGGATTATTGTTGCACCTATTAATTATTAATTCTTTTTCGCAAAGCGAAAAGCAACACTATACATCAAACTCTCAAATTGTATGAAACATTTAAAAACAACACTGATCTTTTCTGTTTTGTTAACCGTGTTTTCTTTCGGCGCTGTTTATGCCCAAATACCAACACCCAAAGACGTTTTTACAACCGACCAACCAATTACCTATCTCGGCATTGATTTCTCAAACGCAAGACTGATAGGGGACACAATCTTTTCGATAACAGATCTTCCGACAAAATTCGAGGCAATCAACAATGTTCCGGTAAATGAGGCCAAGAAATACGACATAGGAGCCGCGCTGAAAAAAACACATATAACCAACGATCTCACCGTAGTAAAAGAGCTGAATGATAAAACGGACCCCTCTACATTTCTTTCATCCAAAGATGCTGATTTCATGAGGTTCAAGGAAGCAGATATCAGCAAAATAGTAAGCGGCTACAATTTCAAAGGCAAAACCGGCGTGGGCCTGGTGTTTATTGCAGAGGGCCTAAGTAAACGACAGGAAAGAGCTTCCATGTATTTGACTTTTGTGGACATGAAAACCAACAAAGTTATTTATACGGAAAGAATGGAAGGGAAAGCCGGCGGCTTTGGCTACAGAAACTATTGGGTAAAACCTGTTTGGAGTATAATCGACGAAATAAAGAAACATAAAGACGAAGAATGGATAGCAAAGTTCTCAAAATAGTTTTTTGCAAAATATTTAATACGAACCCGGAAGAGCACAAAATCTTCCGGGTTTTTGTTCTATTGAGTTAAACGTGCAACAGGCTTCGACAAGCTCAGCCTGACAGTGTAAACGGACTATCAGGCTGAGCTTGTTGAAGCCCATCAAAATAAATTACAATCCAGCCGCTTCAATGCTTTCCGACCAAAAAATTATCGTAGGTTTGGCCTCTTATGAAAAAAGTTCTGACCCATAAAACGGAAATAGCGGTAAAGTTCAATGAGGCAGATCCGTTAGGCATTGTGTGGCACGGCCATTACATCCGCTATTTCGAAGACGGAAGAGAGTCGTTTGGTGAGGCCCATGGGTGCCGGTATCTTGATTTTTATAAAAACGGCTACGTAGTACCAATCGTAGGCGTAAACTGTAATTATAAAAAATCATTGAAGTATGGCGATAAGGTAATTGTCGAAGCAACCTATATACCAACGCCGGCGGCAAAAATGAATTTTGAATACACCTTGTACAACGCGAAAACGGGAGATATAGTGGCAACGGGAACTTCGGTGCAGGTTTTTCTTGATCTTGAAAACTCAAACCTTCAGCTGACACGACCGCTTTTTTTTGAAGAATGGCTAAAAGAAAAGAACTTATTATAAACCCTTAAACGAGAACAATAAACCAGTAAGAACAGAAAAGTATTTTTTACTGTTTATTTTTGCTTTTTACTTTCCTTGCGTATGCCAAAAGTTTTTGTAGTTGCAGATAATATTTTCTCACCACTCGGCAGCACCACTGCTGAAAACTTTAGTGAGCTGTTAAAAGGCAACAGCGGCGTACGTCGGCATTCACGCACTGAAATATTTAGTGAACCTTTTTTTGCCGCCATTTTTTCCGAAGAAAAAAACAAAGAGTTGAATGCGGGCATTCAAAACGCCAATGCATATACGAAGTTCGAAAGGCTCCTGATTCAATCTATAAAAAATGCATTGTCGCTCTGCGAAGTGGATATTCAATCTGCTTCAACAGCGATTATTATTTCTACCACAAAAGGAAATATTTCGTTGCTCGAAAACGAAACTGTAACAGAGGCAATGAAAGCGCAATTGCCTTTACATTATTCAGCAAAAGTAATTGCCAATTATTTTCACAATCCTAACTTACCCATCACGATTTCCAATGCATGCATATCCGGCATTTCTGCATTGATAACTGCGAAGAGATTGATAGAGACAGATCAGTTTGAAAATGTGGTAGTAGCAGGAGCAGATGTGATTTCATCATTTATTTTCAGCGGCTTCAATTCATTCCAGGCCATCAGCAAGCAGGTGTGCAAACCTTTCGATGCTGAAAGATCGGGCATCAATTTAGGAGAAGCAGCAGCAACCATCATTTTATCCAAACACAATAAAAATGCTTACGCCACTTTAGACGGCGGTTCTGTAAGCAACGATGCGAACCATATTTCGGGTCCATCACGCACAGGCGAAGAGCTGGCCATTGCCATCAAAAAAGCAATGCACGAAGCTGGTACAAAAAGTGACGCGATAGATTTCATTTCAGGTCACGGTACAGCAACACTGTACAATGACGAAATGGAAGCAAAAGCCATTAATATTGCAGGTTTGCAGGACGTGCCGGTCAACAGCCTGAAGCCATATTTCGGCCACACACTTGGTGCGGCGGGGATATTGGAATCTGTTGTTGCGCTAACCACAATGAAGCAAAATACAATCATACCGACACAGGGATTTGAAAACATCGGAGTTCCTGTGCCGGTAAATGTGCCCAATACCATTACCACAAAAAACATTAATAAAATACTCAAAATAGCTGCCGGCTTTGGTGGATGCAATGCGGCACTTGTTTTAAGTAAAAATTAAAACCATTCTATTCGATGCAATTTTTCAACGCCCCTTCCGAAGAAACAGCCCTCGATGCAAGATCAAAAGCACAGTGGATCGCATTTGCACCGGTAGTTTTCCAGGCAGCAAAATCACTGAGAAATACCGGCATTTTACAAACGCTGGAAAATCACAAGGCGACCGGCATCACAATGGAACAGGTCGAAAAAAGTACAGGCATTTCCCACTATGGTGTTCGCGTTTTGCTGGAAGCAGGATTGGGAATGGGCCTTGTATACCTGGAAGATGATAAATACTTCATGACCAAAACGGGTTACTTTATTTTGCATGACGAGATGACGAATGTGAACATGAACTTCATTCATGACATTTGCTATCATGGCCTTCACAAACTGGAAGAAAGCATCCGCAACGGAAAACCGGAAGGTTTGCCTACGCTGGGCAATTGGAACACGATTTACGAAGGGCTTTCAAAATTGCCGCCGCATCAGCAAAAAAGCTGGTTTGAATTCGATCACTTTTATTCCGACAATGCGTTTCCCGGCGCTTTAAGAACTATATTTAAAACAGAGTTCAAAACATTGCTCGACATTGGTGGCAATACCGGAAAATGGGCCGTTGCCTGTACGAGATACAACCCCGAGGTTCATGTTACTATGATGGATCTTCCGGGACAATTGGGTTTGGCGAAAGAAAAAATTGCGAAAACTGAAGTAGCCGATCGTATTTCCTATTTTGAAACAAATATTTTAAATGAATCGCTGCCTTTTCCAAAAGGCTTCGATGCCATTTGGATGAGCCAGTTCCTCGATTGTTTTTCTGATGCCGAGATAGAATCCATCCTTAAAAGATGTTACGATGCATTGAACGATGGTGGACACGTGTTCATAATGGAAACTTTCTGGGATAGGCAAAAATTTGAAGCGGCTGCATTTTCGCTTCAGCAAACATCATTGTATTTTACGGCAATGGCAAATGGCAACAGCCAGATGTATCACTCTGATGTTTTCAAAAAAATTGTTGAAGAAGCTGGCTTTGAAGTAGCAGAGCAAATTGATAACATTGGATTGGGACATACGATTTTGAAATGCAAAAAAAGATAGCATACGCATAACATAAACCCCCGATAATAAATCTCTAAACAACTAAAGCAAAAACCTACTAGCAATATGAAAAATGAAAAAGTTGATGTACTTGTAATCGGAGCGGGACCTTCCGGAACTGTTGCCGCGTCTATCGTAAACAAGGCGGGCTACAAAGTAAAGATTGTAGAAAAGCAAAAGTTTCCGCGTTTTGTAATTGGGGAAAGCTTATTGCCGCGCTGCATGGAAGCGTTGGACGAAGCAGGCTTTTTGCCATTTATCGAGCAGAAAGGTTTCCAGCAAAAATCAGGTGCAAAATTCGTGAGAGATGGCGCTGTGTGTGACTTTTCATTTGCCTCTCAATACACAAAAGGTTGGAACTGGACATGGCAGGTGCCTCGTGCAGATTTTGATAAAACACTGGCAGACGCAGTAGAATCGATGGGCGTGCCTGTTGATTACGAAACCACTGTTACAGATATAAAATTCAACCCCGACACAACCTCCGTTACCACGGTTGAAGATAAAGATGGCAATAAATCCACCATTGAAGCTCGCTTCATCATCGATGGAAGTGGCTATGGACGTGTAATTCCAAAGCTCTTTAATCTTGACAGACCGTCTACTCAAAAACCACGCAAAGCATTGTTTGCGCATACGGTTGACTTGAACCGCTCGATGGCCGACGAACCAAACCGTATTACAATCGTGGTACACAAGCCGGATACATGGGTTTGGGTGATTCCGTTTTCTAATGGCGTTACTTCTTTAGGCTTTGTAGGCGATCCGGAGTTTTTCAAACAATTTGAAGGAGACGACGAAAAAGTTTACCGCGCAATCATCGAAAGCGAACCATACTTAGCAGACAGATTTAGAAATGTAGAGCTGAAATTCGGCACGAGAATATTGGAGTCATGGTCCGCAACAACAGACAAATTTTTCGGCGACGGCTTCGTGCTTACAGGAAACGTAACCGAATTCCTTGATCCTATTTTCTCTTCCGGCGTAACGCTGGCAACCGTTTCCAGCCAAATCGCCGCGAAACTGGTGATCCGCAAACTGAAAGGAGAAGACGTAGACTGGAAAACCGAATACCAGGAAGTAATGATGCAGGGTGTAAACACGTTCAGAGCGTATGTTTTCGCATGGTACGATACTTCTTTGCACAAAATATTCTTTGCGCCAAAACCAGTGCCTGAAATTCAAAACATGATTTGCTCTGTATTGGCAGGTTATGTATGGGACACAACAAACCCTTATGTAAGAGATCATGCAAGAGCGATTGAAAAATTAGCGAAAGTGATTACGCTGGAAGAATCAATTGGAAAAAGATAATGACGCATTCGGTAAATATTGCAACTGACCCCCTCTCCTCTGGAGAGGGCCGGGGTGAGGTCTTCATCACCGGGTATAGCATTATCAGCAATGGTGGAGTTGAAAAAGACGGACACCTTGTTTGGAAAGAACCTTCGGCTCAGCATACGGACAATTTTTTGGTAAGCGCCTACCGGCAAATGGGACTCAGTTATCCGAAATTTTTCAAAATGGATAACCTGTCAAAACTGGGCTTGCTCGCTTCTGAAAACCTGTTGTCCGGAACCGACTTAAAAGGAAAATACAAACCTGATGAAATAAGCGTAGTATTTGCAAATGCCAGCTCCAGCCTGGATGCAGATCAAAAATATTTTGACACCATAAAAGACATTGCGAGCCCGGCATTATTTGTGTACACGTTGCCCAATATTGTGATTGGAGAAATATGTATAAAGAACGGTTTCAAGGGCGAAAATGCTTTTTTTGTGTTTGACAAATTTGAAGCGAAGTTCCTGCACCAGTATGTGCAAACCCTGATGCAACAGAACACCAATAAAGCTTGTATTTTTGGGTGGCTGGAACTGATAGGCGACAGCTATGAGGCGGCGCTGTTTCTTTTAGAGAAAGAAGCCGCAGACAAAACAAATCCGTTTACACTAGAAAATATTTATAAACTATACTCATAATTTTTTTATGGAAAAATTGATGGCCGACTTGAAGGCCCAGATCATTCAACAATTGAATTTGAAGCACTTGAAACCAGAAGACATTGGCGATGATCAACCGCTTTTTGTAGAAGGCCTTGGATTGGATTCCATTGACGCCCTGGAACTGATTGTTCTTTTACAACAGGAATACAATATAAAACTGGCTAATGCAGAAGACGGCCCGAAAGTTTTTCAATCGGTAAGAACAATGGCCGAATACATTACTGCAAACAAACCTGCATAATACATTACTAAAAAGACTGCCGGCGCTGAATGAGCAATAACATTTACATACAGGGACTAGGGATAATTTCTGCCATTGGCAACAATGCGCAGGAATGTCTTGACTCGCTACAAAGCAGAGCAGACGGCGTTGCGAAAATGAATTACCTGCAATCGGCACACAAAAACGAGCTGCCGGTTGCCGAGGTAAAAAAGAGCAACAAAGAACTGGCTGATATGGCAGAAATGCCGGCATCTTTAACAAGAACAGCGTTGCTTAGCACAATTGCAGCAAAAGAGGCACTCGCCGACGCTGCAATAGAAAGCATTACTGACTGGAAGATTGGTTTCATAAGCGCCAACACTGTTGGCGGTATGGATAAAACAGAAGATTTTTTCAAAGACTTTCTGCAGGACGCTTCCAAAGGAAAGCTGCGGGACGTAGTGAATCACGAATGTGGAAGCGCCACCGAAATTGTGGCCGAGGAATTGGGCGCAACGGATTATATCACCACCATCAGCACGGCCTGTTCCTCTTCCGCCAATAGCATTTTCTATGGAGCAAGACTGATCAGGAATGGCATTCTTGATATTGCCATCGCTGGCGGTGCAGATGCGTTGACCAAATTCACACTCAATGGCTTCAATACATTGATGATCCTTGACAAGGAACCGTGCAAACCTTTTGATGAAAACAGAAAAGGATTAAACCTCGGTGAAGGCGCGGCTTATGTGGTGCTGGTTTCTGAAAGGGTAATGAAAACATTGGGCAAACAACCTTATTGCAAACTCAGCGGCTACTGCAATGCAAACGACGCGTATCACCAAACAGCATCCTCTCCCGATGGCACAGGTTCCTACCTCGCCATGAAAGGTGCACTGGAAAAAAGTGGTTTGCAATTGACCGATATTGATTATATCAATCTTCACGGCACTGGAACGCAGAACAATGACAGCGCAGAGGGAACCGCCATCAAGCGATTGTTTGATCCGCATTATCCCAAACTAAGTTCCACGAAAGCATACACAGGTCACACCCTTGGCGCAAGCGGTGGCGTAGAAGCCGTGTTCGCCTCGCTAGCTATTAAACACGGCCTTATTTATCCAAACCTTCGCTTCGAAACCCAAATAGCCGACCAGCCATTTGCACCGGAAACCCAATTGATCCGCCAGGACGTGAAGAACGTGCTGTCAAACTCATTTGGATTCGGGGGCAATTGCTCGTCACTGATTTTTTCGAAAGTATAGCACCTATTTTTACAGCGCAATGAACAAGTACAAGAGTATTTCTTTTTTTGAAGGATTGAATCCTCTGAGATTTTTCGCGGCGCTATTGGTGTTGATGCATCACTCCGAAGCCATCAAACTCAAAAATGGCCTCGCGAATCTTGAGTGGCTCGGTCTTTTCAGAAACGGAAATAACGCCGTTACGTTCTTCTTTGTGCTCAGTGGATTTTTGATCACCTATCTTCTGCTGAAAGAAAACTTCAAAACCGGAACCATCAGCATTAAAACGTTCTACATTAAAAGAATGCTGCGCATCTGGCCGTTGTATTTTCTACTGGTTGTAATCGGTGCCATACTGCTTCCCGTAGCATTTCATGTGTTGAAGGTAGACTACACCATGCCCTACACGTTTAGGCAAACATGGTATTACTTTCTGTTTTTCTTACCCGGCCTCGTAACATTCTTCTTCGGGCATCATTTGCTGGAGCCGCTCTGGTCCATCGGTGTGGAAGAAGTCTTCTATCTTATCTGGGCCCCCCTTTTCAAATGCTTAAAGCACAGGATACTGGTTGTTTTGCTCTTCGTTATCGCCGTCAAAATATTACTGACACTACTATCAATGTATGCCATACACAGCGAATTATTTGCGTATGTGGTGAGTATATTTCAGTTTGAGTCAATGGCCATCGGTGGCCTCGGCGCATACTTTTTGTTCTATCACGGCGAAAAATTGCAACAGCTGGCTTTGTTTAAGAAGCCTGTACAGGTTTTAGTATATTTTACCCTGGCCATGTACCTGATATTTCACGCGAATATTGACAATGCGATTTGGAACATCATTTTTAAAACACCTGTTATTTCAGCGCTTTTCATCAACTTTTTGTTTTTGTATTTAATTCTCGACGTTTCATCCGTCGACAGTGGCATTCTGAAAATCAAGAGCAAATTGCTCTCCACCTTCGGTGAAATTTCGTACGGTATTTACATGTACCATATGCTCGTGATCTTCACCATTATTTTGTTTTTAAAGAAATACCTGGCGCAAATGAATCCGGTGTTAAGCAACATCGTTTTCTATTTGGTCGTGATACCGGCAGTGCTTTTGGTCTCTTACCTTTCCAAAAAATATTTCGAGAATTATTTTCTGAGTCTGAAGGAAAAACTGGAAAAGAGATCGAACCAGAGCAAACTGGAAAAAGCGTCATGAAAATTGTTTTTTAATTACTTTTATTAACAATGTACATACAAGCCCTGGGCAACATATCACCACAAACAGATTTCAATCAGCTTCCGCAAAAGGTTGACTACACAAGCAATCATTTGAAAGCTATAGATGCGGATATTACAGAATTTGTGAACCCGAACATTGCAAGACGCATGGGGCGCATCATTAAAATGGGCGTTGCTGCGGCGATGGCCTCTATGAAAGAGGCGGGTCTTGAAAAACCTGATGCCATTACGATGGGAACAGCCTATGGTTGCCTGGAAGATACAGGAGTGTTTCTGAAAAAACTGGTGGAGCAAAATGAAACAATGCTTACGCCGACTAACTTTATTCAATCCACGCACAACACAGTTTCCGGACAAATTGCTTTGCTATTGAAAACGCATTGCTACAACAACACCTTTGTGCATCGCGGCTTTTCTTTTGAAAGTGCCTTGCAGGATGCCATCATGCTGATGAATGAAAACGACGCAGCGCATGTGCTGGTCGGCGCGGCAGATGAAATCACCGATGCGAGCCACAAAATCCTGAGTCGCTTTGATCTGTATAAAAATAATGTTGCAAACTCTGAAGAGCTGTTCTCTCAACATACAAAGGGAACGATCGCAGGCGAAGGCAGTGTGTTTTTTATGATGAATAAAAAATCATCAGAAAAAGATTATGCAATTCTAAAAGACGTCACAACTTTTTACAAACCGATCGGCAACCACGCGATTACCGACCGAATCAATAAACTTCTTTCTTCGAACGGATTGTCAATAAATGATATTGATGTGGTGATCAATGGAAAAAACGGCGATGTGCAAAACGACAGAGTGTATGAGCAATTAGAAGAAAATATTTTTTCTGGTAAAACGAGCATCACTTACAAACAATGGTGTGGTGAATTTCCCACATCAAGCGCTTATGCACTGTGGCTCGCGGCTAATATTGCAAAGCATCAGCAGTTGCCGGCAGATAAAACAAACAGATCGATAAAACACATTCTCGTTTACAATCATTATCAAAATATTCATCATTCCCTACAACTCGTAACTGCGTGCTAAACTTTAGAAATACGAATATTTTTTTCATTCTGGTATTGGCGGCGTTGGTGTATCTGCATACGAAATACGGAATGCCGTGGTATGTTTATGTATTGCTGTTTATCGTTTACTCGTTGATATTGTTTTACGGATCTTACTATGTTGGCTCCAATTTTTATTTGAAAACAATTTGCGACGGCGACAGCACCAGAAAACAAATTGCGTTAACTTTTGATGACGGCCCGGCGGTGGAATACACCCCTGCTATCTTAGATATATTGAAGTCGCACAATGTTCCCGGAACGTTTTTTTGTATAGGAAAAAGAATTGCAGGAAGTGAAAGGCTGCTCAAGCGTATTCATGAAGAAGGGCACATTATTGGCAATCACAGTTATTCACACGGCTTCTGGTTTGATATGCTGATGGCGCCTCAAATGCAGGCAGACATTGAGCAAATGAATTCCGAAACACAAAGAGCTATCGGACTTAAACCCAGGTTGTTCCGCCCGCCGTACGGGGTAACCACACCGCCAATGAACAAGGCATTAAAGCGGGGTAACTTTAAAGCAATCGGCTGGAACATCCGCTCGCTCGACACTGTAATAAAAGAAGAAGTTAAATTGCTGGAAAAACTGCAGCAATTATTAAAACCCGGCGCCATTGTTTTACTTCACGACACAAGTAAAACTACCTTTGCGGTGTTGCCACAATTCATTGACTTTGCAAAACAGCAGGGGTATGAATTTGTAAGGCTCGATAAAATGATCAATGAAAAAGCATATGCATAAGTATTTTTTTCTAATAGTAAGTTTTGTTGTTTCACTCGCTGCCACAGCGCAATATGCTGGCTATAAAGCCGTGACGGATGTTGCTTCTTTCAAGCAGCAATTTGCCGCAGCGGCGCAAAAAACGCAAAGCATAAAAAGTGATTTTGTGCAGGAGAAAAACCTGAGCATGCTCTCAGAAAAAATTACCTCTAAAGGAAAATTTTATTTCAAGAAAGAGAATCTTGTGCGCATGGAATACACGTCGCCGTTTCAATACCTGATGATCATGAACGGAAGCTCCGTGTACATTAAAGATGGTCAGAAAGAAAATAAGATCTCTACAAAATCCAACAAGCTATTCCAACAGATCAACAAAATAACTGTCGATTGTATACAGGGAACGGCTTTGGACAACAAAGATTTTACCATGAAAGTCTTCGAGAGCGGCCAGAATTATTTGGTAGAGCTTACACCAGTACAAAAAAACCTCAAAGAATTTTTCAAGAACATCAATATGACGATCGCAAAAAAAGATTTTTCGGTTTCCAAAATTGACATGCTTGAACCTTCCGGAGACAATACCGCGATTAGTTTTATAAACAAGGAAATGAACACCAATCTTCCCGATGCGCTATTTACTATTAAGTAGTTTTTTCTGCCTGTTGTTTGCGTGCAAATCTTCCTACAAAAGTTTGCAAAGCAGTCCTGATAGTGCAGCAGGCTGTATTCAAAAGTTTACGCCGCAGTTTACAAGAGTGTTGTACAAAACGCAGGTAGATATTGTGGGCAAACATTTAAGCGGCATTCTACTCATCAAGCAAATGCCGGACAGCAGCACGCGTATTTTATTTTCCAACGAGATGGGTTTTAAGTTTTTCGATTTTGAATGGAAAAAAGACGGCGCGTTTACGGCGCATTATGTCTTTGATAAAATGAACAAAAAAGCTGTGATCAAAACCCTGCGAAAGGATTTCGAACTAGTGTTGATGAACACACTGAACTGGCAAAGCGAAAAAACATTTACGCAAGACAGCGCGGTTTATCATCGATTCACTGCCGCCAAAGGCTACAACTATTATATTACAGATCCTTCCTGTAAGGAATTGCTACGCATAGAAAACGCCTCCAGCCGCAAAACCATCGTATCCTTGATTATGAAAGACTACGAGAACGGCGTACCTGACACGATAGGCGTATCACATAAAATGTTCAGCTTCGAAATAGGATTGAAGAAGTTGACGGACGAGTGAGAGATTAACCGCAAAGGGCACGAAGGTTGCGCAAAGGAAACGAAGGAGAGCTATGAAGAACGAAACGCTCGTTTTGTTTTGAAGATTTTGAAAAAGGCAAATGTTAGTTTGAGAAAGAAATAAAGAATACCCATTAGTTCCTCTAACCTTTTATTGATTTAAAAATAAGGGAATTATGGATGTTAATGAACTTTCAAATAAAGTTATCGGCATTGCGATAAGCGTACACAGAACTTTAGGGCCAGGGTTGTTAGAGAATACATATAAAGAGTGTCTATTTTATAAAATCACACAATCTGGACTGTGGGTAGAGAAAGAGAAACCAATGCCTTTAGTTTACGAGGGGGTAAAGCTGGAGTGTGGCTACCGGATCGATCTGCTTATTGAAAGATGCCTGGTACTGGAAATAAAAAGTGTTGAAGCCCTAAATGACGTACATCTGGCGCAAACATTAACGTACATGAAATTAGGTAAATATCAGTTGGGGTTGCTTATTAACTTTAACGTTTCTCTCCTTAAAGACGGAATTAAAAGAGTTGTAAATAAGCTGGTTTAAGCCTGCGAATGAATGGGCCGAAGGGCGAATGGTTTTTAACCGCAAAGCGCTCAAAGGTTGCGCAAAGCAAACGAAAAGTGATGTTAAATAATATCTTTTGTTCCTTTCGGCTCAAAGATCAAAATTAAGAAAAGGGTAAATAAACCATGCAAACCTTTGCTTTCTTTGCGCAACCTTTGAGCGCTTTGCGGTTAAAAGCACTTCAACCATTAAATTTGCCATAACTTCAATACTATGATCTTACTCAACGACTTTTTTACCATACAGCATCTACACTCAGAACAGGAATTGATAACCGCCGATATTGAAATCAATCCGCAGCATAAAATATTTGAGGGGCATTTTCCGGGACAGCCCGTTGTGCCAGGTGTTTGCATGATGCAAATTGTAAAAGAGGTGTTGGAAGACGCACTTGACATCAGCACCAATTTATCCAAAGCGCTTGATCTGAAATTTCTGCTGGTGATCAATCCGCTTGAAACAAAATCATTGCAGGTAAAAATAAAATATTCCCTCCCCGAAAACGATCAGTATTCGCTGCAGGCAGAGCTGGTAAACGGCGATAAATGCTTCTTCAAATTCAAAGGAAGCTTTGTACGACAAAATGAACTTGCAGAAAGAAACTAGGGATTTGATAGCACACGGATGACACGGATTAGACTGATTTAAACGGATTTTCTAGTTAAAAACTTACGAACAAATCTTCGTGGACTAATGAATGGCATTCAGTTATTCACTTGTTCGCAAAAGATCCGTGTAAATCAGTTTAATCCGTGTCATCTGTGTGCCGTAAAAGCTAGATTTCGGTTTTTAATATCTCGCGGTAGGAGCTTATCACATGTTTTTTGAACTGCTCGTACCATTTTTGCCAGTCCTTCTCGCCCATGCCGGACTGAAGTCCCTTTTCATACGATGCAAGAGAATCAAACTCGGCTTCAAATACAAGACGATAAGAATCTCCCGTAAAATCGGTCAGCATCCTCATTGATTTGGCATTTGGAATGAAATCCTTTCCCTGAACTTCTTTCAGTAATGCTTTGACATCTTTATAATGTCCGAATTGTAAGCGGAAAATATCACGAACTACGTACATAAACAGGAATTTTAAGATGAATAAATATTCCTGTACGGAGCCAAGGTAAAGTAGAAATGGATAAAGGGGAATTTGAACTTTATGTTGACGATGTAAAGCTAGAAAAAGGAACGCAGATTTTCATGATTGTCATGATTTGTCAAGATTCTATTTGGAAAACAAGTCAGCGACATTATTTTTAAAAAAATCATAATAAATCATGACAATCATGAGGATCAGTGTTCCTTCTCTCAAAATTTCATCAGCTTTTGCACAGCTTCGTCCAGCCGGGATTTTGCGAGGAAGTTGTTCTCCAGTTCTTTATTAAAGGGAATGGGTGTATCCAGCGAGGCGCAACGCATCACTGGCGCATCCAGCCATTCAAAACAATGTTCAGCGATCCAGGCGGCAATTTCACCACCGATGCCACCAGTCAAAGTATCTTCATGCAGTATCAATATTTTTCCCGTTTTCTTAACCGCGTTTTGTATGGCTTCATAGTCTAGCGGCAGCAGCGTTCGCAAGTCGGTGATGTCAATAGACAAATGAGTTTGCGACGCATATTCCAATGCCCAATGTACACCTAAACCATAAGTGATAATGCTGAGGTCCTCTCCGTCCTGCACATGAAATGCTTTGCCTATTTCAACTTCATAATACTCCTCAGGCACTTTGCCGGAAATGCTTCTGTACAAAGCCTTGTGTTCAAAAAATAAAACAGGATTTGGGTCATTGATTGCGGCTGTGAGCAGCCCTTTCGCATCGAACGGGTTGGAAGGGTACACAATTTTCAAACCCGGTACATGTGTAAACCAGGCCTCGTTGCTTTGTGAGTGAAAAGGTCCAGCACCTACGCCGGCGCCGGTTGGCATGCGAATAACAACATCCGCATTTTGCTGCCAGCGATAATAAATTTTGGCAAGATTGTTTACAATCTGGTTAAAGGCCATGGTAACAAAATCGGCGAACTGCATTTCCACCACAGATTTATAACCCTCCAAACTCAATCCCAATGCGGCTCCCACGATAGCGCTTTCGCAAATGGGCGTATTTCGTATTCTGGCCTTGCCAAATTTCTCTACAAATCCTTCAGTAATTTTAAAGGCACCCCCATACTCCGCAATATCCTGTCCCATGATCACGAGATGCTCATGTTTCTCAAGATTTTGCTCCAGCGCAGATCGAATCGCATCTATAAAACGAAGTTCTTGTGATTGATTTTCTTCTGTAGCGTTTTTTTCTAAAACAGCAACACCGCTATTAAAAGTTGTTGGCGCATACACATCACTCAATTCAACACCGGAATCAATTTTAAAATCTTCCATCGGCTCTGCTTTGTGCAACTCCTCTTCGATGTGTTCTTTTGTTTCTTTTTTTATCGCTTCAATTTGCGAATAAGTCAACACATCTTCCAACACAAGATATTCTTCGTACTTTTTCACCGGATCTTTTTGCGCCCATTCTTCCAGCAAGTGTGGCGGCACATACTTAATACCGCTGGCTTCTTCGTGCCCGCGCATCCGGAAGGTCATGCATTCGATCAGGTAAGGCTTTTTGTGCTCAATGCAATATTCTCGTACACCTTTGATGGTGTCATAAACCGCGAGCAAATTATTGCCATCAATTTGCACACCCTCCATTCCATAACCCTTTGCTTTATCAACAATATTTTGGCATCGGAACTGTTCGTGCACCGGAGTACTCAAACCGTAACCATTATTTTCAACCAGAAAAATAATAGGCAGGTCCCAAACGGCAGCCACATTCAATGCTTCGTGAAAATCACCTTCGCTCGTGCCACCCTCACCGCTGAACGCAAGCGCCACTTTGTTTTCATTTTTTAAAACGTGCGCCAAAGCCACACCATCTGCCACTGCGAGTTGCGGCCCTAGATGGGAAATCATACCACAGATGTGATGCTCTTTGCTGCCAAAATGAAAACTTCTTTCACGGCCATTGCTATAGCCTTCCTTATTTCCCTGCCATTGCATAAACAATTTATGCAGCGGCATATTTCGCGCGGTGAAAACACCAAGGTTTCTATGCAACGGCATAATCCATTCATCTCGCTGCAAAGCCAGCGCTGCGCCCACAGCAATTGCCTCCTGACCTATGCCGCTGAACCATTTGCTGATTTTCCCCTGGCGCAACAATAGCAACATTTTCTCCTCGATCATCCGCGGAAGTAAAATGCTTTTGTAAAAATCAATCAGTTGCTCGTTGGAGAGATTCTTTCTGTGGAAATGCATGACGGAATGTTTTGAGTGGTGGCAAGGCGTGAATCGTGAATCGTGAATTAAGGTCGCCAATGAAATGTAGAGGTAATCTATATAGCAGAAACCTACTCACGATTGACGTTTCACGATTCTCCATTCCCGAGACTACTCATCTCTTGAAGGCCTGTAAAAAATAGAGGTAATCAGCGATAGCAGGAAGCTAAACAGCAATGCCCACCAGAAACCATCTACTTTAAAGCCCGGAACAAATTTCGCTGCCAGTAAAATGATGGCTGCGTTGATAACAAACAAAAACAAGCCAAAAGTAAAAATGGTTATCGGCAAAGTAAGAATAACAATGATTGGTTTTATAATGGCATTTAATATTCCCAAAACGATTGCTACTAAAAGGGCAGTAGTGAATTTATCAATACGTACTCCTGATAAAATGTAAGAAAGACCAAAAGCTACTACTGCGCTAATAATGATTCTCAGAATTAAGTTCATGGGAGTTTTTTATAAAAGTAAAAAATCAAAAAGGAAAAGCGAAAATCTTTTCTATCTCGCGGCCCCGTACAGACATGGCACTGCCATGTCTCCTTGCACCTACGGGCTGTAGCACAAAAAAAACGCGATGTTCGAATAGTCGAACATCGCGCTGGTAGAGACGGATAATTATCCGTCTCTACACAACCACTAATTCATAAAAATCTTTTGGCTGTAAATATTTATTGGCCAGCTCTTGTATTTCTGCCGGCGTAATAGATTTGATGGCGCGGATGGAATTGTAGAAATAACTCTCATCAAGATCGTTGAGAATAATATTTTTCCATCTTCCGATAATATGAAAAGGACCATCAAGGTCTCCCAAAATAGAACCCATCATGAAGTTTTTCACGAGCAACAGTTCTTCGTCGTCAACCGATTTCTCGCGAAGCTTTTTCATTTCCTTGTACACTTCTTTTACAGTTGCGTCGCACACATCTTTACCCGCTTCGGTTGTAATCATCCACGCAGAAGAATGAATATGGTTCTGCAAATAACTGTGAATGCCATACGTATACCCTTTATCCTCGCGGATATTATTCATTAGTCTTGACCCAAAAAAACCACCAAATAGCGTATTCAAAACCTGCACGTTCAAAAAGTCTGGGTGGTGACGATTTGGAAATGGCCTTGCCATACGCACCGCACCTTGTACGCCATCTGGGTCATTTGAAAGGCGAATTGGAGAACCGATGTTTGGTGATTGCACAATTGGATGAGTCACTTCTGGCAATGCCTTATTGTTAAGAGGCAAACTGCCGAAGTACTTGTTCAGTTGCGCAAACAAGTTGGCAGGAATTTTACCCGCAACAAACAAAATGCATTTGCCGTGACGATAAAACTGATCGTAAAACGCCTTCAACTGATCTCTGTCCACCGCGTCGTAAGCCTCTGCAGAGCTGTATTTCCCGTATGGGTGATCAATACCAAAAAGATATTCATCAATATGCCTGTTCGCCACGAAATCGCATTTCTTCAGGTTAACAGAAAGGCGTTGTTTATTATTCTGTTTGTACAGCTTTAGTTCATCCTCGGGAAATGTCGCCTCTGTAATCAACTCCTGCACCACAGGCAAAAGCTCTTCAATGTGTTTGTTTAAACAATGCAGTGTAATAGTTGACGTTTCATTATAACAGCCGCGATTCAAATAAGCACCATAATATTCAAAATGCTCACTAATCTGGAAAGCTGTTTTAGAAGCCGTCCCGTTTTTAAGTAAAAAGTTGGTTGTAGCCGCAATCATGTTTTGCTGCTCATACCAGTTGCCTGCAAAAAATACCCATTCTATTTGTAAAACCTCCTCTGCTCCAGCGTCGATTGCATACACCTCAATCCCGTTGTCAAGTGTCTTCTTTTCATAAGGTTTCAGGTGCAGGTCAAATTCAACCGGATCAATTATTTTAGGGGCTATTGTTCTGTTTGCCATGTTTTGAGTTATAAGTCCTAAGTTTTAAGTTGTAAGTAGTTAAGTGTGAAATAGCATAAGCTCTTTCTTAAAACTTATTACTTACTACTTATAACCTAGTTCGCGTAATAGTATAAAGTATTTGAATTGTTCTCGTCGAAAATTTCGTTGCTCAGTTTTTGAATTTCAGCTACTGTTACCTGTTGGTATTTTGACAGTTCTGTATTCATCAACTGTGCATCACCAAGCAGCTCGTACATTGCAATGCTACTGGCGCGGTTCATCACGCTCATGTCTTCAAAAGCGATTGCGCTCTCTGTTTTGTTCTTCACTTTTTCCAACTCGCTTTCCGAAACTTTCTCATTCTTAATTTTCGTCAATTCTTCTTCCACGGCCTTTTCTGCGTCCTGCAATTTTACGCCTTTCACAAGCTTGCCTTCAATAGCCAGCAGGCCAGCATCGGTAGAGCCGAAATGATAACAGTCGATATTGCTGAACAATTTCTTTTCTTTCACCAAAGCCTGGTATAACCTGGAAGAACCGCCACCGCCAAGTATTTCGGTAATCAGGTCCATAGCGTAGTAAGTGCTGTCGAGTCTTGAGCCCACGTGCCAGCATTTGTAGAAAGCATCCAGCGGAACATTGGCTTTTACTTCAAGCCTGCGAGGCTCAGTTTGCTTTGGTTCCTGCGGTAAATTTCTTTCGTATTTTTCGCCGGCAGGAATGTCGCCAAACCATTTTTCCGCCAGTTCTGTTACCTGCGCCGTAGTAACATCGCCCGCAACCACAAGTATTGCGTTCGACGGACGATAATGTTTAAAGAAGAAGTTTTTTACATCTTCAATCTTTGCGTTTTCAATATGACTCAGCTCTTTACCAATTGTTTGCCATTTGTAAGGATGTACTTTGTAAGCCAGTTCACGCATTTTGAACCAAACGTCGCCATATGGCTTATTGATATAATGCTCCTTAAACTCTTCGCAAACTACTTTACGCTGAACCTCCAGGCTTTTCTTGCTGAATGCAAGACTTAGCATACGGTCACTTTCCAGCCAGAAAGCTGTTTCTATGTTTTGGGCAGGAAGCTGGCAATAGTAATTCGTAAGGTCATTAGTGGTAAAGGCATTGTTTTCGCCGCCGGCCAGCTGCAAGGGATCATCATAGTTTGGAACATTTACACTGCCGCCAAACATAAGGTGTTCAAATAAATGGGCAAATCCGGTCTTGCTTTCACTCTCATCTCTTGCGCCAACATCGTATAAAACATTAACCACTGCCATCGGGGTAGAATGATCTTCGTGCACCAACACTCTGAGCCCATTGGCCAGTGAAAACCGATCAAATTGTATCATGGAAAAATTCTGCTTTTAAAATTGAAATGGAGTGCAATATAGCTAATGTGTAATTGTTGCAGAATGATGATCTTATACAGCTAGTGTTTATTCGTTGATTTCCAGTAATTTATATTTGTTTTTTTGATTTTTGGCTCATTATCTTTGCCGTAAATTTTATAGTATGAAAAGGACGTACCCCTTATTGCTGGTTGCAATTTTATTTGCTGCCTGTAACTCTATTTCTGCACGTAGTTACAACAACATGTGCGTGGCAAAAGAAAACGCGCTTATTCCGCAAATTGAAGTCACGGAAAACAGCGTGGCCGCTTTTGCACAGGAAAGTAAGTTCGACAGCGTAGCAGCCGTTTCACAAAGAATGGTCACCAGTATCGAAAAAACAATAGCAGAAATTGAAAAGGCCCCGCTGCCTTCAGTAACGGGAGGCGAAGACTTTAAAAAAGCCTACCTGGACTATTTTCAGTACATGAAGAAAGTATATGCAAGTTATAAGAAATGGGGGCTTGCAAAAAACGATGAAGAAAGAGGCACTGAAATCCAAAACGTACAAGCGCTGATAAAAACACAGAAAATGGTTTTGGCAAAAATGCAATCAGCACAAAGAAAGTTTGCAGCTGAAAATAATCTGACAGTTGAGAAGAAGTAAAAGGCAGCGACATATCTTATTGGTTAAAAGAAGGCACTACCCCTATGCCTTCTTTATTTATATTTGCCACAAATTTTTTGGAGATGTTACAGGTTAATTTTATTCGTCAAAATGCAGAACTGGTAAAGCAAAGACTGGCCGTGAAAAACTTTAAACAGCCGGAACTGGTGGATGAGTTATTGCAATGGGATGAAAAAAGAAAGAAATATCAATTTGAGTTGGACGAGGCTTTGGCAAAAGTAAACGCAGCTTCCAAAGAAATTGGTCAGTTGATGGCCAAAGGAGAAAAGGAAAAAGCAGAAGCCAAAAAGCAGGAAGTGGCACAGCTGAAAACCTCACAAGACAACTCGAAATTGGTGGAAGCAGAAAAAGAAATTGAAAAAATTCTTTATCAGCTGCCAAACCTGCCATCGGAAAAAGTTCCTCCGGGAAAAACACCCGAAGACAATGTGGTAGTAAGAGAAGGTGGCAGCAAGCCTGAGCTATTCAAAGGCGCCGTTCCTCACTGGGATCTTATTAAAACATACGACCTTGTTGATTTTGAGACGGGCGCAAAAATTACAGGAAGTGGTTTCCCATTATACAAAGGAAAAGGAGCAAAACTGCAACGTGCACTGGTGCAGTATTTCCTTGACTTCAATACAGGTGCAGGTTACACAGAGTACCTGCCGCCATTGTTGGTAAACGAAGCGTCTGCTTACGGCACAGGTCAGTTGCCGGATAAGGAAGGACAAATGTATCATGCAACAGAAGACAATTTATTCCTGATCCCAACATCTGAAGTGCCGGTAACAAACATTTACCGTGATGAGATGCTGAAAGAATCACAACTGCCTATCAAGATGACTGCATTTTCTGCATGTTTCAGAAGAGAGGCGGGAAGCTTTGGTAAAGATGTTCGCGGTTTGAATCGCGTTCACCAGTTTGACAAAGTTGAAATAGTACAAATAGTAAACCCTGAGAAAAGCTATGATGTGCATTTGGAAATGGTAGCACATGTGGAAAAACTGTTGCAAACGCTTGAGCTTCCATATCGCATATTGGCGCTTTGCGGTGGTGACATGGGTTTTGCCAGTGCATTAACCTACGACTTTGAAGTGTACAGCGCAGCGCAGGAAAAATGGCTGGAAGTAAGCTCTGTAAGTAACTTCGAAAGCTTCCAGGCAAACAGAATGAAATGCCGATTTAAAGACGCGAACGGGAAATCACAGTTGGTACACACTTTGAACGGAAGCTCACTGGCCCTTCCGAGAATTGTGGCTTGTTTGCTGGAAAACAATCAAACAGAAAACGGCATTAATCTGCCAAAGGCGCTGCATCAATATTTTGGTGCGGAGGGAATTTCTAAATAAGATCATTAAACGATAAATGTAAAAACGGAAGGCGAGAGCTTTCCGTTTTTTGTTTTAATAGACCTCACGAGTGGATACGTGAATAAACCTAAGGTCTATCTGTTCAAAGAACAGATGACATTTAACATGTCGCCCCTCCGGGGCTGGCTCTATGTTTTGTCAATTGATTTCTTTTTTTCTACTAAAGTGTCGCCCCACTGGGGCTATAAGGAACACCCAGAAACGTCAACTAAGCCCCAGCGGGGCGGCACGTTAGTAGTAGGCCAATATTACGTTACAGCGATCCAAATTCCAGCCCCGGAGGGGCGCCATGTTAAATATCGCGAAGCGAATGAGCTGGAGAGCTTCTGAAGCCGCGGTTCGTGTCTTCACGAATCGCAACGGCGTGCAAACAAGCAGTTCGTGAAGACACGAACCGCGGCACCAAGGGCTTGCTGCCTTCATTTTTTAGAATCAAAAAATCAGCGCCAATCAGCTAGATCAGTGTCATCAGCGTGCTCTCTCAAATAAAACTAAAAAAATAGTTGTATAACTAAAAAATTAGTTTATATCTTTACATAACGAATCATTTATATGAATAAGTCACTTACAAAAGCAGAAGAACAGGTTATGCAGGTATTATGGAAACTGGAAAAAGGTTTCCTGAAAGACGTGGTAGAAGCTATGCCGGAACCAAAGCCGCATTCCAATACTGTTGCCACTATTCTTAAAATATTGGTGGAAAAAGAGTTTGTAGGCATCGAAGTTTTCGGGCGCCAGCATAGTTATTATCCAGTGGTAAGTAAGGATAATTATTCTGCACAAACAATGAAACAGCTCGTGCAGGGATATTTTGATGGTTCTGTTAACAACGTGCTTTCTTTTTTAGTGAAAGAAAATGAAATAGACGTGAAAGACCTTGAACTTCTGTTACAGCAATTGAAAAAACAAAAGTAGAACCATGACAGCGATTGCACTCTATTTGTTAAAGATGTTGGTTTGCTCAGGCATACTATCAGCTTATTATTTTGCATGCCTTCAAAACAAACTATTCCATCAGTGGAACAGATTCTATCTTTTGCTAACGGTGATTTTCTCCGTCACGTTTCCGCTGTTGTACATTCCAATATTCGATTTCAACGAATCATCAAATACTGTTGGGCAGATGGTTTACAAGGTAAGCAGCTCTGAACTGCTTTTGCTTAAAAACCAAACACAAACCTTATCCTTTTTCGATTTAATAGTTTATGGTGCGTATTGTTTAGCAGTGTTTATTTTTCTATTGCTGTTCGTTTTCAGTTTGTATAAAATCTATTCGTTGAAAAAAAAGTCAACTTTTATACAGCAAAGCGATATCAATATTTATCAAACCAATGCATCTCAGGCGCCATTTTCTTTTTTTAAAAATATTTTCTGGAAGCAAAGCATCAATCTTCAATCAACAGAAGGTCAGCAGATATTGAAACATGAGTTGGTTCATGTGCATGAAAAACACAGTGTCGACAAAGTGTTCATGCAGCTTGTGCTGAGTGTGTTTTGGATCAATCCATTTTTCTGGCTCATTAAAAAAGAGCTGACCATCATACATGAGTTTATCGCTGACAAAAAAAGTGTAGGAAGCAATGATGCATCTGTATTGGCGGCGCTCATATTAACCACCGCGTATTCGTCCGGACGTTTCGATATCACCAATCAATTTTTTCATTCATCCATTAAAAGGAGAATTACAATGGTCACAAAAAATAAAGATCCAAGGTTTTCATACATCCGCCGCATTGCCGCCTTGTTTGTGTTGCTTGCAACGCTTGGCATGTTGGCGTTTCGATCCAAGGATATTAACGAGACCAACACCGCCCGGTCTGCAAAAGATACAAGCATTAACGCGATAAAGGCGCTAGAGCTTGATTGGTTCAGGGATAAAGACACGTCGGCAATCATTTATACACTTGATAAGAAGCGGGTAAAATACTCGGATGTCAGCGACCTTACTACTGACCAGGTAGAGAGTGTTCATTCGTATGTTGAAAAACGAAACGGCAACAATGTAATCATAATTGACCTGACGCTGGTGGACCCAAAAAGAAAAGGCAGCGTTCCTATGATCCCGTCAAACCCTCTGTATTATATTGACGGCAAAGAAGCTACAAAGGCAGATCTGGATAAGCTCGGCCCTGTCGAATCCATCACGGTCAAGACATGGAAAGGCGAAGACGCCATTAAGAAATTTGGAGACAAAGGAAAAGGTGGAGTTGTAGAGATTGTAACGAAACAAGCCAACCCCAAAAATCTGGAGAAAGATACTCTTAACCCTCCTGGATTGAGGATTAGAAATGTCTCTGGAAAAACCAACGCGCCACTTTATATTCTGGATGGAAAAGAAGTGACAGATATTGAGAACATCAACCCCAACGACATCGAGTCCGTTACGGTATGGAAAGATGCCCATGCCATCGAGAAATACGGCGACAAAGGAAAAAACGGAGTAATAGACATTAGAACAAAAAAAGCTGCCCAACCAGGGAATGCGAAGGAAAAGAACTTTCTTAACCCTCCTGTACCCGACGCGGCGCCAAACGCAGATGCAGGTCAGCTTTTGCCGCCAACGCGGGATAAGATTGCAGACACAGGAATGAGTACTTCCAAAGTTGTTGGTATAAGGGTTTCTACTACAGATCGTGACAGCAGTCATTCAGTGAGGATTAGAAATACCTCCGGAAAAACCAACTCGCCACTTTATATTCTGGATGGAAAAGAAGTGAAGGACATTGAGAACATCAATCCTAACGACATCGAGTCCATTACAGTGTGGAAAGACGCTCATGCCATCGAAAAATACGGCGACAAAGGAAAAAACGGAGTAATAGATATTAAAACCAAAAAAGCCACCAAACCTGCCCTCATACCTTAATTCGGTTTGATATAGCTAATCATTTTTCCATTCAACATTAAAACCAAAAATTATGATCACGGAAAACAAAGATCCGAGGGGTTCATTTGTGCACCCTATATTGACCGCATTTATGCTCGCTGCGACGCTTAGTATGCTTACGTTTTGCTCGAAAAATACGCAGAAGAATGCAGAGCAGAATACACAGCAGAATGTGGCAATACGTCCTTTGGAAAATTCAACTCCACTCTATATGGTGGACGGCAAAAAGATAGCCGAAGCAGATTTTAAAGCAATCGATCCCAACAGTATCGAATCCATTAGTGTTTGGAAAGATGCAAAAGCCATCCAAAAATTTGGTGAAGAAGGGAAAAACGGAGTAATCGATGTGGTGACCAAAAAAGCGGCACCTGTTAAAGACTAGCCGCTACACCGGTTGCAGCAACTTAAAGCAGTTCGGAATTATTTTGATGTCAAAAGATGAAGACGTTTCCTTTGGCTCACCATCTATATGAAGCGGAGCATGGGAAACGTTCTTTATTTTGATTTGCGATGTTTGAAAATAAGTAATACCCGGCGTTTTAATTTCCTTTTCTGAAGTGATCTTTCCCGTTTTCACCTGCTGCAAAACTGCCAGCGGCAAAACGATCTTGTTCATGTACGGAACAATTACAATATCCAGCAAACCATCGCAGAGACTGGCTTTAGGCGCAATAGTAAATTGATTGCCGAACTGGTTACTGTTGGCAATACTGATGAAAAATGCCTGTGTATTAAACTTTGCACCGTTCACCGTTAATTCAAATGTATATGGCTTTGCAGAGAAGAAATTTTTGAAAGACTCTTTCGCGTAGGTCAGCAAGCCGCGTGTTTTTTGCTGCGCAAAATCATGCGCCACCTTCGCATCAAAGCCGATGCCGCAAAGCATACAGGAAAACTCGTTGTTGATGGTAAATGCATCAATGTACGCAGCATGACCTTTAATAACCACGTCAAGCGCCTTCCCGGAATCTTTGGGAATTTTTGCAGTGTTGGAAAGTCCGTTGCCCGAACCCAACGGAACAATTCCGAAGTTCACACCAGTTTTGTATAACTGCTGCGTTACCGTATTCACGCTGCCATCGCCGCCGCAAATAACAACATCGGTAATATTCTCCTCTTCAATTTTTTGTTTTACAAACTTGTAATCGCCACTGGCAACAGTTGGTAAAATTTCAAAATGGATTTTAGCCGCTTTTGTTTTAGCAGCAATCAACTCCGGAAGGTTTTGCTTATTCTTAGTGCCGGAAATAGGATTAACGAGGTATATGATCTTACGGGTCATTGGGCAAATGTAGGGGAAAACACGGAACGCCCGCCTGAATGACTTTAGTCGGGCAGGCAGATTTTCATGATTTTCATGATTGGTCAAGATTTTTGAT
>NZ_JAHSPG010000019.1 GCF_019130065.1 Pinibacter aurantiacus | reverse complement strand
AATAATTAGCAGGGCCGCATTCTTCATTGAATGCGGCCCTGCTAATTTTTGAACTGAGAGAAGTATGCTTTGTCTTAGGCTGGTACACCTTTTAATTATTAATTACCCTCATATTCTTCCTTCATCCGCAAAACTATAATACCCTTCCTCACTCACAATAAGATGGTCGAGGAGTTTTATATCAAAAAAAGCGGCGGCTTCTTTTATTTTAATGGTCATTGATTCATCGGCTTTGCTCGGTTTCAAGCTGCCCGAAGGATGATTGTGGCAAACAATTAGAGAAACGGCATTTTCCTCAAGCGCCTTTTTTATAATAATCCGGACATCAACGACCGTGCTCGTAATACCACCAATACTTACGACTTCGTGGCGGTAAACTTTGTTAGACTGGCTGAGAAAAAGAACCATGAAAGCCTCCTGCCTCATGTCCCTTAAAAGACTCCTGCAAAAGGTGGCAACGTCTTTACTGCTTTTAACGATGGGCTTTGCCAAAAATGATCCGCCTTCACGTCGCCGGCCCAGTTCCATGGCGGCGGCGATAATAACAGCTTTTGCTTCACCTATCCCTCTTACGGTCATATAATCCTTGATCGTAAGTTTACCAAGCTTGATCAGATTGTCATCTGCCATCTTCAAGAGCTCCTGTCCCAGTTCTATGGCGTTTTTTTGGGTATCTCCATCGCGGATCAATATTGCAAGAAGTTCAGCATCGCTTAGGGATTGTGCGCCTTTGGATCGTAATTTTTCGCGGGGTTTATCATCTTTTGCCCAGTGTTTAATTGAGTACTTTTTCTCTTGCATCGAACAATTTTAGGTAATAAATTTGAATCACAAACGTTAACGTAACTATAACAGTTTTCAGAAAACGTTAGGTTCCAATTCAACATCCTTAGAACAAACTAAATTCAACATCCATGAAAAGTAACGTAAACCAACTAGGGGGAATGCAGTCCCTATTCTTCTGCGCAGGCATTTATCTTGTAGCGCTTTTTTTCTCAATCTTCGTTTGCTCCTCTATTTTTTATGCATTTAATTCAAAATCAACAAATGTAAAAGCAACCGAAACGCAGGCATTGGCGTCTGTTAAATAGATTTTGATCAAATCGGTCAAGTTTTTTAAGTTTTTACACACAAATTTTATTTTCCCTTTGGAAGCGTCTTGTAAAGATTGCGTTTCAAAGGGAAATTTTTTTCCACAACAAATACAGCTTTCCGCGGCAAACCCAATTTTAATTTCTAATTCCCTGCTTTTAGTTCGTTGATTCTCTGCTAAGTTTTTATCTTCGTCGCATCAATTTATTCCCCATATGCAGAGTTCAGCTAAGATATTTTCCGGAACAGGTTCGCAATACCTGGCTGAAAAAATTGCGGAGAAATTCGGCGCCCCTCTGGGAAAAATAACCATCCAGAAGTTCAGCGATGGCGAAATTCAGCCGATTTTTAATGAAAGTATTCGCGGCGATGTTGTTTTTTTGGTGCAAAGTACTTGTGCGCCAACAGATAACATAATGGAACTTTTGTTAATGATTGATGCCGCCAGAAGGGCTTCGGCAGATAAAGTAATTGCCGTAATGCCTTACTATGGTTATGCAAGACAGGATAGAAAAGATAAGCCCCGTGTAGCAATTGGTTCCAAACTGGTGGCCAATATGCTCACCGCTGCAGGTGCCGACCGCGTGATTACCATGGATTTACACGCTCCGCAGATCCAGGGATACTTCGATATTCCGGTGGACCACCTTGACAGTTCAGCAATTTTTATCCCATATATAGAGCAATTAAATCTCGAAAACCTTACCTTTGCGGCCCCTGACGTGGGTAGTGCCAATAGGATCAGGGAAATTGCCAGCTATTTTAACGCAGAAATGGTGATTTGCGACAAACATCGTAAACGCGCAAACGAGATAGCAAGCATGGTGGTGATAGGTGATGTAACAGACAGGAACGTGGTTTTGATAGATGATATTTGTGACACAGGCGGTACACTTACAAAAAGTGCCGGATTGTTGATGGATAAAGGCGCGACAAGCGTAAGAGCTCTTTGTACACACCCTGTTTTCAGTGGTAAAGCATATGAAAACATTCAAAACAGTGTGTTGGATGAAATGGTGGTTTGTGATACCATACCGGTAAAACAGCAAATAGATAAAATCAAGGTTTTGTCAGTTGCAAATTTGTTTGCGGTAGCAATCAGAAATGCGTTTGAGCATCAAAGTATCACCAGTCTGTTCATCCATTCGCAAAGAAGAAACAAGTAGAAATTTAAAACAAAATAAAAATGAAGACAATTACAATCGAAGGACAACTCAGGACCGACATTGGCAAAAAAGCCACCCGCCAACTTCGCTCTGAGGAGAAAGTGCCAGGTGTAATTTACGGGGGTGCGAAAGAGATTAGCTTCTCTGCTCCGGCAACTGCACTTAAAGGTCTTGTTTACACAGGCGAATTCTTGATCGCTGAAGTAAAATTGGACGGTAACACTTACAAATGCATTTTGAAAGATTTGCAATTTGACAAAGTTTCAGACCAATTGATCCACATCGACCTTATGGAACTGGTTGAAGACAAAAAAGTAGTAGCAACTTTGCCTCTTGAATTTACAGGAGCCGCTGCAGGTGTTAAAGCCGGTGGTAAATTCGTTGTGAAAATGAAATCTTTGAAAGTGAAAACTTACCCTAAATATTTGAAAGAAAATATTACGGTAGATATCACTAACCTGGAACTTAACGAAAACATCCGTGTTGAAGATGTTGTGGCAGAGAACTACGAATTTATGAACTCTCCACGTATTCCTATCGCTTCAATTGTTATGACTCGTCAGTTGAAACAAGAAGAAAGCGCGGAAAAAGGAAAGAAATAAATAATTTCATTTCAATAGAGCCCGGTTATTTGCAACCGGGCTTTTTCATTAGAAATATAATATCTGAAATTTGAGATTAGAAATTTTAAATTATTGACTGTGAGCCGCTACCTATTGTTTTGCAGCAAGAATTTGTAAGATTTTAAAGATCAAATATCAAATTTTGAATTCCAAATGAACAAATTTCTCCTAATTGGGTTAGGTAATATAGGAGCCGAGTATGAGCTGACGCGGCACAATATTGGCTTCGATGTGTTGGACACATTTGCCGGCAAAAATGCGGTTTCATTTAAGCCGGATCGCCTTGCGGATGTTGCTGAAATAAGATGGAAAGGAAAAATATTCATTTGTGTTAAGCCCACCACTTACATGAATCTTAGTGGGAAAGCGGTGAAATACTGGATGGATAAGGAAAAGATAGGAATTGAGAATATACTGGTGATTGTAGATGATCTGGCATTGCCACTTGAAAAAGTAAGATTGCGCAGAGGCGGCAGCGACGCCGGTCATAACGGTTTAAAAAGCATTCAGGAGCATTTGGGAACAGACAATTTTCCTAAGTTGCGTTTTGGAATAGGTAATAATTTCCCCAAAGGACGGCAGATTGATTTTGTGTTGGGAAAATGGACATCCGACGAATGGCCGCTGGTGGTAAAAAAAGTGAACAGTTGCGTAGAACTAATTGAAACTTATTCACAAGTGGGCATCGAACAGACGATGAATCTTTATAACAAACTCACCTTCTCATTATGAGATGTAAAAGCGAATCTTTATTTTCGCGATACTTTTTCTATTCAATATCCCAGATATCAACCGCGGGGGTAAGCCCCTTTTAAACATGATTATTAAATCATTAAACCGTTTTATTGAATATGAAAATATTCTGTGTTGGCCGTAACTATGTAGCGCATGCCCAGGAGTTGGGAAATGAAGTTCCAGACGAGCCAGTTATTTTTATGAAGCCCAAAAGTGCCTTATTGCAGGCGCATACTCCGTTCTATTACCCTGAGTTTACCAACGAATTACATTACGAATGCGAGCTTGTTTTAAGAATAAATAAGAACGGTAAATACATTCAGGAAAGATTTGCCAGCAAATACTACGACGCTGTAACCGTAGGTATTGATTTTACTGCCCGCGATATCCAGAACGAATTGAAAGAAAAGGGGCTGCCGTGGGAAAAGGCAAAAGCCTGGGACAACTCCGCTGCAATTGGCAAATGGATACCATTTACAAATATCAAAAGCAAGAAAGATATCAATTTTTCATTGAAGAAAAACGGAGAGATTGTTCAACAAGGCAACTCCGGACTGATGCTTAACAATTTTGATAAAGTGGTGGCCTATATCTCCAATTATTTCTCCATAAACATCGGCGATCTCATCTTTACCGGTACACCGGCCGGAGTAGGGGAAGTGGTTGTAGGAGATGAATTGGAAGGATTCATCGAAAGCGAAAGCATGTTTCAACTCGATGTGAAATAGTGGTTTTTTAATTTTTTTAGCAAGGCAAACGCTTCTTAGACGGAACGTTTGCCTTTTTTGTGCGCGTAATTGACAGTTGAGAATTGAGAGTGGAGAGTTGAGAGTGAGCGAGACTTTAACCACTCGCCACCAGCGACTAACAATACCAAAGCACAAGAATCTATAACTCTCAACTCTCAATTCTCAACTCTCCACTTTACTTGCCGCTCATCCCCGAAAAAATCCTCAATTATTTCTTTATTACCATCCAACGTTTTTGACTTGATCCTTGTCAAGGTCTGATGTAACATTTTTTAATTCATTGCGTCATATATAAGAAAATGATCTTGTATGTTCACTCAACCCATAAAATAATCCGCTGATGTATTTTATGTTTTTGCTGCAGTGAATTAGTAAAAAATTTGAATGCGAAATTTTTCGTAAAACAACACACCTGAACTACCCGGAAATGAAGAACAGTATGCTAAAGGGGGCCCACTTATCTGAAGGAAAAAGCCAGGATATCCTGCGTTATTTTTCCGAAGATCTCACTGCTACACAGATAGCAAACCTCACAGGAGTAAGTAGGGTTACCGTCAACAATTATTTTAGAACCATCCGTCTGCGCATAGCCAGGCATTGTGAGGAGAAGAACCCAACTTCGAATTATTCAAAAAACCATTCAGTTGTTTACCTTAAGAAGCAAGGCAACGACTATGAAAACGGACCAGAGAGACATCAAACGCTCTACGGTTTTCATTGGCACAATGGGAAAGTTTTTGCCAGCTCATTAGAACGGAAAGAAAAATCCGAAAATGGCAATGGACAAGCTGTGAGTGACCACAATCTCGATCAGTTCAAGCTGCATAACTATCACGCTGTAGCCGATTTCAAAAACTGGAAGCTATTTAACATTCAAAACAGTAGCGATGTAGCTGAAGATGATATCTTCTGTTTTTGGAACGATACCAAAAATAGAATGGTAAAGTTTCGCGGATTGCATAAGAATATGCTGTATTTGCACGTTAAAGAATGTGAGTTCAGGTATAATTATAGAAACGATGACATAAATACCGTACTGCTCGGTGTTATGCAAAAACATTTTTCTATTTATTAATCTTTGATTGATTTTGAATGCCTATTATGTAATAATTTTGCACAATATTTCTGGTCAGCTGTCGGGCACAGAAAGTAAAATATCAAGGCAGTTATTGTTTTCTCATGTGTTACGAGGGTGGTTTCTACCACTCTCTTTTTTATTTCCACAAGAGCTAAACCGTAGGAATGGCGCTTAAAAGCTGTGCGGTGTATGCACTTTGAGGATTATTGTATACCGCTTCCGCATAGCCGATTTCTTCTATTTTTCCTTTTCGCATTACCATGATGCGGTCGCTGATATATTTTACCACAGAAAGATCGTGTGATATAAAAATGGCTGTAAAATTGAATTCGTTCTTTAAGTCGGTCAATAAATTCAGTACTTGTGCTTGAACGCTGACATCCAACGCACTTACCGATTCGTCAAAAACAATAAAGCCGGGATTGAGGGCCAAAGCTCTGGCGATACCGATTCGCTGGCGCTGACCGCCACTGAATTCATGGGGATAGCGATAAAAATGTTCGGGCTGGAGATTTACTTTGCCAAGCAGTTCCATGGCCAGTTCTTTTCGCTTATTGGTAGAAGTTAATACCTCATGAACCTGTAATGGTTCTACAATGGCCCGTCCTGCGGTTTTTCTTGGATTCAAAGAAGAGTATGGGTCCTGGAAAACAATTTGAAAGTCTTTGCGCCTGGTTCTTAATTCATTTTTATCAATGGCGAGAAGATCCTTTCCTTCAAAAATAATTTTGCCTTCCTGCGCATCCTGCAGGCGCAGGAGCGTTCTGCCTAAGGTTGTTTTACCGCAGCCCGATTCACCCACAAGGCCGAGCGTTTCCCCTTTATAAATGTCAAAGCTTACATTGTTGACCGCAGTATTATACTCAAGCGTTCTTCCAAAAAAGTTCTTAACGGAAGGGAATTTGACAGTTAAGTCTCTAACTTCTAACAGGGTTTCAGCGCTGTTTTTTTTCTGTTCGGGAACCGTCTTTGCGAGTGGTTTTGTATGTTGTTTTGGTTCAAGAAAATCGCTGATAACAGGAAGCCTTTCTCCTTTGGGATGAAGTGCTGGTCTGCATTGCAGCAATGCCTGTGTGTAGGGATGCTTTGGCGATTGCAGAACAGTTTTGGTTGGTCCCTGCTCAACAATATTTCCCTTGTACATCACCACAACTTTGTCCGCTATTTCTGCCACAACGCCAAGATCATGGGTAATGAAAATCACACCCATGTTATTTTGTTGTTGCAGTTCTTTGATGAGTTGCAGTATTCTTTTCTGAACAGTAACATCAAGCGCAGTCGTAGGCTCGTCAGCAATTAGCAAAGAAGGATTACAGCTCATTGCCATTGCTATCATCACGCGTTGCTTCTGTCCGCCGCTTAGTTGGAACGGATAGCGATTGATTATTTTGTCGGGATCTGGAAGCTGAACCTGTTTGAACAATTCAACAGTTCTTTGCAGGGCTTCTTTTTTTGAAACTTTATCGTGTAGTTGTATTGCTTCAGCAACTTGTTGCCCGCATGAAAATACCGGATTTAAAGACGTCATTGGCTCCTGGAAAATCATGGAGATCTTGTTGCCGCGAATGCTGCGCAATTCTTTTTCCGGTAGGTTTAAAAGATTGATGGTCGTTTCGGCATCATCACTAAACAATATTTCTCCGCTCGTATATTTTGCCGGAGGCGAGGGAAGTAGTTGCAGGATCGACATTGCTGTTACCGATTTACCGGAACCGGATTCGCCCACCACGGCCACAATTTCACCGTTATTCACTTCAAACGAAATCCCGTGCAATGCCTTTGTGGTGGCATCGTTGTTGGTAAATTCAACGTGGAGATTTTTTATTTGAAGAAGGTTCATGAGTTGAGAGTTGAGAATGGAGAGTTGAAAATGGTAGGGGCGAATTGCATTCGCCCTGCTGCACAGAAACATCGCCAACGCAATGTCTAAAACCTCAAGTGTCTCACCGTATGGCCGTCATTGATCAATTGTTTCAACGAGTCGATGCCGATGCGAATGTGTTTTTCAACAAAGTCGCCGGTTACTTTTTTATCGCTTTCTTCTGTTTTAACGCCTTCCGGAATCATTGGAGAATCGCTCACAAGCAGTAAAGCTCCGGTTGGAATTTTGTTATAAAATCCTACAGAAAAAATAGTCGCAGTTTCCATGTCAATGGCGTAGGCTCTTACCTTCTGCAAATATGCTTTAAACTCTTCATCGTGCTCCCACACGCGGCGGTTAGTCGTGTAAACAGTGCCTGTCCAGTAGTCAACAGCATAATCGCGAATGGTGGTAGAAACGGCTTTTTGCAGCGCAAATGCAGGCAGTGCAGGAACTTCCGGTGGGAAGTAGTCGTTCGAAGTACCTTCACCTCTTATCGCTGCAATGGGCAAGATAAGGTCGCCAACTTTGTTTCTTTTTTTCAAACCTCCACATTTGCCCAAAAACAAAACAGCTTTTGGTTCAATGGCTGTTAAAAGATCCATGACGGTAGCGGCGGTTGGGCTGCCCATTCCAAAGTTTATAATAGTGATGTCATCAGCTGTAGCACACTGCATGGGTTTGTCAAGACCAACTATTTCCACATTGTTCCACTCTGCAAAAAGCTTTACATAGTTGCTGAAATTGGTAAGCAAAATGTACTTGCCAAAGTTTTCTAATTTCTGCCCTGTATACCGGGGTAGCCAGTTGTTTACAATTTCTTCTTTTGTTTTCATACAAGTAAATATAAATAATTTGAAAAGAAGGAACGCAGATTTTCATGATTGTCATGATTTGTTAAAACTGGGCTTTTAAATATTGCTACAGTTTTTTTACCACTAAGGCACTAAGGACACAAGTTGCACTAAGGCTCTCCGTTTGTTTTGTGACTCTTAGTGAAAGCTTAGTGTCCTTAGTGCCTCCTATGTTTGTAAAACGGGAAAAGATCTTTGAGAAATAGT
>NZ_JAHSPG010000018.1 GCF_019130065.1 Pinibacter aurantiacus | reverse complement strand
TATTTACAAGCCGCCTAAAAACATTTTTTGGCAGTTTATGAGTCTTAGAATACACAAAGAATATACTTCAAAACATTATGTAGCTCACGAGAGCGCAAAGTAAGGAAAGGGTTTCGACGATGCGTGCATCCTTCTTTCCTTTGCGTCTTTGGAACTTACTTGCTACCAATTTCACAGCCAACTTCTTTGCGTGCTTTGCGGTTTAATATCTTGCATTTAAGAAGAGATCAAAAACAAGAATGCAGCTCCAATATCTTTCAATACGGAACTGCATTCAACTATAAACCCTCTACTGCTTGCTTGTGCTTGAAAGATCAGACCCCACAGGTCTCAATTCACTTAAAATCGGTTTATCTAAGCTTTGTAGATTTTCCTGATCAGGTTTTAATAGTTCCAGCACTACAATTTCATTTTTGCCTTTCTTTAACCACTCAACCGGCACATACAATGTTTGTTGCGGGCCTATGGACCAGTAACGACCGAGGTTGTGGCCGTTTATCCATACAGAGCCTTTGCCCCAGTCACGCATGTCGAGGTAAGTGTCACCGGTGGTAGCAAGATCAAAAGTTGCTTTCTTTACGACCGGTGATGCGGTTGCATTTTGTTTTTGCGCAAAAGAAATATTGTCTACGTTTTGAAATGGCAATGAATACATCGTCCAGCCTTTCAACTCTTTCCCATTCAAAGCAACATGCGAAGTAATGCCTTTGTTATTCTTCAAAAGATTAGGCCCGAAGTTGATGCGGCCCATGTTTTCAACGAGGATGTCAATGGTTACAACGCCCGCTGGTAGTGAGACTTCCAAGCTATCTTGCTTTAATCGTCTGTCGAGGACCCCTACTCTTTTACCATTTACGAATACGATTCCATAATCGCGCAACTCTTTTACAGACAACATACCTTTCGTTCCACCTTTTTGTTTGGTGCGATACAACACAAAACCATAAGGCTGCTTCAGCGCTTCGAATGTAAGAGGTGTGGCGGCCTGTTTTCCCGCAGGCAAAATGGAAAAAACATTTGTTGACAGCGTAAATTGTATCGATGGTAATGTGATGGTTGGTTTCGCGGCAGGCACATCAGGCAATGTTTGACCGGCTGGTAAATTCTTTTGAATCGCTTGTCTGAAGATCATGAATTTTCTTGTTGCATTGCCCGCTTCATCAAGTGGTGCATCGTAGTCGTAGCTGCTTGTTTGCGGTTCGTAGAAAGAAGTGTCGTAGCAATTCGCGCCGTTCATGAAGTCGCGGGAAGTGCCTCCATGAAACATATACATGTTAATGGAAATGCCTCCTGCAAGCATCGTGTCGAGTTTGCCTGCATAATCTTCCGCAGCGACCGTGTGATGCACTTGTCCCCACCAGTCAAACCATGCGGGATACCATTCAGCCACATAGAAAGGTCCTTTGCCGTCGTTGTATTTTCTTACCAGTGCCTTTATTTGCGCAGGATCGTCAAGGCCGTTCACTGCTGGCATTAATCCCGGAAGATTGCCTTTTGCAACATCTTTCGCCGGATCGCAAGTGTAGAGGTCACAATCAAAACCCGCATCCTGGAACATCTTTTTATTGATGTTCAGATATTCTTTGTCTGCCGCGTAAGAACCGTATTCATTCTCTACCTGCACAAGAATAATGTTGCCGCCGTGCGTTATCAAATGCGGTTGCAATTGCTTGCCTACTTGCATGATGTAGTTTCTATATGCTTGCAGGTATTGCGGATTCTTGCTTCGTACCACCAATCCTTTTTCATTTTGCAACCAATAAGGATAACCGCCAAATTCCCACTCCGCACACACATACGGGCTCGGGCGCAATACCACCCACAATCCTTCTTCCTGCGCCATTTGTACAAATTCGCCAATATCGTTATTGCCTTTAAAATCGTATTGTCCTTTTTGCGGTTCATGCACGTTCCAGAAAACATACGTGCCGATTGTATTCAATCCCATTGCCTTTGCCATTTTCATTCTCTGGCGCCATGCTTCACGTGGCACACGCGGATAGTGAATTTCACCTGAAATCAGTTGAAACGGTTTTCCATCGAGTAAAAATGTTGAATCTCCGATCGAGAATGTATGTGTTGGTTTTTGTGCTATGGCATCACGTCCCGATGACATCAATGTCATCAGCAACAATGCCTGTAATGCTCTTTTTCCGTAGCGAACTAATTTCATTTTCGGTGTCTATTTGGTCAGATAATTTTTTGCTTTGTCAAAACTTATTGTAGCCGGTGTTAGCCCTGGAGAGGTAATGGATACGGAGAACGCGCTACCGTCGGCGGGCTCTTTTATGTACACAATCAAAGAACCATTCGTAACAGTCTTGTGATTGGCTTTGTAGCTGCTTGTGTCAGAAAGATTGCTGTTTTCAATGCCAAGCAATGTCGCTTTACCATTGATGGAAACAGTTACCTCGTTGCCCAGTTTGTAGAGTGCATAGCCATTTGCATCGGTTATGTCAACAATAATTTGTTTGATAGAAGTTTTGTGTGCAAGTGGATGTTCATAAACAGTCGCTTTAATTTTTTGCGCGGCGCCAGTCGATGCCAAAACATAAGAGGATGCTTCTTTACTTTGTTTGTAGCCAATAACTTTCAACTCACCGGGTGCATACAACACATTCCAATTCACATTGCCATAAGGCGCAGAAACAGTTTGCCTGCCGAGAGATTTTCCATCTATAAAAAGTTCTGCTTCACTGCAGTTGCTAAAACAATGCACCGTAACACTATCCCCGGAGCCTTTTTGCCATTCGTTTGATAAACCTCTGAAGCCCTTGCCGTCGTTGCTGTTGCCGTGTCTGCTTGTTGCGATGTATACAACCGGCTTATCACTCCACATGGTTTGTCTAATGTAAAATCCTGGTTTGCGAAAACCACCAAGATTCAGCAAGCCCGCGCCGCTGCCATGTGTGGGCCATGCGCCTGCTTCACCCATGTAGTCGATGCCAGTCCATAAGTATTGTGCGGAAATGTATTGATTGCTGTCGACCGCGTTCCATGCAGTGGGTGCCATGCCATTTTCACTGCCGTAAATTACGCGTGACGGATAAGCTGCATGGTCTTCAGGATAACGATACTCCTGGTAGTTGTAACCAACGATGTCGAGGCTCGCTGGATAGCTTGTTGTGTTTGACATTACAACGCCAGCGAGTGCCGCCGTTACTGGTCTTGTGGTGTCAAGACTTTTTACTTCTTTTACCAATCGTGCAGAAAGTTCACCGAGTCGTGATGCAGGGGGATGATCGGGTAAATAACCTTTGCCGTAGATCTGCGGATTGCGGCCACTGTTCAGCACTTCATGCGAGTAAGGATCGTTTGGATAATCGATCTCGTTGCCAATGCTCCACATGATGATGCTTGGATGGTTTCTGTTGCGCATGATCATTGCGTCGATGTCACGTTCTGCCCATTCTTTAAAATATTCGTGATAGCCGTCTTTGCCCGGCTCGCCTTTGTTCCAGCCCTTTATCCATTTGTTTTTTCCGGCTTCCCATTCATCAAAAGCTTCGTCCATTACTACAAAACCCATTTCATCGCAAAGCTTGTATAGGTAAGCTGCATGCGGATTGTGGCTCATGCGCAAGGAGTTACAGCCTGCTTCTTTCAACTCCTGTAAGCGGCGCACCCAAACTTCCTCTGGCACTGCAACGCCCAGCACACCTGCATCATCATGCACGCAAACACCCTTGAGTTTGATGTTTTCTTCGTTGAGAAAAAATCCATTGTTGGCATCAAAACGAATTGAACGAATGCCTACTTGTTCTTTGTACTCATCCGTTTTTTTGCCGTTGAAAAAAATGTCAACTTGTAAAGTGTACAATGCCGGATCGTTGATTGACCACAACATTGGTTTGTTTACTGTAAGGTCAATATTGACTTTTGCATTGTCTTTATTGCTTTGAATAGATTGCTTTGAGGTGGCAGCAATTTTTCCGGTTTTATCTTTTAGTTGTACTTGTACAGTCGTCTTGCCGGTTACATGTTTCTCATTCGAAATAACTACCAGTACTTTTGCTTTTGCAATATCTTTTGTTACCTGCGGTGTAGTAAATGAAACACCCCATTGTGCAATATGCATTGGTTCCGTAACGATCAGATGAACGTCACGATAAATTCCTGAACCTGTGTACCAGCGTGAGTCTGCGAATTTTGTATGATCTGCTTTTACGGCAATGAGGTTATTGCCGCCAATGTTCAAATACTTTGTAAGTTCATATTCGAAGGGAACAAAACCGCTGGGGCGTTTACCCAAATAATGCCCGTTGATCCATACTTCGCTATTGTTGTAAACGCCGTCAAAATTGATGGAAACAACTTTTCCTTTCCATGATGCGGGGGCTGTAAATGATTTGCGGTACCAACCAATACCACCCGGCAAAAAACCTGTAGCGCTTGCCCATTGATCACTAAATGGTTGCTCAATACTCCAATCGTGCGGTAGTTGAACTGCTTGCCATTCCTGGTCGCTGTAGGATGAAGACATTGCATCCGACACTTCGCCATAATGAAATTTCCAGCTGTTGTTGAATAATATTTCCTGCCTCGTTGTTTGAGAAAGCGAAGAAAAAGAAATTAACCAAACGGCTATTGTTACTAGTATTTTACCCTGAAAATATTTTTTCATTACAACTATGATCTAATCGTTTGCGAATAACTTATGCTGGTATTGTTTACAGATGAATTACCAATGTGGTAACACTTTGCGGATCAATAGTCACTGTTTCTCCCGCTGTTTGTTTTGCCAGTTTTCTTGTTGCATCTGTTGTGTATGTTTCTATCTGCACATTCTTTCTTTTGCCGGAAATTCCTTGCAGATTGAGGTTTCGTTTTTCTTTGCCGTTATTTACAACTACTGAAACAATCGTTTTTTGTTTCTGATCGATATAAGCAGACGCAAGCAAACTGCTGTCTGTTTGCGAGGATGCAAGATCAATGCGTTTCATGCCGGGTCTTACAAAGCGGCTGTAATTACCAAATGCCCAGAGCATCTTGCTGTCGTAATAATTGCCGTCTGTTTTATTTTGGTCGATATAGATAAGACCGTCTTTATAATCGTAAGGGGAAATCGACAACCACCACTGCCATGCAGCAGCATTTGCTACAGCAAGATCTGTGTGTATTACACTGGCTAGATATAGTGCGGACTTCATGCCAGTGTCGCGTTTGTTGCCGTCTATTTCACCATTGTTGTCGCCTAATATGCAGTATTCGGATTGCCAGTAAGACAGGCCTTTTACGGAATCAATTTTTCCAGCGAGTTGTTTTCTTAACTCAATTGATTTTGAATAAGGGGATGTGGTGAAATAGCTGTGGGCGCAGATTACAGGGGCTACTGATTTTACATTACCAACATACAATGGTGAAGATGCTTCCATGAAATCGCGCACCTGGTTGCCTCTTCCCGGTTTGTCGTAATCGGTGTACAGATATGCGATCAATCCGGCTTCTCCCAATAATATTTTTGTGGAAAGCTTTTGTTCATTTAATGTATTGCTGAGCACCTTTGTCAAGGCCGTAACTTCTTTATTGCTGTATGGTGTTCCCTCCTGCACGAAATCGCTCCAGTCCCACTGTGGTTCATTTACAGGGCTGATATAATCGAATGTAATGCCGGTTTTTTTGCGCAAGCCTTCCAATGATTTGCAAATGTCTGTTGCTACGTTTTGGTACTGGCTGCTATCGAGGTTACTTAATCCTTTTTCTGCTGATGCTTTCTTGTTTTTTGTAAACTGTACGTTGGGACTGTTTACAAATGCAAGAAATTTTGAAACGCCTCTTTCTTTTGCTGCAGTGAGGAACCATTGTTGACCCGTCTGATTGTTGAAGTTGTAATTACCGTTTGATTCTAAAAATGATTCCGCTCTTCTCCATTCATCTTTCATGCCGCTTGCATCAGCTTGCTGGGCGCTTCCCGCTCCGAGATTGTATCGCCACATAGAGAGCCCGATTCCTTTGGGGGCGCCATTTGCAGCGGTATCCATGCTAAACAGCCAATCGGCTATTGCAGTCTTTTTTGCTGAGGGCCAATTGCCCACAAACTGACATGACCATGCATCTGAAGCCGCAAAGTTGTCGATGGTTTGATATGTTCTTTTTGCGTTGATAGTAAGTGTTACATCACTTGCAGTTTGAGCATTGTTGTGCAAATAACACAGTAGCGAACCCGCGAGCAATAGCGTTCTTTTTTGTAGAATCATTGGTTGTTTTTATTTTTCACGCAAAGGCGCAAAGATTTCACGCAAAGGCGCGGAGAAGAGGAACCAAGGGCGCAAAAAAATCAGGAGTCTCGGAAGAAAAAAAACTTTGCGATCTTGGTTTTTTCCTTTGCGCCTTTGCGTGAAAATGTTGTTTATTAATATCCGTCGTTCTGTTTGATCTTGTTGTTAGATGCCTGAATTTCTGCACGTGGAATTGGCAGCCAATAATGTTTCTTTTCAAAATGGCGACCGTCAAGCGCTACTTTTGACGCATATGAATAAGTGCTGCCACTCTTCGTAATGGTAATGCCAAGTGCAGGTTTGTTCTCTGTTACTTCTGCTATCTGCCATCTTCTTACGTCATAGAAGCGGAACTCTTCAAATGCAAGCTCTACCCTTCTTTCATATCTCACGGCGTCTCTCATTTGTGCCTGTGTTAAGCCGGCTGCCAATGGTGGCATGTTCACACTTGCCCTTGCACGCACCTGGTTAACCGCTGCTCTTGCAGATAGTGTCATGCCCGCTGGTACTACATCAGGGCCATATGCTTCGTTTGCTGCTTCTGCATAGTTCAATAAAACTTCTGCGTACCTGAAATATATCCATGGCTGGAAACCTGCATTGCCCCAGGGGTTTTGCAATGGATACGCATCGTTCATGAATTTTTTAAGATAGTAACCTGTTTTAGAAGTGTTCCAGTTGTCATTGCCGTCTTTAGAATCTTTTCCGCCGGGTGTAAATGTTTCTACGGTTGCTCCACGATAAGCAGAGTTGTTGTAAAGAACAGTCGCGTAGAAACGTGGATCTCTTCCAACATATGGATTGTTTGGGTCATAGCCTGATGACGCGTCAGTGATCGCTTTGCCGTTTGTCATTTCGTAATCGTCTACAAGGTTTTGCAGTGGCAGGTTTCCGCCCCAGCCGCCATAACCGTTCGGGCCGTTTGCAATTTCAAGGTGCGTGTGGTTGGCGTTCTTTGTATACAATCTCGCGAAGATGATTTCAGGATCTGTATTGGTTAAAAAGATTTTGCTGTAGTCGGATGAAATCACGTACTTGTTCATCGCGATCACATCGTTGGCTGCTTTTGCAGCGTCTGCCCATGTGCCTGTATTGTACTGCGGACTTGCAGCATACAGCAACATTCTCGCTTTCAAAGCCATTGCTGCGCCTTTTGTTGCCCGACCGAGTGCCCAACTGTCGCTGTTGTCTTTTGGAAGTTTAGCAATGGCATCATCCAGTTGCGATACTACATAATCGATGCTTTCTTTAATAGTAGATCTGTTGAACAACGCAGCATCCTGGAGGTTGTCTGACAACTGGTAAACCTTGTCGCCCATTAATACGGCACCACCATAGTTGCGAATGATATCATGGTAACGAAATGCGCGGATGAATTTCAATTCGCCTTCCAAAATGGTTTTGTGCGCCGCGCTCATTTTCAACGTTGACAATCCGTTCAACGCGAAGTTAATTTCCCGAATGCTGCGATAGCTGCGCGGCCAAATGGTTCCTGCCATACCAAGGTTTTCAGGAGCCAATAAACCTCTTTGTATGAGCCATGTGTTATCGTCATTATTGTAGATCGATTCGTCTGTGATAGAACTCCACATGCTGTACTCAAAGCCGCGGCCAAAGCCCGGATCGGTACCATCGCCTTCTTTATCCTGCAGTCTTACGCCGATGTAGCGGTTAATGACATAAGCTTCAAAAACGGACGTATCGGAAAGCACCGTTTGCTCTGATAATTTATCTGTGGGAGTTATATTGAGAAAATCTTTTTTGCATGAGATGGCCGTGGTACCAAGTACTGCAGCGCAAATTGCTGTATGAATAATATTTCTGGTTTTCATTGTTGATGTTTTGAATTTAGAACCTAACGTTTACACCGATGTTGATGATCTTTTGTTGCGGATAGAATTGTCCCGCAGCATTGCTTCCTTCCGGATCGTAGTCTTTCACTTTAGTAATGGTAAACAGGTTAAAGCCGTTTACATAGAACCTCGCGCCTTGCATGCGAATGCGTGAAATCAAAGACTGTGGCAGGTTGTAGCCCAATTCAAGGTTTTTCAATCTCAGGAAAGATGCATTATTCAACCAGAAAGTATTTGGATACAAACCACCATTTACAGAAGAGGATGTACGCGTGTCCACTCTTGGATAAGAACCGTTTGTGTTGGTTGGACTCCAACGGTTGTCTGCCCAGCTGCTGTAGAAATTGCCAACAGTACCAGACTCCGGTAATACATATTGGCTCACTTCTGCTTGTCCCGCGAATACAATTGACAAATCGAAATTTGCATAGTCAGCAAACAAATTCAAGCCGTAAGAAATCAACGGAACGTTGCCATATTTTGTTCTTACCTGGTCGTCAGCAGTGATCTTGCCATCTTGGTTGTAATCTTCATAAATCAAATCGCCGGGCTGTGCACTTGTAAGGTGTGGCACTTTATTGATGTCTTCAGCAGTGCGGAAGATGCCAATCGATCTGTACAACAAATAAGTGTTCAAAGGTTGTCCGGTTAGTTTTTGATAATCCAATACGCCCGCTGCTTCATCTATGAATTTGATTTTGCTTTTTGCATAAGTGAAATTCGCAGACGCACCGTAGTGGAACTTGCCGCCCCTTTCGCTATAACCAACTGTTGCTTCTATGCCCTGGCTGCCAACTCTAACAATGTTTTCGGAAGGCACCAAAGGATCGCCTGTGTAAGGATTCACGATACCAGAAACATATGGAATGGAGGCATTACGTGGAGCCAGGATGTTTGAACGTTCCTGTTTGAAATAGATGAATTCAAAGTTGAGTTTGTGGAACAACAAACCTTCAATGGCAACGTCAGTTTTACGCGAGTCCTCCCAGTGAATGTGTGGGTTGGCGAGTTTTGTAAGATCCACGCCGGGCAATATTCCCGGGCCGTTGCTAGTTTGTGAAACGAATTGGTTTTTGAGTGAATAGTTGTCGAAATATTGGAAATGCGACACGTTATCATTACCCAAGGCACCATAAGAAGCGCGTATTTTCAGATCGTTTACAAACAAAGCAGAGAACCATTTTTCTTTGGATATTCTCCAACCGATTGAGGCAGATGGAAAGTAGCCATATTGATTGCCTTCGGGGAAAGTGGAAGAACCGTCAATACGCATTTGCACGTCTACAAGATATTTTTCCTGAAAGTCGTAAGAAACTTTTCCTAAGTAACTTTTACGTGTGAAATGATAACTTTTACCTGTGTTGTCCCTGTCAGTTGCGGCGGTGCCGCCTTGTGAAAGTTCCGGGGTCAACGTACTTAAGAAATTAATGCGTGATGCAGAGAAACTATCTTTTTTGATTTCACTTTGCTCATAACCAATGAATGCATTCAAGTGGTTGCCATTTTTAAAATCACGCTGGTAGTTGATCTTAATATTGTAGGTGTTCTGACCAATGTTGTATTGCGTTTCAGTTAACGACGCTGCATTATTGGAACCGCCTACAATTCTTGGGTTGTATGTGTTTGTTGTTTTGTCGTAGGAATATAAAACGTACGGTGTTGCAAATGCCTTGGCGAATGACCATGATTTGTCAAAGGCTGCGAAACCGTCTATTGACAAGCCTTTCACAGCAGCAATGTTGTAGCTTCCTTTTAAGATGCCATTAAAAACCTGTGTTGGATTTTTGTTTGTTCCACCGGCATCCGTTACCATCATCACAGGGTTGTTACCTTCAATACCGTAGGAAGGCAAACCGTTTGGATAACGTGCAGGCACTGTAGAATAGGCACGATAAATAGAACGGAAAATATCTCCTGCATTAGCGATTGGATATTGTCTGTCTTCCTCACGGCCAGAGAGGTACAAGCCAACTCTGAAGTCTTTAGTGATGTTGGCATCTATGTTTGATCGGAAGTTATATTGTTTGTAGTTCGTTGCACCATTCTTGTAAATGCCGTCCTGGTAAAGCGTTCCTGCAGAAATGTAATAACGCACATTGTCGGAGCCGCCGGCTACAGATACGTTTGCCTGGTTCTGCAACGCTGATTTCTTCAATGTTTCTTTTGCCCAATCTGTATTTGGATAATTCAGCGGATCGGAGCCGTTGCCAAATTTGGTGATTTCGTCAGCTGAATATTGCTGGTTCATGCCACCGGCTTTGTTGTTGTAATAAGCAATTTCGTTGCTGATCGTTGCGTAGGTTGGCGCGTCGGCCATTTCAGGCAAACGGGTTGGCGAAGAAAAGCCCTGGTTGAAACTTGCGTTGATGGTAGGCTTCCCTGTTTTACCGCGTTTTGTCGTTACAAGAATAACGCCGTTTGCAGCGCGGCTACCATAGATGGCGGCGGACGCATCTTTCAAAACGGTCATGCTTTCAATATCGTTAGGGTTCAATCTTTCTAAACCGCCAACTTGTCCCGGCACTCCGTCTACTACTATCAGTACATCGTTGTTTCCGGTGGTTGCCAGGCCGCGTATAGTGAATGAAGATCCGTCATAACCGGGTTCGCCGCTTCTGTTGTTGATCATCAGACCGGAAAAACGTCCGGCAAGTGAGTTGGACAGGTTCGGCTGCGGACTTTTTACAAGGTCACCTCCTTTTACCACAGAAACAGAGCCGGTCAGAGTGGCTTTTTTCTGCGAGTTGTAACCCACTACTACTACCTCGCCCATGTTTGCGTTCATCAGTTCGAGCGCAATGTTCATGGAGCTGCCGGTCACTTTTTGTGAAACAGGATTGTAGTTGATGTGTGTAAATAGTAACGTTCCGTTTGCCGGAGCAGCAATGGTAAAGTGTCCTTGTTCGTCTGTTTTGGTAGCGGTATTGGTTCCTTTTACGGTAACGGTTACGCCGGCTACTGCGGTGTCGCCAGACCTCACAACTCCGCTCACGGGTTGTTGGGCAAATACTGCCGAGGTGATCAGGAAAAGGAGAAATGAAAAGAGCAGTTTTGGTGCGACATTGGATCGGGATGGTAATACAACCCTCCTGCGCATAGGCAAAGTTCGTCTCATAATTTGCAAGCAATGTTTAATTAAAAAAAATTGTCGGGTGGGTATTTGGCAAATGGCCCGCCCTAATTTCTGATGCTAAGATAGGAGTGGAAATATGGGTGCCATGGGGGACAAATAAATGAAATATGGGGGACAAAATGCTGCTAAGGCAGAAGTTGTTAGTTGTTGGTTGTTAGTTGTTAGAGAATGATTATCAGCATGTAGAGACTGATAGAGGCTTGTTATGGTGGATAAATTGCAGGAAAACGATCAAAAATAATTGTTGCGGGTCAGTGTTTTTTTGTGCAAATGTTTGGCGTCAGGTATTTTTCGAAATGTTGCCCTGGCCGTTGCAAGAGGGCGTTCTATAGAGACGCGTTGAACGCGTCTCCCTTGCACCGGGAACATGTTTGTTTAAAAATGCGATTCCACGCCTTTTTGTTGCATTCGGGGTGGTGGTACAGAGACGCATTCAATGCGTCTCTACATCTTCCTCCCCTTCGGTCTCAGCAAACTCATGTCGCCGGTGAAAGCTGTACGGTATTTTTTGATGTACTCCGAAGGAACCATGCCAAACAGCTTGTTGAACTGTTCGCGGAAATAGCGGGTGTCAACGATGCCTACCTGGTAGGCTGCCTGGTTTACGTTCATGTTGTGTTTGATCATTAAAACCGCGGCTCGTCGCAGGCGAATGGATCGAACAAATGCATTTAATGACTGGCCGGAAATGAGTTTTACCTTGTCATACAACGAGGATCGGCTCATGCCCATGCACTTGGCAAATTTCTGTACGTTGAAATCTTCATCATCCAGGTTTTCTTCTACCACTTTAATGCATTTTCGGAGAAACTCCCTGTATTCGGCGGGCACTTTAACGCTTGACTCCTGCAGCGTGATATTGTCGAAGAAGAATTTTTGCAGCTGGCTGCGGTTTTTCAAAATTGTTTCTACACGTGCCTGCAGAAGCTGGCTGTCGAATGGCTTGGTGATGTAATCATCCGCGCCGCCTTCGATGCCTTTTAATTTGGTTTCGGAAGAGGATGCGGCGGTTAATAATATGACGGGAATATGGCCAAGCGAGTCGGACTGTTTTATTTTGGCGCAAAGCTCCAGACCATCAAGTCCGTCCATATTAATATCGCTGATGACAAGATCTGGCCGATGCTCTATGGCCATGTTTAATCCAGCCAATCCATTTTCAGCGATATACAAACAATACTTGTCTTCAAAAATATGTCGCAGGTATTCCGATATTTCAGGATTGTCATCTACAATTAAGATGGTTTTTTTGTCCGTAATCACCTCCTCGGCTGTTTTTCCTTTCTCCACCTGTACTGGCGCCTCTTTTTGAAATGACGCGGGTGCTTCTACAGATAACTCTTCGAGCAGTTGATGACTATGATTGTTTTGTTCAGAGATCATATAGCCGTTCAAATGTGCTGTTCCTTTCTTGAGTGAAATGGAAAACTCAGAGCCTTTTTGCGGTTCGCTTTTAACAGACACTGTGCCGTAATGATTTTCGACAAAATGGTTTACTAAAAACAAGCCGATGCCGAATCCGGTTTTTTGGTTAGGCGAAGCGGTGGCTTGTTGAAACTTATTAAATATGCGGGAAACGTCCGACTGCGAAATGCCGCAGCCGGCATCGCTGATCGTCATTTTTATCTGGTCTGCTGTTTGAGTGACTTTGAACTCAATGGTGCCTCCATCTGGTGTAAACTTAAAAGCGTTGGACAATAAATTAAACAAAGCAATTTCAATCTTTTCGTGATCGGCATACAGCGCATCTGTGTCTTCATCCATTGTTAGCCTGTAGTCGATGTTGCGGGCTTTTGCCTGCTGCCAGAAACACTGGAACACGTCGGTACAAAGCTCTGTGGTATTAAGTTTGGATATTTTCAGTACATCCGCACCGCTGTCTGCTTTTCTAAATAACAATAACTGATCAACGAGGCTCAGTAAACGCCTGGAATTTCGATAGGCAACATTCACTTCATCTTTGAACGGATTCTCGTCCTGGTTTTCGATCACTTTTTTCAAAGGATCGATTATTAATGACAATGGTGTTCTGAATTCATGGGAAATGTTAGTGAAAAATGAAAGCTTTTTTTCTGTTAGTTCTTTGTCTTTTTCATTTTCAAGATGTGCCAGTTTTACTTCATACTTCAAACGTTCCTGCCTGCGTGTGTAGCGGATGTACGCGTAGATTAGCGTTGATATCAGCGCAACATACGCAAGGTAGGCCCACCAAGTGCGGTACCACGGCGGAAGAACAGTTATTTGTAATAATTGTTCTTCCGCGCTCCAACGTCCATCGGCTCTTGAAGTTCTTACCTTGAAAATATATTTTCCCTCCTGCAAACGCGAGTAGTTGGCGGTTCGGCTTCCTTTCAGAAAATTCCATGTCTTGTCCCAGCCTTGCAGAAAATAGGCATACTTTATTTTCTCCGCACCTGAATAATCCAATCCCACAAAGTCGAGCGAGATGGTTGCTTTGTCATAGGGAAGCGTAATCATTTTAATCGTTTCCAGATCTCTTTCCGTGATGAGCGATTGTTCCTTTTCAATGGGTTTGTTTTCTACTTTTATTCCTGTAAGAAATAAGTCTTTTTTAGGTTGCTGGTACGAAATGCTGTCAGGATAAAAAACGTTGAAGCCTTTGATGCCACCAAATAGAAATTCCCCGGAACTTAGTGCCAGTGCGGCATTGAAGCTGAACTGGTTGCTTTGCAGACCATCCGAATGTGTAAAGTTTGTAAAGGTTGCGCTTTCGGGATCAAATCTTGCGATACCATTATAAGTGCTTAGCCATAAATTGCCTTGTTTGTCTTCAAGCATGCGCAGCACTGTGTTGCTCGGCAATCCGTCTGATGTGGTGAACTGTTTGTAAGTGCCATTTTTTCTATCGAACAACAGTAATCCCGCATCCTGAGTGCCTAGCCAGAAACGTTGTTTTTTATCTTCATAAATATAACGGATGGTGTGGCCGATATTGAAGAAGTGATGTTGCTTGTTTTTCTTGTCAATGTTAATGAGAGACGTGTAGTTGCCACCCCAAAGATTACCGTTGTGATCTTCTGCAATGCTTTGCAAATTGACAATGGCAGGATCGAGGTTCTCAAATTTGTTCAATGATTTGTTGAAGAGGTAGAGACTTCCGTCATTGGAAGTACTTGCCCAGATGTTTTTTTGAACATCCTCAAAAACCAGCCAGGCATTTACTTCCGGCGATTTTGTTTTTTCGTTGACCAAAGAAAGATGTTCGAATGAGCGACTGTTTTTCTTTAACCGGTTAACACCTCCAAACCACGTAGAGATCCAGATGTCACCGGTCTCATCTTTAATAATACTGGTAATAAAATTGCTGCTGATCGATGCATTGTTCGCCGGATCGTGTTTGTAAGAAGTGTATGAATTGTTTCGCCTGTTCCAATAGCGCAAGCCGGCCCCATCCGTGCCGATGAAAATATTATGATCGGCATCTTCACAAAATGAAAGAATGAAATTTTCAATCGGGTCATTTTTTTTGTCTTCATACCAAACGTTCTGGAACAGTAATGGATGCGGTTCTACGACGTTCAAACCACCGCGCATGGTGCCTATCCATTTCCTGCCTTCTTTATCTCCGTATATGGCGTACACTGCGTTGCTGTTGATAGGCGACGATCCGTTGGCAGATCTGTAAAACTCAGCAGTAGTAGCCCCCGGAGAAAGTTTGTACACTCCTGCCCCATCGCAACCAATCCAAAGTGTTTGCTGCTCGTCCACAAAGAGTGTAACGACTGTGCCTTTTAGCGGCAGGTAATTCCTGGTGAAAGTGTTACTGCCGGCATTAAAATAAACGAGTTCTTTTTCAGTGCCAATCCATAAGTTGCCCGTTACATCTGCTTTCATGCTATATGCCTGCAGAATATCACCGTTTATTTTTTGCAAACGCTGTTGTTGCATGTCGTACAAGAACAACCCGTAATCTTCCACAAAAACCCATGCCCGTTTGCGGCGAACATCGTATTCAATGGTATGGATATGATAGTTGAACAGCTTGCCACCGGCAGTTTCCAGGGGAATTTGCAAACCTTCGCGGCTATTGTTTTTAAAGACGAGCAGACCGCTTCGTCTCGTGCCCACCAAAATGTTGCTTCCGTCAATTGATTTGATTACTGGAATCTCTCCCTGTATGGATTGTGTAGTGCCATTTAACGAGCGATAAACAGGTTTGAAAAAAGTCTCAGTAACGGGATCAAAAACATTTACGCCATTGTCTGTGCCGATCCAGATATTGTGTTGCGCATCGCCGTCGATGCTGCTGATCATATTGGTGGATAAAGAAGTGCTATCTCCTATGATGTTTCTGAAAACCCGGAAGGAATAACCATCAAAACGGTTCAGGCCGTCATAAGTGCCTACCCACATAAAACCGCGGTAATCCTGGTATATAGCCGTGACGGCATTGTTGGAGAGTCCCTGTTCTATTCCGAGGTAATGGATGGGTAAATCCTTTGCATAAGCAGCTATTGTTACAATAGCGGTAAGCATTATAAGCAGTGTTTTTCTAAGCAGCATAGCAAGCATTTGTTAACATCAAAATATTAACTGTCAAAATAACAATTAAAAATACAGCTTTTTGGTTTGTTAGCGTTTTTTTAGGGTGAATTTCTGAGTTGGAATTAATAATTAATAATTAACAATTAATAGGGGCGTGCGAAATTGTAGTCGACATTCATAAATATCCAACAACTAATGAAACTCAAAACAAACGAATGATGCTCTATTAATTATTCTTTATTAATTATTAATTGTTCTGTAACCTTTCCTTCCCTCGCCCACTCTATCTATACAGAACACTAAATCTACAAAAATGGAAAACACGAATGTAAATCAAACCTTGAGACCAACCTTCTACCTTTTAAAGCTCACTTTTGGTCTTGTGCCAATTGTTGCCGGTCTCGACAAATTCACCAATTTACTTACCAATTGGGAGCAGTACCTTAGTCCTAAAATGGCCGGTATGCTACCGCTTCAGCCTCATGCATTTATGATGGTGGTGGGCGTAATTGAAATAGTTGCAGGCGTTATTGTATTGCTCAAACCTGCAGTTGGCGGTATTATTGTTGCAACCTGGTTAACATTGATAGCACTGACTTTGATATTCGGCGGTCATTATTTTGATGTGGCGGTGCGCGACCTTGTAATGGCCATTTCAGCATATTCGATGACCCGGTTGGCAAAAACTGTTGCATAATACAACTATGAAAGAAACATCAGAACAGTATTCAGATCTTGAATTGATACGGCTTATATTGAGCGGCGATATTGCTTTGTTTGAATTGCTCATTCGAAGAAATAATGCCATTCTGTATAAGACCGGGAGAAGCTACGACTATGGTCATGAAGATACGCAGGATCTTATGCAGGAAACGTATATTGATGCTTATCGCAATTTGTCCAAATTTGAGGGTCGTGCAAGTTTCAGAACATGGATAACCAAAATAATGCTGAATAAATGTTTCCATCACAGACACAAACTGAGTTTTAGCAACGAAGTTCCTTCAGAGATCAGTGATAAATCAATTCCAATGTACTCATCCAACCGAAACGCCGACACCGTTAATGCAGTAGTCAACAGAGAGCTGGGATTAATTGTAGAGACGGCATTAAAACACCTCAGCCTTGATTACCGCATGGTGTTTTCTCTGCGCGAAGTAAACGGCTTCAGCGTAGAAGAAACCGCCGAAACACTGGGTATTAGCGAAGCTAATGTAAAGACCCGTCTTAACCGCGCCAAAGGGATGTTACGCAAAGAAATAGAAAAGCACTACCAGCCGGAGGAGATTTTCGAATTCAATGCTGTTTACTGTGATGCAATGGTGGAGCGTGTGATGCGAGAACTACGCGAATAAAAACCTATGAATATATCTTGAGTTTTAAGGGCGTTATTGCAGACATGCGATAATGCCTTTTTCATTCTTGTTAATCAGGTGTTACCAAACCTGACAGGTTTTTGAAAAAGTGTCAGGTTTGGTGCAGCATTGTCGTTTTTCAAAACCAAGATTGTACATTAGTTGAATATACACAACATGATATGATTTTAGAAGTAGCCATTCTTAACGTAATTCCGGGACAAGAAAAACAGTTTGAAGAAGATTTTAAACTTGCGGGAAAGTATATCAGCTCAATTAAAGGATATGTTCGCCACTCGTTGCGAAAGTGCATTGAGCAAGAAGGTAAATACATTTTATTGGTAGACTGGGAAACGCTCGAAGATCATACCGTGGGTTTCCGACAGTCGCCGCAGTATTTAGAATGGAAGAAATTGCTTCATCATTATTATGATCCTTTTCCAATTGTTGAACATTTTGAAACCATTGTTGAGAGAGGTGCATAATAACGCTTGGTTACAAAATTGGCAATTCCCAAACGACAATATTTTTCGGGGTTATGTTAGGTGTTGTGTCTTTTTTTTAACATCTGAAAGACTTTGTAATAAGGTCTGATATTAATAATTTAGCGGATACCCCAAATAATAAATGAACAATCCCAAACTCGTCTCTATGACTACTAAACTAAAACTCCTTTCTGTTTTGGCATTTTTAAACCTCGCTCTGGGCTGTAATTCTCAAACACCCCTTAAAGTCGGTTCCTTAACAAAAGAAGAGAAATTCCTTTGTGATTCTTTACAAATTGATTCATCCATTGTAAAAGATATTCGCAAGTTTAATCAAAACAAAATCGAGGCGTTTCATTATTCGCTCTCAAAAATTGTTACCAAGGACTCCGAAATTGAGGCTGATCCCATTTTTTTACAGGGAATTGTTTTGCAGGAATCAAATTCAAAGTCCTATGATCTTGTGTTCTCGTTGAAAGACGAGTTAAGAAAAAAAGGTTACAGCATATTTGTTTTGGAAAACCACTTTGGTTTTGACGAGAAGGCAGACAATATTGGAGTTCTAAAAACAGCCGACAAGTATGCGGTGTTAAAGCAAATCCAGACTGATGGTATAAACTACAGTATTACCAATGATAGCCTGATTTCTATCATTAAGCAATTTGACAAAAAGTATTCGCTTGAACTGGTAGGCGCTTCCGGCGATTGGTGCGATTTTGTTATTCACAAAGAGCCGAAAGATTGGATGCAGTTCGCTAAAGAAGTTTACAAAGTGTGTCCAGATGTTGTAGATCAGGGAACGGGAACATTGCAAGTGCTGGCTGACGAAATGAAAAGAACGAAGCGCCTTTATTTTTGGTGGGATTAATAGTTGCTACCGATCGTACTGCCATTTTTATAGTAGAAAACTTTTCGCGATCTTTACTTTGCTCCTGTTTTTCATGATTTAAATAACTCTCCTATGGCATCGAACAGCAAAACTTTTTTTGCACCGCAACTTTTCATTCCCAGCGGTGTCACCGATATCTCGTTTTATTCCAAAGCATTTGATGCTGCAGAACTCCGGTCATGGCGAAATGAGGACGGCAGTATTCACGTTGCGGAGCTTTCCATCCATGGTGCTATTTTTCACTTGCATGAAGAGCGTTCTGCGAAAGGACAATTTGAACCAAATAAGATCAAAGGCGTTACTACACTCATAGGCTTGTTTGTGGAAAATGTGGATGCTGTAATGGAAAAGGCATTGCGGGCCGGGGCCATACTTTTAAGTCCCGCGCAGAGTTTCGATTACGGTTACAGGCAAGGGGATATCCTTGATCCATTTGGGCACCAATGGTTGATTGAAATGAAAATCTGATTAAACCGAAAACATGGAACGTCGTCCTATAACGGTGGTTATTGTTGGCATGCTGTTCATACTTGCAGGCTGCATGAGTATTGCATTTCATGTGAAAGATTTTTTTCAGCCGGATGCTAAATTGTCAGAGGTGATCTGGGCACTTGTTGTTCGTCTGACGGCACTGGTGTGCGGCATTCTTTTATTCTTCAGAGTGGATTGGGCAAGATGGCTCGCAGTCATTTGGTTGCTTTATCATGTTATCATCGGTGCCCTGCATTCAAAGTCTGAAATGGCTATGCATATTGTTCTGTTGATAGTTGTCGCCATTTTACTTTTCGTGCCTGTGTCGTCGGCCTACTTTCGGTATAAAGGGAAATGAATTTTATAACAGTGCTCATTTTTTGTTTCGAAAGCTATTTAACGATCTGCTTTAGGTTAAAGATCGTTCATTACGAGTTGCATTTGTAACTCGCTGCAGTCTTTCCAGCCATTACTTTCTTTCATCGCGATTAGTAGATATTTTTTGGCTTCAGCTAAATTGATGGCACCCCCCGTAACCCTCGCATTTTGCCAGGGCTTTTTGTCGTCTGTCATTAAATATTCAAAGTAGTATTCATTATTTCCAGCACAGCTAACGATTACGAACCATTCGGAATCCCATTGATCCTTTGCTTGTAGAACAAGGCGATAAAGCGATGTTAATCCGCAAATTTGTGTTGCCGGAAATATTTGATTAATCATTTCAATCAATTCCAACATTCTTAAACCAATCGTTCTAGTTACGGCATTATCGCTATCCGTCAGTTCAGAATAAAAAGCAATAAGATCTTTATGTACACTTTGTTTTGAATTTGCTAGAATTGGCATATTGAGATGTCTGAGTTATGTTCAATATACAACGGATTCATTTGATCAACTATTCTGTCATTCATTTATTCTAAAAATTGTTACCTTAAAGTATGAACCCAAAAGCGATAGTATCAGACAAAGTAAAAAAGAAAGCAATCATATTCGATCTAGACAATACCATTTATCCCGTTGCATCTATTGGTACGAAACTGTTTGATGGATTATTCAAACTCATAGAAAATGACAATAACTTTCAGGGAAGTATCGAAGATGTTAAAGATGCTATACAACGCAAACCCTTCCAGGATGTTGCAAGGGACTTCCGGTTCAGCGATGATCTTACAAAAGCGGGGCTGGAATTATTATCCGACATCGAATACAATGATGTGATCAAACCCTTTGATGATTATTTGTTGACAAGGCAGCTTGATTATTTAAAATTTCTGGTCACCAAAGGGTTTAAAAAGTTGCAGGAAAGTAAAATCAGGCAACTGAGTTTGGAGAATGATTTCGATGCCTGGTACATTGTTGATCCTGCGGTTTCTAACCTTACAAAGAAAGATGTGTTCAGCAACATTATGGAGCAATATCATTTAGCAGCCGAAGATGTTATTGTGGTGGGTGATGACATACATTCTGAAATACAGGCGGCGAAAGATTTAGGTATTGATGCTGTTGTGTATAATTTTAACGGTGTTAACGCACCTGAAGGCTATAATGTCATTTCGCATTACGAGGAGCTAAAGGATTATTTATAAGCAATGCCTCAAAAAATTACCACTAAGGCACTAAGGGCACTGAGCCACACTTAGAGTTGTCTTAGTGAAACTTAGTGTTCCTTAGTGCCTTAGTGGTGAAAAAACTGTCTATCAATTTACGCAAACCAAAATCAATACTTTTTAAACCCTTTAATCAATTTCATATATACTAACGTTGTCGTGTGTACGAAAAATATATCTTTGAGGTTTCTGACAACCCTAACCTCTATTGCCCGTTATGAAATTTCTCCGACGAATTTTTCTTTATACCGTACTGTTCGTGATTGCTGTTTCTTTGTATGCCAACTTCCTGCATCCGGTATTTTTCTTTTCCAAGCAGCCCATAAAATGGTTAAATGCTACTGCCTCGAGTAGCGGAACAAAAATATCTTTCAAAGGCGAATCGAGTACGTTGCGTGGCCGGTTGAAGGCCCCTGCAAATACCAATAAGAAATTACCTGCAATTATTTTTTGTCCTGGCTCTGGTGGGCAATCATCTTACGCAGACAATTACTACGCTTCATTTCTTGACACTTTGTACGAACAGAATTTTGCGAGGGACAGCATGGTGTTTTTATACTTTGATAAACGCGGCGTTGGTGAATCTGAAGGCGATTGGTATTCAGCTTCCTTTGAAGACAGAGCGGCTGATGTAAAGGCGGCGGCTGACTATTTGCACTCGCTTCCTTTTATTGATACGAACAAGATAATTGTTGTGGGACATAGCCAGGGCGGATGGATTGCACAGATATGCCTCGCGAAATATCCGCAGAGCTTTGCCGGTGCAATTTCTATGGCAGGGCCAACTTTCGGTGTAAGGGATCAGGTGACCAATGATTATACCAGCAACTTTATGTGCCGGGAAAATCTCTCTGAGCCGGACGCTTACATTAAAGCGACTAACCAGGTACGTTTTGATTTTTGGTTCACCAGCTTTTTCCCTTTTCAACCAGAATGGAAACAGCTTAGCATCATAAAGGATTTTGAACCTGCTGACTATTTGAAAAATGTAAAGAAGCCTTTGTTCCTGATGTTTTGTGAAAATGATCCACTCGTCTCACCTCAAAAAAGCATCAACGCGCTTGACAAACTTTATGAAAACAACGTGCCTTCAAACATTCAGGTGACCACCATTAAAGGCGCTATACATCCATTTAAACTGGCTGACAGATGTTATAACGGGCCATACAATGATATACCGCTTTCAATGCAGGCGAAGCAAGAAATCCATGATTGGGTGGCAGAACATTTTATGAATGCGGGGCCAATGATTTCAATGCATTAATAGAGGTATTGGTATTTGCTTCTTTTATGAATTAGGGTGAGTGTGTCTGAATATGCATGTTTGATAACAGTGTCTCCGGGTTCCGCCACGGAGTAAAAGCTCCGTTCACCATTCAAAATTGCATGCATTTTAGGTTGGAATTCATATACAGTATCTCTGCCCTCTATTTTAAAGCGGGATGTACCCTTGCCGGGCTCGGCATATTTTATGATGCCATTGTTTATTTCACTCTTGTAAAATAAATTGTCTCTTTTTATTTGATTGGGTATGGTTACAAAACGTCCCCAGAGGATTATTGTAAAAAGCATTGAAACGAAAATGATAAAGGTTATTGCGGGGCGTTGCCGTAAGAAATTTATGTTCATTGCCTGGGTTAGTAGTCAATATTAAAAATAGATGGTTAAAAAGAATACTCGTAAAGTAATGAAAACCCGTATCTCATTGTTATCTTATTCTTCAATCAACCGCCTGTGATAGTTTATCTGTCCTAAATGATAGGTTAAATGCGTGGTCAAATGCACCAGCAAATATTCCGTTGAAGTCATTTCTTCAAACACTAAAACGGGATATTCGGCTGCAAGTGCTTTTTCATCGAGCCATTCGAAAGTTTGATTGATCATGGCAATGGTGTCGTCGATCTTTTCAAGCAACTCTTTTCTTGGCACATTCTTTAACGAAAATTCAAGCTCACGATTTCTTACATAACCTGTTTTGCCTAACTCCTTTCCAATGTAGGTGTTCAGGTTGCCAACGAGATGCAGGCACAGATTACCGGCAGTGTTTTTAATCTGACCATCTATCTTCCAAATATCTTCTTCGTTTTTGTATTGCTCTATCTCGGAACGCAGGCGATTCAAGTCCCTGTTGAACAATGTACGTAGTGTTTCTGTCAACATGGTTATAGGTTAAATTGTCCTTCCAATACGATTACCGCCTCTCCAACAATGCAGACTTTGTCCTGTAGTAACTCGGTGCTCATGGTGCCGGTTCTCAGTGACGACTGGTAAGCGTTCAGTTTTGTTTTGTGAAGTTTTGTTGCCCAATATTTAGTCAAAAATGTTTGTACGCCGCCCGTTACAGGATCTTCATTTGTTCCTGCCCATGGCCAGAAATAGCGATAGTGAAAATCAGCATCCTTATTGTCGGAAATAGCGGTGACCAATACGCCATTAATTCCTTTGTAAGAATTGATCAAAGCGGTAAAATCCGGTGCAAGGTTTGCAAGATCATCGGCGCTTTCAATTTCCAACTGGATGATCTTGTTGTTGCGGCTGTATCTTTTGTCAATGATATTTTTAATTCCTAATGCATCGAGCATCGCTTGCGGAACATTGTCTATTTCCTCTGTTTCATAAACTGGGAACTGCATTTTAATCTTGTCTCTCATTTTATCAATTGCCAGCTCAACATTATTGCAATTGATAAATTTTATTGTTTCCAGCGGAGTCGTGTTGAAAATGATTTTCGCGGAAGCAAGTGTCGCATGGCCGCACAAAGGAATTTCAATCTTCGGCGTGAAAAATCTTATTGTGTAAGTGTTGTCCGAAACGTGTTTGATAAAAGCAGTTTCTGAAAACCCGATCTCGGTAGCAATGTGTTGCATGGTGCCATCTTCAAGATCGCTGGATACAATGCAAACCGCAGCCGGGTTTCCTTTGAATTTTTCTTTTGTAAATGAATCAACAAAGTAAGTCTTCATCTGTGAGTTTTGAGTTGAATGAAAATGTTATTCATGATAAGATAGAAAATACTGGTAGTTTATTTATCTACTGCATTTTTTGCAATGATTAAATTTACGGAACGTATCAACTTATTGGCAAAGTAATTATGCAAGACTAACCGTCAAACGGGATGTGCTAATTCTGGATAGTAAATAACACTTCGTTTGAATAGCCGGTTTTTAAATCAGTAATCAGTTCTTTGCCCGTTCCGATTACCCATGTGGTGCTGCCGGTATAGCTGTACTTTACTTTGGCTTTGTATGTTCCCGGCTTTGTTGAAAAATTAGAAATAAAATCGTGCCATTTGAAAATCTTATCAATTGCTGCTCCGGGCGCTAGCTTAATAATATTGTCAATGTTGAATGGAGGCGCACATCCCAGGTCGCCGTACCAAAAATGTGCTGCACTTTCATTAATAGAAATTATCCAGGGGTGTGGAATTATTTTGTAGGATACTGGTGCAACAACAAATACGGTGTCCGCGGTATTGTTTTTTATGGTGCAGATAAATGATACATAAAAGAAGTCTTTATGATCCTTAGGAAGCTTGTTTAGGCTGTCCTTTACATGAAGTGTGAGAGAAATTTTTTCTGATGGTTCAATGTCGCTGCTAAAATGATCATGGTTGCTGTTCACCACGGTTTGAGAGAACAATGCAGTTGACATGCAAAGCAGGATTGTGGTAATAGAAAGTTGCATACGGGTTAGGATGATTGCAGTTTACAAATTAGATGAAATAGTGCACATTTCTTCAACAGGAATTATAAATTAAGAATTAGCGTCGTTTCGTCAAAATATTTTACGGTTAGTATTTCCGTTTAATTGGGCTTTGACAAGCTCAGCCTGACTGCATCAGTGGAGTGTCGGGCTGAGTTTGTCGAAGCCTCATACAACCCGTTCCACCTCCAACCCTGTTAATTATTCTTTATTAATTATTAATTCCTCTTGACGCGATCTGTTATTTTTTGTACTTTTTATCATCCTGCCCTAAACCATTGCCTTTCTTGTTTGTAAGACATCTATATTTTCTGATTCGCTAACAACACACATATGGAGCAAAATGAAGTGCACATTGTAGAATGGCCGAAACAGGAAGCTCTTCTGCAGCACGACTTTCCGAAACCTGTTCAGTTAGAAATGATGAATACGGAAAAAACGCCATTATTTGTCAATATGAACGTGGCCATTCCGGAGGGAAAGATGGTTCCGTTCTGTATAAAGTTATGTGAACCCATTTGTGCTGAAAGCAGTTACCGCGTCGCCATCAATCTACTGGGTCAGCCATTCGCTGAAATTGTCGTGAAAGGTATCACACGGTTGTTTAATTGCAGGGACAACAAGGATAATAATGTTGTAAAGGACAATACAGGAGAAACAAAGCCAACAACCGATACGCCAAGTTAATTTTCGTAAGCCTCTCCACAATAAACCATCTTATGGCAGCAAGCAAAACACCTAAAGCAACCGCGGCACCCACCTCTTCAAATGAAAAAACCGAAGAGAAGAAAGTCGAAGAAATTGCGTCGAAAATTAAAACTGAATCCAAGGGCGTTATCAACAGCGCATCTAAGATTGTATTCAAAGCGGTAAATATTCTGGAGGAAGAAATTGCAAAGGGAATTGTTGCCGCCCGCCAGGTAGAAGATAAACTGATAGACGTTCCAAAGTTGCGCAATCCATCTCTGAAAATAAACAGTACGCAAAGCGAAGAGCTCTTGAGCCGGTTTAGAAAAGACGTGCACGACATCATCGACCTGTTCATTGATTTTACTACCATAGCGGTAAACAGTGTTGAGAAAATTTCATCTAACCTCATCAGCATCAAGCAGGAAAATGGCACCACAACTACCAAACCTGTGCAGCAAACGCATATTCCATTGATACAAGTACCGCAGGACATAAAGCCCGGCGAATCACTGGAAATACCGGTGAAGCTGGAGAATGATGACAAAAACAATTCGAAAAGCTTGTTCTTTACAGCAACACCACTGACCAATGAAAACGGTAATACGCTGGCCGCTTCTGCCCTTTCGTTTTCACCCAATCCTCTTGCAATTGAACCTAACACTTCCGGTATTGTTAACGTGAAGATTGTTGTTCCTGCATCTGCAAAAACGGGAAACTACACATCGTTTGTGCAAGCTAAGGACCTTGACAATGTGAAGGCCACACTGCTGGTAAAAATTGTATAATGAATGGATAAACTCATCGAGGAAAAATTCTTAAGCAAGTTGTCCCGCTACCGGGAGTTAAGCATAGATTATTTATTAAAGAACATACCAGACAAAGAGCCCAAACAATACCTCTACGATCTTGTAACGATCTATCCCAAAAGAGCGGGGAAAGGTTTCCGACCCAGTTTATGCATTGCAGCCTGCAAGATATTTGGCGGCAGCGAAGAGCAAGCCATGAATTCTGCCATTGCCCTCGAACTGTATCACAACGCATTTTTGGTGCATGATGATGTGGAGGACGAAAGTGATGACCGGCGCGGCTTTCCCACCTTGCATACACAATACGGCGTTCCCATTGCAGTAAATGTGGGTGATGCCATGAATGTGCTTAGCATCAGGCCATTAATGAATAACTTAACTACGCTTGGCCCCGATCTTACCTGGCAAATATTTCTCGAAATTGAACACATGGTAACTGAAAGTGTGGAGGGGCAAGCATTGGAACTTGGCTGGCGCAAAGACAATATCTGCGAAATGACTGAGGATGATTACTTAAGAATGATACTAAAGAAAACCTGTTGGTACACTTGTATTCATCCTATTCGCATTGGTGCCATTATTGGTTCGGAGGGTAAAGTAAAAGCGGATGTTTTTAACAGGTTCGGTTATTACATTGGCGCAGCATTCCAGATACAGGATGACCTGCTAAATCTTGAGGGGGATAAAGAAAAATACGGTAAAGAAATTTGTGGCGACATACTTGAAGGCAAGCGAACGCTCATGCTGATCTATCTTTTGAACAGTGTTAATAAAAAAGAAAAAAAGTTTTTGAGCAGTTACTTAAACAAACCTCGCATAGAAAGAGCTGCTGATGAAACAGAATATATTATGGACCTGATGAGAAAATACAAGTCAATTGAAAAAGGAAGAGTGGCGGCCAAAAACCTTGCCGGTGCCGGGTTAAAAGAATTCTACACTTTGTTCAGCGCATTTCCAGAAACTGAGGAAAAGGCTTTTCTTGAAAACATGATTTTGTATATGATCAACCGAGACAAGTGAAGTAATAATTGAAAATTGAAAGTGGAAAATTGAAAATGACTTTTAGTTCAGTGTTCTCTTAGTTTCATTGAGCATCCTCATTTTCAATTTTCAATTTTCAATTTTCAACTTCTTCACTGCGTGCTTCACCACATGCCCTGACAAATGAATCGATTGTTCCGCAATGCCTCTAATCCAGTGCATGTAATCACTGCGCTGGTCTATTGCTCCCACAAAATTCTTCATGGCAAATCTTGCCTTGTCAAACGCAAATGCTGTTAATGCAGAAGGGCCGTTCAATACTGCGTTGCCTGTATCTCTCACGGTTGTGCTGAATGCCTGCAAAACTGTTTTGCCAACAAACGAAATGTTCACTGCTTTGTTGGATGGCATTAACCCCGCGAGAATGCCACCAGCTGTATCAGCATATGCTTGGTCGTGCTCAGCGGTTTCAGCCATTATTTGCAGGAGTTTCAGCCAGAAGTCGTTGAGATTGCGGTTGCGAATGAATTGTATGACGAGGTTGGAAAGGCTCATGTCATAACCAAGCTCGTCTTTTATTTTTTTATCGTAGGCCATCAATGCGTTTGCTGAAAAATCGTTTGATTTCGCAAGACCAACGATCGTTTCTGCCGCCCATCTCCCGCTTAGCATGGCGTATTGTATGCCTTCTCCGTTTAGCGAGTTGATCAAACCCGCAGCGTCCCCGATCAAGACAACTCTATCATTGGTAATTTGTGCTTTTGGGTTGTATGTTGATAGCGGCCATCCCACAACTTTATCGGCCACACTATCTTTTCCGATTCTTTCTTTCAAACAATCATCGTTTTGCACCAGTTCGTTGAGTAGGTCTTTCAGACTGATGTCTTCTTTAGGGAAGTTTTCAAGTACCATCCCAATGCCCACATTGGCCTCATTTTTTGCCGTGGGAAAAAACCAATAGTATCCGGGAAAACTCTTACTGCTGAAGTATAACTCAGCCTGTTGCGGGGTGCAACTGATGTTTTTGTAATAAGCTCTTACTGCAACAATGCGATTTTCGCCATCCGGTTTTTTGCCACTTAGTAAACGTGCACATGTACTGCTGCTGCCATCAGCACCAATAATGAGCTTTGTGGTGTAATTGACCTGCTTTTTGCTTTGGGTACAATTGCACACTACTGCGTTGTCGTACACTGTAAAATCATTGAGGCGGCATAGTGGTATAAACCTTGCGCCCGCTTGTATAGCGGCCTGCAACAACCAGTTGTCAAATATTTGTCGTGGAATAACGCGTCCGTAAGAAGGCAGGTCATCAACTTCGGGAATTGATTTTGTGAGTAACTTTTTCCCATCCAAAAAAACGGCAGCTTGCGTAATGATATTTGTTTGCTGAAAATCTGCGTGACCGCTTATTCCCATTCGCTCGCACTCTTTGATGGCAACGGGCCCTACAAAATCGCCACACACTTTATCTCTTGGAAAACCCTGATAATCTGCCAGTATCACCTTCAGGCCGCTTTTGCAAAGATGGTAAGCGCATGCAGCACCCGCGGGGCCGGCGCCTGCAATGAAAACATCTGCGTCATAATTTAACGGTGAAGCCCATTTCATATTAACAAATATCTTTCTGTGATAAATGTACAATTATTAAAAACATTTTCTAACTTTCGTAACAGTTACAGTTCTTCAAATCATTTTTTATGGCAACAATATCTTCTGTGCATGATATGCAAATGCTGATGCCACGGTTGCTGGAAAAATATGGGAATGATACGGACCTCGCATATATAGCACTTGCAAATCCACTCGCTGCACTTGAAAAATTAGGATACACGATTACTGATGAAGCAAAAACAGAGCTGGAAACTTATGCCCGCTTTGGTAAGCAGGAAATGGAGCGTTACAATGAACTGAAAGCAAAAATATTTTCTCTTGCAGGCTCAACGTTTAATCTGCAAGATGATAATGAAACAGCTGCAGTGTTTGAAAAGCTGGTTGAGAAAAATCAGAAACCTGCCGCTAAAAAGGAATCGGCATCATTAAAGATCAGCGATCTTATTTTATCTGCGCCACAATTTGTGAAAGACAAATGGACAGATAAATTGGAAGATGCTAAAGACATACATCCCGCCATCCCAGCACTGTTGGAATTCCGCAAAATTGAAAACTCCGTACCGAGGTTTGCTGATGCTGCCACACTTGAAATCATTCAGCAAAAGAAACAATCTACTCCCCTAACGAAGATCGCGTTCCGCCTAAGCAGAAAATAATTGTTGCGATTAATAATCAATGCAGCATTAAGCATCAAACTATCTTCCGAAAACAATCGGCATGCGGTAGCTATTAATTTTTAATTATTAATTATTAATTCCTTCTGACCGTGCTCGTGAAAACAATCGTTCCATCATTAAACTCATGTTATGGCAGATACTCACGGCTTTGAAGTTGTTGCGGAGTTAAGAGAAAGCTCTCTTAAAGAATTGCTGAAAGCTGCATGGAAAAGCGGCGGCGACGACAGTAACGAAGGTGTAATCCCAGAACAGATAACTATTCCGGGCCCCTCTGTGCCTTCCACTACAACGTTTGGACCCTACCAGATCAGCAGTGGCATGGTACAAATTCCGCAAGATCAACTTGATCTTAGCATGGATGTACCAATAGACGGTGTTCGTGTAAAACTCGGCACCATTATTCACGTAGAGATCGCCAATCCGCCAATAGATTCTGCAAAGCTGTTTGATATGACGGCTGATGTTTTTGTACGCACGCCGATAAGAGGAATTAACAACGATGAAATTGTTGCTGATTTTACGGCAATGCCTTCAGACGGCGTAACTGTAAATATCACCAGCGGCGATCCCATAGGGCCTATCACCAATGCAGCGATTGAAGAATTTGTACATAAAAAATACGCTGACAATTCCATTCCGCATGTAATTGATCCTGTGCCTATTTCATTTCTCGTATTCAGCATGAAGGCGCGGGTTGATTTTTATGACGACGTTAATAATCCTTCGCAGAAAATAACTATTCAAAAACCTGACGCCACCCATGTGAAGGTGCTGATACCGTGTCACCTGCGTTTCTACGATATTACCGGCAGTATGTACGGGCAGTCACTTCATACGCCGATGGGCGTGAATGGTGTTGCTGTGATGACGGCAGATTTTACGCAGACCGACAGTAATATTTTTGTAAAGACATCCACTGCTACTGTTGAGTTAACAAATATAACCGCAGCTTCAGGAGAGGAAGGAACCAATTATACCTATAACAAAAGCATTGCCTCCATTGCGGGTCAGGATCTTGATGCGTTGATTAAAGCAGGCTTTGCAACCGGCGCTGCAACACAATTGAAAAGCTTTGGAGATATCAGTGTTGACATACCTACACTGGATGCCATCGAGGGGTTTATTGAAAATACCATCAAGGCAGAACTACAGCGCCGCAAGCAAATGCAGATATGGAAGGTGCAGGACCTTAGCGGCACAGACACAACAATTTCAAATGTTACTCCTAAGGCGCTGAGCGATGCAATGGCCATTTGTATTAACGACATGGGTGGTGCCAATTCAGGTGCCATCACCAATTTTATACCATCGGGAAATGATTTCGCGATTGCTACTGCTGCGCAAAAAGTACAGACGGAATTCAATAAGCAACGCGATCAAATGTATCCTGAATTGAAGGATGGTCACTCCCATACTTTCGATGAAAAGATCAAAGGGAAAACTGTAAGATTAAATGATCTTGGTCTCGATCTTGACGATGGTTATCTGGACGTGCACGGCGATGTAACCATCGTCGATGCTATTGCCGACAGCATAGATGTTGATGCCGGTTTTCACCAAAAAGTAAAACTGCATTGGGAAGATAGTTCCGATGGCGGACAAATGCTCAAGCACGACCTGGATGGCGATCCGGATGTAAGCATGGGTGCGGCCGCCTGGATACTTTCTGCATTAATTGGCTTTCTTACATTGGGCATTGTTGGCGTTATTATCGCCGTGATCATAATGGCAGTTGTAGAAAGTGTAGCTTCCGAGATTGGCGGTAGTGTTGCAAAAGATGAATCCGGCAAAGTCACCAGCATTGGTGCATGGCCAGATAAACTTGATAAGATCGGTAATGTGTCTGCACGTTTTCAGAATCCGGTGATCATACAAACGACAGGACTTGTATTTGCGGGCAACATGATCATTAAATCAACTTATGCGCTCACCAGTCTTGATATGGCACGCAGCCACGGGCCTTATTTTACGGTAGGTAACAATCCTGTTCATTTTAATGGCGGCGCGGTGCAAACATTTTCAAGTGCGCAGTGGAACCTTGGTAATGGTGCCGTTCAGAGTGTAAGAAGTCTTGACTATCGCTACGGCAAGAGTGGTGTTTATGTGTCGCATGTGCAAATAAAAGTGAATGAAGATGGTGGCTTGACGAGCAAACACTACACAACTGTTAAAGTGCAGAATGTGGCGCCGGTTGTAACATTCGATAAGCCAAATGTTCAGATAAGCGAAGGACAGGAAGTAGAGCTGAAAGCAAGTTTTACAGATGATAACTGGCTCGACAAACACGTTGCCTGGTTTGACTTTGGTGATAACTCTTCTCCTGCTGATGGCACAGTAACAGAAACCAATAACGAGCCGCAGGGACAAGGCGAAATATCTGTGAAGCATGCGTGGTGCGACAATGGTTTCTACACAGTAACATTGTTTGTGAAAGACGATGCGGGTGGCATGGGCCAGGCAACAATGGTGGTTGAAGTAATCAATGTGCCGCCCAAGATCATTGCACCGAAACGCCTTTGTGTTATACGTTATCAACCCGTGAGGCTCGAAGTAATGTTTACCGATCCCGGCTGGTGCGATACACATGTTGCTACCTGGGACACCGGCGATGGCACCATAAAAATGTCGACAATAAAAGAAAACCATCATGCTCCTGAACTGGTAGGCATTGCTTCTGTTTCGCACATTTATACCTGTTTGGGAAACTATATTGCCAAGGTTACCGTAACTGATGATGATGGCGGAGAAGACGCTGCGATCATTATAGTGTCTGTTGTTGAATTGGGCAATGCTAGTTTTGAAAATGGTTTCCGCTATCGTGTGGGTGATGATAAAAGGCAACAGCAATTACAAATGGTAGCCAACGAATGGCAGCCTTTTGCGCAATCCATTTTGTTGTTGAATGAAACAAGCGGCAACGCTGCATCTGACAGCGGCACGTTACAAGTAGAATTTGACGCCGATGAATTTATCTGTCGTAATGGCCAGCGCTCACAAGCTGTAAAGCTTGGAGGAAGCGGGCTTGCGGGCATCCGGCAAACCATTTGCGTAAATTGTTATTGGGATTATGAGTTTACTGCTTACTATCATTTGCCTATAGGCAACAATGCCAAGTGTGTTATTGGTATTGATGCATCTGGCGGTACGGATGCTTCGAGCAGTGATATCCAATGGGTGGAGGCGCTGCCTGTACAGGAATGGGTGCATGCATCTGTAAGGGTGACTGCAAAGTCGAATAAGATCACTTGTTTTGTAGGGGTATTGCAAAGCGATGGCGTTGCCACCATTTACATTGACAAATGTGCATTGTTCATGATCCAACCGTTGCACAGCGCATTACTCGAAAGAAGAAAACAGCAGGATGAAAGTTGCCCTGTTGACAGAGTAGAAACCCACGACTTCAACAAGCTTGATGAACGAATGAAGTCGGCTGTAATTCAACTGTCTCCATATGTTGAAAAGTACACATCGACGATGGAAGGCGTTCGATTTACCAACACAGAAAATCCAGCTCCTCGTTTTGCCTTAAACAAAGAAACAGGCTTGAAACTTGCTCAAACACTGGTGAAAGGCGTAGCAAATATTTCAGGCAATATTGCAAAGGGCGCAGTGAGTGGATTTGTGGACACGATTATTTCTTCGTTTAAGAAAGGGCAAAAGGGATAGGTTGGATGTTGGCATCACTTTCGTTTTAAAATAGTTCAAATGATAAGATATCAAAGGCCGCTGCAAATAGCTTCGGCCTTTGACTTTTAGTACGGTGAATTGATCATGCTTGCTTTATCAATATCCGGCGTCCTATACAAAACCTCCGGTATTTCGGAAAGTGTAGAATAATGCACTTCGTCGCCGATCCCGTACAACTTTTGAAAGCTCATGATGAGCGGCTTCCATTTGTTGGGATCTACTTTGTTAGCATCGTTGGTCATTAAAATATCTTCTTCCAAATGCACCCGCACGATTTGCAATTCCATTACCATGATCTTATTTTTCATCGCTTCATCTTCTTCTGCAAGCGAGCGTGTATGCATCAGTTTTGCTTCGAGTTGTACATCGCATTCCTTTACCATCGGTGCATTTACAATGTCTGCTGTTATTGGCGTAAGACCTGCGTGTGCAAATTTTTCCCGCTTGTGATAATAGCCCTTTTGTTGTTTTCCTAAAGGAACAGGGTCGCTTCCTGTTGTGCGTGCAAGTTTGTTTACCGCCGCTGCATTGTTTACAGAAGCGAGATTCAACACGCATTCGCCATTGCGTTGAATGTTTTGTGTGGTCTTAGAAAATGCGGCTAACCCAATCACACAGCGCCAGCCCAACCAGAATGCAGATGACATTGGCGCGAGGTTGTAGCTGCCGTCTTCATTTGTAGTGCCAATTAAAACAACCGGCGCGCCGAAGTATAAAATATTTGGTACTGATACGATATGCATAATTTTCTTTTATGCAAAACTCTTTGTAAAGCGGCATGGCAACAATCCGTTTCTTGCGGAGTTTTTGGGTAGTGTAAAATTGAAAATCTATGAAAACTACCCGGCCTTTCATGTGTAACCGAAATTTTACTTTTGATTTTAATATATTTTGTATTTTGTTACTGCTCCTGTCCATCCTAACCCAGTGGATTCTCCCCTAGTTGTTTTGACATTTCCAATATCTACATTCTTTTCAATGTAAATATTCAGAAAAGTGAACCTTCAATTCCTCTACTACCTTATTCTCCGGAAAAAAGAGTACCTGCTTTTTTGTGCCTTGTTTTTCATTTTTTCCACAGCCGGCGCGCAAATGCGCAAAGTCTTCCTGGATCAGTATCAGGAAGATAACCAGGTAAAGAAAATCAGTTTTTATTCTCCATCTTCAGGTTACGTGGGGTTCTCCGATTGGGTAGGTTTCACAACCGATACGGGAAGAACCTTTCAACGGAAATATATTGGAATGGCAAATGTTGATTTCAGCGGCTATCGCGTAAATCTGACATTTGGATTCACTATATCAGGAGTTCATGCAGTAAATGCAGATACAGTTATTGTTTACGGAGATTATGGTTTTGAGCCATCCATACTTTTCTCCATCGATTCCGGCAATACATTTAAACTTGTTTACCATATTGATTACAATCCCAACAACGACTATACGAATAGCATTACTGACATGGTTTTTCCGGAAAGAAACAGTATCGGATATGCTGTAACGGCGGATGGAATTATCAAGTCAACTAACAAAGGAAGAACCTGGTCAAAAATATTAACCTCCTATGGTTATTACGATTATATCGAAGCAGCGAGCAACAATGATGTCTTTGTTTTTGCAGGAAAAACAATATTGAAAACACATGACGGTGGTGTCTACTGGACACCGATCGGCGCTCCGCAGAATGGTACCCCAGTCTATGCCTTTTTTAGATCGGCAACGCAGGGGTGGGTACATACTGCGGAGAACAATGACTTATTCTACACAAACGATGGAGGCAAAACATGGACGAAGAAAAACAAAACAGGCATTACCGAATGTCCGGGCGTAAAAATGAAGTTTTTGAACGACAGCGTTGGTTATACAATTGGCGCGGCATATACGATTTATAAAACTTCCGATTCAGGAAAAATATGGGAACCTCTTCCGCGGGATAACGATTATACATACCTGGGCTACTCACATAATGACATTTATTTCCGCAACGGAGATCAGTTTTGGGCCGGCGGTGGTCATGGCTTTCTGGAGCTTACAACCAATGGCGGGGGCACTCCCCTTCCCAGGGCTTTTTATGCTGTGGATACATCCGGCGTATACAATACAAAAACAGTGAAACTGGTAAACTACAGCAAACAAGGTTATCAATACCAGTGGTTCATAAACGACTCGCTGATAGCCACTACTTATGATGCCTCCTACGTACGCGACATTTATGCTTCCGTAGACACGGTCAAGCTGGTAGTGAGTAATAATGGCAAAACCGATACACTTGTCCAGTATCCTTACTTTATTCCTGCGCAGCGGCCGAAGCTACCACTTATCGATTCCTTTGATCCAACCACTGCAAGTAAATACACAGTGGTTAACATAAAGGGTAAAAATTTAACGGGCACCACCACTGTTTCGTTTGGTGGTGTTGCTGCTACTGCTATTTCAGTAATTGCTGATACACTGGTGAAAGCAACAGTAGGTACAGGCGCCACCGGAGACGTTGTTTTAACCACGCCCGTAGGAACTACAACTAAGAGTGGGTTTATATTTACTACGTTTCTTGCCGTCAGAACATTTGCACCAATGTCAGGCCCGGTAGGCACTATCGTTACTATAACCGGAACGAATTTCAGTACAACACCTGCCAACAACATCGTCTATATCGGCGGCATCCGGGCAATTGTTTCTTCAGCAACCAATACTGAACTTAAAGTAGTTGTTCCTGCCGGTACTACCTATAAGCCAATGAGTGTTACTGTGGGTGGACTTACAACTTATTCCAATTTGCCTTTTGTAACCACCTTTGCGGGTGGCGGCGACATTACCGCGAACTATTGGCCAACAAGAAAAGTGTTTACAATCCCAACTGGCTCTCAGCTTCTTGGCAACCATGATCTTAACAATGATGGCAAAACAGAACTGATAACTGCCAGGATACAGGATGGAAATGACTTTACAGTGCTTAAAAACACAAGCACCATTGATTCATTTTATTTTGAGGCGCAGCCTGCTATACACATTGCAAATGGGTTCGATTTAAACAGTCAATTTGCCGTTTGTGACGTTGATGGTGATGGTAGAGCGGATATTGTGGAAACCGACAACAGGATGAACTTCATGTATGTATTGAAGAACACAAGTAGTGGTGGCAATATAAGTTTGTCCGCTCCAATAGATATACTTAAGGACCCCTACAAAACAACCATAAAAGCTATCTCGATTGCTGATTTTGATGGCGATGGAAAGCCTGATCTTTTTGGTCCCACCGGTGATGCCGGCTCAGGCATACGCATCTATCAAAACACTACCGCTGCAGGGAATATGTCCTTTAAGCTCTTGCCGGCATCTTTGATTCGTGACATCCACTACGATCCCACCATCATAGGTGATTGCAATGCGGCCGATCTTGATGGCGATGGCAGGCCCGACCTGATCGTATCAACGAGACAGGAAACGCTCATCTTTAAAAACACAGGCTATCCGGGAACCATTGCATTTGCTCCACCCATCGCAATTCCACCGCCAGTTTCTGTCGACCAATTATCGATAAGAAGCAATTCGTTTGTCGCCGACATCGATATGGATGGAAAACCAGATATCGTCGTTAATGGGAATTATTATACCCAGATGGCTATTTTGCGAAACACAACCACAGGAGGTGCCATAAGCTTTGCAGCACCTGTTTATTACGCATCGTTCAAAGCAATCGAAGGTGCTGCCGTGAGCGATGTTAACGGTGATGGGTATCCTGACCTGCTTGCGGGCCTGGCTACGGAAACAGAACCTAATAACAAAATCGCAAAGCTTAGTGTGTGGCAAAATAAATCCACTCCCGGTTCTATTGCGTTCGGCGACCGATTTGATTTTGCTTACGATAGCTCCAACCGAATTCCAAGGTTTGCAATAGCAGATTATAATAACGACGGAATACCTGATGTCGGTTTTTCTGAGACTTTTGGTTTTAGCATCTTGCTTACCAGTGGTAATGTTACTGTTGATCTTTGTGAAGATGGCCCCGTTTCCATAAAGTCCGACCTGAATGGAGCGACGTATCAATGGCAGCTTAAAACAAATGGAGTCTTTAATGACATAGTTGACAACAACAATTATTCAGGGGCAAAAACCGCTGAGCTCAAAATTAAAAATGTGCCATTCGCCTGGAACGGTTATGAGTTCAGATGTAAAATAAACAACTCTTCCACAGTTAGTAAAACCTTTGAACTTGTAATAAAAAAGAAACTGGTTCCGTCTCTTACAATTACCTCAACAGACACTGTGATCTGTGCTGGTACGCAAGTTGATTTTGAAGGCCATCCGGTAAACGGCGGCCCTTACGTCGACTTCCGGTGGTTCGTTAACGGTAAGCCATTAGATGCAACGAATACTTCATTGACGCTTTGGGATCTTAAAGACAAGGATTCAGTTTCTGCAATGTTTACAAGCAGTGATGGTTGCATTACCACCCCTACTGCAACGAGCAATATTATTGTAATGAAGGTTAACCCAACCATAGAGCCCGAGGTTACCATATCTTCCAAAGACACCATTATTTGCGAAGGGGCGAATGCAACCTTTACGGCCAGCGCGATCAATGCAGGCACCCCTACCTACTATTGGCGGATCAATGGAGTAGATTCAATTCCGGGTTCGGCAGATAGTGTGTTCTCAAAAACAACTTTGATAAATGGCGATGTTGTCAGCGTGTGGATTAAAAGTACCCTTACCTGCGCGAAACCCGATATTGCATTCAGCAATTATATTACTGTCACGACAAAACCGAACGGTCCGGCAACTGTCTCTATAGAAGCATCAGACACCATAGCCTGCAAGGGAACTCCTGTGACTTTCTCGGTTGTATCAGTTAATACCAATCCTTCTATTTCATACCAGTGGATGAAGAACGGCGCGTCAGTTGGCGAGAATAAAAGTAGCTATACTGACAGTACGTTAGCAAATGGAGATAAAGTGTCGGTAACTGAGTCGTTGATGGGAACATGCGGAAACCCGGTAAGTGTTAACAGCAACGAGATCGTCATGAAAGTGCCTTCTTCAGCAAACCCAACCGTTGCCATTACAACGCCTGAAAGAACTATCTGCAAAGGGCAATCGGCAACATTTACAGCGACAATTCAAAATGGTGATGCGGCTTCATCATACCAATGGATGAAGAACGGAAATACTGTTGGTGCAAATCAGTCGACCTATGTTGACACCACTTTGCGGGAAGGCGATTCGATTAAGGTAGAGATAAAAACAAAAGGCTATTGTGCAGCTCCTGCTGTGGTTAGTAGTAATTCTATTGTGATGCATGTTAGAGTTGCTCCGGTATTAAATGTTTCGATCAATGCTTCAGCAACCTCTATCTGCAGTGGAGAGCCGGTTACGTTTACAGCTACCGGTGCCGATTCTGTAGATGAGTATAAATGGACAAAGAATGGCATCTGGGTCGGCCAGAACCTGAGTGTGTACAAAGACTCATCGCTGTTAAATGGAGATGTTATTATACTTAGCGCGACACAACACACGGCATGTGGTTTAATAACTGCGCCCAGCAACAGTATTACCATTACAGTAGGTAATAAGACATTGCCGACTGTTGCAATAAGTACAGCAACGCCACAAATTTGTGCCGGCACTGTTGCACAACTTACCGTACAGATTGCAAACGGTGGAAATACGCCTCTGTATGAGTGGTTAATTAACGGTACGGGTACAAACATCCATTCAGCGACATTTATTTCGACCAACCTTAAGGACGGAGATAAAATACAGGTTAGGCTAATCACCGATTCACGTTGCGCTTTGCAGGATACCGTGTTCAGTAATGTTATTTCGATGAAAGTGAGCGGAAATGAAACCATTGCTTTAGCGGACACGCTAATAAAAATTTGTGTCGGCTCCGGCACAACAATTGGACGTGATGCTGAACAAGGATATAATTATTCCTGGCGTTCATCACCCGCAGGATTTACGTCTTCACAATCGAATCCGTTTGTGAGCCCGACAAGAACGACATTGTATGAACTCACAAGAATCAATATAGGAACAGGTTGTATCGCAACTGCACATGTAAAAGTTACAGTAGACAGTTGCCAGGATGTGGTAAGCGTATATCCTAATCCGGCAAGCACAGAAGTAACTGTACAGGTAAATTCAAACGATAACGATGTCAAGAATTTTCAATTGATGGATAGCAATGGTCAAGTCGTGTTGTTTACACAGTTTACCACCAATGTTACCAAAGTGAACATCAGCAAATTACCAACAGGACAATACTATTTCCGCGTAACGACCGGCTTTGGCGATGTTTTGAAAACTGGCAGATTGATGATTCTGCACTAGGCGCTGCAACTATTCAATGTACTACAACATGTCGTTTGTTGAACAATGCTTTAGTGTCGCCGGAGAGTTTGTAAACGACAACATTCTTCGGATATCTCATAAAAAAAAGTCCGCGAAACATTGCGTTTGCGGACTTTTTTTGTGCCTGTGTGTTATTGAATTTACAAATACAATATCCTGGATGCCGGAACCTCCATCATTTTAATCTGTCTTTTTAATGTATCCATAGAGCCCATCCTTTTCGTCATCCGGGCCGGCAGTGAAATATAATGCGTTCGGATCAACACCATTGGTAGAAGTAGTTGGTGGGAAAGCAATTGCCCACAAACCATCAATTTCAAGGGCCTTGTTATGTGTTTGCAGAGCCTTCAAAAATACACCGGCCATGTTGTACGCATTGATGCGGCCGTCGCCAAAATTGCCCACCAGTATGATCTGCGTATTCTTCATGTTCTTATTTTTATCATTGCCCTCGTTGTCGTTTTTCATGTCTTTCATGTCTTCAAAAAAGGCTGCCGGTGCCATTGTAATTCCCCACGGTGCGTTTAATGCCCCCTTCGAAATAAAGCGCGATACAAACGAACCGTCGGTGCTGAAAATATCTACAAAGCCTTTGCCCGCACCATGCAGTTCCTCATCTGGTGATGAAGGATCCTGTTGCGCATACATCACAAACAGCCATTTGTCAATGGCTTGGATATTGAACGGAGAATAGCCGGAAGGAAGGCCCGGATCTTTAAACGACATTGCCACCCAGTTGAACATGCTGTCATATACTTCAATTGTAGCCTTTCTGAAGTTTGCAGCATATATGTAGTTCTTGCCACCGCTGGCAGCAATAGCGAGTCCGGTATAAGAAGCGGTTGCAGAATTGTTCTTAACTCTTTCCGCTTTATTACCGCCGTTCCATCCTGAAATAACGCCATCAGTACCGACAAAAATGAATCTTGCCGGATTGTTGTTGGTGAGTTTAAATCCGGTAGTGCCATTGAAAATAATGCCGGAAGGTGCGCCACCCATTGTGTCAGTAGGTGATGGAATTAGTACTGGTGGCCGCGCATTGCCGCCCGCAGCAGTTAGCACGTAGCTAAGGCCCGTAGCTTCCGTGTTCACCCATGGCACTCCGGAAGGAGCGAAAGCCAGACCCCATGCGTTTAGAAAATCGTCGTCAATCCTGGTAGCACCATACTCGTTGTTGTTGGCAATAAGATTTACTTGTCCAAAATCTTTCAGATCATTTTTTGCTGTTATGAAAAATTCTTTTTTACAACCGGAACATAGCAATAAGGTAACAAAAGCAAGCGAATACAGTCCTTTAAAAAAAGATAGACTGTAAGCGTAAGATGTCTGTTTCATACAAGGTGTGTTTAATTGTGAAAAAAATCCACAGACGGGCTTCGGGAGGCATCCATTAGGAATTGGCTTGTGAATCGGAATTTCAGGGGAGTGACGTGGGGGAATTGTATTTGTGATCACATAAAACGTGAGGAATATAAAGGTAGATAATAACGGTAGAAAATGCAATGCTTGAAAAAGCTTGCCTTTATTGAGAATCAAAACAAAAAAGCCGTCTCAAATTTTTTTGAGACGGCTTAGAAAGATATTTTAATGTTCCTATGCTTTCTTGACAAACTCGGATTTTAGCGCCATTGCCCCGAAGCCATCGATCTTGCAATCAATGTTGTGGTCACTGTCTACGAGGCGGATATTTTTCACCTTGGTGCCAGCTTTTATACTTTGTGATGAACCTCTTACGGGAAGGTTTTTGATTGTCACAACTGTATCTCCATTTTGAAGAATATTGCCGTTTGCATCTTTCACAACAAACGCTTCTTCAGCGCTTGCTTCTTCAGGGTTCCACTCATGACCGCATTCCGGGCAGACAAGCAGGTTTTCCATCTGGTACGTATAAGTCGATTTGCACTGAGGACATGGAGGGAATTCACTCATTTCTTGAAATTTAATGGCCGCAAAGGTAAAAAAATCTAAGGAACCGAATCCTGATTTTAATTACTAAATTCAACAGCAGAATGATCAACATTAAAGACATCAGCACAACAAAAGATTTTGAAAAACCACAAAGGGTTTTAAAGTATATTCTTTTCTGGTGCAAAGAAGGTACGGTGGACGTTATGGTGGATGAAGAAAAATTTACCCTGCAAAAATCAGAGGCCATTACAATTACTTCAGGGCAATATCATCAATTGGAGCGTGTAAATGGAGTTGTAACCGTTCTTGATTTTACGTTGGATTTCTTCTGCAAAAATGATAATGACATTGAACTCATTTTTCACAACAGCCTCTTTTGCCATTTCGGAATAAATGAAGTAATCCATGTAAGAAATTTCGATTTCTTTGAAGAGACGCTGAATAAGATTAAAGCTGAACTTGAAGAAAAACCTTACCAGTATTTGGTTTCAACGCACTCGCACATAGAGCTGCTGTTAATTGAATTAAACAGAAGCAAGATTGCAAGCGGAATAGAAATATGGAAACCTGATGCCCTGTTCTTAAAATTTCTATTGGAAGTAAGAAACAATTTTTCACAAAACTATACAGTCTCTCAATTGTCGCAAAGGCTATTAACAACGGAAGCGAAGCTTAACGAAGTGTCGAAACTGCATACGAATAAGACGGCACAAAATGTAATATACAGTCTCATTATTTCAGAGGCAAAGCGCTTGCTGCATTATGAAAACCTTACTATAAAAGAGGTAGCGTATGCACTTGGCTTCAACGATCCTTTCTATTTTTCAAACTTCTTTAAAAAACACACTGCTAAATCCCCCAAAGATTTCAAAAAAGAGGTCGGGGTATAGATTTTATATGTTTTTTCCAGAATCGTCTATTCTCTGGGGCCGCATGTTATGCCAACTTTGTACCTGTAATCAAGCGATTAAAACTTACAGGTATGACCACAAAACAAGACATCTCTTCTTTCTCACTTCGCATCGCTTTATCAGCGGGCTTTCTTTCAGCTGTGGCCAGCAGGTTAAGCCTTTGGGGCAGCCATTCATCCGGGTGGCAAAATTTTGTGAACTATACAGCACAAACCAATTCATTTTTACCTAAGTCATGTGCGCCATTGCTCGCGGTTTTATCAACCCTTGCAGAGCTAAGCCTTGGTTTGTTGCTGCTCATCGGCTATCGAACAAGCATTGTGGCATTGTGTGCCGCTATTCTCACATTACTATTCAGTATCGCAATGGCTATTTCTTTTGGCATAAAGGAACCGCTGGACTATTCCGCTTTTGCGTTTAGTGCCGGGGCGTTTCTTTTGAGTAGCGTTCCAGCCGGCAAATGGAGCATCGATCAATTTCTTAACAAATAAAAACAGATAAATGAACAACAGCATTCAACATTACATTGTAAAAACAGCGCAAACTGATTGGCAACCACTGATTGAAAAAGGCATTCATTACGAAGGTGTATTTGTAAAATCCCTTCATTTTGACGAAGCGAAGCAACGGTCAACAACCATTCTTTTGAAGTTTGAACCGGGAGCAAGCTATCCCTATCACAACCATCCCGCAGGAGAAGAATTGTTTGTATTGGACGGTGAAGCCATGGTTGAAGGAGCGGTATTGCATAAAGGCGACTATTTGTTTACGCCGGTTAATTTTAAACACGCTGTAAAAACGGAAACCGGTTGCACCATTTTGTTTGTGGTACCTGAAGAAGTTGAAATTTTATGATGCTAAATAAAAAAGAAACTAAGAGAGTGATATTTGATGCAAGGCTAAAATAATGGCTTCCAGTAGTTTGGTATCGACGGGCTTTTTATGGTCTGAAGATTTAGTGATAGCCCTGTATGATCCGTCTTCATCACTTTCGAAAACGATCTCGTGCCCATTTACAACGATGTAGAACTTATAATCATATCCAAAAGTTACAAGACGCCCTTTGAACGACTGTTCAATTCCCTCATAATTCACCGGCAGTTCGAAATAGTGTTCCATCACTGCAAATGTAATGGAGAAAAGAAATCTAAAAAAAATCTAATCTGTTTTGGTTATTGGGAAGGGAAATTAGAAGAGTTGAGAATTGAGAGTTGAGAGTTGAGAGTGGAGAATTGAGAGTTATTAGTTATCAGCTATTAGCTATTAGTTATTAGTTGTCTGGCTTCCAACTCTCCACTCTCAACTCTCCACTCTCAACTTATTTGTGTCTTTCGCCAAAGCTCTTCGAAATGCCCAGCCCGATCGTCCATGTATCGTATGCTTTCCAGCGTACATCATACTGGAGCGCACCAAAAACTTCCCATGATTTTTTTATTTCGACACCATACTCAACAGCAAATCTGTTAAGGGCATAATTCTCTTCTTTGGCAAACTCACCGCCCATGCCTGCACCAAAGCTCCAGTGCTCAGTTGGTTTGTAAAAGCCCATGACAGCAGGTGCTATTGGTGTAGAACGTTCTATTATTTCTTTCTCATTACCTTCTATTTTGTTCTCCACTTTGAACGATTCTGTGATGAAATCTGTGTGCAATCCGATGGCCCATTTCCGGGCAAACTGATAGTTGTAATCAAGCCCCCAATAGGCCAGAACGGTCATTTCTTTTTTACCGCTTTCATTAACGCCGCCGAAGGAATGCTCATGGCCAATATTGATGCCGACGCTGTGTCTTGGTGTAAAGGGAATGTTGTTTTCCTGGCTGAAGGCCGCATAAGTTAGTAACAGAAAGGCAATGAGAGCGATGCCTTTGACTACTGAGGGGTAGTGATTTTTCATTGTTTTATTCTCTAATGGACGCAAAATTGCAGAATCCGGACAGGTGTTATTATGACGACGGGCAGCTGAAAAACTGACATTTTTCTTGTACAGGGTTGTTAGTTGAGAGTTGAGAATTGAGAGTTCGGAGTCCCTAGCCGTAGCCGCTACACCGTTAAATGCGGTCAATTTATCCGTTAAGTGTGATTGTTCTAAAACACAGGCAAGGTTTACCTGTAATTTCATTGTTATAATCAGAGTGCCTATTGCATCTGCCGGCGGCGAATCATAAGATGGCACCCTGGTTCAAAAATCAAATAATATGAAGAAGAAACTCACATTGCTTTCAATCGCGACACTACTCACAATTTGCTCCTTCGGGCAAGGTATCAGGTTAAATGGTTATGCAATAGGCGCATTCAACGATGGTGTTGATTCTTATTATAGCACTACCAACTACTACAATGGAACGATTAAAGGGGGGCTTGTATGGGGCGCGGGATTGGAGTTCGCTGTGCATGAGGACAATGGGATTGAATTATTATACATGCGCCAGGATACGAAAGCGCCAATGAATTATTATCAGCTCGTTGCTAAAAACACTGAATTTAACGTCGATATGAACTATGCCATGATTGGCGGAACCCGTTATTTTCGCGGTCACAACAAAAAGGTGGAAGGTTACGGAGGACTATTGATAGGCGCGAATTTCATGCATTTGGAAAATCCTGACAATGGCAATAGCGGAAACAAAACTTTCTTTGCCTGGGGACTTCGCCTGGGTGGAAACTTCTGGGCATCTGAAAAGGTAGGTATTAAACTGCAGGCACAACTGCTTTCAAATGTGCAAGCTGCCGGCGGTGGTTTCTATTTTGGAACAGGCGGTACAGGTGCCGGGATTTCTACCTATTCAACCATGTACCAGTTTGGACTGGGTGGCGGGTTGACATTCAGGTTGAAATAAGCTGATTTGCAACAGGAGCGTCTTGCGACGCTTTAATTTGCCACTGAGGCACTGAGGACACTAAGTTTCACTAAGCGTTTTTTTTAACCACAGAGTTGACAGAGATTTTTTTCACAGGGGAAAGGAGGTTTGTGCAATGAACCTCTTTTTCTCTGTTTTTTTAAATAGTCATTTATTTTTCAAACACCTCTCCTTTCCTCTGTGAAAAAAACTCTTTTCCTCTGTGGTTAAAAAGAATATATGGCGTTTTCGAAGGCATGACAATTGCATTTTGATCTAAGAAATATATTTGCAACTTCTGCAGACAGAATCTCAAAAATGTGCAGCCTTTGAAATCGAAATCAAATAAAGACTTGCAGTTCTATTGTGGAACCAGCAATATCGTTCTCCCCGTTGCCAATAAAGCTTTCTTTCCGCAGGCCTACCAGGCCAAAACAAGATTGCATTACTACGCATCGATGCTAAATAGCGTTGAAACAAATAGCACTTTTTATAAACTTCCCATGCTGCGCACCGTTGAAAAATGGGCGAATGATGTGCCCTCAACATTCCGTTTTACATTAAAGCTTTCAAAGTCAGTTACCCATGCAAAAGAGCTGCATTATGAGGCGGCAGATGTGAATCGTTTTATGGATGCAGCGGATATGGTTGGCAATAAGAAAGGGTGTATTCTTGTGCAATTTCCTGCGAGTATTTCAGTTGCTTATTCTCAAAAAGTTCGCCGGTTGCTTGATGTAATACATTCTACAGGAAAATTGAAGGGTTGGCATCTCGCCATAGAGTTCCGCGACAAATCCTGGTACCACGACAAAGTCTACACAATGCTGGAAAATTATAAGGCAGTTGTTGTTATGCACGATATGCCGAAGTCACATACACCTACAATTGACATGGCAAAAAGTTTTGTTTATCTGCGTTTTCATGGAGAAAAAGGTGATTATCGTGGTGGCTATGCTGATGATTTTCTTCGCGAACATGCCATGACTATACGCGAATGGCTGGAGAAAAAAATACCCGTGTTCGCATATTTCAACAATACAATTGGAGCAGCCATTCACAATGCACTTACTCTCGACAAGTATGTGCGTGCGCTTTAGATGAGCTCAATATCTTTGCTTCGACAATCAATGCCTGCAACCTTCGAATTTTCAAATTTTCAAATTCCCAAATCTTCAAATTTTATCCACCAGCTTCCAGTGTCCCTCCGAGATCACTTCAATATGGCCATCAACAACTTTAAGCGCGGTTTGGTCATCGATCAAATAAGATGGCATTGGTAATGCGGCGGCCAGCTTTTCGAGATTGGCCATGGAATTTTGTGGAAAGGCCTCATAATCCAAATGCGGATGTATGGCGATGTTAACGAACCCAAATGACTTGTCGCTTTCTGGTGCCAGTGTATGGTTTCCGTACGTGGTGCCATAACTTGTCATTATCATGCTGCCGGCGCTTAAGCCAACATAAACAGTTTTTTGCAGCAGCGATGGCAAAATATCTGCCAGGCCTGAATGACGCATCCAGTAAGTAAGATATTGACAATCTCCTCCACCTACCAGCAATACATCTGCTTGCTGAAGGGGAGGTAGCCAATGTTCCTGCCTGAGTGTGGGCAATGCTGTGAGTTCCAGCAATGCCAATGATTTCCAACCCATATCGCAAAAGGGATCTCCCAACGTTCCGCAAATTACTCTGCGTGCAACATCTCCGCCATTGGAAACGCCGTATAAGCCGGTGGGAACGAAAAATGCATTTGCTTCGGCAACGGGCTTTCCCATGAGTTCAACAAGCGCATTGTGAATGCTTGTGTTGCTGATGCCTGCGGAAGTTAAAAGAAGTTTCATGCTTAGTTTTTTTGCTGAACAATGTTTTGATTAACGGGCGAGAGTTGTAGGTGGGTTCTTTAAAAAATATTTCAAAGGTTGAAATTAAAATCAGAAATAGCAACATGCTTCTGTGCCATATTTAAGAGAAAGAAAGATAGCCCCCAAAGCGTTACTTTAACAAGGTATGGCGGCATTTTATTTCCCGGTCAACGTTATGTTTTTTACTGGTAACTGTAACATATTTGATTTATATTGAGTAGCTGCTACATTCAAAATATATAACCATATGTTTTTAAAAACTACATCGCTACAAGTCATCATCATGATCGTTGCTGTTCTTGCGGTCATTTCTACAAAGGCCCAGGAAAAAACTAATTTCAGTCCGCAATTCTATACCAACGGTAAGGGTGATACGCTTTATTACCGCCAGCTTAACCCTGATGCAAATCCAAAGCGACATTATCCGCTGTTGATTTTCCTGCATGGGTCGGGTGAACGTGGCGCTGATAATATCTCGCAATTGAAATGGGGCGTGATGAATTTTGCAAGTGAGCAAAATCTATTAAAGTATCCCGCGGTTATTATTGCGCCGCAATGTCCCGCAAATTCAGGTTGGACGCCACCCGGCAGCAGCCGTAACTCAATTACTGCGCCCTTGGCTCCTACTCCAACCAAGCCTATGGAATTGCTGCTTGCCCTGATAAAAAAGATGAAGGCGGATGGACAAATAGATACATCCCGCATTTACATAACCGGACTTTCAATGGGTGGCTTCGGAACCTTTGATGCGATAGAGCGTGAGCCCAATCTTTTTGCAGCAGCGGTTCCTGTGTGTGGTGGAGGTGATCCTGCGAAGGCAGGGGCTATTGCGAAAATTCCTATCTGGATGTTCACCGGAGCCGAAGATCCTGCTGTTAACCCGGAGTTCTCACTCAATATGCTGGAGGCGTTATGGAAAGCTGGTGCACGACCGGGCTTTACCATGCTGCCGGAAGTGGGGCACTTTGCCTGGCTGGGAGCTTATACCGATCCGCTTATGATCGAATGGCTGTTTCGGCAGCATAAATAGGTGAATTATATAACCGTTAGCCTTAGGCAAACTAAACATCTTTCGCTTCGCGATATTTAACATGTCGCCCCTACGGGACTGGAATTTTTATCGCGGTAATGTGGTATTGCCTACGAACGTTTTGCCTCGAAGGGGCTGTTTGTAGCTTGCTTTGAGGTGTGAACAGCCCCATAGGGGCTACAGGTTCGTAGAAAAAAACAATCTCCAAAACATGGAGCCAGCCCCGTAGGGGCGGCATGTAAGATGTCATCTATTCTTTGAACAGATAGACCTTAGGTCGATGTCAGAGGTAAATATTAGCTTCTTTAAAACTTTGACAGTTGCTCAATCTGTTGGGTGCTTAATTCCCTATCACCTGTTGCAATCACAATTCTGTATCGAAACGAGATGCTCTCTCCTTTTGCAAGACGCAGGTTCAATGCAAGTTTGCCATTGCTGAAAATCTTTTGTCCCAAGGGGTTCGCAGCAAACAATCCATAACCTCTTGCATGCCAGTAAGTGGGATAGCCCGGATTGTTTTTGTTATCCAGTATAACAATGCTTGTAACATGTCCCCCTATTTTCCCATACAGCATGCACCATGCGGCGCGTGTTGACCAAACGGAATCCCCCGTCTTTCCTTCGCTGCTGATATAGTTGCCATTGGCAATGGTGTCGCCTTTTACAGGGATCTGCAATTCATGCGCAACACGCATTGCGATCAATCCGTCTTTGGTGTCATTAAAAGTTACATCGTTTACTACCTGTAATGTTGTGGTGCGATCGATGATGCGGATATTATTTTTAGCAGAAAACGTCAGTGTTGTGTTTTCCTTAACCAAAGCCTGCTTGTTGATGTCGTTCCAACTGGCCGTATAATTGATGAGTGCTGTTTTGTTTTGTATGGTTGAAGAAAAACTTCCTGTTTTAATGGAGCCGTACAGATGTTTCTTTGCTGCAGGAATCGCATACGAGTTGTTCCAAAAATCGATGCCGTTTACATTCTCATAGTTGAACCAGATTCCCTGGTGGTGAGGGTGATCTGTTGGCTCTCCTGGTCGCGGCTGAAAAGGGAAGCCACGCGTGATAGTTGTGCCGTCACCGTCGTATACGGGATACAGGATGGGCTTTGTGAGGGTATCGCTGTAGCAAAAGCTGGTGAATAATTTGCCTCCGGCATAAACCTTTATCTCTTTCGCCAGCGTATCCTTTCGCAAAGTGATTTTCTGTGCCGTGACATTTTTTAGCATTGCAAAAATAAACATCAAACAAAATAGCAACTGTGTTATTCGCATGGCAATTAAACGGATGATTGTTTTGCAATATAGTAATTTGAAAATTTGAGGATTTGAAAATTTGAAAATGAGAGTTGCGACTTGCTCTTTTGTTCGGCAATAAACGACATGTTAACTAAAAGACTTGATGTTGTTTAATTAACCTGTTTGAAGAATTAAAAGAAGGTTGCTTGTCATCCCGAGGTACGAGGGATCTGTGTCTCACATTAACACGCTGTCAGTGTAAACACTCAGATCCCTCCTTCGTCGGGATGACAAGCAGTCTTTCTTTCATGGCCGCAGGAACCCCGCAATCGGAAAAACCTGCAAAACCAAGCACATTGGTTATGCGTTGTTATCGCATCATTAGAAATACTGTTTATAACCGTTGCAATGCCGAGCAGAAGACATCAATTTTCAAATCCTCAAATCCTCAAATCCTCAAATTTTCAAATCAATGCCTTCATCCCAACTTCATAACTGGTTGGAGTGAAATTAAACGCTTTGCAAAACTTTTGGCTGTCGAAAAAATAGTCCTGGTTGTTCTGGTACTGCATTTCAACCAGTTCTTTGATTGTTCTGTCGAACAATCCTGCTAAAGAAAGAAGAAGCGGACTGTACAAATTGTAAGATGTTTTTGCGCCTTTCATGGAGGCAGCGTAGGTAATAAACTTTTCGCCTGTCCATCGCTGTGAAGAAGTTGGAAGGTGCCAGGTTTGACCATAGGCACTGTCTGTGTTGCCCAAAATGGCTGTAGCTTTTGCTGCATCTGGTGTGTACGTAAAGGAATGCGTTTTATGTACATTGGATTGCCAGCTCATTCTCTTATTTTTTGAAAGAGGGTCCAATACCAAAACGTTCAGGAGGCCATGTTTTGCTCCCGGGCCATAAAAGTCTGCGCTTCTGGCGATCAATGCCTGCAATCCCTTTTGAGAAATAGCATTCCGTATCGCTTCTACGATCTGCAATCTCACTTTGCCTTTTTTAGAGGGAGGATTCAATGGACTTTCTTCGGTCATGTGTGGAATGGCACTCTTATCGTACATATAGATGTTGTCGAAGAAAACCAGTTTGGTTCCATGTTTAAGGCACGCATTAATTACATTATTGATGATGGTGGGCCAATCCTTTTGCCAAATGCGCAGGTCATATTTCAGGCCCACAATAAGATAAGCTACTGATGCGCCCGCAACTGCTTTGTCTGCCTGTTCAGCAGATAATAAATCAGCAGGCAAAAGTTCGTCGTCTCCATTTATCTGTTCGGGGTGGCGCGATACCAATCTTACTTTGCTGGTATATTGTTTTAGTTCTTTTGCCAGGGGGTTGCCGATGTCACCACCAACGCCGAGAATTACTTGTGTCATAGTTATGAGTTGTGAATTATGAGTGATGAGTTTTAAGCTGCATGTATCGGTTCGTTTGGTTGAACTTCAACCGATTCAATACTTAATACTCATAACTCAAAACTAGCATCTGCCTCAGCAAAAAACGATAACACGGGTTAAGATTTTGCTGCTACCAACGCCCGCTTACGGATGCGGCTAAGGCTTTCAGGAGCGATGCCCAGGTATTGTGCGATGTAACGCTGTGGCACACGTTGTAATATCTTCGGGCTGTTCTGCAGCAACACTTCAAACTGCTGCTCGGGTGACTGTGATAACAAAGATTGTATGCGCCTGATATTCGCGGTTGCTACATTTTCAACAATAACATTGAAGAAGGATGCAACGGCAGGCGAAGCAGCCATACATTCTACAAGGTCCTTGCAGGTTGTCACAAGGCACTCCGTAGGTTCCAGTGCGATGATGTTGGTGGTAGCCCTGGTTTGCCGCGAGAAGCTTTCAAGGTCAGTGAGGAACTCTTGTTCAAATACAAAGTTGCAGGTCTTCTCCACTCCTTTTTCAGTAAAGAAAAATTGGCGAAGGCAACCTTTCTCCACAAAAAATACCTCATGCGCAACGGAGCCTTCTTCCAGCAATAAGGTGTTCTTCTTGTATTTTACCTTACGGAAGAATGAATAAAAATATTCACCCTCAGCTTGTGAGATAGGAGCATATGAACGGATAGCCTGAAGTAATGAATCCATACGCTAAAATAAGCAATAACTCGAAGTAGTGTTAGCGGTAGTGGGGATCCAAAATTGTGCAGGATTTCTTCACCACCAAGGCACTAAGAACACTAAGTTTCACTAAGGCATTTTGCCAGTGCAGCTTTCCTATTTCTAACCACAGAGGAATGGAGCCTTTTTTCACAGAGGAAAGGAGAAGTTCTTCCGAAATAAATAGTTGGTTAAAGAGAGAAGAGACAAAGACACTAATACATATCTCTGTTCCCTTTTTTGTTTTAGTGATCTGCTATCTATTCCGAAGTATATCCTCCTTTACTCTGTGAAAAAAAACTCCGTGAACTCTGTGGTAAAAAAAACTCTTAGTGAACCTTAGTGTCCTGAGTGTCTTAGTGGTAAATTTTAAGATGCGAACATCTCTTATTTATGTGCAAGCACATCATTCCCCGGTGCCCATTTCTTTTGCCACGCGGTATACTTGTCCAGTACTTTTTGCGGTGCGTAGGTGTACCATGCATAGCCATCACGTCTTTCGCGCTCTACTTCAGCTAACGAGTAGACAACTTTGCTATCGCGATTGCAGAATAAAGGTCTGTGTGTTTTAAGCTCATAATAACGAGTCCAGATCGGAGGTGCCGTTGAGTCTGTCACCACTACGCGATCGGTTGTAGATGTACGAAAAGGTGTTTGCATTGTTGGTGCAGGCACCGTTACCACTTTCGTGTTGTAAATTTTAGAATCCTGGAACCACTTTATTGCGTTCTGAACCGCGTCTACCACATGATCATCAGGATGATCAATGCTCATCAGGAAAAGTACAATCCCGGAGCTTTCGCCATTGCTTATGCTGGCGGGTTCAAATTTTCTCGCCCATGCCGGTTGAAGCGTGTGTTCGTCGTATTGCTGGCACCATGCTGTTGGTGTGCCCGCATCATTGATCTGTGTTTTTACGATGCAGTCAAGTCCTTTTGCAAATGCTTCGCCGACTCTCTTGCGGTATTTTGCATCCAGGTAATCGTATTGCGGTGAACCATCTAGAATGTTTTTTAGCAACTGCATTACACCTTCAAAAGCACCATCGTTATAGGTGATTTCCCTGCTGTAACCTTTTTCCAGCGGATAGTATTGCGGCCATCCGCCATTAGCGTATTGAGCAGACAGCAAATAATCGATGCCTCTCAGCGCAGCTTCTTTGTATTTATTTGTTCCGGTAGATTTATAAACAATTGAAAGCGCGGCAATCTGCGTGAAGCATGTACCGTTGTCGAAAGTGGTGTTTAACTCGTCGCGACGTTCACGAACGGAATCTTTTTGCGCCTCTGAGAGAACGGCGAACACATCGTAGTTCTTTGCCCACCCGCCGTTGGATTTCTGGAAAAGGAGAATATTGTCCCCTATTTCTGTCAATTGTGTTGGCTGATAGCGCGGCTTGCCGGGCAATGGATTGATCATGCGGCTTTTATCCGGCCCCATGTACCAATGATTTGAATTGTCTGCAAAAGGACCCTGCGCAATGCTGTCGGGAGTTTTTTGCGAACTGTTTTGTGCACTGCTATTGCATGGGATTAACCATGCCAGGAAGCCAATCAGGACTATAGAAAACTTCATATGCTTTTATGCGTATTTGGTAAGCAAATCTTTACCGGAGTGCATCTGCATACAAAATCTCCGGCCTGCTAAAAATAACGATCCCGAGGAAATTCTGCGTCTTGGTCTGTCCTGTTCGGTTGTTATCCAATGGTTATTGTGTTGTTAAGTTGTTAGTTGTTAGTTGTTAGCCATTAATAACGATCATTTGACATTGAACGCTAACAACCAACAACTAACAACCAACAACTTCCTTCCACACACCCTACCCAAACAGCTTCTTAATGGCTCTTCCGATTTCCATAAAGTCACTATGATTGCTGATGGCCCTTTTTTCACCAATGCTTGTTTCTGCCTCTGAAAAAGGAAAGAAGAGCATGAAGCTGCGATCTTGCAAATGACCATTTAAAAAGTCAGGGATCATTTTCATTCTTGGCGTGTAGGATACCATACCCCTTTTTGCGAGGATAACAAATAACGCTTCGTTTTCTTTTAACGATGCCGCAATCTCTTCTCCTTTTTTCCAGTGTTCAAGCTTTTGGAAAGTTGCTTCAATGGAAGATTTTTTGTGAATGGCTTGCAATATATCCAGCTCCGGCCCATTGGCATAAAAATTCATGGTGGCGCCGGAGTTTCTTGCAATGTTCCAGATATGTATCAGTACATGCAAAAAGCCCGGTTCCTGACGGGCAAGCTGCGGTATCAGCACGGTGTAACTTTTGACTGTAGAAATGGGTTGTGCAGCGTTGTAAAGCATGACGTTGATGTTGTCATTCTGCAAGTATCCGTTGTATAAATTATACATGAGGGATGGTGAAAATCCTTTGTCCTGCTGGAGGCCAATGATGAGGTCCGTTATCCTTTGTTCTTTTATTGCGTTGTTGATGCCCGACATCACATCATTATCATAGCGCATAATCGAATTTAGTTCTACATCTGCAGCTGCGGCTGCTTTAACTGCCTCTTCCAAAACCTTTTCTGCATTCTTAACGGACGATTCATTCTTCTCTTCGTTGATCACATTGATGGCAAAAAGATTTTTGGTATTTGCTTTCGATTTTAAAAGCAAGGTTACATTGACCATCACATCCACCATGCTCTGGTGTTTGATGGCAATCAAAATTCTTTCTTCTTCATTGTCTTCTGCAACGGTGCTTTCGTTGGTGGCTGTTGCTATTTTCTGCGCAGCGGACATGGTAACCAAAGATGATACGGTACATGAGATGAGGATCAGCAAGATGCTTCCATTAAGCACATGTTCGCTCAACAATCTTACCGGTTCTCCTGCTGCCGTTTCAGACACAATGATATTATAACCCACCATCACAGAAGCCAGTGTGGCCGCGGCTGAAGCAGAACTCAGGCCGAAAATAAGTTTGCCTTCGTCATTTGTAAGGCGAAAGGTTTTTTGCGTTATAAGTGCCGCGAGCCATTTACCGCCAATGGAAGAAACAATCATAATGCCGGCCACGCCAAGCGTTTCCCAGCTTTGAATAAAAGCCCTGAAATCTACCAGCATGCCTACGCTGATGAGGAAGAAGGGAATGAATATTGCATTGCCGACAAATTCAACACGATTCATTAATGCCGACGATCTCGGTATGAGTCTGTTTAGTGCCAGCCCTGCAAAAAAAGCACCGATAATGTCTTCAATGCCCGCCAGCTCTGCAATGAGTGCAGCGAGATAGATGACCACCAACACAAAAATATATTGTGATATTTTGTCCTCAACATTTTTAAAGAACCATTTCGCAATGATGGGAAAAAGCAACAACACGATCAGGCCAAACGCAATACAGGATACTCCCAATTTTATCCAAAACGTTTGTGTCGCATTGCCTTCCGTTAATCCTACTACTGCTGCCAATACCAACAGCGACAATACATCGGTGATCATCGTTCCGCCAACCAAAATGTTTACGGAGCGGTTTTTGGTGATTCCCAATTTGCTTACAAGCGGATATGCAATGAGCGTGTGTGAGGAAAAAAGACTTGCAAACAAAAGTGTGGTAAGCAATGAAAAATGCAAGATATAGTGGCCTCCGATGAACCCAAGTATGAATGGAACGGAAAAGGTGTAAACTGCAAATGTGAGGCTCTTCCATTTGTTTTTTTTGAACTCGCCCATGTCAATTTCAAGGCCGGCGAGGAACATAATGTAAAGTAGTCCGGTGGTTCCGGTAACAACAACACTGCTGTCGCGTGCAAGAAGGTTGAAGCCATTTGGCCCAACGATCGCGCCTGCAACGATCAGCCCGATGAGGTGAGGAACTTTAACTTTGTTAAGCAGTAATGGCGCTCCCAGAATGATGATCAGTTCCAGTAAAAACTTTAGAACGGGATCAGCAATAGGAAGGGATATATTATGTGCGTTGAGTAAAGGCATAGATTATTTATTGCGGGACAGGTCCACAGAAAATTTTGCGGTACAGGTGCTGTCAATGGTGATGGTTTGCGTGCCCTTTATTCTTTGATTCGAAATTTGATCGAGGAGCACTTCCATGCGAACTGTACGTTTGGTAAGCGAATCTGTTTTGAAGCGAAGATTGATGCCACTGCTGTCGTATTTTGCATGATATATTCTTACGAGTCCATTGTTGGCATTGTTAAGAATGGCTACCAGCATTTTTGACGAGTCGCTGGTAAAGTTCCATGACTCGTTTGTTTTTTGATCGCCTACTGCATACTCGTTGCAGCTGGATGCTATACAGAGTAGCTTGCTGCTCCAAAGCCCACTTATCGCCGCCGGCCAGCGGGTTGTATTGGTATCGGCTGTTTTAATAGAGGAAAGACTATCTCTCATTCTAAGCAACGACTCGTAGTCCTGCTCTTTCGATGCAAATTTGTTTTCTTTTTCTGTCAAAGCCTGTTCTCTTTCATCCAGGGATTGTTCCTTTGCTTTATCATGACAGGAAAGGAACAGAAGACAAAGCAAAAATGGGAAAAGACTTGTAATATTTTTTCTGGTGCGAATTGCCACTTTTTCGGGTTTTCCAAGGAAACAACCGGAAGCGACGATTTGTTGGCAGAAAGAGGCAATCTTTCTGGCCGTGTCTTAATTTCACCTTTATTGCCTGCTGTGAAATAGCTGTTGGGTGGCCGGTTTCAGGAAAATAAAAAAGAGCAGAAAATCTGCTCCTTTTTTTCAATCTTTTTTGCTCTTAATTGGCAAGTAACTCGAACTCTTTAATTGCGATCTTACTTTGCGGTGATTGAACACTGGTTACCAATAGCCGGACATACTTTAAGCTGTGATGTTTGAACAACACAGGCTTGTATTCCTGTCCTGAGCTTTTCATACTGTCTACTTCTGTTTGCCATTCTTTGCCATCTGTTGAAACCTGTAAACTATAAGTATACCAGTCGCTATCTTTTCCCCACACTATTTTGCAGCCTTTAATACTATGCTGTTTTTCGAGATCAATTGTCAATTCGACGGGAGTGATTTTGCTTTCATCTATCCACACCGTTGAATAGTTTCCATCTATTATTTTTTCGATACCAGCAGAAAGTTTATCATCGTTCAATTTCAGCATGGAAGGAGTAAGTTTGATGAGCTTCTCTTTTTCTTCGCCGTTTCTTTGTACGCTCACTGCACTATTTTCTTTTTCAGTTTTCCATGCATAATGCTTGCCGTCTAACACAAACTGCTCATTGCTTTTGATGGTTGTAATTACTCTTTTGGTAGGCTTTAAATTATCCGATGTTGTCGTTATAGTAATATTTCCAGCATTATTAGTTGTGCGAATGATGCCATAGCCAATGCCTCCTTCAGTGTGTTGTATGGCTGCTTCTACCCTTGCTATATCAGCGCCGATGAGTGACCCTGCACCGCTTACGGCGAGGTGAATTGAATAGGTGTTGAACGGCTGACTGTTTGATACAACTGTTCCATTCTTATCACAAATCTTTACATGAAAGGGAATCATATCCACGGCGTCTGCTACAGGTTTAATACCACTACTATCCAAAACAATCTCCAAATGATCGGCAACACCTGGCGTTGCGATAGTATGTACCGCAACACATTTTCCATCCATCCAGCCCTCGGCTTTAAGTTCGCCTGCTTCATATGTTTTTAAATCGAAACGGAAATAAGGACTTCCTCCTTTCGATGCTATAAACGGAGCTGTTGCTCCATTTTCTTCCCGTGATATTTCTTTGATGAAATGTTTGTTTCTATAAAGCTTTACCTTATCGCAATTGGAAAAAACGATGATGCTGGTGTCAATATCTGGGTGGTTGTTGAAACTGGCAACAAAAACCATTGGGCCGTAGTTGGCATTGCGAGCGCTTTGCATCGCTTTTAATTGATAGTACCCAAATTTCTCATAACGATCCGCGTCTACCACTCCGCAAAAAGCGGTGATGGGGTCCGAGCCTCTCGTTACATCATTAAAGCTCCACAAAAAATACCCGGACATGCGATCATTGGCATCCAGTTTTGCATGATCCCAATAGCCGCCTTCTTCTTCCAGCATGGTTCCATTTAAAGCATTCTGTCTGAGTATGCATTGATTGATCAATCCTTTCTCTGTGTATATTCTTGATGCACGCAAACCGTTTTCCTTCGCGGGATCAGCAATCCATGTATCGCCCCACTCACGTGTAATTACTGGCATTTGCGGCATAGGGTCAGAGCCGTCTTCATTGATTACTTTGTAGCAAACATCATAACATTTGCTGCCGTTGGCAAAAAAATCATCTGCAGTAAACATCTGATTGTTTGGCATTTCTTCGTGTGCAATTGCAACCGCTTGTTTCGCCCATGTTGCAGGAGTTGGCGATTCATTCAATGATGTTTCCCATAGAAAAACAGAAGGCCGGTTGCGATCTCTGCGGATCATCTCCCTGATGTCTCTGAATGTTCTATTAGTGAAAACAGAATCTTTGCTGAAAAATTGCCAGCCCGGCTCGCACTCTATTACCATTAAACCCAACTCATCGCAAGCATTCAGGAAGGCAGGCGACTGCGGATAGTGCGCCGCTCTTACTGCATTGAAGCCTCCGCGTTTTATTTGCAACGCATCGCGGTATTGCATGGAGTTGGATGCAGCATCACCAATCGTTTGATAACACTGGTGCCTGTTTGCCCCGCGCAAGTAAAGCTTTTCGCCGTTGATATAAAATCCATCGGCTTTACCGGAAGGTGAAGTAAAAGAAATGGTACGGACCCCGATGTTGGTAATTTTATCATCCACTAGTTTGTTATCAACATATACCTTGGAAACAATGTGGTACAAATAGGGATGATCAGGGTGCCAGAGTGATGGGTTGTTCATAGAAATGGTTTGAACAAATTCCTGCTCGTGCTGAACCGTATTTGATACAATGCTTTTTGCAACCTCCTTGTTGTTTTTGTCTTTTATGATGGTGACCAGCTTCACTTGTTGGGGTGTGCCGAAGTCATTTACAACATGCGTTTTGATATTTACTTCAGCAAGTTGTTTCGTTACTTTGGGGTAAGTAACAAACAATCCTCCGCCCGCAACCTTATTCGCTTCCAAAGGGTCCGATATGTACAGCTTATTGGTTGCAACCAGTTTTACATCGCGGTAAATACCACCGTAATAATTGAAGTCAAGCTTTTCCTGTGGTTTCCCCGGCGGTGTTTGCGGGTCATTTAAGTTGCTCACACGAACAGCTAAAACATTATCGCGGTCAAACTTTACTTTGTTGGTGATGTCTACCACAAAGCCCATGTAGCCGCCGTTGTGGGTGCAAAGTTTTTCTCCATTTAAAAACACGTCGCAATTCATTTGTACACCGTCGAAGCAAATGGTTAGTCTTTTGTTTTTAAAAGAAGAAGGCACTTTGAAATATTTTCGATACCAACCGACTCCCTGGTACACCTGGTTTCCGCCGTTGTGTTTTTTCTCAAGCCTCATTACATGCGGCACAGTCACAGCATACCAGTCCTTATCGTTGTAGTCAACGGCCTCGGCATGTGGCAAATCGTTTCTGTAGAAAGCCCAGTGTGTATTAAAGTTTAACACGGTTCTTGTGGCTGTATCTTTTTTTGCGTCAGTTGTGTTGACCTGGCCAACTGCGAAAGAGAAGCTCAGGACACATAATGCCCCAGCTAAAGCTAAGGTTCGTGTCTTCACGAACCATGCATTTTTGCGGTTCGTGAAGACACGAACCACGGCGCGGGCACGAATCAGGGCCTCCCGGGAGATATGTCTCATTTTCTATACATTATTCGTTAATACCTTGAAACCTGAACCAGTTAAAGTCTGCATAGCCACCCACTCCATTTTGTGTCATGCTGAAATGCAGCAGCGCAAATCGGTTGGCGGTCCAATCATAACCCAATGCCATTTTGAGCACGTTGCCAAACTGCTTGAAGTTCTTGCCATCTGTGCTGTAGAAGAAATTTCCTTCGAAGCCTTTATCTGTTGCAGTTGCCTTGAGCCATATTTTTTTGGGTGAGAAATGTGTGATGCTATCAATCACTGTTCCATTGTTCACCATGATTAAATTATTTTCTGCTCCTTTTTTTCTAACAGCGATGTATGCATAGGGCGATTGAAAAATGCCAAAACCCGCTATGTCACCATCTTTCAAACCTGTTACATCAAGTTCTACTGTAGCTTCGGAGTAAGGCCCCTGCACTCTTTGCGTGAGGGTGTTTCTCGCGGTGGTGAGATCAGTTGCAAGCGATGCATGTAAACGCATGTGCCCTTTTCTTTCTGTTAATGACCACGACGCATTATCGGGGTTGTGGTTCCATTGCCATTGCAGACCGAGTTGCGTTTTGGTAAATTCATCTGTGGTGGCAGGAACTATTTTGTTCTTATTTCCTTGAATTGGTTTTTTATGCGTTGCAACACCTTTGCCATTGCCATTCTCACCAATCATGGGCCATCCATCTTTCCATGCAACAGGTTCGAGATGTGGCACCCGTCCAATGGCGCCTCTGTCTTGCATGATGACGAACCACCACGTACTATCTTTTAACTGAACCATGCCGCCCTGATGCAAGCCATTTCCTGGGTAAGAGGTTTCATCCTGAACAATAATTTTTTGTTCATAAGGGCCGTAAATATTCTTGCTGCGTAAACACACCTGCCAGCCTTCTGTGCCTCCTGCAGGACACGTGATGTAATAGTAGCCGTTTATCTTGTACACGTGCGAACCTTCCATGCCGTACCGATCATAAGGTGCAGTAGATCCCTGGGGTTTTTCAATCGGGTTACTCCAGATTTGTTTTGGGCCGCCAACAGTTGAAAGAGCATTCGCGGCAAGCTCAGTGACATATAATTTTCCCTGTCCATGTACCACATACACTTTGCCATCATCATCAAAGAGCAATCCCGGATCGTAGAGATATTCGGGGAATATGGTTCTTGTCCATGGCCCTTTTATATTTTTTGCGGTACAAATAGAAAAGTTACCTTTTTCCTTATCCCAACTTGGCGTGCAAAAGCCAACATAAAACAAGCCATTGTGATGCCTGATGGTTGCGGCCCAGGAACCACGCAAATACATATTTCCACCCTTCATGTTATAGCGTTCATCCTCTGTGTAATGGTCCACTGCATAGCCCGCCATTTCCCAGTTTACAAGATCTTTGGAATGCAGTATGGGACAACCCGGCACGTAATGCATGCTGGTTGAAATAAAATAAAAATCATCATCTACACGAATGATATCAGGGTCGGGCCAATCACCCCAAAGAATTGGGTTTTTATATGTGCCATTGCCGTTGTCTGCTGTCCATTTTTGTAATGACTTTTGCTGGGCAACAATTTTCGTGAACAATGATGACGTTAAGATAGCGGCCGTTATCACTAATAGCTTTCTGTACATAGAAAAAAATATTAGGTAAGTGAAGTTTGTAGCCTTTACCACCACAGACCCAATGTCGTTTAGTTAAGCCATGTCCCCGCTTGCCATGTTAATGTCCTACGGACAAAAGATACTTTCTCTTGTCGTTTTCTACTGACATCAATGCTCTACGGGCAATAAAACCTTCCGCGTAGCGGAACAATATCAATAGCAATCGGCACAACTGCACATTGTTGCCCGTAGGGCATTAACCTGCTGCGGGATATCGATAACTAAGCAACATTGTCTACAGACCTTTAAACTTTGTATTGGTGATGTATATTTTGTAATCTTTTATTCTGCCGTTATCCGCATCTTGTCTTGGCAGGTATTTGAAGCCGCTTATTTTTTGATTGCTACCGAGATCAATCACGAGGTAATGTGGATATTTCGGGGCCTTTCCCTGCCACTCTGTGTGCCAGATCGATGTACTTTGAAGATCGAACACATTGTCGGCTTTACCGTCTTCGCCTGATAATTCTTCACTGTCGGCATAAGCAATCTTCCATTTTGAACGTGGTAATTCTTTACCTTTTTCATCCAGTAAGTACAATTCTGCAATGGATGCATAAGGCCTGCCGTTTTGGGAATTCAATGCTTCAATGCAAAAGAATCTTCCTTCGGCGGTGGAACTGAATTTTATTGTCTGCTGATTAATGCCGTTAGCAAAAGAACCTTCGTAAGTTGTTTGGGCATTGCTGATATCCAGCGTCTGGCCTTCTTTCCGGTGCTTTTTATTTTCCACTTTTTCTGTCAGGCTGTCAAGAATCGGTTTCTCAAGACCCTGCAAACCTTTCTTGCCGCGACCGATGTAATCAAGTAGCACTACCTCGTTTGAACCTTCTTTCAACCATGGGCCCGGCAGGTACATGGTTTGGGTTGGACCAATATTCCAGAACCTTCCGAGGCAATGGCCATTTACCCAAACAAGACCTTTACCCCACTGGCTCACATCTAAATAAGTATCTCCGGGTTTGCTAATGGTAAAGGTGCCTTTATGAAAAGCTGGCATGTCGGTTTTGCCACTAGTGAATTTCAGGTTTGCAGGAATGCTGTTGTTGTTTAGTTCAATTGGAAAAACCTGCCAGTTCTCCACTGATTTGCTTTTGCCATTGGCATCTACAATGTTTACGCCTTGCGTGATACCTTTCCTATCATGTAAGTGGCCGCCATAGTTTACTCTGCCCATGGCTTCAACAAGTATGTCCAGTACATCTCCGTTTTTAATGGAAGCTAGTTTGCATACACTTTCATTTCTTCTTCTGTCAAGCGTTGCCATTTTTTTGCCGTTAATAAAAATATAGGCAAGGTCATGCACTTCTTTTATATTCAGGTCTACATTTTTTGCATCGGCTGTTAGTTTGGTTCTGTATAAAATAGCGCCATAGCCCTGGTCAAATTCTTCCATGTTTTTTATCTGAACAGAATTGATCGATGCAGGAAGATTTGAAAATAAAGGTGCTACTTCTGTGGTTTTAAATGGCGCAATGGTGATCATCGGATTTGCCGCCGGTACTTCGGGTAATGTTTCACCTTCCTGGAGGTATTGCCCGAACAATTTTCTTAGTGCATAGAATTTATCTGTTGTCCAGCCTGCTTCGCTAATTGGTGCGTCATAATCATAGCTTGATGTTTGCGGTAAGAATGGCGGGCAATTCGCGCCTGACCACAAACCGAAGCTGGTGCCTCCATGTGCCATGTAAATGCTGAATGACGCTTTGTGATCCAGCATATATTTAATGTCCTTTACAACGCCGCCAGTTGCGCCCATGTGGTGTTTGGTGCCCCATGAGTCGAACCAGCCGGGATAGAACTCGCCACACATCAATGGGCCTTCGGCGCGGATGTTGCGCAGGTATTTGAAACTCTCTTCGGGGTTGCCACCAAAATTTACTACGCTAAAAATGTCGTCACGCACATCGCTTTTTAATTGGCTAGGGCCGTCGCAGGTAAATAGCGGAATGGTGAAACCCGCTTCTACCAGGTAATCCCTGATCTTTCCGATGTATTCTTTATCGTTTCCATAAGAGCCATATTCATTCTCTACTTGTGTCATGATGATGTTGCCGCCATTGGTAATTTGCAATGGAGCCAGCACACGGCCAACTTCTTTCAAATAAATTTTGCAACGTTCAAGGTAATATGGGTCCTGTGTTCTAAGCTTTATGTCTTTCTTTTTTAGCAGCCACCACGGGAAGCCGCCAAACTCCCACTCTGCACAGGAGTAAGGGCCGGGACGAAGAATAACATATAATCCTGCCTCTTGTGCAAGTTTGCAAAATGCTGCTGCATCTGCCATGTCATTCCAGTTAAATTCGTTTGGTTTTGGCTCGTGTACGTTCCAGAACAGATAAGCGCAAACCGTATTGAGGCCCATTGCTTTTGCCATTTGCAGTCTGTGCTGCCAGTATTCACGTGGCACGCGGGCAAAGTGCATTTCACCGCATCTTATTACAAATGGTTTTCCATTCAACAGAAAACTTTCTTTACCAATAGCAAATGTATTGGTACTCTTTACTTGTGGTGGCTGCGCAATTGCAAGCGTACAGTAGAAACATACCAGCAGCAATAGGTGGATCTTTTTCATCTTACTAGTTAAATCAGTTATTTTATTTTAAATCTTTAGCGATTTTGCGTTAACAGACTTTAAATGTATTAATACGTATTAAGAAAGCCTCGCGCAAACGCTTGCGTTATTTTATTTACTCGTTTTTTGAAATAATAAAAGTCAGGCAGTTAGTGTGCAATATTCCTGAGTCATTTTTCTGCAATGACTTTTATTTCTCCATTTAATACATACTGTTTGCCTGCGACCAGTTTCATTGTTTTTTGTTTGTTATTATAAACAACTGTGCAAATGTCATTTGTTCCTGCTTTTATAACAGCACTTACAAGCGAGCCATTTGCCCATGTAACATTTAGTTTATGCCCTCCATGAATACACACTCCTGTTATTGTACCGGCTGGAAAATTAGCTGCACAAGCCGGTAGGAATTCAATGCGACGGGGCTGCGAGAAAACGATTGATTCAGATAACAACCGCTGCAGGCTAAGCGCTGCATCCAAATTGTAAATATCGTGTGCAGGATTATGGGAAGTGGAAAGCCCTGTATATACGTATTTGCTTTTTGCAAAACGATTAAGATTTGCCAATACTTTTTCCGCGTCATGTAAACGTGCGGCCATCAAGGCAATATGCACGAGGCCATGCGCCGACTCTGTGTTGAACTGAAAGCGTTTTTCAAGTGCTACACGTGAAGCGTCCAGCAGTTTTGTATCAGCACCGGGTTGAAGAAATTCAGTGCCAGGAAATACTGCATACAGGTGCGAATTATGGCGATGCGCATAATTATCGGGATACGATGGAGGCACCCATTCTGCCAATGCGCCATCTGCATTAATTCCGTACGGCACTATGTTATCATGGTACTGCTGCCACTTAGCAATGTCTTCTTTGTCCAGGTGAAACATTTTTGCCAAAGTGATCAAATGGTCAAATACTTCTTTTGCTACTGCAATGTCAATGGTGCAGTCTCTCGCAAGCGTTGTAGTGTTCTCTCCCACATTATTTTCTGGCGATATGCCGGGTGCGATATGATAATAGCCGTCTTTTTCTTTTACAAGATAGTCTTCATAAAACTGCGCCATCTCGATATAAAGTGGCAATACTCTTTTATGAAGGAACGCGGTATCGCCGGTTATCATACCATGCTCATAAAATGGCATTAGGTTCCAGCCCGCTCCGGATGGCCAGTACATCCAAGGATAGTCGGTATCGAAATGATTGAGATAGCCTTTTTCCGGGTCGCTGTAATGCGGCACAAGAAAGCCGCGGCATCCCAAATAATTGCGTGCATTGAGTCTCCATGCAGGAAGCAGTCGCTCCACATATCCAAAATAAGATTCGGCACATTCAGAAAGATCGCCTGTTGAAAAGGCAGAGATGGCGAGATTCACATTGGAGTCGAAAACAAAACCTCCAATCCATGCAGGGTTCCAGCTACCACCCCAGATACCCTGCAATGGCGGAGGATATTTTCCCGAAGAAGATATAAGCAGATACCTGCCCATCGCGTGCATCTGTTCGAGGAAAAGCGGCGTAATGCCTTTAGAGTCTGCTTCTGCAAGCATTTCCTCTGTTGGCGTACTTTTCCATTTAGCCGCGGCACCTAAATCCAACGATACACGATTGAACATAGCGGCATGAGCTTTTGCATGCGGCTGAAACAATGTTTCGTATGATGACGGCAGTAAGGACAATTCATTTTGTACGAATGCTCTTTGTGAAGTGGCTCCGTATTGTAAAGGTGTAACGCGCAGTACAACGAGAATTTCACTGGCCCCTTTTACCAGTAGGTGATTGCCTGAAACGGCAACCGTTCCATTGGTTATAACCCGTGCGAGTCCTTCGTATCCACCAGAGTCTTTTGCGTACTGCGCATGATAGCTGAGCCAGCCTTTTTCATCGGCGTAGCTTTTTACCGTGCGAAATAAACTGTCGGCGTTTGATTCAAGAATTTTGCCGGTTCTACCGGGTGTTTCATCAAGGCTTAGTTCTACTGATAATTTTTGACCTGCAAGTGCGCGAATGCGAAGCACGTTCACGTCATGTATGCGTGAGGAAAAAACAGACTGTTCCACTGCGCCTTTATTATCCTGCCAATAAGTGGTGGCTTCGCCGGTTTCCATATTCAGTTGACGGCGATAATTTTTTATTGTTCCTTCTGTTTGTGTTTGTAAGTTTAAGTCAAAGGCAGGATGTGGTAAGACTGACCAGGCCAATGGTGCACCCATTGCTGTCAATTGGCTACGGGCCTCATCACAAGCGAGTTTTGCGGCTTCGCCGAGATGGTCTTCGTTTGCCAGTTGTCTAACCTGTGGTAAAAGGTTTGCAATATTTGCAACAGCGATTTTATTGCGATCCCATGCTCTTAGGAACAATTCTTCGTGCACACAAATGAGTCGCTCTTTTCCCGGCTCTCCTGTTGGCATCATGCCGTGATGGCCATTGCCCGTCACAAATGCGTCCTGCCAGGCAATGGCAGGTTTTTTTGACCAGGCTATCCATCTTCCTTCTTTTACTGTTCGAAACGATGCATTTTTTTGCAATGCAGGATTTGAACGACCCGATGAATTTTGAGCTACAACTTGTGTTTTATCAATAACAATAAAAAGCAGTAACAGAAAACATACCCTCATGTCTGACTTTGTTTTTGTAATCAATCTGCGTCGCGTAAATGGGAATGAATGCAACGACATTCCCTTGTTACAGTTCCTGTCGTTGCTTTTTTCTAACATTTGCCTTTGCTCTGTCCCAAGATATTAGTAACCGTTGTTCTGCTTGAGATTTTTGTTGATATCAATTTCTTTTTGTGGAATTGGCCACAGATAATTTTTATCTACAAATGCCCTGTTGCCTATATTGATATTTGTGTTTGGAACCAGTGTTACTGCACCGTTAGACGTATTCACCGTGCCGTCCTGGCAACCATATACATCTCCAGTCAACACTGTTGCAGCGGTTTTCCAGCGTTGTATATCGTACCAGCGCAGGCCTTCACCGGCAAGCTCTACTCTTCTTTCTCTGCGCACCAGTGTGCGAAGTGAAGCCTGGTCAGGATACATGGCACTTGTTACAGACGGCATGTGCACTCTGCTTCTCACGGTGTTGATAGCATCATACACTGACTGATCGATTTGGTTTGCCTCAATCTTTGCTTCTGCATACGTCAACAGCACTTCTGCATAGCGTATCACTATAAACGTTTGGCCCGTGTTGCTGAGGTCGCCAGCGCCATAACTTGTGCCATTAAAGTCGTCAAGGTTCTCAATGTACTTTCTAAAGTTGTAACCTGTTGGCGAAGCGTTGTTACCACCACGCACATCTGAAGAATTTGAACTTAGCGGATCGAAATAGTTGCCCATATACATACTGCCCGGTCTGATGATACTTGCCTCCATTCTCGGGTCTCTGTTCTTGTAAGGTTGTGCAGGATCGTATGAAGGGTCGTTCTGAATGGTTTTACCGTTGATGGTTTCATAAGCGTCGATCAGCGATTGCGTTGGCGCCACAGAACTCCAGCCACCTGATGAATTGGGTGCAAGAACGATCAGTACCCATGCGCTGTTGGTGTTCAACAAATATTGCGCATCAAGTATCACTTCCTGGTTGTTGGCATTTTGTGGTCTGAACATTTCTGAATAATTCGGATACAAGCTGTAGGAGAATGGCGATTTCATCAACTGCTGCGTGGTGGCGATACAGTCTGAATATTTTCCATTAAACAACTCTACTCTTGCCTTCAGTGCAAGGGCCGCACCGCGGGTGATTCTGCCAATATCGCTGCTGGTGTAGCTTACAGGTAATGATGGCGCGATTGTATTCAGTTCGGAAAGAACAAAATTAATGATGTCGGCTTTAGGCTTTTGCTTAATACTGTTTGCCTCAGTGGGCGTTATCGCATGTTCCACAAAAGGAACATCACCGTAATTCTGGCCAAGCACAAAATATTTGTAGGCTCTTAGAAATCTTGCCTCTGCCTTCATTCTCTCTTTGATAGTCGCATCTATTTTGGTGGCAGGAACATTGTCAATATTATCCAGGAACCAGTTACATCTTTGAATCGTAGTATAGCTGTATTTATTTACTCCCGGATCACTTGCTGTAGCCAGCCCCGACGCGAATGTTTCATAGCCTTCCCATGGAAACTGATCATAGGCATTGTCAGAAATACAATCATCGTACACAACGTTATCGCCTACTTCCCATGCGCTGTAGCATCCGTTTAATGCTGCGAGCGCATCGTTTTGCGATTTCCATAAAGTTGAGTTGCTATATGCATCTAAAGGAGCCGTATTAAGAATGTCTTTTTTGCAGCTTGAAAAAACAGCAGCGGCAAAAAGAAATATTGTTATTTTTTTCATCAATCAAAATTTTAGAATGTAACATTTAAACCAACTGAATTAACCATCACCTGAGGGTAAGCATTGATACTGGCAGTAGAGCCAATTTCAGGATCTATCCATTTGTAGAATTTTGTGAAGGTTAACACGTTTTGTCCACTATAAAAGATTCTCACATTGCTTAAATGAGCTTTGTTTATCCACGCTTTTGGCAAACTGTAAGACAGCTGTATGTTTTTCAAACGCACATACGAAGCATCTTTCACCCAAAAGGATGACGGGTTAGACGATGGATCGTTTTGTGTGTATTTGTACCATGCTCTTGGAAAGGTTGTTGAGTGATTGTCTGGCGTCCATCTGTCAAGGAACACGCTTGTTGGTTTTTGTACATCGGCACCAATCTGTCCTATCAGGTTACCGCCTGCTGCTTTAACAGCTGCTGCACCCTGGAAAAATAAACTTAACTGGAAGCCTTTGTATTCTGCAGTAGCAGTAAGGCCAAATGTGTATTTAGGAAAATAAGTACCAAGATATACTCTGTCTTTTGCATCGATCACGCCATCATTGTTTTGATCTTTGTATTTCAAATCGCCGGGGCCAACTTTTGAATTGAGCACCGCTGTGCCTTTCACATCATCTTTCGTTTGATAGATGCCCATTGCCTCAAGACCATACAAAGAAGAGAAAGGATAACCTACATTGTAAAATGTACCGCCGCTAATGAATGGCCCCGCTCCTTTCAGATCAGTCACGGTGTTTTTTGTGTATGTCACGTTACCGTTAACTGAGTAGTTTAGTTTTCCAGCATGATCTGCATAACCGAGGTTTACTTCAAAACCTTTGTTCGTCATTGCACCGGCATTTTGATAAGGAGCATCCAGCGCATATGGCGCACCAATTGGCAACACCATCAAAATATTATTGGTGTTTTTGTTGAACAGGTCAAACGAGAATGTAAGTCTGTTCCTCAGGAATGCAGCATCGATACCTGCACCATAAGTTTCTGTTCTCTCCCACTGAATGTCAGTATTGGCGCCTGATGTAGGTGCAATGCCAGACACAAGGCTTTGGTTGAAAGAATACGCCTGGCCCGGTGCAACAGTAGAGATGGTTGGATAGTTTGAAATTTGCTGGTTACCCAGTCTGCCCCATGATGCCCTTAGTTTTAACAGGTTAACCGAACTCCTCAAATTCTCGAAGAATGATTCTTTTGAAATAACCCATCCTGCAGAAAACGACGGGAAGCTACCCCAGCGCTTGCCGGGAGCGAAACGAGATGATCCGTCATATCTAACGTTGGCTTCAAATAAATATTTATCTGCCCAATCATAAGTCAATCTTCCGAAAACTGATTGCAATGCCCAGTCGTTGGCATAACCTTGCGCAACCTGGCCATCTGCCGGTGCTGCGTTGATTTCAGTAATGGAATTGTTCAGGAATCCCTGGCGATAAGCGGAGAAATAATTGTATATGGAATACTCTTGCGATGCACCAGCTAACAATCTGAAATGATGCTGACCGAGAGCTTTTTCATATTCCGCAAGCATTTGCAACAACGTGTAGGTTGTTCTGTCTGTCGCGTTGGTTAAGTTATTAGGCCCCTGGTATTTTGTTGGCGTCAAAGGAGTGCCTGCAGGCCCGCCTTTGTAATATTGAATATCGGCTACAAATTGTTGTTGCTGACCCGTTGCTAGTCTGTACCCAAATGAAGGCTTCAGGTGAAGACCCGTAATTGGCGCATAGTCCAGGCCAATGTTGCCGGTGAAAGTATAGTTCTGCCATTTGTTGACAGAAGGTGATTCGAGCCATGCCATTGGCGAACCATCAGAAACATAGCCGTACGCTCCATTCTCCCATTTGTAAGGAACAGTGTTGGAAACGCGATTGACTTGCCTGATGATTTGTGAAAAGCTTGTTGCGTATGTGCTCACAGGCTCACTGAACGGCGCATACAGATAGGAGACGTTTGAATTAAAGCCAAGTTTTTTGGTTATCTGCGAGTTTAAGTTGAAACGCATGTTGTATTTCTCGTACTGCGTTTTTACAACGTTCCCCTTTTGATCAAAGTAGCCAACAGAAAACATGTATCTCGTTTTCTCATCGCCGCCGGTCACGCTAACGTTGTTGCTGGATTGATAGCCTTTTTGTGAGTAAGCAAGTGCGAGCCAATCGGTGTTAGGATGCGCACCGGTTTTATCGCTTCCATCCTGAAACAGTCTGATGTCGTCGTCCGTCCATTTTTTTGGGGAACCTTCATTCACCAGTGCTTCGTTGTACAACTGCGCCTGTTGGTATGAAGGAAGAAAATCTGGTTTTCTTATAATCGATTGCACACCGAAATAACCATCGTAGCTGATATGCAATGATCCTTTCTTTCCTTTCTTCGTTGTAACAAGGATTACGCCGTTTGAAGCCCTGGCTCCATAGATAGCGGCGGATGATGCATCTTTAAGAACGGTAACACTTTCAATGTCGTTAGGGTTTACTTCTCCCAGCGACGCCACCATGCCATCTACTACTACCATAGGGCTTGATACTGCCGCACCAGAACCACCAAGGCCGGTTCCTATACCTCTTATGTTGATCGTTCCGCCATCTCTTCCCGGCTGACCATTATTGGTTGTTACAGTAACGCCTGAAAGCTTTCCCTGTAGCGCGTTTGTAATGTTTGTAACAGGGCGGTCAGTGAAGTCTTTTGCGGAGGCAACAGAAACAGATCCTGTTAAAGTTGTCTTTTTCTGCGTGCCATAACCAACGATCACCATTTCTTCAAGAGCAGTGTTCGCTGGTTTTAATTTAATGGAAATGATCTGATGTCCTTTCACTGTAATTTCCTGGCGCTGGTACCCAACACAGGTTATAACAAGAGAAGCAGACTCCTGGCCATTTTTCAATTGAAACTTGCCGTTTATATCTGATGTAACACCAAAGGTTGTGCCTTTCACAACAATGCTAGCATTAGCAACAGGCTTGCCTGATTCGTCAACAATGGTTCCTTCTACATCAACAGGTGGAAGAACTATTGGTGCCACTGCAATTGATATTGATGATGCAGGTTTTATAACAATTGTTTTTTCAACAATGGAGTAAGTTATTGGCAGGCCGGCTAAGCACTGCTTTAGTGTTTCGTCTATAGAAGCATTCTTTACATTGATGTTCACTGGCGGTGCCTGCTTCATCAGGTCCTCACGATAAAAAAACTGGTAGCCGGTTTGCTCATGAATTTCTTTAAATACATTGTCCAGCAACATGTTTTTGCCGGATAATGTAATTTTTTGTGCCATTGTGCCGGCACTTGCGTGAAGACATGCAATCACTACCAAAATAATAGTAGCCTTCATAATAAGCAATAGTTTCGTTAGATTTTGCCTGCTCTTACAGGCATTGGTTTTACTGGAAAAATTTTCCATACTTTTGAGATGTTTGGATGAGACAATTACAATACTGACGTGTTGTGCGGTTTAGTTCAAACTTCTGCCGGGGAACGTCGCAACCGTTTCCCGGTTTTTATTTTGAACTATTTTTTGAGGCTTAAGTTTTTCTCATTTTCATATAGCAAGCTTTGGTTTTGGTTAATGTATGAAGTTGTCTATTCTTTCTATTGTGTGGCTTAGGTGCTGCACGCGGACGACAATTGTTGCAACTACTCAACAACAATGGTGTTGTCGTTAATATTGAATGAAATCCCCGAAGCTTTCAATATATTCAGTACTTGTGAAATGTTATTGTTTCTGCCGATAATGCCAGAATATTTTCCTTCAGGTATTTTGCTTTTGTACACTACGGTTACGTTGTACCAGCGTTCCAGTTGCCGCATGATCTTTTTAAAATCGTATGATTTGAATACAAACTGATCATTTTTCCATGCCATTGTTTCTTCAATATCTGCTTCGCTGATCTTTAGCGCACCATCGCTATTTACGGCAGATAGCTGGCCGGGTTTTAGAATGCCTGAACGGTTTCCCTGCGAAACTTTTACTGCCCCCTCCAAAAGTGTCGTGTTAATAGAGCTTTCATCATCGTAGGCCATCACATTGAAATTTGTGCCCAATACCTGCACATCCATATCATTCACTTTCACGTGAAAAGGTTGTTTGGCATTCTGTGCTATTTCAAAGTATGCTTCGCCTGTAAGTGTGACATCCCTTGTGTCGCCTTGAAATGCAGTGGGAAAGCGCAATGTAGAGGCCGCATTGAGCCATACCATGCTTCCATCGGGCAGCATCAGTTTATATTTTCCTCCTTTGGGAGTAGCAAGTGTGTTGTAAGTAATAGTATGAGAGGATGCGTTGTTGAACGCGATTTCATGGTCGTTCTTTTTTTGAAAACCGTACAGGCCTGCATTGCTTTTTTGCAAGCTATCCAGGTCAACTTTCTTCCCATCCTGTAGTGTTAAAAATGCCCTGTCCTTTCCGGGAGGAATATCATTTACTGTTTTTTTCGCAGCAATAATTTCGGGTTGCTGAATGGTTGTACGATGGGTAGTGTAAAAAAAAGCCGTGGTTGCTACGATGCTTCCTACCACTGCTGCTGCGGCTACTTTATGCCACGTTTTCATTCGTTTAACAGGAATAGGGTAAAGTCCTATTTTCTGCAAAACTTCATCAAATTGTTCTTCTTTTTTTTCTTCTGTCCAGGCTTCACTTGTTGGTGCAAAACGGCTCCACATGCTGTCCAGCAAAGATTGAAGCTCTTCGTTGGATTCCTCTTTTTCCAGAATACGCATGAGTTCCATTGTCTCCTGGTTGGAGGCAGTTCCTTTAAAATAAATTTCAAGCAAGTATTGCAATCGTACGTCGGGCATGGCAATTTTTATGTTGATTTTTGAAACAGAAAAAAATCACTGTATTTGGTGTAGGTCGCTTATTTAAGCAACTTCGTACATGCCGGGTTAATGTCCTACGGACAATATTTTCCTTCGTGTTGTATTCTCTATTGACGTCTATGCCCTACGGGCAATGGAACTATTCCCGTAGGGAAACAATATCAATAGAAAGCAGCGCATTGTCAATTTTTGCCCGTAGGGCATTAATATCCTGACGTGTTTAAACTGTATTGTTAATTTATGCATGGCTACGAACGACCCGTTAAGGATAAACTCCTTCAAAATATAATCGTGAAAAAATTCTGTAAAAAGGGTTTCTAAGCGTCCTTTATATTACTAGACAATGGAGTGATAAAAAAGTGGTAATGGCTAGATGACTTTTTTTTAAAAAAGCAAAGAAAACACAACAAGCACTTCAATACCGTGCCTTGCATGATCTTTAATAAAACGCAGCGCAAGTGTGAAATGTTTCTTCACCGTCTCCATCGAAATGTTTAGCTGCTGGGCGATTTCTTCATTCCTGAGGCCGTTTTGGCGCTTTAGTAAGTATATCTTTTTTTGCTGCGGGGGCAATTTTTCTATAGACTTTTCTATAAAGGAGTACATGTCTACTGCATCACTCTGGCCGGCAATTTCCAAATTGTCTGCTCCCACCAGTTCCAGCCAGGCTTGTTGTTGCTGGTATTCGCGTGCAGTTTTTTTGAGATGATTAAACACATGGTTGCGAGCAATAACATACATCCATGATTCGAATTTGGCGATGGAAGCGAGTTCGGAGCGGTTCAGCCAAACCTTTACAAACACATCCTGCACAAGTTCTTCTGTAGTGCTGTGTGATTTTGTAAGTTTCTGTACAAAAGAGGCCAACTTATTATAATGAGCATGAAATATCTGTCGGAATGCAGCTTCATCTCCTGCGGCTATACAAGTTAGCAGCTCTTTTTCGTCAATAAAAAGCTCATTAGACATGCAAATCGTTTTGGCTAAAAAAATAGTGGTGTAACATTATCACAAAATGCCGGAGTCAGTCACACCAAGCTCTTCAAATGTAATTTCGACCGCTAAATGTAGGGGTTTCTACCTAAACAATTTTAGTCAAACGTTTGCGTAAATAAAAAAGCCTGTCCTTAAGTATTGGTGGTATAACTAAAAGCATTGCGTTGCAATATCAATGTCGTTAATAGCAGCCTGTTGTAAAAGGTCGCATTTTTTTTTGTAATAATAAAACACAAAACAACAAATACTATCACTTTATATTTTCGGTCTGCGACTTGTTTAAAAAGAATCTGTTCAAAAGAATTTGTTCAATACATTTTGAGATCTCGCAAAAACGGGTAACCTTCGTTTTGCAAACATTTCGTTTGTTGTTGCTAGTTACCTCCCGCCTCGTACTTACCGGAATCAAAACAATGCTATATGAAGCAAGTTCCGGTAAACAAAAAATTACCTTTCATTTTATTATTGCTCGTTTTGTCTGCTCCCCTACTTTCAAGGGCGCAAGTTGATAGCGTACTTAATTTCTCTGGCAAAGCAATATTATCAATTGATAAAAAATACGATGCGCTTAACGACCGCATGGACAAACAGCTTGCGAAAGCCTTGTCAAGATTTGCGAAGCAGGAAAAAAAGCTGCAAAAAAAACTGGTAGCAAAAGACAGCTCTGCGGTTGCCTTGTTTGCCGGCACTCAAGAGCAATACAATAAGCTGCAGCAGCAATTAAAAAATCCTCTGCAAGGAAAGAGAATAGCCAATTACATTCCCGGATTGGACAGTTTACAAACAGCTTCCAAATTTTTAGAACAAAGTGTAGTATTGAACAGTAACAAGCTTGGTGAAGTAAAACAGTTAAGTGGCGATTTGCAAAAGCTGGAAGGCAACTTGTATTCGGCAGAGCAGATTGAAGCTTTCATCAAACAAAGAAAAGAACTGCTCACTTCGCAGTTGGAAAAGTATGGCATGACCAAAGAGCTGACCAACTTTAAAAAGGAAGTTTACTACTATCGTCAGCAAATAGAAGAATATAAAAATATCTTTCATGATCAAAAAATGCTGGAAGAAAAAGCGCTGGCCACACTTCGTCAACTGCCCTCCTTTCAGTCTTTCATGCAGAAAAATAGCTACCTCGCACAGTTGTTCCCTTCTGCGGGCGCATCAGCTGCAAGCGATCCCATTGCTGCCATTGCGGGACTGCAAACGAGAGCAAGCGTGCAATCTATTCTACAAGAAAGATTAGGCGCAACCGCATTGCCGACACCGAGTGGTGCAGCTGGTGCCGCTGCCAATCCATTGGACCAATCGATGCAAGCAGCACAGCAACAACTCAATACATTAAAAGATAAGGTGAATAAACTCGGTGGTGCCAGTAGCGATATCGAACAACCAGACTTCAAGCCGAAAACACAAAAGACCAAAACTTTCTTACAAAGATTAGAACCTGGCATCATCATTCAAAGTGGAGGAAGCAGTAAATGGCTGCCATCTATAATGGATCTAGGCCTTTCACTCGGATACCGTCTCTCAGATAAGAGTACTTTGGGTATAAAGGCCGCATACAAAGCGGGTTTTGGCCATCCCCTTAAAGATATTCATTTCAGCAGCGAAGGCGTAAACATTGGGGTGTTTTGTGACGCGAAGCTTAAAGGTTCCTTTTGGATTTCCGGAGGTGCAGAGTACAACTACATGCAGTCATTCAAAAGTCTTCGAGAACTGCATTCCAATGTGAACGTATGGCAGCAGAGCGCTTTGCTCGGCATTAGCAAAAAAGTAAAAACGGGTAAGCGTACTAGCAATGTACAGTTGCTATATGACTTTTTGTGGAAGCAGCAAGCGCCGCAATCACAACCATTGAAATTTAGAGCGGGTGTGGGTTTGTAGGAACAAAAAATAAAAATATAAAATATAAAATAGACTTATCATGAAAAAGGTTTTGACCGTGTTGATCTTAATGATTGTTTTTAATGAAGGGTATTCGCAGGCTTGGGGAATTGATAGTTCGAGAACGGAAGTTAGGGATGATGCAGGCCTAAGAGGAGACGCAGGCGCGAAGTCTGGTTTTTTTGAGACGGTTCATCCCGTTAATTATCCAGTCGGTTATCCGACCGGAGGTAACAGTGCCTGGCCGTGGTGGCACCTGTTGGATGTACGACATGGTGATAAGACCAATAACTATGCTATGCAGTTTACGGGTAGTTTTTTTGATCAAAATTTTTACTGCCGAAAAGTTGCGAACAATCCTGCGCAACCCTGGTCAAGAATTCTAACCGAAGATTCTGATGGAGATGTTGGCATAGGAACGGACGATCCTCGTTATCCCTTACACATAAAAAGCAGTGCCGGATTTCTAATGAACCTTGAAAGCAGTTTGAGTTTTTCAGGTTTCTTGATGCGGGCAGCTTCTACTACAAAGCAAATGGGGATGTATTATTGGTCTGATAATTTTCAAAACAATTCTCTGAGGATTGCGCGCTACAATTCTGTAGGTGCATGGGAAGCAAATGCCGTTATTTTTGGTTTGAATGCTCCGAACGGTAGCCTTGTGTTAAGTGATGCCGGCTATTTGGGAATAGGAACCATGTATCCCTCTGAAATGCTTTCTGTAAAGGGCAACGTAAGAGCCAAAAAAGTAATTGTAACACAATTGGGCTGGGCAGATTACGTTTTCGAGCCTTCTTATAGACTTCCATCTTTAGATTCTGTGTCGTCCTATATAAAAACAAACAAACATTTACCAGGGATGGTTTCTGCTGATGTGATAGAGAAACAAGGCTTGGATGTTGGTGAAATTGTAAAACAACAGCAGGAAAAAATTGAAGAGCTAATGCTTTACATCATACAATTGAAAGAAGAGATTAAAGTGGTAAAAGAGTCCGCGAAGTAAATTCTTACATAATTTAAATAATTGACAGGCCTTTAGAAAAAAATTGTTTCTTATGAAAACAAAATTGGTAGTTCTATTTTTTTTCTTGTGGTACATTAACTTTTGCCGGGCGCAGGATATAAAGCCGGGTATTATGTCCACAGCACTTTCGGAAGTGAAGCCAGCTTCCAATGTAGATTATACAACAGGAACTTTTAGTTACAATCTTCCATTGTTCGATATCACACAGGAAAATATCCACCTTCCTGTAAGCCTCAGTTATAGTGCAAAGGGAATAAAAGCGGGCCAGTCACCGGGACTGGCCGGTTATGGTTGGGCACTTTCAAGCGGAGCGTGCACAATCAGCCGCACCATGAGAGGTAGTATGCCAGATGAAAATGGAATACTTCTCGACCCTATTACTCCAGGGAAGCATGCCGCCGGAGCAATAACTGAAACTGAATATATAAGAAATGTAAACAGTAATATCAGTGATGCAGAATCGGATATTTTTACTTTAAACCTGGGGGGTAATACTGTAAAATTTGTGTTAGAAAGTAACGACGAATGTAGGGGTTGTTCTGATCACCCTCTCAAAGTGAACCCGCTGGAGCAAACAGATATTAAAATTGAATGTTCAGATCCTGAGCTGCATAGTTTTACAGTGACAGATAACCTGGGCAACATTTATGAGTTGTATGCAGCTTCTCCATCAAATGCAACTGTTAACGGAGCAGGGCCCAAGGGAAGTTTTAACGTCGATTGCATAAGCAGTTGGGTAACCACAAAAATTAAAACGGCCAACAATAGAGAGATCTCTTTTACATACGATAAAGAATTCGCAGACATCAGTTATAACGAAACGGCTCACTATACTGGTTATAATCAGCCTCTGCAACTTCCTCCTGTAGCTGTCGGGGATGGTGAACTTAATGCAAGAATATCAGAGAAGACCAGGGAATTACAAATGTATTCTGACGATATAGATGCGTTGCAACAGCAGATGCAGGGATGCCTGACAGCTATGGAAACAATGGGCAGCAATATGAGCTGGCAAAAACCGGGTCTCTTAGATGACTATATGAACGTGTCTACTATGAAGTTTTACACGCGTCAAATGGATTATTTCTATAGTCTTGAAAAGCAACAGACATCAAGTTACTATGACGCAGTGTTTCAATTACAGGACCTGCTGAAGGAGATGTATAATGGAACAAGGCTGAAATACCATGATGTGGAAAACGGAGCCTCTCTAAGTTATTTTGCTAACAAACCATTAAAAGAAATTGTTTTCCCGGGTGGTAAAATGGCGTTCAAATATAAACCGATCCCCCTGTGGCAATATATGGCCGATTCGGTTTATGTCTGCAACAAAATTGATTACACAACAGCAACGGGTGACATCGTGAGGTCTGTGATTTTTGACCTTGATTACTATGGCCAATTAAAACAACTTCACATATTAAATGCAGCGGGTGTAGAAGAAATGACATACCAATTTGATTATTATGAAATGGCGCCGTATATGGTTGGTTATGGCCAAGATTATTGGGGATATTATAACGGAAAACCAAATGGCACATTACTTCCTGCTGATCCGTATTATACAGTAAATCGCAAAGACAATAGTCCGGGAACTCTTCACATTTTTGATGACGCGGCCACTTACAATTTGTATCGCTATGACTATGATGGCGGCAGGGTTGCATTCGGCGATCCCGTCAATCACCAATACTCAGACCGAACGCCGGATGGGCAGTCAGCGATGGTGGGAAGCTTAAAGTCAATTTCTTCCAATAAGGGAGAAAAAATAACGCTGGAATATGAAGGCAATGAGATATACAACTCTGATCTCGATCAAAACATACCAATTGGCGGCATACGGATCAAAAGCATTGAAGTGAATGATGGGGTTGCTGCTAAGTCCCTTAAAACTTCTTACCGGTATAATTTCCCAACCGTGTCAGCCTCTTCCTTTTTGCGAAGCACTGGAAGATTAACTGAATGGAACAAAAAGTCGTTTGCTCTACCATACTATCATCCACTGGGCACGGATATGCACATTTTTTCTCAGCCTGTTTATGAAGGCACCCTTTATGATGATAATAGCAATAATGGTGTTCTGTATCATTATGTGGAAGAAGTTCATCCTGACAAATCTTATACAGGATTTAATTACCTCGCCGTAGGAGGCGAAGCAGTACGGGAGTACGAGCACAATCCTGTGTATGATCATGCACTTTTGGCCACGGTCGATTATAATGCCTCTGGCAAGATTGTAAAAGTTACCCGCAATCAATATTCGTATGGCCAGGATCAGGGTGGCGGTTTAGGCAACAGATCTAGTACATATTATTTTTTACAAGGGATGCACCAATACTTCACACCAGATGGTTCCAGAAATACAGAGCATTTTATTGAGCAACTTAAAAAGGCGCCCGTTTATTTAAGTTCTTCAACATTGACAGGTGCTTTTCCTGATCAGTATGTAAGCCATATTAACATAGAAAACAATAATAACATAGGAAATCAATGGCTTGGATTTAATCCATATAAAAATGTTTACCTGCCCAATTATCAACCACGTTGTGATTTGGATATCACGCCGGGTAAATATTCTCTTATTACCAACCAGACTTTTTTACTAAAAGAGAAAGAAGAATTTTATATAGGAGATTATGATCCCACGATAGTTAAGCCTGATGCTGATGATGGAGGTATGCCTGGTGGCTACCCATATCTTTATGAGCAGGTGTTGCAAGATAGTGCCATTAGCAAAAGTCAAAGTAGAACCACTTTTTATTATGAAAACCCTGCCCACACTTATATTACCAAAACAGCATCAATCTCGAGTGATGGCAGCATCCAAACAACGCGGTTCAAATATCCGCAGGATATGACAGATGCCATATCCCAGGCAATGGTCACTAAACATATACTTGCTCCGGTACTCGTACAAAAAACGTACGAGACAAAGAATGGAGCAGAAACGTTGTTAGGCACAGTACAAAACAGTTACAGGCAGAAAGGTGAGCTCGTGCTTCCTGATCAGGTGAAAGCTTCCGCAAACAGTGAAGCCCTACAAACTAAAATACAATACAACCGCTATGACACCTATGGGCATGTGTTGGAACAACAGACCTCCGACGGCAACAAAGAAGTGTTTTTGTGGGGTTACAATTCACTCTATCCTGTAGCCAAAATTGTAAACACAACCTATGATGTGGCAAAAGGGTATATCTCTCAAAGCGTGCTCGACGGAGCAACTGGAAAAGGAGACGACGATGTCATTCGTGCACAGTTGAATAACCTGCGTAATATACCCGGTGCGATAGTAAAAACCTATACTTATAGTCCATTGACAGGTGTGACCAGTGAAACTGATATCAATGGTAACACTACTTACTACGAATATGACAGTTTTGAAAGACTCGTGTGCATAAAAGACAAAGACAAAAATATTATAAAGAAAATATCTTATAGCTATAATGGGCAGAATAGTAATGGTAACAGTAATTATAAATGGTACAATATCGTTAAAAACAAGTCCTTTACTCGCAACAGCACTTGTGCAGTAGGTGGTACTCCGTCTGCAATCACCTATACAGTACCAGCGAGGACCTACGGCTCCAATATTTCACAGGAAGATGCCGATTGGCAGGCTCAAAACGATATAGACAGAAATGGGCAGGCATACGCCAACATAAAGGGCGACTGCTTGTGGTATAACGGGGCCAAGGCGGTATACTCCTATCGCAATAATTGCGCCCCCGGTCAGCAATCTTCGTATGTAGTTTATGAAGTGCCGGCACAAAAATACAGTTCCACTGTTTCTAAGGCCGACGCTGATGCCAAGGCTCAGCAGGATATCGATGAGAACGCGCAGGCATATGCCAATGCTACATTGCCATGTGCGTATGTTAGTGAAGACTTAAGTGGCATGTATTATTCTTCTTCAGGCGAGGGTAAATATATTGGTTATCCAGATTATGGGATTGAGTTTACATCAACTATATCTCAGGCAGATGCTAATTGCCAGGCACAGGCTTTTGCCCAGCAGATAATTTCCTGGTATGACCTTGGAGATGGAGGTGTGCCCGTATATTTTACAAGCCACCTGAACCCTACTCAGGTTGGGAGCTTAGAGGAGTATTATAATCAACACTTTTATGCCGCTTACTATAATCGTACTACTGGCAATGAGGTGCATCCGCCAGATCCAGTGGTTTACCTTACATTAACCAACATAGAAACAGGCCAGGTTTATTACTTTAAAGCGAGTTACTATGGCACTGATCAGCAGTTGGGATATGTGCCACCCGGCGGGTATAGTGTTAAAATTGGAAACGAGTGGAATTCGGGGCATTCTTATGAAGTATCTACCGACCACACATGGTTCGCAAAAGATTCTGACGAATGGATGACCTTGCCAGATATGTACATAGACAATGGTTATAATGATAAATTTTACTACAACCAGTATTGATAATTGTCATTGCTAAGAGAAACCAATTTGACGATTCTCTCAGCAGTTCATCGAATTCAACTAAGCTCAATGAATTGAATTTTCCAGACTCCTGGATACTTAAAAATTACGCCGAAAAATGAAATACTTTATCATACTTTTTCTCGCTTTTTTAGCGGGTCCTCTTTTTCTTAGCGCCCAGCCTGGGCCTTATGGAACAACCATTCCTATAAATTTCATTCGCACCTGGACGTCTCAGCAGCCGTATAAAAATACCTTAGACGTGGTAGATATCAATCGCAAACCGAATGAAGTAGTACAGACTACACAATATGCCGATGGCTTGGGACGTCCGCTACAGGCAGTTGTAAAGCAAGGGTCGCAGGTAACCGGCAATCCCGCGCAGGATGTTGTTGTGCCAGTTTGTTATGATGCATTTGGAAAGGAGAGTTTGAAATACCTGCCATATGTTTCAACGGGGACTGACGGTAGCTTAAAACACGATCCGTTTACAGAGCAAAAAAGCTTTTACAACACCCTACTTTCAGGTCAGGGAGAAACGTTTTACTACAGTCAAACAAATTTTGAAGCCTCCCCTCTTAACCGTGTCCAAAAGCTGTTGGCTCCGGGCAACAGTTGGGTAGGCAATGATAAAGGAGTTGAAGTGAAATATTGGTTCAACACAACAGCAGACAGTGTAAGAATATGGGAAGTAACCAATGCAACAAACAATACAGGAACCTTTGGTACTTATTCCGGCACAAACCAATACAACGCTAATGAACTTTTTAAAAATGTAACAGTTGATGAAAGCGGTAAACAAACGATAACATTTAAAGACAAAAAAGGGCATGTTGTATTGACGAAAGTACAGTACACGGGTACCGCAGATGAGGGCGCAGGGATCAACGGCCATGGGTGGATTTATACATATTACATCTATGACCGGCTTAACAATCTTCGATGCATCATTCAGCCCGAAGGCGTAAACGCGTTAATAACCAGCAACTATCAACTGACTACCACAATCCTCAACGAACAATGCTTCCGCTACGAGTACGATGCGCGTAATCGCATGATCATGAAGAAAGCACCAGGTGCGGTAGAAGTGTACATGATATACGATGAAAGAGAGAGGTTGGTAATGACACAGGATGCCAATATGCGCAAAGACAGCAAATGGCAGGCAATATTATACGATGTCCTCAATCGCCCGTTGCTTACAGGGTTCATCAATTACACAGGCTCATTCGCTTCTTTACAAGCGTTGGTAAAAACACAGACACAAACGCAAACAGAAACACCGCTGCAAATACAAACGGGAACAACTACTGTACCTGTATCTGCCGATCTCGTGCTAAATACTCCAGGGGTATCCGGAGACAAACAGGCAACCAACAGCATTGTTTTAGATGACAACTTTACCAGTGCTGATGAATTTGTAGCAGAGATTGTTGCTGCTGGAACCGTTGGCAGTGGCGGAACCACAACGGCCATCAAGGCTAATATAAGCTGCAACCCATTGCCACCAGCCACCACACTTGATGTGCTTACTCAAATCCATTACGACGATTATTCGGAGCTGCCAACAGGCTTAACGGCATCTGTATTGCCTTACACAAACACTGGCTTTATAGGCAGTTACAATACTGCTCCGGATTATGCCCAGGAAATAAAAGCAAGCGATAAAACAAAGGGGTTTGTTACCTGGACGCGCACCCGTGTGCTCGGCACAGATCAATTTATCAGCAATGCAAATTTGTACGACGATAAAGGCAGGCTGATACAAGTGCAAAGCCTCAATGCCACTGGCGGCAAAGATGTGGTGACTGCACAATACAATTGGGCAGGCAAACCGTTGCGCAGCTTGCAAAAAATAGACAAAGGCGGCGCCAATGCCCAAAGTATAGAACTCTTAACAACGCATGCCTACGACGATCTTGGACGAGTGGCGAGCGTTAAAAAGAAAGTGACTAAAGCCGGTGTGGTCGATGCAGAAAAGATTATTGTGCAGAATGAATATGATGCCCTGGGGCAATTAAAAAAAGAAACATTAGCGCCAGAATATAATAGCAATACCGGGCTTGAAAGCCTCACCTATGACTACAACATTCGCGGCTGGCTATTGGGTGCCAACCGCGACTATATAAAAAATGCTAACAGTACAGCCAACTACTTTGGCTATGATCTCGGCTATGATAAAACCAACACGATTATACCATCAGAAAGCTACACCGCGCAGTTCAACGGTAATATTGCCGGAACCATTTGGAAAACCAAAGGAAGTGGAGAACTGCGTAAATATGATTTTACTTATGATGCTGTGAGTCGCTTAACAGGTGCAGCGTTTGGTCAGTACACGGGGAGCAACTTTGATAATAACGGCAAAGTGAATTACTCTGTAAGCAATCTCAGCTATGATGCTAATGGCAACATCATTACGATGAACCAGATGGGGCTGAAAGGAACTTCGTCAGACTTTATAGACAAGTTAGCTTATCATTATATACCTGGCACTAACAAACTTCTGGAGGTAATAGACGCAAAAAATGATGCCAATAGTTCACTGGGTGATTTTAAGTACAATGCAAAAAGCGGGAAGGATTATGACTATGATGACAATGGTAACCTTACACAGGATCTAAACAAGAGTATCAATGCAAAGGGTATTGTGTACAATCATTTGAACCTGCCGCAAAAGATAAAGACTGCGAAAGGTACAGTGGAATACGTGTATGACGCAGCCGGCAATAAACTGAAAAAGATTGTAACTGAAGGGACAATGGTGAAAACGACTTTGTATCTCGACGGTGCAGTCTTTCAAAACGATACATTGCAATTCATTGCCCACGAAGAAGGCCGCATCCGCATTACTCGAAACCCACAACTCAATACTCAAAACTTCACCTTCGATTACTTCCTGAGAGATTATCTTGGCAACGTGAGAATGGTGCTTACCGATGAGCAACAAACAAATGGTTACAATCCTATAACATTTGAAGATGCCAACAAAACCTACGAACAGAACTATTATGACAAGGCAGATGTGGGGGTAACAGCAAGGCCACCGGCATTTGGAGATGAGGCCACCAATGGTAAACAAGTGCAGCTGTTAAGAAAGACAACGCAAAGCGTTGGAGTTGGTAAGTTGATAAAAGTAATGGCGGGCGATAAGATTAACGCAAAAGTCGATTACTATACACCGGATGTTGTGACAGACAACAGCAACGCCAACGGTTTAAACAGTGCACTCGGAAGCTTAGGAAACTTAATAGACAATGGTGCTGCCGGAGCGGTACTAAAAGGCACAGGAACTGCGATAACAAACGGCCTGACTGCCGCAGGATTTATTGGTAATTTACTAAATGATCAAAACAACACAAACGCAAGTGAAAATCCTAAAGCTTATTTGAATGTACTCTTTTTTGACGAGCAGTTTAACTACGTGTCACAAAACAGTGGCTTTAGTCAAATAGGGGTTAAAGGCAGTAAGGATCAAAGAGTGTTGAGCAATAAAGAAGCTGCAAAGAATGGTTGGGCTTATGTGTATGTAAACAATGAAAGCAATAATTTAGTTTATTTTGATAACTTTCAGGTGAGCCAGGAAAGAGGAAGGATATTAGAGGAGAATCACTATTATCCTTACGGCTTAACAATGGCAGGGATAAGCTCGAAGGCTGCAAGTTTTGGAGGTGCTGAGAATAAGTATAAGTACAACGGAATAGAACAGAACAATGATTTTGATATAAACATGTATGATGCTTATTATCGAAGTCTTGATCCTCAAACTGGTAGATTCTGGCAGCAGGACCCGAGACTTGGTATGAGCATTAGCAGCTATGCAGCAATGCAAGATAATCCGGTTTTCTATGCAGATCCGTTGGGAGATACGGTAATCAATGGCCAAAAATATGAGCCGACAAGTTTTGCTAATGCGACTTATCTCGCTGGAGTTACAGTAACACCAACTTCATCCAAGAAAGCTGAACTAGCCGATTATTTATCAAGAGTAGGCACTGAGATCGAGAGCATGAAATGCCATATAGATGGCCAGAGGGAGGCATTGAAAGAACAACAGAGAATGCTGGAAGTCTACTCGAAGTTGGATTTCGCTCATGGGCAGGTGATGCCGCCAATGAGTCCATTTTGGGGGCATTTTATACAAAGAACATATGGTAGCCATTACGTTGGAACGAACGGTTATTTGGGAGGACTGGTTCCAACAACGGGAATGCCGCCTGCCGTTGGTATTGCTGGTGGCGTGAATGCACTCGGAGCGGTTGAAAATCTGGGTGAAGGAGAGGCCCTGTTTAATTTTGGAGGAAGTGCGGGCAGACATATGATGGAACCGGGAAGAACTGTTCCAGTCCAGATATTAGAGCAAGCGATAAGTGGCTCAGAAGGATTAGTTGATCCTAAGGGCTCACAAGCTCTAATGCATTATATAGAGATGTCGAAAAATGGAAAATTATATAATCTTGAAGTACTTTACGATGAGCCAACAAATACTATTTGGCATTTTAAATACACACAAGATCCAATTGGTCCACTTAAAGCAATTCCAAAATAATATGTTCGAGAAAAATGATAAACGTAGACTGTATTGGCTTTTAGACCAATATCTATCAGGAAAAATAAACGCGTCAATATTTTGTGATGAGTTTTATTACTCTTATGATTTGGAACTGGATTATTCTTCTTTGACAGAGTTGGAGCACAGATTGTTTTCTGAACTAAGCACAGTTGCAGGACGCTTTTCCGAATATGAGGAGGATCACTTAGCCTTACCAGAAGGGTTTTATACTAAAGAAGAATTAAAACAAAAAATAATTGAAACGAAAGAAAAATTAGAACACCACAGTCCGCAATAGCGAGCTGTTTCTTGGTTCTGTGACAAGCTCTCGACCTTTCGTGTATAGTACTCAGAAATCGAAAGCGTAAAATGCCATATAGATGGCCAGAGGGAAGCATTGAAAGAATATCAGAGAATGCTGGATGTCTACTCAAAGTTGGATTACGCTCATGGGCAGGTGATGCCTGCAATAAATTCCACATTGGGTTCTTTTCTTAATTTTTTTGGAGGGCAAAGGACCTACGGTAACCATTACGTTGAAACAAATGGCTATTTGGGAGGATGGGTACCACACATGGGAATGCCTCCCGCGGTTGGTATTGCTGGTGGCGTGGGGGCGTTCGGAACGGTAGAAGGTGCTATCGGTGTTGAAAGTGTATTATCCGAAGCTGAGTTGTTAAGGATTGAAAATGCTGCGACGAGGATTCAAAAACCAATTAACATTGTTGGAAGTAGGGCCAAGGGTACTGCCAACGCATATTCTGATTGGGATTATGTGATAGAAGGCTTGACTAATCAAGAATGGAAGCAAATTAAAAACTCTTTGCCGGGTTCAGGATCTGTTTTAGATAACACGCCACGAAATATTGATATTTTTAAAGGACCAGTTTTGACGAACTATCCCTACATAACAATTAATCCACGTTAAACTTAATGTATGAAAATAGAAGATCAAATAATACTCAATAGGTTTGGGCAAGGGTTGACAGATGTCGAGTCACTTGAGCGAGTTTTCTCTCCATTAGATACTTTTCAGAAAAGGTTATACTTAAACAATTTGATTTTTTTAATTCAACAATCAAAGCCCAAAAATGAAGACATAGAAATTGCAATAAGAGAAAGCCAATTAAAGGCAACCTTTACCCCCTGCGTGCTTTTGCGTAAAGGGGTAGCGAATCATCAGTTGCAAAGAATTACTGGGTTGCCAGAGCCAGAGTTGAGCAAGAGTTTCATTCTATTATTGACGTTGTTTAAAATAGCTTATCAAAGAAGATTTTCAGTAGAAAAAAATGCACCCGATAAATGGTGGTACTGGGATTTGTCGGAGGAGTCGAAAATTCAAGAACTAATTAAGTCAAACATCATTCAGCATCCCGATTGAAAGAACCTTCTTAAAAATAGATACTATGATTGAACAAAGAATGTTAGCCCATATTTTATATAAAGCATTTGATTGAAATTCGAACTAACGCGTATCAAAATGGTGATAGAAGAATATTTTCGATAGCTCATGGTGCATAGTATTCCACTTTCACTACTTAATGGGCAGAGCGCAAAAGAAGCTTATGAAAGTCTTTTGAAAAATGTCGAGCATTACAATGCGCATGAATGGCTAGCATTTGTACAGCATGGATTTTCTGGAAATAAACAATCAGAACCAACGGACATCCTTCAAAAAGATAGCATGAGTGAACAAAAAATGTTAGTACATATCTTACATATAGTGCTTTTAGAAATAAGAGCGAAGGCATATGAAAGCGGTGATAATAGAACGTTTTATATCGCAGGCATCCTGCATAATGTTCCTTTGCGGTTTCTTGGTAGATGATTTTAAATTTATAGGAGGTAAATAGCTATGAAAATAATTTGTGTAAGTACCACTTCCAAAGGGTTTGATTTAAAAGAAGTGACAACTGTGTTATCAAATGATTTTGATTATGGCCATGGAGGTCATGGCCTAGAAATAAATCGAGAATATATTGTTATGGGGACTGTGATATATCAAGACTCAAGCTGTTTGTATTATCTTATTGATGTAAATGGAAAACCGGAATGGTTCCCTCATTTGCTTTTTGATGTGTTAGATAATACTTTGCCTAAACGGTGGTTTATGAAAATTTATGAAAAAGATGGAGACGGTGATATCTATTCAATATTAGGTTTCGATGAATTGTGTAATAATGAAGATTTTTACGACTTGCTTTTAGTACGTGACGACGAGGCAATGAGAATATATTTCAAACAAAAGGCAGAGTTGGAAAAAGAGTTAGCAGAAGAATAACCAAAGCTGGCACATGCAAATGGAATAATTAATCATAAGTTCTTTAATGTACCAAGAGTACCTTGTTTTTATGATAAGATGTTAAACTATATAGATTTTATAAAATTAAAAGGAAGACCCATGTCAGAAATAAACCCTGGCAGCGATGAAGTCGCATTAACTGTTGATGATGCATTTTATGCCTTAGAGCTATTGAAAAAAAAACATACTGAAATATTGGGCGGCGACATATTTTCAGAAGATAATGGACAACTTATTTATGCTTATCAACTTTGGGGTCCGGAATATCACTACCTAAATTAGTCTTGCGATAGAATGGACAATGAAAAAGATGATGATTATTTGAAAAGAAGCTATAGTATAGCAAAGGAAGGGATTGAAAACGCAAGTAAAATAGCAGAACAATTTAACCGGAAATGTTTTATTGCACTTGTAACAGGATGACCCAAAACTGGCACAAGGACGCAGTGCCCCAGACAGAGGGACGCATTGAAAGAACAACAGAGAATACTGGAAGTCTACTCGAAGTTGGATTTCGCTCATGGGCAGGTGATGCCATCATTAACGTCCAAGCTGGGTTTGTTTGTTAATTTTTTTGAGAAAAGAACTTACGGCAACCATTACATTGAAACAAATGGCTATTTGGGAGGAAGGATACCTACAACGGGAATGCCGCCTGCCATTGGTATTGCCGGTGGCGTGGGGGCGTTCGGAGCCTTAGGAACTGTTTCTGAAGAGGGGATAACCGTTTTTAGGGCAGTTGACGCGACAGAAAAAGGCATTATAGAGAGCACTGGTAAATTTTCTTTGCAGCCAGGAGGAGTAGAAGCAAAATATTTTGCACAATCATTAGAAGATGCAAACTGGTACGGGCAAAAACTTTATCCTAACGGGTATTCGATAATTAAAGGGACAGTACAGTCTCCAATCAGTGCAGCTGAATATTGGTACCCTCACGTAGACATCGGTGCATATGTTTTTCCCCAAGAAGCATTACCTTTTATAAAACCTCATTAAATTATTATGCTTACACAGAATAGAAAATATCATTTTGTAGGTGAACTACTTTTGAAAAAAAGTCGTGTTTTGGATGAACAGAGCCGGGCTATAGATGATAAAGTTAATTGGCTCTTTCTGAATACAGGAGAGCGACAATTTAGTTTTGTTTATAAAATAGAGCAACCATTAGATGCCGAATTTGACAAACCTTTTAGAGTAGAGTTGGCGTTCACTATGATCGAGGCAGTAATAAATGCAGTTCAGCTAAATCATACCTATGAAGTGTTAAGAGGACCGGAATCAATAGGTACAGTAAAATTAATTGGGGCTTTAGAATGACATCAATTCGCAATGAAAGAGCATCAAGAAGATTTTATAGTATTCTTAGGATTGTTGACAAATGAATTTAAAATGTGTAAATATCAGATATCACTATGTTCAATAAGTTAGTATGATTACATTAAACCATATCGAAATTTACAAATCGTATAGCGGTGATGGAGACGGGTTTGTTCGTTTTACTACTGCTAGACAAAAGGCGATCATGGATTACAAACATTGGGCATTAGTAGAGAGTCTTATACAGGATATTCGCCTTGTAAAAAACGGGCTCGCATCAGAAATATATATGAAAACTGTAAATGAAAGATTGCAAGAAAACTGTGACAACGAAGAAACTATACGCGAACTGAAAAAAATAGCATAAGTAAATTAAAGAATTAATTCAAAAAAATGAGGAATGATAAGCTCCTTGACAGGAGTAAATACAGCGGCATGACAATTAATGAAAGACTTTATTTAAGTAATCTTATGAACGATTTTGATAGAGCTATAGAAAAAAAGGATGTAAAAGAAATTGTTTCTATTCTTAATAAAGTGGAAGTTGTAGATGAAACATCTATAAAAAGCATTTTAGAATCGGTTGGCTTATCGTTCAACAATTTCTTTGACGAACAAACGTAAAAGTTAACGATCGTGAAACAAAATCCAAGTTATACTCTTTACCCATCGCAAGGAGCCGAATCTACTTTAAGTCAGTCTCAAATTCAAGGAATTTTAACAAAAGGATTTTTATGGTAGAAAATTCAATCAAGATTTTGGATAAAGTTCATTTGCAAAAGTATGTATATCTTCTTTTTTTATTTACTTCTAAACAAATGGAAGCTTCTGCCTTTGAAGATTTATTTCTTCAGATAAGACGGGAGGACAATTATTGGTTAAACGGTTCATTTAATGAAAGGATTGAAAAAATACTAGATACTTTTTTTCTTGACATTGATGAGTATGTTCCAATTGATTTATATGATCCTAACGATAAATTTAATATTAATGAAGAGGAGTTGAGGAAAAGATCTAAAGAGACTTTGAATACATTGAAGAACATACTTGACAATGAATAAAATAAGAAACATCGAAAAGATTACCGGTCTATATCCGGAATGGAAACCTGTTAACATAGCATACATAAAAAAGCTTGAATGGAAAATTGGTAAATTGTCAATAATCGTTTTGTGTCAGTTAAAAAACAAGGGAATTGACCCCAAAGACCTTTCCAAGAATTTTTTTGAAGCAGAAGTCATTTTTGAAAATGTGATAAACCTGAAAATGAAATTTAATGGAAGGACTTATCAACAGGTGCTAGGCTTTGATATTTTAGATGTGTCTCAAAATGGATTAGAAGATATAAATTTTGAAATTGAAGACTATGAAAATGGCACTATACATTTTTATTGCCAATATATCCAAATAGAAAACGTTTCAAAACCAGATTTTCTAGACGCTTTTGCCGAAACAGAGGGCTGAGGAATGCGATATAACCGGACTAGCAGGGGGGCCGGATCAAAGATTGTTTTTGGGTGCGGAGGAATTTAACAGAAAAGTATTATGGATTTTAATAAATTATATTGGCATGATTCTGTCATAAACAGCGTTTCAATTGACAGAACGGAACCAGGAAAGAAAGATACAATTTGCTTCGAAATCAATTGGTATGAAGAAGGCATCAATATTCTTTTATTCGAAGACGTGTATTGGTTAGGGCTAGATATGAATTTTGGGGTAGTAGCAAAAGAGTGTATTGATCAAGCCTATATAGCGGAAAGAACAGATAACGATTTAATTCGTATTGAAAAAATCTGGGAAGGTATTATAAGCGAGCCCTTAAATTGTTATGTCATTAAAACAGCTTCTACAGGCAGTGTGATTAAAATTATTGCCAAAGGATTTACAATAAATAACAAATAACATAGCGTAAAATTGGCGCAGATGTGTGACTATGCAAACATAGCCAAGCGCATCTGTGGCAATTTTTTATTGAAGCGACTGATGTATGTATGATGCAAAGTTAGGACAGGTGATACTTCCAATGAGTCCATTTTAAATTTTAGACGCATGAATCCGGAATTGAAATATTATTTAAATGATCTTGAAAAGAATTATCCTGGAGCTACAGAAGAAATGTTAAAAAACTTAAACAATGTTGTAGACTTTGATTTTCCTAATGACTATTTGGATGTTTTGAGAGAGTTTGATGGCGGTGAAGGTGAAATTGGCGAAAATAGTTGGTTAGATTTATTTTCTGTAAACCAAATTCAGACCGCTATAGTCGACTATAAACTATTAATGGAACAAATTCCAGATTATTTATTATTTGGGAAAGATTCTGCTGACACAGGTTACGCGTTTAATAAAGTCACTCAAACGATCCATTCTTTTGGATTAATGTCCAATTTCAAAACTGACCCGATAAAGTATCGTGGCAGTAGTTTTTTGGAGTTTGTGAAAAGACTTTATGAGAAATGAGCACTCTGTAACGATGCATAAACTAACGAAAAACGTTTTCGTCTTCCGAAGCGAGAACTTATATGCAGGCCCCTATAAAGTAAATGATATGCATGAACAAAAGATGTTAGCTTATATTTTAAATAAATCTCTGATTGAAATTCGAGATCACGCATATCAAAAAAGGTGATAGAAGAATATTCTCAATAACTCAAATGGTGTATAACATATCATTATCGCTGGTTAATGAGCGGAGTGCAAAAGAAGCTTATGAAGGTCTTTTAAAAAATGTTGAGCGTTACAACGCACACGAATGGTTGGCATTTGCGCAGCAAGGATTTTCTGGAAATAAAGAATCTACGTCTAGAATGCTAGCCCACATGTTATACATCGTTCTTTTGGAAATAAGAACCAAGGCATATGAAAGCGGCGACAATAAAACGTTTTACATTGCGGGCATGCTGCATAATGTTCCTTCGCGAGTTCTTGACGAAAATGAAGCAAAGGAAGCGTATGCAGAATTATTAAAGAGTGTAAAGCATTACAATATGCAGGCTTGGTTAGATACTGTTCAGAATGGGTTTTCTGAAAGTAGTTAAACTATAATTCGGGACATCTCGAACAGCTCAGGTTGGAATGCCAGATAAAAAATAAAGTAATGAAGAGAAAAAAGTTAATGATAGTTATAGTAATTGCTTTAATTGTAATTATTACACTATGGTTTTTGTTGGACAAATATGTAGGCAATACATTTGATTTACACCCGATATAGTGTCCATATGCTTCAATATGGACTAAAAAGGCTTTTGCCGCGCAAAACTTTTGCCGTAATCATCCTACACGCTGCTTGAGATATTCCGCGCTGCTCGATATGTTCCGAAGGGCATATCGAGCGGTAGATAGAAAAGGATTTAAATCCTTTTTATCTGTGATTCGACATGCCCTGCGGAACATGTCGAACAGCTCAAATCTGTTGCACAGCTTCGATGATGAAAAAGAAGTTGCGGGTTGCCAGACCTGACAGGTTTTTAAAACCTGTCAGGTCTCGTGCAGCACCCCAATAGGTGGAACAATTGTAGCGCTATATTTTTTTCTGCAGCCACGCAATCGTAGCTATGAGGTACAACGGAGGTTCGTTAACAGGTGAGCGCTTATTGTTTTTGTTATATTGTTGTTGCGCTTTTGTAAATGCGGAGAGTGCGAGTTTGTATTGCTCCTGCAATATATAGCTCTCCCCTTTCAGTATCAGGCCATTTATATCAGAAGGATTTTTTTGCAGTATAAGATTTGCATAATACAATACTTTTTTCGCATCTTTTCTTTCAAGGTAATAATTTCCCAATCGAAGCTGCATGTCTCTTTTGTTCAGTTTTCCGTGTGGAATGTTTTCAGGTTTTATTTTAACGATCACTTCATTCGAGCTTACACCGGCCAACTCCACTTCTACTTTATAAGTTCCTGCCCTTAGTTTCGATACCTGTTCCGGACTAAGGTGATAGTTGACAGAATAGTATCCGTTCTCATCTAAAACTGCTACGGAGTCAGTTCCTGGATCACCAAGAACGGATGGCTTCCAGTTCTTCTGTTCAATTGTATCTTTTACCACTACGTGAAACTTCAGTTGAAGGAACCACGGCAATTCCTTTGATCCAATAGATTCGCTCGTTACAGTTCGTTTTCCTTTTGTTACAAGGTCGGTTTCTTTTTCAAATTCTTCTTTTGTGATCAAGCCTGCTTTATAGTCTGCTGCGACCTGCGCCAGGTAAGCATCTGCATCTTCATTCCATGAAATATCCTGTTGTATTACTTTATTCACCAGGCTGATAGAAAACACTATTGGTTCGTTGTGATAAGCTTTAAACGCAGTACTGTCGTTTACGGTGAGCGTAATCGAAAATTTTCCCTGTGCAAAAAGAATGCATGGTATTAATAAACAAATGATGAAAAACAACAAACGCAGTTTCATCTGTATATTTTTTATTGTTTTTGGTGTGATGTTATTGATGAGTTATTTGTTATTTTATTTTAGCCTCATCGAACTATGTTTCGCTATAAAAATTTTCATCGCGGTTTGTATAAAGTTGCTCGATAATTTTTATCGCTCGTTTCATAACATCTTTTCAATAGTTAACGGGTCGGAAAAAGAATGGTACGACAGGATATCCGGAACTGATGAATGCAATCTCCCCTATTCTTGGCCGCATCTCCGTAACATTCAGTTGGAACGCATGGCTTTAATGCATTGGTGCCGGTTCCTTTCGTTTGATTACAAAATATAGTGCCTATGGCTTCTCCAACGTTATCTGGTGGAATATTGTCGTAGCGCATAATGCAACCCACATCGCCGCTTTGCAGGCCCTGCAATACATAAGGCTCTTCACCATGGTGATACATAGAGATCCCGTGACCCAACTCGTGTGATACAACATGGTTTAACTTGTCTGCCTGGTTGATACCAAATCGTGTGCAATATTTTTTTATAGCAGTGGTAAAAATAGCAATGCCGCTCACCCAGTTTGGTGGAGTGTTTACTTCATTGAATCTTGCTTCGGCACTAAAAGTTTGTCCCAGTAAACCCGGTTTTTCCTTGGACTCTTTCGCATCGATCATCCACAATCCTTTTTGTGCTCGAAGCGGTTCGAAAAGCACTGGTATGTAATGCAGTTGAGGATTGAAATTAAAATTAATCTCCCTCGTTTTATTATCAACATAGTCAATCTTCCTTATTTCATGCACATCAACTTTTGCACCATTTGCACCGGTAAGTGCTGCTCTGAAGTTTGTTAGATTAAAGCTCGCTGCATTGTTAATGAAGAGGTCCTTGTGGAAAATGTTGGTTCGAATGTAATCACCTTGTACCAAAAAGCCGCGATACTCTTCATAGTTGGACAAACCATCACCGGGGAAGCCATCTCCCACGAGTTGATTGTCATTATCGTCGCGTGGATTCACAGGATCTTTTATCAATACATTTCCCTGTGTGCGCCAGCCACCATCGGCAATCTTGTTTTCGTCAACATCACGCGGTATCGTTACTCTGTTGTCGGTGTAAATGGTTTTCTTCGGCCTTCCTGAAGGGTGCGCCACTTTTTCAGGAGGAATGGGAACCGGTTCATACACTGGTGTTTCACCTTTTATGCTGTCGGCGCCACCGTGATTAATGTTGGCAAAGCTTCGCAAAAATCCATAGCCGCCCTGGTCCTCACTCTCCACAGTTACAACTACTTCTCGTGCGGGTTTCTGTGAACGTGTATGTATCCAATGTCTGAAGCCGTCGCAAAACGTTCCTGGGGGATCGTTCGGTCTTTGAAATACTTCCATTATAGGATCAGAATTGTCCATTTCATAGTCGTTGCAAGAATTAGCAGTTCCGGGAAGCGGCCAGTTCATGCTGTTTCCTTTTTCATGGGAAACATTTAACAATTCAAAGAAATGAATGCGACCCATGTGTGCAAGGGCTGGTTTCCAAACGCCGCCATCATTGTACAATAAATAAGATTTCAATTCTGCAACATTGTTCCACTTAGGCAGCCAATCCAATGCAGGATATTCAAGTTGCACACCTGGCCTGAAAATTTTAATGGCCATGGAATCGGAAGGCGGCGGCTCTACATCATCTTTTTGCACGCCGGTATTTTTTACTTTCACAGTTATGTAAACAGAGAATTCTTTTTGCTGGCCCGGCATTTTATCAGGCGCCTGGTAAATGACAAAACGGCCAGTGTTGCCACCAACAAAACTTCCTTTGGTGCCGTCATCTCCCTCTATTTTCCACGTCCATTCTATGTTATCGTTGTAGTTTTTTTTGCCTCCGTCAGAACTGCATGTTGAGGACTGGCAAACCATTTTCAATTCGTCCGTTTCATTTTGGTTTTCAGCTTCCAGTACCATTAATTCTCCCAATACCATTTTATTGTTATCGGCCACGGCAGGGAGTTTGATAACGGGCTTCTTGAGGTCATTTGGTTTATCCCATGAATAGGCTGCGGAGCAAGTTCCATTATTGTCGTCCTGAATGTTTGGTTGAGGAAGTGTGTATCCTGAGTTTGTTATGTCAATATCATAATTGTCTCCGGCATTGAACGATCTTTTCGTAACGATGGTGATTTTGTCATAAGCATCGTTGTCCAGCAAAGCGCCAGAGCCGGTTTCGTCAATAACACGCACAAGTATTTCTGTTGTTTTTGTATTGGGTGGTTGTCCTTCTTTTGGCCACGGTACAAAAGGCGGTTGGAATATAACACGGTCGCCGGCATCGTCTGTTGCATTTTCAGGTAACATGCCAAGCTTCACAAAATTTCCCTCGCCACTTTGTATTTGCCACTCAAAGCGTACTTTTCCTGCCAGCAAAACCTCTTTTGTACTCTTCTTTTGAGTGCTGTCGCAATCGTAAGAAGGGGTGCATTCAATGGTTACTTTATCGTAATCTTTTCCTTCGGCTATAAGGCTTACATAATCATCTCTTCTTATTCTTGCATGCCTTGGTGTTGCATTGCTTAACCCGCCGGACATGGCAGGAACATTACTTTCTGTATATACAAAGCCACATGTTTTGTCAACATTTGCGCTATCCTTGCAATAATCAAAATTAAAAGGACCGCAACTTTGATTGCCATCGCTACAGGTTACATCTCCCTGCACGCGCAATGTATAAGAGCCTGTGGCCAGTATTTGCACCGTAACTGTTTGCTGATCGGCAGGGCCAACTATTTGCGCAACATTGTTGCCCTCAGCAATTGACCACGACCAAACCACCTTGTTTACGCCGCAGGGCTGGTAAGGTGGAGACGCGCCAAACTCGCCGGTACAGCCGCCTTTCATAACACCGGTGTAGGTGCGGGTGCTCCCCTGCTCATTTACTTTCGCGCAATCAATATCGACATCGCAGGAACAATGTTTTGCAGAATCGACTTTAGAAGAATCAGTATAAAAATTATAGTTCGTACAGGTCTTACCATCACTACAGGTGGTAGTTGCATCAAGCCGCAACTCAAACGAACCGCTGTTGTTGATGGTGACATTTACGGTTTGCCCATTTGTTGGCCCAGTTAAAGAAGCTGAACCGCCTTGTGCCAGAATGCTCCATGAGTAAGCGGTGTTTTGAACCGAGCAGGAATCAAGATTTGGAGAAGTGCCATGCTGCCCGGTACAGCTCGCCTGGGCCGAGCCCTGGTAGGTCCATGTATTTCCTTGTTTGTTTGTAGGAGTAATTGTAACGGGGCCAGCGGTGCAGGTGCAGTTTTCTTCATTTACCGAATCTGTGTAGTAAGTAAAATTGGTGCAGCTTGAATTGTCACTACAGGTTGCAGTATTCGAAAGTCTGATGGTAAATGTTCCGTTGCCGGTTATGCTAACCGCTACCGTACTGCCGTTTGTGGGCCCATTAATGGAAGCAACACTATTGCCACTCACAATGCTCCAGTTGTATTGCACATTTGATACGCCGCAGGTATCAGTGCTTCGTGTGGCAACACCGTTCGGTAAATTAAATGAAGTGGGAAACGGATTGCAGGATGCATTCGGAATGCCTTGATAGGTCCATGTTGTGCCTTGTCTTGACTGCGGAACAATCGCGGGATTTACGTTGCAAATGCAGCTGCCCGAATCGTTTTTAGTAATCGCCTTGCTATTTTTAATTTGAGAAAAAGAAGTTTTTGCGAGGGGTATAATTTTATCCTGATCCTGAGCTTTTAAAATGAAAACGGAGGAGATGAAATATATGACCAAGGGTAAGGACCTTGGCAGGGGGCCCATTGCATTAGTTTTGAGAGTATGAAATTAAAATAATAAATGCGAAAGTGCAATAGAGGTAAATGAGGAATTAAAAATTAGGAATTAGGAATTAGACATTGATAGTGCGACACTGAAAGTGATCATTTGAAAATTTGAAAATTGATGTGTGTAGAGAAGCATGATAATGCGTCTCAAATGGAATTACAATGCGTCTCAAATGCCATGATAATGCGTCGCAGATGGCACACGATGTTTTTCAATTTAATAAACAAATTCGCATGAGATTATTAAATATTCCAGATGTGCTGGTCAACGTGAATATGTGGAAAAATGAATTGCGCTATATTTACCTCTTAGTTTTTTTATGAAGCTTACACCTGAACAACATAATATCATCAAGTCAACCGGCAATATCAAGATCAATGCTGTGGCGGGCTCTGGCAAAACGACGACGATTATTGAATATGCAAAAACGCGTCCCAAAGGATCCAAAATACTTTACCTTGCTTTCAACAAGTCAGTGAAGCTGGAAGCACAAAAAAGATTTGCTGATTTGGGACTGGACAATGTAAAAGTTGAAACGGCGCATTCGCTTGCTTACAAGCATGTTGTTTTTAAAAATAATTACAAAGTAAGATCACAGGGCTACAAAACCAACGAAATTGCTGCATTGCTTAATCTGCAAGGCAACGGTGAAAAACACGCTGAGTATATTGTTGCTAATCACATCAACAAATTCATGGCGTATTTTTGCAACAGCGACAAGCAAAAAATACAGGAGCTAAATTATCGCGACACGATCTCCGATACAAATGCCCAGGCATTTGTAACAAGTTTTTATGCATACATTGAAAAGCAAACGCGACTGCTTTTAAGCAAGATGGATAAAGGTGAAATTGAAATCACTCACGATTTTTATCTTAAAAAATTTCAGCTTTCAAATCCTGCACTCCCCTACGATTATATTTTGTTTGATGAAGGACAAGATGCCTCCGCAGCGATGCTTGATGTTTTCTTTAAGCAGAAAGCAACAAAAGTAATTGTTGGCGATACACATCAACAAATTTACGGTTGGCGCTTTGCTGTGAACTCGCTGGAGAAGGCAAATTTCAAGACGTACAATTTGTCAACCAGTTTTCGTTTTACGCAAGACATTGCAAACCTCGCAATGGAAGTGCTGAAATGGAAAAAGCATATCGGTGACGAACCGGCGTTTGCCATTACAGGAAAAGGAACTACCAATAAAGTGAAATCAAAAGCGGTTATAGCGAGAACAAACCTTGGATTATTGTTGAAAGCCATTGAATACATAACCGAGAAGAAAAAGATAAAGAACATTTATTTTGAAGGCAACATCAACTCTTACACTTATGCTGATGAAGGCGCATCGCTTTATGATGTTTTAAGTCTGTACAATGACAAGCGTCAGTTCATTAAGGATGGGCTGATCAGGGAAATGAAGGACCTTGATGACTTAGAGGAGTATATCGAAAAAACGGAAGATGTTCAACTGGGGATGATGGTTGAAATTGTAAAGGAATATGGAAACGAAATTCCGGGCATCATCAAGGCAATTAAAGACAAGCATATAGGCAATGATGAAAAAGAAAAGGCTGAGATGATTTTTTCAACCGTTCATCGTTGCAAGGGAATGGAATACGATGCGGTTCAAATCGTGGAAGACTTTATTTCTGAAGAGAAATTGGAAAAGAACAAGGATGGAGTGGATGTAAATGTTGCTAAACTCAACGAAGAAATCAATCTTTTGTACGTGGCAGTAACGCGAACCAAAAATACATTGTATATCCCGGAAACGCTTTTACCCAAAGCTTTTCCAGGTTCTTCCCATATTCAGATAATTAAAGCAGTGAAGGAAGAAGAAAAGAAAAAGATAGCAACATCTGCACAAGCAAAGAGTGTATTTAAAAAGAAAGAATCTGAAACGGACAAAGCTTATTCTGTCGAAAGAATAAGAGAAGTTCATAAAGTTGCGTATAAACCGTGGACAGATGAACTTGATGAGGAGCTGACTACGATGTATTACAACGGCACAATTCTCCGCGATCTTGCAAAACATTTTGGTCGCACGAAGGGCGCTATTGTTGCAAGAATTAAAAAGCTTGAACTTGATGAGTTGTATGAGTAAACGTTGCAAATTACCAGACCTGACAGGTTTTCAAAACCAATAATTATCGTTTTAACCTCCGCCTTTTCGGAGGCCATTAGTTCTATTCTCTGGCAGTTGTTATCTTTGTTTCTTATTTTGTATTAGCGACCACAAGCCCCAACAACCTAAATTGTACTTTGACAATGAGAATAATTTTTGTTTTTCTGGTATTATTATTTGGAGCGACAGCCTGCAAAACTAAATACAGAAAGGCCGCAGATGAGATTGCTGCTAAAGTTCCCGAGGTAACAAATATAAATGTAGGTAAAGATGAGTATAGTCTCTATGTCCCAGATGGCTGGACAACTAGACATAAATATGCATATGGAATTGACTTTTATTATCTCGATGCTCCGCAAACAAAAGACGATCCAAATACAAATATTAACGTTATCACGGAGTTTATGCAAAATTTAAGCTTGGACGATTATTTAAAGGGGACGATTCGATCAGTACAAAAGAATATTCCAAGCGCGGTAATTCTAGGACAAGGTGATATAGTGGCAAATGGCACGAAAGGTGTTTGGTACAGTTACAAGATGGAGCCGCAAGGTATTAAGGCGACTTTGGTTTCTTACATTTTCCCAAAAAACGGAATTGCGTACGTAGTCACTGCAGGAACACAAACAAAAGACGCTATAAGGTACAGGGGGATTTTTGACAATGTTGCAAAATCATTTAAGTTTAGCCATGAAAGTACACTGAAAAGCAAGGTCGTTGCCAATAATTGATTTGTTTACGGAGCTTTGAACAAGAAACTGTAAATACAAGACTTAACTCATCATGCCACTCGAAATAGAACGTAAATACCTTGTAGACCACAAAAAGTGGAACGCACTTGACAAGCCTGAAGGAAAATTCTACAGGCAAGGCTATCTTTCAACAGATGAAAATAAAACAATTCGCATAAGGGTGACCGATGCAGAAGCGTATTTGACGATCAAAGGAAAGTCGACCGGCGCTACCCGCCAGGAATTTGAATATGAAATCCCGCTGACTGAGGCCGAACAAATGCTTAACAGTCTTTCGGAAAGTGAACTGTCCAAAACGCGGTACAGAATTCATTACAAGGAGAAACTCTGGGAAGTAGATGTCTTTCATGATGCGAATGACGGCCTGATTGTGGCCGAAATAGAATTGAAAAGCGAGGATGAACAATTTGAGTTGCCCGATTGGGTGTTGCAGGAAGTTACGGATGAGGCCAAGTATTACAATTCAAATTTGACCTTGAACCCTTTTAAAAACTGGAAATAAATCTTACCAACCCCTACTATATGAAAATCCCTGCCATACACGGTTACATCGACAGACGAATTCTGATCAACTATACGGCCGACCCGGAAGCTGTAAAAAATATTATCCCTTCTCCGTTCCGGTTAAAACTTTATAAAGACAAAGCTATTGTTGGCATTTGCCTGATACGGTTGAAGCATATCAAACCAAAAGGATTGCCAGATTTCTTAGGCATTTCATCAGAGAATGGTGCGCATAGGATTGCTGTGGAATGGGATGAAGACGGACAAGCCCGGGAGGGTGTTTTTATTCCAAGGCGTGACACGTCGCTGAGGTTTAATACAATTGTTGGCGGCCGTATTTTCCCCGGTACTCATCATCTGGCAAAATTCAATGTGGTTGAAACGGGAGAAAATTTTCATATAGATTTTACCAGCTCAGACGATACTCAAATTTCAATAGACGCTACAAAAACTTCACAGTTTAACAAAAAATCAATTTTTGGGTCGCTCGAAAATGCCTCCGATTTTTTCGAAAAAGGAGAACTTGGTTATTCACCAAACAAAAAAAAGTTTGATGGATTGAAACTTCAGGCATACAACTGGCAGGTTAGTGCTCTTGATGTTACCAATGTACAATCCAGTTTTTTTGAAAATGAGAAATTGTTTCCAAAAGGTTCTATTCAATTTGACAATGCGTTGCTCATGACAAAAATTGAGCATGAGTGGCACAGTGTGGCAGGAAAGTAATGGTCGTGCACGCAGTATTAAAATAGCATGTCTCCCACTTCCGCTTAATGTTAATGCCCTACGGGCAAAATGAATGCTATGGATTTTTTCTATTAATATCAATGCCCTACGGGCAAGAGTTCTCCGTTAGGAGAAAAATATCAATAGAGAAGATTTTATTTAGCAAACATTGTCCGTAGGACATTAACAACATAAAATGAAGGCGTTCTGATTAATTCGCTTTAACGTTCAGCCAATCCAAAATATCATTCATCACCACTTCCTTGTCAATGTCGTTGAGTAAGTCATGGTAATGCCCTTCATACAATTTCAGCGTTTTATCTGAAGATGAGGAGTTGTCGTAAAAAAACTGGCTGCCGCTGGGCTTGGTGGCTTTGTCCAAAGTACCGTGCATGATTAAAAGCGGAAGTGTGATAGTTGGTATTTCAGCCTTAAGTCTCTCATCGGCCAGTACCAGTTGTTGTACTGTTTTGGTGGGTTGCACCTCGTTGTCAATGAGCGGGTCGTTATTCATAAAATCAACCACTTCGGGATTGCGTGAGAAATCTTCATTCTTTAATTTCAATACGTGTGCATGAGGGAAAACGTGACTCAAGCCTTTCAAAACTGCAAGGGCAAAATCCGGTGCGGGCACCTGGAAGGCAAAGCTTTCGCAGATGAAGCCGCTCAATTTGTTTTGGTATCCTAATACATAAACGGCTGACAACACGCCTCCGGCACTGTGTCCGAGTAAGAATGTCGGTAAGTTGGGATGCGCAGCCTGTGCGATGTCCACCAGTTTGTTAAGCTCCGTTACAAATGCATTGTAGTCAGCAATGTAATAGCGTTCGCCATCTGATTTTCCTCTTCCGGGAAAATCGATCGCGTAGACTTCATAGTCGTTTGAAGCCAATTGTTCAGCTGTCCATTCATAGTACCCGCTGTGCGAATTAAAGCCGTGGGCAATAACGACGATCGCTTTCGGTTGATTCGCAGATTTCCAGTTTCTGTAAAATACAGACAGGCCATCTTCTGAAAGAAAAGTGGTTGCGTTTGATTGATTTTTTGCTTCCATTGTAAGGCGCTTTTAATTTGGGGATGGTTAATAAGTGTAAAAGTTTATACTTTTTTCTAATATAATAAAAATCCGCCAGCGGTTATACATGTTATAAAAAGCGTAACGAAAAGTTAGCATCCCATACTTTAGGTATTGTATTCGGGATGAATTTTTGTTACCTTTCTTTAACAACCCTAAACCAAGGCACTTCTTTATTAGAATATCCTTTGGCGTTAGTTGCCGGCTGAAGCAAAATAGTTGCTTACCTGACCTGACCTGGTTTATTAATTTGATTGTTTTCCCGAGCCACGTTACAAGTCAGTTGTAAGTGTATCGCTATATCTTCATCTTCAAATTGACAGTATGAAAACCCCTATTCTATTTTTTCTAATTTTTATAAGCTGTGCTGCGCATGCCCAAAAGCAACTGTTTGTGCGGGTATATGACTTGTCAGGAAAAAAAATTGGCAAAGGACACATCATTGCAATTACAGACTCAATCATTCATCTTCAAACGGTAACAAAGAGAGATTCCATTGAACCACGTTACATTGGCTCTATTAGAACCAGACGTGCGCCGGGCCATAATATAGGCATCGGTATGCTGGCAGGTGGCATTTCAGGTGCCATTTTCGGAGCGATAGATGGCCAGCCGGATGATACTCAGGAAGGTCAGGTTCAGATGAACTTCATTAGTCCCGCCGGAGAGGCTGTATTAGGACTAGCAGCTGGTCTTGCAGTGGGGGCGCTGGTTGGAACAATAACTTACACAATTAAAGGGTCAAAATACATTGCAATCAAAGGGAGCTCCGTAAAATGGAAAGAATTTCAATTGATGGTAGCTGATTATAACGCCAGGCATCAATAAACTGAATAAAACGGGGAATGAAAATGCACTGCTTATAAGCACAAAAATTTGGATGCTTTAAATACACATATTTCATTCCCCGGAATGCTATTGAATATCTATTTGTTGCATTTGCGCAGTTGATAGCATGGATGTGCTTACAACCAACACTCCACTCCTGTCGTTTGCATCGAAATAAAAACTATTTGCATCGAGTGCTTCTTTACTGTTTGCCTTTCTCAATTGTTTTCCGTTCAACACTACAGTGGCAGGCGCTTTCGTTGTATGGATCTGCAGCAGATAACTTCTCTGCAAATACTTCCCTTTGTAATTACCCACAGCAGGATGAATGCGCACCGTTGTTTTACTGGTTTGTGTTACTTCAATTTTTGTGGTAGCAAAAGCTCCCTTACGATATTCGCGTGTTAAGCCATCATCTTCGTACATATTAAAAGTTGAATGGCCTGAAGGATAAATATCCAGGGTTAAAGTGTCAGCACGTTTTTCTCCATCATAATTCATTTCCGGGTACATGGGAATAATGGCGCCTTCTCTTACAAACAGCGGCAATTTTTCCAATGGCGCATCATAGTTGCGCAGCCATTGTTTGCCCTCATGTATCTCTCCACTCCAGTAGTCGTGCCATTTTCCTGCCGGTAAATAGATGCTGTCACGCACTATTTCCTTCTTGTAAACAGGTGCAACAAGCAGTGATGGGCCGGCCAAAAATTCATATTGTGTCAGCGTTCCCTTTGTAACAGGATCGTTGGGATACTCGAGTACCAGTCCACGTGTGGCGGGAACGCCTGTTTTGTAGGCATCATAGCAAAGCGTGTACATGTAAGGCGTCATGCGCATTTTCAGGCGCAGGTATTTGCGGTTGATGCTGGTATAGGGCTCTCCGTATATCCACGGCTGCTTGTCGTGTTTTGCCCAGCCGCTCATCACCATCAACACCGGAATAAAACATTTCCATTGCATGTCACGCACGTAGGTGGAATCGCTGCCGCCGAAAATGCCGTCAATATCACTGGACGCAGCATTTTGCGCAGACAGACCGGAGCCAATGAATGTTGGAATATGAAAACGAATGTATTCCCATGAACCAGACTGGTCGCCGCTCCAAACGGTGCTGTAGCGTTGCGTGCCCGCCCATCCCATTACGCTCCAGACATAGCCACGGGCATTGCTGTTTTGCTCGATGCCATTGTATGAAGCTTTGCATCCATCAAGTGCATATTTATAACCTGGCCCAACCCATGCTACATCGAGCTTGCAAAGCCTGGTGCCATACTGGCCCACTTCTGTTGCTATTTTGGAAACGCCGTTCTCTGTCCACAAACCTGTATAGAAGCCCCTTTTGTGCAACTCGCTAACAACACTATCCAGTTTTACATAGCCGCAACCATAGCCATCGTTTGGCAATATCCATCCACGAGGCATGTCATGTTTTACATATTCATCTGCTACTTTCCAGATTACATCCGGAGTTGTTTGTGGTTTTTTATCACGTGCCGGTTTGTTGTAACAGTTTGCATCACCAAGGCTCAGCGCCCAACGCGGCATCAGGAAAGGTTTTCCGGAAATATCTGTGTAACCATTCAAAATCGCTTTTAATGAAGGGCCATAAAAATAGAAAGCGTCAAACCTGTTTTCATCATGCGAAAGCTTCACCGTATCCTTAAAACTATACAGGCCTGCATCAAATGTATTTCTTAATACGCCATAACCTGCGGTGCTCATGTAGAATGGTGCAGGGTTGGCTCTTCCTCCATCGTTCCAGCCGCCACCTTTTTCTATCATGATGTCTTTCCCTTTATGAGAGAAGTAACCATTCTGCATTCCACACCCATAAAAATATTCGTCTGCCCGGGAAGCTAGTGTTTGTACGGTTTTAGCTCCTGAAGTGATCGGCTTCAATTCCTGCCACAGCATTGTGCGATCAGAGGCATCATACATGGCAAAACGCAACGGTTGTTTGTATACCCTTACAACAAATTTGCCTGTAGATAACGCATAATATGTGCCCTTGTCAACAGAACTGACTTTTGTATTTTTTTGCGGATCGCCCACTACAATATCCCCATGCGCAGGTTCTGTAAAATCTCCATCCGGAGCCAGCCATAAACGGAAAATATCATCACGGTAAAAGATCAGTTTCAATTTACTAATGCCTGAAGCAAGGTCAAATGTATTGCCATTCTGTTTGTATGCTGTCAACTTTCCCAGCGTAGATGCTTCTGCATTTGCCTTGATGGCAAGGCTATCGTTGCTTTTGTTTTCATCTCCCGGATAGTCAATTACAAACTTAAATGAGTGGGAAGGTTTGCCGGCAAGGTTCTCCGCCGGGAATGATATATCCTTGTCCTTACCGGGCTCCCAGCCTTCTGAAGAAACGTCCACAATTTTTTTAATTGTCTTTGTTCCATCAATGGTGCCGCGCACTTCAAAGCTTTTGGTTATTGGCTTTGATCCTGCATTCTTAATACGCAATGTTATAATGTCGTGATCAGTAAAATGATTGGACGTTTCGTTGTGTGAAAGAAGTTTCACCACCGCCACATCATTATTATAAGCCTCTGCAAGCGTGATATCATCTACCATCCAATACCAGGCCATCATTCCCTTCCAGTAAAAACGGAGGAAAACCTTTGGCTGATGTGCTGCCCATTTTGAAATGTTTATTTCTTCTTTCAATGGTGCAAACATATCGGTAGCAGACGCTGCGCCACCGCGAACATCCCACTGTTGCCAGTGAATGCTGTCAGTGCTCACACCTACGAACATGCCGCTGGTATCATTTTGTTTGTAATCCCACCAGCGAAACTTTTGCTGAAAGCGAAGTATAACGGATTCTTTCTGCGAGCAATCGATTGGCGCAGATACAACATAACCATCAGGGTAGTTTTTCTTTTTTGCCCACCAGTCTACATCTTCATCTGTAAAATAACCTGCCTGGAATTGAAGATGATAACCACGGCTTTCAGAGGCTATCGGTGGCGCCTGCTGTTGGTATTTATAAGAACCTGGATATGGCTGATCGGTCACTATCCATTGCGGATCCCAAACGCCTACGGCCGGCTTGTACCAACCTTTTGGCAGCTCTGGCGATGAAAAACTTTCTTTATAAAACACTTTTGTTTGCGCCGTTAACGTTAAGTTTGGCGACAATATAATCAAGATAAAAGCTGCGATAATGGCGAACGATCTTTCCCTGGTCATTGACAAAAAAATATTTAGGAACACTAATAATCATTCAAGGTAACACTACTGCAGCCATCAGCGCAACGCAAACGATTGTGTCATTTTGTACAGGTTTTAAGCAAATGGTAAGAATTGAATGAAGGGTGGTTAATAGTATTCATCTCTTTAATTTCCATTGGCTGAAGGCAGAGGGCAATAAATTATGTTTTAACATTCTTCAATTTCATTTGCTGTCATCATACTAAATCTTCAGGGATCTTCGATAGCCCTTTAGAAAGTCGCAAATACTTCATCTCTCTAGTGTCCGTTGGCTGAAGCCAGACGGCAATGAAGTATGTTGTTGCATTCTTTAATTTCATTTTACTGTGGAAATACTAAATCTTCAGGAATTTTCAAATAACACTCTGGAAGGTTTCAAATACTTCATTGCCGTCTGGCTTTAGCCAACGGAATAAAGTATTCTATGAAAGATTTTTCAAGTTAACCGATTGCAGTTTTTGTAAACATTTAAAATCGATCGCCAACTCAGAATAGTATCTAATTATTCCATTCTGTTTTTTGTACAGTAAAAATTAAATATATATTCGCGTTCAAACTGCTGCTTGCTTGTGCGAAGTCTGAACCGTGATTTACTGGATGACGAAGTAAAACTGCTTCTTGAGAAAATAGCCAATGCCGACGAATCGGCGTTCAAGCTCCTTTTTGATCTATATCACCGCAAAGTATTGTTTATCGCTAAGAAGATTTTAAAGGAAGAAACCTATGCTATTGACGCATTGCAGGAAGTTTTTATTAAAATCTGGATAAACAGGAGCAAATTACCTGACATCGAAAACTTTGACGCTTATTTTAATGCACTGGTTAGAAATTGCATGTACGATCATTTGAAGAAACATGCTTTCCTTGGCTTGATGGAAAATGCCGTTGGAGAAGACGTTGAAACGGAAGATGGAAATACCTTGAACATTGTGCTGGGAAAGGATTTGCAGAATACGATCGCGCAGGCACTAGAGCATTTGCCACCGCAACAAAAAAGGGTGTTTGAACTGAGCCGCTTTGAAGGATTAAAGTATCATGAAATTGCCGACCTGCTTCATATTTCAAAAGAAACGGTAAAGAAACATATCGTCAGGGCTTCCAGGTTTGTTAAGGGTTATCTTATCTCCCACGGTCACATGGTGCTCCTCTGCACGCTTATAAATTTTTTTTAAGAACGAGTACCCCTCTTTTTTATTTAGCGAGTCTTTTTAATTACAGGGTTTATAACCCGAGTTAAAAAACCGCATAAATGAATGATCGCCTCGCCGAATTTCAACAACTGTTTGACAAGTATGTGAATAATAACTGCACAGAGAAAGAAAAGCTACAATTCTTTCAATACGTGCAGGATGAACAGTTCCGACCCGTTATACAAGAAATGATTAACCTGCAAATGCAGCAGTATAATGCATTGCAGGATAGCGGGAGCCTTTCGGAATCAGATGAAATTTTCAACTCCATCATTCACGCTGTTAAAGAGACTCCTTCTGCAGCTCCTGTAAGAACCATTAGAACCTTTACGAAATACTGGTTCGGGGCCGCCGCTATTTTCTTACTGTTCCTCGGCGGTGCCGCTGTATGGCTTGTTAAATACAAAAACAATACAACTCCATCTTACGCAATAAAACAAGCTGATGTAGCTGCGCCTTCCGCCAGCAATGCCACGCTTACTTTAGCTGATGGTTCACAAATTGTTTTGGACAGTGCACAAAGTGGAAAAATTGCTGCACAGGGAAATACAAACATTCAAAAACTCAAAAACGGATCAATTGCCTACAATGAAGAAAGCGGAAGTGATCGCCTGCAATACAATACAGTAGCGGTTCCCAGGGGAAGCAAAATTCTCAGCTTAACACTTTCAGACGGAACCAAAGTCTGGCTCAATGCGGCGTCCTCTTTAAAGTTTCCGGTTTCATTTGTTGGCCATGACAGGCATGTTGAAACAACCGGAGAAGTGTATTTTGAAGTGGCGCAAAATAAAGCGAAACCTTTCAAGGTTACCAGCAATAATATTACGGTGTCTGTATTGGGAACGAGTTTCAATATGAACACCTATGATGATGAACCTCAAAGTAAAATAACCTTGCTTGAAGGATCGGTGAGAGTGGACAAAGCCGGCCTGCCTTCCTGCCTGTTAAAACCAAATGACCAGGCGTCTATTTCCTCTACAATGACCAAAACGGAAAATGTAGATGCAGCCGCTGTTATAGCCTGGAAGAACAATAAATTTTATTTCGGCGAAGCGACAGATATCAGCAGTGTGCTGCGGCAAGTTGCAAGGTGGTACGATGTTGACGTGGTGTATAAAGGCAGCGAAATTGAGGGCCATATCGGAGGATCTGTTTCGAGGGACCTGCCTCTTTCTAAAATAGTATCCATGCTGGAAATGACCGGAACTTATTCATTTAAAATAGAAGGAAAAAAACTGATCGCACAACAAAAAAACAAGTAGAGACTTCTGCCAAGTAAAAACCGGAAGTACTGGTACTACTCCCGGCGGAATTAGGCTAAACATAAAGTCTGATAGAGTTCTCCATTATTTAACCTAAAAAGTAAATGTATGCCTTTTTTAGCCAATGTCTTTCAAAAAAGACGGCAAAAATTAACATGGTTATTGCCCATGAAATTAACGATTGCTTTGCTGCTTATGAGTGTTCTTGCTGTGAACGCTAAAACTTTTTCCCAGATTACCATAAAGGAAAAAAACATTCCGCTTTTGAAGGCTATTGGCCTCATTCAAAAACAAAGCGGCTTTGACTTTCTGTACAATTCCGAAATGATCCAGAGGCAGAGCAACATTTCTCTTTCGCTTCAGAATGTGAGCATTCAAGAAGCATTGAATGCCTGCTTTAAAAACCTGCCGCTCAGTTATGCCATTGTTGATAGAACGGTGATCATTAAGTCCGCTTCCACATTGGTTACTTTACCGGGTGCAATAACGGAATCGTCTGCACCAGTTGGCATTATTAAGGGCCACGTAACGGATGAAACCGGTAAGTCTTTGGCGGGCGCGACCATTGCCATAAAAGGTACAACAATCGGCACATCAACTGATGCTGATGGAAATTTTAATTTGACTATAAAGGATCCGCAAAACGCGATCCTCGTCATTTCTTTCATAGGTTATAAAACACAGGAAATAAGCCTGCTGAATAGAACCACGATAACTATTGTATTGCAGGTGTCGCCTGACTTGCAGCAACAGGAGGTTGTAGTGGTGGGTTATTCTACACAAAAGAAAGGAAGCTTAACTGCAGCTGTTACCACCATCAAACCGGAAGATGTTCGCATGAACTCTTCTCCTTCGATTTCAAATGCGCTTGCAGGTGTTTCTCCTGGTTTGGTTATCAACAACCGTTCTGGTAAACCGGGTTATGATGATGCACTGATGCTCGTTCGCGGATACAACACGTTTGCAAATGGTTCAACCGGCGTAGGCCCGCTGATCGTTGTAGACGGTATTCCTGACAGAAACATGAACAGGGTCAACCCCGCTGATGTTGAAAGCATAACACTCCTGAAAGACGCGTCAGCAGCTATTTACGGTGTACGTGCCGCAAATGGAGTTGTGCTGGTTACAACTAAAAGGGGTAAATCAGGCAAGCCGGTTATTCAGTATGATGGCAACATGGCCTTTCAGCACTTAACAAGAATTGCTCCTCGTGTGAACGCATGGCAGTACATGACTTACTACAATGAGCTTGCTGTTATCAACGGAACACAAACGCCATACGATCCAGAAGAAATTGAGAAATATAAAGCTGGCAATGATCCTGATTATACGAGCACGGACTGGACGGACCAGGTGTATAAAGCATGGGCGCCGCAAACCAGCCACGCCTTATCGGTTTCAGGTGGTTCAGACAATGTTCGCTACAATGTTTCCGGTCAATACATCAATCAAAAAAGTAACTACAGCAATAGCGACTTGTCTTACCAAAATTTCAACCTGCGATCCAATATTGATATCAGGGCAAATAAATACATCAAGTTCAATGTTGACCTCGCTGCATGGAAAGAGACTTCAAAGAATCCTGCGATTGATGATGGAAGCATCATGCATGAAATGATTAGCATTTATCCATTCATACCTGTGTACTGGAAAAACGGATTGCCATCCGGTGGCTTGGGTTATGGTAGAAACCCTGTGCTGATGAGCTCTACAGAACCTGGCTATAACAACATTACCTACCTGACCTTTAACCCAAAACTGGGAATTGACATTCAACTTCCATTCATTACAAAAGGTCTTTCAGTAAGCGGTTATGGTGCTTTTGATAACATCAACACGTTCAATAAATTTTATAAAAGACCTTGGCACGCCTATTCCTACAACAAGGCTACAGATACTTACACGGACCAATACAGCAGCACTGCATTGAGCCAGATCACGCAAACGAGTTCCCAGTCTGCTGAAAATACATTGTTTCTAAAGCTTGGATACGACAGGCAGTTTGGCGATCATAACGTAAGCGCTTTTGCTGCTTATGAACAAACAACCTACAACAACACCAGTACAACGGCTCAGCGCCAGGACCTTTTGGGATCAAGTTTGGATCAACTGTTTTCCGGCGCGGATCTTAACCAAATGGGCACAGGCTCTGCATCGCAGTGGGGCCGCGCCAGTTATTTTGGCAAAGTTGATTATGCGTACAAAGGAAAATATTTAGCCAATTTAATTTTACGATACAACGGTTCATTCAATTTTGCTCCGGACAAACAATGGGGCCTGTTTCCCGCGGTGGCACTGGGCTGGCGCATTTCCGATGAAAACTTTTTCAAGCCTTTGTTGCCTGTTATCAACAACCTTAAACTCAGGGCTTCATGGGGTATCATGGGTAGTGATGCTGTTGCTCAATATTACTACATGACGAAGTATGGTATTGTTACCAATCCGGCTTACTACACCTACTTCTCAGATTCTTATACGCAGTCTACCAATCTCTCCCCTTCTTCAGTTCCTAATCCTAACATTACGTGGGAAAAGCAAGACACGAGAAACCTTGGTGTTGACATGACATTGCTGCAAAACAAACTGAACATCACTTTCGATGTATTCAGAAACTATCGCAGTGATATATTGGCGCAACCCTTATCGTCAGTGCCTCAATACACAGGGCTTACATTGCCTTACATGAACATTGGCAAGTCGCTCAATCGTGGGTTTGAGTTTGCAATAAACTACAGGCAGGCGACCAACAGGGCATTTCAATATAGTGTTGGCGTGAATCTTACTTATGCGAGAAGCAAAGTTATTTACCAGGACGAATCACCCAATATTCCTGCATGGCAGCAATATACCGGCCACACCGTTGACTCATGGCTGACGTATAAAACAAGCGGCATCTATCATACACAGGATGAAGTTTTGAAAAGTCCTCACCTTCCCGGCGCTGGCCCCGGCGATCTTTGGATACAGGATATAGATCACGATGGGCAAATTACATCGAAGGATAAAGTGCGTATTGACTATGGCGTGAAACCAAGACTGTCATTCGGTCTTCCATTGTCTTTCACTTACAAAGGATGGAGCCTTAACATGATATTCGCGGGGCAAACCATTGCAAAGGTTCAGATACGTCCACAGGCGCAAAGTGCTGTAGTTGTTCCGCCAACGTGGGTGTATGATGACAGGTTTGTTTCAACAGAAGCAACGCCTGATGCGAAATTCCCAAGAGCGAGCAACAATGGTGATTCAAGAAACAACGTAGATGCTGACCTGTATGTAAGAGATGCTTCCTTCCTCCGTTTAAAGAACGCGGAGCTTTCATATATTTTCACCGACAATGATTTTTTAAGAAGGATCGGCATTTCGCAGCTTAGATTATTTGTAGGCGGCTCAAATATTTTCTCCGTTGATGGATTGAAAAGATATGGAGTTGATCCTGAAAATACCAGCCTGACAGGGGTTTCTTATCCTCAAACCCGCACCGTTCGTTTTGGGCTGAATGTAAACCTGTAATAACTGCAAACAAACTTGTATGAAAAATATTATAAAATCTATTATAGCCATAGCAGTGCTATTACCAGCCTGCACAAAGAATGTTCTAAATAAACCACCACTTGATTCATATACCGATGCATCTGTGTGGACAGATCTTAGTCTCACTGAAGCATACGCAAACAACTTATACAATATCCTTCCTAATGTGCAGCATAATTGGGATAACAAATCAAGCCGCTCGTGGGCATTGTCTGCCGCTTGCGATGAAGGATACAACAAATTCAATGACTACAATGAATCTGTGCTGAACAAAGGAACATTAACGCCAGATAACTTAGGCAACTTCGACATATGGTCGCTTGAGTTTTACAACATTCAAAACTGCAACACCTTCTTGTCAAAAATTGATGCCGTGCCTGGTGATTCAAGTGTTCGTAATCGTTTGAAAGGTGAAGTGCTTTACTTACGCGCATTTGCTTATTATATGCTGGTAAGGGATTATGGCGGTGTGCCGTTGTTTTCAAAACCATTTGATCTCAACTCCAATTTCAAGGCCACACGTGCAAGTTTCGATGAGTGTGTAAGTTTTATTGTGGCAGATTGCGATGCAGCAGCAAATCTTCTTCCGGTTAATTATGCATCGAGCGATGCCAAGTATGGCAAAGCCACCAAAGGCGCATCCATGGCTTTAAAATCAACCATCTTGCTATATGCCGCCAGTCCTTTTTGGAACGACAACAAAGACGCTACCAAATGGCAGAAAGCTGCAGATGCTGCAAAAGCTGTTATTGACCTCGGTGTTTATCAGCTATACTCCGGCACACCTTACTGCCAGCTATTTGTAAAGCCGAATCCGGAGCTGATCATGGTTACTTTAAAAAGCGCCAAATACTCTAACAGCTATAGTGACTTCACCGGTATCGAAACATTTCTTGCACCAAACGGTTTTCACGGATGGAGCTCTTTTGCACCGAGCCAGCAACTGGTTGATGCATTTAATACGGCCGATGGAAAATTGATCACAGACCCTACTTCAGGTTACAACGATCAGAACCCTTATGCAAACAGAGATCCCCGTTTTTATAACGATATCCTTTTTGACGGCCGTCCCTTTGGAAACACCGCGTATTGCCAGGACAGGTACAGCGCTGGTGGCACAAGTGCCTGCCAGTTCTATGAAGGTGGCCTCGATTCAAAAACAGGTTTTGATAATTGGAACTATAGCTTAACGAGATATAGTTTTCGAAAATACCAGGACACTACTTTTAATTTCAACACAGGCTTAGGTGCCACTAACCACTTCTGGGTTATAAGCCGCCTGAGTGAAATCTATTTGAACTACGCAGAGGCACAATATAATCTTGGCAACTATGCAGAAGCTATCAAATATCTGAATCTGGTTCGCCAGCGTCCGGGCGTTAATTTACCGGCATTAGACGGATCGCTTTCTGGTGCGGAACTGTTTGCAAGAATACAAAACGAAAGGCAGGTAGAGCTATGTCTCGAAGGACATCGTTACTATGATGTTCGCCGCTGGAAAATAGCAGAAGGCACACAGAATGCAGGTTGTAGAGGCGTGACAATAACACTGAATGGTAATGTAAAATCCTATTCGTATGGTGTTATTCAAACGCGTGCATTTAACAGCCCAGCAAATTATTTGTTGCCTATACCAAGAGCGGAGATTCAAAGAACAAGCTTGCAGCAGAATCCGGGGTATCAGTAGAGAGCAATTAATAATTAATAATTAGTAATTAATATGGCGTCTCGCCGAAACCTTGTGATGGCCTCGTTTTGGGGTGTCGAAAGGTTTATCTGTGAAAGGACTGAAAACGGAGTGGTGAATTTTCTGATGACTGAAGCCCTGTTAATTATTAATTATTAATTATTAATTCCTCGCCTTAGTAACGATTTATAAAAAAAACGAACAATGAAACTCAACCATATTTTCATCATCTTATTTTTCATGAGCACAGCTTTTACTGCTTGTGAAAAAACAGCGGTGCAGGAAGCGCCCGCAACCGACAAAGCGATTTCTGATTTTAACTTTCTCTATAACTACGCGGATACTTCGTGGGCAAACAAAGGAACGTCCAACGAGATCATGAGTATTAAGACAAACGCGTTGATTCTGGATCACACAATTAATATTTCTCACGATACTATTTATGTAATACCAGATGTTCCCAATGGCGTGCCTAAGGGACAGCTTTCTAATATTAAACTTACACAGCTTTGGGGCACAGCGACCATAGCGGGCACGGCTTCCATCAATCCTGTTGGTAGTGCGCCTGTTTTGGGCACCCGAGGCGATTATTCCAAACCTGTTACATACGAAGTAACAGCCGCTGACGGTTCTACAAAGCAGTGGGTAATTGTTACAGCGCCATTGCCTGCACTTAATCCGTATGATGGTTATTATACGGCAACAGGTTCCCTTAAAGACTATGTAAACAGCGGCATCATTGGTTTTTATCCATGGAACGTTGTGTTGGCTACCACCTCTCCAAACAGTGTGGTGGTGATAGATCAGTCAGGCATAACCAACGACCGTTATCATTCGATATCGTTGAATGGCAGCAATTCAAACTATGGAGAATTCACACCGGTATTCACTTTTGATAACAACAACAATGTAACCTCGGTTACAAATTATTGGGGTCAACCATCTCCTTCACGCGGACGCTCTGCACAGATCGATCCTACCGGCATTAACAAATGGGACGCTGCCACAAAAACGCTGAAGGTCAAATACTGGATGCTTGAAAACGGCAACCAAAGAACGTCGTTCGATGAAGTGTATTCTTGGACGGGACAGAGATAATATGAATTAGGAGTTAGGAAATAGGAATTAGATGTTGTTTAGTTACACCGTTTGATGGAATATAGGGTGTTGCTTGTCATCCCGAGGGACGAGGGATCTGCGTGATTGTTTATGCATAATGTTCGCTAGTGTTAGACACAGATCCCTCCTTCGTCGGGATGACAAAGCGACTTGTTTTTAATTTTTCAAACAGCTTAACTAAACAACCTCCAATTCCAGAAATAATCATTCAACCATTAAACAAGCAAAATGATCAAACATAGCGGTGCGGCTATTTGTCTTCTGTTTTCAATGCTGCTGTTTGTTGGAAGTTGTAAAAAAAATGATTCCAATAGCAAACCAAATGGTAGTCCTGAGATCAGTATCTCAACTCCGCTTGATGAGCCAGCATACATTTATCTCGATGGCAAGTATACCGGCACTTCATATCCTGAAAAGAAAAGTATCACTGCAAGCAAAGGGCAACATACTATCGGACTGTCGTTGAAAAATTCAAACAAATATTTGTTGAAGAATCTGCAAGTTTCAGACAATATTTCTTTAGCATTTACGACAGCAGATCAACCAGTGGCCAAAGCCTGGAAAGCTTTGTGGATTGGCGTACAAACGGTGACAGCAACGATCAATAACACGCAGCAGCAATCGACGTTCACTACTGATGAGCTCAATGCATGTTTCGATTATTTTCAGTGGAGCATAAGCAATCATTTCATTCCATACTCTTACGGCACTATGAACTGGCAGGTAACAAGACAGGACATCACTGCACCAATGCCTTTGAACAATTACAATGACGGCACAGGCTATGTATTGAGTGATGCTACGGTGAGAAATGCTGTGGCAGGTATTTTACCCGGAAACTATGATTGCGTTTTCGTTTGCTGGAAACAAAAAGACGGTGCTGTAGATTTTGGAGGTAATTATTTCGGACTGGCGGGAACGGATCCTTTAAGTACCAATTTTAAAACAGGATATGTACAGGTGAAGTTTACGCAAGATCCCTATGCAACACTAAGCGACAAGATCAACAATTACAAAAACAATGACCCCGGCGTTTGGATACACGAATGGCTGCACACCGTTGGTGAACATTTTTATCAAAACAAAGGCTACACGTTGCCTTTGGCAAATCTCGGTGGCGGATTTTCCGTTCATGCAGCCGAAAGCTATGGCTACACCGCGCCGTGGATGAACTGGTACAAAGATTTTGTGTCAGGAAGAGTGCCTTCTTTAAGCGGAGGTTCTTATTTAGGAATTGGCCCTGAAACGCTTTTAAAATGCACTGTTCGCGAAACGGCCGTGGGATGTTCTAATTAAAAAAAACTTAAAAAATTCAAGTCAATAGTATTACGATGAAACGTATTTTAGTTGCAATAGCGAGCCTTATCGCTACAACAGCATCAGCACAAAAGTTTGAAGGGCTGGCTACGACACCACCCATGGGATGGAACAGCTGGAACATTTTCTGGACAGATATCAACGAAGAAAAGATCAAAGCCATGGCTGATCTAATGGTTTCAACAGGATTAAAAGATGCTGGTTATAACTACCTCGTGCTAGATGATGGCTGGATGTTGAAAGACAGAGACAGCGTGACCGGAGATCTCGTAGCTGATCCGAAAAAATTTCCCAATGGGATGAAAGCTGTTGGCGATTATATACACGCCAAAGGTTTGAAGTTTGGTATTTACAATTGTGCCGGAACCCTTACCTGCCAGGGACTCGCAGGAACAAGAGGCAATGAATACCAGGACGCTCGTTACTATGCATCCATCGGTGTTGATTACTTGAAATTTGACTGGTGCCACAGTGAAGGAATCAATGCGAAAGACGCTTACACCACCATGAGCAAAGCAATTCAAAAAGCAGGTCGTCCGATGATCTTTAGTCTTTGCGAATGGGGCAACAACAAGCCCTGGGAATGGGGCAAACCTGTGGGTCAGCTGTGGCGCACAACTGAAGATATCTACCAGGTGTTCGATGGCTACCACGACTACGGAACATGGAAAGCCAACGGGGTAATGACCAATGCAGACCTGAATGAAAAGCTGAGAAGTTATTCAGGCCCCGGTGGTTGGAACGATCCCGATATGCTGGAAGTAGGAAATGGCATGACGATGAATGAAGACAGGGCACACTTTTCTATATGGTGCATAATGGCTGCGCCGCTTATGATGGGCAATGATCTTAGAAAAATTTCCAACGAAACGCTTAGTGTGTTCTTGAATAAAGATGCCATTGCTGTTGATCAGGATCCCTTGGCTATACAAGGATTCAGGTATATGCAAAAAGATAGCATGGAAGTGTGGGTGAAGCCTTTGACGAATGATGAGTGGGCGGTTTGCTTTTTAAATCGCAAAACCTCGCCGCAAAATTTTCAATTCAACTGGAAGACGCAAACCATTGAAGATACACTGGTTCACAAAACTTTGGATATGAACAGTACTGTTTATAATTTATACGATATATGGCAAAAGAAAACAACAGGCACTACCGCAAAACCATTTTCTGCAACGGTTCAGGCGCATGATGCATATTTTTTCCGCTTGTCCAAAAAAGCAAAATAGCGGTATCGGGCGTTTTTTTTAGTGTAGGCAGTTTCGTGATTTATGGAATTACGAAATGGTTTTTGATACCCTATTTTTGACGTGTCGCTCCTACGGAGCTGGTATTTTGTTTGCCATTATGATTTGCAGTGCTACGAACGTTTAGCTCCTACGGAGCTTTCAAGCTCTCTGACGTTGAAATAACCCCGTAGGGGTTAAATGTTCGTAGATCAGGTAAGCCTTTCAGAAAGTAAAAGCCAGCTCCGTAGGAGCGACATGTTAAACTACAAGACGTTTTGAAAATGATAAACATTCAAAACCAAATGACTGGCGGCAGAGCTCTGCACTAGTTAGATTTTAATTTGATCCGAATAAAAATCGGCGATAAAAAGATAGAAGACATGATGAATGTAAAAATGCTTTTGACAACCCTGGCAACCTTTGTGTGCTGTATCGGTATGGCACAAATGAAGAAAACAAACGCTACACCGCCCAACGGTTTTGCCACTGTTACACTTTCAGGAAAACACCTCACCATTCGCTATGACGGTGAAGAAATCTTTTATGGAGATATTAATCTCGATGCCAAAGATTTCTACATAAGAGAAGCTAAAGACAACGAGGCGGGAAAAATCTCTCATAGCATTTCCATCACCTCACGGAAACAACAATCAATTAAACTCAACGGAACGATAGCGGCAAGCGGACAATCTTTTCCCTGTGAAGAAAATCGCGGTTGGGGAAGCTCGCTGGTGCGCCATTCTGTGGGATTGAGTCATAGCTTGCTGAACAAAGCGGTATATGACAGAAAGAAAGACTGGGCCTTATCTGTAGAGCAAGCCAATGTTGTGATTACACCTTCTGTCGCTGCAAGTACAGGTAATAAATTCAATGTTGTTATCACCGGCGATGAAATTGTTTTTCTGTTTAAGCCACACTACTATCAGCATCATAGAGGACTCTCCTATTTTGAACCATGGAAGTATGATGTTTGGCAAAAGCCTGTTGTAGGCTGGAGTTCATGGTATGCCTACTTTAGCAAAGTGAACGAGAAAAACGTACACGATATAACTGATGTGTTAAGCAACAAGCTGAAAAAATACGGACTCGAATATATTCAGATCGATGATGGCTACCAACAGGAAACTGCAGAACCTGCTAAGTGGACGACCCCTAACGATAAGTTTCCTTCCGGAATGGATGGCCTTGCCGATTATATAACCAATAAAGGTTTGAAGCCGGCTATATGGACGAATGTTGCATTCACCAACAAATCCTATGTCGATAACCATAAATCGTTTTTCCTTAAAGATGCCAAAGGGGAACCTGTTACAGGTCGCTGGGTGGGTTATGTAATGGATGGTTCAAATACTATTGCGATGGATTCTCTGGTGAAACCCATTTATAAATATTTCAAACAAACCGGATGGAAGTATTACAAACTGGATGCTTTGCGTCATTTGCGATATGAAGGATACAACAGCAACAACAATTATTTCACCGCTAAAAAAACATCCGGCACAGAAGCATTTAGAAATGTTGTGAAGGCTGTGAGATCTGAAATTGGCAAGGATAATTTTTTGTTGGCTTGCTGGGGAATCCGTCCGGAATTGGTGGGCATAGTTGACGGATGCAGAATTGGAAACGACGGCTACGGGATTCAATCTCTAACCCAGTACAACTCATTTAACAATGTAATATGGCGCAACGATCCAGATCATATTGAATTAAGTGAAAAAGTAGCGTACCCTGCGTGTATGGCAACTTCCATGACGGGTTCGTTATTTCTGTTAACTGACAAACCAGAAAAATATCAAACGCCTATTATCGATGCGGCCATCCGTTCCATACCTGTGATGCATACAGTGCCGGGACAACTGTACGATATTGACCCTTCCTGCTCGATGTATCTCGACAGGCTGAATTCAACTGTAAGCGGTTCCATGGAGCGAGTATTTGATGCCCGCTACAAATCGCCATACGACTTGTTTTTGCTTGAAATGAACAAAGTCTATGAAAGTTGGATGTTGCTTGGTCGCACGGGCAAAAGCCAATCATCCATTTCATTTGCAGAAATGGGGTTGGATAAAAACAAACAGTACCTCGTGTTTGAGTTTTGGACAAAATCATTTAAAGGTGTGTTCAAAGAAGGGTTTCAGTTCGGCGATATGGATACCACTTACAACTGCCAACTGTTTACAGTGCGTGAAGATCAACATCATCCGCAATTAGTGGCCACCAACAGGCATATTTCAAGCGGTGGTCTGGAAATAGATAAGCTGGACTGGAACAACAATGCACTTAACGGTCAGTCTCAGTTAGTTGCCGACGATCAATACATCATATACATTTACGAGCCCGAAGGGTTTTCTTTTAAGGACTTTAAATGCCCGGAAGCCGTTGTGGTAAATAATCAAAAACGAGGCAACATTCGAAGTATAACGATACAGTCAAACACAGCCAAAGCTGTGGAATGGACAGTGAGCTATTAGTGTTTACTTTTGTCGTAAACAAAAAATCCTTTGATCAGGTTTGATCAAAGGATTTTTTTATGTCGCTGCGTCGTGGTAATGAGATTGCTTCGTCCTGTTTGTGTCATTTTGAATTTGCTTTAATAGTTCATCATTCATTCTCCATAGGGACTCGCAATGACACGAAACTATAGGACGTTGCAACAACTGATTGGTTGACAAAATAAAACAAGATCGTGTCGTCATTGCGAGCCACAGCGCACTTGGCGTGTATGTATGCATACGGGCTACATACACAGAGGTAAGCGTGGCGAAGCAATCTCGCAAAGTGCGTGGAGATTGCTTCGACCGCTTGTCGTACTTCGGATTCTCCTTTATTACTCAAGCATTTTTTCTCCACAGGTCTCGCAATGACGGTTCGGCCTTGCTCAACAAGCTATTAATTGATTGTTGAGCATTTAATACATGTCAGCACGCCGCATCGTCATTGCGAGCCCCTGAGAAAAATGAAGATTGTAAAAGGAAGGTGTGTTCAAGCCTGAAGCAATGGGGCGAAGCAATCTCATCGTGACGAATGATTAGATTGCTTTAAACAGCTTGTGCCTGGACAGCGTCGATCGCATTTGCAATCGATGATTCTTTTACAGGGTCTTCTGCTACTGCGGGCCCGCGTTTACTAAGCTCACTCCCCTCTTTCTTCGATTTAAAAATGGGCCATAGAAACTGTGCATACCATTCTTCCTGTTTGTAGTGTTTTGTTCCAAACGATTTTGGATATTTCCTTGTAATGATGCCGGTGCCAAACATTACGTCCCATATAAAGAACATGTTTCCAAAATTGCCTTTAAAAAATCCAACGCCATCACCTGATGTATCGGCGTGATGGGCCTGGTGCGTTGCCGGTGTGGAAATCAATCTTTCCAACACCCATGCGATGGGATGCAGTACTTTGTATTTGTAAAAAGGTTTGTCCCATGCAATGCTTGAGTGTGCGCTTAACGTGATAGCAGTTTTAATTACTGTTACAAATAGCGCAGCATACCCCAAGCCTAAATACACCAATGCTGCAGTAAGGTAAATTTGAGAAAAGAAAACTGTGTATATGAAATTTTGACGAGATGCCATTGCCATGCCCATGTAAGGAGCGGAATGGTGTGTGCGATGAAATCTCCAAAGGAATGTCACCTGGTGGTGCAACCGGTGATACCAGTACTGTGTGAGATCATCTGCAATAGCTATGATGAAAACGCCGCCCCAGAATGGCACCCATGAAAATTCATTTTTAAGGCCCGGCAAAAGCCATGGCAGTGCCTGCAAACTGAAGAACGCTGTAACCGGTACCAGCAATACTTTTGGTGCAACAAAGCAAACGATATCGATCGCCCTTTCCGATTTTGTCCACTTGTTGTCATACAAGCCAAGCGCAAACTCCGCGATGCCAAGAACAAAGGCGATCACAAGAAACCCCCATGTTTGTAAATTTTTAAACACGGGTTCAATGAAGTGAAAAAAGCCGGGCAGGTCAACAGTTTGTGGTGTATGTGTATTGTGCAGCCACGGCGCCTCTCCTTTCAGTTTAAAGTAAAGATACACAGCGAGCACCGGCAGTGTATAAATGAACAGGCTGATGAGCATATCTCTCGTCCTGTTTTTTGCAAGTGATTGTTGTTGTGCCATGATGTTGTTTTTTATTTCAGTAAATAATGACTGATAAGCCATAGGCCGCCACCTATGATCAGCAATGGAACGATGGTAAGCGCAAAGCCTACGAGTATTTTTTTGGTGAGAATGTTTACGTCATCCATTTGCATAGTTGTTAATTTTTTGTAGAAAGTGGAGAGTTGAGAGTTGAGAATGGAGAGTGAAAAGTGAAAAGCCGAATGATCAAATTCACTCTCAACTCTCAACTCTCCATTCTCAATTCTCAACTACTTTAACCCTGTCGCATTTCCATTATTATGTATCCTCCGCGAGAACACATCTTCCCAATCGATGAATGGATAGATGTTGTATTTTTTTGCATCTGCATCGAACAATGCCTGCAACTCTTTTACTTTCTCCGGATATTTTTTTGCAAGGTCCACGCGTTCAGTAGGATCTTCGTTGAGATTGTAGAGCTCCCACACATCATTGTCGTAGTTTTTAGCAATGGAGTCTTTGGCTTCGCCGGCGAATTTATTCAAGTCCAGAATATCCGGATGGTGTGCTGCTGCAGCTTTCCAGCCATCTTTGTAAATGGAGCGTGAACCGAATATATAGTAGTACTGCTGCGTGTGTCTTGATGGTGCTTTTGCATCATTAACAGAATATACCAAAGATGTTCCTTGTATCGTGTCCTGTTTTATTTCGCGTATGTATTCCGGTGCTTTTATACCTGCGAACTCAAGTGTTGTTGGTAAGAGGTCCGTTACGTAACCATACTGCGTGCGTATGCCACCTTTGTCTTTGATACCGTTTGGATAAAAAACGATGAGTGGATTTCTTGTGCCACCTTCAGATTGCGCATCCATTTTCCAGAATCTGAAAGGTGTATTTGCTGCCTGTGCCCAACCAAGTGGATAGTTTACAAATGATTCAGGAGTGCCAATCTGCTCAATGCCATTTTCGTTTAACTCAAGATATTTTTGTGCAGTAACACCACCGGATGCAAACGAAGTGCCACGTCCTCTAATTGCACCAAACTGAGTGCCTTCCTTGCTTGCGCCATTGTCTCCAATCAAAACAAAGATCAACGTGTTATTAAGCTGATTGATCTGCTTAAGGTAATTGACTACTCTTCCCACCTGGTAATCTGTATAAGTAAGATAGCCCGCATACACTTCAAAGAATCTTGCGTATAATTTTTTCTGCTCGGCGGTAAGTGAGTTCCATGCGGGAATTTTTGGATTGCGTTCCGGAAGAACCGCATTGGCAGGAATTACACCCAGCTTCTTTTGTCTGTCAAATACCTGTTGTCTGAATGCATCCCAACCTTGATCAAACTTTCCTTTGTACAAATTGCTCCATGAAGTATCCACCTGGTGCGGCGCATGTGTTGCTCCTGGCGCATAGTACAGGAAGAATGGTTTGCTTGGTGCAGCTTTCTTTTGTTTTTCAATATAACTTATCGCTTTGTCTGTAAGCTGTTCGCTGAAGTGACGACCATCCGGTTTTATGTGGCTGTTGTCTTCCACCAGGTTGGTTTTATAGTTGTCATCTTCTGAGCCAAGAAATCCGAAATAGTGTTCAAATCCTTTACCTGTGGGCCAACGGTCAAACGGGCCTGCATCAGAAGCTTCTTCGTCGGGCGTTAATCCGTATTTGCCAACTGCAAAAGTATTGTAACCATTCTCTCTCAATATCTCTGCAATGGTACCATCTTTCGAAGGTATGCGTCCGTCGTATCCCGGGAAGCCCGCAGATAAAACGGTGTGTGAAAAGCCTCCTTCGTGCACTGAGTGATGGTTGCGACCAGTTAATGCTGCGGCTCTTGTTGGCGCGCAAATGGCGGCTGTATGAAAATTCGTGTATTTGAGACCGTTAGCTGCAAGGCTATCAAACACCGGTGTGTTGATAAGTCCGCCAAACGTACCCGTAGCGCCAAAGCCTACATCATCCAGCACGATCCAGATCACATTGGGTGCGCCTTGCGGAGCCTTCACAGGCTGGGGCCACCATTCTTTAGAGTCTGCCAGTGTTTTGCCGACAACGCCCTGGTAAGGCTGTGCAGTTTGCTGCGAATGGGCTGCAGTTACAGAGGCCGTTAATGTGGCCATGAGTATTGCGTGATAAAATTTGTTTCTTCTGAGTTTCATGTATGTATTAGTTTATGGATGGATTGCAAAAGTTGTTAGTTCCCCTCCCAGCCTGGGTTTTGTTTCAGGTTTGGATTGGTTTGGATCTCTACCAGCGGAATCGGATACAAAGTGTCCTTTGCTTCAATGCCTGCCTTTTTTGCCGCAATAACTTTTAATGCATCTACGAGGTAAGGCTGACCGGTCTGCGTATTTACACCGCGTCTCACCAGGTCGAACCAGCGCTGCCCTTCCTGTACAAACTCTTTTCTTCTTTCAAGAAAAAGTGTATCGCGGAAATCTGATTGATTAAGCCCCGGCGTTACATCATGCGGTACACCAGCATATGCGCGTGTGCGCACAAGGTTGATGGCTGTGTAAGCATCTGCGGTAGGGCCTCCGTTTATTTCATTTAATACCTCTGCATACAACAAAAGAATATCTGCATAGCGAATTACCGGGAAGTTCACTCCACTTGGGTTTTGCGGAGCCAGTGGGGTTAAGCTGTAGTCCACAAACTTGTTTAAGTAAGGAGTGTACGCGTTGTTGAACACAACATTTGCTCCGGTAGATGAATTGTAAACAGTTGTATAAAAACTTACACCCTTGCGTGTATCCGCATCTTCAAAGATTTTTACTACACTGCTATCCGAAATACAATCGATCGGAAACACACCTGTGTTAAACGATGTAAAGCTGCTGCTTAGGTACTGCGTAGTGTTGGCTGCGCCCAGGCCCGTTGCAAACTGCGCGGAGAAAATATGTTCTACACCGTTCTTTGTCGCCTTTTGAAATGCATCTTTATAGTTAGAAAACAGTCCGTAATTATAGGTGCCTGTTGCGCCGGGGAATGTTCCTGCGTTCAAAACTTTTTGCAATTCTTTCAATGCATTCGGCCAGTCTTTGCGGGCCACGTACACTTTTGCCAGCAACGCATGAGCCGCGCCACTTGTAGCTCTGCCGGTATTTGCAGCAGAATAGGTTGCAGGTAAATTGGTAGCGTCAGTAAGGTCAGTTATGATCTGTGCATATACTTCATCTTTAGAAGCGCGGCTTGCATGCACAAGATCATTCACGCCAGTTGTTGTTGCATCATGCAATACCAATGGCACGCCGCCAAACAACCGCACCAGATTAAAGTACAGCAGTCCTCTTATAAACTTTGCTTCCCTGATGAGACGAGGTTTTAATGTCGTATCGCTAAACTGCCCGACGGGAATATTGGCAATATTATCAATTGCAACATTCGCTTTGCTGATGCCATAGTAGTGTTGCTGCCAGTTCTTCTGAATGCGGCTGTTGGCAGACACATAAGTAGCCGTGCCAAGTGCACGCACATCAGGATTGGTGTTGCTAGGACTGAAATTCTGATTGTCGCTGTTGTTATCCGTGAGCAAGTTCAACTGGCGTCCATACATTGGAAAGTCGCCTGCAGGATCGCTGTTCAATGTGTTGTACGCCGCTGTTACAGCCGTTACTGCATCGGAAGATGTTTTGTAGAACTGAGAAGCGACAATAACGCCGGAAGGATTCTCAGTCAGCTTGTTGCACGACATCAATAAGATTGTCGCTGCAAAAGGTAGTTTTATATAAAGGGAAATTCTTTTCATTGCATTATTCATTTAATAACTAAAAGGTTACTTTAAGGCCACCCAGGAAAGTTTTAGAAGATGGATAGATACCATAATCTATACCGGCCTTGGTATTGTCTGCGTCGTAGTAGTTTGCCTCAGGATCGTAGCCCGTGTACTTGGTGATGGTGAACAGGTTTTGTGCAGAGATGAATAGTCTCAACTGTGTTGCATGTAGTTTAGACAGCACGCTGATAGGAAAACTATATCCAAGTGAAATGTTCTTCAACCTGATGTAAGATGCATCTTCAATGTAGCGGTCAGTCACTTGCGTTACCGGAGCGTTCGTTGCTCTTGGCATAGTTCCGTTTGGATTCGATGCACTGTATCTTTCCAATTGCGTTGAAGGGCCGTTGGTTGTTAACGTTGGCCTTTCCAGGTTTTGCGCCAATTGGTTAAACAGTTTGTTTCCGTAAGAACCTTGCAGTAAGAAGGACAGATCAAATCCTCCATAGTTAAGCGTGTTGGAAAAACTTGCAGTGAACTTTGGTTGCGCACTACCGAGGTAATGTTTGTCAGCACTGGTGATAACGGTTGTGCCTTCTTTAAGCGGCAGGTATTTTCTATCTCCCACTGTTTGTGATACGCCGGATAACAATGGCACTCCTTTATCGATGTCAGCTTGCGTTAACAAACCATCGGTTGAATAACCCCAGAATGCTCCCACAGGCAATCCCACTTTAACGATCACAGGTGATACAAGACCAATAGGTGCGGTAGGGAAATAACTATTCACACCCGGTTCAAGCGCCAGAACTTTGTTGCGGTTGAGTCCAAACACAATGGTAGACGACCATAGGAATTTCTTTGTAACAATGTTCTGCGTATTCAGTGCCAGCTCTATGCCTTTGTTTTCTACGCTTCCGATATTTTCGAGTTTGGTAGCATAGCCTGTATACAAAGGCAATGGTACATTCAGCAAGAGGTCGGTTGTTTTCTTGTAGTACGCATCAAATGAAAAGTTGATGCGGTTGTGCAGAAGGGCAACATCCAGACCTGCGTTGTATTGCGTGGTTGTTTCCCATTTCAGGTCAGGGTTGCCCAACTGATTTGGTGAAAGTCCCGTAGCAAGTGTTTGCGGCGAACCGAAATAATAATTGGTAGGCGTTAAAGAAGGCAAAGAACTGTATGGCGGAATATTTGAGTTACCTGTTTGTCCAGCCGTTACACGAAGTTTTAAACTGTTGATCGTGTTGTCAACATGCTTGAAAAAGTCTTCCTTGTCTACGTTCCATGACAAACCAATGGAAGGAAAATATCCCCACTTGTTGTTTTCTCCTAACTGAGAAGCGCCATCCGCTCTTTCGGAAATGGTGACGTTGTATTTATGCAAATAAGAATAACTAACTCTTGCCAAAAATGAATTCTGCACCTGGTCGCGGCTACTGGAGGTAGGCAGATTGGCCGTTCCGGCAGATGCGAGGTTGTTATAAGTGGTGATGTTGTTGCTGAACTTTTGCGCTGAAGCCACCGCCGATTCTCCGTGTTCAGATTTTGTGGTGTAACCTGCAAGTGCAGTTAAGAAATGCTTGTTATTAAAAGCATGCTCGTAGGTAAGCGTATTTTCATTTAACCAGATAGTAGCCGCCGCGCTACCCACTGCTGCATAACCGCTTACAGAATAACCAGTGCCACTAGCGCCTGCAGGCGAACCCGCATAAGTTGGTGAGTAATAGTTCTGTTTGCTGTTAAGGAGATCAACGCCTGCTGTAACTTTTAAAGTAAGCTCTTTTGTGAACTTATATTCACCTGCAACATTCGCCAGCAAACGTGTAACGGTCGTTTGGTTGATGGTGCTTACCAAATCCTGGATTGGGTTGGTAGACGAAAGTAAAGCGCTGGTAGTGTTGTATGTACCATCAGCATTTTTTATAGGAGCTGCGGGTGATGTGAACAATATGCTTGAGAATCCACCACCTGGTTGGGAGGACGAGTTGTTAATATTCGCGTTTCCAAAAGGTGCATTTACCTTGGCTCGACTTCCAAAAACATTGGTGCTTATCTTGAACTTGCTGGTAACATTTCTTTCGTAGTTAATACGACCACTAAAACGTTTGAAACCTGAATTTAAAATGATACCATCCTGGTCATAATAGTTTCCGGAGATAAGAAATCTTGACTTCTCATCACCGCCGGAAACTGACAGTTCGTGATTTTGCTGAAATGCTTTTCTTAACGCGGCACTTTGCCAATCAGATCCCACGCCTAACGCTGCAAGCGCTGAATCGCTGTAGGTGATGGGCTTTCCATCACTTCTGTTAATGTCATTTACCAGTGCACCCCACTGCGAAGCGTTTAGCAATGATAGCTTTTTTGAAACAGTTTGGTTGCCAAGGCTATTACTGTAGCTTATTTCAGTAGAACCCTTTCTACCACGTTTTGTAGTAATGATCACAACGCCATTGGCACCATTCGATCCGTATATAGCTGTTGCCGATGCATCTTTCAATACGTCAATGGATTCGATGTCACTTGGATTGATGGTTGAAAGGGCATTGATGCCCGGGCCATTTGCAGCGCCGGTGTTAACGTAGCCATTGTTGTTGTACACAATAAATCCGTCAATCACATACAACGGGTCATTACCGAATGAAATTGAGTTGCCGCCACGAACGCGAATGGTTGATGTAGCACCCGGCTGACCAGAACTTTGTGTTACTGTAACCCCGGCAACAGAGCCTTGCAAAAGGTTATCAAAGGAAGGGGTTTGTTGCGTCAGTAAATTTTTAGGAACAGAAACAACGGAGCCTGTAATGTCGCTTCTGCGTTGGGTTCCATAGCCAACAACGACCACTTCGTTTAGCTGTGTTTGCCCCTGAACAAGATTCACCTTTATGCCTGAAACATCTACCCTGGTTTCGTATGTTTGGTACCCCGTAAAGCTTACAATGATTTCTGCGGGTAATTTTTGGCCTGTTCTAAAGGCAAATTTTCCGTTCTTGTCGGTAATTACCTGGTGTGTGGTTCCTTTTAACTGAACAGTTGCGCCTTCCAGGGGCACGTGCGTTTTACTATCTATAATGGTTCCTTCAAATACTGCATTGATGAGCGGTTCCGGTGTTGACTGAGCGAATGTCGCAAAGGGATAAAGTAGTAAAAACCATATTCCTAACAGGAAATGTTTTTTCATTACATTTGATTTAGTAATTAAATAATAGGCCACTGCCTGTGGTAATCCGCAGGTCGTTATGCAAAGCCTTGTTTGATTCAGGCCGGTGCTGGTACGAACAGTTCCGGCCATCTTTTTTAAAAAGTTGGATTATTTTCTTCTACAAATCATAAGCAGGTAGTTGTTTAATGTTGGTTGATAAATAGCACTACAGGGAGAATTTCTTCGCCTTGAGTTTCTTTCCTTAAAATGAATAGTAAATAATAGAGGACGGGGCAGGTATGCCTAACAACAGCAGCAGCAAGCAGGTCGTGGGTATGAAAATTTCATCACATCGTTACGTTGCGTAACATTAACCAGTATTGTATTGATCGTGTGCATACTTTACTTATTGAACCAAAAGTAATATCTTTTTTAATAGTCTACAAATTTAGTAGGATTATTTTTTTATTTTTTTTAACGAAGGAAATCTTCAATATTAATATTGGTAACGCAAGGTTATGTACTTGCGTCTTGTTGTTTATTTCCCGCGCCCTCTGCACTGAATACCCTTCGGGTAAGGGCTGTTCTTTTGCATTACATTGCTGGTAACATGTCGCTCCTACGGAGCTGTTCATTATAAATGACATGTGTCATAGGTCTACGAACATTTAGCTCTTACGGAGCTTTTACCAGACTAAACGTTGAAATGATTGTGCATGGGTGAAACATTCGTGAACATGTCGGTCCTATGTAGCTGTTGTTTATAAATGATATGGTTCCTATTTCTGCGAACATTTGGCTACTACGGAGCTCCTGCCAAACTGAACTTTAAAATAATTCCGTGAGGGTGAAACGTTCGTAACCATGTTGTTGTTATGGAGTTTCTATCATAATACCGTGTTTATAGTTCTACGAACATTTAGCACTTGCGGAGCTTCTACCAGACTGAACTTTGAAATTACCCCGCAGGGGTAAAACGTTCGTAGCTGATGTATGAATTTCGCAAAGTGAATATCAGCTCCGTAGGAGCGACATGTTTATACGCCAAAACCTCTACAAGATGATATTATCTGTGAGCCACAGGCAAATATTCAAAGACAACAAGGGAATGTGAGTTACTTTTGGCGCTGAAAATACTAACTCGATGAAACGATTTCTATTCTTCATTTTCTGTGTAACAAATGCTTTTGCAGTGAAAAGCATTGCACAAAATGCAGCCTTACAAAAGCCGGTCAAAGTTGAAATAGTTAAAGGAACTGACGGATTCCAGCTCTTGCGCGGCGGTCAGCCCTATTTTGTTAAGGGAGCCGGCGGTTCGGCCTACCCTGAACGCATAGCCGCTTATGGTGGCAACTCCATCCGCACGTGGGGAAGCGACAAGGGGCAGAAGGTGCTGGACTCTGCGCAGAAATATGGTCTTACTGTTTTGATGGGGCTTAGCGTTACTGCCGAGCGTCATGGATTCAGATATGATGATACTGCTGCTGTAAGGAAACAATTGGACAAATTGCGGGGAGAGGTTTTGAAATATAAAGATCATCCGGCACTGCTTGCCTGGGGCATTGGCAACGAGCTTAATCTTAATTACAAGAATCCTAAAGTATGGAACGCGGTGAATGATATTGCTAAAATGATTCACTCGCTCGATTCCAACCATCCTGTTTGCACGGTGCTTGCAGGGGCAAATAAAGATGTGATTGGTCTTATTAATACATCTTGCCCTGATCTTGATTTTCTTGGCATCAACACCTACGGTGATCTGGCAGGTTTGCCGAAGAATATTCGTAATGCGGCTTGGGCAGGTGCTTACATGGTAACTGAATGGGGACCAACAGGTCATTGGGAAAGTTTATCTACTCCATGGAAATCCGCGATAGAAGAAACAAGTAGTGAAAAGGCGGCGGTTTATAAAACCCGCTATGAATATTCAATTGGTCGCGATAAAGAAAAGTGCCTTGGGTCCTATGTGTTTTTGTGGGGACAAAAACAGGAACGCACTCCTACCTGGTATGGTTTGTTTACAGAAAAAGGTGAAGAAACGGAAGTGATCGACGTGATGCAATATTTATGGACAGCAACATGGCCACGCAACAGGGCACCGCATATTTATTCATTGCAAATAGACGGCAAGAAATCGACAGATTATCTATACTTAACAGCAGGCACTAATTATAAAGCTGCTGTCGCGGCATTTGATCCTGATAATGACAGAATCATTTATCGCTGGGAAATGCTTCCCGAACCTACTCAACTCAGTGAAGGCGGAGACTTTGAAGGTCGCCCAAAACCAGCTGAGCATTTTGTTGTTGGCGAGATCAATCAGAGCAACATTACGTTCACTGCTCCCGCTAAACAAGGCGCTTATCGTTTGTTTATTTATGTAAGTGATGGCAAGAACAAAGTGGCTACAGCGAACTTTCCTTTTTATGTGAAATGAAATGTGTTTAGAAACTGAAAAACTGAGAAGGCTGTATGCTATTTCTGTTTTTCAGTTTTTTTCAGGATTGAATCCCTCTTTCTATCTACCGGTTTACTTGCTCTACGGAATATAAGGAATAACACAATTTTGAGCAGCTAATCTTTTTTGTTCTCGAATTTAATAACTGCATCAGTTATTCTTGGAAGAATCTCAGAAAACCAATGAGGTAAAGAAGCGTAGGCGATTGCAGATCGGCAGATTCCATTTTCCAGCACAACCAGACCGGTGTGTTCGATGGTTGATGTTTCAATTATTGTGACAGAATTGAACATAGGAAAATATTTATCAAGCTTTTCTAGATTACCATAAAAATTAGCGGCAATTGTCGATGGGTCTACGTAGTGCCCACCCTCATTTACTCTTGCGACAACACGAGTTTCGGACAAGGCTGTGTCTTTTAATCCAAAAAAAATCAAATGAATCTCGTAGCCTGCATCTTTAAAATTTTGGGGAATACTCCAGGTTGCATCGTTGGTAAAATGCCCTTCATATGCGAAATCTGAATGCGAATTTAAGGCAGCCTCCACAAGATCATCAAATGTCTCTTCAACAAACTTTGCAGCCAGCTTTTTACATTCTTTGTGAGATTTTACGCCATCGTTCCAAAAATCTTTTCTCTTTTGCATGAATAGCTTGTCTCCATCGAAGATTGTATCCCTTAAATGGCTTGGAATATAGTCGGGACCAACAGATGATTTACCTGCTCCATTTGAGCCTGTTATTATATAGAGAACGGACATCTATTTTATGGAGGAAAAATGAAAACGGCTTCTCAGATAATTTGCTTCAACAGGAGATAGTTCGCGAATCACATCAATATCTCTTGAAGACGGCATGACAGTGATTAATTTAATACTTCCGTTAGGATACTCTAGATAACACTGATTTGAAGATAGTTCCTCAACATTAATCATAAATGGCAAACCATTTCTAAGTTTTTGCTCACGCAATTTCTTTACTGCATTTGTGCCTTTGTTCGCTTCTGCTTTAACGGTTGACATAGCTGCAAATTTAATGAAAACTGACTGATTTTCAAAGTGAGAGGCTCCTTATTCATCCTCAAGCTCCAGGCTTTGCGCAAATGACAATCAGGAGGCACCTTCATAAGTTGGCAATCATTTTATTGTGAGATTCAAACAAAAAAGGGTCGCTTCAACTAAATGAAGCGACCCTTTGGTTTATTGTTTTCAAGGGGGAACTTATTTGATCTCCAATGGTCTTCTATAGGCTTGACTGAAAGTTCCAACAGTGTATTGGTCAGTCACATTTTTTATAAGATCGATATTCACTGTTCTTGTACCGCTCGCAGCATTGTTTAGCAGCTTTACGTAGATTGTATCATAAGCATTTTTCGCTTGCGGAAATGTCATTGTATATACAGTATCGGCAACTACTATCTTGGTGCCGTTCTTATCAACAACGTCAAAATCAACACCTGCTACTGCTGGTGTAGCTAAGCCGTATACGCTCACCACATACTTGGCTACGGCATCGTAATTACGCACAAATGCAGAATGAAACTGTACCGGAAATTTCACTAGCGCTGTTTGATTTTTGGTTACAGATACTTTTGTGTTGTTCCACGGGTATTGGTAGGGCGACTCGTACCCTATGTAATAGTAGTTGTCGTATGTGGGGTCGCTTTTTGGATAGTCTTCTTTATTGCATGAAGAAAGGGTGGCTATGCCCAGCAAAAGCGCTATTGTCGATAAAATTGATGTTTTGAAATTCATTGCTTTTCAGTTTAAAATTCATGAAGACTATTTCCAGTTTGGATTCTGCGTCACGCTTTCTCCACTCAGTGTTATTTCATTAAGCGGCACAGGGTATAAATAATCTTTTGACGGATCAAAACGTCTGTTGGCAGCAGGTTCTACAATTATTAAGCTGTCGCTTGTCAATGTGTTTTTTACATTTCCAACCGGCGTACTTGTCCATTCGGCTTGCGCATATCTTGCGCCCAATATGGCTTTGGGCAATACCGTTTCTGCAAGTTTCCACCTTATCAGGTCATCATACCTGAAACCTTCTAAAGCTAGTTCAACGGTTCTTTCCCTTCTTATTTCGTCTCTCATGTTTAAACCGTTTGCTGTTACAAAAGCATTGGTGAGATTAACTGTTGCGGGCATTGCTACTCTCGCTCTTAGTTTATTGATGGAAGCGTTAAGATCGGCATCACTGATGGAACCATTCAGCTCATACTGCGCCTCAGCATAAGTAAGCAATACTTCCGCATAACGTATAAGCTGCTTGTCTACATTCGCTTTTCCAAGGTTGTCCCAGTCAGCTTGTATGTAACCTTTCTTGCAGGCATAGCCAGACCTTTGCGCACCAACGGCAGGTAGCCAGAGTCCTTTGTAGGACTGCTCTCCCATCTTGTATATTGTTTTGTTCAATCGTGGATCCCTGTTGCTGAAAACATCGTTGTAGCTTTTTTCAGGCGAAATGGTCAGCGGTGATTTTCCCCATGGCAATCCGTCTGTACACAAATAATTGTCGACCAAATTTCGTGTAGGCGTTATGTTTCCTCCTTCTATTCTTCTTGAGTTGTCATGCACTACAATGGTATTAAGATAACTGGCTCCATATACTTTTACAAAAACGTTCTCGGTGTTTGCATTGCCCTCTCCGGCATACAAAAAGTTGTTGTCATAGCTTGCCAGCAATCCATAGCCTTGTGCGGGATCCATTACTTTGGTACATGCATCTACTGCAATGGCAAGGTGCTTGTTAGGGTCTCCATAGCTGTGGTATTTAGAACGGGTTCCCTCATACAAAGCTACACGTGCTTTAAATGCCCACGCTGCGCCTTTCGTTGCTCTGCCATAATCGGCTGCAGGCATCGTAAGTCTTGTTGGCAGCCATTGCGCTGCAAAATCAAGATCTGCATAAATAGTGTCTACTACTACTTCTCTTGCTGTTCTTGGCATTGTCAGTTCGGGACTGCCGATATCCAGCACTTTCATTACGAGAGGAACGTCGCCGTATTTTTTTAATAACTGGAAATACGCATATGCACGGAAGAATCTTGCTTCTGCGAAGTAGCGATTTTTAATAGCGTCTGTTACGTTTGTTTTTTTTCCTTTCTCCAAAATATTATTGGCAGTAAAGATTGTTTTGTAAGGGCGGCTCCAGTCGTCGCTTGTACTTGGTATGTTTCGGCTTCCGTTGCTGGTGGCATCGGCAGAAGTACCCACTACATCGTCGCCCCTGTTATCAAAAACATTCGAGTATGTAGGAGGTGTTTTTGTTTCATCTGAAATTACATTGAATCCTTCGAGTAGATTGTATAACCTGTTACACGCTACTTTTAAGTCGCTTTCGGTGTTCCAGAAAGCCGCGTCAGTAAAGGTGGTTTCGGGCTCCTTGCTTTTAAGACAGCCACCTAAAAAAGTAAGCGAAGCCAGTATGATATAGGGGAGTTTAGATCTTCTTTTCATTTCAATCGTTTTAGTAAAATTTTCATTGATGCTTGATCAAGGTTCTGCTGCTCATTTCAAAAAAAGAATTAGAAACCTGCGTTCAATCCAAATGACACCACTCTGTAGAATGGATAAGTGTTTGCATTTACATTGTTGCCCACTTCTGGGTCGAACACGTTCAACACTTTCGTGTATTCCCACAGATCCTGGCCGGATACATAGGCACGTATGCTCTGGAAGAATTTTCTTTTAATGGGAACATTGTAACCAACCTGAATATTTTTCAGACGGATGTAGCTTCCGTTTTGCACCCATTTATCAGAAGGATCAAAGTTGAAATTGTTGCTGGCATAAGTGCGTGGGAACAATGCGTTCCTGTTGTCAGGCGTCCATCTGTCCATCATAATTGTCCACGGCATATTTGAGCTTGCATTCAGTGGATTCAGTGTGTTTGCTTCGATAAGGAAGTTGCGTTTTCCTACACCCTGGAAGAAACAGGAGAAATCAAAATTCTTCCACGTTGCACCAAGATTGAAGCCAAATGTATAACGGGCATTTGTATTTCCTAAATAAACAAGGTCGCCGGGATTTTGCGGAGTACCACCACCTGCGTTTACTACTTTGTCGCCGTTAAGGTCAAGATATTTAACATCGCCAGGGCCTATGTTTGCAGGCTGTCCGGTCTTTGTAATGCCATATTTAGCATAATCCTCCGGCTGTTGGAAATAACCATCTGTTTTGTATCCCCAAATAGTGTTCAGCGCATAGCCTTGTAAGAGGTTTACAAGACCGCCATTGCCTATTGAATTTTTACCATCGTATTTTACAAGTTCATTTTGGTTGTCTGCTATGTTAACGCCGATTGAGTATGATCCGTTTCTAAACTGATCTTTCCATCTGATGTCAAACTCCCAGCCCCAGCTTTTCAGTTCACCTACGTTGCTGCTCGATACATCCACGCCAATCAGTGAAGGCAACTGCAAAGTGGCCAGCATGTTTTTGTTGCGCTTGGTATAATAATCGGCCGTTACACTCAAACGATTCCTTAAGAAAGCAACATCAAGTCCGATGTCGGAAGTTTGAACAATCTCCCATGTTTTGTTTTTCGAAGGCATGGTAGATTGATAGTAGTAAGGCGTTTTCTGATCGTTGAAAGAAAGACTTGTGCCGCTGTTGAGCAATGCTACATAATCATACAAACCAAGCACCGCGCCATTTCCCAACTGTCCCCATGAAGCACGCAACTTCAAATTATCGATGAATGAAACGTTTCTCATGAAGTTCTCATTCGATATCTTCCAGCCCGCAGAAAAGGAAGGAAATGCTCCCCAGCGATTGGATGGGTCAAGCCTTGTACTTCCATCGTAGCGAAGGTTTGCTTCAAACAAATACTTGTCTCTAAAGTCATAATTAAATCTTCCGAAGTAAGATTCCATTGCCCATGTTTCTACCAAATCGCCGTTTGTTTTTGTAGTAAGGTCTCCGTAATTCAAACTGTAGAAATCATTCGTTGGCATTGTATTGGCACCTGCGGACATTTCATCTTTGCGGTATTCCTCGTATGAGTAACCACCCATCAATTTAAAGTGATGTTCGTTCTTTATATTGGCGGTGTATGTTGCAAATGCCTGAAGATTGTTGTGCCAGCCATTGTTTTTTGTCTTAGCCAAACTATTAGGCACGTTTGCATTGAATCGCACATTAGATGTTGTCATACCGTACCAGTACAAACTTCTTTTTTCAGAACGGTAATCATAGTTGTCCATCAAACGAGAACCAATTACATTGATCGTTAATCCTTTCGCAAGATTTTTTATGGTAAGATTTCCTTGTCCTGTAAATGCCTGGTAATTCTTGTTTGTAACGCCAGAGTTTTTTTCAAGATCAATCGGGTTTACCTGGAGATCGCCGTTATAGATTGAACCTGTTTTATCTTCTGCAGGCACATATATGGGCTGGCGTGTACGAATGCGATAAAGGCGCTCGATCACATTGCCTACACCATAAGAGTTCTCTGCTACGAAAGAACCTGCGTAGCTCGCACTTACCGAAAGGTCCATGTATTTATTCAACTGACCATTTACGTTCAGGCGAAGGTTGTAACGGTCGTTTTGATCGGGGCCGTATTTAATGACACCTTCTCGTGTGTAGTAACCGCCGGAAAGTAAATAGTTGAGTTCTTTTTTTCCACCGCTGATGGAGAGTGAATAGTTCTGCATGGAACTCGTTTGCTTCATGCCTTCTTTCACCCAATTAATATTGTCGTAATAATCCCAGCGAAGCGCATTCGGACTTCCTGTTGGGTTGTTACTCATATTAGGTCTGTAGTCGAAGTTGGGATTTTTCAACCATTGAATTTGTTCATCGGTAAACTCAGGTGCAGCGCCTGAATTCACGCGGCTTTCATTGATCAACGTTTGCTCGTCCCATGAGCTTAAACGCTGCGGCTGTCTTGCAGTTATATTCAATCCGTAGTAAGAATTGAAATTGATATTTGTTCTGCCTCCGGTTCCTTTCTTTGTAGTAACCAATACCACGCCAGCAGCAGCTCTCGCACCGTAGATAGATGCAGCGGCGGCGTCTTTAAGAATGGAGATCGATTCGATGTCGTCCGGGTTCAGGAGGTTCATGTCCATTTCCATACCATCTACCAATATCAGGGCTTTGGTATCGTTGGCAGAAGAGAAACCACGAATGCGGATGTCATAGCCTTCATCACCGGGTTTACCGTTGGTGCGTGTGATCATTACACCGGGCAACAAACCTTGCATGGATGCCATTACATTTGGTACAGGTTTGTTTACAATGTCGGCTTTGTCAACTACCGCCACAGCTCCTGTTAAATCAACTTTCTTTTGCGTACCGTAACCTACTACCACTATTTGTTCGAGTGCGGTGGCTTTGGATACAAGTTTTACGAGCAACGACATCTTTCCGTCCTGCTGAATGATATAGCCAGAGAGCGTTTGCGTCTCATAACCGATGGCCGATACAGTAAAACTATACGGGCCGCCAGCGGGAAGTTTTAAAAACTGGAAGATGCCGGAAGTGTCAGACTGGGCGCCTGCAGAGAAGCTGGTCTTGTCGTTTTTCGCGACAATGCTCGCGCCCGCAATGGGGTTGTCGTGTTCATCTTTAACCTGCCCCCTGAGTGAGTTACCTTGTTGGGAATGTGCTGTAATGGTTAACAGGCAAAGCATCGTCAACATCCAAATTGACAATCGCTTTTTGGAGTTAATAAAGCAAACAATCATAAATAAGCATTGAGTTTTACAAATCGGTTTTGGTTTATTCCATACTACTTATACGTTTATTAATTGCACTACCCCCATCCCGGTTTAATTTTTTTTAACCAAAACTTTACATTGAAAATTTTGAAAAATAATTCTGAGAAAAGGAATAGCAAACTATTGAACAGGCCTGTCAAAATCCGCTGCCAGCGGACATTTAACAAGCTCCATCCTCAAGGGAGCAATAAGGTGAATGGTGTTGTGTGTGCTGAGTCTTTCTATTTCTTTTTTACCAGGTATCCATTTGCGCCTTTCTCAATCTTAAGATTGTTGATCAAAGCGATGGAGGAAAGAATATTATCTAAAGAATCGGTGTTGTCCAACTTGCCAATAAAAGTGATGCCTTTTATGTCGGTGTTTGAATAAACGATCTTTTGATTATACAGGATCTCAAGCTGATCAAACACTTCGGCCAGCGACTGGTTGTTAAACATATACCAGTTGTTGCCCTGCATAGTTTGTGATGCATTATGTGTTTTACTTGCTAAAGCATTTGACGGCACATTAACCGGCTTGTGTTTTAGCGTAACAATTTTTGTGTTTCTTGAATACAACAATATATCTCCCGGTGCCATAAACGTATACATATCTTTCATGTCACCCTTTGGCGCAGCGGTCGATGGAGTCACGACAACCTTTCCTTCAAACAACGATACGCGAATGTTATCATCCCCCGCAAATGATTTTACGGAAAATCTTGTGCCCAGTACAGTGGTGGCGATATCGTCCGAGTAAACCGTAAATGGCCTGTGACTGTCTTTGGTTACTGAAAAGTTTGCACCACCGTTCAGTATAATATCTCTTTTATCCGTTGAGAAAGCTTCGTAGTAAGAAATAGAACTGCCCGGCATTAATGCAACAACAGTTGAATCGCTTAACACCACAAGCATTTCTTTTGCGGAGCTGTTTGTTGTTGTTTTGCGGGCTATTTCCTGTTGTGTATTCTTGTTGCCCGTTTCTATTACACCGCCTTTTTGTTTTGTTAGTAAAAACCATGAACCTGCCACAGCAATGGCAATAGCGGCAGCAACAGCCGGTTTTCTTAAGTAGTAAATTATTGATGGGGTTTTGCGGCTTTCAGCTTTTACGACATCCCACATTTTGGTGCTTTGTTCGGCTGGCAGGGATTGCTGGGCCTTGAAATCGTTCCATTCCTTCTCATCCAGGTACTCAAATACAGAGTCAGGGTATTGATCGAAATGTCGCAATACCTCTGCAGTTTCTTCCTTACCGGACTGCCCTTTAAGAAACCTGTCTATCATCGCCTTTGTAATCATAGCCTGTCAAAATGGATGTTTGCCATTATTATACGTTTATTAGAGTCATTACCCCTATCTGAAAATTAAATTTCCACAAAGAAAAATCAGTGTGAGTATCGGAAAATAAATTCTTATTGCTTTTAATGCCTTCGAAATGTGGTGTTCTACCGTTTTGGTGGATATTGACAAGCGTTGTGCTATTTCTTTGTAAGTCAAGCCTTCGATCCTGCTCATTTCGAAGACTTTCCGTCTTACGGGCGGCAGATTTTGCATGGCTGTGTGTAGCTGTGCCTGCATTTCTTTCGCACTGTTGTTGGCAAAAAAATCTTCGCCGGAAGGAATATCTGTTTTTTCAAGACTGTCAGTTAAGTCTTGTGAAAGACTTTGCTTTCTTCGCAGATCTATCAAAGTCGTAGTAGCAATTCTGTACAATTGGGTAGAAAAAGCCAGCGATGGATTGAGTGATTTCCTGTATTTCCAAAGTTTTATAAAGGATAGCTGCACCACTTCTTCCGCAAGGTATGCGGATCTCGTTTTGGTGAAAACATAGAAATAAAGCTTCTCGTGGTATCCATTGAATACCTCCTGGAATGCAGCTTCATCTCCGTTCATTATGGCAAGTATGTGATCCAAAGCGGTTCAAATATATAAAAATTACGATTCGCAAGTAGTGAGTGCGTTCAGGAAAAATTATCTAGAAGGGAAAAGTGCGGTCGTATTAAGATAATTTACAATAGGCTTCCTTAATTATTAGAAATAGCTTTCCAACAACAGTTTTTATTTTTATCTTAATACTCATAAGCGGCTGCAATTTTCGAGCTGCAATTTTGCAGCTGCCATGTCTCCCTTCTTCCCTGTTCTTATGTAAAACTGTAAGCTTCATAGTAAAAATCAAACGCTCGCCAAACGATTGTCAGTATAAGTCATTTGTCAAAACCTATCCTCAACTCAGTTGTTACAATACACCGTACCGTTTAATTGAACATAGCGCATCGTTTTTTTACTAATCATAAACACAAACACAAATTACATGGCAGATCCTAAGCAAAATTACCAGCAAACCGCACTCGGCGACAAAGCGGCAAGGCAACTCGCCATTGCTACGCGTACCGTTCCCCAGATGGTCACCATCAGTCCGCGCTGGCTTACAAAACTAATGAGCTGGGTGGGCGTGGAATCAGGCGTATATCGTCTTAATAAAGTAAAAGATGGTACAGCCATCGAAGTGGATTGCTCTGCGCGTGATGAGCATACGCTACCACAAACATTTGTTGATTATATTGAAGACCCGCGAGAGTATAATCTAGCTGCAGTGCAAACCATTGTGGATGTGCACACCAGGGTTTCCGATTTATATAGTAAGCCTTACAATCAAATCAGCGAGCAACTTCGCCTGGCGATCGAAACCATTAAGGAGCGCCAGGAAAGTGAGTTGATCAACAACAAAGAATATGGTTTGCTCAACAGTGTGGCGAAATCGCAAATTATTAAAACACGCACGGGTGCACCAACACCAGACGACCTGGATGAGTTGATAACATTGGTATGGAAAGAGCCCGGCTTTTTCCTGCTGCATCCTTTGGCGATTGCTGCATTTGGCCGTGAGTGTACTCGTAGAGGAGTGCCTCCGCCGACAGTATCTCTGTTCGGCTCGCAGTTCATTACATGGCGCGGTATTCCATTGATTCCTTCCAATAAACTGCCAATCGAAAAAGGTAAAACAAAGATCATTCTCATGCGCACAGGCGAAAGCAGGCAGGGCGTGGTTGGTCTGTTTCAACCAGGCTTGCAGGGCGAGCAATCTCCGGGCCTGTCTGTTCGCTTTATGGGCATCAATAACAAGGCCATCGCCTCTTACCTGGTATCATTGTATTGCTCGTTGGCCGTATTGGTTGATGATGCGATTGCAGTATTAGAAGACGTTGAAATAGGCAAATACCATGAGTACAAATATTGAGCATAACGAGTTGCCGGATATTGCTTTTTTAGAGCAATTGGCAAATCAGTATTTTAAAGAATCGCCAGTGCCGCAACAACCGGAAATTAGCGCAGCACAAGGCTTACCTTATGCGGGGCAGGAATCAAATTATGACACACTGGTTGCGCAATCTTCAGCAGCGCCTGTTGCGCCGCTAGTTGGAACTGTTCCGCTGCAACAACCTTCTGTTGCGGGTTCGGGTGTTTCGCCTTCGGCAATAGGCTATGTAAATTTAATAGACCTTGGCAACACCGCTCCGGAACCTCCATTGCAGTCTGGTAATATAAATGAAGGTGGTGTGCCTCTTTCGGTGGCGGGCAGCGGTGCTTCTCCTTCAACGGTGCAGCATGGTAACAATGTCAATTTCGATGATCCGCAAACAAGTTTTCCCGATACCAACTTAAAAGGCAGCAACAGCAGAAATATTCCCGGCGACAGTGTATTTTCTCCTGCGACCGTTTTGAAAAAATATGGCGTTGGGTTTGATGAGCATGTTCCATCCACCGGTTCGCATTTTGGTCAGCCTTCCGTTGCAGAGCCACCAAAGTCCTCCTACAGCAGCAGTGAAGGTGGTGTGCCTCTTTCGGTGGCGGGCAGCGGTGCTTCTCCTTCAACGGTGCAGCATGGCAATAATGTCAATTTTGATGATCCGCAAACAGGTTTTCCCGATGCGAATCTGAAAGGCAGAGATCAGAGAAATATTCCCGGCGACAGTGCATTTTCTCCGGCAAATGTTTTAAAGGAATATGGCGTTGCATTTGATGTAGAGCATATTCCGTTTCTTGACCTGCATTCCGGACAAACCGCCATTGATCACTATCCTGCCACAGGTATTGAACAGACGCCGAGCTATTACTTTTTGCCGGACAATCACCAGGCGCAGCCATTGATCAATGAGCCTGTTTTAGCCAAGAGCAATTACTCCACTTCCTCGCTCCTTCCCTGGGGATTTGATGCGAACATCATCAAAAAAGATTTTCCAATACTAAGCGAACGTGTGAATGGCAAGCCGGTCATTTGGCTGGACAATGCAGCCACAACGCAAAAGCCAAGGTCGGTAATTGACAGGATCAGTTATTTCTATGAGCATGAAAATTCCAACATCCATCGTGCAGCACACACGCTCGCAGCACGCGCCACAGATGCGTATGAAGAGGCTCGTAAAAAAGTGCAGCTGTTTATCGGCGCGGGATCACCCAACGAAATCATTTTCGTAAGAGGAACTACTGAAGCGATAAATCTTGTTGCGAAAAGTTGGGGTGAACAAAACCTTTCGGCGGGTGATGAAATCATTCTCACGCATCTGGAACATCACGCCAACATTGTTCCCTGGCAACAACTCGCTGCAAAAAAAGGCCTGAAGATCCGCGTTGTTCCTGTTGATGATGACGGGCAGGTTTTATTGGATGAATATGCCAAGCTATTGAATCCAAAAACAAAACTGGTTTCTTTTACGCAAGTCTCAAATGCACTCGGCACCGTTACGCCTGCAAAACAAATTATTCAGATGGCAAAGCAGGCAGGCGCAAAAGTCTTGCTGGATGGTGCGCAATCTGTTTCGCATCTTCGTGTAAATGTGCGTGAGCTGGATGTGGACTGGTTTGTATTTTCAGGTCATAAAATATTTGGCCCCACAGGCATTGGCGTTGTTTTTGGTAAAGAAGATTTATTGAATGAAACACAACCCTGGCAAGGAGGTGGCAACATGATAAAGGATGTAACATTCGAGCGCACACAATTTCAAAATGCACCTTATCGCTTTGAAGCTGGAACGGGCAATATAGCAGATGCTGTAGGGCTGGGTGCTGCTCTCGATTATGTGACACATCTTGGTATTGACAACATTTACCAATATGAACATTACCTGTTGCAGTATGCCACACATTTAATGCAACAAGTGCCGGGTTTAAAATTGATCGGCACGGCTCCGGATAAAACAAGTGTGCTTTCATTTACACTGAATGGCTATACCAATGACCAGGTGGGGCAAGCGCTGAACCAGGAAGGTATTGCGGTACGCACGGGGCATCATTGTGCTCAACCTATCCTTAGAAGATTCGGGCTGGAAAGCACGGTGCGTCCATCGCTGGCATTTTATAACACTTGTAATGATGTAGATGTGATGGTTGCAACACTGCGAAGATTAAAGGGTATGAAGTAGCAACGAGTTTTTCTCAAAACATTTTATATCACAACAATGAGGCCCATACTTCAAAGAGATATGGGCTTTGTTGTGTTTGGTTGTATGCAATTAATGCCCTACGGGCAATACAGCGTCCTTGTGCAAGTTCCTATTGATATTATTTCCCTACGGGAAACTTTGCCCTTAGGGCATAAATATCAATAGAAAATGTTACAACATGAACAATATTGTCCGTAGGACATTAATGAAATGTAGACGTTAAAACATCTGCAAGTTGGCCATGTAATTTTTAAAGCGAGATCGCTGTTAGATAAAGCTGTCGTAATGCAGTATAAATGCCCTATTTTGCATGCAGGGTTGCTCAGCATTACTTTCAAAAAGTATGTAACCCTGATTTTTATACTTAACCCAGCTTCATATGCTAAAAAAGACAGCCATTGTAACTACCGCATTTGCTCTGCAAATCTTAGCTGCCAATGCACAGAAAAATCAATTGATCACGGATATTGAAGGAAGAAAAACGATTAGCCTGAATGGGAAATGGCAATATATTGTGGACCCATACGAAACGGGCTTTTATGATTATCGCTTCAAAGAGCGACTGGAAAAAGACAACGATGCGTTCTGGAACAGTGATGTGCCTAAAAATAAATATGATCACAAGGAATATGGTTACTCAGATAAGAACACGTTGAAAGTGCCGGGTGACTGGAATTCGCAGGATGCAAAGTTTCTTTACTACGAAGGCACTGTGTGGTACAAGAAAACGTTTGATTATAAAAAGAGCAACGCGTCCGACAGAGTGTTTCTTTCCTTCGGCGCCGCCAATTACAAAACGGATGTTTATTTGAACGGAAAGAAACTAGGGCAACACATCGGCGGCTTCACTCCGTTTAATTTTGAAATACCTGATTCCATAATAAGAACAAAGGGCAACTACCTCGTTGTAAAAGTGGACAATAAAAGAGGTGCAGAAGAAATACCTACACTGAATACAGATTGGTGGAACTATGGCGGCATTACAAGGGATGTAAAGCTGGTAGAACTGCCAGCAAATTTCATCACCGGGTTTTCATTGCAACTTACAAAACTGTCACCGGGCGATAATAAAATACAGGGCAATGTAAAACTAGATCAAAGCAGCAATGTGAGCGAAGTACAGGTTGAAATTCCTGAACTGAAACTGAAGCAAAGTTTTCCGGCAAGCAATAATATTGCCGCGATAGATTTTACTGTTGCCAACCTACAATACTGGTCGCCAAAAACACCGAAATTATATCGCGTTATTGTTACTGCGGGTGCGGACAAATTGGAAGATAAAATAGGTTTCCGTACCATTGAAGCAAAGGGCGAGCAACTGTTATTGAACGGCAAGCACCTATTTCTGCGTGGCATTAGCATACACGAAGAAATTCCACAGGAAGGCCGCCGCGCCTACAGCAGAGCCGACGCACTGCAGTTGCTTGGTTGGGCAAAGGAGTTGAATTGTAACATGGTGCGTCTCGCCCATTATCCACATGATGAAAGCATGACCAGGATAGCAGACTCTTTGGGTGTATTGGTGTGGTCAGAAATTCCGGTGTACTGGACGATCAATTTTAAAAGCGAAGAAGTATTGGGCAAAGCCAAACAGCAACTAACGGAAATGGTCACACGAGATCAGAACCGTGCGAGCATCATCATTTGGTCGGTGGGTAATGAAACGCCTATTTCTGAAACCCGTACCAACTTTATGCACACATTATTGCAAACAGCAAAAGAGCTGGACCCTACGCGCCTTGCTTCTGCTGCATTGGAGGTTTCGTATAAGGCAGAAGGCAAAAACATCAACCTGATAGATGATCCGTTGGGCAAGTACGTTGACATGGTTTCTTTTAATGAATATCTTGGCTGGTACCTGGGCACACCTGATAGCTGCAAAACCGCTAACTGGGCCACGATCTACGACAAGCCTTTATTCATTAGCGAAACTGGTGCGGAGGCTAAAGGAGGTTTCATCAGTAGCTCAAAAGCAATGTGGAGCGAAGACTACCAGGCCTGGTACTATAAAGAACAAATAGCGATGCTAAAAAGAATGCCTGCGAACTTTAGCGGCATTTCTCCATGGATACTCGCGGACTTTCGCTCTCCACGAAGAAACAACCCAACCTACCAGCAAGGCTGGAACACAAAAGGTTTGATTGATAGAAATGGCAAGAAGAAGAAAGCGTTCTTTTTGTTGAAGGAATACTATGGGGAGATGGAGAAAATGTATCCGTAGGAGTTGCTGAAAGGGGAAGCTGGGAAAGTTGTTAGTATATAGTTTATAGTTGTTAGAGTTAAATTTCAAATAGTCGTCAGTAAAGGCTAACAACCATTAACTAACAGCTAACAATTTTCCCCGCCGTGAAGCTATTTGCGGCGTACGGAAAATAAAATACATTTGCGTTCCGTACGCCTAAATGGCATGCGACTTTAACCCCAAACAGTAACAGGAATGCACAAATTGCCATTAAGCATCCGCGCAGTCGCGCGTGGGTGTAATAATCCGTTACCCGTAGCCATCCGGCGATCGGGTTTTCTCAAAATTTTAGCACTGATTTTTTCCCTGTCGTTTTTTACTGCACCTGGCGCTTATGCGCAGGGAGGTTGGGAAGCGCCGGTAACCGCCTGGGACCCAACATGGTTCATGCGCCCTATTGTTACTCCGGGTGGCATTAAGGCACAGCATGGTTTGCTTTTGTATTGGCAACGTGCCACTTGCGATAAGAGTGGAAATATGATCGGCTCGCCCAGGGTAGCAATATACAATGCTGATCCGGGCGTAACAGTTAGTAATGTATCGGTAACTGCGGTGGGTATTGGCTGTGACGGAAAGCAGGGAACGAGCATTTACCAGGCAAGTGAACTGAGACCTTATGACAGGAAAGCCAACAATTACTGGGACAGATGCTATTTTCGCGTAATCACTAAAGTTGTTGCAGTTCGCTTTGATTACGACATTGGTAACCTTCACTATTATGTGCAGTATGACCAGGAACAAGGCGTCAATTCCATCAAGATAAACGGCATGGACCAGGATGAGTGGTTAAAACAGCAACAGCAGAAAGCTCAGGACCTGAAACGACAAGTGGCGGACGCAAAAAAGAAGTTCGACAACATCGTAGCAACTTATAATCTGCAACTGAATAGTCTTCGCAATGCGCAAACGAAAAGCAGTTTCAGCAATGCTCTGAACAATTGGCAAAGGCAATTCAACACTGGCGAGCAGTTGGCACAACAATACCTGACTGTTACTGACAAGGACAAAGTACAGCCGCAACTCGAGCTTCTAAATGACATTACCGAAAAGCTGAACAAAAACCTGGGCGAGCTGAACACTGCGGTAGAAAAAGAAAAACAAGTGCAAGCCAATACGAAACCGGGTTCAACGGGTGGAGCGCAAAATACGAATACGAACACGAATGCCAACCAGTCTCACACTACTGCGTCAACGAATGGTAATGTACAAACGAATCAACGTGCAACAACAACGACTACTACTAGCAACAGTAATGTAAGAAACACGCAAAGCCAGGTGTACCAGCAACAGGCCGACAGTTACCTGAATGCGGCCAATAATTCCAGCGATGCGATACAGCAATCGCTTAACCTTAATCTTGCCAAAACGAATGCATCTGCCGCCGGCAATACTTACCAGGTGCAACAAATACAGCAGGCGCAAAACCAGGCCCAGCAAGCCAACCAGCAAGCAATGGCAAGTAGTCTTGGGGATCTTGCCAGTGCTACAATGGGTTATTTCGACCAAAAGGCGCGTAACAAAGAACTCGACCGGCAGCAAGCGCTCGAATATCAACAGTATGAACGTCAAAGGCAAGCGGAAATGCAGGCAGCACAAAGAGCACAGGAACAAGAACAGGCAAAAAGAAATGCAGCGCTTCAGGCAGAGAGACAAGCTGCGCTGCAACGGCAATGGAACACAGATAAAGAGGCATTGGGCGATTACCTCACACATAAAACAAGCTCCACTATTCCTGAAAATAAAAAGGAGGCGTTCTTTATTGTTTATGAGCGTCTGCATCCGTCCGGTACATCGTACAGTGTTGTAAAAATGAGGACCTATGCAATAGAAAAATATAGTGATGGCACGTGGATGCCAATAATTGACCTGCTGAACAAATTGAAATGCACAGAGGCATTTGACCTTGACCGTACAAAAATTGGCCTTGGCTATTTTCCCAGCAAGCAGGAAGCTTTGCAGTTTATCGAAAATATCAAGGGCTATTTTAAAGAACGCGTTACAACTGACATGTCGTTCATCACTATTAATCAATCTCTACAATCGACTCCTCAAAAGGATAATTTCTGGAATCAATAAAAATTACGAACCAAATGAAAAAACTGACAGCTTTTTTAGTCGCCATCTTAATAATTAAAAATATTTCCGCACAAATAAGCGATGGTGATGCCAGGTTAGCCTATCAGCAGATCAACGATGCATATGAGAGCACATCATATTACTCAGGCTCTCAAATGAGTGATGCCCTTAAACAAAGGATGGGAAAATGGATGCCCAAGGTACTTTATATGTATTTGGAATGCGCGTATAAGAACTATACGGAAAATTCGCAAACCGGTGGCATTCGATATCCTGTGGATTACAAGAGATTTTGCAGTTTCAAAAGCCAGGCAGATACTTTTTTCACACTGATCGACAAAGCTACCTATCCGCAGGACAAATACAATAACATGGTAGACGTACAAAAGTATTTTTCGGATATGATGGTGAGGTATAAGTACCAGGAAAGCCGCACACCTGAAAGTGCGGTTGCTTTTTTAAATGAGTGCGCGAGAAGATATGCAAGACGCAATGTTGGCGGTCAACCAAATGTTAAGAATCCCTCCATCTTCGCTTTTACGAATGATGCCGGCGATGAAAGTTTTTATAGAAATATTCGATTTCTGCTCGAGGACGGTTATCTGAATGTTTTGGTGATCAACAAATGGAGTTATAAAGTTGATAGAAAAAACACCTTTGCTGTAATCAACAATGACGTAATTGACCTTCACAATGCGCAGCCACTGGATGTGCGAAGGAACTATCTTAGGGGCTACATCAACCATAAGTTGTATGTATATAAAAGAAAAGAAGATCTTCCCGCCCTGGATTCAACGCACCCTAAAAAAGTAGTTGTTCAAAACAATGACCTGTTTCAATATGTTTACGAGGGCTACGACAAAAAAACAGGCAGCATGAACATTGCGGCGAATTATGTACAATATCCGATACTTGATCTGTTTAATCAAACGGATCAATTTTCAGCTGACCATTTAGGTGAAAGAATAATTGAGGCGTTTAATTTTCTGTTGAATTATTATCCTGTATTGCCGGTTAACAATGCTCCGAAAGAAGAGACAAACCGGCCCTTAGGATTTTAGACAGGCAGTAATGATAGACTAAATGATCTTAGTATTCAATTGACGTTTGTTCCTCTAACAATTCTTATTATAAAAAAGGTTCGTAATATTTTTTTATTACGAACCTTTGATTTTATAGAAGATACTCTTATTTTTTTAACAACCTTACTTCGTAGATATTTCCCAATTCAGCTCCCTCTCTCGCTTTGAATTTAACCGTTATCAAAGCTGAAGACGTCAAAGATGCAGGGAGATCAATTGATCGGATTTTGAAGTCGTTGCCTTCTGTTCCCTGCAAGTCGATTGATGCAATCAGCTGTTCATTTGCATATACGTCAAACTGTTTATTTCTTTCTGCACCGTAATAGGTAAAACTGATTTGTCCCGCATTGGCACCGGCATTTCTCAAATCATAACTGAACCAACCTTTGCCTGCACGAAAATGTTTCTCCCTGAAAAATCCTTCAAATGTTTTCTCGCCTTTAAAATGGTGATCAGCTTCCGGTTGTTGTTCGCCTGGATAGACCATGTCTATCGTTGCAGCTTCGAGTTTCAGTTTATACGCTTCTTTGTCTTTGATCGACTTTTGCAGTAGCGGCAGTTCTTCCTTCGTGGTATATGGCCAATACACTACATACCTGGTATCCTGGACCTGGTAAAAAGGAACAAGTTTTAAGTCTTTGTATCTTTCTCCGTTGATAATATTTGCGGCAGAAAAAATCAATTTGCTTGTATCGGTTTCAACAGGCAATTGCGTTTTGGATATACTATCGATTACCAGCAAAGGAGCTTCTTCCAGAGAAACGAGTTTACCATTGGCGATATGTCCCCATCTGCTACCATCTCCCTGCAATCCTTTCAAATCTGTTGTGTCTGTCGCCGCGGCTAAAACGATTGGCCCATGTACAAAGGATATCCAGTGGCTTTTGTCAGGCAGCTCTTCGGCTACAGTTTTCATTGGAAGTCTTAAGTTGACAACGTCGCCTTGTTTCCATATCCTGCTGATCGATAGATAACCATCTTCGTCTATTGCCGCTTGTATCGGTTTGCCATTAACCATCACAACTTCACTCCCATTGATCCATGAGGGCCTGCGAAATTTTAGCCTTAATTGCTGTGGTTTGTTTACTCCAAATTTCAAAGTAGTTGATTCTGCAAATGGAAATTTAGTTTGTTGTGTAATGGTCAACCCCTTTTCTTTCCAGTTTAACACAGAAGGAACAAAAAGATTTACAAATAAATCAGTGGAGGAATGCGCATAAATCAATTCACCGTATTTGCCATGGTTCTCGAGTCCCGTTCCCACACAGCACCAAAAATCCTTTTGTGGTGAAGAATATACCTTGTAATGATTTGGTCTTATCGGTGTAAAATAGACAAAGCCTCCGTTTGGTTGCTGCGTTGAAAGAATATGATTGTACATGGTTCTTTCGTAGTAATCCATGTATTTTGACAATGGATTTGACAGGAACAATTCCTTTGTCAACTTCAGCATATTGTAACTGTTGCAGGTTTCAGGGCCTTCCCGGGATTCCAGCATGGGTGTAAAATCATCAACAGGATTGAAATGTTCTCTTACACTATTGCCACCGAAAGCAACTGTTCTATTTTGTGTAACTGTTTGCCAAAAGAAAGCAGCAGCATCTGCCCATTGCTTGTCGTTGTCAAGCATGGCAATCCGCATAAAACCAATCACTTTCGGAATTTGTGTATTGGCATGAAGTCCCGTAAGCAGATCCTTTTTTTCCAAAAGCGGATTAAGAATGGCGCGATGGGAAAAACGTTTCGCTTCCTTCATATATTTTTGATCGCCGGTAATGAAGGACACATTTGCAAGCACTTCGTTCATGCCGCCATGTTCAACTGCAAGCATTTGCTGCATTTGCTCATCTGTAAGATGTGATGTCAATGTTACGCACCAGTCAGACAGCTTTACCAGTATTTGTTTTGCCTCCTGGTTTCCTGTAATTAAGTATGCATCGATAAGGCCTGAATACAATTTGTGAATGTTATACCAGGGAACCCATCTTTTATATACGATGCCAACATTTCCTTTTGCTACTTCACTCCAAAGCTCTTTGCTGTCGGGTATTCCACCCACATATCCATTCCCGTTGGCAGCCTGGCATTTGGCAAGCCAGCCGAGCATATAATTCATTCTGTCAAGGAATATTTTGTTGCCTGTTGCTGCATACATCTGGGCAACGGCACTCAGGTAATGTCCCGCTATGTGGCCGTCGAGTCCATCGCTTTCCCAATTGCCATAATTTTCTTTGAGGGGCTTTATTCCGGCATCTTTTAAAAAAGGAGCCAGCAGGCGATCCTCATCAAGAGAAAGAATATAGTTGATGTCATCCTGCTGCGCTTTTTTAAAAGGACTCTCCAGTAGCTTTACTGATGCCAAAGGAAAAGTTTGCAGTTTTGCAGATTGACTGAATGTCGATGCATTGGTTCCCAAAAGAACGAAAACAACCGGTAATAACTTTTTCATTTTTGATTGGGTATAATGTTAGTTGGAGTTTTGATTTGATTTGCCGAAAAAGGGCGGGCAAATATTTGACTGCGTACCCAAATATTTACATTTCAGTGCGCCTTGCCTGCAAGGACCCGACGAGACTGGGAGGAACTGCTTCTGAAATCTTTTTTGCGGCGATTGCCAATTGATTGCGTACCGTAAGCTCAGAGATGTTTAATATAGAAGCGACTTCTTTGTATCGCAAGCCATCGCCTCTTACCAATTGAAATATCATCTTGCATTTTGAAGGTAGTCGATTGATGATCTCATTTATTCTTGCAACTATTTCAGATGAAATGTAGATGTCTTCAGGAGACACTGCACTTGTCAGGTCAAAAGAAATATCGTCCAGGCTAACCTTGGGATATTTATGATGATGAGTAATGTAATTGAGTGAAAAATTCTTGGTAATCTTAAAGAGATAATCAGTGAGGTTTTCTATATCATGAAGCCTGCCTCGTATGGTCCACAGTTTGATAAAAACGTCAGAAACAATTTCTTCCGCCACTTCGTTCGACTTCACAAAAGAGAGCGAAAAACAAAACAGTTTTTCAAACAAAAGTTCATACAACTGACTATAAGCTTTCATGTCATCACAAAAACCAATTTGCTTCTGCAAATGTTTTATAGTTTCATTATCTCCCATATAAGCAATCGAAATTCTGGCGTTAATTATTTACTATGGCAATTTAATAAATAATTGTCAAAAATACACTTTTTAAATCAGGAATTAGAAATCAGGAGTTAGGAAATAGGAATGTCTCGGAAGATTTTGATGGCTTGCACTAAAGTCTTAGTGAAGCTTAGTGTACTTAGTGTCTAAGTGGTCGCAAGGTTGGTTGCTTTATTTCGCCGTTGCCGGTTCACAAGCAGCTTGATGTTTTTAGGTTCGAAAGATTTACCACTAAGGCACTAAGAGCACTAAGCTTCACTAAGAAGAACAGGTTGAGCAGTCTACTCTGCGCCGTCAATATAATACCAAATCAAAAATCATATCAATCATGAAAATCATGACAATCTGCGTTCTCACTCATTTTCAAATTAAAAAAGGCCCGGCGAAAAACCATCAACTGCCGGGCCATGCTTGCTTATATAGAAAAACAGTTTACTCGTAACCTGGGTTTTGTTTGAGGTTGCTGTTTTTTGATATCTCTGTTCGCGGTATAGGCAACAATGTTTTGTTGGCATTGCTCTTAGAGTGGTCGAACCATGACTTGGTAGTGAACACACCGAAGCGTATCAGATCCTGTCTCCTTCTTCCCTCCTGATCAAACTCCCATGCCAGCTCATCGAGCATTCTTCCGTACTTAATATCAGCGCCACCTTCTTCAGTAGTGTTGAGTGTGGACCGAAGACCGTAATCATAGTTGCTTCCCTTTAGTAAGTCTGCGCCTGTAACGGTTGCCTTAGACGGGTTGTCTTTAAACGCGCGTTGTCTCACCTGTGTTACCAGTACGGCTGCATCATCTTGATGGCCTGTGCGCAACAAGCATTCAGCTTTCATCATGAGGATGTCTGCATAACGAAACCATGGAAAATCGTTGTCGAGAATATTTGTTGTTCCGGATGCTATCTGGAATTTGCCGAGGCGATAACCATGCACTTCTTCCGACGCGTCGATGTTCGGTACTTCGTTTAAATAGTTTAATGGTTTTCCACTGTATGATCCAAGTCCGCACAACAGCATACTTCCATCGGCTCCGTATTGCTGCCCTTTGATCCAGTTGTTTTTTAGACGACTGTCGCTTGCATCAAAAGAACTGATGAACTGTGGAATCGCCGACATGCCGCCCCACGGCGCACTCAGCAGGCTGAATGTCTTTTGGTTCTCCGGCTCCAGCGATTGCATGTGAAGATCAAATGCGTTCCATTCTGTGGTGTATTTGCTGTCGATTGCAAGACCAAAGATGATCTCTTTTGAGTTCTGATTTTCCGTAACGAAAACGTTCTTCTGGTCAGGCTCCAGAGCATAACCTGCACCTGAATTTATTACAGCATCACACTCTGTAATACATTTGTCCCATGCCGCGGCACCTGTATAAACCTCTGCATTTTGATACATTTTTGCAAGTAAAGTGTGTGCTGCCCATTTGTTGAATGTTCCGTATGTTGCTGCATTATTATCTGAACTGAGTAAGGAAATATTGTCTGATATTTCTTTTACAATAAAATCATGCACTTCTTTTCTCGTGTTTTGCGCAGGTAAATAACCAGCGGGCAAATCGAATTTTGTTACGATGGGCACGTTGCCGTACAAATCGCAAAGAATGGAATAATAAAACGCTCTCAACACTTTCATTTCTGCCAGCGTTGAATTTTTCACAGAAGAATCCTTGATGGGTATCAGGTTGTTTTCCACCTGGTAAATGATGCGATTGCAGGTGGTAATGCCTGAGTACGTGCGGCTCCAGCCATTTACTACAATGCCTTCGTCTGGCGTCCATGCGTGCTGATGTATTCTTTTGTACACGCCTCCATCCACCCATCCGTTGGGGCGTGCGGGTATCAGCTCCTGGTCGCCGGACAACTCCTGTGCACGCCATGTGCCGTCCCAGAACAATAGTATTTGTCGCGAATAGGTATAAGCCGCACCTGTAAGGGATGGTATGTCGGCTTCAGTAGGATTAAACTGACTGGCTATGATTACGTTTCCGCTCGTGTCTTTTAACTTGGTGCAACCTGTGTTTGTTGCAATCGTTACGGAGCCGGCAAAAATTATAGTTAGTATTCGATTGAGTTTCATATTAGACTGAGTTATTTCGTTAGAAATTTACATTCACTCCCAAAGTGTAGGTTCTTGTTGTTGGATACTTGTCGCGATCATCATCACCTGGGTTAAGGCCAAGCCTGTTCACTTCAGGATCTACACCTTTATATCCGGTGATAACAAAAGTGTTGAGCGTGGTTGCGTACACACGCATGCTCTTGATGTACTTTGAATGAAGTTTATCGAAATTGTAACTCAATGTGATGTTGTCGATTTTCCAGAAGTCGCCGTTCTCAATGTAATAGCTGTTGTATTCGAGCGGCGCAGTCAGCAATGCTTTTCCGTAAGGCTTGTTGTAGGCGCTCTTCAGGCGATTGTAGTTCTGCAAAGTTGGGTTCTCATAATACATTCTCTGGAAATTCAGTATCTGGTATTTGAAGGCGCCACGCATGGTTACACCCAATTCCCATGATTTATAACGAAGGTTGTTGTTCCATGCTGCGTAGTATTTAGGCAGACCATTACCCAGCACTTTCTTGTCTTCGAAAGAATGCGCGAAGTCTCCATAGGCAACAGGTTTGCCATCTTTTCCTTCGTATATCCATTTGCCCTGGTCATCCAGGCCCATTACTTTAAAGCCATAGAAATCACCAATGTTTTGACCCACGTTCACGATGTGTGTAAATGTTTGGATTGGTTCGCCAGTGCTGCCTGTTGTAAAGTAGTTGCTGGTAGCTTTATACAAATCGTTGGAAAGACTTTCAAGCTTGTTGGTATTGGTAGAGAAGTTAACGCTGGTGGTCCATTGGAAATCCTTTTTGCGAACGGCAATGAAGTTCAAACTAACTTCAAGGCCTTTGTTCTCCATGGTGCCTACGTTTGCTTCTGTAGTTGGAAACAAGTTTGGCGGGCTAGGTACTTCATAGTTGTACAACAGGCCTTTGATTCTGCGTATATAGTAATCAACATTACCGCTGAGTCTTCCGTGCAGCATGGTGAAGTCAAGACCAATGTTTGATTCGTGTTTCTCTTCCCATTTCAAATAAGGGTTTGCGTTTTGTGTGGGCCCGAGCGTTTGTATCCACTCGCCGTTTGCATAGTTGTAGGTGCCGTAACCAATTTGTGCAACACCCAGAAACAGTGATGCAGGCGGGTTTCCGGTCACTCCATAACCACCGCGCAATTTAATATCATCGAATAATGTTTGTCCCTGCATGAAGCCTTCTTTTGTAATGCGCCACCCCAGTGACACGGACGGGAATGTGCCCCAAGGTTTGGCTGCACCATACAACTGGCTCGCTGCTTCACGACGCAAACTTGCCAGCAACAAATATTTGTCTGCGTAGCTGTATTGCAATCTGCCAAAGAAGCTGATGAGGTTCGTTTCTCCTTTGTAGCTGTACATTGTACCCTTTCCTTCTTTCAGCGCATTACCCAACTGTATACTGCTGTATCCAAAAATATCTGTTGGGAAGTCGTAGTTGCGTTCGTAAAAATTGAAGTATTCATTTTCCTGGTAACCGTAACCACCCAATACTGAGAAGCGGTGGCGGCCCAGTGTTTTAGCATATTCTGCTGTGATCTCTGCGAGGCGGTCGATGGATTGTACTGTGCCAACAGCTGCGTATCCGTTCAGGCCATCGCGTATGGTGGAGATGTGTTGTTTTGTTTCAGAATAACCGGCTTCCTGGTTAAGCCTTGTGTAGGAGAACAATCCATTGAATTTCAATCCATCGATTGGAGTGAAAGAAATGTTTGCACTCATGCGGTTGGTTACACTCTGCGTTTTACCATCACTTTCGTATATGCGCGACAGTGGGTTCTCGTAGTTGAAATTGCTTGTTTGCTGGAACCATGTACCGTCTGCATTTTTTGTGGGAGATGTGGGGTTAAAGATCAGCGCCTGTCTGTAAACATAACCGTTGAAAGTACCCCCATCCTGCGTTTGGGTGAAGTTGTTGTTTTGACTTAACAAACCCAGGTTGAACTTCAGCTTGTCGTTAAACATGCTGTGATTGATATCTGCCCTGCCGGTGAAAGTAACGTTATCAGATTTTAGAAAGATACCTTGCAGATAACGATAGTTGGCAGATACGAGATAATTTGTTTTGTTGTTGCCGCCACGGAACGTAACATTTTGTACAGTAGAAACGGGCGTGCGGGAAATTTCTTTCAACCAGTCTGTACTGCTGCCGAGATTCCATGAAGAGTCACGCAAGCCGTCCTTGATCTGCTGTCTGTAATCGTCTGCAGTAAGCATTTCCATTTTGCGGGCAATGGTTTGTGTACTGAGGCTTCCGCTGTATTCAACGCTGTTAACGTTGTTGCCTTTTGCTCTTTTGGTGGTAATCAGGATAACGCCATTGGTACCACGAACACCGTAGATCGCTGCAGCAGAACCGTCTTTCAATACATCAATCGATTCAATGTCTTCCGGAGCAACGGTTTTCAGGCTGCTGGGAATACCATCCACCAATACCAATGGGTCCGTGTTGGCGCCAAACAAAGTGGTATTACCTCTCAGCAAAATTTGTGAGCCTGAGGTAGGATCACCGCTGGAAGAAGACACGGTAAGACCAGCTACTTTGCCCTGTATCAACTGACCGGCATCCAATACAGGCCCTTTTACAAAATTCTCAGATTTTACAGAAGCTACAGCGCTTGTCACATCTGCCTTGCGTTGGGAACCATAACCGATTACTACCACTTGTTCGAGTTCTTTATTGGATGCTTCCAGCGCAACTGTGAGCACGGTATTTTTCTTTACAGGAATTTCTTTTGAAGAATAACCCACTATGCTGAACAACAATACAGAATTGTCGCCGGTAACCGTAAGCATGAACGAGCCATCATCCCTGGTGCTGGTACCATTGTTGGTTCCTTTTTCCATAATGGACACCCCATGCAATGGTTTGCCTTCTGCATCGGTTACTTTACCCGTAATGCCTATGCCAATATTCGCGGTTTCCTTAATTGTGTTGGCGTCAAGAATCACCACCAGTTTATCGTTTACCTTTTTATAGCCGAGTGTACTGTTTTGCAGCAATATTCCCAATACATCGTTTAGCTGTGCATCCGTTACGTGAATGCTCACTTTCTGATCTTTGCTGATAATACGGCTTTGGTAAACGAACCGGTAATAATCCTGTTTTTCAATAGCTTTTAACGCATCTTTCAACGATACGTTGTCAAGTTCCAAGCTAATTTTCTGACCATAACTATTCGCAAATGATGGTATGGTAAATACCAATCCGAGAATAATTGCAAGCTTCGTCATTAAAAGACATTTAATAGTTAACCTGGCCGTCCGGGGGGACAGTCCAAATCTCATTTTTTTCATACTTTTGCAAGAGTTAAGTTTTAAGATGACGGCTTACGCTTAAGCCGTTTTACATTTGACTTTACACGGAGGATGTTCCCGCATCCTCCGTTTTTTTCAAAAAAGTTTTAGGTATCGTTTTTCATATAGCAGCGTTTTGGTTAATGAATAAGTAAATGTTGGAGAAGAACAGTTTTGGTTGTCTACAATTCCCGTTGCCAACAACCGACTCCGACCCTCTCTATGGTTTTATGGTTACTTCGTTCTTTCTTATCGTATAATTGAAATCTCCTGAGAGCTTCAGTGCGTACAGTACCTCGTCAATATTTTCGTTATCAAACACTCCGTTGTATTGTGTTTTCTTAAGCTTGTCGCTTTGTATGTTCACGCTTACGCCGTACCAGCGTTCCAGTTTAAGTGCCACCTGCTCAAGCGTTTCACCATCAAAGACGAGTTTGTTTTTCGTCCACAATGTTTCCATGCTCAGGCTGTCGTGGGATTTATCAACGTAGTGCACGTTGGTGAGCGACATCACCGGATCGATGGTATTGCTGTGCGTGGTTTTTAGATCTGCAACAATGGCGCTGTCATTTTTTACAATAAGCTTTTCGCTGGGGTTCAGTATGATCTTTTTGTTGGGATCGTGTTTTAGCGTGATCTCCACAGAGCCCTTGATAAGAGAGGTTTCCGTAATCTTTTCGTCGGGATAGGAACGCACATTGAAAGCGGTTCCCAAAACTTTAATGTCAATCGCATCTGTGTGAATGATGAATGGGCGCTTAACATCCCTGGCCACATCAAAGTATGCTTCACCCTTTAGTGTTACCTGTCTTGTAGGGCCGTTAAGATCATTGCCATAGGCAATATTACTACCAGAGTTGAGCCAAACCTGGGTGCCATCTGGCAGGGTCAATTTTGTTTTAGAGCCGTTTCTTGTAGAAACGAGATTCTGCGCGGTTGTGGCGTTTGGTATTTCCTCAACCGGATGATTTTTGTAGATGAGCGCGGTAACGGCTATAACGCAAGCAGCGGCTGCGGTCGCGCCAATAAACCACACTCTTTTGTATAGTGATCTTCTTTGTGTTGGCGGTGCAGGAGCGGGTTCTACGGGCTCGGTTTCATATTGCAAACTATCTTCAGAAAGGTGATTACTGAGTCGCTGCAAGTGCCGGTTGAATGCACTGTTCACGTCGGGTACGTTTCTTTTTGTTTTGCTGTGCCAGGCTTTTTCAAGAATTTCCAACTGAAAGCTTAAGGCAGGAAATTGCCTTACTGCTTGATCGAATTCCTCAAGTTCTTTCTCGTTGGCCTCTCCAGACAATTTTAACATTGCCAATTCCCAGAATTTTTCTTCAGTCATTTATAACAGGATATATCATTAAGACAATGAAATCGCGATTATGTACCAAAGCCTAGATAAGTTTTTTTTGAAATATCGTTAAGTGAAAAACAAGTCGCTAACATATTAATGCCCTACGGGCAATACTGCCGTCGCCGCCTGGTGAAGTCTATTGATATTGTTTCCCCTACGGGAAACTTTTGCCCATTGGGCATTAATATCAATAGATACTATGAAAAGAGAAGGGACTATTGCCCGTAGGGCATTAACAATTAGGCTGTTGACGCATTTCTGAATATCCAAACCGACGTAGTTTAATGAATAATAATCTGCGGGCGCTGCTTCTGTTCAATCGGGCTTCGACAAGCTCAGACACCAAGAACATTTTTCGCTTCGCGAGATTTAACATGTCGCGCCTGCGGGTCTGGCTTTAATGTTCTAAATTCTATCTTTTCTGCTACTAACGTTTCGCCCCTCCGGGGCTTGTCTTAATTGCTAAGCCTGTTTTTTTAATGTTGACATGTGGCCGATCATAGACAATATCAACATTGTAGGGTACAAAGCCCCAGAGGGGCTAAACGTCAGTAGAAAAACACACAAAGGGGTAACAAAATACCAGCCCCGTAGGGGCGACATGTTAAATGCCGTCTGTTTCTTAATTCTATGTAATGGGTAATTGAACTGTTTGTTTTTTGAAAGAAGGTTTCGACATCTAAACGCATTGATATAAAAAACAAAAAACCTGTATAAAACTTTCATTTTATACAGGTTTCAGTCAGCTTGCGTTTTCCGGTTAAGAACCCGTAAGTGTATTAAAACTTGATATTAAGCTTTTGGGAAACAAGTTTTTCGTCTTTATAGCATTCGAAGAACCATTCGTTGTTTTTTCTGAATAGTACGCCTTTCGAAATGCCGTCATCTGCAATAAAAACATCCTGTTGTGAGGTTTTTAGCAACGTCATTACTTTTTTAGGCGTGGTGTCTATCAGTTGGTAACCGTTTGGGTTAGGCTGTGCATACAACACATTGCTGTTTTCGGTGACTGCTGCCGGTACACCAACCGCCACCGCCGTAGTTGCGGCTGCGACTGCTGCTACAGGCGCTGCGCTCGTGCCGGGTGCAGCAAGCATAGGAGCTTTTGTGCTGTCATACTTATACTGTGCCGCATTCAGCGATTTGAAAGCATTTTGCAACGCTTCCGAATAAGCACTCTGCCATTCTTTCTCCGAGCTTTTACCCTCAGTGCTTTTATAGACAATGTTGCCCTGGCAATCTTTCAACACTAAGGTTAAGGCAGTAACCAAAAACTTTTTCTTCTCGGTTACTTCCGCTTTTAATGCATTGCATTTGTTAGCGGCAAGTTCGGCCGGCAACGTTTCGTCAGCCATGAATGCGGAAAACCCTACTCCTTCCAGCAATACTTTGGTAAGCGTGTTTAACCCATACTGATTATCTGTTTTCAAAAATTCATAGCGTTGGGGTACCAAAACATACTTGTAACTATTGATGGTGTTCTGTGCGCGAACCGTTACAGCTAGTGAAACTGCCAATAATAATGCAACTATTTTCATATGAGTTATTGTCGTGTTGTAACGAAGATATAGAAACTTATTATTTGACGCGCTTTGTTTTCTCCAGCTTTAATTCTTATTTTCTTTTAAGTAAACCGGGCAATAGTTCAGTCCCATCCAGTCGTACTTTTTAAATTCATGAAGCAGGCGAGGTTGAAAATCGCTCCAGCTTTTTTGCTCTGGTGCGGTCCACTGTACTTCACTCATGGCGCTAAGCCTTGGCAACAACATGTATTCAACTTTTGCAGGATTGCTCATGTATTCTGTCCACATGTTAGCTTGCACACCAATGATGTATTTGGCTTCTTCTGCCGACAGCGCCGCAGGAACAGGATTGTAGCTATACACGGTTTGAATTGGCAACAAACCACCGATGGTTAATGAATCTTCATTTTTTGAATTGGAATGGTCGAAATAGCAATAGCCGCCCGGTGTCATAATAACATTGTGATGTTGTTTGGCAGCTTCTATCCCGCCCTCTTCACCGCGCCAGCTCATCACTGTTGCATTCGGAGCCAGTCCGCCTTCGAGTATTTCATCCCAGCCAATGATGCTTTTGCCTTTGGAGTTTATATATTTTTCCATTCTTTCAATGAAATAGCTTTGCAAAGCATGTTCATCTTTCAGGTTGTTTTCTTTCATTCTTTTCTGGCACAAAGGGCATTGCTTCCAGTTTGTTTTGGGACATTCGTCGCCGCCTATGTGTATGTACTTAGCGGGAAACAACGGAATGATCTCGTCTAAAACATTCTGCAGGAAAATAAATGTTGAGTCTTTGCCGGCGCAGAAAACATCGTCATGCACGCCCCATGTTTCCTGTACAAATTTGATCCTGTTTTCTTGCTGAGCCTGTCTTACGCTCTCCATAGAAACCATGTTGATTGGCAAAGGCGTAAAGCGTTTTGGGAAACAGCTAAGCGACGGATAAGCTGCGATGGCCGCACTTCCATGTCCTGGCATTTCTATTTCCGGAATAACTGTAATGTAACGAGCCGCTGCATATGCAACAATGTCTTTTACCTGCTCCTGTGTGTAATAACCAGATGAAGGTTTATTGTCATTGCCCTTGCCTGGATAGTGACCGATGATCTCACCGTTTCTTTTCGAACCGACTTGCGTTAACTCCGGATATTTTTTGATCTCAATGCGCCAACCCTGGTCTTCTGTAAGGTGCCAGTGAAAAACATTGAGCTTGTACATAGCCAGCAGATCAATGTATTGCTTTACAAAGTCCACATCAAAAAAATGGCGGCCCACATCCAAATGTGCGCCTCTGTAAGCAAAGCGCGGAGCATCTGTTACTTCTACTGCCTGTACGGAAACGGTGCCTGTTTTTTGAATCGGCAATAATTGAATCAGCGATTGCACGCCGTAAAAAACACCTTCTTCATCATCACCAACAATGGATATGTGTTTACCCTGAACAGTTAAATGATAGGCGCCTTTGATAGCATTATTTTTAGCCGCTATTTTCAGTTCGATATCGCCCTTGCCCTTGGTTGTTACTTTGGTTGAAATGCCATACATTTTAGCAACATAGTCTTTCAAAAATGTGGCTGACTTCATAGTAGCGCCTGAAGTCTTAATACTTGCGTCGGGTTTAATTACAAACGTACCTTTTCCCGCAACCGCAGAAACGGGCTTTGGCGTAATAAAAATCTCCTGTGCCGTGACACTTGCCAAAAGAAAAAAGCTGGCTGCAACTGCAAACAATCTTGAGATCATAACTCGTGTTTAACTTTTATTTTTAAATAGAGGGAATGTTAACGCTTATTCCATGGTTTCTTTACCGCTGATATGCTGCGCCTGATTTTCCAGTAAATCAAAAACAACAATTTTATTTGTTCCTTTCTTTAACCACGAAGCGGGACAATACAATCTTTGTTGTGGCCCAACATACCAGTAGCGGCCCAAGTTATGACCATTCACCCATACTATTCCTTTTTTGTATTGACTCATATCTATGTAAGTATCGGCTGTTTGCTGCAAGTTGAAGGTTCCCTGGAAAAATGTACCGCGGCGGTCTGCATCTATGGCAGCAGGTTTTACCTGGTCTACATATTTATCTGCAAATGGTAATGGATAAATTTCCCAATTCATCAATGTCATTCCATTTAGGGTGACCCTGTCTGTTATGCCTTTTCTGTCGATCATAAACTGCGCGAAATTGATATGGCCCATGCCTTCTACCAATATTTCCAATTCCGGTTCTTTCACATCAGTTTTAGGAAGATCAACGGTCCAGTGCCCACCACTTCTAAAAATGGTATCAATGAATTTTCCATTCAAAAACACCAGCGCATAGTCATGAGGTTCGGTAATGGTTAACTTGCCGCTTTTGTGCCCTATCAGTTTTGTTTTGTACACCATCATGCCCTGGTTCTGGCCGTAGTATTCAAATGGCTTGGGCTGTGCAGCCTTTACCGGTTTTGGCAGATTGCTCCACACTGATGAATATGCCTGCATAGTAATCTCAGGTATGTTCATTGCCGGTATTGGCGCTGGTATCGCGGGCACGTCTTTCACATATTTGGTGATTAGGTTGCGTAGTGCATAATATTTTGGCGTGGCGCGGCCTTGCTCGTTTATTGGTGCGTCATAATCATAGCTGGTAATATCCGGTTGGTATTGTGTGGCGGAAAAAGCATTGGCACCTGCCGTAAAACCAAAATTGGTTCCTCCATGAATAACATAAAAGTTAAAGGAGTGACTGCTATCCAGCAAGAATTTTATTTCTTTCAACAACCCAGTGGTATCAGGCCTTGCCCATTTCTCACCCCAGTGTGTAAGCCAGCCGGGATATGTTTCACTGCTAAAAACCGGAACGCCAGGGTTCGTTTTGTAAGCCAATTTAAAATCGTTTGGATCTGAGCCGGAATCGAGTCCAACAGCCAAACCTGGCAGTGAACCAGCTTCGAGCATATACGTCGTAGCTCCATCTGCGGTGTAAAACGGCGTATTAATGCCGTTACTTGTCCAGTAGGTGTGTAATGTTTTCAGGTACTCTCGGTCATTACCGAAACTGCCATATTCATTTTCGATCTGCACCATGAGTATATTGCCGCCGTTGGTAACAAGGTGTGACTTGACAATGACAGACAACTTATTTACATAACGTTTAACAGCAGTCAAATAGGTGCTGTCCATGCAACGAAGTTTAATATCCGGAGTCTTCAAAAGATAAGAAGGCAAGCCTCCGAAGTCCCACTCTGCGCATACGTATGGGCCCGGACGCAGCAATACCCACATTTTTTCTTCCTCACATATTTTTAGAAAGTCGCCGATATTTCTGTTTTCAGAAGTGAAATCGAATTTTCCCGGCGTTGTTTCGTGGTAGTTCCAAAACACATACGCGGCAATGGTATTGCATCCCATAGCTTTGGTCATTTGTATACGGTGCCGCCAATATTCTTTGGGAATGCGGCCCGGATGCATTTCTCCGCTTATAATCTGAAACGGTTTGCCGTCAAGTAAAAAATCTTTCTTTCCTAAACTAAAAACATGCTTACCCTGTGCGTAGCCGCCTGACAGCACGAAAAGAGAGACGACGACAAAAAGTATTTTCTTTATCATTATTTGCAAATATTTCTTCTATTGATGATTGTTGCAGAGTATGTTATAAAAATCTAAGATATTGACATAAATATATCAAACCGCACATCAAAAAATCTTATCAAACGGTTGCGCAATTTTTGTCTTTTTCTAAATTGGCAGCTTTTCTTCCCTTTGCCCAGCACACTTCTTTGAGTTGTGTGCCCGTTTCAACTACCAAATGACCACTGAGCAAAGAAAAATAGTACAGCAAAATGCCAATATCCCACAGTATAATCTTTCTTAAATGATTGCTCACTCCTGCTTTTCAAGCACTGAATAACTGAATAACCGAATAACTGAACTTCAGGTGCATCAGGCATTCAATTATTCAGTTATTCGGTTATTCGGTTACTCAGTTACTCATTATATTCTTCCCCTCCAATAATCGGTTGTAGCGCATTAAGGCTTCCAGTAAATAATAATCGGCATAGACCAGAGGTACGTCTATTTCACTGTTATGCGGGATGCTGCCGACGCTGTGTTTCAGCAAAAAATTTCCGTTGGTGCCGGGCAATGCTTTGTATGCAGGGCCTGTTAATGATTCTAACATTTGTACGGCCGCTTTGTAATACGTTTTAGCATTGCGTCCTGTATAAGTACTTAACTCAAATAAAGCAGAAGCTGTAATGGCAGCAGCAGATGCATCACGGTATTTTACCGTCACCTTCTTCGCATATGATTTTATGCCGGGCACATAACCTGCTTCCATCGTATTGAAATCCCAATAAGGCACTTTGTCTTTTGGAAGTTCTGCCTGGCTTAAGTACCAGTCGGCCATTTTTTGTGCTGTTTCTAAAAACCGTGGATCTTTCGTTTCTCTGTAGGTCATGGTAAAGCCGTAGATGCCCCATGCCTGCCCTCTCGACCATGTTGAATTATCTGCGTAGCCCTGTGCTGTTTCCCTGCCGGTTACTGCGCCTGTAATGGTATCATAGCACACTACGTGAAATGTGCTGAAATCCGGACGCACCTGGTTCTTCATGGCTGTCAATGCATGCGTCACTGCGATATGCCGGAAGCTGGTGTCTCCTGTTATCTTCGAAGCGAAGAACAACAACTCAAGGTTCATCATATTGTCAATGATCACGGGGAAATTATATGTCTTGTTGTCGTGCCATGTCTTGAAGCTGTTCCATGACTTAATGCTTCCTGTAACCGGACTGAATCTTGTACTCAAGGATTTCGCAGACTGTACCAATATATCCCTGTATGACTTGTTGCCGGTGAGTCTGTAAGCATTGCCATAACTGCAATACATCATGAAACCGAGGTCATGGTGACGGGTAAAATATTGTAAAGGAGCTAAGCCTTCTGTCCATTTGGTAGCTGCTGTTTTTAACGTGGTGTCTTTAGTATATTCATATGCGTACCAAAGGCTGCCGGGAAAAAAACCTGAGGTCCAGTCGTACATATCGGTGGAAACCAGTTTTCCGGCTTCGTTGATTGAACGTGGAAATGACGTGGTATTGTTCTTAGTGTCCTGCAACATCGCCTTCAACTGTCGCTGAGCATATTGAAAATTGTCTTCAACAAACATTTTGTTTTTGCTATCTCTATTGTCATTTCTAAATGCGACGAGCATGCAACAAAGTGCTGTTATAAAAAGAAAAGGTCGACTCATGGTTTTTTGTATCATTAAATATTTTGTTAGGATCACGCAAAAGCAATTTTTTATGCTGCTGCTTGCTTCAAAACGACAGTTGTTTTCTCTTTTGTTGGTTAAACGACATTCGTTTATTTTCTTCTACGCATTATTCAATTGTTCGCGAACAAATGCTGTAATCTTCTACGCTGGCTTGTTGAAAATCTATCGCTTTGCGATGTTTAACATGTCGCCCCTACGGGGCTGGCTGTAGACTTTCTATATCGTTCTTTTCCTACTAACGTGTCGCCCCTCTGGGGCTTTGAGTCCGACGGCATGATATCGTCTTCGATCGGCGACATAACAATTGTAAAAAACAAACTTACATTTAAGACAAGCCCCAGAGGGCGACACGTTAGTAGCTAATGATGAGCTATGACGAATCAAATACCAGCCCCGTAGGGGCGACATGTTAATCGTCGCGAAGCGAAATAGCTTCGTCGTGTCTTATGTTTTTATTTTCCGTTGGCTAAAGCCGAACGGCAATGAAATATGCCTTACCGTGTTTGATTTCATTTATGATCCGCACATTACATCTTGCACTACAAACCTTTCATAATACTTCAAACAACTACACCTACTTCATTGCCGCTTGACTTTAGCCAACGGTATTAAAAATCAACCTAGTAAACCCAGCCCGGTGTTGGTGTCAGGTTTTTATTCAATTCTATTTCTGCTTTTGGAACCGGCCATGTGTACCAGTAATCGCCTATCCATTCGTAAGTGGTGCCGCCCGTGCTTTCTGTTCCACCCCATGCGTGCTGTGCCACCTTCTGGTCAAACTTTGTTTGCTTAAGGGTTTTCCAGCGCATCTCGTCGAAGAAGTTCACGCCTTCTCCCACCAGTTCACGACGACGTTCATCACGCACGTAATTGCGAGCCGTTGTTTGATCAGCAAATGAAGACGCCATTGTCGGCATTGTTACCCTGTCTCTTACTTGCTTCACTTTGTCCATCGCACCATTGAGGTCGTTCATTTCAACCAAAGCCTCTGCCCACATAAGCAACACATCAGCATAGCGAATAATCGGCTCGTCAACAGGATTTTGTTCTCTGCGTGCATACTCCAAACCATCTCCCACAAATTTTCGATGGATATATTTGAATTCTGCCTGGGCATTACAACTTCCTGAAGTGTAGTAGGTGCCTGGCAAACCTGTATTTAGATTTGGTTCCGCGCCTGACTGGTCGATATAATATTTTCCTGTTACAGGGAATCTGTAGGTGTACATTCCCTCTGCTGTAGAATTGCTGTTTACTCCTTTGAAGTTGGAGTATGGAGTAACCACATTGTACGTTAAACGTGGATCTCTGTTTTCATAAGCCTTTTTAAGGCGAGCCTCGTTGCCTTCTGTCAGATACAGCGCCTTCGCGGTTGCATTCAATTTGTTCAACTCAGTATTTACAGCGTTAGTAATGGTAGAGTGAATCACCGTTCCATTAACCTTTTGATCCCTGATGAAAAATACTTTTCTGTTTGCCGTACCCAATGCACTTATCGCATCCCATTCAGGAATGTAGTCTGACCAGCTGAAAGGCTTAACTGTGTTAGCATCTACCTTCTCTTCGTAAAGGTTTACCAGTGCAGGTGTTATCTGCAGATCTGTCCAGCATCCCCTGCTGTCTTTTGAGCCTTGTTGAAATGCTGCACAATATTTTTGCAATCCTGTACCATAGCCGGTTGGATCTTCAATATACTGCACACTCAAAATCATTTCCTGGCAACGTTCCTGTCCTACTTTAAATAGTTGTTTGTAGTCAGGGTACAGGCTATAACCCATCTCTCCTACTTTGGCGAAATCAGCAGCAGCGAGGTCATATTTTTTTGTAAGCAAATAAGCTCTTCCTCTCAAAGCATAAGCGGCACCTTTGCTGGCACGACCTTCGCCCTGAATCTGGTTTTTTGCCAGAGATGGTTCGTTGATCGCATCGGTCAAATCCTGGATCACCAGGGCCCACACATCAGCCTCGGGACTTTGTCCTTTGTTGGCATCTGAAGGGCTGATTGGTTTCGTATAAATGGGAACGCCTAAACCTTCACGACCATATAGTTCATTCAAACGCATGTAAAAAAACGCACGCAAAACTTTGCATTCTGCAACGAGACGTTTCTTTTTGTCTTCATTCATAGGCGCTGCTGGAATATTCGCAATGGCGCTATTGGCGCGGTGTACACCATCGTAGCACCATTTCCATGTGAAGCTGAAAAAACTATTACCAGGTGTTACGGCACTGGAAAACAAGTTGTTCATATTGTACTCTCCCTGGCCCGACATTCCAAAACCCTCGTATCCATAATATCCGATGTTTGTGCTCGTTCCAATGATACCATCACTCAGCACCGGATGTTGTAAAGAATAGTAAACGCCTATTACACCCTGATCCACGAGGCTTTCTGTTGTCCACATCGTGCCGGAAGAAATTTTATCATGGGGTGACTGATCCAATATTTTTTCGCAAGCAGGCATGCTGATCAATGCGCAAATGATCGCTGCCAGGTATATTATATTTTTCATTGTTTTTTTCATTGTTGGAGTTAATTAAAAAGTAAGTGTTACGCCTCCTGCAAACAATTTCGCAATCGGGTAAACAATCAAAGAGCTGCCCAATTCAGGATCCACACCCTGGAAGTCTTTATTCTTAAAGGTTAGCAGATTTTCCCCTGAAACAAATAGTCGCAAATTGTTTATCCTCGCACGGTTCATCCAGCGTTGTGGCAAAGTGTATCCAACCTGCAATGATTTCAATTTCAAATAAGATGAATTGTATAAATAGAAAGTGTTTGAAACCATGATGGAGCTTGCAGATAATAATCGCGGATATTTTCCGTTCACATTCGCATTCGGGTCATTCGCCGGATCGTAGTTAGCGTAATCTGTATTTGCTTTTACTGCATCATAGGAATAGAATTTTGTCCATGCATCTGCAGGTAGCCCATCTCCTGTATTGGCTAAAATTGAGCCATTGGCGCCGCGTTCGTTGATGTAGCTGAATGCGCCCAAACGTCCTGCCCACAGCATGTTAAGGTCGAAGCCTTTCCACGCGGCTGTCAGATTCAAACCGAAAGTGAATTTTGGAATAGAAGATTTTCCGGTAAACTCGCGGTCATCATCGTTGCCATATTTGCCATCGCCATTTACATCGGCCATCAGCATTTGACCGTACCAGATATTGGCGGCACCAGGACCTACAGTATTATTGTTGAAAGAATAACCAGCAGCAATCATTGATTTCACCCACTCCAAATCTGCTTTGGAACGTATCATTCCATCTGTTGGCCCACCATTTGGATTAACTGTTCCATCAGCTCTCATGTGGCTTCCATCTCCAGAATAAGGTTTGCGCAAGAAATATTCATCTATCATGTGACCTTCTACTCGACGGTTATCTCCACCGGTTGACACATCAGCAAGATTGGTATAGCGCCATGTTGGATTGCCTGTCATATCAGGCTTAGAAATATCCTGTGCGTAATTCAAAGCGCCTTTGAATTTGGTCACCTCATTGGTGTTGTAAGTAACGTTGGCGCTGATGCCATATTTGAATGCAGAAACATGATCGTTCCAACCCAGCGTCAATTCGATACCTTTATTACCCATGGATGCAGTGTTCGACATTGGTGCGCTGATATTACCCATGGTCAGGTAAATGATGGCAGGCGTGAGAATGTCAGACGTTTTGCGGTAGTACATATCCAGCTCTGCACTCAGGCGGTTTTGCATAAACCTCGCATCAAGGCCAACGTTGTAAGTTGTCAATTTTTCCCATGACAGGTCAAGGTTTTGAATGGTTTGTTGTATCACGCCATTGGCAACTTGTTCATTGAAAACGTTGTTTACTTTCTGATACAAAGTTTGCCAATCATAGTTGCCACTCACTGTATTGCCCAACGTACCATAAGATGCACGCAGCTTTAAATAATTGATCGTTCTTTTTGTCGATTTAAAGAATGGTTCATTGCTGACTACCCAACCTGCAGAGACTGAAGGGAAGAGACCATCGCGATGTCCCGGAGCAAATTTGGATGAAGCATCAGAACGCAGATTTCCTTCAAGCAGGTATTTGTGATCATACGCATAGTTCACTCTTCCGAAGTAAGATAACATTGCATACTCCTGTTTAGCAGATCCACCAATTGATTCCATAGTGGCCGCAGAAGTGATGTCTGTAACGCTCCAGTCAAGTAAGCCTTTTTTAGTGGCACTGAATCCACTGTTCTGCGCATAGTATTGTTCATAGCCAAACAAACCGCCAACATCGTGCTTGCCAAACGAACGTGAATAGCGCAACAACAGGTCAGCTGTATAGGTTGAAGAATTATAAGAGTAGCGATAAGAAGTCGCCTGGTCAAGGTTTCCAATACCTTCTTTAGGGTTGTCAAAACTTTCGCGGAAACTGTATTTCGGTAAATTCAGCGAATAGTTTTCATCTTCACGCATGTACTCGCTGTAGTTGAATCTTGCTTCGGCTACTATTCCTTTCCAGATGTCCGCGTTAGCATACCATGAGGTATTGATGCGGGTGAAATTGTTCATGCCACCATTTGCCGCCACCTGTTGCAGAATGTTGTCTTTTTGCGTGGTATTGGGATCTTCACTCGCTCCGTATTTTCCATTGTAAATAGGTGTAATCGCAGGAAAAGCCTGAAGCAAATAAGTCATTGATGTGCTACCCGGTTGTTTAAACTCTTTGGTAGCATAGGTTTGAGTTCCGAAAGTGATCAGGTCCGCAATCTTTGTCTCAAGGTTTACACGCACGTTATAACGCTGCATGCCGGTGTTAGACAAAGTGCCGGGATTATTTTGATAACCAAGCGAGGTCATGTAAGATGAGTTCTTACCACCGCCGGTAACGTTAACACCATATCGTTGATAATAGTCAGGCTGGAAAAGAATTTGCGCCCAGTCTGTATTTGGATATGCCAGCCAGTTGGGAATTGTTTGTCCCGTTACCGGGTTCGTGTAAATACCATTAGGATTGGCATTTGCAGCACGCCAGTCATCGATGGTAGACTGTGCATAGTCTGGAGATGTTGTCGTTGGGTTAGCATTTACTTTAGCGATGTTATGCAGTTGCATCCAGTCTGCCGTGTTTGACATAAATTTCAAATCGGTCACCGCTTTTTCACGGGCATACATCGCATTGAAAGTTACTTTAGGTGCTTCATTTTTTTTGCCTTTTTTAGTGGTGATCAAAATGACACCGTTTGCAGCACGCGATCCATAGATGGCTGCGGAAGCTGCGTCTTTCAGAATGGAAATGTTTTCAATGTCGTCTGTGTTCACGGGCACCATGTCAGCAATTACCCCATCCACCAGGATCAGCGGGTCGCTGTTGTTGAATGAACCGGTACCACGTATGCGAATGGACACGCCCTCATCACCTGGGTTGCCTCTTCCCTGCGTAACACTTACACCCGGGGCCGTACCACCTAGTGCAGCAGCAAGGTTCATCACCGGGCGATTGGTCACTTTATCTGCGGCAACTGTAGAGACGGAACCGGTTAAGTTGGCTCTTTTCTGCGTGCCATAACCCACCACTACCACATCACTCATTGTACCATCTTTGGGTTTCAGAGATACTTTAAAAACAGTTTGGCCACCAACTGCTATTTCCTGTGTTTCAAAATTTACTGAAGAAAATATTAAGATATCTCCCGCAACTGCATTTACTGAGAATTTACCGGCATTGTCGGTATTAACGCCGCCGTTTTTGTTTTTTACCACAACAGATACGCCAGCCAGTGGTTGATTTTTTTCGTCGGTCACAGTGCCGGTTAATGCTTTAGACTGTGCCATGATTAATAAGGGAAACAGAAAAAGAAGGAAACTTCCCACTATACTTTTTATATAGCAGTACTTGTAGTCATAACTAAGCAATCTCATAAGCTTGATTTTTGGTGATTGGTTTTTTACATTATTGTAAAGGGAAATTTTGGTTCATACGTGTCGGGCACGTGGTACTACAAAAATCACCGGCAAGCCAGAAGGGATAGGGAGAAAAGTCTAAATATTTAGGGCGAAAATTTTAAACGATACCTTAATTGATTGATTATCAATGAGGGGATTTAAAGAATAAGGACATAACTAAAGAACTTTTTAAGATTGAGTTTTAGCAACCAATAAAGAAGGGCTGCTTGTCATCCCCACGAAGGAGGGATCAGGGTCTTTTATTAGCAGCATGTTTATGCAAGTCTCAGATCCCCCATCGCCGGGATGACAAGCTACGTTCTTTCAGTTTTTTATACCAGGTTAACGAAACAAAAAAATGGAACGTCTTATGAAAAACTGTAACTGCAAGATTTGACAATCATTTTCCGAGACACAAAAAAATACATCACAAAAAACCGGGATGAATTCCAATTACTACTAACTTCATTTTTTCTTGCCAAACCAAACGGATGCTTGCGAATGTCTACTGCTGAGAAGGTTAATAGTATGTCAACTATTCCAAAACGAACTGTCTTTATTATTATCTGCTTTATGCTTTTCCTCAAAATGGAAGGGCAAAACATTGCATTCAATCACCTTACGGTTGAGCACGGCCTGTCTAACAATGCTGTTCTCTCAATAACCCAGGACAAACAGGGTTTTATGTGGTACGGCACTTCTAATGGCCTGAACCGTTACGATGGACACGTTTTTAAGGTGTACAAAATGAACACGGCCGACAGCACTACCCTTTCCAGTGATAATATTCTTTCCCTTTTTTGCGATAAATCAGGCACGCTCTGGGCGGGCACTTCCAATGGTTTGAATCAGTATGATCCGAAAAACGATGCCTTTATAAGAGTGCCATTGAAGATAAATAACGAGGTCGTTAATGGCCGGGTGGTACACTGCGTTTATGAAGACAGAAAAAGCAATCTTTGGGTAGGTACGCAAAACGGCGTCTATCTACTAACTGACAGGCAAAATTTTACATGTCAACCTTTTCTCGTTGCAGCGCCAGGTAATCCGGGTAACACCATCTATAGCATTTTTGAAGATCACGCCGGTCAATTATGGGTAGGCACCAACAACGGGCTCACAAAAATGAAATGGGTAAATGGCGCTCTTACAAACGAAACATACCGTCATGATCCCGCTAATCCCGGAAGCATTAGCGCCAACTATATTACAAGCATTGTAGAAGACCCGTCTGATAATCTATGGATTGGCACGCAAAACAGCGGTGTTAATTTATACAATCCGTTGACCGGTTCATTTTCGCATTTTTCGCACAGCACCACACTGTCAACCGGGATCATAAATAATAACATCCGTCAAATTATTGCAGACAAAGCTGGCAAGATATGGGTAGCAACGCAAGAGGGACTCAGTATTATAGAACCATTCGGCGGAAATATTCATTCTTACCAACACGACATCAGCGATAAAAAAAGCCTGAGTCAAAATTCGATATACAGCCTTTTTGTAGATGCCAACGGTTCGGTTTGGCTTGGGACATATTTTGGAGGTGTCAACATTATTTATTCATACAACACCAGCTTCACCATACTGCAAAACAAAGACAATCGCTTTGGCATAAATAATAATGTGGTGAGCAGCATTGTGGAAGATGGTAAACACAATTTGTGGATAGGCACAGAAGGCGGCGGTTTGAATTATTTTGATAGAACCAATGGTGTATGCACGATTTATAAAAACAAACAGAATGATGCTTCGAGCCTGGGTTCAAACCTGATCAAAGTAATATGCAGCGATAAAGATGGCAATATATGGGCCGGCACACACGGCGGTGGATTAAACTTATTTGATGCAGGCTCCAAAACGTTTAAAAGGTTTTTGTTCACGGGCAATGATCTGACAACATTGAACAGTGAAATACTGGCTTTGTTAGATGATAGCCAAGGAAGATTTTGGGTGGGCTCCAACAACGGCTTATATATATATCGGAGAAAAGATCGTGCGCTGGAACCATTTGATCGCAAGGAGTTGAAAGGTGCTACCGTAAATGGAATGGCGAAAGCTTTACTCGAGGATTCCAAAAAAAGAATATGGATCGGTACGGTATCGGGCTTGTATGTTTTGGAAAATAATGAAATCAAAGTCGTTAACTCTGAATATCAGATCAACTGCATCAAAGAAGATATTAGTGGTAATATATGGCTGGGTCTGTACAACGGAGGGCTGGCGATGTATGACGCAGCAAAACGAGATTTCATTTACTACACAGAGAAACAAGGACTTCCGAATAATAATGTTCTCGGCATACTGGAAGCTGATGAAAAGACCTTGTGGCTGAGCACTGATAATGGGCTCGTAAAATTTGTTCCGTCGCAGAAAAGTGCGCAAACTTACACCGTGAGCGATGGACTTGCAGGCAATGAATTTAATTACAACTCTTTTTACAAAGACAGCAGGGGTGAATTTTTCTTTGGTGGTTATAATGGTCTCACAAGCTTTTTTCCGGATAAGATCGAAACGAATAAATATGCTGCACCCATTGCATTTACGGGACTGAAGCTATTTAATAAACCCGTTGGCATTAACGGAGATGATGGCCTGCTTCAAGAGAACATAGGATATTCGAAGGATATAAGTTTTCGTTACAACCAGAATGTTTTTACCATCGAGTATGCGCTGCTCAATTTCATTAAAAGTAATAAGAACAGGTACGCCTATAAACTGGAAGGATTTGACAAGAACTGGAACGAGGTAACTTCAACCTCTGCCACTTATACCAATCTGCCATCCGGTACATATACTTTTATGGTAAAGGGGGCGAACAACGATGGCGTTTGGAGCGAACCTGCTATTTTGAAAATAAACATTCTACCGCCTTTCTGGCGCACATGGTGGGCATATGGCATTTATGTCTTAATCCTTGCTACCATTGTGTTTTTCGTAACACGTTTTTTCTTCCTGGGTGCGTTATTGAAAAAGGAAGAAGAGTTGCACCAGGCAAAGCTGAATTTGTTTACCAATATTTCACATGAAATACGCACTCACCTTACATTGATAATGACGCCAATGGATAAGATGCTGGACAGGGAAGAAAAAGACAGCATGACTTATCAGCAGCTGACCAATGTGAAAGGCAATGCCAATCGTTTGTTGAAACTGGTGAGCGAACTGATGGATTTCAGAAAAGCGGAATCCAATCATTTAAAACTCCATGTAACTAAACAGGATCTTATTCCTTTCCTTCAAGACATTTATGCCAGCTTCCAGGAGTTGTCGTTGGCAAAAAAAATCAGCATTTCTTTTCTTCACAACGCAGAATCCGTTTCCTTATATTTTGACAAGGAGCAATTAGAAAAAGTATTCTTCAACCTGCTAACAAATGCTTTTAAGTTTACTCCGGAAGGTGGACAGATCCTTTTAAACGTTGAGCAAAAACAAGGTTCCGTGCAGGTAACTGTAACCGACAATGGCCGAGGTATAGCGCCTCAGTACATCGATAACCTGTTTACCAATTTCTTCCAGGTGGCAGATCATGGCATGCAGAATACCGGCTATGGTATTGGGCTGGCGTTGTCAAAAAATATTGTTGAACTGCATAAAGGAACGATTGCAATAGAAAGTGATCCGGCCAGCTCAGAGAAACAAGGCAAAACCTGCTTTACAGTGACATTGTTACCCGGCAATAAACACTTTGAAAATAGCCAACTCACGTCCGAAGCAACGCATGATGAAAAAGCAATTGAAACAGAACACAAACAGGTAAAACCTCTTACGTCTGACGTTTCATCGTTTAGCAATGATTCCGATAAGCCCTATACGATCCTTATTACAGAAGACAACGCCGACCTGCGGGCAATCATTCGCGAAACTTTTGAAGGCAAATATCAAATACTGGAAAGTGTGCATGGCTTACAAGGTTGGGAAACGGCCATTGAGCAAATACCCGATCTGATCATCAGTGATGTGATGATGCCGCAAATGGATGGGTTTCAACTTTGTCAACAGTTAAAAACAGATGAACGAACCAGTCATATTCCTGTGATCTTACTCACTGCAAAAAGTTCGCAAACTGACCAGGTGAGCGGCCTGGAAACCGGAGCTGATCTGTATTTGACAAAGCCGTTCAGTACAAAAATCCTGGAACTGAATGTTCGCAATCTACTGTCGTCCCGCGAAAAAATGCGGCACAAATTCAGCCTGCAAATCAATCCTGCATCGATTGAAAATGCAGTCGCTGAGATGGTAGAAGAAACATATGTAAATCCGGTTGATAAAGAGTTTTTAGACAGAGTGATTAAACTGATAGAAGATCACATGGACGATCCTGCTTTTGGCGTAGACATGCTGTCTAAAAAAGTAGGCATGAGCCAGCCGGTGTTGTACAAAAAATTAAAAGCTGTTACTTCCATGTCTGTAAACGATTTTGTGAAATCACTACGAATGAAACATGCCGCTCATCTTTTACAGCAAAAGCATTTGGCGGTATATGAAATAGCTTACACTGTAGGATATAGCGACAGCAAATACTTTAGCAAGGAGTTTAAAAAGATTTATGGAAAGTCGCCGAGTGAGTATGCGGATTAACAAGCATGCGGCGTGCATTGCAAATGATATCACTATTTCAACTTACAGGCAAATTCGCATCGTCATTGCGAGCCACAGAACATATTGGCTGTATAGATATTTTCAAGCACTTTGCATTAAGGCCAGTTTGGCGAAGCAATCTCCACAATTCGCTGCAAAGATTGCTTCGGTCCGCTCTCTTAATTTTTAATTTTCACTCAGGATCCATAGTGAGTGCACGGCAGGGCCTCGCAATGACGTCGCAAAAGACCTATTGAAACCTGCATTATTCAATGGGGTCAGCTATGGTTCTAAATTCTATTTATTGTATTTCAAAGTTGCCTGCTGATGTTTAATGATATCCGGTAAGCCAAAAGCTCCATTCAAGAGAGTTGTATCTTCCATGTAACAGGACACAGGGTATCCCACACTATCGTAAGTATATGAACGGGTTTTCTTTAGTGTAACGCCAAAATCTTCAGCCTCATATTCCATCTTCGTCCAGTTGTTCTTCGAAAAAGAAAAGGCATTACTACTTACAGCCGCAAAATATTCATCGCCGGCTGCTCGCAAGCAGTACCAAAACAGGGGATCTACATTGTTGTAAAATGGATTGATTTTATTATCGTAACTGAGAAAGCGATAGTGAATGTCTGCCAGCCCGAGAGATGACTTCTTTGCATCGGGCGAATACAGGTAGTCGAGTCTAAGCAGGTTATCATTGGTGTCCCAGGAAAAATTTATTGTTTGATAAACCTTAACCACATGATTAAATCCGTAAGCACTGTTTGTGTATCTCAGTATCGCAGCTATCTGGTTTTTGTCGTTATAAACTATACTATCATAATCTATGTAACCGATAGCAGTGATATCCATTTTCATTTCAATCTTGCTAACCCGGTTCTTTAAATCGTAGACAAATGTATAATGAGAATTGACTGACGGGGCCTCGACTGTGTAATTACCTAAGCGGTCAGCTTTATAAACAATTTCGAAAATTCCTGCCAAGGCGGTATCTGTGGGCCACTCAGCCCAGCCAATACTAACGGTTGACAAGTTACTGTAAGAATTGTAACCAAATTGGCGGTAGTAATAATTGAAATCACCTTGACTTGAATACACATTGACCAACGATTCGCTTGTCAGCAATTTTTTACTTTGAGTGCTTGTAGTTGGTTCGTCATTGCTCTTATTACATGCAGAAAATGTGAGGAGGACCAGGACTGTAGATAAAATGATACTCGTATTTAGGGTTTTCATAGGGTATTTTAAACACAAACATATGGAAAAAAAGGAATATCGGAAACGGAATGGTTTCTAAACAAATCGAAACTAAAATCTTCAAACCGGTTTAAAACTTTATGATGAGCCTGTTCGCAAATGGCTCCGCAAAAAAATGAAATAGCCAATATAAAAAATCATTCGTGTTTACAATGCTTTGTGAGAAACACGGATGATCGCTTTGCTCCTTACTGATTTCCAAATTCTTTAGTGGACACAGATAAAAGTTTGGTCGCAACTTTCGAACCTTTACCGCTACCGGGGGCACCCATTGAAGCTGAAGACTTCGCTTTAACCGTAGCGAATTTGACGGTTTCTGTCTTTACTACTTTATCTCCCTTCAGATAAGATATCTCCACGGTAGCACTTTGTATGTCGTAGTCGGATTTATTATTTAGTATAACAGCAAGCTTGGTAACGCCTCCAAACAATTTATGCTTGTAGTCGTCGTTTGCGGAAACGGAAATGTAATCATGCATGTTAATTGCAGGTTTCTTGGGCTCCTCCTGAACAGTGGGTTGCTGTGCTTCCACCACTTGTACAACTTCTTTTTTGTTTGACTTGGACTTTGTTGTTTTTGTTTTACCGTTTTTGTCTATTTTATTATCCCTGGTTTTAGGGGTTAGCACCGCAACTGTTGTTGTGTCTGTTGGCGTAAACGTTGAGTCTATTGCCACCGGCAGAGGTGTTGTAGCGGCTGGCAAATCTTTTCTCCTTCGTAAATACGTGACACTGTCCTTAATAGCAAGAAGTATGTTCTTTACATATACTTTCACTTTCACGTGATCGCTAAGATCTGCTAGGGCAGGCACTTTCACGACTAGCTTATCATCAGACTGTGAAAGAATATCGGCACGGGCATAGTTGAAATCGACTTCTATGTCTTCTTTTGAGGGAAGGTTTTTTCCGGCAAAAACTACGGTGTCTCCATCAGTAACTGTAGTCTGGGAGAACATTTCAACTGCTGCCTTCTTTTTTGGATAAAATAAGATTGCCAAAAACAGCAGCAACAAAGCTCCTGCACCGATCAATATCTTTTTCGTCAGATCGCTTTTTACAGGGGGGGGCTCTTGTGACAAAACACTGATCTCCAGTGGATCGGATTTTATTTTACCTGCGCTGTTATATGCCTGCAATTCATACACTATTTTCTTTTGCTTAACATCGTTGACCGTGCTGGTAAGACTAATATTTCCTTCGTGCTCGAATATTCTCCTGGAAACAACTCCGTTCTTAAGCAACTCGATGTCACCGGAATTATATACTGTCCACGAAAGTTTGAATGGCTCGCCGATGCCGATCATTTTTTTATCAGCGATAAATGTTTTCACAATTGGCAACTGCAACTCAGGCACTTGCTCGCTTTCTACAATAATGGTCAGGCTTTTTTCATTGCTGATGCTTCCTTCTCCGGTACGCAGCGTATATTTTATTTCCTTTGATTTTCCGTCGTAAGCCCTTTCAGAAAATTGCTCACTGCCCTTGATCTCTTCAATGTCTTTAAAATGTTCACCATTTTTTAATAGCTCAATTTGATTAGCGTTTTGAACGTACCATGAAACTGTAAACGGTTTCTGACTTTTTACATGATAAATGCCATCGCTATCCTCTTTCGCATCCGCCTTGAAGTATTCGATAAAAGGCTCGTCTGCTTTACTGGGACTGGCGGGGCTTCCGTCGTAGTCAATGATCGTCTTCTTTACCAGCGCTTTCAATTCGCCAAGATCGCTATTGCTGAAAGGTGTGTCTTTATCATTTAGAGCCTTATAAAAAAAATCCCTGTATGCCGGCGATAAATCATTGAGAGAAGCTGGCAGTTTATCGAACAACTCATGCGCATTATATTCCCGGTAATTTTCTCCATAAAAAAGTTTCAAACGTAGTAGTAAGAAAACCAGTTGCAGATAATTAAAATTGATGCCATTGATACTCGATAGTTGTAATTTTTCTCCTAAAATTTTTCTGTAAAAATCGAAAACAAGTATCCAATAATCTTTATTGCCGAACGCACCATTGTCAAGTGGTTCAGAGATTTCCTGCGTGCTGTCGATGTCCACCAGGAAATATTTTGTATCCGTACAGAAAATATTTTTTTCGCAAAAATCAATGAACCAATAACCATGTTCCTTCAGTGTTTCGAAAGACTGAAATATACCGTCTGACAGTAGTTGCAGATCAATTTCTTTTCTCGCCTCGATTAGTTTATCAAGCGTTTCTCCATCAAGGTATTCATAAAAAACGTAGTTCACATTGCGGCCATTTTCCTGGGCATTTACAATGTCATAAATCCGTGGAAAACCTTGCACGTTGAGTCCTTTCAGCGTAGTCATCAGTTGCCAGCCACTAATATTTTCAGGGCGTTTGCTTTTGAACCTCTTGATAAAGCATAAATGCCCGTTAATAGTCACGGGATACTTGAACTCATCTCCGGAGATGAATTTCCAGCCCTTTGGAAAATCTGACTCATAGGAACACTCCCGTTCTTTAATAACTACTTTCATAGCGTTAATATTTATGTCTGAAAGAAAGAGTGGATTTTGAATACTAATAAAGCATTCGCTGACGCATATGTTCGCCAGCGATCGCGAAAAGCCGTCACCTTATCTCTACAAAACAAATGGTCTTGTCATCATTCGTTCCCTGCACCTGTCTGGCGATGTCATCACGTGCCTTGTCGGGCTCATTCGCATAGATGTCTTTAAGCAATGTTTCAGTTGAGGAGCCAATGCCATCAGAAAACAAAATAAGCGAACGCACATTCGATTTTTTCACCACTTCATATAGGGGCTTGTTGTTTACGATGCCCAGTTGTTCTTCATTAAGCATGATCCTGAAAAATATCCTGTCGTTTGCATCGTCATTCTTCGCCGATAAGCTTGTGTCCATAAACTCGCTTTTTTCGCTTCCGTTCTTTCCGTACAACAACATTTTCGAGTCGCCGGATCGATAGCCTTCGAAGTCGCCATTAACAGACAATCTTGCGATCATCATAGTTGAGGCGCATTCCGGAAAATTATTCTCGCTTATGTTTTTCGCCAGCAACTCTTTTTCTTCCGCAGGGAGTGCGTTGATTATTTTGTTCCAGTCATCTTTCACCTCGTCAATCGCTTTGTCTATCATTTGATCCAGTGACAAACCCTGCGCATCAATGGTATATTTTCTAAGCTTGTCTCCTATTGCTTTTGCAAGCAACCTGCTGGAAAAATATTCACTGTCATTGTTTTTCAGAAAATGCAGATCGGAAGTGCCATCCAATATCCAAACCGTTGCCGTATCACCATGTGTTACCCATCCGCACACATCTTCACCAAGATCAATATCAGACGTTTGTCCGTCGATAATTTTCTTTCTTGGACCTGCCGTCATCATTGCTTCACACACAAAGTTTTTTTGTGCAGGCTCGGGAGTTGCAGCAACCGTTTGCGGTGCAGCATTTGTTTCTTCTTTTGATTGCAGAACGGAAAGGTTTTTATTTAACTCGCCAATGATCGCGTCTTTACTATTTATTTCTGTTTTATATTTTCCTTCTTTGGTCTTAAAGTCATTGTAGCTGTATTGCAGCTCCCTTTCACTTTTCTTTTTGTGCAGGACATATGCGATCGTTATACCGAGCAATAAAGCCAGCAATGAAGCTGCTGTGATGTAAAGACCGGTGATCAAACTTCTATCGTCTTTCGGCGATATTGGTACCGGCATGGCTGGCTGGGCGGTTGCTGTGTCTATGATCACATTTGCTGTCACTTTTGTTCCCGTGTCTGCCCCGGGTACGTCGTTATCATACATCCATAATGTCACGTCGCGGTTTCTCTGCAAAACAATGGCAGTATCTATTGGTTCATAATTTTCGGCAGCTATGTGCAGTAAATATCTTTTTCCGGGAATAAGCGTGGTGGTTACTATTCCGTTTTTAAGAACAAATGGAACAGGTTTATTCACACTATCAGTTAATGCTACGTTTGGAGCTTTTATCGCTGCTTTGCTTTTTATATCCTTTATTGATATTTTCAGAACAATATTTTTAGTGATGCGCAGCTTTGATGAATCAATTTTTACCGGTTGGTTTTCAATCTTTGCAGGGTGTGTTTCAATCTTTAGAATCGCCAGCAGGTGATTTAATCTATTCGATAGTTGTTGCAAACGGGCATCAACGCACTGTGTTTTGAAGCTCTGTCCGGAGAGTGCATTTATATAATTAGTGGCAGCTGTTGTAATGGTCAACGAATCTGCTGCTTTATCCAGATCACTTTGCAGCGCGTTTACCTGATCTTTGCAATCCTGGTTAAGCGTTGTGCCTGATGTTATGGTTTTGCTGATGTTGCTTATTGCTTTGAGTTCGTATTTTGTTTGTGCATAGACACTTTGCACACAACAACAGATCACAAGCACAAAAAAAAATAGTCGATTCATTTCCTGCAGGTATTTAAGGCTCAGGCGTAAGCAGCGCCACATTATTGTTTCAATTGTTTTTCGAGACACTTTGGACAAAAGCCGGATGCGCCGGATGCCATTCTGAACAGGAATTTCATATTGCCGATCTTCGTCGGGTCATCAAATAAAAAGAACTGCGGCACATTGTGAATAGGGCAATTGCTTAACAGGCTTTTCAGCTCGCTGCAACCGTCATCGCCCTCCTGTCCAAAAAATGCGCCGATCAGGATGTCATGATTTAAATCTTCAATGGGTCTTTGTTTAAATGGATTGGGTAACAATATTTTTTCACTGTTGGCATCATACTGCATGCCATCAGTGTAAATCAACACCCTTGTATTGGGTATGAACGCCGACGTGGTATCGAACTTTAAAATACGCTGCATCATCACCTTATACTTTTGTACAGGAAATTCCGGCAGTTGCTTTTGTAGAAATTTATTTATAAAAGAATATCCTTTTTGAAGGGCCTTGTTAATATCCGTTCCTTGCTGGAATTTATAAAGCTCATCGTAAATATAGTTGGCAAACTTTCTAAAATCATTGTCATACTTTTTTAGCAGATTGGCCACAGTATCTACAAACATCAATTCCACTCTGTCATCAAACTTAAACGCTGCTACATAAGCGTTCGCATTGGTCTTCAAACGCTCAAGGTCAAAAATTCCGCTCGCCGCACTGGTTGCTACCAACCGCATTTTAGTAAGCGGGCTTTCCTTAAACGCTGGCTCTGTCATCGACGCCGACGCATCCATTAGCAGCACACTCATTCCTATCTCCGGCACATCACTCCGGATTGAAAAACTTACAATGTCCGACTCGTACTTCTCTCCGCTTGTTGTGTATGCAACAACGCGTGCAGTATGTTCACCCTCCAGTCCCCTGGAATAGGCAAAAGTAAATGGCCCATGGTTCAGCTCCGCAATATTTTTATTGTCTACAAAGCAAACCATCTTTTTAATATCATTTCTGTTGGTACCACTAACAGAGGCTCTGACAGACACGTTGCTTCCAAGGTCATAGTTGGCTCCGTTTGTAGGGCTTTCAATGTTTATCGCGATCCGTGGCATGTGAGAGTCCACGCCGTTGCCCTGTGAATCTCGCAAAGAAGGACCTGGTGAATGAGTTAGCTGTTTTAATAAAATGCTGACTTCGCCGCTGTCCATACACAGCGGACAAAAACCATCTTCCGTTAGTTCATCATACACATGTGTTGGCTCAGACGAACATATATACTTGTATACTGGCATAGTAAGCGTTGGATGGGGTGGTTTTAATTAATAAAGAATAATTGGCAGGTAGGATTTGAAACAAACTGCAACCGGCTTAGTAGCGAGACTACACTTTGTTGTTGTCATAATAATGTACGGGGATAAAAATTTTGCAGCTTCGGGTGCTACTTTTTTCTTACGATGCGGATCTTATTGTTTAGTCGCAACTTTTATTTGAAAGAGATACAACCCGTTACACAAAGTTAAACATTTTCCAAGGGTCAGGGATAGGTTGAATCTTTTGTCCGGCGGGTGTTTTCGGGCGGCTGTTGTTGGCAAAAGTTACACTTTAAAATCCTTTATTCGAAATTTGTATATCGACATTTCTGCAGGCGAAAGCACTTACCATTCTACCACAACGGGCTTTCGCATCCAGGGAAACCGGATCATACTAAAACTCCATGGAACACTGTCTATCAACACATCATGCCCTTTTCTTTCAACCTGCAATGTCCAGGAGTCCCCATTGTCTGTAAGCAAACCGTTGCGCTGCAGGAAAGACTGCCTGAAACCATTGATACTCGTATTTCTTAAAGCTTTCCAGTTTTCAATGATTGCAGTTAAAAGAGCATCTGCTTCTTTTTTATATCCTGAGGGTAATCTTGGCATATGAGCCACGGGATCGGTAACAGCAAAGCCGGTTAATATTTTATTAAACTGTAGCAAATACTCCTTGTGCTTCGTTGCTCCTTCTGCGAGGTAAGCTATCAAATACATTGCCTGCATGGCGTGGGAAATGCTTTTGAATTTCTTATCCTCTAACAAATGCATGTTTTTGAAAAAAGAAGGCAGGTATGCAGCAACCAGGCAAATACCGGCATTGTTGATTTGTATTTTTCTGGGCTGTCCCGAATGTTGAAAATGATCGACAGGTAGATGTTCGTCAACTATATCGATTGTCTGATCTTTGGCTGCAGACTGAACTACAATTGTGGAAGCGATGCTGCTTTCACTCAACATTGTAAAAGCCTGTAAAAGAACAAGTAGTTTTACAGGCATTAGCTGTAAGACCTTTTGCATTGTTTGATGTTCGCGTTTAGTTGCTAACGATTTCTTCTGCAAAACATCCTGAAGTATCAGCAATTCATTTTCGCTAAGTTTTTGCAAAATAGCTTCAGTTTTGCGACGCAAAGTTTTTAATTCCGAAAATAAAGTTTCTGTGATGTTGGCCCTTTCCGTGGTTCGTCGCAATGATTCATTTCGCTGGTCTTCCGGTGCCGGTATTGCAAAACCCTCCGTAATAATTTCGAGAAAATTGAACTTGAAAAAATAGGGATGTTCTAATAAAAAAGCAGCAAGCATTTTTTTGCCCGCCACGTCCTGCTCAATTTTGTTAAAAGATGACGCAAGCTCTTGTATGGCAGAATCGCTATAGTTGTCAAATATTGTGGACGATGCGTGTTTGAGTCTTAGCTTTTCAAGCAAGTAATTTATTGACGCCGCCCTGCTATAGAAGTTCGTAGATGAAGCACCCTGCTTTTGTGACAACTTCTGCTCTGCTGCCTGTTCTTTTAGTGCCTCTTGTTTTAAGATGTCTGTTTCATCATTTTCATTCTCGTTATTGCTGGTTTGCTGCGCTGCTTCTTTTAGTTCTTCGCTCTCTATGATCTTTGAACTAAGATCGCTGGACGTACCGGGGGTTGTATTTTCTTCATCACGGCGCACACTTGTTGGGGACTGCATTCTGAGTGTTTCCGCAGCTAACCAATGCAATGCATAAACAGAAAACGTGGACAAATGCATTGTTAGTTTTTTTTCAGCGCTGGCAGATAATCTTTGTTTCTGTAACAGCCATGTCATTGCTTTGATCGTTTCCTGATTTGTAAACAGGGTCATTTCTTTTATTGCAGAAAGCAGTCTCTTACGTTTCACTATCGCCGCAATGATCGCATCTTTATCAGTTGAAGAAACTGAGTGAACACCCTTGCTTAATATTTTTTCCAGTTTCTGCAGTACATCTGGCTCCGACTCATGGAGTTGAAGTGTAATTCTGTTTCCTTGTACTAGCCTGGCTCTGTCGTAGCGGCGGCTGTGCAGATCGTCTGCAGTAACAGGTACCAAAGAAGGTTGATCAATTGACAGCCCTTCTTTTCTCAATGCTTCAAGAAATGACTTGAATGCTATAACATCGCTGTTGCTGCTTTCGTTGAAAAGAGTAGCCAATCTTACCAATGCAGTATCCCTGTTATGCTTTATGATGGCCATCAATTTCTCAGGCGCCCGGTTAACCAGTAATCGTACCAAAGGTTGTATTGCTATGACGTCGTTTTTGTTGATCCACCAGGGCACATCACCTTCCAGCAGAAACTGTTTCACTACCTCCTCTGCAATTTTTTCATAAGAAACCTGTGGGGATGGCGAGTTTTTAATTTGCCTCAGTTTTTGCGTTAATACATCCTCGAATTTTTCAAACACCTCTCTTTCTTCAAATGCATCTTCTTCAATATCACCCAGGTCAATTTCTATCCTGTCACAAAAATAGAATTCACTGGAAGCAAACTGCTGCTCAATGGCCCGCTGAATGATCTGGTTGAATTCGTAAGCATAGTAATTCACCAGTTGCCTTTGCATTCTTTCAGCAACTTTTTCTGACCCGTAGTGAAAGTCAAAAATTTCCCTGTTAATAGTGTGTTCAATCATTCTGGAGCCTCATCATTTATTTTTTTCAACACATACAAAAGGTTGTTTACAATCTCTACATCCGATATGTCGTTGTCTGCCTGCCCGGTAATCCACATTTTATAAGCAGTTTCAAATTCTTTCATTTGCCTGTGATCGAGCCATTGAATTGTTGGCGCTATGTGTGCAGGCACTTCCAGGAAAATCGCCTTCTCCAGCAGATGCCGGAAGCTCACATCGCGAAATCTTGCGGGCCATGATGGCAATACAAATGTTACCTGGAAAGAATATGGATCAAGCAGCGACGATTTATCAAGGTCCTCTTCGTCTTCAATTTCTTCTTGCGGCAGCTCGTAAGAAAAGAAATTGATCAGTTCATTTATAAGCAACTCCATCGCATCTTTGTCTTTAAACTTTTGTTTGCTGCTTGCCAGTGTCACTCCATTTTCTTCTATTTTGAATAGATTGAATCCATCGGCATATATACTTGTGTGGTAATTTTCCTGGTCGGCAGCGGCCCTTTTGATATGCTCAATCCTATCAACCGCATGCTTGTAAATGGAGAATGTTTCAGGTATGATTAGCACCGTTTCATCAGTTTCACTGTTGATGATTTGAAGGCTCCATAATGGTGCTGCGCTTTGTCTTTTTTGTATGTCAACTATATTGAACCTGTAACGCAATACGTTGTCTTCTTTTTTCTCCAGATTATATGGCCCGTCCGGTTCCAATGCCGGCAGCAAAAGGGTTACGTCAGCTTCAATAATCTCATCATTTTTTCTTGGAGCATTTCTCCTGCCAGTGATCCTGGGCCGCAGCAAAATATGTTCGAGTACATGAAAATTTTCATTCTTTGAAATATCGGCAAAGAAAAGTTGAACTTTATCCAGCGACTTTTCCATTGTTCCTCTATGATCGAAATGTGCAGAGGCAATACTTTCGTACTCATTCTCCTGGTTCAGTCTTTTGATCGCATAGCTAATCTTTCCCTTTTCACCCTCTACGTCGTATAACTTCCTGTTTGAGCCATTTTCAAGCAACCAGGTCAGGGTTTCATAAGCCTCACTTTCATTTTCATAATGCACGCTTCTTAATAAAACATCTTCTGTGCTTTCAGGATCTCTTACTACGACTTCATACCGTTTGATATTATTTTGAAGGATCTTTTCTTCAACGGAAATGTTGGCGGATGTAATATTTGTTCTTTCATAAGTATCTATGCCTGTGAGGCGGCATATCCGCTTTTTTATTCCTTCCACATTTGCAGTATCCCATACCTCATCTTGTGTGTAATCGTAACTCCTGCCCCGGTACTTACTTACCTGAATGTAATCTTTCAACATGGCGGTCTTGTCTTTCAGTATCTCGCCACCTCCGCCGTATTTTTTATCCGGCAAGTCTGATATGATATACATGGCCTCGCTAAACCTTGCAAGCAGGTGATTCAATATTTTTGTGCGTTTGAAATAATAGCCATTGCCGGGTTCCACGAGATTGCTGTGACTGTTGTTGTAAGTCTGTATGCTTAAGAACAATGTTTCAAAGTCGTTGATCTCCGAAAAAATATCCGAAGAGAATTCGGGGGATACTTCGGCATCAAATGACATCGCATTTTTTATATTGGAGAGGTCCTGTAGGTAATCTCCCAGCAGTTGTTCGAAGAACATCAGAAACCCTCTGAGCTGCAGTGTGAGCCTTTTCTTTTTATCAAGCGACTCCATTTGTGTGGACACGTATGCTTTCTTTAGCTTCTTTATCTCTGCATCGCTATTGATTTCTCCAAGGGATTTATTTAACTCGTCTTTTGCTATCGCATAGAGGCGCAGCGTTTTGTCGGCAATGGCGGGTTTATATTTTGCGTCGCTGCGCTGCCTTTCTTCAAAATTTTTCAGATCATTCAATGCCTTTTGTATTGCTTCTCGGTCAACTTCTTCATCCACTATTTGCTCCTTCATGCCGTATATCGCCGGCAATGTCTGCTGCACTGGATAATAGGCCATGATGCCCGCCGGTGCTACGGTTGGCAAAATGAAGTCTTTGGTATAGCTCTTTAGCTTGGTACCCGTATCGGCGCTTTGCATGAACGTGTACAATGCGAGCACTTTGTTTTTATCAGGATATTTGTCTGCCTCAGATCTGTGCCTGTCGCCACTCCTCGAGAAGGTAACCTTTGAATCGCTCGCGTTCAGTCTCGGTTTTCTTTGCTGCTTGTACACTTCGCTTATCCACTCGTTGAAATCGGCAAAAGAGTCCGCATTTTCCGGTAACATGAAATCAATGATAGCGATGACTCCTTCAATGTCAAGCACCATGTTTATAATATCCGAGACGTGAATTTCTTTTCTTCGTTCAGAGTTCTCCAGCTCTTTTGCATCAATGAACCCATGCTTTAATACAGGGCCTTCAAAAATTTCTTCTACACTATATCCTTTCAAGAAGATTTGCTCAACCGTATAGAATTTTATGCCGGGAGAAATAAAATCATGAATTAGTTTGTACACTTTGGCATTGATCTTTTCTATATCTGCGCCTTCACTTACCTTCAACTCCATACTAACTGTGAAGTATTCATATTCTACAGAGGTAATACTTACAAAGTCTTCGCATAAATTGCGATGCGAATGTAACCGCTGGCGAATGACTGATACAATATGATCCTTTTGCTCTTCGAAACGAATATTGTCTTCGAACTCAACATACACTTTGTACAACCCCCTGAGCTCAAGCAACTGGAGGGCCGACTCTGCATCATAGGTTAATTCATACTTGCTGCTATCATTTTCACCCGATTGTTTCTCCCTGATAAATACTGGAACTTCGCTTTCGCTGCTAAGTTCCACCCATGCATTTTTAACACCTTTCACATCGATGATCAATTTGCGAAAATCGTTAAGCGTAACAGGGTTGCATGGCAATATTTCCCTTGCAGAGTATAATTGAGTATGATGTAATTTATCGGTATTATCTCCCGAAGCGAGTATATCCTGAATGTCAAGGGATGTTTTGTAACCCAGCTCCGTAATGGCGTAGCACAATGCTTCGAGTATGGTAATGCCGGGGTCGTGTGTGTTGTAATCGCTCCAGTTTCTGCCAGACAAATTTTCAATGATCTCAATGGCTTGCTTCTTCAGAAAATAAAAATCTTCCGACTTATTGAGTTTGTTGTTTACATCTATCCTGGCTTTTTCTGGCATATAAAATCGTTTATAAAAAATCAAACCATCAATCGATCAGTTTTATATTATGTTCCTGCTCAGATACCAAAATGGAATGCGGCGTTGTAAATGCCGTCTCCTTCAACGATTTGGTTCCGTTGGGCAGTTTGTAGAAATCTTTCTCTTTTTCAACGTATTGGAACATTTCCACGTCGGTAACAAAATCTACGTAAGGTCGTTTGTCTATAAAGTTGGTGACGGATGACCTGTATACTTTCGATGAAAATGACAACATCTTAATGTCGTTGTTTGCCCATGGCGTAAGAAAACGAACTATGTCCGCATTAAGCTGCTTCAGATAAAATCCTTTGTCGACGCCCTTTCTGAACTTCACCTTACAAGTGATAAGTATCCTGTCAAGTTCTGGATTGATCACATGTATTTTCACAAATGGTGATGTACGTGCTGCAAGGAATTTCTTAATACTTGTCAGCAATACATAACTGGCTCTGGGAAACAGCAGGTCAACATTCGAAGTATCGTTGTTGCGCAGATCGCACACAGGTACAATTGTTACATGCCCCGCGGCAAAATTTCCGTTGTAATAATTGTTGAGGCATTTCACTTTGAACACTGCAGGAAAAGTAGCGAGTACAAGATGTTCATAATCCCACACAGTAAGTGCCCTTGCCTTATGCCGCAGCCGTTCGCTTACTCTTGCATAATATTCTTTGCCTTGCTCCGGCATTTTTCCATTAAATGAAGCAAGCGGTTGTACTACTTTTTTAATGGCCGCAACGGCATCCACCAGTTTGGTTATTTTCAGTGCAGGCAATGGCAATTCGTAATGAGAGGGATCATTTCCCTCATCCCTGAATGTTGCAGTTACGGCGTTAGGGGCAATGTTTAAAAGCATTGGAAAGGAAGCCGGGGCATCCTGTACCATCGCCGCTATCCAAAAGGTTCCGGGTTGATTGATCAGCGTATTCTCATTCGTTATTTTGTCTGGTACCGCAAATTCAATAATACCGGTGGTTTGCAGTCCGTATGTATTATCGGAAACGATGTCTTCATTTTTAAACGGAACCCAGTTGTTTGATGTGAGGTAATGCCACGAAATTCTTGGCGGATCGTTTTCGGTTTTTCTTGTGCCTTCTGCAAATTGAAACAACACAGAAATATTGTGATCTTTTACAAGGTCTTTAATGCCAATGAAAAACATACCCGCGGGAGCGAATGTAGAACTGCCTTTGTACACGCCATTCTGCGGAAAGATGTACGATCTTGCCGTTTTATTGTATTCTTCGTTATTATTCTCTTCAAAATAGGGCGCTGTTTCTACTACACCGAAAGGCGTTACCTGGTACATGCAATCTTTTGTTCTGTCGTAAGTGCTTTCAGCAACGTAGCTGATGGAAATAGAATTGATAAGCGGCGTGTATGGTGGTGGTGGCACTTCATTTGCCAGCAACAGCGCAGCTATCTTTTCAGCAATAATATCGTTGATTACTTCATTAGACTCAGAAAACTCTCTCTTAATAATCCTTTCCGTATCTGCGGGAGTTATGCTGCCACTTTTTCTCTGGCTGATAAGTTCGCCAGAAACTTTGGTTACCGTTTTTCCGATAGCGATATTTGTTTCGTTCATTATGAGTGCGACCAGTTCACTTTCTGATGGAAGAATGAAACTTGCTGTAGTTACAAGCTCTTCATTTATTGATTCCGCAACATCGCCCACTGTTTGCCTGTCACGATCGTGATGTACATCTCTGCTCACAAGACGCAGTCGCCTGCCGAGGTTCAATATTCTTTCAATTAGATTGTCATCGTTTACAATGCTCCGGTTGCCGGCGTCGGCTACAATCGTTGGTTGTTCTTCATCAGGTATTTCTTTTTTAAGAATCACATTGCTTCCATTGTGTTTTCTTATGATCAGGTTCAATGCTTTTACCAGCATGTTTCCTGCCTGCCCGTTATCAGGTATTTGATCAAAAATATCATAGACGGCCTTTAAAGAACCGTTCCTTTGATCCAGGTCTGCGGGAAGCAGGATCATGATTACAGAATCATGCAAATGCTTTTTTAATATTTTGCTATAGTTTTCAACGGATTTTTTATCGCTGCTTTTGCTCATGGCAGAAGATGTAATGAGCTGCGGATAAATGCTGTGGCCGAAGTCGGGGTACAGAAGCTTCATGCGGATGGTTCCTTCAGGCTTTGAAAAATCTGCTTTAGTAACATCAGTCGCTTCTTCGTTTCCTGGTTTGTCGAAATCAATTCTTATTACCCTGAACCTGGGTTCGAAACTGTCGACGTCAATGACAGGTGTTTCTGTAATGCGCGTCCAGCAGTTGTCTTTAAGTTGACTCAGCGCTACATTAAATTTGTTTGAGTTGTAAGGGGCAAAATAGTTATCGTAGTATGTTTTGAAGTTTGGCGGCAACATCCAGTCGATATTGATGGCCATTTTCTTTACCTGCTTTGCTTCCAGTTCGTCACTGCTAATGTAAAAAGAGGAACCAACTTTCGGTGTTCCTGTAAATGGATAGAACGGTTTTGAGCTGTTCAGTTCAGCTTCATGATTTTGAATAGCAACATTACGTACGCCGTTAAAACTTGCGCCCTGGTAATTGCCTACTTCCACCCTGATGCTAAACGATGTTGTTTTTATTTTTTGAAGAACGTTCAACTGCATCAACAGCGTATTGTAATAATCTTCATCCCCTTCGTTCAAAATGGGATATTGCAGCAGACATTGGAGCACGGGCGAATTGCTTTGAAATGTGTTGCCATGCACGGCCGCCACAAATGCTGCAATTGCTGATTGCTGCGCAATCGACACGGAGAAACTTAATACAAGGTTTAGCGGGCCCTCTGTTCTCAAATAGTTAATGGACACGCCATCTTGCTGTGCATTGCTGTCGAGCCATTTTTTTTCGCCTGTCAATAATAATCTAATAAGGCTTATATCAAACTCCTGCTCATCAATACTTTCTGATGTTTCAAAATTGATCGTAACCGTACGGTCGCCCTGTGATAAATATAGTTGAGGCGAAGCGATTGCGAAACCAATATCGGCGCGATAGTCATTTAAGTCTCCAAACGTATTCCAGGGTGCAGGCTCGAAAGTGCCACTGTCACTCTTTTGCAATTCATTTGTATAGATACCCTTGATTGCCGATTTATCATTGTCCTTTCCGTTTATTCCTGTCCGGTCTACCAGCATTGTCTTTATAGATGTGATGCTTGCTTTGCTTACCGTCACATCCTTATCAACGCTATACCATTGGTCCACATTCTTTTTATCCTTGCCTGCAGAAAGAAATGTTCCTTTGTCAATCTTGTAAGCATCAAATCCTTTAGCCATCTCAAAATAGACATAAGTCTTGTCGGAAACAGCATTGCCCTTTTGAATGCCCAGCATTTGGGAATAATAATAATCAAGATGCTTCCGGGGAAGGTTATTGAAGTCTTGCTGTAAAAACTCAAACATCTTCAAAAAAGCTACGAGCAATGCAATTTGCGGCGCGTGGCTTTTTTCTCCCTGTAGTATCTGTTTAAAATAATTGTTGGCATTAATGATCGTCGCATCCGTAACATAATAAAGCGTGTCAAAAATATCATTCAGTTTTATAACTGCATTAGCAGATCGTTCTGCTTCATCAGCGCCGTCGATAAATATATCTTTAGCAGCCGCTTCAAAATCTCTTTTGGTTCCCCAAATATCATCATCAATAAGTGTTGCAACCTGTTCCTGCAGCTCCCTTCCTTTTTTGTCGTTCCATCTTTGCAAAGATGTTACTGCATAAAAGTCCTGTGCTTTTTTGGAAAGATATGCATCAATAAAGATCTTAAGGTCGTTGTGAAGCAACTCATGCGCAATGATAAGCCCCAGCCACTCTTTAATTTTTTGAAAGCGCTGGTAAATGTATTGCGTAAGCTCAATTATCGCCTCTGCATTCTTATTCTCGTCATATTGTTTATATAACAGATCAAAAGCTTCGCGGATATGCTGCGCATTTTTAGAGGCTATTTTTGTAAGTATAAAGATTACATCCTTTTCAAAAAACATTTCCCAGCTATCGTTAAAGTCATTGCTGTTAGCAGGCATGAACCGGACATTGCTGTAATACTTTTGCGCATACAAAAGCAGGTTTGCAAGTGATCGGTCGTCCATAACCACGGAAGCAGGATCAAGATCAGCCAGATATCTTTCAATTCTTGCTGTTCCCTCCTGCTTTAAAATGTTCCTGTATTTTTTGAGGTCCGTCTTCACAGTTATTGATATAAATTGATCTTAGAGTTGAAGATTGGTCGCTTCTTTCAAATAGAAAGGATACACATAGTTGTACCGGTTGTTGGTCGCACTTACAGTGTAGTTCACTTTTATATGCAACAAGCCAAGCTCACTGGCTGCGGGTTCAATTTCTACAGAGTTAACCACCACTCTAGGTTCGTTAAACAGTATGGCATCATTCACAATCGACTCCATATAAGTGAGTGTGCTTTTGTTCATGGGCGAAAAAAGAAAAGTTGACAACTCTGACCCATAATCAGGATGCATCACTCTTTCACCTGTGTAGGTGGAAAACAAAATGTCAAGACTGTTTTGTATGTCTTCTTCTCCGGTGATCATCTCGACTCCGCCCGATGCTTCGTTGAACTCAACGGGAAACTTCCAACCGGTACCAATAAAATTGTGCAGAAATTCATCCATATATTATCCTCCTATGTTTACGGTCATACATCCAAGAATGATAACACCTCCATGCGCAGTCGCATCACCCACTCTGGCCGCTGGCCTGCCACCTATCATTACAGTTGACGAACCCATAATGATCGCATCCGGCGGGCCGGTGCATACAAGCATATCGCCCAATGTGGCCGCAGGCAATCCACCTATCAGTACAGTGGGACATCCCGGTGGCAATATCGGCCCACCCACATGTGGTACCAAGACTGTTACCATCGGGCAGGTATGCATGTCTGAGACTCTGGCTGCGAAAGGCATTTTGGGTAATTAATAATTAATAATTAGTAATTAATATGGCATTTTTCATTAACGGCAGCAGTATGTTACTGCTTAATGTTTATCGTTTCTATTAGCGGGGTCAATTATTAATTGTTAATTATTAATTATTAATTGATGTTCACAATCGATCCCTTCACCACCGTCACTCCCGACGACTGCAACTCTGCCGACGCACTCCCTTGTCCGCTGAACTTGGCTTGTGCCTTGCTTTCAACATTAATGCCTTGTATTTGAATATTACCTGACGATGCTTTCAGCGAAATGTCTTTACCACTTTCTATCTCAATGCCGCTTGATGACATCGTGATCTTGTTTCTGTTTTGATCGGCAATCACAATCTCTTTCTTGTCGTCATTTATGTCAATCATATTTCCTGCAGGCGTTTCAATATGAATGCTCTTCTTATCATCATTAAAAATGAATTTCATCTTGCTGCGTGTGATAAAACCTTTTTCATCATTTTTATCTGCGGCCTTTAATGGCGCAGGTTTCGCCGCGCTGTTAAGCATACCCAGCACAATGGGATAGCGGGGATCGTCGTTTACAAAGCCAACCAACACTTCATCGCCTATTTCCGGACGAAAGAAAGAACCGCGTTCCTTCCCGGCGTCCAGCGTTGCCACTCTTGCCCAAATGCTTTCCTGGCCATCCACCATCGGCAATTTTATTTTTATTTTGTCCTGGTTGTCAGGATCATTTTCAAGTTGTTGCACTACGCCAATCTGCAATCCATTTACGCCGGGGATCATACCGGAAGCAGGTCTTTCGATTACATCCGGCATTTTATAAAACCATTCGTCAGAAAGACCAAAATGCATTTCCGTTTCCCAAATGGATTTATCATAACTGTGTCTGATAGAAGTGATCAGCACATTGCCATTAAACCGTTTGCTGAATCCCGTCAATTTTACAAGCTGTCCGGGCTTAAGGTCATTTAATCCTTTCAGCTTGATGCGGCCCGTCACCTTTGCCATCCTGCTTTTCAGCAATTGCGCATTGCTCCATTCTTTCAACTCTTCATCGCCAATACTTCCTGCATGCACCAACTTATACTCTTTTATTTTAAGGGCATCCGCAATATCATTTGCTTTCACATTGCCTGTTTCTTTGAACTGAATGGACGCTTCATTCGATTCTACCACTTTCTGATCTTTATAGTTCCACGCATAACTTTTTACTTCATGCAGTTGCGAGCGGCCATTTATTTCACTTTCAAATTCTATCACATCCATGCCGTAAGCAATTTCTTTTTGAGCTTCACCAGAGGTGTCAGGTTTTTGCACAACCAATTTATTGTCGTCCGTTAATACAAGCATACCATTCATTTCTGCACGCGACAAAATGAAATCCCAGTTGGAGGAATTGTATTGCACCATTTCTTTAAAACTCACTTTGGTGCTCGCTATGTCAACGTCTTTGATTCCAGCCTTCTGTGCAACTGCCTGTATGATGTCTGCGTCTGACTTTTCCGTGAAGCATTGATTGTTCCTGCCTACGGATAAAAGGAAAGCCTTATCCTTTGCCTCTATTGTTAAGAATGACTTTTTGTTTTTTGAAGATTTAATAGAATGGTTAACGATTACACCTTTGAAAATTGTTTTCGCCTGCGTATGGTATCCCATTTGAATTTCTATTTCACTACCCGGTGTAAGCGAATCATCCGTACTACTAATTTTAAAATCCTGCTTTGCAGGATCTCCGTCGGAAATAACAATTTTCGCAGAGGCAATTTTATTGAATGCTTTAGCAGTTTCTATGGAAACAACTCCATATTCGCCGTTGAGCGCGTTTCCATTGGTAAGTATTTTAAAGTTTACCAGGTCGGTTGGCTGCGTTCTTGTTGATATGGCATTGTTATCACTCATTGTCGTCGTTCATTGGTGGTAAAACAAGTTTTGTTCCGGGTACAAGATTTCGAAAGCTGTTCAGCTTGTTTACTTTTGCTATTTGTATATAATAAGCTGGATCATCATAATAGGTGTTTGCAATCAAAGGCAAAGTATCGCCGTCGGTTACTGTTATGTATTTTGTGAGATCAGGCGACTCAAGCCTTGACTGCCGGCCATCGCGACCGGGGCCGATCCTTTCCAGGAAACTGCAGCTTACTTTGGCGCGCAGTGGTGCACCTTCGCCGTCAAATAAATTGTAAGTAATATTAAGTGCAGTAATAACACATTCAATGTAAAAAGTTCCCCATAAAATAGCGAGATAATTGGGCCTGTGAATTTCCCCATTTATTTTACTACCTGTGACTTCGCGCAACTTTTTTATTTTATTGCGCACATATTCATTCTTTGGATTGGTCTGCACATCTGAATCCTGTTCTTTGTAATTACTGTTCAACCCGACGCCAGTTCCGTCGATGGTGAACTCCACAGAAAATTCAAGCGGTGGAATTTTTTCAAATTGCGGATCGCCGCCGTTCTGCCCTTTGGTATCATTTTTCTTGTACTCAATTTTATTGTTTACCACAAATGTTGCGGGATTGAACATAACGGTAAAATGACCGATCTCCTGCTGACGCTTCGCGCCGGAAGGTTTTTCATAAGCGATTATCTTAAGACTTTGCTCGCCCATTATCTTTCATTTTTGTTCTTTAATATTTCGAGAATGATCTCGGTGCATTCACGGATGATCTCTTCTTTGTCTACTGCACTGCTTTGTGTTTGCGCACCTTTGGGATCTGCTTGTTGTTTGCCATTCTCAACAACATTTGCCTTTACCACCATCTCATTTATTTGTACAGGCATATGTTTTTATTTGCGTTGAAAAAATTGATAGGCTATTTCAATGGTTTCTACGACCAAAGAATTTTCCTGCGCCTTGAAATCTGATATCGCCCACTTTATGGGATAAGCCTGTGTAAACTCCCATGTTGATATGGTTTGATGATCTTCATTAAGAAGGTAGATGTAAATGAGTGTGGGGTCGAATATGAAATTTTCAATGGCGTCTTTAAACCACTTTATCAAATTAGAATCTGTCAGCATACCGCGTTTCAAGATGAGGTTGGGATATTTTGCTTTTACAGGAAGCTTGTATGAGAAGGCATTTATACCACCTACCTGCAGTTCTTCAATGGTGATCTCCGCACTTAGGCCGGAAACCTCCTGGAAGCGCAAATCCGTGCCGCCATTACCTTTCCCATTCACATCTACTTTAAAATGGAAACCAACAGGTGGATAATATGTTCCTGCCATTGTTGCTTAATTTTACCTCAACCTAAACCCTCTCCAAAGGAAAGGGCTTAGCGTTGCTGCTTTGTATGAAACTTTATCAATCGTTTTGAAGCACTATGCCTTCATGTGCAATTTCAATAGATTCGATTGCGACTTCATTACCGGACGCTTTCAAACCTGGGCCTTCTACCTTTACAGGGAAAGCATTGTGTGCCTTCCAAACCATTACCGGCTCATGGTTTTCGTTCATGAGGCTGATGGTAAGATCCCTTCGTTCTACGGTGTTCAGCTTAACGGTGTTGAGCCACTTGAAGAAATCATTGTCGCCTTTTGTTATCCCGCGTTTCAATGTGATGTTGTTAAATTTATGCAGCCCCGGCATTTTGATGGTGGAGTAATCCGGACTGTTGCCATCTCTATATTCGATCAATTGAACTTCTTGTGTAAGACCGGATGCTTCTGAGAATCCAACATTTTGACCGCCCCACTCAACTTTAAAATGGAAAACGGGAAGAGGATATGTTGCCATATTCTTAAGTTTATTTTAGTGGTTTGATGATTGTTTATGACACCTGCAATTTTTGTGAGAACTTCAATATGATGAATTCGGCAGGTCTTACTACAGCAAGTCCAATTTCAACGTTCATGCGTCCTTCAAGCACATCTACGGCAGTCATTGTTTGTCCGAGTCCAACACGAACGAAATATGCGTCATCTGGTTTTACGCCTGCAAGTGCACCATCTTTCCATTTCAGCAAAAGATAGTTTTCTATCATGGCGCGAACTTTTGTCCAGGTGTTAATATCGTTGGGTTCAAACACGGCCCAGTAAGTTGATTTTTTTACAGACTCTTCTACCATGTTAAAAAATCTGCGCACGTTGATGTAACGCCAGTCATTGCTATTACCGCTTAATGTTCTTGCACCCCACACTTTGGTTCCTTTACCAACAAATGCGCGGATCGCGTTGATTGATTTTCCGGCAGTCACGTCGATATTCAAACTGTCCTGGTCATCATCTGTTATTTTTACTACTGGCCCTGAAACATAGTTCAGTCCTACGTTTGCCGGCGCTTTCCACACACCTCTTGTGTTGTCAACATTTGCGTACACTCCGGCAATTGCTGCCGCAGGAGTAAGCACAATGCTGAGGTCCTTTATTTTTTGTCTGATCTTATTTTTTACATCACTAGTAAGTCCATCGAATTTTGCACCGCCCGCAATCGGTCCTGGTCCTGGTCTTGGTGCTCTGGCTGGTGCTGCAGGTGCTCCGCCCTCGGCGGCTGGAGCGGCAGCGGCTGCAGGTTCCGGGGCTGCAGGTGCAGCTGGCGCGCCTGCAGCTGCAGGCAATGCAGCAGGTACATCTCCTGACAAAGCAATATTTGCATCATCATATTCGTAAGTTATCGTTGTAGTATTCAGGTAAGGGTAATAAGCTGCTCCATATTTTGCATGATCATCATCAACGCCCACGCCCGCATTGCGAAACGCATCCGCAGAATCGCCCGGAGCATTCTTAACATCAACAACATCAATGATTGCAAATCTGTCTCCTAGCTTTTCTGCCTGTGCCAGCGAATCATTCATCAGTGAATAATAATCTTTTTGAGAGAGTATGAATGGAGCATCTGGAAAAACAAGCAATGTTGGTTCATCTTCTTTAGCAATCATACCCAGTGCTGCTGAATAAGCTGCAGGCGCTCCCGCAGCGTTGGCGCTGTCGTCATAAGAGCCCGTAGATACGATGTAGCAAGGCCCTCCACCATTTGCAAAGAATAATTGCATTGCGTAGTACATCACATTGGATGAAGGCTTGGAATTGGAGGCAGTGATAATGGTGTCGGTAACCGCACCTGTTTTTTCGTCTTTGACATTCTTAAAATCAATCTTAATATTTTTTTCTTTGTCGGCTCCTCCGAAGTAAAGCACATAGTCCATCATGGAAGTAATACGTTTGGGAACGTTCTTATCACCTGTTTTTGTAAAACCGATGAAGGCTGGTATGGCAGTTTCCACTTCTGCAACGGATGGTGGAAAGGAAGCAATTTCTTCTACATACACGCCGGGTGTTCTATACGTTGGCATATATAGTGTATTTTTAAATGATTAATTGTTGTAAGAAAATCTTGAGAGAAGATGTTTGTAAATGGCGCAATCAGGAGCTGTTGATCAGATTGCCGGTTTTTCTTTTACCGATCATATGATAGAGTTTAAGTGTCGTTACAGATAAGTGTCCGGATAAAAAACTGCCTACAGCGCATTCAAAAGAATAATAGCCACAATACATCTACGTTGTATTATGTTAATGCGCTGAATAAAACTTTATATTTTTTCGAGGGGAACGGTGGTATCCGGGGTAGTCGAAATTTAAAAACAAGCAGGTAACATGTTCGATTAAATTTCACCAACAAGTTTTCATGATAAACCCAGGCAGGATTTATAATAGAGAGCTTTGCAAGTTTGCAATTTTTTTAGTCAAATGCAAGTATGTTGAAAATTAAATATCTGCGAAGGCTTAAGATCACTGGGTTTTAGGAGCGTACTTGCCAATTACTCTCGCTCGCACTTGAGGCTATAGTTGTATTGTGGTCATGAGTTTCGCCGCAGAATCCTAATATTTGCTAAGGCCCCTTGCTTCCATTCTTTGCCGCATTTTTTCTACAGATAGTAATTCTTTAGTAACTAGTCTAAGTACGTCGTCATATTGCTGGTCTGCTGCTTCGCTAACATCCGATGATGAAGGTAGTGGACTGGTTTCGCCCCTACGCTCTCCGTTAGTTTTTGAACAGCCTCTCTCTACGAAACCATGTTCATCTTTTATCGCCTTATTGGTTCTACTGATTGCGGTTTGTTTAGCTTCCTTAAAAGGTGCCAAAACACTTTGCAAAATATTTGAACCTTCTGACAAGGCACTGCGATCGCCTGCCTGATACCGGACTCTCTGTATGTTGAACTGTTCTGAAATGTTCAAAGATCGAAGAGCCCGTTTAAATTGTCCACTAACGATGTTGTCCGCCGGAGTCTTAATTCTGGCAGCTTTATAGTAAATCATTATTGTTGTTTGCTGGTTGTCTTCGGACCATCCTCTTTCAGGAAGATACAAAGCCAACGCTTGCCACAACGTCTTGCCCGTTGCGAAAGGCAACACATGTTCTGATTCGAGCCACAATAATTTTTCGCCTTTTCTTAAACTTGAACCTTGTTTCCCATGCTTCGATATGTTTCCGATATTCGGTGCCTTCTTTCCAGATTCGAAACAACGTCGTTTTGACCTAGGTACAGATCCTGCAACAGTTCGGGCACTTGCAGTGTATACAAACTCTACTGTATCTCCTGCTTCTATGGCAGTAAACGAACTGAAAACAGCATGTCTTTTCTTAACTGTATGGGCTACTGTTTCCGCATCTTCTATAGATATTTTTCCGTCCTTCATATACTTTTCCTGTTCACTGTGCATCGTTGCAATTCCTTCATTGATCTTCACTTGCTTTTCCGGCCCATACTCTTCTTTGCCTTTTTCTTTAGGTGTTGGTTTAAACACACCTCCTATTTTCTTCACCAGTGCTGCTCCCTTCTGTATAACCCAATCAATGCCTTTGTCAACCTTAGTGCGAATGCGATTTACAATATCTCTTACTTTAGCAGCAATATCATTGAGATGAAGCAATGCCGCAAGGAAACCAATAATTACTGAAACCGATTTTGCGAATGCATTTTCAATTTTGTTGGCAGCACCTCCTATTGAACCGGAAGCGATGTCTATCACTGCACCCAAAATACTATCGAGTAACTCTAGAATGCGATCTTTAAATCTTACCAGCATCATCAGGAAGTCGTAGATAGCCATGCAAACTTTTACAAATGCACCAATCGGATTAAGCAGGCTGAGCACAAACACGATAGCTGCTTCTATAACTTTTGTCTGAATGAAGGATTTGATGGCATCCCAAACGATGTCTTTCAGGTCAGTAAGTTTTTCGTAAATCATGTCCCATAGCACACCGAGTCCTTCGTTGTACACACGATACAATATGCCACCTGCAGTCTCCATTGCTTCCACTGTTTTCGCACCGAGTAATGCAACGGCCCGTTCCTTCAAGTGTTGTTTTGAAATGCCCAACACTTGTAATACCAATGTGAAGATGGCCATGACATCAAATTTCTGCGGCAGTTCAATGCCTGCAATGCCAAGGTTGATTGATAGCCATTCCATCAACCCTTTTTCAAGGTAATCGAGGAATTTGTTTTTAAACTGATCAAGTCCTTGTTTGAATGCCTTACCAACATTGTCAAAGAAGCCACCCGGATTGCTGAGTATGGTGCCGATAATGGAAGCGAGCCGTGATAGTATGGAGGTAAATAAGTTGGTTAGATCTTTGATTACCTGCCAAACTTTTTTCAAGAAGCCGATGGCTTTATCAACGAGCCCTTTGTTGGCCTCTTTCATTTCTTCTATGCGGTCATCCAATTTCTTAACGTTGTCGACATATTTTTTTGAGAGCCCTTCTATGAGTTGCTCACGCTTATCATTTACACTTTGTTCAAGGTTGTCGAATTTATCCTGTATATTTTCTGCCGCTTCTTTGCCCACATCAGCAAGGTCTTTCGGCAGTTTCTTCACGTAGTCGTCAATCGATTTCTTGCCGTCTTTAATCGCCTGTTTTGCTTCATTGAGTTTGGCCGTAACGAGGCTCGCTACTTTTGAAATAACGAGATCCATTTTATTCAAATACATTTGCCGTCCTTGTGTATAGAAAGCATTAACTGCGTCTGGCATTCCAAACAGCTTATCTTTTGCCCAGCGAAGACCGCCCCAGAATCCGGAGTAGCGCTTGCGTTTATAAGCGGTCATTTTTTCATCCACATAGTTTTCAAATTGCTGTCTTGCCGCCTCTGCGCCTTCATCGAAAATCTTGTTGGCTTCTGTGTCGGCTTCAGTCAGTGACTTGTTTACTTTTTCTTCTGCGATCTTATATTTTTCTTCTATGTCCTTTGCAACATTGGTTCTTCTTTCTTCATCGTTTTTCTTGCCTGTTTGCTGATGCTGCACCACAGATTCGAAATTCTTTCCCCTGGCTGTGTTCATTGCCACCACAGATTTTACGGCATCCGCCTGGGCGCCATCTTTTGCTTCTTTAAGCATACCCGCTTCATCTTTCTTATACTGCACGGGTCGCTGCAAAGCGTCTTTTTGTGCGCCTTTCTTTTCTGCCAGCGCTGCGTTGAATGATGGTTCATTGCTTTTTGCCAACTGTTCTTCCGTTACGTTGTTGGCTTTCATTTCGTCATCAAGTGATTTACTTTGTTGCTGCAGCGATATTTCGTTGAGTAGTTTTGGTTTAGGGGCAGCTTCCGGTGCACCAACGCCTGCAGGCATTGCACCTTTTAATGTTGGCGCCAATGGAACGGGATGCTTGTTGTCTGCTTCATTTACCTGCAATGGTTTTGCAGTTGCTTTTGCAACAGGTCCGGTTGTTTGTTCTTTTTCATGGGCAACCTTTTCGCCCATTGCATTTTTGACATCCCCAACTTTATTGTGGTCCTTAAACTCCGTAGCGTCTTCAAGTGTATTCGGAGTTGCTTCTTCTATTTTCTTTAGCAAGTCGGCTTTGAACCCAGCTTCATCAAAAGGCAGGTCCTTCTTGCCAGCATCATCAATGGTGTCGGTTTTTCTATTCTTCGCTTTGCTATCGGCTTCGTTAGGCACAGCCACTGCAGCCTTTTGCGCATCTGCGGCTTTCGCCTCGGCGGGTACATGTGACTTCTGATTTCGTGCCGCGGCTTTTGTTTTGTCAACTACTTTATGAAATGCAGCATCTTCCTGCGGTATGGCCGGTGACTTACCTGGCTTTGGTTTTACCAGCTTGAATGCGGGGCCATCTCCTTGTGCAGGTTTGCGTTTTCCTTTCTTCTTACCACCTGCATCTTTTCCCTTTCCCCCTTTCTTTTCTTTTCCGGCTGGCCCTTTCTTTTTATCTTTTGTTTTGGTTGGCTCTTCTTTTTTAGCGGCACTTTTCTTCGCAGCAGCTGCATTCTTTTTCGCACTTGCAATAGCAGCGTTGATCATTCCCATCATATCGGGTTGACCCATCGACCGTTGTTTCAAAGAATCGGCAACTTGCTTTACCAGTACAGAGGCGCCCTCTTCGCTGTCTGCTGAATACTTTGATGGATCAAGGAAAATATGTTTTCCCTGCGCAAAAGCCGCGACGTTGTGCGAGCGGCAAATCGCCATGGCTTCCATGTCGTTGTGCGTGCGGATGTCACTCACATCTACATGATAGCTGTCGTCAAAATAGTCTCTTGCTTCTGAAGGCAACATGCTGCCGCCGTTGATATCTGAAAGGTTGGTATCAAAAAATGATCGTCGTGATATAGTGTTTGTTGCAGGGCTCGCTCCTTGTTGAATGGTGTGCGTCAATTCATGAGCAAGTAACAAACTTCCGTCAGCAGAATGAGGGGAATACTGCTGCTTGTTAAAATAAATATCACTGCCGTGTGCAAATGCTTTTGCCTGCACATGTGTACACATCTGTTCCGCACCGGCATTGTTGTGAACGCTTACGTTGCTGAAGTCTGCGCCAAAACGATTCTCCATAAACATGCGGGTATTGTCCGGCATTTTGCTTCCGGTTCCCTTTGATGCGGCTAATTGGTTTTCAAACTGTATCGAGCTTTGCGGCGGGTCCCTGCCTGAACGCTGAATGGTTGATGCGTGATATAATGAGGTCGGTTTTGTTTGTATGGTATTTGCTTCACTCGCAACATTTCTGACGTCACGCTTGCTGTCTATGTGTTTTTCTTCCTCACGGGAAACGGTTTCCAGTTTTGCATGAAGTTCCTTTTCCTCTTTGCGTGACAGGCTTTCATCATTGTTGCGATCGCTATTGTTCCCGGCAAAAGGAGAAGCCATAACATGAACATTGTCTTGCGAACGCATTACTTTATCGGCTACAGCATCTGCCTCTTTTTCTTGTGGATCATCCGGATGGCTAACGTTTAGTTTTGCCTGCACCGGTTTTCCAAAAAAAGTTGAAGCGTCCTTCGTTCCGAAAAATGCATCGTCACCTGCCTTCCTGAAGAAAGTAGTTCCGGCCTCTTTCTGTTGCACAGCCGTTACATTTCTTGTTGTTTTTTCCGCAGATGAAAACATGAACTTTTTATTTTTTTGGAACGCCCGCATGAATGACTTCAGTCGGGCAGGCAGATCTTTATGATTGTGATGATCTTTTATGACTTAGCATTTATTTTAAATCATGACAACCATGATAATCATGACAATCTGCGTTCTCTCTCACATAGATTTTTCTTCTTTTCGCAACTCTTTCTTTACGCCATTCAACAGGTCCTCATGGTACAGTGTTTTATCGTCCCGGCTCAAAGCCTTTAGCGCTGCATATTGCACGATATTGAGAATAGATGCGCCGCTGATCTCATGCGCTTCAGAAAGCTGTTTGAGATTGATGTTGTCATTCAGCTTTATTGAAACAGGCAAAGATTGCTTCCACAACCTTAAGCGCTCCTGCGCATTGGGCATGGGGAAATGAACGATCGAGTGAAAGCGTCGCAGAAATGCATCATCCATATTGGCTTTGTAATTAGAAGCAAGTATGAGCAGTCCGGAAAAATCTTCCACACGCTGTAACAGGAACGCCACTTCCTGGTTGGCATATTTGTCGTGCGAACTTTGCACGTTGGTACGTTTGCCAAACAATGCATCTGCTTCATCGAAAAATAAAATCCAATCCTTGTGTTCTGCCCTGTCGAATATTTTGCCAAGATTTTTTTCTGTTTCGCCAATATATTTTGATACGATCTGCGAAAGATCGACGCGATACACATCCTTGTCAAACTCTTTGCCCATCAGTGCTGCAGTAAGTGTTTTACCGGTTCCGGGAGGGCCGTGAAACAAAACCCTGTAACCTGTATTTATTTTTCGAGACAGATTTGGATCCGCGTCCAGTTCATGGTGATGTTTGAACCATCGTTTAATGTCTTCGATCTGTTCGGTTGTGAACGGATGCAGCACAAGATCATCCCATGTCATTTTTGTGGACACCAGCTTCGCGGGAAAATCCGGGCTGAACCTGGGTTTTATCTCTGTTCCTGTCAAAAGGAAATTGACCCATTCAGGTGATAGAATAATTCTTCCGCTCATCAGCGGCTCACCTTCTCTTACCTGTTCCAGCCAAATGATGTCGTTTTGGTAAAAGAAATGTTCCTCTTCAAAGAGGGTTTGCACGGCCAGTCTTTTTTCCATATCCTGTCCGCCAATAATGAACTGTGCCGTTTCCCCGGTTGGCAACATGCCACGGTGATTGGTTCCTTTAACGCCTCCAAACTCAGGAAAATCGCCACCTGCGGGTAGATGTTCTGCTATAATCGATTCAAAAAAATTAGGGTGTATGTGCGGCACGAGCGCCAACACGAGTATGATCCATTCTGCTTCTGTTTTAAGTTGGGGAACGTGACTTGTTACATCTTTCAGCAGCAGGTTTCCTTTGAATGTTTCTCTGATCCATTTTTCGAAATGGAAATGTTGCTGTGAAAAATGCGCTTCCATACGTCGCACAATTATTTGCTGCAGGTTGTTCATTGCAGTTTCTAATGCATGTGAGGAAGTTGATGCTCTGTCTGCGTTGTATAACATTGTTTCGTATTTGGATTAAGCACTGATGTTGCTATTCATCGCAATCACAGGGAATGGTTGCATTGAACGGATCAAGCGCATTGCTTCGTGCATTTGATGCGTCCATACGCTTCGTATTTATATCATCATGGATGGCTTGCACATAACTATCCAATTCGCTTCGGCAGCCTGTAAACTTGTAAGGCGTTCTTATTACACCATTGTAAGTATTGAACGCGGCAACATGCTGCTGTTCGTGCCTTTTTAATGTTGTATTGATAAAACGGCCAACGGCTCTCGATTCACAATCTGATAATCCGTCGGGAACATTGGGTAAAGAGATAACAGGATTCGCCTTAAATACAGAAACTACTACTCCACTAACAGTAATGCAGTCTGGAGGTTCGCAGGTTTCACATTTTGTGGAAGCTTTGGGTGTACCTGTGGCACTAAATGAATCTGTGTAGTTGGCGTCTGTTTGTCCCTGCACATTTACACCGGCGCAACCGAAGGAAGTTTTGTTCTTCGAATTTGCTGCCTGCCCTGTTATCACAATGGAAGGCATATCAGTTTCTTTTTCTTTTTCCGTGTTGTCGGTCACGCGTTTCAATACATTGGTGTCTTTATCCTGTTGCTGTATCACATGGGTAAGTTCGTGTGCCAGCAATCTTTTCCCTTCGGCTGACTCAGGATTGTAATGACCTTTGCCAAACACAATATTGTTGCCGGTGGCAAAAGCTTTCGCGTTGATGTTCTTTGCAGATAGTTCTGCTTCCATGTCTGTATGTATTCGCACATCGCTGAAATCGCGACCCATTTTTTCGCCAAAGAAATGTAATGCATGATCGGGCATCTTCTGTCCTTTGCCCTCCAGAGAATGTATGTAGGTGTTTGTGGATGCAAGATTGCCACTTGCTGTACCGGCCTCTTTCTTTGCAACTGTTTTGTCTTCTTCCTTCTTCTCTTCTGACTTCTGTACTTTTTCTTCTTCTTTATGTTCTGCAGCTTTTTGCACTTTTTCCTCTTCCTTATGTTCTGCCTGGCGCTGCACATTTTCTTCTTTTTTGTCTTCCTGTTTTTGAATCTTTTCTTCTTTCTTTTCGTCTGCCATGCGCTTCACGTTCTTTTCTTCCTGTTCGCAATGTGCACACTTGCGCTGAATGGCGAGGTTCGGCTTAAAGAAATTATCATGCACTGGTGCACCAAAAAATGTTTGCTCCTGCAAATGATCTTTCTTAAACATTTGCTGCTCCTTTGTAGCGGAAGTGCTACGACGGTAGCGGCGGGAATATGTTGATTTCATAAAAAGAAGTTTTTGTTTAGTCGAAATTTTTTATCCTTCTTCAAATGCGAGATCGCCAAGTTTATTCGATCCTTTTGGAGAAAGCACAACAGCACTTTCAAAGTCGTCACCTACAATTCTGTCGAATGGAACACCACTCTTCTTTCCATTAGCCTCTTTTGTAAGAACCTGCAAATTGGACTCTTGCAGCAATGATGCTTTTCTATCATTGTCTCCTTTATTCTTTTCACTAGCATTCCAAAATACGCCTAACGAATCCTTGTGGTCGGCTTCATACTCAAACTTGCTGAAATCTCTTGCATGGTCATACAGCGTGATTGGAGGAGCCCAACTTGGTATGTATTCGGTATCTTTAAAATTCTTCCATTCTGATATAGCGCTCGATTCGTTACCAGGATTAGTTTTGTCATCAAATAATTTTTTAAGCTCGAAACATTTTTTACTTCTGTTGCTTACATCTTTTGCCCTGGTTTTCTTGCTTAATTCCTTCCATTCATTAGCAGCTGTTTTGTCGTAAAGATTTTTACGAATGTTAAAGCCGCTTGGTATTTTTCTTTTTTTAGGTGCACTTATTAAATCGTGTATGCCTTCTACTTTGTATTTTTCCAGCGGGCGAAGGGAGCTTATGATAGCAGTTATCTTTGGTTTAACAAATCCCGAAAAATCAATAACCTTCACAGTATTAACATAGGTTTCGTAATCGCTTCTTAACGACTTCACTTTTACTAAAGCTGGATTTAAATACTTCATAATGTCGTTCTTCTCTTTTTGATCTCTTGTGGAATCATTTCCAACACTTGCTATTGCTTTTGAAATCCTCGCCTCAAGAGGTAGATCTTCATTGCTTGCCATCGTAACAATGAACTGATTGTTTTTAACTGATGTGGTTATCTTGTGCCCTTCTGAACCTATCGAAAAATCTTCAACATAATTCTGATCTTTGCCGAGGTCTTTCTTTGGATCATCCTCACCACCTTTTCCCATAATCTTATCTATCACTTTAAACGCCGTATCTACCGCTTTGTTTACCAACCATGTCAAAGCTTTATCCACCATGTCCCTTACCTTTTCAATCATCTCACCTACTTTCTTACCTACGCCGCTTAAGCCGATCTGGTTTGCCAGGAATCCAATCACTACCGGTACGCCTCTTGCCAGTGTGCCTTCAAGGAAGGTCGCGGCTTGTTTGGTATTGCCGTTTGCTATTTCTACTGTTCCTTCTACAAAACTGTTCACTATCTCCAGCATCTGTTTCAGGTATTTGATGAATGATTGAATGGCTTTGTATAAAGCGATCGCACTGTTCACAACGGCCATGATACCTGTAGGATCCAGCATGCTCAATAGTTTCGTTACCATCTTGTTGACGATCTGTTCCATGATCCAGTTCTTGATGGCGTCAAGTACAGTGTCCCACAAGTTGTTCAGCTTTTCAACAATCTTATCCCAAATGGCTGCCATTCCTCGTTCCTGTACATCTTTGATGAATGTCCAAATGCCTTCCAGTTTATTAATCATGCCACGAATCTTCGCCACTCTTGCAGGTCCTATCCTCGGATGTTTCGCCAGCTTGTCCCAAATCTTTTCCATTGAAATGCCCAGCAGGTCAAGTACCCATCCAATGATCGTTTTCAGGCTGAAGTCTGCAGGTGCTTTTACATTCGCATCTTTCAATTCACTCATCAGCCATCCTGTAAGCCCGGCCAGCAAGTGTTTCAGAATGTTATCAAAGAACTTCATGAAGCCTTCCTTAATGGCACGGAGCAGATTTTTCAGGAAGCCGATGGGGTCTGCTTTTATTTTCTCGAATGCCTGCATTGCTTTCGCAATGATGTTGTTGATAAGATCAAATGGGAACTGCATGATGATCAATATCACTTCCACTACGATCTTTACGATCTCAACAACAAATGCTATCAGTCTTGCAATGGGTTCTCCGAATTTTGCCAATATGCGCTGGAACGCAGCAATTGGGTTGGCAAGATCTTTTATGCTAAATGAGTTCCACAAGTCGATGAACAATTGAATAATTGCCTGCGGCGTCATGTTCAACTTCTTCACTGCGGCATTTATCTTTTGTTCTGCTTTCGCAATAGCACCGGATTCTTTCATTTGGTTGAACTGTTCTTCGCCTCCATCCATCAGGCTCATGAAGCCATGAATGATGTTCTCAACAGTTCTCGGCACCACTGCATCGGTGAATGGGTCTTTGCCAATGATCACGGTGACCATCGTATAGCCTTTTACTGTTTTTGCCCAGGTAGAAAGACGGACCATCAGCACCTCTTTGATGAACTTCAGTATTTCCGCTCCTACACGTTTTACAAAATCCCATACTTTTTTTATCGGCCCTGCAAACTCGTTGTATATTTTGCTGAAGGTTCCTATAGGGTCCATCAGACTCTGAATCGTAATGACGTTCCAGATGTTATGGAATGCGTTCACTATTTCCTGGTAGGCAGAACTAAATATGGCTATGCCTTCATCTATAAAATTGGCAACCTTTTTAAAGGTGCCTGTTTCCTGCATTTGCTTCCGTTGTTCCCTGCCTTCATCTCCGCCAAGTTCCAGCAATGCATTCAGTATGTTGGTTCCGTTTCTTGCCACTTCTTTTTCTGTTATCGGGTCCTTACCTAAAATAACAGTGAGTAACGGATAAGCCGTTGTTTGTGTTTTTATGAAATCAACGATCTTATCCAGCAGAAAATCTTTTATCATTTTCAAAAGCTCCTTTGCTGAGCTAATCGCAAAATCAACAACGCTTTTAATAAAGCCGAACACTATGTTTGCACCGCGTTTCAGCACTTCTAGCGGCGACGTAATGTCTGTTGCTTCTATGCCATGCAGGAAGGCTGAAATAGCCGCCTTCAATCCTTCTACTTTTTCTTTTACAAAGGCAATCTTTCCATCAATCCATTTTGCCGCATCATCCAGCTTGTGTATTTCATCCAGTTTTCTATAGAGCAGTTCGCCGCCGGGTACGATATCAAAACATGCTTCTATAAAATTGCGTCCGTTAAATGCTATGCTTTCCCCGGTTATAGGATCTTCTCCCAGCACTACACGCAATGCTTTATAGCCTGGAATATGCAGGGCAACCTGTTGTGCTTTTCTTTTCACGCAGGCTATGTCGATGCCTTCGGAGATCGACAAGCATTCACTCAAAGGTCCAGCGTAGCCAAGTGCGTCGTCAACAGGAGAACGCTGTATTTTTTCTTCGCTTCTTTGCACTGCGAGTGGTGGCCCCCGCTCCGACGCTGTGCCTGTTGCCGTGTCGTTAATGTTGTTATGAATGTCAAAATTGTTATTCTGATAAGCAGTTTGAAGTTTACAATCAACACATTTCTTGTCCGCGTGTGTTTCGTCGCTGCAGTGGCATTTTTTTCTGTCAATTGCAGAGTCGTATTTCAGTTGCAGTGAGGGATAAATCGTGCTTTCCTTTCCTTCTTCTTTTTGATGTTCCTCTTCTTTTGGCTGTAATTTTTCCGGAGAAATTATTTCTGTTTTTGTGGCAACAATATTGTTTTGCACAGGCGGGTTATCTGTTGATATTTTTGTCTGAACAGCATTTTCAGCAATAGATTTTTTGTCGACATGTTCCGTATCTTCTTTCCTGGCTATTTCAGTTGCGTGAGATTCATTTTTGGATGGTTCAATTTCGCTTGCCGTACTTTCTTTTGCAGCAGTTTTGTTACTAACGGTTGTGTTGCTTTTACTGGCGCCTTGTTGGATGGTGTGTGTAAGTTCGTGCGCCAGCAAAGTGCCGCCGCCATTGGAGTGTGGGGAGAACTGATCCTTGTTGAAATAGATGTCATTGCCGTGGGCAAAAGCTTTGGCATTCACACTACTGGTGAGCTGTGTGGCTGTTTGGTCCGTGTGTACACGAACGCCGCTAAAGTCGGCATTGAAGCGACTTTCCATGAATTGTTTTGTGTCGTCAGGCAAAGCACTACCGTTTCCTTTGGAAGATGATAATGTTTGCTCAAACGGTATGGAAGACGCAGGCGGGCCCCGGCCACTTTGCTGTATCACATCCGAATGATATAGAGAAATTACATTGTCTGTCGTTTGATTGCTACCTGCAGAAATATTGACCGGCGCTGCTTCAGAAGCCTGGGCTTTCGCGTGCACAACAGTTTCGAGCTTTGCGTGCAGTTTTTCTTCACCCGCGGCTTTGCAGTAGATCTTGCTTATGACAGGCGCTTCGTGTTTTGCATGCACTTCCTCTTCTTCCTTTCGTTGAAGCGCATCCTGTTTTTGCCCGGGCGCTTTTACTGGTTCATGCATGCGCATTACTTTGTCGGCCACAGCATCGGCTTCTTTTTCATGCGGATCATCTGGTGTGCTTACTGTAAGTTTTGCCTGTATTGGTTTATTGAAAAAAGTGGGAGGTTCTTTTGTTCCAAAAAAACTTTCTTCTCCAGCCTTTCTAAAAAAGGTGTTGCTTCCTGCTTTGGCTTGCAAAAGAGGAGCACTGGAAGTAGTTTTATTGGTGTAAGAGAACATGCTGTTTAAGTTGCCGTTTTTTACCACAGAGTTACGGAGGTTTTTTTCACAGAGTAAAGGAGGTTTGTTTGTCACTATTATTTTCTCCGTTCTTCTTCGCGGGTAACAACTATTTTTTTGTGACACCTCTCCTTTCCTCTGTGGTTAAAAGAAGTGGGGCCTAGTAATTTAAATAGGTTTCCGAACACAAGTAGTCAAAATCATCCTGCGTATGCCTGCTGAGGCGCAGCACAGAAGGGTTGGGCAATGGGGATATACTGAAATCCTTGGAGCTGAATTCAAGCTTCAAAGTTTTCAATGCATCTTCCGAAAGTGGAATGGGCGTTGCCGACACAAACTCTTCCCCGTCCAATGTAAATGAGTAACCGGTCTCGCCTGTGTCGGTGATGCTTTTTGCCCTCCCATCTTTTCTTACATATTTCCACAACACTCTCCTGTTTGGAAATACAAGACTATATTTTGCGTGTTTGATTTTTTCATTGTCGTCAAGCAGTGAGAATTCGTCTTTAGCCAGCAAGTGATTGTATATTTCAATGATGCCGAGAATACCATTGCCGTCGAGTGTTGGGTCGTAGTAAACAGTGCTTGTTTCATCATTCACTTTGATCACATACTTACCCGGGTCAAGAGTGGAAAGATCAATACTTACCTGTGTTACAGCACTATCAAACTTTCTTGTTTCTTTTTTTATCACCACATCAAATGCCGGTTTTTTTGTATCGAAGTTGAACGCGAGTATTGATACATCGGCTTTCTTGACGGCAGCGGGCAGTTGAAAAAAATACGCCCCATTGCTGCACGAAATAACATCGTTGCCTGCCGCATATTGCAATTGCCCTTTTCCTCTTGGTATCCAAACGGACGCATCTGAAAGGTCCTTCGCAGTCTTGCCGGTGTTTCGTTTTGCGGCTTCAAATATATTGTCGCTATTGGACTGACGCACAAATTCTCCAGTCATATAAGTTTTGCCCGGTGCGTAATTTTCAATCGAATCAAAAGTGGAAAGTCCTTTAAGTGCCCATATTGTGTTGTCTGTCAACTTTGTTTTTTTTGCTGGATTGTTTTTTCGAACGGCTTCATAAATGTTACCGGTGGCGGCGTCCATGGCAAGGTCTCCGGGCATGTAAGTTTTAGTAGCATCGTAGGCTGCAACCGGTGCGCTCAAATAAAGAATTTGGTTTTGCAGATTCTCTGATAGATTACTGAAATACAATTTGCTGTTTGCAGCCGCCAGTGTGGGCAGGTTAGTGTAGTTGAAAAATGCAGGATCATTAACTTTCAAATAAAACCTCAATACTTTGTTGCCGTATGAACTTCTGAACATTTTGATTTTATCTGTATTCAGAAATGGCTCGCCGCTTTCGTTCTGCTGAATGAATGTTATAAACGTATTGTTGATGCTGCGAAACAACAGGCGCATGCTGGTTGCCAGCGTTTTGCAATCCTGTGAGGGTATGATGGAAAGTACATTGCATTTGCGATCAAAAAAATATTCATGCAAAAGCTCTATGTTGAAAAGTACTGTATAGTTGAGTGTCATAGCGTTGTTATTTTTCTACAGCCTGTCCTTGCATTGCAAGTTGTGTAATAGGATCGCCGATCATATCGATAGCGTCGTCTTCAATTGTTACCATGCGCACTTTGTATAACACAGAAGGCAAATACTTTCCACCCAGTATCGCCCACAAATGGTTCACCTGTTCGGAATTGAGCGATACCATATCAAATATCAGTTTATCGACTTTTCTGTCGAGCACAAGGCCATTATCGGGCGGTGTGTTTTTGTGGTCAATAAAAGGACGGTATTGAAAAAATTGTATGATCAGTGAAAGGTATTGTAGTGCAGTATCGTATGAACTGTGGTTGACCGCAAAGAGGCAATATAAATTCAGGTATACTTTTGGATTGCGGTATTCAACTTTGTCGCCTACTCTTACATAATTGTTTACAGATTTTGCGAGTCTTTCTTCTTCAAGGTTTACCAGGGTGAGAATGCCCGGTGTTGTTAGTGCATCAGGTCTTGCACCTCCCGCATCTGCATCCTGTGCCTTTGCCACATTGCCGGTTGCTATGCGTTTGGTAGATGACGGGTCCCTGTCCGGGTCAAGTTTGCGAACCACATATTTGTTCACCTCGTTGGCGATTATCTTTAAAGCATTATCAATCATACTTCTAGTTAATTAGAGTGTTATAATGCCAGGGAGGGATTGTGGGTGGCGATCAGAGATGTACGGCGCAGGGCTGTAATAAATTTAGTCAATTAAACGGTGCCTTCAAACAAGCGTGCGTAAATACTTCACACGGGCTTGCCGGAAACCTGGTGTCTGCAGCCGGTTAAATGTTTTTCAAGACAACCTGAAAAGTAGTTAGTCGAAATAAATCATGGAGTTGGCATCATGGTGGCAAAACTCAATTTGAGTTGGCTTTAAATAAGTCAAAGACCAAGTATTGCCCAGGATTTCGGTCCGATAATTCCATCGGGCACAAGTCTGTTTTGTCGTTGAAATTCGCGCACGGCGGCTTCTGTTCCCGGTCCAAAAACGCCGTCTTGAGTAAGTGATAGTTTGGCTTGTAGTTGTTTAACGAGGTTACCGGAATCGCCCCGGCGTATTGTTCTTATGCCGTTTGCATTCACTGCGGGAATAAGCGGCGATGGCCGTGTGGCTCCGTTAAGAATGTCGCTGACCTTGGATCTGAAGGCATTCATGTCAAAATCAGGATCGGACTTGCGGCCACGCGGAAGTGCATACTCTTTATGCCCTGCGCAGAAACTGGCGTCTTTGCCGATGTGCTTTAGTATTGCAGCGACACCGCGATAGTAAGCATCTAACTGCACAGCGGGCCATGGCGTATCATTTGACAGGCCGGTATTTTCTGCTTCTATTCCAATGAAGTGTGTATTGCCGCTTGTTATGCCGTTCCAGCTACCGGGGCCCGCATGGTTGCATCGTCCGGCTGCAATGATGTAGAAGGTGCCATCTCGCCCCAAACCCAGGTGTGCCAATGGCCCGTGGAGATCGCTTCTGCCATTTGTGACAATACCCAGCGACGGCATGTTGCCGTTTCTGGAACCTGCTGTATGGTGACACAAGATACCTTGCACTTCTCCCATTTCTGAAATACCTCTTCGCTCCCAGCCGTCAACCGGAGCGACTTTCAGGCCTGCCTGTAATAAGACATCTTTTAGCCAGGTTAATGTAAAGCTCATTGTTGAACCCCTCCTAAGGTTAATGGTAAATCTTCATCCGGTGTTGCATCAGTATCACTTAATACTACATCGCAAAAGTCAGCATTGCTGTCGCTATCGTGTGTGGCGCCATGAATTGCGGCATGCTGCTGCACGCCACCTGCGGGCGCCCCAGCTCCAATGATAACAGGTTGTTGTTTGTTGCTGCGCCTGTCCTCGGAGCCTTCGTCTCCACTTTTCTCAGTCGGCTTTACGGTTGATCGTATGACCATAACCTTGTTCAACAGATCGAACCAAAACGGTGCGCCCAACGTTGCAGCGAACGCGGTAATTAGCCAGCCCAACAAAGGCATTAGTATGAATTGCCAAAGCCAGTATTTATTATCGGTAGTAAACCCGTGAAACGGATTATTAGCATCATTCCATCCAATGGGTATTTTGATGGAAGCCAGCGCTTTTGCTGCATCTCTATAATTCTTTTGTGTGGAGGTTGAATCTTTTACCACAGCTTCGGCCTGTGTCACAATTATTTTTCTTTCATCATCATTATGAAACAGGTAATCCGCAACTGAAAGTGTGTTGATGTTTAATCCTACTGCAAGAACCAATCCTATAAAGAAAATAATGTATTGAGTAGAACGTTTGTACCAGCCGGATATCCTGTCCATGCTGCTATTGAACCAATCCTCAAGGTTTTGTTGTAAAAGATTAAGATCGCCTTGTGCACTGTCCAGCGCAGTGAGAAACGCTCTTTGCACGTAGACATTTCCAATCTTCGAAATGTTTGCTCTGACGGACTCAACAGTGATGGGCGTAGAATTAGCGTTGGCCGCGGCTTCATTGTTATCCCGTCCTCTTGCAGCAATGTCCATCAATGTCAGCGCAAAATTTTTCGATGGAATATAGGACGGAAGATTTTTTCCACTCTCGAATATTTTCGGCTCGCTTGCTTTTTTTTCTACAGAGTATTCGCCGGTATACAAGCCGTTTATTAAAGGGTGCTCAAAAAAACTTCTGGCAATATTTTCTGCTCCCCGATCGTGCAGCAGTTCCCTGATGCCTCTTTCCAAATAAGCAGCTCTTGTTTTCAGTTTCGATTCTATGCCTTCGCGGACAGCAGTGCATATCATTGCGGATAGCATGAACATGAAAATAATTCCTATTGCCACTTCCAATACTACTGAACCAAACATTTTCTCTCAGTTTAAAGGTTTAATGATTGTTTGTCGGAATACATTTGATGTATGCAAACAAAGGTTCCTGAGCAACGGATCATTATCGCCACTGCCTGTGTTTTACATTAGTAGCGGTCAATAAAAACGATTGAAACAAAAGAATGACGGTACGTTTACAATACTGAAGTTTTGCTGAAGGGAAAGGAGTTTAAGGAGTTGATACATAAACCTATAAAAAAATATTTAGAAATAAAATAGCAAGTGATTGAATTTGAAAAGTATTTATCAACAAAAGTAGCGGGACACATCAGCTGAAGCAATCATTAAAAAGGATGATTTTTTGAAGGAAAATAACGCTATCGAACGGCTATAAACGCAAACGAAAAGACAGCATGTTATGCCTTTTGTTTGATGTTGATTATGACAATTCTTTTCATATCACCGAAAGAATGCATTTTCGGAGAGAATGGTATTATCCGAGGGGGAGAAAAAAAAGTAAGACGAAATAACTCTCGTGCTATCAATTCAAATTTCTATACTCGACAGGCGACATGCCTGTTTTCTGCTTAAACAGTCTTGTGAAATGTTGTGGGTATTTAAAACCCAGGTCGTATGCTATTTCACTAATGGACTTATCGATATCAAAAATTTTTTCCTTGGCTATCTCCATGACTTTGGATTGGATATATTCTTTCGCAGATATTCCGGTTTCTTTTTTGATCAGATCTCCAAAGTAGTTGGCGGACAAATGCAGTTCGTCTGCACAGAACGCAACAGACGGCAATCCTATGCTTTGCGGTTTGCCGGAGGTGTAATAGTCATTAAGTACATGCTCAAATCTTTCCAAAATGCCTTTATTGTTGCTATCCCTGGTTATAAACTGGCGGTCGTAAAAACGTTGGCAATAGTGTAGAAACAATTCAATGTTGGAAACGATTAAGGTTTTGCTATGTTTATCAATTGCCCGCTCCATTTCGTATTGAATCTTAGAAAAGCAATCCAATACAATTTGCCTTTCTTTTTCTGAGAGATGCAATGCCTCATTTACCTCGTAGGAAAAGAAGGTGTAATCCTGGATGTTTTTGCCCAGGGATGTGCCTTTGATCAAATCGGGATGAAACAATAACGCCCATCCTTTGGGTTCAAAAGTCTTTATACCGGGTTGCACACCAACTACCTGGCCAGGAGCTGTAAACACCAATGTGCCTTCCTGGAAATCATAGTTACTCCGGCCATATCTTAATTCACCGCATTTCAATTCCTTCAGGTAGATAGCATATAAACCAAAATTAAAAGTTCGCGCAGGCATTGGCGAAGCTTTGCTCAAATCAATTACGGTAATTAATGGATGGAGTGTTTCTACTCCCCGCATTTTGTTATAAACATCTACGCTGTCCAGTTTTACTATTTCTTCCATAACCGTATCGTTTTACTGAATAAAGTTACACATTCCTGTATCGGCATGAATACCATGAAAGGCAGATAAGTAATAATGGTAAGTAATGCAGTAATCCATATAAGTGCCGCTCCACTTTTATTGTACAATTTTACAAAACAAATGTTGCAGCGCTTTTGCTGTGGCATACTAAACACAAAAAATAGTTCAAAATGAAAAAGAGAATACTGGGCAACCGCGGATTGGAAGTGTCTGAGTTGGGATTGGGTTGTATGGGTTTGACCTTTGGTTATGGACCTGCCACCAGTGAAGCAGATGCGATTGCGTTGATTCAAAAGGCATTTGATTTGGGTATAACATTTTTTGATACTGCCGAGGCTTATAGCCAGGGCCAGAACGAACAGTTTTTAGGTAAAGCCGTAAAATCTTTTCGTGATAAAGTAGTGATCGCCACAAAATTCGGTTTTACAGATGGAGATGCTACCAAAGGTGTAGACAGCCGCCCGGAGAGGATAAGAGCCGTTGCGGAAGCATCGTTGAAGCATCTTGGCACCGATGTGATTGATTTGTTTTACCAGCACAGGGTTGATCCAAATGTACCGATGGAAGATGTAGCGGGAACAGTGAAGGATTTAATCAGGGAAGGGAAAGTTAGGCATTTTGGCATGAGTGAGGCCGGCATACAAAGTATTCGAAAAGCGCACGCAGTTCAACCGGTGGCAGCTTTGCAAAGTGAATACTCTATGTTTTGGCGCCAGCCAGAGCAGGAGATTATTCCTGTGTTAGAAGAATTAGGAATTGGCTTTGTGCCTTTCAGTCCGCTTGGCAAGGGATTTTTAACAGGTGCGATAGATGAGCACACAAAGTTTGACAGCAGCGACTTTAGAAATATCGTTCCCCGTTTTTCAAAAGAAAATCGAAAGACCAACCAGGCATTAGTGGAACTCGTAAAAACAATTGCCGGAGAAAAAAACGCGACACCTGCGCAGATCGCTTTGTCGTGGTTATTGGCTCAAAAACCATATATCGCGCCTATTCCGGGTACCACTAAAATTCATCGCCTGGAGGAAAATGTAGGTGCTGTAAACGTATCATTGTCTACTCAGGATTTAACCAATATTAAGAATGCGCTTGAAGCTATCAGGATTTCAGGTGAACGCTATCCTGCGAGTTTGCAGGCAAGGGTTGGAAAATAATGAAGCAATAAAGAGGGGGCCAATGGGCCCCTCTTTTATACCGTAACATGAGAAAAAAACATTCAAATTCTTATGTTGTTTTTCAACGTCGTTTCTTTAAAACCATTTAACAACATTGGTTCTGTTTGATCGAGGCTTCGACAAGCTCAGCCTGACACTCCGCTTTTGCTGTCCGGCTGAGCTTGTCGAAGCCTTTCAGGCTAGAGAAACCGCATTGGATTGTTTATGCTAATTTTCTTTTGCTTCTAAAGAGGAAACAATTGTGAAAGCTTCTTTTCAAGTTCTTCAGCTCTCAGGTTCTTTGCAATGATTTTACCACTTGGGTCCAGCAATACATTTTGCGGAATGGCTTTGATAACATAAAGTTTGGCTACTTCATTGTCCCATCCTTTGAGATCTGAAACCTGCTGCCATGTTAACTTATCATGGCGGATAGCATTCAGCCAATTTTTTTTGCTTGTTTCATCATCGAGGGACACGCCTAAAATGTCAAATCCCTTGTCGTGAAATTTTGCATACGACTTCACTACATTGGGATTCTCTGCGCGGCATGGTCCGCACCAGCTTGCCCAAAAATCAACCAGTACATATTTGCCTCTGTAGCTGGAAAGTCTTACAGGATTTCCCAAAGTATCATTCAGCGTAAACTCAGGTGCCATAGCTCCAACAGCAGTGTTTTGCAAACCGGTTAGCATGGTTGCATACTCTTTACCTGCAGCACTGTTTTTCAAGTTCTCAGAAAATGATTTAAACAATGGAGCCACTACATCGTATTCAGGAGTAGATCCTCCAAACCTCTTGAGGGCATCGAGGCTTACTACATTGTCATTATGAGATTTTATGAAAGAGAGATAAGCTGTCTTTTGCTCTTCCATTATAGCATTGTATTTTTTATCGAGTACAGACCTTACCGCCGTGTCTTTTTGTTTTTCTGGTGGCATGGCATTGTAGTCAGCCATGAATGCGGTCATCTGGTCCGTAGTTGGCTTCAATGCTATCCTTAGTTTTTGATAGTCATCATTGATCTTTCCGGAAACATTGGCTGTTGAGAGAGAATCTTTTCCATCAATTTTCATTTTGCCCGGTTCCAGGTAAATAGTTTTTCGTTGTACGTTTTTGCCGTTGGTTCCACCTCCTGTGTAGTTAAACAATAACGTAGCCTGTATGGGTTCTTCAATGCTTCCTTTGAATGCAAATTTCCCATTTGTAATTTTCGTTGAATCGGAAATACTTTGGCTACCCTGGCGATACGACAGATAAGCCATTGCAGGTGCGTTTATATTTCCCACTTTTCCTTTGATAGAAAAATCTGTTTTCTTCTGGGCCAGCAATGTGCCGGGCAACAAAACTGCAAGACCGATTACGCTTAATTTCATTTGTTGTTTAATTGAAGGTTATGGTGACTGGAAAGCAAAACAAGATTGTCTTTCCAGTCACCGTATTATTTTATGTGTGCAGGCTAGCGATGAGCTATTTCTTCTCTGCAGTTAGCTTTGCCAATCTTGCCCTGTAGGAATCGATGGAAGCTATCTGTGCGTCAACGGACTTCGTTGACTGATTATTCTTGATCGCATTTGCCCGCATTTCATTGGCTATCTCCTGGGCTTTATCACAATGATAATTTCTCAAAGTAATATAGAAGTAGGTCGATAGATATTTGGGATCAGGGTTTCGTTTGAGAAGGTCTTCCATCCATTTGATTCCAATCAGGGTTTGGTCAGGCTTTCCTGTGCAATTGCCCAACAGGCTTGTCAAGGCAAGCGTATAGCTATCATTGTTCTTACCATACTTCTGCAAAAAGGCATCTGCCCGCTTCATGTATTCATCAACATTTATGTTGCCGGTACTATCCTGTACTTCATATGCGCTAAAGAACATGGCAAACTCATTATAATACGGATAATTTTTAGCCTTGAACTTTGCCTTGGCAATTTCATATTCTTTCCTGGTCGCAGGATAAATCATGTTCTTTAGATACCATAAATAAGAATCGGAAATGTATTTGTCTACTGTTGTATTACCTACTGTCTTGTAATATTTTTTTACGTTGGCCTCAATGTACTCGAATGGAGAGGAAAAAGGCGCAGCCTTAACAAGCTGAACAAGGTCAAATGTGGCTTTCTTCTCTTTGTCTGCAGGGGTTAGCTCATTAAAATAAGTATTGAAGTCATTGCTAAGCTTCTCACCTCTGTAGGCATCTTTCAGCGCTTTGAAATATTTGGTTACAAATGCATACTCGCGGTTGCCTGCATTCCATTCTTTGATCAATGTAAACATATTATGATCTGGATCCAGTGCAATTTTGCCCAGCTCAATGAATGCTTCCGGAGTGCTGGAACCGGCTGCACTATGAATCATGTTACCGTCTTTATCGAGGTACATTAATGTAGGGTATGCGTTGACCTGGTATTGTTTTCCCTTCTCCACACCCACTCCTTTGTCATCGCATTGTACCTTACAATTGATGAATTGCTTGTTGTAAAAACTGCCAACTTTTTCCTGCGGAAATACATCTTTGGCCATCTCTTTACAAGGTGCGCACCAGGAAGTGTAAAAATCTACAAAAACAGGTTTGTTCTCAGCCTTAGCTTTTGCCAATGCAGAATCCAGATCATGCATGAATTCAATTCCCTGCGCATTGATGATTGCTGGCAAACCAATTGCTCCCAGTATCAGGATGAGCATTGTTATTTTATTTCTGTTGAGCATAAAAAATTATTTTATTGATGAGTGTATAGGAATATCCCTACACGTATCTGACGATTTTACTTATTCAATGTCGTTTAGTCAACGAATTTTTCTGAACGGGATGGTGTTTTTGATCCGCAGGCAACACCACTTGTCATCCCGACGAAGGAGGGATCTGCGTGATTGTTTAAGCATAGAGTTCGCTAGTGTTAGACCCAGATCCCTCCTTCGTCGGGATGACAAGCGACATGCCTTTAATTTTTCAAACAGTTTAACTAAATGACATTGAATTACTTTTTACTTAACCTACAGATAAGCGCCATTCTGTACCAGTTTTGGATTGTTGTTGATCTCTACATCCGGAACTGGAAATAATTCGCTGCCCGGCTTCCATGTTTTGTTAGGAGAAAGGGGTCCTAACACAGCTTCTGCCCTGTTGGTTCTTTTCAGGTCCAGCCAACGATGTCCCCATTCTGCAAAGAATTCAACCTGTCTTTCTTTTTCCAATGCAAGGATTAATGATGCCTGATCTGTTGCAGTGGAACCAAGTAATCCGGCGCGGGTGCGAACTGTATTCAAATCGTCTATGCCCGGCTGCAATTTGCTTCCACCCTGGCGGGCCCTTGCTTCTGAGCGTATCATATACTGCTCAGTGAGCCTGAAAACAACGTAGTATTCAGTTACAGCACCTGCGCCTGCTTTGTATTTAGCGGGGAACGCCCAAGTAGGATATGCAGGATTGCTAAATCCAATCCACTTTGCTTTGCGATTGTCATTGGCCTCAAATGCAGTTATCAACTGCTGTGTTAATTGATAGTTTGGCTGTGTGGTGCCCGCTACAAGGAACGTAGAACCTTCAAGCGTATTTGCATTGGAACGTACCGGTTGCAATTGCCAGATGGTTTCGGGACTATCTTTTTTGAAAACTTTGTCCAACGCCGGCAGAGCGGCTCCATAGGCTCCGGAAGCAATGATTGCATCAGCTTCTGACTCAGCATCTGCCCACTGACCGGTATACAAATAGGAACGAGCGAGTAAGGCGCTTGCTGTCCAGCGATTAGGACGAAGTCTCTCTGTTGTTGGATAGGCTTCTTGTAAAAGCGCCTTGGCATCTTTCAAATCTGCTACAATTTGTTTCCATACATCAGCAGCAGGCGTTCTGGGTACAAGCATGTTTTCCTGGTAATTTGTATTCAATATCAGCGGAACATCTCCAAACAAATTCACGAGGTAGAAATAACAGAAGGCACGCATGAATTTCGCTTCGCCTGCAAGCTGGTTTTTTGTCGCAGTTGTCATGCCCGTTGCAGTTGGCAGGCCATTTATAATAGCGTTGGTTCGATAGATGTATTTATAACCATCTTTCCAAAACGCAGCTACATACGTATTTGGCGGCGTTAATGCATGATCTGTAAACTCCTGGTATGTGGGAGCTGTGGTATTGCTTTGCGTCCAGATCATTTCATTTGCGGACATGCCTCCTAATGCTGTTAGTGAGAAGCATACGAAGGAACCATTGCTGCCAAACTGATCATTCATCATATCAATGTAGATTGAAAGCATGGCAGCGGTTGCAGTCTTATCATCTACAAATATTTTGTCGCTTGTCAGGACATCAGGCGGATTTTCAACGGTCACAAATTTTTTGCAGGAAGAGGATAATATCATGCATAGTAAGCACAGTGCTGTTATCAACCTGCCGGATTGCCCAACTATATGTAGTAATGTAATTTTTGTACTTTTCATTTTAATGATTTTTGTAGTGATCAAAAGACAACCTGGAGACCTACGGTCATCATTCTAAGTGGTGGCATTGTGCTAAACGACATTATTTCAGGATCACCAATTTTATACGGTGTGAACGTGAGCAGGTTCTCGCCCTGGAAAAACAGACGAACATTATCGGCTTTTATTTTTTGCGCAATCTTCTTGTCAAGTTGATAGGCAAGCGACACATTTTTTAAGCGCACAAAAGAAGTATTGGTGATTACTGCGTCTGAGTAATTTGCCCAGTAACTATATTGGGTTGCGGCGGCACCGGTTGTTGTGAATCGTTGTACGTTGGTAATATCTCCCTTCTGCTGCCAGCGATCAAGTACTGCCACTGGCTGATTGGCTCTTGTACCGGGAGCCTGGAAAAGGAAGTTGGCTTTCCCTGATTGTTTTACGTAGTAGAAAGTGAAATCCAGTGTCCAACCTTTATAAGCAAGCGTGTTTTGGAATCCACCATAGTACATCGGTGCCAGGTTCTTGGTTACTATTTTATCTTTTGCCAGATTTATTCCGTTCAATTGATAAATGCCGGTGGTTGGATCTACGCCCAGGTACTTAACATATTTTTGGATAGTCACCGGTTGCCCGATCGACCAAATCGTAGCATAGGAGGTGTTTTCCAGATTAGGATACGCTATCAGCTTATTGCGTGGGATCGAAATATTAAATGAAGACCTCCAGCTGAAATTCTTTGTTTTAATGATGGTAGAATTCAGTGCGAATTCCCAGCCAGAGTTTTGCAATATGGCATCTCTGTTAGCATTCACGCTGGTAAATCCAACCTGGCTCGGCAGCGGTAATCCTACCAATTGATTGTCGGTGCGGTTTAGATAATAGTCAGCGGTAAAGTCAATGCGGTCCTTAAAGAATCCAAGTTCGAGACCAGCTTCCATCTTGCGGTTTCGCTCCCAGGCAAAATCAGGATTGTCGAGGTTGTACGGATATAAACCACTACTACCCTGGTAAGGCACCCCTGAAGAAGTCGAGAGCCACTGAGAAATATATTGATAGTTGCCGATGCGGTCGTTACCTGTAACCCCGATGCTTCCTCTTAACTTACCATAGCTAAGTGCTGGAAAGGATTTCATGAAATTTTCATTCGAGAATATCCATCCTGCTCCTATTGCACCGAAGTTTCCAAACTGTTTGCCGGGGCCAAAACGGCTTGAACCGTCGCGGCGTCCGGAAATGTTTATGAGATACCTGGTGTCCCAGTTATAGCTTATACGTCCAAAGAAGGCATCATAACGGTATTTAGAATAGCTGCTGGTAACACTTTTTGTAGCGGCCGGGCCGGGCGTTAACAACAACGCGTCGTTGGTATAACCACTCGCACTCACCTTTTCGCCGGTACTCAACTGTTCCTGGAAACTACCACCAATCAATACCTGCAACTGGCCCTTACTTATTTTGGTTGTATAATCCATTTGCGGTTCCAGTATCCAGTTCTTTTGTGTTTGTTTGTAGAAATCTGCTGAACTCACCAAAGATGTGCTGGAAGGGCTTTGCGAAGCAATAGGATTTGTTGCGGTTTGATCAAGTCTTACAATATTGAAACCTCCGTCAAGTTTTACGCGAAGTCCTTTAGCAACAGTGTAACTCAGGTTCAAACTACTCAGCATGTTATCGGTTAACCCTATGTATTGCTTTTTGGTATATGCCAATGGATTCGAAAAATTCACACCTTTATCGCTCCAAACTAAATTGCCATTTGCATCCAACGGATAAGGCGCATTTGGAATGGTAGTGAGCAACTGCATCAGGTCAATGGTGCTTAGATTGTTTTTATCCGAACTATAGCTGGCGTTGAAGGCAATTGAAAATTTATTATCGAGCGTGCGATGTGCAAAGCTGGAATGCATGTTAATCCTGTCGTCGTGCATGTTGCCATAGTACACGGGCGTTTCGCGGTGATAGCCGGTGGCCAATGAAACCTGCGTTTGCTGATTGCCCCCCGACACGCGTACCTGACCGTCGTAGTTGCGTGCAGTTTGCCCCAGAAGCAAATCCTTCCAATCGGTGTTGCGTGTAGTGTCCCATATCATCAAATCAGTAGCATTGGTAGTATTTGGCGCAATGGAATCATTCTTAAAAGCTTCTCTGCGCATCGTCGTATACTGCTGGGTGTTCATCATCTCCGGCAGTTTTGTAGGACGTCCCCAGCCTGTATAAAAATTTAGATCAACAGCAGTTTTGCCGGCTTTTGCTTTTCGCGTAGTAATCAGGATAACACCGTTTGCGCCTCTTGAACCATAGATGGCTGTAGCATCTGCGTCTTTTAGAACTTCTATGCTTTCAATATCAGAAGGATTAAGATTGACAAAGGGGCTGCTACCGGCAGTAGCGTTGCTTAACCCGCCGAGCGTTTGGGCAGATATGCCGCTTGAATAAGTGACATTTCCCACTGTGTGCGCAAATGGCACCCCATCGATTACGTACAATGGTTCGGAACCCGCGCCCAGTGAACTTTTGCCGCGAACGTAAATACTAACCGGCGCACCCGCAACACCGGAGGTTTGGGCGATTTGCATGCCGGGCACTTTGCCGCTTAATGCCAAAAAAGGATTATCTACAGGATGTTTGCGAATATCTTCTCCCTTCACCTTACTGATAGATCCCGTGGTCAACCTGCGGGTAGTGGTGCCATATGCAATGACAACAGTTTCATCCAGGCTATTAACTTTTAGCCTGGTTTTTATGGTTAGCATACCATCTTTCAAAAGCGAAGACTGGTTAGCTTTTAATTCAATCGTTTCTATGTTGGCGCCTGAAACAATAAGTACGGCATCTTGATTTATACCTTTTATTTGAAACAGACCATTCTTATCTGCAGACGCACCGAGATTGGAGCCCTTTATTTTTATAGAAGCGCCTGCTACCGGTTCTCCAGATTCAGAAACAATTCGTCCCTGTACATCAATCGTAGGAGGCAGCGATGGTTCGGGGATCGGTATTGCAAGTTTCGCGCTGGCTTTAATAACCACAGTTTTTCCGACAATGGTGTAAGTCAGGTCCTTGTCCCTGAGGCAAACTTCCAATGCGTCCTGTAGTTTGACATTGCGAAGCTCGACAGAAACTTTTCCTGCCTTTTCCAGTAACTCCACCGCATAAACGAAATCATATCCGCTCTGTTGTTTAATGGATTTAAAAACAGCGGACAGGCTTTTGTTTTTTGCCGAAATACTGATCTGGGAATAGCTGTGTGCTGAAGCAGCAAACGTGAACACGACCATTAGAATGGCTGTAAATTTCATAATCAGCAGCGTTTTGGTTGAGCAGAGGCGTCTCCCGGAATCCTTCTCTTTAAGAGCAGGCATAAAAGAGCCACCACAAAGAAATTTTAATAACATAACTTTGTTTTGTTTGGGTTGATGAATAATAAGCAGTCTGCGCGATTGAAAATTATGGGGTCAGCCTAAGCGCCTGCCGGAAGTGTTGCAACCACTTCTGGCTTTTTTCTTAGTCCTCCCCGGATAGGAGTTTTAAGTACTTCTCATGTCTTTTCTATTTATGTTGATGATAATATAAGCGTTAGTAATTTTTTTAGTAAAACGGCCGCATTTCTATTGCTATTCTACAATCACTTTTCGTCCGACAATTTCAAACTTCACTGCACCTGTCAACTCAAGTATCTTCAGCACTTCAGAAATGTTCGCGTTCCTGGAAACAGATCCGCCGATGTGACCATTGATTTTATGGCGGAAAACAACATCTACATCATACCAGCGGGCTATCTGGCGCATCACTTCTTCCACGCTCATGGATTCTCCAAAAACAAAGGCACCGTTCTTCCATGCAACCACTTGTTCCAGGTCCACATTGTCTGCTACGTTGATATCTGCAGCAACCCTTGCCTGTTGTCCCGGTATTAACTTAGTATTGTTGGAAGCCTGGCTCACCAGAACGCTTCCCTGCAATAGCGTAATCTGTTTTGCTTCTTCATCTTCATAGGCCATCACGTTGAAATGAGTGCCCAGCACCTTTACTTCGGTTTTTCCAACGCTCACATAAAAAGGTTTTTCAGCGTTATGTTCTACTTCGAAATATCCTTCTCCTGTTATCTCTACCCTTCTTTCCTTACCGGTAAATGCAGTGGGGAAGCGCAGTGAAGACGCGGCGTTGAGCCATACCTTTGTGCCGTCTGGTAATGTTAGTTGATACTGTCCGCCCTTGGGTGTGCTGATTGTGTTCCATACCACTTTCTCATTTGGCTGACTTGAAATTTCGTAAGCAATTTGTCCGCTTGCCAGTTTGCGAATCTGCACACCCGCCTGGCTTGCAAGATTGCCGTTTGCGGCACTGTCCAAATTAATTGTGCGACCATCTGCCAATGTCAGAATAGCTTTATCACCACCCGGCTTTATTTGCGCCATCGATTGGCTGCGATCTTCAGCAATATTGCTTTTTGTATTTCGGCTTGCCATCCACCAGTAGGTGCTTACTCCACAAATAAGGATGATTGCGGCCGCATATTTAACCCAGGAAAATTGATATTTCGATTTGCGGGTTATCGGTATGACTTCAGTGGATCTCCCGTCTGATTCAATTGCCTTGTTTAGTATGTTTGTGCTTGCTGCTTCGCTAAATATGTCGTCTTTGGAAGTGTATGTATCCCAGCCTTCGCCCAGCAACTCCGCCAATCTTTGCTCATAACCAGGTTGAACCGAAAGTTCGGCCAATTCCAGTTTTTCAGATTGACTGGCCGTGCCATCTATTACGCGATAAAATAAATATGACAATCTATCCTCTTTCATAAAATTGTTGATGCTTTATAATGCCCTGTTATTTGGTAAGACACCAAATATTCAAGACAGGATCAATGGAAAATGAAATTTTTATTATTTTTTTTCAGGCTGATTTATAAACGCCAAAAATGATCCCAAAAACCACCAGCAGATCGGGGTAATGTGTCCGTAAATAATTGGTAATGGTTTGCAGCGCAATGGAGATATGGCGCTTTACTGTATTGGGAGAGATCTGCATTTCTGCAGCGATCTGGGCATGTGTCATCGCATTTTCGCGGCTCAGCAAATAGGCTCTTTGTTGTTGCGCAGGCAATCCGGCGATGGCTTCGGCTATTATTTTGTTTAAATAAATAACATCTGCGTTATTTTCCATCTCGGAAGCCAGGTTTTGTTGTTTTAGCCACTCATTGTGCTTCAAAAGCTGCCGGGAATGATCCCGCATAGCATTCAAAGCGTGGTTTCTGGAAACCGTAAAGAGCCATGACTTGAAATTGGTGATATCCGCTAACGTCGACCGATGCTGCCAGGCCTTTATAAAGGCTTCCTGAACGATTTCTTCTGCAATGGCCCGTGAATCTGTTAGCTTAAATATATACAAACCCAGTGATTGGTGATAGGCATGAAATAGTGATGCAAAGGCGCGTTCGTCGCCTTCAGCAGTCCGTTTTAGCAGTTCGTCTTCGTTATGTAAATTATCAGTCGCCAACACCTTAACCAAATGGGAAATAGTAAATATAGGGGAAAAACTAACCCGCAACTGCCTGTGGTCAATTTACAACAAAAGAAAGGCACAATTCGGTTACTAGCTACTCACATTCAGTTTGATCAATAACTTGATTTGTATTTCATGAAATTTTAATAAGTGTTTACTTGTAAATGGTGATGTATTTAAGAAAACCTTTTTGCTTCATTTTATAATTTTGCCGGATAATTAGTATGTTCACTTTTTAACCACCCAAACCCTTTGCAGGTAATCATAACATGACACAACTCCGACCCTTTATCTTCATTGCCATTATTGCTAACATTTTGACAATTATTTTGTACGATTATGCAGCTAGTCAACCCGGCGGAACCGGAGCTTCCTTAGCTTTTGTTGTATTATGGATGCCAGCCGTTTGGATTACAACTATTATTCTAACTATTATCCTGGCTTTAAAACGACGCAGGATATTATTTACAACCGGCAAGACAAAATCGACGATACTAACCCTTCTGTTTTGCACGCCAATTCCTTTGTATTTTGGTTATCTGTTTACACATCCCACACCAGAATCATTACGGTCCTCAAGCTCATACAGACCCGCAGACGGGAAAATATTTAAGTCTGAATCGTGGTATTATACATCTAACGACCAGCAAAAATATGTGGAGATGTATTTTATCGCAGATTCTCTGGATGAAAAAAAGAACGGTGAAAATGCCTTTAAGAAAGATAGCACATGGACATATTTTACAAAAAAAGGCGACACCCTAAGAGTTGAAAAATACAATGCGGGGCAGCTTATTTCATCTAAAAAATATGAACAAAAATAAAGGCATACACGATCGCTATAGAAACATAATTTTTATAACACTTCCTTTCGTATTATTTTTCCTGTTCTCGTGTGCTTCTTTTGACAAAGAGTTTTATGAACGTGTTACCAATATTAAATTTCCTAAGGCCATTAAAATTATTGAAACATACGACAATGGCGAGTTCTATACATGTTCATCTTTTAAGATTGACAGTTTTGCATTAAGAAAATTCATCAGTGACTATAAGTTTGAACCCCTTAAAAGAATTTATCCTTCACAATTTTTAGGCGTACATTCTCTTAAAAAGGAGTTGCCGGATTTCAACAATTTTGATAATAAATTCTTTGTAACAGGAACAAAAGGAAAAAATTCATGGATATATATTATCGACTTAAACAAATGTATACTATGGGCTGAAGTACAGTACCCTGACATGGCAGGAAATTAAATTTCATCCTGCTACCCAATGCCGACATCTGTTTCTTCGCTCCTTAAACATTGACAGAAATTCTATGCGATACTTAACATACTTTATAACGACTATAATTTTCTCAATTTCCTTTTGTAATTCTGCAATTGCACAAACAGACAGTTTGTTGGTTCATCAAATCAGACTTTACGTAAATCACATTGACTCTATAAACAATCTTGATTATGCACAAGACAAAGGCTTCATGAAATCTGTTGTTGATGGCATAATCAAGAGAAACGATAAGGTTGTTGGAGGTTGTGGTATTTATACGTTATCAAATTTAAAAGGTGATACAGTTTATAGAATTCACTACCATGATAATCTTGATATAAATACTTATAAAACTTATTACTTCAAGGAAAACAAATTGGTTTATGGAACTCTTGAGTTAAAAAATATGGACTCGCTCGCGACAACATTTTTTAAAAAAGAAGAATTTTATAATGAGGGAAAAGTGGTTTTTAAGAGCCTAGAACAGAATCCCAAGAGGTATATTGACATGGTGAAGTTTTCGTTGTTGGAGGATGCGAAAAGTTTTTTTGCAAGGTTTACAAAAAATAATTTTTGACAACAAAATGTTTGTGCAAAATCTTTGACGCAACGCAACATCGACTTTTGTTTTATTACTCCGCATCAACAACTTCATTCACATGGACACAGCTTCGCAATTTTGGAATTAGTTTAGGAACAACAACAAAGCTTATACTTTATTAAATACCACTTTTAATCATCTGACCCCGGCTTTTTCAACCCAATATCCTTCATCGGATATTTTTGATACGTGGCCAAATGAGCACCCGCCAGTCCCAACATTCCAGGCAAACCCCACTCGAAAAACCGGTGCCCGCTACTAATTTGCTCCTTCGGATCTGAGTATAGATTATAAACCCACGGACTCATGCCGGTGCCTTCAATGGTTGATTCATCAATATTTTTCCTTTTAGCAGAGGTGTTGAACACTTTGATATGCATTTTATATTCCTGCCAACGCACGGCCATTAAAGATGTTTCAGAATACATGAACACCGCATTTCTATTGGATTTTCCGGTGTCGGATAAAAGGAATGATGACTGATCAACGCCGTCGATATAATTGGCTGCAGGTATTTTGCTATAGGCGCCGCCAAGCGATATAGAAGTATTAAACAAGTCACAAAGATCAAACAGTCCATCACTGATCCTTCCCGGCTTGATCATTCCTTTCCAATAGGCAATTCCCGGAACCCTTACTCCTCCTTCCCAGGTTGTTCCTTTTCCCCCTCTAAAGGGTGTATAGCCGCAGTCGGGCCACACATCTTCATTAGGGCCGTTATCTGAAGTGATGAACACAAGCGTATTGTCATCTATTTTCAAATCGGTTAACAGTTTCATCAATCTGCCCACAATATCATCCACTTCTACCACTGCATCTTTGTAGGGAAATGCAGCGGGGCTTTTACCTTTATACCCTTCCGAAACATAGTTGTCGTTATGCACTTTTGAAAATGAATGTATCAGGTAAAAAGGCTTGTTGTCTTTCACAGCCCGTTTGATAAAATCTTCACTGTAGTTTGCAAAGATCTGGTCAACTTTCGCTAGGTCATTGATATTTTCTATTGGCTGCACTACTTTATTTTTCTGACCTTTTTTACCGGTAACTATCGCTTGCTCTACCAATTTTTTCATGGCATTGTATCTTTCGGGTTTGTTGATCAGGTCTGGATATATCCATTCATTTACAAACTGCGCATATTCTGATTGCACACCGGAAAACCCCAGCCACTCATCATATCCCACATCGTTTGGCAGGCTTCCCTCCGTTTCACCTAAGTGCCATTTTCCTGAAATAGCTGTTATATAACCACTCTGTGAAAGGATTTTTGCCGCCGTGTTTTCAGATGCCCAGGGATTTACCTTCGGGTGTTCGCCGGTCAGCGTTGGTCTTGTAAGTCCTGAGCGTGCAGGTATCCTGCCCGTCATCAACGCAGCGCGGGTTGGCGTGCAGGTAGGTTGCGAGTAAGTTGAGGTAAGTTGTAAACCTTCATGCGCGAGTTTGTCCATATAAGGCGTTGGTGCGCCAATTGCATAGCCTCCACCAAATGCGCCGATATCGCCATATCCCATGTCATCTATCAGCAGAATGAGAATGTTTGGCTTTTTGGGCAGGCGCGATAGTTTAGCTTTCATCTCAGCATCCTGTGTTGGATGTGGTATAGCTGGTTCCAGGTAGTCCTTTACCTTAACAGTAGGATTAAAATAATTTTGTTGAGCCTTAATAGTTGTGAGAAATAATAGGCACGAGATTATTGCAATGAGTCTCTTCATGACCAGGTTGTTTTTGTAAAAAATTGATTTTGAATGACCGTTTAACAAATAAGCCAAAACAGCTCATAGCATTTTTTGTTCGAACCCGGCAATTTTTCACCAACAAAACTGTTATCCTGACCATGTATGAGTGCGGGCAATAAAGCAAGGTTTAAGGTCTGTCGCACCTATCATTGGTCCGTATGCGAAGATTTGAAAATGCTAGTAAAAAAACGCCCCTGTTATAGTTTGAAAAAACGCATTTAACAAAATAGAAAAGATTGACATGCTACATTTATATGTACAAAAGAGAACTACATGAAGACGATCTTGTTTAAGATAAGAGTAATTACAACCTTCTATCGTAGCTATTTTTTTGCGAGCTTCCTATTAACATCAGCTTTCTCGTATTTATTTTGGGAATATGGTTATCCTATTTTTGCCACGCTATTTTTGGGCAAACTAGTAACACTGTTTATTATCTACCACTTCATTAGAACCAATAAAAGCCGCGAGTTTTATTACTATCAAAATCTGGGGGTATCAAAGAAAATTCTATGGACAACTACGTTAGTTTTCGACATTCTACTATATCTCTTCACAATTGTTCAGGTAAATAAATTACGATGAAACACGTTTTAGAGCTTGACAGCATCCGGCTTTCGTTTGGTGAACGAATGATATTATCTGATGTATATTTAAAATGCGAGACTACAAAAATAACTGCACTGCTAGGTAGAAATGGACAAGGAAAGACTTCCCTGTTTAAGATTATATATGGGGAATTGGAGACGCAGGATAAATCAATTCGGTTTGATGGTAAACAAATAGCTCATCCTTTTAGCAGACCCGATTTATTAAGATTCTTACCTCAATTCAATTTTGTACCTGGCTTTTTAAGGTTAAAGCGGATTTTTAAAGATTTTGAATTGGATTTTATCGAATTCGACAATCGCTTTCCTGAATTTACCACTAAGCTAAATCAAAGGGTCGGCAATTTATCCGGAGGAGAAAGGCGTTTCCTTGAAACTTACCTAATACTAAAATCAAAAACGCAGTTCGTCATCTTAGATGAGCCCTTTACTCATTTAATGCCTTTGCAAATAGAAAAAATCAGTCAACTAATGATTGAAGAAAAACTAAACAAGGGAATTATTCTCACAGATCATCTATATAACGCAATATTGGATATTGCCGATACTGCATATGTGCTTACCAATGGTAAAACTCATCTTTTAAACAACAACAATGACATGGAAGAATTCGGCTATTTACCGGCAACAGCCAAAGGTTTGAGGCCATAACTTTAACCTCAAACCTTTGGTCAGAAAATACATTTCCCTTTTATATGCTGTCTATATTGCGTTTTGTCCATTCATTTTCTTTGTCGCCGGTGTTTAGAGTGGTGGCAGGCTCAAAAAGCAGAACAGCCACTTCATTTTCTGCATATGGCCGATGCTCTATTCCTTTCGGAACTATTAAAAATTCGTTTTTTGAAATTTCAATCGTCTTGTCCCGAAATTCCATTTTCAAAACACCATCGACTACTAAAAACATTTCATCCTCGTTGTCATGTTTATGCCAGACAAAAGCACCTTTAAATTTTGCAAGTTTAACATGTTGTCCATTTAGTTCGCCAACAATTTTTGGACTCCAATACTCAGAGAATAATGTCAGTTTTTCTTCAATGATTACTTTTTCCATTTTTAAAAAGTTGTCTGTTATATATTTTCTATGCCGCCTTGCAAAGATCGATCGACTATTGACAGGATACTACTTTTTAATGGTACTGTTAAGAGGCACTAACTTTACTTAGCGGATGTGTGATTAATAACGCCTCTGAAAAATTGGATGCCTCCAAAAACGATGGCGCCCCAAAATATAAAACCTATGTTGGCTAGTGTGGCAACAGTTCCGCCGACACACCAGAGTGCGCCGTAAAGCATATCTTTTTCCGCATGCTTTTTCTTGGCAGCAATAATTTGTCCATGAAGGTCCTCTACTGCAGTTGTCGCTTCTAGTTCGTCAACGCCGGTGCTTATTAAAGATTGGATTGCCTGTTCAGAAGATTGTTTTTCTTCAATAAGAAGGCGGGCTGCCTGGTTGTAAATTTGCGTCTTTGAGGCAGATTGAGTAACTACGGATGTTTCCATGATGATTTTTGGGTTTGGGTTTCGTAAGGAATGTTTTTGGGTAATGCAAGTTTCAAGAACATAAACATTCTATAGCTTGCAACACGGTAAAGTTTATTTGTTTTTAATCAGGGTTAAAAAACAAACAAAATAATAAATACCGATCACATTTATCATCCATTTATAAATTTTTATTCCAACCAACTGCTGTAGAACCAGTCATTTTCGTCCTTATCTAAACCTGTCCTGTTGTACAGAAAAATGCCGCCGGAGAATCCGTCCGGTTATGCGGAAAAGTTCTGGCGATGAATGCGGCAATCGCACCTCCCATGCTTGTTGTGTGAAGGCCTCGATATCGAACCAAATCACACTTTATTTGTATTCTTTGCATCTGGCATTTCAAAAATCATACGCTACTGATGGACATTTTCAAAGCGATAAAAACAATCTGGAACGGACTGAAGAGAAGGAGAAACCGATCGCCCTTGCGACGCAATGTGTATAATCTTGTTGTGACTTCTTTTTTTGCGGCACTGGCCATAGGCTTATTGAACCTGACAAGTTTGCAACTGGAAACAAGAAATGCATTGTTCCTTTTAATTCTCGCTACAGGTTTATGGATAACAGAAGCCATTCCTCCTTTTGCTGTGAGCCTGCTCATTATGGGTTTCGCTGTTGTGTTCATTGCAGACAAGAAGACGGAGGGACATTGGGAGCAGTATGTCAATACATGGTCAAGCCCGATGATGTGGCTCCTTATGGGCGGCTTTTTCCTGGCCCAGGGTGCCGTCAATACAGGGCTGGATAAATTGTTTGCGAGGTATACATTAAAACGTTTTGGTGAAAAACCACACCAGGTTTTATTTAGTGTAATGCTTGTTACACTGGTCCTTTCTTTATTCATGTCAAATACTGCCACGGCAGCGTTGATGCTGATAACCATAACACCGCTTACAGACAAACTCGGCAAGGATGACCCTTTGTCAAAAAGCCTTGTTTTAGGTGTTGCCATCACTGCAGCGGTGGGCGGCATGGGCACCATCATTTCAACTCCAGCCAATCTTATAGCTGCAGGTGTTATAGAATCAAAAGGGCTTAGAATGGGTTTCACGGAATGGCTCTATTTTGGTTTGCCATTGTGTGTGTTCCTGGTTTATTGGCTTTGGCGGTTTCTCAAGCGTTTTTATCATTCAAGCCTTGATCGTGTAAACATAGATGAGCTGTTTGCGGAACAAAACACGGCACAGCCGGATAGCGAAACCATCTTAAGGCGAACTGTGGCCATTATCATCACCATTCTCACGATTGTACTTTGGGTATTTTCAAGCTATATCAATATTCCGCTGGCTGTCATCTCATTTGTTCCCATTGTATGTTACACTGCCACTGGCATTATCGTGGCCGATGATATTCCCAAACTTCCGTGGGACACATTGATACTGGTAGCTGGTAGCCTTACGCTGGGCATGGCCGTAACGAATACCGGTCTTGCAGATTATTTTGTAAATGCGATCAAATTTGGTTCGTCCTCGATCCTTTTCATTTTTATAATACTCGCATATATGACCAGCATTGTTTCCAATTTTATGAGCACTACAGCTGCGGCGAGTATCTTAATTCCTATTGGAGCGACTTTACTACCCACGCACACCGTGGCTGTTTGTACACTAATAGCACTTTCTGCCTCCTCAGCTGTTATACTACCAATTTCTACTCCTCCCAATGCCATTGCTTACAGCTCAGGGGTTCTGCATGCGTCGGATTTTAGAACAGTTGGCCTTCTGTTAGGCGGTATCGCGCCTTTGCTGATTGCATTGTTGATGTTTATTATTTTTTAAACGCGTCGTTTACGGATGGCCCGGATTTTACCTGCAAGAGCTCAATCTCCCAACCAATGTAGCTATTTATCAACGATAACATTTCATATATACAACCAATACAAATATGTAAACATCTTATGCATCCACCCTTTCATTGTATTAAAACCAGGAATCATGCATCCCATAACAAAAAAAAGGATTGAATCATTTCTATCGATCGTTGGAATAATAGCACTCTCTACTATCGTTTTTACACCTGGATTATGCTGGTTGTTTTTTGACAAAGAACTAGGTCAATTTTTTACATTTTTAGATGGCCACTCGAAAGCAATGGCAAGCCTGCTTAAAATAGTTGTAGTCATTTCAGGAATAATTTTGTTGGCGGCTCCAATTGTAATAGTGTGTTTTATTTACACAGCAACAAAGGAACATCTCTACGATAAGCGGTCGCTAAAAAGATTTCGTTTTAGACTGGGCATCCAAAATGTAAAACGGTTGTCGCTTAAAATTGGCATGCCCGCTTTTAATACAAATTTTACCAACAATGACATTGATCATTTCATTAAAAATGAACTTGATAAACTACAAATTCATTTAATAGAAAGGCGTGATGAATATCTTTCAATGTACAATAACGGCCCCTTATTTTTGACTGAGGCAAGAGATCGATTGAAAGATAAAATGTCAAAATTGTTAGATTACCAGGATGAAGTAATACTATCTATGCACGCTGAATTGCACTTAGAAATTATTGACAAAATCAGGCATTACCAGATGCAAATGAAAGATGGCTCACAAAATGATAAAGTCGCTACGGATCGATCAAAATATTATTCAAATGAATTGGAAGATTTCTATACAGATATATATACAGCTTTTACAAAAAGACTTGCGGATTTGAACGGCCAACTACAAACATTATCAGATGACCACTTCGACTCCTTACAAAATCTTTCAAACATGCTTTCAAAATATTAACGTTAGCAGAGCGAAAATGCAAGGAAATGCTAAAGCCATTTTTTATAAGTGATTTGCCGATTTTCGAAATTGCGGTGAATCACTATTGCCTACTTTTGAATTGATTGAAACGTGTCACAGTGCTCTGGATAGCTGCATTTCCGGGGAAATCCGGAGCACCTTAGAACTCTCCTCTTGTATTTAAATCAAAAGTGAGAGACATCTGAACTTTCAGAAAACAAAATCAAGTAACCTTATAAAAATTCATCCACTAATGGTCTTATTGATTGTATCGGCAATGGTTATAGTTATTCTGAAGTTTCTGAAAAAGAAATTTCCGGGTCTAATGCGAACGAAGCGATTTATTTCCCCAAAAAGTACAATGACGAACAAATCAAAATAATAGAAATATCAAGACAAAGCAATGAGTTAGAACCAGAGGAACTGCACATTATTCGAACTGCAAAAAATTGCGGTAAACCATATGTGGTGTATTATAACGGTTATGGTTAGGTGTATTTTTTGATTAACTCCCACATAAATCTTCCGGTTTCGTGATTGCTCACATCTCCGTGTGCACCCGCCAAAAAACTGCTTATCCTGAAAATAATATTCTCTGCGTTTACCAATACCTTTGGCTTATCCTGCACCGGGTGTGCAAGTTGGCCCGTACTGTCTGTTTCATTAAATTCAAAAAAAAGCGAGGCAGTTTTGTTGTCTTCTAAACGTCCAATAGATTTGTTGTCTCCAATATAACTTTTTGTGTAAATGGCTTGCTTTACCGCATGATCATACCTGCTGCATGTCATGAAATGTTTTTTTACAGGAATATCAACGGTATACATGCCACCGTTGTTTCCTTTCTTTTCGCAAAACCTGGAAATAGAATAAGCTCCCTGGAATTCAATGGCCAGATCAACGTGTGTGGTAGTATCCCATCCTGTATGCATGAAACGACTATGGTTTGCCCGTGACATAATACGTGCGCCAAAGCTGTGGCCAATCGTAATTACAGGAATTGTATTTTTCAACTTGGGTAAAATGTATTTCCATAATAAAGTGCAGATATGCGTCATGCCCAGTTCGTCTGCATCATTGGCCTTGTTGAAAAAACTAATAGCCGGCGCCGGCCAGCGCGACGCCCACGTTATGCCAATAAAGAAAGGCTTGAATGAATCTCCTCGCTTGTCTTCATTGGCGGCGTTTTGGATGTAGCTGAGCCACCTGTGATAAGTTTCCAAAGAATTGTCCTGGTAATTATTCCAGCCGGTGCATGCGATTATCAGATGCGTATATTCTTTTTTATCAATTTTGTCCTTGATCAGCTCGCCTATACTTTCATACTCGGTATTTGCGCGTTCCGGTAAATCATAAGATGCGTTGGTTAAATGATCGTACGCGTTGTACCTGATCGCATATCCCTTTTCACTGGTTTCAATCCAATGTGTCATCACAATTGGCTTTGGGTCATCTAATGTTCGCTTGACCAGGTCTTTGGTATCCTGTAAACCTTTTTTGTCAAGAATAGCAAGATTTGTATCAAGATCGAAAATCGTATATTGGTCTGTTACTGAAAATTCTTTCTCTTGTCCGTTTACCTTTTGCAATTTGTTTCTGTACGCTTTTTCAAAGCATATTATAAATGCATCATGCTTAAACGTGCAGGGGCTTCCATCCAATAGCAGCTGGTGATAGATGCGTGCATTTACCGTCTGCGTACCTAATCTCTCTGCGTTGGGCCCGGGCAATAATTGACTTTTCGTGTATGCCAGGTATAGCTTATATACTGCAAAAAGTATGACAGCAAGAAATATTATCAATAGTGGTTTCATATCTTACTTTTATTTCAGTTACGTCATTTTTTAAATGACAGATTGGTTTTGTAGCCAAGTTGAAACTGCGTGAAATTGTAGTGATTGTCGCTCCAATTTGCATAATAGTTGAAACGTAGATATAATTTCTTGCTGATGTCCTTTGAAGGGTAATAGTATAAGGTGGCTTGTGGTTTAAATATCCAGATGCCGGTATTGTTAACAAACTTGTCTTTGCTGCTTCCGCCTAAATATTGATTCAGGAAACGCAATGTCAAATCCATTCCAAAGTTGTTTAACCTAACGATATTGTATGCTATCTCGGGGTAATAATTGAAGAAGGTTATATCCTGCTTATAGAGACTGTCCGTATTTACTAGATTGACATCGGCTCCAATATTCACGTAGATAGTTTGATTTATGCCAATACCAAATCGTACGATATTCATGAGAATGCCTGCCTGGAGATAGGAAATCTGGTTGAGATAAGTCCGGTTGACAGTGTCTTTATTGCCAGGGCCCGCCTTGATGTTGCTGGAATCCAGACTTGCATACTTGCTATCCAGTTTTGACAGCCGCACATAGGGTCGCATGAAATTATGAAAACCTATATCGGTGTTTGGAAGAATGGCAGAGTTGCTTTGGAAATTGCCTGCAACTTCGGTTTGTATTAATCCGTTTGGTTTATGATCTAATAAACCCAACAGGTCAGTATATATGCTTACGTCCAATAGGTTGTTGAGAGAGGAAGCAGCAACTAAAAGCTGCTTAGGATGATCTTCATTTAAAACAAAAGTAGTGTCATCCGGATAGCTAAACCTACCGGTGGTAACATAGTCTATAACATCTCCTAATTGAACATACTCATGAAATCTCATGTCTGTTCTATATAACCTGTCTCCTGTTCTTTTTCCAAAAGAAGGAAAATTAATGGGCGACTTTTCGTTTGTAAATTTTCGTCCATCTGCGAGTTCAACGCGTAACCCGCGCCTCATGATAACGCCGTTTTGAATGTTGATCTCGACGGATTTTATTTTAGACATGCTTAGCGTATCAACCTTTTTGTCCTTTTTCTCACACACTGGAATGTCTTCTGAAACCATAATTATTTTGCCAACATTTTGAAATTCTGCGGGCTGACTAAGGGCGTAGTTCGCCCGGTCAGAGGCTTCGTCGCCTACCTGCTGCGCTTGCGTTTTAGGCTTTACGTCCTTTGCAAAAACGAGTGTGGTTGTTCTTTCGTCGACATGCGAAACCTGGTTGACAGTATCGGTTACATCTTTAGCCTCTGTTACATTTTGGAAGACTTTATTAGAGCTGCCTAGTGTATTTATAAATGTGTTTAAGGATTTACTTTCGATGCTTTCAGTTCGTGGCACCTTTGCAGTAACTTCTTTTCCATCTTTTTTATAGACACTGTCCTCAAGATATGTTACTGTTTGCATATTGCGCGTGCGTGGCTTAGGAAGCGATATTTCTTCCCAGAAAACAAACTTAACTGTAAGGCTGCCATCACTGCCTACTGTGAATTTTGTCGACGATATGGTTGGGAAAATGTCAGCTTTTCCGCCGTCGAGGCTGCTGAATATTTTAGCTTTTGTCTTTGTTGTATCAAAAGAAGCGGAGTCTATTTTGATATAAATTTCGTTGAGGTCGCCCAGTGCTACGGAGTCTACCGATTTGTCTTTTTTATTGGAGAGCTCTTCCAGCTTCACAGTGGAGTGAAAACTGTTTTTTTCCTGGCCGTGAACGTTAAGGGCAATAAAAAGCCCTGCGAATACAATTGGTAATGCCTTCATGGTTTAATGGTTTAGATGATTGGCCGGATAAATTATCAACAACACAATGCTGACAAGGAAAGTGTTTATAGGGGAGATATTCTTGTTTAAAGATATATGTTCCTTCGATCTTTTAAAAATATTCGACTTTTCCTGCTCCTTTTTTCAAAGAAGTCACCGGCTCGTTCTCCATCTTTAATACGCCAACCTAAAACGGAAGCACATGACCGCAAACCAATTTACCTGAGAATAGTGCTGTGTAGATCATGGGGCTGAAATCAAAAAAGGTGAACAGACATGGCATCGCCAATCTGCTCACCTTCTTTTGACTTGTCTTCTCTTGTGGTTTCAGAGGAACTTACTACAGGGTTTGAAAATGCCTGAATTAATAGGACATATTTTTTCCCCTGGCTTTCCAATACTCTATAATGGGTGGATAAGGGCCGTATTTATGCTGGAAGGTTGAAAACGTATCGGCAAATGGTCCCCTGTCGTAATCAATTGCCTTTTCCTCACTATTGGGGTATTGAAATTCTTCAACTTTTGGACGTTGATGAATGGCGTCGTCATTTACAAAAGCGGCGATATCCAGCGCTTGCGCAGATGTGAGTACAGGTTTAAGCTGGGTTGCAGAATCATGCGGCATATTGGCCACCAGCCATTGTGCCATTTTGATTACACGGTGCATGCTTGAACCCGGTTGATAAGATTTAAGTCCCCAAAGCGGTGGGTAGATGTAATCCACATTATCGGGGCGCATCACTCCTTCTCCGTTTTGGCCATGACATCTTGCACAATGGGCATAGTATAGTTGTTTGCCTCTTGCAGAAGACGCGGCGGAATCAGGGAAAACAATATCCACGTTTTTCACGCCGGGTGTATTCATCGCTACTTGCGAAGAATCGCTGATCCATTTAAGGTATGACATGAATGCAATCATTTCCTTACTGTCCAACGGTAAAGGCTTACCAAGGTGCGGATGCATAATGCAATTGTTGATACGCTCTGCAAGTGTCAAAACTTTGCCCTCCCTTGCACGGTATGTGGGATACCTTCTAAAACTTGTTTGCAGGTTGAATGAATAAGGTTTGGTACCGCCATCCTGGTGGCAGTTGGTACAATTCATTTTATTGTTGGTGTAATGACCGTTTGTACCATCAGGGCCAATCAATTGTGAGGTATGCAGCATCAAACTCCGTCCATACCTGATCGCATCGCCGTATTTCCCTTCGGGAATCTTGGCTGAGTCGAGATAAAACGAATTGCCGGAGTTTATAGGCGTTGGTTCGTCAATCCCCTTTCCTGCTTCGCTGTTGTTGCAGGAAACAAAGTTTATTCCAATAATGGCAAGCAGGAAACATCCGGTTATAACATGAATTAATTTCATACTTATTTTTTTATTTGTAGCTATAAAGGCAGGCTATCTATAAACTCTGCCCGGTACGGGATAAAACCGGTGATTACATTCCATAAATTTTTCCCTGTATTGTCCAGCAACGTAACAGCATGGGCTTGTGAACTGCAAACCAAAAGACTTGCATCGTCTACCCGATAGACACTTCCCATTCTTTCGCTGTAAAGATTCATTGGCAACTCGATGGACAAGGCTGTATTCGCTTTACGACCGGGTTCATCTAAGGTGTATGCCAATACTCTTGAACGTTTTTTATTAGTGCCATTTTCAAACAACATCAATTCGCCGTTTGCGGTCCGGTGCACTGCGTGCGATTCGTAAAACATAGGTTCTTGTTTAGGAAAACTGAAGTCACCGCCGCGACCAATTTTCCACATCAGCTTTCCGCTTTTTGCATTGATCTTCCATACCTGGCCCGATTGATAAAATGACAACAGGTAGTTACCATCTGTGTCTACACTTAATCCGTTGGCATGAAGCCAGTCAGTCTTGTTTTTCAGTATATCCGGATCGGCAGCAGGGTCCACCACGTCAAAAACTGACCAACTCCAGATCCTATTCCCCATTGCGTCCAATATCAGAATTCCATCGCCAGTTACTGTATCCGCTTTTGCACCACCCACGCGGCTCAGATCAAATAGTTTTTTTTCCAGTGTGAGCGTCACCAACTGATGCGCATCATTGTAGAACACTTCGTGGTGAATGGTTTTATCGAATCCCTTTTCTCCTTTTTTTAAATGAAATATTGTATCGCCGGCAAGTGAAATCTCCAGAATTTCATCGCCATAACTGGTAGGATAAGACAGAGGTGCGACAATAGATAAGATGGTTGATTCTTTTGTGTAGTGCGCTACTTTAAATCCTGCATCTCTGATGGTGTGGTACCAAACAATCTTGCCCCGGGCATCTAAAATATACACCTGCCCCGGAAGGTCACGGCGAGCAATAACCGAAAAACCTTTTGCAAACCGCTCCGGTAATGTTTGCTGTATTTCGCCAGGCATTACCATCTCCTGGATAGCCATGGGCATTTCTTTTGTGTCGAATGATCTAACATCACTTACGTTGCTTTCGCAGTTGCCATTCTTTGCCACCACTTCGTATTCGTATGCCTTGGCGGGCCTCAGGTACAACAAAGAAAAAACATGTTCTTTCTTGCCTGAAGAAACAGGTGTAGAAAAAACTTTTGTTTTATTTTCTTTTTCCCAGTACCGGATAAAAAGATCTGCATTCTCTTTACAAGCAACACTGATTTTTTGCGCCAATACATTGCCGGCCGGAGACTTTTCGTTAACAGAAATAAGTTCGGCTCCGCAGTCCGGTCTGCAGCCAGTCAGCGCTACAATAAGAATAAAAGTTACTGCAGGCAGAGCCTGCAGTAACCGGAAGAAATCTTTCTTCACTATTTCCATAAAGAGTTTTGGCTAAGTTTATTATTCGTTTGTAATTCCGCCGCCGGTATTGGAAAAATGTAATGCTTGTTTTCAATTCTTTGAGCGCCCTGCTTAAGATTTGAAGACATGTAAGTTTTCAACGCAGTGGCATCAGGATACCATCTTTTCAAATCGTTCCACCTGTTCTGCTCAAAATACATTTCAAGTAGTTTCTGGTGCTGGATTTCCGTCATCATGTCTGCCGCAGCAGGAAAGTCTGCGGCTGTTTTAGCTAACAACCCGGCCCTTACTCTTATTCTGTTGATTCCTTTTAATGCCTCGGCCGGATGGTTGTTCAATAATGCAGCCTCCGCATGAAGCAAAAGCACTTCGGCAAAACGCATTACCTCCACATTAGCGGTAGAGGGAGCTGCTGCCCAATAATTATCACCGTCATTTGCGTTGCGCCATGCAGTGGTAAATTTTTTATTTAGAAACTTACCTTCAGGAAACGTTTTATAAATAGGCTCAAATCTATCAATGCTGGTGGATACTGCAGCCCACAGGTCATCAAATGTTTGACTGTCGTACCAGGTTGTATTGGTCTCCCCAAAATCAGAATACTTCCACATCAGCGAAGCATACATTCGTTTATCAAACTTTGTATCGGAGCCTGCGGGTCTTGGTTCTTTTTTAAACTCCTTTACCACAAATTGTGACGGAATATACTTGAACCATCCTCCACTGGCAGGGCTGCCGGTAAGTTGCGGGCGATAGTTGTACATAGCGTTACCACCGCTTTCTTCGTTCCACGGACTATACTGGCTATTAAATGGCCCGTATACCCATTCTAAAACAGATTCCTTGTTGAATTCATTTTTGTCGGTAAAATTATCTTCATAGTTGCCAATAAGATCGTAATCGAAAGGTGCCGTTAAAAGCTTTGCCAATGTTGTTTCTGCATTTCCGTAGTCTTTGATATACAAATACGCTTTGCCAAGAAATGCAGTAGCGGCTCCGCGTGTAGCCCTGCCTTTGTCTCCTGCTGCTCTTGTAACCGGCAGGTCTGTTGCTGATTCTGACAAATCTTTTATCGCTTGCTGGTAAATATCAGCAACCGGCGAACTTGGAACAAAAGCATCACTTGAAGACTGGGCAACGCTTATTTTCAGCGGTACGTCGCCATAATTGGATGCCAAAATGAAATAACTCAAGCCGCGCAAAAATTTTGCTTCTGCAACATAACCCTTCGTTAACGTTGCATCGAGGTTTGCTTTAGCTGCATTCTCAATAACCAGATTAGCACGATAAATGCAACTATATAGTTTGGCAAATATGTCCTGTGTATCTCCATTTTTTGCGTCGTTAATAAAATTAGCTACCTGGATGGTTGAAGGCTCTCCGCCGGGAATTGTCAGCACATCATCTCCCAACGCGTTGATGTCCTGGTAGCCTCTGAAAGCGCCCCAGTAACCGCTTAGAGGCAATCGCATTGGACTGTAAACGGAAGCAACCGCAGATTTTATATCAGCTTCTGTTTTCCAAAAATTATCTTCGGTAAGCTGGTTAGGGTTGCTGGTTTCCAAAAAACTTTTTTTGCATCCTATTACAACTACTGCAATTATCGCGATGGCAATAAATGACAGCTTAAAAATCTTGTTCATTATGTGAAGTTTAATGATGTTAATATTTAAAAAGATACGGTGAGGCCTGCCATGATAGCTCTTTGAATGGGATAGCCACCCCAGTCATTTCCTCTGCTTAGCGGGTTGCCTCCATTGCCAAGATCTGGATTGAAACCGCTGTATTTTGTAATGGTAAACAGGTTCTCTGCAGACAGATAGAATCTTGCACGCTCTATACCCAATTTGTTTTTGGTAAAAACAGTAGGCAAAGTGTAACCAAGCTCAAGGCGTTTTAACCGGATGTAAGAACCATTTTCAAGCCACCTGTCGCTGTTCTGCCTCGCATTCAGGTTAGGGTCAGCCAAAATAAAGCGAGGATAGTTGGAATTATTGTTGGTAGTGGTCCATGCGTCTAAAGCGTTGCTGGAAAAGTTTGTGTATTCATTCATTTTCTCCATCCAGTAACGTGGCCCGTTATATATCTTATTGCCAAAGACTCCCTGCAACAATACATTGATATCAAAATTTTTCCAGGATGCATTTCCACTAAGCCCTGTTTCAAAAGTAGGAATCGGAGAGCCGACATATTGCTGATCGTTGTTATCAATTATACCATCATGGTTGTAATCTTCAAACTTGAGATCGCCTGGTTGCGCATTCGGTTGTACCTTATTGCCATGCTGGTCAACATATGAATCCACTTCCTTTTGCGTTTTGAAAGTGCCCAGGTTTTTAATGAGGAAAAAACTACCAAGGGGTGACCCGACAATCCCGCGTTGTATATCTCCAAATTGCTGGTTGCCGCTTCCAATTGTTACTGCTACCATTTTATTTTTCATGGCAGACATGTTCCATCCGATGTTGTAGGACCAATCTTTTTTTCGCTCGCCGTAATTAATGCTTAACTCAATACCGCTGTTGTCGATATTACCGGCATTTACAGGAGGAGCACCATTAACACCTGTACTTAAAGGAATAGGCACGCTTAGCAATACACCTTCTGAGCGTTTTTTGAACCAATCAAAAACAACGGTCAGCCTGCTATCCAACAGGTTTGCATCAAAGCCAATATTTGTTGTATTTGATTTTTCCCAGGTAAGGTCTTTGGGTGATTGTGCGCCACTTGGAATGTTTCCTATAACCATTCCTCCATCTGTAAGGAAATTTAAATTGCTGGTTAAAAGCGCCTGCGTGGTATACAAAGAAATGCGATCGTTTCCAAGTGTACCAATGCCTCCGCGGATCTTGAGGAAGTCAATGACGTTTGACAGTGATGATTGTTTAAAAAATGTTTCATTGTTCACATCCCATGCAGCAGAAATACCATAAAACAATCCTTTGTTGTAAGCAGGGTCAAATATAGATGAGGCATCCTGGCGTATGGACGCATATACCGAATATCGATTATCATAAGCGTAAGTAACCCTTCCAAATTGTGAAGTTCTGGTGCTGGAACTGGTGGAACCATAAGGCTTGTCCCACGAAGTAGCAGCTGATATTCCGTACAAACCTAAAGCCGGATAATAGGCACTAACGCCAAAACCATTTGAACTATCCTTTTGCGCAGAGTACCCTGCCATTGCTGACAAATGGTGTACGCCAAAAGTTTTATCATAGCTAAGAATATTTTCTACCAGCCATTGAGTGGTCAAATAAGACCCCATGCCAGTTTGCGGATTCTTTATGGTTGTACTGCCATCAGAATATGGAAATTGATAGTTGTTTTGATAACTCCGGTTAGAAGAATAGCCAACGTTTAACCTGTACTTCAACTGATCGACGAGTCGGATTTCGGTGAACGCGTCAAGAATAACATTTGCATTATTGCTATGATTATTGGTTGAATTCAGGAAGGCAACAATATTTGTCAGGTTTTTCAATGCTGGCGGGCGCATACCCCAGCCACCATTGGTATTTGTGGGATCATAAACAGGAACGGTAGGAGAAGCTATCAGTGATGTAATGATCGTGCTATGTGTCTGGTCAGCACTGCCACCCGCATAGTCCCTGCCCCCTATTCTGCTATATATAAATGTTTCTCCAACTTTCACGCGTCCTTTTTCATAAACAGACTTAATGCGAAAATTGGCATTCTCGTTATTTGAGCAGATAACAGCGCCTGTCTGTTTTATGTAACTGCCCGACAAGCTATACAAAAAATGTTCGGAGCCTCCGGTCAAATCAATATTCGCTTTATAAGTTGGGGCAGTAGTAAAAATTTCATTCTGCCAGTTGGTGTTTACACCATTAGCAGGCGGGTATGCACCACCGTTATCATTAAATATTTTAACGACCTGGTCACTGTTCAATACTGAAATTCTTTTAGGGATGCTGTTTCGTCCATACACACCATTGAATTGGATTCTGGGAGTTGTATTTTTTCGTCCCGTTTTGGTGGTAACCATTATTACACCACCTGCAGCTCTCGCGCCGTAAATGTTCGCAGCCGAAGCGTCCTTAAGAATATCAATACTCTGGATATCCGAAGGATTCAACCCGTCAAGACTACCGAATGGAATACCATCTATAACTACGAGGGGATTATTGTTTCCCAATGTACCTGAACCTCTAATGGTAATGGACAAGCCAGCTCCCGGGGCGCCGCCGTTTGACTCCACGGATACGCCGGCTACACGACCCTGTAATGCAGAAGTTAAGTTGTTAGACGCGTTCACGCTTAACTCATTCACTTTTACCGAAGCAACGGCTCCGGACACTTCTTTTCGCTTTTGTGTTCCGTAGCCTACGACCACGATTTCCTCTGTCTTGTTATCGAGCAGTTTGAGTGATACAGTTACGGCAGATTTACCGGAAGGACGCGTTTCTACCGATTCATAACCAACAAATGAAATAACCAGCACTGCGCCATTGTCTGGAATTTCGAGGGAAAAATTTCCCAGGTCATCGGTAGCAGTACCCTTATCTGTTCCTTTTATTTTTACGGATGCTTTTGATAGAGGCTTGCCGTTTTCATCGGTTACAGTGCCGGTTACTTTTACAGGGGGCACTACTATTTTTTCAATACCGGAAACCGTAACGGGCCTGGGTTTAACCACCACTGTTTTTTCCACAATGTCATAACTCAGCGGCTGGTTTTTGAAGCAGGAGTTCAGCGCATCGGCCAACCCTGCATCTTTTAATTTAATGGTCACCCTTCCGGTCTGTTCCATCATTTCATCTGTATAAAGAAATTCATAACCCGTTTGCTTTTTGATTTCTCTAAACAGTTTTTCGAGGCGGGCATTTCTTTCCGAAAGAGTTACCCTCTGAGAATACCCGGCAGCGCCGGCTGTGAGGCAGAATGAAGTTAAGAAGATGGCAATCAGTTTCATGATCCGCAGTGTTTTGGATAAAATCTCCTTTAATGCAGGAGCATAATCAATCGTTAAATGCATAACTTTGTTTCGTTCCGGTTACCCCGGAACAGGTTTGGTTGAATAAAAAGCAGTCTTTAGCGAGACCTGTATAATTAATTGATCCAGACTATTGCAGGACCCCGCCCCCGGGGTCTTGTTTTTTTGGATCGTCTTAATTTAAATTTCTCAGGGCATTACAATGATTCGTTTACCCTCTATGCGAAACCGTATAGCCCCTGTTGATTCCAGCATTTCAAACACTTTGGAAACTTCCACATCTCTTGAAATTCCTCCTCGGAAATGTTGTTCAGCAGGCTTTCCTTCATAAACAATTTCCACGTCGTACCAGCGAGACAACTGCCGCATCACCTCTTCTACATCCGCACCTGCAAACTGGAAAAAACCTTCTTTCCATGCCATTACTTCTTCCTCATCGATATCATCCACCACTCTTATAATGGACGATACTTGAGCCTGCTCTCCCGGCTTCAATAATTTGCTTTCGTTATTCTTTCTAATCCGTACCGAGCCCTCCAGCAGCGTTATTTTTGCTTCCGGTTCATCCTCGTAACTATTTACATTAAAATGAGTGCCGAGCACTTCGATAGTAGTGTGATTGGTCTGTACAAGAAATGGCCTTTTTTTCCCTTCGGCCAACAAGGAAGTAACTTCAAAATATACTTCACCTGACACGGAAACTTTTCTATCGTTATCAATAAAGCTAACGGGATAAGTAAGCGAAGAGCCGGCATTGAGCCATGCGCGGGTTCCGTCAGAAAGTACGATGGTGGCCACTTTGCTTCCCTTCGGATTTGACAGCGTATTGTAACGGGTTTCTTTTAACGCTTCACCATTTCCTGCCTGGTAAATGACTTCACCTGTTGCGAGCTTCATGAGCTTCACATCATCCTCCAGTGCCAGTTGTCCTTTGTTGATACTGTCTAAAAATACTTTGTCGCCATTGGCGAGAGTGATCATTGCACGGCTGTTTTTTGGCGCACTTACATCCGTTGCGGGAAGATGTTTGCGGCTGATAGATTGCGCTTCCTGTTTATTGTTTTTTGGTATGAATAGGTAACCAATGCCAACTATTGAAATAATGCCAATTGCTGCTGCGGCAATTCTCCACCATTTTTTGCGGGCTGCCATTTGCACGACCGGCGTTTCCCGTGGTTGAATTCCGGCTTTCTGATGAATTTGCTGCAATAATTTTTGAGCATGTTGCAGATCGGTAGGCTGTTCCTTGAAAAGGTTGGATAAATAATCTTCCTGGAAATATTGTTGAAGCTCAGCCGGCGATTTTAACCGGAGCAATTCCAGGAACCACTCACACTCTTCGGGTGTCCATTGGTTTTTGTTGAATAACTCCTGAAGCCTGGTGTTGATATTTTCCAAAATAAAATTTTCCTAAAAACACCGGCCCTGCTAAAAAGGGTGGTTCTGTTGTAACTTTTTTTAGAAAAAACAATTTTCAAACACGAAAGCAAGCGCCAACGCTGTGATTTTTTGATTTTGCGGACGCTGATGATGAACGTAGGAAAGGATCGATTCCTTGGAGCGGACAAGATGTTCCTTAACGGTGTTTTTGGAAATAGAAAGTTCGGTAGCAGCCTCATCATAACTCTTACCCTCAAACCGGCAAAGCTCAAACACCCTGCGACGCTGAGGTGGCAATTGCGCAATGGCTTCCTCCAACAATTGCAATTGCATTTCCTGGGAACTGTTTTCCAAAGGCCAGTCACGGGAAATGTCAACTATTTTTGCAGTTTTTTGTCGTAACCGTTCTGCAGACAGATTGCGCAAATAATTCAGAGAACGGTTATAGCTGGTAACAAAAAGCCAACCGCCGATCTTTTCGTATGATGAGAATTTTTCTCTCTTTTGCCATAAACTGATAAAAACTTCCTGCAGAATGTCATCTGCCACTGTTTCGTCTCTTACAATTTTCAGGATGTTCAACCGTACAGGTTCGTAATAGCGGTAGTAGAGCTTATCAAACGCAGACGACGATCCTTGCGCCAGCTCCTGTAAAAGCAGGGGTTCAATATGACAATCTTCTCTGTTCAAATCCCGCAAGTTGTTATTTTAGTTTGGTTACTCTCAAATAAAAATAGAAAATATTTCTACACGCCACACATTCTTCGTTGGCTGTTCAACAGCGAGAACAAAGGTATGCATACTATAACGTGTATCAATACTGTAATGCCTAACTCATGCAATCGATTGATATCATTTACGATTTTCTATAACAAGGCAAGATCAAAAAATAGAAGATAAAAAACCACCTTTATTTTATCTATTTATTACGATTTTTCACCACTAACTTTTTGTGTATCTTCAAATGTTGCACATGGTAAGTTTACGGCAATTTGCCAAACACTCCTTTCCCCTTTTGAGTTGTATCGATGGAATTGTCCTTATCTTAACCTCCCAAAATCATCCTTAAAAGATGAATTCCGGCGTGCATGCCCATATGTCCAAAAGTATGCAGCGCTTCATTCATTTGCTTCTTTTCTTGTTCCTTTCTTATCAGTTCATTAGAGTAATGTTCCTGGGTTTTCTTATTATTTATTCTCATTTCCCGTTCAATTTTTTCCCATTCAGCTTTTTGTTCATTCTCCATTTTGCTTCTTTCTTCGACAATCTCTTTTTTCAACTCTGCTGTCAGAATTCTTGTTTTCTCTTCATTGTTAGCAATCATTTCATAGAGGTTTACGGCCTCTTCAATATTATATCCTTCGGAGTGAATTCGTTTTATTATTTTACCCCGAAATATTTTTGACTTCAATTCATCCAGTACTGTCGTATACTGAGCTTCTATGAACACCTTTTCAGCATGTGTCAGATGACTAAATTTGTTTTCCATCTTTGATTTTTAAAGTTGAAAAAAGGAATTATGCGGTGGTGATTTTCAGATCGCACTAAAGAACATTAATGTGGAGGCAGAGGAGATGCATAGTTATGTGTGATAAGGGACGGAGTTAATTAAAGATACAAAAGGTTTTGTTTATCCTATCTATTTTAGGATATACTTACGGACTTGTTGTATGGGCATCTCCTATCAAATTACATCCTAATCTAAAAAATACTTTGTACAAAATCCTCGTCACTTCCAATTCTATATAGATCTGGTTCACAATGGTGTCCTGAGAGGCTAAATATTTTTTATAACAACAGCTATTGGAATATTGAATAAAACCTTATCTTAAAGAAATAATTCCTCCCCTTCGGATAACTTACGCGAGAACCCTCTCCACATTTATTTACAAGCCTAAACCGTTCCATCATGAACTTTTTTGATCTGCCGATCATACAGATCGCCTTATCCATTATTGTCAGCTGGGCGCTCTTTGCCATTTTTCTGGGCCTCATACAGGAAGCTGTTGCGCAAGTCCTTGCTGAGCGGGGACGCTTCATGAAAACTTATTTACTGAAGCAATTATGGGATGAAGCAAATAATATTAACTGGGCCAGCCTCATTTATATGCATGGCTCTGTTGATCTGCTCTCCAGGGCATACAACAAACCCACCAATGATATTGAGCCTAAACTTTTCGCTAAAACTTTTATAGAAGTACTGGGGAGTTCACATGCTGCGCAAATGAATCTTATACCTCAAGTCTATCAAAACAAAGTACTCAACGATTTCAAGAGTGCAGTAACAACGCTCGAGCGAAGTGACGTGGTAACCTTCCTACGAATGGCAATGAATAATGCCGAATTAAATGACTCGTCCGCAAAACCATCTAACAATGAATCTGTGGTATATGACAACCTGGTAAAGCAGATTGTTGATTGGTATAATGAGTTTCAAGAGCGCCTGAGTCTGTGGTATAAAAAACGCATGCGGCAGCGGTTGTTTATTTTCGGATTAATCGCTGCATTGATTTTGAATGTAGACAGTATACAGCTTTTTAATTTTTACAGAATTCATCCGGAATCGCGAGAGGCCGTTCAGCGGTATTATCAAAATTACGTTGCAGATTCCGCGCAATCATTATTAAAGGCACCTCCCAAACAAGTGGCGCAAAGCCTGGACAGTCTTGCCAAAGCAGTCGAACTTCCTGTGGGTTATGACTATAGCGTTTTTAAACAACATCCTGCAACGAAATGCTGGTTCTTTTGGAAACTGCTGGGCATTGTGATATCCGGCTTTGCTGTTTCCTTTGGCGCGCCATTTTGGTTTGATGTTTTGAAAAAAGCCTATTCCACTAAACCAAAAATCCCTTCAAATGCAGTACTATAACGTTCATACGCATTCGTTCACCATGAACAATGCGCCGAAAGATTTTCTTCAATTGTACCTGCCAAAGGCCGTTGCCAACCTGGTTGATAAAATTACTGATGTTCAGGCAGGCTCCTGGCTAATTCAAAAAATACTTGAAAACGTTGGTGGTAACGGCGGTAAACGTTATGCCTCTTTTCTCAAAATTGGCAAAAGCAGAAATCAACTTGAAGTATTTCGACAATTAAAAGACCAATACAAGGATACCTCTTTCAAATTTGTTGCTTTAACAATGGAAATGGAGCAATGCGGAGCGGGCAAATCATCCTCAGGTTATGAAGGGCAACTCGAAGAAATTATTAGTGTAAAAAAACAGTTTCCCGACAACCTGTTGCTTTTTCTTGGCATTGATCCCCGATGGAAAAGCAACGGATTTGAACTAAGAGATACTGTGATCAAATATTTTGAACAGAAAATTGATGTGGGCAACAACAGAACGGTTTATCCATTTGTAGGATTAAAGATGTACCCGAGCATGGGTTTCTATCCGTTTGACGAAAAACTAAAACCAACCTTCGCCTGGGCAGCAGAGAACAATGTTCCGGTACTTAGTCATTGTAACTTTTTGGGAGGAATATATAACAATGATGCAGGTTTCATTAATACCATTATTAAATCGAACGACCCGTACAATGGCAATGCAATGTATCCGCCGAACGGAGTCACTTATAGTGACCAGAAGAAATTTGGCAGATGGATTATGGGTAGGCAAAAATCAAGAAATAATCTTAATCGTTGCTCCTATTTTATGGAGCCCTACGCCTTTTATACACTGATGGATTATTTCAAAAAAAACGGCACACCTTTAAAATTGTGTCTCGCTCATTTTGGTGGCGGAAACCAAATCAATGCAATTCTTAAACCCGAAAAAGCTGATGAAGAAGATTTAAGACCTTATGGGGCAAAAAATGAAAATTGGTATACTCAAATTAAAAGCATGATGACAGAATTCCCCAGCCTCTATACTGACATTTCATATGCCCTGGCTGATGAAACAATTCACGATCAAATGATAGCAGATATACAAAACCCTTCCTATGCAGGTCGGGTTATGTTTGGCACCGACTACTTCCTGACTGAACGGGAAGGACCAGAAATGGGCACCTATGAAAAATTCAGGCATGATGCGAGTGTAAGTGGAAATGCATGGGATATCGCAGCGCACTACAGCATCGAGAAATTTCTTGGCGGGTCAAAATATTTCCAACCTACACCATAGGAAAGGATCACAGTAAACAGAAATCTTTTTCAAATAAACAACTTAAGAAATCTTAAACTTTATCCATATGCCATACTTTGATTTTCATCTCCACGCTACGTTGAAGACGTTGTTTTCACAAGACAGTTCCAAAACTAGTCCATGGGACAAATTTGATGTTAAGGCTATTCCCTGGGTGCTTAAATGGTGCAGCGAATTTGAATATATACTTACATCGCAGTCTAATTTGACTCAGCTCATCAAAAACAATTGCAACCTTGTTTGCGTAGCAGCCTATGCCCCTGAAAGGGCAATAACTGCAGATCCTTTTCTTAATAAGCAGGCCAAGGGAACATTGAGTCGTTATCTTAATCCAAACCAATTGGACTTTTTAAATGGCGTCAATGGCGCCAATCCTAATCCGTATCAGGTGGTTAAAGAAGATATCCTGAAAGTGTTGTTGGATCCAGCACGCTTCAATGTACAGGATAAGAAAGTTGTTGTGTTGCAAAAGGGCGTGGCTTACAATCAGGACGACCATACAACACTATATGTTGTCTTTACTGTAGAAGGCGCCCATACCCTTGCAAATTCATATGAGAAAAACAAAGTGTTCGCAAATGATGTCATAGATAATTTAAATGACTTTACCAGTGTGTTAAATTTTCCTGTGATTTCAGTAAACCTTACTCACATGGAACAATACCCGTTTGCCAATCACGCATATGGAATACTGTTTGTGAGCAATGATGCATTCAAGCCGCAAGGAAAAGAAATTACGCCTGAAGGTATTAAGATCGTTACAGCTTGCTACAAGAAAAATGTGATGATTGACTTAAAACATATGAGTGTTGGAGCAAGACGATTTTTGATCGAACAACTTAGAACGTCACCTGATTTCGCTGCAATTAATCAGCCATTGATTTGCACACACGCCGGATTTACAGGTCTCTCCTTTAAAGACATTCCTGATTATCTAGAATACAAAGAAGAGAATAATACCGGGTATGGTTACGTTCTATGGTACAAACCAAAAGTGTACCAGTCAACAACGTGGACTTCATTTAACCCAAGCAGCATCAACTTGTACGACGAAGAAATTCTTGCAATTTTGCAGTCGGGTGGAATGATTGGTATTTCTCTCGACAAAAGAATACTGGGATTTACAGAAGCAATAGATCGTGCTGATGCTTTAATGGATCTTTCATACGAAGAAGAATATATATCAAAGCAGGAGAAACAATACTTCCTTACTAAAGGTACTACGGGACAAAAAATGACTGAAGACTATTGTATTACCAACCAGGAAATATTGGAAGGAGGAACCGTTAATCCTGATGCTTCATTTTATCACCTCTGTCATTTCATGTCACACATTCTACATCTGATTAAAGTGGCAACAAACGGAGGTTATGATCCTGTTAAGGCGCTTACACAAGTATGCATCGGTTCTGATTTTGATGGCCTGATCAATCCCATTTGGTGCTGCCCGACAGTTGAAAGCATGGACAGCTTTAAAAAGTTTTTTATTGATCAGTTCCCCTTTTTCGCCAGAGCCAATAAAGACATTGTAGCGTTGCCTACTGGTTTTGACGTGCGCGACTTTGCGAATAAACTCTTTTTTGAAAACGGCAGAGACTTCGTGATGAAACGTCTTGCGCTTTTGTTTCCGTAAAATATTACTGGGCCTGTTTCGTGACATTCCACACGAGCATTCTATTTTAAAAAGTAATAGTCTCAAAACTAAGAATATGGTTTTGAAAAAACTGAATAATATTCAGGATGGGACCAATTGGAATTCAAGTCATATCCCTACCAACAAAATATTTTGCAATGATCAAATCAATTAACCTAAAAAATCAAATCTAATGACAGACAAAGAAAAAATTGATGTATTAATAGAAAACTATAAGATAGTTAGCGGTGAAAGCAAAAGTTATCTCACAGAAATGATTCGTTGTTTTCTATATTCTGCGGTAGTACTAGCTATAGCATTCGGGTATGGTGATCATATTGAAGGACTGATTAAATATATGCCGTTAGCTCTTCTTGGTTTGGTAACCTACTTCTTCTCTCTGGGGTTCATGTATATCAATGCTTCAAGATACAAGGCTCAAATAGAAAAGAAAATAAATGTCGTTGCCTCTGATGATTTGTTCGGTTTTGAGTCGATATATAAACCTGATTTGTTGAAAACAGGCATGCTCCCAATTTCTACCAAAAAGAAAAATTACCGCATCCTGCCTGTACCAAACTTTTTTCTAGTTGTGGCGCTCATCGTGGTCTTTCTTTACTTGATATGGTACACAAAACAATTCTGGTTATATATTATCCTATCGTTCGTTTTTGCACTTGTTGCCCTTTACGTGTTTCTTTTAATACCAAGAATAATTGAACGGTATCAAAAAGCAAAGAATTGGATTTAGATCATAAGAATACAAGTTCTTAAATGCGCATTTTCAAAAAAATCCCAACATCAAATTATCAATGCAAAATCTTAAATTATGCCTAATCTAGAAAAAATCTATTACGTAAACCTTGGCAAAAACGGCACTTTCAAGCCGTCCGGTAATGAGCAAACCGACACTACTGCCACCGATCTCGATTCAATAATAGACCATCTCCGCGCGACAGATCAGAAAAAAATCGTCCTCTATTTTCACGGTGGGTTAGTGAGCGCTGCATCCGGATTGAATACCGCAGAACGAATTACAGGCTATGTAACAGACAACACAGCCGCACACCCCGTTAGCTTTGTTTGGGAAACGGGTTTGTTTGAAACGATCAAGCAAAATTTTGATACCATTTATCAATCGGAATTCTTTAAAAAACTTCTCGTAAAAATTATCAAGGTTGCCGGAAGGCAATTAGGGATTGACGTAAATCTATTAGGCGTAGCCAGTAAAGGGATAAGCAGTTTTACAGAAGCAGAAATAGAAATGGAACTGAAAAAAGTGGCACCATTTGAGAACTACCAGGTAAATGAAGGTAAAAAATCAGTGAGTGTAAATTTGGCAGAAGCGGGTCCAAAATCAGATGAGGTAATCGAGGAGCAACTAAAACCGGAAGTGACCGCAGAAATGGAAGAGGAAATTGCAGACGATCCGGAGTTGATAGCGCTGGCGCAAGCTGAGAAACCGGATGAGGAAGCAAAGTTGATGGGAAAGGACAACATTCACATGATGGGCGACGGGGCAACTGCCAAAGGAATAGTGAACCCCATAACCTTGATAGTTTCTGCAGTAAAAATTACAGTAAAAGTTATAAGACGACACATTAAGCACAGGAACCACGGCTTCTATCCCACCATTATTGAAGAAATTCTGAGAGAATTCTACATCGCAGATATTGGCTCGTGGCTTTGGAGCAACATGCAGGAGAAGGCAAAGAATATGTGGACACAGGATGATTTTTCCGGAGAAGCGGAGAACTGGTATGTAGGCACTTATTTGCTGAATAAACTGAAAGAGTATCAGGATGAAGTCGGCGAATTGACAATAGACCTCATAGGGCATTCAGCCGGATCCATTGCAATCGCCGAAATGCTTGTGGCAGCAAAGAGTCAATTTCCATCTCTCAAATTCCGGGACATTACTTACATGGCCCCTGCCGTAAGATGCGATCTTTTTGCCTCAAATGTTTTGAAAAATCAGGATAGGTTTAAACGGCTGCGGTATTTCACAATGGAGGATGCTGTTGAAACAAAGGATCATTTGGTGCCGGTGTTATATCCCTGGTCGTTGCTTTATTTTATTTCTGGTCTGCTCGAAAATAAAGGAAAGGACTATGATGCGCCGCTATTGGGCCTGCAACGCCATACAGTCGGCAACCCACCATACGACCTGGAAGATTTGGAGCCAATTGTTGATTATCTGCGTGTTGCAGATACGGCAATCTATTCTGTGACGCAGGAACCGGGCCACGATGGTTTCAGGTCAACGTCGCGCAAACACGGCGATTTCGACAATGACGAAAAGACGTTGTTAAGTATAATGTATTTTATCAATCAACCATAGCATTTTCATATGCCTAACTCACAAGACTTCGCTGTAATCATCGGTATCAAGGATTATGTGGCACTGCAACCTCTCACAGCTCCCGGCACTGATGCACTGTTATTTGCAGATTGGTTGAAAAGCACTTCAGGCGGGGATCTGCCACCAGATAATTGCAAGTTGATTTTGTCCAGTACCGATCCGCTGCTTCCCTTGCAGGACCAGGTGGATCAGGCATTTCAGGATATTTTTGATGCAATTTCCGCTTCGGATATTAAACCGAGAAGACTATATTTTTACTTTAACGGTCACGGGCTGGGAATCAACACAAATGAAACTGCGCTTGTACTTCCCAAATGGACATACGATTTTCGCGACTATGCACTATCGTCCTCCAGGTACAAACAGCACCTGGTTGACAAAGGCTTGTTTGCAGAAATTTTTATTTTCCTTGACTGCTGCAGGAACAGGATCGCAGGAGTTGAAGGCGCAAAGCCCTACTTTTCTAATGCAAGGCCTGCCACGGCCTCAGCCACAACAAGTACTTTCGTTTTTTCTGCAACTGAGTTTGAGTCCAGCGCTTTTGAAGTAACGAATAATTTACAACCGGGAAGTCCCCAAGCTAATGGCCTATTCACTACTTCGCTGCTTTCTGGTTTAAAAGGCGGCGCGTGTGATACTTCTAAGGGCAATCGTATTACAGCAGAAGGCTTGCGCGATTTTATTAGCAGTGATTTGCCGGCTCTTGCCGCGAAAAAAAATCTGGTTCAGGTTCCGCGATACGATGCTCAGAATACCACGGGAGATGTAACGATTTGTGAATCCCGGGTAGCGCAATTAGTATCAGTGACAATTACATTTAAAAACCCGAATCAACAGGTGAAGCTAGAGGATCCCAATCTTGGGGAATTACACCAGGGCGATTCCTCCACGCCGTTTACCATATTGCTGCAACCTGGCAGATATTATATCAGTTTGTCTGATGATAGTGGCATTCAAAAAATAATTGTTCCATCTGACCAAACTCAATTCACATATGAATACTGACACAAAGACCCTTTCATTCAAATTCACGGTTAGGGGAATCTTGGCGGAATTTGTATCACTCCGACTTTTCGATGGATCCGACAGAGAGGTAACCCAGAAATATGAAATGTTGTCTGAAATCTTAGAACCCGGCTTTTATAAATTAAGAATTGAATTTAACGAATTTGTCAAAGACAATATTTACCGGGTTTCTACAGACATTGATGAAACCTATGACCAGCCAGCATCCTGGTCTTCTATGGTTTCATCAGGATTTGCTTCTTCACATGAATATTATGCAAAGCCTTTCATACAATATAGCAAAGAATTTACAGCGTCCGTTAACAAAGACAAATCAACGGAAGTTGGAGGGTTGCTTTTATTCATACGATACCCTGATGTAAAAGCGGCTGAGGAAAAGCATGATCTCTATGAAAATTTTTATATCCTGAACGATAAAAGAGAAATATTATTTAAGCTGGATGCCAGCAATACTGCGAACGATAAGAACTATGGCTGGATGGCATTTCACGTTGCCCTTGAGGAAGGTAATTATTCCATTGTTTATAACGGAGAAGTGAAAACAGAAATGCCCCTGTTCATATTCCAAAATTGGCAAACGCAGTTATTTATGATGTATAAGGATATGCCACTGTTTAGTACAGCAAGGATACTAATAGTTAGAGATGGTAGCGGTTTTCGGGAGAACGAAATAACTCAGCTAAAGTTGGATGCCCTATTGCAAAAGATACAGAATGGAATTTATTATGTACCACCGTCATTGATTAGAGAAGCAGCGCATGGTAAATGGGAGAACCCTGTATTGGCTATCGCCGTTGCTTATTGTTATCTGTTGAGTAATGATACAGAACACAACGACCTGTTTCTAATTATACTGAGGAATCTGGAAAATAAAATTCTTAGAAATCATTTTGCTTCGGATATCCTTGCGCTCAGATTACTTTCCGACAGTCATTCAGGTAAAGCGATAGACCCAGAAATTAAAGTATCGCAGCCTCCAATGTTTCTTGTTGGTATGAAAATCCTTATAAACCATTCTGTTCAATTGCCGGATTTGTTTGTTGCCGGCAGTGCAGCAGAAAAAGCAGTGGCCAAATTGAAGTACGACACAGTACTAACGTCATACGAACCCATAACCGACATTAAACAGCATTCAAAACAAGAAAAAGCAAATCGCAGAGGAAATGAGGCGCCGTCAATCGAGGAATCTCCTTCTGATAAATCAATTTCGCCACAGCAGAATGAAATCGTACTGAAACTAAATATCTCATTGAATTATATTCCATTTTTTTCTGCTAGCGAGTCAGATCATTCCAATTGGATATCCAATTCAATTTTCAACCATCTATCGAATGCCGATCCCGGTAATGGACCAGTAGACATTAATTCGATCGCTTCGCAACTAAGTATTACACCAAACCTTGTTCGCGAGCATTTGAAAGATATGCCTAACCTGGAATACCTTTCTAAGTTCTTTCAGAGCCAAATTCCGAATGCAGGAAATATTAATCCTAACGCGGTGAAAAACTTCGCCACCAATATGGCAGCGCTTAATGCCACGCTTTCGAAACCAAAGGATAATGAAATATAGATTGTTAGTCTTGACGAAGTTTCGATTGCTAAACGTGAAAGGTTTTGGAAAAACATCGTCATCCATGCAATTCTATTATGCAAGACTGATCTACTGGACACAACAAAGCAACAATCTGAGAAATTGAACTAACACGATGTATCAGATTGTTGCTTTGTAATAATAATCTAGTCTGGTGCCTATACCGCGCTGTTGATTTTATCAAAAAATTCTTGACAATAAATTTAGCGCATTACTCGTCATCACCCTGTCCACAACTTCCTCAGGCGTAACGGTTTTATTTCTCTCCTGTTGCAATGGGCAAGGTGTTTTCGTACCCTTCAGGTAATTGTAAACATGCATCAATAAGTAGTCATCCAAATCGTCGAGTTCTTTGGCGGTCCAATAACCATTGATGGGGTCGATGATGCCATCGTAATCCGTACCCAATGACTGAATCCCCCATGCATAACGTCCATTCATATCCAGCAACTCAGCAATATGCCGAACCTGGTTCCATACAAGTTTAGCCCAGGCATACAGTATATCACGTTTGCTGGTATTACCTCTCGCCTTTCGTAATTCGGATTTAGAGCCAATGCGCCTTTCGTCAAGCTGAATACCGAATACCCCATTCGTCTCCTCTATTTTCAATATTTCATCATCAAAGAAATTAATAGAGTTCGTCATATAAAGACCTTCCTGTGACGCAGGCGTAACATTCTGCCCTCCGGGAGAAGACAACCCTGTAACACCACCATGGCTTACAATAACCGGGATGTTTTTTCCAGGATAGTTCTTTAATAAATCAAAATATTGTAGCCTTGCCTGGCGGCTCATATGTTTAACATCAATATAAATCGGTGGTACGCTTTTGCCCTCCTCATCCGTTTGATCTTTTAACATTGCATCGATCACCTGCACGCCTGCCTGAAAAAGACCCTGCTCCATTCCGTTTGTTTGATCGGCAACACATCTAACAATCCCCGCAAGACTTTCTGAATGTCCACTCAGGCCATTCCAGAAATGATGCGCAAATGTCATAAACAGAGGTTTTATTAATCCGTCCTTACCTTCCCGTAACTCCTGCACCCTTTGTAACGTTATTTTTAACTTATCCTCAGGCACTCCCGCCGGATAGGTATTCCACGGTTCATAACAGTTCATTTCCTGATCAAATACATGTGCTCCTTCTATGGTAGGAACAAATACAATCTTGGTTTCTCCCAACGCACCCTCTTTATCTGCCTCCTCAATATCTGTATAAGAAGATGCAATAACATAGCTGACTTTCTTGCCGTTCACTTTTATTTCTTTATTCTCGCAGAGACGCAAAAAGTTCATATCAATTTTAAGATCTTCCCAGTAACTATCCATTGCCTGTATATGATCAATTCTTTGCTGTCCAAATTCCGTGGCAAGTTTTGTAAGTGTATCGGACTCGATGCCTTGTCCGAGCTTATTGATAAAAAATCCTTTTTCCTGCGGATAAAAGGACAAACAAACAACAGCCACTCTCCCCTGTATGAGACTGTTTCCGTCACTTTGAATAAAGTTTGTTAACCCCAAAACATAGTTTTTAGCCTTGTCGAAAACAGACGGAGCGTCTCTATGCCAGATAGAAGTTGAGTCATTGGGACTTTCGCTTTGCTCCCCAGGAGTCTTCTTAAAACTTCTGGCAAATGCTTTGATAGAAGGATGACAATGCATGTCTACAAAGAAATGAGACTTCATACGATGAGTTTAGGTGATAAAATAAATAAAGAAGGCGCTTAAAATCATGAGCCGAAACCAGTGGGCAACTACAAACTTGTCGCCATGTTACAATCAAGTCATAACATAACTACTAACAAAACAAATACCGGGAAGTTCAGTTGTGAAAGAAGTAAGCGGAACTATTTTTTAAAAACCAATAGCACTAAGCTATACAAATATTTCACCTCTTGCAATAGCAACATGTAAGCTTAATACACCTTCGTATAAACATCAGTGCTGCGTGTATTTAAATCACAACCTATACCACATACTCAACCTTAAAAAAATATTTTCACGATTTCTTTTCTGGTCTTTTATTTCCAAGATTTTTTTTATAGGTTTATAATATACACCCTAAACCCATCCCCTTCGTAAAACTTCTGATTTCGGCTTCCTCTTTCGAATAACAAATTGCGTTTCATTGTTATTTGCAAACAATGATGCTGATCGAGCTATGCTATGCCTCAAACGGCGATTCGATCTACCAGGCAATTGGATGAGATTATTAAATCCACCTAACTATAATTTAGTTTTATATGGACAGAAAAAAATTCCTGGTCACAAATACTACGCTATTGGCGGGATGTGTGATAGTTCCTGGCCTGCCACATGCTTTAATGGAAATTTTGAAAAAGGCTGATTTCTCATTGGAAACAGCGGCTATAAATAAAGCGATAAATTATAAGCTGGATAAGCTGTTTGAGTGGATGAGGTCAAATGGTTGGATTGACTATTTAGAAGAACTTAGTGGTAAAAAGTTAAACGGAAACATAAATGACCTTTTGCCGACGCTTACCGGCGAAATAAGTCGTGAAAAAATTACAGTCTTGCGAGCAACCAGGGGCTTTGAAGATTTTGCCGGCAATCGGTTAATTACGCCTGGTTTCCCTGCATTCAGTCTTATCTATCACGCATTGGCGAGTTCCAGGGTGAAGCCAACCCGATTAAAGGATTACTGCGGCCTGGAGCAATTAGATATTCTTGAAGCTGCGATCTATGCACTTTCAAATTGGGAGAAGTTGAAATCCTATTATGGAATTAACCCCGGTGAAAAACTGGTACTTGCAGTGTTCGCATACGAATATCGTCCTTCTTTTAAAACGCCCCATCATAAGTACGCCGACTTGGTATTCTCGAGAACGGGAGTTGGTCGCATTGGAGACGAGCCCTATCACTTTGATCGTATTAATCGATGCTTCGTTAATAAACCGTCGGATATTTCCAAAATAAAACATGCGGCTGTGATCCCGGCAAGATTTGGAGTTTTCATTGCACGAAAAGTAAAGAATATTGACGTTTCATTGATGACAACCGGCATTTATAAACAAGGTGACCTCCACAATGACAGTGAAGATAAAAACAGATATTTCCTTCAACCTATCAGAAAAATATCCATGGAGGATTCACTGATCGGTGGAAACAGAATTACATATTCGGAGACTCATCGGAGTGAAAAATTACATTCTCTTTTTACAAGACAAAAACTCGAAGCACTAAGTGGAATAATCCCGGAAATAAAGACATCTGAAGATCTGGTGATACCAGCTTCCCAAACGGGGATAGGTTCATCTTTCCTTGCAGTATCGAAGCCGCAGCAACTCATAAGAACAGCTTCTGCCAAAGGAAATATTATTTATTTCAAAGTTCCTAAAGACAGAGGTGAAGATAGATTTTACAATTCATTCAATACTCAGGAAGTGGAAGACATTGAACTTTTATCACAAGGTGCAAGAAGTCCAAACGAATATGATCACCCAAGAAACCAGGCTCTGTTTGTTAATGTTACTCATGAATTGCCCGACACGCTGAAAAGAACTGAATACCGGCAGATACAGAGAGAAATGAATAGCGAGTTCGAAAAAGCAATTGCTGATGGCGACTATTATTCGCCGGCATTTGAAGATAGTATTTGCGATGGTTGTGTAATGGCTTCAATTCCTTCCCTGGAAAAAGCTATTCTTCCGGATGTAGAAACGATAGAGATTTTGCCGGCATTCTCAGTTATAACAGCTCCTGACTTTTTTCCACTGGTCGACAATTTTGATCTTATAGACTACGATATTGCTCCAGGTAATGCCAGGACCAGTAATTTTTATGAAGGAGGCATTGCCAGTTTGGCTATAGCAAGACTAAGCCCAAACCCTAAATCGATACCAGCCTCAGGAGATCCCACGATTGACACTTACACATCGGTGATGTCTGCATTGCCTTCGAAAGATTCTTATATATGTCCGCCACATCTTAGCAACTTGCCAGATGATAAAACTTACTATAGCTCGGGTTTCCTGCCCGACGCATCTTCGTCTGTATTTGCGCCCGGATGGGACATTACTTATGCCGGTGAAAACGATAGACTTTTTCTAAGTACGGAAGGCCTCGGTTCGCCCTTTATTGAAGACATGAAACTATGTTCAGCAATGAATGGAATGTGGCCGGCAGCTTCGCCCGACGCGTCCAGAACTTACCAGGGCTCACTACAAAAACAATATAGAAATCCTACCGCAATTCCCTTATTAGATGAAGAATTGGGGTTTCACGGCAGAAGCCAGGAATCTCCACTCTCTGCGACTTTCGGATGGGATGGTGAACAAGGACCTTTTATAGAAAAAATAAAACAAAAATGGAAAGTAAATTTTACTGATCTGGCGAGGGCTGATTGTGTGCAAAATGCATTAGATGACAGGTTAGACTTTTCAAAACTAAGGGAAATAACCAGTGCAGAATTAATCCAGCGCATGGCTTGCCTGAAATTATGTATCGAAAGATTACCAAAGGTTGATTTTCGATCAGGGGAAGAAGGAACACTCTCGACGGGATATACATATCACTGGTTGGTGAGCGCCGAGAAAGTAAATTGGGGAATTGAAAATGCCAATGCCTGGGGCATACCTCCCACACTTGTTGGTTCTAACAAGGAATGGATCACGTTGAAAGAAAATGCAAAAGTAAAAGGCCTCGGCTACCTCTTTGTATTTGTTGACACTGTTAAAGACCAACTCAAAAAAAGAGAATGGGCAGACTATAAGAGGCGCCGGCTGGATTGCCAGAGAATATACATATGTGAAGTAACCAGTGAGAATATAGTATATGGAAAAATAATCGGCAATTCTATTGATTGGCAACCCTAATTTAAATATGTCTTCTTTTGATATCATAATCATCGGCGCAGGTCCATCAGGATGCATTGCCGCTATTACTGCAGCCAGGCATAACTACAAAACTTTGCTTATTACGAGCAAACAAAAGTTCGAGCCCAATAACTTATTACCTGCTTCGGAAAGCATTCATCCTGCATGCCATACTATGTTAACAAAATTAGGACTGGCGCATTGCATTGAAAAATCTTTCAGGGGCACATACAGTTGTATACAAACCGGAACTAATGTTGCAGGTTTTTTCGAACAAAAGTTACCCAATGGCCTCCATATCAATCGCAAAGTCTTTGATGAGGAGTTGCTGGCTTATGCTAACAAGTGCGGCGTTAAAATTCTTTTTGATGAAGTAGTTGATTTCACATACGAACATAATAGCAGCCGCATTTCCGGTATCACTACAAGTTGTGGATTGCGTTACACTGCTTTCTACACTATTGACGCTAGTGGCCGTAAAAGACTGGGTGGAAGAAAGATGAAATGGCAGGAAAAACATTTTTCACCGCCACTGGGAGTTTGGACCGGGACAGCAGAATCTGATTGTGCTCAATACAAAGCTACTACAACTCATTTTATACCGAATGAAGACGGATGGCTTTGGTTAGCTCCTGAAGCGAATGGTTTGGTTAGCTGGACCAAGCTTTCACGCAATTCGAAAGATCCACCATTTGAGATTACAGGCTTAAAGAAAATCCAAAGGACAAAATTTGCCAATATGCGTTGGCGCATTTTCAGGCCAGTATGTACCGAAGGATTGATCCTGACCGGTGACGCTGCGGGCATAATCGATCCGGCAGCTGGAAGAGGAATTTTAAACGGTATTATTTCCGGTGTGCTGGCGCTGGAGGCAATACCCAAAACGAAAACTAACCCTGTAAGAGAAGCTATTTATCTTTTTGACTACGATAGTTGGTTTCTTAACACATATATGAGCTGTGTAAAACAATTGTCTAAATATTATCGTGACCATAACATCAATTTAATGTAACGCCTAAATCGAACAACATGGAGGATTATGTAATGCCACTTGTGGTTATACTTATCGGAGGCTTGTTTGCTCCGTTGTTAACTCAACTGATTGAGAAAACTTACGAATCAGTTTCTCATTCAGAACCACTAAAAAAGCCAGAAGTCTATGAATCCAAGGAAATAAAAAGAAAAAAATGGTTGAAATTTTTTGCATTTGCTGTCCTAATGCAGCTTATACTTTTCACCGGGTTCTTTTTCTTAAGCAAGCTCGTCTACTACGATAAAAATTATTTTTCTACTTCTGAAAGAGAATTAATCAGAACCGGTCTGAAAAAAGGGAAAGACTATGTAATTCCCAAGATGACCATACGTATTTTTTCCGAGCGGCCTAAAACCGCGGGATTATACAAAGATTCCTGCTCGGGGAATGCGATAAATTATTGCATGCTTGTTTCAATTTCATACGAGGTCATCGCATTACGGGCCTATAACTCCGAAAAGATATTTTCTGAAGAATACAATGCTCTCTATGCCAAAAATGTGGTAAGAGAACCGGGAAGTGAAGAAGAGGGTCCTGACGGTGATCCTAACGCTATTCATCTTATTTATGATTTAAAAACAAGCATGGCAAAATATGAGCGTAAAACAATTACAACCCGGGCCGATTATCTCTATGACACATTAGCGGCAAGTCGGGAATTTTTTAAGAGAGTATTTACCGGCCGCAATTTTGATATGTTTTACTATTATAATAAAGAAGATGATGTAATTGGGGAGATCGAGTTTCAAATTATTAGTCGTAGTTTAAAATTTGACAATCCAAATACTGATGACGCTTTGTATGAAAAAGCCTCCGGTCAAATAACAGCTATAAAGCCCGATCTTATTTTAAGCAATGAAGCAGTAGGCTGTATGCAATTCAATATCCTTACATGTAAGATTCCAAGACTAAACTATAATGACAAATTCGGCATTCGTTGGAAATGGACAAACTGAGATCCATGAAGAATCTAAGAACGGCTAAGGGCTAGTTGCTCCTTTCCAGAGACAGAACAAGGACTTAGCCTTTCATTTCGTTGCAGATTGATAATTGCATCTTCTATGAAAAGGAGATCAGTTTTTTTATGAGTGCCAACTTCACAAGTTCTGCCGTATTTTTTGCATTGAGCTTCATCAATAAATTCTTGCGATGGGTATCAATGGTGGAGGCACTTACAAAAAGTTTCTCAGCCATTTCATTGTTTGTCAAACCCTCTGCAATCAGCTCCAACACTTCCTTTTCGCGGCGCGTAAGTACAGGTGCATCATCCGCGGCCTCGTTACTGCGCAACATCTGTGCAACCTCGTGCGAGAGATAAGCCCTGCCTTTCATCACCGTTTCAAAACTATCCATTAACTCCTTCTGCGTTGCATTCTTAAGCACATAGCCCGAGGCTCCATTTGCCATCATCTTCTCGATAAAACTCTGCTGGTTGAAAGTGCTCAGTCCGATCACACACACAGTGGGGTACAGTGTCTTAATTTCCTTGCAGAGATCAATACCACTTTTATCCGGTAGATTAATGTCAAGCAAAATGATATCGGGTAGTTGCTGTTTTAAAAATGCAAGGCACGACGCTGCATTGGTGGCATGTCCCAGCCACACCACATTTTTTTCATGCTGAAACAATGAACGAATTCCTTCTATCACCATGTAATGATCGTCAACAATAAAAATCGAAATTGCCATTAGTTATTGTTTATTTCTATATGAACAGATGTTCCTTTGCCTTCCTCAGAGCGAACGTCCAGCTTGCCTTTCAGGAACTCTATCCGGTTTTGAATATTACTCCATCCAATCCCTTTCGCACGCTGAAGAATCGCTGTGTCAAATCCTTTTCCATCATCTTCCGTGGTAATTGAAATGGTGCCATCGGTTTTTGTTAACTGCACGATAGCCTCAGTGGCAGCGGCATGCTTTATAGTATTATTGATCAACTCCTGCACTATACGATAAATGGTAATGGACACCGTTTGATCAATCGATTGATCTGCCAATCCAAACGACTGATAACTGACTTTCAATGCGCCACTCTGATTTATGTCATTGCAAAAATCTTTCAACGCTTCGTCAAGGCCAAATTTCACCAAAGATTCAGGCATCATGTTGTGCGCCACACGACGCATTTCTCTGATGGAACTATCCAACATATCCATGCTGCGTTCAAATGACTGCATATTTTCCGGCGTCATTATAAGATTCTCTTTCATAGTTTGAAATGAGTATTTAATGCCCGACAACATTCCTCCCAAACCGTCGTGAAGGTCCTTAGCCAGGCGGGTTCTTTCCTGCTCTTCACCTTTAAGTACCGCTTCCGTTGCTGCGAGTTTCTTTTCAGTTTCCAGCTCTGCAATCCGCTGCTGCTGCAGCTTTTGCTTTTGCTTGTAGTTGCGGTAAGAAAGTGTGAAAATGATCAGTATTATAATGGCACTCGCTATCAAAATATAATTTAGGATATTTTTCTGTTTAATCGACAATGCCTGCAATTGCCTTTCTGCCTCCAGTTCCTTTATCTTGCCTTCCTTTTGTTTGGTTTCATATTTTTTTTCCAGCTCCTGGTTATTCTTTTGTATCTGTTCGTTCAACAAACTATCCGACAGTAACGCACCTTTTGTTTCATATTCCTCTCCCAGCTTCAAGTTGTGCATACCGTAGGCAATCGACGCCAGTACATTGTATACCTTTTCCCTTTGTATCCTTAGGTTATAGCTATTCGAAATGGCCAACGCTTCCTGTGCCTTCTTCTCTGCCGTACCATAATCATTTACCGACATGTAGTGAAATGCGAGTGCCTTTGTTGCTATCAATTCACTTTCATGCAGATTCAACTCGCGGGAAAGCGCTATCGCTTTATCTACGTACGGCTTCATTTCCTTGTACCTTCCCGATTGAAAATATACATCAGTGATATTCAGATAACCGGTAGCCTCCATGTTTTTATCATCCACACTTTTGGCAATCTCCAATGCTTCGCGATAACATTTTTCAGCCTTGTCAGAAAGCATTTTCTTTTGATAATTAATCCCCAGGTTCATCAGCGAAATGCCCAAAAGCGCCGGTATATCCAGCTTCCGAAGTATTCTTACTGATCGTTCGCCATACTCAACACCCTTATCATACTGATGCAATTCCGTAAAAAGATTTTGCAAAATATCATCGCCCTGTGCCTGGATCCTGTCATCTTTATAATTCGCAAATATCACTTTTCCTTCTTCATAACATTTCACCGCATTTTCAAAATCGCCCATTACACGATACGAGCTGCCTGTGTTAAACAAGGTCTTTGCGAGATAAAGCGAATCCTTTATTTTCCTGGAAAGCTCTACAGACGTTTTGTTGATCATGAGCGATGAATCATAGAACCCCTGCATATTCAAAACAAACGTGTAGTTTGCTGCAAACTTGATCAGGCCTCTGGTGTATCCTATCTTTTCACTTAAATCCCGGGCCGCCCGGTAATATTGTTTTGCAGCCTCTGGTTCGTTAGATTCATATTGCTGACCAATATTAATGTACAGCAACACCTTGTTTGAGTCTTCTTTTGCCAAAGGCAAAAGTTTCAACAAACTGTCTCTGTTCATCAGATCCTGCGCTTTCACAGGTAAGTATAAAGTAGTTAAAATGAAGGCCGAGAAAATTAACCGCATTTGGTAAAATAACTGTTTACTCCCACTTTACAAATTAACCACAAAGCATTCCTTTACGCCATCCCTGTTTTCCATGATTTTTACTAATGGAAAATTGAAAGTTGAAAGTTGAAAATGGGAGGGCAATTTGAGGATTTGAAAATTATGATACTCGCCTGTGCTGGGCTTGTGGGCTCGTTGATGGTGTGACAGGGCGAATGCGATTCGCCCCTACGGCATTCCCCATTTTCAAATTCCCAAATTTTCAAATTGATGAAATTCATGTTTTTCGGGGATATGATTCCGCTTCGCTGGAAAATATTTTTACATTCTAAACGAAACACAATGAAATATTTTCTCCTCCTCCTAACCGGATTATCAATAACCTCTATCTCCTTTGCCAAAAGCTGGAGAATTAATAATAACGCAGGTGTAAACGCAAATTTCACCAGTATTTACGATGCTGTAAACAGTGCGAGTGTAACAAATGGAGATAGCTTGTATATTGAACCAAGCGTTGTCGATTATGTAACCAACAGCATGACGATTGGCAAGAGACTCACTTTCATTGGACCTGGTTATTTGCTCGACCCGGCCAGTACAAATGCACCGGGCAATAGCGGCCTGCAGGTTTTAACAGCAGATAGCCGTTTAGGATTTCTTCGTTTGAATGCAGGTGCCAGCGGTTCCAAATTCATCGGCGTTACCTTAACGGGGATGTACTTTAATGGCGCCAGTAATGTAACCTTTGAAAGAGTTGGTTTTACAGGAAGCCCTTATTTTGAAAGCGGCACCAATGATGCAATAACTTTCAGAAAATGCTTTTTCTTAAACAATGGTTTTAGTAATGCTGCTGCCGTAATCATTACAAACTTTGTTTGTGAGAACAATGCTTTTTACGGCTATTGCAACATAGGGATGGATCAATTGACAGGCACCGGAAATCTTTTTAGAAACAACAGTATTTATGGCAGCGCATATGGTGTTGTGTTGCTAAATACATACATCGCAAACAATATTTTCGGCACCTATGCTAGCTGTACTTTTACCAACAGCACCGTTAAAAACAACTTGTTTCAAGCCAATCAAACATTGTCCGGCACGGCAACAGGAAACACACTCAATGTTGACATGAGCACTGTATATGTCGGAGGCAGCACAGGCAGTCTTGACAGTCGGATGGTGCTTAAAGCAGGCTCACCCGCTAAAGGAACCGGCCTCACTGTAGGCACTGTTGTAAACCCTGACATGGGCGCATTTGGCGCAACCGATCCATACAGGCTTTCAGGCATTCCCAATATTCCCAGCATTTACACATTGACTGTGCCTACTTCCATCCCATCAGGTAGTGCAACCATGAACATAACTTTTAGCACCAGGAACAATAACTAGTAACGGTTTCGAACAAACAACACCGCTGTTACAAAAATCCATCGGAGAAGGTCAACAACACAACGTTGCCTTCTCCATAGATTCATTTTGCCGCAAGCACCACGGCAAACTGGTTGGATCATGCCAACAATAACCAACAGCGATCTTAAAAACCAGAGTAATGACCAAATATTTTTACACCATATTGTTGTTGGTTACTGCGGCTTGCAGTTACGCGCAAGATCCAGCATACCCCCCTGCTCCCTCAGCCTTGCAAAATATAGCTGCAGCGGAATATTTTATAGATACCGATCCAGGTCCCGGAAATGCAACGCCCGCAAGCGTTACGGCGGCCACTGACATTAGCAATCTTGCCGCCACCATTAATGTAAACGGCTTAAGCAATGGCCTGCATCGCCTCTACCTGCGCACGAGAAATGCGTCAGGATTTTGGAGCATTACAGCCATGAAGGACTTTCTGTATGATGCAAATGTTGTGTATTCGGCGCCACCAGCGGCTGCGCAAAACATCGTTGCCGCAGAGTATTTTATAGATACTGATCCGGGACACGGCGGCGGAACACCTATTCCAATTTCAGCAAGTTTGGACCTAAGCAATACATCGGCTACCATTAACACAGCCACCTTATCCAATGGCACGCACAGGTTGTACATCCGCAGCAGGAACAATGAAGGTCGCTGGAGCCTGACGAGTGTGAAAGAGTTTATTGTGAATTTCGATTTCGCTTATGCTCCGGCGCCTGTTGCTGCGCAAAATGTTGTAGCCGCAGAATATTTCTTCGATACCGATCCGGGCCTTGGAAGTGGCTCGGCCATTACAGTTACAGCTGGTACAGACATTTCGAACATTGCGGCAACAGCCAACACAGCAGGACTTTCAAACGGTACACACCGGTTTTATATCCGCAGTAAAAACAACGAAGGATTTTGGAGCCTTACAAGCATGAGGGAGTTTATTGTGAATGCAGATTTTACATACCCCGTTATTCCTCCATCACCACAAAATATTATTGCCGTTGAATATTTTATTGATACAGATCCAGGCGTGGGCAGTGGTCAAGCTATCTTCATCGCTGCAGGTGTCGATCTCAATAACATTAACGCTTCTGTAAATACAACCGGATTAAGCAACGGCACGCACAGATTATATATTCGTAGTAAAAACAACGAGGGCAGTTGGAGCATTACAAACGTAAAGGATTTTATTATCAATGCAGACTACTATTATCCCGTTGAACCTACTGCTCCACTGAACATTGTAGCCGCAGAATACTTTATCGATACGGATCCCGGAACAGGCAATGGACAAAGCATTACAATTGCAGCAGGAACCAATCTTAGCAACGTTACCACATCAATCAACACGGCATCATTGGCAAGCGGCGATCACAACTTATTTATCCGGACAAAAAACCAGGAAGGCAATTGGAGCATCACTGCATGGAAAAAATTTGCAGTGGGCTTACTATCCATAGCGCCGGATTCCCTTGATTTCACTATAGTTCCGGTCAATACGACCATAACAAAAGATATTGTAGTAACGAACGCGAGTGCTACAAACCAAACCATCAACAGTGTTGATGCTACAGCACCATTCACCACAAACATCACTGGCACCGTAACCATTGCGGCAGGAAAAACTGATACGATCAGGGTAAGTTTTACACCAACCAATGCCATTGCATACAGCGACACCATTGTGATCCATACATCCGGCGATGACTTTAAAGTAGCCGTTAAAGGACAGGGTGCTACGCAAATTCCATCATGGACAATAGATCCCGCTGCCGGTCATGATTTTGGTGCAGTAGCGACAGGCGCCCCATCCACATTCCTTTTCTCCATAAGAAACACAGGTAATATTGTAGCAACACTTAGCAATGTAGTGAGCAGCAATACCGCGTTTGGCGTGACCTTTACCTCTGGCACTACGATTCCTGTAAATGGCTCTATTACCTTGCCGGTAACATTTACGCCGTCATTGATAAGCAGTTTCGTGGGCCAGTTAAAAATAGTATCATCTACTCCGGGTATTGATTCCGTTACTACGCAGTTATCAGGTTCTGGTTATGTGCCGGGAGCCGCTCCATCATTATCTTTCATCACCATTGCGCCTTTTGGCGGCACACGTGGAGTAAGCGCAGAAGCCGGACAAACCGGAATGTACACTTATAAGATCGTTTACAAATCCGCAGACAATCGACCACCTGCTGCAGACTTCCCTAAAGTAGGCATTGACAGAAATGGCGATGGAGATTTTAATGATGCAGGCGAAGGCATGTATACCATGAACAAAGATGATGCTGGTACCGACTACGTAAATGGTGTTACCTACACGCTTACGGTTGAGCATCCAAATTTCACCAACACCCTGGGCTATCAATTTTTTGCAACTGATGATCATGGCAACTCGTCCAACTTCAGTTACAAATCAGGGCCAATCATTACATACGAATTACTTGATCTGAAAATATTTGCAAATGATATTTCATTCAGCAAAAACAATCCTGCGGTAAGTGAACCATTCACTGTAACGGCGAACATCACTAACAGCAGTGCATACACAGCAACGAATGTTCCCATCAAGTTTTACAGAGACACCATTCTGATAGGCAGTGGCACCATTCCTGTTGTAGAAAAATTCAGCAGCGCGACCATCAGCAAAGTATTTTCTTTTGCAACAGATGGCTTCTATCCTATCAAAGTTTGGATCGACAGCAGCAACACACTCGGCGAATCTAACATACTGAACAACTATGCTATTCGTCCGGTAACAGTGGGTCATGTAATATTGCCGGGAGGCATCAACATTACCTCTGCAGCTACTGTACAAAGTTGCCCAACTGCAGTGTTGATCGCAGGTTCCGCTGCTTACTATGGAACAGCAGTGCCACAAGGTGTTGCGGGCGGCGAAGTAGATATCAAGATTGGCACAGAAACATTTACAACCACAACGGATGCAAACGGAAACTACAGCTACTTGTTGCAAAACGTAGCATGTGGTGGCACGATCACTTACGAGGTTACAGTTACAGACTTTACATTTACCAGCAACCCGACTACTGTTAATGTAAATGTACCTTGCCCTACAAAACCTTGTAACACTGTACCACAGCCGGGTGTTGTAATAGCGTCAAGCTTTAGCAATGCGCCATGTTCGAAAAAAGTAGGTACAACTGGAAAAGTCAGTGTAACCGTATCTTATCGTGCACGAAACCTGAGCAATTTCTGGAACGCATGGGATCAGATATTGAAAGACACTGTTCATATTTTCCATAATGGCAAATTGATACAAACATATTGGAGTGTGGATGGAACAACATCTCCGGGCGAAGTAAAAACATTCGAGGTTTTTGTAACGCTCGATACAACAGGGCCAAATGTTATAACAGCTGAGCAAAACTATGTGTACAATGAGTTTTTCGAAATACCTGGTGCGTTCTACAAAGGCGTGTTTGAACAAATGGGTGGTACGCAATCTGTAACAATGATCGCGGAAAGCATAGATCCTGATCTTACCATTCAGAACTTCCAGCAAACGAAATTCACCAGGTTTGCTTTTGCTGATGCGAATATTAAATGTGGTGATGCCGGCCCGCACAAAGTACAGTTACTGGATTCCATGAGCGGGGGCCCAAGAGTATTGTTGAAAGAATACACAGTAAGTTCGTTGTCAGGAAAAACATCAACAACATTAACTTTCGACGATCCTGCAATGTTGCCGGGCGACCACTTCTTCCGCATTGTAACAGATGTTGACAAAGCTGTAAGTGAAGACAATGAGGACAACAATGTCTTTGAAACAAGAATTAATGTTCCAAAACCTGATTTGATTGCCACAACGATCAAACCAACAAGCACCGCGTTGTCAGTAGGTTCACAAGTTAAGTTTACTACTGTCATCAACAATACAGGAATTGCAACCGGTCCATTCAAAGTCCAGTTTACAGTAAACGGTGTTGCAGTGGGTAATAAAGTGGCCGCACCAGGCGTGGCGGAATCAGGAAGTGTAACTGTAACATCGGATGCTTTTACCATTACTACGAATGATTATGATTGTCCTGTAACAGTAGAAGTAATGGCAGATATCGATAACAATATTGTTGAAGCAACAAAAACAAATAACAGCAAACAAATTCAGTTTGGCGCAGACATTTCTCCCAATATGCTGCCTTCAGACGTTGGCTCTGCATCTAACCCGGTTGTACTAAGAGCCAGCAGCATCCAGGATTTCCATCCACTGGTGCGAAATATCGGCAATCGTGATGTAAGCAAAGTGTCAGTAAAATTTGTACTGAACAATATTGAGATAGGCGTCGATAGCATTGATGTAATAAAAGCGGGCGACGCATTTGGATCATTTACAACCTTCAAACACGCCTTTACGGCTGCAGGTTTGTACGAAGTAAAAGTCATTGCCGACACTGCCAATACGATCTGTGAAATCAATGAAACAAACAATGAAGGCAGCTTCTTTGTGAAAGTGGTAGAAAGCAATCCTGACTTTGAAGTGTTGTCACAATACATCTCGCCGAGCAGCCTGAACCCTAATCCTGGACAAGCGATCACAATTGTAGGTACGGTGAAAAATGCAGGTTTGAAAATCACTCAACCCAATGTGCTACGCTTTATGGTGGATGATATTCAACTGGGCGATGATGTTGTGATCAATGCCTTACAACCGGGACAAGACACGACGGTCGCAGCCACAGCAAATTACATGTCGCTTATACCGGGTGTAAAGACAATGAAAATTGTTGCAGATCCTTCAAACATCGCATTGGAAGAAAGAGAAAACAACAATGAAGCGACAAGAGTGTTGATCGTAGGCGACGCTCCGGATATGGCAAGAATACACGCTGGTGCCATCACATTCAATCCTTCTGGTTTTGTAGCTGGTGATAGCGTGCTTATTTCGTACGCCATCAAAAATAACGGCGCAAAGGACGGAAGTGCATGGGTAAGGTTCCTGATCAAGGATGCGAACAATTCCATTACCGCGATCGACAGTGTACCGTTCACATTGGCTGCTGGCGCAAGCATGACGGTGAGCAGGAAAATGCAATTCGATGCTAATAACGGTGAAGTAATTGCGCAGATCATCAACTGCTATCCAATGGAGTTTGATGCGCTAAACAACAACGATACACTGGCTTACACAACTGTTGCAAAAATGAAGAGCAACCTGATTGTAAACACAGACGTGGATATGAAGATGGCGCTTCCTGATCAATTACCAGGATGGATCGGAGGTAAGATTGTGTTGGGCGATTATGATCTCACCATCAAAGGCAAGATCAATAATTTCGATCCGGAACATTTTGTGATCACAAATGGTAAAGGAAAATTGAAGTTCATTAACAATGATCAGGAAAATATTTTCCCTGTGGGTGTTGATCTATTCAAAAGCAATTTTGTAAAAATCAAAAATGAAGGAACACAGGATAATTTCTCTGTAAGCGTTGTGCCTTATGTGTTGTTCAATGGAACCAGCGGAGATACTGTTAAAACAAATGTGGTAAATCGTACATGGTTCATAGAAGAAGAAACGCCGGGCGGCAGTAACGCAACAGTTGAATTCTTCTGGAAGCCTGCAGACGAACTTCCGGGATTTGACAGAACACAATCGCGAACTGCACACTTCGTTACTATTTGGGAAATGGGCAACAAAGCTGGCGCTGTGGCAGATACATTGGGCAACTACAGCAAATGGCAGGATGGTTACACAAGCTTCTCTCCTTTTACAATCACAAGTGGTACCGGGGAAGCGTTACCATTGCGTCTGCTTGAATTTGCAGCCACTAAGCAAGGAAAGAATGCATTGCTGCAATGGAAAACGGATCAGGAAGTCAACACAAGCCATTTCGTAATACAACGTAGTTCAGACGGCCGTCAGTTTGAAGATATAGGAACTGTAGTGGCACTGAATAATCCTGGCACGCATCTTTACAAATTCACTGATGTGGAAGTGCAGCAGCACATCAACTACTATCGTTTAAAAATGGTTGATATCAACGGAGACTTTACTTACTCTGACATCAAACAAGTGAAGTTTGAAATTGAAACTGAGTTTGTGATGCAGGTATATCCAAATCCGGCACAACAATTCATACGAGTAAAAGGAATTGAAGCAAACGGCACAATACGGATCATTAGCATCGAAGGTAAGGTGATGCAACAATTGACAAACACTGCAAGCAATATGCAAATTGATCTTGGCAAATTGCCAAGGGGCATCTATGTAATACAGTACAAAAACAATAATCAACAACAACAGCAGATGATCATTAAACAATAAGCAAGTGATGGATTAATGAGGAATAGGCCATCAGCCGGTAATGTCAAAACAGCTAAAGATGAGGTATCTGGATTTTGACTTACCGGCTTTGTTGTTGCAAGAGGAAAATCCACCACAGGTTAATGCCCTACGGGCAATTATGTTCAGGTTGCGGTGATCTCTATTGATATTTTTTCCCTACGGGAAAAGTTCTATTGCCCGTAAGGCATTAATGTCAATAGAAAATATTGAGGATAGCATTTTATTGTCCGTAGGACATTAAAATGGCAAACAGCGACATCGCCTAAGTAGACGACATTGCGCTCATCAAATACCAATTTCAATCATTACAGAGGTGCCTTTATCTTGCGACGCCTGTACATCAATCTTGCCTTTTAAAAACTTCACGCGGTTCTGGATACTTTTCCATCCCATTCCGGCAGTTTGATCCAGTGCTTCCATATTAAAACCTTTACCATCATCCTCCACGGTAATGGCGAGTATATTTTCCTGCTCAGCAAAATGTAGTTGTACCAGCAGATTTTGTGCATGAGCATGTTTGAGAACATTGTTGACAAGTTCTTGTATAACACGGTAAACGGTAATGGCAGTCGTTTGTTCAACTTCAACACCGTTCATTCCCAAAGACTGGTACTTAATGCTGATGGCTCCGCTCCGGTTGATATCATTACAAAATTCTCTTAAAGCGGTATCCAGTCCATACTTCAGCAAAACCTCCGGCATCATGTTGTGCGCAACGCGGCGCATTTCCCCTATCGAACTGTCCAGCATATCAATACTCCGTTCAAATGCCTGCGCGTTGTCAGGAGTCATCACTAAATTTTGCTTCATACTACCCAGTGAATATTTAATGCCACTTAACATTCCTCCAAGTCCATCATGCAGATCTTTGGCGATGCGGGTACGTTCCTGCTCTTCCCCTTTTATTACAGCTTCTGCAGCGGCAAGTTTTTTCTCTGTTTGCAGTTCCTCAATTTTTGCCTGCTGCAACTTTTGCCTGTGTCGATAGTTTCTGTAAATAAGTAAAGAGATAATAACCAAAGCAATGATAGTCGTCGCAAAAATATAATTGACGATGTTTTTTTGACGAATTGACAATTGCTGTATTTTTTGTGCGGCTGTCAGGTCTTTTATTTCCTGCTCTTTCCCCGCAACCCTGAAACGCACATCCATTAGCGAGGCTTTTTCTTTAATCTCGTTGGAAAGCATGCTATCCGAAATCATTCGAAATTGCTGTTCGTATGCATACGCCTTTTTATAGTCTCCATGATCAGCATACCACCGGGAGTAGTACTGAAGCGCCGCGGCTTTATTATCATCCATTCCGTTTTCTTCAGCCAACAGATACAGTTTGTCAATGTTTATCTTTGCGTCCCTTTGTCGTAAATCCATCTGGCAGTTGATGATTACATCGAGCGCTTTCCCTTGTTGCCATACATCCTCATTTTGCATGGCATATTCGTAAGACTTCCTGTAATACTCCAGCGCCTTTACGGTGTCTTTTTTGTAGGTTGCCAGGTCACCCATGTTGTAGTAATAAACATGAAAGCTCTTCAGGTTCTTCAATTGCTCTACAATTGGCCATGCTTCACCTAACAAAGAATCCGCCGCATTATAATCGTCAATATTCATATAAGCAGTAGCAAGGTTCATCATATCGGTGGCCAGCAACCTGTTATCATCAAAGCTTTTGGCCGTAGCAACAGCTAACCGGGAATATGTTATTGCTTTGGAATGATCGGACAATGACATGAAGCAATTGCTAATGTTGCTGTAGGTACTGGCAAGCGACTTATGACGAATCTGCCTGAACACTTTCTCTGCCTGGTAGTAGTCTTTCAGGGCAGTTTCGTAGTCGCCAATGTTATAATAAAGATTACCGCGATTAAGGGAGATATGGCCCATATTGAGTCGCAGGTCCTCTGCAGTATCGCCTTTGGCAACAACGGTTGCCGAGTCAGCATACTTCAAAGCCTGCTCAAACTCTCCGCGGTTTTTATGATAAGACAGCCCAAGAATATAAGCTGTACTCAGCCCCCACTTGAAATTAATTTTACGACTCAAAAAAATCATTTGCTGGATATAAGGCTCAAAATCTGATGTGTTATTGTTCAGGTTGGCCTTCATGTATTCATACAGGGCTTCCACTTTAAGGCTATCTGTAGTTGCTTTGTTGATACTGTTTCGCAGGCTGTCATTTTTGGTGAATGACTGTGCCCGCCCGCTATAGAAACAAACAGTAAAGAGGATGGTCAATACCGGCAGTAGTTTTCGCATACCTCAAGATACATTTTTTTATGGGGTACTAATAACGGTATATAATAACCGACTTTGCAATGGTGTTTGTTGATAATTTTTCCACCGGCCCCGCCACTCCTTTACTTTCCGCCATTATAGTATGCACATACTTTGTTCATCAAACATTCTTCGCATAAAGGTTTGGGCCGGCAAATATCTCTTCCGAGAAAAGACATCGACATACCGGCCTCCCATTCTTTCTGGGGAAGCACTTCCATTATTTGTTTCTCAATTTTTACAGGGTCGCCGCTCGTCGCAATGCCAAGCCTTTGAGACACTCTTACTACATGCAAATCAACGATAACGCCTTCATAAGGGGTTCCGGCAAAACGCTTGATCACATTCGCTGATTTCCTGCCAATACCCGGCAGTTCAACCATCTTGTCAATATCAAGAGGAATATTCTTATCCGATTTAACACGCTCAGCAATTTCTACAAGCCACTTTGCCTTATTAGCTGAGTTGATTACTTTGGCCAGCAGGGGCTTCAAGTCATCTGCAGTTGCTTTTGCGAGAGACGACATGGTAGGATAGACTCCAAAAAATGCAGGTGCAATATTGTTGATCAACTTATCATTGCTCCTCGCAGATAATACCACCATGACGACCATTTCATAGAGGTTCCCTGCGTCGAGCGGATGCTTTTCATTTTCGTATTTTTTGATCAGTGGTTTAACGGCTTTTGACCAGTCAATGGTGGATGTTGGCATGAGCAAAAAATTATAAACTAAAAATAGCCATTAAAATAACCTGTATAAAATAATTTTCTGCTGCTAACTGCAATGACGAAAGACGCCTATCCTATTCCGTTACGTAAAATTCAATATTGTATTCCGTTTCGCCGAGGTAACCATTTTTACCAAAAATCACCATCTTGGCTTCCTGGTTATTGTCATCGAGATGCCGGTTGTTAAGCAATAACGTTTTACCGTTGTATAGCGCTTTGACCGTGTATTTCCCAATCGGAATATCTTTTGCCATAAAAGTACCGGCAACGTCCTCAACCGGTTTTTCAAACGCAGTTGCAACGGTTCCATCTATTAAATTTGTTTCGCCGGGATAGGGAGTAAACAGCAGTTTTATCTTCGTCATGTCCACATCAGCACCAAACATGTATAGATCAACATGTGCACCATAGTAGCCGGTACCGCCGGGCCGCTGGCCGCTGAGCTTCCATTTGAAGTTTCGGATAGCTCCGCTGGCTTTGCTAAAAGTCCCGGTATTATCTGGCTCCAGGTCAAACGTATAGGTTTGTCCGTAAGAAGTTTTTGTAAGCTGGGCTTTGGCTGTCCAGTCACCTGCGGGGTCATTGGGTATTGACACCTCGTATCTCCCCTGGCTATTACTGGCCGCAAGAAGATAACTATTATACCACACCGTATGCTCAACGGTGATGTTCGCGTCCTTCACTGGCAGATTGTTAGCGTCGGTTACAATACCCGTAACAACGCCATTCTTCGTTTGCGAGGCAGGGTCATTAGGTGAGCCGGCATCTTTGGTGCACGCGGTCACAACGGTACTGCATATTAATGGCAATAGCCAATGGAATGTCTTGTATTTCATTTGTAAAACTTTATTCGGTTTAATGGCTGGAGATTTTCACGCGACCTTTGAAACATGCGGTTTGTTTCCGGAAATTATTTCCTGGCTGTCTTCGAATCTTATCTGCTTGCCCAGGATATACCTGAAGTAGTAAGCAACAACTAATGCTGCGGGAATACTGATGGATGTCCAGGTGGCGAGATCTTTTGAAATGCCCTGGAAGTCTTTGTAATACTGGAGATGAGCGCCCAGGCCGATCAAAATACCAGCAATGGCCGCCAGCAAATAACCGAGTACACACTGCCATATCCATTTTGCAGGAGATTTAACAAACGGCCTTAGTTGTATGGCATTGATGATGCCGATGGAGAGGAACATAAAAAGAATATCGAAGGGCACGAACAAAGTATAGTAGCCCAGCCAGAACACCCATGGCGTAAAGAAAATGAACGGCCAGGTGTCTGACAGGGTTTTCTTTTTTCCTATTATTTCAAATGTTTTGTTCCTCGACACAGCAAGGAAGAAAACAAAAATGAAAATAGAAATTGTATGCATGATAAACTGCGGCGGCGTCAACAGTTTATCATGATCGCCGGTAAACCCATGCGCAATAAGCGGATGCAAAAGGCCCAATAATCCGGGGTAAACGAGCAGGTTGCCGGTCACCCATTTTTTTAGAAACATGCTTTTAGTGTTGTTCATAATATTTGTAATTTAGAATACAAAGGACCTTCGTTTTACGGGCAGGAAAAGGCATCTTTTATTCTTAAAATGATATATTTTGCGCCATGGGTTTACAGGGAACTGTTATACGCACCATCTTTCAAACAGCTACTTCATTCGGAGCGGCATTTGATGAACTTTGCAAGGTATCACACATCAGTGCTGACGAGGTGGGCGACTCAGAGAAAATGGTTGAATGGGAAAAAGCCGCGTTGATCTGGGTGCCACTTTTAAAGCTCAGCGGCGACCCCTTAATTGGACTACATATAGGTATCGGCACGCCAAAAATGCTTCATGGCATGGTTGGTTTTTTGATCCAAAGTTGTAAAGATCTTGACCAGGCTTTGCAAATGTTAAGCAAGTATGGCCACATGGTATCGCCGATGGTTTCATATAAATACACCGTAAATGATGTGGCCGTTCTTGAAATAGAACAGAATAAAATGTGGTTGCTGAAGCATCCTGAACCGGCCAGGCAGGCAAATGATTTTTTATTTGCATCAACCCTCAACACATCCGCAGCGCTTACTGGTAAACGCATTGTTCCGTTAAGGATAGAACTGGCTTACCCTAAGCGGGAAATTTCAGAGTATCAAAAGTTTTTTGGTTGTGATGTACTTTTTAACCAGGATGTGAACCGGATTGTTTTGGATAAAAAAGACATTGCCACTTCCATACTCACCAGCGATCAATCTATGTTTGAGCGCTTCAACTCAATGGTTGCCGAAAAGCAGGCGCTGCTGGCAACCAACACCATCAGTAGCAATTTGAAACAAGTATTGTTCATGCAATTCAAAGGAAGGATACCTTCTATTGACGAAGCCGCATCAGCATTGGATATGACATCCCGCAGCCTGCAACGAAAACTGATGCAGGAGCACACAACCTTTCGCGATGTTGCCGGAGAAATCAGAAAGGATATTGCATTTCAACTAATGCAAAACCCCGCGATAAAAATATCGGAAGTTTCAGATATCCTGGGATACTCCGACCCGACTGCATTCAGAAAAGCCTTTAAGTCATGGACGAACCTGGCGCCACGCGCAATTAAAAAGGTGGGAGTGTATAATTACGGACAACGTTAGCCTGATAAACATTCGACTCCTGTTTCTACTCCATCCTGGCTTAGCGGCTGCAACCAGCAATCCAAGCTTTCTGGTTTGTTCCATGCTCCTCATTATTAACAAAAAACATTGCTTTTTTATTTCCTCAAAAAAACTTGTAATTCTCTTTTAAAATTGATAATTTCAAAATGCACTCTCCTATCCCCTTGATGCAATAGTTTCTTCCTCCCACTGTTTTCAAAAAACACTCTTAAACTATTAAACCTTTTACTATGGGTTATCTCAAAGGATCAGGGTTTGTTATGCTGAGCCTCCCACAGAGCAATGTTCAGCCCTTACAGCTTCTTCTTAAAACTTCATCTAACACTGTCGAACGATTAAATGCTTCTATCGAAGACTTGTTCATTCCTGAAACAGAGGAAGGTCCGCGTGTTGGTCCTGATCTTCCACTTCCTGATATCAGGGGCGAGGAAGAATTTGACATGGGAGTGGCTGCCAACGTCAGTTTTTTACAAGGACTTGCCAATTTTTTCAATCTTAAGGCTGCGGGCAAAATTTCTTACGAACAAGGCAAGCTAGTTAAAATTCAACTCGATGCGCCTTTGCAGAATACCATCAATGTGGTGAAATTAGCTGGTTTTATAAAAAGTGCAAAGGTAAATGAAGATGCAGGCAGCTTTCTTGACAACCTCAAAAAAGGGGAGATATACGTGATAACCGAAACCATCAAGGCCAAAAGTTTTCACGTAGAGAATGCAAACAGCAAACAGTTTGGGGCATCTGTAAATGTAGAAATACCATCTATCGCAAACGCAGCGGTGGACTCGCATGTAGCACAAAAGAATAATTCTGATCTCGCATATAGTGGAACGGAACCAATGACGTTTGCCTTGAAGGCTGTTCGAATAAGATATTCATCAGGAGGCTTCGGACCTTCTAAAGCAAAGTTTACAATAGAGTCTGACAAAGATCTTGAGAGGGTACTACTAGGCGAGGTAAATGGAGTTCCCATGGAAACAACTGAATCCTACTTAAACATTATCAGATGAACGAAAATCTATTACGAGATTTGCAACTCGGCACCTGCGCATTGGTGCTTGGCCCGGAATTTCATTTGACCGGCTCTACGGACGAAGAAAAAGTTGAGGGCTTACGAGATTATTTGAGTGAGATGGAGCCGTTAAGAAGTAAGCTAAACAACGTGCCCCCTTACGTGACGGAGGATGGTTTCTTTTTCCTGAAAAAAAATATGGGACAAGAACCCATACAGTTAAAAAAAAGCATCGTATATGCAATTATGGACTATTACAAAGAGAAAGAAACGAAGGGAGTTCCTGAATGTTATATAGCTCTTGCCCGGCTGCCTTTTTATTTGATTATCTCTCTTTCACCGGACGAATTGATGCGCAGGGCATTTGATGAAATTAAAAAACCATATGAATATCGTTTTTTTGCAAAAGGGGAATATTGTATTGATAGAGTTAAAAAAGAAATTGAATTTGATCCTTCAAGTGAACAGCCGCTTATATTCAATCTTCTTGGCTCCTATCAAAATTTTGAGTCCATGGTTTTTACACACGATTCCTTGTTCGAATTCTTTTTTCACCTGTTTGCATTGGAAAGAATGTCTCAAAAATTCAAGACCGCTGTGATGAATGCATCTTCCTTTCTTTTCCTCGGATTCAGGTATGACAAATGGTATCTTAAGTTGATATTTTTTCTTCTTCAAAAAATACGGGCAAAGGGCGTGGCTAATCTTGCGATCTATACAGACAACAAAGATTTTTCGAAGGTAAAGGATTTCTATGCAGATGAAATGGCATTTAGCTTTGATGAAAGCAAAGTGTCCGAGTTTGTGAAAGGCCTTTATGCTTCGGCCAAAGAGATGAAATTTGCGTTTGAAACACCTGAGCCTGGCATTTCCAGCGACAATAAAGATGATAAATTCAAAATTCTGTTCATCTCTGCACTTCCCGATGACAGGACTCAAATTCCCTTTGATCGCATGTATAATATGCTTGAAAACTTATGCAAAAACAGGGATAATTATGAATTGGAACTTCTTTTGGGAGCCACCAAAGACAAGATGCTGCAAACAATAGATAAGCAATTTCCGCATTTTGTCGTGATATCTGCCCACGGCAACAAAAACAACGAACTATTATTTGTTGACGACAGAGGACAAGAAGATGCTTTTGCTCCAATTGACCTTTATGACAGCATTGATTTTTTTGTAAACCATCCCAGGAGTAATCTCCAATACATTTTATTTAACTGCTGCAATTCCGCGGAAGTAGCAGAAAAATGCCTTCCCATGGTAAAGCATACAATAGGAATGGATGGATTGATGGGAGTGGATGCGTCGCTTCTGTTTACTGAAGCCTTTTTCAACTACTTTTTAGATGAGCGCGATTTTAAAAGAGCGTATCAACACGGCATAATGTCTATTAAAAACCACGCAAAAGAAGCCAAATATCGAGATACTCCACAGGTCTATCCTCGAAGTTAGGCGGAAGCCAATCAAACAGTCAATTATCAATTTACTTATCAAATATGAGCGAAAGATATAGATACCCCGGTGGCGGCTATTCTTTTACGGAAGAAGACGAAACCATTTTTTGCGGACGCAAGGAAGCGATTGACTATATTCATAATTCCATTTTGCTCAATCAGTGTGTTGTTTTGTATGGCAAGTCAGGTACGGGAAAGAGCTCGCTGCTGCAGGCCGGTGTTATTCCGCAATTGTGCAGGCCATCAGAGCAAAAACCTAATAACAACTTTCATATCTATAGCGTTAGAACGGGTATCTGGCAATATGATAGTCCATCGCCCCTCGTGCAAAGGATACGTAATTTGAAACTATACAAAGGGATAGCTCCATCTAAGGAAAAAGTGTTTTTGCCCTTTCTTTCACAGGAGGTGAAAAACACCTTGTGGTATAGGTTTAAAATGCTACAATACAATACCTATAAAAAAGAACAGGAAGAATCAAATTCGAACAAGCGCCAGGATACGTATTTAATAATTATAGACCAGGTAGAAGAACTATTTACCTATCCCATCGAGCAATTTGCTGAGATGATACAGGAGCTCGCAGATCTGCGGTCGCAGATATTACCAGACAAAGCGCGGGACGAAGTAGAAATTTATGAACGGGAAAACAGCGGCGAATTAACCCCACTGGAAAATGAAATTTTATACAGTACACTACCTGTTAAATTCATTTTTTCAATACGGTCGGACAAGCTTTATCTCATGGGGCGCCTTAAAAAAGCAATTCCTTCTATTTTGCACAATACTTTTGAACTCTATCCTTTTTCAAAACCGGCTGCAATAAAAGCCATAGTAAAGCCATCAAACGCCGAAGGAAATTTTGCAAGCCCCAAATTTGATTTGTCTGAAGTGGCCGACTACATTGCTGATTTTCTGGAAAATCAGCCGGATACAGAACTCGAATATGTTTCAACTAATTGCACCATTGAACCTTTTGCACTCCAGATCATCTGCCGTCACGTGGAGAAGATTATCATAAATAATAGAGAAACAAAAGTAACGCGGGAAATGATACCAGACCTCAAGGACCTGTTCGTGAATTATTATCTGAATACCTTGAAAGAGCTGCCGTTGGATGATTCGATGAAATCAAAGGTCCAGCAGCTCATTGAAGACAAAATGATCTATGAAAAGTATTCTAAAAGAATTTCGGTGTTTAGAGAAATCATCAAGGACTTTGGTATTGATGAGGATAGCCTGCAAAAAGTAATCAATTCAAGGTTGATAAAAGAAACTGAGCCCGGTAGTTATTCGTATGAAATAATCCACGACAGCCTTATCATTCCCATCCTGGATGCAAAAAGAAACAGGCTTCAAGCAGAAGATGACCTGAACAAAAAATATGATGCAACCTCACGAAACATCTTTGCAGATAAAAGCATTGAAATTGTCGAAATTGAAATGAGGAAGAATCGTTATGACTACAAATTGTTTAAGAACAGGGCCGACAGTTATTATCTTAAACAGGAATTTTCAAAAGCACTTGACGACTATATTAAAGCAATTGAGCTCCTCAAGGACGATCAATTTGATGAAGATCTTTACATTGGAATAGCCAATTGTCAATACAACATGAAAGAATATGAGGAATCTAATAAAACGTTACGAATATTAATTCAGAAGAAGCCAGAAAATATGTTTGCGTGGTATTACACAGGCTTCAATTATCACGTAATGAGAGCGTTTGACAAAGCCATTGAGTACTATCTGCAGGCATTGGATATAAAACCTCTCCATAAAGAACTTAACTATAATCTGGCATTGGCATATCTCGAAACGAAAAATTATTCCGCAGCCATAGGGCAATTTGAAAAGGTGATTGAATATTACCCGGATGATTATCTGACATATTTTTCATTAATTGAAACGCTTATTTTCTCCGGCGATAACAGATCTATTAAAGCATATACAGACAAGCTAATTGAACTTCATGTGGACCAGGCCGAAACCTATCGCCAAATCGCCGATATGTATAGTAAAAAAGGAAATAAAGCCAAAGCAATTGAATACTTCAAGGAGACATTAAACATTGAACCGGAAAACCCATCGTACCATGTAAAAATCGGTATTGTATATTCCGAACTGGAAATGCTTCCAGAGGCAATTGCACATTTTGAAAAAGCCTGTGAATATGACAATAGAAACTCTTTCTATACAACCTGGCTTGCCTTCACTTATCAGTTAGTGGGCAATGAGAAAAAAGCAATCGAGCTATTTCATAACGCGATAGAATACGACCCTCATTACCGCTACCCGGTGGCAGCCCTTGCAGCGTGTTATAGACGCATTGGCGATCTCCAATCATACGCCAAATATATAGACATAGCAAAAAGCCTTCCACCTAATGACTCAGAGGATGAATATTCTCTGGCATCTTTTGAAGCATTAATTGGCAACAGTGAAAGGGCCTTGGAACTGCTCGAAAATGCACTTAGGTTAAGATTAAGAGAACCTGGTTTTGTGGAGGCAGATCCCGATTTTGAATTTGTTAAAGAGTATAGCCGGTTTAAACAAATTATTGAAAATTCAAAAGCCAACCTTTCATTTGAGAGTTTGAAAATTTGAAAATGAACGACGCTTATTCAAAAAAGAACTTTCGATTTAAAAAATCATTAATGTGCTGTTTCAGCGTTTGTCGAAAGTGTCATACATGACAACATCTCTTCAGCTTTATCATTGATTATAAGCATGAATTCTTTGCAGTGTTGTAACCGTCACCGGGAGCCTATCCACTCCTGCGTTGCATTTACCAGTATGCTCATTACATCCACTTTCTTACCCGCCTTGAACGAGTGGTCGGCGCCCTCTATCCTCACCAGGGTGGCTTTCTTCAATGACGCACACACCTGTTCTATCAAGTTCCACTGTGCTAGTGTATCCTTGGTGCCCTGCAAAAAGAGCATCGGCACTTTCACTTCCGCCAGGTGCGCCGCCCGGTCAGTACCAGGCTTGCCGGCGGGGTGCAACGGGAAGCCGTAAAATACAAGCCCCGCCACATCTTTACGCGGATTGAGAGAAAGGTATTGAGAAGACATCCTTCCGCCAAATGATTTCCCTGCCACAAACAATGGAAGGGATGGCTGTAGTTTCAGCGCTTTATCAATGGCTGCAGCAATTACCTGGTGGGCCACTGCCGGCGTATCCGGGCGACCTTTGCCATGTTCCATAAACGGGAAATTAAAACGCAGCGTGGCGATGCCCGCGGCCGCGAGCGCGGTGGCGAGTAATTCCATGAAAGCATGTTCCATGTTAGCGCCTGCACCATGCGCCAGTGTCATAATACAAACGGGCTTTTCCGGTGTCATGTAAATTGCAGAAACTTTTTCCTGCGGCGCTGGTAGTGAAAGCGATAGCCTGGTGGTTTTCATGCTTAGTATTTTATGTGGTTGCGCTGAATGCTTTTAAATGATTTGCTTGCAAGATTCTACACTCCAATTTACACTTTTACACGCAGCAATAACTTATAACATTGAAAGTGATCTATTCCAGTCACATTCCCAAAAACAGATTCAATGGATATAAAAAGTGTAACAATAATTACATACTGATTGTCTCGATTGTATTGTTGCGTTAGCCTTCCTCCCAATCCCCAATTCGCCTACAACAACCAGTAATTAGGCTACATCCGGAAAACCGCGGCGCCTCAACTTTGCTGTAATAAAAAACTATTATGGCACAACAAACAACTAAAGTATGGTTCATCACCGGCGCATCGCGCGGTCTCGGAAGGATATGGGCAGAAGCAGCACTCGAACGTGGCGATAAAGTCGCTGCGACAGCACGCACGCTCAGTAGCATCGCCACTCTGAATGACAAATATGGCAAACAGGTCCTGACATTGGAATTGGATGTTACCAACCCAGCACAGGTAAAGGATGCCGTTACAAAAGCACATGCGCATTTTGGCCATCTGGATATCGTATTGAACAATGCAGGCTACCCGGTAGTAAGCACCATAGAGGAAGTTGATACCGATGATATACGCGCCTTGTATGAAACGAACGTAATAGGTCCGGTTACAGTGATACAGGCAGCTTTGCCGCTTTTGCGCAAACAAGGTTACGGCCACATCCTTGGCACTTCCAGTGGCCTTGGCCATTTGACACTGCCTATCCTTGGTTATTACTGTTCCTCCAAATGGGCATTCGAAGCGATACATGAAAGCCTGGCGGCAGAGGTAGCGCAGTTTGGCATCAAAGTATCCATCGTTGAACCTGGCGCCTATGCCACTGAATTTGGCAGTGGTGAATTATCAAAATTCTTTGAAGGCATGGATGTCTATAAAGATCTCAAAACAGGATTTATGGAAGGGATGAAAGACCTGGAAAGAGGCAATCCTTCCGCGACACCGCAAGCCCTCTTTACAATGGTGGATGCGGAAAATCCACCGCTGCGCTTTAACCTGGGTAGTCATAACCTGCCACAAATAAAGGCGGCTTATGCCGAACGCATTGCCACCTGGGAAGCATGGGATGACATCTCGCGCTCGGCTCAATAAATAAATTCATCTGCATAAGTGGCTATTAAAAACCAATGGCCGCTTATGCTTAATTTTACAAGTATGAAAAAGGACGATCACCAACTGTTGAGACTGGACTCATTGACTGAGGCACACAAACTGTTTGGCCTGCCTCAGCCAAAGCATCCTTTAATCAGCCTCATCAATGGCACCCATACGCCGTTTGCGGAACATAAATTGCCCGGACGGCATGTGCTCGCCTATTATAAAGTTTCTTACAAGCCTAAATTGAGCGGCAGGGTAAGGTATGGACAAGGCTATTATGATTTTGACGAGGGTGGTTTATTATTTGCTGCACCGGGGCAGATCATCGGCGGAAATGATTCTGATGGAGCAGTATGCTCACAACACACATTGCTCATTCATCCCGATTTCTTTTCAGGATATCCGCTTGCCAAAAAGATCAGGCAGTATGGATTTTTTGCTTACAGCACAAACGAAGCTTTGCATTTGTCCGAAGAAGAAAAGAATACGATACTTGCGATTTTCAATTTCATGGAAACGGAGCTGAACAACCGCATTGACGATTTTAGCCAGGACGTAATGATTTCACAGATCGAATTGCTGCTCAGTTACGCCAACCGTTTTTATAAACGCCAATTCCTGACCCGCAAAGCAGTGAGCTCAGACTTGTTGGTAAAGTTTGAAGAGATGCTCGACACGTATTTTAAAGAGGAGATTTCTTTAACCAAGGGCATCCCTACAGTGGCCTACCTTGCCGAGGAACTCAACCTTTCGCCGAACTACTTCAGCGACATGCTGCGTTCACTCACCGGCCAAAGCGCGCAGCAACACATTCACGACCGGCTCATTGAACAAGCAAAGGAAAAGCTCTCTACCACCAGCCTGTCTGTAGGCGAAATAGCATACGCCCTGGGCTTTGAACATCCGCAATCCTTCAGCAAATTATTCAAAAGTAAAACCAATCTCTCCCCTCTTCAATTTCGCGCTTCATTCAATTAAACGGGAAGTAACAAACAAGAGCGGAGATCCCCGCGCGTCCAACTTGCGTTCTCAGGGAAGATCCTTTGGGCATGCATGCTTTACAGGCTCTTCAAGCATGTCCATCTTTTTTTCATTCTTCACAAACGCTTCTGCCTTCCTTGATTATAATATCTATAACCTCATTAATGTCTTTCCTGGACGTTCTAAAATTTACAATACAAGCCCTCAAACAATACTTCCCTCCTATTATAGCATTTGACAAAAACACTTTACCACCTTGTTGTAGCTTGTTCAATAATTTCTCATTAATGCTGTTTAGATAATCTTCCCTTGACATGCCGCTTTGTTCATCATGTGTGGGTATAAAGCGAAGTGTGGTGATGCTCAGGTTTTGTGTTACAGCTTCCAACTCTGGATGTTTTTGTGCTTCACTGAATAGATATTTGGATAGTTCAATGTCTTCGTCAATCATTTTAATATAACCGTTCTTACCAACCTGTTGCAATGCTGCCCACACTTTCAGCGCCCGGAAACCTCTTGAATTCTGAAATCCATATTCATAATAATTTGTGGATGGTTCCTCTGCACTGCCGTCAAAATTATAATAAACAGGATGCGAGCTATAAGTATCTGGTAAATGCTGCGGATTTTTAACAAGCGTGCATCCTGCTTCCAGCGGAGCATACAGCCATTTATGCGGATCAAGGGCAATCGAGTCTGCTTCTTTAATTCCCTCAAATAAGGATGCATAATGTGGTACCACTGCAGCCGGAATGCCATAAGCACCATCCACATGAAACCAAAGATCATGGCGTTTGCAAATAGCCGCTATTTCAGAAAGATTATCTACAACCCCTGTACTTACATCACCCGCATTTGCTATTACAAGAAAAGGTTGCTTTTTATCTTTTATGTCTTTTTCTATTTGCTGTTCTAATGCATGAGTGTCCATCTTGTTGTTATTGTCAACAGGTATCCAGCGTATTGCGTTCGTGCCGTGTCCAAATAAGACAGCGGCTTTCTCAATCCAGGTGTGGGTAGCTTTTGAACAATAGAAAAGCATTTCTTTTCCAGCGTTGATCAATCCTTCTTCTTTTATATTCTTTGGCGCTTTTGCCGTTCTTGCGGCAAGAAATGCTGTAAGATTTGCCATGTTTCCGCCGCTTACCAGTATACCTCCATAAGAAGCAGGAACACCAATGAATTCGGCCAGCCATTTCACCGTCTGCTTTTCAATAGCTGTTGCCATCGGACTAAGAATATTGGCGCCAACATTTGGATTAATAGCCGCGGCTAATAAATCAGCTAAGGAGCCAATTGGAGCAGGTGATGACGTGATATAACCAAAAAATTTCGGATGCCCGTTAAACAGTGAATGCTTAAACAACAAGTCAACGGTCCGCTCAAAAATAGCATCAACAGATTGACCATTTTCAGGCAATGCATCGCTCCCCAACACTTCACGAATCTGATTAGGCGTTTCTCCTGATGTGACCGGATTGTCTGCGATGTTGCCGTAAAAATCGGCCAACTTGTCAATCAGGTAATAGCCAGTTTTCCTGAAGTCTTCCCGGCTGATGCAAAGATCTGCATTACGACTATTGTTGTCAGTCATTTTAAATAGTTTGTCTGTAAAATTAATCTTCAAAAAATATTATGCAACTTAACCGGCACTCAACAATTAAGCGTTCAAATTTCTCAATAATCAATGCTATTCAACAATAAGTCAACCTTCATCCCCCTACAGTATACATTAAAGACCAAGGCAGGCAAGTGTCGCAGGCTTTTACAAAACAAGAAGCTGCCTCAAAAATAATTGAGGCAGCCTTTTGTTTTCAGCATTAACATCCTGCCGTGCTATTCTTTCACCACTTTAATAACCTCGCGTTTCGTGGCTTGTATCACCTGTACAAAATAAATACCACGCTTATAAGTATCGCCTAAAGTGATAATGCTGTTCGGCACAACATTGTTTCGCTCTTCCACTATCCTTCCTAATACATCTACCACTTGCACCTTTACACGCTGAGTGACATTTTGAGATGTTACTTTTACCTTGAAATTGCTAACACTCGGATTGGGTACTGCACTTACTCTGAACATTGCAGCAGATTCATCCTGCGTGTTTGCTGACATAAGAGATGTATTTGCGATAGATGGCACACTGCCGCACTCCACTTTCACCTTGAAGCATAGTTGTCTCGAAAAGTTACCCGCGAAATCTTCCACCTGGTAGCAGATGGTGTAAGTGCCGGGAGCAACAACAGTTCCCCATGCCGGGCCAGACACCTGGTAATAACGATACAACGGCGACTCAAACTCTGTAATGAAAGTAGCCTGGTATTCTTTACCGATATCGTTCCATCTTGCAAGATTGTCGTAATTATTCAATAGTACATAAGGCTCTTGAATATGCCAGAAATCCCCGGTTTGATTGTTTGGCTCACCAGGGAACCAATTGGTATAATTGTTAGAATAAGGTTCGCCGGTAACCCATGCAAATTCATTCGGCACACCTGTGTTGTATAATCCGATCCATGGACCATAGCCTCCCGGTGTTTTAAAATTATTCACGATCACATCATTTTCTGCAGCGCTGTTGATAGATGCCAGGTGACCGCCAACCCTTGCAGAATAAGCCCGTGCCGTATCCCACAGGAAGCCGCCTCTTCCCAAATAGTAAGCATGACCGTTATACAATGCCTTCAACTCAAGGAAATTAGATTGCGCAAACGTAGTATTTGGAATCCAGATTTGCTGCGGCCATTGACTTTCCGGCTGCTTCCATTTCAACGGTGCTGTACAGGCACCAGCAGCGGCTATAATTGTAGTATCGCGTGGAATAACATCGCCGCCAGGTATACATTCTACCTTTACATTAAAGCAAACTGTATCCTTGTGATTGTTTACCGTGTTCAAAATTTCGTAGCAAACCCTGTAATCACCGGCAGGCACAGCACTTCCATTAGAAGGTCCGCTGATTTGCCTGTATTCAACGTTAGGGGCCTCAAATTCTGCAATAAAAGCAAGATAATATTGCGAATCAAGATCGTTCCAGCGATTCTGAGAATCATAGCCCCATATGTGCACATAAGGCTCTTTTATAGTGTTGGTCACGCCACCGTTACTTGGCTCTGACGGATACCAATAGCTGAAATTAAACGGTTCGCCTGTAACCCATGCAAACTGACCCAGCGTTCCGGTATTGTACAAACCGATCCAAGGCCCATAACCATCTTCTTGTTTCAGCTTTGTGCGTATAAAATCATTCTCACCCGCTGAATTAACTGTAAGAAGGTGGCCACCTTTTTGTTCCGCCAGTTGCTTGGCCGTTTGCCATGGATAGAATCCTATGGACTGATAATAGCCATGACCGTTATAGCTTCCTTTATAAATGAGTTTGCTTTGAGGATAAGGATCATTGTAGGCAGCAGGCAGCTCAATCACAGACTGGTACACTCCCGGTTCCTTCCAGTGCAGTGTTGCCTTGCAGTCAAACTCATTCGCCCTGAATGTCGTGTCCCCCGGCAGGTTGCCTTCATTACCAGGATCAGGAGTTACTTTACGCGTTACTTGTATGTCTGCCTTGGTGGCGCAATATTTTGCATCTCTAACCTCCACCGTATAGGTACCATACGGCACAGAGGTGAATACTCCGGAATTATTTATTCTGTCACCAAGAAGAAAGGTATAAGGAGCCGTACCACTTGATGGCACTATTGTCACCGCACCGTTTGTCATGGTATTGGTGGCTTCTGCGACCTGGCTGGTAAATGATAGTTTGCATGTATCACCCAGCCACACCATTGGTTTCGAATCGGTAATGGTACCAACGCTTGCAACAACCGTGTCTCTTCCGGCCTGTGCGCCCTGGTAACAGAAAGAAGCGACACCATTGTTATCGGTGATGCCATAACCAATAACATTTGAGTTTTTTCCCTTAACAGTAAACATGACGGTCATTCCTGGCAACGGGTGATATTTCAACTGATCAAAAACAACGGCCTCGTAGCAAGACTGACGGCTGATGTTTAATGTATCATACGTGTTCCTTAGTTCAAAGCTCCATATCTTCGAAATGTCAGCATTCATTTCACCCGCGGCAAAACCGTAGCCAGTGTGCTGGCCGTAACCGTATGCAGTTGCTCCGAATGGAAGACTGCCATGCAATTTAAAAGCACCCCCACCCACTGACATGCGCCCACCTGAATATCCGGTATTGCCTATAGCATGAAAGTAATACGCTGGCAAGGGTTGTCCATTAAAGGTTAGGCTTCCTATACCGGCAGTCGGCGTAACAATATTGATGTCACTAACCTCGTAACCGTCTACGTTTGGTATGGTATAATCAGTCAGGTACTGGTCTACCGGCGGAACTACCATAGAAAAAGGAGCACCCGGCCGGCCAGGGACGCCCGATCCGTATGAATATTGGCTAACAAGGACCGGATTGTTTGATTCTATAACAGCATCGCCAACAATTACCGCTTCGGTCACATGCCCTCTGTAGGACATTGGTTGCGGTACCCCGTTAATGGTGATGAACGTATTAGGCATAGTGCCTATGATGCGGAAGAGATCTCCATTTACCCTCCCTAGTAACGAAGTCGCCATTACTTTCCTGCCGAGCGCATTGGTGGGCGGTAACATTTCAACAAGGCGGTTGCAATCGCCAAAACCCACCGGAACATTGGCACACTGATGTCCGCCGTAAACGCCGATTGGCTTGGTTGACGTAATGACGGTTCCCGAAAAATCTGCGTTCGGATCAGTACTTGTTAGTTCGTAAGTCTGCCCTCTGTGCAGCAAGACGTCATATTGGCCGAAAGGAGGCGTGGAAGGCGAAATAGATACAAGTGTAGGTTCCTGTGTGCAGACAATGCCGAATTGAGAGCCCCCCGTTGATCCGTTTTGAAAAGAGGCAACCACATAGTCAGTGCCCAAAACTTCAGCGGGAAGCGCAAGATAGGCATCTGCAGTGGCAGCAGTAGAACTGAAAACGGAAACGGAAACTTCATTGGATGCAGTGATATAGACTCCTTTGGCATCTGCAATTCCAGACTTATGAATGGCGGCCGCTGCAGGTAGCGTGATTTTTGTCGTTGCATTGGAGGTTACAGAAAAGGGAACCTGAAAAGAGAGACCCGGTATCGAAATCACGCCGGTAGCATCGGTTGTGGATGTTATGTAAATCAACGGACTTGAAGAGTCGTTGTTGCCAGGCATCATCAGCCAGAACTCTTTTCCCTTGGTGTCTTTGTACTGCGCCATTAAGGGATGTAGTGGCGAAAAACATAGATACAATAAGATCGTTACGGACGCTTTTAGCGCATCACGCAGAAAGGACTTCTTTGTCATAAAGGATTTTTAGGTTAATGGTTTTTTCGTTGCAAGTAATAGTTATAGTTAACAGTTATAGACTGGGGTAAACAGATCCATTTTGATGATGCATTCCTGACTAGTTATGGCACTCACTAAAACGCGATTATGAACAAATTTTTTAGCAGGCATTGTATGCTCACCTTGGTATCGGGAGTAAACAATACAATAGCACATGGCCGCAAAACCGTCACACCCAGGGCCACAGTCACGTACACATAATTTTAAAAACAGAAGAGGTAAACAGCGAATAAATTATTGAAGCACCTACATTGGTCACCAAATACATTTGCGAACACAACTAAAGAAGGGTGGGATTTAATTAATGGATATTATCAAGGATAATGAAGTGCAACAAATCTAAATAAGTTAATCTGAAATAAATAGTCTTTATTACATTATTTAATTAAGTCCAAAACCAACGTTGAAGATTGCCCGAAGTTGAGAAAGTAAACACAAAATGCACCCTTCAATCTATTGCATCTACCTTTAGATCCAACATGGCGTCCGGGCTACTTTGTGTTAGTTATATTGTACATAAATTTTCCTTCATCAGTAACAAAATCATACTGAAAAGTCATAGCGAAATATAAAGCTGGTAATACTTCCTTTTCAGAGATTATCCAATTCACGCCAATTAGGTTTCATCCTGAATAGCTACCAATAACGCTACCAAGCTCACCGCCCAAACTAATGCGCACATTCCATTATTATTTGAATTGGCAGATGTAGATTAAATGGGATCTATGAAGATGGGTAGTTGCGCCAATGTTAATGCTGGCTCGTTATTGTTGCTCTAATCAAAAAGCAGTCGCACAGAAAAGCGGCTGCTGTCGGGACTGTTAGAAATAGCAAAAACCTCAGCAAAACTACACGAAATAATGGTACTTATCATATATTTTAAAGTTGCTATGAAAGATTTAAGCAGTACAGGATTTGAGCGTGTTGGAGGTGCGTCAATTTAGTTTAAAAACCTGACGCACCTTTTGATTTGTATTCTTTTGAGGTTTTTTGACATATTAAAATGAAAAAACCTGCATAAAATGCTCATTTTATACAGGTTTCTAACATTTTGGCTTTGATCTTGTGTCCTCGTAGGAGACAACACCGAATCGCTAAAACCCTGTATTAATAGGCATTTGCCGAAAGAATAAAAACTGACTCACCTTTTTGCTCACCTTTTCAAAACAATGGCCTTAACCGCCCTATCGAGCTACAATGACCTTGCGAGTATTTCTTAATTAACTGTCGCCAGTAATTAGGAAATAAGTAAGTGCGATGATCACTGCTCGATAAAACAATCATAATCCACCAATAGAAACCTTTCTTAAAAACTAAAGGTCAATTAGCGGGTCATTCAAAAATGCCAGTTGAAATTTCAACTCGCTGGTTGTTTACCGTTAGCCGGACATAAATTGTCGGTTGGGAATCTTAGCCGCTCTTCTTTCGACCAAGAATGTAAGGTCAGTGCGGAACGTACATGGTACATACTCAAAAGTTTTAATTGTGATTCAATAAAATCAACAAAATGCCGAGTTGAGGAAAGTGAGATGTAGGCCAGTAAAGGATTTGAGCGTGCTGGAGGTGAGCAAATTTAGTTTTAAAAATCTGCTCACCTTTTTGCTCACCTTTTGATTTGTATTCTTTTGAGGTTTTTTGACATATTAAAAAGAAAAAACCTGCATAAAATACTCATTTTATACAGGTTTCTAACAATTTGGCATTGTTCCAGTGTCCCCGTAGGGACTCGAACCCTAGACCCATTGATTAAGAGTCAATTGCTCTACCAACTGAGCTACGGAGACATAACAGTCAGCAATATGCTAACTGTTTATGAAGATAACAAATTTATTAAATCGTACGGTTTACATCAAAGTTTTCTAATTCATTTGCTACCGCTGTTAAGAAAGTGGCACCAAGGCTACCGTCTACAATCCTGTGATCATAGCTCATACTTAAGTAGATCATGTGGCGGATGGCAATGGCATCTCCCTGCGGTGTTTCGATAACAACGGCACGTTTCTTAATGGCGCCAACTGCAAGGATCGCTACTTGCGGCTGGTTGATGATCGGGGTGCCCATAAGGCTTCCAAATGAACCCACATTCGTAAGGGTGAATGTGCCGTCTTGCGTATCCTGTGGTTTTAATTTGCTGGTGCGTGCTTTGTCGGCCAGGCCATTTACCTGTTTTGCCAATCCAACAAGATTCAACTGATCGGCATTTTTAATTACCGGAACGATCAGGTTGCCGCTAGGCAGGGCGGTTGCCATACCAATGTTGATGTCCTTTTTAACATATATCTTGTCTCCTTCCAGCGAACTGTTGATGAGCGGATATTTCTTAATGCAACGTGCAATGGCTTCGATAAACAATGGCATGAAGGTAATTTTGGTTCCTTCCTGTTTTTCGAAATGCTTTTTCACCTTATCGCGCCACAGTACCATGTTGGTTACATCGGCTTCGGAGAAGCTTGTAACGTGCGGACTTGTGTGCTTGCTTCTTACCATGTGCTCGGCAATCAACTTACGCTGGCGATCCATTTCAATGATCTCAACGTCAGCATCGCGACCTGCGTTATAGATGGTTGCAGGAGGTTTAGGTCCGGCAGTTACAACACTTGTTTTATCGGCTACTGCCACCGGTGCTTCCTGTTTGAAAGTGATGGCTGGTTTTTCCTCAACCGGTTGAGGTTTCGTTGCCACTTGTGGAACTACTCCTGCCTTTTTATCGTTTACGTATCTTAATATGTCGTTTTTGGTAACGCGTCCTTCGTTGCCTGTGCCTTCAATGTTTTCAAGCTCATGCAGGCTTACTCCTTCGTTTGCTGCAATGTTCAGCACAAGCGGAGAATAGAACTTATTACTGTTCAGTACCGGCGCTTTTGCTTCTTCCGCAACTGAAGTGTATCCGTTGCCGCCACCATGACTTTGTACGGTTTCTGCAGATTGTGAGGCTTCTTGTACCGGAGCTGCAATGGGTTGGGAAGATGAAGCGTCTGCTGCAGTACTTGTGCGGATCTTGGCAATCACAGCACCTACAGGAACCACATCATTTTCCTTAAATAAAATTTCTTCTATTACGCCATCTTCTGTTGCGGGAACTTCGCTATCGACTTTGTCCGTTGCTATTTCCAGCACAGTTTCATCCTGCACTATCATATCACCGGGCTTTTTAAGCCACTTCAAAATGGTGGCTTCCATAATGCTTTCTCCCATTTTTGGCATTACAAGATCAACTAAGGCCATAAATTTCTCATTTAATTTATTAGGTCAACAATCGTTAGTATACTCTGGAAAAACTGCCGCAAAAGTAGCGCATTGTAACGTGACTCTCAGCGATTTAGTTATTACAGAAGGCTCAAAGGTAATGAAATGAATTTTTGTATACGTTAAGAGTTTTCTAGAATAAATTTCCGCAAAAGATTCAATGCATTTATTGCCGTCAGTTCAATGTTTCGCTTACGTTCGTAACGGAACCATAATTTCTGCGTGGTAATTTTTTTATGGTTTCCAACGGCTACCCAAACGGTGCCCACCGGCTTTTCCGCAGAGCCACCGTCTGGCCCCATGATACCAGATACCGCCACCGCATAATCGGTTTTCAGTTGTTGGAGCGCTCCTTTTACCATTTGAGTAACGGTTTCTTCGCTTACTGCGCCTGTTGTTTGCAAGGTTTCATTGGTCACGCCGAGCAAGTCCGTTTTAACGTCATTGTCATAGCTCACCACGCTCCCTTTAAAGTATCCGCTGCTCCCTGCATGACTGGTGATCAGGTGTGCGATGTAACCGCCTGTGCAGCTTTCGGCTGTTCCAACGGTTTGTTTTTTAGACAGCAACAATTTACCGACCACTGTTTCCATGGGCTCGTCGATGTTGGTTACCAAGACATCCGGAATCAATGTTTGCAATATTGCAAACTGTTCGTTGATCTCTTTTTCAATGGCATCCACATCGTAACCGGTGTCGGTTAAGCGAAGTCGCACCATGCCGTATGACGGCAGATAGGCAAGCTTTATATTGGAGGGAAGTTTTTCTTCAAAGTCCTTTATTCTTTCCGCCAGAAATGATTCTCCGATTCCCGCAGTCAGCAAAGTGCGGTGTGCTATGTGCGCCATTTTGAAGCGCTCTGGCAACAGCTTCAACACATGCTCTCGCATGATGGTTTGCATTTCAAACGGAACTCCCGGCATGCTGATAAAAACTTTTCCTTCTTTCTCAAACATCATTCCCGGTGCGGTTCCAACGCTGTTGAACAATACGGTGCAGGTATCGGGAACGTCAGCCTGCTGAGCGTTCCGCTCGATCCATGGCCTGCGGAAAACCTGTTCGAAAAGATGCTTCACATGTGCCAGGACTTTTTCATCTCTCACCATTTTGCCGTTGAAATATTTGCACAGCAGCGGTTTGGTGATATCGTCGGCGGTCGGCCCTAGTCCGCCTGTTATTAAAATGATGTCGGAATGCTTTCCCTCTTCATCCAGCGCTTCCCAAATGGCATCCCAGGTATCGCCTACCGCTACCCGACGTTTTACCGGTACACCAATCGCGTTCAGTTGTTGCGCAATCCATGCACTGTTTGTATCTATTACCTGCCCTATCAGTAGTTCATCGCCGATCGTAATTATTGAAGCCTGGATCATGTTTTATGATTTTGGAACGCAGATTTTCATGATTGTCAAGATGGTCATGACTTGAAATTAGGGGTTTGAAAATATTGACCCTGGTAATCGATTCCTGGAACAATATTGCTAGCTCAAAAAATCAAATCAAAATCATAACAAATCATAACAATCATGAAAATCTGCGTTCTTTGTTGTTCTAAAGCTCAAAGATGCGAAAAGTTTATTTATCAATCATATGCATGTTGGTGTGTTCGTTGGTCAATGCTCAATCGGTAAAAGAGAAACTGATTAACGCAACTAATCGGTTGGAAAAAGATACGCAAATGAAACATGCGGTGTATAGCCTTTTGGTGATAGATGAAAAAACAGGCAATGTAGTATTTGATAAAAATTCCCAGGTTGGGTTGGCTACAGCAAGCTGTTTGAAAGTTGTAACCAGTGCAACAGCTTTTGAATTATTGGGTAAAGACTATCGCTATAAAACAGATTTCGCTTACAGCAAAAATGGTGACTCAGTAAACATTTTCATCGTTCCCCACGGCGATCCGAGTTTTGGAAGCTGGCGCTATGCTTCTACAAAGGAAGAAGTGATCTATAAAAACATTACCGCCGCATTTGCAAAGGCAAACATCAACAGCAATAAAGTCTCATCAATTAGTATTGTCAACAAAGATTTCTCTAGACGCTTCTTTCCGGAAGGATGGATCTGGCAGGATGTTGCGAATTATTATGGCGCCGGGCAAGGTGCTTTGAACTGGCGGGAAAATCAGTTTGATGTTCTTTTCAACACTGGCAAGCAAAACGCCAACCCACAGGTTTCAAAATTATTACCGGCTTATGCTGATATTAATATCAATATAGAAGAGTTAAAAACAGGTGCAAAAAACTCCGGAGACAACACATACGCTTATTTTGATCCAACAAATAATCAGCAAATATTGGTAACAGGTTCTGTACCAGCAGAAGAGAAAGATTTTTCTATTTCAACTACCTACGCTGATCCAGTGAAATATTTTTCAAATTTCCTGCAATTTTATTCCAATAAAAACGCAGGAAATAATCTAAGCAAACCGTTTGCAAATATTCACCCTGCAAATAGTCTTCCTGCCGATAACACTGTTTTTTATACTTACTACTCTCCTTCCCTCGATTCGCTTGTTTATTGGTTTTTGAAGAAAAGCATCAATCTTTACGGAGAAGCTTTAATGAAAACTTTAGCGTTTGAAAAGAAAGGATTTGGAGCAACGGATGAAGGCGTCAATATTTTGCAGGATTTTTGGCAGCAGAAAGGGATTGATAAAACGTCGCTCAACATCATGGACGGCTCTGGGCTATCGCCGCAAAACCGTGTTACAACTGATGCTCTGGTGAAAGTTCTGCGATATGCCAAACAGCAGCCATGGTTTTCGTCTTATTACAATTCATTTCCCGAATACAATGGCATGAAACTGAAAAGCGGCACCATCGGCGGCGTAAAAGGATTTTGTGGTTATCACACTTCAAAAGATGGCAACAAATACATAATAGCTTTTCTCATCAATGGATTTAACGGGCCATCGGCCTCGGTGGTTGCAAAGATGTATGAGGTGTTGAATGAACTTAAGTAATTGAAAGTTGAAAATTGAAAATTGAAAATGATAGGGCGAATTGCATTCGCCCCTTTAAAAAAGGAAGTCGCACGGGTATGATGCGACTTCCTTTTTTATAAACAGCATTAAAAATCATTTTCAATTTTCAACTTTCAATTTTCAATTATTTGTCCCCCTCTTCCACTTGCGTCACTTCGTACTTCGGTTTGCCGTCCACCTGTACTGGCTGGTAATAAGTTTCGCCAATTTTCACATAGGTCTGGTCACCTATTTTTACTTCCTCGCCACCTTCCGGAAGATTGTCTACCACGGCTCCTGCAGGCGGAGCAACCACCTTATACTGTGAGCCTGATTTTTCATAGTAGGCGCCTCCATAGTAATAATTGGTCGTGTTATTGACGACGACCGTTTGCGCCCCGCTTGGGATCGTCGTTATCGTTCCACCAACAGGCGCCTGCACTACTGTGTACCCACCACTGCTTTGTGAATACCACACACCCTGGTCATATTGATATTTTTCATTTTCTACTGCTACTATAATAGCTGTGGTAGCCAGTGCTGCCACAAAAAATCCCCATGGGTGCCAAACCGGTCCCCAGTAAAAAGGACGATAAGGATGGTAAACGTAAGGGTGATAGCAATAATATCTTCTTCCTCCATAAGCGTAAGGCGGACGATGATAGGTATTGATATTGTTTCTACGTACTACCGTATTGCGGTTGTTTACTACATTTCTGCTGTTATCAACGTTAATATTAACGGTATTTCCGCTGTTGTTAATGCTTTTGTTATTGCTGTTGCGTGTATTGCCACTGTTTTTGTTGTTGCTTTTGTTGTCCCTGCTTTTATTGTTATTGATATTATTATTGACGTTGTTATTAGGGCGATTGTTGTTGTTGTCCATTCTGTTGTTCGCACCGGAAAGGTTACCGGTCGAAGGATTGGTGCGCACATTTCTGTCTTGTGACTTTACACTTCCGCCATTGATGGAATGGTTGTTTCCGCCACCATGAAATCCTCCACCACCACCGCCTCCACCTCTGTTTCCACCTCCGCCCATTGCACGCTGGGAAGCTCCATGTCCCATACGTTGTGCACCGGCATCAATACACACAACCAGCATCAGAAAAACAAAAAGAGAGCTATTATAGAGATATTTTTTAGTGTTCATAATCGTTGGTTTAATCAGTTTATCATTTTTCATTTTTTGCCATGATTCTCACTTGCGAAGCACCGGGTGGCGGCTGAAAATCAAACATAGCGTTGGGTAGCGCAGGATTGATCTGCCAATCGGAAAATGACGCTACATATTGCGGTGTTCCCTCTTTGTTCTTATAAGTAATGGAAAATTTGGCAGGAAGGTTATAAGCATCGTTGCTTATCCAGAACTGTAGGTTGACATCTTTTGAAACTGCCATAACATGAAAATATTCTTTGTCATTTATCTTAACCATACCCAAATAATTAACAGAGTCTGCGCTTTCGAGCAGGTCGTCAGTAAAGGCCGGATAGAAAAAATCGCCGGCCGGGAAATCAAAGTCATACATCTTATGCAGACTATCGATCATCTGTATCGATGTGCCCGGTGTTTTTATCATGCCATAGTTGTTTTCGTCATAAGAATAATAAGCCAGCTGATCGCCATTGTACAAAAACTGCCGGTGACCATGAATGCCATGGACATTCACCATCATTTTCGACTGGCCGGACAAATAGACTTCATAATTAGTAAAGTGTTTTACCAACCCGTAGGACGGATCCCAGTCGTCGATCGCAGCATTCAGCTTAAAACTGCAGGACTCCAGGTCGCCGATCACATCACTCATCCGGTCGATGATAAGTATCGCCAATGTATCCTGCTGTTTCTTTTGAGCATAACCATTTACAAAAAACAGCGCCAAAAAAGAACCGATAAATATTGCTTTCATACCGTGAGGTTTAAACACCATTAAATAGTTTTTTGAAAACCGAGAGTATCATTTGGGAAAAACATGCTCTTTATAATACAGATTTGAGAACAAGAAGTTGTGGGATCGGGAAAATTTTGGCCTGCAGGGCGTAGGTGCCATGTACGAAGTACGATGTACGGTGTACGAAATTCATCTCGATGCCCGATTGTCAAGTATTTCGTACACCGTACGCCGTACATCTTTCGATTGACGAATGATTGAAGTACTGCCAAAAAGCCAAAATTCTCCAGCTGCCCCTACATTTATACAAAACCACATAAAGCGCATTATGCTAGCCAAAAAGTTACACAAACCCTTATGCATTGCCTTAGCCGTAGCAGCTTTGAATGCAAAAAGTTCCGCACAGGGATTTTTGAAAGCCGACAATCAACGTATCGTAAATGAAAAAGGAGAAAATGTTTTGCTACGCGGCATTGGCCTCGGCGGCTGGATGCTGCAGGAAGGCTATATGTTGCGCGTTAACAAAGAAGGTCAGCAACACCTGATCAAAGCAAAGATCGAATCACTGATCGGAGCCGAAAAAACAAATGAATTTTATGATGCCTGGCTCGCCAATCATACAACCAAAGCAGATGTCGATTCCCTGAAAAAGTGGGGTTTCAATTCTATCCGCCTGCCAATGCATTACAATCTTTACACCCTGCCAGTGGAGCAGGAAAAAACACCGGGCGAAAATACATGGCTCACCAAAGGTTTTACACTCACGGACAGTTTGCTTGCATGGTGCAAGGCCAATCAAATGTACCTGATTCTCGACCTCCACGCAGCGCCTGGAGGGCAAGGCAATGACCTCAACATTTCCGACCGCGATGGGTCCAAACCTTCTTTGTGGGAAAGTGAAGCGAACCAGCAGAAGATGATCGCCCTCTGGAAAAAACTGGCAGACCGCTACAAAAATGAGCCGTGGATCGGTGGTTATGACATCATTAACGAGCCAAACTGGGGCTTTGATGACCTTGCCAACGACAAGAACGGCACCAAAGAACAGCACAATGTTCCGCTGAAAAAACTGATGCAGGATATTACCAAAGCCATTCGCGAAGTGGATCAAAAACACATCGTGATCATTGAAGGGAACGGCTGGGGTAACAATTACAACGGCATTTTGCCCACGTGGGACAATAACATGGTGTTGAGTTTTCACAAATACTGGAACCACAATGATGTAAATTCCATCAAACATATGCTTGACGCCCGGAGCAAATACAATGTACCCATATGGATCGGGGAAACGGGTGAAAACTCAAATGTTTGGTACGCAGAAGCGATCAGGTTAATGGAATCCCAAAACATAGGCTGGGCTTGGTGGCCGCTGAAAAAAATCGGCAACAACAATCCGGAAGAAATCAAATCAAATCCAGATTATGACAAAGTCGTTAGTTATATAAATGGAAATGGTGCAAAACCGGACGCTACAGAGGCCTACAACGGTTTGATAAAACTGGCAACTGCATCCAAAGCGGGTAACACCGTTGTTCACACAGATGTAATAGACGCGATGTTCAGGCAGCCATTTAGCGAAGGCGCAGTTCCGTTCAAAACTCATAATGTATCGAATGGTGCTGTGATAAATGCTGCGGAATATGACCTGGGAAGAAACGGCATCGCATATTTTGACAACGACACCGCTGACTACCATGTTTCTAAAGGCAGCCGTGGCGGCAATCGTGGAAGAAGTTTCCGCAATGACGGCGTGGACATTTTCCGGGATTCAGCAGACGCGAAAAACTATTACGTAGGAAGCACAGAAGCAGGCGAATGGTTACAATACACAATCGACGTTTCCAAAGCGGGAAATTATTCCTTGCATATAAACGTTATCTCCGCAACCGATAAAGGAAATGTGAGCCTGAGCATTGACGGTAAAAACACAATTGCAAACGCGAAAATACCGGCTTCTACAAGCTGGCAGGCTGTTGAGCTTGGCAAAGTCAATCTTAGCAAAGGCAAACATGCTCTAAGGTTAATAATAAATGAAGGCGGGTTTAATTTAAAAGACCTGCAGTTTGAAGTGAAGAAATAGGCCTAATGCTGAACGCCTAACGCTTAACGCCAATATGCCGCCGTTGCGTTAGGCGTTAAGCATTAAGCGTTCAGCAATTTTTTTTTTTAATGTCATTCAAAATCCACGAAACACCTTTTATATTTACGTTTTAACCAACTGATTGCTTCGCTGATGAGGAAGATACTGACGACAATACTGTTGCTGTTTTTTGCAACGATAATCTTTGCCCAAAACCAGATTGGTGTTCCGTCCATTACCAATTTCTCCAAACAGGTTTATGAAGCTGGGAAACAAACACGCTGCATTGCGCAAGACAAACGTGGCATTATGTATTTCGCCAACGACGATGGCTTGCTTGTATACGATGGCACTTACTGGAACACCTACCAACTTCCCAATAAAAGCATTGTCCGTTCATTAATGATCGATGATGAAAAGATCTACGTGGGCGGCCAGCAAGAATTTGGTTATTTCTATTTCGATAACACCAACACACTCTCCTATCATTCTTTTAAAAGCATTATCCCTCCAAAGGAAAATGAGTTCACCGATGTTTGGAATGTCATAAAATGGGGCGACGATATTTTTTTCCGCTCTGCAAAAAGAATATTCTGGCTGCACAACAATACCATCAAAGCATACGAAAGCATTAACTGGGGCTTCCTGGGAACAACAAGAAACATGCTTGTTGCAGAGCAGTTTGAAATGGGCCTCGTATATTTTTCAGATGGAAAATGGATACCTCTTCCGCATGGTGAAGATTTTAAAGGGCATAATACTGTCGTAAAAGCCATCACAGATTTTACAGGAAACACATCGCTGATAACAACATTGAAAAATGGTTTGTATACCATCCGCGATAAAGACATTCAAAAATTCAGTTCTCCGGATATCGCTTCTATAAGCCAGGAAAACCTTTACTCGGCCTGTGTTTTAGATGCCAACCTTACGGCATTGGCAACGAACCTCAGTGGCTTGTACATTATGAATAGCCAGGGAAAAATAGTACAGCACCTGACCAAGAAAGATGGTTTGCAGAAAAACAATATCATGTATGTTTTTGCAGACAGGGATAAAAATCTATGGCTCGGTCTCGACAATGGCATCGATCTTATTGCACACGACAATGCCATCACACACATTAATCCTGACAACGAAAACAGAAGCCCCGGTTATGCAGCCATTGTTTATAAAAACAGTTTGTACCTCGGCACCGCTACCGGTGTGTATAGAGCGCCCCTGCAAAATCCTGATCAACTGAATGAAACAGCAGGGCCGTTTAGTATTGTAGAAAAAAGTCCCGGACAGGTATGGGGTATGAACGTAGTAAATGATCATTTGATGATCAGCCACAATGAAGGCGCTTATATTGTGAATGGCAATACCGCTTCACCGCTTGATGAGACAACAGGCTTTTGGTTATTCAGAACATTGGGCTCGCAAACGCCCGCTCCTCTTATGCTTGCAGGCACATACAATGGCATCAATCTCTATAGTTATGAGAATGGAAAGTTTGTAAACAAGAAACAACACACACATTTTGAATCCGCGAAATTCATAGCTGTTGAAGGAAACATCATCTGGGCCGCACATCCTTACAAAGGATTGTACAGAATTTATTTTGATTCGGCAGGTATGCCACAGAATAAACTTTACGATGATAAGAACAAAATATTATCAGAGAATCATAACCACGTTTTTAATGTTCTGGGAAAAATTATACTAACCAGTGGCAAAGGCATTTTCGAGTATGATCCAACGATAGATAATTTTAAAAGATCCGACTTCTTCACAAAGATTTTTGGCAATGCCAGCGTGTCTTACTTAAAAGAAGACGGTTATCAAAACATCTGGTTCGTGCAAGACAAAAAGCCCGGTGTTATTGATTGCAGCAATCCCGGCCATCCAAAACTCGTATACATTCCAGAGCTCAACAATGTTACGATGACGAACGGAGAAGAATTCATTTACCCTTACAACAACAACAATGTTCTGATTGGAAGTGAAGAGGGTTTCTATAATGTGAATTACGAAAAATACAAGCACAACAAGCGTTCCGTAAGTATACTGTTAAGGCAAATAACAGCATCAAACAAAACAGACAGCCTGATCTTTGGTGGTTACCTGTCGTTGAAAGACACTGCTACGTCTGCCGAGACAATTAAGTTTTCACAGAATATTTCTTACAAATACAATTCAGTTCATTTCGAATTTTCATCACCCATCTTTGTGCAGGAGGCCGCTTACAGTTGCCGTTTAAAAGGCTTTGAAAGTGAGTGGTCGCCATGGTCGAAGAAGGCTGAAAAAAGCTATACCAATCTGCCTTCCGGCGATTACACCTTCGAAGTAAAGGCAAAGGATGATTTAGGAAATCTCTCGCCGGTGAGTTCTTTCTCATTTACTGTTCTGCCACCATGGTACAGAACGATTGTGGCATACCTGGTGTATATTTTATTGTTTGCCTATGTGATCTATTGGTTCTACAAAAGACAACAGCAAAAGTATTTACTGAATCAAAAGATAAAATTGCAAAAGCAACAAGAGCAACACGAGGCGGAACAAGAACGCCTTCAATTCGAACACCAGCGGGCTCTTGAAAAAAATGAGAGAGAGATCATACAACTTCGAAATGAAAAACTGGAAGCGGAAGTAGCGCATAAGAACACAGAGCTTGCGTCCAACACGATGACGTTATTGCAAAAGCGAGAAGTGCTTAACAAAATTAAGGAAGAACTTGTCCCACTGAAAGAACTGGAGTTGGAAAAAGAATCAAAACGCGTTCGCAAAATTATTAAGCTGATCAATGACCAACTCGAGACGGATGACGACTGGGATCGCTTTGCGAATTATTTTGACAAGGTGAACAACGACTTTCTGAAAACGCTGAAGGACAAACATCCGCAGTTGACAGCAACAGATCTCAAGCTGTGTGCGTATTTGCGCATCAATCTTTCATCCAAGGAAATTGCAAATCTGCTAAACATTTCTATTCGTGGAGTAGAAACAAGTCGCTATCGCTTGCGTAAAAAACTTGATCTGCCAAATGAAACAGGGCTGTTTGATTTTTTGGCGATGGTTGGTGAGTAGCAAGTTGGCACACTGATGACACTGATTCGACTGATTTACACTGATCTATTGGCGATCATGCTTATCGGATTTTCTTAGTGCAACTTAGTGCCCTTAGTGTCTTAGTGGTGAAAAAAACTTCGAAATATTTACCATTAAGGCACTAAGGACACAAGATTCACTAAGGCTTTAAAACTGTACTACCACTCTCTTGCCATCATACTTCACCACTTTTCCCTCGTCTTTACCAACAAGCTTTATATTAAAAATTCTCGTTTGCAACATACCTGGAAATTCTCCTTTACGATCTGAAATTTCTAATCGACTTTTTGCATTGTTCCACTTAAATGTGATGGTAGCAAAAACACCTTTCTCGTAGTTATAATTATCACCTTCATCTTCATACAAAGTGAAGTCACCATCTGTGCCTCCATAAACACGTATCCCAAGCGTTGTATCCGCGTGCTCTAACGCAAATTGTTTAGAAGCTGCAACAGGCAAAATACTTCCTGATTTTACAAACACCGGAATAACATCGATAGGTGTTTGTTTTGAAATTTGCTGGCCGCCTTTCATTTTTTCACCCGTCCAGAAATCGAACCAATCACCGCCTGACGGCAGATACACAGAAGTTGTTTTCACCTTGCCGAAATCCGTTTTGGCTGCGCCTTCTGCCCTGCTGGTGTACAAAGAATCTGTTACCGGGCAAACCAGCAATGATTTACCAAACATGTATTGATTGTCGATGTCCCATACTTTTTTATCGGAAGCAAAATCCATTGCAAGGGCACGCATCATCGTTGAATGTTGCGATGTAACCTGCCAAGCATTGGAGTATATGTAAGGCAACAACTGATATCGCAGATGGATATATTTTTCTACCGCGTCAAATGCCCAATCGCCGCGATTACCAAGTTGATAAATTTCGCGGGGAGTATTTGTGCCATGTGAACGCAACATGGGGCAGAATGTTCCAAACTGGAACCAACGCACATACAACTCCTGGTACGCCGGATCTTTTATGCCCAAAGGATATTTAGGGCTCGTGACAAAACCTCCCACATCTGTGTTCCAGTAAGGAATGCCACTGAGCGAAAGATTGCAGCCTGTTGCAATCTGCGCACGCAACACGTCCCATCTTCCCTGGATGTCACCCGACCATGTCATCGTTCCATAACGCTGTTGGCCGGCAAAAGCGGAGCGTGTTAAGATGAAAACCCGTTTGTCTTTTGTATACTGTTTTTGGTGATCACTCACTCCACCCGTTGATGCAATAGGAAAAGCATTGCCCACCTTTTTAAAGGATCCTGCGTAGGTAGCCTGCGCATCGATAAGTGAATCTGGGCCGGCCTTTTCGGGCTCTGTCGCATCGAGCCACCAACCATCCATGCCCAGTGAAAAAATATCATTCTTCATGTGGCTCCAGTAAATGTCGCGGGCAGCGGGATTAAAAGCATCATACACTTTTACATCCTTCTCTGGCCATGTCTTAAAGTTGAACAACATGTTTTTTTCTTCCAGCTCCTTATAAATTTTTGTTTTGTAACCAAAAGATGGCCAAACAGAAATAATGATGTGTGCATTCAAATTGTGCACGCTGTCAATCATTTTCTTCGGATCAGGAAAACGCGGATTGCCAAATCTTACAGCGTTCCAGTCTGCCCAGTCTTCCCCCCAGTATTGCCAATCCTGTACAATTCCATCAAGCGGCACTTTAAGGGCACGATAGCGATTTACAACATCCAGCAACTCATTTTGACTTGTATATCGTTCCCTGCTTTGCCAATAGCCAAATACCCACTTTGGAAACATCGGCGCTTCGCCTGTCAACAAACGGTATTGAGCAATGATGCTGTCCGCATTTGCAGCTTTGATAAAATAATAATCGATGCAATTGCCTATCTCAGACTGCAAAGAGGCGATATTGCTAACATCATTGAAAATCGTTGCAGATGCATTGTCCCAGAATATGCCGTAATTTTTTACTGACTGAAAAAAAGGAACGGCAATGCGCATGTTTTCCTGCCTTAACAACAACTGCTGGTTGCGTTGATTCATGCGCTCATTCTGAAACTGTCCAAAGCCGTAGATTGCTTCGTCTTGTTCTAAATGGAAAGATTGTTTGATCTTAAAAGTATTTTCATTGCCATCTTTTACCGGAGAAAAGCTGCTGCTATTCTCTTCCAGGAAAACTGCGCCAGTACTGTTGCCAAATTTCAATTGGCCGGACTTTGCATCAATGACAACTTTTACATTCTTGCTTCGGATGTCTAATGCATCTTTGCCTTCAGTAATTGCAACCGCTAATTTTTCTGGTTTGCCAATAACGCTGAAACTTTTTGTTTCGGCCACTGTACCAACCGGGTATTTTTTGACATGAACGATGCTGTTGTTGAAGAATGTGATTTCAGTGGTAATACCGTTGATGTTGAGAGATATGCCGTTTGTGACGCGTGTGTATGTTTGGGCGGTGGCAGAAGCGAGTAGCAACACAAAGGCAAAACAGAGCGTAAATTTTATTTGGGCTTGCATAAGTTTAAACGATTAGTCATTATAGTGAGGGATTCAAGAGCTACCACTAAGGCACTAAGGACACTAAGTTTCACTAAGAGGTGCCTTATATTTATGACAGTCTCTAGTATTCAGAGATCCTTAGTGAACCTTGTGTCCTTAGTGCCTTAGTGGTGAAAAAAATGCAGAGCAATTAGTGTAATCCCAAGTCCTCAACAACGAGCTTGCTTCCTTTTGTGTCTATAGTTTTAGTAATTACTTTTTTGCCGCTCAAAGCTGCGACTGTTGGTTGTTGCCCACCTACAAACAGTTGTAATTTTTCCGGCACCTGCACTCTCGTGCCTTTATCATCAACAATTGACAATTGTCTTGCTTGTAAAGTGAACTTCACCGTTTTCTTTTCTCCTGCTTTCAAATGAATGCGTTCAAAACCTTCCAGCGCGTGGATCGGCGCTTTCGAACCTGCGCCATGTTTTATGTACAATTCAACCACCTCATCACCATCTGTCTTACCTGTATTTTGAACATCAACGCTCACTGTAACAGATTTGCCTGTTGCAACGGAAGAAGGAACAACAAAGTTTGAGTAAGCAAACGTTGTATAGCTTAATCCATAACCAAAACCAAATAAAGGCTCGCCAGAGAAATAGCGATACGTGCGGTTGTTCATGCTATAGTCAGTAAATGAGGGCAATTGATCAGTTGATTTATAAAAAGTAACAGGCAAACGTCCCGCAGGATTGTAATCGCCAAACAATACATCCGCAACAGCCTCGCCGGTTGCCTGGCCGCCATACCATGCATTCACGATCGCGGGAATATTTTCAGCTTCCCACGGAGTTGCCAACGCACTACCGGTCATCATTACAAAAACAACTGGTTTTCCTGTTGCTTTCAATGCCTTTAGAAAAGCAGTTTGCACATGAGGCAGATCAATGGATGTTCTGTCGCCGCCTTCAAAACCTTCAATTTTTACAGGCATTTCCTCTCCTTCCAATGAAGGCGTGATGCCGCCAACGAAGACGATCACGTCAGCATCCTTCACTTTGTTTGCAATCGCCGTGAAGTCGACATTCTCTTTGTTGGTAACGAAATCTGTTCCTGTTTCAAATGTTACCTCGGCGGCATTTCCCAGTTTATCTTTTATGCCTTGCAAAACAGTTGTCGTCTTTGTAGGAAAGCCATTGTAATTTCCCAACACTGCAATGCTGTCATTTGCATTTGGGCCAAGCACGGCAATCTTTTTAACAGACTTTGACAGTGGCAATAAATTGTTGGCGTTCTTCAACAACACGATTGACTCTCTTGCCATTAACAAAGCTTGTGCTTTATGAGGAGCACTTTCCAATACCGATTCGGGAATGGTGCTGTAACTCACCATTGAAGCTGGATCGAACATGCCCAGTCGGAACCTTATTTCAAACAGGTGTTGCACCGATTCATCTATTTTGCTTTCGCTAATCAACCCTTGCTTTACAGCATTTACGAGGGTTGTATAAGTGTGCCCACATTCAACATCAGTTCCGTGAATCACAGCATCTGCAGCCGCAGCGGTAGCATCGGTGCTTGTTTTGTGACCTTTAAAAAAATCATCTATCGCTCCGCAATCAGAAGTAACATAACCGTGGAACTTCCATTTGTTGTACAAAATGTTTGTCATCAGTAGATCATTGCCGCAGCATGGTTGTCCGCCAAATGCGTTGTAAGCACACATTACTGAAGCAACTTTTGCATCGACCACCAAATCATGAAAGGCTGGCAAATAAGTATCTGCAAGATCGTAGTTGCTAACTGCCACGTTAAATGAATGCCTCGTATTTTCGGGCCCGCTGTGAATGGCAAAGTGTTTTGCGCAGGCAGTTATCTTCAAATATTTAGGATCATTTCCCTGGAAACCTTTTACCAATTGCGTGCCCATTTGTGCCGTCAGATAAGGATCTTCACCATAGGTCTCCTGTCCTCTTCCCCATCTTGGGTCCCTGAAAATATTGATGTTAGGTGTCCAGAAAGTTAAGCCCTGGTAGATATCTCTCGAACCTTTTCTCTCATAAGCATGATGCACGGCTCTCGCTTCTGTTGAAACGATATCAGCGGTTTTAAACATCGCTTGTTTATCAAATGTTGCAGCTAAACCTATTGCTTGGGGAAACACTGTTACGTGCTTACCTGATCTTCCTACACCGTGCAGGCCTTCGTTCCACCAGTTGTAAGCAGGAACATCCAATCTGTCAATTGCCTCAGATTTATTCATCATCTGGCTGACCTTCTCTTCCAGCGTCATTCTTTTCACTAGGTCTTTTGCCCTGTCTTCAAAGGAATAAGAAGTGTTTTTATAAACGGGAGTTTGCGCGTGCCCTGAAAGCATAAGGAGTGATGCAAAAACAGCTAGCAAGTGTTTGTGGTTCATTATTAATTTCTAAGTTGTTTGTTATAGTAGTTTGTTGTTCGTTTGATAGCGACCCGGCAATCTGTAAAAAAAGACTGCTTCTCATCCCGACGAAGGGGGGATCTGAGTGCTCATTTTCGCGTAGTGTTCGCTAGTGTTAAACCCAGATCCCTCCTTCGTCGGGATGACAAGCAATACTCCATTAATTTCTCGAACAGCTACTCTAACTGACAATAAGTTTTCAATTCCTCTTCGGTATTTTCTCCGTAAACGGCACCTCTTTCCTCAGCATTTTCGTTGCCTGACCTGCGAGCCACAAATAATAATCACTGCCAAGATCACTATCAATTGCTACGAATGGACTCGGCCCAACAGGCACTTCGGTCGCGCATTTAAAGATGGCGGTTCCTTCGTCTATCTCGTCAAACATGGCGAGGTAAAGCATTTCGGCACCGCTTCCGATGTAGCTCGAAAATTGCTTCCAGTAAAAACTTCCGCGATTCCTGGGAATCGGTTTTGAATTCTTCGCCATGTTCAACCATGAAAATCCGGGAAAAGCCAGCGGTGCATAATCCACTTTATTTTCCTTGCACCATGCAATATCTTCTTTCACTAATTGAGCAAAGGGCGCAAAAGTATTTTCGTTATAACGTCCCACAAACCACGGCATCACCACATCACATTTGCGAATGAGATGATGAAGTGTAGTGTCATTGATCGCATCCATTTCCAATTTGCGCCAATGTGTTGGCACTCCTATCAGCACGCTGAATCCTTTTTGAATCAGTGCATCAATAATGATCTCAGCCTCTCTAAAACCATATCTTCTTTTGTCGTTAAAACCAACACCCCAAACTGCTACCAACGGTTTGCCATTATGAAACAAGTACGACGTATTTGTCTTTCTTTCTTTGATGTCATAGGTTGACGCGATGTAATCAATATCCTTCAGCACCAATTGTTCATCGCCGGGCTCCATGCCGCTCAGGTCATACATGATGCTAATGGCGCGGTTGTTTATGTTCGCTGCATGAATGGCCGAGTTGAAAACTTTGTTTAATTGATTATAACTTTTTTCTCTTTTTATCTCGGCCACAAACCGCTGCACAAACACACCATCAATACCATATTCTCGCATCCAGCGAAAATGTGTATTTACCGATGATTCATCATACGAACTGAAAACATATGCAGGGCTATCATTTGCAAACCTGAATTCTGTTTTATAGACCTTGTCATACTCCGAAACATCCGGCCACATATCTACTTTCGTTGAGCCGGGATGAAAACCTTCGCGACCAAGGTAATGATACCAGCCTCTGTCAGCTCCATCACCAGGTGCGCTGAACCAACCCTGGTAACCTGCCATCACTAGTGTTTTATACGAGTCGTATTTTCTTTCGGCAATATAGAAATCTTTATCAACTGCATGCAATATGAAGTCGACAATTTGTGTTGGATTTGGAAAACTATGTGGGTGATGCTTAAATCCTTTTTTAATAACAACCTTTATTTCGCCACCTTCTGCCTTTATTTTGTTTTCGAATGGTATGGCTTGTTCTCCGGGCGGAACATATTCATCGTTCTCTGCACAAAGTATCAGAATGGGATAATGTCCTTTTGCAATTGCTTTTGTTTTGTCGATCGGGCTTCCTTTAAAGTTTTGAATGTCTGCTTTGTTTTTCAGATTATAAGCAGCCATAAAATCCTTCGTCATCTGGCTGATGTCTTTGTCCATATCTCTTGCTAATACTTTGCAATCGAGCAACGGGTTGTCAACATAAACAGCACTTACTTTATCAGGGTTTACAGCGGCCCAGTTGAGCGCATACACACCACCTCGACTCATGCCTTCCAGTACTCCTTTCTGACCCAGGCCCGCTTTGTGAAGCAATGCATACAGTTTGTTCCATGTATCTATCGCAACTTTGTTGCCCATCAGTTCTGCAACATCACAGTAGATAAGATGAAAGCCGCGCTCCAGCAGTGCTATATCTGTCTGCGGTTCATGTGCCCAGAATCTTGCTCGCCATATCCACGGTGCATTTTTCGCAACACGTTTAGGTTTTACGACTTTGCAGTCGTGACCGTCAATTTTAAATTCAGCACAGGCATACCCTTTGAAATCAGTTGTTGTGTATGGTTGCTTAAAATTTTTAAACAGATCAAACTGCGCATCCATGTTTTGTGTGATCTGTTGAAATAATCTTTTAGCAACAATTCCTGCGCCGTCTTTATTTGGATGGATTTTATCAGGAAACAATTCAGGTTTATCAGTAAGCAGTGAATGAATATCGAGCAGTTCAACGCCTTCTTCATAAGCTGCCTTTTGAACGCGCGGTGTCACCTCTTCTACAATTGTTTTGTCCCAGATCTGCATGGTATCTGTTTCAAACGATTTAAAAGGCAACAGCACAATCACTCTTGGATGAGTGGGCAATGAAGTAAAAGAGCGGATCATGTCGCGTGTATCCTGCGTTAATTCATTGTAAAAAGGACGATTGATGGCTTTTGCATCGTTGCCGCCGAGATCAATGAAAACAATGTCGGGATTGCTTTGTAGTGCCGCTTTGTAAGCATCCGTGCTCCAGTACGGATAGTTGCCATGCTTTAACATGGTGGTGCTGCTTACGCCAAAATTATTGACGACATAAGTTTTCCCAAGTAGGGCCTGTAGCTGGCCGGGAAATGAATTTTCTTTTGGATTCTCGATCCTCGCTCCTTCTGTGATGCTGGCACCAATGCAGGTGATGCGTTTCACCTGGGCTTGCATGGCAATGCTTAAGAGGAACAATGCGCTGGTTAATATCCTTTTCATGTTGGTCATTTTTTTTGCACACACCCGTCCGGCTGAAGCCGTTCGGACGGGGATGACACTGATTAAGCTGATTTGCCCGGATATGATAGCGGCATTGTTCACTGTTTCGGAGATCGTGATGGTGCGAAAGGGCGAATGCGATTCGCCCCTACAATTTTCAACTTTCAACTTTCAATTAACTCTCAACTCTCCATTCTCCACTCTCAACTATCTGACCTCCTTCACGCCCCCTCCACTAACAACGCCTGCTTCATTAAATGCATCGATCGAAAAATAATACGGCAAATCAGCATTCAGGCTTCTTATTATTATTTCATTTTTTCCGTAAACAATATAGTTTTCGTACAACTTGTTTTTATCCGTTCCAAAACGGATGTTATGACCCGTTGCGTTTACATCTTTGTTCCATGTAAGTCTTACAATGGCTCTGTCCTTGTCTCTTTCTATGTTGAATGATATAACTTCTTTCGCTGCTTTTACATTCGCTTTCCCAAACACTCGCAGGTCGGACACTGCGAACTTTCCTGAAGGAACTTGGATGTTCGTTAGTCTCACATAGCGCAATTGCAATGGGCTTTGAAGTTGTATATAGTCATGTGGAGCATCGGCATTGTTTTGCGATTTGTCCACAATTGTTTTCCAGTTTTTGTTGTCGGCGGAATACTCCAGGTTGTATTGATATGCCATATTTTCCGTGCGACCCAGTATGGAAGTATTCTGTTCGGCGAAATTGATTTGAATTGCCTGAGCAGTCTCAACACTGCCAAGATCAACGGTTATAAATTCGCCTTTGCTATTTGTTGCTGCACTCCACCATGTTCTTATGTCTTCGTCTGTTGCGGCTTGTGGTTGGTGATCGTTCAAAGAAGAGGAAGTCGTCACTTTCTTGTTGTACGAAAGCAACATCCAACCGGGAAACAGTTCTGCAGGTTTCGTTATTTTTTTCGATGGAACTAACATCGGGTAATCGCCAAAGCCGGTGTACGCGGTCATTTCGCCGTCTTTATCAAAGAAAACAGGAAACAGTGACAAGCGTCTTTCGAACATGTGTTTTACTGAAATGGTAACGGTGCCTATGTGCCAGTAGTTACCATATTTATCTTTAAATGTGCTGCCATGTCCCGCGCCAGTTGCAAAGCCTTCCGGCTTGTAGGCAAAGGGATTGTTTTTGCTCAATACAAATGGCCCAAGCGGTTTGTCTGAGACATACAAACCATCGGCGTAGCTTTTAAACTGTGTACCGGGGCAGGCATATTGCAAATAATATTTGCCATTGTATTTATTCATCCACGAACCTTCCATCCATGGAGCGGCTGTGCCGTCGTTGTAATCGCCGGGTCTCTCCCATCCATATTTTGCAGTGTTCGCGTAAATGGTATTCACGGCTTTTCCTATTGGTTGCAAATTGTTGTGCAGATCAAGTTCTACCGCATGTAAAGGCTCCTTGTCTGAACAACCATAATAGTAATACAAACGATGATCGTCATCGAGAAACAACATGGGATCAGTTGTAGAAATAGGAAACTTGTCCGTCACCAATTCCCAGCTATCAGTTTTGGGGTCTTTGGTTTTATAAATTTTGTGCGAGGCATTTCCGGAAGCGTTGAAATAAATTTCATCATCAACCACTACTGCAGTTGGTGCATAATCTTCCAGCGGTAAAATATTGCTTTTAATAAGGTCCCATTTGACAAGATCCGTTGAATGAAAATATCCGCCTGATTTTGAAGCGAACAAATAATATTCTCCTTTAAATAAAATCATCGAGGGATCGGCGGCCTCTCTCCTGGAAGGGGTGTCCAGGCAAAAGCGATAACTAAGGTTTACGGGATTGCAAATTGTCGTAGCAGGCGTTTTCCCTTGTGCATGTGTGTTGCTGAAAACTACCATTGCTCCAAGAATGAAGAAAATACTTTTCATGATGGTCATATTAATAACTGAGTAACTGAATAATTGATGTTTTAGGTGCAAACATAACTCAGTTATTCAGTTATTCAGTTATTCAATCATTTGGGCTACTCGACAGGTTTCGTTGGTCTCGTAGACGTCAGCGGAATGGTTTTCTTCAACATTTTACCACCATCGTTTGTGAGGCGTAAATAGTAGTCTGAAGAACATGCTGTTCCGTCTTCATCCAATGCTAAGAAACCTGATCCCGCAGGTATATCTGCTTGTGTTGCGGCTGTTTTTGCAATCTGGTTGCTTTCGTTGTATTCGTCAAACATGGAAATATAGATTCCCTGCACACCCAATTTACACATGTTGTAAAATTGTCTCCACATGAAATCGCCGTGCTTGCGGTGTCCTGATTGCAGGTCACCCGGCAATACGCAGGGTTGGTAATCGATGCCGTATTGCTTGCAATAAGCAAGGTCAGGCGTATTCACATTTGCATAAAAATTATCTTCATCCACAATGGTGCCCATACGTCCCACCATCCATGGTGAAAGCATGTTGAATGCTTTGTAAACGCTAATGAAAGCAGCTCTCGAGTCGCTGTTCTGGTCGCGCCAGTGCGTAGGAACGCCGCCAATTACGTAGCAGCCCTGGTCTTTAAAAAACTGAATTACATCCAGGCATTGCGCCACTGAGAAGTTGTGATTGTTATCGTTGAAGCCAAAGCCCCAGATACAAACTACTGGTTTGCCGTTTTGTTTTGCATACATAGAAGAAGCTGTATAGGCTTTCATTTTGTTCTTCCAGTCAGTCTTCATTTCTGTTTGCATATTTGTCCAACCGCTCACATCATACATGATGTAGAATTTTACGCCGTATTTTTCAGCGGCTGCTTTTACTTTTACTGTAACAGCATCACGGATCGGGCCTTCACCACCGGTGGGATTGAAACGTTGCAAAGCTGCACAATCAATGCCATAATTTTTCATCCAGGAAAACTGCACGTCTACAGTTTGGTCGTCGTAAGAAGAAAACAAAGTTGCCGGTTCGCCGCTATTCAAATTGGCAAACGCGGTTGGATATTTTTTGGTGTACTCCTTCATGTCCGGCCATGATACCATTCCTTTGTTTGTAGGAGAAGGAATCTTTGACCAATCTTGTGTCCAGTGCCACCAACCATTGATCGGCGAGTTATCACCAATGCAGGCAAACCAACCCTGGTAGCCCACTGTTATTTTGCCCACCACATCACCTGCCGGTGACGGCCAGGTTACGGGCGGATTTGTCCCTCCGTTGTTTCCTCCGTTATTGCCACCATTGTTACCTCCGTTCGGGTTGGTAACAGGAGTACTTTTTGAACAAGCGGCAAAAAGAAGAACTGCCGTCGATATGCTGAGAGATAACCTCGCTATATTTTTCATGCTGTTTGTTTTTTAGTTGGATCCTTTTCTTGTTTGGTAAACCAATTTAATGTTTCCGTTTGGTGTGTAGCCCAAAGTGTCTACACAAATTGAACGTAACCAGTCGTTGCCGGTGAGGTTCGAGTTATGATAAAAAGCATACCACTGTCCTTTGTACTCTACAATAGAGCCATGGTTGGTGGAGCTTCCTGTTTGATCAATGTAAACACCTTTGTATGTCCATGGACCCAAAGGATTGCTGCTGGTGGCATATCGCATACGGTTGCCTCGGTTGTTTGCACTATAGTTGTCGGCATATGACAAATAGTAAATGCCATTGCGTTTGTGTACCCATGTAGCTTCATGGAAATCCTGCAGGCCCAGCATGTTTTGCATGGTGCCGTTTACTTCCATCATGTTATCTTTTAATTTTCCTCCCATGCATTTTCCGCCACCCCCATAGTATAAATAAGCTTGTCCGTCATCATCAACGAACACACAAGGGTCGATCAATGATTCAAGACCGTCGATGTACTTCTGCACCACGAAATCACTTGCAGGCTTTGTGCTTGTGGCCACTCCTATTTTCCAGCTGCTGTTCCATGGAGAGGCGCTTGGGTGAGGAAAGTAGAAATAGTAGGTACCGTTCTTGTATGCACAATCAGGCGCCCACATAAAGTTGCCGTCTGGCGTGCCCCAAGGCACCTGGCTCGCTTGTAGTATCTGTCCTTCATCGCGCCAGTTCACCATATCATCTGTGGAAAAAACGTGGTACTGATCCATCAGATCGCAACCACGCGGCGGCGCAATGTCGTGAGACGGATATACATATAACCTTCCATCTGCCCACACGTGAGCAGACGGATCGGCTGTATACATGTTGGTAATAAAAGGGTTCTTATGTTGAAGGTCAAAGACGCTGGGTTGTTTTGGAGGTGTCGGCGCCGGATCATCTTTGTGTGATGAGCAAGCGAGGAGACTCAAAAGTCCTAATATGCCGATATAATGTTTAGAGATTCTCATTTCGAATTAATAATTAATAATTAAGAATTAATAGGGTGCGTCACTAATTATTGTATGCGGCATTTTTTTGTGGGCAACAGGGCGAATGCAATTCGCCCCTACCATTTTCAATTTTCAATTTTCCACTTTCAATTATTTACTGCTTACTTCTTTCTTCTCTTCAATCACGCCCATCGTTTGTTGTACTTTTTTAATCGTGCCGTCTTCATTATAGAATAATTTGTCAACACAAATTGATCTCAGCCAATCGTGATGTGACAATGCGCTATTATGATAGAACGCATACCATTGACCTTTGTATTCTACGATGGAACCATGGTTGGTATAGCTATCAGTTGGATCCATATAGATGCCCTGGGATTTCCATGGACCTAATGGACTTGAACTTGTTGCGTAACGCATTTGATTGTGTTTGCCATCTTTATCATGGTTATCTGAGTAAGACAGATAGTACACTCCATTGCGTTTGTGCACCCATGATGCTTCGTGAAAATCTTCAAGGCCTTCCATTTTTTGCAATTGCCCGTCGATTTCCATCATGTTGTCTTTCAATTTTCCACCCATGCATTTGCCACCACCACCGTGATAGAAGTAAGCCTGGCCGTCGTCATCAACAAACACGCAAGGATCGATCAAAGATTCAATGCCTTGAATATAACCTTGTACTTTAAAATCTTTTGCAGGATATTTACTTGTAGCCACGCCTATCTTCCACGTGTTGTTCCATTCAGTGCCGCTTGGGTGCGGGAAATAGAAATAGTAAGTACCATTTTTGTAAGCGCAATCAGGCGCCCACATAAAGCCACCTTCTTTTCTGCCCCATGACACCTGGCTGGATTCAAGTATCTGTCCTTCGTCGCGCCAGTGTACCATGTCGTTTGTTGAGTAAACATGGTATTTGTCCATCAGGTCGCAACCGCGCGGTGGTGACACATCGTGTGACGGATACACATACAATCTACCATCTTTCCATACGTGTGCAGAAGGATCAGCAGTGTAGATATCGCGAACAATGGGATTACCATTGGGAGTGGTCGTGTTCTTTTTTTGTGCACTGCAAGAGGTTAATGCAGCTATGCTTACAAGAGCAGGTACGGCAATTAATTTACTAAAACTTCTAAGCTTCATTATCGTTTTTGTTTTTTGAATTAATAATTAATAATTAATAATTAACAGGGCTACATTCTTTAGTGAACGCAAACATCCGCTAAGCATATGAGATGCCAACTTTACGAACCAAGTGCTGCACCTATTAATTCTTAATTATTAATTATTAATTCTGGTTGTTCCTGACTATTTTTCTATGAATCGAAAATCATCCACTCTCAAATCAAGATCTGAACTATGTGGTTTGCTTTTTGCCCACAGATATACACGGAAGAAATTTGGCTTACTAAGGTCGAGGGGATCGCTGCCGTTCTCGTTTCCTTTGGAAAGTTCAAGTTTCAGTTCGTTCCATCCGCTTTTCAAATTAGGAATGATCTGATCAAGGTTCCAGTTCATTTCAGCTTTATCAGATTGTCCTGAACTTGTCAGCTCTATTTGTCCGTCGTTATTTTTAAGTTCATTTACATCACTTACATAGAACCAGAATCTGAATATACCGTTGGCTCTTGTAAGACCCGGATTTATTGATTCTGGTCTTCTGAAAATGAAGTGCATGTAATCTTCTGTTTTTACGATTGTTGCTTTCAGGGAAGCAGCACCTTCTTTCTTGTTTGATTTATCAATTTGTCCGGTACCACCAGCCATTTCCCAATTATCTGTTTGATCGCAGTTTGCAAATTGCACGTTAATTGGCGGACGTTTTCTAAATCTCAGGTAATCAACTTTGATCGTGTAGTCAGCAGCACGTGGCTGTTTTGACCAGAAGTATATGCGGAAGAAATTAACCGCGGAAAGGTCAATGTCCCCACCGGATGATTGTGAAGTATTCAAATTTAACATCACTTCGTTCCATCCATTTTTCAGCGAACCAGCTATTGAACCAAAGTCCCAGTAAGCTTCATTCTGATCTGATTTACCAGAGCTTGAAATTTCGATCTGACCATCACCTCTCAGCTGACTTGCGTCGGAAACATAGAGCCAGAAAACAAACTGACACTCTTCCTTGCTCAATTTTGGATTCACTGCAGTAGGGCGTCTTTTGATGAAATGTTGGTAGCCATCATTGTCACCAGCTTTAATCACTGAAGACAAACAAGCGGCACCTTCTTTTTTGGCAGCATTATCTATCTGTCCGTTACCGCCGGAAATTTCCCAGTCGGTGGTTTCGTCAGCAGGATCGAACATTACGAGTGTCGGATCCGGCGGAGTTGAGTCAACAGGCGTTGGCTTCAACTTGCTTGTATCTCTTGAAGTAAAAGAATCTTTCTTACATCCTGCAATACATACTCCAAGTACGGATGCTATAAGTATTAGTCTTGAGAATTTCATTTTAAATGATTTTATGGTTTGCATCGTTACATTACTTACCCGGAACCGTTATTTTGATAACGTTGGATAAGTTTGAACTTTTATCATTGTTATCAAATTTCACCCCTACTCTTACGTAGAAAATACGACCAGGGATGAGGTTGCTAACAATGATCTCTCCGTTTTTATCGGCGTCGTTAAAGTCTGCCCAATCTTTATTTACAGCAATTTTGTTGAGGTCGGAGAAATCATAGATAGAAGCTCCGGGGCCAACAATTTGTGTTGTGTTAAGATAAGGTTGCACTTCCAAAATCTTTGGTATGCCTGCAACAGGAGCGTCAAGAGAGTATGTAAGCCTAAGCGTTGTACTGTCTGTCATCTCTGCATTAAAGTCGCTGATAGTTAAATACGGAGTCAGTTTGAAATCGTGAACAGTTCCAGAACTGATGTCCATTTCTTCTGGTGCAACCGGCCAGAATGCGCCGCCATGAATAGATACACGGTAGTGACCAGAGAATATTTTAGTATTCTGATAAGAACCGTCATACTTAACCGGAATGTCCTGTGGAGCAGGTGTGCTATCCCAGCTTAGTTGCTCAAGCCTGATGGAGAAATTTCCAGAACAGGTTTGCACATTGTTTTTTGAACCGTCCTCAATAACGTTTCCTGTCAGCGATGCATCAGGTCCTGTGTAGGTGTCCATTTTCACACAAGAAGAAGCAAAGAACAACAAGGAAACTCCAAGGCTCAATATTTTAAATGATTTCAATTTCATAATTCACTGTTTAAAAAATTAAGTCAAAAGTAAAAAGTCAAAAGTCAAAAAAAGGGCTGCGTGATAATGTTAGGCTCTTTTGTGCATCGACCATTTTTTACTTTTTACTTTTGAATTTTTACTTTGATTAGTAGCCTGGGTTATTTGGATACAAGTTTGGATTTGTTGCAAGTTCGCCGCCTGGTATTTGCTCATAGTAGAACTTCTTATCGAAATAATAGTTCCTGTTGAAAAGCTCAAGCTCTTTCAGGAATATGTATTTGTTTTCAGATTCTACATAGTAAGGCATCAAACCATGGAAGTGAGTGTTGTTCAACAACTGATCTGCAATTCTCCATCTTTTAATATCCCACCAGTAGTGGTTTTCAAAAGCAAGCTCTTTCGCTCTTTCATTGCGATAAGTTGCTACAGTCATGTCTGCTGCTGTTGCCAGTGAAGCGCCCGCTCTGTCTCTCAGGTCGTTGATGCATTTTAATGCATCAGCAGTTTGATTCAATTCGATATCAGCTTCTGCACGGTTCAGCAAGACTTCTGCATAGCGCAACTCGATCCACGGAGTGGTGCTGGTGAACAGGTTAACTGCTGAAATGCCTTTTGTTGGATCAATGTATTTGCGAACATAGAAACCTGTACGTGTATTGTTATCGTTACCAAATGCCGGAGGATACATACCTGCTTTACCAATGATCAATCTGCCATTGCGCAAAGTTGTGTGATCACCGGAAAGAATGAAGCTACGTGTACCTGTTGGTTTTGCCACTTCATCCGCAGCAGTGCCGGAGAATGAAGGATAGATACCAGCCTGTACGTCGAATGGAACGCCTCTCAACACATCACCAGGGAAATATACTGTACCTCTTAAGCGTGGCTCGAGACCTTGTGCCATTTCAGCCTGAGAGTTGTAACGTCTTGGTGTACCATCTGCATTTGTTACAAAGTCGAATGAATCGAAATGCTGTACAAACTCAAGTGTAGGATAAGTTCTTGACAAACCACCTGCTGTCATGTAGTTCATATCACTGTTTGGTGAGTATGTTGCATCGAAGCTGTGGTTTCTTTCAGGCTCACCTGCAAAGAAAGATCTGATAAGAATGTTCTCAGGACTTTTTGAATCAAGGAAGATGTTCACATAGTTCTCAGTTTTATCACCTTTCGCTCTGTACAATGAGTAGTGACCTTCCAGTGTTTTCGCAGCGTCAATAGCTTTTTGATAGTAGCCCGCAGCTTTGTCTGCAGATATACCAACAAGACCCTGTGAGCGAGCATCGCCGTCTACGAATGTTTGTGAACCGTAGCGTGCAATACTTCCAGCATATACCATTGCTCTTGATTTAAGCGCCATTGCCACATATTTATTCGCTCTTTCCGCAACGCTCGTTTCGCCACACATTTGATAAGCTGTGTCCAAATCTTCTCCAATAAAGTTCCATACTTCTTCTTCTGTATTACGTGGCACCTGCAGTTCCTCTATCGTTTGCTCAGGATAATTTTGCACGTATTTGATGATTGGAATACCACCGTATCTTTTTGCCAACGCAAAGTAATAGTATGCACGGAGGAAGTGTGCTTCACCCATCAAACTTGTTACTTTATCGGCTGTGAAATTCTTCGCGTAAGTTGGAAGTGTTTCGATGAAATAGTTCACATCGCGAATGTCCTTATATGGCCAGTAGCCGAAACCACCGGCAATATCAACACCGCCGTAAGGTCCTACCATTTCACCATCTGCAGCTGCTTCGCAATAGAAGTGTTCCCACTCGTGGTGCAGGTTAAAGCCTACGTTGCCCACACCGTCGTTACGGCCATCAGGGCGATAGGTAAAATCTTCAATTGGTAATTTTCTGTAAACCTGTGCCAGGTAGGCATTGATACCGGCTTCGCTGCCGAATATCTGATCATCCGTTAAGATATCAACAGGTGGTATGTCAAGCTTCTGACAAGAAGCCAACATTAAACATCCTGCTACTATAGTTAGAAATCGTTTCTTCATAATGTAATGTTCAATAGTTTAGAAAGTAATTGTACCACCTACGTTAAATGTTCTGTTCAGCGGGTATTTGTAACCACCCAATGCCTGATCGAAAGAAGCATCAGGGAATGAACCCGGGTGCTCAGGATCAACACCATCATCAAGACCTGTAATGGTAAACAGGTTGTAAGCGTTCGCATAAATGCGGCAATTTTTTACACGCACTTTGTCCATCCATCTGTGTGGCAATGAATAACCAAGTTCAATAGTTTTCAAGCGCACATAAGATGCATTGATGATACCTTTTGTTGAACGTTGAATATTACCGTAAGGATAACCCATTGAAGGATATTTACCAGCAACCCACTGTGTATTTGGATCATACACGTTGTCATCAGGATTTACAGTGTGCCAGCTGTCAAGGAATTTTGTCAATGCACTTCTGCCGTACATCAAAGGCTCACCCAATTGCTCACCGTATGATGTCCAAACGCCTGCAGCGCCAGCAAACAATGCTGTGAAATCAAATCCTTTGTAGTTTGCACCAATAGTAAGACCGTAGTTGATCAAAGGCAAATCCTGTATTGCAATAGGATGATAGTCGTCGCCGTTGATCACACCATCACCATTCCAGTCCTGCATGTAGTAGTCACCAGGCAACACGGTGTTATTACCACCACCATTGTTAATTTTTGAATTGTATATCTGATCGTATGAAGTGTATTGTCCTGCATAATCGGTACCCCATACAAGGCCTGTAAAGCGGTCAGCTTCACCGTATCTCCATTGTTGATATTGGTTACCGCGCGCTGGTTGTATTTTATGCAGCCATTGTGTGCGCTCGAAAGAAGCATTACCTGAAACTGTAAGACCCAACTTACCAAATCTCTCCTTATAAGTAAGTATACCTTCTATACCTTGTGTTCTTCTTGAATTAAGGTTTTCCTGTGGCATTTTGGCACCAGTTGTTCCAGGCAATTGAGATCCTCTTGTATCCAGCAAGCCACCCTGATCTCTTCTGAAAACATCAACCGTACCATCTAATTTACCTTTCAACAATGTGAAGTCCAAACCAATATTAGTCATGTAGTTTGTGTACCATGTAAGGTCCGGGTTGGTTAACCCACGACTTTGTGCACCCGTTACAAACTGACCGCCCATCATGTAACCCAACACTTTTTTATCGGCAGGGTCAACTGTAGGGTAAGCATAACCAGAAATGTATTGGAAATAAGCTGCAGCGTCTGAGGTACCGACTTCAGCGTACGATCCCCTGATCTTTAAACTGCTGATGATATCGGGAGAAATAAGGTTTTTGAAAAATTCTTCTTCACTGATTCTATAACCGAGTGACACACCAGGGAAAAAGCCCCACTGTTTACCACCTGGTTTAAACATGTTTGAAGCATCTTCTCTGAAGCTGAACTCAGCCATATATTTTCCTCTATAGTCGTAGTTAACTCTGCCCACAAAACTTCTTGTTGCATACTCGCTTACACCATTTGCCTGTGTACCGCCCTGCTCGCCTGTACCGGATACACCACCAAAAAGATAAGGTACCGGAATTGGCATGTTACGCTGCGCATAAATGTTGTCTGCTTTAGTGTGACCTTCTTCGTAAACAAACAAGCCACTTACGTTATGCGCACCGGCAAATGAATTGGCATATGTCAGTGAAAATTGTCCCAAAGTTTGCAAGCCGTTTGCATAAGCACGGTTCAGTGTACCAACGCTCTGGCCGTTTGCACTTACAGTTGAAGCTTTATATGTGCTATCGTCTGCATTGTAAGCATACAGGTTATACATTTTTGAATAAGCTGTATTGTCGTTGATCGTATAACCGTAGTTGTACAATCCTTTTGCTTTCAGGCCCTTCACCCATGGAATGTCCCACTCCAGCGCACCTTGTGCCTGCAGGTTTTTAGAAGTAAATTTCTTGTAACCAACTTTTGATGCATCCACAACCGCTACCGGGTTTACGTTGTCCGGCATTACGTTGAGGTAGTCCGGATTGTTGTTTGCATAAATCTGGTTAATAGGCACCTGGTTCCATGCATATTTGAAAATGGTCCACAGGTCCTGGTAAGGTGCATTCTTTTTATCAGCCACACCAGAAAGTAACATGCTTGCTCTTAAATTATTCGTGATCTTCACGTTTACGTTAGAGCGAAGGTTCCATCTCTCATAGTTAAGGCTGTTTGTTTGCAACAGACCGCTTTGTTTCATGTAACCAAGGCTGATGAAAGTATTTACTTTATCATTACCACCGGATACGTTGATGTTGTGCTGCACCTGCGGAGATACTTTTGTGAAAGCCGCACTTGGCCAGTCAGCACCTTTAAATGTGCCGTTCATCCATGGCAAAATGTTCTCGTAAGTATAAGAAGGCGGTGCATTGGATATGAAGTTGTTACCAAAATCACGTTTTGTTTTTTCGTTGGTAAGCATCATGTAGTCAACCGGACCTACTGCTTCTGGCATACCAAGGAACTGTTGCCAGCCCTGGTTGAATGAGTAGTTGATGTCGAACTTACCATCTTTGCCCGCTCCTTTTTTAGTAGTAACAAGGATAACACCGTTACCACCGTTTACACCGTAAACTGCAGCAGCCGCATCTTTCAATACAGATACGCTTTCGATTTCGTTTGGATCCATTCTTTCGAATCCGCCACGAGGCACACCGTCGATAACGATCAAAGGTGCTCCACCGTAACCACGGATATCGAATGAGTTTTCGTAAGCGCCCGGCTCAGCGGTTCTTTGTGTCATACGCAAACCGGGAATTTTACCGGTCAGCATGTTCACAACGTTCTCGTTTTTGGTTGTAACAAGTTCTGCCGCTTTTAAGGTAGATACCGCTCCGGTTACCGTTACTTTCTTTTGCGTACCGTAACCAACCACCACCACATCATTCATGGTAGATGCAGATAGCTGCGATGCCAGCGATACATTTACCGCGTTGGCATTTCTAACCACATATTCGTAAGGACTGTAGCCTACCGAAGATATGACCAGTGTATCACCCTGTTTAATCGGTAGAGAGAAATTACCGTTGGCGTCTGTAGCCACGCCTTTATTTGAGTGTTTTAGTTTAACGCTTGCTCCCTGGATGGCCTCTCCTTTGTCGCCTGTAATCTTTCCCTTTACAGGAGTCTGTGCCTGGGCAAGCACTGAGCAGAAAAGAGTCAACACGACTGCAGCGGGCTTTATGTACCGACTTGCTCGCCAGTCATGATACGAACGGTTAAAATTCGTAAAAAGCAGTTTTTTCATACTTCAAGCTTTTTGGTTTAATAAAAATTAAGAGTTTAAATAATTAAGGTTGCAATAGCACATCTGCCATTGTTCTGGTGAATGCTTAGATATCCTGAAAAAATTTAATTGATTGAAAAGTTGATGCAGATAATTACCCCGTATAAAATACAATACAGGGGGTTTAAGGCTAGGCATTTTGCCTGGAAGTGAATATTTCATTGACAAGCTTTTATTTAACAAAAGACAATGCAAGAAACATTCAGAAGGTTAACTTCAGGTATATCCAAGAGATTAATTTGGAAATTAATCCTCAATTTTTATCCAAAAAAGGATTAATTAATGGTTTAATTAATCGATAATTTCCCAATTATGGACTTTTAACTGAGCTATTAGCTTGTAAATCACCTTCTTTCCGCAAACAATCTTTCCAAATTAATTGTGTTAATTAATCTGTTGCTTTTAAATTTCTGGGCAAATATTGTCGTTTTAAGGTTTAATTGTTGTTAATAAGGACAATAATATCCGGGTACATATTACATTTCTTCAAGAAAAAGACCCGCTTTTTTCCAAGTCATACCCCATATTTATGCCTCTTTTTGTTTCCAAACTTTAACAGATTACGACTGATTTTCGTTCCTCCCGGGATCATTCCCAACCTTCCGATATCTTATAAAAAAAATTCCTAATCCGAGAAAACGATTTTAAACAAAAAATTGTCAGACACGAAGACCTTAAAAAAACACCTTGAATGAAAAAAATTGTTTATCTGTTTTTGCTGATTTCGCTTTGTGTAGGATGCAAGAAAACAGACATGCAGGAAGAGCCCCAGGGGCAAAAAGATGATTGGGTAATTTACAATACCAGCAACTCGGGTTTACCCGACAACCAGATCAACGCCATTGCCGTAGATAAAAACAACATCGCATGGGCCGGTACTCCAAAAGGGCTTGCTTATCTTGAAAATGGCTCCTGGAAATTTTTCGACACTTCTAATTCACCACTTCCTTCCTCCTTTATCAGAGCCGTTGCTGTTGAAGAAGTTAATATTATATGGATCGGCACCGACAAAGGTGTGGCCAGGTATGACAATGGCAACTGGCAGGTTTTTACCTCTGACAACAGTCCCTTCTCCAACAATGCGGTGATGTGCATAACCTATAACAAGGTAAACAAAACCGTATGGGTGGGTTTTGAAGGCGGCGAACTTGCAAGCATTTCGGCACAAACAAGCTGGAAGGTTATCGATGCAGGAAGCGATCTTGTACTTTCCATGAGTGCAGACCAAAATGGAGACCTGTGGGTAGGCACATTTAACAGCTTCGCTTTTACGGGCACCATCAAAAAATGGCAAAACAACAAATGGACATCTTTCCGCTTGCCTGAAATGGGATATCCGTCAGCGTTTCCTTATGCGCTAACGGTAGATAATAATAATAATGTGCTTGCCGCGCTCTCGGGCACTTCCGTTAAGAATGTGATCCGTCAAAAAAACAGCCGGTGGGAAGAAATGGCCACTCCTGAAAACGCCGGTGGTTTCAAAACATTGATCTGCGAAAATGATGTGACCTGGGTAGGTGGTAACTATTTATATAAACTGGAAAACGAACACCACTTTCCACTCGCCATTCCCGGAGCTAACTCTGGCATCCTCTCCATGACCGCTGACACGAAAGGCAAAAAATGGCTCGGCACTTTGTATAGTGGCGTGGTTACGTATGAATGAGCACACAGATGACACTGATTTAATTGATTTGCACTGATTCTTGTTGGAGAGTCTTTTTAACCGCGAAGAACACTAAGGTGGCGCAAAGGAAGCAGAGAAGAAAACTCCTCTTCGCTTCCTTTGCGTTTTTTGTTGCAGACTTTATTAGAGTAACGCTGCTTTGTGTTCTTTGCGGTAAAAAAGTCGACCTAATTGCGAGGTCAAAAAAAAATCAGCGTTAATCAGTCCAATCAGCGTCATCTGCGTGCTAACTTCTCTCAACTATTTCAAACTAATGTTGTTATAAAACTATGTAGCTGCCTCACAGAATGATAAAAACTTAATTCTCAACTGAATGGGCAGTTACGATTTGTAAAAACATTGCCTATGTCAGCATTAGAACAGGTAACAGCATTACGCTCACGCATACACGCATCTATTATTGGACAAGATGATGTAGTAAACAAGATAATTATCGGACTACTTACAGATGGCAACGTGTTGCTGGAAGGCTTGCCTGGCCTGGCAAAGACAAGAGCTGTAAAAAGTCTCGCCAGAAACCTCGATTGCAAGCTGAGCCGCATTCAGTTCACTCCCGACCTTCTTCCATCGGACATTACCGGAACAGAAATTTACCAGCCACAAGCAGAAGAAAAGTTTGTATTTCAGGCAGGGCCCATATTCAGCAACCTCATTCTTGCTGACGAAATAAACCGTGCACCGGCCAAAGTGCAGGCCGCACTGCTCGAAGCTATGGAAGAAAGACAAGTTTCTGTAGCAGGAAAAACGCACAAGATGGAACCACTATTCATGGTACTTGCTACACAAAACCCGGTAGAACAGGAAGGCACCTATCCCTTGCCGGAAGCGCAACTCGACCGCTTCATTATGAAGATTGAGATCACGTATCCCGACAGCGATAACGAAACAAAAATCATGCGGCTGGTGCGTGAAGAATCAAAAGGTAGCGCAGTACAGGAAGACACCATACCACAAACTGTAATCTTCGATGCAAGAAAAGAAATCAGCAATGTGCAGGTAAAAGAAGCTGCGGAAAAATATATTGTTGACATCATCACGGCATCACGTTATCCCGGCCAGTTTAATAAGGATATAGAAAGATGGGTGAGCTATGGCGCAAGTCCACGCGGCACCATAAGCCTGGATAAATGCGCAAGAGCAGTTGCATGGCTCGATGGCAGAGACTATGTAACACCCGATGACATACGTTTCATTGTGAAGGATGTTCTCCGCCATCGACTCATCCTCAGTTACGAAGCCAACGCCGACGGCGTCAACGCCAACAAAGTAATTGATGAACTGCTCAAAGCAGTGTCAGTCACCTAACAACATGCGCTATGCCATGGTTCGTGTCTTCACGAACCACAAACTGGCTCAACGGATGGTTCGTGAAGACACGAACCACGGCAACAGCACAATCGGGAATTTCTAATTCCTAATTCCTAATTTCTAATTTCTAATTCCTAATTAATGTTTGGTCTTAAAAAAAATAAACAAACCACTTATCCTCCTGAAGTCGTCACCAACCTGCAGGACCTCATGCGGTACGAATACCTTGTGCAGGCAAAGAATTTGCTTCCATCCCATCCTATTTACTCAATACTTGCCGGAAGACATGCCTCCAAGCTACGCGGCCGTGGGCTTGACTTTGAAGAGGTTCGTCAATATGTTGCAGGAGATGACGTGAGAAATATCGACTGGCGCGTAACAGCAAGAACAGGTTTAACGCACACTAAAATATTCAATGAAGAAAAAGAAAGACCAACGTTTACCATACTCGATCAGTGCAGTTATATGTTTTTTGGATCGCAACGTTTTGTGAAATCAGTTACCGCAGCACATGCAGCGGCATTGGGCGCATTCTACACCATTAAGCGCGGCGACCGAGTGGGTGGATTAATTTTCAACGAAGATTCTTACGATCACATCGCGCCAAAAAGAAGTAAAGCGCTCGTGCAACATTTTCTTCAATTGATCGTAAGCAAGAACAAATTATTGCCGGAAAGAAAAACAATAAAACCAGATGTTACAAGGCTGAATGAAATGCTGCGAAGAACGCATTCCATTGTTACGCATGATTATGTAGTGGAAGTGATCAGCGATTTCACCTACATCAATGATGAAACGCGGCACTTGTTAAAAAGCCTTAGCTATCACAACGATGTCATCGTGATACATATTTATGACGCCCTTGACGAAGCATTGCCTGATGGCAAATTGATACTGGGCGATGGGAAGCGACAAATCAACTGGCAAAACAATAGAAAAAACTGGGGTAAGAAATACAGCGAAGATTTTCAAAACATGCAAAGCCATTTGATCAATGAAATGAGGCACTACAGAATACCCGTGGTTTTCTTTAATACAACACAAACCGTGGAAGATCAAATCATGGATGTGCTTGGAAAAAAATTAAACCCGTAGAGACGCGTTGAACGCCTCTCCGTTGCGCTGAAACAACGTCATTTCAAAAAACGCAACCACATGCCATTTTGGATGCACCGTGATGATGATACAGAGACGCATTCAATGTGTCTCTACCAGCTGCGAAAAATGAAACAATAAACAAATCAGACCACAATGGATGAAACACAATTTGGACAACTGATAGAACCGGCACCGGTAAAATTCACTTACAGCACACCTGGATGGTACGTGCTGGGAGCATTGCTGTTGCTGCTTCTTATCGTCGTGCTCTGGTTGCTGATAAGACATTACATAAGAAACAGCTATCGCCGTGAAGCAATAAAAAGCTTGCAGCAAATTGAAACCATGTATGCGGCAAGCAATAATTACACTGATCTCGTTTACGAAACAAATATGCTTGCAAAACGTGTTGCCATGTCAAGATATGGAAGGCATCCAGTTGCAGGTTTACGCGGCGAAGAATGGATCAACTACATGAATTCGAAATGGCGCAAAAAATCATTCAATGCGAACGATGCATCGTTGCTTGCAAACAACCTGTATACATTTTCACCACTTCCTTCGGAACAAGCATCATTGTTTGTAAGCAAAACGAAAGACTGGATAAGGAAACACAGAAAATGAAGACATGTACACCGTACACAACACAAGGTTTTCAACTAACGTAAAAGCCAAACATGCACTTTGAAATAGCATATAAGTGGGTCATTTTTTTACTACCGTTGCCGCTGCTGTTGTACTGGCTGCTACCTGCCATGCGCAGGCGGAGGGCTTCATTGATAGCGCCTTTCTTTGAGCGTGCAGCAACAGTTTCCGGACAGCGTCCAAAAAGAAACGCATGGATTTCCAGAAGAAATATACTGGGCTGGATATCTCTGTTTTTGTGCTGGATATGTTTACTGGGCGCCGCATCATCACCACGTTATGTTGGCCAACCTGCTAAGAAAACAAAAACAGTAAGAAGCTTTTTGATAGCCGCCGATATTTCGTTCAGTATGGCCCAAACAGATTGGGTAATGGATGGTAAAAGAATGACGCGATGGCAAGCCGTTAAGTATGTAATGAAGGATTTTATTAAAGAAAGAAAAAGCGACCAGATCGGACTAGTAATGTTTGGCACACATGCTTACCTGCAAGCACCACTAACCACAGATCTTGAAACAATCAACTGGCTGCTGGACGAAACTGAGGTGGGCATGGCCGGACAAATGACAAGCATTGGTGAGGCAATCGCATTCAGCATAAAAGTTTTTAAAGAAGATACGGTTAAACAAAAGGTAATGCTTTTGCTGACCGACGGCATTGATGCAGGAAAAGAAATTCTTCCCTTGGACGCCGCGCAGGCAGCGAGAAAAGATTCCATCACTATTTATACACTCGGCATCGGACAGGCGAAAGGCAGTGGCGGTTACGATCTGGATGAAAAAACCTTGAGAGATATTGCTTATGTAACCGGGGGAAAATATTTCAACGCAATGAACGAAGGGCAAATGAAGCAGGTGTATGCTGAGCTCAATAAAATGCAACCTGTGGAGTACGAAGAAGAAAGTTATAAACCGGTCACGCTTTTATATATGTACCCGTTGGCAGCGGCGATTGGACTTGGTTTGCTGTTTCATTTTTTAAATGGCATCATAAATCTTTTCAGAAGACGTGCATGAACATTGAAGAAAAAATAGAAGAGCTAAAGAGTATCATCAAGGGCATTGACTGGACACAATTTCATTTTTTGCGTCCAAAGGCTTTGTATTTGTTTTTCGCGTTGGCAGTTATTGTTTTGCTGTTGATCATTGGCAATAAAGAAAGAAAGAAATGGAAGACAATCATCGCCGCTCCGCTGAGAAAATACATGTTCACTAAAAGCAGCCCTTGGGCAATTATATTGCCTCTACTCCTGTTTATTGTTGGGACTTCATTGGGCATTATTGGCCTGGCAGGCCCTACATGGAAAAAGAAACAAATTCCCGGAGAAAAGATACAGGCCGTGGTTTTGATAGCACTTGACCTTTCACAATCGATGCTGGCAAAAGACATTGAACCAAGCAGATTGGAAAGAGCGAAGTTTAAGATATCAGACTTTGTTGACGCCAACCCAAGGGCCAGAGCAGGTTTGGTGGCATTTGCCGGAACGGCGCATCCTGTTCTTCCATTTACAAGTGATTACAAGATCATCAAGCATCACGCACAAAGCCTTGCCAACAGAGAGATGCCCGTCCAGGGAACAAACATGCACATACTGCTCGAAATTGTAGATACGATGATGCAAAGGATCTTTGCACCCAGCACCATTTTGTTAATGACAGATGCCATTAGTTCTGATGACGCCATACAGCTGAGCAATTATATAAATGCAAGTGTTCATCACCTCGAGATACTTTTACTCTCAACACCAAACGGGGCGCCGGTTCCGGGGCATGCGTCTGTTACTTCAAAACAGGATCCAACAGTGCTTGCCAATCTTCAGCAAAATGAAAAAATCAACATCACACCAATCACGCTTGATAAATCTGATGTAGAAGGCATTGCAAAAAGAATAAGCGACAAACTCATTTTTGAAAAAGACAAAAAGGAAGATGAAAAAGACTGGGACGATATGGGATGGTTGCTCATTTTACCAGTACTTGTGATTGCCGCTTTCTGGTTCAGAAAAGGTTGGGTAATACAATGGTGCTGGCTTCCATTAGCATGTTTGTTGCTTACATCCTGCGGGTTAAAAAGTAAACATCCTGATTGGTGGTACACAAAAGATTACCAGGGCCAGTTGTATGCTGATGCGAAAGATTATGCTGATGCTGCAGAAAGATTTGACGACAACTCGCAAAAAGCCGTCGCCTATTTTAAAGCTGGTGATTATCAAACGGCGGCTGAGCTTTTTGACATGGACAGCTCCGCCAGTGGTCAATACAATCGCGGCCTCGCACTTGCTAAAATGGGGCGCTACGAAGAGGCGGAAACAATTTTTGAAAAAGCTGCAGCGCTTGACCCATCACTTAGGGACAAGGCCAACAGCAGCATCGCCAAAGCAAAGCACGAAAAAATGAAAGTGGATTCGCTGGTAAAATTTGACCCAAATAAAAAAACAAAACAAGTAGCAGAGAACAAAAAGAAAGCGAAGAAAGATCCATTGAAAGAACGTAAAGCGCAATCCGATGATGAACAGCTTTCATCTGATACACAGGTAAAGAATCTTCCAAAATTTGGCAATCGCGTAACGGATGAAGTACAGAGCAATGTGCACAAATACAAGGAAGCAACTTTTCCACCTAAAGATTTCAAGATGCAAAAACCCGAATCTACTTCTGAGAGAATTTTGATGCAAAAAACAAATGCCGATCCCGGCGAGTTTCTTCACAGAAGATTTGAGATTCAAAAAATGCGCTATTATAAAAATGTAAAACCGGAAAAAGAATCTTGGTAAAAAATATCGCCATATTCATTTTGCTTTGCTTCACTTGCATGCGTTCTAACGCCCAGGATTGCTTTGCACGCATAGAACTGAACAAGCGCAGTGTATACGTGCAGGAACCATTTCGTGTAACCATACGTGTGCTTACCAAAACATGGTACACCGCTCCGCTCGATTTCGACAATATTCAGATACCAAGTGCATTTATTCTTCCGTTTGACAGAACGCAATCGGGTATGTTTCCTGTGGGAGACAAACAATATGCAGGACTTGAATTTTATTTTATCGTCTTCCCTTATAAAGCCGGCACTTTTACCATTCCTCCTATTCATATTGTGGCTACTACTCCACCAGAAGGAAGTGCTGAAAGCAAAAAAGTAACATTAACAACGGCTCCGCAAAAGATCGTTGTAAAAGATGTTCCTGCAAGTCTTAAAACAGACAATTGGTTTGTAGCGAAAGGCGTAAACATTTCTGAACGCTGGAACAAATCACTTCGTAATTTAAAAGTCGGCGATGTTATTGTAAGAACCATTACCATAGATGCGAAGGGTACACTTCCCCAGTTCATTCCTGAAGTGGCAAAGGAAAAACCAGACTGGGCGAGCATTTATCCTGACGATGCAGAACTGGAGGATACCCGTGATGAAAACGATGCGAATGGCAGACGAATAGAAAGCATCACATACTTATTGGAGAAAGCAGGCGACTTTAAAATTCCTCCTATCAAGGTTACGTGGTGGAATCCCAATAATAGTCGCAAATATGAAAAGTCTACTACATCGTTAAGTATACACATCAAAGAGAACCCGAATCTTGGCATTCTTACTACTTTAAAAGACAGTTTAAAAACTACACAGAAAATAACAAAGCCGCCGGAAAAGAAAAAGGGGCCGTATTTAATTTACGGCATTCCATGGTATTGGTTCAGCCTGTATGCATTGGTGGCCCTTGCTGTGTTGTACGTTCTTGTGCGGATGACAATAAGTCTTGTACGATGGCTCATACAAAAACGCCGCCATTACTTAAACAGCGAACAACACTGGTTCAACAGATTTATGCACAGTGCAAACAATTCCGATAAAGTCATCAATGGTTTGTACCAATGGTGGGACAGATCAGGCATTGCCAACAAATCTGCCTCTGCTGTGGAAACACTTACAAAAGACAAAGAGACCGCAATAACAAACGAAATTACCAATATTTATCGCGAAGTATATAAGGGTGAAAATGCATCAGCAACGACCATTGAACAAAAGCAACTCAAATCTGCCGTAAAAAAATACAGAAGGAAAAAGAAGTTGTCGAATGATCAATTAGCGGACAAGATTTCTGACAATCAAAAGCTTTGGCAATAACTGAATAACTGATTAACTGAATAACTGAAGAGTTGAGTGAATGAGTCAGCGAAGAAAGCTGCATCGTCATTGCGAGGCCTGCGGACCATGAATGCCTACATCATTAAAACAAACGTAGCAAACCGAGAAGCGGCCGAAGCAATCTCGCGGCTCGCAGGAAGATTGCTTCGGCCGCTTGTTTTCTGTTCATCTTTCAGTAACAGTTCAGTAATCTTTCTCTGCTGGTCTCACAATGACGATGCTGCGTTGTTGTTTTCTCGTAAGTATCGCAAGGCAGGAACTGCTTCAATAATCCAATGATTCAATCACTCAACGCTGAGTTATTCAGTTATTCAGTTATTCAGTCATTCAGTTATTAAATTTCTTCCATCAGTAAAAAGTACCATTACCCCCTTCAATAGTGCCTTAAAATACAAAAGCTGTTAGGTATTTTTGCAATCAGACCAACAGCATGGCAATGGCACGACCAAATCTTCCCACATATAGCATTTGCAGCCTGAACGACAACGTCACGTTATCAAATGATATCATTGCAGATCAGTTTAGTCACTACCTGGAACTGCATAAGGATCTTCATTTTCCACACAGACATTCGTTTTATCATCTTGTCTATTTTACAAACGGAACCGGAAATCACTCCATCGATTTTATAAAATTTCCTGTTGAAGCCGGACAAATCTATTTCATGAATCCTGGACAAGTGCACACATGGGATTTTAAAACAGCACCCGAAGGCTTTATCATCAATTTTTCGGATCACTACATCAATGCGTTACTGGCAGATACAAAATATTTACAAAAGTTCAGCTTCTTTGCAGGCATTGCCAATCAGCAGGTGATTACGATTCCAAAGATCGCAAGGCAACGAATGGAAAACCTGTTGCAAACGATTGTTGATGAAAGTTATGCGTCCGGTGAAATGAAAGACGATTTAATAAGAGCTTGCCTTGTGCAGTTGTTCATTGAAGCAGAACGTTACACAACAAAAACAGCAACACAAACAACACGATACAACTCCACTCTGCTTCGAAACTTTCAGCAATTGATCGAAGAGCACTATAAAGAATACAGGCTGACAAAAGATTACGCAGCAATGTTGTACGTTACGCCTAATCACCTGAACGCATTGAGCAAGGATCTTACAGGCAGTTCTGCCGGTGAACTTATCAGAAATCGTGTCTTGCTCGAAGCAAAGCGTTTGCTGATCAATGCGGAGATAAACATTTCTGCCATTGCCAGTGAGTTGAATTTTGAAGACAATTCCTATTTCACAAAATTTTTCAAAAAATACGAAGGCGTTACGCCGGAGGTTTTTAGAAGTAAATACAAATAGATTATGAAAACAATAACCGCTTCAACCGACATGATAGAAGAAAAAGCAACAGGTGTTATTCCTGCATTTGTAAAATGCAAATGCCCAAGATGCAGACAGGGAGATATGTTTGTCAACAAAAATCCTTATCAGTTAAAGGAAACAATGAAGATGAACGACACTTGCCCTGTTTGCGGTCAGCCATTTAATCTTGAAGTCGGTTTTTATTATGGAGCGAGCTATGTTAGCTATGCGTTTACAGTTGCACTAAGTGTGGCCACATTTGTCGCATGGTGGGTGCTGATTGGATTTAGCCTTGCCGACGGCGACCACAGGTTGTTTTACTGGATCGGCATCAACGCAGTTTTATTAATCGCCTTGCAGCCATACCTCATGCGGCTGGCAAGAAGAGGCTGGCTAAGTTTTTTTGCCCGTTACGATAAAGATTGGAGACTTCATCCAGCAGAAAAACCAGAGCGCCTGAATGAAGCACAGGAAGGAAATTGGTAGTAAGGAGTTGTTAGTTGTTGGGCATGATATCCAACCATTGCCTTCTAACTGCCAACAACTAAATTTGATTTTCGCAAACATTGGATTGATAGTTGCAAATGAGATAGTTGAAAATAGAATGAACTTTGCAATATCAAAATTCAAAACAATGAGTACAAAAAGTAAAGTAGCATTGGTAACAGGTGGTAGCCGGGGTTTGGGAAAAAACATGGCCATAAGCCTTGCCAAAAAAGGGATTGACGTAGTGCTAACTTATAACAGCAACAAAGAAGAGGCTGACAAAGTAGTGGCTGAAATACAATCGCTTGGACAAAAGGCAACTGCTTTCCAATTGAATGCCGGTGACATAAAATCGTTTGACAACTTTCTCAAGCAAGTGACCTCACATTTGAAAGAGACAACCGGCAGCACCAACTTCGACTTCCTTATCAACAACGCAGGAACTGCCTTGTATTCGTCCTTTGCAGAGACAACCGAGGAGCAATTCGATAACGCAATAAACATTCACTACAAAGGCGTTTTCTTCCTCACTCAAAAAGCATTGCCGTTTATAAATGATGGTGGACGTATCATCAATATCTCATCCGGACTCGCACGTTTCGCCAACCCGGGCTCTTCGGCTTATGGTTCTATGAAAGGCGCAATTGAAGTATTGACAAGATACCTTGCCAAAGAGTTAGGTGCAAGGGGCATCGCAGCAAACGTGGTAGCTCCCGGCGCTATTGAAACCGATTTCGGCGGTGGTCGCGTAAGAGACAACAAAGAAATCAACGAGCATGTTGCAAGTGTAACAGCATTGGGACGTGTTGGTTTGCCAGACGATATCGGCGGCGTGGTGGCCTTCCTTTGCACCGAAGATGCACGATGGATCAATGGACAGCGTATTGAGGTGTCGGGTGGGATGAATTTGTAATACCGCAATATCTCTCCTTTAATTAAATAACTGAATAACTGAATGACTGAATAACTGAGGGTTTCAATGTTGAAGTGAATAATTGAACTCAAGCCTTCAGTTATTCAGTCATTCAGTTATTCAGTTATTATTCCCCTTCAGAATTTATTCAGAATCTTCCTGCATTTTAGTAATGTTTTATGATCACTAAAACAAATTACGAACGTGAGGAAGCAAAAATCGAGCGGCATATTACTGCCTTGTACAACGCACCCCTAAGTCCTCATTATCCATACCATAATCTCGCCCATACGAAAATGGTTGTCCGGTACTCGCAAATGATTGCGACGTTCTATAACCTCGGCAGGCCTGAAAATTTTACTCTTACGGCCGCTGCGTGGTTCCATGACATCGGACAGATCTTTGGAAGTATGTTGTTTCATGAAGAAGCAAGTGTAAAAATGTGGAACGAGTTTGCCGAGAAGACCACCATATCCTCCGCTGTCAGGCAGCAAGTGAGCCAGTGCATTCTTGCTACAAAATTTCCACCCTCCCCCTCGTCCTTGTTGGAGAAGATCATTTGTGATGCAGACACATTTCACTTTGGCACTGTATATTTTAGAGAAACAGATGCGCTGGTGAAAAAAGAACTGGAAATACGTACGAACGAAAAAGTATCTGACTGGATCAGGAAAAGCATCGATCTATTACAAAGCCACCGATTCTATACAGAATATTGCCAGGCACTTTTAGACAATGGCAAATTGAACAACATCCATTGGCTACAAACATTATTGAAAAATGAAGAACCAGATAGCTGAATCAGACCGTGTGAGATTTTAATCAACATGATTAAATAGCAAAGCCTGAAAACGTATCCTCAGGCTTTGTCACGGATCAATCTTTTTCCACTTTAATGAATTTTCCATCTTTATCAAAAATCAGATCCTGTTTGTTTACTTCCGCTTCATAATTAATCTCGCCGTTTGCCTTCGTAATTTTAGAGGCTTCTTTAATACTACCTTTTTTCTGTTGCTTAACATACGCATCCACACTTGCAGGAAGCGCACTGATCGCAATCTCTTCTTCTGTTTCTATCCAATTACCAGTTTCGCCGTACACTGCGGCCATCTCCTTTTTTCCTTCTAAAAAATTCACTTCGTAATTTGCACCTTCTTTCTCCCATTTTACTTTAGTCGCAGCAGGAAATGATTTCTTGAAAGCAGCTTCAGCAGCAGCGGGAGCTTTGACATTTTTAGATTCGGTTTTTTCCTGTGAAAAAACTGTAAGGGTGGCCATTGCGGCAACAGCCATTATCAAATACTGTTTCATCTCTTAAGATATTTATTGATGAGTTAATAGAACTAAACTAATAGTCAATTCTGCATTCTTTCTGGAAAATTCTTGAAGAGTTTTAGTAACTTAAAAATTCAATTCTATTATTCGGTTGGTGTATTAACTCCAAAATAAACCCACAATGGAAAGAAAATTTACAAACCTCGAAACAAGCTGGATGAATGCATGGAAGGACAAAGACGAAGCAACCGCAAGAAAATTAATAGCTGATGAATTTACACTCACAAGCTCCTTATCATCGGGTGATTTGGTAAATAAAGAACAATGGATCGACAAAGCAATGAATCATTTTCACTGTAAAAAATTCAAAATCGAACTGCTGGAAGCCCGTGTGTACGGCAACACTGCGGTGCTCAACATTTGGTTCTACCAGGATGCAGTGGCAAATGGCAAAGACTGGAGTGGAGATTTTTTATTAACAGATGTGTGGGTGGAGAAACCCGACGGCTGGCAAGTGGTTGCAAGGCATGCGAGCTGGTTGAAAAAATGAAACGTTCCTAAGGCGAATAGAATGTCATTTACTCAAATCAATAGCCCAGTTTTCCAAGCTCCAATTTTTAGCGATGCGGTCTATCAACAACGTATCATTCCAGATTCCCCATTCAGAATATTTAATTTCTTCATCGCTCAATTTCTCAACAAGCCGGCGAATCATGGTTTCAGTGTCGACTATGAACCAACCTAAAAACTGTCCTCTTACGGAATGTACACATCGCATATACTTAGGTTTACCAAAGGCGTCTGCTGAAAAGTGGCCACTTAGTTTGACAATCTTTTTTCTGCATGCGGCTTCCAGTGGAAAGAAGATCATAAATGCCTCTTTGTCCTGAACTATTTCACTCAATCCCTTGGTGGTGTTTTGCGGACGAAAAACCCTGATTAATTCGCCGCACACTTTATCCTCAAAAATATAATGCAAATATGCAGTTCCTATCGGCGTTTCTATTTCAAAAATATCTCCGAGCGCAATTCGTTTCATACTTTTTGTAATGGTTTTTTCTTTCCAATGAATTATAGATGCGCAACAATACAATTTTTTTGAGAATCGAATGTTACCTGCTATACCACTCCGGTAATAACTACAAAGAAACCCTACGGAACGATCGTTATAAACAAATACACTGCAAACACCACCAGTAACACAACACCTTGCAATATCGTTGTGCGGCCCGTTCCAAAAGACAGCGTCACTGTAAACAACGATAACAACAGTAGAAATGATGACTTCGAATCGATTCCCAGCGTAACGGGAAAACCTGTTACTACCGACACAATTGCAACTGCAGGTATGGTAAGGCCAATGCTTGCCAATGCAGAACCTAAAGCCAGGTTGAGACTGGTTTGCAGTCTGTTCTTTTTAGCGGCACGTATGGCAGCAGAACCTTCAGGCAGTAATATCACCATGGCGACGATGATACCCACCAGTGATTTTGGTGCACCCATTTTATCGACGGCATTTTCTATTTCAGGAGAAAGTGTTTTCGCAAGTAGTACAACAGCGCCCAGGCAAGTCAACAATAGCAATGTGCTTAGCAATGAAACTTTAACTGTTGGCGGTGCGGCATGTGTGGTTTTATTTTCATCGGCATCTGCAGGCAGAAAATAATCACGGTGCGTCACCGTCTGCACCATCACAAACGTACTGTAAAGAATTAATGATATGATGGCCACAAATATCAATTGGCTTTTGTTATACACCGGTCCGGGAACACTTGTTGTATAGTTTGGCAGAATGAGTGTCAGCACAGTAATCGCTGTAAGTGTTACCAGTGCGGCGCTCACGCCGTGTGCGCCAAATCGCTGCTCTCTGTACCGGGCACCACCAATCAAAAGACTCATGCCGATAATACCTGTTAAAAGAATGATCACTGCTGCGAACACAGTGTCTCTTGCAAGTGTAGCCGTATCTGAACCACCCGAAAACATCAGCGACACAATTAGCGATACTTCAATAATGGTGATGGCAATTGCAAGTACCAAAGTTCCGTAAGGCTCTCCCACTCTATGTGCCACTACCTCTGCGTGATGCACAGCCGCCATCACGGAGCCAATCAGCGAGCACGCAAGAAGTATTTCATAAAAAACACCAACAGGGTCTGGCTTGAGCAAATACAGCAACCATGCAACAAGCGGTATCGCAATTGACCAAAGCGGTAATGGTAGTTTCAATTTCATTCCCGAATTTAAGTTAAATCGTTTACGGGTGAAAGCATAAAAGAATATGGTTAATAGAACCGAACCGAGTGTTGGTTTAAAATCATTATCAGTCTTAAATAAAATAATCGACAAAAAACTTGCGTAACTTTAAAGTTACATATACTTTAGCAGTTCAAAATGATAAATATGCAAACGGAAATCGTTAATCAATGGATATATGAGCAACCACCAGGCGAAGTTTGGAAGTACCTTACTCAGGCAGACCTGATCGAACTATGGCTCATGCCAAATGATTTCAAACCTATTGTGGGCCATGAATTCAGCTTCCGCATAAAACCGATTCCAAGCCTCAACCTCGATGGTATTTTCAATTGTAAAGTGCTCGAGTTGGTGCCGTTTAAAAAGCTAATATACAGTTGGAAAGGCGGTCCCGGTGATGGCAGCATTACACTTGATACCATTTGCGAATGGACATTGGAGTCTTATGGCAGCGGAACAAAACTGCATATCAAACAAACCGGCTTTAACGAAGCAAACTTTGCAATCGCCACAGCTATGACCGATGGATGGGATAAGAACATTCAAAAAATGATTGCTCACATGAACCAGCAAAAACTTGCAAGTAAATGAAAATCGGAATTATTGGAGCAGGCCAAATTGGCTCAGCGCTAATAAGGCAATATTTAAAAGCGGGTCATGAAGTAAAAATGACCAACGCAACAAATTTAGCTAAAATGAAAGCGCTCGAAGATGAAACCGGAGCAAAACCCGTTTCACTAACTGACGTTGTAAAAGATGTTGATGCGCTGGTTGTCACAATTCCTTCAATAGAAATACCAAAGCTGGCAAATTCACTGGGGCAAAGCATTTCCAGCAACACTGTCGTTATTGACACAACGAACTACTACCCCATCCGGGACGGTAAAATAGATGAGCTTGAAAATGGAATGACAGAAAGCGTTTGGGTATCAACAAAACTTGGAGTGCCTGTTGTAAAAGCGTATAACTCTATTCTTGCCGGTTCTTTAATACATAGTGGCAGCACAGAAAATTCTGCTTCCCGTATTGCATTGCCCGTGTCTGGAGATGATCAACACGCAAAAGAAATTGTATCGAAACTCATAAATGATAGCGGCTTCGATGCACTGGACATCGGCAATTTGCAGGACTCCTGGAGACAACAACCCGGCAGTCCCGTTTATTGCACCGACTTAAATTTGAGTCAATTAAGAAATAATATAACGCAGGTTAAAAAAGAACGCCTGACTCAACGACGCGAACAAGCTGTGCAATTCATCATTGAAAACAATCCTGCAAAATGGTTGGAGTGGTGGAAAGATTGTGTGGCGAATAATCGCAAGGTCTATGAAACGGCATTGTAAACGAGCATTAAGATTTACCACTAAGGCACTTAGTACACTAAGCTCCACTAAGAGATTCAAAACGAACGGAGAACCTTAGTGAAACTTAGTGCCCTTAGTGTCTTAGTGGTGAAAAAAACTGATGCATTTTTTAAATCCCGCCATCATCGCCCTGTGCTTCTTTCTCTTTTTCTTTTTTAAACACCAATGCTCCAAATTTCCACGTGAAGTTTAAAGACACCGAACGGTAAGGAATTTTGCGAATGGATGTCGTAGTGAAATTCGAGCCGTATAGTTCTGTTTTCTGCGTTACATACTCATTGAACGGATTGTTGGCACTAAGGGCGAGGCTTCCCTTTTTGTTCCAGAACATTTTGCGTACCGCGAAACTATATGTAGTGAAGGATGGATATTTCCCCTGCACTTCATTTCTTGCTGAGTTGAAGTTGCCGAAAAACTCTGCAGACAATGTGTTGTTAAATTCATAGCTCAGGTTCGCGTTAATTCTGTAGTTGAACGAAGTGCGGCTCTGGCCTACATCTATCTGGTTGTTAATTTTGCGATGAAAAAAAGAAAGGTTGGTGCGGAACTCCAGCTTTGAAACAGGGAAAACATCGGCAAATACGTTGAGACCCGTATTGTCCTCTGTGCCTATGTTTTCACGAGTGCTGACAGACACATTGTAGTAAGTGCTATCGCCTACTTGCAGTGATGGATAGTACGTAACATATGGCTGAATATCATCCATGTTATGTCTGTAAAAAGCTGTTAGCATCACAGAGTTTCCTTTGCCGAAATCATAGCCGTATCCCGCTTCGATGCGGTGACCGATCTCTGGTTTCAAGTACGGATTGCCCGCTGTGATATTCTTGGGATCGCTTGTATTGATGAATGGATTAAGATCGCCGTAGTCTGGTCTTTCAATTCTTTTTGAGTAGCTAAGTTTAACGTGCTGCTTCTCACCTATTTTCTTAGACAAATAAACAGAAGGAACAAACGTGTTATAACCCGGTGTTGCTACTTGTTTCTGTGCATTTGAATAGTAAGACGATGTTTCTGTGCGTTCATAACGGCTGCCCACTTTCACATCAAAAAGATTGGCCACGGGAAAACTAAGTTCTGCGTACGCGGCATAAACTTTCTGGCGATAGTCAAGACTGTTAGACAAAGAGCTGTCATAGTAATACGCCTTTTGAGCAGGATAATAACCCAGCACATCAGCGTCGCTTGCTATATCAAGAAAAGTTGTTTTGAGACCAGCGCCCATCATCACTTTACTTGCTATGGGCTGGCTGTAATCCAATGCTATCTGCGTTTCATTTTCTTTTCCCGGGTTTGTATTCATCGTGCCCGAGGTCAGCGAATCCTGAGGCATTGCGTATTGCAGGTTGTTGGCGCTGATGTGTGAACGGCCAAGACTTGAGTTCACCGAAAAATTCAGTTCCTGGTCTTCTTTTGCAAAAGTGCGTTTGTAGTTCAGTGCAATGTCGGTGGCATGCCAGCTGTTCTTTGTGTTCCTGTTATTCAGGCTCGCAATATTTGCAAGCGAATTGCCGCCGGCATCAAACAATTGTTGCAACTGGTTTACGGCGCCTCCGTTCTCTACTCCATACGCGTTGTAGTTAACAGACGCGGCAATGCTGTTGTATTTTTTCCATGTCCAGTCAATGCCCATTCCTCCTTCTGCGCCCTTGCGTTTTACGTTTGTATTGCCATCCTGCAATAGTGTGGCAGTCGTTTTGCTTGCGGTGTCAAATGAATTTCTTGCACTCGTGTAAGGAGTGGTTACTTTAAACCTTGTGTTGCCACTCACAAATGCGTTAAACGCAAAATTATCTTTTCGTGCATTGAAATTAAAACTACCGTTTTGTGCGCGGGTACCTGCCGTAAGCGAAATGCTGCCATTGTAACCTTTTGCCTTGCTGCTTTTTAAAATGATATTGATGATACCGCCCATGCCCTGCGCATCGTATTTGGCGCCGGGATTGGTGATCACTTCAATGCTTTTGATATTGCTGGCCGGTATAGATTGCAATACGTCTGCAATGTTGCTGCCAAATGCAGTGGAAGGCCGACCGTTAATCAGGAAGCGAATGCCGCCATTGCCCGCCAGCTGTACGTTTCCATCTACATCTATCGAAACCTGCGGTACTTTTTTCAATACGTCTGCAGCAACTCCACCTGCTGAGGTAAGATCTTTTTCTGCATTAAATACCATTTTGTCGATCTTATTCTCCACCAATTTCGGACGTGCGGTAACAGTTACTTCTGCAAGGCTTTGCGCCTCTTTCACGAGCTGAATAGTTTTTAAAGAAGTATTTCCATTTTTTGTAACCTCCACGCCGGGCAGCGTTACAGGCTTGTAGCCGATGCACTCGATCGTAACACGGTACCGACCTGCAGAAACGTCTGCAACAATAAAATATCCGTCTTTGGCCGACGTGCTTCCTGTTATTGTTTTATTGTTGATGCTGTCAAGTACTGTGATAGTCGCATATTCCAGCGGCCCGCGTGAAGCAGCATCCGTTACACGACCCGATATTTTTCCCAAGTCATTTTTCTCATCGGCCTGTTGTGCAAACAAGCTGCTGCAAAAAAACAATACACCTAGCGTCAAAAACAAATTCTTCATGCTCATATTTTTCCGGCGGCAAACGTAGTTATGAAATCTGGAAACATTTGGAATTAAATGATTAGAGGCTCATTAACGTTTTGAATTAAGAATTAGGTGTTCAATGTCTTTTAACTAAGCTGTTTGAAAAATTAAAACCACGTTGCTTGTCATCCCGACGAAGGAGGGATCTGGGTCTAACACCAGCAACCGCTCTGCGTTAACAATCTCGCAGATCCCTCCTTCGTCGGGATGACAAGCGGTCTTTTCTTACAGATCACGAACACCATTCCGTTCGGGAAAAATTGTTTAACTAAACGACATTGAGTTCCTAATTCCTAACTTCTAATTCCTAAAACAAAAAAAACCGGGGCCTTGACAAGCCCCGGTTTTTTTGACGAAATGAAAGCAGAACTTTCACCCTAGAAAAATCTAACCCAGATTTTCGTCGGAAACGTCATTTTGAAACCTTTCGTAAATTGCTGAACTATACTAATGTATTTGTCAATTCTGAAGAAATTCTGATTTAATGGGTTGATGGATATCTTTTGCAGGCTGTATAAGAAGCATCTTCTTCATGACAATTATCTCTATTTGATCTCCGATATAAAATCCTGCTCTTTCCAGCCATTTGCCAGACAAGCGAATATAGGGGCTTCTGGCAAGTGGCGGATTATAAGGCGTCGACATTAATCTACGAGTAATTTCACTGATTGTGCAGCGCCGAGTTGCTTTGTCCTTGAATGTTCTTTGGGTTTGTTTTGGAGCTTTCCTTTTTACTGGGTATGGCATGCCAGAAAATTTTAAACTGGCTGAAAATAAAATACGGTTTCAGCCTTTCCCGTTGCAATACTTCATTAAAATATAGCCAAGCCACATCTTTCGAACAGTAGCGAACGCATTACACGCACGACACGGGGGTACTGAAACCGCATATTGTTACACACATATGGACGTGCACATCCGATGTGTAATAAGATTCTTGACCTGGAAATAATTGAAATGAAATATTGCGGCGCGAACATAAATCAAATGATTTGCAAGCACTTTTCAAAAGAGTCAAAGTTTTAAAAATTCATTTACTAACCAAAACATAGACATCGGAAAAACAGGTCGCTACTTCACTGCCTGCGCTTCAGGAAACTTCCATTTGCCATCCAAAATTTCTTTGCGTGGACGGTAAAGCCGCACCCAATAACTCCATCCCGGTGTAATGGGAATGCAATTCGCCACCTTCCCATCGCAACCGCCAAACTGTATGGTAACAGAGCCATCTGCATCTTTTTTCGCCGTTAAGCTATTGCGCGAATAACTATTGAGATCATTCTTTTGAAAATAACCCTCCTTGTTGTAAACGCTCACGGACCAAAAACCATCAACCGGAACATTTTTCACTTTGAGTTTGTACACCGTGTTCCCATCATTTTTCGCCGGAAAAACTGGCAGATAAGTTGCATCTTTTTCTGGGTTGCCTCCCCAACCGGTAGCAGTGCCAACCAGGTGCCGCGTGGCATCGACCTGGTCCTTTGTACCAAACATTCCTTTTGTATCGGGAAGTGTTTTGGAAACATCCACCAGTGAATCATGTATACGCTTGCGACCGGCCTGGTCCCAGTCGGGAACTTCAAATTTTCCATTTTCTTTTTGATCCACTTTAATTGCATCCTGTAGTGCTATCACTTTGTCTATATCTTTAGGATCGTTGGGGTCAACAAATGTGCGAATGCCCAACATTATATAACGGGTACCAACTTTTTCTTTTGTGAAAGTAAAAGTGCCGGGTGCATAATATGTTTGAGCATATTGATCTTCGTCGATGAGCATTGCAGACATGAAGCGCTTGCCGGGATCAGGTAAAGTGATGGTAACCGGCGCCGCGTCCAGATCAAAAACAATTGATGAGTACAATACATCGCGGTTTGCACGTATCACGGATTGGTTATCGATCGGCATCAACTCCCGGAAATGGTGAAACTTTGCTATCCCTCCTGCATCCTTTACAGATTGTGCAAAATACATATCGGTTTCGGCACGAACGAAGTTATCAGCATTAACGAGTACTCCATTGCTTGCTGTTGAAGTATCAGCTGCATGCGGCTTCTCAGAATCGTTGGATGTTGCGTTGTTTGTTGTGGACTGGTTGTTACAACCCGCAAATAACGCGATTGAAAACAACAGGACAAAAGTGTTCTTCATTTACTCATTTTTTAGGTTCTCAATTAACATCCGGGAACCGGAATTGTTTGAACTGTGGAAAACGTTAGCAGCCAGCATTTACAGACAATTCAACACCTTCAAAGACTTGCATCCCCAAAATATTAATACTACATTAGAGAAAACAAAACCAAAATGACAACCAAAACCAATCAGGCTTTCAGACCAATATTTTTATTGGCGGCAGTGTTGATTGCAGGCATTTATAGCTGCAACAACAACGCCAGCACAGAAGAGAAAAAAGCGGACTCTGCTGCAGCAGTGCATACTGACTCAATAATGAAACAGGCAGATACCATGAAAATGCCAATGCCAGCTGACACTACAAACCCATCTGATACGGGAAGAGAAATTAAAGTACCTAAACCTTCTAAGTAAGTTAAGAGTGGAGAATTGAGAGTTGAGAGTTTTTTTCCGTACGTAAAATGCTGCGAGGCATAGCCTGCAGGCGCTTTAGAACTTTCGAAACAAAAATGTATCTTGTTTGACTTAAATTTTTCAACTCTCAACTCTCAACTCTCAACTCTCAACTCTCAACTCTCAACTCTCAACTCTCAACTCTCAACTCGCCGCTCCCGGCAACGCTTCATTCGCATCCTCTTCTGTAATATCATCTTCATCTTGTTCATATTCCACTTCGCGCTTGTGATGCTTTAGGTAATTGTATTCTGACAATTTCTTTAGGAGCCAGTGTTGTATTCTGTGGTGAGCCGGTGTAATGATGGCTGCAATGGCAACGAAAACAACAATTTCTATGATGGGGGAATGATGTGATTTTTCAGCAATGAACGGATGCAGCAGCAGTGTTATATACTCAAAGAATAGCAGCACCGAAACGATCCCCATGAATTCGATGAATCGCCTGTGTACTTTTCTTCTGCTGATAAGAATACTGATCAAAAAGAAGATAGGGATCATGATGCCGATGAAAAGTAATTGCAGTTTTTCTTTCCTGTCTATGATTTGCTCCTGCCTTTGTTGTTCCAGCTCCGCCTGCCTTACCTGCTCGGCAGTAGTCATGTTTTGCAGTTCACGTATTTTCTCAATGCTTTCAATAGAATCTTTTAAGGAGCTCGCCATTTCGAGATAAGCATATGCGCTGTCTATACTGCTGTTCTTCTTATAAAGAGTCGATAAAAAATTAATAGCATTTAAACTCTTTACAATAAACTGGTTTGCCCCCGCAATAGAAAAAGATTGTTTACCATAGTGCAGTGCAGAGTCTGGCTTCCCCATGCGCTCAAACACCTGGGCCATCCCCAATGTGCTTTCTGCATAAGTGGAGTAATCGTTATTGGATAAGATAAAAGGAATGGCTGCCCGATAATTCTTAAGAGCCACAGAATCATTTCCCGATTTTCTATAAATGTTCCCGAGGTTGTTAAGCGAGGTCCCAATCAGCACTGTGTTATTTACCTCTGTGCTAATCTCCAGGCATTTTTGGGTGTACACAATCGCCGAATCAAGCATGTTCTTCTTCTCATAAATATCGCCGATGCTTAGGAAACAGTATGGCGAATAATCCTGTAGTTGTTGGGCAATCGAATCCGGCCTTTTTATTTGCGGATGCTTGTCATTAATAATTGAATCTGCTTTTTTTGCGTACAACAATCCTTTGTCGAAATCCTTTGATTCAGCGTATAGGGATGCGATGTAAAGATAACTAACGGTGAGGTTTGCAGGCGACTCATGTTCTTCATCCATCTTTAGTTTGGTAATTGAGTACTCAAGTGATTTCGTAAAATTGCCAAGACTTTTATAAGCAATCGCCATTTGGCTCAATGCATCGGATTCTCCTTTTACGTCATTATTCTTTTTTGATAAGAACCATGCTTTTTGTGCCAGCAATAAAGCTGAATCCGGCCTGGAATCCTGGTAGGCATAGCTAAGTGCATTCAACAATTCTACTTTCCCTTGATCTGTTTTTTCTTCGCTTAACAAAACGGCCAAACTATCGGTCTGGCGTTTTTGCGCAGATACAAACAGTACGCTAACTAACAGGATAAAAGTGAGGTTCAATTTTTTCATTGCAGCCGAGTATGGTGATGTTACGTAAGTTAACATTTATCCCGTGAAATTTGTTTTTGTGAAAGCGGCAGGAACTTTTGTATATTGTATAAGCGCAGTGTACGATGTACATTCATCACATCTTCTATCTCCTATTGCAACAAACCACCTCAGAGATCTTCTTTTTTGGCAAGACATAATACAATACCCCATCCACTATGAGAAAAAGGTTTCTGCCATACTGGTTCTTATCGCTCAGTTATCTGTTTATGTGTAGCTGTGCGTTTTCCCAAACGCAATCGCTGAGAGCTGCTAAAGGCACACAGTACATGCTTTGTGTGGGCATTAATAATTACCTGGCCAATGTAACCCTTGCTACATGCCAGATCTGCAGGGATCGTGAAATTAAAAACCTCAACGGATGCCTGAATGATGTGGATACAATTTCAAAATTGTTTATCAAATATTATGGCTTCCTGCCGCAGAACATTACCATACTGCGCGATCAGGAAGCATCACGGGCAGCGATTCTGCAAAAGTTTAATGAGATACTCGCAAAATGCAAGAAGGGCGATTACTTCGTGTTCTTCTACTCGGGACATGGCAGTTATGAGTATGAATCAGCAAACGACAATCAACTGAGAACAGGCAAAGGATACCGCAACACCATTTTGTCCGCAGACATTGTAAAACCGGGCGTTCCCGATCTTAACAGTGCAGAGTTGAATAAGATATTTTCTGGTTTTACGGACAAAGGTGTTGTACTTACGGTGATTACAGATTGCTGCCATAGCGCGACCAACACAAGAGGCAGCACTGCCTTTGAGGCAGACTCTGCAAGAGAAGTAAAGCCTTCACTGGAGCCGGCAAAATTTGTAAGCGCAACAACAGCCACCACACGCTTGCTTGGTCAGTCGGGGGCACTCACCATTGGTTCCTGCCAGGATAATGAAATTGCAAGCGAAGCGCAGATATCTCCCAAAACATATTACGGCGCATTTACGATTAGCTTTTGCCGATCGGTCACAGAATGGAGCCAGGCGCCGATCGATGTGTTGCTTGACAGAACTGTTTCCAAACTGCGACTGCTGAATAAGCAGCAGACACCGAACATAGAGGCCGACAAGCGACGCAAACAAAACCTTGTGGGCACAGCATCTGCGCAAGTAAAAAAGGCTTCTTATTCACTTAAATGCGCCAATTGCTCCGCCAAACAATTACCCATAATAACTGCAGGTTTTACAGATGACATTTTAAACGACGATATTCTTATTGATACCAAAACCAAAGACAGCATTAAAGTAACGAATGTTGGCTTTACAGAAACGGAGGTCATGTTGATGAATCAAAGCAATAAATGGAAAACGAATGATCTGACAACTTTGAATTTTACCATCCTGAAAAAACTGCCCAACCCTGATCCTCCTCTAAAAATATTTCTCGGCACTGGGTTGAGCCAGGATGAATATAACAGTGTCGTTAACAAAGCAAAAGCCTTGTATCAAAGCAACAAGGGATATGCATGGATGAACCCTTCCATTCAAAACTTTCCGGATGCTGTACTCTTTTATAACAACGGCTGGAAGCTAAACAGAAACGGCGTTATGGAAACTTTCGTGTTTAGCGATCCTGATGCAACAACGGTCAACAACCTTATCACCGCAGCAAAATCACGCAGTGCTTATCTTCAATTGCCGCCTCCACAAGCACTAGTTGATCAGCTGCAAGCAAAACTGGCTGTGGAGAAAAACAGGAACATCAGAGTGGTGAGCACACCTGCGGCTGCAGACTACATGCTTGCGGGACATTTTACCAACAACGCTAACAGCATCGCTTATGGCTGGGAAAAAACAATTCTCAGTAAAGACGCCAACAAAGGAAATGGACTTAGCGCTGTAACAGATTTTTTCACAAGCGGCAATAGCTATCAAATTGATAGTATAACAGACAGGCTCAGACGATTGTCTGTTTTAGCAAACTGGTTATCTATGACGTCTCCTCCTCCCGATAAAACAATGACGTTTCCATATCACCTTTCCATAAAAAACCTGGGCAGCAAGCAAAAGGCGGACGATCAGATTTCGGGAAAATCAACTACGGAGGACAAGCTAGACATTGGCATTGAGAAAGATGCGGGCTCTGCATTGGCTACTGATAAAATCACTCCGCTATTTATTTACGTAATGTCAATCGATCCGAAAGGTAATACCTATCTGCTGTATCCACAACCGCGAACGAGCATTCTCACTTACCCTAACAGCATTTTGAATGATACTAGTTTTTATCACCTTGCCACAGTGAGGCATACAACTGCGGGAACCTATCATTATGTGTTCATTGCATTGCGAGAGCCGGTATCGAATCGTGACGTCTTCACAAGACGGGGTGTTGTAAAGGGTGATGAACCTGAGTTCAGCGACAATCCGTTAGAAGCGTTGTTAAATGAAGAAGGCGCCGGACAGCGCGGCGATATCAAATCATTTGATCACTGGATGTTGAAACGTGTTGATATAATTACAGACGATAAAAAACGATAGAAACACATGATGTGCACCAAAACTTTTTCACTACTGATTTTGATGTTATGCCTCATCACTGCAGGTGCACAACCTCCTTCGCTTGTTTTACAAAAGGGACATTTGAGAAAAGTAAACTCTGCAAGGTTCAGCCCGGATGGCAGGCAAATGGTAACCACGAGCGATGACGGCATCATAAAAATATGGGATGCATTTAGTCAGAAACTGAATACTGAACTTGGCGGCAATGGCGTGGTTTACACCAATGCATCATTTACCAATGATAGCAAAAAGGTCATTGCTGTTCCCGGCCCGGTGCTGGAACTTGGCGACACATGGACAGAGTACAACAATGAGGCTTTCTATCTTTGGGACGTTGAAACCGGCAAGTCATTAAACACGGGACTGAAAGGCAAAGAAACCGCCACTCTCAGCCCTAACGGCAAATGGGCCGCTTCTCATCCCCTTAAAATAACAAAGTACAATGCTGACGGCGAACTGAGGTCAGTGCAGGACGCACCCATCAACATTTACGATGCCGGAACTTCCAGGTTGTTCAAACAACTAACCGGATACGAAGACACCACAACAGAAGCCGAAACATTCATCGCATTTGTGTCAGACAGCACTTTGTTGATCACAGTATTTACAGTACTGAATAAAGCAGCGCCTTTATATGTAACAAAATATACGATCCTCAATTTTCTGACAGATAAGGAAGTAGCCGCATACAACGACACAAGCAAAGCTTATAAGGGCGGTCAGTGGTTGATGAGCCCCGGGCGCAAATATGTTTTTCATTACAATCCTGAATATCATAACAACATTAAAACACCAGTTGAGCATCGTGATGCCTTTACAGAGTTGTGGGATGTTTCGCAACTTAAAATGGTTTGCAGGTTACCGGTAGCTTTGGAACGCGGCAGTTTTAATAAAAGCGATTCTGCAATGTTGATGACGTATCTGGTTCCCCAACCTAACGTAACAGATATTGATCCGCCGGCCGCAAAAATTGTGCGCTTCTTGTTGAAGGACACAATGCAGACATCACTACCGGAAGATAAGTTCGACAACGCAGTGATCACCACAAGTAGTAACGGACAGCTTTACTATGCGGCGGCTCAAATGATGTTGCTTAACCATGATACACTTTGCCGCATCAGCATTTTTAACAACGCGCATAAAGTAATCAGTCACTGCGACACCAAAAATCCTGTGTCGGCAATGACGTTCAGTCCGAACGATAAATTTCTAGTTACCGGTCACGTAGACGGCAATCTAAGCCTTTGGGATTTTACGGATTCCATTGCAAAGGAAATTGCCAATAGTAGCAATGTAATAGACCCGGTTACGCTTATGCATGTCAGCAACTTTTCTCCAAAAGTCTGGTACATTACAAAGACCATGTATGGCATGCAGAATGTAAATTCTATAGACAAATTATCTTTTATACCATCGTCCTCTTCAACAATCCAGAACACCCAATATTTGTTTAAGGACAAATACAGCATTCTTGATCTGGGAGAACCCTTTCAGTCAAATGGCACGCTGATGATCATTAACAACGACACGCCTTCTATTATAAAAGAAATTCCATACAATGTCCATTCCGATACAAAGCTATTGATAGGCAACAATTGTAATACGCAGGAAAAACCCGGCGAAAACAAAAGGTTCGTTAAACTCAACTATCCCGGGCTGCAATCTTTTACAGTGAAAACAACGTACTCCGACATGGTGAATCCACGCAGGAACATGGGGCCTCCATCAGTAATATTGATGTTCGGCATGTTGAAAAGCAACAAAGGCACGGATACAACGTTGCTGTTTGCCGATGGCAACAACATTTCATACAACAATGAGTTGAGAAGTTACATTACGAAATATGATGTACCCTATGCGATAAGCAAAGCTGCTCCCAAAAGCGTTGTGGCACCAATTTCAACGAAGCCGGAATATCTTTTTTTCCCAACGCCGACTATCAGCGACGATGGAAAATACCTGATCGGTACGTTCGAAGATGGTGACAGCCGCTTTGATCCTGCTTACACTTATTGCCAGGATTTGAAAGGTAATATCATTTTCAAAACCCCGCTCTCCTTTAACGGCGAAAAACTTGGCCCCATCACAGACGAATACATCACCAGTCCAAATAAAAAGGTTGCTTGTCTTTTATCTGATCCGCTGCTATCTGTAGGGGCACATTTTGCAAGGATAATAAATGCACAGAATGGTGCGCCAATCTACAACCTGAAGATGAACACTGCCGGAGTAATAAACGGAGCCGTATACACACCTGATAGCAAATATCTATACACATGGTGCGAAGGAGGCACACTTACCAAATGGAACCTAATGAATGGTCGCGAAGTTTTCACCATGGTGTTTTTCAAAGATCATGACTATGCCATCATTTTACCGGAAGGTTATTATTTTATTTCTTCGCGCACAGATGCGAAATTCCTGAACTTTAAACTTAACGGCAAGCTGTACAATTTCAGTCAGTTTGATCTGCAGTTTAATCGCCCGGATAAAGTGCTGCAAGCGGTTGGCAGCAATGACAAGCGTTTAATGGATGAGTACTACAAGGCGTGGCAAGGCAGGATAAAGAAGAATGGTTTTACAGAAAAAGATATCAGCGGCAGCGCGCTGCATGTACCATCGGTTATGGTCAATTCGGGAAACATTCAGCCTTTTACTGCAGTACAACAACTGTCACTTGCGTTCACTATTTCCGATAGTCTTTACAATATAAAGAGCTACAACATTTTTATAAATGATGTGCCGATAAACGGCATTAATGGGAAACAGCTTGTCAATCCAGTGCACAGCACGGACATTACACAAACAGTTTTACTAAGTGAAGGCATGAACAAGATTGAAATCAACTGTATGAATGAAAATACGGCTGCAAGCAGAAAAGAAGCGGTGTATGTAACGTACGCTCCTGAAAAACCGGCAGCAGCAAATACTTATTTTATAGGCATCGGCATCAACAATTACAGCGCACATTCTTCTTTTGTAGATCTTAGTTACTGTGTGAAAGACATACGGGATCTAAGCACTGCACTTAAACAAAAGTTCAGCAGCAATATGGTGATTGATACTTTGATGAACGAAACTGCAACAAAAGAAAACATCCTTGCGCTTAAGCAAAAGCTAATGGGCACTTCAGTAGATGATAAAGTGATCGTAAGTTTCAGTGGACATGGCATGGTTGATCCGCAACATCCGGATGACTTCTATTTTGTTACGGGCAATACCGACGTAAACAATCCTTCGATAAATGGCATCTCGTATGCGCAACTGGAAGAATTGCTCGATAGTATCCCTGCCAGGAAAAAATTGATGCTGCTCGATGCCTGCCACAGCGGTGAGTCAGACGGCAGCGCGAATACCAGCATCAACAATATACCCGGTACGAAAAAAGGAAGTGATACAAATGACAAGAACAAAGCCGGCAGTATTGAAATTCTTGATGTGGTAGAAAACAATGATCCTTCCCATAGTTCCTCCACCGACATTTTTAAACTGATGAAGGAAGCGTTTGTGGACATCCGCAGAAACAACGGCGCCTATGTACTTTCCGCAGCTCAAAGCAATGAATCTGCCGGAGAAGGTGGAGGCACCACAAATGGTTGGTTCACCTCCTGCATTATTGCCCTGCTGCAGCAAAACCTAAGCATGAGCATTAACGAACTAAGCACAAAAGTAAACCAGTGTGTAAGCGCAAAATCTGGTGGCAATCAAAACACCGATAACAGGCAGGAACTGGCGGAGTTTAATTGGCAGCTGTGGTGAAAGCAATAACTGAATAAACTGAATAACCGAATAACTGAATAATTGAGTAACTGAATGGCAGAGTGAAAGCCGCACCGTCATTGCGAGGCCTGCGGAGAAAGATTAACTGCATCACAAACAAAAGATCGAATTACAGTATGCGGCCGAAGCAATCTCACTCACGGAGCCACAAAGATTGCTTCGACCGCCCTCCGCTATTTGATTTTACTTTTGAAATTTTGACAATCATCCCCAGCCGGTCTCGCAATGACGGAATAACCGAATAACTGAATAATTGAGTAACTGAATGGCAGAGTGAAAGCCGCACCGTCATTGCGAGGTCTGCGGAGAAAGATTAACTGCATCACAAACAAAAGATCGAATTACAGTATGCGGCCGAAGCAATCTCACTCACGGAGCCACAGAGATTGCTTCGACTGCACACCGCTATTTGATTTTACTTTTGAAATTTTGACAATCATCCCCAGTCGGTCTCGCAATGACGGAATAACCGAATAACTGAATAATTGAATGGCTGCGTGAATGCCGCACCGTCATTGCGAGGCCTGCGGAGAAAGAACAACTGCGTTATGGATAAAAGATCGAATTACAGTGTGCGGCCGAAGCAATCTCACTCACGGAGCCACAAAGATTGCTTCGACTGCACACCGCTATTTGATTTTACTTTTGAAATTTTGACAATCATCCCCAGCGGGTCTCGCAATGACGGGATAACCGAATAACTGAATAATTGAATGGCTGCGTGAATGCCGCACCGTCATTGCGAGGCCTGCGGAGAAGGAATAACTGCGTTACAGACGAAAGACCGAATTACAGTGTGCGGCCGAAGCAATCTCACTCACGGAGTCACAGAGATTGCTTCGACTGCACACCGCTATTTGATTTTACTTTTGAAATTTTGACAATCATCCCCAGCGGGTCTCGCAATGACGGAATAACCGAATAACTGAATAATTGAGTAACTGAATGGCAGAGTGAAAGCCGCACCGTCATTGCGAGGTCTGCGGAGAAAGATTAACTGCATCACAAACAAAAGATCGAATTACAGTGTGCGGCCGAAGCAATCTCACTCACGGAGCCACAAAGATTGCTTCGACCGCCCTCCGCTATTTGATTTTACTTTTGAAATTTTGACAATCATCCCCAGCCGGTCTCGCAATGATGGAATAAGCCTAATTAACAATTCATGTTGTAACAAAGCAAAACGCTCAATGCTAAACGCCAAGCGCAGGGTTGCACGCTAAGCACTTAGCATTAAGCATTTAACATTTTGAAAATGACCACAATCATAATCTGTAAGTTTCCCGATCGTTACATTGCAGCATCCAACTTTGAAAACATTAGAAAAAGCAATTAACATGAATTACAGTACCTATAAGCAACTATTTGATAATATTCTAGATAGTCCAAATCCAACCGCTCCTTATGATGACGAAACATACCTGAACTACGTCAGGTTAAACAGATCCCGAATGAAGCGATGGGATGCACAAATGGTGTTGGATAAAAAATTGGTTACACAGCTGACGCAGATATCTCAGCCGCAACACTGGATAATAATTTCGGAACCATGGTGCGGTGATGCCGCTCACATTGTGCCGTTCCTTGTAAAAATGACGGAACAGAATGAGTTGCTGACATACGAAATCCAGCTTCGCGATACAGCACCATTTTTAATAGATCAGTACCTTACCAATGGCGCTAAAGCCATTCCCAAATTAATAGTCAGGGATAGTGCCGGCGACGATATTTTCGTTTGGGGGCCAAGGGCGGTTGCGGCACAGAAACTGGCCAATGATTTAAAATCCTCCAATGCACCGAAAGCCGATATTTTAGACGCATTGCAGCGTTGGTACAACCAGGATAAAGGAGAATCTCTTTGTTTGGAACTTTCAACTTTTTTAAAGGAGAAGGAACTAAGCAAGTTGTGAGTGATGAGTTGCGAGAGTACAAACAATTTATCTTACGTAAAACAAATAAAACGATTAAAGCATTTCCCACCCGAACAACTTAATACTCATAAAAAAAAGATCCGGTCGAAAGACCGGATCTTTTTTTTATGAGTATTAAAAACCATCATAATTACTCTAATGCGTTCTTCCATTTCGTTGTACGGCCTGTTAACCATACCGGAAGATCCGGGTTGTTATTACCACTGATCTGAGCCCAACCATCAGGGTCAGATGCCTGAACGCTTGATGGATAAGTCATTCTTTCTTTCCATTTGAATGTTTCGTACATCGCCGCCGGGTTGGTACCCACATATTTAATCAATCTGCGTGCTGCAGTAAACGGCACTTCGAAATTGAACAAACCGTAGTGCAACTGAAGCTGATTAAAAATCGCCTGTACTTTTTGCTGGCTTGACATAGCATCAAATTTCTGAGCCGCAAACTCCGCATAAGCATCTGCGTTATACTCCACTGCAGGTCTTGCGTTGATTCTTGAATCATCCATTGTTGTTGGCAACGCTGGCAAAGTTGATTTCGAATAATTATTGTTGATGTTCAGGTTGTACCAATGTTTACAAGACAAGATGATCGCATTCTTGTAGTGATCACGCGCAGAACCACTTACTGTACCAAGGTTTCTCACCGCTGCTTCTGCCAGAGAAAGTTCTGTTTCAACTGAGCTAATGGTTGGATATTTCGCAGCGAAGTTGAATTCCGGGCGAATGTTTAATTCTGCTACCAACGGATTTTCTGTACCTACGTTGCCTTGGTTATCGTCGTAGTTTGCCAGTCTGCTGCGCAGGTTGGCCAACAGGAATGAGTCACGTTTTGCAAGATCTGTTTTCGCCGCTCCGGCCAACGCGATTGACTGGCTATTATTTACACCATAATAGTAAGTTGTTTTCGAAACATCAGTCATGATAGCATCGTTGATATAATTGCCACGCAACATTTTGTTCAAATAACTATTTGGATCTGTGTTACCGTCCCATTTAGTGTCCATGCCAATATATCTGCCACTCCAATCGGGAGCAAATATGTAAGAAACGCGCGGGTCAACAGTACCTGCCGCTAAACCTGCTGCAGAGTTTTCGCCACTAAAATAAGTATAATCCTTTCCATTTACGTTTTTGGTTACCTCTGTAGGTGTACAGTACATTACATCCTGCAGGAATTTTTTTCCGGCACGACACTCGTCTACTCTCTCTCTATAAGAGCGGGTAATACCTAATTCGTTGCAAATACGATTGAGTGCAATAAGCGTAACGTCGGATATACCAGCCACATCGTTAACGTCAGACAGCAACGGTTTGCCCTGCAACTCTGTAAGCACCTGAGTTGTAAGTTGAGGCATTGCTTCACTTACATTCATGGCAGCGCGCAATCTTAACGAATTGATATACTTGCGCCATTGCAAAATGCTTCCGCCAAAGAGGATATCCTGCTGAGTAAATGATGCCTGCTCAGTAGAAGAAAGAGTAAGGTTTACCAATGCCGCTTCTGCATCTTTATAATCACTGATAATTTTTGGATAGATGTCTGACTGGCCAATGTATTTTGCCTTAACGTGATCAAGACCACCTGCAGAGCCTGTTTCGATGTATGGAACTTTGTCATACATATCAGTTGCTCTTTGGTACGCATATCCTTTCAGCACATGCAACAGGTTAATATACAAGCTATCCAGTTTGCTTCTTTTGGGGGAATTGTTGTACTCACGCTGCGCCCAAAGTATTGGCGTCATCCATTGCGTACTAACCATGTTAAAAACGGTTTCGTTAAAGCCACCTGTACCCCAGTCGTGCTCAACGTCAGCGAGCGCTTTGTTGCTTCCCTCTGCCATCACGTTATAAGCCTGGATAGAGCTTGCAATGGTTCTGTTTCCGCTTCTTAGCTGGTGGTAAACTGCACCATAATCACCAGTTAGAAAGAATCCCTGGCTTAACTGAGAAGTGAAGAAGCCTGCAATAATGCTTACGCCAGATTGCTGGGCCATTGCATTCGAGTAGCCATCCGGGTTTTGATATAATTCATCCAGGTTCTTCTTACATGCTACTGAAGACAATAACAACGTAAGTACGACCGCTGATTTTATTTTTACGTATTTCATCTTAGTCTTTTTAGAATTTAGTTTTGATAGAAAAACCAATTGAACGTTGTGAAGGCAATGCAGTTGTTCCATAAGAACCTACACCCCAGCCTGTTCCGTTAGTTGATTCTGGTGTTGAGTTTGGTGCCGCTTTGTAGATGTACGCCACATTGTTTGCAAAAACAGAAATGATCAGACTGTTCATTTTTATTTTTTGAGCAATTTTTGGACTAACTGTATAATCAAATGCTAAGTTACGCAATGCTACGTAATCGCTCTTAAATATCCTGTCTTCTGGGAAGAAGCCATTGGAGAAATAAGAGTCATAATAATAATTCTCAGCAGTAACCACTTTTGTGTTTGTTTTACCATCAGCAGTAACACCATCCAAAATCACACCATCGTGGAAAGTTGCTCCACCATTAGGGTTGTTGCCTGCAACTTTATTAGAATTTGCATCAACATAATACGCAACTCCACCGTGTTCTGCATCTCTGTATTTCAATGTTTCGTTCAATGTACCTGCAGCCATCATGTAAGTTTCTGAGCCTGACAAGAAAGTAGCGCCAAACTGGTAGTCGAGGTTTGCAATAAGGCGTAAATTTTTATAGGCAAAAGAAGTGAAGAAACCACCGGTAACATCAGGAATTGTCTTACCGATCAACTTTGCAGTGCTCTTATAGTCATAAGCTGAACCAGCTGCATTTACTACTTTTTTTCCATTGTTTGGATCACCTGCTTTGTCGTAAGTGTAGTTTGATTTAGTCAGATACAGTTGACCATACTCCTGACCTACATTCGCAACCGCATTCACTGCACCGAAAGCATTCCACAATGTCAGCGATTGCAATTGACCGTCCAGTTTTTCAACAGTAGTTTTACCGTGTGCAACCATCAGGTTCACATCCCACTCGAAATCTTTTGTCAAAATTGGTTTTGTTTTGATAGCCAGTTCCCATCCAGTGTTCTTAACATCTCCAGCATTCATACGGATATTTTTAACACCCATGCCCGGAGGCGCTGCCACCGCCATGATCTGGTCGTAGATATGTGATGTGTAATAAGAGAAGTCTACCCCAATTCTTCTATTTTTCAACAGGTAAGTTTCAAAACCTACTTCGTATTCACGTTTACGCTCTGGTTTCAAATTTGGATTACCCAAAGAGTCCATTGGAGGCAAATCAGATGGAGGAGTAAATACATAACCACCGCCAACTTGAGATACAGTATAGTTCACGTTACCGAAATAGGGAGGACCGGGACGACCCACATCTGCCCATGAAGTTCTAACTTTTGCATAGTCAAATATTTCAGGCATTTTGAAAGTTTCGCTCAATACCCATGAAGCACTTACCCCTGGGTAGAAATAACTATTGTTTGGCGATTTCAAAATGGATGTAAAGTCATTACGTCCTTGCACTTCCAGGAATAGTTGGTTTCTCCAGGAAGCCTGTGCGGATCCTACCAATGCATACAAAAGGTCTTCACGATTGGTGAACTGATAAGTAGGTTGTACACCTAAAGGCAAGTTGGTAAATGAGAAGAAGTTTGGAATTACCATTGCACCGCCTCCGTAACCATTCACAGATGCACCTTTTCCTTCCAGCGTATTTTTCTGAACTATTCCACCTACGAAACCTGACAAATTCCAATCTGTATTTAATGGCACATTGAAGTTAAGCATGCCCTGGCCATAGGTGTTTCTGTAAATATTAGTTACATCACTGTACATCTGGCCACTATTAGGTCCGGTTAATGACGGATCCAGTAATTTGCCTTTGTACACGTTTCTTTCGGTGCTGTAATCCAGACCTCCTGTAACAGTTGCACTAAAAATCTTAGACAGTCTGATGTCAGCTGTTAAAGACTGAATATTGTGCGTTCTTGTAAAAGTCGAATTGTTTTGCGTTTGATCCCATAGGAACCCTACCACTGCTTTTCTACCATTAGAGATCAAAGTTCTATTTGCTGGGCTTGCAAAGTAGTTATATCCATCAGGCGTTACCATGTGAGACTGAAGTAAGCCTACGTTGATATCAGCGCTGTATGCACCAATCTCTGCCTGCTGTCCTTCACCATTCATTGTGCTCAGGTTGGCAGCATTCACGTTTTTGGAAGCATAAAAATTGCCTGTATATTTTAAGGTAACGAAATTGTTTACCTTGTATGAAGTGTTCAGACTAAAAGTGTTCTTGTCATAGTCAGAACCAGGTCTTGTGCCCGGCATGCTTGTATTGGTGTATGAAAAACGAACCATTCCCTGTTCGTTAGCACCGGATACCGCCACATTTGTTGTGTTTTGATGACCAGTTTGATAAAGATCGTTGTAGATGTTTTTTGTTTGAGCCTGCCATGGTCTTGATACACCATCCCACCATACAAGACTTACGCTTGGGTCGAATTTTGGTCCAAATGCAGCAGCGCCAAAACCATTCAATGTAGTAGCAAGGGTTCTTTTGCCGGTAGCCGGATCAATGTAGTAACCCTGTGCATCATTTCTTGAATTGCTTGGGCTGGAACCAGTTCCATACTCATCCTGCAATTTAGGAAGGAAGGCAACGCGGTCCCACGTAGTAGTAAATGAAGCAGCAACGCCCAATCCTTTACCTTTTGCGCCGCTTTTGGTGGTGATTAATACTACACCATTGGCACCTGCGTAACCATACAATACTGATGCTTTAGCGCCTTTCAAAATTTCGAAAGAGGCGATGTCATCAGGGTTGATATCGTTGATACCTGTACCATTGTCGCGATCTGTAGCAGCGAAACCCATTTGTGTATTCTGGTCATGAATAGGCACTCCATCAACAACGATAAGCGGGCGTGTTGATGAATTTTGGTCAAAAGACACAGCATTACGAATGTTGATCTTCATACCGCCGGAAGGACCAGCTGCGGTAGCTGCAACCGTTACGCCGGGAGCAGCGCCATAGAGTGCCTGCAAAGCATTCGCAGGTGCACCGCTGGCCATGATCCTGTCAGCATCAACTTTTGACACTGCATAACCTAAAGCTTTAGTTTGTCTTTTAATACCAAGGGCAGTAACAACCACTTCATCCTGTGTGCTTGCAACAAGTGCTACCTGCACATTAGGAGTAGCCGGTACTTCCTGGCTTGTAAATCCAACATAAGTGATCACCAGGTGTGCACCTTGTTTTACACTGATAGTAAAGTTACCAGTTGCGTTGGTTGGCACTCTGTTGGTAGTGCCTTTTTCGCTTACGGTTGCGCCATCAAGGACGTTTCCTTTTGAGTCCTTAACGGTACCTGAAACCGTCACTTTTCCCTGCCCGTAGGCAAACATGCTTCCTATGCAAAAGAGCATAAAGAGCAAAAGACATGTTTTGGTTGACTTCATCGTTTTTTAGTTTTTAAATTGAAAGAACAGATTTTGGTATAGTATTACGAATGATAGTTTGCTAATTATGTGAATCCTGTTTCTTTCGAATTAATAATTAATAATTAAAAATTAATAAATCGTCTCGCTAAGTCTTTAATCACTTCTCTTTTGTTTCAAAGCATTTTTAATGACTGCAACCCTATTAATTACTAATTATTAATTATTAATTATTTTAAAACGGTACTTTCTCAAAATGTTCCATTACCAATGCTGCAGCACCTATCAGTTCTGCATGATGGCTCAGGGACGATATTTCGATCGAGGTTTTTTCTGCCAGTCTTGGAATGCAGTGTTCATTGATCGCCTGTTGTATAGGCGCCTGCCATACCCTTCCTGCAGATGCTCCTCTGCCACTTAAAATGATTACTTCTGGATTTAAAACATGTATGAGAATTGCTGCTGCGCGCCCTATGCTATATCCGGATTCGGAAAGCAGTTCTATTGAAAATTGATCACCTCTTGTCGCAGCATTTATAATTGTTTCTGTTGCTTGTTCGTAGTCTTCCGGAATGGATTTTAATATCGAAACCTTTCCTTTGTTTAGTCCTGTCTGCGCTTTTTCTGCAACCATGGCCAATGAGGCTTCTGTTTCCAGGCAGCCCATTTTGCCACAACTACAGATCTTTCCGTTTGAAAACAATGGTATGTGGCTGAATTCACCCGCAAAGCCGTTGTTTCCTCTGAAAAGGCGGCCATTCAAAATAAGCCCCAAGCCAATACCCCAGCCTATATTGATGACCATTGCATTTTTCTTATTTCTCGCAATACCAAAACGCAATTCAGCAAGGGCGATCAAACTACTGTCGTTATCAATGAAGACAGGCATTCCCACTATTTCTCCAAGGAATTCGGTTACGCCTTTTTGTTTTGTTTCGAAGAATGAATAGTTAATATCTCTTTCTATGTCAATAAGACCTGGCATTCCAATTCCAACGCCAATAATGCTCTTCTTGTCGATGCCGGATTCTGCTACGAGCATGTTGATTCTGTGTGCCAGCTGCTCGAGCGCATTGTGAGTGTTCGCTAATGGCAATTCAAATTTTACCTCAGGAGTTACAAAGTTGTTATGCATATCAAGAATAGCTATGCGACTAACAAACTGATCCATTGCCACCGATACTATGTAAATAATATCCGGTTTGATGGAATACATTAACGGCCTGCGACCACCCGTTGATGGCGCATGTCCTGTTTCCAAAACGGCACCTTCGCTTACAAGCTCACTTAATACCTTGGTTGTTAACGGAATACTTTTTTCTATCCTCTCGCTTATGTCTGAGCAGGACAGTATATTCTCGAAATATAGCTGACGCAGAATTTTTCTACGGTATTGAAAGATTTTTGCAGTCATACAAGCAAGGTTAGTTAGCCCTTTGGGAAAATTTTAACTAATATAGGCTATCTTTTTAAAAAAATGCAAGAAGTTGCAAAAAGTTTTTAAAATAAATATTAACATTTTATTGTTATAACATTTGTTTTCACCCAAAACCCTGTGTTTAATACAGTATTTCGCATAAAATTTGAAAGTTTCAAAGAAAGGGAGGTAAAAAATTCGAAAACGTAGAAAACGGGGAAAATTTGAAAATTTGAGGATTTGAAAATTTGAAAATGCATTAGACGCATTTTTCACCACGATATCAAAACTGGTTAACTAGCGAGAAGAATGTCCTCAATCAGCAAGACACACAGAACGCATTTTCAAATTTTCAAATCTTCAAATTTTCAAATTGTCACAGTTTGGTAGCTTCAATTAGTAAGGCAGAATGCGCTTGTAGCGACTTCCTGTATTCGTTCTTGAAAGCGCCGAGATCTGCACCTGTCCATTTGTTTGTAAGTTTCCAGGTTCCGGCCGGGAGTTTTATTATACGTTCGACAGTCGCGTCGCTCCAGTTAAATGCGCTGTAAACAAGGCTGCTTTTTGATTGGGAAACACCCGTTTCAAAATTTTCATTCTCAAAACGAGCAGCGACCCCTGTTGGAGGAATCATTTTCTTCAATATTGCTAAATGTTCTGGAGTTATGTGGGTCAAATCATCGCCGCTTAGCAACATGCCGCCAGTTGCATAAAGAACTGTTGCATGAAACAGAAATTCATTTTCAGAAATACCGGATTGGTTAACTGTCGGCTTACCGCCTGCGTCGTACACAACGTCTGCCGCGCCTTTTTGAGATAAAACAATGCAGTCGGGGTCATTCCACCACAAACGTCCATTTTGCCACCCTCTTAGCAAATTCTCCCTTCCTGTGCTTTTAAAAGAAGCCCAGTTATGATCTACATCCATTGAACTGCGTGACCCGTGGATCAATCCCAATGAGCCCCATATGGGATGATTGCAACCTAACAGGAAAGCATCACCGGCACCTTTACGAATGGCTTCCATTCCGCGACGATAGGCCTCTATCCTTGTAGCTTTTTTATCATAGTGTACGCCACCATGCATGGCTCCCCAGTAATTTGCATCCAGTTTAAAATAAGTACAACCCCATTTCTCTTTAAGGGTTCGAAATAGTTGGGTTAAATAATTCTGAACTTCAGGGTTAGTACCGTCCAGCACATACCAAGGGGCCTGTCGCCAGCCACCAAAGCCAATTTTATCAGAGCGCAAAGGATTTCCCAATAAATCTTTTACCATCCAGTCCGGATGTTCCTTAAACATCTTCGATTGGGGGCTCGCGATAAATGGTGCCACCCACAATGCAGGTTCCAGACCCTGCTTTTTGATGTCATTCAATACTTGCGATACATCGCCACCAAAGGCTTTCCCGGCATCCAGCCAATCGCCCATCCATGGCTGGTAACCATCATCGATCTGTATGTATTTTAATTGCGGCAGGTTTTGGGCGATCCATTGCGCATTGTCTGAAACGTCCTTGGCTGTAACCGCCGGGCCATAACACAGCCAGGAGCACCATCCCATTGGTTCAATATGGTTCAGTTTCGGATGATGCACAGCGATAGCGTCCGTCAACTGATCATAGAGTTTCTCCCTGTCGTTACCGGCAATGGCCATAAACTCTTCAAGGTTCCATTCTTCACCGGGCTGCAAGGTGAGATGTTCGCAATCCATTGAAATGCGCAAACGGGCACCGTCAAAAGAAAAACGCGAAATGAATTTATTGCAGGAAGTAGTGGCCAACAATAAACGATCGTTTTGTTGAACCTGCATTGTAAGCATACCGTAAGCGGTGCGCATGTTATCAGGTTCCGGAATTTTATAGTGGCTTCTGTCCGCATAAGTGCCCCAGTCTTCCGGTTTACCCAGCGTACCTCCTATTTGTCCAAGCTTTTGGAAGCTTTCACCATAAATGGGTGTATTGGCATTTAGACCATGCTGTATATCAAACACAATCACTTCGCTGAGACTAAGAGGCTTCGTAGAAATATTTTTGACTGACAATGCACATAAATTGCCTTTCCATTTCCGACCAACCATCACCGTTGCCGGAGCTGCAACAGAGCCATCTGACAAAACAACTTTTGGGCTTGATTTTTTTAACGCAGCGATGACAGCATTAGCTGATTTTTGTTGCTGTGTGGGAACTCCACACAAGCCCGTAATTGATGTCAGCAACGTTAACAAGAAGATGATTGAATATTTATTGAGGAGCGTTTTTTTCATATGCAAAATTTGAATAAAGAAAGATTTCCTAATTTCTAATTCAATGTTGTTTTGGTAAGCAATTATTTCCGAACCGAATGGAGGTTGTGACCCATGAGAAAAGATTGCTTGTCATTCCGACGAAGGAGGGAGCTGCGTGATTGTTTACGCATAGTGTTCGTTAGAGTTAAACCCAGATCCCTCGTTCCTCGGGATGACAAGCAACATTCTTTTAATTCTTTAGACAGGTTAACTAAATGGCGTTCCTAATTCCTAATTCCTAATTCCTAGCCAGCTGCTCTGTCTTCTCCGACACCCGCACTGTTATCGCCGCTTTCACAGACGCATTTGCATCCATGCCCGCATCAAATGACAACGAGTGAGACCCTGTTTCAAGTACCGGCAATTGGCTGGTGAGATCTATTTTCTTAATAAATTTTCCTTTGCTATTATAAATGCTGGCTACGGTTCCTTCGTTCATCACAAGGCTTTCACCGGCAGCAAGTGTAACAGGTATTTCGACGCGATAAGCATTGTCAATTTCCATTGCAGGATTTGCAATAGAACCCTCTTCACCATGTGCAGTGATGGTGATCTGAGGTCTTTGCTTTTCCTTGCTATTGGTAAAACTAAAATGTGAAGTAGTCGGTTCACCAGGTTGTACAACTTTCGCCTTATGTTCAAATGCGAACTTGTGGAAAGATTCGAGATAGTAATTGTTTTCATTTTTGGTAAGGCGGACTTCATTGGCTGGATTTTTCAACCGCTCCAATTGTTCCAGGCTAAACACCTTTTTCTTTTGCGCCTCGTTCCATAGATTTATTTGTTCCACAATACGCGGCAGGTTCTTGTTTGCCAGCGCGTCACGGCGCACCACCAAAGCGTATCCTGCATTGAAGCCTGCCGCTCTTGCCAGCATCCAGTCAATATCTTCAGGAGTTGAATTTGGTGTAATAAGGAACCATCCAAGCATGTTGGGCATATAGTTATCCTGCAAAAACTTCTGGTTGGTTATCCTGTAGTCTGTCTGACTTTCCCTGAAACCACCATACCATGGCTCTCCCCAGTTCAAATAGTTGTTAATGTGCCAGAAATAATGATTGGAGCGGCTTGAGCCAAATACTACTGGGTGATTTACCTGCCTGAACACATCATCTGCAAAGGAACAAAAGCCATAATCACCCATGCCACAGGAATACGTTCCTTCATGTCCGTCGAAATCCATTTGATCTGCGCCTGTTTCATTGATAAAATCAGCTATGTTTTTTGCGACTTCTTTTTGCAATTGAAAATCGGGAAAGAAAACATGGTAAGGGTAATCCACTAAACGGCTTACTGGCGCTTTCCCTTTGTGGGCGCTTTTTGTGGTACCAAATGCGCCACGTGTACATCCAGTCAGTTTATATGGCGCTTCTTTACTAACCGTCATATAGCGAACGATCTCATCGCCAATGATGACGCTGTTCAAATCGCTTCGCATGGAAAAGTGCAAAGGGCTGCTTACTGTTATTTCTGTAGCATCGGCTGTAATATCTTCCACGAGTGTATCTGTACCGGCCGTTGCAAGATGTGGGTTTGGTTTAGGCGATACATATGCATCGTTTGTTGTCATGAAAGTGGTGAGCGTGTGAAAGCCGATACGAAGCCCCATTGCATGCGCCTTTTCTGCACATTTTTTGAAGCCAGCCCTGCCATTGGGGAAACTTTTTTTGTCTAAATCAAAATGGCCCCATGTCTCAAATGGCCCTTCGTGATAAACGCCCGCCATGCCCATCTGCTTTGCAACAGTGAGAAAACTATCAATATTATTTTCATTAAAACTGGTGATCATGTAGGGTGCACCACTTGCAGCAGAAGTCTTTATCCACTCTCCTTTCCAGGTGGCAAAAGGCAATTTTTCCTGCGTTGTAATCACTTTGATGGTGTTGAGTGCCTGCGAAGGGCTACAACCAAACACCGCAATGGCAGAGCCTTTCAGGCCTCCGTCAGGAATGCCTTTTACGGTAGCGCCTTTCCAGTTTTCCCACACAGTGATCACACGATCATGCTGTCTGTTGATGGTAAAGGCCTGAAGTGAAGAACCAAAGGAACTTTCTGTGGCAGTGGTGCCGCGGTCATAAACAGCACCTTCTTCATTTACCATTTTTCCTCCGGTTGTTTTTTCGTTGAGGCATTGAAGCCCGAACGCAAAATCTTTATTACGCACAACACCCACGGTGTTACCGATGGTATCTTTTATGCTATTGTTAAGCGGTCCCCAAACAACAGCATCAATATTGCTACTTATATCTGCAAGTTCAAAACGCAGATAATCCTTGTTGGCAGTCGTTTTCACCACCGCTTTATCGCCTTCGGGATATAGTAATGTTATTATTCCTTTCTTGTATTCGGCTTTAACGGGCGCAATGGTTTTGCCGTTTTTCATCAATTGCAACAATGTGCCGGGATCGCTGGCAACAGCGTACTCTGTAGATTGGTTGTTGCGAATAGAGACAACAGATCCTTTGTCATTTAGTTGCAGAGAAAATGTTGAAGTCTTGTACTGCTGCGCATACAGCATATTATGAACCAATATGGTTCCCAAAACAAGCAATGCATTCTTTAACATGATACTTCGAATTAATAATTTGGCAAGATATTCATTCTAACATCCAACTGATTATCTAAATTTTGCCTTTTTACACCTGATTATTAACAAAACAATTGAAAATTGAAAATGGAAAGTTGAAAATGGACGCGGAGACTAAAACCTGGCAGATTTTTAGAAACCTGCCGGGTCCGCAGCCTTGGTTCGTGTCCTCACGAACCATTAGTTTCGGTTCGCGAAGACACTAACCGATGCGATCGTAATTCACAAATTTTCAATTTTCAACTTTCAATTTTCAATTTTTCAAAATGAATGTTCGGGGCTGGTTTGCACCAATTTCAAATTGAAAAGAATTGTTGGTGATGGCAATTCCTTTCTTATCCAACAACTCGCCGCGTAAATTACACAGGTACGCTTTTTTGAACGGCGTGTTCGCTGGCAATGTTGCTTTACACATTCCTGTAAGACCAGCTTCTTCCCAAAAACGAACGGTTGCTTCATTTCCTTTTTTGTTGAAAGATGTAACGATAATGCCTTTGCGATCCAATGCCAGCCCACTTTGCATATTGGGCAACTTCCCTTTTGTTTCATAATTGTATGCATACGAAAGCCACGAAGGTGCATAGAATGCCGCGCTTAACGGTGTGCGTGTTTCCTCGGCAGGCGTGATGAAGGTTGACTCGGCGTCATAGTTCTTGTAACTCCAAATGTAAAATTTGGCTGTATGCGAACCTTCTACCCATTCTGTAAAGTTGGTGCCCCAAACATTGTTATATAAGTTTGAAAACACGGTACTGGTTGACAGCGTTTTTGTGGGCGAAAATTTTCCAATGCCGGGCTCATCAATACTTACACCGGGTGTGTGCGGACAATTCAATCCGATGCCGCCGGCGTTATCGTACATTGCCATGGAAGTATTGAGAAAATAGAAATCGTGGTTAGTGTTCTTCACCAGGTCTCTTTGCGGGTCCACAATGCCACCTGTTCGCAACAACCTGTATTCGGGTTTGTTCAAAGCAAACGGGAAAGCGATCCAGCCAACTTCAGGTAAAGCCACGGGCTTCTTTCCGTCGAGTGCCATCGTAACTTCGATGTAGGGCTGGTTTTCATAAAGCGTATAGTTAACAATATAGCGCTGCGCGTTGCTATCACTTAGCTGGCACATGGCTGTTGCGCGGATCATGCTTTCATTTTTCAGCCACACAATCTTTTCACACTTCCCTTTGAAAGTAACCGTATATCGATTAAGTATCTCGCTGGGCAGCCTGATGAACTCTTGCTCTCCCCAATCCCTGGCGGCCGGTTTAATATAATCCTGGTTGTACTTTTTGATTTCCTCCTGCCCCAGCTGTTGGTATACATATTCGCCGAAGGCATATTTACTGTTTGCATCTACAAGCTCTCGATTGTTTTGCTTGTCAAAAACAGATTGCAAAGTGCCTGTCGCAGGGTTGATGGTTAATTTAAAAAATTTATTCTCCGCAACGTTTTGTTGTTCATTCGCCGTAAGCGTTGAAGCGATTGCAGCAGGATTGTTCACCACCACAAAGGTTTTGTATCCACCTGCGGGAATTTCGGTAGCATCGAAAGAAAGCAGGTTACGATCCTGGTACACTGGAATGATCTTCCCCGTTTCCAAATCTTTCAACGCTTTAATGGCAGCGACAGGATGAGCGGGGTTTTCATAATTGCTTTGAAACAATTTTACACGACCGCTTCGTGGCCAGGGGAGCGAGTTGTAAACCGTTACATGCGACGTGGTATCATTCACGGATTTCACCAACTCAAAAAGTAAATTTTCTTTTACGGGCCACACCAGCTTCTCCGCCTTTCTTGCATAGGCAGATTTTTCTTCCCATGATTTTTCTAGGAAATAATAATTGTCTTCGGATTTATTGATCTTGAATTCATCACCATATTTCCAAAACTGCTGACTGCCGTGCGACAGCGCTCCACCGAATGTATGCTCATCGAACAGCAGCATGTTTTCTGCTGCTTCATTTATATGCTGATCAACAGATACATTTTTGCCTTTCCATATATTCATGTGGGCATTGAGCTGCTGGGCAACATAGGTTTCTCTTTGAAAAGTCTTGTCGGTTTTCACATCTTCCGGCGCTGACATAAAACCGTGTATCCAGGTATCGGGCATGTCTCCTCTCACAACGGGCAGTTTGGGATTTTCTTTCATTAACAGATCATAGAAATCAGACATCCGGCCAATGTGTACACGTGCATTGGGCATCTTTTCTTTTGCCTCTTTTAGCAAGGCGGCCACTTCTTTAGGATCGGGCGCACCAGTGTTCTCATGCGTCATGATCATTGCCAGCCAGGTTTTGTACGGCCAATCTTTGGGCGGCAAAATGCCGGAGCCATAGTATTGTGACCAATAAAATGTTAGCAGCTTTGAACTGTCTGGTCCCTGCCACCAGAAAAGCGTTGGCACATCCGGTGAAATGGAGCCAGGGTTACAACCAATATGTAAAATATCAACCCCGGCGTTCTTCAGCAGGGTTGGGATGAACCATGAATGTTCCGGTACGTCGCTCAATTTTGCGTCACGTGCCGGCTTTAATCCATAGTGACGATTGATGCTGTCTGCAAACGACAAACTGCGGGTTAGGTTTTCCATGTCGCTTGCTTCTGTTTCCATGGTGAATGGTAATGCGTGTGGAATAATGCGCTTATCCCTGATGGCCTTTTCCAGCCTTAATTTATTTTGAGGGGTACAATGATCGAGCATGTATTGCAGCGGCCATGCGGGGATGGTCCATACAAATTGTTCTGCCTTGGGTAGTGATGCCGTCTGGTCAATAAATGAAAGCGTCCTTTCGAGCATTGGGCCCGAGTATTTCTGCAACACAGCCTCCGCCCAGTCTGTGTAACCTATGTCCACGTGCATTTTAAAAGCCACAACAATATCCGTAACGTTTTTATTTTCTGATCCTTTGCCGGCATCTGTGGCGCTGATCTGCGCCTGCAACAAAGCGGGAAACAACAGCAGGCAGGCAATTGTAAATCTTTTCATTATGGCGATGAGTTTTGAGTAATGAGTTATGAGTTGCTCATTTCGAAGGAACAAAGCTATTGGGATTGTGTTCGATTTTCCAACAAGTCAATTATCGAGTATCTCCATTATTTTAACAGGTTTTGGGCTTCGACAAGCTCAGCCTGACACGTCGCTCGTGCTGTCAGGCTGAGCTTGTCGAAACCCGTCCCGCAAATAAACGGCATCGCATAGAAAATCACCAATGCACAGATACGCACTGCTTTGAACTATGTTGCATACCTTCTCCGGTTCTAAATCTCATAAAATGTTTTTTTCGTAAATTGCACTTCCCTAAAAAAACTTATTAAAGTAACTACTTTCTATTCCCTTAAAAACAATTGACATGACCTTAATAGCAATTTTCTTTCCCTTTCTTTCTTTTCTTCTTCGCGGCAGAATATTGACAGGAATACTTTGTTTGATTTTGCAAATTACTTTGATAGGCTGGATTCCGGCCGCCATCTGGGCCGTTATTTCGTTGCAAAATGCAAGAGCTGATCGTCGAAATCACCAGTTAATTAAGGCTATGAAAAACAGGTAACAACACACACTGAATATTCTGGAACTCATTTGTGATAGAATACTTAAAAGGCCCGTAATATTTTGAAACTGTCCGAAAATGTCTTTGTCAAAACAAAATTTGAATCAATTTTTCTATTTGATTGTTGCTGTTGCGCAAAAGCCAGATTTCCTGAAGGCAGGATGAGAAAAATAATTACGTGCTTCATCATTGCACGTTAAAATACAAAAAAAGAGCAGCCTGCAAAGAGTCTGCTCTTTTTTAAGAACAGTGAAGTTATAGCTAACGTGCAATTCTTAAACTTTCTGCATAAGCATTGGGCAACGGGCTATCTTCTACTGCTTTGGCAGCCTTCTCTATATCGTATTCAAAACGTACAAACTCCACCCGTATATTGTCCGTGTTTTTTGTGCTCGGATTTTCACCGATATGCAACAAAACATAACCACCGCGCGGATCACCATCTTTGGGTTTGCCGACTGAACCAATATTGATAGCATGACGATAGTGCGGCTGCGCTGAATCAGGTTGGCCTGGCAATATGCGATGATAAGGCTTGTGCGTATGACCGAAGCACATAATATCTGCATCACTTTCTTCCATAATGCGTAGAAGACTTTTTTCTTCTCTGTCTTCGAATAAGTATTCGTTATTGCGGCGAGGGCTGCCATGAACTAGTAGCAGGTTAAGCTTATCATTGTTGAGTTGAAATTCGACCTTGATGTGGGCGGGCAATGTTCTCAGGTATTGGCGCTCATCATCTTTAACGATGGAATTGGTATAGGAAATCGAAACGGCACCATTTGCCTTTTCATCATCTGTTTTATAGGCACAACCACATTCATCGCTTGTGCGACCTATGCCAAAATCATAATTACCCGCAATGGTAGGAATGCCGCGTTTGCGTATCTCGTTGATCACTTCATTGGGCCAGATATTGTAACCCACCAGGTCACCCAAACAATAGATCGCATCTGGCTTACGCATTTCTATGTCTTTAAAGAAAGCCTCAAGAGCAGGCAGGTTGGCGTGAATATCACTGAATAGTGCAATTTTCATATAAGAATGTTGATTTTGTAAATCGATTGAAAATGTTATGGTTTATGCTATGATCATGGCTGCGCTTTTACAGTAGCTGAAGCGTCAACTTCGTTGCTATACCAGCGCTTGCGCAGCCAGAACGCAACGTTTACAAGTGCGATAAGCGCAGGCACTTCTACCAAAGGCCCAATCACTCCCACAAATGCCTGACCAGAATTAATGCCAAACACACCAATGGCCACAGCAATCGCCAATTCAAAATTGTTGCCCGCAGCAGTGAATGCAATGGATGCATTTTTGCTATAGTCTGCTCCCAGTGATTTGCCCAACAGGAAGCTCACAAGGAACATGATTACAAAATAGATAGCCAAAGGAATAGCAATGCGCACAACATCCATTGGTATATGTACAATAAGCTCCCCTTTCAGACTAAACATTACCACTATCGTAAAAAGCAGTGCGATTAAAGTGATGGGAGAAATAACAGGCACAAATTTCTCATTGAACCATTGTTCTCCTTTGATGCGAATGAGAACGTAGCGACTAATTAAGCCGGCAGCGAATGGAATGCCTAAGTAGATGCCGACGCTGCGTGCAATTTCACCAATGGAAACCGACACTACAATGCCTTTCATGCCAAGAAGGCCAGGTAGCCAGGTGAGAAAAATATAAGCATACACACTATAAAGTAACACTTGAAAAATGCTGTTGAGTGCCACCAGTCCGGCAGCATATTCACGGTTGCCTTCTGCAAGTTCGTTCCAAACGATTACCATTGCAATGCACCTTGCAAGACCGATCAAAATAAGGCCAGTCATATAAGCCGGATGATCTTGCAGGAAAAGAACAGCAAGGGCAAACATTAACAAGGGTCCGATTACCCAATTAAGCAAAAGCGATACGGAAAGGATTTTTATGTTACGAAACACTTTGCCCATTTGTTCGTAGCGAACCTTAGCAAGCGGTGGGTACATCATCAGGATCAAACCAACAGCCAGCGGCACATTGGTAGTTCCGGTAGAAAATGAATTGATGAACCCGGCCGATGAAGGAATGAAATAACCAATAGCAACGCCGCATGCCATTGCCAGAAATATCCATAGGGTCAGATAACGATCGAGGAAGCTAAGACGCCTGCGCTGCGTGGGATTGCAGTTTTGCATGTTTGCTAATAGTTTTGTTTATGTGATTGGTTAGGAGCAACAGCCGGGTGCACAGCAAGCCTCTGCCTGCAGTTTTTCTGCATATACGGTGATGCTGTAAATGCCACTGTCGCCATTACGGAAAGCACTGATTTCTTCGGCAGACAAATAATTGCTCAGAATATCATCAGGAATATGGATGATTTTTTCCTTTTGAATGGTCATGTTTTTAAAGCCGTTGCTGCTGATCAGCTCCAGGTACACTTGTTTTTGAATGGCTCCAGATACGCATCCGGCATACATTTCCGCGGCCTGTCGCAACTTGTCCGGCAGGTTGCCTTCCAACACGATATCAGAAATGCTGAAGTGACCACCTGTTTTTAGCACGCGGTATATCTCTTTTATCACTCCATCCTTGTTGGGCACAAGATTCAATACACAATTGCTTACCACTACATCAGCAATCCCTCCACCTACCGGCATTTTTTCTATATCTCCCTGGCGAAACTCAACGTTGTTGTATCCTAGTTTATCTGCATTGGCCCTTGCGAGGTCGATCATGGCTGGAGTAAAATCGATACCGATTACTTTACCACTATCGCCAACTTCTTTACGCGCCACAAAGCAATCGTTGCCAGCGCCAGAACCAAGATCAATCACCGTGTAGCCCGGTTGGATTTTAGCAAACTGAGTCGGAAGCCCACAACCTAATCCTAAGTCTGCGTCAGGGTTATACCCTTCGAGCGTGCTGTAATCATCGCTCATTATATTGTACATTTCGGTGGAACAACAACCGGAACCACAACAGGAAGACTGGTTTGTTTCTTTATCCTGAAGTGCGATCTCGCTGTATTTCTGTTTTACCAGGTCTTTAATTTCTTTGTCTGTTTGCATAGCTGCATGAAATTAATCGTATGATTGCAATATTGCGATAATTGAAAGCAAAAAAAATCAACAGCAACTGCTGCCGTTATTTTTTACTTCCTTGAAAAACATATTAAACACCGTGTTATACTGTTTCCAAACTTTTGGATCGATACAATAGCATACCGATGCTCCTTCAATGGAACCCTGAATAATGCCTGCGTTTTTTAACTCTTTCAAATGTTGAGAGGTGGTTGCCTGGGCAAGTCCCAATTCTTCCACCAAATCACCTGTAATACAAGCATTCTTCTTGATCAGGTGCTGCAAAATAGCAATGCGTGCCGGGTGGGCAATTGCTTTGGCCATGTTTGCCAGCTCGTTCTGCTGTCGGGTGAATAAATCTGATTTCGTAATTCCCATATCGCAATATTACGATAATATTTAAAATCGAAAAAAATATTTGAATAAGATTTTCGAACTCTAATTCCCACTGGTACTGTTTGTTAAAATATAATAAATACTCCATTGTTGATTTAATTGCCTACCTTCACCAGGATACTTTGAGTCATATCGCACTTGTAAACTCTCTCCCCTCTCTTTTTACATCCGCCATTTTTCTCAAATTTTTTCTATTTAATAATTTATTATCATCATGAATATGTATGTATCTAACCTGGGCTTTAGCTTGCAGGATGAAGATCTAAGAAAACTTTTTGCAGATTACGGAGATGTCTCTTCAGCAAAAATTATTGTGGACAAATTCACCAATAAAAGCAGAGGCTTTGGATTTGTTGAAATGACAGACAACCATGCTGCGCAAACAGCCATTAAGGAAGTCAATGGAAAAATGGTCGACGGTCGTCCTATTAAAGTGTCTGAAGCAAGACCAAGAGATGAAAATAGCAGTAACGGCTACAGCAAGCGCTGGTAGTGGTTAGCCAATGATTTTAAAAGATGACTACAATATTCTCAAAAGAACATTTACGAAAGAGGCACTACGATTGGTCTGATGGCAGGAATCATTCTATGCAAAACAATGAACCTGACCGGAGGACCTTTGATCGATTCAATGGTTTTCAGGTTCTTTTCATTATCAATTATTTTGGTAAATCACTCGGCAAACAGAATATTGCCGTCGGACTAAAAGTGGAAGAGCTTATTTCAGCTCAATTGCCCCCGGATGTTAAAAGTGAATTGTCTGTTTTTCACTGGTTGCGCGGCGTTTATTTATTTTATGGTAATTGATCTGAATTATAAAAAATCGGATTGTAAGAATATCACCATTTAAAAAAATATATGAACATTCAGGTGTTTAATCTTAGCGTCAATACCGCGGATCGCGATCTGCGTAAGTTGTTTTCTGCTTTTGGAATGGTAACATCCGCAGAAGTGGTAAGAGATAAATGGAACGGTCGTTCAAACTGCAACGCAATGATTGAAATGCCGGTTGATAAAGAAGCCCGGCAGGCCATTGCATCGCTTCATGAAATAATTGTGGACGGCAAAAAAATATCGGTCAGTGCTAAATGGTAAGTTTCAACACTGCCTATTATAGAAAATAGGCGATAATATTATCCATCGAAGTATATTCCTACCTCAGAAAAAACAGTCGAAGCAAATCTTGTTCGCTTCCTGGCAATAACATATTATCTCCCAAAGAATCATCCAGCTCATTTCTTTTACCTTTCAGGCAGTCGTCAAGGGAGAATAATGGTATCATATTTAACAAATTAAAATACCTGTCAAACGAACAATAAACCTATCTTTAAGCCGTTCTAGCGGTTTGGTTTTTTTACTATTAACCTTGCCTTGAGTTTTATTTAATCGATAGTAGCAATAGTCTCACACACTATTTTTATTTTATCCCAACTGGTTAGTTTTGAAATTTAAAAAATTGCTTTCAGCAATTGGGTTTTACGTTGTATGCCCAATATTTTATGGGCTTTCTCTGTTACCCTTCAGGTTGCTGTATGCACTCTCGGACCTCGTGTACGTTGTACTGTTCCATCTCATACGCTATCGTAGAAAAATAGTATTGCAGAATTTGCGCAATGCATTCCCCGAAAAATCTACCGCAGAAATCAATAGTATTTGCAAAGACTTTTACAGCTATTTATGCGATCTGTTTCTTGAAACATTTAAAACACTGACCATTTCACCAGATGCAATGATCAGGCATTGTAAATTTTCAGAGGAAACGAAAGCCATATTCAACGATATCAATAAGGAAGGTAAAAGCGCCATCCTGGTATTGGGGCATCTTGGCAACTGGGAATGGGCAGGCAACACATTCAGCCTGGTATGCAACCAGCAACTGTATGTTATCTATCATCCATTGGCCAACAAGCACTTTAACGACCTGATGTACAAGATGCGTACGCGTTTTGGAACCAAACTCATAGCTATGAACGATACTTTCCGCGCTATGGTTGCCCTTTCTAAGGAAGTAAATGTGACGGCGTTTATTGCAGACCAAACTCCACAACCTGAACATGGTTACTGGACAGATTTTTTAAACCAGGACACGCCGGTTTTCTGGGGCACGGAGAAGATCGCAAAAAAATTAAACTACCCGGTTGTATACATTCACGTAAAAAGAATCAGCAGAGGATATTATGAAGTAGAGGCCGAAATACTGGTGAGTGATCCAAAATCAACGTCAAGTGGAGAAATTTCTACCCTGCATACAAAAAGACTGGAAAAAGATATTATAGCTGACCCTACAACTTGGTTGTGGTCACACAGAAGATGGAAACACAAACGCCCTGCGGCTCAAACAGAAAATAATTCAATTATCCCAAAATCAGAACATGCGTAAAGGTAAAGAACTGATTCTTGCCACCAAGCCATTTGCGAAGGAAAACCGAAGCCAGAGCTGGTTATATACAATATCCACCTTGTGTTTCTTGGTAAGTGCCATTGTAGCAATTTATGTAGTACAACCACTATTGTTGAAAGCATTTTTTAGTGTGCTGTCCGGCCTGCTAATGGTGCGTTTCTTTGTGATCTATCATGATTACCAGCACCATACCATTCTTACCAAATCGCCGGTAGCAAGTGTTCTCATGACAATTTTTGGCCTCTATATCCTTGCACCTGAAAACATATGGAAGCGTTCTCACGACTATCACCATGCGAACAATTCAAAATTATTTACAACCAGTATCGGCTCCTTTCCAATTGTAACAAAAGATAAATTTGAAAGCTTGTCGCGCAGGCAAAAAGCGGGTTATCTTTTTATCCGCCATCCATTAACCATCCTAATGGGTTATGTAAGCATGTTCATGCTGGGTATGTGTATCAAATCATTCCTGAGCTGTCCACGCCGTCATATCGATTCATTACTTGCATTGATCATCCATTTTGCTGCATCTGTCGCAATAGTGTTCTATTTAGGTTGGGCCGCATGGTTATTTGGCATGTTATTGCCATTTATCATTGCCCATGCATTTGGCGCTTACCTATTTTATGCCCAGCATAATTTCCCTACTGTATTTTTTAATGACAAAGAAGGCTGGACCTATGAATGTGCAGCGCTGGAGTCGTCAAGCTTTATGCAAATGAACGTAGTGATGCGCTGGTTTACCGCTAATATCGGCTACCACCACATTCATCACCTGAATGCTAAAATTCCTTTTTATCGCCTGCCGGAGGTAATGAAGGCTTTCCCTGAATTGCAACACGCCAAGCGCACTTCATTAAAACTAAAAGACATTTACGCATGCCTTCAGCTCAAAGTATGGGACGTAAAAAATAAGCAGATGATTGGATTGCGTGCTTTGAGGTAACAATAAACTACATTTTTTAAAGATATGGTACAGGCGCAAATTATACACATTTGCGCCTTTGTGCTGTTCAAAAATACTCGCCGATTGTCCGTTAATTTTCGTACCTTTACAGGGACATTTTGAGTTCTATCGCTCTTGTAAACAATCTTTTCTCCTCTTACATCCGCCATTTTTCTCAAATATTTCTTATTTTAAATACGTTATCGTGGTTATGTGTGTGCGGAACCGAGGATTTTGTATGCAAAAACTCATGATATAGTACATCAGATTATTTACATGGATATAGAAAGAATTGAGCGTTGTATTAAATCAAGTATTCTTGAGAATAGAACTATAAATATCCGATTTAAAGGTCGGTCACCGATGACGGGGCTATTTATTCACGGAGACGACTACGATGCACTTAAATCGAAAAATTTCTGGCGCATAGTGCCTGTTTCGGCGCTTCAACAGTGGTCAGAAAACAATGATATAGGTCTGGCAAGAATATTTAACGGTACCTCGTTTATCTCACTTTCACAAAACAAAAATTTAAATTAATTATGGCAACAAGCTGGAATAAAAAAGAAAGAGAAAATAAAAAACGAAACGAACGCAAAAAAAAGGACGAAAAAAGACAAGAACGCAAAGAAAATTCTGACAAGGGAAAAAGTCTCGATGATATGATGGCTTACCTTGACGAAAACGGAAATCTTACTTCTGTACCGCCGGGAAATGTCAAAAGACAAGAAATCTCTTTGGAAGATATTCAGATTGGTGTGCCGAAAAAGAGAGAACTAACAGCGGAAGAATTGATACACAAAGGCCTTATCACTTATTTTAACGATGGAAAAGGATTTGGCTTTATTGAAGACAGTTCAAACAACCAACGTGTGTTTGTGCATCAATCGTCTTCAAATTTCCCTTTACGCGAAGGATTAATGGTAAAATTTGAAATAGAAAAAGGACCAAAGGGATATACTGCAGTAAATGTTTCAAAGGCCTGATATTACCTGCCTCCGCTCCTATCTACGATAGACAATAATACTCATTGATTTAACTGGAAATCCCAGTTAAATTCACCCCACTTGAGCGTGTTTGATCAATGGCCAAGTGGGATTTGCATATCCGGACTTTCACAACCCGTTGTGACGCAGACTGACTGAAATGACCTACCTTCAGCACGTGAATGTAAGTTCTTCATCATCCAGTCTTGATCAGCCTTAATTTATTACACGCTTCACACGGTAAAAATTTCTCCTCCTCTTTACTATTGTTGTAGTCCTTCTGTCACTTTCTCGAATTATTTATCATTATGTAATGCACATGCCTGCTTTACAGGAATGAATTGTTCAAATTAGATAAAGCGCCAAATGAAATTATTACTCCATCTAACAGATCCTGTCTATGATGATGCCTATCGGGCAAACAATTATGACAGATTGTGGCTCAAATTCATGAAAGACAAGCGGGACCTGCCTTTTATTCACCTGTTAACAATAATACATCTTACAGTTGTACCAATTGCTGTTCTTTTGTTCACCAACATATTGCATGGCTGGCTGTGGTGGCTGGTTGCTATCGGCTACTTTTACTTATCGCAGCTTTATTTTAAAGGGCGGTTCGGATTAATGTTCCATTGTTTATGCCATCGCAAAACATTCAAATCGCCCTATCAATCGAAGTTTCTTTTTTATGTTACATGGATCGTATGTCCGCTTTTTGGTCACGCTCCAGAGGGCTATTTCAGCCATCATATGGGAATGCACCACGTAGAAAACAATACAGAAGAAGACTCAAGCAGTACCATGTTTTATCAACGCGACAGCTTCAAAAGTTTTGTAACCTATTTTGTTCATTTTATCCTTTTAGGATTCAAAGAAACATATGAATACCTCCATCGTCGCAAAAGAAAAACATTATACACAAGATTTACTTTAGGAGAATGGCTGTATATCTTATTCTGCATTGTTATGTGCTTTGTAAATCTTAAAGCAACATTGATTGTTTTTGCGATCCCGCTTTTGTTTGCACGATTTGTAATGATGCTGGGTAATTGGACGCAACATTCGTTTATCGACAGATCGCACCCGGATGACATTTTCACCAATTCTATCAATTGCATAAATACAAAATACAACCATGTATGCTGGAACGATGGCTACCACATTATCCATCACCTTCGCCCCGGTATGCACTACACTGAAATGCCGCAGGAGTTTTGGAACCGAAAAGATGAATTTGCAAGAAAGAAAGCAATCATATTCGATGGCATCAATTACTTACAGGTATTCTTTTATCTCATGACCAAGCGATATCAAAAACTGGCTGACAACCTGGTAAATATCAACGGTACATTTGACTCACGGGAACAGGTAATTGAATTGCTTCGTGAAAGGACAAAAAGATGCACATCCCCGCTTTAAAGCAATTAGGATAATCAGAAATACTTAACCAAAGTTTCCAGATATTAGAAAATACCGGCAGAAAAAGTTTATCTTCATTGAGTGAATATAAGTTCTTCATCATTCAGTCTTGATCAGTTTTAATTTTTACACACTTCGTCTTGTAACAATTTATCCTCCTCTCTACTCTTGCTGCAGTCCTTTTGTCACTCATTTCGTTAAATTAAATATTGTATTATGAACATGTATGTATCGAATTTGGACTTTCAGGTAAAGGAAGAGGATCTCAGACAACTTTTTGCTCAGTTTGGAGAAGTAACTTCTGTTAAAGTGATCAAAGACCGCGAAACTGGTCGCAGTCGTGGATTTGGATTTGTGGAAATGAGTTCGGACGAAGCCGCCAATAACGCCATAACTTCTTTAAATAACAAAGAGCTGTCAGGTAGAGCTATATCTGTGAGCCAGGCAAAAGAAAGAGAAGATCGTCCAAGACGCAGCCTTTGGTAGTCTGCTATTGAACTTTACATAAAATGCATTAAAAAAAGAAGCATCCTGTGAAACCATTCACGGGATGCTTCTTTTTTTTTAACCCTATGCCATCTACAGCTTCATGAACCTCAGGCGTGTTGTTTCACCGTTGGCTTTTCTTATAATGGCTACGTATATTCCAGGTGTTAACTTGTCAACATAAATAACAATTTTTCTCTGCTGACTTATGTTTTGCACAAGTCCTGTCAGGTTCCCCGAAGCACTTCTTATTTCAACTGTTGTCCATTCATCTGCTATTTCTAATCCGTCAATTGTAAGTTTGTCATTAACAGGATTAGGATACAATTTTATGTTGCCGTTTGCCGAATCTCTTTCGTTGACAACAAATGTCAGCTCGTTGCTTATTGCTGATAACATTTGCGTTCCACAAATCGGTTTACAAGTCAATATGCATCTTATTTTATCTCCCGTAGCTTGAGGCTGATAACCAATTGAAGCGCCGGCACCATTCGAAATTTCGAGCCATGAATGATTGTCAGTGCTGTCTTGCCACTGGTAAGTGTATGATTGCCCTTCGTTTGTTATTGAGGTTGATATGTTGGTCAGTGTTCCCTTTGTTACAACAGCATTACCGCGGATAACTATCTGTGGTGGCTGCGGCGCGTTAACCGTCATGCTGATTGTATTACTGTTTGCAACAGTATCTTTCGTTAAACATTTACCTGAAGCAACTTTTAAAGTTACACTAACAACGTCGCCGTTTTGAATAGTGTTGCTGGTAAACGTGCGGCTGTTGGTGCCTGCATTTACTCCATTTACTTTCCATTGATAAGATGGAGACGGCCCTTCATTTGTTGCAGTGGCAGTAAACGTAACAGCCTGATCCTTGCATATCGGATTTGATGATGCTGCAATTGATACAACTGGAGTAACAATGGGACTGACTGTCATTGCAACAATATTGCTCTCCGCAGACGCCGGTGTAGCGCAAACTGCGCTACTGGTCAGTATTACTTTTACCAGATCATTTTGTTTAAGGTTGGAAGATGCAAAACTTGTATTGTTTGCACCCGTTGCAACTCCATTTACCATCCATTGAAAACTACCGGTTGCTCCACCGTTGGTGGCCGTTGCGTTGAATGTTACATTTTCACCCTGGCAAATATCTGCCGCAGATGCAGTGATGTTCACAGATGGAGTAACACTCGGAACAATGTTCATTACCAGTATATTACTAACAGCAGTGTCTACCGCTATGCATTCCATGTTGCTTTTCATGCGCACCTGAACGCGATCATTGTTCTTTAAAAAGTTGGGATAAAAAAAATCCTGATTGCCTATCGTTACCTGCTCGCGAAAGTACCAGTAGTAAACCGGATTTGAACCAGCGTTGAAAGTTTTGGCGCGTATTAGCACATTTGCACCTTCGCAAGCAGTATCGGACGGCATTGAAATAGAGATGGTCGGATTGTCATTTCCGGTAACGCTCATAGTTATTGCATTACTTATAACGGGAGCAGATATTCCGCATTGGTAATTGACAGGCGTGAGACGAACTTTTACTACGTCACCATTTTTAAGATCTGCAGTCTTAAATAAGCTGCTGTCTTTGCCAGCATTAATGTCATTTACCAGCCACTGATAAATTGGACGGTCACCTCCGTTATAGGGCACTGCAGTAAACAAAGTGGAGTCAGTTTTACATACAGATGTTTTGGGTGTACCTATAACAACGTACGCCCCGCTACTTGTAAACACTCGTACGGAAATGGTATTGCTGAGTGCAAATGTAGAACCCGGGCAAACGTTGCCTGTAGATAGTTGCAGCTTCACGCTCGCATAATCTGTGAGTTTATTTGTTTTAAAAGTGCTAGAATCGCTAGTCTCTGCAATTGCTCCATCAACGAGCCAGGTGTATACCGGATTGTTTCCCGCGTTTGTTGCGGTGGCGTTGAATGTCATTTGAGCGCCTGAACAAACCGAATTAGCATTGCTTGAAATCGCCACTGTCGGAGCAGCTGCGGGCAAATTTATTTTTACCACAAATATGCAGGAAGCGCGGCCGTCAACAATGCAGCGAAACTTCCTTCCGTTCCATTCCGCGGGCACATTATACAATGGCAATTGTTGCGACTTCGCACCAAAAAATGGATCTTTATCCTGAATATCGGTAAATGTACCGGTGCTGTCTACCTGCCATTGATAGCTGGTTCCGGTTAGGTCAGCAGTAATATTCGTTGTTCCTTTCGCGCAAACATTTACGTCCACCGGTTTCCCCACTTTGTTCTTTAGAAGGTACAGCTTCTTAGCATCACAAATGGCAAGATCGTTTCTTCCATCAAGATCAAAATCGGCACTGTTTGTAAAATATGCTCCCAGACCAGACAAAACGACTGGCGCATCGTTTGCCATTGCGCCTGCTGTTGAAAAATTCTGGATGATGTATGTTTTAGATCCCCCGTTAACAATATCCGGCAATGCATCACCATTAAGGTTATCGATAGAACCGCCCTGGCCCTGCCCGACATTGCCAATGTTTATTTTTTTAACGGCCTCAAAAGAAATATTGCCCGGCGTGCTGATGTTCCTGAGAATATAACCAGAGCCTATATTCTCCACCACAATATCCAATTTGTTATCTCCATCTGCATCATACATGAAAAGAGCGCGCCCCATGGATTTATAATCTCCGATGGTAATATCCTGTTTAAACGCAAAAGAAATATTTCCCCTCACACTTTTATTTTCATAAATGGTCAAATAGCTTTGGGTGAGCCCTATACCATTGGTCAACGCAACGATATCCTTCTTGCCGTCGCCGTCCAGGTCACCCACGGCTACATCACGCGTACCACCATTCGTACCGTACTGGGTAAGCGGAGTAAAAGAAATATAACCGGGTGTGCTCGTGTTTCCAGCCACGTAAACAGATTTTGCCTGGTCACAGGCAACAACCATATCAGGCCGTCCGTCATTATCCAGGTCGTCCATTCTTACTTGTTGGGAGCCACCACCTGTGGTTATCTCCATCACACTGTCAAACTTTATCAAACCAGGCGAACTCAAATTTTGAAAAGCATGTACATAAGCATTGTTTGTTGCACCAATAATATCCGGTTTGCCATCTCCGTCGATATCACACACCTCCATCATCCCTCCACCTAAGCCCCAAAGCATTCCAATGTTTTGCCTCGCACCGAAATAAAATTTATCCCCTCCGGATACATTACGCCATACACACACAGAATCAGCACCTACAGTATTAATACAAGCAATCAAATCTGGTTTGCCATCGCCGTCAAGGTCATGCCCAAGCACGTCCTTTGGCCACGGATCAATTGCATTCACTTTGATTTCAACCTGGCCGGTGAAAGAGTTTCCCGTGACCATGCCGCTGTCGGGAAAAGTAACGTTAAACGGTTTCAATGACCTGCCTGAAAGTCCAGATGCCTTATCCAAAACAATTACAGGTTGAAAGTTTGCTCCTATGGGAACCTTACAGGTTATGCTGGTTGATGTCGCCGATAATACGTTTGCTTTAGTGGCACCAAACTGAATAATGTTATTTTGAGCAGTTGGATTGAAATAATTGCCGTTTATAGTTACCAGTGTTCCTACCGGGCCCGAAGCGGGAGTTATGGACGTGATAACAGGTGCTGCATTAGAAGGCGGCTCGGTGTACCTGAAGCCATTTGTAGGAAAAACACCGAACAGACATTTTAATGATACAGCACCACTTGCGCCGTCGCCTACAACAGCTGTAATTACATTCGGAGAAAGCATTTTAAAACTTGTTGCATCTACTCCACCAAAGCTAACGCCGATAACATTTTGAAAATTGCTCCCCTGAATTGTAACCATTGTTCCTTTACTGCCAACAGCAGGTGCAAAGGATGATACTACAGGAAATTTAGGAACCGGGAAATATGGGTATTGCGTTAACGTGTCAGCATACATTCCATCTGATACAACAAGCATAATTGTGTCACGACCTACAGTAACATCGTGTGAATAGGAATCGTTAAAACCAGTGCCGACCATAATACCATTCACAATCCATTTATAGTTGTAGCCCGTACGTGAATAGTTGAGCAGGCTAACTTTAGATGTTGACATTACTCCGGTGGTGTCAATTTTAAAATACGCCTTAGGCAAAGGAGTTCCTCCGGCGTTGGTGCTCATTTCTAAAAGCCCTGATGTACCTCCCGCCCAAAACTGCGTTGCAGACAAACTTTGGAAATCATTAAAAAGATCTTCAGAGTTGTAATCATTTTGCAATGGCTCCCAAATAACGCCGCTATTAAGCGTCTTATACACCGTCGCTGATGCTGGATAAAGAGCGTAACCGGTATTCTCGTCAACAAATTTCATTTTTGTCGCATAGAATTTTGTTGCCACGGGATCATTCAGCAAGATCCAATTAGTTCCTGCATCCGTTGTTTTGTAAATGTTCCTGGCACCATCGGTATTGGACATATTTACCCATCCGATGTTTTGTGAAATAAAATCTATACAGCCGATGCGGCCCTCTTTAATTGAAGGCAAGGTAATTTTTTGCCATGAAGTGCCTCCGTTTACTGACTGTAGCAATTGCTCCTGTGTACTTAAGTAGCTAACAAATATGCAGCTGTTGCTGGTAGCAAAAAGGCGGTTGTAATAACTCCCGGGGTAATCTCTTTGAATGAACCAACTCGCCCCCCTGTTGGTTGTTTTTAGAACGTATAGTTTATGAATAGCATACCCAACATCGCCATTATCGGGAAACACCATCTCTGTTACACTATTTGTAAGATTGTAACTCATCGGTTGATGATAAACGAGTTTGAAGGTATTGCCTCCGTCGGACGAAGAAAGTATGGAAGGTTCTTCGCCATAATCGCCATACACTAAAATGTTGTTTTTATCAAAGGCTTTAATGCCGTTAATATAAAAACCAAAAAGAATCCCAACGGTGTAATTATTGAAATCTACATTGTTGAGCGTTATCTTCTTTTTGATAAATGTTTTCCCACTATCAGCAGTGTAACCTATATCTTTAGCAAAGGCGACAAAGCCTTCAGACGGAGAAAAGAAACTGATCTTTCTTATATCATTGGCCGGGTCAGATTCGATATGAATCTTTCGCATTTGCCCGACAACAGATTGAATATTTAAGAGGAAGATTGCTACAAGCGCAAACAGAAGTATTCGAAAACTGGGTTTGGATATAGACATAAGGGCTTTTCTAAGGGTAAAGCAGGGAACTATTTTTCGCTACAAAAATAACCATTTTGGCATATTTCTTTAGTTTTTTTCGTAAACGCCTCAATTAAAAGCAGTTAAGAAATTGCAATTCTCCTAAAAAGCACTTAGTCAGATAGTTGCCCCGAAAGCGTCTACTGTTGCTACGATTTTGACTACTGCTGTTCCATTCGGGAATATTTTATAAATTTCACAAGCCGTACGTATTCGTAAATTGGATGCGCTAAGAAGATATTTATAAAACCTGGCGCCGATAGTATCAAAATAAACAGTAAGGATATGAAGAAAGAAAGCAGCATGATCCCAGTACTAAACATCCGCGAGTTCAGGAACGGACAGGATGCGGGCCGGGATGAACTCTTGTTCAATTACCTTCACGGCGAAAAACATATTGAGAAACCGCATAAGCATGATTTTTTCGTTATCATACTTTTTGAAAAAGCGAAAGGCATACACACGATAGACTCTGTAGATTACCATATCGGTAACAGGCAGATACACATACTTTTTCCCGGGCAAGTTCACAATTGGCATATTAAACCAAAATCTTCCGGTTACCAGTTAATGATGGAATCTTCATTTCTTGAACAGTTTGCACCTTATTTCCGTTTCTCCTTTACCAATTACCAGAACCATCCTGTTATCACGCTACCAGCGGATTCTTTTCATCTCCTGCTTCATGAGTTTACTGCGATCAGGGAGGAATTAAAAAGCTCAAACCCGCTCCGGCAATTAATTACAGCCCGCTCAGCGGTTATTGCGGCTATCGTTAGCAAAGAGGCTGAAAAGACTTTTACTGAATTCAAAGTCTATCAATCCAATCCACGGTTAACAAAGTTTAACATGCTGATTGACGAACATTTCAAGGAACAAAAATTCGTGGCCTTCTACGCAGAACAACTGCATATCTCAGCTAACTACCTGAACATTCTCTGCAGAAGAAATCTGAAAATCTCTGCGACTGAACTTATACAGCAAAGGGTGTGTTTGGAGGCCAAACGATTGTTGCAGACCACAGGTTTCACTATTAAGGAAACCGCTTTTGAATTGGGCTTCAGAGATCATGCCTATTTTTCCAACTTCTTTAAAAATCAAACTGGATTAAGTCCAAGCGATTTCCGGGAACAGTTATAAATATTACAAGTACCGAAAGGAATGGCCCAACGGATTCCCTGATGATAGACCGTATTTTTGTATGACGCTTCTCTTTTGATTTAAAGCCAATTATATGAGCAAATTATCACTATCACGTAAGAAATTCATTCAAAATGCCGCATTAGGCCTCGCGGGAGCCTCGTTTACTCCGGGGATATTATTCGCCGGAAATGACGCAAGAATAACGGAACAGAAAGGCGCAACGACGGCAGAAGCGGGTAAAAGCTATACCATAAAAAATGTTCTTTTAGAAACAGGTTTTGAGAAAGACGGCGATGAAGTGATTGCTACCCGGACCGAACTTTTTTGTGTTGAAATAGAAAACGGGAAAATCAGGAAAATAGGCCCTAACCAACCAAAGGCAAATGTTATTGATGCCAAAGGCATGTTGATGCTGCCCTCGTTTAAAGACATGCACATCCACATGGACAAAACACGTTACAGTGAAAAATGGCAGGCAAGAAGACCGGTCACGGGCGGCATCAAAGGCATGATTGCGCTGGAACAGAAAATCATACCTGATTTGCTGAAAAACTCTACGGTTAAGGCTGAGAGAATGATCGAGCTGTTGCAATCAAAAGGAACGGGATTTGCACGGAGCCAGGTGAATATCGAACCTACTTCCAAACTGGATTCTTTGAAACACCTGCAATTGGCATTGGAAAACAAAAAAAGTGTTTTTGGTGCAGAGTTGGTCGCCTTTCCGCAGCATGGTATTTTTTATACTGACAGTGTTCCCTATATGAAAGAAGCTGCTAAGATGGATATTGATTTTATCGGTGGAGTTGATCCCTACACTATTGATGGCGCTATTGAAAAAACAATGGATTTTACGGTGCAGCTGGCGTTGGATAACAATAAAGGTATTGATCTGCACCTGCATGAGCAGGGAGATTCCGGATTAAAAACAGTGGAATACCTTATAAACAAAGTAAACGAAAACCCCGTGCTCAAAGGCAAAACTTACCTGAGCCACTGTTTTATTTTAGCGAGCCTGGATAAAATCAAACAGGAGGAAATTTGCGAAAAGCTGGCGAATGCGCAAATTGGCGTCAACTCAACAGTTCCTTTTGGCGGATTGATCATGCCGATCCCAACCCTATTGAAACACGGTGTGAAAGTAATGACGGGCAACGACTGCATTATCGATCACTGGAGTACATACGGTTCTGGAAGTGTTTTGCAAAAGGCAAATATTGCCGCGCAACTATACGGCCCTTCTACAGAATTTGGTTTATCACGCATGTTGAAACTAGCAACCGCGGGAACCTTGCCTCTTGATGATAAAGGCGTACAACAATGGCCCAAAGCCGGAGATGCGGCTGACCTGGTTTTTGTAAATGCAAGCTGTTCCGCAGAAGCTGTTTCGCGAATATCTCCGGTAACATCGCTGATATACCAGGGAAATATTGTTTTCTAAAAATTGACGCACATGAAATCAATTATCTTGTTAATGGCATTGAGTTTATCCATTATTTCCTGCCGCTCGGCGCCAATAACTGAACAAATAAATACAGGGATAATGACGAATAAAGCCCTCATACGCTTAGTGGAACAAAACGATCTGCAAGGAGTAGAAGCTGCTTTGAAAAACGGAGCAAATGTAAATACAACAGACAACGGTAGACGAAACCTATTGCTAATTGCTGTTAATGGTCGTCAAACTGAAATGGCAAAATTGTTGGTGAAATATAAAGCTGATGTAAACCAGCAAGCCGATAATTTAGATAGTCCTTTTCTTTATGCAGGAGCAAGTGGACAAACTGAATTGGTGAAACTGTTTTTAGAAAATGGAGCGAGGTTTGATATTTTCAATCGCTACAACGGCTCTGCTCTGATACCTGCCTGCGAACGCGGACATATTGAAACGGTAAGACTCCTGGCAAACACCAAAGGATTCCCCGTGAACCACGTAAACCGTTTGGGTTGGACAGGACTAATGGAAGCCATTGTTTTAGGCGATGGCAGCAAAAAATACCAGGAGATCGTTCAAATACTAAAAGATGCAGGTGCAAAAATGGATATCCCCGACCGCGATGGTGTAACTCCACTTCAACACGCACAGCAAAGGGGCTTTAAAGAAATTGTGGCCATATTGAAGCCATAGCCACTTTACAGGATTGACATCCATTTTATCTGTCGTTCGAGGTGTCCTGCAGAATATCCCGAACAGCGGGTGAACAAATCAATGCTCCATTTTAATATTCATCAGGAAGTCGAAGAGGTTTTCTTCTGTTGCAATGTTCAGCTTCTTTCTTAACCGGTATCGGGCTATTTCTACACCGCGCACAGAAATGTTCATCAGTTGTGATAATTCTTTCGACGACAGGTTCATGCGCAGGTAAGCACACAACTTAAGATCAGTGGCAGTAAGCGTAGGATATTTGTTTTTAAGCGCCGTAAGATAATCGCTGTACACTTCATCAAAGTGGCTGACAAACTGATCCCAGTGCTTATCATTTTTCTCTGCATCGTTAATAGTATTGATGAGTCGCTTGAAGTCTGCAGAAGTGGCCAGCCCCGGCGTATTCCGCTGTATGCGCAACAGCTCTTCCTTTATTTTGGAAAGCAGTTTTCCTCTTTCTACAAGGTGCATGGTAGCGTTTGCCAGTTCTTTGTTTTTATGGCTCACATCAGATTCCAGTTTGTCATTCTGCAGTTTCACAATCTCTTTATCGTTACGGTCCATTTCCAGCTGGTGCATATATTTAAGATGCTCCTGCTCTTTGGCATATTTTTCCTGCTGTTGTAAAAACTTTTTCTTTTGCCATTGATTGAGCGCATATACAAGAGCCAGAAAAATGCACGCGTAAATAATATACGCCCAAATGGTTTGATACCATGCCGGGAGTATTTTGAATGCATAAGAGACAGGTCTCGATTCATTTCCCAGGTTGGTTCTCGCCTTTACTATGAAGGTGTAATTTCCGTACGGCAGATTGGTATAATCCTTCTCTGTTTTTTTTGTCCATGTGGACCATTGGTCATCAAACCCTACAAGCTGAAAACTGTATTCAATATTTCTTTCCTGTTCATATTGCGGTGATGAATATTCGAAGTGAATAGAATTGAGTGCATTGGGGAGCGCACTTATTTTCCTTTCGTGTGAGCGATGATTAATTTGATCATCAAAACCACCATAAATAATGCTATCCGTTTTTCCAACTGTTTTCACCCGGCCAATTAATACCGTCAACGGCGATACATGCGCCAGGTAATTTCGCAGATTGAGATGATATACTCCTTTTTCTGATCCAATAAAAATGTTGCCCATGTTGTATGGATAGATATATTCAAAGCCTCTTACAAGCTTATTGGTCAGTTCAGGAAAATATAGAATCGAATACGTTTCCGTGCTGATGGATTTCTGGTAATCGATCATGCCTACTTTTTTATCACATTCAAACCATATGTTGCCGTCTGCATCTTCATTTAAATATTGAATGGGCTGGTCATTAAAAACAGGTGGCAAAATGTTTGAGGGCACAAATTTATCGGCCGATGCATTGTATTCGTATATACCCTTTTGCGTAGCTACCACCACCTTGCTTTTTATACTGAACACATAATTGTTTACATCGCTGGGAAGACCATTGGCTTTTGTATATACTTTATATGTGAGCGTTTTTTTGTCTGCCGACAACACGATCTTGTAAATGCCCTTGTAAGGATGTGATGCCCAAACATTGTTTTCGTTGTCGAATAAAACAAACCGAAGCGATTCGCTAATACCTTCAATCTTGCCTTTGTTGATGACATTGCCTCCCACATTTTGCAATAACTGGAGTCCGTTATAAGTGCCCACCAGCAACTGGTTATTTTCCGGAAAAGGCAGAGGAGAAAAAAGCCACGAGCCTATGCCCGGCAGCAAGGGGAAAGCCTGGTTATTGCGTATGGCAAAAGAACCTTCATGGTGCCCCATTAATATCTGGTGGTTAACTTCATTTACATGCCATACCTGTCCTCCGGTATTGGCAATGCGTGTAAAATCACCTTTCGAAAAACTAAGGTCAGGATTATTAAGATCTACAGGCACGCTGTAGAGTCCGTCTGACGTTCCTATATATAACTTACCACCAATAAGCCTGACTGCGTAGCCTGCGAGCTGATTTCTTTTGTCGGGCAGAATACGCTTAATGGCTGTGTTGTATGCCGCCATATCAATGCCATTGTCAAGCCCCATCCACAGGTTCTGGTTTTTATCCAGGAAAAGGCACAGTATATTATTATTCTGCAGACCCTCCGTTCTTGATATTGTTTGTATCAGTTTGCCATCAAGGTTTATAATAAAGCAACCGCCTGAGGTGGTTCCTACGGCAAATTCATTCTTATTCACATTCACAGCGCAGTAAATGCGATCGCCGTTAAAGATGGGATCTGCAAGTGTCGGCTTCCGGATAAATTGCGAATCATGCAAAAGATAAATGCCATTCTTTAAGGTGGTCACCAGCAGCGTATCGTTGCGATAATCAAGAATGCCGGTTATCAATCCTTCCTTTAACACCGGATGATTACAAGCCGGTTGCCATGAATTGTTTTTAAATTCCACAATGCCCATATTCCTGTCCTGTGCAAGCAGGCGATTGCCTGCCCGACGCATGTAACGCCATTCTGATGGCGCTTTGTACACCTTGATCGTATTGTCCTTGTATTCGAAGATCTTTTTGTTTGCCCGAAAGAAAACCGCATTGTCGTAAATCTCTACATGCCATATATCGGCGAAGTCCCTCAGGCTTTCAGGAATCAATTTTTTCAGGGATGTATAAACAAGGTCACCGTTACTGCCGGAAGCAAAGAATCCGATGTCACCCTGGCTACCTGCATAAATGTTTCCCGTCACCGTGTCCATCACCAGGCATCGAAGAATGGTTTTGTTTGGCAGCGGAAATTGTTTCCAGTAATTACCATCAAAACTCAAAAGGCCATCATTGTTCGCAAAAAACAACACGCCATTTTTTGCCTGCCTGATTGACCAGGTTTGGGTACCACCATGATAATCGGGATTTGCGAAGTTGATGATATCCGGAATACCGATCGTATTCTGCGCATATACGGCAAGTTGAAAAAATGAGAGAAACAGCAGGCAGGCAAGCTTCATGCAAGGTCGTTTTAGGGATGATGTAGTATAAATGTATTCAAATATATTGACAATCAATAAGTTGGTTATTTATGATGAGGTAAAAGTGTAGCATAAGATGTGGCAAAAGAACCGCTTACAGCTAAGTTTATACCGCCAAAATATGCCAAGATTTTAATTGCTGCAACATGAAAAATTACCTGCTTCATTTTCGAATGTTCTTTTTTAACACGCGGAAAAAAACAAGTCTTCCCGGTAAGAAGAGTCTGTTTCTTTTCAAATCTACTGGTCCGCAAAGCGGACATCCGTTACCGGTAAATGGAAAACATCTCTCCACCGAGCCGTCCCGATCTTCTTCAATAAAAAAAGAATTTAAATAAAACGCCTTCACTCGCTTGCGGCAGCTTTTAGCGCCTTGCATTTTTTCACCATAAAACAACCAACATTTAAACCAAGATGATCACGTAAACAAAATCCACCTATCAGGAAAAAAAACAACAACTGTTAACTCATTAATCAAAACTCAACTTTATGTATTGCTGTATGATGCATTCTGAAAAAACGAATCTCCAACATTCGCTTCTCTTAAAACGATTACTACCATTGCTACTGGCACTGGGTTTATTTTTTTTCGGGGCAAACAAAATAGCTGCGCAAACCGCGGACAGCATTAATGTGAAAGGCCACGTAGTGTCTGCTACCGGCGAGCCCATACCAGATGCTACCGTTTTTGTAAAAGGTACCGGTCATGGAACCAATACAGGTGCGGACGGCAGGTTTTCCATCAACGCATCTTCCAAAAGTTCTCTTGTTATTTCACATATCGGGTATGCCACGCAGGAGGTGAAAGTAAGTTCTATATCGGCCAGCACTCCCATCCAGCTGGTGTCCAGCAAGGCGGAGCTTGACCAGATCGTGGTGATTGGTTATGGCACACAAAAGAAGTCTGACATTACGGGTTCTGTGACCAGTGTTCCGAAAGACAGGCTGGCAAAGATTCCTGTAACCAACGTACTGCAAGCCGTAGAAGGCGCAGTCGCTGGCTGGACACTCACCACCTCTTCTGCTGCACCGGGCCAGTCCGCCGGTCAACAGGTACGTGGGCTCAACTCCATCACTGCGAGCACCACGCCGCTCATCGTACTGGATGGTGTTCCATTTGCAGGCACTACCAACGACATCAGCCCGAATACGATTGAGTCCATCGAAGTATTAAAAGATGCATCTGCCACTGCCATTTATGGAACACGTGGCTCGAGTGGTGTTATCCTGATCACTACGAAACGTGGCGCTACGGGAAAGCCTACCATCAGTTATAGCGGTTTTGCAGGCCTGGAAAATATGGCACATCAAATGAAGCCTATGGATGCGGAAGCCTACAAGCTTAAAAACATTACATGGCAGCAGCAAACGGGCAACACCAATAGCTTTATCACCAGCGACTCTGTATTGAACACTGTAGAAGTGCCTAATAAAAGAGCAGGCATTACCACAGATTGGTTAAAAGAAATTTCGCGCCAGGGTTATATCCAATCGCACAACCTTAGTTTTTCCGGTGGCACGAAAGACGTGAAATACTTTGTAAATGGCGAGTACACGAAAGACCTTGGCTTGCTGAAAGGCTATCAATATACCCGTGTAAGTTTCCGCTCCAACCTGAATGCAAACCTCACAGACTGGCTGAGCGTGGGAACTTCTCTTTTTTACACCAATAACAACAACGACGGCGGCCACGTAGACTTAACGCTTGCCGGACAAATGAGTCCGTATGGCCAGTTATACAATGCGGATGGTAGCTATGCCATTTTTCCTATGTATGGCAACACGCTGTACACCAATCCCCTGCTGGGTTTGAACAAGCCTTCGCTTAACCGAAGCAATAATCTTTCAGGAACAGGTTATGTGGAAGTAGCACCAAAATTTGTAAAAGGATTGAAGTACAGGCTAAACGGCAACTACTCTTATCTGCCCAGTAGAATAGACACTTACACAGGTCGTAACGCCAACAACAACAATGGAGCTGCGTATGTGTATGCAGCGGAAACAACAAGCTGGATCATTGAAAATATACTCTCTTATACAAAGGATATTAAAAAGCACCACTTCGATATTACCGGATTGTACAGTGCGCAGAAAAATAGTTCATTCAGTTCTACCATCAATGCCACAGGTTTTATTAATGATGGTCTTGGTTATAACAATACCAACGCGGCTTCTACTTCACAGGTTACAGGAACCAACTCTTCAAAATATACTTTGATTTCGCAAATGGGCAGATTGAATTATAGCTACGACGGCCGCTATTTATTAACGGCTACTGTAAGAAGAGATGGCTATTCGGCTTTTGGTGCAATGACAGATAAGTATGGCACGTTCCCTTCTGCAGCCATCGGCTGGAACATCAGCAATGAAGGCTTTATGAGAAACGTTGCTTTGATCAATTCATTAAAACTGAGAGTATCATATGGCACCACCGGTAACTCTGCTATCGATCCATACAAAACACAAACCTCGCAGATCGTAACACAATATGTGTACAACAACCAAACTGCAACGGGCCTCATCGCCAACAACCTTGGCAACTCCGGTTTGAAATGGGAAAGCACGACTGCTGCGAATTTGGGCCTTGACTTTTCTATACTGAGCAACAGGATCAGCGGCAGTATAGAGTATTATCAAACAAAAACAAAGGACCTTTTGCTAAGCAGGCAAATACCGATCATGACAGGTTATAGTTCTGTGCTCGCCAATATTGGCAAGCTGGAAAACAAAGGAATTGATATAACGCTGAATACGGTGAACATCAGAACGGGCAATTTCACATGGCAGACAACGGCTGTTTTTTCTACCTATAAAAACAAGCTGACACAACTATATGGTGATGGCAAAGATGATCCTGTAAACGGATGGTTCATTGGAAAATCACTGGGCGCTATTTACACCTATAACATGCAAGGTGTTTGGCAGGTAGGCGAAGACCATTCCACTGTAGACCCCGCGGCAAAACCCGGGTATCTGAAATTTGAAGATGTGGACGGCAACCATGTTATCAACGCAAACGATAGAAAAATTATCGGTTACAAAAATCCTGATTGGACAGGTGGTTTAACCAACACATTCACGTACAAGAATATAAGCCTGCGCATATTCATCCAAACATTCCAGGGTGCTATGAAAAATAACCAGATTTATGATAATGCTGATCAATCCGGTAATATCAACCTGCCTGCGGATGTTGGTTACTGGACGGCAGATAACAAAAGCAATACGCGTCCTTCACTGGCTTACACCAATGCTACTTACTCGTATGCTTATCCATCCAACTGCAGTTTTACAAGATTGAAAGATGTAACGCTGAGCTACACCGTTTCACAAAAAGTGGTAGAAAAAATGGGGCTGAGCAATTTCTCTGTATACGTTGCCGGAAGAAACCTGCACACATGGACGCCATGGCTGGGCTGGGATCCGGAAGCTAATTTCCAATCGCTTCCTGCCGGTACCAACTACAACAATTTCCCACAGGTTGCCAGCTATGTACTGGGCATCAATCTTTCATTTAAATAACTCAAAATTCCACTTGCGATGAAAAAATTAATCAGCTATATATTACTTTCCACGGTCGTTTTTGCTTCGTGTAAAAAAACTTTCCTGGATGAAAACATGCAATCTGCTTATGCACCGCAGAACACACTTTCAGACTCTTTGGGCTTTGAAGCCAATATGGCCGGCATCCTCAGCCGCATCCGTGCGCAATACACTTCCGATGATGACCAGGGGCTTTTAGGTGCGATGTTCCTGGGAACCGATGTAGTCATCAACGGCCAAACAACTGCAGCCATGTTTCCCTATGTGAACAATGAAACCATGAGCTCATCTGATTTTGCCGCAGGCACGTACTGGAGATGGGCCTATACAACACTTAACAATATCAATACGGTTATCGCTGCCAGCCAAAACCCTGCTGTAACAGGTACATCAGAAAACAACAAGGCATATGTAGGTGCTGAAGCAAAATTTTACAGAGCGTATGTGTACAATTTCCTCGTAACACTGTGGGGCCCGGTGCCATTGACCACAACACCGATCTCCTCTCCTAAAACAGATTTCACAAGAGCATCTGTTGATAGTGTAAACACACAAATTGTAAAGGACCTTACAGAAGCGGTTGCTGTTCTTCCTGCCGACCCAAAGAGTGCAAGAAAAGAGTTCAGGCCCAACAAAGCAATGTGTCAGCAACTGCTGGCAGAGGTTTACCTGCGCATGAACAAACCTGATCTTTCGGAAGCGCAATGCCAGGCTGTTATTGCAAACCCTGCGTTTACATTAATCAAAGCACGATATGGTGTGAAAGGTTCCATGCCGGGTGACTATTACAACGATATGTTTATTCAGGGTAACCAACGTTATGGCCAGGGCAACAAAGAAGCCTTATGGGTAATTGAACAAGACCTGAACACACCGGGTGGTGCCAACTCATCATCATCCAACGCCTCTACTGATCAACACAGACGGATGTGGGTGCCATACTATGCAGGCATTACCAACATGGTGATTGCAGATTCGCTCGGAGGCAGAGGCATTGGCCGTTTCAGGCTCAGCAACTGGGTAATGTATGGCTTGTATGATCAGTATGATATCCGCAATTCTAAATACAATTTCAGACGCGAACTGCGTTACAACGATCCTTCGAAACCCAAGTACGGGCAGGTGCTGACGATTGCAGATGGTGATACCGTTTGGCACATCAATCCATATGTAACCAAGTGGAACAACTACAACCCTGCCGACATCAATGGCTATGGTACTTACCATGATATAACCGTGATGCGCCTTGGTGAAACTTACCTGCTGCTGGCAGAAGCGCAGTTTAAACAAAACCGTGCAGCTGATGCTGCGGCTAGCATCAATGTACTGCGTCAAAGAGCCTATCCGGATTACCCTGCACATGGCCAGGTACAGGCGGCTGACATTTCACTCAATTTTATTTTGGATGAACGTGCAAGAGAACTGATATCAGAAGAAAACAGGAGAATGACACTCATAAGAACAGGCACGCTGGTACAACGCTGCACGGACTACCTGAACAAATACAATACTGCAAGCGGACAACCTGTTACAGGGCTTGATAAAGTAACAACAAGGAAGGGGCTTCTGCCTATTCCACAATCAGCGATTGACCTGAACACCGGCGCCAAACTGGATCAGAATGCCGGATACTAAACGAATAATGGAATTCAATCACGATCACATTAAACGATTATAGTTATATGAAAAATAGTTCTTTTCACTCAGCGAATCCCTATACCCAAATAAGTTTCGGCAGCAGGTTAACCAACCTGCTCGCCGTTGCTTTACTAAGTTTGCTCTTGCCTAACCTGGCATCGGCGCAGATACTTTGCCAGCCGCAACTGGTTTGGCACGATGAATTTAACACGCCGGGAAACCTTACCCAATGGAAAGTATATGAAGGAGATGGTTGCAATGAAGGAAGCGGCTGTGGCTTTGGCAACTCTGAACTACAACTATACCGGGCATTGAACGCAGTAGTAGCAGACACCACACTGAGCCTTAACACGAAGTATGAAACAGTGGTGAATCCTGTCAACAACAAAACATACAAATACACTTCGGCAAAGTTGATGACGAAACTAACAGGATCAGACAGCCTGCAGACGTTTTTGTTTGGCCGGATAGAAGCACGCATTAAACTATCCTCAGCAGGTGGCGCGTGGCCCGGTTTCTGGATGCTGCCGGATGGTGGCGGATGGCCCAATACCGGCGAGATCGACATTATGGAAGCCAAGCATAAAAATCCCACAGACGTAAACGGCACCATACACTACGCTTACCCCGCAGGAGTGCACCAACAATCCGGCAGCAAGTTCTTATCGGGTATTGATCTATCGGCAGACTACCATGTGTATGCAGTAGAATGGAGTCCGTATAAAATAGATTGGTACGTAGATAACAATCTCTATGTTTCACAAACACCGGAAACTACCGTAGGCGGCGCATGGCCGTTTGATGCCAGTAAAATGTATATCATTCTGAATGTCGCTGTTGGTGGCCCCAACACGCCATACACAGGAAAGATCGCACCTACGCCAGCCGACTATCCTACCTCTATGAAAGTGGATTATGTAAGAGTGTACAAAGGCATTTACAACTATGCAGTGTATGGTAAAAACGCAGTATATCCAAACGAAACCTACCAGGACTATCGCATAGATTCCATAACAGGCGCCACTTACAACTGGACCGTACCTTCCGGTGCAAGCATTATTGCGGGCCAGGGTACAAATGTAATTACCGTTAACTGGGGCAGTACGGAAGGCAATGTTACCGTGAATGTAACCACCCCAGGTTGCTCGCAAAAAACATTTTCACGCAAAGTGATCATGAAAAAACCATTGGTGGCCGACAAGTTGTTTGATGATTTTGAAACAACCCGCATTGCTACGTATGGCCCGCTCACAGGCACATTGCAACAGGCAGTTGCCAATCCCCTGCCAGGGCGCGTCAACACTTCTACCCTTGTAGGAAAATATACACGCAATGCAGCCAGCCAGTACGATAATATTTACTTCGGCAATATGTCTGTAACCAATGCAATGGATTATGTGCAGGGAAAAAAGAAATTGCTGATAGACGTTTATACCACAGCTCCCATTGGCAGTGAGGTGGACATACAATTGGAAAATACGAGCCTTAGTTCTGTTAACGCGTTTCCATCAGGCAGGCACAGCAAGTACGTTGCATATACAACGAGGCAGAACAGTTGGGAAACGCTGGAGTTCAACTACACACAAACCATTGCCAATTCAGGCGTTGATATTTTTTCGATAGATAAGATATGCCTGCTTCCTGAGCCGGGGAAATACACAGGAAACGTTTACTATTTTGACAACGTAAGAACCATTCAACAGCCTTCGGCAAAATGGACGGTCATCGCATCCGATACTTTGGAGAATTATGACGGTGTGAGCAAAGTAGCATTCGATCCGACATTTACAAGTGGTGCCTATACCGCACAGGTAACCAATCCCGCAATCGGCGGCAATAACACTTCCGCCAAAGTGGCCCGCTACATTCGTAAAGACACCACTGCTTATGATGTGTTATTCTTTAACACCAACAATACCATTGTAAGCGCATCTCCATTTAAGAACCAGGTGTACCAATTGCAAATGGACATATATACCAGTGCGCCCGCGGGAACACCTGTAAGTGTGAATCTGCAAAACAATGCATTGGCGCAGCTTGCTTATCCCAGTGGCCGCAACAGTGTTTACCAGTCCGTCACCACAAAACAAAATCAATGGGAAACGCTCACGTTCTTTTATTCATCTGCTCCCAATGGTGCATCCAACCTCGCGATCGACCAGCTGGTGATTTTGTTTAGCCCCAACAAGCCCGTGGCGCAGACTTATTATATCGACAATATCCGCATTGGCAAAAAAGTTACTTACGCAAGTAGTGCTACTTATGAAAACTATGATTCCACACATCTCTTTACCTATATGCAATCTGATGGTGCCTATGTACCAAACATAACCAATCCGGCCCCTAACACTGTGAACAGCTCTGCAAAAGCAGCGAAGTACACAAGAAACACTGCCGTACCCTATGATGTACTACTATTCAGTTCCACATCCATCAAAGACGGGGAACAGTTCAAGCAAAGCGCAAGAATGTTTGCAATGGATGTATACACTTCTGCACCAGTTGGCACCATACTTTCATGGCAATTGGAAAGCAGTGCAAAGTCGACTCCATCTAATTACCCCACAGGCAGGCACAGCAATTTCCAGGGTAAAGTGACACAAACCAATGCATGGCACACGGTCTACTTTTATCTTGAAAGCATTCCTGATCCATCAACCTATGATAATGAAGTGGATCGTATTGATTTTCTCTTCGCGGCCAATACGGCCAACGGCGATGTGTATTACATCGATAACCTAAGAGCATTGAATGGTAGCACATCTGCAGACACTACCGTAACAACACCGCCAACAACTGATTTACCTTCTCCGTGGCAGCACCAGGATATAGGCGCTGTGGCGGCCGAGGGTTCTGCTACTTACAGCAATAATGTATTTACCGTAAAAGCTTCCGGCGCGGATATATGGAACGCAGCCGATGAGTTTCATTTTGTGTACCGCACTTTAACGGGCGATGGACAGATCATTGCAAAAGTAGATACACTGGGCAATACAAATGCTTCTGCGAAGGCATGTGTCATGATACGCGAAACCCTTGATGCAGGCGCTAAGGAAGTGAATACATTGGTGAAAGCGGTAAGCGGAACGGCTATCTCCTATCGCTCCGCTACGGGCGGTACAACAACATCTGTGAACACGTCAGGTGCTCCACCAAAATGGTTGAAGCTCGTGAGAACAGGCGACGCGTTTAGCTCCTATCGTTCAGATGATGGTGCTAGCTGGACATTGATCAGTACCAAAACAGTCGCTATGACCAGCCAGGTATACATAGGCATGGGTGTTACGTCACATAATGATGGAGTGCTTACCACTGCACGATTCAGCAATGTGTCCGTAAGTGGCAACCTGAGCGGTACAGCAGTTTTACCGGCAACTATCAGCTCTTTTATTGCAAATGATAATGCAGCTGCATTTAAGGCATATCCTAATCCAGCAAAAGACGTATTGTCTGTGCAGTGGCCAGAAGCGGCCGGCAGCCTGGTTATTTATGATATAAATGGACGGGAGGTGTACAATCAGAAAACAAGGCCCGATCAACACTCTGCCGTTATAAACCTTGCAGGCTGGCAAAGCGGGTTATACATCCTTAGCATACGAAGCAGCGATGGTGTTCGCAATTTCAAATTCATGAAACAATAATTTTATTCATTTGGATAATGATCACTAACAGGTAGGAAGAAACTTCATAAAAAATTATCTATAAAAACCAAAATGAAGGAGGGCTGATCTCCAATCCCGTTCACCAGGGATGAATTGGCTCTCCTGATTTTTTTATACAAAAGCCATAATTCGTATGCTCAAAAAAACAGTTGTTATTGTCACCGCATTGGTCCTGCACATCTTAGTTGCAAATGCACAGAAGAACGAATTGATCACCAATATTGAAGGCAGGAAAACCATAAGCCTGAATGGGAAATGGCAATACATTGTCGATCCTTATGAAACGGGCTTTTATGATTATCGCTTCAAGGAACGCAGCGAAAATGATAACGATGCTTTCTGGAACAGCGACGTGCCTAAAAACAAATACGATCACAAAGAATATGGATACTCAGACAAGAATACACTAAAAGTGCCGGGTGACTGGAACTCGCAGGATCCAAAGTTTCTTTATTACGAAGGCACTCTTTGGTACAAAAAAACATTTGATTACAAAAAGGACAAGACTTCTAACAGGGTCTTTCTTTACTTCGGCGCTGTAAACTACAAAACCGATGTGTATCTGAACGGAAAAAAACTGGGACAACATATCGGCGGCTTTACGCCATTTAATTTTGAAATACCAGACGCTCTAATAAAAACAAAGGGCAATTACCTTGTTGTAAAAGTGGATAATAAGCGAGGCGCAGAGGAAATACCAACATTGAATACTGATTGGTGGAACTATGGCGGCATAACACGAGATGTAAAACTGGTAGAGCTACCTGCAAACTTTATCACCGGCTATTCATTACAGCTTACAAAACTTTTGCCGGGCGACAACAAAATACAGGGCAATATAAAACTCGACAATAACAATGCGAGCCAGGTACAAGTGGAAATTCCTGAATTGAAACTGAAGCAAAATTTTCCTGTGAACGGCAGCATGGCTTCGATAGATTTTACTGCTGCGAATTTGCAATACTGGTCGCCCAAAACGCCAAAACTGTATCGCGTGATTCTCACTGCCGGCAATGATCGCATAGAAGACAAAATAGGTTTTCGCACCATTGAGGCAAAAGGTGATCAGCTGCTACTGAATGGCAAGCGCCTGTTCATGCGCGGCATCAGCATTCATGAAGAAATTCCACAGCAAGGACGACGAGCATACAGCAGAGCCGATGCATTGCAGCTACTCGGTTGGGCTAAGGAACTGAATTGCAATATGGTACGCCTCGCCCATTATCCGCATGATGAAAGCATGACCCGCATGGCGGATTCCCTGGGCATGTTGGTATGGTCTGAAATACCGGTGTACTGGACCGTCAATTTCGGAAACGAAGAAGTACTTGAAAAGGCAAAACAACAACTAACGGAAATGATCATGCGCGATCAGAATAGGGCAAGCATTATCATCTGGTCAGTAGGTAATGAAACGCCTATTTCTGAAACGCGTACCAACTTCATGCACACATTGTTGCAAACAGCAAAGGACCTCGATCCCAGCCGACTCGCTTCAGCAGCGCTTGAAGTATCGTATAAGGCACAAGGCAAAAACCTCAATATGATAGATGACCCGTTGGGTAAATATGTTGACATGGTTGCCTTTAATGAATACCTTGGCTGGTATCTCGGTACGCCGGACAGTTGCCAAACTGCCAACTGGGCCACCATTTACAACAAACCATTGTTCATCAGCGAAACAGGTGCAGAGGCGCAGGGCGGTTTTATAAGTACCGGCAATGCCATGTGGAGTGAAGATTACCAGGCCTGGTATTACAAAGAACAAATAGCCATGCTCAAAAGAATGCCAGACAACTTTACCGGCATTTCACCGTGGATACTCGCCGACTTCCGCTCGCCCAGAAGAAACAATCCAACTTATCAGCAGGGCTGGAACACAAAGGGATTGATTGATAGAAACGGCAGGAAGAAGAAGTCATTCTTTTTGCTGAAGGAATATTATGGTGAAATGGAGAAGATGTATCCATAAGAACGTACACTAACTGTACAAAATTCGAACGATTGGATTGATGACCTCTCGTTTGTATAGGATGAATATCCATTTTATAAACCGTTCGAGATGTCCAGCCGTGCATCTCAAACATCTCGAACGGCATTAACTACCTTTCATAATTTCAATACCCGACTCATATCATAAAACTTGCTTTTTAGCATAGTCAATCATCAATGATAACTCTTGTACTGCATCATCATCGCTCCCGCTAAAACCAGTTATGTTGAACTGAATCTGTCCCCGCCCGTCAATAACATATTTTTGAGGAATTCCGCGAAAGCCAAATAACGCAGCCGATTTGTTAGAGCCGCGTGAATCATTTTCTTTCGGATCAATGTATAAATCAAAATGAAAGTTATTGGCACTCAAATAAACCTTTGCTTCTTCCAACGGCGTTTTCGATGACTCCCAGGTAAGGATAAAAAGAAATTTAACGGAAGGATCGTTTTTGTATTTGTTGACAACCCGCTGCATCGCAGGAAAAGATTTCTTACAAGGTCCGCACCAATTTGCCCAAAAATCAAGAATGATCGTTTTGCCTTTGAAGTCGGAAAGAGAAACTTGTTTACCATCCGCATCCATTAACACAAATTCCGGCGACGGTTTATTTATTAAGTGTTGGGGCAGGCTATCAACAAGCAGACTTCTTTGTTGGGCTGCACCCTGGAGCGCAGCAACGACAATAGCTGCCGACAAAAAATATTTCAAACACCTTGATTTCATATTCGTTCTTTCATTTTTATTTTATTCGCAAACATGATTGGCCAACAGCCTTAAAGCACCTGTAGTTTGTATTCCTTCTCAACCGGCGGGAAGCATATATGATCATCGCAGCATTGATAAGATACAGTGCAGGTTAGATCGGCCTTTCCTTCACCTTTAATATCCTGAACAAACATCACCTCATCATCATAAATAGTAGTGCCGCTATCATTGAAATATTTAAAGGAAGGCTTTTTCATTTCAGCAGAAAGAGAATAGCCAACCGGTACACTTACGTTCACCTTGGTTTCGATATAAGGATCAGTTTGAGACACGAAAGCGTAAATATGATAACCGGGATGTATTTTCATTTTTACCACTACCTGCTTTTCACTAGCATCTTTATCAACAATACCCGCGGCAATACTTACAGGCTCTACATCGCTGGTCTGACCTGTTTTTACCTGGCTATAGGATTTGCTTTGAAGTTTCTTCTTGTAATCATTCCCCTCTACATTTTTATCGTAGGTATTGATCATAAAATAATAGCCGCCTGTCTCAGTAAAAAACATTTTGTCTTTGTATTTATCAAACCATTGCCTCCATTCTGCAGGCGTGCTAAAAGTTGCTAACGTATATCTATCCAGGATGCGTTTTGCTTTCTCTGTCTCCTCATTTTTCTCCAGCATGTGGATACATTTGTCCAGTAATCGTTTGTCGTAATTCGGAATGCCAAGGCTTTTTACATCCTCATCAACAATAATTTTGTACGACTCATCGAAAGCATAGAAGTAGTCCTTGTTGTCATCGTAATATTTAATATAAGCCTTGGAATCTGTTCCAAACTTTTGAAATAAATCACCCTGTTGTTTTTTCAAAAATTCTTCAAAACTTAGTTTTGGCATTGGTTGAAAATCCAAAGAGCGCTTTTCTTCGGCAGTAAGATTCTCTCCTTTAGCTTTTTTTGCCTCCGCGTCTGCTTTCTCAGCAAGCATTGATTTATTAAAGTTCTCGGCAATGGTGTTGCTCATTTCCAGCGCATCCTTAGATGCGTAATATTTCTTCTCTTTCAAATACTCACGGGTGGCCCTGCGATCTGTGTATTTGCGGGCAATTACGCTTTTGCCGTTGTATTTGGAAATATAAACGATGGCATTTGCCAATACTGTTTGGGCCTCGTCTGTCATGTATTCAGGAGAAGCTGCAAATCCCCAGTGAAAAAAGTTTCCATGGCGGCCAAGCGCCACCGCATCCAATGTTTTAGCGCAAACTCCACTTGAAATATATTCAGCGTCCGGAGAGTCTTCAAAACCCCATGGTCGTGCTACCATTCCGATTCTGAAATATTTATCAGTAATATATCCCTTCGTTTGCACTTGCCACATCGAAAGCGTTGCAGGATATTTCGTGTTGGAGAAGTATTGATAATGGAAGGCGTCTTCAGGAGTTGGCCTGGTTTCAATTGTCATTTTTACAGGAAACGGCCCCTTGAAAATGGGATGCTCCTTTCGAAAATTATGCGCATGGGCATCCAGGCACAAGCAATACCAATCAGCTTTTAGCCCAATGCTGCGTCCCAGCTTTTCACCCATTTCCCCAATGAAAACAGTTGGCTTGTCAAAGTCTTCAGTTAAATACGCGGCAGACTTATAGCCGATCACTTTTCCGGAGGCGTCCGTAATCGTTGCGCTCTTTGCGATGGCTTTCGGTGCTCCGTCAAAAACTGTTACATCGAAGTTGTCCGACATTTTCTGCTGATAGTCTTTAGCGTCGATCGCAGTAACAGATGTGAAATACTTGTTCAACATCTCCACAAATGAAGCGATCCTTCGAATGGTATCTTGCTTCATCTCCTCATTCGAAGTAAAATGTTCCCTGGACCAGTTAGCAGAGCCGCCTACAAATAATATCTTCAGATTTTGTTTTGCTCCGCTTTTTGATTGGGCCATTGCAATGGATGAAAAAGCAACGGCAAGAAGAAAAACTAAATATTTTTTCATGATTAAATTTCTAAGAATAGTTAATGGATGTGCTATACGTTTTACCGATCCTACATCGCTTATTTAAGCAGTCTGTGGTTTCGCCATATTAATGTCCTACGGACAATAGTGCACTTGTTGTCATTTTCTCTATTGACATTGATGCCCTACGGGCAAAGCTTTCCCATAGGAAAAAAATATCAATAGAACTCAACCAGAGATTGACATCTTTGCCCATAGAGCATTAACTGCCTCGCGACTTACTACCAATTAAATGACCTCGAATAGAAATTGCTTGCTAATACACTGTAAAGCTCTATTTAACCGGCACAGAAAACTCGACAGTTTTTGGAGGAATGCACTGCTCATCGTCACAAGTCATATAGGTGATGGAACCGCTTGCATTTGCTTTTGCATTAGGCTTGATCAACACGGTTTGAACAAAATCTACCTTTTTAGAAAATCGAAACACCTCAACGCCAAACATTGTTTCAAAATTTTTCTCCAATTTTCCCTCTTCAATAATATCACCTTTCAGCATCAACTGCGGATTCTTTGAAAAGGAAACGGAAGTCGCAACCGGTCCGCCTTCAGGAGTTGATTGAGAATAAATATGCCAGCCTTCTTCAAGCTTTGCTGACAAGTGAATCTCAAAGATTGTATCATTCACTTTTTTTGCAGAGAATGTCCATTGAGCAGGTTCTTCTGCCTGGCCGAAAACAGTAAGAGTAACAATAACCATCAAAAGCGTGGTAACCAATTTTAGCATATACTTTGTTTTAATGGTGCATTGTAAAAATGCACTCGCACAACATTTACAGGAATGTTTGAATAATTGGTTTAGGATGTAAATTAATTACGGCTGTATTATCCACAAAACTTAGTCGCTACGGGGATACAACAACATTTGTACCTTATAGCAGATGAAAAAAAGGGGCATAGATTAATTATGCCCCTTGTATGTTAGGCACTCTTTTTTTCCAGCATTGAATTGATCATCATTTCCAATGACTGCTCATTTTTTTCATCTGTTCTGAAGTTGAAAAAAATAATCTTTCCGTTTTGGTCAATCAGGAAATTTGTTGGGGCGGCTCCTCTATTATCCAGTACTCCTTTTTGCCAGTTCTTGTTATCTTTTAACGGAGTGAAGCTATAGCCACTGGACTTCACAAAAGGAAGCACATAATCATCCTGCTCAGGCGCGATGTTTATTGCCAGGTACACAAAATCATTTCTCTTTTTGAACTTCTTTACGACGTTTTCAAAGTGCGGAAATTCTCCACGGCAAGGGCCGCAACCCGGGAACCAATAGGTCAGCAAAACGACTTTGCCTTTGTAATCGGACAGGGAAGAATTGCTACCAGTGAAATAATTTTCCAGTGTAAAATTGGGCGCCTGCTTTCCGGCAGTGTCTCTCACAAATTGTACATCATTGTTTACAACTGTTTTGCTTTTATTCAGCTTGTTGCCATAGTTTGCAAGGCCCTGTTGAAGCTTTGCTGTTGGCTCTTTTGCCGTTCTCAACAACACATATTGATAAGCATCCTGTGATTTGCCGGAAGCATCCATTGCCTTTGCTTTCAAAAGCACCATGTCTTCTTTTTCAAGTCCCCTTACAGGAGCAGGAACGTTCTTTAGAACTGCCAAAGCTTCTGTTCCGTTTCCTTTTGCCAAAAACTCATTTGCCTGTACAATACTTTTTGTCACCACAACATTTTGATCCCACATTTTCTTCCCTTGCGAATTTGCTTCCTGTATGGCAGACATGGATTCGGCCAATGTCAAAGCTTTCGCGGGATCAGTGCCTAAAAGAAAATCGTAGTAGGCAGACATTCCTGACGCTGACCAGTTATTTTTATCAGCAGGAAAATCTCTTTTCAACTGTTCGAAAATGGCTATTTTTTCTTTTGGGTCGGTTGCGTGGTAAGCCAGCCAATACAGTGCCTGACCTCCCCTGTTTGTGCCAGGAAAATCTTTAGCAACCTGTAAATTCATCTCTTTATATTTTTTGAAATCACCATCGGCAAAACCGTTTGCGTAGTAAAATGCGTAATCTGCATTTTTAGGATCTGCCTTTGCTGCCTTTGCTAAATATTCACGAGATAGTTTAAAATCGCCCCATCTTTCTCCATCGATCCATAAATCAAAATATGCTTTATCAAATTTCGGATCGATTTCGGTTGCTTTTAATAAATATGGTTTCGCTTTGGGGCTTTCCATATTGGCATAAGCGTGTCCCAGAGCATAAGGAACAGCTGCGGATGTTGGGAACTTTTTCATCCAATCCTCATATTGTAGCACAACTTCTTTTTGCTCGCCTTCACTCAACTTGCCAAAATTGATGGCTTTGAAATATGCTTCATGAGCTTCCAAACTATTGGGATTGGCTTCTATTGCTGCCTTTAAAGCAGGTATATCTTTGGCTGCAACAACAGTTTCCTGTTTTGCTGTTTGTGCGTATGCATTGCCTTGCGTTGTTAGTATAAACAATCCGAAGGCTGGTAATATGTTGATGAATTTCTTTTTCATAAAATTGTTTTTAGTAGGTGTTTTGTTTGATTACTCCGTTGCTGGAAATAATTTCTGTGGTTGGAATAGGTGCGGCCCATCTTCTCGAATCCTTCGGCAGCGTGTAGGTTTGGACAGCTTCTGTTGTCGATACCTTTGAAGCTGTATATGGATAAAATGACTTGGTCATTATAACATCATCGTTCGCGTATTCATTGTTGTTATACCTGCGAATATCAAACCAACGCTGAACAAACGGCATTTCCCTTCTTCTTTCATCGATGACTTTCTTTATAGCATCATCTTTGTCTGTTGCGGTTAAATTAACCCATGAACCGGGAACCATGCGTTTTTCCCTTAGCTTATTCAATGCAGTCATAGCGCCGGTTACATCACCTGTATGTGCTGCTGCCTCGGCAACCGTCAAATACATTTCTGCAACGGTTGGGCCAGACGGAATTCTGTCTTTGAAAAAGAAAACATAGCCGGGGTAACTGTAAGATGGTTTCACTAATCCTCTGTCGTAAGAATAATTCTGCACGACGTTGTATTTGTATCTCAGGTCGTGTGCCTGGTCGTAAAGACTTAATAAGTCCTGGCTTGGCGCATACCACCAACTGCCATGTGACAGCATGCGGAAGTACATGAATTCTTTCCAGCCCAGCATGTCCGTATAATCTACCTGGTTATCGTGCGTATAAGGAAATTGCAGTGTAACAGATTGCTGCTGGGGCGTACCTGAATTGATGATATAGGTATTCGGTCTGCCATTTTTCATTTCTGTATTATAGTCTACCAAACGGCTGTATTCTGCTAACGCTGCTGTGGCATATTGGTTCGCCTTTTTATAGTCACCTCTATTGAGCCAGTAACGTGCTACAAAACCATTCACGGCTGCCTTATTTGCCCTCCAATGTCTCGCTGTTCCATTTTGAACAAGGGGCACTTCTGTTTTTAATGCTTCTGTAAGATCAGCTTCAATCTGGTCGTAAACCTTTGAGAGTGGCTGCCTTTCAGCAGACTCATTAAAGCTGATGGTAAGTTTCAGCGGAAGTCCCGCTTCATTCTTATTTGCATCGGTATAAGGCAGACAAAATGTATTGGCAAGTACCCAATAACTATACGCTCTTATAAAATGTGCATCAGCAGTTAATGCTGCCTTGTCAGCATCGGGACCGGTAACTTTTCCAACATAGTCCAGCACCATGTTTGCATAGAATATCTTTCTGTATTCGTTGGTCCAGAAAGTGTTGGTAAGATCCGGTATGCTAGTAATGTCCCACACGTTGTATTCAACACCTTCCATCGTCCACGCAGAGCTACCGGCGGAATACAAAGTACTGGTGAGGCCAAAATCATCCGTGCTGTAAATGGCGGTTGAGTTGGTCTCTGCAGAAAAAATCGTGGCATAGTTATTAAGCAATGCATTCAATTGATCAGTCGTAGTAACAACGAGTGAAGTTGTTTTAGACGGAGCAACACTTAAAAAATCATCGACCTTCTTACAAGCACCCAAACTAAGAACAGTCGTTATGCCGATAAGCGAAAAGATTTTATATTGAATTGTTTTCATTTTTCTTTTTTTTAAAACTCGCATTTAATACCTACCGTTAATTTTGGCAATGGCTTCATTGTACCCATTGGATATTCCGGGTCTTCTTTTGCATTGTTCCACAATATTGTAGCCAGGTCATTGCCCTGAACATAAGCCTGTATCCTTCCTATGTTCCATGAGGAGAGTAAACTTTTGGGCAGCGAATAAGCAAGGTATATTTCCTGCAAACGTATGTGGGATGCATTTGAGATTTCATAGCTCAAAGAGCGATGGAACCTGTCCCAGAAATAGTAACGTGGCTCATTTGGAGTAGCAGGCAACGTAACAATTTTAGAAGGGTCTCCGTTCATTACTTCAGACACTTTATTGTTAGGCAGCACTCTTCCACCAAAATAAGATGGATAGTTAAATGAAAGCGGTTGGAAAACATATCCAAACTTGCCGGTTAATGTAAAAGAGAAAGTGAAATCTTTAATCTGGAAAGAGTTGATAAACCCTGCAATGTAAGGAGGAACTGATGTACCCATGTTTAACAGGTAATCACGTCCATCACCTGGAGTAAAGGCAAGAAAATTATAAGTGGTTCCTTTTGCTCCCTGCACAGAAGGTTCGCCGCCCACAAATCCTGCATACTGATAACGCCATAATGTATTCGCATCCTGACCAACAACATACGCACCCGTACCGCCGTTGACCAGTGTATAGGCATCGTATTTAGCAACAAACAAATCAGTGATTCTATTCTGGTTGTAAGCAAAAGTCAGGTTACCTCTCCACTTGATGTTCTTACTGATATTGAGAGATGTACCTAACTCAATCTCAATTCCCTTATTTGTCATCGCTGCATTGTTCAACTTTTGGGAAGTTGTACCATTAATCGCAGGAATAGAAAGTTGGGCAATAAGATCTTTTCCGCTCTTTTCATACACATCTATTTTTCCAAACAGCTTACCTCTGAAAAGAGAGTAATCAACGCCAAAATTCCATGTAGCGGTTCTCTCCCATCTAAGTGTAGGATTTCCGAAGCTGGAAACAGAAGCGGTAAAATCTCCTGAATAAACATTGGGTGTTGCACTCGTTGCAATCAACGGGCGGAACGACGTTGAGCGGTCCACGTTTCCGTTATACCCATACGTTGCTCTTACAGCCAGCTGATCGAGCCACTCAATATTCTTCATGAAGTTCTCTCTGTAAATCTGCCATCCAATTCCAACTGACCAAAAAGGCGCATATCGATATTTCGGATCTTCTGTAATCAAATTGGAAGCATCTGTGCGGTAGCTGCCTGACAGCGTGTACTTACGATTGTAGGTATAAGATGCGTTGCCAAAAAGAGAGAAGTATCTTTCTGTGGAAGATGTAAATGAATTGGTGTACGCGAAGGTTTGGTTCGTTCCCAGGAAGTTTTTAATGGGATAAAAAGTTCCTCCCGGCCCATTAACAAACAAGCCAACGCCCAATGTGTTGTCATTGTATCCATAAGAAGTTGGATACGCCATTGTTTTCGTGGAAATATTGTTTATTTCAGCACCACCAATAAAATTGATTTCATGTTTATCAGCAAAAACCCTGTTGAAATTCAACTGGTTTCTCCAGTTATATGAAAAGACTTTCGCCTGGTTTTGGTTCAGGATGCTTCCCTTGGGAAGATTAAGTATAAACGTATTAGGGGTAGCCGTTTGATTCCATGTTGTCGCCTGGTTCACAGAGCTTCTTACATAAAATGTGTTCTCGTTATAAAGCCCTCTGTTAAACGTATTGAACAATTCAATCTGACCTTTAGAGCTGATTGACAAACCTCTCATTATTTTAAACGTCAACCCGGCCTGAACGCGTGTATTCAATTGCTCCGTGCTTATGTCCCTGTTGCGAATTTCCTGGATGGGGTTATAGGTCCAGTCAGTATAAGGAAATTTTGCAGTAGGCACGAGCCTTTGAAGAATTGGTGTGTAATATTGTTGAACGTTAGTCAAACTGCCATCAGGGTTAACCAACATATCATAAGGCGACATTCCTTGAATGGTAGAAAGAGAACCAACATTGGTGATAGGAGCGCCATTGATACCCAGGTTGGTAAGTGCCGTACTGGAAGGTGTTGTAGGCGAGTTAACACCATTGTTTTTTTGATTGGTGTATAAGAACATTCCTGCAAAAGAAAAATCCAACCATTTAGCAAGACTGGCGTCATTCCTGTAATTGATCATGTAACGCCTGTTATAGCTTTCCTTGAAAGGAGATTGATTCTTTTCGTACATCAATGACAAAGCGTTAGACATCCTGTTGGTAGAACCATAGAGATTGACATTAAACTGGGTGCTCACAGGATTGGCCAGTAGATTGTCTTTTATCTGTTGCTTGTTATCTAACTTCTTCAATGCTTCTAACCTTGCATCTCTTTCAGCAGCGGTGATATAGCCCAAATTTGCTTCGTTCAATGCGATGCCCGCCAGCGAATATGCATTGCCAACATCGTTTAACGAATTGGGGTTCGTGGTAATTCTCCAATTGTTGTACGCAAGCTTTTCATATTCGATTGTTTCCGGAGAAGAGGCAAGCGGTCTTACGTAGTCGAGATCTAATTTATTGCTGATCTTCGTAAAAGCATTTACTTCTATTCTGAGAGGCACTCCTCTTTTGGCACCTTTTGTAGTAACAACGATCACACCATTGGCAGAGCGGGCGCCCCAAATGGAAGAGGCAGCCGCATCTTTCAATACAGTAATGCTCTCTACGTTGTTTGGATTAATGGTTGAGAAATCACCCTGCACTGGAAAGCCGTCCACAACGATCAGGGGTTGAGATGTCGTGGGGAAAGGCTGCACATTCGCATATAAACTTGTAAGGCCCCTTAACTGGAAAACAGGATTGCCATTCTCATCCAGTTTTGCCAGCAGGCCCGAGGTTGTTCCTATTAAACGCTGAGCAATATTTGTAGAAGGCTTATCCAGCTGCTCACCGGTTATTACGTTATAGGCACCTGTCGATCTTTCTTTGGAGATCGTTTGAAAACCTGTATTTGCAGATACCGTTACGTCGCCCATAGAAGCGATCTTAGGTTTCAAAGCAATGCTTAATTCTTTCCTGCCGTTTGCAGAAACTTCATATGTTTCCACGTTTACGCCAGTAAAAATGAGAATGGAATTTTCGCTTACCCCTTTCAGTATAAATTCACCTCTTGCGTTTGTAGATACAACTTTATTGCTGCCTTTAACCGTTATGGTAATACCTTCCAGCGGCTCATTGTGCTCATTCAATACCCGGCCCTGGATGTCTATCGGAGGAGGTGCAACAATTTGCAATTGGCTATTTGTGGGCCGCACCAGCAGTGCTTGCTTCGGACTTAACACGATGTATTTGTCCGAAATTTTATAGGCAATCGGCTGGCTCGCAAATAACATTTCCAGCGTCTTCACGAGCGTCTCGTCCTTCACCTCAATATTTATCAGTGCAGATTTTTTAACCAGGTCAAAGTCATAAATAAAACTGTAGCCAGTTTGCTTCTTGATGTCCTGGAATATTTTTTCAATTGGCTTGTTCTTCGCATTTAGCGTAACCATTTGCCCGGTTGACTTTGCCGCGGCATGAAGACAAATTACAAATAGTAAAACAGCAGATAGTTTCATAACCCTTATGATTTTGTGGGTTAATGTGTTTCCATAGTAAATGGAACTACATTTAGCAGTTAATTGCATACCTTCGCAGTGTTTGGTTAATAAAATTGATTTCCGTCGATTTGATTGCCAACATCGCCGCTCTGACCCCCATCAGGGCGGTTTGTTTTATATAGGCATTTCAAAATAATTTATCTCATCGCTAAGAATATTTTTTTATCGCTCAAAACCATTGCTACCACTTCATGATGGTAACTTTATTTCCTTCAATTGAAAACTTAATCTGCTTCGTCATCTCCAAAAGTTTTAGCAGCTCTGAAACCGGCATGTCTCTTTGAATTTCGGCCACGAACGTTTTATTTATAGTGTCTTTATAAACCACCTCGATATCATACCATCTTGCCAACTGATTCATCATCTCTTCTACACTTACCTTGTTAAATTCGAATCGTCCCTCTTTCCATGCCATCACTTCATTCATATCAACAGCATCGGAAATATTGATTGCGCCACCGGCAACTTTGGCCTGCTGGCCGGGTTGCATCAATTTCGAATCTCCGTTTGCATTAACCTTAACGGCACCTTCCAGTAGTGTAGTTTGAATGCTGTGATCGTCATAAGAGTTTACATTGAAATGAGTTCCCAAAACATCTATTGTTTGCGTTCCCACCTTAACCTTAAATGGTTGTTTTGGATTTTTTGCCACTTCGAAATAGGCCTGGCCAGTCACCTCAACAAGCCTTTCACTGCCAGGAAAAACTGTAGGAAAATGAATAGACGACAATGCATCTAACCAGACATCCGTACCATCGGCAAGTTGCAAATGAAACATCTTCCCCTTCTGCGTTGCAATGGTGTTGTAGGCAACCTCAGATGATTTGTTGCCACTAAAAGAAATACTCTCTCCCTGCTTAATCGCTTTGGTCATTCCTTCTATAATCACATCGCCACTGGCAACGGTGTCCAGCATCTTTGTTGAGCCATCGTCCAAAGTAAGTATGACACCTTGTTTTGCCGGAGCAATATCATTTTTGTATCGCTGCTGTTGAGACAATTCAGCCAATTCAGGTGATTGACTTCTTTTGAAAAAAGAGAAATAAGCTGTTGTCCCTATGGCTAAGATGACGACTGCGGCAGCCGTCCATTTCAATTTCGATATTCGACGGCTAATGGACACAACCCTGGCAGTACTATTCTGACCGGTTCTATTTAAGACCTGGCGATAAATACCTTCTGCATCCGGCTCAGGAATGGCGATATTGAAAGGTACACCCTCTAAATTCTCATCAATAAAAGCGGCAAGCTGCAATTGACATTCGGGCAGCTCCAGCAATCGGGCCATTTGCACCATCTCTGGTTGTGTAATGGTCTTGTTGAGATACTTATTCAGCAATTCTGCAAAGTCCTCATTCATAAACAAAAAAATTAGTTCTTTAATTTCTAATGCCTCTTCCTTTATAAAGACGCAGAATTAAAAAACAGGGGTGAGTCTGTTGTTATCTTTTTTTTATTTTTTTGGGGAACTAGTGCGGGCGCAGGTTTCTTACGACAAATAAAAGGAGTATGCAAAGGTCCAATGAATTCTCGGATAGATACTTTCGCAGCGATTTTAAAGCTTGCTTTATATGACTTTTGACTGTTTCGACTGAAATATTCAGCTCTTTCGCTATCTCGTCATGGCTAAGTCCATGAACTCTGCTAAGTGTGTACGTTTTCTTTTGTTGAGTGGGAAAACCCTCAATAGCTTTATGAACAATAGCCATTGACTCTTTCAGAGACAATTGTCGGTCTGGCAAGATGCCGTCGGCTTCTATTGATTCAGCTTCCTGATCTAAATAGCGGTGGAAAATTTTTTTTCGTAGATCGCTTACAATAATATTTCGGGTTACAATAAAAATGTAGCTCTTAATGTCTATTACCTCTGGCAGCTTTTGCCTGGCTGACCAGATTTTAACAAATACCTCCTGCACCATGTCAGAGGCTAGTTCGGAGGATTTTAAATAAATATAGGCCTGGGAAAATATCTGCTTATGGTACTGGTCATAGAGCATCCTGAAAGCGCCTTCATCACCTTCAGAGATCAGAACCAGCAATTCTTTATCAATATGATTTCTTGTGGAAGTCAAGCAGGTAGTTTGTTTAAAAGTAACGAAAATTCATTTTCATTCGTCTTAAATTTTACTCAGTGATACTGTTGAGAAATTTTTCGTCAAACATTTCATTCATGAAGTAGTGTCGTTGTTCTTCCTTCTGCTTTTTACGTTAAAATTATTTATATTATATATCGACATAATTTTTATTGCATAAAGCCGATCCTTTCCCTATCTCCCATTTACCAATTAAAGATGTTTTCATCTGTCCTTGGAAGGCGATTTATTTACTATCGTTCGAGCTAACAAGTTTCAAAAAAATAATTCAGCAAAAAATGATAGTTTTATTGCAACGCATGAAAGTTTATAATAAAATACACTTGCTTGTAGTAATTGTTAGCCTTGTCATTATCGGGGCCTGCAGTTCTAATATTGTTTTACTTAAAGGCAAATATTCAGAAACCCCTGTAGAAATCACTTCGACTAAACAGGTTGACTCAATCTGGTCAACTATTACACAGCTGTTTAACGAAAAGGGCTTAACCATTAAAAAATTAGAAAAAGAGAAAGGGCTTATTGTTTCTACCAAGTCTTCTTCTTTTATTCCAGCTTATACTTTTGAAGACAACGATGGTAAATTAATCGAACCGCAAGCCTGGATAGTTGTCCGCCAGACATTTATAAACGGTAAGAAATGGGTGCCCCATAATGTATTTTGTCAATGGAACATTCAAGTTACTGAAGTTGGAAAAGGGCTAGCAACAATAAAAGTAGACCCCGTTGTAATTTATACCTGGTACCCGAACATGTTCACATCCATGGAAGACCAGGGACAATCAACCGGAAAACTGGAGGAATTACTACTATATTACCTGGGCAATAAATAAAGTCAATGGGCGGCATGTTATCCGGATATTTATCAATGCCATAAACAATTTCATTAGAGGCTGAACTGCAAAGTCGACGGTTATCGAACCGCAGTTCAAACATCCTTCAAGTTTTACAGTAAAGTCTTTTAATTCTCTATATTTTTTTATAGGTTTATACTGTAAATCCCTAAACTTCCTTCCCTTCAGTAAAACTTCCTCATCGTTAACCCTACAGTCTACAGGCATTTTATCAACTGTTGTTTATGTAGAACATAAGTATCATTATGGCTATGTTATTTAATTTCTCGTATTGCAACCAGATCGGCAAAGCCTTTTCTCAGTGAATTAGGTTGGAAATTGTTTAATGGAGAAGATGATAACTAAATGACTTTTAGGTATTGCATGTTTCGGAATCTCATAATATTTTGAAAGTCTTATTTGATCTTTCAAAAGAACATTTTGTTATTATAATTGCCTTGCAAGCCATTTTTACGGGCAGTATTTCAAACAGTGGTGCAGGTTCAATCGATGCGGCATTCTTTTAAACCTTCTTGATATCGACGTTTGAAATACTACTCCTCTCAAATTGATTTATTCTTTTTTATCTTCATTCTCTTCCGTATAATACTCTCTTTTTGTTATGAAACAAACCTTATCCAAAACAAAAAGGCAAATCCCGCTATTTGTATTTTTGTGCATTTTTGCGCTGCTCGCACTAATGTACTATTTCGTGTACATACCCGGTAACGAGCGCAGACTCGATGCAGAACATTTTAAGTGGCTGCAAAACATCGATGAAAATATCAGGAAAAAGATTGGCGAGGCCGATACTTTGCTGGTGGGCTACATGAAGATGTTTGAGTGTGACAAATTAAAAGGCAAAACAAAAATATGGCAACAAAAAGGCGACAATGGCACCATCGTGGGGCGAGTTGTCTCAAACCACGAGGTGGCGCTGAACAAGGGCGTTTATGATAAAAACAAGTATCAGTTAGACACTTTATTTAACAAAGATCAATTCTCCATTGACGCAGACTCTGCAATTAAAAAAATATCTTTCACACTATGTCGAAATAATGTTTGTGTCACTATCAGGTACGATTTTTCTGATTTTGTTAGTCCTCTCCTTCCCTCCGCTATTTTTGACCACTATGTTATTTTTTACAAAGGCGGCTACATCTACGAGGATTTCCATTCCGGACTTAGTTATAAGATTGAAGACTCTTTACTGAGTGATAACAAATCGAAAACCATTGCAAGTTCCACTATTATACAGCAGAAGATTGGCGGCGAAGAATTCAAAATGTTCCTGCAGCCAATTATATTCGGCGATAAAAAACTCATCATAGCGGGGCTCCACTCCTCTGCACGTTTTGATAGCGAAAAGAAGGCCATTCCAGAAGGCCTTGTTTCCATGGCGGTCATCATTGCATTTGCCATGTTCCTCATTATCCCATGGCTACGTATTTTGTTTATGGGAAAATATGACCGGTTGCAATTAAAGAATATTTTTTGGGTCAGTTTGGTTACCAAAGTTTTAATGTCGATCTTCTTTTTAATGTTCTTTGGTTTTCAATCTCCATCTACCGACGCGGGCGTTGAGCAAAGCGCAAGGTTTATTGATAGCACTGTTAGTGCAAATTTTACTGCGGGTGTCGGCAAGGCCAGTAAATTATTGGACAGTTTTATTGCAATTAAAAACGACACTCCGTTTAAGTATTATAAACATATCATCAACTTAGGAAAAAACTCGGCCCAGCACGACGTGGGTACGGCTAATTGTCCATATATTCCAAAATTTGAAAACATAAGCGACAGCGCAAAAGATCGCATAAATTCAATTGAAGGCAGCCTTAAGGCGAGAGACGTAAACTGGTTGTCAAAAGAAGGAGATGTTCTAAATAACTGGACGAATAAACCCTCCAACACCATTCATGCAAATTATAAAGATCGTCGCTATTTTAGGGAAGTCATTAACGACATTAACCTGATCGGTTCGGACTCAACGTTGTTTTCGCTGGATCAGGTAATATCGAGAACCAACGGTGATTTTTGTACGGTAATTTCAAAGCGTACAAAAGATGGTGGTGTTGTAGCAATGGCGTTCGACCTCGCATGCATGAACAAAATGATACTCCCGCTGGGCTACTCTGTTATGATTGTGGATAGTAGTGGCCTTGTTCGATATCATTCCAAATCCGATAAAAATTTAAACGAAAATATTTTTGAAGAACTTTCAAATCTTTCTGATGATGGCCTGAAGAGCAGTCTCAAAGGGCGATTCAAATTCCACTGCAAAGCCACTTACTTTGAAAAGAACTATGATGTATGGATGACTCCTCTAAAGGGCTATCGATACAGCATCTTAGTCATGAGAAACCGTACCTATATTGACAGCCGGGATGTTCAAACATTCTCGTTCTCCATGTCAATGATCTTTTGGTTTTTGATTATTACATTGGTGGATCTTGCAGTAATGATATTTACATCCGCGAGGAGATCTCCGTTTAAGAAACAGTTTTTTGTCACGAGTTGGCTTTGGCCGCGCCGCTCTTCAGAAAAAGAATATATTCACGCCACCATCTACTTTACTATTGTTCTTGTAACGCTGTTATGCATCTACCTCTTTGATGCAACTTCCTTCATATATTTTCTTTTAATTCTAATTCTTACCCTTCCACTATTAACCTTGTTCCTGAACATTCTCTTCTGGGAAAAATACACGACCCAACAAACGAATTATAAAAGATTTAAAAGACGCTGCACAATCGGCTTAATAATTTTAATTGCCATTTACCTGATAGCAGCGATTGCCATTCTAAAAACCGAGGTATGGCGCATATTTCTGTATATACTGTTCCTTACACTGGTTTGGTTAGTTCAGCGGTATTTCCGAAGTACAAAGTTGAAAACTAACAAACAGAATAATGAAGCCAGTTTAGAAAACGGCTCCGACAGATACATCGCCTGGTACACCATTATGCTTTTTACAAGAATGATCATAACCAGCGGAATACCTGCAATGTTTTTTTACACCAGCTCATTCAATTATGAGCAAAACCTAATGGCAAGATTCAAGCAGGTTAGCATGGTTCAGCAATTTGCAAAAAGCCATTTGACACCGGATGAGATAACCAGCGCCCCAAATGTATACAGAGACAATGCCGATATTTCAAAATTCAATACGTCAGGATCAAATCACGAGGACACTTTGCTCGAACGAACAGATGTAATTGCGGCAAAGATTTTCAATTCATGTGGTCGCCTTTTTGGAAACCTGACATTTGAAAATGACGATTTTTACCAAACCAATGCAGATGACGGCTCGCTGAGTTATAACAATATTTTGAGAAAACACGTTGCCAGTACCACATTTATACCACTGTCGTCAAAACCAAATACATACTGGTCCATCGATGCTGATCCGGAAAAAATACTTTATCAATCACCCGGACTTAGACATGATGGCTGGATATTCTGGACAATCTTTCTCGTAATGTTGTCTTCATTCTTTTTTGCCTTGTTGTTTATCATTAAAAAAGTTTTCGGAAAAGATGTTCTTTATATGGCCGCTGTTGACTTATTTGACAGGAAACTGGAAGAAGAGCAAGTAGCTAAAAAGAAAATGATAATTGTTGCTTTAGTCGACGAGTATAAGAAGCATATCGAAAAGCTAAATAGTGAACAGGAACGGAAAGAAAATGCGCCTTATTATTTTGACTTCAAAGTTTTGTGCAAATCCGAGAAGGACGAAGATTTCTATAAAGCATTTAAATCGCATGAACTGGATTTAAAGACCAAAAATTTGAGCAGCCCTTTATATGTTACTAATTTTGAAGACGGCTTTTCAGACTTGTTGTTGGTAAAAAGGAAAGTGTTCTTTCTCGATAAAATACTCCAATTCGAGAGATCCATAATTATACTTACATCAAAACATCCGATTATTATAGCTACAGAAATGCGCGGAATGATAGACAGCAAAGACGCGCCGGTAAAAGATATATTAAGAGATCGAATGGATGCACTATTAGGTAAATTCACAACAGTCGTTCATCCCCTGGAACCCATTAAAGATGCAGACATAAATGATAAAGATGATGTAAAGCGCCACATTGCATGTGAAACCCAATTCACATTCTTCCTTAATGAACTCGGAAAAACAATTTCTGTTGACCCAACAAATCACCCCTATCGTTTATCAGATGCCATTACACTTAAAATACAAGCCATTGCTCATAATTTTTACAAAGTCTTGTGGAACACATTAACCGAAAATGAAAAGTTTGTACTGTATGACCTCGCAGAGGATGGACTGGTGAACACCACAAATAAGTTCAGTTTGAATTTGCTCATTAGCAGAGGTATCATCATTCGGGAAGACGGGGGCTTGCATATATTCAACCGAAGTTTCAGAAACTTTGTTGTTACTGCCATTGGCAAAGAAGAGCTGGAAAAAATAAATCACAAACATGCTCAAAATAGTAGATGGGGCAAACTCAACGGGTTGCTCATCTTCTGCGGTATCGCTGTACTTATCTTCCTGGGTGTTACACAAAACCTGGTATATACCAAAGCGATTGGCGCTCTTACTGGATTAGGAACAGCCGTGGTTGCTATTGTCAACATCCTCAATTCCGTTGGTTCAAAAACAGGCAAAGGCAAATCGGATGCAGCCTAGAAATTCATGCATAAACATTTATGAGTTCGTGCCAACATCATTCTAAAAAAAGGCACGACTTTCGCCGTGCCACCACTTACTATTAGAAACGAGAACCATCGTGATAGGCCATCCATATAGTTGGCCTCAATTATTTAAACAAATCCAGAATTTAAAAATTGGGGTCACCAAGACTAGCAACCCCGGTCAGCGTAATATGATTCGATCATACTCAATCGCTCACCTGCTATAATCTTTATTCTCACTGCCTGCGTTCTGGTTTACAGCTATCCCGTTTTCGGGATTTGCAGCAGAAACTATTTAGGGTTAATCGGGCAGTACATTTTCTAACTTCTTACTTTAGCTGGCGACCAGCAGTGGTTTGGCGCTTAACAATTCTGTCCGCAAGTGGCAGATGTTGTGCCTTGATATCATTCAAAACCATTTGCGCTATAATCCTTGCACCATAGTCATTGAAATGCGTGTTGTCGTGCTGGCCGCGCGGATAGTTCGGATGTTCCGCAGAGTCCAGTTCCATGAATAGCAATTTGGAATCTACACTTCCTAATGTTTGATAGAGGTCGCGACTCTGTCGATCCAGGTCAATTACCGGCACGTTCAGCTGCTTTCCAATTTCAAATACAGCAGCAGTATACTCAGCATGCGTTTCCTGTGCCTGGTCATTTTTGAAAACCCTTCTGCTTACAGGCGTTACCAGTACAGGAAATGCCTGCTTGCTGCGTGTTTCATTTATAAACTTTATAAGGTTCCTTTTATAATCCGGAACCGGCGTATAGCGTGCTGCATATTGCGGTTCTTTCGCTTCATCATTGTGGCCAAATTGTATAAACACATAATCACCCGGCTTCAAACTATCAACGATTGGCTGCCAGCGATTCTCTTCGAGGAATGTGCGTGTACTGCGCCCGCCTCTTGCGCGATTGTCGACAACTATAGAAGAATCAAAATAATTCGCGAAAGGCGTTCCCCAACCGGTTACCGGGTAGCGATCAATAGGTTGATCGCAAACAGTAGAATCACCAATGAGATAAATCTTATTCTTCAACGGCTCCTTTAAAGTGAAGGCCATAAGGCAAACACTAAGTATCAGAGAATATAAATTCTTCTTGTTCCTCATAGTCACAGTTATTTTACTCCCATATTTGATTTAATGACTCTGCTGTCAATCTCCGGCGACAGCTTGCGCAGATCTGCCAAAACAATCTCAGCCATTTTACGTGCACCCATTTCATTAAAATGAGTATCGTCTGCTTTGCCATCAGGATAGTTTGGATTTTCCCCCGGCTGAAGATGATTGTATAACCATTTGGATCGCTCAGGGCCAAAACGCAGAAGCAGCGCCATGCTTTCTTTGTCAAGATCAATCAACAGCACCTTGTTTTCTGCCGCCGTTTCACGAATGATCTGGGCATAACGTGCATGGGTATCCTGAAGGTTTCCGCTGCTATCAAAACTGCGGCGTGTTACCGGCGTAATAAGTACTGGCATCGCCTTTTTGCTTCGCGTCTGTTCAATGTATAAATTGAGATTGCTCCTAAACTCTTTCTCTGTTGTTGCAGCCGCTTTGGTTGGCACTTCGTCATTGTGGCCAAATTGAATCAGCACATAATCATCCGCCTGCAAGCTGTCGGCTATTTGCTTCCAAAGACCGTCCGTCATGAAAGTGCGCGTGCTGCGGCCATTCTGCGCCTTATTGACAATGGAAACGGATGAATCGAAAAAATTCCTGAACCTTGTTCCCCACCCAGTCTTAGGAAATGCTGCCACCTTTTTATCTGCCATTGTAGAATCTCCCGCCAAATAAATCGTGAGTTTCTTTTTTGGTGGAATAAAACTTAAGCCAATACAAGTGAAAAGTAAAAAGTAAAAATTCAAAAGGCCATGATGCAGCCCACCGTGCTTTTTTGAAACCTGTGTTTTCATTTAAAGTGTATTTATTGAGCTTTAAACAAATAAGTTTTTCCTGGCTCTGTTGCCACATCGTATTCAAAAGTTTTCTTCAACTTAAGATCAATTTGTGTCGCCTTCTCTGAAACAAGCGGCTGCTTGATCGGTTCCACTTCGAACAGCGGGTTTTTATTTTCGCCATTCGCTTTGCCCAGTTTAAATTTACCATCGGCAACAATCTCATCATACACACGCAATCTGCAGTTGCCGCCAATTTTAGATGTAACTTTTAACGTATTGATCTTTCCATTTTTCCACGATATGTCAACCACAAATCCTCCTCTTGTTACGAGACCTTTCACAGTACCATTTGGCCAGACATCAGGCAATGCAGGAAGCACATGAATAGCGCCATCCTGTGATTGCACAAGCATTTCAGAGATCCCTGACACGCAACCAAAGTTGCCGTCGATTTGAAAAGGCGGATGCGCATCAAACAGGTTTGGATAGGTGCCACCGTTTTGTCCGGTAGTTTCAACCGGTGCGGGAGACAGTTGATCTGCAATCAATTTGTATGCTCTGTTACCATCCAATAGTCTTGCCCACCAGTTTACCTTCCACCCCATTGACCAGCCTGTTGATTTATCTCCGCGATATACCAATGATTGACGTGCGGCATTAAACAATTGCGGATTGCGGTAAGGTGAAATCTGGTTACTTGGAAACAGACCATATAAATGTGAAATGTGGCGATGCTTATCATCTTTCCTGTCCCAATCTTTCAACCATTCCTGCAACTGGCCATACTGGCCCACCTGCATGGGAGGAAGTCTTTTTATCATCGTCTTCAATGTATCGGCAAAGGCGTTATCAGTGTTCAACGTGTTAGCAGCATGTATTGCATTTGACAAAACATCAAAAACAAGTTGATTGTCCATCGTGCCGCCTGCTGTGACGCCAACGCTTTTTCCGTAAGTATTTTCAGGAGACATCGATGGCGCTACGACCATCCATTTGTGTGTTGGCTCTTCCTGTAATACGTCTACAAAAAACATAGCGGCACCTTTTAATACCGGGTAAACATTTGTAAGAAAATCCTTGTCTCCTGTATACAAATAGTGATACCATAAATGTTGCGTGAGCCATGCACCACCCATTGGCCACATGCCATAAAAGCCGCCGTCTACAGGGCCTGTGATGCGCCACTGATCCGTATTGTGATGTGCATTCCATCCACGGGCATGATACATTTCCGATGCACTTTCTTTACCGGTGACAGAAAGATCTTTTATGAGATCAAACAAAGGCTGATGCAATTCGCTAAGATTGGTGGGTTCAGCGGGCCAGTAGTTCATTTCAGTATTGATATTGATCGTGTACTTGCTATCCCATGCCGGATTCAACTTATCGTTCCATTTGCCCTGCAACGTAGTTGGTGCAGTGCCGGGCTGAGAACCGGAGATCAGCAGGTATCTGCCAAACTGAAAGTACAATGCAGCGAGTTGGGGATCTGGTATTGAATTGAATTCTGCAACTCTCACATTCGTTGGCTTTTTGCTTTGCGCAGTTGAACCAAGATCGAGTGAAACCCTGTCAAAAAAACTGCTGTACTTATTAATGTGTGCCGTCTTTAGCGCATCATAGTTTTTCGTAAGTGCGTTTGCCAAATAACCCGATGTGACCGCAGATGCATTTCCACTAATATCGTGATAGTTCTTAAAATTCGTACCAATGCTGATGTATATGGTTGCCGCGTCAACGCCTGTAAGCACAAGGCTTGTGTCAGTCATGCTAACTTTGCCACCTTCAACTTTCGGCAATACCTGTGTTTCAAAACTTACCTTTCCCTGCTTGTTATCAACACTGCTCGTCATTCCTGTAAGAATCAATTCATCATTCTTTACTTTTACCTGGCTTACTTTATGTGGAGTGTTAAGGCTTAGTGTACAGTTGATGCTTTTAGGTTTGCTGGCAGTCAGCCGCACGATGATAACTCCGTCCGTTAGTGACGCAAACATTTCTCTTTTAAAACTCACGCCGTCTATTTCATAAGTAACAGATGCAAGAGCGTGTTGAATATCAAGATCACGATAGTACTTCGTTGCGTTCTCGTGGCCGGAAAAATGAATGATCAAATTACCAACGGGCTGGTATTGCATGCCATAGTTACCATCCTTCGGCGCTTGTCTTGGAAATGTCCTGTTAGAAAGATCCTGCGCGTCTTTATATTTTTCTTCAAACAAAAATTTACGGATCTGTACGATGCTATCGTAAACACCCTTGATGATGTTATTACCCGGTTCACCAGCCCAAACAGATTCTTCATTTAACTGTAAACGTTCTTCTGCTGCCCCTCCAAATACCATGGATGCGAGACGCCCATTGCCAATAGGCAGTGCCTCATTCCAGTTGGCTGCGGGCTTGTCGTACCATAACGTGTAGTTGCTTTGCGCAACAGTTTTATCGATATTCAAAGCAAGTAGAATGACTACTACACCAAGTGTCTTCCCCGCATTCCACATAGCGTTTCGTTTGTTTCCTGTTGTTGATTGTTTGTTCCTCGTCATGAATAAATGCCTTTTTATTTCGCCGTAATATTTCCCTGACCATACGCCGGCTTCCAACCTTTAAAAATATTTTCTATCGTGTATTGTTTTGCCTCGTTCTTGCTAAGTACATGACTCCATGCAACGCGTTTCTCCGTGTTGGCCCCGGCCCCAGTATTGTTGAACTCTGCGTAGAAAGCTGTTGCTTCATTTTCTGCTTTGCCCCAATTATGCCAGCCTTCGGGCCTGATGTTGCGATCCATCTCACAATCCATAAAAACAACTTTAGCATATGCTCGCCACGGTCTGCCAAGATAGGTGCGTTTGACACTGCTATCTGCAATCAGTTTGCAATGCTGAAACACATAGCCAAACTGCTGTTGCTGCGTTGTAGAAGCTGCTGTTATAAAAGATTCAACAAGGCTTTTCAGTGTGCAGTTTTGAAAAACTGCCGTTGCATTCCCAAAAATAAAATCGGTAGTCCCTTCTATGTAGCAGTTCACAAAGTATTGCCTGGCCGTATCATTAGCGGTTAGCAATGTATCCTGGTTGCCGAGCAAATTGCAGTTCTCCATTTCGAACCTGTCACCATCTACATGCAGCGCGACTGCCTGTCCCACGCGGCCAGCGTTGTTTGAAATAGTTATGTTTTTTACGGAAATGTCGTTGCCATGGACGTACATGGTGTAAGAATTAAAAGTGCCGAATTTCGTTTTATCCGCCACCGTATCAGCATTCATAAACTTGCCTGAGTAATCCCCGTTCACAATGATGGTTCCTTCTTTGCTTTCGCCAACAAAAGAAACATTGGTTACCCATGCCGGCACTACAATTTTCTCATGATACACTCCGTTTTTAATATTAATGGTAATGTGTTCCGGAGAATAAGCACGCACTGCATCGATGGCAGATTGAATGGTTTTATAATTGCCGCTTCCATCAAGTGCCACAGTGAGCACTTTGGGGTAGCTGGTTGTTTGCGCTGTGCTGTCTATTGATAAAAACATCATTATCAGTAGCAGAAAAAAATATGATTTCATAATCTTCATCTCTTTTTTATTTTAAATATCGATGCATTTTGCGGCGATCATGTACAGACAAGGCAATGCCTTGTCTCTACGCACCCCGCAAATCTTCAAATCAATTCACAACCGTAATCGCTTTTGCATTCGCACCTTTTACAAACGATGCTATGGTTTTAACCTTCGATGCATCTGTGTTGCGTAGATTAATATCCTTGCTGTCGGCGCCGTAAATACTAAATAATGTTGCAGACGCGGGGCTGTATTTCAACGCATCTATCGTAATGTCTTTGCTGTTCTCTACATGAATAACAGGATCAGTTTTTTTACTTAACAATGTAACGTTATTCAACTTTATATCAGACGACTCGATGATCTCAGCGCCCTTGTCTGCGTTGAGCAACACGTTGCTGATGCTGATATTTTTCACGGCCATTTCAGGTAGCCCTCTCATGAAAATACCTTTGTCTGCACCATCACAAACGATATTACTGATCTCGAAATTTCTGAATTGCGGGGTGGTAACATTCGCGGCAACGGCTTCCGCCCTTTCACCTTTTTTAGGTGGTGCTGTGAAATAATACATGTCGAAGTAAATGGCTTCATGCACGATATCTTTCATGAAAATATTTCTGCAATAAATATCTTCCACTACTCCTCCTCTGCCCCTTGCTGTTTTAAAACGAAGACCTTTGTCTGTTCCAATGAAAGAGCAACTGTACACGAATATATTTTTAGCACCACCGCTCATTTCGCTGCCTATTACAAAACCGCCATGCGCTTTGTAAACAGTGCTGTTGCGAACAACCATGTTTTCTGTTGGTTTACCACGTTTGCGGCCTTCTTCATCACGACCGCTCTTTATACAAATGCCATCATCACCTACATCGAACGTGCAGCCGTCGATCAAAACATTTTTACAACTCTCCACATCTACGCCATCTCCATTCTGTGCATACTCAGGATTTTTGACGGTAAGATTTTTCAGCGTTAAATCTTCGCACAGCAACGGATGCAGGTTCCACGCAGGTGAGTTTTGGAAGGTCACATCTTCGAGTAAAACTTTCTTACAATCATTCAGCACCAGGAGATTCGGACGCAGATAGTCTTTTATGGCTTCATAATCTTTCAGTGTCTTTCCCGGCGTAATGATTCCATTCAACTTCTCTTCATGCGCCTTTTTTGTTTTTGCAGATGGGTACCATGTGTTACCATCGGCGCTCACCAAACCACCGGAAGCAATTTTCTTCTTCCATTCGCTTTCTGTTAGCCTGTCTCTGCCCACCATGCGCCACGCATCGCCATTACCATCTACAATGCCTTTGCCTGTAATGGCAATGTTTACAAGATGGTCACCAGATATGGGTGACTGATTTCTCGCCGAAGGTGCACCTTCGTAATTACCTTCTACCAGAGGAAACTGGTTAAAGTCTTTTGTAAACTGCAAAATGGCAGCAGCGTTCAAATGCAGGTTGACATTGCTTTTCAGCACGACCGGCCCTGTTAGCCAAATACCTTCTGGAATCAACACCACTCCGCCACCTTTTTTACTGCAATCGTCTATTGCATTGTTAATGCTCCTTGTATTAAGTGTGATGCCGTCTGCAATGGCTCCATATTTTTTTATATTGAAAGTATCGTTTTTAAATGTTGGCAACTGTGCCTTTGGCAAATTATCCCATGAGTATTGTGCATGTGCCTGCGAATGAACAAGCACGGCAAGTACAAGAAATCGAAAAGTTTTTTGAATCATCATTTTAGTTGTCGTTGTTGTTGTTAAAACTAATGTTCAGTGAATTGCATTTCCTTTAACCATGCTTCCAGCAATGCTTTCCATAATACGGTAGAGCCCGGATTGTTTGTCAGTCCGATGGAATGCGCACCCTGTGGAAATACATGAAAACTGGTCGGGATGTTTTTTTCTAAAAGGGATTGGTAAAAAAGAAGGCTGTTTATAGGGGGCACGGTTTTATCATTGAACGCATCGGCAACAAAACAGCGTGGCGTTGTTGATGTCACCTGCAGCTCCATTGAATATTTATCTGTCATTTCTTTGGATGGATTTTTTCCGAGCAAATTTTCTTTGCTTCCCTTGTGTGCGTTTGCACCCATGCTGATCACGGGCGAAACCAATATCATAAAATCAGAATGAAAGGATACTTTATCGAGACTGTCATTTATTCGCGATACATCATCTTTCAAACAACCCATCATTGCAGCAACGTGTCCGCCTGCTGATGATCCCTGCACGCCAATTTTTGCCGGATCGATTTTCCACTTCGCGGCGTTGGCGCGAATGATGCGCATTGCCCGTTGTGCATCCTGCAAAGGCCCAAGTTCTCTGTGTACAAGATCTGGTGATGTGGGCAACCTGTAATTAACTACAAAGGCGCTAATGCCCATGGAGTTAAACCATTTTGCCAATTGAAAGCCACCGAGATCATAAGTGAGATGATGATAACCTCCGCCTGGAAATATCAAAATAGCAGCACCACTGTTTTCCTCTTTGGCGGGGAAAAAACTATAAAAGCCTGGTGTCCCTACTTGCAAAATCCTATCGTTCACGATGCTATCCTTGAGCTGCAATCCTTTACTGTCAGGCATTTTACCCGATGGCCAAAGCGGTGTAAATTCCTGGCCAAAACAAATGCCACTTATGATCACCACCACTAAAATCAATAACAAGTTTTTCATACTACGGAAGTTGAAAGTGGAGAGTTGAAAGTTGAGAATGGAGAGTGAAGTTTAGAAATAACTCTCCACTCTCAATTCTGAACTCTCCACTAAATAAATTAGTAGCCAAAATTTTGCGGACTCAAATTCGGGTTGACATCGCGTTGTGATTGCGGTATAGGCATCAACTCACTCTGTCCCGTTTTAAAGCCGGACGCTATTGAATTCACGTACGTTACCTGTCCGCTTCCACCCAACCACCACGCCACACGCACTTGTCCTGTTGGAGCTGCTTTGATATCGCTTGGCTTGTAGTAGGAATTAAGGAACGGATTGAAGTCATCAATGTTAGATCTTGCAGGCGTTTTCATGAAGTATAAATAGGTTGGCAACTGTGTTGCATCCTGTGCATAGGCAGGACCATTTTCCATGTAAGAATAAAGCGGCATAACAGGATGGTTGCTTTCTGTTGCAGTGGCCCACGCATTCAATCTTGCCCTTGTTTCGTTAACGGCCGTTGCCAAAAGGTTCCAGCGTATGAGGTCATATTTGCGAACGCCTTCGTTACCAAATTCAAGCATGCGCTCTTTTACCAAAAATTTAAAGAATCCGTCTTTTGTTGTTGGTATAACAGGTGGTGTTTCTTTATAGCTGCCACCGTGACCACGAAGGTTTACTCTGCTCACAGCGTCGATGGCCGCTGCGGTAGGTCCGCCATTGATCTCATTTTCTGTTTCAGCGTACCATAGCAATACATCAGCAAACCTGATCAACGGCCAGCTTAGTTGCATGTTCTGCAACGCGTTGTTTGTAGCCGGTCTGTTTGAAGTAGAGGCACTCCCAGCACTGAAAACAAAACTCGGATTTGACACCCACTCTTTCCTGAATTTACCATCATACACTGCGTTCATGGCATGACCCGTTTTGATGGTGTCAAATGTTATTTCGTAAGGCACACAAGTAACATCTCTGCGCAGGTCTGTAGAATCAAACATGTAAAAGTAGGTTGGCAAAATATTCAGGTTGCCACCACCCACACCATTTACGCGTGTTCCTGTTTGTATACCAAGTTTGCTATCCGCACCATTTGCCATTGATGCCACCATGATGTACTCACCGGCAGGATCGTTTAAGTTATGCGCCAGCAAGTAGTTTTTGAAAAGGTCTTTATAAGAAGACAACAATGTATGCTGCGTTGGGTTAGCAATTAAATCTGCGCATTCATCGTGCGCTATTTTGTAAAAATCCAGATAGTTCGATGGACGAGACAGCGCACCGCCGGAAACAGGTAATGAGTACCCTCCGCGTGTAAGTGCAATTTTTGCACGTAGTGCTTTTGCTGATCCTTTTGTGAAGCGCTGGTCTACAGCATCACCAATAGAAGAAACATCTGTTCTCCATGGCATCAAATCTTCCGCTTGTTTAAGATCGGTCAGCAGTTGATCGTAAATAGAGTCCCTGCTCATGCGTGACTGAAACAAATTGGAAGTATACTGCGAAGGTTGTTTTTGAAATGGAACATCACCAAAGTTGCGGCAAAGTTCGTACATGAATTGTGCCCTCAGCACGTAAGCCTCGCCAAGCATGCGTTTCAACTGTGCCTGTTGTTGTGCACTGCCGATTGTGTACAATTCCATTTTTGGAATATTGTAGATGCAAAGGTTCGCTCTCTCTGCTCCTGTATACATCTGATTAAATGGGTTTGTTATTTGCAAATTGGATGCGATGCTCAAATATTTTGCAAGTAACTGTCCTTCATCTGTCGTGGTCGAGTTTGTACCTTTTATCATTTCATCTGAGTCATAGGCCCAGTAACCACTGATGCGGATGCCGTAGCCATAATCGCCGGTTAGTGAATTATATGAACCCAGCAACGCTTTGCGTGCATTGGTGATGTTATCAAAAACATATTCTGTATCGAAAGAAGAAACGGCTTCGGGTGAAAGAAATTTCTTACAGCCCATCCAGCCCATCACAAGCGCTGATAGCAGCGTGCCCGCGATTACCGTTTTTATATTTTTCCTTGTCATATTGCAAGATTGTTATGATTTGAAATTTGAGAAAGAACGCCCGCCTGAATGACTTTAGTCGGGCAGGCAGATTTTCATGATTGTCATGATCTGCTATGATTTTCATTCGAGAATTAGAAATGCAGAATGCTACATTTCTAATTCCTAATTCCTAATTCCTAATTTCTAATTCCTGTTTAAAGCGCCAGGTTTATTCCCGCCACAAATGTTCTTGATCTCGGATAAGCAGCATAGTCCACACCCGGTGTTGTTGGGTCAGATCTTCTTGTGCTCGCATCCGGATCGTAACCTGTGTAGCCTGTCAGCGTTGCAAGGTTGTTTACGGTTGCATAGATGCGCAGCGTGCTCACTTTCATTCTCTTCAACATTGTTTTAGGAAAATTGTAGCCCAGTGTAATGTTGTTGATCCTTAGATAAGAACCGTCTTCTACAGCATAGCTTTGTGAATAGAAACCATTGATGCTGGTGGATGGGAACCAGATCTTCGCATTTTTATTTACCGTGCCAAGTGTTGCAGGATCTGCACCAATGATGGTTGCAGAAGTACCGCTACCGATCTGACGTTGCACCGGCGCACCCGTTACAGGATCTACCATTCTCCAACGACCGTTGTCAATTGTAGATAAATTCACCTCACTGCCGTATGCACTTGCATATTCAAGTTTGTTTGCATTGAACACCTGGTTGCCATAAACGAAGTTCAGGAAGATGGAAAGGTCAAATCCTTTATAAGCAAATGTCTGGTTAAGACCTCCAAAAAATTTCGGCTGTGCGTGACCAATAATTGTTCTGTCATTGTCCACATCCACTTTGCCGTCTGGTTTTCCACCCGGGCCACTGATGTCTTTGTATTTAGGAGAACCCGGCTGTATAGGATCTGCCAGCAGCGTAGAGTTGTTTGCCACTGTGCTTTTCAACGTGTATTGCGTTGTGTATCCAGGGTAAGTCGCATTGGAGTATGGCTTTGTATCAAAATCATCCAATGTAAAATAGCCATCGTTTACATAACCATACATGGTGCCCACTTCGTCCCCTACTTTCAACACAAAGTCAGCAGGGAAATTGCTACCACTGAACCAGCCTGAGTTTCTAAGCAATTGCTGGTTTGGCCCAAGAGAAGTGATTTTATTTTTGTTAAATGAAATATTGAAGCTCGCGTTGTAGCTAAAGTTTTTGTTGCTGATGATGTTAGCAGACAACTGGAACTCAACGCCACGGTTGCGTGTAGAACCGATGTTCTGAAACTGAGTGGTGTAGCCGGTTGAAGAAGGTATCGCCTGGTTCAGTAACAGGTTGCTTGATTTATTGGAATAAGCATCTACAGTAAGATTAAACCTGTTGAACAATGTGATGTCCATGCCAAGGTTTTGTGCCACCTGGCTTTCCCACATAAGATCGAGGTTACCAAGGTTAGCCGGTGTAAAGATGCCGTTCAACACTCCATTCAAACCATAGCCACCGCTTGTTGGCGCAGTGTATTGCGTTCTGTACGAAAATGGTGTAATCCTGTTGTTACCCGCTGTTCCGTATGAATAGCGGAAACGGAGATCGTTCACTTTTGTGCTGTTGAAGAAATTTTCTTTGCTCACTCTCCATGCTACTGCACCTGATGGGAAATAACCCCAGCTGTGCTCGCTGGAGAAGATGGAAGTACCATCTGCACGTAGTGTGAATTTCGCAAAATATTTTCCACCATAGTTATAGTCAATAGTAGAGAAGAAAGAAGCGAGCGATGTAGGCACTTGTGACGAACTTGGGTTTGGCTGGATGGCACCTGTTGCAGATGCCGCCGCCAGTTGCAGGTTATTGAAGGCCTTATCAGCGGTGATGCCTACAGGGAAATAACGCAGCGTCAACGCATCAGAAGTAACCGTTGTTTTCTGAATTTCCTGTCCCAGCAAAACATTCAGGCTATGCTTGCTGCCAAACATCGCAGGGTTGCTATAGGTTAACACATTTGAATTGGTGAGCTGTACGTTACGGCTGTTTGACAAACTTACAATCGGCTGTTTGTTGTATGTTTTTGCATTGTTGGTCAATGTATCATCAAAAGCCTGGTTGCGTGTAGAGTTCACAGTATAGCCCGCTGTAGAACGGAAGTACAGATTCTTAACGATGTCCACCTGGAAATAACCGTTGAAGTTGAGCTGTGTATTGTATCTGTTTCTTGTTTCTGCATTGGCCAGCAATATCGGGTTCAATACGTTGAAACCATTGCCCGCATTGTTCAGGTCAAGATCGGGATCATAGCTGTCTTCTTCCTCGCCCGGCATGATCAATGGTTTGTAACGCGTGTACTGGCGCAACCTGTTGCTACCTGCTCCTGCGGCATCGGAAGTACCTGCACCCCTGATCCGTTGATCGGTATAGCGGCTGCCAAATCCAAATTTAAAATGATCCGTTGCTTTATGATCCAGTCTGAACTGAAGGTTTTTTCTCTGCATGTCAGAGTTGATCAAAATGCCCTGTTGCTTGTTTGCCGTAAGGCTCAGGTTATAGGTCGTTTTATTTGTACCACCCGATACGCCTACGTTGTAAGAGGACTGGTAGGCATTGGCACCCATGGTGCGCTCCTGCCAATCGAAGCCGGGGTTCATTTTGTATGTTTCAATCGTATCAAAATTGTACGGATCGCGAATGTATTTTTTTACAACGCCGGCCGTATCACCGCGCCACCATGCTCTTTCATACTGATACAATACAAAATCATAAGGCCCCATCATATCTATCTTTTGTGCCAGTTGCTGCACGCCCTGGTACATGTTGAAGTTCACGAACGTTTTACCATTTGTATTTTTACCACCCTTTGTAGTGATCACTATTACACCATTCGCTCCTCTTGATCCATAGATGGCAGTGGATGCCGCGTCTTTCAAAACGTCGAGCGATTCAATGTCCTGAGGATTGAGTATGGACAGCGCGTTGTCTGTTGGAATGCCATCCACTACGTACAGCGGTTCGCCACTTTGTGTAATGGAACCACGTCCACGAATGTTGATCACCGCGTCTGCACCCGGCGCGCCTTCGGTCATGCTGATCTGCACACCGGCCAGCTTGCCTTGTAACGCTTCTGCGGCATTGTTGAGTGGGTTGTCTTTCAGGTCCTTTGATGTAACAGAGGAAGACGCCGCAAGCATGTCTTTTTTACGCACCGCCTGGTAGCCGATCACCACGATATCGTCCATGCTGTTGTTTGCCTGCACCATTTTTATACTAATGGGAGTACCGGCTGTTACTACGACTTCTTTTGTAGCATGACCCACAAATGAGATGATGACGGTTGCTTTTTCACCCTGCACATTCAGGGAAAAACTTCCGTCTGTTTTTGAAAGTGTTTGATTTTTGGTTCCTTTTTCAGCGACGCTGGCACCGGAGAGCGGATCGCCTTTCGCATCTGTGATCTTACCGGTTATAATACCCGCCGGTGAGCGATGAGGAACTTTGTTGGAAACAGTGTTTGCATTTACCTGCAACTGTACTGCTAATAATAGCATTAAAAACCGGAAAATTTTGGAGGCTTTTGTTGGGAGTAGCCCGAACGAAAGATAACAGTTCCGAACTGTTTTTTCATAAGCAATTAAACGCATCGTCTTTGCCGTTTGGTTAAAAAATAAGCTTCGTTAGCGAGGGTAGCCAGTGTCGTCATCACCTGGTTTTTACCCGTGACATAAACCTATTTTAAAACCATTGGAAGGGGGTTCAATTATTGACGGAATAGGTTCAAATTTTGGTAACCTGGTATTTTTTATTGAGAATCAATTGTTTGAGAAAATGAAAATTCCGTAGAGACGCATGATAATGCGTCTCAGCCACACCCGAAATCTGACAGTGTGAAATGTGTAACACCTGCATTTAATTTGTTGCATCGAAATTTACAGAGACGGATTTTCATCCGTCTCTACGGGGAACCCGAACATTTCAAATTTTCAAATTTGCCTTCACATACTCGGAAGGCGAAACATTGTATTTCTCCCGGAAACAGGTGCTGAAATATTTTGGATTGTTGAAGCCGACGATGTAGGCTACCTCAGAAATGGTATGCTCGCCGGTATCAAGGTATTGTTTGGCTCTTTGCAAACGCATGTCGCGCACAAACTCTACCGGCGTTAAATTGGTAAGACTTTTGAATTTTTTATAAAAAGTGGTGCGGCTCATGGCCATGCCTTCGGCAACAGTATCTATATTAAAATCGTAGTTGCTCATATTGTCTTCCACAATCTTGATCACCTCTTTCAGGAAGGTTTCGTCCCTTGAAGTAATAATGACCGGTTCCTGTGGGCTGAGTTCTAAAACTGTTTTCTTTTCTACCAGTGATTCAAACAATTTCCTCCGCTGGCGAATCAGGTTATCGATCGAGGCAATGAGGAAACTATTGTTGAAGGGTTTTGTTATGTAATAATCTGCGCCGTACTGAAGCCCTTCGATTTGGCTCTCTATGGAATATTTCGCCGACAGCAATACCACCGGTATGTGGCTGGTATTGACATCATTCTTTATTTCGTTCAACATCTGTATGCCATCCATCACGGGCATCATAATATCACTGACGATGAGGTCAGGAACGAGGGCTATTGCTTTTTCCAAGCCTTCCTTGCCATTTGCTGCTACTTCTACCCTATAAAATTCTCCGAGTTGACCGGTTAAGAAATTACGCAGTTCATTGTTATCTTCTACCAACAGCACCAGTGGCGTCTGCTCTTTATGCTGGTTCTCCGGAACCAGGGAAGACAAGGATGGTTGCTCAACGGCTTTTTCATCACGGGAAACTTTTGCAGGCAGGTCAACAAACGATACCTCTTCGCCCTTGTAATGTTCTTTTCCTGATTGCAGCGTAATGGTTACAGTTAATCCTTCGTCTTTATTGTTTGTCGCGGCAATTTGTCCGCCGTGCAATTCAACCAGTTCTTTGGACAGTGCAAGGCCAATACCAATACCTTTTACGTCCCTACCTGCAGAATGGTCACTGGCGTAAAAGAGTTTAAAAATCTCGTCGAGTTTGTTCTGCTCAACGCCCGGCCCCTGATCGCAAACGGAGATGGAGAAATTCTTTCCATCATTAAGTTTTTTGATCTTTACTTCTATGCGTTTACCGTCTGGTGTAAATTTCAATGCATTGGACAATAGATTGTAAATGACAACATCAAGTTTTTCCGCATCTACCCATGCATAAAGTTCCTGCGGGTCTGCGGCAACGTTGATAGTTATTCTTTTATCTTTTGCAGCTTCCGTAAAATGATCACAGATGGATTGCACGAGTGCTACAATTTCTACGTTAGAAATATGAAGGGTCGTTTTTTTATTTTCCAGTTTACGCAGATCCAGCAACTGGTTGATGAAACGCACCATCCTGTTGGCATTTTTGCGGACAACATTTACATAGGCAGCTCCCTGCTCCGATAAATTTTCTTTGCGCGCCAACTCTTCTATAGGATTTATGATGAGTGTGAGTGGCGTTCTCAGTTCATGGGAAACATTGGTAAAAAAGTTCACCTTCAACTCTGCAAGTTTTTGCTCGAGCGCAATTTTTTGCCGCAAGCGCAGCATTGTCAAAGCTGTTCGTCTGACGAACCATATCAGTATGCCCAATACAATAGCATACAAAAGATACGCCCACCAGGTTTTCCACCATGGTGGTAATATTGTTATGCTTAAACGGCGGTAAGGCGTGTTTGCATACAAATCACTGTTAAGCGTTTTTACTTCGAATACATAATGCCCCGGCGGAAGGTTCGTATACGTTGTTCTTCTTTGCAAGCCGTTGTTGTGCCAGGTTGTATCAAAGCCGAGAAGACGGAACGCAAATTCCTGCCTGTCGCTCGACTGCTGATCAAGTATTGCGTAATCTATACTGATGATGTTTTCATTATAATGCAAGGTGAGCGAATTCACGTAGTTGATATTTTCTTTCAACACCGCGTCGTTGGCGCCGGGGCCCGCATCTTCATTATTGATCTGCAAATTGGTGAGGGCAATTTTTGCAGGTATTCGATATGTGCCGATTCGTGAGGGATCAAATGACAGATATCCTTTGATGGTGCCAAATACAATGTGGCCGTTTGGCAAAATGGTGCAAGCTGCTTCTGAATACCCCACTTTCGGCAGTCCGTCATACGAATCATAACTTCTGATAACGTCCGTTTCCAGGTTGAGCTTGGAAAGGCCATACTCGGTGGCGATCCATAAGTTTCTTTTTTTATCTTCCACACAACTGAGCACATAACCATTTGGCAATCCCTCCTTCGGTGTATAGTTTTTGAACTTCAGTTCTTTCATCGGATCTGCGCCAATCGCAAGCCCAAGGCCGCCTCCGGAAGTGGCCACCCACATTCTATTTTGAGAATCGCGATAAACAAATTGAATGTCGTTATCGCCAAGACTTTGTTTGTCGCCGGGAATTTTTCTATATGCAGTGTAAGAATAAATTTGCCCATGTTGCTCGTTTGCGTCCAGCAACAATAAGCCGTCAGTGGTGGCAATCCAAATGTTGTTCGCTCCATCCAATGCCATGTGGCGAATTTTGCGAAAGGTTTCTTTAGGATAGTTTTGAAACGAATTGCCCGTATGAACAAATTTTACTGAGTCTCCTTCATTTACAATAAACGATAAGCCATTCTCATATGAACCTACCCACACGCGTCCCTTGCGATCTTCCAGCAAGGAATAGATTTCATCGCTAGCTATACTGTTTTGGTCTGCAGCGTTCGGCAGAAAATGAGTAAGCTTGTATTTACTTTGCTCCTTGTCGACAGGCGTTGCTTTAAAAAGGCCGTTTGCCTTAGTGCCCAGCCAGATATTATTACGACTATCCTGCATCATGCAATACACCTGTCCAAAGCCTGCAGCGGGTTCGTTTACAAAAAGACCTGTGACCCATTTATCATTTTGCCTGATATACAGTTTGCCGCTTTTAGCACCTAGCCAAAGCCTTTCTTTATTGTCAAACAAAATCCCCCTGATCTCGTTGTCGGGCTTAAACATTCCGGGCTCTACCAACAGCTGTTGCTTGAATTCATTGGCCTGGGAGATAATTTTAATTACTCCTCTCTCATCCGGCGTGAGCCAAAGCGCACCGAAATCATCGTAATATATATTGTGTACGATATTCGAAAACTTAGGATGACTGCCGTTTTGATTATCCAAAAAATATTCGAACGAGTTCTTTGCCGCATCGAAATAACCAAAGCCTCCACCTTTTAAATTTACCCAAACGATGCCGTTGTTGTCTTCAACAACCGCATACTGGCTGCCATTACTAACAAACGTATTAATATCATTTTTTGAAAAATACTGAAGTCCGCGGCCTTCGCTATACCTGATGATCCCACGCTTATCAGGCTCGATCCAAATATTGCCCTCTCTGTCTTCATAAATGGAGTGCAGCGGTTCGCCTGAGCTGTAATGCAGTTTTTCAACAGTTCTGTCGCCCAGCTTTATTTTCAGTATATCACCTGCGGAAGTTGTCGCGTATAACACATCCATTCTTGCCGAACAAGTCAGTGCATTTAAAGAGCTTTCGGTTATTTTCTGGCGTGAGAATTTCTTTTCTTTCTTGCCATAGGTAACGAGCTCACCTGTTGCCGTACTTATGTATACATGTAAAGAATCTTCTGCAATGGCTGTGAATCTTGTTCCGCTGCCAATGTTCTTATCTATCGGGATGTTTTTGTAGACAGAAGATCCGTTTTTATCAAGGCAGGACAAACCTTGTGAGGTACCTATCCAAATTTTATGTTCACTGTCCCTATAGAAAAAAATGACTGTATTAGAAGGCAAAGAATAATCAGCAGTCGCGTCTTTGTCGTAAATAACAATACCAGCTGTTAAGTCGCCAGATTGCGGAATACAGTAGACGCCCTGCCCTTCGGACTGTACCCATACAAACCCTTCGGAAGCTTCAATGATCTTGTAAAACTGAACTTTCTTTTTACTTTCTTTATTCAGGACCTTGGAAATGGGATAAAAGTCTTCCGTTGCTTTGTCAAAACGATAGAACTGTTTGTCGTAAGCCTTCAACCATAAATGATTTGATTGATCTTCCACGATCTGGTCGATTCTGTCGTTGGTGAGTTGCGACATATCGCCGGCAGAAGATTTGTAGGAGATGAATGTATGGCCGTCGAAACGGTTGATGCCGTTCCAGGAGCCGAACCACATAAACCCCTCATGATCTTTCAACACACAAGTTGCGACATCATGAGATAGTCCGTCTTCGGCGGAATAATACTCGATCTTGCATTTGGGTTGCGCCCAAACACCATTCAGGAAAATAATAAAAGCAGTAGTCAGCAGCAGTCGTACACCCATACAGGCTTCAAATTACAACAATTTGCCAATTTGAAAATTTGAAGATTTGAAAATTGGGGAGTAAGAACGCAGATCTTCATGATTGCCATGATTATTGATGATTTGAAATCCGAGGGCTTCATCAAATTCCAAATCTCAAATGAAAAAATCTTAACCGATCATGACAATCATGAAAATCTGCGTTCCTGCATTTTCAAATTCTCACATTCCCTCCACCTCTGCATGATACGTTTGCAGCAATTTACCTTTCTCTACGATTATGGTAGATCTGACAAACTTTATATTCTTCGCGTTATAGATTTGTGCGCCGTTTTTTGCAGCAATTTTTACATTGTCAAAAGTTATTCCCTGTATCGGAGACTCAGGAGTGCCGTAAATTTTGATAGCATCTGTTGCGCCGGTTATGGTAATATTTTTGAGTGTGATGTTTTTGTATGCCGGAGAAAAAGCAGTCGCTATAGTTGTTGTATCCGCTTCGGGACTATCCGGTTCTCTTGGGTAATATTCAGAAATGAAGATGGGCCATTTTGAATCTTTAATGTCAATATCGGTATAGCTAATATTTTCTACAACGCCGCCTCTGCCCCTTGCCGTTTTTATTCTGATGGCAGAAGTAGTACCATCAAATTTGCAATTGCTTACAGCCAGGTTCCTTAAGCCACCAGAGGTGTAGCTGCCGATGGACATGCCATGGCCGACACCGAAGAAGCAATTGCGGATTACGATATTGCTGCACTCAGGTTCAGTGGCAACACTGTTCCTGTTTCCAAAATTAATCGCAATATTATCATCACCGGTTCGAATGTCGCAATCTTCAATCGTGCAATTTTTAGCGGAAATATTAATGCCATCCGTGTTGCGGGAATTTGCAGGCGCAAGAATATGAATACCATGAATGTACACGTCTGTTCCATCTTTAATCGACAGATGAGTATTAGGTGGATTCAGGAAAGTGATGCAGCTTATTTCTACACGTTCTGAGTTTTCAATAAAAACCATTTGCGGACGCCGATTGGAAATTTCCTTCGCTGTAAATTTCTTCCACCAAATTTCTCCTTGTCCGTCAAGCGTTCCTTCTCCAAAAATTTTTATGTCGGTGGCGCCGGAAATGCTAATAAAATTCAGGTATCTGTTGTTAGCCGCAGGATATCCATCTACATCATTTCTTAACCTGAGCACGCCGCCTTTCTCAATCTTCAGGGCCGTTTTCCCACGCATTGTTAATGGCCCGCACAAAAACATACCGGCAGGCACCACAACACATCCCCCTGTTTGCGAAGCCTTGTCCAATGCAGCCTGTATGCTTTTTGTATTCTCCGTGCTCCCATCACCCACCGCACCAAATTCCGTTACTGCAAAAATCTTATCTGCAATAGAAGGTAGTTTTGTGTATTGGGCATTCGCAACATTTGCTGTTGCAGGGAATAATAAAATGAAAAAAAGGCGAAGGAAATATTTCATCGTATGGCAAGTTAGATATTAATACTTGGATACAACTACCTTCTCCTTTAGCGGCTGGGTATTTTACGATTTTACCAGGGCATTTCGCCTTCTTCATTGAAGAATTTTCCCGTTGCACCATCTGAGTTAAGGGTCGCATATTTTACAATGGCCCTTGCTCCTTGTTCGACAGGCCTTACTCCCATGTAGTTATTGAACGCTGTTTTTGTAAAGCCGGGGCAAACACAATTCACTTTAAAATTCGTGTCTTTAAGTTCTTTAGCCAACATAACCGTGTAAGCATTTAATGCTGACTTTGAGGCTCCGTAAGCCGACGGATTATAGCCGTAAAATTCCCAGGAGGGATCCTGATGTTTGGTAATAGAAGAAAGTTCCGTAGTTACATTTACAATTCGTGGTTCGTTTGACTTCTTCAGTAAGCCAATAAATTCTTGTATTACCTGAATCGGAGCAAAGAAATTAGTTTCAAAAACTGTTTTTACTTTCTCTATAGGAACTGCAAGAGGTTGCTGTGGAAAGCCGCCGCTGATACCAGCATTGTTTATTAAAACATCCAACTGTGGTGTTTTGCCTTCTACGGTTTGCCGTGCAGCCTTGATAGATGCAATGCTTGTTACATCTAATTCAATGTAGTCTGCATTTGAAAAACCCAATGCTTTAAGCTCTGCAACCGCTTCAAGCCCTTTTGTTTTTTCCCGGCTGCCTATGTAAACAAAATATCCGAGCGCGGCTAATTGTTTTGCGGTTTCAAAACCGATTCCTCTGTTTGCTCCTGTTATAAATGCTGATTTCATTCTTTAATAAATTACTTAGCAGCAAAAATCGGTGGAGCAAACTGAAATGAGATGGACAATTCATTTTAGTTGCCTGACAAATCTTGAATGTCAGCTAAATATTCGCTGATACTTTTTCCCGTGGTCTTTTTGAAAAGCCGTGAAAAATAATCGGGATCGTTAAAGCCCAGTTCATACGCTAATTCTTTAACAGAAGATTTGGAGTAGTGCAGTTTGCGTTGTGCTTCCAACATTAAACGGTTGGTAATAAATTCTTTTGGTGAAACACCTGAAAACTCTTTTACAATGTTGTAAAGATGGTTAGTAGTTATGGTCAAATTATCGGCAATGGTATTTATTGAAAACTGTTCCGTGAGATGGGTTTCAACTGCAATTTTAAAATCAATGTATTTAGAAAGCCGGTCAGGAAGTAAGTTTTCTTTCACCACATTTTTAAAATAGGCAGTGTTTATTTCTGTCATTATAGAATTAAGATGAGCCAAAATAATCTCTCCATCATTTTCATTTCCTTCTGCATTTAGAATGCTGTTCAAAATTTCAAAAAGCGTTTTCACTCGCTGCATTGAAGCATTGTCAAACGAAACGATTTGTGAGTTCAGGGGATTGAGTAAAAAAGAAAATTGTTTAGGAAGCAATGACAAACAGTTTTGGTCAAAGCTCATCTTAAAACAGCTGAGATTATCATTAACTTTTTCGGGCGCTGTATGAATTTGGTTTGGCAGAATGAAAAACAACTGGCCGTTGGTAATGGTTAAATCTTTTAAATCAACTTTATGGGTAAGTGAACCGCTTTCAACAAACACAAAAAAGAAGTTGGCCTTGCGGTGAGGTTGGGTAAGCAGTTTCATTACATCGGCGGGCAAATTATTATTAGAGTTAGTGCTTACTCTAATGGCAATTTTGCTGTGTAATTTTATTTGCTGAATCAGCCCTTTTGTTTCCTGCATTTTATTAGTTCTACATATTTATGCTCCGCAAATGCTATTTAAACTAATTCCAACTGTTTCTTATTAGCAAAGTCAAAACATATTTTCAAGAAAAGAATACTCATTCATTATTGAACACGGACCCGCTCTATGCAAATTTAAGATTTTTAAGGACACTTCTTTTATTACCTGAATTCATCTTTGTTTGAAGAAAAAAGAACCTTCGTATATTTGTACCCGTCATTGTAAAACGACAATCACAAAATGCAATAAACATTATAATTTAAGACTTATGGCAAGTATAGAAAAAATAGAACAGGCAATAACAAACTTTGTGAAAGGTGGCGACAACAGCGACGTTGTTATGTTAGACAAAGTCTTGCATAAAGACTTCAGGGTAACCAATAATGGTTTTATGGGAACTCAAGGAGTAACCATTATTGACAAGCAAAAATATTTGTCAAATATCAGAGACGGAATTTTTGGTGGGCTACCAAGAAAAATGATCATAGAGCACATTGACAAAAGCGATTCTATTGCCATTGTTAAAATTCGTTTGGAGAGTTCCGAGAATTATTTCGTTTCATACAATTCTTTGGTTTTGGACACCGACAATGAATGGAAGCTTATAAATAACCTGGCAGTGGTAGAAGCAAAAAAGTAATGCAAAAATATTGGTATAAATAGGTTTACAACGTCCGATCAAATTAGCCAATTTCCAAAATGGTGCTTTTTTGCAATCCTTTTTAAAAGCTCGATGGGGTACAAACTTTTGAGGGTCGACTATTTAAATTGCACGCCCTGCCCCGTCGCAGCCTGCACAGCTTTCCATTGAAAACTATGGGGATCCATAGATTTTTTACGGCTGGCTAAAAGTTCAATGGGAACATGTATAAATCTGTCGTGCATATATCCAATAACCAATCCTGTTTTACCTGCCATCGCTGCATGAACGGCGCTCCGCGCAAACATGTCGCAGAGGATGGCATCTTCAGAATTGGCCGCGCTGCTCCGAACAATGTAACTCGGATCAATGTATCGAATCACCACAGGAATATTTTCGCCTTTGAAATATTTTTCAATCGATTCCCGCAGAAATAGTCCTATGTCTTTGGCCTTGATGTTTCCGGAGTCATCTTTTTTCAATTCGTCTGCTGCAAATAAATCCTGGCCCGCACCCTCGGCAACAACGATTACAGCATGTGCCCGGTGAACAATACGTTCTTTTAAAGCAGCAAGAAATCCATTTGGCCCATCCAGCTTAAAAGGCACTTCAGGCAGCAGGGCAAAGTTTACGTCCTGGCAGGCAACAGTCGCACCGGCAACAACAAATCCGGCGTTCCTTCCCATAAGCTTTACCAATCCAATGCCGTTCTGAACGCTTATTGCCTCGTTGTGTGCATTACTCAAAACTCTACTCGCTTCCGATACAGCGGTCATGTAGCCGAAAGTTCTTGTAACAAAAGCAACATCATTATCAATTGTCTTTGGAACACCCACCACTGCCAGGGGATGGCCCCGTTTCCTTGCCTCCTGAAATAGTTCATTTCCGCCTCGCTGCGTTCCATCACCCCCTACAGTAAATATTATATTTATCCCTCGAAGTATAAGGTTGTCAACTGCGACCTGAATATTCACCGGTCCTCTCGAAGTTCCTAAAACTGTGCCGCCTTCCTTATGAATGTTGTGAACAAATTCCGGTGTAAGTATGATTGGCTCCTTCCCATTTGCAGGATCCAAACCCTGGTATCCACCACGAAAACCAAGTACTTCTTTCACGCCATAAGCGTGATGAAGTTCCAGGAATAAGGATCTTATAACATTGTTTAAACCTGGACATAGTCCACCGCAGGTAACGATGCCCGCACGTGTATTCGCCGGATCAAAAAAAAGTTTAGCGCGCGGCCCTGCCAATTCAAATGTCAGCTCTTCTTTTGCAGGTGACGCTGGATCGATTATAATGTTCTCAGGAATGCGCAGATCATCACTCACGCTGTGCCCGATCGGTGATGCAAATTTCGTTTCACCCAAAACAGTAATGTTCATTTTCTTTTACAATTTATATGTTCCAAACTAAAAATTGATTGTAATCGAAGGGTTAGATTATTATTCATGAGATCATAACAATAATTTTCCGGTTAGGTTGATCCGTTTTTTAATTTGGTCATACCAAAGCACGAAGGCATAATACTCCATGGAAGTTATACCAGGATGGAATAATGAAGTAAATTTTACCGTTAAACTCCGTTACTATATTCAACGACGCACATGGCTATTTGCAATGATAAACACTTTAAGGTTGGCTACTGACTGAAATGGTGGCATTAATCTCTTCTTCCGAAACAAAAGGCATGGGCTCGCCAAGACGAATGATATACATCTTTTTTACAAGAGAGGCTTGTACAAACCCAACGAATAAATTGAACAAACCCAGGGCTCCAAATAAAATCGTTATGACAATAACCATCACTTTAATTTTGCATTATCAGGATACTTGAAAACCACAAGCAAAGCATCTTTTTTCACTTCGATAGCTTTTTGTAAAACAAAAAAAGCCTGTCGAGAATTGCTTACCGAACTTTTTCCGTTATGAATGGAACGTTTCATATCAGGACCTCGCAAATTGTATCAATGGTTGCATATTCCCATTATCTGCTGCTTTCAATGCATTTAAATATTCCTTTCTCTGGTCACCCGCTCTTACAAGGGTTGCAGCACCCCAAGTAAACACAGGCAAGCCAAATGTCTTTTCAATAATTATATCTGCCATTAACCTGCTATGCCTTCCATTGCCATTGGGAAAACAATGAATGCTTACAATGCGATGTTTAAACCGTATAGCAATTTCATCTGGCGAAAATGTTTTATTAGCCATCCAATATTTTGCATCGCCTAACAAATGGTGCATTTCTGTTGGTATCTGCCATTTATCTACGCCAATGTTTTTATTTGTCTTTCTAAAATCACCGGCCCATGCCCATGTGTTGCCATACATTCTTTTGTGTACTGCTCTTACAAAGTCTTCCGTAAAGATTGCCTCTGGTTTAAAGCTCCTTTTCAAAGTCCAGAGGATTGCCTGTTCAATATTCTGTTGTTCAAATTCATCCAATTCGCCGCGGGTGGCAATGGTTGCAATTTTCAACCCTTCTTTTTCATCATCGTCCAATGGCGTTTGTCCGTCCAGGTATTTCAGGTCTAATCCCATAATGCTTTCGGCATTTCGTTTTTAATTTCTGTTGCTCTTTCTTCTATTGCCTTTTCAATTCTTGCTTTTGAATTTCCCTGGTCTTCCAGCTTCATAGTGTTGTGTGTGCGTAGCACTATTTGCTTCGCCAGTTCTTTTGCCTTTCGATCAATCAATGCATCCAACGAACCATCTTTCGGAATAAAGCCATACACTAACTGCATATCCAATGCGGCGGCAGTTTCCCGAAGGGATTTCAAAGTAAGGGAGCCGTCTTTTTCCCGTTGTTCAATTTCTTGTGCACTTTGCCGTGTAATGGAAAGACGGCCACTTAACTGTTGCAGGCTCATACCAATAGCGGTACGAACCGCTTTTATCCAGCCCGTAGGCGGCGGCGTAATTTTTTGCAAGTTATTACAAACCAATATTTTATTGTTCAGTTGTTGTAGTTGTAAAGATTTATTAGGCATATTTGTAAGGTTATATCCTGACAGGACAAGCACAAATGTAAGGTTATATCCTGACAAAATAAAAATATATGTAAGGTTATAACCTGACAAATAAAATAAAAAAGCAGGTTTTAACCTGACAATTTTATCCAGTTTAAGAGGTTTGTAAAGAGACAATCTGAAACATTAATGGGTGAGGAAATGACGACTTCAGTGGAAAATCTGCCTGTTAGCTCCCATTCTTAACAATACTTCCGGCGATTTTTTTTGCGTCTGAAGCAATCTCGCGTATCTGGCCGTTGGGAGAAATAAAAAATCCGCAGAAATAAAGGCCATCTTTACCAAAATATTTTTGCCTGGCAACCGGAACAGCTAAATCTTCAAACCGGCTTTTATCTACCTGTAGCACATGGGATGCAAACCCTTTTTCGTAGCCGATAGCGGCCACAATACCGTCAAATTCTTCTTTTGCTCCATTGCTGAAATAAACGGTTTTACCTTCTATGTTTTCAATGCCTTCAAAAACCTTGCAGTTACCGTCTTTTATCAATTTCAATGTACCTATGTCAAGCAATGGCACCGTTTGGGTTCTATGAATTTGTTCCAGTGGGCCATAAGGAAGTTTCTTAAGCCCCAGCTTTGTTATATCGCCCGTCAAAGCATTTATCAGTGGTGCGTTTAATTTATCTGCAAATGCAGGCGGAAGCACAGAAAATAACAAACTGAGCTGCAATATGGGTATTCCGAAAATATCCCTTGGCAATACATTCACCGCCGATCTTACAGACATGGAAGGATATGCTCCCTGTTCATGAAGGTCCAATGCTATTTCACAGGCTGAATTGCCAAACCCAACTACCAAAATTTTCTGCCCTTTAAATACGTCACCTTTTTTGTAACGGCTGCTATGTGTGATATTTCCCGGAAATGTTTCCATTCCTCTAAAATCAATTGCTCGCGGTTTGCCGTATGGTCCGGTTGCCATGATCACATTCTCTGCTTGAAAAACAGCTTTACTTGTTTCAACGATCCAAAACCCTGCTTCCCTCCTTATTGATGTTGCTTCCGTATTAAAAAGGGGATCTATTTTAAATTGCTTTTGGTAATTGTCCAGGTACTCTATGACCTGCAATCGAGCGGGATAACGCGGTGTGCCTGCAGCATATTTTTTATAAGGCAATTCAGAAAGATGCTTGCTGGTGTGCAAGTGCAGTCGATCATAATGGTTGCGCCAGGGTGTCGCAATACGTTCGGCCCTTTCAATAATAGTATGTTCGAGTCCTGCTTTAGTAAGCGCGCCTGCACATGCAAGGCCTGAAATGCTCGCACCGACAATGAGCGTTTGTGTTTTTTTCATAATGGTAGTTAATCGTGTAAGCAACTCTGTTTACGGAAGAAAATTACTCTTCTAGCGTTCTTCAAAATAATTCTATTTTTCAAACATTAGAATAAAATGTTTGAAAAATAAATAAATAGTATTTATATTTTCATATTGTTAAACTACGGCGATGACAAAAAAGCAAGACGTAAAGAATAAAATTGGCAAAGCGGCAATGCAGTGCTTCGCAAAGTTCGGACTGGATAAAACTACACTTGGAGATATTGCCAAAGTGGTGGGACTTAATAAAGCTACCCTGTACTATTACTATAAGAACAAGGAGGACATCTTCCTTGAAATTGCGGTGAGTGAAGGCGAAGAATACCTTGCAAAGCTGCAGCAGCAAACAATCAGAAAGAAAGGGATAGAAAATCAGATATGGTTTTATATGTACAGCAGGTTCAACTACTATAAGAATGTGCTGAACATGAACAGGGTATCTGCGGAAACACTCAACAAAATATTACCAAAGTTTTTTGAACTATATGATTCCATGATGAAACAGGAAAAGAAATTCCTGTCACAGCTAATTGAAAACGCCACAAAAAATGGCGAGCTGGTGAAATCAAATGCCACCAAAATTGCATCCACCCTCATAAATCTGAGCGATGCATTGAAACATAGCGAAGAACAAAAATCAATACTGCGCGGAGATGATAAGATTGACTATACACAAAGTATCACTGATATGAAATTCCTGGTAACACTTATTTTCAGTGGGTTGAAAAAAAAGTAAACAGTATGCAAGAAGCTTTAAAACCTAACCATAAAAGTAGACCAAAACCACATTAACGCTTATGAAAACACTGAGACGATTGCTTTTGCCACTTGCTTTATTTTGTTTCTCCGCATCCTATGCACAAAATGTTATAAAAGGAGACGTCAGGAATGGAGGAACTAAAGAATCTCTTTATGCTGTATCCGTTTCAATTAAGGGGTCATCGCAGGGTACCTATACCGATAACCGCGGAAGGTTCCAATTGAATACGAATGCAAAACTGCCTATCACGTTAATCATTTCTTCCATTGGCTTCAGCACAAAGGAAGTTGTTGTGTCAACAGCTTCACAACCGCTGGCAATAGAATTGCAGCAAGCAACCGGCTTGGGCCAGGAGGTTGTAGTATCTGCAAGCCGCACTACACAACGGAAACTTGCATCGCCGGTAACCATAGAACAGCTAAGCAGCAAAGAGATCGCCAATGCGCCCCAGCTGAATTATATGGATATGATGCAGGGATTAAAAGGCGTGGATGTAACGGTGTCCAGCCTTGGGTTTACCAGTGTTACCACAAGAGGCTTTAACACCAGCGGCAATACCAATTTTACGCAAATTGTGGATGGCATGGATAACCAGGCACCCGGACTCAATTTCCCGCTTGGAAGCGCTATTGGCCTTACACAACTTGATGTAGACAATATTGAGTTGCTATCGGGCGCGTCTTCCGCGCTGTATGGGTCAAGGGGGCTGAATGGTACGATGGTAATGACGGGTAAAGATCCTTTCAAATACCAGGGGCTGAGCGTTCTCATTACACAAGGTGTAAACCACATCAGTAGCAAAAACAGTAATGATCCTGTTAAGCCTTCACCATACTATGACTGGACGATCCGCTATGCAAAAAAAATAAACGATAAACTGGCTTTTAAAATCAATGCACAATATACAAAGGCGAAGGACTGGGTAGCAACCGACACGACAAACAAAAACGGAATCGGCACAAAATACACTGATCCAAATTATATGGGCGTGAATGATTATGGCAGCGCCACATCTGCAGACATCAACCCTTTCCTGGAGTATGCATTATCGCAGAACCCGGCACTGGACCCACTCATATCTCCCATGCTGGAAAAACCAAACTACGTTGCACGTACGGGTTACCCTGAGTATGGGTATCTCGACAACAATGCGAGTCTACTAAAAGCGAACGCGGAGATCAGGTATAAGATTTCTAATAAACTCGAAGCGATTGCTTCCGGCACTTATGGTACAGGAAGGGTTGTTTATACCAACGATACAAGGTACCAGTTAAAGGATTTTAAAGTGGGGCAATACAGGCTCGAACTTAAAAGTGCCAACTGGTTTGTGCGTTCCTACACTACACAGGAAAATTCAGGAAAAACATTGGTGGCGGGCCCCACTGCGCAATTGATTAATGAAGCCTGGAAAACAAGTTATGACGGCGCCGCAGGCGGCTGGTATCCTGAATATACAGAGGCACTGTTGAATGGACTGGCTAACGGCATGAGTTCTGTTGATGCAAATCTTGCCGCAAGATCTTATGCGGACCAGGGAAGGCCTATGCAAGGCACCACTTATTTCAATCATTTGAAGGATAGTATTTCCTCCACTCCTATTCCAGAAGGTGGTACATTGTTTTTAGACAGGAGTAAACTGTACAATACGGAGGCGCAATATAATTTTTCAAAACTCATCAAATTCGTAAACGTAATTGCAGGAGTAAACTGGCGCCATTACAGCCTTAATAGCAAGAACACACTTTTCCCTGATATGGGAAAGCCTATTAACGTGAATGAATACAGCGCATATATACAATTATCAAAAAAGATCCTTCATGATAAACTATCACTGAATGCTTCCTTCAGAGATGATAAAAACAGTTTATTCCCTACACCAAAAGTAACATCAAGATTTTCTGCAGTGTATGAAGTGGCGAAAGATAATTTTATCCGTTTTTCGTACCAGAATGCCTACAGCTTTCCATCCAATATACAAGCTTTGCAAAATACACTCAATGGATATAACAGTTATTCATCCGGTGGTTCAGGCTATCTGCTGAACGATATTTATCATTTTAACCAATATGTACCATACACCGCTGCGAGCGTAAAAGCATACCAGGAATCAAGCGTGTCTGACTCGCTGAAACGGTTTTATACCAATGAGTTGAAACCTCAATCGGTGAATGCGTTCGAACTTGGCTACGCTACATTGATCGGCAAAAGAGTTTTACTGGATGTATTGGGTTACTTCTCTACATGGAAAAATTTCATTGGCTATGCGGATGTAGCCAATACGCCGGGAACGAATGACCCTGCGGCTTTTAAAGACCGCAGCACATATATATCTTACAACATCGCTTTTAATGGTGCCGAAATGGTAAACACCTATGGATGGGCAGCAAGCATGAGCGTGGACCTGACGCACAATTATTTATTTAAAGTAAATTATTATGCAGACTATATGGTTAATAAGAATAATAGCCAGATCAATAATTTCAATACGCCGCATTTTCATGTTAACATGGATTTTTCAAACAGCGGATTTGGTAAAAACCAGCAATGGTCGTACGGTGTCTCCATGCGTTACAAACCCGGATATTTCTATGCAGTAAACGGCGGATTGGCAAAGGGCAACGTACCTTCATCAACGGTTTTAGATGCGCAGCTCAGTTACAAACTCATAAAAGCACATTCCGGAATTAGAATTGGTGGAACAAATATTACCAACAAGTACTACTCTACCGGAACGGCCAATCCGGCAATTGGCGCGGTTTATTATGTAACCTATGCTTATAATATTTTTTAGTGTCATTTTTTATTTTCTTAAAAACATTATATGAAAATCATAAAATCATTTTCGCTACTGTTCACTGTCTCTTTAGCACTCATGGTTTCTTCCTGCAGCAATCCTGCAGCTTCAACACACAAAGATGGTTATAACACAAGCCTCAGCTTTGGCCCCGGCGATGAAAGCAAAATTGTTGAAGCATTCCTGTCCATCAAAGACAGTACAGATATTTTATTAAAACAAGGAACGTACAAGTTTGAAAATCTTAGCATCGCGCAGGTAAAAAACATTCGCATCAGAGGCGAGGGTTTTGATAAAACGATTCTTGACTTCTCTCAACAAACATCCGGTGGTGAGGGAATTCGCGTGACCAACGTAAATGGCTTTACCATTAATGATATGACAATCCGCGATTCGAAAGGCGATCTTCTCAAAATAAACATGAGCCGCGATGTAGTGGTAAACAATCTTCATGCTATCTGGAAAACAGCTGATTCTACCAGCGGAGGTTATGCCATCTATCCTGTTTTGTGTAAAAACGTGCTCATTGAAAACTGCTATGCGCAAGGGTCTTCCGACGCCGGTATCTATGTGGGGCAGACAGACACTGCTATTGTAAGAAATTGCAAGGGCGCAAAAAATGTTGCCGGATGCGAAATTGAAAACACACTGCATGCGGAAGTTTATGGTAATGAATTCTACGACAACACAGCCGGATTTCTCGTCTTCGATCTTCCGGGTCTTTCACAAAGAGGAGGCTATGTAAAAGCACACGACAACTATTTTCATGATAACAACTTCAGGAATTTTGCAAAAGCGGGAAGCTTCGGCACCTCATGGGGTGTTGGCAATGCTTCTCCCGGCAGTGGCGTGATTATTCTTGCCGCATCAAATATTGAACTGTACAATAACCGCATACTGAATAACAATTCGGGTGCAATCATTCTTGCATCTGGTTTTGCTGTTGATGATAAAGCTGTTGAAAAAATAAATGATCATTATTCACCCATTTCAAAAAATATAAAAATCCATGACAACACCATGGAAATGGGTAACAGTTTTCCTGAGCCTGTTTACCAGCATCATATCGGTAAATTGCTGGTGGGCATTGAACAAAAATTAAATGCGCAGGATCCAACTCGAAAAAACAAACGCATCCCGTACATCATGTACGATGGTGTTTCAACCAACCTGCTTACTAATGGAACAACTCCCAATCCAGATTCACTTTGCATACAGCAGCAGGGAGATAATATTTTCGTGAATGCAGACTTTATAAACATTAATAATCCTAAAGTGTGGCACCCAAATACGGAGGTTTCAGCGTACAACTGCAAATAGCAAAAAATCCAAACCAAGAAAACTACTCAGGGTAGTTGCAAACTTTTTGAAATGAAGAACTATATTTTATTTGGCGGCAGCATATTTCTTTTGATGGTTGCAGGTATGCTTACGATTGAAGGTTGCGGAAATAATCAGCACCAGGAAAAGGCGGCTGTCGATGGATCTTACCAGTTTAAAGAGAAACTATCTGAGTATGGTTTTTTTAAAAACAATTTAAAGGACCTCGATCCGCAACCCGGTGTATTTCATTACGAGCTGGCTACTCCTTTATTTACCGACTATGCAGTAAAAGATCGTTACATCGTATTGCCAAACGGGAAACAAATGAACTTTGTAGCGGAAGGTGTACAGGATTTTCCGGACTCTACCATCCTCATCAAAAATTTCGCTTATACCAATACTGATCATAAAAAAATTATGATTGAAACAAGGTTGCTGGTAAAGGATCCCTTTGATAAAAAATGGAAAGTGATGGATTACTTGTGGAACGCGGAGCAAACAGACGCAGTAAAACACATTATAGGAGCCCGTTTGCCTATTACCTTACTGGATGATGATGGAAATAAAATTACCACCACTTACCAGGTGCCCAATACAAATGATTGCAAAAGATGTCATATTAACAATGATATTTTTACGCCCATCGGGCCAAAGGCGCGCAATCTTAACGTTACAGTTGCGGGTCACGAGGAGAATCAATTATCTGAAATGGCCAGGCTTGGTATGATTGCCGGCTTACCTGATATTTCAACAGTACCGGTGTTGCCAAAATGGAATGATGCAAAGCATTTTACGCTCGACCAGCGGGCACGTGCTTACCTGGATGTTAATTGTGCGCACTGCCATACCCACGGAGGTGATGCGTACAACACTGGCTTATTTTTAGAATACCAGCAAAAAGATCCTCCACATATAGGAATTATGAAAGAACCTGTGTCTGCAGGCGGAGGCGCCGGAGGTCTTAATTACGATATTATCCCGGGCGATGCGGCCCACTCTATTCTTGCCTACCGCATGAACGGCGCGGAGCCTGGCACAGCAATGCCAGAGCTTGCACGAACAGTGATACACAAACAAGGTGTGCAATTAATAACAGAATGGATCAATAAAATGCAGAAGCAAAAAAAATAAGTGCTGCTGCATTTTATAAATCAATGTCGTTTCCTTAAGGTGTTAATGCCCTACGGGCAATGGGTTGATTTCCCAATAATTTTCTATTGATATTGTTTCCCTACGGGAAACGCTCTATTGCCCGTAGGGCATTAATGTCAATAGAAAATACATCAGCGAGAATATTTTGTCCGTAGGACATTAACGTAGCGAAATTCTGGTTGCTTAAGGAAACGACATTGTTTTATAAAAAGAGAAGCTGCCTCAAAGGGCAGCTTCTCTTTTTATAAGTATTCAGTTCAACTACTGTTTTTAATAAGCAACCAAAACCTTTTGTTCATATTCATTTACAAAATGGTTGAAACACTTTTGCAAAGAATAACCACGAGCATACAACCGACGCTTGCAAAACTTTGCACTGGCGATGATGCGATGATTGTGCGGATCAATTTTGCACTTGAGACTTTTTACGGGAGGAAAGTTGTCTGCGAAATAAGCAAGAAACTTTTGCCGTGCTTCTTTTGCATACTGTCTGTTTGTGTAGACGTCTTTGAAATTTGAAAACATAATCGTGGTTTTGACATTTAGGCACAATAAAAAAACGGCGTGCCTTTCCCGTTGTCAAAGTCCACGATTAGGAGGCTTGCCAATACCATTATAGCATTGGCACGGGGGTACACGCCGCTTTAATATGCGGATTGTAAAAACCGGCAAATAAAAAAGAATCGTCTTATCTAGTATGGACGCTTTTTTAAATTTCCTAAATCGTGAGCTTTGACTTTGACGCGGCAAATATAGAGTATTAATTTGATTATCAACTTTTTCGACCACTGGTTGCTATGACCAAAAACGAAAGGCTGCTTGTCATCCCGACGAAGGAGGGATCTGGGTCTAACACTGTCGTACGCTGCGCGTAAACAATCACGCAGATCCCTCCTTCGTCGGGATGACAAGCGACATGCTTTTTATTTTTCAAACAACTTAACTAAACGACATTGATTTTTGAGTCCCAAAATCAGCCGCTCATTTGTACAGGATTAACATCCACTTATCTATCGTTCAAGATGCCCTGCGGAACATCTCGAACAGCAGTGACTAATTAATGCGATTATAACTTAAATATTCCCGGACCTTATAGTAATTGTCAATGGACTCATTGTTCATTGTCTCCTTTATAGCCTCGTCATAAACCTGTACCAACTCCTCATATTTTTCACTATGAACTAACCTCGCTACGATTAACCCTTTCATGCATCTTTCATCAAAATTTCCTCCGACATGTGCCGGACAATGGCTAAAAGGGGCTGTGTTGATAATTTCATCTACTTCAAGCAATGATTGATACCGCTCATAATACTTTTTTGCTATTTCATTGTAGAACATCAGCAAACTTTCAACTGCGGCGGCAATATCCTCAGGAATTGTCAAAACTATCGCCATACTTGTATTCGCAATTTCCTTTCCATCAGAACTCTTACAAATTCTTTCTATCGAGTTACCCATGGTGAGCTTGTGAGATTTCCCTAATACTGTCTCATAAATTTTTTCCACTTTTTTTTGGCTGATATACAATCGAACAGACAAAGTATGACAATCCGACCATGTAGTTAAAAGCATATTAAAGACGTATACAAAATCACCTTTTGTGCTTACGAATTCATTGTCCGTTTTCCTGTAAATAAAGCCATCGCGCATAAAATATTTTCCTAATTGCGATGCTATACTTTCCTTTATTTCTTTACTTTTCAAGTGCATTTTTACTTTTTAATTCCTATCGCACACTATGCGTAAACAATCACGCAGATCCCTCCTTCGTCGGGATGACAAGCGACATGGTTTTTATTTTTCAAACAACTTAACTAAACGACATTGATTTTTTAATCCCCAAACCAGCCGCTCATTTGTACAGGATTAACATCCACTTTATCTATCGTTCGAGGTGTCCTGCGGAACATCTCGAACAGCGAGGAATTGACAACAATCACTCCCAAGACAAAGTAAGATTAGATAGCCATTCATCATTTTGATGAACGTTAACTTGTTTATGCGAAGGCTCAAAAAAGGATAAAGTATACCTTCCTTTTTTCTTGTCATCATTAAACAGGTAAAAGTATAGATCATCATGACTAGAATATTCTTCGCGATAATTTGTAAACATTTCTAAAAGTTCATTTGGACTTATGTCAATTGATCCATTAAACGAGATTGCTTTGATTATATTTTTTATACAGTCGATAATTATCACTTTAACGTTACCTGATTCACTTCGAATGATAACCTTATTGTAATCGTCGTTGATTTTTTGATTTTCTATTTTACCATGCATAAAATCCAACGCATTGCTACAATCATAATTGCCACTTTCAATTCTGTCGACAATTACCTTAATATCGTTTATAGTAATTTGTGCCATCTCCCTATTTTAAAATTCACACTATTCGACCTGTTCCTCAAGACATGTCGAATAAAAGATAACGAGGGATTTTTAAATCCCCAAATCAGCCGCTCATTTGTACAGGATTAACATCCACCGTGCTGCCTATCGCTGAATCTCGATGGTTATTCGTATAGCCTTATCCTCCCCAGCCCTGCCTCTATTGAAGAATAATATTAAAAATCAGCAACTCAAGTTTGGACTCGAAAAAAACATGCGTATATTTAAGAGTTGGCCGTCAGCATCTTGACACAGCACTTATGCTAAACATTGGCATAGAAAGCTTTCCATAATCTAACATTGACACAGAAGTATTGCCGTTTACAACTTGACAAGAATTGTAGTGACGATGCCAAAGTATTTAGAAGTTATAACCCGACTATAAATGACAAGCCGTATCATTTAAGCTCGAGCAGTTTGACTTTGACATTGAGCCTAACACCAATTCATACCCTTTAACACAGTGACGGATTCATCCAAAACGAAAAACAAATAAACATATCATTGACCAAGTCCTGGAACAAATTAGTTTTAAAGAAAGCCAAAAGTTTCCGCAAAAGACTTGTCACGCCAATTCACAAACTGTAAACCTAAAAACCGCATACTAATGGGAAAGTCAAAAACGATTATACTGATTCATGGAAATTTCGTAAACAACACTTCCTGGACAGAATGGAAGCACTACTATGAGCAAAAAGGCTATAAAGTTTATACGCCTGCAAATCCAGGCCACGAAGGAATACCTTCGGAATTGAGGAAGAATATACATCCCGATTTAATAAAAACTGGTTTCATAGACGTTGTGAATAACATTGTCAACCTGATTGACACATTGCCGGAAAAACCATTGGTCATTGGGCATTCCATGGCAGGTATGGCAGCGTTGAAACTGGTTGAATTGGGTAAAGCTGCAGCAGGTGTTAGTATAGATGGAGCTCCCCCAAAAAATGTATTCCCTCCTTTTCAGACACTCAAGACAGTACTTCCAGCCTTTGGCTTTTTCTCTTTTGCCAAATATTTTATGGGTAGCCGTAAATGGTATGATTATGCTTTTTTCAACACTATATCAGACGCCGAAAAAGAAGCAGGATTTGAAAAATATGCGGTGCCTGAAAGCTTCAAGGTCAGTCGCCAGTTAGTCTTAAATTCTTATTCAAATATAAATTTTCAAAAGCCTCACGCACCTATTTTATTCATAGGTGGAGGTAGCGACCATATATTCCCGCCCAACCTGACTAAAAACATTGCAGGACGATATAGCGATTCAAACAGCAAGGTTGATATTAAAATATTTGACAACAAAAGTCATTTTATTTGTGGGGAAAAAGGCTGGGAAGCGGTAGCCGACTATATCCTGGATTGGTATGAAAAACTATAGCACTGCACACAACATTGCGCTGCCGCTATGGCCGGGCGACGTACATATGCAGATCGACATTACATAGATGAGTTTTATTTTCAACTTTATTTAAAAAGACTAAAGGCCCGTAAAACCTGGATTTTTATGGGCCTTTACATTTGCCTGAAGTTACAATTATTTCTTCGCTGCCCTCCATGGTATTACAGCCCCTAACATGATGGCTATTGCAATTACTGTTACCAACCCACTGCTTTTAGACGTTATAAGCGCCAATATCAACAACAGCACGCCTATAAACATCAATGAAAAAGCAATCATCTTTAATCCAAATACATTCTGGGCTTTGATGGCCTGTTGTTCTTCTTCACTGATCTGCAAAACAGTTTCTTTTTTATCGGCTTTATAACGTTGGTAGCCGAGGTAATCCTGGCTAATGCCATTCCTTTTGCTGATGATAAATTCATGGACAATCAATAATACCAATGGCAACAATACGCCCAACAGCATTTCGTTACCTCTTGACAGTTTGTAATGGTTAATATAGGGTATTACCATCTTGAACAACAAATTCACCAATAAAGACACTACTGTAATGTTAATGGTGGCTTTTCCTGTCAATCGTTTGGAGAACAAGGCCCAGATCGGAGGCAGCAACAACGGCCCTCCGGTTATCGCCCCCAAACTGATTGTAAACTCCACTACTCCACCAATATACGGAACACCCAGTGCAATCAATATCATAAAGATGCCAAAAAACCAGGACGATGTTCTTGCGACAAACATCAGCTTTTTATCGCTGGCACCCGGATTAATAGAACCTTTATAAATATCATTTGTAAACACGGCAGATACCACATTCAGCGCCGTATTCGCCGAAGCTGAAGTAGAAAAGTACATGCCGGTTAGCATCAATCCCAATAACCCTACGGGCAACACTTGTTTGCATACCATGATGTAGGCATTCTCAGTATCCAGTCCTGTAAGACCCGGATTAATTGATCGATAAACCATCGGTGGCAGCATCCAAATTATGGGACTTAAAATATACAGCCCTGCAAACAGATATGCTACTTTGGAAGCAGACTTTGGTGCATTTACGCTCGTGTACCTTTGAACAAAAGTCCAGTTGCCTCCGATATAAAAAATATGATAAATAGCAAAGGCAATAATGAACCACCACGTATACTCTCCATTTACAAGATGGAAAAAATCTTTGGGCACATTATCTACGAAATGTTGCACACCGCCGGCCTCTTTAAACACTAGTGGTAAAATAATAATAACTGCCGCTGTTAATACGACGAACTGTAAAATATCAGTTACCATCACGGCCCACAAGCCCCCGACGGCGGTATAGGAAATCATCAATATACCCAATACAACCGTAACCGGGATTATTGGATAACCTAATGATGCAGATACTAATTTGGATACGGAGTATAACACTGAACCTTTGATAAATACGGATACAATAGTAAAAATATAGATAAAGCTTTTTTGTACTTTACTGCCTAACCTGGCTTTGATAAATTCTGCCGCCGTTAGGTTGCCGGTGGCTTTCCATTTAGGTGCCAGGTATAACCCTGTAACAAGGGCTCCAATGCACATCGTCCATTGTATGGTTACTGAGACCCAACCGTACTTGTAGGCAATTGCGCCCCAGGCCACGAAAGTTCCGGCAGAAAAAAAGCTCATGAATAAAGACAAGCCGCCAATAAACCACGGCACGGATTCTCCACCTGCAAAAAATGATTTTAAATTCCGTCCTGTTCGTGAAAAGCTGATGCCTACAAGTAATATAAAAACGGAAAAAACAATAACTACCGCCGTATCTACTATCATGACTCAAGATATTTATTAATGGATAATCAGAAACCAGGAATTAGAAATTAGGAGTTAGGAATTAGAAATTGCGAATTCAATGTCGGCTAATAAAACCGTTTAAAAAACTAAAAGTAAGTCACTTGTCATCCTCCTTCGTCGGGATGACAAGCAGTCTTTCTTTAGTATTTACAGCCACCATGTAATTCGAAAAAAAGCGGCTTAACTCCCGAATGATAAACCTGCGCTTTGCATATCATTCAGCGTAGCATCTTACGGCAAACATAGATGCAGGCACATTTTCAGACGGATGTTGCAATACAATTTTCAGCTGCTTCGTTTGTAAAGCCTCATCAAATAGTATTTCATTTCTTGTTTGATAATTACCTTTTTTCGCATAAACTACTGCCCCCTTCTCATCTTCGATATGATAGTTTCTAACACAAAGTGGCATCACAGTTTCTGGGTGTGTCATCAGCACAGACTCCATGGCATGGTCGGCATCTGTATCAAATACAAGGTTTATTTTTTTGATGGATTGCCTCTGCTCCCATGTTAATGTTAATGAAGGATCGTTATCAACGGTATCTGCAACCCACGCATTTGGTTGTATTGAAGGGCGATCAGTTCCGTTCCGGATATTTTCCGCATTAAAAGTTTGCAATGGCTCTGATAAAGCCAGGGCTAGATTTTGCCCCTCTGGTCTTCTCTGCGGACACCAAAACTCAAATGTATCAACTCCTGATCCGTCCGGTGCCACTTGCTTCCCGTTATTGGATACGGCCTTATTTTTCCCGTTAAACACAGACAATAATCCTGTAATTCTTTGCACAGTGTAACCCAGCTCTATTTCATCATTGATTAAGAAAATGACAAAAGCATATTGAGACGTGTTAACGCTTGTTTCAAAATTTATTTGAACCTCCTGTTCCCCTTCAGTCAGTTGGATTTCTTTTGCAGCCAGCGTAATATCTGGTGTAAAATTGCCTGTTATGCTGCTGATGCGTAGTTCAGCCTTCAAAACTGTATTTGATTTTGCTTTTACAGGAACAGTGATTACAGGTACTTTGCCCGGGAGTAAAGGCAACATTTGTGCAGCAGCAATAGTGAGTGGTTTAAACAAAATGTTTTTACTTTCGAAATTTTTAAACAACAAAGATGAACTGCTTTTTATCTGCGCTCGCTGCACCAGGTCATCGTCGTCCTGCAGTCTCGTTGCCGGTATGTGCTGCCCTGATTTTGTAAGCTCCTTTTGCAACTCTTCAATGTAACCCTCATTATAAATATCAGCTGGGTTTTTATTGTATTTTAAACACAAAGCAGCAGCCATCGCTACAACCTGCGCACCGTATGCGCTGGTGGCCATTACACGCGTAGCCCCAAATGCCACATGGCTGACACTGATAATCCTTCCTGCAAGAAACAGGTTCTTTATATTTCGACTATAATAGCAGCGATACGGAATCTGGAAGATGCCTTTACTATGCCATTGATTACAAGGTTGCCGTTCGCTGAACACGCCGTCCGCAGGGTGCAGGTCAATGGACCATCCGCCATAAGCCACGGCATCTTTGTGATGGCGCTGTTCCACCAGGTCATGCTGGTTTAAAATATAATCGCCTTCAAACCTGCGGCTTTCTCTTTTGCCGGGTATCATACCTACCCATTCCAGTGTCAGGTTCTCCGCCTCGGGGAAATTACCCGAGTTCTTGATATAGTCCCATGCGCCGTAAACCACTTTCCATAGTTCCCATTTTATTGTTTCAGTATCGTGTACCGTATCTAATCTTCCGCCATGCTCTACCCACCACAACTTACATCCATGCTCCTTTGCATTAAAGCTCTTAAAGCGTGGAATTTCTTTAGTAACATCCAATGCAAAGGTTGGCGGCGAAAACCTTACAGGCTTGCCGGTATCTTTACTGTAGAAATACAAAGAATGCCCCAACAGTTCGCCGTAAGCCGCATCCGGCGCCATTCCTTCATTGAACTCTTCTTTGCTTTCTGCGCCCATTCTAAAAGCAGCACCGGAAAGAAAGCCCAATATCCCATCGCCGGAGGCATCACAAAAAAGCGGGGCGTTGATGATATATTCCGTAGAGTTCTGGCTGCAAAATCCTTTGATGCTCTCTATCGTATCGTCATCACTTTTCGCGACTTCATATACCGCTGTATTAAGCAACAGGGTGATGTTCTTTTCCTGCATTACTTTATCCAGCAAAATCATATCGAGTATTATAGGGTTACCTTCGGGGTTGCGATACATATTCTCTACCAGTATCTCATCTATTACTCCTCCCTCCCTGCTCCACCGGTTATTATTACCCATATGCGAAGTAGCACCCAATATCCATAATCTCACCTCGCTGGAGGCATTACCTCCCAGCACCGGGCGATCCTGTACCAATACTATTTTCAATCCCTGTCTTGCAGCTGTTATTGCAGCGCACACTCCCGACAAACCACCGCCAACTATTCCCATATCTGCATTGTACTCTTCCTGTCGCAAATCACGGCTGGCTTCACTTTTACTTATTACCATAACTCGTTTATATTTATTTGTATTAACCTTGTTTATATTGTTTATATAGATCCAATAATCAGTTTCCTAAAGTGATCCATTTTGAACTTTTTACCTTGCCGTTATGATCTGTAAGCTCAAGGTTAAAGCGCACGCTCTTCTCTTTCTCCATCGGTATCGTAAATTCAAACGGGTATTCATTTTTATCAACTGACTCCTCTTTTTTTCCGTCAACGCGATAAATCAACTTTGCCTTTTCCCACTTTGTATCATCATCCTGCAGGAAAACAAAAAGCCGCTGACCATAGGTGCCGAGCTTAAATAAAAGCGCTTTGCCGTTTCCTTCAGGAATCAACGCATAATCACTTCGTTTATCTGTTTCGTTATCCAGTATCTGATCCTGAAACGCTGACTGCAACTGGGCACCGGGAATGGCCACAGCGGCCAAACCATTTGCCGGAACGGTTACACGAAAACTGCTGTCTGTAAGTGGTAATGCGGATACTGATGGAAACAATTGCTGTCCTGTTACCCTGCCCGGGAATTTGGCTAATTGCGCATTAACTGTAACAGTTGTGGTTACGGTTTTTGCAGATTGATTCATGAATGCGAGATACAACGTGTCGTTCTTTCTTGCACTGATATAATTCAGGGCAATATCATCAATGCGCAGCAGGCGCCGGGGCATCCACAGTTGCACATCTGTTGAGTGAAAGAATTTTCCTTTTTGTACGCCGTACATTTTATTTTGCAGATAGGCATATGCTTCAATATACTCGGCAGGAAAATCAATGGCCGTTTTACTTTTTACAAATGCATCCGACACCAGGTAATCTATGAACAAAGAAGCCATTGGTAAAATGTGATTGTAGTGAAATGAATTCACACTTTGATCTTTATGTTCATGCAGCGGAAAGTCCACTTTTTCATAGGCCGTTGTACGTTCTGTGTTGATATGATATCCCGGAAAGCTCTCGGAGCGGCCAACCAGAGCGGCTTTCGCTACGTCCATTAAAAAACTGTCGTTTGTATAATAGCCTATGCGTAATAACCATGGCGCATAAGTTGACATAAATATTGCCCTGTGCCCGGTGGAAGTGCCGGAGGATTCCGACGTTAGCCCGGTTTCGGAAAGTCGCCATGCAGGCACGCTTTCTTCAGGGTAATACATTTGGTGATGCCCTTTGGATTTCAGGTACCAGTACATCGGCGCTTTCCCGCCTTTGTTTACGGCAATCAGACTATCCGGAATCTTTGGCCCCATCCAGGTAAATAAGGTGTAATGCCTTGCCCCGTCGTGCGCAGCGTCCAGGTATTTCTGCTTGCCTGTTTGCTCGTATAATTCCAGCAACATGGACCAGTTATTGGTAAACGTGGGCCAGAAAAAATTTGAACTGGCGAGGGGATCTCCAAATTGTTCTATCGGCTTATCAACCCGTTGTTTTAAATAGATGTCAGCCAGCCGTTCGCTCAAATGCAGGTAAGCAGTATCGCGTGTCATTTTAAAAAGAAAGAACGCGTTCATCCAACTTTTTCCACTTTGTTTTTCATCGAGGTTCCTTACGCGTGAACCGCTAAATTCCTTTTCTGCCATTTGCAGATAAAAAGAGTTGTTACGTCCAAACGTATTGTATAATGCACCCAACTCCGAAGGAAGTGCAACGGGCCCTTTCAACTTGCGCGATGGGGATTGAATTTTTTGAGTACTGTCAAGTGCAAACAAAAATTTTTCCCTGGACAACATAAATTCCATTAAAGGATAGGCCCTCTTTTCAAACATCTCTTTATCGTCCCTTACTATAGACAATTCCAGCGGATTTAAACTGGAAACGTTTTTAACAGCACCGGGTACATCCGTGGAATAAGCAAAACCCTTTAAACTATCAACAAACCACGCATAATGCGTTTTAGAATAATCTATCAAATTGTCTAACGTGGTATTCATAGATAGCGTTGCATTGGTGCGATAATCTTTAAACCCGAAATACTGCCTGGCAATTTTTTCGTAGGTATGAGAAATATCCAATGGCTCGACTATAAGATTAATGACAAACTCAAAATCATCGCCTGCTGTCATCCTTGAATTGACGCCCCCTGGCATGGGCGCAAAAACCTGTGACTGAACCATTGCTTTGTTATTTAACAATGCAACTCCAAACTGGCTGTTCTCCAGCAATGGCAATGGCTGAAATGGCAGGTACTTTGGTGCAGCCATAACGCCGACTGAATTATAGCCATCGTTCACCAGTGTTGTTGGCAACGTAGCCATATAAGAGGGCGTCATGTAAGGTTGTTCCGGCAGGCGCTTTTCTGTCCAGATCAAAGGCTGCCATAGTTCAGATATTTTATCTTTATTAAAAGAGGGCGCGCCAACATAACCTATGCTATAAAAACCAGCTTTTTTAGGACGCAGGACAAATTGTAATTCCGGATAGGATTTGTTTGTTTTAACCAGCCATGCATTTAAAGTAAACAAGGGGTTTTCTGAAAATATAAAACAAACTGAATTCTTTGTTTCTCGTATACTCGTAGCCGTTACTAAGTAGCTTTTTCCTGCATGATATATATTAGCCGTTCTGCCTTCTTTCGCGCTTCTTAAAATGCGGTCATCAAAGCCATCTCCTGCCACACTTGATTTTACATCGGCCTGGTGGTAGTCCGCCAGGTTTGCATCGGATGTTTTCCAGGTAGGAACATTGTACGACACCTTTTTTATCCCGGATGGTTTTAATGCCAGGTCGGGATCCTGCTCGTTATAAATAATTAAAAAGTCGGCCTTGAAATGATACGGCCTGCCTTTTGAATAGATCGTAACTCCATTTTTTTCCACCTTTACCTGTGCCGATGCATTGTTTTGAAAACTGATCAAACCAACCAGCATCAATATATTTAGATACTTTCTGATCATTTTTACCATTATTGTTTTTCCAGGGTGATCATTTTTTTTAATCTTATATCCGTAGCAGAACTAGCAATTAAAATCTCGTAAGAACCTGCATCGAAATCAAAATCACTGATATCCGTTTTGTAGTAAGAAAATGCATTTTTGTCCAACGTTATTTCCACCTGCTTCCTCGCTCCTTTTTCAACATATACTTTTGCGAAACTTTTTAATTCTTTGTAAGGACGCAGCACCTTGGCGTTAACCGGTCTAACGTACACCTGTACAACCTCGGCACCATCACAACCTCCTGTATTTTTAATATCAAATGCAAGTTTGAAATGCGGATCACCTGCCTTTCCGTTTTTCTCAACTTTCAGGTTAGAGTAAACAAATGAAGTATAGGAAAGCCCATAGCCAAAGGGAAACCGGGGTTTTGCAGCACTTTGATCGTAATAGCGATACCCCATGAAAAGACCTTCCTTATATGCAACGCGCTTATTGCCTGAGGAATCGTAGTAGTTAGCAAATGCAGGATTATCGGCCCATTTTTTTTCAAAGGACACGGGTAGTTTTCCACTTGGATTCACTTTACCGGAAATTATTTCTCCCACTGCAGCGCCGCCTTCCTGGCCGGGATACCAGATGTGCAACAAGCCGGGCACTCTATCAACCCAGTGGCTCATATCTACATTGCCTCCCGCATTTACCAATACAATTGTTTTGGGGTTAGCCTTCGCAATGCACTGCACCAGGCTATCCTGGTATTCGGGTAACTCAAATGGCCGGTCGTTACTTTCTCTTTCACTGCTTTCATTAAATCCAACATTAACTATTGCAATGTCAGATTGCCGAGCTAAAGCGATGGCTTCATCAAACAATAATTTGTCTTCCCGCCATCCAAACGAAATATCCACCGGATGCACATTCGCAAAATATTCCAGTGCTACCGGGTATTCCTTTCCTGCGTCCAACGGCACTACTACTTCGCGTGTAGTTATGCCCTGGTTCCTCCATTCGTTGATGATGAGGGTTGTATCCAACTTCAATCTGAAACCATCAAATCCTTTTACGAAAAACCGGTACCGGGCTGTTTTCGCAGGTCTTATAACGCCTGTCCACCGCATGGAACAATGGTCAAAAGGGGTTCCTTTATTTTCTGTTGCGATGTGCCAGCCGTTTTCAATATTTACAATTGTATCAATCGTTGTTTTTACGGGTGCGCCTTCCAGTTTTACATTCGCATAGTATTCCGCTTTCAGGCCTCTCTCCATGCTTTGCTTACCAGTATAAAAGACAGAGCCAGACACGGTTTCCGGTAATGTGAGCATTCCTGCCGAATAGGCTACCTTGGCATTCGGATAAGCATCTCTGATACCTTCCAATACAGATACTGATCTGAAAGGGAAAGTATAGGAGCTTCCGCCACCGGCCATATAGTTATTTGCGTTACCGCCAATTACTGCGATTGATTTCACCGCCCCTGGTTTAACCGGTAAAATATGGTTGTCATTTTTCAGCAGCACAATGCCGCCGCGGGCCAGCTCTTTTGCAAGTTGTGCGCCATCCGGATTATCCCTTGGTATAGCAGTATCCAACTGTATCTTATCAAAAAAACCAAACCGGAAAATGATTCGTAGAATGCGCAGTACCTTATCATCAATAGTTGCTTCCTTAACCGCGCCCGATTGAATAGCCGGAATGAGGTTCTTTTTATTCATGTATTTTGCCGTTGGCATTTCCAGGTCCAGCCCGCCGTTAGTGGCTGCAACTGCATCGTAGGTTGCGGACCAGTCGCTCATTACAAACCCGTCAAAGCCCCATTGTTTTTTTAAAACCTGGTTGTTCAGGAAATCACTTTGTGTGGCGTGTACTCCATTTACAGGGTTGTAACTGTTCATTACAGACCCCACATGTGCTTCCTGTACGGCTGCTTTAAAGGCGGGAAGATAAATTTCATGTAAGGTGCGTACATCTACATCGCTGCTCACATTGTTCCGGTCCCACTCCTGGTTGTTTAATGCAAAATGTTTTACAGTAGCCACCACGCCCTGTTGTTGTAAGCCTTTTATATAAGCTACAGCCACTCTGGATGTCAGCCAGGGATCTTCAGAGAAATATTCAAAATTTCTTCCTCCAAGCGGACTGCGGATAATATTCACACCGGGAGCCAGTAAGATATGCACCCCTCTCGATCTTGAGTCGCGGCCCAGTTGCTTTCCCAGGTTATAAACCAAGGTGGTATCCCAGGTTGCAGCAGATAAAACACTCGCCGGATAAGCCACGGCTTTACCGTCTTTGTGGGTACCGACAGGTCCGTCTGTCAGTTTTATTTCGGGTAGTCCTAACCGTTGTATACCCCGAATATAAAATCCATTGAACCCGCCGATATAATCTATTTTTTCTTCCAGTGTCATTTTAGACAACAGATCCTTTGCTCTTTCTTCTGCCGGTGCCTGTTTATCTTTATAAACCTGTGCGTCGACATTCGCATAGAGTGAAAGAACAAAAAATAATATCGCTATCCGTTTCATCATATTTCTTTTTGGCATCATTATTCTTTTATATAAGGGCCGATAACCGATTTCCATATTTCGTAACCTTCTGCAGTTAAATGAAGTTTGTCCGGTCTGTAATAAGAAGGCTCAATCAAACCGTCACGAAGCATTGGCGTATATACATCTATATAGGTAAGATCACGCTGTTGCGCTGCAAATGATTTGAGCAATGCATTTGTCCTCAATAAATTCTCTTTGTATTTCTCCCTGCTTGGCGATGGTTTTATTGACATGATATAGATATGCGCCTGAGGTTTCTGCTGCCGGATGTATTTGAATAGTTCTACAAACACATTGCAGATACTATCAGCGCTCCATCCCAGAGCAATATCATTGTCGCCCTCGTAAATAAAAATCTTCTTCGGATCATAAGGTTGAATCAACCGCTCTCTGAATGCAAACAGGTCCGTCATTTTGGTACCGGAAACCCCGCGGTTGATCACATTGTAGTCAATAAAATCTCCTTCCAGCGTTTTCCAATTTTCAATGGTAGAACTACCTATAAAAAGAATATTATTTTTTGTAGGAGCATTTAATGAGTCTTTTTTTTCAAACGCTTTTATTTTTAATTCCCATTTCTCTTTTTGTGTTAGGGCCTGACCATTACTTTTTAGTGTGAAAGTTGAAATCAAAAACCCAATTAAAATGTATGTACACAATTTATATTTCATGCTATATGATTTGACCTCTTATTAATATTTTTCCGATATACACCGCAGTGCGTTCATATTTTTCCGGATGTTGTGATATATCCTGAGATTGCTTCTCCGTAAGTATTGCTTTTTTGTCTGCCTTTTTATCAGAAATAGTAACGGTAATCTCATGCACACCGGGTGTTAATTGTATGAGATCGTGCTGCCCTCTGTACCGGTCGTTACAGAAGAAGTTGAAGCGGTCGAGTGTCGGTTCTCCTTGCGTATTATCTGTTACGTAATAAATCAATTCCGGTGAACTCATGCGTTGCAACAGAACTGGATGCCCGTCCACTTTAAATTGCAGCTGCCCTACCTCTGGCCCGCCAATATCAAAAATGCCAAACAGATCACCTTTAAAACGGAATGTAAAACTGGCGCCCGGTTGGTCGGCATAAGCAACTTTGTTGAACCAGTTGGAAAATTGTTTGAGATGAACGGAATCTGTTGTGCGAATGAACTTCCAGTTTGCATCGAATGTTGCGGCAACAAAAGGGTCAAACATTCGGGCGTTATCCCAGCTATCTGTAATCAATGGTGGCCCTAGCTGGTGTGCAGCAGGTGTTTGAACCTTTTCGATTTTTTCCAATCCCCTGGCTATCGCTGCAGCGTACAGGTTACCTCCTTTTGCCAAAGGATGTATGCCATCGTTGGAAAATAAAATTTTGCCATCAACAGGTTTGTCGTTTTTCCAAATGAGCGCACCTTCTTTTTCCAGCTCCGCAGCTTCCATGCCTAAATGGATGGATGGCAATTTATAATATGCGGCAAGGCTATCGAGCCTTGCTATATTTTCAGGTATCTTACCATCCTGGTAAATTTTCGTTTGACCATTCAGTATAGTGTACAGGAGACATATATCTGTTTGCTGGTTGTTGTTAATGATCTGGCGAATCAACCCTTCCATTCCCGGGGCGTAGGCTTTGTTGACTGCAAATTCAATGAAAACCAGGTCGGGCTTATAATCCAGCACTTGTTCTTTCAAACGGAATGCAGCCAGGTCGGTTCCTGTACCCGATACACCCGCGTTAACCCACTTAAACGAAACCTTTGGGTACAGATGCTGCAAATACCGGGCGGTTTGCAAACGATAGCAAAAATTTCCTTGTGTAATGCTGCCACCAATAAACGCTACGGTCACTGGTTGCGCGGTTTCAATTTTATGAAAGAAGTTACCCAAACCCTCTCTTACCGCGGTTTCGGAGGCATTTACAAAATTGCCCGGCGCGATAAGTGGCATATCATTTTCCTTCGGTTCAAACACTAACGGGGATGCTCCACCCTGGGAAGCTTCAATTTTACTTAGGTCATCAGAACTCTGGGCGATGCTTTCTCCAGTGTTTAATAGTGTGATCATGCCAATGAAAAACACGCTTTTAAATAAATGATATCGTTTTTTAATTTCCATTTACCATTACTTTTTTTGTAACCACTTTTCCATCACCTGTCTTCAGATTGATCACCATTTCAACCTTATCTTCCATTTTTATTTTATAAAAACTCCACTCAAAAGGATAGGATAGAATATTTTTTGTTTCACCATTGCATAACACCTGTATTGCTGCATCTTTTAACGGGCCTGTTTCCGCAAAACCATATATGGAGTCCCAGCCAAAGGGCGAGCGGATGCGGTATACAAAAATTTTGCCCCATGGCTTGCCCATGTCAATAATCTGCATGCCATTGACCAAAGGTTTATATTGAGGTGCTGTGTGAGGCTTTTTTAATGGAACTGCAACGGCCCTGAATCCCTTTGCGGGTACAACTACTTTTATTACTGAACCGGAAAATGAAAGACCTGATTTTACAGCATCGGCTGTATACACCACCGCATTCCCCGCTTCTGTTGTCCCGGTATTTACAGATAATTGTACCGTTACTGTTTCATCATTATTCGATTCACTGGAAAGCAAAATCCAGAATGTTTTTTCGGAAATAGCGGTAACATGATTAACAGACGGTTGCTGTATGTGCACCAGGTCCTTTCGCAACCACAATGTTGTTTTATCATCATCAAATACTCGTCCCGCGCCACCTCCGTAAATTCTGTTTGCGAACCACACAAAACCTTCCTGGTTGCTGTATGGAAACTGCACATTCCCTTTAGATCGCTGAACAGCCTCGGTAATAAGATAATCCAGTGAGAAAGCAAGGTGCGGCGGAATATGATGGTAGTAAACAGAACTTACATCGGGCCCTTTATAGGGGAAATCGGGCTGCATGGTTATATCCGTATATCCGGTAGCATAATAACCCGGGTAGTTGGTGAACCGGCCTATGACCGCGTTACGGGCATAGGTTTCAAAAAGCTTATTACCGGTGTATTGAAATAACCGGAGCAGGGACGGTGCCCAGCTGCTCATAAAAACAGGTCGTACATTTTTGTCCTTTGCCGTTAAGAAATAAGTAGACGGCTGTTCAAACCCGAGTCCCACTGGAGAGACCAATCCATCAGGCACTTTTTTGGCCATAACATCTCCCGGTTTCCTTGGAAAGCCCAGGCGATAAGACTGGTTCCCCTTCCACCAGATATGTGTATTGCCTTCGTATTGTCCGCCGGGGTGAATGGTGATTGCACTGTCCTTTACCTGGGGAAACGATCGTATCCCCGCGATGGTAAAATAACTTCCGTATGCAGCGGCATCCAAATACTTTCTATCTTTTGTCAATTCATACAATTCCACCAGGTGCCACCAGGGTGCATAAAAAGACGCGTTATAAAATGGCGTAGGCGCTAACGTTTTTTTACTGTTTGCATACACCTGATTTGCAATGTACTTGTCGGCCTGTTGTGTTGCCATTCGCAGCCATTTAGGATCGCCGGTCATTTTATAAGCAGCCATTGCCTGTACCCAGTCGATGAACTGTGTGGAATAACCTGTTACTTTCCTTAGTGTATCTCCCGGCAATGCGATGTTTTTCAACCAGGGATTCAGATTGCCCATCAGGCTGTTCAACCCTGCATAATAGGAAGTCGTAAACTGGGAGTAAAATGGATTTAGTTCCAACGAACGCAGCGTTTTATTATAACCGGTTGGCACGATATCTACCGCCCACCTGTAACCGCTTCTCGAAAGTGTGTACTCTATTGTAGGTAAGGCTCTGGACAAATACAAGTCTTCATCTTTTGCCAGTACTGCGAGGTCGATCGTTGCCAGCGGTGTAGCATTTACTACAGTGGGCGCGGTTTCGGGATTTCCTTCAATATCGTAAAAACCTTTTAGCTTCGAATCCCATCCGCCAAAGTTTTCATCTTTGATAAGATCAGTCATATTAAACACCGCACCGGTAAGAGAGACTTGTGGCTGCGTTCGGTAATCGCGTACCTTAAGTATCGAATCTGAAATATATGTCAATGCTGTTTCCCATCCTGCAGGCAACAACCCTAATACAAAAGTCCGGTCGATTATTTGCTCTGCTTTGTATTTTGAATCGGGCATGCCCAATACCGGCATAAAGGCAACCGGCTGCACTTCATTATTTTCATTTTTAACAGAAAAACCAATCGGGGAAAAATCAGAGGTCCCCCAATCATTGGAAAACGTTTCGGCTTTCGTAGTAATGAAGCCGGACCATTTAGCGCCATTGGTTACAGTTTCCGTAATTGATAATGGTTGTTGTGTAATGGCAGACACCAACATCTGGGGATTCGTTGGTATACGCTTATACTGATACATTGGAGGCAGTAGTACATTGCTTGTTTTTTCCTGTGCAATGGGATTAAAAGCAGCCACTGCCAAACTATAATATCCAGCCTTTGCTGTTTTACATACTAATCGCAGGTTAACATGATAAGCATCTTTTTCTACGCTCCAAAAACCGGTGATCACTGAATTATTTCGTGTGATGTATTGCACGGCAACGGTCCGTTCGTCTGTCTGCTGCACGCTAACCGGAATTGCTTCGCTTAAGGAACCCGCTTTGAAAGGGTCCTGATCATCTTCAGCGGATTCAACCGGGTATTTTCTGTCATTAAATTCAAAATAATTGTTGCCTTTCGATTTTGACGACCATCCCGGAAAATATTTTTCAAAGTTGATGGCAACGCTATCTGCATACAACAGCATTATCTTATGATCTTCCTGGTTGCCCTGGTAGTGCTGCCATTGATTATTTACATTTACTTCCGTTTGACAAATGATTGGAGCATTTTTACCGTCGCCTTGTTGGAAAAACTGTAACCTGACATGGTTATTTGCAATACCGCCAAGGCGTTTTTTATTTTCGCTAACAGCTAAATAAGTGCTGCTGCCTGTTTCTGCACCGGATATAGCATTTAATGCTGCAGGATTTTTTCTCCACTTCCCTATCGCGGTAAGAGCCAACTCATTTGGATTTGCAGATTCATCTTTAATCAGCAGCACGGCGTCGCAACGACCATAATTGAAGTTGTGCAATCGTAACAGTACTTCTTTTTTAGCAAGTTGCATTTGGGCAACTTTTTCCCAGTAAAATCCAACTTTGCCATGTCTGCCCGCACGCTCGCAAGGAAGGTCATCAACTGACAATTGCAATTGCCTTGATGAAGTCCGATCCGCATAGTCAGGGGTTCGCATCCAGATCGAATACGTACCCGACTCCTTTATGTTCACGGCAGTAAATGCATCGGATAATGAATCACCATTCCCGCCTGTGTATCTTAATAAAGTTCCGCCTAAACAATCTTTGTCTGGTTCTGTAAACCATTTTCCTTTGAACTGAAATTGCTCTGCCTCTACCAGGTACGCATTCGTTTGTTGAGCCAAAGCCGCAGTACAACTTATGCACAGCAATAAAATCAGTTTGATTTTTATAATGCTAAGACAAAAAATATTGACACGTTTTTTCATAGAAATAAACAATTTCAAAATCCTGGATAACATTCGGTAACTCTTCCTTCCTTCCGTTGGCTGAAGCCAAACGGCTATGAATTATGTGTTACACGCTCCAAATTCATTTGCCTTCAAGATCCCATCTCTACCCTTTAAGAGTTTTTCAGTAACACGTCAAAAGCTGCACTTACTTCATGGCCGTTTGGCTTTAGCCAACGGCATGATATAAACCATTTCTTAACAAACCGACATTGAATCACGCATGCTAATCATATCACTTTACTTTCTATCATCATTGGATAAATCGATCTTTACAACTTTCAAACCTGTTGGTGGCAGCTGCACCTTCCAACCTGCAACTCCGTAAGGCATATCCAATTCTTTTCTACCCTCCGCGGAAAGCAATACTGCATTTTTCACCGGAGTATTCAGTGTTATGGTTGTATTTTGATTTTCTATGCTGTTATTCAGCAGGATGAGATATTTCGTATGTGACAGGGAATCGTATGCTCCGATATAATCGATACTGGAATTGCTTATCTGAACCTCATTTGTAAAAAAAGCCAACGATGCTTGTTTACCAAATATTTTACCCGGTGCAAATCCATAGGTACGATGCGGGCCAACTTTAGGCGCAATGAATCCGTGCGGAAAAATAATTTTACCACCAGACCTAATATCTACTTCAGAAAGCAGGTAATCAGTAATCCAGCCGATCTGCCACCACGCATGATGCGGATACGGTCCGGCCCCATTGTTCATTGCATTCCAGTAATACGAAGCAACACCTGTTGCTGGATCCACAAAAGCATCCCGTCCCCAGGCCGCTGCCCGGGCCATGTTTAAGTAAAGGGAGTCTTTGGTTAGTCCAAACAATCTGACAAACATCCCTGCATGGCTCGCTAATAATATTGGTCCGTGGGTATTGGCAGATCCGAGGATGCCACCATGTTCAAACCCCAGCCCAACCTGGCTAATTTCCCAATCCTGCACCTTTTTGCCTTTTACCTCCTTCTCCAACCGGGAAGCTATTGGATGTGAGTAAACAGAAGTCGTGTACATCTTACCCACCTTTATAGCGGCTTCTTTATATTTATTTTGCCCTGTTATACCATACAAATCCAATAGTGCCTGTGCGCTTTGTGCTGTAGCAAAATCAGGCGCAAAGCGCGAGTCACCGCAAACACCTAAAAAATAACCGTTGTCTGCAGCATTTTTTATAAACCAGTCAGCACCTTTAATAGCAGCGTTCAAATATTTCTGTTCTTTTAATAACTGATAAGCAACGAGGAGCCCATAGAATGTGGGACGGTAATCTTTCTCATCTCTGAACAAAGGTTCATGGGTTTTATTGCTATAAGCTATTTCCCAGCTACCATCTGCTTTCATCATTTTTAACAGCCAGTCGGCGGCAAGACTCAATTCACGTTTCAGCTGCGGCTGATCAGGTTCGAATAACAATACATTACCGATGTCGCATAGCAGATAATAGGTGGTGGCAATAGGCTCCGTGTATGGCCCCCACTCTTCTGTAAATCTTTTGGAGTCAAATAAATAATATTGCCCGGCAGCAGCTCCACTGAAAAAGGAGTCCGTCAGATTTTGTTGGGCAATCTTAAAATTCAACGCATAGGGCAATCTTTGCTTTTCCAGCACCGGATCTTTCGTCATGCTTGCCAGCATCCACATAGCACCGTAATCTGCATTCTTTATTGCATCCTTTTTAGACTCAAAAACGCCGCCCAGGTAATGCTGTGCGCCAATTGTTATTCCATTATAATCAGTTTCTTTCCACTTAGAAGTACTATCACTTTTTACGTACTCAAATAATCTTTGCAATCTCGATGCGAGGGATTCTTTGGTGTTCTTTAATTTCAGAGAACTATTGAATTGGTACACATCATTTACGACGTGTTTATACACCGTGTACCAGTCAGCTTTTTGTATAGTGTAACGAAATGAAAAGGACACACTGTCCCCGGCATTAAGCCAGGACTGCTGTTCTCCCAGAACCGGATGATACAAAGTAGGTGTTAAGATTCCCTGTCTGTTGATTAATGATAAACCTAACAACCAGGTTTCCTGCGTGGATTTATTTTGAAGCCAGGGGTCCCTTCCTGTACCAGGAGCAGCAGTCACCGCTATTGACAATCCGTTTTTATCTGTCAATATCGACGTTAAAGCAGCAGCGGTTCTTTCTCTCGCTACAAAAGGAACGCCGGGAATGCCGTGGCCGTACGCATACGCATCCACGAAATCATGATTTATTGTTTTACCCTGTAATATGCCTGGTATAATGCCCCATTGAAATTGGTGCTGGTCTCCGTTTATCAGCGAAGGCGTTTCAATGGAGAAATAACCGTTTTTCTTAGCTTTTAATGAGATGGTAACTACTACATCATGTTTGTAGTTTTTATCGAACGTCCATGTGGCGGTTGTGGCTGAAACAGCATCTTCATTTTTAAAGACAACTGAATTTCCTTTGGCCGTTGCTGTTTCAGGAAAAAAAGAATGCTTTTCGCCAGCCCTGTTAAGCGCTACGGGTGTTGTTGCATCTTCCCATTTACCAGTTATATAGCGATATTCAGGTTCGGGGAAATGAATAGCATTTCCCTGTTCTGTAAAAACCGGAACACTGCCTTTAGCAGGTTGCTGTTCGGAATATAAAACCGTATAACCGCCGGTACCAGTAGCTCTTCCTGGCAAAGATTCCCACTTTGAATTGTTATAGACTTGTAAATTACGAAGTGTATATCCACTATCGGAAGCGTGCCACACCAACCTCAAAAATCCATTACGCAACTCTTGTGTACGCTGCTTTTGCGAAAATGATGACACAGATGCACCAACTAAAAATAGCAGTAAGAAAAAACGGTATGAATACTTGTCAAGACACATTTTTAAAATCGCTTTGCTTTATTAAACTATTTAATGGTTAACTGTAGTTCCTTTATTACAGAAGCGGTGTTTTCAACGTTACCATTTGTTGCTACAAATACAACTTTGTATGTGCCGGGTTTTGTGTAAGTGGTTACATATTGCTTTAAATTCTGGGAAATATTTTTAATTGCCTGGCCCTTATCCGGTTTAACTCCGTTAGGATTAAATTGTTTTGTTATTACCCAATCATCGTCCAGGTCTGTAAAGCTTCTGGCCGAGATGAGCTGTGTAGAAGAGATGGTCCAAAAGGTTGACGGACTTTTGAAATTAAATGATTGCCATCCGGCAGTAGCCATAGTAGCCAGGCTGCTTTCTGCACCTTGCTGATTTACACTTTTTAGATCGAAACTTCTTATCACCCACCTGTTTTGTGTGACGCTCGTTTTTACTGTTTCGGTTTTATAGCGAAACGCCAATGCCATATTACCATTACCTGCAGCGAATTCATCCAGGTTGATTTTTCCTGAAGGAGTCTGATCTGCTCCTGATGAAAGTACCGCCTTGTTTGTAATATCCGTCCACGTTGCCTTTACAACATTTGTTGAATCGTAGATACCAGAAAAATCTTTGGACACCAAAAGTTTCAGGCTGCTTTGATCAGGGTCGCCGAACTGAGAATAGCTATTAAAATTCAAAATAATAGAATTGCCTTCGATTACAGTTCTGCTCTTATAGTCGTAGTTACTTCCATTTGCACCTGACCAAAAAACAATGTTCTCAGGGGCGCCATTGAATAAAAATTTTACGCTATCGCCAACATTAAATGAGGTTTTATCAACAAGAACATCAAATGTATCCAATGAGGCAAGCTCATTCCTTTTTTGGCAGGATAACAGCATCCATATGGAAATGCTTAAAATTGTACAATATCTTAAATGCATTGATTCTTTTTTTGAGTGGTCAAACAATAGGTGGTACACATCAATTTATTTTACCAACCGGGGTTCTGTTTCATATTCTGATTGGTGGCCAATTCACTATTGGGAATGGGGAATAAAACAGCCCTCTCGGTAATTCTTTGTGCCTGCGTTATTGCAGGTCCTTTCAGATCTGCAGGCATGCCGGTATTATATACCAAAGCTTGCTCTTGCATAACAGGTACGTAGATACCCCACCTGATCAAATCGTGTTTGCGCAGACCCTCAAAAGCCAGTTCCCGCAGTCGCTCATTCATAATAAATTCCTGGAAATCCTGTTGGCTCATACCTTCCGGGGCGTCTACTGTGGCATTTGGCGTATGTATATCTTTTCCATAACCACGTCTTCTTACCTGGTTAATCGCATCATAAGCAGCAGCGGTAGGTCCGCCCTTCAAGTGGCTTTCCGCTTCTGCAAACATGAGCAACACATCTGCATATCTTAAAAGCGGCCAGTTTGTACCATTATAATATTGAGCCCGGGGTAAAGTGGTTTCATATTCTCTTCTCCACTTACCAGGATTGCGTTCATAAATTTGAGTACTCGTCCATGGAGTTCTTACAACTGTTTGCCCGCTTGCCACAAACCGGAAGTTCGCTACGGTCCAGTCTCTTCTTAAATCCGTTGCCTCATAAGCATTGTATAATTTAGCTGTTGCATGCACGTAATCATAGGCCCAACCCGAATCAATACTTGGGCTGGTGATTCCATTGTAGGAACCGATCATGCCTCCTTCCAGAATTTCTCCCTGGTTGGTTCCTTTAAATTCTACTTCCCATAAACACTCTCCTACGTCAAACTTTTCCTGCACATGGTTGATAAAAATCTGTTTAAAATTGGGGTTCAGGCTATGAATAACTTTGCTTGAATGAATAACAGAATCAGCATAATCTCTCGCTTCTTCATATTTGGAATCATCATGCAGCGGCGCCCCGGCCATTGTAAGGCACACTCTTGATAACATGCCATATACGGCAGTTTTGCTGATACGGGTATTATAGCCATAGTCTGTTATCGGTTTCACCAGGCCTGCGGCTTCCTTCATATCTTTTAGAATTTGCGCATAAATGTCCTTTACGGAACTGCCGGGCAATGGTTTCTCTACTGGCGACTTGGTGGATGCTAATTTTAACGGAACCGCTCCAAACTCATCTACCAGCATAAAGTAATAGTATGCCCGTAAAAACAAAGCCTGACCTTTTACTTCGTCCTTTTTTGCCTGGCTAACAGATGGGCTCTTATCCAGGTTTTCCAATAGCATATTGGCCCGCTCTATCCCTGTATAAATACTTTCCCAATGCCTGTTAATTTCCAGTGTAGAAGCATCGATTATATTTCCCAGAGCACCGGAAGTTCTGCCTTTCATAAAAAACTCATCACTGAATACCAGGTAGCTGGTCATTGCCTGGGCATACACCCTTGTATCTCCCAATCTGTCGTACACGCCTGCCAAAGCAGATTCCAGCTCCTTATCCGAATTATAATACTGATTCGGTGAAACAAAATCCTGCGGAGTAGTGTCTAATATTTTATTGCAGGAAAATTGCAGAAGCGCTAAAGAAGCAATGTATAGTGTTAATCTGATTTTCATATTCAAGAAGCTTTATCGTTAGAATGTTACGTTTAATCCTAGTGTTATGGTTCTTGCCCTTGGGTAGGCACTCCAGTCAAATCCCGGTGTTAGCGCGGTATTGCGTACCGACACTTCAGGATCCAAACCGGAATACTTCGTCCAGGTTATCAGGTTTTGGGCGGATGCATTCACACGTATGCTCTGCATTCCCCACCTTTTCATTAAGAATGTTGGAAGACTATACCCTAAGGAAACTGTTTTTAACCTAAGGAAGGAACCATCTTCAATCGTACGATTCGAATACACATTTGGTCCATAACCGCCTGCCACAGGCAACACGCTGGATTGATTTTCCATCGACCATCTGTTCTCAAAAGTCTTATACATATTGAGGTTTGGCCTTGCTTCTGCGCCTTCAAATACAATCCGGTTAGCATTAAGAATATCATTACCGTATGACCATTGAAAAAATATGTTGAGGTCAAATTGCTTGTATCTGAAATTATTTGTGAATCCACCAATATTTAGTGGATTAGGATTACCGATCACTGTCTGGTCATTAGCATCTACAATGCCATCGCCATTCAAATCCTTATACTTGATGTGCCCGGGTTTTATTGTTGATGCATCATTCCCGTTGTTAGGAACAGTTGCTTTTAACTGATAGCTACCATTTGGCAACAGATCAAAGTCGCTCAGCTGATAAAGTCCGTCGAAAATAAATCCATAAAATCTCGCCACATTTCTTCCCGGCAGCGCTATGTACGGAAGTGAATTATTAAACTGCGCATTCCAGTTGGTGACACGTGTTGTGAGGCCCGGCTCATCGCCGTTTAAAGAAACAAGTTTGTTATTGTTGAATGCGATATTAAAACTGGAGCTCCATGTAAAATTCTTCTTACTTATGTTAACTGTATTTATGGTAACCTCTAATCCTTTGTTAACTACAACGCCAATATTTTTATATGCAGTCATATACCCGGTTGAAGTGGGGAGAGATGCATTTAATAACAGGTCGTTTGTTTTTTTATAATAGTAATCGACAGTAAGATTTATGCGGTCATTTACAAAACCCAGATCCATCCCTACATCAAGATTGCCGGTTCGCTCCCACTTTAGTTTATCATTACCAACCATTGTTGGTACAGTACCTTTTATGTACGTTCCATTAAAGTAGTACCCGCTCCTGGTATTGGTACTGTTAGCGCCTACTTCCTGGTCAAGGACGCTTAAGTAAGCAAAATCTGAAACACGGTTATTACCCGTTATTCCATAGGATGCTCTTAATTTGCCTGACGACAGAATGCCCAGCTTACGTATAAATTTTTCTTGACCGAAGTTCCACGCAAAAGCACCGGAAGGAAAATATCCCCACCTGTTTGACGGATCAAATTTTGACGAACCATCACTCCTGAATGATGCAGTAAAAATATACTTTGAATTGAGCGAATAATTAATCCTGCCCAAAAAGGACACCAATGTGGAATAAGTGCCGGTATAATCTTTTTCAAGTACTGTACCCTGATCCAGCCCTTTAATGCCCAACGCCTCATTGGGTAGTAGTACGGATGCGTAACCGTTAGATTCCGATTCGTTTCGTTGTATGGTAAAACCGGCCAAGGCATCTACCACGTGTTTCTTGGTAAACGACTTACTAAAAGTCAATAAATTTTCATTAAGCAAACTCCTGTTATAGGCATTGTTCACAGAGCCGTTAATGCCGTAAGTTGATCCATAAACTGTAACGGGGTTCCCCGCGGCTGTTTTAGAATTATTAAATTTTTCAAACCGCATGTTATTCTCAACCAATCCTCCGGTTACTTTAAACTTGAAATTTTTTAAAAATGAATATTCCAAAAAGGCATTTGAATAAAAAGATTTGGCATAAACGTAATTGTATGTGTTGTTTGAATTGACAACAGGGTTTACTCTTAAATCTACTGAGGATGTTAAATCATCATCAAAAGGATCGTTGACAAAGTCATCCATGTTGCCATTTCCGGTAACGGGTCTATATCCCCAGGCACTATACATTAAGAAAGATGATGCATTTCCTGCAGAACTGCTGTTTAAATCATCGGTTGTTAAATTGGCAATCTGTCCACTCTTAATGGAGTATGTATAATTTGCATTGATGCCTGTCCTGAAGCTTTTATTTAATCTCTGGTCAATAGAAAAACGTCCCTGGTATCTCTTATATCCTCCATTAATCACAATACCATTTTGATCCAGGTAAGAACCACTAACCGAATATTTTGTAGCAGCCGTTCCACCACGAACTGCCAAAGCATGGTTTTGCATGAAAGCATTCTGCAACACCTGATCCTGCCAGTCCACCCCTTTCATATCGCGGTAAGATTCCAGTGTTTTTCCATTCTGAAAATACAACTGCGGCGCAGTAGTGGGCAATAACTCCGTCTGATACTTCACAAATTCGTACGGGCTCATTACCGGAATTTGTTTGGAAGGTTGTTGCACCCCCAGCCAATTGTTATAGGTAACTACCGGAGCGCCCGTTTTTCCTTGTTTTGTGGTAATCATTACAACACCATTGGCACCTCTGGCACCATATATTGCGGTTGAAGATGCGTCCTTCAATATCTCAATAGACTCAATATCATCAGGATTAATGGCGTTATTGTCAGGGTCCTCCAGCGGAAAACCATCTATTACATATAAAGGAGCATTAGACTGGGTAATGGAATTACCACCTCGTATAACGATATTACTCGGGCTCCCCGGCTGGCCATCAGCGGTTGACACCTGAACGCCGGCAACGCGGCCTGCTAATGCATCTTCAAAAGACACAACAGGCGCTTTTTTCATATCTTCTACTTTGGCCGACCCTACAGATCCCGTCAGGTCTTTACGTTTTACAGCACCATACCCGATTACTACTACGTCCTCAAGCGTTTGATTGGTTTTACCCAGTTGAATTTTCAGGTTGGATTCATTTTCAACTGTTACAGTTTTGCTTACATAACCAATTGACGAAATGGTTAAAGTTTCTCCGGTAATAACGCCAACGATATGAAAATATCCCTTATCATTTGCAATAACAGACTTTTTAGTCTTAGAGGTAATTACGGTAACTTTGGCAATAGGCTCGCCTTGTTCATTTGTAACTGTGCCTGCAATATTCTTTACCTGCTGGGAGATGGCAGAGTAGCAAGCTGCCAGGCAAAACAACATTATAAACATTTGTTTCATATGCAATCAATTCAATTTTTAAACAGTAGTCTGGTCTGGACTGGACTGGTATTGAGAAACAAACTTATGATTAACTTTCGATTCACCAAATTATTTTTTTAGTATTCCAAAAGAATATTACTGCATTTTTAGCGCTGAGGATTAAATAATGAGTCTGGTTTGGTTTGTACTGTGCATTTTCTACCTTTGCTGAAACATTTGTAATGAAGGACTTGGAAATGAGTATTGAAAATAAGCCCCTCAATAATTCCTCAACAAAACTGAAATACCAACAATTAACAGACTATATCATTTCATTGATCGAAAGCGATCAACTACGAATTGGCGACCAGATTCCTTCTCTCAAACAATTCCAGCAACAGTTAAAAATGAGCAAAGAGACTTTGCTTAAAGGATTGAATGAATTAGTTGAGAAAGGCATTATAGAATCGATATATAGAAAGGGTTATTTTGTTAAAACGAAAGACATTCACCACTCTTTCCGCATTTTCCTCCTCCTGGATAAAATGAATATCATGCGTGAGCAGCTATACGGAATGCTTGTGGAAAAACTAAAAAAAAATGCAGATATCGATATCTATTTTCATCATCATAATTACAAGGTGTTCGAAAAACTCATTAAAGAAAACCTTGGAAACTACACCCATTATGTGATTGCCACTTTTTTGAAAGAAGATGTTGCTCCGCTATTGAATTTAATTCCTGAAAAGAAAAGAATCATCATCGATTTAAACCAGCAAGGGCTTACGGGCGAATACAGTTGTATTTACCAGGATTACGAATATGACATTTATCACAGCCTGGTTAAACTGAAAAAAGATTTAGCCAAATATAAAAAGCTAATACTAATAGCTCACTCCGAGGCCATTCATGCCCGACTTGTGATAGAGGGCTTTTTGCAGTATTGTGCTGAGATGAAATTTCCCTATCTGATTCAATCCGAGATAGACGAAAATAATTTTCAAAAAGGGAATGCCTATGTAACCTTCAGCAGGTATGACACGGATGATGTGGCACTCATAAAACTTGCGCGCAAGAAGAAACTCAAACTGGGGCAGGATATCGGATTAATATCCTATAATGACACGGATGTAAAAGAAATTCTGGAGGATGGCATTACCGTTATTTCCACGGACTTTGAAGCCATGGGCAAATCAGTCGCTCAAATTATACTGGAAGGAAAAACACTATTTAAAAGAAACCCGACAAAAGTTATTCAAAGGCATTCGCTGTAGCATTAAGGATAAAAGATTTGTAAGTGTTTCCATTAGTAAAATATCGCCTTATTCCTTTTGTCTTTTAAGCATGAATGTGAAATTGCGGCTCGTTTTTAGCCCTAATATAAAGTCATGAAAAACGGCCCTTGTTATCGTTTGGAATTATGTCACTTTGTGCAGCCTCACTGGACAGTTTTCGAACCGCTTTATTGATGATTTGAAAAAATAGCAAGAATACGGCACCCTTCGGCAGTTAATAATGTCAGACAAGTTCTTGTTCCTCAAAAAATAGACGGACATCTTTCTTTACATTCTCAATTTCATCGATTTCTATTTTTTTAGATAATCCATCGAAATTAGACAGGGATTTTAAAATCTCATCGGCAAGTATCTTTCGACTTTCATTACTTGTTCCATTCATAAACCTGGAATACAGATCTCCACTTAATTGAATACTATAGTCAAAACGCTTGAATATTTGGTAAACTTCACCTGTAAATCTGTTTTTCCTCGATTTATTTTCCGTGTATTTAGGGTTATGAAATTTAAACAACTGCTCATATCCCGCCGGGGGTTGAACAATCGTCAAAAGAATAAGCCATTCATGAATACAGCCACCATAATCTCTATTTTTTAAAAAAGACTTCATTGATTCAGAAAAGTCATTAATCAATGATGCTTTCCCATTTTGATCCCCATCTATTGTTAATGCAATTGAAAACTTCATCTATCTGAGAATTTTACAACCTGGTGAACTTACTTTTAAATATTCTGAGTTTCAAAAATAAAAAGGACAAAACAGAAAAATTTCCATTTTGTCCAGCCAGGTCGGGATGACTGAATTCGAAATTTATTTATTACAACTACAATTTCAATTATTTTTAAATTCAATGAACATGTGACTCACCGCATATCCTTAGTGTCTTAGTGGTAAATCCTTCGCTACATATACAAAGATCAATGCTGCCATAACTTCCCTCAGAGCCTGTAATGCGTTATAAAGCGTATTGTAAACAGTTCTCTCTGTAAGTGATGTCTTTTCAGCTATTTCATCGATGCTTAATTCTTCAAAAAAACGCAGCTGTATAATTTGTTTTTGACGTGCCGGTAATTGATCAATATGAGAGAGCAGTTTTCTTTTTTTCAAAATCACTTCCTGGTTATCCATTAAAGCTGTCTCAAAAGACTCCTCTGTTAAATCGAAAACAGGATCATTTTCCGCAGGTGCATTTTTCTTCTGTTTCAAATATGTCTTGTACAAGATTCTTTTGTAGATCGTCAACACATACTCCTGCATATTATTGACTGAGGACAACTTTTGTCGGATCTGCCATAGTTCAATAAACAGATCCTGTATACCCTCGCGGGCAAGTTCTTTATTCTTATACAAAGAAATGCCGAACCTGTAGAGGTCGTCATAAAACAGGTGAAAACATTCGTACAAACTATGTTCGTCGCCTTTGGCAAGCAGTTGCCAGCTTTTTTGTAATGGTCGCTCCTTCATGCAGTTAGTAAGTAATAGTACAGGTGATGAAAAATAGAAAAAATTTCGAGTAAAAAGAATTTTTTAAAAAAGTTGAAAATTGACTGGTAAAAATTAAATGCATTTTACACTAGTAATAAAGGGCTCATTTTTAACAAACAAAACAAACACTGCAAATGAATTATTCATCATGGTCGATCCAGGACTTTTTAGCCGATGAAAGCTTTGTAAGCTTTTGTTTTGCAAATGACCCCGAAGCAGTGACCCGGTGGGAAAACGTCCAACAGCAGCAACCTTCTTTAATCCCCCTTATACAAAAAGCAAAAAATGCCTGTCTGCAACTTTCCGCTTTACCAACAGCCGAGGAAAAGCAGCACGATCTTGAAAAACTGCGGGAACGAATACAGCAGTTAAAATCATCTGCAATTGTTATTTCGCTCAACCAGCATCGTAGTTATAAACGCGCCTGGATTGCAGCGGCAGCAATGATCGTAGTAATTGCGGGTGCTTTTTTATTTAGCAAAAATTACACGGCAACCAATCCCCGATACGCCCAGGTTTATACAACCGGATTTGATGAAAGAAAAGACATCACATTGCCAGACGGAAGTACAGTAACCTTAAATGCATTCAGCAGGTTAAAAGTGGCAGAAGGTTTTAACATCACCAACCGAGATCTTCTTCTTGATGGCGAAGCTTATTTTGAAGTAGCACAACATGCCGGGAATCCCTTTACAGTAAAGACTTCCAAAACATCTACAACAGCATTGGGCACTGCATTTAAGGTGCGCAACTACAATGCAGATAAGAAAGCAACAGTGATGCTCTCGTCCGGAAAAGTGAAAGTTGGCATCGCCCATTCAGGAACGGAAGAGATCTTGAATCCAGGAGAAGAAATGATTGTGGGCGAGATAGCTGCGAAAAAGAAATTCGATATTACCTGCCTTGACAACTGGAAAACGAGGAAGTTGGTATTTCGCGAAGCGGATGAAAAAGAGATCATCAGCAAGCTCAACAGTATGTTTGGCGTAGAAGTGATGATAGACAGCCAGCACGCAAAACCAATTTTATTTACCGGTCAATTCAATGGCCGCAACCTTACGGAAGTGCTTGATGCGATTGGCTTTACAAACACATTTAAATACAGGGTTTCGAACGACACCATTCATATTTCATTTGACAAATAGATAATATAAAATCTGATAGGAATGAAAACCACGGGTTGGCAATAAGCGGGCAGGGATATTGTTATTCAGCACCGGTTGTCAATCTTATATGCAAGGAACTGCTTATTTACCATACAGCTTAACCATTGATTATTTATTGCAAACAAAATGATTGTTTTCGCAAAAAAGCTTGTGAAAACAAAAGTGAAATGTTTTGCAAGAAAGAAACTGCCTTAACACCATTTGTAAACCAAAAACTGTTGCTTCATGAACGGAAAACCATCTCGCTTTTACTCCATGCGGCATGCGTATTCTCTGCTTTGCTACATTCTGCTCGGTTGCATGAGCATACATGTATCAGCACAGTCAAAAACTACCAAAGTCTATAGTTTTGACTGGAAAGAAAAGGCCCTCTCCAAAATTTTTACGGACATCGAATCGGCTGCACAGGTGCATTTTTCCTACAATCCAAAGGAACTTGACCTTGCCAAAAAGGTTGACCTCAAAGTTACACATGTTAAGCTGAGCGAAGTAATGGACGCGTTGTCAGCAAAGATCAACGTACAGTACAAGATCGTTGGCGAAACCATTATGCTGCAGGTAATCAAAGACAAAAATGCTGCGTCCAAAACACAGACATCTTTCATCATGCATGGCCAGGTAACGGATGCAGATAATCAACCGATCGACGGCGTAATTGTAACCAACAACCGCAGCGAAAAAAACGCCATTACTGACAAGGACGGCAATTACACGATCAATGCATCTGCTGACGACATTGTGTATTTTGATATGGTGGGTTATAAAATTCAAACCATCATTGCCAATCAAAAACATACAAACGTCAACATTGCACTAAAACAAAAAGTAAACGAGCTTGACAATGTAGTGGTGACTGCACTTGGTATCAAACGCGAACAAAGAGCGTTGGGATATTCCGTATCAGAAGTTGATGGCAAGGAATTAAAGAAGGCGCGTGAACCAAACGTGATCAACTCCCTTGCCGGTAAAGTTGCAGGTCTTGTTATTACCAGTACAGCTGGTGGCCCTGCCGGTTCTTCACGTGTTATTATTCGTGGTAACACCACCATCACGGGCAACAACCAGCCATTGTATGTGGTAGATGGTATACCTATCGATAACTCAAACTACGGACAAGTTGGAAACGATAAATATTCCGGTGGTGTAGATTTTGGCGACGCTATTTCCGGCATCAATCCGGATGACATTGAAAAAATAAGTGTGCTGAAAGGCCCATCTGCGTCTGCATTGTACGGAAGCCGTGCTGCAAGCGGTGTTATTTTGATCACCACAAAACGCGGCAGCACAAAAAAGGATTTAGGCATTGAATTTAACAGCACTGTTTCTTTTGAAAAACAGCTTACTCATTTCGATGGCTATCAATATTTATACGGACAAGGCTCCAACGAAAAACTGGTGGTGGACCCGGCACAGGCAAGGACTTCATTGTTCAGCAATTTTGGCCCGCGTCTTGACCCAAATCTAATGGCCGTAAGCTTTGACGGAACAATGCGTCCGTATGCTTTGGTAAAAAACAATATTGAAAACTTTTTCAGAACAGGTGCTACCGCTACCAACACGTTGTCTTTTACCAATGCCAATGACAAAGCGTCTTTCCGCTTTGCGGCTTCTGACATGAGAAACAAAGACATTGTGCCGCAAAGTAACATGCACAGAACTTCCTTCACTTTAAATGGCAACACCAAACTCGGTGAAAAAATAACGCTCGATGCACGTGCATTTTATTTGAATGAGCAGGTAAACAATCGCCCCGCCATGGCAGACGATCCAAGCAATATTGGTAACAACTTTGTTGGACTTGCCAATAATGTGGACCAGGCACAATTTGAAACAGGCTATAAAGATGCACAGGGGAATTATGTTGACTGGGGCGGCGGACAGTATCGTTTGAACCCTTATTGGGTGATCAACGAAATGAGCAACACAACAAAGAAAGATCGCATCATTGGCGGCTTCCAGGCAAATTATGCCGTTACAAGCTGGCTAAATATACAAGGACGTGCGTCCACGGATTTTGCGTATTTGCGCTACCAAAAATACACACCAAAAACCACGCCGGGTGCACTCTCTGGCCGGCTTGACCAGGTCGACCAGAAGTACTCTACAACAGAAGCGGACCTGATCATCAGCGCACAAAAACAGATATCCTCTTCTTTTCATTTGGCAGCGAAATTGGGTGGAAGCATTTCAAGAGTTAGCAACGTTGGTAACACGATGGCGTTTACCAATATGGTGGTAACAGATGTGGTAAGTCCAAATAGTTTTTCCGACAAAACAATTGTAGCGCATGACATACGAAAAAGCCTGAACTCTGTGTATGGCTTAGTCAGCCTGGGTTACAAGAACTACCTTTTTTTGGATGGAACGGTAAGAACCGATGCATCCTCTACATTACCTAAGGGCAATAATGTCTACACCTACCCTTCTGTATCAGGCAGTTTTATTTTCTCTGATGCGTTTAAAATGCAGAGCAAAACATTTACTTACGGAAAGGTTCGACTATCTGCTTCCGAAGTTGGCGGCGATACAGATCCTTACCAACTCGAGTTATACTATTCGCTTAATCCATTGCCATTTAAAGGACAATCTGTTGGTGGCATCAACACGACACTGTTGCCAAACACAAATCTAAAACCAACCCGTACGCGTTCCATTGAATTTGGAACAGACTTGAAATTCCTTGACAACAGGTTAGGTTTGCAGGCAACGTACTACTCACAAGCTTCGCGTGACCAGATCATAAAAGTACCGGCGCCGCTATCTTCCGGCTTTGCCATGCAGGTGATCAATGCGGGCGTTATTACCAACAAAGGCCTTGAATTGATGGTGTCAGGAAAACCTATTGCGAACAAAGATTTCACATGGGATGTCAGTTTGAATTTTGCCCGTAACAAAAGCAATGTCAAAGAACTGGCAGACGGCGTTCCATTCGTATCGCTCTCAGATGCAAGATGGCTGGGCGTTTCAGTGGTTGCGCAACCAAATGCAGCATATGGTTCCATCATCGGCTATGACTACATGAAAGATGATAAAGGCGAAATTATTCTTGATCCGGTAACCCTTACCCCGCAGCCAAGTGCAGAACGGACAACAATCGGAAAAGGCGTGTTCGACTGGACAGGAGGCATGGTAACAACGCTTACTTACAAAAATTTAAGTCTCGGTGGAGTACTTGATGTAAAATACGGTGCACAACTTTTTTCAATGACCAACCTATTTGCGGCCATTCGCGGAAGCCTCGAAACAACACTGCCCGGAAGAGCAGAATGGATCGAGTCGGAAGAGAAAAGACAATCTGCCGGTAAAACAATCGACGAGTGGAAAGCGATGGGAAAAGTGCAGGGCTATGTACCACAAGGCGTTGTTCAAACAGGCACGGATGCACAAGGCAAACCAATCTATTCCACCAACACAAAGGCAGTTGATCCTTCAGTATACTGGGGCAACTTCTATAGTGATGGTAATGGTATAGCGGTTCCATTTATTTACAACGCGACTTATGTCAAAGTGCGCGAGATCACGCTTTCCTATCGCATCATGACGAGAGGCATACGCAAAGCGGGTTTCAAGGATTTATCAGTAGCAGTAGTGAGCCGCAATCCGTTTATTATTTATAAAGATGTTCCAAACGTTGATCCCGATTCCAACTACAACAATGGAAACGGGCAGGGATTTGAATACGGCTCTCTCCCATCAAGACGCAGCTGGGGATTCAATCTCAATTTCAGGTTTTAATTCATCACTTCTAATCAACAGGTATGAGCAACTTATATAAAAGACTATTTATTTTTCTTACAGCTTCTGCAGCAATGCTATCGGGCTGTAATAAAATAACTGATATCAATACGGACCCTACAAAGTCCACCAACATGGATCCCGGCAAACAAGTGAGTTTGGTGCAGTTGCGCTTTTCTGGCGAACTTACCGTGAATGAGCGCACCAGCATCATTCTCACCATGCCACTGGTTCAACAGATTGGTGGCATATGGGCTAATCGTTACGGACAAATGTATATTGAGAGCAAACAATATCTCTACGACCTCTGGGAAACTACTTACCCAAATGATGTATTGAATATTGTGGACGCCGTAAACCGCACCACAGGCGATGCAAAACAGAGTAACCTGAATGCGATTGCAAGGATCATGAAGGTTTATACGTTTGCAAGGCTTACTGACCTGTATGGTGACATTCCTTATTCAGAAGCTGGAAAGGCCTTTTCAAAAGGCGTTGTTCGTCCGAAATACGACAGCCAGAAAGACATCTACAACGATTTCTTTAAAGAACTTACAGAAGCTTCTGCGCAATTGAATGCTTCAAAAGATCCGATTACATACGATCTGTTTTCTTACAATGGCAACATCCAGGAATGGAAAAAATTTGCCAATTCGCTGCATCTGCGTTTAGCAATGCGATTGGTAAAAATTGATCCGGAGCTGGCGAAAAAAGAAGCACAAGCAGCTTACAGCGCAGGCGTTTTTACATCCAATAGTGATATTGCAATGATCGTGCATGAAGATGTACAAAACACTTATGAAGATATTCGCGGCAACTCAGTATCTGTTGCTATGAATCAGCAGGAGGTTTTGCCAAGAGCAAACAACACCTTCATAGATGCGCTGAAAGCCACGAATGACCCACGTTTGAAGTACATGATCAGATGTTACCAGGACAATGTATACAAACCGTTTAACCGCACAGACATAACCGATCAGGTGAAAGCACAAGTGGGCATAACCGGAGTTAATCGGGGCAGTTATATATGGGATGACTGGGCAAATTCATTTTCTATTGACATTCCTTCCGTTGGGCCATACACCGTTAGTAACAATGAACAGAAGGCGCAATTTGCCAATTTCCTTATTCGCAATAATGCTCCATTCATGCATATCACTTACGCAGAGGTGGAGTTCCTTTTAGCGGAAGCGACACAACGATGGGGACTAAACTTTGGGGGCACCGTTAGCCAGCACTTTGCAAAAGGACTAACGGCGGCATGTCAACAGTTAAGTTATTTCCCAGGCGGACCAACACTCACAGGCAGCGAAATCAATGATTTCATCACCGGAAATCCATTGCAGCCAGGCAAAGAACTGGAGATGGTCAATACTCAATTATGGATAGCGTTGCTCTTTAATGGTCCGGAAGCATTTGCCAACTGGAGGCGAACAGGTTTCCCAAAACTTACGCCAGCTATCACGGCTGAATCAACCACCACTACTACCCCGCGCCGTTTTGAATATCCATTGTCTGAGCACGAACAAAATGCAACCAACATCCAAAGCGCCATCACAGCGCTGGGGGGAGACGATGATTGGACGAAGAGAGTTTGGTGGGACAAAGAGTAACCAGGAATTAGGAATTAGAAATTAGAAATTGGGGCGCCCTTAATTCATTGCCGTTTGGCTTCAGCCAACGGCTTAAAAAAAATGAGAAGTAAAAATGCCAAATCGTTTCACATACCTATTACTGTTGTTTTCGCTGCTCAATATTTCCTTACTGCCGGGTTGCAGGAAGAATGACGTGAAAGCAGAAGACATGAAACCTGCATTCAAAACCGTTGGTTATATAATGATTGGAAGACCAGACGTCGTGCAAAGTGCTGCGCAAATAGATTTTTCTATGATCACACACTTGAACCTTGCGTTTGTAAATCCTGATTCCGCGGGCCATTTCGCAGACAATCCCGTTGTTCACCAATTGGTGAAAATGGCCCATGCGGCAAATGTGAAAGTGTTAATATCCATCGGCGGGGGCAGTATTCCAGCTTATTTCGTGGATTATTTAGCAGACAATAAAAGAGCCGCGTTTGTACAATCGCTCGTTGCCAGTGCCACTAATTATGAAGTTGATGGAATTGATGTTGATCTCGAAGGAAGCGCCATCAACCAGTATTATGCAGCATTTGTAAAAGCATTGTCTGTAGAAATGAAGCAACGCAATAAGCTTTTAACCGCAGCCGTGGCAACAGTGTATGGCAACGCATTTCCTGATGATGCACTGCAGTATTTTGATTTCATCAACATTATGTCCTACGACAAAACCGGCCCGTGGAATCCCTCAAATGCTGGTCCGCACTCACCTTACGACATGGCTGTAAATGACCTTGCGTATTGGAGCGGCCGTTCGGCAAACAAAAGCAAACTGATACTGGGTGTTCCATTTTATGGTTATGGTTTTGGGGCAAACAATGTAACGTCTTCATTGCCTTACAGCGCGATTATCTCCGCATTTGCTGGTGCTGAAAACAACGACCAGATTACAATGAATGATGGAGAGATCATGTATTACAATGGCATCCCCACCATTAAGAATAAAACAGCGCTGGCATTGCAAAAGGGCGGCGGCATTATGATTTGGGAACTTTTACAGGATGCACCGGGACAAACCTCATTGCTAAAAAACATTCATGATGTGATCAAACAATAAACATTATTGACCGTTGCAAAACGGTTTTACAAAATCAACACTACGATAATGAAAAAGCTATCACATATATTAACACTCTTCGCCGCACTTGCAGTGATATCGCTGGTTTCATGCCAGAAGGATGATATTGCCAAGCAAGAGGCAAATGACAATTTTTACCCGCGCATTTTTGATACAAAAAATGCATTTCTCAATCCTTCCATGATTATCAATGAAGGTGATACTGCAAAGTATACAGGCATTTCCTATTCACCGGCAACAAAGGTTGCCATTGCCTGGAAGGTAAACGACAAGGTGGTATCGAACGATACGTCTTTTTACTTCAAACCCACTGGCGGCGGCGATTATACCGTTGTGCTCGAAGTAACTTACAATGGGCAGCTTACCAGCCGGACCTCTCATGTGCTCGTAAACCCGTCCACTTATACGCCGAAACCTTATGACAAAGTTTCGCTTGCGTATCTTTCCCCGGATGCAACAAAGTTTGACCTTAACTGGAGCGCCGTTACCCACGTGGCTTTCAAAGCGGGGCAGGTAATGCCGGATGGAACACTCGATGTTTCCAAAGGTGAAGTAAATAACCACACAACTGAACTGGTCGCAAAGGCACACATTAACGGAACGCCTGTATTGCTGGGCATTAGCGGCCGTTTAAGCGGCATTGATGGCTGGGCGCTTTACGAAGTAAATGATTTTGGCGGCGTAATAAGTGATCCCGCAAAAATGCCTGGCCTTGTGACTGCTGTAAAAAACTATGTGGTGAGCAAAAGACTGGACGGCGTGGACATCATGATGACGGACATTAACTCATCCCTGTATGATGCAAATATGCAGGCCATTAAGCCATTCATGGCCGCGCTAAGAAATGCGTTGCCGGCCAAGTCTATCATTACGGTAACGGTTGGGGCTAACTGGACACATTGGTCATACCCCGACCTATCCGGTGCCGACTGGGTAAATTTACATGCGTTTGAAGATGGTGTACACGTTGGCCCTGCAGCTCCGCGTGGACAGGCTTCCAGCTATGATTTCATGGTTAGTTGCGCAACCATTTTCACGAACTTCCATTTACCTGCCAGTAAAATAGTTGTCGGCATGCCGGCCTTCGGCCTTCGCTACGATGCCATTGATGGCGATGGCAACAATGCCAGCTGGGGCTCTTACAGCTATGTGACTTACAAGGACATACTCGGTATCGATGCACAAGCATACACAAAAGAAATGGTAAACTCTGCTTACGGCATTTACTATAACGGTGTTCCGCTGGTGCAGCAAAAGGCAGGCTACATCAAGGCAAATAGCTTTAAGGGGGCTTATTTATGGGCAGAAGACTTCGACGGGCCAACCGGTGCATCTTCTTTAATAGAAGCCATTAATAGCAAATTGAAATAATTTTTTTTAAGTGGAATGAGTATCGGGCTTGCGTGCAAACGCAAGCCTTTTTTCTTAATATTTGAGTGCACTGGATAATTGAATAGTTGAGTTTACCGGACCTTGTTTGCCCCACGGCTATCAACTACGCAGTTATTCAATTATCCGGTGCATTAGCCCCGCGAAATGAGTAAAGTAGTTCTTTGAAAATATTGCGGATTTTGAAAAAAGCAATGTGCACCATGACCTATTTTTAACCATAAAATAAATCAGGATCAAAAAATATCGGCGTAATTATTGTTTATTTTCATGAATATTACAATCGAAATAATTCTTGTTAGTGGGATAAATTAGGTTATTACGAACGATGATCTTGCCAGGGATCGTGATTATTATTTGTTTCCGGTTTACCGGAGTTGCTACACACCGTTCAAGTCAATAATTCATACCAGATATTTAATATTTATTCATCAATTTAAATTGAAAAAAATGAGCAAGATTACGGTAAAAGACGGAACCGAAATTTATTACAAAGACTGGGGCACAGGCCAACCTTTAGTTTTCCATCATGGATGGCCGTTGTCCGGCGATGACTGGGATGCCCAAATGATTTTCTTTTTGCATGAAGGGTATAGAGTGATTGCTCTTGATCGTAGGGGACATGGCAGGTCAAGCCAGACATCCATTGGTCATGACATGGACACTTATGCGTCTGATGTAGCAGCATTGACAGAAGCTCTTGATCTGAAGAATGCAGTGCATATCGGACATTCAACAGGCGGCGGGGAAGTAATTCGTTATGTAGCAAAGTATGGCAAAGGCCGTGTTGCTAAAGCTGTACTCATAAGTGCAGTTACACCAATCATGGTGCAGAATGAAAACAATCCTGATGGCATCCCTCTTTCGGTTTTTGATGAAATCCGCGCAAATACAGCTACTAACAGATTGCAATACTTCCAGGACTTTACGATTCCTTTTTACGGTTATAACCGTGAGGGTGCTAAAGTATCTCAAGGTGTTCGAGACAACTGGTGGAGACAAGGTATGATGGGTGCGATCAAAGCACACTATGATTGCATCAAAGCTTTTTCTGAAACAGATTTTACAGAGGATTTGAAAAGTGTAGATATACCGGTGCTCGTGTTGCATGGAGAAGATGACCAGATTGTACCTATTGCCACTACCGGCGCTAAAGCTGCGAAGTTGTTAAAGAATGGAAAGTTTATCTCTTATCCCGGTTTCCCGCACGGCATGCCAACCACAGAAGCCGCAACTATCAATGCGGATCTCCTGGCATTCATACAGAGTTAGTTTCTACTGATTTCTTTATAAAAAACAGGTGTTATTACCGATAACCTGGCATAAAGCCGGGTTATCACTTGTACAGCAAAAAATTTACCTATCAACAAAGACTTGTTGCGCTTGAATCTCAGATTCCGAACGGCGTAGTCAAAAAAATTTAGACAGTTAACAGAAGAATAAACCTGGTAGTTGCTTGCATTATACGTTCCTTTTATGACACCGATTGAAGCATCCACTTCAGAGAAAGTCATATCAATGCCCAGGTCAAAATGTTTGTAGGTAAACCTGTTCACCAATCCACCTGTAAATGTTGGCGTTGGGTCACCGATGAAAGTGCGGTCATTCACATCATCGATCACGCCGTCTTTGTTGATGTCTTTTACTTTGATCGTACCTACGTCAGAGCTGCCATTAGGGTTTGCAGTAGTTGCCTGGTATTTTGCAGAGCTGGCAAGATCATTGGCATCTTTATAAAGTCCTTCAAACACGAAGCCGTAAAACTCACCCAAGTGATGACCAACCTGCTGACGATAGTAGTCAGATGTAACGGTGTTGTTTCTTCTGATATAACCCGGGTCAATAAGGTTTGTAATCAGGTTTCTGTCGAATGACAAAATAAAGCTGGTGTTCCACTTCAGCTCTCCAACAAGGTTTTTGGTAGTAACGCTGAATTCATGTCCCCACATTTTCAAACCACCTACTTCGAATGACTCACCGCTTTACTCACCAGATTTTTTCATGGTGAAAAAAATGGCTTGTCGACCTCACTGGACAGTTTTCGAACCGGTTTGTTGATGATTTGGAAAGGATAGCGAGGATCGGCAAGCTTACATTATGACAAAGCACAGATAGCTAGACATTGTTGCGATGTCCCCCGCTTGGAATTCTCTGCAGATCATCCAGAATGGCAACGCTATTTGAGATTTTCTACGAACTCGGTAAAAGAGTAAGCGACAAAATAACAATTGTCCACATAGTGTCCATCCTGATGTACAGCTTCTCCTTCGTGATCCCAAAAGTAGATATTGCCATAACCGTCAGAATGCAGACTCATTATAAATAAATTTCCAAAAGAGTCTGTTGCAATCGGGAAAGTGCTCAAAGGTAACCGATGCTTAAACATATCAATATGCTTATACAAGCTCGTGTAATATTCACCATTGTGCATCCCCAAAACATAAGTAACGACCGTCTCAGGATTTTGATTCCTATTAGGACTAGGACTGCCTCCATTAAACTCTAACAAAAAAACTTTGTAATCTTTAGGCAATGAAATACTATTCTTTGCCTCAAAATCATTCAATTCATTTTGCTGAAGTCTACCAAATCCATTTCCATTTTTAAATGTAATCATAGTAATTTAAAAATACACTTTCGTTTGTTTTGCCTTCTTAAAGCTAGATAATTCCAGACTGAACCGAACTTTCCTCAGTCGACCTCACTGGACAGTTTTCGAACCGGTTTGTGGATGACTTGGAAAGGATCGCGAGGATCCACGTATAAACACTTCATCATTAAAGAAGTTTATTCGGATCAAGATCTCTAATAGATAGGTCACTAAATGACACATCAAAAATTCGACAACATTCAACAATATAGTCCGCGACTTCATGGTATGCCATTGACTTGCCAGCTTCAAAATCATTTGGTGCACTAGAGATTGGCGTTAATTCATCCGTCCTTTCTTTAATTAGCTGAACGAAGTGTTGCAAAAACAACTTCATCTTTTCATTCATATCTTATCTTTTTTGTTTCAAGAAAATCTGCTCACCGAACGTCCCAGCCGACCTCACTGGACAGTTTTCGAACCGGTTTATTGATGATTTGGGAAGAATAGCGAGAATATTAATAGCTTAATATTTAGTCATTTACAAACCCTATAAATGTACTTGCTAATACGAAAATTCAAATTAAATCGATTCCATTTAGCAGGTTGATTCGCAATTGGCTAAATGGAGCCTGACATTTGAGGAATCTTCACTTTGAAAAAGAACTCCGATAAAATTAATATGCTGTTGCTATATTCAACCACTATAGACTCTCCATTTATATATACATCAATGTATTTATAATCCTGTCGATAAGGAATTAAATAGAAATTGTCTTTGATTCTTAAATTTAAATCACCGCTTTTCAATTTGGAACATGGTATTCTAGTGGAGCCTGCAAAAGCAATAGACAGATCTGAATTAAGAGTAAGAGCATCATAAAACTCTTGACCAAAATAAATCTCCACTCTGGTTTTAGAAAACCCTCCTAGGAATCTTAAGCCAATGCTGTCAATAAGAAGATTTGATTTGTCCAATAATTTGACATTATTGCCTTCGTTATCATTACTAGTTTGTTGACGTTCGGTAGAGTACAAGTATTTAATATTATTAGAATATTTTTTCTGCTTGCATGAGATAAGCGCTATCAACATTAGCAGCCAAATACAATTCTTAGACATTTTTTGTAAATTTCGAATAATTTCTATTTTAACCACGCTATTTGACATGGTCCGAAAAGCAATATCGACTAGAAGGTAACCATGGTTTTTTAAATACTTAAATAAATCGCTCATCTGTGCAAAACACTATTGACAACCTAATTTAAGAAAACTCCTAAAGATTTTTGCAAAATCAAAAAGTCCGGTGACAATTACTTGCCAGACTTCCCCAGTCGACCTCACTGGACAGTTTTCGAACCTGTTTATTGATGATTTGGAAAGGATAGTGAAAATAATGTAGTCAGCCGCAATTGCGAAAAGGTAAAATCCTTGCCGACTATGGATAACCAGGTTTTCTTTCAATAATAAGAGGTTCAGAAAAAAAATCTCAAGCTTGTTTTTGATTTCTAAAATTTGACTTTCGGTCACCGAATGAAATAGAATAAAATCGGAGTTTTTAATCTTCAAAAACAAGTTCCCACTTGCATTTACTAAAGGATCGCCTAAATACTCATATAACAAAATCCGTTTATTCTCATTAGCATCAAAAACAGAATTATCATTAAAGTACAAAGAGGTTCCCTTCCGATAAATTCTAATGGTAACAACCTTTAATCTTTTTTGATTCAATAAAAACTGTATCAGGAAGTAAATTGCACTTACTAACACATAATATTTCCCTTCAAATTTTATATCTCCGAAATAATAAAACAATGGAATTGGTGAATATAAAGTCAATGAAAAACATATGAATAAAGCCCAATTTCCAATTGTAAGGAATTTATCTTTTTTAATACAAAAAAAGGAAGGCTCCGATATTATGGTTATATGGTTACTCATTGAAGTGATTCATTTTTACTTTCTGTTCAGTTTGGCTAATGTGATAATTGCAACAGTCCACAATACGTAACCAAGCGATACATAAAGCCAAAAGTCCTTCCATTTCTTTCGTTCATTATTAGCTAAGTATCTCCCAGCAATTAATACTTGAATTGTGAAAAATGCCGGAACAAAAATTAGAAAAGCTTTATTATAAGAACTAAGTCCTTCGTCGTTATCCGGTTTAAAGAGAAGATCATGTTGTTTCACTATCTCTTTGATTTGATCTACCGTAAGTTTTCTATTTTCAAATTCAGTATTGGCAGGCTCTCTAATGGATGCATCCAGCTTATTGTTTTGGATAAGCGAATAGAGTTGATAGTTCGATAATTCTGTCAGCTTCATAGATTAGGGGTAATGCCTCTCAAATTAAGTAAAATAGAACGATGATTGCTTGTTTATCCAATGAAACTTCACCGGATTCGAATCTCTACGACTTTGAATACTAATACATTAAAATGAGGTTGCTTTTTTAAAAAATGCAAAACCCGCTATGGTAGCGGGTTTCAAAACCAAGTCGGGATGACTGGATTCGAACCAGCGACTTCCACGTCCCGAACGTGATGCGCTACCGGGCTGCGCTACATCCCGAAATTATTACCAAATTAAGTTTTTGAAATAACTGATCAAAATTATTGATCGAACAAAGGGGGAGGTTTTCTTGTTTCTATTATTAATCAGAAACAGAAAACACTCTTATGCGCAAACTTTTCCTTTTTACCCTTGTAGCAAGCGTTATTATTTGCTCATGCTCATCGAAGCAGGCCATTCAGTTTTCCAACGAGAAAATGCAAAATGTAGATTTCAAGAAATACAAGACCTATGCTTTTCTGCCTACTACCGATACCCAATATGCGAAACTGGTTAATCGCACCGTACTTGTTCCTTTAATGGTAACAGAGGTTAAGGAGCAATTGGACGCAAAAGGCTTGAAGCTGGACACGCTAAATCCGGATTGCCTTTTTACCTATGAGCTGGTAATGAAGTACGATTACCAGGTATCGCAGGACAAAGTGGTCGACTACAGCCCGCAAACGCTCACACGTGCAGACATGCCTTCATATAACAGCTATAGTGGACTTTCCGGCGGCAGCTATGTTCGCGCTAACACGGATCCTTTTTCCAATGTCTACTATTACAGCAGCGACAACAGGCCCGTTACCTATCACGGCAAAATGCAGATCGATACATTGCGGGAAGGCTCGCTGGTGATTGACATGATCGATGCAAAATCAAAAGAAATCGTCTGGAGGAGTATGGTTAAGGGACAACGCGCCGAGGCCGTTAAAATGACGCCTGAAGATGCGACCAAATACTACATCCCAAAAATGCTGAAAAAACTCCCCCGGAAATAGCACTTCGTGCTTTGTTTCACGCAAAGGCGCAAAGAAGCAAAGTACGCAAAGGGAAGTTTTACAGTCTATGCCCAAGAAGAACGCAAAGAGTTCACTACTTAGCAACCCTTTGCGTTCTTTGTTTTACTTTGCGCCTTTGCGTGAAACTAATCGTGAAGGGATAACCTACCTGTTTTTTTGAAAACGATGCTCAAAATTCTTGGCAATGTTTGCACATCATTATCATCGAAATATTCATTCAGTGACAGAACTGAAAACCCATGCCTGGCAGCAGTTTGCGTAAACTCTGAAACATTGTGATTGAAACATTCTACTGTCTGTGTACCGTTCTCTGTTTCAAATCTTGCCTTAGAACCGCTGTATTGTTTAAATGGATGCAGCTCTCCCACATAGACATAGCCACCGTTTTTTAAAACTTTCGCAGCTTCACTAAAAATGTGATCAAGGTTTTGAATGTGTTCCAGCACAAGACTAAAACTTACCAGGTCATAATACCCATCTGCAAAATTCCACGGAGCAGTAATATCGGCTTGCCTGAAATTAACTTTAGCAGATCGAATCTTGTCCTTCGCCTTTGCAAGCATCTCTTCGGAAATATCAACGGACGTTACCTGATCGGCCTTTTCCACAAACCAGGTTGTATTCTTTCCTGTTCCGCAACCAATTTCAAGACATCTTTCAAATGCAATACCGGCGAGCATTTCCCGCAAAGCAACAGCCTCCAGATCGCGGGTCTTATTCTCATTGCTATCATATTGTTCCGACCAAAATTTGTAAGCTTCGATTGGTTTCATTTGAATTTATTTTTATTGTTTCTCGCAAACGCATTTTTCTCGCAGCGAACACAGCGGAGCAGCGAGGCAGCGGCTGTATGATGGGTCTACTTTGTTTGCGTTTGCAATAACAGCTGATAGGACTGTATAAATCCTAGAACTAACTGAAACCTTCAACCGTCCGCTGCTCCGCTGCGCTCGCCGCGTGAACCCTTTCCGTTCTTTGCGTGAAACAAAAAAGTCCGGCAATGCCGGACTTCAATTATAGAGAAATATATTTTTAATCATCCAGTTTCAACACTGCGAGGAACGCTTCCTGCGGAACCTCTACACTACCAATCTGGCGCATACGTTTTTTACCTTCTTTTTGTTTCTCCAACAGTTTACGTTTACGGCTAATGTCACCACCATAACATTTTGCAGTTACGTCTTTACGCATTGCGCTGATGGTCTCGCGTGCAACGATCTTCGCACCGATGGCCGCCTGAATCGCAATCATGAACTGTTGGCGAGGCAACAACTCTTTCAATTTTTCGCAAAGCTTGCGTCCGAAATCATGTGAACGGCTACGGTGAATCAACGCGCTCAGGGCATCCACTTTTTCAGCATTCAGCAGGATATCCATTCTCACGATATCGCTATCACGGTATCCGATTGGATGGTAATCGAAAGAAGCATAACCTCTCGTCTGGCTCTTCAATTTATCGTAGAAGTCAAACACGATCTCCGTCAATGGCATTTCAAATTGCAACTCAACACGTGTTTGTGTAAGATAGCTTTGACTTAAAAGAATACCACGTTTGCCAAGGCAAAGCGTCATGATATTACCAATATACTCGGGCTTGGTGATAATCTGCGCTTTGATGAAAGGCTCTTCAATCCTGTCAATGCGGGTAGGATCAGGCATTTCGGCAGGGTTGTTTACAATCACTTTTTCACCTTTCCCCGTGTAAGCAATAAAGCTTACGTTCGGTACAGTGGTAATTACTGTTTGGTTGAACTCTCTTTCCAAACGCTCCTGGATAATTTCCATGTGCAGCATTCCAAGGAATCCGCATCGGAAACCGAAACCAAGCGCTTGCGAAGTTTCAAGTTCGTATGTAAGAGACGCATCGTTCAGCTGCAGTTTGTCCATGCACTCACGAAGCTCTTCAAAATCGTCTGTTTCTACAGGGAAGATACCGGCAAATACCATCGGTTTTACGTCCTCAAATCCCTTGATGCCTTCGCCCGGATTTGCAGTCAAAGTAAGCGTATCGCCCACTTTCACCTCTTTAGCGTTTTTAATACCGGTGATAATATAGCCTACCGTACCACATTCCACTTCTTTGCGTTCTTCCATTTTTAGCTTAAGCACGCCCACTTCATCCGCTTCATATTCACTATCGTTAGACGTAAATCTAACTTTGTCGCCTTTTTTCAGCGTACCATTCATGATACGGTAGTACACGATGATACCGCGGAAACTGTTGAAAACGCTGTCAAAAACCAAAGCTTGCAAAGGAGCATTTGGGTCGCCCTTTGGAGCCGGAATCTTTTCAACGATCGCTTCCAATATTTTATCAACACCTAAACCGGTTCTTCCACTCGCCAAAAGAATATCTTCCGGTTTGCAGCCGATCAGGTCAATAATTTGATCTTTTACCTCGTCAATCATTGCACCGTCCATATCAATTTTATTGATTACGGGAATGATTTCCAGGTCGTTATCTATTGCTAAGTAAAGATTGGAGATAGTTTGCGCCTGGATACCCTGAGTGGCATCCACCAATAGCAAAGCGCCTTCGCAGGCTGCCAATGCACGGCTCACTTCGTAGCTAAAGTCAACGTGGCCGGGAGTATCGATAAGATTAAGTGTATATTTTTCGCCTTTGAATGGGTAGTTGATCTGAATTGCATGGCTCTTAATAGTAATACCTTTTTCTCTTTCCAGATCCATGTCATCCAATACCTGATCCATCATTTCTCTGTCGCTGATGGTACCTGTACTTTGTAGTAAACGGTCTGCCAGGGTGCTTTTTCCGTGGTCAATATGGGCTATAATACAAAAATTTCGAATATTCTTCATTCTCTGAAACGCACTTTTATGCGGTGCAAAAGTAAGGTAAACAATTGGATAATTTGGAAATTTGACGATTTGAAAATGGCTTTAGCTGTGGTTTTCGGAATTGATTATTAATTATTTATGTTTTTGGGGACAATTTGTTAACCGGCAGTGGAATAAACATGGACTTTAGTTGCGTCGCATTACGTTCGTCGGCGGGAATTCTGGTGGGCATTGGGTTTGTGTGCAACAGTCTTTTATATGGGGAAATTCTTCGTGTGCGCGAGGGCGAATGCGATTCGCCCCTACCGCAACCACAATTTTCAAATCTTCAAATCCTCAAATTTTCAAATTGTCTCTGCCAGCACTTTCATCAACACCTTCTCCTCTCCCGTCAAATCCGTCTTACTATCCGGCTCTTCGATTTTATCAAGGGCGGTTATGTATTTTTTCAGATTGTTTTCTTCGTACATTTTTATCAGGCCGGGATGGACATAATATTTCTTGCAAACGGCTCGCGTGTTACCCAACTTTTGGCTGACTTCATCCAATACTGTCACCACATTTTTCTTTCCTTCTGCTGAAGTCGCAGCTTCTCCAATCGACTTAAAAGCACGCAACGCATTCAAAGTGCCCGCCCAGGTTCGAAAATCCTTTGCGGTAAAGTCCGCTCCGGTGGCTTCTTTTATATAATTGTTCACCGCCCCTGAATCTATCGACTTGCAATTGTTTTCAGTATCATAAAATTGAAAAAGTTCCTTGCCGGGAATGTCGCGACACGCCTCAACAATTTTCGCAAGCCTTTTATTTTTGAGAGAGACATTATGATAAACGCCTTTTTTTCCTTTGAATGAAAAAGAAATCTTGTCTCCTTGTATCGAAACGTGTTTGTCTTTTAACGTAGTGAGGCCATAAGATCCGTACAACTTTTCATAACCTTCATTGCCGATGCGTATGTAAGTACGTTCCATCAGCGAGATAACAGTGGCTATAACTTTATCCGCATTCAACTCTTTGGAAACAATGTCCTGTTCAATCTTTGCACGTAGTGACGGAATCGTTTTCCCAAACTCCAGCATTCGATGGAATTTTGTTTCATTGCGCAACACATTCCAAAGAGGATGATAACGATACTGCTTGCGTCCGCGTGCATCAAGGCCCGCAGCCTGAATGTGACCTTCTGGCAAGGTGCATATCCATACACTTTTCCATGCCGGAGGGATGACCAATTTCTTAAATCGAAGCAAGTCATCTTTGCTCTTCACAAGTTTATCTTCAAGATAGTAACTAAATCCCTTTCCTTTCTTTACACGCACAATTCCCGGATCGCTCACCGACACATAAACCAAATGCGCCACTTTCGCAGACTCCTTGTAATCTGCCGCTATACGTAGAAATTGCGGGTGCGATAATTTGAGTGCTTCCATGTTTTTATACTTAAAGTTGAACGCCTGATGCTTAACGCTAATAGCAGAAACGCATAACACGCAACGCGGAGACTTCCTGCGTTAGGCGTTATGCGTTAAGCGTGAAGCATACTATTCTTCCTCATCCTCAGCAGCATTGTTAATATGCGCCTCGGCGATTTTTGTTAATAACTTATCTGTATTTTTTTCTTCCTGCAAAGTTTGTGCAAGCAAATCAGCTACATCATTCTTGCCCATTGTAGTAGCTAGTTGATGCAAACTGCCGTACGTGGTAATCTCATAGTGTTCTACTTTTTGCGCAGCCAGAATTAAACCAACATCGCGGGTGCTGGTACCTTCTTCAGTTTCTTCAATGATGCTTTCGCCTTCCTTAAGAATACCCTCCATAGCATCGCATTTTTTTGCTTTGGGAGATTCACCTAACAATTCAAAAACGCGTTCAAGACGAGTTACATGTCCTTCTGTTTGTTTAAGGTGTTCAGAAAACGCATTGGCAAGCTCATCTGAATTAGCTGCCTTTTGCATTTTTGGCAACGCTTTTACTATGTGCTTTTCAGCCCAATAAATGTCCTTTATCTCTTCCACAAAAAAATCAGCCAGCATTGATTTGACTGTTTTGTTTTTTGAAGAAGATGTTTTTCTTGTTGCGGTGGAAGTCGCCGCTTTTCCATTGGCACTTTTAGTTGTCTTTTCCATAAATGAAAATTTAATGATTGATTAAAATGTGTGGTATTTGAAAGTCAAAATTCAAAAGTTAAAATTCAAAAAGAGAAGTAGTCTCTAAGGACTTTTTACTTTTTACTTTACTCTATGCCATTGCAGACTTTTTATGAATGTCTTCAACTTGTTTTAAGAAACGTCCAATCATCATGTCTGCATAAACGCCGTAAGCATCTACCAGTGTTCCTTTCGAACCGTTTCCGGTTTCTATCACATACAATATTGCATTGTCATCCGGATCTGATGCACCTTCAAACCTGTAGAAATCTACTACTCTAACATCATCCGGTTTATACACCTGTTCTGTCTGAAGAGAAAGCAGGCCCTTTTCGTTCACTTTAAAATCCTGCGTGTAACCATTGTTTACCGCCTTGTTGATGCAGTAACGCATGTCACGCATTTCTTGTAAATGATATTCAGGTCGCATAAAAGTATTTTCAGGATGTGCAGTAAATACCTTGCCGTTTGCCATCCTTGTAAAGGCTTGAAAAATGTAGCCGGAAATCCCCATTTCCCGGCTTTTTGCTTTCAGACAGGAACGGTAGGGTTTTTAATGGATACACTATAGCTATGTGGCAAATAGTTCACGCTTGTGTTAACATAGCCTTATTTATTAATCGTTAAATTTCATGTTATGCCAAAATATTCAAAAGCAACCCAAAACATGGTTGAAGAAGATATGCACAGATTTAAAAAAGGCACATTGAAAAGCGGACCTGGCGGCAAAGGCGGCACTGTTAAAAATCCTAAACAGGCAATTGCCATTGCACTAAGTGAAGCAAGAGAAAAAGGAATGAAAGCGCCGAAAAATCCGGAGGAAAAAACAAAAACAACAAGTAAGAGAGCAACCGCAAAACGTGCTGCTCCAAGACGTGCAACAGCGAAGAAAGCTGCGCCGAAAAAAGCCGCTGCTAAGCGAGCTGCACCAAAGAAGGCTGTGCGCAGAATGGCGAAATAATTTGAAAATATGAAAATATGGGAATTTGAAAATGCATCTGGTCTATCATTCGTTCTTTATAATCATTATTCATTTAAGAGAGATTGATTAAGTAAAGGTTTAAGAGAGATTGATTAAGTAAAGGCCGACGCATTAAATGAATTTTCAAATTCCTATATTTTCAAATCTTCAAATTTTGCAAAACACTCTCTATCACACAAAACCCATCACTATGCAACTCAATCTGGTAAAGGAACTTCAAAAATACATGGGGACAAATATTAACAAGATTGACCCCAACACGCAGGATCTTAAAGAAGAAGATTTTGCACACAGATATGATAAACTGGCACAGGCAAGTGTTCCAACTGTTTTAACGGTATTGTACAAATACACACACACTCGTGATGGTGGCGCAAGACTGTTAAAGCGAGAACCAGCCGGCAATGTGCTGGCAGATATGCTTGGTTCAAACTATACGGAAGTGGTGAATAAGGTAGCAGACTATTCTGGTTTTTCAGAAGTCTATACAGCCGGTGTGCTGGATAACCTGGCACTACAGGCAGTGAAACTACTCCACGAGCAAGCGGGCAATGATCCTGCGAAAGCCCAGTCACTACTGGCAGATCAGCGTCATGAAATTCTCGCGCATTTGCCCGCCTCGATAGAATTAGGAAAGGCACTTGATGACACAACCATTGATGACAGAACAAATAAAATGGAAGGCCCTGTTTCAAATCTGTTACATACTATTGAAAACTTTTTTGCTTCATCACCTGTTAAAAAGTGATGTACTAACAATAAGAAAGTAAATGAATGTGAGCAGTTAAGTGGTGAAAATGAATTGCAGATCACAACTTTCTGCTCACCTTTTTTATACCTATGCGAAAGAATATATTACTCTACATCCTGATCGGAATATTGATACTGGGGCTAGGTACATACCTATTCCTTAAAAGCTATTTTAAATCCAGCAATGTTGAAAGGAGGCTTTCGCAGCGCATAGAGAAGACCGTACATGAGGCGACTGGCGGCCTTTACAAAATACATATCAGTAAAACAGACGTTGATATTGACAATTTAAGCATCACCCTCCACGACATACATTTTACAATCGATTCATCGATACTTAAGACGCTTCGGGCTGCTGACATCCCTGCCAATACAGTTGATATCCTCCTAAAAAAACTGGAGATAAAAAATGTAGATGCTTACAAACTTCTAACAGAGAAGGGCGTCGATCTCCGCAAGATATTGCTGGATGATGCCACAATCAAAATGTATCACTTTGACTCCGTAAAAAAGAAAACAGAAACTGATACTACGATAAAGATTACCACGCTGTATGACAAGATCAACAAGGACATTAGCTCTATAAGAATCGATACGCTTTCGCTTCACAATGCGTCCTTTGCGTACTATGGAACGAATCAACATTATAAGGAAACCGATGTAAATCGTATAAGTGCAGATCTTTTCAATGTGCTGATAGACTCTACTACGCGAGGCAATACCGATAGATTTCTATATTCCAATGATGCGAGAATTTATGTTGATAGTTTTTCAATGCCGCTGAGTAAGGATATGTACAAACTTTCATTGGCAAAGCTTTATGTTCAGATAAAAGGAAACACTATCACGACCATTAATGATCTTAAACTGCAGCCACTTTACAATGAAGATGGATTTGCCAAACATTTGGGTCATCAAATTGACAGGTTTGACATAAGGGCTCCGGAATTCGTTATGGGCAATTTTGACTACAGTGAATTTCTTAACAACCGCTCTATACTTGCAGATAAAATTCTTTTATCGGGTGCACACATTGAGGTATACCAGGACAGAACGGCGCCATCGAATAGCAAATCGAAAGTTGGAGGGTACCCGCACCAGCTGTTAAGCAAACTGGACTTACCTGTGCGTGTGCCATATATCAAAGTACAAAACGCGACAGTTGCCTATAAAGAAAAAAGTGCTGACACAAAGAAAGTAGGTGTAATAAGCTTTACAAAAGTCAATGGCGATATAAACAACCTGAGTAACATTGAAGGAAGCGGCGTAATGAATATTGCTATCACTGCAAAATTTATGGGCGAAGCGCCTCTTGATGCACACTTTGTTTTTCCTAACAATCCCGCTAACGGAGAATTTAAAGTGAGCGGAAAATTCGGCGCCTTTGATGGCAAAATTCTTAACCAGGTTACCATTCCTCTTGGCGAGGTTAAGATCAACAGTGCGAACATTAAACAGCTTTCATTCAACATGACTGCAAACAACTTACATTCAAATGGGAAGATTTCATTCTACTACGATGATGTTGACATTGAAATGTTGAAGCGCGACACGTCAAGTCCTACCGGTTTCAAAAAACGAGGATTCATCACATTTCTGGCGAACAAGATCTTATTGAAAAAGAAAAACAAAGCAAACGATAATCGCCCCGATGTTGTGAACGTTCAATACGAAAGAGACATTACAAAGTCAATGTTCAACCTCATCTGGAAAACCATATTCTACGGCATTAAAGAACAGGTTGGTGCAGGAGGAATGGGAAAGGATAAAGAAAGAGCGAAGGTGAAGTAATTAATAATTAATAATTAATAATTAAAAATTAATAGGGCGGCTTGCGAAACGGAATACAATATTCCTTTAAGCAAGAGTACCACATTCAACGATTTTAATCTCGTCTGGTTGCAGCACCTATTAATTCTTAATTATTAATTATTAATTGCTCTCTAAATCCCTGCTTTCACTTCCACCCCCGCCTCCTTCGCCACAGCGGCACGATGCAAAATGATTCTTTCGTTTTGGATGTCGAAGGATAATTCTATCCAGCCATAATAAGTTTTGTCGCCTTTAAGAATGCTTACCGGTTGATAGGCATGCGCAACTTGTTTCCAATTGCCCGACCATGATGTGCCATTCATTTCTATGATCTTTTGCGCAATCACTACATGTGAAGCATTATACCAATGGAAGCCTTCAAGTGGCGCAGATGCGATCTTATCACCCCTTTGCAATACAGGCGTTTCTTCGTTTTCATTTACCTGGCAGTTGGTGTAAAATTTCGAGCTGATGTAGTACTGTCTGTAATCCCTTTTTAAAATTGGATCACCAACAAGAAGAGTGGAGAAAGAAAAATCACTCTCGCCATCCTTGTCAAGATCGATCGAATAGCTTGAGTTAAACCCGACTGTCCTGTCTTTCAATTCTGTATACTCCATCTTAGGATCAGTGGGTTCGGGTAAAGTTTTGCAGGTGGTCTTTTTGCAACCTGTCGTAAGTAATAGAGCGGTCACCGCACACAAATACCATTGCATGGGAAAATGTTTAAGGTTAATGGGATCAATGCCAGACACAAAGCCGGCATCGAAACTTCTTTAAAAATGTTGTCGCTATTCTGACAACCATTCAATGGAAAACGTTACAGGAAATTGGGTCGATAAGAAAATTTTAACATTTTTTGTTCAATTAAGAATTAGGAATTAAGAATTAAGAATTGCTCATGTACAACAGCAAAAAATGAAAGCAAGCTCTCCTCTCCCATTTCGGGAGCGTTCCAAAAACGTAGGTACTCTTACCTTGTGAAGAATTCTTAATTCTTAATTCTTAATTCCTAATTCTTAATTGCCTAAGCAGCATTCTTAAAATACGCTTTCAGCCTCTCCACAGGCACCAACGACTTGATAGTAAATACTTTGCCAGCAACCTTATTTCTATAGACTACATAAACGATCGTTGCGATCAAACCAATGGCGCCTTCAATGAAAACGGTTCGCCTGGGGCCAATCGCACCCGCAAGAAGTCCCGCGAGCAAACTACCCACTGGCACCATTCCCTGGTAAGCCATTACATAGTAACTGATCGCTCTTGCGCGCATCGCGGGTACTGCGTGCGTTTGAATGTAGGTGTTGATCACAGAAGTTTGCGCCATCATTCCAACGCCAGTAAGTGTCATGAAAAGCAAAGCAACGGGTAAATGTTTTGAGTACGCGAGAAACATAACGCTGGCACCAAAAACAATTCCTGCAGCGATCATTATTTTGATCAGATTCTTGCCTTTTTTCAAATTCGCAAGGTAGATGGCACTAATGACAGAGCCCGCGCCAGCAGCGCTTTCAAACCAACTGAAAGTTTTTGCGGTTCCGCTAAAAAGATCTTTTGCGAAGATGGGCATCAATGTATTAAACGGAATTACAAACAAGCTGCTGATCGTAAGCATGATGATAAGGCTACTCAAATTTCTATTACCTGAAACATAGTGGAACCCTTCTTTTAATTCCGTCCAGATATCATTGGAAGATGGCTTAGCCGGTGTGTGCAGACGCATCATTGACAAACACATCAACACAGGAAGATAGCTGAAGAAATTGATGAAGAAACAAATGTCTTCACCCAGTGTGCTTAAGATGATTCCGGCAACTGCCGGTCCTGCGATACGGGCAAAATTGGTCATGGTGGAGTTCAGTGCAATGGCGTTTGGCAAATCATCTTTGTTGTCCACCATTTCTACCATCAGCGATTGGCGGCATGTAACGTCAAATGCGTTGATAATTCCCTGTACCAGACTTAAAAGTATAATGAGTGGAATATTATAATAACCAAAGAAAACCAATGCAGCCAATGCTCCCGCCTGGACCATTGAAATAACCTGCGTGACAACCAACAATCTAAACCGATTGTGCCTGTCGATGAAACTTCCCGCATAGGGAGAAAGAATAAGCGAAGGGATGAGACTTACAAACCCAACGACACCCAATAGCACCGCAGAACCTGTTAGTCTGTACACCAGCCAGCTAACGGCTGTTTTTTGCATCCATGTCCCTATTAATGAAACTGATTGCCCGTAAAAGAATAATTTAAAATTGCGGTATCGCAATGACCGAAAGATATTCATACCCGTATTGGTTATTAAGAATCAGGGTGTTCCCGGCAAGAAGGTCTTCTGAAATCGTTTTTACAAGTGCAAATGTCGCCAATAAAGATATATTTGTAAAATAGATTGTTCTTATGATATTGATTAGTAAAAACGATTAATATGGAATTCAGGCAACTCACCTATTTTGTTAAAGCAGCAGAAACCTTACACTTCACAGAAGCAGCGTCAGCGCTGTTTGTAACGCAATCTACGTTATCGCAACAGATCAAACAATTGGAGAATGAACTTGGCATGTTGCTATTTGACAGAATTGGAAAAACTGTTCGGCTTACGGAAGCAGGTAGTGTTTTTCTTGACCACGCAAGAAAGATTCTATTTGAAGTTGAAAAAGGCAGACAGTCCATCACAGACCTGAACACTTCTGTTACCGGCGAATTGAAAATTGGCATCACCTATGCATTCTCTTCCCTCATCCTGCCAGCGCTTTCTCCATTTTTAAAAAAATATCCAGGTATAAAAATCCAGATAGAATATGATGACCCTGAAGAATTAGAAAAACGTTTAAAATTGTCGGAGCTCGACTTCATGCTCTCATTTAAAAATGACGAGCCTGATGAAGACCTGGACATGCAGCCATTGTTTACTTCCAGCATTGTAATGGTGGTTGCTAAAAAACATCCGTTGGCTTCCTTAAAAAAAATTACACTTAAAGAGATCAATAACCTCGATCTTGTTTTGCCGGGCAAAGGCTTTATTTCCCGCAACTTTCTCGACAACCTTTTCAAAACAAACAATATTGCGCCGAACGTAAAGATTGAACTGAACGATGTGCATTCGCTCCTAACGATGGTGGAATCCGGAAACTGGATCACCATTCTAAATGAAAAAGCTCTGATCGGATGGAAGAGCCTTGTAGCCATTCCCATTGCCGGCCGCGATCTGTCCCGCAAAGCTTTTATCCTCTGGCAGAAAAATGCGTACAGGAAGAAGTCGGCGGGGTTGTTTGCGGAGGAAATATTTCGAGTGAAATAATTCAATTCAATTAAGAATTAGAAATTAAGAATTAAGAATTCACGGAGCACAGATGTAATAAGTAACAGCTATCACACCTCTGCGCCAGCGTGGAGTTTGCTGTAATTTATTCTGCAGCACAGAAAGCATTCTTAATTCCTAATTCTTAATTCTTAATTGCCAAAAGTGCTTGTAATCACGGCCAACAAATACCCTTTCCTATCATCCGCATATTCCCAAAACATCACTCCTGCAAGCTTGTGACGGAGAACGTATTTGCATTTATATTTTACAGAGCGTTCATCGTCGTAGGAGATGAACTTTTTGTCACTGGCATTGAACATATACGGAGCCTTTGCCTTTTTGTCCCAATAGCTGCGATAACCTTTTTGTGTAAGCAGGCTATCTTTTATGTAAGTATAGCCACCAACATGACTGTGAGAAGCGATCTTGCTATCAATGCCATTTTTCGTATCACCCTCTACAATCGAGCCTCTGCCATAAAATGCAATGCCCATGACGAGTTTGCTTACTGGCACACCGGCTTCCATAAATGCTGCAACAGCTTTGTCTGCCGAGTTTGCCGACGAATCTTTGGTTGCATTGTACAAATTGGTGTGGTGCGATGCTTTGCTCCAACTGTAATCATAGGTCATCAAATTCACATAGTCCAAGTATTGTTGCGCTTTGCCCATTTCAGTATGATGCAAAAAAGAGGAAAATCCACCAACTGCAGTTGTGAGCAAATATTTTTTTCCCGTTGCTTGTTGTAGTGTGTCCAGTTCAGCACGCAGCTCTTTAAACATCAATGTGTAGTTCTCTTTGTCTTCCGGACGAAAAACATTGGAATCTCCTCTCATGCCCGGATATTCCCAATCAATATCTACTCCATCCAAATCATATTTTGCCATAATCGCAACAGCACTTTCAGCAAAAGCCTTGCGCGATGTATCAGTAAGCACCGCATCAGAAAAATTCTTGCTCCATGTCCAGCCACCAATCGAAATAAGAATTTTAAGTAAAGGATTTTTCAATTTCAGTCCATTCAGGTTTCTAAAATTGATCGTGTCTGTTTTTTCGTTGTGCAGATAGGCCCGATTATTTTTCACATCTACAAATGCATAGTTGACGTGTGTAAGCTTGTTGGCTTCAATGATCGAAGTATCTGCAACTCCTCTGTAACCACCAACATATCCGATCACTACAGGCTTGTTCTTGCTCACTTTCTGGGCGAGAAGACAAGTCGCCAACGTACAAAAAAGAATTGCTAAAGTGTATTGTTTCATCGTGCTGTTTTTTAGGAATTAGAAATTAGGAGTTAGGAATTAGAAGGTAGGGATTAGTTTATGACGTAACACATAATGACTTAGGTTTAGTAGAAGTTACTTTCTTTCCGCTTGCAACACAGAAAGAATTCCTAACTCCTAATTCCTAATTTCTAACTCCTGCCCTTCGGCGGTCATTGCCTGTAAAAACCACGCAGCATGAGGCAGCCATTGTTCTGTCCATCGCCATTCATTGCCTTCCGCTTTTTCTTTAAACAGTATTCCGCTGCCATCAGGATTTTCGCCGCCGGTTACACCGTTTGATATGCCTCCCCACTCCGATCCATGACCAAACATAGATGCCATGTGTGGTACATTGTTTTTTCCAAAACCATACATGAAGCACATGTCATAAGGGTTGCAACCCAATATCCATGACAACTGGCGTGCTGCATATGTTTGCAAAGAATCGGTTTTTGCGTTCTTACTTTTCCCATAAACAATCTTGCCTCCTACCAATGCAGCCGTTGCAAGCGAGGCCAGTCTTGCGTTTTCGCCTTGCCACCACCAGCCGGATTCATTTTCATGCGGAATAAAAAATCCGCTTTTGATTTTACCCTGCACTGCAAATGTTTGACGTGCATAACCAAAAGGATTGCTCTCCTCATTGGCGACATGCAGATTATAATCAAGTGCTTTCTCTATTGTCTCCAAAGCAATGCTTCTTAAAGAAGCATCTGATTCTTTTGCCAGGTATCTTGATAACGCCACAACAGGCATACCCGCATCTGATGCATGCCAGAAGGGCCTCTTGCTATCATCGGCAATGAAATAGCCTTTCGGCGTTAATCGACTGGAAATGTTTTTTGCACGTTTTCGCGCTTCTTTTTTATAGAGGTCTTCATTGGTGGTGATCCACAATTCTGTTGCCGCCATCAATGCGCAATAATCATCCAGTATATTTTCCTTGCCATCGTCACAATATCTTAAGTTGTTTGCCAACAAATGTGCAAATGCCTTTTTCGCTCCCGCCAAATATTGCTGTGATGTAGAATCACCATGCTTCCTCCATCTCGCTGCACGGGCCAGTGCCGCGATTCCCATTCCTCCGCCTTCACGAAAAGCACTTTGATAGTCGGAAGTCGTAACGCTGTTTGCAAGCAAGCCAACAATCCTTCTTTCATTAGGATCGGGTTTGAAATAGCTGAATACAGTTGTATAAAAATATCCGTCCGGCGAAAGTGAACGCAACACATAATCCGCACCATACAAGGCTTCCTGTTCAAGCGAGTCCTTTATTTTTAAGGATGTCAACAGTGCAGGAATTGATTCCACAGCGTTTTCCATCGACCATGTGACCAATGGTATTTGTTGCGGCGACATGAAATTGGTATAACACAGATGCGAAAAATATTTACTGATGTCGCCGGATGCATCGCACCAGCCACCTTGCACATTTGCTGTTTTACTGCTGCCATATAGTATCACATGTTTATCGGCTTCCAGCTCCTGTTGCGTATTTGCTCGTTGCTTGTGATAGTAATTAAGAATTGCAGGCAACGTTGCTTTTGTCAACGCTTTCTCACCAATAAAAAATGGTGATGATGAATAAATTGAATCAAATACAACCACTCGCAAAATGTATTTCCCTTCTGTTCTAATTGCAGAAAAATCTGCCTTGTAAAAATACTTTCCCGGAAACCATTCGTTCACGTGCAACGGCGAACTTAAGACAGCTTTAAAATCTCTCTTGTGAACGATGTCTTCAACGGTAAACAAAGTGTTCGCCGGCAGCGGCTGATCTGAACTAATGACTGCTATTTTTGCGTCGCTGCTATTAAAGCCAACCTGATTTATGTGTATTGATATCTGACTAAACCCAACATCGGGTAAAACAGAAATTATAAAGAACAATATACCGGTAAGAATTCTTTTCATGCTTTTTTAAAACTTCTTTCGTTACAACTATCGTTGATACGTATACGACACCAATAAGAACGATTTATACTCTCTCACCATTAAAGATGAAATACATTCAGTGTTAAAGGGCGAATGCGATTCGCCCCTACACCTTTAACCTTATACGTCGTTTTTCCATCAAACCCACAATCCATATCAACACAAATGAAATCGCAAACGAGCGGATAATGCCACCAACGCCTTCTCTCAAAAACTCAGGATATACAAAGCCTGTCATTCTGTAAATAGAAAACAGAAGATAAGGCATGAGGTAACAGGTAAGTGTACTTCTGCCCGCAGGCGCAATAATGGAGAACCAGTTTTCTTTTCCTTCAATGTCAATGAGCCAGATAAAAAATTCAAATGCCAGGATGCTAATGCCTGTACAAATAAAAACCCACGCAGGAGTAGAATGTATTTTTGAAATACCACCAGCATAAGGACGAACAAAAAAGCCAAGGGCTATCATTCCAACACCACATATGGCCAGCAACCACCAAAGGCAGCTATCATTTTTTGTGCCTGCTATTCGTGTATACAAGCTGCTTATCAATGTGCCCGCCATAACGAGCGAAGCAGATGATCCATCATTTACCACCCAAAGTCTCTTATGGAAAACCCCGGTATGTGCGCAAATATTGAGTGCCGCAAAAGCAATAAATGCAATGAGCAAAACATTGAAGTTGCCTTTTGACAAAAGAAAAATGACGGCGCATAAAAGATAGGCCCAGCCAATAATTCCCAGAATTCCCCACCATGAAGCATGCATCCAGCCGGGATTTGCGGGATCACCACTTCTGTACAAAATCGCCATTAACGCCAGCAGTGCAATGCCGGAGCCAACGTAAATATTCTTTTTCGTCTTTGGCATCTCTTCTGGATAGTCCAGCCAAATAAGGAAGAAACTTATCGTGATTAAGCCCATCCATAAACCTTTTGACAAAACGGAAGCTTTGCTGTAATCGTCGAGGTTCACATGAAACAATCCCATTATCAACAATGCCAGTGAACGTGTAAGAATGTACAATGCAATTTGCGGTACAGAATACCCTTTGTTCATTCTGTTGCGAATAGCAAATGGCAATGAGAGGCCTACGATGAAAAGAAAGGCTGGAAAAATAACATCCGCAAATCCCATCCCATCAGTGTGCGAATCCACATGTTTTATCCATTCGGGTATTTTCTGAACGCCGTCAACATCATTTACAAAGATCATCAGGAACATGGTAACGGCCCGAAAAACGTCTATCGATTTCAATCGCTTTGGTAACAGATTCATGAGTTGTTATAATTTGGTCTCCAGGTATTTGTTTGTTGCTAATGTGTAAGGCAGGGATATTATGTAACGTATATCGATCAAATAGTAATTGAGGCCCCGTAGTGAAAATCTATACGCCGGTACGAATTTGCGCAGATACGGTTAATTATCAAAGTCTTGCGCTACGTCATTAACTCTACAGGCAAACTTCTCTAAAAAATGCAATGCCCTGATTATCACCTGCAAATCATCGTCACCCCTCCTTCACGTCTTCCATGCACTACTTTTCATTGGCTCAAACAAGGTCTTTTAATTTTTTTGCCCGCCTAAACGAGTATATTTTTAACTTTTCAATCTCTTTAGTTAATGAACGCAAACTATTTGTTGGAGACAAGGCGGTGCCTTGTCTCTACGCGGTTCTATTTTCATTTAAAATTTGTACTTAAAGTAGAATAACATGAAAAAACTCTTCCTGGTTTTCATTGCCTCCTCTTCTTTTTATTTAATGAACGCTCAAACGGCAGCAAAAAAATACAGTGCGGCCAACAAAACAGTTACGGTCTACACAACTGCTGAAAATACCGATCTGCGTCTTTCACAAAATGGCACGTTGAGTTTTTCTCCTCTTGCACAGCCTTTGGAAACACAGCCCTGCATATTTGTAGACCCGGCGAGAAAGTTCCAGACATTCATGGGTGTGGGCGGTGCGTTGACGGATGCTTCTGCGGAAACATTTGCCAAACTGCCAAAAGATAAACAGCAGGAACTGTTGAAGGCGTACTACAACACTAACTCTGGTATCGGATATACCATCGGCAGAACGACTATTCACAGTTGCGACTTTTCAAGCGACAGCTATACTTATGTCACTAACGAAGATGCTTCACTCAGCACTTTCAATGTGGCGCATGATGAAAAATATCGTATTCCTTTAATTAAGCAGGCTATAGCTGCTGCGGGTGGCAAACTCACTTTGTATGCTACGCCATGGAGCCCGCTTGCGTGGATGAAGGATAATAACGACTTGCTGCACGGTGGCAAATTGAAACCGGAAGCAAGACAAACATGGGCAAACTATTATGTAAAGTTTATTAAAACTTATGAAGCGAAGGGCATTCCTATCTGGGGATTGAGTGCGCAGAACGAACCAATGGCTAAGCAAACATGGGAGTCCTGCATTTACACAGCGGAGGAAGAAAGAGATTTCATCAAGAGTTACCTTGGGCCAACTTTACAGAAGAACGGTTTAGGCGGCAAAAAACTGATTGCATGGGATCACAACAGGGACCTTGCGTATCAACGTGCCAGCACAATCCTTAGCGATCCTGAAGCTGCAAAATACGTGTGGGGAATTGGCTTCCACTGGTATGAAACATGGACTGGTAGCGCAATGCAGTTTGACAACATCAAAATGGTCAACGACGCATTTCCCGGTAAAAATCTGATCTTCACTGAAGGTTGCAAAGAGAAATTTAACATGGATAGCATTCACAACTGGTCGCTTGGTGAAAAATATGGCAACTCCATGATCAATGATTTCAATTGCGGCACTGTTGCATGGACAGATTGGAACATCCTGCTTGATGAACATGGCGGCCCTAACCACGTTGGTAATTTCTGCTTTGCACCTGTGCACGCGAATACACAAACGGGTGAGTTGATCTACACCAATGCATTCTACTACATCGGTCAGTTTTCAAAATTCATTCGTCCGGGGGCAAAACGCATCAGCACGGCATCCAGCAGAGATTTTTTGGAAACAACTGCATTTCAAAACAATGACGGCAGTATTGTTGTTGTAGTGATGAATCGTACAGATAAAAAACTTGATTACAACCTTTGGATCAATGGTGCCGCGGCGAAAGCAACCAGCCTACCGCACTCCATTTCTTCTTTAGTGATCAAATAAAATTGTACAAATCGCTCCTGTGCCGCGAGGCTTCGACAAGCTCAGCCTGACAGCCGGCGCGGAGTGTCACCCTGAGCTTGTCGAAGGGTTTAGCTTGTCGAAGAATGTTCGTGATATATTTCCTGAGAAGCACTGAGTCCTGAAAAACTCAGTGCTTCTGCTTTTCAGGCCGTTTTTATATTTTGTGCCACGCAAAACACATTCATCATGAAGATAGTCGCCAATATTTTTATTGCCATTGTAGCTATTGAGCACCTGTATATTTTATGGATTGAGATGTTTGCCTGGACAACAGTTGGCAAAAAAACATTCCGGGGTTTTCCTCCGGATCTGTTTGAAAAAACAAAAACTCTTGCTGCCAACCAGGGACTGTACAACGGCTTTCTCGCAGCGGGGCTGATATGGTCGCTATGCATAGAAGATCCAATGTGGCATTTGTATGTGGCCGTATTCTTTTTGACCTGTGTAATTGTAGCAGGAATTTACGGAGGATTAACCGCCTCTCGATCGATCATTTATAAGCAGGCATTGCCCGCATTTATTGCGCTAGTATCGTTGCATTTGTAACAATGATTTTTTGAACAAACACATTTCCAGTTTTATGAAACATCTCAAGCTATATTGCTTACTCTCACTTTTCATTTTTATGTGTATGAGTACTTCAGCAAATACAGGTGGAGACAGCACTTCACCCATTATCGCAGACGGAGCAAAACTCGAATTGATCGCCAATAACTTTGCCTTTACAGAAGGTCCTGCTGTTGATAAAGCAGGAAATATTTTCTTCACCGATCAGCCAAATGATAAAATATGGAAGTATGATGTCAATGGCAAACTCTCCGTTTTCCTTGATAGAACAGGGCGTTCGAACGGTTTGTATTTTGATAAGAAAGGAAACATCATTGCTTGCGCAGATAATCAGAATGAGTTGTGGTCCATCGATCCCTCTGGTAAAGTAACCGTTATAATGAGCGATTATAAAGGACAAAAATTGAACGGTCCGAATGACCTGTGGATCGATGCTCACGGTGGCATTTATTTTACAGACCCTTATTATCAGCGTGATTACTGGACAAGAAAGAAACCAGAGATCGAAGGTCAAAAAGTGTATTATCTTAAAAAGGGAAGCAAAGAACCAGTGATCGTTGCAGCTGATATCGTAAAACCGAATGGCATCGTAGGAGCGCCTGACGGAAAATCTATTTTCGTTGCCGATATTGATGGCGGAAAAATTTATAAGTACACGATTGACAAAGACGGAGCGTTGAGCAATCAGCAATTCTTTGCAAACTCAAGAGCAGACGGAATTACATTGGACAATCAGGGCAATTTATATTGCTGCGGCAATGGTGTTACGGTGTTCAATTCCAAAGGCGAAAAGATTGCTCATATTGATGTTCCCGCGAAATGGACGGCGAATGTATGTATTGGAGGAAAAGATAATGATGAGCTGTTTTTGACGGCTTCTGAAGGAGTTTATAAGGTGAAGTTGAAGGTGAAAGGTGTTGAGAAATAGTTAGGATTTGGTTTCTGTGCGATACGCTGTTGTAACAGCAAAGAATACGCAAAGGTGGCGCAAAGAAAGCAAAGAAGAGTTTTATTTCGACATTCGTGTTTGAAGAAATAAATCATGAATGCTCAAATACAAAGCCTTCGTTTCCTTTGCGCCACCTTTGCGATCTTTGAGGTTAATAAAAAACTTACACCTCAAAAAGCCCTCAATACTTTCTTGCAGCTCCACATCTCTAACTCCTAATTTCTAATTCCTAACTCCTTCCACTCGCCTTTACATTCTCTTTCAACTCATGATTAAAAGCTTTTTCTTTCATCAATTGCTCAAGTGTAACATGCATTCTATAACGCCAATAATTTTTAGGATTGGCAGGGTCGTTGATGCGTTCTGCAGCAACATCTTCGCTGCGCAGATCGCCATCAATACCAAACAGATCCTGTATCTGAAAGATGCTCCACATTGCCGGTGAATGCAAGTGTTGCAGAATTATGGCTTTGTTTATCCATGGTTCACAGAACAAAGGCGCATCGCCCCATTGCTGTAGTTGATAATTAAAGAACCGTTGCGTACGGGCCCTGTCTTCTTCCCACCAGCCGCGGATAGTGCTCATGTCATGTGTGGAAGGCATGCACACACTCAAGTATGGCGCGCTTGCAGGATGGAAAAATTCCTGGCTGAGCGATTTTGGCATCCGTTGTATTTCGAGGCTCAGAATGCCGAGCTGTCGCATTACATCAGGTACACATGCTGGCACCATGCCGAGATCTTCTCCGCAGATCAACATGCCGGTGGAGGCTTTCAGCGCAGGCAATCTTTTCAAGGCTTCCTTTCTCCAAAATTCCTCCTGCCTGTAGTAGAAATAGTTTACCGCAAGATCTTTCAATTGTTGCTGCGTATGCCATTCCAGTTGTTGGTAGGAAGTAATGCCTTCCATCGCTATGCGGAAATGAAATTGAGAGCCATTGGAGCCCGGCACTTCAAACAAGATTACGTTTGAAATAAGGTCAAACAAACCTTGCTTCAAAGCATCGTTGTGATCATTACTTTCCAGCTTGGCAAAATGTTCGGCCACCTTTCGTTGTGTATTGAATGCTTCTTTTAATTCAAAAGTATCAATGCCCGTTGATTGAAGAAATGTATCCTTGACATACTGTGCATTGTTTCCAAACTCAATGCCCAGGACATAATCATTAACAAATGGTTTCGTGTAACGATTGTAATCGAACCAGATGTTGCGCTCGGTAAACTCATTGATATAAACCGGAATTGCCGGAACAAAATGCCCCATAATTCCTTCTACAGATTCTACAGGTATACTCCATATCCTAAAAAATCCGAGGATGTGATCTATGCGAAAAGCATCATAGTAATTGGTCATCTGATCGAAACGCCTGTGCCACCATGCGTAATGGTCCTCCGCCATTTTGCTCCAGTTGTATGTTGGCAGTGCCCAGTTTTGGCCGGACACAGCGAATGGATCAGGAGGAGCTCCTGCCTGCATGTCAAGGTTGTACAATGCAGGCTCTACCCACGCATCGCAACTATAACGGTACACACCAATCGGAATGTCGCCTTTCATGATGATGCCATGTTTGTGTGCATATTCCGCAGCTTCTTTCAGTTGCAGGTGAAGGTGATATTGAATAAAATACCATGTCGCTATTTCATCGTAATGCTTATTTCGTGGCGAAACAAATTTGTCTATTGCAGCTTTGTCATACACCGCATGTTTTTTCCATGAGGCAAAATTTGCCGTACCATTCACATCTCTGAGATAACTGAAGGCAGCGTATGGAACGAGCCATTCTTTATTTTCGTCGAAAAACTTTTTAAAATCTTCGTCCTTTAAAAAAGCTTCTTTCTCTGCGAAATACAAGACTTTCATGATAGAGAGCTTGTATTTCATCACCTGTTCATAGTCAACTGCATTGAGATCATTCAACACGCCCTGCACCTTTTTCAGAGGCTTCAAAATGTGACCGTGTTTGTGATTGGCCACCTGCTCAAGATGTATGTAAATCGGATGAAGCGCAAACGCTGAAATGGCGGCGTACGGATAAGAATCCAGCCATGTATTTGTAGCAATAGTATCATTAACCGGCAAAAGTTGTATCAGCTTGAGTCCGATAGATTTTGCCCAATCTACCAACAATTTAATGTCAGCAAATTCGCCCACTCCAAAGCTTTTTTTGCTACGCAAACTAAATACCGGTATGGCCACACCTGCTCCGCGCCATGTGTTGTTGGGCAGATTTATGAATCCATCATGAATAATAGTCAACTTGTCCGTCGCGTCCCCATGCAATGATCTGTTAACCCCATTTTCAAATTGTGTGATCTTTTTTTCTTTGGTATCGTAGATCGCATATTTGTAAGTAATTGGCAAGTCCTCTTTTGGCAGATCGACCTTTGCTTCCCACCAGTTACCATGCATCTTGAATACAGTCACTTTCGATTGATCCCAATCTCCGAGTGCAGAACCGCTTCCTGAAATGCAAACGGCCTGATGTTTATGAAGAAGCGGGGCCTTTATGCGAAATACATGGCTGAACTTTTTAGGCGCACCTGCTTTGGCCGGGGATGGGTGCGAAGGCAAAAGCGTTTCCCGGAACGGAATGGTGTAAAATGCATTTTCAAATTCTCCTGCGAAATTCCAGGTGTCGATGACTTCGACTAGGTCATTGGTAATTTTCGACAACTCGATCACCCTGTCATCACCGCCTTCGTCTACAAAAGTTCCGTCAACATTTTTCAATGCGTATTTATAGTGAATCTCTTTCAGGTTCTCAGGGTCAATATCAATACTTGCATGCCAGAAGTCACGATTAAAATAGCTGAGTGGCAAACCCTCTGTTTCGAATTTTCCGAGTTTGTCAATATTGCCCTTCAGGAAAATGGCCTGCCCAAAATGCGTAAAAAACCTTACGTAAAAATCAATTCGCATGTCAGATATTTTGAAATTTCAGAATTGGCTTATATTCTATGGCAAGATCGTTGGTAATCGAAAATACAATAAGCTTACAATATTTTGCAAAAAACACACCTGCATAAGTAATTATGTATAAAGAAATAGTGTGAGCGACGTTGTGCGATGTACGGAGTACGATGTACGAAAGTCTTTAGAATGTTGCTCTCAGATGATTATCGTACACCGTACCTCGTAAATCCTACACCTGAAATAAATGTATGCCGACAATAATAAGAATAGAGCCAATTTTTTTTGAGATAATTTCATGTTTTTAAATTTGTTACCTTATTTTCGCACAAACTTTTTTTGACATGGCAAAAAAATCTACAGGACTTTATTGGTTGTTATTCTTTGTTGCAACTATAGCATTGATTTTGGCGATTACTTTCCGCTTTGAATATTTAACGTTGATCATTCCTTTCGTTTGCCTTTACTTTGTTAAGGCGATGGACATCATCTAGAGCATTCATTCCTTTATAAGGATCAAAATAATTGAACCCTCCTTTTGGAGGGTTTTTTAGTTTGCCATTACTTTGAGTAATCGACCCGTCAGGCTGAGCTTGTCGAAGCCCCCACCGTTAGTACCTACCCAATACTGCTTGAATTTAAAACAGTATCAATCAAGCAAGATGAAACTAACACACAATTATCATGTCTACATTCTCAAGTGCAGAGATGATAGCTATTACGTGGGCGTAACCAATAATCTAGAAAGAAGACTTTACGAACACAACGAAGGCTTTAACGACCATTGTTATACTAACGACAAAAGGCCCGTGGTTTTAGTATATAGCGAATTATACAGTGATATAAAGCGGGCAATTCTTCGGGAAAAGCAATTAAAAGGCTGGTCCAGGAAGAAAAAAGAAGCATTATTCAACTCTGACTGGGAGCAAATAAAACAGCTTTCAAAAAGTAAAAACAACCCTTCGACAAGCTCAGGGTGACAGTGCGGTCAACACTCTTGAATGCTGGCAACACTTAAGGTTAGCACTCAACCAGCGTGTCAGGCTGAGCTTGTCGAAGCCTTTTGCACAGTCGACTCGCTTTGATTTTGCGGTCTCTCGGGATGCGCACCTACCCTTCGACAAGCTCAGGGTGACAATACAGTCAACCTCATCGAATAAGATAATCCCATTAAGAATTTCGTCAATGCCTTCTCGCAGGCATCGTTGATGGCCTGCTTTGAGGCATCGGCCTACTTGATGGCTGACTTGGCCTATAACTTGGCGAAGTGGCAGGTCTTGACGGCTGTGTTGATGGTGTCGGTCTGGTAGACGGCATAGGTCGCGACGGACTCGGCATTGGAGCTGGTCGCGTAGGTGCTGGCCTTGATGGATTAGGTGTTGGAGCCGGTCTTGTTGTATGGGTTGGAGGCCGATTATTTGACGGCGGCAATCGATTGTTATTACCCGGATTTGTGCCCGGTCTTGCAGTCTCGCCCGGCAAGCGGTTGTTATTTCCTGGTAACCGGTTGTTATTTCCCGGCCTGTAATTGTTTCCGGGAGCAGGTCTTGTACCTCCAACCGGACGGGTTGAGGCGGCCGGCCTCCTGTTTACATCTCTTGTCGTTACGCCGTTTGACCCTCTGTAAACATTATTGTTGCGGGCATAACGGTTGTCATTCACGTACCTGTGAGGGTTCACGTATGCGGGACGATTCACTGTCACGTGCGGCCGGTAACCATAATAAGGGCCTCCGGGCCTGTAATAACCACCGCTCCATCCCCATGGCCGGTATGGCGGCCTGAATGCGGGCGGACCGAACCAGCCTCCGTACCAACCGCCTCCCCAGGCGTACCGGTAGCTGAACCATCCCGCACTAAAACCAAAACTCATACTCCAACCCATCCACGGATTGTAATGCATACCAAATCCCCATGTGCATGGGCGTGGATAGTAGTAATAGCCATACCAGGGGCGATAATACCAACCCGTGCCCCAAACAATTGTATTCATGTAATAGTAACTTCCCAGATATCCCGGCGTGTACCCCATGTAAACATAAGTCGGCGTATTATCGTAGATGTAGACATACTTCGTATTGTAAGCAGAACTGCTCGGCGGTATTTTCTCAACATCCTGGGGCCGCTCATTGGCAACTTCCCAGGGGCCATTCGCGTTGTTACTAATGAACCATACGCCATTTTCCAATGCATAGTATTTGCCATTGGCGGCCTGCATCACAGTAATATTGCTATTTTCAGCTACTTTAAGACTGGTGTTTTCAATCTCAGCAAATCTTGGCGATCCATCGTATGTCACCTCGCACTTCGCGGTTTTCTTATCCACTTTTGCGGTTTGCGGAACCTGCGCATCGTATATCGCCTCCTGCGCCTCCTCTGTGCCGGCTACGCTCGATAGCACACCGTCTTTTTCAGAGCCCGGGGGAATTTTGGCAAAATCAGCGGGCAACTTATCAGCATTTACGTAAGCCCATGGGCCATTTAGCGAGGGCGCACTGTACCACCTTCCGGAAATCAGTATAAAGGTCAACTGTGAGTTGACGTCTTTAAAGATCTCATCGAGTGAATTGTCGACAAACAGTAACGATGTACCTTGGATTGGCTTGTACGTGGGCTCTCCTTCCGTTTGAATCAACTCTGCCGGTTCTGTACTGATAATTATGGCCGTTGGTGATGAAGCGCTTTCCTCTTGTTTTGATTTATCTTTTTTCTCCTGTTCCTTTATTTGTTTGTCCATTTCTTTTATGGTCCTGGGCAAACTTTTCACATAAGCGTACTCACCGAGTGGTGAAGATGCAACATACCAAAACCCACCGCCGTAGAGGTAATATTTTTTGTCATCAGGGTTTTGTACAATGAGAAAAGGCGTGTTCATTACACGCAGCATGTTGTTGATGTTTTTATCCTTTTCAATTTTAGGATCGCCGTCTATCAGCACCAACGTAGAGGCTTTGTTGGCATAGATTATCTTTGGCGCATCGGTTTTAAAATCAGGCGCCATGTTTTGCTGTTCCTGCTGGACGGCAGCAGTTACATCACTTTTATTAAGCTTTAGGTTCCATTTCGGTATTTGAGCTTCTACCTTTTGCTCAATATTGCTCACGTCATTAATGGTGCTGTCGGGAAATTGTACGTGGGTAATTTTAGCAGATTGCAGATCGAGTGTTTGCCCATTGTCGGACACGGCTGCATCTGACCAAAAGACGCCAAACACGGGCTCTGCATTAGACTTTTGTCTTACAGATAGCGCAGCTCTAAAGGATAATGTGCTGCCGGAAAGCCTTTCGGGCTGAGGCTGGTAGACAACAATCTTGCCGCCGTTTTCAATTAATATTTCTTTCGGCCACGGATCGTTTTGCCCATACGAACACAACGCAACACATAGCAAATACATCAAAAACCATGGTTTCATCGAGTTTTTGACTTCCTAAACAAGAGACGCGATCCAAAGTTCGCGTCAATTTGAAGATTTGAAAATTTGAAAATTCTTTAAGTGCTACGTTCAAAACGGATCATTAAATCTCTGGTAAACAAACGGGACTTAAACAAATCTAGCTGACGCACAGAATGCATTTTCAAATTACCATATTTTCAAATTTTCAAATTAGAAATTAACGACACTCCAAAATGCGGGTTTCGGCTGCCAATTCACATCGAATAGCAATGGATAATTTTTGCGGCCGGGAACAGGATAGTGATCGAGCCATGTGGTGCGATCGGAAGTGTTCCAGAAAGTAACACCTGTGATTACGTTTTTATAGTCGCGGAAAATGCTGAACATTTTCTTGTATTGCTCGGTTTGCTTTTGTTCCAGTTCCGACGTGTATTTATCTATATCGTTCGCAGTTTTTGCACGAACATTTTTCTCCCACGGGTAAATGGACATGTCCAATTCCGTGATCTGTATTTGCAAACCAAGCGATGCAAACTTTTCAATGGCATCCCGTAGTTCTTTTTCTGTTGGTTCATAAATTGACCAATGGCCCTGTAATCCCACTGCGTTGACAGGCACATGCGCATCAACAAGCTTCTTTAGCAACTTGTAAACCCGGTCACGTTTTTCAGGTCTCTCAGTATTATAATCGTTGTAAAACAGCTGTGCATTTGGATCTGCTTCGTGTGCATATTCAAATGCCTTTACAATGAAGTCTTCTCCACATATCTGGTACCACAATGAATTGCGATAAAGCCTGGAGCTGTCATCATCAACCGCTTCGTTTACGACATCCCATGCATAGATCTTTCCTTTGTAGCGCGATACAACCGCTGTAATATGATCCTTCAAACGTTTTAGTAAAACTTCTTTAGACACCAGTTTCCCATTGGCATCGGTGAACAACCATTTTGGCGTATGCTCGTGCCAGCAAAGGTTGTGGCCACGAACGCGCAATCCATTTGCTTGTGCAAATGCAACTATAGAGTCTGCGTCATTCCAGTTGTAACGATTTTCCTCGGGATGTATCGCTCCCATCTTCATCGAATTTTCCGGGGTGATGCTGTTGAATTGTTGCAATATCAGCTTAGCCTCATCTCCTTTTAACGATTGTGGCATAACTGCAACGCCAATCGGAAAATAATCTTTGTATGCATCTTTCAGTGTTTTCTGTTGAGCATTGGCTGTTGCCAGGCTGGCAGATAAACACAGGATTGATGCAAGTTTTATAAGTTGCTTTTGCATAATTATAATGTTTTACAAACTATTTGAAAACGAATTCTTCATATTTCAACAATAAGTATAGTGCTCTTCTCGAAAACACAAGATTGTCTGGAAAGTTCCAAAGAAAGAATTTTCAAATTTTCAAATCTTCAAATTTTCAAATTAGCTAGTTTTCAGGAGGTCCTAAGTAACTTTGTTTAACGCCACCAAAATCTACGACTACTTTCTGCAGCACGAGTCCGGCATCAACCATCCAATATTTCACCACATGCTTTCCTCCATTCTTCAACGGATGTTTTGAATTGCTGATGATGATATTATTTGCCACCCAATTCCCCCACTTTTTGTTATTCATCCCTTCATGAATATTGATCACTTGCGGCGTTGCATCATCGATAGAAACAGCATAGCGCAAACCATCGTTATGAAAATTAAGTGTTGGAGAAAAGTATAACGAGACCGTGATGCTGTCTGTTGCTGCGTTCGTCGTTATTTCATATTCAAGGTGCGGCGCATTATTTTTTGGTGTTTGAACCGATGCTGTAACAGGAAAAGGCGTAATACCGTCACCGGTTCGTCCAATATTTGGAATCACTTGCCATTTGATTTTGCTGTTGCCAATTGCTTTGGTAAACCTGTTGGCTTCAAAAGCTGCATATTCATTTTTTTCTGTTCCAACAGGCAATGTGTATTTTGCAAAAGACACATTTTTGTTTGCAACGTCAAACCTTACAACCTGTGGCATTTTGTTGGAATCGGGTTGTTGCCAGTAGGTATAGCCTATATGGGTTTGGTCCATCATATGCTGCCACTTTCCACCAGCTAATGTATCGTTATAGTATTTTGAAATGCGGGCATCGTTTGCATAATAAAAAGCAACACTGTCTGCCATCACATTTGCGAGCGTATATTCTTTTTGTTCCGCGAAATATTTGTTTTTAGCCACCGCCAAATACATGGAATATAGATTGGCACAAGCTTTCACCGGATGAAGCACCAATTGAAAATAAGCGTCACTGTATTGTGAAGGTAATTTTCTATTGATCGCTTCTGCTTCTTTTAGCAACTTATTGTAATCGTTTGTTACACTTTGAAACTCGTTATAATTTAAAAGACTAAACGTGGAGTCGTTTAATAGTTCAGGCTTGCGGCGAGCATTGTATTGTGTATACTTTGTAAGAATATTTGCAATCGAAGCAGCATACTCTTTTCCGAATTGTTGTTGTGCCCAATTGCGGGTGTAAGCTGGCAAATCTTCTGCTTTAATTTTTTCGGGTTTCCATGCATAGTCGAGGAAAAATGAAATCGGGAATTCCATTGGCTTCAGGTCGCCTACGTTTACGATCCACACTTGCTTTGCTCCGTATTCGTAAGCAAGATGCATTTGCTCCCATGTACGTTCGATCTGGTTTGTATTTAACCATTTGTAGTTGCGTGGATCTCCAACGTAATCGAAATGATAGTAAATGCCATAGCCACCTTTGCGGGGTTTATCTGTAAGTTTGGGAAGCTTGCGAATGTTTCCCCAATTGTCGTCACAGAGCAGCAGTGTAACATCATCCGGTACACGCATTCCTTTGTCGTAGTACTCTTGCACTTCTTTGTACAGGGCCCACATTTGCGGCACGTCTTCTGCCCTTTTACCTGTTACTTCTTCAATGATCGCCCGCTGACGTGCTACTATTTTTTCGAGCAAAGCAATGTTGCTTTGTTCGCTCATTGGCTCATCGCCATCGCCACGCATGCCAACAGCCACGATGCTTTCGTTGTTGCCATTGCGTTGGATGCCTTTTTTCCAAAACTCATCCAGCTTTGTAGAGTTCACATCATAGTTCCATTTTCCGGAACCGTATCTTCTCCATTCATCATGTGCACGCATCATGGGTTCATGATGTGATGTGCCCATTACGATGCCATACTTATTTGCCAAAATCGGGTTAATGGAATCATCATCATTAAAAGCATTTCCCCACATGGCGGGCCATAAATAATTTCCCTTTAAACGAAGCAGCAATTCAAAAACATGTTCATAAAAAAGGTGATTAAAGCCTCCGAATTTTTCCTTTGTCCAACCGGAAAGTGCAGGCGCTTCATCATTCAAAAAAATGCCCCTGTACTTTACGGATGGATAAGAAAAGAGAAAAGCATTTTTCTGTATGCTTATGTTTTTGTTTTGCGTCACAGGAACATCTGCCCACCAGTTCCAGGGTGATACTCCTAGTTGTTTGGATAACTCAAATACACCGTAAGCAACGCCACGCTTGTCTGACCCTGTAATAACAAGGATTTGAGCATTGACCAATTGCACCTGGTAAGCATCCCACCTGCCCTGCAAACTATCAATGGAAATCTTTTTGCCTTTAACCAGTTCATTGATAGCGGCAGACTTGTTTGCCATACCAACCACAATTATGTTTCCGTTGCTGATTGTGTGTACGATAGAAGGCTTGTTGCCTGTTACCTTTTCAATATCCTGCTGCAAGAGGCTTGCAGCTTTCTGAATCAACCAGTCATCATGTTCATCTGTGTAAATAGATACCTTTTGCAATGAAAAATTTCCGGGAACATTTTTCGTTGCAATGATATTTTGTGCTTTAGCAAAAAGCGAAATGATTAGTACAAATAAGATAAGAACCGATTTCTTCATGGTATAACTTTATTGGCACACTGATGACACGGATGAGACTGACTTACACGGATTTGATTGGGAATCAAAACGAATATCATGCACTCAACCCTGGCTGCAAGCTTCTGGCAACCGGCAACAAGAAGATCACAATTTGTTTTATTTAGAAACCAACAGAGTTGCCTCCATCTACCGGAAGCACCACGCCTGTTATATATTTAGAACTGTCGGATGCGAGAAACAAAGCAGCATCGCCGATATCAGCAGGTTTGCCGAGTGTACCCATTGGCGTTCTTGACATTACTTTTTGTTTTCTTTCGGGGTCGTTATTTAGGGCAGCGGCTGACATATCGGTCGCGATGAAACCGGGTGCAATACAGTTGATTCGAATGCCTTTTGGAGAAAGTTCAACTGCCATTGCTTTTGTCATGCCTTCTATTGCAGATTTAGAGGCTGTGTATGCAATAACTTTTGGAATACCATATTGAGAAGCCATTGAACTGATATTGATGATGCTTCCGGAACTCTTCTCGACCATGCATCTTACCACTTCTCTCGACAACGCAAAAACGGCGCTCACATTGGTCTGTAGTATTTTGTGGAAGTCTTCATCAGTTACGTCTAAAAATTCCTTTTTCATATTGATGCCTGCATTGTTTACCAGCACATCAATTTTTCCATATTGATCAACGATCTTTTTCACCATCACCGGGATGGCTTTTAAATCGGTAAGATCGCAGGAAATAAATTCACACAATTCCCCCAGCTTCTCTTTTGCCTGACATAGTTTTTTCTCATCCCTCCCTACAATAATTGTAAAAATGCCCTCATGCACAAATTTTTGTGCAATTGCCAATCCAATACCAGAGCCACCTCCAGTCACTAATGCAATTTTGTTGTCTTTTGCTGTTTTCATAATTTCTTTCTCATTTATTTCTTATCACAGGCACGCACAATCAATTTGAGATTTGAAATTTGACATTTGAAATCAAAGTGCAAAAGTATAATGTATTCTCTCACACAATCATCTCAAATATCAAATTTCAAATAACAAATTTCTTACTTAATACTATTTAGTTCCTTTCAATGCTTGCATTACTGCTGAATAAGCAGGCTTTTTGGCAAAACTGTTATCCCACAACAATGGCAATGATTTCGCTCTCCAGCTATCAGGATCATCAACTCCCCAAACTGTAACACCATAGCGTTGCGCTGCAGGTACATATTTCAAATAAGAGTTTATGATATAGCTGTACATGGATGCCTGGTAGCCCAATGTTTGAGCATCACCAACAGCAGCATTTAAAGCAGAAGGCCTTGTTGCAACATCAAGCTCTGATATCCTTACCTGCAAGCCTGTTGATGCCAAACGCTGGAACATGTAGTCTATCCCGGTATAAGATGTAGTAAGCGCGTCAACGTGCATTTGAGTACCGATGCCATCTATTTTGGCTCCTTTGCCTTTCAGGTACGCAACATAAGCCACCATTGAATCTGTTTTTGCTTTGCTCGATTCCAAATTATAATCGTTGATGAACAACAATGCAGAAGGATCGGCAGCAGCAGCATATTGGAATGCGCGCAATGCATAGTCTTTAGTCACTCCGTTGAAAGGATAATCTGACCAGAAGAACACATCTGATGATACTGTAATACCACCAAGGTTTGTGCTTGTGCGTATGGTACCTGCATCTGTCAATGGTTCGTTCACAACATCCCATGCCTTCACTTTTCCTTTGTAATGTGTTGCCATACCGGTAATGAAGTTATTCATTGCTGTGTCTACTTTAAGCGCTACCTGTGCACCTGAAGGCACTTGAACAGATTCTTTTACGCTGGCATCATCGATATAATAAGTGTTGGCAACTTGTCCCATATCGAACAGGAATGTTGTAGAAGAAAGTGTTGCCGTGATCGTCCAGCTAACTTGTTGCCAAGCCGTTCCTATTGTCTGATCGCCTTGATATTGTGCGGCAGAAGGACCTGTAGAAAGCCTGATGGAACCGCCGGCTGAGATTGCCTTTACCCAATAAGAAATAATATATTGTTTTCCCGGAGTCGTTGCAAAAGCTGCGCTAGACACCTGCACCTTCCATTGGCTACCTGTTTGAGCAGTAGGGTTCACTACCTGCATGAAACCAGTACCTGCGTGTGCGTTTGAACCTGTTGTAAAAGTAATGGTAGCGCCGTTTGTGTTAAAGATGCTCCATCCGGTGTTACCAGATTCAAAACCAGGGTTACCTAACAATTCTGTTGCAGCAGGAGCAGTGATCCCCGCATAACTTTTCAGGTAGGTAGCGTTTTGTTGTGAATGCCAGAGTAGCGTGTGGCCGAATACACTCAGGCCCGCTGAAGTTGCCTGGTTTACGATAGCGTCTGCATTGGTGAACTTCAATGAACCATCACTCTGAACAATCGAACCATGTTTCATTTCGTTGCCTGGTGTCAGGAAGTTCGCTTCTCTCGCAATGATCGGAAAATATTTTGCATAGTTCGCATCACCCTGGTAGGCCGCAAAACCAATGTTCATACCGTTTGCAACACTCTTTAGTGTTCCTGAAGTGTCGCCGTAATTGCCAGTATTAAGAATACCAATGTCTTTCATTTTGGTACAGGAAGTCAATGCGCCCGCAGCCAATAATGAAAACATGAAATATTTTTTATAATTCATAATTCACAATTTTTAATTTTTGATTAATTAGTCCATCCCGGATTTTGGTAATCAGATGGATTTGGCACTGTTACTGAATTCAACTGAGACTGCGGAATTGGTCTCAACATCATGAAGTCCTGTATTTTAGGCAATGCAGGCGGATTATACAGTTTTACGCGGTTCACCAATTGCTTGCGTACTGCAAGATCTACCCAGCGATTCGCTTCACCTGCCAACTCACGGCCATGCTCATCCAAAATAAAGTCAAGTGTAATGGTTGCAGGCGTTGCAGCTACCATAGCAGCTTGTCTTGTTGCCACATCTGCGGCAGACAAATTGGTTCTGGACGCAGCACGTGATCTCAACACATTGACCTGGTTTATGGCTTCTGCATTATTACCCAGTTTCATGGCTGCTTCTGCTGCCAACAAATATACTTCTGACAGTTTAAGCACCGGATAAGGTCTTCCACCACCTTCATTTGCATTAGGTCGTGCAGGATCCCAATATTTCTTCATAGATGGAGCTAAAACAGGTTGAGCAGCACCACCCGAACCAGGGTAAGTACCATTGATACCAGGCATTTCAGCAGGGCTGATTACACGGTAAGGTTTTGCGGATTTTAATTGTGCCGCGGCTAACGTGCTATACTCAGCAAGACTATGTGCTACTACTATGGCTGTATCGCCTATGTTGTAGGTGAAATTTCCTGAAAAGCTGCTTCCTGACTGATAGTTTGAAGTAGTTTGTACAGTACACAAATAAACGCTGTTAAATGTACCATCGTAACGGCTGTCGTTTGTCTTATCGGCAAACAACGTATTATATAAAAAATCTGTAGGCAAAATCACACGGAGAGGGCGGCCGTACAATGCTGTACGTGTAGCACAAGGTTTACCACTGCTGCTTGCAACAGGAGCAGGAGTCGCATCATAGCTCATGTTATAGTCGTTCGATGAATTCACGTCTTTACCGCCGGAGGTGGCAGCCAAGCCGTTAAATACAGACTCTTCATTAGAAGGCAAATCACCAGGGATACGCTCTATCGCAAACAATATTTCCGGATTATAATCACCGCCCTGCTGACTTACAGTATTTTTTGCAGGGGCTGTCACATCTGCATAATTATTCAACAAGCTGCAGCCATAAGTTGCTTTGTTGTTGATAACCTGCATAGCGGCATTGTATGCGTTCTGCCAGTCAGAAGCTTCTGCATTAGCAGAATATCCTTTGAAGATATACGCCTTTGCCAACAAACCATAAGCAGCAGCTTTTGATAGATTAAAAGCAGCGGCAGGACGCTGAGTTGGCAGGTTTTGTGCAGCGTAATTAAGGTCGCTGATGATCAGGTTCCAGTCTTTGGTCAAAACATCTGCCATAGGCAAACGGTTAAATCCAGTGAAAGGCAACATATTAAAAGCATAATCACCGCTGCCCAGATCCACCGGTATTGCGCCAAAATGTGATACCAGCGTCAAATAAGTCAACGCTCTTAAAAAGTGTGCTTGTCCCAAAATATTCGCGGTATCTATTCCGGAAATACCTGGCGCCCACGTAATGATTCCATTGCACATATTGATATTACTAAACGTTCTGTTCCACAGTGTTAAAATGGAACCGTCTGAATAGTCAAAAGTATAGGCACTCATTTGATAGGCGCCGGCAGAACCACCCGCGTTGCCCCACCACATGTCAGTACCCGCATCACCAGCAATATTGGCACCTTCAGGACCATATATATAGCGCAGGCCGGAAAAAACAGAATTTAGGCCCAACTGTATCCCTTGTGCATTTTGAAACATCGCTACTGTATTTACAGTATAAGGATGCTCGTTTAATTTTTTACTGCAGCTGTTCTCTGTCAGTAGAACCGAACCCGCCAGCAGTAAGTATAGATATATTTTTATTCGTTTCATTACCTGTCTGTTTTAGTAATTTAAAAATTCACATTTACGCCCACCATATAGTTTCTTGTAAGTGGTGTAGCTGCACTGATGGTGGTCATAGCGTTACCATATGTATTGGCACGTAAGTTATCCGGATTGCTCACACCTGTTGAACCCTGAGCGGTTGCTATTGGTGCTATACCTGTCTGTTTCATGTATGGAGAGAACAGGAAGCCAACATTATCTATTGTACCGTAAAGGCGAATAGAACGAACGCCAAGATTCTTGATTAAATCATGCTTAAACGTATAGCCTACATTGATAGCTTTAACCTGAAGGAAAGAGGCATCGTAGTAACCTAAGGTTTGCCATGCTGTTGTAGCGCTGCTCCATCCGTTGGTACCATTAGCAATGGTAGGGAACCAGTTGGTAGGATTGTTAGGTGTCCAGTAGTCTACTTTTATTGAGTTTCTACCAAGATTGGCCCCGGAACCCATTGTTGTAAGGTAAGAAGACTGCCATTGATGTATTTGGCTTATCAATGTACCACCGAAACGTCCATACATAGTAAAGGACAAATCAAATCCTTTATAAGCGAAAGTATTGGTCATACCACCTTGTAATTTAGGGTCGCCATTGCCAATGATATATCGGTCCGCAGTGGTAATTTTTCCATCACCGTCATGATCTTCTATTTTAATCTGGCCCGGCGTTGCACCGTATTTAGCAGCTTCTGCAGCCTCATTGATCTGCCAGATACCTTGCTTTTTATAATCGTAAATGGAAGTCATGGAATAACCGGTGAACAACTGGTTACCTATATTTTGCGTGGTGTTACCTACTTGTTTGGTCAATTTATTCTTGTTGAAGAATAAATTCAAATCGGTCGTCCAGCTGAATCCGTCTGCATTAGAAGGTTTAATATTTAAAGAAGAGATGGCGAATTCCATACCCCAGTTCTTCATTTGCCCTACGTTTAAGTAATAAGGATCGCCACCGCCACCAGAGCTTTGAGGCAAAGACAATGCGAACAACAATTTATTGGTAACTGCATTGTAATAATCAATAGACCCAGTAATACGATTGTTTAAGAACCCATAATCCAATCCTATATTGACAGTATTGGTATATTCCCAATCCAGGCCAGGATTCGGCAATCCGGCTAAATAATAACCCACTTGAACGCCTTGGCCATAATTATATTTTACGATGGTGCTCTTGCTCATATCACCGCCTAAGTTGGCAAGACCATTGTTATTGGTAACCCTGCCCAGGGAAGAATAAGCGCCTACTGACTGCGAAGCTGTTTGACCATAACCGGCTCTTAATTTCAACTGGCTTATCCATCCAAGCTTATCGTTATTTTTTATAAAATTTTCGTTCATAATATTCCAACCCAGAGACCCTGCAGCAAACTGGTGCCAGTTATGCCCTGCAGCCAATACAGAAGATCCATCTCTTCTGTAGGTACCCGTAACCATGTATTTGTTGTCATAAACATAGTTGACACGGCCCATGTAAGAAAGGATAGTTGAAGAGACTTCCGCGCCGGAAACTACAGCTGCCGGTGTTGGTGAAGCCTGCGACATATCAAAGTATTGTGTTTGGTCAGAATACATTGAATCTTTGCTCGCGAACGTATTATGCATTGATTGTTGCTGTATGCTATACAAACCTGTAGCACTGATATGGCTCTTTCCAAAATCCTTATCGTAGGTCAACAAGTTTTCTGCTGTGTAGGACCAGGAAGATATATTGTTTACTGAAGCGTGATTACCGTTTTGCGGTCTGAAGAAACTTGGATTAGGATTTGTCGCAGGATTGGTAGTGCCATTGTAGTGGTCAGCTGCCTGGAACTGATCTTGTTCTTCCTGAGAATAATCCAAACCTAAATTGAAGCGGTATTTAATACCATTCCAGATATTCGCTTCGGCAAACAAACTGTTGAACGTATGTAAAATTCTTTTTTTATCCACCCACATGCCATTATTGTTTTTTAACAACAATGGGCTGTAGTTACCGGCAACATCATTTGTATTACCATGTCCCATAGCATTGAACACAATATTACCTGCACTGTCGTAAGGGCTTACCCACGGACTGGTTGCAAGTGTAGGGAACATAACACTACCTCCAACGAATTGCGCACCGTTTTGAATGCTCAGGCTGGTCATTGTATTCAGGCCTACTCTCAACCATTTGCCCACTTTGGTATCAACGGATAATCTTAAAGATGCACGCTGATAATCCTGGCCGGGCAATACAGCAGTTTCTTTGTAATAACCGCCACCTAAGGAATAGGTAGTGCCTTCATTACCGCCCGAAACAGTGAGATAATGGTTTGTCTTATAAGAGTTTTGATATATCATATCCTGCCAGTCATAAGATTTGCCGGCTGCAATATTTTTCATTTCATCTGGCTGAAAACCTGTACCTGCAGGAGCCGCAATATTGTGCATGGCAATATATTCCGGGCCGTTAAATACCGGATACTTTTTAGCGACTGTACCAACACCGTAGTAACCATTGTAATCTACTTTTGAGACGCCTGCAGCGCCGCGTTTGGTAGTAATCAAAATAACTCCGTTTGAACCACGGCTACCGTAAATAGCCGTAGCAGATGCATCTTTCAAAATACTTAATGCAGCAATATCATCGGGATTGATATCATTGAGGTTACCACCATAAGGAATACCATCTACCACTACTAGAGGAGCATTGGTCCCAAATACGGAACGTACACCGCGGATGCGAATAACAGCTCCTGAACCAGGCGCCGTACCTACAGTTTGGATATCCACACCTGGCGCATGTCCCTGTAAGGCATTCTGAAAGTTAGCAGATGGCACTTCTTTCAAGGCTTTTGCGCTCACTAAAGTCACAGAACCAGTAACGTCTTTCTTTTTCTGTGTACCATAACCAACTACTACAACCTGTTCCATCTCCTTGGTTTTGCTTTCCATTTTGATGTTCAGGATTTCGTCCTTAGCTCCCACTTTGCGGGTAATACTAAGAAAGCCAACATAAGTAAAAGTCAATGTGCTGTTCGCAGGAACAGTAATTGAATAAGCACCGTCGTTGTTAGTTGAAGTCGCATTGGCGCCCACACTAATAGTTACGCCGGGCAATGTCTTGCCGGCATCGTCGGTAACAACACCGGTAATTTTGACATTAGACTGCGCATACAGCATATTACTGCATACGGTTAGCAATAGCAAGAGAATACCGAATAAATTTAGTCTTCTCTGCCTTACTACTGATTTTTTTTTGATAGTAGTACTCATAAAAACAAGCAGTTCATTTGTGAATTAATATTTGGAAAAAATGGTGCGAAGATTTGTTGCGCGTACGCTAGCGCATTTAAGATGTGTTCATGGCAATTTCGTTTTGGCTAAGCATTTGGTTTTGGTTTATTAATGGGGTGAATGGTCAATCGTGAATCGTGAATATGAGCGACCCGATTCACGATTGACCATTCTCGTTTCACGATTATTCAACGATAGCAACATTCCCTACTGCCGGTTTAGCAATTCCCAACGTCTCACTTCTTTGCATTGGCGAAGAACCTCCTACATAGAACGTTACTTTACCAGTCGTTTCAAGGGTTTCGCCATTGTCGTTTACAAGGGATAGCATATCTGGTGTTACAGTAAACTTCACCACTTTTGATGCGCCCGCAGCCAGGTTGATTCTTGTGAAACCTTTCAGGCTGTACAGCGGCTCGTTTTCACCGGCACCCGGATGAGATACATACAATTGGATCACTTCGTCAGAGGCAGTCTTGCCTTTGTTTGTAACAGTTGTTTCAACTGTCATCGGCTGACCTTTCTTTACGTTTTGTGTAGATGTTTTCAAGGTACCGTAATCAAATTTTGAGTACGTCAAACCATAGCCAAAAGGATACATTGGCTCTTCGGTCATGTAGCGATAGGTCCTGCCCTTCATACTGTAATCTTCGTATGATGGTAACTGTTGCAAAGATTTTGGAAAAGTAACGGGCAGTTTTCCGGAAGGGGAAACTTTGCCGAAAATGATGTCTGCCACTGCATTTCCACCTTCCTCGCCAGGATACCATGCGAGTAATACAGCATCGGCCAAATCATGAATTTCAGAAAGGTTCATAGGAGATCCTCCTGTAATTACCGCTATTACAGGTTTTGGATTATCTTTTTTCATTTTTCTCAAAAACTCAACCTGGTTTTGAGGAATGTTGTAATCAAGTCTGTCACCAAAAGACGGAGAAGCAATAGACTCGCCTTCTTCACCTTCCATCAATCCGTTGATACCTAAGACAACGATTGTCGCTTCTGTATTTCTTGCTTCGTCAGTTGTCCAGTCGATTGGATTAATGTTGTGCCTGTCGAGCAAACAACCAGGCCTGTACTGCATTTGGCTTTCAGGAGAAATATGAGAAGCAATACCTTCCATGTAAGTAACCATCTGTGGATTCACTCCATAATAGTTACCGATCAGCGACATTACGTCTGCTGCGTTTGGCCCAGTCACGAAATATTTTTTAAGATCACTCCTTAAAGGAAGCGCACCGTTGTTTTTCAACAACACGATTGATTTCAATGCCACTTCTTTTGACAGAGCTCTGTGTTCCGCGCTATTGATAACGTTTGCAGAAATCTTGCTATAAGGATTTGAAGAAGCAGGATCAAAAATACCCAGCTTCATTTTTGTACGAAGCAAAATGGCCAGTGCGCTATCGACCTCTTTTTCTGTAATTAAATTTTGTTTTACCGCCTCGATCAGTGAAGCATACTCACCACCACAATCAAGACTCACCCCACGTTTAACCGCGAGGGCAGCGGCTTCTACGCTATTTGCAACAACTTTATGTCCTTTGTAAAAATCTTCAATCGCGCCGCAATCAGAAACTACGTGACCTTTGAATTTCCACTCATCTCTCAACACATCCTGCAATAAGAATGTATTACCACAGCACACTTCTCTATTGGTTCTGTTATAAGCACACATCACAGCTTCTACATTCGCTTCTGTCACCAATGCTTTGAAAGCAGGCAGATAAGTTTCACGCATATCTTTCATAGAAGCCTTCGCATCAAATTCATGACGCAGTCTTTCTGGTCCGCTATGTACAGCGTAGTGTTTGGCGCAAGCCGCAACTTTTAAATAATTAGGATCATTGCCCTGCAAACCTTTTACAAAAGCAACACCAATTCTTGAAGTAAGGAACGGATCTTCTCCGTAAGTTTCCTGGCCACGTCCCCATCTTGGGTCGCGGAATATATTAATATTGGGTGTCCAGAAAGTGAGACCTGCGTATTTCTGACGGTAGCCTTTTGCTATCGACACATTATATATAGCACGGGCCTCGTCCGAAATGGCGGTAGATACTTTTAAAGCCAGTTTTTCGTCAAACGTTGCACTCAGGCCAATTGCCTGCGGAAAAACGGTTGCAACGCCTGAACGGGCCACACCATGTAAACTTTCGTTCCACCAGTTGTATTCGGGAATTTGAAGGCGAGGGATTGCGGAATTACTATTCATCATCTGGCTCACTTTTTCTGCCAGTGTCATTCTCTTTAACAGATCCTGAACGCGGGCCTCACGAGCCTTTGTAATGTCCAAATAAACAGGCTTGCTGGTCTGAGCCTGGAGCATCGAAACAGCAGTAAAAATTCCGATCGCAGTTATGCAGAATCTTCTTTTCATATGGCTTATAAATAGTCTTATAGCAGAAAAAGCAATCTCTGGTTTAGTGTCTTTTTTCGTTTTGGCGAGACACGTTTGGCATTAACACAATGCTAATATCATAATTTTTTTTGTATTTGCAACCGATTGCATAAAAAATTTCAAAAAAAAGTTAATTTAGTACCCAGAATCAATACGCAAACGATTGTATGAAATGAGTCCCGCCTGCCGTTGGCGCGGGACGAATTCCATCTGACCATAATAAAATGAAAATTCCAGATGAAAGAAGACAAAGAGATCACGATATATGACCTTGCCAAGCATTTGAAGATATCCGCAGCCACTGTTAGCCGTAGTTTGAAGGATCATCCCGGCATTAGTAAGTCTACCAAGAAAAAGGTACAGGAAGCCGCTAAAGAAATGGGCTACCGTTCGAACAATTTTGCCAGGAATCTGAGAAAGCAAAAAACAAACACCATCGGTGTAATTGTCCCCAAACTTAACAGTTATTTCGTTTCTTCCGCTATCGCAGGTATGGAAAAAATTGCCAACGAGAATGGCTATAATCTTATCATAAGCCAGTCGCTGGAATCGGTAAAAAAAGAGATCGCAAATACCATCACAATGTTTAACAGCCGCGTGGATGGTCTGTTGGTTTCGCTTGCTTACGACACGGAGAACATGGAACACTTTGATGTATTTTTTGATAAAAATATTCCTGTCGTTTTCTTTGACCGTGTGTACGAAGACAGCCGCAGCCTGAATGTTATTATTGATAACTACCGCAACGCCTACGACATTACCAAACATTTGATTGATGAGGGTTGTAAGCGCATCATGCACATTGCGGGTAATCTTACCCGAAATGTATATGCGGAAAGATGCCGTGGCTACAAAGATGCGTTGCGCGATGCAGGCTTTGAGTTCCAGGACGAACTTTTAATCGTTAACGAACTTAGTGAAGAAGCTGGTAAAGAACTCGGCAAAAAAATATTGCAGATGCCCAACAAACCCGATGCTGTATTCGTAGCCAACGACGTGTGTGCGGCGAATTGCATGCAAATCATTAAAACTGCGGGCTATTCCATTCCCGGCGACATCGCATTCGCCGGATTCAACAATGATCCTATTTCGAAGATTGTGGAACCGCATCTTACTACTGTTAATTATCCATGTTATGAAATGGGCGAAATGGCGATGCGCAACCTGATTGACCACCTTACCGGCGATGGCAATATCAGCACTACAAACAAGATTATCCTGCGTTCGGAGATTGTGGTGAGAGCGTCGAGCTTGAAAGGAAAAGGGCAGTGAGAAATTAAGAATTAGGAATTAGGAATTAAGAATTCATTCCCGGCTAGTTAACGATTTTTGTACCGATAGGTTTTTTGTTTATCAGGGCTTCGACAAGCTCAGCCTGACAGCACAAGTAGCGTGTCGGGCTGAGCTTGTCGAAGCCTTGTCAAATTTATAGGCGAGTCACATCAGCCCAGTGCCATGGTTCGTGTCCTCACGAACCATTTGTTTGCACTATAGCAGGTTCGTGAAGACACGAACCGCGGCAGCAAGTACTATGGAACAATGACGCACCACTTTTTTACTTCTTGCTTTTTACTTTGACTTACCCTCCCGGGAACGTTTCCAACGATAAACAATAAATTTCCTTTGCTATTTAATATTGCAATCCTTTAGTTTTGCTGCCCGGAACTCAGACCCAAAACTTATAACTCATAACTTAGAACTCAAAACTTCTTCTCATGAAATTAATGGAACAAACGATGCGTTGGTACGGTCCAAATGATCCTGTGAGCCTTTGGGACATCAGGCAGTCTGGTTGTACTGGCGTGGTTACGGCATTGCACCACGTACCTGTCGGCGATATCTGGACAGTGGAAGAAATCAATAAAAGGAAACAACAAGTGGAAAGTGCAGGTCTTACCTGGACAGTGATTGAGAGCTTGCCTGTACATGAAGACATTAAAAAACAAATCGGCAATTACAAACAATATATCGAGAACTACAAAGTGAGTCTGCGCAACGTAGCAGCTTGTGGCTTAAAGGTGGTTACATACAACTTTATGCCTATTCTCGACTGGATGCGCACGGAGATCAACTACGTAATGCCCGATGGCAGTAAGGCGCTTTATTTTGAAAAATCAGCATTCATTGCATTTGATCTCTTTATTTTAAAACGTCCAAACGCAGAGGCTGATTATACTGCAGAAGAAATCAGCAAAGCGAAAACAAGATTTGCAACAATGACTCCCGAAGAAAAAGAGACATTGTACAAAAATGCATTGCTCGGTTTACCAGGCAGTGAAGAAAGATTTACAGAAGAGCAAATATTAAAAGCATTAAAAACATACGAAGGCATTGATGCGCAAAAACTGAAACAACATTTGTTTTATTTCTTGCAACAGGTGGTTCCGGTTGCTGAAGAAGCAGGTTTGAAAATGGCCATTCATCCAGACGATCCTCCCTATCCTATCCTCGGCTTGCCGCGTATTGTAAGCACCGAAAAAGATGCAATGGAATTGATCAATGCGGCACCTTCGCCTGCAAATGGCTTGTGCTATTGCACAGGTTCCTATGGTGTGCGTAGTGACAATGATTTGGCGGGTATGGTAAAACGTCTCGGAGATCATATTCACTTCATTCACCTTCGCAGCACCAAACGTGATGCGGAAGGCAATTTCTTTGAAGCGGATCACCTCGACGGCGACGTTGATATGTTTGCCGTAGTTAAAGAAATTGTTTTGCTAATGCAAAAAAGAAATCACTCTATTCCGATGCGTCCCGATCATGGTCACCAGATGCTGGATGACTTGAAGAAAACAACCTACCCGGGCTACTCTGCAATCGGCAGGTTGAGAGGCATAGCGGAGTTGAGGGGGTTGGAGTTGGGGATAGCGAGATCGTTGTGAACTAGTTGAGAGTTGAGAATGGAGAGTGGAGAGTTGAGAGTGAGGGTATGTTACCTGCGAAATTAATTCTTCATTGTTGAGTGTTTGAATTTTCAATTTAAAACAACTGAATATAAAGCTCCGGCAGTTTTCATCTGCCGGGGCTTTTTTTGGGTATAAATATTAGTCGCGAAAGTCAAAGACCTGACAGGTTTTTAAAAACCTGTCAGGTCTTGCAATCCGTAGTGTTATTCCCGCAGCCTCAATTCGTGTCTTCACGAACCGGTGTGCTCGTTTTTCTGCGGAGACGCGTTCAACGCGTCTCTACAGGGTAATCCCCTGTGCCACCCAACTTTCAAAAAACTTATAAGGCGACACATGCACTCTCAACTCTCCACTCTCAATTCTCAATTCTCAACTCTCAACTATCATAAAGGTCGCTTTGCGCAGAAATAATCTGCCTGTATTGCTCGAATATTTTTGTTTTGGAAATGAAGCCGACGAATTTTCTATCTTCAGATAATACCGGCAAATACCAGCTATGTGTGAGATCGAACTTTTCCATTACGCGTGTCATGCTTTCACCTGCGTAGATAACATCCGGCGATTTTTTCATGATCTGCCGAATGCCCACTTTGTCAAACAACTCCGGATTGAACATCTGTTTTTTTACATCATTCAACTCTACAATGCCAATGAAATTTCCTTTTCTGTCTGCTACTGCAAATATGTTTTTATCGCTTAGCTTAATCATTTCCACCAGTTCGCGCAGTGAACTATCAATGGAAATGCTTTGATAGTTATTCCTGATAATATCGCTTAGCTGAATCGATGTCAAAATATTCTGTTCACGTTTGTGTGTAAATATTTGGCCTTCTACTGCAAGCTTTCGCGTTTCCATTGAATATGGCTGATAGTGCTTCACAATGAAAAATGACATAGAGGAAACGATCATCAATGGAATGATGAGTTCGTAGCCACTTGTAATTTCAGCGATAAGAAATATCGCTGTAAGTGGACAATACATTACACCACTCAATACACCCGCCATGCCTACAAGACTGAAGTTTCCAACGGGTGTATCAAACCATTTTGTCGCATTCAGCAATTTGGAAAAGAAGAATCCAAGGTATGCACCTACAAACAGTGATGGCGCGAAGTTTCCGCCGTTTCCGCCGCTACCAATGGTTATACCGGCAGCGATTGGTTTTAACAGCATTACGGCTCCCACAAAAATAATTACCGCCCACTCGTGGCTCATCAATGCGAACAGTCTTGTATTGTCGTGAATAATGTTACTGTCGCCATTTGCCACCAATTTCACACTATCATATCCTTCGCCAAAAAGTGTCGGAAATAAAATATAAATGATCAACAAAAACAATCCACCTATCAACGCTTTTACATATGGATTTAAATGCCAGTCGTGCATTTTATGTTCTACCCTCTTGAACACATTTGCATAGTATAAAGAAATGAAACCACACAACGCGCCAAGCAATATATAAAACGGAACATTGTAATAATTAAAAGTTTGCTTTAAAACGAAGTTGAAAAGAATATCCTCTTTCAGAATGATCTTTGAACACAGCGCTCCGATTACAGCCGATATTATCAACGGGATAAAATAGCTGATGATCGTTTCTGCCAGCAACACCTCAATGGCGAATATTACACCCGCTATCGGCGCATTGAACACAGCAGCAATGCCTGCCGCGGCGCCACATGCTATCAGCAATGTTCTTTCCTGGTAATTGAGTTGATGAATGCGTGCAAGATTGGAACCAACAGCAGAACCTGTCGCAACGATGGGCGCCTCCAGCCCAACAGACCCTCCGAGCCCGACGGTGACAGAGCTCGTTACTACATGCATGTAAGTATGACTGAAGGGAATAAAAGACGATCTTCTTGCGATGGACCGAAGCACCATCGCTATTCCTTTTTCTATATGACCGCCATAAAATTTGTAGATGATAATTACTGTAATCAGCAATCCCAAACCGGGAAACAGGAGATAAGAAAAACGCGACAATGGAATTTCACTGATCCATTTTTCAATGTAGTGAACTGTTGTTTTTAAAAGAACTGCTATCAACCCCGAACACAACCCAACCAAACTCGCTACAATCATTATATACTGCACACGATTCACCTTTTCCCGCAAATAGGCGAAGAGTGAACTGTATGCTGTTTTTAATTTTTGTTTCATACAGCAAGATTAGTAATTAATAATTAATAAAGAATAATTAATAGGGCAGTTTGCGATATGATTTGTGACACTCAAATAAGAGCAATGAGCTCACATGTTTGCTGCTACACTATTAATTCTTAATTATTAATTATTAATTTGATTTAATACAACTTGTACACCGCTTGCTTTACCACATTCGACTTTTCATTAAAAATGAATGAGAAAACTTCTGCGATGTCTTCTGGTTTTGACCATTTGCTGAAATCAGCATCTGGCATATCTTTCCTATTCTGTGGAGTGTCGATGGTTTGTGGAATGACTACAGATGTATTTACATTTTTGCCTTCGGCAGACGCGTTTAAAATTTCTGCGAAGGAGAGCAACAATGACTTGCTTAATGAATAAGCGATCATGTTTTTTGCCATGTGCGGCTCAAGCGCTGGCTTTGCTCCAACAAAGACTATTTTACCACTATTATTTGCAAGCATGTGATTGAACAATGGCTTGGCCACATTGAATGCAGTAGCGAAGTTCAGGCGAATCATTTTTTCCACCTCTTCAAACTGCAAATCTTTTATATTGCTCATAGCAAAACCACCTACAAGCAATGCAGCTCCATCAATTTGTCCGTATTTTTCGATAACAGTTTCACTGAATGTCCACGCATCTTCGTGCTTGGTGAGATCTATATCGTGAAGTTCGAAATTGCTGTTGTCTCTTGCAAAGCCTAGGGTATTTCCTGATGATCCCACGGCAATTACTCTGTTGCCTTCAGCTAATATTTTTTTTACCACAGCAACGCCAAGGTTGCCATTTGCTCCCGTTACAATGATGTTCTTCATGTTTAATGCTTGGGCAACTAAAATACTGATTTTTTCTTTAGCACACCGATGGCACGGACTGGACGGATTGACACTGATTTTGTTTTGCTTATTGCTGATTAGCATTACTTCTGTTGAACGGAGCGTCGCAACGGACATCGATCAAGGCTCAAATGTTGACATCAACGTTATTGAACCGCGGCGTCGCTGCTCCGATGCGTTCGCCGCGTGAAATATATCTGCGTAAATCAGTTCAATCAGTGTCATCTGTGTGCCAATGGTCCTAAAACAAAAATCCCGGAGTGTGCACTCCGGGATAATATTTTGTAGAAACTGCTGAAACTATTTTTTCGCGTATTTCTTTTTGAATTTGTCGATACGACCTGCTGTATCAACCAACACGTTCTTACCAGTAAAGAAAGGGTGAGAAGTGTTAGAAATCTCCAATTTAATAACCGGATATTCTTTGCCGTCTTCCCAGGTAATAGTTTCTTTAGAATGGGCAGTTGATTTACCTAAAAATGTCTCGCCGTTACTCATGTCTTTAAATACAACAAATTTGTACGCGGCTGGATGGATACCTTGTTTCATAATTCTTTGATTTTAAGGTGCATACGGATTTTGCCGTATACTTATAAAAATTTGGATTGCAAAGATACGAAGAGAAGGCAAAAGTAAAAAATCAAAAGTAAAAAACTTTAAGTCCGGTATTGATTATCAAACAATTACACCTAAACATTTCTAAGTCAAAATTAAAATTCAAAAGTCAAAAACTCCAGGTGCATCATTGTTAATAACAAAGCAGCACCTAAAAATTTTTGACTTTTTATTTTTGACTTTTTACTTTCTTACAGCTTCATATCCTTAATGATCCCGTCTATTTTCGCGTCCAAAGTCTTTTCAGTCGCTTCAAAATCAGCAGCATTTGCCAGTTTCGTGTTCACGCTGAAATAGAATTTGATCTTAGGCTCGGTACCACTTGGTCTTGCAGAAATTTTGCTGCCATCTGCCAGGATAAATTGCAACACATTGCTTTTTGGCAAAGTGATTTTCCAGGTTTCGCCTGTTTGCAGGTTCTTGCCTTCCAATTTCTCGTAATCCAGCAATTGAGCAACAGCCACGCCGTTGATCTCTTTTGGAGGATTGCTTCTGTAAGTCTCCATCATAGCCGCAATTTGCTGTTGGCCGTCCATTCCTTTTTTTGTTATAGAAATCAGGCGCTCTTTGTAGAAGCCGTATTGCACATACAGATCAATCAATTTGTCGTACAGCGTTCTGCCTTTGTTCTTTTCGTAAGCCACCATTTCGCAAAGCAATGCAACGGCGCTTACCGCATCTTTATCGCGTACTTTGTCGCCAATCATCAGGCCATAGCTCTCTTCACCGCCGACGATATAATTTTCCTTGGCTTCTTTTTCTTTGATCAATTCTGCGATCCATTTGAAACCTGTCAGCACATCATAGCAGTTGATATTACTCTGACGGGCGATTTCATTGATCATATCCGTGGTAACGATGGTTTTCACCACCATATCATTTGGCTGAGCCAAACCTTTTACTTTACGTGCTTCGATCATGTAGTTGAACGCCAATACAGCCGTTTGGTTACCGTTCATAAGCACCCAATTGCCTTGTCTGTCTTTCATACCAATGCCTACGCGGTCAGCATCGGGATCGGTGCCCAATAATATATCGGCATCCAGTTCTTTTGCTTTTTTCAAACCGATGCTCATTGCTTCGGCTTCTTCAGGGTTTGGATAAACAACCGTCGGGAAATTGCCGTTAGGCTCCGCTTGTTCCATCACGATATTGACGTTGTCAAAACCAAACTCTTTCAATACATCCGGCACCAGTTTAATACCTGAACCGTGGATGGAAGTATAAACGATTTTAAGGTCGTGCTGTTGTTTGATTACTTCTGGGTAAACGCTCAGGCCTTTTACCATGTTGATGTACTGAGCATCTATTTCGCTACCAACAATTGTGATGTTTGCTTCTCCACCACTCCATTTCACTTCGTCTACAGAAGCGATTTTCTCCACCTCTTTGATCACATTTTTATCGTGCGGTGGCACCAGCTGGCCGCCATCGTTCCAATAAGCTTTGTAACCGTTATACTCTTTAGGATTGTGTGACGCTGTACAAACCACACCACCCTGGCATTTTTTTAATCTTATGGTAAATGAAAGTTCCGGCGTTGGGCGAAGGCTTTCGAACAAGAATACCTTGATGCCATTTGCAGCAAACACGTTCGCTGTTGTTTCAGCAAAAAAGCGGCTGTTGTTGCGGCAGTCGTGTGCAATTGCCACACGGATCTCTTCATTTGGGAATTGTTGCTTAAGATAGTTCGCGTAACCCTGCGTTGCCATGCCAACCGTGTACTTATTCATGCGGTTGGTACCAACGCCCATGATACCACGAAGTCCACCCGTTCCGAATTCGAGGCTGCGGTAAAATGATTCTGCTAATTCCTGCGGATTTTCTGATGCAATTTTTTTGATTTCGTTTTTTGTAGCTTCATCATAGTTACCATTTAACCATGAGTTGACTTTTTCATTGATCGCGGCATCCATATGTTATATTTTACTTTTACTTATTTAAAAATATTACATTATCAAATTAGTCCGAAGACGACAAAAATAGGTGATATTCAAACACAATGCCATGAACAAAAAATGAATCTTTGCAAAAAAAGTGCTAATCGCTGCGTCAAATAAGAGATGTGATTCGTTTATTTTTTATTTTTCCGCCTCCTAATGAAGAAGATTAAACAACTATTGACGGCTTTGTTGCTGCTGGGGATAACATCATTGTGTAGCTTTCAGAGCTTCGCACAGACTCAATCTGAAGATTCCATTCCACATTCTACATTTAATAAAACAAAATTTTGGATCACCACAGGAGCACATGTGGGCCTGTGGGTGGGAACATATGTAGCTTTGAACAAAGCATGGTATGCAGATTACCCGAAAGAGCATTTTCATTTTTTTAACGATAACGGCGAATGGAACCAAATGGACAAGGCTGGCCACACATGGACAGCTTACCAGATAGCGCGCCTTTCAACAGAAGCGTGGCGATGGTCCGGACTAAAAGATAAAACGAGCGTTTGGCTGGGCGGCGCGAGTGCCCTGGCATATCAAAGTGTGATTGAAATTCAGGATGGGTTCTCTTCAGAATGGGGATTTAGCTGGGGTGACATGGCCGCTAATACACTCGGCGCAGGTTCATTTGTAGCACAGGAACTAGGCTGGCACGAACAGCGGTTGCAAATAAAATTCAGCTACTACCCTTATAAATATCCTGCAGATCTCATTGCTCGCCGTAACGATCTTTTTGGCAGCGGGCCAGGCGAAAGAATTTTGAAAGATTATAATTCACAAACATATTGGTTGAGTGCAAACTTACATTCCTTTTGGAAAGAGAGCCGCATTCCGAAATGGTTGAACGTTTCGTTTGGTTACAGCTCCGATCTTATGTTGGGTGCTTATGAAAATAAATGGACGGACGACAATGGCCATGCGTATGACTATACAAGTTATCCCCGTGTAAGACGTTTCTATATCGCTCCTGACATTGATTTTACCAAAATAAGAACGAAGAGTAAGTTGCTTCGTAGTGTTTTCTTTGCGTTGAACGCGGTAAAATTTCCTGCACCGACGTTGGAGTTAAATTCCCAGGGAAAGCTTAGGGGGCACTGGCTGTATTTTTAGGAATTAGAAATTAGGAGTTAGGAAATTAGGAATTCTAGTGCAGTATCATATGGATAATCGAATTACGTTTTTGAGCAGTAGCGATTAGATTTCACTTCTTGTTTGAAAATTAAAAAGGGGATTTGCTCAAACGAACAAGTCCCCTTTTTAATTTATTGAATGCCGACAAATAGTTTGTATGCGGCACAGAACTAGTTCCTAATTCCTAATTTCTAGTTCCTACTTGCTGTATTTCCACTTAAACCCTCCACACTGATGATGCACATTCTTGGCAGTTAAAATGATTCCCTTTTCGTCGCAGCCGGTTTGTCTTGCAGCTTCGCTAACGCTTTCGTAACGGGCTATGAGCCTACCTTTGAGGTATTGCTTAACTGGTTTGCGACGAGTATACCCGCCGTAATTTTTGGGCCATTTAGAGCGGTCAGCAGTTTTTAAATAGGTGTCGTGGCGTCCCCTTTCAAACACGCGCTTTTGTTTTTCACTTCTTGTTACAGCTTTTAAATTGCTAAGACGGTTGTTGTAACCATCACCATCTTTATTGATGATGTACAATTCATCTTTACTGTAATCAAGATTGGGATCAACAAAAGTTATGTAGATAATGCGCCTCGTGTTATAGTAGTATTGCGCGCCTTCGCTGCTCAGGCTTACACGCAGGTCAACCATGGGAACACCGGTTTTGATGTTGCGATTCTCAGCAATCGACTGGCTTAATATTTTCCCCTCAACAAATTGCTCTTTTAATCGCGGGTGCGAAATGATACGGTCTAGAGATTTAACTCTCCCCATACTTGAAGCCTGGTAAATGCCTTCAAATCCGGGAATATCCTTCCATTTCTCATTGCGAATATTAGTTAGCGACTTGTTTTGAAACGGATAGTTCTTTGTGCTACTCAAGTCTAATCAGGCTTTAATACAAGGCTAAGTTATCAAACTATTTGCTTCGTTTTTGCGAACGCGCTAAAATCCATGTTTCTAGGTAGTTTCATGTAGGGGATGACTGAATAACTGAGTAACTGAAGGTTTGAAGGTCAGGTTTGCAAAAGTGGTTTCAACCATCAATCATTCCATAATTCAATGATTCAGCTAATCTGCCATTCAGTTACTCAGTTATTCAGTTATTCAGTTATTCAGTTACTCAGTCATTAGAACTTATAGGAAATCCCCACTGTAATACCATAGTCAAAATTGCTGGAACCCGCGGGGGGCTTGCTATCGTAGTTGGTATATGGATTGATCTTCAGATAAAAATAACGAATGAGCTGCCATGAGAAGCTTGTGTTCCCATCAAAACGAACGCGGCCTTTGTCAGTCAAACTGAAATACAGCGCCTGGCTTGTAGTAATCTGGATGTTTGGGTGCCTGAACTTATATAGATTGAAGCGCACCATAACCGGTATTTCAAGTGTCACAACAGACGATGCACCCTCATCAGTACTTTTCTCCTGGTTTATAGCAAGCCCAGTAAGTCCTTGCAATTGCCAGTTTTCCCTTACAAAGAATTTCATGCCTCCTCCCAGCATTTCCTGGTAACGACGGGCTATGGCCAACTCGAGATTGCGCTGATACTGCAACATCCCCGCCGCAAATATGGTCGAATTAATATTATAGCCCGAATAAAGTGCAATATTTCCCTGGTCACGGGAAAAATGGGAGGTATCAATAGAAGAAATGGATGACATGGATAACATGTTTTCAAATGCCGGTGTTGAGTATTGAACCTGCGCACTGATGGATGCCTGTCCCACCCCACTCGACTTCGCATAGCTAAAGCCCAATGAAAAATCGCCCGACAGTCGTTGAAAAAAATTCCGCTCGAGGGTTATCAGCTGGTTTATCTCCGTCAAATGAACAGTAATGGTGGTGCTGTCATCTAATAATATTTCGGCATGGTTCAATTTTAAGGAAGGCTTTAGTACGCCATAAAGAATACGTTTGTCAACCATCTCTATTTTAACACGGGTAAAAGTTACGATCCGTTTGATTTTGTACAGCTTCACATTTTGCATTTTCAGATCAATATCGTCAATGCTTACTTCGCCCAGGCTGGCGTTTTCAATTTTACCGATAAGAATCTGACCGTTGTTCAGAAAAATGGAATCCTTTTGCTGAGCCGATGAAGGCAGATAAATAATAGCAGCCAGTAAAAAAAGCAAAGCATTGCGGATGAACATTCAGTCGGTTATTTAAATCAGATAATATGGACGAAACAGCGCATTTTCATTTTCGGTACGCAAAAATTATTTCCGGTAAAAACTATCTTAAAGTAAACCATTTCTAAAACCTATTGTTGTAAGATATCTATCTCTAAGCGCAAAAAATTCACGCTTCATATTCTTCAACCCTTGCTAAAAACTAATCAACAATTCTAAATCATAATGGTTTAGGCGTTTATACATGCATGAACATCCGAAACCACGGCAGAAAACAACGTAGCCCCTGATATTGACAATTTTATATTAATTGAAAAAAAGTTTGAACATATTGAAGAGTTGCTTGTTGATTAGGTCATTGTGTACGGGCAACACTGATTTACGTAAAATAGTGTGTCCTCCAGATCGCAATACGAGTCGATAAGATAGCTTTCATAAAGTCCCTTTAGTGCTTACGCCGTACCCTATTCGTTAACAAAAACAGTCTGTGCAATCACTACCCTATTTAATACACACACTAGTTTAAATCTAAACAATACAACTACTTTATAAATTCCATCTTTTCTTTTTTCACAAAACAAAAAAATATGAAAAAGATCCTCCTTGTGTTTCTAACTGCTTCTGTTGCAGGATTTGTTATGACGTCATGCGGCCCTACAATAAAGGTGACAAGCGACTATGACAAGAGCGCAAATTTCTCCCAGTACAAAACATTTGCGTTGGTAAAACCAGACCCAAGCAAACAATCCATTAGCCAGCTTAACCAAAACCGCATCGACAATGCCATCATTGCTGAGATGACTAAAAAAGGTTTTACACAAGCCGCTGATGCTGATCTGCTGGTAAATTCGGTGACCATTTTGAAAGACAAACAATCTGTTAGTTCTAACACAAACTACTATGGTTATGGTGGCTACTACAGACCATATGGCTGGGGCGGAGGAATGGGCGCAACAGGTTATACAACTTATAACGTGCAGGAATACAAAGATGGTTCTGTGATCATTGAAGTAGTTGATGCAAAAACCAAAAACCTTCTGTGGGAAGGTATTGGTAACAAAGAGATCGACAAACCAATCAAAGACCCTGATACAAAAATTCCATTGGCAGTACAAAAAATCATGGAAAGCTTCCCTCCGGGCTTGGCACCAGCAAAGAAATAGCAATTGGCGAGCGAAAACATCCTTTAATGTAAGTGGTAACGCATAACGCCAAATGCCTAACGCCTAATGTATCATAACTGCATTAAGCGTTGAGCGTTGAGCATTTGGCATTGCTCACTTCTCATAAATTTTTCACAGGATAAAAGCCCAGCCTATGCCTGCCAAAAGAAGAAAATTTACTGAAGAGGAAAAACAGCAAATTCTGAACGAGGCAGAACTTTCGGGCATTTCGCAGGCGCTGCATAAGTATAAGCTGTCATACAGCGTTTTTCACCGGTGGAAAGAAAAACATCAACAGGAAAGTGACGATAAAAATCCTTCTGATGTTCAATCGCAGAGCACGATAAAAAAATTGCTCGAGGAAAATGCTACCTTAAAAAAGATCATTGCGAACCAGGCATTAAAAATAGAACTACAGGAAGAAAAAATCAGCAAGCAAAACAAAAATAACAAATAGCATCTCCAACCATTTCAAAAGAACTACCGGGCTTGTAATCAAACAATCCCGGTGGTTCTTAAAATTTTCACCGCAAAACAGTACCTATAAAGCCCCCTGCCTGGATCTGTTGTCAATTCCTTCAATTGAATAATTATGAAAAAGAATATCATTACTCTTTTCCTTATCCTTACTTGTATTGTATCCTCCAGGATTTCATTCGCACAGGACGATCCTTTGCCGTCATGGAATGATGATACTTTAAAGGCCAGTATCATAGCTTTTGTAAAAAGTGTTACAATGGATGGCACTTCTACATTTGTTCCTGTAGAAGATCGCGTGGCAACATTTGACAACGATGGCACGCTATGGTGCGAAAAGCCATTAATACAAGGGCTTTTTGCCATGTATCGTGCAAAGCAAATGGTCGAAAAAAATCCTTCGCTAAAACAAAAGCAACCATACAAGGCAATTGCATCCAATGACATGGCCTATATCCAAAAAATGTCTGAACAAGATCTTATAAAACTGGTAGTGGCCACTCATACCGGCCTGACAGAGGATGAATACGAAAAACAGGTAGCAGATTTCTTTGCAAATGCAAAAGCTCCGAATGGTAAATCCGTTGCAGACCTTGTTTACAAGCCACAGGTAGAACTTCTTCAATACTTGCGTGCCAATGGATTTAAAACATACATCTGTTCCGGCGGCACTGTTGACTTTATGCGTGCCATTTCAATAAAATATTATGGCATTCCTCCTGAACAAGTCATAGGTTCCACATTTGTTTATGTGTATAAAGACAGCGCAGGCATCAACGATATTTATCGCTTGCCTAAGCTGGCAACATTCAACGACAAACAGGTTAAACCCGTTAGTATTCAATATCACATTGGCAAGCGGCCAATATTTGCCTGTGGCAATGAAGGCGGTGCCGGAGATGTGTACATGCTGCGGTTTTCACAAGGAGGGAAATACCCTTCCTATCAACTGATCGTAAATCATGATGACAAGGAACGGGAAGCTTACTACCAGGAAAAAGACAACAAGTCTTTGAACTGGGCAAAAAAATACGGCTGGCACGTAGTAAGCATGAAGGGAAACTGGAAAACAATTTTTGCAACAAACTAAAGTGTTGACGACCTAAGAACCTCTCGAAATCTTTTCCCAAACCAAATCAATACCAAATATGCAACAACGAACAAAAACAAATCTTTTCGCGTTGACGATTGCATTTTTTTGCATCCTCACAGCGACAAGTAGCTATGCACAGAAGAAGCCAAACATCCTGGTGATTTTCGGTGATGATATTGGCATATCACAAATCAGTGCTTATACAATGGGAATTATGGGTTATAAAACGCCCAACATTGATCGCATTGCCCGTGAAGGCGCCATCTTTACAGACGCCTACGGCCAGCAAAGTTGTACAGCGGGCCGCGCATCATTCATTCTTGGAGAAGAGCCTTTCCGCACAGGCCTGTTAACCATCGGCATGCCCGGCGATCCGCATGGTATTACAAGCTGGATGCCAACCATTGCAGATGTAATGAAGGCGCAAGGTTATGCTACGGGCCAGTTTGGTAAAAACCACCTTGGCGATCGTGATGAACACTTGCCGACAAAACATGGGTTTGATGAATTCTTTGGCAACCTTTATCACCTGAATGCAGAAGAAGAACCCGAAGGTTATTTCTATCCGAAAGATGCTGAGTTCAGAAAGAAATATGGCCCTCGCGGAGTTATTCATTCTACTGCAGATGGTAAAATCGAAGACACAGGTCCGCTCACAAGTAAAAGAATGGAAACTATTGACGAAGAATTTTTAGGCGCTGCAAAAAAATTCATTGATAAAAATGCAAAAGCAAACAAACCGTTCTTTGTTTGGTTCAACAGCACACGCATGCACATCTTCACGCACCTGAAAGCTGCTTCAATGGGCAAGACTGGTAAAGGCATTGAAGCAGATGGTATGGCAGAACACGATGCAATGATCGGGGAACTGCTGAAACTACTGGAAGATCTTAAAATAGATGATAACACCATTGTTGTGTACACAACAGATAATGGTGCGGAACTCGCGCTATGGCCCGATGGTGGTATGACGCCGTTCAAAGGCGAAAAAGGTACTACATGGGAAGGTGGTATGCGCATTCCTATGATGGTGAAATGGCCGGGCGTTGTGAAACCTGGAACGGTGTACAATGACATCATTTCTTTGCTTGACTGGTTCCCTACGCTCTGCGATGCTGCCGGCGCTCCGGGCGTTAAAGAAAAAATGATGACTGGCTGGAGTGGTGCCGGCAAATCTTTTAAAGTTCACCTCGATGGTTATGACTTCATGCCATACTTCCAGGGTAAGGTAACAAAAGGACCACGCGACAGGCTATTGTATTTTGACCAGGGAGGAAACCTTAACGCTATTCGATATGAAGACTGGAAGTTAAGTTTTGCAATGGCGAATGGCAATATAGCAACAGGTGTGAGAGAAACTCCAGCCTGGTCATTAATTGCAAACCTACGTATGGACCCATATGAACGTGGAATGGAAGAAGGCGGTGGAGCTCTTGAATTTCTCGCCAGGCAAATGTGGCTCATTGTACCTGTCCAGGGAGTGATAAAAGACTTCTTCTCCGACTTTGATAAATATCCTTACCAGGAAGGCAGTTCGCTTAATGCAGCTGGCATTAACTATGGAATGTTGCGTCAACAGGATGCGCTGAAGCGATTGAAGGACGTAGAGAAAATGACAAGACCCAACTAAGAATTAAGAATTAGGATTTAAGAATTAACAGGTCGATCGTACAGATAGCATTGTGACATTCTCATAATGCTATCTGTTGTTTAAACTATTAACATAGATGACTGTTTTTGAACTTTTGATTTTGTAATAAAAATCGCCCCCTGGTCGCAAGACGTACAATTCTCGGGGGCCATGGTCTTTAAAATGTGTTGACCCACAAACCCTACGCTATAAAACCAGATCACACAAAATGAAGAAATTGCTTACGGGTCTATGTATCCTTACTGTTTCGATTCATGCAAACAATGTGTTGGCGCAAGCCGGAGCCGGTACAAAATACGGGCCTAAACAGCAGGCATATGTGGATAGTATTAAAAACTCTGACTACAAATGGACAATGCCAATCCTGGGTAAAAGGGCTTCAGGAAAGGGTTTTGATTTGCCCTACAACAGTGGCATAATGCTGAACACACTTTTTGCCAAACAAAAAGTGCTGATAAGCGATTTGAAGGTTGGATTTAACGACATGCAACCCGTGCCACTGGAGTTCATAAAGTTTGGCGACGTTGTTGCGAAAACACAATCTGTAACCGTGAGGCCAGATGTTTGGATATTGCCATTCCTGGATCTGTATGCTATTGGCGGTTTTAGCACGGCGCAAACAAATGTTTCAATTGTCGAGCCATTTGTAATGAACACCAATGCAAAGTTCCATGGCAACACATTTGGATTGGGAACAACTTTTGCAGCCGGTTATCACGGCTTTATAAGCATTATTGATTTCAACCACACGTGGACGCACATGGACAAAATTTCCGGAACCATAAGCGCCAACATGGTTGATGCACGTTTTGGAAAAAATTTTCTGATGAAAGATAAACCCTACAGAAGCATTGCCGTGTGGGTAGGCGCGCAGGGATTTTTTATTAACAGAACAACAGAAGGTTCCATCAATCTTGCCGACCTAAAAACCGATGCATCTCTTTCTGACATGGAGAGCATTGTAAACGAAACAGCTGGTTGGTACCAGAACCTCACTCCTGCTCAAAAAATTGTAATGAAACAATTGGCGCAAGCCGTTATTAATAAAATAACCGACGGAGGAGACAAAGACGTTATCGTTCACTACTCGCTTAACAAACGACCAACATCTGAATGGAGCATGTGCGTAGGCGGACAATTTCAGTTTAGTCACTCCTGGCAGGTAAGAACCGAAGTAGGATTTTTGGGCGGACGTTCGTCGCTGCTACTTTCGGCTAACTATAGGTTCAGAATGTTTAAGAAGCATTGATGAACTCAGCAGTAGTGTTAGTATGAAGCTCTCTTGCGTCGCACACTTCAACGTTAGAATTTCTATTGAACATTAGTAAATAAACGAACTTGATGTTACAAACTATCTATACCAGGAAAATAATTTGCTTAGTCCTCTTCACATTTATTTGTGCTACACTGCATGCACAACATAACAAAAAACAAATTTCAACGAAAGACTCCCTCGACGGTGCGTTTGACGTAAGTGACTACCTGATCGACGCAAATGGTTTCATACCCATCCCCATTATTATTACTGAGCCTGCGATAGGTGGTTTCGGCGGAGGTATTGCCCCGGTATTTATACAAAAACAAAGACCATATATCGATTCTATTGATGGCAAGCGGGTTGTAACACCTGTTGCACCGTCTCTTACAGGTGGTTTGGCATTTTATACTGTCAACAACACCTGGCTCGCCGGTGCTTTTCGCTCCGGAACATTTGTTAAAAGCAGGATCAAATATCTGGTCTTCGGTGCTTACGGAAATATAAACATGTCCTTCTACAGAACGCTGCCTGCAGTTGGCGAAAAGAAATTCGACTTTAACATGAAAACCGTCCCTATTGCACTGCAAGCCACTAAAAGAATAGGCGTATCTCATTGGTACGCTGGTCTAAAATATCTTTTTCTTAAAACAGATGTAGAATATACGGGCAGCCATTTACTACCGCCGGATTTTGTCACGCCTAAGGAATATTCAAGCATTGTGAGTCAGCTCGGGGCAGTAGTTGAGCTAGATAACAGAGACAATACTTTCACCCCCAACAAAGGTTTTAAAGTTCACTTCGATGCCATAAGATCAGATAATATCTTCGGCAGTGACTATGATTACTGGCACTTGAACTATTACATGTATGCTTATAAAACTATTTCTAAAAAGTTAGTCGGGGGTTGGCGTGTTGATGGGCAACAGTCTTTTGGTGATCAACCGTTTTATTTGAAGCCCTCACTCGACATGCGTGGCGTACCTACAGCAAGATACCAGGGCAATGCTGATATACTTACAGAATTAGAGGCACGCTGGGATTTTTACAAAAGGTGGAGCATCATGCTATACAGTGGTACTGGTAAGGCTTTTGATGAATGGAAAGATTTTGGCAGCTCTTTATGGGTATATACTTACGGCACAGGTTTTCGCTATCTGATCGCAAGAAAATTCGGATTAAGAATGGGTGTTGACGTAGCGTTCAGTAATTCAGACTGGGCGTATTATATAGTGTTTGGGAGCAATTGGCTGAAATAATGGAAAATTGAAAGTTGAAAATGACTGGAACGCTAAAAATGAAATGTAGCATATACTCAGTACTCACAACTCATAACTCAATACATTCTATTAACCCTGAAGAATATTTATGCTATGCAGGCTTTGTAAAAATATTTTTCCTTATTCTATTCATCTCGTGGCGCTAATGCTATTGTCTTCCTTTATAAGCGTTGCGCAGGACACCACTATTGTTTCCAAAGACAACACATCTCCACCGGCTGACACATTAAAAAAGGATTCTTCCAAGTTTGATAAATTTAATCAGAAGGCAGAGAAACTGTTTAAGATAATTCCTGTCCCTCTCGCATCTTATAGTACCGAAGCGGGCACTACGCTGGGGCTTGCGAAGTTTAATCTTTTTAACCTTTCAAAGAAAGATACTATCTCTAAGCCTTCGAGAATTTCAGGAGTCGTCTCCTATTCCACAAAGGGACGAATCAATGCATCTATAGCAAATGATCTTAGTTTCGACAAAAACAGATGGCTCATCATAAGTTACATTAACTATAAACGAACACCTGAATACATTTATGGCATTGGCAATGATGTAACCAGGGATAATGAAGAAGAAGTTTCAGTAGATCGTATAAAATTTGTTACCAACCCAATGCGCCTCATTGCGAAAAATTTATACTTCGGTGCTGCACTTGACATCGCGGACTATTTCAAAATTGAAGTTGATAGCACTGGCTATCTCGTTAAGAACAACATACCTGGCACAGAAGGCGGAACCTGCATTGGCGCTGGGCTTTCAATGGCTTATGATAGCCGCGATAACCGATATAATCCATACAACGGTCATTTCATTCTAACAGATATTCTCTTTTATGAACCGTGGATGGGCAGCAAGTATCAATTCATAAAGTTTGAATTGGATGGCAGAACGTATTTCAACCCCTGGTTAAGACATATTATTGCAGCGCAGGCAACAACAACTTACACATCAGGCACCGTCCCATTTTTTGAATTGGCAAAAATGGGTGGCGATAAAAAAATGCGTGGTTACTACGAAGGCGCCATTCGCGACAAAGTGCTGGTTGATGCTCAGATAGAATATCGAATGCCTGTCTGGAACATCTTTGGCATTGCAGGTTGGATAGGTACCGGGCGTGTTGCGGATTATTACGGCCATCTAAAGCCAAGCGGCTTTTGGCTCTCCTACGGTGGCGGTTTACGTATTCGCGTAGATACTAAGAACAATACCAACCTTCGCATCGACTGCGGCTTTGGCCCACATGGAGTGAGAGGATTTTATGTTGATTTCGGAGAAGCATTTTGAAGAAGTTGAGAGTGGAGAATGGAGAATGGAGAGTTCGTTGTCTGTTGTAATTCCTAACAACTCTCAACTTTCAACTCTCAACTCTCAACTCCTACGCCGCGTAAAACATCGAACTAAACGGATTCAAACACGGTGTGCTATACGGTCCCCAGATGGCGCCCATGTAAGCAATCTCTTTGCTTTCGTCCATTTTGTTTGTAAAGAAATTAGTGGATAAAAGAAAGCGGGAAACGACGTCATCTCTGTATAGTTTGTATTCTTTCTTGAAAGGCAATGGCATCCATTTGATCGGGCCGTATGCAGCCATTAACTTTTGTTTCTTCGCATTGAAATGCCATGGGTTCACTTCAGCCGCTTTATCTGCAAACTTTTCAATGTCACCTTGTTTTATTTTCAGTCCCTTCAAGTCTTCGTACAGTATATCAACAATTACTTTTCTAAAAGGAGAAAAACTCTTTATACCCACATAACCCGCTCCCAGTGCGAGAATACCGCCTGCAGTTAATTTTAAAAATTTTCTTCTACTTGCCATTTTTCAATTAATAATTAATAATTAAGAATTAATAATTGCGCACCCAGAAATATTCAATTTTCAACTTCTAACAACTATCAACTAGAAACTCTTATCCGCCGACATCAATGACAACGCAGATATTGTAAGTGTTGGATTAGCTGCTGAAATAGTTGGAAAGGCGCTGCCACCGAGCACAAACAAGTTTCTGTATTGATGATGGATCATGTGCTTATCCACCACACTTTCAGAAGCATCCTTACCCATTCTTGCAGATGAAAGCACGTGACATTCTGTATCTGTGTATGCTTTGTCTACCAGCACTTCCTCGATATCAAGCGGTGCAAATATTTTGTGCATTTCATCTTCAATTCTTTTTCTGCCACTAATCACGTAATCATTCAGCTCTTTGTACTCCACAAGTGGTTTCAATGGATTGTCGCTGAGCTTTACCACATTGTTGGTAAGGTCAGGAATACTCTCCAGCACAAACTTGAACCTTGCCATGTGGCGCCACTTCCCTTTTTCATTTCTCACAAATGCCTGGTTGTGATTTTCAATGAGAACAGACGAGCCGTTTTTTCTAAAGTCACCATCGTACTGCATATAGCCGTTTGCGGAAATAGATGAACCTCCACCAACGTTTGACATACCTATATGAATGTCTGTGAAGAAACCACACTGTTCACTCAAACCCTTTCCTACAAAGGGATTCTTATCACCGCTGCTCAATAAAATATGTGGATTGAAAATCGCATTTGCGCCAAGCGCTATGATATTTCCTTCAAATACTTCAGGGTTGTTTAAATCAGGATGCAATCTGTTCACACACACAACCCCCTTTGCTACATTGCCTGCAAACTCAACTTTATATACTTGCAAGCCTTCTTTCAGCTCCACGCGGGGATCTGTGTACACGGTATTGCGTAAACCATTTTCAATCGTAAACTTTGCATTTGCGGGACACAGGTTACAAGTGTAAGAACTGCAACAGGCATTACGTGTACTCAATACCTTGCTTGCTCTTGCAGCGGGTTGGCTCACCCATTGCGTGTTGCCGTAGGCTTTCTGCATTTTCAAATCCACTGTACTCAATGCATGCGCCGGCAATGGATATGGTTGGCTTTTGGGAAACGGAGTGTGTTCAGGACCCGCAATATTAATGATGCTTTCGGCTTCACAATAATATGGTTCCAAATCGTTGTAAGTAATAGGCCAGTCGATCGCCTGACCATACAATGTTTTCATTGCAAAATCATTGGGCATAAAGCGCGGCGTACATCCCCACCAGCAATTACTGCTGCCGCCAAAGTTTACATCGAACAACCAAGGCTTCACCTTATTGGTGTTGATAAATGAATCATCGTGTGACTCCATTTTATCGAGATACACTGGATTTTTGCCCTGTGCAAAAGCAATTCTGTCCGTATATGGAAAAAGCTGCCCACGTTCAATGACAAGCACTTTTTTATCGGGACCGCTTTTTTCGAGATATTTTTTTAGAAAGAAGGTTGAAGCAAAACCGGTTCCCGTAACAATCAGATCGTAAGTTGTTTTGGTCGCGCCCATTCAATTTGCGTTTATAGGTGTTGGTTATTGCAGGCGCAGCCTGCTTCTCAAATATAGTTTAAGGTTTTTGGAATTAATAATTAATAATTAAGAATTAATAGAGCTTTCACCCCGATCGAATATGACCGTGGGCAGCTGCAGCCGCAGGTATGAACTTCGAGCCCGTGAGGCCTTGTATTAATTATTCATTATTAATTATTAATTTAAATCCTCAAACCCAACCACTATGTCCACAAAAACAAACGTCGTATCAGCTGAGTATTTCAAACGCTACATCGATGTAGTGAAAGAAGATGACGCAATGGAAGCGCTTGATAACAATTTGAAATCATTTCTTAAACTGCTGAAACGTATTCCCCGCAAGAAGGTCAACTATGCATACGGAGAAGGCAAATGGACTATCAAACAGGTTTTACAACACGTGACAGATACAGAACGTGTTTTTGCATACAGAGCGCTTCGTTTCTCCAAAAACGAGGGAGTGAACCTGTCTGGCTTCGACGAAAATGTTTGGGGCGACAACACACCTGTCGATCAAAGAAAATGGAAGGATATGATTGAAGAATTTAAACACCTCAGGAAAGCAAATATTGCCATGTTTAATTCTTTTACAAAAGAACAATGGCTCTTAAGCGGAACCGCCAATAATAACCACCTCAACGTTACTGCGCTTGGGTTTATGTGCACCGGCCACGTGCAGCACCACATAGGGATTTTGAAGGAGAGATACTTGGGGTAATTGAGAATTGAAAGTTGAAAATTGAGAGAGAACGCGGATCCTCATGATTGTCATGATTCTTAATGATCTTTTTGAGTAAATATAAAAGCCTCCGAAGAACTTTCGGAGGCTTTTACTTTATTAAGATTTTGCCAAAAGATTAAAATCATTTTACATCATAACAATCATGAAAATCTGCGTTCCATTCTCTACTTCGCTTTCGCTAAGTTCCTCTGTACCACCATATCATTCACTACGTTCACCGCTTCATTCAGGTAAATGTCATTCTTCAAAGACTTCTGCCATTGCTTGAAACGATCCTGGCGGTCCTTATCATTTGCATATCTGTTTGCGTCCTGAGGAAGCGTAACTACATCAAGTTCTTTCGGCAATTTGTTCAAAGCCTCAAGCTTCTTAACTGTAGTGCTGATGTTTTTCTTTTCTTCTCTGAATTTATCGATGTTCAAAGAATATACTTTATCATTTTGATCAGCCAGCCATTTGGTGTCTGTCTTAATTTCATTGAATGCAGGATTGCTGTTTACGCGGCCGTTGCTGTTGTTATAAACAATGTTCATATCAAAGCCCGGTTTCCATGTATTGTAATCTGCTTTTTGAATTTCGTCCCAAGGCAAAGCATCAGGATCATCCTTTTCACGAAGTTTGGAATATTCAAATACATCAGGCAACACCACATCAGAGCTTACGCCTTTCAACTGTGTGGAACCTCCATTGATGCGATAAAACTTCTGTAAAGTCAACTTTATTGTTCCCAACTCACTATTGGAAGAGAACATGCCGGTTTCTTTATCCAAACCGATATTGCGCTGAACAGTTCCTTTACCGTAAGTAGATGTGCTGCCAATAATCACTCCGCGATGATAATCCTGGATAGCAGCAGCAAAGATCTCAGAAGCCGAAGCACTGAATTCATTTACCATTACAGCCAACGGGCCATCATACAAAATGTTTTTATCGCGATCGCGCAAAATGCTTGGCTTGCCATCTCTGTCTTTCACCTGTACAATAGGTCCATCTTCAATAAACAATCCAACCATTTGAACAACGTCAAACAATGAACCACCGCCATTGTTGCGAAGATCAAGCACCACACCATCTACGTTTTGTTCTTTTAGTTTTATCAACTCTTTTGCAACGTCTGCAGAGCAGCGGGCTCCTTTAGGATTATCGAAATCTGCGTAAAACTCTGGCAGATATATATAACCAACTTTAGATTTACCATTATCTACAATCGTGCTTCTTGCAAAAGTTTCATCCTGTACAATTTCATCACGGATAAGAGAAATAACTTTCATACTTCCGTCCGTTTTTTTCAACGTAAGTTTTACTTCTGTGCCTTTATCACCTCTGATGAGTTTAACAGCATCTTCAACCGCATAACCAGTAAGGTCAACTGCCTCACCATTTCCTTGCGCCACTTTCGCAATGATATCGCCAACAGCAACTTGTCCGGATTTCCATGCCGGGCTACCTGTAACCAGCGTCATTACCTTAATACCGCCATCTTCTTCACGAAGGGAAGCACCGATACCAAAGAAACGACCGCTCATTTGCTCATCAAAATACCTTTTATCTACAGGAGGGAAAAAGCTTGTGTGTGGGTCCATTGAAGTCGTGATCGTGTTCACATAAGTATTGAACTGATCGTCCACAGAAAATTTGAATTTATACCTGTCGAAGGTTTTGTTCATGATTTTTTGCACACGGTCCCTTGCGTCTGATTCCAGCTGCTCGTTAGATTTTAACACAACAGTTTTGTCCTTATCATTCGCTTTGTTTTTTTCCTGTGTGTCCTGCATATCCACATAGCGCTCAAGCACCATGTACTTCAGGCGTTTGCGCCACATGTCTTTTCTTTCCGCCTCATCCTTTGGAAAGTCAAGTTTTTCTGCGTCCAGTACCACTTCTTCGTTTGCTTTGAAGTCAAAGGGTTTTGACAGCAGCAGTTTGGTAATGGAATCTGCTTCGGCAACTCTTTTCTTAAAGATCTCAGCCACGGCAGGAACAAATTGCACAGGACCGCCCAGGATTTCGTCATCCAGTTTGGTCTCGTACATTTTTAACTGATTGATGTCAGATTGCAGGAAAAAGTTTTTGTCCGGGTCGATCGCCACTAAATACTTCTTGAAAATTTCCCTTGAAAAACTATCATTAATTGCTTTCGGACTGTAGTGAACCTGGTCCAGCATTTCACCTACATTATGGAGTATCTTCTCATACTTTGTGGGAGGATTGTGACCCTTTGTGCCCAGAGATTGAAAACCAATAAATAATGCGCCTGCTAACACCACTATTAAAAACGGCAAACTTCTTTTACTAAACATAAATTGAAGCACTTTTTTCATTCAACAAATTGTACATTTTATACACTTCTCTCCAAAAATAACAATAAAATTAATGGCTTGTTGTAAAATGAATTACATATTAACAACGTCTTTGCCAGAATATTATGAACGGTAATGAAGAGTGAAATGTTTAACGAAAAAACCGGAAGAATATTTGGTCGGGTTGCAAAATTGAAACAGGGTAGCCAGTTGCCAGCAGCCGGGGGCCGGTATTTCATGTGCATCATGTTTTTACAATAACTATCACAACAACAAGTTGAGAGATCGTTTGTGTGCGGAGCGTTACCACTGGCATCCGGCTACCGGCACCACACTCTCAACTTCCTTTCCCTCAACATCTAACAGAAATTATTTTTCAAAAAAAGTGTCCATTTTTTTGTGTGGAATAGGAATTACCTTACTTTTGCATCCCCATACACGGTGGTTGTAGCTCAGTTGGTTAGAGCATCAGATTGTGGTTCTGAGGGTCGCCGGTTCGAACCCGGTCATCCACCCAAAAAGCCGAAACAAATGTTTCGGCTTTTTTATTGGGCGAATTCGATTCGCCCCTACGCAGTGTTGGGAATTTTCGAATTTTCAAATTTTCAATTGTTATGAATCCTGCATTGCTCATTGTTCCTGTAGTTGCCGCTTTTATTGGATGGATTTGCAATAAGATTGCATTGCAGGTTTTTATTAACCGCTTTTCTAGCAAATCGAACATTAGTACACTTGCAGCAAGCATTCCTGTCAACGAGATTTTCTCTTTTGACGAAATCTCCCAAAAAATCACCGACCCCGCCAACCTGCAAAAGATCATGCCGGTTATCGATGAGCACATAGACCATTTTCTAAAAGTGAAACTCAAACAATCAATGCCAGTGGTGGGTATGTTCATTGGTGAGAAAACAATCGCTCAACTCAAACAGGTTTTTCTTGACGAATTGCAATCGCTTTTTCCGCAAATCATGCAGAATTACGCGAAAGAATTGCAAAATGACTTTGACCTGAAAAAAATCATCGCCTACAAACTGCAGTCTGTTCCAGAAGAAAAAATTCAAACAGTTATCAAACAGGCTTTTGCAAAACAATTTTCATCTATTGAAATTGCCGGAGCCCTTATAGGGTTTATCATCGGCTCCATATCGGTAGTATCCACATATTTTATTGTAAAATAGTACACAAATTTTATAGAATAGTACGCCATCGCCCCTTCACAAAACTTTAATTTTCAATATTTCGCCACTGGTTCGAGTACAAAACCACTCATCATTTTATTAGTGTACGAAAGACTATTAAGGAAGATATTTGCCCCCAATTAGCCCTTAATATGTAAAATGGAGGCATGGCATTTACAATATTTCCCTTTGCTTTTCGTCCCTCATATTAACTACTAGATCCAGAAATACAAGCAATCACACAATGAGACAAATTTATCTTTTCTTACTACTGGCAACAGTTTATTCTATTTCTGCGCAGGCACAATACCCGGGAGGTGGCAGCGGCCAAAGACGCGCAGGTGGTGGTAATATGACCGGTAGAATGTACGGCAAGATCGTGGACGAAAAAACGAACAAAGGAATCGATGCTGCTACAATCGAACTGACCCAAAGCAAATTTGATACGCTTACCCGAAAAAGAAAAGATACAGTAATCACTGGAATGCTTACAAGAAGCAATGGTGATTTTAGTCTTGAAAATGTTCCGCTTTTTGGCCAGTTCCGCATTACCATTACGGCGATCGGGCATGAGCCAATCGACATGAAAGTGGCGTTTGATTTAAAAGGAATGCAAGGCGGAGATATGTCAGCAGCACTCAATGCGACCGACAAGGACCTCGGCAATATCAAAATGAAGCAAGATGCAAAGGTGCTGGAAGGCGTAACAGTTACAGCATCCAAGCCAATGGTGGAAATGAAGATCGACAGAAAGGTGTTTAACGTAGATAAAAATATTACGTCTGCCGGTGGTTCCGGTGTAGATGTAATCAGAAACGTGCCTTCTTTGCAGGTAGATATTGATGGTAATGTTACGCTGAGAAACACGACGCCACAACTGTTTGTGGACGGTCGCCCAACAAACCTAACGCTTGACCAGATCCCTGCCGATGCTATTGAAAGCGTGGAAGTAATTACAAACGCTTCTGCGAAATACGATGCATCCGGTGGCAATTCCGGCATTTTAAATATCGTTTTAAAGAAAAATAAGAAAGCGGGCTATAGCGGAAACGTGCGTGCAAACGTTGACAGCCGTGGCAAAGTGGGCGGTGGCGCAGATTTGAACCTTCGTCAGGGAAAAGTGAACGTATTTGCAAACATCAACTATAACCAACGGAAATCAATTTCCAACGGTACGACTTCACGTGCTACTAACCTCGATACGGTTACCCTGCTGAAACAATATGACAAAAATATAAGCAACGGCGATTTCATTTTCTCTCGCGCTGGTTTGGATTATTTCATAGATAACCGCAACACGATTTCGGTTTCAGGAAACTTCGTTCGTGGTAAATTTAAGCCCAACACTTCGAGCCAAATGTACACGGACAGTGTAATGCCACCGCTTGATACAAAATATTATTATACCGATAGAGAGGCGAATGGCAATTCAATGTTTCGCAACACGGGTGTGAGTCTTAACTACAAACACAATTTTGCAAAGCCAGGCAAAGAACTGACTGCTGATGTAACCTACAACGGAAGTAACAACGACAACGAAAACTTCACTGGTTCAACTACATACTTAAGACCGAACAATGACTACTTTGGTTACTTCAATCAGCTTACTGATGGTGGCGGTACGAACAATTCGTTTACGGCACAAACAGATTATGTAAACCCACTTGGCGAAAAATCAAAAGTGGAAATGGGTTTGCGTGCAGCTGTAAGAAATGTGGATAGCCATAATGACATTTACACTGTGGATCATAACGGTAATAAAATCAAGTTGCCACAACTATCTTCTTTGTATAATAATTCAGATAAAGTATATGCCGCATACGCAACTTATTCCAATCAGGTAAAGGGCGGAAAATTCGGTTATCAACTTGGCTTGCGTGCTGAGAGTTCTGAAAACAGCGGAACCGTTCACAGTACAACAAATGATTTTAAAGACACATCAAACTATTTCAAGAACAACTTCCCTATCAGCTTGTTCCCTACTGTGTTCTTATCACAAAAATTAGGTGAAGGCGAAGACCTTCAATTGAACTACACAAGGAAAGTAAACAGACCGAACTTCTTCCAATTGTATCCTTTTACGGATTACTCAGATTCACTTAACCTGAATCGCGGTAATCCTAATTTGAAACCGGAGTTTACGAATTCAATTGAGTTGGGTTATTCAAAAACTTACCATGGCAATGACATGTTTTTGGCTACAGTATATTACAAATACACCACTGACCTCATTACAAGAAGCCAGGAAAAAGATTACAACCCTGTAACTGGAAAAGCGGTTTTGGTTAATACCTACATCAACGCCAACAGCAGTTATGTAACGGGCCTCGAGTTGACAGGAAAAAATGCCATCACCAAATGGTGGGATGTAAACAGCAACATTAACTTTTACACATCTAAAATCAATACGAGCGACTCAACAATCAAGCCACAGGATAATATCATCAGCTATTTCGCAAAATTGAGCAACACGTTCAAGCTTCCGAAAAACTTTACAATCCAGTTATCTGGTGATTATACTTCTAAAACAGTGTTGCCTCCGGGCGGAAGTTACAGTTCAGGCGGCGGTCGTGGCCCATGGGGCGGGCCAACTACCACAGCAAATGGATACTTAAGACCGACAGGCGGCGTTGACATTGCTGTTAAATATGAGTTCCTGAAAAACAAAGCAGCTTCTATTTCTGTAAACATGAACGATATCTTCAAAACGAGAAAGACTGATATGTATTCATCGTCTGATTATTTCGTGCAAAATTCTTTACGCACGAGAGATCAGCAGGTTGTACGTGTCAACTTCAACTACCGTTTCGGTAAATTCGATGCTTCTTTATTCAAGAGAAAGAACATGAAAGGCGGCCAGGAAGGAATGGAGAACATGGGCGGAATGGGTCAGTAAGAACTAATAATTAATAAAGAATAATTAATAGGGCCACATTTAGTAATGGATGTGGCCTTGTTGTATGCTCAAAGTAAAAGATATAACTTTCGAACAGACGTAAATTATGTACCAAGCTTAACGTTATGGATGCTGTATTCGACCACAACAAAATATTAAAAAAGATAGCCAAGGAGCGACTTACACCTTTTGGAATTATACAACAGGGTAAATCAAGAACATTTTTATACGATAACGGTTGGTGGATAATTATAATTGAATTCCAATCTTCATCTTGGTCCAAAGGCTCATACTTAAACATCGGCCTAGACTTTAATTTTTTCCCACGAGAACACTTTGCTTTTACTTACGGGTACAGAGAAAAAAGTTTCGAAGAAGTTAAAGACGAAAAACATTTCGCTGATGTGATCAATGAATATTGTGATTTTGCAATCAAAAAAGTAGCGGAATTAAGAACAAAATTTGCAGACGTTTGGACCGCATCTAATACTTTTAAAAAGCAAGTTGACAAAGACCCATGGGATAACTTTGAACTCGGTATTCTTTATGGTTTAACAGAAAATCTATCTAAGGCAAAAAATCATCTTCAAAAAGTCAGTAACGAAAAATGCGAACACAACTTTGAATTTGAAAGACGCAAATTGGTTTTAGAAATTTTGACTTGGCTGGGCGATGATGAAACGTTCTTAATCAAAATGAAAGACCTAATCACCCAGACACGACAACTAAAAAAGCTATCATTCGCCAACCTTGACAATTTAAGAACTAAATCCAACAATAGCGTTGCTAGTAGTGACTTCGAAGAAAAAGCAGCAAGCGTTTGGAATAAAATCAAGCGGTGGATGGCTATGGTGAATAAAGCACACAACCAGACATAAAATTGAGTACGCTAGCGTCACTTACTATAAGACTTGTGGGAGTTGCAGCAGGTCTTGCCCTGGGATTATTTGCTTTCGTTGCTTTCAAAATTGTAAAAAACAATCGGCATGAACAAGTTTATTCGCAAAGCAAAATAGTAAGTCTCGCGACATCCATGAGCGTCTTACTAAAATAGTTGAAAAACAAAGTTTCCAATTTTAGAAACTTTTAATACCTTTGTAGAAAGAGATTATTTGCGGTACTTTCAGACACGATTTTTAGAAGAAGCAGACAAATTCATAGCAGGACTTGACCCCAAAGCGATAAGGAAAGTATTTTATAACATTGACCTTGCCGAGCAGTGCAACGACCCAAGGCTCTTCAAAAAATTGCAAAAAGATATTTGGGAATTCAGGACAAAGTTTGGCGGCGTACAAATCAGGCTACTTGCATTTTGGGACAAAGATGATGAAACCGAAACTTTAGTTTTCGCAACTCATGGGTTTATTAAAAAAGTCGACAAAGTACCAGTAAATGAAATTGAAAGAGCACTCAACATTAGAAACAAATATTTTGCAAGTAAACTTCAATAGTAACCTTATGGCAAAGACAGCAATAAAATCATATTCACTTGCCGAAATGAAAGACAAATACATCGGCAAAAAAGGTTCAAAAGAAAGAGATCAATACGAGTATGAACTTAGCATGGATGTTTTGAGCCGAATGATAAAAACGGTACGGCAGGAACGCAATTTGACGCAAGAACAATTAGGCGAACTAGTCGGTGTGCAAAAAGCTCAAATCTCAAAATTGGAGAGTAGTGCCAACAGCGCAACAATTGATACGATATTAAAGGTCTTTAAGGCTTTGAAAGCCGAGATCCATTTTAATGTAACGATAGAGAATCAATATTTGCAGCTCGTGTAACAGCTCGTTTATTTCAATTATTAAAAACAGCAAAGCCTTTCTCTGCAGAAAGGCTTGCTTATAAAAGACACGTTGGTTGCTTATTGTTGCTCGAGCGGTTGTTGCTCGAAATCAAAAATCACATCTTCCGGCGCGTTTGGATCACGGCCGTATTTATTGTTTCCTATGGTTCCTTCGGAACAAAGCCAAACCAGTAACATGATACCACCTATGAATGGTACAAAATAAAAGAAAAGCCATGTGCCGCTTTTATCTAAATCATGTAATCTTCTCACTGCCACAGCGAGCCCCGGAATAAATGTGCCCAGCAAGATGATTAAATATAAAGCTACTGCACCAATTGAAAATGATTCTGCTCCTACTAGGTCTGATAAAAATCCAAGTGCAAAAGCCGGTACAAAAATCAACAGCAGGTTGAACAGTACAAAATACCAATATTCAGATCTTTTTGCTCTGCCATTGAAGTTGGCATAATTTTCAAGCACGACCTTTTTCCACCAGTCGATCATGTTGAATTGAGATTCTTCTTTCTTCATTTTTGAGGGTTTAGGTTATTGATTAAAAAATGTTTTCAGAAAGTCGAAACGTTCAATTACTGAATAATTGATTTATTGAATAATTGAGCGATCGCCAACCCCCATGCCTGTCCAAATTTCAACCACTCAATAATTCAATGATTCAATAATTCAATATCTACCTCGCCGGCGCACTAAGCGCTCTGAAGTCAACAGGCACAAGGCGGCTAACACCTGGCTCCTGCATGGTTACACCATAAATCACATCCACAGCACTCATCGTCATTTTGTTGTGTGTAACGATGATAAACTGGCTCTCTTCGCTGAAGCGACGGATCATGTTAGTGAACTTACCCACGTTCGCATCATCCAGCGGCGCATCCACCTCATCGAGGATACAGAACGGCGCTGGCTTGATCAAATAAATCGCAAACAATAACGCAGTTGCTGTCAATGTTTTTTCACCACCACTCAACTGCGTGATAGATGAAGGACGCTTGCCTTTTGGTTTCGCCACAATATCAATTGCTGTTTCAGCCAGGTTTTCAGGGTTTTCCAAAATAAGGTCACACTGGTCCTCCTCTGTAAACAATGCCTTGAATACTTTGATAAAGTTTTCCTTTACCTGGTTGAAGGTGTCCAGGAATTTTTGGTTCGCTGTACTCTCAACTTCAGCAATGGTTTGCAACAAGCTATCCTTCGCACTAACAAGGTCATTCTTTTGTTCAAGAATAAACTCGTAACGCTTCTTCATTTCCTGGAAAGCCTCAATGGCCGTAGGATTCACCTCGCCAAGATTCTCCAGGCGCTTCTTCATCCTGTCGCTTTTCTCCTGCAATTCTTCCACCGGAGTTTCTGTATTGCGGGCCTGATCAATGATATCATCCAGGTTAATTCTGAACTCCACCTGCAAGCGTTCTTTCATACCTGCAAGCTGCAATTTCAGTTCGTTCAACCTATCTTTTATTGCACTCAATGAATGCTCAAGAATGTCTTTCTCTTTTGTTTTCGAACGCAGCAAACTTTCTTTCTCCGTCATCTGGTTACGCAGATTGTAGAAAGCCTGGTCCGCTTCATTCAATTTTTTCTCATCTTCTTCTTTTTTGCGTAACAGATCAACCAAGCCGTTCTCAGCATTTTTCAATGCCTCTTCGCTCTCTGCAATGCTTTCGCTTGTTTGCTTCAATTGAGATGCATTGCTTTCGATCTGTACTTTCAAATCATTAAACTGGTTTGTCTTAAAGGCAAGCTCCTGTTTCAATGAGTTGATGCGGCTCTGCTGACGAGTAAGCGAAAGATTGAATTCGTTGTACTGTGCGTTTGCTTCGTTGTAAGCATTTTCAGCAGCTTTGTACTCTCCCTCTACTTCCATCAGTTTCATGCCCACCTCTTCGATCTGGCGAACCAATGTAGAAAGCTCTTCACGTGTTCCGGAAACAGAACCGTTGGTGCTTTCAAGGTTTTGCTGCATTTCTTCCAGCCTGTTACGACTACTTGATTGCTGCGCGTGCAGGTTCTCAATTTTATTTTGCAGCGCAAAAACCTGGTTCGTCAATGTGTTGATATCCGACTGCGTCTGCTTGATTACATTTTCTTTCAACTGCTCGTTAAAACCGATAACCTCATTGTGTTTCTCCTGGATAGAAGCTTTAATGCCACTAACAATGGTTTCCAGTGCAGCTATCTCATCACGCAGTTTCTCAAGATTTTTCGCACGACCAATTTTCTTACCTTCAAACAAACCTACGCTACCGCCAGTCAGTGCATATTTTCCTTTTACGTATTTACCTGTTTTTTCCAGAACCACTGCACCATTGCTGTTATTCAGCACCTCTTCATTTTCTGCGATGAAAACGTTGCCCAATAAATGCTCAGCCAGTTTTTTGTATTGCGCATCTACTTCTATGACGTCAATCGCCGGAATCGCATTTGCCAAAGAGGCATGTGCATTGGCTTCAGACGCATCCAGTTTATCCAGTAAGAAGAAGTTTGCCTTACCTTTTTTATTGGCATCCAGCAAATGCACGGCCTGCAAACCCTCCTGTAAGTTGTTTACAACATAGTAGTTCAGGTATGGCTCCAGCACATTTTCAACGGCTGCACGATACTCTTCTTTTACATAAATGATATCGGAAAGAATTGGAGCCGTATGGTTCCAGTTGGGATTCTTGTGTAAGAATTTCACACTCTCAGGATAGCCTTCCATGCTATCGATGAGGCTCTTCAACAGATCGTGTTCGTTCTTTTTCGCATCCAGTTTACGGCTTTCATCTGCAAGCGTTTGACGCAAACCTTCCAGCGCACTCTGCGTTTGCAAAATCTGCTCTTTGGTTCTCTCGTGATGCTCCTGCAGTTGTTGCAGATCTGTTTTCTTCGTCTCCAGCTCCTGCTCCTTCACACTCATTTCCTCTTCCAGCTGTTTAAGCTGACTGTGTCTCGCTTCACGCTCCTCCTCAATCTGGTTAATGGTGCGCTGAATATTTTGTATAGATGTATCTGCAATAGCCACGCGTTTTTCTGCTTCAAACTGGCTACGCTGTATTTGTTGATTTTCCTGTCTTAAAACATCAACCGCTTTTCTGCGTTCATCGAATGCCTGGCGTTGGCTATCAACAGTATCTTTCTTATCATCCAGTTGCATTTGCAGCGTTTCCAACTTGCCACTTTCCTCTTCCACCTGCTTTTGGGTGAAAGTGATGCTTTCTTCCAAACCTTGCAATTGGCCTTCGCTTTTTTGAAGGAAATCTTCAAGGCTGGTGATTTTTTCTGTCAGGAAATTCAAACGCTGGGAAGCAAGGTTCTTTTCGTTTTCTTTACCTCGCAGGTTTTGCAGCAGGTCGTTGAACTCATGCTGCATGCTTTGTAGCGCTCTTTCCTTTTCAATGAAACCAACTTTCTCCTGCTCGATCGCAGCTTCTTCCTGTGCAATCATCGCCTCAAGTTGGATCTTCTTATCGGTTTCTTCTTCCGTTTGAGAAGAAAGGTCGCGGTAAGTAAGATTGAACCCTTCTAACGAAGCTTTCGCCAACTCAATCGTGAGTTCGCGATATTCCTTCTTGATCTCGTAATATTTCTCCGCTTTTTTCGCCTGGTTTTCCAGTGATTTAAGCTGGTTATTGATCTCAAACAAAAGATCCTCGATACGCGCAAGATCCTGCTCTGCCGCATCCAGCTTTTGTTTGGCTTCTTTTTTACGTGTTTTGTATATGGAAATACCGGCAGCTTGCTCAAGCATACGGCGACGGCTATTCTCTTTATCCTTGATAAGATCGTCCACCATTCCCAGCTCAATGATCGAATAGCTATCGGTGCTCACCCCCGTGTCCATGAAAAGATTTTGGATATCTTTCAGGCGGCAGCTTACATCATTCAGACGATATTCACTCTCGCCGCTTTTATAGAATTTTCGGGTAATGGTTATCGTGGTAAACTCCGTTGGTAATAGATTACGGGTGTTTTCAAACGTTAGACTCACTTCCGCCAAACCGCTGGCAGAACGGGTTTTAGATCCGTTGAAAACAAGACTCTCCAGGTTTTCACTACGCAGCTGACTGATCTTTTGCTCGCCGATTACCCAACGAATACTGTCAATAATGTTACTTTTTCCACAACCGTTGGGGCCAACAATACCGGTAATATTCTCGTCAAAGTTGACTACCGTTTTGTCAGCAAAACTTTTGAACCCTTTGATTTCTAAACTCTTTAAACGCACTGATCTTAATTTTAGTGGGACGGCAAATATATTGGTTTGCCAATAAAGAAAAATTATGCCATAATAGTTATTTTTCCCTAGTTATTAACTGAATCGTAAAAAACCTGTGAGTAAGCTGTGGATAAGTTGATAAAATGCAGATTGTGAGATTCGATGAAATTGTATCTAGTTTTTTATTTAAGAACTGAGAGGATGCTTTGAGCATAAAACAGAAACTCTTTATAACGAACTGATAATCAGCAAATATATTATTGCTCGTGAATATTAAATTTAATTTATTTGAAATTAGCGCATTCCACAACGAGTTTTGCTAAGGATCACATAACCGTTGTAAAACACTTCAATAAAGTTGCCAATTGTTGAAAGCGAAAATGAATTTCTTTAACTTTCTACTGTTATTTCGTTAATATTTCCATTTTCATCCGTTAAAATCACCACCAGATATTGTGATATTTCGTCGCCAATCGAATAATCAAAAATCGCGAATTGTTTCGCTGAGTTGTGAGGGTACAAACCAAGTCTTTTAAGCTGTAAAGCTTTTACAAGTTGAATTTCAGGACTCTCTATTTCGTTTGAAAAATCGACAATGCCAAAAAGCTCATCAGCTCCCATCTCTTCTTCGTCTAGATGAAATTGAACATAGAACCTTACGGCGCCAACTTCTTCCGTATAATTTCTAATGATATACTCTTTGTTTCTCCTATCAAATGATTCAATACTCTCTAACAACCGTTTCATAAGGTTGAAGCCCTTCTCATCAATAGAATCTGCGTTAAAGTTGAGATCAATTGATATCTCTCGCCCATTAAAATCTGCACGTATACGATAGTATTCTTTAAGATTTTCTGAATCAATGTTTCCGAAATAGGGTAATGGATAACTTGCCATTGCTCAGGATTTTTTTTAAAATTAAAGGAAAAGAACATCGCTATTCAGCGCTAACTATCTGCTTCTCCATTTTTGGCAGTCTGATATAAAAAGTCGTTCCTTCGTTCAGTTTGCTTTCGTAAGTAATTTTTCCCTGCAATAAATTGATGTAGCGGGAAACAATATGAAGGCCCAATCCGGTACCCTGGATGTTCACCGCATTCTTTCCGCGATAGAAGGTACTAAACAGATATTGCTGGTCTTCTTCTGCAATGCCTATTCCTTTGTCAGCTATGCTGATAAGCAATTCATTTTCTGTTGATATTGCTTTTAAAATAATTGACTTATTTTCCGGCGAAAATTTTATCGCATTTCCCAATAAATTCATCAGCACGTTTTTCAGCACACGCTTGTCCGACACAAAATTCTGCTCACCTTCAAAATGCACCTCAATTGTCTGGCCGGGTTTGAGAAGCGCCTTTATCTCATCTACAGTTTCCTGCAACAGCGTAGGAATGTCGAAGTTGTAAACGTCCGTGAAGAAATTGCCCTCCTGCAATTTGCCGAAAGAAAGAAAATCCTGTAACAAATCATTTAGGTGATTTACGGAATTTTTTATTCGGTAAATATGTTTATCACGTTTCTCTTGCTCTTCCGTTAGTTGGTATCGTGATAATAGTGATGCTGAGGATAATACTATTGCCAATGGGGTTCTAAATTCGTGGGAAGCCATTGAAACGAATCTTGATTTTATCTCATTCAACTCCCTCTCCTTGCTTAACGCTTCACTTAACTCACTTTGAGATTTTTCAAGTTCACCCAATGCTTCTTTCAGGATCAATGTCCGCTCCTCTACTTTGTTTTCGAGTTGTGTATTAAGTAGCTTAATGTCGTCAGTGATTCTTTCCAATTGGGCCTTTTGCTCCCGTAAGATCAATTCAGCTTCCTTTCTTTGGGTAATGTCCACAATGAACGCGATTACAAACTGTTGATCATTTTGCTTGTAGTGGCTGAGGCTGACCTCCACCGGGAATTCGCTACCGTTCTTTCTCACGGCATAAAGATCGCGGCCATGCCCCATTTTCCTGTTGCCTGGGTTTTGGTAATATCCTTTCCGGTAACCCGCGTGATGGGGGCGAAATTTCGAAGGTATCAAAATGTCGATGTTGCGCCCGATCATTTCATTTTTACCATAAGCAAACAGACTGAGCGCTTCAGGATTTGCGAGTACTATTTCACCCCGATCATTGGTTAAAATAATTCCTTCCGTAGCGTATTCAAACAAAGCGCTTACCTGTTTTTTTTCTGCATCTACGGAACGATAAAGGCGCTTTAAATAAAGCACCAACACCATCGTCATTATTACTATTATTCCGGAAAAAAGATGCTGCATAATGATTTGTTCTGTGGGCATGTTTCCATGAGGATAAAATCCGGAAACGACCACCAATACAAGGCTTACAATACCCAGCAACCTTGTATAAAAATCATCTTTTAAGAATATGGTGAGCAAAATTGCGGTGATCAATCCTCCGTCAAAAAAACGAAACAACGGATTGATGTATTGCAATACTGCAGATGAGATGACAGTAATGAAACAAAATAATATGATTGGAAAATTTTTCTCCTTAAACATTCCGTGAAGTTATTGAAAAGTCAAAAGTAAAAAGTGGTCTGAGTAACATTTTGATCAAACAATTTCACTGTACCTATTTGAAGATTTGAAAATTTGAAAATTTGAAAATACTTTCGGTGCAACCTTTCATTTTTCAAATCAGCTATCCAAATATTCAGGCAGGAAATAACAAATTCAAGGGAGACGCCTACAGCATTTTCAAATTTTCAAATCTTCAAATTTTCAAATTGCATACGACAGTGTATTGAATGTCTCTTAGTGGCACAAAATACCCTCTCCCGGCGCATCCGCCATTATTGGACTGATATATGGAATACCCAGATTCATACCTCGCAATATAAGCAGCAGCCCAATTACCAGCATAAAGACAGGAGTCACTCTTCTTATATAATTGCGAACAGGTAAACTAACAAATGAACCTGCATAGCTAAGTAAAACGAGAGCAGGCAGGGTGCCAAGTCCAAACATTCCCATCAGCAGTGCTCCATTAAAAACCGTTTTGGTGGTTAACGCCAATGCAACGGCAATGTACACCATTCCGCAGGGCAACAATCCATTTGCAAAACCAAGCATCAAAAAGCTTTTCAATGTTGGCTTTTTAAACTGCTTTGCCATGAAAAGATTCAGGTAGTTATGAAACCTGTGCATGAACACAGGCAGGCGATTTGTTTTTTTCAGAAAATACTGGGCAGAAAAAACAAGGATCATCAACCCACTTATGATCGACAACCACTGCTGCAAGCCGGCGAGGTAAAAACTTCTTCCCAGCAAGGCAAACAACGTTCCAACCACCATATACATCACAATTCGACCTCCATAAAAGAGAGTCATGGACAACCTTCTTTCCGCTGCCGGCAAATGCTTTACAGGCAATGCAAGTGCAAGCGGGCCGCACATGCCCACGCAATGGGCGCTGCTAAACAGCCCAAGCATAAAGCCCGATGTGATGATCTGCCATATCATTTGCTGATAGTTAAAGATTGCTCTGTATAGAATTTTTTATCTGCTTCCTGCCAGGATATTTTAACGGTGTACTTGCCCGGTTGCAGCGATTGTTTAGATACCTGTTGAACCAGCGAACCATTTGTTTTCAATGCCACCTGCAAATCATTTTTAGCATTTGCCGGAGCATAGAACCAAATTGATCCAGTCACATTTTCACCGCGCATTTCCTCCGGAAATTGAATTGCAACGTTATTTTCATCTTGCGTTACACTTACATTGTTGTTCAGCATATCTGCATTGTTTCTTCCATCAATCACATTCTGATATACCAACTCATCTTTGTAGTATTCTTTCGATACAAGATCAACCTGCGTTTGTGTACACCTGTAAACCATATAAAGAATGAAGCAACCAAACGCTGCAAATACCAGTAATAGTTTGTTTCCCCAATTCATTTTTTAGTTTTTTGTTGTTAGATAATTGGAACGCAGATTTTCATGATTGTCATGATTTGTTATGATTTATTCTTAATCCCTTCAAAATCGTTGCTCCGTTTTTCATCATTTATCTTCGTATAGTTTAGAATGCAGACTATTATAATTGTCGTGACCTACCATGATTTCCTTCAATCTTATCAAATCATGACAATCATGAAAATCTGCGTGCCTCTCTCATCATTCGTCCACGAAGCCCAAAAACTTCGTCTCCAGCTCATCAATCTTTTCATCTCCGTTATACATGCCGACACGAATAACCGTTGTTCTTTTTTTAACGTCGTTTTTAGGCAGTGCAATAAAGAAAGAACCTGCGCCCTGTCCGTCTTTATGAACCAGGATGTGATTTCCACCTACAATTTCCACACGACCATTCATTTCTTCCAGCCTGAAGGTTAGCGGAACATCCTTGTATGTTTTATTCACCACTTTAACATCGTACAAATTTGTCAGGGTATCTTTTCCTCTTTCCTGGTAGAGCATGCCTGGAGTGCGCATGAGCGTTGCATCAACATCTTTTCTCGTCATCAGCATTGTTGCAAGAATCATTACCAATATGCCCAGCAACAGCGTGTACAATTTCATCCTTGTTGAGTAGTGTAGCTTTTCGCCGGTTTCTATGCCATTTTCAGATGCATAACGGATAAGCCCCGTGGGCCTGCTGGTTTTCTCCATCATTGTATCGCAGACATCAATACAGGCAGTGCAGCCGACGCATTCCATTTGGGTGCCATTGCGGATGTCTATACCAGTAGGACAGACTTTTACGCATTGAAAACAATCGAGGCAATCGCCAAGATCAACTTTTGCAACTTTGCTATACTTGCCACGAGGCTCACCTCGTTTGTAGTCGTATGCAACGATCATGGAATTTTTATCCAGCAACACACTTTGCAGTCGTCCATACGGACACACCACGGTACACGCCTGCTCTCTGAAATATGCGTACACTGCGTAAAAAATCCCCGAGAACAGCATTAACGAAAACAATCCAACAATATGTTCGCTTACCGGTTCTGTGATTATTTTGTATAACTCTTTTACACCTATGATATAAGCGAGAAAAATGTTGGCGATGATGAATGAAAGCAGAAAAAATACAATGTGCTTTGTGCCTTTCTTTCTGATCTTTTTGACTGTCCAACCTTCGCCCGCCAACAGCTTTTGTTCTGCGGCAGATCCTTCTATCCAATATTCAATTTTACGAAAGAACATTTCCATGAAAATGGTTTGCGGACAAACCCATCCACAAAACAGTCTTCCAAAGGCCGCGGTAAAAAGAATAATAAAAATTATGAAGGCAACCATTCCAAGGCCAAGGATGAAAAAATCCTGTGGCCAAAATATCTTCCCAAACAGAATAAATCTTGCGCTTGGAAAATTGAAAAGAAAAAGAGGTCTGCCGTTAACATATACAAACGGCAGACCAATAAACAAGAGAAAGAAAAACCAACTGCATATTGTTCTAGCCCGGTAGAATTTCCCTTTGGGCTTTTGTGCAAAAATCCACTTACGCTTTCCGGCATCGTCGACCGTTGCAAGTCTGTCCCTGAAGGAGACATCCTCTTCTTTCACACTTTTATTTGCATCCGGATACGTACTGGCCATAGTGATTAGTTTAATTTAAATCCTCGCTCAAGTCAAAAGCTAAAAGTCAAAATCTTGTAGTGCTATCTGTGTGAATATTCGCAGCGGCGCTTTTTACTTTTTACTTTCGATTATTGACTTCGCCTTCTATTTCGCTGTTTTTGCAGAATCAGTTGCTGCTGCGGCTCCGGCTTCTGCATACAATTCGCCTTGCTTTGGTTTGGCATTTGGCGGATTGGTTCCGTGTAATGACTTGATGTAGCTGGCAATTTGCTCGATCTGCAAAGGTGAATAGTCATCTTTCCAACTCTTCATACCTTTGCCATCAACACCGTATTTTATTGTTTTGAAAACAGATTTTATATCACCACCATGTAACCAGTAATCATCTGTAAGATTTGGCCCTACACCACCTTCACCTTTCTCTCCGTGACACGCTTTACAAACTGTTGTAAATATTGCTTTACCAGCACCAAGGTCATTTTCTGCTGTCAAAAGTTTCGCATTGTTTTCATCAACATTATTAGCAGATTTTTTCAGGTAAGCTTCTTTTTCCACCTCGGCTTTCTTCATTTCAATTGCATATTCTTCTCCACTTAATGGCGCTGTATGTGCAATGTGGAAACGATACAAATAAACAACGCCACCAAAAATGGTAAGGTAAAAAAGCCAAACCCACCAGCGGGGCAACTTGTTGTCCAGCTCTCTGATACCGTCGTAGTCGTGATCTAAAACGATGGCCTCTTCTTCTGAAGCATGTTTAAAGCCATTTAAGCGTTCCCACCATGAAAGTGAATTTGCGCCTTGGGCTTCAACCAAAGCTTCTGTGTCCAGCTTTTTCTTTTCCAGTCCAAGCAGAACTTTCAGGTTATAGATAAGCGCAAATATGACAAGCAGTTCCGCAATGATCACGCCGATCATCAGATAAAAGGCAACCGGGCTCAATCCTGCAATTGTGCTTGCTGCGTGTGTGGCAGCCACTTCCGCTGTTTCTGCGTGAGCAGTGGAAACACTAAGGCCTCCGGCAATAAGAAATGCTATGGAATATATTGCTGTACTGTTTTTAGGGATTATATTTTTTGCTCTGTAGACCTCCATTCCACTACGTACTACGTAAGCCAACAAAGCAATAATCAGCAACAGTATTCCCATCACAACCGTGAGCCATATCGCCAACGGATTGTTCATGGATGATTCTTGTGTTGACGGTGTATCTGTTGCGCCAAGTGCCCATGCATTGGATGGAACCAATGCTACTAGCGCCGGCAGAAGGAACAGGAGTTTTTTGAACGAAAAGTTTTTGGTTTTTATGATAGACATATTCTTTATCATTTGGGGTGATTGCTATTTATCTAAAGGAATGTTGCTAATATCTTCAATCAATTTCTTGTCTGCCTTTATGGCCCATGCGAGCACGATCAGGAAGAAAACTCCGAAAATGAGGAAGGATGTTATCGGATAAATGCTTACGCCGCTTATTTTCTCGAGATAGTTGACGAATTTCATAATCGATTGTTTAAAATTTTCTGTTACAGACAAGGCATTGCCTTGTCTCTACCTAACCGCCGTTTGATTTTTTGGTGCATCTTTAATGTCTTTACCAACCCTTTGCAGATACGCAATCAATGCTACGATCTCATCTGTGCTTTGCACTTTGATCTTGTCTGATTTCAAACTTTCTTTTATTCCTTTAGCCTGATTCATCAGATCTGCGTTTGCAGTTGCATCATATCCTTTTTCGTATGGCACGCCAAGCGTTTGCATGGCCCTGATCATTTTAGGTGTTTTTGTAGTATCGATTTGATCTTCAAACAACCATCCGTATCTCGGCATGATGGAGCCCGGCGACATTGTTTGCGGATCAAACATGTGGTTGTAGTGCCAGCTGTCAGGATACTTTCCACCGATTCTTGCCAAGTCCGGTCCTGTTCTTTTACTTCCCCACTGGAACGGGTGATCATATACAAACTCTCCTGCTTTTGAATACTCTCCATATCTGGCTACTTCATCTCTGAATGGACGGATCATTTGTGAGTGACAGTTGTAGCAACCTTCTCTTATATAAATGTCACGGCCATGCAATTCAAGGGGAGTGTATGGTTTTACACTTGCGATGGTTGGAATGTTACTCTTTACAAGGAATGTTGGCATAAATTCTATTATACCACCTATTGCCACTACTACGAAACTCAATATCAACATTTGGAACGGACGTTTTTCAATTACACTGTGCCAGTGTTGTTTGCCGTGCGTTACCACTTCTTTTGCAAGAGGTGCAGCTTCAGCAGCTTCATCTGCAACAAAGCTTCCTTTGGCAATTGTTTTATAAAGATTGTATACCATTACTACAGCACCAGACAAATACAATGCGCCACCAATGCTACGAGTGATGTATAATGGCATGATGTGCGTAACTGTTTCCAGGAAACGGAATTTTAGCAAGCCATCTTCTGTGAATGATTTCCACATAAGGCTTTGTGTGAACCCTGCCCAATACATTGGCACTGTATACAAAACGATACCGATGGTACCGATCCAGAAGTGTGTGTTTGCAAGTTTTTTGGAGTACAAATCTGTTTTCCACATCTTTGGAATAAGCCAGTAAAGAACAGCGAATGTGAGGAAGCCATTCCAACCCAATGCACCAACGTGCACGTGCGCAATGGTCCAGTCTGTAAAATGAGAAATAGCGTTTACACTTTTTATTGACAACATCGGTCCTTCGAATGTCGCCATACCATAACATGTAAGTGCCACTACCAGGAATTTCAACACTGGTTCTTCCTTCACTTTATCCCATGCGCCACGCAGTGTGAACAAACCGTTCATCATACCACCCCAGCTTGGAGCGATCAACATTACAGAGAACACAGTTCCGAGCGACTGCGCCCAATCAGGCAATGCAGTATATAACAAGTGGTGAGGGCCAGCCCAGATATAAATAAAGATCAATGACCAAAAGTGAATGATAGATAGCCTGTATGAATAAACGGGTCTGTTAGCTGCTTTCGGAAGAAAGTAATACATTAAACCGAGGTATGGCGTAGTAAGGAAGAATGCCACCGCATTGTGTCCGTACCACCATTGTACCAGCGCATCCTGCACGCCCGCATACCAGCTATAACTTTTTAAGAATGAGATTGGAAGTTCAAACGAGTTTACGATGTGCAACATCGCAACTGTGATCCATGTACCGATATAAAACCAGATAGCAACGTACAAATGTCTTTCTCTTCTTTTAACGATGGTTCCAAACATGTTTACGCCAAAGGCCACCCACACTAATGTTATGGCGATATCCAGTGGCCATTCAAGCTCAGCATATTCTTTACCGGTTGTATATCCCGCCCACAACGTGAGCGCACCGGCAACAATGATCAATTGCCAGCCCCAGAAATGTATTTTACTCAACAGGTCGCTGAACATGCGAGCCTTACACAAGCGTTGCAATGAATAATAAACACCCATGAAAATACCGTTGCCCACAAAAGCAAATATTACGGCATTAGTATGCACCGGCCTCATACGGCCAAACGTTGTAGGTGCAAAATTGAGGTTCAACGCAGGATAGTAGATTGAAACAGCCGCCCACAAGCCGGCAAGCATACCAACAATGCTCCAGAAAATAGTAGCGTACGCAAACCACTTCACAGTCTTGTTGTCGTAATAAAACTTTTCAATTTGCATATATTCGGTTTGATTTTTTTGCAGTAGTTTGTTTACTTGGTTTTTGTCTCTTTAGAGGTATCGTCGAAGAGGATGCGAACAGAAGATCCATATTCATCATCATATTGCCCACTTTTTATGTTCCAGATAAAAGCACCGAGAAAAAGCGCTGCAACGGAGATACTTGCAATCAACAAAATGACAATTACACTCATTGGGATTGATTTCAAGTGTAAAAATATTGTCAGTTCTGCGGCCTCTTATTGATGACCATCAAACGAAAACATGATTTTAATCACATTTGTAAGGCGATATAAGGCATGATGAATAAGGTGTAAGTTGAGGTTTTGTATCGCAACTGGAAATTAGAGTCAGGGGTTGATGTTTTCGTTGCAATAACAAAGGAACAATATCATTTTTTGACTTGAAAAATTTATGCTCCGGAATGACCGTCCTCACCTCACACCTTATACTTCACTCCTGTTTATTATACCTCACAGCTCATGCTTACTAAGAAGATTGCTCGCACCAAAGGTTAATAATATAATGCTCAAGGAGCTTGATGGCATAAGGATGGCAGCTATGAGTGGAGACAGGTTTCCCTGTACGGCAAATGATAATCCGATAATGTTGTAAATAATAGAGAGAATGAAGCTGGCTATTACGATTCGCTTGTTCAACTTGCAGATGCGTATAAAGCCGGCTAATTTATTAAGTTTGCCTGCTTCGAGGATAGCATCACTGGCAGGGGTAAAATTATTGCTGTCGTCAGTGATGGCAACGCCTACGTTACTTTGCATCAATGCAGCTGCATCGTTCAACCCGTCGCCGAGCATCATCACAGTATTACCTTTCTTTTGTAGCGATTGAATGTACGCAAGTTTGTCGTCAGGTTTTTGATTGAACAACAGCTTGCTATTTGTTCCGAATATTCTGCCTAACGCACCTTTCTCAGAAGCGTTATCGCCTGAAATAACAGATAGGGCAACTTTATTTTTTAATTGATCTATACAAGACTCAACCTGGCGATAGTGATTTTTGAAAGTAAAGTACCCTGTAAAATGTTTATCAATCGAAACATACACCCTTGTGCCTTGTTCATGTTCATTTTTTGATCCTGTGATGAACTCTGCCGAGCCAATAGCGATGTGTCTGTTTTTGACCAAACCCGAAGTTCCTTTACCTGTTTCTTCAGAAAAATCAGCAACGCTGTATGCAGTATTTTTTCCTAAAAAATCTGCTAACGATCTGCTCAATGGATGATTGGACTGAGATGCCAATGCCGCGATTTGCTGTTCTGTTTCTTTTGAAATTTTTTCGCCAATATATTCAATATCATGTTTGTGCGCATTGGTGAGTGTTCCTGTTTTATCAAAAACAACATTGTCAACTTTAGCTATCTCTTCTATTGTTTCTGCATTGCGTAAGTAAAATCCATTGCGGCTGAGTATGCGCAGTACGTTACCGTTTGTAAATGTGTTAGATAACAGCAAGGCACAAGGACAAGCTACAATGAGAATGGCGGTTACAGCGCTCCAGATTTTAGTTGGATCAACAAATGCCCAATATATGGCTGTTATCAATGCGATAGAGAAAAGTATTACAGTGAAATATCTGCTCAATGCATGAACAAATGACTTCTTCTCCAGCTGTTCCTTCTTTTGAGAATCTCCATTGTTCCACAGTTTCGTCAAATAGCTTTGCGCCACTTCTTTTATCACAAGTAATTCAATGTTGGCGCCTTTTTGTTTGCCGCCTGCATATATAATTTCGCCCATTTCTTTTGTAACAGGAATGGATTCGCCGGTTACAAAACTGTAATCAATATAACCATGACTTCTTGTTATAATTCCATCCGCAGGAATTAATTCTTCGTTATGTATCAATAAGGTATCTCCTACTTTCACATCGGGTAATGCGGTGGGAATTTCTTTACTCTCTTTTAACACACTAACGGCAATGGGGAAATAAGATGTATAATCGCGGTCGAATGAAAGTCGCTGATAGGTTCTGTCCTGCAACACTCTTCCTATAAGCATAAAGAAGACGATGCCGGTCATCGAATCAAAATAACCGCTGCCTGTAGACGTCAGTACCTCATACAGACTTCTGAAGAATGTCACAAAAATTGCCAGCACGATTGGCGCATCTATATTAAGGAACTTTTGTTTAAGGCTTCCCCACGCAGAAACGTAGAACGGCTGTGCGCTGTAGAAAAAAACCGGCAGCGCGAGCACAAGATTTATGTAACGAAAAAAATATTGCAGATATTCTTCGCTCTTTTCCAGGCCAAGATATTCCGGAAAACTCATGAGCATGACATTGGCAAAGCAAAAACCTGCTACGCCCAACTGAAAAATCATTTTCCTTGAAACGCGGGGCTTTTTCTTTCCCAAATCATTCAAGGAAATATAGGGCTCGTAACCAATACTGGTCAGCAGAATGGCAACATCTTCCAGAGAGAATTTGGTATGATTAAAAATGATCTCGACTTCTTTTCTCACAAAATTCACTTTGGAACTGATGACGTCAGCATTCAATTTTGGCAAATTATCGAGCAGCCATAAACAGGAACTACAGTGGATCTGCGGCAGATAAAGCGTAACGTGCGATTGCGTTTCATCTTTAAAGGAAATCAGCTGCTGCACAATTTTTTCGTCTTGTAGAAAAGCAAATTTCCCCTGTCTTACCGCTATTTTCTGATTAATCCCCGGATTTTGATTGAGGTCATAGTATTCGCACAACCCGCTTTTATTGAGCAGCGAGTACACCATTTTACAGCCTTCGCAACAAAATGGTTTGTCATCCAATTGTATTGGGTTAATATTGCAGTCTTCACCGCAATGGTAACATTGTACTCTTTCGGCTATTTGTGCTTCCAAAATGAAATTTTAGGCAAATTAGAAACAAACCACCCCGCGACTATTGAAGTATCTCATTATAATAACTGACATTTGTCATATATTTATTTGCAACCTATTATGACTTTTGAGTAGTGTATTGAATCAATTTTGATAGTATGAGAAACATTTTGATAATCGACGACCAAACAGAGATCAGAGAAAACATTACTGAAATTCTTACCCTCGCTGGGTACAACGCCCTGAATGCGGAAAACGGGAAAAGGGGAATTGAAGTGGCGCTTGCAAACAAGCCCGATCTGATCGTTTGTGATATTATGATGCCGGAGCTGGATGGTTACGGCGTTCTACATATGCTAAGAAAAAACCCAACGACAGAAAACACACCTTTTATATTTCTTACTGCAAAAACAGAAAGAAATGACTTTAGAAAAGGCATGGAAATGGGTGCGGACGATTTCATTACCAAACCTTTTGATGATATCGAGTTGCTAAAGGCAATTGAAGTGAGGTTGAAAAAACTTGATGTACTCAACAAAGGTTATGAAGCGACAGGACAAGGCATTAACTCCTTACTGCGCGACCTTAAGGGCACCGGCTTCATGAACATGCAAATGGACCAATACGAGCATGTAACCTTCCACAAACGTCAGCAGATGTATACAGAAGGCAAAAGACCTAAAAGCCTTTTCTACATTAAAAAAGGTCGTATTAAAACTTTCAAGACCAACGAAGACGGCAAAGAATATATCACCAACTTATATAGTGACGGCGATTTTATCGGCTATCACGCTCTTTTGGAAAACTCTGTTTATGATGACAACGCAGAAGTGCTGGATGAAACAGAGATTGTTATTATTCCAAAAGATGAATTCCTGACTGCAATATTCAATGATCTTACTATTGCTCACAAATTCATCAAACTCATTTCGCTGAATGTAAAAGACCAGGAAGAAAGGTTGATGCAGCTGGCTTACAGTTCTCTGAGAAAGCGTGTAGCGAAGGCTTTGATAGACATCAGTGCAAAACTTAAAGTTGGCAATAACAATTCTCCTATCGCCATATCAAGAGACGATATCGCTCATTATGTAGGCACTGCAACTGAATCTCTTATCAGAACGCTGAGCGATTTTAAATCAGAAAGATTGATTGAAATACGTGAGGGTAAAATAAGAATTGAGAATTTCGATAAGCTGAAGAATTTGCTGTATTAATAGATGCCCCGAGGCTAAAACGCATTCCGTAGAGACGCATGAAAATGCGTCTCTTTTTATTTGGGACACTGCCACCTGTGTGGACGCACGCCATTTCTGGGCGGACACCATTCATAGTTGTTACATTCATTTGGGTGGTACAGAGACGCATTATCATGCGCGTTACAGAGACGCATTGTTATGTGTGTTACAGAGACGCATTATCATGCGCGTTACGGAGACGCATTATCATGCGCGTTACGGAGACGCATTATTATGCGTCTCTACGGGAGTTTCAATCTATCCAGCAATTCCTTATCCGCTTTGCTGTAGCCGTATTTTGCTTTTGCTAAATATTCATTTGCTTTCGCAATATCTCCTTGCTTGTTTTTTATTTGCGCCAGTAACCAATACGTTCCCGGATAATTTGGATCATGTTTTATCATGTTGTTGGCAGAGGTTTCTGCCAATGTAAGATTGCCGGTTTTGAGGCTTAGCTGAGTCAGCATCTGCATGAAATACAGTGCGTCTATCCAAGGATCGGGTCCGGTTTGCCTAAGCAATGTGGACTGTATTTTATCCATTTGTTTTACAAACGTGGTATCATAAGGATTTTCGAGCAGGCCAATTCCCATTTTGATCATACCCATTCGGGCATAGGCATAACTCGACCGCTCTTCTATTGTGGCCGCTGGGATTCCTTTTTTCACATCGTCATTTCTGATACTATCAATAATGAAGATTCCTTTTTGGTAACAGCTCCTGGCCGCCGAGACATTGCCTTTGAAAACATTTGCCATGCCTTCAATAAGATAACCCTGTCCCCTGTTTTGCCATTGACTTGTGGCGCTCAGTTTTCGCGCCAATTCAATGGCTTCATCCAATCGATTGTTGTGTATGAGGAAATAAGGATGCCCCTTGCGCATTTGCCCCATCCTGTATGGATTGAAAGGCGTTAGCGTATCCAGCTCTGAAAATATTCGTTCGGCATCTTTGTATTTGCCCAGATATTGATAACAATATGCCAATAGTTCCATGTTGTGCGCATGATGCCAGTCATAATGTGCAGGCATGGCTTCCGTTTTGTATTTCTGCTGTTCCAGCGTAAATGCATGAGTGAATTTTTCAATCGCCTCTTCTACTCTTCCTGTTTTCATAAGATCATGCGCATACATGTGCCATGCGTGAGGGATGGCAGGTGCTGCTTTGGTGTACATCGCTCCATATTCGAGCGCCTTTTTAAAATCTGTAGCCCCTTCATTTGCATGGATCAATATGTGCCATACTCCAAAGTGATTGTATTGTAGTTGCTGCGATTTTAAGAGATAGTCATCAATGGTGTGTCTACTGGCCTTCTCCTCCGTTTCGCCATCAGGTGAGTGATAGTCAAACCTGAACATGCCGGTGAAAGCCCACATCTCTGCATCGTTTGCGAACTCGAAGTTTGCTTCATCCATCAATGATTCCATTTTTTCTTTCTGTTGATGAGTCTGCACACTGTCCCATGCAGGTTGATCCACCTCATATTGCAACTGAATGAACATCTTTTCGCGTGGAGTCAAATTTTCAGCCAATGCAAACGCCTTTGCTATTACATTTCTTGCCTGAGTGGTGTCGCCCAAACCATCATACGCGTTGGCCAGGCCCCAGTAGATCATGGCCGTCGTGTCATATTTAAGTGCAGTATAGAATGACCTAGCACCTTGTACATATTCGAAGTTATAAACGTAAGCCATTCCCTGGTTAAAAAACTTCTGTGCTTCGGCGCTTTTGGTGCTGATGGAGAGGTTAAACTCCCCGATGCCGGTTTTAATTTCTATTGTTTTTTGCAAAAAATCTTCCGGCACGCTTATGGCGCCGGAGCGTGCGATCGACCGTTTTTTCCATTCATTTATTTGGGTAATTGTTAGCGGTGCATTTGCCGGTTTTTGCATGGCAACGAGTAGTGCCGCGGTAAAAGTCAAAACCGTTAATGAAACCCAGATGTACCATTTCATAAAAGCAGAGTTTGGAGGGTGATGTTATAGAACGATTTGGGTCGCGGATTTGGGGCGGCAGATAAAAATTCCGTTATGATCTGTCATCGAGATGCGCTGCGTTAAAGGATCGAATAGACGTTTTATCGAGCCGGGGTTTCAACAAGATACAAAACGGCCTGACCACTTAAAAGCACAAAAAAACCCCGACTGCATTAGTCGGGGTTTTAAATATTGTTGGGAAACGTTCTTATGCTTTTTTCAGCTTAATGATTCTCGTAAAACTCATCAAACGCATGATTTGATAAGTAGGATCAAGCTCAAACCATTTTTTTGCAAAGTTTGGACTCTTGCCATACTTGTGGTGGTTATTCTGGAACAACTCTCCCAAAAGGAAAATACCGAAGGGTTCGCTGTTTTTGGAATGATCGCCATTGTCAAAGTTTGAATAGCCATATTTGTGACCGCACCAATTTACGATAGCGCCTTGTACCGGCCCGATCAGAATGTGAACTGGCAGCAACAAGAACCACCATGCACTTGGCGCAAACGCGATGTAAATACCTGTGTATACTGCTACCCATGCTATACGGGTGATCATGTGATCTCCGAATTTGTCCAATTTTTCCCAAACCGGCAGATACTCTTCGGTAAACTCAGGATCTGGCAAAGACTTACCAGTCAGGAAATTATTGTACATGAGTCTTGTATGAATCATCATGTGCCACACGTCTTTAAAGAAGTGCGGAGAATGCGGATCCTTTTCGGTATCGCTATATACGTGGTGCATACGGTGCATTACTGCATACGCACGTGGAATCAAAAATGAAGAGCCCTGTGTGAACCAGGTCAGGAAGTAAAAAAGTTTCTCTCTTTTTGTTCCTGTAGTATACATTTGATGGGATGCATATCTATGCAGAAAAAATGTATGAAAAAACAAAGAAAGAAACCAATGTGCGAAAAAGAAACAAAGTATTACTGTCATTCGTCAACAATTTCAAAAATTGCCGCGAAGGTACTATGATGAATGTTATATAAAAAATGATTTTGTCTTATTTGTGTAAATTAACAGTTCGTAGTTCTAATAAATTCAATGCGTTAGGATAAAATCCTGTTACATTTTTGTTAACGAGCCTGATCACCTCGTCATACCACAGGGGAACTACGGGTGCATCGTTCATTACCATCTGGTCCATTTGGCGGTAAATCTGGTAGCGAAGCGAATCATTGTTCTCCTGCATTGCCTTTTCATATAACTGGTCAAAAGCCGGGTTGCGATACCTGGTGTAGTTTGGTGGCGCCGGATTTTTCGAATAAAAAACACTGAGATAGTTTTCTGCATCCGGATAATCGGCGATCCAGCTACCACGGAAGAAAAGTGCCTCCGATTTGGCAGTTTGCTCCAGCAAAAGGCTTTTTTGTACCACTTCTACCTGCACTTTTATCCCTGCATCTTCCAGTTGCTTTGCCACGAAACTGCCCAATTCTCCGTAAATGGGTATCGTTAAAAGCTTGGTCACGGGCATGTTCTGACCGTCCGCAAAACCGGCTTCCTTCAATAAAGCTCTCGCTTTTTCAAGATCGTAATGGTACCCCTTAACTGCGTTTGCATCGAAAGAGGGCAAGCCCTGGGGCACAAAGCCGCTTTCTGCCGGGGTGCCGATGGAATTGCGCAGATAGAGCATCATTTTCCGGCGGTCAAATGCGTAGTTGATTGCCTGTCGCACTTTCTTAAATCGCAGGGGTGACTGCTTCAGTAATTCGTTGGAAGAATCTACCAAAATACCCAGATACTCAATATTCAGGTAGGAATGTTTAGATAAGATGACTTTGTCTTTCCATTCATTTTTCAACTCTCCTTTTTTAGTAAGAATTTCATCTTTAAACGATGCTTCGATGTCGTTGACAAAATCCAGTTGCCCCTGGCGAAACAACAGGAACTCGGTTGCCTTGCTGTCGTAAAATGAAACCTTGATGCCATCGAGATAAGGCAATTGTTTTCCGGCGGAATCATGTTCGAAGTAATGCTCATTGCGTTTCATGATCAGCGCCTGTCCGTCTTCCCAGGCCACCATTTCAAACGGGCCTGTGCCGCAGGGATGACTGCGAAAATTCTTTCCGTATTTTTCAACTGCTTCATGGGGAACGATTGAGCAATACTGCATGCTTAGCAAACCAAGGACGGGGTTAAATGGTTTTACGAGCGTGAGTTGAAACGTGCTATCGTCAAGCGCTTTAAAGGCGCTGCTGTCTTTTATTTTATCGTTGAATATCCACGCGCCGCTGCTGGCCGTTGCTTTGTCTATGATGCGTTTGAAACTGTATTCAACATCTTTTGCAACGAACTTCCTTCCTTTACCGCCAGGAAAAACCTCGTTGTCATGAAAGAAAACATCGGTGCGCAAATGAAATGTAAATACCGTTTTGTCCGGGTTCATATCCCAGTCTTTTGCCAATGACGGCTTTATATTCAGCCCGCTATCCACTTCCACCAATGTGTTGTACAACTGATGAATTGCCCACATGATGGACTGATTTTTTGCGAATGCTGGATCGAGCGAGGCTATGCCTGTGCTTTCGTTGTAATGAAATATTTTTCTGTTGGAGTTGTGGTTTGTGCGACAAGCCGACATTAACATGCACAGAAAGAGGGCGCCAATTTGAAAATTTGAAAATTTGAAAATTTGAAAATGGGGCCTCTGGTGGCCATGTTTTTTTCCAAGTTCCGATGTTTCTAATCGTTCTGATTTCAAATTGTGCAGTTTTTACATGAAAGGTGCGTTCGTTACCCTAAAGGATTCTAAATTAGCGAAGTATTTGTTTAGTTGGCACGCAGATTTTCATGATCGTCATGATTTTTTCTGATTTTATCAAACCGATTAAAAAAATCATGACGATCATAAAAATCATGAGAATCTGCGTTCCGTTTTATCAAAATCATTTAAACATGAAAGGAAAACTGTCCGTACTTTTCTTAATGGCTTCTTTTGTTGGCAGCACGGCATTTGCACAGCCTTTGCACAAGCTCGCTTCGTTTACCCATGCAGACACATTGCGTGGCTCGCTGAACAGCGAAAGAACGTGGTGGGATCTGCTGCGTTATGACATTACTGTGAAGCCTGACTACGCGAACAGGTCAATCACGGGCTCCAACAAAATCACCTATTTCGATAATGGCGGACATACGATGCAAATAGATTTCCAACAACCAATGGAAATAGACAGCATTGTGGGTGACGGACAAAAATATCTGTACGAAAGAGAGAACAATGTTTTCCACGTACACATCCGGGATTCTGCGGCACGTTATAAAATAAAACCTGGCCCACGTGATCTGACGGTCTACTTTCACGGCAATCCAAGAATTGCAAAGAAAGCACCCTGGGATGGCGGCTGGATATTTACAAAAGACAAACAAGGCCGGCCATGGATGACCGTTGCCTGCGAAGGACTTGGCGCGAGTGCATGGGTGCCTTGCAAGGAATATTTAGGGGACGAACCAGATAGCGGTGCATCGCTTTCTATTATTGTTCCTGACACATTGATGGGTGTTGGAAACGGCCGCCTGGTAAGCACTGTAAAGAACAACGACAATACCGCGACCTATAAATGGGAGGTTAAAAATCCTATCAACAATTACAATATCATTCCTTACATCGGTAAGTATGTAAATTTTGGCGAAGTGTTTGATGGCGCTAAAGGCAAACTGGATTGTAACTACTGGGTGATGGATTACAACCTGGATAAAGCGAAAAAACAATTCACACAGGTGCCCCCAATGTTGCGTTGCTTCGAGTCATGGTTTGGCCCTTATCCTTTTTATGAGGATGGCTACAAACTAGTGGAATCACCACATTTGGGCATGGAGCACCAAAGTGCCGTTGCTTACGGAAACAATTATCAGAACGGCTACTATGGTAAAGATCTTTCAGAAACGGGTTGGGGTTTGAAGTGGGATTTTATCATTATTCATGAAAGCGGTCACGAATGGTTTGGCAACAATATCAGTTGCAAGGACATTGCTGACATGTGGATCCACGAAAGCTTTACGAACTATTCTGAGACACTTTACATCGAATGCCAGTTTGGCAAAGAGGCGGCGAATGACTACGTGATTGGCTGCCGTAAAAAAATTGCGAATGATATTCCCATTATCGGTGTGTACGGTGTGAACCAGGAAGGCAGTGGCGATATGTATTACAAAGGAGCAAGCATGTTGCACACGATTCGCCAAATCATCAACAATGACGATACTTTCAGGAATATTTTGGTTGGCCTCAACAAAACGTTCTACCATCAAACTGTTACTGCAAAGGACATTGAAACTTACATCAATCATCACTCAGGCCTGAATTTTTCAAGAGTGTTTGATCAATATTTGCGCACTGTTCAAATTCCGGTTTTAGAATACAAATTCGAAGCGGGGCTGGTAAAATACAGATGGAGCAATTGCGTGAAAGGTTTTGCAATGCCTGTTAAGGTAAAAATGGGGCCGGAGAAATGGCTCTACCCTACAGAAGAATGGAAGTCTGAGAGAATGCCTGCGGATGTGGGGTTTGTGGTGGATCGCAATTTCTACGTGGACACCAAGAAAATGTGATAATTTGAAGATTTGAAAATTTGAAAATGGATAAGTGCTACTTCGCAATTAATTCATTCATTCTTGCTAAGCAAGGTGTTTAAATTGAATAATGAAGGCCGCGCCAAAAGCATTTTCAAATTTTCAAATTAGCATATTTTCAAATTATAAATACTGCGGCAATTTAGCCAAAAACAACTCCAGCCCGCGCTTTTTGGGTTCCGTCAGTTCGTAGCTGATATGCTCGGTATAGTATTCTTTTAGGTCGAAAATCGTGTATGGGTGCTCAGCAACTACCTTGTCTAGTTGCTCCAGGCCGAGGGCGTTGGCCTTGTTGAATTCTTCGATGAAGGCGGGATCGAGCTGCTTATTGCTGATCCAGGCGGCAAATACGAAGGGCAAACCTGTCATTTGGATCCAGGCCTCGCCGAGGTCGTAAATGTATTTTGATGTTTTGCGTTGCTCAAGTGCGCGGTCGCCAATCACTACGCCGGCAGTGGTTCCGGAGATGTGCTCGCGGAAATCTTCTTTGGCATCGGTAAGAATGGGATCCACTTTCCAGAATTCTTTCAGCAATATGCGGGCAAGCCTAACCGAAGTGCGGCTCTGGTAATCCAGCAATACTTCTTTGATCTCGTGAATGGGTACTTCACTGAAAATGCACACTGACGCTACCGGTCTGTCGCAGCCAATGCAGTAATTTGTATTGATGTGCCATTCTTTTAACCTGGGAATGATGGCCACTGGCACAAGGCCTATGTCTATTTTGTCTTCCACCAGCATGGTGGCGATTTTGGACGGAAATTCTGTAATTAACTCTATCTGGTCTTTCATAGCGCCCTGCTCAAATCCATATAGCAAAGGCTTTGCGTTCAGGTAGCTAACAGATCCTACTCTAATTTTTCTTTCCACTCTGTTTGATTTAATTTCGCAAATGTACAGTACTCAATCATTACAAGAATTTTTGTTTAAAACAAATCATGGAATTAACTACGCTTTCTGCCATTTCGCCTGTTGATGGCCGCTATAGAAGACAGGTACAGCATTTAGATGAATATTTTTCTGAATATGCCTTGATGAAATACCGCGTTATCGTGGAAATAGAATACTTCATTTTCCTGGCAGATAAGAAATTCTTTTCGCTGAATGCAAAAACAAAGAACTTTTTGCGCCAGGTGGCAGAAAACTTTAGTATCGAAGATGCACAAGTGATCAAGGAAACGGAGAAGATCACCAATCACGATGTTAAAGCAGTCGAGTATTTCATTAAATCAAAGCTGGACGAAGCGGGTGTTGAAAGCCTCAAAGAGTGGGTTCACTTTGGTTTGACTTCACAAGACGTGAACAATACCTCTATTCCGCTTTCGTGGAAACATGCGATTGAAATTGAATATTTGCCTGCTGTTTTAAACCTTAACAACGAATTGAAGGTGCTGGCTGACAGCTGGAAAAACATTTCGATGCTGGCTCGTACGCACGGCCAACCTGCGAGCCCTACCCGACTTGGTAAAGAGGTGATGGTTTTTGTGGAAAGGATACAAAACCAGGTGGAACAGGTGATCAATGTGCCTTTCTCTGCAAAATTTGGGGGCGCAACCGGAAACTTCAACGCGCATCACGTGGCCTTTGTGAAAAAGAACTGGGTGGTGCTCGGAAACGATTTCGTGGAAAACAGACTTGGTTTGCAAAGACAACAATTCACTACACAGATCGAACATTACGACAACCTGGCTGCGCACTTCGATGCCATCAAACGTATCAATAATATCCTGATCGATTTTTGTCGCGATATCTGGACATATGTGAGCATGGATTACTTCAAACAAAAAGTAAAAAAAGGCGAAGTGGGATCTTCCGCAATGCCGCATAAGGTAAACCCGATCGATTTCGAAAATGCAGAAGGCAACCTTGGTATTGCTAACGCATTGTTTGAGCACCTGGCAGGCAAATTGCCTATCTCCCGCCTACAGCGCGATTTAACGGATTCAACAGTTTTGAGAAATATCGGTGTGCCATTTGCGCATACGATCATCGCGATCAAATCAATTGAAAAAGGTTTGAGCAAACTGGTATTGAATGAACAAAAGCTTGCTGCAGATCTTGATAACAATTGGGCGGTTGTAGCAGAGGCAATTCAAACTGTTTTGCGTCGCGAAAACTATCCAAAACCTTACGAGGCTTTGAAAGATCTTACTCGTGGCAATGCAACGATCAATAAACAAGTGATGCATAAATTCATCGACGGCCTGAAGGTAAGCGCTGACGTGAAGAAAGAATTGAAGAAGATTACGCCGCATAATTACACTGGTGTGATCGCAGCGTTTTAGCAACTATTAACGCTTAACGCAAAATGCCCAACGCAATGGTTCTGCGTTGGGCATTTTGCGTTAAGCGTTATGCATTATTGGTTTTAAAAATAAATGGGTTGCGTGTTTTGTGTTTACCGCTCGAATCTTTTCAAAATTTGATATCCGGTTTTCATTCGTAATAAACAACGATGTTCCACTGTTCAGCAATATTGGCGCAATGCTTAAATGAAACTCATCGACCAGGCCGGCGTTCAAATATTGCTGTATAACATTTGCTCCGCCCATTATCCAAACGTCTTTTTCTTTCGCTGTTTTCTTTGCTTTTGCAAGGGCACTTTCAATGCCATCATTTACCAACGTAAATCCTTCCCGGACTTTTAGCAGTTTTGAACTCACTACAAAGGCGTGCGCCTCAAACGGAGAATTGCTGCCCCATGCACCATCGATAGCGATTTGATAGGTCCTGCCACCGGTAATAACGGCGCCGCTATTACTGACAAGGTCTTGCATAATCTCTTTGTCTTCCTTTTGGCTGCCTTCGAACAACCATTTATGCAATGCCTCGCCGTTCGTGCCCATCGGATTATTTTCAGCAACATCCGGCCCGGCAATGTAGCCGTCCAACGACATTGTGATGGTTGCAATGGTTTTGCCCATAAACAATAATTGAGTTGTTGAATGATTGCGTAGAGACGCATGATAATGCGTCTCAGTAACACCAAAGGGGTGTTGCAATAAAACAGGGTTTACATCTGGCAACACCAGAATATTGCGGAGACACCCCGATATTGCGGAGACGCTCCGATATTGCGGAGCGGAGACGCATTATCATGCGTCTCTACGGGTTACGCTTCGGCCCTCTTAAACGTAATTACAGCGCGTGACATTTTCTTCAGGTCGTCATCGTCCGAAGGCATCGAATTTGTAGCAACAATCACCACACCTTTGTAATCTTCTATTTTGTGCATTAAATAATTTACGTCCTGATTCGCATACTTGTCATGCGAATCCTTTACGTTTGTTCGTTTACCGAACAATGCATCTGCTTCATCGAAGAACAATATCCAGTCATGGTTTTGTGCGTTGCTGAAAACCTTGTCAAGGTTCTTTTCTGTTTCGCCGGCATACTTTGATACAACCTCAGATACGTTTATTCTGTACAATTGCCTGCCTTCTTCTTTCGCCATCAATGCAGCAGCGGCTAGCTTATCAGCGGCATCATCGCCCTCAAACAATGCGATATAGTTGCACATTTTGTTTAAAGGAACCAGCGTTTGAAGTGTGTTTAATTCAGCCTTTGCGAGTGGAGAAATGTCCAGACTTTGCCACTGCTTTTGAGTCGTGAACAACTTACCTGTGTTGTCGTGATTGTTGGAAAAAAGATGAGAAGCAAAGTCACTTATTTTCTGTAATGGATTTGGCAAGCTCATACAATACGTTTTTGTTATATGTAATTTACCAAGAGTTGGCGGCAATTGCAAACGAAAGTTAATAACCGAATAACTGATTAACTGAATAACTGAGTGGTTGAACGTCAACATGTAAAATCGACAATAACCACTCAGTTATTCAGTTAATCAGTTATTCAGTCACTTATCTATACAAGCTGTTTCTTTTGAACAGGAATTCCCTCAGACTTTGGGTGCTTTTTGTATTTCCTTCCGTACCAGATCATAAAGCCGGTAATGGGAAGGCTGGCGCAAATAAGGCTTACCAGGAAGGCGGCAATTTTGCCGGGCAGATTGAAATATTGTCCTACGTGCAGGCCGTAATTCATTTCATTGAATTTCATGCCGGAGCTTTTCACGCTATGTGGTAAGCTTTTCAGCAGCTTGCCGGATGAGGGGTCAAAATAATAATTATCCTGATGATCGTAGTTTAAAGATTTGGCGTAGGCACCGGTTGTTATGGGGTCGCTTTTAGCAAAGGGGGCTGTAACAAAAAACATCTCGGCGCGGGCAGATCTTTTCACCGTTTCAACGAAGGCTATATCCATGGCTGGATGCGCATCTGACACCACGGTGTTTGTATCAATCACAGGATGCAAGTCTTCGTTCTTATCGTATTTCTGGCCCACATTTGCCACATTGTACATGGCTTTGTGCATCCAATCATAATCGATGGCAAGGCCGGTAAGCGCCAGCACCAAAGCGATAACAGAAGCATAGAACCCAAACACTTTGTGCATATCATAGTTTACGCGGCGCCATCTGCCTTTCCATTTTATGGTAAAGCTCATTTTGCGGTCATGCTTGCGTTTGGGCCACCACAGTATTATGCCTGTTATCAGCATCACAACAAATATGATGACAGACACTCCAACAATCTGTTTGCCTATCACCGGTGGTAACAGGAGATATAAGTGAATGTATTCTACAATAATGAAAAAGTCATTTCTAAGATTCTCAGTGGCAAGATATTGCCCCGTGTAGGGATCAAAGTAAATGTACAATTGTCCGCCCTCGCCGGAAGAATATACCGCCGCAGATCTGTTTTTTCCTGCATACACCACAAAGCTAGGCTTGTTGGCCGGCACTCGTTGCTTCGCATTTTGAAAAAGAACCGAAGGCGCTACAAACGCCTGGTCGCGTTGCTCAACGTGCCTGTAGGGCCTGGTTACGTCTTTAATCTCGTCATGAAAGCAGTACAAGCAACCTGTAACACTCACAATAAAAACAATCAACCCGGTTGATAACCCCAGCCAAAGGTGCAGTCTGCCGATCCAATATTTTAAAGTGTTCTTCTTTTTCAAATCATTGAATTATTGAAGTCAAATGGGCTAAATAACTGAATTATCAAATAATTGGGCTGTTCGCACATCTTCAATTATTCAATAATTCAGTTATTCAGTTATTCAGTTATTAAAATCTAAACGCAATATTCGCTGTCACGCTTCTCAACTTCTGCGGACTGAATGATGAGTAACCGATCCAGTAATGTTCATTGGTTAGGTTATCAAGTTTCACGCCTATTCTGTATTTGCCTTGTTCGTAAAACAAAGTAGCACCTAATACAGTGTAAGAAGGCAGTGTGAATTCGCCAACATTTGCATCGTTGATCACTTTATAATCACTCACATAGTTGCCACCAAAGCCAACACCAAGTCCTCTTAATTTCTCCACCTGCAGGTTATAGCTGATCCAGAAATTGCTTGCCCATGGCGAAGTGGCTGTAGCTGGTCTGCGGCCAAGTACACTCGCGTCAGCTTTTGTATATTTCGAATCATTGTAAGAAAGGCCAAATGAAATGTTCAAACCTTTTATCGGGTTGGTGATCACTTCTCCCTCGAAACCTGTGCTACGCTGCGTTCCGTCTTGTATTTGCGCATACGGATTGTTAGGCGTTGGCATCGAGCGCACCATGTTTGATACTTCGATGTTGTAGTAACTCAAAGTACTGCTGAGTTTGCCACCAAACATATCCAGCTTTACACCGGTTTCAAACTGGTTCGCCTGTTCAGGTTTGAACGAATTGCCTTCGTAATCAACACCGGTTTTATTGGTGAAGCCATTCTGATAATTAGCAAAAATCGAAATCCTGTCTTTGATCGGTTGGTAAACGATACCGAATTTAGGCGACAATGCGGTTTGGTTGTAAGCAGATCCCGGAGTGATCGTGCCCGTAGATTTATTAAAATTTCCTTTGTTATCGAAATGATCTAAACGAAGTGCAGCTGACAACATTAAGTTTGGCAACAAATTAAATACGTCGGAAATATAAGCGCTGTAGGTATTTGTTTTATAGATCAGCGGATAATTATACGCATCAATGGTTGTCCAGTCTCTCACGATCATCGCATCTACATTTCGTTTGTTGAACGCCATGTAATTTGGCGTGGCCCCAATAAGCGGAACAGTATCAAAACCCATGTTGTAAAACACCTGGTCAGAATTTTGATAGAAGAAATCAAGCCCGCCTACGAAACGGTTTCTATGATTGCCGATATGAAAATCGCCGATGAAGTTTTGTTGCAGTTCCATTACCTGGTTGGTGCTGTGATCGGTGAACTGATTATTTCTGGAAATAGAATCGCCCGGCAGTAAATAGAAATAAGGAGAAGGACCGTCAGAAAAACTGTTGGTGATAGAATATGTCGTTTGGGAGCGCCATCCGCTGCCCATCTTGTAATCCATTTCCGCAAAGAAATTCGCATTGCGGGCAGTTTGGTACAAGTCGGAATTTGCGTAGGATTTCTTGTAATCCATTTTCAGTTTATCAGGGCTGTCGCCGCTTAATTTAGACATTGGCATTAGCCATGGGAAAAAGTAAACATTCAATCCTGTGTTTTGTCCCTGGTAAAATTCTGCATCAAACAGGAATGACAATTTATCATTCACTTTATAGGAAAGACTTGGCGCCAGGGAAAATCCTTTGCTGAAGCCATTGTCAGTAAAGCTTTTTTCAGCGTTGTAAGCTGCATTTACGCGTAGCAAAACTGTTTTCGCAGAATCCAACGGCGTGTTTACATCCACGCTGAACCTGTTGAAATTGTAACTGCCACCTGCGTAGGAAATTTCACCACCCACTTTCTCGTAAGGCTTTTTGGTGACGCGGTTGATCAAGCCTCCATAAGAAGTGAGGGTGCTACCAAACAATGTGGCAGATGGCCCTTTGATGATCTCGATTCTTTCTATGTTGGCAGCGTCGATTGTGCTGGAAACATTTCCTGCAACGCCATTTCTCAACTGGCTCTGCAACACAAAACCGCGAGAGTTGTAGTAACTACCGCCGTCGCCGCTTCTTCCCGTTGCGATCCACATTTTGTTGATGCCCGGTGCATTTTTCAACGCATCATCCACTGTAAACACCATTTGGTCTGCAATCAGGTTTTTGCTGATAGTCGTATATACCTGTGAGTTTTCCATGCTTTTTAAAGGCATTTTGGAAACAAAATCACTCACTTTTTTGGCGTACTTATTATTACCTCCCGTTACGATTACTTCCTGCAATTGTTTATTGGAAGCAGTCAGTTGAATATTTATTGTGGTGGTATTATCACCTGTTACGTTCACTTGTTTGGTAACCGTGTTGTGGCCAACAAGGGAAACTTCAATTTCATAGTTACCCGGACGAACGTTGAAGAATGAGAAAACGCCATCCTCATCTGTGAATGCGCTTTTGTTGGTTCCCTTTAAAATTACGGTTACATAAGCGGCGGGTTTGTTATCACTCGTAGTAACGGTTCCTTTGATTGTTGCAGCGTTTTCGTCTCCGTTTGCATATGTCATAAGGAACGCAAAAAACAACATGCAAACAGCTGATAGTTTTGTAATAATTCTTGATACGGGGGTCATTCTTCTGAATTTGGCTGCAAATTTCCTTGAAATCAATGGCTTATGGACTACGAAATAGGGAAAAACGGTTTACGCGATGCGGAAAAAGTAGAGAGGTTGCGGCCAGTAGTCAGTTGCCGGTAGCCGGTGGTGGGTTGCGAAATGATTGGCGGAACCCTTGATGACTTTAAATTATAACTGAAGCCTGTTGAGATTTGGAATTCAGTTTATCATTTGCAAAAGAAAGATTGCAAATTCTACTTGATGGGGTAAGCAAATTCAATTTGTGCTGAATTAAAATGTGAGATAAATACGCTCTGTTTATGCAAAAAGGCTTGGACAAACTCAGCCTGACACTCTAAGCGGAGTGTCAGGCTGAGCTTGTCCAAGTCCCGTTAAACTCATTTGATATCACCACATTTGTTTCGCTGCAGCGTACAGACAAGGCAATGCCTTGTCTCTACCGGCCGGCGGCCAAAAACTTCTCGTGCAAATCCAACACCTGCTCAATCACCGGATGCTGTTCGTCGTTGATGATCACGTAGTCGCACAAGCGCATTTTAATCTCTTCGTTGATTTGGTTTTGCATTCTTTTCAGCACCTCTTCGCGGGTCACATTGTCACGCTGCATGATGCGGTGAATGCGCATAGCTTTGGGTGTATACACTCCTATCATGATGTCGATTCCTTCCTGAGAACCGCTTTCGAAAAATAGTGCAGCTTCTTTAATGGCGTATGGGGTGGTTTGTTTTTGCATCCACTCACTGGCGTAGCGGATGGCTTCCGGATGCGTGACGCTATTGAGGAAAGCTAGTTTTTCCTTATCGTTGAATACCTGGCTGGCAATGAATTTTCTATTCAGCACATCTCCGCTATACGCTTCTTCTCCAAAATATTCTGTGAGTTTTTCGCGGATAACCGGAGATTCGTTCATTATATTTTTTGTTGCATCATCTGCATAAAATACAGGAATACCAAGCACTTCGAAGATTTTTGAAACGGTACTTTTGCCGCTTCCTATTCCACCAGTAATACCGATTTTTAACATGGATTATGTTTTGGACATTTGCCACTGAGGCACAGAGAATACAGAGATATGGAATAAAGCTAAGAATATTAAATAATCCTCAGTTGTTCTGAGCCTCTGTGGCAATAAAAAACCGGAACCACTCAAAGTAATTCCGGTTGATAATGTAAAACTGCGCGCACTTATTTTGCCGGAGTCGGATTGTTCTGTTGTTTGGACCACTCAAGGCTGATCGCACTTTTCTCGATTTTCATAGTGCTTCCAGGGCTTGTTTCGATAATGATGGTACCATCTTCGTTCACTTTATTTACAATACCGTGAATACCTGCAATGGTAACAATCTTGTCACCTTTCTGCATGCCTTCCTGGAATTTTTTTGCATCTTTTGCTTTCTTAGCCTGTGGGCGAATCATGAACAGCCAGAACACCAATATCATACCTCCTAGTAAAACCAATTGAAGCGTTCCGCCTCCCGCTGGTGCCTGTAGTAAAGTCAGATTTGTCATTTTTGTTTTATTTTTTGAAACGTTATGATTAATTCAAAAATCAAAAGTCAAAATTCAAAAAAGTTGAAAGTCGACTTGTCGGCCTTGATTCAGAGCGATTCTATTTTGACTTTTTAATTTTTACTTTTTATTTTTTCTTCTCCACTTCTACTTCAAAAACCAGCTCATGCTCCTGCGTGCCTTTCGTATTCGCAGTTACATAAAGGGTTTTGTGTTGCATGCCGGATTTTCCTTCACTGTTAAAAGAGGCTTTGATCAATCCTTCTGCTCCCGGAGCAATTGGCTCTTTCGGAGGATCAGCCACTGTACAACCACAGCTTGGCTGCACGCGTGAAATGACCAAAGGCTTGTCTCCCGTATTTTTAAAAGCGAAGCTTACATCCAGTTTTTGACCTTCTGTAATTTTGTCAAATTTCTTGTCTTGTTCCTTCCATTCTATGGTAGTGAACATTGAGGAATCCATTTTCAAAGGGCCATTTTGTATCATTCCGCCGGTTGTTTTGTTTGGGTCTTTCGACTTACAACCAACCGTCAGCAGGGCACAAACTGACATGATTAGCAAGTAACGCATGGTGTTTTTTTGCAAATGTAATGGATTTGATTTTTCGACTACTTCTTGAAGTTGACTTTGTGTAATTTGTTTTCCTTCACCAGGTCTTTGTGAATATTATCCAGAATACCGTTCACAAACTGGCCGCTTTGCGGGGTGCTGTATTCTTTCGCCAGGTCAATGTATTCATTGATGGTTACTTTGGCAGGAATGGTTTCAAAATACAATAATTCACACACACCCATTTGCATCATGATCATGTCCAAAGTGGCAATACGCTCAGGGTCCCAGTTCTTTAATTTTGGCGTGATGAGTTCCATCGTCACGTCTTTTTTGTCCAAAACAGTCTCGGTCAGACTTTTGGCATATTGCCATTTGTCTTTCGTGAGCATTTCCTGGAAATTAAATGAACCTGGTTTTTGTATATAACTCATAACCAGCATGTTGATCATGTCACAATCATCATCCCAGTTAGAGAAAATTTCTTCTAAATGATCTGTATAGGCTTCATTTGGAAGCAATAAATCGCTAAAAATAAATTGCAGTATATCTTTCTCAGACTTTGTTTGTCTGCCTTCTGCGTGAATATATTGTTGGTATTCCGGTTTTTCGGTCAGTTCGAGGTAGAATTTGCGCACCATGTCTTTATCCAGCATTGCAGCGATCATGTCTTCGCTGAGTGCCTTTTGGTAGCTGCTGTCCTCGATAATTTTCCAGATGATTTCGTTGCCCGCCAGCTTGGTGTTTACATTCAGGTCTTCTGCTGAAGGCAAATGTTTAGAAGCTTTTTGATGAGCGTCAATTTCAGCATATCGCGCAAGCTCTGTCAGGAAATGAATGTTATAAACTAATAATTGTCTCGTTAAATCGAACTGCTTTTGGAGGAGCCTCGCTGCTTCGCCGGGTTTAAGATCCTGATCTTTAGTATCTATCACATAAAGCGTCTGCATGACTTTTACCCGGATATTTCTTCTACTGATCATATGCTGTAAGAACTTATTGAAGCCGCGAAGGTAGCGCATAATTTGAAAATTCGAGACGCGGCAATTTGAAAATTTGAAAATATGCTAATTTGAAAATTCAGAAAGTCGAATTCTCACTATTAAGTGCAACCATCGGCATTCAAAAATTAAACAATTGAACAGCATGAATGACACGTTAATATAACGAAAGGTCGACCTTCAGCATTTTCAAATTTTCAAATCTTCAAATTTTCAAATTAAAGCATGTGCCAAAATTTCACATTCCCCAACGCATATTCCACCTCCAAGACTGCCAACTCTTCTTTTTTCCAACATTTTGAACCTATTGGCACGTAATTCGTTTAGTTTTGTGCCGAACCAAAAAACAGGGCTAAACGGCCCCTTTGTAATAGTTTATCTATAAAAAACACAAATATTATGGCTAAGAAGCTAAGCATTACTCCTTTGCATGACAGAGTTGTTGTAAAACCAGCTCCTGCTGAAGAAAAAACTGCCGGCGGCATCATCATTCCTGACACAGCGAAAGAAAAACCACAACGCGGAACCGTAGTGGCTGCGGGTCCTGGTAAAAAAGACGAGCCTGTAACTGTAAAAGTGGGCGATACCGTTTTGTATGGCAAATACGCAGGTACAGAACTGAGCGTGGAAGGTAATGACTACCTGATTATGAGAGAGAGTGACATTTTGGCCATCGTTTAAACGATGACCAAAAATTTGAAGATGTGCTGATTTGAAAATTTGAAAATGCTTTAGGTGCATCGTTCAATTGTTTCACTCAGGCTTTCTCAAATTGTAACAAATGTCAAATTAGCGCGAACTCAATTTTCAAATTCCCAAATTTTCAAATTTTCAAATTAAGAATATGGCTAAGCAAATCTATTTCGATATCGAAGCTAGAAATAAAATGAAGAAAGGCGTTGACACTTTGGCCAACGCAGTTAAAGTAACTCTTGGACCAAAAGGTCGCAACGTTGTGATCGAGAAAAAATTCGGTGCACCAGCTATTACTAAAGATGGTGTAACGGTTGCAAAAGAAATTGAACTGGAAGACCCAATTGAAAACATGGGTGCTCAGATGGTGAAAGAAGTAGCATCTAAAACTGCTGATATTGCAGGTGACGGTACTACTACTGCTACTGTTCTTGCACAATCCATCATCAGCGAAGGTCTGAAAATGGTAGCTGCGGGTGCAAACCCAATGGACCTGAAACGCGGTATCGACAAAGCGGTTAAAGCCGTAGTTGAAAACCTCGTTAGCCAGAAAAAAGATGTTGGCAACAACAACAAAATGATCGAGCAGGTAGCTACTATTTCTGCTAACAACGATAGCGAAATTGGTAAACTGATCGCTATGGCTATGCAGAAAGTAGGTAAAGAAGGCGTTATCACTGTAGAAGAAGCAAAAGGTACTGACACAACTGTAGATGTTGTAGAAGGTATGCAATTTGACCGTGGTTACATCTCTCCTTACTTCGTTACCAACAGCGAAAAAATGGAAGCTGAATTGCAGAACCCATACATTCTTATTTACGATAAGAAGATCGCTGCAATGAAAGACATCCTTCACATCCTTGAGAAAGTTGCACAAAGCGGCCGTCCCTTAGTGATCATCTCTGAAGATCTTGAAGGTGAAGCTTTGGCTACATTGGTGGTAAACAAATTGCGTGGTACCATTAAAGTGGCTGCTGTTAAAGCTCCAGGCTTTGGCGACAGAAGAAAAGAAATGCTGAACGATATCGCTATCCTTACTGCAGGTACTGTAGTAAGCGAAGAGCAAGGCTTTAAACTGGAGAATGCTGACCTTACTTATTTGGGCCAGGCTTCTTCTATCACTATCGATAAAGACAACACTGTTATCGTAGGTGGTAAAGGTAAAAAAGCGGATATCACTTCCCGCATCAACCAAATTAAGGCGCAAATCGAAAACACAACATCTGACTACGATAAAGAAAAACTGCAAGAGCGTTTGGCTAAATTGAGTGGTGGTGTTGCTGTATTGTACGTAGGTGCTGCAACTGAGGTTGAAATGAAAGAAAAGAAAGACCGCGTAGACGACGCTTTACACGCTACACGTGCCGCTGTTGAAGAAGGTATTGTGCCAGGTGGTGGTGTTGCTTACATCCGTGCTATCGCAAGTTTGGAAAAACTGAAAGGTATTACCAACGCAGACGAAGCAACTGGTGTAAACATCGTTAAACGTGCTATTGAAGAGCCTCTTCGCCAGATCGTTTCTAACAGCGGTATCGAAGGTTCTATCGTGGTACAGGCGATTAAAGAAGGTGAAGCTGACTACGGTTTCAACGCTCGCACTGAGACTTACGAATACATGTTTAAAGCGGGTGTTATCGACCCAACTAAAGTAAGCCGCGTAGCATTGGAAAACGCTGCTTCTATCGCCGGTATGTTGCTGACTACAGAATGTGTAGTGGCTGACAAACCAGAACCTAAAGCTCCAGCTGGTCCTGCTATGCCAGGCGGTATGGGTGACATGGGTTACTAAGATTTACAAAGATGATTTTCATATGGCCGAATCCGAAAGGGTTCGGCTTTTTTTGTGGATAGCGCGCTGTGGGATGGACGTTGAGTGGGGGAAGAATGAGCCAACTGCACTTATTACAACAACCAAAATAATACGTTTGTAATTTGCTGATAGTCATTATTTGAATTATTTTGCTTTTAGCAAACTCAGACCGCACAATTAATTAACAGTATTAGAATTTTCAACAACCCCAATTATGAAAGTATTTATTAGCTGGTCCGGACAAAGAAGCAAAGAAACAGCTGAGGTTTTAAGTTCATGGATTAGACAGGTAATTCAATCAGCGGAAACCTGGATTTCTACTGACATTGAAAAAGGAACACGATGGAACGACAAAGTTAATAAGGAGCTTGAACAAACTAAAGTTGGAATAATCTGTTTAAACAAAGAAAACCTTTCATCTGAATGGCTGCTTTTTGAAGCAGGCGCTCTTTCTAAAACAACTGATGCCTTTGTATGTACTTTTTTGCTTGATGTTACATCAGCAGACATCAAACCTCCGCTTGGGCAATTTCAGCACACGAGTTTCTTGAAAGATGACGTCAAAAAACTCATGCATTCGATAAATAGCAAAATACTAATAAGCGGAGAAAAAAACCTTCCTGAAAAAGACTTGGATGAGGTCTTTGAAATATTTTGGCCTCGGCTGGAATCTAAGCTTGAAATTATTCAAAAAAAATTGCCCTCAAATTCAAAAAGCCAGCGAACAGATAGAGATATATTGGAAGAAATCCTCCAAGCCGTTCGTTCGACAAATACTGCTGATGATTTGACTAAAAATTTTATTTACTATTATTTGTTAGACAACAATAAGCGTGGAGCGGCAAATATCTCTCATATAAATCATATTCTCCCCAAATATTTTAACTCCTCCTACGTAAGGAACTTGGAATACGATATTCTTCTCAATCTTTTGGAATCTGATAAAGAAAACAGGGAGAAAGACACTAACCCAAAAGATGAAGCAGACAAAAAGACTGAAAGTTCTGACACAGATGACAATGATAACTTCATCCAATAAGATATTTCCCGAACTAAATTTAACCCCAATGGCAAGAAAGTGCTACATCTCATTTAAAACAGAAGATACTAGTTATAAAAACTACATTCAAACACAGATGCACATTGACATGATCGACAAATCACTAAATCAGCCAATAAATTCATTTGATGAAGACTACATCATGAGGGTCATTCGCGGTGAATACTTGTCTGATTCAACAGTCACTATTCACCTAATTGGAAAATATGGAGCAGAAAATCGAGGGCAGCAAGAACAACGCTTTATAAAACGGGAACTTCAAGCATCCTTATATCATGGACCAGGTAACACACAAAATGGCATTTTAGGCATTGTCTTACCAGAAATGACCACTACGATCTACGGGAACCAATATGTCTGCAACTCATGCGGGCTCGCTCATAATTACGTTGGGATAAACGACTCAACAGTTATCAGAGAGTTTAGTTACAACTACTACGTCCCAAAACAAAACAAGTGTTCATGGGCAGAAGATGACAGATACTGCGTGTTAACAAGTTGGGAAAACTTTCAAGCAAACCCTACCCTTTATATTGAAAATGCTTTTGCAAAAAGAGAAAGTGAAATTGCAAATTATACAAAAGTAAGGCCTTAATATAATTAATAATGGCAAGTACAATACGACCGATATCGGAACAAGATTTTACTGGTTTATACATAGCATCTGACAAGGCGTCAAAAAATGCACAAAAAAGTTATGTCACTGTTGTAGCAACAGTTTTGGCTTTGACAATCTTTGCCTCAGCTTTAGCAATTTACAACTATCAATGCGCATACTCCAAACGTCTACTTTACACCATCTCAGGAATTTCTCTTCTTATTAGCATGCTGCTTACTATTATTCTATTAACAAAAAAATTTGAGGACTTTTGGTATCAAGGAAGAGCCTTAGCAGAATCTTGCAAAACTTTATCTTGGAGATTTATGACTTGCTCTGAACTGTTTGAGAACACAGTACCGCTCGCAACCGCAAAACAACGATTCACTAACAGAATTGATGATTTGGGAAAAGAGTTTACTGAATTAAATAAGGCCATGAGCGCGGACTTAATAAATAATGCAGTTATTACTCAACTGATGTTAGACATAAGAAGTCTAAGTTTAAATGATCGAATAAAGTATTACATTCGAAATCGAATTGAAGATCAAAAATTATGGTATTCTCAAAAGGCGTCTTTCAATTTGAAGAAATACAACCTCTGGTTCTTTTTAATAATTGCAACACAAGGATTGTCTCTTGCAAGTGTCGTTTTCTTAATATCAAATCCTGACTCTAATTGGAATTTTGTCGGCTTCTTTACTACAGTCTCTGCCGCGTTCCTTAGTTGGTTACAACTGAAACGACATCAAGAATTAAAACAGGCTTACACTACCGCTTCACAAGAATTAAACATCATAGCTTCTTTGGCTGACGATATTTCATCAGAGCAAGAATTTTCTAAGTTCGTATTGGATTCAGAAAATGCTATTTCTAGAGAACACACTCTTTGGCTGGCACAGAGAAGAAAATAGATAGGGTATTTCGCCCACTCATTTTCCCAGTTGGCCTATCACCTTCTCCAACAATTCAATCTTACTATCTTTTTCTTTTAACAACGCTTCATTAAGTCGTTTAATTTCTTCCAATGCTTCCAACCATTTTTCAACAGGATTCACATTGAAAACCGGATTGGCTCCTGCATTAAGAAATGCACCGTGATCAAAACTATTTGAGATAATATTTACAGCTTGTTCCTCATCGAAATTCAACAATACATCAACAGGAACTTTTAAGGCGTCTGATACCAATTGCAGAATCTCCGGGTCCACGGTTTCTTTTTGCTCCAATAAGGAAATTTTACGCTGGGTCAATTCTTCGCCGAGTTCACCGGCAAGGCCTTCCTGTTTCCAGCCCCTCATTTCGCGAAAACGTTTAATGTTGCGGCCCTCGTGTATTTTATGCATGGAGTTGTGTTGTGCCATAGAAACGAAGTTAGAAAAACAATTAAGAATTAGGAATTAAGAATTAAGAATTGTTTAGGTGCGGTAGTCGGTAAGTTAGCGAACAATTTGAAAATTTGAGGATTTGAAAATTTGAAAATTCTTTGGGTGCGGGTTTGGTTATTGGTTCTGAATTGCTCGACATGCAAGGATGAATGCAGTTGCGTAACGTGTTACACGGAATGAATTTTCAAATTAGCATATTTTCAAATTTTCAAATTCGGTTCGTCAGGTGCGGCAGTGGGTAAGTTAGCGAGGCGGGTTTTGTGTGTGAGGGGGCTTTGGCACAGATACGCGGCGCTGCAGGGCCGGGCGGCATATCTGCGCCAATAGGTGCGAGATGCAAGATGTTTTGAAAACACGCTGCAAGTGTTGGCATGGTAGGAAATACAAAACAACAAACGTCTTCTACACGCTGCTGCACATACACACTGGTGGCGCAGATATGCAGCATAGCCGTTGCAGCCGGGCGTATCTGCGCCAGTACTCTCAACCATTGCAGCACCGCGTATCTGTGCCCGCACTCCCAACCTGCCAGCCATGCCAGCCCCTGCACGCATATCATAACCTATACCTATATTCGCAGTTACTAATCCGCATTAGCAACCTGTGGCCAACTTAAAAATCTACCATTAAGTTCAAAGCCACATGAGTAAAAAGTACAAATTCCTGGACAACGAAAAGCCCTACTTCGTAACATTTACTGTCGTTAATTGGATCGATCTGTTTACCAGGAATGTATACAAAGACATCTTCCTCGATGCCGTTCGATACTGCCAGCAAAACAAGGACCTTAACGTATTTGCGTGGGTCATCATGACGAATCATGTGCACATGATCGTGGGCAGCAGAGGCAATCCTTTAAGCAATATCATGCGGGATTTGAAACGGCACACATCAGAGAAATTGCATATCGCCCTTGAAGCCAACAAGAGAGAAAGCAGAAGAGAGTGGATGCTGTGGCTGATGACGCGGGCAGGCAGTAAACTGGGTTTAAAATTTCAGTTGTGGCAACCAGAAAGTCATCCCATGGAATTGTTCTCTCCATTTATCGCAAATCAAAAGTTGCGCTACCTGCACCAAAACCCTGTGAAAGCGGGCTTTGTTTCGAACGAAATAGACTGGAAGTATAGCAGTGCGGGAGACTATCATGGCCGAAAGGGCTTGTTGGAGATAATGCTAATTTGAAAATTTGAAAATTCTTTGGGTGCGGGTTTGGTTATTGATTCTGAATTGATCGACATGCAAGATGAATGTAGTTGCCCGGAGTGTTACACGGAATGAATTTTCAAATTAGCATATCTTCAAATTTTCAAATTCGGCGCTCATGAGCGCCGTTGCAGCGCTAGTTGTTGTAGTTTTTTCTGTCGGTAGAATCAACCCAAACGTTTATGATATATTGTCTTGCTGCGTGCGCTAGATTATATGACGCGTCTTTTAATTTCAGGGAAAACTCCTCATTGTCACTCTCATTTTCACGAAGTATGCGGTCAATCCCCATCATCTTTTGCTCTACATTTTTATCTTCAACAATGGTCATTCTCCCCCAATACAATCTGTAAAACTTCTTCCTTGCATCTGCAAAAACCGCGCTGTTTCGTTGCTCTGTAGCCATCACGGACGTAGCTTCAATGGCTTCGGAATAAAAATCAAATTGTTTTTGATAAAAGAACTTTTGAAACTCCCTGGCAGTCTGCTCAACCCTCACGCGCTCCTGTTCCTTCTGCCTTTGAATGTCTGCCTGTACTTGCTCGCGCTGTTCTGATTTCCATTTACTGTACTCGAAAATACTTGCAGCAATGCCTACCACAATAGCCAGTCCCTGAAGAATTTTAGTTATTTCAGATGTATAGTCAATCCTCGATTTCGTCCGTTGCTGTTTGCTAAGGTCCTCACTGTTGTCCGCTTCCATAAAAGTTCGCTTTTAATGATTGGTTTTTCTTAAGTTGGGATGAGGTGCCGGCACATCGTGGGGCCCTTCTTCGTTGGTTATTTGAACATCAACGGTTCCAGACGGTCCATGTTCGCCATAAACAAAAATGAGCCGGTTACCAGAAATTCCTTCTTTCTCGATCAAATAGTTGATAACAGCATTCACCCGATCCCAGCTTATTTGCTGACGGATCTTACTATCATCGCCATATCCAATAACCTTGGCTGACCACTCGGGGTTATTTCTAAGTTTTGTAGCAATATCAGTCAGCAGACGTTTACACTCCGGGCTAAGTGAGATTTTGTTCTGGGCAAAAAGCAAGGCGGGAAAATCGTTGCTTGAGGGTTTAATATCCACCTGAGCGAATAATTGACTTGAGAAAGTAACAAACACTAACAACGCAAACACGTAAATTATCCGTTTCATTTGCGAATAGATTAAGGTTCTGGGGGGAATAGTTGCCACTGGTAAGTTATTAAATAATACCCAAACGTGCAAGCGTGCGGCCGCTTATTGAATAATAGTCCCATTCGTTGGCACAAATATGCAGCAACCCTTGGAGAGTCTTGCGCAAGTCTGCACCCCAAACCAACAGCATCGCTTATTCAATATCCCAAAAAAAAATCCTAAATTGCGTCATACAAGTATAACGTATATACATAACCGCAATACCACCACTTTGTAACATTGCCAAATACTCATACCTGATTTAAAAACGAAATTTAAGTTCGGGAAACATATGAGTTTAGATAGCGCCTACGAATTACAAGAAAGGCATTCAGAAGATGGACACAAATTCTTTTTCATAAGCGAAGGAGATCAGAACGTACTGAAGGTTGTTCAATACAATTTAGTTGAAGAAGTAGACGGAAAGAAAATTTACAACCTCGGTTTTGGCGATTATAACTTCGCAAACAACACTATCGCAGATTCCGCAAGTACCAATAATGGAGATGCTTACAAGGTATTTAATACAGTATTGAGCACAATCCCTATTTTCTTCAGCAATTACAATGATCATATTTTAATGGTACAAGGAAGTGACAGCCGCACCGACTTTATACGACATTGTAAACGAGTTTGTAGAAAAAAATGTAAAGAGGATTGCAAAAATCACAACAGAAGAATTAAGATATATCAAAACTATCTTGACAAAAACTATGAAAATCTAAGCAAGGATTACCACTTTATTGGAGCTACTAAAAAAGATGATCAACTAATGGCAGTTGAGTATTATCAGCCATATAAAAAATATGATTCGGTATTTTTATTCCAAAACAAAAATGTACTTTCATATCATGAAAACTAGAGAAACAAAATCAAAAGCATTAACAAAAGAGGAAAAAATAGCGCTTATATCTTTAGTTGCAGAGCGCCTGGAAAACAAGGTTTTATTTCCAAGGCAAGTTGAAGAGGCTCGAAAGTTTTTAAAGCATGCCAAGCTTGAACCAAACTTGTTCTCATAAAATTTAAAGGTGTCAAAAATGACACTTTTTTTATTGCTGCATTTAAATAAACTGTTTGTGCGATTTCGGTTTGATTGCTATTTTTGATCAATCCTAAGTTTAAAAATACTCTTTCTTTTTTACCACAACCCCATGGACAAAAACCTTCGTAGCCTCCACCTGACCATTTTGTCTCTACAGAATTTCATCTTCAGCCAATTCCTTCCCTTTATAAACTGCATATTTTAAAACCATTACCACCATCCATATCACAAAAAATGGGGCCAGTAAAAACATAATTATCAGCAAATTGACGGGCGTATTTTGCGCTTGTGTAAGTATGGTGAATACCAACAAGTATAAGGTTACAAACCAGGCTGCGAATTGATAGTTTTTCATTGCCGTAAGTTTGTATAGAAGATAATAAAATTGTGCCCGGATTCAAAATAATTCCTACTGGATAAGGCTGGCCGGGCCCGCGCAACACGACCATTCTGCACGAAAAATCGGCCACAGAATTTCTTTATCATTTGACAAAATTCCTGCCATTTGCAGCGCATTTCGGTTTACCCTGAATGAAATGCCTATATATTAAACCTTAGCGTGAAAATCCTATGATGCAAAGAAAGCTTCTTGTCGCCGTACTTTTAGTGTCCATCCTGATATTTTCCTGCACGAAAAAAGACAATGGTATTGAGTTCGAACTGAAATCAAATGTCACCGAACTTAACCTTGCGGCCAACGGCGGCAGAGATTCTTTAGTGATCAACTCAACAGGTTCCTGGAAGTTATCCATACCCGATAACAAATGGTTCTCTCTATCCAGCGTTGCTGTCAATAGCAACGACGTTTTGTATGTTGCGGATTATAACGCGAATAGCATTTGTAAAGTAGTTTATCGATAAATTATATCCACTGGCTCAAAAATTTAAAAGGTGTCAATGGTGACATCTTTTAAATTTTTGCCCCTGTTCCTACTATATCTCATTACACTTTGTAAATTCCGGTACAAAGATTCCCTTAATTTTAGAGAGGCGCTTCAACTATGGAACAAACAACACTACAACCGGATAATACAGCAGTCAGAACAGCTTTATGGCGGGCATTGCACGTACAAGCGGACGCAAAGCCACACATCATAAACGATGAACTAGGATTGCAACTGGTAGCTCCTCCCGGGGGCTGGCAGGAACGCCCAGATATGAAGTTTACCAAACGCCTTCGCGCCTCTATTGTGGCCCGTGCAAGATTTATCGAAGACCTGATCATGGAGCAAAGCAAACTGGGTGTTGATCAATATGTGATTTTAGGCGCAGGACTGGACACTTTTGCGCAACGAAGACCCGACGTCGCTGCTCACTTGCAGATATACGAAATCGATCAGCCCGATACTTTGGCATGGAAACAAATGCGATTGGCAGAACTTGATTTTGGCATTCCCTCCTCTTTACATTTTGTGCCGGTGAATTTTGAAAAATCTTCCTGGTGGGTGGAGTTATTAAAGGCCGATTTTGACAAAAATAAACCGGCAGTTATTGCCTGCACGGGTGTTACATTGTATCTCACAAAAGATGCGATAACTTCAACTTTACAACAGATCGCAACCCTTGCACATGGTTCCACTCTTGCGATGACATTTTATCTGCCAATAGAATTACTCGACGAAGAAGACAAACCGATGCAGGAGATGGCAGAGAAAGGCGCACGCGCTGCAGGAACTCCGTTTGTGAGCTTTTTCGCGCCGGATGAAGTATTGGAAATGGCTAAAGAAGCAGGCTTTAAAGAAGCAAGGACCATTTCAACAAAAGATATGAAGCAACTTTATTTTGCAGACAGAACAGACGATCTTTTGCCCGCAAGTGGAGAGGTATTTTTGGTGGCGACAACATGAGCCCAAAAAAATTGAGATTCTTCGAATTTGCAAAAATCCGTATTATGCCTGCACAAACCTAACACTAAACAACATGATCAAATCCATCCTTACCATCTCTGCCTTTGCATTGATGATCTGTATAATTCATTTTCCTTTTAGTTTCCCTACGTCAGTAGTTCCCGGCTGGCATTTAACTATTTATCCCATCCACTTGCTTATAACAATTATCATTGCAACACTTTTACTGCTTGGCGCTATCGGCTATTTGGTGCTTTCAAGAATCAATGACCGGATCAACAAAACGCTGTACATGGTTCATTTTGTACTGACAGCCACAACAGTTGTTTACATATGCTTTCCAACGATATGGCTTGACATGCGGAGATCCGACGAAAGTTTACTACCCGCAATCGCGGGGCGCATCACCTTGATACCCTACGCATGGGGCGTCTTTATTGCAGCACAAACTCTTTTTTTGATTTATTTTTTTAGAACTGCAAAGAAGCCAAACGAAAATCCTATTTCTTAATTCTTAATCACCTTCTCCTTCTTCATGTCTCCTATCACCAACTTCAATTTGCCTTCCGTCACCTGGCCTTCCACAAACTTGCGATAGCCGGTTGCGTTGTTCACAAACAAACTGGCGGGTATGGCGCCGCTCCATTTTTTATCGATAAGCGGGCAAAAAACATCCGCATTGGTTTCGTTTAGCCATGCGATAGGCGCAGTAAACTTTTGTTTGGTAGCGAAATTGTCAAGTTTAGTGGGATAATAATCGGGCAAATCGAGGCTCACGAGTAGTAATTCCACGGTATCCTTTGCCGCCTGGGTTTGAAAGTAAGGTATTTCCTTACAGCAAGGGGTACAGAATGTGGCCCAAAAGGTCACAATCAGTGGCCCTTTCGACTGCTGGATATAGTCGGCCAACTGCGTAATACGTATTTTTTTTATCTTTTGAGCAAAAGCGGCATCAAAAATGCAAAGCATCAAGATAACAATGGCTGTTTTTTTCATAGTAAGTCAATTTACAAAATACTGAAACAAAATAATGTCCGTTTAAGTAATAATGTTTGCGGTATTAGCATTTACTTGCAACGTTAGTGCCTTATTTTTGCGACTACTTAAAATTCAATTAATTAAAAACTAGAAAACCCGGATATCCATGCTAAAGAAAACGCTAAAAATCGTTGGGATCGTTTTGCTGGTATTGATAGTGGTTGCCTTTGCGGCTCCTTTTATTTTTAAGGGCAAGATCCTTAAAATAGCAAAGACGGAGATCAACAAAACACTCAATGCAAAAACAGAATTTTCGGATGTAGATATTTCGTTCTTCCGGCATTTTCCACGCGTGGCCGTGGCGCTTGACAACCTGAGCATTACCGGCGTTGAAAATTTCGAAAAAGATACGCTGATCGCCGCGAAAAGAATTGACCTGGCGCTGAACATCATGAGCGTTATCAAAGGTGACGAAATGAACATTTACTCCGTTACCATTGACGAACCGCGCATCCACGCCATTGTAAATAAAGATGGCAAGGCAAACTGGGACATCACCAAACCAGATACTGCCAAAGTTGACACCAGTTCCTCCCCTTCTTCTTTTAAAATGAAGCTGAACAAGTATTCCATCAACAATGGGTATATCAGTTATAAAGATGAGCAGGGAAACATGAGTGCAGAGATCACCAATCTTAACCACGAAGGCAGCGGGGACTTTACATCTGACTTGTTTACACTTGCTACAAAAACAGATGCAGACGAAGTGAACTTCAGCTATGGCGGCGTTCCTTATTTGAACAGGACAAAAACTTCGATTGACCTTGATATACAGGTAGATGCTAAAAACAGCAAATACACTTTCAAAACAGACAAGATAGCGCTGAACGATCTTAAGATCAGCTCAGAAGGTTTCTTCCAACTTGTGAATGACAGCACTTATGGAATGGACATCAAATTCGATGCGCCTTCTACAGACTTCAAGTCGATTCTCTCGCTGATTCCTTCGATTTACCAAACAGATTTTAATAAAATAAAAACCAGCGGTAGCGCACTTTTCAACGGCTTTGTAAAAGGAACTTACAGTCCGAAACAAATTCCTGCATACAATCTTAACCTTGAAGTAAAGGATGGTTTCTTCCAATATCCAGACCTTCCAAAACCGGTTAAGAACATTAACCTTGCAGTAAAAATTGACAACCCTGACGGTGTAACGGATAACACTGTGGTTGATCTTTCCAAAGGTCACATCGAAATGGACAACATGCCGTTTGATTTTCGTTTGCTGCTAAAGAAACCAATGACGGACCGCTATATCGATGCCGCGGCCAAGGGTAGATTGGATCTTTCACAGGTTACACAATTCGTAAAACTGGATGGTTCTACAAAACTTTCCGGTGTGGTGGATGCAGATGTTGCAGGAAAAGGAAATCTGTCTGTGATCATGCAACAAAAGCCGGGTGAGTTCAGCGCAAAAGGTTTTATTGACGCAAGTAAAATATACTATGCATCAAAAGATTTTCCACAACCGATTCAAAATACCAGTGCGAAGATCATCATTGACAACCCTGATGGTGTACCAGATCATACCACGATAAACATTCCTGCGGCACACGTTGAAGTAGGCAAAGATTATGGCGATCTTACTTTATCACTGAAAAATCCTGCCACCGATCCGGACTTTGACGGTACTGCAAAAATTGCGTTCAACCTCGCGAATGTTGCACAGTTCTACAAATTTGAGCCGGGCACTTCGCTCGCAGGAAATTTGAATTCCAACATAAGTTTTAAAGGAAAGAAATCATACATCGATAAATCGCAGTACGACGCTATTCAAATGGCAGGAACTTTGGCAGCAAATAATATCGTGTACAAATCAAAAGATTATCCTGATGGCGTTGAACTGAAAACATCTCAACTTACTTTCAATCCGAAAAATGTAACGATCAATAACCTCGCGGGAAATTTCCAGAAAACGAATTTCAATGCAAATGGCACGTTTGATAACCTGATTGGTTACGCATTGAAGGATGAGCCATTGGCAGGGACATTGAATGTATCTGCAGACAAAATTGACCTGAACAAATGGATGGGTACAACGCCAACCACAGACACTGCTGCTGCTGCGTCTTCTGAACCTTTTGTTGTTCCTGCAAACATTTCATTTGTATTGAACGCAAAAGCAGACCAGGTAAAATATGACAAGGTTGATTACAACAATATCGCCGGAACGGTGATCATCAAAGATCAGACAGTAACGTTAAAGAATGTGACCACACAGGCATTGGATGGTTCTATAGCAATCGACGGAAGCTACTCTACTAAAGTAAGCAAGAAGAATCCCGCGATAAGCCTTACTTACGATGTAAACAATCTTGACATCCAAAAGACATTCTATGCATTCAACACCGTGCAAAAAATTATGCCTGTTGGCAAATTCATTTCCGGTAAAATGCAATCAAAACTTACTATGAATGGAACCCTTGGGCAAGACATGATGCCAAACCTGGGTACACTTACGGGGAATGGCAATCTGCTATTGCTACAAGGTGTGTTGAGCAAATTTGCACCGGTAGATAAATTGGCCTCCAGCTTAAATATAAACGCGCTGCAAAATGTTTCGCTGAAAGACGTGAAAGCTTATTTTGATTTCGCTGCAGGCAAAGTATTGGTTAAACCATTCAAGTTTAACGTAAGCAATATTGATATGGAAGTGGGTGGTACGCACGGCCTTGATCAAACGATCGACTATGCGATCAATATGAAAGTTCCACGCAGCATGATGGGAAGTGCGGCAAATAACCTTGTTAACAGCCTGTCTGCAGAGGCAGCGAAAAAGGGCATTCCTGTGAATGTGGGCGATGTAATTCCACTGACGGTACACATGGGTGGTACAATAACAAACCCTACGTTAAAAACGGATATGTCAGCCGGATCAAACAGCCTTGCGGATGAGATGAAACAACAAGCGACCAACTTTGCCAAAGCGGCTGCCGACAGCGCGAAGGTTGCCATCAAAGATTCTGCAAATGCCATCAAAAACCAGGTGATCAACGATGCTAAAAAAGAAATCACTGATAAATTGTTTGGTAAAAAAGACACAACAACGGCTACGCCTAACACCGTAGAAGACAACAAAAAGAAAATTGAAGACGCCGGCAAAAGCGTAATCAATAATCTTTTCAAAAAGAAAGGCAGTTAATCTGAATCACTCAACATACTATACGACCCGCCGGCACGCTGCTGGCGGGTCTTTTTATTTCACGCAAAGACGTTCTTTTCACGCGACGAACGCAGCGGAGCAACGAGGCGGCGGGTTATTGAATTTTGAAAATCTCCTTCCCCTTCTGGTACTACACAACTTGAATTTCTTCCTGACATTCGCGATTGCGAAATTAATAAACCGCTGCGTCGCTTTTCCGCTGCGTTCGCTGCGTGAAACCTTTGCGTGAAAGCCTTGAAATACTTATATTTAGTATTGAACACCTTTGACATGACCAAGTTGACCCTGTTATTCTTGCTTACTTTTGCTACCTCCGTCCACGCCCAAAGCAATTTCGTCACGCGGGATAGTGCGCATATTTTCTGGCAACCCGGAACCACCCTCTCCCTTTCTGATTTTAAGGGAGACAGCACCAGCAAATACAAAGTAGCTTATTTCCATTCTGATATGAAAGCTATGGCCTATATTGGCATATGGAGCATTTTAGATGTGCCAAAGAAAAAGAAAGACAGGGGTAAAAAACAGGAGAAGGTCTACATCGCACCTGCTTTTGATATCAAAGCTTCTTATGCACTCACAAGCGACAATACGCAAATTGCCAAACAACAAATATATTTTGACATCGCGGAAGTTTGGGCAAGATGGGCAAGACAACAATTCAAATCATACCAGGACACTATTCCCGGCTACGGTATTGTTTTTAGCATGTACTCCACCGTTATAAGAGACATGAAGGCCCAGCAGGCAAAAATGAATGACGAATACACGAAGGAGATATTTGTTGACAAATCGCCTGACGCATTTGCCAAGTGGAGAAAAATGATTGATGACAAACTCGAAGAAACGAAAGCCTGGGCAACTACTCCACAAGACTGCTTCCGTTTTATCAGCGACAAACCAGTTGATGAAGATTATGAGCAATCCCCGACAGTGATGGGTGCTATCCCACAGTGAGCACGCTGATGACACTGATTAGACTGATTTGCACTGATTTTTTTAACCGAAGAGAACACGAAGTGTGCGCAAAGGCAACGAAGGCATTTTACAAATATTAAACATGCGTTGACATACGCAAACTTCAAAAAGAAAGGGAACGAAGATACATTATAAACTTCGCTCCCTTTGCGCCGTTGAGGCCTGCTATTTATTTCGCTGCCAGCTTCTTTGCGTCCTTTGCGGTTAAAAGAGCACCTTCATAATATTATCACCCGACAGACAAAAAATCAGTGCAAATCAGTCCGATCAGCGTCATCTGTGTGCTATTTCTATCCAAAGTGCTTCTTAAACCATTCTACCGACAACTGTATATCCTGTTGTGTTAAGCCATGACTTGTCTGTAAATTGTAATCTGTCACATCAAAGCCGCCATTTTTCAACACCTCAACATAGCGTACCGTTGCCGCAGGATCAATGGTTGGATCGGTGGTACCATTGCTCATGAATATGGGCGTTTTCGTTGTGTTAACTGCTGTAGCAGGAATTTCTTTAAACGGCTGCATGGGCCTGTACAATATTGCACCAGCTAAGAAATCAGGATACTGTAAAAGTGTGGAACCTGCGATATTTGCTCCATTCGAGTAACCCAACGCTATGATTTTACCTGCATCAAAATTTTCTTTTATGGCCAAATCCTTGATAAAATGTACCATTTCATCCGTTCTGTACGCTAGATCTTTCTCATCAAAAATGCCCATTCCCAAACGCCTGAAAAACCTGGGCATTCCGCCTTCCGACACATTTCCGCGCAGACTAAGAATATTAAAATTATCTCCGAAATATTTTGCTACCGGCAATAGGTCATTTTCATCACCGCCAGTTCCATGCAAAAGCAAAAGCGTGTTTTGAGCCGTGTTTTGCGCCGGCTGGTATATGTATTTGAGTTCGCTATAGTTCATGATTTGTTCTTTTTTTAAAATAACTGATTAACTGAATAATTGAATAACTGAATGTTCATATTCGAAAAGGCATTTCGAGTTTCAACCACTCAGTTATTCTGTTACTCAGTTATTCTGTTATTAATTCAACGGCACTAAATGCGCTTCTATTTTCTTTCTCTGAGGTTCGTACTGAACAGGTAGTTTCAGGTTTTTACCCAATTCTTCTACCGGCTCATCTACTGTAAAACCAGGATTATCAGTAGCTATTTCAAATAGCACACCACCTGGTTCTCTGAAGTACAATGAATGGAAATAGTTACGGTCTATTTGCGGTGTGATGTGCAAACCAAGCGCTTCTATTTTCTCACGTAATGCCATTTGTGTAGCATCATCTTTTACACGAAAAGCGATGTGGTGTATTGTACCGTTTGCACCCAATCCATGATTTTCAGCAGGCAATTCCACTATATCTATGATGTTTGCAGTTGTTATCGCATCCGTTGCATAACGGTAACGATTGCCTTCCTGCGCTATCAGTTTGTAGTCAAACACATTTGTCAATATTGCGGCTGTTGGTTTAGCGTCATTCAATGTTAATGTTACATTGTAAAATCCTTTTGTGGCAACATTGGCTTTTACTTCATCGGTTTCGAAAGGCTTGCGGTTATCCGCATCATCGGTTTCCACCAACTCAAGTTTCAAGCCATCCGGATCGAGAAAAGTAAGATAACGTGTACCGAATTTTTCCGCGATATTGTTATAGATAACGTTCTTTTCTTCGAAACGTTGTTTCCACCATTCAAGACTTCCTTTTGGTACTGAATAACCAATTTCTGTGGCCATTCCCGCACCTCTGCGACCTTGTCTTACTGCACTCCCCCAAGGAAAGAAAGTAAGGATGGTACCGGGATTACCTTCGTAATCACCAAAATAGAAGTGATATGTTTGCGGGTCATCAAAGTTTACCGTTTTCTTGATAAAACGTAAACCCAATACTTTGGTATAAAAGTCAAAATTGCGTTTTGCATCTCCAGCTATCGCTGTTATATGGTGTAGTCCTAAGATTCTGTTTGTCATATAATTTCCTTTTTTGATAACACAAAGTTCTTACAGCGATAAAAGATTTCCATTGAACTAGGACAAGAAAACAGGAATTAGGAAGTAGGAAATAGGAATTAGAAAGTTTGGATCAAGTTTCCCCATTAGTTGAAGTCTATGAAAATGCAGTATGTTTAATCGGTTTAGATCTATTGATATTACACTTGAAATTCATTTCAATTTTGCATGTTGCACTAAGAATTCCTAATTTCTAATTTCTAATTCCTATTTCCCGGCTACTCCTTCTGGCTGAGCGCTTGCAAAATTTCCGTTTGCAGCAAGCCGCTTCCTCCGCCATAGTGCTGAATAACAATAACATCCTCACAGCGGGAGGTAAAATATGAACGCAATCTTTTTTCACTCGCATCCTCTATTCCTGATCCGAGGAGAATGATGTCAAAATTATTTTCGCTGAATATTTCCATCGCCTGGTCGTCTGTCTGCACACCAACGCCCTTCCAGTTTTCGGTTTTATTAATAACCCGCACCATGGTATCAACAATGTCCGCGTTCCGGCAGATATATAAAATGCTTACTTCTTTCATGATTGTTATTTTGGTTACACTATAAAGAACACTTTTCAACACTACAAAGTTCCCACCTGAATAAGGTACAAACATTGAACCAGAACAAGAAATGAGGTGGGGTTAAATTTTAAGGAAAACAAAGAAATGGAATTCGTTTCTGTGCGGCATTACGATTTACCACTAAGGCACTCAGAACACTAAGTTTCACTAAGAATACAGAATAGATAAACTCTTGCCCAATAATTTTGCACCCCTTAGTGGAACTTAGTGCTCTTAGTGACTTAGTGGTAAAAATTCGAGTGTATCACTGGCAGCAAATCATTTCTTCGATAGCTTCGTCCTCACCTTACTTAAAAACTCAGGTGAAAAACCGAGGTAGGATGCAATATAATGCTGTGCTACCCGCTGGGGAATAGTTGGATAGCGTTCAATAAAATCAAGGTATTTCTCCACGGCTGTTTTTGCAATGGTCTGAAAAAGCCGCTCCTGCAAACGTGATAAATTGCGCTGCACCATCAGGCGGAACATTCTTTCAAAACACGGGGCGGCTCTAAGTAGTTTTTCTTTATTATCCGGAGTCAATATCAGCAGCTCACAATCTTCCAATGTTTCTATAAACATGCGACTCGGCTTTTGGTCATGAAAACTTGCAATGTCGCTCACCCACCATTCCTCTGTCGCGAACTGAAGCGTAACCTCGGCACCGTTTTCATTAATGTAGTAGGTTCTCGCACATCCCTTTTCAATGTACGCCTCGAAGCGGCATATCTCGCCTTCCTGTAAAAGCAACGTTTTTTTGGGAACAATTTTAGGTTGCAATAAAGAATTGAAGAGCGCCATTTCCTCCTTTGTAGCAGTTACATATTTTGATGTGTAGGAACTGATGTCGTGGGTCATGGCGCAAATATAGCGACGAAGTGGAGATGTGGCATGTAAGAAGTATGAAAATCAACAAAGTCATGCGCCAGAATCTTTACCACTAAGACACTAAGAGCACTAAGTTTCACTAAGGAGTGCGAAATTATTTGTAAAGAGGTTATCTATTTTATATTCTTAGTGAGGCTCAGTGTCCTTAGTGCCTTAGTGGTAAATTTTGCAATCACTGGTCAACAATGGTCCTAAAAGTCAGATTCACTCTCGGGGCGCTGACCTTTTTTGATTTAGGCAAACTATGCAGCCAATTTGTTTGCGTAGCGCCTTTCATCAAAAGCAAACTACCATTTTCAAGCAATACGGAATGCGATTCTCCGGTGCGTTTATGTTTGAATGAGAACTTTCTTTCAGCACCAAAACTAAAGGAGGCGATACTCGTATTTACGCCAAGCGAACTTTCATCATCACTGTGCCAGGCCATGCCCTCGTCGCCGTTGTGATATAAATTGAGCAGACAGGAGTTATATTTGGTACCGGTCAAATTTTCTGCAATAGTTTTTAATGCAAGCAATTCTTTTGTCCACTGCAAAGCTTGCTTTGTTGTGCCGGAGTAAGTGTAAGAATAACTGGAATCGCCATACCACGCGGCTTTTCGTTTGGTAATGATGTGCCTTCCAAAAATCACCGCCTCATCATTTTTCCAATCAATATTCTGTAAAAGAATGTTCCGATAAAGATCTGCTTCGTCTAAAGGAATTACTCTTCCATAATAAACTACCTCACCATCATAAGGCAAAAGGTTTTCGATTCTTTCGTTATCGAATAAGCTCATTGTGCAATTAATAATTAATAAAGAATAACTAATAGGTGTAACATCTAAAGCGAATGTAGGACTGCCGGAAGAGCACGATTAGTCGCTACTTATTAAGCAAATACTCCTTCCTCATACAATGTCCGCACGGTCTGTAGCCACTTAAAATTGCTTCTTCACCTGAATGAAAGAACACTCGATTTTCTCTTTTCATTCGTTTTCCACTCTTGCAACTAAGCTTGCCATAGATCTTCAACTTTGCATTTCCACCGAAATTAATTTCCTTCGCTCTTATCAATTGGCGAAGCCTAGAATCGTTAATATCGCTGTGTTTTATCAAGCTGTTCCAATTAATAATTAATAATTAATAAAGAATAATTAATAGGTGTAACAAACAAAATGAGTATTCGCTTGCGCAAAATGCATGCTACAATAGCCTCTAATCAGCAGCACAGAAATCATATTAATTCTTAATTATTAATTATTAATTCGCCTTCGCCGCGCCGCTTCCCATCCAATCATCGCGCTCTTCCTCGCGCTTCCCCAATGATATTCACCTGTTTCTCCGTTCATTCTGATTACACGATGACAGGGAATCAGAAATGCCACGGGGTTGCTGCCAATTGCAGAGCCCACGGCCCGTGAGGCTTTGGGAGCATCGATCGCGTCCGCAATACTTGAGTAAGTTTTCAGGTCTCCCACAGGCACTTTAATCAGAGCGTCCCATACTTTCAATTGAAATGGCGTGCCCTTCAGGTGTAGTTTTATTTGCGACAATTTGCTCCAGTCTTGCGTAAAAATAAAAAGCGCCTGTTGCTGATTGGCATCTACCAATTGTGTAAACTGTGCGTTGGGAAAACTATTTTTTAATTCATTGAACGCTGCTTCTTGTCCGTCATCTGCAAAAGCCATGTGGCAAATACCTTTAGGTGTTGACGCAACTATCATTTCACCAAAAGGTGTTTCCGCAAAACTGTAATTGATCGCAAGTTCCCTTCCGCCATTTTTAAATTCGCCCGGCGTCATCCCTTCTATTTTTATAAAAAGATCATGCAACCGCCCTGTTCCTGAAAGTCCGGTATCATAGGCTGCGTCAAGCAAAGACGCTTTTGTTTCTTTTAAAATATCCTTGGCGTACTCAACACTTAAATATTGTAAAAACTGCTTTGGCGTAACACCCGCCCATTCTTTAAACATCTTTTGAAAATGAAAAGGACTCAAATGAACATGTGCCGCTGCATCCTCAAGAGAAGGCTGCTGTTTGAAATTTTCTTTATAAAAACTGATTGCATCTGCAATTCTGTTGAAATTAATCTGCTCCTGCAATTCCATAGTTTTTGTTTTTGATCACTCAAAATTACAAGCGGCACAGTCCGTAAAAAACCCGTTTCTTGCGTTGTTTACACATTACAGATCCAACTTCGTGAATATGCCCCTGTCGAGTGTAATGTTCAAACGGCTGAACATTTCCTGCATGTTAAATCCCTGGCGTTTGTATTCAGCCATCACAGTGTTCCTTGCGCTTTCTATAGCCGCGGTACTTTCCCAAAAAGCTGTCGTAACAACATATAAAGTGTTACCATCAGTGCGTTCATACAAGTCATCTTTTATGAATCCTGAAAGCGAATGTATTAAATCGCGATTGATTCTTACACGCTCAAAAAATTCTTCCTTTGCCTCAACCGGCATGCTAAATCTGTCGATAAATATCTGTTGCATAACAATGTTTTTGTTATGCAAACTTATTTCCACTAAAGAGCGAAAAATTGTAAAAAATCATTGATTTACCAATGAAGCGGCGATTTGAAAAAGTCTTTAGGAGATTGCCCGGTAAATGCTTTGAAATCTTTGATGAAATGAGACTGGTCAAAATATCCGCCTTCGTAAGCGGCGCTGGTTAGCGAGCTGTCTGGTGAATAATTATCAATAATGCAACGCAGCCTTACAATACCTGCAAACTGCTTGGGCCCTACTCCTACCATATGCCGGAACTTTTTTTCAAACGCATCTACGCTCACCGGCAGATCCTTGATCACATCTTTTATTTTAACGGCGCCTTTGGCAAATTGTATGCGCTTTACCGCCTCAAGCAAAATAGTTTCCGCAGGAACATTTCTCAGCCTTTCAATAAGAAAGCGTTCAACAATTCTAATCCTTTCTGCATTATTTCCCGCTTCTCCCAATTGCTCCTGGATATCCCGCAGCGATTGTCTTTCAACGAAATTATCAAGTGGCACACTCTCAGTGTAAAGCATGTGTAGCGGTTCTTTTATAAATGCAGCAGCACCAGCATCTTTAAAGATCACCAGCAAAACGGAAGTATTCCGAGCATAGTTGATCAGCCGCGAAGTTTTTCTGATGCCAGTCAACATCGCAGATTGCAATTCCTTAACCTCATTGTTATTCTCGTGAGATACCTTTCCTGTACAAACAAATGCCATCACAATAGAAGTATCCGGCAACACACGGTTTACCATGCTTCCCTCACTTTCAATGATCATGTAGGTTTTTACGAATGGTTGCAAAATTGCTGAGGGTGAATATCGTTCGGCATTCATTGTATAAATATAGCTTTTTTTTGAGGCATGCACATTTGTGAACTGTGCTGCGAATCAGAACTATTTGTTGTAAATTTTGTTCAACAAACACAACAACCCAAACTCAGCTCCATATGCAAGCAAACACGATTGATGAAGTCTTAACAACCCTTGAAGCAATCATCGAAGAATCTATAACCACCAACAACCGTGCAGGTTATTTCGCAGCGCTGTACCACAAAGTAACTTACCAGGTGAAACTCGGCATTAAAAACGGAGAATTTGAAGATGGCGCAAGAATGGAACAACTCGACGTAATGTTTGCAAATCGCTATCTCGCTGCATATGAACAGTGGAAAAACAAAATCAAACCAACGGGCTCATGGGACATTGCCTTTACTACCGTAGGAAAGCGCCGTGCATTGGTCTTGCAACATTTGTTACTGGGCATTAATGCACATATCAATCTTGATCTTGGCATTGCGGCTGTACAAACTACAAATGGTGCATCTTTGCCAACCATACAAAAAGATTTCGCAGCTATCAATTCTATCATTGCCTCTTTGACTTACGAAGTAATGAATGAAATAACGCGGGTATCACCATTACTATCATTGATGGGACTACACGCAACCAACTACAACGCCATCATCATACAATTCAGCATTGCCAACGCACGCGATGGTGCATGGTGCTTTGCGGAAGACCTTTTTTCCAAACAAGGCGCAGTGTTCAATAATTGTATTGCCGACCGCGACAAAACCATCACGAAACTTGCAGAAGGACTCGTAAGCGCAAAAGGCATTTTGCGTTTCACGCTCTGGCTCATTCATCTGTTTGAATGGAAGCGCCCATCAAGAGTAATTAAAGCATTGTATACTTACAAAAAGAAAGACTTTACGAAGTCGGATATTGAAGCGGGTGCGAAAGCTGTTGCCGGTAAAAAAGTTGTACCAAAACCAGCATAGCACGGACGTGGCGGAAATCGTATTTTAATCGGAGTCCAGACCACTCGAACTAAAATCAATCAGCTTTTCTTTACTGTCCGGTATTCCTTTATCAATTCAATTGTGTGATCAATCGATCCTTTATCTTTCCAGCCTTGGTGTCCAGGAATTACAAAGCTAGGATCAGGAAATTTTCGTTTAAGGTTTTGCATCGTTGCAGGCCACACTTTTACATTGGCGTCCTTAAGATTTCCAAGGTCAATAGCATCGGTGCTTTTGATAAGGCACCCGCCATACAATACTTTTTCTTTAGGCACCCAAATCACAATATTGTCGTTTGTATGACCCGCACCTGCGTAGTAAGTTTGAATGGAACAATCGCCTACATTAAACGATGTATCTTTTATGAAATAAAATTGCGGCTGCCGCTCTCCCCTCGTCTTGCACGAATCAAGCGTTGTTTTGGAACAAAATGTTTTCACGCCTTTTGCCTTCAAAAAGTCAACACCAATGGTACGGTCATCATGAAAATGTGTAGATATGCACAGCACGACTTTTTTGTGATGCTTCGTTTGAATGCTGTCAAGCAACGGTTGAAACTGAGTGGAATCCCAGGGCGTATCAATCATCACAACTCCTTTCGGAGTAACCACATACATTGCATTTGCCGGAAACCATGTATCTCCTAACAGACTGTAAGTGGTGTAAACGTACACGTTTCCCGCAACATGTTCTATTTGCAAAGGCTTGGGTTTCGTTTGCGAAAATCCACAAAAACTTATTAAGGTAACCAGGCACACAACTGCAATTTTCTTCATCATGGTTTTATTATGTTTAGGCTAAAGCAATATAACGACATTTTAAAGCAGGAACAATTCTTATACCAGGATGCGATCCATCCCGCAGTTTTCATTTCACGCCTTTTCGCTAATATTACATTGCAATTTCAACAATGCTTACTATGGCCTTACACAAACTCAATCCTTTTTCCAAAACCAATAATGATACAGGTTTTGGAACAAATGCCAGCAACTATGGCGGTCGCTTTATCAACAAAGACGGCACCTTCAACCTGCAAAGAGAAGGCGTTCCTTTTTTCAAGCGCTTTAACGTCTATCACTTGCTCATTAATATGCCCAGCTGGAAATTTGCAATTGTTCTTGTTGCATTTTTCATCACCATCAACCTGGCTTATACATTGTTATATCTGGCGCTCGGCATCAATGGCTTGCAGGGATATATGAGCACAGATAAATGGTCAAGAATAAAGGAGATTTTTTTCTTCAGTACCGAAACGTTTACCACAGTTGGTTATGGCCGCGTAAATCCCATCAGCGACGGAAGCAATATTGTTGCGGCATTTGAAGCAATGACGGGTTTTCTTTCGTTTGCCATTGCTACCGGTTTGTTCTTTGGCCGTTTCGCCAAACCCAGGGCCTTTCTTTCATTTAGTGACAACGCGGTGATCGCTCCTTACCAGGATATTACAGGCTTGATGTTTCGTTTTGCGTGTTACAAAGACGGCCATACCCTTACAAACGTGGAAGTAAGAGTGAGCCTTGCCTTGCTGTCGAATGAGAATGGTGAAAATGTTTACAAATTCTTCGACCTTCCCCTGGAGCGAAAACAGGCAGATTCTTTACCAATGAATTTTACTGTGGTGCATCCCATCAACGACCAAAGCCCCCTTTACGGTTTTACTTTGGATGACCTCAAGACTTCAGATTTTGAGATCTATGTGCTAGTGAAAGCATTCAACGATGTCTATTCTACAAACGTTCTGCAACGCACTTCTTACACTTATGACGAAGTTGAGTTCGACGTAAAATTTGTTCCGATGTATCGTGAAAGCGATGATGGAAAAACGACCATTCTTGAAATGCATAAACTAAACGCTTACGCAGAGGCAAACAAAAAATAAGGGCATTCAATTACATTAAGGCCTTTAAAAGGACTTAAATTGTGCGGATATAATTGCAAAACCAACATGATGAAAAACATTCTCGCATCAGCAATCCTGACAATCAGTTTATTACAACTCAATGCGCAAAGCATTATTCCCGAACCCGCGGAAATCAAGGCTTCTAAAGCAGATTTTACCATCACTCCTTCTACGACCATCGTTATGCAAGGAACGGGCTTAGAGAATGCTGCTTCCTTTTTCAACGCCTATTTACAGAAATACTATGGCTTTCAACTGAAGGTTACAAGCGGCAGCAACACTGCGAAAAACAGCATTGTACTGAACTATGAGAAAATGGAATATCCTATTCCGGGAGCTTATGTAATGAATGTAAACAACAAGAATGTGTACATCGCCGGAGATAATGCACAAGGAACTTTTTATGGCATACAAACCCTAATACAATTGCTACCGCCGGTTGCATCAAAGTCGCTGAAAATTGCGGCTGTTGATATCAATGATCATCCGCGCTTTGCTTACCGTGGAGCAATGCTGGATGTTTGCCGCCACTTCTTTGATGTTGATTTTGTGAAACAGTACATTGATTATCTCGCTATGTACAAGATCAATACTTTTCACTGGCACTTAACAGATGATCAGGGTTGGCGCGTAGAAATAAAAAAATATCCAAAACTTACGTCAGTGGGCGCATGGCGCGATGGGACCATCATTGGCCGTTATCCCGGCACCGGAAATGACAGCATCCACTACGGAGGATTTTATACACAAGAGCAAATCAAAGAGGTGGTGAAATATGCTGCTGACCGCTACATCACCATCATTCCGGAAATAGAAATGCCTGGGCACGCATCTGCAGCACTCACGGCTTATCCAAATCTTGGGTGCACCGGAGGTCCTTACAAAGTGCAGCAGACATGGGGTGTTTTTGATGATGTTTTTTGCGCGGGAAACGACAGCGTTTTTACATTCCTGCAAGATGTTTTGGATGAGGTCATTCCCTTGTTCCCTGCGGCATACGTGCATGTGGGTGGCGATGAATGCCCCAAAACGAGCTGGAAAAAATGTCCGAAATGCCAACAAAGAATCAAAGATCAACACCTCGCTGACGAGCATGCTTTACAAAGTTATTTTGTGCAGCGCATGGAAAAATACATCAACAGCAAAGGCAAAAAAATTATCGGCTGGGACGAAATTCTGGAAGGCGGTATAGCACCAAACGCAACGGTAATGAGCTGGCGCGGCGAAGATGGCGGTATCAATGCGGCGAAGCAAAATCACGATGTGATCATGACGCCGAACACCTATGTTTACTTTGATTACGCACAAACCAAAACAGAAGACTCTGTAACCATTGGCGGTTTTATTCCGTTAGAAAAAGTGTACAGCTACGAACCTATTCCTGCTGTTCTAGATGCATCGCAGCAAAAACATGTGTTGGGTGCGCAGGCCAATTTGTGGACAGAGTACATCGGCTATCCTTCAAAAGTTGAATACCAGGAATTTCCCCGTTATGCTGCACTAAGTGAAGTGCTTTGGAGCCCGGCATCTAAAAGAGATTGGAAAAAATTCGAGCAAAAACTTCCTGATGTTTTTAAGAAATTGTCTTTTCAAAAAACGAACTACAGCACCGCTTACTACGACATACAAACATCCGTTACTCCAGGCCCGGGAGGAAATGGCGTCTCATGGAAAGTATTCACCAATAACAAAACGGGAAAATTATTAGTCTACAACGCAGACAAGACAACGGTTGACAAAGCCACGGCGTACGAATCTCCTATCGTGGTAACGGATAACGCCACCATGGTCGCAGTAGTAAAAAATGCAGATGGCACGCTTGGCAAAGAAGTGCGTCAAACCTTTTCTTTCAACAAAGCAACAGGCAAAAAAGCTACCATCACCAAAATACCCGATCCAAAATACAGCGGCAATGGCGGAGCATCCGGATTGGTAAACGGAGTGAAAGCACAAAGAGACATCAATTCTCCTGAATGGCTCGGCTGGTTTGGGGGAGATTGTGATGCAACTATAGACTTAGGCAAAACAGAAAGCATTTCGAAAGTAAATGTTCACATATTGTATCAACCCGCAAGCTGGATCTATCCTCCCAAATATGTACAGGTACAGGTAAGCAGCGATGGAAAAAATTTCACCGATGCTGGACAATCAGCAAATGTTGTTTACGAAAGTTATAACATGGGCAACATCACCGTTAGTTTTGCAAATACAAATTGCCGTTATATACGTGTACTGGCAAAAAACTATGGCATGATCGAAGAGGGCAAACAAGGCGCGGGCAATAAGTCGTGGACGTTTGTGTCCGAGATACAGGCTGATTAAGCATAACGCTTAATGCCTAACGCTTAACGCTGTTTGTGTGCGCCGTAGTAATTGATATGGGCTACCAAAAAAGAAACGCTTAAGGAATAACTTCGGAAGTTACACCTTAAGCGTTCTGCGTTCTGCGTTAAGCATTACGCATAGCTTTCACTATAATTCTCAATACTCGCAAACAACTCCTCATAAGAGTTGATAACATAATACACTTCCTGGTATTTGTCTTTGATATAAGGAGTATCTAAAATTGTATGCAAATCATAAGGCACACGTTTAGGCTTATCAGAGAACAGCGAATATTTTGTTTCACCAATAGATGATAATATTCCTGCGCCATAGGCTTTAAGTTCACCATTTTGTTTAATCAACCCAAACTCTACAGTATACCAATACAAGCGGCTCATTCTTTCGATGAAATCTTCGTCATCAATATTTTTCAGGGCAATCACCGCAAGATTGCTTAAAAAGCCCGTAAACTCATGATTGGTCAGCAAAGGCACATGACCAAATACATCATGGAACATATCCGGTTCTTCGAGATAATCGAGTTGTTGCATCGTGCGTAACCAGGTAGCACATGGAAATTTTTTCAGGGCCAGGTTTTCGAAGAAAAGTTTATTGTCGATCAAACCCGGTACCGCATATATCTCCCAACCGGTAATGTGCGATAAATTCTCATTTACTTTTCTAAAGTCAGGAATTTCGTCTGCCCGAAAGCCACATTGTTCCATACCATCAATCACTGCTTGCGAAGCAAATTGAACGACTTGTGGATGCTGACGGATGTAAAGCTGTTTCCAAACTTCGCGATCTTCTGAAGTGTACAATTCATATTGTTGTTCCATGGCAAGTTGTATTTTAAATTATACTATCGTTTGTTAGTCAAATTAAAGATAGTTTTTGAGATGGATGTCCTACCTGATTATATGATATATTATAAAAGAAGAAATAGAAGAATAATTTCTAACAATGCCTCTTTTTCAACAATCAATTATAAAACAAAAAGCATTTTATAATGTAAGAATGAAAAATTTCGAATTGATTTTCCGCCGGTGATTGTTGTTTATCGGAAAGCTCTTTCAGGAATTCACGCATAAAACGGATGCCGCACGAAGACGCGTTCAACGCGTCTCTACGGGGTGCACAAATTCCTAGTTCCTAATTTCTAATTCCTAATTGTCTCTCCCCGTTTATCCACCTATCTCGCCCCCAACACCCCATATTTACCGCTCATCACACATACTTTTCCGCTCCTCACTAGGCAAGTCCCGCTGCTCCCTAAATCACTCACAATGAAGCGATAGCGCGATATATCTTTACACCATCAAACAAACAAGGAGCACATCTCCTACGAATATGAAACATAATATTGCGGTTCTTTTCGCAAAAAACGGTTCCCAAGTACTACCTGCAATCACCTTCAGTTCCTGACAAAAATTTAAGGCAAATCAAGTACACACTAGCTAACAACTAGGTACAAGCGCATATATGTAATGTTACCAAACATTGTGTTATGCATCGGACAAGTTATTGCCGAAAAGACAAGAACGCAGATTCGCATGAATTTGATGATTGCCATGATTTATTAAAACAATTCAAAAGATCTTGACAAATCTTGACAATCATGAAAATCATCCTACCCGACGAAAGTCATTCAGGCGGGCGTTCCATTCCCTATCAAACAATTATCAAACAATAAAAAACAAAACATAATTATGAACATCCCAACCCTTTTTGCCAGCTATTGGTGGTTAGCACTGATACTGATCTTTATCCTGTTCTACAAGTTCATTTTACGAATGTTCTTCGGTATGGTCATCGTACCGGAAAACCGAATAGGATTGGTGACAAAAAAATTCGTATTAATGGGTGCCAACCGCGGCCTGCCAGACGGTCGTATCATCGCCACAAAAGGAGAAGCCGGTTTCCAGGCACAAACCTTAGCTCCCGGTCTTTACTGGGGTATGTGGCCATGGCAGTACGGTGTGGAAATGCAACCCTTTATGATAATCCCGGAAGGCAAGATCGGCCTTGTATTGGCAAACGACGGTGCGCAATTGCCAACAGGTAACATCCTTGGCCGCACGGTGAATAGCGACCACTTCCAGGATGCTGAGAAATTCCTTAGCAATGGCGGTCAGAAAGGTAGACAGACTGCATTGCTTACTGCAGGTACGTATCGTATCAACAGCTATGCGTTTACAGTGACTATTGCCGACATGACGATCATCCATGAGAACAAAGTGGGTATTGTTACCACGCTGGACGGTGTGCCAATCAAGGCCGGACAAATCGCCGGTGAACAAATTGAAGGACACAACAACTTCCAGGACGTTGATGCCTTTCTTGTAAACGGTGGTAATCGTGGTCTGCAACCGCAGGTAATGCTGGCCGGTAGCTACTTTATCAACCAGTGGGCGATCCAGATCGAGGAGATCCCGATGACCAATGTACCGATCGGTCAGGTGGGTGTGGTGATCTCATACATCGGTGAAGATGGTAAGGACATGACGGGCGACACTTTTAAACATGGTAACATCGTAAGCAAAGGTTTCCGTGGTGTATGGATGGAGCCGTTGGGCCCCGGTAAATATCCTGTCAATACCTATACAATGAAGGTAGAGCTTGTACCTACTACCAACCTTGTACTGAACTGGGCAAATGCGAGAAGTGAAGCACATGACCTCGATAAAAATTTAAGTACGATCACTGTTCGTTCAAGAGATGGTTTCCCTTTCAATCTTGACGTGGCACAGATCATTCACGTTCCCGCGAATGAAGCGCCTAAAGTGATCGCACGATTCGGCAGCATGACCAACCTGGTGTCGCAGGTGCTTGAGCCAACGATCGGTAACTATTTCCGTAACAGTGCGCAGGACAGCGATGTAATCAGCTTCCTGAGTACACGTAAGGAAAGACAGAAATCTGCAAGGGAACACATCAAGGAAGTGCTGGATGAGTACAACGTAAACGCCGTGGATACCTTGATCGGTGACATCGTTCCTCCGGAAGCATTGATGAAAACCCTGACGGATAGAAAGATTGCGGAAGAGGAACAAAAAACCTACCAGACGCAAAAGATGGCGCAGGAACAAAGACAAGGTATGGAAAAAGAAACGGCTATTGCAGACATGCAGAAAGAGATCGTAAAAGCGCAACAAAGCGTAGAGATCGCTCAACGCACCGCAGATGCAGCCGTGAAGAAAGCTGAGGGTGATGCGACCAGTTTGAAACTGCAGGTAAATGCAGAATCCGAAGCTACTAAAATGCGTGCAAATGCAGAAGCGGAAGCTACAAAAGCAAGAGCAGGTGCACAAGCCGAAGCGACAAAGATAAACGCAAGCGCCGATGCCGAAAAGATCAGCAAAACAGGTTTGGCTGAAGCTGAAAAAATCATGGCGATTGGTAAGTCTACCGCAGAAGCTTATGAGTTGCAGGTTAAAGCCATGGGTGGCGACAACTTTACCAAATACAAGATCACCGAGGAAATTGGTAAAGGCAACATCAAGATCATCCCTGACCTGATCGTAAGCGGTGGCAATGGCAGCGATGGAAGTTTGAGTGGATTGATGGGGTTGCAGTTGCTGCAGATGATCAAGGAAAATAAACAGACCGAGGGCAACAATTAATAATTAATAATTAAAAATTAATAGGGTTGCAGCGAGACTATAATCCCTACCCTAATCTAGAACCTTACGGCAGCTTTTTCCAAGGCAGCCCCCTATGAATGCAAGTGTTTTATCGGGAGATAAACATAAGCCCCCTAAATCCCCCTTATCCGAGCCGGCAGTGATGCCGGCTTTTTTACTTAGCAAAACAATGTCGTTTACTTAGGCCGACATTGTTTTTCTTCAACGAAGTCCTCCCACTACCTAAGCGACGCTGAATTATTATGCTGCTGCTCATCTATATTCAAATGCTTAAGTGTGCGACGCAACGATGTTCATTTGAATTACCGATGTTCACCCAATAAACAACGATAACCACATCTTTAGTTGTTAAATTAAAAAACGAATACAGCCCTATTAATTCTTAATTATTAATTATTAATTGATTCTCACCCTCCCGGCGGAATGAAGTTTGAAGTAAAAACTATAACAAAACTTATCGTGTATGAAAAACGAAAATAAATTCTCTGCAAAGGATGAAAAGCAACCTACGTTACCGAATGAAGATTTTGAAGGTGAAGATAAAGCTCCGGGAGAGGAACAAGGTAAGGCTGAACTGGTAACCGACAGAGATCTGAAAGGAAAGAAAAACGACGGTGATCCTGAGCTAGAGAGCGATCAACCGGTGAAGCAGCAATAACTGAATAACTCAATAACTGAATAACGTAGTGGCCGAATATTGAAGTATATGATCGAATGCAACTACTCAATTATTCAGTTAATCAGTTATTCAACTAAAAAAGGACAGTCCTAAGAGCTGTCCTTTTTATCACCAATAACCAACAAATTGCGATGAGGTTAATTTTCCATTGCTGAAAAATAGAAGCCCTCTTCGCTTAAAACAAAACCAGTAGAAACATAAAAAAATAATGAACGGTGCATAATATCTTTTGCAGCCTGTAAATATGAAACACCCAATTCCGGTGTTCGTTGAGCATATTTCACGCTTTGAATTTTTAGTAATCCGATCTGGCTATTATACCTTACCTGAATTTCCTTCATTTGAAAATCGGCAGCCAGTTCCGCTTGTGAGTTTGTTAGAATAGCGTCCATAGTAGATATTGGTTTTTAATAGAATATTAATATTAGAACGTATGTTTTTTCAAAAAATTGTTTAAATAAAAAACCACGGTAAAACACGTTTTCAGCGTCGTACCATGGTTAATAGATGTGAGATGCAAGCTCCGAGTTGTATACGTATAGGTTTACACTTACATATAAATTGATTTTAATAAATAGTTTGCTATTCTCCGGTTAGGCATTGTCCCTTTCCAGCTATCGGAAAGAGTCGCCGTGTTGAAATCTTTTCGCGGCATAAATAACATGGCGGATGCCCCGGCTGCGGTCTTTTACCGTTAAATGGCCGTTTTCATCTGTTTTATTTCTCCTTTTTATAAAATAATAGGTGGCAGCTCCTGCGGCAATGGCGCCAAAAGCAATGGCGGGAATTATTTTTCTGTTTTTCATAAATTTTCTTTAGTTATTAGTAATCAATTCATATGCCGCGCCAAATATGGTTTACGCTCTGTTTCCCCCCGGTTATTTTTACATTAAAAATCAATGCTTTTTGACAATAGCCGCCGCAGGCAATTTTTTATTTTCAGGGTTATACATTAAAATTGCACGACACTAAAACCGTTTTTGGTATATAATAATATAGTATGGCAAAGAATTTACTGATTGTGGAGAGCCCGGCAAAAGCGAAAACCATTGAAAAAATCCTGGGGAAAGATTTCGAGGTGAAGAGCTCTTTTGGTCATATTCGTGACCTGGAGAAGGACGACATGGGGATTGACATCAACAATAATTTTCAACCTAGATATATAGTTCCCGAAGATAAGGAGAGAGTGGTTCGCGACTTGAAGAGCCTTGCGAAGAAAGCCGATGAGGTTTGGCTCGCATCGGATGAGGACCGCGAAGGTGAAAGCATTAGCTGGCACTTAGCGGAAGTTCTTGGTCTTGACCCCAAAACCACCAAACGTATTGTCTTCAACGAGATTACTGCACCTGCCATTAGAAAAGCAGTGCAAAATCCACGCACAATAGATATGAACCTCGTAGATGCGCAGCAGGCTCGCCGCGTACTCGACAGGATCGTGGGTTTTGAATTGAGCCCCGTACTATGGAGAAAGATTGGCATGCAGCGCAGTCTGAGTGCGGGTCGTGTACAAAGTGTGGCAGTACGATTGATCGTGGAAAGGGAAAGAGAGATCAACCAGTTTAACGCAGTAAGCAGCTATAAAATCGACGCTTACTTTGTAGCAAACGATATAACAGGCAAGAAAGTAACATTCAAAGCAGAAGGCCCGTCAAAAATTGATAGTGCCCAGGATGCGCAAAAGTTTCTCGAAAGCTGCAAGGGCGCAAATTATACAGTAACTGACATTAGCGTAAGGCCAACCAAACGCTCCCCTGCCGCGCCTTTCACCACTTCAACACTACAACAGGAAGCAAGCCGCAAACTGGGTTATGGTGTAAGCCGTACCATGTTGCTCGCACAGCGTTTATACGAAAGCGGTAAGATAACGTATATGCGTACTGACAGTGTGAACCTTAGCGATACAGCAATGGGCGAAATCAGAAACGAGGTGACCAGCAGCTACGGCGCTAAATACCACCAGCCACGTAAATACAAGAATAAAAACGAGAGTGCTCAGGAAGCGCACGAAGCGATTCGTCCCACTTACATGGAAAACCATACAGTGGATGATCCCGATGCAAAGCGCTTGTATGAACTGATCTGGAAACGTACCATCGCTTCACAGATGAGTGACGCTGAGTTTGAAAAGACAACCGCTAAAATTGATATTTCTACCAATAAAGAAACACTTACCGCAACCGGCGAAGTGATGAAGTTTGACGGCTTTCTGAAAGTCTACCTTGAAGGAAAAGATGAGGAAGACGGCGATGATGACAACGACAGCATCTTGCCTCCATTGCAGGTAAAACAAGCACTTGAATTTAAAGAGATGCTGGCTGCAGAAAGATATACCCGCCCTGCTCCACGTTATACGGAAGCTTCGCTTATCAAAAAACTGGAGGAATTGGGTATTGGTCGTCCGAGTACATATGCACCGACCATTTCTACCGTCCAAAAAAGAAATTACGTCGAGAAACGTGATAAAGACGGCGTTTTAAGACAACTGAATATTCTTCATCTCGATAAGAAGAACGAAATCTCTAAAGAAATTAAAACCGAAACCACCGGGGCTGAAAAAGGTAAACTGTTCCCTACCGATTTGGGTATGCTGGTAACAGACTTTTTAAAGCAGCATTTTAAAACGGTAATGGACTACGGTTTTACCGCCGAGATAGAAAACGACTTCGATAAAATTGCCGAAGGCAAAATGAAGTGGAATAAAATGATAGATGAATTTTATTCGCCATTTCATAACAGCATTGAAGTAACGCTTGAAACAGCAGAAAGAGCAAAAGGAGAACGTGAATTGGGTGTTGAATCTGCAAGCGGCAAACAAGTAATTGCCCGCATGGGACGATACGGCCCGATGGTGCAAATTGGCAGCGCTGACGATGAAGAGAAACCACGTTTTGCACGCCTGAAATCCAATCAAAGCATAGAGACTATTTCCTTTGACGAGGCGATGGACCTCTTTAAACTGCCGCTTACCTTGGGTGAGTTTGAAGGCAAAGAAGTATCGGTAAATGTTGGTCGTTTTGGTCCTTATGTAAAATGGGGTGAAGACTTTATTTCCATTCCAAAAGGCGAAGATCCGCTGACTGTTGACATGGAAAGAGCATTGGCAATTATCAACGTTAAGCAGGTTGCTGATGCGCCTATCGCCTCTTACGAAGGCAAACCTGTTACAAAAGGCAAAGGCCGTTTTGGTCCGTTCATTAAGTGGAACGATATTTTCATAAACGTACCAAGAGCCTACAATTTCGATACGCTTACACAGGCACAATGCGAGGAACTGATCCAAAAGAAAATGGAAAAAGAGGCCAACCGTTATATACAACAATGGCCGGAAGAAAAGATATCCATTGAAAATGGCCGATGGGGAGCATTCATACGCTTTCAAAAGAAAATGTTGAAGCTTGGCAGGAAAGCCGATGGTACAAAATATAGTGAGGAAGAAGCTGCGGGCATTTCGCTGGAAGATGTTAAGAAAATGATTGTAGAGCAGGTGCCAAATGCTTTTGCAAAGAAAGCAGCAGCGAAGAAAACTGCCGCGAAAAAGACAGCCACAAAGACTGCAACTAAAAAAGCAGCACCAAAGAAGGCCGCACCGAAGAAGAAATAGATCAATTTGACAATTTGAGAATTTGAAGATTTGAAAATGGTTGGGCGCTAGTTTCTAAACCCGCTGGAATAACTTCAATCGGGCCAGAACTAACAACCAACAACTATCAACTAATTAAACATGGAACGCATTACCCAGGTAAAAGAGATCATTCAATCATCAATTGATACAAAACAACAAATACTGCAGGACCAGGCGATGCTTGAAAGAATGCTGGAAGTTGTTGATACAATCGTAAACGCATTTCAAAACGGCAAACGCATTTATTTCTGCGGAAATGGTGGTAGCGCGGCAGACGCGCAACACCTCGCTGCCGAGTTCAGCGGACGTTTTTACAAAAACAGGCAAGCGCTGCCTGCGGAAGCACTCCATTGCAACACCTCATACTTAACAGCTGTTGCCAATGACTACAGCTATAACGATATTTATTCCCGCCTGGTTGATGGCATCATGGTAAAAGGTGATGTATTGATCGGTCTTTCTACATCAGGCAATTCAGCCAATATTGTAAGTGCATTTGAGGTCGCAAGAGAGAAAGGCGTTATCACAGTTGGCTTCACCGGCATTACCGGCGGCATCATGCATGCACTAAGCGATTATCTGTTCAATGTACCGTCTTCCATAACACCACGCATACAGGAAAGCCATATTACAATAGGGCATATCATTTGCGAGTTGGTGGAGGAGAAATATTTCTCAATTTGAAAATTTGACGATTTGAAAATTTGAAAATTCGTTCCGTGCATTTTTCGCTCTTGATTGTTGGCCTTTACAAAAGGCCTGATGTTATTAAAGAGAAATGATGCACCTGAGGCATTTTCAAATTTTCAAATCCTCAAATTCTCAAATTGGCTTTCTCATTTTCAAATTTTCAAATTCCGATGCTCAATCTCTCCGACATAAATAACGACTGGACGCTATTTCTCGACCGCGACGGTGTTATCAACCATGAAAAAGTGGAGGATTACATTTATCATTACGGTGAGTTTACTTTTTATAAAGGAGCTTTAGAAGCTATCAAAATACTTTCCCAAAAATTTCCACGGATCATTTTAGTGACCAATCAAAAAGGTGTTGGCAAGGGCTTGATGACAGAAGAAAGCTTACAGGATATTCATAAAAATATGCTGGAAGAAATAACTAAAGCTGGCGGCCGCATCGACACCATTTATTATTGTATTGCTTTAGACAGTAATCACTCCCACCGCAAACCTAATCCTGGCATGGCTTTCCAGGCGCAGCAGGATTTCCCTGAAATTGATTTCTCCAAATCATTAATGGTGGGTAACAACATCAGCGATATGGAATTTGGAAGAAACGCGGGAATGCATACAGTGTTTGTAAAAACGACAAGCCCTGATCAACTACTTCCCCACCCTGCTGTTGATTTAGCGTTTGAGGATCTGTTGGATTTTGCGAAGGCGCTATAAATAATTTCCCCATTACCTAATGGCCATCTTAAAAAGCTTGCCTTTTTAGATGAACCTTGATAAGTATGAGACAACGGCATCGAAGTCGTTAATGGTATTTGAGTTCTATAGCATTGGTCCCAAAGGAAAAATAAAGAAGAAAATAGAATTCAACCGCTTTTCAGAGACGTCAAATGTTTACAATATTTGTTTCGGAGATGTTGACGCGAATGGCGAAATCGATGACCTAGCTATTACAGATAACAACGATCGTCAAAAAGTGCTGGCAACGGTGGCTGCAGTGGCAGTCAAATTTCTTGAAAAATATCCCGATAAATATGTGTATGCTTCGGGAAGCACAAAAGCAAGATCAAGACTGTATAAAATTGGAATTTCCAAAAATCTGGACGAAATTCTAAATACTTTCGATTTGTATGGATATGATAATAAATGGGAACCTTTTGTGAAAGGCAAACATTATCTGGAATTTTTAATACAGTTAAAAATAAAGACCTTACCTTTAAAAAACGATGAAGAAAAAAGAAAAACACGTACCAATTAGTGTACTGTCAAAACGATTAGGAACAGTAAAAATTGATGACAGCATTAAACCGATGCCTGAGTCTGATTCTATCAAAAAGAAAATGGAACGCGGTGCAAAAACACTAGCATCCTGCCCTTTACCTAGGTAATCTTTACGTTCAACTTGACCAATACTACGGCCTTTGCAAAAAAACATTTTGCAAAGGCTTTTTCATTTTGGGTCATTCGACTCCGTTCAAGCAATGCTCTTTTGCGAACCTAAAGAGGAGCATCTTTGTTGAATACGAGGACATTTTCATTGAATGATTTAACGCCAGCTCTAAACGTTATGCAAAAACTATTTCTATTTCTCACGCTTATAAGCGCCTGTTTATTCGCAAAGGCACAAAAAGAACCTGTTGAAAGAGTGTGGTACAACCAGGAAAAGACGTCAAAAATTCAGGTTTACAAGGCGACTGACGGTTTGTTTTATGGAAAAATCGTTTGGCTGGCCGAACCCAAGGATGCATTGGGCAATCCAAAAACTGATGTAAAAAATCCTGTCGAAAGCAAGAAAAAAGCCCCTTTGCAAAATCTGCTGATACTTAAATCATTTAAAAAAAGTTCTGATAACGCCAATCAGTATGAAGGCGGAACTGTATATGACCCCATGTCGGGAAAAACATACTGCGGAAAAATCAACCTTGCGGGTAAGGAATTGAAACTAAAGGGCTATATCTGCAGTTTTTCCATGCTTGGCCGCACGAGTACGTGGACGTTGGCCGAATAGGCCTTAAAATAAATGCAATCCGAATTTGGGGCAAGTCTCCGGGGCGAATGCGATTCGCCCCTACTATTTTAACTTTCTCTTTAACAGTAAATAAAATTTACTACGGTTAATTTCGTTTAACATTTATTCGCTTAATATTTGCAGTTTTGCAATCCCAAACAACCGGGCTTAGATAACTATGTATAAATTAATCATTTCGATAACATTCATTTTGATCGCTGGCATTTCTTTTGGTCAGCATATTTCCAAAGCTGACGTTAAAGCACTTCAGCTTAAACAGGACACGCTAAAGAAATATGCAGAAGATATGATCAATGCGCAGGAGCCTTCTGATCGTTTTGTCGCCGACAGCCTTTTTGTAAGGGGCCTCGTTCGTGCGCTGAAAACACACAATTCGTTCTATTACCCTTTCGATTCGCTACAGACCGTTTCCAAACTCTGTCCTCCGGATAGCACGTTCAGAATATTTACCTGGCAAATGAAAAAGGATGAATATTTCTATTTGCAAAAAGGCGCCATTCAATACCGTACGGCTAATGGAGAACTAAAACTTGTACCGCTTTTTGACCAGTCAATGTTCACCTCTAAGCCAGAAGATTCTGTTCGTTCAAACAGGAACTGGATCGGCGCAGTATATTATCGCATTATTGAGAAGACTTACAACAATAAAAAATATTACACTTTAATCGGGTTTGACAGCTACACGGTGAGCAGTAACCGAAAATGGATTGATGTACTTACTTTCGATGAGAAAACAGGCGACCCTATTTTTGGTGGCGGCTATTTTTCTTTCAAAAATGATACTACTAAGAAAGCTCCACAGAACCGTTTTTATATCGAGTATAAAAAAGAAGCCGGAACGACTTTCAATTACAACCCAGAACTGGACATGATCGTTTACGACCACCTCACTTCCGAAACAGAGGAACCCGAAAGAAAAGAAACATATGTTCCTGATGGCGATTTTGAAGGCTTCAAATGGGAAAAAGGCCAGTGGGTGCACGTTGACAAAGTGTTCAACTTTAAACTGAAAGAGGGTGAAGAGCCCGTGGAGCAAACAATTCGCGATGCCAACGGCAACATCAACGAGCAAAGGCTCCTGGAACAATCACAGAAAAACGAAAAGAAAAAAAAGCAATAGTTTTTTGCCACTGAGAAACAGAGGACACTGAATTTATTTTACGAACTTGTTACGGCAGCTCATATCCTCTGTGCCTCAGTGGCCACTTTATCTAGTGCACAAGCGCACTATCTTCAAAATTTCTCCCAGCCCCTTTAACAAAATACAGGTTTCATTGTTATTCATGCTTATGTAAACCATAACAATGAAAAAATGCGTCTTTTTTTCAATCCTGTTCCTTTTTACTGCAATCAATGTACATGCACAACAAGTACGCGTAACGCACGGCAACGTCGGATGGCGGGAACTTGGCACAACGGTCGTAAAATTTACTGTTGACAAAGACGTGATAGTGCTTGCCGGAAACGACTGGTTCCGGCAATTGAAATTCCACGTAATTGATGCTGCCGTAGAAATGCTGAACATGACCGTTGTTTATGAAAACGGCGTACCGCAAAATATTCCGTTGCGTTTTGTAATTCCCAAGGGCGGTGAAAGCCGGTTAATTGATTTAAATGGCGGCGAAAGAAGACTCAGGCGGGTAGAATTCACTTACAAAAGCGGAGTACCGGGATTCCATGGTCATGCAAAAGTTATCTTATTCGGATTAAAATAAAACCTCACAAAACATCTAATCATTTGAACTAAATCGCACTATTATGAAAAAAACAATCATTGTACTGGCGGCTTGTTTTATAACAGCAACAACTTTTGCACAAGATGCTGTGTCAAAAGAAGACATCGATGTAATACAATCAGTTTTTGGAAAAGAAAAGAAGGAACTGGTTCAGCAATACATGACCTTACCTGCGGATCAAAGTGCCAAATTCTGGACCATTTATGACGAGTACGAAGTAAAACGTAAGGAACTAAACAGGCAAAGGATAAACATTATACAGGACTATGCCAACGCTTACGACAAACTTGATAATGCAAAGGCCGATGATCTGGCAAAACGCGCATTGGAAAATGAGATTTCTCTGGACAAACTACATCTACAATACTACAAGAAAGTATCAACAGCTGTGGGCGGCGTAAACGCTGCTAAATTCTTCCAACTGGAAGGGTATCTGCAAACTATCATCAAGGCACACGTCATGGATCAAATTCCGTTCATAGGTGAACTGGATAAAACCAAGAAACCAACAAGCCAAATGTAGAATTTCACGCAGAAACCATGTTTGTTTCACGCAGCGAACGCAGCGGAGCAGCGATGCAACGGGTTCGCGAAGGTTGGTGTATCATTTTAGTTTTTAAACAGATCAATGTTCTCCTGGCAAGACACTACAAGACCAACAATCTCTCGCCGCGCCGTTGCTCCGTTGCGTTCGCGGCGTGAAATCAAGGCGTGTGTGCGTGAAATATTCGCTAACTTTATTTCTGAAACAACTCTGACCACAAACACCACGACATGAAAAGTCTACCAATTTTATATACTTCTACGCTGATGGCTCTTGCTTTTAGTTATATTTCATGCAACAGCACTGTCGGCAATACTTCCGGAAGATCTGTTTCAGAACTTACAAAAGCAAAAGTTGATGGCGCCGTTTCATGTACCGTAAATGGTTTGACAGTGGCTGACAGTTCTATTTATGCCAACAACGGCGGTAATGAATTCAAACCAACCGTCTTAAATACAGTAAACTTTGATGCGGCACCGGATGGGATGGTTAAAATTCCCGGCGGCGAATTCAGCATGGGAGGTGTGAACCCGAAAGGCATGCAGGATGGCGGGCATGAATCGATGAATGACGCGAGACCCATTCACAGAGTATACGTGAATCCTTTTTATATGGATGAAACAGAGGTTACAAACGGTGAATATGCAAAATTTGTTGCAGCGACGGGTTATGTAACGGTGGCAGAAAAAAAACCAACAAAAGAAGAATTTCCCGATGCACCGGAAGAGAATTTGGTAGCAGGCTCAGTAGTATTTACGCCCCCGGCCCACGAGGTTAAGCTGAATGACCATTATCAGTGGTGGAACTATGTACAAGGCGCGGACTGGAGACATCCCACCGGGCCCGATAGCGATATTAAAGGCAAGGACAATTATCCTGTGGTGCAAATCGCTTATGAGGATGCGGTTGCTTATGCAAACTGGGCCGGAAAGCGTTTGCCGACTGAAGCCGAGTGGGAATTTGCCGCACGCGGTGGAAAAGCGGGAGAAATGTATGCCTGGGGCAATCAATTAAAACCGAAAGACAAATGGATGGCGAATACGTTCCAGGGCCATTTTCCTGACAAGGATGCCGGAAGCGACGGTTTTGTAGGCATTGCCCCTATTAAGCAATTCGCGGCCAATGAATATGGTCTTTATGACGTTGCAGGCAATGTATGGGAATGGTGCAATGACTGGTACAGATCAGATTATTACCAGGATCTTTCCAAACAAGCCGTTACAAGAAATCCACAGGGGCCAACTACTTCGTTTGATCCTGCCGAACCTGGTACTAAAAAGAAAGTGCAAAGAGGCGGTTCATACCTCTGCACAGATCAATATTGCACCCGCTATATGGTGGGAACGCGCGGCAAAGGTGAATTCCGATCTGCCAGCAACCACGTTGGTTTCCGCTGTGTGAAAGATGTTTCGAAGAAGACCATGCTGGCGAAACAGTAGGGGCGAATCGCATTCGCCCTCCCTGCTGCATGATCATGCAGCAGCACAAAAACAACAACTTGCGTCTGTTTCTTTCGAACCTCACGAACGTGCAACAGGGCGAATGCGATTCGCCCCTATTGCGAACGGGCCGACAATTCGTTGTGACGCCACCCATTAATTATTATTTATTAATTATTAATTCGCCCCCGGCACAATTTTTTCAATACAATCTCAAAATATACTTGTATGAAGAAAGTACTTTCTGCGAGCCTGGCATGCTTTGCGGCAATCACCATGATGTCATGTGGTACAGGCAAAAAACTGAAAGCTGCAAATGCTGAAGTTGCTCGACTGGATAGCTTAAACAACTCACTCAATCAGCAAATATCGGGTCTCAAGGACAATGTAAACGACCTTAATGCCCAAAAAGATGCATTGAATGCTAACCTTAATACTGCCAGACAGGGCATGGCAAATCAGCAAAAGCAAATGCAAGCATTGCAAGGCACCCTGCAATCACAAAGAAAAGCTATGGAGGACCTACGCACAAAAATCGCTGATGCTTTGAACAAATTTAAATCAGATGAAGTGCAGGTAACTTACAAGGACGGGTTGGTGTATGTGTCTTTGCAAGACAAGCTATTATTTAAATCCGGCAGTGCTGTACTTGATGACCGTGGCAAAGAAGCACTTGGCACCGTAGCTTCTGTGCTCAACCAGGATACCAGCATTAAAATAATGGTATTAGGTCATACAGACTCAGTTGCTTTTAAGAAATCTTATAAAGACAACTGGCAACTAAGCACAGAAAGAGCAAACACCATTGTGCGTATTCTTCGGGACAGCTACAGTGTGGACCCTGCCCGCTTAACTGCCGCAGGTAGGAGCAAATACGCCCCTGTTGCCGACAACGCCACTCCCGAGGGCCGTGCAAGCAATCGCCGTACAGAGATCATATTAACGCCAGATCTTTCCGAGGTTTGGAATCTGGTGAATGCGTCGACACAGCAGTAAATGCTTAACGCTTAATGCCCAACGCCAAATGCTTAACGCTTAAGGTGTAACTTTCTGAAGTTATTCCTTAAGCGTTCTTTTTTGGAAAGACTCTACCCTCCTTGCACGGGGTTTTACACCTGAACTGCGTTAAGCATTAGGCCTTGAACGTTTTGCTCCTCCGGCACAACATTTTCTGTAATAATCTTTCGAATAACAAACAAATAACATTGATTAATGACTTTTGCGGGAGGCCTTGACCGGACAGGCAGTAGTAAAACGTTTTTCCGGGATTCGCCGAAAATATTAGAAAATGATCTTGGGTATAATTTCCGTTCATCCTAATGTTCAACCGTTAAAGGAGTAAAACTTTTTATATTTGGCCTCATCCGGAAAAACCGGAAAGTTTTTTTACCGGATGACGTCAAAGGGTTAAAGAAAAAATTAAAAGAAAAAAGGAAAAATTAGAAAAGGCGTTGCGGGCTTTTGCCTGTTTTGGAAAATGTAAATATGCAGAAAATCGCAGCATAGAATGATCTTGAAATTTTTTCTTTTAAGTACCTCCTTTTCACTTTTTACTTTTTATTTTTTCCTTTTTACCCGGCACCGATATTTTTCAACGAAATATTTTATAAATCCCAGTCAATGTATTTGCTACCAAAAAAATTACATTTCTTCTGTTTCATCACTTTTTCCACTTTCATGGTTGTTGCCTGCAAGGATAAAAAGCAGGAAGCTGCCACCAAAGACAGGCAAAAATCAGCCGGCCCTGCCGTGGTTGATATTATTGTTGCTGCGCCACAAAGCATTAGCAATATTGTAGAGGCAAACGGAACCGTTGTTGCTAATGAATATGTTGAACTGAGACCGGAAGTTACAGGCCGGCTAATCTACCTCAATGTACCCGAAGGAAAATTTGTGAACAAAGGAACGGTGATCGCCCGCATCAACGATGCAGACCTGCAGGCACAGATCGCAAAAAGCAAGGTACAACTGGACCTCGCCGAAAAAACTGTTGATCGCTACAAACAATTACTGGCGGTTAATGGCCTCAACCAAAGCGATTATGACGTGGCCCTGAATCAAATGAATGGTTACAAAGCCGACATCGCATACTATCAGGCACTGATCGACAAAACAGTTATTAAAGCGCCATTCAGCGGTATTGTTGGCTTGCGCCAGGTGAGCCCGGGTGCTTACGTTTCTTCTACAAATATCATCGCAACTATTCAGCAACTGGATAAAATTAAAATTGATTTCACCCTTCCCGAAAATTATAATACCATCATTAAGATGGGAGGCACAGTTCGTGTAAAGGTTGATGAAAACGAACAAAGCGATTTAAAAGCAACCATCATTGCAATCGAACCGCAGGTAACAGCCGCAACAAGAAATCTTAAAGTGAGAACTGTATTGCAAAACGGCAAGCCAAATCCAGGTGCATTCGTGAAGGTATACATCAATGCAGGCACCGATAAAAAAGCAATCATGGTACCTACGAACTGCATTATACCAGACGACAAAAACAAACAACTGGTGTTGGTGAAAAACGGGCATGCGAGCTTCGTAAACATTGAAACCGGCGACAGAGAGGCCAGCAATGTAGAAATAACAAAAGGAGTAAATCCGGGCGATTCTGTGGTGGTAACGGGTGTGCTGTTTGCCAGACCAAAATCTCCTGTGCATGTGCGCAGTGTGAAAACGCTTGATCAATTGGTAGCCACTCAGTAACCAGGAATCAGGAATTAGAACTTAGGAATTAGATAGTGTACAATTCACGTCAATGTCCAACTTTCAATTTTCAACTTTCAATTTTCAATTTCAACCAGCTTCATGAACATATCTGAGTTATCGTTAAAGCGGCCGGTATTTGCTACGGTGATGAACCTTGCAATTATCTTGTTTGGTATAGTGGGGTTCAATTTCCTGGCTGTAAGGGACTACCCTGCAATTGATCCACCGATTATTACTGTTACGACTTCCTATACAGGTGCCAACCCTGATATCATTGAGAGCCAGATCACAGAACCGTTGGAAAAACAGATCAATGGTATCCCCGGCATTCGTACCATCACTTCATCAAGCTCATTGGGTTCCAGCCAGATCACCGTTGAGTTTAACCTTGGTGTGGAACTTGAAGCAGCAGCGAGTGACGTGCGTGATAAAGTGAGCCAGGCGCAACGTAGTTTACCACTGGATATTGATGCACCTCCTGTTGTGGCGAAAGCTGATGCGAACAGCGACCCAATCCTGATCCTTGCAGTGCAAAGCCGCACCAAAGGATTGATGGAGTTGAGCGATTATGCAGAAAACGTTTTGCAGCAACAATTGCAAACCGTGAATGATGTAAGCTCCGTGGGCATCTTTGGGCAGAAGCGCTATGCCATGCGCATTTGGCTGAATCCAGATAAAATGAGCGCATTCAATGTTTCATTTAGTGATATTAAAACAGCTCTGAACAGTGAAAACGTAGAACTTCCTCCCGGAAAAATTTATGGTAACAATACAGAGCTTACTATCCGCACATTGGGTCGCCTTACATCTGAGCAACAGTTCCGCGATCTGTTGATCCGTGAAGACTCAAGCGGCATCATAAGATTGAGCGATGTATCAAGAGTGGAACTTGGTCCTGAATCATTGGAACAAAGCTGGAAATACAATGGTGTAAACGCTGTTGGCCTGGCCGTCATTCCACAACCGGGCGCCAACAACATTGCCATTGCAGATGAGGTATACAAACGCCTGGATGAAATTAAAAAAGAAAACAAATCAGGCATTGAAGTAAGTGTGCTGATCGATAATACACAGAACATCCGTAACTCGTTAAGCGAAGTTGAAGAAACTTTGATCATCGCGTTTGCATTGGTGGTGTTGGTAATCTTCTTCTTCTTCCGCAACTGGTTAATTGCCATCAGGCCGTTGATCGACATTCCTATTTCACTTGTTGCTACTTTCTTCATCATGTATATCGCGGGCTTCTCCATCAACATCCTCACCATGCTGGGTATTGTACTGGCAACGGGTCTTGTGGTGGATGACGGTATCGTTGTAACGGAAAACATTTTCCGTAAACTGGAAGAAGGCATGCCTATACGCAAAGCAGCATTGGAAGGCAGTAAAGAAATTTTCTTTGCGGTTATCTCCACTTCAATCACATTGGCGGTGGTGTTCCTGCCGGTGATATTCCTGCAAGGCTTTGTTGGTAGATTGTTCCGTGAATTTGGTGTGGTATTGGCCGCAGCGGTATTGATCTCGGCTTTTGTATCGCTTACGATCACGCCTGTACTGAACGTTTACCTGACTCGTAAAAATAGTTCGCACGGCAAATTCTATTTAGCTACGGAGCCATTCTTTACCGGCATGGAAAATGGCTACAGACGCATACTCGAAGGCTTTCTTAAAATAAGATGGATGGCATGGGTGATCATTGTGGTTTGCGTTGGGATCATCGTTTTCGTTTACATGAATCTTCAAAGTGAAATTGCGCCGCTGGAAGATAGAAGCAGCATTCGTTTCACAGCCACCGGTGCTGAGGGAATGAGCTTCGGCGCCATGAATGACGTAACTGATAAGATCGCAAATTATTTATACGACTCAGTTCCGGAAAGAGATTTCGTTTTCGCAAGAACTCCGGCGGGAACGAGTGTGAACACGTCACAGCCTCGTATTGGCCTTGTTGATCCACGCGATCGTAAACGAAGCCAGAACGAAATTGCCCTTGACCTGCAAAAGAAATTGTCACGCTTTAATGATGCGAGAATATTCGCCATACAGGAGCAAACGATTTCCGTAGGTTCGGGTTCAAGAACAAGTTTGCCTGTGCAGTTTGTATTGCAGAACCAGGATTTGGGCAAACTGAAAGATGCCATTCCGAAGTTCCTCGATGAAGCGAGAAAAGACAAAACTTTCTCCAACGTGGATGTGAACCTGAAGTTCAATAAACCAGAATTGCAGATCACAGTGGATCGAATGAAAGTAAAAGATCTTGGTCTTTCTACACAAGATGTTATTTCCGCTATGCAATCTGCTTTTAGTGGCGGCCGTTTGGCATATTTTATCATGAATGGTTACCAGTACCAGGTAATCGCACAAGTGGACAGAAAGGACCGGAACAAACCGATTGACATTTCTAACCTGTATGTAAAAAATGCCAGTGGTCAAAACATTCCGTTGGATGCGGTGGTGCACATGGAAGAAAGTACCAACCCTTCTACCCTGTATCACTTCAACAGGTACAAGGCGGCTACTATTTCCGCTTCATTGTCCGAAGGCAGAACCATTGGTGATGGTATTAAAGCAATGGATTCCATCGCGGCCAAAGTACTGGACCCTACCTTCCAAACGGCATTGAGCGGATCATCACGTGACTATGCAGAAAGCTCTTCCAATATTTTGTTTGCGCTTGGCCTTGCTCTGATATTGATCTATCTTGTATTATCGGCACAGTTCGAAAGCTTTATAGATCCGCTGGGCATCATGCTTACAGTACCCATGGCGTTTGCAGGAGCATTTCTAAGCTTATGGATATTCCACCAAACGCTCAACATATTCTCTGAGATCGGTATGATCATGCTCGTCGGTCTTGTTACCAAAAACGGTATCCTGATCGTTGAGTTTGCCAACCAGAAAAGAGCACTCGGCCTTCCAAAATTCGAAGCAGTAGTTGAGGCGGCACAGCAAAGGTTGAGACCTATCCTGATGACGAGCCTTGCCACATCGCTTGGTGCGTTGCCAATTGCGATGAGCCTTGGAGCAGCTTCTACCAGCCGTATTCCTTTGGGTATTGTGGTAGTAGGCGGTATTTTGTTCTCCCTGATATTGACGTTGCTGGTAATCCCGGCGGTGTACACGTATTTGTCAGGCAAGCACAAAGCGCACGTGACGCAGATTAATGAGTAATTGAAAATTGAGAATTGAAAGTTGAAAATTGAAAATGGTTCGTAGGGGAGAATCGCATTCGCCCTCTTCGCATATCGCGAAGTCGATTAATATTATCGCAAACGAACCATCGTTAAATATTTGTTTTAAATTATGATGTCAGCAGCAGTAATTCTATTGATCATTGGTTGCGTCGCACACTTCTACGGTAGTAAGTTGATGCAGCGCATTTGCTTAAGCTTCTCAACTAATTCTTTTATAAAAAAAGGAGCCGTAGTTGCATGCACCCTTTTCATTTCCAGCTATTCGTTTGCCCAAACCCTTACATTGGATGATGCGGTAAACATTGCGCTAAAAAACAGTCTGGACATACAGCTCGCTAAAAATAATGTGACCGTTAACGACATCAATAACTTTATAGGTATTGCCGGTGGATTGCCGGTTGTATCGGGCACTGCAACAGATGCGGAACAACTTTCCAACATCAACCAAAAGTATGCAGATGCAGACCGTAACGTTCAAAAGCGCGGTGTTGCTACCAATAACCTTAGTGGTAACGTACAGGCAAGCTATTTGTTATTCAACGGAATGCGTGTGGTGACAACTAAGAAAAGACTTAACGAATTGCTCAATCAAAGCAAGGAGCAATTGAATTCGCAGGTTCAAAACATTATCGCGTCCGTGATGACAGCATACTATGATGTGATCCGTCAACAGAATTATATAAAAACGATCGACCAATCGCTTATCGTGTCCCAGCAAAAGCTAGACATCGTTAAAACCCAACAGGCAGTTGGAATGGCGAACAATGCAGATCTCTTCCAGGCACAGGTAGATTATAACACGCTTATACAATCGCATCAGTCGCAACAGCTGGCAATCGATCAGTCTAAAACAGAGTTGTTGCGTTTACTTACTTTGAGAGCGGATTCCGTTATTACCATTTCAGATACAATCTTAGTGGACCACTCACTTGTATTGGGAACAATATTGGACAACCTCCCGAACAACCCTGACTTGCGTGCAGCGGAAGACCAGGTTCGCATCAATCAGTTTATTGTAAAAGAAACTGCAGCACAACGCTATCCTTCCCTTCGTTTGAATGGTGGTTATAGCTTTGTCTACAACAGCAGCGCAGCCGGTGATACACGTTTGAACAACAGCTATGGCCCAACGATAGGTGTAGGGGTTGGCGTTCCAATTTACAATGGATCCATCTTTAAGCGACAACAAAAAATAGCCGAAGTAAATGTGAACTCTGCAGAACTCAGCAAAGACATTATCGTAAGAGATTATTCTGCCAACATCATTAAAACGTACCAGGCATATACCACTACATTAAAGCAACTGGAAACGCAAAGAAAAAACTACGAGTTATCAAAACAACTGGTTGACCTGATACTTCAGAAATTTCAATTGCACCAGGCCACCATCATTGATGTGAGAACAGCCCAACAAAGTTTTGAACTTGCCGGCTATAGCCTCATCAATCTAAGTTTTTCTGCAAAATCATCGGAGATTGAATTGAAGAGAGTCAGCAGTCAGCTGAAACCTTAATTAATGGAGAGTTGAGAGTTGAGAATGGAGAGTTATCAACTAATTTGGAATTCAATTATAAAAGATTATTTTTCAACTTTCAACTAATTCTCAACTCTCCATTCTCAACTCTCAACTAGTTGCATGAATGAACTCATCCTCCTTTGCTGTGCAGCATTTGCAGCCGGTTTTATCGATGCCATTGTAGGCGGAGGTGGGCTCGTACAAACGCCCGCAACGTTGATCATTTTACCACACTACCCCGTTGCCACTTTATTAGGGACTATAAAAATCCCATCCTTTTCGGGTACCAGCATTGCGGCATGGCAATATGCTAAAAGAGTAAAGCTTGATAAGCGATTATTAACCGGCGTTTCCATATGTGCTTTTTTTGCTGCACTATTGGGTTCTTCATTGGCTAGCAAACTCAGCAACGCCATTTTCAAGCCCGTAATTTTAATACTATTGATTGGAGTTGCAATCTATACTTACAGCAATAAAAAATTCGGACAGAGGGAGCACGAACTTATAGAAACGAAAAATGCATTGGCTTACGGAATCTCGTTTGGTCTTTTGCTGGGTTTCTATGATGGCTTTATAGGACCGGGAACAGGCAGCTTTCTTATTTTGGTATTCGTAGGTGTGTTGGGACAAGACTTTCTTCATGCGAGCGCCTATGCAAAAATCACTAACCTCGCTACCAATGTTGCTTCGATCATTTACTTCGGTAGCACCGGGCATATCTTGTATCATTATGCAATTCCCATGGCGGTATTCAATGTATGCGGCTCCTTCCTTGGGGCAAGGCTCGCCCTACTGAAAGGCAACCGTTTTATAAGAATCGTTTTTTTAATAGTTGTAACAGGGATGATTATACGCTTTGCATGGGACGTGGCGAAGATTTTAATGACTGAATGGACTGAATAACTGAATAACTGAACCTGTGAAACAATCTGGCCTATAGAATTCAGTTATTCAGTTTATTCAGTTATTCAGTCACTACTCTAAGGGTTTACACTTATAACATAACAATTTTCTTTAATAAAATTTGTTTATCCCGTTTAAATAGTTAATTTAACCTATACAAAACAGTTAGACTGTCTTCAAACCTTCTCCTTAGTTAACAAAGACGTAATACAATAATTGAACATTGCGTTGAAAGTTTAAACATATTTGCATCGTCAAATTACAATATCCAAATAGAAAAAACCTTTAGTCCATTAGTCCAAAGAACCGAGTCCATGTCCAAAGAACAAACCAACCGTTACAACCTTTTTTATGAAATGAACATCCACCCATCCTTGTTGAAAACCAGGTAATATATCCGATCCTAACAGTACGAAGATTAATTCAACTTTACTATATTACCTAAATTCTTAAAAGAAGCTATTCTAACGAATGGCTTTTTTTATTTCAAATGCTTGAGTTGCTGAATCATTGAATGACTGATTAATTCATCTGCAACAATCTTGTAAAACAGACAGCATCGTCATTGCGAGCCCCTGCGGAGAAAGCACACCGAATACAATAGTCAAAGTACAACATTTACGAACGGGCGAAGCAATCTCGAAGGCGCTGGAGATTGCTTCGCCGATCCCGGATTATCGAAGTTTCATTCTATATTTTTGTAATCATTCTCGGCCGCCTCGCAATGACGATGGCGTGTTGTTGTTGTTTATCAGGCAGCTCAAAGACAAGAACTGCTTCAACTACTCAATGATTCAATTATTCAGTTATTCAATTATTCAGTTATTCAGTTATCCAATCACTCCTAACGCCACTCTATAAAACTCATACCCTTTTTCATTTCTCTCGGGCATGTACTTTGCGCGGTATTCGGCTGCGCCGGCGTCTTCGAGAAGTTGTATGTTAAATTGAGAAAGGTAGTCTTGTAATTCTTGCGGATAAAAACCAAACGTCCACTTTTCTTCCAGGGCATCAAGATCGCTTAACAATTTTTCTGCTCCATAAAAATTTGAAGGCTTATCCAACACCCCTTTGTGAACGTATGTAAAGATGACATAAGAACCTGCCGTAAACTTTCTTACAAAAGCGAAAGTTGTGTCAACAGCTTCAGCAGATAAATAATTGGTAACACCTTCCCAAATGATTGTCGTCGGTATAGAGAAGTTTATATTTTGCTGAGCAGCCAAATCATGAATACTTTGCTGGTTAAAGTCAATTTGGAAATAGCGAACATGTGCAGGTAATTTTCCCAACCGCTCTTGCACCTTATTCATCTTCATACGGCTGGTGTTCGGATGATCAATTTCTATGACAGGAATATTTTGCAAAAATGGCAACCGCAATGCCCTCGTGTCAAAACCGGCACCTAAAATAATAACCTGCCTCACTCCTGCCTTTACAGACGTCTCCAACAGGTCATCAATATATTTTGTGCGAGCAATGCCAGAAGAAAAAGCACCTGGAATTTTGTTGTAGATAATTCTTTGAACCAGCTTCTCACCAAAAGGCAATGCTGTCAACTTTGTCGCAAGCTGCAAATTCTTATCAAGAAAAGAAACAGCAAATGAATCTGTAAAAAGTCGCTTATGTTTTGGTCGCCTTGTTTCCAGTGCTCTAAACAAAGCCATGTATTGCGCGGTTTTACTGGCAGCAGTCGCCTTCATGTGAAAAGGTTTCGGGAAAATTAATAATTAATAATTAAAAATTAATAACGCATCATTCATTTATTGCCAGGGTCGTCTGTTGCCGAACATTCTTGAAAATTGATTATGATTTTGATGCGACACCATTAATTACTAATTATTAATTATTAATTGAAATTGGTGCCAGGCGTTATCAGACATTCATTTAATAAAGCAAGTCTGACACTTACCTGGACTTAAATATTTATAAGAGATGATTTCGTTTTTGCTCCTGCAAATTTATCAATCCTTATACCACTCCGTATTAATGAGTAGTTAACTTAACGTTGTCTGCCTGATTTTAACAAATTCAATTTATCATGCCAAACCCTTGTCATCAAAGAGTGCCAGCATTTGCTGCGACTTGATTTCAGTATCTGCGCTCTGCAACATACAATGTAGATGTATCAATTCTTTTTCAGTCAAAACGACGTGGACAATATTACTTGGCGTGGGAAGAACAATATATTTCAACTTATCATCTATAGGAATAAGGGTTTCGCAACGAGCCATTACCAACGTAATAAAAGCTTCAAAATTATTCCTGTCAAGAGTAAGCATCGTTGTTCCAAACGTTACCTGGTAAGTGTTGCAAGCTTTGCATTGCAATATGCATCCGTGATCATCAAAATGCCATGTTTTGAAATTGCACATATTGAAAATTTATAGTGCAAATGAAGGAAAGGTTGAGGGATGTGTGGTTATACATTAGGGAATTCGGTTTGCGAGAAGAGAAAAATTAATAATTAATAATTAAGAATTGATAGAACAGTTACTCAAAGAAAATCGATACTCATGAACGGTAAAAAAATAGAGCATCATCGAATAAACGAATGATGCCCTATTAATTATTATTTATTAATTATTAATTACCTAGTGTCTCACTGCCACCACTTCACTCACCTCATGTTTATGTTTGAAAAATACGGCGAATAAAATCGCAACGATTAATGCGTAGATTGCGAATGCCATCCAGATGCCATGCCAGTCCTTGGTTTTTCCGTCTGCTGCGGTGTAGTATTCTTGTATAATGAATCCGCTAATAGTACTTCCAGCAACGGCTCCTACTCCATTCGTCATCATCATGAATATGCCTTGTGCGCTTGACCTTATATCGGGCGTGGTAGAAGTTTCCACAAACAGTGAACCGGAAACATTGAAGAAGTCGAACGCCATTCCATACACGATGCATGACAAAATTATAAGACTCACTCCTACAGGAGATGGATCGCCATATGCAAACAGTCCGAACCTGAAAACCCATGCCAGCATGCTTATGAGCATCACATTCTTAATACCAAAGCGCCTTAGGAAAAATGGAATAGCAAGAATGAAAGCTGTTTCGGAAAATTGCGAAATAGACATGATGATGGTCGACCGCTTTACCACAAACGAATTGGCATATTCAGGCACTTTACTAAACTCTCCCAGGAAAACATCTCCATAAGCGTTCGTCAGTTGCAATGCAGCACCTAAGAACATGGAGAAAATAAAGAACAGGGCCATCTTCTTATCCTTAAATAAGTGAAGGGCATCGAAGCCCAATACCTGGCTCCAGCTCTTTTTGCTTGTTTGCTTGCCCAATGGAGGACAAGCCGGCAGCGTAAATGAATACAGGCCCAATATAAATGAAGCGATCGCTGCTATGTAAAATTGATTGGCCGAAGCTTTATTTCCGCTAAGGTTGGTGGTCCACATCGCAGCAATAAAGCCGATGGTGCCGAAAACCCTGATTGGCGGAAAATCAATAACAACATCAAAACGATTATTCTTTAAACCGGTGTAAGCGATAGAATTGGCAAGTGCGATGGTGGGCATATAAAATATCATCGCCAGCAAAATTCCCCAGAAAAACTGGGAAGGGTCATTGATCTGAGGGATCAGGCACAAGGAAACACCACTTAAAATATGCAGGAAACCATACAGTTTTTCAGCATTTACCCAACGATCCGCCACCATTCCCATCAGTGCGGGCATAAACAACGAAGCTATTCCCATTGTCGAAAAAATAACTCCAAATTTTCCCCCATCCCATCCCTTTGTGCTGAACCAATAATTGCCGATGGTAATTAGCCATGAACCCCAAACAAAAAATTGCAGGAAACTCATTATTGTGAGGCGGAACTTAATACTCATGTATGCAGTTTGATAGAATAAAGGGGTCAAGATAGTAAATAATGGGAAATGGCAAAAAAAAGACACAGCGTCCTTTGGGTTGGTTTGAACGTGTATCGCACATTATGAAAATTGAACATACAATAGTGTCGGTGGGCAAGATTTACCACTAAGGCACTAAGGACACTTAGCCGCACTAAGGAGTACCTGAAATTAGATCAACTCTTAGTGAAACTTGTGCCCTTAGTGCCTTAGTGGTAATAAAAATCTCACACCCACGACCTGCTGCTCCCTGTAACCTACCTAACACCATTCACTTAAATGCCTTAATTTCGCCCCAGAAAAAGCTTTACAAGATGATTATTACAGACTCAACAATTTCTATAGAAAAGATTATAGAAGCAGAAAAAGAAAAGGCACTTCGAAGCATTGGTGAGAAAATTATCCATAAAGAAAGAATAACCGAGGAAGAAGGTGTTTTACTTTTTGAAAAAGGAAGCCTGCCTTTCGTGGGCGCTTTGGCGAATCATGTTCGCGAAAGACTTCATGGCAACAAAACATATTTCAACCGCAACTTTCATATTGAACCCACGAACGTTTGCGTGTTTTCATGCAAGTTCTGCTCCTACTCACGCTTGTATGCACATCGTGAAGAAGGCTGGGAACTGACGACTGATGACATGCTGAACATCGTTAAAAAATACGATGGCAAACCGGTTACGGAAGTGCACATCGTTGGTGGTGTTCATCCAAAACTGAATCTAAACTTCTTCGCAGATCTTCTGCAAAAAATCAAGGCACATCGCCCGGACCTTCACGTAAAAGGTTTTACAGCGGTAGAGCTTGATTACATGTTCCGCAAGGCAAAAATGACAATAGAGGAAGGCATGAAGTTCCTGCACGAAGCGGGCCTGCAATCATTGCCGGGCGGGGGCGCAGAAATATTTGCACCAGAGATCCGCACACAGATCTGTGAAGACAAAGTGGATGCGGCTGGCTGGCTGGCCATTCATGAAGCGGCACACAAACTAGGCATGCATTCCAATGCGACAATGCTGTATGGCCATATTGAAAAATTCCATCACCGCATTGATCATATGGAAAGATTGCGCAGTCTGCAGGACAAAACAGGCGGATTCAATACATTCATTCCGCTGAAGTTCCGCAACAAACAAAATGATATGAGCAATGTACCGGAAAGCTCCGTAACGGAAGATATGAGGCTTTACGCGATTGCCAGGTTATACATGGACAACTTCCCTCACCTGAAAGCTTATTGGCCAATGCTGGGCCGCAAAAACGCCCAATTGTCGCTTGCGTTCGGTGTAAACGATATCGACGGCACCATTGATGATTCTACAAAGATCTACTCAATGGCAGGAAGCGAAGAACAAACGCCTGTAATGAGTACTGCTGAAATGGTAGCATTGATCAAACAGGTAAAACGTCAACCTGTTGAAAGAGACACTTTGTACAACGAGATCAGGGATTATTCTGATATTGATTTGAAAGAGATCGAGGTGAATCCGCTGCTGAACTAATAAATTCAAAAGTAAAAAATCAAAAAGGGAGTTCGAAATACATCGAACTCCCTTTTGATTTATTAGCACTCTAATCTTACTTAGAGTGCCTGGATTTTTAACTTTTTACTTTTCACTTCCCTACTGCTTTACAAACCTTATCACACCTGTCTTCTCGCCGTTCATATAACCGAATACCTGGTACACGCCGGCACTTAGGTCAGACAGATCAAGCTGCTGTTCATTATTGCCGGTTGAAAGCTGAACGCCTAATTTGCGCCATATTTTTCCGGACATATCGGTGATGTACAGATCCATTGTACCACCAGAACCGGCACTAACATTCAGTTTCACGTTTCTTGTAACCAGGGTTGGAGCAAAACCGGTGATCGCAAATCCATTTGCCTGGTTAATAATCGCAGCCACTTTACTGTACACTACAGAACCATCTTTATCGATCATGCGCAAACGATAATAGTTGTTGCCATCGCTTAAAGGATCTGTATAGCTATAAGTGGTAACGTTGTCAACACCGGCAACAGTGCCCACTTTTGCAAAGTCGCGACCATTGGTGGATTTCAGGATTTCAACTGATTGAGGTATATCAACCGGATCAACTTTCCATTTCAGGTTAGCAGAAGAACCGGATTTTGTAGCGGTGAAATCAAGCAGTATGATTGGCAACGGATCGCCTCCGACAACGCCGAATGTAAATAAGTTGAAATTGCTTTGTATGTCAGATTTTGCTGTTCCATTTACGGCATTACCCGGAGAAATGGACGTACCGTTTGAACCCAGCAAACTGCTCCATTGTGTTCCATTGTAACCGGCAACCACCAACACGCTATTAGCTGCCGAACCCGGAACAGCCTCTCCGCTCAGGGCAAGCTGCACAACTGCATCGCTTCCGGAAATTCTTCCTACGCCCCAATATCCGGTAACGGCAATTTTTGTAAGTGGGCTGGCAACAGGAGAACCATTTGCTGCTCTGAAATAAGTTGCTGTATATGTAGAGGGCGTTGCTGAGTTTGGAATAATTTCAATGGGCCTGTAGAAACCGTTCTGTCCGGTTGGAAACAGGTATGCAGCAGTAGAATTTGTCCTTCTCGTAACTGGACCGGCAATGTAGCTGGCAGAAGAAGCATTGGTAACACCCTGTGTATTGTTTGTACTGTTAATGATGAGGGAGTTTGCAACATTTGTCGAAAGAACACCGGATTGCAAATCAAGTCGTCCTACATTTAATGCACTCGACAAACTTACTCCGCCTGATGTATTATTAATGCGTAGCGCCACCATGTTAGCGGCATTGTCAATGGTGTTGGCAGAGCTGGAAATAGTTTGCGCAGCATTTCCGTTAAACTCAACAATGAATAAATTATCTGTAGCACTGGTCGCAGTACTGCTGCTCGTAAACTGCCCACCCGTTTGAACAAAATTACCCTTGATTGCTAGTTTGCTGGTACCCGTCACACTATTATTTCCCTGCAAAGAAAAAGCGCCGGCAGACTGTATATAATCGCCATTTACCTGCAGCGTATAGTCATTATTTTCATAAGAGAAGCCTGAATATGCCAACTGTACTGCAGAATTCGAGCTAAGTACAAAATTTTTATTTACCGTAACTAAACCGGGAACACCGGTAACGTCTGTAAGTAAAACCAATGTCAGATTGTTGAAATTAACGACGCTTAAATTTCCCTTTATCACTGTCGTGTTGGGCAAATTCAGAGAAAATATGAACTGATTAAGAGACGAAACATTGGGTGTGTTTATAATAACATTTCCCAGAGACAACGCGGCGCTTCCAAAATCAGGCACCCTGTATATTAAGCCTGTCAGCTGCAAAGTAGAAGCGGCATCCCAAGTGGCAGAAGGAATTATTCCCGCGTCCATGTTGTGAATATAATTGGAGCCCGTGTTAAAAATCAAATTGGCAGTTGTCGACTCAATAACACCCGCATGCGGATTCATTGTCAGGGTACCGTTTACTGCTAGTGTTGCACCGGTATTTATTGTCAAACTTGATCCCCATCCCAGGTAAGGATCATCATTGGCTTCCATTGTAAAAGTTCCATTAATAACTCCCGAAGATCCGGTCAGAAGACTCAAATGAATACCAAAATCGTCATCTACAGTGCCGCTGGTAAATGTTTTGAGCGAAGAACCATTGTCTATCGCCAAAGCATTTGTAGCTGCAGAAACAGTAAACTCAGTGATGCCTGCGGAAGTGAAAATTACATTGCTGTTGCCAGTCACCTTCAGTGATGCGATACCGATAGTCAGATCATCCATTGTCACAGTTACGCTACTGTTAAACGTCACATTGTCTCCCGCTCCCGGAACAGTTGCAGTTGACCAATTGGACGGATCGTTCCAGTCTCCACCTGTGCTTCCTGTCCACGTGATGTTAGCGGCCAGCAGCGTTGAGGAATGTAATGTGATAAGTAAGCATAGAAGTAAGATGTATAGTTTCCTCATACCAAAAATTTTATAGCATTAATAGGGACACACAGGACCTGGATAAGGCGAAAAACCTGGTTTTTGTACTAGGAAACTTGAAGCTGTTACAAAATACAATTTTTTGAATTACATCAAAACACTTGTATTCTAATTTTATCCTCCGGTAGACAATAAAAATCAATAGAAAAGACTCAAATCATGTAATGATCGCGCAAAAAAACGACATTTCGTGTAAATGTTATTGTTTAGTTACTATAATATTTTCACTATGGGTATTTTAAAACCCCGAAACAACATATTACCCAACCTCAAATCAATGGATCACACAGGCACATAAAAAAGCATATCCAGGTTAAAGGATATGCTCTATAAATTGGAAAGGTTTAATGCCTAATTAGTATTAAAATATTACAAATGACTACCAAAAAAGTTCTGGACGTTCATCCTTCGCCCTATTTATCTGCTTTCCATGTTCATTTTGCTCATGAAGTGTCCACATACTTGTTAACGTGGTCTCTCTCCAAAGTCTGCCTGCCTTGCGAAACACCTGTACAGGAAGACTAAATTGTTTTACAAATGAAGACTCAAATTGTTCGACTGTCATGGTCGAAGTAATTTCCAGCACACCTTCTTCATGCGATTTGCGTACATCGCAGACACATTGGCTACCTGTTTCTACCAGGTGCGTTTTTGAAAGTTGTCTGTCACTGTGTTTTTTCTTGAAAAACTCAATTTTCAAAAATGGAAAGGTCTTGCTGAACTCGAGTTGCAGATCGTGCAACCTGCGATTGTCATTGATTTGTATAGTCATAGTGTATTATTTTTCACATTCAGAGAATATGTTTCCAATGCAGTACGGGTAAATAAAACAGGAGACTATAGCCGGCTAATCGTTGTTGTAAATGTTGTATGTAAATCTAGAAACTAAAATGTGATAATTTGGTTAAACAGGCCGGTTTAACAATAGGTTGTACTAAGTTAATAAATGTTATTCAGGATGCACATGACTTTCGTAACTTTTAATATTCACAAGTGAAATTAATACGCCGATCATCAAAAGGATCAGCGCCACATAGCCTATCATAAACGGGTAATTATAAATGGATAAGGGCATTCTGTGCAGTACTTTTTTACCTGGCCGGGCAAAAGGAGCCGCATCGGCCACCGGATTTTTTGCCTCAGTTTTTATGTATGCCACAATGCTTTCGATTTGGTTATCACTTAGATCCGGGTGGTCGGGCATAACGATCTGGTTGTGTTTGTTAAACACATCGAGAGCCTCCTTGTCGCCACTTTTTACCATGGCCTGTGAGCCTTTTACAAAGCTGATGATCCAGGGCATAGAATGGCGTTCATCCACTTTTGCCAGTGCCGGGCCGGTTAAAGTTTTGTTTACATTATGGCAGGATGCACAACGACCCTGGAAGAGTTTTTTGCCTTCATCTGCACTTACATTTTGCGCAAAAGAATGTTGCCTCGCAAGAAACAAAAAACATGTAACCATCACCATTAGTATTGCAAAATATTTGCCGGGGAAATACTTTAAAGCGTTAATCATTTTGCAGCTTTTTAATATCGTTAATCAGTAATTGAATGTCTTTGTCAGACGTTCCGTCATAATAACCACGAATGAATTGATCTCTGTCAATCAACACCAATCTATCACTGTGAATAAAATCTTCCGGCCCGCCATCCCCTTCTGTCGCTGTGATGTAGAAACCCTTTCGTGCAAGGCGATACAGATCTTTTTTATCCCCCGTCAATAACTTCCACTGTGCAGGATCTATGTCGTTCAATTTGCCGTAGGCATCCAGTCTTTCCGGCGTGTCGTGCTCAGGGTCTACGGTAAAAGAAACGAACTTTACATCACTTGCATTCACATATGCTTTACTCACTTTTTTGATGTGCCTGAACATATCAGGACATATCGTTGGGCAAGATGAAAAAAAGAAATTCGCAACCGTGATCTTACCTTTTATCGCATCAGAGTTGTACACTTTGTGTTGTTGATCTATAAATGAAAACGGCATTAGCACGACTGCATTTTTCTTACTCACCCAATTATCATCGATGCCTTTGTATGGCAGCGGACTGTACTTATTTTCCAACCAGTTCACAACGGTATAAGCAAGTAACGGCAGCACCAAAATCAGCACCACAAAGGCTTTCCATGAACTCAATATATACCGGTACAGTTTATTCATTTCTTTTCAATCGTTGATATTACCGGTGCAGGGTCCGTTGGCAAATAAGGCGGCGCCTTTTTACCATTGTTGTTCAGCGTATCCATAATGGCCGGTACATATGCCATAAACAATATGACCGCCATAGCTACCAGCCACGGACGAAAAGTGTCGAATATGGGAATACGTTTCTCCGTATGATACACTTCGCTGATGGGAAAATCAATAACCGGCTCAGCGGTACGTTTGCTTAGGAAAGTGCCAAAGAAAACAATGAAATACAAAACTCCTGCAGCGAACATAATGCCACCTCCGGCAAGACCAAGCATGGTTGTAATTACCCAATATGGATTGTACAATTCACTCTCAGGATTGAGATAAGTAAGACCGAGATTTGTTCTGCGAGGTTCGCCCAAAAGGCCGCCCCACATGAGTCCTGTAGAAAAGATCAGAACGCCCACTGTCCACAAATAAGGAACAATGGTATTGATCTTTGGCAGAAAAATTTTCTTGCCGGTAAGTTGAGAAGTCATAAAAATGGACATGCCCAATATTGCAAGGAACACAGGCCCGGCAACGGTCAGGTGAAAATGCCCCGGTATCCATGCAGTGTTGTGAATAACGTTGTTAAGTGAATAAGAGGCATTCACAATGCCCGTTAATCCTCCGAATATAAACAGTATCAAGCCGTTGATGAGATAACCAAACAAGTAAACATTCTTATCAAAGAAAGGCAGTTTCCAAACCCAATTCCACAAACCCTTTGCGCCTCTTTTCCTGCCTGCATATTCAAGCGAAGCAGCAATGGTAAACGCGGTAATAAAACTGGGAACGGCCACGCCAAATGTGAGAATGGATTGTGTAAGTTTAATTCCTCTGCCAATGGCAGGATCTCCAAACTGGTGGTGCACACCAATAGGAATTGACAACAACAGGAAGAGGAAGAATGCAATGCGACCTGCAAGCTCAGAGTATAATTTGCCTCCGGCTAACTTTGGTAAAATCGTATAGAACATGATGTAAGCCGGCAGTAACCAGAAATACACCAGCGCGTGCCCAAAGAACCAGAACAATGTTCTTGTGAGCGAAACGTTGACGGTTGGCGTCCATCCCATCGACCAGGGGATCAGCAGCACGAGCACTTCATATGCAACGGCCAGTGTACAAACGAACCATATGGTGAAATTAATGAGCGTGCCCAAAACAGCGAGTGGCGTATTTACTTCGGTATTGTCTTTTTTCCATTTTGTATAAATGCTTACCCAGTCAAAGAAGGCTACCCATGAACCGACTATGAGCAATGCTGTTCCAAGGTAAAAGAGCGGATGTGCTTTTAGCGGCGCGTAAAACGTATACAACACGGAAGCCTTGCCCATCAACATGGCCCAGGCGGCCATCAAAGTTCCACCAACCATCAGGCACAGCGAAAGCATGGATGCTCTATAATTGGGTTCTTTTTTTAAATGAAAAGCAATGGTGGCGTGACCAAATGCTACTGCAAAAAAAGTGGTCAGCACAATTGCATTGATAACTCCATGCAGCGTAAGCCCCTGGTAATAATCAAGTTTTGCAAATGACGATTGGTGAATAACGCCTGCCCTGTAAATAACCTGCATCAGGCCGTGGTAAATGCCGATGGTCAGTAATAGTACGGGTACAAAAAGCTCGATGAGAATAATATTTCTTATGGGTTTACTTAAGTGCATGTTGTGGTTATTTTGAAGGATAGTTAACGATTACTTCGGCCTGCATGTTCTGGTGGCCCGTGCCGCAGAATTCGTGACAGGTTACTTTGTAGACGCCGGGCTTGTCAAACTTTACCGTTGTTTTTGCCACGGCACCCTGTACGCCCATCAGGTTTACATTTTTCTCGGAGATTTCAAAGCCGTGCACCACATCTTTTGACGTGACAAAAAAGTCAACCTCACTGCCTACAGGGATGTACACAACTGAAGGTTCAAAGTTCCACATGCGGGCAACATAAAAAACCTGGTAAGTATTTTTATCCAGCTGGCTCACGCGGGCATCTTCGTACGATTTATCGTAGGGAAGACATTCGGTAACGTTCCCCTTTTTTGCCCCCATGGCATAGAAAAGGCAAAATATAAATAGCGCAGACACCAGCAGCGCCACTCCTATTACTGTTCTTTCGAATTTATCCAGCATAGTAAATTGTTTTAGCTGCGGTAAAGCATGATAAAGTATATAGTAAACCAAATGATGAGACCCAGGGCGACAAGCAATGAAAAGAAGGCAACAGCGCCGCGTGGGACGAATTTCTCAGGAAAGTCTTGATTGGAATCCATAAGTGTGTTTATTACATAATTGAGTGTAACAAAAAACTTCCTGAACAGTTCACCATTTGTTGTGTTTTTTCCAAAAAAGATTAACGGATATCGTAACCCTAAAAGCACACAATTGAGTATATTGTTTAGTAAAAATTAACCCATGCTATCAAAAACAATGCAAGAGGCCCTGAACAGGCAGGTACAGCTGGAAGCCGAAAGCTCACAGGCATACCTGGCAATGGCCAGCTGGGCTGAGATCCAGCCCGGACTTGACGGCGTTACAAACTTTTTTTACACGCAATCTGATGAAGAGAGAATGCACATGTTAAAACTGATCCGTTACATTAACGAGCGTGGCGGTTTTGCCATCGTTCCCGCGTTGGAGCAGCCGATCATTACCTTCCTCTCTCTTCAACGGGTGTTCGAAGAATTTTTAAAACATGAGATCATTGTTTCGGAAAATATTAACGAGCTGGTGGGCATGGCGCTTAATGAAAGAGATTATGCCACGCACAACTTTCTGCAGTGGTACGTGAACGAACAAATTGAAGAAGAACATCTTGCCAGAACCCTAAACGACAAACTGGTTCTTGTAGGAGAAGACAAAGGCGGCATTTACCTTTTCGACAGAGACATTATGTTGCATAGAGGGAATGAGGGGAAGAAACGGTAGAGAAAAATTAATAATT
>NZ_JAHSPG010000017.1 GCF_019130065.1 Pinibacter aurantiacus | reverse complement strand
CGTTCTATCGAAATTAGTTTCTAGTAATTCTAGGGAAACGGATTAATATTTATCTAAAGGTTCTTTGCGGTTCAAAAAAATGGTAGCATACCAGACTATCCGTTTTTATAGACATCCACTTACTTTAAGCCCTACAAATACTTCACACCCGGCAGCACCTCCAGTTTCTTTGCCGCTATTTGCTTCAAACTATCATAGTTATCAATCCCCAATTCCGCTTTGGAATAATAGATCGCTTCGTACAAATTCTTTTCCGGAAATATAAACAGCGAGTCTTTGTTCTCCACCCAATATTTGTAGTACTCCCATTTTATTTCAGATGTGTGGGATTCCGTTTTGAAGAGAAGTCTTTTATCATCAAAATAAAACTTGATGGCATTGTTTACTTGTGAGAGTTTTCGAATGGTGCGTATTTTCCAAAGTTTTCTTTTTTGTTTCGTTACCAGGAAAGCGAAAAACATTATCAATAAAAAAGCAACCAATGTTGAAAGGATGGCTTTTGTAGTAACTTTCGCAAACACGACTGTTTGAGTATCTGTCAAAAATTGGGATTCAATAAAAAGAAAGAGGAACGCGGCGATCATGTAGATCAATCTTCGATACCGGGAATACCTCACATACATTTCCCTGTCGATTAAAAAGGAGAGCTGGTCATTCAAATCAGGGGTTGCCCGCGGTAATTCAAGTGGTTTCATATAGGATCGGATATTGAAACTTGAATATAGAAAACTTTACCGAAACTTGAAAGCAACTACGTGTAAACACTTAGATAATTGAGAATTGAGAATTGAGAGTTGAGAGTTCTTTGTAGTTGAACTTTTCGAATTTGAGGCTAAAATTTCGTATTTTAGACGATTAAATTTTTCTCAACTCTCAACTCTCAACTCTCAACTCTCAACTCTCAACTCTCAACTCTCAACTCTCAACTCTCAACTCTCAACTCTCAACTCTCAACTACTTCTTCGCTTTCTTCTTCACCGGTTGCCTCAGCGGAAACGCAGTCTCCACCTTGCCTTCTGACAATACAAACACCGATTGTACCGTACCAACATTCGGAAGCGTTGCCAGTTTATTTACCAGGAATTCATTGTACTCGTGCATGTCGCGAATGGCGATCTTTAAAATGAAATCAAACTCGCCGGTCATGTGGTAGCATTCCATCACCTCCGCAAAATTGCTCGACTCTTTTTTGAAGTTGTTCAGCATCGTTTGAGAATGTTCTTTCAGGTGAATAAGCGTAAAACCAATCAGGCCCCTGTCAACCTTCGCCCGATCGAGCAGCGCCACATACCCTTTGATAATTCCTTCTTTCTCCATTCGGCGAATGCGCTCATAAACAGGAGTGGGGGTTTTGCCAATTTTATCAGCTATCTCCTTGGTGGTCAACCTCGCATCGTGTTGCAATAGCTGCAGAATCTTGATATCATCATCCTGAAGTACGTATGACATGACAGATATTTTTTCTACAAATATGAGAAATGATCGAAAATAAAATTGTTTTTATCTAAAATAACTAACCTTTTTAGATTTATATGCTGCTGATTTCTACTTAAGAAGTCATTTCGTCCAAATGTGCAAAATTTGAGGTTCTAACGAGATTGAAATTATGAAACAGGAAAAGATCCTTGTAATCGGCGCTTTTGGTCAGCTTGGAACCGAGCTTGTACCTGCCCTTAGAACACTTTATGGTGAAGCCAATGTTATAGCTTCAGACGTTCGCGAACCATCGTCTATGAATGCTATTCAGGGCCCTTTTGTATCCTTTGATGTATTGGATAAAAAATCACTGGAAACGATAGTAAGACGTCATCACATTGCCCAGATATATTTGCTCGCCGCCATGCTTTCGGCAACCGGCGAACAATTCCCAACAAAAGCCTGGGATCTGAATATGCAGAGCCTGATCAACGTGCTGGAAGTGGCCAAAGATCAGCATTTGAACAGGGTTTTCTGGCCAAGCTCCATCGCTGTTTTCGGAAAGAGTTCTCCGAAAAAAGACTGCCCACAGGATGGTCCATTCGACCCAACAACTGTTTATGGAATCAGCAAAATTGCCGGCGAACACTGGTGCAATTACTACTACGAAAAATATGGTGTAGACGTTCGCTCCATTCGCTATCCTGGCTTGATCAGCTATACCGCAATGCCGGGTGGCGGAACAACGGATTATGCAGTTGACATTTTTCATCAGGCACTTGCAAAAAACGAGTACACCTGCTTCCTGCGCCACGACTCCGCACTGCCGATGATGTATATGCCCGATGCTGTTAGAGCAACGCTTGAACTCATGGAAGCGCCGGCCTATCTAATTAAGAACCGTCATTCATACAATATCGCAGGTGTCAGCTTTACCCCGGCTGAACTTGCAGAAGCCATCCGTACCTACCTGCCTGATTTCACCATAAGTTATCGTCCGGACAGCCGCCAATCCATTGCAGATTCGTGGCCGGACTCCATCGATGACACGGCTGCTTTCAGAGATTGGGGATGGGAGGCACGTTATGGAATTTCTGCCATGACAAGGGAAATGCTTCAGCACCTTGCGGCCCGCTATCCCTCAACAGGTGAACGTTCAGAGCTCCTACACCCTGCCGTATTCGCGTAGCTTTTCTTTCACCAATAAATTGCTTGCTTATGAAGGATCAACGTATCATCCTGCCACTTGAAAAAGTTGGATTACAGGATATCGCAATCGCCGGTGGCAAATGTGCCTCACTCGGCGAAATGATCAGTAACCTTTCCAGTCTCGGTGTTGAAATTCCGGGAGGCTTTGTGATCACAACGGACGCTTATCACCAGTTCCTCGAACAGAGCGGATTGGGAAATATGATCCAAGAGGAAATTGCTCGTATTAATTTCGACAGTGTAGAATCGCTAAGACGAAGCGGTTCAAAAATCAGGCATGCCATCAGCAACGCCAAGTTTCCGCACGAGCTGAGTCACCGCATTATTGCAGCGTACGAAGAATTGTCGCATCGCTATGATCAGTCGGCAACAGACGTGGCCGTTCGTTCTTCCGCAACAGCAGAGGACTTGCCAGATGCTTCTTTTGCCGGACAACAGGAAAGTTTCCTGAACGTGCGTGGCCCTGCCGCATTGATCGACGCCGTGCGTAACTGTTTTGCATCGCTGTTTACAGATCGTGCCATCAGCTACCGTCACCAGTTTCATTTTGATATTCTGGAAGTGGGCCTTTCTGTTTGCGTGCAAAAAATGGTGCGTTCAGATCTGGCTTCATCAGGCGTTGCCTTTTCCATTGACACGGAATCCGGCTTCAAAGATGTGGTGTTGATCAATGGTGCATTTGGTCTCGGCGAACCGATCGTGCAAGGTGCCATTTCTCCAGACGAGTTCCTTGTATTCAAACCCACTCGTCGCGCCGGCAAAGCATCGATCATAGATAAAAAACTGGGCGTGAAAGATCAGCTCATGATCTACGGCGATGATACCGATTCACGCACACGCATGATCCCGACAGATAAAACGCAACAGCAAACCTTCTGCTTAAAGGATGAGCAAGTGCTTCAACTGGCAGACTGGGTAATGCTGATCGAAGACTATTATACAAACCTTAAAGGTCACTGGAGCCCGATGGACGTAGAGTGGGCAGTAGATGGCCTTTCAGGCAAATTATATATTGTACAGGCAAGACCAGAAACGATCCATTCACGTAAAGCCGCCGGAAAGTTCACCAAATACGAAGCGGATACATCCTCTGCAAAACTGCTTTGCAAGGGCATCGCAGTAGGCGATGGCATTGCATCCGGACGCGTGAACATCATGTATTCCCTCGATAAAAGAGTGGAAGGGCATGAGTTCCAGGCAGGTGATGTACTGGTAACCGACATGACCGACCCTGACTGGGAGCCGATCATGAAGAAAGCTGCGGCCATCATCACCAACAAAGGCGGTCGAACCTGTCACGCGGCTATTGTTGCCCGTGAAATGGGCGTGCCGGCGATCGTTGGTTGTGGCAATGCAACTGATCTGCTGCAAGCGCAACAGCTCATCACTGCAAGCTGTGCAGAAGGAGATGAGGGTTTTGTGTACGACGGTGAAGTGCCAGTAACTACAACGGTTTCCTACATCAACGATCTTCCGTCAATCGACACGCCGCTGATGTTGAACATTGGTTCTCCATCCATGGCATTCAAATATGCGCACCTGCCGCATCGCGGAGTGGGACTAGCTCGCGAAGAATTTATCATCAACAATTTTATACAAGCGCATCCTTTGGCGTTGCTCAACCATCAATCGTTGAATGACACCAGCCTGAGCAATTCTATTCGCAAACTCACCCGTGGTTTTGCCAGTGAAAAAGAATATTTCATTCAGAAACTTTCCTTCGGCGTTGCGAAAATTGCTGCTGCATTTTACCCGGAAAAAGTGATCGTTCGTTTCTCCGATTTCAAGAGCAACGAATATTACAACCTGCTCGGCGGACATTATTTTGAGCCATCCGAAGAAAACCCAATGATCGGTTGGAGAGGAGCGTCACGCTATTATTCCCCTGATTACAAACCTGCGTTTGGATTGGAATGCGAAGCCATTCGCCAAGTTCGTGAAGTGATGGGGCTGGATAATGTGGTTGTAATGATTCCGTTCTGCCGCACCGTTGAAGAGCTAATGAAAGTGCAGGAAGTAATGAAAGAATATGGTTTGGAGCGCGGCCGCCACGGCTTGCAACTCTACCTCATGGCAGAGATCCCAAGCAACATCATCCTCGCCCGTGAGTTTGCCAAACACATTGACGGCTTCTCCATAGGCTCCAATGATTTAACGCAACTTACGCTCGGACTCGATCGTGATTCTTCGCTCGTTGCGCATCTCTACAACGAACGCAATCCTGCGGTGAAAGAGCTGCTGCGCATGCTTATCCGCACTGCGAAAGAATGCGGCGTGAAAGTGGGCATCTGCGGACAAGGCCCTTCCGATTTCCCTGACTTTGCCCAGTTCCTTGTTGAAGAAGGCATTGACAGTATTTCCGTAACACCGGACTCAGTTTTCAAAACCATCCAAGCGATCCATAACATAGAAAAAGCGTCTGACCGGCAAAATGCCAGGTTGTTTGTTTGAGTTTCAGCCGGCCGCGTAAGCGGCCATTTTTTTTGCCCTGATTTTCTTTTTCCGTTGGCTGAAGCCAAACGGCAATGAAGTAAGTGCCGCAGTCAGAAGCGCCGTTAACAGTTCGCAAAGCAAAATTTAATGTTTCAGTCGTAAATGAAATTAAACGAGGTAAAACACAATTCAGTGCTGTTTGGTTTCAGCCAAATGGCAATGAAGTAAGTGCCACAACCAGAAGTGCCGTTAACAGCTCGCAAAACAAAATTTATGTTTCAGTCGTAAATGAATTTAAACGTGGTAAAACACAATTCATGGCCGTTTGGCTTCAGCCAAATGGCAATGAAGTACGTGATGCAATCAGAAGCACCGTTAACGGTTCGCAAAACAAAATTTATGTTTCAGTCGTAAATGAAATTAAGCGTAGTAAAACACAATTCATTGACGTTTGGCTTCAGCCAAATGGCAATGAAGTACGTGATGCAATCAGAAGCACCGTTAACGGTTCGCAAAACAAAATTTATGTTTCAGTCGTAAATGAAATTAAACGTAGTAAAACACAATTCATTGCCGTTTGGCTTCAGCCAACGGAAAAAATGAAGGATTTTACCCTTGCGCAGGGTTTTGTTGCCGTTGGCAACAAATTTAACATGTCGCCCAGCTGGGGCTGGCTCTAATGTTCTACCTTCTTTCCCTTTCTACTAACGTGCCGCCCCGCTGGGGCTGGAACTCTATAATCAAAGAACCCGAACAATCGGCTACCAATTCTTAATTCTTAATTCCTAATTCTTAATTCCTTCCCTCAACCTGACCGCCCTCTAATTATTAATTATTAATTATTAATTTTTTTTCCCTCGAATAGTCCTATCTCTCCGCAGCGTTGTCTATTATATTATAAAGCCATAGATACCCATGCTTAACGAAGCAAACAGGGTGCAAGACCTTTTTAGAAAATATATTGACGGATCAGCCACAGTAGCGGAGTTGGACGAATTAGATGCATATTTGCAGAACGAAGAGAACAACACCACATTCCAGCAATTGCTCACAGAAGAATTGGAAAACACCGCACCTGCCGCAGTATACGACGAAGAAAGGTGGAACACCGTAATAAAAAGATTTTTGCCGGATCAAGGCTACCCTCTGCAAACGACCGAAAGAAAACCTCGTTCTCTTTTTGCAAGAATTGCAGTAGCAGCAGCGATCGTCATTTCATCAAGCACAGCCGTTTATTATTTTCAACATAATAAATCGACGCCTGTAGCAACACCAATGATCAGCCAGTTTGGTAATGATAAATTGCCCGGCGGCGACAAAGCGACATTGACACTTGCCAACGGATCAGTTATCGTGCTGGATACTGCTCACAATGGACTATTGACCGCGCAAAACGGCATAACCATTAAAAAGCTAAACAATGGCCAGTTGCTGTATGATGCATCAAACGTTGCGAGTGCAGAAGACGAAAAAGCATTCAACACCATTGCAACACCTCGCGGCGGACAGTATCAACTGATATTGCCAGACGGCAGCAAAGTATGGCTGAATGCAGCTTCAAGCTTACATTTTCCGGTAGCATTTAATAGCAAAGAAAGAAAAGTGGCACTGACCGGTGAAGCATATTTTGAAATAGCGCAGAATGCAAAAGCACCGTTTAAAGTGGATACAAAAAACGGTGAAGTGAATGTGCTTGGCACGAGTTTCAATATCAATGCATATGACAATGAAACGGCAGAAAAGACAACATTGATAGACGGAAGTGTGAGAGTGAATATATCAAACAACGCTGTGCTGTTACAACCCGGCAAACAGTTGCAATACACAAAAGCCACGAAGCAATCAACGGTGAACGCAAACGTAGAAATTGACAAAGTACTGGCATGGAAAAACGGAGAATTTCAGTTCACCGGAGCGGACATAGCAACGATCATGCGGGAAGTGGAAAGATGGTATGATGTTGATGTAGTGCTTGAAGGAAATGTTTCCACTGAAAAATTTGTCGGCAAGATCCCGCGCAACATGAAACTATCGCAGTTCCTGGAAGTACTGGCGCTAAACGATGTTCATTTTAAAATTGAAGAAAAGAAACTGATTGTAAAACCATAGGACAATTAATAATTAATAATTAGTAATTAATAGGGTCGGATGCATTACAGAATGCAGCTTACATCTTAAAGTTAAAAACGCTTGATATCAAAAGAAAAAGGCCCGATCAAAGTTTCGGAAATATTAATTCTTAATTCTTAATTATTAATTCACTCTTAACGCTCGGCTTAACTCATTGTGATACTTGAAAAAACCGGCACTGTTAGAGGCGGTGCCGGCGAAGAATTCAGGTAAAACACAATCAACGAAAGACTGCTTATTATTTCACCTAAACAAAACAAAACTATGCAATTGACTGCACATTGCAAAGGAAGGGGTGTGGGTAGAAGTGAACGAAAACACCGCGTCCTTTTCACTACCAAAACGAAGTTGATCATGAAGTTTACGGCTATTTTACTATTAGCTGCGTGTTTACAGGTTAGTGCCAGAGGTTTCTCGCAGCTGGTTTCTATCTCTCAAAAAAATGCATCACTGCAAACAGTTTTTAAAGAGATCGAAAAACAAACGGGCTACCAGTTTTTTTACAAAGAAAACGTACTGCAACACGCATCTACAGTTACTATTAATGTTAAGAATGCAACACTGAAACAGGCACTGGACGCATGTTTCAGCAACCAGCCACTTACGTATGGCATTGTTGACAAAATAATTGTTGTTAAAAACAAGCAACAGGAAGCTCCCAAAACAGAAGTATTAACCGCGCCGGAGGCACAGCAAATTGCTGAAGGCATCCGCGTGAAAGGTGTTGTAAAAGATAACACAGGAAGGCCTATCGCCTCTGTATCTGTTGTTATTCCCGGCACACCGCTTGGTTCCATGACCAATGCAAGCGGTGAATACCTGATTGACAATGCTCCTGAAAACGCACAACTTTTATTTTCCTACATCGGTTTCGAATCACAAACCATCAATATCAAAGGAAGAGCGGTTATTAACGTGACGCTTGAACTTGCTAAAGTGGCGATGGACGAGATGGTGGTGATCGGCTATGGCACTACAACAAAACGTTTGAATACAGGTGCTGTCTCCTCCATAAAGTCAACAGACATTGCCAAACAAACGATTGACAATCCATTGACAGCCATGCAGGGCCGCATGCCCGGTGTAGTAATTACACAAGACAATGGATTGCCCGGTGGTGGCGTGCGTATGCAAATACGTGGCCTTGGTTCAGCCGGTGCAGGTACCATTCCTCTATACATTGTGGATGGTGTGCCCTTCACTTTATTCAATGGCGGACAACCAGTATCAGATGCACTAAACGCATACGGTACCAGTGGTGCAAATGGCAACATTAGCCCGTTCAGCATGATCGCTCCGGAAGATATCGAGCGCATTGATGTATTAAAAGACGCTGATGCTACTGCCATTTACGGCTCCAGGGGAGCAAATGGCGTGGTGCTCATCACTACAAAAAAAGGCAACAAAGGAGGGAAGACTCTTTTCAATTTCAATGTTAATAGTGGCATTGCAAAAGTGAATCATTACATACCAATGATGAACACGCAGCAATACCTTACCATGCGAAGACAAGCATTTGCAAACTCTGGTGTAACGCCTACTGTAAGCAATGCGAAGGACCTCCTTGTATGGGATACCACGGCTTATACAGATTGGCAAAAGTGGGCCATTGGTGGCACCGCGCATACAACAAATGCAACAGCATCTGTATCTGGCGGTAACCAGCAAAACTCGTTTTTGTTCAGTACTACTTACAGAAGACAGGGAACCGTTTTCCCGGGTGATTTTATCAACAACACGCTATCAAGCAGGTTGAATGCAGGACACAAAAGCTTGAACGGGAAATTCAGCATCGACGCGGCTATCAGCTATTCTTACATGGATAGTAAAATACCGCCAGTGGACCTGAGTACGTTCTACAACATGGCGCCCAACTATCCAATTTACAATAGCAATGGCAAGTTTAATTTTACATTGGAAAATCCTGTTGCTGATCTGCTAAAAAAATACAGTTCGCAAACAACCAATTTTATCAGCAGTGTAAATATCGCTTACAAAATTTTGCCTTCTTTAACGGCTAAAGCAAACCTTGGCTATACCATTACAGGTTTGGAGCAAACAAAAACCAATCCGGCCAGCTCGCAAAACATTTCTGCTACTGCGACACCAGATGTGATAGCAAAAGCCAACAAGCTTACTTATGCCAACAATACAAACACCAACTACATAGTAGAACCGCAACTCGAGTACCTCAAAAACATTAGCAACGGAAAGTTGCAATTACTTGCCGGTACTACGTTTCAACAAAATAAATCAAACGGTGTTTACTTATCCGGATCGGGTTATAGCAGTGAAGCGCTGATCACCTCTATCAGCAGCGCGGCTACTGTAACAGCCAACTACAGCAATTATTCTCTTTACAAATACAATGCGGTTTTTGCAAGGGCAAATTATAACTGGGAAGACAAATACATTCTCGATGGAACATTCCGCAGAGATGGCTCTTCCCGTTTTGGTCCCGATCATCGGTTTGGCAACTTTGGCGCAGTAGGTGCCGCATGGGTGTTTACGAAGGAAGATTTTATGAACAAAGCAGACTTCCTGAGTTTTGGTAAGTTGCGTGCAAGCTATGGCATCACCGGAAATGATCAAATCAGCAACTATCTGTACAATGCTTTGTATAGCTCCGCATGGTCAGGTTACAGTTACATGGGCACTGGTACGCTGGTGCAGTACAGTCCTGCAAATCCTGAGTTGCACTGGGAATCAACAAAGAAGCTGGACATCGCACTGGAGCTGAGTTTCCTGCGTGACCGTATATCATTGAAAACAGACTTCTATCAAAATCGCTCAGGCAATCAGCTGTTGTACATTTACATGCCTTCACAAAGTGGGTTCACCAGTTATACCGGCAATCTTAATGCCTTGATTCAAAATAAAGGCTGGGAGTTTGAATTGAACACAACCAATATTTTGAAAAAAGATTTCACCTGGACAACCTCGATTAACCTAACGCTTAACAGAAACAAATTGCTGGAATTCCCTGATCTTGCTACGTCAAGTTATGCCAGTACTTATGTGATAGGGCAACCAATTGATGTGCCTTTATTGTACCATTTCACCGGTATTGACAAAGCTTCCGGCATCCCTACATTCCTAGATGTAAACAAAGATGGTTCCATTGGTTATTCAGATGACCGCCTGCCAGCAAAAATAGGCACGCCTTATTTTGGCGGTATAACAAACAGCTTCTCTTACAAAGGATTTACCTTAGATTTTACATTCCAGTTCAATCACCGTTATGGTTATGTAAACAATACGCTGAACGACTACCACACATCTTACTATCCTTATGGTTACAGCTACTATAATCAAAGTGCACCGATAGTAGATTCGTGGACACCTTCGAATCCAAATGCGAAGTATCCTGCAGCTGGCGTAAACTATAGCAATGATATATCCAATCTTGCAGGATCTGATTTTAACTGGGGCAATACATCGTTTGTTAAGTTTAAAACACTAAGCCTCGCTTATAGCCTGCCAAAAAAATGGCTGAGCCGCGCGGGCATCTCTACAGCATCCATATATGCGCAGGGGCAAAACCTGTACACATGGGCTAAACAGAAATACACCTATGACCCGGAAACCACACAACCCGGTACAGGAAGTGGTTTGGGCACCGGAACGTATATCGCGTTTCCACAACTGCGCACCATGGTATTAGGACTTAATGTTTCATTCTAAAAAAACAAATCATGAAGTTTAAAAATATAAATACAGTTTACATATCCATCGGCGCATTACTATTGGTAAGCATTTTATTTTCTTCTTGCGAAAAATATGTTGACATACCAAAAGCGCCTAACCAATTGCTGGTGACAGATGCTTTTAAAGAAGATGCGACGGCAACAAGCGCTGTCCTTACACTGTATGGTAATGACAATACCACAAACAGCCTTGGCTATTTTTCATTTTGCGGCGGATTAGAAGCCGATGAATTGGAGAACGCAAATGACAATGACCTAAGCATGAATGAGTTTCAAACAACTGCTCTTTCTATAAAAAACGCTACGGTACAAAACTATCTGTGGTCTACTCCATATGCTGTGATAGGTGCAGCAAACGTAGCGATTGACGGTTTGAACAATTCCAAGACTCTTACTCCTTCAGTTAAAAATCAGCTACTTGGAGAGAGTAAGTTTTTTAGAGCGTTCACTTATTTCTATCTGGTGAATTATTTTGGGAAAGTTCCTTTGTCCCTTAGTGGAGATGCCAACGCAAATGCCTTTTTGCCAAGGACGAGTACTGATTCTGTGTATGCACAAATTGTAGCGGATCTGAAAGATGCGCAAACACTTTTACCAGCAACCTACGTGGGCACAATGCGTGCGAGGGTAAACAAATATGCAGCAACGGCTTTGCTGGCAAGGGTTTACCTGTATATGAGTGATTACACAAATGCTGAGATACAGGCATCTAACGTAATTGGTGCTACGGATATCACCTATACCATGCAGGATATTGATCATGCATTTCTAAATACCAGCAACGAAGTAATTCTTCAAATTGCCACTACAACAGCTTGGTCGAGTTTGCCAATATTGGGTACCTATTACAACTCTTATCAGCAATATGTTTTGGCTCCATCATTCACCTTTGAAGCTGGAGACAAACGGGCCGCGTCGTGGACAGATGGCAATATCATTACAAAATACAAGATGGCCGGAAACGAATACAACATTACGTTGCGCCTGGCTGAACAATACCTTATCCGATCAGAAGCACGTGCGCAACTATCAAAAATTAGCGGCGCACAAGCTGACCTTGATTCAGTAAGAATAAGAGCGGGTCTTGCCAAAACATCTGCTTCCACAAAAGATGATCTACTAGCTGCTATTGCAAGTGAGCGAAAAGTAGAACTTCTTGGCGAGTTTAGCCATCGCTGGTTCGACCTGAAACGTACGGGCAAAGCAGATCAGGTAATTGGCGCATTAAAACCCGCAACGTGGAAATCAACTGCAGTATTGGCTCCTATACCTTCAGATGAAAGATTTAAAAACCCATCGCTTACGCAAAACGATGGTTATCCCAACTAAATACAAATAACAATCATTGGCTGTCGCAGATGTAAAATCTGTAACAGCCAATGATTACAAACTACAATACCAGGAAATGAAATTATTGTTTCAAAAAACAATGATCAGCGGAGGGCTGCTAATTTGCGCTGCTTCATTGTTTGCCCAACAAAAAAATTATTCCATTACAGGCAGCATAAAAGGTTTGCAAAATGGTTGCGCCAAACTTGTGCACATGGATGGTGAAAAGAGAATAGTGGATTCTGCCAAAATAATTAAAGGCAAATTCTTACTCAAAGGAAAAGCCCTTCCTTATAGCGACTTCTATTTTTTCTCCGTTGATAAAACGGGAATCTCTCAAAGGTTTTTTATGAATGGCGGTTCGCTACAACTGTCTGGCAACAAAGATTCCAGCACTGCAACTGTTAGTGGAACTCCTTTAGTAGCCGAATATGCTGTTTACGAAAATAGCATGAAAGAAGTGATGAGCATGATGGGCGACAATGCACGCAAAAGTTATGAGTGGGCCGATAATGGAAAGAAAAAACTAACAAAAGAGCAGGATAGTATTTTGAGTGCAGAGTATCGTTATGCAGAAAAAAAAGGACAGGCAATCATCGAAGATTTTATCACCAAACATCCCAACTCTGATCTTAGCGCTTACCTGGTTGCACAATTCTATTCTTACCCACAGCAGGCAGCGGATCAGGCAAGACTATTTACCACGCTTACAAAAAGTGCACAACAGTCGCACTATGGTAAAGCTGTAGCAGAAGCGGTAGAGGGCGCCGCAAAAACTGCCGTTGGTGTAGATGCACCAGGATTTGTACAACAAGATACTTCAGGCAACAATGTATCATTGGCGTCATTTAAAGGTAAGTATGTGTTGGTAGATTTCTGGGCAAGCTGGTGCGGCCCTTGCCGTAAAGAAAACCCGAATGTGGTTAAAGCTTACAACAAGTATAAAGACAAAAACTTTACAATCATTGGTGTATCACTTGACAATGATAAAGCCAAATGGGAAAAAGCAATTTTGCAAGACAACCTCACGTGGGTTCATGTATCGGACCTGAAAGGATGGAAAAATGCAGCTGTGCTGGATTACTATGTAAAATCAGTACCTGCTAATTTCCTGGTAGATCCTAACGGAAAGATCATCGCAAAAAACCTTCGCGGCGAGGACCTTGAAAAAATGCTTGAAAACAAATTATTGAACTAATCGCCGCTCGTATGTGCTCCAGCATGCATGCGGGAAACAAATGCAAACAATGAAAAAAAATACAACAACTGTAGGCATTGCAGTAGCTGTAATGATGACCCATAGCGTTTCTGCACAAAATGTTACAGATAGTACAAAGAAATATTTTGCAAGTCTTTTGAAATCAGGCAACGAAGCTGATAAAGCATTACTCCAGACAAAGCTGTATGATCTTTTACAAACAAAGGACGAAGAGAACTGGTCAACAGCAAGCAATTATTTCTATCAACTGGGAAAAGCAAAAACTTCCGATTCTATTTTCAATGCGCAGAAAGTGAAATTTCCTTTGGGCATGGCAATGAGAGGAGAGGAAGTTACCGCAGTGTACGACGAAAAAGATCCTGTAAAAAAAGAAGCTGCCTACAAAGCATGGGTGAAAAAATTTCCTGTACCTAAAAATACAGGCACCAATAACATCGTGTACGACTACGCACGCAATGCCGTTGCCATGGCCTATGCAAATGCAGGTAACACCGCAAAAGGCCTAGACTATACGAACATGGTTGAAACCAACCTGTGGAAAGGAAATGCATACATGAGTCTCGCAGAGGCTATGATGAAGCAAGGCAACTACAAAGAAGTAGAATCTCTTTGTAAACGAACCCTTGAAAGCGTAAATGAGTTTAAGACTTTCCGTAAAGATGAAGAAGGAGCGGGCTTTGCCCGGATTGCTTTTGGTGGCGCGAATGCTATGTATGCAAAGGCACTGGCAGCACAAAAAAAATACAATGAGGCATTGCCTTACATTAAAACTGCCTATGACAGCAGCGAAAGAGTAAGCCCTGACACCTATCAAACGTACGCAGATGTTTTGAGCGCACTCAACAAAAACAAAGAGGCGCTTGATATCATTAGCCAGGCAACGTTAAAGGGTCTTGCAACGCAACCAATCAAAGACAAAACAAAAGCATTGTATGCAAAAGTTTACGGAAGCCAAGAAGGGTATGATGCATACATTGAAAAGCTGAACAAAGAAATGGTGGCAAAAATGTTGCAGGAAATTCCTTCAAAAATGATCAGCAAACCTTCGCCACAATTCACATTGAAAGACGTAGACGGCAAAGTGGTATCGCTTGCAGATTACAAAGGCAAGACGGTAGTGGTCGATTTTTGGGCAACATGGTGCGGCCCTTGCAAAGCCTCATTCCCTGCAATGCAAATGGCCGTGAACAAATACAAGAATGATGCGGATGTTGCATTCTTGTTTATTCATACATGGGAGAAAGGAGCCGGCGACGCTTCTGCGGCAGCAAAAAAATACGTTACAGATAACCGCTACACATTCGAAGTGTTGATGGATTTAAAAGATTCAGTGTCCGGAGAAAATAAAGTGGTATCAGCCTATGGCGTAAACGGCATTCCTTCAAAATTTGTAATCGACAAAGCGGGTAATATCCGTTTTCACCTCACAGGCTTTGAAGGCGGCAACGATGCAGCAGTAGAAGAACTTTCAGCAATGATTGAATTGGCAAAGAAGTCATCGTAAATAAAGAATATAAAAAAATACTTCGGGCGCTAAGACACCGATTAATGTTAACATCGAAAGTCTGCAATGGCCGCAGAACACAAACACCCCCACTTGTCATCCCGACGAAGGAGGGATCTGAGTCTTGCACTAACAGTCTGTTCGAATAAACACCCAGATCCCTCGTTCCTCGGGATGGCAAGCAAAATTCGAGTATTGACTATAACATGCAAAAAGTGGCACTAGGTTAAACTAAAACGTCCCGAAACAAGTTGTCGGGACGTTTTCTATTTAAGCGATTTCATAATCATAAAAGTAATTGCCAGCGGAATTTCATTGTTCCTGTTCAGGTAATGTCGAATAAATTTCAGCGCTTCCACCAATTGATTCTTCACGGTGTTTTTAGAAATGTTCAGCTTCTCTGCAATTTGCTCATGGGTTAGTCCTTCGTGCCTGCTAAGCTTGTAAATCTTTTTTCTTTGCTCAGGCAAACTTTCAACAGCGGCCTGCACTAGTGATTCGCTTTCCTTTGCAAAAATCTCTTCCTCCGTTACGTTGCTCACCTTGGCACTTGTGGCACTTACCTGTAAGATGCGACGCGTTTCCGCAACAGCTTTCTTAAAATAATTCAGCGTTTTGTTGGTCGCAATTGTGTAGATATATGCCCTGAAATTTTCCACCTGCGTCATCTGTGCTCTGTTTAGCCAAACACTGATAAACACTTCCTGGATGATCTCTTCAGCAAGCGCTTCGGACTTTGCAATTTTTAAAACGAAGGGATAAATACTGCGGTTGTAATGATGATAAATAGCGCTAAAAGCATGCACGTCGCCCAATGCAACAAGGTTAAGCAGATGCTTTTCATCGGGTAATATTTTACTGGCTACTATCATCAAATGGGAAATAAATTTACTCAAATTTAATGACAGTAAAGCTAGTGGAGAATTGAAAGTTGAGAGTTGAGAGTTATTTTATTGCAGAAATCATCATAGAACGCAACAACTCTCAACTCTCAACTCTCAATTCTCCACTCACTAAAACTTATCCAAATTCATCACCTTGCTCCATGCGGCAACAAAATCATTCACAAATTTGTCACTTCCATCAGCACTTCCATACACTTCCGCAAGAGCTCTCAATTCAGCGTGGGAGCCGAATACAAGATCTGCGCGTGTTGCGGTCCATTTCACTTCACCTGAACCACGGTCGCTGCCTTCAAACAATTCTTTATCTGCTGAAACTGCTTTCCATGCCGTGTTCATATCCAGCAGATTTACAAAGAAATCATTGGTAAGCTGACCCGGACGTTTGGTAAACACACCATCTTTTGAACCATCAAAATTTGTATCGAGCACACGCAAGCCGCCCAGCAATGCTGTTAATTCCGGCGCAGTGAGCGTAAGCAAGTTTGCTTTGTCAATCAGCAGAGATTCTGTTGTTGCAGGAAATCTTCCTTTGCGATAATTGCGGAACCCATCTGCAATTGGTTCGAGGAAACCGACAGACTCAACATCTGTTTTGTCCTGCGATGCATCCATGCGACCAGCAGTAAAAGGCACGGTAACATTATGTCCCGCATCTTTCGCTGCCTTCTCAATAGCTGCACAACCTCCAAGCACAATCACATCTGCAATGGAGATTTTTTTACCGCCTGATTGTGCACCATTAAAATCTGCCTGAATTTTTGCCAAAGCATCCAGCACTTTTTGCAACTGTGAAGGGTTGTTTACCTTCCAATATTTTTGCGGCGCCAAACGAATGCGTGCACCGTTAGCACCACCACGTTTGTCCGAGCCGCGGAAGGTAGAAGCCGAGGCCCATGCTGTAGAAACCAATTCAGATACTGTCAGTCCTGATGCTAAAATTTTTCCTTTCAAATCAGCAATATCTTTTTCATCTACCAATGCGTGATCAACAGCAGGAATAGGGTCCTGCCACAACAACTCTTCTGCAGGAACATCAGCACCCAGGTAACGGGCACGAGGGCCCATATCACGATGTGTCAGCTTGAACCATGCACGTGCGAAAGCATCTGCAAATGCATCAGGATTTTCCAGAAAACGTCTTGATATTTTTTCATACACCGGATCAAATCTCAACGACAGATCAGTTGTAAGCATTCTTGGCAAATGTTTTTTTGAACCATCGTATGCATCGGGAATAAACGCCTCTGCATCCTTCGCCACCCATTGATGTGCGCCGCCCGGACTCTTTGTAAGTTCCCATTCAAAGCCAAACAAGTTCTCGAAGAAGTTATTGCTCCATTGTGTCGGCGTTTTTGTCCATATTACTTCAAGACCACTTGTAATGGTATCTGCACCTTTGCCGGAACCAAAACTATTGCTCCAGCCAAATCCCTGCATATGCACATCAACCGCCTCAGGCTCTTTGCCCACGTGCGTTGCAGGAGCAGCACCATGCGTTTTCCCAAAACTGTGACCACCTGCTATCAGCGCCACTGTTTCTTCATCATTCATGGCCATGCGACCAAATGTATCACGGATATCTTTTGCCGCTGCAATAGGATCGGGGTTACCATCAGGTCCTTCCGGATTTACATATATCAGGCCCATTTGCACCGCCGCTAATGGATTTTCCAGATTGCGTGAATGAATATCTCCATCCGCATTATCATCGGAAACAGTTACACCATGTCCTTCCACCACACCCGGCGAGCCGTGCGCATAACGGATGTCTCCTCCGAGCCATGTCGTTTCGGAACCCCAGTACACAGATTCATCTGCTTCCCACGCATCTTCACGACCGCCTGCAAAACCGAACGTTTTGAAACCCATTGATTCCAAAGCAATGTTGCCCGCAAGAATCATTAGATCTGCCCATGAAATTTTGCGACCATATTTCTGCTTGATCGGCCAAAGCAATCTGCGGGCTTTATCCAGGCTAACGTTATCGGGCCAGCTGTTGAGCGGCGCAAAACGTTGCTGACCTGCACCCGCACCACCGCGGCCATCCTGTACGCGATAAGTTCCGGCGCTGTGCCATGCCATGCGAATAAAAAGGCCTCCGTAGTGACCAAAATCTGCCGGCCACCAATCCTGCGAATCAGTCATGAGGGCATGCAAATCTTTCTTTACCGCTTCAAGGTCAAGCGTTTTAAATTCTTCGGCATAATTGAAATCGTTAGCCATTGGATTTGATAACGACGAGTGCTGACGAAGTATGTTCAATCTTAACTGATTGGGCCACCAATCCCGATTGCGTGTGCCACCACCGCCAGTGCTGTTCTTCAAACTGCCATTGTGAAATGGGCATTTACTGATGTCGTTTGTTTCCTTTTCCATTAGTAGAATTTTATGGTATTAAATAACTTATGATTGAGCGTCGCACATTGTACGAGATTGTAAAAGTATGGTTTTGAGCATATAGTCAAAATCAATTGATTCTATATTCAGATAGCCAAAAACTATATCAATTTGAAAATTTGAAGATTTGAGAATTTGAAAATGATGGTTGCATCTGCGTAATAACATCTAAGGCAGGGGATGTGTTCGGCAATTTGAAAATTTGAGGATTGGGAATAGGGAACGCAGATTTTCATGATTGTCATGATTCTTGATGATTTGAAATCTGATTAAGTCTATTAAATCTCAAATCAAAGAATCATTTAAATCATGACAATCATGAAAATCTGCGTTCTACTTTGAATGCAGCACAGAAAGCATTCTCAAATTTTCAAATCTTCAAATTTTCAAATTACTCAACAATCTCCTTGTATTTAGTGTATTACAACCCGACCAACCTATGCAGGCAATGAACAAAATCCTACTATCATTTTTTGTATTCATTTTACTACACAATTACACAGTTGCTCAAAAACTTTTGACGGATAGCAGCAAAGCCGTTTCAATAAAATATGGCGATAAAGGCTTTGAATTCAACACCGCAGATGGCAAATTTCAATTACAAATACAAGGCCGTTTGCAATTTCGTTTTGCAACTCCTGAGGATCAGGACCCTGTAACTTTTGATGATTTTAGTGGAGAAAAGAAACCTTCATTTAAAATTAACAGGGCACGTTTAAAAGTTGGCGGTCATGCATTTAAGCCCTGGATAAAATATTATTGGGAATACGAGTTAAGCCAATCAAACTTGCTAAACTTTACTATTGCCATTGAAAAGTGGGAATGGCTGAGGTTTCAGATCGGGCAATTTAAAGTAGAATACAGCCGCGAAAGGAGAATAAGCAGCGGTGAACAACAAATGGTTGACCGATCTGTGATCAACCGTGCTTTTACACTTGACAGGCAACAAGGGGCTGAATTTTATGGACACTTGAAAGGCAAAGGATTGGCTGATTTCAACTACTGGGCGGGGGTTTTTACTGGTACTGGTCGAGGCAACACCGCAAATGATGACAGCCATCTGATGTACTTTGGAAGATTGCAGTGGAACTTCATGGGACGTTATCTTGATTTTGAGGGAAGTGATCTTGAGATTCATGAAAAGCCTGCAGGGGTACTTGCCATTAATGGCGTCACCAATCAGAGCCCCTACACCCGTTTTTCACAAGCAGGGGGTGGCTCGTTGGAAGGATATGAAAACGGGCAACCGGGGCAGTACAGAGTGAACCAGGCAAATATTGAAACAGCATTTATGTACAAAGGTTTTAGCTGGCAAAACGAGATCCATTGGAAGCAGATCATTGACAAATTCAACAACGACTACACCGACAACCTGCGTGGCTATTATGTACAAGCCGGTTATTTTTTTCATGAAGTTTTTGACTGGTGGCCCAAGCCGTTGGAAATGGCATTTCGCAATGCTGGCTATTTCCCCAATAGCGAACAGGACCAAACAAAAAAAAGAGAAAACTCACTCGCATTCAACTGGTTCTTCAATGGCCACAAGAATAAGTTAACTGCAGAAACAAGTTATTTCAACTACGATAAAACCGGAAACATTCCTGCAGATGAGTGGCGGTTTCGCCTACAATGGGATATTTCCTTCTAATTTGAAAATTTGAAGATTTGAGAATTTGAAAATGGAGCTGTTCGTTTCTCAAATTAAATTCATTCATTCTCGCAATGCAAAATGTTCAGAACTAATAATGAAACCTGCACTGAAAGCATTTTCAAATTTTCAAATCTTCAAATTTTCAAATTGATACTATTTCGCCGGCATTTTCAGAATAACATCTTTCTTCCTCGCAGCTGGCACCACTTCCATCGTTGCAATAGTTTCCCCTTCGCTTACAATACGAACAGTTGTATTGTCAAATGCATGCAGCTTGCAATCTACATTCCATGATTTTGGAAGCGCTGGCAACGCGAGTATCTGTTGATTTACATTTTGCAACAACATGTTTTGTAAGCCGATAGCCAAAGCTCCGCCATTATCAAAATCGGGAACATAATCACTGCCGGGTTTCCAGAACGCCGGAAAGCGCACATCTTTTTCAAGCGAGCTTACGTTCTTCATCAAATACGCTTTCGTTTCATCAGCAAGCCCCAAAAGTGGCGCCTGTATTACATCTTGTGTCCAGCAGTTAGATTGCTTAAAAATGCGGTCGTTGAAAGTATTCAGTGCTACATCGAGATCGGGATGTCCAAGTCCATACAGTTTAAATGGAAAGATGACATAGCATTCAGGGTTCTCAAAATTGCGACCTTTACCATATTCTTCAGCTGGCAGAATTTTCTTTTTGTCGTGCGTCATTGGTATCGCAGGAAGAGATGCAAGACAATTGTTCCATTCATTTCTCAATTCGTGAGATACAAAATTGGCGGGCAAAGAATCAAGCTTTGTGATCGTGTATTTCAATCCTGCGATATAATCCACCGGATTCAGGCAGTCCCAAAATTGTTCAGTAGCGTTTGCAGGAATAAAACGCAAACTTTGATTGATGCGCGGCCAATGCTGGTCAAAGAACCGTATTGCCTGCGTAGCAAAAGGCACAATGTATTGTTGCGCAAATGTTGCGTCCTTTGTGTAATCGTAATAGTCCAGCATTTCAGAAAGCATTTCCAAAGCGCCAGAATAATGATAGCGAATCCATCTTGTATCAGAAGCCTTTCCCGGATTATTCCATCCCCAATCATCCTGGATATACATGCCAAAGAAATTATACGTTTCCGGAAAAAATGCACCACCATGTCCGTAGTACGCTTTGGTGATGTCGGTTTGTAGCGGCAACATTTTCATGTACATATCAAACCATGGTTTTTTCAAATCAAAATCTCCCGACGCTGTCAGCGGCCAATAGAACAGGCGCGTGTTTTGATACCAATAACCCGGTCCCCAATTGCGGTAGTCGCCGTTTTTTCCTTTGTAGTCAAATGTAAAATTGCCACCGTTGAATTTCGCGGGATACGCGCCACGACTTTGGCACGCCATCATAAAACGTTGCAACAAATAAGCCCTTGTAACTTTCGTAGCGTCTTCATCTCCGCTAAGAAATATCCAGCTTCTGTTCCAGAATGCATCCCACCACGCGTGGTGATTGTCGAGCATTGTTTGAATATTTTCTCTGTCAATGTTGGAAACGAGTTGTTCAAGTTGCGCATCCCAATCCTTGATCGTTTGCGTTTGTGCAGTATAAGGATAAATGGCGATCACAAAATTCTTTCCTTGCTTAATGGACGTTAACGTACTGTCGTTTTGAGGTTGCATTCCATTTCCCTTTATGACTGCACCGAAGGTCCGATGCAAGTACGGATCAGCATATTTTCCAATCAGGGATGAAACGTTCTGCTTCGCCAATATCGTGTCGAAGAAAGAAGTTTCATTGCGATGGTACCATTCGATTCTATCAGATTTTTTCACCAGCACATCTGCACTTTCTGAAGGTTTTACAGGACTGCCCAATAATCCCCTGAAACTCGAAGCAATAGGATCATCTGGTGACGCAAGGGTAAACGGCTGCGGACGCATCAACTCTGTTGTGCAGCTTACTGAAATATTTTTGTCGGAAGTAGTCTCGATGCGAACCACCGGCTGATTGGCGTCGATCCATATTTTAAGCTTCACCCTGTTTCCTTTTTTACCAGCGAAAATTTCAATTTCACCTTTATACAGATTTAGTGTCTGTTCAAAATTTGTGTCCGTTGTAAAAGGATTCGGCGACATTTTCACTCTTATTCTTCCCACTTTTAGTAAGCGAGTTGCCTCGCTCCACGTGTCAGATTTTCCGATATACAACATCAGGTTTCCATCTTTTTCCACCCAAACATTGGCAGTAATATCACCATTGCCCAAAGGCATCGACTCCATTGAGCCCGTGGTACTAAGTGTGTTCCATGTCACATTGTACCCATTCAGTTTTTTAAGGACATCATCCGGGAGTTGTTTTTTAGGAGCAGTGTTTGCGAAAGAGAAGTTTACAATCGTAACGAGCATTAAAAGGACTTGCAGTTTTTTCATATCAGCATTTAAAAGTGAATGCAGCGAAAATAGTGTTCTGTTCTTAACAGAGCAGTTAATTAAGGATTAACCGAAGGAATTAATTGAAATTAGTGGAGGTTGAGAGTTGAGAATGGAGAGATGTTGGAACCCTATATTGAAATAGTTTTTACACAGCTATTAACTCTCAACTCTCAACTCTCAATTCTCAACTATTACCTAAATTGCATCATATGAAATCTCTATTCTCCTGCGTGTTTTTTCTTGCCACTTTGACACTTCGTGCACAGGACGGACATTCACTTTGGCTGCAAAATAAGGCATCAAAATCAGTGACGGTTATTTGCACCAAAAAATCACCCACATTGTCTATCGCCATCCGGGAGCTGAAAGATGGTTGGCAAGGCAAGGCTGATGCCTCTTGTACTTTGTCCATTAAAAAAGATAAAACAATAAAATCCGACGGCTTTAAGCTAAGCGAAAACGCTGTCGAGGCGAATACAGACAAAGGCATTTTATACGGAGCATATGAATTGTTGCGTAGGCAACAATTGCAGGAAGCCATCACCGGTGAAGTAGAAAATCCATCTTATGAAATTCGCATCCTAAATCATTGGGACAATCCCGATGGTTCAGTGGAACGCGGATATGCTGGCAATTCTATTTTTTGGCGCAGCAATGATGCGCTGGTTGTTACGGAACAAGACAAAAAATTATGGCAGGAGTACGCACGGGCCAATGCATCTGTTGGTATCAACGGAACGGTATTGAACAATGTGAATGCATCGCCACTGATATTGTCCGCAGACTATCTCAATCGTGTAAAAGCCATCGCCGAAGTATTGCGACCTTATGGTATAAAAGTTTATCTCTCCGTAAAATTTTCGTCTCCTGCTTTGTTAGGCAAATTGAAAACATCAGATCCACTGGATGCAGAAGTGATCGCATGGTGGAAGAATAAGGTGAAAGAAATATACAGCATCATTCCTGATTTTGGCGGCTTACTTGTGAAAGCGAGCAGCGAGGGACAGCCCGGCCCGCAAGACTTTGGGCGCACACATGCGGACGGAGCCAACATGCTGGCCGATGCATTGAAACCTTATGGCGGCATTGTTATGTGGCGCGCATTTGTGTATAGCCCAAATGACAAGGACCGTGCAAAGCAAGCCTATAACGAGTTTATGCCACTCGATGGAAAGTTTAGCGACAACGTGATCATACAGGTAAAAAATGGCCCCATCGATTTTCAACCGCGGGAACCATTCAGCGCTTTGTTTGGTGCCATGAAGAAAACATCCGTGATGCCCGAGTTTCAAATAACACAGGAATACCTCGGACATTCCATTCACCTCGTTTTCCTATCGCCCATGTGGGAAGAATGTTTGCAAAGCGACACCTACCAACAAGGCGAGGGTAGTACCGTCGCACGCTGCACAGATGGCAGTATCTACAATCAAACATATACCGCCATTGCAGGGGTCGCTAATATTGGCCTGGATGCAAACTGGTGCGGCAATGATTTTGCGCAGGCAAACTGGTACGCATTCGGACGCCTTGCATGGAACGTGAATTTTAAAAGCGCGCAGATTGCAGATGAATGGCTCAAGCTTACATTTTACAATGCAACTTCCAATGAAACAAGTGCAACAAGTTATGCAACAGAGTGGACAAGCAATTTTCTTTCGCCAGTTAAACAAATGATGCTCGACAGTAGAGAAGCAGCCGTGAACTACATGACGCCGCTTGGTTTGCATCATATCATGGCAGCCAACGAACATTACGGCCCGCAGCCTTGGTGGGCACCAGAAGGAACGAGAGCAGACTGGACGCCACCATATTATCACAGGGCATCAAAAGATGGCATTGGTTTCAATCGCACAACAACAGGCAGCGATGCAGTTGGCCAATACCACGAACCGCTCGCATCACAGCTGAATGATCCGAAAACTTGCCCTGAAAATTTATTGCTTTGGTTCCATCACTTACCGTGGAACTACAACATGAAAGATGGCCGCATTTTGTGGGACGAATTATGCTATCGATATGATAGTGGTGTGCAGCAGGTTCGCTCGTTTCAAAAGACCTGGGACAAAGCGCAATCTTATGTCGACAGCGTTCGCTTCAAGTCAGTGCAACAAAATTTACGCCTTCAGTGCCGCAATGCCATTTTATGGAAAGATGCATGCCTGCTGTATTTCCAGCGGTTCAGTCAACTACCGATTCCTTACGATATTGAGCGTCCCGTTCACGATCTTGATGATATCATAAAGAATGACAGACGTAATTATTGATCCGGTTGCTTCAGAATAATCTGCAGGACTTTTGATTTAAACATTCTGCGTATTAATTTAACAGTGATAACATCATCGATTAAAACGTTCTTCAATAAACGAAGCCATCATGAAAAAATATGCGGTTCTTTTGTGTGCACTATCTATGTTTTGTTTTACCCACACATTAATTGCCCAAAAACAAAAAGCAAAGAAATCAAACAAAGCAACAACCGACGCATTTTACACAGGCACATATCCCAACCTTTTTAAGCAAGCAGGGTATAATCAAACAGACATTGACAGCAAACTTGCGAAAGCATACCATGATGTTTTTGAGGGGCCCGACAAAGTTTATTTTGAAGTAGGCGATTCAATGGCCTATGTATCCGATGTAAAGAACCACGATGCACGTACAGAGGGACTTTCATACGGCATGATGATAGCGGTGCAATTGAATAAAAAAGATGTTTTCGATCGCATCTGGCGCTGGACAAAAAAATATTTGCAACACCAGGACGGTCCGCGACAAGGCTATTTTGCATGGAGCATTGAGCCTAAAACACTCAAGAAAAATTCTGACGGAACGGCTTCTGATGGTGAATTGTATTTTGTAACCGATCTGTTGTTTGCGGCCAATCGCTGGGGCAACAATACTGGCATCGACTACTATCACGAAGCAAGAATCATTCTGGATGCCATGTGGAGCAAAGATGGAACGGGCGGCATTTATAATATACTCAACACAACTTACAAACAAATCACCTTCACACCGGAGGAGAAAAATTATGGGTGGACAGATCCTTCTTATCATTTGCCTGCCTTTTTTGAAATATGGGCAATGTATGCGAAAGATGGCCACGAACAATTTTATAAAGACTGTGCAGATACCTCGAGGGCCTTCCTGCACAGAGCCTGCAAAGCAGCTACCGCATTGAATTACGACTACACTGAATTTAGCGGAGAAGCGCATTCCACACCATGGATGCCGCCGGCATTTCGCTTTGATTCATGGCGCGTGCCGATGAACATCACAATGGACTATGTATGGTTTGGAAAAGACAAAGAGTGGCAACAGGATTATGCAAAGCGTTTTCAAAGTTTCTTGCGATCAAAAGGCATTGATAAGTTTGATGATCAGTTTAACATCGATGGATCGGCCCCTGAGTTTATTCTTCCCGCAGGTGGCATTAAAAAACTACGGCACTCACTGGGACTTGTTGCTACATCTGCAGCCGCGTCTTACATGGGGCAAGATAAAAACTTCGATTTTGTTCATGCACTGTGGAACGCAAAACTGGAACCTTACGAGGATGGTTATTTCGATCCTTATTATGATGGACTGTTGTATTTATTCAGCATAATGCATTTGAGCGGGAATTATAAAATCATTAAGCCAGCGGGAAGTAACTGAATAATTGAATCATTGAATTATTGAATTATTGAATTATTGAATTATTGACGGAAAGCCCGCATCGTCATTGCGAGCCACAGCACACTTGGCGCGCCTGTATGTTTACGGGGTACTTGCATATAGGCAAGCGTGGCGAAGCAAACTCGCAAAGTGCGCGGAGATTGCTTCGACCGCTTGTTGATTGTTTGACTTTGCCTAAATAACTCATCCACTCATCCTCCGCAGGTCTCGCAATGACGATGCGGCTTTTACTCAGCTATTCGACCTTCAGTTACTCAGTTATCCAGTTACTCGGTCATTCAGTTATTCAGTTACTCAGTTATTCAGTTATTCCGTTATTCAGTTACTCAGTTATTCAGTTATTCCGTTATTCCGTTATTCAACCCCTCCCTCAAACGGCGACGCCGGCAAGCCTTCCTTGTTATACAAATTCGGATTCACCGGATTATCGGCCCATGCATAGCGAACGTATTTGGGTTCACTCACATTATCACTCCAGACGATGATCTTGTCACCTTCAATTTTTGCATTTGCCCACACAAACTTTTTATCTGCGCCCGCAATGGCAAACTCTTGCAAAGCCTCACCATCATTGGTAGTTAAGCCGCTTCCTATACTGGTGAAAGAAATAATCATCTTATTACCATCAACACGAGACGACTGATATAGCGGTCCTGAATAAATGATGTTTTCACCGTAAGCAATTTTCTCCGCGGCCAGTGCAAGTCTGTCGCCAACTTCTTTCTTTCTATCCGGGTGAATATCGTTCCATTCGCCAAGATCAATCGTAACTGCCATTGCAGTGTTCGGCACAGACAATGAATTGCGTTGCCTATCACGAAATGCGGCCCATTGACTTTCAGACGGCAGGTAATTCATGTCCATAAATCCCGGCAACTGCACATACAAAAAAGGAGCGTTGGGATTGTTCCATTTTGTTCTCCAATCATTGATCATGGAAGGTAGCAACTTCGCGTACTGCGCTGCATTGCCGGAGTTTGCTTCCCCCTGGTACCACACAAATCCTTTAACGGCATAACCAATAGCAGGAGCGATCATCGCATTGAACAAAGCAGCAGGTTGGTAATGCAATGCAATGCCTCCACCAAGGCCTTTGGTTGGCAAAAACACTTGTCCCACTTTGTATTGCCAGTAACCTTTAAGATCAATTGTATCATTGCCCGCAATCAGTTGATAAGGCTTATCAGGAACAAAACCGCCCTTGTCAGAATTGTTCGTCACCTTTATTACGAACAAATTTTTGCCTGGCTTCAAAACATCTGCTGGCACAGCATACCGCCGTTGCGGATACATGTAACCCGTGCTACCAACCTGTTTGCCGTTGATATACAAAACATCTGCATCTACAATTCTGCCCAGAAAAACTTTCGCAGCTTTGCCCACCATAGAAGCGGGCACATCAATTTCTTTTCTGTACCAAACAATGCCATCCAGATTTTTCACACCCTGATCCTCCCAGTAACCAGGAATATTGATCGTTCGCCAACCCTTTGGTTCATACGCGGGATCAAACCATTTCACTGAGCCCTCAAGTCCTTTATCTTCAGAGAGCGTGGCGACTTTGGTTTTTACATTTCTGTTTGTTTCATTCACGTAGGCAGTGTCTTTATTTTTCGCGAGCGTTGAAAGGATAGAAGGGAATTCCTTAAAACCATCTTCGCTGATCCATGCTTCAATAGGAGTGCCGCCCCAGCTTGCATTGATCAATCCGATAGGTACATGATATTTATCGTATAATTTTTTAGCGAAGAAATAAGCGACAGCAGAAAACTGCAGCACGTCAGTAGGATTCGCAGACTTCCAGTGCGCATCAGAAAAATCCTTTTGCGGAGCTACTAAGTTTGTAACAGAAGGCACCAAAAACTGTCTTATTTCAGGATAGTTTGAAGTCGTAATTTCATTGGCATATAACACACTGTGCAAGCTCATCTGGTGCACCATGTTCGATTGACCGGAGCAGAGCCACACATCACCAATCAAAATGTTGTTGAGTGTAAGATGATTGCTCGCATCAATGTTCATCGTGTAAGGCCCACCCGCTTTCATCGGCGGCAGGAGCAGCGACCAATTACCAGCGGCATCTGCTTTAACACCAGACTTTTTCTTATTGAAAGTGATGTTGATCTTTTCATTCGGCGATGCCCAACCCCATATTTTAATCTTCGCATCCCGTTGCAGCACCATGCTGTCTTTGATCAGTTGAGGCAGCTTAACCTGAGCGTTCGTACCCAGGTAGCACAGTAAAGCAAAAGCAATCGTGTTGGCAAGTCTTTTCATTCTAATGAATTGGCTTTGAGTGAAATTACCCATTGTTAGCTTCAAAAATATAAAAAATCGGAATCATTGCAATCGGTTGCATATATTTGGCTGAAAATAGATTTTAGGTGTAGTGAATACACTTAATTTGAAATACAACGACGTTATCGCAGCGGAGAGCAAATAAATCAACGCGAGTTGTTTGTCATCCCGAGGAACGAGGGATCTGGGAGGAACACGACCAACCGGTTTGTGCGATACTCAGATCCCTCGTTCCTCGGGATGACAAACAACCTTCTTGTATCGGTTTCAAACACCGGAATAATGCATCCTCGCTGAATTTTGTAACGTCGGCACAACACACTCTGCCTATGTTCATCAATCAACGATTCTTGCGTATTGCTGTTTGCCTATTACTGGCAATACTTTCAGTTGTTTCAAACGCTCAAACCAGGCAACGTATCAGCCTAAACAATGGCTGGAAGTTCATGCGTTATGATACAGAACCAGACAAATTAATATACGACGAACGCCCTGTTGTTACGGATAAGAACGACAACAAAGTTGCTGATACGAGGGCCTCGGAATCAGGAATGGCAGTCACTTCGAAGGATGCATTGAAAGCGTGGATACTGCCCACGGCAAATGATTTCATCAAAGATCCGTCAAAACATCATCAACGCCCACAAGGTGATCCCGGAAAAGATTTTCCTTTTGTTCAAAATAATTTTAACGACGCACAATGGCTAAGCGTAACTCTTCCGCATGACTGGGCCATCGACAAACCTTTTTACAAAGAAGAGAATGCAATTGTGGGCGGCGGCATGGGACGCCTGCCAATACAGGGTGTTGCGTGGTATCGAAGAAAACTAAATGTCTCTTCAAACGACCTTAATAAATCTATTTACCTTGACATCGACGGCGCCATGTCGTATGCAATGGTGTGGCTCAACGGAAAGCTCGTTGGTGGCTGGCCTTACGGTTATAATTCATTTCGACTTGATCTTACACCTTATATAAAATCGGGAGAAAATCAAATAGCAATCCGCCTGGACAATCCTGCGAACTCTTCACGCTGGTATCCCGGTGCCGGTCTGTATCGCAACTTGTGGCTCACCAAGGTTGATCCAGTACACGTAGCACAGTGGGGTACTTTTGTTCGCACAAAAAACATTTCAGCAAACGCAGCAACTGTTGATCTTTCCGTTTGCGTGGCAAATACTTCAGCAACCGAACAAAACTTGAAAGTGTCAACTGACATCTACGCACTGAACAACGCTTTTGTAAAGACAGGAAATGCAATCGCTTCCTTTCAATCAACAGACATAACTGTAAAAGCGGGAGAGAAGCAAACGATAGAAAAATCTGTTTCACTAAAAAATCCAAAACTCTGGCAACCTTTACCAGTAAAGGATCGCAGCATGTACACGGCAGTAACGCGAATTTATAAAAATGGAAAAATTATTGATGAGTATGAAACACATTTCGGTATTCGTTCTTTGCAATTTGATCCCCTAAAAGGTTTATCGGTAAATGGCCTGCCGCTACGTATACAGGGTGTAAACCAGCACCATGACCTTGGTGCATTGGGTGCAGCATTCAATGTGCGCGCAGCTGAACGACAACTGGAAATGTTGCGTGACATGGGTTGCAACGCCATTCGTCTTGCTCACAATCCTCCCGCACCGGAGTTGCTTGAACTCACCGATCGCATGGGCTTTCTCGTAATTGATGAAGTATTTGATTGCTGGGAAAGAGGAAAAACACCACTCGATTTTCATTTGATTTTCAGTGATTGGCATGAAGCAGATATCCGTTCATTCATCAGAAGAGATCGCAATCACCCTTCTGTTATGGCATGGAGCTTTGGCAATGAAGTGGGCGAACAATACACCAGCGATGAAGGTGCAGCCTTAGCCAAACAATTACACGATATTGTGAGAGATGAAGACAGCACACGCCCCGCAACGGCATCCATGAACTATGCAAAGCCAGATATGCCATTTCCAAAACAGGTTGACATCCTTAGTTTAAACTACCAGGGAGAAGGCATTCGCGACGCGCCGGCTTATAGCCATTTGAAAGGCATACGCACATCACCTTTGTATCCGGCATTTCAAAAACAGTTCCCGGAAAAAATGATCGTTAGCAGCGAAACGGCCTCTGCGCTTAGCACACGCGGCACTTATATATTTCCCGTGATGGATGGCATCAGTGCCCCCGTGAGCGATTCCACAGGTGGCGATCCTGTAAATAAAGCAGTGAGTGCATACGATTTGTACACTGCAGCTTTTGGCGCATCGCCCGATAAAGTGTTTTACGCACAAGATCATAATCCTTACGTGGCGGGTGAATTTGTTTGGTCGGGCTGGGATTACATTGGCGAACCAACGCCTTATTATTCTGCGCGCAGTTCATATTCCGGCATCATAGATTTAGCGGGTTTTAAGAAAGACAGATTTTATCTCTACCAGGCACGCTGGCGCCCTGAGCTGGCAATGGCGCATATTCTGCCACATTGGACATGGCCCGATCGCATAGGTAAAGTAACACCTGTTCACGTGTATTCATCAGGTGACGAAGCTGAATTATTTCTGAACGGCAAATCGTTGGGTAGAAAAAAGAGAGGACAATATGAGTATCGTTTCCGTTGGGATGATGTGGTGTATGAACCGGGAACATTAAAAGTAATCACTTATAAGAAAGGCAAACAGTGGGCGATTGATGAAGTAAAAACCGCAGGTGCTGCTTACAAGCTTGTGTTGACCGCAGACAGAAAGAACCTGAATGCAAATGGCAAGGATCTTTCGTTCATCACTGTTTCCGTTGTAGACGAGAATGGAGTAGTGGTGCCTGAAGCCAGCAACAGCATTAAGTTTGAAGTATCCGGTGCGGGTGAAATTGTTGCCACCGATAACGGCGATCCTGCGAATCTTGTTTCATTCGCGTCAAAAGAAAGAGCGGCCTACAGTGGATATGCATTGGCAATCGTAAAAGCAAACACGAAGTCCGGAACAATAACAGTAAAGGCAAGTGCGGAAGGTTTGCCGAGTGCGGTGATAGTTGTTACAACAAAATGAGGGGCACACGGATGACACAGATGAGACTGATTTACACGGATTGTTGTGTAGGGAAATTTATAAAAGGAAACATCGTTTACTAGCGACCATTGTAGTAATGTCGGCGACGATGAATCGGCCTCTTAAAGCTACACGTCATTGCGAGACCCGGCAAAACATACAGCTTGCATTCATAAGCAGAGATACTGCCTCAAGGTGCGGGGCGAAGCAATCTCCGGCAGACTGCTGAGATTGCTTCGCCCGGTCTCTGTAGTGCCACACACTTTTGTTGTCAAATTATCACGCTCTAACGGTCTCGCAATGACGTGCACCTTTAATTCTCAGTGCGATGGTCGTCATGGTTGCGAGCGAAGAAGCCTAACGCTGAATGCCAAACGCCCAACGCACTTCAGGTGTATCAGGCGTTTGGCGTTCCGCGTTAGGCATTAGGCATTAAGCATTCCCCCTACATCACACGTCTATCACCAGTCACCTGCAACTTATACTCTTTAGGATGTTCGGCACCCAAAAGATTCGTTACAAAATAATCCCAACGGCGACGCATCATGTAATATGAATTTTCACCGTAGCCGTGATGTGCATGCGGAAATACAACCAGGTCAAAATCTTTACCTGCTTTTTCTAACGCATCTATCACCAGCATGGTGTTGTATGGAGGAACGTTGTCATCCATCATGCCATGCGCCAGCAACAATTTCCCTTTTAATGTTTTAGCATTGAGCTGGTCCGCTTGTGCGGTGTAGTTATCACTTCCATCTGCATTTTTTTTAAGTAAGCCAATGTAGCGCTCGCCCCAGTCATCTTCATAATTGCGATTGTCGTGATTGCCACTCTCGCTGATACCCACTTTAAAGAAATCAGGATACCTGAACATGGCTGTGGCAGTTGCAAAGCCGCCACCGGAATGCCCCCATATGCCAATGCGTGTAGTATCGAAATATGAATAACGCTGAGCGAGTTGGCGAATGCCGCTCACCTGGTCGGGCAGTGTGTTGATGCTTAGATCAGGAAAATACATATCCTGGAAACTCTTGCTGCGCAAAGGATTGCCGGACCCTTCCAATACCAATACACAAAATCCCAATTCGGCCAATGCCTGGTTATCGCCACGGGCAGAGCTAAAATCCCAGGTGCCATTCATGCTTCCTCCCTGCGGGCCGGGATACACGTAGTCAATAACAGGATATTTTTTGGAGGGATCTAAATGTGTTGGTGTAAACAGCAAGCCATACAAATCAGTTACGCCGTCATTTGCCTTAACGGTTATTGGAGTTGGCGCCTTCCAGCCAATCGCATCCTTCAAACGTGATACATCTGTGCGTTCCACTTCTATTATTTGCTTGCCGTTTTGATCAAGTAAAACCGTAACAGGAGGCACATCAAGTTTGGAATAAGTATCAACGATATATTTTCCGGAAGCGGAAAAGAACACGGTGTGATAACCTTCTGCTGGTGTAAGCAGCGTCATTCCTTTGCCGTCAAAACCAACTTTATATAGCTGCCTGTAGTAAGGGTTTTCTTTTTCTAAACCACGGGCGTAGAAATAAATAGAACGACTTTTCTCATCCACTTTCAGTATATCGCTTACCATAAAATTGCCTTTGGTAATTTGATTTTTCATTTTACCAGTGGCAACATCGTATAAATATAAATGCCCCCAATTATCTCTTTCAGAAAACCAAATGAGTTCATTGGTTTTGGGCAAAAATTTCCAGTTAATGGTTCCCCAGCCGGATTGATATTGCGTAGTAACATTTTCTTCGAACACTTCACGCACATCGCCGGTGTTGGCATTGGCAATGCGGAATTTTTCATTTTTATGATCGCGGGAAGTAGAAACAAATGCCAGCCAGTTGCCGTCATCGCTCCAGTTCACATCATCAAAAGTACCACTGCTTGAAATATCATCGCTTAGTGTAGCACGATGCGGATCTGCTGCGACTTTCAGCGTAATAACTTTTGGATTGCTTACTTCAATAATCACTCGCGTGATCATCGGAATATGCTCGTCACCAGGCAGCGGGTACTTCCATTGCTCCATTTTGGGGTGCCCGACATTTGTAGTGACAAGATACATTTCACCAACCTGTCGTTGATCTTGTTTGAAGGTTGCAATTTTTTTTGAATCGGGTGACCACAGGAGAATCGCTTCATCACTATGCTTCCAGCCTGCATTGTCAGTGGCGTACCCAAAATCTTCGACGCCGTCCTGCGTGAGTTGTGTTTCTTTGCCGGTTTTGGTATCGCGCATCCAAAGGTTCCAGTCTTTAATGTAGGCAGCTTTGCTACCATCGGGCGAAACTACTTCCGGAGCTTCGTTTGCGCTTGCATTGCCCTTATTGGAGTTACTTTCCGCCTTTACAATGCTGTAGTCTTGAAGATTCACTTTCCATTGCTGTCTGAAAGCATAGAAAGTAACAAAGCGGTTGTCATCAGAATAGGTGAAATAGTTGAACGGTAAAGCATCTGGAAACACTCCAATAGGAGCCACGGAAGATAGCGATGATGCAAGTCGTACGGCATCAAAGGCAGGCGTTTTTGTTTTTTTAACCGGATCAACAAGCACAAATTCACTTCCCTTCGGAGTAAGCGTACGATACCAGAAGCGATCGCCGGATATCCAGTTGGGAGAGGAGAAAGTACGGTCAAGATATTTGTGAGTATTATAACCCAGAAAACTTTCTGCACGCTGGTAGTCCTGCAGCGTAACAGCGTTTTGGGCATAGGTCGTTAGAAAAGAGCTGCATACAAAAGATGCGGCAATGAAATGCTTTATAGTCATATTTAATCTTATAGAAGGCCACAAAATAAGGAAAGTTTGCTTTAATGCACGCTTAAGGCCAAACACCAAACGCTTAATGCCTGATACACCCAAACGGCGTTCGGCGTTAAGCGTTCGGCGTTCAGCTAAAAAAAACAAAACCCGTCATGGGGTAAAACAGCACCGTTCACTCGTCTATACGAATGTCATAAACTATAAAAGCTTTATAATGAAGAAATGCTCTGCTTTATTGCTGCTGATGGCAGCTTGCTACACAACCGTACTCGCAACCGTACCACCCGCGAAATTGTTTTTACTGACCGGCTCCTTTCAAAAGAATTATACTGCCGACATGATGCTGATGAAAGTGCATGAAGGCAAACGCATTCCCATTGCCACCGCAAAACCCGGCAAGGACAAGGATTTCGCTTTCGCACTCTCCAATCCGGAGGAAGGTTTTTACTATATAGCAGAAGGCAAAGGCAACAATCCCGTGAGGATCTATGTAAAAAGCGGAGATGCTTTGTCAGTCGAAATAAATGACGAGGGTTACAAAATGATAACCGGCTCGCAGGAAAACAAACTGCTGGCAGATTGGGCCGCAGCGTCCTCTGTTATTGCCCGCCCTGCATTTCAGTTTACAAAGATCAACATGGAATACCAGGAGTATTTTAAAAATCTGAATGTTTTTTTACCCGAGGCAAAAAAGTTCAATCAAAAAATCACCACGCCCAATAAAAAATTCAACGCACTGATGAAGATGGCGGTTGACATGGATGTGGAGCTTGATGCCATGCATTACTTGCTGGTACCACATTCTACGCATCCCACAAAAGCAGAGTATCCCGATTTTTACGCTCAGATTATAAAAAGTCCGAAATACACTTCTGCTTCTGTTTTGCAACTGGGGGAAACAGTTGAGTACATGGGAAACTACTCAACCTTCTGCACACTCATGGGTGACAGGAATGCACCTGCTCCGGCAAACCGCACCGAATGGGCAGCGAACCTGTTTGGCAATGACACTTTGAAAGGAGCGTATGTAGCCAACAACATGAGTCGTTTCAAGTCTTACGAAGAGTTTACAAGCACTATTGATCCTTTAAAAAAATACCTGGTAACCGATTCAATGAAAGCTGCGTATTTCAATACCATGAAGGCGATGAACAACTTTAAGAAAGGAAGTGCTTCTTACAATTTTTCTTATGAAGATATTAACGGCAACAAAGTGAGCATGAATGATCTCAAAGGAAAGGTAGTACTGATCGATGTTTGGGCCACATGGTGCGGCCCATGCAAAAAAGAATTGCCATTCTTAAAAACATTGGAGGAAGAAATGAAGGACAAGAATGTCGTGTTTGTAAGCATTTCCGTAGATGAACTGAAAGACAAAGAAAAATGGAAAACCTTCGTGCAAACGCAGCAACTGGGCGGCACGCAGCTATTTGCCGCGGGCTGGAGCGACATCGCAAAATTCTACGACATCAACGGCATTCCACGTTTTATGGTGTTTGACAAAGAAGGAAAGATTGTGACTGTAGATGCGCCAAGGCCGTCGGAGGCAGCGTTGAAGACGCTATTGAATGAAACACTAAGAGAAAATTAACAATTAATAATTAATAATTAACAGGGCCGCCTTTCTTCCGAATATCGTATTACTGACTGTTTAAAAATAAAACCACTTGATTTCTCTTTCGGATGCAGCACCTATTAATTTTTAATTATTAATTATTAATTGTTTCAAAAGCGCTGGCTCACCACCAGTGCTTTTTTGATATAAACCAACTATATGCTATCTTCATTTGCTAACTGTTGAGAATCTAATGAACGACTCTGGCATGGAACAGCCGCAGGAGATGTGGGCTGCATTTTTAAAGGGCGATGATAGTGGTCTGGAAAAGCTTTACCAGCTTTACTTCGATCAACTATATGCCTATGGCTTCCGATACTGCGCCGATGCAGTATTTGTAGAAGATGCCATCCAGGACCTGTTTATAAAGTTCATCAATACCCGCCACAAGCTCACACTGCCTGTATCTGTCAAAAACTATTTATTCCGTTCGTTTAAAAATCTGCTGATCGACAAACTTCGTGCAGAAAAAAGATTGAGCGCCAACGATTCTCCCTTTGAATTTACACTGGCAGTAGATGACACGGTAATGGAAAAAGAACAGGCAATGCTGCTGCAGCAAAAATTGCAGAAAGCAATGGAACAACTCACAGCAAGACAACGGGAAGCCATTTATTTAAGGTTCTATGAAAATTTTTCTTACCAGGAAATTTCTTCAATCCTCGATCTTTCACCTAAAGCCACCTATAAGCTAATGGCCAGGTCCATAGAGGCTTTGAGGGTCATTTACAAGGCAGGGGCCGCCATTATTCTTTGGGCTTTGCAGGCTTCTTTTTTGTTTTGAAAAAAAATATTTTAAAAAAGTTGTGAACCAGTGGGGTAAAAAAACAACTCTAACCGTCTTTATAACAATTACTCCTTTGAAACGTATGAAGCAATACCGGAATTATACTGTAGAAGATATTTTGCTCGATGATGATTTTCTCGCCTGGGTGCACGGCGAACAAAATGCCCATGCGCGGGCCTGGGAGAACGCAATGGAGGAACATCAGCAATTGAAATCGTTTTCAGAGGAAGCAAAAGTTTTGCTTGGCACCATACAACCATCGGCCATACAATCAGCGGCTGGCGCTCAGTCCAGGGTGTGGGACAATGTTATTGCAATGGCGGGCAAACAACCTGCTAAAGTAGTAGGAATGAACAAATGGTGGAAATATGCAGCAGCAGCCGTGGTGATCGTTACAGCAGGAGCGGGGTATTGGTGGAGCATCAATCGCGATGTAACAGTGACAACAAGATACGCAGAGATGAAAAAAGTTGAGTTGCCCGATCATTCCATAGTTACATTGAATGCAAACTCGACACTACGTTATTCTAACAAATGGAACACTGGAAAGCCACGTGAAGTATGGCTGGATGGCGAGGCATTCTTTGAGGTTAATCACGTCAACGGCTTTGAAGTTACAAAGGAGAGCAGCAGGTTCATTGTACACACGGACCAGTTAAACGTACAGGTTTTGGGAACATCCTTTAACGTAGACAACAGGCACCAGATAACGACTGTGGCGCTTAACAATGGTAAAGTGCAGCTCGATTTGAAAGACAATGAACGTTCCAAAATAGTGCTGGCACCGGGGGACGTAGTAACGTTCTCTGCTTCAAAAAAAATACTGCTGAACCAAAAGGTAGTGCCGGATAAAATTAGCGCCTGGAAAAACAACAGGCTTGAATTCGACAAAACACCAATGAGAGAGGTGATCACAATGCTTGAAGATAATTATGGTTTTAAAGTGAAAGTGGAAGACGATGAGGTGTACAATAAAACCATATCAGGTGCTGTTTCCACCGAAAATGATACGATATTGCTCGCTTCAATCAGTGCTGCTATCAACATGCAGCTGGAGAGAAAGGGAAAAGAAATCGTGATTCGCAACGAACAACCTTAGCCGCTTTTTACATACTTTTTTTCAAACCAAAAACTGACATGAGAAAACATCTTCTGTGTTTTATCGCCTCCGCATGCGTGGCGGTGTCGCCAGGGTATATACCAGCCCAAAACATAGCCTACGCGCTGAACACCAATTCCCGCGTACAAATAACCGCTGCTACGGCAGACAGTTCTCTCAGGGACCTCTTGCAACAGGTACAAAAACGCTATCACATCAACTTATTGTTTGAAGATAAATTAGTCAATGGCATTTCCGCCAATTATGATCTGGCTTCATCAAACGAACCCGTAGAAACGGTTTTAAAGAAATTAGTTCAGCCACATGGATTGAAGGTCATCAAGATCAATGACACCAATTACAGTATCGTTTCAGGAAGAAAAAAAACTACGTACGTAAGACCGACAACCACTTACAATGTAGCAGACACAGGCGGGGAAAGGATCATCGTGAGGCAACCTGGTCCGCCAGACATCGTCAATGTTCAAGCTATGGCTGCTAAAGTCTACGGCGATAAGATCTTAATAACAGGAACTGTAGTAAACGAAAATAACGAGCCATTGCCAGGTGCATCAGTCTTCGTAAAGGGCCGGCCAAACAATGTTACAAGAACCGATGGTACAGTTATGGTTGGCAACGTCAGAGCGCTTGGCGGCATCACAAATGAAGCGGGAGAGTTTAAAGTTTACCTGCCAGAAAACACCAAGGAAATCTTTGTACAGTATGTAGGATACGAAACGAAAACCATTGAAATCGGCAACAAAACGAATTTCTTTGTTGCCATGAAGAAGGCCAGCAAAAAGCTTGATGACATCGTTGTAACAGGAATGTTCGGTAGAAAAAAAGAAAGTTTTACCGGTGCCACTGCAACATTTACTGGAGAGCAATTAAAAGTTGTCGGCAACCAGAACCTCATTCAAAGCCTCAAAACCCTTGACCCATCTTTCATTGTAATGGACAACAACGTGCAAGGCTCTAACCCCAATTCCTTGCCAAACATTGAGATCCGCGGTCAAAGCAGCATCAGCAGCAGTGCTTTAAAAGACGAATTCAACTCAGACCCCAACCAACCTTTATTTGTACTCGATGGCTTCAGGGTTTCTCTGCAGATAATCAATAACCTTGACATCAACAGAATTGGAAGCGTTACCATTCTTAAGGATGCAGCATCTACGGCACTTTACGGTGCACAAGCCGCAAATGGCGTGGTGGTTATTGAAACAAAAAAGCCACGTCCCGGGAAGATGCGTCTTTCTTACTCCGGCGATTTCAACGTGCAGGCTCCTGATCTTTCGGGTTACAACATGATGAACTCAAAGGAAGAATTACAGTTTGAAAAACTGGCGGGCCGTTATACCATGGGACCAAACACCGCATCATGGGCGAACCAATACTACCTCGATGATTTGTACAGCAAGCACCTCGCTTTGGTACAACAAGGCACTGACACGTATTGGCTAAATGAACCGGTTCAAACGGGATTTACTTCAAACACGAATTTATATGCAGATGGCGGAGACGCCACAACCCGCTATGGCCTTGGATTCAACTACAAAAATATTTCCGGGGTAATGAAAGGCTCCGGAAGACAAAACTGGGGAGGCAGCTTTGATTTTAGCTATCGCAAAGGAAAATTCAACCTCTCCAACAAACTTTATCTTAACGGTTACAATGCCACTGAGTCGCCCTATGGTTCTTTCTCAAACTTTGTAAAAGCACCGGCTTATTTTCAAAAAAGAGATTCATTAGGCATTGCTCAAAAATACCTCGAAGTAAGCAAAGATTATTTAGGCTCTACATTCTATGTGTTCAACCCATTGTACAATGCGTTGTTACCAAGCACCAACAGTACAAAGTCATTTGGCTACAATGAAAATCTGCAACTCATTTACACCATTCTTCCTGAGTTGCAATTGCAGGGAGCCATTTCCATTAACCAGAATACAACTACCGGAGTTACTTTTATTTCCCCTGAAAATACTTTGTTCCAGGATAGCAGCATTTTTACCAAAGGAAAATACACCAACAAAAAGACTAGCGGATTCAATTACCAGACAAACGTGATGCTTACCTATGGCAAACTATTCAACGGTGTACATCAGGTAACTGCCAATCTTCGTGCAGAAGCAGAACAGACAAGAAATGAAATGATTTCTTTTACTGCAGTAGGTTTCCCTGCAGGAAGCACAGGCAATCCCGCTTTCGCGTTTAGTTACCAGAACAATTCCAAACCAAGTTCCACAACTTCTGTTTTTCGTCGCAACAACCTGCTTGGAAGTTTAAACTATTCGTTTGACAACAGGTATTTTGCAGACTTCACGTATCGTCTCGATGGATCAACGGCCTTTGGTTCTGATAACAAATTCAGTCCTTTCTGGTCAATAGGAGCAGGATGGAACATCCATAATGAAGCGTTCCTTAACAAAGCAAAATGGTTGAATACATTGCGCTTAAGAGCTTCCGTAGGAACAAGTGGCAACCAAAATTTTGGAGCCATCACTTCGATAGCTACGTATGTGTATGACAGTTACATCAACCAATTCGGACAAGGTGTTGATCTTGCGACACTGGCAAATCCGAATCTTTCATGGCCGCTTACAACTTCAAAAAACTTAGGTCTCGACTTACAGGCATTTGAATCAAGATTGTCATTAACAGGTAATGTCTATACCAAAGTTACTGATCCTATGATCGTTATGGCGCCGTTGCCTTCTTCTACAGGCATTAACAGTTACCCGCTGAACACCGGCACATTATCTACAAAGGGAATGGATCTGGGCGTTGGTTATAAGATCATCAACAACCTTAATAAAAGGATCATGTGGACGCTGGGTGGAACCATTGGAATGCTCGAAAGCAAATTTCAAAACTTCAACAATACGCTCGCGGGTTTAAACAAACAAAACCAGTTAAATAAATCGCTTGAAAGATATATCGATGGAAATAGTCCAACCGATATATGGGCAGTGCGTTCTGCAGGCATTGATCCCTCAACAGGGCAGGAAGTATTTATTAAGAAAGATGGTCAATACACGTTTACTTACGATGTAAATGATGTGGTAAAAGTAGGCAACACACAGCCGAAGGCGCAGGGTGTAATCAGCACCAACTTTCGCTACAAAGGTTTCACATTCAGTGCAGCGGTACGTTATAGTGTTGGTGCAAGCGTATACAATTCCGCACTGTTCAACAAAGTTGAAAACATCAGCTATCTCTCTGTCGGTAACAACCAGGACAAACGTGCATTATACGACCGCTGGCAAAAGCCGGGAGACAACGCTCCGTTCAAAGGAATTTATCTCGTAACGTCAAAATTAGAAGGAGCTACGCCCATCTCATCCCGCTTTGTACAAAAAGAAAATTATATATCCGGTGAGTCATTCAGTCTTGGGTATGATTTCCTTGGTCAGAAATGGATCAAAACACTGGGCATGGAAAGTTTCAGGATCACTGCTTACGCAAATGACATTTTCCGAGTGTCCACGGTACAAAGAGAACGCGGCATTGAGTATCCTTTTGCCAATACATTTTCCTTCAGTGTAAACGCAGCATTTTAACCCTTAAACAATTGAAAGAATGAAAAAACTAACACTATATATTTCAGTTCTGCTGCTGATGATAGCGTCACTATCGTCCTGCAAAAAATGGTTGGATGTAAAACCTGAGAATGTGTTCACCGAGCAGCAAATATTCAGCACACCACAAAGTGTGTACCAGGCACTGAATGGCATTTACCTGAGCATGTCGAAATCCAGCATGTACGGCGCCAACCTTACCATGTTGGTTCCGGATGTAATGGCGCAATACTACAACGTTGGCTCCAGCCATAAATACTATAACTTCTCATCATACGGCTTTTCCCAGGATGTCGTAAAAACGGTAACTGACGAAATTTGGACGAGCTCTTACGTGTGCATTACCAACGCTAATAGTTTTGTTGCGCAGCTTGATAAATATAAAGGCGTCGTTACACCTTCGCAGGATTCAATACTAAGAGGAGAGGCGATAGCACTGAGGGCATTTTTCCACTTCGACATGCTTCGTTTGTTTGGGCCGATGTACAACACGGCAGATTCTATTTTACCATCGATACCTTATTACAAAAAAACAGGTTCGTCTTACAATGGTTACCTGCCTGGCAACAACGTTATGGACAGCGTGTTGGATGATTTGAAAACAGCGGAAGCCCTTTTATCAAACGATCCTGTGATTACGTTTGGCGTAGCCGGAAATCCTGACCCTAATACCGATGCATTTTTCAGGAACAGGAACTTGCGCATGAATTACTACGCAGTGAAAGCTTTACAGGCAAGGGTATACATGTACAGGAACGATAAGGCAAATGCTTACCAGACTTCGCAGTTGGTCATTGCAAATGCACAGAAATATTTTCCATGGATAACATCCACTGCAGTTCTTTCAAATAAAGATAATGCTGACAGACTGTTTTCTACCGAAATGATCTTCGCCGTTCAATCGCTTGAAATGTATGGTAACTATAACAAGTATTTTGCACCGGCAAATTCAGACGGTTCAATACTTGCACCACTCGACGGCCGCCTTAATACAATGATGGAATCTTCCACCTATCCAAACGATTACAGATTGAACCCTTGCTGGATCTACCCGACAGCGAGCAGCAAATCCTACAGAACTTTTTACAAGTTCGCAGATGTTTCCAATACAGACCTCAAATTCCGTTATATGATGCCATTGATCCGCATCAGCGAAATGTACTACATCGCGGCAGAAACAGCACCGGACAATGCCACGGCGTTTGGGTTACTTAACACAGTGCGCTATAACAGGGGAGACGCCAACATTCCGGGCACTGCGGTACTTGCAACAGAAATAAAGAAAGAATATCAAAAAGAATTTTACGGTGAGGGACAGTTATTTTATTACTATAAAAGAACCAAGACTACAGCGATTCCGAACGGCTCTGCAACGTCGGGCAATGTTACGATGGATAAAACAAAGTATGTAGTGCCAATCCCTCAGTCTGAAACAAATTTTCATTGATCTTTTAAAACAGAAATATGCAAATGCTAAAATATACAGGCGCGTTAACATTACTCTTGCTCATGTTTGCAAGTTGTAAAAAACAAGGCATAATGACCTACGAGGGCACAAATGATGTGTACTTCAGGTCCAACTATGCAAACAGTGTAGATACCGGAGTAGTGTCATTTGGTTTCACCCTTTCAAGTATAAAGGACTCCATTGTAAGAATTCCTGTTGCTATTATGGGACAGGTTTCCAATCAACCACGGTCAGTGAAAGTAATCATTGCAGACAGTTCTACAGCCGTTGCAGGAACTCATTACGATGCATTGCCTGACTCATTCAAAATAAGAGCCGGCAGAACGGTTGATACATTATACCTGAAAGTGCATCGCACAGCAGATCTTCAACAGAAAGGCGTTAGTATTATTTTGTTGTTGCAAGACAACAGTAATTTTTCTACAGCGATGCAATGGAAGATCACCAACAGCATAACCGGCGCACGTTTCAGCTATATCAAATACAAGATCATTCTCAACGATATTTTAGAAAAACCAGCACAGTGGCTCTCCGGGTACCTGGGTACATTCAGCCGTACAAAAGTTTATCTGATGTCGCAGGTACTCGGTTTATCGCCCAAAGAGATCAGCGATATAATAGGTCTGAGCACTTCAATACCTGTGCAAAACTATTACGGCCGCACAATGCAAATTTATCTCAATCAACAAAAAGCAGCAGGAACGCCTGTTTACGAAGACGACGGTACGTTGATGGCAATGGGTGCCTCTGTGCAATAGAAATCGGGAGTTGTTAGTTGATAGTTGTTAGTTGTTAGACTTCAATGACGACTATTCAACCCAAAGTCTAACAACTAACAACTCAAAACTCAGAACTCAATACTCAAAACTTCAAAACGAGCTTCATGTATATATATAAGAAAACCTATTGGCTAATTGCTATAACAATGCTCACAATGCTGGGCGCATGCTACAAAGACAAAGGCAACTATTCTTACCAGGATATCAATCAGATTTCTGTAACGCTCGACAGCAGCTACGTCGTTGTATATGGCGAGAAGCTTAGCATTAAGCCCATCCTGAAATTGACGATGGACACAGAGGCAACCTCCTACGACACTGCAAAATATTCGTATGAATGGTCAACGCTGGACGGTGGCGCGTTGTACGCCAGCCAAAGAAAAATACTGGCAAAAACGCATGACCTGGATGCCGCTGTTGTTATTCAGCCGGGCGCAAATTATACTTTGTACTACAGGATCACCGATAAAAAAACTGGCGTACAGGCGCAAGGCACTGCCAGGCTTTCCGTTGTAACCAGCATATACGAAGGGTTTCTCGCTCTATGCGAAGTAAACGGAAAAAGTCGCCTTGACATGGCTTCATTTAATAAAGGTGCATACACCATTATTCCAGACGTTCTGGGTTATACAGGATCTCAACTACCGACGACAGCAAAACCTGTAGGTGTAACCTTTTTCTTCCAGGCCGCAATAACCAACACTAGTGCTACAAAAGGCATTTATATCAGCACGGAAGATGGTACAAACCGAATAGATCCCGAAACTTTCAAATGGGATCTGACAATGAATATCCAAACTGATATGCTTTCGAAGGTACCATCGAATTTCTCTGCAGATGCATTTATGCCAGGTAGCAGTTGCAGTTACATGCACAGCCCGGCAGGAAATCTATATTATTATTTGCGCACTTACCAGATGTATTTTTCCAGCATCATTAACATTGCAACAGGAGAGACCGATCCATTTACAGCATCACCGTTTATGGCCGCAGCACCCACGCAAGCAGACTTATACGGCACTGTGCTATACGATACAAAAAATAAAAGATTTTTGCGTCACGTTCCAGGAGCAACAACCTGCTCGCCCATGCCAACAAGTATGCCTTTGTTTGACTACAAAACAGGCATGGATCTCACCTACATGGAATGGACGCCTTACAATGGAGGCGAGGTAACAGCAGTACTGCGCAACGTGGAAGCAGGCAAATCATATCTTGCAAAATTTACACTGTCATCATCCATCAATCAAACTTACTATGCAGAGATCACTGCAACAGATTTTGACAAGGCTGAGAAATTTGCAGTAAGCCCCGACTTTAGTTATTTGTTCTATAACGTAGGAGGCAAAGTGTACGAATACGATCTTGGACTTAAGAAAAGCACCCTAATGATCGATCAGCCAAAGCCTGTTACACTTTTAAAGTTTCAGCATTTTTTCAGTGGTGCGTATACATCCGGAAGCACAGGCAAACAAATACTGTACAACAAGCTGATCGTTGCTACTCATGATGGTGTAAGCGCTACGTCCGGCGGCACAATTGACTTTTACAACGTGCCACAGGTAAATGGTCCGTTAACACTATTCCAAAGCTTAACAGGATTCGGAAAAGTTAAAGACTTGACGTACAGGGAACGCTAAACGCTTAATGCCTAACGCTCAACGCAAAAGCAAAGAGTCCGGCAGAGCTTGAAGCTTCCCGAACAATTAACAGGAATAATTGCCTCAAATATCTCTCGTGTGTGAAGCCCGCTGCAAAGCGGGCTTTTTATTTTGGTAACGAATTGTTGTGAAAATATTTTGCTGTGCTATCTCTTTATACAGGTGTAAACGCCAAAAGCAATAAACAACAAAATCACAACCAGGTTTATAAGACCGTCGTATCGTCTTTTAGGTAGCGTATGCGGGGGATAGGTAAGACTCCACTTCCCGCTATTGGCACTCTCCAACATCACTCGTGGAGTTACAGGAATATGTTCAACCTGTTCATAAGGAGCCTTAAAAAATGCTCGTCCAATACTATTTTCGTATCCCTCTTCTTCTGTGTGAAAATACCACAGATACGAACTCATGTCCACTTTAAACTTTGCGCAATACTCAGACATTAGTTCATCAAAATCATCGCCCCAACATCCCAGATCATTTGATATATCACTGTCTGGCTTTATTTCTGAAACGTCACATCCCGATTTCTCTGCAATAAGATTTACAATTTCGTCCAGTGTATAGGGTTCAGTCATTTTGCTAATTTAAATCACGGATAAACAGAGTGGTGTCCTTATCCACTTGAATATTTAATCTTTTAACTTCTTCCAACTGATCCTGTAAATATATTGACGAAAGAAAACGTCCATGTAAAACCACCCCATTTATTTTCCTGGTGTTGGTTATATCTTCCAGCGGATTACTATTCAGCAAAACAAGATCTGCAACTTTGCCTTTTGCAACGCTGCCGTATCTGTCGGTAATTTTAAAAAATGTAGCAGGGTTTACGGTCGCGGTTTGCAATGCTTCTATGTTAGACAAACCTCCCTTCACAAGCAGTTCCAGCTCATCATGTAAACTAAAACCGGGATAAACATACGGGTTGGTAAAATCGGTGCCAGCAAGCAACTTCACACCGTTCCTTTGCAAAACAGCGGCCATAGAAAGCCACAAGCCGTATATCTTTTTCTCTGCTTCGAATACAGCTTTGCTTTCCCCATCAAAAGTGTAGTTCCCGTTTGGGTTCCAATACGCTACCGTATATTTACTGAGATAAGGATTATACGAAGTGTCGATCATCACTGGATTGTCTTTGTAAGCACCACCTCTGAGCACCGTAAACGTAGGGCATATCCATGAATTGTATTGGCTTAACTCTTTTGCTATTTGCTCAAACTTTTTTGGATTGTAGGTGCGCAGTACGAATTCATCATACCCCAACCATGTATTTATACTGCTGTCCTTCACTTTATCAGTGATCACGTCCATTAAATAATCACTGCTGTCAGAAGCTAATTCTATCATGCCCATCATATGCTCCTGGCTATACTGCCCGGCCTTTGCAGCTTCAAGTATAGTCACTCTCCATGGCACATGTCCCTCGAAAGCAAAGTGCTGCTTGTTGCAAACCTCTGCCAGTTTGAAATAAATATCGCGTGGCAAATTTTGATACACCTTAATAAAATCATGATGCTCCCTGTAATGCAGAGAGTCAACAATTCGTTGAACATCCGCCACTGTCTTTATGGAAAGCGACCTGTCCCATACCGGTTTTGGCCCATCTACAATGGGGCCCGACGAAAATATTGTCGGCCCGTTGATCGCGCCTTCTTTGACTTCCTTTCTCCATGCGGCAACGGTTTTGGCGTCATCCCACATTTCACGCACACCAGTAACACCATTGCCAATCAGCAATGGGAAAAAAAGCTTGTCTCTATACTTTGTAACCGCATGTCGGCTCCACATATGAACATGCATGTCCCATAGGCCGGGAATTAAGTATTTGCCACTACCATCGACGACCTGCGTTTTTGCAGGAAATTTCGTTTGGTTGTGGGCAATCTTAATGATGAGGGAATCATGGATCAATACATCCATATCGCTCACTATTTTCCCCGACTGAACATCGACAATGTTCACTTTTTTAATGACGAGATCATGCGTTTGTGTGTAAGAAAAAAGGCGGGCGAATAACGCCAGCAAAAACAGGAAGAAGGTTTTGGGCTGCATAACGGTTCTGGAATTAAGGTTTAAAAAATCATTATCACTAAACCGGCTACATGAAAATGTAAGAAATCTTATTTAAACAAGCAACCGGAGAACGCCTAAAGCTAAACGCCCAATGCCTAACGCTTTGTGTCCCGCGTTAAGCGTTAGGCTTTAAGCATTAAGCATTAGGCTTTAATCCTTAAATTTACCCACACTTAAAAACAACACCCGTGATCGAATATTTTCCATTTTACCTTCTCATGATCCTTGCGATTGTGCTGATCATAATGCTGGCAAATAAATTGAAAGTCGCATACCCCGTGCTGCTTGTGGTTGCCGGTTTATTGACAAGCTTCATCCCCGGCATTCCGGTCGTGCATATAGATCCTTCTTTGATCTTCATTATTTTTCTGCCACCACTTTTATATGAAGCAGCATGGGCAATATCGTGGAAAGAATTGTGGCACTGGCGCCGCATCATCACCAGCTTTGCTTTCATTGTAGTATTTCTAACAGCGCTCACTGTTGCGTTTGCTGCGAACTCATTCATACCGGGCTTTTCATTAGCACTCGGTTTTTTGCTCGGCGGCATCGTTTCTCCACCCGACGCGGTAAGTGCCAGCGCCATCCTGAAATTTGTGAAAGTCCCCAAGCGCATGGTCTCCATACTGGAAGGGGAAAGTTTACTGAATGATGCATCATCACTGCTTATTTTTCGCTTTGCATTGATTGCAGTGGGCACCGGACAATTTGTTTGGTACCACGCCGCACTGAGTTTTAGCTGGATGCTGATCGGTGGAATAGGCGTTGGATTACTGATCGGTTTTATTTTCATGAAAGTGCATAAATACCTGCCAACAGATGCCAACATGGATATCGTGCTCACCATCATCACACCATATATAATGTATATGATTGCAGAAGAAGTACATAGCTCCGGTGTGTTGGCGGTTGTAAGCGGAGGGCTGTTGCTGTCAAACAAAAGGCATCATTTCTTAAGCAGCGTGTCGCGGTTGCGTGGCGCCAATGTTTGGGAGAGTTTTGTGTTTGTATTGAATGGCATTGTGTTTTTGCTCATCGGTCTCGACCTGCCGGAAATCGTAGCAGGGTTGAAGCAGGAAGGAATTAGCGTTGGTTCTGCATTGGGTTATGGATTGCTAATTACAGCAGTGCTGATTGTTATAAGATTCATCTCCACGTTTGGCGCAGTCTTCACCACACTGATCGCACGTAACTATATTACCGTTGCAGATAGGAGGCACCCCGGCTGGAAGGCCCCGATATTGCTTGGTTGGACAGGCATGCGCGGTGTGGTCTCGCTCGCAGCTGCATTGTCCATTCCGGTTGAATCAAACGGCGCACCATTTCCGCAAAGAAATTTGATCCTGTTCATCACGTTTATTGTGATCTTAACAACACTGGTGGTACAAGGCTTAACGCTTCCTTACCTGATCAACAAAATGAAACTGCCTTCGTTTGACGATTATATTCCGGAAGAGGAAGAAGAGATCATCATCAAAAAAGAACTGGCAAAGCATTCGCTGAACCACCTCACCACCAACTACAATGGCCAGATTGAAAACCATAGCATGCTGCGACAAATGGCGCTCAAGTGGCAGGAAAAAAGCACCGAAGATTATGACGAAGCCATCAACGCAGAAAGCAAGGCCATTTATTTAGACGTACTGAACCAGCAACGTAAATGGCTGCTCAATAAAAACCACACCGACGTACATTTCGATGAAGACGTCATCCGCAAGTTCTTGCACCAGATAGATATCGAAGAGGAGAAGCTGAAATTAATTTGAGAATTTGAAAATTTGAAAATTTGAAAATGGAGCTGTGCAGCACCGCTTATTTATGTGTAGCCTTTATAGGCATTCCCGGCGAAACACGTCTTTACTTTTGACATTGGCATGCGCGACAAGTTGAATGTCCACCAATTTTATAGACTTTTTCACCCAAAGAATTTTCAAATTTTCAAATCTTCAAATTGTCAAATTATTCATTATCAGCAAATTACCTCAGCGCCACCTCCGCCTTCTGCAATCGATTGCTCAAATTGGCGAATTTTAACGTATTTTAGTTTCCAGATTATCACCATGTAAACTGCTATGGCTCAAGAAACTAACATGCAAATGGAGGAAAGTGCGTTCCGTGAACTTTTTGATCAATACAATAAAAGAGTTTACGGATATGTGCTGGCTATAGCAAAATCACACATCGCAGCAGAAGAACTTACACAGGATATTTTCATCAAGCTCTGGTTAAGCGCACATCTCTTAAAGAATGTCACCAATCTCGATAACTACATTTTTACGCTCGCAAGAAACCGCACACTAAATTATTTACGTGCTGTTGCCAACAACGACAAACTGATCAGCGAACTGCAATCATACCTCGAACCTGATTACAACAGGAACAATGTGGACGATCACATTACCAGCAACGAATACCGCAAGATCTTGCAGGAAGCATTGTCACAGCTGCCTCCGCAGCAAAAACGTGTCTACGAGTACAGTCGCAACAAGGGCATGAGTACGCAGGAGATTGCACTTGAAATGGGTATTGCTCCAAACACCGTAAAGAAACACCTGACAGAAGCGCTCCGGTTTATCCGCACAAAAATGTCCCTCAACAAAGCAGCTATTATTTTAGCGATCTTCCTGATTTCGTAGAGAAAGAACGCAGATCTTCATGATTGTCATGATTAGAAAAGATTTTTTTATTTGGCTTTCAGAGCATTTTGCGAAATAGTTTTTCCAAACTTCATAGTGATTATGACCAATAAAGAAAGGTCGCTTGTTATACCGACGAAGGAGGGATCTAAGTGATTACATAAACAGCATGCTAGCGTCAAACCCAGATCCCTCCTTCGTCGGGATAACAAGCGACATTGTGTAGTTTTTCAAACAGCCTGGCAAATCTCAGCTCTTGAAGCCGCAACAATTTTCAAATCTTCAAATTTTCAAATTTTCAAATTTTTTCTCCTCGACTACTACCTCCATCGCTTTCACGTGTCTGTCTATAACAACAAAACTTTTAACACAACATGATCAACGCGAAACAAGCTGCATATACACTATTGCTGGCCGGAGCATTTTGCTCTGCAAATTTCCATGCAGAAGCGCAGAAAAAAGACTTCACTCTAACAGGACACATAAAAGGATTGCCAGATGGTGAGTTGTACCTCGCATACGGCACCATGAAAACGATGAAAGCCGATACAGTCGTGGCAAAAAATGGCAGTTTCGTTTTCAAAGGAAAAGTCTCCGAGCCAAGCTACGCCATGCTTTTCAATAAAACTTACACCGTTAAGATCGATCTGTATGTAGATGCCGCAGCACCGGTGACCATCAAGGGAAACATGGATTCTTTATACGATGCAAACGTGCAGGGTTCAGCAGTGGTAAATGAATATGCCAAGTACAACCAGGCACAGAATGATACCCGCAAGCCTGTTCAGGTAATATATGAGCAATGGATGAAAGCCTACAATGACAAGGATTCCATAGCGGTTGAAAAATATAAGACACAGTTCAACAGAGCAAGAAATGAACAAAGCGATATCTCAAGGAAGATGCAGCTTGACTTCATACAGGAGCACCCAAATCATCCGGGAAGCGCGTGGGAACTGATGCATTATCTGGACGGCAAAACATTGGAAAAAAGTAAAGGGCTGTTTGGAAATTTGAGCAAAACAGTGCAGGCATCTGAGCAGGGAAAAGAAGTTGCAGCACGCATTGCAACATTGAGCAGAATCTCTGTAGGGCAGATGGCGCCTAACTTCCAGCAATTGACCACAGAAAATGCGCCGGTTACTTTGGCTGCTTACAAAGGCAAATATGTGTTGCTGGAGTTCTGGGCAAGCTGGTGCGGACCTTGCAGAGCGGAGAGCCCAAATTTGCTGAAAGAATACAACCACTACAAAGACAAAGGTTTTGATGTACTGGCTGTATCGCTTGATGATAAGAAAGATAAATGGGTGGAAGCAATCAAAAAAGATGATATGCCATGGACGCAGGTTTCTGATCTGAAAGGTTGGAAAAATGAAGTGGCGGGATTATATGGCATCAACGCCGTGCCCGCAAATTTCCTGATCGATCCAACAGGCAAAATTGTCGCGCGCGACCTGAGAGGCGAGGAGCTGGGTAAAGCGCTGGCGAAGATTTTCCCAATGTAGGAGATAAGGAAAAATTCAAAAGTAAAAAGTAAAAAAGCGTGTCGGATTTATCAAAGACCTGGCGGGTTTTAAAACCTTGTCGGGTCTTTTTTAGTTTTTCGGGCGTCCTGTTTGTGCAACCTTTTTTAACCACAGAGGATACGGAGATTTTTTTCACGGAGGAAAGGAGATTAACGTACCGGACCACACTGGTTCCTAAAACGCTGCGGGTTCGGTTTTTTACTTTTTACTTTTTATTTTTTACTTTTTTTCTCCCTCCACTACTACCAATCAACTTTTCAAGTGTCTTGCTATAGAGGAATACGATTTTGCTATCCATATTAAATAACCAAAACCGCTATTACTGCCTTAAAAAACGCAGCAAAGCAAGTTGAAAAACGTCACTGCATGACAAATTCGAATGACAGACTGGACCATCTTTTTCGTCGTTATATAAATGATGAGGCTACTGCTGCAGAACTACAGGAGCTGTTCGACATTATTAAAAAGACTTCCGGTGACGAGCTGGGAGAGGGCCCTGCACGTGAACTCTGGCATCAATTACAAACCGATCAGCAGGAATATACAGTTGACTGGAACGCCATGTACAGCAACATCACCGCAGAAAGCAAGACGCCGGTTTTACCTTTGCACACGTACATCCAAAAACCTTCCCGCAACCGCAAGTGGTTATTGGCCGCTTCAAGTGTTGCTGCCATGTTGCTCATTTCCGCAGGCATTTATTTCCTCAATAGCAAAAAGGATACGCCGGTTGCCACCGCGCAATTGCAATCAAAATTTGGCAATGATGTAGCACCCGGCAGCGACAAAGCAATGCTCACACTGGCTGATGGAAGTGCCATTGTTCTTGACAGTGCCAACAATGGCCTGGTTGCAAAACAAGGCAACAGTAACATCGAAAAACCTGCAAACGGACAATTGGTTTACAACGCAGCAAAAGCAACGGACAACATCGCTGTTCAATACAATGTACTCACCACTCCAAGAGGTGGGCAGTACCGCATCGTACTACCGGATGGAACCAGGGTGTGGCTGAATGCCGCATCCTACCTGAAATTTCCCACTGCCTTTACAGGCGACAAAAGAAATGTGGAACTAAAAGGTGAAGCCTATTTTGAAGTAGCACAAAATGCAACACAACCATTTGAAGTAGCCGTAAACAACATGCAGGTGCAGGTTCTGGGCACCAGCTTTAACATTAACTGCTATGATGATGAAAGCAATATCAAGACTTCACTCATCGATGGAAAAGTGAAAGTAGTAAGTGAAAACGATGCCAGCATTCTCGCGCCCGGACACGAGGCCATTATGAATAAAAACACCAATGATATAAAGGTTGCGGCGGCAGATGTAGAAGATGCCATTGCATGGAAAAACAATCTATTCTCTTTTCAAAATGCGGACATCCCAACCATCATGAGGCAGATTGCAAGATGGTACGATGTGGAAATAAGTTACGAAGGAAAAGTGTCGACGGAGAAATTTGTAGGTGAAGTGTCACGCAACAGCAATGTGTCGGAAGTATTGAAAATACTGGAATTGAACAAGGTTCATTTTAAAATAGAGGGTAAAAAAATAACTGTATTACCGTAAAGAGTTGAGAATTGAAAGGGGAGTGTTGAGGGTTGGTCGCTGCATTTTGAACCACCCACTCATAACTCAAAACTCACTACTCAAAACTTTTCAAAAGCTTAATTATTTAAACCAAAACCAACTAATGAGTTAACACACAACACAACCACTGGATTCCCATAAAAACAAAAGCCGGAAGTGCTGCTACACGACCGGCGGAAGTTGGGGATCATCAGAAATTTTGAGACAAAACTGCTATTGACTAATCCCAACCATTACAAAAGTATGAATTTAACTGCTTTTAGCGGGCGCGTGTTAATACGCGACCTTGCGAAAAACAAAATTTTCACCGTGATGAAACTGACTGCTATTATTTTACTTGTGGGTTGCTTACAGGTATCTGCCGCAGGCTATTCTCAAAAAGTGACCATTTCGAGAAAAAATGCGTCGCTCGAAACGGTATTTAAGGACATTAAGAAACAAACAGGCTACCTGTTTTTTTACAATGCAAAAATACTGGAAGCTGCACATGAGGTAGACATAGACCTGAAAGAAGCGCCGCTGAATGATGCACTTAAGGAAACACTTAAAGGGCAGCCATTCGCTTACAGCATTGTAAACAACACCATTGTTATTACCTATAAAAAAGAAGAGGCAGCCCCGCAGGTAGCAGCCGCTTCGGTAATATCAGATGTTCGTGGTAAAGTAGTAGATGACAAGACCGGACTACCGGTAGCGGGCGCCACCATTAGTTTAAAAGGCGGCAAACAGATCATTGCCAGCAACGGCAAAGGCGAGTTTGCCATTCCTTATACGCCGGGCATGACCATTACAGTAACCTCTGTTGGCTATGAGAACCAGGAAATAAAACTAACGGACAGCAGCTCCATAACAGTAAGGCTTACTCTAAAACCAGAAGCTCTCGATAAAACAATTGTAACCGGTTACCAGGTACTGAAGAAAGATAACTTTACCGGTACAGCTATTACTGTTTCCGGCGAGGATCTTAAGAAAATGAACCCGCAGAACATGCTGCAAAGTATTTCTGTGTACGACCCTTCATTTAAAATCGTCGAAAACAATATAGTGGGTTCTAACCCAAATTCACTTCCGAACATTACTGTTCGCGGAAGTACCGCATTGCCGTCAGGCTCAAATGAAGTATTGAGCAGGGACAACCTGAAAAGCAATGTGAACCTGCCAACTTTTATAATGGATGGTTACGAAGTAAGTCTCGAAAAAGTATATGACCTCGATGTTAACCGCGTACAATCCATTACCATATTGAAAGATGCCGCAGCTACCGCAGTGTATGGATCACGCGCTGCAAACGGCGTTGTTGTGATCACTACCAAAGCTCCGAAAGAAGGAAAGCTTTCAGTGTCTTACAACTACGAGCTAAATGTAACAAGCCCTGATCTTAGCGACTATCATGTTTTAAACGCAACGGACAAACTCGAGTACGAAAGGCTGGCGGGTCTGTACAGCCAGAGCCATGTTCAGGGAGCGTCACAGGACGACCTGGATGCGCTTTATTACCAAAGAAAAGAAATGGTAGTAGGCGGCGTAAACACTTACTGGCTCTCTCAACCATTGAAAACAGCTATTGGTAACAAGAACTCTTTATACATCGAAGGAGGTACAAGCACCATGCGTTATGGTCTTGAGCTTCGTTATCAAACTTCTCCCGGAGTAATGAAAGGTTCCGGCAGAGACAGGTACAGCGCGGGTCTTAGCCTTTCTTACAACCCTGGCAAAAAAATCATGTTCCGCAACGCGCTTACCGTAACACAGGTTAATGCAAAAGAATCGCCTTACGGAAGTTTCGTGGACTATGTGTCGATGAACCCTTATTATCCAAAAACAGATTCTGCCGGCAACATCATCAGAGTGATTGATAAATGGCCGGGAACAGGCCTGGCAAATGGAGGCCAGGTATTGAACCCAATGTACAACGCGACACTCGGCAGCTTTAACAGAACAAAATATCTTGAGCTGATCGACGCGCTTTCATTGGAGTGGAACATTACCAACAATCTGCGTTTGCGCGGCTTGGTAAGTTTGACTAAAACAAAAACAGATCAGGACGCCTTTACTTCACCATTTGCCAACGAATTCTTTTATTACTCAACACAGGATATTAAAAAACGCGGTCGTTACACTTATGGCAACGACGACATGACCGCTGTTGATGGAAACATTATGCTGACCTACAACAAACAGCTTGGCGGTCACTACATCAACTTTGCATTGGGTTCAAATATCCGTTCGGTGATTGATGACTATAAAGCGTTCACCGCAATTGGTTTTTCCAACGACAGGTTCAGCAATATCGGTTATGCAAACGCCTATCCTGAGTCGTCAACTCCTTACAGTTCTTACCAGCAGGAGAGACTGGTTGGCTTCCTTGGAACGCTTAACTATACTTACAGGAACAAATACCTTTTAGACTTCTCATTCCGTGAAGATGGTTCTTCAAAGTTTGGAAGTGATAATAAAATGGCGCCTTTCGGAGCATTGGGTGTTGGCTGGAACATTCATAAAGAAGATTTTTTCCGGTCAAACATTTTCAGCCAGGTAAAACTGAGAGCAAGCACAGGTATCACCGGTGCGGTATCATTTCCTCCGGATATGGCGATCACCACTTATAACTATTACACCAACAACTGGTATTCAACAGGTGTTGGTGCGGCAGTACGCAATATTGGTAACAACAACTTGCAGTGGCAAAAAACACAAAACTTCGATGTTGGTCTTGACCTCGGCTTGTTGAATGATCGCATCATCATTTCTCCGAGATATTATTACAAATACACAAAGGGCATGTTGTCTGATATCATATTGGCGCCGTCAACCGGGAGCTCTACGCAAAAAGCAAACCTCGGCGACGTAGAAAATTATGGTGCAGAGTTGAATGTGCGAGCAATTCTCTACAGACAAAAGAATTGGAACATCAGTTTGTTTGCAAACATGACGGCAAACAGAAACCAGGTAACAAAAATTTCCAACTCACTTAAAAAGTACAACGACAACGCGGACACTGCACAGGTTGGCTCCATGAAAGGTGTGCCTCTTGTAAGATACGCAGAGGGTCAGTCACTCGATGCTATTTATGCGGTAAGATCAATGGGCATCGATCCGGAAAACGGTAGAGAGATCTACATGAAAAAAGATGGAACACTTACTTATGACTGGGATGTAAAAGACAATGTGCCTATCGCGGTAACTACGCCAAAAGCAGAAGGTTACTTCGGAACAAGCTTGTCCTACAAAGGATTCATGCTGAACGCCACATTCTACACGAAGTTCGGCGGTTATCTCTACAACCAGACATTGGTTGACAGAGTAGAAAATGCCGATCCGAAAAAGAACGTGGATCAAAGAGTGTTCGATGAGAGATGGAGACAGCCAGGCGATAGAACTTTTTACAAAGACATCGCTAACCAGGACAAGACTCAAACCACTTCAAGGTTTATACAGAAAGACAATGTTTTGCAACTACAGTCATTGTACTTCTCTTATGACTTCGATAAAAGAGTATTTGAGAAGATCGGCATGAAGAATCTGAGAATTGCCCTGACCGCAAACGATGTGTGGCGTTGGTCGTCTATCAAGGCAGAAAGAGGTATCAATTATCCGTTTGCAAGAAGCTTCACGTTCTCTCTGCAAACATATTTCTAAACCGGTGTGCATGTAGTTAAACACTAAAAGATAAAGCATGAAAAAAAATATTCTAATCATAATAATAATTGCAACGGCATTTACATCCTGCAAAAAATGGCTCGACGTAACTCCGCAGTCGCAAGTATCGGAAGATGATCTTTTTAAAACGGAACAAGGTTTTGAAGAAGCAATGAACGGCATCTATTCCCGCTGTGCACAGGGAGATCTGTATGGCACCGAGCTTACGTTCGGCTTTCCGGATGTACTGGCGCAAAACTTCTCCATTGAGTCTGCATACGATGAACGCAGATACTTGCAAACATCTTTATACAATTATAAAGACGCAGATTTTATAAGCAGGAAAGACAATGCATGGAAAGGTTTATACAACGCGATAGGCAACTGTAATCTTATACTGGAAAATGTAGACAGCAAAAAGAACCTGTTTACAGATATTGGTCATGATCTTATTAAGGGAGAAGCGTTGGGAATGAGAGCCTACCTGCATTTTGATGCGCTGCGTTTATTCGGGCCATCATTTGCAACAGGTGCAAGCACAAAAGCAATTCCTTACGTAACAAGTTTTACCAACAAGGTTACAAACTTGTCAACTGTTACTGAAAGTCTTGATAAAATGATCGCAGACCTATTGCAGGCAAAAGAATTGTTGCGTCCCGCCGATCCGATCATGAGCGCTTCTTACAGAGTGAACTATCCAAATATTACCGATACACTTAAATACACCGAAGAATCATCAACTGATCTTTTCTTACAAAACAGAAGACACCGCTTTAACTATTATGCGGTTTGTGCAGAACTGGCAAGAGTGTACCTGTATAAAAACGACAAAGCGAATGCACTCGTAAACGCAATGGAAGTGATCAATTCGAAGAAATTTCCATTTACCGACAAAGCAGATTTCATCAACTCTGACATCAAGCTTAAAGATAGGATCATGTACAAGGAGTTAATTTTCACTTTCTACATTCCTGACATGGTGGATGATCTTTCACTGATGTTTAACCAGGGAAACAAAAGCTTGCTCATCAAACAAGCCGGTGCTCAATTTATGTACGAAACTGGCGGCGTAGTGGGAGGCAGCGACAACCGCTACAAACAATGGTTCGCAACAGTGGATGCAGGCGTAGCCAATCTCGCTTTGCAAAAGTATGTGCGCAATCCGGATGTGAAAGATGACGACGCAACGGCAAACAGGCACCCGCTGATGGCACCCGCATTGCGACTCAGTGAAATGTTTTATATAGCTGCAGAATGTACGTACGATGCAAATCCACAACAAGCGCAAGGACTGGTTGATTCAGTAAGAACCGCTCGAGGCATCGATGCGCATTTGGCAACCAATTCCAAAGATGAATTCTTGAATGAACTGGTAAAAGAGGCCCGTAAGGAATTTTATGGGGAAGGCCAAATATTCTACATGTACAAACGCCTCAACAAAGCCATTGTAGGATTAAATGGGGGATTCTATGGCCCTTCAGCCAACATTTTTGTGTTGCCTTTACCAAATGATGAAATAGAATTCGGACAACGAAACTAACAGTGTATTCATTCATTCAAAAATTTCGAGCATGAAAAAATTATTTCCCATCATACTACTTGTACTTACAGTTGCTTCCTGCAAAAAAGCGGAAGAGCTGAAGTACAACAGTACGGACAACATTGTTTTCGATTTCAGTTCAGAAGACAAGGACAGCATTGTGTACACATTTGCATATACACCGGATCTGGCACGTGACACTATTATGATACCAGTTCGCATTTCCGGCGTTCAAACAAACACTGACAGAACTTTTATCCTTAAAGCAATGCCAGATTCTTCTACGGCGTTACCGGGCAAACATTATGAAGCTTTCAAAGACAGCTATGTGATGCCGGCAAACAAGGGAAGAATTTCTATTCCATTGGTTATTTATAACACCGATAGCGCATTGCAGAATCAATCTGTTAAGCTGAAATTTAAGTTATATGCAAATGACAATTTCGGAACGTCACTGGTAAAAGAGATCAACGGAATGGTTATTTTTTCAAGCACACTGGAAAAGGAGTACTGGTGGACTTACTATCTGGGCGATTATTACTCCCGTACAAAACATTTGCTTTTTCTTATTGCTACTAATGGCGTAAGAGAATTGACCGTTCCTCAACCGAATACACCATTTTTTGATATTCCGAAAAACTTATACATTATCAGTCTACTCACTTCGTTTATGGCCGACCCGGCAACATGGGTAAAGAATAATCCGGGACGGGATTATGTGCTGGATAAAATTAAGGACAGCGACGACTACTATTTCTATAGCATCAACAATCCTGCTAAGAAAATATTGTATAAGAAAGATGATGGCGCCAGCACTTACCATTTCATTGATGAGTTTGGGCGTAGGATAAATTAAAAAGTAAAAAATCAAAAGTAAAAAATGAGAGCAACTGTGTTTTGCAAGCGTTTGACTTTTGATTTTTAAATTTTAAATTTTAAAAATTAACGAGCATGAAGAAATTATTAATCATCATATTTTCCATTTCACTAGCGGTTGCTTTTGACTCCTGCTACAAGGACAAAGGCAATTATACATACGATATACCCGAAGAACCAGTGGTTACACATCTCGATACTGTGTACAAAGCCGTGGTTGGGGACAGCCTTATTATTACGCCGACCATTACCGTAAAAAACAATGCATCATTAAGCTTCGACTGGCGCATTGGCGGTCCTAATGTGGCCGATCAACATTTCTCGGGCTCTTCTTTACGAACGCTTTACGGATTAGGCACAGGCAGATTTTATGGTCGCTTAACCATTATCAATAACGATAATGGCATGCGTTACTTTCACGACTTTAAAATAGATGGCATTACCAATTTCAGCCTCGGAACAGCCGTGTTAAGCGTTGAAAATAATGTAACACAATTCTCATTTATCAAACCCGATGGTACAGTACAGGCCCGGATATATGCAACAGTACAGGGAGAGAATTTGCCTGCAAAACCGTTGGTAATGGTACCTACGGTTCATCAGCAAATTCTGCCCGTAACCATTTCCAGCTATTGGGTAATGACGGAAAATGGCGGTGTGCAAATAGGTGCCGATTCTTTGAAACGTGCAAAAAACTTAGCTGGCAACTTTTTTAACGCGCCGGATACAACGAAGGTATCAGAAATGTCCGGCACGCAACTTGGGGTAATCACAGGTGTTATCAACCATAGGCTGTATGCTGGTTTCTGGCAAACATGGAACATGGCGCCCATCTATGGCATGTTTGGTGTAGCCTGTGATGGCGACTACACTTTGGATAATGGCCTCATCTATGCCAGCGGAAGCACTGGTGACTATTACATAGGATATGATGCGGTAAAAAAGAACATCATCCGCTTTAACGTATATGGACAACCGATGTATTTTGGTACGCAATATAGTGTCATCGGCTCAGCCTTTGATCCAACCAATGTTGGCCTCAACCTGGTAACGATGATGCAGGTGAATAAAGGCAATTGTTTTCTGTTTGGAAAATCATCCGACGGCACCTTGTATGAGTTGAAGTTCACGGCAAACTTCACAGGGCCGTTCCAGATTACGACTTTATACAAGCGTGCATTCATTCAGCCGGCATTAATTACAGCAACAACAAAATGGCAGGCAACTGACGATGAAATATTCTATTTTAACTCGGGCAGCAAAGTATACAGATACAATCCAACCAATCAAAACCTTACAGCACTTACAACAGACTTTGGCGGCAAAGATGTTACCATGATCAAATTAATTGATCAGAATACACTGGTGGCGGGCGTTGAAGGCTCTTTGTATTACCTGAACATCAGCACCGGTAAAAACGGTGATTTGATTAAGAAAATAGACGGCATCCCGGGTTCGCCCGTTGATATGGCAGTAAGGGCACAATAGTTCTTTCTTCTCATGCGTTTAAGTGTGTTTTTTGCACGGCCCATTCGAAAGGATGGGCCGTTTTGTTTCTTACCGACGCGTTGGAAGTGTGAGTCTCTATTCCACCACTAAGGCACTAAGGGCACTAAGTTCCACTAAGAGAGGTCTAATTTTAAACAACCCTTAGTGAGGCTTAGTGCCCTTAGTGCCTTAGTGGTAATCTCAGAGACCCCAAATAATCCGACCTTCCCAAGTAGTTGAGGGAAAATCTTTTTTCTAACAGTAGTATTATGTAGATTTAATTTTATCATTAAACCTCGTAAATCCTAAATCAGTATGATTGCAATCCGTAAGTTTCTTTTTATAACCTTAATCACTGTATCAATAATGGCATGCGAACAACACGGAAAAATTATAGTTCAGGATGTCCGGATAACAGAGTCAGTCGATGATCTAGCACCCCCGGCGCCAGAAGAGATTTCGCATTTCAAAACCTTACAAGACTGGCTGGTTAACATTTGCGACAACAGCAAACCAGAAAAAAAGATTGACAAATTTAAACTCGGCCTTTTCGAAGGGAAGGACGAAAAAATACTTTTCTTAGTTGGAACCAACACCTACAAAGAAGGGGAACATCAATCAGCAACGCGTATTGAGTTTGAGCCCGCACACAATTATTTAAAATTGCCGGAACGCGACTACAATAGTCTTGCCCATGATGAGCTTGTAAACAAATTGATCAGTCAACTGAAAGACTTCGCCAACACAAACACATTTGAAAATTCATTTCTCTCCAAAGCAAATTCGATTGTCTTTGAAACGAATGGAACAATAATCTGGTCGAAGGAAACTAACTGACCCGTTGTAATACTTTAAAAGTCTAACTCGCTCTTTCACCACTAAGACACTAAGAACACTAAGTTTCACTAAGAGAAGCTGAATTTCAAACAAGCCTTAGTGTAGCTTAGTGCCCTCAGTGCCTTAGTGGTAAATCTGAGAGTCACAACATGCGTTAAGCTTTTGGCATTCAGCGTTAAGCATTTAACAAAAGAAAAAGCACCTGTCAGGCAACTATTCTTGTAACCTCTCGTATATACTTACAAAGACGGATCACTGAGCGATTGATCATCCACTTATAGCAAGTACATTATGAAGGGACATGCCGACTCTTATACCGACGTGGCTATACAGCTGCCTGTGCGAACCTCTGAACTCAACGTTGTTTATCGCGACGAAAAGTTGTGCTCACCATTGGACAGAACGTACAACAAACTACTAAAAAGAACTGTTGACATTCTTGTCTCGCTATTTGCCATCGTATTCATTCTGTCATGGATGACACCCCTTGCCGCCATCATCATCAAAATAAATTCCCGCGGGCCGGTATTTTTTATACAAAAGCGCCATATGAAAAATGGACAGGTTTTTAACTGCATCAAGTTCAGGACCATGATTGTAAATGCAAATGCAGACACAGAAGGAGCCCATGAAAATGATAAAAGGATCACCCTGACCGGCCACGTATTTCGCAGAACACATTTGGACGAACTGCCCCAGTTCCTCAATGTTTTGATGGGAGATATGTCCTTTATCGGCCCGCGTCCGCAAATGATAGCGGAGAATCTACGCAACGAAGTATTGATAGATTCTTATTCATCCCGGCACTTTGTAAAGCCCGGCATCACAGGTCTTGCACAATCATATGGCCAATACGGCTACTCTGAAAATATTGAAACATTAAGCGAGCGGCTGGAAATGGATCTTTACTATATCAGGAACTGGTCACCCAAAATGGACATAAAAATTATTGTGCGCACCGTCGCTACGGTTTTCTTTTCCTAAAGTATAATAGCCTGCCACATGAAGCTGATCATCAAACATATTTTTAAGGCACTTACCCCGGAGGAAAGAAAGCAGCTATGGTCCATGATCTTTCCGGATATCCTGCTAACCTTGCTGGACGTAGCTTTCATGGCTGCGCTGGTTTGGCTCACAGCCATGTATGCAGGAACAAAGAATGCATCTGTTGAAGCCGTAAGCAATTTCTTCGGAAAAGATTCCCTGTGGCCGATTGCGATCTTTTTAATGCTATTCATTGCTAAAAATATTTTCGCGGGAGTGGTACTCACTAACCAATTTCAGTTCATCTACAAAGTGGCACTGAGAATCTCCCGCAACAATCTTATCAGTTATTTTCATTCAGATTACGCAGAGCATGTGCAGACAGCACCGGCCATTTACGTGAGAAAAATTTCACAGGAACCGATTGAGTTTTGTTACTACGTATTGCGCAGCTTCCAGCAAATGGTTGCCCAAATCATTTTGATATTCATAACCATCACAGCAGTGCTATTGTACAGCCCGGTTATTTTTTTACTATTGTTGATCGTATTGCTGCCACCCGTTATCATGTGCTCATCACTGATGAAACGTAAAGTGGATAACGTAAAAAAAGTTGTAAAGAAAAACAGCGAGCAGTCTTTGCAATATTTGCACGAAGCCCTTGCTGCTTTTGTAGAGAGCAATGTGTACAATGCACAATCATTTTTTACGGAACGCTATGTTAACCACCAGCAGCTGATGAACGAAGGATTGGCATCACAACAAAGCATACAGGCGCTGCCTTCCAGATTCATAGAAGCATTTGCCGTTGCAGGCTTGTTCATTCTCGTAGTGATCAACAAAACACTATCAGGAACTGTGCATCTGGAAGTAGTGACGCTCGGCGCGTTCATTGCCGCAGCGTATAAAATTATTCCCGGTGCAGTGAAGATATTAAACAGCATCGGTCAAATAAAAGCTTACGAATTTACCATACATCCGCTTGCTCCACAGCAAAAAGCAGAAACAAATGACAACGCTGATACCAACATTGATAAAGGGATACAACATGTCGCATTCGAAAATGTTTCCTTTGCCTACAGGCCATCTACACCTGTATTAAGCTATTTCAACCTGTCCTTGCATCGTGGGGACATAGTTGGCATACACGGACTTTCGGGGAAAGGAAAAACAACGGTAGTCAATTTATTGCTCGGCTTTTTGTCGCCATCATCAGGAGCCATCAATATCAACGGAGTTAACACAACCACAGAAGATCGTAAAAAGATAACGCATTTGATCGCCTATGTAAAGCAACATCCTTTTCTGTTCAACGACTCTGTTTGGAACAATATAACATTGGGTAAAGAAGAAGGAGAAAATACCGAAGTTGAAACAGTGCTTCAGGCCACCAGCATGCAGCAAATTGTTTCCTCTGGTTTTGATGCGCAGCAAACACACATCGCAGATGCAGGCAGGGACCTGAGCGGCGGCCAGCGTCAACGCATTACCATCGCACGCGCGCTGTACAAGAATGCCGACCTTATTATACTCGATGAACCATTTAAAGAACTCGACGAAGCGTCGGAGATCAAACTGCTCAACTACTTCCAGGAACTCGCATCGCAGGGAAAAATCATTATTCTGATCACACATAATAAAAGCAGTTTGCATTGGTGTAATAAGATGGTGGAGATTGATGAGTGAACTAAAGCAGGAATTAGAAATTAGGAATTAGGAGTTAGAAGCTAGTTCGCAATTCCTAAATTTTGCTTCTTTACTAATTCCTAATTCCTAATTTCTAATTCCTGATACCAGCATGAACAAATCGACTCTCATAATTCTCACCCCCGGTTTCCCCATAAATGAGGCAGATTCGGCTTGCCTTCCTTCCGTTCAGGTGTTTGTAAAGAATCTGCAGAAAAATTATCCGTTGCTTAATATTGTCATCATCACTTTTCAGTATCCTTTTGTAGCAAAAAGATATGTGTGGAACGGCATCCAGGTCATTGGTGTGGGTGGTGCCAACAAGGGAAAATTGTTCAGGTTAAGGGTTTGGATAAAAGTCTGGCGCATACTGAATGACTTGCAACATCAACACCATATCATCGGCATTCTTAGTCTTTGGCTGGGCGAGTGTGCCTTGCTGGGCAAGCGTTTTGGCAAAAAATACGGCATCAAATATTACACATGGTTACTTGGGCAGGATGCAAAAAAGAACAACCGTTACAAAATGCTGATGCGATCGTCCGGTGAGGAATTGATCGCCATTTCAGATAGCGTTGCAAAAACTTTTGAAGAACATTACGCGATCAAAATTGCTAATGTTGTGCCCATTGGTATTGATGGAAACATGTTTACTCATACACCAACCGAACGCGATATCGATATAATGGCCGCAGGCTCTCTCATTCCCCTAAAGCAATATGATGTATTTGTTGAAGTGGTAAAACAGGTAAATGGAAGTTTCGGTAAACTAAAAGTTTTGCTTTGCGGGGAAGGGCAGGAGAAAGCAAAACTGCATGATCTTTTAGAACAACATCATTTGCAGGACAATGTTACTTTAACAGGCGAGTTACCACATGCCGAAATACTAGTCAATATGCAGCGAACAAAAATATTTTTACATACCTCTTCCTATGAAGGCTTTAGCACTGTTTGCGCAGAAGCCGCTTATGCCGGTGCATACGTAATCAGCTTTTGCAAACCAATGCAGCACGATATACCACACTGGTTCATTGTTAATACTATTGATGAAATGGTTGAGCAAACCATTTCTCTTTTGAAAAACAGTCAGCTGAAACATTCAAGCGTTACTGCTTACGGGATCGATGACACGGTCACCAACATAATGCGGCTGTTTGACAAGTAGTGCAGTACAAATATCACAAAGCTCGGTTGCTATTTTTTCAAATGAATAGTTGGCTCTAAAATGACCGGCTACTTTCCGTGACATTTCTTCCACATCGTATTGATCGAGAATTGTTAGCAGCAAACTCAGCACTTCAATATCGCCTGGAGGAAATAAGAAACCAGTTTCTCCATGTTGCAAATAACGTTGCATGGTTGGAATGTTGGTGGCTATTGGCACACAGCCACAGGCCATTGCCTCCAGCAAAGCATATCCGCCATATTCATGATGGCTTCCGGTAATGAAATAATCAGCCGCATTGTACCACATATCCAATTCATTTCTATCTCTTTTTCCAAGCAAGTGAACATGCGCCAACAGTAAATCGTTCTGATTCACTAAATCGGTTACGGCCCAAAGCAAATCTTCTGTTTGGTAGATCATATATAGCTGTGCATCGCCGTTGTAAGAAAGATATTTTGCGAACGCATGCAAAATGGTAAGAGGATCCTTGTTATCATTAAGTCTTCCTACCCAAAGAAAAACAGTTCCTTCAGATTCAATGCCAGCCTGCAATCTCGCTTTCTTTTTATCTTTCTTTTGAAAAGTATTAGAGCCTTCGGGTAGCAGCAGAATTTTGTCCTGGTAGCCTATTAAGCCAAGCTGCAGCCTTTCTTCTGCATATTCAGGTGTATTGAAAAGATAAGCGTCAATGTATTTATCGGCAAAACGTTCAAACATTCTTTTCACCACGGAGCGGGCACATCTTTCACCATGATGCTGGGCAAGAATGCGTGTTTTGCTTTTGGCAAACAATCGCAACATCAACACCTGGAATGGAAACGAGAGCCCCTGGGTAAGCACAATTTCGGGCTGTCGCTTTCGTATGTACAAAAATGTTTTTAATGGAAAACTGAAAAATCGATTGTTGTTTTTAAAGAAATGATAAGGCACACCATTCACAACTATATGCTCTTCCTTGCATGTATGCTTCACCACCTCAACAGCCACACACTTTTTAATATGATCGACATAACCAAGTGAAGCCGCCTGCGATATCACAAGCTCTGAACCGCTTGCAAACTCCTTGTTGACAAAGAAGGTAAGATCAATGAGTGTGAACATAGGAAGGCGATTTTATTTGAACAATTTCTACCGGGATGATCGCTTGTGGGTGATAGGAGCGAATACTAGTAATGAGCTGATGAATATTGCCTCGCACATATTTTATTGCACCATTCACTGAAACCTGTTTGAAATCTTTGAGGGAGATGTGTTGCTCCTCTATCTGCTGCAACAAGCTTTCATCAAACAACTGAATTTCTCCTCTCTTGATCACGAGCAAAATCATTTCCGGTGTTATCGACAAAACTGCATCCCAACCTTCGTGATTTCCCTTGTCTGCAACAACAATATCTGCCTGCTGATTTTTTGCAATTTTCCCGAGCTCTTTCATTTTCCAAACCTCGGCAGGGGCAGAAGTGAGTGATTCAAACAGTTCCTTGTCAGTAAGAGAGCCGTCTTTTCTGGCAATCCGTATCTGCTGCCATATATCCCAACTAGCTGTTAGAGTAGAATCGCTGCCAAAAAGAACCGGAGTAAGTTTCTTAAGCTGACTGATGTTGGCCGTTTGTCCAAACATAAAATAATTCGATGCAGGGCACCACACCAATGCCTTGAATTTTGTTGCCTGCATGGAGGTCATGGCTATTCCATGCACTGCAACAATTTTCCGTTTGATGTAGTTGTTGCTAAGCAGCGTCTTGATTTCATCGTAAGCACTGGCATCAATTCCTTCCCCTGTATGTATCACCACCGGCTTTTGCAAGTTGGAGATATTGTTCAGCTTCATTCGCCAGTTTTTTTCAAAAGCAACGGAGTGTAGCGACTGGCAATGTTGAAATACTTCAATCACAGGCTGGTCAAATGAATGCTCGACCCCATGATCAACAACTGTTGTTACGCCGCAAAGCAGATTTTTATACAAACCCCATTCAGCACGTAAAGCCTGCGGTATTTGCAACACTTCATCAATCTCCTTTTTGTATACCGAATGAATGTGTTCGGCCCACTCCTGGTAGTTGTCATACACCACATCACCCAACTGTGGAAACAAGTTAAAATCCAGGTGATCATGCGAATTAATAAGTCCGGGAATAGCCACCGCATTAGTGAAGGTGATAGCATCCTCTTCAATAACCTCGTTATCCGCGTTAACCAGGGAAACAATTTTCTCTCCGGATAAATGAATATCAGAGACTTCATTTTGATTGGCAATATGGACGTTATGCAACAGCATCGATCTTCTTTAAATGCATGCCATAAATGATAGGAGTATTGAAAAATCTCTCGAACACATGCAGCGCATTTTTCTGTTCATAGTAATGTCGGTGCGCATCGGAAATTTTGATGTGACGAAAATGAGCGATTCGCAAGTCATTCACCGCCGCCAGTTGCCGTATAAAGGCAATTGGATGCACATAGTTGTGAATGCTTATCGATCGGTTTTTGTATGAAAACGTGCGTTTGCCGCCTTTCGCAAGCGCCTCGGGATGATAATCAGTAAGAAAGATATCGCCGCACGGCTTTAATATCCTGTTCCATTCTCCAAATGTTTCATCCATTCGCTGCATGTGCGCGACGGTGAGGGTGCAAATGATGACATCGAAAAAGCCATCCGCAATTTCAGGATAAAGATTGCTGTTTGTTTTTCTCGTGATAGCATCCGGATATTTTTCCTTCAGCTTTTTCAACATTCCTTCCGACACATCAAAGCCTACTAACAGTTCAGGTTCGTACGACAACAATTTCTGCCAATGCCTTCCAGTGCCGCAACCAATATCCGCAATTCTTTTTCCCGCAAGGTCAACATCGTCCAGTAAATCGTACAGTACCATCTTATCGAGGTCCAGCATCAAATTGCCGGGTTGCTCGTCATACGAGGCCGCCCAAAGGTCATAAGCTTTTTCCGGTTCGTGATCTTTGGTCTTAGGAGTAAACAAACGTTTAAAATAGGAGGAGATTTGCATGATAGTATATACGGGGAAAGTGGGGTTTCAGTTGCCTGAACCGTTGGGAATTAATAATTAATAATTAAGAATTAATAGGTGCCGCAACACGATAACTAACTGGCTTATTTATCCTCGAAAAAACGGGATCACCTTCACTCAGAAATGCCGCCGTGTTAATTATTAATTATTAATTATTAATTGCCCCCGGCAACCTTTCCCAATTTTCCTCGTATTTATTGTCATAATCAAACCTCATGGCTGTTCACAATAAGATTTTGCTTTTTAATCCAAGGAGTGCAAAAATCACTTTTCGCGTACCCAACTCAATTCTAAACATCGCCGCATCGGTAGAGGGCAAATATGATTGGGTGGTTGTTGATGGAAACAGGGAAGACGACCCTATGGAAAAGATCAGCAACTATCTATCCACCGGCAATTTCAAATACATTGGTTTCACCGTAATGCCCGGGCCGCAACTCCGGCAGGCCGTTGCCTTTTCAAAAAAAATCAAGGAATTGTTTCCCAAAACGATTATGATCTGGGGAGGCTATTTTCCCTCTCAGCAATACAATGCTGTCCTGAAATCGGGTTACGTAGATTTTGTGGTAAATGGCCCTGGTGACCATTGCTTTCCTCAACTGATCGATGCGCTGGAAAACAATACGCCTTACGAGCTGATCAAAAACATCATTTATCGCTCAGGCGATGACATCATAAAAACCCGAAAGGAAGACCTGATAGAGCAGGACACATTGCCACCATTGCCGTATGACAAATTACATACGATGTACCCAATGGAAAACTATCTCGGCAAAACGTACCTCGGTAAAAAAACCTTCGCGTATCACTCCAGCATTGGTTGTCCGTTTACCTGTTCATTTTGTTCCGTTGTGCCTATCTACGAAGCAAGATGGAAAGCCAAATCGGCACAACATGTTTACAACGACCTCAAATACATCAAAGATAAATGGGGGGCCGATGCGATAGAATTTCACGACAACAATTTCTTTGTATCTGAAAAAAGGGTGGTTGAATTTGCGAGACTCATTAAGCCCGAAAAGATGATCTGGTGGGGAATGGCACGGATAGATACCATGAATAAATTCTCCGATGAATCGTTGGCGCTGATACGCGAAGCAGGCTGCAGGATCATTTTCTTTGGAGCAGAAAGTGGTAACGACGAATTGCTGAAACGCATGGATAAAGGCGGCACACAAACCGGCGCGCAGATCGCTGCATTTGCTGCGAGATTGAAAAAGTTTGATATCATTCCTGAATACTCGTTTGTTTTAGGCATGCCTGCACCAACGCCTGAGCTCGTTGAAAAACAAATTGACGATGACATTGCATTTATAAAAAAGATCAAGAGCATAAACCCTTCCACAGAAATTGTTCTATACACTTACAGTCCTGTGCCTACAGAGGGTTCGGAGTTGTTTAAGGAAGTGCAAAGCAACGGATTCCAGTTTCCGCAAACGCTGGAAGATTGGGTGAGCCCTCATTGGGAGAATTTTGACATGCGCAAAAACCCTCTCACACCATGGCTCACACCGGCAATGATCGACAAGATCAGAAACTTTGAAACAGTGTTGAATGGGCGCTATCCAACTGTTACAGACATTCGCCTCACCAGTTTAAGAAAGACAGCCATCAAAGCAGTCGCAACATTGCGTTACAAAATCAATGTCTATCAATATCCATATGAAATCAAACTATTGCAACGCATTTGGAAATACAGGCAACCGGAAATACAGGGGTTTTGAGGAAGTTGAAAATGGTAGGGGCGAATTGCATTCGCCCTGGCAATTGAAAGTTTCAAGCCAACAAACAAACGAAACAAGCAAAGCCTAACAACTAACAACCAACAACTCAAAAAGTATTCATGCAGCAATCCCTATATCAAACATACCAGCGGTACAAAACTTTGCGGACAAATGTGATCACCACTTTGCCCATTGTTATCCTGATGCCGCACAGCGCCTGCAACTGCCGCTGTGTGATGTGTGACATTTGGAAGCACAACAATCATCTGAAACAGTTAACGGAAAAGGATGTTGAGGGCCTGATCCATTCGCTGCAAAAATTCAAAACTGTCGAGGTCGTAATGTCCGGCGGCGAAGCGATCCTTCACCCGGCATTTTTTTCGTTATGCGCGATCCTGAAAAAGCAAAACATCAAAATCACTTTGCTTACAAGTGGACATGCCGTAAAACGTCATGCTGAAAACCTGGTGAAGTATGTTGACAGCATTATTATTTCCGTTGATGGAAATGAAGAAATACATAACAAGGTCAGGAACATTGAAAACGCATTTGCTAAAACAAAAGAAAGCATAGAAGCAATAAAGGAACTGCAACCCAATTTCAAAATCACAGGACGTACGGTCATCCATCAGTTGAACTTTCGCATTTGGCCACAGATCATCGATGCTGCCAAACAGTTGCATCTTGACAGCATAAGCTTTTTGCCTGCGGATGTAACAAGCAATGCCTTCGATCATACCGAACAATGGAAAGAAGAAAACAAAGACAAATTGCTGATCGATCAGGCATTTTTACCGGAATTAAAATCAGTTATTGATGGCATGCTTAAAACACATGCAAATGATTTTGCAAAGCGCTTCGTTTTGGAATCATCGGCCAGGATATGGAGCATTTATCAATACTATGCTGCCTTTGCGGGCCTTGCAGCGTTCCCTTACAAGCGATGCAATGCTCCATGGGTCTCTGCAGTTGTTGAAGCCGACGGCTCTGTAAAACCGTGTTTCTTTCACGATGCTTTTGGCAATATAAAAGATGATTCACTCGACAACCTTGTAAACAATGAACAAGCCCTGAATTTCAGAAAGTCGATAAACATGGCAGAGAATGAAATATGCAGAAAATGTATCTGCTCATTGTATTTGCCTCCGACGGTGAAACCGGGCGGCAATTAGGAATTAGAAATTAGGAATTAGGAGTTAGAAATAAGGAGTTCGTTTAGTTAAGCTGTTTGAAAAATTAAAAGCGTCTCGCTTGTCATCCCGACGAAGGAGGGATCTGGGTCTGACATAAACGTGCTGCCTAAGTAATACTCAGATCCCTCCTTCGTCGGGATGACAAGCAGTCTTTTTTTACTGGTTATGAACACCACGTATTTGAAAAAGGTGCTTAACTAAACGACATTGAATTAAGAATTGTTTGTGTGTTGCATTGAGTATGTTATGAACCATCCATTACGTTCGGAGTCGTATCACTCAAAACTCATAACTCACAACTCATAACGGGAAAAAACAATGAAAAAAATACTATTCACGCACTCATATTTTTTGCACTTTGATAAAAAGCAGGAAGCCATTGGCAAACCATATGCGCCGCTGGCAACCTTGTATGCTGCAGCATGGATGCGTGCAAACGGTTATGAGGTTTCACTATTCGACACCATGTTTGCACAAAACGCAGATCAACTGATAGAAGCGTTAAATACAGACATGCCAGACCTGCTGGTTATTTACGATGATGGATTTAACTACCTCACTAAGATGTGCCTGACCAACATGCGTGAGGCAGCGTTCCGTATGATCAATCTCGCAAAACGATGCAGCATTCCCGTGATAGTGTCCAGCTCCGATGCAACAGATCATTATGATCAATACCTGCAGGCCGGAGCAGATTTCGTTTTGATAGGAGAAGGAGAGATGACTTTGCTGGAACTTACCAATGCATTGGCATCCGGGACGAATGATCTGCACAATATTCCAGGCATTGTCTTTCATGAAAACGGAACCACTACAACAACCGCAAAACGAAATGTTTTGAAAGACTTGGATAGTCTGCCGCAACCCGCGTGGGACCTGGTTGACATCGACCGTTACAAGGAAATTTGGATGAGACATGCTGGCTATTTTTCCATCAACATAGCAACCACAAGAGGGTGCCCGTTCAAATGCAACTGGTGCGCGAAACCAATTTATGGCAACCGCTACAATTCGCGTTCGCCACAAAAAGTAGTAGAGGAGCTGAAGTATTTAATGGAAAATTACGGCTTCGAGCATGTTTGGTTCTGCGACGATATTTTTGGTTTAAAACCCGGATGGGTAGAGGAGTTTGCAAAACTTGTACAAAAAGAAAATTTGTCCTTTACATTCAAAATACAATCACGGGCCGATCTTCTTTTGCAACCGGCGTATGTAGCTTCACTGCAAAAAGCAGGTTGCGAAAATGCATGGATGGGAGCGGAAAGCGGCTCGCAAAAAATACTGGATGCAATGGATAAAGGCATCACCGTTGAACAAATACGTGAAGCAACAAGCTTGCTAAAGATCTACGAAATAAAACCTTCATTGTTCATTCAGTTTGGCTATTTGGGTGAAACAAAAGAAGACATAAAGCTTACCATAAAAATGATCAATGAGCTAATGCCTCATGAGATCGGCATCTCCGTTTCGTACCCTTTGCCGGGAACCGGCTTCTATGAAAAAGTAAAAGCTGCGATGCAGGAAAAGCACAACTGGACGGACTCCGGAGAGCTTGCACTGATGTTTAGAAATACATATGCACCATCATTTTACAAACAACTGCACCGTTATGTGCACAACAACTATAAAAAACACATCGCTACTATAAAATGGCGCGAGTGGTTGAAACAGTCCGGCAAGAGTGATATAAAGAAAATGCTGTCCGCTTTCTACTATTTTCCGGCAACGTGGTTTGACAGAGTAAGATTATTTTCACTGCAACACAAGAAAGCATGAATGAAATTCCGCATAAAATGATTCAACATAACGAACAACTTGCAGCTGTGGCTTTCGGTAAACAGTCCTCCGTTTTCGATGCGATATACAGCGGCAACACGATCGTACAATACAAACGTGAACGGGTGCGGGAAACGGTGATGAGCTATGTACCGAAAGGTTCGCATATCCTTGAGCTGAATTGCGGCACAGGCGAGGATGCTATCTTTTTTGCGCAAAACGGATACGCTGTTCACGCCACGGATATCTCACAAGGCATGCTCGAAAAAACCGAAGCTAAGGTTCTCCGGCAAGCACTTGGTGATAAGATTAGTTTTGAGCAATGTTCTTACACCAATTTGCTATCGCTTAAACCGGGCAAACAGTACGACGCCATCTTTAGCAATTTCGGAGGCTTGAATTGCACCAATGAACTAGACAAAGTATTGTCTTCTTTCAATACGATTTTGAAACCGGGTGGCATTGCGTGCCTGGTCATATTGCCAAAGTTTTGTCTGCTCGAAACCTTGCTGATTTTCAAAGGAAAATTCAAGACTGCCATGCGCCGTTTCTTTAGCAGCAAAGGACGATCTGCACACATAGAAGGAGAACATTTTACCTGCTGGTATTACAACCCATCTTACGTGAGAAGTATATTGAAAGATGATTTTACCGTTGAAACTGTTGAAGGCCTGTGCACCCTGGTTCCACCTTCTTATATTGAGCATTTTGCGGAAAGATATCCGCGTATGTTTAACTTTTTGAAAACCGCGGAACAACGTTTGAAATCAACATGGCCCTGGAGATCGATTGGAGATTATTATATTATTGTGCTGCGGAGATGTGAGCACACAGATGACGCTGGTTGGGCTGATTTACACTGATTTTTTTTCAGCTCTTTCTTTACCACTAAGGCACTAAGAACACTAAGTTACACTAAGGGTTCGTAAAAATTTAAACATCTCTTAGTGAAACTTAGTGCCCTCAGTGCCTTAGTGGTAAATATTTGTGACTCCAAACTACCTCGCTTCTCCAGCGCTTTTCATCGCGTGCAATTGCTGAAGTTGCAATAACTTCTCTTGATGTTTTGCAAGCAACTTAATTGGAAACCCTGCAGGATCGGGCTTTGAATAGTGTTTGTGTGCAGTCATACTCATTACATATCCGTGATCATTCAATTGACCGGACCTTGTTTTTTGCTGCCATCTTTTTGCTGTTATATTCATCAGGTAATTGTCCAAAGTATTTCCCCATTTACCTTTGAAACAAGTCTCCAACAATAATTTGAGGGGGTTGGAACCTATGTCCTTTTCCCTGTAAATACGCATGAAATGATTGGGTAGAAATTTCGCTGTCCAGTTATTTGTTTTGAAAAAATCATCAAAAGCTTTGGTGCCCTGCAATGGCATGAGCGTAACAATTTCAGTGGCGGTAAAAATATTCTTCTCTACAATATCCAGCTTCCCTTCATCAATATAGTAGTTCATGCACAGGTAGTGCTGCTTATTGAAAAGATAACTCAGCTTCTTTAACAAATGAGTAAAAGTGCGTGCCAACCAAACCCGGTTATGTGATGTAATAATGAACAAATCAATGTCTGCATCATCTTCTGCAAAATACTTCGACAAAGAACCGGAAATAGCGACCCCTTTCACAAACGGAAAGTGACTTAGCAAAGCAGCCACTCGTTTTCCCGTGTCAATAAGCTTTATTGCTTTTGAATATCCTTCATTGCGACGACGGGCATATTGTTCATCCTTAACGAGGCTGTAGTATTGCTGCACCCTGTAAACATGGCCCGACAGCAAAAGCTCACTGAGTTCGTGTTGCAGCACATCTTTTGTACATTGCACAGGCAGGAACAAAAAAATTTCTTTTTGTGTAAGGGGGTACCTGAAGTTGTCAAAATACGCAAGGGTCGCCAGTATTTCTTGTTGTACGTCGTTCACCATTTCATTTCTTTAGTAAGGACTATATAAGTATATACGGCCCTTACAAGAAAAGGTTGCTTTCGATTTTTTTAAAGCTCAGTTCGATAACAAACGGATAACAAACGGGAATATCCGAAATGTGATGTACGAAATGTCCACAATTAATTATTAATTTTTTCACCTTTCGCTTTTTCCAACCACGAGTTGAAAATGGTATAGAACACGGCGAGTATAATCGCCCCTTTAAACATGCCGGTAAAGCCCCATGCTACAAGGCCACCAATAACGCCGAGGAACAAAACAAGAAAAGGAAGTTTACCGCTTCTGGCAATGAGAACGGGCTTCAACACCGCATCAACAATTAAAACAGCCACGCCCCAAATCGCAATAAAAATGGCGCCGCCGCTATGTCCCTGCATAGCGAGCCAAACAACTACAGGTATGAATACGATCAGCGGACCGACTTGTATGAGCACCAAAAAATAAACAATAGCAGCAAGACCAAGTGCAAAAGGAATGCCTTCAATCGCGAAACCAATCCACGAAGCAACAGCTGCTATAAAGGCAGTGCCCATTACTCCAATGGCTACACCTTTTACAGCCTGCGCAGTTGCATCGACCAACGCATAACCATTCTCTTTGCCAAACATGTGGGTAAGTGTTGTGCGTACCGGCACCATTATTTTGCGACCGCTTACAAGAAAAACTGCCGACACTATAATGCCCGCAATAAACTCTAATGCAACTCCCAGCATTCCCGCACCGCTTGTCACCACACGATGCAATAGCATTCTTAATTGCGGCTCGTAAGCACCTACAGTCTCTTTGGGCCGTTCCTGCAATTGCTGCCAGAACGCATCGATGTCGTCACCAATAAATGGAATGTTTGTGATCCAACCGGGAAGAGGAGGCAATCCATTTTCCCTTGCATTGCCTATCCAATGGATCGCTTCTTTTACGTGCAAACTCAATGCAGATATCATGTAGATCACCGGCACCGCAATGACCGCAATTAGCAAAATGGAATACACAACAGCTGCCAATTTTCTTCTTTGCCCAAACAATTTTACCAGCCTGTCAAATGGCTTTGCGAACGACACCGCAAAAATGATGGCAAAAGTAAACACGCCAAAGAAAGCCTTCAGCACAGTAAACAAAGCATAGAGCAATCCAAGCAGTAAAAGCAGTATCAATACTGTCTCCGTTATTCGCTTCGAATTTGGCTGCAAAGGCTCGCTCATGATGATAGATTTTCGGTAAGTAGAGTTAATATACGGAGAATAGTGGAGAGTTGAGAGTTGAGAGTTGAGAGTTGAAAGTGGAAAGGCAGGGCAATGTAATAATACGAACTCGATGTCTTTTAACCTAACTCTCAACTCTCAACTCTCCATTCTCAACTAAAAAAAGCGCCTGCAACAGAACATGCTACAAGCGCTTTCAAGCTATAGGTAAAATTTTTATTCAGGTAAAATGGGGCCGAATCGAAGCTTCTTGGCCGCGATTGTTTTACTCGGGTACAAAATATCATGTGCTGTTTCATAACCTTCGTCAGACGCCTTTCTGAGTTTACGCGTTGTATTCATTTGTTTAGACGCATATACCACAAAAGCAATCAAAGCGAACGATGCAACTCCAAGCATGAAAGAATCTCTTTTTTTCATAATAATAATTTTTCAGACAGTTAAGCCATTATAAAATTGTTTTTACGGGTGTCAGAAATTATTACCAATTACGTGCCATGAATGCTGAATGCTAAATGCATAACGCAGGAAGTCTGAGGATACAGGAAACTGAGCGTTAAGCCTTAAGCCTTAAGCATTAAGCATTAAGCATTAAGGCCTCTCTTCAAATTACGAAAAAAAAGCCACTCTGCAATATTTTCATGATAAAATAGCGCTTAGACATGCATGGCTGACTATCTGCCCAATAAAGAAAACTTTAACAGGATTTCCTTTGTTTGCGTCTCAATATTAGCTTCTTAAAAGGGCGTTAATTTCTTTCAAAAATTTTAAGGGTGAATGCAATTTGCCCCACCATTTTCAATTTTTCGTAGAGACAAGGCATGCCTTGTCTCTACAATTTTCAATTCCTATCACCCATCTTGTTAATAAACTACATTCAATAGCAAATGTGTATTTACATTGAAAGTGTTATTTTGGCGCCGATGAAAAAAGTATATTCTGCCATAGTTCTGCTCCTGTCATACTCAATCAATGCAAACGCACAGGATGCGGCCAGTTATGTAAATCCATTTATCGGCGCGAGTACCAGCACGGATGCTGCAGGTTCTTATCACGGCCTTGGTAAAACATTTCCCGGTGCCGCCACCCCATTTGGTATGGTGCAGGTAAGTCCCAATACCATAACCGGCGGCGACAATGGTTCAGGATATAGTTACGAACACACCAGCATTGAGGGTTTTGCGTTCACGCAAATGAGTGGTGTCGGCTGGTACGGCGACCTTGGCAATTTACTTGTCATGCCAACAACAGGCCCTTTGAAAACATTTGCAGGAACAATAAAGAAACCAGAAAATGGTTATCGCTCTTTCTATGACAAGAAATCAGAAAAAGCATCGGCAGGTTATTATTCCGTTCAATTAACAGATAACAATATCAAAGCAGAAATGACCGCTGCTCCGCATAGTGGCATGTTGCGTTTTACATTTCCCGCAAACAATCAATCACGCATTCAAATAGACCTCGCCAGAAGAGTAGGAGGAACCTCTGTCAAACAATATATAAAAGTAGTAAACGATCACACTATTGAAGGCTGGATGCAATGCACACCAGATGGCGGCGGCTGGGGCAATGGTGACGGCAAACCAAACTACACAGTGTACTTCTATGCACAATTTGACAAGCCTTTAAAAGAGTACGGTGTTTGGAGCGCAGACATTCCTGATGACTGGAAAAGAAAACGGGACGATGTTGAAAGTGATCGATACCACGAAAGAGTAGCAAACGCTGCTGTTTTAAAAGGCGTTGGCGAAAAAGAAGGAAAACACCTTGGATTTTACACAGAATTTGCCACGGCAAAAAATGAGCAGGTGCAGATGAAAGCAGGCATTTCTTTTTGCAGCATAGAAGGCGCAAAAAAGAACCTGGAAGCTGAGATCAAAGATTGGAACTTTGATGCACTTCGAAAAAAGACGCATGAACACTGGAACACAGCGTTGGGAAAAATAAAGGTAGAGGGCGGCACCGCAGAAGAAAAAAGCATTTTCTATACAGCGATGTATCACACCATGATCGATCCCAGAGCCTATGCAGATGTGGATGGTAAATACGTTGGTGGTGATGGCAAAGTGTACGATACCAAAGGTTTTACCAAACGTACCATTTTCAGCGGCTGGGATGTTTTCAGAAGTCAGATGCCGTTGCAAACGATCATCAATCCTGCAATGGTAAATGACCTGCTGAATTCATTGATCACACTGGCAGATCAATCGGGCAAACAATACTATGAAAGATGGGAGTTCCTGAATGCTTATTCAGGCTGCATGATCGGCAATCCCGCTGTATCGGTTTTGGCAGATGCATATGCAAAAGGCATTCGCAATTATGACGTAGGAAAATCTTATCAATACGCACTGAACACCGCTGCAAAATTTGACAACGGAGAAAAAGGTTACACGCCCGGGGGAATATCAGAAACACTTGAATATGCTTATTTTGACTGGTGTTTATCGCAGCTTGCAAAGGAATTGAACAAACAGGATGATGCTGCGAAATACCTGGCGAAATCATTTGACTACAAAAATATTTTCGACAAGGAAAAAGGTTGGTTCCGGCCCAAAGATGAAAATGGCAACTGGCAGAAATGGCCGCAGGAAGGGCGTTTGACGCAAGGCTATGGCTGTGTTGAAAGCAATCCGTATCAGCAGGGTTGGTTCGTACCGCAGGATATTGACGGCATGACCGCATTGATGGGTGGGCGGGAAAAAGTGAAAGAGGATCTTGTAAGCTTCTTTGAACATGTGCCCAAAAACATGATGTGGAACGATTACTACAATCATGCAAACGAGCCCGTACATCACGTGCCGTTTATTTTCAACAAAATCGGCTATCCATCACTTACTCAAAAATGGACAAGAACCATTTGTTCCGCGGCCTATCATAATTCTGTGGAAGGACTGGTGGGCAATGAAGACGTGGGGCAAATGTCGGCATGGTACGTTTTGGCTGCAAGTGGCCTGCATCCGGTATGTCCGGGCGATAACCGTTATGAGATCACGAGCCCGGTTTTTAAAAAAGTAACCATTCGGCTGGACAAGCAATACCACACCGGAAAGCAGTTTACGATTGTGGCCCAGAACAATTCTGCCGAAAATATTTACATACAAAGCGCCAAACTGAACGGCAAGCCATATAACAAATGCTATTTGATGCACAGCGATATTATCGCCGGCGGCGTGCTGGAACTCCAGATGGGCAAGGAGCCAGGTACAACGTGGGGTAAATAAAGTAAAAATTCAAAAGTAAAAAGTAAAAAGGGTTTCACATTTCCGGAGCCGTTTTTTGACTTTTTACTTTTTACTTTTTTTTTGTTCAAAACCCGCACTACCATTAATTCTTCGTTATTAATAACAATTTACCTTTCAAACGCCTTATATTCGCTCCGAAAAAACAAATTGTTTGAAGAATAACATTACCGCATTAATAGATTTTTTCTATCCTCCGTTTCGCAAGTTTATTCCAATACAAACTTTTCGTTACCTCGCCTGCGGTGGCAGCAATACGCTGCTCGACATTTTTGTTTATTTCATCAGCTACAATTTCATTCTGCATAAACAGAACTTTGTTTGGGGCCCGCTCGTAATCAGCCCATACATCATGGCATTCATCATGTCTTTCGCAGTGAGCTTCCCCACTGGATTTTTCCTCATGCGCAATGTTGTTTTCCATGACTCCAATCTTCATGGGAGAGTGCAATTGTTCCGTTATTTCCTGCTCGTGGTGGTTTGTATTTTCATTAACTACGTGAGTCTGAAAGTTTTGGTGGAAAATTTTCACATTTACCCAACCATTGCAAAGATCATTACCACCTTTATTGTTGTTTGTTTTAGTTACCTCACGCAAAGAAATTATACGTTCAAGGTGAAGGAAGGTGCAGAAAAGGGTTCTTCGCTTTAATCAAACAAAATGTCGTTGTAATTGTCTGTATATGAGACATTTTACATGGCAACACCAAATCAGTTCCGACAACTCATTTTTGCTGCAGCATTTATAGCAGTATCGATCCCATTGCAGGCGCAGTTCCTGAAAAAAATACAGCGCGATCTTTACCTAAAAGATTCAGCACGCATTGCACAAAAGAAACCCTTGTTCCTCCCGTTTCCCGTTATAGGCTATGCCCCGGAAACAAAGTTCCAATATGGAATTGGCGCAGTCTATAGTTTTTACCTGGACAAAACTTCGAACATTACCAGGCCGTCTTCCCTGTATTCCTACAACATGTTTACAGTAGAAAGCCAGATACAGCTGATCCTGCAGGGAAGCCTGTGGACGAAAAACAACATGTGGCACATGTTTGTCAGCGGCATCTACAACGACTTTCCGGCGTACTTCTATGGCATCGGTGCGCATACACATGAGGCGGACAAGGACCTGATTACGGCAAAAAGATTCAGTTTCCTGGCAGGAGTGGAACGCAAACTGGGAAAACATTTTTATGCTGGCGGCGGGTTGGGTTTGCAGTCCGATGAGTTTACAGACCAGGAAAAAGGCGGCATTTTTGATACAACAGCCTACGTTGGCAAGGACGGTGGAAAGCTGGCTGTTATCGGTTATGAAGGAATCTACGACTCACGCGATTACGAAAACTTTACGACGAAGGGAACATATGTTCGTCTGATCGGATGGACAAATTTTGCCTACAGCGATTGGAACTATACCACCATCACACTTGATGCGAGGCAATTCATTCGCATCAACGCAACACAAACCTTAGGTTTTCAGGCAGCGTACCACACCACACAGGGCAGGACCATTCCATTTTATGCCATGTCAAAACTTGGCGGCTCCAGCTACCTGCGCGGGTATTATGCGTGGAGGTACAATGACCAGAATCTGGTGATAGGACAGGCTGAATATCGCTACCGTCCGTGGGCAAAGAAAAAAGACAAGGGTTTTATTTCAGACACACGAATAATATTTGCATTGTTTGCGGGAACAGGAACAGTATATCCCAACAAGGGTTTTACGTTCAACGATTTTTTTCCAAGTTTTGGAGGCGGTATCCGCTATATGTTTGACCCACTTGCAAGGCTCACTTTGCGGTTAGACATGGCCGTGGGAAATAAGCGACCCGGCGAAGACATCAGCAAAGGACTTTACATTTCGTTAAATGAGGCATTTTGAAAGATGCATAGTCGCAGCAAAAAGCTAAACGCTGAACGCGTAACGCTTCATGCCCTTCCTGCGTTCAGCGTTACGCGTTAGGCGTTAAACATTAAGCGTTTTTTTACTTTTGCCTTTTTACTTTTTACTTTTGAGAAAAGTAATCTGATATGAAAAGAACAATCACCATTGCTGCACTCTTGTTTCTGGTGTGCAAAATGTGCATTGCACAAACCTTCACTTTAAAAAGCAACGATGTAGGTGGACAAGCTACGCAAAAACAATTTGCGAATACATTTGGCTGCCACGGGCAAAATATTTCGCCACAACTTTCATGGGAAAATGCACCGGCAGGCACGCAGAGTTTTGCAGTAACCATGTACGATAAAGATGCACCAACAGGCAGCGGTTTCTGGCACTGGGTGGTTTTTAATATCCCTGCGAATGTAACAGAGCTTAAATCCGGCGCCGGCGACGTATCGAAAAATCTAGCTCCTGCAGAAGCCATTCAAAGCAATACAGACGCGGGAATGCCAGGCTATATTGGTCCTTGTCCACCTCCGGGTGCTGCACACCAGTATCTTATTACTGTATATGCATTGAAAACAAAATTGCAACTGGATAAAAACGCCACTCCGCCTTTTGTTGGTTTCAACCTGAACATGAATGTTTTAGCACAGGCTTCGATTGTGTTTTATGCGAAGCAGTAATTGAATAACTGAGTAACTGAATGACTGAATAACTGAGTAGTTGAGTTGCAATTTTGCACTTCGACTTTCAACCACTCAGTTATTCAGTCATTCAGTTATTCAATTATTTATTTGGAAAATAATACCAATTGGTATAATTTTACACCTGCAATCATCAAGACATGAGCAAAGCGGATAGAACAAGAGAATTTATTATAGAAAAAACGGCGCCTATTTTCAACGTAAAAGGTTACGCCGGTACTTCTATATCTGATCTCACCGAGGCTACGGGATTGACAAAAGGAAGCATTTACGGCAACTTTGAAAACAAGGATGAAGTGGCACTGGCTGCGTTTGATTGCAACTACAAAAAAATATCTTCATACCTGAAAGCGGAAATGGACAAGCATTCATCTTATAAAGAGAAGCTGCTTGTGCACGCCAGCTTCTACGAAAACTTCTTTAAAGCGCCATTCCCCGACGGAGGCTGCCCCATCCTGAATACCGCGATTGAAGCGGATGATACTCATCCACAACTTCGTGAAAGAGCCAGTGAAGCGATCTCTTCCTGGAAAAATAAGATCATGGAACTGATCAAAAAAGGAATCGACAATAAAGAATTCAGGCCCGATGTTCCACTCGAACAAACGGCCATCTCGCTGATCGCCTTAATCGAAGGAGGTATAATGGTCGCTAAACTCACAGGCAAACTTAATTACAGAAAACTCATTATGCAGTCTGTCGAAAAAGCGATTAATGATTTGACCTGATATTTTTTTGAGCAAAAATATACCGATTGGTATTTTTTATAAACATAAAACAATAATAAAATGAAAACAGCAGGAAATACGGTGCTCGTTACAGGTGGCAGCGCCGGAATTGGTTTCGAGATCGCCAAATCATTTGTGCAAAAAGGAAATCATGTGGTCATTACCGGACGAAACAAAGAAAGACTGGATAAAGCGGTGGCCAAACTACAGCACGCGACAGGCATTGTAAGTGACGTGAGCAACGAAAAAGATGTTGAGCTGTTGGTGACAAAAATTGAAAAAGATTTTCCAAACTTAAATGTGGTGATCAACAACGCAGGTTATGCTTCTTATTACAAGCTCGATGCGAATGCCGGCGCTTATGAGAAGGCATCGAATGAAATACTGACGAATTATCTCGCCATCATTCGCCTCAATGAAAAATTGCTGCCGCTCTTAAGCAAACAAAAAGACGCAGCCATTGTAAATGTTTCTTCTATCGTTGCATTTTCACCGAGTCATCGCTTGTCGACTTATGCAGCCAGCAAAGCAGCTTTGCATTCTTATACGCAGTCGTTGAGATTCAGTTTGAAATCTACTGGTATCAAAGTGTTTGAGCTGATGCCTCCTTTGGTGAACACAGAATTTTCACAGGAAATCGGTGGCGAAAACGGCATTCCACCATCACAGGTTTCTTATGAACTGTTTGAGGCACTTGAAAATGATGATTACGAAATTCACGTAGGGCAGACAGCAGATTTGTACAGGTTGTTTTTATCTTCTCCGGCAGAGGCTTTTAAAACAATGAACGCTGCGGAGTAAATGGGTGCGCGAGGGTTAAACATTTTTTCTACCACTAAGACACTAAGGACACTGAATTTCACTAAGAGAGGTCTAAATTTTAAACACCATTAGTGAGGCTTAGTGTCCTTAGTGTCTTAGTGGTAAATCCCGAAGCTTAAACTTAAAACAACTTACAAGGCTGCGGCCCTCAACTTTCTATGATCATAAATCCGAATGCAGACAAAGCAAAGCGACAACCACATCACATTTACCAGCAACGAACCCACTACATCACTGGCAAAATGCACGTTGAGATAAATTCTGCTAAGCCCAATAAGCACAGCCATTACAGCGACAAGAACAGAAAATAAAACGCGAATGATTTTGCTGAACGGCAACGTCCACAGCAGATAAATAACAATGCCGCAAAAAGTAAAACCCACCATTGAATGTCCGCTCGGAAAACTAAACCCCGCCACATAATCGAGGTGTTTAAATGGCGGCCGTGCACGCTGAAAAACATTCTTAAGCAACGTACTCAACACCAAGCTCACAGCAGCAATAGAAGCCACCAGCGCTGCAGTATTTCTTCTTTTTGTGCGAAACAAATAAAACAGCATCAGCAGATAAACTGGTATTAAAAAGATGCCCGTACCCAACGAGGTAATGAAAAGCGCAATAGCATTATTAGTGGGAGAGTGAAGGCGATTGACCTGCTCGAACACTGCGGAATCGAACAAGTCTTTTTTATTAACAACTATTTGATCTGCGATTATAGAAAACAGGATAAAAGAAATGACGAACAACGAGATCGCTAAGATAAAATCCTTTGTAAAAATCGCGATCCATGAAGGTTTGAGTGGTTGATTCAAATGGTTTTGTTTTGCGCGAATTTATTGTTGTTTGGATAATATCGTTTGTTAAAACGCAACTCCGTGAATGAGATTGCTTCGCCCGATCGTTTTATGCTTATCTCGCCGAAAATGATTTACAATCATTCTCCGCAGGGCTCGCAATGACGATGCGGTCTTGTTTAGGTCTTATCGAGCAGCATAGTTAATGCAGCGTTTCGCGGATACACGTCATTGAGAGGCCTGCAAAATCACAATATAGAATAGAAAGATGCTGTTACACTTTCGGGGATCGCCGAAGCAATCTCATGGGCAGAACGGAGTCTAATTTTTCTTTATCATCGCCTGAATCTTCTCTCTCTCTTCCGGTGTGTTTGCATTAATTTGTTCGTTGGGAAATTCATTTTGTAGCAACTCAATATCATTGTCTTCCAGAACGTGTTGCAAGCTGTTAAAGCCCTGTGCCACGCGTTTGCGCAGCAGTTCTATTCCCGCTGTTTCCCAAATGGTAATGACCGGTTCCGGTAAATGATTCTCGGGACCAATAAATGTCGTTGCAATTTTTTCATGATTTCTATGTGCCACGAGTGACTTCAACGAACGATTGGTAAGTAGTGGAAGATCACATGCAATCAGCAACCACGCAACATCCGGAAAGGCTTTGTTGGCCGCCAGCAATCCCGCAGCGGGACCTTTGCCTTCATCGCCATCAAAAATCAAATCATAACTTTCGAACAACGCTTTCTGATCTTCCCGGCAAGAGATCATTATTTTATCTACCAACGGCATGAGCGCGTTGTACAGATAAAGCCACTGTGGCATGTTGTGATATTCCAGCAAGGATTTATCCGTCATCATCCGGCTGCTTTCACCGCCACATAAGATCAGGGCATATAAGGGCTGCTTGTATAAGGAAGGCGTTTGCATACTTAAAATTACGATTCTTTGAGGCAAATAATTTAGCAAAACAGACGCCCATATGCCTCGTTAATGTCCTACGGACAATACTGGCCTTTCTCTAACATTCCCTATTGATATTGATGCCCTGCGGGCATAAACCTTTCCCGTAGGGAAAAAATATCAATAGAAATCAAACAGGAAATGGGCGAATTGCCCGTAGGGCATTAACACTTGCGAGCTGGTCCTTCCCGAAAAAAATTGATTTCTCGCCTCGAATCCCAAATAAAAAAGAGCCTCTTTCGAGGCTCTTCACAATTTATTTTTTGCTTTTCTTTTTGCTCAGGCGATATTTTTTGTTAACCGCAGGGCTATTGAAATATTCGTTCAGTTCTTCTTCACTAATGCCGTTTACAATTTCAATAGGAATATCTACCAGTTGGACTTGCGCGGCTTGCAGTTCATCGCGCAACTTATTTGTTTTCTTTGTAATGTCCGGATCACGCTCACCAATCAATGCATTATCACGCAGCATGTATTCAAGTCTTTTGATCGCTCCGCGCACAAGGCTTGCCTGGTTCTGATCATATGTTTTTGTCGGCGACACTGCCTCTTTCACCGGAACGAGCGTAACACCCACTGTTGGAAGAATTTTTCCCATGTTCGCAGCACTGCTTCCCGTCGTTGATGAAGTCGCCAAAACAGTGCCCGTCATCGCGGTGGTGGCAGATGTAACATCAAAAGTTGTTCTGGCACCTTTGTTTTTCTTCACCGTCTTGTCCAACTGAAGGAAAACGAATTTAAGCTGCAAAACATAAGTGCTGATGGACTTCGCAATTGCTGCATGTTCCTGTACGGCGTAGGGATAGTTAAGCGCATTTCTCACCACCACTTTAATGGTAGCCGTATCTCTTACCATGAACTTCGTTGCACCAACAAAATTCAACATTACCACTTTCACTTTTGCAGAGTCTCCGTCTTTTACGAAATCGTATGACGGCACCCACGTAAAAGTATCGTCACAACCATGAATAGTTGTAAGAGGTTTTAATGGAAGGCTGGAGAAAAAGCTTACTCTTTCAATAGGAAAACTTCCATTGTCGCACTGTATTTGGAACGACACAGTATCACCTTCGTCTACGGTCAGCACAGAGCCAACAGTTGGTTTAACCAGCGAAGGAATAATGTCTGTACTATAAAAGACAAGTGTAAAAGAAGTGTCAACCCTTTCTTTTGGGTTCAGCGTATTCTGTACACCAAGGCTCACTCTATAATCGTAGTCATATTTTAGTTTTCCCGAAAGGAAAAAACTTTTTTCTGCTTTGAACGTTAAGATGCCGTTGTCCTTGTTGATTTTCAAACCAAGGGGAGCATTTTTCAGGAACCAGAAATAATCCCTGCTTTCCCTGTTGATATCCAGCTTGTAATTGAGTGTAGAGTCAACATGAAGCGTGATGTACGGATTGAGATTTAGTATACGTAGCGTAGTGTCGACTTTTTCAACCAGGGTGTCTATACCCACTGGTTTTACAGTGTCCGGCTTAACACGTGGAGTGGAATCGGATTGAGAAAAAGCGGTCTGACCTAGGATACATAATAACAATACTAAAAATTGAACACGAAATCTTCCCATGAAATAATGTTTTTTAGCCTGTTTTTCTTAAAAACAACAATGTGTAATCGATACAAGAATGCGCAATATTAGCGCTTTTATCGGCTAAAAACTCTACAAACGTCAATTATTTATTATTCATTTTCAAGTTCTTGAATCAAATTTTCCAACAAATGCAGGTGTTCGCCGTATAATTTTTGCAAATAAAGTTTTGTAAAAAAATACATGCCAAGGCTGAACAGGCAATAACAAATGATAAGTGGCAGCCACAAATGGGAGAACATATAGGGGGTGAAAATTGACTGATTCGGCGTAACGGAAATGAATTCAAAAAGAAAAACAAATACTGCCATACAAAGACAAACGGGCAACAATATCATGCAAAACCGAAAATAATGTCTTACATAAGCTTTAGTCACCGAATGGGTGTCTATAAGATTTTGTTTTACGGAAAGATCATCGTCCAATCTGTGCAATTTTACACGAAGCGCCAGCAAGGCAAAAACAAACGCAATACTTACGCAGGAAAAAACGCCAAAATATATCCTGAAACTAAACGAAGGGTAGGCAAGGGCAAAATATACGAAAGCAACAGACGCCACGATCGCCAGTGCAGTTTCTGTTACAACGCTCTGTTTTATTTTTTTCACAACGCTGTTGACCTTCATCAACAGAGCACTTTGCAAAAGATCCGGCTTCTGATAAAAACGGTTGTTTTCCAGTTGCAGTTTTAGTTGATCCTTAAATGCATCGAGTTCCATCGCAATATTTTTATTGATTGTTCAAATATTTTTCACTCTCTTCCTTTAGTTTCTTTTTTAGCCTGTTCATTTTAACCGCTACATTATTGGCCGTGATGCCAAGCACATTTCCCATTTCACTATAATTATAATCATCGAGGTAAAGGGTTATCAGCGCCTTGTCGATATCTGAAAGCTCATTGATAGCCTTGTACATGGCTGCCAATTGCTCATCCGCCTCAGGTTGCTGCTCATGCGGAAATGCCAGGGAGTCCACTGCATTATCAACCTTTCTTTGCCTGTTTTCTTTTCTTTTAAAAGTCAGAGCAGTATTGAGCGCCACACGATAGAGCCACGTAGTGAAAAGCGAATCACCCTTAAAATTCCGAATGCCTTTCCATGCGTTAAGGGTAATTTCCTGGAAAAGATCCTCCTTGTCCGTACTGCTTTGCGCGTACAGATTGCAAACTTTATAAATTATGCGCTGGTGATTAGTAATTAATTCTATAAATTCTTTCTCTTCCATCAAGGGGTGCCTGAAGCGTTAGTAACTCAAAATAGGAAAATATTACAGAGGAGTGGAGATTAACTGAATAACTGATTAACTGAATAACTGAGTGGTTGATTTTCGTAGCGCAACATTGGAATTAAACATTCAGTTATTCAGTTAATCAATTATTCAGTTATTAAAAATAAAAGCGCTCCGTGGGAAACCCACGAAGCGCCATTTATGAAGAAAGATGCGCAAAAATTATTGAACTGAAATTTCTCTGGCAGTTTCTTTCACTTCTTCCTTTTTAGGAACAAACAACTTCAAAATGCCATTATCATACTTCGCCTCAATACCATCCGCTTTCAGTTTGTCATCCAAAGTAAAGCTGCGCTTAAAGCTTTGGAGTGAAAATTCGGTACGAACTGACTTTGCATCTTCTGTTTTAGTTTCTGTTTTCTTCTCGTAGCTGATGGTCAACAAACCATTGTCTACGCTAATTTTAAAATCTTCTTTGTTTCTACCTGGGGCATTTACTTCAATGTTGTAACCATTTGTTGTTTCAACAATATTTACCGGAGGTTGGTTAAAGCTGTTTTTCACTTCCTTATTCCAGAAGTTTGGCAACTCGTTCAATAACTCATCAAATACATTGTTTACTGATTTTTGCAGTGGGTTGTTAACTTTTACGAATGTCATAGCTATTATTTTTTTAGTTTTTTAAAATTCGCTTTGATGAATCCTATTTTTCAAATGGCGTACCAAGGCCAAAAACCGCTCAGTTTGGCATTTTTTTACAGCCAAACAAGACAAAACGTCATTTAACTGTAAAATTCGCTGCCACAATTGCATAAAATGCTTTGCTTTTATCTTTTTCGTAATTTTGCGGTATCATAAAATCTTAAAAAAGTAAATAATGTATCCAGAAGAGATAGTTATACCAATGAAAGAAGAGTTAACTGAAAATGGATTTTCAGAGCTTTTAACCCCATCCGAAGTTGATGCACAGCTTTCGAAAGATGGTACAACATTGTTAGTTATAAATTCTGTTTGTGGTTGTTCAGCAGGTACAGCACGTCCTGGTGTATTGATGGCCGTTGCAAATGGCGCAAAAAAGCCTGATTACTTAACTACAAGTTTTGCAGGATTTGATGTTGATGCGGTAAGAAAAGTAAGAGAGCATTTAATGCCTTACCCACCATCTTCTCCATCTATCGCATTGTTTAAAAATGGCGAACTGGTGCATTTTATCGAGCGTCACATGATCGAAGGAAGATCTGCACAAATGATCGCTCATAACCTGATCGCAGCTTTTGATACATATTGTTAATGGGGTTATGAGTTGTAAGTTTTAAGTTATAAGTGTTGAATTTTCGAATTTGTCTTCTTATAACTCAGAACTTAAAACTTAGAACTTTTTTTGGCTTTGTTCATAGTGATTATCCCTTCTCCTTTTTTGGAGAAGGGTTTTTTATTGGTCGGTTTCCGAGATAAATACCACCGTGTAATCCCAATTAATAATTAATAATTAATAATTGATAGCGCCGCATCTTTTACAGAATGTCGCTTTTCGGCATCTTAAACATATCGCTTTTGTGTTTTCCACCGACGGCAACACCTCTTAATTATTAATTATTAATTCGCTACTTGGCGAATTGGCTTTACTTATAACTTATTACCCAAAACTTACAACTTTTCTGTATCATTGCTTCTTTAATCGATAAAATACATGTATCCGAATTTATACTACGCATTCAAAGATTTGTTTGGAGTTAATTGGACGGGCCTGAGATTTATTAATTCATTTGGTTTCTTTGTTGCACTTGCTTTCATTGGTGCTGCGTGGACATTAACGCTTGAATTGAAAAGAAAAAGCCAGCAAGGACTTTTGCACTCTGAAGAGCAAAAGATAGTAATCGGACAACCGGCAAGCACCTCTTCACTTTTATTGAATTTCGTTCTCGGTTTTTTACTAGGATACAAGATCATAGGTGCGTTTTTCTCTAATGCAGAAAATCCACAAGAGTTTATTTTTTCCTCACAAGGCAACTGGATCGCCGGTATTTTACTAGGTGGTCTTTTTGCGTTTATAAAATGGTATGAAAAAAACAAACAAAAGCTGGCAAAACCTGAAGAAAGAATCATCCGTATATGGCCACACGACAGAGTAGGAGACCTTGTGATCTTTGCAGCAATCTTTGGTTTCGCAGGTGCGAAAATTTTCCATAACCTGGAGAATTGGGATGAGTTAATGCGTGATCCTGTTGGCTCTCTGCTTTCTTTCAGCGGGCTTACTTTTTATGGCGGCTTGATTTGTGCGGCGCTCGCTATCTGGTGGTACGCAAAAAAACATAGTATTGGTTTCTGGCATTTGAACGATGCGGCAGCACCGGCTTTGATGCTGGCATACGCGATTGGCCGTATTGGTTGTATGGTTGCCGGCGATGGTGATTGGGGCATTGCAAATACAAAGCCTAATCCATTTTCCTGGTTGCCAAACTGGATGTGGTCATTCAGGTTTCCTCATAACGTAATAGGCGAAGGTGTTCAAATTCCGGGCTGTGTGGGACAATATTGCGCTCAACTTCCGGAGCCTGTTTACCCAACTCCTTTTTATGAAACAGTGATGTGCCTGATCCTTTTTGCATTTCTTTGGAGCATTCGCAAAAAAGTTAAAACACCGGGTATCTTATTTTCAATTTATCTGATAGTTAACGGGATCGAACGCTTCTTGATCGAAAAAATAAGAGTGAATACAAAATATAATATCGACGGCTTTCACCCAACACAAGCAGAGATTATTTCCTTCTTAATGGTGATCACCGGCATCGCGTTGATCGTTTATTTGTCGAGGAAAAAACCGGTGGTAGAAAAGGTTAGCTAGGCGAGACCATCAATCACCACTAAGACACTAAGGGCACTAAGCCTCACTAAGAAGAAGACGCTAAAAGCGTCTTTTTTTATTAATTAGAAGAACACAGAATAATATTGACAGCGAAATTAGTAGACTATTGAAACACACAGGAAAGGAAGTTTTTTTCAAACTTCCTTTCCTGTGTAAAAAAATATTTAACTCAGTGGTAAAAAATCTTAGTGAAGCTTAGTGTCCTTAGTGCCTTAGTGGTGAACCGGAGACTATGACCTACCTGTGTTCCCCAAACACACTTCTCAGCTCATCTGCAATTTCACCCAGCGTGCATTTGTTTTCAACTGCTTCAATTACAGTAGGCATGATGTTATCACCGCTGTTTGCTTTATCATTCAATTCCTGTAAAATAGAATCGCATTTCGCCGGATTACGGCTATGACGCAAATTATTCAGCTTCTGTATTTGTAATTGCCTTATGCTATCATCAATTTTAAATGAAGGCGGACGCTGGCTTTCGTCGATCGCGAATTTATTTACACCTACGATGATCTTTTGTCCCGTTTCAATACTGCGTTGGTATTCGTATGCACTGCGGGCAATTTCATCCTGGATAAAACCAGCTTCAATAGCGCTTACACTGCCGCCCATTGCATCAATCTTAGCGATTAGTTGCCATGCTTTTTCTTCTACTTCGTCGGTTAGTGTTTCTATGAAATAGCTTCCTGCTAACGGATCGGCAGTATCTGCGATACCGCTTTCATATGCGGCAATTTGCTGTGTACGCAATGCAATTCTTGCAGCTTCCTCTGTTGGAAGATTCAAAGCTTCGTCGTAACCGTTTGTGTGCAAACTCTGCGTGCCACCAAGTACCGCAGCCAATGTTTGAATGGTAACGCGACTGATATTATTAAGCGGTTGTTGTGCAGTTAAAGTACTTCCACCGGTTTGTGTGTGAAAACGCAGCATCATTGCCTTAGGATCTGTTGCACCGAGCGACTGCATGATCTTCGCCCACATGCGCCTGGCCGCACGGAACTTCGCGACTTCTTCAAATAAATTATTGTGTGCATTGAAAAAGAAGGAGAGGCGTTTGCCAAATACATTTATATCAAGGCCTTTTTCAAGCGCCGCCTGAACATAAGCCTTTCCGTTGCTCAAAGTGAAAGCGATTTCCTGAACGGCTGTACTGCCTGCCTCGCGGATATGATAGCCTGAAATAGAGATAGTGTTCCATTTTGGTAAGTCGGTACTGCACCATTCAAAAATATCGGTGATGATGCGCATCGAAGGTTTTGGCGGATAGATATAAGTGCCCCTTGCGGCGTACTCTTTCAAAATATCGTTCTGGATGGTGCCGGAGATTTTTTTCAAGTCGGCACCTTGTTGCTTTGCAAGTGCCACATAAAATGCGAGGAGGATAAAACCCGATGCGTTAATGGTCATGGACGTGGAAACATCTTCCAGTTTGATGCCATTAAAAAGTGCCTGCATGTCTTCAATGCTATCGATGGCGACGCCCACTTTTCCCACTTCACCTTCGGCCAGTGCGTGGTCGCTATCGTAACCAATCTGTGTAGGTAAATCAAATGCTACGCTCAGCCCCATTACGCCCTGGTTGAGCAGGTAATGATAGCGTTTGTTACTTTCTTCGGCGGTGCTGAAACCTGCGTACTGGCGCATGGTCCACAGCTTGCCTCGGTACATGTCCGCTTGTATCCCACGGGTAAAAGGAAACTCACCGGGCAGCTCTTTTCCGGCATGTGCAATTTCTCCGTTTGGCGAATACACTTGTCTGATCTCAATACCGGAATCGGTAAAACATTTTTTTTCTGGCATTCTAAAATTTTAAAGCAATCAATAGGGCGGTGAAGGTAGGGAATTTTGGGAGTTGAGAATGGAGAGTTGAGAGTTGAGAATGGAAAGTTGAAAATTGAAAATGAGTGGATAGCAGATGGCGGTAAATAACCCTCCTGGTCTACCGATAACTCTCAACTCTCCATTCTCCATTCTCAACTCTCAACTATTTCTTAAACGCCAGTCCTTTCTCAGCCAGCGCGGTTCGCAGCTTTGGCATCGTACTGGGTCCCATTCCGTGGAATGTAAGAATTTCGCGTTCTGTGTATTTCGAAAGTTTTTGCAAAGTGGTGATGCCGTTATTTTCCAACGCTCTTCTTGCAGGAGCTACCAGCGTTGAAAGGAAGTCTTTGTCAGCAAGCTTGTTTTTTTCTGCCGTCTTTTTTACAGTTGCTTTTTTAACGGTCTTTTTTAATGCGGCTTTCTGATCAGTTTCTGCGACCCTGAATTGTACGATCTGCGTAATTAAATCAACAGGCAGTGGCTTGTCGATAGGAAACTGTATAGCACCTTTTGAGTTTTTGAACGATTGTATTTCCTTTTGAAAATTGGCAATGCCGGATGAAGTGGGATAGAAGCCTATGTGATTTTTATATCCGGCAAAGTACACCAACTTACCATTTTGCTCGAAAGCAGGCATACCGTAACTAATGACCTCTTTTGCTTTTGGCGCAGCCTTCTGCACGGTCTTTCTCACTTTTTCTAAAAGCTTCTGAATGTCTGCTGGAAAAGCAGCAATGTAGGCATCGATGGTTTCGGCTTTATTCATCGTGATAAGTTAAAAATAAAAAATTCAAAATTCAAAAAGCGTTGAAATTCAAAAAGCCTGACTGAACTGGACTTTTTGAATTTTGATTTTTGAATTTTGATTTTTATCGTTCGACGTAATTCTTGAAGTTGTCCAAAATCGCCTGCCAGCCTGCTTGTTGCATTTCAAGCGGATTCTCGTCCTCAGCTTCGAAGGTTTCAACAATTTCTGTTTCACCATCTTCTTCCTTAAAAACAACCTTTACCGTTCTGCCGTCGCCCATGGTATATTCGATCAGTTCTTTTTCCACCACCTCATCGTAAACGCCACCAAAATCAAAACCAAAGCTGCCGTCTTTCGCTTCCATTCGATAAGAAAAACTACCGCCTTTCCGAAGATCGTTTTGCGCTTTGGGCGTGTGCCAGTCGGGCGAGGCATTGTTCCATTGCTTCACTTCTTCTGCGTTAGTAAAGCTTTTCCAAACCTTATCGAGCGGAGCATTGATAACGGCTTCTACTGTGAGGTGTGATCTTTTTTGATCCATGGTATTTTATTTTGGGCCGAAGGCCAAACGCCTAACACAGCTCGTTGCATTGAGCGTTAGGCATTAAGCATTCAGCATTTACTGCATTATCTTCTTCGCTTCAAAACTCAGCGCTTCCTGTACTAGGCCATGCATTGAACCCTGCGGTTGGCTCATGATCACTTCAAGAAGTTTTCTGTTGAGCTCTTGCCCACTAGCATCTGGCGGCAATATTAATGCCACCTGGTTGATGAGGTGAATATTCTGCTCTTTTAATGTTCTGATGGCTTCCCAAGCCTGACCTGTAACATAAATCTGCTGGGAAAGGTTGTACTCAAATTCCTGGCGAATCGTGTTTGTCAGCAATAACTGCATTTCCGTCTTGTTGGCATCAGGTTGATTAAGGCGGCTAATGAGGTTTGGCAATGCAATTCTTTCCGCCAGGATCACCAGCCTTTCATACGCTTGCAATTGCAGAGAAGTTGACGCATTTGCTTCGGGCCTCGCCGGTTTTTCAGCTTCCGTCTTTTTCAGTTCTTTTTTGTCGCGCAGGTAATAGAAAAAGTAAAGGCCTCCGATTATTACGGCAAGTGCAATAACTACTAAAACCATTTGGGTTGTACTTAAGAAATCCATTGTGTATTTATTATATCTGGTTGTGGCAAATGTAAATAAACGGGAAAATAGTTGAATTATTGAATCATTGAATTATTGAGAAAGAAAATAACCCAATAACTGAGTAACCGAATAACCGAATGTAATCGGAGTATCATTCTTTCTCAATTATTCAATTATTCAGTTACTCAGTTATTCAGTTATTCCTAAATTTGCTTCATGGAAACAACTACAGAAACAACTGCTCCGGTAACACTCACTGAAGGTGCAGTGAAGGAGCTGAAAAGACTAATGGACGCGGAAGGTTTCGATAAATCCCAATTTCTGAGAGTAGGAGTAAAAGGCGGCGGCTGCAGTGGCATGAGTTATGTGCTGGGTTTTGACGCTAAACTGGAAAACGATGAGACTTTCGATATCAATGGCATTTCATGTATAATGAATAAATCCCACGGACTTTACCTTATGGGTATGCAAATTGACTGGCAGGAAGGTCTGAATGCAAGAGGGTTCACTTTTACCAATCCGAATGCCAGCAAAACATGCGGATGCGGAACTTCATTTGCCGTGTAACATTTTCTCGATACTTTTTAAAGTGCCGGACTTCCGAGTCCGGCATTTTTATTTAATCGATAGAATCTAATTAAATAATATAGTAAACAACAATAAACAACTGAAATTCTGACATTTAATATCATTTGCGGCTAATTTATTTTATGAATTTGGCTACTGAACTTTGTTGCTTTTCTTCCCGCTCATTATAATTTTTCTTAAAGCGTAAACCGGCATTTGAAAACTCTGATAGCTTTGCTGATTATCAATACATTTTAAATCAATAGTATGACAAACGCATGGACCAACAGATGGGACGAGAGATACGCAACCGAGGATTTCGCTTACGGCACCAAGCCCAACAATTACTTAAAGGAGCAGCTGGCCAAACTCACACCGGGAGCGATCCTTTTTCCGGCGGAAGGTGAAGGACGCAATGCGGTATTTGCTGCAATGCAGGGATGGGATGTTTCTGCCTTTGATATTAGTGTTGAAGGTCAAAAGAAAGCACTACAACTGGCTGCGGCGAATAAAGTGTCAATTGATTACGAGGTTGGCACATTAGAAGAGTTACCCTACAAGCCCGAACAGTTTGATGCGATTGCCCTTATTTACGCCCATTTTCCTGCCGATATAAAATCTCTTTATCACAGAACGCTGAGCAAATATTTACGTAAAGGAGGCATCGTGATTTTTGAAGCATTTAGCAAGAAACATCTTGACTATCTCGCGAAAAATGAAAAGGTTGGAGGCCCGAAAGATCTCGGATCTTTATTTTCCATTGAGGAAATTAAAGCTGACTTCGACAATTACCATTTCCGCGAACTGGCCGAAGTAGAAATCGAATTAAATGAAGGGTTGTTTCATAACGGCGTGGGCTCTGTGGTGAGGTTTGTAGCGGATAAAAGGGAGTAAAATTAACAATTTGAAAATTTGAAAATTTGAAAATTCATTTGGTGCGTCATTTGTTGTTTGTTATTCCCGTTCCCAAGGAGTGATATTAAAGAATTAGACAGATCGAACTGAATCATTTTCAAATTTTCAAATTCTCATATTTTCAAATTGATCAAAACGTGCATTTCTTCGTTTTGCAAAACGACAACATTTCCGACAGGCCATTTACGCAATGGCGCGGATCGTGGTTGGAGCAGCAGTTGATCTGTTTGTATTCCATTACAGCACCATATTGTGGAAATTGATAATCGTTTTTCTGATTATTGTCTTCACCGATCGTGTAAGCCTGTTTCATTTCTAGTTTATTGTCATCCTTCACCATCACTTTTACAAAACAGAAATATTTTGCGCCTAATGTGTCGATAATTGTTTTGAATAAGATTTCTTCCGGCTTCGATTCGGAGTAATCAACATAGTAATCGGGAAAGCGTAACGAATCTTTGCCGGTTACGACCAACAAACTCATTCGCTGGTTATCATCTATCGAAAAAAATGAAGTTGACTTTTTATCCTTATCCTGGTATTTCCAGATATTATTTTGCAGTGACTTCACCACGACCATGGTTTTTGCCTGGTTGCTGCTGGGATTTTGTGCCGCAAGATTAGAATAACAAGCCATTACTACGCAGCTAATAATTATTGCTTTCATTCTTTTTTCTTATTTAATAAACCTGAAAAAATGAGATACAGGTTTTCATAGAATTTTTCGGTATAAATGCCGCTGAACAAGCAAATAAACATGAGTGCGCCCGGCTTTACATCCAATTCTCCGGAGAAAAACAAATTGGGTATCAATAACGAAAGGCCCAGTACCACGAGGCCCGTAAGCGCTCCCAGTACCGGCAACGACCAGTAGGGTGTATCTTCTATGCGTGATTTTTTTGATGCTAGTTGCAGGATAATAGCGATCAGTGCACCGATCATTCCAAAGGAACAGGCTGTGATAATATAACTGAGGTAGGAGGGAACGTATTCTGCCCAGGGAAAGAGTTTTTGTGTTTTTTCTCCTTCGATAATTGATTCCATGGAAACCCTGTTCTTAAACAAAATTCCATTGTACTCAACCTTCGCGGTATCCTTTACATCGATCGTTTTTTTAATGAGATTGTTGTTCTCCATCCTTGTAATGCCACCACTCCCAAAGTAGAGGGCTATGGCCAGCCAGCCAACGATCACCGCAACGGGAACTACGCTTTTCATTGCAAGGAGTTAGTACTTAGTAAGATACCCCAAAAAACGCGAATTTGAAAATTTGAAAATATGGGAATTTGAAAATGCTTCAGGTCAATTATTCCCTCAATCTAATTGTCCGCTTTATAATGTCCAGAAGGAAAATAATGGCTGATGCATTAAACGAATTTTCAAATTTGCATATTTTCAAATTTTCAAATTGCCGCTTACGCGATTGGCGCTTCCGGGGTGTCACTCGGCTTTTCGCCTTTGTTGAAAAGGTTGTGGAACATGCCTTCAACATCTCCGAAATGTTCTTTGAAAGCTTCGGAACCTTTTGTTTTTAGTTCTGCGAAATAATCCTTGGCTTTATCGGCTGCATTTTCCGCCTCCGATTTGAATTGATGCGCTTTGTCTTTCAGATTTTGGGCAAGTTTTTCTTTTTCTTCAGGCGTCATCGTCATGTATTTATGCGCTGCAAAAGCTGCTGCCGCACCCAAAAGGAAGGTGGCAATGTGTTTGGACTCTACACTCATAAAAAAAAGTTTACAATTGGTTGATATGACTGTAACATTTGTGCCACCGGAAGGTTGTGCAATTTGAAAATTTGAAAATTTGAAGATTTGAAAATGCCCTAGATCGCTATTTTTGCATTTCTTATTTTCGCCACTGAGACTGAGCGAGATAAGTAGCGATTGATGCTCTGGAAGAATTTTCAAATTTTCAAATCTTCAAATTTTCAAATTCCAAAATTGATGAAACTAGACATACTTGCAATCGGCGTTCACCCAGACGATGTGGAACTCGGCTGTTCGGGCACATTGATCAACGAAATAAAAAATGGTAAAAAGGTAGGCGTGGTTGATTTGACACAAGGCGAACTGGGTACACGAGGCACGATCGACACTCGATATACTGAAGCTGCAATAGCCGCGGAAGTGATGGGCGTACACGTGCGCGAAAACCTTAAAATGCGCGACGGTTTTTTTAAAAACGATGAAGAACATCAGCTAAAACTGATAACCGCATTGCGCAAATACCAACCAGAAATAGTGATTGCAAATATTTTGCACGACCGTCATCCCGACCATGGCCGCGCAGGTCACCTGATTGCGGATGCTTGTTTTCTTTCAGGCCTGGTGAAGGTAAAGACGAATGACGAGGATGGAAATCCGCAGGAAAAATGGCGCCCGAAATATGTATTGCATTACCTGCAGGACTGGTATCACGAACCAGATCTCATCATCGACATCTCAGATGTTTTTGAGCAAAGAATGAAGGCAATCGAAGCCTACGGCACGCAATTCTTCAGCACCGGTGAGGCCAACGACGAGCCGGTTACCTACATTTCCACACCCGACTTCCTCGACAGTGTAACCGCCAGGGCGCGCATGCTCGGCAAACGCATTGGAGTGAAGTACGGCGAAGGCTATATAAGTGAGAAAAAAATTGGAATCAGAAGTTTGGACGCGCTGATTCAGAATGAGACCTAGGAATAACTGAATGACTGAATAACTGAATAATTGAACGTCGTAATACTGGCAACCCTCAGTTATTCAGTTACTCAGTTATTCAGTCATTGTTTTTGAGCCTTTTCGATTCAAAACCAACACAAGTCATCTCCTTGTAATTTTAATTGTTAAATATTTTACATTTCTACAATGTTTAAAATTAAATGTTCCCGGAATACTCATTTGTCCGTTTCTTAAGCCTACTTTTGTGCCTTACTTTAAAATGAATTTGTGATGGCAATTCCTAAATTTCCCAGTGTTCCTAACTCATTCCACGCTGAGTTAAAAAAGAGGATCAGTGACTATTTTGAAGAAGTGGGTAAATCACAGACGGGAAATTACAGCCTGTTTATGAAGGCGGTTATTTTGATGGTGAGTTTATCCTTTGTATATATTCACCTGGTGTTCTTTACTCCAAACGCTTTTTGGTGCATCATTGAAAGCGCTATAATGGGTTGCCTGATCGCAGCTATTGGTTTTAATGTAATGCACGACGGTGCCCACGGCAGTTTCAGCAAATACAAATGGGTAAATCACATTGCAGCATTCTCGCTAAATATACTGGGTGGAAACAGCTTTATGTGGAACATGAAGCACAACGTTATTCACCACGCATTTACCAACGTTGATGGAGTAGATGATGATATCGACGCCCAACCTTGGATGCGTATGAGTTCTACTCAAAAGAAATACAAGATGCACAAATACCAGCACTTGTACTTTTGGTTCTTTTATTCCTTGCTTTATTTTTTCTGGATCTTTGTTCTGGATTATCAAAAATATTTTAAATCAAAGGTGGGCACCATGCAATTGAAAAAGATGAGCATGTCTGATCACCTTGTGTTTTGGGGCTTTAAATTATTTCATGCTTTTCTGTTTATTGGTTTGCCAATTTATATGGTAGGCTTTACAGATTGGCTGATAAGCTTCCTCATCGTTACATTGGTTGCAGGATTTGTATTGAGCATTGTGTTCCAATTGGCGCACACTGTTGAGCATACTTCTTTCCCAATGCCAAACGAAGACACCGGCAAACTGGATGATGAGTGGGCAATCCACCAATTGAAAACAACCGCAAACTTTGCTACTAAAAACAAAGTGGTTAGCTGGTTGGTAGGCGGCCTTAACTTTCAGATAGAGCATCACCTGTTCCCAAAAATTTCACACGTACATTATCCTGCCATCAGCAAGATCATCAAACAAGCTTGCGAAGAATATGGCATCAAATACATCGAATACACAAAAGTTCGCTATGCAGTTGCTTCACATGTGTCGTTCTTAAGACATATTGGAAGAGCGTAAGAGAAATTGAAAGTTGAAAGTTGAAAATTGAAAATTAGCCACTCCGTAGAGACGCATTGAATGCGTCTCCCGTGCAAACGCGAAGTGCAGCATTTTATGAGATATTTGAAAGGTCGCAGTTTTTCTGCGACCTTTTTGTTTTGAGTTTAGCGCTGATTTGTTTTTGCAAACCCTTAGTGAAACTTAGTGTCCTTAGTGTCTTAGTGGTGAAAAAAACACCAGCACATTTGCGAGTCTTATAGTTTATAAAAAGGTTAGAAGTTGACGTTCGAAATATTTACCACTAAGGCACTCAGCACACTTATATACACTAAGAATCTCCGAATATCTACATCCCCTTCTAATTCCTAATTCCTAATTTCTAATTTCTAATTCCTAACTACTCATTAAGCATCAACTGCTGAATAAGACTATTCGAAAATACATTCTCCTTCTTGCCACTTTCCACTTCAATGTGAATGTTATCAAAGTGCAGTTTTAAGCAATCCAGGAAATTGTTCACCACGATATTTTGTTTGCACGAGGCAGCGTACCATGTACGGCTTGCGACTTCCTTCGGCATTGGCTTGGCAACAATATCTTTTGATTCCAGGTATGGTTGCACGATCCAGTCGGCCATAACAGTAATGCCCATGTTGGCATTTACCATTTCAATGATCGCATCGGTATAGTGAATACGGTGAACGTGTTTAGGCCTTACACCTTGTTCCTGCATAAGGTTTTCGACGATCGGAATATTGCCTGTTGCAGGATTCGAGAAGTGAAGGAACAACTCTTCACCCTCTAAATCTTTTATGGTTATGCATTTTTTCTTTGCTAAAGGATGCTCCCTCGAAACAATTGCAAACAGTTTATCCTGGAAGATAGGTTCGTAGTGAATTTGCGGATTGTCTATTTTGTTGCGAACGATCGCCACATCAAGATCGCCTTTCAACAAATATTCAAGAGGAAGATGTGTTGCTGCTGAAACAACGTGAATGTCGATACCCGGGCTCATTTTCTTGTAATACTTAATGATCGGTGGCAACCAGTGGTAGGCAGTGTAACATTGTGTGGTAACCTTCAACGTCCCGATATCGCCGGTTTTGAAGTTGTGCAGATCTGTCTCAAGAGATTTTAATTCAGTGAGGATTTTTTCTGCGCTACACAAAAACCTTTTGCCTTCGAGTGAAAGCTCCAGCTTTTTTCCTTTGCGGTGAAAGATTGTTACCCCCACCTCATTTTCCAATTCTTTGAGCTGATGACTGAGTGCAGACTGGGTTAAAAATAAAGTATCTGCGGCCTTTGTTAAAGTACCTTCTTTTACGATTGTGTCTACAAGCCTGAAGTGGTGCAGTCCTACGTTGATCATGAAAATAACTAATGGTTTTTACAAAATTAATTCATTCTGCTCATATACATGTTTATTTAATTTTGGTGTACCAATATGTATCAAACATCAAATATGCTCAGAAGGAGTTTCTTTTTTCTTACGGTCTTATCGTTTAGTGGTCTTGCGTTACCTGCCAGAGCACAACAGGTTTTAACACTGAAGGAAGCAATACAAACGGCATTACAGAACTATGCCACATTAAAAGCGAAAGCAAATTATGTAAATGCGTCCAAAGCATATGTTAAGCAGTCGCAAAGAGAGTATCTTCCAGACCTAAATGTTTCATTTCAACAAGATTATGGTACCATCAACGGCCAAAGTGGCCCATCATACGGATACAAAGGCTTGAGTGTAGCATCAGCTGGCCCTGCATTGGAATCCCAGAACTGGAATGCAGCGTTTGGAGCTTTGTATCTCACCAACGTAAACTGGGACTTCTTTACGTTTGGCCGGGCGAAGGAAAAAGTGAAAGTAAGCGCTTCTGTTTTAGATCGTGATCAAAATGATCTGGAACAGGAGAAATTTCAACAGCAGGTAAGGGTAGCAGGAGCGTATTTAAACTTGCTCGCTGCGCAAAGGTTTGCCCAATCAGAACAAAACAATCTTGACCGGGCAGTAGCGCTGAGAAACGTAGTGGTAACAAGAGTTAAAAACGGTTTGAATGCCGGTGTAGATTCATCTCTTTCAAATGCAGAAGTTTCCAATGCAAAGATCTCTCTGACCAGGGCGCTTGATTACGAGCAGGAGCAGGAAAATGTACTTGCACAAATGATGGGCGTTGCGCCAACAGAGTTTTATCTTGACAGTTTATTCCTGAAACGCATCCCTTCGGCCATCAACGATTCTTCTTCTTTAAAGCCGGAAGACCATCCGTTGCTAAAGTATTATAAAAGCCGTGTTGCCGTAAGCGACGAGCAGGCAAAATATTTTCACACCTTCAATTATCCAACCTTTTCAATGTTTGGTGTTTTGCAAACAAAGGGATCTGGCTTTGATTACGATTACGGACAAACGAAGTTAAACGCATATTCAAGTGGTTACTGGGATGGTGTGAATCCGACAAGAGGCAACTATCTGCTTGGCGTGGGCATGGTTTGGAACATCACCAATCCGTTGCGTATCCATCAACAGGTAGAAGCACAAAAATTTACTTCCAAAGCATTGAACGACGAATATGAATTGATAGATCAGCGATTGAGGGATCAGAAAATATTATCTGAAACAAAGATCAAAAACGCATTGGCCAATTATGTAGAAGCGCCGATACAGGTAAAGTCTGCATCTGACGGCTATTTGCAAAAAAGCGTGATGTACAAAAACGGGTTAAGCAATATCGTAGATGTAACGCAGGCTTTATACACGTTGAACAGAGCAGAAACAGACAGAGACATTGCCTACAGCAACGTATGGCAGGCGCTTCTTTTGAAAGCCGCTGCCAGCGGGGATTTTGGATTATTCATTAACGAGTTCTAAGAAGTCGTGAAACGTCAATCGTCAATCGTGAATGGGTTGCCGATTGTCGAAAAACGTGAATGGTGAAACGTGAATCGTGAATGATGCACACTAAACCTATTCACGATTCACGATTGACCATTCACGATTGCCACGCCTGAAACTTACGAACGAAAACATGTAAACAAACTCATGGGATTAATAAAAAGTGCACTCAGAAAGCCGATTACAATTCTTGTATTGGTGGCAGGTATTTTCTTCTTCGGTATCAACTCCATAAGAAATATCAAGGTGGATATCTTTCCGGATCTTAACCTGCCGGTGATTTATATTTCACACCCTTATGGTGGTTTCACACCTAACCAAATGGAAGCGTATTTCGGTAAGCAATACGTGAACCTGTTGTTGTATGTGTCCGGTGTTAAAAGCATCGAGACAAGGAACATACAAGGCTTGTCTTTGTTGAAATTAACTTTCTACGAAGGCACCAACATGGCGCAGGCCGCAGCAGAAGTTTCGGCGTTCTCCAACCGGGCACAGGCAATCTTTCCGCCTGGTTCGCAACCGCCGTTTATCCTTCGTTTCGATGCCTCCACACTTCCCGTTGGACAGCTTGTATTGAGCAGCGCCAAGCGTTCCAACAACGAATTGATGGATATGGCGAACGTCTATGTGCGATCATCATTTACATCCATTCCCGGTTTGATTGCACCGGCACCTTTTGGTGGTAACACCAGAACAGTGGTGATCAAAGCCGACCCTGAATTATTGCGTTCACACAATCTTACTCCGGATCAACTTGTAGAAGCATTGCGGATCAACAACCAGGCTACACCTTCCGGTAATGTAAGAATTGGTGACATCAATTATATTACTCCAACAAATACTACCATAAAGAACATAAAGGATTTTGAAAACATTCCGTTGTTTAAAGGAGGCGTTCAAAACCTTTATTTGAAAGACGTTGCAACTGTAGAAGATGGAGCCGACATTACCAGTAGTTATGCGTTGGTAAATGGCAAGCGCTCCATCTATCTTCCCATCACAAAATCTGCAGATGCCTCTACATGGGAAGTCGTACAAAATTTAAAGAAAGCCATCCCTCGTTTCCAGGCGTTGCTTCCAGAAGATGTGAAATTGTCTTACGAGTTTGACCAGTCTGTTTACGTGATCAATGCCGTGAAGAGTTTGATCACTGAAGGCGCGATAGGAGCGGTCCTTACCGGTTTGATGGTGTTGTTGTTCCTCGGCGATTCACGCGGCGCATTGATCGTTATTTTAACTATACCTGTCTCTATAATATCTGGCGTGTTGTTCCTGTCATTGTTCCATCAAACCATCAATATCATGACCTTGAGCGGTTTGTCTCTTGCGATTGGTATTCTCGTCGATGAGTCGACGGTGACGATAGAAAACATACACCAGCACCTCGCCATGGGCAAGCCAAAGGCGCTCGCCATATGGGATGCATGTAAGGAAATTGCATTTCCCAAATTGCTGATCCTGTTTTGTATCCTCGCGGTATTTGCTCCGGCATTTACCATGAAAGGCATACCGGGTGCATTATTCCTGCCGTTGGCATTGGCCATTGCTTTCTCCATGATCACTTCTTATTTGCTGGCGCAAACATTTGTACCCATCATGGCAAACTGGTTAATGAAGAGCCATCATGGAAAAGAAAAAACAGATGCGCAGGAATTTAGAGAAGCGGGTTTAACAGCAGACTCTGAAAAAGATACCTGGAACCAAAAACACGCGATTGCTGGTAAAGAAGATTTTAACGGCAACGGAAAAGTCACACGATTCGAGAAATTCAGAATGCGGTTTATGAAATTTCTCGATAGAATATTGCCATATAAAAAACCTGTTGTAATTGCATATGTTCTGCTTGCCTGCGGGGCAGCATTTCTCCTCATCTCTACTATTGGCCGGGACGTATTACCCAAGGCAAATTCCGGTCAGTTCCAGGTGAGAATGCGTGCGCCGGATGGCACAAGGCTTGAGCGAACAGAAGAAAAAATGGTGAAAGCACTGGATATATTGAATGAAGTGGTAGGCAAGAAGAACATTGCAGTTACATCAGCTTTTGTGGGTGCGCACCCGGGGCAATTCTCCACGAGCCCGATCTACCTATTTATGAGCGGGCCGCAGGAAGGAGTACTGCAGGTGGCACTTGATGAAGATTACAAAGTGGACCTCGATGACCTGAAAGAAAAATTCAGGAACAAAGTGGCAGAAGAAATGCCTGATGTAAAATTATCTTTCGAGCCAATCGAGCTGACCGATAAAATATTGAGCCAGGGATCGCCAACGCCAATTGAAGTAAAGATTGCCGGTAAGAACAAGAAGCAAAATGAAGAGTACGCACTGAAGGTGATCGATAAACTTAAGCAAATCCCTTACCTGCGCGACGTGCAGTTGGGCCAACCGATCAAGTACCCTGCGATCAACATCAATATAGACAGAAACAGGGCGGCGCAATTAGGTGTAGATGTAAATGATATTTCGCGTTCGTTAATTGCGTCAACATCATCTTCACGTTACACAGAAAAAAGTGTTTGGCTCGATGAAAAAGTTGGTTTGAGTTATAACGTGCAGGTGCAAATTCCAGAAAACAAAATGAACAGCGTTGAAGAGATCAACGAAATTCCCGTAACGAAAAATGCACAGCGCCCTGTATTGGGCGACGTGGCGTCGATTCAAACAGATACCACTTATGGCGAGAATGACAACATTGGTTCTATTCCTGTATTGTCTGTAACCGCGAACATTCACAAGAAAGATCTTGGAACGGCAACAAAAGATGTGAGCAAAGCCATTGCATCAATTGGCACATTGCCACGCGGTTTAACCATTAATCTAAAAGGCCTGAGCGAGATATTGACTGAAACGCTGGATAGTTTGCAAGCAGGTTTGCTGACTGCAATCATTGTGATCTTCCTGATGCTCGCAGCGAATTTCCAATCATTCAAAGTATCGTTTGTGGTACTGTCAACCGTTCCTGCGGTGTTGGTTGGATCGCTGTTGCTACTGAAGTTAACAGGCTCAACACTTAACCTGCAATCCTACATGGGAATGATCATGTCGGTCGGCGTGTCGATTGCCAACTCAGTATTATTGATCACCAATGCAGAACATTTGCGGATGCACAATGGCAACGCGCTTGAGTCTGCAAGAGAATCGGCATCACTGCGTTTACGCCCGATCCTGATGACGAGTGTGGCGATGGTAGTAGGTATGATCCCGATGGCATCCGGTTTGGGAGAAGGCGGAGATCAGGCGGCGCCACTGGGACGCGCAGTAATAGGAGGTTTGATTGCTTCTACATTCGCGGCGCTGTTCATTTTACCTTTGGTGTTCTCATGGGTGCAGGGAAAAGCTTCTACAGCATCTGTATCACTGGATCCGGAGGATAAAGAAAGCAAGCATTTTATTCCTGAATTGGAAAATGCGTAGAGACAAGGCATTGCCTTGTCTCCGGAAACACCCGAATAATGCGAGAAAGACAAGGCAATGCCTTGTCTCTACAATTTTTTAAAAACGACAAACATCTATAAATGACGCACTTAGTAAACAACCTGTTTCGTAAAAATCTTTCACCGGTAAATGCAGGAAAATTATTCCTGTCGCTACTGGTAATCGCATCCTTAAACAGTTGCACTTCTTCAGAAGCAAAAACAGGGGATGATAAAAAAGAAAAGAAAGAAGCAGAGGCGGCACCGGCATTGGAAACATTCAGTCTTGAAAAGGGACATTTGTCTTCGACACTCTCTGTGCCCGGTGAATTGATCGCCTACCAACAGGTAGACATATATGCTAAAGTAAACAGCTTTGTAAAAAAATTATATGCTGACGTTGGGTCGCAGGTAACAGCCGGACAACTCCTTGCAACAATGGAAGCGCCGGAATTGACATCGCAATTGGCAGGTGCCCAATCAAGATTAAAATCTTTCGAAGCCATTTACATTGCCAGCAAAGCAACATATAACCGTTTGTTTGAAACCAGCCAAACGCCAGGAACCGTTTCGCAAAACGATCTTGACCAGGCTTTGGCAAAAATGAACTCTGACCATGCGCAACTAGATGCTGCACAATCTGCTTACAAGGAAATTGCAGAAACCAGGAACTATCTTGAAATCCACGCACCATTCAGCGGCGTGATCAGTGCTCGTAACGCAAACCTGGGTGCATATGCAGGCCCTAGCGGAAAGGGTTCTGAGTTTCCATTGTTCGTTTTGCAGGAGCAGAAAAAACTTCGTTTAGTGGTGTCTGTTCCCGAAGCTTACACCGGTTTCTTAAATGATAAAAGCGAAGTGAACTTTACAGTAAAGGCTTTGCCCAATGAATCTTTCAAAGCAAAAGTAAAACGCCTGGCAGGGGCATTGGATTATCGCCTGCGCTCTGAAAGGGTGGAGATGGACGTTGACAACACCAACAAAAAACTACTGCCGGGCATGGTATCTGAAGTTAAGATTCCTTTGCCTGCAAACGACAGCACTTTCATTGTACCGAAAGGCGCATTGGTAAATGGCACCGAAAGAATATTTGTAATTAAAGTAGTGGATAATAAAGCAGAATGGATAGATGTTAAGAAAGGACGTGAATCAGACGGCAAAATAGAAGTTTTCGGAGACTTACATCCGGGTGATCAGGTAATTAATGTAGCGACAGATGAGATCAGAAACGGTTCTACGATCAATACGAAACAGCAGAAAAGCACTAACTAACAACGGCTTACCTCTTCATGCAAAAAGGTTGTTCCTATATCGAACAACCTTTTTTGTTTTTAACCTATTATATAAAAAATATGTCTTCTTTGACCATGCCCTACTAAAGATTCAGCCTTGCTTTGCATGATTGTAAATCCATCTTGTGTAAAGCATGAAAACTGCACGAAAAGAACGTATTGTGTTGCTATTTGTGGTCGCAACGATAGTAACACTTCACATTTTAAAGCATAGAAATTTGTTATAAATTCAGCAACAACATGTTGAAGCTTCGCATCCCTTAACACGTTTTCACCAATGGTAAAATCTCGTACGGGTTTTACATATTGGAGTTTTTCCAGGTCGCCCACTTATTTTTCCAGGAAAGAAATCACTGCATTTGAAAAGGCTTTTGTTTGCATAGTGGTATTATGAACGCCGGGCACCTCAACAAAAGTCGCACCGGGTATCAACTTCGCCAGCTCCCTGCCATCGCCGTTATCTTTGTCTTCATCGCCACAAATTACCATCACCTTGTTCTTGCACCTGGCCAATTCTTCCTCGCTCGTCGAAGGCTGATATTTTTGAATCAACGCCAACACTTTGGTATCAAGTCCTGTTTGTTTCGCAAATTTCATAAACCCTTCAAGCGAAGGAGGCAGCGTATCGCCATTCAACGTTCTGTAAAACAATACCCGTCTCGGCCATTGGGGATTGGTGAACTCGGCGCCCATTCCACCCAGCACCACTTTGTCCACCCGTTTGTCTTTTACCATTAGTCTCGTACTTATGATCGAGCCGCGCGAATAGCCGATGAGATGATAAAGATTGATGTGTAAATAATCGAGCAAAGCCATAATGTCTTTTGCTTCCGCATCATTCATGTATGCGCTGTCGTTTTTTGGCTTGTCAGACTTTCCATTGCCACGCAGATCCATGGTGATGATCTTGTAGCCTTTCTGCATAAGATCAGTAAACAACGAACTGCGTTTCCACGAATTTCCGTTTACCACAAACCCATGCACCATCACTATCGGATAGCCGCTGCCATGTACTTCATAATAAATGCGGGTGCTGTCGAACGATTTAAAATAACCGCTGTCAACTTTCTGTGCGAACGCTGCAGAGAAAAGTAATAGTGTAAAAACTATTGCTGAGAAAATGAATTTCATAAACGCATTTTGAGGTAAGAGAAGGAACGCTGATTTTCATGATTGTCATGATTGGTGAAGATTTTTTGGGATCAGCAGTGGTACAAAAATTGATCATCGTTGCGTCGCACACTTCAGCAGTATCGCATTGGTCAGCGACTTGGATAACCAATTAAAAATCATGAAAATCATGACAATCATGAAAATCTGCCTGCCCGACATATCATTCAGGCGGGCGTTCCATCAAGATACAGCATTCTATTGATTTTTCGTAAATTGTACACCTAAGTGAGGCTTTGTGTCCTCAGTGCCTTAGTGGTGAAAAAAAATGTGAAGATTCAAAACAAACACAAACCATTTTCAATTGAAAACACTACCGTGCCTCTTGCTTGCCTTATTACCACTCTTGCTCAATGCCCAGCGAAGCAAGTTCATTGATTCGCTTTTGGACAATCGTGTTATTCTTGTTCCAAAATATACACAACCTACAGAAAGCAACGAGAGCCTTTTGCTGAAGATGAACTTCGGCCAGCCAGATATTTTAGACACTACCGGAATATGGAAACTAAAAGGCGCACAGATATTGTCCGTCGACCTGGTGTTCACAGATTACCCTTCTTCGCAGGACTTGAAACCTTTGAATAGAAAGCGATATAATAATCTACTGAATCTTATTCCCATCAATATTCACGACAACATTATCAGTTGGCAAATGATACGTCAACTGGATGGAAAAGATAAAGAATCATCGCTCGGTCTTTTGCATGGATGGGTGATCAACTATCGTCCCCAATACAAACCTGAAGACACTGAAACCGAAATTGCATACATAGACAGTGTAGTTAAACAACTTCGCAAACCCCCGCCAATAAAGGACAGCGTGGCACCAGACAAGATTCGTCATTGGGATGTTATTCACGGAAAAAATGCGAACCTCTACAGAGAGTATGCGGGAAGACCAATCAAAATACTTACCAATGATGAAAAGTTGGTAAAAAAACTATTTTGGCCCAAAAAAGACACGCTCATTAAAATATCGACAGAAACTGCAAGAAAGGATGGCCTGTTGGTTTTTCCGCAGGAGCTGGCCATTAAAAGCGATTCCGTATTCCTGGTATTAAGTCCGATGGTAGTTATTGCGAAAGATGATCCGTTAAAAGGCCCTTCCCGCGAACGCTCAACAATAAACGGAACCATTCCTTCTGTTTTAAACAGAATTCCAGTTGCAGATGCGCTTGTAATTGCTGACGTTACCGGTAGTATGTCGCGGTATACGGCCCAGTTAATTTCCTGGCTGGCATTACACAATGAAGATTCGTCTGTCAAATATCTTGTTTGTTTTAACGACGGCGGCATCAAAGCTGATAACCAGAAACAGATCGGTTCGACTGGTGGAATATATGGCGAGGAGTATGTTAACATTGAAACTGCAGCATCTTTTATTAAAAATTCAATGCGCAAAGGAAATGGGGGAGACGAGCCAGAAAATGACTGCGAAGCCATCATCAAAGCCATTGAAATGTTTCCTGATTGTAACGACGTTGTGCTGTTGGCAGACAATTGGGCTCCAATGCGTGATATAGTGCTGGCAAAAGACATTCACAAGCCGGTAAAAGTGGTTGTCTGTGGCGACAACATGATAGGCGTAAATCCTGATTGCATTACGGTTGCTTTGCTCACGGGCGGATCACTTCATTTTTTAAACGAAGATGTTGTGGATCTTACCATGTTAAAAGAAGGAAAGCAAATGATGATTGGTGGCAAAACGTACAAATTCAACGGACGCAAAGTAGTGGAAGTAAAAAAGTAACACGCTGTTTAATTATCAGAGGCTTCGACAAGCTCAGCCTGACAGCAAAAGCAGAGTGTCAGACTGAGCTTGTCGAAGTCAGGTCGAACATATCGCTGTCAGGCTGAGCTTGTCGCTGTCAGGCTGAGCTTGTCGCTGTCAGGCTGAGCTTGTCGAAGCCTCATTCCCTTCCATTTTGACAATGACCTTTCCAAAATGGAAGGGTTTTTCGCATTTGGCCGTTATGCCAAATTCTTATAAAATTTCCCCAAACGGCTATCCCCACTGCATTTCATTCAATCACACTCCATTTTTCTTTTCTGTGGCATTTCGTTTGGCAATATAGCGTCAAACAATACACAATGAAAACGAATGATCCACCGCAAGGGTAAAGCTAAACGGCAGTCAGAAAACCAACAATTCCAAATTTCAATTTACACCCAAAATGATCACATTATTATTATGCCTCGCAGGGCTTATTTGCTTTTATATTTTTTTCAAATCTGTTGATTGGTTTGAAAACATTTAAGCACCCTAAAAACAACTACTATGAACACATTATTCGCTATCTCGATTATCGTATTTGTTTACCTGGTGTATGTGCTTGTAAAACCAGAAAAATTCTAATAACTGAATAACTGAGTAACTGAATAACTGAAATTTCAGGTCGACGACCGTGTTAGTATTCAATCACTCTGTTATTCAACGTAGAGCAGATGAAAGTTGGCATTTAAAAAATCATCTTCAACATTCTACAACTCAGTTATTCAGTTATTCAGTTACTCAGTCACTAAAAATCTCAAAATGAACACAGAACTAACAGGTGTGATAGTCACCTTTATCATAACCGTACTATTGGCAATACCACTCGGCAGATATATCGCAAAAGTATTTGCAGTAGAAAGAACAGTTACCGATTTCATGAACCCGGTTGAAAAATTCATCTACCGATTTTGTGGTATTGACCCTCAGAAAGAAATGAATTGGAAAGAATTTTTAAAAGCATTGCTCACCATAAATATGCTATGGTTCGTGTATGCTTTTTTCATGTTATTATTCCAGGATAAACTGCCGTTGAACCCTGATGGCAACCCGGCCCAGACACCTGATCTCGCATTTAACACAGCCATCAGTTTTTTGGTAAACTGTGACCTGCAACACTATTCAGGGGAATCAGGCGTAACTTATCTAACGCAACTATTTGTAGTAACGTTCCTGCAATTCGTAAGTGCGGCAACGGGTATCGCAGCCCTGGTAGGCGTTTTCAATGCGTTAAAAGCCAAAACAACCAACAACCTTGGTAACTTCTGGCAAATATTTACCAAAACAATTACCCGGATATTATTGCCGGTTTGTATCATCATCGCAATTCTTTTCACCTTCAATGGTATGCCATCCAGCTTTGCAGGAAAAGACACCATTGTAACAATGCAAGGTGATACAGTAGGCGTTTCTCGCGGCCCTGTTGCGGGAATGGTTGCCATCAAACATCTCGGAACAAACGGAGGTGGTTGGTTCGGTGCCAACTCTGCGCACCCGCTGGAAAATCCAAACTACTTCACCAGTATGCTCGAATTGATTGCACAAACAGTCATTCCAATAGCCATGCTGTTTGCAATGGGTTTGTATATCAAACGGAAAAAATTTGCGTATGTAATATTTGGTATCATGACCATCGGTATGCTTTGCTTACTCGTGCCAACAATGGTCTCCGAAATAAGTGGTAGTCCTGCGATTGCAAAACTTGGCGTCAGTCAGCCAACAGGCGCCATGGAAGGAAAAGAAGTTCGCTTTGGGCCGGCTGCGTCCGGTTATTGGAGCATCATCACCACAGTTATTTCTACGGGTTCTGTCAACTCCATGCACGATAGCAGCATGCCGGTTTCAGGATTGATGCAATTGCTGGGGATGATGATCAATGCATTCTATGGCGGTTGCGGCGTGGGTATTCTTAACTACTATATCTACATCATTATAGCCGTCTTTATATCTGGGTTGATGGTTGGTCGTACGCCTGAGTTTATGGGACACAAGGTAGAGGCGCGTGAAGTAAAGATCGCCGCTTTGGTAACATTGTTGTCTGCATTTCTTATCAAAGGAGGCGCCGCGCTGGCAGCGTATTTTGTAGCACATCACGGAGACATGGCCTGGGCAGTAAAACCTTCGGCATGGCTGAATAACCCTTCCTATCACGGATTTTCCGAAATGCTGTACGAGTTCACTTCGGCCAATGCCAATAACGGTAGCGGTTTTGAAGGCTTGGGTGACAACAATATTTTCTGGAACGTAAGTACCGGTTTTGTTTTGATACTCGCCAGGTTCCTTCCGATTATCGGCCCGGTTGCCATTGCAGGTTTGCTGGCAAAAAAGAAATATGTGCCTGAGTCTGCAGGAACACTGAAAACAGATTCGCTGACATTTGGAATGATGACCATGGCGGTAATTATCATCATCAATGCGTTATCATATTTCCCTGCGCTGGCACTGGGCCCGATATCGGAAGCGTTGCGCGGAGCGAATTAATAATTAATAATGAATAATTAATACGCTATACTCAAAGCAATAATCAACGACTCTTTTTATGCCACACTATTAATTTTTAATTATTAATTATTAATTGAAATGAAATCATCAATGTTCGCTACTGAGCTTATCAAACCAGCTCTTGCGCAATCCTTCATAAAACTCAATCCACGCAGCATGTTCCGCAATCCTGTAATGTTTACAGTGGAAATTGGAACGCTGGTAATGCTGGTGGTAACGATCTATTCGTATACAGTAAAAGACAAAACCATTGGCAACTTTGGTTATAACCTTACCATTTTTATTGTCTTGTTTTTAACGCTGCTGTTCGCAAACTTTGCTGAAGCCATTGCTGAAGCAAGAGGTAAGGCACAAGCCGACAGTTTACGTAAAACACGCGAAGAAACACCCGCGAAAAAAGTAAATCTTGTAGGTGAAATTTTCACCAACGAAATTGAAATCGTTTCATCATCCCGTTTGCAAAAAGGCGATTACTTCGTTTGCGATGCAGGCGATATTATTCCAATGGATGGTGAAATAGTTGAGGGTCTTGCTACCATTGACGAAAGCGCAATCACCGGCGAATCTGCGCCCGTAATACGCGAAGCTGGTGGTGATAAATCTTCTGTAACCGGCGGTACAAAAGTATTATCCGATCACATCAAAGTACGCGTCACCACTGAGCCAGGCGAAAGCTTTCTTGATAAAATGATCGCATTGGTAGAAGGTGCATCCAGGCAAAAAACACCGAATGAAATCGCGCTGACCATTTTGCTGGCAAGCTTTACACTCATCTTTATCATTGTCTGCGTAACATTGAAACCATTCGCAGATTATGCCAACACCACTATTAGCATCGCTGCATTTATTTCATTGTTTGTGTGTCTTATTCCTACAACCATCGGTGGTTTGCTAAGTGCCATTGGTATTGCCGGCATGGACCGCGCACTACGTGCAAACGTGATCACTAAAAGTGGTAAGGCGGTTGAAACAGCGGGAGACATTGACACGCTGTTGTTGGATAAAACGGGTACCATCACCATCGGTAACCGTAAAGCCACCAACTTTTGGCCGGTAAAAGGCATAGATGCCAAAACATTTATCGAAACATGTGCATTGGCCTCTGTTGCCGATCAAACGCCGGAAGGAAAATCAATTGTAGAACTTGCAGTAAACAGCAATGGCTCTCCTAAAAACATTGATGACTACAGACAAGTTTTATTATCAAAACACAGTCAGCCAAAATTTATAGAATTCACTGCTGAAACAAGAAGCAGCGGTGTTGACTTTGACAATGAAAAGATCCGAAAAGGCGCATTCGATGCCATTAAAAATCAAGTATCAAAAGCAGGTAATCCGTTCCCTATTGAAACTGAAGAAAGAGTTAAGCTCATTGCATCAAATGGCGGAACCCCGCTTGTGGTGAGCAAAAACAACCAGGTGCAAGGTGTGATTGAATTGCAGGATATCATCAAACCCGGCATCGGCGAACGTTTTGAGCGCTTAAGAAAAATGGGAGTGAAGACCGTAATGGTAACAGGTGACAACCCATTGACCGCAAAATACATTGCTGAAAAAGCAGGTGTGGACGATTTTATAGCAGAGGCAAAGCCCGAGGATAAAATGAACTACATCAAAAAAGAACAGCATACAGGTAAGCTTGTTGCGATGATGGGTGATGGTACCAACGACGCACCAGCACTTGCCCAGGCAGATGTTGGCGTGGCGATGAACAGTGGTACACAAGCGGCGAAAGAAGCGGGCAACATGGTGGACCTTGATAACGATCCTACTAAATTGATCGAGATCGTTGAAATTGGTAAACAACTACTAATTACCAGAGGAACCATCACTACGTTCTCCATCGCCAATGATGTAGCCAAATATTTCGCCATTGTCCCTGCATTGTTTATTACATCAATCCCTGCTTTGCAAGCAATGAACATCATGCATCTTAAAAGTCCGGAGAGTGCGATATTATCAGCAGTAATTTTCAACGCGATCATTATTCCGATGCTGATTCCTCTTTCATTGCGCGGCGTTTCTTATAAACCAATAGGAGCGAGTGCACTGCTTAGAAGAAATCTTTTGATCTATGGCCTTGGAGGTATTGTTGCACCGTTCATAGGAATCAAGTTGATTGATGTGGTGCTGGGAGTGTTTATGTAGAACCAATTTGCCACAGGGGCACAGAGGACACTGAATTTTACTGAAGCTTGATAAGCGGTTTATACTATCCTCTGTTCTTCTGTGCCTCTGTGGCAAAAAAAGGTGCGAAGCACCTACAAGTTTTAAAAAATAAAAATCATGAAAAAGTATCTTCTTACTTCAATAAAATTAACAGCGGTATTACTTGTCCTTCTTGCTGTTTTATATCCTTTGTTTTTATCTGCCGTTGGCAAACTGGCCCGCGGCAAGGGAAATGGTGAAACCGTTAGCGTTAACGGAAAAGTGGTTGGTTACGCAAACATTGGTCAGAAGTTTACGGAGGACAAATACTTCTGGAGCCGCCCATCTGCAGTGGATTACAATGCAGCGGGTTCTGCAGGTTCCAACAAAGGGCCAACCAATCCTGACTATTTGAAAACAGTGCAAGACAGGATCGATACGTTTCTGGTGCACAATCCGGGAGTAAAAAAAGAAGACATTCCCGCAGAGTTAGTAACCGCCTCCGGTAGTGGATTAGATCCAGATCTTTCTCCTGCAGGCGCAAAAATTCAGGTAAAACGCATCGCAGCAGCGAGACATATTTCTGAAGACAAACTTAACGCATTGGTTGACGAACAAACCGTAAAACCATTGCTCGGCATGTTCGGTCCTGCAAAAGTAAATGTGCTTAAACTGAATGCAACATTAGACGAAATGCAATAAATACAATGGCACACAGATGACACTGATTTGACTGATTTACACGGATTTCTTTAATAGTTTACCAACGTAATACTCGAGTCATTAGTTGATCGATTTGTTAGAGTGATTAATACAATTTTGCTGACTGCCCAACAAAAGATCAGTGCAAATCAGTTAAGTCAGCGTCATCCGTATGCCTTCCTAAATACTTACAAATGAAAAGAACAATTTTAACTACAGCTATATTGGCTTTATTATACGCAAAAACAGAAGCTCAAACCGTTATCAATATTGACACTACCAACAAATCAACACTTACTATCGAAGGCAATATTGACGCTTATTACGGTTATGATTTTAATAAACTGCAAACGAAGGACAGACCATACTTTGTTTCACATTCACGCAATAATGAAGTGAATTTGAACTTTGCTTACGTTTCATTTAAATACAGCTCGGAAAGACTAAGAGCCACGCTGGCTCCGGGATTTGGTACCTATATGAATGCTAACTATGCAGCGGAAACCGGATCGCTGAAATATATCGTTGAAGCATATGCCGGCTTCAAACCATTTGCCAAAAAGAACATCTGGCTGGATATCGGCATACTGCCTTCGCCATATACCTATGAATCCGCTTTTTCATTCAACCAGTTGGTATATACCAGAACTTATGGCGCGGAAAATACGCCTTATTACCAGGCGGGAGCAAGGCTTTCTTTGCCATTAAGTAAGAAGCTTTCAGCTAATTTGTATTTACTCAATGGCTGGCAGCAAATTTCGGATGTAAACAATTCTTTGAGTTTTGGATCAAATCTTGAGCTAAACGCAAATGAACACCTTACGCTTGATTGGGATACCTACATAGGAGATGAAAGTTCGGCAGCGCACCCTGATTACAGAACAAGATATTTCACTGATTTATATGCCGTTTGGAACCCTTCCGAAAAAGTCAGCATTGCTGCATGTGTCTATGGTGGTTTGCAGCAAAGACTAACAGATGATAATACTATGGGAAATAGTTATTGGTGGCAGGCTAATACAGCCCTCAAATATTCATTCTCAAAGCATCATTCACTATCTGCGCGGGTAGAATATTTCGATGACAAAGACGGTGTAATCGTGCAGCCTGTTACTAACGTTATTGGTTTCAACAGTTTCAGCGAAAGTCTTTGTTATAATTGGAACATAACAGACAAAGTATTGTTTAGAGTAGAAGCAAGATATTTTCAATCCGGCAATGAAGTGTACATAAAAGAAACGACGCCCGTGAAGAATGATCTGTGGATGATTGCGGGAGTAACGACGAGGTTTTAAGCAAGTCAAAAATCAAAAGTAAAAAGTAAAAAAAGTTGCTCCCAACTTTCAACTTTCAACTTTCAATTTTCAATTTTCAACTACATTGAAAGGCAAACTAAAAATATACATAGGCATGAGCGCCGGCGTGGGTAAGAGCTACCGCATGTTGCAGGAAGCTCATGCCTTGTTGCGCAATGGCGTAAATGTCAAGATCGGCTATATAGAAACGCATGGGCGACAGGAAACACAAGCGCTGGTTGACGGACTACCCATCATTCCCAGACGCGAAGTTTTCTACAAAGGAAAAATGTTGGATGAACTGGATGTGCAGGCCATTTTGCTGCTTCATCCGCAAGTGGCAATTATAGATGAATTGGCGCACACCAACATTCCCGGAAGCAAGAATGAAAAGCGCTGGCAGGATGTGGTGGATATTCTAAATGAAGGCATCGACGTTATTACTGCAATCAATATTCAGCACATTGAAAGCATAAATACAGAGGTGTATCACATTACAGGCATTGAGGTAAAAGAACGAGTGCCTGACACCATTCTTCAAATAGCGGATGAAGTAGTGAACATAGATCTCACAGCCGAAGAATTGATCACAAGATTGAAAGAAGGGAAGATCTACGATAACAGCAAAGTGCAGCATGCGCTGCAAAACTTCTTTAAACCGGAGAAGATCTTGCAATTGCGTGAGCTGGCGCTGAAAGAAGTGGCCGGACAGGTAGAGCGAAAAGTAGACGTAGAGGTAACCCGCGACAAATCATTGCGACATGAACGATTCCTGGCGTGTATTTCCAGCAATCATCTTACATCGCAAAAGATCATTCGCAAAACAGCAAGGCTGGCGTCTTACTATAACTCAAAATGGTATGTCCTCTATGTGCAAACGAAGCGGGAAAGCATGGACAAAATACCGCTGGACAAACAACGGCACCTCATCAACAATTTCAAAAACGCCACTGAGCTTGGCGCAGAAGTGATACAGATAAAAGAGGATCACGTTGCAGAAGCGATTATGCAAATAGCCATTAAAAAAAAAGTTTCAACGGTTACCATAGGAAAACCGCACATGAACTTATTTCAGATAATTTTACAAACAAGTGTTTTCAAACAATTACTCCGTACATTGTCATTGAACGACATTGATCTTATCATTTTATCATGAATCGCTTACGAACCAAAATAATTACAGGCGTTGCTTTTTTGTTTCTACTCTTGTTGATCGTAGGAGGAACAGCCGCCTATTTTTTAACAGCATTAAGTCATGACGCCAACGTAATTCTTAAAGACAACTATGAAAGTTTGTCTTACTGTCACTCTATGCAACAACAATTGGTAATGATGGACAAGGACTCGAATGCCATCCGGAAATTTGACCAACAGCTGCAACTCGAAGAAAAAAACGCAACAGAAGTAGGCGAGGCCCCCGCCACAGCTTATATCCGCAAAGCCTTTGAGGAATTCAGATCTTCGAAAGAAAAATTTCCCGTACTCAAAAATGAAATAGAAAATCACATACAGGAAGTTTTAGCACTCAACATGCAGGCGATTGACCGGAAGAACAAGCAGGCGCAGCAAACAGCAAGCAAAGCCATCACCATTATAACAGTTTTGGGAGCGGTGGTTTTTCTGTTGTCGTTCACATTTCTTGCCAATTTTCCATCGTACGTTTCCGGACCCATCTCAAAGCTCAATGAAGCGATCAAAGCCTTGTCTGACAAGAATTACAACTACCGCCTGCACATTAATCGAAAAGATGAATTTGGTGAACTCGCACAGGCATTTAATACAATGGCCGAAAAACTCGATGAGTACGAGCATAGCAATCTCGCCACGATTTTGTTTGAAAAACAAAGAGCAGAAACCGTTATCCAAACAATGAAAGACGCAAGCCTCGGCATTGATGTGAGTGGAAAGGTCCTGTTTGCCAATCAACAGGCATTGCAATTATTGAATTTGAAAGAGGCCGACGTGATCAACAAATCGCAGGAAGAAGTAAGCAGAAGAAATGATCTGTTCAGATTTTTATTGCAGGAAAATAACGGCACACCTTTCAAGATCGTAGTGGAAAACAAGGAAAATTACTTCACGAAAGAGATCAATGACATAACGCAGGGCGGACAAAAAACAGGCCGCGTGATCGTATTTAAAAACATCACACCATACAAAGAACTTGACCTGGCGAAAACGAATTTCATCGCCACCATTTCACACGAATTAAAAACGCCGCTTGCATCCATTGACCTCTCATTGAAATTGCTGAAAGATCAGCGTACCGGCAATCTCAATGATGAACAGCAGGAACTGGTTGAGCACATTAAAGACGACAAAAACCGTTTGGTGAAAATAGTGGGAGAGCTGCTCGATCTCTCGCAGGTGGAGACAGGAAACATCCGATTGAATATACAATCGGTAAACGTCAACAAAGTGCTTGACTTTGCCTTGCAGTCCGTACAAATGCAGGCCTCACAAAAACAAATCGCCCTTGAAATAATAAAAGAAGGCAACGAAGAATTGTACTGCAAAGCGGATGCAGAAAAAACAACCTGGGTGCTGACCAATTTGCTCACTAATGCGATCAGGTATTCATCCTCTTCCTCAAAAATCATCACCGCTATAAAAAGCATCGATGGCAAAGTGAAGTTTAGCGTGCAGGATTTTGGCAAAGGCATTTCACCGGAAGAGCAGAGCCGCATCTTTGAAAAATTTTACAAAACAAAAGACGACATCAAATCCGGCACCGGCCTGGGACTGGCCATTGCAAGGGATTTCATCACTTCGCAAGGCGGCAGGATCTGGGTAGAGAGCGAAGAAGGAAAGGGAAGCGTGTTTGCGTTTGAGTTACCGAAAGCATAGAGAGCATTAACTGAATAACTGAATGACTGAATAACTGAATGCTGATATTTGGAAAGTCTCTACGACGTTCTACTACTCAGTTATTCAGTCATTCAGTTATTCAGTTATTAAAAAAACGAAGGAATACCAGCCCCTCGGGCTTTCTCCCTTCGTTTTACGGCACGGTCATTAAAGTATTATTAGCGCTATCAAACTACACATCTTGGACAAAAGCTCCGCTAATAATAGTTACCATCAAATTTTCATCTTAATAGAAATGACCTGATCGCCAGTATGTTCAAAGCTGGCCTTGTCGAATGTTGGAGGCCCGAATGTTGCTTTCGCATCGTTCGAAAATCCATATTCTTCGTTGGGCAAACCGTTTGGTTTTCTTGCCATTTGCATGTTATTATCTTCATCATGTAATGCAGCTATGGCAAACACTCCTGAAGGAACATCCTCAAAATCCACCTCTGCGTTTCCGTCCTTAATCTCAGCCTTCGCACCTTTAAAGGCCTTTACAGCGTTAAACGGAAATCCGTCTTCCGTCTTATACAACCCAACCAATACGGTTCCTTTGTCGTTTCGCATCCCAGCCAGGGTCACTTTTAATGAGCCGGATTTTTCGGTTTTTCGTTGAGAAATGAATGTCAATAAAGTCATCAAACACAGTAGATATATCTTCATCTCCGTTTACTAAACCACTAAAAAAATCGTGCCGGGGGGGCGGGCTATTTGAAGATGTGGAAATTTGAAAATTTGAAAATTCTTTAGGTCGGTCAGGTCCTCAGGAAATCGATTACTCGTTTATTTAGTTATTCAATTATTGGCCGGGCATCCGATCCCTGATTGAACCTTTGTTGCGTCGCACTCTTCAACTACTGGAATTCTATTGAGCAGCTTAGCGTTAGGCTTTGAGCGTTCAGCCTCCCTTCATTTTCAAATTTTCAAATCTTCAAATTTTCAAATTAGTTTTGGACTATGTCAACCATACTATTAATCGACGACGAAGAGAAACTACGGCACTTGTTTGCACGCATAATTGGACTGGAGGGATATCACGTAATACAGGCTGAGGATTACAAAACGGGGCTGCAGTTGATGCAGAAGCACGCTGAGATCGACATCATTCTCACCGACGTGAAACTGCCTGATGGCAACGGCATCGACCTTGTGCCGGAAGCAAAAAAATACTTGCCGGCGGCTGAAATTATTGTCATGACTGCATTTGCAACCATTCACGACGGTATTGAAGCCATGAAGCGTGGTGCCTTTGATTATTTTGTAAAAGGCGATGACAACGATAAAATCATTCCTGCACTAAGCCGCGCCGTGGATAAAGTGCAGTTGCAAAAGCAGGTGTACAGCTTGCAGGCAAAGCTGAATGATCATTACAGTTTTGAGCAGATCATAGGCAACTCGCCCGCAATTCAGAATGTCATTAAGTTGGCGAAAAAAGTGGCAGGCACTGACACCACTGTTTTAATAACCGGCGAAACGGGCGTAGGCAAAGAGTTGTTTGCGCAATCCATCCATTATAGCAGCAATAGAAAGAATAAAAATTTCGTCGCAATTAACTGCAGTGCTTTCCCCAAAGAACTGCTGGAAAGCGAATTGTTCGGACATAAAAAAGGGGCATTCACCGGTGCTGACAAGGATAAAAAAGGACTTTTTGAAGAAGCACATTTGGGCACCTTGTTTCTTGACGAAATAGGAGAAATGCCCGTTGAATTGCAGGCAAAATTATTGCGTGTATTGGAAACGCAAACCTTCACAAAACTTGGCGAAACAAAACCATTAACAGTCGATGTACGCATAGTCGCAGCTACCAATCGCGATCTGCAAAAAGAAATAGATGCGCAAGGTTTTCGTGCCGATCTGTTTTACAGGCTCGCCACGTTCGTCATCAATATTCCATCACTCAACGAAAGGGTAGAAGACATCGAAGCGCTGACAAGTTTTTTCATTCAAAGATTTGCTGCTAAAACAAAAAAGATCATCAAAGGCATACAGAAAGATGCATTGTTGTTGTTAAAAAATTATCGTTGGAAAGGAAATATCCGCGAGTTGAGAAATGTAATCGAGCGAGCCTGCATTCTTTGCGACACACATCAAATTACGATAGATGATCTACCTTTTGAAATGACGCATCCACATACACAAAGCGCATCACCGCTATCATTGAATGATGTTGAAAAACTGCACATTCAAAAAGTGCTTGCAATTACGAAAGGCAACAAAACAAAAACAGCGGAGCTGCTAAATATAGGACTAACAACGTTGTACAGAAAGATGGAAGAATACGGCATTTCACACCCGTAGAGACGCATGAAAATGCGTCTCCTGCAACACCCAACGAAATGCTAGAGACGCATGAAAATGCGTCTCCTGCAACACCCAACGAATGCTAGAGACGCATGAAAATGCGTCTCTACAGCAACGAAACATCCCCCAAATAAGAATGCGGCCCGAAAGCCGCATCTTATTTTCCTATTGCGAGTCTAAATATCCTCTTCTTCATCATCTTCCGCAGTTTCATCCTCATCTGTGACTTCTTCTGCTTCCGGAAGATCGAGGTCCTCACCAAAACGATCCTTCACAAGATTTGATTCTTCTAACGGGGTTCCTTCTTCATCGGTACGGTCGAGTGCTGCGGCACGGACGGCAGCCTCATCTTCGTCTCCGGGTGTTTGAACCGCTGCTTTTTGCAAGAGTTTTCGCTCGGTTTCACTCACGTTGCTTTCATCGTCTGCATCTTCTTCCTCTTCATCAAAAAGATCTCCACCTTCTTCATCTTTGGACGAAATCGTTGTATCTCCAAATTCTCTAAAGTGCGGCACATGTACATGTTCCTGACCCGGTATATCTTTCACGTCCGGCAAGTCGATAGTTGTTTCTTCTTCCTCCATTTCCTTCCTGTCTTTTTCACTATCGGGTAAATCTTTACCCGCATATTTATCCGCCAATCTGTTATCGCTTGTATCCGGTGCTTTTGTCGGTTCTTTTTTCATGACACAGCTATTTGGAGTGTAAGCATTAAAAGTTGTGCCACGACTTTGGAGAATTAATAATTAATAATTAGTAATTAATAGTGTTACACTCAAATTGCAAATGATGTGCATGATTGTCCAACAGACAGGACAACTACAATTGAATGGATGACACGCTATTAATTACTAATTATTAATTATTAATTCGATAACGGTCTATTTACTATCAAGCGCTTGATCAATCACCTCCTTAAACTGCAAATACACGTCTCTTTTTTGCTCGCCGAGAAGGCTTTTGGTGAAGATGATGCAGGCGTAATGTCTTTTGAGGTCGATAAAGGGCCATGTACCGAACAGGCCGGGGCAAGCCAACACGGTTGGTTTGCCGCTTTCATCCGCTTCCTGCACCCATGCACCCAGCGCGTAGTTGTAACCTTGCGCCACTTTAGGAGCGTATTTGATCATTTCGGGAGTGGTGTAGGCTTTGCACATGAGCGCAACAGATTCTTCCGATAAAATACGTTTGCCGTTGTACATGCCTTTGTTCAGCAACATTTCCTGAAATATGAGGTAATCTTTCGCAGAAGATTTCGCTCCGCCCGAAGGATCCACTGCATTTCCGTTGTCGTCCGTAAAAGTTGTTTTGCGCATACCAAGCGGTCCGGTTATTCTTTCCTTAACCAATCTTTCAAAAGGCTTTTTAGCTACAATCTCACATACCCTTGCTGCGACATCCAAACCCACGTTTCCGTAAAAAAATTGTTTACCCGGTCTGTCTACAATGTCTTTTTTTGCAGCAATCGCATTCACTTCATCTTCCAACGAAGTATATTTTTTCTTCTCGGCAATACGAGCAAGCACGCTTTTATCGGATTCAATTCCGGTTGTTTGTGAGAGACAATCTTTTATGCGAATGTTTCCCTTACTGTAAGCACTAAAAGAAGAAATGTATTTGCTCATTTCGTCATCCAATGAAATTTTTCCTTCATCCACAAATGTCATCACTACAGCGGCCGTAAGCCATTTGCTGCAACTGGCGATCGGTTCCTGTGCATCTTCCTTCATTTCCCCGGTCACAGTTCTGTAAATAAGGCTGTCCTTATAAATAAGCACCACAGAATTTTCGCCAAGTACCTTTTGATTGCTTTTGATGGCATCATCAAGCGCTGAAAAGTTATAGGGTGATGGAAGCGGCGCATCCTTTTTGGGTTTGGTCTGGGCACTGGCAAGCTGAAAAAATAGCATGAAAATCAATGCTGCACTGCAATAACGTCGCATGTTGTGTGATTTTTGTGACATATTTACTGGGGATTAAAACCTTTCTTTTTGTTGTATGTTTTTTGATAAACAAAGAACGTGTTGATCAATTTAAAAGTATGTAAATCAAATGTGAAAATCAGCTGATTGGCATGTTTTTTTGAATATCGTGAAAGGTGAAACGTGAATCGTGAATATGGTTCATGTTTATCATTCTCTAACATTATCGACCACCCATTCACGATTCACGTTTGACGATTCACGTACGCAATTGACCATTCACGAAAAAACCGCTCATGCTTCCGGCTATCCGGTCGGAAAATCCAAACATTAGCGGCCCCAAAAACAGAAAGGTTATGAATTTGAACAATTTTACTATTAAAGCACAGGAAGCAATTGCCCAGGCGCAACAATTGGCATTTAACGACAACAATCCAAACATTGAAACCGAGCATTTGCTGCAGGCTTTATTGAGGGACCAGGAATCCCCCGTGGAGTTCCTGTTGAAGAAAAACAACGTAAACATAAACCACGTAGAAACAAAGCTGAATGAAAGCATTCAGCGATTGCCTAAAATGCAGGGCGGCGAACCCGCGCAATCCATTAGCAAAGACGCTAACAATGTAGTGTTGCGTGCCGGCGCCAATCTAAAAACTTTTGGCGATGAATTTGTAAGTGTCGAGCATCTGTTGCTCGCCATTTTGCAAGGCAATGACAATACTGCAAAACTGCTGAAAGACGCAGGGCTTACAGAAAAAGGTTTGATCGCGGCAGTCAAAGATCTACGCAAGGGATCAACCGTTAATTCCCAAACGCAGGAATCGCAGTTCAACACTTTGAACAAATACGCAAAGAACCTTAATGAACTTGGTCGCCAGGGAAAACTTGATCCTGTTATCGGTCGCGATGAAGAAATTAGAAGAACGCTGCACATTTTGTCGCGCCGTTCTAAAAACAATCCACTGCTCGTAGGTGAACCAGGTGTTGGTAAAACCGCGATAGCAGAAGGTTTGGCAATGCGCATAGTAAATGGCGACGTGCCCGAAAACTTAAAAAGCAAGATCATTTATGCACTCGATATGGGTCAGTTGATCGCGGGCGCAAAATATAAAGGAGAGTTTGAAGAAAGATTGAAAGGTGTTGTAAAAGAGGTAAGCACAAGCGATGGTGAAATCCTTTTGTTTATCGATGAAATTCACACCCTCGTGGGTGCCGGTGGTGGCGAAGGCGCGATGGACGCGGCCAACATTTTGAAACCAGCTTTGGCCCGTGGTGAACTGAGAGCAATAGGCGCCACAACGCTGAACGAATACCAAAAATATTTTGAAAAGGACAAGGCGCTGGAGCGTCGTTTCCAAAAAGTCATGATCGACGAGCCTACTGTGGAAGATGCAATTTCCATCCTCAGAGGCATTAAAGACAAATACGAAACGCACCACCATGTGCGCATTAAAGACGAAGCGATCATTGCAGCGGTTGAATTATCCAACCGTTATATAACAGATCGTTTTTTACCAGACAAGGCAATCGACTTGATAGATGAAAGTGCCGCAAAACTGAGGCTGGAAATGAATTCCATGCCGGAAGAGCTGGATAAACTGGAAAGACAAATCCGTCAGTTGGAAATTGAAAGGGAAGCGATCAAACGCGAGAACGACGAAGAAAAATTAAAAGAGCTGAATACGGAAATAGCTAATCTTTCCGTAGAACGCGATACTTATAAAGCTAAGTGGAAGGAAGAAAAAGACCTTGTGGAGAAAGTGCAAAATGCGAAAGCAGAAGTGGAAAACCTGAAGCTGGCAGCAGATCGTGCAGAACGTGAAGGTGATTATGGTAAAGTGGCCGAAATACGGTACGGCAAAGTGAAAGAACAGGAAAAACTGATTCAGCAATTCACGGATGAATTGAATACCATCAGCCAGCATTCAAGACTGATGAAAGAGGAAGTGGATGCCGATGACATTGCTGAAAGTGTTGCAAAAGCTACGGGCATTCCTGTATCAAGAATGATGCAGGGAGAGCGTGAAAAATTGCTGAACCTGGAAGATGAATTGCATAAGCGTGTGGTAGGACAGGAAGAAGCAATCACCGCTGTGGCGGATGCTATAAGAAGGAGCCGTGCCGGATTGCACGATCCTAAAAAACCGATAGGATCATTTATTTTCCTTGGTACAACAGGTGTTGGTAAAACAGAGTTGGCAAAAGCATTGGCAGATTACCTGTTTGACGACGAGCACATGATGACGCGTATAGACATGAGCGAGTACCAGGAAAAACATGCTGTGAGCCGCCTTGTTGGTGCGCCTCCGGGTTATGTGGGTTATGATGAAGGCGGACAACTAACGGAAGCCGTGCGACGCAAACCTTACAGTGTGGTATTGCTGGATGAAATTGAAAAGGCTCACCCGGATGTTTGGAACATCATGTTGCAGGTGCTGGATGATGGCCGCCTCACGGACAATAAAGGCCGCGTGGTGGATTTCAAAAACACCATCATCATTATGACAAGCAACATTGGTAGCCACCTGATACAGGCCAACTTCGAAGATGTGAACGAAAGAAACATAGATGATCTGGTTGAGAAAACGAGAGACGAAGTAATGGATCTGTTGAAGCAAACAATAAGACCTGAATTCCTGAACCGTGTGGACGAGATCATCATGTTCCATCCGTTGTTGAAAAACAACATCAAAGGAATTGTGAAGATCCAGCTGAACGGTTTGAAAAAACTGGTCGCTCAAAGCGGCGTAGATCTTGAATTTAGTGACTATGCGTTGGAATACCTTGCTGAACAAGGTTACGATCCTCAGTTTGGTGCAAGGCCTTTGAAAAGGCTCATTCAAAAAGAAATCGTAAACCCGCTGAGTAAGAGATTACTCGCCGGCGATGTAGACAAAACGCATCCGGTTCTGGTCGATGTATTTGATGGAGTAGTGGTCTTTAGAAATGATGTGAAAGAACCAGTGAAGTAAATACATGCAGAGCCGCCGGATAGGCGGTTTTGCTTTTCTATAAAATAACTGAATAACTGAGTAACTGAATAACTGAAGTTTCAAAGTCGATGGGTGTGGATAATATTCAATTACTCTGCTATTCATGGTAGAATAAATGAAAGCTTGCATTTCAAAATGCATCTTCAAAACTCAACCATTCAGTTATTCAGTTACTCAGTTATTCAATTATTAAAAAAGGAGCATAGCTATGAAGCAAAAAGAAACGGTTGAAATTATAGAACCGAAAAATGTGTGGACGGGCGATGCCAAAGCGCCGTTAAGCCTTGTGATGTTTGGCGATTATGAAAGCGATGAATGCTTAAAGGCGCATGATGTGGTTAAACAATTACTCGGTGAATTCGAAGGAAAACTCAGGTTTAATTTTCGCCACTTTCCTTTAACACAAATACACCAGCGGGCCCACAAAGCGGCAGAAGCAGCAGTGGCAGCATCCCAGGAAGGAAAATTCTGGGAAATGCACGATCTGTTGTTCCGTTATCACCGCACGCTTGGCACCATCAGCTTGAAGGAGTATGCACGTGATGCGGGTGTCACAGACAAAAATTTCTTACCCAAACTCGTGGACTCTGTGTATGGCTGGACGGTAAGAAATGACCTGTTGGAAGGATTAGACAAAGGTGTTAAAGACGTACCTACATTTTTCATTAACGGCGAGCTTTTCACAGAAAAGCCCACGTTTCAAAATCTAAGTAAAGCGTTGGAAGCAGCGCTGAAACCGAAGAGAAAAAAAGCCGCATAAGCGGCTTTTTTTAATTTGAAAATTTGAAGATTTGAAAATGCTTTTCGGTCGACCATTTGTTATTTATAGCTGTCGGCCTCCGGCGCTGGCCATAATCAATCGATCTGATGCACTTCTTAATTTTCAAATCTTCAAATCTTCAAATTTTCAAATTAACCATCATTTCAGCAACACCACCGTCCCCTTCAAATTGCGCAATTCTCCGTTTGCGTTTTTGTAGTTTAGCAGCCATACGTAAGTTCCTTCGGGCTGCACCATTCCCCGGATACTGCCGTTCCATCCATCTTCCGGCCTTGTGCTTTGGAACACCATCTGGCCCTGGCGGTTGTATATCTGCAACTTATAGTCTGATACAATTCCCCAGCTCGTTGGTCTGAATATATCGTTCTTGTTATCGTTGTTCGGCGTAAACGCATTGGGTAATTGCAAATCACAATCATTCATTTTTACTGTCATGGTAACACTTTGTGATGCCGAACAACCGCATGCATCAGTGACCTGCACCGTGTAATTGCCCGGGGCAATATTTGTAAAAGTCGCGCTAATCTGGGATTGTGTGGTGTTAAGCAATGAAAACGTGTAGCCGGTATTTTTACATCCTCCGTCAACCAACACTTCAAAAATACCTTTCGGATAACCATTACAGTTAGCCTCCCGCTTGTTTATAGCGGTTATTTCGGGGACCGGTTTGATCCACGCAGTGATCATTGTTTTGGGGCTTTCGCAACCCAATGCATCTTTGCTGTTAACGTAATAACTGTAAGCATTTGGAGTGCCTTTGCTGATTTGCGGCGCTGATGGCAATGACGAACCATCGCTATTGTACCATTGCAAATTAACGCCCTCTGCACTTAGTGTTAAAGATCCTGTTCCTTCACAAACCTCAATATTATCCGCCACAGGAGTAGGAGGAAGAGCCGCCCCATCACTTACTACAATGGAAGAAGTATTCACATAACAACCATTCGCATCGGTCACCTTTGCGTTGTAGCTGGCGGCCGGAAGATTCGCAAGCATTTGTTGATTGCTTCCATTGTTCCATTTATATGAATATGGAGCCAGTCCGTTGCTAGCAGTCAACACAATCGTTCCATCCGATCCTCCCTGGCAGGTCACGTCTTTTTTGTTTACGTCCACAGATATCTTGTTATTGATCACCACATTCAGGTCAGTTGGTTTGGAAGTACAGCCGTTAGATGTTGCGGTAACAAGGTAATGGCCCGCGGCGGAAAGACTTGCATTTGAAATCATTGGGGTAGCCAAATTTGAAGCGAAACCATTCGGCCCCGTCCAACTGTAGCTAGCGCCGGGAGTAGCGGACGCTGCCCAAAGCGACAAGTCACTGCCCTGGCAAATACTTCCATTGCCGCCATTGTATGAAGCCGCTGGCCCGTAGGGCGCAGGCCTGATCACAACATCTGCCGTTCCGGACTGGGAAGTACATCCGTCCAAAGTCGCGGTAACACTATAGGTTCCATTATCTGCGGTTGTTGCAGCTTTGATCGTGGCCTGGTTATTATTTACTATCAGCGGTTTTACACCCGTCCAATTGTAGGTTACGCCAGATGTTACAGTACTTGCGGTTAGAACCTCGTCAGCGCCCTCGCAGGTTGGTGTCCATGAAATCGTTGGCGTCGCCGGTACAGGCTTTAATTGCAGCGTAGTACTTGCAACCGGAGAAGTACATCCATTCAAAGTCGCGGAAACACTATAAATGGTGTTATTGGGTGTGGCAGCCTGCAGAATAGCCTGGTCATTTATTATTATAAGTTTTGGCCCTGTCCAGTTGTAGGTAACACCAGGAGTTGAACTACTGGCTTTAAAAATTTGATCACCGCCTTCACAAACCGGTGTCAATGTAATTATTGGCGTAGCAGGCATCGGTTTTACCGTTACAGTCGATGCCACCGCAGTTCCCGTAGCAGTTAAAGTAGAGCCATCTGCGAGTGTATGTATATAAGAGGGTGTAATGGTGTACGTAACCAATGCTGGTGTTGTACCTGTATTGATTACAGTTTGGTTCAACGTAAAATTGCCCGAAGCATCCGCAGTTCCTGAACCTGCAACAGCGCCCGTCACACTTCCGGTAGAACTAACTGTCCAGTTTAACTGAGCTCCTGCCATCGTAGCAAGTGCCAAACTAGTATTGCTTCCACCACAGATATTGATGTCTTTCTTATTGATAACCGGCACACGATAACTGCTGAATCGTGAAGTATCATTTATCAAGTCAGGATCAACCACACCGGTCGGGGATTTTGCAATGGCAGTGTTCCTCATTTGCTTTGTTGCGCTGTCAGTCAGGGCCATCATGCCATTGAGGGTAATTATGCCGTAGCTACCACCGTTCAGCCCAAGTGAGCTGTTGGTATATACGTTGTTTACAACCGACCCTGCATTGGCGTCAAAAGTATTTCCCGGGTTGCCGGCGTTATCAAACGCGATAGAACCAAACTGGAAGCCGGCGGGCAGGCTGTCTGTAAATGCGATGCCTGATTGCGGTGTGAATCCATCATTGTACACTTTAACCTTATAACTTACGTTGTCTCCGTTTTTAAATAACTGTGGCCCCGTTTTTTCTGCACGCACACCACCGGGGGTTGTAACAGTAAGGTTGCGTATTTCGTGATACGCCCAATAGGAGCCGGTGGATGCAGCAAAACCAATCTTCAGATTAGCAGGAGGAGGTGTAGCGGTGGTGGTGGTTAAAATGTTGGTCATTGTACCGCTCGGGCTGGTTTGCAAAGCCACAATTATTTGGTACAAACCACCTATGGGCGCTACTGTTATGCGAGCTTTGCGATAGTACACATCATCGGTTGGCCGACCTGTGCCCGAATAGCCATAACTCAATGCAGTTCCTGCCAGTGGAGTGTTTCCCAGGTTGGCGCCGGTGCCGGTAAGATAAATGTTGTTTTGCGAAGTCGGCGCCCGAACGGTTATCGCCTGTGATATAAACCCCGGAGCACTCACATCGCCTACCACAGAGGGATTAGAGTTATTACCAAATTCATCGAGGCCTATGCCAATATATGCTCCCGGCAAACCAATATATCCCAGAGCTCCACCCAGTGCGCCTATACTAAATGTGCCCGGCCCATAGTTCGCATCGAATAAGAACATTGAAAACCCATCCGCATTTGGATCATACGAAGTGCTCCATGCCTTGAATTCAAATTCTGCTAATACACCCAGGCCAGATGGTATATTTTTATTGATATAGCAATAGCCGCTCTGGCCAATGTTATTCGTCAGTCGCAGCCAACCCTGGCCCGCGGGATCTATACCCGAAGCGGCTGTTAGCGCTGCATTATTGCCAATAATAAGATTGGGAGAAATATTGTTGTTTGCAAAGGTTTCGGTCATTGAAAACTGCGCCTGGGATAAGACGCTGACCGATAAAAAAATCATCACGAAAAGTGTTTTAAAACCACTTCCGGGTAGTTTTGGTGTTTGGGGCATAGTAAGTCACTAATTGATTTCGTAAGGTAGGACATCGGCTTGCACCAGTAGAATAATAACAGTCTGGTTATCACGCGAAGATAGGGTTTAGTTGAAAATGGAAAGTTGAAAATGGAAAATGGAACGCAGATCATTATGATTTTGATAATTTGAAATGATTGGAATATAAAATCATATCAAATCTTGACAATCATGAAAATCAGCGTTCTTCCTCATTTTCAATTTTCAACTTTCAATTTTCAATTCTTCATAGCACATTCCTGTCCATGCTATGATCTTCATTAAAATTATCGGGCGTTTTTAGACCCTCATCAGGCAGGCCCTTTTTGCGGCGCTCCAGGCTGATCTTCATATCGAGATCGGTCTCCTGACGAAATATTTCTTCTTCTTTTTTATCGGTCACACTTTTATCATTGCTGACCTTTTTTTCATTTGGCAAAGGCTTTTTTGACATACAAATTCAATTTTAAATTTTCGCAATCGTCTTGTAGTACAACTTAAAAAACCGTTCCCATCATAGCAGCTAAAACGCAGCTACAGTGGAGTTTTTTATACACTATATCTACAAAAAAACCGCTTGTTTTGTTTTAATAAACAAGCCCTTCAACTGTCTAATTTTCATGCCGTTATCAGCTCAACTTTTCAAGAAACTTTATATGGAACGCATTTTTCATGAAAATCATCAAGCAATGAAATTGATTAGCAAAACAAAATTTAAATTTTATGAAAAAAACAATCGGAATTTCTACCATCATTATAGGAATGTTTTTCGCCTACTGCGGCAATGACAATAGCAGAGGTAGTAACAATTCAGGGTCAGACAGTATCATGAATTCAAACACCGATTCTTCTTATCAAAATAGTAATGCAAGTCCAACCAATCCGTCAAATATGAGCACAGACACATTGCGAGCAGACAGTATACACAGAGCAGATACGCCCATGCATAAATAGGAATCAGGAGTTAGGAGTTAGAAAAGCGGTGTTCAATATCGTTCGTTAGAACTTTGGACGACATTGTTTCTCTGCAACGAGGCTTCGACAAGCTCGGCCTGACAGCTCGTTCGCGCTGTCAGGCCGAGCTTGTCGAAGCCCGTCCGAACCGGATTCATCCGGGCGGGCCTTCTCGATAACTAAACGACGCTGATTGAAAACCAGGAATTAGAAGCAGTTGCAAAATTGGTTGCGACAATATGATTAGGATGCCATGATATTTATTCTAATTGCAAATCCCATTTGGTCTTAAATTCAAACAAAGCTTTAGCCCATCTAATTCCTAATTTCTATTTTCTAATTCCTATTTATTCCCTCATATACAATATTTTGCAGCAAATTCCTTTTAAATAAGCAGTAATTTTAAATATCCACGTTTTATAGGCAATGCCTCTGGCAATATTGCGCAATTTTCAAAGGCCTATATGAAGCAACTGCTTTTTTTAATATTGATTTCTTTTGTGGCGTTTTCCGGCTTCGGCCAGATTCCCGCGGGAAAGAACATTTCGAATCTGCGCAAAAAAACAATTACCGTAAGCGGCTCGGTCGTGCCTTTCGACTCCTTAAGCGTTGTTCCCAATAGTGTGCATATTTTAGGCGTTCCGGACAGCAGTTTCACCGTTGACTTCGTCAATGCCACTTTAACCTGGAAACAAAAGCCGCCGATAGATACGCTTGTTATGGTGTACCGTGTGTTTCCCGCCAAGCTGAACGCAGTGGCCAGCCACATGCACTACGACAGCCTTATCAATTTCTTTTTAGCAAAACCTTACATAACCGGCGAGGCGGATAAAAATGCAAACAATTTTTTCAACTTTGGCAATCTTACATACAATGGTAGTTTTGGCCGCGGCATTTCCTTTGGCAATAGCCAGGATGTGGTGGTTACCTCGAACCTGAACCTTCAGTTAAGCGGCTACCTGGCAGACAGCATTCAGATTCTCGCTGCCATTACCGATAACAATATTCCCATTCAGCCTGACGGAACAACGCAACAGCTGAACGAGTTTGACCGCGTTTTTCTACAGTTTAAAAAGAATGGCTGGCAGCTTAGTTTGGGTGATATTGACTTGCGGCAAAACAAAAACTATTTCCTCAATTTCTACAAACGCCTGCAGGGAGCAACGTTTGAAAATACCGGTAAAATAGCGCCGGGCATAACGAACACCATATTGGTAAGCGGTTCCATCGCGAAAGGAAAATTCACGAGAAACGTTTTCCAGGGCCAGGAGGGAAACCAGGGACCGTACAGGTTACAGGGAGCCAACAATGAACTCTACTTTGTGATTTTGGGTGGAACAGAAAAAGTGTTTCTGGACGGGCAACTCTTACAACGCGGCGAAGACCAGGATTACATTATTAACTACAATACGGCAGAGCTGACCTTTACGCCAAGACGAATGATCACAAAGGACAGCCGGATCCAGGTTGAATTTGAATACGCTGATAGAAATTATCTGAACACGAATTTGTATCTCTCCAACGAAACAAATTTCAGCAACAAACTTAAATTGCGCGTTGCCGCGTATAGCAATGGGGACGCAAAAAATTCTCCCATCAATCAATCGCTCGACAGCACACAAAAACACTTTTTAAATGCCATAGGTGATAGCACCAATCTCGCGTTTTATCCCGTTGCCACGCTCGACACCTTTAGTGCCAACAAAATATTATACGCCAGGGTCGACACATTGCACGATGGCAGGCACGACAGCATTTATGTGTATTCCACAAATCCGGACAGCGCCAAATACAATTTGTCGTTCACTGAAGTGGGCACCAATCGTGGCAACTATGTTCCGGATTTAAATGGCGCCAACGGAAAGGTGTACAAGTGGGTGGCTCCATTGAACGGCACGCCACAGGGAAATTTCGAAGCGGCGAGTTTTTTGGTTACGCCGAAAAAGCAATCGGTGGTTACGTTTGGAGCCGACTACAATATATCAAAACATACAACCGTTACCGGAGAAATGGCATACAGCCATTACGACGTCAACTTATTTTCGCAAAAAGATAAAGGCAACGACAATGGCTATGCGGGAAAATTTGTGATCAAGGATGTGCATCCCCTGCGAAGCAAAGCAGACAAAAAACTACAGCTTGTTTCCAATGCGGGAATAGAGTGGGTGCAGGCGCAGTTTCAACCTATTGAAAGACTCCGGAATGTAGAGTACACAAGGGATTGGGGATTGCCGCTGCTTACAACACCGGCCACAGAAACCATTATTACTGCCGGCACGGAACTGCAGGACAAAATGAACAACAGGCTGCGTTATGATTTCAACTCCTACACGCGAAGCGACGGCTTTAATGGCGTGCGAAATATTCTTACGCAACAACAAGACATAAAAGGTTTTCGCTTTAACAACCAGATCAACCTGACCAATTCTGTTTCGGCTACGGATAAAGGCTATTTCTTCCGTCCGACTTTCGACGTTTCAAAACTGTTGAAGCAAATGAGGAATTATGTTATTGGCGCGAGCTACGCGCTTGAACACAATGAGATCAGAAATAAAATATCCGACACTATCAACTCCAACAGTTTTTCTTTTCAAACCATTCAGGCGTATTTGAAATCCGATGAAAGCAAGTATAACAAATGGGGGATTACTTATTTTAACCGAACCGATTCCTATCCTTACGGAAAAGATCTTAAACGCGCCGACAGAAGCAACAACATCAACGTATTTGCGGATCTGCTGAAAAATCCAAAGAACCAATTGCGGGTGAACGCCACTTATCGCAAACTGGATGTATTGCAAAAAGACATTACGTCCCAAACCGCTGATGAAAGCTTGCTGGCCAGGGCCGAATACCAGGCAAACGTTTGGAAAGGTTTTGCATCCGGCAATATTTTGTATGAAGTGGGCGCCGGACAGGAACAAAAAAGAGACTATGCATACCTTGAAGTGCCCGCAGGACAAGGGCAGTATACATGGATCGATTATAACAATGATGGCGTGCAGCAGCTGAATGAATTTGAACTGGCGCAGTTCCAGGACCAGGCTAAATATATTCGGATATTCACGCCCACCAATGAATTTGTAAAAGCCAACTACAACACTTTTAACTATAGCGTTTCGCTCAATCCGCGGTCAATAATTGACCCGAAGAACAGGCATGGCTTTAAGAAACTGTTGTCAAACATTAACTTCCAGTCATCGCTTCAAATTTCGAAGAAAGAAATTGCGCAGGGATTTATTCAACTGAATCCATTTGCCAAAGCGATCAACGATACATCCCTGCTTACGTTGGCAAATGTTTGGTCAAATACATTTGCCTATAACAGGTTCAGCTCCAAATGGGGCTTTGATGTATCCAATCTTCGTAACAATGGAAAGGCGCTGCTTACCTATGGTTTGGAAAGTCGCCAGGTAGGGGAGTGGGGCTTCAAACCGAGGTGGAACATTACCCGCAAAATCACGCTGGACGCGAATTTCAAAAAGGGCTACAATCGTCTCACAACAGAGAGCAACAAGTTCGACAACAGGAATTTCAACATTGATCAGTATTCCGCCGAACCACGCATAACGTTTACACACAGTTCCACTTTTAGAATTCTTGCCAGCTACAAATACATGAATCGGGAAAACCAGATAGGCGATAATGAAAAATACACTTCAAATTCATTGAACTCCGAAGTGAAATACAATCTACTGCAAAGCACATCCATCCAGGGAAAATTTACTTTCAACAGCATTAAGTATCCTTTCCCCACAAACACGACTGTAAGCTACACCATGCTTGATGGTTTGTTGCCCGGCAAAAACTATTTATGGTCGTTAGATGTCACAAAAAGACTCGCAAACAATCTGGAAATCAACTTACAATATGAAGGCCGCAAACCCGGAGACGGCAAGACGGTGAATGTGGGGCGGGCGAGCCTTAGAGCGTTGCTCTAGGCAATTTGAAAATTTGGAGATTTGAAGATTTGAAAAATGCATTGGGTGCGGCAGGCGTTTTTGCTAGAAACAGGTCGCCATGGGAGTCCCAGATCCCTCGTTCCTCGGGATGACAAAGCGGTCCGGTTTAATGTATCGAACATTCTGTGTTGCACAAGATGAAAACCTTCCTTAATAAAGCTGTTTTTCTCCTGTACATGCAGAATGTTCGATGCGTAACACGCACTCGCTTGTCATCCCGAGGAACGGGGGATCTGGGTTTAACGTCGGTCTAAATAACGGAAACTTTAGGAAAGCCACACAGAGAGCATTTTCAAATTCCCACATTTTCAAATTAAAAAGACTTGATCAACATCAACTGGGGTTATGGAGCGTTGTCATATCTTGCGTAAGAGTCTTTAACCCTAGTACATGAAATCTTTACCCTTTTTACTACTGTTAGCTGCAATAAGTTCAGGTTTGTTCGCACAAAAAAAGCTGCCTGTAAATATAGATCAGTACATCGCTAAATTGCCCGTTCTTAATTTGCCACCGCCAGTGTACTCGTCCGAACTACCACAAAGTGAAAATCATTTTTCAAAATTTACCATCATTGATTACAGGCCGGATGCGAACCATCTGGGCACTTGTTTTGATCCGCAGGAGCAGCAAATAACATTTAACAGAGTGCCTGTAAAAAATGTAGTAGATAGTTTTTTAAACAAAAATTGTAGCGCACCCGGGTCTTCTAATGAAGTGCTGATAGTGCTTAAGAAGCTGTGGTATTCGAGTACAGAATTAGACAATCCTTATGTGAATTATGGATTTGGCTCTCCGATTTACACCGAACACCGCGGGGCAAGATTGCAATTTAGTGCAGAAAGCTATTTGAAAACAGATGCTGGTTTTGTTCCCTTTGCCGCTTTTGATACTATCATTGTTACAAAAAAACGGATGAAAACATGTGGCAGCTCAATGCTGGCGGAAGCACTAAACGCGCTTGCGCAAAAACTGAATAGCAAAAACATTGAAAGAATCATCGCATCCAGAAAGCCATTTATTGAAAACGCGATTGACTCAATGAGCAAACGAAATTTTCAAGGGAAAATATACAAGGAAGAAACTGTTAGAAAAGGAGTTTACATGACGGCAAAGGAGTTCTTCAACAACGAGCCTTCAATTGACTGGTATGAAATACAGAAAAGCAAAGACGGGATGCAGTCCCTGTATCTCAAAAATGAAAAAGGGCAGCTCTATCTTGCACGAAGCATCTGGGGATTTTGTGATGGTGAAAAAAGCTATGTAATGATGAATGATAACCTGTTTCCGATCTACAAAAATGGTAATGCATTCTTCGTCATTGGCTCAAAATTATACCAGGTTAGAAAATTGTCTTCCTCACCAACCGGATCACCCACGGGTGCGCTGACAGCCGCCATAGTAGATGATCTAACGCCAAATACAATCAAGGAAAGACGCTTATTTACTCTCGACGCAATGACGGGCGAAGTGTGGTAGCAAATTTTCAAATTCCCACATTTTCAAATTTTCAAATTGAACATAAAAAAAGCTGCCACATCTGTGACAGCTTTTTTAAATTCTTTTGTTTTCACATTAGCTAAACAAACCACCTTTTTTCAAAGTACGAACGCCTTCACCAATTTTGAAACCGTTGTTGTAGATTTCAATTTTGTAGTCGCCGCGTTGGAAATCGCTGTTTTGTTTCCATGCAAACTGAACATTTTTCTTTTTGCCAGCTTCGTATTCTACAGGCACTTTTGCAGTGTAAGGTTTTGAACCCTCATCACGTGTATCAAATGTACCAGAACCTAAAGCTTCAACAGAAACCGGTTTGCCATCAGGACCAGTGATTGAAACGTAGATATCAGTATTGCCAGATTGTGCGATTCTGTTATCAACATCAAAAGCAATAACCAGTTTATCTACTCTTTTTGCTGTAGTGGTTACTTTTTCTTTACCACCATTTTTTTCGTTGATTGGCGTGATAGTGATGTTTGTAGCATTCAAAGTAGAAGCCACATCCACTTTCTTAGCCAAATCTTCTTTAGCTGCGTTAGTAGAAGCCAGGTCAGTTGTCAACTTAGTAGTTTTCTCTTTTTCTGTGTTAAGATCAGTACCAAGTTGTTTGTTTTCCTGAGTAAGGCGGGCAACCTCTTGTTCAAGGTTATCGATCTTACCATTCAGGTCGTTGATCAAGGATTTTGCTCTGTTAAGTTCAGCCGCAGTTGCATTTTTCTTGTTCAAAATGCTGCGGATCTCACCTTTCATTTTAGAGATCTCGGTGTTGGCGGAAGAAAGTTGACCTTGTAATTGGTTGTTACTACCAGTTACTGAATCGAGACGTGCAAGAGACGCGTCAAAGTTTCTTTGAAGGTCGCTTTTTTCGTCTGTTACCTTAGTTATAGTAGCCTGATCTGCGGTGTGTACTTGTTCGTTCTTATTGTTGTTCCACAATAAATAACCCCAAGTGCCGATCAAACCAAGGGCTAACAAACCGATAATAAGGCCACGGTAATCTTTCTTAGGTGACTGACTTGGAGGAGTTGCTGATGGATAATTAGTGTTACTCATTTTGTTATTATTTTTCAGGATTTAGTGAATAATCGAAAAACTTTTGGTTAAAAACTTTGTTCAGCTTTCCCTTTTCCAAAACCATGCCAAAAAATGCGATTCTCTGAAACTCAATGCCATTAAGGGTTTGAGGAAAAATATTTTTCATAAGAGTTTTCACTTATGAAAGTTCACCAATAAAAGCTGAAATTGCAAACGCTTTTATAAAACAAAAATTATGTCTGCAGATAAAATAGTTCAGGATTGGAAACAGAAGAAATTTGGCCCCGTATATTGGCTGGAAGGGGAGGAAGACTACTATATAGACCAGGTGGTAAACTACGCTGAACATCACATCCTGTCTGAATCTGAAGCCGGTTTCAACCTTACTGTTTTTTACGGTCGGGATGCGAATTGGGCAGACGTTGTAAATGCCTGTATGCGCTATCCTATGTTTGCAGACAAGCAGGTGGTGCTGCTAAAAGAAGCACAACAAATGAAGGATATAGACAAGCTGGAAAACTATATCGAGAGTCCGCTTAAGTCAACCATTTTTGTAGTAGCCTATAAAGAAAAAAAAGTTGATGGCAGAAGCAAGCTGGCAAAGTTATTAAAGGACAAAGCCGTTTTGGTTACTACGAAAAAGATGTATGAGAACCAACTTCCACAGTGGACAAATGAGCTTGTAGAATCCAAAGGCTACTCCATATCACAAAAAGCTTTAATGTTATTGGTCGATCATATTGGTAACGACCTTAACCGCATCAATAATGAAGTTGAAAAAATACTTGTAAATCTTTCTCAACGGAAGAATATAACGGAAGATGACATTGAAAAATACATTGGGGTAAGTAAGGAGTATAACGTTTTCGAACTACAGAATGCCATAGCCAAAAAAGACCTCGGCAAGGCAATGAAAATTTTGCAATACTTCGAAGGTAATCCAAAAGCGGCGCCTATACAGTTGGTGTTGCCTTCCATCTACAACTTTTTTAGCAAGCTATATATATTGCATGGCACGGCTTCGAAAGATGAAAAATCTGCCGCCGCAGCCCTTGGTGTAAGTCCATTCTTTATTAAAGACTACCTCGCCGCCGCCCAAAAATACAATTACGAAGCAACGGAAAGGGTGTTGCTGTTGCTACATGACTACAATTTAAAAAGCCTGGGAATTAATGATGCGGGGACGAGTGACGCGTCATTGCTGAAAGAGATGATCGTTAAAGCGATGCTTTGAACAATTTGAAAATTTGAAGATTTGAGAATTTGAAAATTCGTTCGGTGCAACTTTCGTCATTAATATGAAACATTTTGCCATGCAAAAATGGAATACAATTATCGGGTAGAAGCACGGAAAGCATTTTCAAATTCTCAAATCTTCAAATCTTCAATTTTTTTGTATTCGCAGAAAACAAAAATCCCGCCGAAGCGGGATCTCTATGAACAGGCAATCGTTCTCCTTCGCAGGAATGTTTTTATAAGCAAAAGCTGAAATAGTTAGACCGTTTAGATCAACTAGGGGTTAAATGTAGAGATAATTGACAAAAAAACAACAGAAAAATAACTTTTTTTTATTCTTTTTTTTCGGTTATAATGCTCTTAAAACCCTTATACAAATACTTGATGATGTCTGAAGGTAACAGTGTTTCGAAACTATTGAATTGCAAGGCCATATCTGCAGAAAGACCATGCAGATAAACGCCCAAAATCGCGGAATGCAGTGCACTGTATTTTTGCGCCAGCAAACCGGTAACGATCCCGGTTAACACATCCCCGCTGCCGCCCGTCGCCATTCCGGGATTTCCCGTATTATTAAAGAAGCCCTTTGTTCCCGGAGCAGCAATGAATGTGTTGTGTCCTTTCAAAACGATTACGCAGTTGTGTTTTTCAGCCGCATGCTGCGCCTTTTCCATTCGCACAAAATCATTGGGGCTTTCGCCAAACAAACGGTCAAACTCCTTGGGATGTGGCGTCAGGATTGTTTCTGCGGGTAGTTGTTGCAGGAGGGCTTTATTTTCCGCAATGATGTTCAACGCATCGGCATCAATCACCAATGGCTTTTTCAATTGCAGGATAGCTGGTAAAAGCGATCTCGTTTTATCCTCTGTGCCAATGCCAGGCCCAACGCCAATTACATTGTATTTCAAAAGATCGTCAGGAAGGGTAGTAATGCAGTGTTCATCCTTATCAATACTTACCATCGCTTCGTGCGTGGACGTTTGCATAATATCGACGCCGGTCTTTGGAAGATGAACAGTGAGTAAACCAACACCACTTCGCAAACAGGCTTTCGCAGCCATGACCGCAGCTCCCATTTTACCATAACTTCCAGCCATTAACAAGGCATGTCCGAAGTTACCCTTATGGCTAAACGAAGTTCTTTTTTTATAAATGGAACGAATGAATTTTTCATCCGTCATTTGAAAGAAGGCGTCTTTGCTCTGCTCCAAATAGTCTTTGTGTAAGCCAATGTCGAGTATTTCAATTTGCCCTGTATACCCACCATTTTCTGCCATAACAAACGCTGTCTTATACACCTGGAAACTCAATGTGTACGCAGCTTTCACCACAGTGTTCCCCTTTGAACTTTTATCGGTAAACAATCCGCTGGGAACGTCGATACTGATAATGGTGTTACCGCTTTTATTCACAAAATCAACCAGGTCCGCCACAATGCCTTCCAGCGGTCGGTTGAGTCCCGAACCAAACAATGCATCTATAATAATATTGCCTTTGGGTATCGGATGAAAAACATTGTCCTGAATAAAAACGATCGGCACATTGCACTCGTGCAGGCGTTCAAGATTTGCCTGGAAATCATCTGTGCCTTTGTGGCCAAATTCAAGTATGTGTACAGTTACTTTGCAGCCGCGTTGTGAAAGCATTCTCGCAATAGCCAGGCCATCTCCGCCATTGTTACCTTTGCCGCAATAAACAGTATAGTCAAAGTGCAGCCAGCTTTTTTTCTCAACCCATTCCACACAAGCCTCGGCGGCTCTTTCCATCAAATCAACAGAAGCCACGGGTTCATGCGCAATGGTAAAAGCATCCCACTCCCTAATTTGTTCTGCAGACAAGATTTGCATGACGAAACATTTCAGGCAAAGATGCAAACAATTTATGTGCCTCCCGGAAGTTGTTTTTTAACGGATAAGTACAGCCGTTCCTTTTTTATATTGTGGCACACCTCCCTCCAGCTGATAAGTGCAGGCCCAAATAAAAGTGCCTCCATTTTGCAGAAGTCCGTTTATACTGCCATCCCATCCCTGACCGGGAGCGGAGGTTTGAAATACCAGCTGACCCCATCGATTATATACGCAGAATCTATAAGCACTAATAGCTCCCAACAATACAGGTTTCAGCAGATCATTTTTTCCATCACCATTGGGGGTAAATGCATTAGGCATAAAAAATCCTTCCAGGCAATCTTTTAAACCAACAACTATAGTTGAATTTCCCGTACATCCATTGTTATCAGTTACTTTTAATGAATAACTGCCGGGGTGTGCTATTATGATTGTTGAAGATGTAGAACCATCACTCCACAAATAACTATTGAATTTTGAAGTAGCAGATAATGACAGTTTCTCATAACCGCAGATGTCCGTGTCTTTGGGCAAAAAATTGGATGGAGAAGGATTGATCGTTGTAATGTTTGTAGCATCAGAATTCTTGCATCCATATTCATCTGTTACGGTTACCGAATAAGTACCAATATTATTTACATTAATAGTTCGGCTGGTAGAGCCATTGTTCCATTGAACCGAAGGGTAATCTCCGGCATCGAGGGTACGAACTTCCCCTTTGCAAAGTGTGCTGGTATGATCAAGCGCTATAATGGGGTCAGGTCGAATCGACACAATTGCAGGACCACTGTTTACCATACTTTGGGTAATACAACTTTCGTTTGACGTCAAAGTACATTTTATAACATCCTGAGCTGTTAAATTGTGTGCCGTATAAGATATGGTATTGGTGCCAACGGGTTGATCATTTCGGGTCCAGGAAAAAGCAGGAGAGTTCCCGCCATTTTCAGTAACAGCGGTAAAGGTTACGAGAGCACCTTTACAGATTTCATTTGACGACGAAACAATAGTAACAGAAGGAGTTCGGGGAGAAGTAACGCCAAGTGAAAGCTGGTTGCTTATCACCAGATCTGATGTTACACAAGCCATGCTGGATTGAAAAGCACACCTGATCACATCTCCATCTTTTAAAGTATTATCAGTATATACCGGTGCGTTTAAAAATAGGTTTTGAGTATTCTTAAACCATGTAAAAGCCGGATTATTGCCACCATTTGAAAATGCTGCAGTAAAGGTAACCGGCGTGCCTGCACAAATATTGCTTGCAGAGCTTGTAATTGATACTGTTGGAGCAACCATGTCGTTCACCGTCATTGTTATAGCTTTGCTGCTAACTGTTGGAGCAATCACACAACTTTCGTTACTTGTCAGTTCACAGGTAATAATATCTTTATCGGCAAGTGTATTATCGCTATAAGTGCTTGCATTCGTGCCCACCAATGCTCCATTCTTTTTCCATTGATATGCAGGCTGCAATCCGCCGTTCACGGTAGCTGTATTAAATGTTGCCAAGGCACCTTTGCATATATTGCTAAAAGAAGTGTTGATGGCTATTTGAGCCGTTACCGGATTTTTTAACGTTAGCAATGCAGCAGTTGAATAAATTGTAGCACAGTTGTTAGATAAACTGCAACGATATTGAAAGTTGCTCATTGACTGTTGCGCATTGGAAATAGAAAGCTTGTTTGTTTTGGCACCTGAATAAATATTATCGTCGTTAATATCTGACCAGCCCGTTCCTGTATTGACTTGCCATTGGTAAATATTTGCGTTGCCAGATAATGCAATAAAATTGGCATTGCCCGAAACCGCACAAATGTCAATATCTGTTGGATTCTGGCTAAAGCTAATGAGATCGCAGGTTCCTATTTTTCTAACAACTCTGTTGTAAGGGTCGCACACGTAAATATTTCCTGCAGCATCTCCACAAATAGGCCCGGGCGTTTGGAATGTAGCCTGTAAGGCTGGCCCGCCATCACCGCTATTGCCGGGGGCACCTGTGCCGGCGAAAGTTGTTATTGTTCCGCTCTTATCTATTTTTCTGATCACTTTATTTCGTGTATCACTGATGTAAATGTTGCCATCTCCATCAATGTAGAGATCATAGGGATAATATACTTTTGCATTTTCAGAAGGCCCTCCATCTCCGGAATATCCAAATCCTTTAACTATGGTAGTTATAATGCCGTTATTGTCCACCTTTCTTATAACAGAGTTGCCCATGTCTGCTATGTAAATATTGCCATCATTATCCACAGCAACATCTGTAGGGGAATTGAGAGATGCGGCTGTTGCAAGTCCACCATCACCCCAATAACCTAACACTCCGTTACCGGCCACAGTTGAAATAATGCCGGAAGTGCTTATTTTTCTTACGTTTTGATTCGCAAAATCAGCAAAATAAATATTGCCCGCTTTGTCGATACACATTCCATCAGGACTATAAAATTGAGCATTAAGGGCAGGCCCTCCGTCGCCGGAATTACCTGAAACGCCCGTTCCGGCAATTGTAGTTATTATCCCGGCACTGTTTACTTTTCGTATGCGCGAGCCATCTGTAATATAAATATTGCCATTATTATCGGCGCATAACCCGGATGGATAATCAAGACCTGCATTTGCAGCAGGGCCGCCATCACCAGAAAAACCCCTGGTGCCGGTACCAGCAAAAGTGGTGATGACACCTGAGGTATTAATCTTTCTGACAGAATAGTTATCTAAATCCGTTATGTAAACATTTCCATCTTTATCAATGCAAATATTATTAAGCCCTCTTAATGCTGCTTGTGTGGCTGGACCATTTTCGCCTGAATAACCCACACCACCATTTCCTGCAAAAGTGGTGATGATTTGAGACTGTGAAGAATATGACATGAATAAAATCAAAAGAAGCTGGCAGGCTCTTATTCTATGCATACAATTTTAGTTCTTAGATAGGGGTTAATGGAAAATCTGAATGTGGAAGTTATAATATTATCTTTTAATAACACAAAACAAATATGAATATTGAATCAACAAAGGGTGGGTATGAATTAATAAAAAAAGGGCGAATGCGATTCGCCCTTACGTTATTTCAATTTTCATGTTCGTTACGGATTTCCTTCTTCTTCAAAATCCCCGTGTTGCTGGTAATCCCCGAACATGTCAGCCAGTTTTTTTGACTGGTAAATTCTTTTGTTGAATTTATTTCCCAGCACAATGATGGTAGCGTGTTCGTCGATCAGGCGGATGAACGCAGTATTATTGCCGTGCCACCAACCGTTATGGTACAATAACTTTTTACCATTGTCCATAAAAGTCATGCGCCAGCCCAGGCCGTAATTTCTTTTGCCGTTTTTCTCAAAACTGTATGGCGAAAATGCGCTGTCAAGTGTTGCCTGCTGGAAAAATTTGCCCGCATACAAAGCCTGGTCCCATTTCAACATGTCGCGAACAGTGCTGTAGATATTTTTGTCGCCATATACAAGATCAAGGAATTCGATCGGAAATCTCCTGTTGTTATATTCAAAAGAAGGCATTGCCGTTATCGAGTCGCTGATGTTGTACACGTAAGTGTCATTCATCTGTAAAGGCTTGAAGAAAGTCGTGCTCAGGAAATCCGCGTACTTCATATTCGACACTTTCTCTATGATCAGTGCCAGCAAAGCGTAGTTGGTATTGCAATACGCAAAATGTTTGCCTGTGGCAAACTGCAAGGGCGGGTGCATTGTGTAAAGTGTGCTTAACACATCCAGGTTGGTAACCAGTTTGCGTTTATCCCAGTGATAGCTTTCCAGATAGTGTACATAGTTTGGCAAACCACTGCGATGTGTCAGCAACATTTTTACGGTCACTCCAGGGTAAGGAAAGTTGGGGAAATATTTTGTCAAATCATCTTCCAGGCGAAGACGGCCATCCTGCCAAAGCTTCAAAGTAGCCATTGCCGTAAAGGTTTTGGACACAGAAGCAAGATGAAATGCCGAAGTGCTGGTAATGGAGTCTTTCTTTCTCTGAGGGTCCATAAAACCAACGTACCTTTCTAACACCACCTGGCCATCTTTGGCAACGAGGTAGCTTCCATTGATATCTTTTAAAAGGGAATCGAAAAAGTGCTTGGCTGTATTGTGATAGCGGTCATACTCCTCTTTGGGTAACGTATTGACTGCAACCGCTGCTGAAGAATCTACGACAACTTTGGTTACCGGAGGTTTTTGAGACTGGCTGTTACAGGAAAAAAATGCCGATGCGCCGGCTATGGTTAGTATAAAAAATAAGTTCTTGTTTTTCAAAAGGAACATTGAATCGGTTAACTAATGATTTTCTTTCAAAGTGGGCAAATATAAAGTACACTTGCTACTGACAATCTATAGACGCATAATTTTTAAATTTATTTTACAGAAATTTACAATTGCAAAACTAAACCCGGCAAACGGCAAACAGTTTCGATATTTTGCAATTTTTTTATTAAAAAAGGCATTTTTGATGAATTTACAGGGAGATTACCGTTTTTAACCTAAAATAATTCATCTTTGCAACAGTTTTTTTAAATATCATGTAACATAATGGACAAAACGACTAGCTATCCCAAAGAGAAGATCAATGTATTGTTCCTGGAAAACATCAGCGATAAAGCTGTAAGACATTTTAAGGAAGAAGGTTACAGTAACACACGAAAACTCTCCGGCGCCCTTTCGGAAGAGGACCTGATCAGAGAAATTAAAGATGTACACCTGCTCGGCATCCGTTCGAAAACCCAAATCACCAAGAAAGTACTGGAAGCAGCGACCAAATTGCAGGCAATTGGCTGTTTTTGTATTGGCGTGAACCAGGTTGACCTGAAAAGTGCCAGAGATAATGGTGTTGTAGTGTTTAACGCCCCTTACTCCAATACACGCTCGGTTGCGGAATTGGTTATCGGTTTATCCATCATGCTTATCCGTCGCATTATCGACAAAAACAAAGCGGCACACGAAGGCATTTGGATGAAAGACGCCAAAGGAAGCTTCGAGCTGCGTGGTAAAACGTTGGGTATCATTGGTTATGGTAACATTGGTACGCAGGTTAGTATTCTTGCGGAAGCCCTGGGCATGAACGTAATTTTTTATGATGCAGTAACCAAATTGCCTTTGGGAAATGCCATCGCTAAAAAAAGCCTTAAAGATGTAGTAAGCGAAGCAGACGTGGTAACCCTGCACGTTCCGGAAAACAATTCTACCAAAAACCTGATCAACAAGAACATATTAAAGCAATTTAAGGAAGGATCCATACTTATAAACTATGCAAGGGGAGAAGTGGTTGACCTGGACGCTTTGGCAACCTGCCTTAAAGAAGGTCAATTATCAGGCGCAGCGATCGACGTTTACCCTTGGGAGCCTGAGAAAAACGGGGACAAATTTACCTCTCCGCTGCAAGGCCTGCCTAATGTGATCCTTACTCCACACATCGGTGGTTCTACAGAAGAGGCGCAGGAAAACATTGGTGAGGACGTGAGCAACAAGCTCTACCAATACCTGGAAATGGGCATTACCAACGGCTCACACACGGTGCCACCATTGGCTTTGCCACCACAGGAAGGCACTCACAGAATCCTGCACATCCATAAAAACGTACCGGGAGTGTTGTCATCTATCAATACTACGCTCAGTCAGCACAATATCAACATATTGGCACAATATTTAAAGACAAATGATGAGATTGGCTATGTAGTGCTGGATGTTGACAAAAAGATTTCCGGCGAGGCCTTCAACCTCCTGAAATCTGTAAAAGACACCATCAAAGTGAGATTGTTATATTAAGAATAAATACGATCTTTGTCTCTATATAAAGCTCTGCCATGAAGGTGGAGCTTTTTTTGTGTGCTGAAGCGTGACAATTTGAAAATTTGAAAATGTGCTGATTTGAAAATTCTTTGAGTGAAACAGTCTTTGCGAATTTAAAGCAGCATGCGCAGCAACAATGAATGAAAATTGGCAGGAATGACGCACAAAACGCATTTTCAAATTCTCAAATCTTCAAATTTTCAAATTGGCTTATTCAGAGTTTTCAATTATTTCTGAAAATTTCATATATTTGTGAATCAAAATTATTTTATGAAACTGGTAATATTAGGTGGCGGTTTTGCGGGTTTGAGACTGGCAAGAAAATTAAGCAACCAAAAAGGAATAGATGTTACATTGGTGGATAAGTTCAACTACCACCAGTTTCAACCTCTGTTTTACCAGGTTGCTACGGCCGGCCTCGACGCCAGCAATATATCGTTTCCGCTTAGAAAGGTTTTCCAAAAAGCCGACAACGTGCATGTGCGCCTTGCGGAAGTGCAACAAATTGTTCCTGATAAAAATATTGTGATCACCAACAACGGTGAAATTGATTATGACGTGCTGGTGCTGGCGACCGGCGCGAGTACCAATTTTTTTGGTAATGAAAACATCGCAAAGAACGCTTTTCCGATGAAGTCAACCGTGGATGCCCTACAGATCAGGCACCGCTTGCTTCAAAACCTGGAGGATGCCTTGTATGTGAAAACACCTGAGGAACTGGAAAGACTGATGACGATAGTGGTAGTAGGCGGCGGCCCAACAGGTGTGGAGGTTTCCGGAGCAATTGCGGATATGCGCAACTTCGTTTTGCCGAAGGATTATCCTGAACTGGACTTCAAAAAAATGAAGATCTATTTGATCGAAAGCTCTCCTAAAACTTTGGGTGTAATGAGCGAAAAATCGAGCAAGCAGTCCCAGGAATATCTGACAGAGCTCGGTGTTATCGTTAAAACCGGAACCCAGGTAAGTGATTATGACGGCAAAAAAGTTACGCTTAAAACCGGGGCGACCATTCCAACAGCAACGGTTATATGGGGTGCGGGTGTAAAAGCCAATGTTCCCGAGGGCGCCGATAAAGCAACTGCTGTTCGTGGTGGCAGACTTAAAGTGGACAGATACAATAAGGTAGTTGGCTACGAAAATATTTATGCGGTTGGTGACATTTCTTCTATGGAAACGCCTTTGTATCCTAACGGCCACCCACAATTAGCATCTGTGGCGATACAGCAGGCAAAAAATCTGGCGAAGAACTTTATCTCTTTTGCGAAGAAAGGCTCTTTCGAGAAAGAGTTTGAATATGTGGACAAGGGCTCTATGGCGACTATTGGTCGTAACCTGGCAGTGGTTGACCTGGCAACGCCGAAGGTTCACTTCAAAGGCTTGTTGGCGTGGATGGTGTGGATGTTCCTCCACCTGATGCTGATCCTGGGGGTGAAGAACAGGTTCTTTGTCTTTATTAACTGGTTGTATAATTATGTGACTTATGACCAGTCGCTTCGACTCATCTTTAATGAATTTGAACGCCCCAAAGATCCGGTGGAGCAGCCGGTGGCTGTGCATGAGGCGGCTTCACGATAGTGCATCTTTACATTTTACCACTAAGACACTAAGAGCACTAAGTTTCACTAAGAGAGGTCTAAATTTAAAACAACCCTTAGTGAGGCTTAGTGCCCTTAGTGTCTTAGTGGTAAGTATCGGCGACTATACACTAACCGTCTGTTTGAATAAAATCTTCCTCGCCATCTGGAAGAGGTTAACGTAAGTGAGTTTGGTGTACACCACAATATTCTTCAACTCTATATTCAACACTTTTCTTAATATAAGATAGAACCAAAGGAACGTAATTGCATTTACGGCAAACGTCGCATAGGCAGCACCCATGAAGCCGAAGTTGATCAAACAGTAATAAGTGATTCCGGTATTCAAGATCATCAAAGCCACATTCACTAAAAAGTTCGTTCTTGGTTTGCCTATCGCATCCACTGTATGGCCAAAGTTGAAAATGAACGGACGGATAAAGGACGAGATGGCCATCAACTGTAAAATAGGAATCGCTGCATAATATTTAGGCCCGGCAATAATCATTACCACAAATTTTGGAAAAATGAAAATGAACAAACCGATGGGGATGATCAACGCCGTGAGCGTAGCTACCATTCTTTCGAAGTAGTATTTCACTTTAGCATTGCCTTCCAGCTCACTCGCCTGGGCATTTTTGGGAAACAGTATATCTGCAGCGGCGGTGGTGGGAGAGTCCATCATGTTGCTCACGCGCGACACCACATTGTAATAACTTACCGCATTCACGTTGATGTTGTTCATGATGTTCGCCGTTACCAACTGATCTACCGAACGGGAAACGTTTGCAAAAAGAGCCGTTCCGAAAACAAATTTTCCAAAGCCCAGAAGCTTTTTTATTACGGCCGCATTATAAATCAACTTTCCGCTCAAATAAGGGCGGCACTTTATGTACATATATATGTCGGCACCCACCACTCCTAAAATTTGCACCAGCAAAAGATTCTCAAATGTTATGTATTCCGGAAAGAAAATAGCACCCAACAGCATATACAGGAAGAAAGATCCCTGCCTGATTAGGTATGCATAAAAGTTAAGCTGGAACTGAAAATTGGCCTGCAGGATAATTTCGTAATGATTAAACGGAACCAGGGCAATCAACAGAAAACAACTCCAGTAAAGCAGGTGCTCCAAAGGCGGCGCCTTGAGGAAGTGAGAAAACCATGCCCCCCCAAAAAGTATAGCCAGCACCACGAGTAAAGTGCAACCGGCATTGATGAACAGTGAAGAGGATTGTACAACCGTTTTGTTATCTATAAATTCAACCGAATGCAGGTACTTGATAAACGCGTTCCTTAATAATCCTGCTTTGGTTAATTCAATGGTGGCTGTCGTAACCGTAAAAAGCGACCAATAATTCATTTGCGCCAGCGAGTCGCCTTTGGCAAAAATCCGTGCAAGAAGGATATAGGAAATCGCACCAAAAAACACAAGAGAAAAACGCATCATGATCGAGAAAAACATGGAGTTCAACCAGAACGATGACTTTACAGCTTTAATGATTCGCAAAATGGTAAGTTTTATTTAGTTAGGCAAATGGCCACAACAGTACGGTGCTCATAGTAGATTAGAAATCGGTGGCAGTTGCCTTTGGGTTGCCACAGAGGCACAGAGAAGCAGAAATATTTTCTGTATGAATATCTTTACGGTATGCTGCTTTGAAAAATTTCGAATACCATATTTCGCAGACAAAACTCTTAGCAAAGTTTTTTCCTCTGTTCTTCTGTGCCTCAGTAGCAATTTCTCCCCGAAAATACCACTCAATTCATATTAACAAAACAAATAAATATAAATTAATTGATAAGTCATTCTTGCACAGGAATTCGACATGAACTACATTTGAAACACGACAACCAAACCTTTTAGCTTACATGAAACTAAGGAATCCGAAAAATAGATCTGACCTTAACATTAAGAAATCTGACAAAGTATTAGAAGTGGGTGGTGGGCACAACCCACATCCAAGGGCAAACCTGGTGGTAGATAAATTTCTTGATACCAATTACCACCGCAGCGGCGACATCAAAGTGCTCAAACACCAGGAATTCATGCAGGCAGACGGCGAAAATCTTCCATTTAAAGACAAAGAATTTGACTACGCGATTTGCTGCCAGGTACTGGAACACGTGGAGCATCCGGAGAAATTTCTGGCAGAACAGTTCCGTGTAGCAAAGCAGGGTTTTCTTGAAGTACCTTCTTTATTGGGCGAATACCTTTTCCCCCGCGAATCCCACAAATGGATCATGCACGAGATTGATAACACGTTGTATCTCGTAGACAAAAGCTCTATCGATTTTAAAGTTGGATATGACCTTACCGAGCTCACTCAAATGTATTTACCGAAACATTCTATCGGTTTTAAAATTTTAGAAAGAACGCATCCAAACCTGATTACTATACGTTTAGAGTGGAAGGACGATTTTAAGTTTGTCATAAATCCTACCGATCCTGAGATACTGAAATACTTCTCCGGCAAATGGCAGGAAGAATGGGCACATGTATTTTTTCCGCCAAAAACGATGTGGCAGGAATTTAAAGATGCGGCCGGCGCAATGTGGCATATTACGAAGACCTCTTTCCAATCGAAGGTGCTGAAGCGGAACGTGTACTAACACTTTTAACCGCAAAGGGTGCCAAGGTTGCGCGAAGAGAGCAAAGGTTTTACGATGCGTCCTTCGTTTCCTTTGCGCAATCTTTGCTGTCTTTGCGGTTAATCACATGCCTCACTTTAAAAAGTTTCGTCAAATTTTTATTAAGCAAAAACATATAACCATTGTATTATTAGCTGTAATCCTTATTGCGGCTATTTTTTTGCGGTATAAGGAACGCATCTATTTATATTTTAGCAAGAAATCACCAAACGTTGTAACACAAACAATTGCAGGCTCTGACCGAATCAAAATCTACAAAGAATACCTCTTCGATCTTTCCGGTTCGGAAGCTACGGGAGGAGACCCTTTCAAATTATTCGACGAAAACTGCGATCCTAAAAATGGCCTGCCCGGAAAACCGGTTACCAATCCGTTGCCAGATCGCGGTCCTGACTTGTTTTTCCCAAAAGATAAAGGCTTGCGTATTGTCATAGACTTGCAGGTGTTATACGGGTTAACTGAAATTTATTTGTATGAGCGCGGCTTCGAAAGCGACAGTGTTTGGGTATATACAGGCGACATCCAGCAATGGAATCTGAAGGCCGGCTTAAAAACGTCAGGTAACTCTTCGCAATGGGGCTGGAAAAAATTTATCCTCAGCGACAGTGCGAAGAGTCGCTATGTGATGATCAGATTCAAAAGTCATAAATCTACTATTACAGAAATGGCGCTGTATGGAAAAACGCTGGAAAAGCCGCCGGAGCCGCCAAACTACGCGTATACAGGAGCACGTTTGCCCAAACCAACATTGAGAACATTCATGGGAGTAAACTCGTACGATCATGCGCCAATGAAATATATGCAGCCATTTTACGCAACGCGTTTGTATCAAAGCATAGCCTCGTATGACAATGATACAGTGAACAATTCCTCGAACATCTCCTTCAATTTTAATTTATATAAACTACCCAAAGAGCAAGAGCTTAAATATTACGTGGACAGTTTGCACCAGCAATTTGGCAATCAATTATGGCTAAGTATAAGAGGTGTACCAAAATATCTAACAAAGTATGGTTATACGCAAAATGGCAAACCCGTTACATCGCCGGGGCTGAACACCGAAGACCCACTTTCTTACGAGCGTCACTCACGGTTTTACTGGAATTTAATGGCAGCATATGGTTCTAATAAGTTTGATACAAACGAATTACAGTTTCATGATACACCACGATTTAGCGGGGCGGGCAGTTTTGAGGTAGTGGAAAACGGCAACGAGGAAGATGCGACTTGGACGAAGGATTATTGGCTGCCTACAGAATACTTTGCCGTTTCGTCTGCAGACTATGACGGACACGAAAAACGACTTGGGCCCAAACATGGACTTGCTCAAGCTGACCCAAACGCGAAACTCATGATGAGTGGCATGATTCAGTTGGACACCCAACGTGTCAAGGTGCTCAACTTTCTTTGCCAAACTTTACGTAAAGACAAACAGTTCATTTGGCAGGGCGGCGTACAGTATCATTATTATTGTAACGGTGCTACTTTAACCACTCCGCCGAAAGCGGGATTAACGCCGGAAGAAAATAGGTTGCGGGAAAAACTCACCGCCGTTCGGGAAGCGCAGTACAGACTTGTGCCAACTGTCCGTGCAATTTTGGGAGAAAATGGCTACGACAGAAACCAGGCTTCATGGCAGAGCGTGCCTTTGCTGCCCGGTTATAATGAGGCACAGTCGCAAGGCATCATGACAATCCGTTCGGTGATGGCTGCATTCATGAGTGGCTTTGATATGTACAATTATTTTATGTTGAGAAATTCCACAAACGACGAAAATCCTGCAGGTGTATTCGGCAGTTCCGGAATGATTAGCGGACCAGCAGGGCATACTGTTTATCCCGTTTGGTACTATTGGAGAAATGTGGTGAACAAGCTGGCGGATTACCAGCCGGATTCAATTATTAGTGAGCAGGGAGATGTTTGGATATACAAACTGCGGAGCAAAGTCCATCCGGATTCTGTTGCGTATTTCTTTGTGAGCCCGACGAAGAATGGAAAGGTGGTTCAACATTTCAATTTCAAATTGCCTGCGTTTAAAGGCGGGAATTATACAAAGCTTAATTGGTTTTCTGTGGGCGAAGCAATTCCCGTTGATGAAAAGAGAACAGCGAAAGAAAGTATTCTTCAGCTCGATGTTTCGGAAGTGCCACTCTTTGTGATTGTGCAAGAGTAAGATTTACCACTAAGACACTGAGGACACTAAGTTTCACTAAGAGAAGTCTACATTAAAACAACCCTTAGTGAGGCTTAGTGCCCTTAGTGTCTCCTATGTTTGTAAAACGGGAAAAGATCTTTGAGAAATAGTTAAATCACC
>NZ_JAHSPG010000016.1 GCF_019130065.1 Pinibacter aurantiacus | reverse complement strand
ACATCAATGCCCTACGGGCAAGGTTCATCGACAATTGCCCAATCCATATTCTACCGTTGAAGGGAGTGACACAACGATGCTTAATAGATATTCCATGGCTGACTCAATAAACTCATTATATAACAAAGGCTGCCTCAAATATGAGACAGCCTCTTCATCCATTACAGTATTCTTTAATTTATCTACCAGTGATAGTAATTGTTCCGGCTCCATTATAGGAGTGATATTCTCCGTTGTACATAGCGTCTGCGCTTACAGGACCCATATGATAAATACCGGGCGACACTGCTCTCACCGCATAATAATAGGTTTGCCGACTGCTATACGCATCTACAAACAGATTAATGCGATCGTCGCGAACGTCGAGTGCGGAAGGATTTGACGCGTCTTTTATCCAATCCATGCCGGGAATTTCTTTGGTTCGCGGATTTTCGATTTCAAAACCAGCAGGCAGCAGATCGGTGATTACTATGTTTTCTACAGAGCCGCTGTATGATTTTTCAAGGGTCAACTGCACTATTACCAGATCATTTTGTTTGAAACTATTGCCAGCAATAGCTCTTCCGTTTCTGTCGAAGAACCTTTTACGAACTTTAATGTAATTGTCTTCTTCTTTATACGAACCACTTACACTGATGCCTTCACTTTCCCACCAGTAATACAATTGTCCCGCTCCTTTTGTGTCGATTACTATGTTGTTTCCGCCCAGTTCTTTTGCTGAAAGCTTTGCGGCGGCTGTACTTACGTTTCCTACAACTCTTCCGTTCACCTTTATCTGGGCTGTTACGGAAGATTTATTTGCTGCGGCGGCTAATTTGCCGATGGCTAAAAATCCAAAGGAGCTTTCCTGTGTAGAGTACCAGGAGCGTTGTTTTAATTTGTCCACCACGTGTCTGGCCATTATTGGCACCTGGGCGTTTGAAGGTTCGACCTCCAGCAACGCATTTAGCGCAATGGCTTCGTCACGAATGTCTGAATAGAAGCTTCCTCCAGTTTGGGCGACAGATGTTTCTCCACTGAATGATGTTGGCAACATTTCTTTGAACTTAGCTTTGTCGCCTGCGATTGCGTAGGCTGTCGCAAGTAAATATTTGCTGTCAAGACTCAGCAGGGTGCCATTTGCCTTGTAATAGTTCATGACTGAAACATTGGGTCGTCCGGCAATTGCCAGTACATATAGGCTGTACGCAACTTCTTTTGGTGCGATTTTCTTTTGTTGATCGCGGTTATAGAAGTAGCTTATTGTTTCCTTGTTTCTAAGTCTGTTGTTGATATAAGTAAGCATTGTTTCGAGCAAGCCATTGTCTACGTCGTATCCTGCTTTTTTCGCTTCCCAGAGGAAATGCGCTGCATAGATGGTAGCCCACCAGTTTTCCTGATCGCCGTTGTCCCACATTGTTACCGCGCCGTTATACAGTTGACGCATTTTAATTTTACGGATCGCTTCCATTACATTGCTGTTGGCGCTAGCTTTGGAAGCTTTGTCGGCTTGTAATAGCTCCGACAGATCTGAAAAATACAATTGAGGGAAGGCGGCCGAAACGGTTTGCTCAGTGCAACCGTAAGGATAATGAACGAGGTAACTCAGCTGGCTGCCGAGTTCCATTGCCGGGGATTTGCTAACTACGAGTTTGTAGTTGACGCTTCCTGTCATAAAATCGGAAGTAGGGATTGTTATTTGTTTTGATGAGTTGCCTGCTATCGCACCGCTGCCGGTTTGTTTTTGCAAAGTCGAAGCGGGTCGCACTGTTATATCTGTTTCATCGGCAAACTTCTCTCCCATTCCCTGTACTTCGATTTTTACTTTTCCTGCAGCTACTGTTCGGGCTGCCACCACTTTAAACTCAACTCTTGCCTCGCTATTGGCATCTATAGAAACATTTTCGCGATTGCTGCTTACGATTTGTAACGGCCCTTCTACGTTTATGCTTGCGGTTGCGGAAGTGCTTTTGCTTGTTGTGTTAGAAATGGTGACGGGCACGCTGATGGTATCTCTCGGACTGAGGAACCTTGGCATGGCTGTGCTTAGAACAATCGGGTCTGCTACTTTCATGGAGGATTCTGCAGAGCCGAAACTTTCGTTTTTATAGGCAACTGCCATTAATCTTAATTCTCCTGAAAACTGCGGCACGTCAAATTCGAACTCGGCTTCGCCGCTTCCGTTTGCGGTTGCGATTCCGCTCCAGTAAGAAACTATTTTTACACGTTTGTTAGGCATTGGATTGACGCGCTGATCCATGCGCAAGTCGCCGTCACCACCGGTGCTGCTGAGTTTTGCTCTTACTTCAGGGAACAGTAATGGATACAAGTCGTAAGCGTTTACCTCTAATGCTTTTTGTGCATAGAAATAGTTGTACGGATCAGGTGTTTTGAAATCAGTTACCTGCAGCACGCCGTTGTCAACTGCCGCGAGGGTTACCATGCTTCCGGGAGCAGCTTTCACTTTCACTTTTTGATGTGTATGTGAACGCACGGATTGCGATGCGACTACTTGCATTTTTATCAAGCGGCTTTCTTCTTCCACTTTTACATTTTTGAAACCATGGGCAACGGTTAGTGGAATATCAGAAACGTCATGTGGTTTGATGAGTGTTGCCGTGATGTAAACGTTTGGTAAATGTTCTGCGGTGAGCTTCAGATCAAGTGACGCTGAGCGTTTGTCAACATTTACATATTGATATGACAGTACTTTGTCTTTTTCCATTGTTACCAACATGCGGCCGCTGAAAGGCGTTTTGAATAACACTTTTACGCTTTCACCTGTTTTGTAAGCGTCTTTGTCGGTTTCGATATTGATTTCTCCTTCTGTATTTACTTCAAAGGAATTATTGTCGCCGCCCCAGTAGCCATAGCTGTAGAAGGATCTGCTTACGTAGCTTGATGCATTCGGAATGGACACTCTGATTTCATAGTCACCGGGAGAACGGGGAACGAATGGATAGCCAGTGGTTTCTCCGGATACGGTTACGTTTGCTGTTGACACAACTTTATCTTCCTGCTGGGAATTGTAACGGAAATATGAACCGCTCTTTTCCAATACGGTGCGATATTCATGTTTAATGACTTCCACTTTGGCGATGACTCCGTTAACTACTTTTTCGTTTTTATCTAAAGCGATCAACGGAAATTTTATGGGTTGGTTAAGCGGAAAATATCCGTAACCATCGCTGCCAATACCAAAGAAAGTGTTTTGTGTATAGATGTCGATGTTGGCATTTCTGCTCACAGGCCTTCCGGTTTCGTCAAATACAGTTGTGTAGAAGCTGGTTTGCAGAATACCAATGTTTTTATACATCTCGGGAACGGCGTAGGTTACCATTGCGTTTCCGTTTTCATCCGTTGTTCCTTCTTTTACCTGTTTATCGAAGAAGGTTTTCTGATTTGCCAGACCAAAATCAAACTGGGGATATTTTTTCGGATAGAAGGCTTTTTGTTTTACCTGTATCTCACTTTCATAATTGCGATTTGCCGCGGGTGGGCCAAAGAAGTTAATAGCATTGATGCTTAATGTTGTGTTTTCGCCTGGTTGGAGAGATTGTTTATCCAATTTGGCTGTCACTTTAATTCTATCGGGAACAAATTCTTCGATCATGAAGTTTTTGCTGCCAATGAGTACGTCGTTGCTGGTGTAAACCTCTAAAGTATAACTTCCGGTGATGGCTGCGGGTGAAATGTCTACGCTGCCATCTAAGCCGCCTTGTGCATTCAGGCTTTTGCGGAATGTTTTCAATTCTTTTCCGTTTGGCAACAGGAACTTCATTTTTAGGGGCAGCTCGCCGGGTGATTTCCATTGTGCGTCACGAATTACGACCGCAAAGTTTACTTTTTCTCCGGGACGATAAATGTCGCGTTCTGCATATACGAATGCGTCGAAACCTGTGCTGTTGCTGCGTTTGCCGCCAACTTCAAATCTTGATGTATTTACGGCTGTGTTGTTAAATGGCAGATAGTTAAAGTCGTTCGCCGTTTTTGCGATGACCATTGCGGGTTTGAATCCGGCGAAATCTTTTCGCGAGTAAGCGATTTCTGCAACGCCGTCTGCATTTGTAGCTCCCATTCCGAGCACCTGGTTGTTGGCGCCGTAAGCAACTACGTTTACATCTTTTAAAGACTGAGCGGTTTTGATCGAGTTTGCAAAAACATACATTTTGTCTTTGCCTTCCTTTGCCACGAGGCCAATGTCGGATAAGGAAATGAAACGCGTGTCTCTCACCCAATAATCGTCTGTTGAGCGAATCATAATGTGGTAGATACCTTTAAAATCCGGCACTTTGTCCTGGATATTGAAATTGAATATCCGGCCGCTTCCGCTTTGGGGAAGCGTTTTTGTTTCTATTTCCTTTTCGTAAATAACGTCGCCGAGTGTTGCATCGCCGCCGTTGTCGCCGTAGTATTCTTCTTCACTATTACCGTCGGATTCTTTTGGATAGTAGCCATAACGTTGTGCGGCGAGCAGGTTGCTTTCGTAAATTTTAGAAACGATCACTTTTACTGTCGGTACGTTTATAAGGCGAACTTCTATATTTTTTGCACCCTGCGAGGAAAGGTATACCGCTTTGCTGTTGGTGAAACTTATGGATGGTTCAAGTTTGCCAAACGCCACATTGGTTACGTATTCTTCTCTGAGCTGACCGCCGATCTTTCCGCGCAATCCTTTTACCAGTACCAATTGATAGCTTTTTTCTGCATTAAACTGGTCGCCGGAAATCATGAAACCATCGTCAGTTACTTCTGCGGTAAATTTTATAGCGGGATCGAATTTGATGAATGAATTAAGGGATGCGGGAACAATTTGCTGACTTGTTCTTATGTACACCTTGCCGGTATTTCCGTCGTGCTCGGTTTGCACATCATTTATGGTAAGTGTATATGGAGAAGGAATGGTGGCTTTGTTGACGTTCTTTTCGGGCAGCGGATTTGTGCCACCCTCTGGTAGCAAGCCTTTGTCCAGCGAAATGGTTATGCTGTAATCTTTGTCTTCCGACTTAACGCTCAGGAGGCGCAGTGTAATTTTATTGTCGGAAGAAGCGGTTTGCAAAGCATAGTTTGCGGCTTTCCCATCTACTTCTATTCCGAGTTTATCTTTCAACGCGGCGGGACTAACGGGATAGTTGAAATAAAGATCTATTTGCGGAACGGCCGATTGGGAGTTTTCATCCTGCAATACCCAGGTGACATTGGTGTTGTCGAGTTTTAAATCGGGTGTGTGGAAATTGAGATCCTTTGCGCCTTCTACTTTGCTGAAGGATGTGTACTGCAACACATCGCTGTTGACTTTCGCTTTGTAGTTGGTGGCTGGTTTCAAAGGTTTTTCAGGAGAGAACACGAGCTCGTCGGGATGTTCCCAGCGGAAACGGCCGGGGATTTTTGGTTCGAAGCTGATGTACTCGGTGGAATCCCATTGATTGAGCAGGGAATCTTTTACGAGCGGTTTGCTGAAACGAAATACAAGGTTGCCTAGTTGGGGGACTTCACTGTTTGCGTTGGTATAATCCAGGCTAACAGTTTTGCGGTTACATGCTGCTAATACTACTGTGAGTATTACAACTAACAGCATCGAAATTTTGCTGCGCATAGTGATGTGGGTTAATGGAATGTGGTGTGTAAGATTTGTCTTTTTGTGAGACAATTTTACAGATGCAATATAACAAAGAAAGGTTGCTACAATTTAAAGAAAAAAAGTAGTAAGAGATTCTACTTATTTGCTATGGAAAAAAGCAGTTGTTGAATCACCAGCTTTTAAAATTTTACAGTGAAAGAAAATTTACAACGTCGTACAACTTTTGGCAGGTAAAAAACAACTTGTCATAATTTTACAGCAATTAGACTGGTAGTAGAAAATACCGTTTATTGCACCAAGAATGAAAAAGATCAAAGCTTATCTAAAAGGCGTTAATCGCAAAAGACTACTTAAATGGTTAGCCGCTCCAGTAAGCTTGTTAACTCTATTCTTCGCGCTTAATTTTGTTTTCCCGCTACCGGATCATATTGAGTACTCCACTATTATTACAGATGATAAAGGCGAGGTGATTCATGCATTTTTGACGAAGGATGAAAAGTGGAGAATGAAAACGGAACTGAATGAAATTTCTCCGCTGCTTAGAAAAACGATCGTTCACAAAGAGGATAAGAATTTCTATTACCACCCCGGCGTCGATGGCATTGCGATGGCTCGTGCTTTTGTGAAGAACATTTTCAGGATGAAACGAACTTCGGGAGCCTCGACAATTACCATGCAAGTGGCACGGGCACTGGAACCGAAAAGAAGAACATACTTTAACAAAGTCATTGAAATGTTCCGGGCAGTGCAGTTGGAAACGAAGTATAGCAAGGATGAAATTCTGCAGATGTATTTGAACCTTGTTCCGTATGGCAGCAATATTGAGGGGGTAAAATCTGCGTCCATTCTATACTTCCAGAAAAATCCGGATCATCTTTCCTTAGCGGAAATTACTGCGCTGTCTATTATTCCCAATCGCCCTTCCACTTTGGTAATTGGGAAAAATAACGATAAGATCATTGTCGAAAGAAACAAGTGGCTGCACCGTTTTGCGGAGGATAAAGTGTTTACGGAAAAAGAGATCCAGGATGCATTGGAGGAACCACTGACTGCCACGCGAACATCTGTGCCCAAACTTGCACCCCAACTGGCTTACAAGCTGAAGAAACAGGGCGGGGACAATATTCATTCTTACATCAACCTGAATATGCAGCTAAAGTCAGAAAAGCTGGTGCAGGATTATGTGAGAACGCTTTCTTTCAAAAACATTCACAACGCTGCTGTTATTGTTATTAATAATGAAACGCACCGTGTGGTTACTTATGTTGGTTCGGCGAATTTTAGTGATACAACAGATGGCGGACAGGTAAATGGTGCGGCGGCTATTCGCCAACCGGGAAGCACTTTAAAACCGTTGCTATACGGAATGTGCCTGGACGCGGGTTTGATGACGCCGAAAATGACGCTTACTGATGTGGCGGTGAATTATGATGGCTATGCGCCTGAAAACTACGACAAGCAATTTAACGGTTATGTGACGATGCAATACGCACTGGAGCATTCGTTGAATATTCCTGCGGTTAAGAGTTTGCGGATGTTGGGCAAGGATAAGTTTGTTCAACAATTGTCGTTATGCAATTTTATGCAGATAAGGAAGGACCAGCGAAAACTTGGCCTGTCGCTTATCCTGGGCGGATGCGGTGCTTCTTTGGAAGAGCTTACTGCCTTGTTTTCTCTTTTTGCAAACGAGGGCAAATTTGTAGCACCTGATTACATAGAGTACGAGGCAGACAAATCGAAAAAAGAGACGGGTAAAAAGTCTTCCAACAAAAAAGGAGAAACTGTTTTAAGTCCAGCTTCTACATTTATGATTAATGAAGTTTTATCGAAAGTGAATCGTCCGGATTTTCCGCTTAACTGGCAAAGCACGGAAAAGATGCCGAAGATTGCCTGGAAGACGGGCACTTCGTATGGCAGGCGCGATGCGTGGAGCATTGGCTACAACAAACATTATACGGTTGGCATTTGGGTGGGAAACTTCTCGGGTGTCGGCGTTCCGGATCTTAGCGGCGCAAATGTTGCGACTCCGCTCCTTTTCAAAATTTTCAATACAATAGATTATGATAGTGACAAGGATTGGTTCCGTCAACCGAAGGATTGCGATATAAGGATGGTTTGTTCTGAAACGGGTTTGCCGCCGGGCGATCATTGCACCAATCTTGTGACTGATTATTTTATTCCGCTTGTTTCCTCGACTCAAACCTGCAATCATATGCAGGAGGTAATGGTATCTGCCGATGAAAAAATATCGTATTGCAAAATGTGTATGCCTGAAGTTGGATATAAAAAGAAGTTGTACAAAATTATTGGCGCGGACATGCAGGCGTGGATGACGGAGCATAAAATTACCTACGAGAAAATCCCACCACACAATCCCAACTGCGAGAAGATATTTAAAGAGGGTTCTCCGGCGATTGTTTCACCTGCAAATAATGCCGAATACTTTATCAACCGAAAAGACCCTGAGCCGCTGCAATTGGCCTGCAATACAGGGAACGATGTCAGCAGGGTTTATTGGTATATCAACAACAAATTTTATAAAGCTACGGACGCGAAGAGCAAGATATTTTTTATTCCTGAGGAAGGGCCTGTGAAGATTTCATGCACGGATGATAAAGGAAGGAACCGGGATATTTGGATAAAGGTGAAGTACGTGAGCTTGTGAGAGCAAAGACTGAATAACTGAATGACTGAATAACTGAGTGTTCAAGGTCAAAGATGCCCGTTAAACAAAAACATTCAGTTATTCAGTCATTCAGTTATTCAGTTATTGAGTGTATCCTGGATTTTGTGCTGATGACGGAATCTCAGGATTTTGCAAAATCTCTGTTAATGGAATTGGATACAGCTTGTGATAGTCCTGAATTTGTCCGCTTTGTGCTGCCCATTTGTTTCTTGCTTTAATATAAGTCACAAAGTTTCCGGTGCGGACCACATCCTGGCGTCTCCAACCTTCAAAGCAAAGTTCGCGCATGCGCTCGTCCAAAATTTTGGTGCGGAAATCTGTTTGGCTCATGCCTGCACTCCAGTCTAATGCCGGTGGTACTGTGCCGCCAAAGGCTCTTGCCCTAACTTGTTTTACTGCTGCAACGGCATTTGATGTTTGCCCCAACTCATTCAAGCATTCTGCATAGCTTAACAAAACATCTGAGTACCTGATGTAGATAACATTTTTACCAGAGTACCAAAAGCTCAATTTGCCATCTGTGCGGGGATCTTCAAATTTTTTCACGTGAGGATCCAATTCATCGCCACCGTAAAAACCTGCTGGTATCGATGTATGTGGCACTCCTTTGTAAGTGAAGTCGTAGCGAATGCTTTCATTTTTTCTCAGATCGCCCGATTCCCATACACCACCATCAGCAACATCGCTGTAAGCATATTTGGTTGGCATCATCAAATCGTAACCACCGAAGTAGCAGTAACCATCAATATCCGCCATTACACGTGAGCCCATTTGCCATTGGATCTGGTTGTTATCAGGATAGGTATTGATGAACTGAAACTCGTAAAGTGATTCGTTTGAATTTGGTTTGGAAGGATCCCACAAATCAGCATAATTTGTTACGAGATTATATTTACCGGAAGTGATGACTGCGTTAAAAGCATCAGCTGCCTTTTGAAAGTCGCGATGGTTTGATTCAACCGGTGCAAACATATATACTTTGCCTAGTAATGCGAGTGCGACGTACTTGGTGACTTTTGATTTGTCTGTAACAGTTTCAGGAAGATGTGTCGACGCAAAAACCAGGTCATTGATGATGTATTCGTACACTTTATCAATTGGCTGTCTTCCCATTCCCAGCTCAGTCTGGTGCGCCTGGTCGATGATAGGCAAAGCGCCCCAGTATGCAGCCAGCTCGAAATAAACGGCCGCTCTTATAAAACATGCAGAAGCCAGCAAACTGTTTCTTCTTGCAGTGTCCGGTGTTGTACTCGTTTGTAAGCCATATATCGCTTGCGCGGCAGTACTCACTGTTGGCCATCTGCTATCCCACTGCTGTGTTAAAGCGTTGTTGCTTGGCTGTGTGGTGTATTTGTCAAGTGCTCCCTGATCCGGATCTCCCACCTGGATGATTGATTGTTGCGCTTCATCTCCGCCCACCTGGAACATGAATCCACCTCTGTCTTTGTGAATGTTTCTCCATGAGGTGTATAAGCCGGCAATTGTAGGTTCCACATTGTCCAGATTGCTGAACACTTCTTCCTGTGTGTAGCTCGATTTGGGCTGCTGATCCAGAAATTTTTGGCAGGAGGTCATTGCAACCGAGCCTGCTATTATGATTGATATGAATAATCTATTTTTCATAAAAAGTTTTTAAAGCTTAAAGATTTTATTATAGGCCGATGTTTAATCCAACAACAACTTGTTTGAAGTTTGGAAAACCATCTCCTGTTTCAGGATCATATCCTTTATCCTTGGTAAACAATAACAGGTTTGTTCCTGTAACATAGATCCTTGCTGTTTCCATGGATAGCTGCTTCATCAAACTTACGGGCATGGAATAAGAAAGTGTTGCGGTAGATAACCTGAGGAACGATGCATTTTGTAGTCCCCAATCTGAATCACCAGGATTGAATCGGGAAAGATTTCCAGATTGAACCAATGCACGAGGGAATCTTGTGCTTGGATTTTCAGGAGTCCATCTGCCATTCATATCAGTGTGCGAAATTGAGTTACCCCATGATTGGATCATCCCTTCATAGAAACCGCTAATGCGTTTCAAGCCATAGGAGTAGTTGAAGAACAAATTCAGCCCAAAACCTTTGTAATTAAGATCTGTACCAAAACCACCGTAGAATTTAGGATCGAGTTTGCCCACTACTTGTTTGTCTTTATCATCGATTTTTTTATCGCCGTTTACATCTTCTATCATCATGTCACCAGGATGAACAATTCTTCCATTGTAATTCATACCGGCAGTGTCTTTCATGTCAGATTCCTGAGCGATCTTTTTGAATTTCCAAGAGTAGACATTGTTAACAGATTCACCCAAAATGAAATTACCTGTACGTTGTATTTCAACCCCGGTAAATCCACCTTTGTTTGGGATGAACGTTACGTCATTATACAACCTGGTAATTTTGTTTTTGTCTGCAGAAATATTGAACATAATGTTCCAGTGCCAGTCTTTGTTCTGAATAGCAGTATAGTTAATATTGAATTCAAAACCTTCGTTTGTAAGTGCTCCCACATTCGCCACTTCACGTGCATAACCCGAAGTTGCAGGAAGCGTTCTCGTCATCAACAAATCATCATTAACAGTATGGAAATAGTCTGCGCTAACATTCAGTCTGTTATTCAGCATAGTGATGTCGGCACCAACATTCAATTGTTTTTGTTTCTCCCATGTGAGGTTTGAATTGCCTCTTCCTCCGTCTGATTGGAAAACAATCTGGCCATTTGTGTAGACAGGATTGTAAATGCTGTAGTACGCAAGGTTTGGAATATTCTGATTACCAGCAATACCATAACCAACGCGCCACTTCAATCTATTCAACCAATGAACGTCCTGCATAAAATTTTCTCTTGCCATATCCCATCCAAGCGCCAGCGAAGGAAATGCGCCCCAGCGATCGTTTGAAGTAAACTTGGATGAGCCATCAAATCTTACTGTTGCTGTAGCAAAATATTTGTTTTCGTAAGCATAGTCAGCACGTCCCAAATAAGACACCAGTGTGTTGGTCAAAAAATTTGATGAAGGAGCAAACTGCGTTTTCGAATAGGCCGAACCTATGTTGTAGTAAGTAAGATCGTTGTTAGGAAAACCGTAAACGTTGAACTGATCAGAGTTTTGATTGGTCATTTGCAATGAGGTTCCCACCATTGCATTCAGCGTGCTTTTTCCAAAACTGTTGGAGTAGCTTGCTGTATTATCCCACTGCCAGCTGCTAGTTTCAGCTTTGTAATGAGAAGCACTGCCATGGTAACTATTGCGGGTATCTTGTCCGGTTCCTATAGGAGTGTAACCGTAATTCTGCTGCCACATTAAGTTGGCTGCAAGCGTTGAACGAATGGTTACGTGTTTTACCGGAGTGATGCTCACATAGTTACTGGTGATTAATCTGCTCAGGTTATTGTTGCTGATGATTGACAAACTCTTAATGGGATTGTAAATATTGGGATCTGGAGTATTTGCCCACTTGATCTGCTGCATGGTGTCGTTAACAGGCAGCAGCGGGTTTGCATAAACAGCGCCGTTGAATACATCGCCACTAGGTACGCTGCTTTTTGCATAGGCAAAAGTGGTGTTGGTTCCCACTTTCAACCATGATTTTACATTTTGCTCCAAATTGATCCTTCCGCTGAAACGCTGGTATGCTGAGGTTTTGAGCAGTCCTTCCTGGTCAGTGTAGTTAAGGCTTACGAAGTAACTACCCTTATCGGAACCACCTGAAAAACCCAGGTTATAGTTCTGTTGCAAACCAGATTGCTGTACAGGTTTTAACCAATCGTATGATAAGCCTGCCCTGTAAGTATCTTGCTCATACTTCGCAAATACCGTGCTGTTATCACCGGTAATGCTGTTGATATAAGCTTGTCTGTCGCCGTTTGGATTATTCTCCATGTAGGCGTTTGCATAAGCATCTACACGCAAGTTGTAAATGTCATGAGCGTTCATCAGATCCATCTTTTTGCTGAACCACTGGGAACCGATCCATGTGTCGAATGAAATTTTCCCTGCACCTCTTTTACCTTTTTTTGTGGTTACAAGCACTACGCCGTTTGCGCCACGCGAACCGTAGATCGCTGTTGCAGACGCATCTTTCAATACTTGCACAGATTCGATATCATCCGGATTCAAAGTGTTGAAGTTGCTTTCAAGAATGGTTCCATCTACTACATAAATAGGATTGGTTCCGTATTGAAGTGAGTTGTTACCACGTATTTTTATTGACGCATCTGCGCCGGGTTGAGGACTGGCAACAATACGTGCGCCAGGTACTTTACCCTGTATCGCCTGGTTGATGCTGGTTGTAGGCGTCTTGTCTATTTCTTTTGAATCGATCGACGATACCGCACCTGTAAGGTCTTTTTTCTTCACGGCCACCCCTACTACAATCACTTCATCCATGCCGCCGCCCGAAGCATCTGTTTCAAGGCTCGCGGTAATGAAAGCACTGCCGGCAGTGTTCATTTCTAAATCCTTATGCCCTAAGGCATGAATAACAATGATTTCGTTCGCAGTTGGAATGGTGAGTGCAAATTCACCTTTGAGGTCTGTTGTGGTAGCTCGCTGTGCATTAGACTTTAGCGAGACAACGGCTCCGGCAATTGGGTCGCCGTTTTTTTCTGTGATCTTTCCCTGGATCTTAACACTCTGTGCATGAGCTATGGCAAATGATATGCACAGTGCAAGCATGAAAAATAATCGTTTTTTCATATTTCTTTTTTTATGGCATTTTCTACGTGGATAATAAACGCGATGATTGCTGAACTGGAATAATATATCGTTGCGATGACGATGATTAAAGAGGGAGTTGGGGCAAGCACCGTAACTATACTATACTATTCTATACCAGCAAATGTATATAGTTTTTATTAACATTTAATGTCAACCCGAAATTTTTTTAAAAATTATTTCACTTGATAAATTCGCATAACAGCTCCCCCACCGCTCGCCAATCTGATCGTTTGCTTTGATTTATTGTTTACATCAATCGTTTCATGTTCGTAATCAGTGGCCTCTGTGTCAGCGTTCTTTCCATCCTTAAAAATTTCTGCTTTGTATTTTTTTCCTTTCTCAAGAAATGAGAAATCAATCGTTACCGTTCTGCTGTTCCAATTTGTAGTGGCCCCCACGTACCAATCGTTGTTCTTTCTTTTCGCCAATACAGCATACTCACCAAGCTTTGCGTCCAATACTTTTACATCGTCAAATGTTGCGGGAACTACCGATAGAAAATCCATCACGTCTTTGTTCTTCCTGTATTCAGAAGGGGAATCACTTAATACCGCGAGGTATTGATCAAACAAAATGAACAACGACATTTCGTGACAACGCGTTCCCATTGTTTCCGGTAAACCTTTGTCTATCGGGCGAAAGGCTGCTTTGCTTTTGTTACGCATACAGCCTGGCGTATAATCCAAACTTCCACCCAGCATACGAATAGAGGCCACCTGCAAATGATAAGTCGGATTGGAAGTGGTGTCCCATTTGCTACACTCTTCTCCTCTTACCGCTTCATAATTCATTACGTTTGGATAAGTTCTGCTCAAACCCGTTGGCTTTGGGCAACCGTGAAAGTCAACGAGCAAGTGATGTTCAGCGGCTTTGGAAGCAATGGCTTCCATTTGCTGATAAATGATCTGATCATCTCTATCAAAAAAATCTACTTTAAAACCTTTCAATCCCCATTGCTCAAATGTGGCAAGAAAATGATCGAGATTCGCAACCAGGCTTGTCGCATTGCACCAAACAATTATTCCGACATTCTTTTGTTTACCATAGTTAACCAACTCCTGTATATCGATGTGATCTGCAGATTTATCAAGATGATAGAAGTTACTCCAGCCTGCATCTATTAATGTGTACTCCAGTTTATTGTCGCTTGCAAAATCAATGTAGCGTTTGTAGAGCTCTGTACTTCTGTTCTGGAAACCAGTGGGAATGCCTGCATCTTCAATGATTGCATCGTGCCACCATTCCCAATCACATTTACCTGGTTTGATCCACGACACATCTTTTATCGCCTGCGGCGCGGCCAATTTATAAATGAGTTGATTGGTCAAAAGATTTTTATCATCATCACTTACCATTACAATTCTCCACGGAAAACTTCTGCTGCCAGATGTTTTTGCTATCAGATTTTCTCTTGCATCAGCGGATGTGGACATCCCCCAATCACCTCCATAAGGAGTTGTCTTCGCCGGATAATGCGCCCAGTAGCCGGTTATAGCCTTGGCAGATCTTCTGATAAACATTCCGGGATAATCGCGTATATCAGATTCAGCCAGCAGCACTCTTGTGCTGGTTGTTTTGTTGGTAAACAATGCCGGTAAAATAATATTGTTGGTATCTGCAATAGTCGAGATATCATTGTGGGAAGTGTAAGGAAGCTCCCATGAAGTAAGCTTTGGAGTTTCAGAGATTAGCGCACTGTAGTTGCCATTCAGGTTGAATGCAGCGATCTCGTTGCCAACAATAGCGTTGCCGGTTTTTGTAGTTACAAACCTGTACGCAACGCCTTCGTTATATGCCCTGAACACAATGGAATAATCGCCGTCAAAGGCAATCGTCATTTCATTACACTCATTGCTAAGTGTTTTGAATTTCCCGTAAAGCGGTGTAATGATTTCGCTGATCTTTTTGTTGGAGATATTCTTTACACTTGCATTGTTTCCAAGTGTATCATTGTTTATTACCAATGCAATCCTCGATGGATTCAACAACACCGACCTACCAAAATGCACACTAAAGAAAATGTTTTTACCAACCTCTACACTTACAGTTAGTCTTTTATCGGGAGAAATTACTTCGATCGTTTTCAAAGCAAAGCTGCTTAAGCTGTTTAGCAGAAGAGCAATAGAGAATAAACCAAATAAGCCTTTCTTTTTCATACGCAGTATTTTGTCTAAACCGTTTTATATTCTTGTTGTTTCTAAATTCTAAGCATGGGTGTTTCAGTAAAGTCAATAACATGACTTTAGACTGCCTGTCTATGTGCTGATGAAATTTTATTGAATAAGGTATACTGTCAGCTTCACTAAGTATCTAACACCTCGTTTACATTGGATCGAATTCAGCTGCTTATCAATTGAAGGAAAGTTGAGTGGGAAACATTCAATTTTTCACATGGCGACAATTCTAAGCGAGCTTCTTTTTTATATTAAAAACCTGTATGCAATTTGAAAAATATTTGTCCATTCTAAATAGATAAAATTATGAAAGGGATGGACTTTATTACGGTCGCATATTATTAGCGATCATCGAACAAGAAATAGCAATTTTGTTTGATGATGAAACTTCTCTCCTGCTTTTAAAAGTGTGCTTGCAAAAGATGGGTGATTTGCAGCATCAGGGAAAAATTGCGTTTCTAAACAAACGCCTTCGCATGATGCAAAACCATTGTTCAGCCAATCACCCGAATAAAACATCATGCCAGGAACGGTTGTGTACACTTGTACTGCACGACCACTTTCGCAGTCAAAAAGTTCAGCAGCGCAGACATTGATTTCTGGTTCATTCAAAACATAGCACTCATTGAAAATAATTTCATTTTGCTGACTTATTTTCTTCATCGTTCTGAAATCATGCTTCGTTCCATCAACCCGGTTAATATTTCCCGTCGGAATATAATGAGGCGTTGTTTCAAGGATGGAGTCTGCATTTATAAACAATTCTTGCGAGGCCCCATTTTGTTTTCTTCCGCTTAGATTAAAATAACTGTGGTTGGTTGGGTTCACGTGTGTATCAACGTCTGCAAAGGCACGATATTCAATCAGCAATTCATTGTTATTGTTTAATGTAAATACTACTTTCAGTGTAAGGTTGCCTGGATAGCCTTCTTCCATGTCTGGACTCTTATGTTCAAGTGAAATTCCAACAACATCGTCCATCGCCATCTCTTCAATTACACTAAAAACACGTTTATTAAATCCAATCTTGCCGCCGTGCAAATGGCAATCATTTGACGGCTCATTAATCGGTAATTGATAAACTTTATCATTTACCGGCAACAGTCCTTTGTTAATTCGATTGGCGACTCTTCCAACGGTTGCTCCAAGGTAAAATGTATCAGCAATGTAGCCCTGCAAACAACTGTAGCCTAAAACTACATTTTCAACAACACCATTTTTATCAGGCATCATAATGCTAACAACTGTCGCACCATAACTTGTAACAGAAACTTCCAAGCCTTTATCGTTGCTTAATCTAAACAGCCACACATCCTTGCCCAGAACGCTACCCCACTTTTCTTTTGCTATGTTCATAATTCTTACAATTGCTCATCACAAAAAATGAAGCACAGAAAAATTCTGTGCTTCTGCTTAACTAATACTCGCTCAATTGACTAATTGACCTTTCAAAAAATTGATCATTGCGTTGTGCACCTGTGCTCCCTGGTGATTAATATTCAATGATAGTACTTCATCAAATTCTTTCTTAGCTTTTTCATAATCACCCAATCCCAGGTAACCCAACCCTTTGAGGTAATGGCAATGGATTCTATTACGCACGTTCAAATCCTGATCAAACACTAGCAGATCCGGCAATGACACTGCGAAATAATCAATTTTGATTTCATCGCTCATATGTTCACTGGCAAAGCTTATGAAGCGCTTAAAGATTTCTTCTCCGGCTTTCTCTTTTCCAAGCTTTTGCCATGCAAGTCCCTGGTAAAATATTTTATCCGGTTGCGGATCATTGTAAAATATTGCTTGCACAGGCTCTGTAATTCCTATTGTTGCTGTTTCAAATTTTGCCTTTGCCTCTTTCTCTTTTCCTATTAGTTCCAACGCACAGCCCTGTAAATAATAAATGTCATTCTCTTGTGTGCCAGCTAATTTTCCTTCGCCAAGATTGTGTGGATATGTTTCAATGCTGTTCAGCAACTCCAGTGCCAGCGCACCATTTCCCTGCAACAGTGCTCTCTTGGCCAGCTCTATATGGCACAACAAAAACTGCCCCACTACTTTTCCTTCGCCACCTTCCCACGGATGGAACTGCCTTTCCGCAATCAATGATTTTGCTTTTTCATAATTGCCTGATTGATTGTACAGGGTTACACGCTCCAGGTAAAGATCATCCCGATCATTTACAAGAGGCAAATGTTTTTCCAGCAATTGCAATCTCTCCGGAGTCGGCTTGCCTGTTATCTTATACAACTGATCAAGTTCCATTAATACTCTTGCATCATTTTGATTCAATGCAAATGCTTTTTCCAGGTACTCAATTGCCAGTGGTACGTTCTTGCTCTTGTTGTAATATGCTAAAGAAAGATTACGAAAGACAGTTGGGAAGCTAATATCAAGTGCCGCTGATTTTTCCCAGCAAGCAATTGCTTCTGCGTATTGCCTTTTCGCGTACCAAAAGTTTGCGAGATAGTAAGGAGCTTTTGCATCTTTTACATTTGTTGCAATCGCATCTTTCAAAATAACAACCTCTTCTATTCTATTGGGGAAGCAGAAATCCGGCTTTTGAACTGCAGCAAGCGTGTAGTAAACCAGCGCGTTTGCTTTGTCTCCCATTTTACTATACAACCAACCGATTGTATAGTAAGCCATCGGATAAACTTCTTTTTTTCCTTCAACATGTTCATTCAATAACGCAATGGCTTCTTCATACATGCCTGCGTGGGCATAGTCAAGTGCATATTCAATGTATGTATGAACAGCGTCGCGCATTAGGGCATTCATTTGCGCAAGCACCACCAAAGCTTCATCTTTCTTTCCTGCCTGTAAAAGCAATTGATGCTTTTCAAAATAACATCCGTAGTTGAAGCCGTCTATTTTCAATGACTCATCAATCAATGTCATAGCTTCTTCCATTCTGCCAAGCTTTCTCAACAACGCCGCTTTCAAATGCCTTGTCGTGTGGCTGTGATAATTTTTAATGAGCGATTTTTCTGCCAACTTTAATGCGTCGCTATATTTTCCTTTTGCAGAAGCAATACGTGCCAGCGAAAGATAGCTCATGTGTTGCCATGCGTCGCTCCAGGCCGCTTTATAAAATGCATCGTACGCTTCATTCAGCCTGTTTTGCAACATAAGCGACCAACCTAAGTTGTAATAGGGTTCACCATCGTATGGATTCGGATTTCTTGAAGTGAGTGTTTTGATCGCGGTTCTGAAATATGGTTCCGCTTTTTCGAATTGTCCCCTTCTCAGCAATAGCAGGCCCATTGCATTGTTGCAGCGCACATCTCCTGCATCTCTTCTTAAGCCTTCTTCGTAATAATCAACGGGATTAAACGTAGCGTGGCGATACTGCTCTAGATGAAATCCATTTAAAAACAATTGCTCCACACTATCAATTTCACCTGGAAGTTTTGCAGCTGTTGCGGCAGGCGGAATATCTTTCTTTTCGTAAACTTCAGGTTGATAGCTTACAAGCGTTTTGCCGTTTTCATCCTTCACAATCAATTCCAGCATTTCAGTTTGTGCGTCTTGCGAAACAGAAATATTCTCTTCAAAAACATTTTCAGGTGAAAAATCAAACTGGTATGTTTTTACAATATCGCCTTTTAGTTTTAATGTTATCGTTGCTTTGTTGTAAGTAGATGTCGAAAACACCTTCATGCTCACCAAACCCTTTTCCAACGAGAGATTGATCATCGCTTCCTTTGTTGCATTTTTCACTTCGCCTATCAATGCGTAAGGCATGAAGTATTGCTCAAAAGTCTTTTCTTCATTTGGCTGTAACCATGTGAAGTCTGGTTGGTTGTCTGTAAAAACACCAGTCATTAACTCGATGTACGGACCATCTTCATCAGTAAGATTTCTATCCCATGCAATACCGAAATCGCCATTGCCCCAGGTCCATTGTTTTTTGCCGGGAGACACATGGTGATCTGCTACGTGCAGCATGCCCGCTTGCGTGTCGTGCTCATAGCAACCCATAAAATCAAACTTCGATTGAATGGCCATGTATGATGTTGGGACAGGAATATTTTTGTAGCGGGAGATGTCCGTGCCCGGCGCATAATTCACTTTGTAGTAAGTGCCGGTTGCAATAGGAAAATCAGACACGTCACGTTTGCCGTGATCAAACACTGCGTATACATCCGGCGGGAAAATGGATTGATAATAATCGTTCACTTTCACCGCAGGATTTGCCCACCACAAAAAGGTTTGTGGAAATGGTGTTCTGTTGTAAACTTTTCCTTTTATCTCTATGTATGCTTTATCTGGATGTAGCGTAAAACCCGCCATGCCTTTGGTACGGAACATGATCTCCACTTCATTTACCCAAACGGTTTTGCTTCCGTCTGCATGTTCTTCTATCGCACAATCAATTGGTAAAAAGGTGCTTGGCCTGTGGTGTTGTGGCCAGTTGAATTCGATGCCCCCGGATATCCACGGACCGGTTAAACCAACCAATGCCGGCTTTACGACCTGGTTGTAATATATGAAATCGCGTTTGCGGATCTTGTCATATGCACGATGTACACGACCGCCCAATTCCGGCAAGATCATGATCTTCAGATAATCATTCTCTATGAAATATGCATTGTATTCTTTGTCAACTTTTGTATCGCTGATTTTCTCAACAACAGGATAAGGATATACCGACCCTGAACTGCCCTGGTAAACTCTCTTCTCTAAAAAAATGGGATTTTTTTCCGCTTCGCCTGTTTCGTAGGTAGGAAGTATCACTTTTTCCTTCCAGGCTTTAACTGAGCGTGTAGTCATGATGCAATCATTAATTTAGATCAAAATTATTCAGAGGGCTTTTATGCTTGATGGATAGAGTAGCGATTGTGATGGATTTTTTTATGGTGGCGGGCTTCGCCCTTTCTTTGCCACTGAGGTACAGAGAACACAGAGGTTTCACAAAGATTTATTAACCACAGAGAACGCAGAGAAATTATTCGAAAAACTCGTGCAGCTCACTAGAGCACAGAGATAAAGAGGAGAAGCCCATGAAGCCTCCTTTCCTCTGTGAAAAAAACTCCTTAACTCTGTGGTTAAAAAGTACGAGCGCATTATGTGAAGCCTGACATCCTCTGTGGTTCTGTGGCAAAAAAGATACACCGCATCTCGCGATTTATTACATTTACCTCTTAAACATAAGCATTGCTATGCTAAGGAAAAAAGAAGGCTTTGAAGGCCAGCGGGCCATTATGATTCCACGAAAAATTTTGCATACACACTGCGATAACAACCCGCTGCTGAAGAATCTTTACATAACAGACATTGGCTATTATCCAAAGGCGAAGGGGCATCTCATGGAAAGATCTCACGGCTCCGAGCAGCACATCCTTATTTATTGCATGGAAGGAAAAGGCTGGGCAGAAATAAAGAAAGAAAAATACGAATTAACGTCCGGCAGCTTTGTTATTATTCCCGCAAAGATCCGCCATTCTTATGGTTCAGAGGAAAAGAACGGATGGACAATTTATTGGGTACACTTTTCCGGTTCTTCAGCAAACGAGATTGTGAATATGATGATGCAGCAGAACAGTACACTTGCGGGCAGCGTATCAATGAATGAAAAACGCCAGCGCCTATTTGAAGAGATCTATACGAACCTTGAACGTGGTTATGGTTTAGAAAACCTCAGCTATTCCAATTTGTGCGTAGGGCATTATTTGTCAACATTCATTTTCAACGAACGCTATACGCAGGTTGATCTTAAAGACAAGGAAGACATCATCAACCGTTCGATTGATTATATGCAAAAGAACATTGACGCTACTGTTGAATTGCAGGATCTTGCGGCCATCGTTAATTTATCGCCTTCTCACTACTCATTCGTTTTCCGGAAGAAAACTGGCTTCTCGCCTATCGAATATTTCAATCACCTGAAAGTTCAAAAAGCCTGCCAGTACCTGCTGTTCACGGATCTGCGTGTTAAAGAGATCGCAGGGAAAATAGGCATTTACGATCCGTATTATTTTTCCAGGATGTTTTCAAAAATAATGGGCATTTCGCCGAACGAGTATAGGATTAAGAGACACACTTAGAGAGCCAATTTGAAAATATGCTAATTTGAAAATTTGAAAATGCTTCGTGAGCGTTCTTTACTTTTTTTCTCAAACCTCTTTTAAAAAAATATAATAGCAGCGATAGCAGGGAACCAATTTTCAAATTTTCAAATTTCCATATTTTCAAATTATCATAAAATTGTCCATCCCTTTCTACCAAATATCCATCCTTAATTTTTTTGGGGAAATTACATTTGCTTATAACAATTGCTTTTTCATAATGAATAGTACATATCGCTTCAACTCGGGTTATATCATTGTCATTTCTTTTATATCTGCAATGGGTGGTTATTTGTTTGGGTTTGACTTTGCGGTTATTTCCGGCGCTCTGCCTTTTTTACAATCACAATTTGGATTAGATAAAATTTGGGAAGGATTCGCAACCGGCAGTCTTGCACTTGGCGCAATAGCGGGATGTGTTGTTGCCGGTCGTGTGGCAGACAAATACGGACGTCGCCCAGGCTTACTGTTAGCGGCGGCTATTTTTGCACTCTCTTCCTTAGCTATGGCGGCTTCTCACAGTAAAGAAACATTCATTGCTTTTCGCTTTCTTGCAGGTGCCGGAGTGGGCATGGCTTCTATGCTTTCACCTATGTACATTGCAGAAATTTCTCCAGCACACCTTCGCGGCAGAATGGTGGCCATCAACCAGCTTACCGTCGTAATTGGCATTTTAATAACCAACATTGTAAACTATTCTCTGCGAAATGAAGGCGCGGATGCATGGCGTTGGATGTTTGGCCTTGGCGTAGTTCCCTCAACGGTTTTTCTGTTGGGCGTTATCTTTCTTCCTGAAAGCCCACGTTGGTTGGTTGCTGCAAACAAAATAGATAAAGCGAGAAAAGTGCTTACCAAAATTGGAGATGAAAATTTTGCCGGTGATTCTATACGCACAATTGAAACTTCATTGCAGCACGCATCTAAACCAAATATTCAACTGGCCTTTTCAAAAATTTATTTACCCGCGCTGACTATAGGAATTGTGTTGGCTATCTTCCAGCAATTGTGCGGCATCAATGTTGTATTTAATTATGCTCCCAAAATTTTTGAAAGCATTGGCGCTTCGCAGGATGATCAGTTGTTGCAAACCGTTTTCATTGGTGGCGTAAATCTTACTTTCACCATACTTGCCATGTTGCTGGTAGACAGACTTGGCAGAAAGCCTTTGATGCTCTTGGGCGCTGGTGGCCTTTCGGTTCTGTTTATCATTATCGCAAAAATGTTGAGCGGATCTTCGGGTCATGTTTCGTGGTTTTTGCTTACTGCGATCGGTACCTATGCCATGTCGCTGGCTCCGGTTACTTGGGTTTTGATCTCTGAAATTTTCCCCAACCAGGTGAGAGGCGTGGCAACTTCTATTGCCGTGATCTGTCTCTGGCTGGCGTATTTTATACTTGTTTTTACGTTCCCTATCTTATTTGACCACTTTAAAAACAATACGTTTTACGTGTATGCAGTGATTTGTGCGCTGGGATTTGTATTTGTTTGGCAAAAGGTAAATGAAACGAAAGGGAAAACACTTGAGGAAATGGATAGCAGTTTTAGGCATTAATAAGCAATCGTTTAGGTGTTAAGCCGGTAATGAGACGTCATTTACCGGCTTTTTTATGCCCTGAAATCTCTTTTTTGAAATATCTTTATAACACCCTGATATCTATGTAACCAAAACATTAAGAGTTCTCTTTCTAACATAAGTGCTTCCGAATGAAACAAATCATTTTGTTCTCTTTTTTATTGGCTTTTATTGGCAATGAAATATCCGCCCAGGAAAAAGTAATCCGTTTAAAGAATGGCGCTGTTAAAACAGGCGAAAACCTGCTTAAACAGAAATTTCTGAATCGCTATCAGCAAAACGTTTCCTTTAAAAATAATCTTTACACAATCGTTCAACTCAGTAAAGTTCCCGATACGGAAACAAGGAAACAATTGAAAGAAAAGGGAATACTATTGCAGGCCCCCCTTGGTTCAAACTCATTTCTCGCAGAAATTAAAACCGGAAGCATTGCTTCTCTTCCACCAGATATAACAGGCGTTTACAACATTCCCGCCGAAGCAAAAATAGACAGCAAATTAGATGATGAATCTGTCTTACATGAACCCAACAGCTTCGTGTCTGTGATGTTTTTTGGTTCGCTAACGAAGCAAGAAGTTGTTGACCAGTTGACAAAAACGGGTGCTACCATTGCCAACAGCGAGCTAAAACCGGGCAACGCAGTATTTGTAAAAGCATCTCCCGAGATCATTCAAAAAATAGCAGCACTACCTTTCATAAATTACATCGGGTTGCAAACGCTCAAGGATGTTCCCCTTAATTACAACAACAGGGCTGCTCATTCCATTGATGCCCTGCAGTCTATATCTGGAAGAAATCTTACGGGAAAAAATGTGACGGTTGGAGTAGGCGATAATGCAAATCCTGCTACGCACCTGGACTTTGGCAACAGGCTCCTGGTCAGAACGCCCTCAGGTCCTGAAGCCCACGGCACGCACGTTACAGGCACAGTGGGCGGCGGTGGGATCGTTAATCCGCCGTTTAAAGGCATGGCGCCGCAAACGACCCTCATTAATCAGTATTTCAGCAATATCATAGCTTTTGCACCGCTGTATTATAGCGATAATCACATGGTACTGAGCAACAACTCTTACTACTCAGGGGCGGACCTCTGCCCCGGTAACGGAGCGTATGATGTGCTAAGCAATTACATTGACGATCAGCTGTACACTTACCCAAATATTCTGCACGTATTTGCGGCAGGTAACGATGGAAAGCTTACCTGTGCCCCATTTCCAGCCACTTACAGCACTGTCAAATCGGGATTCCAATGTGCAAAAAACGTGTTGACAGTTGGCAACCTCGACAATTTAAACAATTACCAACTCAACGCTTCATCCAGCCGCGGCCCAACCGATGACGGGCGATTGAAACCAGAAATAGTTGCGGGCGGTACGGGCATAGCTTCTACCTATCCTAACAACTCATATGGAATTTTAACCGGAACAAGCCAGTCCACACCAACTGTGACAGGCACATTAGCGTTGTTGTATGAAAGGTACAGGCAGCTCAATGCAGGCGCAGATCCCTCAAGCGCACTTATAAAAGCGCTTGTGTGCAATACAGCTGAAGACAAAGGCGCTGCAGGGCCCGACTACCTTTATGGCTATGGAAACCTCAATGCCCGCAGAGCCGTTGAAGCATTGGAAAAAAATAATTATTTCATAAACACTGCTACTAACGGTAGTGTACAAACGCAAACAATCAGCAATGTTCCTGCGGATGCCCAGGTAAAAATTATATTGTGCTGGATAGATCCTCCTGCGTCACCGAATGCTGTAAATGCACTTATCAATAATCTTGACCTTACGATAACGGATGCTTCGGGCACTTCACACAAGCCGCTTACGCTAAATCCGGCAAATGTTGCGGCTGTTGCCACCGAAGCAGTTGACAATTTCAACAATATTGAACAGGTAGTAGTTACCAATTTAACGGCAGGAAATTTTACCATAAATGTTACAGGAACAAACGTTCCAACCGGCAACCAGGATTACGTTGTAGTATACCAGGTGCTGCCGGCATCTGTAACGGTTGACTATCCATTTGGGGATGAAACGTTTTTGCCTGCCACAACGGAAAAAGTGAGATGGAGTTATTTCGGCACAGACGTAAATACATTTAGTGTTGATTATTCTCTTGACAACGGTACTAGCTGGGTAAACATTAGAAACAACGTTAGAGCTGATAGCACTTTAATGGATTGGCCCATTCCCGCCGGAATAACGCAAACGACGAAAGCTCTTATCCGTGTAACGAGAAATAACGTGGGCTACAGTGACGTAAGCGATTATAATTTCAGGATATTGCGTCAGCCAACCATAACATCCACACCGCTATGCCCCGGCTACGTGCAGCTTAGCTGGAGCAATTTATCGCCCATAACCACCTCATACAATCTGTACATGCTTAAAGGTGATTCATTGCAAAAAATTCAGAACCTTACGGGGACCAGCGTGTCAATGGCGCTTGACCAGGACAGTACTTATTACTTTGCGGTGGAACCTGTTGCTAATGGAGTGACTGGACGGCGTTCACTTTTAGCGACTGTGACAGCTACGGGCGGCACATGCAGCAGCTCTATTCTGGACAATAACTTTGTAATGGACTCCATCATGTCACCGGCAACGGGGAGACTCTTTACTTCGACAGCATTAAAATCAAACAATGCAATCCAGGTACGTTTACGAAATGGAGATGATGCATCGTCCGGTACATCAAGTTACAATATTTCATACCAGGTAAATGGCGGACCTATTGTTACGGAAACAAGCAATGTTGCCGTTCCTGCGGGGGGCTCATCTATTTATACGTTTAGTTCCACTTACGATTTCTCCGCACCGGGCACCTACCAATTTAAGGCATGGGTAAAACATACCGGAGATACACGACAGGACGATGATACGTTAACAACAACGATCCAACAATTAGCCAACGACCCGCTTGCACTTACTCCCTCTTTTACAGAGGACTTTGAGGCAGCTGCGGTACAAACGGTGCAAACAAAAAAACAAGGTTTGGTCAATCTCGATCGTGCAGATTTTAATACAAACTCAAACAACGGAAGACTAAGAACATTCGTCAATAGTGGCATTGCAAGATCAGGCAACCGTTGTGCAACTTTGGATCAGGCAATTTATAACGCATTTGCTTCAACGGATAGTTTAACGCTTACTTTCAATTTATCTTCATACAGCCCTGCCGATCAACTATGGCTCGATTTCTTTTATAAAAATCATGGGGTAGACTTCACTCTTCCGGGCAACCGGGTTTGGATTCGTGGAAGCGATACTTCTTTGTGGTTGCCTGTGTTTACATTGCCTATAAACACTGCCGACTTTGGAATTTACAAACCTGCTATCAGCAAGAATATCACAGAAATATTGTCTGCCGCCGCACAAAAAGTCAGCAGCAGCTTCCAGATAAGATTTGGTACGCAAGGCTACACTTCTGCAAATTCCGTTATACCAACCGGCAATCTTGACGATGGATATTCTTTCGATGATGTAACCATTACCAAATCTGCAAATGACGTTGGTGTACTCTCGTTTGTTGCACCGGACACTTCTAACATTTGTCAGTTCGGTAGTGCAGAACAGGTTTCTATACATCTTAAAAACTATACGGCCACAACACTATCGAATATTCCTGTTACGGTAAACGTAAATGGTGCAACCACCACTGAGATCATTGGTGCAATTCCTCCAGGTGAAATGACTTACACTTTCACGCATACCGTCGACCTTTCTGCTTTCCAACAATATACCATCAGTGCATGGGTAAAAAATCCAACTGACAATTATCCAAACAACGATACGCTACAACCTATTTCTTTCCATACAGTTCCTTTCATCAATACCTTTCCTTATGTGGAAGGTTTTGAAAACAACAATGGCAATTGGTATACAGACGGCGTAAACGACAGCTGGGAATGGGGAGCGCCATTAAAACCAGTTATCAGCAAGGCTGCAAATGGTTCTAAAATATGGACGACAAGTCTTTATTTCAGTTATAACAACAACGAGTTATCATATCTCTATTCGCCTTGTTTTGATGTTAGCGGCATGGCAAATCCAATGCTTTCCTTTAGTCATATTTTTCAATTGGAAAACTGTGATTGTGACGGACATTGGGTGGAGTACAGTACCGATGGATCAACGTGGACGAAACTCGGCGTTGCAAATACCGGTACAAACTGGTATAATAATGCAACTAAAAATATCTGGCAAACACCATCTCTCACCAAATGGCATGTTGCTAGTTATGATCTGCCAAAATCCTCAAGACTGCATTTAAGGTTCGTGATGAACAGCGATCCCGGAAGTACATTCGACGGTGTAGGAATTGACGATGTAACCATTTTCGATAAAGCAACTATTTACAGCGGACCGGATATTTCATCTGGCATAACAAATACTGCCAGTGGTAATCAATGGATAGATTTTAATGACGCTTCCGGCAAACGTGTTGCATCTATTCATCCACATGGACAAAATCTTGGAAATGCAACTGCTAAAGTTTTCTTCAATCCCGGCACACAAATCAGAATATCGCAGGGACAATACTATCTCGATAGAAATATTGTTGTTCAAACCCAAAACGCGCCAACAGACAGCGTTAGCGTTCGTTTTTATTTTCTCGATGCGGAGGCTCAAAAACTAATGGCGGCAACGGGTTGTGCCACCTGCACTACCATTACTGACCCTTATGCAAGCGGTGTAACGCAATATAGTGGCTTGCCAACCGAAGAGGATGGCGGCTTAGCCAACAACGTCTCAAGCTCGGGCGTTTACAGATTCATTTTGCCACATTCCCAGGCAACAGTAATGCCATACAACAATGGCTACTATGCAGAGTATAAGGTTAGCAGATTCTCCGAATTCTGGATCAATAACGGAGGAACAACCAATGACGTTCCTTTGCCCTTACAATTGCTTTCCTTTACCGCAGACGTAAAAAATGCAAAAGGTATTTTGAACTGGCAAACGGAAAAAGAAATTAACACGCAGTCTTTTATTGTTGAGAAAAGTATAGATGGTAGTCAGTTCAAACAAATCGGCAAAGTGTCCGCAAAGAATAATGGTTCCACAGTAAACAACTACAGTTTCATCGACGACAACCTAACAACAGGTAAAAACTATTACAGATTGAAAATGACGGACATCAACGGACAGTTTACCTATTCACCGGTTCGTGCCATTGTCTATAATCAGAATAATTTTGATGTAATGATCTACCCTAATCCAGCAACAGGAAACACAGTGTATATCAAAACATCGGCCAACTGCTCATCACTGGAATTAAAAGACATGACAGGCAAAAGACTGCAATTAATTACAACCTCCGGCAAACAGAACACATTCGATGTATCCGGCATCAGTAGTGGCTTATATCTGTTGGTAATTACAACCGACGCAGGGACGAGAGTGGAGAAAATAGTTAGGGAGTAGTTGAGAATGGAGAATGGAGAGTGGAGAGTTGAGAATGGAGAGTTAATTGAAAGTAGAAAAGATTCGAAATCAGGCACCCCTTCACTCTCAACTCTCAATTCTCAACTCTCCACTAATTAAACACTCTCTTCCTTCCCACTCGCAATGCTTCTATAAATTGCTTCTACAATTTTTATGTCCTGCAGTCCCATTTCCCCTGGTACTCGTGTTGATTTGTTTTGCGTTACACACTGCGCGAAGTCATCCATTTGTGCCGCTTGTTGATTAATGTTTGGAAAGCTCATGCTGCCGTTCGTGGTTGCACCAACCATTCCGCCATACCGATATGCTTCAGATAATTCAAACCAGCCCCTCTCTGCTTCGGCCCGAAGAAAGTTGGCGTTCTCATTATAACTTGTCCGGCATTCAGCAACGCTGCCTCCCGGAAATTTCATTTCCCAAACAACCGTTTCATCTACTTCTTTAAAAAGATCCGGTTTGGTTTTTATCTCTTTTGCTTTCACAGTAAGCGGCTCCTCTCCTGTTGTGTAACGAGCGCCCTGAATTACATAAACACCCATGTCCATTAATGCACCACCACCGGCCAGTGCTTTTTTCAGGCGCCATGCATTGGGGTCTCCGCCCCACACGAAACCATTGCTGGAATTTATCTTCATTATATTCCCAAAAACTTTTTTCTGCCCAAGCCGCATCATTTCCATGTTGAATGGCTCAAAATGCAAACGATATCCGATCGATAACATTCTGTTTGCTTGTTTACAAGCATCAATCATTGCCTGGCAATCCGCAGCGCTTACCGCCATTGGCTTTTCACAAATTACATGCTTGCCAGCCTTAGCCGCTCTGATGGTGTATTCTTTATGCATTGCAACCGGCAGTACAACGTACACGATATCGATATCCTTGTTGTCTGCAATGGAATCAAAATTTTGATAGTTGTAAATATTCTTTTGGGGAATGTTGTATTTGTCGGCCCATATTTTTTCTTTCGAAGGCGTGCCCGTTACAATACCTGCCAGGTAACAATTTTTACATTGTAGCAAAGCGGGTGCTAGCTGGTATGTGCTATAGCCCCCAAGCCCTACGAGAGCCACTCCTAATTTCTTCTGTTTGTTTTTTGCGCAAGCAGCTAGCGTGGAAATGCCTGGAGCCAAAGCAAGCGTACCCAGTGAAATATCTCTGATAAATTTTCGGCGAGGATAAAAAGTGGACATGGTAAATGTTTTATGGTTGATGGACAGGAACTGCATTTCCCAGCGAATCGAGAAACTGCATTATTCCGTTTTGATTTTTGTCTATAAAAATTTTGATGCGCGGTCTTCCTTTTTCATCCCTGATAAAAAGCCCTACTTCCTGTTCTTTGGTTTTTCCTACAAACAACCTTTCGTGACCAAATGTTCCATCAGCAACCAGTTTGCTTATTTCTTTTTCATAAATCTTTTCATCCTTTAATTGTTTTAATGAATCCACCATTTTCAACTGTGCGGCAAGCGGATATTCATCGTACCTGTCCCACAACTTCAACCCATAAGAAGCATTCTTTCTATTCTCTCCCTGCGAATATTGCAATTGCATTATCTGATCATTTCTAAACTGATCGATTGAGAGTGCAAGGCCCGCAGATTTTTTTGTGCCGTCATACACCAAACCTCCGCATTCATCCCCACTTTCATTAAAGAAGATCATTCCCGCGCCTCGCGGCCTTTTAGCCAATTCTTTTCCATTTATCAATCCCGGATGTTGCATTGCGTCATTGCTGATCACCATCTTTAACGCACCATCATTTTCAACAACATTTATTCTTTGAACATCTATTTCTTCAAACTTTTGTTTCCCGTTTTGTCTGTAGAAAGACATAAAAATGAATGCCAGAAAAAGAGTAGTGCTTATGATCGCATACATTTTCAGGAAACGAATTTCCCGCAAGATCTTTTTTTCCATGAGTGTTGGTTAACAGGTTCGATAATGGTGATGAATTAGTAGCAGCAATAACTATGCGGTAGTCAAAATAATAAAAAAAGCGAAGACTCCGGAGTATAAAATCCGGAGTCTTCGCTTAAATATCAAAAAGTTGAAAAAACTATTTTTTCAAATATGCTTTCACTTTTTCGTGCAATCCGCCGCTTAATGGAACCATTGGCAAACGCAGGTGGTTTTGAATAAGTCCCAGCTCAGTCAAAAACGCTTTTACGCCGGCAGGATTGTTTTCCGCAAAAAGCAAACTGTACGCTTCCAGTAAAGTATCGTTCAGTTTTTTTGCCGCAGCAAAATCACCGCTCAAGCCTTTGCGCACCATTTCTGTAAATGTTTTTGGAAGACAGTTAGCCGCAACACTGATAACGCCGTCCATACCGCATGAAAGCTGAGGCAATACCAGGTCATCATCACCACTTACTACCAAAAAGTCAGCAGGCTTGTCTTTCAATATTTGCATGCACTGCACCATATTGTTAGCCGCTTCTTTGATACCCGCAATGTTCTTTACTTCATGTGCCAGTTTCAAAGTAGTGGAAGCTTCCATGTTTCTTCCTGTTCTTCCCGGCACATTGTACAACAAAATTGGCTTCGGCGAAGCTTCTGCCAAGGCTTTATAATGCAGGAAAATCCCCTCTTGTGAAGGCTTGTTGTAATAAGGACTTGCGCTTAGTACAGCCACCGCTTTATCAAGTGGAAGTGTTTGCAAATCGTTCACAACAGCTTTGGTATTATTTCCGCCAACGCCCACAACTACAGGTACTTTACCGTTTACCTTCTCGTATGTAAAGTTGATGATATCGATCTTTTCCTGCTTGCTTAAAGTAGGTGTTTCGCCAGTGGTGCCAAGGCTTACCACATATTCAACACCGTTTGAAATCACGTAATCGATCAATTTTTCTAATGCCGGAAAGTCAATATTTTCATCGGCGGTAAAAGGAGTAACTAAAGCAACACCTGTTCCTCTTAGTTGTGTTTTGAGTGACATTTCTAATTTATATTGTTATTTGTGTGCGGCCTGTCGGCCGTTTAATGGGCGAATGCGATTCGCCCCTACGATTTAATTTCTGAAATTTCTAAGACGCTACTTCGTCCCAGAAGCCCATTTTGCTGAACTTATCAATACGCTGGTTGATTCTGTCCTCAGCAGGTATTTGTTTAAGTTCTTTGAGCGTAGCTATAATTTGATTCTTTAGATTGCCGGCAGCCTCATCATAGTTCCAATGAGCACCTCCAAGAGGCTCCGGAACTACAGTGTCTACCAAACCAAATTTATGCATGTAATCTGAAGTAAGTTTCAGCTCCTCTGCCGCCTTCTCTTTCATTTCCCAGCTTCTCCACAAAATGGAGCTACAGTTTTCGGGAGAGATAACCGTGTACCAGGAATTCTCCAACATGAAAATGCGGTCGCCCACGCCAATTCCCAACGCGCCACCAGATGCACCTTCACCAATGATCACACAAATCACAGGCACTTTAAGACGCATCATTTCATAAATATTGCGGGCAATGGCTTCTCCTTGTCCGCGCTCCTCTGCCTCCATACCAGGATAAGCTCCCGGAGTGTCTATAAGGGTAACAACCGGCTTATTGAACTTTTCAGCAAGCTTCATAAGGCGCAAAGCCTTTCTGTAGCCTTCCGGGTTGGCCATTCCAAAATTGCGCAATTGACGCATTTTTGTATTAATACCTTTTTGATGCCCAATAAGCATAACAGTTTCGCCGTCAAGTTGAGCAAATCCACCAACGATTGCCTTGTCATCTTTCACGTTGCGATCACCAAACAGCTCAACAAAATTGGTAGTCATCTTTTGGATATACTTAAGTGTGTAAGGTCTATCCGGATGACGGCTAAGCTGTACCTTTTGCCATGCGGTAAGGTTGCTGGTAATATTTTTTCTTTTCTCTATAACTTGATCCTCCAGTTTCTTGATGGAGTCAGATAAGTCAACTTTTGTCTTCTCTTCAGTTTGCTTTAGCTTTTCGATCTCATCAAAGATTTCCTTAACCGGTTTTTCGAAATCAAGGAATTGTCGATTTTTATTGTCTGGCATAATTGAATAATGAAGTGTAAAAATAAGGGTTGAAAATTTTTTTAAAAAAGATTTGTTTGGAAAAAGAAAATCGCCTTATATTTGCACTCCCAAAACGATAGAGCGGTAACGCAAAACGTTGAAAGGCAAAGATCTTGGATCGGTAGTTCAGTTGGTTAGAATGCCGCCCTGTCACGGCGGAGGTCGCGGGTTCGAGTCCCGTCCGGTCCGCAAAAAGCTTCACAGAAATGTGGAGCTTTTTTGTTGGACTAAAATCGCAAGTTTAGGAAATTTTGCTTTAAAGCCAGAATGGTGAAAAAAATGGTTCGAGATCGGGTTAAATAAAGTAAGTAGATCTTCAAAATATTGGATCGGTAGTTCAGTTGGTTAGAATGCCGCCCTGTCACGGCGGAGGTCGCGGGTTCGAGTCCCGTCCGGTCCGCGAAAAGGTTCACAGCAATGTGAGCCTTTTTTGTTTGTATAAACAGCTGACCAGTTAAATGCATTTTATCACAGTTACTCTCCTTCGCATTTTTCCATTTAGCGTCTCTTTAAAACAATCTCCAATCGTTTCTTAGAAAAGCGGTTACAATAATTTATGACTTTGATTTGCATTGGCAACCATTTAAACCAATGCCCGGTCTTTAGAAATTCAAAAATCTAAAAACCGCATCAATGAAAAAACAGTTTTTCGCAATTTTATTATGTGTGGCAATAGCAACAGCATCACGAGCCCAAACAACGGAAAGCACTATTAAAATTGATAAAACGGAGCGTAGCGCCATATCGAATGAGTACAACATGTCTTCCGATGCGTTGAAAGATGCATTGAAGGAGTCTTTCAAATCGAAAGACATTAAGCTCGAAAAATCGAAAGGATTATTGCTAGCAAAAGCCGTTTCTATTCAGGAAATGGGCAATAACATGTACGACGTGTACTTCAGCGTCGATCCTGCTAGCCGTTCAGAAAAAGACAGGTCTGTTCTTAAAATGGCGTTATCAAGCGGCTACGATAATTTTATAAGCCCTGCAAATGCAGATGTATATCTGGCCGCCAAAAATTACCTCGCTTCGTTAAGTTCTTCGATATATGCAGAGAAAAAACAAGTTGACATCTCAGCACAAACCGAATCTTTTACAAAAGCGCAAAGAAAATATAACGACCTGGTAAAAGAAAGTGAAAGACTTGAAAAGCAGCGAAAGAACGTTGAAGGAGATATTGCGGAAAATAAAAGAACCCAGGATTTACAATTGAAAGAAATGGAGCGGCAGAAAGCTGCACTTGACCTACTAAAATCCGGCGGAAGCAGATAGCCTGAAAAAGCAATTCAATCCCTCGTTTGGCGACATGCCGAGTGAGGGATTTTTCTTTAACGAAATAAGAACATAAGCTGATTTAACTGGTCTTTACTTTATAATTTATGCCGACTCGCCATCAAAATCATCATACATCTGTCTGCTTAACTGCCTGATATGATCTTCGAGGTCAGAGATATAAAACACTGCGATCATTTTAAATTCTTTTACCAATCTAAGCAGCATTTCAACGACTTCTATTTTTTCACATGCTGCTGCCATGTGCCGGGTCTTATCTGCAGACATATCCATTTTATAAAGCGTAATAAGCATTTCAACGCATGCATTGCTTAAACTCGTAACCATGGCCCTTTCCATTGTTCTTTCCATCCTTTCAATAAGTGCAGATATCTTCAAAAAAAGCTCATAGGCCTTTTTATAAGCTACACTATTAGAAATATTGCTTTTAAGGCGCTCTACAGCATCAAACTCACGAGTAGTGCGAATTGGTTTCAACTCACGAATCTTGATCATTTGTTTTTCGTCATAAGGTAGATTTTTCATTGATGGTCGTTTTAATCAAAAATTGAGCAATAGCTCAAACTGTTATTTTGGTTTCAAAAATTCTTGTAATCCCAATTTGAGCCAACAAGCGTAAAGAGTGAATTATACTGAAAAAGTTGCTTTCTTAAATTTCCTGTCTATAAGTTACGGACTGCAAAAACAAACTTGCCTGAAGACTATCTCACTTTAGGATAAGCACTATTTCCCTTCCGCTCCTCAAATCGACGTTCCGTAAAATAAACTCGGCAACACAGCCAAACGATAAATAAGCTACCAGATACAGCACAGGTGGTATTAACGACCTGTGAAACAAGTTGCCAGTTGACAAAACTGAAGTTCCACAAGCAAAAAATAGTTACGGTCAATAGACAAATAATGATGGAAATGGCGATAAAGCCGATGAGTGTTTTCATGGAAATTGGATTTAGATTTAATACTCGTTTTTTATTGAAAAAAACGATCTGCAAAGAAATCAACTCTTATGCACTATTACTTTATTAAAAAGTTAGATTTGGTTAGAAAAAGGCTTAAAATGAAAAATGTATGTGAAGCGAAAGGAAACAGTTGTTTACTCAAAATAAAGAAGCAATATCACAGCTTGGACTAATTCGCTTGGTGATATTTTGAACATTTTTTTGAACGCTACACTGAAATTACTGATTGAATTGAAACTGAATTCATAGGCTGTGTCACTAACAGATTTACCTAAAATTATAGCTTGGCGGGCCCCCTCCAGACGATAGCGCTGATAATATTGATAATATGGTAACTTAAATAACTTTTTAAAAAGGGTCTTAAATTTAGTAGCACTCATTTGAGCCTTCTTGGCCATTTCTTCAAGCAGAGGACAATCACTTGAAAAATCCGCAATCAATAAATTTCTTATCTGGATCATTCGCGCAACCTCTACCACTCCGGTAGATTGCTTAAGTAGTTCACGATCCGCTTCAATTTGCAAAAGCAAAACCGCAAGTAGCTGATAAACGGCTCCTAGCAAATACAATGATTGAATACGTTCCACGGATGCATGTTCAAATATGTCGGTTACTTTCTCAATCATTTCTGCAGTCTTGTTCGAATATCCTTTTACAGACTGGCCAACACGAAAAGCCGAAAATTCTCCGTTAATAGAATAAGGAAAAATCTCATGAAGGGCACCACTCGTAAAAACCAAAATCACAATTTTTGTTTCCTCGTCGGGTGTCACCCTAAATAGGCTTTGAACATCTGATGAAAAATAAAGCACAGAATGCTTTCCAGATAGTCCAAGTCCGTTCATTTCCTGTTGGTCAGCTTCGCCGTCAAAAACATGCATATCAACACCTTCTTTTAAAGAAAATAAACAGGCATAATACTCGGGTCCAGCTTCAAGCAGTCGTTTAAAATTGATTGCTTCTGCAAATAAAATACTTATTCGCACCAGAGCAATTCCATTTCCGAATGGGAAAAAATCAACATTGCCTTTGGCGAGCTGATTGTCAATTTGTATGCTATCGTTGTTTAACACTACACCGTCCCCGAGCGCATTCAGCATAGTATAATAAAACTTGTTGAAATGTGGCCTGTCCACGCCCCAGTCAGCGATTATTTCTTTCATATATCAAGCTCATTAGGCCTTCAACAACGGACTAGTAAAAAAGTTTAGTTGCCATGTTGCATTAGTGTGGCAACCACAACACTGGTGAAACGACGATTCCAGAAAAACAAGTGTCCACTATAAGATTAGGGCATGAAATTCAATACTCTATAATATCATGCTTAAGTCATAAAATTGACGCTGCCTTTTATCGAAAATCGAATGACATTTTTATAAACTTCAGCGGATAGCAGGTGAATACTTTTGCGTCGTCATTGTTTAACATGATTGATCACAAAAACAATGCGCTAACTACATTATTTGAATTATTTTTTTAAACACAACAGTTAAAACTGAAAATCATGCAATTAGAATTTATCAGAGACGCAGTAAGCAAAAAGTGGAGAATCGAAACAACAACGGAGCCAGGGGAAAAGTGCCAAGGTAAAGTTGAAATAAGAGGCGAAAAAATTGTATATCCGGAAAGTATTGCGACGGGTTCCAGTTCGTTTCACAAATTAGACGATGATATTGACCTTTCTGTTTGCAATCTTGTGTTTAAGACAGCTGCAACTATTGGGCGCAAGGCTACTGAAGAAACAGAATTCTATACAATGCACATTAATTGTAGTCCCGCACAATTATCGCATTTCTCCGACGGCAAAGAATCAAAAATTGGAGGTGAGTGGAACTCCAGTGTCTTTTGGTCCGCGTCGGATATGGCATCCAGTATTAAAGTTGGGGCTGGAGAAACTTTCTCAGGAATAGTGATTCACATGTCGAAAAAATTCTTGCAAAGTGCTTTAGGCGATTTGGCTTTACCGGCAATCGATGCCAATGGCCAAAGTATTGAAGCAGCAAATCGTCATCTATATAATATATCTGGTAATAAAGCCGATAGAACGCTCGTTGATCAAAAACACATCATTTCGAGAAGCATGTATTCAACCACTTGTGAAAAAAAACGTGAGCTGGTGCAGGAAATTTTAGGTCTTGACGGAAAAGTTTCAACAACCGAAAGATTACTGATAAAAGCCAATATTCTGAAACTGCTTGCACTCTTCATAAAACGCATCTCAAGTAAAAATCTAAACAATGAAAAGTATGCCCGCTTCAGCGACGCGACAAAAATTTTTGAAGTAAAAAAACTAATAGACAAAGTTGCTCCTTTTGAACACATCTCTTTGACTTACTTAGCAAAGGAAGCAGCTATATGCAAAACAAAACTTAAAACAAAATTCAAAGAAATTGTAGGCAAAACCGTTTATCAATATTACCTGGATGTAAAAATGGAAAAAGCTAAGACTATGCTTGAAGATGGTCCCGTTCCGATAAGCGATCTCGCATATGAGCTTGGGTTTAAATCGATAAGTCATTTTTCACAAGCATTTAAAAAGCATTACGGGGTGTCCCCAAAATCAGTTGGTCTAAGAGCCTAGACATTCAAAATTACATTGGTTGCCTCGAAAAGAAATCATTCAAATTTGTGACTAAGAGAGTCCTCAAACTAAAAAAGCGTGCAAAATGCACGCTTTTTTAATTTGTTAATACCTATCCGACATAATTTACTATCGAGGTATAGCCCGTTGCTATGCCATGTAACTCCGTCTCCACATATTGCGCTTCTGGAACTTTTTTAAAATAAACCAGCTGATATGCCTGTCGATAAATACCCAGCTCCCACAACGCGTCTTCTGGCGTTAAGTTAAAAAAATACAAAAGAAAAAGACACTAGTTAACCTTAAGGTCAATGACGAGTAATGACAATAAATTGAAAGTGATGCAATTAGATTCTTTTTTTGTAACCGCTGTAAAACATACCCCGTCCCCAAATTTCTATGCCTGCCCTTTCATTAAAATCGAATGCCTCATTAGTAAACCCTAGTGGATTAGGTTAAAATAATTTTGCATCTGTAAACTTGATGTAAGGCATTCCGGAGCAAGAGTGCTTATGGGGATAGCCAAAAAATTAATCCTATTAATATCCGATATATGAAAGTACTGTTTAAGAAAGAAGGAATTGGCAACCAATGGTTGGTTGACATGGTGAAAGACATGAATGCAAAGTTACCTGGCAAGATTGAACTCAGGGACAACAAAGTTATCTTTCCTGAAAATATTGCAAGAGGCACATGCTCTTATCACCAACTATCTGAGCGTCTTGACTTGTGTATTTTTAATCTCGCGTTTAATACGCCTTTGTGGATCGAACGAACTGCAACAGAGGATTCCAGGTACTATTCAATGCATATCAACTGCAGTCCTTCTGAAATATCTCATTTTGCAGAAGGCAAGGAGTCAAAAATTGGTGGCACGGTAAACTCGAGTATATTTTGGTCCGCCTCTGATCTGTCTTCTTCCTTTAAAATTGAAAAGGGACAAACCTTCCAGGCAATTATTATCTATATGTCAAATGAGTTTCTGCAGGAAGCATTAGGGGAAGAAACGGCGCAGAAGTCATCTATTGAAAATGGCAAGAATCTGTGCCACCTGAACGACACTATAACAATGAGGCATCTCACTGAGCAAAAGCATTTCATATCCCGTAGTTTACAAACCGGGATAGGACGATTAAAATATGAACTGGTGCAGGAGATTTTAAATTTTGACAAAAAAAGCTCTATTTCAGAAATGTTTCTGTTAAAAGTGAATATCCTAAAAATTTTCGCGCTGTTCATAAAACGTGTCGCTAATAAAAGCAGCAGAGATGAAACTTCTGGTCGCCATTGTGATGCCAGCAGGATCCTTGAAATAAAGAAAATAATTGATGAAAATGCTGGCAGCGAACCAATGTCATTAGATGAGCTTGCAAAAAACGCTGCGATGAGCAAAACGAAACTTAAAACAAAATTCAAAGAGATTGTCGGAACAACGACTTACCAATATTACCTGGATGTGAAAATGGAAAAAGCCCGGTCTATACTGGAAGATTGTCCGATTCCAATAAGTGATGTGGCTTATGAACTTGGATTTAAATCGACAAGTCATTTTTCACAGGCGTTTAAAAAACACTATGGAGTGAGTCCAAAATCTGTAGCCTCAAAAAATTAATAAACTGTGCAAACTAATCGTATCAAAATGCACTGTTTTAATATAGTGTTTCGCTGCGATTCTAAAAACCTTCACCTTATCCTTTAAAAAAAGCGGGCAATATTTTTTGCACGCTTTTCCTGGATAGAAACACTCATTCTCAAAACTCATCACTTCTTCCTATAACTCTTCGTCCAGAAATTTGCCAGCGGAATATCTATGGCTACAAACCAGTTGCTTCTCCAGCGTGACTTATCTGACACCAACAATTTTCCTTCATCATTCTTGTAATACAACTTACACCCGTATTGCCAGCCGTATCCAACGGACAAAGGAATGTAGGGCGCTTTTTTAAAAGGCAATCCTATTCCATAAACAAGATACCCACCGGGCGCAAAAATATCATTCAAGGTAACCTTCTGTTCGAGTGCTGTACTGTCGTCATTGAGTCTATAGCCAGCAATTGCGCCCACATCGATTACAGTAAAATATGCGCTAAGGGATCCCAGTGTTCGCCCATCTTTCCAGAATCCGAGGCCCTTGCTTATTGCGAATCCTACCGGCGCTGTCACTCCCACTTTTGAATTGCTTCCGTCTATTTGATCGGTGCTGTTAAACGATCGTCCAAAATATCCTCCTATATAAGCATTAAGGGAAATGTTCCATGCAGAATTCTTTTTAATGGACGAGCTTCCGGCAGGCAACACTGCCGCTTCTATTGCTGCCTGCGCTTCCTCCGGCGATTGTGATTTTACAATGCTTGCCATCACATTTCCATACTTCAGCGCACCTTCAACAAATTTGGAACGATCTTTTATAGAATCAAGAGAAAAAAACTTGCCAACGTCCAGCCGCGATTTTGCTGCCGCAAAGCTCGTTTTTGCAGGTGCCGATATTCTGTTTGCTGAATCCATGACCAATACAGCGTCCTTTGCGGCAATTGCTTCCTTTGGTTTTTCCAGCACCTCCTGCAAAATGAGGTACGCGTTCATTACCGCTGCATTATAGTTTTTTGTGTAAATGTTCTTGTACAAATTGTTTGCATTGCGTGCCATTACAATGTACCTGTCATTTGCAATTCCTTCTTTGATCACATTGGCCACTTTAAAGCCATAATCTACCACATTGATTGCCTTTTCGATGTAGGTGGAATAATCATCGTTGGTAAGATTGCTCTTCTTTGTTTTGATATCTTTCAACGTTTGTTCTACATCATTTGCCAACACTAAAAAGTTTTCTATGAGATCTGCAATCTTCAAAATATTATCCGCATTGTCCCTCATAAAATCCTGCACGCTGGTATCCTTGCCTGGTGCGTACTGGAAAGCAATGTTCTGCATCTTTTGATACAACAGGCCCAGGTATATTCTCAAGGTAAGGGTGTCGTTTAAAATATTCTGGTTAAAATCGCTGAACCTTATCCATGCTACCTCTTTATTATAGATAGTGTCATACTTCAACAACACAACACTGTCAACCCTTACAAGGCCTTTTGCGGAAATCTTTGTAGTATCCGTCTTAAACAGATTTGGGGCCAACTGAATCATCTTCACCGTAAATGTATCTTTCGTCATTGGTACTGTCTTTACAGTTAATGACCGTTTCGTATCCACTGTGTATTCAACACGTCTCACGCTTTCAGAAATTTTATCCAGCACCAGCCATGAACTTTGCAGATTGATGTTCATTTCGCCCCACTCGCTCAATTGTGCAAAATGATTGATCAGAATCGCTGGATGTAGTGATGAATCAGGCTGCGAAAGTGCGCTGATTATTTTCGCGGAGCGTATCGCCAAACGTATCTCCGGTAATGTTTTCAAAAGCTGCTGGTACTTGGGAAGATCAATCAGTAAATTCAAATTCACAATCAGGTTGCTAACATCTTTATAAAATGCTTCGCGTAATGATTGCAAAAATTCCGAATAACGATACGAAGCGATGCTACCTAAAAAAGCCGTGGTAGACGGAAATAATGTTCTCGCTTCAACATGATCATCAAGATATTTCTTCATCCTTTCAAAAAAAGCAATATTCAGTTCTTCTTTTCCCCGTTTTATGAGAAATCTTGCGAGGCCGTCTGCTATGTTGGTTACATCAAGATTTCCAAGAGCTCCTATACCGGATTGTACCAAACTTGTAAATGCACCTTTGGAAGCATTTGGATCAAACCTTAGGAAGGGATTGTATCTAAAGGATTTCTCCATGGAATCGATAGGGCTTTTTTCAGGCATAACATACCACTGCAATATCTGATGCACTTCAGGAATATCAGGGATATTGATAAACGCAGAGTCGCCGATCTTTAATTTATCATCTCCAACTGAATAAAGCGTTCTGAGCTTTATTGCATCGTAGTAAGCATTCTGCGCATTCAATAAAAATGGAACAAACAAGAGGAATGCTAAGGTTATTCTTTTCATGACGTAACATTAATGACGTTAAGACTATTGAATGATTCCACAGAAGACGGAAAAGCAATTTCATTCAATGCATTTTTTATTGATGCTTTGTCAAATCCAACTTTGTTAGATGATATCAATAACGCAATGATTCCGGATACAACTGCACAAGCAAAGCTGTCGCCTTTTTCCTGCGCAAAAAGATTGGAAGCCTTACCATAGGATACGAAATTGAAATTTGGCAAAACGAAATCTACTTTGTTATTGAGCTTCGGTAGATTACTCAATGGCTTTGTTATTGCACCTACTGCAATAACATTATCAAGTGAGGCAGGATCTCTGATTGTATCGGCGCACAACTGTTCATCAATTCCTGCAGCGGCAACTACAATCTTATTGGGTCTGAAATTTCTTATTGTATCATTATATTGTGCATCCAGTTTATTGCTGATATTAACAATCATAGGTTGATCATCTCTATTAACAAATTGCAATACCGCATTTATATCAATACCGCTGGAACTCGCTCTGGCATTGTATATAGGCAATTCAACCAACCGACATTTATTTGCAAATCCTATCACGCCTGTAGTTCCCGCAATTATTCCTGCGATGAAGTTTGCGTGAAAATTAAACAGCGGGTCATTTACGTGAAAAGGTGCAGCGACCGGATTATTAAATTGGATCGACTTGCTCATGGGGTGATCCAGTATGCCAATGGTCACATCTTGTCCGGATGTTAATTTCACAGCATCTTCCATTTCCAACAGGGCACCGTAATTGATTTCAGACTTGAGTGTTTGTCCGTCAAAGCACGAATTCAAAAAAGACTGCAAATCAGGAATAGGTTTCTCTATAGCCGATGGTGAGCCCAGCCCCACTTCCCAGCCCCAATATCCTTTTTCATTCTGGTACCATTTTCCAAGTTTATTTGTTTTCTCTTTTACAGTTATGAAAGGCGCGCCGTTAAATAGCTTCGCCACTACATTACTCTTGTCGGAAAAGTCTTCCACAGGCGCTTTGCGAATGTTAAGTACCGGCACTATGACTTTCATTTGTGTCATTTATAGAAAAAGCGTGTTATCTTTTAGAATATTCAAATCAACTTTTGGATTATTGCCAACAACGCCGTGTTCTGTGTATTGCCAAACGGACCAATCGTTCCATCCATTTGGCACCGGAACTTTGGTAGCATCAGGGCTTGACGGATAATAGGACATCCACAGTTTGTATTTGCCCAGGTTATGATTGGGCGGCAATTTTCTGTCGAGGTATTCCTTGCGACTGTAGAGCATCACTCCTTTCGTAAGATGGGCATTGATGGTTTCAATAAATGTATTCACCCATAGCAAATAATCCGTTTTGCCCAAAGGAGAATCCCATGTTTGCTGATCTTCAAGATCGAGCACCAGTGGCAGATCTGGCGACGTGAGCGTGGCAATTCTGCTGATCACTTCATTTGCTTCTGCTGTTGCATCGCTTCTTACTGAGCCGCCATTTCTTGTATCCGGCCTGCAAAAATGATAATAGCCAATCCTGAAATTTTGCAGTTTTGCATTGCGTGCGTGCGTTGCCGCCTGCATATCTGGAGTGCCAACACCTTCTGAAGTTTTGATGTAAACAAACTCACAACCAGCTTTTTTAAAAGCATCCCAATCCGGCGCATCATTATGATGGGAAACATCTACACCAAATGAAAAACCCGTCGGCAGATTGATGGGCAGATTTTTAAAATTAGAAATTACTCTGCCCGGCAGCCTTATCACGCCACCGGCCCAATAGTAAATTCCTGCTTTGTCTCTATACCATTTGCCAATCGCGGGATTTGCTGGATCTTCCGTTTCCTCTCCTTCAAATTTAAAGCCTTGCAAAGCCACGCCGACTATATTGTTTTTATCGGCAAGGCTCGGTGGAAAACCACTTCGTTTGTTCAGTTTTTTTGCGCTAACCTGTAAAAGCATATTATCCAACGGCCTCCTCTCCTGAATTAGGGTTGACTATTATTGTAGGAGCATTATTATTGTTGCCCGGTTGATTGCCGGAAGTTTTGCTATCATCGCCGCTGCCGCTTGCCGCATCGACTTTCGTTCCTACTCCTCTTATGCTGATAAGCTTATTCAGCATGTCAAACCAAAACGGCGCACCCAAACAAATGGCGACTGCAGTAATCAACCAACCAATTATGGTTACAAATCCCCCTTGCTGCCTCGAACTGTTTTTAAAATAATGGTGTTTTCGCTCATTTTGTATGTAAGCACAGCGATCGCTAAACATCTGCATTCTCGTATACTCAGCTACGGCTGATGAGCCTATTTTTTGTAACGATGCGTCTATATTTTTCTGTTGTACCTGAAATGCATTGGCCATAGTTTGTGCAACTCCTTTTCCTTTGCTGTCCAATTTCTCAGCTTTCGTTGTATATGCGTCGATTGAGTCTGTCAATGTAGCTCTCAACACCCGGGTTGTCTGAATTGTATCTACGATAAGCTTTAACGAATCGATCTTGCGATAATATTCTTTGGTCAACGTTTCTTCGCAAATTTTACAAGTATCACCCCAACCCCACCCTAATCCTAATATCTCGTTTGCTGTGTTTGCATCATTATTGAGTTGCTGATAAATTGCGTTGATAGTTGTATCGTTATTCTGCGCAGCGTACACCTTGCGCAACTTCGCGGTATCATCGTACAAATTGTTAATGATGTTTCCATATTGCTGCTGCCGGCTAATGGCCATTTGCACCAATTGATCCCTCGCCGTTTTGTCTTTCGCCAATATCGAATGAATAGCGATAGTGTCAACATTAAAGAATATTGCCATTATCAATCCCAAAATGAAGAGGATAACGCGGTTGTATCGTTTATACCAACCCGAACATCTATCCATTGTGTCATTGAACCAACCTTCAAGCTTTAATTTAAATGTGTCAAGATCCGCGTTGGACTCCAGCCACAGGGAGCGCAAAAACAGCGCTGTATCCATATTGATATCAACGGTTTCAAGTGCAGAAACAACGTTGTCCTGTTTTTGAAACAGAAGTGCTTTTACTGCGGGATTTTTTTTATCAGATTCAAGATTGATGGGCAGTTTATAGATTTTTCCATTGTTGATAGAGTCCGATATTGTTTGTACTTCATTGATATCATCCTTGCCAAATCCTTTCAGTAGATCAACAATCACTTTTGAAAAATTTTGCGGAGAAATATACGCGGGCTTACTGTAGAAATTATCTTCTCCCAAATATCTTATCAATGGATGCGCATAAAACCAGGGAGTGATGGTTTTGTCTTTGAGCAAATTCGGTTTGCCAAGCAAATGTGCAAACGACCTTAACCTGCTCCAAAAACCGTTTGCCGTCGTTGCTTTGCCATCTTCCAACATGCGTATTATGGCTTTCTCCAAAACTTTTGAACGAAAGGCAAGTTTGGTAGAAATCATTTCCTGCAAAATGGTAGCAAGCAAGCTGTATAATAGGAACACGAATACGAGTCCTATAAAAACATCAAGGGCAACATTGTTGAACATCGTTACTTGGGGTTGTGCGTTCTTGTTTACAGAGACCAGATATCACTCACAGTAACGGATCGCGTTCACATGCTTTACTTGTGGAAAAGCTTATGAATAAAGCTTTTTATGGGGACAGGATATGGCACATGCCGGAGATTGAAAGAGTTGTTTGTTACTCTAAACTAACTAAAGTAATCTCTATTTGCAACAGCACTTACCAACATTATTCCTGGTTGATGACTATGCGCTTTCTTCTCTTCGTTATTGCAGCCAGTGTAAAGAAAACACCTGCGAATGCAAATGATTCGCAAAGTCCCATTCTGTCGCTGGCGTCGTTCATATTGGAAACAAATCTTGGCACATGCAGTAAAATAAACCAGCCAAAGATCATGATGCCACAAAGAAGCGAAGCGAGATGTATGGTGGGTCGCATGAGAATGCCAATGCCCCCGGCAATAAGGCACACTCCGCAGAAGTACGTCCAGAACAAATGAAAGGGAATATAGGCGGGAATTAGATCTTTTACAAAATCTGCATACTTAAAATGCGCATACCCACCTGCTATTAAAAACGGAGCAATAAGAATAGTACCAGCGATGATCAGCATTCTTCGTCTGCTGTCACGCATGGAAGCGTTGGGAATGATGTTGTGCTTGTTTTCTAAAAAACTGGCCGCAATGATCAGGGCACCTCCCATTAGTGCGATGGCTTTATAACCATTCACCCAGTCATTCATAAAATGGAACAATGCTCTGATAACAGTAAGAAAGAAAATAAGCAATGCAATCAATAGTGCAGAAATAACGGGACTTTTTCTTAAAATAATGCCAAGGCATAGAATAATCAGAATAGTAGCGGAAACATAAGCCAGCGCAGGATTCAGGTTAAGGCTGGCGGGCCAGGCCGGAGGGCGGCCAACGATAAAATCCTTTGAAATAAAACAGATAATAGAAAGACCTATTAGGCCGATAGAGTACATAACACGGCCCGGTTCTGTCAACTTTTTCATTGATGGCTTATTAAATGGTGTTGATCAGGTGCGCCGAATCGAATGTCCTTTTTGTGTTTCTTCGAGTGTACCTGAGTATACACTAAACTAATACTGATTTAGCGCTTTTGCAAGTGTAGCAGGCGTAAAATAGTAGAGACAAGGCATTGCCTTGTCTGTGATATAGAACCTGTCTGCAAATAAAAAAGACAAGGCAATGCCTTGTCTCTACCAATAATTCTTTGCGTAAACTGTTTTATTCCGCTAATACCAGGCTTTCCTTTAACAGGCTGCCCAGGTTTTTTGAAGATTCAGTTTCGTTGCTTACAAGGTCGTGCAATGTAATTCTTACCAGTAGTTGGTTTACTACAAACTGTACCATTTGCCAGAGCGATCTGGCAGAACAGTCAACAGAGTTTGTACATAATCTCATGGCTCCGGTATGCAAGCCGCAGAATTCTTTATCGAATATCTCACCGCCCAATACAGTAAGTACGTCTTTGATAACAATATCCTTTGCAGATTTTGCCAATAAGTAGCCACCTTTATTTCCAGGTGTACTTTTGATAAAACCGCCCATTCTCAATACCCTTGCAAGCTTTGCAACGTAGTGACTGCTCAGTCCTTCCGATTCGCTCAGTTGAGGAATGCTTATACCGGCAGCATCTTTACAACCTGCAATGCGTATTAATATGCGCAAACCATATTCTTCTTGTGCCGTTATTTTCATTTGAACTTTTCCTGATGTTTTTAATAACTGAATGACTGAGTAACTGAATAACTGAAGGTTTTAAACCGAGCAACCCTTCAGTTATTCAGTTACTCAGTTATTCAATCGTTTGCTTTGAATCAATCTCATTTTCAATTGAGGGCTTACGCGATAAGCCCCTACATAAATCCCAGTTCCAGGGCTGCTGCTTCGCTCATCATGCTCTTGTCCCATTTTGGTGTCCAGGTAACAGAAACATAGACATCGTTCACCCCTTCTATCATGCGCACTTTCTGGTCAACTTCTATTGGTAATGATTGTGCGGCCGGGCAACTTGGTGCTGTAAGCGTCATCACAATCTGAACATTATTGATGGGTAATACTTCAACTTCGTAAACCAAACCCAACTCCCAAATGCTTACAGGAATCTCAGGATCGAAGATTGTCTGCAAGCATTCAATCACCTTTTGTTTTAATTCTTCTGTATTCATTTCTATTGCAATTGAGAATTTTTAATTTTAAATGCCACAGCGTAATTTTTCATTTGTTTCACCATGGATAACAAACCATTCGAACGTGTCTGCGCCAGATGCGTTGTCATGCCAATTCGCTGAATGAACGTTAACGGAGCATTGATAATTTCGTCCGGTGTGCGGCCCGACAATACTCTTATCAACATACTTATCAGACCTTTTACAATTATCGCATCGCTGTCTGCTGTAAAATAGATCTTACCGTCCTCTTTATATTCCGCCGCGAGCCACACTGTAGATTGACAACCTCTCACCTTGTTCTCATCTATTTTATATTTATCATCCAGAGGAGCCAAACGTTTTCCAAGGTCGATGATATATTCGTATTTATCGTCCCACGAATCAAACAATGAAAATTCTTCTACTATTTCGTCTTCTACTTGTTGAATTGTCATGCTTGCTAGTTAATAGTTGTTAGTTGTTAGTTGATGGGCTTTACTGTTCATCAGGCTTTACAACTTTCAACCAATTCTTAATTCCTAATTCCTAATTCTTAATTAAACCAAAAGCTTAATCGCTTTCTTCAATCCCTCTACCAGTGCATCAATTTCCTCTTTCGTGTTATAAATCGCAAAAGAAGCACGGATTGTTCCTGGTATACAGAAACGTTCCATTAATGTTTGTGCGCAATGGTGACCGGTACGCACTGCAATGCCGCGGTTGTCGAGCAAAATGCCCACATCCTGCGGATGCACTTTATCTATTACAAATGAGATAAGACTTGTTTTTTCACGAGCCTTACCAATAATTTTCAAACCTTCAATTTGCTCCAACTGCTCTGTTGCATAGGCCAGCAATTCATGTTCGTAATCACGCATTTTTTTCATGCCTGTTTCCGTCATAAAATCGAGCGCTGCTTTGAATGCTACAACATCAGCTATGTTTGGAGTACCGGCTTCGTATTTGTATGGAAGATCATTGTAAGTAGTTTTTGCAAACGTTACTTCTTTGATCATTTCTCCGCCGCCCTGGAAAACAGGCATGGCTTCAAGAATCTGTTTTTTGCCATACAAAGCACCAACACCTGTTGGACCGTATAATTTATGTGCAGAAAAAGCAAAGAAATCACAATCCATTTCCTGTACGTTGATATCCAGGTGTACAGAAGATTGTGCGCCATCAATCAATACCACTGCGCCTTTCGCATGAGCGGCATCAATGATTTGTTTAACAGGATTCACTGTTCCCAATGCATTTGAAACATGCACCACGGAAACAATCTTTGTTTTTTCTGTCAGTAATTTTTCGAATTCTTCCAATATGAGTTCACCGTTGTCGTCAACAGGAATCACTTTCAGCACAGCGTTCTTTTCTTCACAAATAATTTGCCATGGAACAATGTTGGAGTGATGTTCCATGCCCGAGATGATAACTTCATCACCAGCCTGTAGATTTTGCCTTCCCCATGTATATGCTACAAGGTTAATGCCTTCCGTAGTTCCTCTTGTGAAAATTATTTCTTCTCTTGATGCTGCACCAATAAATTTCTGAACCGTATCGCGAGTTGCTTCAAAAGCAGCCGTAGCTTCTTCTGCAAGCGTGTGAATGCCGCGATGAATATTTGCATTGTAGTTGGTGTAGTAGTTTACCAACGCATCAATAACGACCTGTGGCTTTTGAGAAGTTGCCGCATTATCGAAGTAAACAAGAGGCTTTCCTTTTACTTCTCTTTTAAGTATAGGAAATTGCTCTCTGATTGCATAAACGTCTAATCCTTTCTGTAAATCCGCAGCTACTTGCATAGATAACAATTTGAAAATTTGAAAATGTGGTAATTTGAAAATTGCATTTAGTGAAACAGTCTCTCATTTACTTAGAAACTATATGTTGCACTTGTCATTTTCAAATTTTCAAATTATCACATTTTCAAATTGGTTTATTAATTCCCCAGTCTTTCCGCAACAAGGTGATCCACGTATGTGCGGATGTGTGGAAGATTGATCTTATCGAGAATATCACTAGCAAAACCTACCAATAGCATTGATTTTGCAATTTTTTCTGGAATACCTCTTGACTGCAGGTAAAACAAACCTTCTTCATCCAATTGACCAATTGTACAACCGTGTGAACATTTCACATCGTCTGCAAAAATCTCTAATTGAGGTTTTGTATTTACGCTTGCGTTGTTTGAAAGCAATATGTTTTTGTTCGACTGGAAGGCATTTGTTTTTTGCGCAGGCTGTCTTACAAAAATTTTACCATTGAACACACCGGTACTGTTTTCATCCATCATGCCTTTGTACAGTTCATTGCTGAAGCAGTGAGGCATTACGTTATCAACAATGGTATGGTTGTCAATGTGGCTATTGCCTTTCTGGAAATACAAACCGTATAAATGAGCTTCACAATGTGGCGCTTCCATTACAACGTTTGTATTGTTGCGAACGATCTCACCATTCAGTGAAACGATGATCGCGTTCACATAACTCGTACCTGTCTGCCTGATATGTGTTGTACTTACCTGGCTCGCATTTGCAGAGTCGTTTTGAATTTTGCAATATTCAAATCTTGCGTCTTTTTCTACTATCACTTCCATGATCTGGTTAGTGAAGCTATCTTCGGTGCCGCGTGTAGCAAATGTTTCAATGATTTGCAATTGCGCATTTTCAGACAAATAGATTAAACTTCTTGGCTGTGCTAAAATGTTTTCAGCAGCAGCATCGGTGATGTTATAAATGTAAACAGGCTCTTCAATGATCTTGCTTCTCTTTACATGTATAAAGATGCCGTCTTTTACGAAAGCTGTATTCAGCGCATTGATGCCGTCTTTCAAATAATCGCTGCTGTGTCCGAAATGTTTCGACACGATCTCGCTGTATTCATTTTTTGCAGCTTCTGCTAAATGCAATACCGTTAAATCTTTTGAACGAATAGTTGAAAGTTTATCTGCAAACTGGCCATTTACAAAAACGAGTTCGTTTGCTTCTTTATGTCCTGGTAAACGATAAGCATCTACATCTTTTGCAGAGAAATTAGGCTGACCACTTACCTGTGATTTATAATCTTTGGCGAATAGTGTACCGATGCGAGTGTATTTCCATTCTTCATGGCGCACGGTAGGTATTCCAAATTCGTTGAAAGCGCTAAATGCCTGTTCACGCACGGCACTCAGCTTGCTATCTTTATCTTCAGCCTGCAGTTGTGCAAACTGATCTTTAAAAAGTTCTGTCATGTTCATGATCTGTCCGTCTTAGTGTTTTTCCGCAATTGATACTTCTTCGTCTTCGTTGATTTCATTTTTAATGAAATCGTAACCTTTTTCTTCCAGTTCCAAAGCCAATTCTTTGGTACCGGATTTTACGATACGTCCATTATACAATACATGCACAAAATCAGGAACGATGTAATCAAGTAATCTTTGATAGTGTGTGATCAAAAGGACAGCATTGTCTTTGCTGCGCAATTTGTTTACACCATTAGATACAATACGGATAGCATCAATATCAAGACCAGAATCAGTTTCATCCAGAATAGCCAATTTCGGATCGATCATTGCCATCTGGAAAATTTCATTACGTTTCTTTTCACCACCAGAGAAACCTTCGTTCAATGAACGGCTCAACAGCGTTTGATCAATATTCATCAATGCCATTTTCTCTTTCATCAACTTTAAAAATGCAACAGCATCCAAAGTATCTTGTCCGCGATATTTACGAATTTCATTTACCGCAGTTTTGATGAAGTTGGTAGTGCTTAAACCCGGAATTTCTACGGGGTACTGAAAGCCAAGGAACAAACCTTCGCCTGCTCTTTCTTCAGGAGCAAGGTCAAGTAATTCTTTTCCTAAAAATTCTACTGAACCTTCAGTTACTTCATAATCTTGTCTTCCTGCTAATACAGAAGCCAAAGTACTTTTACCGGCACCATTTGGTCCCATGATCGCATGTACCTCACCCGCTTTAATTTCAAGGTTAAGTCCCTTTAAAATTTTTTTGTCTTCAATCCCCGCATGCAAATTGCTTATCGTCAACATAATACTAGTGTCTATTTTAATTTACTTACTATTTATATCAATTGAAAGTTTAAAGTTGAAAATTGAAAGTTGATCTTCATTTTCAACTTTCCACTTTCAATTCTCCATTATCCTACGCTTCCTTCAAGGCTGATTGCCAAAAGCTTTTGTGCTTCTACGGCAAACTCCATTGGCAATTGATTCATTACTTCTTTTGCAAAGCCGTTAATGATCAGTGCAACAGCAGTTTCAGTATCGATACCTCTTTGGTTGCAATAGAAAAGCTGGTCTTCACCTATTTTCGAAGTAGTTGCCTCGTGTTCTACTACAGCAGTGTTATTTTTTACTTCGATGTAAGGGAAGGTATGTGCGCCGCATTTATCGCCCAGCAAAAGAGAATCGCACTGAGAGAAATTTCTTGCGTTAGCAGCATTTTTACTTACCTGTACCAAACCACGGTAACTATTATTACTGTGCCCGGCAGAAATACCTTTTGACACAATACGGCTTTTGGTATTCTTTCCGATGTGCATCATTTTAGTACCTGTGTCGGCTTGCTGATAATTGTTGGTAACAGCCACTGAGTAGAATTCGCCAACAGAGTTATCGCCTTTTAATATTACGCTCGGGTATTTCCAGGTAACCGCAGATCCTGTTTCAACTTGTGTCCAGGAAATCTTAGAGTTATCACCTTTACAAATACCACGTTTGGTTACGAAGTTGTAGATACCACCGTTACCATTCTTATCACCAGGGTACCAGTTTTGAACAGTAGAATATTTTACTTCAGCTTTTTCCATTGCCACGATTTCAACCACCGCTGCGTGCAATTGGTTTTCGTCACGCATTGGAGCTGTACAACCTTCAAGGTAGCTAACATAGCTGCCGGCTTCTGCAACGATGAGGGTTCTCTCAAACTGACCCGTGTTTTCAGCGTTGATACGGAAATAAGTAGAAAGTTCCATCGGGCAATGAACGCCTTCTGGTATATAACAAAACGAACCGTCAGTAAATACGGCCGAATTTAGTGCGGAGAAAAAGTTGTCGGTAACAGGCACCACAGAGCTAAGGTATTTTCTTACCAAATCCGGATGCTCCTGAATAGCCTCACTCATAGAACAGAAAATAATTCCCTGCTCTGCCAATTGTGCTTTAAAAGTTGTACCAATAGACACACTGTCAATAACAGCGTCTACCGCTACGCCGGAAAGTCTTTTTTGTTCGTCAAGGGAAATGCCCAGTTTTTCAAAAGTTTCTCTTAATTCAGGATCAATTTCGTCCAAACTGCCAACTTTCTTCTTTTGTTTTGGGGCGGAGTAGTAAATAACATCCTGGTAATTTACCCTCGGATATTTCACATTGGCCCAGTCCGGTTCTTCCATCTTAAGCCAGTGATTATAAGCCTTTAAGCGCCACTCGAGCATCCATTCAGGTTCATTTTTCTTTGCAGAAATGAATCTGATAATGTCCTCGCTCAATCCCTTTGGAGCAGCATCCGCTTCAATATTGGTCACAAAACCATATTCATACTCCTTGAGGACGGCTTTTTCTATATCTGTGCTTGAATCATTCATAAATACGCTTCAGAATTTATCATTTTCAATTATCGCGCAAAGATACGAATGAATTTATACAAAAAAGTATAAATAGTTTCTATGAGCAGATTGTTTTACAAATACCAGACATTGCTATTATATTGAAAATCAATATATTTTAAACTCCTACTGATTTGATAGATTTTCTAAAAATCTTTTAATTAAAAAAGATCCGGTGCAAAAAACACAGGATCTTTTCGCAAGATAATTAACTATAAACTCAAGACTTATAGGGCTAGCGCGGGTATTTGTGCTGTTGTTCGCACGTTTTTTACCTGCTGGTATTTTTTCCAGTAGAAATAAAGGACCATAAATAAAGCAAGAACGATCAAGGGAAAAATGGTTTCGCCTGCTCCATCTCCAACAAGGGCTCTTGACATAAATGCGCCAATGAAATTAAAAGTGAATCCGGCGAACGCCCATTCCTTTATTGTTTTGTATTTATCCTGAATAAGCGCAATTACTCCCAACAGTTTGGCTATTCCGAAAATAGTAAGCGCATACATTGGATATCCCAGGTGCATTAAAACTTCCTGACCTTCTTTTTGACGAGTAACGCCTCCAAAGCCATCCATGATAAATAACAGAGAGAAAATGATTGTCAGTGTCCAGTAAACGATTTTAATTGTTTTCGGTTTCATAAAAAAAGTTTGATGTTGTTAAAAAGTGTGTTTGAGAGAAAGTTGTTAGTAGTTGGTTGTTAGAATTCAAAGGCGATTGTTCAATAATAGAGGCTAACAACTATCAACTAACAACTTGTATTTAATTGGCTGTTTCTTCCATGAAATTAAACGCCCATTCCTTGCCATACTTATCTATAAGCTCGCCATAGGTGGCACCCCAGAATTGCTTCATCAGAGGTAGCTTAACCGTTCCCCCTTTTGAAAGTTTATCGAAATAATTGGTGATCTCTTCCTCACTGCTGCAGTTAAAAAGCAAGGTAGTGTCGTTGCCTTTCACAAAGTCTTTACCTCTCATGTCAGAAGCCATTAATGTAATGGTATCTTTTACCAGCATTGAGTGTAAAACCTTGCCATGCATTTCTACAGGCATTTGACTGGCCATGGGAGTGTCTCCTACTTTTTGCAGTGTAAGTTCTGCGTCCAGGCAGTCTTTGTAAAAATTCATCGCCTCTTCGCATTTGCCGTTTAAGTTTAAGTATGCTACAATTTGTGTCATAAAAAAGGTTTTTGTGTTGTTTGATTTTGGTGTCGCTGTTTCTGATGTAAAAGTATTTTGCGAAAAAGAAATTTGTGATGGGCAAAAAAGACAATCTGAAGGGGCATTCGCGACATCTATTCCAATTAGCCTCTAAAACCTTTACCAGGCCTGTGTTTTCATTTTGTACGTCGCAAACAACCCCGAATTTGTCGCAAATTCAGTTATTCAGTTTTTCAATTATTCAGTCCGTCCATTCCTTTCTATCTTTACAACATGAAGGATTACAAAAAATACTACATCTTGCCAGCGCCTCCTGATGAAGTTTATATAGCGCTTACCAATCCCGCAACTATTCAACTGTGGACGGGCGAACCAGCGCAAATGAGCACTGAGCCAAACTCTGAATTTTCGTTGTGGAACGATGCTATTTCAGGCACAAACCTCGAGTTTGAAACCGGGCGCAAAATTGTTCAGCGATGGAACTTTGGCGAACAGGCAGAAGACTCTATTGTAACCTTCATATTACATCCTCACAAAAAAGGTACGTCTGTCGAACTTCGCCATACCAATATTCCCGACGACGATTATGAGGACATGATCGAAGGGTGGGATGAGGTTTATTTTGGATCGCTTGAAGAGTTTTACGATGAACATAGCGCATGATGTACTGCGTAGGAAGTACGATGTACGAAATTCATCCGGGCGCATCTTTCTAAACAATTTCGTACACCGTACATCGTACTTCGTACACAAAGCTTTTAGAACACTCAAAAAATCTTCCCATAACTCCTATAAAATTACTAGAAATTATAGACTACTCTATATTGCTTAACTGTCCTGCATTTGGCTAAAGTCCCTTTATTTACTAGACTTTCCGGCCAAACCCATTTTCATTTTTTGGCTCAAAATATTGTCTGTTTATTCTTTTTACGAAGTAAAAAATCATTTAGTTTCACGCCCTGCATGTGCATTTTGTTGCACCGGTTAAACAAAAGATTGCTAAGTAATGGACAATTTTATCGTACTTATTTTAGGAGGTTTTATCATTGGCACTTTGGGAACTTTAATTGGTGCAGGAGGCGGATTTATTTTGGTTCCGGTATTATTGCTGGCATTTCCGCAGTTGCCTCCGGATGTTGTAACCGGAATTTCAATTGCCATTGTTGCCTGCAATGCCATTTCGGGTTCAGTTGCCTATGCAAGGTCAGGACGAATTGATTTTAAAGCTGGATTGCTATTTGCTCTGTTTACTATTCCAGGCTCCATTTTAGGTGTTCGCGCCACCAAATATATATCCCCTCAGGTATTCACAATTGTATTTGGCATTATCCTTATCGGCGTTGGTATTTTTCTGTTTTTAAACAGGAAAAACGGAGCAGAAAAACCATCTTCCGACAGACGTTCGCGAAACTGGAAACATCACGAACTGACAGATAAAAGCGGCGAGACATATTCTTATTCCTACAACCAGACAATCGGAATTATCATAAGTGTTTTTGTTGGCTTCATCTCTCCTGTTCTTGGTATTGGGGGCGGTATCGTGCACGTGCCCGCAATGGTACAATGGTTGCAATTTCCGGTACACATTGCGACTGCCACTTCTCACTTCATTCTTGCGATCATGTCCATCATAAGTGTTGTCACCCACTATTTGCAAGGAAGCTATAATGATCCTGCAGTGGTGAAGATGATCATTTACCTTGCTATCGGCGTAGTTGCAGGCGCTCAACTCGGAGCTTTCTTATCCCACAAAATAAAAGGAACCACTATTATTAAGGCGTTGGCCGTTTGCCTGACGATTGTTGGAATCAGGTTGTTACTTCAGCACTTGTAGAAATAATTGAATAACTGATTTAATGAATAATTTAGTTGTTGGCTTAACTACTATTCAATTATTCAATCATTCAGTTATTAAAAAAACAACCCTCCTTAGACAAGGAGGGTTCCCATTAGTAACCTATGACCAAATACTTACCTGATGCAAAAATGTAGCAGTTCATACCGGTTTCAATGTTTTCGTTTCATTTTGAACTTTTTGTAGCAGAAAGTTGAGCTATGAGGAATGAGTGAGTAGTTGCTTGTTGTTTGTTATTAGTTGTTAGGCTTCAATGATGACTGTTCGAACAGAATATCTAACAGCCAACTACCAACTAACAAATCCTTTCAGTTACTGCAAAAAAATAACCCTCCTTAGACAAGGAGGGTTCCCATTAGTAACCTATGACCAAATACTTACCTGATGCAAAGGTGTAGCAGATCGGTCCGCAGGCAATGCTTTCTCAACATTTTGAACCTTTTCTAGCAGATGATTGATCTATAACTGCTTTTATGCTTTTAAACCATCCCGCTTTCTTCCTTTTTCAACACAATCTTGTCTCTTTTCCAAAGGGTTTCTTTAGCGATTTTTTGTTCTTTGTATAGTTAAACAATTAGCGATTGAACGCTATCAATCTTATCATATGCTTATTAAAATCCCATTCGAACTTGATTGTGATATTAAAAACAGTGAACAGTTAATCAAAAGCTCCATTTCACAAATTTTCGGCTATAAATTTTCTGAACAAAGAATTAGCTTATCATCTTCTTCCGGCAATGGAGCTATTCAATATTTCAAGCTTGCAAAGGGATTATCTATTCTCTCCTGTACGCAGGAGTTTTTTCATCCTGTCCAATTCATTAAAGAGAGTTCGTCTAAGGATAGACTCGTGATTTTGTTTGACCTCTCGGCAGACGAAACTGCTTTTTCCATGGAAGATCGAAATGGCACCATCGCAAGTGGTGAAATAGCAAACAAAGTTTTATCGTTCAATAATTCCCTGACTTTAACTATAAAACCAGCGCTCAATAAATTGAATAAAAGGCTCTGGCTGATTATAGACAAAAGCTGGCTTGTTGAAAAAACAAGATACATCTCAACACAGGCATCAGAGCAAGTGCAAAAAATCCTTAGTATAGATAATCTGTTTTGCAAAAATGATCTCACTCTGAATGAAATAAAGGCAGCGAAAAAAATACTTGATTACTCTTTCGACAAATCAGATGGTCCTGCTACATATTTTGACATTAACGCTTATACAAACGAACTGATTTCCTTTTATTTAAAAAAGAGACTGGACATTGAAAAGAGTTTCAGTTTCGATGTAAAGATCCCCGAGCTTGGAAAAATTATTGAGATAAGAAATTATGTGAAGGATAATCTATTGCAGGCAACTCAAATGTGCCTTAAATCGCTTTGTAACAAATTTCACATAACAGAATCTACTTTTCAGCGCAACTTTAGAAAATACTTTAACTGCAACTTCGCGGATTTTTATAATGAAGAAAGGTTGAAAAAAGCGTATGAACTTTTGCGTTATAAGGAGATGGTTTCCGTCAACGAAATTGCACACAGCCTGGGCTACAAGAATGTCCCCTATTTTTCCAAGCGCTTTAAAAGCATGTTTAATGTGTATCCGAGCGAAGTGAGGAAATACGCGTGAGGTCAATTAAGAATTAACAATTAGGAATTAAGAATTACAGGTGCAGCTTCCCTTTGAAAATTACGCACCCAATAGACGAAGAGTGTATTCTGTTAAGGAAGTAGTACAGGAAGCATTCTTAATTCTTAATTCTTAATTTCCTCAAAACCTATATGTCACTCCTTCAATCGCCAGCAAAGTATTTGGGAAAACCTCCCTGGCCTCTTTTTCAAAGAGATCAAGTGTTTCATATTTTGAACTGAAATGACCGATGAGCAGTTGACTTGCGTTGGCTTTAAGCGCAATGGTGGCGGCTTGTGTAGTGGTACAGTGAAACCTAAGCGCAGCGCGGTCTTCAAGATCTTTTAGATAAGTGGTTTCGTGGTATAGCACTTCTACATTATAAACCTTTTCAACAAGGGCTTCGTTATAGATGGTGTCAGCAGAGTAAGCGTATGATCTTGCTCTGGGGGCCGCTTCCGTAACCCATTCGTTTTTTATAACCTCGCCTGTTTTGGTGGTGTAATCTTCGCCCCATTTCAGTCTTTCATAAAAGGCTGCGGGTATTTCGTACTTGCGCGTATTGTCGGGGTTGATGCGGCGCGGAGCTTTTACCTGATCGAAGCGAAATCCCCAGCAATCAATTCTGTGAGAAACTTTAAAACAGGAAACTTTTATTTTTTCTTCCTGCATTATTACTTCATCACCTCTTAATGCATGAAATATGAGTTGATATGGCAGTGCAGTATCGGCAACCTTTAATTGCAGATCTATTATTGCCTGCAAGGGTTCGGGACCAAACAAATGCAGGTCCTGTGTTCTGCCGAGTAAACCCATGCTTGTAATCAAGCCAATCAAACCAAAATAATGATCGCCGTGAAGGTGAGAGATAAAAATGTGGTTGATGCGGCTCCTTCTTATTTTGTATTTAGCGAGCTGCATTTGTGTGCCTTCGCCACAATCTATTAAGAAAAGCTGATCTTCCAACGTAAGCACTTGCGCAGTTGGATGCCTGTCAAAAGCCGGTAGCGCGGAATTATTTCCCAGTATAGTTAATCCAAGCATACGATAATTCAGTTATACAATTGCTGTTACCCAATCAGAGGCATCCAATAAAGGTAGGGTTAAAATGACAAAAAGTATTCCCAATAATGGTTAGATTGATGTGCTATAGTTGCTCCAGGAAGTACTCACCTTTGGAATAAAGTACTGCGTTTCCTGCCATCAACACTCTGTCTCCCACGTATTCGCAATACAAAGTGCCGGAGCGTTTCGATAGCTGCCTGGCAACAAATGTTGTTTTGCCCAACTTCTTGCTCCAATATGGCACCAGCGTGCTATGCGCCGATCCTGTAACCGGGTCTTCCATTATAACAGAATTTGGAACGAAGAAACGGGAAACAAAATCAACCTCAGCGCCTTTAGCTGTTACAATAACTCTTGTTGATCCCAATGCATTCAGAAAGTTAAAATCCGGAACAATTTTTCGAACTTCTTCTTCCGATTCATATACCAATAAATAGTTTTTCGCTTTGAGAATTTTCTGTGGAATAATGCTCAAACCTTTGATCAAAGCAGGGTTTGCGCTGTCTACCGGTTCAGCAATATAAGCTGGAAAATCAAGCTGGATCAGGCCTTCATCTGTTTTTGAAACCGTTAATATGCCGCTCTTTGAGTTGAATGTGATGGTTTTGGCTTTCTTGGCGATGAAGTTGAATATTACATAAGCACTTGCCAAAGTTGCGTGTCCGCAGAGATCTACCTCAAAATCCGGGGTAAACCAGCGAACGTGATAGTACTCCTCTTCCTTTACAAAAAAAGCAGTTTCTGAAAGGTTATTTTCAAATGCCAGCTTCTGCATTACATCGTCTGGCAACCATTCCTGAAGGGGACAAACTGCTGCAGGGTTGCCCTGGAATAATTTATCTGCAAATGCATCGACAACGTAAATTGGTAAGCTCATGTTTAAGATTTTAAGGATGGAGCATAGGAAAACATCCGGGTATTAAAGGGACATAAAAAAATGCGTCCCGATGAGAACGCATTTTTTTATAATTTATTGGCTTCTTACTTCTTTTGAGGCTGATATCCGGCATTCAGGCCTTTAATAAGGTCACCAGTGATATCGTAAGCTGAATCTTTGTAAAACATCAATTCAGGCTCATAAGAGATGATGTAAGCGTATTTTCTGTCTTTGTTATAGTCTTTCAGGAAGGCTTCGATTTTCTCTTTAATGTTCTTTCTTTTCTCCATTTGTAAATTACCGATCTGCTGCTCCAGCATACCTCTTCTTTGCTGATAATTCGCCTGCATTTGCTGGTATTCCCTGTTTGCAGCCTCTGCTTCAGACTGGCTCATGGACGAGCCACGTTGCTGCCACTCCTGAATTTTTCTTTGGTAACTTTTTTCAAGAGACTGCAATTCGTTATTCATTGATTGCTCTTTAGCTTTCAATTCCTCAAGAGCATCTTTATAGTATTGATAATTGTTTTGCAAAGAATCGATGTCGAAATAAGCCATTTTGAAACTGTTGTCTTTTTCTGCAGGGCCTGCATGACTTTCAGTGTGAGGTTTTTTGTTTGCAAACTGGAAGTAAAAAAGCACAGCTATCAGAGCGAGAGCAATAACACTTAAAATTGTAGAGAGATGCTTCATGATAATTTTTAAATTAATTTCTTGTAATCTATTTTAAGCTACTTGTAAAATAGATAAACGGATTCTAATTATTTACCTAAAGAAAAACCGGTGCCGAAGATAAGCTTTCGGAGATTAAACGCAACATGATTATTAGAAAAAAATAAAGCCTTTCTGTAAATATTACCGCCGTTTCACATAGCAAACATATAATTCAGCAGTCATCTACCAAAAAAAGGTAGGAAGTTTTAACACTTCCTACCTTTCAAAAAACTATAAAGAACTTTAATAATTATTCTTCGTCGTCAAAAGTCATGGCTTCACGAGTAGTTTGCAGCAATTCATATTCTTCCTTGCTACCTACGATCATGTTTTCAAAGTCACGCAGACCAGTACCCGCAGGGATTGCGTGTCCTGTGATTACGTTTTCTTTCAAGCCAAGCATATCATCGGTTTTACCCATGATCGCTGCAGATGACAATACTTTAGTTGTCTCCTGGAATGACGCAGCTGAGATCCAGCTTTGTACACCCAATGATGCTTTTGTGATACCCAACAACAACGGTTGAGATGTTGCAGGATTAGCATCACGGAATTCAACCAGTTTTTTATCTGAACGACGTAAGATAGAATTCTCTTCTCTTACATCACGCAGGCTAACAATTTGACCGGCTCTCAGCTTAGTGCTTTCGCCAGGTTCTGTAACGACTTTCTTATCGAAGATCCAGTCGTTTTCAGTCATAAAGTCAAATTTATCTTCAGTATCGTCTTCAAGGAATTTAGTATCACCTGGATCAACGATGGTTACTTTACGCATCATCTGACGTACGATAACCTCGATATGTTTGTCGTTGATACGTACACCCTGCAAGCGGTAAACCTCTTGAATTTCGTTTACAACGTACTCTTGTACTGCGTAAGGTCCTTTGATATTTAAGATATCGTAAGGAGCAACCTGACCATCAGACAATGGAGTACCTGCTTTTACGAAGTCACCATCTTGTGCAAGGATCTGACGTGTAAGAGGTACAAGGTATTTTTTAACAACACCATCTCTTGCTTCCACGATCATTTCGCGGTTACCACGTTTGATGTTACCAAATGAAACTACACCATCAATTTCAGATACTACTGCAGGGTTCGCCGGGTTACGAGCTTCGAACAACTCAGTTACGCGCGGCAGACCACCCGTGATATCTCTCAATTTACCAAGTACACGAGGAATTTTCACCAACACCTGACCTGCTTTTACTTCTTCACCTTCGTCGATTACGATGTGAGATCCAACAGGCAAGTTGTATGATTTGAATTCTTTTCCTTCGATTCCGATAGAAGGAAGTTTTGTTTTATCTTTTGTTTCGATAACAACTTTCTCGCGGTGACCTGTTTGCTCATCCGCTTCTTCACGGTAAGTGAAACCTTCAAGAACGTTGTCAAATTTCACAGATCCATTGATCTCAGAAACGATTACGTTGTTATATGGATCCCATGAGCAGATTGGTTCGCCTTTGGCAATTTTCTGACCATCTTTTACCAACAAGGTAGCGCCGTAAGGCACGTTGCTTGTGATCAACAGACGATCGTTTTTAACATCCATGATACGAACCTCACCTGTACGGCCGATTACCAATTGTACTTTTTCGCCTTCTTTGTTTTCTGTTGTTACAGTACGCAAACCATCGAACTGGATAGTACCGTCGAATTTAGCAGGCAATGTAGATTCTACTGACGCAGAACCGGCAACACCACCCACGTGGAAGGTACGAAGTGTCAACTGAGTACCAGGCTCACCGATTGACTGTGCTGCGATGATACCAACCGCGTCACCTTTTTGTGCCAGGTAACCTGTTGCAAGGTTTTTACCATAACACTTAACGCAACATCCGCGTTTGCTTTCGCAAGTCAATACAGAACGGATCTCAACTGTTTCGATACCTACTTCTTCTATTTTTTTCGCAACAGAAGCAGTAATTTCTCTACCTGCTTCAGCGATCAGTTCTTCTGTTGTAGGATGGTATACATTGTGCAATGAAGTACGACCTTCAATTCTATCGCTTAGTGGTTCGATTACATCCTCATTGTCTTTCAATGCTGAAGTAGCGATACCACGCAATGTTCCACAATCTTCTTCGGTAATTACAACATCCTGTGCAACGTCAACCAGACGACGGGTTAAGTAACCGGCATCGGCTGTTTTCAACGCTGTATCGGCAAGACCTTTACGGGCACCGTGCGTAGAGATGAAGTAATCCAATACGTTCAGACCTCCTTTAAAGTTTGAAAGGATCGGGTTCTCAATGATCTCAGAACCGGTAGAGCCTGATTTTCTTGGTTTAGCCATCAAACCTCTGATACCTGCAAGCTGTTTTACCTGTTGTTTAGAACCACGGGCACCTGAGTCAAGCATCATGTAAACTGAGTTGAACCCTTGTTTATCATTTTGCATTTCGCGGATCAACGTTTCAGTGATACGCGTATCTACTCTTGACCAGATATCTACGATTTGGTTATAACGCTCGTTGTTTGTGATAAGACCCATGTTGTAGTTATCCCAAACTTCGTCAACTTCAACTTTAGCTTGTTCAAGCAATTCTTCTTTCGCATCCGGAATGATCAAATCCTGTGGGTTGAACGACAATCCACCACGGAAGGCCATACGGAAACCAAGTTGCTTGATATCATCAAGGAATTTAGCTGTTTTAGGAACGTTGGTGATTTCAATGATATCACCAATGATTTCACGCAAAGACTTTTTAGTCAGCAATGCGTTGATGAAACCAACTTCTACAGGAACAAACTGGTTGAACAAGATACGACCTACTGTAGTTTCGATCAGTTTCTTTTCCAGTTCTCCATTCGCATTACGTACGTTTGTTTTCACTTTGATCCATGCGTGCAGGTCAATGCGGTTTTCATTGTAAGCAATGATCACCTCGTCTGCAGAATAGAACGCCATGCCTTCGCCGCGTAATGTTTCTTTATCGTTGGTTCTTTTACCCTTAGTAATGTAGTACAGACCGAGTACCATGTCCTGAGAAGGAAGGGTGATCGGCGTACCGTTTTGCGGGTTAAGAATGTTGTGTGAAGAAAGCATCAACAATTGTGCTTCCAGAACTGCGGCGTTGCTCAATGGAACGTGAACCGCCATCTGGTCACCATCGAAATCGGCGTTGAACGCTGATGTTACGAGAGGGTGCAATTGGATCGCTTTACCTTCAACCAATTTTGGCTGGAACGCCTGGATTGACAAACGGTGCAGTGTTGGGGCACGGTTTAGCATTACCGGGTGTCCTTTCAATATGTTTTCAAGAATGTCCCAAATGATAGCTTCTTTTTTGTCTACCAGTTTGCGTGCACTCTTTACTGTTTTTACAATACCTCTTTCAATCAGCTTGCGGATGATAAATGGTTTGAACAATTCCGCAGCCATGTCTTTTGGAAGACCGCATTCGTGAATTTTCAATTCAGGTCCTACTACGATTACAGAACGACCGGAGTAGTCAACACGTTTACCAAGCAAGTTTTGACGGAAACGACCTTGTTTACCTTTCAATACATCGCTCAAAGATTTTAACGCACGTCCACCTTCTGCTTTTACTGCATTTGATTTACGGCTGTTGTCAAACAATGAGTCAATTGCTTCCTGTAGCATACGTTTTTCGTTACGTAAGATTACTTCAGGGGCTTTGATCTCTAACAAGCGTTTCAAACGGTTGTTACGGATGATCACACGACGATAAAGGTCATTCAGATCTGAAGATGCGAAACGACCGCCATCCAGTGGAACCAATGGACGCAATTCCGGTGGAATTACAGGGATGTATTGCATTACCATCCACTCAGGACGGTTGGTGATTCTTGTGTTTGCATCACGGAAGGCTTCTACTACGCTCAGACGTTTTAAAGCGTCTGCTTTACGTTGCTGAGAAGTTTCGTTAGCGGCAGCGTTACGAAGATCGAAAGACAATTGGTCAAGATCTATTCTTTGCAAAAGATCGTGAACTGCTTCCGCTCCCATTTTCGCGATGAATTTGTTTGCATCGTCATCTGGCAGATACTGGTTATCTTTTGGAAGAGTATCAAGAATTTCCAGATATTCTTCTTCAGTTAACAGGTCACCGTAGTTTTGACCTTTGTCTGCTCGGATACCTGGCTGAATTACCACGAAGCGCTCGTAGTAAACAATGGTTTCCAATTTCTTGGAGCTCATACCGAGCAGGTAACCAATTTTATTAGGGAGGCTTTTAAAATACCAAATGTGAACAACAGGTACCACTAATTTAATGTGGCCCATGCGCTCACGACGCACTTTCTTTTCGGTCACTTCTACGCCGCAACGGTCGCATACGATTCCCTTGTAACGAATGCGTTTGTACTTACCGCACGCACATTCGTAATCTTTCACCGGCCCGAAAATTCTTTCGCAGAACAAACCATCTCTTTCAGGTTTGTACGTACGGTAGTTAATAGTTTCAGGCTTCAGCACTTCACCATAACTTCTTTCAAGAATAGAATCCGGAGAGGCAAGGCCAATTGTGATTTTGGAGAACGTAGCCCTGGGACGATTTTCTTTTTTAATAGCCATAAATTAATCTGCAGATTGTGTTTATGTTCTTGATTTAACAGCTTTTTCCTCGAACAATAAAATACTGATAACCAATTTGATATAATCAAATTAGCTTCAAAATCAATACTTTATCAATAAATCCGAGGAAAAGTTACCCATTAAACCCAAAATAAATAGTGGGCAAAGGTAGGGATTATAGTTTAAAGTACCAATATTAGAAATGTTTCAATGGAAATTGTAACATTTCACGGTTCAGGAGCCTATTGGCGACTTTACTATTTATCCTTACCTGCCCACTTTGGCAATTATTGAATGAACATAAGTGAACGAAGAAATTAAGAATTAAGAATTAGGAATTAAGAATTTATCCTATGTAACTAATTGATAATTATTAGAATAGCCTTAACCATAAATATTGTGAAAGTTACCTTTCCGTAAAGAATGCAACGCCACTAAATTCCTAACTCCTAACTCCTAATTCCTAATTTCTAAGTTGTTATTGTATCCAAGGCTGTACGACAAGTCCTTTCGTACCGTCTTGTAGTTGGAACGTGATCCAGGTGATACCTGAAGCAGATTGAATAACTTCTGCTTTGCTGCAGTCAACCCATGCCGGGGTGCCTCCATTTTTGCGTACATACAACCTGCTGCCTGTTTTTTGACCAGGCGCTTTCACATCTCCACTTACTTCAAGAAAAAGGAAGTTCTTACTATCTCCGGAAGCCCAGCCATATTTTGGTTTTGCGGAACCGAAAAGTTTGCCATTATCACGGTAAATCTGGAAATAACCAATACCAGTGATCAAACTGTCATTTGCAACATAAGTTACCAATGCCGATGGACCTGTTAGCTCAAAACGGGCTTTGGTATTTACTTTCGCATCTGCGTAAGGGTCACCGATGGTAATAGTAAGGGTTGCAGTTTTATTTTCTTTAGTAGTTACAGTCACGGTAACCGGAGTCGCAGAAGAAGCAGTTTTGCCACTTGCTGTCAATACGATTTTTGTACCCGAAAGCGTAGCGGTAAGCTTAGTTGCATCAGATACTGTAAGTGTGTAAGGTGCAACACCGCCACTCACCGATACAGAGGAGTCAACAGTGTTGATATCCATATTTACGCTTGCTGCCGACAATGTAGGCGCAACAGGCAATGGCGCCGGGTTATCTTTTTTGTTACAAGACGTAATGGCTGCAGCCACCAGACATACAGAAAGTACGCTTGCAAGAATATTTTTCATTTTCATAATAATAGTATGTAGAATGAGGATTGTGGTTATTTTAATTCAAATGTTTTTTCAAGAACAAGTGTAGCATCGGCGTTGGTAAACCTGATCGTATGTTTTCCAACAGGCAACGTACCAGAACCTCCAGGCACTCCGAGACTATAAAGTTGAAGTGTTCCCCTGGTAGCGGCTGTGCCATCGATGTAGCATAAAGTAAGCGTTTCACTCAATTCGCCTATCAGTCTTACGCTAACTAAGTTAGACCCTCCCTGCTCATATTGATCTTTCAAATCCAGGAATATTGGCAGGGGTTGAGTTCTTTTCATAGTTACACGAATTGCAGCAGTGTCGCTACCTGCAGTATTGTAAGCAATACAGTAGTAGGTACCTGTATCTGCAATAGACATGTATGTACTGTAGGTATTTTTTTGGTTGGTGATGGACCTAATTGTGCCATCTGCTAAAAGTCTGGCCCACGTATAATTTACCGCAACACCACTCGCTACTCCGTATAAAGCAATAGTGTCGGCTTCTGTAACCGTAGTATCTGCTGTATGAGCGATAAGCTTAGGTTTAACACTTGGAGCAATGGTTACAATGATGGGAACACTAGTTGTGGTACCTACTGAATTTGTCAGGTCAACTGTATATGTTCCTGCATCGCTTCCCTGCCAGCTTCTTCCTGGCTGGTCCTGTACTGCAAATCTTGTAGGCGTGCTGGAAGGCGTGGCAATTGGTTGTCCGTCCTTTTTCCATTGAATCGTTGTGTAACCAGTCGCTGTGACGTTTAGATAATCACTCGTGCTAATGCTGCCTTCCAGGAAAGTAACACGATACATGGTTGAATCTTTATAACTTGAAAGAGCACTGTTCAGGTAGTTAATAACGGGCGTTGCAGTCGCAGGATTCACTGTGACTTTGAAAACATTACTTTTTGTTACTCCCATTCCGTTGGTCATTGTGCAATAATAATTGCCGCTCATCGATGTTTTGGCCTGATCATATGTATAATAAGGTCCAACAGCCGCGCCGGCCGTGTTGTAACCCTCTACACCTCCTGTTACCGGAGTGCCGTCTTCTTTGTACCATTTACAAACACCTCTGGGCGCCCAGAAAGCAGCTCTTGTAAGGAATTGAAGTTTGGCGGCTTCTGCCACGGTAATGTCAGCAATCGCACTTACAAAAACCGGAGCGGTTGCTGGCATGGTTACTGTTACATAAATAGGACTAGATTCAAGAGTATTTCCAGCTTTATCTGTTACAACGCAAGTATAACTACCGGAATCACTGAAAGCAACAACATTTATCCTGATTGATGAAGTTGTACTCAGGGTAGTAACTACACCCTTTTTTTTCCATTGATAGGTGTAGGGTGTTGTTCCACCTGAAGCTGTAACTGAAAGATTTGTTGTAATAGGATCGGCCTCTTGTACGGAAAATGAAGGATTGGCCTTAACCGTGAGTTGCGCATCCGCAATAAAGACTGAAAGAATTCCCATTACCAACATAATCGCCGGCAACAAGAATCCTTGTTTTAAATTTGATTTTCGCATGTTGTTAGTTTTTGTAATGAAATGTGTGTGTTTCTGTTATCGGTTTATTTGCTATTGTCGGTAAAATGATAGATCAATCCGAAGCGGAGGGTGTTTGCCATGGCGCTTTGTGTTTTGGTGGCGCCGGAAGGCATGAGGTACGCAAAATTCAATCCGAAGCATTCGTACTTTAATCCTGCTCCTGCGGTTATGTATTTGCTGTTGCCAATATCATCTCCATCAAAGGTGTAGCCCACTCTAAGATTGAACATATCGTTGTAAGTGTATTCCATACCCGCTCCTAATTTGTAAGCAGTATTACCGAATGATTCTGACCAGCTTTGCATTACTCCTTTGTTATAATAATCCTGCATTTCGGCTTCTGTAGCTGGTGTTGAGGGCACTAATAGTTTATTAGCTTCAATACCAAATGTCAGTTTATGCTCACCTTCGAATTTCTTCGTATAGGCAGCACCGATACCTGCATTGGCAGGCAGGAAAGCCTTTTCATTTGCGTTGCCTGTGTAGCCTATTTTTGATCCGAGATTTGACAAAGCAACTCCGGCGGTAAAGCCATTTCCTTCTTTATCTATACCATTATAGAACCCGGAAATATCGCCTGCGAAAGCGTTTCCGGCAGTGTAATTAACATCGTTCACGGAACCATCTGCAAGTTTGGAGTAGATATATCGTGCAGCGATGCCGATAGAAAATTTCTCTGAAAGCTTTCTTGAATATCCAAGATCAAAGGCAAATTCATTGGGTCTGTAAATGCCCAGTTTTTTTCCTGTGTAATCTGTAACCGGAACGTCACCCATATTAAAGTAGCGTAAGGAAGCAGATACAGCCTGGTTTTCGTTCAGTTTGTAATTACCAGCCGCACTTACAAAAGAAATGCCGGAAGTAGCGTTTCTTAACCATGGGGTGTAATTAAGGGAGACGTTTCCTTTGTCTTCATTAAAAACCGTTTTTGATAAATTATGAAACATAGCATCTGCATCGGCGCTTGTTGCTATGCCCATATTACCCATGCCACCTGAACGTGTATCGGGAGTAATTTGCAGGAACGGCACTCCCGTTGTAGTTACCTGCACGGGCGTTTGCGCAAATGACATCATATTATTTGCAGACAACACCCCTGCAACGATCACTAACCTTCTGAATATTTTTTTATGTATATAGTTCATGAGAATATACTTGAGAAATGAGCTTATTTAATTTTCACTTTCTGATCCAGCACTGTTCCTTTCCCTACAAACCTTACTACGTATATAGCAGGGGAAAGTGTGTACACAGGTATCTGGAAATTCGTAATTGAATTAGGTACTTCAACTTGCTGTGACCACAACATTTTTCCCGACATGTCAATCAGTTGCAAAACGCCGGTTTGTTGCTGTGTTGAATAGATATTTACCTGCAATGTGCTTGAGCTGCTGCAATACGCTTCCAGCTTATCTTTATCTGAACCTGATGAAGGATAAATAGTCATTGTGCCATTTACCAATACCGGTTCATATTTTGGAGAAACACCACCTTGTAGTGTGATTGGATAAATACCGATTGGCGATTTTGTTACCGCTGGTGTAACGATGGTTGGCAATTTTGTAAAGCTCATTACATCGTCTCCGTTTACGAAATCATGAAACGTCATGGTTAACTGAGGTATATCATGACCATATTCCGTTGACTTGTTTTCAGCGATAACAGTCAGTTGCTTTTTCTTTACAATGATCGTTTTGGGCAAACTCGTTTTAGATACGTACACTTCTGTTCCGGGAAAATATGCCTGGGCGTGGAAGGTGCCGGCTGTTAGTACCACAATATTATTGTTCTCGTCCACGAAAGCCACATCGGGGTTATCAACAATGTACTCCGGAGAAATACCTGTGTTAGAAGTACCACCGAGGAAAGGAACTGCATCTCCATATGTTATAACAAGTGTAGCAGTATCAAAAGCTGTTATTTGTTTAATAGTACCATTACCCAGGGAACCGCCTGTTGCCTTACTGTTCTTTACATTCTGCACAAGTTGAACTCCGGCATCGGTATTCATTGCAATTACCAGTTGACTATCTACCGGAATATAATCACTAAGCGTTCCTGCATTCAAATCCGGAACGGAAGAAACCGTAACAATAGAATCACCTAACCCGGTCCATGTCATTTTCGCTGCGTAGTCTATTTTGGTTGCCTTTATTAAAGTTTTAGACGGATTAATCCCTTCCGCATATACCAATACCAATCCATCACCGGTATTTCTCATGCCAATGGTTTGTCTTGACTTCTTAGGGGTGCCATCACTCAGCGGAAGTATTTGCGGACCTGTTGAACTATCTCCATATATGAACTTGCCATTGAGATCCAGACCTTGCAAATAAATCCAGTCGCCGTGAACACCACCATTAGGGACATCGTCCATAACTGCGAACCATAATTTATTTGTTACGGTGTCGTATGCTGTTCCGGCATCGTTACTTGATGCACCTACAGTATTTCTTGCAACAAGTTTTGACTCTGCACCCCATTTGGTTTGCCCTGTTGCAGTATCAATACGCTGCGCATAAATCTCTGCACCGGAGAGGCCAGTTTTAATATAGCTAACAATCACACCGCCTTTTCTATCATTATAATATTTAGACGGAGCCCCGGGAGCCACAGGATTAGCGGGCGACAACTCAGTTGGGGTTGGCCATACCGCCAATCCGCTATCTATTCTATACTTTTGCGCGGATAAATTGAATGGAGTTGAACCGGAACTACCAGTTGGTCTGTGTTCCCAGGTAACGATGAAACTAGCATCACTGATAATGATTGGTTGTGGGAAAAGCCCCATCATAGAAAGATCATCCTGTATGGTAATGCGTGAAGGCCACATGAATTTACCGGTGGCTTCATTAAGTTTTTGCATATATACACCATCGCGACTTCCTCCGCCCAATGAAATGCTTAAGTTCCAGCTAACAATCACATCATTTGAATTGGTAACTGCCAATGTAGGTGCAAGACCCTGATAGTCATTTTCTCCTGCAACCGTATCAATTTTAGCAGTCCATAATGTTTGACCGGTTTTGCCATCGATTTTATATACTAACGGAAACTGCTTGTATTGATCCAGACGTGTATTTTGCGTAGCTACCAACAAATTACCTTTCTTATCAACGACCATTGCATCTCTATACCTTCCATTCCCCATAAGCGTATCTATTCTGATGCCGCTTCCGCCCCACATCCTGTTTCCTTTTTTGTCCACTTTCTGAACATACATGGCAAAGTTGTATTTTCCCTTAGGGTCATATTGTACCCAGCGGACAAAATAACTACCATCAATTGTTGACGCTGCTATATCAGGACGGTCCGACCCAGACAAAGACGCTGTTACTGTCTGAGTGTTTTTAGAAGCTTCACTGTTCCATTGCGCCGTTGCTTTTTGAGCAACGAACAGCATAGCCATTACGATGATTGTAAATAGATTCCTCAATTTCATTTCTATCTAATATTTTTATTATCAGGGTTATTAATTGTTCTTAGTATGGTATTAGTACAAAGAAGAAATTTGGATCATCTAAGCTTTTAAACTGCGCCAGCATACCGTATGAAGCTGAAGAATAATAATCCAATGTGAGTTTTTGGCTGCCGGTTTCGAAGTATTTAAGCAATGGAGCCATTGCAAATCTCATAACCTGTCCTCCCGGGTCTTCGCTTTTGTATTTAAACGTATACGTTTTCCCATCGTTGGATAAAGTGAAGCTATACGTATATGTTCCGTAATAGGCCGATCCTTCTTTGGTCATGCCAAAATAAATAGTCATTTCACTTCTTGACTGGCTGAACAAATAAGAAATTTCACCGAAAGTGTATCCCTTGCTGTTTAAAGAATCATTGATTCCTTTAAATATATCTTTATAAGATTGCGAAACAGCTGTTGGGCTTTGATCAGGATAGCCGCCAAGTTGGTAAAGCGCCTGGAACAATGTTCCTGCCAGAGATGACATCGGGAAATCCGGAGTGTTGCTTGTTTTTGAAGTATTGAAAATACCATCAACGTAAAAACCAGTATTAGTTCCCAGGTTCCATATCATGTCCTTAAAAGCAACATCCTTATACTTTACGGTATCGCGGAAGTGAATGCCTTTGGCAGTATAACTGAATAAAGTGCTTTGTCCCACAATTTTGCCGGTAGTATCATTTTGATAAAGGAAGTATATAGAGCTTCCGCCGTTATAAATAAAACTTATCTGTTTATTATCCTGCATTTTCATGTTAATAAACATAGCAGAAGATAAATATGAGTGTATGCGATATTGCATATCGGCCATTTTCTTACCCCCATCCTGGTCAAAACCTTGCTCTACATCAGCTTTGTTGTCATCAGTAACTTTAACGAGTGTTAAAGGCATGCCTTTTTGTGCACCTTCCATGTAGATCGTATCCTTATTAGCGGATACGCCCATGAAATAAAATTCATAGTCAGAATAAAACCCTTGCCCGCGGGTTCCCCCCATCACATTATCATTAGGATCTGCCAGCAGGTGCAAATAACTATATGTATCAAAAACCAAAGTGGTCATTTGCAATGCACGCAGACTATAGCTGCTTTCCACTGGTGTTGTAATAGTAGACGGCCCCAGATCACAATTAGTGATCACCCTGTTCGTACTATCAAACTTGAACAAAAATGTACTGGCAAGATTACCAGATCCGGGATAGATATATGCCTGCCATCCGTAAGGTGCAGACGTTAGCAATGTTTTATAATCTTTCAACATTTCTGCAGAACGCTCCTGCGGAAGCTGTTCAAAAACAGATTTATCATAATCCTTTTTACAACCGCTGAATAACAACAGTGTTAAAACAGCACATAGTATAGAATTGGTTAGCTTCATATTAAAAATCTGAGATTTGAGATTTGAAAATCAGTTTCAAATCCATCATGTTTGTTTGAATTAGTGTGATGTTACTTCGTTTATAGCCTCTACCGTTCTTGCCTGCAAAGCATAGAAATCAATATTGTAGATGTCGTTGAAATAATTCACCACAATGTTTTCTTTTGCTCTTAACGCATTGCGACCTGTTTGGGATGTAATACTGTTAATGGTTTTATCCCAATCGCTTTTACTCATAGTAACCATCTTAGACACTGTCTCCGCAAAATCTTCATCCGAGGAGTTCATGGCATATGGCGTAATGAACCCTTGTGCATTCGCCTGTGCAGTAGTAAAGTTTAACCATGTACTGGTGTACACCGGTGTCAGCGTTTTAAACTCTGTAGGGTATCTTACATTCATATGCAGGATGTGAGTAAACTCATGCTCGATAACGTGCATAAGATCTGTAACAGTTGAAGGTTTGGTTGTAGTAAGATTATTGATATTATACAAAACAACTTTTCGTCCTGCCTCAGCGGTACCCAATATCACTGTGCCATCTGTTTCGTAGTTGGCACTACCTACCATCAAAAATTGTTTAGGGCAGAGAGATTTAAAGAAATCTGCACCTGCTTGTTCTATATAAGTATCTATCCAGATCTTTTTTACAATCTTTAATGATGGTACGATCTGAGATTCATATGGTGGAACCAGTGTTTTATACAGATCAAGTTCCAACGCATCCCATTTATATTTTACGTCAATGTTGTAGGGAATAGTCAGCGAATCTCTTATCCAGATATCTTGTGGTAAAGGTTGCACGTCCGGTGTTTTTATAGGAGGAAGTTCAGACGCGAGATCTTCTTTCTTGCCGCATGAAACGGCTATCACCACGAGCATTAGCAATGTTATTATTCTATTCAGTTTCATATTTTTTTGATAGCACGCAGATGACGCTGATTGGGCAGATTTACACAGATGATTATTCTTGTTCATGCTACTTTTACGTTGTCTTTGCGTTGTGAAAATTTTGTTTTCTATTCTTTCAAAATATTTTTGGGAAACAAACCTTTCCGTTATGATGAATCTCTTGGATTAAGAGCTAAACCAGATAACACAGCTGCATCCGGCAGTTGTATCAGTCGACGTTTATCGTCAACTTTTAGTACCGTGGAATCCGTTTTACTATTGCTTACCATGTATTTGTGCTTCACTTCCATTTTGTAGCGAAGAATGTCAAACCACCTTGAACCTTCGAAAAGAAACTCCGCACGTTTAAAATCCAGGATCGCAGTGATAACTTTTGTCTGAATATCTCCTTTAGGATAATACTTATTAACAGAATCGATAGTGATGGTATTCTTTGCAGGATCGAATGGAATCGGGTCACCATTCGCATCATAACCGTTGAAAATACGCTGGCTCGCGAAGGTGTTGAGATCAGCCAAAGCAAGACCGTATTGTTGTTGCTTTGCATAAGCCTCAGCTCTGTTAAGCAATACCTCTTCTGTTGTAAACAAAGGGATCGTGGTATAGTTATATCCTGTATTTGCATTTAAACCAGTCTGCACAAAGTGTGGATAGAACTTTGGAATATTCAACACTTGCGAATTTCCGTACACCATGTAAGGATAATAACCATTAGCAATATTTTTACCCAAAATGGTTGTTTGCAATGCAGGTGTAAAACCAAATCGATACGCATAAAAACTATTTGCCCAGTTAGACAATGTTTCTACCAATAGCAGGTTGGCTTTTTGATCTATCTGTGTGTACTGTTGCTGAAGCGCATAATATGTAAGCTTTCTGTATGTGGTTAACCACGGACGCATGTTAGAAGCAAAGTCTCCGCTAGGGAAAACTTTCGACGCAAAAATGACCGCGCTGTCATACTGTTGCTTAAATAAGTAAAAGCGGGTAGCAAATGCGTTCGTAGCTGCTTTTGTAAAATGATATTTAGGAACAGTATAAGAATCATCACTTATCAACGAGATACCTGTCAGAAGATCATTTCTGATGGAGTCGTAAGTAGAAGCAACGGTCCCTCTTGTATACTGACCAAATACAATCGTTTCAGGTTTTGTTGCATAAGGAACTCCCGGATCTGTACTCGCTGTTGCAGGATCGTATGTTTTTGCGAAAAGATTTACCAGCATAAAGTGAGCGTATGCTCTTGCTACTAATGCTTCCCCTTTTTGTGCGTTAAAAGTTTTAGGATTCGTTGCCTTGCCTATTGCTTCTAAAGCCTGGTTGCACAAGGCAATTGCTTTATAACACTCATCCCAATAAGCGGTGGGCATGTCCTGCGAGTGATTGTTATTCGCATCTGCAAATTGATACGGATAAAAATTTGACAACACCAAACTACCGCCCAATTTGTCATCTACGTTATCAGACATTGCTTCGCAAAAGCCCATGTAGTTGGCTTTTGGATACGCATTTACCAATATCGCTGAAATGTTATCCACCGTGATGTTTGATGGGTTGTCCATATCCACACGATTGTCCGGCAGTTCAGATAAAAACTTTTTGCAACCGAATAACCCAACAACACTCAACACGATAAGCGCAATATTTATAGACTTTTTCATGCTCGTTATTATCAAAAATTCTATTCACCAGTTATCTAATTGCCTGTTGCCGGTAACTGGTAACCGGCAACTGGCAACAATTTATTTTTAGAACCCAATTTTCAATGCTAGTGAAAGCTGTGTAAACACCGGAGATCCTACACCGCCAGAGTTGGCAAACTCAGGATCTTGTCCTTTCAGCTTCTTGTCAGCACCAATTAACCAAAGGTTGTTACCTGTAAATGTTAATGATGAGTTGTTGATGCCGATTGATTTTGTAAGGTGTCCCGGCAGAGAATATGTCAATGCCACAGTTTTCAATCTCACGAAGCTTCCTCTTGCTACACGCACATCGGAATAGTTGTAGTTACCGTACGGAGATGAACTTCCGAGGAAATACACAATACGAGAATCACTGATGGAAGGAATGTTTGTTTTCGTTTCATCACCAGGTGCTTCCCAACGATTGATGAAGTCTTTTGACATTGCGTTCATGTCGCTGTAAGAGGCACCGAACACAGGTGATAAACGCACCTTGTTACCGGCCTGGTAAACGAACAGAATATTCAATGAAAGATTTTTGTAAGTAAATACGTTTGACAAACCGCCGGTATATAATGGATCTGCAGAACCTTCGTATTTAAGATTGCTTGTGTTGCTGCTTTGCAGGAACACATCTGTGTTTGTGTTACCAGATTCATCTGTGAACAAAGGCACACCACTGTAATGATCCAATCCTTTAAATGGAATAGAGAAAATGGAACGTACAGGATAGCCAAGAGAAGAACCACCTTGTGGAGACACTAGGTCTGCAATTTGGCTCAAACTTTTAATGTTGGTTATTTTAGTGATGTTGTATCCGAACGTAAGATTTGCGCCCCATGTAAATGCTCTTTGTGCAATGATCTTACCTCCCAGTGTAAACTCCACGCCATGAGATTCCATATCAGCATAGTTCGCGGCTTTGAATACTTGTCCACCCACGCCTGCTGTAGGAATAAGGCTTATGAGATCAAAGCTGTTTCTTCTGTACACATCGGTAACCAACGTTAATCTGTCTTTGAAGAAACCCAGGTCGAGCCCAACGTTTCCTTCATATTTTTTCTCCCATGTAAGATCCTTGTTTTCCAAACTTACCAGGTCCATGCCCGACTCCTGCTCTGCCAGTGTTGGTCTCTTACTGGTTTCCATGCTGAGGATAACAGAAGAGTTATTTGCAGGACCGAAGTCTGCACTCAAACCATAGCTACCTCTAAGGTTAACGCGGTTAACGTAGTTATTAGCAAGAAAATCATGAATGAGTGGCTCGTTAAAGATGTTCCAGGCACCGCCTACAGTCCATGTTGGCAACCACCTTGATTTGGTTGATTTACCAAGGCCATTTGATCCATCTTCTCTCACTGTTCCGTTTAATGTGTAACGACCTTTATAAGTATAGCTACCGTTTCCAAAGAATGCAACAAAGCGGTCACGCGTATTCGCAAGGCCATAGTAGTTAAAGTTGGCCTCCAGCAATTGTTTCAATGCTCTGTAGTCCACAAATGGAATACCGCCGCTGTTGTATTGATAACCATATCCTGTGTTGTTGGAAACACGTCTGTCTGTAGCTTTGATTTCCATACCGCCCATTACATTCAAAGAGTTGTTGCGGTTGAAATCTTTGGTATAGGTCAATAGATTTCTAATGCTCCAGTTCAACATCCTGTTATCTGTGCGGTTATAAAAACCACCTTTGGGTAAAACCACCTGCGGCTCATCATCAGGATGTTCAGGATCGCGGTACAAGAATTTGTTGTTCTCTCTGATGAAAGAATTATCGGCAGCGCGGTAAGCCTGCGCCATGTTTGAATTTTCAGTGATCTGATGTTCCAGCGAAGACTGCACCAAACGGATCGCTCCGGTAAAATCAAACTTTAAATCTTTTGAAATTTTGTAGCCGAGATCGCCTTGTAATTTTGCATCCAGCACGTTTACATCCAGCGTGTTGTTTTGCAATTCATTTACGATATTGAATGGTGCAAAATTTTTCCTGAAGTATTCCAGGTTACCATTCTCATCATATGGAGTAATTATTCTGCTGGTTGATAATGCATAGTTGAATGGATTGATATCAAAATCTCTATCGAAACCGCCGCTTACTTTATTGCTCGTTCTATCCACTGTGCCTGGCGCCATTTGCTGTCTGTAAGAAGCATTGGTCAAAAAGCCCAGCGTTAAGCGGTCGCTTGCATTGTATGTATTGTGAAAGTTAGCGGTGTAGCGGTTTACACGATCACCAATCGTCCAGCCATTGTCCTGGTAAAAGTTTGTAGAGAAATACGATTGTGATTTATCTGTACCAAAAGACAAACTAAGGTTGTGCTCTTGTGCAAATGAATTTCTGAACAACACATCGAACCAGTCAGTGTTGGCCAAACCATAACGTCTGTAGAATTCTGCGAGGCTATCAACGTTATTGTCCAAACCAAATTTACCTTCTGTTTTATCCCATTTGCTCACAAGATCTGATGCTTTTGCAAACACACCTCCTGTTGGGTTGCGGGACACATCAGAAAAATTCAACCAGCCTTTTTCTGCCAACTCAAGATCTACACTCATTTGCTGTGCAGAGTTCATGATGTTGAACTTCTTGTAGTTTGGTTTTAAAATGCTGGAAAATGTGCCGCTGTAGTTGATCTGTGTTTTGCCAGACTTACCCTTCTTGGTTGTAATAACGATTACGCCGTTCATCGCACGTGCCCCATACAAGGCAGTAGCAGACGCATCTCTAAGGATGTCTAACGACTCAATATCGTTGGTATTGATGCCAGCAACAGAAGAACCCAGCATTGTTGTGGCATCACCGCTGGAAAGCTGGTCGTTTGTTACGTTTACGATGTCTTCCAGCACGATGCCATCAACAACCCATAGAGGTTTATTAGAGCCAGAAATAGAGGTAGCTCCGCGAATACGGATCTTCGGAGCCGTACCAAAGGTACCGGATACGTTTTCTACAGTTACCCCTGCAACGCGACCTTCAAGCATTCTGGCAACATCCATAACGCCTTCCTGTTTGATGTCATCCATTTTTACTTTAGCTGCAGAGCCTGTAAACTTTCTTTTATCAATTTTTTGAAACCCTGTTACTACAACTTCCGGAGCAAGGGTCTCATCAGATGTAACAAGCGAAATGTTGAAATAAGATTGGTGGCCTACTGCGACTGATTTACTCGCCTTGCCCGCGTAGCTTACACGCAAAGTATCGCCGGGTTTTACCTCCAGCGTAAACTCACCAGAATTATTTGTGTTGGTTCCTCTTTTTGAATGGAGGATAGTTACTGACGCAAAAGAAAGCGGTGAATTGTCTTCAGCGCTTGTAACCTTTCCGGCAATTTTTTTAAGAATGATTGTGTCGGTTAGATGTTCATCCGACACAATCAAATGTTCAATGGGTGCAATGTTTTTGTCTTTTGAGATAATGATGTTGCTGCCGGTTATAGTGAAGGATAAATTCTTTCCTTTCAAAATAACCTTCATGGCATTCTCAATCTGCATGCCTTTAATATCTACGCTAATCATCTCTCTGTCATTCAGCAGATCATTGTTGTAAAATGCATACAAGCCCGTTTGTTTCTGTATCTCTTTAAATACTTTGGAAATAGGTATGTTGCGTCCAACGATCGTTACTTTATACTCCTGCTCTGGATGAGCAAATAAAGCCTGAGATAGACATAAAAGAAATGACAAGCTAAAAACTAACAACGCCTTTCTGTTATTAACACGAAGAAGCCCATTCTTCATAATTCTCATCATAGCAGTTGAAAAACTTTGGTTTTAAAATCTATTCAACACTATTAGAATCAATTCCAAACAGAACGGGTGAAGTAAACGTTAAGTTTTTTTAAAAAAATTATTTTGTAGGCATTGTGGTATCTTTTGCGGCGATCTTTTGAGAATGGAAAATTGCGTGAAGGCTGATGAATAAACAGGTTCAGGGTTTGGTTGGTATATGACACCCGTATAGACGCATGATAATGCGTCTCCCTAACATTCGTTCGCGGTTACGATTCGTGCAACAGAGACGCATTATCATGCGTCTCTACAGAATTATTTCGTATGAAAAACAACCTGTTTATTCTTCACATGGAATTTTAAATCGGAGCTTTTTGTAAGGGAATTGAGGAATTCCTCAACTGGTTTATTCTTCTCAACTGTACCTGTAAACCTTTTATTGGCAAGGGTTTCTTCTTCAATTACCACTTCCATATTGTACCATCTTTTAATGATGGATTGTAAATGACGCAGGTCCTGGTTATTAAATACATAGATGCCTTTTAACCACGACAAAGTAACATCTTGTTCAAAATCTGATATTTGAAATTTACCATCGTTTATCTCTGCTTCTTTGCCTGGAATAAGCACAGTATCCTTACCGTTATGCGCTTGCAATGCAACCTTCCCTGTTACCAAAGAAGTTTTTTCAGGTTCATCCTCGTAGCATTTGATATTGAACTCTGTCCCCAAAACTTTTACGTTCATCTCTGGGCTTTTCACTATAAAGGGTCTGCTGCTTTGGTGAGTCACTTTAAAAAATCCTTCTCCTTTGATAGTAACCGTTCTGGTATCACCTGAAAAAGATAATGGAAATTTGAATTCTGTCAGTGCATTCAACCACACTTCAGAACCATCGGGAAGCACCATGTGGTAATCCTTTCCCGCAGGAACATATATAGTATTGTATTCGTCTTTGTTGAGCTTTTCCTTGCTGGCAGAGGTCAAAACACTTCCATCTGTGAGCTTAAATGAAGCATCTGAACCGGACTGCTCCACATTCATTTCCTGTTCGCCGCCCGGAATTTCAATGGTTTTTCCGTTGGACATTTTCAACACAATACCATTGGCTGCCAGTGCAGGATGCTCTTCCTTTTTATTAAAGAGGAAAACAGCTCCACCAACAGCTATTACAAATAACAACGCAGCAAATGCAAGCGATCTTTTTCTGGTAAAGAAGGTAGGAGACTTTTTTTGAACACTAACAGTTGGAGAAATAATCAGTTGACCTTCTATTTTTTCCCAGGCCTTTTTATCGTCAAAGTCATTGGCAGCCGTGCCGGCAGAAAAGAAATCATGCGCATTCTTCATGTCAAGCCATAGCGATCTTGCCGATTCATTTTCCTGTATCAGCAGCTCCAACTCCTCATTTTCCTGCGGAGTAATTTCTCCCATAAGCTTTTGGACAATGAGTTGTTCTATATGGTCTTGATCAAATGGCATAAGTTCATTTAACTATAGAGTGTTTTTTTCAAAAATCAGGTGAAAGGATTTTCATGTTTTTTAAACTTTTTTTCAAATCAATATTTTGTTTCCCCTTATTTCAATTTATTGTTCCTTCATGGCTGCTCGCAAACGGCTCATGGCAATCTTCAATTGGGTCTTTACTGTATTAATTGAAACTCCCGCCGAGTCTGCCGCTTCCTGGTAACTCTTTTTTTCAAAATACACCAGTTGAAAAATCTGTTTGCACTGCGTGGGCAATTGTTCTATTTCACCCTCCATTTTTTTAAACACTTCATCCATGTGTTCCACATCATGATGGTCGTCGGAAGCATTTAGAGTAAGGTAATCGTCCATTCCCTCCTGCTCCTTTCTCGATTTACGTAAATGAGTCAGGCAGGCATGCCGCACAGAAGTACCAAGGTAGGCGGATAAGGATGTTTGGATATTTTCGAATTTGTTATTGTTCCACAAATAGATGAAGGTCGATTGTACCACATCTTCCGCATCTTCATTATTCTTAAGCAGTAAGTAGGCTTGCATGCATAGCGGCTTGTAATACCTGGCAAATAATGCCCGGTATCCTTCAATCTGCCCTTCCTTGATCAATTGCAGTATTAAATGGTCGCCAAAGTTACTCATGCCTAGCTTTAGGTATTGAACAAATTAAAACAGATTTTCCCAGTAATTTTTAAATGCGGTGGAACTTTTTTTAGAGAACATCTTTTTATCTTATCGTGAACTCTCCATTTTGCATGGTTGAAAAGTAGAATTATTCACTATTTTTAAGCCCTCACAAACTCTAACAACCTTCTATGAAGTTCATAACCGCAATATGCTGCCTGACTTTATTAATGTTTGCAGGCTGCAAAAAAAATAACGATTCCGCTTCGTCCGCTTATCATATCAATTTTAAGGTGAACGGTGAACAGCAAAACTTCAATTACCAGGCCTCTTTTCAATATAGCGTTCCACAGAATGTGGGCGTCAACTTTTTTCGTGCATCTCTATTGGACTCGGCATTAGAAGCAACGCCCGACTATATTGAGTTCGCATTGAACGGTGCCAACGTTGCACATATTAACGCCGCTGATGTGCCCAAGTTCACTACCACACTAAATTTCACCTACTACGATAAAGACGGCAAAAAATACACGACTTCAAATCTGCCACACAACACTGATGAATTCGTAAAACTTGATATCACAGAAATTACGGACAAAACGATCAAGGGAACATTTAGCGCGAAAGCGTATAACGGAACCAGTGCAGTGAGCATTACAGAAGGGGAAATGTATGTGGAGAAGCAGTAGTTGTTTGAGTCTATCTGTCATTAAGGTCGAAGTGCGAGGTTTACCACTAAGACACTAAGTCCACTAAGCCTCACTAAGAAATGGCTCAAATTTCAGGCACCCTTAGTGGGGCTTAGTGTCTTAGTGGTAAAGAGAGAGTCTTACATAAATCGCATCTAACAACTCGTTTTCTTCCTATCCAAATACTTCTCCCTTATCACATCCTGCACCTGGCGTCCCTGTATCTTGCTTTCCAGCCATGAAATAACGTCAAGATATTGAAAGGCGCGGGTTTCGAAACGGTTGTTTTCCTGGCTTTTTAATTTATCCAGCAACTTTTCAAAAGCGGGCTTTATTTCCTTTGGAGAAAGCTGAAAGGCGCTGCGCAAAAATTTGAACATCTCCTCTTCTACCAAACTCAGGTTTTCCATTTTTGCCATGAAGCGATAAACAGATTTGGTGAGATATTCCAGCAAATCAAAATTGCCCAGCTCGTAGTGAGCAATCAGATGCAACAGACGAGCGTAGCATTGCAAGTCCGTGCGCAGGTCTACTTTCCAGTGAATGATCTTGTTGAGATAGTCAATTGCTTTTTCATTGTCACCGCTGCCAAAATATAAGCAGGCAATTTTATAATACAGCACCAAAATACGGTGGCGGTCTATCTGCAATTCATATTCTTCAATCCTGTCCTCAATTTCCTGCACCAGGTGTAGGCCTTCCGTAAAATTGCCTTCCATAAAATGCTTATTTATTTTGGCAGTGTAGAGGTAAATAAATGTCTGAATTTTCGTGTTGGCATTTTGGACTACCTCTTTGGTTTCCGAAAACTCTTCCAGTGCTTTAAGTACCTCCGCAAATTTGCCGCGGTTGCCCAATGCAAAATGCGCACTCAGCAGATTGTGCATCGCCTTGAGATAATAGATAGACTCCACCGGAATCATTTTTTTATTATGCTCAAACAGGTCGAACCATTTTTGCGTATAGCGATAATATTGAAGAAAATTCTGCTTGATGAACCCTTTCCAGCAATTGCTTTGGTACCAGTAGAGCCTTCCGTAAAAGCCCGTAATATTTTCCCCGTCTATATTAATAAGGTGTCTCTCGAAAAACTTATCTACCTCTTCTTCGTCTTTTTCGTTGCGGGCATGGCCATTTTTAATGTACCAGCTGTAGAGCAACAAGGAAAGATCTGAAAGCTGGCTGATGATATTCAGCCTTTTATTAACGTAATCTGCCTGTTCGGTCAGCTTCTCTGCCCTATCCTGCATACTGCGGGTAATGTGCAGCATCTCAATTTTTTTCTCAAAGAAGAGCGCCTGCTGCATGAACGTGACCTGGTTGTGTTCCGAAGCGATCTCCTTTAGCTTTTCCAGGGTTTTCAAGCTTTGCAAATAAAGGCCCTTGTTATAAAGGATTCGGGCAAAGCCCATCAACTCATTTAATTGAATATCAATGTTATCTGCATCTTTAATCAGGCGAAGGCTGGATAATATTTGCCTGTACAAGCTGGCTTTTATGTTGGAAAGCTGCTGTTTTCGTATTTCCGGATTTTTCTTCAGTAAAAGCGGCTCATCGTAGTTCTCCATTTTGTCCAGAGCATCAAAAAGTTGCACCGTTTTCAGGTCCTCGGTTGAACTATTCCTGTTTACATACAGCTTAAAATTCCTTTTTTCCGACTTTTCGAGCGATTTTATAAGCTGAAATAAAGCATCTGTTGAGCGGTTGGGCATCGTATTTACTTTTCTTTACAATTCAATGCTAGTGAGCGTTTTAGCTAAATTTTATCTTGATTACACCCTGTAAAACACCCTTTACTTTGATTTTTTATCCCCCTAAGAGATGAATACTTTCGAATATGCAGGTCTGTGTTATGCAAGCACACAAATTTAGTACAGACGTTTTAAAAATCAATTTATTACTATGGCTTCAAATCAAATCCAAATTTTTGACACCACACTTAGAGATGGCGAACAGGTTCCAGGTTGTAAACTCAATACTGCTGAAAAAGTAGAACTTGCATTGGCACTCGAAGATTTGGGTGTTGATATCATCGAAGCCGGATTTCCAATATCCAGTCCGGGCGACTTTGCTTCCGTGGAAGCAATCTCTAAAGTGATAAAAAATGCAACGGTCTGTGGCCTTACTCGTGCCGTGCAAAAAGATATAGAAGTGGCGGCACAAGCACTGAAGCATGCTGTACGCCCACGCATCCACACAGGTATCGGTTCTTCTGATATCCACATCAAACACAAGTTCAACACTACCCGCGAAGACATTATTGAGCGTGCAAGAAAAGCGACCATACTTGCCCGCAACCTTGTACCGGATGTTGAATTCTTCGCTGAAGATGCCGGCCGTGCCGATCTTCCTTTCCTCGCAAAATTGATCGAAACTGTTATCGCTGCGGGCGCCACAGTTGTAAATATTCCGGATACTACGGGCTATTGCCTGCCACATCAATACGGCGAAAAGATCGCTTACTTAGTGAATAACGTTCCTAACATCGACAAAGCGATCATTTCCTGCCATTGCCACAACGACCTTGGCCTTGCTACTGCAAACTCTATCGCAGGTGCTATCGCGGGCGCAAGACAAATCGAATGTACCATCAACGGTATAGGTGAAAGAGCTGGTAACACTTCATTGGAAGAAGTGGTGATGATCATCAAAAAACACAATGATCTTGGCCTGTTCACTAACATTAAAACAGAAAAACTGAACCCTCTTAGCCAATTGGTTTCTGATACTATGCGTATGCCGGTTCAGCCAAACAAAGCAGTTGTTGGCGCAAATGCATTTGCCCACTCTTCAGGCATTCACCAGGATGGTTTCTTAAAAGAAGCTACCACTTACGAGATCATGACTCCGGAAGAAGTTGGTGCAGATGGTTCTAAGATCGTATTGACTGCGAGAAGCGGCCGTTCTGCTCTGGCACACCGTTTCCTGAAACTGGGCTTCGAATTCAACAGAAACGATATCGACACTCTTTATAGCGAATTCCTGAAAGTTGCAGATAAGAAAAAAGAAGTGCTGGATGAGGATTTGAAGGAAATGGCTACACAATTTGCAAGCGCGTAAGAGAGGAACACAGATTTTCAAGATTGTCATGATTTCTCATGATTTCTTTAGCGATCTGTAGATTCAATTACAACCACAAAAAACAAAAAGAACGCACAAAAAAAGATCATCACAAATCTTGACAATCTTGAAAATCTGCGTTCCAAAAAAACATAACATGAGCACATTATTTGATAAGATCTGGAACAAACACGTGGTGAAGAGCATTGAGGGAGGTCCTTCTGTTTTATATATCGACAAGCATTTTATTCACGAAGTAACGTCTCCGCAAGCATTTGACGGTCTTCGTAAAAGAGGCATTCCGGTTCACAACGTAAAACAAGTGGTAGCAACTGCGGACCATAACGTACCTACGATCGATCAGCACCTTCCTATTAAAGAGGCATTGTCAAAAATGCAGGTGCAAAAACTGGTTGACAACTGTGCTGAATTCGGCATTGAACTATACGGTCTTGGTCACCCTTACCAGGGAATCGTTCACGTGATCGGGCCAGAGCTGGGCGTTACACAACCCGGTATGACAATGGTTTGCGGTGACAGCCACACTTCTACGCACGGTGCTTTTGGTTCAATCGCATTTGGTATCGGAACAAGTGAAGTAGAAATGGTTTTGGCAACACAATGTTTGTTGCAAAGCAAACCAAAACAAATGCGCATCACCATCGACGGTGAATTGCACAAAGGCGTTACTTCTAAAGACATCATTCTTTACATCATTTCTAAAATATCTGCCAGTGGGGCAACAGGTTACTTTGTTGAGTACGCTGGTAGCGCTATCCGTGCATTGAGCATGGAAGCACGCATGACCATCTGCAACATGAGCATCGAAATGGGTGCCCGTGGCGGTTTGATCGCTCCCGATGAAACAACGATCAACTACGTGAAAGGCAGAAAATTCGCTCCGCAAGGCGCTGACTGGGATAAAGCGGTTGCTTACTGGAAAACATTGCGCACGGATGATGATGCAAAATTTGATGTGGAAATCAACATCAAAGCAGAAGACATCGAACCCATGGTTACTTACGGAACCAACCCTGGTATGGGCATCAGCGTAAATGAAAACATTCCTTCTGAAAAATCGATCGACGACAAAGAAAAACCTTCTTTCCTGAAATCATTGCAATACATGGGCTTTGAGCCAGGCGAAAAGATCAAAGGTCATAAAGTCGATTACGTGTTCATTGGTAGCTGTACCAATGCAAGAATTGAGGATCTGAGAGCAGTTGCCTCTTTTGTGAAAGGCAAAAAGAAATCTGACGACGTGGAAGTATGGATCGTGCCGGGTTCTAAACAAGTAGAAGCACAAGCAAAAGAAGAAGGTATCGATAAAATATTGGAAGCAGCCGGATTCCAGCTTCGCCAGCCAGGTTGCTCTGCATGCCTTGGTATGAATGAAGACAAGATTCCTGCAGGCAAATACTGCATATCTACAAGCAACAGAAACTTTGAAGGCCGCCAGGGCGCCGGTGCAAGAACATTGCTTGCCAGCCCACTGACTGCTGCTGCTGCTGCCATCACTGGTGTTATTAGTGATGTGAGAGAGATGATTTAAAATACAGGAACGCAGATTTTCAAGATCGTGATGATTTATTATGATCTTATTCCTAAAAATCATCTTGACCAATCTTGAAAATCATGAAAATCTGTGTTCTCCCTTTCGTCCTTTGCGTGAAAACAGACAAATTTTATGAGCGTAGCAAATACAACATATAGCCCGAACATAACATGGAACGCGGAGTTGTACGATACCAAACACAACTTCGTGTCTAAATACGGAGAGGATGTTTTGGAGTGGCTGCAGCCTCATCAGGGAGAACAGATCCTTGACCTGGGTTGCGGAACAGGAGAACTGGCAGCAAAGATCCAGGCAACCGGAGCAGTCGTAACCGGCATGGACAAATCACCGGAAATGATCGAGAAAGCAAAAGCCACTTTTCCGGGTTTGACTTTCGAAGTGAAGGATGCGACGAACTTTTCTTTTGGCCAACCCTTTGATGCAATCTTTTCCAATGCCACGCTGCACTGGATCACAGACGCAGAAAAAGCAGTGGCTTGTATGTACGACAACTTAAAAAAAGGCGGCCGACTGGTAATAGAAATGGGTGGCAGAGGAAATGTGAAAAGCATCGTAACGGCGGTAAAAAAAGCGATGGCCTCAGAAGGATTGTCTGATAAATTGTCAAATGAATTCTGGTTCTTTCCATCCCTTAGCGAATACACAGCGATGTTGGAAAGACAAGGTTTCAGAGTGACGACGGCAGCTCATTTCGACAGGCCAACAAAGCTGGAAGGCGAAAACGGAATGGAAAACTGGATCAGGATGTTTGGCGGATTTTTCTTTTCGCAAATTTCAGCCGCCGAAAGCGAAACAGTTATCAAAAAAGCAGTCGAATACTTACGACGCGATTTTTATAAAGACGGCATATGGTACGCAGATTATGTGAGACTGAGGGTGAAAGCCGTTCGAGTGTAACAATTAAATTTCACGCAAAGGCGCAAAGAAGCAAAGGCCGCCAAGATTGCGTAAAAATATTGACAATTATTGTAAGATAAGTTAAACGAAGCTTATGCGCCTTTGCCCCTTACGTTGCTTTGCGTGAAATAAAAAACAAAAATTATGAGCAAACCTCTTAACATAGTAAAAAGCAGATTCGTTCCGATAGCAATTGAAAATATTGATACGGACCAGATCATTCCAGCACGTTTTCTAAAAGCTACCACTCGTGAAGGTTTTGGTAAAAACCTTTTCCGCGACTGGCGCTATAACAACGATAACGAACTGGAGCCTAAAGCAGATTTCCCGCTGAACAATCCAAACTTCTCTGGTGAGATTTTGGTAGCAGGCAAGAACTTCGGTTGCGGTTCTTCAAGAGAGCATGCCGCTTGGGCCGTTGACGATTATGGTTTCCGCGTGGTAGTGTCCAGCTTCTTTGCTGACATCTTTAAAAACAATGCACAGAACAATGGCGTTTTGCCAGTAACCGTTTCAGAAGAGTTCCTGCAAAAGATATTCGCACTGGGCAACGAGGCAACTTTAACTGTAAACCTCGAAGCGCAAACCATCACGATTGACGCGACAGGCGAACAGACAAGCTTTGACATCAACAACTATAAAAAAACATGCTTACTGAACGGCTATGATGATATCGATTATCTGCTGAGCATTAAGAATGAGATAAAAGAATTCGAAAAGGCGTAGAAAAGAATGGCACACGGATGACACGGATTAGACAGATTTACACGGATTCGTAAAAATAGAATTCGATTAGTCTAAATAAAAAAGATCAGTGAAAATCCGTCTAATCCGTGTCATCTGTGTGCAAACAAAATTTAATGACCACCACTTCAACGATAGTAAACAATATTAAACTCACATGGCTTGGAAAAGCTGTGCTGGATAATATTTCGTTTACGCTTAACAAAGGCGAACACCTTATGATTACAGGTGTTTCGGGAAGTGGTAAAACATTGCTTGCCAAAGCTATTGCCGGAAAAATTTTCCACGAAGGAACGATTGCTTTTCATGATGATGATGGCAATGCTGCTCAACCACACATCATTATGGTGGATCAGCATTACCACTTTAAGAACCGCTCCAATGTCAGCACCTTCTATTACCAGCAAAGGTTCAATAGCATGGATGCGCAGGACGCAGCTACTGTAAGGGAAGAATTGGAAAATTGTGCGGCCGTACAGACGGATGATAATCCGTCTCTGCATGCAGATAATTATGCGTCTCTGGAGACAGATAATTATCTGTCTCTACTTGACATGGCGCATCGAATAGACGCGCCTTTGTTGCAATTATCCAGCGGCGAACACAAACGCTTTCAAATCATCAAAGCTTTACTGCAAAAGCCTGATGTATTGATACTCGACGAACCGTTTGTTGGTTTGGATATTGAAACAAGAAAAAAATTAAAAACGCTGATCAACGAATTAGCAGCAAATGGTACAACATTCATCATCATTTGCGATCATGCGGATGTGCCATCGGCTATCACGCACGTTGCGTATCTGCAAGACGGACATCTGAAAGAATTTGCGCCAGCCAAATCATTTGATTTTCTTCCCGCCGTCGCTTCCAACACTGTGCGCACCGTACAGACGGATAATTATCCGTCTCTGCAATGCGATTTTTCTACCACCATAGAAATGAAAAACGTTTCTGTGAAATATGGTGAAAAAGAAATTCTACATAACATTGACTGGAAAGTGAATCGTGGAGAAAAATGGTTACTGAAAGGTCACAATGGTGCAGGAAAATCTACACTCCTAAGTTTAATCACCGGCGATAATCCACAGGCATACGCAAACGAAATCTATTTGTTTGACAAACGCCGAGGTTCCGGTGAAAGCATCTGGGACATTAAGAAAAATATCGGTTATGTTTCTCCTGAACTGCAATGGTACTTTGATAATACGGTAAACTGTTTCCAGGCGGTTGCTTCCGGATTATTTGATACAATAGGTTTATTCAAACACATCAATAAAGAACAGGAAGAGCAGGTAAATAAATGGCTCGACTATTTCGAACTAACTGCTTATGGGTCCAAATTATTATCGGCTCTTTCTGCCAGCCAGCAGCGACTTGCTTTGTTAGCAAGAGCAATGGTTAAAAATCCTCCCCTGCTCATTCTTGACGAACCATGCCAGGGATTGGATCAACTACAAAAAAACAATTTTATAGAATTGGTAGATGCTTTGTGTGAGGACGATCAGCGAACACTTATTTACGTAAGCCACTACGCGGAAGAAGTTCCGGCGGCGGTAAATAAAATGATTCTTCTCGAACACGGCAAAGCAACTATACAAGAGTACCCACAAAAAAATTTATTAACTGCTTAATTAAACACATACTATGAACAAGAAAATAGCTGTCATTTTAGGAGATGGTATCGGACCAGAAGTTACACAACAATCTATTAAAGTATTGGACGCTGTAGCAAAACAATACGGTCACGAATTTCATTACACAGAGTGTTTAATGGGCGCAGATGCCATTGACAAAACCGGCAATCCTCTGCCAGACGAAACAATCGAAGTTTGTCTTAACAGCGATGCCATTTTATTCGGAGCAATAGGTCACCCCAAATACGATAACGATCCTAATGCAAAAGTTCGTCCTGAGCAAGGCTTACTGAAGCTTAGAAAATCGTTACAACTGTTCGCAAACATCAGGCCCGTAATTACGTACCCTTCTCTGCAACACTTATCACCATTGAAAGCTAAGCAACTGGAAGAAGTTGATTTCATCATCTTCCGCGAACTTACAGGTGGTATCTACTTTGGCAAGAAGGAAACAAACGAAGAAAAAACGTATGCTTTTGATGAGTGCTCTTACAGCCGCGAGGAAATTGAAAGAGTGGCACATCTTGCATTTCAGTATGCACAGAAGAGAAGAAAAAAATTAACGTTGGTCGACAAGGCCAACGTTCTTGAAACTTCAAGACTTTGGAGAAAAGTTATCCAGGAACTTGCTCCGCAATATAGCGACGTAGCGGTTGATTTCCTTTTCGTGGACAACGCTGCTATGCAGATCATCGTGAATCCAAAACAATTTGATGTGGTGCTTACTGAAAACATGTTTGGCGACATCATCAGCGATGAGGCAAGCGTGATCAGCGGTTCACTTGGTTTATTGCCATCTGCATCTGTAGGAAACGGTTCTGCATTGTTCGAGCCAATACACGGTTCTTACCCGCAGGCGGCTGGTAAAGACATTGCGAATCCTTTGGGTTCTATCCTTTCCGCTGCAATGTTGCTTGATCACTTTGGATTAAACAAAGAGGCACAAGTTGTTCGCGAAGGTGTAGAATGGACCATCAACAATAAATTCGTTACAAAAGATATCGATCCGGTTAATTTCTATTTCACCTCCACTATCGGCGACCTGATCGCAGATTTTGTGAGCAATAAAATTCCGGGAGATATTAACCAGGCAAATATTGAGTTGAGAAAGTCAACGATAATCTAGTTGAGAGTGGAGAATGGAGAGTTGAGAGTTATATTTTAGTTGCGGTTTTTCATTAAAAATTTAACTCTCAATTCTCAACTTTCAACTCTCCACTAAAAAAAGTTCTTTGTTTTCTAAACAGGCGGTTGTATATTCGCTTTTATAACACACTTCATGTTACAAAGCAGAATACATAATGTCATTAGCCAAATCGCAATTATTATTGTGGTGGTTGTCATTATTATTCCTGCAATTAACGGAGGTGGTATCTAAGTATAAAGTAAGTAATGCGATATATAAGACCCGCCTCCAAAAAGGCGGGTTTTTTGCTTTTAGGCGGTAAACCAATTGGCACACGGATGACACAGATTAGACGGATTTACACGGATATTGTTGGTCAACATTAGTTCTTTGATTAAGCTTTACTTGCGACGCTCCGTTCAGCTGTTGTAATTCTATTGATCTATTGAAGTTTGTTCAATAAAGAATTAAAAGCTGAAGTGAGTGACACAACTATGCTTAATAGTAGTAATACAGATCGTCCAAAAGAAAACTAACTTACGCGCCTTTGCTCCTTACGAAGCTTTGCCTGCCCGACGAAAGTCATTCAGGCGGGCGTGAAAAAATATTGATAACGTCATATAAAATATAAATCAACGGCTCAACCATGGAACTTAATAAATACTCGAAAACATTAACTCAAGACGAAACGCAACCTGCGGCGCAGGCTCAGCTGTATGCAATTGGCTTTAAAGAAGAAGATTTTCAGAAGGCACAGGTCGGCATCGCAAGCATGGGTTTCGATGGCAACCCTTGTAATATGCACTTGAATGACCTGTCAAGAGTCATTAAGAAAGGTGTGTGGGACAATGGTCTTGTGGGTCTTGTTTTCAATACCATTGGCGTAAGCGATGGTATGAGTAATGGTACAGATGGTATGCGTTATTCATTGGTGAGCCGCGACGTAATTGCAGATTCTATTGAAGCAGTTTGCGGTGCACAATATTATGATGGATTGATCACCGTTCCCGGTTGCGACAAAAACATGCCGGGTTCTTTGATAGCAATGGGTCGCTTGAATCGCCCTTCTATCATGGTGTACGGCGGCACAATTGCTCCGGGACATTATAAAGGACAAGATTTAAACATTGTATCTGCATTTGAAGCCTTGGGACAAAAGATCGCAGGTACTCTTGACGAAGCAGATTTCAAAGGTATCATACAACATGCCTGCCCTGGTGCCGGCGCTTGCGGCGGTATGTACACGGCAAACACAATGGCCGCAGCTATTGAAGCATTGGGCATGAGCCTTCCTTATTCTTCTTCAAACCCTGCATTAAGCGAAGAGAAAAGAAAAGAGTGTGAAGACGCAGGTAAAGCAATTCGTTTACTGCTTGAAAAAGATATCAAACCAAAAGATATCATGACGCGTAAAGCATTCGAAAATGCAATCGTGACGATCATGGTAACTGGCGGCAGTACCAACGCGGTTCTTCACCTGTTGGCAATGGCAAAAGCTGTTGACGTAGAATTGTCACAGGATGACTTCCAAACAATCAGCGATCGCATTCCTGTATTGGCTGATTTCAAACCAAGCGGAAAATATTTAATGCAGGATCTGCATGAGCATGGCGGTATTCCTGCTGTAATGAAATACTTACTGAGCAAAGGTTTGCTGCATGGCGATTGTTTAACTGTAACAGGTAAAACATTAGCAGAAAATCTTGCAGAAGCTCCTGCTCTTGATTTCGACAAACAAAAAATCATTTTGCCCCTGGAGACTCCAATAAAAGCTACAGGGCACTTACAAATATTATACGGCAACCTCGCAGAAGGCGGAAGCGTTGCTAAGATCTCCGGTAAAGAAGGTGAGCGTTTTGAAGGACCGGCAAGAGTTTTCGACGGAGAACATCACTTAATTCAAGGTATACAAAGCGGCCGCGTTCACGCTGGTGACGTGGTTGTAATCAGAAATATTGGTCCTAAAGGCGCACCGGGCATGCCGGAAATGTTGAAACCTACCTCTGCTATTATTGGCGCAGGTTTGGGTAAATCTGTGGCATTGATCACAGACGGCAGGTTTAGCGGTGGCACACACGGATTCGTCGTCGGTCACATCACTCCTGAAGCTTTTTCAGGTGGTTTGCTGGCATTCGTTGAAGATAATGACACCATTGAACTGGATGCTGTAAAAAATACCATCACGTTGAAAGTTTCAGATGAAGTGATTGCAAAAAGAAAAGCCAACTGGAAGCAACCGGCACTGAAAGCAACAAAAGGTCTTTTGTACAAATATGCAGTATCAGTGAAATCGGCAGCAGAAGGTTGTGTAACGGACGAAGCTTAATGAGTGGAGAGTTGAAAGTTGAGAATTGAGAGTGAAAAACTCCCAAGGAAAAAACAACTAACAATAATCAACTAGCAACTCTCAACTCTCAATTCTCAACTCTCAATTAAAATAGAAATCATGACAAACGCAACTACATTAGAAGCAAAAACGCCCAAAGCAATTCCGCACTCATCTGGCAAGCAGGTGGATGAGGTAACAGGTTCGCAGGCGGTGTTGGAAGCTTTTATTGCTGAAGGCGTGGACACTATATTTGGTTACCCCGGTGGTGCCATAATGCCTATCTACGATGCACTATACGATTATCACGATCGTTTAAAACATATACTTGTTCGCCATGAGCAAGGCGGTATTCACGCTGCTCAAGGTTTTGCAAGAACATCCGGGCGCACAGGTGTAGTTTTTGCTACCAGCGGCCCGGGCGCTACTAATCTTGTAACAGGCTTGGCAGACGCTATGATCGACAGCACGCCACTTGTTTGTATCACAGGCCAGGTGTTTGCTCACCTGCTCGGTACAGATGCATTCCAGGAAACAGATGTAGTGAACATCACAACACCCGTTACCAAATGGAACTACCAGATAACCGATGCAACAGAAATACCTTCTGTGTTGGCGAAAGCGTTCTACATTGCGGGAAGCGGAAGGCCAGGTCCGGTGCTGATCGACATCACTAAAAATGCGCAGCTGCAAAAGTTTGCTTACCAGGGTTACACACCTTGCAAACATATCCGCAGCTATCGCCCAAAACCAATCGTTCGTAAAGAATTTGTTGAAGAAGCAGCGAAGCTGATCAATGCAGCAGAGAAACCGTTCATCCTGTTTGGCCAGGGCGTTATTCTTGGAAAAGCAGAAAAAGAATTCAAAGCCTTCATTGAAAAAACTGGTATTCCTTCTGCATGGACGGTGCTTGGCTTAAGCGCATTGCCTACAGATCACCCTCTGAATGTGGGCATGCTGGGTATGCACGGCAACTACGGCCCCAATGTGTTGACAAATGAATGCGATGTATTGATCGCCATCGGTATGCGCTTCGATGACCGCGTTACCGGACGTTTGGATAAATATGCAAAACAGGCCAAAGTAATCCACCTCGATATTGATCCTTCTGAAATAGATAAGAACGTAAAATCAACCGTTCCCGTTTGGGGCGATTGCAAAGAAACCTTGCCAATGCTTACTCAACTCGTTGAGAAAAAAGAACACAAAGCATGGCTGGCGAGATTCAACGAATACACAAGGCAGGAAGTAGAAGCTGTTATACATGATGAGCTGAACCCAACATCAGAAATCCTGACTATGGGCGAGGTTATCAAAACAGTAAATGAATTGACGAATGGAGACGCAGTTATTGTAACGGATGTGGGCCAGCACCAAATGGTGGCTTGCCGTTACGCAAAATTCAATCAATCGAAAAGCAATGTAACCTCTGGTGGTTTGGGTACAATGGGCTTTGCGTTGCCGGCAGCGATCGGTGCGAAGTTCGGAGCGCCTGACAGAACTGTTGTTGCAGTGATCGGTGACGGTGGTTTCCAAATGACATTGCAGGAACTTGGTACCATCATGCAAAGCGAAGTGAACGTTAAGATCCTTATTCTTAACAACCGTTTCCTTGGTATGGTGCGTCAGTGGCAGCAATTGTTCCATGACAAACGCTATTCATTTGTGGACATCCAAAGTCCGGACTTTGTAATGTTGGCCAAATCTTATGGCATTGCAGGAAAATCAATCGACCAAAGAACTGATTTGAAAGCTGCCGTAACAGAAATGATCAACCACAATGGCTCCTTCCTTCTGGAAGTAATGGTAGGAAAAGAAAACAACGTTTTCCCAATGGTACCACAAGGTTGCAGCGTAAGCGAAATTCGTTTGAAATAAAGAATACACTAGCACACAGATGACACAGATTGGACTGATTTGCACGGATTTTTAAAGATCGAATGCAATCAGTCAAAAGAAAAAAATCATTGAAAATCAGTCCAGATCAGCGTCATCAGTGTTCCAATAAAAAACAGATATGTCAAAACAAGAATTCACAATAACGGTATACACAGAGAACCAGATCGGTTTACTAAATCGTATTGCGATCATGTTCTCCAGACGTAAAATAAATATCGAAAGCCTGAACACCTCTCCTTCCGAAGTAGATAGCGTTCACCGCTTCACCATCGTGATCAACGAATTTGAAGAAGTAGTAAAAAAACTGGTTCGTCAAATCGAGAAACAGGTGGAAGTATTAAAAGCATACTACAACACAGAAGACGAGATCGTGTGGCAGGAAATGGCTTTGTACAAAGTGCCAACAGATATAATTGCAGAAAAAGTAAAAGTGGAAAGACTGTTGCATCAATATGGAGCAAGAGCAGTTGTGATCCGTAAAGATTACACCGTGTTCGAAACAACAGGTCACCGCGAAGAGTTGGAAGGCTTGATAAAAGCATTGGAACCGTATGGCCTGATTGAATTTGTTCGCAGTGCAAGAATTGCGATCATCAAGGCAAGCAAAGGTTTCCACGAAAAATTAAAAGAATTTGAAGAACACGAACCCGGCGAAGAAGTGATAGAGAATGAGTTTTTGGATAAGCAGGATGAAGTGTTTACGATGTAGTTGTTAGTTGATGGTTGTTAGTTGCTAGACTTTATTACAAAGTCATTCCTAATAACGAATAACCGTCAATAAAGTCTAACAACTAATAACTAACAACAAACAACTCAAATGCAATACGCTTTAAAATACATCAGAAGAATCAACGAAAATTTCATCGAGCTCATGAGCGATCTAACCATCGAGCAACTCAATGAAATACCGGAAGGTTATAACAACAATATCATCTGGAATTTCGGGCATATTGTGAACACAACACCTGCATTGTGTTATTTGCGCACTGGTGTTGATACAACTTTTCAGGTTCCGCTTTTGGCGAAATACAACAGAGGAACAAAACCAGGTGATTTTGTAACGAAAGAAGAATTTGAAGAATTAAAAGGTCTCGCATTTTCATATTTGGATAAAATCGAAAAAGATTACGCGAACGGCGTGTTTAACAAGATTACTCCATTTGCAACTATCACCTTCAAGTATGAAATGGCAACAATGGATGAGCTACTTACTTGTATCACGGCGCATGTGAGCCTGCACTTAGGTGTAGCCAATGCGATGAAGAAACTGGTTAAACAAAAAGCACTAACAACTAATAACTAACAACGAACAACTTGTTCGAATCATAAATCTCAAATAAAACACAAATAAACAATCATGGCTAAATTAAATTTTGGCGGCGTTGAAGAAAACGTAGTAACAAGGGAAGAGTTCCCACTTGCCAAAGCACAGGAAGTTTTGAAAAATGAAACAGTAGCAGTTATCGGCTACGGCGTACAAGGTCCTGGTCAGGCACTTAACCAAAAGGATAACGGTATCAACGTAATCGTTGGTCAGCGTAAGAACTCTAAAACATGGGATAAAGCGATCGCTGATGGCTTCGTACCAGGTGAAACTTTGTTCGAAATCGAAGAAGCTTTGCAACGCGGTACCATCATTTGTTACCTGCTTAGCGATGCTGCTCAAATTGCATTGTGGCCAACAGTTCAAAAACATTTAACTCCGGGTAAAGCATTATACTTCTCTCACGGTTTCGGTATCACTTTCAACGAGCAAACTGGTATCGTTCCTCCAAAAGATGTGGACGTATTCTTGGTAGCTCCAAAAGGTTCTGGTACTTCACTTCGCAGAATGTTCTTGCAAGGTCGTGGTTTGAACAGTAGCTACGCAATCTTCCAGGATGCAACTGGTAAAGCAAAAGAAAGAGTAATCGCTCTTGGTATCGCTGTAGGTAGCGGTTACCTGTTTGAAACAGATTTCAGAAAAGAAGTGTATAGCGACCTTACAGGTGAGCGTGGTACTTTGATGGGTGCTATCCAGGGTATCTTCGCTGCACAATATCAAGTGTTGCGTGATAAAGGACACACTCCTTCTGAAGCATTCAACGAAACTGTTGAAGAGTTGACTCAATCATTGATGCCATTGGTTGCAGAAAATGGTATGGATTGGATGTATGCAAACTGCTCTACTACAGCTCAACGTGGCGCATTGGATTGGTGGAAAAAATTCCGCGATGCTACAGCTCCTGTTTTCAGAGATTTGTATGAAAGCGTTGCTACAGGTCAAGAATCTCAGCGTTCTATCGACAGCAACAGCCAGGCTGATTACCGCGAAAAACTGGATGCAGAATTGAAAGAACTTCGTGAAAGCGAAATGTGGCAGGCAGGAAAAACTGTTCGCAGTCTGCGCCCTGAAAATCAGAAGTAATACATTGGCACACGGATGACACAGATTTGACTGATGACCGCGGATTTTATGTGCTAAACATAGTTAACCGAAAATAATCAGTGAAAATCAGTCCAATCAGTGTCATCTGCGTGCTAAAAAATCAAAAAATGAACACAGATACTCACACCAAGCCAACGCTCAATTTCCACGATGCTGCGTTCAGGTTAAAAAAGGTGGTCACCAAAACACCACTAATGTTGAACGCTAACCTGTCTCGCCGTTACAATGCGAATATTTACCTCAAACGCGAGGACCTTCAAATTGTACGTTCCTACAAAATTCGTGGCGCTTACAACATGATGAGCCAGCTCCCACAGGATCAACTGGAGAAAGGCATTACTACAGCGAGTGCAGGCAATCATGCGCAGGGCTTTGCGTTTAGTTGCAAAAAACTAAACATCAAAGGTGTTGTGTTCATGCCTATTGTTACGCCCAAACAAAAAGTGAATCAAACGAAAATGTTTGGCGAAGACAATATCGAAATCAAACTAATTGGCGACACATTCGATGACTGTGCCGCTGCTGCAAAAAAATATACTGAAGAAAACGGAATGACCTTCATTCCACCTTTTGATGATTATCGCATCATCGAAGGCCAGGGAACAGTTGCCGTAGAAGTACTCGAAGATCTTTCCAATGTTGATTACGTGTTCGTGCCCATAGGTGGTGGTGGATGCGCATCGGGCATCGGCACTTACTTCAAAACTTTTTCCCCACAAACAAAAATTATTGGCCTCGAGCCTGAAGGTGCGCCTTCTATGCTGGAAGCTTTAAAAGCCGGTCACCCCGTTACACTCAGCGACATTGATCGCTTCGTAGACGGCGCTGCGGTAAAACGCGTAGGTGATCTTACGTTCCAAATTTGTAAAGAAGTATTGGATGATATGCATTTGGTTCCGGAAGGAAAAATATGCACAACAATCCTTAAATTGTATAACGAAGATGCAATTGTTGCAGAACCGGCAGGCGCTTTGTCAATTGCAGCACTTGATGATTATGCTGAACAGATCAAAGGCAAGAACGTTGTATGCATCGTAAGTGGTAGCAATAACGATATTGACCGGATGCCGGAGATCAAAGAACGCTCTTTACAATACGAAGGCCTGAAACATTATTTCCTTATCCGCTTCGTACAAAAGCCAGGTGCATTGCGCGAGTTCCTGAACAAAGTGCTGGGACCAACAGATGACATCACCCGCTTTGAGTACATGCAGAAAACAAACAAGGAAAGCGGCCCTGCCCTTGTAGGTATAGAGTTACAGAAAAAAGAAGACTACAACTCTCTGCTTGAACGCATGAAAGAATGTAAGATCGACTTCACAGAATTGAACAAACACGATACACTATTTGGTTATTTGGTGTAACGTACAACATATTCGACGCGTGGTACATATAAGCTTTTCAGAAATGGAAGGCTTTTTTTGTGTCGGCGCAGATATGCAGCATAGGCCTGTGCGGATGCCTATCTGTGCCAGCAAAAAAAGCAGTGGCCTCTATGCGATCACCCAGAAATAATACAATGCTCCCCACACGAGTAAGAAAAAAATGATGATTCCGAGGTCGCCTTTTACATCGCTCCAGGATTTTTTCTTGATGAGCATTTGATAAACGAGAAAGAATGGCAGGGCTAAAATGGCGAATCCGTAACGGAAGAAGAAATACATATTCAAAGGGTTTAGGTTGGTCAAATGTAAGGCGAGCGGGTGGTTATTGCAATTCTCCGTTCGATGTTTTTTGCACAGCACTTCACCCACAAGATTGCTTCGCCCGAACGCTGTAATGTAAGCCTTCATTACCCATCCAATCACTACGCTCGGCCGGTCTCGCAATGACGGTCCGGTCCTGTTGAGTTTTGTCAGACTGTTTGTTAAAACAACTTCAGGGTGTTGCCCGTCTTTGCGAGCCCAGCCGAGCTTAATGATCGCAAACAAAATGCAGCCCCTTATAAAACAATCGGGCGAAGCAATCTCCCTCTCCAAGTGCCCCCCCTTCTAATTCCTAATTCCTATTTCCTATTTCCTTGGCTACAGTTCCGAGTACACTGTCGGCCGCAAAAATATAATCTCCGCCTTCGAAACATTGTTCTTATACTCCTCCATAGCAAACAGTTTCTTCACCGAAGGATCATCGCTAAAGGCTTTCCAGTGTTCATCGCGACTCTTCCTGTTATCGTACGTTGTCAGGTACATAAGATTGGGCATATGACTGCCGGCAATAACTTCCCCATAAAACACACTATTAAATCCAAGCCTTGAAAAAATATCAATCTCGCCGCCCTGGTTAAACATCTTCACTTTATTCCCGTATAGTTTTTCGGTTGGGCTTTCATAGCTTCTTAGTTCATACAGTCTTTCGCTTTTAGGAGATTGTAAGCCGGAAGCTGTTAGCTTGGGTGCCAGCTCAAATGCATATAGCAAAATACTTTCCGTGCGGGTGTAAGGCGCTTTGTTATAAGCGGCGTCTAAGTAGGCGCTTCCATTTTGCAGGTAATCTTTATCTGAGTTCAATTTTTTATCCGTAGACGTAAACTCATCCAATGACTTGAATGGCGTCAAAACATACAAGACCTTTTCCGCGGCCGTATCGTTTGCGATGGCCTTAAAAACACCCACCGTTCTTATGCCCACCTTATGTATGGCCGGAATATAAGCCTGGCTAAAGTAATTGTCCAATATCTTTTCCTGAATGGAATCTTTATAGTGATACACTTTCAACTCATAATACTCCCTTTTTGTTTTTTGCGAAAAAGAAAGGTTGCTGATGATCGTTAGTGCAAATAAATAAACGAGGTGTCGCATCGTACAAATTTTGTTTAAGATAAAAGAGAATTTCTCATATAGGAAAAATACTTCTTTTATATCAAGTACTTGCCCCCAAACAACTTATTGCTCAAACCCTTATTTTCGCGGCCGTAATCCATAGGCGCCTGCGGGCACTTTATGAAAAACTATTTTTAAACAATCAATTTGTAACTATGAAAAAGACAATTTTATTCGTTCTTTTTATTGCTGCAACACAATGCATCTTCGCTCAAAAAGTTGACCTTGGTTTTAAGATCCACCCATTAGTTGGCTGGTTCAACGGAACAGAAGGAAACGCAACAGCTGGCGGTCCGCGCATCGGTTACTCCTACGGCGTTATGGGCGATTTTTATATTAGCGACAACTACGCTTTTGCAACCGAACTAGCTATTACAAATATTACCGGCAAATTAGATTATTTGGGCAGCAAGGAGAACCAGTTAAAAATGCGTCTTTCTTATGTGGACCTTCCTATTTCATTAAAGCTGAAAACAAATAAATCTTCGTCTAACCCATTCAGATATTACGGACAGTTTGGTTTTATGCCAAGCTTTAAAATAGGTGGCAAAATAAAAAATGATGCGGGAGATCAAACAAGCATTTCAAGCGATTTACAGCCTGTTAAAGCAAGCTTGCTGATTGGCGGCGGTACAGAATATACGCTGCAGGATAATACTCGTTTGTTGTTAGGTATTACTTACAACAGCGGCCTTAGCAACGTGTTCAAGAAATCAGAAGGCTTCTCCTCAAAAGTATCTTACATCGCATTGAATGTTGGAGTATTCTTTTAAAATTCCTTTATATACAATTTGAAAAACCCTGCAATGCAGGGTTTTTTATTTGCCCGACCCCGAACATCTTAAGCGTTAAAACTGCAGGTATTTGTGTTTCCTTTATGCACTTTGCCTTTGTATAAGACGTACCTTCATTGAAACAATACGTTCACCCATATCTCCCTATTATGTCAACTATAATTACTGGTACTGGCAGCTACATTCCATCCATAACTAAGTACAATAAAGAATTTGCTATCAACAGTTTTTATACAGAAAACCATGAGGCGCTTAAGCAGGACAACCTTGAGATCATTGAAAAATTCGAAAAAATAACGGGCATTGAAGAGAGGCGATATGCACCCGTAAATGTCACTGCATCAGATATGGCAGCCAGTGCCGCTTTACTTGCCATTCAGGATGCAGGTATTGATCCGGAGACCATCGACCAGATCATTGTTGCACATAATTTTGGAGATGTAATTAAACATACCATTCAAACAGATGCGGTGCCCTCACTTGCTTCGCGGGTAAAACATACACTTGGCATAAAAAATCCGGCTTGTATTCCCTACGATATTTTGTTTGGATGCCCCGGCTGGGTGCAGGCGCTCATACAGGCTCATGCATTCATGCAGGCGGGCGTGGCAAAAAAATGCCTGGTCATAGGAACAGAAACCCTGAGCCGCGTAATAGATTCACATGATAGAGATAGCATGATATTTAGTGATGGTGCCGGGGCATGCATACTCGAATTGAAGGATGATGGAGAAAAACAACAAGGCATCATTGGCGTCAGTGCAAGATCCTACGCTATCGACGAGCTAAATTACATTTACCTGGGCAAGTCTTATTTTCCAGAGTCAGACAGCCGCATTCGCTACATAAAAATGCAGGGACGAAAAGTATATGAGTTTGCATTAAAATTTGTGCCAGATGCTATCAAGGTTTGTCTTGAAACCAGCAACGTTGCCATAGCAGACGTGAAGAAGATCTTTATTCACCAGGCAAATGAAAAAATGGATGAAGCGATCATTACAGCTTTGTATAAACTTTATGGAATTAATGATGCTCCGTTGGATGTAATGCCAATGAACATTAAGGAACTTGGCAACAGCTCAGTGGCCACCATACCCACACTATTTGATATGGTGCTCAAATCCAATGTAGCGGGACATTCTGTCGCATCGGGAGATATTATTGTTTTCGCATCAGTAGGTGCCGGAATGAATATCAATGCCATTTGCTACAAAATGCCATAAATAACAACCACCAATTTGTTATTCGAAATATACACCAATGGACAAAGACCTTATCATTCAAACCATCGTCAATCTTTTCAACGGTGCAGATAAACATGACTGGGAAATGGTAAAAAACAGTTTCTGTGAAAATGTGTTGCTGGATTATTCATCTCTCAGCGGCCAACGAGCCTCTACCCTTTCCTCATCGGACATCACAAATTCCTGGATAGACTTTCTACCGAAGTTTGCATTCACCATCCACATGCTCACCAACTTTGAGGTTAACATGCAGGGAAACAAAGCCACAGCTTTCTGTAAAGGTCAGGCGGTGCATCATTTACCAAATGCGCAAGGCGGCGACTTGTGGATTGTATATGGCACATATGATTTCGCGCTGGACAACCACGGAGGCAATTGGCACGTTTCTTCTATGAAGTTGAATCTGCTTTACCAGGATGGGAACAAACAGCTTCCTGTTTTGGCAATGGCAAATTGACTGTGACACCAGAAATGTATTTCGTGCATGAAGGCTTCGACAGGCTCAGCCTGACAGCGCGACCGGGGTGTCAGGCTGAGCCTGTCGAAGCCCCGTTAAACATAGGCGATGCAGCCCTCACGTAGAAACATTAAAACATTCGTAAAATGAAAATACTAGGACTAATCGGTGGGATAAGCTGGGTTTCAACAGTTGACTATTACAAACTCATTAATGAAGGTGTCAATAAAGAACTGGGCGATCTCAATTTTGCCGAGTGCATGATCTATTCCTTCAATTACGAAGACATTAAACGCAATAATGAAGCGAACGATTGGGACCGAACCTTCGCCATGCTTTCAAAGGCTGCGGAACATTTGCAGAACAGTGGTGCATCAGCTATATTGCTTTGCGCAAGCACGATGCATATGATTGCCGATAAATTGCAAGCGCATATTCAATTGCCGGTGATTCACATTGGCACCGTAACTGCGGATGCGATACAAAAGCAAAACATTAAAAAAGTAGGATTGCTGGGAACAAAATTCACCATGGAGTGCGACTTCTTTACATCGAAGCTTGCAGCAAAGAATATCGAGGCAATTATTCCAGATAGTGAAGACAGAGAATTCATTCACCACACGATTTTTTATGAGTTGGGAAAAAATGTATTTCTTCCGGAAACAAAACAACGCTATCTCAATATCATCAGCAAGCTCATTGAAAATGGCGCTGAAGGCATTATTTTAGGTTGTACAGAAATTCCATTGCTGATCCGCCAAAACGATGTTTCGGTACCGGTTTTCAACACAACACTTATCCACGCAGAAGCAGCCGTTCAATTTGCACTCGATAAATAATTTTTATGCAAAAGATATTCGCCTTACTGGTTTGCAGCATTTTGATTATTTCCTGTAAAGGGCAGTCAAAACAATTAGATGTTGGAGACACCATCCCTATGTTTTCATTGAAAAATCAAAATGATAGTTTGTTCAATGTTGCAGACTACATTGGCAAGAAAAAGCTGGTCATTTACTTTTATCCAAAAGACGAAAGCCCGGTTTGCACCAAAGAAGCCTGTTCATTTCGCGATAGCTATACAGATTTCACCAATGCCGGAGCGATTGTAGTGGGCATTAATTCTGGAAGTGTGAAAAGCCATCATGATTTCATTACAAATCATCAATTGCCTTTTACACTCCTGAGCGATCCGGACAATAAGGTTTTGAAGATGTTTGGCGTGAAGGGAAAATTCTTTCTTACCGGAAGGAAAACATTCGTTGTTGATCTTACTGGAAAAATCGTCTATACTTTCGACTCGTTTAGCAACGGTAGCGCACATTCGGAAAAGACACTGCAGTTCCTTAAAGACGAGACCAAGATTCAACACTAAGGCACTAAGGACACTTAGCCGCACTAAGGGCTGCCCAATGTTGCAGTTTCTCTCAGTGAATCTTAGTGGCCTTAGTGACTTAGTGGTAATAACAAAGACCGCCCTATGGTGTGTTCGAGATCTTTACGAGACATATGTCTCTAACACCCAACACATTATCCTCATTTTACATATCTCGTAAATGTCCCAAGCGGATTTTACTGAAACTCACCCGCCAACGCATTCGCTTTTTACGCGTTTTTTCACTAAATTGAATTAAGATTAAAATCTGCCCGAAAAAGTCATTTCTGAAAAATATCCAAATAATTCACAAAAAAATAAATTTAAAATAATGATATGCTCGATAAAATATTGCATATCTAACAATTTAGTGAAATAAGTGAATTATATTTGTAGTCTGCCAATGAAATAATGCTTGTCCTAATGCACAAGTAACCAAACTAACGGATTGCAACAAAACTGTTGTGGTAATAATTCTCTTAACAAAAACTATTGCGCTGCTATGGCAAGTAACGTTGGATTGTATTCTCCCGAATTTGAGCGTGATGCGTGCGGGATTGGGTTCGTCGCCAATATAAAAGGCAACAAGAACCATCAGGTTGTTTCTGACGCGTTAACCATCCTGGAAAACATGGAACACCGCGGAGCCTGTGGTTGCGAAAGCAACACTGGCGATGGAGCGGGTATCCTCATCCAGATTCCTCACGAATTCTTCTTTGAAGAGTGTATTAAACTTGGTGTGCACCTCCCTGCTTACGGCAGATACGGTGTGGGCGCCATCTATTTTCCAAAGGAAATTAAACTGCGTGAAGAATGCCGTGATATTTTCATTCGCAGTGCTGAAAAGCTCGGCCTTGAAATTATTACCTGGAGAAAAGTTCCGGTTAATCCTGATGACATCGGACCTACGGCATTGTCTGTAGAACCAGAAATGGAACATGTGTTCATCGCATGCCCGGATCACATCAGCAATCCTGAAGATTTCGAACGTAAATTATTTGTGCTGCGCAATTATGCACAACACACCATCAATAGTACTGTTAAAAAAGATGCTATCGGTTTCTACGTAGCGTCTCTTTCTTATAAAACACTGGTGTACAAAGGTCAGCTTACCAGCGGACAGGTACGCCATTACTTCCCTGATCTTAGCAACAAAAGTGTAGTAAGCGCCTTCGGCCTTGTACACTCCCGTTTTGCTACCAACACCTTCCCATCATGGAAACTGGCGCAGCCGTTCCGTTATGTGGCGCATAATGGTGAGATCAACACCCTTCAAGGTAACCTCAACTGGCTTAAAACAAGCGAAAAAGGTTTCACATCTCCTTACTTCTCTAAGGAAGAAATGGAAATGTTGTTGCCGCTTGTTACAGACGGTCAGTCTGACTCTGCCTGCCTCGACAACATGATCGAATTGCTTACACTTTGTGGCCGCTCACTGCCTCACGTAATGATGATGCTGGTGCCGGAAGCATGGGATGGCAACGAGGAAATGGACCCAATTAAAAAAGCATTCTACGAATACCACTCTGCAATGATGGAACCATGGGATGGCCCTGCGTCTCTGTCATTCACAGATGGAAAGATCATTGGTGCTACGCTTGACAGAAACGGTCTTCGCCCTTCCCGTTATTGCGTTACTACAGATGACCGCGTAATCATGGCTTCTGAAACAGGTGCATTGCCTGTTGATCAGCGCCTGGTGAAAGAAAAAGGTCGCCTGCAACCGGGTAAAATGTTCGTGGTAGATATGGAACAAGGTCGCATCATCAGCGATGATGAACTGAAAGCAAATATCTGCGGACAAAAACCTTACGGTGAATGGTTGAACAAATACAAGATCCGTTTGGAAGAATTGCCTGAACCTCGCGTTATGTTCACTCACCTTGAAAGCGAGCAGGTTTTCAAATATCAAAAAGCATTTGGTTACTCAACCGAAGATCTCGAAACAATCATCGCTCCAATGGCGATCGATGGTAAAGAACCAATCGGTTCTATGGGAACTGACGCGCCTTTGGCCGTGTTGAGTGATCAACCACAACATATCACCAGCTATTTTAAACAACTTTTCGCGCAGGTAACAAATCCGCCAATCGATCCTATCCGTGAGCGTTTGGTAATGTCACTTGCAACATTTGTTGGTAATAACGGAAATCTTCTTGTAGAAGATCCGCTTGCTTGTCATAGTGTAGCGCTCAAACAGCCTGTACTTAATAACCATGAGCTGGAGCAGATCAGAAGTATTGATACAGGCATTTACCAGGCTAAAACTTTGCAGTGTTATTTCCGTGCCGATGGCAAACCGGGTTCATTGCAAAAAGGCCTTGACCGCCTTTGCCGCTATGCGGTAGATGCTGCGGAAGATGGTTTCGAAGTATTGATCCTTTCCGACAGAGCGATCGATTCAGATCACGCTGCCATTCCTTCATTGCTGGCAACTGCAGCAGTGCACCACCACCTGATCCGCAAAGGATACCGTGGCCGCGTAGGTTTGGTAGTAGAAGCAGGAGACGTGTGGGAAGTACATCACTTCGCATGTTTAATAGGTTTCGGTGCCACAGCCATTAACCCTTATCTTGCTATTTCCTCTATCAGAGACATGAAGTTGAGCGGTAAACTGCAATCGGATCTGGAAGTTGATTACCTGAAAAAGAATTACGTGAAAGCCGTTAACGACGGACTTTTGAAAGTATTCTCCAAAATGGGTATCTCTACTTTGCAATCTTACCAGGGTGCGCAGATATTCGAGATCATTGGTATCAATAAAACAGTAGTGGACAAATATTTCACCGGCGCTACATCCCGCATTGAGGGTATGGGCCTTGATGAAATTGCACGCGAAACTTTGACCAAACACAAATACGCTTTCAGCAAAAAAGAAACGCCGGTCGACAGATTGTCTGTAGGTGGAGTTTACCAATGGAAACGTAAAGGCGAGTTCCACTTGTTCAACCCAACCACTATTCACTTGCTGCAACACTCTACTCGCATGAACGATTACAACACGTTCAAGAAGTATTCAAAAGCAGTAAATGACCAGGGTGAGAAAGCGGCTACATTAAGAAGTCTTTTCCAATTCAAACATCTCCGTCCTTCTATTTCCATTGATGAAGTAGAACCGGCAGAAAAAATATACAAACGCTTCGCAACAGGTGCCATGAGCTTCGGTTCTATTTCCTGGGAAGCGCACACTACACTTGCTGTTGCAATGAACCGCCTCGGTGGTCGCAGCAATACAGGTGAAGGCGGCGAAGATGAAAGACGCTATGATAAAATGGCCAACGGCGATTCTATGCGTTCTTCCATCAAACAGGTTGCCTCTGCACGTTTTGGTGTAACGAGCTTATACCTTACTGAAGCAGACGAGCTGCAAATTAAAATGGCGCAAGGTGCAAAACCAGGTGAAGGTGGACAGTTGCCAGGTCATAAAGTTGACGACTGGATCGGTAAAACCCGTCACTCTACACCGGGTGTAGGTTTGATCTCTCCTCCTCCGCACCACGACATTTATTCAATTGAAGATTTGGCCCAATTAATATTCGATCTTAAAAATGCCAACCGTGCTGCACGTATCAGCGTGAAGCTGGTATCTAAAGCAGGTGTTGGTACCATTGCTGCCGGTGTTGCAAAGGCAAAAGCAGACGTGGTTTTGATCGCAGGTTATGATGGTGGTACAGGTGCGTCTCCATTGAGCTCTATCAAGCACGCAGGTTTGCCATGGGAACTTGGCCTTGCAGAAGCGCAGCAAACTTTGTTGAAAAACAGGTTGCGTAGCCGCGTGGTATTGCAGGCTGACGGACAAATGAAAACAGGCCGTGACATTGCCATCGCTGCATTGCTAGGCGCTGAAGAATGGGGTGTTGCAACTGCTGCGCTGGTAGTAGAAGGTTGTATCATGATGCGTAAATGTCACCTGAACACTTGTCCGGTAGGTGTTGCTACACAAGATCCTGAGTTGAGAAAAAGATTTACAGGCGATGCTGATCACGTAGTGAACTTCTTCAAATTCCTTACACAGGAATTGAGAGAGATCATGGCTGATCTTGGTTTCAAAACTGTAGAAGAAATGATTGGTCAGGTGGAACATCTTGAAGTAAGAGACAACATCGACCACTGGAAGTACAGCAAGTTGAACCTCGCTCCTATCTTATACAAAGAGCCAACTGCAGAGTTCACAGGTATGTACAACATGGAAGAGCAGGATCACCTGATGCAAAACATCCTTGACTGGAAATTGCTCGAAGCTGCTAAACCTGCATTGGAGAAAAAGGAAAAAGTAAAAGCTTCTTTCGACATCATCAATACAGACAGAACTACAGGTACTGTTCTTTCTAACGAAATAACTAAAATATACAGAGCGGCTGGTTTGCCGGAAGATACCGTTCACATCAAACTTACCGGAACTGCCGGACAAAGCTTTGGTGCATTCAATACAAACGGTGTTACACTGGAACTGGAAGGTGACGCGAATGACTACTTCGGTAAAGGTCTTAGCGGAGCCAAGCTGATAGTTTATCCTTCTAAACAGGCAAGCTTTGTTCCTGAAGAAAATATTTTGATTGGTAACGTTGCTTTCTATGGCGCTACATCCGGAAAATCTTACATCCGCGGTAAAGCAGGAGAAAGGTTTGCGGTTCGTAACTCAGGCGCACAAGCCATTGTAGAAGGCGTGGGCGACCACGGTTGTGAATACATGACCGGAGGTACCATAGTAATTCTCGGCAGCACAGGAAGAAACTTTGCTGCGGGTATGAGTGGTGGTATCGCTTACGTATACGATGTGAAAGGAACATTCCCTGGCAACTGCAACATGGAAATGATCGACCTTGATCCGGTTGGTCACGACGATGTTGAAAGTTTAAGGAAAATGATCCAGGAACATTACGACTACACAGGCAGCACCGTTGCAAAATTTGTACTGGACGATTTTGAAAACCAGTTACAACATTTTGTAAAAGTATTCCCGAAAGATTACAAGAAAGCCTTGAAGGAATCAAAAGGTGTAAAACAGAAAGTGTAACGAAGAAATTAGCCACAGAAACACAGATGTACAGAGAATACAAAGTTTCTCTACAAATAAAACTAAGTAATCTCAGTACTTCTGTACCTCAGTGGCAAATAAAAGAGATCGAAGATCTCCCTGTCAAATAACTATCAACTAACAACCAACAACTATAAAAAGATGGGCAAACCAACAGGCTTTTTAGAGTTCACAAGAGAGTTGCCGAGCAAACGCCCGGTAGCAGAGCGTAAAAAGGATTACAACGAATTTGTAAACAGATATTCTGACACACAGCTCAATCAACAGAGCGCAAGATGTATGGACTGTGGCGTTCCGTTTTGTCACAGCGGTTGTCCTTTGGGAAACGTTATTCCTGAATTCAACGACGCTGTCTACAGAAAAGAATGGAAAGAAGCATACGACATTTTAACGTCGACAAATAATTTCCCTGAATTTACAGGTCGCATTTGCCCAGCTCCGTGTGAGCATGCATGTGTGTTAGGCATCAATCAACCTGCCATTGCGATTGAAGAAATTGAAAGACACATTATTGAAATTGCTTTCGATAAAGGCTTTGTGCAACCACGCACACCAAATGTACGCACCGGCAAAAAGGTAGCGGTAATTGGTTCAGGCCCTGCTGGTCTTGCAGCTGCAGCGCAATTAAACTATGCTGGCCATTCTGTAACAGTTTTTGAAAGAGATGACGCAGCGGGCGGCTTGTTGCGCTATGGCATCCCTGATTTCAAACTGGAAAAATGGGTGATCGACAGAAGAATTAAAGTAATGGAAGATGAAGGCGTTTCTTTTAAATACAATGCCAACGTAGGCGTTAATGTAAAAGTAGACGACATCTTAAGAGAATACCATGCGATCGTATTGACCGGCGGTTCTACCGTTCCAAGAGATTTGAAAATCCCAGGACGTGAACTGAATGGTGTTCATTTCGCAATGGACTTCCTGAAACAACAAAACAAACGCAATGCTGCAAAAGATCCTTTGGCTAATGCAGCAATCGAAAGCAATATATTGTCTGAGCATGTGTTTGCTACTGATAAGAATGTGGTGGTGATCGGTGGTGGTGATACAGGTAGTGACTGCGTGGGAACTTCAAACCGTCATGGCGCGAAATCCATCACACAGTTCGAACTGATGCCAAAACCATCTTCTTCACGTACACCATTCATGCCTTGGCCAACTTACCCAATGATCATGAAAACATCTACTTCTCACGAAGAAGGTGCAGACAGGGATTGGGCGATTGGCACCAAAGAGTTTATTGGTGATGGCAAGGGCAATCTGAAAGGCTTGAAAACAGTAAAACTTGAGTGGAAGTTTACAGAAGACGGCCGTCCTGCACAGTTTGTAGAAGTGCCGGGCAGCGAAAAAGAAATTCCTTGCGAATTGGCTTTATTAGCAATGGGCTTTGTACATCCGCAACACGTAGGTATGCTGAAAGAACTGGGCATTAATCTTGACGAAAGAGGAAACGTTCAGGCTTCTGAAAAAGCTTACCAGACAAATATACAAAAAGTGTTCACGGCTGGCGATATGCGCCGTGGTCAGTCCTTAGTAGTTTGGGCCATCAGCGAAGGAAGAGAATGCGCCCGCAAAGTAGACGAGTTCCTTATGGGCTTCTCTCTGCTTGAAAGCAAGGACATGAATCTCGAACTGGCTCTCTAATTATTGCTTGATTTTTTCTCAACTTATCTGCCATATGTCTGCCCTCTCGGGAAGTTTCCCGGGAGGCTTTTTTTTGCTAATAACTGAGTAACTGAATAATTGAATAACTGAGGATTTGAATGTAAGAGCAGACTTACTTTACCAGACTAAGCTGGTTGTTAGATTTTAAGGGCTTTCCTGCCATCAACTATCAACTATCAACTATCAACATTTACTAACTTTTCCTCACCACGTCCTAAGTGTTTCTTACTAAAACGCATTTATATCGTTCAATTAAATTGGAAGTATATAAATGTCCGCTTACTTTAGCAGCGTTTACACGAAACACCACTAAACTTTAAAATTCAAACTATGAAAACAAAAGGTCTTTTGTTTGGCTTAATTGCTATTGTTTCTACTTTCACACTCGGTTCTTGTAAAAAAGACAACACTCCCTCTAACTCTTTTTCCTACAATTCTCAAAGCTATGAAACGCTCTATGCGTTTGGGGCCGGCGAATCCAGTGGAAGCGCATCGTATACCGATGTAACTTTTCTCTCTTATAATCCAACCCTCTCTGCTACTACCACTAAAGTTTCCGCTGGCTTCATTGAGTTCGGCTCTTTTCCTCTGGCAGCAGGAACATACACCTATAAAGCTTTTGACGATCCAGCATTTGATGCCACAAAAAACTTCGCGGATGCAGATTTTGGAATAAACATGAACTTTAAAGACGGAGATTATGATGATGCAAGCGGTACTCAATTAAACGAAGCTGATATCACTTCAGGTACAATAACCGTTGAGAAAAGCGGAGACGTGTACACTTTTACCTACAATATCACTTATAAAACAGGTACAGTTTCAGGAAGATACAATGGCAAGGTTACTGGGCTTTAGGCCTTGGTTGAATAACTGAATTACTGAATAATTGAAGTCTTAAATTCAGACGTGCAGGGGTTCTTTTCAATCATTCAATAATTCAATCAGTCAATGACTCAATGATTTGACTCTGATACATATTTTTCGTGATTTATAGTTGTAGAAGCCGCAATTACCGTTGCGGCTTTCTTTTTTTGGATTTTACCCATTCACCTCAAACACCATGAATATCAACAAATTGTGGTAGAAATCGGTCTTTTTTGAAAGAACCTGGGTGGATAAATAGCAGATAATACCAATGCAGCGGTTAATTTTGTTTAAATTAATGTGTTAGTGTAAACAAAACCCCTGAATGAAAACACGTCTTCTAACATCTTTATTGCTATCGTTTATTTATTTGCTGACATTAAGCTCGTGTCAAAAAGAGCAAAATGACAGCAGCAACTATCTTTTTCATAATACCGACAAGTACTCTATTCCCTTTGGCACCTTTACCAATAAAGATGGTTCGGGCATGCAAATGGCGCTTTCGTCTCTTGACTTTCATTTCACTCATGTTTATATCGGCCCATGCTACTATGTAAACATCTTCCTTAAAGACAATTCTATAGCAGACGGAAGATATACTACGGGCAACTTCACTTTTAAAAGCCACAACGATTCGTCCTTTGACTCCACGAAAAATTTTGATGCAGCAACGGTCATACTTAATCGCACATATCAGCATGACACCCTTTATACAGATGGTACAACGTTCAACTTGCTTACCAACGGAACGGTGTCGATCAATAAACACGTCGACTGGTATGATATCACATACGAACTTCACTACGGTTCAGAATTGATCACAGGAAACTTTTCGGGCAAGCTGTACAATAACAACCACTAATAATTGAAAATTGAAAGTTGAAAATGGAAAATGAGGGGGCACGCAATTCAAAGCTCCATTTTCAATTTTCAACTTTCAACTTTCAATTGCTCTTCGCCCCTACCTTTGCGTCAAATTTTAGATCATGAAAAAACTCTTTATTGCTTGTTGCTTATTGGGCGCATTACATTTTGACATGTCTGCACAGGGCCTGAAGGTTCCGGCTCCTTCCCCAACGCAAACCATAAAACAGGATTTCGCATTGTCTTCCATCGAAATCACTTACTCAAGACCGGTAGTAAATGGCAGAAAAATTTTTGGTGATCTTGTGCCTTACGGCAAATTATGGCGCACCGGTGCAAATGGCGCTACGAAAATCGCATTCGGCGAAGATGTTACCATTGGCGGACAAAAAGTGAAAGCTGGCGAATACGCCCTGTACACTATTCCAAATGCCGGCGAATGGGAGATCATTCTTAACACGGGCGTAAAAAATGGCGGCGTAGTTGGTTATAAAGAATCTGAAGATGTGGCAAGATTCAAAGTAAAATCAAACAAATTGAAAGCTGCGGTTGAGTCATTTACCATAGAAGTGGCCGATGTAAAATCAAACACGGCTACTATTAATATTATATGGGATAAAACTTCTGTAGGCATCCCGGTAAGTGCTGATATCGACGGAAAGATCATGGCCCAGATCCAGGAGAACATGAAATCAGACAAGCCGGCTTACTTCCAGGCAGGTATGTATTATGTACAAAGCAACAAAGATTTAAACCAGGCTATCACATGGTTCGACAAGGCTATCGAGCAACAACCTAAGGCGTTCTATGTCTATTACCAAAAAGCAAAGGCCCTCGCTGCGCTTGGTAAAAAAGAAGAAGCAAAAGCAACAGCTCAGAAATCCATCGAGCTATCGAAAGAGGCAGGCAATGAGGATTATGTTGCACTCAACGAAAAATTGCTAGCGACGCTAAAGTAGGTGCATAGCCCTGACATTAGGCGTCATACGCAGAAGAAGATTTTAAAATCATTCGTTCAATAATAAAAAGGCAGTCTTTAAAAGAGACTGCTTTTTTATTGTCCTGGGGCTACAGCTATGAGCCATACGGATTTCAAAAAGTTGCAAAACGTCGATGATATTCAATGGCCGTTAGTCTAATACTAAATGGTTTCGCCATCCAAGAAAAATAAATCAATTGATTATATATTGCATTTTATTATAATTATTACAATTATGATGATTTCTTCATAAAAAACTCATTTGCTGACATATTTATTAAATGACGTTATCTCCATTTATTAGCTCAAACCACCCCTTTCGTCTCGGTGGTATTATAAAACCAGTAATAATTGACGCGGTAAAATATTTTTTTTCGAATCATTTTTTGTTGAATTTTTTATCTCAACACTTAGCTTATATTGATGTTTTTGCAACAAAATCATACTTTACAAAGCAGTAAATCAAAATAAATCACATTTTAAAAAATTATATAAAAAATACAACACCCACTTCTTGTCGAAAATTATCTACACTTTCTTTCACATTACAATTTAAAATATATATCTTTTTTGTGGCTTTATATCATTTAGTTTTTTAATTTAGAGTTAGATATTCATATTTGATAATTAATAATACTTAAAACTAAATCTTCCGCCATGAGTAAGTTGACCGCCAAACAAATTCTTCCCTTTCTCATTCTTGCGATCATCGCAGTCTGTTGCATTTTCATTCCCACCTTACCAAATTTCGATGATGGTGGCAAATACAGCGCTGCCGATATTGCGTGGATCCTTGTTGCCACGGCTTTAGTATTTTTAATGACACCAGGTCTTGCCTTCTTCTATGGTGGTATGGTGCATAGAAAGAACGTTATTTCTACAATGATTAAAAGTGTGGTTGCTGCCGGTGTGGTAAGCATCCTTTGGGTAACCGTTGGTTACAGCCTTTGCTTCGGTGAATCTATCGGAGGTATTATCGGTAACCCAACTACGCACCTGTTTTTTAAAGGCGTGAACTCAGGTGCTCCATGGAGCCTTGCACCTTCCATCCCACTTACATTATTTGCGCTTTTCCAATTGATGTTTGCGATCATTACTCCAGGCCTGGTGGTAGGCGCTGTTGCTGAGCGTATCCGTTTTACTTCTTATATACTCTTCATTGCGTTGTTCAGCTTGTTGGTATATGCACCAATTGCACACTGGACATGGCACCCTGATGGATTCCTTTTCAAAATGGGAGTTCTTGACTTTGCAGGTGGTACAGTGGTACACATTTCTGCAGGTTGTGCTGCTCTTGCCGGTGCACTGGTATTGAAACGCAGACAATCTCACATGGATCATAAAGAAATTCCACCGGCTAACATTCCTTATGTATTGATCGGTACCGGTTTGCTGTGGTTCGGTTGGTTCGGTTTCAACGCAGGTTCTGCTTTGGCGGCAAATGGTTTGGCTGTTTCTGCTTTTGCTACTACCAACACTGCTGCTGCGGCTGCAGGTTTATCATGGATGTTCTTTGATGTAATGCGCGGTAAAAAACCTTCTGTACTTGGTTTCTGTATAGGTGCAGTTGTAGGTCTTGTGGCTATCACTCCTGCTGCAGGTTTCGTTGCAATTCCTCAAAGTGTATTTATTGGTGTGGTTGCTGCGATCATTTCCAACATGGCGGTTTATTACAAATCAAAATCTACTCTTGACGATACTTTGGACGTATTCCCTTGTCACGGTGTTGGCGGTATGGTAGGTATGTTGCTTACCGGTGTTTTTGCTACAAAAGCAGTAAACGCAGGTGGTAACGACGGTCTTTTCTATGGCAATGCCGCATTCTTCCTTACTCAGGTAAAAGCTTTGGGCATTGTGGTTGCATACAGCTTCATCATGTCTTACGGCATCTTCAAATTTATCAACCTTATCCTTCCAATTCGCGTAACTGCTGAAGATGAAGAAAAAGGTCTTGACGAATCTCAACACAACGAAAAATATTTGCAAGGTACTTTGCTCGTTAGCAATAACGGCGCGATGAAAGAAACACCAGCAGAATTCTAAAAAAGAAGGTACAGCTTGAACATCAGGGCTTCTGACCAAGCCCTGATAAGCCGTACCTTTTTTATTAACACTTAAAAACCAAAACAATGTTAAGAAAATTATTTGCATCAGCCACATTGCTGGCAGGATTTTCTACTGCCTACTCGCAAGACTCTACTACTACAACCGTTGAACAAAAGAAACCTAATTTTAATATCACCGGTTCAATTGACGTTTTCTATAGATATAATTTAAGTAATCCTCCAAAAGAAGCAGAAACGTTTAACAACTATACCAGTTTCACCAATTCACAAAATTCTTTCACTTTCAACATGGCTTCCATAAAATTGGAGCATAGTGTTGGGAAAGTAGGCGGTGTTATCGACCTGGGTTATGGAAAAAGAGCAGATGAGTTTTCCTACAACGATACCAAAAGTAGTTTGATTGTAAAGCAAGCTTATTTGTACTACACTCCATGGAAAAATGTAAAATTTACTGCAGGTAGCTGGGCAACACATATCGGCTACGAATTGGTAGATGCTTACCTGAACAGAAACTACAGCATGTCTTACATGTTTTCTTACGGGCCATTCTTTAACACTGGTTTGAAAGGTGAATTCACCGTAGGCAAAAGCACTTTCATGCTTGGTATTTCTGATCCAAGTGATTTAAAATATGCCGATTTCTCCCGCAAATTCATCATAGGCCAGTATAGCACTTCATTGGCAAAAGATGCGATAAAACTATACCTGAACTACCAGGGTGGTAATGCAAACGGCACCGCTAAAATGAACCAGATAGATGTGGTTGCTACAGGCGCACTTTCTCCAAAATTCAGCATTGGCTACAATGGAACAGTGCAAATGGTAAAAGCCAAAGATGATGATGGCAAATATGGCGATACTAAAAACTGGTGGGGTTCTGCGTTGTACTTCAACGTTGATCCTAAACCATGGTTCGGCCTTACTTTGAGAGGTGAATATTTTGACGATAAAGATGCAGTAAGCGGCGGCGCATTTGGCACCAACTTCTTTGAAACCACACTTTCAGCGAACTTTAAAATAGATGGTTTGACCATTATTCCTGAGATCAGATATGATAATTCTGGCAAAGAAATGTTTACAAAACATGATGGCACTACCACAAAAAGCACAGCATCATTGTTAGTAGCAGCGATCTATCATTTCTAAAAGTTTAAAGTTTAGTTACACATTTTTCGATACAACGCCTTAGCCAGGTAATTATAGATTGATTTATTTTAACCACAACAATTAGAAGGCCCCTTTCCAGGGGCTTTTTTCTTAACTGAATGACTGAATAACTGAATAACTGAGTGGTTCAATGTCTGACAGTGTTTTTCGACAATCAACCACTCAGTTATTCAGTTAATCAGTTATTCAGTTAGTTGCTTAAAAATACTTATCAACCGTCAAACCAAACGTCAGCAACAAGTTCTCCCGCTCAGTGCGGTTGACCCTATTGTAAGTTTGTGCCGCGGTTATGCTAAGCCATTTGTATAGCCTAACGGAGAGTGTGTTGGTGGCTTTTATAACATAGTCGCTGATATCTAAAATAGAAGGTTGAAAGAAATTATTGCCGTCAACAACAAGTATGTCTTTTATTGTAAAATGATACCGAATGCGGAAGCTGTTCCGCACGGTTTGATAATCATCCTTTCCCAATTTACTGTCAATAAGATTAGATGCTTCGTACAAAAATCCATCGCTAATGGTAAATTCCTGCTTACCTGTGGAATCCCTTATAAACTTGTAAGCCAATCCCACGCCGGCTTGCAAACGGTTAGTAATCTGTAACGAATAGCTTTTATCGTAGTTTACCAATGCCCAATAATAGAGCCTCTTTTGTTTTTTCAAATAGTCAAAACTGGCAGTGGTGGCAAAATCGTTGTTCGTTAATCCGCCATCGTTCTCGCCGTAAATATAACTGGCTGCGGTGTTTAAGAAATACTTGCGTTTATCAATATTATAGGTGGCAAAATTGCTCAAAACATAAGAGTTTGCGCCATCGGTTTTGTTGATGACACCCGTTGATGCAAAACGTGCATAATAGTGTGTGCTATCATTGAACTGTGCGAAACCTTGCTCGCAGACTAAGAATATACTAATTGCGAATAACCATTTCATACATCCCCTTTCTATATTTTTATGCCACAGAGGCACAAAGAAACGAAGAAATATTCTTCGTAACTCTGTGCCTCTGTACCAAATACTATTTGCAAGAAGTGTTTCCAGTCTGCAAGAACCTTTCCATTCATTCATTCTTTTCATTCCTTAAATAATCATCAATAGTTTTTTTAATAAAATCTATGTCAGCACTGTTTACCCTTTCAACGATTTTTCCATTCTGATCAACTAAAAATAAAAGAGGAATCGCAACTACACCAACCTTATCGTTAAAATCCTTTTTAATATCGAAATAGTTCTTCCATTTTACATTATTCTTCTTCAAAATTTCATTGGCAAGTTTAATTTTTTTAGGATCGTTTTCCAGGGCCACCGAAATGAAATTAACGCCAAGGTCTTTATACTCATTATACAAGGCAACAACCCCGGGCATCGCTTTTACGCAATATCCGCACCACGTTGCCCAACAGTCAATTAACGTTAACTCACTCTTTTTAAAATCTTCCTTGGTCAGCATATTACGACCATCGAAATCTATTTCAGGAAATAAACTACCTGCAACAACTGATCTTTCAAGCTCAAATTTATTTCCCTTGTTACTAGAACTGTCATGCTTTAATATACCTTCAAACGTTGTGAATAATTTCGAGGTTTTCATACTAGCAGAAAACAACCGCAGATTTTCCAAATAAACAGGGACGTAATCATGTGTAAAATAATCGTCAATTATCTCCCACAAAGCGACATAAGAGTCAGGATTCTTTCTTATATAAGAAGCAACTCTGTTTTCTTTTTCAGCCAGGTTGGTTAAGCTGTCGAATAGCTTGTCTTGGCTGATATAAAAATCCACAAATAGTTTTTTAAAATCTGCGTATTCGTTGTTAACAGGAGAGTTCAGATTGATATCGCATCGACGCAAAACTTTGGGCAGGTCTATTTTGTAACTGCCACTATCCAGAAAAAATTTGGAGCTTAGATGAAGCTGATTGTTTTCGGGATCAACAAACTGAAATGTGACAGGTACGGGGTAAGCAAATTCACCTCGGATTGAATTTTTTTCCTGGACGGTTATCTGATAAACCGATTTCTCAAAGCCGTTATTTTTACAAAAATCAATTATGTTTTTATTTGTATCCAGGTTGAGGCAATAAAGTCCTTTCAATTCTTTAACCCAGGGAGAGGGCGCAAGTATCAGACTCTTATTAATAAGCGAAGGCGAACTTAAGTCGATTTTAAATTTTTGCTGTGCGAACAAAGAGCATGGAATGGCTAAAATCAATAATAAGGCTAATTTTTCTTTCATAATGGCTTGCATTAATGTTGATTCTATCTAAGACAATTTATCGCCGAATTTCCACAAAATCAATACATCAATATTTTCCACACCTGATCCTCCATGTTCGCAGAGCCATAGCATAAAAAAGCCCGATGCTCATGCACCGGGCTTTATATTTTATATTTTTTATTTTTCGGCGCTATGTTCCGTGTCTTCACTAAACATATTTTGCCCATTCAGTTTGATCATCTCTGTTTCCCTGGACACGAACCGAGGTGCCAGGGCGAATGCAATTCGCCCCTACGCTGAATTCCTTCCCGCATTGATAATACCAAACGAACAACGCATTACCAGCTTCTCATACGTTGCTTTTATTGGCGTGTTTTGCCTTTGATCTTCTATTTCACGGATGCGGTTGATCGCAAACTGTTGGATAGTTACCAATGGCAACACTATTCTTTCCCTTACCTGTATGGACAATTGCTCTACAGGGTAATCTGCCATCAATTCATTCTTACCGGTTAGCTTGAACAAGTATTTCTTTGTAAGCTCGTACTCGCTGTAGATCATATTCCAAATCTCGCCGTGTACCGGATGTTTTGATAAGTGGAACGTAAGCGGGAAGAAGCATTTCTTCATACTCATCTCACAGTTATCAATAAGCGTTTTTACAAACAGTGAGTTTTCGTACAACTCTTTTACTTCCTTCCATTTGCCTTTATCGTCAAATTCTTTCAACGCACTTCCCACGCCGTAGTAACCGGTTACGTTTTGTTTCAGTTGGCTCCACGAACCTACGAATGGAATGGCGCGAAGATCTTTCAGCGTCATCCTTGAACCACCTCCGCGTTTTGCAGGACGGCTTCCGATGTTTGTTTCGCTGTAAAACTTCAGCGGGCTTATCTGTGACAAATAGTTAAGAAAATCTGGATGTCCTTTCAATTGAGAGAACGATTTAAAGCTTGATTCTGCAAGCTTCTGCAACAAAGTCTCTTCTTTTTTCTCCAAAGTAAAATTGCGTTTGGAGAAAAGACTGTTGGAAATACCGGCATGTATCAATTGCTCGATGTTGAATTGCGCAGCATCAGCTGTTCCGAAATTGGAACTTACCGTTTGGCCCTGGATGGTCAGTTGTATTTCCTTGTTGGAAATATTTTTTCCCATAGACGCATAGAACTTATGCGTTTTTCCACCGCCGCGTGCTGGAGGACCACCGCGACCATCAAAGAAGATCACCTCAATATCGTATTCTTTTGAAAGCCTTGTCAGCTCTTCTTTTGCTTTGTAAATGCTCCAGTTCGCCATCAGGTAACCGCCATCTTTTGTGCCATCGGAGAAGCCAAGCATGATCGTCTGCTTGTCGCGTCTTTTCTTAAGATGCTTGCGGTAAACAGGATGATCGTACAACTCCTTCATTACTTCGGCGGCATTTCTCAGATCGTCGATGGTTTCAAACAGCGGAACGATGTCCACTTTCATGGAATCTTTTTTCCAGCCTGCCAATAGTAACAAACCAAACACCTCCATTGCGTTCAACGCGCTGTTGCACTGGCTGATGATGTAACGGTTACAACCGGGCTCACCGTTGTACTGCTGAATTTGCTGAATTGCTTTTGCTGTCTTGATGGTATCTTTTGCGATATCAGATTTAAGATCGTCGCCTTTGATAACGGTTGTTATTTGCGTAAGCGCTTCAATTTTTTCTTTGTCTTTTAAAGAAGCATAATTGTCCGGCAAAGCCTTTGTTGACGCTGCAATTTCTTCCAGCACATTTCCGTGTACAGAAGAATCCTGGCGCACATCCAGCGACGCGAAGTGCAATCCGAATATTTCTACTTTGTTAATGAAGTTTTCTACAAGGTGCAGGAACAAACCATTGTGCTGGTAAATGATGGTTTCTTTTACCTGCTTCAAAGTATCGAGCATTTCCTTTGCAGTAATGTTCGCCTGCTGCCCCGGAACAAATATATTGTCGTACAGCTTTGTTTCCAGATCTGCCAGCACATTCTCAACCCCTTTAAAAGTCAGTCTGCGCTTGAGTCTGCGAACATCCTGGTAGTAACATTTGATGATGCCGCCTCTTAAAGCTTCCGCAACTTTTAACGTTGTGTCCACTGTTACGAATGGATTTCCATCTCTGTCACCGCCCGGCCAAAAGCCCATTTGGATCAATGAGTGCTCTTCGGGAACGGCATTAGGGAACTGCGTTTTTATGTAAGTCAAAATGCGTCCCGATGCCGGATAGAATATATTTTCCATGTACCACAACAAACTCAACGCCTCATCGTACGGGGTTGGTTTTGTTTTTTGGAAAAACGGCGTCTTTCCAAGTTGCTGCAGATACATATTGATATCGCTGGAATCATTTTCAATTACAGCTCTTGACAAATCGTTTATGATTCCCAAAACCGGGCCGGGATAGAATTGCGTAGGGTGTGCAGTTAACACCAAACGAACGCCGAAATCTTTCATCAATTTGGCGAGCTCGTTTTCTTTGTGGTCCTGCATAACTTCGGACGATAGATGGCGCAAAGTTCCCACGCCGTTCATGTCGTTGATCTGCCTGAAGGCAGCATCTTCCAGCGCATCAAAAAGCACTACCTGCCTTTCTACGTATTGCACGAAACGAAAGAGCAGATCAAGCCTTTCAGCTTCAGTTGTGAATGTTGTTTGCCTTGCAAAAAAATCGTCCATAATCTGCATCGGACTCTGCCTGTTGCGGTAACCATCTTCGCAAATGGTAAGCAGCAAAGAAAGCAGGATACCTGTTTTTTCGATGCGGTGAAAAGGCAGTGAGGTGAACAAACTGTTGTATAACTGAAACTTGATACCCACCTGGTTTTTAAACAATGTAAGAGCAGAAGATTGGTTGTCCATGAAACCTCTAAGTTTGAAATGTAAAATGTTGGGTGAATGTTGGCAAACAAACGAGGGCTGAAATTACAAAAAATGCAGCGATCTGTTTGAATTTATCTCAAATAACTTCGATTATTTTATTTTTTGTATTAAGGATTCATTAATTCAATAAATAATTATACAATACTTATGAACGTTAGTTTTTCTCAGTAATAATCGAATTATTGATTTATCGAATCATTGAGCTTAAAGGCTACATAGTCTTCCACTGAAAATCTATTCTTAAAGCCAAACGCAAAAGGGGTGTCCCCGTTTTGCTCTATATACTCCAATCTTTCCTTAGCCTCGGCTGTTGTTGGCTTGTGGCCGGTAGGCACATACCAAAGAGCATAGTGCATCTGGTCCAATTTTGAGAACCATTCCTTTCTCCGTTTTAAAAATTCCGTGTGCATGGTGCGGTAAGTAAATTCAAAAAGAGTGTCCACATTTTTCCAAACAGACATATTAACGAGCAAAAATTCATCGTCAAACATTTTGATATCCGTGGCGTTGTTGTTCTCGTCTTTTAGTCTCCAAACGAAGCCATCACTGCTTTCTGCAAGACCGTTAATGTAGTCAATATTGGCAGCAAAGTCGGTCATCACATCGCTGTCCATTGGCCCCAGAATCCGACCGATGTTTACCTGGGCAAGTTCGAAGTTCATGCTGGTGTGTTTTAGTAAAAATAACTGAATAACTGAATAATTGAATAACTGAGATGGTTGTTAGTTATTAGTTGTTGGTTGCTAGCCGTTAGGTTTGGATATCCGTCGTTGAAATCTAACAACTAACAACCAACAACTAAGAACTATGCAATAATTCATTCTACCCAGTTACTCAGTTATTCAGTCATTCAGTTACTCAGTTATTCAGTTATTGCTATCTTGCGGCCATATGAAATACTACATTATTGCCGGCGAGGCTTCGGGCGATTTGCATGGAAGTAACCTCATTAAGGAGCTGAAGAAACAAGATGCAGCTGCAGATATCCGCTGCTGGGGTGGCGATCTTATGCAAAATGCCGGCGGTACATTGGTAAAACACTACAGGGACCTGGCTTTTATGGGCTTTGTGGAAGTGGTGGCCAACCTTTCTACGATTTTAAAAAACTTAAAATTCTGCAAGGAAGACATTGAGCATTTTAAACCAGATGTTTTGGTGTTGATCGACTACCCCGGTTTCAACCTGCGCATCGCAGAATGGGGCAAGCAGCAGGGTTATAAAATTGTGTTTTACATCTCTCCGCAGGTGTGGGCATGGAAGGAAAACCGCGTGAAGAAAATGAAGCAATACATCGACAAAATGCTGGTGATTCTTCCGTTTGAAAAAGATTATTATAAAGACAGATGGCAATGGGATGTGGAATATGTTGGACATCCGCTGGTGCAGGTGATAGAAGACGCGAAGAAAAACCTAAAAGATGAGTCTCCTCTAAGCGATAAAAAAATAATTGCGCTACTTCCCGGCAGCCGCAAACAGGAAGTGGCGAAAAAATTGCCGGTAATGCTGGAAGTGAGTAAAGATTTTCCGGATTACCAATTCATCATTGCGAAAGCGCCGAGCCTTACTGATGATTTCTTTGCCCAGTTTATTACACCATACCCAAATGTAAGCACAGTAAGCAATCAAACATACAAGCTCCTGCTGCAAAGCAGCGCAGCGCTTGTAACCTCTGGCACTGCTACCCTGGAAACGGCGTTGTTCGATGTGCCGGAAGTAATATGCTACAAAGGTAATCCTGTCTCCTACCTTATCGCAAGGCAATTGATTAAGGTGAAATATATCTGCCTTGTAAATCTTATAATGGATAAAGAAGTGGTGAAAGAACTGATACAGGACGAAATGAATCCTGTAAAAATAAAAGACGAGCTGAACAGATTGTTGAATGATGAAACACGCAGGCAACAACTGCAAAGCGATTACTCCGAGCTGAAACAACTGCTGACAAAGGGCGGCGACGCTTCAGCAAATGCAGCAAGGAGCATTGTGGAGTTCGTGGAGAAAGCACGCTGATGACACGGATTAGACGGATTTACACTGATCAATAATTGAATAACTGAATTATTGATTGATTGAAAGTCTATACAAATAAGCAGCAGAGATCAACGGAAAAAAATCTGTGCAAATCAGTCCAATCAGTGTCATCGGTGTGCGGCTGTTCTAATTCCTAATTTCTAATTTCTAACTCCTGGTCACATGGACATCGAAGAACTACAAAACTATTGTCTTAAAAAGGATGACGTTGCAGAAACATTTCCATTTGGAGATGAAACACTCGTTTACAAAACGAATGGTAAAATATTCTTGCTTGTGTCGCTGAACAGCAATCCTTTGCAGTTTAACGCAAAATGCGATCCTGATAAGGCCATCGAGTGGCGCGAACGCTATAGCAGTGTATTGCCCGGCTATCACATGAATAAACAGCATTGGAACACGGTGATCATTGATGGAAGCCTGACGAAAAAACAACTTTGCGAGATGATTGATGATTCGTATGGCTTGGTGGCGAAAAAGGCGAGGAAGAAATAACCGAATAACTGAGTAACTGAATAACTGAACTTCCAGCGCTAGCTTTTCTCAATAATTCAATTATTCAATAATCCTACCTATTAAGCAACATCAGTGCAAATCAGTTCAATCTGCGTCATCTGCGTGCCCTTTTATCGTAACTTTGTATCTCAAACATTTAATCTCAAATCTCAAATTTGTCCCATGGGAATCTGGCGCCAACTTGCAGAATATCTGTACATAAAGAAAAAAGATCCAAAAGCTCCCACCACCACCTGGATAAAATATATGCATGGCATCAACCGCATTTCCATATTCATGTTTTTAGCGGCCATTTTATTCATAATTATAAGAGCCCTGTTTTTCCACAGACACTAAATACTTCAAAAGTCAAAAGTAAAAATTCAAAAGGTCTGCCCGCGATTTTGAATTTTTACTTTTGACTTTTTATTTATCATTCACTCCCGTTTCTCCGCCATGTCTTCTCATCTTCGCCTTGATCTTTTTGGTTCTATTCTCCGCCGCTTCATCAAGTGAGTGGGTAGTAAACAGTTCCTTATCGTTTTCCGCCATTTCCGATATTTTAATGTAGAACTTTTTCAGTACCTCCAACTCTTTATCGCTTAAATCTTCAATATCGACCAGGCGATTGCTTGCATGCTCATTTACCGCAATCAATTCATTGAGTTTCAAATGCACAGCAACAGTGTCTTTATTCTGCGATTGTTGAATAATGAAAACCATTAAGAAAGTAATGATGGTTGTGCCAGTGTTAATTACCAGTTGCCAGGTATCCGAGTAATGGAAAATAGGGCCGGTTACTGCCCAGATGATAATGATCGACATTGCTAAGATAAGTGCCACAGGGCTCCCTGTAGATTTTGTGATAACACCGGACATCTTGTTGTAAAAGCGGGAAATTTTTGAAATGCGGACGTCAGCATCGGAGCCCATTAAATCATTATTGCAGTCTAATTTTCTACTTGCTCCTTCAAATGCGTGGGAATGCTCTTCGGGGTGATTGTTTTTAGTATTCATTGTTTTTCCATTTTCAGTTTGAATTGAACTACATCAAAAGACACAACAGCAATGCGCGGCACCTTGAGTGCGTTAACACACAGGATTCTAATACCTGTATATTGCTAACTTTATACCTATTCTTATTTTGGGAAAACAATTAACGCAAATAAAATCCCGAAAGTTCAAGTTTAGATGACGGGAGAAACGAACTTATCAATCTGTTTTAAGGAAACCGGTTTGTCTATAATGTTGATGTTGCGATTACTTCCATCTGGGAGGGAAGGATGAAAAGCACTGATTAAATTGATGCGTAAATGCGGATAAAGCACAGAAAGATCTGAAGCTTTATCCCAACCCGTGCCATCCGGCAGATTGTTGTCGAGAAACAAAATATCCGGTCTTATTTCGTTAAGAGCCAACAATCCTTCTTTTAAAGTATGGGCAATAAATACCTCGAAATTTTTTCGGGTCAGATAGTTTTTAAGCAGCATGCATAAGTCTTCCTCATCATCTACGATAAGGACTTTGAATCTCTTAATTTCATTATTTTTAAGATACACGATTGACTTTGTTGCTGTTATGTTGGTTTGAGAATTTTCCATCGCTTTCATTTCTTCTTTTCATTCTACAATTCCCAGCGTTTTTATTAAAAAGCTAAATTATATTTTTAATCAAAACATTCAGAGATTAACTATTGTTATCTATCTGATATATAAAGCTTATACCTGAGGAATTTATTTCCCACATCCTCTTCGCGATGGCACAGTTTTTTAAACGTTGCTCGAAGAAAACTATCATCAAATAATCATTTAAACTTAATCAATTATGACAACTCAAACAAAAATCGTATTGGGCATATTAGGTGCAGCAGCAGTAGGTGCAGTAGTAGGTATTTTAATGGCTCCCGAAAAAGGAAGCACCACCCGCAAAAACATTGCAGATACAGCTGCTGATTGGGCAGATAAAATAGGCGGCGTACTTGACAGCGGAAAAGACAAACTAAACAAACTTAAGGGCGAATACAAACAAAAAGCCAATTCAATTACTTCTGAATTATCGTAATTAAGTTCAAAGTGATAAGTTCTGAGTTGTAAGTATAAAAGAACGGGCAATCTCCAATTCGCATATTTTCCCATGCTTTCTTACTTACAACTTAGAACTCATTACTTAGCATGCCTGCAGCCTCCCACCAATGTTGGAATTCGCTGCAGCTACCCTTGAGAATCGATAAAAGAGCAGGAAGAACCTGCTCTTTTTTAAACACTTTATTATGGAAGATTTGAAGAAAAGCGCGGCAAATCTAACCGATCAGGCAACCAACTATGTAAATACCTTCATAGAGCATACACGTGTTCGCACAACGATGAAGGCAACAAATGCTGTTTCCGAAAGCCTGGTGGTCATTTTCGTGACTTGTTTTTTTATATTCTGTTTATTGTTTGCAGGCATTGGCGCAGGTTTGTGGATTGGCCATACAATGAACAACATGGAAGAGGGCTTTTTCATTGTGGCAGGAGCCTATCTTTTGATTGGATTGATCCTCCTTCTCTGTAAAAAGCAAATCACCATGCCTCTTAAAAATTTTCTAGTTAGAAAAATCTATGAATAAAATTTCTACTTATCGTGAACTGGTGGCGGAAGAGCAACGACTTTCTGCGGAACTTGCTACACAAAAACTGGCTATTCAAACTGAGTGGAACAATACAAAGCAGCAATTAAAGCCATTTGAAAATGCACTGGGTTTTGTTTCCAAAATATCCACCAAAAACAAGAGCAACCCTCTGTTAAATATGGGGCTGGATTTAGGTGTAGATGTTCTTATAAGAAGACTGCTGTTAGGCAATGCGGGTTTCGTTACAAAATTGCTCGTGCCAACAATTATCCGCAACTATTCGAGCAATATGTTAAATGTAAGCGAAGGGAAAAATTGGTTCAGCAGACTTAGAAACTTTTTCAAAAGATCTGATAAAAAAGTGCGGGAGGGAGAAGGAAAAATGGCGTTGTAGAGACAAGGCACTGCCTTGTCTAAAAATAACACGATGTATCTAACCACAGACAAGGCATTGCCTTGTCTCCACAAATTACATTCTACATTGGAATGGTTGCAACATTAAACCAGTAGCTTCGAATATTCTCAACAAACTTCAACAAAGAATCGTAGCTCACCGGCTTTACAACGTATGTGTTTGCGCCGAGCTCATAGCATCTTTTTACTTCTGTTTCGTTTTTTGTAGTAGAAAAAACAACTACGGGAATTGTCTTGTAGTCTTCATGTTGTTTCAATTCTTTCAGCACTTCTCTCCCATCTTTCTTCGGCATGTTAAGATCGAGTAAAATAAATCCAGGAACGGAATTCGAGTTATTTGAATTGTTTTCAAGAAAATCCATCAGTTCTACACCATTCTCTACAAACTCAAGCTTGTCAGTATATCCCATCTCCTCAAAAGCGTTCTGTAACAAGAATCTGTCATCCGCGTCGTCTTCAGCTATAAGTACGAAAAGCTTTTCCATACCAATGTTATAATTTCTATAAAGCTAACTTTAAAGAGGAGAAGAAAAAAATAAAAGTGCTGCCAGTCATTACAATTTCAAATCAATTTATGTAACTTTAGTAGCACTTTTTAAGAGACCAACGGATCGTCTATTCTCTTGCTCTTCCGGTAAGGAGAGAAACAATAAACAATACCAGAAATACGAAGAATAAGATTTTTGCTATACCCGCAGCACTGGCTGCTATGCCCCCGAATCCAAGTACCGCAGCGATTATTGCTATTACTAAGAAGGTTATTGTCCAACGTAACATAGTTGTAGTTTTTAAATGAAACAATGTTGTTTTGTTACACTACTAGTCTTAAAAAAATGTACCCTTTGTTAATCACTTGCAAATCAATATTGCATTGGTGGAGTATTCGAGGAATATCTTCCCCATGAAAAATAAAGTAAACAGGCACACATTTTTTAACCAGTTAAATTAAATAATGTCATATGAATTTCAATTTCGTTACAAAGACCTCCGCCATTGACAATGCTGGCTATTATTCTCTCCTCAGAAAGATGACAAGCAAGCTTAAACAAATTCAGGAAGAGTTTGGAAACATTGACTCTGCTGAGCTTGAGTTGTATGAAACTTACAAAGATGAGAGTGAGAAGGACAAGGTAGCACTGTTAAAACTGTCGTTGCACAACATTATCATTTCCGGCTATTCTATTTCCAAACGCTGGGAAGATGCGTTGCTTGACGCGTTCGACACCCTGCGCAGCAAAATGGAAGGAAAGCAGGTAGTTAGTTGAGAATGGAGAATTGAGAGTGGAGAGTTGAAAGTTTGTTAACGTTCAGTTCTCCACTTTTATATTCTCTCTGTCCTCACTCTCAACTCTCAATTCTCAATTCTCAACTAATAGGAAAGTATAATTCAAACAAAGCTCCTTCATTTAACTTGCCTGCTGCTGTAATGTGTCCGTTGTGATTTGACATTATTCGTTTACAGATCGCCAAACCGATTCCTTTACCCTCGAAGAAAGATTGCTGGGTATGTAATCTTCTAAAAAGCGCGAAAATCTTTTCTACATACATATTGTCAAATCCAATCCCGTTATCTTGTATAGATATGATGTGGTATTCCTGCTTATTGCGTTTTCCATCCTTTGCATAAGTTCCCGTTCTATAACTTACTATTATCTCCAATACGCTGTCTGGCTTCGCATACTTTATTGAATTTTCCAACAGATTTTTAAACAGCAGCACCAACCTTTCAAATGAGCCTTTTATTTCAGGCAGGCGGTCCGTTTTTACTTGTGCTGCCTTTGAAGAGAATTCGTTTTGGACAGAATATAATGCCTGGTATAACACCGAGTTGAGCGATACGCTTGTATAGCTTTCCTGGTGCTTGGTCAGACTCGTATAGTCGGCAAGGTTTTGAATAAGTTCCTGCATGGCAAATGCAGACGCATCAATTCGCTCTAAGGATTTTTTCACATCGCCTTCCACATCATCTTTATACTTGTACAAGAGCTTGCTGCTGAAAAGCCTTAGTTTCCGCAACGGTTCCTGCAAATGGTGGGATGATGCATAGGCTATTTGTTCCAACTCTTCATTGCTTTGGTTCAGCTCGGCAATTTTCCTTTCAAGTTCCGTTTGATATTTATGCCGGGTAAACAGCTCTTTAAGAATGTATGCGAACGAAGCAAGGGTAAGGATCACAGAAAATGCAAGCAATGATGACAAATAGGCCGGCGTTGCCTCCTTTGACTTATTCTTTTCTATCCGGCTGCTTGCCAGCAAATTCAACTCATAGTGACGCATGCTGTCAAAATTCACCCTCAAGCTATCAAGAATATCTTTTCCTTTACGGAGCAAAACCTTGTCCGGTGGCTTCGGGGCTACCAAAAGATCATTCAAAATACTTGTCTGCAAGATCACTTTCTCGTTTATGTATCTCAGCCTATTCATCTGCATGGAGGAATTGTTCCCATGCTTTTCGCTGTCACTGATTATTTCCCTGAGGTCAAGCATACACTTTTTTATGCTGTCGTTGACGTGTGTATAGGGCTGAAGAAAAATACTGTCATTTGTTAACAAATAGCCACGAACGCCCGTCTCTGCATCTTTCAATAATTGTTCAAGCACTTCCACCCTGTTCATCACTTCAAAAGAATGTTCAATGGCATCTGAATACTGGCCGTAAATGTTTACTTGCTTGCGAATAAGAAACGAAATGCCGATAAGTGTTGCGAGAGAAATAATGAACGCAACCACTACAAACTGGAAGTTTTTTTGGATGTATGAAAATTTAAATTTTAATCTCATCATACTGTAGAATTATTTCCACACTTTTTGTATTTTTAAAAACAGCTTCGGTATCGAAATGAAAAAAACTATACCTGAAAGACATTCATTATCAAGTTCTTAACTTTTTGTTGCTTCTTTTTGCAAAACTGGTGTCAAGCTTGCCTTACTGTGAGATAGAAAAAACGACGTGTTTATGATAAGCCAAAATCTTACACAGAAGCAGAGCCTGAAAATATTGCCGCAGCAAATTCAATTACTGAACTTGTTTCAGCTCACACAACAAGAACTACAGTTGCGTATACAAAATGAATTAGAAGAAAATCCATTTCTTGAAAAAGAAGAAAACAATGATACGGAAAGTATTGACAAGTTCGATAAAAATGCGGCCCAAGATTTCCAGGATTGGGAAGAATATGGTTATGATGACATTCCCGATTATAAACTTGAATACAACAATTATCTCCCGGATACTGATCTTGTAAATGTGCCAATGAGAGCATCAGTAGATTTCAGGCAGGAAGCAAAGGAACAACTACAATTGCTCAACCTTGATGACGAAACGCTCATTTATGCAGACTACCTGATCGACAGTTTAAATGAAGATGGATTGCTTGAACAATCAATGGATGATATTTCTGATGATTTTTCGTTCAGCAATCACAAAATGGTTACTGCCGAAGAATTTGAAAAAGCGCTGAAAGTAGTGCAGTCCCTCGATCCCGTGGGCATTGGTGCACGCAGCATTTGCGAATGTCTTTTGCTACAACTGGAACGCAAAAACAAAAAGAGTGTGGTTGATAGACTTGCCATTAAATTATTAAGCGACCACTACAAACTATTGAGCACTGCGCAGTTTGAAAAGATCAGAGATTTGCTGAAAGTAGATGAAGACGAGTTTAAAATAATTGTGGAGCATATTTCTAAATTGAAAACAAAACCGATTGCAGCGCAGTCAGATGCTTTCAATGCGAAGCAAACTATAGTTCCGGATTATTCGGTGTACAGAGTAGATGAAGAACTGATTGTTTCACTGCATAATCAATATTCTCAAAACCTGCACGTGAATGCTGCCTGGAGCGAGAAAATTGAATTGGATAAAACAAGCAACAGGAGCGAAAGGCAATACATGAAAAGCAAACTTGCTTCTGCGCAATGGTTCATCAGCGCCATAAAGCAAAGAGAAAGTAACATGTTGAAAGTGATCAGGACCATTGTGGATTATCAAAAGGATTACTTCATGGAAGGCGATATAAGGGCATTGAAACCAATGATCTTAAAGAATATCGCAGAGAAACTTGATATTGAAATTGCAACGGTATCAAGGCTTACTTCCAACAAATTTGTGGACACACACTTTGGTATAATACCGCTGAAAAATCTGTTCACTGAAGGTATTATTAATGGAAACGGAGATTCTGTAAGCAACAAGCTTATTCAATCAACTATCCAGGAATTGATATCAATGGAAAATAAAAACAACCCATATACTGATCAGCAGATCGTGGCCATTCTTACTAACAAAGGAATGCCGGTTGCAAGAAGAACTGTAACAAAATACAGGGAGCAAATGCAAATACCGATGTCACAAATGCGCAGGCTTTGGGCATGATATTAGTTAACTAGGAATTAGAAATTAGGAGTTAGATGCCTCATTTCTAATTCCTAACTCCTGATTCCTAATTTCTGATTTAACCACCCGAATACGCAAACGATGGATAAAATACTGGTAATCGATGACGATATGGACATGTGCAACCTGCTTAGCCGTTTTCTAAATAAGAAGGGCTATGAGGTTGTTACGGCACCTTCAGGTAAAAAGGGCCTGGAGTTGCTTCAATCATTCAATCCGGATATCGTTCTTTCAGATTATAGGCTTGACGATATGAATGGTAATGATCTGCTGATGCAGATCAAAGCATATAATTTTAGTTTACCTGTAATCATAATTACAGGCTATAGCGATATAAAAACCGCAGTAGAAGTGTTAAAGAACGGAGCCACAGACTACGTGACGAAACCGCTTTTTCCGGATGAAATCTTGCTGACGATTAAAAAGACATTGGAAAAAGGAAACAGCCCGGCAAGGCCCGTTGCGACGACACAAGACAACAACAAGCCTGTTAAGACAAGTGTTTCGTCCGGATCACAAGCGCTCCACCACGATGACTATATTTCCGGCGAAAGCCAGGTGTTCATTAACATTATGGAGCAAATCAGACGTGTGGCCCCTACCAATTATAGCATTATCCTTTATGGTGAAAGTGGAAGCGGTAAAGAAGTAATCGCAAAAGAAATACACCACCAAAGTAAAAGAAGCGGCAAACCTTTCATGGCCATCGACTGCGGTGCGCTTTCCAAAGAACTCGCCGGCAGTGAATTGTTCGGTCACGAGAAAGGATCATTTACCGGTGCCATCAATCAAAAGATCGGCATATTCGAGCTCGCAAATACAGGTACTGTTTTCCTTGATGAAATTGGCAATTTAAGTTATGATGTACAGGTATCTCTTCTACGCGTGATCCAGGAAAGAAAAATGCGCAGAATAGGCGGCACCAAAGACATTGATCTGGATGTGCGTATCATCGTAGCAAGCAACGAAAAATTGCTGGACGCAGCGAAGAAAGGCAAATTCCGCGAAGACCTTTATCACCGCTTCAATGAGTTTAGTATAAACGTACCACCGCTTAGAGAAAGAAAGGCCGACATTCTGTTGTTTGCAAAACATTTCCTTCATCAGGCAAATATTGAGCTGCAAAAAAGCATCCAGGGATTTACACCGCAGGTAGAGCAAATCTTCGTGAACTACGTTTGGCACGGCAACCTGCGTGAATTGAAAAACGTTATCAAACGCTCAGCATTGCTAACAGATGGTCAATTGATCGATGTGATTTCGCTGCCGTTTGAAATTACCAATTTCCAGAAGTTGCAGTTTGACGAAGCAGTGATACCGCCGGCACCGATGGCTCCTGTTGACTATGCTCAACCGGGCAATGCCTACAGCGGAGCGGTGCCAACGCAACCCACTCAACCACAGCCCATATATACAACACCGAAGAAGATAGAACTTCATGAAAACAGCTTGAGAGAAGCATCATTGGACGCAGAATACGAAACGATATTGGAGGCGCTTAAGAAGGTAAACTTTAATAAAAGTAAAGCCGCTAAGTTGCTCAATATTGACAGGAAGACGCTTTATAATAAAATGAGGCAATTCCATGAATTTAACAATGATTAATCATGAATCCGGAATCAGAAAAAGAAAACATTCAAAACCTGAAGACACTACTTGAGTCTGTAGGTTTTGGAAACGAGTGGCAGCAAAAATTAACTGACTTTATCCCGGCCCTGGTTTATATATACGACGCTCACAATAAAAAGCTAAGCTATATTAATAAACGAGTCACGGATCTGTTGGGATACACCTATGGAGATTTCGAGGAGTGGGACAATGATCTCATGAAAGTTATCTTCAGCGAGGATGTCGATCTTGTAAAGGCCGAAATTGAAAAATATTATCATCTCAACGGAGATGAATCGTACGAATACAACAGCAGGCTAAATCACAAAAATGGTGATTGGCGTTACTTTAAAACCCTGGGTACTGTTTTAAGAAAAAGTGAAGACGGTACTCCAGGGTCCTTTCTATTTATAGCGCAGGACATTTCGGATCAGATGAAGGTGAGTGATGATCTGAAAAAGAACATGCAGCTTGTCAGCGACTCCGAAAAGCTACTGAGATTCGGCACCTACAGTCATAACATGTTAACCAGGGAAATGATCTGGTCCGACGGGCTGTATGAGATTTTCGGATATGACAAAAACGAAGATCTTGTCATCAATGATGACTTCTATCTAAAACACATCGATACGCAGGACAGAGACATGTACCTGGCCAGGATTGATGAAGCAATTAAAAACAAATCCAACTTTCATATCATCTACCATATCACCACAAGTAGTGGTGAAAAGAAAAGTATAAGTACCAACGGCACCGTTACGTCCGATGCCCACGGCCACAAAAGAATATTTGGCATTACGCGGGATATTACGCCAGCTGAACTAACTGAAATGGAACTCCGCCAAAATATTAAAACACTTAATCAGTCCAATAAAGAGCTCGAAGAATTTGCCTATGTGGCATCGCATGACATGCAGGAACCGTTAAGGAAAATTCAAACTTTCGGAGAACGACTGCAAACCAAGTATGGAGATGTTTTGAATGATGATGGCAAAGTGTATTTAACAAGAATCATGGGTTCTGCAGAGATCATGAGAAGCCTCATCGACAACCTGCTTGAATTTTCGAGAATTACGCGACGCACACAAATATTTGAACCAACCGATCTTAACGTTACCATTAAAACAGTTTCCAACGAACTTGAACTGCTTTTTGATGACACCAATGCGAAGCTCGTAATTGACAGCGCACTCCCTTTAGTAGAGGCCATTCCGCTACAAATGAAGCAGTTGTTTTCTAATCTCATCAGCAATGCCATAAAATTCAGAAAGAAAGATGTGCCTCCGGTAATTCATATTTCATGCAGGCTGGCAGATAATGAGGAAAGAAAGAAATTCATGCTTTACAGCGACATAAACTATTATTCTATCCGCATATCAGATAATGGAATTGGTTTTGAGCAAGACTACGCCGAAAAAATATTCCAGATATTCCAGCGCCTTCATGGCAAATCAGAATATCCCGGATCTGGTATTGGTCTTGCTATTTGCAAAAAAATAATTGATCACCACCAGGGTGTAATGTATGCTGAAGGCGAGCCTCAAAAAGGAGCTACCTTTACAATTATACTTCCGTTAATACAATCCAAAACGAATGCCCCAACTGAAGAATAGACTCCTCAATGTAATGGTGGTGGAAGATGATGAAGATGATTATTTCATAATGAATGATTATCTACAATCCATTACCAGCGGCACTTTCAAAGCGCATTGGTGTTACTCATACAGCACCGCAATTGAAAGAATGCGGCAAAACGATTGTGACATCTGCTTTGTAGATTACCGTCTCGGCATTAAAACCGGATTGGATTTCATCAGTCAGTCTCTTGCAGAAGGCTCTGAAATGCCATTTATTTTATTAACTGGCAAAGGCAATCCGGAGATTGACAGACAGGCCGTGGTTATTGGCGCCACCGACTACCTGGTTAAGGGCGAACTAACGCCTGAAAAGCTGGAGCGCTGCATTCGCTATGCGCTGGAAAGAAGCACAACGCTAAAGGCATTAAAAGCAAATGAAAAAAAATACAGAAGTATTTTCGAGAAATCGAAAGATGCAATCTTCATTGGTGATCATAAAGGAAGACTGATACAAATAAATTCAGCGGGCCTTGATTTACTTCAACTTGAACCTTTGCAAATTGATCAATACCGTTTCTTTGATTTTATTATTGATCACAATGTCAAGAAAAACATTCTCGAACTCATCAATAACGAACAAGAGATAAAAGACTATGAAGTTGAATTAAAAACCGCGATGGGACAAGTAAAATACTGTCTCCTTACATTATCCAACGAAGACAGCGATAATCACACTTTATACTACCAGGGAATTCTTCACGATATTACCGAAAGAAAGCGCAACGAAAAAGCCTCGCTGAATATTGAAAAGCTTGCCGCCGCAGGCCGCCTGGTACGCACTTTGGCGCACGAAGTAAGAAATCCTTTGAACAACATCAATCTTTCACTGGAACAATTGATGGACATCGTGAAAGGAGATGAATCGCACATGTACATGGAGATCATCAATCGAAATTCCGGCCGCATTAATTCGCTGATCACAGAGCTGTTGCAATCGCTTCGCTTCTCCGACATCAAGCTAACGCCGGTTTCTTTGCAGGACGTAATACACGAAAATTTAAATGTTGCGAAAGATACCATTGCTTTAAAAAGCATTTCACTCGACTATAAAGAACCAGAAACGCCTGTGATGATAATGGGAGATAAAGAAAAATTACATCTTGCGTTTTCCAACCTTATAAACAATGCAATGGAAGCCATAGAAAAATCTCCGGGCAAATTATTTATTGCTATCGAAGATAAAGTCAAACCCAGCGTGAGCATCCAGGACAATGGCATTGGCATGTCACGTGAAGACCTCGGCCGTCTGTTCGAACCGTATTACACTACAAAGCGAAATGGAATGGGTCTCGGCATGCCTTCCACATTAAATATTCTGCAGGCCCACAATGCATTCATCGATGTAAAATCAGAACCGGGAGAAGGAACTACGTTTACTATAACATTTGAGAAAGCTTAAGAGAATGCTTCGCATTCTAAGAGAGTTTACCACTAAGCCACTTAGGACACTAAGCTTCACTAAGACATTTTCAAAAAGATACAATTGTTATATGCTTCACTTAGGGCACTTCTTAGTGCAACTTAGTGCCCTAAGTGCCTTATTGGTGAAAATAGAGTGCCTGGACATCTTCACAGCCTAATCTTTATTTTTAAACAAGCTATAGAAAATAATCCCGATCAACACGATCACACCTACTACCATAATCACACCGCTCCACACACCCGCTTTAAATATTCCTTCTATCGCACTACAGGAAATTAATGAGACGGGCAACACCGTCATAAGAAATACTATTGTAAACAACTGTTTCATACTTTCTTCACTTTATCTGATTATTTGATTAGAACTGCGCTCCAATTTCAATTATTCAATCATTCATTCATTCAGTCTTCAAAAGAGGGCTGCTGAAATAAATTTCAACAGCCCTTTAACCAGTAAACCCCTAGAACGCAAACCCTACATATATAGAGACAGCACTATTTTTGGCGTTGTTTGCAACTTCGCCAGCAAACGTACCGGACTTTCCGATCTCTTTGAGACCATAGTTATATCGTGCTCCTAGTGTAACGTTGGAAATATCAAAACCAATACCTCCTATCAAACCGTAGTCGAAACTTTGGAAGTTATCCTTGTTTAATTCGTCCACATGATTCACATTTCCTTCATTGTCGACATCCTTAACTTTCACAGATGCTAAGTATGCAGCATAACCACCTGCATGTATGTTGAAATTCTTCGCCACATTAAAAACCGCCAGCACCGGCACTTCCACATAATTCAAATTGAACCTGTACTTTCCGCTTCCCATAAGCGCGTTGTTGTAATTAAGCTGCGCACCTTTCATGCTGTACAATACCTCCGGTTGAATAGAAAAACCTGTGGTAACAGGAAGCTTAGCATACACCCCAAAGTTTGCACCCACCTTCATGTGTTCATCATCAACATCGTCTGCGTGCAAATTGGAAAGATTTATACCACCTTTAATTCCGAACTTTGGAGACAGTTTACTTTCATAATTTGTTTGTTGCTCCTGACTGAATGCTCTGATGGTTATCGCACTTAACAATGTAATTCCAATAACTTTCACAAGGATTTTTCTCCGTTTCATAGTACTTATTTTTTAGTGAATGCAGCCTCAAAGACTGCCGTAAATATTCTTTTAACTACAGTACTATTTAAAACCGGATGCCATTACAAAAAGTTAAACTCATGTAGAATTCAAACCTCACAATGTAGAATCGGCGGCCATTTCCTCAGTTATTTTAAAATCTTGTTCTACAAATTCATTTACATAAATTTCAATCAGTATTAAAATGTAGCTAATAAGCAACGGCCCGAAAACAACTCCAATAAATCCAAATAAACTCAGCCCGACAATAACTCCGAAGATGGTGATAACAGGATGTATGTCACCCATTTTTTTAAGCAAAGTGATGCGTACAAGATAATCTGCATTGCCCGTTACGAGCAAACTATACACGATCAACCATGTTGCTTGCCAGTTCATTCCAATTCCATACATATAAATAACCAACGGCCCCCAAACGACAGCTGTGCCTACAACTGGAAAAAATGCAAACACACCCGTCACAAATCCCCACAACAAATATTCATCTACACCGAATATAAAATAGCCCAACATAGCCACTGTCCCCTGCACCAGAGAAATGATAGGAATACCAATAGCATTGGCTTTTACCATTTTCTTCGTTTCCGACGCAAGCGTATTTACATTAGAAGGCTTCAACGGTATGAACCGCGAAAGTTTCCTTTCCATCGCTCTTCCGTTCACCAGCATGTGATACAAAACAAACAACATTAAAACAACATTGGTTACAACATTTGCTGTGCTGTTCAATAGCGATGGCACGTACTGACTGATGGCATTTAGTCCTTCATCTAATTTTCGTTCCGAAATAACTTGCATCTTGAAATTCGCCTGCAGATGATTGATCGCTTTTTTAAAACTCGCAATTACCTGATCGCTGTTGTGTATCAGCATATCAATCTTGGGGCTTATCAAAGTAATGGCAAGATAAATGGGCAATCCAATTACCAACGTGTAGTAAAAGATAATAAGCATAGCTGACCATCCACGCTTCCATTTGCGTTGATACACCAATTGAAAATAATTTGCCCTGCTTAAAACATAAAGCGTGATTGCGCCAAGGAAGCCGGGCACAAAGGCAATAAGTTCATGCAACACAACATAGATAAGCACCACGATAATGATGAGAATAATAATTTGCTTCAGTCGAAGATTAAAGGTTTGCATCTATTTGATCTATTTAAAAAACAAAGGAGAGTCAAACTAATGAACTCCCCTTCGGTGCTTTAATACACAATAACTATAGTAATTAATAATTAATATTTTCATCTCTCTGCTAACAAATCGCTCCCCGCATTACAACAGCGAAAAGCAAAAAAAAGCAATCCTATTAATTATTCATTATTAATTAGATAATGAGGTACGGATCAAAACTCTTTCGCTCTTTCGCTCTTACATTGTTTGATTGATCTTGATCTTTCCATGCTCTCCCTCTGAATATTGTTCTCTCGTCGCGATTGCTTTCAATATATTCAGGAATACAACTGCCTTGTTGGAAGAATTCTTCCAATAATGAGCTTCCTGGGGAGCTACTTTGACCAGGCAAAGTTTAGGATCGTCAATTCCTTTTGGAAACCATGCTTTCAACATTGGGTTCCACAATTCTTTTATTTTATCCTTGTTGATAATTACGGAAGTTGTTCCTTTAATATCGATATAAATATTTTTTGAAGGGTGAGCATAAATCAAACTCACCATATTGTCTTTTGACAACTCTTGTATAGTTTCTGAATATTCGTTTGTAAAAAACCATATGTAACCACTCTCATCAACTTTCACTGTAGACATAGGCCTACTGCTAATTTTAGAATGATCATCAACAGTTGTGAACATGCAAATACGAATATCTTCTACGAGTTCTTTTAGCTTTTGCAGGTCATTTTTTTCTTGCGCGTCCATGGTTAAAATTTAGAATAAGATTAAAAAAACTATGCCAGCGGCGAAGCCGTAATTAATAATTAATAATGAATAATTAATGGGGTGGAGCTTATCCAGAAATGTTCATGTAAACTCTCTGAACAGAGAATAATAGTTCTGCTTATAGTGCTACACCTATTAATTTTTAATTTTCTTTTCATTGATCCAAACTGAAACACTACCACCGTCACACATAAACTTTCCCCATCCATCTCCGTTGAGTTCTACTTTTTCTTTTCTTCTTCCCAGCAGGTCTACAAATGTTTCGTTCGCGTGTGTGTTGCCCATTTGCATGTCTTTAAAGCCCTCAGTACCGTTTGATAAAACAACTGCGCAACCGGATCCCGGCACTTCTTTAATTCCCTCTCTTGTCCATCCGATGCAGTTGCCGTGATTGAAATAATCGCGCTGCATTCCAAATGCAAAATCCTTTCTCGCTCTTAACAGCGTTGGTAAAATATCAACTGGTGAAATTTTTATATCGTAACCTTGTCCATCATGCCCATTGTCAGTATACTCAGCTCCGTATAAAGCCGGATGAAAAACACAGGGAGTTCCATCTACCCGCAATAAGATCAGGCTCAAGGCAAGTGGTTTGAACCAGTCTTCCACTGGTGATTCCAACGATTGCAATGGTTGCGTGTCATGATTGTCAACTATTGTAACAGCATGTGTTGGAAGTTGCTGCACCAAAGTATTATTGAAAATATTACGCAGGTCAAAATCTTTCCCTGCCTTTGACGCTACGTAAAAATTATGATGAAGTGGGGCGTCAAATAATTGCATTCGACCTTTGGTAACGTCGATATAGCGAAGCAAAGCATTCACGTCGTGAATGTTCCAGTATTCACCAATCATCGGTGTATACTCTTCTTTTAGCGAACGCATATAGTCTATCCATTCGTTAAAAAAATAGGATGCAATATGTTTAACTGCATCTAATCTGAAGCCATCTACATGCGTTTGTTCCAAATACCACTTGCCCCAGTATTTTAGTTCTTCGCGAACAGCAGCGTTGCGAAACTCAATATCCGCATACATCAGGTAATCGTAGTTGCCCAACTCACTTTCCATTACTTCTTCCCAGCCTTCGCCATATTCGTTTTGAATGCTGTACACGCCGTCTTCATTTATATCGTTTGCCCAATCCACTCCCGAAAAACATTTGTGATCCCAAATAAATTCAGAATACTTTCCATTACGTCCGGGAAATGTAAATTTTGTCCATGCTTCAATGTCAAAGTGGTCGCTAATGAATTCGTTTCTATCGTCTGGATTGACTTTCTTAACGGTAAATTTTTCCAATTCATCCGCGCCGGCCTTATGATTAAAAACGGCATCTGCAATCACGCCCATGTTGTTTTTGTGCGCCGCTTCAATTGCTTTAAGATATTGCTCTTTCGTGCCGTATTTTGTCGGGATAGTTCCTTTCTGATCAAACTCACCAAGGTCAAAAAGATCATAGGCATCATAGCCAATAGAATAACCACCATTGCATCCTTTGTAAGCAGGGGGAAACCATACGTTTGTAAAACCATGTTTTGCAAGATTGGGAGCTTCGGCAACGAAATCGTTCCAGAGTCTGCCATTGCCTGGATAATACCAGTGAAAGAACTGTATGATTACCGGGTTGAGGCTGTTAGGCATATTTTAAATAATTGAATTATTGTGTAACTGAATAATTGATGGGTTCGGAAAGGGAAAGGCTTTCAATGCTGAGGCAAGACAATTGTTTGTTTATCTGGAACCTTGCATCCTTTTTAGCCTTCCTCTGGAGACTGGTATTTGACTCTCCGGAAATACTGCCGATATATGGTTATGCATCTTCTGTGCCGCCAAAAGCACTAGCTCACGAAAAATACGGTTTAAAGAGACGATCGGCAAGCTTTTCTAAACGCGGCTTCCACCGTTACGGTTATACTACTCAAAACTCACAACTCATAACTCTTCACCAGCTTTCGACTTAGCCTGCCTCAGTCATTGGTTTTATCTCCTTTGTTTCAGTTTTAACAATGAACACAGCGGTGTCATAAGGCTTAATTCCTTGTCCCCTTGTTAGTGCATACACCTTTGTAAACTCTGCGCCGAAATACAGGATGATAGAAGAATAATATATCCACGTAAGAATAACAATGATTGATGCTGCAGCACCGTAAGTTAATCCAACCTTTGAATGCGCCATATACAGGCCGATAAGAAATTTTCCCAGTATAAATAACATCGCTGTAAACCCTGAGCCCACCATTGCATCGCGCCACGCGATCCTGGCATCCGGTAAAACTTTATAAATAATAGAAAACAATCCGGTTATTATTCCCAGGGTAAGAACAGTATTGATAAAGCCTGCGATGTAATAAGTATCATCTGAAAAGAACCTTGTTAGATAATCGCTGAAAGCATCTATCAATGTATTAATGAGCAACGACACCAACAACAGAAATCCAAGACCTACTACTAAAGAAAAAGATATCAATCTGTTAGTGAGATATCTCAGCCAGTTTTTCTTTGGTTTCGCCCTGATAGACCAAATAAAATTGATTGAATCCTGTATCTCCGTAAAAACACCTGTTGCACCGAGCACGAGTAAAATTCCGCCAATAACAACGCCGGTAGAAGTAAACTGAGAAGCCTCAATGTTCTTGATGATGTCTTGTATTTGCAAAGCTGCGGAAGAGCCCACCAGCGTTTTTATTTGCGCGTAAATCTTTCCCTTTACTGCGTCCTGGCCGAGAAATAATCCGGCAAGAGAAATCATGATCATCAACATGGGCCCCAGGGCAAACACGGTATAATAGGATAATGAAGCGCTTAATTTGATGGCGTTATCCGCACCAAAACTCTTACCCGCTGATTTTAAAATATTTATAAAGCTTTTGAATGACAGCACGTGTTTTTCCTGAAACAGTTCATAATAATGTGCCCGTTTAAAAGTGAGAAATAGAGGTAGCTTTTAAAGTAAAAATTCAACAACTTGAGGAATTTCTTCCACTTGATCCCTGCATTTATACACTGGCGCAGGTTTTACAATACTCACTGAAAGATTAATCACTAAAAAACATTGAATATTATGAGAAGCATACTCTATATCATCGCAGTTATTCTATTAGTAGGTTGGTTATTGGGCGTATTCGCTTATAGCGCAACAGGAATGATTCACGTATTGTTAGTATTGGCAGTTATCGCATTGTTGCTTGGTGTGATCAGGCGTGCTTAGAAAAATATTCTCACTCATCATACATCACCAATCACTATTTCAGAAGCATTCGTTTAACAGGGAATGCTTCTCTTTTTGCTTAATGCTCAACGCAAAAAAAAACGCCGAACGCTACACTCAATGCGGAAGCTCCGACATTAAGGTAAAGCGTTCGGCGTTTTGCATTTGGCATTAAGCCTACTAAGCGCTTACTGCTTTATTCGCATCTCTATAGCTCTTGATCAAATCATGAGATTTTTTCAAAGCTGTTTGTTGGTCCACTATTGTTTGCCTTAAAGCTGCCGGCAACTCAGCATCAGAAGACAATGCAGATTTATATGCTTTTTGCGCAGCGTCTTCGCCAAATTCGCACGCATTTAAAACAGATTGTCTGTCATTACCTGAGAAGCTTGCTTTTACGTCATCCCATGCACGATAGATCTTTCCACTCAAAGTTGTGCCGGTTGCTGGTTCGCCACCGAGTTTTACAACTTCATCTTTAAGTTGATTACTATACTTAAGACTTTCATTCGCCATGTTTCTAAAAATGGCCTTTAAGTCTACATCTATACCGGGTGTATTATCAATGGCATTTTGATATCCGGCAACGCGATCGTTGTTGATTTTGATAAGGTCATTTAATACCTCTACAGTTTCATTTTGTGACATAGTATCTGATTTTTATAGCTTAGTGTATCTAAATAATTGTACCAACATTTCCTAATAAACCCCTAAAAATGGCGCAGGTCTTTGAGGAACAAATTCTACACCGTTTTTTTTATTTCTTTAATTTTCAACAAGGCATAACATTTATTTGTTATTGACTAAACAAATAACTGTGTTATGGACAAAAGCCTTGAAATAATTAAAGATAAAATAGAGAATATAGGTAGTGCCATTATGTACAGCGTGCCTGATACTGTATTAAAACTACCTACACAAATTGTAAACACATTGTGCATTGATGAGCTGGGCCATCTGTGGTTCCTTGTCCCCAGACCGGTACAACACGTAGCATTGTTTGACAGAATTTTTCCGGTAAAACTTTCTTATTTTAAAAAAGGAATAAATACATCGTTATCAATTAACGGATTGGGAGAAATGATCCTTGATCCGGAGGTGATAAACACTGTAACCTGTATAGATGATGAGTTACGCGAAAAGGCACGTGATAAGTACATGCTGGTAAGAATAAAAATTGAAGGGGTAGAAATGTTTGAACCTACAGCCCGGAAAAATAACGTATGGGCCGCAGTGTCAAACTTTTTCATGGAAACTTTGTTTCCATTCCACAATCCTTCACGCGGAGTAGTTGAGTATAAAATTGCCGGTTAGTTCTTACAATTCCCCATTTTTTTGATCGTATCCTTCGTTCAATATCCTACCATATCCAACTCCTATCACTTTCACGGAAAAATTTTAGCAACTCAATTGATTAAAAATGGGAAAATTTACGCCAGGTCAAACGCGTAAATAGATTAAACTGAATGGTAAGTAAAGGACCGGTCGCCCTTAAAATAAAATGCAATAATATTCTGGATGGACGCAATCAATCATGCATGATGATTGAGCATTCATTTTCTATATACAGAAATGGTGATTTTCAAAACAGGAAATCGCCATTTTCATTTTACAAAATCTGCTTAATTAAATCTGCTGATTAGAAACGGTTGTTGTTGGTTCGGTGAAAGTCAATTTGAATTTCTTTTTGTCTGTCCTGTTAAGATTAAAGGACAAAAAACAAGACAGCAGCACCAAAAAGCAGATGACGTGGTTGAGTAGTTGTAGTAACATTTTTCAAAATGGTTGATGAGTTAAAATAAGGGGTAGGCTTTCCGTGTTCGCAGGACTAAATGGATTCTAAAAAGAGAATAAGAACATTTCATTTACGTTACAGATAGCTTCTTATTCATCTGCTTTAAAGTTGCAAAAAATAAAGATAACTTCATACTGTGTGGGTAACTTTTCCAAAATGTTAATTTTGAATCTAATCAATTGACATACAACGTCCTCAAATATGCGCTTTCCAAAAGTTGACTAAAATCAACGTAATTCTACTCAGTTTCGGATTCATGGATGTCGAATATTGCACACGAAATTGCCGAAAGAGGCTTTCCTTCATGAAATAACAGCGAATACAATATATTTGCACATTGACAAGTACCTACCAATAACGCTGACCGGACCATTCAAATTCGGTTAGTATTTTATCACAAAAAATTTACTGGTTTCTTGAAGTAAGTAGGAAGTATTAGGCCATCAGGTAATAATGATATAGCAAGGCAAATATACCCAGCTTGTTTGAGAAATACATATTTTTTAAATAATCATTGGTTATAATGAAACATCACTTCGCAAGCAATCTGCGGTACTTAAGAAAACGCAAAGGCGTTACCCAAACTGAAATCGCCATCCTGGTCGAAAAAGCCCATACAACAATTGGTAATTGGGAAAAAAGGATAGCACAGCCGAGCATTGAAGAACTCGTAATAATTGCCGACTTTTTTCAGATCACTCTCGATCATTTAATTCTGGATGACCTCGCCCTCTCGAGTTATAATCTTGAACACAACCATGCTGTAAAAGAAGAACAGGAAGCATATCTGGCAAACACGGCTAAACTAATTGACAGCCTTCAATTGAATGTGGACACACTGAAACAGTTGATAGATGTTAAAGACAAACAGATAGCCGAACTAACAACGGAGAATACGTTTTTGAAGCAGGGATTGGAGGAGAAGTGAGGCAATGACTGAATAACTGAGTAACTGAATAACTGAAGGTTAAATTATTGAGTAACCGAATAATTAATGAAAGCGTGACTTTCATGTTCAGTTATTCAGTTACTCGGTTATTCAGTTATTTTATTTCAGTTCTTCTTTCAAAAACTTCCCCGTGTGGCTTTCTTTTACTTTTACAAGATCCTCAGGTAATCCTTCAAATAATATCTTACCACCGCCATCACCGCCTTCGGGACCAAGATCTATGATGTGGTCTGCTACCTTTATGACATCGAGGTTATGCTCGATGATCAGCACTGTATTGCCACGATCAACCAGCTTGTTTAATACATCCAGCAAATGTTGAATATCCTGGAAATGGAGGCCCGTTGTGGGCTCATCAAGAATATAAAAAGTTTTGCCTGTGTCCTTCTTTGAAAGCTCTGTCGCAAGCTTTACACGCTGCGCCTCACCACCGCTCAGCGTTACGGCACTTTGCCCCAGCGTAACATATCCCAAACCTACTTCCTGCAGCACTTTTATTTTGCGATAGAGGTAGGGAACGTTTTGGAAAAACTCAACGGCTTCATCCACAGTCATGTCAAGTACATCACTGATGGATTTTCCTTTATAACGAATCTCAAGCGTTTCCCTGTTATAGCGTTTACCGTTACATTTTTCGCAATGCACATAAACATCGGGTAGAAAATTCATTTCGATCACACGCATACCACCGCCTTCACACATATCACAACGTCCACCTTTTACGTTAAACGAAAATCGCCCCGCATTATAGCCCCGAATTTTCGCTTCCGGCACCGCAGCAAACAAAGTTCTTATCTCCGTAAAAAATCCGCAATAAGTGGCCGGATTGCTTCGTGGCGTTCTGCCAATCGGCGACTGATCAATTTCAATTACTTTGTCAATGTTCTCCAACCCTTTTATGGAATCATATTCCAAAGGATACATTTTAGAATCGTAACAATATTTGGAAAGGATCGGATACAACGTTTCGTTGATCAGTGTTGATTTACCACCACCACTTACACCTGTTACAAGAATTAGTTTTCCCAAAGGAAATGTTGCACTCACGTTCTTCAAGTTGTTTCCCTTCGCCCCTTTCAACACCATTGACTTACCGTTCCCTTTTCTTCTTTCTTTGGGAACAGCAATTCCTTTTTTACCATTCAGATATTTGGAGGTTTCGCTCTGGCTCTTCAACACTTCATCCGGTGTACCCTGTGCCACTATGCTTCCGCCATGTTTGCCCGCTTTCGGACCTATGTCGACGAGATAGTCTGAGGCCATCATAATATCCTTATCATGCTCCACAACCAACACACTATTGCCTATATCGCGAAGATTTTTCAACGCATCAATCAGTCTGTGGTTATCACGTTGATGCAAACCAATGCTAGGCTCATCAAGTATGTATGTGATGCCCTGCAATTGCGATCCTATTTGCGTAGCAAGGCGAATACGCTGCGACTCGCCGCCACTCAATGTTTTGGATGATCTGTTGATGGTAAGATAAGTAAGACCCACATCCAGCAAAAATTGCAAACGTTCACGGATCTCTTTTAAAATATCTTTCGCAATCGTGTTTTGCTTTGATGATAATCTTTTTTCAATGCCGGTAAACCAAACCATTAATTTATCAAGATTCAGTTCGCTTATCTCGGCTATATTTTTTTCATCTACTTTAAACCAAAGACTTTCCTTGCGCAGTCTTGCACCTTTACAGGACGGACATGTTTTCAGGTCCATGAATTTTTCCGCCCAATCGCGTATTGCATCTGAGTTACTTGCCGCAAACCATCTTTTCAATTGCGGTACAATGCCTTCAAACTCTTCTGTATAAACGTTTCCTTCGCCGGAAACATTTTCAAAATCCATTACCATTTCATCTTCGCCCTCTTCGTTTCCATAAAGCAACAAGTTCAACGATCTTTGTGGAATATCTTTCACCGGTTTCTTAAGATCGATCTTATACCGCCTTGCCATTTGCTGCACCTGCTTAAATACAAATGCTTCACGTTCTTCGCCAAGGGGAGCAATAGCACCATCGCTTATGCTAATGGTATTGTCTGGTATTATTTTGTCCATGCTCACCTGGTACACTGTTCCCAAACCTTTACAAACGGGACACGCACCATATGGAGAGTTAAAGGAAAATGAATTGGGAGATGGCTCTTCGTAACTGATGCCGGTATCTTCACACATCAATTGTTTCGAGTAAGAGGCTTCTTTAGCAGTGCCTTTTGTGGCTTCGCTGAGATCAAGGAACATAAGCCCCTTGCCAAGGTTCAAAGCCTGCTGTACACTTTGGCTTATACGTATACGAAACTCCTCTTCCACTTTCAACCTGTCGATCACTAACTCTATATCGTGAATTTTGTAACGGTCCACCTGCATTTTAGGAACAAGATCTTTTATCTCTCCATCCACGCGTACTTTTACAAATCCTTTTTTGCGAAGGTCCTCAAACAACTCCCGATAATGTCCCTTACGGCCACGCACAACCGGAGCAAGGATGCTTATTTTTTGACGAAGAAATTTTTTGAAAATATTTTCTACTATTTCTTCTTCACTAAACTTCGTCATTTTCTTTCCTGTGTTGTAGCTATAGGCCTCACCTACTCTTGCGTACAACAAACGTAGAAAGTCATAAACCTCGGTAATAGTACCAACAGTAGATCGTGGATTTTTATTGGTCGTTTTCTGTTCGATAGAAATTACCGGAGAAAGCCCCGTGATTTTATCGACTTCAGGTCTTTCCATATTTCCAATAAACTGCCTGGCGTACGCACTGAAACTTTCCATGTACCGACGCTGACCTTCATTATAAATAGTATCAAAAGCAAGGGAAGATTTTCCGCTGCCGCTCACTCCCGTAAATACTACCAGTTTATTTTTTGGAATGGAGATATCTATGTTTTTCAGATTGTGCTCTTTCGCACCAAAAACTTCTATTGCACCGTCTTCACTTACAAACCCGTTATTGTTCTTTGCCATACCTTGTTTCCTTATAAGAATAGAACAGTAAATTTAAGATAAAGTAGCGACATGATAAAACGCTTATCCGGCGTGATTTACACGAATTTCCTACCGTCTTACAAGACTATTGGGCTAAAATTTCCATGTAGGTAATAACGATATCTTTTGCGGCCATTTTGTAAGCGCTTGCAAAACGCTGCAACCATTGTCTTCGTTAATGTTTTCATAACACACGCTTCTCGGCCTAACCCTGCATAACATACAGCAAATCAATGAAAGCCACAGTATCATTGAGTTTCGACAAAAAAGCATTTCCTAAAAAAATGGAGTTATCCACATTTTTATAGAATTGGCACAGTTTTTCTATACTACTAGTCAGAAAACAAATTGATAATACAAACCATTAGTTTTATGAAAGCACCAAAATTACTTCTAGGAGGCCTGATGTTACTGTCAATACAGGGTTTCAGCCAAACTGATACTACAAAAACACCTAAGGATACAACTAAGAAAAAAGACTTTTCTTTTGTATCTGTTCTGGATACAGTTCCTGAGAAGAAAAAAGACACTACTGAAAAGAAAGACTATGCATTTAATCAAATTGCAAAAGGACCTTTCTTAATGGAAGACAACTACCTGGCACTTGATACAGTTCCTGGTAAGAAAGATACCACTACAAAAAAAGACACTTCTAAGTGGATATCTTATGCAGCGTTAGATACAGTACCTAAGAAAGAAAAGGACACAACAAAAGCATTTGCTTTTAGTTACATCAATGATGCAGATACCACAAAACCTAAGAAACATAAGAAAGAGAAAGATTCAACCGGCATGTTTGCATTCGTAAATTATGCAGTATTGGATACAGTGCCTGAGAAAAAAGACACTTCCGATAAAAAGAAAGAACTTTCTTTTAACGATGTAGCAAAGGGACCTTTTGCAGTAGAAGATGCATACATTGTTTTAGACACTGTCCCAAATGACACAACTAAAAAACCGTCAGGTTGGGGTTCTTTAGCACCGATTCCACAAGCACAGCCGTTGGCAGAATTTAAATCTTCCGCTCCGGCTCCAAATGCAGGCAGATACTATGTTGCAGTGCTTGGAACTTTTCAATCGGAAAACACCACTACAACAGCAACAGAAACACAGCCATCTGCAACAACCACAACAACAGCTGGCAGCAATGTTACAATAACTGTTGATGAACAGAACCCTGGTAAAATCTGGGTATCCGGTATCGGCGATGATAAATTTTATGCTTACCTGAAAAATGATGCGAACGTTTATAAAATTCCGACCCAAAAAGTAAGCGATAAAAAATCTATTTCAGAGGGCATCGTATCTTATGACGAAACTTCAAAAGAAGTACACATCCGTATCGGTAGTGGTTTTAATGATGCAGATCCTACTGCTTCTTTAAACGGTACACAGGCAACAGCCAGTGCTGAACAGCCTGCTGAGAAACCAGTAAAAAAAGGTAAAAATTCTCACGCAGTTGCAAAGGCACCAGTGAAAAAAGTGATCAGCTTTGATGGTATTAAAACCGATGCAGGTACTGCATCTTTATAATAAAATCCAAGACCATTAAGCCATCCAAAATTCTGATATTCGACCAATATAAAGTCCGGGCATATTGCCCGGATTTTTTTTGCTTATAGGACTTTTACTCATCTAATGTTTGTATGAATTATTTACATTTGCGGCCTTAAATAGAATCCAGCCTATGATCCAGCACATAGAGCGCAACTTATTATGCGCAACCCAAAACGGGTTACCCCCTTCTCTTATATCGGTATTTTATTCCCAAATACTTACAGCTGAGGAACAATTTTTTTAACTATTTGATAAACAACATTTCGAAATAAAATTTTATTGTAATAAAACCCAAAGTGTATGAAAAAAGTAAAAAGCGTTCTATTTGGTAGCATGGCCCTTTTGATTTTGGCTTCAGGATGTAGCACAGTTAACAAGATGAACAGAACAGAGAAAGGTGCAGTGATAGGAACAGCCGGGGGTGCTGCTGCAGGTGCAATAATTGGCAAAGTAGCCGGCAATGCAGGTCTCGGCGCTATTATCGGAGCCGTGGTTGGTGGTGCAGGTGGTGCGATCATTGGACGCAATATGGATAAACAAGCTGAGCAAATTAAACAAACCGTACCTGACGCAAAAGTGGAAAGAGTGGGCGAAGGTATTATGGTTGAATTCAACAGCGCGGTTCTGTTCAAGGTAAATAAATTTGACCTTTCTGATCAATCGAAAGAAAGCCTCAACAAATTGATCACTATCCTTAACACATATCCGGATACAGATATCGAAGTGCAAGGTCACACAGACAGCACTGGTACAAAAGCATACAACCAAACACTATCTGTAAACCGCGCGATTGCTGTGGCAAACTATTTGCTAGATCATAATATCAACTCGGCACGTGTTACAACAAAGGGTTATGGTCCCGATGTTCCAAAATATCCTAACGCAACAGCTGAAGGACGTGCGCAAAACCGTCGTGTAGAATTTATCATCACTGCAAATGAAAAAATGCAGCAGGAAGCAAAGCAACAGGCGGGACAGAAATAATAAACAACAATTCTAAAAAATCATTGAACTATGAAACGTGTTCTTACCGCAATCACATTAATAGCATTGTCAATAGCAGGAGCGAACGCTCAATCGAAAAAAACGGAACAAGCTGTTACTTTTGGCATCAGAGCTGGTGTTGATCTTCAAAATATCAACGGCCATGATTACCTAAATAACAAACTGGACAATGATCCGCTCTTAAAATTTAATGTTGGTGTAAACGCCGAAATTCCTATTGGAACGGATTGGTTTATTCAACCCGGCATTTTATATACAACTAAAGGAGCAAAATCCGGAGATAATAAAGTCAATCTCGGATACATTGAGGTACCGGTGTATGCATTATACAAACCAGACCTGGGTGACGGGCATTTGCTTTTGGGCGTAGGACCTTATATCGGTTTTGGCGTAGGCGGCAAAGTGGGTAACAAGGCCGTAACTTTTACAAAGAGTACTTCCTCACTGGAATTCTTCGCCAATCAGGGAGCTTACTTCAAAAGAGTTGATGCGGGCGGAAATTTATTGATTGGTTATGAATTTGCCAGCAATCTTTCCTTCCAGTTAAACGCTCAACTTGGTCTAGCAAACATAGCGCCTGAACTTACATCCGGCGATAGTAAATCGTCTGCTTCTGTTAAAAACACGGGCTTCGGACTTTCTGTAGGCTATAGATTTTAAAAACCGGAACGCAGAAGAACGGAACGCAGATTTTCAAGATTGTCATGATTAATGATGATTTGATATTTAGATTTAAAGTTTGAGCATTGCATTTATCTCAAATCCGAAATAAAAAATCTTGATCAATCATGACAATCTTGAAAATCAGCGTTCTTCCTCATCTGCGTTCATTGTTATTTAAACAGGCTTTCTAATCCAGGCAATACCTCCTCATCCCACGAGTGTTTAACCTGCGAATAACGATTGTAGTTTGCTCCAAAGTTATCTATCGTTGTTACCAGCTTTGTGCTGTGATCCTCTTCTTCCAATTTATAAGAAACGTGCACATAATTGCGAAGCTCATCTTCACATTCATAGTAGGGATCGAAAAAGGAATATTTCAATTCTTTACACGGAACACATTTCATCACCAATCCCTTTTGAAACGCTTCGTAACCTGCATATCTTCCAACCCAAAGCACCATACTTCCCTCCTGCCAATCAGTGATCACGTCGCAATTGAACATGTATTGCCTTGTGAAATCCGGATCTGTCAATGCCTGCCAAACATTATCCTTTGTTGCGGGCAACGACAAAGAGCGTTCTATGCTTAATTCGGTTTCCATAAATCGCGTTTGAATTATTTGATACCGACGAGCACTTCGGTTAAATTGTTTTCCTGTTCATCAAAATCCACATTTACATACATTTCCCTGCACTCAAGATCATTTGCCATTTGCATGCCTTGCGAAAACAACCAGGGAATTATCTTTCCGTAAGTAAGATGCAATTGATCCCACCCTCCTTCATGAGTTGCTGCAACGCATTTGAACGGCGATAAGTGTTTGAACTGATAACCGGTTGCTTGATTGACATCGCCTTTAACAGGAAGCGCAACTTCAAGGGTAAATTCCGTATCCGGCTTGCCATCGGCTCCAAAATAAAACCAATACTGAGGCCCTGAAATAAAGAGTTGTAGACGGTTGGCCTCATTTTGAAGCTGCTGCGGAACCTTACCTATTATCTCTTCCAATCCTGCAAAAGTGGTTTTCGTTGTGTAATACAGAACGGTCATTGGCGGCATTGTTTTGACTTGCATGGTGTGTTATTTTACACAAAACAACAATGCAGGAGTGACAGCCTTATGTCAGGAAGTTTTTGAAGAGAGAAAAAAGCTCCGCTTTTGAGTTTACCACTTAGACACTAAAGACACAAGATTCACTAAGGGTTTCTTTAAAATTAAGGCGACTCTTAGTGCTGGCTAGTGTCCTTAGTGTCTAAGTGGTAAACTTTGATCGTCGGCAGTATTGACTCTTAATTTAAATATCGAATGCGGCAGAAATCACACATGATGCCTGTACAACTTCTCACACATTTCTTTAACCTGAGCTTTAAAATCAGCTGGAGATTCAATGATGAGCGCATCAGTAAACATTAAGATCCAGCGAGCAAACATATCCGGGTAAGAGGTTAGGAAAGTCAGTCTTACATCGCTTTCGCAAATTTCTTCAGACACAAATCCATAATAATACTTTTGCTCGCCAATGTACCTGGCAACATCTTTTCTTATCCTGATGACAATCTCAGAAAGCTGCTTCTCCCTTGTTGTCATCTTGCTTAGATACTCGCTTATAGATGGGTGTGAGGAGTTGTCAAATGCGGTATCGGTTACGTACAATTTTACAATGCGGCTCATCTTAAAATCCCTGTAATCATTGCGTAGCCTGCACCACGCGATGCAATGCCATGCATTTCCATAATAACACAAGCCTATAGGCTCAATATCCCTCGCTTCAACAGTGGTGTCATAAGCCTTGCAATATTCCATATGCACCACTCTTTTTGTCACCATTGCCCTTTGTAGCTCGCTCAGGTATTGCGCGTTCGCATCTTTGCTGGTGTTGTAAGAAGAAGGGAGAACAACAACATTTTCTTCCAATGCTTCAATTTGTTCTTTGTCGGTATAACGTAGTACAGATTTGATTTTGTACAACGCATTTTCAAAATGCTTTTTCACAACAGGATCCGTGGAAATCTCCGCCAATTTTCCCGCAAGCAAAAGAGAACTGGCTTCTTCATTAGTGAACATAACCGGCGGCAAACGGTAGCCTTCCATCACCGAATAGCCAATGCCCGATTCGCCTATTATCGGCACCCCACTCTCCTGCAGGGCTTTTACATCGCGGTATACGCTTCGCAAACTAATCTCGAAGCGCTCGGCAATTTCTTGTGCGGTCACTCGTCGTTTGCTTTGCAAATGAATCAAAATGGCGCTTAATCTGTCTATCCGGTTCAATGGTTGTTGTTTGTTGGCAAAAATACATGTTCTTATTTGTTGGCTATTTACCTAAATCGACTTTCTTACTAGTTGATAGTAAATTGATCTCGCCTTAATTTTACAACTTCTTCTTAACTGTGTACCGTGACCAAATGCATTAAACAATAATTAAATGCATTTAAAGAAAGAACTTCTACAACAGATATTAACTGTTATATCCACCGCGAGAGACAAGGCTACGAAATCTGTAGATCATGAAAGAGTGTTAATGTATTGGAACATTGGCAAAATTATTTTTGAAGAGGAGCAACATGGGAAAAACCGGGCAGCATATGGTGATTTCCTGATTAAATCTTTATCAAAAGAGCTGCAGCCGGAACTTGGCAGTGGATTTTCAACAAGACAACTGCAACTTTGCAGACAATTTTTTCGCAGGTTCCCAATTGCGAACGCAGTGCGTTCGCAATTTAGTTGGACTCACTATCGATCCTTTATTCGTATTGAACATGAAGAAAAAAGAGCATTTTATATGGCTGAAACTGAAAAGAATAACTGGACAGCCAGACAATTGGAAAGACAAATAAATAGTCAGCTATTTGGGCGTTTGTTATTGAGTAATGATATTTCATCAGTTTTGGCTGTGGCTCGGAAAGAAAAACTGCCAACTAATGCCAAAGAAATAATCAAAGACCCAATGATTCTCGAATTTTTAGGTTTAAAAAGGGAATCGGCCTACTATGAAAAAGACCTCGAAAGCGCTATAATAACTCATTTGCAAGAGTTCTTGTTGGAGATAGGTAACGGGTTCGCATTTATTGCGAGACAAAAACGAATTCATCTTGAAGGTGATGATTTTTTTATTGACTTAGTGCTATATAATCGTCTGCTTCAGTGCTTTGTAATCGTTGAAATAAAAACGCAAAAGCTTTCCCATGAAGATATAGGCCAACTGCAAATGTATGTTAACTACTTTGACAGATTTGAGAAACAAGATTTTGAAAGCCCTACCATTGGCATTATCCTATGCACCGACAAAAATGACGCAGTCGTAAAAATCACTTTGCCTGAAAATAACAAGTCTATCATAGCCAGTAAATATCATTTGTATTTACCAACCGAACAGCAATTAATCGCAGAAGTAAAAAAAGAATTGGAAAAAATTGATACCGTAGGAGATTTACTTTAAAAACATAGAAAAAATTTACTTCTTCTATTAAACCCATAAGTAATTGATAACCAACCGGCAAAAACGCAATTCCATTTTCAATTTTCAACTTTCAATTTTCAATTCCCCAAATTCCATTTGGAAATTTGAAATATGTAACCTTATCTTTGCGCCAGTTCTTTATAGATTACTTATCAAGAAAGGCTGAGGGACATGGCCCTTTGAAGCCTTGGCAACCTGCAATTCGATTCACATCGAAGAAGTAAGGTGCCAATTCCACCCCGATGGATTTTATTCGGGACAGATAAGTCAGATAATGCTTTACAATTTTTACTTACAATATTTAAAGCGCTTCTGATTTATCGGAAGCGCTTTTTTGTTTTATACACTTATCGCCAACCCGGCACAGTATCAAACAAAACAGCATTTCCGGTAATCCTTTCTGCATAAGTTTTCCGACAAAACAATGTTTAATCAATTATCAATCGTTTCGCACAGCGAAGCACAAAAACTGTTTAACAATGCAGGCAACAACAAAACTTATTCACAGCATTCCGGTAGATGAACTTACAGGCGCAATCGCAGTTCCTATTTATCAAACATCCACCTTTGAGCAGGAAGCACCGGGCGTTAACAAAGGATTTGATTACTCACGCAGTAACAATCCCACTCGTAAAACATTGGAGAATTTAGTAGCGGAACTTGAGCATGGCGAGTTTGGTCTTGCCTTCGCCAGCGGCCTTGCAGCAATCGATGCCGTTGTAAAGTTGCTTGAAAGCGGCGATGAAATTGTGGCCGTTGACGATATTTACGGTGGCGCGTTTCGTCTGTTTGAAAAAGTGTACAAAAAATTCGGCATCAACGTTACCTATGTTGATACTACAAAAGTAGAAGAGGTTTTCAACGCCATTACTCCAAAAACAAAATTGATCTGGCTTGAAACACCTACCAATCCTACCCTTAAGATCTCTGACATCACAGCAATCGCAAAACTGGCTAAACAACAAAACATCTTGCTTTGCGTAGACAATACATTTGCAACGCCCGTACTGCAGAACCCGCTCGATCTTGGCGCGGATATCGTAGTACACAGCGCCACAAAATATCTGGGTGGCCACAGCGATGTAATCGCAGGTGTTGTAGTAACAAAAACAAAAGAACTCGGCGAACAAATAAAATTCTATCAAAACGCATGTGGCAATATTCTAGGCCCGTTTGATAGTTTCCTTTTGATAAGAGGTATTGAAACTTTGCATTTGCGTGTAAAAGAGCATAGCCGCAATGCTTTGGCTGTAGCGACTTTCCTTGAATCCCATCCTGCAGTGGACAAAGTTTTTTATCCTGGTTTAAAGAGCCATCCTCAACACGAATTGGCTGCTGCGCAACAAAAAGCCTTTGGTGGTGTGGTATCATTTACCTTGAAAAATGACACCGAAGAAGCAGCTGCAGCGTTTGTAACTTCAACCAGTTTATTCAAGCTGGCAGAAAGTCTCGGCGGTGTAAAAAGCCTACTATGCCATCCTGCGCAAATGACTCACAAATCCATTCCAGCAGATAAACGCAGAGCAAATGGCGTGAATGACAGCCTGATAAGATTGAGCGTTGGTTTGGAAGATGCGAATGACTTGATCAATGATTTGAAACAAACATTTGAAACGTTGGAAAATCAAAATTCAAAATTAAAAAATCAAAAAACGGCAGCTTAATATTTTGACTTTTGCCTTTTTACTTTTTACTTAATTAACAACAAATGAGCGCTATAAAAACGTATAAAGATATCGACAGGAATTTACTCGTTGCTATTCCAAACCCTACGAACCAGGCGTACGAAATAAAAACAAAAATTCCTGAGTTCACTTTTCTTGGAGTAAAGGAGCAGCCTGATTTTGCAGTGATCTATCTTACTTTTTATCCGGGAAAAAGTATCATTGAACTCAAGTCCCTGAAACACTATGTTTTCCAACTAAGGAACATCGTAGTGAGTTACGAAAGACTGATCAATATTATTTACGAAGATCTTATGGCCGTTTATCAACCTTCAAGGCTAAGGATTGTTATGATTTGTAATCCGCGTGGTGGCATCAGCTCAAAACTGACCATTGATTCCGACTGGAAAATTCGTGGAGGCACAGAAGTGTTTAACGACTGGAAAATTATCGAAGATGAGTGGGAAGTAACGATGTAGCGGGAATGGTGAAACGAGAATGGGTGAATGACACACCTTGAGAGAATTCACGTTTCACGATTGACAATTGACGAATATTTAATTAAAATCAGACTAAGCATATACAATGGAAACACATAAGCAATTAACGATCGGTCTTTTTGGTTTTGGTGTAGTAGGTGAAGGTTTATATAAGGTTTTACAACAAACTCCGTCTTTAAAAGCCAGTATCAAAAAAGTGTGTATTAAAGATGCACACAAAAAAAGAAATGCCCCGGCAAGTTTATTTACAACAGACAAGGACGTACTACTAAACGATCCTGAAATCAATGTGATCGTAGAAGTAATCAACGAAGCAGACGCCGCATTTGAAATTGTGAGCACAGCTTTGACCAACGGAAAATCTGTAGTAAGTGCCAGCAAAAAAATGATCGCTGAACACTTGCCAGCCATTTTGAAATTGCAGCAAACCACAGGTCAGTCATTCCTTTGCGAAGCCGCGGCCTGCGCATCTATTCCTGTTATCCGTAACCTGGAAGAATACTATGACAACGATTTGCTGCACTCAATTAAAGCAATCGTAAACGGTTCTACCAATTTTATCCTTACGAAAATGTTTGAGGATAAACTCGATTTCCAGCAAGCTCTAATACTTGCTCAGCAACTTGGCTTTGCTGAATCTGACCCAACACTTGACGTGGAAGGGCATGACGCAGTAAGCAAATGGGCCTTCCTGCTCACGCATGCCTACGGCATTCTAATCCACCCCGATGCTATCGTATTCAATGGCATTCAAAATATTGATGCAACCGACGCAAATGCGGCCAAAGAAAAAAATCTGCAAATAAAACTGGTTGCACAGGCAAAGAAGTTGAAGAACGGGAAAGTAGCGGCATTTGTATTACCACAATTTGTTGCTGCTGATGACCATTTATCATTTGTAAAAAATGAATACAATGGAGTGGTAATTGAAAGTGGTTTCGCAGATAAGCAATTCTTTTACGGGAAAGGCGCCGGCAGCTTCCCTACTGCTTCTGCCGTGTTGAGTGATATTTCATCACTGCGTTATGACTATAAATACGAGTATAAAAAATTATATCATCACACTCCGCATGAGTTAAGTGATGATTTTTACATAAGAGTGTACGTGAGTTTTACAGACTTGAGAAACATTCCGAAAGAAAAATTCAACTGGATCGAAGAATGGCACTCATCTGAAAGCAGAAGCTACCTGGTAGGCGTATTGCCGTTTGCAGAGCTTAAAAACAGCAAATGGTGGAAGGAAAACGGCACATCACTTATCGTAGCGCCAGATTCCATTATCGAAGATGTTGAAATAAGAAACATCAAGAAAAAAAGCCTGGAACTGGCAGGCATATTCTAATCAGCTCTCTCATTTTTCATTGTTATAGTTTTTGTCTGGGCCGCACTTTGGGTGCGGCCTTTTTTATAAACTATACACTATGGGATTGAATTATTGATTAATTGTATGATTGGAGTTAGCAGTCGAAAAGAAAAAATGCGTTTCGTTTATTTCGTTTATGTACATTTGAGTACCAAATATTTTTTATGCAAGCAGTAACCTTCAAACCAACAAAACATGAACAAAAAATAGCCAAAGAAGCAATGAGCGAAATTCAAAAACTACAGCGGCAGTCTAAAAAGAAAAAAGCTGCAACGACAATTGTAACAGTCGGCAAGAATGGAAACAGTATCAGTGTTCCGACCAAAGCGGTCAGTTTCTTTTATGAAATAGTCGACGGCATGGCGTACGGAAAATCCGTTACCGTTCTTACTACTGACTTATTAATTTCTACTCAGCAAGCAGCCGATATTCTTCATTTTTCCCGCCCCTATGTTATTAAATTATTGGAAGAGGGGAAAATTCCATATCAAAAAATAGGAACTCATAGACGCATGAAACTTGCAGATGTTGTTGCGTACGATAAAGAATTTAGAAAAAGACAAGACCGGGCACTTGATCTTTTGACAGCAGAGGCTCAGAGACTTAACTTATGGGATTATGAATAAATTGCCAATCGCCCTACTTGACGCCAATGTTATTTATGCCGCACCACTTAGAGATTTTTTGCTGCGATTAGCCGGAAAAAATTTATATGTCCCAAAATGGACCGAAAGATTCTTGACGAATGGCTGAATAACCTTTTACAAAAAAGAAAGGATTTAGCAGACACAAAGCTGAAAAGAACAAGAATGCTTATGAATGCAGCTTTTGAAAATGCAAACGTGATTGGGCATGAAAAATTTATAGATTCCATCTGGTTACCCGATGAAAACGACAGACATGTACTTGCCGCAGCTATCCAGGGTAACGCTACTTTCATCATCACCAACAACCTTAAAGACTTTCCAAAATCCAAGCTTGAAGAACACAATATTGAAGCAATTTCCCCTGACGTATTCATCCTAAGACTAATCGAAGCAGATAAGCAAGCTGTATTGGAAGCCTTCGACAAACTGATCGAATCTTTAAAAGATCCACCTCGTACTAAAATACAAATGCTGGACACTTTAGAAAAATGCGGCTTGAAAAAATCTGTCGGTCTTCTCAGATAACCACACAAATACTTACCTTTTTCCCTGACTTATCCTCCCCAACTCCATAGTCATCCATTCAATCCTTCAATAATTCATTTATTTTCCTCAAATCCCTACGGAAAAGCAATAAAACGCCATCTATGGGGTTATATTAAAATACTGTCCTGCCCCGAAGAAAAACCTCACTTTTGTTGCACAAAACCCTGAAAAACGATCTAAAACCCTGATATTCTCTTGTGATTCGTTAAATGTGATCGGGATTTTCATTTTTTAACTAACTTAAGGTGGATTAGAGGCACAAAACCCTTTTATATGAAAATTAAACCTGGCTTACCGTTTGCACTTATTTGCGTTCTTTTTTTCGTAACCCCTTCGTATGCCCAGAAGAAAAAGAAAACCACACAAAAGGTAACGGTTATATCTGCGCCTTCTGCGCCTCAAAAAAAATACACAAGTCTGCTTTGGGAAATCACCGGCAAGGGCATGAAGAAGCCTTCTTACCTGTTTGGAACAATGCATGTGAGCAACAAATTAGTTTTCAATCTCAGCGATTCATTTTACAATGCTATAAAAAATGTTGAAGTGGTTGCGCTGGAACAAAACCCCGAAGTGTGGCAGCAGGAATGGGCCGACGGCAAAGGCACGAATCCCTACGGCAATAATTATTACAGTACGTTTTCAGAAGCAAACGATCGACTCACCCAGCAAACTTTTGCCATAGGCAATTACGAATCCAGAATAAAACTGGCACTATCCTCAGAGGCACGAATGGTTAATGGAATGTTGTATCGCAACAATGTTGGCATGGAGGACTTTGAGGAGGAAACGTACCTGGACATGTACATCTACCGCATGGGTCGCAAGCTGAACAAAATTGTTACGGGCGTGGAGGATTATAAAGAATCGAACCGCATTGTAAAAGAGGCTTACGCGGCAATGTACAAAGACAAGAATCGCAAGCAGCGCTACGACTATGATAGCTATGGTGGCAGAAAAAGAATGGAGGATGCCTACCGACGCGGCGATCTGGATGTACTGGATTCACTGGAAGTAGCAAGTGTAACTTCTGATGCTTTCCAGGAAAAATTTTTGTACAAAAGAAATGAAATACAAGCCAATTCTATAGATACGATCATTCAAAAACACTCTCTGTTTGTTGGAGTGGGCGCCGCTCACCTTCCGGGCGAAAGAGGCGTAATTGAAATGCTGCGCAAAAAAGGATACAAGCTTCGTCCCGTTTACACTGGTCAACGCGATGGAGAGGAAAAGGAAAAAATTGAAAAGATAAGAGTTCCGCTGACTTTCAACACACAGTATTCCGAAGACAGCGTTTTCAAAGTTGACATTCCCGGGCCAAAACTCTATAGATACAATACACTCGGGCACCTGAATATGCTGCAGTATGCCGACATGAGCAACGGCAGCTATTACATGGCAACACGTGTTAAAACCAACGCTTCGTTGCTTGGAAATTCTATCGAAACTGTTAGTAGAAAAACCGATAGTCTCCTGTATGAAAATATTCCAGGCAAAATATTATCAAAGAAAGCGATTTCGCGAAACGGCTACAATGGATTTGACATTGTAAACAAAACCAGGAAAGGCGATGTGCAGCGTTACAACATTTTCATTTTGCCGGATGAAGTTTTGATTTTCAAAATCAGCGGAATTGCTGATTACATTACAGAAGGCAAGGAAGCTGACCAGTTTTTTTCATCAATAAATTTCCCTGCAAAAAATACGCAGGCCACTTTGTATCAACCGCCATACGGAGGTTTTAAAGCTAGTTTCCCTTCAGAACCTTTTTATATTGCCAATGAAAGGAACGACCGCGACAGAAGCGAATGGTTAAGCAAGGACGCAAACAACAGCGCCTATTTCATTTTCAAAACCACCGTTCAACAATACGAGTACATCGAAAAAGACAGCTTCGAACTCAGGTTGATGGAGGAAAGTTTTACCAGCTCCAGGATGTTGAAACAACCTGCCAGCGGCAAATTGGGCAACGTCAACAGATATCCTGTTATCAACGCCAAATACCAACATGCGGATGGTTCTACAGTAAAAGTTCGTTACCTGATCCAGGGCAATAACTATTACGTGATAGGTGCAAAATACAAACAAAATGAAGCCAGCGCCGACAACTTTATCAACTCGTTTGAGATAACGCCCTTTGTGTATAAAGAGAGTAAACTACGCACCGACACTGCGGTTGGCTACACTGTAAATAGTCCTCTTTTCTACAAAACAGAAGTGGATAGTTCAGATAATCCATCACTCGACATGTATGCCAATTCAGATGATGACAATAAATCTGCTTTGCAGGATGCATTGAGCAGCTTCTTCATCAAAAATATTGGCAATGACACAACCGGCGAACACGTAAGCGTTACGTCCATTCGTTTTCCACAATACGTTTACATAAAAGATTCTGCGGCCTTTTTCTCTGATAAAAGATTAATGATGCGCAGTGATTTTAAATACCAGGTTCGCAAAAAACAAACATATACAGCACCGGGCAACTGGAAATGCAGCTATGTTGAATACGGCGATTCGGGAAGCAGCAGAACCCTGATCATGAAGTCGCTTTACCACAATGGAACCACCTTCAACCTTATGTCGCAAGGTGACACTATCTCTGCCAAAAGCGATTTTATCAAAAATGTATTTGAAACATTTACACCATCAGATAGCATCAAAAGTTTCAACCCGTTTGTAAAAAAGTCGAACAAACTTTTTGAAGATTATTTTAGTAAAGACAGCGCTGTTTCAGCAAAAGCGTTGAGGGCGGTAAGTCCGTCTTTATTTGACTCAACCGATCTTCCCAATGTTATAAAGGCGATTGAGCGCCTTTCATGGAAAGACAAAAACTACCTCGTTGTCAAAAGAAAATGGATAAGCATTGCGAGCAATTTCAGAGACACTGCTACTGTGAACTACTTGTCGAAATTATACAAACAGGTAACAGACACTTCTGATCTGCAGAATGAAGTATTGGACGCATTGCTCGACATCAAGACTACTTATTCTTTCAATGCGTTTAAAAATTTGGTGATCGTTGAGCCACCTGCGTTGACGAGTACTTCTAATGCCGGGTCTAACAATTACAATATCCAGGCCCTTGTTGATGACGTAGTCACTTCCCGATCATCAGGTAAAAAACTAAGGTCATATAGCTACTACAGCAATTATAGTTCAAAATGGCAGCCGCTGTTTGATACATTGCAATTGTCTGCACCTCTGCTACCGGAACTTATGGACCTGATGGTGTTGGAAGACTATAAGCCGACTATTACCTCATTATTGGAAGATGCAATTGACAGCGGTTACGTTAAACCGGACCAATACAAACAGCACTACAACAAGTTCTTGCTGGAAGCAAAACAGGCGATCAAAAAACAAGCAGCTTATGATAGAAAAAAAGAAATGAGCAAGCTGAATGATAAGGATAATAAAGACAGCGACAACGACAGTTATGATTACAATGACTATAATTCAAACGACATAAGCAGCTATTCTACTTTATTGATTCCATTTTGGGACCATTCGACAGAAGTGCCGGCACTGTTTAATAAACTACTGGTGCTGAAAGATAAAAAGACACTGTTTAATACAGCTGTTGTTATGATACGGAATAACAAACCTGTTCCCGATAGCATCATTACAAAACTCGCTGCAGACGACAAATACAGGGCAGACCTTTACAGTGCGCTGGTCGACTGTAAAAAAGAAAAACTGTTTCCGGAAAAATATAAGACGCAGGACCTTATGGCGAGAAGCATTCTCATTTCTTCCGGTTACACTTCAGGAAATCTTGATTCGCTGATTTTGATTGACAAGCTCCAGGTAAACCAACCAAAATACAAAGGCTGGGTTTATTTTTATGGTTACAAGAAAAATAAAGATGATGATGATTACAAGATCGCTATGTGTGGTTTGCAACCGCTCGATCTTTCCAAAGTAAACAGCAGCGATGATGGAGATAATGACGACGATGATGATGACAATGATGAGGACAGCAATACAAGGGGCTTTACAAAACTTACACAGGAAACTTACAAGCCTGGTAAAAAAGACGTCGCACCAACCTTGCAAAAACTTTTGAAAGAAACTTTGTACGACCTGAGACCCAGTTCTTCAAGGTTCTTCGGAAACTCATCAGGAGATGATGATGACGACAGCTATATAAACGATGCCGCGAAGTCTTCGAGATATGAATAATAACTGAGTAACTGAATGACTGAATAACTGAGTATTTGAATATCGAAATCACTGATTGTAGATTAAAGTTCAGTTATTCAGTCATTCAGTTATTCAGTTATTAAAAAGCAGAAGCCGCTTGAAAGTTCAAGCGGCTTCTGCTTTTTAATTTTATTCAACCCATGCATGTTTTACTTGCAGCGCAATACGGCTCTTCTTGAAGAAACGAACGCGTTTGCGGCGGGTAATTCTGTGAAGTAATTTATCAACGATATAATAAACACAAGGCACTACCACCAGTGTTAACAATAACGAACTGGTAAGACCACCGATAATAACCCATGCCATACCATTCTTAACTTCTGCACCGGCACCTGCTGCCAATGCGATTGGCAACATACCCACAATCATCGCGATGGTGGTCATAAGGATTGGCCGGAAACGCTCGCGACCGGCATCTATCAATGCCTCTACAAGTGAGGCGCCTTCAGCCTTCCGGTGATTGGTAAAGTCGACCAGTAAGATACCATTCTTTGCCACAAGTCCCATTAACATGATGATACCTACCATGGTAAAGATGCTCATATCCTGCATAGTTAATGCCAGTGCAAGGAATGCCCCTATCATCGCAAGTGGCAATGCAAACAACACTACTAACGGATAGATCGCATTTTCATACAACGCCACCATGATCAAATACACCAGCAAAATTCCAAGACCCAGCGCACCAAGCAAACTACCAAATGATCTTGATTGGTTCTCGAGGTTACCAATAAACTGCCATGTAACACCTGTAGGCAATTGCATTTTATCGACCTGTGCTTTTATTTCATTACCAACCGTTCCCGGAGAGCGACCAACAACAGAAGCATTAATTGTTACTGATGGCAACCTGTCCATACGTTCCATTACAGTCTCACCCATTGTTTCGGTGATCTCTGCAAATTGCGACAGCTGGAATTGTTTTCCCTGGGAATTTGTAAACTGCAGGCGACGGACGTCATCAATATTTGTTTTATCAAACTTATCGTTCTTCACCATGATGTCGTACTCATTACCATTTGATTTGAATTTAGCATTGTCGTTTCCACTGAATGCATTCGCAATAGCAGTACCAACATCAGATGCATTCAGACCATAAGCTGCAATTTTTTCACGATCAAGTTTAATATCCACTTCCGGTTTCGGATCATCCACGCTGTATTTCACATATTGTGTTCCGGGCGTTTTCGCCACTACATCTTTTATCAGAGCAGCAGTTTTGCGCATATCCCCACGGTTGGCGCCTTTCACGGCCACCTGAACGTCTACTTGCGTGTTACCTGTAATGCTCACCGGACTCACCGTAACCTTTACGCCGGGTATTTGCCCGATCATATTTTTCATGCGGATACCAAACTCATCATCCGATACTTTTCTTTTTTCTTTGTCCACCAGTACCACAGTCAATTCACTCACGTTGCTGTTACCACCGTTTGTAGCGGTAAAACCTGCCGTGCTGCTGAAGCCAACGTTGGAGAAAACACTTACCACTTCCGGTTGTGCAAACAGCATTTTTTCTGCCCGTTGCACGATCTGGTTATTTTGATAGACAGCTGTTTGTGGTGCCATTTCCAGTTTCATATTCAACTCCCCTCTGTCACTTTTGCTTACGAATGAAAATCCAATGAAACCTTTGGTCAATAGCATGAAAGAAGCGATAAATATCACGAATGTACCACCCAAAATCCAGCGTTTATGTTTAAGCGCCCAAGTCAAAATACTAGTATAGCCATCTCTCAAATTTGTAATGCGATCTTCAAACCAGATGTTCATTTTACCCCACCATGATTTTGGATTCAAATGAACGATCTTTCCGTAACGTGCCGCCAGCAAAGGTGTAAGCGTAAAACACACCAGCAAGCTCATCAATGTAGAACTTACTACCACCAATGCAAACTCGCGGAGAATGTTACCAATAATACCACCGGCCAACGCAACAGGCACGAACACCACAACGTCCACCAATGTAATGGCAATCGCAGTAAAGCCAATTTCAGAACGCCCGTCTACTGTTGCTTTCACCTTGTTCTTACCCATCTCCATGTGTCGCATCACGTTCTCCAGGATTACAATCGAATCATCCACAAGGATACCAACGACCAATGAGAGTCCCATCAAAGTCATCAGGTTGAGCGACATGCCAAATACATTCATGAAGATGAACACCGGGATCATGGATGCAGGCAATGCCACCAACACAAATAATGAACTTCTCAAGCTGTGCAGGAACAACAACATCACAACCGCCACGATAAATACTGCAAGGATAAGGTCATGAATAACCGCATCAGAAGAGGCCAATGTATAAGTTGACTGGTCAGATGCGATGTCAAATTTCAAATCGATGTTTTTGTATTGTGTGGTAAGCTTATCCAAACGTTGTCTTACCAATTCACTCACCTCCACCGCATTCGCATCACTTTGTTTCATTACCTGAACACCCAAAGATGGAACACCGTTAAAGTGGTTGATGGTTGTAGCGTCTGTTTGCGCATCTACTACTTCAGCCACATCCTTCAGGTACACTTTACCACCGTTGCTGCCTTGTTTGATAACCATGTTGCGCATGTCTTCAGGATCTGTAAACTTCGCATCGAACTTTATCGAGAACTGATTTTTTGGAGTTTCCACAGTACCTGCAGGAGATGAAAGACTCGCTGCATTTACCATCTGTGCAACTTGTGTAATTGTCAATCCATACGCTTCCAGTTTATCTTTATCCACGTTAACATTGATCTGGCGCTCATTTCCACCGATCAAACTCACCTGGCCAACACCCTCAATATTTGCGATCTGCGGTTTGATTTGTTTATCAACCAAATCATATAAAGCAGCAGGGCTCATCTTCGCCGTAGTTGCCAAACGCAATACAGGAATATCATCAGATGAGAATTTATTCAAAATAGGTTGATCAATACCGGTTGGTAACGCTGCGATGATCTGGTTCACTTTTCTTTGCGCATCGTTCAATGCGTAGTTCACATCGGCACCATCTTTTAACTGAATGGTTACCGTAGAAACGCCTTCACGTGAGGACGAAGTGATCCTGTCAACGCCTTCCATTGAAGACACCGCGTCCTCAATATTTCTGGTTACCGCATTTTCAATTTCCTCAGCGGATGCTCCTCGATAAGTAGTGATCACTGTCACAACGTTTGCATCAAACTTTGGAAGCAAATTATAGTTAAGTTGTTTGAAACTTATTAATCCAAACAATATCAACGCCACGAAAGCCACTATTATCAGTAAGGGACGCTTTATGGCGAGTTCTGTCAGTTTCTTCATTTTAATATGTTTTGAGTAGAGACAAGGCACTGCCTTGTCTTTCTTTAAAACGGCATGATGCCTGCTATACAAAGACAAGGCACAGCCTTGTCTCTACGTCATTTTAATCGATCATTTTTACACTAGCACCTTCGCTCAGGTTTATTTGTCCGTTCACTACTACTTCTTCACCTTCGTTAATACCTTCTACGACTTCTATGTTGTTACCAATCTCTCTGCCCGGAGTAATTTTTCTTACAATTGCTTTTCCATTTTCAACAACATATACATAAGGGTTCTTGAAGCTCTCAACCAATGCAGTACGTGGTATCAACAATAACGGAGCATTGCTTTTACGTGCAAAATCAACATATACATAAGTACCGGCTTTTAACGGATGCGCAGATGTGTTGGGTAATTTCACCTGTATTTGATAGTTGTGTGTAGCATCGCCTTTTTGACTGATGAATGAAATAGTGCCTTTAAATTTTTGATTTGGATATACGTCTGTAGTTACTGTTACAGGCTGGCCAACTTTTAAAGTATAGGCATCCTTTTCAGTAATCATCACATCTACTTTTAATGTGCTGATGTCTACGATAGAACCAAGCACCGCACCGGCGCTTACATACGTACCAGCTTCTAATTTCTTTACAACGATCTGTCCGCTGATTGGCGCTTTAATATTATTGTCAGCTATTTGCTGTTGCAATTGACTGATCTGATTTACTGTGTTATCGTAGTTGTATTTAATGTCCTGTACATTTTGTTCTGTAGTGGCATCACCTTCCAAAAGCTTCTTGTTGCGTTTGTAATCGCTTTCATATTTAGATTTCGCCAATTCAGACGCTTCGGTTTTTAATTGCAACATCTTGTTATCTATCTGCGCAATGGTTGCACCTTTTGCAACGTAGCTACCCAATTCAAAATTTACAGCCACCAGCTTACCACCCGCTGTCGCCATAATATCAGACTCCAGGATAGGAATAAGCGTTCCTGTTTTTATCAACTGATCGTTTACGTCTGCTTTCGCGACTTTGATCACGTTCACCGGGATCACGACGTTGCCCGTTGCAACCGGCTTTTTCTTCTCATCAATGTGTTTCTTATTGCTTGCTAGTCTCCATCCAATCAATCCAAGCACGCCGAGCACTAAAACTATAGGGATTATTCTTTTCATTTCTTTTGGTTTTATATTTTCTTAGTTGGTTGTTTATCTTGTTGAGGGCGAATGCGATTCGCCCCTACCATTTTCAATTCTCCATTTTCAATTTTCAATTTCTCACAGTTTATTGTAAAAATCTTCCAGCGAACCTTGTGCATTTGCTAAATCAAGTGCTGCAACGTAATAATTGATCATTGATTGAAGGAAGTTGTTTTGTGCCGAACTCCATGAACTTTCTGCATTTAGCAGATCGCTTAGAGAAGCTGTGCCGCCTCTGTACTGCAGGTTTACGTTATCGTATAAATCCTGCGACATTTCCATATTTCGTTTATCGCTAAGCAATGTTGTACGAGCCTGTTCACGTTTGTTGGTTGCATTTTGGAAAACCATGTTTGAATTGGATTGATTCAGCTTCAGATTTTCCTTTGCAGTACTGATGGCAATTTTTGCTTGTTTATACTGTGCATCTTTTTTGAAACCATCAAGCAAAGGAATAGTGAACTTTAAACCAATGGTGGAGTAGTCAAACTGATTAGAGAACACATCTCCGGCTGTTTTACCAATACCATTCAATCCATAGCGGCCAAACATAGACACTGTTGGAATGTAACCGGCACGAATAGATTTCGCGTTGATTTCATTCAACTCAATTTGTTTCTCCTGTATTTTATACGCGGTGGTGCTTGAATAATCAAATTCTCCGAACTGCGGTGTGGCCGTTACGTTTTGCACCCAGCGTGCAGTATCGGTCAACATTACATTTGCTGAAATATCCATTCCCATTGCATTTTTCAATCTGTTCAGGGCTATAGTATAATTGCTTTGTGCATTGGCAATTTGAGAATTGATGTTGTTCAAATTCACCTCAACCTGTTTTGCATTGATCCTTTTGCCTGTACCTTGCTCTGCCTGCAACTTTGTTACGTTGTACAGTTTTTCAGTGCGGGCCTTATTATCGTTCAGCAATTGAATTTGCTTTTGAATAACCAACACCTGGAAATATGAACTTGATATATTGTAAATGATCTGTTCGTTGGTTTGTTCTTTGTTAAGTTGAGACAACTCCATATTTGGCTGGTTTGCTTTGATCCCTAAAAGCAACGATTGATTAAACAACGGTTGATCAAGCTGGGCTGAAAGCGTAGAGCTATACGGTGACCCCATTGCTATTTTTGTAGGTTGATCATTAAACATCAGCTGGCTTGTTTGCAACTTCACGTTGTAATCGTACTCACCATTAATGTTCATCTGTGGTAGATACGCAGCAAGGGCTTCCCTGCCCTGTTCTTTTGATTTGGCGATATTATTTTCCGCCACTTTTACAGAGCTATGGTTTTGCAGACCATAGGATATACACTCTTTGAGTGATAAGTTATCCTGTGCGAAAACGGCTCCAAAGGGTAATAAAAAAATGAGCACTAAGATATTTCTCATAATATTTAACATTTGGTTGACATATCAATAGTTGATATATCAACATTATATACAAAAAAATTTTATTTGTTTTTAGCTTCCAATTTATCGGCTATGTCCATCAGGGCTTTCAGCATAGTATCTTTCTCTTCCACAGAAAATGCTTTAAACGCTTCCGCTTCCGCTTCTTTGGCAATGTTTTTCAGTTTATTTGCCAGGGCAATGCCATTCTTCGTGGGAATGAGATTGTTTCTCCGCTTGTCATTCACATCCTGTGAAACAATTACCAATCCTTTTTTAACCATGGTAGTGATCGATCGCATAACGGAAGATTTATCACGACCCAGTATATCTGCAACCTCCTGTTGTGACAATTCTTTCTTGGCACAAATCACCATCAGCACCGGCAATTGCTCCATTTGCAGTGGTATGTCAGACTTCTGCATCATATGGTTGCCGTTGCGAAACATGGCTTTTTGAATACGATGAAGCTGAAAATGTAAAGTCCCACGTAAATCGTCGAAAAGAGGACTATCCGATATGTCTTTTGGCATTTTCATATAGCAAAGTTACAATAGTTGACATATCAACCAAATTTATTTTAAAGAATTGGCACACAGATGACACGGATTGGACTGATTTACACAGCTGGTTGTAAATGGTCGAAAGGAACCGGTTGTTTATGTCCGTACAATTGTTTGATATCTGCCAACCAGCCATTCGTTTACAAAAAATGGCCGATTTCACAACACAAGTGTCTCAAACACAACTATCGTTGTTCAAAACTTCCCTATTTTTGGGAACTATTTAGCATGGATATAATTTTTGAAAGTTCAAATCTCGAAACTATCTATTTAACAGGGAAGGAGAAAGGCAAGCCTAAGTATGGTTTGGCTTTAATTAAAGCTTTTATTAAAACAGTTTTTGCACTTAGACGATTCAATAGTTTAAAAGAACTTACGCATCACAAAGGTTTGCGTTTCGAAAAATTATATAAGAATTACGATGGCTTCTATTCAGTAAAAGTAAACGATCAATACCGCTTGATCATTTCATTTACAGAAACAGTCGACAACAAAACTATTCTAACCATTACCAAAATAATTATTAACGACCTTACCGACTACCATTAATATTTTATGAGCAAAGAAAAGAAAACATACAAACCAGACGAATTATATAGCCGCATTGCTATTCACCCGGGAGAAATTTTGAAGGATGAACTTGAGGCCAGGGAGATTTCTAAGTCAGACGCTGCAAAGGGTCTTCAGGTTAGCCCGCAATATTTAAGTGACATATTCGCCGGACGTAGGAACTTTTCACCTGCATTTTGTGTAAATATCGAAAACTATCTGAAACTACAAGCTGAATACTGGATGCACTTGCAAGGCGATTATGATATAACTGTGGTAAGAAATTTAAAACTCGACCAAAAAGAAAAGAAGCCGGGAAAACAGTCAGCATTTCCTCGTTCAACCCATGCAATTGCAGCTCGCTCGAAATGATATATTTTAAAAATAAAGGTGCACCTCGAATTGAGACGCACCTTCCTTGAACGCTTATTCCTCTAGATCATTAACTGTTTTGAAGTTAATCAAAGTGTCAAGGTAAAGGAATTCACCGTTCTTTGATTAAGTATATTAAAATGCTGTGCCACGCCTGTTTCAACAATTCGAAAAAACTCATTAATTGAAAATCAGTCAGATATTTTTCAACCTGAATCAATCATCACTTTTTTGTAGAAATATCGCTACTTGATTCATGCAAATCGTTCTACAAATTTGAACATCAGGCTTTGATTAATTTTTTTCTGAGATATTTTCTAATTGGCTCATCAACAAACTTAAGTACCAGGTATGCAAATGCCAGTAGCAAAACTGTTCCAACAATTATTACTGGCGTCATCTCTTTAATATCGGGTTTTGCTTTAGCTACCCAGCTAAAAAATATCCAGATGAACGGATAGTGAACCATGTAAAGTGGGTAGGAAATATCACCAGAGAATTTGCAGATCTTCTTAACTCCGCTACGCAAATGCGCGCCTGCACCCAATGACACCATTAGTGGTAAATAAATGATTGCAATAACAGGATCGACTATCCAGGCAGTCTTATCACTCCAGGGAAACAAGAAGGCCAGCAAAGTGAGTATAGCAATTGGAATGAATCCAAGTTTGGATTTGATGATCCATCCATAGCGATAGATGACCATTCCCATTAAAAAAGAAAAGCTAACTCTGACAGGGCCGCCAATCCAATTGCTATCTGTAATGCCCCAGCCCAGTGAGAGAATTTTCCATTTGTATGAGACATAGACCACTAGCGCCGCAGATATTATAGTAAGAACCAGAAGTACTTTTTTGCTAAGCTTAACCAATACAAACGCATACACCACATTAATTACGTACTCCCAAAACAATGACCATGTTGGAGGATTCAAGTGAAACAAATTAAAATAACGCTCGGGTACTACAGCATATGGAATCATCAGGCAGGCAGTTACAAACATAACGATCACCTTGCCTGAATAAGAAAGCCAAAGATTGCTGAATGGATCAAATATAAAAGTAAGCAGTCCAAGAACTGAGCCGATTACAACGAGAGGATGCAAACGAATGAATCTCAATTTTAAGAAGGCAGTAGTTCCTATTTTTTGCAGCCTGTTGTCATAGGCATACGCGATCACAAAACCAGAAAGACAGAAAAAGAAATCAACGGCAAGGTAAGCATGTGCTATAAAACAATTGTTATAATCCGGCACTGCTATTTCCATGAAGTGATACACAACCACTGCAATGGCAGCGACTCCACGAAGTCCGTCAAGGATCTCAAAATGCTGTTTTGTTTTTAGAAGGTCATTTGCGCTTTTGCGCTCAAGGGTTAATTCTTGCTGCATCATTGGCTTTTAGCAATTATTTAGAAAGCTCCAAATATAAACCAACAGGCGTTAAACAAAAGAGGAACTGTTAAATAAAACAGTTCCTCTTTTAATTTTTATCGGTAAATAACCGCAATGACGCGGTAGAAACGCAGCTTTTACAGTTTACCACTAAGACGCTAAGGGCACAAAGAGTTTTTTCTTACCACAGAGTTCTCAGAGATTTTTTTCACAGAGGAAACGGAGAGTTTCACTAAGAGAGGTCTAAATTTGAAACAACCCTTAGTGAGGCTCAGCGCCCTTAGTGTCTTAGTGGTAAATATTCGAGGCTATACCACAAACCCCACACCCACAGTATTATTGCTGTATTCATCGATCAAAATGAAAGAACCGTTTTGTTTGTTCTCTGCATATTTATCTGCAAATACAGGCTGTGCAGTTTTGATAGAAATAAAACCAATTTCATTCAGGCCAAGCTTGCTAACGTCTTCTACATGATTGAAATCCTGTACGTTGATACTGCTAAACAAGTTACCAACTTTGGCTTTTACGCGGTTGATGCCATGTTGAAGCAAATAGTTTTTTCCAGGAACCAATGCATCATGATCCAACCAACAAACCTGCGCTGACAATTCTTTTGCAGAATGAAACGGCTGATTTTGCAGCACCAGCATGTCGCCGCGGCTCAAATCAATTTCATCCTCTAAAGTAATTACAACACTATCACCGGCCTCTGCATGATCAACAGAAACATCGTAGCGGAAAATATCTTTAATGTTGGATTCTCTCAAAGAAGGAAGGGCTATTACTCTGTCTCCTTTTTTCAAAACACCACTTGCCAACTTTCCGGAGAAACCCCTGAAATCATGATGTTCATTAGATTTCGGACGGATCACATACTGAACAGGGAATCTTGCCGGCAACTCATTTTCTTCGGTGTGCCAATCAAGGTTTTCAAGATGCTCAAGCAAAGCCGGGCCTTGATACCAGGACATATTTGAAGATGTTGACGCGATATTATCACCAAACAAAGAAGCGATTGGAATGAACTGCAAATGCTGTTTTTTGAAGTTTCCTTTGCCAGACAATGCGTTGAATTCTTCTTTAATCTTCTCGAATTGCTCTTGTGAATAATTCACCAGATCCATTTTGTTTACACACACTACTACATTGGAAATGTGCAGCAGGTTGGTAATATAGAAGTGACGATAGGTTTGCTCTGCAATGCCATTTCTTGCATCTACAAGAATAATCGCTACCTGTGCGTTGCTTGCACCGGTGATCATGTTTCTTGTATATTCCACGTGACCCGGCGTATCTGCAATAATGTATTTTCTTTTTGGTGTAGAGAAATAAATGTGCGCCACATCAATCGTGATACCTTGTTCACGCTCTGCAATAAGGCCGTCTGTTAAAAGGCTGAGATCAAGATAATCGACGCCTCTTCTTTTGCTGGCTTTTTCAATCGCCTCGAGTTTATCTGTTGTAATGCTATTGGTTTCATACAACAATCTTCCGATCAATGTACTTTTACCATCGTCTACACTACCTGCAGTTGCAATTCTAAGTACTTCCATAGTTTTTCTGTTCGTTAAGAGTTTTAATACTAATGTACTTCGTACATTCAATCACTATCGTTATTTCAAAAATTCCAAAACTGCCATCCACAATATTCTCAGGCTTGATAAACTTACCAAACCGCCTACTGCGAAGAGCATATATTTCATTGGTATTTTACCAACTAATCTCGCTGCTATTGGTGCTGCGATCAAACCACCGATGATAAGACCGGCGATATCTGTCAGCGGCAAACTTTTCAAAAGAATGAAAAAAGTAAGCGTGCTTGACAGCACCACAAAAAATTCTGTCAAACAAACTGATCCAACGATGTAACGAGGATTTTTTGCTTTTGACAATAATGTACTTGTTACCAAAGAACCCCAGCCGCCGCCTGCAAAAGCATCCATGAAACCACCTGCAGAAGCGAGCCATCCGGCATTTTTTATCTTACCCTCTTTTCTCCTTTTTGCAAATGCCTTTGTTATGATACGAACACCTAAGTACAAAGTATACACTGAAAGTATTGGTCTTACTATATGTGCCGATTCCTTTGCATACACAGCCAGTACCGCTCCCCCGATCGCTCCAATACATCCCGGCACTACCAATGCCTTGAACAACTTTTTGTTTACGTTGCCAAACTTACGGTGGCTATATCCGGACACTGCGCTTGAAAACACACGTGCGGAGTGAACGCGGCTACTCACAATAGCGGGATTTACCCCCACAGAAAGCAGAATACTTGTTGAAATAACACCATAGCCCATACCCAACGCACCATCTACAAATTGAGCCAAAAAACCTGTGAATAGCATGAGTAAAAACCAACCGTGGTCAATATTTCCAAGCGCGGTTTTACCAAAGTCTGCTATTTCTTTAAATGGTATATAAGACAGAACCGCGTGCCCGATGATCATAAATACAAATGCAAAAATGCACCAGGTTACAATGCGTTTCCATTTCTTATCACTCACCATTGGCGGTTGGTCAACGGTAAGTGGTGTTTCAACTGGTGTCTGATTATCAACCAACACTTTGGTGATGCTATTCAGCTGCTGCACTTTGTTATGAAAATCACCGTTAAGACTTTGTCTTATTTGCTGCATGTTGTCTAGCACCTGTTCCAATTCATCAGGAAGCATTTCATTGAATACTTCTTTCAATCTTTTTGCAACGGTGGGTGATTTACCATTGGTGCTTACTGCAATTTTCAGATGGCCTTTGTTTACAATGCTGCTCAAATAAAAATCACACAGATCTGGCGTGTCAGCAACATTGGCAAGTATACCTCTTTCAGCCGCCTCTGCCTTCACTTCCGCATTTAAAGACCTGTCTGCCGTTGCAGCAAAAACAAGATCCTTGCCATCAAGATCAGACGCTTCAAAAGGCTTTTCCAGCAACACAACGTTGTCATTGCCAATCACCATGTTTCTTATCTCCGCGCTGATCTCTTTTGCCACAACTGTAACCCTTGCATCTGGAGAGCAATTCATTACAGAAGTCATTTTCTCTGTACCGACAAAACCTCCACCCACTATTAGTAGGTGGAGGTTCTCCAGTTTCAGAAAAACGGGATATAAATTATTTTCTGTCGTTCGTGTTTCTTGCATTTATTGCTTCTCTTTGTTTGTCAGTCGTGAATGGTCAATCGTCAATCGTGAATCAAACAGTCAATACAGTTCACTATGCGCTATCGATTCATCATTTTTATTTCCGTGTTTCGCATTCACGTTTCACCATTCACTTTTCACGAAGGTTTATGCGATAAGCCCCTACTTGTCTCCCTGGAATAGGCCGTCAACTATGATAGTTGCGTAATACAATCCACCAATTGTCGGGCCGCCTGCATATTGATAATATCTATTGTTAAACAGATCTGCTGCTCCCACCTTAACTGTGCTTCTCAATTTTGGCAAACTGTATGTTACCTGCGCATCAATTGTATTGAATGCATTAACAGTACCGGTTACCAAAGGACTTTCCCAAAGGAACGAATCCTGCCATTTCCACACAATATTAAAGCCAACATTGTTTATTACTTCACGGTTGCCAAACGATACGTTCGTTGTCCATTTTGGCGTGTTAAAACCTGTTACGAAAACGTCGTTCGTAGCATTGGTTTTAATATCATTATAGCTTACGTTACCGGAGATTGTAAATTTCTTATAAAAATTATAAGTAATCGCTAAAGCGGACCCGTAACTGTGATATTTATTTTTTGCGTTGGTGTACACACGATAGCGGTCCTGGCCCTTGCTTGCAGAGTTGCCACCACTTGCGGTTGTTGCGTCGCGGTTGCGGTCAAGCATAGCGATTACTGCAGCATCAGAACCCACTGTTTCGCCCTTCGGTACAAATACCTGCACCTGGCCGAGGAAACCTGTGTAAACATTTGAATAAGCGTCGATATCAACGATCACTTTGTTATCAAACAACACTGTTTTGTAGCCAACCTCAAATGAGTTGATCTTTTCCGGAGTAGCGTTTGGAAGATTTGCCCATACGAGCAAATTCCTATTTGCCAATGCCGCAGCATCCGTATTGCCCTGCGCTTTCACCGCTGCGTTAAAGTTGACAACAGACTGTTGCGTATAGCTATTATCAAGATAGCCTAGTCCTTCGTTGATGTAAGGAAGACTACCCACACGCTTCACACGGCCGTTGTTTACGTAAGACAATGCTTCAAACAACGCCGGAAAACGATAGCCCTGCTGATAAGTGAAACGGAAATTGTGAATCTTGTTAGCTGTATAAACAGCGGCTATGCGCGGTGTGAATTTTCCTGTAAACTCTGGGTTGTAATCATATCTTAAGGAACCGAACAATTTCAGTTTCTCATCAAAGAATGTTTTGGTTATCTGTGCAAATCCACCGAATTTTTTATAGTATACGTTCGCGCCAAAGTCACTGGAATCTGGCACTTTGCCATCTACTGACACGGGCTTGTTACGTTGATCAATTGGCCTGCTGAAATCTACGAAGTTGTTACCGTCTGGAATGATTTCATAGATACGAGCATCTGCACCAACCAACAGGTTAAAATATTTTACGTGACGTGAAAGATCCCACTGGCCTTCTGCATGGTACATGCGGCTTTTCTGAATCAAAGCTGCACCGCCCGTTACAGGCGCATCAGGAATGGCAGATGATTTAATATCCCAGTTGTTGATGTGGCGAATGGTATTTACCAGGTCATTAAATTCTTTTGTGCCAGGCTCTACGCGGCCTGCGTCTGCCTGCTGACGTGCAAAGATGGTTGCATCCGCAAGGTTGCTGGAGTTAAGCGCCCCACCGTGATTGGTAGCGTATTGTTGTAAAGCCGTTTTATATTTCGCACCCCACGCACTTGCACTTCCACCGCTGTACAGATCAAGGTTATCTGCAAGAGGTTTTACGTTGTAAGAGTCGCCTGTGTTTTCAAGAGACACATAGGTGCGTACCAGAAAATCTTGTCCTTTCAACTCTAACTTGTGATTTTGCACACGCACATTATCAAGCTGCACTTTGTTACCACGTTGGAACACACCGTCCATTTTACCGAAACGGTAGCTATAGGAGATTTCTGTTTTCGGTGTAAAACGATAGTAAACAGATCCGTCTAATTTCAGGTTGTCAACTTTTGGGCTCACCAGGTCTTTTTCCCAATAACCAGTACGAGCTACAGTCAGCGTTTGGTTTGCTTGTCCGTTGATATTTAAACCTGTAACAGAAACAGTATTACTTCCTGCCAGAGCGTCATCACCATATTTATTCCAACCATCAAACGCTGCATTAGCATTGTTCAATTCGGGGAACTGAGGATTGGCAGATTTTAAGTTGTTTGGATTCTGGTCGCTGTGATTGTCAGAGCGCCAGTCGGTACCACGCAAATAATCTACGTTTACCTTGAATGCGAATTTATTGTTGAAAGCTTTTGCATAACGCAAAGCTGATTCTGTTAACAAGGAAGGAGAATGATCAATGCCGTCAACATGGTTAACACCTGTTCTTTGGTAAATGCTCAAACCCTGGTATTGGAATGGATTCTTTGTAATAAGGTTAGCCATCCCGTTGATCGCGTTCATGCCATACAATGCAGAAGCTGCGCCGGGAGTGATTTCCACCGTCTGGATATCCAGCTCAGTTGGTCCGATTGCATTTCCCAAAGGCACACCCAAAGTAGCGGCTTGCATATCCACTCCGTCTACCAACTGCATGAAGCGGAAGTTGTTTGGAATATTGAAACCTCTTGTATTAGGCACTTTAAATGTGAGCGAAGAAGTGGTAAGCTGCACACCTTTCACGTTGCCCAATGCATCGTAAAAAGATGGCGCAGGACTTTCTTTTAATGCGCGAATATCAAGTTTCTCGATCGCAACAGGAGAACGCATGATCTTTTCAGATTGGCGGCTGGCCGTTACTACTACTTCGTTTGCATAAAAAGTTTGCGTGAAAAGCTGAACCCTGATTTTATCGCTTAGCGATTTTACATTTACTTCTTTGGGCGCAAAGCCAACGCCTGTGAGCACTAAAACAAATGGAGGTTGTTTCGCTGTAACCAATTTGAAATTACCGAGGCTATCACTTACAGTTCCTGTGCTGGTTCCTTTAATCTGTATAGAAATACCATCCAATGCCAATTGGCGGTCGTCGGTTACTTTGCCCGACACCTCGATGGCGCCATTCAACTGGGCCTTCGCATTGGTGAATATTAATGTAGAGACTAAAATGATTATAACAATTTTAATGTTATTGGTAAATAACTTTTTCATTGAAGAAAGCGGTTAATTTTTGGAAATTTTTCTATGTAGAATCTTATTACTATGGTCTTATCAAAATGTCCTGCCGGACGCGTGGTTTACAAATATTGCCCCCAAGGGCAGCATTTGCTGGCTGATAAGATCATATATGTAACATTTACTTTTTTCATAATTCTACTAATTAGGTAGAGTATTGATGACACAAAAATAAGAGTCTTATTTTATTATCCTACTAATTTAGTAGAATTTATTTTTTTATTTTCCAAAACCGCCTTTTCAAAGAACTGAGATAATTAATAATTAATAATTAAAAATTAATAGGGTGTTCTGCCAATTTGTGGTTAGTCTCTCTGGTTCTCAACTCCTTAGAGAGTTACAAACCAATCTTGATGTCAACTCTATTAATTACTAATTATTAATTATTAATTCCTAAAAATATCCGTCTTTCTTCCGCTGCTCCATCGCTGCTTCGCTGCGCTGATCGTCCATGCGGGCGCCGCGTTCAGAGATTTTTGCAGCGAGAATTTCGGTAATGATATCGTCGATGTTATCTGCTGTAGATGCTACTGCAGCTGTACAGGTCATATCCCCTACTGTACGGAAACGAACTGTATGGTTGAACGGAACTTCCTGTTCTGTTGTATTCAAAAATTCAGATTTTGGCCACAACATGCCGTCTCTTGTAATCACGCTTCTTTCGTGTGAATAGTAAATGGATGGTATTTGAAGATTTTCTTCTTTTATGTAGGTCCATACGTCAAGCTCTGTCCAGTTGCTGATCGGGAACACACGCACGTTTTCACCACGGTTGATCTTTCCGTTCAGCAAACCGAATAATTCAGGTCTTTGCTTTTTAGGATCCCATTGACCGAAGTCATTTCTCACAGAGAAGATTCTTTCTTTTGCACGAGCCTTTTCTTCATCTCTTCTCGCACCACCTATACAAGCATCGAATTTGAATTCTTCAATTGTATCTAGTAAGGTAACAGTCTGCAAAGCATTACGGCTCGCATATTTACCTGTTTCTTCTTTTACTTTTCCCGCATTAATGCTGTCCTGTACATAACGCACAATCAGTTCTGCTCCGGTTTCTTTCACCAACCAGTCACGGAAAGCGATTGTTTCAGGAAAGTTGTGACCAGTATCGACATGCACCAATGGAAAAGGAATTTTTCCGGGCCAAAAAGCTTTTTGTGCCAATCTAACGAGTGTAATTGAGTCTTTACCTCCACTAAACAACAACGCAGGACGTTCAAACTGCGCAGCCACTTCCCTTAGTATATAGATGCTTTCATCTTCAAGGCTGCGTGGAAAAGACGGAATACTTTTACTTGACATTCTATTTGGTTTAATTTAACCAGGCTGACGAAAATCATGTGTCCCCTGGTTGGATAATATTAATTCATTCAAAATTTTCAATCGTGAAAGGTCAATCGTGAAACGGGAATTGGTTGCCTATAATGCTGTTTTTCAAAATAATTAGCGAACAACATTCACGATTCACGTTTCACCATTCACGCTTTCACTCCATGCAATCCGCACTCTTTTTGAGAGGTTTCCCACCACCATCTTCCTGCTCTGATGTCCTCTCCCGGCTCGATTGCTCTTGTACAAGGCTGACATCCGATGCTCAAAAATCCTTTGTCGTGCAGTGTATTGTAAGGAATATTATTAGTCGCAAGATATTGTAATAACTGTTCAAAAGTCCAGTCAATCAGTGGGTTGATTTTAATCAGGTTTCTTGCTGCATCGTACTCTGCTACCTTCACTTCGTTCCTGTTAGCAGATTGGTCCGCACGCAAACCGGTGATCCAGATTTTTGCTCCTTGCAATGCTCTGTTCAGCGGCTCTACCTTTCTGATGAAGCAACATTCCTTGCGGTTTTCAACAGACTCATAGAAACTGTTAGGGCCTTTCGCATTCACCATTTCCTCTACACGTGCCGCATTCGGGAAATATACTTTAACAGGCACTTTATAACGGGCGATCGTTTTATCGATCAACTCATATGTTTCCTGGAAAAGTCTTCCTGTATCCAGCGTGAAAATTTCAATTGGCAGTTTTTGTTTTGCGATCATATAAGTGATCGCCTGATCTTCCTGCCCTAAAGATGTTGAGAAAACAACTCCTTCACTATATAAGGAAACGATCTTTTGCAATCGCTCTTCAGCCGTTAATGGCTCGAGAGCATCGATGATATCCTGCAAAGTCTTTGAAATATTTTCACTCATAGTTTTTGTTGATTTTTTTGCAGGGCGAATGCGATTCGCCCCTACCATTTTCAACTTTCCACTTTCAATTTTCAATTAAAACAATCCCTCAATAGACAGATACCTTTCTCCTGTATCATAGTTAAACGTCAACACCGTGCTGCCTTCTGGAATTTCGCTCAATTTTTTCGCTACTGCTGCCAGTGCTGCACCGCTTGAAATACCAATGAAAAGACCTTCTTCTTTTGCTGCACGTTGCGCATAGTCGAAAGATTCTTCTTTACCTACTTCTATAACGCCGTCCAATATTTTAGTATCTAAAATAGATGGTATAAAACCAGCTCCTAAACCTTGCAGTGGGTGAGGCCCCGGACTACCACCACTTAATACTGGCGATAATTCCGGCTCTACCGCGAATACTTTTGTTTTAGGGAATTTTGCTTTCAACACTTCTGCCACGCCTGTGATGTGACCGCCCGTACCAACACCCGTAATGATGTAATCAACTCCATTTGGAAAATCCTTCAAAATTTCCTGAGCAGTTGTTTGACGATGCACTTCTGTGTTTGCAGGGTTGTCGAACTGTTGTGGCATCCACGCGTGTGGAGTTGCTTCAACCAGTTCTTTTGCTTTTTCAATAGCGCCTTTCATGCCTTTCTCTCTTGGAGTCAGTTCAAAAGAAGCGCCATATAAGCTCATCAATCTTCTGCGCTCAATGCTCATGCTTTCCGGCATTACCAAAATGATCTTGTAACCTTTTACTGCTGCTACCATTGCCAGGCCGATACCAGTGTTACCAGATGTTGGTTCGATGATGACACTGTCTTTGTGCAACAAACCTTTCTTCTCCGCATCTTCGATCATTGCCAAAGCAATACGATCTTTAATGCTGGCACCGGGATTGGCACGCTCCAGTTTTACGTACACTTTATGTTTATCACCAAACAGTCTGTTGATCTTTACGTGTGGTGTATTACCAATTGTTTCTAGAATGTTGTTAGCGATCATTGTTTTTCGTTTTTATTTTTTGGTTGGAGTTAAAGACCGAAGTCAAAAGTTAAAAATCAAAAGTCAAAATAGCCTGACTGTCGCTCTTTGTTTTCATCTTTTGATTATTCCCATTTTTGACTTTTTACTTTTAAATTTTTCCTTTTTAAATCACCCAATTCAACGGCTCGTTATAATCTCTTTTGTCTTTCACCGTTACCACTGGTTGGTGATAGGCGATGCTGTGTGCCGGAATGCTGTACGTGATAAAACAGTTACCTCCTACGATTGAATCGCGCCCTATCACTGTATCACCACCAAGGATCGTACTGTTAGCATAAATGATCACGCCATCTTCAATAGTTGGGTGGCGCTGACCTGTGGTTTCCTTCTTTACTGCCAGTGCGCCCAAAGTCACGCCCTGGTAAAGTTTCACGTTCTTTCCAATTACCGTTGTTTCTCCAATTACCACACCTGTTCCATGATCGATAATAAACGGTACGCCAATTTTTGCGCATGGATGAATATCGATACCTGTTACCGAATGCGCCCACTCAGTGATGATGCGTGGCACGATCGGTAATTTTAAATTGCAGAGTTTATTCGCAATTCTATAAGCCGCTACTGCAAGGAAGCCAGGATAAGTGATGATCACTTCATCAATACTTTTTGCAGCAGGGTCAAACTCAAGCAATGCGTTGGCGTCTTCAATCAGTTTCTCCTTTATTTCGTTTAAAGATGAAAGAAACGGATCGCAAATATTGGCTTCATAGTATTTGCTCTTTTCATCGAATGAGTATAGAATATCAAGCAGCCCGTTTTTCAAAGCTTCTGCTTTGCGTTGGTGCTTGTTAAGAAATGCCTGTTCATTTTCCACGATAGGGAAAAGGTAATTGATCACATCCTGTGCAAACTTCACTACGGCCTCTTTTTGAGGAATGTTTTTGCTGAGTATATATCCGGGATATTGATTCGCCATATTCGTTTGTTAGTTGTTTAGGGTTGACAGATGTTCTTCTATATTGTTTGACACAATTGTCTTTGCCAGGGCATCGCCATTTGCGGCAAACGATTCTGTAATATTTGTAAAACCTGCTTTCTTTAAAGCTGCTGTTGTGCTCGGCCCGATGGAGAACACCGCATTTGCCTTGTCGAAATCAAGTTTATTTTCTGCTAATAATTTTTCAACTTCATCTACTGCTGATGGACTTGCAAAAGTGATCGCATCGAATTTTGATTGCAATTGCTTCAGTTCGCCTTCATCAAAATCAGGCTCCACATTTTCATAGGCTGTCACCTGTGTAACAGTTGCTCCCAGTTGATGCAGCTCTTTTACCCAACCGGTCAGGGTTTTATTGCTTGTTGGATGCAGCAGCCGCAATTCGTAAGGCTGCGAACATTGATGTAACAGGAAGAGCGCCATCTGTTGTCCGGTAGAAATAGCGGGCGTTAAATCGCTTTCAATGCCGTAATGTTTCAATACCGTTCTTGTTTCTTTACCCACGGTCGCTACTTTGCAATTGTGCAGATAGCGTGCATCTTTTCCTGCTTTTGCCAGGTGTTTGAAAAATGCATGTACGCCGGCAACAGAAGTAAACGCCAGCCAGTTGTACTGATGCAGGTTTGCAATTTCGTTTTGTAATGCTTCGTTTTCTTCCGCGATTTTGATGTCGATCAAAGGAACATGTGTTACCATAGCACCTTCTGCAACAAGATCAGCATACAAACTTTTCAAAGAGTTGCTGGCATGTGTCAGCAAGATATGTTTATGGGTGAGCGGTTTGCTTTCGAACCACTCTAAAGGTTTGTGATATTTTACCACTTCACCTACAACGATGAGCGCGGGCATGCCGATTTGTTTTTCGGCTGCAAGACTTTCGATGTTGTCGAGTGTGCCGGTTACAGTTCTTTGCAGCGGTGTTGTGCCATGTTCGATGATCGCGATGGGTGTATCTGCCGGTTTACCATTTGCAGATAAGTTTTGCACTACCTGCGGCAAATTTTTTACGCCCATGTAAAACACTATGGTTCCATCGAACGCTGCTAGCAATGGCCAGTTGATGATTTGTTTGTCGGCAGTTTCTTTTTGATGCGCCGTTACAAACAACACTCCTGTCGATGCTTCACGATGTGTGACCGGTATACCCGCATAAGCAGGAACAGCAATGCCGGCCGTTACACCGGGAATTATTTCAAAATCAATTCCGTGTTTTATCAAATAATCTGCTTCTTCCGCGCCTCTGCCGTATACGAACGGATCGCCGCCCTTAAGGCGAACAACGATGTTGCCATCTACAGCGTATTCCAGCAGTTTTTCATGAATGGCGTCTTGTCTGTTTGCGCATGCAAAAGGCAGTTTGCCTACATAAATCTTGTTGGCGCCCGGTTTGCAGAAATCAAGCAGGCGGCGGTTCACAAGGTTGTCATATAAAACAACATCGGCTTTTTGCAATACTTCTTTTGCCTTCAACGTCAGCAAGCCTTCATCCCCAGGACCGGCTCCCGTGATGTACACTTTAGATCGTATTTTATTTGGCGTATTCATATTACAAAAGTCCCTTTTTTCTTCAGTATTTTCTATTATTTGTAGACCCAAATCTTTACCACTGAGACCCGTCCGAATGGCTTTAGCCGGGCGGGCACTTAGGGCACTGAGCCTCACTAAGGGTTGTTTTTAGTTCATGCTTCTCTTAGTGAAGCTTAGTGTACTTAGTGACTTAGTGGTAAATCTTGCTCTTATTCTCCGTGAAAATCTGCGGTCAAATTTTTATGTTCAATTACTTTTTTTCTTACCAGGAAATCTCCGAAATGCTCATCTTTCCCTTTCTCTGCGGCAAATTGGCCGATCAGCGGATCGAGCGTATTCAGGATCTCTTCTTCGCTTAACGATTCTTTGTACAAGACGTTCATTCTATCACCTTCGAAAGACGCGCCGAGGTAAAGGTTGTATTTTCCCGGAGCTCTTCCTACAAACCCAATCTCTCCCAGGTACGGACGACCGCAACCGTTAGGGCAACCGGTCATACGAATCGTGATCGGTTCGTTTTGGAGTTTATGTTTTCCGAGCAAACCTTCAATTTTATCTACCAATTCCGGTAAATATCTTTCACCTTCGGCATTTGCCAGCGGGCACACATTCAGCGCCACGCAAGCCATTGAATGCAATCTCAAAGGCGTTTTATCCTGCTCAGGCAAAATATTGTACTGCTTTAAAAGCTTGTCGATCTCTGGTTTCTTTTTATCGCTGATGTTACCTAGCACTACGTTCTGGTTACCAGTGAGGCGAAAATCGCCATCGCTTATTTTAGCGATCTCGCGAAGCCCGGTACGAAGTGGATATTTCTCTGTGTCTTTTACACGGCCACCTTCTACAAACAGTGTGATGAACCATTTGCCATTGGCACCTTTTACCCAACCATAGCTATCACCGTTAGTCGTGAATTTGAACGGTTTTGCAGGCTCGATATCGTAGCCAAGTCTTTTATTCAATTCTACTACCAGAAAATCCAAACCGATTCTTTCAACGGTATATTTCATTCTTGACAAACGGCGATTTTCCCTGTTACCGTAGTCGCGCTGGATGGTCAATATTTTTTCACACACATCAACGATTTTGTCGGTTGGCGCAAAACCAATCACATTGCCAAGGCGCGGATGCGTTGTGTTGTCACCGAAAGTCATTCCCATACCACCTCCAACGCTAATATTGAAGCCGAGTAGTTTTTTGTCTTTTTCAATAGCGATCAAACCAAGGTCATGCGCAAAAACGTCTGTATCATTGTATGGAGGAATTGCGAGTGTGATCTTGAACTTTCTTGGCAGATACACCTTTCCGTAGATCGGCTCTTCTATTTCTTCTGTTAAACCATTGCCTGCAACCACTTCATCGTTCAACCATATTTTATAGTAAGAAGAAGTTCTTGGATTCAAGTGATCACTGATCTGCCTTGCAACATCCTGTACATCATCGTGAATGTAACTGGTGTTGGGATTCACTGTATTCATCACATTTCTGTTCACATCACCGCAAGCTGCGATGGTGCTCAACAATGAATCGTTGATCTCTTTAATTGTATTTTTGAGGTTGTGCTTTAAAATGCTGTGCAACTCAAAAGCCTGTCTCGTGGTGAGTTTCAGCGTAGGCATGCCGTATTTATCCGCAATATTATCGAGGTCGATCCATTGTTTTGGTGTAGCCACACCACCCGGTACACGTACACGGATCATGAACGAATACAAGGGTTCCAGCTTTTGCGCTTTGCGCTCTTTATCCAGTTCGCGGTCGCTTTGCACATACGAACCGTGAAATTTTATCAGTTGCTGATCCTGCGCAAACAAGTTACCAGACACCTGATCATCCAAGCTCTCAGGCAATGTACCACGCAGGTATTGGCTTCTCTCTTTTATATGCTCTACTTCGGAAAGTTTGCTTTTATCTTCGTTCATAACAAGTTGATGGTTAGAGAGGAACGCTGATTTTCATGATTCTCAAGATTTATTAAGATTTTGAATCAGTTTCCTGTTTAGATTACTTTTAGATTTCTTGTTTAAAAGATCAGCGCAAATCATGACAATCTGCGTCATCTGCGTTCTGCTTTTTAATACACGTCTTCTTGTAAGCGTCCTGCCTTAATCAATTCCTTCACAAAATGCACGGCTTCTTCGTGGCTAATGGCGGCTTGTTTTTCTACGATATCGATCAATGTGTTTCTTACATCTCTCGCCATTTGTTTCGCGTCGCCGCAGATGTAGAAGTGCGCACCTTCTTTCAGCCATTTATAGATTTCCGCTGCGTTTTGTTGCAGGCGATGTTGTACGTAAACTTTTTTGTCTGTGTCGCGGGAGAACGCAGTATTCATGTGCGCAAGCGCTCCGCTTTTCAGGTGACGCTGCCATTCGAGCTGGTAAAGAAAGTCGGTGGTGAAATTGCGATCGCCAAAGAACAACCAGTTTTTTCCTTTTGCTCCTGTCGCCGCTCTTTCTTCAACGAAAGCTCTGAAAGGCGCGATACCAGTGCCCGGACCAACCATGATCACGGGTGTATTTTCATTTTCCGGTAAACGGAAAGATTCATTTTTTTCGATGAAGACATCTACTGAATCACCCACATTCAACAACTCTGCAACGTGGTTTGAGCAAACGCCTTTGCGTGCCCTGCTACCAGTTTCAAACAATACCTGGCCGATGGTTAAATGCACTTCGTCTTCATGTTCTTTGATAGAAGAGGCGATAGAATACAGTCTTGCCTGCAATGGTAACGCAAGATTGATGAACTCTTCTGCAGTGATGCCGTGTGCATAAGCAAGGAGGATGTCGAGTACATCTTTTCCGTAAAGAAAAGCAACCAATTCTTTTTTGTTGTCGAGAATGGCTTTTAATGCGGCCGCATCTTTTTCATTTTTCTTTTGCTCTGCATAATGCAACAGCTTTTCCAGCAATACACCGGAAACCGTGGTCAATTCTATATGACTTGCAAGAATTTCTTCCAGGGGAAGTAAGTGATCTTTGTAAACGAGTGTAGAAGCACCGTCCCATTTGGTTTGTGCCAACACTTCGCTTACCAGTGCTGAATTATTTTTTGCAAAAATACCAACGGTGTCGCCTGGCAAATATGTTAAGCCGCTGCCTTCGAGTGACAGTTCCAAATGGTATGTTTTCTTTTGCGAACCGCGACCGTTCAATTGTACTTTTTCCAATACGGTTGCTGCAAAAGGATTTTTTCTATTGTAAACAACTTTCTTCACTGCGGGCGCTACCGCTGTTGCTACAGTTGATTTTGCCACAACGGAAGTACCGTTTGTATGATTTAGTTGTGCGAGTAATTTGGTGGTAACATTTTCGATCCATTGTTCAGCTGCTTCTTCAAAGTCCACGTCAGCATCTACCCTGTCGGCAATTCTATCGCCGCCCAGTTCTGCTAAGCGTTTGTCAAAGTCTTTACCAGTCTGGCAGAAGTTAACATAACTCTGATCACCTAATGAGAGCACTGCATATTTTGCGCCGCCAAGTTTAGGTGCTTTACGGTTATGGATAAATGCGTGAAGGTCTTCAGCCGCCGGGGGAGGATCGCCTTCGCCGTGGGTACTAACGATAACGAGCAGGTATTTTTCGTCCTTCAGCTTGGTGGCATTGTACTGGTTCATGTCCTGAAGGGAAACAGATAAACCTCTTGCCACTAATTTTTCATGTAAAGATTTCGCTACACTTTTGCTGTTGCCGGATTTGGAACCAAACAAAACGGTCACTGGTGTGGCCGAAACGTTTGCTACCTCAGCCGGCGCGATCGTTTCCTGCACGTTAGGAAATTGGTTTAACAGGTCAAGTAATTGCTTGTTTGCCTGGTTCAGCCCGGTTAAGTACCCAGCTAACCATTGCAGTTGCTGAGGTTCAAAACTCTGTAATAATTGCTGCACCTGCTGCTTCTCGTTAGCAGTAAATAATGGTGATGTTATCGTGAACTGTTCGTTACTCATGGCTGATTTTTAAAAAAAAGCCCTTCGTGAGAAGGGCAATATAAAAACGTACATATAAATGTTCGGCCCCCCGGCAAGCTACCGTGAACAACAACATATATTATGTGACATATTTAATACCATATTCGATTTGTGATACGAAAATAAGGACTATTCCCTACATCTCCTATAATTTTAATAGGAATTGTTAGAAAAAAATTTATTTCCTTGATTATCAGATAGAAAAATCAGATGGAAAGTTTACATCTCTGTTTATAAGGTCTCGCAATGACTTGCCGCCCAGCACTTTTAAGGTAACATCCCGCACTTCTAAAAAAGCACCTCTGATGGGACATTTCGGCTCCGGGTAGGGGCAAATGCGACAAGGCTCATAAAACACTTTGCTCACACAAGGGAGCAAAGCCACGGGGCCGTCCATAGCCCGCATGATCTGCACAAGCATAATTTCTTCCGGCGCTTTGGTTAGATAGTACCCTCCGCCCTTTCCGGTGCGACTTCCCAAAATGCCCGCTTTTCTTAACTCCAATAAAATGGCCTCAAGAAATTTATAGGGAATCTTTCTTTCCTCCGCAATTTGATTGATCGGTATATATCCTTGCTGATATCGCTCACCCAAATACGTTAATGCATGGATGGCGTACTGCGCTTTGTTTGATAGCATAGGGGGTAAAATTAGTTTTTTTGTTGAAACGAGGAAGAGAGAAGAGGAATTAGGAATTAGAAATTAGGAATTAGGAGTTGAAAGCCGTAGTAGGATAATATTACTATTAGTAAAGAAAGACTGCTTGTCATCCTGAGGAACGAGGGATCGGGGCGCTCCTCTAACAAGCTGATGCAGCAAGTCTCAGATCCCTCGTTCCTCGGGATGACAAGTCGCATTCACTTAATTTTTTCAGCAACACAAAGGCTTCGGTAATTTGCGTCGCAGCATCGCGACGCAAATTACCGAAGCCTTCGTCTTCAAATTCCTAATTCCTAATTGTCCCCACCCTCACCTGAATGTTATTCCCTCCCCCCTCTCGAAACGTTGAGTTCACTGCACCAATTGTGTTTTTATCGAGTTGATAGATGGAGGCCCACAGCGTTTTTGGCCATGCCTGATCAATCGTTCGCCATGTTTTACCAAAGTCGTCACTGATGGAATAATTGCTGGAGTTGGAAGTAACCACAAGACTTCCGTTTGACAATGCTAAAATATATGGCCCGCCCAATTGATCAGGAATGATGGTGCCCAAACCCGTTGGCCAGTTGACTCCGTCTTTACTGATTTTAAAATAGATGTTGCATTTCTGAGGTCCGCATACTTCATATACCACAATAAACTGACCGTTTTTCATCTTCGTCCACACGGGCATGCCGGGGCGTGATGCGTTGTGGCCCTCTTCGTACGCAACCCAAATTTCCTTGCCCCATGTAGCGCCGTTGTCATCAGATATTTTTTGCGAGATGATCTGGCTGTATGATGGGTTTGCCGTTACGTGAATTTCGTTTGCATACATCACAGATAATTTTCCGTTGTCGAGAAAATACATGTGAGGTTCGTATACGCCTTTATCTGGCTTACCAAGTTCGCCTGGCCTTCCTTCATTTTGATCGATAATACTGACGCGTGTCCAGCTTACACCATTGTCCTTGCTCTTGTAGACCGGCAATAGATAAGATTCCTGCCATCTTACCGAACGACATGCCATGCGCAAAGAACCGTCTTTGCACTGGATCATTTCTGCGTTGTCAAGATCACGACCATGATCCGAGATCACGGAAATCGGCTTCCACGTTTTTCCATTATCGTTGCTTTTTGATACTTCCAATTCAAGACCACCGGTTGAATCCCTGGCATAACCATTATTGCGAGAAACGGTATACGCTGCGAGCCATGTGCCATTAGTGAGTTTGAGCAATCGTGCATACTGCGAACCGTAGCGGCCCTGATGCCTTCCGTCTGTACCTCCGGCTTCTGATACTTTTCCCGCATCATTAAAAACAGGAACGTCGTTGATCAATACTTTTTCTTTCCACTCTATGTTAGTTTTTGTTTGGGCAAACATGCTGCTGCAAGTTGCCAACATGGCAAAGGTGAGCAATGAACGTAATTTCATAAATGGCTTGTTTGTGTTGTTTATGCCTGCTGGCTATGCGGGGACGAATGGTTGATTAATATCTTTATTTCAGGTCAAATAAGGTGATTCCGTTAAAGTTTGCGGAAGCGTTGTTAGTGTACAGTCCTACTTTGGATGCTGGTAATTTCATTTTCCAATCGTATCCTAAACGCCCGTCAATAATAAACTTTAGGCCCTCTGCGTTTTTTACAACACGAAGATTGTAGGATGTTTTAAATACCTCGTTCATCCAAAGTTTGTAGATGTAAAAATTATGATCGCTTGCAAGCTTGTTGGTGAATTTTAACTCATTAACTTTTGTTGTATTGAAAGTCAATTTATCAAAACCAGGGTGATCTGATTCCGCAACTTTGTATTCAAGTGGATGCCAGTTATTTCCCTCTTGATAAAAGATATCAACTTTGTCGTATAGTTTATCGATCAGTGTGTCTGTCTTAAAATGACCGTCTTTATTCAATCGCAGCTCGTTGATGTACACAGGATTTTTGAAAGTAAAATGTTTTTCCATAAAATCGCTGTAGGTCATGTTGGCAAATTCGGGATGTAAATATTCGAGAGAAATTTCTTTCGCGTCAATTGCTACTCCACTTAATTTCCCCGACACTACGACTTTTTGTTTTGTGTAATCAAATGCAGCCCTCACAAAATTGTTTTCATCTGCATACATGGCATATACTCCGGCGGTTCCAGTTGCATCAGTATTTTTTATTTGCACCGAGAAATCATACGATTGCAAGTTGTCGCCTTTGAAGACTGACTGTTCACCAGCGCTATTTGATTGAGTTAGCCCTTCACTTGATACTTTCCAGTTTTGTTGTGTTGCCCTATTCAAACTGTTCCATCCATTAATGTTGTTATCAAATTCATCCCAACCGATCGTATAAATGATGCCATCGAAAGCAGCTTTCGCATTCTGTGAAAAAAGCCCCGGCAATCCTTTTTGTGCAAATGCTGTTTTTATAACATTGTTACCAGCCGCAGGCAAATCATCTATTTTAACAGTGAACTCAGTCGTATTTTTGTACACCGTTATTTTGTGGTACACATTGAAGTTGAAATCTTTTACAAGAGCAAATGATTGCGTTCTCTGCTTGCCATTTTCCAGGCACTCGTATTGCCACGACTTCGTGCCTGCGTTGAAAAAGATACGCAGCCAGTTGTTGTTACTTTGTTTGTAAGCATACACGCCGGCTTTGGCTTTATCGCCTTCCTCAATTTTTACATTAGCTTCAAACAAATAATCTAATGCTGCATCGCTTTGGATAAATGCTTGCCCCTCGAACAAACTTGTTTGTGTCAACTCGCGATTGTTGATCTGCCATTTGCCTTTAGTGATGTTCCACTTATTGCTCAGCGAAACATCTTTATCATTAAACAAATCACCAAACGTGGGCTGCGACGGCACCGGATGATAGCCCGGCGTTTTACCGGAGGTAATGCCGTCTACAAACAATGTCTTATCGAAAAATTGTACCTGGTTGATGTATTGTGCACGACGCTCACGGTTCTTGTTCGCCATATATACGAGCCACCAATCAAAACCATTCGGGCCGTGTACTATATTTGGCTGGCCCGGTGTGATCAATATATCATCGGCTACATCATCTTTCATGTTATACAACGCGACATCAATAAAGCCTGAGCGATTGCCTTTATCAGCACTGATGGCAATCGTGTTCTCGCCATCTTTCAAAAGGGCTTTTGCTTTGTCATCAAGATTGATTGTCGCGTAGTTGGATGTATTGTTATCATAGATCAATGTTTCATTCAAATACACCTTTGAAGCACCGCTATGATTCATGCGCAAAGCAAGATTGCCGATTTTATTTTTTTGAATAGTGATCTTTTTGCGCAACCAGATATGATCGGTCTTCCAGACTGTTTTTACTTTTCGTGTGAAAGAGTTTTCAATTACTTCACCACCAAAGCCCGCCTTTCCTCGCTGCCATTTTGTAATGTCAAATGCGGAGGCATTCCATCTTGCGGCAGGCTCATCTGTTGTATAGTCAAAGGTTCCGTTGTTTTCATACTTCAGCAGGTCAACATATTTATCATCCATATCCCATTGATTATTTTGCACGACAGGATATGAATATTTGTTACCGTGATTGAATTCTGTTGGAGACGATGCTTCCGATACGCCCAACGCATAATTTCCCCACTCAGTTGAAGTATGATTGGTGTTGTACATTAAGTAATATCTGTTACGACATTTCATAACCCACGGTCCTTCTTCTACCCTGTTGTCGGCCGTTTCCCAAGTATTGGGCAATGATGCGAAAAGATATTTTGGCTCGCCTTCAAATGTTGCGGGATCTTTCATTGGACGCACCCAAATGGTGTTGCCGTCTGTAAAGCGAACCATGTACAAATAAGGCTTACCATCGTCATCAACAAACAATTTTGGATCGATGCGGTTATCGAGCCAGCTATCATTTTGCGGTTCCACAAATGGGCCAAGGACATTCGGAGAAACGGCATGGCCGATATGAATAACGTTTCTATCCCGTCCCCAATAATTTACTGACCAGTACATGTGAAACATGCCATTGATGTACACAATGTCGTTTGCATGTATTTGTTCGTCGCCGATTCCAAACTTTGTTGCCCAGTTGTTATTCATGGAAAACACGTGAATGGAGGTATCCCAGTTTACAAGATTTGACGACCTGTAAAAGTTCCCTTTAGTGAATACACCGCCAATGTAGTATTCACCATTGTATTTTATAACACCAGCATCAGCAACGTTGGGCAATACTGGGTTGTTGATATTTTGTGCTTGCGATGTAAGGCAAGCAAATGACAATACTAAAAGCGACAGTTTTTTTATCATGACCATTTTTTGAGAGGGCACGCAGATGACGCTGATTCAGCAGATGAACACTGATTTGTCTCTGATGTCGCTAACTGGTCGAAAAATTACGTACTGAATACGATTGAGATCTACATAAAATGATCAGTGCAAATCAGTTAAATCAGCGTCATCTGCGTGCCATTGTATTGTATTAAAAAGGCTCCAACAAATCGGCTTGAGATTCGTCGAAGCCTTGTTTGCACATAAGCCTTCTTCACTATATTGATTCTACTACCTTGCCGTTAGACTTTTGATGGTGTTTACCTCGTCTTGTTTGTATGGTGTACCATCCTTCTGGAAGATATCGTGGAACCATACCGGAGGCTCACCTGTGTATTTTTTTGTCCAGCTGTCCCATGGATAAATTGTTTGTGATTTTCCATTTACAAAACCCCAGTTGTACATGCCGACATTGTATTTTTTTGCAACAGGCAAAAATCCCGCAAACGTGCTACCATTTGGTCTTGCCATATACTCAGTGCAAATAAGCGGCTTGCCGTAACGCTGCAGTTCTTTGATCTTATTTTCAAAAACCTGTGAAGAATCGTAGTTGTGGAATGAGATCACATCTGATTGTTCCACTTGCAATTTTTCAATTGGCTTCAATGTTTCATCCGTTGTCCAGTTACCTGCCCAAATGCCTGAAGTAAGTGGCTGTGAAGGTTTCTGCGTACGAGCCCACTCAAATGATTTTTTCAACAAAGGCAAAACGTATTGTACTTTGTTTGGCAGATCGACTTTTTCGTAAGACGGGCCGGTAGGATTGTCTGGTTCGTTCCAGATGTCCCAACCCAATATTCTGCTGTCGTTTGCAAAGTGGCCAACAATTCCTTTCACATATTTTTCAAGCCTTGGATATTGTGTTGAATCTTTCAAAGCATCATATCCAGGGCTTTGCACCCAACCCGAGTTGTGTACATATGGTTGCGGGTCTCTTTGTTTTCCCAACTTTGGAAACGGATCCCAGCATGAATCAAACAATACGAACAATGGTTTTATGTGGTGACGTTTTGCAATTTCCAGGAAGGTGTTTATCCTTTCCATAAACGCAAGGGAATCCTGTGCATACAATAGGTCGTGCAAAAACACCCGAACTGTATTCATACCAATGCTTTCGGCCCATCCAAGTTCTTTATCTATAGTAGCAGTATCAAATGATTCAGCTTGCCACATTTCAAGTTGATTGATGGCGGTGCTTGGAAGAAAGTTTGCACCTACCAGCCATTGCTGGCCTTTATACCAATCGTTTGCCTGTTCTTTTGTCCAGATTGTTCTTTTGTTTTCTTCCGGTCTTGCCTGCGATGCACAGCTCTGCAATAACCAACAGCTTATTAAAACAATAACAGACAGTTTCAAAAATTTCATTCAAGTAGTTTTAAAAGTGAGCATTATATTAAATCGAGTGTTTTGCAGCAAGCGAAAAAAATTCAAAAAGTAAAAAGTAAAAAGTAAAAACAACCGCCGGATGTTGAAGAACTCTTATCTCTGCATCATATACTTTCCCATCATCAATTTGAGTTCAAACTGAATCGGCAACCTTTTTTACTTTTTACTTTTTAATTTTTACTTTTTAATAATGGTCGTTCTGTTTCAGGTTTTTATTGTTATCAACTTCAGATTGAGGCAATGGAAGTCTGATGTGTTTTCCAACAACGAAATTTTTAAAGTCAGGATCGCGTTGTGCAACTGCATCCACACCTGCTTGCGTATCAAGATCGCCCCAACGTTTTAAGTCTGCCCAACGTACGCTTTCGCCGTATAGTTCTAAAGCACGCTCCATTTTAAGACGCTCTTTGAACTTAGCTTTATCTGTACCAATTTCAGGATGTGCCACCTCAAGTGTATTCAGGTTTACACGTGCACGCACCTGGTCCACGTAGTTGTAAGCGTCTGCAGTTTGTCCCAACTCGTTTTGCACTTCTGCGTACAACAACAGGATGTCTGCATAACGAAGCAATCTGTTATTAACCTGTGAATAGTAGTCTTCAGTTGTACGATAGTAGTCGCGTTGTCCTTTTCTGAACCACGCTTCTTTATCACCCCATTCCCAGTTACGACCATAAACTTTGTCGCCAAAATCTGCCGTGATCTCTTTGTAAAAAACGGTCCATTCTAAACGAGGATCAAGTTTATTGTCTTTTGTTTTTTCTTTCTTGAATTCGTCCACGATCCAGTACCTCGCTTGTCCATCTGACCAGCCAATACCGCGTGGCGCAAAGAACTGCGCACGGTTGTTACCCATCCCCTGATTAGGAGCGTCATTGTCGGGACCGCCAATATTGGCATCTGAGAACTGGATTTCAAAAACAGATTCGGTATTATTCTCGTTGTTGTCTCTAAAGTTATTTTTGAAATCAGGCACAAGGCTGTACATACCTTTTGCTTCGCCATTTATAAAATAGTCGAGCGAAGTTTTCGCCTCGTTCCATTTATGTTGTTGCATGTAAGTCTTAGCAAGGTAACCCAGCGCTGCGCCTTTTGTTGGACGGCCAAGATTTGCATTGTCCCATGATTTTGGCAGTATCGCAGCGGCGTCGGTTAAATCTTTTTCTACCTGTGCCCACACCTCAGTTAATGTGTTTTGCTGCGGCAGATCATCCGGTTTTTGCACATGCGTTACCAATGCTACATTTTCCCAAAGCAGTGCAGCGTAGTAGTAATAAAACGCCCGGAAGTATTTTGCCTGCGCGATTACGAGGTCTTTTTTTGCTGGATCCGCAAAAGGGATTGCGTCGATATTGTCCAACACTTGGTTACATCTGAAAATTGCTTTGTAAACATCATTGTAGGTGTTTACGTTTCCTTCCCAGAAATTGTAGTTCACATACTGAAAGCGTGTCCAGTCACCCAACTCAAGCCACGGGCTTTGACTAAAGCCTTCATCGGAAGTGAGATCAAGCCTGAAATATATCCATCGCGACCAAACACCTGGTTTATAAAACATGGTATAAACGGCGTTCAAGCCTTTTTGCGCATCATCTTCTGTTTTCCAAAACTCTTTTGTTGTAAGGGTATTTGGATTAGGAACGTCTAACTCACTTTTGCTGCATGATGCAACCAAAGTTGTTAGCGCCACCACAGAGCAGGTAATTTTATTGAAAATATTTTTCATAATCATAATCGTTTTGAGTTCTTAACTTTTGTTTTCTTAATTACACATCATTAGAAACCAAACTGAATGCCCAATGAGTAAGTTTTTAAGTTAGGAAAAGCAAAGTTGTCGAACCCTTTTTGGAATATATTGGTGTTTACAAATTCAGGATCTAATCCGGAATATTTTGTAAAAGTGATTAGGTTTTGGCCGGACAATGAAACCTGTGCATTGCTAAATCCAATCTTCTTAAGCAGTGGAGATGGTATTGTATATGCTATGCTTACATACTTCATTCTAAAGAAACTGCCGTTTTCCAACCATCTGTCACTATCGCCTCTTGAGTTAAGATTTGAAGCATATACAATTCTCGGGAAGCTTGTATTTGTATTTGTTGGTGTCCATGGGTTCACATCTGTTCTATAGTTAGAGTTATCATCAAATCTATCCACCACGCTGTGATAGCCATTGTAAACAGTAGCCCCGAAAGATCCAAACCAGTTCATGGTCACTTCGAAATTTTTGTAAGTGGCACCCAGGTTTAAACCCATTTCCCATTTCGGCCACGGACTTGCCACCACCTTTCTGTCGTCGCTTGATATTTGTCCATCACCATTGTTATCCTTGAAGCGGATATCGCCGGGCTTCGCACCTGACTGGATAACCTTTCCGTCTTTGTTCTTATAGTTGTCGATCTCACTTTGATTCTGGAACAGTCCATCCGTTTGATACAAATACCACATACCCAGAGATTCACCAACAGTAGATTTAGTATTTCCGTCTATAATCTCTGCTCTGTTATAACCCAGATCAAGTATTTTGTTTTTAAGAAATGTAAGATTCACCCCTGCCCAATATTTTACAGCACTTTTATTTTCGCGATAGGTAGCCGAAAATTCAAAACCTGTGTTTTGAAGACTTACGGCATTTACACGCGGAAAGCCACCATCATTACCCGTAGTTCTTGGAATGTACATTGTCGATAATACGTCCTGCGTTTTAGAAATAAAGTATTCCGCAGTTACAGCCAGTCTGTAATCAAACAAAGTCGCATCAAAACCGTAGTTCTGTTGAATCAATTTTTCCCATTTCAGATTTTCATTTGCTAACTGTACCTGTGTAGCACCGGACTGTACTGTTTGGCCGCTTCCCAAAACCATTGTAGAGTTGGTGTTGATCAATGGAATGTAATCCCAGTAACCAATATTACTACTACCCAGTGTACCATAGCTTGCACGAACTTTTAAGTCGTTAACCCAGGGAATGTTAAAGAATTTTTCTTTGCTTATTCTCCATGCCGCAGATACAGAAGGGAAGTCACCCCATTTGTAATCTGGCCCCAGGCGAGATGTACCATCACGTCTGATAACAGCATTCAGTAAGTATCTGTCATCATAGCTATATTCCAAACGACCAAGATAAGAGAGCAGTACCGCGTCCTGCGTAAAGCCTCCGGTAGTTGGTGAATTACCCTGATCTAACACCGGATAATATGTCCCATTAGAAGAATTGTAAAGTATATTTCTTTTATTGCCCCAGATCTGCTCATAATGGTCGTGCTGATATGTTTGACCAACGACTGCGGTAATTGCATGGCGGCCAAAACTCTTATTGAAGTTCAAAGTATTTTCAATAAGTGATGTTTCCCAGCGAGCTCTGTTCTCATTCAGAATGGAAGGATCATCAGGTTGGTTCAGCGTCCAGTCACCCTTTTTTCTAAAATATTTGTAATGGTCATTGCTTGTTTCATAACCCAGGTTCAATCTGTACTTCAACCAAGGCGTAAACTTCAGTTCGCTCCAGATATTTCCTCTTACTCTGAAGTTTTCATTATTTACATCTTCCAGGTTAGTGTGGGCTACAGGGTTGGTACCAAAAGTATTCGCACTGTCGGGATTTCCGAATCCATAAGGCCCTTTTGCAGGATGCGAAGGATCGTACACGCCAATGGTAGGCAACATCCGCACAACATCTACATATGGATTACCACTCATTTCATCTGATTGCGCATTGGTGATCGCCACATTTTCACCGATACTGAAAATTCCTTTTGAACCTTGCGAGTTTACACGAAGACCAAGTCTTTTAAAGCCTGTGCTGATTACAACACCTTTATTATCGAAATAGTTAGCAGATACTAAATAGGTACCGCCCTGGCCACCGCCAGAAAAACTTACGTTGTAATCTTGCATCGATCCTGTGCGGAAAGTTGCATCCTGCCAATCTGTATTATTACTCAGATTGTGCTTTTGCCATTTGTCGGGTGTATAGCCCGCATTTGCATAAGCAGAATCATTGAGTGATACAAACTGTGGAGTTTTGGTCAGGCTATATCTTGGCGTTGTTTGTACACCCATTTTTGCAGATGCATCTATATGCATGGGGCCTGATTTACCTTTTTTAGTGGTGATAATAATCACACCATTGGCAGCGCGTGAACCATAAATTGCAGCCGCGGAAGCATCTTTTAAAATTTGCAGACTTTCAATATCATCAGGGTTGAAGTCACGGTTCGCTGTAGTGATCAATCCGTCAATAACATATAACGGTTTTGAATCGGAAAGGCTCTTCAAACCACGAATTTGAATAACAGCTTCAGAACCTGGTTGTCCACCACCGCGAACATTTACACCTGATGCAAGACCTTGCAAGCCTTCTGCAACAGTTGTCACCTGGCGCTTTGTAATTTCTTCAGGACGCACTACTGATACGGCACCTGTAAGATTCGCTTTCTTTTGAGAACCGTAACCAACGACAACTACATCTTGTAAGCTGCTGCTCATTTGCTGTAATTGAACATGGAGGTTTGTCAAACCTCCAACCTTAATTTCTTTTGAAGAATATCCAACTGAAGAAATAACAAGAACAGAATTTTCGCTTGCTACGTTAATAGCGAAAGAACCGTTTGCGGCAGTCACCGCTGTTGTCTTTGTTCCTTTTTCGCTTACGGTAGCGTTTTCCACACCGCGTCCGGTACTGTCTGTAACAGCTCCTGTAACCTTAATCTTGTTTTGTGCGAAAATTGAAATTTGTGAGGAGATAATAATCAGGCCAAGCATTGCAGCTTTTCTCATTGGCCGGGAAAGAGAGGCGCATAAGAGCCCTTTCCAAAAGCTTTTGATAACTTTCATGGCAGTCAATCAGTATTAGTTAATGAATGTTGATGTTCTAATAGCTATATACAATTGCATACAGGACTATAAGAATTCTTTAACAAAGTAAATTCATCCCTTTTTAACATGCTTATCATAGCGTATCACAGTTTTATCAAAGTGAATCATTTTGAGAAAAGAGAAAGAACGCTGATTCTCATGATTTGTTAGGATTTGAAATTTGAAGGAGTTTTCAAATCTCAAATCAAAAAATCATGACCATCATGACAATCATGAAAATCTGCGTTCTATTGCTTATCTCTTTTATATTTGTATTACCTAACTGATTAGTTGCCGCGGTGAAAAAGCTAACTGCCATATTATTACTTTGCTTCTATGCATTCGTTGTCAATGCGCAATCATTTTATTTCAGGCACTACCAGGTAGAACAAGGTCTCTCCAACAATTCTGTTATTTGCAGCTTCCAGGATAAAAAAGGATTTATGTGGTTTGGCACAAAGGATGGCCTCGATCGTTTTGATGGCTATACTTTCAAGGTGTTTACAAATGTGCCCGGAGACACATCAAGTATTGGCAGCAATTTTATCCACTCCATATATGAAGATAGTAATGAGGAGCTGTGGGTTGGAACAGACAGGGGCATTTTCCGTTATGATCCGCGAGCAGAAAATTTTCATCGCCTTGCAAAAGTGCCGGAATCAGAAGTCCGCGACATTACGATGGATACAAAACATAACCTTTGGTTTGTTGCAGGTCTTGGCTTATACAAATACAACCTTATCACCAACGAGCTTACATCCTTTGACAACAAAGGATTTGATGCGGGTTCCCTTTGCATTATGCCAGATGGCAGTTTGTGGATCGCAAATGTTTTGGGTTCGCTGGCAAAATATGATCCGGTAAAAAATAACTTTACCTTTTACGATATTTTCAATTGTTCCAAATTACCGAAGGCCAGATGGATCGAAAAAATAAGGGCATTCAATGATCACTATATTTTAGTTGGCACCTCTTCCCAAGGCATCAAAATATTCAATACACTAGATCATACCTACGAAGACGCCATTACTTATAATGACGACAAGACGGAAATTTTTGCGAGAGACTTTATGGTCAACTCGCACGATGAATTTTGGGCGGCAACAGAGTCGGGTATTTTCATTTATAATGTAAAAACAAAACAATACACGAATCTAAAAAGAGAATATAACAATCACATCTCTCTAAGCGACAATGCATCTTATACTGTTTGCAAAGACAAAGAAGGCGGCATATGGGTAGGCACTTATTTTGGCGGCGTAAATTATTTTCCGAAGAAATACACTTTCTTTCAAAAATATTTTCCGCAGTACGGTACAAGTTCAATAAGCGGAACCTCTGTCCGTGAAATTTGTCCGGACAAATATGGCAACTTATGGATTGGCACAGAAGATGCGGGCCTTAACAAGCTTGATCTTAAAACTGGCATGGTGCAACACTTCGGCCCATCGAACAATCCGGGAAGTATTTCGCACACCAACATTCATGGCTTGCTGGCGATTGGTGATACATTATTGATCGGCACATTTGAGCACGGCCTGGATGTGATGCGCATCAGCACTAAAAAGGTTGTACAACATTTTAATGCCGACACACTGCACACTACTTTCAAAAGTAATTTCGTGGAGTGTTTTTGGAAAACGAAGAAGGGTGAAATTCTTGTAGGCACAGCAAGAGGTTTGTTTGCATACGATCCTTATAAAAGTACGTTTACACAAATAAAAGGCGTGCCCGATATATCATTGGTGCAGGCAATTGTGGAGGATGACAATGGAACCATTTGGTCAGGCACTTATCGTGAAGGCGTTTATTCTTATAACAACCGCACAGGAAAAACGGCGAGCTTTAAACACAATCCAAACAATAAGAACAGTCTTTGCAACAATACCATCAACGGTGTTTTTAAAGACAGTAAAAACAATATCTGGATCACTACAGAAAACGGTTTTTGCAGATACGATGCAGACAGGAATAGCTTCAAAAGATATGGCACTCAGAATGGTTTTCCGAGCAATGTATTTTATTCTATGCTGGAAGACAAGAAGGGGGATTTGTGGATCACCACATCAAAGGGTTTGGTTTGCTTTGATCCGGTAACAGAAGGCATTAAAGTGTATACCAAAGCAAATGGTTTGCTTACAGACCAATTCAACTATAAGTCGGGTTATAAAGATGCAAATGGAAAATTGTACTTCGGATGTCTCAAAGGCATGATCAGTTTTAATCCTGCTGATTTTATCCGCAACACCTACATCCCCACCGTTTTCATTACCGGCATGCAAGTGGACAATAAAGAATTGACTGTAAACAAAAACACTTCTCCTTTAAAACAAGCTATTGCTTATGCACACAATATTGTTTTAAAGCACGATCAATCTACCATCAGCATCGACTTTGCTGCGCTTAGCTACACCGCCCCGGAAATGGCCGAGTACGCTTATAAAATGGAGGGGCTTGATAAAGACTGGGTGCACCTGCAATCAAACAGGAAGGTTTATTTTACCAAACTATCTCCGGGCAAATACACTTTCAAAGTAAAGGCATCCAACAGCAGCGGCGTGTGGAATGAAACGCCAACCACGCTCAGTATCGAGATTTTGCCACCCTTTTGGGCAAGTAAATGGGCGTACCTTTGTTATGTATTGTCAGGCGCAATTCTTGCATTTATACTTATCAGAAACTATCACCAGCGGGTGGAGGAAAAGAACCACAGAAAAATTGAACTGCTCGAAAATGAAAAGGAAAAAGAGATCTACCACGCCAAAATAGAGTTCTTTACCAACGTAGCGCACGAGATCAGAACGCCCCTTACGCTTATTAAACTTCCGTTAGAAAAAACGATTGAAAAAGCAGCGCACCTGCCTGAAATAAAAGACAATCTGAAGATCATGGAAAAAAACACTAACCGCCTTATTGAGCTTACTAACCAACTTCTTGATTTTCGAAAAACAGAAACGAAAGGCTTTAGCCTCAGTTTTGTGAAAGCCGACATTTGCGAATTGCTGGAAGAAATTTACAGCCGTTTCAAACCCGCGGCCGAGCAGAAAAACCTTGTTTTCAAACTGCAGCTCCCAAGTATTCATTTGCAAGCGTATATCGACAAAGAAGCGTTCACCAAGATTGTGAGCAATCTTTTAAGTAACGCGATCAAATATGCAGATAGTACTGCACACGTACGTTTGATGCCTTTCAATAGTGAGGACACTCATTTCAGTATACAGGTAAAGAATGACGGTTATCTCATTCCTGCTGAAATGAAGGACAAAATATTCGAACCTTTCTTTCGCTTGCAGGAAACAGAAAAGCAACCCGGAACCGGCATAGGCCTGCAACTGTCCCGTTCGCTTGCGGAGTTGCACAAAGGAACTTTGAACGTGAGCATGGATGACACTACCGTAAACACCTTTGTACTAGTACTGCCAATTCACCAGGAAAAAGAATTCCAGCTATTTGATGACCCATCCGAAGAAACAGCACAACAGGAAGAAGTATTTAAGGAGCCGGCAGCGGGCGCTTCCAAACCAATTGTTTTGCTGGTAGAAGACAACAAAGAAATCCTTGACTTCATTGCGAAAGAACTGAGCGAGCATTACAATATCATCAAAGCGCATAACGGCAAGGAGGCCATCCAAAAGCTGGAAGAAGAAACGGTTCAGCTGGTGATCAGCGACGTAATGATGCCGGTAATGGATGGCCTTGAATTATGTAAAAAAATAAAAAGCAGTTTTGAGTTCAGCCATGTGCCTGTGATTTTGTTGACTGCAAAAAATACATTGCAATCAAAAATTGAAGGTCTTGAACTCGGCGCAGATGCATACATTGAAAAGCCGTTTTCACAGCAGCATTTGCAGGCACAGATACAAAGCCTGCTCAATAACCGGACAAAGGTTAAAGAATATTTTGCCAAATCTCCGCTAGCGCATATCAAGAGCATCGCCTACTCCAAAGCAGATGAAAACTTCCTTGACCAGTTGAACGACGCCATTTATCAGCACATTGAAAATACAGACCTGGATGTGGAGCAACTGGCGAAGATCATGCTTATGAGCAAGGCTACCTTGTACAGAAAGATCAAAGGCATTTCCAACATGTCTCCAAATGAATTGATCACGCTTGCCAGGCTAAAAAAAGCAGCGGTGCTTTTAACTGAGAAAGATTACAAAATTTACGAAGTTGCGGACCTCGTAGGTTACACACACCAATCTAATTTCGGCCGGGACTTTCATAAGCAATTCGGCATGACGCCTTCGGAATACGTAGCTTCGAAGAAGACGAGCAGCTCTAATAATGTGGCGTAGCCAGCCAGGAGTTAGGAATTAGAAATTAGGAATTAAGAATTGTTTCTATGTTGCATGAAGTTTAATAGCAAACAGCAAAACTGCGCAATCAACAATTCTTAATTCCTAACTCCTAATTCCTAACTAACTAAAAAAGCCACCCGGGTTTAGAGGGGTGACTTTACATTCAACTGAGTTCGGGTTAACTACGGTTACACATGAGATTTAAGCTAACACCTTGAGAAGACACAAAAATATTTTCAACTTCACAATTTTTCTATAGGCGCTTCTACTCCATTATAAAATTGGGTAGTTACACCTATATTTTCTATGCAGGTTTATATCGTACTTTATCATACGACAGGCTTTCCTGTAAAGACAATTAACCATTACTAACGTAGATGACAAACCTGTTTTGCCGGCTCAGGAAGAAAAGCTCTTCCTCGTGTCGATATATTCTTCTTTTATTGACCATTATTTTCGCTTTTTGTACCACTTCGTCGCGGGCGGGTGGAGATGACAATTTTGAGAACATCAGCGAAAACGATACAACAGCTATTCTTTCATTGATACATAAAGGAGAAGATCTCTCTGTACCTGCTACTGCTTTCCAGGACCTTTCAAACGCACTCAATAAAAGTTACAAAATTCGATACAACAAAGGAATTGCATTTGCTTTTGCAGGACTTGGCAATTGGTATTTTGGTAATGACATTAACAAAGCCATCTATTATGGCAACCTCGCACAAAATGTTTATGAAAAATACAATTTAAACGATGTAAAACTCAAAGCAAAGATCCATTTGCTGCTTGGCACTTCGTTGCAGGAGAAGGGCGTCCGCGACTCGGCAGGCTACTATTTCTTCTATTTGGCGGATGATATTAAAAACCCTGATATCAACGACCCTGTGTTTGAGATCAATGCTTATGTAAAACTTACTGCTTTCCTGATAAATATCAATTACAACACATCGCATCTTCAACGAATAGGAAAAGAATATATTGATCAGGCCCGTTCTGCAATGTATCGCACAAAAGATACTGCTGAAGCAAATCTCAAGCTTTGCTTTCTTGAAGGCATGTACTATCATGGCATCAAGCAATACGATTCCGCCCGTTACTACTATTTGCAGATTTTAGACAAAAAAAACCTGAAGAACATTAACACCGCGAGAATAATCGCCATCTACTTTAACCTCTCTTACATCTATCTCCAGGAAAAGAATCCGGATAAGGCGATGGTATATGTACAAAAGATCATAGACATTAGCAAACAACCCGGTAATCAGCAATATCTCTCGTACTACATGTCTATCACCAACATCATGCATGCAAGAGTTTTGTTTCTTCAAAAAAAATATGATCAGTCACTTGCCTTAATCAACAACACGCTGGACAAACTGAAGAAAAATAATGACGTACTGAATAATGAGATTATTGTTGGTTACGAAACGGCAGCAGAATGTTACGAAGCGCTGGGAAAATTTAATGACGCGTTGGTATATAAAGACAAGTACACCAAACTGCATGATAGCCTGATGCAGAAGGATAAGCTGGATATGATCAGCCAGCTTGAGATGCGCTACAGCATTTCAGAAAAAGACAAAGAGATTGCCAAACAGCAACTTACCAAAACTGAAACAGAAAGCAGAATCAGAAAGAAAAATTTTTGGATCGGCGTTATTTTGCTGATCACTGGTTGCCTTGCAATTATTTTCCTTTTATGGCAACGCAACAATCTGCACAAACAGAAATTACAACAGGAAAAAATAAACAGCTTCAACAAACAGATTGAAATTGAAAAACTGAATGCAGCCATCAGTGGAGAAGAGAGAGAAAGAACGCGTATTGCGCGTGACCTCCACGATGGCATTGGTGGAATGCTCGCTGTGTCCAAAATGAACTTTGAGATATCGAAACAAAATATCGAGGACCAGCATAAGGAAGACTTTCAGGATGGTATTAAACTATTGGAGCAAGCAGCATCTGAACTGCGAAAAACCGCGCATAATATGATGCCGCAGATCTTACTGGAAGAGGGACTGGTAGATGCCGTGAAATATTTCTGCGACGGCGTGGCTAAATCCAACGCGCCGGACATCAGCTTCCAGATATTCGGTACGCCCAAAAAGTTTACACCGGAGTTTGAACTGGCTATTTACCGTATCGTTCAGGAACTTATACATAACGTAATTAAACACGCCAAGGCAAAAAATGCCATTGTGCAATTCAATTTCCATGAAACCAGCTTTACGGTTACGGTTGAGGACGATGGCATTGGGATGTCAACTGAAGAGGGTATTAAAGGCATGGGAATGAGGAGCATACAGGACCGGATAACAACAAACCATGGAACAATTAGCATTGAGAGCAAGAAAAATGAAGGAACTAGTGTATATTTAGAATTCGAATCACAACCCGAAACTATACAACTGATATGATAAATGTGGCTATTGCGGATGACCATTCTATTGTATTAAATGGATTGCAAAAAATTCTCGCGTTACACCCTGATATTAAAGTGACTGACGTTTACCTTAACGGCGACAGTCTTCTAGAAGGTTTGGATATCAAACAGCCGGATGTTCTGTTACTTGATATCCAAATGCCCGGCAAAAATGGTATTGAAGTTGCCGGTATCATTAGCAAGAAATTTCCCGAAGTAAAAATGATTGCTCTCACCAATGTGGATATCCTGATCCAGGTGAAAAAGATGTTGCAAAAAGGCTGTCTTGGTTATCTTTTAAAAGATGCCAGCCCTGAGATTCTGGTTGAGGCGATCAAGACTGTACATACGGGCGAGCAATTTTTATACGAACCTCTTTCAAGACAGCTCGTCAATAATTTCTTCTCACAAAATTCCAAACAGCTTACACGCCGCGAAAAAGAGATCTTACAACTTATTACAGAAGAGCATACCAACCAGGAAATAGCTGATAAACTTTTCCTAAGCCTTCGCACTGTTGAAAATCATCGTAATAATCTTTTACAAAAATTAGACGTGAAGAATACTGCGGGATTGGTGAAGATTGCAATACAAGAAGGACTGGTGAAGTAATCGTGCGAACGCTCTCTTTTCGTTTAATGCTATAAACATAAACATTTCAGAAAAACAATGAGCCCGGCTCTTGCAGAGCGGGCCCATTGTATAGGTGTTTCTATTTTTAACTCAAACGCTGCTTCATTTAGTACAGAAATACTTCTACTCTTCTATTTCTCCATTGTTGATCCGGATCATAAGCTCCAACAACCCACCGTGACTTTCCAAATGCTTCCACTTTAATGCGGCTGGCACTTATATTGCGTGTTATCAGATAGGTCTTGCATATTGTTGCCCGGTCAAGAGACAACTTGTTGTTATATTCTACAGTACCTTTTAAATCTGTGAAGCCACTAAATCTCACTCTTAATGAAGGATCAGCTTTCATTCTGGCTGCTATCTGATCTAGTTTATTATAAGAATCCCCCTGTAAATCATACAGGTCGAAAGAAAAGTAAATGATATACCCCGGAAAGTCCAATAAACTCTGTATTTCAGCATCGCTGAGGTCTTTTGCTCTTTTATTCACCTTATCAGTTAACAGGTTCGTTCTGTTTTGAATTTCTTTTAATGGGGTAATATAGTCTTCCCCTTTTACTTGTTGAAGCAACAAGGCCAATTTGTGCTGAATATCGTCTACCAATGCGAGATCCTCGGTTCCCTGCACCTTTGGAATTATCAGGTTTAGTTTTTCCTGAATGTCTTTTAATAGCGCTATTCCTTCGCTGTTACAATAAGCACAACCGTCTTTTTTCACCATTTCCAGTAATAAATCTAAGTTGTGTTGAATATCTTTCAGATATCTTGTATTATCATTCTTAACAGTAGTTACAGAAGTAGGATCTGGTTCTCCTTTTGGATCCTCCTGAGTATCAACCGGAGTTACTGATTTTTCAATTTTGTCTTTTGGCTTCGAGTTAACCTTATTGGTTACAGCTACACTTTCAGAGGTCTTAGTAGTGGTAGTGCGAATTACTTTCGAGTGTTTATTTCTGCCAAAGGCATAGTTTAAAGACAGCATAACGGAGCTGTAACGGTCTTTTTTATCAGGGTTGGCTGCTTTACTGAATCCATCGAGATAATCTGAGAATGTAATACGATTGATCCATTCAGCTTTCAGTGACACCTTTTCAGATACATCATATTTCAGCCCTACACCAAGAGGAAGAACAGGTGCAAAAAAAGTGTGTTTTTCAGCAGAATCTTCTAATAACCGTTGCTGCAGGTTTTCGCCTGCAAAATTATCAAAATCGATTTTGCTCCAATCGTTTTTAACGTGCAGATAGCTAATCCCTGCTCCACCTAATAAATAAGGATTCAAACGCCAGTTAGCTTTTCCAAAAGGCGTCCATTGTGCCATCAGGCTAAGCTCTGCAAACGACGTTGTAAAGTCATACTTACGGTATTCACGGTAAGATTGCTTAAAGGCAGATTTAACATCGCTGGCTGCAAATTGCCCGACAGTAGCGCCTAAACGCACCGCAAGCGATGGATAAAATAATCTCGTGATATTAGCCTGCAGGCCTGGCTTGAATGAGCGATATGCACCCCAAACCGTCGGAGCTAAATCGCCCTGATAAACTACTATCCCGCCACCAATACCAAATTCATACTTTGGAGTTTCGGAATTGTATGATACCGAGTCTGTAACGACCTTGCTACTGGAAAACGAAATGTCTTTTGTTTCTTGACAGTTGGCCGTCAGTGCTAATAACAGCGCTGAGGACAAAAGAATACTGATCTTTTTGTTAAACTTTTCCATAGAAATTAATAAGGGCCGGCTTATTAAACATCACCCAAGTGTGTTTTTCCGGGGCTGTAAAAATTCAACTAATCACTAAGAAGCACTGTCGAAAAGTGCCAAATAAATTGTCAGTTGTGCCAAATTTTAGAACAAATGACCTTGTTTGAATATCATACGATCAGCTATTTACCCATAAACAATTTGATCTGGCGAGGCGAAGTTTAAGGATGAAGGCGGAATCAGGGGCTTCGGGTGAACTTAAGGAACTGATTTTTTGTATATATATCTGCATTAAACAACGCTTATGAATATACTGGCCAAACTCGCAACGGCACTTTTATTAGTAAGTGCGTTACCTTCTTTTTCCCAAAAAATAAAAATTACCGGCAAAGTCACCGACGCTTCTACTAATGAAATTATGCAGGGAGTTTCTGTGAGAGCAAAATCATCGGGCTCTGGCACTTCAACCAATGCACAGGGGGTATATTCAATTGAAGCCGCCGGCAACGATGTTCTTGAATTTACATATACAGGTTACGCTCCAGAAGCTATTTCCGTTAAGGGGCAGTCTACAATAAATGTCGCCATGAAAACCGCCGTTACCGATCTTAACCAGGTCGTAGTGGTGGGTTCACGCAGCGGGGGCCGCATCCGGACGGAAACCCCGGTTCCGGTTGATGTGATCAGCGTAAACAGTGCAACGCAGGTATCCGCGAAAACAGATCTTACTTCTCTGTTAAATGTTCTTGCACCTTCTTTCAACTATAACAAGCAAAGCGGTAGCGACGGTGCAGATGCTATTGATCTTGCAACTTTACGGGGCCTTGGCCCTGACCAGACTTTGGTGCTTATAAACGGAAAACGAAGGCACCAAACGGCTTTCGTGGCACTCTTTGGCACAAGGGGCCGTGGTAATTCCGGAACCGATCTAAATGCTATTCCAGAAGCAGCCATCGACCGTGTGGAGATACTGCGCGATGGTGCATCCGCTCAATATGGTTCTGACGCCATTGCGGGCGTAATCAATATCATTCTGAAAAAAGATGTCAAACATCTTAATGTAAGTGCGGGCTGGGCAGGGTATGATGATCACAAATACAACTCGCTAAACGCAGTTACCCCGAATGAATATGTAACGGGCCACCAAATTGACGGCGGCGCTTTCAAGCTTGGACTTGACTACGGCATACCTTTAGGAAAAAACAATGGCTATCTGAATCTGGGCGCTAATTTCCTTACACAGGGAAAAACATTCAGGCAAGTGCCGGACACGAATGTTACCACAAACGACAAAGCTCTTCCTGTAAATACCGGTCGCCGCGCAAACGGTGATGCTTCTGTAAGAAGCGGGGGCCTTTTACTGAACGCAGAAATCCCAATCGCTCATACCAAAACGACTGCCTATTTTTTTGGAGGATATAATTACAAGGAATCTAACGCTTACGCCTATTCCAGAAACTTTTCTGCACGGCCAGACCGCTTTCCTACAGATGCAAACGGCAATCTTGCATTTGTACCAGATATCATGCACTATGTAAATCCCGGCGACCCGAACAGTGAGATCTTTTTCAATCCTTTGATAGATGTGCACATTACCGATGCCTCACTTTCTGCGGGCGTTAAAGGCATATTTGGAAAAGGCTGGGATTGGGACATAAGTAATACAATCGGCGAAAATGATTTTCACTATTATGGTCAAAAAACATTCAATGCGTCGTTAAACGCAGAAGGAAAAAACAGGAACCGTTTTAATGATGGCGGTTTCTCATTTTTGCAAAACACGCTGAATCTTGATATCAGCAAGCATTTCCCTACCATAATGAATGGCTTTACTTTTAGTTTCGGTGGTGAGTACCGTTATGAGCAATATAAAATTTATGCGGGCGAAGAGGCTTCGTATAAAAACTTCGATCCCGACAAAACTGTAATCAACGCGGATGGCGACGAGTTTACAGTAGGCGCAGGAGCACAGGGTTTCCCAGGCTTTCAGCCGGGAGATGAAGTAAAGGCTCACCGCAATAATCTTGGTATTTATGTAGATGGCGAATTAGATGTTACAAGAAAATGGCTGATAGGCGGCGCTGTAAGGTTTGAAAACTATAGCGACTTTGGTTCGCTTGCTACTTTCAAATTTGATACACGTTATAAAGTTTCCCGCAGTTTGAACATTCGCGGTTCTATAAGCACAGGCTATCGCGCCCCATCACTACAACAAATCAATTTCAGCAACACATTTACGAATGTGCAGGGCGGAAAAATATTTGAAGTAAAGATTGCTCCAAACTATAGCCCGATTACAAAAGCGGCAGGCATTCCAAATTTGAACCAGGAAAAATCACTCAATGCAAGCCTGGGTTTTTCATGGAAACTGGCTAAGAATTTTACAGTAACAGTTGATGGTTATTTAGTGAAGATCAAAGACAGAGTGGTATTGACCGGTCAGTTTGATACTTCTGTTCAGGCAATAGCGCCTATTCTTGAAGAATTAAATGTAGCGCAGGCCCAATTCTATGCAAATGCAGTAAACACCACCAACTACGGACTGGACGTCGTTATAAATTATGATAAAACATTTAAAAAGAACAGTCTGAAAGTGGTGTTTGCCGGAAACTTCCAGCACATGACCATTGACCAGATCAATATACCTACAGCGCTGAATGACACTTATGACCATCAGCAGGCTTTCTTCAGTGACCGCGAGCAAAAATATGTGCTGGCCTCCGCGCCTCCTGTAAAACTTGGCCTAAACGTTGAGTATGGCAACAGGTTCCGTGTTGGTACATACCAAACTTTTTTCGGCAAAGTCGTAATACTCGGTTATGGCTACGAAAACACTTACCCTCCATTAGTGGCATTGGATAAAACAGGAGAGCTTGTGCCCGAGCAATTCAATTACAATGGCAAACTTGTGAGCGACCTGTACGCAACCTATAAATTCACAAAAGTTATTTCAGCCTCCATCGGCTGCGATAATATTTTCAACATCCATCCTGATCTCGGCATTGTAAAGGGCGCTAACATGTCTGCCTACGATGGTGAAGCCGGTGGTCCCTGGGACCCCGTTCAAATGGGTTTTAACGGAAGAAGGCTGTATGCGAAACTGTATTTTAAATTTTAGAGATTAGGTTTGGTATCCAGTTACCGGTGGTTGGTGCGGTAAGTCTATCGCACAGGCTGCCGGCAACCGGTTACTAACGACAATCAACAACAGCACTCAAATAAAAATTTCAATTTTCAATTTTCAATTTTCTCCTTCCCAAAAAAAGACCGATTAAGAAAAAACTTTGACGCATTCTGAAAAGGAAGTTAACCCTCCCCGTATACATTTGCTTACTTTATTCCCCTAAGCTGTCATAAATGCACTTATTGATAAATGTTATTAAATGCCATTTGACTGAACGTTAATGGCTATCAATTGATTTATTATGAAAGTGCAGTTTACTAAGAAACAAATCGGCCGCGAATGGCTGGTAGACTTTGTGAATAATATGAACACAAAGTTGTCCGCTAACATCTCTATTATTGATAACAGAATTGTGTTTCCTGAACAAATAGCTTCAGGTACTTGCTCCTACCATCAGCTGGGACCGGATGTTGAAATCACTATTTTCAATCTCACCTCTAACGTAGCACTCACCGTGGAACGTTTGGCTCATACGGAAAGTAATTTCTATTCCATGCATATCAATTGCAGTCCAACGGAGACTGTTCATTTATTGAACAAGAAGGCCTCAAAAATTGGTGGCACGCTAAACTCCAGCCTTGCCTGGTGTGTATCGGACACCTCTTCATCATTTCAGTTGGAAGCAGGAGCAAGATTTCAATCGATCATTATTTCAATGTCGAAAGAATACATTCAAAATTTTCTTTGGGATAAAAATTCACCCTCTCATTCATGTGTAGTGAGAAAGGCGAATACCGACACATGCATACTGGCACCAGACAGTCATCACAAATGTGACGTTACCAACAGCGGGGCGGGAAAATGCCGTATCGATCAGCTATATATTATTTCCCGCAGTCTTAAAACCAACATAGGACAGCTTAAGTATGAGCTGGTGCAGGAAATAATCAACTTCGACAAAAACTCCTCTATTCCTGAAAAGCTTTTTCTGAAAGGAAATATTTTAAAGATCCTTGCACTGTTTGTAAAACGCATTTCCGAGAAAAAGGAAAGGTCAAAAAACAATACACGCTTAAATGACGTTGCCAAGATTCTGGAAATAAAAAGAATCATTGATACTTATGCAGACTCGCAACATCTCTGTCTTGCTGATCTTGCAAAGTCGGTTGCCTTTAGCAAAAGCAAGCTAAAATCGAAGTTCAAGGAAGTAATAGGCAAAACAACTTACCAGTATTACCTGGACGTGAAAATGGAAAAGGCCAGATCGATCCTTCAAGGGAACACGGTGTCAATAACCCATCTTGCCTTCGAACTGGGTTTCAAATCGTCGAGTCATTTTTCGCAGGCTTTCAAAAAATATTATGGAGTACCTCCAAAGTCTTTGTTGGAAGAAGTGGGGAGAGCGGCCAGGTAAAAGAACAGCGGGCTTTTAGTTTTAAGGCCGCTAATATCAATCACGATTTAACGCTGAACATTCCAATCTTACTTATTGATACAAAAAAACACTCTCTAGAAAAAGAGTGTCATATCCCTAAGCCATTAGTCATAAATGGCACTTTAACTTTGTCAGAAGCATAGATTGAAACCTACGATAATTGGTTGCATTACTAAAACATTTTGTCTGTTTTTATAACAACAGAAATAATTGAAACCCTTATTACCAAATCCTCTACTTGATATCTCATTAAATATATCAGAATAGATGACTGGCACTGCCCGGCAATTTGCTCTATAGGTTTGTCATTGAGAAACGCTGCTACTATTTTTCACCTTTTGTGTTGTCCATAAACATCTTCCAGTCATTTTCATTTTTCCAAAACCACTTCTCCTTTAAAAGCCAGCAATCCTGATATCTGGGAAGCTTGTCGCTGGGTGTATAAGTGGCAACAAAATGAACTGGTTGAGAACTGCCTTCGGGATAGCAGATTTCTTTATCATAAATGACTTCAAAATGTTCTTTGTCTCTAATGAGAAAATGCATTTCAAAAGGTCCGTAAGGAACCATGAAAGTGCCGTGCCCGGTATACCTTGCTTTTATAGTATCCCCAGACATAGAATACGTGCCCCATAAGCCGCAGGGCTGAGCAGTTCTGTTTAAACGGATTGAATCATAAGCAAAATTGTTCAAGCAACGATAAGCCGCCAATCCATTCTTATAAAACATTAAAAAATTGCCGTTGGCATTATAGTCAGATCTGTAGTAATAACCATCAAAATGAATGAGGCTATCGCTGTTTGTTTCATTTTTGAATGAATGCCTGAACTCTTTTTTTACGCACCGGTATCCGGAATTGCATCCGGAACTTATTATTGAAAAGATACTCAAAACCAGTAATGATGAAATTGTAATGAGGGATTTTATATTGGTCATATTGAAACGCTGATCAGGGTTGTATAACCGAATTTAAGAAATACTTATTGCACCAATAATACGGTTTTGCGAAAAGCCTGTAATAAATCCCTGAAAAAAACGTTATATCCTGATTCCAATATCTCGACCCATGAAAAAATATTTCTACATTTTACTACTTGTAGTCGTTTGCTATTCCTGTAGTTCGACCAGCAGAATGTCGTTGAGTGTAAAAATTCCCGCACCGGTTACCATTCGCCCGGAAGTAGGCGCCGTTGCTATTGTGGACAGAACAGAAGCCGCTTCTGAATCCAAAGTAATTGACATACTTCATAAAGGAGCATCACTGGAAACAAAAGGACTGCAGGCTGCCGGAGCACAATCCAGCCTACAGGGCCTGTACGACGAGCTCACACGAAATGGCCGGTTTAATGCCATCAAAAAGTTGGACTATAAGCTCACCTCATTTGGCGCCGGAACTTTTCCAAATGCCCTGGCCTGGGATTCGGTAGAAAAGATCTGTCAACGGTCCAATACAGATATTTTAATTTCACTGGAGCTGTTTGATGCACAGACGCAAATTGCCTATTCCGGCACTCCAACAAATCTTAAGCTTGGCACCACCAGCATTCCCGTTCTGAATCACAACGTAAATATTGCTACGAATTTAAAAAGCGGATGGAGAATTTATGATCCCGCTACAAAGACCATTCTGGATGAATTTATTGTGGGCAGGTCCCTGAATTTTGCCAGTTCTGGCATCAATCCACTCGAAGCAGCATCGGCGCTTGCAGGAAGAAAAGAGGCAGTAAAAGATGCAGGTAACAAAGGCGGCGCAATCTATGCATCACGCGTTGTGCCGTATTGGTTACGGGTTTACCGCGATTATTTTGTGAGAGGTAATGAAAATTTCAAGATAGCAAAAAGAAAAGCGCAATCAGGAAACTGGGATGGTGCCGCCGATATATGGAAAAAAGAAAGTGCCAGCAGTGACCGCAAAGTGGCCGGCCGTGGTTGCTATAACATGGCAATCATCTGTGAAATCAATGGGGACCTTGATGGTGCGATACAATGGGCGCAGAAATCATACGAAGATTATAACGTTAAGATAGCACTTACGTATCTTAATATTTTACGCTCAAGAAAAAGGGAAGAAGATCTGTTGAACTATCAGCTCACGAGTGCTCAGTAACTCGCGCTGATAGCACGGCCATCGAGTTGAGTGCGAACCCGTACTTTAACCGGCTCGCTTACTTTTTAGTAAGCAAGCTTTTTATTATTCAATTCAACATTAAAATTCACTTTGGCCCCTAACGCATCAAATACTTTCAAAATAGTTTCAAATCTGGCATTCTTAACACTGTTTTCGATCTTAGAAATTTGAGCTTTCTGTACTCCCACAAGATTACCCAGTTGCTCTTGTGTCAGGTTACGTTCCTGTCTTGCATGCTTAATGGCAAGTCCCAACAAGTCAATTCTCAACTCGTTTTCAAACGCTTCACGTCTTTCAGTTCCGCGCTTACCAATATGTTTATCCACCATTGTGTCTAGCGAAACAGTTTTGAACTTATTTGCCATAGCTATTTTTTTTCTTTTTGTCTAAATACAGTTTTCTAATTTCCTCTGCTTTCTTACTTTCTTTGGTTGGCGTTTTCTGTGTCTTTTTCAATATGCCATGAGTTGCCACAACCAGTGTGTCTTTTCCGTCTATTTTATCCCAAAATGAAAAAAGTCTGTATGCTTTATTCTTATACAAAGTCCGAAACTCCCAGATGAAGTCGTTAAGCTTTTTAAAAAGTTCATTATCATTAACGAACTGAGCTTTCTTGATGTTGTAATAAATCTTTTCTCTTGTTTTGTCGTCTAGTTTCTCTAAAAAATCAACTGCATCTGGCAATAATTCGACATCAAAGTTTGGTTTGATTAGGAGGTTTAGTCAAAATTAAAAATTTCCTGATTGGGAAACAAATTTTTATTAAAAAACGCGCATCCGTGTTAAGGAACTGTACATCTTACCGATGTAATGCTCGACACTAACTGCGATTCCCCTAGACAAGCATTGGTTCAAGAAAATGTGCTTTCCTCGGGAGAAGACCTGACATCAAAGGAGATGCCCCATCATCTCTTCTATTTCTTTCGTTGATAATCCTTCTCCTATTACTTTACCGTCTTTATCAAGCAAAAAGTTTGTAGGAATTGCCTGTATGGTATAATGCTTTGCCATTGCTCCTTCAAAGGCCTTCGGATCAATTGCTTGTCTCCAATTTAATTTGTCTTTCACAACTGCGGTTTTCCATTTATCTCTGTCTGTATCAAAGGAAACGCCCACCATCTCAAGCCCTTTGCCTTTATATTTTTCATAAATATTGTTTAGTTCGGGGTGCTCTGATCGACAAGGTTTGCACCACGAAGCCCAACATACAATTAAAGTATACTTACCTCTAAACTGTCTTGTGTCAATGTCATGGTCGCTGCTGTCTTTTAAAACCACGTCTTGAAACGATAATCCAATCGCCAGATTTGCAGAGTTGTCAAGCTGCTCCAGTAATGTGCTGACGCTTTTCGTTTCAAAAGTATTATCGAGAGAGTTGTCAATCAATCCATTTAACTTTTTTACCTGTGAATAAGACAGCATGGAAGCTTTGCCCAAAAGATAGGGACTAACTTTACTTTTCGGATGTTCTTTAATAAAAGCAGTAAGCTTTTGATAATATGCGTCACTTTGTTCTTCTTTAGATGCCTTTGATTTCTTTAAGTTTTCCAGCCACTTTTCAAAATCAGTTTTTAATTTGTCAGCAGCCGATCCCTTAACGTCAATTACAGTAAGCTCGTTCGTTGTGTCAAGATCGCTCTTATTAATCTTCATTTCGGTTGTGCACGTAACGTAAGTCTTGCTATTGTCTATATAGATGTCGCGAATGAAAGACCGCTGATCCATATGCAGCCTTGCCTGGGCGGGCATGGGAGCACTGCCCTTGAAATAAAACTTGCCGTCCTTTATCTCGGAGACAATGCTGTCGCGTTGCTTGTAGTTACCATCAAAAAAGAGATACATTTTGCTATTGTACTTGCCGCTAATGGTTCCAAAAATCTCAAATGTCTTGCTTTGAGAAAAAGAAGCAAACGAGGCCAAAATGAATATCAAACTAATTTTAAAGTATCTCATATGGTAAATGTAATTTAAGAACACGATGAGAACGACAGCCATAAGTTTATTATTGTCAATGTCAACTCTTTTTGAAAAACACTTTACGCAAGCGAAAGAACACTTCATACCAACCAAATAACAAGTGATACTTCTTACACTGTAACAAGAAATTATCCCTTACTACTTTGCATGGCAGCAACTGCAAACAAACAAAAACACGACCATGAACAATGTGATGACGCAACATTTGTTGCATTTACCAATCGAACAACACCTGGAACGCTCCTACTGGTACGGTCCGAACCTCGCGACTGTTCTTGTCAGCTCTGAAGAGACAAATGGGGCATTCAGTCTTTTAAAAATCATGCAGCGTAAAGGTTTTAGCCCCCCGCTTCATGTACATGAACGCGAAGACGAAAGCAATTATATCCTGGAAGGAGAAATTATGTTTCAAATCGGCGAGCAGACTATTATTGGCAGGGCAGGTGATTTTGTGCATTTGCCCAAAAATGTTCCGCATACATTTAATCTGATCTCAGAAACTGCAAGTACATTATTGCTTATTACACCCGGCGGCTTTGAAGAAATGTTCATTGCCTGCGGCAGAAGAGCAGAAAGGCTTGAACTAGCTCCGCTAACAGACAAATTACCGGAAGGTTTTTTTGAGAAACAAGCGCGAATAAATGAAGCGCTTGGCGTTAGGATTGTACCTAAAATATAAAGTGTTATATACGGAAGAAGCCCAAAAATATTTGGCTGTGGGCCTTCTTTTGGATGTCAGCGCCTTGCCAGAAAATATTTAGTATTTTTTCGTCTTCCAGCTTTCAAATTTTCTAAGTGTTTTTTGGGGTCAAAGTTTTTCGCAATGCCACTGTTAATCCCGTCCTGAATTGTTTCCTTCACAGTCGCACCCCGATTCTCTTCTTCTAAAAGTCGAAATCCTACACGTATCACTTCACTGATATTTTTGCATTGCCCTTTAGTTGCCTTCCCCATGATCTTGAATTTGGATAAAATTGATAAAAATTAGCAACTTTTGCTCGTTTATTTTTGAAACAGTTCATCAATAAAAAAGCCCGCAAAATTGCGAGCTTTCAATTTTTTTGTGGTTTTAATAATCCACCGCATAATCTTTCGCAAACGGCTTGCCGCTCCAGGCTTTGCGCTGCGTCCACTCTGTAAATGGTGCTGACCAAAATTCATGTGAGGATGGCAAACCCAATGCGAGAAACACCAGTGAGGTCACATACATACTTCCTGTGTTAGAGTAGTAATCTGCAAGGCTTTCCTGTTTGTCACCAATCAATCCTAGTCGTAACCATCCATCTTTTGTAAACGTGGAAGGAATGAACATGTTTTTCATTACTGCGGTGAGTGCGCAACGCACCTGCGCAGGAGCGATGCCTTCAGGCAAACTATTTTCCAGTGCCAGTTTCACCAGTGGTTGAAAAGCACCAACGCGATAAGTGGAAGAACGACCCACGACAAGATAGGTACCTTCAGGAGAAATGTACCTTTCCTGGAAAGATGCATAACGCTGCATTCTCTTATAGGCAACATCAAATTCTTTTTTAGCCCTTCTACCCTTTTCAACATTCGCCTTCAACACCTCCACCATCATGGGATGCATTACATAACCATTGTAGTGATCGAAGTGAAATTTATCTCCATCGCTGTACCAGCCATCACCTACATACCATGCGTTCACTTTGTCAATGGCCGTGTCAATTCTTGCGGTATCAATTTCTTCACCTATGCTCAACAAAAAGCTTTCAACCATGGCTGCAAACAAAAGCCAGTTATTGTTGAATGGCTTGATGCGGCGTATTGTCTTGAATTCATGAATAAACTGTTGCTTCGTTTCTTCACTTAATGGTTTCCATAAAGCATCTGGTGCATACAACAGCGCCTGTGCGATATGTGCCGCATCTACTATGGGTTGCAGCGTTTTGCCATCGCCCCAAAACAAATAGTCAGGACTTTGCGGATTCACTGAATGTGCAAGGCTTTGCAAAGTTTGTTCACGTAAACGTTCTCTTATCTTGCTTTCAGCAGTGTTGTCATCCGGCAACGCAAGAAACGGTGCGATGCCTGCAATCAGGCGTCCAAACGCCTCCATGTAAGCCACCTGTTTGTTTCTGTTGTCCCAAATAGGACTGTAAACTACCGGCATGTTTTTCCTAAGCTCGCCTTTGCTCATATTGCTTAAAACTGGGGTTGCTATTTTATCCAGCAAGCTTACCCAGTACTCCCTGTCGTTTTGTTTAGAAGGTTGGGAAAAATCAATTTTATCATTTGCCAATACTTTTTGTCCGGGAATAATGCCGCCAAACCCCAGTAAGGAAGACCATTTGAGGAAATTTCTTCTTTGCATTTTTTTATAAGTTGAGAGTGGAGAGTTGAGAATGGAGAGTAGGAGTCGACACTTCAGTTAGCACTATTAAAACTAACTCTCAACTCTCCATTCTCCACTCTCAACTCGCTTTAAGTTTTTGCTTTTTGTTCGTCGCTCTTCTCGCTGCCTTCTTTTGTTTCCAGTACAATAACAAAAGGTTGCTTGTATCCTGTTGAAGATACATGAATAAACGACGCTCCGTAATCCAGCTTTTCGAGAGACAAATTTTTGCCTGGCGCGGTTAATAAATACGCTTTGTCAACCAATGTATTTTTTGCAGGTTTAATTTTTAAACTTCCAGAAACGGGCACATTGAAAACGATCATATACACTTTGTTTTCTCCGGTCTTCTTTGTGTAGTAACCCCAGTCCTGCTTTTCCCATCCGGTGTATTCGCAATTGTAAATGGCAGCGCTGTTGATCTTCATCCAATCTCCGGCTTCCTTTGCGATCGTTACTTCTTCAGGCCTGAAAGTACCGTCAGCTCTGGGTCCGAAGTTAAGAACGAAATTTCCTCCAAGCGAAACGCATTGTGCGGTCATCTCCAATATTTCGTTTGTGGATTTCCAGTGCCCGAGCCATTTTTTTTGGTAGCCCCATCCATTTTCAGGAATGGTCATTACACAGTCCCAATCATTGCCATGAACATCTGCATAGGTCTTTGGAATTTTTCTTTCCCAACCCTGCTCGTAATCGCCCATCAGCACGCCGTTTGCATCCACATGCCTGTTGCCAAATTCATCTGCGCGAAAGCGGCTTCCAATGATCAAACCAGGATGTAGTGTTTTCAAATATTGCTCCAACGTATCTGTAAATGCGCCGCTTTTTTTCCAGCTGTTATCCCAGGTGCCATCAAACCAAAGTCCTTTTGTTTGAGGATATTGTTGCAGCAATTCTGTCAATTGATTCTTCGTAAATAATTTGAAGCGTTCGAACGCGGCACTATCTTCCTTTGTTTTCAGATCGTAACGCCAGTCTGGATTGTGCCAGTCCATGACAGAAAAATAGAGATAAACATCAATGCCTTCTTTGGAGTACGCATCCACCACTTGCTTTACAATGTCTTTTTTGTAAGGCGAGTTGGCAATGGTGTAATCTGTGTATTTGCTTGGCCAAAGACAAAAGCCATCATGGTGTTTGGTAGTGAAGGTAACATAGCGCACGCCCATTTGCTTTGCCATCTTCGCCCATTGTGTTGCGTTGAATGATGCAGGGTTAAATTGTTTATAAGCTGAATCGTACACGCCGTGCGGCATATCTTTCCACGATCGAATCCACTCTGCGGCGCCGTTGTAATAGTTTCCGTTCAGCTCGCCGCCGAACAATGAATATACGCCCCAGTGAATGAACTGCCCAAGACCATAACCGCGCCATGTGGCCATTTCTGCATCTGTTCTTTTGCCAACGCGATGTGCCCCATGCTGAAGGACTTTTGTTTGCTGCGCAGATAAACTAACGGACGCTAATAAGCAGCCTGCGAACAAAAAATGTGTAAGTGATTTTATGTTATTTCTGTATCGGTCAATTCCCATCATAGTAGTAGATTAAACGTTTTGTAAATACCAATCCTTATATCTTTTCAATGCTTCAAGGAAATAATAATCTGCATAGATAAGCGGCACGTCAATTTCAGAATTTAACGGCAAGCCTCCAGTGCTGTGTTTTAACAGGAAGCCTCCATTCTCTTTATACTTTGAACGATATGTATCGCTTGACAAAGATTGTAAAATTGTTTCTGCTGCAGACAGATATTCTTTGCTTTGTTCTTTTGATGAATACTGCGCCAGTTCGAGCAATGCAGAAGCCATAACAGCCGCGGCAGAAGCGTCACGTTTTGCTTTGGGAATAAAAGGCGCATCAAAATCCCAGTAAGGTATTTTGTCCGCAGGTAAATTGGGGTGATGCAAAATGAACCGGGCAATATTGCATGCCTGTTTTAAATAGCTTTTGTCTTTTGTGAATCGATACATCATTGTATAACCGTACAAACCCCATGCTTGTCCTCTCGCCCACGATGAGTTATCAGAAGCCCCCTGCCATGTTGCCTTGCGAATCACACCACCTGTTTTTAGATCGTAGTCAATCACATGGTATGAACTGTAATCTGGCCTGAAATGATTTTTCAAAGTAGTATTGGCATGTGCAATAGCAATGTCTTTGTATTTGCCATCTCCACCGTTATTGCTCACCCAGTACAGCATTTCAAGGTTCAGCATATTGTCAATAATAACAGGGCATTTAAAATATTGATTGGTGTTCCATGACTGAATGGCTTTAATGGACGGGCGGTAACGCGTTGATAAAGCTTCAGCGGAGCGGAAGATGATGTTCTTGTATTTTTCATTTTGTGTAAGCCTGTAAGCATTGCCGAAGCTACAAAACATCATAAAACCCAGGTCGTGATTACCTGTATAGGTTTGATTGGGCGCAATGAGATCGAGTGCAGTCTCTGCTCCTTTTTTTATCGTTTCATCTTTTGTTTGCTCATAGATGTACCAAAGTGAGCCGGGATAAAAACCGCTGCACCACCATGTGATGTCATTGGCGAGCAACTTTTTATTTTTTTCATCGTAAGACTGCGGCATTTCATTTGCCGGAATTTGCGTCATCATGTAGCGGTATTGACTATCCGCAAGACTAAAATTTTCGCGAACTAACTCAGCCATTCTTGTTCTGCTTTCGGTTGTTTGCGCATTGCCTGCAAAAACGCTTACCACAACAACCATCATCAAACCTATTTTTTTCATTACTCAATAATTGGATTCGTTTTAAATTTCTATTGACATTAATGCCCTACGGGCAATGTTGTAACTGTTACTGTCTTTTCTATTGATATTATTTCCCTACGGGCAACGCATTTCCCGTAGGGAAATAATATCAATAGAAATAAATACCAATGGACTTTATTGCCCGTAGGGCATTAACATCAAAAATTTCCATGTTTTAAAATGGGCCCCGACCAAAGCCACGGGGCCCTCTCCTAACAAACACCATGAGAAAAACTATTATTACCAGTTCGGATTTTGCTTCAGTGCCGGGTTCAATGTTATATCCTCTACAGGAATCGGAAACAGGTACTGTTTTTTTTCATCAAATACTCTTCCCGTTGGCAATGTTTTCGCATATGGCAGCAAGTAACCACCGCTACTTAAGTAAACATCTGAATTGATCTTAACTGTTGGAAACTGTGATTGAACGAACTTCATTCCCTCAACCGGTATCTCTAAGAAACGACCGGCTTTCCATCTCATAAGGTCATCCCATCTTGTATTTTCAAAAGCCATTTCTACTCTTCTTTCTCGTCTTATTTCGCGCAGCAAAGGAGCAGGAGTATAAGCGCAATAAGTGGCATAGTTGCCGTCTAATACCGGATCGGCAGCGATAGTGGTAACAAGGAGGTGGGGCATTCCTACTCTGTCCCTTATCGCATTAATGGTTTTGTCAACCACTGCCTGATCACACTCACCCAATTCAAATTTAGCTTCTGCATAATCAAGCAATACTTCTGCATACCTGAATACCGGTGCTGCCTGCATGCCATTGGTAACCCTGTTCCAATCTACAGGATCGTTGAGGAACCATTTCGCCAAGCGATAACCGGTAGGGCATTTGTTGCCTGAAAGGCCCGGGATATTTGGTTTAGGCGCATTGTTTGCTCCTTGCGAAACGCCCACTGCCAAACAATACGCACCAAAATTGCACACTGTTTGAGACAAGCGTGGGTCTCTGTTTTGAAGCTCACGTTGAATAGAATCTTTTCCCAAGAAAAGCGGACTGGATGAAATGGGCAGACCGTCTGTACACAAATATTCATCCATGAAGTTGCGGGTTGCACCAAACTGGTGTCTTAAGTTCTGTGCGAAATAACGACTGAACGCAACGCCCAATTGAAGGCTTTCTGAATATTCTTTAGACAAAATCACTTCAGCGTTGCCCTTGTATGTATACTGGGCAAACATAGAATTGTATACCTGTGATGCGTCGCCTTTTTTAACTATGGAATAAGCGCCTCCCATTAACTGCTCACATGCATTTGCTGCCGCCTGAAGGAATTTTTTACCATCGAGGTTTAACTCTGTATGATATTTTCTATAAGTGCCTTCGTAGAGTCCGATACGCATTTTTAAGAACAACGCCTGGTCTTTATTAAGGCGATCGGTCTGCTCTTTACCTTTTGACGGTAACCATGCAATTGCCGTGTCAATAATGTTCAGAACAGAGTCCATTACTGCCGCACGCGGTGTTCTTGCAGCATACAATTCCGGAGAAGTGGTAGTAAGCGTTGTTGTGAGCCAGGGCACATCCCCAAAAAGTTTTACTTTTTCAAAATAGTCCCATGCCTTAAAAAAGTACACTTCGCCGCCGTATACGTTTTGAGTGGCAGTGGGAATTTTTGTTCTTCTGAAATTTTCCAAAAACAAATTGAGCGTTCTGATATTCGCAAAGTTCCATCCGCCGGAACCACTGGCTCCACTCAGGTAGGCTATGTATTTGTTGGCTGCTACAAGCGAATAGGAATTGGGAGCAGCATTGTCAGATATCACGTCCCCATAGGCAATAGCTGCCTGCGTGTAGCCATAAGGGGCTATAGTAGCATCTCCAAAGCCGTATCCAAAGCCAACAATATAATTAGGGTAAATGCTATTGTTATACAGCTGCAGATCCTGTTCTGTGTTCCAGTAGTTACCATCATTGATGCTATCCAATGGATACTTGTCCAGGAAATTTTTATTACAACTGTAAAGAATAACCGAAAAAGCGATTAAGGCTAATATTTTCGATTTCATGTATAATGATTTTTGTGTGTTAGAAAGTTACTTGCAGGCCAAAGGCAAAAGATTTCATCATTGGATAATTAGCGCTCAATACTTCAGGATCAAACACGTCTGGCACTTTGCTATACTGCCATACATTGTAACCGGCTGCATAGATTCTTACCTTTTGCAAACCAATGTGTCTGATTGTTTTTGCGGGCACTGAGTATCCGAGTGTGAAATTTTTCAGGCGGATATAAGCTGCATTTTGCAGGTATCTTGTTTGCACCTGTATGTTTTGCGATGCTGCTCTGTACGCAGGATAAAAAGCACCGGTGTTTTCTGGCGTCCATGAATCATTGTACACTTGTTTTGTACCAATTCCTCCTGCGATAGCTCCCCAATACAGGTTATCACCTACCCAATAATCACGTTTGCCTACACCCTGGAAGAAAATATTCAGATCGAAGTTTTTCCACGAGAAATTACTGTTAACTCCGAATTGAAAACGCGGTGTGCTGTTGCCAATAATTCTTTTATCACCATGATCGGTGGTCGTGTTGGCGCCCTGAGATATGATGCTGTCTCCATTCAAATTAGCGTAACGAACATCTCCCGGATAAAGGATGCCGGAGTAAAGTTGTTTCTGGCTTGGCGCCTTGCTTATCTCATCATTTGATTGGAAAATACCGTCTGTTTGATATCCCCAGATCTCACCCATTTTTTGCCCCACATACAATGTACTTAGCAGGTTGTTAGGGTTGCCGTTGAACTTTGTAATAGTGGTTTGATAGTCGGATAACACAAAAGCAATGTCGTATCTGAAACCACCTTTCGTCGCATCTCTCCATTTAAGTGAGAACTCCCAGCCCTTCGTTTTCAATTCACCTGAATTTTGTGTTGGTGCAGATGCGCCCAAAACAGCGGGCAATTTGGAACCATCTACAAGGATGTCTTTGGTGGTACGGTTGTACCAATCAAACTGCATGTCAAGCTTATTGATGAAAGTCGCGTCCAGTCCGAAATCCAATGTTGATGCTGTTTCCCATGTAATGTTAGGATCAACCAATCCGGGCGGGGTAATACCAACTGGCCGTATGCCATTAAACAATTGGTTAACCTGCGCAGTGGTGCCGTAAGAAGGTACATAAATGTAATTGGCCACATTTTGGTTACCGATGCTGCCATAAGAACCGCGTAGTTTAAGATCTGTCACCACTGGTTTAATAATTTCGGCAAAGTGCTCTTCAGACACTCTCCATCCCGCTGAAACTGAGGGGAAGAACTTGCCTCTTGAATAGGAAGGGAAGCGGGAAGTTTCGTCGTAGCGGCCATTTGATTCCAGCAAGTATTTGCCTTTGTAATTGTAAGTGAATCTGTAGAACGCGCCACGCACGGCCCATTCGCTTTCTCCATCGCTTGCGTTTCTTTGCCCGGTGGTTTGATCAATTACCGGCACAAAAGGTGTGATCATGTTATTGCCCGTTGCATCGAGGTAATTGTCTTTGTACCATTCCTGGTTTAAGCCAGCCAGCGCATAGAAGTTGTGATTCTTAAGTGAGTAACTATAATCTGTATAAAGGTTCACCAGGTATTGGTTGTAGTGGTCGGATACCTTGTAAACAGAGCTTGGGCTGGTGTACACATTCGTAGTAGAGTACCAGCTGGTTTCCACTCTTTTTAGTTCTGGTATAATTCGTTTTTCTGAATAGGTGTTAGAAGTATAAGCGATATCACTTTTAATGTTCCAGTTTTTTGCCAGCTTTATGGAAGGAGAAACGCCCAGCAATAAATTCTCCGTATTCTGCCTGTCCGATGAACCGTAATCCATGAACGATAAAATGTTATCGGTGTACATGCCACCCATATTGTTAGGCGCATTGGCCGGAGCATGCAGCGGCATGTTCACGTTTCTTTCAGGCTCCTGCGAAAGAGCTCTCCACCAACCGCCTTTGCCATCCGGGTTAACGGGCTGCGTGTAAGTGGTATTATAATAATTGGTTCTGAAATCAAGTTTGAACCAGTTGGTCACTTGTGAGGACAAATTGAAGGTTGCATTGTAGCGCTTGAATTTATCCGTATTCAGCTTGTATATACCATCCTGATCAAGGTAGCCGAGTGAAGCATAGTAAGTAGATTTTTCACTACCACCGGACAAGCTCAGGTTGTGTTTTTGCATCGGAGAAGAAGCTCTCACCGCTTCTTTGTAAGGATTTTGGTTGGCCACCCAAATGATGTTGCTCGCATCATTGCCCGGCACGCTCATGATATAAGGCGATGCAGTTGTGGGATTGTCCATATAAGCTTTTATGGCCGCCAGCTTGGTAATCATATCGGTAGATGCTGAACCATTTGTGAAGCTTTGCGCTTTGATCAGCGCGTCCTGAATTTCGTACGCGTTCAAAAGATCAGGTATCGCCGCAGGTTTGTTCCACTGAAAGTCGTTGTAATAAGCAATACTTGGCTTGTCAGTTTTCTTTCCTTTTTTAGTGGTCACCAACAATACACCGTAGGCGGCCCTTGCTCCGTAAATGGCAGAAGAAGCAGCGTCTTTTAAAAGGGAAATGCTCTCAATATCCTCAGGGTTAACCTGGCTAATGTCCATTGGAATATTGTCAACCAGCGTAAAAGGCGAACCATTCTGAATGACAAAGTCGCCACTACTGTTTTTCGTAAATGAAGTACCACCTCTTACGTTCAGTGACGGCGTAGCATTTGGACTTCCGTTACTATTGGTCACGTTCAGGTTAGGAATAACACCCTGCAGTGCCTGGCCAACATTGGCAACCGGACGGCCCTCAATTTCTTTTGCTGTGACCTGCGCAACGGCTCCGGTAAGGTTTACCTTTTTTTGAGAACCATAGCCAACCACTACCACCTCAGACAAGCCGGCAGATTCAGGTTTCATCGTTACACTGAAGCTCGTCCTGTCATCAACAGTAATAGTAACAGCGGGGTAGCCTACCAATGAAAATTGAAGAACGTCCCCTTTGTTTGCGTCAATTTTAAAAACGCCATCCGCGTTCGTGGTTGTTCCGTGGCCGGAACCTTTTACCGATACAGATACCTCGGCAAGGGGTTTGCCGGCATTGTCGGTTACTTTTCCGCCAATAGATTTTGTGGGAGATTTTACCTGGTTCCCTATATTATTATAAGGGAGGTTAAGGTGTCCCGGTACTGCCATTGTTTGTTTTTGAAAACAGAAAACAACAGCCAACAGGAAGGGAGTTTTTTTCACGGCGGGCAATCGCCAGTTTGTCTCTCTACAACAAGTTTTGGTCAGTCGCATTTTAGATTAGTTTTAAGTTGAAAAACTCTGATGAGTTGGTGCTTTAAATTTCTATTGATATGAACAAAGACAGGGGTGAAGATTCCGTTTTAAAAGGGGTAAAATCCTGTTTTACTAAATGAAAAAATATTAATCATTGATTACCATGGCATTAAGAAATAGTTAAGTAGAGGCAAGGCATTGCCTTGTCTTGTCGAAATAACAGGCAGATCGATGTCGCAATCAAAGACAAGGCATTGCCTTGTCTCTACATTCAATTTTCAACTACCTTCACTACACTATTATTACAGGCATGTTAGTTAGCAGATGTTCCCTACTCTATCTTATTGGATTGCTTTCCTTTTTTCTTCCAGGCATCCCGGCAGGCGCTCAGAAAATTTCTTTTGATCACTTGTCCGTTGAGCAGGGTTTGTCCCAGAATTCTGTGCTGTGCATTACGCAGGATGACCGGGGATTCATCTGGCTGGGCACCCGTTATGGGCTGAATCGCTTTGATGGCTATCATGTGGAAGTCTATAAAAATGAACCTGCAGACAGCAGCTCTATTTCGAACAATTATATCAACGAGCTCTTTCTCGACCAGGAAAAAACGCTTTGGGTAGGCACGGCAAGGGGACTGAATAAATTTGACGCCGGTACAAATTCATTTCAACGGATTTATTTACCGGGCAACAAAGATCAACAGCCCGAGATCTATTGTTTCGCGAAGGGAGAAAAAGGGCAACTTTGGTTAGGGACCTCGAAGGGACTTTTCTTTTGCGCAAACACCGCAACCAATCAATTTATACAGGCACCTCAACAAGGAATTTCGCCTGATATAAAAGCACACAGCATCACACGAATTTTTAAAGATTCGAAAAATGGCCTTTGGCTCGCAACATTTAAAGGTCTATATCATCTCAGCAAAACCTCCGGTGGGTACATAACAACAGCATTCAAAAACGACCCGTCCGATCCTTCCTCTTTAAGTGATGATCTGGTACAATCTATTGCAGAAGACAGACAGGGAAAAATGTGGATAGGCACCATAAATGGCTTAAACTGTTTTGACCCCGGCACCGGAAAATTCACCTGCTACCGAACCCAACCTTCGGGAAATGGTCTTATTAATAATAATGTGAGGTCGCTGGTGGTGGACCAGTCTGGGAAATTGTGGATTGGCACGCAGGAAGGGATAAGCATTATGAATCCTGCAACCAAACAAATGCAGTCGCTGGCAAACAATGCGGAGGATGAAAAAAGCCTTAGCCAGAATTCAATACATAGCATTTTTGAAGATGCCAATGGTTCCGTATGGATCGGTACTTTTTTTGGCGGAGCAAATATAACACACCGCGTAACAGCGCCCTTCACTGCCTGGCAACACAAAAACTCCGCATCCAGTATCAGCAATAATGTGGTGAGTTCCATTGCGGCAGACGAAAACGGCAATCTGTGGATAGGCACGGAAGGCGGTGGATTGAACTTTTACAACAGAACCAACGGACAGTTTACGGTTTATAAAAATATTCCCGGAGTACAAGGCGGTTTAAACTCCAACCTGGTAAAAACAGTTTTTATTGACAAGGACAAAAATTTGTGGGTAGGTACGCATGGCGGCGGCTTGAATTATTTTGATCCCAAACAAAGGCAATTCAAATATTATCTAAACGACGAGAATAGAAAACACTCAGAAGTAGAAGTGGTTTTCGAAGACAACCAAAACAGATTTTGGGTTGGCAGCCACGCCGGACTAAAAGTGTTTAAGCGAGACGGAACAAATCTTACATCCATAGGCTATGAAGCCGCGCTGAAAAACATGGATGCTAAAAACATCAGTGCTTTGGCGGAAGACAGGGAACAAAACATCTGGATCGGTGCGCTGGAGGGTCTGTTTATTTTTGATCAATCAACCAAAACGATTAAGCCCTTTGCCGTCAATCAGAACGCTTCACCCAATATTAATTGCATTCTTGTAGACGCGAAAGGAAATATTTGGCTCGGGCTTTATAACGAGGGTCTCGCTCTTTACAACAAAACAGCAAACAACTTTACAGTTTACACAACGGCAAATGGATTGCCTAATAACAACGTGCTTGGAATCCTGGAAGATGACAGGAACCAACTATGGCTAAGCACCAGCAATGGACTTGCGCGATTTGACCCCGCTTCAAAAACTTTTCAAACCTACACCACCAGCGATGGGCTGGCAGGAAATGAATTTAACAACAACGCTTTCTACAAAAACAAGAACGGTGAGCTTTTCTTTGGAGGCATGAAAGGGCTGACCAGTTTTTTTGCAGATAAAATAGAACGCAACACCAAAGCGTCTCCACTGGTTTTTACGGGATTGAAGGTTTTCAACACGCCTGTGCTTATTAACGACGGATTCAAGATCTTACAGAAAGACCTTAGCCTGACTGACCAGCTTCGCTTTTCATCCCAACAAAATACATTCACCATTGAATTTGCGCTGCTGAATTTCATCCGGCCAGACAAAAACAAATACGCCTACAAACTTGAAGGGGTGCATGAAGAATGGACGGAGATCAACACTCCTTCGGCTACGTTCACCAATCTGCCGGCAGGCAATTATACGTTGCTGATAAAAGGTGCAAATAATGATGGCGTATGGAGCAAGCCGGTGTTCATGAAAATAACAGTGCTCCCCCCCTTCTGGAAAACCGGTTGGGCATACCTGTTATATTCGTTGTTCGTTGCTGCAATTGTTTTCTTTGTTGTCCGCTTCTTTTACATCAGGGCATTGCTGGAGCGGGATAAGGAATTGCACGAAATAAAACTGAATTTCTTTACCAACATTTCCCATGAGATTCGCACGCACCTTACGCTGATCATGGCACCGATAGAAAAAATGCAGCAGGAAAATGCCAACAATAATGTGCTGCAGCATCACCTGGACAATGCCAGAAAGAATGCCAACCGTTTGTTGAAATTGGTGACAGAGTTAATGGATTTCAGAAAAGCAGAATCACATCACTTAAAACTTCAGATAGCCAACCACGACCTGATTGCATTTTTAAATGATATCTACACCTCGTTCGAAGATGTTTCACTTGCAAAAAACATCCGGGCATCATTTGTTCATGATGCAGCTGCCGTCAATCTTTATTTTGATAAAGAGCAGTTAGAAAAGGTGATTTATAATTTGCTGACGAATGCATTTAAGTTTACTCCACGCGGCGGCACTATTGCTTTGCATGTGGAAACTAAAAGCAACAAAGTTGAAATTCATATTACCGATAATGGCAAAGGCATTGCACCTCAATTTCTCGATAAATTATTTACCAATTATTTCCAGGTGAATGACAGCAACTCGCAAAATACAGGTTATGGCATTGGACTCGCCCTTTCCAAGACCATTATAGAATTGCACCACGGAAGCCTCACGGTAGAAAGCACTCCTGCTACTGAAACACAGGAAGGTCACACCTGCTTTACTGTTACACTTTTGAAGGGCCGTGAACATTTTGGAATAGCTGAATTGCAAAATATTTCTGGCTCCATTGAAACACCTCCTATTGTAACGGAGGCAGAACCGGCGGCCCGCACAATTGTTGCAGAGGCTGAAGAAAAACGTTACAATGTATTGGTAACCGAGGACAACAATGAGTTGAGAAACCTGATCAAAGAGTGTTTGCATCAATATAATGTTATCGAATGTGTTAATGGTGTTGACGGTTTAAAAGCGGCTTTGGAGGAAATACCAGATCTCATCATCAGCGACGTAATGATGCCGGAAATGGATGGTTTTACTCTATGTCAAAAATTAAAGACCGATGAAAGGACCAGTCATATTCCGGTGATACTACTCACCGCAAAGAGTTCGCAAAGCGACCAGGTTACGGGATTGGATACAGGTGCAGATATTTACCTTACCAAACCATTCAGCACTCAGGTCCTTGAACTAAGTGTAAGAAACCTGCTGGCAGCAAGGGAAAAAATGCGGTTGAAGTTTAGCAAAGAATTTGTACTCCAGCCGCAAAACGTTGTCATTAACACGGTTGATGAACAATTCCTGACCAGGTTGATTGCCGTAATAGAACAATACATGGATGATCCGGAGTTTAGCGTTGAATTGCTCTCAACAAAAATGATGATGAGCCAATCTGTGTTGTATAAAAAAATAAGAGCGATCACCGATATGTCTGCTAATGATTTCGCCAAGATGATCCGCCTTAAAAAAGCAGCGCAATTATTACAGCAAGGCCAATACACAGTGTTTGACGTAAGCGTGATGGTAGGCTTCAACGATAGAAAATACTTCAGCAAAGAGTTTAAAAAACAGTTTGGTAAAACACCGAGTGAGTTTATTCAGTCTGATGAAGTGAGTGAGTAAGCTTTCGAAGTAGATGATATTCGAGATGCTGTAAATATTCTATAACCAAGATTGTGGACCAAAAACAATAATCAATATCATTAGCACTAGTAGTATATAAAATGCGTACAAAACCCTATTTCCTGTTCTTTTCTTTTTCACGATAGTTTCTGGATCATTGTCTTCTAAGTCAAAAGGCAGTAAGTAGTCAAATGAAAAATACCTTCGAACTAAAGAACCCACGAATTTTGCCTTTGAATCTTGTCTTTTAACTAAATCAAAAAAATATATTCTGATAAAAAATAGAATAATTAAAATAAACACAAAAAAGGGAATCACCGATATATTGTTTAGTTAATGATTTTAGACATCAATGTTGAAAACAAATCTACCGACAAATATAGACATAAAAAAGGGCCCGTAAACTCTCGCATGTTTACAGGCCCACAAACCTATTAGATGAAAAAAAACACAAACTTGTATCACCTCTGAGTTGATTCTACTAATGCTACTGTACTGCAAATCTGCAAGCAGAATAAATCTCATTTCAATTTTTCCTATAAATTGGCCAGGGCAAAAGAGTCGTTTAAACGCAGCAGAAAGCAGCTTTAAACAACTCTTTCTTTTGGCTTAGGGATATGTCAAAAGTATACGCTTTGAACTGCTATTATTTACGGGAATCCGTAAAGGTTTTTTTTGTTTTGTAAAATTTGAACTAAATAATGTCCATGCCTTTGCAGTAAGCAACCAGCTGAGGCAATCGAGGCTATTCAACATGGTCCGAAGGGCAGCATGTTGAACCCCAAATAAGAAGAGATTTAAATCCCTTATCTACCGTTAGAGATGCCCTGCGGAACATCTCGCACAGCGCGAGAAAAATACAACATAAAAAAGGGCCCGCAAACTCTCGCTGTTTACAGGCCCTACAAACCTATTAGATGAAAAAAAACACAAACTTGTATCCTCTCTGAGTTGATTCTACTAATGCTACTGTACTGCAAATCTGCAAGCAGAATAAATCTCATTTCAATTTTTCCTATAAATTTAACTGAGCAAAAGAGTCGTATAAACGCAGCAGAAAACAGCTTCAAACAACTCTTTCTTTTTGCTTAGGGACATGTCAAAAGTATAAGCTTTGAACTGCTATTATTTACGGGAATCCGTAAACGAATTTTTATTTTGCAAAAAACAGGATTAGATAATCCCCATGTCTTTGCAGTAAGCAACCAGCTGTTCATTTTTTGAGAAGTCAAAAGTTTCTTTCATAAGGTTAAGTCGTTTTTCTACACTGCTCAGACCAGAAGGTTTAATACCGCTTTTTTGAAGATGGGCTGGGATATCTTTTTGTAAAGTTCCCTGTGCAAGCAATGAGATAACGGCTATATCGAACCGTGTAAAATCATGTGCGTTCTTTTGTTTTACAAGATCAATGATATACCGGGGGAAATGCCTCTGATTCTTTGATATCTTGTCAATCGCTTCTTTCAGTTCTTTTGCATCATTCCTGGCCTTGCGTACATAGCCATCTGCGTCTAACGTTTTATCCAACGTTTCAATAGTGGCTGCTTCCCGGCTTGCTGAAAATACCAAAACCCTAAGATCCGGCTGCACTTGTCTTGCCGCTTGAATAAGTTCCTTACCACCCGTTATTTTTTGCAGGCGACCATCTTCTTCAAAAGAGAGATCGGTAATCAAAAGATCGTAAGATTCATTGCTGTGCTTGCTTCTCTGAATGCTGGCAAGCGCGTCGTCACAGTAATAAACATAGTCAATATCAGTAATGCCAAGCTCTTCCAGCGCCTTTTGCAAAGACATGTTGGCACACTCCTGATCTTCGGCTATTAATACCTTTTTAATCATAGACAATTTAAGAGATTGGAATGCGTATATAAATTTTTAACCCTTTAGTAGTGTGTGTATCAAAAGTAAGGTTGCCTCCAACGTCATCAATCCGGTTTTCCATACCAGCCAACCCATTTCCTTTGCTAAATCCAGCTTTCAGTCCAGTACCATCATCAGTATATTGAACGAGCAGCAGATTTTTTTGTTGATCAAATTTTACAACGACATTTTTTGCAGAACTATGTTTTCTCATGTTCACCATCAACTCTTGCAACACATGTTTTAGTTCATTCTTTACATTGCCTTTAACACCCACCCACAGTTCCTTATCGTTCCCAACCAGTAGCACTTTGATGTCAGGTGTAGAAAAGGATGTGAGCAGTTGTTTTATTTCGTTCGAAAAATCAACATTATCAGTTACGGGCTGCTCATATGATATGTCGCGGGATTTTTCATATAGCATTTCTATTTCGTCAAGAAATGTATCCTTGTCCATATCGTTATCATGTTGCACTTTTACCATGATCTGATATAGCCCGTTTGCCACCACATCGTGTACTTGTTTGGATGTTTTGAGCTTCGATTCCCGTATACTGTTTTGAGCTTTCAGCTGTATTCTTTGTTTTCTTTTCCGATTCAGATTAATTATAATAATCGTTATTGCTACTAAGATCAGAACGGCTAAAACAAGAAATACTATCTGGAATCCCTTCTCCGCATTTTCTTTTTGCAGCCTGAGAATGTCCGCTTTATTTTTCTCAGCTTCAAAACGAATTAAAGCAAATTGAGACTTCGCCGCGTTCCGGCTCGTTTGTACACTATCACGTAAATACAAGTAACGCGCAAAATACCGTTTTGATTTTTTGGCCGGACTAAGAGGTATTAATTTTTGCAACGCTTCCAGCTCATCATCCGGGCTATGGAGTTCTTGTGCAGTTTCAAACATTTTATTAGCGTAATGAAGGGCCAGAGCCGGATGGGAGCTCAAATAGTAATCTGACAGATGCGCATAACTTGCATTCAGGCCCCATTCGTCTTTTTCTTTTTCCCTAATATGAAGTGCTGTCAGTAACTCATGAGCTGCATTATAATTAGAATCCAGCAACCACTTAACTTTAGCTAAATTGGACAATATCCTTGCATACTCTTTTCTATTTTTATCAGTTTCCTTTATGATCGATTCATAAATAGCAATTGCTTGGGCATATTGTTTCTTCTTTCGATAAGCGATGGCTTTATTGTTTAAGCCTATCCTGGTGACTAGCTTGGTTGAAGACAATTTTAGCGCAAAGTCATAATATTTTATTGCCTCATCATAATTGTTCAGGCCCAGGCTTGTATTTCCCAGCTCATTATAATCTGATGCAAGACATTTGCGGTCCTCTTTCTTCAACTCCTCTAAGAACTTTAACGACAACAACAAGCTTTGCTGACTGCCAAAATAGTCTCCGGCATCGGTTTGAATGCACGCCATGCGATTATTGGCCATGGCTACTAACAGGCTGTCTGCAGAACTGGCAGCCACCTTGTTGTAGTAATAAAAAGCAGAATCATTTCGCAGGTCCATGAACGACTCACCTTTCTCGTAATCTGCATTTGTTGGTACCCGGTCCTTTGCCTTCTGCTTTTCACAAGTACATAATGAGACAAGCAATAGTAGCAAGCAATATTTTTTCAAAAAAGATTTACACTAAAGATGAAAAAACCAGTGATTTGGTTTCACTGATTCAAAATAATATTAGTAAGAAAATGGACCTCTCATAAAAATAAAATTGGGCAAGCTCTTTCACCTATGAATTTTGAGCGAAACGTTACTGCGATAAAAAGGGCCATCTCGTACTCCTGAGAAGGCCCTCTTTTACAAAAATAACTTAACAACAAAAGAAACTATTTCGACTAGTGATTGGGCGCATGCGCCGTCTCTCCGCCCGTATCCATCATTGATGAAGACCGTACACTGACTGTTGGTTTTGCTGTGTTTGGTGTTGGTTTGGAAGCTGGAGCAAAAAATGACATGATAAAAGAAACTATTAGTGCAAACATTTTTTATTTTTTTATTGATGAATTAATGCAGCAACCGGAGATCTGCCTTCGGTGCGGCGATGCTTTTAAACAAGAAGCGCTTCTTAATTTTTTTGGGAATAGATGGAGTGATAACGGAGACCTATAAACGTGTCCCAATTCGATTATTGGCCGCCGCTTCACAACCATGGAAAACTAATCCTGTACAGTTTCCCGTAGCTATCGGGATATCAATTGATTTGTAAAACAAAAGTACACGGACATTGATGCTGCCGCGTAAAGCAATTCCAATAATTCCAATATTTTTGATCAGAATTATTAAAATGAGCATTATTTCTTAAAATCATATGCTTTTTTAATGCCCCTGTTACTTGTTGAGGGAGACGTAATCTTAACCATACTCATACTTATCGACATTTCAAAAATGCAGCTATTGCATGTCGATAGCTTTATTAAATAGTTATTGGGATATGTTTATTGACTACAAGAATTTAGTTTTTAAGGATTATCAGCAAAAAAAACTGGCTAATGCAATTCCCCTGAACCTTATGTATCCAACCTCTGCGAAAATCAAAGCAGAATGCATGGCCGCATGTGAATTAAGGTTTAACAAAAAAGATGAAAAGAGTCTGAAAACATTTTTTGGGCAATACGATGGCAAAGCGGGTTGCCTAAAGGCTATTGCAAAATGTGCAACAGATAAGTTTAAACCTTTGGCAAATTTTCTTAAAGCCGCCACCGCCGACACAGCTATAAAAAATATAGAACTACTCGCGTGGCTGATCGACTTCAGGCTCAGACCATTTGAGTTTGGAAAAAAATATGACGCCAATGAATACGAGCACAGTATAGAAATACCCAACGTTACAGAGGATTTGGAAAAATACATGTATTGGAACGGCGACCATTTTGAGGCGATCACCTGCAGCCAGAACCCAGGAAATAGTATTTTGGTTCCATTTGATGATGTCAAACTTAGCGGCTTCAAAAAAATAACCAACCCGGAAACAATCACGCTGAAAGCAAAGGGCCGCGTGTGGTACGCGAAAGTAAAGGGAGGGATAGAATTTTTCACTTCAGAAGGCCCACATCCAACAGACCAACAATTAAGATTAAAACCAATTAGTGACTACATTATTAAAAAATACATCTTTTCCAGGAAGGCACTAAAAAGCCTGTAAAATCTTACGACTTTACAGGCTAAAACAAACAGTATTGGCATGCTTATTTTTTCAGATTCTTCAAGAGCCACTCATTGCTGGTGTTGTCTGCTCCTTGCAATACTATTTTATAAACGTCTGCATCGCCTGGTAAGTCAAAGGAAGTATTGCCTGTATTAACTGCAACACTTTTTACTTGCTTGTACTCGTCCTTACCGCCAGTTTTAAAACTATTGGAAGCGGCAACAAAAAGTTTTATATCTCCTTTCTTTTCAATAGGCGTCCATGACGCATTTACTTTGCTGCCCGTTTTGCTGATCACAGGTTGTATAAAAGACAGCTTACCGATAAAGGGCGTGCCGTCTATTTCAAATGCATTGTCTTTCGGCACGTTCACATTAAGGTGTCTTGCAATTGTGGGCATGATGTCTGCAATGGAAGCCTGTGGCGCGTGAAATTGCGCATTGAGGTTCTTTGCATTGGTAACGATCCAGCCGCTGCGCTCGCGATCTGACTGGCCGCCATGACCCTGCCCCTTCGGCGATGTTCTGCCATGATCGGTAGTTACAATGATCAACCAGTCTTCCTTATATTTTTGCTCCCGTTCTTTAATAGCGTTCCAAACAAGCCCGATTTCATTGTCAGCATTTTTTACCGCTTTGTGAAACTCCTCTCCTGTTCCATAGGCATGGCCCATATCATCTGTAAACTCTAGGTAAACCCACGAAAGATCTGGCGCTGTGTTCGCAATGGTTGCAGCTGCCTGCACTGAAACGGCACTATCTATGCGACGGAGGTAATCGCTTTTTTTATCGTGTGGAAAATTGACGGTGTCATTTTCCATGCCGTCAAAATGATAGTCAACCGGAATGTTTCCCGTAGCAGGAAAATTGTCACCCACCAACTTGGTTCTGTTGTCGAGCCAGGTTGAAAAAATGGCCGTTTTCTTATTGGGGTATTGCTCTTTTACGTAACGAAAAATGGTGTGATAGTTATAGTTCGGTGCAGCAATGTCATTGTCCCACACATTGTGCTTGTTTACCCATGTGCCGGTCAATATTGTATTGTAACCCACAGCAGAAATAGTTGGGGTTTCAGAGTAAGTTCCTTTTTTTCCGCCAACATATGCTTTTGCGTAGCCACCCGCGGCGCTGATCGCCTTCAGGTTTGGAAGATCCATTTCTTCAATTACATCGGAGGGAATGCCGTCTACAATAATGAAAACAGCTTTCTTAGTTCTTGCCTCTTGTGCACGCACTGCAAAAGAAATCAATGCAAATACAAATGATAATAAAGCAATCTTTTTTATGGTTTGTTTCATCATGCTTTTAGAAGTTTTAATGTACGTGTCATTTAATGTAAGTAGCGTAGTTTGCAATATTAATGCACTTCGGCTCTTGCCTGCCTCACAACAGCCAGCCTAAGGAATATCTGTTCAAATGAACAGACAACATTTAACGTGTCGCCCCTCTGGGGCTGGAATTTATTTTCTAAATTCTTTTCTACGAACATGTAGCCCCGCTGGGGCTGGTTGAAACATTCGGAAAGCTCAAAATAGCCCCAGAGGGGCGACACGTTAAATATCGTGAAGCGAAAACCATTAAATATACGGCTTCGCAAAGTACTCGTTAGTCACCGTACCGTCTTCATGCAAATTCAAAATAGCATAGCCGGGAGGTGTTTCCAAATAATAACCCGGGCCTGCAGATTCCTTATCGCCTTTACCCCACCAGAAGCCAGACATTGCACCATTGCAGCAATACAGCACGTTGTTGTAATGCGTTTCATCATACAGGTGATTGTGACCGCTGAGACACACTTTAACCTTATCGCGATGTTTGTAAAACAGGTCCTTCAATTTTTTATGGTCCGAATGTCCTCCGCCAACGAGTATGGGCGTAGTACCCAATATAGGATAATGCGACATTAACAACGTTGGAGTGTTAGCGGGCAAATCAGCCAATGTTTTTTCCAGCCATTGAAACTGCTCATCATCCAGCGATATACCTTTGTTGTTCCCATCAAGAATAATGAAGTGCCAGTTCTTTTTCTGAAAGCTGTAATAGCGAGCAGGTATTTTCAATCTTTGCACCACATAATCTTTGCCATACATTTCGTCAGTCTTTGAAGGCGCGGCCCACCATGTATCGTGATTGCCTATGCAGCTATGCACTTCGTGGGATGATATTGTAGCTACACATTTGTCCCACAATGCCCACTGCTGAATTACCTGTTCTCTTTTCACATTATCATAGGATGCATCATTGATGGAGTCGCCACCGTTCAAAAAAAAGTCCACCTGCTGGTCCTTTATTTCCTTCAGATATTTTGTAAATCTTTCTGGCGCATTGTCCCCTTCGCGAATGTGCACGTCTGTGATATGCGCCACCCGCAGTGCAGCCTTCTTCTTATCTTTTTTTGCGTTGCCCACTTCCGGAAGTCCCGCTTTTGCAGTAGCAAGCAAACCCGCCATCAGTCCTGCGCTCTTTATTAACTGTCTTCTTTTCATGTTGATGATTTGAGAAAAGACGCATGTGTTTCATGCGCCTTTTAATTATTTACTGCCAACCGAATATTTGTGTAAGGTTTGGATTGAGTACTGTTTGTGTATAAGGAATTGGTCTGTAATAATATTTAGGTTCTGCAAAATTCCTCGCCGCAGTTTCTGTTACCAGCGTACCGCCTGCAACGCCATTGCGCAGATAAACAGTAACATCTTCACCAAAACTTCCTGCCTTGTAATATACCAGCACATCGCCTAAGGCATTTTTTTCTTTGTTAGCTTCCGAAGGTATGTCGGTATCTTTTCCTATTAAAATAATATCCGGAATACCATCGCCGGTCAAATCATATTTTCCTAAACCCGGAAAGTACATGCCTTCTGGAATTTTTTCCAGCAGCTTTCCTGCATGCCAGCGCATGAGGTCATCATAGCGGAATCCTTCCAATGCCAACTCCACCCTGCGCTCGCGTCTTATTTCCAATATAGTGCCTTTTTGCGCACCGGCTACGTCAGGATATTTTGCTGCAAGCAAAACATCAGGATTCGCATTGGCAACAGCAAGGTTAAGATCAGGAATACCAGCACGTCTTCTTACAAGGTTTACAGAAAGATCAAGATCTGCTTGTGCAATGGTTCCCAGTTCAGCGACAGCCTCTGCATAAGTCAACAATACTTCGGCATACCTGTAAGCGGCGTAGTCAAAACTACCGAGCGCAATGTTATCTGTTGTGGTGCTGTAGTAGCCCTTTAACTGATGGTAGCCGGTAAAGTTTTTATTCAACCTTTGAAGATAAGGCTTCGTGTCTGTGGCTCTTTTAAATCCGGGAAAAGCAATGGTTTGTTTCATCCTCGGATCGCGGTTCTGAAATTCATCTACAAACCCCAATGTTTCGTATCCTTTTATAGCAGTAAAAGAAGTACCATCTTTCATCAGGTAAGTTTGTATAAGGTCGCGAGATGGTGATTGTTCGTAGTCACCGAAAACAGTTCCATTGTTGTTACTGCTGGAGGCTCCTGTTTTGCTTGCATCGTAAGGCGTATTTAATATTACCTCTTTGTTGCCGGAAAGATCTGCGGAAGCAAACAATGTTCCGTAATCTTTATCAGGATTGCCCGTGTTGTAAATTTGGAATTTGCCCGAGCTGATGATATCAAGCGATACGTCTTTTGCTTTTTGCAAAAAAGCGCTTGCCGAACTTGCGATGTTAAGCTCCGTGTGATATTTGCGATAGGTGCCTTCATACAAAGCAGTTCTTGCGTAAAAGGCTTTAACCGCCCAAACGCCGGGAGTACCGGCAGGAACCTCCTCACGCACATGCTTAGATGCAAAATCAAGATCTGCCATCACACTATCCATAACAGCAGCTCTCGGAGTAGCCGCTTTGTACAGCTCTGCAGAGTCAGAGGGATTAACGGTTGACGAATACCAGGGCACATCGGAATAGCGTTTTACCATACCCATATAAAATTTGGCCCTGTAGTACCTCGCCAAACCTGCGTAGTGATCTTTTACTTCCTGCGATACACTTGCCTTATTGTAGTTCACCAAAAAATAGTTGATGTCGCGCAGTCCTTTCCAATCCCATCCATCAGTGAGCGTTTTTGAACTGGGCGTTCCCGTCATTACATTCTTCACTTCAATAGAGCCGGTGGTTGCCAGGTTATCAGAATTCTGATCGCTTAAGAAACTACCTGTACCGGGTTGGTTCCAAAGACCATTGACATAAAGCGAAAGATCGTTTTCTGATTTAAAAAATAATTCAGGCGATATTTCAGTTTGAGGATAACGGTCAAGAAATTCTTTTTTGCATGACGCCGTTATCATTATCGTTCCAATAAGTATATAGAGTGAAATCTTTTTCATTATTGTATTTTTAAGTTACCTGACAAAATCTACAGATCCGCATTGATACCAAATGAATATTTACGCTGATATGGATATTCCCATCCATATCCATCACTGATGGATTCCGGATCAAGGTATTTTTTGATAGCCGATATTTCGTAAAGATTTTCTCCGCTAAAGAACACGCGCAATCTTTTAAATCCGGTCTTTTTGACAAGAGATGCCGGCAGTGTATACCCAAGCGTCAAATTTTTAAGCCTGATGTAGGAAGCATTCAGCATGTACTTTGTTTGCGCGATATCCAGTCCTGATCCGTAGTTGTTATCAGCGAGCCACGATTGCAATACAGGGAAATATGAATTTGTATTAGCATCGGCCAGCCCTGCTGCTATGTATGATTTTGAATCCATGGCTCTTTGTGCATCCGTTTCTGCAGTAGCTCTGTAGAAGTCAAGATTCCATGGATACACGTTTGCGTAAGGCTGTTGATATGGTCCCCAGAAAAGATAATGTCTCGGATAATAATCCTGTTTCAATACGCCTTGCAAAAAGATACTGAGGTCAATATTGTTCCAACTCATGTCAAGGTTCAAACCTACGCGGTAACGTGGCTGGCTGTTGCCAATAACCTTAAGATCTTTCGGATCTTTTGCGGAAGGCCCGAGTTCTATTTTACCATTGCCATCAAGGTCCTTGTATTTTGGCCATCCTTCTACGATAGACAATGCACCCCAAGGAACGATAGATGTTTCGTCGAGCTTGGTTATTTCGTCTTTACTTTTGAATACGCCGTCGTTTGTAAGTCCCCATATCTCTCCCCATTGCTGGCCGGCATAAAATTTTGCAGAGAAGGTTTCCTGTGCGTTATTGTACCTGGTTATCCTGGCCCTTGAATCGGAAAGAATAAATTTCGTATTAAATGTAAACGGCTTGTATGCAACATCAAACACATTGTGATAGGACAGCGATAGTTCCCATCCCCTGGTGCTCAGATCAGCAGAGTTTTGCTGTGGCGCAGTCGTTCCAAGCACAGCGGGCAGTTCCTGGCTCGGCGCCAGCATACCTGTTGTGTTACGCACATAGTAATCGAACCCTGCCTGTATTTTGTCATTGAAAAAACCCATGTCTGTACCAAGGTTAACAGTGGTTACTTTTTCCCATGTGTAGTTATTCGGATCCACAAGAAGCGGGGGTGCTTTTCCTAAAACTGTTTGCGTATTGCCGTCTATAAGATAAGAAGACATGCGCGTAGGCAAGGTCTGTACATAGCCGTAATAACTCACACTTTGATTACCCAGGCTGCCGTAAGAGGCGCGCAATTTCAAAGTAGAAAAAACAGGATCAAGGCGATCAAAAAATTTCTCCTTGCTTACGATCCACGCCGCTGAAATGGAAGGGAAAAGACCAAAGCGTTTGATCGAAGGAAAACGGGAAGAGCCATCATATCGTCCATTGCCCTCAAGAATATACCTGTCTTTGTAAGTGTAGTTAATTCGTCCAAAAAGACTGCGGATGGCATAGGAAGAGTAGCCATTATCAAAATAATCTGTTTTGTTTGTACTTACTGTAGGTGTTCCTGTGGTAAGACCTAAGTACGGAACGGATGCGGATATAACCTGCACACCTTTTGCCGTAACAGGTGACCACTCGTAGCTTTCCTGGTTGTAGCCTGCCAGTACTTTGAATGAATGGTCGCCCAGCTTTTTACCATAAGTGGCAAACAAGTCAAATACATCCTGTTTAATGGTTGCATTTGCTTCTGTGATGGCACCTATATTATTTTCCTGGCGAATATCGTTCGGGCCATAACCAATTTTGTAAGGAAGATCTTCAATATGGTATTTCCACAATTCTCTTTTGATGCTTGCATCACCTATGATCTGCAGATCGCCTTTCAGGAAAGTAGCCGTTCCTTTGATGATATCCTGGAAACCGAATCTTGTCTGCTGATTGCGGCCGCCATCAGTAAGCTGTGCGCCCAGTCTGCCGGCAGCATTGTTACCCCATGAGCCATCGGGATTTTTTGCCACGTTGGTTGGTTGAAGGTAATACACATCTTTTACGTTGTATGTTGGTTGATCGCGCAACATCTGGTAAACATTCATGTTGTTATCTACCTTTAACCATGACAGTGGCATAAAACTAAGTCGTCCTCTGAGGCCATACCTGTTCCAGTCGTCTTTGGCAATTTTGTTCAAGCCATTCTCATCTGTATAGTCTGCAGAAAGCATATAGTTTACCGGCAGCTTCTTTGCATTTTCCGCAGTACCGCTGAATGATAAAGTATGATACTGCGAGAAGCTTGACTTGTTGAAAAAATAATTGTTCCAGTCATTGCTTCCCATGTAGGCCCACTTGGTGGGGTCAGAAGGGTCTACTCTTACATCTTCAACAGAAGGATCATCAGAACGCTCTTTCGCCCATTTATAATACTCATCGGAAAAGTTCACGTAGTCCCACGGCGTATTGTCAGTAGACGTTTCCAATACTCTTGAGTAAATATAAGGATCGGTAACTGCTGTGGGCAATATAGTGCGTTTCGACCACGCGAAATAGTTGTTATAACTTACATTCTGTTTGCCCATTTGCGAGCCTTCTTTGGTATTGATCAGAATCACACCGTAAGAAGCCCTGGCACCGTAAATGGCAGCAGACGCAGCATCGCGCAGCACTGTAATACTGGCTACATCGTTAGGACTTATTCTCAACAAATCATCAGTGGTTCCTGCTATACCATCAATAATAACCAGTGGTGTTCCATCATTGTCACTGAGCGATGCTAGCCCCCTGATATTAAGCTTCGGTGTTTGACCCGGCGCGCCACCCATGTTAGTAATATTTAGACCCGGACTAACGCCTTGCAGTCCCTGGAATATATTGGCAATAGGCCGATCCACCAATCGCTTGCCTGATATCTGGTCCACAGCGCCGGTAACGTTTATTTTCTTCGCAGTGCCATAACCAACCACCACAACTTCATTCAAGCCCGATGCATTGGGTTTGAGCGTAATAACCAGAGATGCTTTTTCTCCGGGTTTCAATACATAGCTTTTTACTGTTTCTTTTTTGTAGCCTACCGAACTAAAGATCAACTCATAACCAACCTGCGGTAAAAGATTAGCAAAACTAAATTCGCCTTTTGTGTTCGTTTGTGCCTCCTGCTTAAATTTCAGTGAATCACTTTTTACCTGTACTGAAACGCCTGCAATTCCATCGCCATTCTCGGCTTGTACAAGCCCGCGAATAAGGGCCTGCTTTTCCTGCGCAAATGACGCAATACATGTGCACCAGAAGAAAAGCGATAACAGCAACTTGTGCGGCTTTCTTTTGGTGGCTTTGATTGATAATGTCGAAGTGCTCATAGTTTAGTTAATTTTAGATAATACAATCCCGCATATGCATTGCATATGTTTTGTAATTCCCTTTATGAATGTTTAGTTAATTGTGTCTGCCGACTTTGTAATTTGTTGTTGTTCCGGTAATCGTTAAATCATTTACAAAAGCAATCTTGTCCAAAACTGTTTTCAACGGTTGCGTTGGGGGTATGGTTCCTGTAAAGCTTAATCCATTCAGCATTTCTTCATCGAAGGATATGTTTGTTTTATATTCTGTCTGCAAGGTTTTAAAAACATTTGCGAGCGGCTCACGATCGAACGTAAGCGCATTTTCCATGTACTTTACAACTATTGGCGCTGGTTTCCCGCAAGTCGCTAGCGGCGCGTCAATGCTGCCGGCTGTTACTTTGTAGGCCAGGGTGTTTCTGTTAAATACCAGCGTCTTGCCCGGCAAAAGAAAAATATCTTTCTTTTGCGCTGCCTGCTTTATCACCACTTTACCGGAATGCAGCGTTACGTCTATTTCTTCGCTGGCGTTAAAGGCTTTGATCGTAAAAGAAGTACCTAATGCAGTGGTGGCCAATGTTCCGCTGTAAACTGTAAATGGTCTTGCTTTATCTGTTGCTACATTAAACCACGCTTGACCTTCCAAATACAGTTCGCGGGCAGTAGCAGTAAAGCCCAGTTGAAACCGAAGGGAAGAGCCGTTGCTCAATTCCACCTGCGACCCGTCGCTAAGGCGAAACATCCTGTTTTTGCCGCTATTGTTCTCTACTACAGTGTCTCTTGCAGATACAGCATTACTTTGCGCGATATCAGCACCGGCTTTGTGATTGTCTGAAAGCAGCGACACTACCTGCGAAATGAAAAACACAACGCCAATTACAGCCGCAGCAATAGCAGCGTATTTCATGACTATCAATCTCACATTCCTCTTGTTGATGTGCTGCATCACTGCAGCATTGATGCGTTCTTGCGCCTGCGTCGGCATTGACTTATTTGCCCGTCCTATCTCATCCCAATTTGATTTATCTATATAAGCATCCAGTGCTCCGGGATCTGCTTCCAAAGCGTCTGTAATTGCTTTTAATTCTTCGTCAGAGCAATTGCCTTTCAAAAAATTCTCAACTATTTCTTTAGATAAATTCAAAATACAAGTGGTTATAATAAAGGATACGCTTGTGGGTACTTAAAACCCGTAATGTGGTAAAAATATTTTTTTATGGAAGATCACAGGAAAGAAAAAAGGGTTAGCATCCGTCTTAATTGTTTAAGTGCAAGAGAGATGTGTTTTTCAACAGTTCTGTCAGAAATATTAAGTTCCGCTGCTATTTCTTTGTAAGAAAATCCATGCAGGCGATTAAGTACAAACACTTTTTTGCGGACGGCGGGCAGCGCTTTTAGTGATTTATCAAAATCTGATTGGGCTTCATTGGGCGTGGAGAGATATGATTCAATAGTATCGCGTTCTGTTTGAAATTGGTTCATAAGGCGCTTTCTGCGCTCCTTTTCACGAATAGCGTCAATCATAACCGTTCTGGCAATTCTGAACAATTGAGTGTCAAAATCGTGTTCAGTCGAAAGCCCTTCGCGGTATTCCCAAAGTTTGATAAATGTCATTTGCGTAAGCTCCTCTGCAAAATCCTCATCCCTGGTCCGGCCAATAAAATAATAATACACCCTGGATTGCCAGTGCAGGAATGTTTGCTCAAATGCCAGCTTATCAGAGTTAATTATTTGGTGTATCAGATCCACCTGAAATGTTTTACTACAGAAATATGCAACTCTTTTTCCGACAAAACGAAAACAAACGTTTGCGTAAAATATTGCTGCCGCAAATGTGGTATAATACTTTTAAATGGTTATATTAAATGATTGTAAACACACCATCACATAGCGTTTAAAACACGGTCGGGTGGCTTGTTTCAGATAAAAAACGATATCGCTGTTTTGGTGAAAACGCTTTGATTTAACGATTTACATACACGTTCTCAACATTTATGAAAATGACCTTCAGAAGTTCATTTATTCCTGTGGCTGCATGCCAAACCGGATATTACGCATATTCAAAACTATCACACATATATATGCGAAAAAAAATCGCGAACAGATGATGTAAGAAATTACAGCAACCATAAGTCGGGCCTTATTTTTCACACATTGCCGGTCTGACTTGCATCTCCCTTCCAATAATTTCCTCGAACAAATGCCTCACACAAATGTTACATCTTTTGGAACAAAAGGCACACTGGTATTCAGCAACTCATATTGGGTAAAAAATAATGATTTACCAGATAACTCTAAATAGCCGCCCTTTTATATCAACAACCAAATCAGTCATTATGAAAAAGTTCATCATTTATCTGTTCGTAATAGCGGCGACATTTATATGGGGTTGTAACAACCGTTCTCAAAATGTCACAACCACAAGTAAAGTCGACAGCAATAAATTGCCTTACGACGATCCTGCTTTTCATGGCAAAATCTCCAAAACTTATAATGAATCAGAAATGGAATGGCCTACACTGCCGGCTCCTGCCAAAGGTTCGCCGAATGTCATCGTTATAATGCTGGACGATGTTGGCTTTGGCATGACGGGCACTTTTGGTGGCTCCATTCCTACTCCTTGCCTGGATACACTGGCAATGAGCGGCATCATGTACAATTGCTTTAACACTACCGCTATTTGTGGTCCTTCCAGAGCTGCTTTGCTCACAGGTCGCAACCACCACGTTTCAGGAAATGGCTTTCTTGCTGAGTGGGCCACGGGTTACCCAAGCTATAACACAATGATAAAGCGCAGTACTGCCACTGTTGGCGCGGTACTTAAATATAATGGTGTGAATACTTCATGGTTTGGAAAAAACCATAACACACCGGATTGGGAAACGTCTGCCGTTGGCCCATTTGATCGCTGGCCGACAGGTATGGGCTTCGATTATTTTTATGGATTCAATGCAGGCGAAACAGATCAGTATTATCCAGTGATATTTCAAAATACGGTACCGGTAGAACCTGCTAAATCGCCGGAACAAGGCTATCATTTCATGACCGACATGACGGATAAAGCAATCAACTGGCTGGAATTGCAAAAGTCTATTGCGCCCGACAAACCTGTTTTCATGTACTTTGCACCTGGTGCAGCACACGCGCCGCACCAACCGCCGCAGGAATGGCGCGATAAATTCAAAGGCAAGTTTGCTTATGGCTGGGATAAAGAAAGAGAAATAACCTACGAGCGCCAGAAAAAAATGGGCATCATACCTGCCGATGCAAAATTATCGCCGCGCATTACTTCGGTGCCATTGTGGGACACCTGTAGCCCGGATGCCAGGAAATTGTATGAATTGTTGTACGAAAATTTCGCGGGTTACCTGGCCTTTGCCGATCATGAAGTGGGCAGACTTTTAAAGGCCATTAAATCATTGCCAGACGCAGACAATACAATGATCATTTATATTGTAGGAGACAATGGTGCCAGCTCAGAAGGAGGTTTGGATGGCACCTTAAATGAAATTAAAGCACTGAGTGGGATACCTACTACAATACAGGACAATCTTAAAAACGCAGGAAAGATTGGAAAGCCTGGTTCGGAGCCGCATTTTCCTATAGGTTGGGCCTTTGCGGGCAACACTCCCTTCCCATGGGTAAAACAAGTGGCTTCTCATTTTGGCGGCACAAGAAACCCAATGGTGATCTCCTGGCCCAAAGTGATAAAGCATGATGGAAAAATGCGTTCACAGTTCCTTCACCTGATTGATGTAATGCCTACCATTTTGGATGTGATGAAGGTTAAGATGCCGGAATATGTAAATGGCGTTAAACAAGATCCACTGGATGGCAGATCGTTTGCTTCTACATTTGCCAATGCCAATGCACCAGAAATAAGGGATACTCAATATTTTGAAATATTTGGCAACCGTGCCATTTATGAAAACGGATGGGTAGCTGCTGTTCAACACACGCTGCCATGGAGACAAGACCTGGCACCAGGTTTTGATTTTGAACACGAGAAATGGGAGCTCTATGATGTGAAAAAAGATTTTACGGAGGCAGATAACATTGCAGATAAAAATCCTGAGAAACTTGATCACCTGAAAAAACTTTTTTACCAGGAAGCAGAAAAATATCATGTTTACCCGCTCGATGATAGAGGTGCTGCCAGGTTGAGTGTGCCCAAGCCTTCACCACTGGGCAATCGTACGAAGTTTACATTCTACGAGGGGGCAACCCGCATTCCCGAAACTGCGGCTCCTAACACTAAAAATCGATCATGGACGATGGATGCTGTGGTAACCACAGATGCAAAACATAAAGATGGCGTCATCAACGCAATTGGGGGAAGTAGTGCAGGCTATGTTTTGTATGTAAAAAATGGTTACCCAACATTTGTTTACAACTACTTTGAAGATGATGTAAAGACAATAAAATCCTCAAAGAAATTGCCTGATGGAATGGTTTCCATAAAAGTTGATTTTACTTATGATGGCGGCGGGCCTGGTAAAGGAGGTGTGGTTACACTTTACATCAATAACGAAAAAGTGGCTGAAGGCAAAATAGACCGCACCGTGGCTGCACGTTTTGGCATTGACACTTTTGGCATTGGTGAAGATGATGGATCGCCGGTAACGCACGACTATCCTGCTCCGTTTAAATTTCAAGGTAAAATAGAGGAGGTAAATATTGAATTGAAGTAACAATACATTCTGTTGGCAATTGTTATGAAAGCCCAATATTGAACTAAAAACAATGGCTTACAACAAGTGGTTATTGGTAGTCGCATCAGAAACGGACAACGTCATATTTTCGGATACAATTTGTAACAAAAATTGAATTTGTTTAAACATTCTGTTGTGAAGTTGCATATATAATTACTTTTATCTACGTTTGCGCCCCATTAAAATTTTAACCTAAACTACCAAAATGCAGCGTACTGCCCTAACCCTCTTTTTTTCTATTCAAGCCATCGCAGGTTTTAGTCAGCAAACAGATTCGACTGAGGAAGAAGTTTCAATAGATCCTCGTCAATACGTGACCATCCAGTACAGGAAAACGCCAAATCAAGGAAAACTTGATACTATCTGGAACTGGGAGCAACGTAAAAATGTTCCTTACCAGAAGTTCATTTATTTAGACGTGGATGGTGAAATGAAAATTGATTTTTCAAAAAATGGATTGCTTAAAAACAAATACTTCGAAGGAACTATTTCACTGGAAGCCGAAATTTCAGGACTTAACGGGACAAGAAGAATTGAAGTAAATCCTTATTCCGAAGTAGGTGTTCAGCGTATTCCGATTGGTATTAAATCTGAACCGCCTGCAGAGATTGCAAAGAAGTTATTAAACATGCTGAAAGAGCTGCAAAATGCAGACAGCATTTTTAGATCTCTGTATCCCGGAACCAGTAAAGTGGCTTCATTGATCAGGGTCAAACAAAATTTTTATGCTGCCGAGGCAAATTTAAAGACTGACCTGGAGGCTCTTTCCGGCGATGCAGATGCCAGCAAATATACAAGCAGAGTGCTCAATCTCGGCAATATGCTGAGTGATGTATTCGGATCATTTAATCCATCTATTAGCGCAAAACCTAAGAAAGGCGAGTTGTTGCAATTGATCAACATGGTTGACAGCAAGTTATCTGATGAATATCGTATCGAGGTAGATCCTTTCAGAGACAGCTACCAGCGAGCCTTGGGTTATGCCCAGGCGAAAGTTGGGAATGTAATAGACTATGTATCATCATTTGAATTAGCCGGCGAGGATGCTAACAAAGCTTTTCTTTCTTTGATCAACCGGGACCTGGTAAATTTTAAGTTCCTTAAAACGACCCTGGCTTCGTTTCAAAAAAGAATAACCGAAATCAACCTGCAACCTTACCAAAATGATCCACATGCTGTCGATTCGGTTTTGTATTTGAACCAAAACCTGATCTTTGAGACAAGCAAGTTTTTAGCTGATATTGCCCAGTTTCAAGGTTCAATATTGGAAACAACAATTGTAGGTCTGCCAAAATACAAGTTGACCAGAGCAGAATATTATCCCACAGATTCGGCCAGACAGATATACCTAAAATCATTTTACGATGTAATTGATAAAAACAGAGATGAGCTGGCTTTGCTTCTTTCCAAAGAAGCAGGCAAGGTCATTTACAAAAAACTGGTGTACGCAACTATTGACCTGGGAAAAAGCGGCGCTAAAAATGGCGAGGTATTGAACGTTTACATTACCTGGATACTAGATTCAAAAAGAGATAGCATAGGAAATTCTCCGCGCCTGCCGATTGGTAAATATTATTTGCGTGAGACGGAAATAAAGATGGAAGTTGCTGATATGTTTGCGCTTGTTAAAAGGGTAAACGAATCGACGGTAGATCAAAGCAAAGTCTCGCCCTCAAATTTCAAAGGTTCTGGCGGTGCCGTACTGATGTGGACCTATCAAAAAAAGGACAAGGGTATAGAGGTAACAAAAAATAAAAACGGTGAGTATGAAGTGTCCCGAAAAAACCGGTTCTTAAATTTTTGGGAACCATCAATAGGGTTTAACGTTTCTTATCTCGATTTTGATACGGAAAAAGATGTTGAAATAGGCACAGGATTGCAGCTTGGGTTATTTAGAAACAAGATATTCTTTGGCTATGGTGTGAACTTGCATATGATTTCTCCCAGCCAGGCACCAACATATTTTTATGTAGGATTTAGCTTTGCAAAGCTTTCTGACCTTTTTAAAAATAGTAATAATGTAACGGCGGTTCAATAATCGAAGTATTGACATAATTAATCCCCAACATTTTTCTTGAAGATGATTCAAGTAAAATGTTGGGGATTAATTTTGGGTCCACATTACCATTCAATTAGTGGAAGAATTGTAAACGTGCAGGCAAATATGCATTCGAAAAAATATCGCTCGTAACTGCCATATACTTCATCTTCATCTTACTGTAATGCTCACCTTATTTTGTGAAAGTACATTACCCTGTTTCCATTCGTGTTTGTCTTGGATAACGTTTAACACAAGCATATCTGTATAACGAGAATCTTTCAGTTTGGAAGCTGCTTTATACGTAACATTGCCGGGTGTACCCAGGTCAAAATTCAACCCATCTACTTTTATAGATTTTGCTACTGCCCGGTAAGCTTGGCCAGACGCTGCCTTTACATTGAATTCCTGTTGCTCCAGCTTCAAAGTTCTCGATCCTTTTTCGTGCACCCAGTTAACATTGTTAAGAATGCCAAAGGACAGCGTTTCAACAGAATCAGTAACACAATCCTGCAGTGCAGTAAGTTTTTCGCTGATGATTAATTGTCCATTCTTATTCGATTCACAGCTGATAACGGACTGTATATATTTTCCATGTTCAATTACCATGTCAATTACAAAGCTGTTTTTTGTTTCTTTTACTTTAACAGACTTTAATTTAACAGGTTGTACCTTATTGTCAATGGTTATGTATCCAATGCCATTTCTCTGATCGGGTGAAACAATGTGGTCCTTTGCCAGGGCCATTAACTGAATCATTATTTTTTCTCCCCATGAAACACTGTGGAATGCATTCTTCGTTCTGTTAACAAGAATTTTGCCATCAGGAAAATAGTTGACTCCCGTTTTTTGCGAAACAGGTTGTAGTTCTTTTTGTGCAAACTGTAGTTCCAGCCAGGCTTGCGCCAGCCAATAGCTTAAATGCCCCTGGGCCGAAGCGAAATAATTTTCGCCGGGCGCATAAATGGCGCCGTCCTGATTTCGCTGTTGCATTTTCTCTGCTGTTTCAAGTCCGGCCCTCAGAAAATAAACGGCCTCGGGATCATTGAATCTTGCTACTGCCGTTGCGTGTGCAGGCATCCAGTCGGCATTCCTGAATAGCGCCCAATCCTGTCCGTTTGGATAGCAATAACCACCATCGGGTAAAAACAGCCGCTTTTGGTTGTTATAAATTTGCGGCAGATTATATAAAAAAGCCTGAAAGGGTTTTCTTCCGGACAATAAATAATAGACATCATTTTCGGCATTCTGAATCCAGGCGGCCATATAATCAGGGTGAACTATATCGTGATTTTCCAGGGTAAACTCGTCGTAAATATTAGCCCCGTTAAATTGTGCTGAAACAGGCATCTGATCTACAATGGCGGTTGAAGTGGAATCGGCCGGACGCTGGTAACTGGACATTGCCCAATTTTGCAGGGCTTTCTCCCATTTAGAATAACGAGCATCATTGGGCATTAGGAGCAATGCCGAAGAAATAGCCAGGCTGTTCCATGCATTTTCTTCTGATTTGCTATCTAATTTAAGCTGATGCGGGGGCCTGCCATTAGCAATGCGATCGGCTTCATGTGCCACAACATTCCTTGCGCCGGTTTGAATATCTGCCGGTAGTTCATCCCATACGAACCAGGCCGCATCTCCCATCATGGCGGCCCAAAGTGCCGATTGCCATGCATCTCCCCAAGCCTTGCCGTCGTCTGTTTTTACATCCCCAACTTTGTGGGTACGCACCATATACCGGAGCATCGGAATAATTTCACTTTGCAGTATTTCTTTCTTTGAAAGGCCAACGACAGCAGCATCGAATTTTCCAAACCGGTACAAAAAAGACAAACTGGCCGCCAGCGCAGCGTTTGGACGAATGAACGCTTCTCCTGATCCACTTTTGGTAATTAGCTTCATTGAAGCATCGCCTTTCCAGTTTTGTATTTCGCCGCGAAGGTGATGCACTTGTTTCTCAATTAAAAGGTAGATCCTGTCTTTTTCCTGCTGATACAAATGATTTTCCTTCAGGTGACAAGTCAGCACACTTGCATTGCCACTTAACTCAGTCTGCGCTTTTAGATTATGGTGAAATATCCCTCCGGCAAAAAGCACGATGCATAATAATCTTTTCATTGTTTGTCTCTGATATTGTTTTCAATTAAGGTCTAAGTAATAGTTCGCTTTTGAATCATTCAACAATGCCAATTTGTATAACTCCATAATTGATTAATTGTATATCAATGCCGTTTCCATAAAACATTAATGCCCTACGGGCAAAAGGACCATTCCTGTTGATTTTCTATTGATATTGTTCCGCTATGCGGAACCTTTGCCCGTAGGGCATTGATATCAATAGAAAATGTAGACACAAATGCCTTTTTGTCCGTAGGACATTAACATACCAAAAATCGAATTGCCTAAAGAAGCGGCATTGCATTGTATATGCTAATACTCTACATGATAGTCTTTCTTAAACGGTTGGCTGCTCCATGCCTTTTTTGAGGTCCAGTCAGCAGCGGGATCGGTCCAGAATTTATTATCTGCCGGTAAGCCCAGCGGCAAGAATCCTAATGTGGCCATATATAAACTTCCTGTGGAAGTATAGCTATCAGCAATCATAGGTTGTGAACCACAGAAGCCCAATACGAGCCAGCCGTTGCTATCAAAGTTATTGCACTGATCATACATTCTGTGCATTACCGCAGTGATGCCACAACGAACTTGCGCGGGCTGAATATACTCTGGCAATTTTTCCATCAAAGCCACTTGTCCCAAAGCCTGAAACGCTGCCGTACGATAGGTGCTGGAACGACCAAATGCAGGATAGGTTCCTTCGGGGCTGATAAACCGTTCTGAAAATTCAGAATAACGGATCATGCGTTTCAAGGCAAGATCATACTCCTCTGTCTTAACTCTGTTACGTGCCGATAGTACTTTAAAAAAATCAACAAGCATAGGATGAATGACGTAGCTATTATAATAATCCATGCTAAAGCCGGGTCCATCGCTATACCATCCATCTCCTACATACCATTCTTTAATTTTATTTTGTGCATATTGAATACGTACGGGATCAGCCTGTTCTCCAATAGTCATTAAGAAAACTTCATTAATCCCCGCAAACAGTAACCAGTTGTTATAAGCACCGGTTCTGGTACGTAGTGCTTTGAATTCTTCGGCCACTCTTTTCTTGGTTAAAGAATCCAACGGTTCCCACAAGGCTTTGGGCGCTCTTAAAAATGCCTGTGCCATATACGCCGCATCCACAATTGGCTGGCTTTCGGTTCTAAAGTTTAAATAATCAGGACTTGCCGGATCAACTGCATTAACGATACCTTTCAGCAATGCTAACCGTAGCTCCTTGCGCATCTTTCCTTCCCTGGTATCATCGTCTGGTAATGCTAACCAAGGCGCTACTCCAGCCATTGTGCGGCCAACGGCTTCCAGATGAGTTACCTTTTTATAAAAATCGGGTTTTGCACCTGGCGGCACTTCAACCGGCATATTTTTCCTCAATGTATTATTGGCCAAATTCAATATCACGGGCGAAGCCATTTTGTATAACAGATTGCTCCAATACTCGCGATCCTGCTGCCCTGTTGTTATTGCTGAATTAGCCGTTTTGTTCTTTTGCGCTAACAGCGCCTGGTTATTTAAACACATTGCAGCAACCAGCAGGAAAATGAATGTCTTTTTAAATGATCTCATAATTTAGATTTCGTGTTATGCTTAGTCTTGTAGATGATCAGCTCTTTTTTATTCTGAAGAATTTACTGCTGCCGGCGGATAAAGATGTTTCAAAAACAATTGATTTCGGCTTTCTGTCATCCGTGTAAATTATTTCAAAAGGAATTTGTTCTCCCGATATGGCATCTTCTAACACAAGACCTTTCACTTTGGCTTTCTTAATTTGAGCAGTTACAGATGTCCATTCAACCGTTGCTTTTATATTCTGTTCTGATGCGGCAGGATTAACGGCCTGCACCATGGCAGTATTTTTCTGCTGGTCAATTGTCATGTGTAACATTTCAGACCCAGCCAATAGAAATGCTCCAACACCATACACATCGGTATCGTCATAGGTTACTTTATCAGGAGCCGCGCCCTGCGCCTGAACGTATCCCAGTTTACCATCGGGATGTACAGAAGTGGTAAGCGCATTCCAGGCTTTGGTTACAACTGGTCCATATTTTTTATAAGGCAAGATTCCCTGATTAATTCCCCACGTTAAAGCATAACAGAAGAAACCGGTACCACTGGTTTCTTTTACCGGGTACGTTGCAGGATCAAGCAAACTGGCGTGCCAGCTTCCATCAGCCAATTGAATACTGGCTATCTTTTCTGACATGTCTTGGAAAAGTTGAATGAACCTCGCTCTGTCGGCATGATCCTTCGGCATTACCGTTAAGACCCTTACCAAGCCTCCCATTACCCAACCGTTTCCGCGGCTCCAAAATACCTTTGCGCCGTTCTTTTCTTTCTTATTGAAATACCGACTATCCCGATAATACAAGGACTCTTCTTTATCATACAGGTACTCTGTGGATTTCCACCATAGTTGAGATGATGCATCCAGGTACTTTGAATCACCGGTTGCTTGAGTTAGATAAGCTAATGCAGGAGGTCCCATAAATAAGGCATCGCACCATGCCCACTCACGCGTGTGAACTCCATTTTTCCACTCCAGGCTTTCCGTATGCGGCAGTGAAGCAATAGTATCGGCCTCGGATTTAAAATCCTCAATATAGCGTGGATCTTTATAAATGGTATACAGCTGGGAATAAAGTTGTCCTACACAATAATCATCTGCAAAGCGACGATAATGGCCTATTTTCCATTGATTGTCTTCTCCTACCTGTATTAGTTTTTTATAATAAATTTCATCGTTGGCTATTTTCCCCCAGGCCATCATTCCGGCGTACATGGCTCCGCTGGTCCAGTCTTTCTTAGGATTTTTCCAGCCATCGGTTTCCAGGGTTCTCCATTGCCAATCGGCTACTTTTTTCATTTGATGGAAAATACTATCAGCGCGTAGTTCTTGTTTTTGAGCCAGTGCTGAACTAGTTGTAATCAGTGCTAATAATAAAAATGTAAGTTTTCGCATTTAGTATAAGATTATGGCTTTCAAATGCGCCCCATATTGATCTTTAGGAAAAAACAAACAAGGATCGGTTATTTCAAACCGATCCTTGTTTGCATGATCTGTACTGGACGGCACCAAAATGACCGGATATTTTTTCGCGGCCCAATTTGTGTTTTGTAATTTATTTTACTTCGGCTTTATCAATAATGCTGCCATCAGGCTTTTTAAGTGTAACTGTTATCTTACTGCCATTTATTTCTACCAGCGTATAGGCTGTAAATCTTTTAGGTGTTGAATAGTTCTCGTAAATCGGAGATCCGCTAATTGCTACAAAATAAGGGCTTTCCGCTTGTGCCGGAGTTAGAAGACGGGGCATATGTGTATGTCCGTTTAACATCAGGTCAATTTTAGTTTGTTGAAAAAGCGGTAAAAAATTATCTCTAAGATCAGACGCACCATGCCAGTCTCCTCCACCCTCTTTATCGTTATCGTAGGCCTTGTAAATAGGTATATGTGAGCAAATGATCCTGTTTACAGCTTTTTTATATTCTTTGGTTTGAATTAAACTGCTGTACCACTCGGCTTGTTTTTTTCTGTACGCATCATAGTCTGCAAGCCCAAAATAACTTTCATACTTGTTATCTTCTTTATCTTCTCCGCAGTCAAGAAACGTAAAATTCGTATTACCGTAGAGGAAATTATGATAATAGTGATTGGCAGGATAATCAAAATATTTGAGCAGCGACCGCGTATATCCACCGCGGGTTTCATGATTACCGCGTTCATAAATAAAAGGTTTTTGTGCGGCAAAGAATCCGGAAATCTTATCAAGAAAGTTGCCATAGATCTGCTTTTCGCTCATTATGTCGGCAACAACATCTCCGTTGAAAATCACAAAATCGAAATCCTTTTCATGGGTCATCACTTCCTTAATGTATTCACACTTGTTGTGTACATCACCAAAAACTAAAAACGAAAATTTTGAGACTTTCTCAGCAGGCAATGTAAACGTATATAGCTCGCTATACACGGTATCTTTAAACACTACGTTATATGATTCATATTTCACGATACTTTTCGAAGCAGTTCTGTAATAATAAGTTTTACCGGGAACTAAGTTCTCAATTGCTACTTTTTGAATTTCAGAATTAGCATCAATTTGTCCATTGGCAGAGTTAACGGCTTTTTTACCCAATGCCTGGGTTTCACCAAATTCAATCCAGCTCGTACAATTTTTATTCATTAACCAAAATATGGACACACCGGAAGTGGTCATGTTCTGCAAATATGGATGGCAAATGAAATCAAATTTCACGTCATCTGGTTTCTGTGCAGTGGTGGTAACGGACGTTACACTTTGAGCATAGTTGGCAGTGTTAAACCCTATAAATAGTAAGGTTGCTAAAAAATAATTTTTCATTAATGATGAGATTTACGACGAAATTTTCTGTCGGAATTAAATAAGAAGCAACTCAACAGTTGAGTTGCTCTTCTTAGCGTAATTGGATTGCTAGGGTTTTAAGTCTCTCAATGTAAACTCTTTTACTTTTGAAGCCTGATTGAAAATGTCAGTTAAAGTCAAGGTTACATAATATGATTTTTCTGTTGTTGATAGATTCGTTGCCGCCAATGCGACGCTTCTGATATCAGGATCGGTTCCTTCCTTTTTTACAATGGAAGTTCCTGTTTTCTGGCGGTTATCATATACGGCAATACTGTACGATAGCTGTGGTGCACCAGAAGCTTCTATGGACCAGTTTACATAAATCATTTTTTCGCCCTTGTCGTAGAATGCGCCTAAATCGTAAATATCAGCAGGTTTAATGATAGCAGGTACTTTGGCCGTTTCTGTAACAGGAAAAGTTATTGGCTTTTTTTCTGTAGAATCCCATACACCACATGAAGTAAGGCGAATGCCATCGCTGCCTAATGATTTAGCGTCCCAAAAACCATTCTTTCCTGCGTCTGCTTTAAGAGAATCTGCGTGGAGCCATTGGTTAGCCGTAGTCAGTAACCAATAACTTTTATATTCTGTAGTTCTTGGGCTTTTACGCTGATCAGCAAAATTTTCCAAAAAGCTCGAGATGCCGCTTCCCAATTTGGCATCAGCTTCAGGAACCTCGAAGGTCACATAATGACGCCATTCATTTCTTGTATGATCATAGATAAAATATCCAACCTGGGTTTTATCTCCGCCCGTGTACCAGCGTCTTACCACATTCGTGTACCATTGACCCTGAACGCCTCCGAAATCACAATGTGAATGTAATCCTGTTCCTTCTCCTCCAAAGCCACCAACAAAAGTCATAGGATCTTTATAGGATGCATGTATCTGAACTTTATTAGGGAAATCCCATACAGAGAAAATATTGTTCAATGGTTTGCTGGTGCTGGCATTGCCGTTTTTATTTTGAACACCGCAATAACCACCACTTTTTCCTATCTTAAATTGTATGCTGCAACTATATGTGAAAGGTGCGTTGGCTTCCGGTGTTACTCTAACGTCAGCCATTAACAAGTCAGCTTCTTGTTTGCCTGCAAATTTTGCACCTATGTACGGCCCCCATGAAGGACCAGTTTGTGAAAAAGTTGTCAGGTTTAATAAAGCAGCTGCTGCGACAAATAATAATCGTTTCATTAATACATTTATGTTTGCGGCAACGACAGCAATCTACTGAATCGTTGCAAATGATTTTATGATATTCTTTAGTCAATGTCGTTTAGTTAAGCTTCAAGTTTTGCTATATTAATGTCCTACGGACAAAGAGTACTTATTGCTACATTTTCTATTGATATAAATGCCCTACGGGCAATATGTGCATCTTTTACAATTTCTATTGATATTGTTCCGCTACGCGGAATGTTCAATTGCCCGTAGGGCATTTATATCAATAGAAGGTCTAACAGAAAGAACACCATTGTCCGTAGGACATTAATTTGAGAGGCATGCAATTACTTAGTTAAACAACATTGAATTCTTTATTCTGTTTTTTACTCTTATCTCGAAAATTCAACCAGATATTGATCAAGCCATTGAGTATAGTCCAACGCTGGTTTCCAACCGCCACTTACCGGCACATTGAACCAGTACAAAACATTCGGGAAAAGGCTTGTATTTCTTGTTAAAGGATCTCCTGTAGGAGTTCCAAATGTTTGCGGAGCGTCATTCAATAAATACCACTTAGCTACCACGCCAGGCGCTTTGCTTGCAACAAAATTTGCAGCAGTTGCCAGTTTTGATTTAAGCGTATCGCCACCGCCTTCATCACAAGGCCAATATCCTACCATGCTGCTGTAATAAGGATGCTGCGTAGCATCTTTAAGTGATACATAATTGAATAGGATACTATCGGGCAATACAGTCTTCCAGATTCTTATATCATTAATATAAAAATTAGGATCTACTTTTTGACCAAACGGATCTTTTGCTGCGCCTACACGATTTCCAAGGGCCAGGGGAAATGTGCTATGAATGCTATCAAGTCCTGCGGGCATTGGCTGAGTGGAGCTTCCCTGTTTTAAACCATCTTTAAAAATAGTTACGGTAGATGATGTGCCTGTATTGGTTATTGTTCCGGCAACGGTATGCCATTTGCCATCGTTAAAAGCACCTGCAGTTGTCTCTGGTTTAGCGTTGCCTGCAGCTGTGCCTGGTTTAAGACAAAATGCCAAATTACTACCGCCCATCCAAAAGCTCCATCCCGGTGGATAATAACGATCTTGTTCTGTACCAAAAATGAAAGGGTTAGAATAAGAGTAGTTTCCTGATGCATCAGGGATGTATTTAATTCTAAACTCTGCTGTCAACCCCTGATTTTTTGGGATGTTAAAATTTGGATTTGCAGTTTTACCGCTCAAAAGCACTATTCCCGGAAGGGTTGTTCCTGCAGCAGTATCACCATATACTCTTAAAGCTGTACATGCAATAGGGTTAAACAATTTTGAATTAAACCCTTTATTATAATACAACGAGAATATACTTTTTTGCTGTGCGATGGTTCCTTTGTTTCCACCTGAATTAGATGTAATCACTACCATCCAATTTTCCTTGCCGTCATTGTAGTGCGTTCTGTTTTGCAATGCCTGCATAATGCTTTTGACATAATTGTCAGTATTGCTCACAGCTTGTTTGTAATTAGCATCACTAAATACAAAATCATTAGCCTCGCCGGCTATCTCCGGACCGTTCAAATGCACAAATACGATGTCGGCATTTGACTTTGTCAATACACTAACAGCAGAATCCTTTGACTCAGCATCTCCCGTTGTAACATAGTTCATATTGGCATACGACAAAAACCTTTTGCTGAATTGTCTCCAGGGTGTTATCGCAGCAATGTTTATAAATGGGTTAGCATCGGTCAAACGTGCAAATACATTAAGTGTTATTTGATTGCTTGCTTCAGGATCGCTGGGATTAGATTGCATTTGTAATGTGCTGTCACTTATTCCTGAAACGCTGCTTGAAACTCCGTTTAATAGCGCGGCTATTGAAGCGGCATTATTTGCGGCATCGTCAGCTATACCTGAGAAGCTATATTTACTGTGCGGCAACAATGACCATACGGTTGACATCACTTTCCCGCTATCTTTTTGAAATTCCTGTCCGCGAATACCATCTATTGCAATGATCAACATTTTACGTTTACCATTCGCAAGCGTATCCGGTGAATAGGTTTCTTCGTAGGGGGGTAAATTGGTAAATTTTTTACAGGACTGTAATATTCCTGCCGCAGTGATAAACATCGCAACGGAAAAAACAATTATTTTATGCATACTAATACTTTTCATTATTGGTATTTCACTGAGTTCTGGTTTATTAATAGATCGCACTTATTTCGCTTATCCTGATGGTGTTGGATGCATCTGTATAGATGTGTCCTGACGTTCTTGGTATTTCAATTTTTAAATAGCGACAGGTTACAGGTGATGCAAATGTCATTACCTGCTCTGTATTGTTTCTGGCCAAACTTGTAGTTTGATAAGTGGGTGTACCTGAAAACGTAGTTGTTTTACTTGCATATACATTGCAATAGTCAAAGTACCTGGACGCATCCATGTTAAGCGAAACACCAGAAATAGTATAAGTCGCTCCCATATCAATAACTACGAAGTGAGTGGTGCCGGCAGGATTGCTGCTCCATTGTGTTTGCCAATAAGTACCTGTATTTCCATCTATAGCTTTTGCTGCGGTATTTGAACCGTCATCGGAACTTTTAGAGTTAACCACCCACGCGGTTTTAGACACATAAAGGTTACCGCTAACTGTTCTTGTACCACCAGTATCGATAATAGGATTGTATGTCCAAAGATCTTTAACAGTTGCCGGTAATGGATATTTTGCTCTGATCCGCGAAGTGGCTAATGAGCTTACATTAATACCCCATTGGAAGAAGAATTTTTCAAGATTCTGTCCTGTATAATCACATGCGTTTTCAACGATGAAATCCATTTTACTTTGATCATCAAAATTCAGACGTTGTATTCTTCTGCCTTGCTGATACCAGTAATTCATTAGGTTATAACCATCGCCTCCTCCTTTTGGAGTTGTTTTTTCAAACAACTGAACAAACGGTAATATTCTTCTGAAGGGATCATTAATGGCTGCATCGACGTTGAAATTTTTAAACCCGGAGGTTGCCGCATATGCAAGCCCCGTTGCAAATGCGCCGGTAGTACCAGGTAAAGCAGGGTGAAGTTTTGCCATGCTGGCATGCGAAGCGCCTTTCCTGTGTGCGTACTTAAATGAAAACAGGTTGTTGGATGTTTCACCCAGGGAACTCAGACTCCATACAGTACCCATTTGGCAGTTATGGCCCAGTTCATGAAGCACGCCCCAGTTACCTGAAGCCAATATCGTGTTGAGATTAGTAATTCCCGTGAACCAGTTATTATCATTTTGCAATACTATTGGATAGCTGCTATGCCCGTAACCTGCAGTTAACTGGATATCCTGAACGGCGCGCCACGGCAATCCCGGAGCTTTGTCTACATCATTCATAGCAGTGTCTGAAAGTCCCATCCAGCCATAATAATCCTTGTTAACGATGTCATCCCAGGTTTGCATTAATGCTATTGGGTTGGTCAAAGGGAACTGGTCAAATTTATCGCGTGGCAGTGTAAAAATGAAGTTGTTGGATCTCAGTTCCAGCCATGGCACTGTGGATCTTTTTACTTGTGCCGCCCATGCAGCCTCGTCGGTAGTGGTTCCTAAAATAAAATCAGGTTGTGCACAAGCGCCGGAAAATGTAAGGTTGATAATTTTACCAAGAGAGCGGGAAGCTCTTACGTAAATTGTACCGCCATATGGATTACGAGCATAGTTTCTTCCCGGATTTAATGTAGTCTGTGATACAATAATCGGATCACGCACAAGATCCGCCATTCCCGTTAAATTATCAGTATGCGCACCTATCTGTAATGAAAGGCCCATGCCGTCTGCAGGCACATCAATAATGATCAACTCTCCCGCCGGAGCCCACAAGCCGGTACTGAATTGTGGTTGAGGCTGTACAGATATTCTTAAGTATTGATTGAACAATCCTGCATCCTGGAAAGTGGCATTAATGGATATAGTCGTATCCATTACTCTTCTTTCCGTGGGGTCCACCATTCCCGGAAATACCCTGGCTTTGCTGTACATGCTTTTGTCTATTACAAAAATAGAAGTATCTACAGACTGGTGCCCACCACTGTCGCTGCCTTTGGACCAGCCATCAGGATAACTAATTACCTGGTTTTTTTGACAAGAGATCATACCCAACAGCATTCCGGTCAGCAGTAATGACATTAATATGGGTCGCATCATATAAGCTATATTTTATAGAATGTTATAAGAAATTCAGTTTTTAATTAGCCACAAACGTATTAGGGGTCCATGGATATCCACTAAGATCCCAATTAGGTTTCTTTGCATTTAGCCATGACAAAATCATGTATGGTATATCTACACTATTGGGCACCTGTCTGTATGTGCTTGTATTAACATCCGGACTCAAGCGCAAAGGATCCGTATCACTAAATGAGTTCCATGTATAACCACCGGTAAGTGTAAAGTCATGACCAAATCCGCTTTCGTCTGTCAATGCAGATCCTTTTCCGTCAAGACATGGCCAATAGCCAATCACGTTACTTAGATATGGATGGCCCACCACTCCTGTTTTCTTGAAATTCTTTTGTACAACACTATCAGGTAATGCTACATTGAATACTTTTATTGATGTTATAAGAAAATTAGGGTTACCTCCATCACCGGCTAATGCACCTATAGCCAATGGAGCTGTGGAGTTCATTAAGTCTTTTCTGTCCTCTATATTTACTTTACCGGTATATACGCCATCGTTATATGCCTTTACATATCTCTTACCTGCATCGCTAGGTTCATTATAAAATTCGCCGGTAAGCGTATGCCAGGCGCCATCATTTATGTTTGCCGAGGATGCTAATGTTTGCACATTGCCACTACCATTGCTCATGTTAATTCCCCAGTAGTTGCCCTGGCAGAAAAACAACCATCCATTGTTTGCGGCAGCGAATTTTGCTCTTTTCGAAAACAATGTTGGATAGTTGAACGAACCCGGGTTGAGAATTTTTATTTTAAACTCAACAGTGTACTCTTTTCCGGTATTGGCATTGAAATTAAAAAAGCCATTGTCGGTTGTTGCCTGTGCCTGGGGGTTGCCTGGATTGTTTGAATTGGTGAGCTGTGGAGCTACTCCGGTAAACGTAATCCCTGTATTGGGCTGCCCAACATAAGTGGATCCATAAGTAGGGCTATAGAAAAACACAAATGTATTTCTTCTGCTATCCTGAAATTTTGTATCAGCACCTTTCCATGTAGCGGTATCGCTGCCTTTGTTGGAAGCCAATACCACCAGCCATTTTTCTTTTGAATAAGTAGGTCTGCTTTTCAATGCCGTCATGATCGATTGAATGCATGAATCAATGTGAACAATAGCAGTGTTGTATTCAGGCACGCTTGACGTGTAGCCATTGGCAGCTCCTGCTGCTGCTACAGAATGAAATTGACCAACAACCACATCCACTTTGCTGCTTGTATCCAAAACTTTGACTACAGCACTTTTTACAGCGTCGTCTGTAGGTAATGTGCTGTGGATATCGGCACTATCAGAAAAGTAGTTGTTGAAATCAGGCGATGCGCTAAAGGCTGCAATAAACTTTCCTTTATAATCGGCATCCCGTTTTATCATCTTAATAAAAGACGGATACTCCGCCAGGTTGTTTCCCGAGAATGTATTGTCGGCCACGCGATGTTTGGACCTGGTAACGCCCGTCATCATATTGGCCCAGCCTTCTCCGTCTGTATAAGTGGGATCAACATAGCTGTTATAATCAGCCAATGCGTTCCATGAATAAACGGCATTTTTTGAAAGTTGATTAATGCCGAAGGGGTTGATATTTTGAATTTCAGTTCCAACGGCTCCATCAATAATTAAATACAATACTTTGGGTTGCTGTACTACATAAGTAGTGGTATCGGTGTGTGGAGTTAGCAGCCTCTCAAATTTTTTGTTGCAACCACTGATGGCAAGTACCAGCAACACTGGCAGCAAAATAGCTACAACTAAAGAAGATTTAATTTTTTTCATCTGAATACTCTTAATGTTTTTTGGCCAGATGGAATTCGCCCCGCGCCATCCGGCAGGCGGGGCTCATTTCATCTGAATATATTTTTTCTCGCAGCTGGGATTGGTTTTGTAATATCATTTTCTATTGACGGCTGCTACTGCAAGCCACTTCACAACGATTTTATTTTAGTAATTCTATCCTCACTATGTTACCTGCCGGCTTGCCATCAAATTTGGAAATGTTACCAACCATCATGATTGCCGGGTGGCCCAATGAATTGGTGACTTCTATTATTTTCTTTGTTGTGCCTTCAAACAGCCCCATGTTGTTGTATCCCGGAACCAGGTTTCCGTTTTGGTCCAATACCATAAAGCCTTGTTTTACCACAGTTGGATTCACGTTGTCTGTGTATTTATTAAAGCTCCCGGTAACAATAATGTAGTTATTTGATGCAGCAGATAACTGAACAGCGTAGTTGGCACTTCCACCTGTTATTTGTCCGCATTTAAAAGTGGTATTAACAGATCCATCACTGTTTAGCATTACGACGCCGTTGGCTGGTGTTCCATTAAAGCTTTTAAATGTACCGGCAAGCAAAAAGCTGGTACCATTATATGTTATTGATGAAATGATACCGTCGCAACCTAAACCGCCGAATGAGTTGTCTATCGTTCCATCAGCATTAAATTTGGCGATGTTGTGAGGTATTGACTTTCCATTGAAACTGGTAAATAAACCCACCACTATTATTGAACCGTCGTTCAACATGTAAGCATCACTTATTATTCCGTTTAAACCAGCTCCGGGAACCACAGAATAGTTGTATGTAGAATCTATTGAACCATTATAATTCATACGTACCAACTGATTGATCGGAGCAAAGTCGGTCCATGATGTTAATAATGTAGACTTAGGATAGTAAACAGATTGATACCCGTAGAGATTGCCAACTGCAACAATTTTACCGCCTACCGAAGCAGGCTGAACAAATACTTTTGAAACAGTTCCGCTAACTCCTCCATTGAATGCAGAAACGATTGCAGTGTCCGGAGGACTTAAAGGCTGTGTACTGTTAACCAGGCTTTTCATTGTATCCAACAGGCTGGTAATGGGATCAATCCTGGCGATATTGGCAATGTTGGGCCGGGAAGGAAATGTATCATACAAGCTGATGTTTCCCGCAATCATTAATTTTCCTGTGCCGGGAACAGGGGCTACAGAATTTATTGAACCTGAATTAGCGCCTCTGCCATACTTATGCAGGAAAACGCCATTTGCATCTACCTGTACCAAACCTCCATAGGTGGTACCGGAATTTGTATACTCATAATCGCTAAACGAACCTGCCAGTATATAGCCTGAAGCATTTGGATAAAAATCAAAAATACTACCTCCTGTTGCTCCGTTAATTACTCTAAATGACACGTCACTCCTTAATTTGCCTTCTACCTTGAATACAGGTCCGAAGAACACCTGATCTTTTACCTGCACGGTAACAGCGCCTGTACTTGCCCATTTTGGAATGCTAAATACCAACATGCTGTCAGTAATAGTTTTTATAGTGGTAACGGGCGTTCCGTTTACAGCTATTTGTAGCTCACCGGCATATTTTTTAAGTCCCTGGATACCTACAGACACGGTACTATTTTCAGCTCCGCTGGCAGGCACGAGGGCGTTGTCTAAAAACTTAATGCCAAGCGGTGCTTCTCCCGCTGTATAAAGATTGGTGGAGCTGTAACTATTCGATTTATTACATGCAACAGTTGAGAATAGTAGTGCTGCACAGAAAACTTTTGCAACTCTGATTAATATTGGGCTCATGAGTTATTGATTAATCTTTTGAGATACTTTTTTGATGAAACTTTCTTTTATTAATTCACCAGGGAGAGTACGTAGTTAAAGTCAAATCCTAAAGAATGAGGCGGATTACTAAACGCAATCACGTGCACTACTCCATTGGTGGGTTGTATATCGCTTGAAGTAACTCTTGCCATTATCCAGCTATCATTATTTGTCCACGTCGTACTTCCTATATAATAGGGCCTGGTCAAATCAAGGATATAAGAAATGTAAAGGCTCCTGTACCCGGCATACTTAATACTTCCTTCATCATTGTATCGCACGCCTATGTTCATTGGCCTTCCATTGTATGAAGTGTACATTCCTCCGGAAAAAGAATTGATAACGCTGATGTCCAACTGATGAAAATCTGTCAATTTTCTGGCTCCTTTAAACACATATAGAGACATCAGGTTTTTCCAAACAGACGGGTCTATGTCACTCAATTTTTTTGCAGTGTCTCTACCCAAAACACTCTGGTAAAAATTGTAATTGGTAACAAGATTTCTGATACATATATTATTAGGAGCAAAAAAAGTTATCGTATCAGTGCTGAAAACCTTTTCCATTCCTGCGAGTTTAATAACCTGCACAGTTGTATCAAAAACGCCTGTCTTGGACTGGAGATAATCCATTACAGTGCCGTTGAATTTAGGGTTACTAACTCCGCTATCCACATAGTAGTCGTTTTTTTTGCATGCCGTCAACAATAAACAACCCAGAGTTACTATTCCTATTATTTTGCTTATACGCATAGTTCAAATATTTTTTGTTGGAGTATTTATTTAAAAACTCTTACTGGCTCCAATAAGTATTAAGGATGATGGCACTGTTATTTGTTTTAGCAGATGGGTCAAGCGGCCATGTCCATGCGCCGGCCCGGAAGGCTTCACCTGTCATGAATTTTCCAAATGCTTTTGCAGGATCAAGTATTCTTTTTGTTCTTATTAAATCATAGTAATAGTGCCCTTCGCCCATTAACTCTTTACAGCGCTCATAAAAAATATCATCCTGAAACTTGTCATCGGCAATGGAAGGATCTTCAAGTAAGGCGCCGGCTCTGCTTCTTACCATATTAAGCATTGCAATGGCGTCATCTTTTTTACCAATATTGGCACACGCTTCAGCTCTCAACAGTATAGCATCTGCCAGGCGAAAAACGATCATGTCATCATCCGAGTTAACATCTTCTCCCGGCCTGCCAAATACGTTCACGAATTTGCTAAATGTAAAATCAGCGGCACCCGCATTCAAACCATTAGTAAACCACAATGTTTTTCTTTTATCCTGGTTGTCGACAGTTGGATATATTGTATTCAAAAATTTTGTGTCATAGATTATATAACTGTATGGTATAACCGATTTAAATGGAGCACGCAACACAAGGTCAAAGTATGTTGACGCCTGGGGGAACTGTTCATTGTAGTTTAAATTCTGTGGCACTTCAAAAAGACTTTCGGTTGTACGTCCTTTAAAAATTTCTTTTGTGTTTTCTATCGGCAGCAGCGTATAAGCCTTACTAGCCAATATCTGCGCGCCCAGCGAATCTACCTGTTTGTAATAGTCTGTTTTATTAGCTTCGTCAAAACCTGCCAGCCACATGTTCATGTGCATCATTAGTGCCAGCGCTCCTCCCCTCATGGCCCTAACGCCTCGCAGCGAAGGGTCGGCATAGGTCCATGGCAAATTTTGCTGCACGCCACCCATATCCTTTATGCAACTTTGCAAAACAGTTACCATGTTGGTTCTTGGCATATTTGATTCGTGGTATGCATCAGTATAATATGGAACATCACCATAAATCCTAACCATAAAGAAATAAGCAAGGCAACGTTGAAAAACAGCTTCTGCCTGGTAATACAACTTATCATCTTCAGACAAGGTTGGTACGCTGCCCACTTGTTTGTACATGATATTGGCAGACTGGATCATTTGGTAGAATGAGTTCCACTTCTGGATGTTGCCAAATCCAAAGCCACCATAAGTAACCCACCATTGATCCGATGACGATAGCAGAGCCGGGTTTAGTAAGGTTTTCAGATTATTGTTGGACAAATAATTTATATAGTTCCTCGAAGTGGTTGCTTTTGTGTTCCACTGAACCGGAGCCATACGTAAATCGCCGGTTCCCGGAAAAAAGCAATTCTTACAGGTAAAGTCTCTGAATGTGTTATAGGTCCCGAGGGAAAATGCTTCCACGTCCTGTTTAGAGGACCAGAATTCATTACCCGTCATTTGGTCAATGGGCGTTACTGTCAAAAACTTTTTACATCCCGAAGCGAAAGAACCTATAATGATTAACAGAATACCAAGTTTACTAAATATGCTTTTCATATTTTCTTTTTGAGATGTTAGAATTGTAGATCAAGGCCTAAACTGTAATTTTTCGACTGAGGATATCCATCAGAGCGGTCATAACCCATGTCAGTCACGTTCTCAGGATTAGGCCCCGTATATTTTGTGAACGTATATACGTTGTTCATGGTAAATGTTAACCTCGCAGATGTTATACCATATTTCTTGGTCTTGTTCCTGTTGAAATTGTATGAAAAAGCGATGCTGTTAATTTTAAAGTAGGAACCATCTTCCATGAACAATGTCTGATCTGCACGGAATGGTAAATAAGTGCCATTACCAATACTCGTTGCCTTGTAGTCTCCTGTTCTTGTAAAATCGTATGGGTTAGGATAAACTACACCTTTAGTATTCGAAGGCGCCCAATAGTTAAACTGGTCAATAGGCAACATTTGATTTAAAGCTGCCGGATTGTAAAACCGTTGAAAAGCCTGCGCGGCAGCCGCATTAATAATATCTCTTTTGTACTTAAATGAAGTACTTACGTTAAGGGTAAAATTTTTATAGTTGGTATAGGATGAAAAACCACCCACTACCAATGGCATTGCATTACCGCATACGATATAATCGTTTTGATTAATAACGTAGTCACCGTTTACATCTGTCCAGCGGGCATCACCCTCCTGAAAATAAATGGTATTACCGGGGGCGCCGGTATGCATTCTTAAACCTGTAGCAGGATCAACCGGCACATCACCTGTGCTGGCATATACACCCTTTGTATTGTACATCACATTTGATAAGCTGTTTCTTCCCACGCGATACATTGTACCAAGGCCCGTGTTAGGATCTACCACTACCATTTGCTTTGCTTCTCCAGGCAACCTGGTAAGCACTTCATGGTCAAGCGCTGCGTTGGCGGTAACAGTCCATGATACCTTGCTCGAAGCACTTAAAGGTTTTGCAGTAACCGTTAATTCATAACCGTAGTTAACCAATCCAAGTTCATTGGTACTAACCTGGCTGAACGCGTTCATGCTGGAAAGATTTTTTACATACAGGTTGTTGTCGTTTTGTTTATAATACGCTTCAAATACAAACTGTAGCCTTTGCTTAAACAAACCCAATTCTGTTCCGAAGTTTAAGTCTGTTTTTGTTGCAGGAATAAGATTCACGTTCGGTGCAGATGACCAGTCGATATTGATAATAGGCGAGCTATTATATGTTGTAGTACCATTCAGGTATTTACCGTAGGTATCGTAAATTGTACCAACAGGTATTGAGCTTTTGCCCCATCCCAAACGGAACGAGCCATAGTCGAGGAATGTAAGGTGCTCAAACAATTTTTCTTTGCTGAAGTTCCATCTTAAACCAACGGTAGGGTTAAATGCCCACGGCATATTGGGCCCGCTGATAGAACTTTTGCTCCACATGGCACCTGCGTTAAGTACATATTTTTTGTTGTAGTCATAAGAAACATTCCCTGCATAAGAAACGTCTCTCGTTTCAGTATTGGACAACGTACCACCCAAAGATGTTGCAGCACCCAATGGACCGCTTATTCCATCACTTGGTGTACCTGTTTGCTGTATAGCGTCAACTTTATATTTTTTGCTGCTGATCTCAGAAAAACCATAAAGGTTAATTGAATGGCCACGCTCAAATGTTTTTGCATAGTTCAACATAAAACGATTGTATAGCGTTCCTGTCAAATCATTGTATGCATAAGACTTAGACATGTTGCCATTCATAATTGCCGGAGTAAAAGTATTTTCGGTTCCGGACATATAGTTATAGCTAAAAGTATTGGTAGCTCTCAACCCTCTTACAAATTCATATTGCATTTCGAAATTGGTATTCAGCTGTGCAGCTTTGTTATTATCTATAACGGCCAATTGCGCGAGGTCTGCACTGTTGGCACCAAATGCACCGGGAGCCGGCAATAATGATGATGTATTTACACTTTCGGCAACACCGGTCTGCATAATACCATTACCACTACCTTTTTTATTTTCTCCCATGGCAGCAGAAATAGTTGTAGACAACTTAAATTTTTCGATAGGCTGATACTGCATGTTCATGTCCACATTGTACCTGCTAAAGCCTGTATTTTTGATAATACCCTTTTGGTTAAAATAGCCGATGTTGGTTTTGTAGTTGAATGCCTGATCACCACCTGACACGCCAACGTTGTACGTTTGGTTCCATGTAGATTTATAGAACACATCCTGCCAGTTAGTGGAGTTATTGTAATAAGCGTTCAAACTATCTGTAAGAGCAGGCGTTTGATCGATGGTCGTAAGAGCATGTTGAAAGTTCGGATCAAATTGAAGGATCTCACTCAGTCTCATCATTCTCTCGTCCTTTCCGCCAATGACTTTTCTTAAATTTGGTACAGTACTCAAAAATTGATTTGTTCTAAAGTTTACAATAGGCACTTTAGACTTACCTCTTTTCGTTGTAATTAGGATCACACCATAAGCACCGCGGGAACCATACAAAGTAGTGGCCTGTGCATCTTTCAATATTTCAATCTGCTCAATATCTTCCTGCGGAATCAATGATACAGGGTTAATACCAGGTCCACCGGAATTAAATCCATATTCATATGTTGAATTCACATCAATAGGAACACCGTCAACTACAAATAATGGAGATGTTGGTGTAAGAGCCGCATCGGCACCGGCACCAGAAAAGGAAGGATTGGAAAGCCCACGCAAATAGATGGAGCCGGTAGAACCGGGCGCTCCTGATGAAGTATTGATATTGAGCCCCGCAACTTTACCTTGCAACAGATCCATAACGTTGGCACTTGGTACGTCGCGTATATCTTTAGCAGTAATAACTACCGTTGAACCGGTGGTTAACTCCCTGGCTTTTTTTGCATAACCTGTTACCACAACTTCATTCATTTTATCATCACGCACTTTCATCAGCACCTGCACAGTGGTTTGCCCCGGTTTTAGTTTCAGATTAAAATTTGAATAACGTACATCAGTAAACGTAATAGCAGCATCTTCGTTTACTTTTATTGAAAATGTACCGTCGTTTGCAGTGACACCGATCACTTTTTTATTTGCGTAAATACTTACGCCGGCAACCGGTTCCTGAGTCTCACCATTTTTAACAATACCGGTAACTGTTATTTTGTTTTGTGCAATCAAAAAACAGGGTATTATTAAAAGCAATGCTACTATCTTAAGCATATTTTTCACTTTCATAAATTTTCCAGTTAGTATGGCTAAAAGCTATTTTTTTAGAGAAACCTTTTTTAGTTATTTTCAAATTGAGGAACATCATCTTTAAACCAGAAGTCTACTTCCCAATCGCCGCTTTCATAAATACTAAAGGGAAAACTTATAACGGCATCTTCCTTTAATCCTCCAAACCCTATTCTTGAATAAGTGAACATTGCCAAAGCCTGGGTACCATCTGAAGTAGTATAGGCAGTAGGATATGTTATCAACGGTATAGGGTATGCTACCTGGTAGGTTATTATTGCTGAATCAATCTTTGCTGGCCCCGATGTTGAATCTGCTTTCCACACAGGATTAAACCCGTGAATTAATGTGGCCCATTTAGTGGTATTGAACTTAGTGAGCTTGATCGGGTTATAAAGCGTATCGAAAAATCTAAAGGTCAGAGAAGTACCTGATTGGATCTTACTGTCTTTTGGTATGATTTTATGAAAAGACACCTGAACATTACTAATGTAGCCGCGGGTCTTAGCTCCTTTAACATTTAACAAGCCACCGATTGTTGTATACGGAGTCAGTTGCATGCCCGATGTATGATCAAAGTTTGAAGGAGTGTACGGAATCGGTTTGTTCGGAATCAACTTCATGTCTCTGAAGTATCGTGTGCCTCCCTTGTTGGTAACTTTTACGTCAAATAAATATCCCGGCTGCGGGTTAGACTGAACAAGTGTTGATGAGTTAGGATATCCCCAGAATACAAAATCTCCTGCATGATCTCTTACTTCAAAAAGAGAGTGATATTCTGTAGTTCTCTTTGCTTCAATTTCTGCGAGCGATTGCTCTTTTCCTGTGTAGGATTGCGACCATATTTTTACAGGAAACTTATCAGTAAGTTCACTTGCCGGCTCACCGGTCCCGGCATTCCTTATGTTCAATATTGAAAACGTAACAGGCGTAGATGTGTTACCATAATTGAAACTGGCGGGTATCAAAGTTGTTCTTTCCAACAGAGGAGAAAATGTCTTTGTCAAATAGTCCGCCTCAGGATCCATTACCTCCTGCTCTTTGGGCACATAATCTTTGGCACATCCAGACAACATTACTATCATAGCTAAGGTCAGGATAGTATTGAACGCCTGAACAAACGATAGTTGTGATAATTTATTCATTGGTGTCTTTTTCTCTTTTAGATATTATTGAGTTAAGCCTCTGTTTGTAAATTCATTAAATCCAAATTCGTGTCCTGATTTAAGCACGTGCATTAGTGCATTTTTGGCTTTGCCATTTACCGAATGGGTAGAAGTTGTTATCCAGTAACGTTTGAAAATTGAATTCTTACGATCAGAAAACATTATGTACAACTCGCCACCGTTTATTACTCCTTCTGCTGTTGTTCTTAGTGCAGAACCCTGCATTAAATAATGGTGATCTATTGTGCTGTCAGACAAATTTGTTGTATCAACTGCAAGCGAGGGCAAATTCATTCCGTCCAATAAACTACTTAGTGTATCGGTAGTGTAAGCACCTGCTATAACATAGCGTCTTACCAATGTATCCAACTGATTGGCATCGTAGGTGGAAAGCGTCAATGGCTCTTTGCCACTAATACTTCTTTCCCTGTTCAGGTTATCCAGGGCCAAACTAAAGCTTGCATTTGTTGGCAGGAACACAGTGTATCTGGCTGAAAGGTTCTGTAATGTGTCTTTTAAATTTCCCGGCAGTCGATCAATTACCAATGCAAAAGAATCTAATGTTCCTTTTTGAGATTTAATATACTCATACACACTTCCATTATATGAATCGACAGGAGTTTCATAGCTGTATGCTCCTCCGTCTTTTTTACACGCAAACATTATAAACGACAACAGCACAGGTAAGACTAATATTTTTGCGTACTTCTTAAACATAAAGTCTGTTTTATTATAATTTTGAAACTAGTTCCAGTATGAATTTTGAGATAGTTTTGGATTTGTAGCCAGTACACTTACAGAAACCGGCCAGTAAATTCCTTTCGTGTTTACCATGTTCTTAGTGAACGCAGGATCTTTGATTTTTTTGTACCTCACCAAATCATACCATCTCCATCCTTCACCTATCAATTCCTTTCTTCTTTCAGCAAAAATTGCATCCAGCAGGTCCGTTCTGCTATCGTACAATGCAACGCCTCTTTGGGATCTTACATCATTCAGCAATGCTATCGCTTCTGGGCTTGCAGGACCCCAGATATTATACAACGCCTCGGCTCTAAGCAGTTTAATTTCTTCAAGGCGCGTAAATACAATTGCTGAGTTGAACATTGGCAAAGTACCTTTGTTACTGTTGATCACGCATTTCACCTTACTGAATACCGGTATCTCTCCTGTGAAATTTGTGAAGCATTTTTCATAATACAATTTGGAAACTGAGTCACGGCCAAAGCGAGGATCGGGTGCAATTCCTGGTTGAGCCCAATCAGGAAATATAGAAGTAATGGAATCTTTACTCACATACATATCAGGCACTGATTTGGATACAAACGGAGCAGCCAATGTAAGCTCTTCCAAATGTCCGCTTCCAACATTTTCAGTGGCACCGAAAGCAAAGGCTAAAATTTGACGCTGATTATTTCCTGTAAACAAATTGCCGGATTGTGTAGGATCGGTCAAATAATCTGAACCGGTAACTCTCATCGCACTCGGTTGAATTTGAGAGGTGCTTAATTCATTCACGACATGAGAAGTGTATGCATCACAATCAATGTAATGCCCTTGCCACGCTGCTATGTGAGCCAGGATAGCATACGCTGAATATTTTGTAATCAAAATTCCGTACCAGGACGCGGGGCCTTGTCCATAATAAGAGTTAGGCAATAACGGATCATTAAGGCCGGCATAAACACCTGGCAGATCATTGATACCTTTCAGTATTTCTGTCTCGGCAAAGTTTAATATGATAGTTTGGTCCGTAGCAGGTTTTGCAACAAAATCGCCTTCTTCCGAAGTTGTTACCAATGGCACATTTCCCCAAATACGACTCATGTAAAAATATGCGAATGCACGCATTACCCTTGCCTGCGCTACATCAGCCTTCCAGTTGGCTTCGGTATAACGTTGATCGTTGGAGTATACAGTTCCCGAATGTTCAATAAAAGTACTTGCACTATTGATCACCGCATAAAATCGTCTCCAATCCGACAAAGTTTGCAAAGTGGGATAGTTATAGTTTAAATTCCCATTGATAATTGCTTTCAGGTCAGAGCGAGAGCTTGATGTAAAATCACCTCCACGCAATTCTCCCCAAAGCCAGTGAGCATTGTCTTCAGCCAAAGCCGCACGCATCAAACCGTACATGCCCATTAGTGCGCCGCGGGTATCTTCAAGTCTCTTCCATGAATTTGCTTCAGGCGCCAATCGTGATGATTGAACATCCAATACTTTATTACATGAGGAGAAAGCTCCTAAGAGTATACAAATAAGCAGAAAAGAAACTATTTTTTTAGTCATCTCTTACTATTAAATATTGAATAATGATTTTCCGGGTATAAATTCAAACCGGTCTATAGTTCTAATTTGATACCGAATGTGTATGACTTTGATAACGGCAAACCGTATCCGGTATAATGGCCGTTAAAGTCTACCAGTTCAGGATCGTTCCCTTTAAATGGAGTAATGGTCAACAAGTTCATGCCCGTTACATATACATATACACGAGTGAAGTTGCCGCCAAGTTTCTTGATAAATCTGGAGTTGATAAAATCATATCCTGCAGTTACTGAACGCAGTTTAGCAAATGATGCATCTTCCAAAAACAAACTCTGGTTTAGCTGATACGGTATAACATTGCTCCATGGGTTATATACAGGATATTTAGACAAGTCCGCATTTTTTTGCCAGTAAGTGATCTCCTTGACAGAAGCCATTGTTCCGCCATTTTCATTATTGACAAAATCTAACCTTTGAGAAGCGTATTCATTTAATATTTTTTGACCCAACGCGAAGTATATATCAAAGCTTACATTGAAGTCTTTATACTTAATGTTATTAGCCAATCCTCCTGTTACCTTAGGCATAGCGTGGCCCATCAACACTTTATCATCATCATTAATTGTGTTTGGATCGCCTTGGACATTGGTCCATATTGGATCGCCGGTTTTTAATGCAATGCCTTTATAGTTTTGTGTTCCTGTAGGATCAGTAGTATAAATTCCATCATTTTTCAACAACCAGTATTCATCAATCGCGTGACCTACCTGCAATTTTCTGTCACCAATTATTACGGAACTCAAATCGCCCGGCAGTTTGGTTAACTCATTTTGATTGTATGCAACATTAAGCTGTGCATTCCATGTAATGTGATGCTTTGTATCTCTTATGATGTCGCTGCTAACGATCACTTCAACACCTTTATTCAACACATCCATTCCATTGAGGTATTGAGTAGCATAACCCGATTCAGATGATACAGGCACAGCAAACAACATATCCTTGTCAGCTTTTCTATAATAATCAACGCCGATATTCAATCTCGATTTAAACAGATCTGCTTTAATGCCTGCGTTGAAATTTTCTGTATGTGCCCATTTGAAACCATACCCTACCCAGCCACTGGAGTAAGGCCTTGTTAAACCAGCAAATCCATTATAGGAGGCGATAGTTGTCGCGTCTTTCCAACCCAGATCCACACCATACTGCGGGCCGGCAGCAAAACGGTCACTAAGGTTATCTCTCCCTACCACTCCATAAGAAGCAGACAAAGTCAAATTATTGATCGTGTTATGATTATTATCTATTCTGAAGATCTTTGTCAGATCCATATCAATAGCAGCGGTTGGCAATGGCATATACCAGCGGCTGTCAGGTTGCTGAGTAGAAGAACCATCATTTCTAACTAACAGAGATGCATTGATCATCTCTTTATAATCGTAATTCACTTTAGCATACAAGCTGGCGCGGCGATGAGCTTCCTGATCAATAAACCTGGTAACCAGCATGCCGGCCACCGGAGTTAAATACACAGTTCCTTTAGGGTTAGAAGCAGAAATTACAGCAGTAGTGTGATTTGAATTTCCATCAACCATGTTTAGCTTAATAAAATCGCTTGGCGTGTTGTATGCGTAAGCATAGTTGTATTTATTCAGATCAGTGTTGTAAGAAAACCCGGCTTTGAATTCGAACTTATTCGCCTTGTTTAAATCCCATTTATATGTAGCAGCATTATCGAAGAACAACCTTTGGTTATAACCGAAATAATTAGACACAAAGTTGTTGTTCTCCATTATGGTTGTAGGAAAAAACTGATCTCTCACACCAGTGTTATAGTCGAAAGACAGCCTGGAAACTATTCCGAAATTATTAAGCTTTGCCGCCAGGGAGAAAGCACCCTGAATACTATTTGTGATGTTATTGTCAACGCTTGTACCCAGTTGGTCAAGATAATTCCCGTACATCGCTTTGTTTGGTGAGAGAGGAGTTGTCAGATCCGGAAGATATCTTGCTTCTGCAAAGCGATCGCGCAAATATCTTGCTCCTTCGCGTTTCATCATCGATGCATTGATCGTGGTAGAAGAAGTCAACCATTTCAGCGGGAGCATATTTACTGAAAAGAATGCCTGGTAACGGTTGAAGCCCGTTTGATCAGCCGTTCCATTGTTGGTTGTTGCCCCTCCAAAAAAACGGAAGTTCGCACGGTCGGAACCACCGGTAACACTTAAGTTAACATTGTAAAGTGCCGCGTTTTTATAATACAAATCCGTCCAGTCAGATTTTCCGTAGTAATCAGGACTAAGATTATTGGCCAGGTATGATGGATAATTTGTTTTACCATCTGCAGTTGCATACTTCGCATAAAATGGTTGTCTGAAAGCATTTTCATCAGCAGCATTCAGCGTAGTAACAGCTGGTCGTTGAGCAAAGCCAACATAACTGTTTACGCTTACCTGGCGCTCAGCTTTATGGGCATTTTTAGTGGTGATCCAAATTACACCGTTGGGAGCCCATGGGCCTAACTCACCAATATCACCGGCATTCTTGTAAACGTTAATGGATTCAACGTTGTCCAGATCAATTATTGACAACAAATTGGTTTGAGTACCTATCCTGTTGTAGTCATACTGTTGCACATCGTATGCGAAAGGATTTTCCTGGATAAGTGGTAGTCCGTTTAAAAACACGGTAGGCTGTGTAGCGGTGATATCGCGGCGTAGCAGCAACGGCATAGACAAGCCTCTGACAAACATGCTGGTTTGATCTGAGCCCGGCTCTCCGCTTCTTTCCGGAACATATACACCCACTGCATTTCCTTTCAGCATTTGCTGTAGGGAAACCAATGGCTTTGTTTCAATTGTACCCATTGGTACCGGTCCTATAGATTTTTTAACAGGCAATATGGAGTAATCTGCCTTGCTCAGTAACTGAGTTGTATCTTTTGCAACCTGTGAAGTGTCTTTTGATTCGCTTTTGCCTTGTGCTTCTGTAAGCAATGTGGTTCCAATACAGACAACACAAAATAGTACCAACCTTAATAACAACTTATTTCCTATTCTCATAAGAAGATACTTTTTAGAAATTTATTGGTTAAAAAAAATGCTTATACCTTTTTTTTGCTTCTCTTGCGGAGCGCTCAAAAGCTTCAAAAATTTGTAACCAAATTCCTTAAGCAGTAAAAACATTTTTAGCAGTTTCGGTTTTAACAAATCTATATGAGTTTTGTATACTTTGCCAACTAGACACATTATAAAATAACACATGTGATAGCAATGACGGAGTTATCAAACGTTTGCGTAATCTTAAAAACAGCATAGTAAATCCACGTTCTATAGATGATTTTGGAAAAAAAGTGACCATAAACGTTATATCAAATGGCCATCATATGAATTTATAGGAGATCATTTTGATGCAATTCATGATACAGAGATTAGTGAAAACAGGCTTTAAAAAAAACCGAAAAAAAATCAGCCAAATACCGCGAAAAAATGCACCTTTACCAGCCCCTAAAAATATTTACCCAACTAACGAAAGCACTTGTTTTCCTGTTTGCAAGGCTGCCTAGGAGATTAATATGCCCGAAAAACAACCAACAATAAAGGAAATAGCAAAAAGGTTGAATATATCAATATCAACTGTTTCCAGAGCATTGCACAATCATCCTTCTATAGGATTAAAAACAAAAACCCTTGTTCAGCAATTAGCACAAAAGTTGGATTATGAACCAAACCAAATGGCCATCTCTCTTCAGCAACGCAAAACATTTACTATAGGGGTTATTCTGCCAGGTTTGTCCGAGTCATTTTTTTCTTCTGCAATTAGTGGCATTGAGGAAGTAGCCAACATAAACGGCTACACGGTGTTGATGGGGCAAAGCCACGATGATATCGAAAGAGAAAAGCAGTTGATGGAGACAATGAAAAAGCATCGCGTGGATGGACTACTTATTTCTATTACAAAAAATACAAAAACATACGAGCATTTTGACCTCTTAAAAAAGGCAAACATACCAGTAGTTTTCTTTGACAGAATTCCTGACATGAACGACATCAATTATGTTGCGTGCAATATCTTATCCGGCACCATGAAAGCGATCAGTTATCTGCTTAAAGGACGCCACAGAGTTATCGGAATGATCAATGGTCCCAAAACGCTAGTAGCTACTGCTGAAAGGCGTGACGGCTATATACAGGCAATGCAAAAAAACAGGCTCAAATTTGATCCTTCATTGGTTTTTAACTGCGACTTGTCAAAAGAAAGCGTTTATGAAGCCACTCAAAAATTACTGTCGCATAAGCGAAAGCCAACCGCCATTGTTACATTCAATGATTATGTAGCAATGGATGCAATGCACTATGCTACCCAACAAAAAATTTGTGTAAACAAAGATCTGCTGTTTGTAAGCTACGTCAACCTGCCCATGCTGCCACACCTGAAATTTCGTCCCATTGCAAGTGTGGAACAATATCCATTTAAGCAAGGCCAAAAAGCAGCACAAATGTTGGTAGAACTATTGCAAAATAAAATTGAAAATACGGAGGATCAGATGCATTATAAGATCATTATTGATTCAGATTTGGTAATCCATGCTTAGTCATAATTTTTGAATGAATAAGCTTTCAATTATGCAAGAACCATCAATGCGATGAAAGCAACAGATAACAAAAAAGCCTGTAAAATAGATGATTTTACAGGCTTTCGATATGTTTTAACAACTAAGTTTTAACTCCTACTTTTTGAGCGTCAAGCTATCATGCTCTCGAGAATAAACAACAACTCCATTTTTGTATAATGAAGCCGTTTTAATAAGACCAACTGTATCATCAAAATAATCAGTAACATAACCATTTAATGTATCGTTTAGCCAATATCTATGGCTTTTCAATGATCCACTACTATAAAAATAAAACGCATTACCATTTGCTTTGTCATTCTTAAAATTGACAATTTGTTGAATATTTCCGTTTTCATAGAACCAGATCGACTGTCCTTCTGAGTCTCCATTCTTGAAATGCTGAATTGTCTTAAAATTTCCATTTTCAAAATATTCAATCTCCACGTCATTATTTTTTTTATCACTACATGAAAACAAGCTGAGTGTGACTACAAAAAATATAAAATAAGTTCTGTTTCTTTTCATAAATTAATACGATTCGACATGTTCCGCAGGACATGTCGATTAAAGATAACAACGGATTTAATCCTGAATCAACCGCTCGTTTCTACAGGATTGATATCCCTTTTATCTATCGTTCGAGATGTCCTGCGAAAGATCTCGAACAGAGCTCAATGGACATTAAAAAAGCCTGTAAAATCTTTTGACTTTACAGGCTTTTAATTTTGACTTTCTTAAGTCGGGGTGGCAGGATTCGAACCTACGACCTCCACATCCCAAATGTGGCGCGATACCGGGCTACGCTACACCCCGATTGATTAATTTTAGCAGTTACTATCCTTAATCGTGGGGTGCAAAAGTAGGGATTTTGACCAATACAAAACAAACATTTTCGCAAAAAAAATTTCACCTTTTAAAGAAATCGGTTTCAAATGCTTATCTGGCCTGAATTATGAATAGAAATAAAATGTGTCCGGAGAATTGAAAGTTGAAAATTAAAAGTTGAAAATGAGGAACCTGAACCATGTCTGCCTTATTTTCGATAAGTCACACACAACGCACTTTCAATTTTCAACTTTCAATTTTCAATTATTCTCCTAGCTCACTCCTGCTCCGGCATTGATCACATTCTCTGGCTTTACGAAGTGTAATTTACCAGCTGTATCCTCCGCCATTAATATCATGCCATTGCTTTCGATACCACGCATTTTTCTCGGCGCAAGATTGGCTACAACAACTACTTGCTTGTTGATGATCTCTTCCGGTTTAAAATGCGTTGCAATGCCGCTTACAATTGTTCTCGTTTCAAAGCCAAGGTCGACACTCAGTTTTAAAAGCTTGTCTGCTTTTTCCACTTTCTCTGCTGCTACAATGGTTCCTACTTTCAGATCGATCTTCGCAAAGTCATCATATACAATTTCCGATTTGAGCGCAGGCGCTGGTTTTTCGGCTGGTGCTTCTTCGATTTTTGCGATACCGTTTGCGGCCGCTTTGTTTTCTGCCGTCGCTTTTGCCAGTCCGGCCTGTAGCTTCTCCACTTGTGCCTTTACCTCATCATCTTCTATTTTTCTAAACAACAATTCAGGGGCACGCAAAGTATATCCTACGCTCAGCAATTTCATTTTACCGGCATTTTCCCACTCGAGCATTTTATCTACCACTTTCATCATGTGCAGCATTTTCTGTGCTGTATTTGGCAAAAACGGATGGATTAAGATCGCGAGGTTTGCACACAATTGCAGGCTGATATGCAGGCAGTTGTCAATCTGCTTTTGCAGTTCTGGTTGCTCAGCAAGTTTTTTCACCAAGATCCACGGCTCTTTTTCCTGCATGTATTTGTTACCAACGCGAGCAAGGTTTATCACTTCAAAAAGCGCATCCCTGAACTTATATTCTTCAATAAGCGATTCTACTTTTTGTTTTATTCTGATAACTTCTTCACCAACAAACTTGTCTTTTTCATCAAAAACATCTGCATGCAATGGCGGCACTTTGCCACCACACAGCTTGTGCATTAACACAAATGTTCTGTTTACAAAGTTCCCGAAAATGCTCACCAGCTCGCTATTATTTGCATCCTGGAACCCTTTCCAGGTAAACTCGCTGTCTTTTGTTTCCGGAGCAATTTGCGTCAGGTAATAACGAAGCACGTCGGCCATTTGCGCACCGCCGTTTTCCTTTTTCACGAAGTCATCAATATAATCCTGCATTTCGAGCTTCCAGTTGCGGCTGGTACTCATCTTATCTCCTTCGAGGTTGAGGAACTCATTTGCCGGCACATTATCTGGTAAAATATTGCCATGCAGTTTCAACATTACAGGGAAAATAATGCAATGGAAAACGATGTTATCCTTTCCGATGAAATGAACCAGTTTAGTTTCTTTATCGTTCCAGTATGGCTGCCAATCTTTACCATTGTTGATGGCCCATTGTTTGGTCGCGCTGATGTAACCAATCGGAGCATCGAACCACACATACAATACTTTTCCTTCCGCACCTTCCACAGGTACTTTAATGCCCCAGTCAAGATCACGGGTTACGGCGCGTGGCTGCAAACCTCCGTCGATCCAGCTTTTGCACTGCCCTACTACATTTGCTCGCCAGTCATCTTTGTGGTCCTGCAATATCCATTTACTCAAAAATTCTTCGTGGCGATTCAATGGCAGGTACCAGTGCGTCGTTAACTTTTTAACCGGAGGTTGGCCGCTTAATGTGCTCACAGGATTGATCAATTCATCCGGACTTAAAGCTGTTCCGCATCTCTCACACTGGTCACCATACGCACTTTCGTAACCGCAATTAGGACAAGTACCTTTTATATAACGGTCGGCCAAAAAAGTTTTAGCCTGCTCATCATAATATTGTTCAGTTTCTTTTGTTTCCAGTTCACCGGCGTTGTTCAAAGCTGTAAAAAACTCCTGCGAAGTTTCGTGGTGCAAAGGCGAACTCGTGCGGTGATATATGTCGAAAGAAATACCAAGGTCAGCAAAGTTTTGTTTGATCAACTCATGATATTTATCGATGATCGCCTGTGGAGTAGTATTTTCCTTCATCGCCTGGATAGGAATTGCCGTTCCATGCTCATCGCTTCCGCACACAAACGCCACATCACGTTTTTGCGCACGCAGGTAACGCACATAAATATCCGCAGGCAGATAAGCGCCGGCCAGGTGCCCAACATGTTTCAATCCATTCGCATACGGCAAAGCCGCCGTGATCAAATATCTCTTAGGTTGTGTCATCATATTCGTTTTTTGAAGAAAGCCCGGCTTTCAATTATCTGCAAAAATAACGATTGAATAATTGAATTATTGATTTATTGGGATGTTAGCAATAGGCAGGCCCTGATTTCATTTTCAAATTTTCAAATTGTCACATTTTCAAATTTCAATTGCCACATTTTCAAATTAATATATCTTTATTTTATGAACCGTAAAAACTTCCTTTCGTCTACCATACTTGCTTCCGGAACATTATTTGGCTTCACTAACCCACCTGCGATCGACCCCCCGGAGGAGGAAAAAGCGATGATTATTCCCCCTTATTTAAAACCGGGCGATACAATTGGGATCACTAGTCCCGCCGGATTCATCAGCACGGACGAGATAAAACCGGCTGTTCAACAGATGCAGGACTGGGGATTTACGGTAAAAATCGGGCAAACCATCGGAAAAAGGGATTTTACATTTGGCGGCACCGATCTTGAACGCAGGAACGACCTCCAGGAAATGATGGACAACAACACTGTTAAGGCCATTATGTGTGCTCGGGGTGGCTATGGACTTGTAAGAATTATTGATAAATTAAACTTCAACAATTTCAGAGCGAATCCCAAATGGATCGTTGGGTTCAGTGATGTTACGGTAATGCATGGGCAATTGAACCGCATGAACATCGCCTCCATTCATTCCAAAATGTGCAACAGCTTTCCGGATAATTTTGCAACCGCAGATCCTGTTCAGGTAGATACCATCTTGTCTATTTCAAAAGCGTTAAAGGGAGAAAAGATGCGCTATGTAACCACTCCAAATGAAAAAAATATAGTTGGCATTGCAGAAGGTGTGCTTGTGGGTGGAAATTTAAAAACGATTGAAAGTTTATCGGGCTCCGCATCCGATATTAAAACAGATGGCAAAATCTTATTCGTGGAAGACACAGGTGAATATTTATATAGTATTGACAGAATGTTTTGGAACCTCAAAAGAAGCGGCAAACTGAATAATCTTGCAGGGTTGGTTATAGGTGGATTTAAAATTAAACCAGATGATCCCGGTGAAGTATTTGGAAAAACGGTGCAGGAAATTGTGATGGAAAAAGTGAGCATGTTTAATTATCCTGTTTGCTTTGATTTTCCTGTGGGTCATCAAAAAAATAATTTCGCATTGAAGTGCGGTGTTAAACACAGGCTGGAAGTGGGCAGCATCAGATGTTCTTTACAAGAGTTATAATAAAATAAGATTGCTATCTCTAGCCTGATGACCATACAATAATTCATCACAATAGCAAGATAAAAAAACAACTTTCCGGGAAATAAAAATATCAGCGGCAATCTAATTGCCGCTTTTCTTTTTGGGCCATTAATAAAGACAAGATTTCAACAGATCTCATGCTATTTTATAGGCACACTTTTTAGAAAAGTCCTTTTTCTGAATTCTAAAGTCCTTTTTCGAGGCTTTCACTTCACAGCCGTTTATACTTTTGCTAAGCATTTGAAACAAATTTCAACCAATATCCTAAACCTGTTTCAAAAACCCTTTCCATGAAAAAAAATCTAGTCCAATAGATTTGTTAAACCTGAGCTTGGTGTAATATTATTTTATTAATTAACACCCTATTCTATGAAAGACGGAGCGCCACGTGCGACTCCGTTTTTTTTTCCCCCAGAGACTGAATAACTGAATAAATGAGTAGCTGCAGGCTCTTTGGTTGTTAGTTCCTAGTTGTTTGTTGGTAGGCTTAAACTCGCAGAACTTGTCAAGGTGATGCTTCCATTATTCAGTTCTCAATTATTCAGTTATTCAGTTATTTCCCCTGCCTCAAGCAACCTTTCAATGCGCTATAACATCTTAGTCCGCGCAGAACATTTTGAAAGCTCAATTTGACAAAACGAGATTCAAAACTGCCTCTTTCGAAAATATACTAGTCCCATTTTGTAGATCAGATACTTACCACTGAAAATAATTTTATATCTGACACAAAAACATTTCTCAAAAATGACGATAAGAAAAGCGGTAGCACAATCGTGCCTATATGAATTTAGGTGTGCGACGCCCTTCATTTAGACGGATACACTTTCGTCCGGAATTCAATTTACATACCTTACAAAGCATTATTATGAAAATCCAATTTAAAAAAAGCGGAATCGGAAACGAATGGCTGTACAACATAGCTGACGAAATAAACAGAACTTTTAACTCGCATGTAATCGTCGAAAACAACCAAATCATCTTCCCGCCCGATATCGCGGAAGGGTCATGCAAATATTATAAACTATCAAACGACGTAGACATTTGTATTACCGATGTTGTATATAATGTTCGTATGATTTACGAACGGGTCGCAACAACAGAAGATCCCTATTATTCAATGCATCTCAATTGCAGCCCATCATCTGTCGAGCATTTCTCCCAAGGTAAAAGAAACAAAATGGGAGGAACCGCAAACTCAAGTATCTACTGGTCTTCATCAGCGATTCCTGTATCATTCAAAACAGAACCCGGTGAAAAATTCCAATCAATCTTCATTTGTGTATCAAAAGAATATATTCAAAACACGCTATGGAATGCAGATTCTCCTTCGCACCCATGCGGACTAAGAGATAACACCTCACAAGGCTGCACACTGGAAACAAATACGGAGTGTCATTGCAAAGCTGACGCTAAAGACATATGCAACGCTTTTAACGACTCAGAAATAATTAAGAGCAATATATATACAGCTTTGGGGACAGTAAAATATAACCTGGTGCAGGAGATCATTAATATGGACAAGGGAGACTCTGTGTCCGAAAAAATAATTATAAAGGGGAATGTATTGAAGATACTGGCACATTTTATTCAAAAAATAACGTCGGAGAAGTACAAGAAATCCAAGGGCATAATGTTTGGCGATGCAGCAAAGATTATGCAAATAAAAAAAACCATTGATGATGGCGCACATTTTCAGCATTTTTCGCTGAATGATTTAGCCAAACTGGTAGGAATAAGTAAAACAAAATTAAAGATCAAGTTTAAAGAAATTGTAGGAACCAGTGTTTACCAATATTATCTGGATGTGCGCATGCGACGGGCCAAAGACATGCTATATAACAATCCACGCTCTATTACCAACCTGGCTTACGAAATGGGTTTTAAAACGGTGAGCCATTTCTCACAAATGTATAAAAAGTATTACGGCATTAATCCCAATAGCATTATCGTGCAAAGCAGAAGAACCTTTAATAGTTGAGAATGGAGAGTGGAGAGTGGAGAGTTGTTGGTTGAACTATAATAGTTAAGCCCACTCTCAACTCTCAATTCTCAACCCTCTTTCCATTCTTCATTTTCAATTTTCAATTTTTTCAATTAAATTTATTTAATTTCGATAAATTAGTTGTTTAACTAACCTTTTTTTGAAGTAGTTGAGAGTTGAGAATGGAGAGTGGAGAGTTATTGGTTGATCGAGGATTGTTGTTAGCCTGTATTTTCGAGTCGTCATTAAATGCCAACAATTACCACCAAAGACTCTCACTTTACACTTAACTCTCCACTCTCCATTCTCAACTCTCAACTAAAAAAATTATGAAACGTACGATCAAAAAAGTTGCCGTATTAGGAAGTGGTGTTATGGGTTCGCGCATTGCTTGCCATTTTGCGGGCATTGGTGTGCAGGTTATATTACTTGATATTGTACCCAAAGATGCAGCCGACAGTACTGATAAGAAACAGAGAAATAAAATAGTTGACGACGCACTGGCGGCTACATTGAAAAGCAATCCCTCTCCTGTCTATAGCAAGGATGCGATTAAAAAAATTACTACCGGAAATTTTGACGACAATATGAAGGACATCGCCAACTGCGATTGGATCATAGAGGTGGTAGTTGAAAGACTCGACATAAAAAAAGTAGTATTTGAAAAAGTAGAACAGTTCCGCAAGCCCGGCACTCTAATCACTTCCAATACTTCAGGCATTCCAATTCATTTAATGACAGAAGGAAGAAGCGAAGATTTCAAGGCTAATTTTTGCGGATCGCATTTCTTCAATCCTCCACGATATTTAAGATTACTGGAAATTATTCCTACACCACACACATCGCCAGAGGTAGTTGACTTCCTTATGCAATACGGCGATCTGTATTTAGGAAAAACAACAGTGCTTTGTAAAGATACGCCTGCATTTATTGCCAACAGGATCGGTGTATATGGCATCATGGCCATCTTTAAGCTGGTTGAGAAAATGGGACTAAGTATTGACGAGATCGATGCACTGACGGGGCCGGTTATTGGCCGTCCGAAATCTGCTACTTTCCGCACAGCGGATGTAGTGGGTATTGATACGCTTGTAAAAGTAGCGAACGGTGTAGCGGAAAACTGTCCTAATGACGAACAAAAAGATACGTTTAAAATTCCGGCATGGCTGGATAAAGTAGTGGCAAATAACTGGCTGGGTGACAAAACCGGCCAGGGCTTTTTTAAGAAAACAAAAGGTACGGGTGGCGAAAAAGAAATTTTGGTGTTGAATCTTTCCACCCTTGAATATGAGTCCCGTAAAAAACCAAAGTTCGCTACAGTGGAAGCAGCAAAACCAATTGACGATCTTAAAACAAGATTGAAAGCATTGGTAAGTGGAACGGATAAAGCGGGTGAGTTTTATAAGCAATTCCACTATGGTTTGTTTTCCTATATTTCTCACCGTATTCCTGAAATAAGCGATGAGCTTTACCGGATTGATGATGCCATGATGGCTGGCTTTGGCTGGGAGATTGGTGCTTTTGAAAGCTGGGATGTGCTGGGTGTAGCGAAAACAACAGAAGCCATGAAGGCAGCCGGCTACACCGTGGCGCCATGGGTGGAGGAAATGTTGCAAAAAGGATTTACATCTTTCTATAAAGTAGAAAATGGCAAGCGCCTGTATTACGATATTGAAAGCAAATCTTACAAGGCATTGCCTGGTGGAGAAGCTTTCATAGTAATGAAGAATTACGAAAATCAGACTGTGTGGAAAAACAGTGCTTGTCGTACTTATCACCTGGGTGGTGATGTGCTCGGCCTTGAATGGAACACCAAACTGGGAACGATTGGTGGTGAAGTATTGGAAGGCATCCAAAAATCGATAGCACTTGCAGAGGAAAAATACAAAGGGCTTGTAATCGCAAATGATGCACCGAACTTTTCTGCGGGTGCAAATGTGGGCATGATCTTCATGTTTGCCATTGAGCAGGAATATGATGAACTGGACATGGCGATACGCATGTTCCAAAACACCATGATGCGTGCCCGTTATTCTTCTGTACCGGTGGTGGTGGCTCCGCATGCTTTGGCGCTTGGCGGTGCGTGTGAGCTTAGTCTTCACAGCGATAAAGTTTGTGCAGCTGCAGAAACATATATTGGTCTCGTGGAGCTTGGCGTGGGGCTGATTCCCGGCGGTGGAGGCACAAAAGAATTTGCGCTTCGTGCTGCAGATGAAATGCATGAAGATGAACCCGAAACCATCACTTTAAAAAATCGCTTCTTAACTATTGCAACTGCAAAAGTAGCGACGTCTGCCGCAGAAGCTTTTGATATGGGCATTCTTCGAAAAGGTCATGATGAAATTGTAATGAACCCGGGACGAAGAATTGCTGATGCTAAAAACAGCGTGATAGAAATTTACGATCGCGGCTATACAACTCCGGCTCCACGCACAGACGTGAAAGTGCTTGGCCGTTCCGCATTGGGCGCATTGTACGCGGGCATTAATGGCATGTGGCGTGCTAATTACGCTACTGATCACGATGTGGTAGTGGCAAAAAAACTGGCTTATGTTATGTGCGGCGGCGATCTTAGCGAACAATCTCTTGTTAGTGAACAATACCTGCTTGACCTCGAACGCGAAGCCTTCCTTAGCCTGACAGGGGAAAAGAAAACGCTTGAAAGAATACAGAGTGTGTTGAAGGGCGGAAAACCGGTGAGGAATTAGTTGAGAATTGAAAGTGGAGAGTTGAGAGTGAAGCGTTTTTTGGAAGCAACATGCCTGAGATTCTTCATTCTCAATTTTCAATTTTCAACTTTCAATTTTCAATTAAAAAAAGAATGCTTTTCCAATTTGACAGATGGGTGAACAAAAGAGTTGCACTTGCATCCATTCTTGTAATTCATATTGCTCTTAGCCTTATCTGCGCTCATTTCAGGAGCTTGAACCTGGATGAAAAAACTTATTTCGAATATACCGTTCGCTGTTTGAAGGGGCATCCGGAAAGAGTACGTATTCTGGATGACAGCAAGACTATTCTGGTCTTTCCGGCATTGATACCGCGAATGATATCACAAATCTTTCACCCGGGCCTTACAAAAAATGATGGCGGCATAGCTGACATTCTTCACGGCAGATATACAATTCTTGTTTATTCTGTTCTTCTTCTTCTATTTCTTTGGCTCTCATTGAAAAAGCTGGATCTGCCTTATGCCATGCTTGTTTTTCCGCTTGCAGCGATAAATCCAATGATTGTTAATTATGCGACGTTTATTAATTCTGACATGGCCGTGGGCCTTTTCACGTTACTGCTTTTCTATTATGGGTGGCAATTTTTTAGCACAAAAAAAACGCGATACCTGGTATATCTCTCTATTGTATGCGGGTTGGGGTTTGTCTGCAAGTTTTCATTTATTCCTGTGTTAATGGCATTTTTTATCGGTGGCGTTTTTCTGTTTTTTACCTCTTTCAGAAGCCGGTCCTCTCTTTTATTTGGTATTAGATCGTTGGCAGTTGTTTTTGTCATCTCTGTGCTGGTTATCAACCTATGTTATCCAACGGACAAAAGATTTGTATCTCTTAGAAACATGGAGCTTAAGAGCGAAAAGTTCAAGGCTTTAAGTCAGTCGTTTGTAGGAGCCTTTCCCTTGCCAGTTCCCCAGAATATGGTGCAGGCGGCCGATCAACTGAGTTATCATTCACAACCAAATCTCCCTATTGGTGATATTACGTTTGAGGGACGCGTGTGGTTGCTAGGTGGTTTGCATACAACTCCTTTGTGGTTCTATTACTGGGTGCTGTTGGGTATTAAAACACCAATCTTTCTTTTATTGCTGATGATTATTGGCGCTGCGGCGGCAATTTTTTCTTACAGGAAATATCCGTTTATTTTCCTTGCAACAGTTGTTGCACTGTTTTACTGTGCCTACTCGGGATACATTAATTTCTTTCAGATAGGCGACAGGCATTTATTAGCCATATACCCACTGCTGTTTGTTGTTGCAGGATTCGCGATGTATAAATTGAGTGAATGGCTTTCTATCCGCCAGGTTGTAGCTTTCTATTGCATGGGATTCATATGGTTGCTTATTTCTGAGGGCTACTATTTTCCGCATTTTATGCCATACACCAATGAATTTATAACAGACAAAAAGACGGCGCATTGGACCGCAAACGTTGGAGTGACCGACTACTGCCAGTCAGTTGATTTTGCTGAAGATTTTATAAAAAATAATCCCGGCTACAAAAAACCCTTTGGCGACACTTCCCACAACGGCAAATATGCCATTTGTGTATTCAGGTTATTCTACGACGCTTATTTTGGCAAGGATCCCAAATCTCTCGAATTATGGAATCGCAGACCGACAAGGATAGAGAGATTTGTGGTGCTGATATTTGACGAAGACAAATAACTGAATAACTGAGTAACTGAATAACTGAAGGTTCTCTACGATTGTTAGTTGGATTTCGATAGCTGTCAGACTTTAAAGCCTACCGGCTAAAATATTTGGTAGCAAGCACCGCGACCCCCTCAGTTATTCAGTTATTCAGTTATTCCCCAAAGTCTTTTAATTTGCAAACACTATGAATTTTCTCGCATCTTTTGATAACTGGCTGCGTAAGCCTTCTGCACTGTGCATTTTGCTAGGTGCATATATTATTCTGAGTTTTGTTTGTCTGCAATATAGAAGTACTCATTCCGATGAAAATGATTATTATAGCTACACCCTTCGCTGCCTGCGTGGAAAACCTGAAAGAATAAGTGCATTTGATGACAGTAAAACCATGCTTCTGATTCCAGCCGTTTTACCCAGAGTTGTAGCACAGGTGCTGAATCCCCAACTAAAAAGAACTGATGGTGGTCATTCGGATATTTTAAATGGAAGGTATGCCATGATTATTTTCGCCATAGCCATGCTTGTGTTCCTGTGGCTGTTTCTGAAAAAAACAAATCTCAATTACAGCATGTTGGTCTTTCCCCTTGCTATAATCGATCCGTTTTTTTTGACTTATTCAACTGTCCTAACATCAGATATGGCGGTGGGTATGTGCACCATTGCATTTTTATATTTTGCTTTTCAATTTTATACGAGCAGAAAATTCCACCATTTATTATTGATGTCTGTTGCTATTGGGTTGGGTATTGTTGGCAAATTTTCTTTCGCACCCATACTGATGGGATTTGGCATTGGTACAATTATATTATTCTACAGAAAACTAAATGGCAAGGCCAATCTTCTTTTCCTGCTAAAGTCTGCAGTAATCAGCGCGCTTGTTATTTTATTTGTAATAAATATTGCCTACCCTACGGACCGCAGATTCATTGCTCTGAAGAATGAGTCTTTTCAAAGCGAACGGTTCAATTCGATGAGTAAAAGTTTTCTTGGAAGCATTCCTGTGCCCTTGCCTATCAATATGATCCATGCTGCGGATATGCTTAGTTATCACGGTCAGCTGGACATTCCAGAGAGTGACGAAACGTTCATCGGCGCAACATGGTTGTTTCGATCCTTCCATCAACCGCCTGTATGGTATTACTATTGGCTTTTGTTATTGATCATCACTCCTATATTTTTATTGATGCTTTTTTCTATTGGAACGCTGAATGTTCTCGCAAGGGCACAAAAAAACAAGTTCGTTTTCCTCGCAACAATTGTTGCTTTGTTATACTGTTTATATGGAGGTTTGTTCAACAGGTTTCAAATAGGTGCAAGACATTTGCTGAGCATGTATCCACTGCTCTTTATTACCAGTGGCTATGCGTTACATGTAATGGGAAACTATTTTTCCAGGAAGAATTTCCAGATAGTTTGTGGCCTGGGTGGTTTGTGGATGATCGCATCGGTGCTATATTTTTTTCCTCATGAAATGGCTTATACAAACGAGTTTATTACTGATAAAAGAACAGCGCATTGGTACGTTAATGAAGGCGTGATCGACTATGGCCAACTGCTCGAGTACGAGCAGGATTTTCGCAAAAATAATCCTCAATACAAAAACCCACTGCACGACACCACCAAGAACGGAAAATACGCAATAAGCAGCGGTGCGCTCCTCTACTTTGCCTACCGCTATAAGGATCCAAAGTCACAGGAATTATTGCGCCGGAAACCTGATCGCGTGGAGAGGTTTGTGCTTTTGATATTTGAGTAACAGAGTAACTGAATAACTGAATGACTGAATAACTGAAGTTTTTATTTCGACCAGGGTTTTGATCAATCAACGACCCTCAGTTATTGAGTCATTCAGTTATTCAGCCAATAAGAAAGCCCCGTAAATACGGGGCTTTCTTTGCTTATGAAAATTTACAACCAAAATTTATTGGAAAAGCACTTTTGTTACTGTGGTTGCTCCTGTTGAAGTATTATAAACTCGCAACACATAGATACCCGGACGAATGCTTCCTCTTTCGTATTTCAACGTAGCGTTCTGAATATTCACTTCCTGTTTAGTGAACACACACTGACCCGCCATATTGTAAAGAGACAACTGATAGTTCTGTGTTTTTTTACCTGCAATACTTACATTAAATTCTGTTGTTACAGGGTTTGGCATTACCACAATATCTGCCTTGTCTTCTTTCTTAATGGTTATCTTATTGGTGAATGTTGATGCCCCATTTACATCGACAACTCTTACTCTGTAGTTACTCACGGCAGCATTGGCATCTTTGTCAACAAACGCATATCTGCTGGATGATCTTGTATTCTTTGCGCTTGCCGTTGCAATTGTTTCATAGTTGTCGCTACCGAACGTGCTTCTTTCTATAATGTAGGTTTGGACACTTGTTTCACTAGTTGCTACCCAACTTAACTGATTACCCTGACTATTTTGTTTACCAGATAATGATACTTTCATCGACAATACGCCATCGCAACTTCCGGTGACATTGAAGTATGCCATCTTGGTTAAACAGCCACTGTTTACAGACATTTTGCTAAGATAAACACCTGCTTCATCAGGCAGTAACGCAGGCATATGTAATTTGGTGCCGGTGCCCACCAGCGTACTGTCTGTGTTGCTATTGATCTTATACCATTCAAATGTTGCATTTGGAACAGTGTCCACGCTTAACGTTACGTCTTTATAGAAACAGTTTGCAGACGCGGTTACTATTGAATTTGCCAAAGGCAGAATGTTAACATCATTCAACGTTGCGTTACCGCAGGCGTCCACTGCACGCAAACGAACGAGGGAATATTCCACGCCATTGTCAAAAGTAAATACAGGGTTACTTTGCGGAGGGGCCACAATGGAAGGGAACTCAGGTGAACTTCCAATTACTTCGTAAGTAAATGGCCCGATACCGCCTCTTGGCGATGCACCCACGCTAAAGCTATTGTTGTCGCACTGGTATGCGGCAGACTGTGCAAGACTTGGATATGCATAAGGAGCCACTGTTACTGTATCATAAACGTGTCCCGTACAACCAGAGATTGAATACTGCAAAATGTAAGTTGCAGGTTCTATGTCAACAAACTGGAATCCATTTCCTGTAGTGATGGAATAGTTGATAGTTGTTGACGCCCCATTTTTGGAAATGATTGTAGGCGTTGCTGTTCCAAGGTTCGATGATGTTGTAATGCTAATTAACGCCGCACCATTTTCCCACTGTGCCGTAGGGCATTTGGACTGGAAGCTGATGTTGCGATTTACATAGCTCGCTACCGGCGTTATTTTCGCGGTGTCTGCTACACTACATTTATCGGTTCCGATGATTGTGTACTTTTTGTTGTTATCCAACCCTGGCAAGTCGTTCAGCATAATAGTATTGCTGTTGGAGGTTTGAGTACTTACTACATCACCATATGGATCGTATACAGCAACGGTGTATGGAGAAGAGCCGGAGTTAAATACTACTTTGATATTGGTGGCACCTATCGCACAAGATTGTGCAGCCGATAATGAAATGCTTATCGGATTTGGCAACACACTGAAGCAACGCTTAATGGTTGTATCATAACATCCATCCTTAATCATTATACAATAATCTCCGTAAGGAATTGCAGGAAACGCACCGGTTGCATTCGGAGTGCCAAACTGATTACCATTTTTATCATACAAAGTATATGTAGGATTGTTAAGGTTGGTTTGTCCGGTGATCTTAACATCCATAGACGCGCAACCTTTGGTAATGTTTACATTTTGATCTACCGACAGCAACGCATGTGCCGCAGCAAAATAGCGTATCATGGTAGTATCATAACATGGATCATTGTGGATCTTAACACTGTATGAACCATAAGGTATGTTGGTGAAGTTACCTGTTGTAGAAGTTCCTGCCTGGTTGCCATTTGCATCATACAAAGTGTATGTAGGATTTGTAAGATTCAATGAACCCGAAATAGTAGCATCGAATCCTGTACAACCTTGATTACTTAACGTATACTGTCCGGCACTTGGCAACAGCCTGTTTGCGGTGAAGCAAGTTTGCATGGTAGTATCGTAGCAGGAAGGATCGTTTTTCAACTTGATGCAATACTTACCATATGGAATGCCTGTGAAAACACCTGTTGTGTTTGTGGAACCGACCTGGTTTCCGCTCGCATCTACCAATGTATATACAGGATTGCTTACAGAAGTATTGCCTGTAATTTTAACATCAAATGTTGCACATGATTTTGTAATCGTGTAAGTGCCAATTGCAGGTACAGGACGATTTTGAGTAAAGCATTGCATCATCGTGGTATCATAACATGCAGGATCATTTTTTATTTTGATGCAGTAAGAACCGTAAGGCACATTATCAAACACACCGGTAGCATTGCAATCTCCCACCTGGTTGCCATTTACATCGTATAAACAAAACGTAGGATTGTTCAGGTTCGTAGCGCCGCTGATGGCCACTTTAAATCCACTGCAAGTCAAATTAGAAATCGTGTAGTTACCTTTGCCCATTGCATTTCTTGCCACTGTAACTTCTGTTACAAGCGTTGTGTCGTAGCAAGTTGCATCATTCTTGATTTTGATAAAATAATGACCATAAGGTACATTGGTGAATTTACCCGTTGTATTGCAATCTCCTACCTGGTTTCCGCGATCATCATACAAACAATATAGAGGGTTGGTCAAATTGGTTGCTCCTGTGATGGTGAGCGTGAAACCTTTACAATCTTTGTTTGAGATACCATAACTTCCTGCGGTCGGTTTCTTTCTTTTTCCAGAAACAGCAACATACATAGTAGTGTCATAACAACTTGCGCTGTTTGTTACTTTTATTTTATAATCGCCGTAAGGGATGTTATCAAAAACACCCGTGTTGTTGCAAGTACCGATCTGAGTACCGCTCAAATTAAGGAGGCAATAAAGAGGAGTGCTCAAATTGCTACCAGATGCAGTTGCGGAAAACGTAGTACATTTTTGATTGCTGATCGTCGCGTTCGCATTTACACTTGGCTTAGTAGGCGTTTGTGTGAACTGCAGCGTGATGGTTGTGTCATAGCAGGCATCTTTGATTTTAATAGAGTATGAACCGTAAGGAATTGCGGTGAAAACTCCATTTGTATTAGTTGCTACCTGCACGCCATTTTTATTATACAGATAAAATTGCGGGCTCGATAAGTTTGACTGACCGGTTACTGTAGCATCAAATGTAGAACACTGTTTGCCGCTTACGCTCACTGTTGCATTTACTGAGGGCTTAACCGGCGCTGCAGTGAATGTGCGTGTAATGGTTGTATCATAACATGCGTCGTAAGCAGTTACCTTATATGTTCCGTAAGCAAGACCGGTAAATGTTCCGGTGGTGTTGCTCGCTATTTGCTGGTTTGAGCTGTTGTATAATTTATATTGTGTTGGTGCAGTAAAATTCACCTGACCAGTAACTTGCGCCGTGAATGTTTTACAGGTTGGCGTTGTTGTTACATTGGCTGGCAGTGTAGGAATTAAATTGTTTGTCCAGTTGATCGTCTTTGTATTCCCACAAGGATCTTTTACTACAATAACCGCACTTCTTTTATTCGCTAAATGAAATGAGAAATTGGAAGAACCAACATAGGTGGTATCTCCTTTGGATAAAGTATAACCAAAAGTAAATCCGCTGAACAACGTACTTGATCCGCTTGTGTTGCCCTTGTTGTCTTTAAGGCCAATGGCAACATTTACCAAATCACAACCTGCATTGGTAATGGTTTGGCTATCTATCCACCAATCGTAGTTAAGAATGGTAATGCGTCGTGTTTGTTTACCACCACACGAGTCTTGCAGTTGTATTACATACTCACCACTTAAGAGATTCTTGAAATTACCCGTTGTATTGGTTACGCCAACAGAAGATGGGGAAGGCGCCATTATGGTATAAATGAAAGGCGTTCTTCCATTCACTGCTCCTGTTACAGAAATTGTACCGTCATTTCCGTTCTTACAGGTCACATCAGTTTTAACCAATGCGAAGCGAGGATCACTATAGCTTCCTGGTACAATTACGTTCATAACCGTAATTTCACACCCCTTCACGATGTCTTTTATATAAACAGTGTAGGAACCTGCAGAGAGGCCCGTTAACAATCGGGATGATGTATACGAGGTGGTAACTGGCCCGTCAACCCTATAGTTATAGTTGTTACTTCCACCAGTAGCCGTTACTTCAATAGAACCCGTTGCAGTGCATCGAGACTCTGTTGCTTTGGTAGTGGCTTTAAGGGTTGAGCAGTCCTGCGAAAATGCAAGTTGTACTATGAGAAGTTGAAAAATAACCGGCAATGCCAGTTTGAGTAGAGTGTAGAGTTTTATCTTCATAGGTACACGGATTTAGATTACGGAAACGGATACGACTGAATACAAAATAAGCCACTTCCAACGTGTTTCACAAGAGCTAAAATGAAATAGTGCAAAAGTGCGCGAACCAATGTAAATCTACGATGGGGGATTTTACTCGCCGTTTGTAGAAACCCGTAGCCTTTTTTATACGTAAACTATTAGATTTGTTGTGAGTTGTGAGTAATGAGTCCTGATCGGCAAGTTGTAAATGATGTGATTAAATAATTGTTACGCACAAACTCACTACTCATTATTCAAAACTCATAACTCCATGGGAGAAGCTTATCTTGATCATCATTCACAACTACTTGTTATTCATTCGAGGTTATTTTTTTACGGCGATGCCGCAACCGAATCTCTTGCAATACAGGCTGCGCAAGACATTCAGCAACAATGGAATGAGTTTAACAAAACGGTTATTATAAAGAGAAATACTTTTTCGTTTACTCTGCGCATTGAAGGTTTTTACAAACCTGATCTTACTCCGGAGGAAGTCTGGTACAATGATGACCCGAGAAATAACTACTTCCGCATTGAAGAATTTTCTAGCCAGGATATTTCATTTGTGGATGGCATTGGTTGCAATACTGGTTATTTCAAACTTGCGAACATTCTCGATCATTCCACTACTGCTGCTCACGAGTATGGACATACGCTCGGACTGCTTCATCCCGTTCAATTAGATATAAGAGGAAAAGGTGCACCGGGCATTATGTATCCACGCGGCACCATCTGCGACCCCATGTATCAATACAGTGCAGTGGCGGCGCCCGCCACACCTGGAGGCACCTTAAACCCGATTCATAGAAAAGTACTTCAAAGCGATGTAGACAATCTTCAATTGCATAAACTTTCTTTTAAAAATGACAGAGCGGTGGTGGGAGAATTTTCTAGTGTTTATCATGCGAGCCATGGAGGCTCAATTAAGAATTAAGAATTAGGAATTAAGAATTGTTTCTGTGAAACACCTGTATAGCTACAACCTTTCTTTACTGCTCACGTTTTGCAGCCGCATATCATCAGAAATGCCCAATTCCTAATTCCTAATTTCTAATTCCTAATTATTCCTTTATCTTGTTTGAAAATCTCAAACCGTGTCTATTCTTTCTATTCAAAACATTTCAAAATCTTATGGCAACATCAAGGCGCTGAATGGTGTTTCATTTGAAGTACCACAGGGTGCCATATTTGGTGTGCTGGGTCCAAATGGAAGTGGCAAAACTACTTTGCTCAGCATTATTGTAGATGTACTGAAGGCTGATAATGGCAACTTCCTGTGGTTTGACCAACCAAGTTCTCCAGCCACCAGAAGGAAAATTGGTACGTTGCTGGAAACGCCCAACTTCTATCATTATCTCTCAGCATTTAATAATTTGAAAATTACCAACAGCATTAGTGGCAGAGGCAACGTTACCGAAATAAACGTTGTGCTGGAAAAAGTAAAATTGCTGGAAAGAAAAAACAGTCGCTTCAGCACTTACAGCCTTGGAATGAAACAAAGACTTGCTATTGCAGGCGCTTTGCTCGGCGAACCAAAAGTGCTTGTGCTTGACGAGCCCACTAATGGTCTGGATCCTGTGGGCATTGCAGAAATAAGGGAATTGATCAAAGAACTTAGTATTGCAGGACATACCATCATCATGGCGAGCCATCTTTTAGATGAGGTAGAAAAGGTTTGTACACACGTGGCTATTCTAAAAAAAGGAACATTGCTCACTACCGGTGCAGTCGACGATGTGCTGGTGGACAATGACATTGTTGAAATAAGTGCAAGTGACAACAATGCGCTCCTGAACATTCTCCAGTCATATAACGGTACGGAGCAGGTTATTTTGGAAAACGGCCTTGTGCAAATTCAACTAGCGAAAGGCACAGCCCGCCCTGAAGAAATAAATGCATTTTGTTTCAGCAAAGGCATTACCCTTAATCATCTTGTCATTAAAAAGAAAAGACTCGAAGCGAAATTTTTTGAACTAACGAATAACTAAAAACAAGGAATTAGAAATTAGGAATTAGGAGTTAGACAGGGTTGAATATTCTGAATTCCATTTCTAATTTCTAATTCCTAATTCCTAATTCCTAATTCCTAATTTCTTACAACTCATGTTGAATCTAGTAAAAACAGAATGGCTGAAGATCAAGAACTATCCTGCATTCTGGTGGGTCATTTGCATCACGGCTCTTTCCTATCCCGGCATTAACTATACCTTTCTAAGTATTTATCACAACATTACCGCAAAACAGACGATGCAGGGGCAGATTGTAAAGGCGCTGATGGGTAATCCTTTTTCATTTCCGGAAGCATGGCATACAGTTGCTTTTTTTTCATCGCTGTTTATTTTCATTCCGGCTATTGTAGTGATCATGCTTATTACCAACGAGTACACTTACAAAACAAATCGCCAAAATATTATTGATGGCTGGAGCAGGCAACAATTCATGTGGAGCAAATTCATCAGCGTTGTTATTATTACGTTGATTGTTTCCGCAATCTATTTTGTCGTGAGTCTTATTATTGGTTCGACAAATACAGATGATGTGACTGCCAGCAAATGGGACCAGTTTTATTATGTGCTGTTATTTGCTTTTCAAACATTTGCTCAATTGTCAATTGCTTTTTTAATCGGCTTGCTGGTGCGCAAATCATTTATCGCGCTTGCCATTTTCATCTTTTACTGTATCATTCTTGAACCAATTTTAGTGGGCATCCTGAAGTTCAAGGCAAATGATGTCGGCCGCTTTTTACCGTTAGAAATTTCCGACCGCCTAATTCCAATTCCTGCATTTTTAGGAAAGATTGATGCGGATACTTACAAACTAGCACTAGCGGCCGTTCAATCGCATATCTTTTTAACACTGATTGGACTGGTGATTACGTGGAGTTTGAGTTTGTTTGTGTATATGAGACGCGACTTGTAATTAATAATTAATAAAGAATAATTAATAATGCCACATTCTTTACTGAATGTGGCATTATGGTTTCTTAAAATACCGGAATATCTCTTTCCAATTAATCCGTTACACCTATTAATTATTCTTTACTAATTATTAATTAGATCAGCAATCGCTTTTTCCACATCCGGAAATATAAATTGAAATCCCGCCTTTCTCATTTTCTCGTTGCTTACGGTGGTGCTTTTCAACACTTCAATGCTCATTTCACCGAGCACCATTTTTAATACGAATGAAGGCACATAGATCGGAATATAAAATCTGCCTCGTTGTTTGACAGCAAGCGTTTCGTTGAGTTTTTTATTACTGATTGGATGTGTTGCAACGGCATTGTAAGCGCCTTGCATTTTTTCGTCGTGCATTGCCTGCATGTACATTCTGCAAAGGTCGTCGATATGAATCCAGCTGACTACCTGGCTGCCACTTCCAAGTATTGTTGATAAACCAAATCGCAAAGGTTTTCTAAATTCCTCAAGTGCTCCTCCTTCATTACTCAGAACAATGCCGGTGCGCAATTTTACAAGGCGAACATTCATCTTTTGTACAGGCTCTATGCTTTGCTCCCATTGCAAACAGGTTTGCCCGAGGAAATCATCATTTGGTTCATCGCTTTCGACAAATGGTTTTAAGTTGGGAACAGAAGGATCCGGGCCGTACCAACCAATGGCAGATGCACTTACAACAGCCTTTACATGATGCGAATTTTCGCTAAGTGCTTTTACAATCAGCGCACCGCTTTTCGTTCTGCTTTCTGCGATTTCTTTTTTTCTTTTGTCCGACCATCTTTTATCTGCAACGCCGGCGCCGGCAAGGTGAATGATGTAATCTGCTTTTTCTACTGCGGTGCGATCAATGGTTTGTTCTTTTACGTTCCATTCAGCAAAGGAAAGATTGTGATAGCCTGTTGACTGCGGATCTTCCAATTTGAAATTTTCCGAAGCTTCAATTTTATTTCTCGTGAGGACGATAACACTGTATCCGTTTTGCAATAATAATGATGTGAGTCTTTTTCCGATTAATCCGGTGCCGCCGGTAATGAGGATCGTTTCCATCTGGATAGTATTGAGTAAAAGAAAAGTTCTTCAGTAGAGAGATAACAAAGATACGCAGATTATAGAATCTCTTTGCTGGCATTGCCATGATCATCTTCATACAACCTTTAGTTAGACCGTTTTCTTTACCACTAAGGCACTAAGGGCACTAAGTTTCACTAAGGGGTTGCCGATAATCAAGCGGCCTTAGTGGAGCTCAGTGTCCTTAGTGACTTAGTGGTAAACTCATGACGAAGTTACAATCAACGCATTGGTAACAGCCAACTCTACCTAACGAAATAAGTGGGAAGATTGATCCATCCTGTGTCAGGGCAGGATTGTATTGCGTCAGGAACTGGCTCTCCTAACAGCAGCACACTGTTACCTGGATCTTTTGAAGAAAACTCTACATAGTAACGTCCTCCGTTAGATATCAGGTTATCTTCATATTGTGCGCCAACAGTCTGATTCCTGTTGTACTGCATGTATGAAACCACATAATAAAATTCAACCGAGGGTTGAGAACTTTTTATGCCATGATGTTTTTTCCCGGTTATTCCAATGGTATATCTGTGATTCTTTATCCTTTCTGCATCTAACTTTTGTTTTCTATTTCTACCATAAATACACACTATCAATAATGCCAAAACAAATACAACATCTAAGATTATTTTACCCCAATGCCACTCTTTGGTTCCATCTTTATAAAAATTTCGCAGTATATCTTCTTTTAGGGCCATTTTTCTCAATTGCCAATATCCTTTTCAACATTGATTTTGGAAGCCAAATATAAGATTTACAATTTCAAATTATCCAAACTGCCTTAATGGAACTAAGTGTCCTTAGTGGCTTAGTGGTAAAACTCTTGAAGACGTTACAATCAACGCTGCCACCGATCATTTAATGCCGTAAAATAGAAATCTCCTGAATTTTCCGGCTTCGTGATAGTTAACATGTCGCCCCGACGGGGCTGGCATTGGTTCATGGCTGTTTGATACTAACTACTAACATATAGCCCCTCTGGGGCTTTTGGCTCCATAACTATTGCAAATGGCGCCATAATTCCTCTTCCACAATTATTCAATCATTCAATTACTCAATTATTAAAAAAGAAATCCCCTTGAAAAATCAAGGGGATACAACTAAAAACAAACATGGTAGCTAAGCGACCAATAAGTTAGTCGGGCTTGTTACCGTCAAGAAAAGTATTTATTGTGCTGATTTTTGCGTTATTATTTTCGTCAGATTTTACAGTGTAGTTGCTGTAAAAATTCTCTACCGGATTTGTGTTGTTGTAGAGTTCCAGGTTGCGGCGGATATATGCCGGCACAGTTTCGAACTCATTGTTTGGATCGGCTGAGTTTACGTTGAATGACAGATTACGTAGTTTCTGTATTCTCTCTGCCGCTCTGCGTCGCTGGTCCTCTGCTTCGTCCGGCATTGCCGGTTCCTCAACAAAAGAGTTATTGCTGGCAGTTGAATAAGTCTGTTCTGTACGCTGCACATCCGCCGCAGGAACTTCATCCTTAATCACCAATTGCATGTCTAAAGAAGGTTCCTCTTCTTTTGGAACAGACGTTGCTTCCGGTTGCTGAGGGATGTTAGGCTTCGCGTAAGGCGCGGCCTGCGCTTTTGGCGCACCTTGGTCTGCCTTTGGTTCCGCATAAATATTGGATGGCTTGGCCAAGTATCCTCCAGACGCTGCAGACGCTGAAGAATTATTTTGAGTAGATTTCGGCTGTTGTGGTTGTGACAAATTCTGTCCTGGCATCTCCGTTTTGGCTGGATGTGAATATACTAACTCAAAAAACTCCGGACCGTTTTCGCTTCCTCCTTTTTTATCCACAGTATTTTTACTGTCGTTTTCTTCCGTAAAAAACACAACAGAATCCTTATTTGATGGGACTTCTACGAGGGTAGGTTGAAGATCCTCTCTCAATTTTTCTGTTGGCTCTTCCGCCACAAAAGAGATGATACCACTATCCATTTCATTTTCAACCACTTCTTCCACCCTCTCGTCCAAGGGCAAGGAAAAAGATGTTGAAACGTATGCTTTCGGCTCTTCACGCTGAGGCTCGAGCTTCATGATGATCTTCTCTTCTCTTTTCGGTTGTTCCGGTATTTCCTTTTCTTCTGTTCTGTAAAAAGGATCTTTATATTCAAAACCAGTTGCAATCAGTGTGATGCCAATTTTTCTTTCCAAAGAATTGTCATAACCCAAACCAAGAATCACGTCAGTTTCTTCTCCGGCCTGGCTCAACAAATAATTCTGAATGATGTCCACTTCATCCATTGTAAACTCGTGGTCACCTTCCGCAGAGTTAATGTTGATCAATATCCATCTTGCACCTTTAATTTCATTGTCATTCAGCAATGGAGAATTCAATGCTTCTTCAATTGCTTTCTGCGCACGGTTTTCACCCTCAACCGCTGCGTTACCCAAAATAGCAACACCGCCATTGCGCATTACTGTACATACATCGGCAAAGTCAACGTTGATCTGGCCGGTGCTGTTGATCACGTCTGTGATACATTTTGCAGCTGTTGCCAAAACGTTGTCTGCTTTCGCAAATGCATCTTTCATTTTTAAGTTACCAAACTGATGACGCAATTTATCGTTGCTGATCACCAATAAAGTATCTACATGGTTCTTCAAATGACTGATGCCTTCTTCCGCCTGTAGTTGTCTTTTCTTTCCTTCGTAAGAGAACGGAGTGGTTACAATACCTACTGTTAATATGCTAAGATCTTTACAGATCTTGGCAATGATAGGAGCGCCACCAGTTCCTGTACCACCGCCCATACCGGCAGTGATGAAGGCCATTTTGGTATTTACTTCTAAAATGCGTTTTATCTCTTCTAAACTTTCCTCTGTTGCCTGCTTACCAATTTCGGGATTGGCACCCGCGCCAAGCCCTTGAGTAAGATGTGGCCCCAGTTGTATTTTATTCGGCACATTGCTTTGTGAAATAGCCTGTGCATCAGTGTTACAAATAATAAAGTTCACGCCCTCAATACTTTGACTGAACATGTGATTAACAGCATTGCTGCCACCACCCCCCACACCTATCACCTTTAAGATAGATGATTTCTCCTTCGGTAGATCAAAGTGAATCATAGTTAATAAATTTCGCCAACACTGTAAATGCCGGCTGTGAATAAAATGGTTAGTTAGTATGAAAACCAGTTGAGAGTTGAGAATTGAGAGTTGAGAGTTAAAAAAATCACTAACTCTCCATTCTCAACTCTCCTCTCTCCACTCTATAAAGCCTTATCTTCTTCTTCCTGGAACAGATCGATCAAACTGTGTTTGAATTTGCCCCAAATATCTTTGAATCCTGAATTGCGATTGTTCATTTTATCTTTCTGAATAACCTGCTCTTGCTGCTGCTCTTCTTCGATTACGATTGGAGCCGCTTTCACTGCTTCCAGTTTTTTCAAATTATCAGGAACCGGAATTTTCTTGAAATCTTTCTCGAATACTTTCAGGTTGTTCTCGTAATCATTGTACCCTTTTAAAATCAGGCCAAGACATGTTGCGTACATTGGCTTTGCCAACTCTTCAATATGTCCGGGAGCAAGATGTTCTGTAGGATAACCGATGCGTGTATTTACGCCTGTTACATATTCTGTTAACTGGATCAAATGTTTCAATTGAGAACCACCGCCGGTTAAAACGATACCACCATTCAGCACTCTGCTATCCATGCCCACTTGTTTCAAGTGATAGGTAACAAAATCCATGATCTCACTCATACGTGCCTGTATGATGTTTGCAAGATTCTTCACGCTGATCTCTTTTGGTGGCATACCACGCAGGCCAGGAATGGTAATGAACGCGTTTGCTTTTGCTTCGTTTGCCAAAGCACTACCAAACTGCACTTTCATTTGCTCGGCTTGTGTTTTCAAAACACCAAGGCCGGTTTTAATATCATTGGTAATGTTTTCACCACCAAACGGTATTACAGCAGTATGTCTTAAAATACCATCACAGAAGACAGCAAGGTCAGTTGTACCACCGCCGATGTCAACAATGGCAACACCTGCTTCCATGTCCTCGTAACCCATTACTGCTGCAGCAGATGCCAATGGTTGCAACACAAGATCTTTGGTGTGCAATCCACTTTTCTCAACCGCACGGTTGATATTGCGAATCGCATTTTTATCACCAGTGATGATGTGGAAATTTGCACCCACTTTTACACCGCCGTACCCAATTGGGTTTGGAATGTTTTGAAAATTATCTACTGTAAATTCCTGTGGTATCACATCAATGATCTGATCACCTGCAGGGATATACGTTTTATATTGGTCAGCGACCAACTGATCGATTTCACGTTGACTGATTTCTTCATTGTTATCATGGCGAACGATGTCTCCACGGGTTTGCAAACTTTTAATGTGATGTCCGGCAATACCTACATACACTTCATTGATCTCTAAATTCGGATTGCTGGCATAACAATTTTCAAGTGCGGTACGGATTGCCTTGATGGTTTCATCAATGTTCAATACCTGCCCGTGCTTAACGCCATTAGAGTTGGCTCGTCCGAAACCTAAGATCTCGAGCTTACCGAACTCATTTTTTCTTCCTGCAATGGCAGCTATCTTGGTAGTACCAATGTCCAGGCCGACAATAATGGGTTGTTCGTTGTTCATAAATATATGTTTGTTTATAGTTGTTACGTCTTTGAATATGGTGTTGCTATCGTCGTTGTCTGTTGTTTCTTGCAGCACCAGGTTTTGGTGTTGCCGTTGCTCTTGTCGCAGGTTTTGCAGCATTGCTTCTCACATTGCTTGCCGGTGGCGCAATCGCGTTGATCGCCTGTCCTGCTGCAGCTCCTGCATTGCTATCTGCATCAATCAGTGACAGTGTTGAGTCGCTCAGTGTTTCAGGCTGCATTTGCTTCACCGGCATTTGCGTTGTTGAACTGCTGTCGCTTCTCATCTGCCTTGCAGCCAGCAACATTTGCTGAATGTTTCTCAATGCCTGCAGCGAGTCAATCCTGTTGTCCGCGCCACGCCTCATTCCTATCACTTGTTTTTCGTACTGCACGTTCACCGATTCATATTTGTTCAGCCCCACTTTTGGCAAAATGTTTTTGTAGAAAATCATCAACCTGTCAAACTTTGCTTCTACATTTTCACCATTGCCAAATATGATGATGTGGTTACCAACTGTCGGCACCATTTCGAATGTTCTCAATGGTGTAATGTCCACTTGTGCAATCTGCGCTGTCCAGAAAGTGTCTTTCGCAATAAACAAACTCACTTGTTTTATGTATTGCATCAGCGTACTGTCTGCCTTACTCAGTTTCACCGCATCAGTCGGAAAACCTGTAAACACAGGTAACTTCACACTCATTTTAGGGCTCAACGGCAATTTTGCAAAAGCGCTGTCGATGTAATATGAATTCCCATTCACCGCAAAAATTCTTGCTATTGGTTCACGTTCTTCTACTTTTACGTGCAGTATCGCTTTGTTATCAAAGAACAGTTCGGCATCCTTCACCCACAGATTTTTTTCCAGCGTCTCTTCTAATTTTCTCAAATCAAAACCCGTGATGGCTCTACCTTTTACGCTTTTGTTTGGGGAAACAACATTCATCACATCTGTCTTGTCCACAAAATAATATTCACCAACTCCTCTTATATCAATTTCAATGCCCTTGCATTGTTCATTGTTTTTTTTACCAATTGCCGCCACCAACAATACCACAACGCCGCTTGCCATTGCTATCCAAAGCATGGCAGTTAAAACGCGTTTGATATTTTTTTTCTTCTCCATAAACCTCACCCCCGACCAGTTTCTAAGGGTGTAAAAGACTTTATTTAGTTCTAAATATTATTTCCTAATCCTTTTAACACAGACAAGGCAATGCCTTGTCTCTACTTTGGTGTCCCGCCCAACAGTCACACTTTAATTTCAGCGATTGTTGGACGGGTACCTGTTGCACAGCAGCCTACTGTGCAGAATAATTTTCAGGAGCTAGAAATTAGGAGTTAGGAGTTAGGAGTTAGGAATTAGATGAATGTTGCCCTTCCTTCTAATTCCTAATTTCTAATTCCTAATTTCTCGCCTATCGGTTCTACCAGCGCATCAATGTCTCCTGCACCTGCAGTAATTATTACCTTACCGCGAGGATCGACACTTGATGCCCATTTTAAAAGATCTTCTTTGCTTAGCACTTGCTTGTGCTGGTTTTTCATTTTGTCCAGAAGCATTTCGCTGCTTACACCCGGTATTGGAAGTTCCCTTGCCGGATAAATCGGAAGCAGTATCACTTCATCAGCTATATCAAGGCTTTCGCCAAATGCGTCCTGCAAGTCGTTTGTTCTGCTATATAAATGCGGTTGAAAAACAACTACACATTTTTTATCAGGAAACAAACTTTTCGCGCCCGTGAGCAATGCTCTTAACTCTTCCGGGTGATGCGCATAATCATCAATCAAAATTGTGTCGCTATCTTTTCTGATATACTCGAATCTCCTCTTCACTCCCTTGAAAGACGCGATTGCTGCTTTAATTTTTTCTTTCTCTATTCCCAGTTCGTACGCTACAGTTATTGCAGCAATTGAATTCTCCACGTTATGTTGGCCGCCCATGTGCAATGTCAGCCCTTCAATTCTATCACCGTCTATCACTACGTCAAATGAATAACTGCCGTTATGCATCTGGATATTTTCCGGATATACATCTGCTTTGTTGTCGCTTACGCTGTAGCGCAGTTGCTTGTCCGTTTTAAAATCTTTTTCTCTCGCCAATCCGTATTTGCTTATGAGCAAACCGCCGGGCTTAATCTTTTCACTGAACTGAACGAACGTGTCCTGCAATGCTTCTTCCGTTCCGTAAATATCCAAATGATCTGCATCCATTGATGTGATGATGGCCACATCAGGACTCAATCTTAAAAAGCTTCTGTCATATTCATCTGCTTCTATTACACACACATTTCTTTGATTGCTCCAGAAATTGGTGTTGTAGTTTACAGAAATACCACCGAGAAATGCATTGCAACCATAACCGCTGTCGCGTAACAAATGCGCAACCATTGTGGTAGTGGTGGTTTTGCCGTGCGTTCCTGCTATACAAATATTAAAAGAGCCCTCACTGATGATCTGCAACACTTCGCTTCGTTTTCGCACTTCGTAACCTTGTTGCTGATAGTACACCAATTCTGCATGTTCCTTTGGAATGGCTGGTGTGTACACCACCAATTGTACATCTTTTGGAATGGCGTTCAAGTCTTCCGTATAGTGAACCGCCATGCCGCTTTCTTCCAATGCCTTCGTTAATGGTGTTGTCGTTTTATCATATCCGCTTACTTCAATCTGCTGAGAATGAAAATATCTCGCCAGTGCACTCATACCGATGCCGCCGATGCCGATGAAGTAAATTTTCTTTATGTCTTTAAGTGCGATCATTTTATTTGCCACTGAGTAACTGATTAACTGAATAACTGATGTCCAATTTTTTAGCATTCCGCATTCGTTTCAGTTATTCAGTTATTCGGTTATTCAGTTATTTTTTATTCAATAATTCAATTATTGTTCTGGCTATCACCTCATCTGCATTCTTCACTCCCAGTTTGCCAATATTTATTTTCAATTCATTTTGCAATTGTGCATCCTTTGCCAGGCCTACTATTTCATTTACCAGCTTGTCTTTCGCCTCGCTGTCTTTGATCATTATGCCGGCGTGTTTTGCAACAAGGTTTTGTGCATTTACTGTTTGGTGATCTTCGGCTGCAAAGGGATAGGGTACGAATACAACCGGTTTTTTCACTACACACAATTCAGCGATCGCCATGGCACCGGCTCTTGAGATCACCACATCTGCCGCAGCAAATGCATATTCCATTTTGTTTATAAAGGTGTTGGACCAAACATTTTTATTGTCGACAGCCACTTCTGCACCTCTTGCTGCATAAGGCTTTCCGGTTTGCCAGATCAACTGCAGACCATTTTTCGCAAATGCCGCAATGCCACTATCAATTGCTGTATTAATGCTTTGTGCGCCAAGGCTTCCACCAATTGACAGCACTGTAGTTTTCGCAGGATCTAATCCGAAAAACTGAACGCCTTCTTCACGTGTTACCGTGGAATTCGCAATTGTCGCACGAACAGGATTTCCGGTGATCATAATCTTAGCAGCAGGAAAAAATTTCTCCATTCCATCACTTGCCACAAAAACTTTTGTTGCGTTTTTGCCGAGCATTATGTTTGACCTTCCTGCAAATGAATTTGACTCGTGAATGAATGTTGGAATATTTTTTTGCTGTGCATATTTCAACACCGGAAAACTCGAGTAACCACCAACGCCAATTACAGCGGCCGGTTGAAACGAGTTAATGATCTTTCTAACCTGGAAAAAACTTTTGATCAGCTTTATCGGCAGTCCGATATTTTTTATCAAAGAACTTCTGTTGAAACCCGCAATGTCCAGCCCTTCTATTTTATAACCTGCCTCCGGCACTTTTTCCATTTCCATTTTCCCTTTGGCTCCTACAAACAATATCTCAATGGATGAATCTATTTTCTTCAATGCATTGGCAATGGCTATTGCGGGAAAAATATGCCCGCCTGTGCCGCCGCCCGCTATGATTATTTTTTTCAAATTCAAAAGTCAAAAGTTAAAACAGTGTACGAAGTCCGATGTACGGTGTACGAAATTCCCTACGGCGTACCATCCTTTTTATCGGCAAGTCACACTATTAATTCTTAATTATTAATTCTTAATTATTAATTCCCGCTTGTTCCGCTTTCTCTACATTCCTCGCCACACTCAGTATAATTCCTATTGCCAAACAAGTGAACAAAAATGAACTACCACCCATACTCACCAAAGGAAGCGTTACCCCTGTTACCGGAAACAAGTTCACATTCACAGCCATGTTTGCCAGCGCCTGAATCACCAAAGTGAAGCTCAGCCCTAACGACAAAAAGGCCCCAAAGGCATAAGGGCATTTACGGAAAATCTGTATGCTTCTAAACAGGAAAACCAAATACACAAATAAGATGAGAGCTCCTCCCACCAAACCGTACTCTTCTATGATGATCGCGTAAATGAAATCCGAATAAGGGTGCGGCAAAAAATTTCGCTGCTCACTGTTTCCAGGGCCAAGGCCCATCACCCCACCTTTTGCGATGGCAATTTTTGCCTGGTTGATCTGGTAGTTGTCATCGTCATCAATATCTTTCCCTCCGTACATGAAGTGTTCTACACGACTTATCCATGTACCCACGCGCACAAACAATCTTGACTTACCTTCTACTTTTGCTGTTGGAGTGGATGTGGAAACACCACCGTTGTTGCTGTGTTGAAAAACGGCAGCCATTATCAACATCATCACCGGTATCATTGCAATGCCAATGATCAGCAAAAGATGTTTCATACTCACACGTCCAATGAACATCAACAACATGCTTGTTGCACCAATGAGCAAAGCCGTTGAAAGGTTTGCCGGTGCAATCAGTATACACACAATGCCAACCGGTATTGCGATTGGCAAAAAGCCTGTTTTAAAATCTTTGATCACATCCTGCTTTTTACTCAGCAATCGGCTCATGTACATGATGAGTGCAAGCTTTGCCAAGTCAGATGTTTGGAAAGTAAGATTGATGATGGGCAGTCGTATCCAGCGGCTACCTTCGTTCAGCTTCACACCAAAGAACAATGTATATACGAGTAATGGTATGGCAACAAGAAACAATATCCGCGCCACTTTCGAGTAAACGTTATAATTTACCATGTGGGCGAAATATATGATGCCGATACCTATTGAAATAAAAACGATCTGCTTGAACAGGTACACCTCCGTGTTGCCTTTGTACATTTTGTATGCAAGCGAACCCGTAGAGCTGTACACTACCAGCAGCGACACCAGGGCAAGCAGTATCACAATGGACCAAATCACTTTGTCCCCTTTGGTTCTGCTGCTTAATCCCCTGAAAGCATTTTGTTCTATGTCAGCAATGTTGTTCATTCTTTTTTGTTCCTACGGTGTTGCTTTGTTTTCGCTATAAGTTATTAGTTGATCGTTGTTAGTTGTTAGAGCTTTCTCTGCAACTCTACAAATTCTTCACCGCGTCTTTGAATTGTTTTCCTCTGTCTTCGTAATTTTTGAACAAGTCGAAACTTGCACAAGCCGGGCTCAGTAAAACCACATCTCCCTTGTTTGCCAAATGAAATGCTGTATGTACAGCTTCTTCAGCGCTTGATGTACTTGCAATTACTGCAACATCATTTTTAAAAGCATTCTGAATTTTCAAATTATCCAACCCCATGCACACGATCGCTTTCACTTTTTCTTTTACCAGTTCACGAATGGAATCATAATCATTTCCTTTATCTACCCCTCCTAAGATGAGGATGGTTGGTTTTTCCATACTTTCCAAAGCATACCAGGTGCTGTTGATATTGGTTGCTTTGCTGTCGTTGATAAAATCTACTCCACGCACAGTTGCAACAAACTCCATTCTGTGCTCAAGTGCTTCGAATGACTGAATGGCGTCACGTATCTTTTCTTTTCTCAGGCCAATGGATGAACCGGCCAGTCCTGCTGCCATAGTGTTGTATTGATTGTGTTTACCTTTCAATGCAAAATCATATACACTCATCTGCATTTTTTCTTCTTCCGTGGCTATTACGACTTCTCCATCCTTAATGTAAGCGCCTTTTTTCAGTTCATTTCTCATAGTGAATGGTAATAAGTTAGATTTAATTGAAAAGTTGTTTATGTTCTGCATGGTTACTTCATCATCCGCACAATAGATAAATGTATCGCCCTGCTGTTGATTCATTATTATTCTGAACTTGCTGTCTATATAGTTCTGAAACTTATAGTCGTATCTATCTAAATGATCCTCCGTGATGTTCGTCAGCACTGCTACATCTGGCCTGAATGTTATGATATCATCCAGTTGAAAGCTGCTTATCTCTGCTATGTACCACGGCTTTGGATCTTCTGCCACCTGTTTTGCAAATGAGTAACCAATATTGCCCACCAACGCACAATCCACTCCAGCTGTTTTACAAATGTGGTAGATCAGCGATGTGGTGGTTGTTTTACCATTACTACCTGTTATGCCAATGATCTTGCTGTTTCCTTTATATCTGTATGCCAGTTCTATTTCACTTATCACCTGTATTCCTTTCGCTCTTATCTTCTTCACCATTTCGTTTTTTTCGGGAATGCCGGGGCTCTTCATCACCTCGTCTGCATTCAGAATTTTTTCTTCTGAATGTTTTCCTTCTTCGAATTCTATCTGGTGTTGTTCCAGTTCTTTTTTGTAAATGTCTTTAATACTGCCACCATCAGATACGAATACACCATACCCTTTCTGCTTAGCAAGGATGGCTGCGCCAATCCCGCTTTCACCTGCCCCGAGAATTACAATACGTTTGCTCATAATTTACTTTCCCAATCGGATTTTGGGGTTCTTCAAAAGAATGGATTTGTTAGTAACTGCACCTCAATGTCTTTTGATCGCCTTAGGGTGGTCATTCAAGAATAGGATTTTAAAGCTATTGATCCGGTTTTTCAATATTACTTTTAGCGGATCTTCAATGTTACAATTGAAAACACAACGCATAATATGGTTACTATCCAGAAGCGTGTTACGATTTTACTTTCGTGATAACCGAGCTTTTGATAGTGGTGATGCAATGGACTCATTAAAAAGATTCTTTTGCCCTCGCCATACTTCTTCTTGGTATATTTGAAATAGGAAACCTGTATTACTACACTGATATTTTCTACTAAGAACACTCCACAAAAAATAGGAATCAACAATTCTTTGCGCACGATGATCGCCAATGCTGCGATGATACCTCCCAATGTTAAACTTCCCGTATCGCCCATGAACACTTGTGCCGGAAATGCATTGTACCAAAGGAATCCGATACATGCTCCTACCAACGCTCCGATGAAAATGGACAACTCACCAAGGTTAGGAATGTACATGATGTTCAGGTAATCGGCCAACCGAAGGTTACCACTTGCATATGCAAATACACCCAAACACACACCAATGATCGCCGAGACGCCGGTTGCCAATCCATCAATTCCATCTGTTAAGTTGGCTCCGTTAGAAACCGCAACAACAATAAAGATTACAAGTGCTATATATAAAACCCATGTAAAACTTCTTAAAGCCGGCGGTAATAATTTCGCGTAGTTGAATTCATGGCTCTTTACAAATGGAATGGTCGTAACAGGATCTTTCGCTTCTACAAAATGTCTTTCCACATTATCAAACTTCACCGTTTTCACGTCTTTAACACCTGTCACGTCGCCGGTATATTCGCGCCACACTTTTACATTCTCATTAAACAATAGTGTGCTCGCGATGATGATACTCAGACCTACTTGTCCAAATATTTTGAACCATCCTGCCAAACCATCTTTATCGCCTTTTTTATATGCAACGCCTTGTTGTTGTGCAATGCGTTTTGCTCTTAGTTTTAAATAGTCATCTATGAAACCAATTATTCCCAACCAAATGGTACTGAGGATCATCAACCTTATATAGGCTTTGTGTAGGTCCGCCAATAATAATGTTGGAATTAAAATGGCAAGAATGATGATGATACCGCCCATCGTTGGCGTTCCTTTCTTTTGTTGTTCGCCTGCAAGACCGAGGTCGCGAACTGTTTCACCAACTTGTTTGCGACGCAAATAGTTGATGAGCGATTTTCCAAACACCGTCGTAATTACCAGGGACAAGATGATGGCCAGCAAAACACGAAATGTGATAAACTGGAACAATTGTCCTCCGGGAAATTTCCACCCTTCAGATTTAAACCATTCAAATAATTGATAGAGCATTTATAGTAACTGAATAATTGAATAACTGAATAACTGAGTTTGTCGCCGAATACCAGGACTCTCCGTTTTTGACTTTTGCCTTTTTACTTTTTATTTTCCAAATAACTCGAACATTTCCTGCAACACTTCCTTGTCATCAAAATGATGTTTGACACCATTTATTTCCTGGTACTTCTCATGGCCCTTTCCTGCTATGAGAATGATATCTTCCGGCTTCGCCAAACTCAATGCTGTTTTGATCGCTTCCTTTCTATCTACTATTGAAATAAATTTTCTTTTTGCTGCAGTGTTTAATCCTGCTTCCATTTGTTTGATGATCTCGTTTGGATCTTCGCTTCTCGGATTGTCCGAAGTAAAGATCACTTTGTCGCTGTAGTCGCAGGCTTCCTGCCCCATCACCGGACGTTTCGCCGTATCCCTGTCTCCGCCACATCCTACAACTGTTATAATTTGCTCGTGACCTTTTCTCAATTTTTGAATGGTTGTCAACACGTTCACCAAAGCATCCGGCGTGTGTGCATAGTCAACAATTCCGATGATCCTTTCTTTTGGCGATACGATGTAATCAAACCTTCCTTCTGCACCGGTCAATACGCTCAAACATCTCAGCACTTCGTGTTTGTCTTCGTGCAAACAAATCGCGGCGCCATATACAGCGAGCAAATTGTAAGCATTGAATTCGCCGATCAATCTGAAATGCACTTCCTGTTCATCAATGATCATCACCAAACCCAGCAAACCATTTTCAAGGATCTTTCCTTTGAAATCTGCCAGCGTACGCAGGCTGTAGAAATACTTCTGTGCGTTGGTGTTTTGCAACATCACAGCACCATTTTTATCATCCTGATTTGAAACAGCGAACGCATTTGTTGGCAATCCGTCAAAGAACGATTTCTTTACGCGCAGATATTCTGCAAATGTTTTGTGATAGTCCAGGTGATCATGCGTGATGTTGCTGAAAATGCCTCCGGCAAATTCCAGCCCGCTGATCCTGTGCTGGTCTATCGCATGCGAACTCACTTCCATGAATGCATGTGTACAACCCGCATCTACCATTCTTTTCAGCAATGCATTTACACTGATCGCGTCCGGTGTGGTATGTGTTGATGGCAACACTTCACCACCTATTTGATTTTGAACAGTGCTCAGCAAACCTGTTTTGTATCCCAATGCTGTAAAGAGCTTGTACAACAATGTAGCGATGGTAGTTTTTCCGTTTGTGCCCGTAACCCCTACCAGTACTAACTTTTCAGATGGCTGTCCATAAAAGTTATGAGACATATTACCTGCGGCAACACCACTGTTTTCTACCTGCACATACGTAATACCTTCTTTTAAGTTCAGCGGAAACTGCTCACAAATAATGGCAGTCGCGCCTTTTTCAATTGCTGTTTCTATATATTGATGTCCATCTACATGAACACCCTTGATCGCTATGAATGCCGAACCTTCGCTTATCTTACGCGAATCGATCTGCAGGTCGTTTACATTTACCTGCATATTTCCCTGCACGGAGCGAAGGCTAACCTTGTATAATATATCCTGCAATAATGCCATTAACTCAATTCTATTATTACTGTTGATCCTTTGGTAATGGGTGTTCCGGCTTCCTGCGATTGTGCCGTTACTTTTCCTCTACCTTTTGTAATTACTTTTATCTTCATATTCTCCAGCAAATACAACGCATCCTTCAAACCCATTCCTCTTACATTCGGCATTATATTTTTCTGCACAGATCTTGCTGTTAGTACAGAGCGGTTGTCGTTTGTTGCAACCGATGTGTAGTCAATTCTTTTCACTGAGTCCACATAAGGCAGTTTCAGTGTTCGCATTACACATTTCACTTCATCAGTATTGCCAGCTCCACTAAAAGCAGAACTGTCTTTTCTGATAGCGCTCATTGTGATATTGAAAGAACTTTTATCTACGTTCATCGCGTACAACTTGTCGGCAACTTCTTTAAACACGGGCCCTGCTACTGATGCGCCGTAAAACTTTTTAGCAAACGGTTTATTTTTTATCACCACTATGCAAGTGTATTTCGGGTTGTTTGCCGGAAAATATCCTGCGAACGATGATTGATAAATTCTGTCTGCGTAACCACGACTACCGTTTGCAACGAGCGCCGTTCCTGTTTTTCCCGCTGTTCTGTAATATGGCGACTGTAAGCCTTTACCTGTTCCCTCCAGCATTACTCCTTCAAGGCAAGACTTCAGTTGTTTTAATGTTTGTTCACTGCAAATCTTTTCTTCCAGCACCACTGGTTGATTTTCCTTTACCGTAATTCCATCTTTCTGGAAGGAATTAACGAGATAAGGCTTCATCATTTTTCCGTTGTTCGCCACTGCGTTATACAACATCAATGTTTGCAGCGGACTCACCAATACTTCATATCCAAAAGCCATCCACGGCAGCGATGTAGCGCTCCATGTTCTTGATTTTGGCGTTTTGATCACAGGACTTGTTTCTCCTATGAGATCAACTCCTGTTAATTGGTTAAGCCTTAATCTTTTTAAATGATTGATGAACTGTTCAGGATTTTTGGTATAGTAAGTTGTTGCCAGCTTAGCCATTCCCACATTTGAACTTTCTTCAAATGCCTCCTTGATGGTTACATCATATTTCCCGTGTTTTTCACTGTCAAAGACCGTTCTGCGTCCGTATTGCCATTTGCCGCCTTCCAGGTTCACATGTGTGTTAAGTGTCGCATATTTATCTTCCAGTACAGAAAGCATTGTTGCCAGCTTGAAAGTAGAACCGGGTTCTGTTGCACGAAGTCCGTAGTTCAGATCTTCCCAGTAATTGCCTTCCGGCGTTCTTCCAAGATTGGCGATTGCTTTAATTTTTCCCGTCGCGACTTCCATCACCATACAGGTTCCGTGCTCACATTCATTCTCGATCATCATCTTCAGCAAAGCGTTTTCCGCAATGTCCTGTATGTTTACATCAATGGTCGTTGTTACATCTTTTCCATTCTCTGCGTCTACTTCATAGCCTTCAACGGGTACGGCTACACCACCTGCGATGAATCTTACGAGCTTCTTTCCACTTTCACCTTTTAGCAAACTGTCGTAAGTTCTTTCCAATCCCACGTTCTGTGCGTTCTCACGAGCCAGGCCAATCGTTCTGTTTGCCAGCAATCCAAAAGGGTTTAATCTTTTAGATTGTACATCTGCGATGAATCCACTCTTGTTGCGTCCGAGTTTCACGAGCGGAAAATCACGCAGTTGTTTATATTCTTCAAACGAAATATTCTTCTTTAATAAAAAAAACCTGTTCTTGTCTCTGTATCCTTTTTGCAACATCTTTTTATAATCTTCCGTGGAAGCATCTTTAAAAAGACCTGCTAAAGACATACTCAATGAATCCAGATTTTCATTGAACCTCTTACCACCTTTGTCACGCAATCCTTCTGCGCCAAAGTCTATATAAATATTGAAGTAAGGAATCGAGGTACTCAACATACTGCCATCTTCACTATAGATCGTTCCTCTTTCTGCATCAAGGTTTACAATTTTTGTATGTAAACTATCGCTCTTGCTTCTCCAATAATGCCCTTCCACATTTTGAATGTAAAAAGCGCGGCCAATTACAGCTATTCCCAGGAACAAAACTCCCAGGAAACTTAAATACACCCGCCATAGTATGTCGCGTTTTACCTCCATAAAAATCAATCGTCGTTGTGTGTAGAACTATCTGCTAGTATTACCGGCGGGGTTGACAATTCTTTTAAACCCAATGGCTCAACCGCTTTTGACAATTCACTTTGCTTGCTGCGAAACATCACTTCGCTTTTCAGCGTTTTGTATTCAAATTGCAGCTCTTTTAGATCCTTGTTCGTTTTGTTTATTTCCTTGATCGTTTTATCTGAATAGTGTCCGTTGTATATATAAATGATTGCCAGCACACTAAGAAAAAGAAAAAAAGGAATGTTCTTCACCACCCACGCATACTTAAACCATCTGCGCCAGGAGGCTTTCTTTTGTTTAACTTCCGGTTCCTTATTTTCTACAACCTCGTCCATTTAACTATTGATGTTTTCGGTACAGACAAGACACTGCCTTGTCTTTTTTGATTTATCATTCTGATTGTGCAGACAAGGCAATGCCTTGTCTCTACCCAATCCTTTCTGCCACCCTCAATTTTGCACTTCGTGATCTCGAATTCCTCTTCATCTCTTCATCTGTAGGAAGGATCGGCTTTTTGGTGGTTGGCTTCATCAGCGTTTCTATCTTCTTACTTTCAAAAGGATGATCTTCTTCTTCCTCAAATGTGCCTTTCTTAAAAAAGCTTTTTACAATCCTGTCTTCCAAAGAGTGAAACGTTATGATCGCCGCCCGTCCGCCTGGCTTCAAGACTGTTGGCAGTTGCTCCAGCATTTCCTTCAGCGCACCAAACTCATCGTTCACTTCTATTCGCAATGCCTGGAAAACCTGTGCGAAATACTTGTTTGGATTTCCTTTCACCACTCCTTGCAAAGCGTTTTTAAAATTGTGGATCGTTTTAAGCGAAACTGCTTTTCTGATCTCTACAATTTTTTTCGCCAGCGTTTTGGAATTGGTTACTTCACCGTATTGTTCAAACAGCTTGTGCAATTGCGATTCGCTGTAAGTATTTACAATATCGAAAGCCGTTGTCGTTTGTCGCTGATCCATTCTCATATCAAGATCTGCATCGTAGCGAATGGAGAACCCTCTTTCTGCTTCATCAAACTGATGGCTGCTCACGCCAAGATCTGCCAGCACTCCATCAACCTGTGTTATTTTATGCAAACGAAGAAAGCGCTGTATGTGACGAAAATTGTGTGGTACGAAAATCACACGTTCATCGTCCGGCAAATTCTTTTTCGCGTCCGCATCCTGATCGAAAGCAATCAGCTTTCCTTCAGGACCAAGCTTTGTCAAAATGCCTCTTGAGTGGCCCCCGCCCCCAAAAGTGCAATCCACATATACGCCATCCGCTTTTATTGCAAGATTATCAAGCACCTCGTTGTATAGTACGGGTATGTGATAATCGCTGCCAGCGTGTTGCGCATCATCTCCGGCTGTTTCTTTTTTATCTTTCTTCATCACTACTTTTTTAAATGCTTAAAGAATTAGCTTTTTGCCGGAGGTGGCGGTGCCATTACTTGTTGCGCCAGGCTACTGAATGCATCAGGCGAAACGGTGTCAAAGAACTGCTGATATTTGTTTTTGTCCCAGATCTCAATTTTATCAAAGGCCGCCACCAACACAATGTCTTTTTCCAATTCCGCATGTGCCTTGAGGTTTGGCGGCAACAATAATCTTCCTGCACTATCCAGTTCCAAAGTCGTGGCTCCGTTTAAAAAATACCTGCGGAATTCACGTACCTTCGGATCAAAATCATTCAGCTTGCGTAACTCGTCAAATACTGGTTCCCAACTCTTCATCGGGTATAATGTCAAACATTTTTCAAATCCCCTGTTTATCACAAAACGGCCATCATCTTCTTCTGGCAGTTGCTTTTTAAAGCCAGCCGGAAGGAGAAAGCGACCTTTTGCGTCCAAAGTGGCCTCATATTCACCTAGAAATCCGTTCATTTACAGGAATTTGACACTATTCAAACATTTATTACCACAAAATAACACTTTTTCCCACTTTTAAGACAAATTTTGATTTCTTAATTTTTTCCACATACCCAAAATGGGCTCAAATGCAATGCAGATAAGTGATTGGAGGGCGAAAAATGACATTAAAAACGTCAAAATGTGAATTACGTGTGCATATCTGGTGGATTACCGGGCGCGTTTTGTGAATAACATTGAAAGAAGGCACACGGATGACACAGATTCGACAGATTTTCACTGATCTCTCAATTAAAGCTTCGTCCTATTATCGTTGCGTATTCATGTTTGAAACAATTTTAACTTCGCGCATTCGGTCGGCTGAACTGCAGATTAAAACAATTATCCGTGTAAATCAGTCTAATCCGTGTCATCCGTGTGCTAATAACCACAAATTGATCGCATGAATCCTGAAAAATTATCTATCAACGATTATACATATACGCTTCCCGAAGAACGAATTGCGAGGTTTCCATTGCAGGAAAGAGACGCTTCCAAGCTTTTGGTGTATAAAAGTGGGAAAATCGAACAATCAACCTATAGTAACATTTCATCATTTGTTCCTGAAAACAGTTTGCTCGTTTTCAATAACACCAAAGTGGTGGAAGCCCGCATACTTTTTCAAAAACCTACTGGTGGTGTAATTGAAATCTTTTGCCTGGAACCTTCTGATATTTACCCTGACCTTACAACCGCCATGTTGCAGAAAAATAAAGTGCAATGGAAATGCCTGATTGGTGGCGCGAGTAAATGGAAGCATGGGCAGATTTTGGAAAAAACGCTTCCGCAGATTCCCGCAAATAATGGAGACAAGGCAATGCCTTGTCTATACGCAAGAATGATCGATCGCTTGCCTGATTGCTTTATGCTGGAACTTTCATGGGAACCGGCATCATTAAGCTTTGCGGAAGTGCTGCACACATTTGGCATCATTCCTATTCCTCCTTACTTAAAAAGAGAAACCACAACTGAGGATAGCAGCACTTATCAAACGATTTATGCAGAACATGATGGTTCAGTCGCTGCACCTACAGCAGGTCTGCATTTTACACCTGCCATCTTTGATGCATTGAAACAAAAAAGTATCGAGCATACATTTGTTACACTGCACGTGGGCGCAGGAACATTCAAGCCCGTAAAGGCAGAGCTAATGCAGGATCACGAGATGCATGCAGAGTTTATTGATGTTGATAAAGCTACGATTCAAAAAATAATAGATTTTGCTCCGGGCATTTTTGCTGTTGGCACCACTTCATTGCGAACACTCGAAAGTCTTTACTGGATGGGCGTTAAAGCATTGATGCATCCTTCTGCCAATATGCATGAACTTGAAATTCATCAATGGGATGTGTATGGTGAAGCATTGCAACAAATGAACGTGACACTTATCGATTCGATGAATGCGCTGCTGCAATGGATGCAAAAAAATAATCTCGAAAAGATCCTATGTAAAACGCAAATCCTCATTGCGCCTGGTTACACTTTTAAAGTGATAAAAGGCCTGGTAACTAATTTTCACCAACCACAATCAACTTTATTGTTATTGGTTGCTGCGTTGATTGGTAAGGATTGGAGGCAAGTTTATGACTACGCATTGAAGAACGATTTCAGATTTTTGAGTTATGGAGATGGGAGTTTGCTTTTGAATTCTCAGTTGTAAAATCAGGTCCGATAAACAACCCAGCACGTCATTGTGAGCCCTGCAGAGAATGAATGACCTCTTTAATTAACAACCTTCGAATATCAACAAGCGGGGCGAAGCAATCTCCAGCGCACCATTTGAGATTGTTTCGCCCCGCTTGTTGTTTGCTCATCTTGATTTTTGTGTTTTGAATCTTCTTTCTCTGCAGGGCTCGCAATGACGGTGTGACTTAAGAACATTAGAAGTTACAATCAAAATATTTAGAAAATAAAATGGGCGCCACTCAGCAATGAATGGCGCCCTATTAATTTTTAATTTTTAATTACACTTCCTCCACCACTTCTTCCTTTGTCTGCAATGGCAACTCAATTGTAAACACAGTGCCTTTACCAAGCACACTATCTACCTTAATTTTTCCATTATGAGCATCAATGATTGTTTTAACGTAGCTAAGACCAAGCCCAAAGCCCTTTACATTATGCACGTTGCCGGTGTGTGCACGATAGAATTTTTCGAAGATCTTTTTCAACGAATCTTTGCTCATACCAATCCCATTATCTTCGATTTTGATTTGCAATGAATCGTTCACGTTGGCTGTACTTACACGAAGAACAAGATTATCGTTTGAATATTTTACAGCGTTGTCAATAAGATTGGAGATCAGGTTGGTTACATGTACTTCATCACCATAAATAAGATCGTTCGTAGCATTCAAATTCATAAATGCCTTTCCGCTCTTATCCTGTAATTGCAGGTTAAAATTATCAATCACATGACCTATCACATCGTGAACATGGATTGATTTTCTGTTGAGCTTTATTTCTTGCCTGTCCATCAAAGCCGCTTGTAGTATGGTTTCCACCTGTTTGTTCATGCGGCGGTTCTCTTCTTTGATGATGTCGCTGAAGTATTGCATCTTCTCGCGGCTCTGCATTACCTTTTCATTCTTCAACGCATCGACGGCGAGCGAGATCGTTGCGAGTGGCGTTTTAAACTCGTGCGTCATGTTGTTGATAAAATCGTTCTTGATCTCGCCCAGATTTTTCTGCCGCAGCATCGTCCGGACCGTTATATAGAAAGTACTCACGAGAATTAATGTGAATAAAATTGATGCAGGTAATATCCATCGCAGTTCCCGCCAGGCTTGGTTTTTGATGTCTGGAATAATCACAACCAGAAGCTCGTTTGAAACGGATTGTTGAAAATTTATATTATCCGAATTTTGAAGGAACGGGTAAATGAACTGCTTGTTATGCACGGTGTCATTCATCACGTTAGAAAACCTTTTCGACTTTAACTCCAAATTGTATAAGCCCGCTGTAGAAATAATTGCAAACTCATACCTTGTCGATGTTAAACCGATTTTTTTAAAAGTCTTGGCAATTTTTTCATTGACCTCAAACTCAGTAAATTTTTCTGCAATGGTGGGAGGTTTCATCAACTCTTTCATCACCTGATCCGAAGGAAAAGAAAATGAAGGACGCAATCTTGAATTGCGCAATGAAGGCAGTGTTCCCTTTTGCTCCGTAAGATCTGATGCTACCTGGGCGATCGCATCAATTACTTTACGGTCAAGCTCCTCTTCTTTGTTCTCCATCATTGATCTGAACCAGGACACCTGGATAATAATGATGCCTGCAAGAGAAAGCGTGATCAGTAAAATTATGACGGGGAAAATTTTCTTCATCTACAAAATTATTTAGCAAATAAGTTTTGGAGCGACAATATAGCAAATTGCGGAGTGTTTTAACGAAGGTTTTGCATTGTTTTAGCCAAAACGGACCAAAATTTGAAAATTTGAGGATTTGAAAATTTGAAAATTAGATAACTGTCGACTAGCTATATTATTAATTGCTTTCAGAATATTCAGTTGTTTTTAGGGAATGATGTAAAGCGCACATTTCCATTTTCAAATTTTCAAATCCTCAAATTTTCAAATTTTGAATTTCCGATTCTTAAATTATTAGCTTAATTTGATAGTATGATTGAACCCGCACCAGGCATATTACTAATAGCCGATCCATTTTTAAAGGATCCTAACTTCATGCGAACAGTGGTGCTGTTATGCGAGCACCGTGATGAAGGTAGTTTTGGTTTTGTTATTAACCGTTTTTACGAATATAAGCTCAACGAATTGATCAATAATGCCGACGGCCTTGAAATACCCGTGTATTATGGCGGCCCGGTACAAATGGATACCATCCATTTTCTCCATCAATATCCCCAACAGATCGAAGGCAGCATGATGGTAAGCGAAGGTATTTACTGGGGCGGCGATTTTGCCAGCGTACTGGAACTACTGCGCAATGGTGAGATCAGCCCGAACAAGATCAGATTTTTCGTTGGCTACTCAGGCTGGGGAGAGGGCCAGCTGGATGGTGAGATTAAAGAGAAATCATGGCTCACGGTTGAAGCGACCCGTAATATTGTGTTCCACAACGATACAAACGAAATCTGGAAAGATTCTCTGCGACATATGGGCGGCAAGTATGAGATAATGATCAACTTTCCAATAGACCCGCAGTTGAATTGAAAATTGAAAGTTGAAAATTGAAAATGACGTTCTATGTGAAAATTCGCTCTTGTTTCACACGCGTGCTGCCTGTGCGATTTGGACGCTGCAACACAGAAAGCATTTTCAACTTTCAACTTTCAATTTTCAATTATCTCAAGAACAGACTGATCAAAAACAACGCCGTCAACACATACATCACAGGCGATATCTGGCGGTAACGTCCACTTAGTATTTTCAGGAAAACATAGGAAAGCATGCCGAATACAATGCCTTCTGCAATGCTGTAAGTATAAGGCATCATAACGATGGCGAGGAATGCCGGCACTGCTTCCGTGATGTCGGAAAAATCAATTTCTTTTACTGCACTCATCATTAACATTCCCACTATAATTAAAGCCGGAGCCGTAGCGGCGGCAGGAATTGCCATAAATAACGGAGCAAAAAATAAGGAGAGAAAAAACATACAGGCAACTGTAAATGCCGTTAAACCGGTTTTGCCTCCAGATGCTATGCCACTTGCACTTTCCACATAAGCCGCCACCACACTGGTTCCCAGCAATGCGCCCGATGTGGTTCCAATAGCATCAGCCAGCAAAGCCTTTTTGGCGACAGGAATTTTTCCGTCTTTGTCAAGCAGACCTGCTTTGCTGCACAATCCGATCAATGTGCCTACTGTATCGAAAAGATTTACCATCAGCAGCGTAAATAAAATCACCAACATATCAACTGTGAAGATCTTATTGAACTCCAATTTAAAAAACGTGGCGGATATGGAAGGAGGTAAACTTATGAAATGGCCATTTGCAGGCAGCTTGGTGATGCCCAGTGGAATGCCAATAATTGCTGCGGCAATGATTCCGATTAAAAGCGCGGCATTTACATTTTTAGCCATCAACACTGCGCTTACCAGCAAACCAATCACAGCAATAATGGGCCCGGCAGACTTTACATCTCCCAGTTTTACAATAACACCATCTAAATTATTATGACCGATGTGCTGCATGCCAGTTTCTACAATGCCGGCATTTACCATTCCTATCAACGCGATGAACAATCCAATGCCTACTGATATTGCATGCTTCAAATTGATGGGAATACTGTTGATGATCGCTTCCCGCACTTTGAAGAGCGAAAGAAGAATAAATAAAACGCCTTCGAGGAAAACGGCGGTGAGCGCAAATTGCCAAGTATAGCCCATTCCCAATACGATGGTGTAGGCGAAAAATGCATTTAAGCCCATGCCCGGTGCCAGTGCTATAGGAAGCTTTGCATACAAAGCCATTACCAATGTTCCGACTATTGCGGCCAACGCTGTTGATACAATTTGTGCCTCGAACGGCATTCCTGCTTTTGAAAGAATTACAGGATTAACAACCAATATGTAAGCCATGGTTGAAAATGTTGTAAGTCCCGCAAGAACCTCTTTTTTTACAGTAGTATTGTTTTCTTTTAAATGGAAAAAGGATGCCAGCATTTCAATTTGGAAATTTGAAAATTTGAAAATTTGAAAATTGACAGGTGCGGCATTCGTCATTGGTTGCTTTGCGGGCTCAAGAACCATTAGCATTAATGGTCGGTAAATTGTCAGCTCTTATTCATATCTGAGGGCTTCGATCGGGTTTAGTCTTGAAGCTTTGAATGCCGGATATAAACCAGCCAATAACCCCACTACGCTGCAGATCAGCACACCCAATGCAACCCATATCCAGGGAACAACAAAGCCGGTACCCATTAGCACACTCACAATGTTTCCAAGTAGTACCCCGATGATAATTCCAAAGAATGCCCCGAGCAAACTGATAATAATCGATTCAAAAAGAAACTGCATTCTTACGTTGCGTTGCTTGCCGCCTATGGCTTTGATCAAACCTACTTCTTTTGTGCGTTCGGTTACTGCTACAAGCATAATGTTCATTAAACCGATCGCAGCTCCTACCAGTGTTATAAAGCCGATTACTACTGCTGCACCCGTAAGCCGGCCCATTTGTTTCATCAACATTTCAACGAAGCTGTCACTTTTGTCGATCAGAAAATTATCATCATCCTGAACGCTCACTTTTCTAATTGCTCTGAATGCACCTTCAGCCTCACCAATGGCAACATCCATGTTGCTCACGTCATGCACTTTCACTCCTATCGAAAAAGAAGCATTAGTCCCTGTATTGAAAAAGCGGCGCACATTTTTGTAAGAAGTGATGATGAGGTTGTCGAGACTCATCCCAAACGTCGACCCTTTTGATTGCAGGGTTCCGATTACGCGATATGAAATACCATTTATGCTAATTACTTTATCAACCGCGAGATCATCATTTCCTTTGAATAGTTTGTCTACAATATCTTTTCCGATGATGCACACATTTCTTGCAGATGTAACATCGAGCGTATTAATGTTGCGACCGGCGGCAAGGTCATAGCCATTCATATCCACATAGTTTTCATCGCCACCATTTATCCGCACGGTAGGGTTCGTTTTCTGGCTACCATAGTTCACAATATTGTTTCCGCCGCCGCCAATTGAAATGCTCACTTCGGAAGGATATTTATAAATCTCTTTAAATGCTTCAGCTTCCTGGATGTTGATGGTTTTATTGGCGTTGGAAGTTTTGAGTCTCCTGTTTTTCTTGCTTTGCATTTTTACGCTGGGTCTCCCAAACTGCACATTCACCTGCCTGTAGCGGATGGTAAATCCGTTGGCGCCCATGGAGGAAAAGCTTTCCTGGAATTTCTGCGCAATGGCCTGAATGGCAGTGTTGATACCAATTAACGCAGCGATCCCCAAGGCAATTATGGCAACCGTAATTGCGGTACGAAGGAAATTGCTTCTAATTGTGCGGAACGACAACGAAATGGTATCAGTCAACTTCATAGGTCTAAAATAAGAAATGATTTATAGATCAAAGAATTGTGAGATGAAAATTCGGAAGTGAGCACACAGATGACACTGATTTGGCAGATTTTCACAGTTTTTTCCTGTTAACCCGAACTTTGTAATGCGGTTATAACAGCAAAGATTTTTAGTGCGACCCTGTCAACAATTAGCCTGCAAAAGTTGTTATCAGATGAAATTGCTTGTGTGTTAAAAACACTTGATAAGTTCTTCGCCCTATATAAAACAATGCAACAAAATCAATTAGTAGAGACACGTTGAACGCCTCTCCCGCGCCAGTTGAATGAGCTTCCGCACCCATTGATAAAGCGTACCAAAAAATGTAATTTTATAGTATTGAACCACCCATAAAACCTTATTATCATGAGGTATAAAACTTTACTCACCACCATCTCACTCGCAGCTTCCTTTCTTTCATTTTCACAACAAAAGAGCAACTACGCTTTTGTGATCACTTCTCCGGGCAACAATAAAACAATTGGCTGGACAGAAGTTAAAATGATTGATCTTACTACCGGGCAATTGGTGCAAAATGTATTTGAGAGCAATATGAGTTATTCACTTTTTGATGCCCGCTCAAAAAAATTACTAAAAGAATCCAACAAAGCAACTGTATTAAATCAAACTGCCCCTTCCGCTGCAACGCCGTTGATTCGTGAGCCGTTTGATACCTACAGTGCAGCAGCAGCCTATGACGCGAAACATCAAAGGCTTTATTACACGCCGATGGGTATTAACCAGCTTCGTTATATAGAACCCAATACAGGCAAGATCTACTATTTCAATAATGAAACATTTGGTGTGGCAAAAGACCTGAACGATCTGGCAAATCACATCACAAGAATGACCTTTGATCCTAACGGTATTGGCTATGCACTTTCAAACGACGGTAATCACTTCATCAGTTTTACAACAGATAAAAATCCCGTGATTACCGATCTGGGAGCTGTTTCAGACGCTGCGGCAAATAAAGATATTTCCATTCACAGCCAACAAACAAGCTGGGGAGGTGATATGGTGGCTGACAGAGTAGGCAACCTGTACCTTATAACCGCGCACCAGGCTTTGTTTAGGATAAATATCCAAACCCAAGTGGCAATATACCTGGGAACAATATCCGGGTTCCCTCAAAACTTTTCCAGCAATGGTGCAGCCGTGGATGATGAAGGTAATCTTGTGGTAAGCAGCGCAAGCTCTACTGCAGGATACTATGTAGTAGATATTCCATCGCTCACTTGCAAGAGGTATGGGTCATGCGATTCCAGTTATGTAGGTTCAGATCTTGCAAATGGAAATTTTTTGGGTGAGAATAAGAACCTGAAAAAAGTTGATAACAGTAAATTATCAGTGTATCCAAATCCAGTCGTAAACGGCCTTGTTTATACAAACTTCAACAGTCTCCCCACCGGAAAATATTCGATTCAACTGCTTGATCAATCTGGCAAGTTGTTGTCTCAAAAAATAGTAGATGTAAAAATTGCCGGACAGGTAGAATCAATTGCAACAGGTTCACGGCTTTCGAGAGGTGAATATGTGATGAAGGTTGTGCCAATCCAGGGAAATAAAAATGTAACCGTTACAAAAATTTTAGTGCAATAAATCGTCTTTTTAGTGCAAATCGCTAATGCAAGCGGCAGAAAGAATCAACTTTCTGCCGTTTTGTTTAGCACGTTCTTTCGCTATAGTCGTCTATTTAAAAACTGCGGAAGCCATCACTTCGCGATGTTTAACATGTCGCCCCTACGGAGCTGACATTTCGTTCTCAATAATTTTATTCGGGCTACTAACGTTTTGCCCCGATGGGGCTACGTTGCGTTCCTTTGATTTTCGAGCCCCATCGGCGCGAAACGTCAGCAGAAAAGAAAGGATTTCGAAAATTTATAATCAGCCCCGTAAGGGTGACATGTTAAAGTTGGTGAAACGAAAATCTTTAGACGTCGATAACGGAGACGCTAATTACAATCTAAAAGAATTTTCTATCGTTTCAACAACTGTTCAAACTTTTTGAGTTCAGCAACATCCTGCGGTGACAGCGTCTCATTGTTATCATATTTTGCCTTAAAAAAAAGCACTCTTTTGTGTTGCGGATATTTTGCCAGAATGGCTTCGATCATTTGTCCGTGAGTTTCGTCTTTTTTCTCATAAAGAGGCGTTGGCGCAGGTGCTTCAGATTTGAAGCGTGTAGGCATTTTTTTAATTAAAGCCTCCAGTGTAGCGAGTTTGGCGGGTGATATATCTTGTATTTTGGAAGCTTTGCTATGTAACCCCTCCAATTGTTTTTTACTCAAACTACCTCGCTTGATGTACTGCTGATATAAGCTGATCACAAATGAAGAAACCGGATAGGCAACAATGCATTCCTCCAACACTTCGTTTACTATGTCTATTTCAGGTTTTCTTATCATTATAAAGCAAATGTACCAAGCTTTGGTTGCCCAAAAATAAAGCCGGCTAACTTTCTTGTTAGCCGGCTCTATTTCTATTGTAATGTCAGATTTATTTTAGACGTACATTTTGTTTCAAATATTTAGAGAGAACCTTTCCGACTGACCCATAGCCTTCTTTGTTGAGATGTATGCCATCATAAGTACACTCCCTTTTCAACCTATTATTATCTGTGATGTCGTTGTTTATGTCAACATAAGACACGCCGTTGGCTTTACACAATTGCTTAATCTGGTTATTAAGACTATCAACTCTCCTGTTTACAACTGTTTCGTCTAGCAAATCAGACCAATAATCTTTTCTTAAAGGAATTATACTAGTTACAATAGGAGTAATGTTATGTGTCAAAAGGCTATCAACAATAAGCTTATAGTTGGTAAATATGGTATCGATCGGAGCGTCGTAGCGAATATCATTTATTCCAACTTGAATCATACAGGTGCCAGGGCTGTAATGATAAACGGTATCCAACTTTTTTAGAAGGCCGCTCGTGGAAATCCCCCAAAAACCACAATTTTTAACATCGTCTCTTTCTAAAATTTTGCCCCAATCTCCATCGCTTACTCTTGAGTCACCAATTACAACTATGTTAACTTTTGAAGATCTAAAAATTTTCGCCAGGTTAGGGTGCGAATAATAATAACGCTTGCCGATGAAAACAAATCCGGAAAGCACATTTAAGACTATAGATACAAAAAGGAGCCGAAACAATAGTTTATGATTTGTCCGCCAATTTGACCTTAAACTGGATGTTCCAGCAGAAATCGCTCTTGCACTTTCTTGCGTCTTTCCCAAAAATTCTCCAGTTCCTGCTTTATCTGGCAGGTGTTCAGATGAACCCGACATATCTATAGATTTATATTTTTACAGAATGCTATGGCATTTAGTCGACAGTTATAAAAGGGAGTTAACCAGCCGGGGTTTATTAGTTCTAGAAATACAGTTGACTCAGCAACAACTGCGGGAACACACCCAGCAAGATCACAATACCTGCCAACACGATCAACACATATTTAAATGCCGGAGTAATGGTTGTAGTTTCTGCATTTCCTGTTTTGAAATACATAGATTGTATCACACGGAAATAATAGTATACGCTCACCGCAGCACACAACACCGCAAAGATCACCAACCAGAACTGGGTGCCATTTTTGATCGCAGCAGCCAACATGTAGTATTTAGCGAAGAAGCCCGCTGTTAACGGAATTCCAGCCAATGACAACAAGAAAATTGTATTGGTTGCAGCAAGTACCGGTTGCGATTTTCCCAAACCATTGTAACCTTCGAAAGTATAATCTTTCATTTTAATCAAAATGGCAAAGATGCCTATCGTCGCAAGGCTATATGCTGCGGCGTAAAGAATGATACCTTCTTTTGCAAACTCGTTGAAACCAAACAAGGCAAACAACATGAAGCCTGCTTGAGCTATTGAAGAATAAGCGAGCATGCGTTTTACGCTTTGCTGGAATACTGCCGTAATGTTTCCTATAAATAATGTCAATAAAATAGTAATGGAAATGATTGATTGCCATGCCCCTTTCATTTCGCCATAAGCACCATCAAACAAGCGAAGGAATGCTACGAAAATAGCAGCTTTTACAATGGTTGCCATGAATGAAGTGAAGACAGAAGGTGCGCCATCATAAACGTCTGGTGTCCAGAAATGGAAAGGAGCTGCAGATACTTTAAATGCCATTGAGATGAACAACAACAGCAAACCGGAAACCAACCAAACGTTCAATGGTGCATCAGCGGCGCCGGTAACAAGTGGAGCAATGCCTTTCAGCATGAAGCTTCCGGTTGCCCCGAAGATCAGCGTGATACCCATCAGCATGATACCTGTGGAGAAAGAACCCATCAGGAAGTATTTCAAAGATGCCTCATTGCTTTTCAGGTTGCGTTTGTCTGCACCGGTTAAAATGTACAGCGGAATAGAAATGATTTCAATACCGATGAACAACAACAATAAACTATTGAATGATGTTACGATTGCAACACCGCACAAAATGAAAAATATAAGAGCGAAATATTCTGCCACATACACGCCCACTTTCTCAACGTCACGGCCAGACAGTAAAAAGTAAATCAAAGTGGATGCAAATGCGATGCTGTTGAACAACAAGCCATATTTTTCAAAGCTCATCATTCCCTTTGTGTTGATATGAAATAGCTGGTAGCCACAACCCTCGGCCATGTTCAGTCCAAGCAAAACAATAAGCCCAACAATTGCAACATTGCGTATAGCAGAAGTATTCTTAGTCAATACTCCGCTGTACATCATAACAACTCCCAGGATAGCAGAAATAATAATCGCGTTCATAATATTGATAACTTGAAGTCAAAAGCCAAAATTCAAAAGTCAAAATTCAGAAACCTGCATGATGCCTTGATAGAATTTTGATGTCAGCTCTCGATTTTTACTTTTTACTTTTACTTTTTAATTTTTTACTTACCCATTGTCAGTGTCATTCTATTCAGCAGCACATCTACCAATTCACTGGTCACACCAAGCATTGGTTTTGGATATACTCCGAATAACAATATCGCTCCAACAATAATCACCAAGGAAGCCTTTACAGAGAAACTGATGTCTGTTGTCTGAGCCGTAACAGAACTTGCTTCACCGAATAAAACTTTCTGCAGCATCTTCAATGTATAGACAGCCGCAAGAATGATTGTGAGTGCTGCACACACAGTAAACACAACGTTGAAGCTGGTAACAGTCGACCCAAAAACGCCATTAAACATCATGAACTCACCCACAAATGCGTTTGTAAGAGGTAGTGCGATATTTGCAAAAGCAACAATTACCAATAGTATTGCAAGGCCGGGTGCTTTTTGAGCAATTCCTCCCAGTTGAGACATTTTTCTTGTTCCGAATTTCTGCTCTATTGCATTAACCACTATCCACATGCCTATGATGTTGATACCGTGGTTAAACATTTGGATCATTACACCCTGCATACCGCTTTTTGTAGTTGCAAACAATGCAACAACCATCAAGCCGATGTGTGCGATAGATGAGTAAGCCACCAAACGTTTCAAATCATCCTGTTGCATTGCAACAAGAGATGCGTATATCATACCGATGATGGCCATCCAAGTGATGGTATCACCATATTGATAAAAACTTATTGGCAATACCGGAGCCACCCAGCGGATCACACCGAACACGCCCATTTTCACCATCACGCCACTCAGGATCATTGTAACCGCAGTTGGTGATTGTTCGTATGTATCAGGCTGCCATGTATGGAAAGGAACCAAAGGCATTTTGATAGCAAATGCAACAAACATTAACCAGAACATCAGCGCATCTTTGGAAGAAGTTAGTTTGATGTTGTAGAATGCTTTTATATCGAAGCTCTGACCTGCATGGAAGTATAAATAGATCAATGCAGTAAGCATTAATAGAGAACCCACAAATGTGTAAACAAAGAATTTGAAGGTAACCTGTATTCTTTTTTCGCCGCCCCAGTGTGAACAAAGGAAGTAAACCGGGATCAAGGCCAGCTCCCAGAAGAAGTAGAACAACAATGCGTCCATGGCCATGAACACGCCCATCAAACCGGCCTGGGTCAAAAGCATCAGCGCATAGAATCTGTTTGAATCTTCATAGCGATTGCCTGAGGTTGCTGCAAAAACGATTGGGAAAGACAATGCGGTAAGTAAAGTCAATACTTTACCCATTCCATCTACTTCCATATGGAAACGGCTGTTCAATGCCGGAAGCCATTCTTTATTTACGATTAGATATTCGCTTCCATTAGCACATGTCATGCCATATAGCGCCATCACTAACGTTACAATACTTGATAGCAACGCCAGCGTCTTCACACTATTTTCGTTCTTCACTGCAAACAGTGCAAGCCCGCTAAATAAAGGAATGAGTAATAATAATACAGGAACCATAATTATATTTTCAAATTCAAACAGGTAATTAATTATCGATTTGAAAATTTGAAGATTTGAAAATTCTGACGTTCGGACTTCCTTTTTTAACTCAACGCGTCGAGCTTAATAACCATTTTCAAATTTTCAAATCACCACATTTTCAAATTGTTTCTACTTTTTAAAGAAGAACTGCATTACAAAGAACAACACAATACCAATAATCATGAACAACACGTAGCTTCCAACTTGTCCGCTTTGCAGCAAACGCAATTGGCGGCTGCCGTACTGCACGCTTCTTCCTACTCCGTTCACGATCCAGTCAACCAGTTTCTCCAATACATTGTTGCAGAATCTGCCCAAGCCATACACCGGCTTTACAATAATGGCATCATATAATTCATCGATGTACCATTTGTTGGCCAATACTTTTCCGAAGCCCTGAGGTTCTTCCACCTCCGGTTTCTTCGCAAATTTTGACCACGCTACAACAACAACGATAACGATCAGTAAAGTAGAGATACCAGTCAGCATCCACTCCGTATTGTGCTCCAATGGTTTGTGAGCCAATAACTTCGTTGACTCATCGAATATTGGAGAAAGAAAATGCTCTAATGCGTGTGCATCTGGTTTAATAAATTCAGGAATACCAACATAGCCTCCTGCAAATGCCAGTACTGCCAGAATGATCAATGGAATGGTGATCGCGGCCGGGCTTTCGTGCAAGTGATGCTCCTGGTCGTGCGTTCCGCGGAAAGCGCCTTTGAATGTGGTCGCATACAAGCGGAACATATAGAACGCTGTAAGCAATGCACCAAACAATCCAATGCAATACATCAACGGGCTTTCACTAAACGTATGTGCCAGTATTTCATCTTTTGAGAAAAATCCTGAGAATCCGGGAATACCGGCAATTGCCAAACAACCGATCAGGAATGTGATATGCGTTACAGGCATGTATTTTCCCAAACCACCCATTTTACGAATATCCTGTTCGCCGCCCATTGCGTGAATCACACTACCGGACCCAAGGAACAACAATGCTTTGAAGAAAGCGTGCGTCATTACGTGAAAAACTGCACCAGTGTAAGCGCCTACACCAAGGGCAAGGAACATATAACCTAACTGACTTACAGTTGAATAAGCCAATACTTTTTTAATATCGTTTTGCTTTAATGCGATTGTTGCAGCAAATACGGCAGTTGCCAGGCCAATAACTGCAACTATATGCATGGTAACATGAGCGTGAGAATACAATATGTTACTACGAGCGATCATGTAGATACCTGCTGTAACCATCGTTGCGGCGTGGATCAGTGCAGATACGGGGGTAGGACCCGCCATCGCATCTGGCAACCACGTGTATAAAGGAATCTGTGCACTTTTACCCGTAGCACCAACGAACAACAACAATGTTATGACTACCAGATCGGTTGTGCTGAACTTATCCAGGTGTGTAAAAACATCTGAATAGTTTACCGAATCTACCCGGGAAATGATCCAGAAGATCGCGATCAAGAAACCAAGGTCACCAATACGGTTCATGATGAATGCTTTGTTCGCAGCATTTGTATAAGGAATGCTCTTGAACCAATAACCGATCAGCAAATAAGAGCATAAACCTACGCCTTCCCAACCAATGAACATGATCACATAGTTTGCTCCTAATACCAACAAAAGCATGGAGAACACGAACAGATTGAGGTAAGCGAAATATCTTGCGAAGTGCTGGTTCTCTTCTTCATGCATGTAAGAAGTTGAGTACACATGGATGAGGAAACCAACGCCCGTGATAATCAGAAGGAATAACGAAGAAAGCTGGTCAACCTGGAATGCAAACGGTATGGCAAATTTTCCAAGATTGATAAATTCAAAGTAGCTCACAACGCCAGTGTGTCCCGCTTTCACGTCAAAGAACACAATAAGGCTCACAATGAAAGACGCCAGTATACTGCCACTGCCAATGATGCCCACTAATGATTTGTTTAGATAGTTTCTACACAAACCATTTAACAAAAATCCTACGAGCGGAAATAGTGGTACTAAGTAAATTAAGTTCATAATATAGGTAAAAATTCAAAAGCAAAAATTCAAAAAAGCAGCACCCAAAAGTGTATTTTGACTTTTACTTTTTACTTTTTAATTTTTAAGTCTGTTTAAGAAATTAACGTCTACAGAATGCGTATTCCTGTACATCATCACTATAATCGCCAATCCTACACTTACTTCTGCTGCAGCAACCACCATGATAAAAAATACAAACAATTGTCCGTCGATACCAGATGTCGCCGCTTTCGCAGGATCTGCCAGGTATGCCATGTGAAACATTTTTGAAAATGCCACCAGCAACAGGTTCACCGCGTTCAGCATTATCTCAATACACATGAAAATGATAATCGCATTGCGACGAGTCAACACTCCCGTAATTCCAATACAGAACAATGCAATAGCTGTGATGATGTAATAATTTATCGGCATGTTATTAATTAGATAATTTGAAAACAGCAGAACGCAGATTTTCATGATTTTGATGATTTGTTATGATCTTTAAAACAATCATCTGTTCATAAACATCTCATTCCATTTTCCAATTCAAATTTTATTTATTCAAAAAATTTAACCTTAATAATCATGAGAATCTTGAAAATCTGCGTTCCCTCCCTCGTTTTCAAATTCCCACATTTTCAAATTGCTTACTCTTTCTTTCCAATCACAACCGCTCCCACCATGGCGCTCAGGAATAGCACACTGCTTATTTCAAAAGGAAGTACATAGTCATTAAACAAAGCAGTACCCAGGTTTTTTATCAACCCGATATCACCGCTGGCCAATTGTGCGGCTTGCGTTTTAGCTTCGGCATTTTTAAGAGCCGCAACTATAACAAGGAACAAACATAGGCCTGCTATAAAACCTGCGAACTTTAATATTTTACTTTTTTGTGGTTCAACCTCTGCATTGAGATTCATCAACATGATCACGAAGAGGAACAACACCATAATGGCTCCAGCATACACGATGATGTTTACAATAGCGAGAAACTGCGCATTTAATAGAATGTAATGGCCGGAGATGGCGAAGAAGGTAACGATCAGGCAAAGCACACTATAAACAGGGTTTTTGCTAAGCACAACTCCCAGTGCACTTCCCAGGGCCAGCACCGTTAAAATCCAAAATAATATTTGCGAAATATTCATATTGTTCAATTTGAAAATTTGTGAATTTGAAAATTTGAAAATGGATGGTTCATCATTCCTCAAAAATTCAATTCTTTAATTTTCGTATTATTCAAATCTAAAAATCAAGAACTGTCATTTTAAAAATTTTGGGGTTACACTCTCTCATTTTCAAATTCTCAAATTCCCAAATTTTCAAATTATTGTGGTTTCTTCCTATCACCCAACGCCTTTGCATATAGCTCAGGATCTTTATTGGGATCTGGAATCAAAAGATCATCTTTCTTATATATAAACTGTGCTCTCGTAAGATTCGATGGTGTGAAGGTTTGGCTCAAATAGATAGCATCTTTAGGGCACGCCTCTTCGCAAAGTCCACAGAAAATGCAGCGCAACATGTTAATCTCGTAACGTGCTGCATATTTTTCTTCCCTGTATAAATGCTCCTCGCCTTTTTTTCTCTCAGCAGCTTCCATGGTGATAGCTTCTGCGGGACAGGCAACGGCGCAAAGTCCGCAGGCTGTACATCTTTCACGGCCTTGTTCATCTCTGTTTAAAATGTGCAGACCGCGAAACACAGAGCTGAATTCCCTTTTTTCTTCAGGGTATTTAATTGTAGGCTTTCTTCTAAAAAAGTGCTTTATGGTAATCATCATGCCTTTGGCAATTTCCCAGAGATAGATTTTCTCCAGAAATGTCATTGGCTTACGATCAACCGGCTTTACCCTGTTAGTTAATGATTGCATGATCTATAATTTCATACGCAACGGTAATGTTGCGCAAATATATTTTTTTAAGTTAAAAATGCCAGTTGTTGTACTTTAATAGTGCTACAACCGCTGTAATCACCATGTTTGCCAAAGCTAATGGAATAAGACCTTTCCAGCCCAAATTCATCAATTGGTCATAACGGAAGCGTGGAACTGTCCAACGGATCCACATAAATACGAATATGCCGAAAATCACTTTAGCCATCAACATAACCACTTGCGCCAATGCCGCCCAGTTGCCCCATATTTCATACAAATGAGCATCATTCACAAACGGAATGTCATAACCACCAAAGAACAAAGTCGCCATGATAACGCAACTGATGAACATGTTCACGTATTCTGCGAATAGATAAAAACCAAGCTTCATTGATGAATACTCCTGGTGATAACCAAAGTTCAATTCGCTCTCCGCTTCAGGTAAGTCAAATGGCGTACGGTTACATTCAGCCAAAGCGCATACAAAGAATATGATAAAACCCAGCGGTTGGTACCAGATGTTCCAGTGACCGGTAGATTGTTGCTCTACGATTGTTCTCAGGCTCAAAGTGCCTGTCAACATCAACAATGCGATCAATGAAAGACCCATTGCCAATTCATAAGAGATCATTTGAGATGCGCCGCGTAATGCAGCCATCAATGAGAATTTGTTATTACTTGCCCATCCACCGATCATAACACCGTAAACTCCCAAACTCACCACACCAAACACATACAAAATACCGATGTTAATGTCAGCAATTTGCAAAGGCACCGTTCTGCCCATTATTTCAAGATGTCCGCCCCATGGAATAACCGCGCTGGTCATCATAGCCGTTAACATCGCGAGACCGGGTCCCATTACAAACAGGAACTTGTTGGAAGAATTCGGAATGATCTCTTCTTTCATGAAGAGTTTCATACCATCGGCCAGCGGTTGCAAAATACCTCCAAAGCCTGCTCTATCCGGACCAATACGATCCTGGATAAACGCCGCGACCTTTCTTTCGCCCCATGTTTCATACATCGCAATTACAAGCGACGCAACAATCACGATAGAAATAAGTATCGCTTTTTCAATAATTAAAAACCAATCGAAAGATAAGAGTACCATAATCTTTTATTTAGTAGGGGCAAATTGAATTTGCCCTCTTATAAAGTTGTCGCTGTTAACCATCCAGGTTAAACAGGGCGAATGCAATTCGCCCCTACTGCTTTTTAAAATCATCTGAATGTGCCGGACCTTCTATTTCACTCAAATCCACATTGGGATCGTTTACGCCACTTACCGTATGGATGTCCATTAACAGTTGTGGTTTTCTTCCCATTACTTTATCGATTGTTTCAGCCGGTTTTGTTATGCCTACATAATGTCCTTGCGAAATTACGGAGTGACGGCTCACTTCGGTTGGGCCTTCAATTGTCCAGTCGCTTACTTTCTTTCTTTCGAAACGACAGGTATTACAGATCCACTCTTCTACTTCACCCCACTCATCTTTACGTGCAGTTACACGGAATACTTCGTCACCACGCATCCACAAAGTTACTTTTCCGCTACACTTATCGCAACCGCAATGTGCATCTACCGGTTTAGTGAACCAAACACGGTTTTTAAAGCGGAAAGTTTTATCTGTCAACGCTCCCACCGGACAAACGTCGATCACGTTTCCGATGAAGTCGTTGTCCAATGCTTTCTCAATGTAAGTGGCTATTTCAGCATGGTCGCCTCTGTCGAGTACACCATGAACACGTTTGTTCGTTAGTTGATCAGCCGTGAACACACAACGGTAGCACAGAATACAACGGGTCATGTGCAGTTGGATGTACGGACCCAAGTCATGTTTTTCAAATGTTCTTCTTGAAAACTCATAACGGGTGCCTGCTTTTCCGTGCTCGTAGCTTAAGTCCTGCAAGTGACATTCACCGGCCTGGTCGCAGATAGGGCAATCCAGCGGATGGTTCAGCAACAGGAACTCTACCACACCGGCACGCGCATCGATCACTCTTTCGCTGGTAATGTTCTTTACGATCATACCATCCATTACAGTGGTGCGACAGCTTGCAACGAGTTTAGGCATTGGCCTTGGGTCCGCAGTAGAACCCGCAGCTACTTCTACAAGGCAAGTACGGCATTTACCACCACTGCCTTTCAATTTGCTGTAATAGCACATGGCAGGGGGTGCCACATCACCGCCAATTTTACGTGCAGCATTCAGGATTGTAGTCCCCGGCTCCACTTCCACAGTGATGTTGTCAATTGTAACCTTAAAAAGTTTTTGTTCTTCAGCCATAATTAAAAAATAAAAAATAAAAAATAAAAACCAGCTCAAACTCTAAGACTTCAAAGTGGCTCAGTTTTCATTGTTTTACTTTATTTACACTTTTTTCATTTGAATTAAACTTGAAGCAATGATTTTAGATATTTCATTTGCTTCTGATAACAATCCTGCAACTTTCTCTTGTTCACATTTGATTGTGTCTCTAATTAAACACAACCAGTATTTTGTTTCATTTGCAGATTTCAGCGCAATATGATAGAAATTGATTACGTCTTTTTTCGAGCTTCCCACTCCTCCTTCTACCACATTTGCTCCGATTGAAGTTCCACTTCTCAACAGTTGATCAAATATCGAGTGATAAATTCTTTGATACCTCTGTGTCGAAATGAACAACAAGAGCTCTTTCGAAAAAAGATAACACCTCCTCTTTATATCATAAGGTCGATCGATACTCTGCAACCCTTTTTCTTTTTACTTTTTTATTTTTTCTTTTCTCTCGTCGCGTGAAACAGTTAAGCTACAACCTCGCGTGCATCTGCATAATGTGCCAAACCAAAGTTTTGCGTGAGGCAAAGCTCCGGATTGTTTACGTGCCACTCGAATTCGTCTCTGAAATGTCTTATCGCAGCCGCCACAGGCCAAGCGGCAGCATCGCCGAGTGGGCAGATGGTGTTGCCTTCGATCTTTCTTTGGATGTCCCAGAGAAGGTCGATGTCAGTCATTTTGCCTTTGCCGGTCTCTATGTTCTTAAGAATTTTTTCCATCCAGCCAGTTCCTTCGCGGCATGGAGAGCACTGTCCGCAGCTTTCATGACGATAGAAGCGAGCCAACGTCAATGTATGTTTTACCACGCACTGATCTTCGTCCAGTACGATGAATCCACCGGAGCCCATCATCGAACCGGTAGCAAAACCACCGTCGCTAAGGCTTTCGTAATTCATCATTCTTTGTTCGCCCTTCGCTGTTTTGAACAACAGGTTAGCAGGCAAAATAGGAACCGAAGATCCGCCAGGAATACAAGCTTTTAATCTTTTTCCGTTTGGAATGCCACCGCAATATTCATCGCTGTATACAAATTCTTCCACACTGATGGTCATGTCGATTTCGTAGACACCAGGTTTGTTGATATTACCGCAGGCAGAGATCAATTTTGTTCCGGTTGATTTACCAACACCAATTTTCGAATACTCTTCACCACCCATGTTGATGACTGGCACCACAGCTGCCAGCGTCTCAACGTTGTTCACCACTGTTGGTCTGTCCCACACACCTTTCACGGCAGGGAACGGAGGCTTAATGCGTGGGTTACCGCGTTTACCTTCCAGGCTCTCGATCAATGCAGTTTCTTCACCGCAGATGTAAGCGCCGGCACCGCGTTGTACATAAATTTCACAATCAAAACCACTACCCTGGATATTTTTTCCCAACCAACCGTTTGCTTTCGCTTCGTTGATGGCTTGTTCAAGAATATCCGGAATCCACGCGTATTCGCCACGGATGTATATGTAAGTTGCATTAGAACCCAATGCAAAGGATGCTACGATCAATCCTTCTATTAAAAGATGCGGAAGGAACTCCATCAGGTACCTGTCTTTGAAAGTACCAGGCTCACTCTCATCTGCATTGCACACGAGGTGACGGGGAACGCCTTCTGGTTTGGCAATAAAGCTCCATTTCATACCTGCAGGGAAACCGGCACCACCACGACCACGAAGTCCGCTTTTCTTCACTTCTTCCACGATATCGGCGGGAGACATTTTCAATGCCTTTTCCACGCTACGGTAACCACCTTCGCGACGGTAAACATCGTAATAACGAATTCCCTCTACATGTGCTTTGTCTAATAATAGTTTTACTCCCATATCTGTAAAGCTTGCGCTTTTTAATAGTTCTGATCTATTTTTTTGTCAATACGTACATATCTGCCAAAGGCCCCGTGATCTCTTTCCCACTCATGTCCAACTGTCTCAATTTATTTTCTTCCACCTTGTATTTCATCCCCGGTTGAAGCGTTAGCATGTTACCGCTCACTTCCCATTTGCCTTTGGTCGTATTTGTAACCGGTTTCTTTTTGCCCTGGTATTCATCTGTCATCACAAATGTTTTGTCAGCTTTCAATTCCAGGCTTTCTTCAATTCCTTCGCAATCGGCGCAAGGTAATTTTCCGGAGTATGTTCCTGCTATGTCAAGCGAATTGGCTGCGTTGTGAATAGTGTCTGTAGTTGCAGCTTTGGTTGTTTCCTCTGCTGAGCCATCTTTCGCTGTTACATTGTCCTTTGCAATTGAATCTTTTACTTCTGCTGTTGTTTTCTCAGAAACGGTGTTGCTGTTACAAGCGGCAAACGCCAGGATCGAAAAAGCAAAGAGTAATTTTTTCATATGCATCTGTTTTCTTTAGTTATTCGCAGCTGCGTTTCTTCTGCACTCTTCAATGATCGCGTCTACCTTTTCTTTTGTGAGATGTTCGCGATAATGTTTTCCAAGCTGCATCATTGGCGCATAACCACAAGCTCCCAAACATTCAACTGTTTTCAACGTAAACAAACCATCAGGGGTTGTTTCGCCTACTTTAATTCCCAGCTTCTGTTTGATATATTCAATGATGTCCTCACTTCCACGCACCATGCAAGGGCCGGTTTGGCAAACTTCAAACATGTATTTGCCAACAGGTTTTAAATTGTACATGCTGTAGAAAGTAGCCACTTCATACACTTCAATTGGTTCGATCTTCAACAGGCCCGCAACATAATCCATCGTTTCTGAACTGAGCCAGCCGAATTGCTCCTGTGCCAAATGCAACACTGGCAGCAATGCACTCTTCTGTTTCCCGTCCGGGTAACGTGCAATGATCTCTTTTACTTTCGCCAATCTTTCTTCTGAAAACTGTGACATGGTATAATTTGAAAATTTGAAGATTTGAAAATTTGAAAATGACCAATACAGTCTGGTTTTCTCCATTTCAAACTCAAAAATTTTAATAATTGAATGCTACTTATTCATTTGGGTGATTTGCAACTTTCATTTTCAAATTTTCAAATCACCACCTTCTCAAATTTCTAAGCATCCATCTCTCCTGCAATCAGGTTCAATGAACTCATTGTGATAACTGCGTCTGATAACATTCCTCCGCTTGTCAATTCAGAATAGGCCTGGTAATAAATGAAACAAGGTCTTCTGAAATGCAGGCGGTATGGGGTTCTTCCTCCATCACTGATCAAATAGAATCCCAACTCTCCGTTTCCACCTTCAACACTATGGTAAACTTCACCTTTAGGAATTTCTGTTTCACCCATCACTATCTTAAAGTGCCAGATGAGCGCTTCCATTTTGGTGTAAACGTCTTCTTTTTTAGGAAGATAAAATTCAGGAACATCAGCATGATACACTTCTGCATCTTTGCCTTTGAATGCTTTTACTTTCGCGTAAGCCTGTTCGATAATTCTGAGTGATTGCCACATTTCCTGGTTTCTCACAAGGAAACGATCGTAGCAGTCACCTGTTGAACCAACGGGTACTTCAAATTCAAAATCATCGTAGCTGCTGTATGGTGAGTGAACGCGAACGTCGTAGTCAACACCGGCTGCTCTTAAATTAGGACCAGTAAAACCGTAGTTCAATGCTCTGTCTGCACCAATAGGACCCGCGCCAATCAAGCGTTCCATGAAAATCCTGTTGCGGTTGAAAAGGTTTTCAAACTCCTTCAGCACAGCCGGATATTCAGCAAGGAATTTCTCAAGTTTGGCAAAAGCTATATCATTAAAGTTTCTTTCGAAACCGCCTATGCGGCCAATGTTTGTGGTAAGACGTGATCCGCAAACCTCTTCATAAATTTCATAGATCAACTCACGGTATTGCATCACGTAAAGGAATCCAGTAAACGCTCCGGAGTCAACACCCACGATTGAGTTACAGATCAGGTGATCAGAAATGCGGGCCAATTCCATGATGATGATGCGCAGGTATTCCACGCGCTTAGGAAGTGTAATGCCCAACAGCTTCTCAACTGTCATGTGCCAGCCCATGTTGTTGATGGGCGAAGAACAATAGTTGAGCCTGTCTGTCAGTGGAGTGATCTGGTAAAGCGGACGTCTTTCTGCAATTTTCTCAAAAGCCCTGTGGATATATCCAACTGTTTGCTCTGAAGAAACAATGCGTTCGCCATCTACTTCCAAAATATTTTGGAATACACCGTGCGTAGCCGGGTGCGTAGGACCAAGATTAAGCGTTGTAGTCGTCTTTTCTATGGACCCATCCGGAAGTACAATGTGCGGATCTTTTATATGTTGCAATTCTGACATAGAATCAATTAGTCAATTTGAAAATTTGAAGATTTGAAAATTCATTAGGTCAAACCTCCTGTATTTTATGTTACCTTGTCTTTTGAAAATCGGGTAATGGGACAATCATTTTCCCCGCCTGCCGTCTCATGATCGGTCTGATTGAATTCCGTCGGGCAGGAAATTGCCACATTTTCAAATTTTCAAATTACGCTTCCTCCGCGTCCAAACATCTCATCATCTTTATCTACCCTGGATTGATCTTCCAGCGGGTATTGTTTAAGCATTGGGTAGTAGTCCATTTCTTCTACGTTCATTATACGTTTAAGATTTGGATGGCCCACGAAATTGACGCCGAAGAAATCGAAAGTTTCTCTTTCGAGCCAGTTGGCTGCTTCAAACAATTTTGTTGCTGTATAGATGTCTGCAGTATAAGCAGCTCCAGCTTCATTTATTGGTGAAAATACTTTGAAACGGATACGAACATTATCAACAAGGTTGTGTAACAGATACACAATAGCGAGTTCTCTTCCTTTATTGTCCGGATAATGTACAGCGCAGAGGTCTGTTAGAAAACGGAATTTCAAATGCTCATCATCGTACAGGAATTGCAGCACTTTCAGGTTCATTTCTTTCGGTGCTTCAAAAGTCAACATTCCATACGGTGATTCAAAACCTGTTACAGCTTCTCCGAATTTCTCAATCAGCCTTTGTTTTATATAATCTTGATCCATGAGTTAATTTGAAAATTTGAAAATTTGGGAATTTGGAAATGCCTGAACATTTAAATCGCAAATTTCTTATCTGTCATTTTCTCTATTAATAATTCTTTAGCTTGTCTGTCATCAATGGGGCAAGATCCTTTCTACGGCATTTTCAAATCTTCAAATTGCCACATCTTCAAATTGAATTATTGAATGCCATATCCATTCAGCAACGCCTTGTACTGGTCGCTATTTCGGCGGCGGATACTCTCATTCCCTACCAGATCCTGCACTTTCATAAAGCCATCTAAAATAGCTTCTGGTCTTGGAGGACAGCCGGGAACGTACACGTCTACAGGAATGATCTGATCGATGCCCTGCAATACACTGTATGAGTCAAATATACCACCGGAACATGCGCAGGCACCAACTGCTATTACCCATCTTGGCTCTGCCATTTGCAGGTATACCTGTTTTACGATAGGTCCCATTTTTTTTGCAATCGTTCCCATTACCATCAATAAATCGCACTGGCGGGGAGAGAATCCAACTCTTTCAGCGCCAAAGCGAGCCAGATCATAATGAGAGGCCATGGTCGCCATGAATTCGATTCCGCAACAAGATGTAGCGAATGGTAAAGGCCAAAGTGAATTTTTTCTTCCCAAACCTACAACGTCACTCAATTTAGTAGTAAAGAAGCCTTCACCGGTAAAGCCGGCAGGGGCATCGACTATGTTTATAGGCTTACCACCTTCATTTTTCACATTAAACGATACAGGACGAGACATAATATTTTCCTTTTTAAAGCACCTCTGTTGCCTAACAGCTGTACTGTCTTTTAGTTGTAATTTCAAAACCAGCTAATTAACACCAAACAGGCACTAATTATTGCTTAATCTTCCCAGGTGAGGGCTCCTTTTTTTATGATATAGATAAAGCCCAGGATAAAGAAGGCCACAAACATTAAAACTGCACCTAAACCGGGCCAGCCAAGCTCCTTGAAATTTACTGCATAAGGATAGAAGAAAATAACTTCCACGTCAAACAACACGAAGAGAATAGCAACCAGGAAGTATTTAATAGCCATTGGCTGACGGGCGTTTCCCACACTTTCAATACCGCTTTCAAACGTAGCCAGTTTATCGCTGGTGTTACGTCTTGGCCCCAGAATGTTGGCGATACCTAATGTACCCGCTACAAAAAGAGCAGCGAATATTAGTTGCAATGCAATAGGGATGTAGTTGGCAGAGGTATTGGCAACTACCGGAGTACTTACTTGCAAAAGGAACAAGTTCATAATGAGAAGATTGCTTAAAGCGCAAAAATAGGTTAGCCAATGATATAAACCTCAATAATGTGAAATATTCTAGCTGATTATTATCAACCCGTCCGTAGAAAAAGTTTTTTACCCGATTTCAGGTAGAAAAAACTAGTGAAAACACTTACTCAGCAACACTCTTAAAACAAAAAAACTGCCCCGGAGGACAGTTTCTTTGTTTTATGGAAAGAAGATAATAATCTATCTACTTGGCGGTGTGCCCACCAGAGCTTTTGGTAGAAGTTCCGGAGTTACCTGTTGCTTTTTTCTGAGGAGCTGCAGCGGGTTGTTTAGCCGGTTTTTTCAATTTTTCGATGATCTGAGTAGCATCAGTATTGGTTGGATCAAGTGCTACCACTTGCTGCAAATAACCGATTGCCGCATCTTTATCTTTCTTGATATCGTTTGAATAAGAAGCCAGGTAGTAAAGAGACTGAATGATCAAACTCTTCATTTTTACTGAATCTGTTTTCTTAGCAACTTCTACAAATTTCTGATAGTCAGGAACTGCCAATCCGTTTGCCATGGTTGTATCGATCGCTGCATATGAACGTGCTGACCACAAATAACCATAGATTTCTTCAGGGTAAAGTTCTTTGTATTTTCCAAAGATAGCTACCGACGAATCATACACTTTAGCCTGGTAGTAAGCATATCCGTAGTTGTATAAGTCGGTTTTTGTAGACTTAGGATCTGTGTAATAGATCTGTCCCAGCCATTTTGCTTCTTCTGCTCTGTTGCCCAATCTTTTAGATAAACCAGCCGCGCTATTCATCAATTCTAATTTTTCAGTTTTAGAAGTGTCTGCAGCTATAGCCTGCTCATAAGCTTGAAGAGCCTGAGTTTCGTTTCCGGGGAATTTGCTCAACAATTCTGCCTTGAAAGCATAGTCTTTCGGTACGAAATTTTCCGCTTTTTGTTTTGCGAAATACTGATCCAGGTAGCTTTTTGCGTTTACTGAATCTTTTTTCGCATCATAAGCGTAAGCGATCAGTTTGTAATAACGGGGATCCGCTTTGTCACCTTGAGAAGTAATGTATCCCTGAGCGGTACTAATCGCGTTGTCGTAGTTTCCTGAAGCGAAAATGATACTTGTTTTTTCGTAATCATTGTTCGGGTTTGGATCAGAAACTGCCATAAATTTTTCGTAGAAATCTTTTGCTTTGTTGATATCACGATTGAACCAGTAGTAGTACAACTCATAATATGCCGGAGCAAAGCCTGGATCCATCTGCACTGATTGCTCCAATGCAGGAAGGAATATGTCTTTGTTTCCTTGTGTCATGTACAGTTTTGCAATTCTGTACTCAGCGCCTGCATATTTAGGATCGATGTTCAATGCTTTTTGATAAGACTGAACGGCACTTCCGCCATCTCCAAGTTTGCGGTAAGCATCACCAATTACTGTCCAAACTTCAGGGCTTTTGAAGTCTTTAGCTTGAGTAACAGGAGTCAGTTTTTCGATTACGAACTGAGCATCTCCTGCTTTAGAATCTACTATAGCATGGCCAATTGCTGCCATGATATTTACGTCTTTATTTTTAGTAAGGTTAAGTGCAGTCTCGAAACGTTGGCGAGCATCGTCTTTTTTACCTTCGTTCAACTCAATCTGCCCCATGCCCACTAGCATTGCCGGTGCATTGTTGCTGGTTGTTAAGCCTTTTTGATACAGGGCTTTCGCTCCTGCAGTATCTTTTAATTCAAGCAATGTTTGGCCCAACCAATAGGTAGCAATCACATCGTTAGGGTTTGAAGCCAGTGCTTTTTCAAATTCTGCCTTAGCGCTGTTGAACCTTTCGTAGTAATAAAATTTCTTTCCCTGCTCAACACTTTGCGCAAACAAAGAAGTAACGGACATAACCGCTGCCACTGCAATGCTTAAGGTAATTTTCTTCATTGTTTATTTTTCTGGTTTACTAAATATAGATTTTTATATAAAACTACTTTTTACATCCCTGCATCCCGTACAATAAACTGCATTTTCGCAGGCCATAAGTACGCTCTTCTGAAAATCAATTGCCCTTTTTCGTACAACATGAAGTTGGCGAACCCGTTTCCAAGGCCGTCATAATTTTCTTTCAGCACATAATACAAACCACGTACCAACGGATAGCGTCTCATGGCAATATTCGCCTGGTAAGGTTTTACATATGTTTCCTGTGGACAAATACCGCAACGGATGGATGCAATTCTAACTTTTTTCAAAAAACTAATTTGTGATGTGTCCTCCGGATTTCCGATCCAACTAACTCCTATAAAACCAATCGCATCCGGATTATTAGATACGTAATCTATCACTCCAAGGCTGCTTGTGGCGGCCGTAACATTTTTGCCCATCGGCTGGCCCTGCAAAATGGAATCCATGGCATAACGAACTGTGCTCGTTGCAGAAAGGCCGTCGAATACCGGTTTTAGCTTGTAACCACTGGTGCCCTTTAAAATGGACCTTACATCAGTCATGTCAAAGATGGAATCTTTTGCCTGGTTGTTTACGATCAACGCAACTGCGTCGTAGGCAATCTTTCCCTGGAGAGGAGAGAACTTTTCCTTATTGGTCAATAGTTCAACCTCCTTGTCTGTCAATGCCCTTGTAATAATAACCATTCTTACGCTGTCATTATTCAGGTCCTTCAGACACTCAGCTTCCGGCTTGTAATGAGCTATTATTCTGGCATCTTTATTAAGTGCCTCAAATACTTTGATTTGAGAATCAATTACCGGTTTAAAGCTTTCGTCAACACTTATGTTAATTGTTCCTGAATTGGTAGTATCCCCAAAAGGCTTTTGCTGACCATTGTTGCAACCCGCAAGCACACTTACGAAGAAAACTACAACCCAGGTTGAAATAAATTTTATTTTTCTAGAGGCAATATATGATCTCATTCGAAATAGTTCTTTTGGTAACCACGGTAAATTCGCCATCCTCCGTAAACGATACACAATCCGGCAAAGAAATATTTTAGCAGGGGTTCCACTCCAAATTTAAAACCGAGCTTGTCTGAAAACGCGAAAAAAATTCCAAAACACAGAATTACGATGCCCATGCCGTAATCCTTCACGGACCTCATTATACTGTAGTTTTTTTCTTTTCGCTCCTGAAACTTATCGTCCATATGACCCGTTTTTAAATAGAATGGAGCAAGATAATAAAAACATATCTTTTTCGAACGCTAATTCTTTAAACTCTTTTACATTTTTCAATTTTATATTTCCTTCTTTAGATTTTACCATTTTTTATTGTGTGCCATCCCTTTACGTGGGAATTTTTGTGGTTTATTATATTAAAAAAATACGCAATCAAACAGTTAAGATTGGTCCTGCAACTACGTTATATTATTGTGAAAACCTATATCAGCTTTTGTCCCAAAAAGAGCTATGCGGCCAGCCTGGCAACGAACTTGCCGGCTGCCCGCAATGGCTGAGGGTTTAAATAGGGGTTATTGATCCATCATCCAAAGTATATCTCACATATTTCAAAGTACTATTCCTGTTCGGTTTGAAACACAACCGGCAAGGTCATGTACACATTTACGGGGTTGCCGTTTTGAGAACCCGGTTTCCAATGCGGCATTTTTTTCACCACTCTTAAAACCTCTTTATCATATTCCTCTCCGCCTGAACCCACTATCTCAAATCCTGTTACCACACCTGTTTTGTCGACTATGAAGCGAACGAGCACTTTAATGGTACGCTCTTCTTCGTTTGTGATCTCACGCAGATTCTTTTTGAGAAAACGTATCATGGCGCTTGTGCCACCAGGAAACTCGGGCATCATCTCAACGCTTTTGTAGATGGTATTATCTTCCGCAGGCGGCGTTGTAGCATTGTCGCTTCCTGTTCCCGGTCCCGTTCCGCTACCATTACCTTGCGGTTGGACAGTACCATCAGAGGCATTACCTTCTTTTGTTTCGGTACCTATTGCTTTGTTTTCCATTGCCTCAACGGGCGGCACAGTCGTCTCACTTTCTGTTATTACCGGCGCCGTATTCTGGATTGTAGCAATATTTTGTTTAAGCGCTCCGGCATCCATTTTGGGTTTTAGTTTTGGTATAACAGGGTCCTTTTTTTGAGGAGGCGGAGTTGGATCTGCTGCAAGAGTTACAACCGGCCCTTCTGCAATAAATACAGCAGGTTTTTCCTTCGCCTTAAAAGACAAACACCCCACAACAATCGCCACCAGAGAAAACATCCCTCCTATCGCAGTCATCAGTCTTTTATTGTACTCTTTCCTTAATGTGTATGCGCCATATTGTTTGTTACGGTTTTCAAATAGTATGTCAAGCACATCACTGTGTAAAATTGAATTAGCATTCATAATAGTATGTTTTACTTGGGAAAATTCGTTTTGTACAAACCAGCGCTGTGTTCTTAATAATGAGATGCGGGGACGAAAAGATTCCATAAACATTTCTCAAAATTGAATAACTGAATAAACTGAATGGACTGAATAACTGAGTAGTTGAAGGTCGAAGGGGCTTGGCATTTATAAATCATTCAGTCTATTCAGTCTATTCAGTTATTCAATCATTCGGGGACCAGCGTTAAGCGTTAGGCATTTAGCGTTAGGCGTTTTCCTATCTTTGCGCCCATGAATATCTTGATGGTATGTCTGGGCAATATTTGCCGGAGCCCATTAGCGGAAGGAATTTTACAAGACAAAGCAGCGAGCGCGGGACTGGATTGGCATGTTGATAGCGCCGGCACAAATGGCTATCATGTTGGAGAAGCGCCTCATCCATTGTCGCAAAAAGTAGCGTTGATGAATGGCGTTGATATCAGTGCACAACGTTCAAGAAAATTTGTAGCAGACGATTTCGACAAGTTCGACAAAATATATGCAATGGCGGAAGATGTAGTGGATGATATGCGACGCATTGCAAAAAATAAATTCGATGAAAGCAAAGTAGAATTATTGTTGAACGAATTGTATCCGGGAAAAAATATGGACGTGCCTGATCCCTGGTATGGAACAGAACCAGGATATCACAAAGTATATGCATTGATAGAGGAAGCGTGTGAGGTGATTGTGGAAAGGCATAAGGGGTGAGACGTGAGATGTACGGAGTACGATGTACGATGTACGAAATTCATTACAATGACACAACCGAAACACTTTCGTACAACGCACTTCGTACATCGTACACAGCAATAACAACAAGACTTTAATAATTAGAAAGAATACACAAATAAACTTCAATGAGTAAGCCTTCTTTACCGCAGGGAACAAGAGATTTTAGTGCGGAAGTAGTTCGTAAACGCAATTACATTTTTAATACAATTCGCAGCATATTTGAACTATATGGATTTCAACCGCTGGAAACGCCGGCAATGGAAAACCTTGAAACATTGATGGGAAAATATGGTGAAGAGGGAGATAAACTCATTTTCAAAATATTGAATAACGGCTTGAGCGATTCGAAAAATATTGACAAAGCCAAAGCGGCTTTTGAAAATGTTTTGTTGGGCAAGAATGACAAAAATCTTACTGAACGTGCTTTGCGTTATGACTTAACCATTCCTTTTGCAAGATATGTGGCAATGAATTATTCTCTATTGCCAATGCCTTTCAAGCGTTACCAAATACAACCGGTGTGGAGAGCTGATCGCCCACAACGTGGCCGCTACCGTGAGTTTTATCAATGCGATGCAGATGTGGTGGGAAGTAAAAGTTTGTTGAATGAAGTTGAGCTAACCAATATTTATGCAAGTGCTTTTGAGAAACTGAATATCCCTGTTGAAATAAGAATCAACAGCAGAAAGGTTTTGGCGGCATTGGCAGAAATTTGCGGCGGTGCAGATAAAATGCTCGACATTACCATCGCTATTGATAAGCTTGATAAAATTGGTATTGAAAAAGTTAAAGAAGAACTGCAACAACGCGGTTTGAATGCTGAGCAGATCAGCACGATAGAGCAATACCTTAACATTGCAGGCTCCAATGAAGAAAAGATTGAAGCTCTATCAAAACTGATTGGTGATAATGAAACAGGAAAAGCAGGTTTGAATGAAATCAACTATTTGCTTTCGAATAGTCGCTTAACATCCGCTACAAGCCAAATCGTGACTGACTTTACGCTTGCACGTGGTTTGAATTATTATACCGGTATTATTTTCGAAATCAAAGCCATTGGTGCCAACATGGGTAGCATCGGCGGCGGCGGAAGATACGATGACCTGACAGGTTTGTTTGGTGTTCCAAATGTTCCTGGAGTGGGCATCAGCTTTGGTGTGGATAGAATTTATGACGTAATGGAGGAGCTAAACTTATTTCCTTCCGATGTTCATACCGGAACACAGGTTTTGTTTTTTAACCTTGGAGAAGCTGAGAGCAATGCAGCCTTTCAACTGGCGCAGCAACTACGCAGCAAAGGCATTCGCAGCGAGCTCTTCCATGAGAACAGCAAGTTTGACAAACAATTCAAATATGCCGAGAAGAAAGTAATTCCTTACATCGTGATATTGGGCAGCAAAGAACTTGAAGAAAAGAAAGTGAACATTAAGAACCTATCTACGGGTGAGCAACAAACGATAAGTTTTGATGAGTTGCTGAACTTTGGGTTTTGAGAATTGGAACGCCCGCCTGAATGACTAGTCGGGCAGGCAGATTTTCATGATCGTCATGATTGACATGATTTTTTATAAAAAGAAAAGACTTCGATTATTTTTGAAGTCTTTTCTTTTTATAAGTATTTCGTCAAAACAGGAGATATAGCATCCAGCCTTTTCTATCCAAAATAAAATCATCACAAATCATGACGATCATGAAAATCTGCGTTCTTTCTCTCACACGCGTTCCACGATCATCGCTGTGCCCTGCCCTACTCCCACGCAAGCAGAAGCTAGTCCGTAACGAAGCTGTGATCGAAACATTTCATGCACCAACGTCGTAACAATTCTTGCGCCGCTTGTACCTAACGGATTTCCTAAAGCAATGGCGCCGCCGTTTACATTTACAATGCTTTGATCAAGGTTCAGTTCACGCATGCAGGCAATACTTTGCGAAGCAAAAGCCTCATTCATTTCCGCGATGTTAATGTCCTTAATCGTAAGATTGGCACGTTGTAAAGCCTTCTGGGTTGCAGGAACGGGCGCAATACCCATTACTGAAGGGTCAACGCCTGCGATGGCCATGGAAACAATTTTTGCCATTGGCCTCAACCGGAAGGCTTCCACGGCCTCCTCACTCGCCAATAACAAGGCCGAAGCGCCATCATTTATTGAAGAGGAGTTGCCTACTGTTACGGTTCCGTTTTTTACAAAAGCAGGTTTTAATGCTGCCAATCTTTCTAAAGTGGTTGATCTTGGCGGTTCATCTTTACAAACTATTTCCGGCTTGCGGGATGTTGAAATATCTACGCCGATGATCTCATCTTCCCATTTACCGGCGGCCAAAGCTTTCTCGTATTTTATTTGCGAAGCGTAGGCAAAAAGGTCTTGCTCTTCCCTTGAGATGCTCCATCGCTGCGCCACATTTTCTGCTGTTTCGCCCATGTTATAGGGGTAATACATTTCAGCCAGCTTTTTATTGGTAAAGCGCCATCCGATGGTTGAGTCGTGCATTTCCTGCGCTCTGTTCCATGAGCCTTCTCCTTTTGATAAAATGAATGGCGCCCTGGTCATGCTTTCCACGCCTCCCGCAATATAAATGTCTCCTTCATTGCACATGATGGCACGGGCTGCATCCATAATGGCCTGCATGCCTGAGCCGCAAAGCCTGTTCACTGTGTTGCCTCCTACTGATACGGGAAAACCAGCCAGCAAAACAGCCATTCTCGCCACATCGCGGCAATCTTCTCCTGCCTGGTTGGCATCGCCGGCAATTACGTCTTCAATGGCCTGTAAGGGAACATTTGACTGGCGTTTCATCAATTCTTTGATGGTGTGTGCCAGCATATCATCTGCTCTCACATTTGCTAAAATGCCGCCATATTTGCCTATTGGGGTCCGAACTGCGTCGATTATGTAAACTGGTTTCATTTATCGGAAGAGGGTAATTTTTAGCTCTTAGTCAATATTATTTTCAATCAATTCCTTGAGAGATTCTTTGCTTGGCAAAACTGTGAGGTATTTGCTAGCAAAAATTTGTTCGTTGTTTTCTGGCAATGTGTATTGAACCACAGCCTCACTCTTGTTTTGACAAAGAATTATTCCTATTGTCTTGTTTTCATCTTTCAGCTTAATTTCTCTATCGTAGTAGTTCACGTACATCTGCATTTGGCCGATATCCTGATGTTTTAATTCTCCTATTTTTAAATCGATCAATACAAAACACCTTAAGAGTCTATGCTGAATCGTATTGTCGTTCGAGCTCCCGCAAACTCCAATTATTCTTAAATGATTCTATTTCATAGAATTGCCTTTCCTTTTCATTGTTAATTCTCATGAGCTTTAGGTAATGAGACCAGCTTAATTTGAATTGCGCAGACGGTGTCTCTGCTTTTTGCGGTTGGTCAGACAGCGTCTGACCTTTTTCACTTTCCAATTCGCCAGGCACTGTCTGTCTAATCGAGAATTCATTTGTAAATGATTGATTTTTATCGTTTTGAAATTCGACAGACAGTGTTTGTCGAATTGAATAGACCAAATAAAACTGACGCATGTGCTTCAAATTGCTTGCAGAAAAACCCTTACCAAATTCTTTGGTCAGCTTTACAGACAATTCTACAAGCAACTGTTTTCCGTAATCTGCACGTTCTCTTCCATGCTGTTCTTCTTCCACGATCATTCGCCCAATCTCGTAATAAGCAAACACCATAGTTTGGTTAACGACTGAAGCCACCCGATTTCTGGCAGTTTTTAACAAAGTGGCAATTCGTTCGGATAAATTATTGGAACTCAAATCCATATGCGTAAAGGAATGAATGTTTTGGCAAATATAACCCTTTCAAAAGTTACACATCGGTGGCAAATATCTCCTTGACCCTCCGCCCCTTTTATCGTACCTTTGCACGATGTTAAACACAGACAAGAAGAATATTCGTCATTTATCGCAGGATGAATTGACGCAGTATTTTGAGGAATTGGGGGAGAAAAAGTTCAGGGCAAAACAAGTTTACGAGTGGATTTGGCTTAAACACGCACACACTTTCGATGCAATGACAAACCTGAGTAAAGAGCTTCGTGCGAAACTTTCTGAGCACTTTTCTTTACCGGCATTGACAGTTGACGCGACACAATACAGCGCCGATGGCACCGTAAAAAGCCGTTTCAGAACTACTGACGGTCATTTGGTGGAAGGCGTTTTGATTCCTACAGAAAACAGGCAAACCGCCTGTGTATCTTCACAAATTGGTTGTTCACTAAGTTGCAAATTCTGCGCTACGGGCTACATGGACCGCAAGCGTAATTTGTCTTACGACGAAATATATGACGAGGTTGTTCTGATCAACCAGCAGGCAGAACGTGTACATGGCAAAAAGCTAAGCAATATCGTTTTTATGGGCATGGGCGAACCTTTGCTGAACTATAAAAACGTGCTGAAAGCGATTGAAAGAATTTCTGCGGAAGATGGTCTCGGCATGAGCCCACGCCGCATTACCGTTTCGACTGCGGGTGTTGCAAAAATGATCAGGCAGCTGGGTGATGACAAAGTGCGTTTTAAACTTGCTTTATCGCTTCACGCGGCGAATGATGAAAAGCGCCACCAGATCATGCCGATCAACGATACCAACAATATCAAATCATTGATTGATGCGCTGAATTATTTTTATCAGCAAACCGGTAACGAGATCACGTTTGAATATATCCTGTTCAACAATTTTAACGACTCATTGCAAGATGCAGATGAGCTGATCAAGATCTATCGCCAGGTGCCTGCAGATCTTATCAATATCATCGAGTACAATCCAATTGATCTCGCACAATTCACCAAACCCGATGAAGCTACTACCGACAAGTTCATGCAGTATCTTGAGAAACACCGCGTGAATGTGCGCCTGCGCAGAAGCCGTGGTAAAGATATTGACGCAGCATGCGGACAATTGGCTAATAAAGAGGTCGACGTATAAAATCAAAATTCAAAAGGTAAAAGTCAAAAGGGGTGTCCCTTTTTTGAATTTTTACTTTTGAATTTTCACTTTCATAACTACTGTTGAAAAACAGCAAATTTTTAAAATCATGGGAAGAATTTCACAGTTCGAGAAATTTATCAACAAGAAAAAAGCGGGTACTGTAAAAGAAAAGTACAAGCAAGACAGAAAAGCAGCTAAAAAAGAAAGAGCTGCGGCTATTGACAAGCATTTCGAAGACAAAAGAAAGCAGAAAGCTGAGGCGTACGAACTAAAGAAAGCGGGCCTTACCGCTTCCGGATCGCCTAAAGTAAGTAAAGAAGAGATCAGGGCGCTTAAAGGCGGAAATGCAAAAAATCCGAAAGACGCGAAATTCAAGAAAACCGCCGAACCTGTTACTAACAATACAACAAAGCCTGGAAAACCAGCAGGCAAAATTTCCATTTCAAAAAATACTGATGTAAAAGCGAAAGCTGCTCCTGCTGCTGGTAATAAAGACGTGCAGGAAGAAATCATGGGCAACCATGCCGGAATGCCTTTGAACAAATACATTGCCCATGGTGGTGTGTGTTCACGCAGAGATGCGGCTACTTTGGTGAAAGAAGGAAAGGTAGAAGTAAATGGCAAAGTGGTTACTGAGCCGGGTTATAAACTTGGTGAGAAAGATGTAATCAAAGTGAATGGCAAAAAAGTCATTCCTACAAAGAACCTTGTTTACATTTTGTTGAACAAGCCAAAAGATTACATCACTACAACTGATGATCCGCAGGGAAGAAAAACGGTGTTGCAGTTGATCAGAACAGCTACGGAAGAACGTGTGTATCCTGTGGGCAGACTCGATAGAAATACGTCCGGTGTTTTGTTGCTTACAAACGACGGCGATCTTGCACAAACACTTAGCCACCCAAGCCACGAGATCAAAAAAATATACGAGGTAACGCTTGACAAACCTCTTACTAAAAATGACTTTGACAGCATTGCTGCCGGTCTTACATTGGAAGATGGTTTTATTGCTCCGGATGCTTTGGGTTATGTTGATCCAAAAGATAAATCTATTATCGGCATCGAGATCCACAGCGGAAGAAACCGTATCGTGCGCCGCATTTTCGAACATTTGAAATATGATGTAAAAGGCCTTGATCGCGTAATGTATGCAGGTCTTACAAAGAAAAATGTGAACCGCGGTAAGTTCCGTTTACTGAACGAAAAAGAAGTAAGAACACTTAAACATTTCAACAGATCGGTGAAGAAAGGTCAAAAGTAGTATAGCACACTGATGACACTGATTAAACTGATTTACACTGATATTTTATTTTCAATTTAACATGAAGCATTCTCTGGAGATCATTTTTGAGAACGACAATTTTATTGCTGTTAATAAGCCTTCGGGTCTTTTATCTGTGCCGGACAGAATGCAATCCGAAGTTTCTTTAAAAGACATTTTACTCGATAAATACGGAGAAATTTTTACCGTTCACCGCCTTGATAAGGACACAAGTGGTGTGATTGTTTTTGCAAAGAATGAACAAACGCACAAGCATCTCTCGCAACAATTTGAACAACGTGAAACAGAGAAGTTTTATGTTGGTTTGGTGTTAGGAAGATTGTCTGTACCAAGTGGGCTTATTGATATGCCGATCATTGAGCATCCTGTAAAGAAAGGTGTGATGACTACCAATAGAAAAGGTAAGGCATCACAAACTGCATACCAGGTGTTGGAAGAGTTTAACAACTATTCATGGATGCAGTTTCAGATCTTCACCGGACGTACACACCAGATACGTGTGCACATGAAACACCTTGGTCACGCTATTGTTTGTGACGAAGTGTATGGTGACGGACATCCTGTTTTACTTTCTGCAATCAAGAAAAAATTTAAGCTGGGCAAAGATGTTCTGGAAGAAAAACCTTTGCTTAATCGCCTTGCTTTGCATGCGCAAAAACTGATCGTAAAGGATGAAGAAGGAAACGCTCATGTGCTGGAAGCTGCTGTACCAAAGGACATGAGAGCGACGTTGAATCAGTTGGAGAAGTGGAACTAGAGATAATAAAAAAGTCAAAAGGAAAAATTCAAAAATTGGAGTCTCCGCTTTTTTGAATTTTTCCTTTTGACTTTTTACTTTATGAAGAAAGGAAATCTATCGATAATATTCCACCCTGTTCTCCTTCGGTAAATACGTTTCTGCATACTGCAAAAGATTCTGCTTTAGCATGCCGGCAGCCGCCGCGTTAGGTGCATAGAACGTAACCATATCATCTCCGCAAATAACATTGTAAGGCAAATACCATCTTGCCACTTTCACCCAATCTTCAGAGATATCCGGCTTGAACCATGAATCGTAAATCATGATCAGCTTGACGTCATTCTTTTTTACCAACTCACGCAGGAAAGCGGTGTTGTAATAATTGTCTTTGCGTGCTTTTGTTACTTCGTTATTGGCAAGGCCCCAAAGGTCAAGCGTTTTGATATCGCCAAAGTAACTGATCGCTCCAATGTCGTTTGCAGCAATGGCTTGGCCGTTGTAATATTCTTCTACAAATTTTCCCATCTGGTATTGCTGGTCATAAATATTGTGGATGGCACCGGCTGTCTTGCGCTGTGCATTAGCAACGCGGAGCACCAGGTTCGAACACATGATGATGGTGAACGCGCCAAAAATTAAAGTAGCAGGTTTTCTCCATTCCTTCCAGTTGAATTCCTGCAGGAACATTTTCAATAACTGGGAAACTGCCAATACGATCAAATAGGCTTCGTAGCGGAAGAACCAACCGAACTGGGCAAACACGCTATGAAAGAAAGTAGTGATGATGAATATTGCTACGAGATAAAAATCACGATCGTACAAGCCTCTCTTAATTCTATCGTATGCAACGAGACATGCTACAATCAAAATACCGCCAAGGCTCATGGACAATGCAGGCAAGGATAACTGACCGCCGGCGATAGATTTAAAGTTTGTATTTCCTTTTATCAATACTGAATTTGGTATGGGGAACCCTCCTTTGCTGTAAAAGAAAATGCCAAACAATACAACCGGCACAATGCTTACTGCACCTATAAGAAATGCAGGAGCAATTTTCTTTCTCAACAATAATATTCCACACACTGAGCCAACCAAGAACACATTTTCATATCGTGTAAAAACCATTAGTGCGGCTAATATTGCAACGGGCCAAAACGATTTCTTTTTATCGTCTGATACAATGTATGTTGCTGCAGCATGTACAAAAAACAAGGTGAATGATATCTGCAGTGTGTGCTCCATTCCTGATAATGATAAAGATGGAATCACCGCGAGTATCATCGTAACGATCATCACCAGTATTTTCTGCTGATTGGTAAGTGTGCTGTTGTTATTCAATTCCCGTGACAACGCATACATCACCAGTATGCCGCCCAGCAAGCTAATGATGAACGGAGAGTAAATGTTTACACCGGCAATGATATAGCTTAACGTAAGCACCAAAGTGTAAAAAGGAGAGGATGACGTGGACACCCATCCGCTGTTTGTAACGCCCCACACATGGCTCACAGCAAGATTTTTCGCTACTGACATGTGAATGAAAGCATCATCTAATGGATAACAAAAATGGCCGCCGGTTCTGTGAAGCGCCTGCATCTCCAATAAAGCAACAAATACCAGCAGTAACGCGGTACAAACTAAAAAAGGGCTATATTTTTTCATTACTATTTTTAGGGGATCGTGAATCGTCAAAGGTGAAGCGTGAATTGGTCGCCTGTTATCCCACAGGTTATAATTAACACAACGTCGCTAAATTTCGCGACCGCACATAAACAGAGCGTGTTTCACCTGTTAATTCTTAATTATTAATTCCTAATTGCTTATCGTTTGTCTCTTTCATAACTGGCAAGCAATTCATCAAACGGCATACCTATCATGGCTTCCAGGTCAAGTTTGATAACGTTGAGGTTGCGCTGCATTTCAATTTTTTGAGATTGCTCCTGTGTCCATTTTTTAAATCCTGCGTTGTATTCTTTTTGCTCTATGATGCCATCAGAAAAATCCCTTTCCTGTTGTTTGTATTCCTGGAAAGCATCTTGCGTGATCTGGCTTTGAAATTCCAGCTTTTGTTTTGCCAGCAAATAATCTTCATAGGCAGTGAGCACCTGAGCTTTGATGACGCGGTAGCGTTCATTTCTTTCTGCCTGCGCTATACCAAGATTTTCTTTAGCGATCCTGATGTCCCTGCTTCTTGTAATGAAGAGGTCCAATGGCAAAGTGGCTCCGATATTGTATCTTGGATACAATGTGTTGTAACCGTTCTCTGGTGGATTGATAGTAAATTCATTTACGTTACCGGCAATAGTGATCTGTCCAAGTATCTTAGTTTTTGTTCTGCTCAATTCCTGATCGGCTATTGCTACTCTTCTATCCGCCACTTCATATGTTGGGTTTTGAATGGCCAGTTGCACCAGCTTTTCGCGGATATCAGATTTCTTCGAAGTGTCCGCGGTGAGATAAGTGCTATTGCCAGCGGAAGAGCTCTGCTTTTTCTGAGCAAATCCACTAACAAACAATCCAAAGGATACAAGAAGTAAGCCTAATGTTCTTTTCATAACACGGTATTTATATGTTGCTTTTTTCCGGTGTTGGTGTGTCATAGTCAATTAATTTGTAAAGAATAACCAGCAATGGGTAATAGAAATATGAATATGGATAGCCGCCGTTGGTTATCTGGGAAATTTCCCCCACCAATAATATAAATAAAAAAACTGTGATTGCAATATATGCGTTCTTAATTTCAGGTCTTTTCGCCTTGTAAAACCCTTCAAGCCCGGCTTTAAGCACTATAAAATAGAAAAGCATGTGAATGGCATATCCCAGCCATCCCTGCTCTGCCAATATTTTCATGTATCCGCTATCGGGTGGATAGCTGGCCAGATAGTGTGAGGGATTGTAGTTTTGCCCCTCCGCTCCTGTTGTATTGATACCTCCACCCAAAGGGTGTGACCATATGTAAGGTTGAACGTTGTGCCTGTTATAATCGCGAATGTTTGCGGACGCATCTTTGTTTCCTTCGAGGGTAGATTTCATCCGGAATACCACGGGATTATTTTGAAACGGTCCAAACAACAATGCTCCGGTGAAAAATACGAAAGCAACAATAAGGGCCGCCGTTTTCTTTTCGTTAATGGTAAATATTCCATAACCGGCGATACCGGCTGCGATCATCAGGTTGGCGGTACGTGTACCGGAATAGCTTGATGAAAGCAGAATAAGAATACCCGCGATAATTAGCAGGATGCGATTTCTCGTGTGATTGCTTCTTATACCAAGGATCAAAGTGAATACGCCTGTGGACGACATACACACCCCAAAGCCGGCGGGATCTGTAAGAATGGAGAACTTACGCATGAATCCCGTTTGGAAAAACAAGTTTACCCTTTGGGCATCAGAATAGATCCATCTTTCTTCAAACTCAAAAAATCCAAGCCACTGCTGTTTGATTCCCCAGAGGGCAATGAACAAAGAAATGCCTACCCACAAGGCAAGAAAATCGAAAATCTTTTTTTCGTTATCGAGCAGTAAATAGGTAATGTAATAAAACATCAGAAAGCTAAGCTGCTTGCGGAAAAACAACGACCATCCAAACAAACTTTGTGTTTCGGGGTTGAAGGCTTCTATAAGAAAATATGAATACTGAATGATGAGAATGACAGAGATGGGGTTTCTCCAGAACTCGCCTACGTTGATGCGTTCGCGATATTGCTTGGCCAATACGCCAAAGAACACTACGTATGAGAGCACCTCAATTAACAATCCCAAAGGCAAAGGAATATGCACGAGCCGGTCTGGCAGCGATATAAATGTGGAAATTAAAATAACCATGTAGTATCCCCACATTGGTTTTTTAAGGCAAAGTATTACGATGAATACGCCTACTGCACAAAAACAAACAATAACTGCTGTTACGGCCTCACCTATTGCAGTGGCGTATGCGAGCGCAACCCCCACGGCTGCCATAATCAGCCAGCCTAACGGAGAGTCCATTTTTTTGGCTACAATCTGATCCTGCAGCCATGAAAGAACAGAGTTGGTATATATTTTCAGTTGGTCGAACATTCGGTTGTTTTTCAGAAAAATAAAAAGTGCGCATACATGTACACGATATAACCTCCCACAAATAGAAGAGAGACGATTCGTAGTACCTTTGTTTCGGTTTTTTGTTCTTCAGACATTTTTTTAAGTTGACAGTTGTTGGTTGTTAGTTGTTAGGCTTCATGATTAATCTTGTTCTCTTCTTCATAACACTTCACAATTCCTTCTACCCTTCTTGAATTCATTTTCCCAACATCTCGCACCCTGCTCTATTAATTCTTAATTATTAATTATTAATTCATAAAACGCATCTCCCATCAATCCTATACTATTCTCCCAGGTATGCGTTTTGGCAAATTCGCGACGCTTCATTTGCTGGTCTAAACTATTGAATTGTTCCGGGTGTTGCAAGATGTTGTTTACATGTGCCGCATAATCTTCTTTGGTTTTGCACAAAAAAGTATAGGGCGCAAACATATCCATGGCCTTTGTGGCTGTTGCCACCACCGGTTTCCCCATGGCCAGGTATTCGTCTACTTTTCGTGGATAATTACCCGCGGTCACTTCATTGAACATCTGTGGGTTGATGCAGATATCGAAATGAGAAATATAAGCAGGCAATGTCGCCGGATTTCTTCTTCCTAAAAAATGCACGTTCTCCAATTTATTCAATTCACTTTTTTGAAAGAAATCGTCAACCGGGCCCACCAGTACTACCTGGTGTTCGGGATTATTTTTTGCCAGATGGATCAATACTTTTTCATCGAGCCTGACTTCGCTTATGAATCCAACATAACCAATGACCGGCTTCCTGATGGCTTTCAAGTCATCTGGCATTGGCAGGTTTTCGGCAAGAAAAGGTGTGAGGTCACAGCCCTGCCCTATATCGAAACTGTTTTTGTTGAACTGCCTGGAATAGTCTGCGAGGTAGGAGGAATTGGCCACTACAAGATCTGCCTTTTTCATCACACCGCTTTCCAGTCTTGCACCGTGCCTTTTAAAGAAATCAACGGCGAGCATATAGTCTCTTATGTAGAAAATATATTCTTTGCAGCCGAGCATTTCTTTCAGGTAAAAGCCCCGGGTGAAATCGTTGTCGTTGATGAGCAATACATTTTTAAAATTCAATCGCTGAACGGCCTTTTTAATTTCGTCAGCAATTCTTTTATTGTTCATTTTGTTCAACGCATCATGCACGGTTGCCACCGGCACCCAGTTGATTGATTCCACTATCGTTCTTGGATTGTGTACCCAGATGTTTTTGCTTACTTCAGTTAACTCGCCTTCACCATTTTGAATGCTGGCAAGGCGTGCAAAAACTTTGGGGTCATTTTTATCGCGCAGGCGGGACCTGCGGTCGAGCGCACGGTTCACAAAAAGAACCCTGTTTCTTTTTGCAAGTTCGAGCGCCATATCTTTAAAGTTGCTTCCTATTTCTGTGTCCCACGGCTGGAAGCTGAACATAACAATATCTCTATCGTGTATAAACTTATGCTCCATAAGGTTCAGTTATTGCGTGCCGGTATATGATTTTCCAGGTGTTACTGTTTCATAAACCTTGTTAGAGGCCAGCAATTTTTTTTTGTATGTTTCTTTGGTAAAATTCAACTCTTCCACCGGCTTCTTCAAACTGAATAGCCACCATGCACCTGCTTTCGATAGAATATTGTAAATGATTATTGGAAGTGTGATGCCCATCGAGATGCCTATGGTTAACAACACCGGAACACTGCTTATGTCAAACACATGAACCAGCAATGCTCTTGTGGCCGCAAGCACTATAAGGTGCATCACATAAATGAACAACGAATGATAACCTACGATGCGCAAAAATTTCAGGATGCCTGCTTTCTCCAGCAAAAAACTTATCTGCACAATGAAGCAGCAGCCCGTTAGCGCAACAACAAGGAAAAACAAAGGCATATAGTGCTCAATGTAATAATCCTGATTGTGACGCAGGTTGATCTTTGTGAAAAAGTAATGTGTAATAATAAACAGAACAAATACCGGCAAAACATACTTGAGTTGCGTAAAGTATTTGGCCTTGTCTTTATTTAACACAAACTGTGAAATATTATCACCTATTGCAAAGAACAAATAGTAGTGAAATACGTCTGTAAAAATGAAAGCTCCTGTTCTTATTGCATGCAGATAACCACCGATGCCATAGAATACCAAAGCTACTGCGAGATGCTGTAAGCTGGTAAGCTTTAATTTCACTTTTATAAATGCGTAAATTACTCCTACTACAAACAAAGCATTAAGATACCAGAACTGCTCTATTTTTCGTGGGTAAATAATCAGATTGAGATAATCTATTACTTCCCTGTGTGCATTTACATATGGCGCAAACTGCAGCTGCAGCGTTATTTGTATGGTTCCCCACACTAATAGCGGGTAAAAAATAACTTTGAACCGATCCGAAACGTAATTGCCCAAACCTTTCTTGTTCAAACTTGCCGCGACAAACAAGCCGGATACGATAAAGAACAAAGGCATTCGGAAACTAAATAAGAACACGTTCAAATATTTGAACACGATATATCCCTGCGTTTGTATATCGGCATTTGTAAGACCATCAAAGCAATGCCTGTAGCATACCATAATGATACATATGCCTCTGACGTAGTCTATCCACGGCTGTCTGTTCCTGCTTAATACGAAGTCCGCATTAAACAAATTGTTCTTAATACCCACTGTTTTAGGTTTTCTAACAGCAGCATGCTATCATCACTGATGAACCATCTTTGTAGGATTCAGGTTTAAATATACACACTACTAGAGTTCGATATTATCTTTTTCAATACTGTTCAATACACCCCCCATAACCTTGTTGTCGATGGTTTTGAGGAACTGTAAAGATTCTTTGTCCAGTTGATTAAGGGTATTATCGGCAGAGAACACAACCACAACGCCTTCTACATATCTTGAAAGTTCGCGGCTGTCTGAGTGCATATTCAGGCCGGCGCCTTCAATAAAGATGTAGTCATACTCGCGCTTAATAAGCGCAAGATGCTCAAGCAGGTTGTGCTTAGGCAATATCTCCAACGGAGAATAATTACCTTGCTTACAGCCAATAATGTCAACACCGGGTATGGGAGTTTTGCTGGCGATTTCGTAAACGCCTTTTTCGTGTACGGATTTATCTGGATTAAAGTTTACGTTTTCAAGCGTAGATTTCGGGACAAACTTTTCCGTAAGGGTATTGTGCGGAAAATTAGTATCTATCAAAAGTAACTTCTTTTTTGCAAGACTCATGCTATAAGCCAACGCTTCGATCAAAGTTGATTTACCCACGTCAGATTTTGTACTCGTGAAAAGAATAACTTTTTTCTCACCGTTCTCAATTTCATAACGAAGCTTTCTTACACTCTCAATGAAAATATTTTCTGCTGAGTTTGCTTGTCTTGTTGTCTCCGATACATTTTCAAATTGATCGGCAACTGTTCTTGTTCTCAGGTTAATCTTTGAAACAGTTGACAATAATTTAAGTTTAATGTTCTTATGATAAATAGAAGGCGCACGCACCGAGTTGTCAAGGAAGTCGATGATGATCACCACCAACGAAGACACTACTAATGTTGTTAACGCACAGAGTAACAAGATTGTCTTCTTCTTACCCGGCTCTGGTTTGATGGCAGGCTGACCAACGATGGTTTGTTTAAAGTTGATTTCCGGCGCCACATCTACGTCTTGCGACGTTTGCATTCTTGCAAGCAAAGCCTGGTATTCAGTGTTGAGACGGTCTACTTCGTTTTGTAGTTTTTGCACTTCTACTTCATCACCACCACCTGTATAGGCCATGCCTTTGTAAAGGTTGATTTTATCATTGATAGACCTTGACGTTTGAGTCAGTGAAGCTATTTCATACTCAATGTCACTCTTATCTCTTGTCAATTGATTTCTAAGACCTGAAACATCTCCTTTACCGGCCTTGAAAGTTTCCAGCTTTTGGATCTGTTTTGTATTGTTGTCAATCTGATTCTGCAAATCTTTATAAGTTGCCGGCCCTGCTGTAGTTTGCTGTGACGCCAGTTCTCTGTTCTTTTGCGTAAGCGATATTATGTCGGAATTTGCATTCGAAGCGGTAACAGTTCCCGAGCTCAATCCTTGTATCTGATCTTTTACAGAACTGAGACGCCCTTTCAAACTATTTAATTTGCCTTCGTTGTCGTTCAATTGCGTGGTAAGGCTTTGCATCATTTCCATCGCCGCTTTTGCCCTGTCGCCCACGTTAGGAGAACCTACTTGTTCCCTGAATTTTTGCAAGATCGTAACCGCATTGTCGTACTCTTGTTTCTTCTGTTGAGTAAGAGCAGAAAGTTTGGTCATAGATTCTGTGGTACGTGTCGCATTGATCTTTGTAAAGAAGTTGATGAACTCGCGACCTATGGAGTTTACCACGTAAGCAGACAGTTCAGGATTTTCAGACTTGAAAACGATGTTCAGATAGTCAGTTCCCTGTACACGGTCAACGCTCAATCTGCTCAATAAAGCCTCGTGATTGTATTGATACAATTTGATGAGCTCAAATACTTTTGATTCGGAAGGTTCATAAGCGACCAGCAATTCCTGGTTGTCTACTTTTTGATGTAATACTCTTTTTGCTTCTTCCAGGTTAAGACCAACAATTGAAGGAGTACTTTTCTCTTTTGCGGTAAGCGTACGGAAAGGTCTTTTTTGTTCAAGATCATGCAGCATTAATTCGTAAGACAGCATGCCCACAACAACGGGAGATTTGAAGGTTTCAATTACGTTTTTAAAACGTTGATCTGCTTCGGCAAAACTATATCCCACATCGTCTTTGATCTTTACCTGTTGTTTCATGGTAAAGCCGGTGGAATACTGCGCGACGGATACGTAAAATTGATCTTTAGAGAATACGAAGATGAGCCCTGCAAGCACACCCGCAATGGTACAAATGAGTATGACCCATTTTTTCTTCAGCAGTGCATGTAACAAAAAGACTAGATCCATTGGTAAGTTCTTTGTGGTTTTGTGCGAAAAATAAAAAAAGAATCCGGGAATACGAAACTCCCGGATTAAAGGTAAGTTAAGGCTACTTATTTATTTTGATCAACTTGATAACGCTATTGGTTGCACCATCGCTGCTATGAACCCGCATGAAGTATATGCCTTGCTGTAGTTTCGCCTCTGCGGTTGATATTCTGATGGTATTTGTACCTGAAGGTACACTGTTAAACACTTTCGCAAACATTATCTTTCCGTTACTGTCAAATATTTCTATATCCAGTTTGTCAATTGTATTTGCAGTTTCAACCTGAAGGTTCAAATAATCGTTGAACGGATTTGGATAAGTACTCAATTCTGCCGGAACTCGTTTTGTTGAGTCTCTTCTCGCAGCGCTGTCTGCTGCAATACCTGTGTTAACTCTTATCGCCTGGCTGGCCACAGGAAGATCAGTTGCAGATCCACCAGGAACATACGTGTATGCCTGCAACACTATGGCATTCAGCAAACCATATGCCGCGTCTGGTGTGGTAGAGATATTGGCTGTAATTTCTCCGTTTGAATTTGGTATCACACCGTCAATGTAAACTGCTTTGATTGTATCGTACAACGCATTCAGATAAACCGTGCGATTACCGATAGAATAAGTAGTATTGAAGGAGTTTGCCCATGTATTTGAACTTCCGGAGAAGCCAACACGATAACGCTTGCTCTGATCAAGATTGCTGAATTTAACAGTAGCAGTAGTGTTCGTTGCAACAACATAGTTGGATACCATTACACTGTCAGGGAATACGCCGGAGTTGGTTCCTGTGCTGCTTCCGCCGCTGCCTGAGCTGCTAAAGTTATTTACAATGGTCATTGTATATCCGGTATAGTTGCCCTTTGGATCATTCAATCCAAACACGTCTCCCACTACAGGTGCCTTACCGGTATTGTTCCATGGCGCTCCTCCAGGGTTTGAATTCTTCATGTTTACATAGATGATGCTTCTTGGGCTTGTTGTAGTTGCAATGTTGCTGTACGCTGAGAAAACAGCACCATTTTTCACTCTTACTTTATAATAATAACGTGTATTGGTCGCCGGCGTTACATCTGTGTAACTTACCGCATTCGCTGCAGTTGTTGTCACCAGCGCATATCCGCTACCGTAAGCTGTTGATCTGTAAACTTCAATACCGGTTTCACCATCTCCGCGATCGCTCCATGTAAGCCTGATCTTGTTGGTATCTGCAGGCTCAACTATGAGGTTAGTCGGGTTGAGATTTGGTGTAGCAACAGGATCATATTCCTGGATGATCAGGGCGCTGATACATGCAGCCTGGCTGTTAGATGCTCTCAGCACATTAAACGAAACAGAGCTGTCTGCTGCCGGTACAAGGCCATTCAATCTTGGCAGGTTGTTAGCATTGTAAGAACCGTTGAATGTTACGGATTTTGCTCCTGAACTTACAGTGGCTGTATAGTTATAACCTGAGTTCAATCCTGAAACAAATCCTACAGAATATTTCTTGTTCGGATCCAAACCTGTTAGTTTGAATGTACGTGGAGTAGTTGCCTGGCTACAGTATATACCAGTAAACATTACCGTATCTGGCACCACGCCTGCATCGTTACCGGTTTTGAAACCATTGCCATAATAACCGTCGAATTGGGTTACGAGTTGTACATTCCATCTTACAGCTGCACCACCATCATCTGTCATTGAAGTGGTTGCAAGACCTGCTACAGGGAATCCTGAACCGCTTGGTACGTTGTTCCATGGTTTTGGCAGTGTAAAGCCAAGACCACCGAATTTCACAAGCGCAGTTTTTACGCCACTTTCACTTACGAGGATATTAAAGGTCTTTTTAGTAAGGCCACCTTTGTTATCAGCCACGTTGATGGTCACTTTGTAGAAGCCTACATTGTCGAGGCCCGGAGTAGCCGTAACTGTGTATGTATTACCACTAGGCGGACTTAATGTAACGAATGAAGTTGGCAGATCAGGAATTGTTGCAGTCAACACATCACCTGCATCGTCGCTTGCACTAAAGGTTATAGCAGCCGAGCTGCCTGCTTTCACATACAAGTCGGTAACCGGTGCAATGATTGGCGGATTATTTCCTGTCACCAACATTGTTGTATCAGATGACGGAGAATCACCAACGCTGTTGTTTGCCACAACATAGTAATAGTATGTTGCATTAGGGGTAGCTGTTGCATCCAGGTAGCTCGAATCATTTTGATTTGTTGCGCCAGGATTCAATTGTGTGTAAGGCCCTGCACTGGTTGATGCGCGATATACTTTATAACTTGTTTCGTTATAGGCAATATCCTTCCATGTTACCTTGGCACCGCTGCCAGGGATAAATGTAGAACCGATGCCTTGTGCTTTTGCAGGAGCAGTACCATCATTATATACTTGTTCTATTATAAAGGCATTGATGTATGCATTGCGTGTTCCTGCAGCTGCACCTCTGTACCACTGAATGTTTATATTTCCTGCTGCATCCGGTGAGATTCCTGCAAGAGATGCAGTATTGGTTGTGTTATTTTTTTCCAGAACCGAATCCATTTTACCTCCGGAGCTGAATACTGTTCTTGACAATGCAGTTTCAGTATAGTCGTTTGTTGAAGACAACAATCTGAAATTGTAAGAAGATGCAGGATTCAAATTCTTGATCAAAATGTTTCCTATATTACTCGGGTTTGACAAATAGAAACAGTCACGCAAAACAACATCCGGGAAAACGCCACTGTTGTTACCAGTTGTTTGACCTGATTTATACAGCGTAATATTATTTGGCGCGGAAATAGTAACGCCCACCGTAGATGCACTGCCAGAAGAAGTTAGCAGGTTGGTTGACACGCCACCCACGTTATTCCAAGGCGCCGGCGCTGCTGGATCGCCTGCACCAGAGTAATAAACCTTCACATACCATTTGGTATTCGGAGATTTATCATTTACTGTTATCGTAAAGGTTTGGTTCGCCTTTCCACCAAATCCATCATTCACTGTTGCTGTTACGCTGTACACACCCGAAGCTGCATAACCCGGAGCCACGGCCATGGTTCCGTTACCGTTTCCATTATTTGTAAACGTTACAAATGAAGGCAAGCCGGTAAATGTCCATGAGATATTTGCATTTCCTTCCGGATCTGTAGCAGACACATTAACGTTAGATGTAGATCCTTCATCAATTGCAATGTTGCTTATAGGTGCGATGCTTGGCGGATTGTTCGAGTTTACAATAAGAGTGAATCTCATTGTATCTGTCTTACCATTGTTATCGTTTGCTACAACGGCTATGGTGAAAGTACCCTGCGTTACAACAGTTGGCGTGAAGGTAAGTGTTGCATTACCATTTGAAATATTTGCCGGTGTTGCAAATACAGGCTTATTCAGATAAGTGAATGCGATATCATCGTTATCCGGATCAGATGCTTTGATTGGCAACACGAACGTTGTACCGTACTTCATAGTGAAGTCTGCAATTGGTGTAACAGTAGGTTTGATATCCAGTGATCTTCCTGTTACTTCATTTGAGAATGCGGAACTATTTCCAACAATCTTAGCTCTTACTTTATATAGATAGGTTTCGTTTGGCAATACAGTTGCATCAACATAGTTAACCGTATTTGGATTCAAGGTAGCGATCACTCTGTAGTTAGTGTTATCGTTAGATGACCTCCATACTTCCATACCTGTTTCTATACCGGAATTATCTGTCCAGTTAAGTGTTATTTGCTTGCTGGAATTAACAACTAACCCAAGTGCACTTGGTGCGCCAGGCGCAGCTGGTGCAGCTTGTGTAGTATTATTTGCCACTGAAGTAAAGGCAGAAGCTCCTGCTGTATTTACAGCTCTTATTTTGTAATAGTAAGCCGTTGATGGATTCAATGCAAACGTATCTACAAAGCTAATCACACCTGCAGCAGTTGTAGCCAGAGAAGTGAAAGGACCAGCAGCAGCTGTACCTCTTACAATTTCAAAACCGGTTTCAGTTGTGCTGTTATCTTTCCAGCCCACGGTTATTTGACGATAAGAATTTACCGTTGCAGTTGGAAGCGATGGTGCTGTAGGCAACGTACCCGCACTTACATTATCTGTAAATGCAGAGTTCGGTATGGCTCCTGATGTGACACCGGGACCACTCCATGTCAACGCGATAGATTGGCCACCCGCCTGCTCGAAATATGAAACAGCAAAAGGATATACACCACCTGCCGGGAATGTATAGGTGCCGGTTTTTGTGGCACTGTTATCATGGGCGCCATCATTGTTTACAGTAGGAGTTACGAGGTAATTGTAAAATGAATTTACCCACATAGCACTTCCATCATCAGATTTCAATCCAAAAGTGTAAGTACCTGCTTGTGGAATTTTAATGTAACCTTCCCACACAAATCCAAACTGATCGTTTACAGTACCTGGACGTACAGAGATATCTACGTTTGAAGATATGCCCGATGACACCACTGTTTGCGAATAAAAGTTTGGCAAATTATAATAGTAGTTCTGATAGAACCTCCATTTCAATCCAACCAACGCAGTTGAAGCAATCACCTGGTTGCTTGGCTGCGATACATTGCCCGCTTTGTCTCTTGCTTTTACTGTAAATACGAATGTAGTAAGAGGAGTAAGGTTGTATACGGTTGTAGAAAGGGAGTCAGTAGAGTACATTTTCACACCGTTTACATAAATATCGTATTTATATACACCAACATTGTCGGTAGCGGCACTCCAGGACAGGTCCACAGATTGGCGTGTGGTATATGTTCCAGACACTAAATTTGATGGAGCAGTTGGCGCAGTTACATCTGCTTGCGTGGTGGCAGTAGCTTCATTACTCACAGCACCCGCAGCGGTTCCGTTTATTGGTCTTATAATGTAATAGTATGCTGTATTAGATGTCAAACCATTGTCTGTGTATGAAAGGGAAGTTCCCGGAATAAGGCCAACATATGTGTAAGGGCCACCAGCTTTCGTGCCTCTGTATACTTCATAACTGGTAGGCGCATTCGTAACTACTGAATTTTTTGCCCAGTCCAGCAAAATGCTGGCCCCGCTGAGCTGTGTTGCATTCAAATTTTTAGGTCTGTCCGGTTTAGGAGAACCGTTCGCATTTACGACAGTATATACAGGGGTAAATGACGAATAACATCCTGTCGCGTCCATCACCGCCGCCTTGTATTGGCCGGATGGAGCATTGTATACTTGCGCAGCACTTTTAATAGAATTGTCTGCTGCCGAAACCCATCTGTAAGCATTGTAACCTGCAGGCTCCATTAATGGAACTGAATAACTGCTATCCGCACCAGGCAACACATTGGTGCGTATACCCTGAATGGCAATTGCTGGTGCATTGTACCGTGCTCTCGTTAATACCGTTACAGGACTGGGAGACCAGGCTGACCAGCCGGAGGTTGCGGTGCGTTGAAATCTTGCACGATAAGTTCCATATGCAGTAGCAGTATATTCTGAAGAGGTTGCACCGGAAATTACCGCTCCATTCAAATCCCACTGGTATGCATAATATCCAGCTGTCAATCCCATGCGAACATTGATGGCAGAATCCGGACACAGTAAGTTATTTTGAAAATAAACAAGCGGATTTGCTTTATGCGCGGTATTGAGTTGTGAGAGAAAATAAGGCTTGGCCCACTGATCGTTCCAGGTGTGGTGGTCGTCTAGCGGAAAAAAATCATAAATAACATTACCACCGGCTTGTCGAAAACTGTTATAGAAGGCCCTTGCTGAAGCAGAATCAGGATTGGTGTCTAACCCTCCCGAAGCCATCCAAAGCGGAATTTGCAGGAAGGATGGAATATTGGGAGTAAGAGTACCCACCAAAGTTGGAGAGGCTGCTATAATTCTTGATACCCGTTTTGGATTTTGGTTGGCGTAACTCATTGAGCCTTGGCCACCAATAGACAAACCCATAGAAATAACACGGTCCGGATCCACCTTACACCATTTGTAGAGAGAATCAAGCACATCATTTACACGGCTGAAATAAGGCTCCCAGCCAATAGCTGTTTCCTGTGGAAAAAGCATAAATCCGTCGTAACCGCCGGATGTAATCTGGTTCTGGAAAAAATCACCTCCATTATACAATTGTAGTTCGTTGTTGGTTATTGGCGCAATTTCACCGCCGCCATGCCAGAACACCACAAGAGGATATGTCTTGCCATCTGCCACACCTTGTTGATATGTCTTTGGATAGATAAGACGGAAAGGCATTCCGTTCCATATATAAGGCTTGTAATTTGTGGTAGTAAAAGTTACCTGCCTGCCGTTGTAGGCCGCCGTGGTCCTGATCCACTTTGCCATTGTTCCATTGTTGGGAACCACAGGATTATAAACGCTGCCAGAAGGCTGAGTGTTATCGTACGTGTACACGGGATCATTCTGATCGAACACGTTCTGGGCAGAAAGTTTTCCAATAAGCAGCAAAACTGCAGTTGTGGTAAGAAGTACAATTCGTTTCATACGAAATACATTGATAAAATAAATGGATGAATCTTATGTCCTATGCAGAGTTACAATTGTCGTAACGGGCTAAATGCAAGGAAACACAAGAGGCATATTGGAGAATAAAACGAAATTGGCTTCTCTAAGAATAATAAAGGTATTAAGCACAGTTAGTTTTCCGATGGGGATAATGAATGTACGTATTCTACTATTTATGACGAGAGAGTTAAACTAGAAGTCGGTCTCAAAAATAATATAATTTTTCAATTGTTAAAATAAATCATTCAAAAAGTGAGCAATTCCCTTTCGAATTGAAAATGAATAAATTAATATACTGAATTATTGCTAAAAATGCTAAAATGCACGCGTATTTTTACGCTTAATTTTTTAATAATGTGCGGGCTCACCATTTGCCTTATCCAAGGCGCATTGAAATAGCCTTTGTGCAAAAAAATGGGATAAGCCGTGTGGGGATTGCTTGATTGGAAATCATTGGCAGGCGATCTAAAAAATCAAACCAGAGGGCTTGGCATATACATTCGGGGGTTACCCGGAAAGCATTTTCAAATTTTCAAATCCTCAAATTTTCAAATTTCAAATTAAGCCTTCTCCTCCTCCCCTTCATCCATAAAGCCCTCAATGTCGCGGCGTTGTTTTTTGGTGGGTCTTCCTACTTTACTAAGGCGTTTGCCCGTATGAAAAGATGCAGCCTGGAAGCGAACTCTTTCCTTTTCTTCCAGTGGCGTAAGGTCTTCGTAGTATTTTATGGCTTCAGCGTACTGTACGCGATTAGCGAGCAACCCTGTTACCTTTATTACCCATTTCTTAACTTCAGTCTTTACCTCATACTCATCTCCTACGTTCACAGAGCGGGAAGCTTTTACAGACTCACCATGCATTTTCACACGCCCTTTCTCCAGCGCATCAGCAGCAATGCTCCGCGTTTTAAACAAACGGATTGCCCAGAGATATTTATCAAGACGAAGTTTTTCTTTATCAGAACTCATGTTCTAAACGTTATCTTTTTGGAGTTGACTACCCAGTAATTTTGGGTTGCCTGTACCGGTTGCCGGCGGCCGGTGATTAAGCGCATTAAAACCTTACACAAACAAACTTCTCTCAAAATCAAGGCCCTTTACACATAAACACCGGCTACTGGTTACTGGCTACTGGCGACAACACAACTATTTACTGCTCCGCAAAATACTTATGGAAATACGGAATGGTTTCAATGCCTTTATAATAGTTTGCCAGATCATATTTTTCGTTAGGGCTATGCAAATTATCGCTGTCCAATCCAAAGCCCATGAAGATGATCTTTACACCCAGTTCCTTTTCAAACAATGCACAGATAGGAATACTTCCGCCACCGCGCACAGGAATTGGTTGTTTACCAAAAGTTGTTTCAATTGCCTTTGCAGCAGCCTTATATCCTTTGCTGTCAATCGGCGTCATATAAGGCTCGCCACCGTGATGCAATTCTGCTTTGATCTGGATGTATGGCGGAGCAATTTTTTTAAGATGGTTGATCAGAATTTCAGTGATCTTATCAGATCCTTGATTAGGCACCAAACGGCAACTGATCTTCGCATATGCTTTTGATGGCAATACAGTTTTTGCACCTTCGCCTGTATAGCCACCCCAAATACCGTTCAGCTCAAGCGTTGGACGAATACCTGTGCGTTCATTGGTGGTATATCCTTTTTCTCCCCACAGCTCATTTACACCTAAATCTTTTTTGTATTCTTCTTCGCTGAATGGAGCTTCGGCCATCAATTTTCTTTCTGCCGTAGTGGCTTCTACCACATCATCATAAAAACCTGGAATAGTAATGTGATTGTTTTCATCATGCAATGAAGCAATCATTTTTGCAAGAATGGTAATCGGGTTGGCAACTGCTCCACCGTATACACCACTGTGCAGATCGCGGTTTGGACCGGTCACTTCCACTTCAATGTAGCTTAATCCACGCACACCAACATCCATGGAAGGTGTGTCAAGACTGATCAACGCAGTGTCGCTGATCAAAATCACGTCAGATTTTAAAAGCGCTTTATTTTCTTTTACAAATGTTGCCAGGTTAGGGCTTCCAACTTCTTCTTCTCCTTCAATCAAAAATTTAATGTTGGTTGCAAGCGTATTTGTTTTGCTCATGGTTTCAAAGGCTTTCACGTGCATGTACACCTGGCCTTTGTCATCACATGCGCCTCGCGCAAATATTTTTCCATCCTTAATCACCGGTTCAAAAGGACCGCTGTGCCACAGGTTCAGCGGGTCTGCGGGTTGCACGTCATAGTGACCATACACCAAAACAGTTGGTTTGGAAGGATCAATAATTTTTTCACCATACACCACGGGATGACCCGCTGTCGCATAAATTTCAACTTTATCTGCACCCGCTTCCAGTAAGCGTGTTTTGAGCGCTTCGGCACAGGCCTGCATATCTTTTTTATGTTCGCTTCTTGCGCTCACGCTTGGAATGCGCAATAATTCAAGCAACTCATTTAGAAACTTGTCCTTATTTTTTTCCTGATAATCTTTCCAGGTTTGCATAACAATCAGTTTAATTTAGGTGAAAAGTAAACGAAATTAGGGGTTTACACGGAAAAAAGAACTACCGCACACAGATGACACAGATTGGACGGATTTACACGGATTTTTACCTGCGAATGTGCCTTCTAAAGCATAGGGTGCGCCACCCCAACTTGTCAGGAATATTTGCCACTGAAGCTTCTTAACTCTTAGTTTTCTATTGACGATATAAAATTCTAAATTTGTCAAAATGGGTGTTTATGCAAGTGACAAATATTCGTCAAAAACTACATCAATATATTGACAACAGCGACGAAAAGCTTTTGAAGCTTATGTATGCGATAGCAAAGGAGTATTATGACGACGATGATTTTGAGTATTCTTTTACCGAAGAGGAGATTAAAGATTTTGAAAAAAGACGAACAGACCGAGTAAACGGAAAAAGTAAAGTTTATAATTGGACCGAAGCAAAGGATAAAATTATTGGTAAAAAATAAGCTCAATGAGTTATGCCCTGGAATTACAGGAAGAAGCTGTAATTGATATGCGAGACGCATTTGAATGGTACGAACAACAGAAAACGGGATTAGGATTTGAGCTGATCGACGAAATAGAATCGGGATTTGAACAAATCTGTAATTCCCCCTTCCATTATTCTTCAATTAACGAACATTTCAGAAAACTAAAGATCAAACGCTTTCCTTATCTGGTTATCTACGAAGTGGAAGCCTTGAAAGTCATCATAATTGCTGTTAGACATTCAAGCAAAAAACCAAAAGATTAATACCTTTTAGAAATTTCAAGTTTTGTCTAGCGAAATTTCGACGCAAATATTCACCACTTAGGCATTCTTAATTCCTAATTCTTAATTTCTTTTATGTAATCCATCTCTCCCCCGCATCCTCTCCATACAAAATTGGTATTATGAAAAAGAAGATGCTAGTATGGATGTTTGTTGCCTTTGCTTTTACCGCAAAAGCAGAAGACAAAGTAACTGTTCCCGCCACGCTGAAAACAGTTACCATTTACCGCTCCGGCGCAGAAATGAATCACGTTGCAAGTGCCACGCTTAAGCCGGGCAATAACGAATTGATCATTGAAAATATCAGCAACAAGGTTGATATCAACAGCATACAAGTAAAAGCCCCTGCAGCTGTAACCATTATGGGCGTTGAGTTTTCCAACAACTATCTTGTGTCTACAGAAAAAACACCTCGCATAAAAATGCTGGAAGACTCTTTGGAAACGGTTAAAAATAAAATTGCACGAATTGATCTTGCCATAAGCAATACAGGCAAGCTAATCGATGTATTAAATGCAAATCGTGATATCAAAGGAACGCAGACAGGGCTTAGCGTTGCGGAGCTGATGAAGCTAATGGACTACTACAAAGCAAAACTCAGCGAATTGCAGGATGATCTTCTCCAACAAAATGCTAAAAAAGAAAAAGAACAGGAACTAATCACCAAACTTCAATCGCAGCTAAAAGAGGAACAAAGTAAAAACGTGGCAACTTCCGGAAGATTGATATTGCAAGTGTCTGTAGCCACACCAGGAAAATTCGATTTCAATATTTCCTATATCGCTCAAAATGCTTTCTGGACGCCTTACTACGACATTCGTGTGGAAAGCACAGACAAGCCACTTAAAGTCATTCAAAAAGCAAAGATCAACCAGTCTACAGGCATCGATTGGAAACAGGTGAAATTATCTTTATCAACCTCAGTGCCAAGCCAGTGGGGCGATGCGCCTATTTTATCGCAATGGTTTTTGGGATATATTGATCCTGTTAATGTGATGAACAAACAGCTTGCGATGAATTCGCTTTCTGGCAGGGTTCCGGGACTCTCCGTTTCCTCAAAAATGGAAGAAGTTGTTGTCGTTGGTTACGGCACAAGGAGAATCGATGATGAGGACAAAGAAATGGAAAAAGCGACAAAACCCATTTATGTAGTAAACGGAAGCATCATGGACGAAAGCGAGTTTGCCAAAATCAACCCATCTTCCATTAAAAGTATGGAGAAGTTAAAAAGCAGTGCTGCCACTGCGTTATACGGTTCACGCGCAGGAGCTGGCGCAATAGTGGTTACATTAAAATCAGGCCTTGAAGATTATGTTTCAGTAGCTGATAACACAATGGATGTAACATTTGATATTTCCATACCATTCGACGTTCCTACCAACGGAAAAGAACAAACAGCAACTATCCAATCATTGGAAGTTCCTGCAAACTATAAACACTACTCTGTGCCCAAACTTGATAAAGATGCATATCTGCTTGCACAAGTAAAAGGCTGGGAAAAATTAAACTTACTACCGGGTAACGCCAACATTATTTTCGAAGGCACCTATGTAGGCAAATCCTTTATTGATCCGAACTCTGTGCAGGACACACTAAGCTTAACGCTGGGTAGAGACAAACGCGTTGCGATCAAGCGCGATAAGCTGATCGATTACAGCAGCGTTAAGTTTTTAGGATCTAACAAGCTGCAAAAATTCACTTACGAAATCACGGTAAAAAATAACAAGAACGAAGCAACAAATGTTTTGCTGAAGGACCAGTTTCCAACTTCGACCAATAAAGAAATAGAAGTAGAATTATTGGATGCGGGCGGTGCTGACATCAACAAGGACCTCGGTGTGCTGAACTGGCAATTACAACTCGCCGCAAACGAAACGAAGAAAGTGCGCTTCACGTACAGCGTGAAATATCCAAAGGACAGAACGGTGAATTTGTAGTTGAGAATTGAGAGTTGAGAGTTGAGAGTTGTTGGTTGATAGTTATTAGTTGTTAGGCCTTGTTGAATAGCAAGTCTAATCTAGAATGTTGTAATGAAGCTCTAACAACCAACAACTTTCTTCTAACTCTCAACTCTCCATTCTCAACTCTCAACTAAACTATGTTTTTTATTCGAAATAATATTCTCCAGCGTCCATTCAATGCGCTTTTCAAATGGGTGCACGCGAACGTTGCAGTCTTCTTTTATGCAAATCGCGCAGGAGAAATTCAAGCATGGATCAGTGTGCACAAAGAATTCTACACTTTCGCCAAAATTGTTTGTGATGAGGTCTATCAATCCATCGATCTCTTTGTGCGCTTCAATCACATTTAAATACCAGGGAACAGTAAGGTGGCAGTCAATATGCAAAACGCTGCCATACTTGATCACGCGTAAGTTGTGAAGATCGACCCAATTTTCACGGCGGTTTTGGTTAAGGACTTTTACCAGCTTTCCAAGCAACTCCATGTCAGCCTCATCCATAATGCCGGCGATAGATGAACGAATGATCTTATAACCAGTGAAGATGATGATCAATCCGAAAATAGCCGCTACAATGCTATCGATGATCACAAGATGCGTGAAATAGATCAGCATAAGACCAACGACAATGCCTATCGTGGAGTAAGTATCGGACTGCAAATGTTTTCCTCCTGCAACTAACGCGGCTGAATTGCTTTGCTTTCCCTGCCTGATGGCGTAGGCACCCACAAACCAGTTTACCACACCAGCGAAAACAATCATCAGGATACCATAATCAACCTTGTGTATCTCCTTTGGATCGATGAAATTGAGAATCGATTTGTATATGATGAAAGCACCGGCAATGCTGATCAGTGTACCTTCAACTGCGGCTGATAAAAATTCGGCTTTCCCATGACCATACGGATGATCTATATCTCTGGGCTTAGCCGCTACAAACAGGCTGTACAAACTAATGCAGCCAGCCACCACATTCACAATGCTTTCCAAAGCATCCGTTAATATGGAAACAGATTTTGTGAGGAAATAAGCTATGATCTTAACAATGAAAAGAAAAATCGCAACAGTTACAACTATCTTTTGTATGCGAATATTTACCTGCGCTGAATTCAAGTGAATCGAGTTTAAAGTTGTACGTTATAAGTTGTAAGTAGTAGGTTCCGGGTTGTAAGCTTCGTCTGTTATAATAAGGAAGTTGCATAATGACACACTTGTTATCATTACTTAAAACGTACTACTTATAACTTATTACTCAAAACTTTCTACCCAACAATCGTCTGATATCTATCCTGGACAAATTGCCAGTTTACCACGTTCCACCAGTTTTCAATGTAGTCGGGACGTTTGTTTTGATATTTTAAATAGTAAGCATGTTCCCAAACATCAAGACCCAAAAGCGGAATACCCTTCTTTTCAGAAATATCCATCAAAGTGTTATCCTGGTTTGGAGTGGAAGTTATTTCAAGGTCCTTGTTGTTGTTTACGATTACCCATGCCCAACCGCTTCCGAAGCGGCCCTTGGCAGCATCATTAAACGCTGTTTTAAAGTCAGCGAAAGATTTGAATTTGGTCTCAATAGCAGTAAGTAAAGCGCCGGAAGGAGTGCCGCCTCCATTTGTTTTCATGCTTTTCCAAAAAAGCTCATGATTATAGTGGCCACCCGCATTGTTGCGCATTTTGGTGGAATATTTGGAAATATTTGCCAGTACGTTTTCAACGGACGATGTATCTGTAACGCCTTCTGCCTGCGCCGCATCTTTCAGGTTTTTTGTATATCCTGCTGCGTGTTTTGTGTAGTGTATTTCCATCGTCATCGCATCAATATATGGCTCCAACGCTGCGTACGAGTATGGTAAAGGTTGTTGATCAAAAGGTGTTTTAATTTTTGAAGGAACAGTAGCAGCAGTTTTCTTGCCTGGTCCGCATCCTTCAATGATAGAACCGCCTACCATGGCGCCAACACCTAAAATAACTGTAGTTTTTGCTGAATCTTTTATGAATGTCCGGCGGGATGATTGTTTCATGCTAGGAAAGTTTGCTCAAAATTAATTATTTAAAACCAGTCAGTTATATAAAAAATTATACCGCTAAAAGTTTAACCTTAAAACCTTTTCGCGATACCCTACGCCTCCTTTTTTCCGCGCCTCAATTTCTCCAGGTAAGGACCAATATTTTTAAGTATTCTGTGATAAAACTCCTTGTTGAATAACTGGGAATCCCGCATTGCCTTATAAGTTAAGAACACCCCGATCGGCACGAGAATGAATGTTGCCATCCACATTCCTACGAACGGACTCAGCACGTCCTCTTTTACAAACTTTTGACCAAAATTGTTCAAAAGAAAAAAGACCACGAAGAATATCACAGCGAAAACCAAAGGCGTTCCAATCCCTCCTTTTCTTATGATGGAGCCAAGTGGCGCACCAATAAGAAACAAAACAAGACAGGCAAGGGACATAGAATACTTCTGGTGCCAGCCAATTTTATAATAACGCAGTTCCTTACGCTTATCATCATACGCAGGAAGCATACTTTCGATAGTGGATTTAATGCCTGTCGCCTGGGAAACCAATCTGTCGTTCGTAGAGGTCCATGCACTATCCGGAATGATGTCTTTGATAGATTTCACTTTTTTCACCGAGTCAACTTTTGCCCAGCCAGAGTCTACATACTTGGCAAACGGCAGGTAATTCATAGCGGTTATTTTCCTCTGATGGTCAATCATTTTGTTAACTGAATCAATAGATATCGAAAGTTGTCGCACACTCAACATTTGCCAGTTGTTCTTGAATGCACTGTCGCTCGTGTTGTTAAACATAAACGAGCTCATGTCAAATGATTTCTGAAATTCCTTGAAGCCCAGTCTTATATATTCCGTACCGCCGCCACGGCTTCCCCTTTCCTGGTATCGCCAGCCGTTTTTAAATTTAAATATCATGAACCTTTTGTCAGGCGACAAAGTGATCACACCTTTTTCCGCAACGATAAAATTGTCCTGCAGGTTATAATCTTTTTCGTAGATAACAACATTTGTTACAGTGGAGTCATCTTTTTCCTTCTTACCCACTTTGATCGCATAACCCGGAATGCTGGTGTAGAACGAACCTTCCTTTAAATCAAATGCAGGTTTTTTGTTGATAATATCATATTTCAATCTGTTGAAACGAAGGTTACAAACAGGAATGATGTAGTTGTTGAACATGAACGCGACGCCGCAAATAAACATCGTTGTAACAAAAAGCGGCCGCATAAACCTAAGCAGTGGAATACCGGCAGATTTGATGGCAACCAATTCAAAGGTTTCGCCAAGGTTACCAAAAGTCATAATAGAGGAAAGCAAAACAGCCAGCGGCAATGCAAGCGGAACTACCGTTGCAGCCACATACATCACGAATTTAAGAATGGTAAGAATATCAATACCCTTGCCAACAATATCGTCGATATACAGCCAGAAAAACTGCAGCACCAATACGAATGATGTAATAAAAAGGGTGGCAATAAATGGTCCTACGAAGGCTTTAACGATTAGTTTGTCTAATTTTTTTATCACGGGCCGTAAATAAATTCGTGAATATCTTTATGCTATGAGCGCAACAAAAATAATGCTTTCGGAAGATGAATTGCAGTTAGTTCAAAATAGCGGGTGGATTTTAACAAAGAATGCCATAATTGAGAAAGTTTACGCGATGTTTGGCAATGTTGCACATCAGTTGCATAATCACATTAACGCACGCCAGCACACACTTCCGGCAGTTTGCTCAATCAATAACCCCAAAATTTCAAAAGGAGAAAAGTATGAAGAACTGCCTTATGTAATGTTGGACTATCCGCGTTTTTTTACGAGAGAAGAAATTGTGGCAGTAAGAAATTTTTTCTGGTGGGGAAATTATTTCAGCACCACCCTACATGTGCGCGGTGAACACAGGCACAAAGTCGCAGAAAGTATTCTTGATCGATTTGAACACTTAGCGGCAAAGCAATTTTATTTGTCTACAGAGGGAAACGAATGGGCTCACAATATCGACAGCAGGAATTATTCTTTGCTGAAAGATTACAGCAAAACCGCGTTGTCAGATGTTTTGGAGAAAAATAATTTTATAAAACTTGCAGTAAAATCTCCTCTTAAAGAATGGTCTATTGCAGAGAAACAATTGGAAACTTCTTCAATCGAAATGCTTACGCTTTTATAAAAAGTAGTAAAGCTTTAAAGCTTTACCGCTTTTTATTTTATTAATTAACTTCCAATACGATGCAGCAGGTCCTTAACCTGGTAGCTCCAAAGTTGGCTTTGGTCCTTAATGTCTTTTTTGTCTGCAAAATCCTTCACAACCAAAATCGTTTGATTGCTTACTTCAGATTTTTCAATGCGAAATTCAAAGTATTCTTCAGCCGGCGCATGTTGCCAGTGAAAACGAATGAAACTTTCTTCCTCACTTTCCACAACGTCGGCTTTTTCTACAGAACCGTTCCATGAAAAGCTAAAAATATTATCTCTTTCATCCACTTTATCTGCGAACCATTCCTGTAACCCGGAGGCCGTGCTCAGGAATTCAAAGAGTATCGATGGTGAACACCTAACGGGATACTCTAGTGTAAAAATTTGTTTTTTGCTCATCTACCTTATTCAATTCAAAAAATTACCAATGCGCAATAATAGAAAAATAATTAATGTAGAAAAGAGATTTGCACAATAAATTTTACTAGAAATTAGTTTTCATATGGTTACACAACGTATTTTTTCTAATTTTTCGGAAAAATACCATGGAAAATAGATTTTTTGGGTGGTGTAATAATATTTGTTAAATTGCTAATGCATAGGGAGGAGTGGAGAAAGACACTTTGTGAGTAGCAAAAACTTAACCATAATTTTTTTAAAATATACCTTTCATAACCAAAACAGCTTTAGATAAAAAACCTCACCTATGAGCATGCGACAACTCAAAATCACGAAATCTATCACCAATCGTGAATCACAAAGTCTGGAGAAATATCTCCAGGAGATTGGTAAGGTAGAATTGATCAGTCCCGAAGAAGAGGTCCGTTTGGCCCGCCTGATTAAAGAAGGCGATCAAAGGGCACTCGACAGACTTACCAAAGCAAACCTCCGTTTTGTTGTATCCGTTGCAAAACAGTACCAGAACCAGGGTTTATCCCTTCCCGACCTGATTAACGAAGGCAACCTCGGCCTCATAAAAGCAGCCCAACGTTTCGATGAAACACGCGGCTTTAAATTCATCTCTTACGCCGTTTGGTGGATCCGCCAAAGTATTTTACAAGCTCTTGCAGAACAATCACGAATCGTTCGTTTACCACTTAACAAGGTTGGTTTGACAAACCGCATTCAAAAAGCATTTTCGCAGCTTGAACAGGAATACGAACGTGAGCCATCACCAGAAGAACTGGCTGAAATGCTGGAACTCGATATTGATGAAGTATCATCAACGCTCGGCGTTTCTGCCCGCCACGTAAGCATGGATACTCCTCTTTCTGAAGGCGAAGACAATACACTGATTGATGTGCTTGAAAACCCCAACGCCGAAAGAACCGAAAAACGCATTGAGCACGACGAATCTTTAAAACAAGAGATCGACCGTTCTTTAAAAGCGCTTACCGAACGCCAGAAAGAAGTTATTTGCTTTTTCTTTGGAATTGGTGTAGATCACCCAATGAGTCTTGAAGATATCGGCGAAAAGTTCTGCTTGACACGCGAACGCGTCCGCCAGATCAAGGACAAAGCGATCACTAAATTAAAATCGAACTCCAGGTCTAAAGTTTTGCGTAGCTACCTGGGAGTTTAACCCAAAAGACAATATTCTATAGAAAAAATTTACCCGAAAAAGCTTTCAAAAAGCTTTCGTATTCCTTTTATACCTAATTGATTGAGTGGCGGAAAATGATTGAGACAATCCCATTTTCAACTTTCAATTTTCCATCTTCAATTAAAATTTATATTTGCAAACTTAATTAAGGTGAATGTATCGTTACATTCACCTTTTCATTTTAGAAAATAGAGAAAAATATGTTTGAGTCATTAAGCGAACGGCTTGATTCGGCCTTTAAGAGTTTGAAAGGTGAAGGCAGGATTACGGAACTTAATATTGCGGCTACTGTAAAAGAAATTCGCCGTGCATTGATCGATGCCGACGTTAACTATAAAATTGCCAAAGAATTTACCGATAAAGTAAAAGACGCGGTACTTGGCGAAAAAGTTATCACAGCTATCAGTCCTGGTCAATTGATGACCAAAATTGTAAAGGATGAGCTAACCGAATTAATGGGTGGTAACGAGGTGGAACTCAATGCCAAAGGCAATCCTGCCATCATTTTGATCGCTGGATTGCAGGGTTCGGGTAAAACAACTTTCAGCGGAAAACTGGCCAACTACCTGAAAGGCAAAAAAGGCTTCTCCCCTATGTTGGTGGCAGCTGACATTTACAGACCTGCGGCGATCGACCAGTTGAAAGTACTTGGTGGCCAGATAGGTGTGGATGTGTACAGCGAGCCTGAAAACAAAGACGCCGTTTCCATTGCACAAAACGCTGTAAAAGAAGCCAAAACAAGAAATAAGAACGTTCTGATCATAGATACAGCCGGTCGTTTGGCAGTTGACGAAGTGATGATGACCGAGGTGGCAAATGTAAAAAATGCTGTAAACCCTCAGGAAATCCTTTTCGTAGTGGACTCAATGACCGGTCAGGATGCCGTAAACACTGCAAAAGCGTTTAACGACAGATTGAACTTTAGCGGCGTTGTTCTTACAAAACTTGACGGTGATACTCGTGGTGGTGCTGCTCTTTCCATCAAATACACGGTAGATAAACCTATTAAATTCATCAGCAGCGGTGAAAAAATGGACACGCTGGATGTGTTTTATCCTGAAAGGATGGCACAGCGTATCCTGGGCATGGGTGATATCACTACCCTTGTGGAAAAAGCGCAGGCGCAGTACGATGAGGTACAAGCCAAGAAGCTGGAAAAAAAGATCCGTAAAAATCAGTTTGATTTTGAAGACTTTAAACAGCAATTGGACCAGATCAAAAAAATGGGTAACCTGAAAGATTTGATGGGTATGATTCCTGGCGTGGGTAAAGCCATTAAGGATATTGAGATCAGCGATGATGCGTTTAAAGGAATTGAAGCAATGATCAATTCAATGACTCCTCACGAAAGAGCGAACCCAGATTCTATCAATCTAAGTCGCCGCACAAGGATCGCTAAAGGAAGTGGCAAGGAACTTGCAGATGTAAATGCCTTCATGAAACAATTCGAACAAATGAAGAGCATGATGAAGATGATGAATAAAATGCCAATGGGCCGCATGGGCGGGTTTGGTAAGAAATAAGTTGTTAGCTGATGGTTATTGGTTGTTAGATTTGTCGCAACGGAAAATTGCAAAATACGGTTGACTGGTTGATAATCAAGCCTAACAACTATCAACTAAAAATCAAACAACTATTTAGAAAATTCTTAGCATTTATTAAATTTGCTAAAACGAAAAGGATTGGTATTTTTGCAATCCTTGAAAAGAGTAAACCCTATTTGTTCAAGCATTTAAATTTCTATTTAAGATGCCAGTAAAAATGAGACTTCAACGTCACGGCTCAAAGAAAAGACCATTCTATTTTGTAGTGGTAGCTGATGCACGTGCACCAAGAGATGGTAAATTCATCCAAAAAATCGGTACTTACAACCCACAAACAGTTCCTGCTACAGTACAGCTCGATCGCCAAAAAGCGCTTGACTGGTTGCACAAAGGTGCTCAACCAACTGACACTGTTCGCAGAATCCTGTCTTTCAAAGGCGTATTGTACCTGAAGCATTTACTGCGCGGAGTTAAATTAGGCTTGTTCGACGATGCTACTGCTATGATTAAATTCGAAGCTTGGCATAAAGAACACGAAGTTCAAATTAAACGTCGCCAGGAAGAGCACAGAAAAGCAAGATTTTCCAAAAGACCACAACAACCAATCGTAAAGAGAGTTGAGCGCAAAGCCGAAGGCGATGCGGGTGCTGAAGGATAAATCAATTTTTTGCGAAAAAAATTAAAATCCCGGTGATTTATCATCGGGATTTTTTTCTTCAATGGAGAATTGAAAGTTGAAAACGGAAAATATTTTCCCTCATCATTTTCAATTTTCAACTTTCAACTTTCAATTAATGACTAACTATAACACTCTCGGCAAATTCGTGGCCACCTTTGGCGTTAAAGGAGAATTGGTCCTCCAACATCATCTTGGAAAAAAGACGGCGCTTAAAGGGCTGGAAGTGCTGTTTGTAGAGGTTAAGAAGGACGAGTTCCTTCCCTACTTCATCCAGGAGGCCCGAATGAAAAACGACAGTGAAGTGTTCATTAAACTCGAAGGCGTTGACAACAAGGAAGTCGCTCAAAAACTCACACAAAAACAACTTTGGCTTCCCGAAGAAGATTTTCAAAAGTATGCCGGCAAGTCTGCTCCGGTTTCACTGCTCGGCTACCACCTGATTGACGAAGGCAAAGACCTTGGTGAGATCCTCGAAGTGATCGAACAACCGCACCAGGTGCTAGCTAAGATCGATTTGAATGGCAACGAAGCACTTATTCCCATCCACACAGATACGCTCGAAAAAATAGACCGAAAGAACAAAAAGGTGCATGTTATATTGCCGGATGGACTGCTGGAATTGTATATGTAGTATTTTCTCCCAACACCATTGCAGCATTTCTTATCTGGATCATATGTCTCTGTTCGTGCGCAATTAAAAAGCGGAAAGTATCGCCCAGTTTAAGTTTTATGAGTTTTGTCAGCGTAATTGGAATCCTCCATTTACCTAAATCAATAATCTCAGCTTTGGACAACAACAAAAGCAAATAGCGCTGTTGTTCCATAAACTCTTCCACCACTTCTTTTGCATTTAACTTCGCAGGAGGAATATGTTTGGACGGGGATTTCATTTTCGCAGGCTTTAGCATCATTTTCGTAAAATAGTCTCCGAGCCAACCTGGCACAAATGAAGCAGTGTTCTTATTGTTGAGCAAAGCAGCTTTATCAATTGTTTTTTCAATGGCAAGCAGATAGTATCTGCCGTAAGTATTCATATGTTCCATTGCCTGGGCAATGCTCCATTTGCCTGCTGCGGGCTGCGTGAGCAACATATTTTCCGGTAAATGTGCGTAGTTATTTTGCACAGCTTCCAGAACGTCGATAACGTCTGTTTTCAACTGTTGTAATAGAGATTTAGAAGAGTAAGATGGCATTGTTGTAAATTTTAAACAAAGCTATAAAGCCGGTTTTTATAAAATGTTGGTCTGCGCCAAGATTATTGATATCGGAGACGGAAAGCGGCAATAGGCACACACCCGCCCGGCTGACACCGTTCGGACGGGGATGACACTGATGGGACTAATTTACACTGATTTTTTCCAAAGGTTTAAATCCTGACACTTGCCATGAGCTTGCTGAAGGTTGTAGGGTCAAGGCCGAGATAGGAAGCAAGATATTTATGAGGGACTAGTTGCAAAATGTGCGGACTGCGTTTTAGCAAGGTGCGAAATTTCTCTTCGGCAGAAAAACAACTCAATTCTATTTGTCTTTCCAATATGCCAGACACAATGAACGACAACGATTTTCTTACATAGCGCTCAATGCCCAAACAGGTTTCCATTTGTTTTTCAATATGCCTGTAAGGCGCCCGCAACAAGGTGCTTGTAGTAAGTGTTTCTAAAAAATATTTCGAAGGCTGTTGCAAAAGAAAAGAATCGATAATGCCGGAAAACGAATATGGATACGAAAAAACAATGGTTACTTCTTTCTCACCGTTAGCGTAAAAGCCGCGCTGCACACCGTCTACAACGAAATACAAATACTTCTCCGTTTCGCCTGTCGCAGTCAAAATAGTTTTTCGTTTGTACGAAACCGTTTGCCAGCCTTCCAGAAAGCTTTCCCATTCATTTTCTGCAAGCGGCTGCAATGCAAAAATTGTTTTTTTCAAAGCCTGTGCATGTGCTTCTTCCATAAACTACGAGGGTTTCGGTTAGTGTCTTGCAAAAATCGTTTCAATATCGCATCACTGCGTTTTTACTTTTTATTTTTTACTTTTTACTTCAATCTAATGGGCCGCTTTTATGAAATCAGCTAACAGCTTCATACGATAATACAGATTACTCACCATCAGAGAAACATTGTTTTTCACCTGCGTCACAGAGTTGTTGTTCATCTTTTTAAGGTTCTTCAACTCTTCTATTTTTTCATCAATTTTTTCTAGTAGCTTCTCTGCTGTCCATCCAATATAGCGCTTGTTTCTTTCCTCATATATGTTCTGCGCATCAATTTTTCCTTGGTGCAATTTCTTAAAATTGAAGTTGGCAGTTATCGCCTGTTTGATTGCGTCATTAGACAGCATATCGATCAAAACGTCGTATGCCACATTGTTTTTAAATCCGTTTTTAAAAACGTTCAGATTGTTTTGCAATTCACGTATTACCTGCCTTTTGTGAACGTCGTTCGTGTCGGATTTCTTCTGTAAAAACGATATTAAACTTTGAAGCGGGCCAATTCCCGCCTTTAACCATTCTAATTGCATCTCTAAAAATATGAATTTTAGCCATATGAGAAAGAGCAATTTCAGAACAATTTTATCCTTCATTCACATTAAAATACAGGCAGTTAAATAAACTAATATATTAGTTTTTGATAAAAATTGTAGCAAAAAACTAAAAAATCCTAAGCCGGTATTTTACGTAACTTAGAACCCGAAAGTGGAATAACTGAGTAACTGAGTAACCGAATAACTGAAGGTTTCAATCAATCAGTCCCTACGTGATTCAACGACTCAGTTATTCAATTATTCAGTTATTCGGTTACTCAGTTATTCAGTTATTCAATTATTTTCCCTTGCAGCGTTACATAGCACATTTCGACCTGGATTCATTTTTCGTAAGCGTGGAAGTTATAAACAATCCATCGCTTAAGGGGAAACCTGTGCTTGTGGGCGGGCACAGCGAGAGAGGCGTTGTAGCGGCCTGCAGTTACGAGGCCCGGAAATTTGGCATCCACAGTGCCATGCCCATGAAAAAGGCGATGCAGCTTTGCCCGCATGCCATTGTTACCAACAGTTCCCGCGGAGAATACAGCCGTTACTCCCGATGGGTAACCAATATTATAGCAGAAGAAGCACCTGTGTTTGAGAAAGCCTCCATTGATGAATTCTACCTCGATCTAACTGGAATGGATAAGTATTTTGTTCCCTTTGAATGGACGCAAAAGCTTCGCCAACGCATTATAGATGAAACACATTTGCCTATCTCTTTTGCACTGGCAAGTAATAAATTAATTGCCAAAATAGCGACAGATGTGGCCAAGCCAAATGGTTTTATTTGGGTAAGGCCAGGTGAAGAGCTCGCATTCCTTGATCCGCTACGCGTAAACAAAATTCCGGGCGTTGGGGAAGAGACTTATAAAAAACTTGTTACCTACAACATAGAAACGATCAAAGATATCCGCCTTCGGAAAAGAGAGGAAATGGAAATGATCCTTGGCAAATACGGCGGCGATCTTTGGGAAAGGGCAAATGGTATCCATACCCGCGTTGTACAGCCTTACCATGAAGCGAAATCTATCTCCACCGAAAATACTTTTGAAGAGAATAAAACTGACGTAGATTTCCTGCTGGTGGAACTGGTGCGAATGACCGAAAAAGTCGCCTATGAATTAAGGCAGGATGACAAAACAGCGGGATGCATTGCTGTGAAAATAAGATACGCTGATTTTGAAACCACAACTAAGCAGGCGACGATTCCCTACACTTTTTACGATGATGAATTGATACGCTCAGCTAAAGAATTGTTTCATAAATCGTATCGAAAAGGACAAGCTGTAAGGCTGATTGGCGTACGACTAAGTGAACTTACCGACGAGGCCATGCAAACCAGTCTTTTTACGGATGTTCAAAAAAAATCGGGCCTTTATAAAGCCATTGACGACGTTAAAAATAAGTTCGGTTCCGACTTGCTGACAAAGGCCACTGTGAAGCAAAATGAGCAGTTTAAAAGTGAGCACGCGGCATTCAACAGAACCGGAAGAAAAAACCTTAAAAAGTAAACATCCGTTCGTAAAGGAAAAAGAAAAATATCCCGCATTTGCTGTCGTTTTTTCAATATTTTACAACCAAATCTACGCTCTTTAAAAAATCCTTTGATTAATCCACCTTTTTAGTAGAGAAATAATATCTTCGTAGACAACTTATAACTAAATAATCAATAAATCATCTAACTATGAGCTTACGTTTGGGCGATGCTGCTCCTAATTTTAAAGCAGTTACTACTGAAGGAGAAATAGATTTTTACGAATATCTTGGTAACAGCTGGGGTATCCTTTTTTCTCACCCTGCAGATTACACTCCTGTTTGTACTACAGAACTTGGCAAAACTGCTTTGTTGAAAAACGAATTCGAAAAAAGAAATGTAAAAGTTCTTGCTGTAAGTGTTGACGGAATTGAAAAGCACCACGGCTGGAAAAAAGATATCAACGAAACTCAGAATTGTTCAGTAGAGTTTCCAATCATTGCTGATGAAGACAGAACTGTTGCTAACCTTTACGGTATGATTCACCCTAACGCTTCTGAAACTTTTACAGTGCGTTCTTTGTTCGTTATCGGGCCAGATAAGAAAGTTAAATTAACATTGACTTATCCTGCTTCAACAGGTAGAAACTTCACTGAAGTTTTGCGTGTAATTGATTCACTTCAGTTGACTGCTAACCACAGCGTGGCAACTCCTGCTGATTGGAAACACGGTGAAAGAGTAATCGTTGTTCCTGCAGTTTCTACAGAAGACGCTATCAAAAAATTCCCTAAAGGTGTTGAGGTAGTAAAACCATACTTGCGTTATACTCCGCAACCAAACTTGGACTAATGGAAAATTGAAAGTTGAAAATTGAAAATGATGGGTGCAGTTGCTCTGTCTTTTTGATTGAAACTTGAATAAATAGCAGAAGGGCTTCGACAATTTGTTGAAGCCCTTCTGCTTTAAAAAAAGTTGAAAAAAAACGGCTTGTTCTGCCTAGAAACCATTTTCAATTTTCAACTTTCAATTTTCAATTATAGAAACTTCGCTGTATAGCTCTCCTTACTCTTCTTCAAATCTGCCGGTCTTCCTGCAAATACAAGTGTACCGCCACCATCGCCGGCCTCAGGCCCCATGTCAAGCACCCAATCGGCACTTTTTATAACGTCGGTGTTGTGCTCAATTACAAGAATAGAATGTCCCTGTTCTATCAACGCGTTGAATGATGCCAGCAGTTTTTTAATATCGTGAAAATGCAATCCGGTCGTCGGCTCATCAAAGATGAAAAGTATATGACCCTGGGCCTTTTCTTTTCCTAAAAACGAAGCCAGTTTTACACGCTGTGCCTCACCGCCTGAAAGCGTATCAGACGATTGGCCAAGCTTTACATAGCCAAGGCCAACATCGCTCAGCGGTTTTATTTTTTTAGAAACATCTTTTACATCGGCAAAAAACTCGATCGCTTCATCAACACTCATTTCCAGAACATCATACACACTCTTACCTTTGTAAGTTACTTCCAGCACTTCCTCTTTGAATCTTTTACCGTGACATACTTCGCAGGTTAAATGCACATCAGCAAGGAATTGCATTTCTACAATTTGCTCGCCTTCTCCTTTACAAGCATCGCATCTTCCTCCATCTACGTTGAAAGAAAAATGTTTTGGCTGAAAGCCTCTTATTTTGCTCAGTGGTTGCTTGGCAAACAGATCTCTTATTTCATCATATGCTTTGATGTAAGTAACGGGATTGCTTCGTGAAGATTTACCAATCGGATTTTGATCGACCATTTCAATTTGCGAAATGTAATCAATGTCCCCAGTAACACCTTTGTGCAAGCCAACTTTATCTGCAAACTCCCCTTTAATTTTCTGCAATGCGGGATATAAAATTTGCTTCACCAACGTTGTCTTGCCACTACCACTCACGCCGCTTACCACACACATTACATTCAATGGAAAGGTCACATCAATATTCTGCAAATTGTTTTGCCTTGCACCTTGAACAGTTACAGATCTTGTCCATTTGCGTGCATTTTTCGGCGCATCAATGGTAAGCTCTCCGCTTAGGTATTTACCGGTGAGGCTTTTCTTATTGGCTACAATCTGATCGTAATTGCCTGTTGCAATCACCTCTCCGCCTAAGTGCGAAGCCAACGGTCCCATGTCAATAATGTAATCCGCTTCACGCATCATCATTTCATCGTGTTCAACAACAACTACCGTATTGCCAAGATTACGTAACTCTTTTAGAACCTCGATAAGTCTTGCCGTATCTCTTGAATGCAATCCGATTGACGGCTCGTCAAGAATATATAAAGAGTTGGTAAGGTTGCTTCCCAAACTTCTCGTTAATTGAATACGCTGGCTTTCACCACCGCTCAGTGAATTGGCGAGGCGACTTAGTGTAAGATAACCGAGTCCAACATCTAGCAATGTCTTTAATCTCGTATTGATCTCAATCAAAATTCTTTTCGCCAGCTGCTTATCGTGTTCGCTTAACTTCAGATCTGCAAACCACTGGTTGAGATCCTTCACCGGCATGTCACACAATTCGCCAATATTCATTCCTCCTACCTTTACATACAATGCTTCTTTGCGCAGGCGGTATCCATTGCAATCCGGGCATTGCGTGCGGCCGCGGTAACGGCTCAGCAGCACACGGTATTGTACTTTATACAGGTTCTGCTCTACCTCTTTGAAAAAGTCATCTATGCCCTGCACATGTGCATTTCCTTTCCACAGCGTATTGTACTGTTCTTTTGTAAGATCAATTATTGGTGTGTGAATGGGGAAATCAAAGCGTTTTGCACCTTTGATAAATTGTTCTTTCCACCATCCCAGTTTTTCACCTTTCCACGGGGCCACGCCGCCCTCGTATACGCTTAAACGTTTATCGGGAATTACCAGGTCCGCGTCTATCCCCAGCACCTGTGAAAATCCTTCGCAGGTAGGGCATGCGCCAAATGGGTTATTAAATGAAAAAAGATTGGGAACCGGTTCTTCGAACGTCAAACCGTCAAGCTCGAACTTATTTGAAAAATGACGAGGCTTGTCATTATTCACCTGTATGTACATTTCGCCTTCTCCTTCGAAAAACGCGGTATTCACTGAGTCGGCCATGCGGTGAAGATCATCTTCCTCAAAGTCTTTCGCCACTAAACGATCAACCAGCACATATACCGGAGCTGCCTTTTTAGATTTTGGAGTTAATACAGCAACATCCTCCAAAGTATCTTCTATATGCAGGGTTTCTCCGTTGGCATATAGTCTCGAAAAGCCTTTTTGTATTAAAATATTGAGTTCTTCTTTAACGTCCCGGTTCTTATGCTGGCGAAACTCTACCATAATAAGCACTTTGTCTCCATGGGGAAGCGATTTAATGGCATTCACCACATCTGTTACATCGTCTTTTTTTACTTCATTTCCGCTGATGGGAGAAATCGTTTTGCCGGCACGGGCAAATAAAAGTCTCAAATAATCGTAAATCTCCGTCATCGTACCCACAGTTGACCTAGGTGTACGGGAAATCACCTTTTGCTCTATGGCGATGGCGGGACATAAGCCTTTTATATAATCAACGTCTGGCTTGTCCATGCGCATAAGGAACTGTCTCGCATAAGCGCTAAGGCTTTCTGCATAGCGTCGCTGCCCTTCGGCATATAAAGTATCTATTGTAAGAGATGATTTTCCCGAACCGGAAACGCCGGTTACCACCACCAGCTTGCTACGAGGTATTTCAACATCTACATTTTTAAGATTGTGGACCCTTGCGCCCTTTATCAAAATTGAATTGTCCGAATTGGTAACACCTGCCTCTGCTATTTTCTTTTTCTTTGTACTCGTATTCATTTATATATGTAGCTATAAAGAAGCTATAGACAAATTTATTGCAAATATGACCAATAACATGCCGCAAAATGAAGGTTGGGTTATCAGATTGTAATTTTATTGTGCAGCTTAAATAAAAATTTCGCAAAAATTTGCTTCTTAAAAAAATAACAGTATTTTTAATTATCATTTGTTATTTACATGAAAAACCTAAAAATTGCGCCTATCGCTTAAAATACTACTAAATTTCGTCTAAATCACCCTAGACAATTGAAGACTGTAACCAATATCCAATAATAACAAAACTCCAGTAGTTAAGTTTATGAAATCACATTTGCAAAAAACTGATCATGAGCTGATCCATCTGTTTATGGACGGCGAAATGGATGCCCTTGAATCCCTTGTAATAAGACACAAGGACAAACTGTACACATCCATACTCTTTCTTGTAAAGGATAAATATCTCGCAGAAGATATTTTCCAGGATGTTCTCATAAAAATTATCGACACTATTCGCAGCGGCCGCTACACAGAAGAAGGTAAATTCCTTCCTTGGGCTATGCGTATCGCCCACAACCTTTGCGTGGACCACTTCAGAAAGGTTAAACGCACTCCTTCTATCAAAACTGGTACTGACCAACAAGACATTTTTGACGTTCTCAATTTCACGGAAGAAAGCGCAGACGTTAAAATTATGAAGCGTCAAAGCCACGATCGCGTTCGCAGATTACTGGACCTTCTTCCAGAAGATCAAAAAGAGGTAATCATTCTTCGTCATTATGCAGAATTAAGCTTTAAAGAAATCGCATCTTTAACAAATTGCAGCATCAACACTGCATTGGGTAGAATGCGCTATGGCTTGATAAACCTGAGAAAAATGATGATCGAAAAAAGCATTGCTTTATAATTTGAAATTTTATTAACATATTAAATGCGGGGCAATTAAGAAATAACTTATTTTGCACCCGCATTAATCTTTTTAGAGAAACAACCAAACATATTGTCATTCCGTTTCTCCATCTAATAAAACATCGAATGCTTCGCCGTTTAGAAGGCTGACCCGGAATGACGCCTAATTGAAATCCCGCAGTAATGCGGGATTTTTGCGTATAGGGAAAGTTGTTAGTTGATAGTTGTTAGGCATCAGCGAGGACTATTCGAAAGTAAGGGCTGACAACCAACAACTATCAACTAACAACTTCTTCCAATAAAAAAGGCCCGGGTAAACCCAGGCCTTTGCTTTATTCTCAGTTTAATTCTTATTTCTTTTTAAAACCCTCTTTAACTTCGTCGAGGATTTTTACAAATCTTGGAATATCAGGATCGTAGCCACCTGCATTTTTGATTATTTTTCCTTCATGATCGATGAAAACGTATTGGGGCTGAGAAGGATTATTAGTCAACTTGATTTCGTAATCCAGGTTCTTTTCTCCCACAGTAACGATTTTTTCGCCGTTGGCATTGGTATAACGCTCTTCTTCAGGAAGCTTGCTGTTCTCATCCACATAGAGACTTACCAATACAAAGTCTTCTTTCATTCTCTTCAACACGTCCGGATCTTTCCAAACACCGTTTTCCATTTTTCGGCAGTTAGCACACGAGTGACCCGTAAAATCCAGCATTATTGGCTTGTTTGAAGCCTTTGCAGCCGCTATTCCTTCCTCCAGGTCGTAATATGCGGTAAGACCGAATGGCACGTGTAATTTGTCGATATATTTTACAGGAGGTTTTACCGCACTAGCGGTTGCTCCCGTCGAAGTTGCCGGAGCTGACCCTATCTTATATTGCAACTCATCAAGGTTGAAGTCCTGAGTTGTTGTAGGTGGTAATAAACCACCAAGTGCCTTTAACGGAGCACCCCATAGCCCCGGAGTCAGGTATAATGCAAAACAGAAGCTTGCGATAGCAAGGAACAGCCTTGGAATGCTGACATAAGGCATATCGCTATCGTGAGAAAACTTTAGTTTGCCCAATAGATACAACCCCAACATTATTGCAATAACAATCCAGATTACAAGGAAAATCTCTCTGTCAAGCAGATGCCAACCATAGATCAAATCCACGTTGGACAAGAATTTCATACCTAACGCCAATTCCACGAAACCGAAAACAACTTTTACACTATTTAACCAGCCACCACTTTTCGGCAGTGACTTCAACATAGATGGGAAAAGCGCAAATATTGAGAATGGCAGAGCAAGGCCAATGCTAAATCCTAACATACCAACAATTGGAGCGGCGCTGATGCCCTGGCTACTTGTTTGTCCCAATAATGAACCTACAATAGGGCCGGTGCAAGAAAACGACACGATCACAAGCGTTAAGGCCATGAAGAATATTCCAAACGCACCTCCTTTTCCGGCTTTTTCATCGGCTTTAGTTGCCCAGCTGCTTGGAAGAGTCAGTTCAAAGGCTCCTAAAAATGAAATAGCAAACACCATGAATATTGCGAAGAAAACTAAATTGGAAATAGCACTTGTTGAGATCGTATAAAGTACCTTATTACCGAAAATGATAGTCAACAGCAATGTAGGAATTGTGTAAATAAGTATGATCGACAATGAATACCACAACGCATTACGAACACCCTCGCTTCTGGTTTTACTGCGCTTAAGGAAGAAGCTTACAGTCACAGGCATTAAAGGGAAAACACATGGCGTTATTACCGCAACAAGCCCGGCTAATAAACAAATCCAAAATGTTCTCGGCAATGACCTCTTGGTTTCTGCAGGGTCAGAACTTGTCGCCCCGGCTTTTCCACTTGCAGTGTCTGCTTGTTTAACAGTCACATCAAAGCTTTCATCGCCATTTTTATAATCATCTCCCACTTTAACCATGTAGCTGATCTTTCCTTCAAATTCCTTTTTGTCAGCTGGAGTTTGTACAGTTTGTGACCAAATCACAGAATCCGTGTAATATTTCACATCGGCAAGAAGAACAGTATCCTTTTCTGTAATGGCTTTGCCAGATTCCTGGATTGGTCCTTTCAATTCTTTTTGAACGGATGAATCGAATGTAACCGAAGAGCTTACTGACTCTTCAGATTTCTTGTCGATTGAATAAATTTTATTTCCCGGGGCAGTCGTTACTTTCAGTCGAATAACACTTTCCTTGTCATTCAACTTTTCCTGGGTGGCAGTTACTTTTATAACCGAATCTTTCTGGGCGAAAAGATTGCAGCCAACCAGCAATAAGAAAGCAGTTAGTATTGTATGTGTGTATTTTGACAACATTGTTGTTAGAAAAATTAGGCAGTTAAAAAGAAACGAGTCCCTTTTGCAAGAACTCGTTTTCACTATTTTATTGAGAAATGCATTGCGGACAGTGTAAGGTCAATTAACCGCCGATTGCAACCTTAAAATCTACATCAGATGGAGGCAAGCATTCTTTATCGTTACAAACCATAAATTCTACTTTACCGGCAACATTTGTTTTTGCTTTGCCTTTTACTTTTACAACTTGCACAAAGTCTACGCTTTTTTCGTAGTAGCGTACTTCGGAGCTGAAAGACTCTTCGTACACCTTTTTCATTTTACCTACTTCTTTCACTTTGCCATCCATTGTCAGCAAAGGATTTTTTGTGAAAGCGAAGCTTGTTGAAACAGGACCGTCGCCGCCATCCTGTGCATACATGTGCCAGTTTCCGTTGATGGTTGCTGTCATGTGTATTTCGTAAGTATTATCGGCTACTTTTTTGCTGGAAAAACTCCACTTTACCTGACTTGTACTCTGCGCACTCAGACTAAGGGTGGTAACCAGGGCCGCTACTAAAAAAAGCGCTATTTTTTTCATCAGTTTAATTTTAATTTCTTAACCAAAAATCGACGATTGATTGCTAATAAAAATCTAAAATTGTACAAACCCGTTCTTATTCTATACAAACTCCGCTTTCGGCGTTTTCAAGCCTATTTTAGCTACGGGTTTTGAGCAATGAGTTATGAGTATTACGTGAAAAATAGGTGAGAGTCCTGCTATTAAATCCTAAACTCATCATTCAAAACTCAATTCTCAAAATTTTACTAGCTCATCAACAGTGTCTTCAAAATAATCTGGCCATCAATGTTACCCAATGCGTTAGAGCTTGCTCTCTCGGGGTGTGGCATCATACCAAATACGTTGCCGGCGGCATTTCGGATTCCAGCGATATTGTTAGTAGTTCCGTTCGGATTTGCTTCTGCGGTGATATTGCCGTTTTCATCGCAATAGTGGTAGATAATCTGGTTGTTTTTTTCCAGCTCTTCCAATGTTTTCTGATCGGCGAAATAACGTCCCTCACCGTGTGCGATGGGAATTTTCAATGCTTTATCGCTTCCAACGCCTTTCAGGTAAACATTTTTACAGATAAACTGCTGATTTGCATTGCGTAAAAGCACACCTGGCAACAACTGCGCCTCGCACAAAACCTGGAAACCGTTACAAACGCCTAAAACTTTTCCTCCTTTGTTTGCAAACTCAATTACGCTTTGCATCATTGGGCTGAAACGTGCGATGGCACCGCAACGCATGTAATCACCATAAGAAAATCCTCCAGGAAGAACGATACAGTCATTTGTTGTAAAGCTGCTGATATCTTTGTCCTTGTGCCAAAGCATTACAACTTCCTGATTTAGATCATTTTGCAGCGCTTCCTGCATATCGCGATCACAGTTAGAACCTGGGAATACAACCACTCCAAACTTCATATTATAAGAGGGATTAAATTTTGAAAGGGCAAAGTTAATGAATTGAGAGTTGAAAATTGAAAGTTGAAAGTGAATTGATAGCCAATGTCCGTCAATATTTAACGGAATTCCTATCGAACCCATTTTCAACTTTCAATTTTCAATTTTCAACTAAACAAACCGTTGTACTGCAACAGGATCACAAACGCAAAAATGAACCAGTGCAGGATCAGGGCGAAGAATTTTGAATTGGAAAAATAATATACTGCCGCATGGAAGGTTGCCAGTGGAATCGTAATCATCAACCAGTGTTGGTAGCCTGTTCCGGGGTTGATGAGAATAATCATCAGTGAAACCACCAGCAATACCAGCAAGAGGCTCCATGTTTTACGAACCTGTATCAGCATCTTATTGAGGTTGTTTTGCACGTAGAAGGCGCCTATAAGAAACGGCACCACGAGCAAGACAATGCCACCTGTTATCCATAACGAAGTGGTGAGCTTTGGCAGATAGAAATGTATAGGTGATATAAGTTTTTGCCATTGCCACTTATTAACCAGGTACAATATGACAAAAAGAAAATAATACGGCGTGATCAATCCCAGTATTGCGATGAACCATTCTGTGAGCCGGAAGGGTCTTGTAATAAGCAAAGCCAACACCAGTACAAGGATAAAGGCAATCGACGGACTGTATATCAGCGGCAGGATGCCCACCAATATGCTGGTGTTGAAAATATTAGTTTTAGGTTGATTGCTATTGTACCATGTGTTGGTTAAATACCATATCCAGATCAACAGAAAATTAATGAGCAAGGGCGCTGAAAAATAACTCCACTCTTTCACCAGCGATGTGATCAAAAGATAGGACATGCCTACCAAATAATTTGGCCGGGGAAATAACTTCAGGTTATTGCACAACCGGTTAATTAATGTGCTTTGCGCAAATAAAAAGATAAATGCAATGATGGGAAACAGCACCGGCGCGGACGATGTAAGTGGATTCAAAAACTTAAGCACCAGATGGTAAATATAGTTGTCGCCCTCCAGCTGCACAGCATACTGGCCGTGAATGAACATTGGAAACTTTATTACCAATGCATACAGCAAAAGGAAAAAGGCATTTCCAAGGTTATTTTGTTTAAAAACTCCTACCACTGTTGTTAGTTTTTAGGGTTGGGTGTGTTTGAATAATGGATTACTTAAAAATCAATTTTTGCGAAGCATAAATAATTCTTGTACCAGCACGGAATTATTATTTGCTTGCTGCTTACCTGTTTGGAAAAACGCGGCATAAACTCGTAACCTCTGTCAAGGTTCTTTATAGTCGGGTGTCGCGAAACTTTTCCATCGGGTCCTATACTTTGATCTGTTAATATTTGCACTTTCTTGTCCATCTGGTTGAACAGGAAGTGCAGCTCTCCTCCGGTGTTAATAAGACCGTAGGATATAGAATTATCTGATTGATCATCGAACTGTTCTTTTGGAATGATGTTGCTCCATTCCATTGTGCCGTCATTTGAAAATGAAAGCACCATTATGTTGTCTGCAAAAAAACGAGTGTTTGAATAATCGGGAAATCCACCACGGTTCCATGGCATGTAGTAAGGGCTGTAATACGGATACGAGTAGTAATCCATCGGCGAGGACCACGGGCTTCCCCAATAGGGATTATTCCACCTGTTATAGCTATTTCCACTGGAGGAAGAATACAGCGATTCCGCCAAAAGCAGATAACCGCCGTCTTTCCTTACAATTATATTTTTTATGTAAAAGTCATCGAAGGCTGTTTTCTTGCTTCCATCCTCACCTTTGGCTGCAGCTCTCAGGTCATCGTTAAAGAAGTAGGTAATGTCACGTATTTTCTCGCCTTTTGCCATATCCCAGGTAAGCGCATACAATCCTTCCACACTGCCTCTTTTCTGTTTGTAATAAAATGATGTGAGCGCCGCCCTGCGTTTGGAATTGTCTATTTTAAGCCTTAATTCATCCAGTATTTTTGTACCGATATCGACAGGCCTTACTGTAAAGTCAAGCGAATCCGGGTATTTCATTACCAGGTTTACGTTGGTCACAGATTCGGTACTATTACCGCTTCTGACGAATTTTGCGAAAATAAGTTCACTGTTATTGCTGAGGTAGAAGTCTGTAAAATTATTGCTGCGTTCTTCCATTGCGAGGCTAGCTCTGCTCTTATCCACCAGTTGCATGTTGTTGTCAAACAACAGCATTGTAAAAACATAGCTCCGTGGATTCTGGCTGTTAATTTTCACCAGCATTATACGCTGTTTGTCGTCGCTGTAAATAACAGTATATACTTTATCTGCAGAAGAATTGAGGCCATTAAGATGTGTACTGTCCAGCTCTACCGGCTTGCCGATAACCTTGCCCATTCCGTCGAGCTTCGCAACATTGCAGTAAACAACATTTTTACGTTGATATTGGTAAATGGCGTAGAAGTAATCAGGGAAGGCAATAAAATCTACATTCATGAAACGGTTTTCGTCAATGAATTCCATTTGGGAACGAGTTACCAGCTTCATTTCATTGTCGTAAACGCATATAGAGTGGACTGTACGGTTATTCTTGTAGGTAACAAAATTAGGCCCCATTTTCCCGATCACCTCAAAATTCGTTCTCTTCGAATCATCTCTTTCAGGCTCTGAATAATAGACCCTAAAATTGTCCTGGGCAATCGTCGAAATAGTCAATAGCAAACAACCTACTAAATATAAAAGCCTGTTTTTCATACTTATCCAATTTCTTGTCAACTAAATATACAGGTTCAATAGCAAAGGGAAAAGTGAATTTTGATAAAACCGCCAGAACAGGTTGTTAGTTAATAGTTGTTAGGCTTAAAGAGCTTACAAACTATATCGGAACTGGCACCTAAAGCATTTTCTAACAACAAACAACTATCAACTAACGACTTTTAAAAAAACAAGCCGTGAAGATCCTTTCAACTGAATCAATCTCCACGGCTTGCACTTTCCTTTATGCAAACGAAAATGTATCCCTAAATATTATACTACTGTCAAATGCACATAAACATAAGTAAAACGGGCACTTTCCGGAATCATCAGCATAATCGTATCACCTTTTTTCAATTTTCCGCCGTTGAACAATTCCTCCAGCATTACATAAGGAGCAGCGCTGCCAATGTTGCCTACGCGCACCAGGTTCGTGTACCATTTTTCAGCTGCCACCGGAATGCCTGTTTTATGCATTTCTTCAGCAATTTTATCCCTAAAATATTCCGAAGAAATATGCGGCAGGAACCACGTAAGCTTGTCCAGGTCCACATTATGTTTTGCAACAAGTTCTTTCATAAAAACGCCGCCCATGGGAACGATCTTCACGCCCAATAAACGAGTGTCTTGTTTGAAAGAAAATATACTTTGATTGCCCCACTCTTCCGGCTCGAAATCAGGAAATCCGGTCATCGTACCGTTCGGTTGTTTTACAGCACCCGAATACATACAGGTTGGCAATTCGTTGGCGTAAGATTTTATCTCTACCCAATCCACTTTCAGAGAAATACCATTCTCATTTGGTTTGTCCTGCAACAAGGCAGCACCAGCGCCATCGCTTAGCATCCAGCGCATGAAATCCTTCTCAAATGCTATGATTGGATTGTCGTCGATCTCTTTCAGTTTTTCAGCTTCCTGGTTAAATTTTTCACCTCGTAGCCATGTTGAAACTTTCTCAGAGCTACACGTTGCCGCAATCTTTTTGTCGCCGCTCTTAATTGCCATATAAGCGTATTTGAACGCCTGAAATCCTGCTGCGCAAGAACTGCTGATTGATGCTATTTCAATAGGTCTGCAAGCAAGTTCTCCATGTACCATTGCGGTATGGCTTGGCAATAATTGGTCAGGAGACATAGTACCACAAACAAGCAGTTCTATATCATTTTTAGTGATTTTATCATCAAACAAGCCTTGTATAGCCGTGGCAGCAAGTTGTGCATTCGAGTGTGTACTTTTCCCGTTTTTATCCATTGCATAATAGCGGGAAGTGATTTTATTATTGCTCAAGATCTTCGTCCGTGCTCTTGAAGGTTTGTTATCAACCATCCCCAAAACTTCCTCAATTTCGTCGTTGCTTACCGGCTCATTGGGTAGGAACTTTGCCATCCTTGTAATATACACTTCTCCCATAGTTATATATAATAGTTATGTTTTACGCTTTTAAGTTGTTTTTTAGTTGTTAGTCGAGTGTTTTAGCGCTATCAGCGTGAATAAAAATAAGCCCTCTCAACTTTCAACTCTCAATTCTCAACTTTCAACTCACTAAATAACTCCCTGTTTATATTCGATTCCTTTAAAATAGCTCAACAGGCTTTTAAAGGACCTTCTTTTAAAAATACTCTGCAATTTAGCTGTTGCTCCTGAAATGGGAGACAATACAAAAATGCCCGTTAATAAAAGGCGTTTAAAAAGCATTACACGCGATTTTCTTTCCGGATTTCCCCTATCTCCTTTTGCTCTTATGTACTTCGCGAATTTCCTAAAATTAGTAATCCCACGACGCTCCAATACAATAAGAGTCGGTTTCAACTCTACGGCTTTTTGGGCAAGCAATGCTGGCTGCAATTCATCCAGTTTTTGGGCTTGCAAACTATTTAAAATAGTTGAACCAAAACGAGTCGCCGCATTAATATCTGCCGTTTGCACCCCTGCCTCGGGCAACATTCCTGACGCTTCCTTCTTACCTGTAAACATCCAGCGGATGATGGTAAACAAGGCGACCAGGTTATGATTGGTATCTGCAAACACTATATTACCTACTATTCTCGCGCCAACATTTTGCAAACTAGCTTTTATTCTCTCCTGGGCATTCAACCACATATTGCGGCAGCCAACTACGGTAAGCACCGGTTTCCCTTTTAAAACCTTTGCGTAATCGCTTTTCAGGAAACTTGTTGTGGGCACTGACGGAGAAAGGAACCAGGGTTGATAGCCAAGTATTACAAGATCATAATTTTTGTCAGGAATTGACATTGGCTTAATAGCGGCGGGGATTTCTTCAACGCACTCCGGCATGGCATCAAAGAAAGAATCTGACGACCATGGAAACGGAAACGGGTTTTCAAGCTCAATTTCTGAGTAAGTAACATCGAGCTGATCCTTAACCGGCGCCAACATGTTATCAATAATGGTACGTAATTGGCCTGACTGCGAAAAATAAACTACTAATACGCTTGGCTTCATAATTGGTGTTAATATAAGCCGCCTAAATTAAGACAATAGCGGAAATGCAAAAAATACTAAATGAATGCCACGCAAAATTTCTGCTTTAAATACCTATCTAAAACTCGAAACGATAAGAAAAGCGATGATAAATGATATGAGCGCCGGGCCAAGGTATGTGTACCATGGGTGCTTGAATTTTCGCTTTAACTCTTTCGCATCAGGGATAAATTTGTCTTCTATTGGCAAATTATATCTTTTAAGACCACATTTGCCGCATTCACTATTGACTTCCTTATCCATTGGCCAAAATGGAATCCAGTAAACATGAAAATACTTGCTCGTTACATACACTTCTGCATCTGTGTGTACTTCACAACACGGGCACGGCATGTACGCTTCATCGTGGCCAATAAATCGCTGTTTCGTTCCGTAAAAAAATATCATAAGGGTTATAGAGTTTAGATTAAGCAACAAACGCCACCGGTCGGCAATTTATTTCCATGGCATATAATTAGCAACAAATAAAATCAACTTTGGGAAATATGCCTATTTTTGTTTGCTTTGTTAAAATACTCAATCACACATGGACGACTTCAAAAAAGACCTGAAACTGCAGATCATAGAGGCGCTGAACTTACAAGGAATGAACCCTGATGATATTGACAATACGGCACCATTGTTTGGAGATGGTTTGGGACTGGATAGCATCGATTCTCTCGAATTAATGGTTTTGCTGGAAAGAAACTACGGCATCAAGATTGAAGATGCCCGTGAAGGAAGAAAAGTGCTTGAGTCAATAGATGCTATGGCCGATTACATCCAGGCTAATAGAAAAAAATAGTCGTCATGCCAGGAAAGCGTGTGTTTATCACCGGTATGGGAATCATTTCTGCGATAGGTACCGGGGTTGAGGAAACGTTGGTGTCACTGCGAAATAATGCATCTGGCATAGGTTCCATTGAAATAGTCGATACACTTCTTAAGAGCAAACTGATTGCAGGCGAAATAAAAGTGCCTAATGACAAGCTGCTCGAATTGACTGGCGTAAAAAAAAACGCTTACTATACCCGCACATCTCTTTTAGGAATTGCTGCATTGCAGGAAGCTATGCAGATGAGCAAACTTGACCCATCCCGTCAAAAAACCGGATTCATTAATGCTACTACAGTCGGTGGCATGAGTGACATGGAAAAGTGTTATTTCGATCTGGTTGATCCCACCACAAAATCAAACGAGAACGGACTCGCTGATTGCCTTGACTGTGCGGACTGCACGGAAAAAATTGCGGATCATTTCAATATAAAAGATTGGATCGCCACGATTAGCACTGCCTGCTCGTCTTCTGCGAATGCCATTTTATACGGCGCAAGATTGATCAAATCCGGCCAGCTTGATGTTGCTGTTTGTGGCGGCACAGACGCGCTTACCCGTTTTACTTTGAATGGCTTCAACAGCCTTAAAAATATAGACCCATCGCCCTGCATGCCCTTTGACGAAAATCGAAATGGTTTAAATCTCGGCGAGGCAGCGGCTTATGTGATCCTGGAAAGCGAAGAACAGTTACAGCGTTCCGACAACAAGCCTCTCGCAGAACTAAGTGGCTATCGCAACTTTAACGAGGCCTTTCACCCAACGGCCCCATCACCAAACGGAGAAGGCGCTTTAATTGCGATGCAGGAGACCATTCAAATGGCAGGCTTGCAACCAGCGGATATCTCGTATATTAATGTTCACGGCACTGCCACACTCAACAATGACCTTTCAGAAGGAATAGCTTTGAAGAGATTGTTCGGAGAAAATGTTCCTTTATTCAGTTCTACGAAACCATTCACAGGACACACACTGGCCGCGGCTGGAGCTGTAGAAGCAGTTTTCTCAATACGCAGCTTGCAGGAACAAATAATTTACGCAAATCTTAATTTCAAATCACCGATACCAGAACTTGGTTTGTCTCCTGTTACTTTATTACAAACAGACAAAACAGTCAATCACGTTTTAAGTAACTCTTTTGGATTTGGCGGAAACAACGCCAGCCTTCTATTTAGTAAATATGTTTAATCCGGTTTACATAACATCTGCGCGTGCAATTTGTGCACAGGATACTTTTAGCAACAATAATTTGCCAGAAGAGATAAAGGTATTTGAGCAAAACATCCTCAATTATCACGAACCGGACTATAAGCAGTATTTTACTATTATGCAGCTGCGCCGGATGACACGCATAATCAAGATTGGCTTGGTAACTGCGATAGAAGCATTGAAAGATGCAAAGCTCGAGCATCCCCAGGCTATCATTACCGGTACGGCAAAGGGAAGCATGACTGATACCGAAAAATTTCTGCATGACATCGTAGATTTCAATGAAGGCACGCTTAATCCCACAGCATTTATACAATCCACATACAACGCATTAAATGGTTTGATTGCACTGCATCACAATGCAAATGGCTATAACTCTACCTATGTTCATCGTGGCTTTTCTCTGGAAAATTCTTTGATGGATGCCATTATGCTTTTCGAGGAAAATCGAATCGAAAACGCATTGATCGGATGTTTCGAAGAAATGACTGCCGAACATTACGAGCTGAAGAAAAAGATGGGTTACTGGAAAAATGAAGCCATGAAAAACATCAATTTGCTTGACTCGTCTACAGCAGGAACTATCGCAGGAGAAGGCACATTCTTCTTAACGTTAAACAAAAATGCAGAAAACGCAATCGCCACACTTAGCGGGTTGCGCATGTTGTATAATGCAGATGAAGCATTAGTAAAAATAACTTTTAAGAACTTTCTTGCGGAACACAACCTGTCGCTGGACGAGGTGGATGCGGTGTTTTTAAGTTATAACGGAAATATAGAAACACGCCACTTTGAAGATGCCATTTCACAACAGCTTTCGCCCAGTACAAATCAATTAGCCTTCAAACACCTTTGCGGTGAGTTTGATACAGCTGCAGGTTTTGCGCTGTGGGCCGCCACTAAAGTGTTACAGCATCAAACTATACACCCTTCGCTGATCTTTAAAAAAGGAACCTCTTCCACTCTTAAAAATGTAGTTATCTACAATCAATACAACGGAAAGGAACACGCATTTTATTTACTGGAAAAACAATAGCACGCAGATTTATACGCAAGCTGAATAACTGATTAACCGAATAACTGAAAGTTTATGCTTATCAGCCATTTTGACGTTGGGCATTCAGTTACTCAGTTATTCAGTCATTAAAATATCTGCGTAAATCTGTTTAATCAGCTTCACTTGCGTACAATAGCCAATAAAAAACCCTCCGAAAACTCGGAGGGTTCTATTATATTGAAACTCTTAGAATTAAGCGATTTCAACATCAGCGCCAGCTTCTTTCAATTTAGCTGCGATGTCTTCAGCCTCAGCTTTAGAAACACCTTCTTTTACATTCTTAGGTGCACCGTCAACTAATTCTTTAGCTTCTTTCAATCCCAAACCAGTCAAATCTTTAACGATTTTAACTACGTTCAATTTAGAAGCACCACCGTTTTTCAACACTACGTTGAAAGCAGTTTTTTCTTCAACAGCAGCAGGACCTGCTTCGCTGCTAACCACAACTGCAGCAGCAGCTGGTTCGATACCGTACTCAGCTTTAAGTACATCTGCTAATTCTTGAACTTCTTTTACTGTTAAGCCTACTAATTGTTCAGCTAATGCTTTTACGTCTGCCATGATTGTTAAAATTTTTTCCGCCTTCATCGATACCTCCGGCGGAGAGTTTAAAAAAATTTGTTTTGCCTTTGTTTAACCATCCGGCCAGGTGTATTATTTAAGATCTGAAATCAATTTCAAATCTATAAATCTCAAACTTCAAATTACTCAGCAGCAGCTTCTGCAGCAGGAGCACCTTCTTTCTCAGCTTTGTTAAGCAATGCAGAAAGTACGCGTTTTGCAGGAGATTGCAACAATCCAATAACGTCGCCGATAAGCTCGTTTTTGGTTTTGATTTGAGTAAGCGCTTTCAATTGGTTGTCACCTACAAACAGGTCACCATTAATGAAAGCAGCTTTCAAAATTGGTCTTTCACCATTTGTTTCTTTACGGAAAGAAGAAATGATTAAAGCTGGTTCTTTAGGGCTTTCGCTGAACAACAATGCAGTTACATTGTGCAGAGAATCATAAACCCCGCTGTATTTTTCAGCATCGATAGATTCCAATGCTTTTTTAATCAAAGTGTTTTTAGCCACTTTCATTTCCACTTGCTTGTTAAAGCAGTGGCGACGCAGTTTGCTAACTTGTTCTACAGTTAAGCTTTCTGTATCGGCGATATAGAAATTATTATATTGAGCGAACTTACCTTTCAGCAGTTCAATCACTTCATTTTTTTGATCTTTATTCATGACGCTTTTTTTATCTGTAAACGCTTACGCGGCAACAGTATTAACTAATTAGTGAATAAAAGTTTTGGTGTCTACTGTAATACCAGGGCTCATTGAGCTTGCCATGCTAACACCTTTCAGGTAAGTACCTTTAGCGGTAGCCGGTTTCAATTTGATAAGCGCATTGATTAATTCCTGGCTGTTTTCTGCGATTTTGTCAGCACCAAAACTTACACGGCCGATAGAAGCGTGTACGATACCTGCTTTATCAACTTTGAAAGCGATTTTACCGCCTTTTACTTCGTTAACTGCAGCAGCTACATCATTTGTAACAGTACCTGTTTTAGGGTTTGGCATCAAGTTACGAGGTCCCAATACTTTACCCAGTTTACCAATTTTAGGCATTACGGATGGAGTAGCGATGATTACATCGATATCAGTCCAACCGCCTTCAATTTTTTGGATAAATTCATCTAAACCTACGAAATCTGCACCAGCACCTTTTGCATCGTTTTCTTTATCTGGCGTGCAAAGAACAAGTACACGTTTAGTTTTACCAGTACCATGTGGCAATGTTACAGTACCACGAACAGCCTGGTCAGCTTTTTTTGGATCAACACCCAAACGGATGTGAACGTCAACAGAAGCATCAAACTTTGTAGTGTTAATTTCTTTCACCAAAGCAGAAGCGTCTTTTAAAGAATATATCTTGTTTTTGTCAACTTTAGTATTTGCTACTTTTCTTTTTTTACTGATAGCCATAGCTCAATTTTTTTACGGTTTCAGAATTAGTTTTCCCATGGAGCTTTACCTTCTACAGTCAAGCCCATGCTGCGAGCCGTACCGGCAACCATGCTCATAGCGCTGTTAAGCGTAAAAGCATTGAGGTCAGGCATTTTGTCTTTTGCAATTTCTTCCACCTGAGCCCAGGTTACTTTACCAACCTTGTTACGGTTAGGCTCTTTGGAACCGCTTTTAATTTTCGCAGCTTCCATCAACTGAACCGCAGCCGGAGGAGTTTTAATTACAAAGTCAAATGACTTATCAGAATAAACAGTGATTAATACAGGTAGAACTTTACCCATTTTGTCCTGAGTTCTAGCATTAAATTGCTTACAGAACTCCATGATGTTAACGCCCTTAGAACCCAGAGCTGGACCAATTGGAGGTGCAGGATTGGCTTGACCGCCTTTGCACTGCAACTTTACGAAACCTGAGATTTCTTTTGCCATGTTAAAATATTTTTTGGTGATAACGTACTGCTTAATGGCAGCACTCCCAAAGCCATTCGAATCGAAAGAACTTTATTTTGGGGATGCAAAAGTAATTAAATTTCCCAATAAATAAACATTTTTACTGCCTATTTTCTGTGAAACAATTGACTATGCTGGTTTTCAAGCTGGTGTAAAGATAACACATCAATCAACAAACCATGTCTAAATAACTGAAATAAAACATGTTACCTATCTAAGGTAATATCTTCTTGGCCATACTTTTGTCTACCACCCTGTATACCAGTGTAATACCTAATTGGGGGGTTAAAACAAATGTCGATTCACTAGGAAAGGTAATAAAATCGTTCGTCGCTGCGCTGCGGGTGGGTTTTGCTTCCTCGTAATAGTGAAAACCGAGGCCCCAATAGTATTCAAACTTCAGCCGATTCAGGCGGTCCCATTTCGCCCCGCCCGGTTTTCGCAAAGTGGACTGTGTTCCGCAAAGTAAATTCAGGCTATAAGACCTTGCATTTAGCTTAACATCTTCATACTTCTCATAGATCGGAATGTCGTTTTGAACCTCATGCGGCACCCATGCCTGTTCTTTCTTCTGAATGTATTTGTAATGAAACTGGGCTTCAAAGAAGAAAAAGTGGCGTAACGAAGGATAATATCTTACAGCTGGCCGTATAAGATAGCCGGATACTTTCCCCCCTTCACTCGGTGACGCAAAGATCCACCCTGCATCTGCGACAAAGGACCAGTGGGGCAAAAAACGATACTCTGCCCCCATTGTGAGATTGCTGCTCAGGGGATCGACCATGCCCGGGAAATTCCAGCGAACACTCAGGTCTCCTTTTTGGTCGTACTTGGATTGTGCAGAAAGGTGTGCTGCAATGACCAGGGTCAGCAGCACACAATTGGTTTTGTTTTTCATTGCAGTTAAATATTAGCGAGAAAAACAGGGTTTCGGTTATCTGAAATATCGTAAAACTTAATGCCTGCGTTTGTCCAGCAAATGAGCATATGATTGTAGGGAATTACATCAGAATAAACGGCTTCGGTAATTGCCTTTATCACCGATGGTTGGTAAGGATTTTTGATATCAATTACCAGCAGGCCCAACACTTTATCACATACATACAACACATCGTCATCATAGCCCAGACCGTAGGGCTCCTGAAGCGTAAGCGTGCTTCTTTCCACCGGATTTGTAATTTCCTTTATGTCGTATACGGCTAAAACACTTCGCGTACCGCCGCAAGGTGCACTGGACCGGAGAGTCGCAAACGCCACCGTATCCTTTGCCACCACAGGATCGCAACGTCGCATTACAGTGGGTGATAACGCAGTACCCAATACCGTTGGCTTTGACGGGTCTTCAATTGAATAAATATATACCGCGGTACTGGAGCCAATGAATAATTTATCGTTGAACGGAAATATGGTCTCGATGTCAAAGCCTACCGACACGGTATTTTTCAGCACCGGATGTATTGGATCGGAAATATCGAACGCCTTTAAAGATATTTCATCCACTGAATACAAATAGTTCCCGGCAATTGCGAATCGTGCAGTAGATCCCCCTTTTCCGCCGGTAGACGAATTCAGCGTTGAGGAAGAGGTGGTAGACGAAGTTGATGTACTGGATTTAGTGCATTGCATCAGCAAGCAGCTAAGTATGATGAGTGTAAAATTTCTGTTCATAAGTGTATTTTTTAGCGTCTGCATTTAGGAGATTTAACGGTTTCCAATTTCCAGCCAACAACCACGCCTTTGCTGGCGTCCGGGCATTCAAATAATACATTGGTATAAGGTGGATAATTTTGGTTAACGGGTGTAAATACATTTTCAATTCGCTTAACCATTACCGGTAAGGCTGGATCACTGATGTCGAAAACAACCATGTCTTTGTAATTGTCTGCATACAGGTAATGTCCTTTTACAGCCAGCTCATTGGTAAAAGGAATGTTTAGAAAAGCTGTTTTACGCGGATGCTTTTTGTCACTCACATCGATGATATGAACGCCGGAATTTTTATCATTTTGAAAGATGTAGTTCCCGTAAGCATAAATCTTTCCCGGATCAATTGTAGCTTTTGGCGCTTCTGTTGAAATCTGTTGGATATTTTGTTTGGCGTAGTAAACCGGGACATAAGCCTGCCCTTCTGTAGGCGCGTCGTTATCGGGCATGCAGGCTGTTCCGGCAATGACGAAGCCTGCCACAACTAGGATCATTAAGCGTTTCATAAATGGTGTTTTGTTTGAAGTATAAATATCACTGCGATGAAAAGTCAATGCATAAGAATGACAATTCCGCAGATCATATTTTTTGCAGATCATTTCTAAATTCAATCACACGTAATCTGAAACACGAAGTTGCATTATGAGAAGCCTTGTTGATGGTTCTGTAGTATTCAGCTTAGGGCTCGCTGCTGTGGCATTTCCTTCTTTAACGTAATAGCTGGTATCGCAACTTTTCAGCTTTGACATAAGGGCAACATAAAACGTTGCTCTGCAATAAAGGAGAGATTGGAATTAAAGGAAATTTAACAATTGTAACAATCTGGTTTCTTATTGCGCCATGTAATGAATAACGAATGCGGCAACATTAAGAACGCAGGCATATATTACCATGATTCTAAGTAACCATCTGGGAATGCTATTGGCGCCAAGCGCAGTAAGGATAAACAATAGCGGTAGAAAATCCAAAGTGAATCGCATACAGTTCACTTGTGAAAAACCGTTATTGTGATAGAACAAAATACCAGTCAACATTATCAGAATGGTGATCCAGCTAACCCATAACAATTTCTTTGGCCAGTTTGCTTTTACACTAGCAATTAAAAAAGGGCTGGCGGCTGTTAGCGATGTGCCCCATAGATCTATATCCACAATTTTTAACCTGTCAGGGCCGTCAATAATGATCGTAAAACCCTTGACGAACAGGCTATAAAAATTGAACCAAAAATATCTCAGACTGAATACACCATAAGTCGCAACACGATCCTTTAATATTCCGGCATACTCAATATAATTGTAGCCGGCGTTTAATGGCTGCCCAAATCTGACATAGTTGTAAACAAGATACAATCCCACAAACACAAGTATGGACCCACATAGGCTGACAGCTTTTCTATAAAAATTGCCGTCTAATTTATCCTTGTTTATATAGTACAAATATCCTAATGCGAACACTCCATAAAATAGTGTAAACTGTCGCGTAAGAAAACTACAGCCAATAAATATTCCAACAAGCCACCATCTTTGTTTACCCAATATTTCATTTATACTAAGAAGAATTAAAGTGGTAGCGATTATATGTGCAAACTGATAAACGTGATGACTAGTTACTAACACATACCAATAACCGGTACCGAAAAAAAATGCGGGAATCAGTAACGATTTGATAGGCTTGCTGATCTCAAGCTTTAGAAACACCTTGTAAAGCAGATATAGGTTCGCGCAACTGCATATAAGCGCTATCAGTATGGTATTTACATTAGGGCCAAGTATGGCAGCAAAAGGTAAAAGTACAAGTGAAGGAAACGGCGGATAAGGAAGGTAATGCTTGCCGTTATAAAATATCATATCCAGGTAATCGTAGTTATCCGCCTGGAGTGAAATATGACCTTTCAATAATGAATTTGCGTAAAGTAAATAAGCATTTACCCCTTCGTGATGTAAAACAGCAGGAATATGCAACAAAGCGAAGAACCCAAAATAGATGAGCCACTGATACCGGGTGGGATTCTCGAAATATATTAGTCTTCTCAATGCTTGTTGCATGTTTTGGTAATTAGATTAAGGTACAAATTACAGGAAAAGGGTATTTTGACAACAAGATATAGAATGATTTTTCAAAAAAATAATAGAGCTAAAAAAACCGCTCTAAATGAGCGGTTTTCACAATATTTTGAAAACTAAGATTATCCTAGCTTTTCAACTTGCATATAATTCAGTTCAACCGGAGTAGAACGACCGAAGATCTTCACGGTTACTTTCAACTTCTTCTTCTCGTCGTTAACTTCTTCGATGATACCGTTGAAATCATTGAAAGGTCCTTCAATAATTTTTATTGTCTCACCAACGATGAACGGTTCGCTCATGGTAACACCACCAGCTTCCTGCATTTCATCCATTTTACCCAACATTTTATTTACCTCTGCTTTACGTAGAGCGATAGGATCGTCTTTACCAAGGAAGTGAATAACGTTGGTTGTATTTTTTATAAGGTCGCGTAAATCATCAGACAATTTACCATCAGTAATTTCAATCATAACATAACCAGGATAGTAGTTACGTTCACGCATTACTTTTTTACCATTCTGTACTTTATACACTTTTTCAACAGGTAAAAAAACTTGCTTAACCACTTCTACCCATCCGCTACGTGAAATTTCTTTATCGAGGTATTCTTTTACCTTACGCTCTTTGCCGCTTACAACACGCAGCACATACCATTTGGTCTCAATTTGATTTGCTGCTTCCATTATTTAGTGTTTAAAGAAAGAGTATAGGAAATTTAAAAGCGAGTGTGATGCAAAATCCATTACACCTACTACAACGGTGATCAAAAGTGTAGCAACCAACACAATTACGGTTGATTGTTGCAATTCACTCCATGTAGGCCAGGTCACTTTTTCAACTAACTCTTTGTATGACTCGCTAAAGTATGTTCCGATTTTATTCATAGAGAACAATTTGTGAATTCGAAAATTTGTGAATTTGAAAGTTTGAAAATTCTGCTTTTTGAGTCACCCGATCAGTTACAAATACAGATATTCTAAAAGCGCAAAAAATGTGAAAATCTGAAACTTATTTCATTTTCAAATTTACACATTTTCAAACTTACAAATTAATCAGCACGGGCACTAGGATTCGAACCCAGATCAAAGGTTTTGGAGACCCGTATGCTACCGTTGCACCATGCCCGTGTAAAAAGCCATTAGCAAAAGACCTTGGTTTACGATCAGCAAATTAAACAAATCTGCTAAAAGTAGGGCTTAAAGCTAATGGCTTAAGCTATATTATTTCACAATTTCAGTAACCTGACCAGCACCTACTGTACGTCCACCTTCGCGGATAGCGAATTTAAGACCTTTTTCCATCGCAATAGGTTGGATCAAAGTAACTTTCAATGAAGTGTTATCGCCTGGCATAACCATTTCAGTTCCTTCTGGAAGAGTAACTTCACCAGTTACGTCTGTAGTACGGAAGTAGAACTGAGGACGGTATTTGTTAAAGAATGGAGTGTGACGTCCACCTTCTTCTTTGCTCAATACGTAAACTTCACCTTTGAATTCAGTGTGCGGAGTGATAGAACCTGGTTTGCAAATTACCATACCACGACGGATATCTTTTTTCTCAATACCGCGCAATAATAGACCTGCGTTATCACCAGCTTCACCTTCGTCCAATAATTTTTTGAACATCTCAACACCTGTAACGGTAGAAGTAAGTGGTTTTTCGATCAAACCTACGATTTCAACACCTTCACCCACTTTAATACGACCTCTCTCGATACGGCCAGTAGCAACAGTACCACGACCTGTGATAGAGAATACGTCCTCAACGCTCATCAAGAAAGCTTGATCAACCGGACGTGGAGGAAGAGGAATGTAAGTATCAACAGCTTCCATCAATTCGTTGATTTTCTCAACCCATTGTGCTTCACCAGCCAATGCGCCAGTTGCAGAACCTTTGATGATAGGAGTGTTATCGCCGTCAAAACCTTTTTCAGTCAACAACTCACGAATTTCCATTTCCACAAGTTCCAATAATTCAGGATCGTCAACAAGGTCAACTTTATTCATGAATACCACCATACGAGGTACACCTACCTGACGAGCAAGCAAGATGTGCTCACGAGTTTGAGGCATAGGACCGTCTGTAGCAGCAACCACAAGAATAGCGCCGTCCATTTGTGCAGCACCAGTAATCATGTTTTTCACATAGTCAGCGTGACCTGGACAGTCAACGTGAGCATAGTGACGACTAGCTGTTTGATATTCTACGTGAGCTGTGTTGATAGTGATACCTCTTTCTTTTTCTTCAGGTGCACCATCAATTTCATCATAATTTTTCTTCTGCGCCAAACCTTTCTTGCTCAGAACATCGGTGATAGCTGCAGTCAAAGTTGTTTTACCGTGGTCAACGTGACCAATAGTACCAACGTTAACGTGGGGTTTATCCCTCTTAAAGGTCTCTTTTGACATCGTTATAGTTTTTAGTTGCGGTTTTAAATTTGTTTTCTAAATATGAATACTGTTTTAACAACAGGAAACATCTACTGATTTGCCATTTGCCTAAACCTCAGTTTCTGAAAAAATGGCTAGCCGTTGATAAACCTCATTTTTTAGGTGAGATAAATTCACGGCTTTACACTTGAACCGTTGAGAGAATGATTTCTCGATCTTCCCGATCAAGATCGGGATGCTCATTTCTGAGCCCGGCTTTATTGTGAGCCGTTGAAGAGAATTGAACTCTCGACCTCTTCCTTACCAAGGAAGTGCTCTACCACTGAGCTACAACGGCATATACTCAGTTGGCAGTTTTTTTTCAGCTTTGCAGCACCTAACAATTGAATATTAAACGACTGCCGACTGCTAACTGAAAACAAAGAGCGGAAGACGAGGATCGAACCCGCAACCTATAGCTTGGAAGGCTATCGCTCTACCAATTGAGCTACTTCCGCACGTAACAATTTGAAAATATAAAAATTTGAAAATTTGAAAATCAAACTAGCATTTAAACTTCATTTTCAAATTTTCAAACTCTCTAATTTCAATTTTGTCTGTGGGCAGGAGAGGATTCGAACCTCTGAAGTCGAAAGACAGCGGATTTACAGTCCGCCCCATTTGGCCGCTCTGGAACCTGCCCGACATTAATTTGAAAATTTGATAATGTGACAATTTGAAAATTAAAAAGACATGATGCTTTTTTGCTTTCAACTTTACATATTCAATCTTTCAAACTAAATTAAGAGCCGAAGATGGGACTCGAACCCGCGACCTACTGATTACAAATCAGTTGCTCTACCAACTGAGCTACTCCGGCTTACTATATTTTTGACTGGATTTTTACCACCTTTTTTGGAGATGGCAACTCCTTGCTATAGTTTGAAAATCAATATTATCTAAGAGCTTTTTTCGTTTCGCAACGCCCTGTGTTTTTTGGGAAGGCAAAGGTAAGAGAATTCGAATAATACCCAAATTTTGATTCAACTTTTTTTTAGCTTTTTTAATTATTGCTTCTGATTTGCAATTTTTAAAGCCATTTTTTCGATTTAAAAACTCATTTAAAAGTCGCTGAAACCATTGAAAACACTGCAAAATTAAGCATGCGCAATCAATTAAAGATGCAAAGAAAATATTTTTCAGGAAAGTAGTGTTCACTTGATAAAATTTCACGCTGCGAAGAAGTCATATTAAAAAAAAAGACCTCCCAAAAGGAGGTCTGAAGTATTTTTTATGCTGCTAAACGTTTTTCTTTTTTTCTTTTCATTTGATTTACGAGTGAATCAAGAGCGCAGTCAAAAGATTCTTCGAAAGATTTTGAGCTGGCTTTTACAAAAAAATTGTGTTTGGGGACATGAACCCTGATTTCTGCGACTTTGTCTTTAATTGTATGAATTACATTGTCAAGTTTTAAAAACACATCAATCTTAATAATCCTGTCATGAAAGGTAGGAAGTTTTTGAATTTTAGAATTTACGAAATCAATCAATTTAGAATCTGCGTCGAAGTGCACAGTCTGAATTTTAACGTCCATAACAATCGCAATTTTAAACGTGAAACAATAAATTAAAGAACTAACATTTTCACACTCATTATTTAATAAAATAATAATGTTAGAGGGACTATGAAGATAAACCAACCTCCTATCCTTTCCAAATAAAGACTTCTGATTTTTCTCAGGTTTGCCAACTTTTTAACAACGTCTAATTTTCACGCCTTGGGGTGTGCCTTTTTGTATGCTTCCTTCAATTTTTCGATGGAATTATGGGTGTAAACCTGAGTGGATGCCAAACTACTGTGCCCCAGGAGCTCCTTTATTGCATTGAGATCGGCGCCGTGATTAGTGAGGTGTGTGGCGAAAGTGTGCCGCAAAATATGGGGGCTTTTCTTCTGCAGAGTGGTTACCTGCGAGAGGTATGATTTCACTCTGAGATATACGTATTTGGAGTAAAGTTTTTTGCCTTTGGGGGTCGCAAAAAGATATTCGCTGTCAAACGCTTCGAAGAGCTTTCTCTTTTCCTTTTGATACTCTACAAGATTCTCTATCAACTGTTTGTTGACCGGAATGATCCGTTCTTTGTTTCCCTTTCCCAAAACCTTGATTGAGGTTGAGCTACGGTTCACGCTCTGTTCTTTCAGGTTTACCAACTCGCTTAAACGAATACCCGTGGCGTAAAAAACTTCAATTAGCAATTGAGTCGTTTTGCCATCCCAGTCATCCGGAAAAGCGATTTCCTTTAACAATACGTTCATGTCGTCTTCCATAACGAACGAGGGCAGTCTTTTACCAATTTTAGGAGCTGAAACATTGGTCATTGGGGTTGACTCAATATTGCCGAGTTTTAGCTGGTATTTAAAGAATGATTTTAGTGAAGATGCTTTCCGATTAATCGTCTTGGAAGTAAGCTTTGCATCTTTCAACGATGCCATCCAGGTTCTTACCATGGAAGAATTGATCTCTACTACAGTTGTTTGGCCGAAATTACTGTTTAAATAGTTGAAAAATTGCGTGAGGTCGTCCTGATAAGAGCGGACGGTGTGTTGAGAATAGCGTTTCTCAAACTGCAGATAATCAAGGAATGGAGAAAGAATGGACGGTGCTGTTTCCATAAACTAAGATAGCCACAAAGCTAATACTTTGCAGCTATCCCACTATGAAAAAGCTTAAATAACTTAATCGAATTTACCTGTTGCTACTTGTTGCTTGTAAATTGCCTTTAGTACTTGTGTACGGCGTTTTACAGAAGGCTTAGTAAAAGTTTGACGCTCTCTCAACTGAAGCAAAGTTTTTGCTTTCTCGAACTTCTTCTTGTACTTTTTAAGCGCTTTGTCGATGTTTTCGCAATCTTTTGAGTCTATGATTAACATATTTTATATATACCTCCTTTAGGCGATTTTGGAGTGCAAAGGTAAATAGTTTCAAATAAAAAAACAAGAGAAATCGAAATTTGAGATTTGAAATTTCATTTTTGGCACTAAACTTCATTTACATCCTGATTATTAACCACTAATAAATAAAACGAAGCCCTAATTCCTAATTCCTAATTCCTAATTCCTAATTTGCAACCATGTTTACAGGAATCATAGAATCATCAGCAAAGGTACTGGAAGTTATTACTTCAGGTACCAACAAAAGTTTCTGGTTGCAAAGCGCCATTTCTGATCAATTTAAAGTGGATCAAAGTGTTTCGCACGATGGTGTTTGTCTTACTGTCGAGGCAATTGCGGAAGATCGCCACCGTGTAACTGCCATTTTAGAAACACTGGAAAAATCGAATCTTGGGAAATGGGAAGCCGGAACTATAGTTAACATAGAAAGATGTTTGCAAATGAACGGCCGACTGGATGGTCACTTTGTTCAGGGGCATGTAGATACTACTGGCATTTTACAGGAAATAAAGGAAATGGATGGCAGCTGGCAACTCACTTTTTCTTATCCAAAAGCTTTTGCCCATCTAATGATCGAGAAAGGATCAATTTCCATGAACGGAATCAGTCTTACCATTTTTAATGTAACAGAAGATGCTTTCTCCGTTGCGATTATTCCATACACGTTTAATCATACGAACGTAAGAAATATGCGAACGGGTGATATTGTGAATCTGGAATTTGATGTTGTGGGAAAATATATTGCGAGATCGTTAGAACTAGGCCGTAAGGTTTAAACGCCGGCGCAGACACGCAACGCTGCGGAGGCCGACCTGCATGTCTGCGCCAATATCATTTTAAACAAATAACCATCTTTGATTGTATCTTTAATCATAAACTTTAAACAACCATGAGCACTAATAAACTTATTCTTGTTGTTATCATTGGACTTATTGTTCTTCTTGTTGGATGCGGCGGATGCGGGGCCGTTAATTTTCAGCGTAAGGCTGTTGCGCAGGATGAAAATGTGAAGGGAAAATGGGGCAATGTTCAAAACCAATATCAACGCCGTTCTGATCTTGTTCCAAATCTTGTAAACACCGTTAAGGGTGCCGCAAATTTTGAGCAGGAAACGCTTACAAAAGTTATTGAAGCAAGAGCAAAGGCAACTTCTGTTCAGATAAATGCAAATGATCTTTCTCCTGAAAAAATTGCACAATTCCAACAAGCTCAGGGTGAGCTTTCCGGTGCACTTAGCCGCTTGCTGGTGAGTGTTGAGGCATACCCTACTTTAAAGGCAAATCAAAACTTCCTTGACCTTCAGGCTCAACTGGAAGGGACTGAAAACAGGATAACTGTTGCCCGCAAAGATTTTAATGATGCTGTACAGGAATACAATTCTTCTATACGCACGTTCCCGAATAATTTCTATGCCGGATGGTTCGGTTTTAAATCGAAGGGATATTTTGAAGCACAACCTGGATCTGACAAGGCTCCAGAGGTGAAATTTTAATTATTAAATTTTATTTCTGATGCCATTTTTTTCTTCTTCCAAAAGAACCTTTCTTGATAGCCACGAGTCAGCTGATATTATTGCTGCAATAAAACAGGCAGAAAGAAGAACGAGTGGGGAAATCCGTGTGTACATTGAAAGTAAATGCAGGTATGTGTCAGCTATTGACAGGGCTTCAGAAATTTTTGATGTGCTGAAAATGGAAAGAACCGACAATCACAATGCCGTTCTTATCTACCTGGCTGTGAAGGACAGGCAAGTCGCAATATTTGGCGATCATGGCATACACCAAAAAACGGGCGATGCGTTTTGGGAAAAAGAAGTTGCGCATATGTTGGAGCATTTTAAACAGGAACATTATGCCACGGGTCTCTGCAAAGCAATCAATGATGTAGGGGAAGCCTTGCATTATCATTTCCCATACGATAATGAAACGGATAAAAATGAATTGCCCGACGATATAATTTTCGGGAAATAATTATCATAAGCAGGTCGAAAGACCTGCTTTGAATTTTACGCATGAAAAATTTACTTTTTTATTTATTGTTTTTTTTTACGGGCACATTTTGCTTTGCGCAAAATATTCCTGCGAGACCATCTCCACCTCGCCTGGTTAATGATTTTGCGAATGTTCTTACACCGGATCAAAAGGCAGCTCTTGAAAGCAAGTTGGTGGCATATGACGACAGCACGTCCAATCAGCTTGTGGTCATAACGCTAAAATCTATTGGGGACTATGATCCTCAGGACGTTGCTTTAAAAATTTTGAGAGACTGGGGAGTGGGCAATAAAAAGACAAACAACGGTATTATTTTGCTTGCGTCGATGGAGGACCACAAGTTAAGAATTGAGGTTGGCTATGGCCTTGAAGGTGCTGTTCCGGATGCGATTGCAAAAAGAATTATAGAGACTGAAATAGTTCCAAATTTCAGGGCGGGAAATTATTATCGTGGATTTGATGAGGCTACCGATGCAATTTTCAAGGCGGCGGCGGGCGAATACAAAGCTCCTGAAGGTTATGATCAAAGGGGCGAACACCAGGGACGTGGCCGCGGCAGTAGCATTATCTCAATCATTGTAATCGTCATCGTAATTATTGTCATTTTCTCCAGCAGAGGTGGTGGCGGCGGTGGCGGTGGCATGATGAGCAGACGGGGTTATCGCGGTTGGGGTCCACCTATTTGGTTTCCAACAGGTGGTGGTGGCTTCGGCGGTGGAGGAGGCGGAGGCGGTTGGTCCGGCGGCGGCGGGGGAGGTTTTGGTGGCTTCGGGGGTGGTAGTGGCGGCGGCGGCGGCGCCAGTGGTAGCTGGTAATGCAACGAAGTGTATAGTTTTAATGTCAGCAGCTAAACACCCGAAAATGAAAAAGACACTGTTACTAATCATTCCATGTTTTGTATTGATCCTTGCTGCTTGCAAAAAAGACAATGCCGACAACAAAAAAGTTACTACTGCAGCTACCGTCATTTATGGAGGCGAGCCTGCTGCCGATGGAGTGGGTTGGTATATAAAACTGCAAGACAGCAGTGCAGTTCATCCGAATAATTTGCCGGAAACATTTACACAAACACCTACGGCAAGACAATTAGTAAAAGTTACTTTTGAATATACAGGAGAAAAATACAAGACAGGCATGATGGTGGGAGATGGAATTCCTGTTGTCAAAATTTATAGTATAGAAAAACAATAGTTTCTAAATCGATAATTATGGAATTAAAACAAGTATTTATTCATCACGTATTTTTTTGGCTGAAAAATCCGACCGATCAAAACGATTTGGCTCAATTGGAAAAAGGCTTACGATCTCTTACAGAAATTTCGACCATAAAATCTTTTCATATTGGCAAACCAGCGGCAACCAACCGCGGCGTGATCGATAATACTTATTCCCTTTCCTGGATGATCATTTTTGACAATGCCGCAGATCAGGATAGTTACCAGGTCGATCCTATTCATTTAAAATTTGTGGAAGACTACTCGCAGTTGTGGCAGAAGGTGGTGGTGTATGACGCGATTTAATAACTGAATAACTGAATAACTGAATGACTGAATAACTGAGTGTTTATTTTCGATTTGCACTACAACAATCGACCACTCAGTTATTCAGTCATTCAGTTATTCATTCTCTATGGATTTGTTGACCACATACTGGCGTCTTTAATGAAGATGCGTTTGTTCAATTTTAGCTGGGCGATTATTAGTTCGGCTATATCTTCCGGCTGCATTACTTTTTCAGGATTGCCGTCTGTAAGTTTCAAATTAACGGCCATGTCTGTTGCAACGGTACTTGGCGTAAGTGTTGTTACGCGAATGTTGTGTTTTCTTACTTCGTACATCAGTGATTCTGACATACCAATCAAACCAAATTTTGAAGCACTGTAGGCGCTTGTAACGGCTGCTCCGCGCAAACCTGCTGTTGATGCGATATTGATAATATCTCCGGTTTTTCTTTCAATCATTGATGGCAGTACAGCACGCGTTACATAATATACACCAAGCAGGTTCACTTTTATTATTCTCTCCCACTCTTCTGGTTGAAGATCCATGAATCCGCCGAATGCCCCAACTCCGGCGTTGTTGATCAGAATGTCAATATTGCCCAACTCTTTCACAATACTTTCTACTGCGTTGTTAACCGCATTTATATCGGCAACATCTGCAGTTGCTATGGCTGTTTTTACTCCAAATGATTTTATTTCCGTGGCCAGTTTTTCAAGATCAGCAGCGCTTCGCGCAACGAGTCCCACATTTACGCCTTCCTTTGCTAATGCTACAGCAATAGCTTTTCCAATTCCTTTTCCTGCGCCCGTTATGAGAGCTATTTTACCTTTGATCGATTCCATGGTATTTCGTTTTTGTAACCGCAAAATTAAGAGAAACAAGTTGTTCGTTGATAGTTGTTAGTTGTTAGGCTTCATTTTTGAATATTCGCTGTTTTAGGCTAACAACTATCAACTTTCTCTGCAAAAAAAAGCTCCCGAATTTCTCCGGGAGCTTTCAATTTGTGATATCAAATATTTATTTCGCTTTCGATTTAATATAATCGATTTGCTCTTGTGCAGCAGAAGCATTGGCTCCCGCCAATTGAGCTTTCTTTTTGCCAGCAATGCCCATTAACACCATGTTGTTGATGTATGGACTAAGCTGAGATTTATAGGCAGCCGGAATACTTTCGCGGAATTCCACGATCATGTCAACGCCTTTTTTCACTAATGCGGTATTGTTCACTTTTGCGATGTAGTCAGCCAAAGGTTGCAGCATTTCCATTTTTGCCTGAGACAACGGCATTTTATCAAAGTTACCGGCTACGTAATCGAAATCAGCTTCTGAACCAGCATCGATCAACACACCACTGATTGATTCCATCAATTTGCCTTTAGCAGGTTGGGCCTTCAACTGTTGAGCTTTTGCCAAAGCCGCAGCAGGATCTATTTTACCTAATGCTTCTAACGCTTGACCTGCTACACTGTAAGAAGAATCGGTAACAGATTTTTCGAACAATGTTTTATATTCAGGTTTGTTATAAGCTGCTAACAAACTGATCGCTTGTGCACGAACAGTTGTGTTTTTATCAGTTTTTGCAATGTTTGCAATTGTTGATTCAAAGCCATCTTTAATAGCTGTATTATCCATTTTCAATTTTGACAAGGCATAGTTGCGCAAGCCAAAATACCTGTCATTTACCGCTAATTTCAACAATGCCTGGGCATCTGTGTTATCAGCATTTTTTGCGCAAGCGTCAATTGCTTCTCTCCTGTCGAGATAGTTGCCAGCGAACTTGTACTGGTGTATGAAGTTTGCTAAAGATTTATCGTCCGTTTTTTCACAAAGCAAAATTTTATCTCCGTCAACGTTTACCAACTCTGGTTTTGATTTTCCGTATGGGAAAGTAAATTGCTGCTCGCGTTCAGTCATTTCAACATTGTAGCGAACTTTTGCAGAACCATTGTAGACATCTATTGCAAATGGCAAACGGAAGACTTTGTCCCCGTCCTGTGTTTGTTTTACAGATACTGTTACTTGTTTTGCAGCGTCATCATATGCATAGCTGATGTTTAATTTCGGATGGCCCGCACCGTAATACCACTGATTGAAATACCAGTTCAGATCTTTACCTGTAACTTCTTCAAAAGCCAAGCGAAGGTTCTGTGCTTCGGCGGCTTTGAATTTATTTGTAGTAAGATAGTTGTTCAGTGATTTGAAGAAAGCGCTGTCTCCAACATAGTTGCGAAGCATGTGCAGGATACGTCCGCCCTTGTTATAACTCACTGCATCAAACATGTCTTCTTTGTCTGCATAGTAGAAACGGACAAGATCTTTCTTTTCACTATTGCTTTGCAGGTAACCGCGCATGTCAGAATAGTTTTGCGCATCGCCGGCATCTTTACCGTGTTTGTATTCATCCCATAAGGTTTCGCTATAGTTTGCAAAAGATTCGTTTACTGTCAGGTTGCTCCAGCTTTCCGCTGTAACAAGGTCGCCGAACCAGTGGTGGAACAACTCGTGAGCAATGGTACTTTCCCAGCCGTTGCCATCAACCAGTTCACGTGCATCTTGTTGCGCGCTTTCCTGGTGCAAAGTAGCGGTCGTGTTTTCCATGGCGCCACTTACATAATCTCGGCCAATAATCTGAGAATATTTTTGCCATGCGTAATCAACGCCAGTGATGCGTTTGTAGAAGGCCATCATTTCCGGTGTATAACCAAAAATTCTGCGTGCTACAGGTTCGTACGCCTTTTCTACGTAGTAGCTTACTTCTTTATTGCCGTATTTATCTTTTACCACGGCATAGTCGCCCACACCCATAAACATCAGGTAAGGAGCATGTGGCAGATCCATTTTCCAGTAGTCTGTTCTTGTGCCGTCTGCGTTTTTCTTCTGGCTGATCAATAAACCGTTTGAAAGCGTAACATATTTCGCCGGAACGGTCATTGAAATTTCATCTGTTGTTTTCTGATTTGGCTTGTCGATCGTAGGGCACCAAACAGAGTTTGCTTCGGTTTCGCCCTGCGTCCAGATTTGCGTTGGTTTATCTTTCTCTTCCCCTTTTGGATTGATGAAGTATAAACCTTTGGCATCTGTAATGGCTGCACTGCCTTTTACTTTAAGATCGTTAGGCTTTGCAGTGTAATCGATATAAACTGTGTATTTTTCGCCGCCTTTGTATTTTTTGTCAAGTTTGATATTCAGCACCCATCCATCGTACTCGTATTTCAACGGGGTTGTTGCACCACCTTTTACAATGGCAACTTTTTTTATGTCCATGCCTTTGGCATCAAGTGCCAGGGTATCGGTTTCATAAAAATGTGGTTGCAGCGTGATCCATGCTTTACCATACATATAGGATTTATCATAGTCAAATGCGACTTCCAATTTTGTATGTACAAGATCGTTAATCTTAGTGGCAGTTGCCTGGTACATTAAGGGCTGGGTTGTAGCTGTAGCTTCTGATTGCGCGTTTGCCTGTGCAAGCATTAAAAGACCGCAAGCAGTAAATAGGAAAAGCTTTCTCTTCATACTGATTTATTAAATAGGGCTTAAAGATATAGTTTCGATTCATTCTCTTTCTAAAAAAAATGGTAAATGGCAAGCTAAACTGCATTTTCAAGTAGTTTTGCTGTAACATTGGATAATATGTAATGAGGCCCGCCTGCCGAATGGCGCGGGGCGAATTCCATCTGGCCAAAATAAAATATAAAATATACGGATGAAATCAGGTTTAGCAATACTACTGTTCCTTTTGACGGGCTTTGGCGCATTTTCTCAGAAAGATTATTTTATATACTTACAGACAGACAATAGCCAACCATTTTATCTTTTGATGGATGGAAAAACATACAGTTCCAGTGATCACGGTTATCTTATTTTATCCGGTTTACAGGGACAGGCTTATCAGTTTGTAATAGGCTTCCCTAGGAACGCTTTCCCTGAGCAAAATTTCATCCTGAATATTTATAATAAAGATGCGGGTTATCAACTGAAAAATTTCGCCGATAAGGGATGGGGCCTGGTAAACTACCAAACCTCCGAAGCAACGATGAACCGCAACAGTGAGCGCGGCAATTCTATGATTTCCGGAACGAGAAAGACGGATAATTTTTCCGTCCTATTATCCAATGTAGTGAACGACACCAGCATTTTATACGAAAGCGTTACGCCGCAAACCGCAGTTGCGCAAACGGCGACCGTTGCTCCGCAACAGGCTGCAAAGCAAGCTGATACTGCACTAGCTTCTAAGGAACAGCCTGCAGCGCAGACCGCAAGCAATGTAACGACTCCAACTCCGAGCACGGAAACAGCAGTAGCTCCCGTTGCTGCCGGTACTACCGCGGTAACCACCTCAAATAATACAACAACGGAAGCAAGCAAACAAGTTGCCGACACAGTGGCTAAAGCAGCAGTGGTTGCAGCTGAGCCAATAGTTGCAACAAAGACAGATACCTTGGCTGCAGAGAAAAAAGTCATTTCAGATTCAGCAATTGCAAAAATCCCAGCTAAAACCGATTCTGCAGTCGCCGTATTTCCAGCGAAGCCAATGCTTTCGTCTGTTAAGAAAATAAGTGTTTCGTCCAGTGAAACAGCTTTAGAGGAAGTTTATATTGATAGCACAAATTCGGGGGTGGATACCATCAGAATTGCGACACCTTTGACAAAAGAGACGGCGGTTCAGGCGCCGGCTGCTGTTAGCGTGGCGGTTGCCCCAATGACTGCAACGCCAACCGAAACGGTGAAGGCCGATACCACGCATAAAAAAGAAATTGCTGACACAACAGCTGCGACAGCAAAACCAATCGCGCATACTGCGCAAATCAACAACTCCGATTGCAGGAACACCGCGACTGACGCCGACATTGATAAACTTCGCGTGAAGCTTTTATCCATAAACGATCTTGACGAAAAAATAGCAACGACCAAGAAACTATTGAAATCGAAATGCTTTACTGTAAAGCAGCTTAAAGCCATCAGCGAGCTATTTGGCGAAGATGAGAGCAAGTACCAGCTTTTTGAAACGGCCTATCCATTTACTTTAGATACTTATAACTATTCTACACTTGAAGATTTGCTCAAATCTGACTATTATCGTGACAGATTTAAAGCGATGATCAGAAGATAGTGGAGAGTTGAGAATTGAGAGTGGAGAGTGGAGAGTGGAGAATTGCAAGCAACTCTCAATTCTTAATTTTTAACCTCAACTCTCCATTCTCAACTCTCAACTACTTAAAAGCCGTTTTCCATGATAAAGAAAATTATTTGGGCTGCACTAATCGCAGTTGTCATTGCAGTAGCGTTTGTGTTTCTTGCGAATGCCAGTATCAAAAGCGCGGCAAGTAACAAGTTGTATAATGATACCGCATCTATTCCCTACAATAAAGTGGGGTTGTTGCTGGGTTGCTCTAAGTTGCTAAGCAACGGCTATCCCAATTTATACTATCAATACAGAATAGATGCTGCTGCCGATTTACTGAAAGCGGGAAAAATAAAATATCTTGTCATAAGTGGTGACAACGGCCGTAAAGAGTACAATGAACCTGAAGATATGAGGAATGACCTTATTGGCAGAGGCATTGATTCTTCGGTAATCATTCTTGATTATGCCGGCTTTAGAACTTTTGACTCGGTGGTGCGTTTAAAAGAAATTTTCGGTCAGCAATCCGTAACTGTTATTTCACAGCAGTTTCACAACGAAAGAGCGATTTTCATTGCCGAAAAGGAAGGAATCGATGCCATCGGCTATAATGCAAAAGATGTCGTAAAGTATGCCGGCTTTAAAACCAAGCAACGTGAAAAGCTGGCAAGATGCAAGGCTTATATCGATTATTTGATTGGAACGAAACCGAGGTATCTCGGGGAAAAAATAAGAATAGAGTAATGGAAAATTGAAAGTTGAAAATTGAAAATGATGAGAGAAAACGCCAAAAGCGCTCTTCATTTTCAACTTTCAATTTTCCACTTTCAATTAAATTAGAATGAGGTATTTCATAGAAGTAGCATATAACGGTGCCGCATACAGCGGTTTTCAGATTCAGGAGAATGCGCATTCTGTTCAGGCGGAAGTGGAGAAGGCTTTTGGCATCATCCATAGAAAACCCGTTGAGCTGACCGGCTCTTCCCGCACCGATGCGGGCGTGCACGCTTTGCAGAATTTTTTTCATTTCGATTATGAAGATGAGATCAATCCACGTGCGGTCTATAAAATGAATGCCATTTTACCGGCAGATCTCGTTGTGAAAAACATTTACCCCATGCCACAAGGCGCCCACAGCAGATTTGATGCATTGAGCCGCGAGTACAAGTATTTTATTTACGGTGAAAAAAATCCCTTTCTGCACGACAGGGCCTATTATTTTCCCTACACACTTGATATAGGTCAATTGAAACTGGCGGCCCATGTTTTAAAAGAATACACCGATTATACTTCTTTTTCCAAGCGAAATACACAGGTTAAAACTTTCAATTGCAATCTTTCCGTGAGCGAATGGATCGAGGAAAACGGATGCCTTGTTTATCACGTACAAGGGAACCGCTTTCTTCGCGGAATGGTAAGGGCCCTCACCGGAACCATGCTGCGCGTGGGTCGCGGCAAGTATTCCATCGATGATTTTCGAAAGATCATCGAGGCCAGGGACTGCACTCAGGCAGATTTCTCTGTGCCTCCACAAGCATTGTTCCTGGTAAATGTGCAATATCCGGAGGGTTATTTGAACCAGGTAGAATCGCCTAAATTCTCCTGAAAACAACGCCGGCCTCCGGCACACATTACATCTTTGCCTTAAAATCTCTTAAATTCGCAAATTCTATTCAGTTAATAGGTTTAATAAAACAATTATGTCCAGTTTATCCAAAGAGTATTTAGTACAGTTAGCCAACCAGTTTGGAACGCCTCTTTATGTGTATAATGCAGAAAAAATAAAGGAACAATACAACAAACTAAACAGCGCGTTTAAGGATGTTAATGCGCGTTTCTTTTATGCATGTAAGGCATTGTCTAACATAAACGTACTGAAGTATGTAGAAAGCATCGGTGCTTCTTTGGATTGCGTGAGCATTAACGAGGTGAAGCTTGGTTTAAAAGCTGGTTTTACACCAGACAGAATCCTTTTCACTCCAAACTGTGTTGATTTTGAAGAAGTGGTGGAAGGAAAAGAATTGGGTGTTCACCTGAACATTGATAATATTTCCATTCTGGAAAAATTTGGGACACGTTTCGGCAACTCCTATCCTATCTGTATTCGCTTTAACCCGCATATCATGGGTGGTGGAAACTATAAAATTTCAACCGGTCACATCGATAGCAAATTTGGCATTTCTATTCACCAGATGCGCCATATCGAGCGTGTTGTGAAAAGCACCAAATTGCACGTAAGAGGCATTCACATGCACACCGGAAGTGATATTAAAGACGTGAATGTTTTTCTTCAGGGTCTTGAGATCATGTTTGAACTTGCAACACATTTTCCTGAACTGGAGTTCATCGATCTGGGAAGTGGTTTTAAGGTTCCTTACCAGGAAGGTGACGTTCAAACTGACATCAATTTGCTTGGTCAAAAAGTAGCGGAAGCATTTCATAGCTATGAAAATGAAACAGGCAAAAAAATCCAGGTTTGGTTTGAGCCGGGCAAATTTTTGGTAAGCGAAAGCGGCTATTTTGTTGTGAAAGCAAACGTTATCAAACAAACTACGGCGACAGTGTTTGTGGGTGTTAACAGCGGATTCAACCACCTGATCCGTCCGATGTTCTACGATGCTTATCACCGCATTGAAAATATCACCAATCCAAATGGCCACGAAAGAATCTACACCGTCGTAGGAAATATTTGTGAAACAGATACTTTCGCATGGGACAGAGCTTTGAATGAAGTGCGCGAGGGAGATTTTCTTGTATTTTATAATGCAGGAGCTTATGGATTTGAAATGAGCAGCAACTTTAACTCAAGATTGAAACCTGCTGAAGTATTGGTAAAAGATGGCGAAGCAATTTTGATCCGCAAGAGAGATGTGTTTGAGGATTTGATGAAAAATCAGATCGAGGTGTTGTAGGGAGCACGCAGATGACACAGATTGGACTGATTTACACTGATTTTAAAATTGAGTCCACGTGTTTAATCTAAACTCTCAGAAGTGCATTCAATTAAACCGCTTTCTGATAAAGCATCTCGTACATTGTACACGAAGAAATACAAACGAAGCTAGATAAAAACAACAAAAGGCCATGAAGCGAAACGCTCATGGCCTTTTTGTTTTTCATATGTCAATATCCTATGGAGCGGTCTTTACCACTTTTTTTAACCCGAAACTTCTGTTGATAGTGAAGCCCAGGGAGAAATTACCTTGTTTGAAATCACTTGTATTTCTTGACAGCTGCGTAATGTTGCTCGCTGCTGTTGTGCTGCTTACATAGAATTGAAAAATGTGCCCGCCTGTATCCCAGTCATAACCCAGTGAAATCAAATCAGGGTTGTAGCTAATCATGCCTCCTGTTTCTGCAGAATACAAATCTTTATAGCCATTCAACTGACGGGAATATTCAAATGTCAAAGCTTTCTTTGAAGTGAACTTATAACGTCCGCCTATACCTACAGAGAACACGTTATTTGCCTGATGCCCCCCTGATGTTTTGTAATCATAGTATGGGGTATAGTTATAGTGTACATAAGAAGGCGTTAACTGCAATGAAAGTTTATCGCTGAACTTACGTGCAATTAATATTTGATGCAAGTATGACATTCTGTTCCAAACGAAATCCTCCGGACTTGGCCCTTCAGAACAATCGATGTGCATGGTAGAAAACCAATCGAGTGTAACAGGAATATTTCGTTCTCCAGTTTGTTGTCTTAATAATTTTAGTTTACCCCATAGCTCATACTGGGCTTTTCCTGTCATTGCAAGACCCACGTTGCCCCAGGTTGTAGGAGAATAGTCGAGTGACAGGAGCGTGTTTGCAACTCCACCGTTCAAGCCTGCGAACTCGGCAAGATTGGACCAACCTTTGCCATTTTCCCAAATGTTGCCGAAATGGTGGGAGATCATGAACTGCAGGTTGCCCTTACCGGTTATCTCAACACTTTGCATGTTGATTACACGAGTTGACTTGAAAGTACCTGTTGTTATGTTCTGTTTAGGTTTCGCACTGTCTTCTTTCTCTAAATCTCCCAACAAGTCATCCTGTGCCACTGCTTTGAACTGGCCAAGCAGTAAGCATAGTACTGTAAATAATGTTATTCTTTTCATCTGCGTATTCGTTTTATTTTGGCCGGATGCCCGCCTGATCGACTTTGGTCGGGCAGGGAATTTGCCCCTCGCCATCGGGCAGGGGGCTCATTTCATCCTGATAAATATTTTAACCCTATTGGTTTAGTTGAAACTTAATGGTAGCACTGATTGGAGTTTGATCTGCCAATTTTGGTTTTACTACGGCAGGAATCTCGATATTGAATTTATCGGCCTGAATAGGAAAGTCGCAATAGAATGTTGCTACTTTGTTTTTCACCTCAAGCTTTACCGGAGATTTAAACGAATTAGTAACACCGTGCAATGTTATCTGACCTTCAGATGAAATGTTATAAGTGCCGTCTTTTGCCAGCATGTCTTTTGTAAAACCAATCAACTTGCCTTTGTAAGAAGCATTTGGAATTTTATCTGTATGCAGATAGTTTTCGTTAAAGTGTTCTTCCAACAATGCATTATTAAAGTGGAAAGTTTTCATTGGCACAAGCAGTGCTACTTCTGAAGTTTCAACCTTAAGCACAGCTGTTGCCTCTTTAGAAGCTGCGGCATAGTCCTTGTGACTTTGGTCTTTATTTGGATTGAATGTCAGGTAACCATCTCTTGTTTTATATGTTTGAGCGTTTAATACGCTTACGCCTAAAACGATTGATAATGTCAATAAAAGAATGTGTTTCATAATTCTGTTTTTAAAAGTTTATTACTGTTTACAATCTGATTAATTATTGAGGCATACCGGCAGACAACCATGCATTGATAGCGGCCCATGTTGAACTTCCAAGGGTCAATTTTCCGCCAGGGTGTCCGGAAGTACCCTTTGAGCTTACCATACTTGTTAGTTTGTCTTTATCTCCGACGAGTTTTGCAAAAGTTAATGTTGGACCAAGGCCGGTGTGACAAGAACCGCCTGCACATGTGCTGCTCACCATTGCCTGGATAGTGTTGGAATAAGTCACATTTGTAGGAGTTCCGCCGCTGCTTCTATCATCTGGTGAGCCCTGATTTATCCAACTTCTTAGAACGCTTATTTCCTGTGGTGTCAGGTATACATCGCCACCGCCAGGGTGTTTACCGCCGTTTATCCAGCTTTCTATCAACGATGTTTTGCCCAGTATCACATCATAGAGAATAGTGTCTTTTCCGTTATAGCCTCCATTGGAAAATCTTACAGCATTATCGCTTCCAGTGGTGTTTGTAGGCTTAACTGTATTATGACAACCACATCCTCCCGACACATAAATTGGCACAACTGATTTGGTAAAAGAGATGGTTGAATCCGGCAATACTATATCTGCTTTATTATTATAGCAGGATGGTGCATATAAGGCTATTCCAGATAATACCACCATTGCTAGCATTAATTTTTTCATTATTTAAAATTGAAGTATTGTTAAACTTATTTTTTCAGGATAGGATTTCCTTGGGCATCTTTAAAAGCAGGCGTAGTGCCGTTGCCATATTTCCACACGTCAGGAATATTCGGATCCAAGAAATACCACCCTTTAATTATAGCTACTTCGGAGCTTTTCAAATGTCCGTCTGCTGAAGCCATATTGCCAGACTTCGCAAAACCTTTAAAAGATATTGTTGCATCAACCTTCGCCAACAAATTATTGTTTCCAGAGGTTGCCGAAACAAAAAGATCCTTTGTAACCTTGTTAGTGGTAGTGACTGATCTCAATGCATTTGGATAACAAATATTAAACAAGAGATTATTATAATTATTCAATGGATCAAGAGGACTGCTAGGTGATTTTCTTACCGTGTCAGTATTACTCAAATTTGTAAAATACCTTATCACACTATCCTGATATGATTTCCAGATACGTTTGTTTAAAGTATCATTAACAGAAAGACAGCCAGGTGGGTTAGGCGGCATTGCTCCATGCACTGGCGCACTAATTGTATCTAGCGTGGTAAGAGATCTTCCAAAATCAGTCGCATTGCCCTTCCGTGCCCAATTACCAACACAAACCTTGTCGTTATGACATACCGCAGTACAACCACCAGTGATCAACCTTACTGCCGTTGGTCTATAATCAGCCAGAACTGGTGTTTCATTAGCACCATTTTTAATCCAGTTGTAGATTGAAATTTTGTCTTCTGTAGAGACCGCTTTTTCAGTTGTGATAGGTGGCATTGCTTTGTTCAGATCGTTTGTGGTGATTACCTGCCAAAGTTTGCTTGCTTCTGGATTTCCGGGCACTACCAAACTCTTGATATCATTGAATGTAACCAGGTTTGGTTTAATGTTGTTATTGTGGCAATTGGCACAATTGGCTTTTATGATCGATTGAATACCTGTAGTGATAATGCTGTCGTTAATGGACTTCGCAGTAGCAATACTTAAAACCGTTGTGTCATAAAATGGCGAAAAAATTGTTGAGTCAATGTCGGAGGATGCCAAACCCCTGAAGATTGAAGAGGCATTTTTGCCTTCCTTTTTGCACTGCACCGCTACTATAGACATAAGCACGGCGCACAGCATAAAGGCTAGTGTTTTGATTGTAATTAGATGTCGTTTCATTGTACTTAAAGATTGAGATGTATGAAAGCGAGAATGATCTTTTCAAGAAGCAGGCAATAATAGCGTGAACTTGTGATGACAAAACTATGACGATGAAGAACGGTTTTTCATGACAACCATTTTCCAAAAAACTGATTGTAGACGTATAAACGAAGTTCAAAACGCTGACAATTGTTATCTTTTGGAATGAGGGCTATTATAAAATTTAGGAAATATGGGGTATACTTTTGAGTTAGATTAAGTAACAAAAAATCATCGAACCGTTATGAATAAGAAAAAGTTTATACTCCTCGTTCTGTCAATGGGCATTGCAGTTGCCAGCTGGGCCACATGGTATGTTTTCTTTAAACCACACAGGAATGTGGGCGCCGAAAAAGCTAAATACGAGGTTACATCAAGTACGCTTTCAAGCGAATTCAAAACCGATACTGCAGTGGCTCTGAGAAAGTATATCAATCAAGCAGTACTGATACAGGGAAAGGTTACAAACGTAGATGGCATTACAGTTTCACTGAATAATATTGCATGCAATATTGATTCAACAGATATCAGCAAAATAAGCGGCATTAAAACCGGTGATAATATTAAAGTTCAGGGCTTACTGGTAGGCTATAATGATTTAATGGAAGAAGTTAATATCGCTGAATGCGTTATTAAAAAATAAAAGGGTATTGTTTTTAAGGTTTGATTTAGAACGTTCCCGGTCACAAAATGACCGGGACGTTTTTTTTATCAGAAATCATACACAAGGCTCACACCTCGCACACTAATTTTCAAACCGCCCGGAAAATCTCCTGTTCCGGGAATAGTTATATAATGCAGGAATTTATCCTGTATAACTCCGCCATCTGGAAATGTTGTATCCGTTACTGTTAGATAATTATCAGGTGGCAATGTGCCCGGAGGCAAATTAATGAACGACATCTCTATTTCACCTGATGGTGAATGCCTGTTTGCATGCTTACGCAAAAAGAATGCGATCACAGTATTTGTGGTAGTATTCATGTAGTGAATAGAAATAGATTTTAGTATTGCGCCCACGGGTATTGGCAATGCAACACTAAGATCTCCGGGCGCAACCGCTGCGCATCTTCCGTCTTGAAAATGATCTACATATCCGGTGGCACTGCTAAGCGGAAAAAATGCAGCGCTCTCGATGTAAATCGTGTGTCTTTTTCTCAAAATTTTGTCAATAATACCTTTTGCAGGAGTTTTCTTTGGCGCCGCCTTCTTAGCAGCTTTTTTGGCGGGAACACTTTTTTTAGCAGGAGTCTTTTTGGCAATTGCTTTTTTAGCAGCGCTCTTCTTTGGAGCGGCTTTCTTTTTTGCTGAAGCCATAGAACAGGTTTTTTAGTTACTAAAAGGTTTACCGTGAACCAGGAGTGGAATGATATTTCCGCGTAGCGAATTAATAATTAATAATTAAGAATTAATAAACTCACCTGTCCGAGACTTCGTTCTGCGTGCGTTTAGCGGCATCAAAAAACAGAAAGCCACAGCTTATAACGACAGTAACCTTATTAATTATTCTTTATTAATTATTAATTGACTTGTGGTCTTTTCAACTCTGATTCCTATGCTTAAGATAAACATATATTTCCGCTATTTAAAACTCTTGACCTTATTGAAATGTTTAAAAGAAAATTTTTAACTTTCTTCACCCTTTATTTTTTACCAAAAAGAATACAGCTATGCCAATTCGAATGACAGACGATCAGCCGGAAGAACAATTCAATGACGACAACAGTGGTGGCGGCCGCGGTGGTGGTGGCTTTGGGGGAGGCGGCGGTGGCTTGCTGGCGTTGTTACCTTTATTGTTAAGTTTATTCAGAGGCAAGAGAATTTTTCTTTTGATACTCATTCTGATAGGCGGCTATTTTCTTTTGGGCCGCGGAAGTGGCTGTGGCATTGGCGGCGGGGCGATTACAAATCAAATTGCCAACGGTCTTGCTACCGGTGGTTTTCTCGATCCGAAGCAATTTGAAAAGGCCAACATCTATGAATCATTAGATGATGATGATAGCAAAAATCCTTTGCCGGAAAGCTCCAATCTCCAAAAGTTTGCGCCCGCTGTTGGCGACCAGGGAAAACAAGGCAGCTGTGTGGCCTGGAGTAGCGCTTATGCCGCCAGGAGTATTCTTGAATCTGGCAGAACCGGCCAATCCGGCGATGCGGTTAAATTCAGTCCGGCGTTTTTATATAACCAAATTGGATTGGATAATTGTGAAGGTTCGTATATCATCCGCGCTATGGAATTCATGACGCAAAGAGGCGCTGTACCTTACGACCAATTTCCTTACACCGACCAAAACTGTAGCAGGCAACCATCTCAACAGCAGATGCAGGATGCTTCCCAATTTAAAATGAGGGGCTTTAACAGGCTTTCTCTTGGTGACAGAAATGACGTGATTGATCTTCGCGCCATCAAAGAAAATTTATCGCAAGGAGCACCTGTTGTTATCGGTATGATGGTGGGTCAAAGTTATATGCAGGATATGAAGGGAAAGGACCTGTGGACACCGGCGCCGGGTGACCAGCAAATGAATGGATTTGGCGGCCACGCACAATGTGTGGTGGGCTATGATGATAAAAAATATGGCGGTTCATTTTTGATCATGAACAGCTGGGGACCTGAATGGGGAAATAATGGTTTCGCATGGGTGCGTTACGGCGATTTCAAATATTTTGTTCGTGAGGCATACGGCCTTGAGCCGATGCAAAAAGTTGGCGCTGCCGCAAACGAACCGCTTACCTGCGAAGTAGGTCTTGTAGAAGTTCAGTACGACAATAACCAGAAACGTACGATCGCCCGCGGCTATATTCCTTTAAAACTAACCGGCGGCAATACATTTGAAACCGTTTCTCCGTTAAAAAAAGGAGGGACGCGTTTTAAAATGGAAGTTAAAAACAGCACTGAATGTTACGTATATGTTTTCGGTAAAGAAACCGACGGCACCTCTTATACGTTGTTTCCTTATCCAAGAAAAGATGATCCTACCAAAACAAAATACTCTCCATTCTGTGGCATTGCAGGATATCGCTTGTTTCCAAAAGATAAAAGCATGCAGCCGGATAGCATTGGCACGAAAGACATAATGGCCGTTGTGGTAAGTAAAAAAGAATTGAACTGGAACCAGTTGAACGCGAGCATTGCCCAAAATCCATCTCAGGATTATGGTGCGAGACTATCAAAAGCATTGGGTTCAGCATTGGTGCAAAATGTAAGGTTTCAGCCATCTTCAAAGGGTAATATTGCATTCTCGGTGCCTGCAACAGATAACCAGGTAGTTGCTTGTTTGGTGGAGATTGACAAGCAATAAGAAATACAGGAACGCTGGTTTTCATGATTGTCATGATTTGAATGTGATTTTTGATTTGAATGTGAAACTGAAATTTAAGACTTGAGGTTAACTGGCAGTAGGTCGCTTTAAATTTCAAATCATAACAAATCATGAAAATCTTGAAAATCTGCGTTCCATCTTCGTTCTTGTTTTAACTTAGGAGATGAAACAGATTGTAACCCTTTTAGTTATTTGCTTACTAAACTCTGCATTCGCATTTGCGCAAGACTCTACTTTCAATATTTACAAGCCGTCAGAAAATGTGGTGCTTGCTTTAAACAAAGCCATCAGGCAGGCCAAAGACGAAAAGAAACATGTATTCGTGCAGATAGGCGGTAACTGGTGCGTTTGGTGCGCAAGGTTTTACAAGTTCACCACGGCAGATGCCCAAATAGATTCGCTTATTAAAGCGGACTATGTTGTATATCATTTGAACTACAGCAAGGAAAACAAAAACACTCAAATGCTGGAAAAGCTGGGATATCCGCAGCGATTCGGCTTCCCGGTGTTTGTAATTCTGGATGAAAATGGAGAGCGATTGAATACGCAAAATTCTGAGTACCTTGAACAGGGGCATTCTTACAACAAAACAAAAGTGATGGAATTCCTCCAAAACTGGAATGTAAAAGCGCTCGATCCTAATCAATACAAATACTAAGTCAAAAGGAAAAATTAAAGAGTCAGGCCTTATAATACGGACAAAATCCTGATGCCATAGCATCTTGAACTTATCACTCATAACTCACAACTTGTCTATGCCAAATGAAAATAAGTTTCTTCAACTGGTCAACAATTCGTTTAAGTACAAGCTTTTTCTTTTATCGAATTTGCCGGCTGCTTATTTCAGCGGTGTTCGCGTAAAGCACGCAGATGAATCGTCCTGTACGGTCACCGTGCCTTTCAAATGGTTTTCAAAAAATCCATTCAGGTCAACCTATTTTGCTTGTTTGGGTATGGCGGGCGAACTGAGTACGGGTGTTTTGGCAATGGCTCATTGCTATCAATCCGATCCTGCAGTGTCTATGCTTGTAAGAAACATGGAAGCGAGCTTTACCAAAAAAGCAACGGGCGTTACAACGTTCACCTGCAACGATGGCGAGGCAATTAAAAACACAATTGCCAAAGCAAAACAATCTGGTGAAGGAGAAACATTACGGGTAAAATCAACGGGCGTAAATGAGGCAGGAGAGGTAGTTGCGGAGTTTTATATTACATGGGGGTTTAAAGTAAAAAGACAAAATTAAAAAGGCAAAAATCGTTGACAATTTTTGCCCATACAGGACAGTTTAATGTTTAAGCTTTTTTACTTTTTACTTTTTACTTTTTACTTTTTACTTTTTACTTTTTACTTTTTACTTTTTACTTTTTACTTTTTACTTTTTACTTTTTACTTTTTACTTTTTACTTTTTACTTTTTACTTTTTTACTTTTTTACTTTTTTTATTCACTATAACTTGTTTTTATGAAAATAGCATTCCACGGCGCGGCCAGAACAGTTACGGGTTCTAAACATTTATTGACTCTTAAGAATGGAAAAAAATATTTGCTGGATTGCGGTATGTTTCAGGGTATGGGCGATAAGACAGATGCGCTCAACCGCACATGGGGCTTCGATCCTGCGGAGGTAAATTACTTGATCCTTTCGCATGCACACATCGACCATAGTGGTTTAATCCCAAAACTTGTCAAAGATGGTTTTCACGGAAAAATTTTCTGCACACCTGCCACCAAAGAATTGTCGCAGGTGCTGTTGCTTGATTCGGGAGAAATCCAGGAAGACGATGTAAAGTATGTAAACAAGGTGCGTGCATCTCAGGGTGCGCCTTACTTACAGCCGCTTTATACAATCGAAGACGCGAAGAATAGTTTTCCTTTTTTTAATGAAGTGGATTATGATCAGTGGTTCCGGATCGATGAAGATGTTGAGGTAATGTACACAGATGCAGGTCACATCATAGGTAGTGCCGCTGTGCATTTGCGCATACAGGAGAATGGTAAAAGCAGCCGTCTTTCTTTTAGTGGCGATGTGGGACGTTATCGTGACGCGATCCTCCGATCACCGGAAGAATTTCCTCAAACGGATTATATGATCATAGAATCCACTTATGGCAATAGTTTGCACGATATGGAAATTACCACACCAGATCAATTGTTACACTGGATCGAAAGAACTTGTTTGCAGAAAAAAGGAAAGTTGATCATGCCTGCATTCAGTGTTGGCCGCACGCAGGAAATTCTATATTACCTTAATCAACTTGAAATAGAAAGACGCCTTCCTGATCTTGATTATTTTGTTGATAGTCCACTCAGTATTGAGGCAACAGAAGTGGTAAAACACTATTCGCGTTATTTCAACAAAACAATACAAGAGTTGCTGAAGAAAGATAACGATCCATTTGGTTTTAAAGGATTGAAATATATTAAATCGGTGGAAGAATCAAAGCAGCTTAATTTCCGCAAGACCCCTTGTGTAATCATTTCAGCGAGTGGTATGGCAGATGCAGGAAGGGTGAAACATCACATCAGCAATAACATCGAGAACAGCCGCAACACAATTTTAATGACTGGCTATTGCGAACCTAATTCACTTGGCGGTCGATTATTAGCTGGTAGAAAAGAGGTTTCCATTTTTGGCGTGGAACATGAAGTGCATGCGGAAATAGCTTCTGTTAGAAGCATGAGTGCCCACGGCGATTATGAGGACCTTTCTCAATTCCTTGCTTGCCAGGATCCCAAGCAGGTAAAAAAATTATTCATTGTTCACGGCGAATACGAAGTGCAGCTGCATTTCAAACAAAGGCTAATTAAGAAAGGGTTTTCGGATGTAGAGATTCCGGAAATGCATTATGAGGTAGGACTTGGATGAGAGTGGAGAATTGAGAGTGGAGAGTTAGTTGAAAGCTGCGTAGTGCTTAACACTAACAGAACCCTTTTAGCGTTTAGTATCAAGCGTCATGCACTAACTGCCAAGGCATTTTCAACTCTCAACTCTCAATTCTCAACTCTCAATTACATTATAATCGCCACATACCCACTTATCGGCTGCCTTCCATTGTGCGGCTTTATGACCCAGTAGTATGTTCCCACAGGCAGTTTGGCGCCATTAAAAGTTCCATTCCATGGGGTGCCATAGCCAACCGATCTATACACCAATTGACCATAACGGTTATAGACTTCTACTTCACAGCCCGGGTAATCAGACAAGGAGGTAATGATCCATGTATCGTGAATGCCATCGCCATTTGGAGAGAACGCGTTCGGCACCTTCACATACTTCAGCACTTTTACATTTACATCCGCACTGGTCGTGCAGCCATCGGCAGATGTCGCAGTGAGTGTATAAGTAATATCATTGGATGGCGAAATAGTTGGTGTGAGCGAATGACTATTTTCCATTGCCACTGGTGGCTGCCAACTATACGATAAATTATTTCCGGAGGCAGTCGCCGGCATCAACGTGGTGCCCCCCTCAAGCGATGTTATATTTGCCTGTACGTTAATAATCGGTGTTGGGTTAACTGTTATAAAACGTGTTGAATCAGCACTGCATCCGTTGCTGGCTACAAATGTGAATTTGATTGGAAACTTACCCACTCCTGCCCTGTGTGGATCAAATGTTTTTCCCGACACAACTCCAACCCCGGCGTATGTTGCCGTGCCGGTAAAACCATCGGTGTTAGATGCAGCAGTTAAGACTATTGGCGATGCCTCCTGGCAAATCGGTGATAGTGAATCAAATGCCAGTACAGGCGTTTGCTTCAAAGTAATGGTTGTGTCAAATTCATCAAAACAGGTCGCTCCTGAGTAAGCTTTATAGTGTACAGCAAATGACTTTTCACCACTGGCTGAAGTAAAACTTTTATATAAATGCGAATATACTTTTCCGTTATACGGATAGTCATCTGTAGTTTTTTCGGATTGATCATTATTATAATCCCACCATATTTCAAGCTTTACCATATTGCCAAAAATAACCTGAGAAGTATTGGTAATGTCAAGCGCCGTATTGCTGCAAAAATTAGTATTGTTAATTGAAAATTTGGCCTCCTTTACGGCACCGTTTATCGTAAAGCTCTTTATCGTGTCAGACGTGCAACCTTTGTCTGAAGTAACGGTAAGTTTTGCCTGGTAATTGCCCACTGAAGTATAGTGCCACTGCGGGTTTGCATTTGTTGGATACGTTCCTGCGGGAGACGTGCCGTAATTCAAATCCCATTTGTAGGTTAAAGTAGAATTATCCCCTACCGAAGACGAATCGGTAAAAGTTGCAACACCATCGTCAAGGCAATTTCTTGGAGCGCCAAAGTTCGCCAGCGGCTGATAGTTAACCGTTACGGGAACCGTTTGAACGCTGCTCCTGCAACCGCTGTCGGACTCAACAAGCAATGAAACATTATAGCTTCCTTGTTTCGCGTAGATATGTGTGGGTGTTTGCACAAACAAACTATCTGTATTGTCTCCAAAACTCCAATGCCATTTTGTAACATTTCCTTTGGGTACAGTAGATTGATTAATGAAAGTTACCCCCTTGGTTTCACACAAGGGTAGCGAGGTGCTAAAATGTGCTACCGGCAAAGGGTTTATTGAAATCGTTTTTACCGCGGTATCTGACAAACATCCTACATCGGTGATGTAAGAATATTTGACCACGGAATCGCCAATGGCTTTAAAGACATAGTTTGGACCTGCAGTATCAATTATTTTTCCGTGTCCCATGTCCCAGTGTACCAATATTGATTGTCGTGTGTTATTTGGGTCCGCAATCTCCTTGAAGCTTACCACATCCTTGAAGCAGCCGGAGAAGTCATAAGAAAAATCAGCTTTGGGCTTATCAAAAACTTCCAAATCATAATCTATTTGCTGCTCGCCGGTGCAGCCATTTGTTACTGTCGGATTGTTTACGATAACCGATATCGGATAGGTGGCCGGTGTATGAACCGTATAGTATCTGTCGAGCTTATAACGATAAAGCGTTTTTGCCCCAACACTCCATGTAGAATCATACACAGGATTGTTGACCGTGGTATCATTAAACAAGCCATTGAACTGATATTTCAGGCTCAACGGTTGATACGGAAAAACATTATAAAACTGAAACGGCGCGTCTTTACAAGCCGCCGGGAAATTGACCGTTGCGTAAGAATTCTTAATTGTTATGAATTGGTAAAGGTCAACGAGATTGGTTCCTGCAGAATAGCCATACGTTTCGTGGTCTCCCATGCCATAGGCGATGGCGTTAAAGCCCGAATCGCAGTTGAGGTTATGCGTGCCCTGCCCTACCGATATCTGCGCATAGGAGTATTTTGAATCCTGTGGCAATGTGCTGAAATAGTTGCCTATGGGACTACCATCTAAACGCATACTGCTTAGGGCCGCTCCTTCATTCTTCACAGCGATATTGATATATTGTTCTCTGATCAAATAATGACTTGTGGAGTTTAGCGTCACCTGCCTGATGGTTTGCTCAACAGGATTTATGAAGATCATTTCTGGATCGTTGTAGGTTCCTATTGTTCCATTACCTCCTCCGTTTGCATTACAGGCCTGTGTTGGGAAATATTGCGCCACCATGATGGGCATATCGGATTCAATAACATTAGTGGTACTATTGTAGAACTCGTAATACAAATTGTTGGTAAAACTGCCTGCGGATATTGCAGCCCCATTTACATATACCTGGGCAGCGGGGTTCGATTTAATAATGCGGTAGATATTGAGCGGCCTTCCACTGCTGGGCACAGTTATATATTTTTTGCCCCAGGTATTGGTAGGATATACTTGTTGAAACAAATTGTCTGCAGTGGTACATCCTTGATTTTCCGGTGTACTAATGTAAACTTTTCCGCTTCCGCTATACACGGCTATTCGTTTACAGTTTCCGGTTCCATTGGCAATAGACTTGATCGTGGAACCGGTAAGGTCCTTGTTTGCAAGAACCTGGTAAACCTGCCCGGTATTCAATGTCACCGTATTTACAGAACCTGCGGCCCAACCGCCAATAGTTGCCTGTGCCGGGGTAATTTCAACCGTTGTATTGTCTTCTGTAGCAATTACAAAGAAATATGAATAGGCCGGTTCTTCATTGCTTTTTTGTGTGTAGTTAATGGAGTAATATTCTTTCCCCAGGGTATTTGTGGGTAAACAAACAGTGGCGCCTGATACTGCTGACGCATATATGTGTGCGTACACAACCACTGCTTTGGCTGCAGTAACATGAATGCCATAATTCGAAAGTCCATCCGATAGCAGCCGCGCCGATTGAGGAATTGCTATCTCAGTTATCTGATTGGCAGTGACTGTAAAATTCTGGCTAAAAATCCCGCTGATAGAAACGGTACCTGTTGTATTAACATCAGATGTGATGTAGAGGGCCATCTGCTCCTGCTGATTTGCGTTGGTGGCGAACATCTTGACGTGGTTGCCATACCCGATCCAAAAATCCTTTCCTTTGTTTGAAAAGTCCTGCGCCTTTGTGCTCCAAAAGCTCAATATTAATAGAGTAAAGAGATATATTTTCTTCATGACCAAGTACGGTATTCAAGCAATTTATCCAATAATACAAACAGATTCTCTTTCGAGTAACCGGTTAACAAACCATTTTCTTTAGCAATAAGATAAGTCTTAGGAAAGGAAAATTTATCACAGGTAGCCTGGCTTTTAAAAACAGACAGTTTTCATAAAATTAGGTCTGGGTCGTATGTAAAGTACAATGTATCGATAAAATGGGGAATTACGCAGACAGGCAGTTGACTATTTTGAAAAAAATGGCACAATTACGTCAAAAATCAAAAGTCAAAAGTCAAAAAAAAAGTCCCCGCGAACGGGGACCTTATAACTCATTACTCATAACTTTCTTAGCTCCTATCTATCGCCTGCAATATATCATTCATAATATCAGTCACATTTTCGAGACCAACAGAAATACGGATGAGTCCCGGAGTAATACCAACTTTTTCGCGCTCTTCATTGGTAAGCTTAGCGTGCGTTGTGCTTGCAGGATGCGAAGCTATGCTTCTTGTATCCCCAAGATTCGCAGTAAGTGTGAGCATTTGCAAAGCATCCAGGAAATTACGGCCAGCTTCCAGGCCGCCCTTTAATTCAAAACATACAATGCCCCCGCCATTTGTCATCTGTCGCATCGCAATTTCATGTTGAGGGTGAGATTGCAAAAATGGATAACGAACAGAACTTATTTTTTCATGCCCTTCCAATGCCTTTGCTATTTTCAGTGCGTTAGAGGCGTGGCGCTCCATACGGACCTCCAGTGTTTCGAGGCTACGACTCAATATCCAGGCATTGAATGGAGAAAGAGATGGTCCGGTACTTCTGCAAAACAGGTACACTTCATGGATCAATTCTTTCTTGCCCAATACAACACCGCCGAGCACACGTCCTTGCCCATCGAGCCATTTGGTAGCAGAATGCACGATAATGTCTGCACCAAAATCAATCGGTCGCTGCGCGATCGGCGTGGCAAAACAATTGTCTACGTTCAGTAAAAGATTATGCTTCCTGGCAAATTTTCCGGCAGCTTCCAGGTCAATCACTTCCAGTGCAGGATTGGTGGGCGTTTCCAGGAAAATCATTTTGGTATTTGGCTTTACCGCCGCTTCCCAGCTTGCCACGTCATTTGCATCCACATAAGTGTATTCAATGCCATATTTGGACAAATACTTTGTAATAACGGTATGCGTGCTTCCAAAAATGGCGCGGCAGGAAATCAAATGATCTCCTTGCTTTAAAAAGGTCATGAATGATGCAAAAATGGCGCTCATACCACTTGCAGTTGCAAAGCCGGCTTCCGTGCCTTCCAGCGCCACCATTCTGTCAGTAAACTCCTGAACATTAGGATTGCTGAATCGCGTATAAATATTGTTGTCGTTTTCGTCCGCGAATGTCGCACGCATTTCCTCCGCATCATCGTAGCAAAAACTACTAGTAAGAAACAAAGGCGAAGAGTGCTCCATCTCGTCTGTGCGCGGCACTTGTGTACGGATGACTTTAGTTATAGGATGATGTGACATTTTTTAATTAATAATTAATAAAGAATAATTAATAGAGCGGTCTTCATACTGGTCGTGAGGGATGGTGAATTAACAGGGCATACACTGGTAAACACGCAGCCTTATTAATTCTTAATTATTAATTATTAATTCATCTCGACCATTCTCACTTCCCACGTAATCTCACAACCCGCTCTGCGGAGGGTTTCAGCTACGGAGCAATATTTTTCCATAGAGAGCTGAGCGGCACGTTTAGCCTTGTCTTCATCTACGGAATCGCCCAGTTCAAACACTATTTTGGCGCTTTTCCAAAGGGCAGGCTCTTTACCGGTTTCTCTTTCCGCTTCTACAAACATTTTAAAGTGGGTAATATCCTGGCGCTGTTTCTTTAAAATACTTACCACATCAATGCCGCTACAACCGCCAAGACTCATTAAAAGCACCTGCATTGGTCTGGCTCCGTAGTTATTACCGCCTGTTTCGGGACTGGTGTCCATTTTTACCACATGTCCCATGCTGTCCGTTGCTTCAAAGCCGTATCCGGGCTCAGAAAGGTTTATCTCAATATTTACCATGGCGAAGAAATTTTAAAAGAAAAAAAATTTTAGCAAAGGTAACATCACACGCCGTTACTTTGCACCCTAATTATTTTGATTTTAGATGTTGCAAACGCTACATATTAAAAAAAGTTTTGAACTTGAAAGCGGTGATACCCTGCCGGAAGTAACTATCGGATACCACACCTATGGCACCCTCAATGCCAGCAAAAGTAATGTGGTATGGGTTTGTCACGCGCTTACCGCCAACAGCGATGCTACCGACTGGTGGAAGGGAGTAGTGGGCGAAAATTCAGCCATCGATCCCAATAAATATTTCATCGTCTGCGCCAATATCCTGGGTTCTTGTTACGGCAGTACCGGCCCCCAATCCATTAATCCGGTGACCGGCCAGTCTTATTTTGCCGATTTTCCGCTGATTACCATTCGAGATATGGTAAAAGCGCATATTCTTTTAAAGGAGCATTTGGGCATTTCCTCTGTGCACCTGTTGATGGGTGGCAGCATGGGCGGCTACCAGGTGCTGGAATGGAGTGTGATGGAACCAGGGGTAATCAAAAACATTTTCCTTATTACAACCTCTCCGGCCGAAAGCGCCTGGGGAATTGCTATTCATACAGCCCAGCGACTGGCCATTGAGGCAGATGAAAGCTGGAAGGAAAAACGCATCGGCGCGGGTGAAAAGGGCCTGAAAGCGGCAAGAGCCATTGGCATGCTCACCTATCGCAACTACGATATGATGGTGCATCAGCAAGCCGATCACGATCATGAAAAGCTGGATAATTTTAAAGCCTCTTCATACATTAACTACCAGGGCGATAAACTGGTAAAAAGATTTTCTGCGCAAAGCTATTGGGCACTTACCAAAAGCATGGACTCTCACAACATTTCACGCGGCCGCGGCGGCAATCTTGCTGCAGTTTTGAGACGCGTTCCACAAAGAGCTTTGGTAATGGCAATAGCAAGCGATATTTTATGCCCGCCAAAAGAACAGCAGTTTATAGCCGAGCATTTGCCCAACGCCACCTATATAGAAATTGACTCCTCTTACGGTCATGATGGCTTCCTGGTTGAGTTTCAGATCATTTCAGAGGCGTTAACGAGATGGCTGGGGCATGTAGCAGAATAACTGAAAAAAGCTTAATGCCAAACGCCTAATGCTTAACGCAAAGCTCTGCGTTGTGCATTAGGCGTTAAGCGTTCTGCAAAAATCAATTATTCGGTTATTGTTTTTTAAGCTTCTTCACTTCATAATTCGCAGACTTGTTCGATTTCTGGTACAACTTTACATCTTCAAGTTTCATGTTTTGCACGCTGTCGAGGTTTTTAGTGTATTCCTCCAATTGTAGCTCCTGCTTCTGAAGCTTTTCAGACTTGTATTTGTCTTTAGAAACCCTGATCGTTTTTAGCGTACTGTCTGCTTTTCTTTTTGCGGTTTTATAGTCGCCGCGATCCACGTCGGCAAGTATTTCGTCAAATTTTTCAGCAGACGTAAATACGGCAATCATCTCCTGCACCACAGGATCTCGAAACTTTTCTACTTTTTCTTTCTCTTTTGTAAGGTTAATAGTGGCATTTCCTGCAAGATTTTTTTCCTGAAACGTTTCTGCGTCGGTATAAGAAAGGTTACAATTAAAAGAGAAAGCTGCCTTATGGCGATTTACCGGTTTTAGTTTGATCAATACGGCTTTCTCGTCGTTGGCATAAATATCATTGAATTTGATCTCAACCTTGTTGTTCTTTAGTTCGTATGGATAGCCGTACACTTTTTCACATTCCATGCCATCAGGTAAGGTAACAGATACAGCTGCATTCTGTGCCACAACGCTTAAAAGGCCTTTTAACTCATTTGCAAAAATTCCGGGTATCTGATCCGCTTGTTTTATGAAATAATAGTTTGCGCGGCCGGTTTCAGCCAGCAGGGTTAGCAGGTCCTCGTTATAATCTGCCCCAAGCCCAAACGTGGAAAGCGCGATTCCATTTTCTTTATACTTATTGTCCACCAGTTTTTTTAATTCCGATGGGTCCGTAATTCCCACATTCGCGAGGCCATCAGTTAGTAACAACACACGATTCACATACCCAGCCTTCATTGTTTTTGCCACTTGCCAATACCCTTGCAACGTGCCTCCCGACAAATTGGTGGACCCCCGGTCGCAGATCTGATCTATGGCAGCTTTCAGCATCTCTTTGTTTTTTACAGGCTGTGAAGGGCTGGTCACTTCTACTTTGTCATCATAATTAACAATAGATAAAATGTCATTGCTGTTTAACTGGTCCACCACAAACATTGCCGCTTTTTTTGCGTATTCTATCTTATCACCGGCCATTGAACCGCTGCGATCCAGCACCAGTGATATGTTCAGAGGAACTCTTTTTTTATCGTTTTTATTTTCGCCGCTCTTTATGTTGATGTACAGGTAGGGATCTTCATTGCCATCATAAAGGAGATAGGCACCTGAGGTCCTCACTTGCCAGCGAATCAGGTTGGAAGAGTCGTCAATGGCAGCCTTTTGCGACTTAGGTGAATTCTCGCCTTGTCCGCTGGAAAAACTACAAGATAAAACGATACAGACTGCAGCAAATGCTAAACAAAAGCCAGTCAATTTCATTTTGAAGGGTTTTAGTTGTTGGGAAAATGGTGTGAACAAAACGAAGATGCGGAAAACATTATTTTGCACAAGAGCGAAAACCTTTTTGCTTTTCTTTCACTTTTCTTCACGTGGTAAATATCATTTTTTTAAGGACATTGGTAACAGAATTATCTCGTCGGTCAATCAATTATTCAATTATTTTTATGAAATGAAGAACCACATGAAAAAAATACTGATTCTCTCGGGCGCGTTGCTCGCCACTACAACTTTCGTAAAGGCGCAGGACCTGGACTACCCAGATTTTCGCCAGAAAAAGGACCAATGGGCGCGCATGATGGAAAAAGACCTAAAAGCTGATCTGGCAGCTTTTACGATGGCCGGCATTGAGGAAAGCATCAATAAAAAGCCATTTCCCAAACTTCCATTGCGGGATGTTAACAGCAATTCAGCAACCTACTCAGGAGATGGAATTACCGTGTACATTCAAACGGGAAGATTTGTTCCAACAAAACACAAACTGAATTTGGTAGAAGACCATTTGGTAAGAATAGATGGCAAACCTTTTTATGGCTGCTATGGCATTACGCCGCAAACGACCATCGATTCTATCAGCGTGATCATTGATAAAGACACAGTCGCTATACCTTCTGTTGCGTACAAAGATCTTTACAACCCCACCTTTTCATTTTCAAATGAAGGCAACCAGAAAACACGCAACGCTGTTTACGTAACACCGGATAAAAAAAATATTTACATCTACATGCTCGGCATGGGCGATCGAGGCACGGAATATACTTTTATCATTCGTGATAAGAAGTATGCGAGAAGAGTGCTGGACTGGGGAGTATTGAAATAGTTTTTTTGGTTAGACTTATGACCTTAATCGTAAGTTTTTTTGTTTCAATTCTTTATTATTCTCAACAAAGTATTGTACAACATTTTGTACAACAATCCTTTTCTGTTACATTTGTAGTTATGATAGTCACCTATTCAGATTTCAGACAGAAATTAAAAGGTTATTTGGACGAAGTCTTCAATAACCATACTCCTCTTCATGTAACGCGAACGAAAGGAGAAAATATAGTTGTGCTTTCAGAAGCAGATTATGAGAGCATAATGGAAACTTTTTACCTGTTAAGATCTCCAAAAAATGCAGAACGCCTTCAAAGAGCAATTGATCAATATGAAAAAGGAAAAGGCAAGGAACGAAAGCTTATTGAAGAATGAGAATAATTTTTCTTGAAGATGCCTGGGAAGATTATCTCTATTGGCAACAAACCGACAAAGCAATGCTTCGTAAGATCAACACCTTGATTAAAGAAATCATTCGTACTCCATTTGAGGGAACAGGGAAACCTGAACCACTCAGAGAAAATCTTTCTGGGTTTTGGTCACGCAGAATAAATCTGGAGCATCGGATTGTTTACAAAGAAGAAGGCGATTCTATTGTTATTGTGCAATGTCGATATCATTATTAATTGCAGCGTTCTTGGTAGACAAATTAGAAATCGAATGCAACTACTTTACGTTAGATATTTTTGAAACACTGGTTACGAGCCAGTGTTTTTTTATTCCATTTTTATCAAAGAAAAAAGGAAATGACGCGAAATAAAGAGCATGCTATAAACGAAAAAAGCTCCGAATTTCTTCGAAGCTTTTGTACCGCGTACGGGAATCGAACCCGTCATTCATCCGTGAAAGGGATGCGTCTTAACCGATTGACCAACGCGGCGTTTCCGTTAAGGGAGTGCAAAGATAAGCCTGTGTTTCTTTCTACCAAAAAAATCTTCAAAAACTTTCAAATTATTTTTTCAATCATCTGTAAATAAATGTTTTCGCTTTCAAAATCGCATAATCACGGTTAGAAAAATTTCAAGCACCAATCAAAAACATTGAAAGATCGATGATAAAAATCAGGTTCTACTTAATAACAAAAAAATATCTCTCAAATAATTTTGCAGATTTGTAACTTCGCAACTCCCAACATTAAAATAACATTTGCGCTATTGCAAAAACACTAAAATGACATTTAAGTTATGAGCACAGTAAAAGTTGCCATCAATGGTTTCGGAAGAATAGGAAGATTGGTTTTCCGTCAGATTTACAACATGGAAGGAATTGACGTGGTAGCTATCAATGATCTTACCAGCCCGAAAGTATTGGCACATTTATTAAAATACGACAGTGCGCAGGGAAGATTTGATGCTGATGTTAAAGCAACTGACGACGCTATCCTCGTTAACGGCGAAACTGTAAAAATATATGCACAAAAAGACCCGGCTCAAATTCCATGGGGTCAGCACGATGTAGATGTTGTTATTGAAAGTACTGGTTTCTTTGCAGATAAAGATAAAGCTGCTGCCCACCTTAAAGCCGGTGCAAAAAGAGTAGTAATCTCTGCTCCTGCTACAGGTGATTTGAAAACTGTCGTTTTCAATGTTAACCACAGCATTCTTGATGGTAGTGAAACAATCATCTCTTGTGCTTCTTGTACTACAAACTGTCTTGCTCCTATGGCTAAAGCATTGAACGATGCTTTCACCATCGAAGTTGGTAGCATGACTACTATCCACGCTTACACTAACGACCAAAATACATTGGACGCTCCTCACGCTAAAGGCGACCTTCGCCGTGCAAGAGCAGCTGCCGCGAACATCGTTCCTAACTCTACAGGTGCCGCTAAAGCTATCGGTCTTGTATTACCGGAATTGAAAGGTAAATTGGACGGTGGTGCACAACGTGTTCCAACAATCACCGGTTCTGTTACTGAATTGACTGCTGTTCTTGCTAAGAAAACTACAGCAGAAGAAATTAATGCTACAATGAAAGCTGCAAGCAACGAAAGCTTCGGTTACACAGAAGACGAAATCGTAAGCACAGATATCATCGGTATCCACTACGGTTCTTTGTTTGATGCAACTCAAACTAAAGTTGTTACTGTAGGCGACAAACAATTAGTAAAAGTTGTTAGCTGGTACGATAACGAAATGAGCTATGTATCTCAGCTTGTTCGTACAGTAAAACACTTCGCTGGTTTGATCAGCAAATAAATTTCTCAAGGCGGAACTCTACAGTTCCGCTTTTCTCTTTTGACCCTCTAACGATTACTCTGCCAAGAGTCTAAACCTATGCAAATTAAAAACCTGGGCAACGTGAGCCTGGATCAGCTTTCGCATGAAGTTGATCAGGGCGGTCGCTTTGTATTATACCAATACTGCATTTCCGCACTTGTGATAACATTTAAGCGACGATCCGACATCTATTACATCCCTCCGGGGCAAAGCCGCTACATAAAAGGCTTTGGCTTCGCCGCACTGTCTTTACTATTCGGCTGGTGGGGTTTACCATGGGGGCCTATTTATACAGTAAGCACGCTGGCCACAAACTTTAAGGGTGGAAAAGATGTTACCATGGAAGCGATGTTCATGCTACGTCACCAGGATGATAAAATGATAGACTACGACAATCCGGACGCCAACTGATAACTACTGCTGGCTACGGCGGCATCAAAATTTATTGCAGAACGAACCCAACTTTACTTTATGTCACAATTCTCCGAACACAACTTTAAAGGTGAAAAAGCCTTGGTCCGCGTTGATTTCAACGTTCCTTTGGACAAACAAACACAGGCAATTACAGACGACACCCGCATGACAGCGGCTGTTCCTACCATAAAAAAAATATTGAGCGATGGTGGCAGCGTTATTTTAATGAGCCACCTCGGTCGTCCGAAAGACGGTCCTGAAGAGAAATCTTCCCTTAAACATCTTGTGCAGCACCTGAGCGAATTGCTGGGCGGCACAACCGTTTTGTTTGCAAATGATTGCATTGGCGAACAAGCTTTCATGACTGCCAACATGTTGAGAGCTGGTGAAGTTCTATTGCTGGAGAATCTTCGTTTTTACAAAGAAGAAGAAAAAGGCGATGAAAAATTTGCTGAGAAATTAAGCAAATTGGGTGATGTGTATGTGAACGATGCATTTGGTACTGCTCACCGCGCACACGCGTCAACTGCGGTTATTGCCAAGTTTTTCCCCAAAGAAAAAAGAATGTTCGGCTTGTTGATGGAAGGTGAAGTTAGCAGCGCAGAAAAAGTACTGCATAGCGCACAAAAACCTTTCACTGCAATCATCGGCGGTGCAAAAGTTTCTGATAAAATATTGATCATCGAAAACTTATTGGAAAGAGCAACTGACATCATCATTGGTGGTGGTATGGCGTACACTTTCTTTAAAGCACAGGGTGGTAACATCGGCAATTCGCTTTGCGAAGATGACAGACTTGACATGGCAAAGGATCTGCTTAAGAAAGCAGAAGCAAAGGGTGTTTGCATCCACTTGCCTTCCGATTCTGTAATCGCTGATAAGTTTGCTGCTGATGCAAATACTTCTGCTGCACCAAGCAACAATATACCTGCAGGCTGGATGGGACTTGACATTGCAGAAAATGCATGTGCCCAGTTCTCCAACGTTATCAAAAATTCTAAAACCATTTTGTGGAACGGCCCAATGGGTGTTTTTGAAATGGAAAAATTCCAACACGGCACAAAAGCAATTGCTACTGCAGTTGCTGAGGCAACACAAAATGGTGCATTCTCTCTTGTAGGCGGTGGCGATTCTGTAGCAGCAGTTAACCAGTTTGGTTTTACTGATAAGGTGAGCTACGTATCTACCGGTGGCGGCGCTATGCTTGAGTATTTTGAAGGAAAAGAATTGCCGGGCATTGCAGCGGTAAAAGCTTAATGAGTTGAGAATTGAGAGTTGAAAGTGGGGAGTATGGTTTTAAGTGAAACTCTAAGCATATTTAAAAGTGTTGTCGTCATGGCAACACTTTTTTTAATTTCTCCTTTTGCCTTTTTACTTAAAAAAAGAAACCCGCAACTTTCGCTACGGGTTTGCTAATTGTTATAAGGATGCAAAAGAGACTATTGTTTTTCCTCGTCATCACTTTCTTCGGTTTGCGAATCGCCTTCGTCGTCGCTATTTTCGTCGGCATTGCTATCGTCGGAGGCTTCTTCTGACGCTTCTTCTGTAATATCAGCTTCTTCCATGTCCGCAATTTCTTCGTCTCCAGTTTCGCTAATTTCTATTTCCTCATTCAAAACATCAGTTATTTCTTCTTCTGTATGATTTTGAGAAACATGATTTTCTATCAATTCTCCGTCTTCCGTTACTTCCAACGCAAGGTCTTCATCAGTTTCAATTTCTGTCTCAGTTTCAGTAAGCGTATCTACAACTACTTCGTCTTCCTCACCTTCTTCTCCTTGCGTTTGTCCATTTACAATCGCAGTCGGCATAATTTGCTCCGCTAATACTTCTTTGATCTTTGGAAGATCTTCCGGAGTATTCAGACCGAAATAATCCATGAACGATTTAGAAGTCTGGTATAACAAAGGTTTGCCCGGCAATGTTTCGCTACGACCGCAAATGATGATCAATTCTTTTTCAAGCAATTTTTGAATGCTGTAATCTGTACTCACACCGCGAATGGATTCGATCTCTCCTTTTGTAATAGGTTGCTTGTAAGCAATGATCGACAACGTTTCCAAAGCCGCCGCGCTCAGGCGTTTTAGGAACTTATCGCCATTCAGCTGTCCCACCGTTTTGTGGTAAGCTTTTTTGGTAAGAAACTGTAAACCACCGCCACTTTCACGAATTTCAAATGGATAAAACTCAGCGTCGTATTTTTCTTTGATGCCTTCAATACAGCTTTCAATCTGGTCAAGCGTGATCTTGTCCTCCATAAAACCAAAAGCGTTGTTGATCAGCTCGGTAATTTCCAAAGCAGTCAAAGGCTTGTCACTCGCAAAGATCAGCGCCTCTATATGTGGTATAATGTGTCCTATTTCCATATAAAAAATCATTTTGTGTGCCAAACGCTTAATGCCAAAAGCTTAACGCCCGGAGCTCCTTGCGTTAAGCTTTCTGCGTTTAGCATCCAGCTTTACCCCTGCAAGCTTCAAAAAAAAACGATAACATTGAAAGTAGTTTATACACAATGTGAATAACAGTGGAGAGCCGATGTGAGAATTTGAAAATTTGAAAATGAGAGAGCAGGCTGCGTATTGCTCTGCAAGGCCTGTGGCCTTGCAGATTTATCTTATCGCCTTTGGCGATTATTTCGAAATCAAAAAAAGGGCCGCCTTATTTCGGCGACCCTTGTAATTTATTTCTTTTTCACTCTCCCTTGGTTGAAACCAACGGCAATGAAATATGTGAAAATCTTCTTTTTTCTACCTGTTCACTCTCCTCTAATTCCTAATTCCTAGTTACCCTGCCAACGCAGCTGCACCACTTACAATCTCTGTAAGCTCGGTAGTGATCGCCGCCTGACGTGCACGGTTGTAGCTGATCTTCAGGTTGCGCAACAGTTCGTTTGCGTTTTCACTTGCCTTATCCATAGCCGTCATACGTGCACCGTGCTCAGAAGCATGTGCATCCAGAACCGCTTTGAATAATTGTGTGTTCAAAATTTTAGGGATCAACTCAGCAATCAGTTCTTCTTTGCTAGGTTCGAAGATGAAGTCTGTTTTAATATTCTTATTAGTTGTAGCCGGTTTTGCCAAAGGCACTGGTAAGAAACGGCTTGCCAAAAACACCTGTGTTGCAGCGTTTCTAAACTCGCTGTACACGATTTCCACCACATCAAATTTATGATCTCTGTAAGCCTGAACTGCTGCTTCTGCACAAGCCTGCACGTTTTCAAAACTCAGGTTCAGGAAAATATCTTTATACGTATCAGTTACTTTGTAGTTGTTTTTTGCAAAATGCTCAAAACCTTTTTTACCGATTGACCAGATGGTAACATTACCTTTCGCTTCCTGCGCAGCATAATGTTCTCTGATGGTTTGCTTAGCCAGCTTAATAACGTTACTGTTATATGCACCCGCTAATCCACGGTCACTGGTAATAACAATCAACAGCACTTTTTCAGGAGCGCGTTCAGTTGCAAGGTCGCCGCCTATAGAACCTTCTGTATTACTCAAAATATTGCTCAGCACTTCCTGCATTTTTTGTGCGTAAGGGCGCATTTGTGTAATGGCATCCTGTGCACGACGCAATTTTGCAGCACTCACCATTTTCATGGCCTTTGTGATCTGCTGAGAACTTTGTACCGATTTGATTCTACCGCGAACTTCTTTTAAAGCACCTGACATATATAATATTTATATTGATCTTTAGGTAAAAACGGCTCCTTGATATACCGCCTCCGAAAATTTGCGCAAAGGTAACAGAATAGACTTAAAATGGAACATTTAGGGTCACTATTTACTTCACAGATTTTTAAAATGTTAATTCAGGTACAATTTGGGACAAACGGTTTGGATTTTAGCCTCATATGAAACTATTTTAGCACACTTCAAAACTTAAAAATGAGAAAAATAGCAGCACTTCTTGCCTTCCTGCCACTTTTTGGCCTTGCACAGGACAAAGGCATTCATTTTCAACATGGTTTGAGCTGGACCGAAATCCAGGCTAAAGCCAAAGCCGAAAACAAATATATTTTCATGGACTGCTTTACCACCTGGTGCGGCCCGTGCAAATACATGAGCTCAACGATTTTCCCGCAGGAATCTGTTGGAAACTACATGAACGACAAGTTTATCAGTGTAAAAGTTCAGCTCGATACGTCTAAAAACGACAACGAGGACGTAAAAAAATGGTATGCTGACGGACATGACATCATGCAGAAATACAGCGTTCGCGCCTTTCCTACTTTCTTGTTTTTTGCGCCCGATGGCTCCATCGTGCACAGAATGGTGGGTGGTAGCGAGGCAAAAGAATTTGTAGAAAGAGCTTCCGCAGCGCTTGATCCGGCGAAACAATATTACCCGCTGATTGAAAAATATAACAAGGGCGAAAGAAATCCTGACTTTTTGAGAAAAGCAGCAATGGCGGCAAGTGATGCGTACGACCAACCAATGGCTAAAAAGATTTCTGCCGAATATTTGCAAACGCAGAAGGACCTTCTTACAAAAGAAAACATCGAGTTCCTTGACAAATTTACCAATAGCAGTAAAGACAAGGGTTTTGAAGTATTCATGAAAGACCCAGCTAAGGTAAACGCAGTTTTGGGCGCTGGAAAAGCAGAACTGAAAGTGAGAAACATTGCCCTTAATGAAGATGTTATTCCAAAAATTTACAATAATCAAACAGGTCAGTTTTACGAAAACATTGACTGGTCCGCGTTGGAAAAAAATCTGACGGCAAAGTATCCTTCGCTTGGAGGTGAGCTGGCAGCTTTTGGTAAAGTGACTTATTATAAGTACAAAAAAGATTGGAAAAACTTCCAGGCTGCTATCATTCCATACATGGAAAAATATAGCGCGAAAGCCAGCGACAACGATCTGAACGAGTACGCATGGACGATTTTTGAAAATTGTAATGATGTAGCTTGTCTACAACAAGCCCTGGAGTGGAGCAAAAAATCTTTCCAGAAAGACAACAATCCTGGCTTTATGGATACTTATGCCAATTTGTTGTACAAAATGGGCAAAAAAGAAGATGCCATCGCATGGGAAACAAAAGCGATGAATACTTCTCCTGAAAGCGAAAGAAAAAATTACCAGGAAACTTTGGAGAAAATGAACAAAGGCGAAAAAACCTGGAAAGATTAATAAGAAATCAAACGTAAATTTTGTCTGATTTTACCCGAGGGAATGATAGAAATGTCATTCCCTCTTTTGTTTCGTGAATTACTTTTAAAAAATCATCATTTGCCTTGATTCAAAACTATTTTTTAATATTTTATTTTACTGATAAGCAAACAATTGCAGGAGGTAAAACAATTTAAAAAAGCTTTGGCGAGGTATTATTTTTTATTCAAAGTTTGCCCCTAGCTTTTCCTTACCTTTGCTACCCTGTCAAATTGGCCTTAAAAAATTTGTAGCATCGTATTTGACAGCCTGTTATATCAAAATAATTAGAATAATTATAATTAATAAATATGCTAGGGTTCATTCAAAAGCTATTTGGTGGAAGTAAGTCAGAAAAAGATGTAAAAACTATTCAGCCTATTGTTGAAAAAATCAATGGATTTTTCACGGCTTACCAATCCCTCACTAACGATCAACTCCGTGCCAAAACTCAGGAATTCAAACAACGTATCCAATCTCACCTTACGGATATCGATAAAGAGATAGCGGATCTAAATGCGCAGGCTGAGGCTTTGCCGTTTAGTGACTTTACAGGAAAAGACGCCCTTTATCAGGAAGTGGACAAACTGAGAAAAGACCGCAACGATAAAATTGAAGAAATTCTTAAAGAAATAGCTCCTGAAGCATTTGCTGTAGTAAAAGAAACTGCACGCCGCTTTAAAGACAATACAGAGGTTGTGTCAACTGCCACTGACTTGGATCGTAACCTTTCCATTAAAAGAGATCACGTTCGCATTGAAGGCGATCAGGTTATTTACAAAAACTCATGGACCGCTGCCGGTGGTACAGTTACATGGAACATGCAGCACTATGATGTGCAGCTGATCGGTGGTACAGTTTTGCACCAGGGTAAAATTGCCGAGATGGCAACGGGTGAAGGTAAAACGCTTGTTTCTACTCTTCCTGCTTACCTGAACGCGCTTGCTAGTGCAGGTGTACACGTGGTAACGGTGAACGACTACCTTGCGCGACGCGATAGCGAGTGGAACGGCCCTATTTTCGAGTGGCTCGGTTTGACTGTTGATTGTATCGACAAGCACCAACCAAACAGCGAAGAAAGAAGAAAGGCTTACATGGCAGATATCACTTATGGTACCAACAACGAATTTGGTTTTGACTACCTGCGTGATAACATGGTGCACAATCCTGAAGAAATGGTTCAGCGCAAGCACCACTTCGCAATGGTGGATGAGGTGGATAGCGTTTTGATCGATGATGCTCGTACGCCGTTGATCATTTCCGGTCCTATTCCTAAGGGCGATGATCAGCAATATCATATTTTGAAACCACGTGTGCAACAACTATTCGAAGCACAAAGACAAGTGGTAAATAAATTTCTGAACGAGGCTAAAAAGAAAATTGCAGAAGGCAACGACGATCCAAAAGATGGTGGTTTGGCCCTGATGCGTTCATATCGCGGTTTGCCTAAGAACACTGCGTTGATCAAGTTCTTAAGTGAGCCGGGCATTCGTGTGAAATTGCAGAAATCAGAAAACTATTACCTCGCAGATCAGCAAAGAGAAATGGGCAAAGTGGATGAGGAACTATATTTCCACATCGACGAAAAAAATAACTCAGTAGACCTTACAGACAAAGGTCTTCAAATGATCACTAAATCAGGCGAAGATCCAGAATTCTTTATACTTCCGGATATCAGCGTAAAGCTTGCTGCTATTGAGCAAGGCGCAGGTACTCCAGAAGAAAAATTACAACAGAAAGAAGCGCTTCTGAACGACTACTCTACAAAAGCAGATCGCATTCACTCGGTGCAGCAATTATTGAAAGCATACACTTTGTTTGATAAAGATGTGGAGTATGTGGTAATTGAGGACCAGGTGAAAATTGTAGATGAGCAAACAGGTCGTATCATGGAAGGTCGTCGTTATAGCGATGGTTTGCACCAGGCGATCGAGGCGAAAGAAAATGTAAAGATCGAAGCAGCAACACAAACATATGCTACGATCACCTTGCAAAACTACTTCCGTATGTATCACAAGCTTTGCGGTATGACCGGTACTGCCGAAACAGAAGCAGCAGAGCTTTGGGATATCTACAAACTGGATGTGGTTACTATTCCTACAAACGTTCAGGCGGTTAGAAAAGATGAGCAGGACCTTGTATATAAAACAAAACGCGAAAAATATTCTGCAGTAATCGATGAAATCGAAAGACTGCGTAATGCGGGCCGTCCGGTACTTGTGGGTACAACCTCTGTAGAGGTGAGTGAATTGCTGGGCCGTATGCTGCAGGTGAAAAAAATTCCGCACAACGTGTTGAACGCAAAACAACACGCCAAAGAAGCACAAGTAGTTGCTGAAGCAGGTTTTGCAGGAGCAGTTACTATCGCTACAAACATGGCGGGTCGTGGTACGGATATCAAACTTGGACCAGGCGTAAAAGAAGCGGGTGGTTTGGCGATCATTGGTACAGAGCGTCACGAAAGCCGTCGTGTAGACAGGCAGTTGCGCGGTCGTGCCGGTCGTCAGGGTGATCCGGGAAGCAGCCAGTTCTATGTGTCATTGGAAGATGATTTGATGCGTATGTTCGGTAGCGAGCGTATCGCCAGCCTGATGGATAAAATGGGCTATAAAGAAGGTGAAGTGATCCAGCATAGCATGATCACAAAATCTATCGAGAGAGCGCAGAAAAAAGTAGAAGAAAACAACTTTGGTATTCGTAAGCGTTTGCTGGAGTATGATGATGTAATGAACAAACAAAGAAACGTTGTTTACAAAAAACGTAACCACGCTTTGTTTGGCGACAGACTTGCGCTTGATCTTGATAACGCGTTCTACACAGTTGCTGAAGGTCTCATAAACTCATTTAAAGAGCAGGAGGACTATGAAGGTTTCAAACTGGCAGTGATTATGAACTACGGTATTGAAACTTCTATTACTGCCGACAGTTTAAAACAAGACAATCTTGCTGCGCTTACAGAAGTTTTGTACAACGAAGCGTCTGCAAATTATCAACGCAAGCAGGAAAATATTCAGCAGCACGCTGTTCCTGTTTTCCAAAATATTCGTCAAACACAAGGTGAGCATATCGAGAATGTTGTAGTTCCGTTTACTGATGGAAGAAGAGGTGTGAACGTGTTGAGCAACATGCGTAAAACACTTGATACAAGCGGAAGAGAGCTTACCAATTCTTTGGAAAGAACAATCACTCTTGCGTTGATCGATGATGCATGGAAAGAGCATTTACGTGCAATGGATGATTTGAAACAAAGTGTACAAACGGTATATCTTGAACAAAAAGATCCATTGGTAATTTATAAAGTGGAAGCATTTGATCTGTTCAGAAATATGGATAGCGAGGTAAACAAAGACATCGTGTCTTTCCTTTGCCACAGCGGTATTCCAATGGAGCAGCAACATTCCGGACATATTCGTGAGGGTCATGAAGAAAAAACAGACATGAGCCGTTTACAAGCGAATAAAGAAGAAGTTGATGCAGCTGGTAAGGATTATGCAGCAAACGAAAATGATTACTACGATCCATCTGGCGCTGCGGTAAAACAAGAGCCGATACGTGTAGGACCAAAGGTTGGCAGAAACGATCCTTGTCCTTGCGGAAGTGGAAAGAAATTTAAACAGTGTCACGGAAAAGATTTATAGGTGTAAAAAGCCGATCCTTTTGGATCGGCTTTTTTTATGGAATTAAGAATTAGGAATTACCCGTAGAGACGCATTGAATGCGTCTCTTTAACACCTGAAGAATGCTACGGAAAATAGCACGCTTGACATCTAAAACACCAAATGGTGCGAGAGACGCGTTCAACGCGTCTCTACGGGGTGCGTCACAAACTAAAAAGCGAGCGGATCAATACGATCAGCTCGCTTTTTGCAAATAATTTTCTAGCAAAACGCTTTTTGAAATGCGGCTTTTGATAACTGCAATTCGTCCAGCAAGCTAATTGTGTTCCACTCTGCAACGCCATCTGTATTTTGACGTGAATCTTTTAGCATGAGCAAATGCAAAAGGCTGCGTTGGAGATCGTACAGGGTTTCTACGGGCGTAGGAGTTGCAATCTCAATAATAAGTTTGTTGTCTGAAATTTTGACCATCTTTTGTTTTTTTTAGGAAAATAAAAAACCCGTGTTTAGGTGTCCTACGCTCACAAAAGAGGAAGCGTTCGGCGGCTTTCGCTCGTCCGCACCATGCACGGGGAAGAATTGTAATTGTTCTCATTCTTTTGTGATTATTAGGAATAGCGAAAGTATTTTTTCATCACAAAGAACATTTATGGAATCGGTCATTTTTTATTGCTGAATCAATCAAACACGTTGCAATGTCAAAAGTTCGCATTACACACTGTTGGCGCAGATATGCGGCTTAGCTTGTGCGGATGGCTATCTGTGCCGGCACTATGAAGTCGCCGGCACAGATAGGCCCTTGCGCAAAGGCAGCGCCGCATATCTGCGCCAACTTCTTATATGTGCACCAACGGTATTTGTGCACCAACTCACCTAAAAAGAAAACGCTGATCACGATAGACCAGCATTTTTCATTTCTCATACAGCAAATATTATTAAGCGATTCCGTCTATTTAAAACTGAAATCGAAAGCTCTTATTATTTCTCCATTGTCCCTTTGCAAACAAATAATTTCATCAGATTGTGAAGTAACAAGGTTTAGGTACTCTCCTTCAATAAGCTTATCGAAATCTTCAGGAGATACTTCGATGTATTCATCCTCCTTTCCGGGATAGAACAGCAAGTATTTTTTTATTAATGCGTGATAATATTTTTGCGCCACAAAATGATGCTGCCAACATTTGGCGCAGGAGATATCTTTTTTTAATGGTATTACATCACGCCGGATGTCTCTAACCAGAAAAAAAGTAAATATGCTAAGAAAGGGAAGCGAAAACGCACTGATGATTTCCCACCCATACATCGATATATCTGACAGGTGTTTTACCTTATTAAGCAAAAGTGCCAATATAAAAATGACTGCTCCGTAAAAACAGGCATACCGGGAAAATATCGTTCTCTTCGACCATTGCAGCTTTTCAACCAAAAGGCCCTTATGATCCTCGTTCATTCTTATTTCTGAAGATGCTTGCTGAAGCATGATGCCAAAGTGTAAAATTTACCTTATACTAGTTGAAACTTTTTAGTCAATGATTTTATTTCTCATACCGTACATGATCAATCCTGCAATTGTCTTCGCTCCCACTTTCGTCTTCATATTCTGCCTGATTGTTTCTATGGTGCGTGGACTCAAAAACACTTCTTTCGAAATCTCCTCAGTGGTTTTATCCTCCGCAAGTAGTTTCAGGATGCGCACTTCTTTTTCAGAAAACTTAACAGGATTAGGGTAAAACTGGCGAACGGTGCGGCGGGTCTGTAACCTCGACAGCACGGCCTTGTTTACCATGTCGTTAAAATAGAAGTCTTCGTTCATGCAGGTGAGAATGGCCTGGTAGATCTCTTCCGGATCTGTAGTTTTTGTGAGATAGGCATTTGCGCCCATTTCCATCATTTTGGTGATCATCTCCTGATCATCGTACATGGTGAGCACAATAATGCGCACATCCTCATACTCTTTGCGCAAGAGCGGAATGGCGTTTATGCCGTCTACTTCAGGCATTCTAATGTCCATCAAGAGAACATCAGGCTTTTTCAGTTGCATTTTATGCATGAGATCTTTACCATCCTCGGCTTCCCAGAGGATTTTCAGGTAGTCTCTGCCTTTTAGAGCCATCTTAATGCCGTCCCGAAAGATCTTGTGGTCATCGGCTATTGATACTCTAATAACCAGTTCAGAACTCATAAGGTTGGTTGTATTGGGTTTGGTTTTTTACTAATAGGAAATTCTAATTATTACGATAGCACAATGTCTAAAATACGCTTAAAAATTGTACTACAACATTAAACGTAATAAGAAAAGTACTATTGTAATAACTAAGCTACGTTTTTTAAAATATTATACAAACTAACAGGTCAATAACCTGAATAATATTTACTTGGATCAATTCCAAAACCTCAAAAAAGTATCAAATTAAAGTTTTTCGCCATAGAATTGGGCGAAAAATAAAAAAACTATGATAGTAATTTTACTATTATTGCATCGTCTTTTTACTCATTTTAGATTAGTAGACATACGAACAAACCAATCGTAAAAGCCCTATGGCATTGAATTGCAGGCAATATAGTAATTAAACTGCGCAATTTACGCTGTTGGTTTTTTTTTTTTTTGGAAGGTTATTCACGGTCTCATTAATCTAAAATTCAAAAAACTTACTTGTGATGCAAAAAGAACTTTTACACTCAAACCCAGCCGCTGTAGGCGAAGAGATCGGACAAGAATTAGGTGCAAAATTCGTAAAAGACTTCCAGGATGCTCATCCTGATGAGGTTCAGGCTTATTTCATTGGTCGTAACATTATCGAGCAAATGCTAGCTCAGCCTGACTGTGTAGGAATCCGTTTCTACAATGCATTGAACGAAGCTGGTCAAAAAACTTTGGTTTATGTTGGTATCGATTCAAAAGATAACATCATTAAAGAAATTACTTCTATCAACCAGTTTGGCCAATTGGAATCAAAACCAGGCATTACTGCAGACAGAGTTGTTCCTAATGACGACGCTGTAACCTGGAGCTGGTACTAATTCTTGAAAATAATTATTTTTATATCATACCGTTTTATATTTTTGGATATAAAAATTCATAGTTATCACGGTATTACAATATATAAGCACATTTTCAAGCCTGATACCCATAATGTTTTTTCTTTTTTCACGTAAGAAAGGAAGAACATTATGGGTTATCTTTTTTTATTGCTTGTATACCCTGGCCAATGATCTTTTGCTGATGTCGTCCAAACCAAGCAAGCAATTGTTAACAAACGGCATTTCCCGCGAAACCCTTCTTAATGTTTTTACCGTCGTTGAATTCTCTTTATTTGCCACTTTCTTTTATTTAACCCTGCAGAAGCAGCTGGTTAAGAGGATCCTCCTCGTAATTTCACCCATTTTTCTCTTTTTTTCAATATTTTATAATTTTTCGGCGGCGGCTTCGTTTGATTCTATTCCGGTAACTATTGAGGCTATTCTGATCATAAGCCTTTGTATATATTATTTCTTTGAGGAGCTCAACCAAATGAACGACGAGTTCATTTATGCAAAGCCCGAATTCTGGGCAGTAGCAGGAATAATGTTATATTTAGCAGGAACTTTCTTTCTTTTTGTGCAGGCGGGGCAGTTATCGCGCAATACCCAAATAACTTTTTGGGTAATCAACCTGGGATGTAATATCTTGAAGAACATTATGTTCGCAGTGGCGTTTTCAATAAAAAAAAACAACTATCAAAACTTAAGAAGTAATTCGAGGATTTCGCAAACCCAACTTAATTAAAGCATCAACAACCCTTACCCGAAGTCAACATGGTTCTGCTTCAAATACTCAATAGCGCCAGTCCGGTTTCGCAGATGATATTCTTCGGAACTATAGGGATGCTGATCCTCACGATAGGGTTGATCTTTCTTATAATCTTCCACCAGAAAAAAATTATCCGTTATCAAATGGCGCTGCAACAGCTGGAATATCAACAGCAGAAAATGTTGCTCAACGCATCTATTAAATTACAGGAAGAAGAAAGGCAGCGCCTGGCAGCTGATCTTCACGATGATGCCGGACCACTTCTTGCCACTGCACGGTTATACCTCAACGAAAACCTTGTTAATCTCGATAAAACCACGCAGCTTCAGAATATTTACAATGCAAAGCAAATTATCGACGAGACCATACAGCTTATAAGGAACATTTCACACTCATTGATGCCGCCTACGCTTAAAAACTTTGGTCTTGAGTCGGCAGTAAATGATCTGTTTCAAAAAATAAGCGGCGCAGGCACCATTACAGGCAGTGCACGGTTCCATGACTATAAGGAAAGAATGCCGGCTGAAAAAGAGCTTATTGTATTCAGAATTATCCAGGAGCTCGTGAATAACATTCTTAAACATAGCAACTCAAGCTTCATTCATATCACTCAAAACATCAACGGCAACAGCTTCTTCATTCGTCTTCACCACGACGGCAAAGGCCTTACGCAGGCTGATTTTGAGAAGCTAAATAAGAGTTCTGGCGGGTTGGGTCTTAAAAATATCCAAAGTAGGTTGAACGTGTTACAGGGAAAGATTTTCTTTGAGCGCGACAGTTCGCAAACCTACTATAAGATCACAATCGAATTAAACCTTAATGAAGAGGATATTAAGGTCGATTAATAATGAGGGTCAAACGACTTTAAATTTGAAAATCTGAGGATTTGAGGATTTGGAAATGCTTCTGGTGCGCCTTTCTGGTTTTATTGTTTTCTACCGTTATCGGGAAGAGTTGGCCTGGAAAATGAACGTTGCCCGAAAAGAATTTTCAAATTTTCAAATTCTCAAATTTTCAAATTGGCAGATTTTGTATCTTTAATAATCGTAATAATAAGCCAATATCATTTTTTTCACCTATGAGAATAATCAAAGTTGCCATTGCTGATGATCACAAAATTTTCCGTAAAGGGGTTATTCTTTCTTTAAGGCCTTATACCAACCTGAAGTTTGTACAGGAAGCAGAAAATGGAGAAGAACTTATTAACGGTCTTTTACAGGCAGACCCGGACGTGGTGCTGATGGATCTTCGTATGCCCCAGAAGGACGGAATTGAAGCAACAAAATTTATTACCAAAAATTATCCTCACATTCATATAGTAGCCCTCACCATGTTTGAAGACGAGCGTTTCGTTGGTCACATGATGGAAATTGGCGCCAATGGTTACTTGCTGAAAAGCGCAGATCCTTCCGAGATCAGAAGAGCCATTATGGATGTCATGAATAAAGGCTATTACCTCAATAACTTCGTAAACAGAATCCTTCTTAAAAAAGCCCACGCTAAACAAAAGGTAATTCCAAACCTCAATTCAGAAATTACATTAAGCGACAGAGAGCGTGACGTTATCAAGTACATCTGCATGGAATTTACAGCCGCAGAGATCGCCACAAAAATGGAAGTGAGTCCAAGAACTGTTGAAGCCATCAAGGACCGCCTAATGGAGCGCTTTGGCGCTAAGAACACAGCGGGTTTGGTGTTTTATGCAGTGAAGAATAATTTGGTAGACTAAAGGAGTTGAGAGTTGAGAATTGAGAGTTGAGAGTTGAGAGTTGGTGGCCAGATTTGTTATTATTTGATGGCTGTGTTTATATGCGGCATTGCGAATGAGCAATGACTCCAACAATTGATGAATTACTCATCACCTTTTTCGTTTATTCCAACAATAAGAATTTTAGGAATACATTTTGGCTGACAAGAGCTTCCGCATCTATTAAAGTGCATTTTCTACCAACCACTAACTCTCAACTCTCCATTCTCAACTCTCAACTATCTAAAAACAAATAGCCGCCAACTACTCGTCGACGGCTACTAAGGATACTGGGGTTAAACCAAAAAGTTATTCCAATAAGCAGTACAGGGAATGATCAATAAAATCTTTTTACTATAGGGTACTAAACGAAAACAATAGGGAACGGATCAGGTCAAAATTAACCGGATATTAGATTCTACCAATTTCCCTGTATGCTTATTGGAATTGAATTATTTCACAACAAGATTACCTTTTTCAATTTGCTCCTCATCACTGTACACATGAAACACATATGTACCTTTTGGTAACTGCGCTATTAAACTTGTTTGCCGATTGCGCAGATGCAACTCTTTAATCTTGTTATTTTCCTGATTGAAGATTGCAAGCTCATATATTTTATTCTCTTCGCCACTCACTGAAAAGAATAGCACTTTGTTAGAGGCATTTGTATAGAGCTTTACATCGTATGCTTTGCTGGTTGTGATTTTGGTAATTATTATACTATCTTTTAAAACACCTCTTTTACTTTGATCAGGAAAAAAATTTTTATCTTTTGTAGTCAGTACTGCATATGCTAAGCATGGAGCCAGTACTATCAATAACAGATAAGAATACTTTCTTTTTCCATTGGTAAAAGAGGATGTTTTCATAAGGTTCTATTTAGTTAACAAAACCAACCTGGCATATAACAATCGTTGTAACCTTTCTTTCGCGTATTAGTAACGGAAAGAAGGACAGCGGGTTGAATTGGCCCAAGGATCTGCGGCTTGCAAACGGAAACTAAGTTTCAAACCGATTGTATAGTACGCATCATTATTCTGGGGCGTTCCGCGTTTGTTATCACCTTGAAATACCTGTAATCTTTGGTCAGCCATTCTCTTCGCCAATTTTGCTGTTGCAGTGTTTGTACCAAAGTGTTGATCAAATAATTTAGGATCGATATAGTCTGTACTAACATCATCAATGTAGTCAGTAAATGTTTTACGATAGATGATCTCCAAACCCAATGCGAAGTTGTCACTGAAATAATATTTCAAACCAAGACCCATTGGAATACAAAGCTGTGTAAGATTGTAAGGTTTTCTGTCAGGATATTGAGAGAACCCTTCTCCTTCTGTGGCCAGCGGTTTCAGATAAACCCAATTGCCAGTTAAAGGATCTTTACCTTGTGGGTTGAAGTGGAACGCGCCCACACCAATTAAACCATAAGGACGCAGTTTGTGATATACATCATTAGGATTTTCTTCGAACATTACTGTCGGGAAAATTTCAGCAGCCAACATACCTTCCAGCAATGTAGATTTGAAACGTTGGTTACGATTTAATCTTGCTTCTTCCAGGCCACCTTTGGCTTTGATTACTGCATCATCGCCTTCGAGTGTACCATAGTTAATGGCCAAACGAATTCCTATTAATGGATTGGGATTGAATGTTAAGTGACCACCAAAAGTCAACTTGGTCATTGGGAAGTTATTATCCTTAAGGAACGTTGTTCCACGACCGGCGTTACCGCCAAGGTCTCCCAAAAAGTTAGATGGTCCTACTGTAATACCAGCTTCTGAATTGTCAAACAGACGGATCTGGCCGAAAGAAATGATTGATAGGCATAGGGCGCATATAGACAAAACACACTTGTACGCCAAAGCATGTACACGGTTTTTCATGTGAATATGTTTAAGTTTTCGAATAGTATTGGATAAAAGATATACGGTAACGACTACTCTCTTTTTTAGTCGCTATATATTAGTTATGTGATTTATTAAAGGATTGATTACTTCGCGAAAGATGCTTCGCATAATGATAGACGCTGACGGTTAGGCGTAGAGTTAATTTCATACTAATGGATTTTGTTTTCGAATATTGTTGTACCCTAACCTATAAACGGAGTATTTTAAATTTTGGTGTGTTTGGTTTAACTTTTTTTTAAAATAGGTATTATCGCATCGTATAATTACGAAACAGTTAGTAACATTTCTATATGGTCTATGCCGTCTTCTACGTAAATCTCGCTGCTTTGGGAAAACCCAAACGATTCGTAGAACTTCTTTAAATATAGTTGTGCTCCTATTTTAATTATATCTGCATTAAAAAGTTTTACACATTCCTCTATAGACTGCTGCATCAACAATTTGCCGATACCCAGATTTCTTGCTCTCGGAGAAGTAACCACCCGACCAATAGACACATGCTCATACGCAAAACCTGCGGGTAACAATCTTGTATAGGCCAAAAGATCGTTTTCATTCCAGCACATGTAATGGTGTGCGATCTGATCTTTATTATCAGCATCAAGAAATACGCAATTCTGCTCCACAACAAATACTTCACTTCGCAAACGCAGTATATGATACAATTCATTTGCGGTAAGATCGTTGAATGTCTTTAAGCTCCAGGTTAGTTCCATTTTATTTTAATTGAAAGTTGAAAATTGAAAATTGAAAATGAGGAATGATATTTTCCGGAGAGAACATCATTTTCAACTTTCAACTTTCAATTTTCAATTAATAGTTATACTTTTTCTTCCAGCGATCCTGAAGAAATTTTCTTATTTCGTTTTCTCTTGCGTTCTGGCCGGGTTCGTAAAATTTATTGCCACTTATTTCTCCCGGCAAATATTCCTGCTCAGAAAAATTGTTTTCATAGCTGTGGGAATATTTATAGTCTTTGCCGTAGTTCATGTTCTTCATCAGCTTTGTAGGAGCGTTTCTTATGTGCAGGGGCACCGGCAGGTCTCCGTAGCTGCGCACTGCTGAAAGTGCTGCATCTATTGCCATGTAAGAAGCATTGCTTTTTGCCGATGTGGCAAGATACACTGCGCATTGTGACAATATTATTCTTGCTTCCGGGTAGCCGATTTTGTTGACCGCTTCAAACGTAGCGTTGGCAAGCAGTAAAGCATTAGGATTCGCATTGCCGATGTCTTCACTTGCAAGGATCAGCATTCTGCGTGCAATAAACTTAACATCCTCACCGCCTTCAATCATTCTTGCGAGCCAGTAAACGGCACCATTGGGATCACTGCCACGCATAGATTTTATGAATGCCGAAATAATATCATAATGCTGCTCCCCTTTTTTGTCATACAATGCAATGCGTTGCTGTGCTATCTCCATTACTTTCTCGTCTGTAATTTCGGCATTGTCATCCAATGCATCGGTTACGAGCTCCAGCAAATTCAACAACTTTCGAGCATCGCCGCCGGATATATTTATTAAGGCGGATGTTTCTTTAAGAATAATGTTTTTCTTTTTAAGTTGTTCATCATTCTTAAGGGCAAATTCAAGCAAAGCAGTGAGATCTGCCTCATCCAGCGGTTTGAGCACATACACCTGGCAGCGACTGAGCAATGCACTGTTTACTTCAAAAGACGGATTTTCTGTTGTGGCGCCGATTAAGGTTATCGTGCCTTTTTCAACGGCTCCCAACAATGCATCCTGTTGTCCCTTGTTAAAACGATGAATCTCATCTATAAACAAGATTGCCCTTTCTTTTGTTTTAGCGTCTTCGATAACCTCGCGCACATCTTTTACGCCACTGCTAATGGCACTTAGCGTGTAAAATGGCACATTCAGTGTATGGGCGATAATATTGGCTATGGTTGTTTTGCCCACTCCCGGAGGCCCCCACAAAATCATGCTCGGAACTTTTCCCTGTTCTATGGCTGTGCGTAAAATGCTGCCCTTACCGGTGAGGTGTTTTTGACCGGCCAGTGCGTCCAGTGTAGACGGACGCAATCTCTCTGCTAAAGGAATCGCTTCATTACTCATGGTGAGTCAAAAGTAAAAAAGGAAGAGGAGAGTTGAAAATGGAGAATTGAGAATTGAGAGTTAAGATTCGTTAGGCTCTAAGAGAGGAAGCATCTGCCACTCTCAATTCTCAATTCTCCACTCAAAAAAAACGCCCGGCAAAGTGCCAGGCGCTATTAACAGATGTTGGTATAAATTATTTTTTACCACCAAAATTTTTAGAGATCCCGACGTTGAATGACTGACCGAATGTCAAACCAAATGAAGTAGTTGCATCTCCACCTTTAGGCTTCATATTGTCGAAGGTAATTGCACCAATACCGAAGCTAAGCGCGAAACCATTTTTCACGTTAACTGCCACTGCGGGTGTAATGTAAGCATATACACCGCTTGCTTTATAATCGCCTTGCTTTTCACCTTGATATCCGGTACCGAGTTGACCCCAGATAGCAAAGATGTTAGAAATAGGATGTGTGTAACGCACAAAAGGACCTGCTTTGAAAGTGTTAGCAGCCTTTGCATCACCAGCCTTTTGGGTTGAGAAGCCGAGTTCAGCACCTACTGTCCAGTTTTTGTCAAATTGATAACCTACGCCTGGAGCGATAGAAAAGTCAGTACTTTTATAAGTACTGCCATCACCCGCGTTTGTTGGAGTCTTTGAAGTATTCAAACCTACATTACCAAACACCAATACACTTCCTTGTTGAGCCTTTGCAGAGATTACAGCGCCGACTAAAATGAATGCAGCCAATAACATTTTTTTCATAAATAAAATTTTTGTGATCACTAAGAATCAAATTCAAAACCAAAGGTTGCAGCCCCTTAGTGAAATGATAACATTGTCAGTGTTATATTGACACATCATCATGTTATAAAACTTATTCGTATTGCGTGTGTGCAAATTTTTCATGGGCAAAAACCTTATTCAATAAGTAGTGTGGCCGATTCTATAAATTAGAATATACATAACCGTTACATCGGTTATAGGGGAGGAATTTCCAGTAATAGGGAACTACAATGTTTTGGCAAAAATTTCAAGACTCATACCACATTAAATAAAAAATGCATCGCTGGTGCGATGCATTTTTTATCTGGAGACTATTTCGTTTATTCCGGGTTCTGATTTTCATCCTGGCTTTTGTACCATCTTAACAATGACATGCTTATCAATACGTTTACCAAAACTGCTAATCCAAAAATTACCATTCCAACCGCTAACATTTGATACAGCAACTCAAAATTCACTTTTTCGTATTGCTCAATGTGTTCAACAAACATCTTTTTGTTCTCTTTTGCTACTTCTTTTGCATTTCGAAAAAGATCGAAGCCAATTCTAATAGTTACAAAAGAAAAAAATATCGCTATAAAACCCATTACCTGCAAGCTCAATGGTGTTTTTTTATCCATTGGAGCGTTATAGACAATGCAATTGCGAAGCCTTAATGATTCGTAACTGTGTAAACCAATAGCACCAAACAATACTACCGCCACAAATCCGATTTTTGGACCCACTATCCCCGAAAGAATCAGTCCCAACAATACGCATCCACAAGACACGACAAGGTTGATCCAGGATAGTATGACGGATGTTTTTAGTGCGGCCTTCATTTTTCTTCTGTGTTATTTTGTGGAATTCGCAATTAATAATTAATAATTAACAATTAATAGTGTAACACCCGGATAAATGAGCTAATGGTCTTACCCGTCTAACTTTTTAGGGAAGCATTTAATTCAGAATACAACCCTATTAATTACTAATTATTAATTATTTCTCTACCCCAGTTTTATCTGCAATTCCTTCAACTGCTTTTCATCAATGGATGACGGCGCATCAAGCATTACATCGCGGCCGCTATTGTTTTTAGGGAAGGCTATAAAATCACGGATGCTTTCGCTTCCGCCTAAAATAGAACACAGGCGATCGAAACCAAAGGCAATACCGCCGTGTGGTGGTGCGCCGTATTCAAATGCTCCGAGAAGGAAGCCGAACTTGTGCAGCTGTTCTTCTTTGTCCATACCCAACGCTTCAAACATTTTTTCCTGCAATTCACGTTGGAAAATACGGATGGAGCCGCCGCCAATTTCATTCCCGTTTAAAACCATATCATAGGCATTTGCCTTGATGTTCGCATAAGGATGCTTCAAATATTCTGCCGCATTTTCTATGCGCGGATTGTTGTTGATCATTGTTGGAATGTCGCTTGGTTTTGGCGCTGTAAACGGATGGTGCCTTGCTACCCAGCGATTTTCCTCTTCTGCATATTCAAACAATGGGAAATCGAGTACCCACAATAATTTGAACTCGTCTTCTTTACGCATTCCAAGACGTTTGCCCATTTCCAGGCGAAGCTCACTCATTGCCTTACGTGTTCTTTCTTCAGCTCCCGCAAGAATTAAGATAAGGTCTCCTGCTTTAGCTCCGGTTGCCTCTGCAATGGTTTTTAACTTATCTTCTGAGTAAAATTTATCAACGCTGCTTTTGAAAGTTCCGTCTGCATTACACTTAATATTAACCAATCCCTGCATGCCTATTTGCGGACGTTTCACCCATTCTGTCACCTCATCTATTTGCTTGCGCGTGTATTCTGCAATTCCGGGAACGGCGATAGCCACTACTGTTTCTGCGTTATCGAATACGCCGAAGTTTGCGCCTTCCAATACGTCACCTGCTGCCTTTGCTTTTGCCGGGAACGTATGCTGAGGAAATTTCAAATTGGCGATCTTCATGCCGAAGCGGATATCCGGTTTATCATTTCCATACGTCCACATTGCTTCTTCCCATGTAGTGCGTTCTACTTTTTCCGTAATTTCTACGCCTTTCACTGTTTTGAAAATATGTTTGATCATACCTTCAAACATGTTCAGAATATCTTCCTGCTCCACGAAACACATTTCGCAGTCGATCTGGGTAAACTCTGGCTGTCTGTCTGCACGCAGGTCCTCATCACGGAAACATTTTACCACCTGGTAATACCTGTCGTAACCGCTTACCATCAGCAATTGCTTAAAGGTTTGCGGGGACTGAGGCAACGCGTAGAACTGGCCGGGGTTCATTCTGGATGGCACCACGAAATCTCTCGCGCCTTCCGGAGTAGACTTGATGAGGAACGGGGTTTCAATATCCATGAAGTTTTGCTCATGCAAAAAGTTTCTCGCGGCGCGGTTCACAGAATAGCGCAGTTCAAGATTTCTCTTTACGGCATTTCTGCGAAGATCGAGGTAGCGGTACTTCATGCGCAGGTCATCTCCACCATCTGTATCATCCTGGATGGTGAACGGAGGGACCGCTGATTTATTTAGAATGGAAAATTCCTGTACAAGTATTTCGATATCGCCGGTAGGAATGTTGGCGTTTTTATTGCTTCTTTCACTTACTTTTCCTTTCACCTGGAGCACAAATTCTCTTCCCAGCGGATTTTCATCCAGTTGCTTATTCAATTCTTCTCCAAACAAAAGTTGGGTAATGCCGTAGCGGTCGCGAAGATCAATAAAGGTGATGCTTCCAAATTTGCGCACGGTTTGTACCCAGCCGGCAAGCGTAACTTCATTGTTTACATTGGTTAGTCGTAATTCACCACAAGTGTGTGTTCTATACATGAGATTCCGGTTGATATTAACATTAAAGGGTAAAATTCCCCTAAAATTAGAGGCGCAAAGGTACAATTGGGAATTAATAATTAATAATTAATAATTAACAGGGCGGCAGTCATTATTGAATGCAGCCTTTGGGACATATGTAACAAAAATGCAACCTGATTTAACAGTGAGCCTCACCTATTAATTATTCATTATTAATTATTAATCGATTTTCGCCTCCTATCTTCGATAATAAATTACAACTTTACCCGTTTACCTTATATACCGCAGTTCCAATGGAAGAAATTTCTTCTGAACCGATTTTAACTACACTGTTGCTTGTTGGCGGCATTTTCCTGGTGGCAGGCTATTTTTGTGCCTCGCCGATTAGAAGATATTTGTATAACAGAAAAATCTCTTCCGTTGTAGAAGCAGAACTTACTGCCAACTGGAAATACTACGATGATCTGCTTTGCTCTTATAACAATTATTACAAGAGACTGGACGCGGAAAACAGGACCAAATTCATTACCCGGTTACTTCATTTTCAGCATAGTAAAGAGTTTGAGTTTGTGCAACTCGATGCACAACCGGAAATGCCGGTGCTCGTTTCGGCGGCAGCCATTCAGCTGACTTTTGGCCTTGACCATTACCTGCTCGACTTTTTCAAGAAGATATATATAACGGAGTGCGACTATTATTACGGGCTGAACCAAACGCCTTTCCAGGGACATGTAAGTAGCCAGGGCATTTATCTTTCGTGGAATAATTTCGTTAAGGGGTACAAATTTGATGATGATGCCCAAAACGTTGGGTTGCACGAAATGGCGCACGCGCTGGCTTATACGAACTTTGTGGCGCATGAGGACATGGACTACGATTTCATTGCCAGATTTTATCGCTTCTCCAAAACTGCAAGGCCCATCTTTAATCACATGCAGATGTACAGCGACGCGCAAATGCCCAACGATACCATACTTGACAACTATGCAGCAACAAACTACAACGAATTTTGGGCCGTATGCGTGGAAACCTTCTTCGAAAAGCCGGGAGAGCTTTGCGAACAAATGCCGGACCTGTATGCGGCGCTGAGTGACCTGCTGAATCAAAACCTGCTGGAATCAATTAAGAATTAGGAATTGGTGGTAGGGAGACACATTGTTATGTGGGGAGATTCGGAGACGCATTGTTATGCGGGGAGATTCGGAGACGCATTGTTATGCGGGGAGATTCGGAGACGCATTGTTATGCGTCTCTACTAAATCCTAATTTCTAATTCCTAGCTTTGCCTCATGCCCAATAATTACCTAAAAAGCCTTTACAGCAAGGTGGATCAGGCCGTAAAGGAAACAAATACGCTTATAGATTTTTTGGAAACCAATGCCAAAAACCTGGCATTTTCGCAAGCCGAAGCTGAACAGAGCCTGGAGTTTAATGCCTATTGCGAACTGTTGTCTGACATAAAGAAAGCCGCTGAAACGCCCCCGGTTAACAATAACAAAGACATACAATTTATTACTACACAATTACGGGAAATGCCGGAATTGTCTGCAAATGATTTTAAACTTCATTCGGCACTCCCCTTGTTTGGTATTATGAAACTGAGGCGCATCGCTTCCCTTATCAAAAAATTACGTGAGGTAGATGTTAAGTTGCAAGCAGCGGCGTTTAGTTTGAATATGAACATACGTTAATTGAAAATTGAAAGTGGAAAATTGAAAATGATTGGGTTGCCAAACTTCCCCCCTTTTCAACTTTCAACTTTCAATTATCAACTATTGTCTTAATTTGCCCCGCGGAAAAACGACTATGAAAAGAAAAGCGATTATTATTGGCGCCGGCCCGGCAGGGCTTACTGCAGCGTATGAACTTTTAACCCGAACGGATATTGTTCCTGTTATCCTTGAAAAATCAACGGACATTGGCGGGCTTAGCAAAACCGTTAATTACAAGGGCAACAGGATGGATATTGGCGGACACAGGTTCTTCTCAAAGTCGGATAGGGTCATGAATTGGTGGCTGGGTATTCTGCCCATTGAAAAAAACGAAGACGAGCACATTTCTATAAACTATCATCGTCAGTCATATGAGTTGCGTGATGAAATGCTTCACAAACCGGTTGCCGATCCCTCCAAAGTAATGCTGATACGCAACAGACTTTCGAGGATCTATTACAACAAAAAGTTCTTCAGCTACCCGGTTAGCCTTTCTGTTGAAACGCTGAGCAACCTGGGGTTTGTTAAAACATTGCGCATATGCTTTTCTTACGCTAAAGCCGTTTTGTTCCCGTTAAAAAATGAAGTTTCTCTCGAAGATTTTTTTATAAACCGCTTCGGCAACGAATTGTATGAAACCTTTTTCAAAGATTATACGGAAAAGGTTTGGGGTTCTCCCTGCAAAGAAATTCCTGCTGAATGGGGCAAGCAACGCATAAAAGAATTGTCCGTTAGAAAAGCGATTGCACATGCTGTTCAAAAAAATCTTTTGCCTGCTAAGAAAAACTCTATCTCGCAAAAGCAAACAGAAACGAGCCTGATTGAAAAGTTTTTGTACCCAAAGTTTGGCCCCGGCCAGTTGTGGGAAGAAGTGGCTGACATTATTATGGCCAAGGGAGGAGAAATTCATTTTAATCAGCAGGTAACGGAGATCATTCATTCCAATCAAACTATTGAAAGTGTAATTTCTCACAACAGCGAAACGAAAGAAGCGCGCACCTTTTCAGGAGAATTCTTTTTTTCAACAATGCCGGTACAGGAACTTATAAAAGGTATGCAACCTTCGGCGCCGCCGGACATTGCCGAGATCGCTGGCAAGCTACAATACCGCGATTATATAACGGTAGGGCTTCTTGTAAACAAACTGGCTTTTGACAAAACAAAAGAACATTCTATAAAAGATAACTGGATCTACATACAGGAAAACTATGTAAAAATAGGTCGCTTACAAATCTATAATAACTGGAGCCCTGCAATGGTGAATAACCCGGATCATGTGTGGCTGGGGCTTGAATACTTTTGTAATGTAGATGATGAATTGTGGCAATTGCAGGATGATGCATTTATTCGATTTGCCATTAAAGAATTGTGTGAAATTGGTTTTATTAACGCAGAAGACGTGCTGGACAGCAATATTGTGAGAATGGAAAAAACATATCCAGCCTACTTTGGCAGTTATAACAGGTTTCCGGAAATACGCGACTACGTAAACACATTTGAAAACCTCTTTCTTATTGGCCGCAATGGCATGCACAAATACAACAACAGTGATCACTCCATGCTTACGGCAATGATTGCGGTTGACAATATCATTGCTCAAAAATCAACCAAGGAGAATATCTGGAGCGTGAATACGGAGGACGATTATCATGAGGAGAAGACGAATAGCTGAGTACCAGAAAGGACGTGTTCGCAATTTACCACTAAGACACTAAGAACACTAAGCCTCACTAAGAGAACCCTTAGTGCAACTTTGTGTTCTTAGTGTCTTAGTGGTAAACCGGAGGGACGAACATTTTCGCCGTTGCATCTATCAACTGTAAGTCTGCGGATAAAAATATAATCTACCAGCACATAAAACATGATCGCCTCTCCCAATGCGCTTTGGTTAGGAAAAAGAAATGGCCAGCCATTCATAAATGCAATGCCAAGCAATAAAACAGCCACGGCAACAATATTCTCACGCAAAAAAATCAGCATGATAAATGCCGGAAATATCCATTGAATATTATTGTATCCTCCCCTTGCTCCTATAAGAAAAAGCTCCGACATCATATACAACAAAAAACCAAACAGGAAGAGATCATGCGTGTCAAATTGTTTGACGGAATTTTTCCATAGAAAAAACAGCGAGCATATTATTACAACAACAGCAAACAATGCAATAAGCATTGGAGCCCGTAGTTCATACCCCCTGGCTTTGAAAATATGCTGCAAATTGCTCATTCCTGCTGAAGCGAAACCGCTCTTGTAATCGGTGAGGTTGGAAACGCCTTCTACATCTTTGGGTTTTGTGATCAAATGATTGGTGGGAACATAACTTTCTTTGCCGAGCTGTTCCATTTCATAATGCTTCATGGCATTGCTGTAATCTGCCCATGTTGCCTTTAATGGAAGAAAAAAAACGAACAAACCAAGCACAAATCCAATTGCGGAACCCAGCACCCACTTAAAATCTTTTTGCAACAGAAAAGGAATGTTCAGTAACAAAAACAACGGTCGCAGCCATATCGATATACCTGTGATCGCACCTGCCAGCAAATGATTGTAGCGCGATTTACTGTTGTACACAAAGTAGCTGAGAGAAAAAATGAACGCATATAAAATATAGGTCTGTCCGCGCTCTACATTACAAAACATGCTATCAGACATCATAAATCCGAGGAGGATAATTGCGAGGGGAAGGAATATTTTCTTTTTCGACTCGTTTACTTTCCAGATAAAAAATAATGACAGCCCAAACAAAACATAAAGAATAACCGTCCACAAAATTCTGATGTATTTATAAGAAAGAAGCGACAGTGGCTTGTTTAATAACAGGAGGGCCGGCGTTACCACATTTCCATTTACTTTCCGGTTAAGTTCATCATTGGGATCAAGATAGCGAACATCATCACCATTGTGCCACTTGTAAAAATAGGGCGACTGATCTGTAAGTAAAAGCCGGCTACCAACTATCCTGCATCTCAGATCGGTTCCTCCAAACTTTTCTGTATAGTAAAAAGACTTTGCAATTGAAACAATAGCAAGCAAAGAAAGCAGTATGATTAGAACTCTTTTTGAGTATTGCGACATCGTCAGGGTATTAATTCCGGTTTGAGCAAATTGATTTATCTTGTAAACATAAATATAAAAGGGATATGGCTAACTGTTGAATATGTTTGAGGTGTTTTCCATAGTCAACCTTTAGCCATCGCAAAGCCCAACAAATTCGGTCCTTTTCAAAACTACTTTCACTCGTAAGCGTTAATACATTGTTTGCCCGTTAACAATAATCATTTACTCAAACGTTATTCATGCTGCGGAAAAAACTGTTGTTGTTTATTGCTTTCCTGAGCCATTTCCTTTTACATGCACAAGATGCCAATTATTGGATCAACCATTATTCACCGGGGGGCTTCTTTTTGCCCGGAGCCGTTGTCGCAAACAATGGTGATAGCGGTGTGTTTTTCTACAACCCTGCATTACTGACCCAATCAAAGCTTGTAACACTTTCCGCAAGTGCCACGGCCTATCAATATGACAACATAAAGATCAAAGACGGGGCAGGAACCGGCAAGGATCTGATTTCAACCAACACCGGTGCAACTGCCTTAATGCTTGTGGGAAGCCTCAAAATTCCGGGCAGGCATCCATGGTATATCGGCTACGGGCTTATTCAGCAACCGGCTTTCAATTTCTCGGTCACACAACGACGCGACGATGTTTTCAATGTACTGGATGATAGTTACAGCCCCGGCCCCGAAACATTTATCGGCCAATTTCTAAGTGAAAATTCGTCCAAAGAAGCCGGTGGTGTTGTGAGTGCCGGTTTAAATGTTTCAAAGAAATTATCGCTCGGCCTAACAATTGAGGGCTATCATAGAAAACAGGTGATCAATACCTCTTATTACGCAAGGGCATTGGTAAATCCCGGCGCAGGCTCTTCCATACCACTTGTAAGTTACGATGCATCTTATTATGCTAATTACAGTACTAATGGTATAAGATTGAGATTAGGTGGTGCGTGGGATGGAGCAAAAGACAAATTGGGGCTGCTGATTTCTTCTCCCAATATCGGCATTACCGGAAAAGGCACAATCCTTACGGACAATGTCATCAACAATATTGACTTTGCTCTTTCCGGAAACCCTGCAAGTCTGCTGGCAAATACCAGGCAGGAAGATTTGAAGGCTACATGGAAAAAACCATTCAGTATTGCGGCGGGATATTCGCACTTCTTTCGAAAGTGGACGACTTATGTAAGCCTGGAATATTTTGGAGCGGTAAAAGAGTATAACATTCTCACACCCAGAAAAGATTTTTTTATCCGTCCGGATACAGGATTCAATTCACTTACACCTGACATTTTAAAATTAAAAGATCTACGTCAGGACGTGCTGAACTGGGCAATTGGCGCGAGTTACCTGATCAACCCAAAATACACTTTCTTTTGTTCGCTTCGAAGTGATTATACCTATGCTAATAATAATTTGTATAAAAACACCGACGGCTTTATAGCCAATGCTACTGAATGGAACATTTATCATTTGCAACTGGGCCTAAACGTTAAGCGGGAAAAATTTAATTTCCGGGTAGGCGGTTATGTTAGTCACGGTAAAACGGGCAGCTATCCGCAGCAGGAAAATTTTGATGATCCTAAAGAAGAAAATTTCTTAAACGGAACAACGGGTCACACCAGTGCTAAATATTTTTCAGCAGGGTTATTGATTGCTTATTTGCACAACTTTTAAAAGGATGAATTGACATCTTTAAAAATAAAATGCGGGATACGGTTCATTTTGAAAGTCGAGTAGTTTAGGAAAATCATTCCCCGGAATGGTTTTAAACGCAGGGGCCACGCTCGGATTTGCCGGATATGTTTTTCCATCGAACTTCAGCAAATGATATTTTCCGGAACTCATTAATATCAAATCGTTCCAGTTATTGGTTTTTGTATTGCTGATCACTACCGGATAATTCGTTACTGAAAAATAAGTGATCGCATCTCCTTTGCCTGTCAGCAACATTACGCTACAGCCACCTGAACCGCAGAAGTAAGGGCCACTCAGTCCAACGAATATTTCTTTGTTTCCATCGCCGTTTAAATCATACTCGTAAATCCTGAATCTTCTGCTGGCAGAATCTATAACACCCTTGGCGACATCGTCTTTATACCTTTCTCTTAATTTGCTGGCAACTATTTCCACAGCTTCTTTCCGGTAAGAATCGGGCTTATATGCAGCAACAGGAAACGAATCCGTAGGGTCAGGATCCGCAGGATCGTTCAACCGCTGATTAATTTTTTTAGCCGTGTCCATATTCTGCACTTCCACCAATGAATCTACTGAGGCAGCTCTGTGATTTTCCGACCCGCAAGCGCATAAAAGAATGCCGGTTGCAGTAGTGAAAGCGAGCATTTTTCTTTGTATGAATATTTTATTTAGCATCTGTGTCGTCACTTTTTTTACCTGGTAAATTATGAATATAAACATCCTGCTGTGGAAACGGAATAACAACTCCCGCTTCTTTAAAAGCCTGGTCAATCTTAGAAATAATCTCACTTTTCAATGTAAGCGAATATCGAATATGCGGCGCCCACACCAGCAACTCGAATTGAATGGAGCTATCTCCAAAATCTTTGACAATCACAACAGGCGCAGGATTTTTTAGCACCTGGTTATCGTTTTCCACAATATCCAGCAGTATCTTTTTTACCTTTTCAATATCTGTGCCATAAGCCACTCCCACGGCAATGTTAAGCCTGCGCAGGTTCTTGCCCATCGTCCAGTTTACAAGTCGCATACTAAGCAGGTCCCCGTTAGGCACCACAATGTTGGAGCCATCGGGCATAATGATCACACTGCTTCGGAAACCGATTGATTTCATGGTGCCCAATTTGTTGTCTATTTCAATAATGTCGCCCACATTTACCGGCTTCTCAAATGCAATAATGAGTCCGCTCACAAGGTTGTGCACGAGGCCCTGCAACCCAAGACCAATACCCACACCCAATGCTCCGAGTATGATCGTTAACCTGTCCAGCGGAATGCCTGCAGCAGCAAAAGCGAGATAAAGTCCCAGGCATATCACAAAAATCCGCATCAGCAATATCCAGCTGCTGAAGTCGGCTCTCCGGGACTTCTTATCCGCAGCATTCATGTATTCCGGCTCAGATGCAAAAAAAGAAATGATACGTGAAATAAATAAGGAACAAACGAGAATCAATATGAAGACAAACAGTCCCTTGATGGAGAAGTTGTAACTGCCAAGTGTTCTTTCCGTATTCAGAAAATCATTAAATGGATCAGCAAATGCTTTAAACGAATAAAAATTTCTACCCACTAAAATTATCCAACCCGTTACCAGCAACACATACAAAATGGCGGGCACCTTATTTCCCACCTTATTAAAATTAATGTAGAACGACCCCTTTCCCGGTTCTTTGTAAACGCTGGATGCATACCCAAGCACTTCATTCAAAAGCCTTACCGTCCACAAGAAAGAGATGGCAATCACAAGGCCCATGAATCCTCCGGTAAAAAATGTTTTAGATAAATTGAACCTGCCAAAAAGGTTCAGAAAAAAAGAGATCGTTTCAAACGCAATCATAAATACAATAAAATAACGAATGCCTCTTTCCCTTAGTTCTTTGCGATGGCTACTCATTACAACAAAGCTGCCGTACAGAGCACCCAAAATCGACAACAGCAACATCACCCATCTTTCCTGCATGGAAGCCTGTAAAATAAGATTGTCGATACTCGCCAGCATAAACATGGCAGCAAATGACAGCCAAAACACCATCCAGAATGTGCTGATGAATTTGTAAAAAATAATACTCAGGCATACGAGTGAGATAAGCCACAACAACGCGCTGAAAATAAACGGCGTCCCTATAAACATGAACTGACCGAGGTTTACCATTATGAAGATCGCTGAAACTACCGGAAACCGTAGCGATAATTTGCCCCCAAGATCAATAGGCGACTCATCTCTGCTATACACGATTCTTCTGAGCGAGTAAATAAAAACAGCGGAGAGAATTATAAGGATAACAAGTATTATGATCTTCGCGACATTGTCCTTCACGTAGAAGTTGAGCGCCAGCAACCCTTTGCGTTTTGACAGACTCATCACCTGCTCAAAAGACTGCGTTGTATTAAACGGCGTAAGTATACCGGGCAACTCACGGCTCAGTGAGCGCCCATGCAACTGCAGCATAAAATTTTCTACATCTTCTTGCGTTGACCTTATTTGGTAAATGGAATAATTGATCCCGTTCTGCAACTTCTGCGTACTCTCCAGTGATTTATCAATGGCACTATCCACCGGGGAAACCTCCTTCGCCACTACAACCAGCTGCTGCATGTATTTCATCAGCACTGCCGAATCTGAAGGGAACTGGTACAAAGTTGTATCTGTAGCAAGCGAATCAATTTCGCTCCTTAACTTAAACAATGCTGCTTCGTATTTGTCAACAATTCTTTTTCTGCCTTGGAGGCTTACAATCAACTCTGATAATATTGCAGACGATTCTGTAAGATTACGTTGCGTTTGTCCCGCCTCGTTATTGGTAAAAACACCGTCCCTTACAATTTTTAGATCCTTACCAGCGAGATCAAGTTCGCGAGCAAGTGCAACAGTATCTACTCCTTTTTTAAGTAGAATTTTTGCAGCGCGAATTAACCTTACCGTCTCATCGAGCGTTTTTCTTCGTCGGCTCGCTACCTGTGCATCTTTGAACTTTGCAATACTGAGCCCCTCTTCCCTTTCAGCAACGTCCTGAAGCATTTTTACAAAATGAGATTTCCTTTTAACCGTATCGTTTGCAGAAAGGGAATCCTTTTGCTGAGCCTTTGCCATAAAGCAAACACAGATCAAAAGCAGGCATATTTGCATCCTAATCAGAAAGACCATTAATAGCGTAGTATTTGTTAAAAAAAGGGTTAAAAGAGCCCCGAATGTTGAGTAACAATTTTAACTCGTTAAGGTTCAGAGGAGTTGCAATAACTGAATAACTGAATGACTGAATAACTGAGTGGTTCAATTTCATTTTTTCACTTCGACTATCAACCTCTCAGTTATTCAGTCATTCAATTATTCAATTTTTTCTTACTTTTGCACCCTCACTAAAAACAAATCGATGTAAAATAATTTCTTTCAAAAAATAAAAATGACAATCAGTTGCTCACTTTTTAACGAAAGAAATTATGCTTATTCTTCAAGGTATAACCTATACCCATCCGAACAGGGATTTGTTGTTCGACAATCTAAGTTTTACTATAAATCAACAAGATAAGATTGCCCTGATAGGCAATAATGGCACGGGAAAATCTACGCTTTTAAAAATAATAGCGGGAGAAATTCTGCCGGCAAAAGGCGCTGTAAAAACAGATTCCAGGCCGTATTATGTCCCACAAATCTTTGGACAATATAATGATGTAACGGTTGCGCAGGCATTGCAAATTGAAGACAAACTGCATGCGCTGAAAGACATTCTCGACGGCAATATGACCGATAATAACCTGGCTGTCTTAAACGATGACTGGACAATCGAGGAAAGATGTGCTGAAGCTCTGGCACACTGGCATTTAAAAGATATTGACCTGCATCAAAAAATGGAATCGCTTAGTGGCGGGCAGAAAACGAAAATATTTTTAGCAGGCATTATTATTCATCAACCGGAGATCGTGTTGCTGGATGAACCAAGCAATCACCTGGACATTGCAGCAAGGGCGATTTTGTATGACTACATACAATCTACAACAGACACGCTTATTGTGGTGAGCCACGACAGGATGCTTTTGAATCTTCTCGACACAGTATATGAATTAAGCGGGAAAGGAATTACCGTTTACGGCGGCAACTATGAATTCTATGCAGAACAAAAACAGATCGAAGAAAATGCTTTTGAACAAGATTTGAAGAGCAAAGAAAAAGCGCTGCGCAAAGCAAAAGAAACAGAGCGTGAAGCGATGGAGCGAAAGCAGAAACTCGATGCACGCGGAAAGAAAAAGCAAGAGAAGGCTGGCCTGCCCACCATTTCCATGAACACATTTAGAAACCGGGCAGAAAAAAGCACTGCACAAATGAAAGATGTGCATGCCGAAAAAATCGATTCGCTCTCTGATGCGGTAGACAAAATGCGCAAGCAATTACCAGACATCGATAAAATAAAAATCGGATTGAATAATTCTGGTTTGCACAAAGGAAAAATCCTGATCGATGCGAAGGATATCAATTATAAGTATGGTGAGGAACAGCTTTGGGAAAACAGTTTGACATTTCTTATTACGAGCGGCGAACGCATTGCCATCAAAGGTTTGAACGGTTCGGGAAAAACAACATTGATCAAAATAATGTTAGGCGAATTTGAACCTGCAATGGGAAAAATTGACTGTGCAGCAAACAAAGCCATTTATATCGATCAGGATTATTCGCTGATCGACGATCGGCTTACCATATATGAGCAGGCGCAGAAATTCAACTACGATCACTTGCAGGAACATGAAGTAAAAAACCGTTTGAACAGATTTTTATTTACCAAAGCGCATTGGGATAAATCATGTGCCGCACTGAGTGGTGGAGAAAAAATGCGTTTAATGCTTTGCTGTCTTACCATGAGCGATCAGGCGCCAGATATTATTGTGCTGGATGAGCCAACGAATAATCTGGACATCCAAAACATTGAAATACTCACCCGGGCGATCAATGAATACAAGGGCACATTGCTTGTTGTTTCGCATGATGAATATTTTTTAAAACAGATTGATGTTGAAGCGGAATTGGTTGTTAGCTGATAGTTGTTGGTTGGTAGGCTTTGGTTGACACATTCCCTTCATACTGCAAATTTCGCGATGGAGATTGCTTCGACCGTTAACAATATTTGATCAAACGTTTTTTTCCAGCTGCATTCTCCGCCGGCCTCGCAATGACGTGCCGCTTCCAATGTTTTGCCAGACAGGTTGCCTGTGTTAATCTAAAAGCGGCACGTCATTGCGAGACCGGCGGAGATCGATTGGTTGAAGATTAAAAAACACCCCGTAAAACAGGGACCGGGCGAAGCAATCTCAAGCTTCAGGTTGACGAAAAGAATTAACCTTTGTACATTGCTTCAACCACAAACTCACTACCATGCGTAAGATTTTAACTGCCTTGATTCTTTGCATTGCTTCGCTATGTGTAAGCGCACAAAGCAACAATGCAAAATTCAACAAAGCCCTTGCCGACTCACTAGGTGCTGATGAATATGGAATGAAAATGTATGTGTTGGTTATTCTAAAAACAGGCAATAGTACAATAACCGACAAACCAAAAATCGATAGTTTGTTCGGCGGGCACATGCAAAACATTGGTCGGCTCGCAAGTGAAGGCAAGCTTGTTGTTGCAGGACCGATGAAAAAGAATGACAAAAATTATCGTGGCATTTTTATTCTGAATGTGAAAACTATTCCAGAAGCAAAAGCACTGCTTGAAACAGACCCGGCTGTTAACGCAAAACTGCTGGATGCTGAAGTTTATGAATGGTACGGCTCAGCAGCGCTGCCATTATATTTGAAGCATCATGATGAAGTGAAAGCGAAGGATTTTTAGTTAACACTACCTCAAATGCCAGTGAACAATTTACCACTAAGGCACTGAGGGCACTTAGCTACACTAAGGGTTGTTTTATGTTTAGCTTCCCCTTAGTGAAACTTAGTGTGCTTCCCGTCTTAGTGGTAAACTTTAGAGGTCAATGATTTTGCATTCAACCAAGTTAGTCAGCTCGCCGCGCCATCCAAGGCGTTTAGCATTTTGCTCCATGCGGCTTTCGCTTGTTCGGTAAAGTTTTCGGCCTCTTTGGCCATCTCGTGTGTGAGTGTCATGAAGCAGCCTGTGCCACGCGGTTCAATGTCAATCACGATCTGGGATTTCGCAGGAAGATCTTGCCGTACCGCCCAGGTGAACACGAGTCTTTTGGGCTTGTCAATTTCAACGTATTCGCCAATATGGTCATAGTCGTTGCCCTGTCGGCGCACAACAAAGGAAAACGAATCGCCTACTTTTCTTCCGGGATGAATACTTATAATTTGCTCATCGCGCAGCTGCGGGCCAAACATAAACCTGCTGATCATCGCAGGATCGAACCATGCATCAAAAACCTTTTCCGCAGGAGCCGCAAATGAATGCGTAACAGTGGCTTTTACAGGAAGTTCCATGATGAGTTAATTTATCTAAAGAAATTTCGAAGAGTAGAGAAGTTAATATTTTTCCATAATTTAATCAAGAGACGTTTGCAATTTTTCCAAATCGAAAAAAAATAGTAGGTTCAGGGAACCAAAGCCCTGACAATAACCTCCCAATGAAGATGCTCATTTTTATAGCCTTTCTACTTTCCTGCCTTACCTGCTTATCTCAGCAAAATAAAGCCATTACCTATAAAAGAGACACGATCATCATCAACCATCAAAAGCTAATCCGAATAAACAAAGAGGCAAAGTTTGAAAGCATGCTAACCTTTGCCGGTGACACTATTGTAAAACTGCATAATTATTATGCCACAATTGAATTTCCCGATATTAATGAAGACGGTTATAAAGACATTCGCGTACACATTGTAAGTAACACACCAAACGAATGTGATAATTACCTGTTTGACAAAAGGACCAAAAAATTCATACTTGTAGAAAATTGCAACCTTGACATACGCTTAGTTAAAGGCAGCCCTTACTACTATTCATATAACCGCGCTGGCTGCGCTGACCGCAACTGGGAAAGCGATTTAAGCAAAATAGAAAATTACAAACTGATCCCTATTGGCTACATGCATGGACAGGGATGTGATTTTGATCTTAAAGAAAATCAGAAGATAGAAATCTATAAAGTCGGAAATTCTAAAGGAGAAGACAAAGTCCTAGTAAAAAGATTACCTCTCAAAAAGCATATCCCAAGGCTCGAAGATATGCCGATGTTTATAGAAAATTATTGGCGACATAATTGGCGTTTTTTTTTGAAATAAGTATCAAACAGGCAACAAAAGGCTTTTTTTGTGTGATAACAATCCCGCGTCTTTTCGTTAACTTGTATGACTAATACGATAGCCAGACCTCTAGCACCCAACCAATGAAAAAGAACCTCAAAAAAAACGCTTTCATTACTTTTCTTTGCCTGGTGATTTCATACTGTGCAACAACAACCGCACTTGCACAAACAAATGTGTCGTCTGAAAGTTTGTTAAACATTTCGGACAGCGTAATAAAGAAAGAGATTTCTTCTTTTACAAAGGCAGGAAAGCTTTTACATTCTGACACGTCACTATCAAACCTTGTTGAAATACCTATTTCCAATTGTTCTGAAAAATCGATAAACTGGTCAGCAAGTAGTTTCTTTAGTTCCATCAGCACATTCATTCATGTTTACTTTCTGCCAGACTCTTCAGTAAGAAAAATTGATTCCATATTTGTTGTTACACATTCTCATTTTTGGGTGAAGTTTCCGAAGAATGCATACAAGGGATTAGCAGCGTCTGCTTCATGTAATTTTAGCGGAGGTAAAAAGGAAAAATTTTATTCTGATTATTACAAAGCGTTTTATTCGAGTGATAAGAAACGGCTTTATATTTTTTGATTGGTGGAGCGGAAGCAAATAAATATGAAGTGACTTGGGTTGTGGTGAATGACAAGTACTGGGGAAGGGTGATGGATGAGGTTGATTGAATTATTTCAAAAGTCTGATCACAGACTGTTTAATTCAGACGTTTTTTATAATCCTCGAAAGCTTTTATCAGTGCTCGGTTTGGTCTTGGCGGATTTATAAAGGTTTTGACGAGCATTTCTATATCCTTTTCTGAAAGGCTCAATTTGACGGCCTTTATAGTCTCTGTTCTAACTCTCTCTCTCTCTCTCTTTTTTCCATGAATAATGGTTTCGATTATTTGCACTTTAAATAAAAACTCAATCGCTGTAAAATTAAAAACAATTTGGTAAGAAACAGTACTAACAATTCTTTGTGAAAACAAGTATGATCCTTTGTGAAAATGTAAGTTTCCTAACAGACTACAGCACCCTTCTCTAACAATTAAAATGAGTTTTCACTATCTTCAATCAAAATAATTTTACCTTATGGAAGAAGAAAAATATGGCATAGATCAAGAAAACTCCCATCCAAGAGCAATTGAATTAATTCCTGAAGAATTCTTTTGGAGCTGCATTGACGAATTGGCTCCTTTTGGTTCCGACGAAGGCGATACAGCTTTGGCAGAATACCGAAGATGGCGGCAATCTTTTCCTCAGACTCCCACAATAGAATGTCTAAAGTGGGTCATTGAGGGCGTAGGCGAAATGTCGATTGAAGATTATAATCAGAGCTTGTTAGAGAAGAACCTGATAAAATCCCAATTGAAAGATGGTGAATTTGATGACCAGCAATATATTTACACACTTGACATTTCTGTGATAGCCACAGGATTTGCACAGCTGGTTGATGAAGGCGTAATTGAACCTCAAAATAAACCGATCATTCAGTTGGCTATAGACAGGCAAATAATTTGGGCAGGTCTTACAGATGGCTGGAGTCATGCTAAGGAATACGTTGGATATCTTGAGGTCTTGACGAGAGCACTAAAAAATGCCTGAGAATACATTATATAAACATCTTTCCTAAATCAAAAGACCTGACAGGTTCTTCGGAAACCTGTCAGGTCTTGTAACATTCGTCACAGTTCTATTTACCACACGTACGTTCCTACTGCTCCGCTGGACAACGCAGTTGTAACAATTCTGCTTCCAACTTTTATATTGAAAACTTCCTGTGCAGCTCCTTTGTTAAGAACGATCAACACTTTCTTGCCGTCTGGGTTTTTAAATGCAACGGTTAAAAGGTTTGATGTTTGTGCAGATGAAATGCGCACGGATCCTGGTCTTACAAATTTTGATGCATGGGCAACAATGTAGTAAGAGACATTACGTGCCACAGCATCACCAGAAATTGTCAGCGCGCCCTGGCAAGTGCTACAACCTCCATTTGTATGCGGGTTGTAGCCTGGATCAGAGGCCAGGTTCCACTCGAGAACATTTTTGCTCCAGTTGCGGGTAGCACCAATGATCAGGTTTTGTACGTGCCATTGAAGATCGCCGCTAAAGTTGCCGGGGCCGCCTACCCATTGCTCTGTAAAGTAAACGCTTTTGTCAGGGTGCGCGTCATGCACTTGCGACAATGCAGAGATGGAGCCGCTGTACAAATGAAAGGCGGAACCATCAACATATTTTTTTGCATCAGCATCGCCGAGGATTGCTAAAGGATAAGTGGCTACATCCGCATTGTGATCCCACACAATAATTTTTGTGTTGATGCCTGCAGCCTGAAATGCTGGCCCCAAATTATTCTTCACAAAGTTTGCCTGTTCGCTGGCTTGCATTACAAGACTTGGATTGTTGTTCCCATTCAACGGCTCGTTTTGTACTGTAACGGCATCTATGGGAATGCCTTCTGCTTTCATTGCCTGTATATATTTTACGAAGTATTGTGCATAGGCCGCATAATATTCCGGTTTCAAACTGCCGCCTTTAAAAGAATTGTTGCTTTTCATCCATATGGGTGGCGACCACGGCGAGCCCAATATTTTTATGTTGGGATTGATGGCCAATATTTTTTTCAGAATCGGTATCAGATCTGTTTTCTCTGCATTGATACTAAAGTGGTCGAGCGGAACATCTGTTTGTCCGCTTGGCATATCATCATAAGTAAATGTATTTGCACTGAGATCTGAAGCACCAATGCTTATGCGCAAATAACTTATACCAATGAATGTGCTGTCAAATGCAAACAACTCTTTTAAAACATTATCCTTGTTAACAGACGTCAGCGAGTTCAGCAACGTAGCGCTACCGCCTGTGAGGCAATAGCCAAAGCCGTCAATTTGCTGGTAAGTTTGAGTATCATCCACGTCGATGCTTGGATACGAATTGCTGGTGGTTGAAAATACCAAACTCGTTGTTTGCTTTTTAAACAGCACCGTCTTGTCTGACTGTGTGAGCCAAAATTCAACGTCAGATTTAGGAGTTACTACTACCGGAGGGTTGTTTGAATTATTGCCGCCGGTCGGATTATTGTTGCCGGAAGATTTTTTTCCGCAGGCCAATCCAAGGCCCATGAATAATGGTAAGGACCAAAACATCGTGGTTTTCATTTTATGATAGTTAATTAATTTAAAAATGTGGTAGTTTGAAAATTTGAAAATGAACTGGTGCAAGCCCGAGGCTGCGGTTCAACAGCCCCCAGCGGGGCGAAACGTTAGTAGCATTAATAGATCACGTCGTACCAAAATACCGGCCCTGTAGGGGCGACATATTAAACCTCGCGAAGCGAAAAGTTTTGGCCCGCCTTAAGTTAATGACAATAGCAGAGACATGAATAAATAGCACCGAATTATTACATCATGTGCTTAAAGAAAAAATCGGAAAGAGCTGAAAGAAAGTTGCCGTGTCTTTACACGGCAACTATTATGACTGCTTTAAGGTTTAGGCAATTTGAAAATGTGGGAATTTGAAAATTTGAAAATTGGGTTGTTGAATATCAGTTTTACCAGTTGCGCGGAATGCATTTTCAAACTTCCAAATTTTCAAATTCTCAAATTTCTCCCTGTTAGTTATCGCTATATAGACTTACATTGGAAATGGCGATCGAGCTAAAAGAACTTCCGGTACCCACTTTAATTGTGAAATAATAAGTTCCTGAAGTACCAGGAGTAAACGTACTTGTTTTGGTGCTCGATGTAAATGCAGTGGTGCTGCTTGCCCAGCTAACAAACGTAGGAGTTGAAGCACTTGCATTTCCTGCAGATGGTGCAGCCGCTCCATAATCGGAACCGTTAGCAGGTTGAAACTTGCCTATCCATATTTCACCCCAGGTACTGTTATATGTAGTAGCAGCAGAAGTAATTGAAATATTGTATTTCTTACCTGCAACTAATTGTACAGCCTGATAGATACCACTGTTTTTAGGGTTCCCTGTTACTGTAAAATTGCCTCCGGCTAATGCCCAAACTCCATTAGGTGCTCCCTGATCAAAACGGCTCCAGAACGCGTCATCACCGGTTCTCATTTGGCCTCCTTTTAATAAATATCTTGGATCATTTGCAGTGGTTGTAACACTGATCGGAGCAGAGGTATATAAACGACCTCGCTTATCTGCGGCCTGCATCCGGATGTTGTATGTTCCTGCCAGCGGGAAAAAAACAGTATCTGTTGTTTTACCTCCTGCATATCCGGCGCCCTGGTCCAGGTTCCAATATGTTCCTACGCAATTACCGGCTGTTGTATTTTTTACAACAAATTTTGTGTCACTACCCTGTACAGGGGTTACGGTAAAAGTAGCAGTAAGGCTATCCACAGGGCCGTAAGACTCGTAGCTGCTGTTTGCTTCCTGCTTGCTGCAAGCCGCTAGTAATGCGGCTACAGCAACCAAAGGAAATATTGTGTTGAAAATCTTTGAATTTATTGACGACTTCATAATCATAATTGTATTAGCGTTTATGAATTCCTGAATTAAGTTTTATTACCAACCGGTGTTTTGTGTCCAGCCGGTTTTTACAATTTCATTTTGAGGGATAGGATACCAGTTCATTTTTTTATCATCATACACTCTGTCTTCCAATTTCTTCACAGCATAGGTATACGAACTTCCGTTCAAAGTGATCTCTATTCTGTTTAAAGGTGCATTGAAATAAGTGCCTCCTTTTTTCCATCTGCGTACATCCCAGTAGCGTTGACCTTCAAACCCAAGCTCTACTCTGCGCTCGTGCATAATAGCATCTTGCGATAAGTCTGCAAGAGCCGGCATGGCAACACCTGTACGTGTTCTTACTTTATTGAGAGCCTGCAGCGCAGTCATGCTAAAACCTTGCGGGTTGCCGCTTGCACCATATGCGTTGTACATAGCTTCTGCATAATCGAGCAGCAAACCACCATATCTGAAATACAACCACTGGTGTTTTGTTTTCGTGGCATTGGTCAAACTAACAGTCTGGTTAACATATTTTGACAAATAGTATCCTGTTTTTGTAGAGTTCAATTTTGGCTGACCACTATTTCCACCAACATATGTTTGAATTGTACTAGCGCTAAATGTAGCTCCGTTGTACACTACAGTTGCCGCCAGGCGAGGGTCCCTGTTTGCGTATGGATTGGCTGCATGCGTTGGGTTGTTCCAGTCGAAAGGAGCAGATGTGGAGCCACTTTTTACTTCAAACTCATCCACGAAGTTTTGACTTGGGGTTACGCTGTTGCCATTACTTTTTTCAAACATAATGGGAAAGTTATTGTACTCGAAGCCGTTCTGGTCGCTATATCTTTTGAAGAAAATTGCCTCAGTAGATGTCGCGTTGGTTGCTCCAAACAAATTGGCGTAAGAAGCATCAAGGCTGAAAACATTCATCTTGATCACGTCGTTCGCGGCAGCAGCAGCGTCGGCCCAAGTGTAGGTTGAGCCTGCATCTTTGAACAGCGGACTTGCAGCAAACAACAACGCTTTTGCTTTGAGTGCTTTGATCGCAGCGTAAGTAGCTCTGCCTGATTCGTACCAGGTAGTAGCTGCGCTGGTACGCACACTGTCAGGAATAATTACAGCAGCCTTATCGCATAGATTAACGATATACTTGAAAACATCATCCACTGAATTTCTTGGAAGACCTTTCCATGAAGCAGTGTTATTGTAGTCAACAGCCGTATCAATGATCGGCACTGCGCCATAGCGTTTTACCAATTCAAGATAGAAGAATGCTTTAAGGAAATAACATTCACCCTGCATATAAGCCACGTTCAATACGGCTCTTTTGTATGTGGTGGAGTCGTTGTTAACAATACCGTTTGAAAGATAGTCGAGGCTTATTTCTTTCCTGTGTGCCAGGTGCAGATTTGCCTGGTAAATACCATCAAAGCAATTGGACCAAACGCCGTCTGGGTTATAGAACTGGGTCCATGTGCCATTATTGAAAATATGAGAGCGGTTGTTAACGTTGGTATGGTAAGCGTCATCTGATGCAGCTTCCAGATCCACCGAATTGTAGCTGTCCGGCAAAAAACTATACGCTTTCCACACAACATCCTGTGCGTAGTCATATGTTTTGTACATCATGCTTATGGGCATGTCGGCTGGTACGTTTTTTACATCCAGGAAGTCTTTTTTACAAGAGACAAAGGAGAATGTAGCCAACACTATAATGATGATATAATAGTACTTTTTCATTTTTTGTGTCTTAAAGTGTTCGTGCTTAAAATTTTGCTTTCAATCCAATTGTAACTGTCTTCATCAAAGGATATCCCATTGAAAGTCTTTCTGGCTCCAATCCATCGATTTTGTTACCCAACAAATTGTTGCCATTCAGGAAAACTCTTAGAATCTCTGTTTTTTTCAGGAACCCTGTGCGAGGCAAAGTATATCCTACTTCCACGCTGCGTAGTTTCCAGAAGTTACCATTGCGAAGCCAAAACTCTGCAGGTATGCTATTGTTGTTGTTTACCAGCGTAGACAATCTTGGCGAAGTAGCAGTAGCTGCAGTTGCCGGTGTCCATGGATTGTTTGAAAAAGCAGTGATGTTGGTATTATTCGCTAACGGGTGCGTATAATCGTAAGCATCATCGAGCAAGCTTACTGTTCTGTTCATTACACCTTGTACGTAAGCATCAAAATCAAAGCCTTTGTATTTGAAGCCCAAATTAAATCCTAAAGTAATTTCAGGAAGCCTAGTGTACTTCATTGGCACGAGGTCGTAGTTATTGATCAACCCATCACCATTTACATCAACATACTTCAGGTCGCCCGGATGTACCGTTCCATAAGTAGATTTTACAACGCCTGCATTCAGGTTACCATTAGCATCAAAATCTGATACTTGGTAAAAGCCGGCATCTTTAAATCCTCTCATCTGACCGACGCGATATCCTTTATTGTATAGATAATCATAGGGCTGCGGATCTTCTGCAACTTTTGTTTCTTTATTGTGGGCGTATGCCATAGAAGCTCCGCCGTAATATTCAAAGCCGCTTTTGGTTTTGTCGCGATATTGAAGCGATAGTTCAAAGCCCTGGTTCACCACTTCGCCTGTGTTCATGTTTTGAAAATTGAAACCTGTATAATCAGGCACACCAACAGGCGCTTCCAAAATACCTGTACGTTTTTCTTTAAACACATCCAATGTAGCGTTCAACTTATTCAAAATTGTCAGGTCAACTCCCAGGTTCGCACTTTGTTTAGCTTCCCACGTAAAGTTGGAGTTCGGAACCGCTCCTTCTGTTCTTCCATTTCTTCCACCATCAGCTGTTCCAAGTATGTAAACACCCCCTGTATAGTTTGCCCACTGCTCATATAAGAAACGATAGTTCTCGTTGGTATTGGCAGTTTTACCATAAGATCCTCTAACCTTTAGGAAATTGATTACTTTATTATTTTTCAAAAAGTCTTCGTTGCTTGCTACCCAACCCAGGCCTATTGCAGGAAAGAATCCATAACGATGTCCTGATTGAAAATCAGCAGAACCAAGATAAGAGAAGGACAGATCGGCAATATATTTTTTACTGTAGTCATAAGTAACATTACCACGTAAACCTTGCTCTACTACTGCATACACCTGGCCATCATGTACATAACTTGAACGGGTGTATTTTACCATGCCTGTAAAAGAATGTTTGCCAAAACTTCTGTCATAGTCAAAACCGAAGATGGATGACGTGCGGTTCCAGTGATCATTACCAGCATCGCTGCCGCCCTGGCTTGTAGCGCCTATTGTTTTATAAACCACGTTACCTTTTGCATCTATAACAGGGTTGTCATAAGCGTCTTTGGTAATTTCATAAGATGGCACTGTAAATGTTTTTTGATAAACACCTGTATATACGTTGGCGAATGAAACACCACCGCTAAGCGCCAATCCCTTGGTTAATATATCCAACTTTTCCTTGAAGCTCACGTTCGTTTGCAAGTATCTTGTATGCGAGCTATAGATACCATTTTGTCTGAGGTTTTGAACAGGATTGAAACTATACACAGCATTGTTTCCCCATGTACCATCCAGGTTTTTGACAGGAAACGCTGCTGCCGGGGTCCTCAACAAAGCTGCAAAAACGCTGCTTGCTGTAAAGCCTGCTGGTGTGTTGCGGTCTTCTGTAATACCCGAAACAGTGGCTTTTACAGAAAGATTTTTATTCAGGTTCAAATCAAGATTGGCTCTCAAACTAAGCCTGTTATATTTTGCATTGGTACCAAAATCCTTGTCGATCACATCTGCATCCTTGTAAATACCTGTGAAGCTTGTGTAGCCGCCCAATACAAAAAATCTTGCTTTGTCATTACCGCCACGGAACGAGATGTCGTAGTTCTGTGTGGCAGATTTATTGGTTAACATTTTGTCGTACCAATTCACATTGGGGTGAAAAGGATCATCGGAAGCCTTGTACAATTCAGGATTGTAGTATTTAACCGGCAATCCATCATTTTGCAAAGCCTGGTTGTAAGCAGTTACATAACCGTAAGCATCCATTACCTGTGGTAATGCGATTGGGCGCATGGCACCGTATCTTGCATTTGCTTCAATTTTGGTTTTGCCAGATTTTGTTCCTTCTTTAGTGCGAACACTCAATACGCCGGCACCACCATCAAGACCGTACACAGCAGTGGCCGCTGCATCTTTTAATAAGGTTACTGACTCTATTTCATTAGGCGATAAAGCGGCAAGAGAGTTCATGTCAACCTGAAAGCCATCCAGGTAAATAGTTACTCTGTTACCTGCTATGTTCCAGCTGCTCAGGCCACGTACGTAAAGCGTTGGTGCGTCATAACCAGGCTCACCGGAACCTGTAGACACGGTCAATCCCGGAATTCTTCCCTGCAATGTATTCAACAAATTACCTGCATTCGTTTTTGCAAGCTCTTCACCTGAAAGGGTAAAAGTTGCTCCTGTATTTCTCCAGCTCTGCTCGTTTCTGATACCTCCGTCTATAAGTTTTTCAGTATTGCCTTTTGTAGTCAGCAATATTGCAGAATCTAACTGGGCAGGCTTCTTTGTTTGTGCCTGGGTCACATCCAGCCCAGCTAGAAAGAGCAGCCCTATAAAGAGTTTTATATTTATATTTTTCATGTAGTTTATGATTGTCGATTTTCAAACCTTAATTACCATCCCGGGTTTTGACCATCCCAGTCTTTTCCTCCCAAATACATCATGCTTATTTGATCCAGCGGGAACGGCACATAGTAGTATTTCATAGGAAACACCCTTGCTCCGTAATTAATAGTTTCCCAGTTGAGGAAAGGATTGGTTGGTTTCGGTGTAACGCCATTTGTTGACGCAGTAACCGCAAAACCGTGAAAAGTTTGACTTAATACGATGTGAGCTGTCAACCAGCGGTGCAAATCGTTGTATCTGTGATTCTCAAAAGCCAGTTCTACTGAACGCTCATTTTGAATAGCAGTACGGAAGTCACTTGTAGATGCAGGTGCTTTAGCTGGCATGCCGGCTCTTGCCCTGATCAGGTTCAGGTAAGTCGTGGCCTCAGCAGTAGGTCCTGCATATTCATTTAATGCTTCTGCATAGCTTAAATAAAATTCAGCCAAACGGAAAACGGGCCATGCAAAGTGGTTATCATTCATATTGTCTACACGAGCAACAAATTTTGTAGTCTCAACTGCGCTTCCTGTAGCATCGCCTGCGTTGGTATCATCGCAAAGTGCGCCCTTTGAATAAGTCCCATCTGCTGAAGCTTTGTAATAAGTAACAAATGTTCTTGCACTGTTCCATCTTTGTCCCGCATATGCAAGACTTTGGTATGCACGAGGGTCAAGACTCAATCCTTCGAAATAAGCTTTGAAATCTTTTCCTGTAGGCGTAGCGGTCCATTTAGTGCCATCTGTTTTTTCATACATCTGCAGGAACTCGATTGGCACATTGTTTTTAGCACCCCATTGATTCATGCGAATCTTAGAAGTATTATAAAAACCCCACTCGTTCCACTGGCTCTTATCAGGATCTTTTTGGTTAAATGTGTTTACCAAAATCATTTCAGGGTTGCCATAAGCACCGGCAGTTCCATAAACGTTATTGCACACTGCTTCGTAATCGCCAAGACCTGCATAAGTATCTGTGTTAACTGTTGTAGTTGGCTTCGGTGTTGGAGATGACACATACAAAGAAACTCCTGCACCACCAGCTGCGTCGATAACGGCTTTAGAAGCATCTGCTGCTTTTTTCCAACGCTCTTTATCATATGAAGCATAGCACAGAACAGAGTCTTTCTCGTTGCCATATCTTGCTCCTGCAATGATAGACTTCATCTCGCTCGGCGTATTGTAAAGCGGGCTCGCAGCATATAATAAAATCCTTGCTTTCAAAGCCAAAGCAGCAAGGCTTGTTACTTTACCGTAATCAACTGAACCGCGTGTGGCCGGAAGTAAAGTTGCAGCCTGGTCGCACCAGGTTACAATACTGTCTACAACAGACTGAACAGAAGAACGAGGAATAGAAATCTTTCCGTCACCTGCCAGTACGCTGGTTACAATCGGAATACCACCAAACATGCGGAATGCACTATAGTGGGCCATTGCGCGGCAAAAAATTGCCTGTCCCTTTACATCACTGATCCACTCAGGACTTGCATCTGCAACGGCATTGATATTTTTAATAACAAGGTTGGCCTTTCTGATCGCTTTGTACCATCCGTTGAAAGGAGGTGCATCACCACGACCGGCAGCAGTAGGGCCCCTGTCAATACCACTTGCAGGAGTCATGTTGCCGAAAATATAAAATTGATAATTGTAATTACCGGCAACCCAGGCAGCACCCGGAAGTGTTAAGTACACATTGTCTGTAAGAGCGTCCTCACGGCAATCTGCAGACTCTGTTAATACAAAGCCTGAAGGAATACACCATTTGTACATTTCAGCTACAGCGTATTGCGCCTGCATTTGCGTATGGAAAATGGTGTCAACAGTTACTGCGCCACCTTTTGGCTTTTCCAGGAAATCTTTTGAACAACCACTCATCATGCCTGCCGAAATCGCACCGGCAAAAAGCAGAAGAGGTAAATATATTTTTTTCATCTGTTTATCGTTTATTTTATTTTGGCCAGATGGAATTCGCATGAAATAACCAGGTCTTTACGTGGTAAAATTGTTGTCCTGCTCATTTCATCTGTTTTGTCTTTTTGGATTAGAAATTAGAAACTCACTTTAAAACCTGCGTTGTATGTGCGGGTAAGTGGATAACCCATGTAACCCAGATTTTCAGGATCACCCCAAATAGAATTCTTGCTCCATGTGTACATATTGAATCCATTCGCATATACGCGAACCGAGCCAATTCCCGCTTTCGACAGAATTCCGTGTTGGAAAGTGTAACCAACTTCCATGTTCTTTAATCGCACATAAGCAGTATTAAGATGGAAATAGGTATTCGCATAAGCCGAAGGGTTATACGCTGCAATAGGGAAATCAATTTTTTCACCTGCTGCATAACGCTCAGGAGTAAAGCGGTTCCAGTCCACTGCAAAGAGCGCTTCTGTTGTACCGTTGAAGTGCTTGTTGGTTGCTGGCATTGGATCTGCCGCTACACCACCCGCGCCTTGAAACAATACAGAGAAGTCCCATCCTTTATAATTAAATCCAAATGAAACGCCATAAGTGAAGCGAGGGATTGAAGTATAACCGGATCTTACATAATCCTTGTTATCGATCACACCATCGTAATTATAGTCATTCATTCTAATATCGCCAGGTTGCAAAGGCACTGCACCAAGAGAAAGATCTCTTTCAAGAACGGTCTGTCCGCCGGCGTTTGTATATGGTTTGCCATTTGCATCTTTTGCAGCAACCGGTTGAGAAAGAATTGGATTGTTGTTTGCATCTACTGCATACAATTGTGACCATGAAGTATATAAACCATTGGCCTGCAGGTAAGATCCCTGGTTGATTGGTTTACCTGTCTGTGCCTGGTACTCAAGACCCTTTACAATTGGTTCATCGCGGAAAACAATTTTATTCTGGTTGTTGGAAATATTCGCTTTTACCCAGTAATTGAATTTACGGCCAACTTTATCGTTGTAGGTAACTTCCAGTTCATTACCCCAGTTTCTTGTTTCTCCTAAATTGTAAGGAGGTAAACTTGCAGCAACTATCCCCGGAACAGTTCCTCTGTATGAAAGGATATCTTTTCTATGTTCGTCATAGTGATCGTAGGTTATGCCCAGTTTATCTTTAAAGAATTTGGCTTCAAAGCCTATATTCATTTTTTGCGAAACTTCCCATGATACGTTGGGGTTACCAAGTGTACTTTCATAAGCTCCCTTTACTTTATTACGGTTCGATCCGTTTACACCAAAGTAATAACCGCCCATATCACCGCCGCCATAACCCCACACATCGGGTAAATACAGGTAGCGTGCATATGTGGTTGTGCCGGGAATATAAATTCCGTCATTACCAACATAACCAAGCGATCCTCTTACCTTCAGGTAAGTGAAATATTGGTTCACCGGCCAGAAAGATTCATTACTTGCTACCCATCCGAGTGAGTACGCAGGGAAGAATCCAAACCTTTGTCCTTCAGGAAAGTTTTCAGATCCATTGTAACCCATGTTGTACTCTGCCAGGTATTTGCCTTTGTAGCCATAAGCAATCCTACCCACAATACCTTCGTAAGCGTGAGGAAGATCGTAAGGCAATTTGGGATCAAATTTCTTTTCCAGGTTACCCATCACCAATCCTGTAACAGAGTGATCGCCGAAAGTGCGGCTATAGTTTACGGCAAACTCTGCGTACCACTTGCGCCATTTCTCTTTATATGCATTTGAATTTCTTAATGAAGGTGATTCATTATTCAATTGCACCCAGATTGGATCCAAAACGTCGCCGTTAGGATTTTGGCGCACGGCCCATTTTACAGGATTAGATTGCCCTTTTGCTGTACTGGCAAAATAACTGTCATACGCAGCTCTTGCGCTTACAGAAAGCCCCTTCGTAATAAAATCCAGCTTGTGCGTTATGCGAACAGCGGAATTGAGCGTGCTACTATTGGTAAGTGCATACTGGTTACGCAATGACAAACTGTATAACGGGTTAAACTGTTCTGCGTCACGCTGCCACTGAAATACATACTTGCCATCAATGTAACCGGGAGAACCCATAGGATTTGTCCACATCAGATTCTTCTCATAGTTATACTGGTCATTGTCCATACCAGAAACCTGAACAAACTGGGTTCCCAAATCCACCGAAACTTTTAAATTTTCGTTTACGTCAAAATCAAAGTTGCCTCGCAGATTGTATCTGTCCTTTTTGTAGTCCATCTCTTTAGAGAAAGGCATATAATCTGTCTTGAACAAACCGGATTGTGTCAGGTAACCACCAGAAAGAAAATATTTCACACCCTTAGTTCCTCCGGTGATGTTGATATTTGCCTGCGACTGTGGTGCATACTTTTTATAGATCTGGCTTTGCCAATCCTGGTCAGGATGGAAGTACGGATCGTAATAAGGATTTTTTGATCCATCGGCCAATGTTGGTGTATGAGCATTTTGATAATACTTCATATCCTCGTCGGTGTACTGCGGTTTGTAACCAATATTAGGGTCAGGATTGCTTCTTTTTGCAACAAAAGCGGCCCAACCATTGGGATTGTTGGCTACATCCGGATCGTTGGCATGTCTCTGCCAATATGTTTCGAATATTTGTTCATTTCTCAGCGTAGCATATTGTGGCGAATTAACATACTTCGGCATGTTTAAGAAACTAACAGCAGCTGTTTGAGCTGTAGCGCTTACTTTAGGAGTACCTTCCTTACCGCGTTTGGTGGTAATAAGGATAACACCATTTGCACCACGTACACCAAATACGGCAGTGGCAGAAGCGTCTTTAAGAATGCTGATGGTTTCAATTTCGTTAGGATCGATATCATTATAAGTATCTCTCACCACACCGTCCACCATAATCAAAGGTGCGGTGCTTGCACTGTAAGTACTAACACCCCTGATGTACAGGTTTGCAGCATCCTCGCCCGGTTTACCTGAAGACTGAACCGAGATCAAACCCGGTAATCTTCCGGCAAGCGCATTACTGATGTTGGCAACAGGTGACTGAACGATTTCTTTAGAAGATATTGTACTGATAGACGCAGTTACGGACGCCTTTTTCTGCTGGCCGTAACCCACTACCACAACTTCTTCCATTGCCAGGTTTTGCGGTATCAACGCTACTTGAAAATCTCTTCTGTTTCCAACCACAAACTCCTGTGGCAGGTAACCGATCATAGATACAACGATAACAGCGTTTGGCCCTGGAACGGCTAATTTGAAAATACCGTTTTTATCGGTCATGGCACCTTTTGTCGCTCCCTTTACGGTTACGCTTACGCCATCGAGTATTTCGCCTTTGGCTGTTGAGGTGATTTTACCGGATACAGTCAGGGTAGTATCAACAGGTGCTTTCACCTGCACTACCTCTTCGTTGTTTTTTATGTTCAACGAGAGCATCAGGCTTTTAAGCTCTTCATTGTTTGCATAGATTACATAGGCTTTCTTAAGAACCTTTTTGTACTTAAGTCCGTAAGGCTTAAGAAGTTCGTCAAGAAAGGCAGTAACGGTTTTGTACTTCGTTACGTTCATGGCAAGCGCAGCGTCTGGCAAGACGTTTGATTCGTAGACAAAGTCTACATCAAACACTTTTCTTGCTTCCAGTAAAAGTTGGGAAATTGTTTTCGATTCCGCATTTGTAGGAGAAGAGTGTTTTTGCTGGCTGTATGCTATCGCATTCAATGCTGTTTGCGAGTGTGCACTCATGACGTTGACCACAGACATGACGATGCCGAGCAGGAAAAACACTTTCCTGGGGTAGAGGCTCTTTTTCATACTTCTTTTTTGCGATCGTTAATTAATCAGTTTTGGTTTCGTTTCGATTTTTTCGGTGCGCTGGGAGCGCCCGGTTGTTTTGGTTTTTTCTGTTGTTGTTACTGCTCTATTACGAGCGTTTTATTCTTGATTGTTATTTTCCTTTTAAGAATCACTTCAAGCACCTTCGCCATATCCTCTATATTACCTGCCCGCAGTTCTCCGGATATTTTGGCCTGCCATAAAGTTGAGTCCGAAATTACAACGCGGTAACCATAGGTATCCTGTATTAGGCGGGCAACTTCAGTCATTGACGTATAATTGAAGTGGAATTCATTGCGCGCCCAGCCTGAATACATGTTGATTGTAGAGTCCGCATCCAGTTTCACTACGTCATTTTTATTAACTACTGCTACTTCACCCGGTTTCATTACCACAGGCAATTCCTTCTTGCTGGCTTTAGATGAAGCGACATCTTTTACCGCCAACTGCACTTTACCTTCTTCGAGGGCAACAGTCGACTGGTCATTTCTTGTATTTACATTGAACCTGGTTCCGAGCACTTCGATGTCCACATCCTTTGTATGTACAATAAATATGTCTGCCGAAACTTTCTTTTTAGCCACCGTGAAGTATGCCTCCCCTTCTATCCACACATTTCTTTTTCCGTTGTCTTTCCAAACCTTGGGCACCTTCAAAATGGAGTTTGCATTCAGCACCACGGTAGAGCCATCGGGCAGGGTAATGCGTTTTATTTCGCCGGATACAGTCTTTACCTCTGTTAAATAGACATTCTGATTTTCATGTTTCAGGAACAACCAGATGGACGTTGCGGCCACCAGCAAGAATGACGCGGCTACCAGCATAGGTCTTAGCCATACTATTCGTGACTTTTCTTTTTGAATAGCAGCTTCCACCTTCAACCAGTTTTCGGCTTGTATTTCAGGGGCAACGGGCTCTTTTTTGAACTCGACCTTATTATTTCCTATCTTAAAAAACCCCGGCATTCTTGTGTTTTTATTGTATTTAATAATAAAGACACGGAACTCTCCATGTCATACTCTTTGGGAGCAAAAAATTTTTAACTTTTTTTTGGATAAGGTGGCAGGTGGACTGGCGATGACTGAATAACTGAGTAACTGAATAACTGAATGTCTGATAGTTATAGAGTAAAACTGAACCGCAATCCTTCAGTTACTCAGTTATTCAGTTATTCGCAAATAAAGACTGCAGCCAAAAAAACGGCGAGTAGTTGCTCTGAACGCAGCTTATTGAGTGCTTTTTGAATGAGGTTCAAAACTGATTGATAGTTAACGTTCATTATCTCAGCAATCTGCTTGTACTCCATATCTTCATAATAGCGCAGGTAAATGGCTTCCTTTTGGCGGGCGGGCAGTTCGTTCAGAAGTGCCGTCAGCTTTGTGTGCAACGATTCTTCTGTTTCCTTTTCTACAATAATCTCTTCTATCGAAAAACAAATGTCAGGCTCTACCGACATCTTGATTTTCAGTTCACGCAGCTTTAATGAGCGTAACTGATTGAGTATCTGGCGACGAAGTACAGTAAAGAAGTAGGGTTTAACTTTTTCCAGGTTGCCTATAGAATTGCGTTTGGTCCAGATCTTTACAAAGAGTTCCTGCACGGCGTCATCTGCGAGGCCATTATCATTCAACAACTTGGATGCATAATAATACAATCCATCAAAAAGTGCTTTATGAATGTCGTTGAAGGCATCGGTATTTCCCGCCAGTGTATCGGTCCACCATTGTCGCAGTTGTTCGGTCTCTGATCTGGATTCCATTAGGCCGGCTAAATATTTTGTATTTATTTTCTCATTACCACTCTCATATAATATTGCCTGCAAGAGCATATCTGGCTTTCCGGCTCAACCTATGAGCGCTCAAAAATAAACACTAACTGCCGTATTTAAAGTGATTTACAAATTAAAACTGTTTTTTGTGGCGGGGAGTGTTGTTTGTTGCTGGTTTTCAATGAGTGGAGAATGGAGAATTGAGAATTGAGAGTGGAGAGTGGAGAGTTAAGCTGCACGGAAAACAATTCTTAGTGAGGCTTAGCATCCTTAGTCCCTTAGTGGTGAATTTGGTACGGTTATCAAGAAGGCTTCGACAAGCTCAGCCCGACATCAAAGCGAAGTGCCAGGCTGAGCCTGTCGAAGCCTTGTTAAACAGAGAACTATGATTGCGAACCAATTCTTAACTAAATGACCTGCAATTTCTAATTCCTAACTTCTAACTCCTAATTCCTAATTCCTCCCTCACCGCTTATGTTCTTCAATAAAACTCGTCAGCTCTTTGCTGAGGTCTGCGAGCAGGGCCTCAAACTCAGCTAGGTCATTATTTTTTTGTGATGCTTCTTTTTTATATTTCGCAAGATGTTGAAGGCAGGAGGTATATTCTTCACACAATGATCTGAACATACTGTCTTGAATATAAAGCTTTTCAATGCTTTGAGAATGCATTGGAAAATCTTTTTTAACAACATTCATAAAGTAATCGCTAGACTCCAGCATTAATGAAAATTTAATTATCTATTTCTAAATTAAATCATTCACGCGCTACACGCTAGTGTTTGCAAGGGTTTACGGTAAAATACAGAATTTGAAAATGTGGAAATTTGAAAATTTGAAAATTATTGAGCGAACAACATGAGCTATTTGCATCGGTTAAATTGTCAAATACTACTGCTTCAAATAAAGTAACGTGTTTCACAAGAGGCATTTTCAAATTTTCAAATCCGCAAATTTTCAAATTGCCGTTTGGCCTTCGGCCAGCGGCCTGTGGCACAATTTTTACTGCCGGCGAACAATTCCCAATTCCTGTTGTTTTAAGTGATACTGACTGTTAAAAGTCACTGTTTTCCTGGCTCCTGACGTAGCGTCCTGTACTACCGTAACTGTGCCCGTGCTAAATGTATCCGATGTGGAAGCACAAAAATCGTGTACCCGTTCATCGATCTTTTTTTGAAACAAATCATTACATATGCAATCCCTAACTGCAACGTCGGCTGTTCCAGGTATTGATTTATTTGAACAACAGCTGGAAAGAATTTCCAATGATCCACTCTTTGCGGAGGCGGGCATACTGAAAAAATTTCTTAAGTATATTGTACTGGAGACGCTGCATGGCCGTTCCAATTGCCTTAAAGAATACACAATCGCCACCAATGTGCTTGGCAAGCCTCTGGACTTCAAGCCCCAGGAAAATGGCATTGTGCGTATACATGCAGGTAGACTGCGAAGGGCGCTTGGCCATTATTATGAAAACGCCGGTGCAAATGACCAGCTGATCATTTCCATCCCTAAAGGAAAATATGTTGCTGATTTTGCCATGAGGGATGCGCTTGCTCCCGATAAAGTACTGCATACAATTCTTGACGATGCATCTGCAGAACCAGAAATCGACTCCGCTATTGCAGTTGTCCCTTTGTTGTGTGATGAAGAAAATCCTCTCACAAGACTTTTCATGAATGGATTCTGCCTTCAGCTAAGCAACAGCCTCATGGAATTGAAGGACTTTTATGTTATATCCTACCAAACGATAAAAGGCATGGTAGATACAGATAAGGATCTGCGTGACCTGCACCATACCGTGGGATGCAGCTACATTGTGTCCGGCTGTGTACAAATGGTAAATCATCATGTAAGAGTAACGCTTCAGCTTTTCCTTGCAAAATCCGGACAACAAGTGTGGTCCGAGATGTACGAAAGGGTAATGACGAAAACGAATGTTTTACAAATTCAGGATGAACTGATAAAAAGAATACTCCCTTCTATAAGCCAGGCTCTTTTGCATTTTAAAGGAAAAGGAATGGTGGCGAAACTGGAAGCGGTTTAATAATTGAGAGTTGAGAGTGACGCGTTCATCTAACTCTCAATTCTCAACTAAAAAGAGTACGCTATCCCAAACACAATACCAAAGTCGAGCGTCCTGCTGCCCTCTACCGGAGGTTTGGAGTCGTAGCTGTTATAGAAACTCAGGCTAAGTTTAAAGTCGTTAAAAATTTCCCAGGTCAGATCAGTTGAGCCATCATAACGAAAGCGGTCCTTCTGTGTAAGGCTGTAGTAAAACGTTTGGCTTGTAAGCAAATTGATTTCAGGTTTACTGAATCTGAAGAAATTAAATTCAATTTGTCCAAACAACTCGGATTGCGTACCGGTAGTTACGTCTTCTGTACTTTTTTCCTGGTTAAATACCATCCCCACTCTTCCCCATGCATACACGCTCTTTCTTGTAAGAAATTTATTTCCGGCGCCAATACCTTCCTGATAACGTCTGCTAAGACCAAGCTCTAAATTTCTCTGATAAGCAAGAAAGATTGTACCAAACCATGTAGTACTGAAATAGTAATTATTCTTCATAGAGATGTCCTCGCGATCGCGGCTAAACGATGAGTCAGAAATGGTATAAATGCCAGACGCAGAAAACGTTTGCTCATCCCGCTTGGAGGTATATGAAAGCCTTGTATCAAAATTTAACCGGCCAAGATCACTCGACCTGGTGAAGCTATATCCGAGGCTCACATTTCCTGAAAACCGCTCCAGCACTTTGTTTTCGAACGGATATAAAACAGAGATATGTTCAAGCGGCAACTCGGTTGTGTCATAGCCACGATTAATAAATATTTTGGTGGCTGCAGTGTCCGACAAAATTCTTCCAAAATAAACCTCACCTTTAATTGCCTCGATTCTAAATACACGTGTGCGTGCAGAAATGGTTCTTATTTTACGGAGTTGAATACTAATATCATTCGCGTCATCAGGATCAAAGGTCAATACGCCCAGCTTTATTTTCTTCACCTCCCCCACTACCAAACTGCCGTTTAAAAAATACACCGTATCGCGCTGTGCATAGAGCTCACCGCAAGTCATTAACAATAGGCATATAAAGATTGCTAACCTTCTCATGGAGATCACAGAGATGCTTGTCTATGCATTTTGATTATGAAAATAAACTCAAATAAAAAGGTAGTGACAGTTTACCGTAAACAGCAATGAGATGTAACCGTAAAGTAAAAAGCACCTATCTAATTCAACAGTCAGCCTCTACTTTTGGTTGATTCAATTATCCTTTTTGTAAACTCCTCGATAACTCGCTTAGTAGTGTATCACAATTGAAGACCTATTTCCCAATTCAAATTGCAATTTTATGAACCGCTTACAAAAAAAATCCAGCATCCTTCTGTTGTCTATTACTCTGCTGATTATCTCCGGCAAATTGATGGCGCAGGATGAAAAACAAAAAAGCATGGAGATCTATGGAGCCATCATGACGGATGTCGGTTATAATTTTAACCAGATAGATCCCGACTGGTATGATGTAATTCGCACAACGAAACTTCCTTCTTACAAAAATCAATATGGCACAAACGGCAACGTCTATTTTTCAGTAAGACAAACAAGGCTTGGTTTTAAAAACTATTTTCCAACTGCGTTGGGTGAACTGAAAACAACATTTGAGTTTGAAATGTTTGGTACCGGCGATGATGCGGGGCAAACAACTATGAGGCTGCGCCACGCATACGCAGAATTAGGGAAATTTGGTGTTGGTCAATACTGGAGCCCATTTATGGATATCGATATCTTTCCTAATACGCTTGAATACTGGGGGCCTGTGGGCATGGCGCTATTCAGAAACATACAAATACGTTACATGCCGATACAAGGAGACGACAAACTCACCTTTGCGCTTGAAAGACCAGGCGCGAGTGCTGACCAGGGCAAGTATGCCGGTCGTGTAGAATTGCAAGGCGTTAACCCAAGATTTCCCGTACCGGATTTTTCTGCAGAATATAGAAAGGCGTTTAAATGGGGCTATGTTGAACTCGCTGGTATTTTGCGCTACATTAAGTGGGAGGATCAAAACAATGACCAATACGATTTCAGTGGCGATGCTTTAGGTTGGGGATTGAATCTTACCTCAAACATTAAAGCCGGCAAGAATACTACTTTTCGCCTTGGAGTGGTTTACGGTGAGGGGATTGAAAACTACATGAACGATGCACCGGTAGATATTGGCGCTAAAAGCAATCCCGGCAATACTGTAACTCCTCTTTTAGGAAAGACTCTTCCTGTATTAGGTATCAGTGCTTTCGTTGATCACAACTGGAACGAAAAGTTCAGTTCTTCTCTTGGCTATTCTTCTGAAGACATTACCAATTCGGATGCACAAAACGCCAATGAATTTCACAGAGGACAATATGCGGTGGGCAACCTTCTTTGGTATCCTGTGAAAAATGTAATGGCCGGCGTGGAGCTGCAGTGGGGTCACAGAGAGAATTACAATGATGGCTGGAAAACAGATATAACCAAATTGCAATTTTCTTTTAAATACAATTTTGCGCAAGCGTTTTACAGGAAGCAATAGTGAGTTGTGGGTATTGAGTTATGAGTGTGCGTTTTGACTTTTAAATTCTAAACCTCTCAATCAAATATATTACAATGAAAAAATCATACTATTCAATTTGCAAAGCGGTCGCCTTCTTTTTGTTGGTGACATTGATGGGCAATACAAACAGCTTTGCACAAACAAAAACAGATCTTTCAAAAGCAAACATTGAAAAATTGCTGAATGAAGCATACACCAAATTTAAAGATGTAAAGGAAGGTAAGAATGCGGACTACATTAAAGAACTGGCAAACGTTGATCCAAATATTTTCGGCATTGCATTAGTCACTACCGATGGCACTGTATATACAAAAGGAGACATCGGCTCGATGGTTTCTATACAAAGTGTCTCAAAAGTATTTGTAATGGCGCAGATACTCGAAGAACTTGGTCCACAGGCCATTCAGGATAAAATAGGGGTAGATGCAACAGGTGTCCGTTTCAATTCTATTGTTGCTGTAGAACTGCAAAAAGGAAAAGAAATTAACCCGATGGTAAACCCGGGAGCTATTGCAGCAACAAGCCTTGTAGCAGGCGCCGACTCTGCGGCGAAATGGAAAAGCATTCTTCAAAAACAAAGCGATTTTGCAGGTCGGCAACTAACAGTGAACCAACCTGTTTATGTAAGCGAGGCAGGAGACAATCTTCGCAACCAGGCCATAGCCCATTTGTTGCTGGCGTATGGACGCATGTATTTCGACCCCGTTCAGGCAACAGACATTTATACAAAACAATGTGCTATCAATGTAAATGCAAAGGACCTCGCAACTATGGCTGCGACACTTGCAAACGGCGGTGTTAATCCTGTTACAAAGAAAAAAATTGTTTCTCCACAAACTGTACAATACACACTGCCTGTTATGGCAACTGCCGGATTATATGATGATTCCGGCATTTGGTACTACAACTCAGGCTTGCCTGCAAAAAGCGGCGTAGGCGGAGGACTGCTGGCCGTATGCCCTGGCAAATTCGGCATCGCCGTTGTGTCTCCTCCTTTGGATGCCGCAGGCAATAGCGTGAAGGCGCAAAAAGTGATCAAGTATGTTGTAGAGCAATTAAAGGTTGATCCGTTCTTGATCGAACCCAAGAAGTAAGAAGAAATTAATAATTAATAATTAATAATTAAGGGAGTATCACTCCTGCATTCGCCAACATATAAGCTAATTAAAAAACATCGAATGCCCCACCTATTAATTCTTAATTATTAATTATTAATTGAACCTTAATCTATGCACGAAATGATTATAAAGCATATTCACATAAAAACCATTTTCATTCTCACAATATCCTTACTGAGTTTGTTAAACCATTTGTTTGCACAAAATGACACACCCGTACTTGATACGCAAGTGAATGGAACGGTAATGATTAAGCGTGGATTAATTAATAATGACAGCGCTTATACAAACTATGCAAGCGGCGAATTCACACCCGGACGGGGATTTGATTTGGTACGAACAAAATTCGGCACGTTGAACATTAGCATTTATGCGATGGCCCGTTACCTCAATCAAATGCCAGGTACACAAACATGGGAGGATCATTTGGGAAGACCACATGATCTCACAGGCCGAAACGACTTCTACTGGCACAGAAGCATGATCTGGTTTTCGGGCTGGTTAGGCACACCCAAGTTTACTTATACAGCCACGGTGTGGACGGTATTTACTACGCAGCAAACGCTGATCTATGGAAACATGCAGTACAAGGTTAACAAGCATCTTCGGTTCGGTTTAGGTGTGGGCCCTAACCTTTCTGTCCGCTCCATGCAGGGAAGTTTCCCATTCTATTCATCCACGGATAGAACGATGGGCGAAGACGCATTACGCGGAGGTTTTACGCACGGATTCTGGATCACGGGAGAAGTTGTTCCGAAACTTTATTACAACGTAATGTTTGGCAACAACCTAAGCACGCTTGGCATTCAGGCTTCCAAGCTTACAAGAAATATTGCGAAAAGCGCATCAATCTGGTGGATGCCTACAACAGGAGAGTTCGGCCCACGTGGAGGAATCGGCGATCTTGAAAATCATGACAAGCTCGCCACGCGTTTCGGCTTTTCTTATGTGAATAGTCGCGAAGACAGGTTTAATAATATAGGTACTCCATCTCCAGACAACACACAAATAAGGATGACTGACGGTGTGCTATTTTTCGAAACGGGAGCTTTGGCCGACAATGTAACCATTGACAACGCGACCTACAACATGTTTTCTATTGACGCAGGTTTTAAAATTCGAGGCTTCAACCTGCAGGCAGAATTTTACGGAAGAAAGCTTTCGAAATTCGCTGCGGACGGCCCTCTCCCGGTTAGTGAGCTCAATGACTTTGGCTACAGTTTGCAGGTAAATAAAATGATCCTCCCAAAGAAATTGATTCTGTACGGAGTTCATTCATATTTCTTTGATGAATTCAAAAGACATCCATGGGAAGTGGGTGGCGGCATAAATCTTTATCCACTGAAAAACCGCAGCTGGCGTCTCAACGGGCAAGTGATGCATGTATATAAAACCGCTGCTGGTGGCACGTTTGGCTTGTATACAGCAGGGCAAACGGGCACCACCATTACGTTTGGCAGTGATATTCTTTTGTAATGAACAACCACAGGCTGATAAGTACAGTTGTGACTTGCATCGTCATTGCGAGGCCTGCGGAGAATTGAATAACTGAACCGATTATAGAAAGACGAACAGAAAACAATTGGCCGAAGCAATCTCAAGCGCCAGGCAGACTGCTTCGGCCGCTTTAGAATTTCAAGCAGTTTCCAGATAGTTCATACAACCAGCTCCGCAGGCCTCGCAATGACGGCGGTGACAAGTTGATGAAAATTAAGAACCCATTTCACTCAAAACTACTTTATGAAATTTGCACACTCCTTCTATCTAAAAAACATACACTTCTGCGCGATGTTTTTGTTGTTTTCGTTGACTACTACAAACATCTATTCACAGTCGAAAAAACAAAATGCGGCTGACACTGCTTTGTTTTTTGATTCACACTTTCATTTAACGAATTATGTGCAGGAAGGCATCAGCATAAAAAAGTTCCTTTCAATCATGGGAACAACTACGGGCAGGTCCACACTCTTTGGCATTCCATTGCAACAACAATGGTCGTATTCAAACACCGGCGATTTTGCTCCAACATACTATCTCGCCAGCGATGCACCACTGTATTACTATTCGTTTACTGATGCATACATTGCCATGACCTATCGCTCATTATCTGCCAATGATCAAAAACGTTTTGACCCAATGATTACAGGGTTCAATCCTGCAGACATGTATGCAGCTGATCACATCAAACGTGTGTTGCTATTGTTTCCCGGCGTATTCAGCGGCATTGGAGAATTCTCCATTCACAAAGAATTTGTTTCATCAAAAATTGCGGGCGAAGTGGCATCGCTCACTAATCCGGCATTGGATCGCATTCTCGACTTTTGTGCAGAATCTGGTTTACTCTCCATTCTTCACAATGATATTGACATGCCTTTCCCAAAATCCGGCCAGGATCCCTACCTCATCAAACAGATTGTAGAGCTGTTTCGCAGGCACAAAAACACAAAGATCATTTGGGCGCATTGTGGATTGGGAAGGATTGTACGCCCTGTTGAAGAACAGATTTCTTTCCTGGATAATTTTTTGGCGGACCCAACACTCAGTCATGTTTGTTTTGATATTTCCTGGAGCGAAGTGGCAAAGTATATTGTAAGAACTCCTGAAACCATTAAAGCAACTGCTACTCTTATTAATAAATATCCTGATCGCTTTTTGTTTGGCACAGATGAAGTGGCCCCGCCTGATGCTGAAAAATACCAGGCAGTGTACCGCAGCTACCAGCCATTGTTTGCACAATTAAGCGCCGGGGCTAAATACAAATTATTAAAGGGAAACTACGCTCGTTTGTTTGATGCTGCCCGTGTATCGGTACGAGCCTGGGAAAAAGCTCATCAGAATGATAGTACGGTTACAGCGCCAATATCGACAACAAGTTCAGGAGTTGAGAATTGAAAGTCGAGCGTTCAGGCTAAAGTTTAAAATCTCGTATAATATGCGACTCCTTCCTTCGGATCGCACGCATTCTTTATTTCATTCGAACAGGTAACTAATCTACATGGATTGCCAGCTATTCGAAAAACGACAAATAAACATATAGCCAAAGAAAGTGTTTAAATAAAAAAAGTTCCACCGTATGAATAAATCCAGGAACTATATTCGATTTATAGTAAGCGCTTCATTACTATTGGGCGTCTTTAATTTGTTTGCACAGGATAGCACTCTCGTAAAAAAGGATAGCTCCATAGTAAAAAAGGACAGCAGCAAATTTGACAAGTTCAATGCGAAAGCAGAAAAACTTTTCAAGATTATTCCTGTGCCCATCTTTTCTTACTCCAGTGATGCCGGCAATGTTTTCGGTCTGGCAAAATTCAATGTATTAAATCTATCGAAGAAAGACACTATTTCAAAGCCTTCAAAATTGTCGGAGGTAATGACATTCTCCACAAAAGGAAGGATCAATATATCTGTTGCTACTGAACTTGTGTTTAAGGAAAACAAATACATCATTATAGCGTACGTAAACTACAAGAAACAGCCTGAGTATATTTTCGGCATCGGCAACGACGTCACAAAAGAAACGATGGAGCAGGTGCAGTATGAAAGATTTAAATTTTCTGCGACGACCCTTAGGAGGATTGCTAAAGATTTTTATGTCGGCATCCCATTCAATGTAGCAAGCTACTTTAATATACGTCCGGATAGTGCCAGTTTTTTGATCAAAGACAGTGTAACAGGCGTCCAGGGCGGATTTTGTGCAGGACTTGGTTTAGATGCGGCGTATGACAGCAGGGACAATCGTTATAATCCACGCAAAGGCGCATACATTTTGGCGGTCTATCTTTATCATCCTGATTTTATGAGCGCATATCAATTTGGCAAATTCACGTTAGATGCCAGGAAATATTTTACACCGTGGTTAAGACATGTAATAGCAGTGCAGGCTACTACCACGTACTGTTCGGGCGATGTGCCGTTTTATGAATTGGCACTGCTTGGTGGCGATAATCAAATGCGTGGCTACTATCAAGGTGCGTTCCGCGACAAGATATTGGTGGATGCACAGGTTGAATATCGTTTGCCTATATGGAACATCTTTGGTATAACCACCTGGATAGGCACGGGCCGCGTGGCAGATAAATACAGCAACCTTGCTATTAACGGGTTTAAACTTTCTTATGGTGGTGGTGTTCGCATCAGGGTAGATTCAAAACACGATACCAATATGCGTTTTGATATGGGCTTTGGTCCGGGAGGGATCAGCGGGTTCTATATCAATTTTGCAGAAGCGTTTTGAGGTGGCCTGTAGAGGCGCATAACAATGCGTCTCTTTTTACATTATCATGGTAGTTGCATTTCCACAAACCTGCAAAATTAAAAGAGACGCATTGTTATGCGTCTCTACTATTTTGTGTTATTTGTTATTGTCTTTGTAAACTCCTTTCAAATATTATACTCCTACCATCCGCCACCAAGTGACTTATACAACAGCACGATCGAATTAAGTTTGCCTTGCAATGCTTGTGACGCATCCAGTTGCGCGTCGAAAAGATTATTCTCCATCAGTATTACTTCAACATAGGAGGTATAACCGAAGTCATATCTTGCCTTAGACAAAGTCAGCGCCTTGCTCGCCACTTCAACCTGGAATCTTCTTTGTTCGTATTCCTCACTAAAAGTTTTATAATTATTAAGCGCATTGTCAACATCACCGAAGGCAGCAAGCACCGTTTGTTGATATTGATAAGAAGCTTGCTCCGCACGTCTCTTTTCAACTTCCACTAAATTTTTCCTTTGATTGAATTGAAAAATGGGGCCTGTAATATTTCCAAAGCCATTCGCTACAAAACCTTTTGCATCAATGAATGAACTTAGCTGCGGGCTCGCAAATCCCAATATCCCTGTTAAACTAATTGTTGGAAAACGGTTTGCCTGTGCCACGCCAATTTGTTCAAACTGCGCCTCCAGATTTTTTTCTGCGGCAATAATATCCGGCCTTCTTTCCAGCAATTGAGAAGGTAACCCTACGGGAATATCCGGGGAAAGTGTTTGATCAAAATTGCTGTAGCCTCTTGAAACTCTGCCCGGCCCTTGCCCCATTAAAAGACGGATGGCATTTTCCGTTTGCACAATTGCACGCTGAATGCTGGGAATGGTTGCTGCAGCAATTGCTTCCTGCTGCTGTGCCTGCAATTTATCAAGCTCGGGCACATAGCCTTTATCAAATCTCTGTGATATAATGTTTGTGCGCTCTTTTCTATTTTCAAGTGTTTGCTGCGCTATGTACAATCTGTTATCAAGATCGCGGAGTAAAAAATAATCTGTTGCTACTTCGGATACAAGACTCACCTGCAACGCATTTCTATTGTTTACAGATGCTAGAAACTGTGCCTGGAATGATCTCGTGTTGTGCCTTAGTTTGCCCCATATGTCAAGCTCCCAGTTCAGGACACCAAAAGCATTGATCAGGCCGCCTTCAATACCCGCGGCAATTTCTTTCGCCGAGGAACCTGCATGACCGCCACCGGCTTGTGCAGAGTAGCCAAACTGAGGCAAGGCGTTTGCTTTTACAACAGCAGTTTGTGTACGTGCTTCTTCAACCCGCGCTGCGGCTGTAAGCAGATCGCGGTTGCTGTCGAGCGTAGTTTTGATCATCGCCGCAAGAGCAGAGTCCTTATAAACATCAAACCATTTCGCCAACGGCATTGTGTCCGTTGCTAATGAATCTCTATAAGAAATGTTAGCAGGCGCTGTCGGCTTTTGATATTTCTTACCCACCATACAACTCACGGAGAGCAGTATGACGGCGAGAAAAAGATATGCATGTTTTATTTTCATGGTCTATTACAAAATCGTCGTTTGACAATTAAGAATTAGGAATTAGGAATTAAGAATTCATTTGACGCGATATTTATCGGGCGAATGCGATTCGCCCCTACATCATTTTCAATTTTCAACTTTCAATTTTCAATTCCATCCCATTTTCAAATTTTCAAATCTTCAAATTCTCAAATTAATCAATGGCTCGGTGGATGCGATTGATCAGGTGGATTCGATTCACCAGTGCCCGAAGCTGCCGCAGCCTTTTTCTTCTTTCTTTCAATCAATACAAAGAATGCAGGCACCAGCAGTACGCTCATCACGGTAGCCGCAATCATTCCTGAGAACACGGCCATACCCATTACCTTTCTTCCTTCAGCGCCCGCGCCACTTGCTGTCAGCAGCGGAATTACGCCGAGTATGAACGCAAGTGATGTCATGAGGATTGGGCGGAAGCGAAGCTTGGCTCCATCAATCGCTGCATCCATCACGTGATCGCCCGCTTCATGTTTCATTTTCGCAAACTCAACGATCAGGATCGCATTCTTTGCATTCAAACCGATCAGCATTACTAAGCCAATTTGTGCAAATATGTTGTTTACATAACTCAATGATGTTATACCTGCAATGAACAATCCAAGGAACGCACCCAGCACTGCCCACGGTGTTCCCAAAAGCACGCTCACAGGGAGTTTCCAGCTCTCGTATTGGGCGGCAAGGATGAGGAACACGAAGCCAAGCGCCATCAGGAATGCAGAGCCGGATGAACCTTCTGCTTGTTTTTCCTGGTATGAAATGTTGCTCCACTGATAACCCATATCCTGCGGCAATACCTGTTTGGCTACTTCTTCCAGGGCTGTCAATGCCTGTGCCGAACTATATCCGCGTGCCGGCACACCACCTATTTCTGCTGCACGATAAATGTTGAAGTGATTGGTGTATTGAGGACCAGTCGTATCACGCACCGTGGCCACTGTTCCCACGGGAACCATTTCTCCGGTCATATTCTTTACGTAGAACTGTTGCAGATCTTGTGGCGTCATGCGGTAGCTCTGATCCGCCATTACGTAAGTTTTGTACTGCCGTCCAAACTGGTTGAAGTTGTTTACAAACGTACCTCCCATCATGGATGATATTGTGGTATTAACATCATTTAACTGTAAACCGAGCTTGTCGACTTTTTCTTTGTCTACTGCAATATTTTTTTGAGGAACGTTCGCACGGAAGAGTGTATACACTTTTCCTATTTCTTTACGCTTGCTGGCTTCTGCAATAAAGCGCTGTGCGTTTGCAGCGAGGTATTGTGGAGAGTTACCTGCACGGTCCTGCAACATCATTGAGAATCCATTACCGTTACCCAAACCAATGATCGGTGGCGGTCCAACAGCCAGCACTGTTGCCTGAGACACTTCTTTCATGCAAATGGCATTAATTTCCTGTACCAGGTCAAGCGCAGTTTTATGACGGTCGTGCCACGGCTTCAACGTTATAAAGAATGTCGCAGAATTCGGCGACACCGTATTGTTCAAAAGGTTGTTACCATTTACAGTAGTGTACAACTCTATTTCAGGTATCTGCTTTAAAATAGATTCTACTTTTTTCGTTACCTCATCGGTACGTTGCAGTGAAGCTGCATCGGGCAGCATAGTACTTATCAGGAACCAGCCCTGATCTTCTTCCGGCACAAATCCTGTGGGTATGGCTTTACCTAGTGCCACTGTACCTACTACGATGCCTATGAGAACGATCATGGTGATAACCAGTTTTCTCGCAAAGAATTTTGCAACGCCCACATATCCGTTGGTGAACTTATCAAAGAAGCGGTTGAACGCAGCAAAGAATTTTGCCAGCAACCCTTTCTTTTGCGTTTGAGGTTTTAACAACAATGCTGCAAGCGCCGGGCTCAGGGTCAACGCGTTGAAGGCCGAGAACAAAACCGATATCGCAATGGTGATCGCAAACTGTTGATACAATCTTCCCGTAATACCTCCGGTAAACGCAACCGGCACAAACACTGCAGCAAGAATAACGGCAATGGCGATAACGGGCCCGCCCACTTCTTTCATGGCTATACTCGTTGCTTCCTTGGGTGACTTACCATGTTCTATATGGTGCATTACCGCCTCCACTACCACAATGGCATCATCCACCACAAGGCCGATGGCAAGCACCAAACCTAACAACGAAAGTGTATTGATAGAAAAACCAAGTAGCGGGAAAACGATGAACGTACCGATCAACGATACAGGCACCGTAAGCAACGGAATCAATGTTGCTCGCCAGTCCTGCAGGAAGATGAACACCACAAGGATTACCAGTACAACAGCTTCAAACAAAGTATGCATGATCTCATTAATACCTTCTGTTACAGCGAGCGTTGTATCAAGAGAAACATCCATCTTCATGTCAACCGGAAATCTGTCTTCCAGTTCGTGCATTCTTTTTTTCACTGCCTCTGCAACAGCCAGCGCGTTTGAACCTGGAATTTGATATACAGCGATTGTAGAAGCGGAGCTGCTGTTAATACGGCTCGTCATGGTGTAGTTCTCTGTTCCCAGTTCTATTCTTGCTACATCTGACATGCGTACCAGTGCGCCGTTCTCATTTGATTTTAAAATGATTTTGCCAAACTCGTCTTCTGTTACAAGACGTGATTGCAACATGGCGGTGTAGGTGTTTTGCACACCTTTTGGCGCAGGCTCTGCACCAAAACTACCACCGGGTTTGATAAGGTTTTGTTCTTTGAGTTTGTTGATTACATCCTGCACTGTGAGTTTGTATCGGGAAAGATCGTCTGGTCTTATCCATATACGCATCGCATATTCCGATCCGCCAAATACAGATACGTCACCTACTCCGTTGATACGTTTTAATTCATCAACGACGTTGATAAACCCATAGTTGTTTAAGAATTTTGAATCGTAAGTATTTTTGGGAGAAGAGAGTGATACCAGCATGAGAGGGAACGTAAGTGACTTCTTTACTGATACACCCATTGAGGTAACTTCCGGAGGCAGGAAAGGATTTGCCAATGCCACACGATTTTGCGTAAGCATGTTGGCGTTATCGAGATTGGTTCCTACTTCGAAAGATACTTCCAATCTCATTGTACCATCGTTCGCATTTACGGAACGCATGTACAACATTCTTTCCACACCGTTTACCTGCTGCTCGATAGGCGTTGCTACAGTTTGCTCCATGTTTACAGAGTTGGCGCCATTGTATGTAGCGTTCACCTGTACCATTGGTGGTGTGATCTCTGGGTATTGCGATATGGGAATACCTTTTAAAACCAATATTCCAAGTACTACCATCAGAATGGACAGTACCATCGCAAATATCGGGCGCCTGATAAAAAACTCGCTCATGGACGGTGTAATAAAGTTTTATAAATAAGTAACCGGACTTATTGCTTTGTTGATGTTGAGTCGTAGGAATAGGCTTTGGGCACAGGCTTTATTTCCATGCCTGCCTTGATAAAGGCATTTCCTACAAGCGCTACATTATCGCCTGGCTTCAGGCCATCTGTCACAACCCAGTTGCTACCCGATCTTTCTCCTACTTTTACCGGACGTGGATTGATTCTATTACTATCATTCACCAGGTATGCCATGTACACATTCTGCATTTGATTGATCGCCTCTTGCGGAACCATTATAGCGTTAGGAAATTCGTATGCTTTGAATCTAACTTTCACATATTGACCGGGACGCAGCAGATTTGATTTATTTTCAACAACCGCTTGTACCAGCAATGACCCTGTAGTGGGATCCACTTCACGGTTAGCGAAATCAAGCCTTCCTTTTTCGGGAAAAATGGTGCCGTCATTTAAAACGAATTCTACATCAAGACTTCTAAGTTGGTCCGGAGTTAATTTCTGTTTAAACATCAGGTAGTCTTTTTCAGTAATGGGGAAGCGCACACGAAGCGCACCTAATGTTGACACTGTGTTTATTGGTGTCTGGCCAATGTTTTTCACGTAGTCACCTACCTGCACTTTCGATATGCCGATGACGCCATTTATGGGAGAAGTAATTCTTGAATAGCTTAATTGCAAACGGGCATTGCTTAGCGAAGCTTGTGCGGAACGTACTGCTTCTTTTTGTGCGTCGTACGTAGCCTGCGCAGCATCAAGATCACGTTTACTCAAGGCGTTCATGTCTGCGAGTGGTTTTACTCTGTCGAGATCAGATTTTGCTTTTACAAGCATGATGTTCGCCTGAGAAAGTTCTGCACTTGCAGCCTGCTCACGATCTTTCAGTTCATCATCCTGAATAATGTACAGGAGCTGTCCTTTTTTAACTGATGAACCTTCCTTGAACGCAATGTTTTGCACCCAACCATTTACACGTGGCTGAATTTCTACATCGGATTGACCAAAGGTCTGTCCAACATATTCCATATATACTGGCAAATCTCGCTGACCAACTTTTACAACCTGCACTTCCGGTACGGGTTGCTTGGCTTGCTCATTCTTGTCTTTGCACGCTGCAAAGGCGAAGAAAAGAAAAAGGAACGGTATTGCTTGACAGGGCTTCATAAATGTCTATTTACAATGAACCAGAGTCTTTATATAATGTTGTGATTAAACAGCTTGTGTTGGGGCTAGTACAGGAACACAATGGTACAACATGTTGTAAACAGGAAATGTTTACTTTTTCCTAAAATTATCTTTGCGCAGGTTGATAGTTGTTAGTCTTCACACACGACTACTCCTAACAACCAGCAACCAACATCTATCTCAACTCTTCTAACACCATGTATAACCGATTTTACAATCCAAACCTATACTGCAACCCTCCAATGAATTGTTGCCGCGATCCAAGAAAACCATATTCTGCACGTATCATCCAACTTTTATTAATTTGATATTGCGTTCCCACAATAAAGTTCCACATGTTCTTTGGCCTTTTATCAAGTGAATATTGCACGCTTGCATTTCCTGCGCCCTCAACCACTTGCGACGCCTGATCAAGAAAACCTCCCGCTCTTTCGAGTGCGTTATTGGCGGTGTTATATTTTGCCTTATTCACCGGATTTCTTTGCTCCGCATCTGTTAGCCCGTTCCACCATGCGTCCACATTTTGTTGAGCATTGTTTACTTTCATGTACCCTGTATCAAGTTTGCTTTGCCATTGGTCTATTGGAAAAAGATCCGTTGCATTTAAGGAACCGCTTGTTCCGCTATTCAGTTTCACACGAAAGCCTCCGACCCACACAGCGATGTTGCTTTTTTTATTCGGCAAAGTAAAGTTCTTACCCAGCCTTGGGCCGAATACAAATGCATATGCAGGCTTTTCAAGTTCCGGTATATCTGTCCATGTAAAGTTCATATCCAGCGCCAAAAATGCCCCGCCGATACCAAATGTGGGTGTAAGGCCAAATCCGTATGTGGTGGCATCGAAATCTGCCTTTGTGTTAATAGGCAATATTTTGTTCCATGTGCCGCTGCTGTCCGGAATATATACGCCTGCATTTATAGCAGTGGATAAATGCGATTTGGCAAAAATTGCATACACATTTAAGAAAGGGAACAACCAAAAATCTGGTCTGATATTAATTCCATTGGAGGTCGATGTTGCCTTGTCGAACCGAACTATCTGGTCAAGATTATATTTAGGTCCGTTATTGAATCCCACTTGTAAATTGTTGATAAGAATGTCCGACTGTTGCCAGAGGTATTGCATACTCAGCCCCGCGGAATATGGAAGATTATAACCTTTCGCCACCACCTTTTTACCCCAGATCGGTAGCATATACGGATATTCGGACCGAATGAGACTATCTTTTAAATCAGTCTTCTTCTTTCCCACCACTTTATCGGTTGTGTATTGTCCATAGGTAAACGAGATTGAAAGTAAAGTGGTTATCAGAGTCAGGAAAATACCAAGCTTTTTCATCTGTCTATTTTTTATTTTATTTTGTCCAGATGCCCGCCCGGATGACCGGTCGGACGGGGAATTCGCCCCACACGCCATCGGCAGGCGAGGCTAATTTCATAAGCGTATGAGGGGGTTAGCCGAAAAAATATCCCCTGGTATTTTACAAAACAACTGTATTGTAAAAACGGTTCGCAGGACACATACAAGTTACCTCGTAAAAGCGTGATTTTCCTGTGTTTTTGACATTTAACGGTTAAATCAGGAGATGCTTTTTTTGCTTTTGGGGAGGATTGGGGGAAAGGAAATTCGTTTAGTCGTAAGTGATAGTGATAATTTCATTATTCACCAATAAAACACTTATCAAATTTCCGTTGGAGAAACGTTGAATTTCTTTTTAAAAGTGTAACTGAAATGCGCCGGATTTGAAAAACCAAATTCGTATGCTGTTTCCGTTGGAGATTTTCCTATGACCAGGTTATGTTTTGCCGCAAGCAAACGATAATGCTGATAATATTGATAGTAAGATAATTTGAACATGCGTTTGAATAATACTTTAAACTTCGTAAGGCTCATGTGTACTTTGTGGGCCATTTCTTCAATGCTGGGACAATTGCCCGAAAGGTCACTCACCAGCACGTTCCTTATTTGAATCATCCTCGAGGCTTCCAATATGCCCGTTTCTTCCTGCAGCTTATTGCTTTCAACATGTATTTCTTGTATCAAAGATGCCAGCAGATTGTACACTGATGCCAGGAAGAAAAGTTTCTGCGCATCTTCCGCCCAGGTATAATCAAAGACCTTGTTTACCTCGTCTATCATTAGGGAAGTCATGGCTGCATATCCTTTTACCGTATCACCGTTAAATACATTAAAGGTTTCACCGTCAGTTTTGTCCCACAAACCAGCTAGTGCGTTCTTCGAAAAAATAAGGATAATCGCTTTAGAGGTTTCATTGGGAATTACCTTAAACAGCGTTTGTACATCTGCGGAGAAAAAAATGGCGGAATGCTTTGCCGCAAGACCTATACGATTCATTTCCTCATCCACGTTGTTGAATGCGTGCAGGTCGATGCTTTCCTTCAGTGAGAAAAGGCAGGAATAAAAAACAGGCTTTCTTACCGCAATTCTTCTGATGATCACTTCCTCCCCAAACAAAACATTAAGCCTGAGTAAAGAAATGTGTGGCGTAATGGAGAAAAACTCAATTTTGCCTTTTGCCTTTTCATTGTCGAGAGAAATCGAATCACCAACCATTGCTACACCGGTTTGGTATGACTTTGAAAGCTGTTCATACAATTTTACGAAGTTAGATTTATCAACACTCAGATTGACGCGAAATTCTCTCATAGAAAAAGTGTTGGCTTGATTAACAAGCAATAAAGCAAAAAGTTCTGTTTAAAAGCGCACACGTTTCCTGCCAGGCAGGAACAAAAAAAATCCGGTTATAGACATAACCGGATACATACCTTACTAAGAAAACTATGATAATAACCCTATACTGATAAAACGTTTATTGCTGTCGTAATTGATAATGCAATATTACGACGCCAATCATTTTTTCTCTTTCTGATTCTGGCAATAGGCTTTCAAAAATCGGCGAAAATAACGTTAACAAATACTTGTCCGCTCTTTCATCACTTCCCTTCAAAACATCTCTGCTACAACACTTTACAAGCCCCATCTTCCTCGGCCCAACCTTTTTTCAATACTGCCGGATCATGTAAAGCAATTGCCGTTTTTTGTAAGCTCCAGTGGTTTACCGGCAATACCTTTGCTTCATCCAATTATTTCAAATGCGATGTTTTCAGAACTAATGAATAACTAAGCAAAAGAAAAACCAGCGTTCAATAGCGCTATGAAAGACCACGGCATGTACGTTGTTTCAACAGCGAAGAAAGGAATCCACTTTCTATGAAGAACAAGCCGTATACAAAGAGCGAGTTACTACGTGACTCGCTTCTTTTTTGCGCCATATTGCAGCAATGTTTATTTGCCCGGCAACATCTCATTAAACGCAAAAAGGACAAACTACAACAAGTCTGTCCTTTTATATTTATGAGTTCTCAGTAATTACTGAACCATAAACTGCTTCACCCAAACATTATTTTGAGTAGCAATTTTTACAAAATAAACACCCGGCGCAACGTTTATCACATACTGCCTGCGGTCGGCACCATCCGTAACAAATGAACGTTTGAGGATCAACTGTCCGTTAATGCTGTAAATACTTGCGTCAGCGCACTGGCCCGAAGGAAGATCAAAAAACACTGTGCACATTTTTGAACTTTTGTTGTAAGAAACGTTCCAGTCAGATCTATCATCATTCCCCCTATATGTTGCAACAGATGAATAAACGAACTTCCCGTCTATGTCAACCTGCTTAATGCGATAATATGTTGTTGCATTGCTCACCTTTTGATCAACAAAACTGTAATTTTTCATCGCTGCCGCATTGCCCTCTTTCGGATAAATCTTAGCTATTGTTTGAAACTCGCGACCATTACTGCAACTTTCAACTTCAAAGTGATCATTTTGTATTTCATTGGTAGTACTCCACTGCACGTATGCCTTGCCATTATCATCAGTTACTTTAAAGCTAAGGAAGGTAACCGGCAGTGCGCCGCCTCCCTGCAATGCCAAGTCAGCACTTGCAAGCGTGTAGGGACCAAAGCCACTGTAATAAGTTCCAGACATAACATACTGCCCAGACGTAGAACCACCTCCATTTGTCCATAGACTACCATCCCATCTTGCCACGCGAAGCCTGCTTGGATCCGTAATACCACAGCTCCTCTTACTGTCGTAAGAAAGCCAGATATAAGCAGAAGTAGTTTTTCCCACTTCCCTGTCTATTGTCCAATACTCGCAGTTGCTTACACTTTTCAGGTTAAGCGGATCATCTGTCTTTGAAATATCATACAGCGGTGCCGGGCTTTTCCTGAAATATCTTACAGTGAAATATGCATCTGGAGCTGCATTGTTCCATTGTTCCGTAATGCGTACGGGCGCATAATATCCACCGTTACCTACCGGATATTCTACAGGATCCCAACCGCTTTGATATCTAAACGGGCCGTCTAAATAACTCTTATTATTTGCACCTGTAATCTTGCCGTTGTCCATTTGAAGATAGTTAGCATCAGTTGCAGACTTAATAATTCCGTTTTTAAAGTTAAGGGCCTGAGATCCCCAGCCAGATACGATAAAAGGCGCGTCCAGTATGATCTGTCCAGATGGCTTATCGATCGTTATGGGGCAATTGAAAAAGTCAATATTACTCGGATGTGCATTGAAGAAGTGCTGATCAGCTGTGCCATTAATCAGAATATTTATGCTTTGCAAATATTGCGCAGGCACCGCTGCAGTCGCATTAAGATCGCCTTTTAAAACAACAGTTGCATCTGTGGCGGCAGGAGCAATAACGCCTGTAACCAGTGTCAAGTTGCCATTAATAACGAGCGTATCTTTCGACTGGGGCTTTATGCTACTGTTAGCCAAATTAAGGTTGTAAAAATTCTCAACATGGTTCGTAAACTCGGTGTAATTGGCATTGGCATTTACAAACACATATGTGCCGTTATTGTGTAAAAACTGACCGCCGTAGTTTACGTGTCCCCCCTTGTTATAAAAATAATTTGATGTGGACTTAAATGTTCCACCCGGCTCTATAACCAGCTTGTCAAAAAAACTGATAATTGGTGAATTGTCGGGAAATTGTATAATGCCACGACGAACAGTAAAGTTGCCCCCATTGCCTATCCTTATGGTATCATCAATGCCCGCTTCGTGTCCTCTATAAACATTCACCACCGATGCACTGGTACTCTTCACAATACCCACAAATGAATTATGGCCGCCAGCCGCCAAAGGGCCATTAAGTGTAAGGTTACTTGCGTTAGCGCCTGTACAGCCAATGGAAACCGAAGTTCCATCAAAAGTTGACGCTTCATTTAAATCCTTTTCTATTTTCATGAAGCCATCGCCAACGAGCTTTCCGTTCGTAAGCGTTAAGAGGTTGTCTACCTGGAAAGAGTCTGTTGCAACATTCGCGTTAAAACTTGCTGTCTCATAGTCTTGTTGCTTATTGATAACGAGGTTATAAAATCTAAAAGAGCCACCGGCATTATCATTGATTGTAATTGTGTAAGAACCGCTGTTCATAGTAACAGTGCTGGTACCCGGCTGAAACGTGGAAAGGCTTGTCACACTTAAGTTTGCATTCAAAAATATTGAACCCTGGTTGGCATTAAAAATACCTCCGCTTATTGTGCTTGACTGATCAGAAATTATACTGAGCTTACCTGTTCCTGCATTGAAACTCCCCGACGCAATGGTAAAAGTCCCCTGAACCGTTAAATCGCCTGAAGAGCCAAGCGAAACTGCACCGCCGGAAATCGAAATCGAATTAATAACCGCCGCATTGTTCAACACACAATTGTAAGAGGTGCTGGCTCTATCAAAATACGCGTTATCTGAAACGCCAGGAACGCCAGTCCCACCTGCGCCACCGGAAACTGATGACCAGTTGTTTTTATCGTTCCAATCACTTGAAGAAGTTCCAACCCAGTAGAGTTGGGTTGCGTTTACTGCAAGAACGTGCAGCAACAGGGTAAGAAGAATTACATACGTTTTCATTGTATAATGGATTTAATAGCAATCATGAACAAGCATGATTGACTGCTGTTGATAAACCAATAAGAATTGTTAATTCTAATTGTAAATATTTCCAGTAGACAGGAATTATTAAGAAGATTTCTTGAGATCTATATTATCAGGTATGTAATCGAATACGAAGGTATAGCCGAATGCGCAAATATTACATAACATGTGTATATCTTCATATTTGACATTCGAATAAAGGCTTGATTATTACGAAAAAGGACAATTAAGAAAATCTTATTTAACTATAGTATGATACGTTGCAGATAGTTGTGTGTTACGAGTTTTACAAAGTCTATCTGCCCTGTGAAAGGCGAAAAAACTTTGTAATTTTATTCACTCTTAAACAATTATGATCTCATCTCGATCATGTAAAAAATTTAATTAACCATGCAGACTGATAATTTACTAAAACAAATAAGCTTCATAAAGGAAATTGATAAACTAAAATACATTCTGCGTAAAACTAAATTGTTTAACAGCGACCGTAATGAAAATGACGCGGAACACAGTTGGCATTTAGCAATGATGACGATTATACTGGCAGAACATTCCAACAAGCCGATAAACATTCTGAAAGTTTTGAAAATGGTATTGATCCACGATATTGTTGAAATTGATGCTGGCGATACATTTTTATATGAAACAACAAAAAGCCACACCAACACCGAGCAGGAACTGATTGCAGCAAGGCGCATTTTTGGATTGTTGCCAAAAGAACAAGCTGACGACTTTATTGCAATCTGGCAGGAGTTTGAAGATGGTGTTACAGATGACGCAAAATTTGCAAAGTCAATGGACAGACTGGAACCATTGCTTCAAAATACTTCCAACAACGGTGGCACGTGGGCAGAATTCAATGTGCCGTATGAAAAAGTATATGAGAAGAAAAAAGCCATTAAAGAAGGGTCAACTTCCATTTGGGAGTATGCAGAGAACCTGATCAATGAAAGTGTCGAGAAAGGAATTCTGAAAAAGAATGATTGAATAGTTAACGGCGAGAGAAGAAAAATTTTGTTACTCCGTATGAAATTTCACAACTGAAGCATCTCATATGAAACTATTTCTATGAGCAAACATCTCTCCCGACTAATTTTATTTATTTCTTTCGTTTTTGTTTTTGAAGCTCTTGCGACAGGACAGAATTTAACCCCAAAAGAGCTTAAGCAGATACACAACAACCCAGACTTCGCAGCGATAACCCGAAACCTTTTGGAAAAGGGATTTAAACAATACTCAACGGGCCAAACGGAGTCAAGATGGTATTTCCAGCCTTTCACTTATTCTGGCGAAGAAGTAAGTTCATGTGTAATTAAATCTATCGACAGCAATAAACAGGCAAAGACGGTTTTCTTTCTTTATAATCCATTCAACTATAAAGAATTCATCTCAAATTTGAAGAAAAGTAAATACAGGCTTAAAGGCATAGAAGTTATTGAGGATAAAAGTTATGTCGTTTTTGAAAATAAACAAACTGTTTTCATGACAAGGGAGCACTCATCAGGTCGTAACAAAAACTACTTTGAAATTATTGTTCATTCAAAATAAAAACAATTGAAACCAAAAATCCAGAACGATTCATCTGAAAAAAAGCCCGCAATTGTACGGGCTTTAAATTTGGACGGAAGTATTTGAAAAATGCAAAATTTATCTCTTTTCTTCCTAACATCTACTTTACAAAAGCCTTTACAACTTTTGCTTTATCACCGCTTTCATTCGTTATTTTATAAGAACCCGCCGCCGCAGGTACAGCAAATGTTTCGGCGTAGTTGTAACGGGTTTTAAAACCATTCTTTGTCTCTACAATTATTGAGCTTCCTTCTACCAGCATCAATATGTGACATTTATCATTTGTTTCCACTTCCATGCTACCGGAAAATTCTAATCTGTGTACATCGTAAAAATGTTCTGAGTGTGTAGGCTGATGTACGATTTGCCAGTCATCTCCTTTTTCAATTACCGCTTCTTTTGAAATCAATTCTTCCTGTACCTTTTTTCCTTTGCGGGAAAAGTCAAGATTCTTGAATGCATGTTCGATGTTGATCGGACGGGGCTTGCCATTCAGATCCAGCCGCACCCAATCGTACATTTTAAAAGTGAAAATATACGGCGTTGCACTGATCTCCAGTACGAGGTTATTTTTTCCTGAACTATGTATGGTGCCATTTGGAATCAGGAAAAGATCATGTTTGTGTGCATCATGTTTTTGCACGTATTTTTCAATGTCAATCGCTTCATTTTTTTCTACACTTTCCTCCAATGCTTTTCTAAAAGTTGCGGGATCAATCGTTTCCTGAAAGCCGAGATATACTTTCGCATCGCTTTTGCAATCAAGTATGTAATAGGTTTCATCCTGCGTGATCGTTTCACCGAAATTGTCCTGTATGTATTTCAATCGCGGATGACATTGTATGGAAAGATTACCGCCCTCGAAGGTGTCAAGGAAATCAAAGCGAATGGGAAATTCAATGCCAAAACGGCTTTCATCGGCGCCAAGAACTTCTTTGGCCTGCAGCATCATTAACCAGTCAAATGCAATTTCGAGTAAGTTGCCGCTGCTTTCAAACACCAGGCCATTCTCGGGTACTATCATTTCAAATGACCATGCGTAGTTGATTTCGTCTTTATTGAGGCCGTTTATATTTTCTTTCATCCATTGCCCACCCCATGCACCGGCTTCAAACCATGGCCTTACGCGAAAAGCATTTTGTGAAAGGTAATGCAAGCCTTCCCGAATGTTTCTAAAGAATGCCCATGAAATATTTTCGGTCCATTGCCCATCAACAATAATGTCAATTGATGGAAGAATTTTACTTTTATATTCATTCAATACCACCCAATCCACAAAATAAAATCGCTTGTAGGTTTCCTGGTTATCATCACGATGTTGTTTACCTAAATTATTTGCCTTCTCTGCACGCATGCGATATTGCAATTCATTTTTCGGCAAATCAATGTAAATAACAGGCACATCCTTGTTAACCAGTGATGCTCCTACTCCTATTGAAATGTTGATGGCATTTTGCTTCAAGTGATTCTTTGACAATTTTTCGCTGTCAAAAAAATCCTCCAGTGATATACTCGCTCTTCTTCCCCACACTTCTCCTTTTTCTCCAATGAATGGTTTTACAAGCTGCTCTATTTCGCTTTCTGTTTTTAGCAAATCAGTAGTCCTGATCCAGTTAATTGCCAGGCCCTCCTTAGATAATATTTCATCGAGTTCGCTGCGAACTCCATTCCAGTCATTTCCAATGTATCCGTCGATTGCGACAGCGCTTTGGTTCTTTATCCATTGAGCAAGACTTCTATAGCCATTGTTGATTTTGCCCTCGCCAAGGCTGGCAAATGGATAAATGTCATACTTGCCGGCATTTAGTTGTTTCACATCTTTTGTAACTGCCGGCATTAAAGACTGTGTTGTTTTTCTGCAAGTCATCATATCTTTTTATTTGGTGGCACCCAAGGCGACGCTGATTAACTGGTTTTATCAAGCGTTTCCACATCTGTTGCCTCTTGTCGATGTTTTTAGAATAGTTATTTAGCGGTTGATGTTTTCGAAACAAAAAATTGGCTGCATAAATAAGCAGCGCCGGCAATGGCAGATTCTTCACCTTTGGTTGAAATGTAAACGCCGGTGTTTACTTGATTTGTTTCAAGCACTTTTTTCAATGAGGGTAAAAAAAATGAATGCGCGTTCCTGACATTGCCTCCAATAACCAAGCGTTGAGCATTGAACCTGGTGAGCCACGGTGTGAGTACCTCTCCGAGCATCGTTCCCATTTGACAGAATAATTGTTGTGCAGATATATTTCCACTTAAAGCGAGTTCATTGATTTCTTTTACTTCTGTTATTTTACTTCCTGTTTCATCATTGAATGTTTTGATGAGCCAGCGGGAAGAAATATAATCTTCTGCGATACCCTGTTTGTATGGCAGTTTATATAGGTAGCCGTCTTCAGGAATCTCGTTTCCGGTTTTTTGCACTTCGCAGTCGCTAACAAATGCGCTGCCAAGTCCTGTGCCTAAAGTAACTGCTACAACGCGTTTACAGCCCGCGCCTTCTCCAAGCCAACTTTCACCAATACCAAAGCAGGAGGCATCGTTTTCAAAATATATTTCGCCCGGAAATTTTAGTTCTTCTTTGAGCAGTTCTTTAACGTTGAGACCATATAGGGACTCATATTTTGCCAATCCGCGTATGTACGAAATTCCATTGGCGTAGTCAAACGGCCCCGGCATAGCAATACCAATGGCTTCAATTACTTCTTCGCTTGCATTCATTGATGCTTTAATTGCTTTGGCCCAGCAAGTAATAATCTCTTCTGGTGCCGCTGCCGCATTCACTTTTTGTTTGTAAGTAGAGCCTGCTATTATTTTCCCTGATTGGAGTTCCACTGCCGCAGCCGTTATATGCGAGCCGCCAACATCTGCACCTATCACCACATGACTGTTCATATCTTCTGAAAATTTTCAACTTAAATTGCCGGTCGGCTTTTCAATGTTTCGCCGACACTTTTATTATGAAGTCAAAAGGAAAAATTAAAAAGTCAAAAGTGTTTAACCTATGCAACACATAGAGAATTTTTAATTCCTAATTACTTAATGAATAAACAATGTTTCAATATCCTCCAGCGACTGTCCCTTTGTTTCTTTTACTTTAAACAGCATATACACAAACGCCACAACACACAATGCTGCATAGCAAAACATTGTATAGGATGTGCCTAAATGCGTTCTCATCACAGGGAAGGTTAAGGTAACTGCGAAATCGGCCAACCACAAGGCAAGCGTGGCAACAGAAAGTGCGAGACTGCGGATAAGGTTAGGAAAAATTTCTGCAAGATACACCCACACTACGGCGCCGAGTGTGCAACCAAAAGATGCCACGTACAGCAACATGAAAATGAGTACAAGATAATGGTCGTAATAATGGTACTCAAAACAAAGGCCCACTGCTACAAGTGAAATACCCATCATTACGGTTCCGATCAACAAAAGTTTTTTGCGGCCTATCCTGTCTACCAGTGCAATTGCCCCAATAGTGGATAGAATATTGATAACCCCAATGCCAATGGTTTGCATAAGTGAGGAGGAGCTGTCGAGCCCTGTTTCTCTGAAGATCTCCGGTGCGTAATAAATGATCGAGTTGATGCCGGTTACCTGCTGGAATATCGCGACTGTGATACCGAGATACAAAACGGGTCTATAAGTCTTGCTGAATAATTGTTTTAATGAAACGCTTTTCGCATTATGAAAGCTGTCCTTTATTATCCTCATCTCTGCTTCAACTGGCGAATTGCCTAAAACTTTCTTCAGAATTTTTTCTGCTTCTGCATTTCTTTGCTTCATGATGAGCCAACGGGGCGTTTCGGGAACGAGGAGTAACAATAAAAAGAATAACAAGGAAGGCGCGGCCTGGGAGGCAAACATCCATCGCCAGTTATTTACACCGGTTCCATCAAAAATAAAATTGGCAAAATAAGCGATCAGAATTCCGGATACAATGGCAAGCTGATAACAGGCTACCAGCCTTCCGCGCCATTTTGCGGGTGCTATTTCTGCAATGTACATCGGCGATACCATTGCAGCGGCACCAACGCCCAATCCGCCAATCAAACGAAAAATGATGAACTCTGTAAGATTGGTTGAGAGTCCTGCACCAATTCCTGATGCGGCAAACAAAATTGCACAGATGATCAACATGTAGCGTCGGCCGTACTTGTCGGCAAGCTTACCGGCCAGCATTGCGCCTACTCCACAACCGATCAGTATAGAGCCAACGGCCCATCCGATCCAATATTCGTTAAGTGAAAAATAGGAGGTAATGTAGGGAATGGCTCCCGAAATAATTGCGGTGTCAAAACCAAATAGCAAGCCGCCCAATGCAGCCACTCCGCTGACAAGAATGATGAATTTTTTATTGATAAAGGCAGCAGCGCTTTCTTCCGCCGTAAATTCCAATATCTCAGCAGCGGCATTTATTCCTGTTGTAGAATTCTCCATATAGCAAGTGTTAAAAAGTGAACTGACTCAAGTCAATCGTTTCGGTAAGTTCCTTCTTTTTTTAATAGTTTTTTTATTGATCCAGGTCATTTTTCTGACCTCAAGAGCAAGTTAACATAGGTCAGGGCCTTAAGTTATGTCAGTTTACGACAAAAAACAGTCATTTTGCGAAGAGAGATGGGCCACCCGTTGAAGGTTCCGGGTCTGGTGTTGTATTGCCCCTAAAGAATCCCTAACTCCTAATTCCTAATTTCTAACTCCTAATTCCTGATCGTCTCCGGCTATTTAAATTTATTACGATAATCTTTAGGATTCATTCCGGCGTACTGTTTAAAATACCGGGTGATATTGTCGAAATTTCTGAAGTTTAATTCATCAGCAATTTGTTGAATAGTAAGTTCAGAATTTTCTAGCAGGAACTTAATTCTCTGAATCCTTACTTTCTTTATTTCTTCAAGCACAGAACTTTTAATGAGCGATTGAAATCTTTTTTCGAGAATGCGGCGAGACAATGTGGTGACATTCACAACATCATCAACAGAAATATCCTTTGAAGGAGCAGCATTGGTAATATAATGCAACGCAGCACGCACCTGTTCGTCATCAATAGCCAATGCACTTGTGGAGCCACGGGTAATAACAGTTCCCGGCTCCGAAACAATATCGCCTACAGGTTTTTCACCATGTTCTATCCATCTGCTCAAAGCTGAGGCTGCTTCAAAGCCGGTCTCTTTTGCATTTTGGTCAATGCTTGATAGCGTAGGGCTTGCCATATCGCAAAGCATCTCGTCGTTATCAACTCCCAAAATCGAAAAATCGTCGGGCACCCTTGATTCGGTTTGATTTATTGCGTTCAACAAGTGCATATTCAACTCATCTGTAACGGCGAAAATTGCACACGGTCTTTGCAGCGTCTCCACCCACTCCGTTAACCTTGCAGGAAGACGCTCCCATAACAGTTGCGTATTGTCAAAAATGAATGTACTGACTGTATAACCAGCGTTGCCCACTTCTTCAATGTACCCCTCCTGCCTTTCGATGGACCATTGAAAATCTTTAAACCCCAGGAAGGCATAGTGCTTGTACCCTTTTGCAATAAAATAATCCGCCGCTGTTTTGCCTACTCCTTTGTTATTGCCCCATGAGTTTATTTTGTCTTTGTACAAATTTGTGTGGGGAAATATAATAAGTGGAATATCCAAATCCAGCAGCAATTCAAACTCATCGATCTCCCGGGTTAAAATGCCGTCCGGCTTCCAGTCAATTACCCGGTTGATTGCGTTCGCTTGCGAGCCACTATGTACGTATTTTGGCGAAAAGAAAAAGAAAATGAACTTATCGTGAATTTTGTTGAAGGTGGTAATTCCAGCAAGTATATCCCTGTCATAAGCTCTAGCTACATCCAGTAATACCGCTACTTTCTGCTTGTTTTTCAAGTTTTGGGTGATTTGTTTTCATTGCAAAAAACCTCTCTAAAGTAAAAAACTTTAAAGAGATTTTAAAAAAGACGTAAAAACTGCTTGATCTGGCAAAACAGGGACGAAGGGGAATGCAATTCGCCCCTACGAAATGCTTACAATTTCAATAACTATTATTAGCCATTTCTTTAATCATCTTTTGCGATCGCTTTGAAATATGCAGGACTACCGGTTTATTGTTAACTGTAACTATAATGTCGGTTACATTCTTTTCTTTTAAAAATTCAATTTCAGTTGGGTTTAAAAGATAGAACGTATTAACCAATAGATCTCCCTTATTGGAAAAATAAATACTGTCTCTATAACTTTTTCCAAAAGCAATCACTTCATTGTTTAATTTCAAACTGATGCTATCCGGATTCACGTCTATATTTCTTCTTCCCTTTTCCGTTACTACTTTTTCCACCATCAGTCTCAACCAAATTCCCGGCTGCCCGTTTCTAAATTTTATGGCTGAAAAACTTATGTTGTCAACCAAGACAGCAGGCGTATAATATACACGTCCCAAGTTTGACGAATAAGAAACAACACTATCAAGAGATGGCAACTCCTGAGAACGAACAAATAACGAAGAAATTATACACACGAGGAATAAAAACCATTTTTGAAAATGCATATGATACTTTTCAATTTTTAGTGTCTACAACAAATGCCAACAACTGAAATCTAATAATCAATTTGCAAAAAATATACTAAAAAATCCAGCTTAGCTGTCGGTAACCTGCGCGCTCGATACCTTCGCTACATACCAACAACGGCACGCAATTTTCTGCCCGTTAGACTATTCTATTTAAAACCATTTCTTATTCCATAGATTACAGCTAGAACAAACGGAAACAAAATTGAAAAAGCGAAATACGCCGCAAAAAGTTTGCCGCCATAGAATCTAATTTTTTCTTGGATTTTATTGAACCTTGGATTTTTTAACACTAAAAAATAATTCAGTAAAAAACAAGGTAAAACAATCGTTATCAAAAAACTGACGACTTCTTTAAAATAGCCATCAAGAAAAGGAAGTTTTAATTCATAGGTCCTTACTATCGGAAAATATCTAGTCAGTGAAACTATTAACACGGCTAAATTTGCCGACATTGACAGTGTCATAAACACAGTACCCGAAACTTTCCAATTTGCTTCGGGACGAACCATTTTTAGTCTGGTAATTAGGTCGTTCCAAATGGCAAAGTATAATCCAAGCATAATTAATCTTTTGATGTCGTCTCATTTTGCATTTCTAGCAACTATTCATTTTTCGCTTAATTCAGGAGCCCATAACAGCAACAAATAAAACGCACTTCAATATTCAATTTGCAAAAAATATTCTAGAAAACAATCTTGATTTTTAAAACTCCGACTAGCAAGATCGATCATTACCATGTATGTAAAAAAACGGCCACACAAATATTCCGCCTTTCAACAAAAAAAACGCTGAAATTCCACGTATATCCAGTATTTTCCACTTAATAAGATTGTTGTGCCATGAAAGCTATTGAATGTCGCTTACCGCAGGAAATTGACAAATCATTTATTGTATTCCAGGAACGAGGAACTTACTTTCCTTATCCCTGGCATTACCATCCCGAATATGAGCTGGTGCTTATTACCAAAAGTACGGGCAGAAGAATGGTGGGCGACCACATTGGTTATTTTGATGAAGAAGATCTTGTTTTCATGGGACCTGCTCTACCGCACGTGTGGGTGAGCGATGAAAAATATGCGAGCGGCAACGGTGAAACAGAAGCAGAAGCGATTGTGATACAATTTGTAGAAGGATTTCTTGGCGACTTCTTTCTGAATATTCCGGAACTGGAACCGCTTAAAAAAATGCTGCAACGATCCAAACGCGGCATGGCAATCAATGGAAAAGCACGCGACCAGATAAACAGCCTGATGAAAAAAATGCTGCACCAAAACGGTTTGCAAAGATTATCGTCACTCTTCGCCATCTTCGATATTCTTTCAAGTTGCAGGGAATATGAACTGCTGGCAAATCCTAATTACGAACAACAGGTACAGGCAGCAAATTGCTCCGACAGGTTCAGTAAAATTACTGATCACATCATGCGCAACTTTAGCAGCGATATTGCATTGCATGAAATTGCTGCAGTTGGCAACATGAGCATTACTGCTTTCTGCAATTTTTTTAAGCAGCATCACAAAATGACTTTCACCGAATACCTGAATGTTGTAAGAGTTGGCCATGCCTGCAAATTGCTCGGAGAAAAAGATAACAACGTGGTTTCAATAGCTTATGATTGCGGTTACAACTCGCTGGCAAATTTCAACCGCCAATTCAAGAAGATAAAAAACATGACGCCGAGTGAGTACAGAAAGACACTGGCGATTTAAGTAAAAAGTCAAAAGTCAAAAATCTTCAAATCGACCGATAAGGTTAATAATCTTGCAGCGTCCATTTTGAATTTTTACTTTTTACTTTTGACTTGCTCCCTAATGCGCCGGCTTCAATTTACGCAGTAGCGCAATCGCAGTATCTACAAGCATTTCGCCGGAACCTGGCATTACAATAGAGTTGGTTACTTCGTAACTGCCTTCTGCAAATGCCTTGCGTGTGGGAATATAGCTTGTTCTGTTGTTACACACAGTAATAACGATGGTATTTTTGAACGGAGATGCCCGTTTAATGGAAAGCCCAAGCTCTGCAAATATTTCTCCGGGCAGGCCAACGATGGCGGTCTCATTGTCAATGCGCAATACTTGTACCTCTTCTTCTATCGTTTGCCTGCGCTGGGCCAAATTGAGGTATTTACTCATTTCCACACGTTTCAGAAAATCGCCTGCTTCACCACCTGCATTCTTTACATACGCACCTGTTTCTTTTGCTTCATACAATCCATTGATGATGATTCTTGCAGAGTCTACCTGTTGCTGCGTCGGCACTTGCAAGGGCAGTAAAACCTTTTGCGACAACATCGCCAATGCAGGAGCTTTTACCGTTTTCATTTTGGAAACATTCCCAATCACTGTGGAGGCAAGGGCTTTGCCAAATTGTTGAGGATAAACAGAATCATAGATCGGCAGGTCCTTCGTTACATCAATATGATTAACATCGCCACAAGGACCAAGCCCGAAGGCCGAAAAATAGTTTTTACCAAAATATGCTTTCAATGATTGTTCCAGGTAGTAAGGATAATCTGCGCCAATATCGGTGCCGCCAACACAATCGGCATGCATGCCAAAAACAGTAAGGCCCGACAAGGCATTGTTAGATTTCGCATCGCGAACCATGAGCATCTCAACGTCAGGATCAACGGGGCCTGCGGGAGATACAATATTGGGATTCAAAGGGCCGGGGTTGAACATCACGGTGCCATCTTTCATGTGGTAGCGCCTGTTGTGAGAAAAGTTTTCTGTACCGATGAGCACTTCCAGCTTCACTGTTGTCATGCTTGCGTTTGCGTTTGTAACTGCACTCGCAATTTGCTCTTCGAGAAATGCTGGGTAGTCGTTTTTCTCGTGTGGGTCCCCGCCTTTTTGGAGCGCCTTATCATGAAAATAATTTCGTTGAAATCCGTAAAAAAGAGGACCCGTATGGCTATGCGTGGCAGCCACTATAATGTGACTTATCGGGATGCGTGTCCGCTCACTAGCCATGGTACGGGCCTTTGACGAAATATCTGTAGTAATGCCAATAAGATCGCAAAACACAAAAGCGTATTTTTCATTTCCCTGTTGCAACACAATCGCCTTGGCCCACAATGAATCGTGAATGCCCGTAGAAATGATTTCATAAAAATGCCCTGCCAGCCTGCAACCGACCGGTGGTGTAATGTTTGCCTGTGCCACACCGCTTTTCACCGCAACCTTTTGTGCTTGTGAAAGCATTGACATGTTCAACACCAGCGATCCAAATACAAAGGCACGTATCAACAATCTCATTTCTAACTTTTTTGTTCAAAATTTAAACACTCAAATACTTACCACTAAGGCACTAAGTACACTAAGTTGCACTAAGAAGTTTTTAACCGCAAAGGCCTCAAAGCTATGCGCAAAGAAAACGAAGATATTTATTGCTGACCTCTTCGTTTCCTTTGCGCTTTACGAATTTGCATTTAGTCAAAGTGCACTTTCTTTGTGTATTCTAAGACTCATAAACTGCCAAAAAATGTTTTTAGGCGGCTTGTAAATA
>NZ_JAHSPG010000015.1 GCF_019130065.1 Pinibacter aurantiacus | reverse complement strand
CGTTCTATCGAAATTAGTTTCTAGTAATTCTAGGGAAACGGATTAATATTTATCTAAAGGATCTTTGCGGTTAAAAAATCAGTGTTGATCAGTTTCATCAGTGTCATCTGTGTGCTCCCTTAGTTGTTGCTCTGAAAAAAAACAGTTATCTTGAAGCAAGAATAACTACTTATGATTGTAGGAATTTTAAAAGAGCTATCCTTTGAAACACGCGTCTCCATGTTACCTGAAACCGTTTCTGCATTGATAAAGAAAAATGTAGAGGTTTGGGTAGAGCAGGGAGCGGGAGAAAAAGCCTCTTGTGCTGACGGTGACTATGTCAATGTTGGTGCAAGCATAAAATCGGCTGCGGAAATATTTCAATCAGCAAACATCATTTTATCCATTCATCCGCCAGACGAAGCTTCCCCCCAAACACATCCCTCGCAAATATTTATCGGAGTTTTCCAACCTTTATATAACGGCCCGCTAATGCAACAATGGGCCAAAAATAATCTAACCACTTTCAGTCTCGATATGCTGCCCCGCACCACCCGTGCGCAAAGCATGGATGTACTAAGTTCGCAGGCAAATATCGCCGGATATAAAGCAGTTTTGCAAGCCGCAAATATTTTTCCCAAATACTTTCCCATGTTCATGACAGCTGCAGGCAGCATCGCTCCGGCAAAGGTCCTGATACTTGGCGCAGGCGTAGCTGGTTTGCAAGCAATTGCCACAGCGAGACGGCTTGGGGCAGTGGTTGAAGTATTTGATACAAGACCTGCCGTTAAAGAAGAAGTGATGAGCCTTGGTGCAAAATTTATTGAAGTAGACGGCGCCGCGGATGTTTCCAAAGCAGGCGGTTATGCAGTAGAACAAACAGAAGAATACAAACAGAAGCAGCAGCAAAAAATTGCGGAAGCGATTGCCAAAGCAGACATTGTAATCACCACTGCGCAAATACCCGGCAAAAAAGCACCGTTACTAATCACTGATGAAATGCTGGCGCAAATGAAAAAAGGTTCCATCATCATGGACCTTGCATCGGCAACTGGCGGCAACACTACCGTCACAAAAAACAACGAAACTTTTGTACACAATGGGGTAACGATAGTCGGCAATTCAAGCCTGCAGTCAACAATGCCTTACGATGCCAGCAAAATGTATGGTAAAAACGTGTTGAACTTTTTACAACTCTTCATAGACAAAGAAGGAAAACTCAACCTGAATTTCGAAGACGATCTTGTAAAAGGCGCCTGTATTACGCACGGTGGCGAGATTGTGAATGCAAGAGTACGTGAATCGTGAAAGGTGAATGGTGAATGGTGGTCGATTAGCGAAGTCTTTATTCACGATTGACCATTCACATTTCACGACGCAAAACAGATTTTATAAACATCAAATTCAACAGCATGCAAAACATTCTCGAATGGTTTTCGCTACACGAACAATACATCTACATAGTGGTGTTGATGATCTTTTTAGGAATTGAAGTGATAGGACGCGTGCCTGCTGTATTGCACACCCCATTAATGAGTGGTGCCAACGCCATACATGGTGTGGTGATCATTGGAGCCATCATCGTAATGGGCAAGGCAGACACAAGCAATTATCTTGCTCTCGCACTCGGATTTCTCGCGGTTGTTCTCGGTACGTTGAATGTAGTCGGAGGTTTCGTAGTGACCGATAGAATGTTGGAAATGTTCAAAAAGAAAAAGTGATGGGTTATGAGCGATGAGTTATGAGTAAGTTTCTCCAAACTCATAGCCGCGAACTCTCAACTCTCAATTCTCAATTCTCAACTCCCAAAGCATGGAAATAAGCATCCTCACAATCTGTTATCTCGTTGGCTCGATCAGTTTTATACTGGGACTGAAAATGCTGTCGAATCCTGCAAAAGCAAGAACCGGCAATCGCATTGCAGCGCTTGGAATGACAATAGCAATACTGGCCACCATTTTTTTGTACAGGGATGAAGAAGGGAATCGTTTACATAACCATGCCTGGATTTTTGGCGGATTGTTGATAGGTGGCATTATAGGAACATTGGCCGCGAAGAAAGTTAAGATGACCGCAATGCCGGAAATGGTAAGCCTTTTCAACGGAATGGGCGGGGCGTGTGCAGCATTAATATCAATTGTAGAATATGATCATCTTGTAAAGCCTGCCTTGAAGGTTCTTAGTTATGCTGAGCAGAATGACACCGAGTTTTCGTTTTCAATAGACCTTTCCACCATGCCCGTTATCATTTTGGGTTTGATAATAGGGAGTATTTCTTTTGCCGGAAGCATTATCGCATGGGGTAAATTGAATGGAAAGATCAAAGACTTTTCTTTTCCTGGCCAACATATTGCCAATCTTACATTGCTTGCGATTATACTTGCGTTAGGTGTTTGGTTGTGGTTTGACCCAATTGCAGCGCCGAGGTTCTATCTCATTTTTGCGCTGGCTATTTTATATGGAGTAATGTTCGTGTTGCCCATTGGTGGGGCAGACATGCCCGTTGTTATTTCCCTGTTGAACTCTTTCACCGGTGTTGCCGCGGCTTGCGGTGGCTTTTTGTACAACAACAAAGCCATGTTGACCGGCGGTATACTGGTGGGCGCAGCCGGTACATTGCTCACTATACTCATGTGTAAAGCCATGAACCGTTCTTTGAAAAATGTATTGATCGGTTCATTTGGAGGCGCATCAAATGGGGGGGCATCAGGGGTAAAGTCACAAGGCAATTACAAAGAAATTTCTCTAAGCGACGCGGCAGTTCTGCTAACCTACGCACATAAGGTGATGATCGTTCCCGGCTATGGCTTAGCAGTGGCGCAGGCGCAGCACGTTTGCCACGAGCTTGAAAAAATATTGGAAAACAGGGGAGTGGAAGTTGATTATGCTATTCATCCGGTTGCCGGACGCATGCCCGGTCACATGAACGTATTGCTTGCAGAAGCTGATGTGCCTTATGATAAATTGAAAGAAATGGAACAGGCAAACGATGAGTTCGGTACCACTGATGTAGTACTGATCCTTGGCGCAAACGACGTTGTGAATCCTGCTGCCAAAACAGATCCTTCGTCCCCAATCTACGGAATGCCAATTTTGGAAGTAGAGAAGGCAAAAAATGTTATCGTCAACAAGCGTAGCATGAAGCCTGGCTATGCAGGTATCGAAAATGAATTGTTCTTTCAACCCAAAACGTCAATGCTTTTTGGCGATGCAAAGAAAGCATTGCAGGATTTGATTGCAGAGATAAAGCAACTTTAATTTGGGAATTTGAGGATTTGAATATTTGAAATGCCATACAGGAAGCTCGCATTCGCCCTCGTCTGACAGACTGATTGTTTTTTATTGCACACGGATGACACGGATCAGACGGATTTGCACGGATCTTTTTTGTGAAACAAACGAGTGTTTATCTGTAATCCCGATGCAGCACACAACGTATTCTTAATTCCTAATTCTTAATTCTTAATTCAATCCACACTGTACCGCTGGCGATCAATTTTAATTCTTTCCCGGAAACGCTAAGCTAACATCTAGCATTAAAATAGTAATAAACAGGACTTTTAATTTCTTACATTCAAGTTCCTTTACCAACACAACTATTTACTATATGAAACGCTTTTATTGTATCGCAGTTTTGCTTGGCTGCATACTCACTGGCACCGCCCAGAAAACGGTCCCCTACCTCGGAAAAGTAGACTGGATCAATGGCTTTGACCATGAAATTGAAGGCGAAAATATTCGCTATTTTTCTGCCTTTCCAGACTATGCAACAACTGCATTGCTCACCCGCGCCACCGATGGCAATAAAGTAATTGCGTGGGAAACAGCCGCCACGCCTGCACGAATCAAAGGGCCTTATGTTTACTTCAGTTGGGTGGCAGGCCACTCCACAGGCACCAGCGCCGGCGATCGTTATTTTGATTTGTACGTAGATGATAAAAAACTACTGACCTTCACTACCAAACCTGGCAACCAGGCACCGGTGTGGTCGTTTGCCGCTCCCGACAGCAGCAGGATTGTGTTTCAGCAAACTAAAAGAGACGGAGCCAACGACGCCCACGGCCTTATCTTTCTTCGTTTGCCTGTAAGTCGTGTTAAACCCGGTAAACCAGTAAAATTGAAGATCATCGGACAAGCCCAGCAAAGCAACGACTGGTTCATGACGTTTAAGTTTTCCTTCCAGGAAAAAGTTGATATCACCCCACAACCTTTTATACTTAAAAACGGACAACAGCCTGTAGCGCTTACTGCGCTTCATTTTGGTCAGCGTCAAACTTTCAAGGTTACTGTTGGTGGCAAAAAAGAATATTCGTTCCCGGTGGAAGATGGAGTTAATCACTTTGACATACCGGTAGATCCGGTACATCATCAGGATAGCATTCGCATGGTGGTAAGCAATGCAGGAAAAATACTGACAGATAAATTTGTTACACTTAAACCTGTTACTTATCGCGAACTGGATTTCATCCATCATGCTCATACAGACATCGGGTATTCTCACCTGCAACCAGAAGTGCTCAAGCGGCACATCAAGAACATCAACGATGCACTGGACATGATTGCTGCTACAAGAGATTATCCTGAAGAAGCAAAATTCAAATGGAACGTTGAATCTCTTTGGGCTGTAGAACATTTTTTAGAACAGGCAACGCCAGAGAAAAAAGAAGCATTGATAAAAGCAGTAAAGAATGGAGATATCTGTTTGTCGGCAATGTATGCTAACATTCTAACCGGTATTACAATGCCCGAAGAAGCGCTCCACTATACAGACTTCGCAGCACAACTACGCAAGACTTATGGCCTGCGAATTCCCAGCGCCATGATGTCTGATATACCTGGCTTTACATGGTCCACAGTAACGGCCTTCGCCAAAGGCGGTGTAAAATATTTTTCCAGTGGCCCCAACTACATGGGTGAAACACATCCTTATCTCGGAGATCGTGTAGGCGAATTTGTTCGCACTTGGGGTGATAAACCAGTTTGGTGGACATCTCCTTCAGGTGAAGAAAAAGTTTTGTTCTGGGCCGGTGGCAAAGGATACTCCTCATGGCATGGCACTCCTCCCGGTGGTGTATTTGAAAATGGTCCGCAAAAGATCGCGAATTATTTAAATGAGCTTGATGAGAAAAAATATCCCTACGATATTGTACAGTGGAGATACAATATTGTGGCAGATAATGGACCCATTGATACGTCTGTTTCACGGTTTGTAAAACAATGGAACGAAAAGTATAGCTCACCCAAAATAGTATTGAATACGACTGATAAACTCTTTGAAAAATTTGAGCAGAAATACGGTAAAGGATTGCCGGTAGTAAAAGGAGACATTACTCCGTATTGGGAAGATGGTGCTTTTTCTACCGCAAAGGAAGAAGGGCAGAATCGTGTCAACAGCCTTCGCTTATCGCAGTTGACCAATGCCTATGCAATGCTGGCTCCTGTTGAATACAACGAGCAGCAATTCTACAACGCGTGGACCAATGTCCTGATGTTTCATGAACACACGTGGGGCGCTTACAACAGTACTACGGAACCTGACATACCATTTGTTACAGAACAATGGCGCATTAAAAAACAATACATGCTGGATGCAGACAGTCAGATAAACATCATTGCCGGAAAACTTTTCCAACCATTGACAGACGAGCATTCACGCAGCATTGCTGTAGTCAACACATTGTCATGGCCAAGAAGCGGGCCGGTGAAGATCAATATAGCCGGCAAGTCCGTTAAAGACGCCTTGGGCCGGAAGTTGCCCTTACAACGTCTTGCAGATGGTAGCTATGTTTTCCTTGCCAGCAATGTTCCTGCTTTCGGAACGGAAATTTATACCGTGAGTGATGAACCTGTTACTGTCAGTACTTCGTTTACCCAGAGCAATAATATGCTTTCAAATGCGAACGTTACCGTTGCATGGGATCCTGTCTACGGCAGCATCACGCAACTAAGCGCAAAAGACGGACATAACTATGCCGGCACTTTCCAATCGCAGGGATTGAACAGTTATTGGTATGTACCTGGTTATGATCCAGCCGCTGCAGTTAGCAATCAAACGGTGCAAATGCAGGTGTTGGAAAGCGGTCCGGTAGTAACTACCATCGCCCTTCGTTCGCAGGCACCTGGCGCAAACTCGTTGGAAAAACGTCTAACACTATACGCCAACAGCAATGCTGTTCTTGTTGAAAATATTGTTGATAAAAAAGCAGTAAGGCAAAAAGAAGGAGTGCATTTTGGTTTTCCGTTTGATGTTCCTTCCGGAAAAGTAACGTTGGATGCAGGTTATGGCACCTTAAGATATCTCGATGATCAACTTCCGGGCTCCAATATGGACTACCTGTACGGCCGCAGATGGATGGACATCTCTGGTGCTGCCAACGGCTTACAATGGATGCTGCTGGAAACACCAATGGTAGAACCGGGCGCTATGAACGATGAACGCCTGCAAGTTTCTCAGAGTCTTAAAAAATGGAAAACGACAGGCGCGCCAACATCACTTTGGTTTTCCTATGCGATGAACAACTACTGGTACACCAACTACAAAGCAGATCAGGAAGGCGTTGCCAGCTTTCACTATGCACTACAGCCTCATGGTGAAGCAAATGACGCCGCACTCGAAATGGCAGCAACCGATTTTACACAACCACTGATCAGTTTTCCGGTGAAGAAGGAGGTTGTTCTAACAAAGGGACTTTTCCAGCTTACCAATGCTGCTGTTGTTGTTACGGCTATAGTGCCACAGGCAAGAGGCCAATACATGATACGTTTGTTTAATCCCGGTCATTCGTCACAAAACACCGGATTTAAATGGGGCTCCATCAAGCCTGGTAAAATTACAGATGTAAGAAATGGCGTTACAAAAGATGCCAACACTACTATTACTTTACCCGCAATGGGCGTTGAAGAATATTTAATCGCTCCGTAATAACGAATCGAATTTTTTCTAAGCGTTAATGGCTGGTCTTTTTAGGACCAGTCATTTTTATTTCATCAAATTAAAAGACACCACAATAATCGTAATGCTTATACAAACGAGCGCCACGAGAAAAGCATAATCTGCAAGAAGTTCCAGCTTTCTGCTTCTTGATTCAATTTGCGATCTCATGGACAAAAAAGAAAGCAAACAACTCGCCATTAAAAGCATGGCCGCCATTCCGGTGGAGTCATCAATAAAAGTTGCGGAACCAAACTTCGCGATCCGGATAGAAGTTAGCACTATCAAACAGAAACCTAACAGGTTGGAAGATGTATTAAGGATGTGTGGAGATTTATTTTCGACAGCCATAACTTTCATTTTATAAAACAAAATAACGCTGCCCGCCCAGTTTAAGAAGGAACCGCCACTAACAGTTGGTTATTTAGTAAAATATTATGTTACAGGCAGTAACTTTTAATAAATCAGGGGTATAAAAAAAACTCCGGAATCGCCGGAGTTTTTAATAATGTTAGCAGTTGGTTATTGACGTTTGTAAGTGGATTTATAAGTATAAATCTTCCCGTCATTGCCTTCTTCATCGTAAGAAATCTTCCATTGGTCATTGGAAACTTTTTCTATCGGAGCTTCGGACAAATATGGTTCGAGCTGTGGGCCCGCACCGTGTCCGTGGTCTGTATATTCGTTAACGACAATTACCTTTTTGGTTTTTGAATCGTAGCTCCATGCACCATTGTCCAGGAAATAATCTGAAAATTGTTCAAAGGTTAATTTATTGTCCCAGTAAATATTTTTTGTAGTAGTAGAGTATTCACTTACGTAGGTGCCATTACTGCTAAGCGTTACATAGTTCTTCTTAAAAATAATTGAGTCGGTACCTAAAAGCACATCATTCGCACGTGGTGCGTAAACCATATCAACCTGGTAGGTGTCTGTTGGTGTAACAACATAATAATTATTCCAGATGGCAGAAGAGACAATAACAGAATCACCATTTTTATAAACCTTGCTGGCTATGTTATCATTGTCCAAAAGTTCATCATTGCCTTTGGTCACCCATTTATTGTAAACAAAATCATAAGATTTCAATAACTGGCTTCCCTGCGACTTTTCAATTCTGGACAAGTTCCATGTACCTTCTAACCATTTACTATCATTATCGCTTCCGAGATGGTCAATGTAAATGCAGGTAGTTACAGAATTGCTCACGCGATTGTTGAAATCATAAGCCATATAAGTAACGCAAACCGTATCGGGTGTTTTAATATTTGCAGGAATATTGATAACGATAATACTGTCGTTAAAATTGTCGCCGCTACCCATAACGCTGATAGGCGATCTGTGCTGGATGGTCGGCTCCGCAGCATGACCAAACTGATGCACAGAGGCAGTTGAAATACTTCCTTGCTGCGTACTGGTTTGCACATTTATAGGCTTGGTATAATCAACAATGAAATAGTCACTTGCACCATTGATTTGCACATAATACCCTGCAACATCTCCTGATTCAATGCTCGTGTGAATAAATGCATGACGGCCTGCGATTGCAGTTACTGAAGGCTCATTTGAAGTGCCAAGTCTTATTTCCGATGTACTGCTGGGAATAGGCATAGTGCCCGTTGTGCGCTTGCCATGCCATACAGTAACGGCGGCAGACAAAGCTTTTGGATCTTTGGAAGAAACAGAGGTCGTGTCTTCGGGCAAAGTATCATCAGCGCTTTTTTGACAGGAAAACAGCGTAGTGCTAATGGTTATGGCACATAACAGCCATAAAGGGTATCCGGCTAAACGTTTCATTGGTACTAAAGGGGTTTAATAGCAAAGATATTTGTTCCTTTGTAAAGAACAACTTGCTCGTATAAAAACGACGATTGACCCTTTTTAGTATGAATTGAAGCTAAGTTTGAGCAATGTTAGGCAGTAAAAATCAGTGTAAATCAGTCTAATCTGAGTCATCAGTGTGCTCACTACTCGAAGAACACTTTCACCGTTTGATAGAACAGCCTGTTTTGTAAGTAAGCGTTTTGTGTTTGCTCAAGGTAGCCTTGCAAGCCGAAAAGCCCCGCTGCATTACCTTTGTTGATGGCTATCTCAAGATAACCCGCAGAATTAAATAGCGCCAGTTTTTCGCCCTCAGAAACATCTGCATAAGACTCGCTGATCTTATCGATCACTTCATCTCTTTTGAAAACAATTCTAAAACTGCGGCCGCGACGCTGCTGCTCAAAGTCGTCCCGTGTAATATTTACAATAACGTTCTCGAAGTTGTCAATGAAAATAATTTGTCCCTCCATCCAGTTCTCACCCAGCAGTGCGCGCAAATGATTTTTTTCAATGATGGGAACATCCGGCTCGCCAATGCTCAGCAAGCTTTTCCCTTCGGAAATATCGTTGATGGTTTTGCCAAAGATCTGTGCACAATACAAAGTGTTTTTGATGGAATTGCTATCAAGCTTCAGGCCGATCACCATTTCAGGCTTTTCTTCGAGGATCATTGTGAGCAATCCGTTGTCTGCGCAGAGTATGTATTGGTTTTTGTGAAACGCCAATAACAATTGCTGCGGCTTGCGCTCAAACAAGTTTACCATCACAATATGAAAAGTGAATTCCGGAAAATTTTTGATGGCATTCCTGCTGACGTAGGCCGACTGCGGATAATTAAATGGCGACAGTTGGTGTGTAACGTCAACAATATTGAATGAAGGATTAATTTGTAGCAATTGACCCTTCACCGCGCTCACCAGGAAATCCTGTTGACCAATGTCGGATGTAAGGGTAATTAACGCCATTCAATATATTTTCTTATTGCGATTTAAGTTAGAAATAAAATCTGTTGCTAATAAACAAATTCCTTTTGAATAGAATAACTATTTAACAAGTTTTCCTTGCTTATAATAAAATTTGTGAACCAGTTTATCTGCAAGTGAGGGAAAGAATTTATTCAGGAAAATGGTTTGCTTGCCCTGGAAGGTAAGCACCATCGTTCTCTTCTTTTTCTCAATGGCATTCAGGATATACTTTGCGCAGTCTTCTGCCGGCATGATCTTTCCTTCATCCATCACGCTTTCTCCCGTTGCTTCGCCTTTATTGTTCAATGCGCTGAAACGAATATTAGACGCTGTAAAGCCCGGGCAAACCCACATTACATTCACTCCATCTTCCATCAATTCCGTACGCAACGATTCCAGCCAGCCCTGCAGCGCAAATTTCGAAGCGCTGTAACCGCTTCTTCCCGGTAGTCCGCGATAACCTGCAATGGAAGAGACGCCAACAATAGTGCCTTTTCTTTCAATCAGACTTGGTAATGCATGCTTGGTGCAATAAACCGTACCGAAAAAATTAATGTCCATCAGTTTTTTAATAACATCCACACTGGAGTCCTTAAAAAGGGCACGCATAGACATTCCGGCATTATTGATCAGAATATCAATGCCCCCAAAAGTCTTAATGGTAGAATCGATGAATTTTTTACAATCCTGCTCGTTGCTTACATCTGCCACAACAGTGTGAAGCATTACATTAGTATACTCCATTTGCAGGTTGTACAATTTCTCGTAGGTTCTGCCACATGTGGCAATTTTAGCGCCCATAGGAATAAGCAGGTCAATAAGTGCTTTACCTATTCCCTCACTGCCTCCCGTAATGGCTACAACTTTATTTTGAAAAAAAGATGACATGTCTTAAAGGATAAAAATTTGGTGCGGCAAACCTACACGAAAACTACTGCTTCGCAAAGAAGTAGGGGGTAATGATTTGCTGTATTTATAACTTTATCAAACTGTTAGAAGTTGAGTGCAGAGAACTTTTTTCAAAAAAAGTTGAATATTTTTTTTGAAAAATTTGGTGCGAATCGCTGAATCCTTATCTTTGCACTCCAATTTTGAAACGGCCTTACCGCCGGTAGTTCTTAAGAGGAAGTTCTTACAAGAAAAATGATTCCGTAGCTCAGTTGGTAGAGCAATACACTTTTAATGTATGGGTCCTGGGTTCGAGTCCCAGCGGGATCACAGAAGAAGGCCTTCAAATCAGCAGACTTTGAAGGCTTTTTTATTGAATTGAAAAGTATGAGATTTTATAAGGGTTCAAATGAACCGGAATAGAGTTTCGAATGTTCTTAGGAAAAATGATTTTGTGGCTCTTTTGTTAGGGCATCATGAATTCATATTGATTCCGTAGCTCAGTTGGTAGAGCAATACACTTTTAATGTATGGGTCCTGGGTTCGAGTCCCAGCGGGATCACAAAAAAAGTAGCCTCTGATTTTTCAGGGGCTTTTTTGTTATGCCGAAGTAATCTATGCCATCAGAGATCTGATTTTTACAATTCGTTGTGAAGCAGTCGCTGAAAAAATTTCAAAGATCTTAAATGGCAGGATATTATATTTTTTGTGACGAATCGCTAAAAAAAGGAAAATACTATTCTAATTTTTATGGGGGACTAATTATCGAAAAGCGCGAATTTGAGCGCGTCAAAAATGCTTTGATTAGTAAAATGCAGGATTTGCAGATGGAAGATTCAGAGCTCAAATGGAGCAATGTAAATACGTTTCGATTGGAACAATATATTGCCATTATCCAAACTTTTTTTGAGTTTGTAAAATCCGGCATAGTCAAAGTTAGGATCATGTTCACAGACAACAGATTTGCTGAAGTTCCCTTGCAAAAAGACTATAAAGAAAACCGATATCATCTTTTATATTATCATTTTTTGAAACAAGCGTTCGGCTTGAAATATATAATTTCAAATAACCCACTTGACGTTGAAATTTTTTTCGATAAGCTGCCGGACAACGAAGAGAAGAATGCGAGATTTAAGAGTTTTATATATCAGATACAATTTTTATCAGAATTTCGATACACACAAATTGTGATAAAAAATGATTCTATCTACGAAGTTGATTCTAAGAAACATATTTTGATGCAGTGTCTTGATATTGTACTGGGATCAATAGCCTTTCGCCTAAACAACATGCATAAAGAAAAGCAACCCGGAACCGAAAGAAGGGGGAATAGAACTGTAGCAAAGGAAAAGTTGTATAAGGAAATTAATAAAATTTTGAGACAAATAAGGCCCAACTTCAATATTGGTGTTTCAACCGGTATAGATGGGCAGTATCATAATTACTTTCATCATTATTATCGTCACTGGCTGTTTATATATACGAGGTTCACTGTTATTATGTACGGGGAGAATGAAAGTTGACGAACAAAAAAGAAAAAGCCCCTATCACTTCTATTTATCTTCCATGTAGCACATGGAGCTTCAAAGCAACAAAAGCTTTCTCAACGCAAAGATACACAAAAACTGGTTCGATCTACCAGGTTTGCACTTTTGCAAATCGGATCAATTTAGCATAGTTGTTCCTATTTTAAATTCCTTTCTTTCAGTAATTTTTCCAACTCTTTAGATTTAGCCTTGTTCTTAACAGCTATCGGAATATAGATTAAGGGAAGGAAAGTTAGTAAGCCAAAACCTTTTTTAACGACGCTAAAAGCGGCAACTCCGATTAAAAACCCAATAATCACAGCATCGAAAATGGCAGTGGATTTAATTTTTTTTGCTTCTTGTAATAATTCGTCGTTTGTAAGTTCTACTAATTCTTTTTGATTCATTATGTACTGTCGTTTAATTGGTTGATTTTGGCTGGTGTTTACTACACAAACTTGCATCACTATTGTTGATCACAAATTTATTAATTAAAACTTTTCTTCGGCATATAATATTCAGGATGGAAAAAGTCAGGAGAACAGCTCGCTGTTTTCATCAACTCCATAAAGTTCGCATTTTGCCTCAATGATCACACGCGAGCTCACAATAAGGGGCAAGTTTTTTTAAGCATTGCCCCTTATTTTTTAGCTCAAATGTTGAGCGGGTATATGTAATTAGCCACCATAAAAAACAATATTATTTCTTCTTCGGCGGCGGAGTCATTTTGGGAGATTCCTGCACATATTGATACATTAAATTGATTTTTCCATTTTTATCAAACCGCCATGTTTCCTGCAGTTCGCGAACTGTTTTTTTCCCTTTGGCATCTGTCGAAATCTCGCGGCTCCATATCAATACCCAATCTTCATTTCTGTCCTTGCTCTTGAGTGGTACCCAGGCATGAACAGAATCAACGACTGAGCCCATCTGTCCCCTGCTTTTTGTGGCTAAAGCAATAAGACTGTCTCTGGTACCAACAAACATGTTACCGCTGGCAAAAATCATAGTGTCATTTTCTGCGAAAGAATTTTTTGAATTCTCAAGTGTGTTGTTGTCGAAGTCTCTGTACAGTTGGAGAAGTGTTTGGGCATTTTTTGCATCACCGATCTCAAAATCCGAAGAATAATCTGCTGTGTAAGGGTAAGTCAAGCTTTGCTGTTTGGGCATTGTAGTTGAATCGGCATTTTTTGGAGTCTCCATTTTTGATTTGTCAGTGCCGGAATTGCAGGCGACTAAAAATGTAATCGCTACGAAAAAGGACGTTTTTCTCATAAAAATTGTTTGTAAATTTTAATAATAAAAAAATCGGAGGTAGCAACTAAAAATGTGGAGGAAATGGGGTTCAATGGCTTATTGTAAGATAAGAATTTTTATGAACTATTTAAAACTCTTCGCATTCGCCCTCCAAATTGTCGCATTTACACACCGGCGGCACCATCTTTTATGATGAGATTTGTATCGTAATGAAAGCCGTTTTTTGAAAAACATTTTTAAACAAACCATAACAGGAGGTGAAACACTATGAGAAGAATAATCGTGTCATCAATGATCACACTGGATGGAGTATTGCAAGCACCGGGTGGGCCTGAAGAAGATCCATCAAATGGATTTGAATTCGGTGGATGGGTGGCGCCTTATGGTGATGAAGTAAGCGCGAAAATTGTGCAAAAACAACTAAAGCCGACTGATCTTCTTCTAGGCAGAAAAACATTTGATATATGGGAAGCTTACTGGCCGCAACATACAGCTATATGGCCGACTATTAATGATGTCACGAAATACGTTTTGTCTACAACAAGAAAAAAATCTGATTGGCAAAACTCTGTATTCCTCCACAATCTGGCAGATATAAAAAAGCTTAAAAATTCCGAAGGTTCTGACATAGTAGTTTGGGGTAGTAGCGAGCTCATTCAATTGCTTCTTAAAAACGATTTAGTGGACGAACTGTGGCTCAAAATTTATCCATTGACGCTTGGTAAAGGAAAAAAATTATTTACTGACGGTCCCATCCCCGCGGCATTTACATTGACAGACAGCGCCATCACAACGACGGGTGTTATCATCGCGGATTATAAAAGGGCAGGAGAGGTGAAGACAGGTACGGTTGGAGAATGAAATGATATGAAATACCCTAGATAGAATGAGGAGCAATTGGTTCCTCATTTTCATTTTTATTGAGGTTCTTGAAGACCAGGAAGGCCATTTTGAAATAAAACTTATTTTTATCCTTCAATCTTCCACACATGCCCATTCAAGCTCTCTTTGCCAGCTTCGATAAATATCTTCCGCTAAACGATGAGGAAAGAGAGGCCTTACGTTCGTGTGTAATCGAACGCAAGCTACGCCGCAAGCAGTTTGTGTTGCAGGAAGCAGAAGTGTGCAAGCATTACACTTTCGTGGTCGAAGGTTGCTTTAAAAAATTTCATGTTGATACAAAAGGGGTGGAGCACAATCTCCAGTTTATTGCAGAGAATGATTGGATCACAGAGGTTGACAGCATACACAACAGGAAACCAAGCAAGGCCTACATAGAAGCAATCGAGCCCGCGATCATCCTGCAGATTTCTCAACGTGATCTGTATGACCTGCTGGCAAAGTTTCACAAACTGGAACGCATCTTTCGCGTAATTATTGAAAACCGCTATGTCGCGCTGGAAAACCGCTTGTTGCAAACAATCAGCGAAACAGCTGAAGAGCGCTATCTTTCATTCATGGAGCAATACCATGATCTGGCCTCACGATTACCCAATACACAGATCGCTTCTTACCTGGGCATTACGCCGGAATTCCTCAGTAAAATAAGAGGCAATCTTTCTAAAAAAACGGAGAAGTCTTAAACTACATTAAGCCTATTTCTTAAACTTCCTTATTGGTGCACCCAGTGTTTTTGTTTCAATTTTGATTTACAAACATTGAAACAAAAACATTATGGAAGCAGTAACATTAGAACGCGAAGACTTTGATATCCGATTGGGAAATTTGTATGAACCTCATGCAGATGTAGAAATTTACACAGAAAATATGAATGGCATAACAACACACTGGTTCATTCCACGCAAAAGGAAGGACAATGCGGTAGCTGTTTATTTGCATGGCGGTGGGTACATAATGGGCAGTATAGAATCTCACAGAAACATGCTTACACACTTTGCAGCAAATCTTGAAATGCGTGTGCTGTTTGTTGAGTATCGCCTCGCTCCAGAGTTTCCTTACCCATCCGGTGTAGATGATGCGGTAAGGGTGTATGAGTATCTTTTGCAGCAAACTCAGATGGACAACATCTTTTTGATTGGTGATAGTGCTGGAGGTGGACTTACCGTTGCTGCCATCCGAAGCATACTGGGCAAAGGGCTGCAATTGCCAAAGGCAGTAGTGTTGCTGTCACCCTGGATATATCTTGAAGCGGATGCGCCTTCATACAAAATGAATCGCGATAGTGATCCCATTATTTCGCAGGAAAGAGTTAAACGGTATGCGGAAATGTATCGAGGCGCGAAATCAATAGATGAGGTAACTTATGAAGATTTCTCACTAACATCGTTTCCTCCGGTACTGATCCTTATAGGAGCCGGTGAAGTATTGCTCGACGACTGCCGCGATTTCCATGCATCAATCAGCCGCGTGCAACCAAATTCTGTTTTGTCAATCCACAATAACGCGCTACACGTTTGGCCACTCACAGATATTCATTCATTTAATGCTAAATATGCATTGGCGGAGATGAAAGCGTTTTTAAGTTGAGAGTTGAGAGTTGAGAGTTGAGAGTTGAGAGTTGAGAGTTGAGAGTTGAGAGTTGAGAGTTGAGAGTTGAGAGTTGAGAAAAATATAGCCGATCAAGATACAACATTTGGCGCTAGACACAGAATGTTTGACTATAAAGAACTCTCAACTCTCAACTCTCAACTCTCCACTCTCAATTCTCAACTATTTTTCAACCAACAGCTGTTTCTTATCAAGATCAAAAGTAATGCTCGACCCGAGCCAATTGATCCAGATAATGCCATCGTAAATTAAACCATCGACGAATTGTGCCGGAAAGTTTGTGGTGTTAATGGAAGGATTGCTGGCAGTGGCCAGTTTTGGAAGCTTGGTTATATAGATGTTGGAAACAAAATCAGTATTTATTTCGCTACGCTTTGCGATTTTCTTTACATGCAATGAGTCGCTGACGTCTACACCTAAACGCTGGAGATGTTTGGAATTTATACGGTAAACATCTTTTTCCGCACCGCTATCTAATGAGAATTGCAGTGTTAAAGTATCATTCACTTTGAAATAGGCGAAAAGAGTGAGCGCCTTTTCACGCGATTGCTCCAACTGTACAGGAATTGACTTCGCTGTTTTTTTAATGCTTGTGAGACTTTGCGCAGACTCGAGGCGAATTACTTTTTTATTGTAGTCTATCGTAAATGGTTGAGACTCCATCAATTTCAAAGACAAAATGCCATCAATCCCACCCAGGTTTGCATCAATATAACTAACCTCTTCTTTTTCTTTTTTAATGGCGCCGAATTCAACATTCTTAACCCAATACAGATCTATGTCCATGCGTTCGCCGGTTGCTCTAAAGCCCGTGTAGCCGCCATCTTCACGAATCGTGTCTTTCAGTTTGCTGAAAAATGATTTGGTAAACATAGTGATACCGGCTCCTGTATCGAAAATGAAATTTCCCTGTACGCCATCAACTTTTGCTTTCACCAGGATGTGTCCGGAAGGAAGCAATTCAAAGGGTATTTCATTCTTGTTAGTTGTTTGCGAAAAAGCGTGGGTACTTAGAACTAATAGGAGGGTAAAAAAGAAAAGCAGTGGTCTCATGTTTTTTTGTTTGCAAAATAAGGCATGAGCAATTTAAATGTAAAAACTTCTCTTACTGAATTTAATGGCACACGGATGACACGGATTAGACGGATTTTCACTGATTATCTCCTTTACACTTAAAAGTAACCTTATAATGATTAAGAGATTATAATAAGAAAAGATCAGTGAAAATCCGTCTAATCCGTGTCATCCGTGTGCCAATTTTATTCGGGCTGGTTGAATATGGTTTGCATATGCTCAATCGCATTAGGTGAGTGCAGCATCTCTGTTTGTTCCAAAGTTATTTTTCCAACTTCAGAAGCCCTTGCTCTCATCTGGTTTTCGTAGTGGGCAATGGCAGCATGTACATCAGCAAATTCATCACTTGTGAGTGCACTGCTTAGTTCCAGCGCATCCTGCATCGCCATGTTCACGCCTTCGCCTGCATAGGGTGGCATCAGGTGCGCAGCATCGCCGAGCATTGTTAAGTTTGGCAGCGCTTCCCAAGTTTGATCCAAAGGCATGCAATATTGTGGACGAGGAATAAACGCAGGTTCTGCTTTATAAAAAAGTTCGAGCCAGGCATTGTCCCAACCAACAAACTCTTTTTTGAACCATTCAATTACTTGTGCCTTGTCACTGAAATCAATGCCGTTCGTTTGAACCCAGTCTTCTGCTGTTTTACAACCAGTGTAGAAAACCAAACTGCCATCGCCTTTCGAACTTACAATTAAACTCCTGCTATTGCCAAAGGCAAATATTTTTCCGCCATTCAACAGTTTGTGCATGTGAGGAGTTGCTGCTTCTGAGTTATACACTGCTCCTTCCACAATTGTGTAGCCTGTAAAGAATGGTTTTATAGACGTAATAAGCGGACGTAATTTTGAATTGGCCCCATCGGCAGCTATCACAATATCTGCAATGGCAACGTTTCCATTTTTAAAGCTCAATTGCCACAGGTTATTGTTTTGCGTTAGTTCCGTCAAATGGCTATCCCATACAATCGTGTCTGGCTCTAAAGATTCCAATAACATTTTTCTCAAGGGGCCGCGATCAATTTCCGGACGAAAAGCAATATCGCCAAACTCGCCTTGTTGCACATCGTCACTGTGTTCATCAAATATGATATTGGCGGAACTATCGACAATGCGAATTCTATCTGCATTTGGTCTGTAGTTTTCTTTGAATGCCTCCATCAGGCCGGCTTGCCTAAGTGCTTCCAGGCCTGAATCTTCATGCAGATCAAGCGTTGCACCTTGTACTCTTACATCTTTGTTTGCATCTCTTTCATATACTTTTACATTAGCTCCTTTTATTTGCAAAAGCCTCGCTAATGTCAATCCACCAGGGCCACCGCCAACGATGGCTATTTTTTTATTGATCAGGTTTTTCATTTTAATAAGTTTCGTTGTTTTAAATTGTCATTCCTTTTATCACCACATCACAACTTTCAAGAATTACTTTTTCAGTAATGATTTGCTTCGGTCTGTCGAGATGTTCAAAATATTCATTCATCAAGTTGAAGATGGGCGACATCAACAATGCGCGACACACTTCCACCGGAAAATTCTTGATGATCTTTTTGGAAATATTTGTTTTATAAAATTTATGAATAGGAGCGAAGAATTGTCCCTCCTGTATGTTTCTTTCTTTAAATGCCTTGTTTAATAGAGGCGACGAATTACCATACTGCATCAATGCGAAAGCGTGCCTGTTGTTTTTAAAGTATCGAAAAGTATTGAGCCATACTCTTCTTATGCCTTCGGCAAAATCCATTTTTTCATCAAAATTTTCCAACACGGCTCTTTCATATTCTCCCAGCACTTCATCAATAAACAACTTGATCAGCAGATCTTCCTTATCCGCATATTTTATATAAATCGTTCTTGGAGAGATGTTGGCGGCCTTAGCCAGTTTTTGCATGCTTAGGTTCTCCAACCCTTCTTCATGAATGATTTTCAACGCAATAGTTCGAATTGCCTGTTCCTTCTCTATACTCTTTGGTCTCATACTCTAAAATTTGACAATGCAAATATAAGTAAACGTTTATTTACTTATGAAGTTTGAAATGTTAAAAAATGTAGCGGGAATTGAAAATTGAAAGTTGAAAATTGAAAATGAAGAAAAACGCAAACTCTCCCCATATGGTTGCCACTCTCAATTTTCAACTTTCAATTCCCTCCAACCTTTAGTTCTCCCGCTTGTTATAGACTTTTTTCATTAAAAATTACGAAATGAAGACTTTGCTAAGGGTTGTAATTGTTGCTGGTTTTATTGTGGTGAATACAGCAACATCCAATGTGAGAGGCTGCACACGCGTTGTGTACAAAGGGTTGAACGGTATTATACTAACTGCACGATCAATGGATTGGAAAGAGGATATGGGAACCAACCTCTGGATATTTCCAAGGGGAATGCAACGAAATGGTGAAGTGGGGCCCAGCTCAGTAAAATGGACTTCTAAATATGGCAGTGTGATTGCTTCAGGATATGATTTCTCAACAACAGATGGGATGAATGAAAAAGGTTTGGTAGCAAATATGCTATGGCTCGCTGAATCTGAGTATCCAACATGGGACGGCAAAAGCAAGCCGGGCTTAAGCATTGCCGCATGGGTGCAATATGTATTGGATAATTTTGTGACAGTTAACGAGACCGTAAAAGCTTTGGAGAAAGAGCCTTTCATTGTTATCACAGATAAAGCGCCGGGTGTTGGTGAAGCCAGACTTGCCAACTTGCACTTATCTGTGTCTGATCCAACGGGCGACAATGCGATCTTTGAATATGTGCAAGGCAAATTGATCATTCATCACGATACAGCTTATACAGTGATGACAAACTCTCCCATATTTGACAAGCAATTAGCATTAAATGAATACTGGCGGGAGATTGGAGGTACGGTTATGTTGCCCGGAACAAACAGGGCTTCTGATCGTTTCGCACGTGCATCATTTTACATTGAAGCCATTCCTAAAACAGATAACACCAGAATCGCTGTGGCCAGTGTTTTCAGTGTGATTAGAAATTGTTCCGTGCCTTTTGGTATTACCACTCCGGGCCAGCCAAATATTTCTTCAACAAGATGGCGAACCGTGGCCGATCATAAGAACCTTGTTTACTATTTTGAATCTGCACTTACTCCCAATACTTTTTGGGTCGACTTTAAAGACGTTGATTTCTCCGAAAAAGCTGCTGTAAAAAAACTAAGCGTAGCCAACAATGAAACCTACGCAGGCAACGCAGCAAAATCATTTGTGAATGCAAAACCGTTTAAGTTTTTGGGATTGAACAAGTAAGTATAATTGAAAATTGAAAGTTGAAAATTGAAAATGCTTTCTATGTCGCATTGCTGATGAAACGCACTAATGTTTCTGTTCATCAAATTGATGACTTCGTGCAATTAACGTTCTTCAATTTTCAATTTTCAATTTTCAATTTTCAATTCTCAATTATTCCTCTATTCCCATTTAAACAACTTTACCGCCACTACACTCAACGCTGTTGCCCAAATGAGCAGGCCAATTACCTGCCATGGTAGTTGCCAGATGTGCGCGCCTTCAAATCCTATTTTGCGCAAGCCATCCACAAATAGCGTTAGCGGTAGAATATTGCAGAAAGCCTGCAGCCCGTGTGGATAGTTTTCTATGGGAAAGAAAAGGCCGCATAACAATATTTGCGGAAGGATAAATGTATTGGCAGTTGGCGCAACGGAGCTTTCATTCTGTATTACGCCGCTAATGATGAAGCCGATGCCCATAAATATTACGAGGCCGAAAAGCGAGAATAACAGCATCTCAAAGAAGGTAAGGAAGCCATTAACAAGTGTATAGTTAAAGGCAAAATAACCGAGTCCAACCATAATAATAAAACTGAGCACATGGAATGAAAGCCTGCTGAGCATTTCGCCCAGGATGATGTACGATCGTTTAACGGGTGTTGCCGACAAACGCTTTAAAACAAGGCTCTGTCGCAAATTGAACAATAAAAACGCCGAGCCAAATACACCGGCCATCAGCAAAGAAAGACCCAGTTGCCCGGGAAGTATAAAATCTATTTTTCGATAGATGCGCCCCGGTAATTCTTTGGTATGCAAAATAGCAACAGAAGCATTGGATGGAAATGCAGCTTTATCAATCGAACCGACTACATTATTCAACAAGGTTTGTAATAACACTCCCGCATCTGCAGACGAAGGACTGGACGTGATCAATATTGTGTAAGGCGGCAATTGTGAAAATACCGGGTTCTTTTTGATACGTAGAATGGCTGTCAGTCTGCCCTTTTTTAGCGCCTCCCGTGCTTCATCCTGCGGCATATTTGTGACAATGGTAAGGTTCTTTATTTTCTTTACAGATTCATAAATAATATTGCTCGTATCGCTGTTTTGACCAAGCGAAATTTTCAACGGAACAATGGTTGTGTCTACCATAGAGCCAAACACTATTATAAAAATAATAGGGAAGAGCAGGGAAAAGACAATCGATGTAGGACTACGAAGCATGGCAAGTAAACTCGCTTTTGCCAAAGCAAAAGCAGCACGTAGTTGACTGTATGATTTCGGCATAAAACAAATGTAATCGTTTTTATTTGCCGGCAAAAATACCTAGACTGCCTGCAACCAGGCGCTTACATTTCTTTTTGCGTACGCGTGAAAATCTGTTGCTTCTCTTCCCAAAGCCCGTGTCACTCCGTCTGTAATATGAGCATTGCGCCCATCGAGAACCTCTGTAAACAAATAATTGAGCAAGGAAATGTAATCCTGCGGCACATCTAGCGAAACCAACATTTCTCTATAGGCTTCCAAACTAACTTCTGTAAAAAGAATAGTTCTTCCACAAACGCTGGCAATTTCGGTAATTGCTTCTTTAAAAGTTAGCAGGGAAGGGCCCGTAAGTTCATAAAGTGTGTTATTGTGTTTACCAGTGGTCAAGGCTTCAAAAGCAACGTCAGCAATGTCTTCGGCATCTACGAATGGTTCCTTTATATCTCCCACAGGAAGGCGCACTTCTCCGCTAAGGATCGAATCTAACATAAAGCCTTCGCTAAAATTTTGGCAGAACCAACTTGCGCGAAGCACGGTCCAATCAATACCCGCATTCATTACGACCTCCTCGCAAGCTTCAGCCTGTGGCTCGCCGCGGCCAGACAGCAGCACCAGCTTTTGGACACCCTCGTCAACCGCTATTTTCACAAAATTCTTTATAACCTCTGTTGCTCCTGGTACTGCAAGGTCGGGCTGAAAACTTATGTATACCGCCGATATTCCGTTCAGCGTGGATTTCCAGGTGTTTTCATTTTCCCAGTCAAATGGATTGGCTTGTGACCGTGAACCGATTCTTGTGTCAAAGCCATTGTGAGTAAGTTTCTTCACGATTCTGTTTCCTGTTTTTCCGGTGCCGCCGGTAACCAGGATTTTGTTCTTGTTGTTTTGCATAAGTAATATTTTATGTCAAAACTATATGGTTGGCCATTTTTAAAATAGAACAAAACCGACAGGGAATAATTTGAAAATTTGAAGATTTGAAAATTTGAAAATGGCAGGTTTCAAATTTTGATTAAGACGCGGTTTTTCTGTATTCGGTAGGGTTGATGTTCGTGAACTTTTTAAACGTGCGATTCATGTGGCTCAGATCTGTAAAGCCAAACTCATCGGCAATTTCATTTAATCGCATGTTTGAATGTTTGAGGCGCGTTTTGATCAGTTTTACTTTGTACTTGATAATATATTGCTGCAAGCTTTCGCCGATATGTTTCTTGAAATACTCATTGATATAGTTGCTTGAAAAATTGAATGTCCGGGCTATTTCTTCGATCCGCAATTTTTCAGGTTCATAAATATGTTGATGGATGTAATTGAGTAAAGCAAGTGATTCATCCAGCGTGTCAGATTTTTTATTTGCTACATCATCAATGGTAATATTTCTCGCAGCTATCGTGATGATCGTGTTGATGCATTGTGCAATAACTTCATCACGGTTGTGTGTATTGTTTGATTGTTCACGAATGATTGCTTCTGCCAAAGCTCTTATCAATGGCTTATCTGAAATATTTGCAAGAATGCAACCCGGCATGTGATTGTGATTGTGGAAAATGTATTCAACCTTTTGCACCCAGTTCCTGCTTTGTGTTTTTAAGTAGCTATCGTTAAAACGGATGAAGAGAAACTTTGTGTGGCTCTGCACTTCGAAGCCATGCTTGTCTTGTGGAAAGATCAGGAAAAGCTTATCCGGAGCGTATGGCAGAGAATGGTCATTGATCATTTGTTTACCATTTCCTTCCAACACAAACACCAATTCGAAAAAAGTCTTTTTATGTTTTTGAGAAACGTATTCATCCGTCTCCATATAATACGTTTCAAATGGTTGATAAAGGCTTTTGATTTCCATACCACCAAATTTACAAATTAACCCAGCTATTGTACAAATACGGAGATTTGAAATTGTAAAACTTTGCGTCATAAACAAATACAACAATGAACACGACAAGTTTTCTACTATTAAGACTCGCCATAGGTGCAAGCATGTTTGGTCACGGTCTGGTGCGTTTGCCCAAGCTCAACGGCTTCAGCAACTGGATGGTAACTTCATTCGAAAAGTCAATGCTTTCAGCAGCCATGGTAAAGCCATTCAGTTACGCTTTGCCATTGGCGGAGTTTGCCATTGGCATTTTGCTCATACTGGGCCTGTTTACACGTCCCGCATTAATCGCCGGAAGTGTCGTAATGATCATGCTGATATTAGGTACCACATTGATTGAAAACTGGGAGGCACTTACTTCGCAATTCATCCATGTCGCAGTCTTTGCAGTACTCCTTCACTATTCCACTAGCAATACCTATGCGCTTGATAATGTGTTTTTGAAGAAATAATTTTTCATTTGACCAGAGAGGAAAGAAGAGTAGTTTGCAATTCTGCTTTCGTCTTTTTTCGACCCTGAATATGTTTTTCTTTTAAACTTGTTGAAGATTTTGCAAAAGAAGATGCCAAAAAGTATTTACTTCATATATGGCGAGAACATTAGTAATAGGAGATATTCACGGGGCTTTAATGGCGCTGCAAGAATTGATAGAGAAGGTTGAACTTCAAACGGGTGATAAATTGATTTTTCTTGGTGATTATGTAGACGGATGGTCACAGTCTGCGCAGGTGATCGATTACCTGATAGCGCTTGATCAAAAGCATGAATGTGTTTTCATAAAAGGAAATCACGATTGGTGGTGCGAGAATTGGTTAAACGGTGCGCAGGCAAATAATGAGTGGCTTTTGCACGGTGGAAGGGAAACCGTAGAAAGCTATGTCGACTTCGATGATAGTCAAAGGAAAATACATCTTTCGTTTTTCAACAGAATGAAAGGTTATCACGTTGATAAGGAAAACCGATTATTTATTCATGCGGGTTTTGCATCAATGCATGGTCCTGCTAAAGAAAGACACGAGAGCAATTTTTTGTGGGACAGAACTTTATTGGAAGTGGCCCTTGCAGTTGATAAAAATCTTTCTAAGGAATCTCCATTTTATCCAAAGCGTTTAGCCTTGTATGAAGAGATTTTCATAGGACATACACCTACAACAAACTACGGTATATCCGTTCCATTGCAGGCAGCGAATGTTTGGGATGTGGACACGGGCGCAGCTTTCAAAGGAAAAATATCGGCATTGGATATTGATACGAAGGAGTTTTGGCAGAGCGAAGCGCCGCAAAAATTGTATCCCAATGAAAAAGGCAGAAATAAGTAATTATAAGTGTAGCATCGTTGAAGAAGCCATATGAACAAAATTGCAGGCAATGTACTCATCACTTTGGGAATGATAGGAATTGGTTTTTTCATCACCTATCGTGGCACCGCGATTCCATTAAAAGAATTATGGTTCGTGTTATCGTTGACTGTTGCGATTGCCGGAGCTTTTATACTGGCGAAAAATGTCATACGCAACAGTAAGTTTGGAGCAGTGGATGATGCAGAATTTATAAGAGTACAAGAATTAAAATCAAGTGGTGAGAAAGTTTCGTTAACGCTCGATAACTGTGAAGTAAAAACCAGGAGTTTTGTGCAGCAGATAGGTGGCGACGAGATGCCTGATCGGGCGCAAATGATAGATGGTATTTTTGCTCCCGAAAGAAATTATCAAGCACAAGAGACAGTGCAGACTTATATTAGATTGCAACAGGAGTATGATGGCAGGATTTTTAATTTCTATAGTCCTCCTGTGACAATGGGTGAAGAAAGCCTGAGGTTTTATTTATCAGAAGCCAACAGAATTTTTCTTTATATAGACAGGCGAAATCCTCGCAATTATTATTTTGATTTTCAGAATGGGTAGAAAAATAGCGTAGATGCCTGCAAATCTCCTTTTCTCTTTGCTTTTAAAACCTTATAGCACTCAAATAAATCCACACGATAAACAAAACCTGCAGAGGCACCCTGAACCATAAATAGTTTAATCCATCACCGTCAAAAGTTCCCTTTTCGTAATTGATGTGATTGTATGCAGCATAAATATTTGCGGGAAGAAGCACGACTAAAAATGCGATCAAAAATACTGCCGCAGCAAATTGCCAGGATGGAATCAGCAATGCGACGGCCGCTGCAATTTCCAAAATTCCGGTGAGATACACCAGTGACTTTCTAAAAGGTATAAATTCCGGGAGCATCATCGTCATGCCGTTTGTGTAAACGAAATGAGCTATGCCGGTGGAAATCAACATCACACAGATGGCAATGCGACCTGCCAGCGGAAAATTGTATTTGCCAGTAAATAGGAGTATCGCCAGGAATGATAGAGCGAATGTCGCGATAAGAATAATCAAAGGTTTCATGGTGCTTCTTTTATACAAAATTCATAATTGTATCGCACCTGTGCAATGAACCTGGGTTAAGAAATTCGTTTGCGTATGCGGCTTAATGCCTGTGGTGTTATGCCAATGTAAGAAGCAATGTATTTTAAGGGTATCTCTTGAATGAGTTGCGGTTGCTCGGTAAAAAGGTTCAGATATAATTCTTCTGCGGAGTCGTTCAACAAAGACAATTCACGTTTTGATTTTTTAAGGAAATTTTCTTCTGCTGCGTGGCGGCCGATAAGGTTGCCAACAGAAGTAGTTTGATAAATGTTCTGCAAGTCTTTGTGCGTAATGCTCCACACAATTGTATCTGTTATGGCCTCGATTTGATAAACCGATGGCTGCCCGGTTAAAAAAGAATCATATGCACTCACAAAACTGTGATGGAATGAGAAAGCAAACGTGAGATCATTTTCTTCTTTTGGAATATAATAGCGGACAATTCCTTTTTCAATAAACGAAAGATGATTTTCAATCTGGCCAGCTTTAAGCAGTAGTTCTTTTTTGGCAAACGATTTTCTTGAAAGCTTTGAAGAAAAAGCGTCCCAGTCGTCATCACTCATTGGGGTAAAGTTTTCGAAGTACTGCCTTATCTGTTGCATAGTGTGTTGTTGATAGCTGAAAGATAATAAACAAAAAAGTTTGATGAAAAATCACCAAACTTTTATTGACTCATCTTAAATAAGGGTTGAAGCGTTTTTATTCAGATCGTAAACTTTTTACAGGATTTGAAAGGCCTGTTTTAAGACCCTGGTAACTCACTGTGAGCAACGTGATAAGCACGGCGCTTAGTCCGGCAGCGGCAAAGATCCACCACGACATTTCAAGCCTGTATTGATAATTTTGAAGCCAGCTGTTCATTAGCATGTAAGCAATAGGCGTTGCCACGAACAAAGAAATGACAACAAGCAAAGTGAAATCTTTTGATAGCAATTGCCACAGTGTAAATAGAGATGCACCCAAAACTTTCCTGATGCCTATTTCTTTGGTGCGCTGCTCTGCCACAAAGGAAGCCATTCCAAAGAGGCCAAGGCAACTGATAAGTATAGCTAGTATTGTAAAGCTGCTGGCAAGTTTGCCGATTCGTTGTTCGTTCACAAATTTCTTTTCGTACTGATCATCGACAAACTTATAATCGAAAGGCGCGTTGGGATTGTATTTTCGGAACACAGGTTCGATTTTGGCGATTGCCTCTTTTGGTCCAAGCGAAGCATTGAGCTTAACGTTGATATAGTTTGCCCAGCCATAATCAAGAAAAAACATTGTACGAAATACAGGTGTGTAAGGTGATTCCATTACCATGTCTTTCACCACACCGATGATTTTATAAGGCGTTCCGCTGGCCTTCACAATCTGGCCAACCGGTTTTTTCATGCCCATGAAAGCAGCGGCTGCTTCATTAACGATCATTGCGGAAGTGTCAGTTGAAAAATCTCTCGAAAAATCGCGGCCATCAATTATTTGCCAGCCAACTGTTTTTCCGTATTCGTGTGACACGGAAACATTGCCAAAATTTCCCTGCACATCATTTCTTTTTCCTTCCCACTCAAAGCCGTTGTTGATGGCCCAGAGTTCTGTTGCAGGATTGGAAGATTGGCTCATTTCTGCTACGGCACCGGTTTCCAGCAGATCTTTTCTTAGCGCATCATAGTGTCCATACAATTCTGGCGTGTTGATAGAAACAGCGATCAGTCCTTCCCTGGAATAGCCCGTGGGCCTGTTTCTCGCAAAATTGATTTGTCGGAAAACAGTGATCGTTCCAATGATAAGAACGATGGAAACAGTGAACTGTAACACAACCATGGCCTTGCGTGGAAGTGCCGCCAAACGCCCTGCTTTGAAAGTTCCTTTTAAAACTTTCACCGGTTTAAAGGAAGACAGATAGAGTGCAGGATAACTGCCCGCTACAATGCCTGTTATGAACATAAAGCAAAGGCAGAGCGACCAAAAAACTGGATTGCTAAATGGTACCTGAATTTGTTTGTCGGACATCATGTTGAAATAGGGCAATGAAATTTCAACTAGCGCAAGAGACAATAGAAACGCAAAAGCAACTATCAATAAAGACTCGCAATAAAATTGATAGATCAGTTGTTTTCTCAATGAACCGATCGCTTTGCGAATGCCCACTTCTTTTGATCTTTTTTCAGAACGGGCTGTGCTAAGATTCATGAAATTGATGCATGCCAACAGAAGGACAAACAAACCGATAATGCCGAACATCCATACAAATTGAATTTGCCCACCGCTGTAAATGCCATTTTTCCATTCGGAAAATAGGTGCCATTTCTTCATTGGGTGAAGAAAAACTTCTGGTTTATACACCGCTTCTTCGGCATGAACCTGTCGCAGTTTAACGTCTTTAATTTTATCTGAAAGCTGTTCGATGTCTACGTTATCTGAAACCTGCGCAAAGAGTTGAAATGAATTATTCTTCCACGGGTTGGTTGTTTTCTCATCCCATTTTTGGTCATCAATATATAGCTGCCATGGTGCAATAAATGAAAGGCCTTTGAAATCTGCATTGTAAGGAATGTCTTCGTAAACGCCGGTAACTTTTACATTCAGTTTGTTATCGAGCTTCATCATTTTGTTCACCGGTTCCTCATCGCCGAAAACAGCTTTTGCAGCGGATGCAGACAAAATGATTGAATTAGTATTTTCTAAACCCGCGCGACTACCTTTGATCATTTTTAGAGATAGCATGTCCGGTGTTTGTGGCTCCATGAAAATGCCAGACTTTGTCAGCTTTTTTTCACCTGTTGCCAAGACATGCTCGCCTATCCATGAGGCCATCGAAATATACTTGAAGTCACCGCTGTATTCTTTTCTTAGTTGCTCACCTAGAACATAGGGAACGGAGGACTGTGTTCCTTTATCGCCATTGAATGTCTGATGCTGCATCACTTTTACGATGCGATCATAGTTGTCGTGATTTTTGTTGAATGACAATTCATCCCATATCCACATTCCAATTAGCATTGCCACCGCCATTCCTACAGAAAGTCCTGCGATGTTGATAATCGAGAAAGCTTTACTCTTCATTAAATTTCTCCAGGCTACTGTTAAATAGTTTCTAAGCATGAGTTTCGTTTTAAGTTCAACAGCAAGAATTGCAATTTATCTTGAACAGCGTGTTGTTAAACTGACACATGAAAAAGCAATGATGTTGCCAGTTTAATAACCTCTTGTTTTTCAGAAAATTGCAAGGAGAAAGTGAAGTGCCTATGTGCAAAAGTGGACGGATGGTGTGCGGTTTTGATACAGGAATGCAGGAATTAGAAATTAGGAATTAGGAATTAGGAATTAGAAGGGTGCTCCAACTCTGTATTGTATCTTCATTTGAACTGTGCCAATTCTAATTCCTGACTCCTAATTTCTAATTCCTCAGCTTGTTCACTTTCATCCAATCAAAACATCTGTCCATCCATTCATCGGAAGTGTTTTTTCTGTGGAGGCCGAAGCCGTGGCCACCGTTTTGATAGAGGTGTAACTCTGCAGGAATGTGGTTTTTCAGCAATGATTCATAAAACAAAGTGCTGTTTAACGGACTAACAACATCGTCGTCGCTTGCATGTACGAGGAAAGTTGGTGGTGTTTTTGAAGTGATCTGCAATTCGTTTGAGTACTCTTTAATTTTTTCGGGTAAAGGATTTTTGCCAAGCAACTGATCCCTTGAACCAATATGTCCGTAAGCGTCATTGAAGCTGATAACAGGATAAATAAGAATCATGAAGTCGGGACGTAGATTGGTATTCTCTTTATTGTCAATTACTGACTTCATAAAATGAGTGCCTGCAGTGGATGCGAGATGTCCTCCCGCGGAGAAGCCCATTATGCCCACATGTGCCGGATCGATGTTCCATTTCGCAGCGCTGTCCCTTACTGTTTTAATCGCTTGTTGTGCATCCTGCAACGGACCGATCTCTTTGTTCTGCATGGCATTCTCATTTGGAAGACGGTATTTCAAAACAAAAGCAGTAATGCCTTTTTTGTTAAACTCTTTTGCAATAGCCGCGCCTTCATGATCAGCCGCTACAATCCAATAACCACCACCGGGACAAATAACCACAGCAGTTCTCTTTGCATCCTGCTTTTCTGGAATATAGGCGGTAAGCGTGGGAACAGTTATTTTGCTGATGCGCAATATGCCACCTTCGGTTTCAGACACTTCTTCATTTTTAATGGGTTTGCTTCCCGGGATAACGTCTTTGTATAAGTTAAAAGTTGTTTGTGCTTTCACAGTTGTAAGTATAATCAGTTGTACAATAAGAATGAGCAAAATGTTTCTTTTCATAATGGCGATGGTTGGTAATTGGGAAAGTTATTTCTATTTTTCGATAACGGATAAAACGATTGAAATGCCTCACAAAATAAATAAAAATAGTAGCGGAACAATCAGTGTTTTTTTGACAGTTATCATTGTTGTATGGTCTTTAATTTCCTGTCGCCAAAGTGCGGAGAAATATACACAGTGGAGCATTTATGGAGGCGGCCCAGAAGGTATCCGTTATTCATCACTTACGCAAATTGATACAAGCAATGTGGCGCAATTGCAGCCGGTTTGGGAATTTCATTCCGGCGATGCTGATACTGTTAGCCATTCGCAAATACAATGCAATCCTATAATTGTCGACACGGTTTTATATGGTACAACACCTCAGCAAAAGCTATTTGCCATCAATGCTGCAACAGGGAAAGAATTGTGGCGATTTGATCCGGCAGAAGGTTTCAAAAACGATGCAGTGCATTTTGTTTTGAACAACACACGAGGCATTTGCTTTTGGCAAGAGGGCGACGACAAACGGATTTTTTTTACCGCAGGCTCTTACTTGCATGCCATTGGTGCTAAAACCGGAAAACTGGTTACATCTTTTGGCAACAATGGAAAAATTGATTTGCATGAAGGACTAGGCAGAGATGTAAAGGATCTCTTCATCACTAATACTTCTCCGGGCACGATCTATAAAAATCTTGTTATCATGGGTTCGCGTGTGTCGGAAGGTGCTGATGCCGCTCCTGGTCATATACGAGCTTACGATACAAAAACGGGGAAACAGGTTTGGATATTTCACACGATACCGCAACCCGGTGAGCCCGGTTACGAAACATGGGATGATCCGAATGCATGGAAGCACATCGGCGGCGCCAATTGCTGGAGTGGTTTTACATTAGACGAAAAGCGAGGAATTGTATTTGCTTCTACTGGTTCTGCTTCCTATGACTTTTATGGCGGTATGCGCAAAGGCGCGAATCTTTATGCAGACTGTATTCTTGCATTGGACGCTGCAACAGGAAAATTGAAATGGCATTATCAATACATTCATCATGATGTGTGGGATAAAGATTTGCCAACGCCGCCTGCATTGGTAACTGTAAAGAGGGATGGCAAGTACATTGATGCGATTGCGCAGCCTACAAAAACAGGAACTGTGTTTGTGCTCGATAGGGAAACCGGTAAGCCTTTATTTCCGGTGGAAGAAAGGCCGGTGAATACACAAACAGAACTAGCGGGAGAAGAATTGTATCCAACACAGCCAGTTCCCTCGCTGCCAAAACCCTTTGCCCGTCAGGAATTCAATGAAAGCGATGTGAATGACCTGATTGATACGAGTGAACAAAGATCAATAAAAGAGCAGCTCGCTCAATTAGACAATGGCCATATTTTTACACCACCCGGCAAAAAAGGAACCATCATTTTTCCCGGATATGATGGTGGTGCAGAGTGGGGCGGTCCTGCATATGATCCTCAAAGCGGTTTGCTGTATGTGAATGCGAATGAAATGCCATGGATATTGAAATTGGTGGCTGTAAAACCAAAGGCTTCACATGAAACATGGATCGACGCAGGAAAAAGATTGTATACACAGAACTGCATGAAGTGCCATGGCGCAAACAGGGAGGGAGGCGGCAACTACCCGTCTTTGTTGAATGTAAAGGACAAATACACCTTCGGTCAGTTCGCTACTTTAGTGCAGGGCGGTAGAAGAATGATGCCATCTTTTGCACAACTGACTGCTGAAGAGCGTGCCGCTATTGCGTCTTTCATTTTGGATATAAAGAAGGATCAATCGAAAACGTTTGTCGCTCCGCCACAAGCTGTTGACTCTTTTACACAATTGCCATATTCTGGTACCGGCTACAATAAGTTTTTGACAAAAGATGGTTGGCCCGCGATCAAACCGCCATGGGGAACATTAAGTGCCATTAATCTTAACAGCGGAGAAATTGCCTGGAAAATTCCACTGGGTGAAACCGAAAAGTTTAAAGAGCGCGGCATCATTACCGGTACTGAAAACTATGGCGGACCGGTAGTTACAGCCGGCGGCTTGCTTTTCATAGCGGCTACAAGTGATAGCAAAATCCGCGCTTTTAACAAACGAACGGGGCAATTATTATGGCAAGCGCAATTGCCGGCATGCGGTTTTGCAACCCCCGCGATCTACAGTATCAATGGCAAACAATACATCGTCATCGCCTGTGGCGGCGGCAAGTTGGGCAAGCAATCGGGTGATAGTTATGTGGCGTTCAGGCTGCCGTAGGGGCGAATCGCATTCGCTCAAGCAACAGTTGAAAGTTGAAAGTTGAGAGTTGAGAGTTGAGAGTTGAGAGTTATTGATTGTTACGGGCGATTACTGGCTACAGTTTCACTTCGAAGAACGACTATTTGCGTGACCCCACCGGCCACTGGCATCTGGTTACCGGCCACTGCAAGTTTACCCAATGTCTTGGCATACTTCAAACTCATCTTCTTCCAATAACTTTTAAAGCAATTGCCACCCGCTTTGAAAAGTTTTTTGTGTGCAAACCAAACGACTAACGTAGTAGAAAAGAAAAATAATTTGTAGAAACATTTTCTCCATTGCTTTCCAAAATCAGTTTTACCTTCAACAATTGTTGAAATGCGTTCCATTTGAAACGTGATGTGGTAAGCTTCGTCGATTAGTATGTCGGTGCAGATTTGTTTTAGTAAAGCACAGTTGGTCGCATCTTTCAGCGATTGGTAAAATATTTGTGCAGTGCTTTCCACTACAATAACTGTAAGTGTCCACAGCTCCATGCTGGTGTTAAAGGATCTTATTTTTCTAAACAAAGAATCGCCCCAGTCCTGCCGGATTCTTTTTTCTCCAATGGCATCAATATACAGGCCAAGATTATTGCCATGCTTCTGTTCTTCTTTGATAAATAATTTCACTGCTTCAATATAATCCGGGTCGTTAATTGAGTGAGCATACTTTGTGGCGGCTCTTAGCAAATTGCTGCCATCAGAGGTTTCTCCAAGTTGCCAGGCTTGCAGTGAATAAATAATCGAATTGATCTGTTCTTCAGTAATGTTGGGCTCAAGGCTCCAGTCAACCCTGTATTCAGTCGCATTTTGGCGGAAATGCGCGATCCATTCTTTGCTGTTCATTTTGCGGTGTTTTTGTGTATTTAAAAGTGCTTTGAAAAACAAAGTAAAATGAAAAAAACTTTGTTTCATAGTGATTGTTTCTATTTTAAATTTTCTTTAAGAATACATTTTGTGGTAGAGACAAGGCATTGCCTTGTCTCTACTGGTACGATTTTTTCCGCATAAATCTTGCATTGTTCATTCAAAAACTTTTATCATGACAACAAAACAAATTGCCCAAAAATTGGTGGACTATTGCCGCGAAGGCGAATTTGAAAAAGCGCAAAAAGAGCTTTATTCAAAAGATGTTGTAAGCATTGAAGCTGAGGCATCAGCGGGTTTTGATAAAGAAACAAAGGGACTGGATAAAATAATTGAGAAGGGACATAAATTTCAATCAATGGTAGAGGCGACTCACGAATTAAAGGTATCTGATCCGCTTATTTCAGGTAACTCTATTGCATTTGTACTCGACTTCGATATGACGATGAAAGGCCGTAACCGGGAGAAAATGTCAGAGCTTTGTGTGTATCACGTGAAAGACGGTAAGATAGTTTCAGAGCAGTTCTACATGTAATAGTCGAATAACTGAATAACTGAATAACTGAGATGCCGAAGATCAATCTCGTTTTCCGATAATCGACCCTTCAGTTATTCAGTCAATTCAGTTATTCAGTTATTTTCCTGCCGGTAAAAAAGATAGCTTTACTGGTTAGTTTTTTGTATTTTAATAAAAAAAACATGCAAAAAACATTATTGGTTTTTGCCTCCCTGTTAACCTTAAATCTCACTTCTCTTGCCCAATCCAAACATGAGGTAAGTTTAGGATTCGGCTTTGGTACTACTAACGAAGCTGACGATGCTGCTTCCACGACAATGACGGAATTTTTTAACGCGCTTTTCCTGCTCGAAAGTTATTCTGAGGATGTGAAATATTCGGCTGCCTGGCATGTTGGCTACAAAACTTTTCTTACGAAAAAGCAGAAGCTTGCGGTAGGGGCAACTTTCGCTTACCAAAGTGTAAAGGGTAATTATTCCTACAGCGGTGAAAAGGCTGGCGACCTGCACAGAAATTTCTACACCATCGCTGCCGAAGCAGATTACCGCTATATTAAAAAAGAGAAATTTCATTTGTATTCCGGGTTGGGTCTAGGCTACACATTTGGTAATGAAACGCTTACGCCTATTGCGGGAAGTGAACAGAAAACCAGTTCCGGCAATTTTGATTTGCAGATCATTGGCATTGGCGCAAGATATGGCAACAATGTGGGCGGCTTTATGGAACTGGGTTTCGGCTATAAGGGCATAATTTGTGCAGGGTTCTTCTTTAGAAGATGATTTTCTAATTCACTTTTAAAAGAACACCCTATGAGTCAGGCATTTGTAAGAGAAAATGATGGGCAATGGCTGAATGATGTAGCACCTACTTTAAACGCTTTGATCGTTTATTTAACGAGAGAAAATAACGGGATCAGAGTGTATGAGAAGAAAAATTATACAGACGCGAAGGGCAGGCAAATTCATGAGATGAGCAATGGCCAGTCCTACGCAAAAGATAATGATGGAAAATGGGAGATTTTGTGAAAAGTTTCCTATATTAGATTACTTGACTTGACTTGATATATTGTAGTACTCAAAAAACTAAAACCCAATGATCCGATTCGTATTGATCTGCGTGTGTGGGTTGTTGTATGCCTGCACAGGTAACTCACAGGTAATTAAGGGGACATATGCTATTAAGAATTTAGAGACAGGAATGTACCTGCGTGTAAAGGATGCCAATGCCGACAATGGCACTCCGTTGGTTGCGTATTCACCAGTAAAATGGAAATGCGTAACATGGGATTTTCAGCATGTGGATGGGCAAACATACCAGCTGAAAAATTTGTTTACCAACAAGACGTTTCAACCTTGTGCGAGTGCGTGCAACGGCGCAGCGTTGGAGCAACAGCCTTTAACGCTTGACCAGATCTCACAGGAATACGATTTTATTCCGGTACAAAACAATGTGTACATGATAAAATTGAAGGGGACTGATTTGTACCTGACGCCCTCTGACAGAGATGGCACAGTGAACAGCAAGATTATTTTATCAAAGTATGATAACTCCACCTTACAGTGGTGGACACTACGCGAACAGAATCCAGACATTTAATACACCATTGAACAGCTTTCAAATTGATGAAGCCCGTAAGTGAACAACTACGGGCTTTTCTAATTGCTTTTTGCCTGTAAAATCACCATTTGTCGTATTGTAATAAATGTTAATTTTATTTTCATGAACCTTTCTTCCAGGCAAAAAAAATGGACCATCATTCTGCTGATCCCCTTTGCGCTTTTGTTTATCCTGGGAGGTATTCTGCATTATCTTATTGCTTTCAAAATAAAAGACATTGCAAAATATGCCGTGTATAAAGAGTCTGACGGCGTGTATTCATTTGACGCATCTTCCATAGACGTTTCTATTTGGAAGAAGACGATTGTGCTCCGGAATTGCCAGCTCGTATGCAATGACACTACCAACGTTGTAACGAGTTATTCTGCCGGTATTCCAGAGGTTTATTTTAGGCTTCAATCTGTTGGAAAGTTATTGTTCAATAAACAGGTTGCGATTGATAGCATGGCCGTCGTTATGCCGCACATCGATATTAGATCGCATAAGACGGATACAAAAGAGGACAGGCCCATTAGCTTCCATGCATCTCAAATAATAGATGTTTTGCACAAGATGGTAGCATCGCTACAGGTAAGAAGTTTCAATATTAAAGACGCCTCTCTTTCTTACATCAGCTCTAAAACCGGTGTTCCGTTTCAAAGCGATCACATCAATTTTTACGTCAGCAATTTTTCTAAAAAAGATAAGGAGAAGAAATATCTTTTTTCGTCTGATGATATTGACATGTACATCACGGATCAACACTGGAAATTGCCGGACGGGATACATGAAGTAGCTTTTAAAAAATTGCATTTTTCAGGAAAGAATCAATACTTCGAATTGGATTCGTGCTTGCTTAAAACAAAAGCCACGCCGGACCACGCAGGCATTGAGATAGCAACTGACAAATTGTTTTTTAACTCAAAAAATTTACAAAACGTTTATCAAAACAATGCGCTTGAAATAGACACGCTTAATTGCATTCATCCAGTGTTGAGCATGGAAACTTCACAGAAGAAAGGACACGATACCACGAGGGCCGTTTCCAATGCATTGCAAAGACTTTTCGAAAGAGTGAATTTTAAATACCTGAGTATTGTGGATGGCCAGGTGCTGCAAAACGGAATTGGAAATACAAACCCAACGTACGGTACACGAAAGGCCAACATCCAGGTCTATAATCTTGACTACAAAGCGAGCAGGAAAGAGCCGTTAACAACTGATAGCGTTAAGTTGCGGTTAAGCGAAATTGCTTTTATATCTCCTGACAGTATGCGGCGACTGGAAATAAATGATTTTTATTTCAACAAGAATGAGCTGCTTATGTACAATGCAATCTATGCACCGACGGAAAAGAATAATAGCAGCAAGGGCCTGAAATTTAAGACACCTGCATTGCGCATAGAGAACATTAGCCTTGCTGATCTGCTGAATGAAAAGTTGAAGGGAACCAAGGCGCAGTTGTATGCTCCACATTTTACGATGTTTGATAAAACGCCTGCAACAAAAGCGAACCCTGGCCGTCCAAATAGTATGGATAATTTCTACAAGGTATTGCATGGTTTGCACGAGATGATAGATGTGGATACTTTCCAGGTTATTGAGGGTGAACTGCGTTATGACATTACGCGCAATTCAACGCATTCAACTTTGAAAAATTTGAACGCAACCATTTTATTACAAAAACTTTTTGACAGCGATTCTTTAGTTGACATCAAGCGCTCGCTGCCAGAACTTACTGTTGGTGAAATAAATTTGTCTTCACCCAAAATAAAACTGAATGCGAAGCAATATAGATTTAAAGGAACGCATCGCCACAACTGGGCCAAATCATTTAATCTTCGTTTAAAAAACAACACATCGATAAAAGGACATGGCCTGTACTGGGAAATTTTTGACTGGGACCTGCTGGCCAATCGCCACATCATTTCATTTGAATATTTAAAGGCAAATAAGCTGATGGTTGATAATGAGTCAACCACAACGGCTGCAGGAAAGAATGCTACGGCTAAGAAATTACCGGTTATAACGATCCGGCGTTTGGATGTGGATACTCTTTTGGTAGAGAAGAAAATTAAGAACGGTGGAGACTTAAAACTGACTGGCAGAAATATTTGCCTGGATGACATTGCTTCGAAAGACAACTACCTGGTGTGGGGGAACATGGCGGCAGATTTTAACAACATTCATCTTGCTAATCCCAACATGAATGTGCAGATAGATAAGTTTAGCATTAATAGCGAATATCAAAATGAAATGAATGGTGTTTCATTCAAAACTTCTAAAGAAGGACGCTCAACAAGCGTAGCCATTCCGCAGTTAATTATTAAAACACAAATTCATTCAAGCAGGATAAAAGAAGCAGACATAAATGAAATTGTTGTAAACAATGCAAAGGCGATCATACACACGCGGAGCGCTGATTTTGACAACGAGGTGAAGAAAGATTTTAAAATGCCGTTTAACTTAGATGCAACGAAACTTGTTGTGAACAATGCTTCTCTAAAATATACCGCCGAAAAAATAACAGATACAACGACTGCGGATCTAAAGCTCGACATGAATGTGAAGGATCTTAAAACCTCAAAAGAAGGAGATGCAAAATTAAGTTACGGCCTCGCCATTGTCACCGTTAAGGATGCGCAAATAAGGAAGGGATTGCTGGATGTGCAGTTGCCTTTGGCCGCCCTTATCTCAACCAATGGAAGAGGTAAATTGAATAGTGAGAATAAATTGCAGGTAAACAGTGGACTGGAGGTTAAGTGGGAGAATGTTTCTGTTAAGACACAAAAAGGAGATAGTGTTTCGTTGGCAATAAATAAATTGACTGGTTCCTATACTGATAGTCACTTTTCTTCTCATCCTGCAGAAAAGCAATCCATTCAAACAATACTGAACAGAGCCACCGTTAGCAACGGAAATATGGTTTACAAGGGCAAGAAAAGCACTGTGAATGTTGGCTCAATAAGCTGGAACGAATCTACAGATAAATTGACGGTAAGAGATTTTAGCATGCTGCCGAATATTAGCCGTGATTCAGCATTTAAAGAAGGCAACTGGCAGGCGGATTATCTGACAGTGAGTGGAAAAGAATTAAGTGTTGAAGGTATACATTTAAAAAGAACGAAAGGAGATTCATCAATAGCCATCAGAAATATAACATTCGATAGTTTATTGCTCGCCACTGCCCGCGACAAGCGTTTGCCATTTAAGCACGGCGTTGAAAAGCCAATGCCAACAATGCTCATACGAAACATTCCGCTCAGGGTTGATGTCGATACAATTCGTTTGAAAAACAGTCATGTAGAAGTGCATGAGATATCGAAAGTTACCAATCAGGAAGGGGTTATTCCTATTAACAATATCAATGCGATCATTACTAATTTTTCCAATTACAACAATAGCAATGATAGTTTGACCATTTATGCAAGTGCGGATATTTTTGGCGGCACCATCAGGCGCTTTCATTATAAAGAGGCTTATGGTGATTCGCTCTCTGCGTTTAGTGTAATGGTTACGTTATCGCCACTGCGCTTGCCTGGATTAACAACGGCCGTGATGCCGCTTAGCGGTGTAAAAGTTAATGATGGCAAATCTGACACGCTGTTTGCTTCATGGGTGGGAAATAAATATGCAGCAGTTGGTGACATGAATTTTTACTACGACAAACTTAAAATTGAATTGCTGGACCCTAAAGACTTCAGTCATCACGGCCTGAAAATAAGAATTGAGAATATGCTCGCCAGCGCACTGATCAAAAAGAGTAACAATAAGAATTCCAAAACCTTTTTTGTCCGTGACAGAGAAAAATTTGTTTTTAATTATTGGGTAAAGACCTGTCTGAGCGGCCTGCTCACCAGTGTTGGCATGAAGAAGAACAAAAAGTATTTGAAAGAATACAACTCGAACAAGGAGAAGTATTCGCTGCCGGCGGCGTACAGAGTGACTGAATAACTGATTAACTGAATAACTGAATGGTTGAATTTCTATTTTGCGCTGCAACTTTCGAACACTCAGTTATTCAGTTAATCAGTTATTCAGTTATTCAAAGAATAGATACTTCCTCAATATCCAACTTACAGAATACAGCAGCGCCACAACAACCAGGATCATTTGAAATCGTTCGTTTTTGCTCCGGGCCGCGATGAGGAAAAGGACAACGTGCACAACATTTCTGACAATATATTCAGCGCCGAGGCTTTTGAAATATTCTGTTCCTTTGAGCAACGTATCGCCTATATCAACCAGGAAAATGGCAGCAAGAAATGAAAAGAACCAATGTTTTCGTTTGTAGAAATAATCCTTGTAGCTCTGGTAGTCGCTCATGTCATCAGGAAAGGCAAGGGAGCAAATGATGTAGAATAATACGATGTAAAGAATGATGAAACAATAAGAGCCGAAGTTCCAGCCGATTACCCTTTTAAGACGAAACTCCCACCACCAGAAATCAATGATTTGTATAAACATGTAAAACACCCATAACAAATGCACCCAGTAGATTTCTTTTCTTTTAGGATGTTCAATAATTTTTGCAACGCCTTTCAAAAGATGCGCCATGCTTAAACTCACAATCATGCTAACGAGCATTCTTATATGGAAGAACTGGTCCATAGCGGGGTGGTTGTAATGGTTATGTTGTTAAATATAACAAACGGAACGCGGATTTTTTAATTTGAAAATTTGAAGATTTGAAAATTTGAAAATGCTTTAGGCCGGTCTTTTGTCATTAATACATATTGTTCTTTAGGGGGTCAACAATTCGTAACGAAAGGTGCGCCAGGTGAATTTTCAAATTTTCAAATCTTCAAATTTTCAAATTAACTTAGAGCATGGACGCCATACACCACCAATTACTCTTAATACTTTCCCTGCTTTTTGCTGTTTTCTTTTTATGCATTATCAGTGAGAAGCTGAGGATGTCTGTGCCGGTATTTTTGGTGATAGGCGGGTTGCTGATCAGTTTATTTCCCAAAGTGCCACATATTGCCATCAATCCTGAATTCATATTTGTTATTTTTCTTCCGCCATTACTTTTCGACGGAGCGTGGAACACGTCATGGTCCTTTTTCTGGAAGCGGCGGAGAACCATAAGCTTGCTGGCATTTGGGCTCGTGTTCTTTACTTCCATTGTGGTCGCTTATTTCTCCCATGCAATGATTCCAAATTTTCCATTGGCAATGGGTTTTTTGCTCGGTGGCATTGTTTCTCCAACGGATGCGGTGTCTGCCGTTGCTGTGTTGAAAGGAAAGAAGGTGCCTGTAAGAGTACAGACTGTTTTGGAAGGGGAGAGCATGGTGAACGACGCAGCGGGCTTGATCGTATTCAGATTTGCGTTGGCAGCTGTGTTAACGGGGCAATTCAAAATGCAAACGGCCGCATTGGATTTTTTTATTTCCACAGGTTTTGGAATTTGCATCGGTTTGGCAATTGCAGTGATCATCTATTTTTTATATCGCATAGCCCCGGACAATGCCGACATTGATACTTGCCTTACACTGGTAACACCATACATAATGTACGTTGCTGCCGAGTACTTCGAATGTTCAGGCGTTATGGCTGTTGTAACCGGTGGTTTGTACCTGGCGTCGAGGTCCCATGATTTTTTGCCTTACGATTCGCGGATGCAGGCAAACAGCGTGTGGGCAACGGTGAGGTTTTTATTAAACGGATTTGTTTTCATCTTAATTGGTTTACAACTCCCGATCATTATTGAAGTGTTAGGCAAAAGGGAAATATTGGGTTACGCTTTGCTGTATGGTATCGCAATAAGTATTCTCGTTGTGTTGGTAAGAATTGCGTGGGTGTTTCCGTCTGTTTTCTTGCCAAGAATGCTTAGCAAAAAAATAAAACTTCGAGAGAAAAATCCCGGGTGGAAAATTGCTTTCTTAATCAGCTGGTCGGGCATGAGAGGTGTGTTGTCGCTTGCAGCAGCATTGTCGCTACCACTGATGTTAAGCGATAAAGTCACCCCATTTCCCAACAGGAACCTCGTGCTGTTTATAACATTTGTAGTGATACTTTTTACTTTGCTGGTACAGGGATTAACATTACCCTACGTAATTAAAAAGCTTGATGCACAGGAAGTGGATATTGAACTTACAAAAGAACATCAGGAGGAAGCTATCCGGAAAAGCCTGTATAAGGTTTCAGTTGTTTTCCTCACGAAAAAATATGGTAGCCAATCTTTAAACGGTTCTTTCTATAAAAAGCTTTTGGTTAAAGCGGAAATCATTTCAACAGTCGTCGATAAAAAACTTGAACAGCTGGATGCAGAGGATTCAAAGAATCTCATGCACATTTATCACATGGCGATGCTGGAAGTGATTGCTCTGCAAAGAAATGAACTGGTGAACATGGGCAAGAATGTTGGCTACAACATAGAGCTTATCGAAAAGCACAAACTTCTTCTTGACCTGGAAGAGTCGAAGATCAATATCGAGCTGGGTATTTCGAAAGAGGTGGTGGAAGAGAAGAATGAGCTTGCCGCGAGTGACCCGGAAACTTTGACGGGGCTGGCGTGAGGAATAACTGAATAACTGAGTGGTTTATTTTCTATTTTGGATTAAGGTTATCGGACATTCAGTTATTCGGTTAATCAGTTATTCAGTTACTATTTCTCGCAAATGAACATCGGAACGAAATACGATTATCTTCAGTCCTCAACTCATACATTCCCCCGTGAAGTTCAATCCTGTTAAGGATCGTATTGAAAGTGAGGCTTTGCTCATCAAGTAATTCGGTGCTGTTGATTATAGAGCCACAATCAATTTTTACATTAATGGCTTGTGAAGGGTCGATATAGATAATGGCCTCTACTTTGTCGCCATTGCAGGCAAGCATTTCCAGAAATTGTGCTGTAATGCGGAAGATATTCAGTGCAAGGTCCGAAGGAATATTTGTCGCCTTATCCTTCCATTTCATTTCAATATCAAACCACGGCTTCCTGTTTAATTGCAGCAGAAAATCAGAAAGTATATCTTCAAGGTCAATGCATGGCACATTGATAGGATTGAATGATTTAGACAGTTTTCGCATTTCATCTACAAGGGAACCGAGTTGTCTTTTCGCTTTTTGCACAAACGGTGCGCTGGCCGAATCTGTATCTTCTGCAACATTCAGGTACATAAGACACGAAGCAACGATCTGAGCAAAATTTTCATGCAATTCAATTCCTATCAGTTGACGCTCTTTTTCCTGTTCGTTCAAAGTGCGCTGCAACGTTTTTCTTTCGATGTCAATCAGTGCATCGGCCTTTTTTAAGATCAGTGCGTTCCTCTTTCTTAGCTCCAGTAATTTGGTCACTTGCAATGCAATTATTTCCATTGCCCGAACCTGTTGATCGTCAAAAGAAAGTTCCCGCGAATCGCAAACACAGACAGTTCCAATGTTATAGCCGTTGGAAGAAACGATGGGCGTGCCTGCATAAAAGCGAATGAAGGCGCCTCCCGTTACTGCCGGGTTGCCGGCAAATCGTTCATCCAATGTTGCATTGGGAACAACAAGCGTGTCTTTTTGAAGTATGGTATGGGAACAAAATGAAAGCTCTCGGGGTACCTCTGTTCTGCTGCTCCCCACGCTGGCTTTATACCATTGGCGATCCTTGTCAATAAACGAAATGGCTGCGTAAGTGCAGTGGGTGATTTGCTTAACCAGTTCGGCAAGATCGTCGAACTCTTTCTCAGGAGGCGTATACATAATGTTGTATCCCTCAAGCTCCGATAACCGTATTTCTTCATCAAGTGGCAGGTGAGCCTTTCTCATAGATGTTGGAGTTGGATTGTCAAAAATAACTGAAAAGAGGTTTGGATGGACTTATGTGGAAAACTGAATAACTGATTAACTGAATAACTGAGTGTTCGAAGGTCATCGTGCAAAATCAAAAATCAACTATTCAGTTATTCAGTTATTTGCCCTCGTAGAAAATATTCCCCACTCATTCTCTTTGATTAACCGGGAAATTGAATAACTTTAGAGACGTCGGTTGTGGTTTGATCCTACCATTATAAATCAGCAAAGAACTCACTTGATCATGATATAGCTTTGATTGGTTGAAGAATGCACTTCATGCCACAACACCATTTGTAAACCTTTCATTGCCGGAGTTAGTCGGTCGCCATATGTTATGAAGCTTATGCTTGATTTTGTGTGTTGAACGAATAATTGTCAGCGTGATACTAAAACCATCTCTTTATGCCTGGACCTGCTTTTACGACTTACGGCCTCACGCACATCGCACTTGCGGTAAAGAATGTGCAGCAATCAGTGGATTTTTATGAAAAAGTTTTTGGTGCGAGTGTCATGTACAGCACACCTAAATGGGCACAGGTGCAAACGCCTGGAGCAAACGACATTATTGTGTTTGAAGAAAACAAAGAGCTTGCTGGAAAGAACAATTGCGGCATCATGCATTTTGGTTTTCGTCTTACCAACGCAAACGAAATTAAAAAGGTAACAGATGTGCTTTCAACAGTCAATGCGCCCATAGTTGAGCAAGGGGAATTTGTGCCGGGCGAACCATTTGTGTACTTCAAAGATCCCGATGGATATACGGTAGAAGTGTGGTACGAGAGTGATGAGGTAGAAGTTGAGAATTGAAAGTTGAGAGTGGAGAGTTATAAAATGCAATGACCACTCTCAATTTTCAACTCTCCACTCTCCACTTAAAGAATGTATTCACCTCCGTGCATTGTTGGTTCCGGTGCTGGAATTTTTGATTCGCCGAGCATTTGAAGAAGATTGATTTCAATGTTGCGTGTGATGCTGTTTAATGGCACGCACTCAGGCGCAATTTCAAATGGATTCATAATGGCCATACCGCTTATATGCGTTGTGTGGAACACAAAGCCCAATACCCATCCCAGTGGAATTGCCCAAGGGCCAACGTTTTCAGACGCTGTTACTGTTACACAAACAACGAGCAGCCAGATAAACAAACGGGTGAAGTAAATATAGTTGGTTGGAAAAACCGTGTTGTTAATGCGTTCTGATTTTCCCATGTGATCGCAAAAGTTTTGCAGTACACCGCTTATTTGCATAAAACGAAATCCATCGATCAATTGAAGATCAGATAGCCTTTGTATATCGTCTGCCTGAAGATCAAGAATGGCGCTCGGTACGTTTGCAAACGATTTTACTTTTTTCGCTTCTTCTTCGGAAAGGAATTTTTTGAATTCATCATCGTGCACCTTTCTGAGACTCGTTTTAAGCGCATACAAAAAGCCGATGTGTCTTAGTATCATTCTGCGTACCAAAACAGTTTTGTTTTCATCATCCGAAGTATAAGAAAGAAGGTGTCGCGCCCATGACCTGGAATCGTTTACAATGCCGCCCCAGATAATTCTAGCTTCCCACCATCTGCTGTAAGCCTGGTTATTGTTAAATGCAATAAAGAATGCCATCGCTGTTCCCATAAGCGTTGTAACCATTGCAGGAATATGAACTTGCGGCGTAAGGTATATGTCAACATAGTAAGCAAGGGCGCAAAGGCTGATCATTATAAGATCTACCTTCCAGGTGAGTTTAACGATACGGTATAATGTAAGATTCTGTTTGAGCAGCATTGATAGTGCTATTTAGTAAGACTGTAAAATATTAAAAGTCAAAAGTCAAAAGTAAAAATTCAAAATGCACACCCTTTTTGACTTTTGGCTTTTGACTTTTGAATTTGTCAAAATACTTCGCTTGCACCAAAATAAAATCCGGATGAATTTTGACCAAACGCATAGTCTATCGACATGTTCATTTTTGCTTTTTTATTGAATAAGAAGCGTAAACCAACGCCACCTGCAGGTCTTAAATAGTCAAACAAATTAACGTTGGCGGCTTTGTTAGTTGTTGTAATTGCACTGCCAAACACAACACCACTGATCAGCTGATTGCACATAATGGGAAAGCGATATTCAGCCTCCATGTCCACTAACTGTTCGCCTCTGAAGCGTCCGTTCGTATAACCGCGACCGCTCCTGCTTCTCTGGTCATAACCAATAGCGGGTAGGGCAAGGTAAGGAACATCACCACCTGTCACAAAATTTCCGATCAGCCAAACGCCTAGTACATGCTGGTTTTTATTCGGAACAATTTTTTTGAACGCTCTAAACTCTGCCCACAGAACAGAGCTGGATTTATCACTGCCGAGCCAGGTTGGATTTGTGCGGAAGTTCAGGTTTGCGAACATTCCCTTTTCAGTGTTAACCATATTGTCCCGCGTATCGTACATAAGGTTCAAGCTCACGCCCATCATCGTGTAGTGCGTAGGATTGAAGCCATGCTTCAGGCTGTAAGTATAGTGGCTCGTATATTTTTTTACTGTGCTTACTGTATCAAGGCTAAGATCGTGGATATGATCGTAAGTGTCCAGGTGAATGCCCGGACCTACATAAAAGCCATTGCCTACCGACCATGAAGCGGTTTGGTGTAGTTTGAAATAATTGAACGTCATTGGTTGCGCAAGCGAATCCGTTGGCATCGTTTGACCGTTGAAGTTGATCTTGTTGACGATAGAACCTTCCGGCGCATTTGTTCCCAACCCGTACGTAGGTTCGGAATATTTAAAATAACGCCAATCTCCCGAAAGGAATATCTTACTCTTGTTTATGTAAATGTTGTTGCGCAGAAAAATAAGGACCTGGGCCTTGGTGGTGTATTGTATATTGGCCTGGAAGGCAGAAATTTTAGAGCCAGGTACCTGGAAAGCTCCCTGTCCGGTTATACCAAATACAAATCCTGTGGTGGGAGATGAGTTGAAGACTGGTGCTACAAATATGGCAGAGTTTTTTTCTTTTTTAGGCTTCATGTTAAACAAACTTCTGGCCACATCTGAAAGGTCCCGGGGTGCACACGTATCCGCGCCTTCCAAAGCATATGAGACGGACGGCGAGCCAATCAAAAAAAACAGGAGACAGTTAGCAATAAGGACGTTCTTTCCTAAGGTAAAAATCATATTGATTGATGCTGGTTTTAAAACAGGTATCACTACCCAGGGCAATACAAAGGCTAACAAGGGAAAGGCGTAAATGTTCATTGTCAGGTGGTTTGAGGGTCATTTTTTCATATTTCACGCAAAGGCGCAAAGAGAAAACAAAGAGCGCAAAGGGTTTATACAGAAACGAAAGAAGCAAAAGAGATAAGACACGCCCAAAACAACTTTTTTTCTCTTCCTTGGAAAAGGAAGATGTAAAAACATCACCATGACTTTGCGTCCTTAGATCTCTCTTTGCGCCTTTGCGTGAAATCACCCTTGTTTCTTTGCCTCAGTCTCTTATCTTCGTGATGGATACAGAAAGCTTGCTTATGAGAATGCCAATGGCTGTTCCTCTGATTATTGCGTATATGCAGGTATTTCCGGCTCCTATTCCCTTATTTACTTTATTATGAAGCATTTAGTTATCGCAATCGCCATACTGGGTTTTGGACTTTCTAGCTATAGCCAGCAAACTACCAACTCGCTGCTTTCTGATCTTAATGACGCAATCACACAAGCTCCTCAATATGACGATGCAAAACTGAAATCTATCAAAGACCTTAAAGTAGTCCTTGCAAGAAAAGATAACAATACCGCTGACTATAGATTTTTCGTGTATTCGAGACTGTATGATGAATATAAAATATTTAAATATGATTCTGCATACAATTATTCAAAAAAATTGCTCGAGGCTGCTTACCAGTTGAACGATCAGTCTAAGGTTAATTACGCGAAAATGAAACAGGGTTTTATCCTGTTATCATCCGGGATGTTTAAGGAAGCGTATGATTCATTAAAGAGAATCGACATTTCACATTTATCCGATACTTCGAAAGCAGAATACTATTCTTTGATGGCAAGATATTACTATGACCTTGCCGATTACGACAATGATATTTACCACACGCCGGAGTATAATAAGAAGGGCAACGAGTATCTGGACTCTGCCTTCAACTATTACGACACAACCAATTTTGAGTACTTATATTTTAAGGGACTAAAAGACATTCGCTCCAACAACCGGCCACATGCCCTGATCAATTTCAAAAAGATCATGAGCAATCCGAACTTAAGTTATCATGAAATTGCTTTAACGGCGTCCACGCTTAGTGACATCTACATACAAAACGGACAAATAGATACAGCGACTGCTCTGTTGGTGAAAGCTGCGATTGCAGATATTAAATCTTCCACGAAAGAAACGGCTGCCATTTTCAATCTCGCTTCCATATTATTTAAGCAGGGCGATTTGAAAAATGCTTCGACATATATTGAGCGGGCGATCAACGATGCCGTGTTTTATGGCGCACGCCAGCGCAAGGTGCAGGTGAGTGCCATCCTGCCATTAATAGAAGGTGAGAAGATTAACCGGGTAGAAAACCAAAAGAAAACATTAATTACCTATAGTGCCATTGCTACACTATTATTAATAGCATTGGTAACATTAATAGTAATAGTGTTCCGCCAGGTGGCAAAATTGAAAGCTGCAGAAAAAATAATCATGGCGGCAAATGCAAAACAACAGGAGATCAACACCAAACTTTTAGAGGCCAACAAGATCAAAGAAGAGTATATCGGTTACTTCTTTAATGGCAACTCGGAGTTCTTCACCAAAATTGAACGGTTTAAAAAATCGGTTGAGCAAAAGATAGCCGAGCGAAAACTGGAAGAGATAAAATTCCTGGTGAACAACATTAATCTTAAAAAGGAAAAAGAAGAGCTGTTGAAAAACTTCGACAAGGTTTTCCTGAAACTGTTTCCAAATTTCATAGATGAATTCAATGCATTGTTTGCCGAAGAAGATAAAATAAAACTAAAAGACAACGAACTGCTAAACACCGATCTTAGAATTTTTGCTTTGATAAGAATGGGCATTCATGATAATGAAAAGATCGCCCAGATTTTGGAATACTCTGTTAACACGATCAACACTTATAAAACAAAAATTAAAAACAAATCTTTGGTACCCAACGAAGACTTTGAGCATCGCATTATGGATATAAAAACGGTATAAAATGCTTGTATCGGATTAAAATATGGGTAAAATATCATTATATATAAAAAAGTTTAATGTGTTTTTAGATAGTTGATTTTCAATCATTTAATTTCTGTAAAACGCTCATTTTAGCAAATATTTCTTATAGTCAGAGCATATAAATTGGTTTCGCTTTTTTCCCGCTATTATTTTGATCTCGTGAACATGACTAACGACTTGTTCGCTGAAAATGTTACTTCCTTTTTAAAGCTTCCTTGAAAAGCTATAAACCAAAAATGCTTGTTTATGACTAAAAAACTATTGGGTTCCCCACATCATTATTTTCCCTTTTTTGTTGATCGAACGTTAAGTAGCAAAAACATGTTTCGCTGATCGAAACAAGTTGTGCTATTTAATAGTTTATTCTCAAAACAATCTGCATTACGACATATTTAAACTTTTTAAACAATCCTGATTATGCTTACAAAACGATTGCTACAACAGATGCTATGCGGTTTTATGTGTCTGTTTCTTGTAAATCTTGCAAGGGCACAAAGCAAAACCGTAACCGGTACTATTACCGACGACAAAGGCGCACCACTGGCCGGTGCCACCGTTAAAGAAAAAGGCTCTTCTTCTGGAACAAACACCAACGCAACAGGTGTGTTTACCCTCACTGTACCTAATTCCGCAACAACATTAGTTATCACTTATATAGGGTATGATCAACAGGAAATTTCTATAAAAAACAAAACAGCGGTTGCCGTTTCATTGCAACCAAATAAATCAAGCCTCAACGAAGTAGTGGTAGTGGGTTATGGCACCCAAAAGAGAAAAGATGTGACGGGTTCCGTTGTATCTGTAAAAGGCGATGCTTTTAAAAACCAGCCGGTAACCAATGTTACAGAAGCTTTGCAAGGTAGAGCTGCCGGTGTGGAAGTAATTAAGAGCTCAGGCGCACCGGATGCACAACCGCTTATTCTGATAAGAGGTACAGCATCACTTCACCAACCTAATCCACTTTACATTGTGGATGGAGTGCGTACAGATGGAACCAACCTTAACCCTCAGGATGTTGCTTCTGTGGAAGTTTTAAAAGATGCAAGTGCAGCAGCCATTTATGGTTCGGCAGCAGCCGGCGGTGTAATTTTGATTACCACAAAAAAAGGCGCTTCCCAAAGACCTACTGTTAACTTCAACGCACGCTATGGCGTTTCTCAACCAAAGCTGGTGAAGTTGCTTGACAGAAATGACTGGATCAAACTGCAAAACATTATTCACCCTACTTACTTTAAAGGCGCTACGCAAACAGATACACTGGCAAATACAGATTGGGTGGATGAATTGTATCGCAATGGTTACGAGCAGAACTATAACTTGTCTGTTTCCGGTTCTTCTCCTAATGTAAACTACCTCGCTTCGGGTTTTTACAATGGCAATAAAGGTATTTACATCAACAACTTCTCAAACATTGGCGGAGCACGCGTAAATACAGATTTCAAATTGGGCAACTACGTTAAAATAGGAGAGCAGGTATCGGTTTCTCAACGCAGAACAGCTCCTCCTGTAGGTAGCGAAGCGCAACTGCACAATGCTCCTTTCCGCACACAACCAATTATTCCCGTACACAACAGCTGGGATAATTCATGGGGAACACTTCCTCCGGGTTATCCTGCCATACAGTTTGGTGGTCCAAATCCTGTAGGCGCGGTAAACTCAGCAATGGCACAAAACTTTAAAAACAATTTCCAGGGCAACGTATATGGCGAGGTGAAACTCCCATGGTACCTGACTTTCAGGACCAACCTTGGTTATGGTTACTATAACGAAACAAACGATTATTACCAGGCTCCATACAACTTTGGAGCGGTTACAAGTGCTACCAACTTCCTGGATAAAACCTCCATCGTTAGTTCTACATTGCTTACCAACTACCTGTTGTCATTCGATCACACTTTTGGCAAACACAACATCAGCGCATTGGTTGGTTATGAGCAAATCAAAAATGTTTACAACTACGTAGAAGCAAACCAAAGTATGATCGGTTTGCCGGGATATTCTTTCATTCAAACTTCTCAAAGTAACACCACTGTTCATGGTAAATATGATGCAAACGGTTTGATCAAATCTCAGTTTGCAAGATTGAACTACAACTTCAACGGTAAATACTATGTGTCTGCATCTATAAGACAAGACGCCAATTTTACAGTGTTTGGTCCGGGCAAACAAAAAGGTACGTTCCCCGCATTTTCCGCAGGCTGGAACATCAGCGAAGAAAATTTCTGGAAACCAATTTCCAACGCAGTTAATCTCTTAAAGATCAGAGGCAGCTACGGTTCACTGGGTAACAGCGCCATCAATCCATATTCTTACGCTGCTACTTACAGCAAGTTTACAGGTGCTGGCTATAACGCGTTGGGTGGACAAAATTTTGCACCCGGTGCTCCACTTGTAATTGCAAATTCTTTAAACGCAATCCCTAACCCTAACCTTCACTGGGAAACTGTATACGAAACCAACTTAGGAATCGATGGAGAAGCTTTGAACAGCCACTTGTATTTTACAGTGGAATGGTACAACAAGAAAACAAAAGACATGTTGTATGCGCTGAAAATGCCTGTGAGTGCCGGTTACACTTCACCATACTTCGTGAACATTGGTTCAGTGCAAAACAAGGGTGTTGACCTTTTGATAGGTTACAGAAACAAAGCGGGAAACTTCAGCTACGATGTGAGCTTCAATGCAGGGTTCAATAACAACAAAGTGCTTGATCTTTCAGGCATTCCAAACGATCAGTTGTTTGATGGCGTTAACTACTACAGCAATGGTGATGCAGGCTTTAACGTAATGCCAAACCAAAACCTTACTGTAACAAGAGCGGGACTTCCTTTTGGTTCTTTCTACGGTTACAAAGTAATAGGCATGTTTAAAACAGACCAGGAAGCTGCTGCAGCGACTGCACAACCAGGTGCAAAAGCAGGCGACCTTATCTATGCACACGATGCCAAAAATGGCAACGTGGTATCAGAAGCTGATAAACAAGTATTGGGCAATCCTAATCCTAAAATGGTGTATGGTGCAACCGTTAACCTGCGCTGGAAAGGTATTGACGTCGCGATGTTGTTCAATGGTGTTGCGGGCGTAGAACTTTTCAATGGTGTAAAAGCGTATGAAATGTACCCTTGGGCAGATGGTAACACCACCAGCAAAGTCTTTGGTGCTTCATACCTTGGCAGCAATCAACTTACAGGACAACCACGTATTGGTTACATCAATCCTGCAAATGCCAATCAATTCATTTTAGATCCAAACGGCAACTATACAAAAGTTAACAGCTACTTCGTAGAAAATGGCAGCTACTTAAAATTGAAGAACCTGCAGATCGGTTATACATTCTCTAATGCTTTGATGGAAAAAATAAAAATGAGAAGTGCAAGAGTATTCGTGATGGCAAACAACCTGTTCACCATTACAAAATACTCAGGTCTTGATCCTGAGCTCGGCACAGGATTCTCTATGGCACAACAACAAGGATATGTAGGCGGTATCACTGTAACTACAAGAGGTGTAGACGCGGTATCTCAATATCCTCAAGCAAAAATTTGGTCAGTAGGTCTTGATCTGACATTCTAAGCTCGCTTTTCAATTTTAAAAAATTAACTACAATGATTAGAAAAATATATACAGCAATACTGGGAGTGAGCCTTCTGGCAGGATGTACGAAGGACCCTTCAAACGTATCACCTACGGACCAGTATTCTACAAGCAACTACCCGGCTTCTATCAACGATTTGAATAGTGTTTTGGCTGCAAGTTATTCCAACATGCGTGATGCCGGTTACCTCGGTTTTCACTTTTTGCCAAAAGCACTTTCCAACAGCATGCATTGCGTAGATGCTATTTACGACGGCGATCCGGGTTGGAACGAAATGGCGAAAAACAATCTTTCCATATCTAACCAATACGCGGCGGAAGCATGGCAGGTATTGTTTACAGGTGTAAAAAACTGTAACGTAACATTGAAAGCTGCAGATTTTTATGCAACCAATTATTCTAAAGGAAATGACGGGGCAGATATAGATGCGATCAGGGGACAGGCATATACATTGCGTGCCTATTATTACATGCAATTGGAGTGCTTGTTTGGTGAGAGCTATATCACCACAAATGGTGGCGGCGATAAAAGAGGTGTTCCTATTTTCGATAAAGTACCTTCTTCTTTAGACAGCACAGCTGTGCCACGCAGTACCGTTAAGGCAGTATGGGACCTGATAAAAAGCGATCTGCAGAAAGGGGCAACCTTGCTGAAAGGTAAAGTGTGGACCGGTGACGAAAGAGGCAAAGCAACTGAGTGGACTGCAAAGGGCTTGCTGGGTAAGGCTTACATCTACACGCAAGATTGGGCCAATGCAAAAACAACACTGGAAGATGTGATTACACATAGCGGTAAAAGCCTCATGCCTTACACAAAATACAGAGATGCATTTGTTGGAAATTCTGCTAATGAATTCAATGAAGAATCATTGTTCGAACTTAACATTGACCCGGATGCCAAAGGAAACTATGGTGTATATGGCGACAACATCAATGCCACAAGTATTAATGGCTTGATCTGGTGCCCGTGGAATCTTGGACCAGATGGAACTGAAGGCGGATCTCAACCAATGGGCTACGGTAACGAAATTTTCCATGACAGAAGCGTGGTTCGTTTCGGTTACACTTTAGGATCTTACACACTTGTAGACAACCCAAATTTTAATTCAACAAAACCTGCTGCTTTCGACAACCCTAAGAAAATAATGGATCCTACTTACAGAACAAAAGCTGTTGCTGCAAGAAGCAATCTCACAGTGGATCCCCGCCTGTATGTTGCCGGCTTGCAACCATGGGTTGATTCTGTAAAGCCTGATGGCAAAACATGGTATCCTGTTAGTATGCCAAGTTTCTTCGCTGGTCAAGCAAACAGATATGGATTCAGTGTTAGAAAAAATGCAGTGATCTACAACAACATTAACAACCAGGGACCTGCAGATGGCGCTAACTTTTACCTGCTGCGTTTGGCAGATGTGTACCTATTGTATGCAGAAGCATTGCACAATTCGGGCTCAGATGCGACAGGCCTTGAGTACCTGAACAAAGTAAAACGCAGAGCTTATAATTTACCTGTAGATGCAGCGTCTGCTATTGACTATAAATCATTCACTGATGTAACTCCTGCTAATTCTGCAACCGATCCTGTGCTTGGTCACAACCCGCTATACTACGAGCGTTGGGCCGAATTGTACAACGAAGGTTCATGGTGGTTCGACGTATGCCGCTGGAGAATTGGCAAAACAGAAGCAGACTTTTATCAGAATGCTTTGAATGTACATGAAGGTACTTTGTCAAGCCAGTGGAGTGATGCCAAGTCTTACGTATGGCCAATTCCAATAACTGAGATCAACTCTAATCCTAAGATTACGAGTGCAGATCAAAATCCGGGATACAACTAATCAATACCAACGGAGGTGTTCTAACAACAACAACATAAACTATGCGAAGTCGAAAGGCTTCGTATAGTTTATACCTGAAATTTTTTGTTCTACTGAAAAGAAATATTGACCAACATTTAGGGACGTGTGTAATGGTTTGCATCGCGGGCGAATGCGATTCGCCCCACGGAACCCTTATTATCAAAACTTATTATGCAGAAAACAACAGTACATACGGTTAGCATTGTCATGATGATTGTAGCATTGTGTTGCTGCATAATACTACAATCCTGTGCGCAAGACAATCTCAAAAATGCAACTGAATTGAGCTTGTCCATAACCAACAAAAAAATGGTCATTGCACATTGCATGACAAATATCATTCGATACAAAGGACACAAGTTTGAAGATAGCTGTGATCCTGATTATTACTCACCTAAAGGAAATATCTCCGCACCCATCGGCGGCCTCACACAAGTGGTTCCCATGAATGATCGCTTACTCAAAGATGCATCGCTGGATGAAGCCGTAGAATTTGAAATGCGCACGGCCATTAAATCCGGCATCGACGGGTTTCAATTTTACTACACATTATACAACGATTCCTGGGACGACATCATCAAAGCATACTTTCGCGTAGCCGACGCAAAAAATATTGATTTTAAATTAGCGCTGTGTATATCTCATCCTTCCGGTTCTACAGAAGATAAAAAGATACACGAGTTTGCAAAACGCATCAACGGCATTATGGATGCCGTTGGCCGAAACAATTCGCACTGGCTGCGCACACCAGATGGCCGCCTTGTTGTGTATTTGTGGTACGGCGAACAGATCGCAGATATTCCCGCCAACCTCAAAGGCAAGCCGGAGCAATATTACATGGCAAAAGCCTTTAAAAAATTAGGTGATGCCGTGAGTGAAAAGTTTGCATGCATTTATTGCATCAATGAAAATATTACCAAACAAAAATTGAATAGTGTGCTTGATTATTTTCCTGCTGTTTGGGTATGGACACTTCCATACAAGGAGCAGGGATATATTGGAAATCTTGTAGCAGATGAATGCAAGAAAAGGAACAGAACCTTTGAAGGGTCAACCTTTAATGATTTTTATACTTCCAAACTTTTAAAGCGTGGCACATGGGACATGTTTCATGACGTACAGGACGCCGTGAATGCGGGGATGGAAAATGTGGAGCGCAAATATGTTGCTACCGGGCTCTCTTACAACTTCAGGAACTTATTTGAATTCGGAATGAAAAGAGAAGCATCAGTAATAAACATCATCACCTGGAATGATTATCCAGAAGGACATCATATAGCGCCAGAAATCAATCACAACGATGGTTTCGCCATCCTTCTGAATTATTACAAAGGTGTTTGGAAACAACAGCCTTTCTATAAAGATGAAGATGTAATAGTAACATTTTTTAAAAAATACAAACACAATGTAACTCCAAAACCTTTTGATATACCCGTAGTTTCTTTCGAAGAAAACGGCGTGTCGCTTGCCTCAGAAGATGCGATAGAAGTAGTAACGATTTTGAAAGACAAAGCGTCGCTAAACGTAAATGGTAAAATTGTAGATGTTCCTGCCGGCTTTGCTGTGACACGTTTCCCGCAAACTGCAGGCGCCGTTACAGCATTCATCATAAGAAACGGTGTAGAAGTAAAAAAGTTTACCACACCTGAATGGATTACCGACAAGCCCTATCGTTCGGATAGGATAACATACAGTTACAGCAGTGAATTTGGTAAGTATTATAAAAGCATTTTTGGTGATCTGCCACCCATTTATTCGATGGAATACAATGCAGATTCATCGCGATTGAATACAGGCAGGTAGCCCGTAGAGACGCGACATGTCGCGTCTCCGCAAAACAATATATGCCACAGAGAACACAGAGAAATGAATGAAATGATGAATAGTAAATTACATGAGCTGAATAGCGAAGAGTGCTCTCAAAATCCTCTGTTCCTCAGTGCCCTCTGTGGCAAAAAAAGAATGATTGAATAAATAAAACAGATATGCGATTAATGAAGACTTGTGTTTTCTTTTTGTGCATTGCTTTTTTGCAAAGATCAATGGCTCAGGAAGCAACCACGCTAAATGCCGGGATGGAAAGATTGAAACTGGAATTCGTACTTGATAGATCCGGAACGCCCAACTATGCAGTTTATTTTAATCAGAAGCAAATTGTAAAACCATCCGCTCTTGGTTTCGCATTGAGTGACGACAGTACATTCTACAAAGACTTTGAATTGCTGGGCAGTGAAAAGAAAACCGTCGATGAAACCTGGAAGCCTGTGTGGGGCGAGGTGAATCAGATACGGAACAACTACGAAGAACTCACCGTGCACCTGAAGCACAAAGGAGTAGCCAGCAGGTACCTTGATATTGTTTTCAGAGTGTTTGCAGATGGCGTAGGGTTTCGTTACGTTTTTCCAAATCAGGCAGCTCTCAAATATTTTATCGTCACCGATGAATTCACACATTTCAATTTAACAGGCGATCATAAAGCTTTTTGGATACCCGGAGATTACGACACGAATGAGTATCCATACACCACTTCAAAACTTAGTGAAGTAGATGCATGGAAGCTTGCCGCAACAGCAACAGATATTGCCGTTCGTGTAGCCCCCGATCAATATGCGGTGCAGACACCCTTGATGATGAAAACAAATGACGGGTTGTACATCAACATTCATGAAGCGGCGCTATCTGGTTATCCCGCAATGCAATTACATGTTGACAGAAGCGCAAGCAGTTTGTCTTCCAGCCTTGTTCCTGATGCAGTTGGCAGCAAAGCGTTTCTGCATGCGCCATTCAAAACGCCATGGCGCACAATTATTGTAAGCGACAAAGCCACACATATTTTAGCATCAAGACTTATTCTCAACCTCAATGAACCCTCTGTAATCCAGGATCCATCATGGATCAAGCCGATGAAGTTTGTGGGTGTGTGGTGGGAAATGCAGATCGGCAAAAGCACATGGCGATATTCCGAATATGCAGATAGTACCGATGCTAATGGTAAATTAATTCCTAACGGCAAACATGGCGCCACCACCGAAAACGTAAAGCGGTACATTGACTTTGCTGCGAAAAATGGTATTGGTGGCGTGTTGGTAGAAGGATGGAACACAGGATGGGAAGACTGGTTCGGCAACTGGAAAGAAGATGTTTTTGATTTTGTAACACCGTACCCTGATTTTAATTTAAAAGAAATTACAGCCTATGCCGCTTCGAAAAATGTAAAGATGATCATGCACAACGAAACGTCTGGTTCTGCTACAAACTATGAAAGGCAGATGGATACGGCGTTTCGCTTCATGAATAAATTCGGCTACACTTCTGTAAAAACAGGATATGTAGGAAAAATAATTCCACGCGGCGAACATCACGATGGTCAATGGATGGTGAATCATTACGAGCGTGTAGCCAAAAAGGGAGTAGAGTACAAGGTAATGGTTGATATGCACGAGCCTCCGAGGCCCACAGGCATGCAGCGCACTTATCCTAACTGGCTCGCGTGCGAAGCCGGTCGTGGTAACGAATACAACGCGTTCAGCAAAGGAAATTCGCCGGAGCACGAAACCATTATGCCGTTTACCCGGCTCATGGGCGGCCCTATGGATTACACGCCGGGCATTTTTAAACTAAAAAATTATTCTCCCGAAGATCCTACAAGGCAGGTGCACACAACGCTGGTAAAGCAAATGGCGCTCTATATTACGATGTACAGTCCGGTGCAAATGGTTTCTGATTTGTTGGAAAACTATGAAGCAAAACCTGATGCGTTCCAGTTCATAAAAGATGTTCCCGTAGATTGGGATGACAGCAAAATTTTAGAAGCTGAACCAGGAGATTACATCACCATAGCTCGCAAAGAAAAGGGAAAGGACAATTGGTTCATTGGAGCGATTACAGATGAAAACGCAAGAACCACAAACATCCCACTTGACTTCCTCGATAAAGGGAAAAAATACATAGCCGTTGTTTACGCCGACGGAGATAAGGCAGATTGGAAAGACAACCCTGAATCATATAAGATACAAAAGCTGAAAGTAGATGCTAAAACCAAACTAAACCTAAAACTCGCCCCGGGTGGCGGCGCTGCAATAAGTATTATGCCAGGTAACTAATAGTTGATTCGTACAAGATGTTAAAGCTGTTAACACTCTTAAAACGCCATTGATGCAAGATTTCTATCTTTTATCAATGGTCTTTTTTTTAGATTGATAGATGCAATCCGGTTACTCCGTGGCCTTTTGTGGGCGACAAATGATGGGTTATTTCACTTTTAGATCACATTTTTCAAGAAAATAGTCCATCTGATTTTCGTTGGGCTTCATATGACTTTTGTCATAAAATCCTTTGTGGGAGTGGATTTTGATATTGGTGATCCCGTTTTGGCATCATGAACCTGGGAAAAACTTGGTTTAGAAATTCTTCCCCCGCGTGCTACTTTTACATTGTGAACGGAACGAAAGGGGTTGAAGAGAAAGAAAAAAGAAGAAGATTCCGGACACAGTAGCAGAGAAAAAGCAAAAAGGCTGCTACACTAACAAAAGAGATTTTTACGAATTTTTCATATGGCAAGCAATCGTTAGAGGTCAGCTGTTTCTACAGAGGGCCCTTTTTTTTACACAGAGTTTTTTAGTTTTTAGCATAATGAAGCCGGCTTCTTTTGGAGCCGGTTTTTTGTTTTGGTGCTTTTTAACCGCAAAGAACACAAAGGTTGCGCAAAGATAACGAAGGCAGATTTTCTTCATCCTGACCTTAAAATATCTATAAAACCTTTGCTCCCTTTGCGCTTACCCCTCGCACATCGTACATCCTGAAATGCCCTACCTTTGACGCACTAAAACATTCAGGTGTCAACATTACCCACAGCATTGCTATCATCCCTCAAAGGTTTGCCAGGTTACGATGAGCAAGCATTTATCCAAATGCATACATCCGGCCAACAGATCACTTCGGTAAGAATAAATCCCACGAAAGCATTCGATGTTTACGAACATAGTTTTGAAGTGGAATCGAAAATTCCGTGGACATCTAATGGCTACTATTTAAAGCAAAGACCTTCATTCACGTTGGACCCGCTGTTGCACGCAGGCGCTTACTACGTACAGGAAGCGTCCAGTATGTTTTTAGAACAAGCCCTGCGACAAACGGCAGATATGTCGCAATCATTAAAAGTATTAGACCTTTGCGCGGCACCCGGCGGCAAATCTACTTTGATACAGTCCGTTATTTCAAATGAAAGTTTACTTATTACCAATGAAGTAATAAAAACGAGAGCCAACATTCTCGCGGAAAGCATTACGAAATGGGGCGCAGAAAATGTGGTGGTTACCAACAACGATCCCAAAGATTTTGCGAAGCTGGAAAATTATTTCGACATCATCGTAATAGATGCACCATGCAGTGGTAGCGGGTTGTTTCGCCGCGATGCCGATGCAATAGGAGAGTGGAGCGAAGCCAATGTACAACTCTGCAGCCAGCGACAGCAAAGGATCATAGCCGATGTGTTGCCCGCGCTAAAGCAAGGAGGCATCTTAATTTATTCCACCTGCTCCTATTCTAAAGATGAAGATGAAGCAATTGCGGACTGGATGATCGACGAATTCAACATGAAAAGTTTGCGGTTGTCAACCGAACCAGAATGGAACATTGTTGAAGCCTTGAGTGACAAGAATAAGGCGTACGGGTACAGATTTTATCCGGACAAAGTAAAGGGCGAAGGCTTCTTTATAGCCTGCATGGAAAAACAGGAAAGTGAGTGCGGCGAAGTAGCGTTTCCAAAAAAATCAAAACTCGAAAAATTATCAAAGAATGACATCGCCATTGCTGAAAAATGGATCAGGGAAGACGTGGGAATTTCTATTTTAAAATGGAAGGAACTGGCATTGGCACTTCCCGCGCGGTTTGTACAGGATATCGACCTGTTGCAGCAATCACTATATATTAAGCAGGCTGGTGTTGCTTTAGGGCAAATCACGCCAAAAGAATTAATACCTGAACATTCACTTGCAGTTAGCAATTTATTAAGTAATAATATTCCTGTAATTGACGTTACACTAGAAGAAGCGCTGCAATATCTGCGAAAGTCTGATTTCAAGCTTGATTCCAATGGCAAAGGTTGGACCGTTTTGCAATACAAAAGCAGAAATCTGGGCTTTATAAAACTATTGCCGAACCGATTAAATAATTATTATCCAAAAGAGTGGAGAATTTTGAAGTGAGCCATAAAATTGGTGCTTAATTTGTACGATGTTCACAAAGATTATTCATATTTGCACGGTTTAAACAACTATAACATGAGGTTTTTTCTGAACGTATTCCTTTTGATTCTAATATCCGGAGCCTCTTTTGCTCAATCTGGTGATTTGATGGTTGGAGGCACCTCGCCTAGTTTATATGTGGAACATACAGTAGTGGCGAAAGAAAACTGGTACAGCATTGGCAGGTTGTATAACATCAGCCCGAAAGAAATTGCACCTTTTAACAGTGCCTCAATGGATAAAGCATTGAGCATTGGCGAACAAATAAAAATTCCGCTTACTGCCGCAAATTTTTCACAGGATGGCCAGAAAGCAAGTGATGAGGTGTTTGTTCCTGTCTATCATGTCGTGGCGGAAAAAGAATGGATGTATCGCATAAGCACCAATTACAATAAAGTTCCTACCGCATATATTGAAAAATGGAATGGCATTACAAATGATCAGCTGAAGGCAGGAATGAAACTGGTAGTAGGATACCTGAAAGTGAAGCCTGGTCAGAGTGCATTGGCTTCTAAAGGATCAGCAACCATCAAGACGGAAACCGCGACAGTAGTTGAAACAAAACCCGCCACTACTCAAGGTTCAACCGGCACGGTAGCAGCAACAACAACCGCAGCACAACAATCAGGAGTAACGAAAACTGAAGAGAAAAAGCCTGAACCTGTTGTTGAAAAGACTGCTCCTGTAACAGTTACAGAAAACAAACCTGTTACGGTTGCATCCACAGAAACTCCTTCTAATGTTGATTTCAAAGGAGGATATTTTAAATCTCAATTTGACAACGGTGGTAAAAGTTCTTCCGGCTCTGCAGCTATTTTCCGTAGCACCAGTGGCTGGAGCGACGGCAAATACTATGTTTTAATGAACAATGTGCCCGTTGGTACAATCGTTAAAGTGAGCAATACATCCAACAACAAAATTGTATACGCGAAAGTGCTCGGCAATCTTGCTGACATAAAAGAAAACAGCGGCCTCGCCATCCGCATCAGCAATGCTGCGGCAGCTGAACTTGGTGCAGGTGAGAATAAATTCAGCGCTGCGATTGCGTATTAATAATTGAATAACTGAATTATTGAATAATTGAAAGGCTGAAGAGATTCAGCCTTTTTTTATTGTCCGTTCGTTGAAACGAACGGCAGTGAATTAAGTGAGACCGATTTTATTTTGCGTGAGCTTTGCTTGTTGTCCAAGATTGACTGCGTTTCAGGTAGTGTAATATTTGTAAAGCAAATCGCACCTAATTCATAGCTGTTTGCTTTAGCTAACAGAAAATGAGTATAATTGTAAATACGTTCTAGTCCCATCAGTCTCCTCCAAAATATTTTCCTTTTTCAAATCACTCATTAAGTTTTTATTATGTCATACGTAAGAATATGGGTGCATCTCGTATGGGCCACTAAAAGAAGGGAGCCAATATTAACAGCAGATGTTCGGCGGTATCTTTGTTTGCAGATAATGCAAAATTGTAAAGAAAAGGGAATTTATTTGAGAGCGATCAATGGGTATTTGGATCATTTACACTGTTTGATCTCACTTGGTAATGGACAAACAATCGCGGAGGTTGCTCAGTTTATAAAAGGCGGCTCTTCTCATTGGATAAATCAAAATCGAATAGTAAATGGTGGTTTTGATTGGCAAGATGATTATTTTGCTGTGTCAGTTAGTGAGTCGATCGTGCCGGCTGTCGTGCGATATATTCACAATCAGGAGCGGCACCACGCGTCAAAGTCATTTGACGATGAAGTAAATGAATTTATAAGCAAGTTTGGATTTGTAAGAATTAACGGCTGAAACCTCAACAACTGTTAGTAACATCAATAATTCAATAATCGATAATTCAATTATTACCCTTACTTTGCTTAACTGTTTTTCACTGCTATGAGGTGCTTGTCTGTCATATTAATACTGCAAATATTTTTTTGCTGCGACCTGTTTTCGCAGGGAACACAGTATCGTTTTTCCCGGATAGATATTCGCAATGGGTTGTCTAACAACCAGATCAATAGCATATTACGTGACGATAAAGGTTTTATGTGGTTTGGCACATCCTCAGGATTAAACAGGTATGATGGCTATAAATTCAAAGTATTTAAGCATATCATCAGTGATTCGACTTCGATTGGCAACGATATCATCTCTAAGATCTGGGAAGGGCCCGACAATAAAGTTTGGGTGCAAGCCAGGGACCATATCAATTTTTACGACAGGGAAACAGAAAGTTTTAGCAGAGACGAGAGTTTGTATTTCGCCAAAATCGGTATTCCTGATTCTGCAATTGATGATATAAAGAAAGACAGAAAAGGCTATTACTGGTTTGTTCATACAACAGCCGGGCTTTTCAAGTATGATAGCAAAACAGAAAAGAGCATTCACTTCACACATAGCGGCAACGACGAGGCAACAATATGCGACAACAATGTAACGGCTTTTGCAGAGAATGCTGCAGGCGATTTCTGGATCATTCATGGAAATGGTGTGATGGAAAAGATGGATGGCAAGACAAACAAAATCGTTTATCGCAATGCCTTGCTGGTGCCATACTTTTCAGGCAACAGCGATTTTCAAATTTTTATAGATGCCCAGGATGAGCTCTGGTGTTACGTTACAACTGTGTCAAACGGAGTGTTTCATTTCAATCCTTCGCAAAATAAACTCACACACATCAGCAAAGAATCCTCGCCACAACTGAATAATAACATCATCAATGGCGTGACGCAGGATGGTGACGGGCTGATATGGATATGTACAGATCATGGTGGTATCAACATTTACAACAAAGAGAACAATAGCATTCGCTACCTGCTCAATAACGAAGACGATGACAAAACCATCGCACAAAATGCTATCACCACTGTGTATCGCGATAGCAGCGGTATCATTTGGGCCGGCACTTACAAGCAGGGCGTAAGTTATTACAGGGAAAATATCATCAAGTTTCCGTTGTTTCGTCATCAGCCTTCAGATCCTACAAGCCTGAGTTACGACGACGTGAACCGCTTTGTTGAAGATGCTAAAGGCAATATCTGGATAGGAACAAATGGCGGAGGCTTAATTTATTTCAACAGGCAAACAAATCAGTTTATACGCTATACGCACAGCAATTCAAACACAAACACCATTGGCAATGACGTGATCGTAAGCCTTTGGATCGATCACGATCAAAAGCTTTGGATAGGCTCGTATTATGGAGGGTTGGATTGTTTCGATGGAAAAAATTTCATTCACTACAAGCACAATGAAGCAGATCCTGCAAGCATTTCAGACGATCGCATATGGGAAATTTATGAAGACAGCAAGCAGCGGCTTTGGATCGGCACCTTGGGAAACGGCATCGATTTGTTTGACAGGAATACAAAAACATTTACGCATCATCGCAAGTCAGATGGTTATCTTCAAACCAACTACATCGCGGCGATCACTGAAGACAAAGCCGGAAATATTTGGTTCGGCACAGATGCCGGCATTGATGTGCTGGACAATAAGGCCTCAAAATTTATTCACCTCTCACACAATGACAATGGCACAAGCCTCAGTAACAATTTTGTAATGACGCTATTGCAGGATAGTCGCGGAATGATATGGGCCGGAAGCAGTGAGGGAATAACCATCTTCGATATCGATCGCAAAGTTGTGAAGATTTTACGAGTAAGCGATGGTCTGCCGGACAACAACATTTTGAACATACTCGAGGACAACAATCACAATGTATGGATAAGCACAAGGAATGGCATTTGCAAAATATCCATATCCGGAAACAGCACAAAAGACTATGTGTATCGTTTCCAAAACTTCGACGAGCAGGATGGTTTGCAGGGCAGGGAGTTCAATGAAAACGCAGCACTAAAAACAAGAAAAGGAGAGTTGATGTTTGGCGGTGCAAATGGTTTCAATCTATTCGACCCGTCGAACATACAAACAAACAAATCGGTACCGGCAATCGCATTCACAGATTTTTTATTGTTCAACAAAACAATTGGCGTTGGCGAAAAAGTGGGCAAACACGTTGTGCTCGATAAATCGATCAGTGAAACGAACCAGGTCGTTTTAAAACACAATGAAAATGTTTTCTCCATTGAGTTTGCCGCATTAAGTTATTCCAATACCGAGAAGAGCCAGTACATGTACATGCTCGAGGGTTTCGATAAAGAATGGACAATAACGGATGGTAAAAACAGGAAGGCAACTTATACCAACCTTAGCCCGGGCACATACACATTCAAAGTGAAAGCATCCAACGATGATGGAGTGTGGAACGAGAAGGGCATAACCATGACAATAAAAGTATTGCCGCCATTCTGGAAAACACCATTGGCATACTTGCTGTATTTGCTGGTGATCGGCGGCGTATTGTATTTCGCACGGTTCAGGATTTTACAAAGAGCAAGAACAAAATTTGCGCTGGAACAAGAGCGGCACCAGGCACAGCGACTGCATGAACTGGACATGTTGAAGATTAAATTCCTTACCAATGTGAGCCATGAATTCAGAACACCATTGTCGCTCATACTAACGCCACTTGAACGAATGTTGAAGTTCAGCGGTGACGATGAAAAGAAACAACTACAACTCATTTACCGCAATGCGAGAAGATTGCTGAACCTTGTTAACCAGCTCCTTGATTTTCGTAAAATGGAGGTAAAGGAACTTAAGTTGCAAACAAGACAGGGCGATATCATTCAATTTGCGAAAGACATAGCTCAATCATTTACCGACCTTGCCGATAAAAAGAATATCAGATTTTCTGTTACAACAAACGTTGAACATTTCATTACTTTTTTTGATCACGATAAAATAGAACGCATCCTTTTCAACTTGCTTTCAAATGCTTTCAAGTTTACACCAGAGAATAAAACAGTGAGTGTAAGCGTGGTTTTAAAAGCGATACATGCAGACAACGCAACACATCTTTTGACGGTAAAAGTAAATGATACCGGTATTGGCATGGAGCATGACAAGCAGGAAAAAATATTTGACAGGTTTTTTCAGAATGAAATCCCTGGCACATTAATAAACCAGGGTAGTGGGATAGGGCTCGCCATCACAAAAGAATTTGTAAAGCTGCATAGCGGTAGTATTTCGGTTCACAGTATTTTAGGCGAAGGAAGCACATTTGAAGTGGCATTGCCATTGAAGGAAGTGATACACGCACCTGTGCACATCGAAGAGAACATAATTAACGAAGTGGTTGCGGTAAATGGAAACAACAAACACATTGAAACGGAACAACAGGTTGTTCCGACAGAAATAGAAAGCGAGGAAGTAATAAAAGAAAACTCATTTTCGAAGAAGCCAACGGTGTTGTTGGTTGAAGACAATGATGATTTCCGTTTTTACCTGAAGGATAACCTTCGCGAACACTTTAATATACTGGAAGCAGAAAATGGAAAAGTGGGCTGGCAAAAAGCATTGGCATCGCATCCTGAGCTGGTGGTGAGCGACATCTCCATGCCAGTGATGGATGGAATAGAACTATGTAAAAAACTTAAAGCCGATAAAAGAACTGCGCACATTCCTGTAATATTGTTAACAGCACTTACGGGAGAAGATCAGCAATTGCGTGGCCTGGAAACCGGCGCCAATGACTACATGACCAAGCCTTTCAATTTTGAAATTCTTCAATCGCGCATAAAAAATTTATTGTCGCTGCAAACAAAAATGCGGAAAACTTATCAGAAGCAGATGGAGGTAAAGCCAGCCGATGTTGAGATAAGTTCTCCGGATGAGAAGTTTTTAACACACGCATTGGAGATAGTAGAAAAAAATATCTCCAATCCGGACTTCTCTGTAGAAGATCTGAGCAAGGCGATGTTTATGAGCCGTGTCGCCCTTTATAAAAAACTCCTTTCCCTGAGCGGAAAAAGCCCGATCGATTTCATTAGGGATATCAGATTAAAACGGGCCGCTCAACTTTTAGAAAAATCCAAAATGACCGTTTCTGAAATTGCTTACGAAGTGGGTTTTAACGATCCTAAATATTTCGCCAAGTATTTCAAGAAAGAGTTTGGCGTTACGCCGTCTGCTTACGCGAGAACGAATAATTGAATCATTGAATAACTGAGTAACTGAATAACTGAATGGTTTCAATTCATTGGATCGAGATTGTTAGAGGCATTTCTCATGTGTAACGAAGCTTCGACAAGCTCAGCTTGACAGCCCTAGCGGAATGTCAGGCTGAGCTTGTCGAAGCCTTCTGCTTATTTTGTGTTTTTCATTGCTATCGGAATTTCAAACATTAAAACCTTCAGTTATTCAGTTACTCAGTTATTCAGTTACTGCGCTTTCTCCATCTGCACCGCTTTAGGAAACAGGATATTATTCTCAAGGTGTATATGCTGGTACAGGTCACCAACAAATTCTTCTAATTTTTTGAAGTAGAGGTTATGGCTATTGCATGCATTCGCAGGAATTGTAAAATTGCTGGTCAGGTCTTTTATTTTTTTCACCAGTTCACCTGCTGCGTTGTGATCATCTTCCATTACAGAAATTGGTTGTTGAACGGTACTGAAACTTCCGCATGAACCAGCTGTCCCCGCATTTTTTTGCTCAAGTTGTTTAATAAATGGAAACAGGATCATTTCTTCTTTTTTCATGTGCGTATGTAGTTCTTCCAACAGCTCCATCACATAATGTCTCAGCAATGGCAGGTAAGTGAAGCGTTCGCCATGTTTATAAGCGACCCTGTTGCTCAGTTCGTCCAGCAGTTGGGTACTTTCTCTTACATATTTGTGGTGAACATTTACAATGTAATCAGCAAGGAAAGACGAAGGCCAGCCATCAAAATCGTGTTGCGCCGTTCCTACATTTACTGTTTCAGATTTGTCCAGCGCCTCTTTTACCAGGTTGACATCCAGTCCCGCCGCTTCAGCCGCTTCTTCCACTGTTTTCTTTCCGCCGCAACAAAAATCGATGCCTAGTTTTTTAAAAACTTCTGCTTTGCGGTAGTCTCTGCGGGCCATTTCGCCAACGGTTTCCTGTTTTTTCTCTAATGAACTGTAGCTCATAATATGTAAGTTTAATTTTAAATAAGGATGTTTTTGTCTTTTATTGTGTCAAAAAAATTTTAATCGATTTTCAGGAATGCCTTTCCGGTTTGCAGAGAAACTGCCATATCCTTGATCGTTACACCGGAGAGCATTTGTTTAATATTATTTCTGATGGATGCATATTTATTATGTAATGGACATGGTTCCACTTCAGAACACGCTTTAAGGCCCAAGCCGCATTTCGATAAAACTTCCTTTCCTTCAATCGCTTCCACCAGAACGATCATCGGTTGCTGCAATTGTTCGGCCGTCATATAGAAACCGCCATTTACTCCTTTTTGGGAGCTAAGCAGATGGTTCCTGGTAAGTATTTGTAAAATTTTCGCGGTAAAATGTCTCGGTGCTTCTATGTTCTCGCAAATTTCTTCAATGCCCGTTTTCTCCGTTTTATCACTTTGTGAAGCAATATAGACGGCCGCCCTTATCCCATATTCACACGTTTTTGAAAAAAGCATTGGTCGATGTTTTAGCAAAGGTAGGGGAATTAAGGATGTTTTTATCTTTTATTGAAGAAATAATTGAATAACTGAATGACTGAATAACTGAAGAGTTCTATTATCTAAATGACTTTTCGATCCGAAACATTCAGTTATTCAGTTACTCAGTTATTCAGTCCTTGGGTGGTCAAATGTTAATGCTGTAAAATAACTTCATAATAATCAAATAATTACGCAGCCACTCTCTGCCGGTTAACATTTTTACCCCTAATCGTAAACAATCAGCTTACCTCACAGAAAAGTTTTCGGATGATATTCGAGGCGTCTTTCATTGCGAAAGAGGAACTAATAAAACTTGTGATAAAATGATTGTTTTGCCTGTTAGAAAAGTAGCATTGCTTTGCGCCCTTTCTTTTTTGGTTGCTATAAATGTATCTGCACAGCAACCCGTTTTAGAAAAATTACAGAACGGCATTACCATAAATTTTTCCGCGCCCAACGATGAAGGTGTCAATAAACTTTCCCTGTATGTGATCAACGATAACATTATCAGGGTGGTGGCAACTCCATTAAACGGATCGGAGTCGGACAAAAGCCTGATGTTACAGGACAACCTACCCAACAACAAGAACTCGAATTGGAATGTAACAAACAATGAAAACGAAGTCATTGTAAAGACGGCTGCTATCCAGGCCCAGGTTTCCCTTAGAACGGGGAAAGTGATTTTCAAGGACCTTACCGGTAATATTTTATTGCAGGAAAAAGATAACAGCCGCCACTTCAGGCATGTGGTTTACGAAGGACAACCGCTGTATGAAACGCAGCAGTCGTTCACTTTGAAAAACGACGAAGCCACTTACGGCCTTGGTCAGCATCAGAGCGACGTAATGAATTACCGTGGTCAGCAGGTGTTTTTGTGGCAAAACAATACCGAGGTAGCTGTACCATTTTTAGTGTCCAGCAACAACTATGGTATTCTTTGGGACAATAATTCACTGACCACTGCGGGAGATGTTCGTCCGCTGATGCCATTGTCTGCCCTGAAATTGTATTCAAAAGAAGGAGACAACGGTTGGTTGACGGCGACATATGGGCATCACAACAGCCCGTACAAACAATTTGCTGTAAGAGCGGAATCTGATATCGACTATACGTTCCTGAATGACATCAAAAAAGCTCCCGAAGGATTTTTTGCCTTGAACAACGGGTTGGTAACATGGGAAGGTGCAGTAGAATCTGGCATAACAGGATTGCATCAGTTTCATGTGAAATCTGCGGGCTATGTGAAAATCTGGATAAACAATCAATTGCTCTTCAATCGCTGGAGACAACCATGGAACCCGGGCGATGCATTGTTGCCGTTGCAAATGGCAAAAGGTGTTAAGTACAATATTAAAATAGAATGGCAGCCGGACGGAAACGATAGCTACTTGTCGGTAAAATGGCAAGCGCCTGTTCCCGAGGCACAGAAGAATGATTTTGCTTTTGTTTCGAATGCAGGTAAAAAGATTGATTACTATTTCATCAACGGAAAAAATCTGGATGAAGTAATTGGCGGTTACCGCTACTTAACAGGAAAAGCAATCATGCTGCCAAAATGGGCATGGGGCTTATGGCAAAGTCGCGAACGTTACAAAACACAACAAGAACTTTTAGATGTTGTAGCAGAATTCAGAAAAAGAAAAATTCCGTTGGACAACATCGTACAGGACTGGAGTTATTGGAAACAAGATGATTGGGGAAGCCAGCAGTTTGATAGTTCACGTTTTCCCGATGCAACAGGAATGATCAAAACATTGCATGCGCAGAATACGCACTTTATGATCTCTGTTTGGCCAAAATTTTACGAAGGCATTCCAGCATACAAACAGTTCAATGCAAACGGATGGTTGTATAAAAGAAACGTAGCGGACAGACAGCGTGATTGGATAGCACAAGGATATGTATCTACTTTCTATGATGCGTTCAACGCAGATGCACGCAAAGGTTTCTGGGATCTGCTTAATAAGAACCTGTATTCAAAAGGTGTTGATGCATGGTGGATGGATGCAAGTGAACCGGATATTTTGTCGAATGTGAGTCCTGAAAAACGAATAGAGCAAATGCAGCCAACTGCTGCGGGCCCTGCTGCACAATACTTAAACGCGTATCCTCTTGAAAATGCAAAAGGCATTTATGAAGGGCAACGTGATACCGACCCTAACAAAAGAAGTTTCATTTTAACACGCTCCGGATTTGCAGGATCCCAACGTTATGGTGCTGTAATATGGAGTGGCGATATAGCTGCACGCTGGCATGATTTGAAAGACCAGATTGCCGCAGGATTGAATTTTTCTTTGTCCGGGCTTCCTTACTGGAGCATGGATATTGGTGGCTTTGCCGTTGAAAAAAGATATGAGCATGCGCAAGGCGAAGACCTTGAAGAATGGCGCGAGCAAATGACACGCTGGTACCAGTTTGGTGCTTTCTGTCCGCTGTTTCGTGTGCATGGTCAGTTTCCGTACCGTGAAATTTACAATGTAGCACCCGAAACACACCCAGCATACAAAAGCATGTTATATTACGATCATCTGCGGTACAGATTAATGCCTTACATCTATTCTTTCGCAGGAAAAATTTATCAGGACGACTATACGCCAATGCGTGCATTGGTGATGGATTTCAATACTGATCCAAAGGTTAAAAATATTGGCGACCAGTTTATGTTTGGTCCTTCATTGCTTGTAAGTCCTGTATTGGAATACAAAGCAACGAGCCGCAATGTATATCTGCCACAAGGCAACGGTTGGTATAATTTCTACACCGGAAAATATGAAGACGGCGGCCAAACCATCAATGCTGATGCGCCTTACGAACGTGTTCCATTATTTGTTAGAGAAGGTGCGATTGTGCCTGTTGGTCCCGAGTTGCAATTTACTTCTGAAAAACCGGCCACTGTAATTACGCTGTACGTATACACTGGAAAAGACGGCAGTTTCTCTCTGTATGAAGATGACGGCTTGAAGTACAACTACGAGAAAGGTGCATTTGCAAACATTCCAATCACTTACAACGAAACCGACGGAACGCTTACCATCGGCGAAAGAAGCGGCACATTCGATGGCATGTTGAAGAAGAGAACCTTCAATATAAAATGGATCGGCAAAAACAACGCGCAGGCATTTGACGCCGACGCGAAAGGCGACGTGAACGTGACTTACACAGGAAAGAAGATTGTGGTGAAAAGAAAATAACTGAATAACTGAATGACTGAATAACTGAATAACTGAATAATTGAAGGGTGTTCTGGATTACTACTGAGTTGTGGTTGTTAGTTGTTAGGGTTTATGTGTGACATTCCCTTTCAATTAACAACCGATCTCTAGAAACTAACAACTAACAACTGTCTCTTACTACTACTAATACTCATTTTTAATTACTTAAACGTAAAACTTGCATATGACGAAAAGAAAACTCAACCAGCGATTGGTGTTTATGCTTTGTGCATTCATCACCACACTGCTGCTTAGCGAAAGTAGTTTTGCACAAAACGCCGCACTGCGAAAAATAACAGGCTCGGTCGTAGATGCAAAAACCTCACAAGGAATTTCCACTGCAACAATTCTTATCAAAGGCTCAACGAGAGGGGCCGCCACCGATGACAAAGGCAACTTCTCCATTGAAGTGGCCGATGGAAACGTAATACAAATAAGCCACTTAGGATATGCCGCAAAAGAAATAAAAGTAACAGCTGCAACAAATAATATTAAGATAGAACTGGATCAAAACCAAAGCAACATGGATGAAGTGGTTGTAGTAGGTTATGGCAGCCAGAAAAAGAAAGTGGTAACCGGCGCTGTGAGCAGTGTTAAGGGTGCTGGTTTGGAAAGTAACCACACCATTTCTACACTCGATGCATTGCAGGGACAAGCGCCAGGCGTATATGTTTCATCAACATCAGGACAGCCTGGTGATGCGCCGAGAGTTGCTATCAGGGGTACGGGTACCACCGGTAATTCTAATCCACTTTATGTAGTGGATGGTATGCCAACAACAGATATCTCTTATTTGAATCCGGCAGACATTGAGTCGATGGACATTTTGAAAGATGCCGCATCCTCTGCGATCTACGGTACACAAGCCGCAAATGGTGTGGTGCTGGTAACCACAAAACGCGGAAAGAATGGTAGGAAATCGCTGTCCTTTGATGCATTCTATGGCTGGCAAAATCCTGCCAAAAAATTAGCATTGCTCAATGCAAAAGAGTATGCCATCATCATGAATGAATCGGCGATCAACTCTGGCAGAGGACCATACTTCTTCTACTCTCAAAAACAAATAGACACAATGGGTGCAGGCACGGACTGGCAAAAAGAAGCCACTGTGAAAAATGCAGCCACACAGAATTATAATCTTACTTACTCAGGTGGTAACGATGTGTCTGTTTTTTCAACAGGCTTATCGTACCAAAAACAACAGGGTGTAATTGGATTGCCTGGCAAATCATTTTACGAAAGAGTTAGTTTCAGAATTAATTCAGAGCACAAAGTGTACAAAGACATCATCAAAGTTGGTGAGAATCTAACCTACACACATTCTAACCAAAACGGTATCGGAACAGGAAACATTTATGGCAACTCCATGCGTGCCATTTTGAATGCAAGCCCTGTGTTTCCTGTGCACAATGCAGATGGCAGCTACGGAAAGTCATGGCAGGCAAGCGAAGCAAACCCAATAGCAGTGATGGATGTAAGCTACAATAACCAAACTGTGTACGATCGCATTTTTGGTAATTTGTATAGCGAAGTAGCTATTGTAAAAGGCTTGAAATTCCGCAGCGATTTCGGTATTGATCTTTCTTACAACACTTATCAAAAATTCACTCCGATCTATAACCTGAGTTCAAATTTTGTAAACAGCTCTACTATAGCTGCACAGGAGATGTATAAAAATTATACGTGGAACTGGGACAATACTTTGAACTATACAAACACATTCGGCCTGCACAACGTGAATGTTGTAGTAGGTACCAGTGCGAGAGAATACTCTTTGTTTAATGTAAGAGGAAGCGGAACAGGCATCACTACGATTGCTGATTTCGATCACGCCGTTCTTACAAATATTACACAAGGAACTGCGAAAGCGTATGGTATTTCTGGTACTCCATATGCACTTAATTCTTACTTCGGTAGGGTTAACTATAACTACAACGAAAAATATCTGCTGACTGCAATCATTCGCCAGGATGGGTCTTCACGATTTGGTACCAACAATAAATGGGGTACTTTCCCATCAGTATCTGCGGGTTGGGTAGTAACCAATGAAGATTTTTTCAAAACTAAAGCGATCAACTTCCTGAAAATTCGCGCAGGCTGGGGAAGAAATGGTAACGACAGAATTCCAGATTTTAAAGCATTGTCAACTCTTACAACAACCAACCTTGGTTACTATTTCGGAGGTGTTAATAACACTGTTGTTTCAACCGGTGCTGCTCCTGCGGCTATTGCAAACCCAAATCTTAAATGGGAAACATCTGAGCAAACAGACATCGGATTTGATATGACTTTCTTAAAGCATTTCAACTTCAACTTCGATTATTACAACAAAAAAACAAAAGACTGGTTAGTACAAGTGCCGGTGCCAGACTTAGTAGGAACAGGCGCTCCATTCATCAATGGTGGAAATGTGGTGAACAAAGGTGTGGAGCTTGCTTTGAACTATCAGAACAAAATTGGTGAAGTAACATTCAACGTTGGCGGTAACATTGCGTTCAATAAAAACAATGTGCTTGAAGTTGCTACTGCAGATGGTATTATGCATGGAGCCAACAACGTGTTATCATCTACTACTCCTGAATTTTATCGCGTGCAATCTGGTCACCCAATCGGTTATTTCTGGGGATATAAAACGGCAGGCATCTTCCAGAATGAGAAAGAGGTTAACGACTATACAGGCAAAAACGGTTTGATTCAACCAAATGCAAAACCTGGCGACGTTCGCTTTGCTGATCTTAACAAAGATGGCGTGCTTGATGACAACGATAAAACACAGATCGGCAGCCCGATTCCAACCAACACTTATGGTGTAAATCTTTCTGCTGCTTACAAAGGATTTGATCTTTCTATCCAGCTGAGCGGTGCCGGTGGTTACCAGGTAGTGGATGGCGTAAGGGCGATCGATGCATTTTACAATAACTATTCTACTGACATCCTGAACAGGTGGACAGGAGAGGGAACATCAAACAAATTGCCAAGAGTAACAATGGGCGATGAGTTGAATAAGAACTGGGGCAACTTCTCAGATCTGTATGTTCACAATGCTTCGTTCATGCGTGTAAAAAGCATCAACCTTGGATATGATTTGAAAAGGTTGATGAAGAACGTGCCTATGCAGCAATGCCGCTTGTATGTGTCTGCATTGAACTTGTATACGTTCACACATTATCACGGCATCGATCCTGAAGTTGGTTATGGCAACACAGAAGCTGATAACAATACATGGTCATCCGGTATTGACATAGGCCGCTATCCAACACCAAGAACAATTTTGGTAGGATTGAATGTGAAACTTTAAGAGAAAGAACGCTGATAGTAAAGATTGTCAAGATTTTTATGATGAAATTGTTTGAATACCGAAGAGAAATGAAGAACAAAAAAGATCATGAGAATCATGAAAACCATGAAAATCTGCGTTCCGTATTAACGAACAAAAAATTAACAGATGAAACTCAATAATAAAATTTTTATAGCCCTTGTGGCAATCGTTGCACTTGCATCGTGCAAGAAAAGCTTTCTCGAAAAAACGCCTGTAGATGCTATTGCACAGGAAGATTTTTATAAAACACCAGATGATGCTTTCAAAGCATTGGTGGCATCCTATAATGTGCTGGATCTAACAGGTTACGGCAACATCGTGCTAAGCTCTGAGATCACGTCTGACGATTGTTTCGGCGGCGGTGGTTTGGCTGATAACGGTCCAAGACAGTGGGACAAATTCCAGGATTATACCAACCTTAATTCAGATGCATGGAAGAAATACTACCAAGGCATTTACAGAGCGAACGTACTTCTTTCTCAAATGGACAATGTAGATTTTGGAACAACACCGGAATTGAAAAGTCAGTATTTGGGTGAGACTTATTTCCTGAGAGCTTACTATTATTTTGATTTGGTGCGCATGTTTGGTAATGTGCCTTTGCTTACAAAGCCGATTGAGGGAAGCAACTACTACATACCACAATCTTCTGCGGATAGCGTGTACCGCCTGATTGCATCGGATCTTAAACAAGCGATCACATTGCTAACGCCTTCCGCAGTTGGTTATTCTTCTATTAAAGCAACTGATTACGGCCGTGCCACCAAATGGGCTGCCGAAGCATTGATGGCAAGAGTGTATTTGTATTACACAGGGTATTACGCTAAGCCGGATCTGATGGGCGTTTTTACAAAACAGGATGCAACTGCAGCTGTAGAAGACGTGATCAAAAACAGCGGATATGGGTTGGTTGATAAGTTTGCAAACTTGTGGAGACCAGCATCTGGAACAAATTTCGCGGGACAAAACAATAAGGAAGGCGTTTTCGTAATTCAATATACAGATCAGGGTAAAGGAGACTGGAACAAACAAAATGGTAACCGCTTCCAGGTAATGGTGGGCCTTCGCAACCAGGCGCTGGGCAACTATTACAAAGGTTGGGGCATAGCAACAGTGAACAATGCATTGTGGAACGCTTATGACGCAACTGACACCAGAAGAGGAAGCTCTATCATTTCAATCGATGATGAGCACCTGACTTACACAGTGGGCGATCAATATCAGTACACTGGCTATTTCTGGAAAAAATATGCACCGGTAAATGATGCATCAAGACCGGATGCAAACGGCGGCGATTTTCAAATTGATAACTATGATAACTACGTTGCCATTCGCTTCGCAGATGTATTGTTGATGGGAGCGGAGTTAAATCTTGCATCAGATCTGGCGAAAGCACAAGGTTATTACGACCAGATCAGAGACAGAGCCTACGGTGATGCACTGCACAGAAAAACATTGACAGGTGATGCTGCGGGCTTGAACCTTGTGTTAAACGAACGCAGATTGGAGCTCGCTCTTGAAGGCCAGCGTTATTGGGATTTGTTAAGACAAGGATTGGATGCAACCAAACAAGCCATCGACAATACAACCGGTGGTACTGATTTCAATGTCAGCTTCCGAAAGGAAACAAAAGGTTTGTTTGCAATACCTCAAGCACAAATAGGATTGTCAAACGGAACACTAACGCAAAATGCGGGATGGAACTAAAACGGAATAGATATCTCTTGATATTCAAAACAATCAAAAAGATCAAAATGAAAAACGTATATATATTCTCAATCGCTGTGATCATAGCCGCTTTTGCTGCATGTTCGCCAAGCGAAAAAAGAGTGGAACTGCCTGCAATCATCGATAAGTCGCAATTGAAATTCAGTGTAACACAAAATCCAAGTCACGATAACGTAGCTTACCTGAACAGCGAAACACCGAACGCAAGTCCTTCATGGGCCTTCGGTACATCATTCTCTACTCGCGTGAAAGATACGGTGCTGCTGCCTTTTGGTGGAGCGAACGTTATTAAATACGGCGTCATTTCAGGTGGTGGATTTGTACAGGATTCTGTAAAAATCAATGTTACCAAAAACGATGATGAATTTTTTGCAAACCCAAACTGGAACCTTTTAACCAACGGACAAGCCGGTAAAACATGGGTACTTGATATGGTGAATCCAATGGGCTTCTATGGATTGGACTGGGGCAAAGGTGGTTCCGGCGATTGGTCATGGGAGCCAGACCTGGCAAGCAATTCATGGATCATGCCGAGCAGGGATTATGGTGAAATTAAGTTTGATTTGAATGGTAATTTCAACTACACCAAGATATCAAAAGATGCAAGCGGTAATGCTTCAACTTGTGTGGGAACCTTCTCCTATGATTTCGCAAACAAGATGATTAATTTGAACGGTTGCGAGTTGTTGTTTGGTGGAGATTATCACAGTGCGGTAGCAAACTGGAACTCTGTTAAAGTGATCCGTTTAACAGCAAATGAAGTTGTACTGGGTGTTATAAGAACTGTTGATCCTTGTTATTTGGGATTCAGGTTCAAGCCAAAACCGTAGGGAGTTGAGAATTGAGAGTTGAGAGTTGAGAGTTGAGAGTTGATCGTCAGTAGTGCCGACTATTCGAAAAAAGGCTAACCACTATCCACTCTCAATTCTCCACTCTCAACTATTTTGGGCGTCTCTTTTTAATTACTATAAGCAAGCAAGCATCCGGTGGTGTCGGGCGAAAGCTTCGAAGGCCATCGGATTGCTTTTTAAATGAAGAAGTTTTTTTGGTCAGAATTTGTAAGGTGTTTTTTGATGCACGTTCTTGATGTTCGTATAGAAGTTGCGGCTTGCCAGATCTGACAGGTTTTAAAACCTGTCAGATCTGGGTGCGGCACCGAGCGAGAAGCGTTGAAGGCTAGTTTTATTAGATTGAAATAGCGTATATATTTGTGTTAGTCGGCTATTTCAGCTTCCGGAAGAACCGATATATTAATTTAAGACTAGCATGAAAAATATAGATAAAATAAGTTTAGAAAATGCTTACCGCTTGTTTGAAAGTGGCGATATAAACAAAATAGAAATCGGCACTACTAAAAGTTTACAGGAGCTTCACAAATATTTATTTGACGGACTTTATGATTTTGCAGGAAAAATACGCACACAGAATATTTCGAAAGGTGGCTTTAGGTTTGCAACAGCTTTGTATTTGAACGAGATTTTGGCAAAAGTGGAGTTAATGCCGGAAAATACTTTTAACGAAATTATTGCCAAATATGTAGAAATGAATATTGCTCATCCTTTCATGGAAGGTAACGGACGCACAATGCGCATTTGGTTGGATTTGGTCTTAAAGGCAAATTTGAAAAAAGTAGTGAACTGGCAATTTGTGGACAAGACACTTTACCTGCAGGCAATGGAACGCAGCCCTATCAACGATTTGGAATTGAGAACACTGCTTTTCGAAAATTTGACAGATGAGATAGATAACCGGGAAATTATTTTTAAAGGTATAGAGCAATCCTATTACTACGAAGGATACGAAAAGGAAGATGGTGATTTGTGATACAAGGAAAATTCTTGAAGGTACGAGCCTTGTCTAAATAAGCAACATAATGGATAGACAAACATTCATCGATCATTTCAAACTAGTGCTTGTTCATCTACATGATTGGACATCTCAGAATTGTTTCAACGAACTTTCAGGTAACTATGAATTTATTATTGAGCCCCGCGATAGGAGGGCCAGCGATCATTTGACTGCAAAGGAAAATAGCTATTTAAAAAAATGGAACAAACTTCAAGGCAAACAAATATCGTTCAACGAGGTCGTTGATTTATTTTATCAGGACAACAAAACACCTAAATGGGTGGATGGCAGCATATATTATTCAACGCCAAATTTGACAGTTGTTCACTTGTTTTTTAGTCGGAGATTTAGAGACGAAAGTGAAATCTACTATTTAGAACAAGGCACTGGACCATTTAAAGCTCTTGTAGCGATACCACCAGAGAGTAGGCGAATTATGAAAGGCGCAAAGTTCGATGTTAATTGGAAAAAATATTTGGATGACGAAATGAACAAAGGCAGTTTTTTTAGTAAGCTGAAAAGAATTTTAAAAATGAATTTAACCACTCCAACATCGATAAACTAAAAAATATGAATCTCCCATTGATTAAAAAACTCTCACTTGCCTTGCTGCTTTTTGTCTCTGCTGCTGCCATTGCGCAGACGAGAAATACAGCATCTTTCAACAGCAACTGGAAGTTTTATTTAGGCAATGCTACTGATCCGCAGTCGGCAACTTTTAACGATGCTTCGTGGAGGTCATTGGATCTTCCGCATGACTGGAGCATTGAATTGCCTTTCGATTCTACGAGCCCAACAGGAACAGGCGGTGGTGCGCTGAGAGGCGGATTGGGCTGGTACAGAAAAACATTTACAATGCCCGCAACTTCGAAAGAAAAAAAAGTGTTCATTGATTTTGATGGCGTGTACATGAACAGTGAAGTGTTCATCAATGGTCATTCATTGGGAGTAAGACCAAATGGTTTTATTTCCTTCCGCTATGACCTGACTCCTTATTTACACTATGGCAACGAGAAAAATATTATCGCAGTAAAAGTTGATAATTCAAAGCAGCCAAACTCTCGTTGGTACAGTGGTTCGGGTATTTATAGAAATGTATGGCTCACTATTGTTAACGATGTTTTCGTTGACCAGTGGGGAACACATGTAACGACACCGCAAGTGGATGATCAATCCGCAAAAGTTGTTTTAACCACCACTGTTAATAATGCAAAAGCTGAAAACGGAATCGTTTTGGTGAAAACATCTCTCTACGATGCTACTTCCAAAGTTGTCGGCACAAGCAGCAACAATATTGCGGTTCCGCAAAAAGGTACTACAAATACAACACAACAATTTTTGATCGCAAAACCAAATCTCTGGTCAGTTGACAGACCTTATTTGTACAAAGCCATAACGCAGATTGTAGAGAACGGAAAAGTGATTGATGAATACATAACAAACTTCGGCGTTCGTTATTTCAATTTCGATGTAGACAAAGGATTTTTCCTCAACGGAAAACATCTGAAAATTCGTGGCGTTTGCGATCACCATGATCTCGGATGTTTGGGAGCGGCTATCAATACAAGAGCGTTGGAAAGACAATTGCAAATACTAAAAGACATGGGTTGTAACGCTATCAGAACGTCGCATAATCCGCCTGCACCGGAACTTTTAGAGCTTTGTGATAAAATGGGTTTTGTTGTAATGGACGAAGCTTTTGATATGTGGAAGAAAGAAAAAAATCCTTACGACTATCATTTGTATTGGGATGAATGGCACAAGAAAGATTTAACCGACCAGGTAATGCGTGATCGCAATCACCCGTCTGTTTTCATTTGGAGTGTGGGTAATGAGATCATGGAACAGTGGGATAAAGACGGTGATACACTGGGCGCAGGTATTCTTCGCGAGTTGGTTAGTATTGTAAAATCGTTGGATGATTCAAGGCCAACTGTTACCGCAAACAACGAACCTAACAGTTACAATGCACTGCTGAAAACAAATGCTGCAGATATCATCGGTTACAACTATCATCACAAAGATTGGGATTCTGCGATCATCAAATGGTATCGCAAGCCATTCATCGTAACAGAGTCTGTATCTGCCCTGCAAACACGTGGACATTACGATATGCCTTCCGATAGCATTCGCCGCTGGCCGCAGCAATGGGACAAACCGTTGACAGACGCCAACGCAGATCTTACTTGTTCTGCTTATGAAAACTGTGCTACGCCATGGGGCTCAACACACGAAGAAACTTTGAAGGTGTTTGAAAAAATGGCTCATGTGTCCGGCATGTTCATTTGGACAGGCTTTGACTATATCGGCGAACCAACGCCGTATCCTTGGCCTGCTCGCAGTTCATACTTTGGAATCATAGATCTGGCGGGCTTTCCAAAAGATTCATACTATCTCTATCAAAGTGTTTGGACCGATAAAACAGTGCTACATATTTTACCGCATTGGAATTGGAAACCCGGGCAAACAATCGACGTGTGGGCATATTACAACAATGCGGATGAAGTAGAACTATTCGTGAATGGAAAATCATTGGGCGTTAAAAGGAAAACAGGCGATGACCTGCATGTAATGTGGCGCACCACTTTTGTGCCGGGTACATTAAAAGCTGTATCACGCAAAAACGGGAAAGTAGTTTTAACTAAAGAGGTAAGAACAGCTGGTGCTCCAGCGAAAATTATTTTGCAAGTAGATAGAAAAGCCATCAAAGCTGGCGAAGATCTTTCTTTCGTGACTGTTCGTATTGAAGATAAAGATGGCAACCTTGTTCCTGATGCATCTAATGACGTGCAGTTCAAGCTTACCGGAGGTGGCTCAATTGCTGGTGTTGATAACGGTTCCCAAACGAGCATGGAATCATTCAAAGCAAATCACAGAAAGGCTTTCAATGGTCTTTGTTTGGCCGTTGTTAAAGCGGCTAAGGCAGGAAAAGTTACGCTCACTGCCACTTCTCCCGGCCTAAGCTCAGCAACAGTAAATATTGACGTGAAATAGATAAAATAGTATTTTGGACAAAGTGCGGTGAGATTTATTTTCACCGCACTTTTTTTAATTAATAATTAATAATTAAGAATTAATAAAGCAACATTTTTTGTTGAATGCTAATTGTCTGTATGTTGAATATGGAATTGTTGATTTTTCTTTCGAAGCGACACCTATTAATTCTTAATTATTAATTATTAATTTGAAACTCTACAACTAACTATATGAAAAAACTACTCTTTGCAGTCTCGCTCCTTTGTGGTCTAAAAATGTTTGCACAAAAAACAAATGGCCTTGCTTTAACACCTCCTATGGGTTGGAACAGTTGGAACACTTTTCAAACAAAGATTGATGAAAAGATGGTAATGGAAGTGGCCGATATGTTTGTATCATCTGGTATGAGGGATGCCGGATATACTTACATTGTGCTTGATGATGGCTGGATGGCAATGGACCGAGATGAGAATGGTAACCTCGTTCCCGATCCGCAGAAATTTCCGCATGGCATCAAAGCAGTAGCAGACTACGTCCACTCAAGGGGCTTGAAGTTTGGCATTTACAATTGTGCCGGAACGAAGACCTGTGCGGGTTATCCCGGCACACGTGGATACGAATACAATGATGCGCGTCTTTATGCCTCATGGGGTGTTGATTACCTTAAATTCGACTGGTGCAATAGCGACGGTATTAATGCCAAAGAAGCATATACCACCATGAGCAAAGCCCTTACTGCAACAAAACGTCCGATCGTATTCAGTCTCTGCGAATGGGGCGGCAACAAGCCATGGGAATGGGCCGCGAATGTTGGGCACTTGTGGCGCACAACCGGCGATATTTATAATTGTTTCGAAGGCATTCACAACCAGGGAACATGGAACGCCAATTGCGTGATGAAGATCGTTGATCTGCAAAAAGACCTGCGTCAATACAGTGGTCCAGGACATTGGAACGATCCGGATATGCTGGAAGTGGGCAACGGTATGACTGAGGCAGAAGACAGAACTCACTTTTCCATCTGGTGCATGATGGCTGCGACTTTGATGGCTGGCAATGATATTCGGAGCATGTCCGCAGCAACAAAAGATATTCTTACCAATAAAGAAATGATCGGTGTAGACCAGGATGCATTGGGTATTCAGGGCTATAGTGCAGATGTAAAAGATAGCGTTGAAATATGGATCAAGCCTTTGCAAAACAACGAACTTGCCGTTTGCTTCTTAAACAGATCAGGCACCGCAAAGAATTTCATTTATAACTGGAAAGAAAATACTGTTAACGACACGTTGTCGAAAACATCTATCGACTTTTCAAAGACTAAATATAATCTCCGCGACCTTTGGCAAAAGAAAGCATCAGGAACTACGGATAAGCCTTTCAAAGCTACGATACAGCCGCATGACGTGGTGGTGCTGAAGTTGAGCAGATAGAATAACCGAATGACTGAATAACCGAGTAACTGAATAACTGAGTGGTTGAAAGTCATAGTTGACTTTGGAATGAAGCACTCAGTTATTCAGTTAATCAGTTATTCAGTTATTTTTGTTCCATAATCAACCTTGCATGTTCTTCATTCTCTCAAAACTCCTTACAGTATTCATAGACCCAACGGCATGGCTGATATTAGTTGTCATATTAGCTGCATTTCTTAAAAAAGGCAAGTGGAAAAAGAGAGCCACCATTTTTGCAATCGTTCTGTTCATCTTTTTTACCAATGACGTCATTTACAGTCTCGTCATCAATGCGTGGCAGCCCTCTCCTGTAACGCTCACAAAGAAATACAGCACAGGTATTCTACTTGGCGGCTTTACTGTTTTTGATGCCAAAGGAAAAGGCTATCTCTCGGCAACCTCAGACAGGTTCGTGGCCACTTCTACACTGTACCATTTAGGAATTATAAACAAGATTATTGTCTCCGGCGGCGATGGGTCCATTAACCAGGAGAATCCCAAGGAAGCGGATTTCGCGAAATACATGTTCGAACAAAATGGTGTTAAAGAAGCAGATGTGTTTGCAGAATCACGGTCGCGCAATACATTTGAAAATGCCATGTTTTCAAAACGGATGCTTGATTCATTGCATCTGCAACCGCCGTATGTATTGGTTACATCTGCTTCCCACATGCCAAGGGCAGCGGGCGTATTTAAAAAAGCCGGGCTTGATATAGATATTTATCCATGCGCATATCAAACAGTTAAAAGCCGTTTTTCTTTTGGTGACTATGTTGTTCCAAGTATAGATAATCTTGTGCAATGGCGCATTTTTATAAGAGAGTTTGTCGGATATTGGATATACAAAATCACGGGCAAATTGTAGCAGGGCGAATCGCATTCGCCCAGACCGACAATCGATCATTCAAAATCGAGACGCATGATAAGCATTGAAAAAATAACAGATCATAATGGACTTGATCTTTTCCTTCAACTCACAAAAGAATATCTTCTTGAGTTGGGAGAAGATCTGTCGTTTCAGTCAGTTCAGTCAGAATTGGAAGAGCCGTTACTAAAATACGGTCCGCCCAAAGGCTTGATATTACTAGCTTTTGTAAATGGAGAAGTTGCCGGATGTATTGCGCTGCAGGCCATTTTGCCGCACTATCATTTATCAGCTGCGGCCAACAGAAATGCGTATTGCGAAATGAAACGCATGTATGTTAAACCGGCATTTAGGAAACACGGTATTGGAAATGTCCTGGTAGAAGAACTTCTAAAAGAGGCCAAACAACTCGGCTACACGCACATGTGGCTCGACACATTAAGCAGAATGCAAGCCGCGATCAACTTATACAAACGGCACGGGTTCAACACGATCGATCCTTATTACCACAATCCGCTGCCGGGTGTGATTTTCATGGAAGCAGAGCTTCCCAATTTGAAAATTTGAAGATTTGAAAATTTGAAAATTCATTCAGTGCAGCATTCGTCCCTTATTACTGACAGGTTTGATGTGAGATATTCTTTAATGAAAAATGCTCGACCTAGCGCATTTTCAAATTAGCACATTTTCAAATTCTCAAATTTTCTTCACCTCAACATTCCGCAGTTCCTCCAGCTTGTACACCACTTCCTGCAATCGCGTTTTAGGAATGCCTATAATCAAATGACTGAATAGTTGAATTTCCTGTTTAATGATCGTGCAGCCTGTTTGCTTAACGATCATCATTACATCGTTCATGCAGGTATAGTCGAAATCAACTTTGTAAGATACTTCGACAGGTCTTTGGGAAATGGGTAGGACCTGCAAAACCAATGAGGTAGCGGTTTTGTATGCGTTGATCAAACCGGGCACACCCAGCAACGTTCCTCCAAAATAGCGCACCACCACAACCAAAGTGTTCACTAGTTGCTTACTATCGATCTGGCCGAGAATCGGTTTGCCCGCTGTTCCGGAAGGTTCGCCATCATCGCTTACGCGAAAACTATTGCCATCAAGTCCAAGGCGGTAGGCAAAGCAATGATGAGAAGCTTTAGGATGTTCTTTTTTCAGGTCTGCCAATCTTGCCTTAAACTCGTCTGCATCTTTAATAGGAAAAGCATAGGCAATAAACTTGCTTCCTTTGTCTTTATATTCTGCAACGGCTGTTTTGTCGATAGTGTAATAAAATTCCTGGTCGCTCATGTTTGGTTAAAAAGGTCTGCTGTTATTAGTAAAGAAATCGACTCTGTCAGTAAGCAACCTGATTTCATCGGTTTTTAGGGCGTTTGTTAATGATGGTGCATGAATGCCCTCATCAATCATTAGTTTTTCATTGGTAATTATTCTTGCTTCGTCCCAATATCCTTCGTCAATAAAAGATTGCAGGAGTCGCGTCCCACCTTCGATCAACACGCTTTGAATTTGCAGTTGATACAAAGCATCAGCAATCTGGTGAACAATGCTTACATCTTCTGTGATCTGATAATACTCAATGTTTTCCGCTTGCGAATGTTTGTGTTTATTGAAAATAATTGTTCGAACAGAATTGTCTAAAATATGGTGTGTTGACGGCACGCTAAGTTCCATGTCAAGAAATATCCTCACTGGATCCGCGCCTTTCCACAAACGTGTTGTTAGAGAAGGGTTGTCGTGAAATGCGGTGTTGGTGCCGACCATGATCGCCGATTCTTCGCTTCTCCATTTGTGCACCAGCCGGTTGGAAAAATCATTGCTGATATTGATTCGCTTAAAATCAGCACCTCCGATTTTTCCATTGTTGCTCTGCGCCCACTTTAAAATAATGTACGGACGATGTTTCGTGTGAAAAGTAAAAAAGCGTTTGTTCAGTTCCTTGCATTCATTTTCCAAAATACCTATAGTTACTTCGATGCCTGCGCTCATTAATTTTTCTATCCCTTTTCCATCCACCTGTTTAAAAGGATCGCGGCAACCTACAACTACTTTGGGAATGCGCTCATGAATGATCCTGTCTGCACAAGGTGGCGTTTTGCCAAAGTGCGCACAGGGCTCCAGCGAAACATAAATCGTGCTTTGGGGAATCAGATGTTTGTCTGCATCTTTCACGGCATTAATACAATTTACTTCTGCATGTGCCTGGCCATACGCCTGGTGAAAACCTTCTCCAATGATACGGCCATCATGCACGAGCACAGAACCCACCATAGGGTTGGGAGCTACATGCCCGGCGCCATTTTTTGCCAGTTCAATGCAGCGATGCATATATGTTTCGTGGGAGGTCATTTGTAGATGGGCAAAGATAAGGGTTAATGCTTAACGCCTAATGCCTAACGCTTAACGCAGAATGCCCAACGCCCAGCGCTTAACGCCTGACACGGAACGCAGGACTGGCGCACCTAAAGGCGTTTGGCATTAAGCGTTAAGCGTTAAGCCTTTTACGTTAGGCATTGCCTTATCTTTGAACCATGACGCTTAACGACCATCAGCAACAACTGCTTTCGCTCCTTTCCGGCGTGTATGACGCACGCGAAGCCGCAAATATTGCCGATTGGGTAATGGAAAACATTACCGGCTGGAAGAAAATTGACCGTGTGGTAAACAAGCACGTCGGTCTTACCGCAACACAAATGGCAAAACTGGAGCAGGTAAGCGATGATCTTTTAAAGCATCGCCCCATTCAATACACATTGGGTGAAGCCTGGTTCTATGGAATGAAATTTTATGTAAACGAATCCGTGCTTATTCCGAGGCCGGAAACAGAAGAGTTGGTGGAGTGGGTGGTGAATGATTTTCAAAACAAACAGCGGGAAGAATTTTCCATTTTGGATATCGGTTCGGGAAGCGGTTGTATTCCAGTTGCCATCAAAAAAAATCTTGCCTGGGCCAAAGTAAAAAGTTGCGATATAAGCGAGGCGGCATTACATGTTGCCAGGCAAAATGCCGCGACATTGAATGCTGATGTTCAGTTTCACCAACTGGATTTTTTAAACACCGCAAACTGGCAGCAACTTGGAATGTTTGATGTGGTCGTAAGTAATCCACCTTATATTCCAAATGAAGAAATAGTGGAAATGGAAAAACATGTTGTTGAATTTGAACCGCATTTGGCATTATTTGTTGAAAATGAAAATCCTTTGATTTTTTATAAAGCGATTGCAGATTTTTCAGCCCAATATTTGAAAACAAAAGGAGCAGTGTACATGGAAACACATATGGCGCTGGCAAATGAAGTGGCGGCTCTGTTTACGAATGAGCTATTCGAAACAGTGGTAGTAAGGCAAGATCTGCAGGGCAAAGACAGGATGGTGAAAGCGATCAGAAAATGATAAAAAAAAGCAATTCCAGAAAGCGCTTGTTGTTTATTTTTCACCTAAATTACAATACCTGGAACTCACTGTTACTATTACATATTCCTCTTACAAAATGTGGTTTTGAAGTAAATGATTGAAGAAAAATTATCGGTAGAACAACTGGTCGGGCAATCGCCTATTGCCATAGCTATTTTGCGCGGACCAGATTATATTGTTGAGCATGCAAACGATCTGTACCTTGAAGTGGTAGATAAAAAAGCAGATCAACTTATTAATAAGTCTTTGTTTGAGGGCCTTCCCGAATTGGTCAACCAAAACATAAGAACTTTGCTGGACGGTGTTACGACAACCTGCATTGCTTATCATGGAAATGAATTTGAAGTCGACCTGGTCAGAAAAGGAATCAGAGAAAAGGTCTATTTCAACTTTGTTTATCAGCCGCTTCGTAACAGCAAAGGTATTGTGGACAGAATAGTGGTGGTGGCAACGGAGGTTACCAAACAGGTGAAGGAATCGCATGCTTTGCAGGAAAGTGAAAAACAATTCCGAAGCCTCGTAATGCAATCTACTATTGCGATGGGCATTTTGAGAGGAAGGGAGTTAAGAGTGGAGCTGATAAATCCCGCTATGCTGAAGATCTGGCAAAAGGAAGAAAGCGAAGTGCTTGGCAAGACTTTGCTGGAAATATTTCCCAGGTTGGAACACCAGCGCTTCCCCCAACTTCTGTTGAATGTGTATGATACCGGTGTCACATATAGCGAGACCGAAGGCGCCTCATACGTAGATTTTAAAACCCACATTGCTAAATTCTATTTCGATTTTACATACGCCCCGCTTTTCGAGAAGGATGGTGTAACCGTTCAAGGGATAATGATGACGTTGAACAATGTCACGGAACAAGTAGAAGCGAGGCTAAAAACTGAAGAAAATGAAAAACGTTTGCGCCTTGCTATAAGAGCTACTAATCTTGGCACCTTCGATCTTAATCTGCTGGAAAATTATTACGGCGACATTTCACCAAGGCTTAAGGAGATTTTTGGTTACAACAAAAATGAAAGTGTAACACGTGTTCATCTGTTTGATCAGGTTCTTCCGGAAGACATAGCGATTGTACAGGAGGCGCACCGCGTTGCGGAAGAAACGGGCAGACTTAGCTATGAGGTGCGCATCAAACACCAGGATGGCAGCATTCACTGGATAAAAGCAAGCGGCGAAATGTTATACGATAACGACAAAACGCCCGTACGTCTTTTAGGAACGGTGATGGATATTACCGAAAGTAAACTCATGGTGGAATTTTTGCGGGAAAGTGAAGAACGTTTCCGCATAATGGCAAACACGGCCCCGGTAAAAATCTGGGTGGCAGATACAAACGGAAAATTTACATTTCTAAATAAACAATGGTTGTCATTTACCGGTCGGTCCCTTGACGAAGAGTTGGGTGATGGCTGGCAGGAAGACATCCATCTGCTGGAGCGTGAAAGAGTATTGGAGGAATACACTTCTCATTTCAACGAACGCGCACCCTTTACCATCGAATTCAAAATGAAAAGGCATGATGGCGTTTACAGATGGGTGGCAAATTCAGGCGTGCCGCGATATACGCCAGAAGGGCTTTTTGAAGGATACATCGGCTCGTGCATGGATATACAGGCAACCAAGCTCGCTCATGAGGACCTTGAGAGAATTGTGGCAGAACGCACAAGAGATCTGCAGGAAGCCAATGATCTGCTGGAAAAATCAAATGCACAACTGGAGCAGTTTGCATATGTATCCAGTCATGACTTGCAGGAGCCTTTACGTAAAATTCAAACCTTCTCTGATCTTGTTTTGCAAAAGATTGACGAGCCTGGCTTTGATGGAAAACTTTACATTCAAAAAGTTATTTCATCCGCAGAAAGAATGTCTGTCCTGATCGAAGATCTTCTCAATTTTTCACGCATCAACAAAATGGATGAGAAGTTTGAAACAGTTGATCTCAATAAGGTGCTGGAGAATGTGGTAAATGATTTCGAGGTGGTGGTCGATCAAAAGAATGCGACCATCATTAAAAATTTAATGCCTCGCATCAAGGCAATTCCTATTCAGATGAATCAGTTGTTCTTTAACTTAATAGGGAACGCATTGAAGTTTTCAGACGAAAATCCCGTTATCGAAATTTCAGCGAGGGTTCTTCCGCGCGAAGAGTTGAAGTCATATCCACTATTGCAAAGCAGCAATCGCAATTACGTTGAGCTAATTTTTAAAGACAACGGAATTGGTTTTGATCAGTCATATGCCGAGCAAATTTTCATGATTTTTCAGCGCTTAAATGACAAGAAAAAATACACAGGCACCGGCATCGGTTTAGCGGTTTGTAAAAAGATCGTTGAAAACCACAACGGCGTAATTAAAGCCGAAGGCAAACGCGGAGTAGGAGCGAAGTTCACGATAGTGCTGCCGGAATAGGGAGCAATGACTGAATAACTGAATGACTGAATAACTGAGTGGTTGAGCTTTGTAATGCAAAATTGAAATTGAACCACTCAGTTATTCAGTTATTCAGTTATTCAAAAAAAATCAGTCTAATCCGTGTCATCCGTGTGCTCTTTACTTCCCCAGTGCATTGATCACATCATACTTCGTTACGATGTGGTAGTTGCCCGCTTCGTCTTTGCTAAGTACTGCACCGTTTTCTTTATTGATCAATGTACCAAGTTTCTCTACCGGTGTGTTAAAATCTACGATCGGAAATGCATGTTCAATTACTTCCTGAATTTTCGCATTCTTGATATCGGGATTAGAGAATACTTTTTGGAACAAACCGTTTTCGCTAATTGATCCTGCAACGTTGCCGTTATCAAAAACAGGGATGTGCTCAATGTCGTATTTTTTCATCATTTCAACAGCTTCTGCAACGGTATTAGTCGGCTGAATAGAAACGAGCTTCTGTGAATTTTTTCTACCGTTGACAATGTCTTTGAAAGATTTTACATCAAGAAAACCGCGCTCCATCATCCACTGGTCGTTGTAAATTTTGCCTACATAACGACTGCCATGGTCATGGAAAATACACACCACCAGATCATCCTTTTTTAAATTGTCCTTCAGCTGCATCAAACCCTGCAAGCAGCTGCCCGCACTATATCCGCAGAACAGGCCTTCTTCTTTTGCAATGCGTCTTGCCATAACCGCGCCATCTTTATCTGTCACTTGTTCAAAGCGATCAATCACACTCATGTCATAGTTATCAGGAACAAAATCTTCACCAAATCCTTCCGACACATAAGGGTGAACTTCATTCATGTCCACCTCGCCGGTGTTGAAGAATTTTGTAAGTAGCGAACCATATACGTCAATTGCCCACACTTGAATGGCAGGATTTTTTTCTTTCAAGTACATTGCTGTACCGGTAACAGTTCCGCCTGTTCCTGCAGTACAAACAAGATGCGTGATCTTTCCTTCTGTTTGTTCCCATATTTCAGGACCTGTACTTTCATAATGTGCCAACCTGTTAGCCAGGTTATCATATTGATTGCAATGGAAAGAATTAGGAATTTCTTTTGCCAGTCTTCTTGCGATGGAATAATAGCTGCGTGGATCTTCGGGCTCAACGTTTGTAGGACAAACAATCACCTCTGCACCAACGGCCTTCAGGATGTCCATTTTCTCTTTCGACTGTTTATCGGTTGTTGTGAAGATACATTTGTAACCTTTTACGCAGGCTGCCAAAGCAAGTCCCATACCGGTGTTGCCACTTGTGCACTCAATGATGGTGCCTCCTGGTTTTAATTTGCCTTCTTTTTCCGCCACTTCTATCATTTTTATAGCCATACGGTCTTTAATAGAGTTGCCCGGATTGAAGTAGTCAACTTTAGCCAGCACAGTCGCAGGAATATCTTTCGTGATCTTGTTTAGTTTTATCAGCGGAGTATTGCCAATCGTTTCGAGAATATTATTTAGCCACATGGTAAAATCGTTTTGGTAAAGTTAGTTGTTTTGAGTTGTTGAGAGAGCAAAGGGAGCTGCTTCGCATCTTTTTTACCACTAAGCCACTAAGGGCACTAAGCTGCATTAAGATTTTTTAATGAAGAATTAACCTTGATGTTTTAACCACAGAGATAGCAGAGATTTTTTTCACAGAGGGGAGGAGATTTGTATACCGTTCCTTCTTTTCCTCATCAATCGCGAGTCCCATTTAGTTTGAAGCAATTTCTCCGTTTCTCTGTGAAAAAAATCTTCTTCACTCTGTGGTTAAAAAAGACTCTTGATGAAACAGCGTGTAAGTTGTTTTTTCTGAGAGATTTTGCAATTTCAAAAATCTTTCTATTTTTGCGATCGTAATTTTTTACTAGTACAAGGCATTGCCTTGTCTCTACACCAAGTGGAGGGTTTTAAATATGCTTGAACAATAACTACATATCATCGTTGGCATTTTTCGGTTTGAATCGAAACGGGGATCCTTTTGCTGATTAGCAAGTTTCGATAGAATACACCGGATCATAAAATCCTTTCGCCAACACAATCAATCGAAAATAATTTCTGAGCATGGCAACAACAATGCTATGTGTTTGGCTTTTCCTTACACTATGTTGGCGCAATGTTCTTCATGTTGACAATTGTCAAACTATGAATGCAAAATCGTCAGAGTCTGTATTGCTATTGCAGTACGGCCTGAAAACGTATAGACAAAAAAGACGGGCTGTTGTAAAAGATAGAGATAAACAGTTGCTATCGCTTGATAAAAAGAGAAAGCAGCTTTGGCGCGAAGAACGTGCTTTAGGTTGGGAAGAATTAAAACATCCCTATCAGCGTGGATGGAAAAGAACCTTCGTTTTACGCGAAGATATTGCTACCGGAAAAAAGTCGTCATTCTATCGCAATCTTTTACAAAAGATCAATACTGTACAGCACAGCTCAAGTAAAAATTTTACAAAGAAAAAAAGAGTTCGGGGCAAAAAGGTGCACAAACCGAGAGAACAAAAGTTAAGGGAGTTTTACGATTACGAATTAGACAGGGTGAGACTATCTCAGGCTGAACTTATGTTGTTTACTAAGTTGATTTATTACTCTCAACAAAGGAAAATATTTCGAATGAAGTATGTGTTCTCTGAGCCCTGGTGCTTCGTATTGAAAGTTGAACCCAATATGATTACTAAAGTTCAAAAGCATGATTCTTCTCTAAGAAGCAACATTGTTCAACTCGAAAACTATCTGAGGAAAAAACATTTAGAAGATCGTATTACAAAGCTTCGCAACGGTTCTGTGCACTGGTGGGGTTATAAAATATATGATTTAAAACAAAGAGACTTTAATGCATTGAGGAATCAAACACTAACAAACATCCTCGATCAGCACTGGTACAACGAGTAAAAAAATGAAAACTGTAATACAATTAAAAGAATTAAGCAAGCTGGGATACACTACAGATGTGGCTCGCAGCCTTGCCATCAATATTATTTCAAAGCATTGCAAACATGAAACAAAAGAAGATGTGGTCAATGTATTGAAGAATATTCAAGCGCAACCGCAAACGTGGTTGACAAACGAAACATGGAGCAAACTGGCGGAACATTTTTGCCCTGATAGCACCGACGAAACTTTTCAAGTGTATGCGCTTAAACATCAGAACGACGTGGCATCGCTTAAAGTCTATGGCGGCAAACATATTGATACCAATGCAAAGCAGCAAATGGCAACAGCGCTTGCATTGCCAGTTGCTTTACAAGGTGCTTTAATGCCGGATGCGCACGGCGGCTATGGTTTGCCGATAGGTGGTGTATTGGCGACAAACAACGCGGTAATTCCATATGCAGTTGGCGTTGACATTGGGTGTAGAATGTCGCTCAGCATTTTTAGCGAAAACGAAAAGTATGTGAAGCGATATGCGTATCAAATAAAGGAAGCATTGAGAGATCATACACATTTTGGAATGGAAGGAAGCCTGGATTATCGAAATGAACATGAGGTGCTCGATAGTGGTATTTTCCAGCAAACAGAACTATTGCGAACCCTGCATGGAAAGGCCGCAAGACAACTGGGAACATCCGGTAGTGGCAATCACTTTGTGGAGTTCGGTTCCATTGAACTGTATGAAAACAATATGCTGAACCTCCCTGGGGGAAATTATTTGGCGCTGTTGTCGCACTCCGGTTCAAGAGGGCTGGGTGCCGCTGTTGCGATGTACTACACACAGCTTGCAATGGATGTATGCAAACTTCCTTCTGAAGCTAAAAATCTTGCATGGTTGGATATGAATTCAGAAGCGGGCCAGGAATACTGGATGAGCATGACATTGGCTGGTGAGTACGCAAAAGCAAGTCATGATTGCATTCACGCAAATCTTGCAAAGGCCTTGGGGCTGCAGACTCTGGCTAAGGTGGAGAATCATCACAACTTCGCATGGAAGGAAACATTGCAGGATGGTCGCGAAGCAATCGTGCATCGCAAGGGTGCAACGCCCGCACACAAAGGTGAAGCCGGCATCATCCCCGGCAGTATGATCAATGCAGGTTATCTGGTGAGTGGAAAAGGTGTTGATGCGGTGCTCAATTCTGCTTCACATGGTGCGGGTCGTGCAATGTCGAGGAAAAAAGCAAAAGAGTCTTTTACAAATTCAGCGTTGAGGAAAATGCTGGCAGATCACGGCGTTTCATTGATTGGTGGAAGTGTTGAAGAAGCGCCGGGGGCGTACAAAGACATCGATACAATTATGAGTGCACAAACAGAATTGGTTGACATACATGGAAAATTCATGCCCGCAATTGTTCGCATGAACAAGGAATAGAACAGGGTGCAACACCGTAGAGACAAGGCATTGCCTTGTCTTTTCAGCAGACAAGGCAATGCCTTGTCTCTACAAAAAAACAAACAACAATGGACAATTTAATTTACATACAAATATCATCCGGACGTGGTCCTGCGGAATGCGAAAGGGTTGTTGCCAAGGTGCAACAACTCTTTCTAAAAGAAGCTGCAGTAAGATCATTGTCTGCAACAGTAATCGATAAAACGAGCGGTCAGATAAATGGCACCTTACAATCAACTTTATTGCAGTTGCAGGGTGAAAATTTGAAAGCTTTTGTAAACGAATGGGAAGGAACCATTCAATGGATAGGAAAGAGTCCGTACAGAAAATTTCACAAGCGCAAGAACTGGTTTGTAAGCGTGCAATCATTTTCGCCGTCGAAGGAGATTGCCTTTGATGAAAAAGAAGTGGAATTCAAAACCTGCCGCGCTTCCGGCCCCGGCGGACAAAATGTAAACAAAACAGAAACAGCAGTTCGGGCAACGCATATTGCATCCGGCATTAGTGTAATGGCCAGCGATACAAGATCGCAGCACCAGAATAAAAAGCTTGCGATAGAGCGTTTGCAACTAAAAATAAAAGCGTGGCAAATGGAAGAACAAATGAATAACATAGCTGCGCAATGGAACCAGCACACCAGCTTGAAGAGGGGAGATGCGGTGAGGGTTTTGACGGGTGAATTGTAGGAAGATGCTTATTCACCACTAAGGCACTAAGGAACACTAAGTCTCACTAAGGGTAAACGCTTCGTGTTTCTTTTTATCATGTAAGGAAGGAGTTTTTTTCACAGAGCGAAGGAGAATATGAAAAGAGATTTAACATCCTCCGTATTGGAGTCTGACAATCTGTTTAGAGGGTCACCTCCTCCTTACCTCTGTGGTTAAAAAAAAGAGCCGCATGCGGCTCTTTTAAAATTATGTGTTGTATCGGTTATCGAAGATCAACTTCCTCTACTCCCGGATATTTGCTTTTATCGAAAACGAACTGAGAATCGGCGATAGCGGCATTTCCATTCAAATTGCTTACAGCATAAGTGAATTTGTTGCCATCTTTTTGCATCACTTTTGTGCTTACAATGGTTTTAGCTGCTTTGTCTACAGTCAGCAATATTTTAAAGAAAGGTTTGCTTTTATCAGTTGGAGTCAACTCGATTTCCTGCAGCGTTTTTGCGCCTACTTTTTTCTCACCATTCAGTTTGTAAAGAAAATCTTTATCATAAAAGTTGGTGAACAATTTTTGAGGAGTAAGAGCATTACCGGAAGCGTCAACTTTTGAAATAGTTACTTCGTTTGCTGATTTATCGTAGGTCCAGTTTGTTTTACCATCGCTGAAAATTTCCTGGCCGCCCGGAATGCTTACTCTATATTTAGAACCTTTGTAGTATAAAGTGCCTTTTTTAGTGCCCTGTGTTTTTCCTTTTGCATCTTCTATGGACAAAGTGAAATTTGCCTGAACTGCTTTATAGGTCTTAAATTTAGCGCTAACACCATCTAAAATCGTTTTAGCTGCAGGATCATTGGATTGTGCGATACTTACTGCTGAAATTCCAATACCTAAGGCAAGTGCCATTAAATATTTCTTCATTTGAGAGTTTTTAAAAAATTTGTGCAAATATATTATTAAACGCGATACTGAGACCTGCAAAAGCCTTCAGAGGTTTAATGAGGAAAATATTCAACAAAAATTTAACCTTAAATCGTACCCAAAAGTTCCCTTAAGTCTGCTTCTGTTTTAATCAAAACCTCTCTTGCTTTGCTGCCCTGGTTAGGTCCTACAACGCCCGCGGCTTCCAACTGATCCATCAGTCTGCCAGCGCGGTTATACCCTAATTTCATCCGGCGCTGGATAAGAGAAGTTGAGCCCACCTGGTTTTGAACAATAAGCATGGCAGCTTCGTCAAACAATTTGTCCCTGTCGCCAAGGTCAAAATCCTTTGCGTCCATATCTTTCTCATCCACGTACTCCGGCAAAAGGAATGCCTCGGGATAGCCGCGCTGGTCGCCGATAAACTCGTTAATGTTCTCTACCTCAGGTGTGTCTACAAAGGCACACTGCAAGCGGGTTAGCTCACCATTGTAGCTAATAAGCATATCACCTTTACCAATTAACTGCTCTGCGCCACCGGCGTCGAGAATGGTACGGGAGTCAATTTTAGAAGAAACTTTAAATGCGATACGAGCCGGGAAGTTGGCCTTAATGGTACCGGTGATAATATTCACAGAAGGTCTTTGCGTAGCAACGATCAGGTGAATACCCACGGCACGGGCAAGCTGCGCCAAACGCGCAATTGGCATTTCCACCTCTTTACCGGCCGTCATGATCAGGTCGGCGAACTCATCAATTACCAACACAATGAATGGCAGGTACTGGTGGCCCTTTTGCGGATTCAGCTTGCGTTTGGTGAATTTTTCGTTGTACTCTTTAATGTTCCTTGTGCCCGCTTCTTTCAGAAGATCGTAGCGGTTATCCATTTCAATACACAATGCGTTAAGTGTATTGATTACTTTTTTGGTATCAGTAATGATCGCCTCTTCTTCGTTAGGAAGTTTGGCGAGGAAATGTCTTTCAATAGAACGGTAAATACTAAGCTCCACTTTTTTAGGATCCACCAATACAAACTTCAATTGCGATGGATGTTTCTTGTACAAAAGGGAAACAAGAATAGCGTTCAAACCTACAGATTTACCCTGACCCGTGGCACCGGCCATCAGCAAGTGCGGCATAGAGGCAAGGTCGACGATAAAGTTTTCGTTGTCGATTTTTTTACCAATCGCAATAGGCAGGGAGAAGGCGTTGTTCTGGAATTTGTCGGAAGACAAAAGTGTTTTCATGCTCACCACTGTCTTCTTCACATTTGGCACTTCTATACCGATGGTTCCTTTACCCGGAATCGGCGCAATGATACGGATACCAAGCGCGGCAAGGCTCAGCGCGATATCATCCTCCAGGTTTTTAATGCGCGAAATACGGATACCTGCTGCCGGTACAATCTCGTATAGCGTCACAGTAGGACCTACGGTCGCGCTAATTTTCTGGATAGTGATGTCGTAGTTCTTAAGCGTATTAATGATCTGGTTTTTGTTTGTTTCCAGCTCATTAGGGTCCTGAATGATCTTTTCGCTACCGTGCGTTTCCAGCAAATCAAGCGATGGATATTTATAATCCCGCAAATCAAGAACAGGATCGTAGGGTGGAAGGTCCTCTGTTTTTTTCGGCAGCGTTGGAATGTCTATTTCATCTTCTTCCGGCACAACAGATTTTATTTCCAGCTCAAGACCGCTTGTGTCAGGAACAGTGTTGACTAACGGTGGTTTTGGAGTTTCTTTTTTAATGATGACCGGTGGCGTTTCTATTTCCTCTTCCTCTTCTTCATACTCCATTTCAACATCTTCGCCATCTTCTTCATCCATTTCTAATTCTTCCTCAGCAAACTCATCAGTATCTTCTTCCTCATCTTCGACAAACCTTTTGTTTTTATAGAGATCATTAATTTCTAAAACCGGGCCGGCTTCTTCCGCTCTTTCTACCAGTTCCAGCTGATGCTTTGAAGCTTCATCCATTTCCGCAGGAGGAATTACAATGGTGCCATGCTCGCCCTTAAGATTGTTGCCTTTACTTTCTACAAAATGTTCTTCCACATATAATTTGGCATCTTCCGCATCCTCATCTTCTTCCACATCAATATCACCAATGGTTGCCACTTCCGGAACAGCGACAGGTTCTGTAACCTTTTGCGGTTTCGGTTTTCTTTCCGGCATTTTCGGCATTTTCGGCACGGTGAATACGGGATTGAAGCGCCAAATGAAATAAGCTAGTCCGCCTACAAGTAAAATCAACGTTGTTCCCAGGTTTCCAATAAATTTTACCAGCCATTCACTCATCATTTTACCAACTGCGCCGCCCCATCGAATCTCTGCATTGCGACTCACAAAACCAAGGGCGATGCTGAAATAAATTAGGCCAGTAATGATGTATTTAATATTACGTGCCGGGGAAAATAGTTTTCTTCCAAACAAAAAGTTGGCTCCGAACACAAAAAATAAACAACAAATTAGATAAGATGCCAAGCCAAATCCACCATAAAAAAAGAAATGGGAAACGTAGGCACCAAGCCTGCCTAAGAGGTTGGATACTTTTATATCGTCGGCAAAAAGGACGTGGACGCCATTTTTAAAGACTTTATCCTGGTCTTCTTCCCACGTAAATAGATAAGATGTAAGGGCTACAAAAAGGAAAACTGCGAGTAATAATAATACGGACCCGGCAATTTTGTGGGTTCGTTCATCTTTCACCAATTCTTTTACCTCAACCTGCACCTCTTTTTCGGGTTCTAGTTTGTCAGGGCTGGGTACTTCCTTTTTTTTCGATTTCAACTTGTTGGCCATGATGGCAAAGATAAGTATAAGAAAATCTTGTGAATAGGTCTGTTTATAAATTTAGAGACGCATATGATCGACGAAATTTATGCACAACGCCCGTTCAAATTATCGAAATTAATTACCCGTTTTTCTGTAAAATAATCCATTCTTCAAATGTGTTATACTATTGATTGTTGTCAAAAATTACGAAAATGTTACCAAATAACAGGCATTTCACTACAAATTCGAGTTGCAAATAGTAAAACCACGAAAAGAAATTGTACTTTCCCTGCCGCGGTTATGACTTACCTTGCTAATGGTTGCGGCAATTGGTGAATTTTACTTGATCCCTGATGCAGGTTTGCCCCGGAAACTAACCTTACACCTTTTACTTGATGGAACAAATACGCCTGCTGTTTTTGTCATTTTTCATTTTATTCTCTTTCGCGTCGGTTGCGCAAACGAGCGATTCAACTATTAACGGACCTTCAATACGGGCGGCACATAGAATTTGGAAGGAAACCAAGTTTTATATGGGCGATGAGATTGACTATACCCCCGGCGAAGTATTTCAGTTTAAGTTTCAGGACACGATCCCCTCTCTCTACAGGATGAAAATTCCACCAAGAGATGTAAAGAAAGATTTCTATTTCAAATTTCATGTGGCGAACACTATGGATTCGGCTGGACATTATTATTTTGTGCCGGGTTTTTTTATGGATGAGATTGATCTGTACAAGCAAATCGACGGTGACACTGCCATCCAAACAATTGCCAGTGGCAGTCCGTTGAAAAATCAATACCAGGGCGTGGTTGATTTTACCATGCAGGCCAACGAAAAGGCTACGATCATTGTGAAAATGAAGTTTATCAGAGCTACGGTAAATGCGCTGGAGCCACGGATCATTCAGCCCTACTTTGTTCCCATTTTACTTACTTCGTTGCGCAACACCAATAAACTCAACCAGGTTATTACTTACATAACGGCCGGTGTATTGCTGATGATGATCTTCTATTCATTGGCCGTTTACTTCTTAAATTCCAACAAGGAGTTTATTCTGTATTGCGGACATGCGTTGTTCCTTTCCATCCTGTTTTTCTTTAAGGCTTATTTATATCGATGGCCGTCAGCCTTCAACTATTTTTTTGAGAGCTATTTTGATTTTGTCATTCAAAGTACCAGCTTTTATTTTTTCCTTTTCTTTCTTAGAAAATTTACTGAATCCAAAGAGAAGTACCCGGTAATAGAAAAGATATTACTGGCCGACCAGGTATTTACGGTTGCAGGCATTCTTGTTTTCAGTTATCTCTATTTTTTCACTGATAGCTTTATTGTTTTTAACCAGGTGGAGATGATTATAAAATATAGTTGGTCCATCACTGCGGCCTGCTTCATTGTTTTTGCGATCATAAAAAAACAACAGCTGCTCAGCCTCATAGCAATGGGCCACTTTTTGCTGTTGATCTCCGTTCTTTTTTCATTGTATCTCATTAGTTCTGATAACCGTTTTGGCAGCCGGGTGGACCCTTTGCTGAACGATTCCCTATTTTATTATGAAATGGGTGTTGTGTGCGAATTGATCTTCTTCCTGATAGCGCTTGCATTTAAAAACAGGCAGGACATTATCGCCGCGGCAACCGAAAAGGAACGTTTGCTGCTTGCACACGAACGGAACCAGTTGGAAAAACAAATTGCCATTATCGAGGCGCAGCAGCAGGAACGCAATCGTATATCTGCAGATATGCATGACGAGCTGGGTTCTGGTGTAACGGCCATAAGACTTTTGAGCGAATTGGTAAAAGCGAAAATGAAGGGAGAAGCATTGCCGGAAGTAGAAAGAATTTCAAGCTCTGCAAACGATCTGATCAATAAAATGAACACCATCATCTGGACGATGAAAAGTTCAAATGATAGTATCGATAATCTCGCTGCCTATATACGATCGTATGCATTGGAGTTTTTAGAAAACACCAGTATTGATTGCTATTTCAAATATCCGCCTACAATACCTGCCATAGAATTGAGCGGTGAAAAAAGGCGCAACATTTTCCTTTGTGTTAAGGAAACATTGAACAACACTGTAAAGCATGCCGGCGCCACGCAGGTAATCATTACAATGGACGTAAACGAAGTGCTTATACTTACGCTTAAGGATAATGGCATTGGTTTGAAAAAAGAAGATATGCGTCAGTTTGGAAATGGCATTTTGAACATGCGGAAAAGAATGGAAAGCATTGATGGCTACTTCGAAATTTTTGAGGATGGAGGAACGGTAACGGTGCTGTCGCTGGCGATATGACAACTGAATAACTGATTAACTGAATAACTGAATGGTTGAAAGTTGTAGTGCAAAAATTAAAATCAGCCCACTCAGTTATTCAGTTAATCAGTTAATCAGTTATTCAGTTATTGCTCCCTCCATTGCACAAACCAGTAATCCCCATGCTGCACCGTCGAGAACGCCGGTAGTTCCAAAGGTTTGCTGTAAAGCGGGCAGTTCATTACTAATGTATGGAACTCGCCATTTTCACCGCAGGGGTCAACACCAGCTGCTTCGAGTTCAGTTACCAATTGTGGTGTAATAATTTTTCCTAAGAAAGTTTCCCCTAAAGTATTGTTGCAGGAAACGATCATTGTTTCAATGCCTTGTTGCAGCATTTGTAAAACAAGCTCTTTGCGATCTTTTTGCCAAAGTGGTAAAAATGCATCCAGTCCTGCTTTTGCGCAGACTTTTTCCTCCCAGTCACGGTGTGGTTGCAAATCAATATCGCCGAAAACCATTCCTTTTATCTGATACTTTTCTTTGGCTTCGAGTAACGTATTTACAAAATGCATTTCATATTCTTCCCAACTGGAAGGCTTTGTAAGCAACGGTAAATTCATTCCATCCGCTTGCTGTTGCAGCAGTGTATGCGGCAATGCATGGGACCTGGAAATCTTTCCATTCTCATTCATCATATTGATCAAAACCTTTGGCGAGTAACCTTGCTGCACCATTTGCATAAGTGCGAAGCAACTGTCTTTGCCGCCGGACCAGGAAACGCCGAGCATTGTAATTAATAAATAATAATTAAGAATTAATAGGTGGTGCAATCTAACCGAACGTTGTCGGACCAGAGATTTCAATTAATAAATAATAAAGAATAATTAATAGGTGTAACGATGAAATTGAATATTAGCTTCCTTTTACTGCAACCAGAGTGATTCCTATCGCATTGCTGCACCTATTAATTTTTAATTATTAATTATTAATTCGTTTTTCGCAAGGCGAAAAAAAGCATAACCCAACCGAGAATCAAAAACACTCCTCCAATCGGCGTAACAATCCCAATGCCACTCAAACCCACAGTATTCGTGGCTTTTAATGCGGTGAGCAAATACAATGAGCCACTGAATAAAATGATGCCGGTTATAAAAAAACTGGCAGCAAGCCCGAGCTGTTTGCTGGCAAATTTTTCAAATAAAATGCCTACGAAGAGCAACGCGAAAGTGTGATAAAATTGATAGCGTACGCCAGTTTCAAATGTTGCAACGGATTCTGGTGGAACCAATTGTTTCAGGCCATGTGCGCCAAATGCGCCAAGGGCAACGGATAAAGCGCCAAGGATGGCGGCAGTGAGTAATATTTTCTTATTCACGTTATATTGAATTATGGTTGTTTGGGTATCTTTTCCTGTATAAGGCTCGATAGGGAATCGATTGTAAGCGATTCTTCTGCAACAATGATGCTCGCTTGTTCATAGTACAATCTTCTATCCTGTAGTTTTTTAAGAATAAAAGCCTTCAGGTTCTTGTCGTCAATATTCTTGATGAGTGGGCGGTGATTTTTTTCCTTTAGTAATCTTTCCACCAAAGTATCGATGCATGTATTCAGCCAGACAACGGTACCGCTATCTTTCATGAAATCAATATTGTTGAAAAAACACGGTGTGCCACCACCACAGGAGAGAATAATGTTTTCGTGTTCATCCACAATCTGCTCCATCACCTCCTTCTCTTTGTAGCGAAAGTATTCCTCGCCCTTTTCCTGGAATATCTGGGCAATGGATTTGCCTTCATCATCCACTATTACTTTATCAAGGTCGAAAAATGGTGCACCTGTTTTTTGCGACAATAATTTCCCCCAATGCGTTTTCCCCGAACCCATAAAACCGATAAGAAAGATGCGCATGATTAGTTTGTTTGGAGTAGCAAATTTAGTCAAATGAGTTGAGAGTTGAGAGTGGAGAGTTGAGAGTGAAACGCGAGTGGTGTTCTAACTCTCAACTCTCCACTCTCAATTCTCCATTATTTAAACGCATTAAACCCTGTTACATCCATGCCCGTGATAAGCAAATGAATGTCGTGCGTGCCTTCGTAGGTGATCACACTTTCAATGTTCATCATGTGGCGCATGATGGAGTATTCGCCGGTAATGCCCATTCCTCCAAGCATTTGGCGAGCATCCCTTGCCGCCTGTTGTGCTACTTCGCAGGAATTTCTTTTGGCCATGCTCACCTGGGCGGGAGTAGCACGTCTTTCATTCATGAGTGTGCCAAGCCGCCAGTTAAGCAATTGTGCCTTGGTGATTTCCGTGATCATCTCCGCAAGTTTCTTTTGCTGCAATTGAAAAGCACCGATTGGTTTATCAAATTGCGTACGCTCTTTACTATAACGTAGTGCTGTGTCATAGCAATCCATTGCTGCACCCAAAGCTCCCCACGCAATACCGTAGCGGGCCTTCGTTAAGCAACTCAACGGCCCTTTCAATCCTTTGACGTTGGGTAAAATATTTTCCTTTGGAACTTTCACATTATCAAAAACAAGCTCACCTGTTGCCGAGGCGCGCAGGCTCCATTTGCCATGGGTAGTGGGTGTAGAAAAACCTTCCATGCCTCGTTCTACAATCACCCCACGGATGTCGCCGTTTTCATCTTTCGCCCAAACCACTGCTACTTGCGCAAAAGGCGCATTGCTAATCCACATCTTACTTCCATTCAGCAATACATGTTCGCCTTTGTCCTTAATGTTGGTGATCATGCTGCTGGGATCGCTGCCATGATCAGGTTCTGTTAAACCAAAGCAGCCGAGCCATTCGCCACTCGCCAGTTTCGGTAAATATTTTTTACGTTGCTCTTCGCTGCCATATTCATAAATGGGAAACATCACCAATGAACCCTGTACAGAGGCAGTACTTCTTACGCCGCTATCACCGCGTTCCAGTTCCTGCATCATCAAGCCATAGCTGATATAATCAAGGCCACCACCCCCATATTCTGTTGGCACAGTGGGGCCAAAACATCCCAGCTCGCCCATTTCCTTTACAATCTGTTGTGGGAATTCTGCTTTTTGTGCACACTCTTCTATAATCGGTGAAATGCTTTTTTTCACATACTCTCTCACACTGGCGCGAATAAGTTTATGCTCTTCAGTAAACAGGTCGTCCAATAAAAAATAATCGGGAGATTGAAACAGATCATTGGCCATGGCATCAGCATTTTGTTATATGCTAATGTAGTGAAAAATGTTGGTGGTTAACGGTTGTTAGTTTTTACCAATTGAAAATTGAAAGTTGAAAATTGAAAATGATGAAGAAAATAGAACGCAGATTTTTATGATTGTCAAGATTTGATATGTTATTTGAAAGAAGATCGTAGTAAATCATCAAAATCATGATAATCTGCATTCTTTCTCATTTTCAATTTTCAACTTTCAATTTTCAATTATTCAGGTCTCTGCGGCTGCATCGCATCTACCGGTATCGGAATGTTTTTCGTGAAATGGTGATCAAACTGATTCAGCTTCTTTCTCAATTTAGGGCCTGGAATGATTCGGTGGGCAAGCGTTAAGCGCAGGTTTCCCGTGTTGTATATGTAGTGGTCAGAAGACGAGGAACCTTTTGTTATGAGCCTATTGCCCACAAATGAAAGATTGACGTTCCAGAAGTCGGAATTGTAACCAATTGCCCCACGGGCAAAAAAACCAGGCACAATGCTTACGTGCAGGTTGGCATTGTCTTCATACATGGAACTTTCGGTTGCAAGGGAAATTTTGGGATTAAACGTAAGTGATGCTGTCGCAAAAATATGTTTGGCAACTACCAGGGTGTACGCATAGCCCACACCGGGACCAAATTCAAAGAAACGCATCTGGTTAATGTTTTTTTGATTGAATTTTTCAGACATCAACATCGGAACAAAGGCGCTGTCCGCCGTATGCGAACCATAATAAGCCTCCCCGCCAACAAGAAGTGTTCCCGCAGATTTCTGCTGGTACTCGTTCTGTACCATCGCAGCCCGGTAAGAAAACTTTTTATAGTTAAATATTTTGTAGGCAGCCAAACCAATAACCGTAACATGCATATCCGGACGGATATAATATGGTTCCTGCTCATGCGTTTTGTTATCCTTTTGCAGAAGGTAATATCCCGTGTAAAACTGTCCGAGAAGGTCAAACGCCCATTTGCGAACGTACAGGTGCGATTGCAGATCAAGATATTTTGTTTTTCCTTTTTCTTTATCCTGGTTTAAAAAACTGAAACCATAACCAAGGTTGATCGTTATCGGTTTGTAAGTGGCACCAATTCCCATGTTTAAAGTAGTGTTGGGTACATACCGCAACTTGTCGGACCGATAGATACCTTTGATAGTAGGGCTTGTGAATTTTTGGGAAAAATAAAATCGGGCCACGATGTCCTGGATAAACGAGTGATAATAAGAGGAGTCGTAAGTGGCGCGTAAATATTTAAGCTTTGGTATTTCACGGGGTACTTCCTGCGCAGCACAATATAAAGCAAAGGCTGTGAGCAATAGGCTAAGTATTACATGCTTTACGTTGTGTTTCATCATTTAAATATCATTTTATTTCTTCAATTATTTCTCTTCTCCGGACTTTTTTTGATCTTTTAAAACCTAATTTCACCGAACCAAATGCCGTTGGTTTGTGAAAGATTATTACAATACACTCAATATTCCTGTCAATGCGTCGCCAGCAGATATTAAAAAAGCATACCGCGTGCTGGCAATGCGTTTTCACCCGGACAAAAATGCGGGGGATAAATACGCCGAGGCGTTTTTTAAAGAATTGCAGGAAGCGTACAATGTTTTAAGCAAGCCCCATGAACGCAGGGTATATACACAAAAACGTTTTTACAATGTTGCTTCTGCTCAAAAATTTGAAGGCAACGCCGCGCTCACCCCGGTTCACTTTTTAGAAGATTGTCAACAACTGGAGATCCATGTTCGTTCACTTGATTTTTTCAGGATGGACAAGATTGGTTTGCATGATCATATTATGAAGTTGTTATCCCCTTCGTCCATTCATATGCTCGAACGCTTTGGGGAAATATCAACGAATGACAAAATAGTTGCGGCGATACTCAACAGTATACAACCACTGCCACTCTTCCTGGCAAAAGACATTACCGGCATCCTCTCGAAAATTCAATCGACAAGCGCCCAGACTTCAGAAAGCATCGCGGCTTTTATGAAAAAGAAAAAGCAGGAAGCACTTTGGGAGCGATATCAGATACCGGTTTTAATTGTAGTCACATTGTTTATTTGCGTAACCATTTATATGTTGAGCCAGTAGTAGGGGCGAATCGCATTCGCCCTGCATCACATCAATGCTGCACCACAGTTGGGGTTACATCATAAAACGATCATAAACGACCTCATGCAATTCTTTGGTAAGTGCCTGAAAAGTTTCTACGCTCTCAATTGCCGGTTTCGACATTAACAGCAAAGGCAACGGATCATCAGTCTCACGATAAGGTGGTTGAAAATATTCATAGTGATTGGTGGAAAACCCAAGGCGTTCATAAAAAGCAATTCGCCTTTGCGAACTATCATCAAAAGGGTGCTCAACTTCCAGTACAAAGTAGATTGCAGGAAGCATTAGCAGCCATTCCATTATTTGTTTTCCATAGCTTTTCCCCCTGTTATTTTCCGTTACTGCAAAGTGTTCAAGAAACACAAGATTTTTCAGTTGCCAATAAAACATTAAGGCGGCAAATCCATTATTAATAACGAACTTTACAGCGTGAAAGCGTCTATCTGTCAAGACTATTTCTAAAGTATTGACATTCCTCCTTTCCCTTTCCGGAAACGATGTGGTATAAAGATCAACCACATCGGGCCAGTGTTCATCACTTGTAGAAAGAATTCTGATTAACTCCATGCAACCAACAAGTTTTTATGTAAATCTATTTACAAAGGCATCATTCTTTTGTTTGAATCTTTAAATGATTTATTATGAAAAAGTTATGGTCATTTGAATTAATATTGGCGCTAATTGCATTGTTATTTATTGCGCTATTAACGCTTGTGATTGCCTGCAACTCTAAAAAAGCCACTACCACAGTCATGGAACACAATCAGCCTTTAAATAATACCTACTGGAAGTTGCTTAAAGTTGACGGGTTTAACCAGGACATTGCCAGCCTGCAAAAGGAGGCATTTATCCGATTCGATTCCGCCAGTTCAAAATTTAGCGGTACGGCGGGTTGTAACCGAATGATGGGCAGTTTTGTAGCCACAGGCAATACCATTAAAATTGGTCCCGCTGCTATGACAAAAATGATGTGCCCATCTCCGCTAATGGAGCTTGAGGACGCTTTTGCAAAAGCAATTGACAAGTCTGATTCCTACACAATCTCTGGAAAAACATTGCGATTGAAAAGTGGCGAAAGCGTGTTGGCTGAATTTGAAGCAGGGGCGAAATAATAACTGAGTAACTGAATAACTGAATGACTGAAGTTAAAATGCAGCAAGCGCTAAAGACTTCAATTATTCAATCATTCAATAATTCAATGATTCTCATTCTCAGTTAATCAGTCATTCAGTTATTCAGTCCTTTCCCTACCTTTGCGCCATGCATTATGTATCAGTAGAAGGTTTGAGCAAATCTTACGGCGTAAAACCATTGTTTCAGGATATTTCTTTTCATATAGAAGAAGGCGACAAAATAGCGTTGGTAGCTAAAAACGGAACAGGAAAATCTACCCTGTTGAAAATACTTTCAGAAAGGGAAACTGCGGATGAAGGAACGGTTTGGATCAACAAGGACATTACAGTTGCGCTTTTCGATCAGGAGCCTGTTTTTGTGGAAGAGGCGACTGTTCGTGAAAATATATTTCACCACAATCACCCAATTATCCAGGCGATCGCAGCTTACGAAACTGCCAGCGAGCAGGATGATGTAAATGCATTGAGCGAAGCCATTATAAAAATGGATGACTTGGGTGCATGGGATTTCGATTCTAAAGTAAAGCAGATCTTCGGCAAGCTTAATATTCATCACCTCAATCAAAAGGTTAATACCTTGTCGGGTGGTCAGCGCAAAAGAGTTGCGTTGGCTAAAACCCTTATCGATATTGGCTTTGAGCACAAGCATGTTCTGTTGATAATGGATGAGCCCACCAACCACCTTGATGTGGCGATGGTGGAATGGCTGGAACATTACCTGAACCAGGAAAAAGTAACGCTGTTAATGGTTACGCACGATCGTTACTTTCTGGATGCAGTGTGCGAAGAAATTTGGGAGCTGGATACCAGCAGCCTCTACGTATACAAAGGCGATTACGAAAATTTTCTTGAGAAAAAAGCGGCTCGCATCGAAAGCGATTCTGCAAGCATAGACAAGGCGAAAAACCTTTACAGGAAAGAATTGGAATGGATGCGCAAGCAACCAAAGGCTCGCACAACAAAATCTAAAAGCCGCCAGGATAATTTTTATGAAGTAGAAGCAAAGGCAAAACAAAAAATGGAAGACAGCCAGTTGCAACTGCAAATGAAAATGAGCAGGCTGGGAGGGAAGATTGCCGAACTGAAAAAATTGAACAAAGCTTACGGCGAAAAAACGATACTGAAAGGTTTTGACTATACATTTAAAAAAGGTGACCGCATAGGAATTGTTGGAAAAAATGGGGTGGGTAAGTCAACCTTTCTCAACATTCTTCAGGGTATAGAACAACCCGATAGCGGTAAGGTGAACATTGGTGATACTGTTGTGTTTGGTAACTACTCACAGCAAGGCCTAATAGTGAAGGAAGACATGCGGGTGATAGAGTATGTAAAAAATATTGCAGAAAGCTTTCCATTGGCTTCCGGCGGATCATTAACTGCATCGCAGTTTTTGAATTTGTTTTTATTTCCACCTGAGCAACAATACACTTACATCTCCAAACTGAGCGGTGGAGAAAAAAGAAGATTGCATTTGTTGTCCATCCTGTTCCGCAATCCGAACTTCCTCATATTGGATGAGCCTACAAATGATTTGGATCTGCAAACATTGGGTGTGCTCGAAAACTTTTTAAGTGAGTTTGGCGGTTGTATAGTAATTGTGAGTCACGACCGTTACTTCATGGATCGTTTGGTGGACCACTTATTTGTATTTGAAGGCGGCGGTGAAATAAGAGATTTTCCAGGCAACTACACGCAGTACAGAATTTGGGAGAAGGATAAGGAAAAAGACGAAGAAGTCAAAACGACTGTTGTTGCTGCTGTTCCTGAGGCGGCCAAAACCCAGGCGGCACCGGCAAAAAAGAAGTTAAGCTTTAACGAAAAGCGTGAATTTGAAATGCTAGAAAAAGAGATTGCGGCGCTGGAAAAAGAAAAACACACAATAACAGAAAAATTGGGCGACCCTTCCATTCCTTTTGAAGAATTGCAAAAACTTTCTGAAAGAATAGGTGTTGTTTCCCAGTTGATTGAAGAAAAAGAATTCCGCTGGCTGGAACTGAGTGAACTGGCAGGGTAAAGGAATTAATAATTAATAATTAATAATTAAGAGGGCGGCATTCGTTGTTGAATATCGCCCTCTTAATTTTCGAATAGGTTTGCAACAGCATTTTTGTTAAGGTTGTTGCCGTATTAATTACTAATTATTAATTATTAATTAGAGCTCCGCATCTCACCCTTCAAACTCAATATGCACTCTGCAACCTTTGCCAGGCGCGGAGTATACGCTACAACGGCCATTATAAAGATCTACGCGGTTGCGAATATTTTTTAAGCCAAGGCCATTCTGATAGGACGTAGTCGTATTAAACCCCTTACCATTATCTTCCACGATCAATTCGATCATAGGCCCTTTGTTCCTGATGTTTACAGATATTTTTGAGCACTCCGCATGTTTTAAAATATTGTTGAATTGCTCCTGCAAAATTCTATAGATCATCAGTTTTTTCTCCTTACCTATATTGCTTTCATCAAAGCCTGTGTGAATAATCTCCACCGCGATGCCGGATAGCTTTTCAGTGTCCTGGAAGAGGTTGACAATGTTATTTACGAGGCTTGTATTTTCAACAGAAGGAGGTGTGAGCCTTTTAGACAGGTTTCTCAATTCATTGATCACCTGCACAACATGTATTGAGCTTCTTTCGAGTAGTTCATTTAATTGCTCTGGTTTTGCAGATCTAGCCGAATCGATATATAGTTTGGTAGTAGCAAGAAGCTGATTGATATTATCGTGCAATTCTTCTGCAAGAAAAGCTCTTTCTTTTTCCTGGGCTTTTAATATGGTAGTTGCGATACTTTGTTGATAAGAGATCCTTTCTTCATACAAATGCTGCTGTATGACCTGCTCTTCTGCAAAACGGTCGAAAATGCAGAGAAAATATTGTGCATTTCCTTCGTCATCCTTTATATGTTGCATATTAAGATGGCAGGGAATGATCTCATTATTTTTTGAGGTAAGGTCCACCCAGCCATGATAAAAAGGAAGATCGCCCGAACGCATTAGTTCCTGCCAGTAGTGATAACCGGTATTTGTTTCGCTCTTATAAAAATCAAGGTAGTTTCTGCCTATCGCGTCGGCCGGAGAAAGATCAAGGAACCGGGCAAGTTTTTCATTTACGTACAAAAGTGTGCCGTCAAAGGCCATCTTGCAAACACCAACCGGCGCCTTATTAACCATATCCTCGAATTCTCCATCTGTTTTAATAACAGATAAAAGGGAGGATGATTGGTCTTTTAATGGCTGGTTTAAATTCATAAGTATTCTGGACTCTCTTTTGGTAAAGGATTTAATCAAAGATAAGAACTACCTAAACACAAAAAAACTATAATATTTGTATCGGGTCACTATTAAACCCCATAAAAGCGTGCCAACCTTTCAAAAAAAATGCAGCACAAGTTGTGCTGCATGATATTACTATAAATGATATGTATAAGCGCTTACTTTTTTCCGAAAACCTGCTTGAGGATGTCAGTAACCTGAGCCGTAGGATTGGTGCGGATTTTCTTCTCTTCTTCTCCCACATAATAAAAAATACCATTTAAAGCTTTGGTAGTTACATAGTTAGTTAAATCTGGATCTACCTTTTTAAAAGATACTTTATTGTAAGCAGAGAAAACTTCGCTCCAGTATTTGGTAGCATTTGTTTTTTGTAAAGATTGTTCAATAACAGGCTTGAAAGATGCGGTAAGGTCTGTATTCGTTGTTTTGCGCAAGTAAGATGTTGCTGCTGTATCTGTGCCTTGCAAAATGCCCAGCGCATCTTTTACGCTCATGCTCTTAACTGCGTTCAGGAAAATAGGAGCAGCTGTTTTTGAAGCATCTTCCGCTGCACGGTTCACGCTCAAAATGGCATCGTCCACCAATTTCCCCATTCCCATGGAGCGTAGAGTAGATTCCACCTTTTTTGCTTCATCCGGCATTAAAATCTTCACCGCGGCATCTTTAAAAAAGCCGTCAGCGGCCGAAAGCTTCGAAGTGCTGTTTTGTGCGCCTACATTCAACGCTTCTTTCAATCCCTGCACGATTTGATCGGTAGAAAGAGAAGAACCGGAAGTACTATTGGTGCCAGAAACTGTCGAACTCGCTTTTTTTAATAAGCCGTTCAGTCCACCGGTTTGAGCAAAATTGAGGCTGTAACTAAAAGATAGGGCGGTTAACAGGACAAGTTTTTTCATGTCGGAATTTGTTTTTTAAATAATTATTAAACCGTAAGCCATTTATAGACTGTATTTAAACCGAAAAGTTTAGTCTAAAAACGGCTTGTCAATATATGACGTTTTGAAAACGTAAAACCTGCGTCCGGTATTATTATTTTACAATATTTTTGCCCTTCAACATTAATATACAGATGAAATGAGCGCGCCGGCTATTTTGTACACAATGACATTCGATGCGAATTCCATCTGGCCAAAATAAAATATAAAATATACAGATGAAAAAAGTCTTCTTAGTATTAGTTTCTACTTCTCTTGTCGGCGGTGCAATGGCACAGCAGCAAAAAGCAAAAACGACTGCAAAGCCAGCAGCAAAAGCAACAGCGGCAAAACCAGCAGCAGGAAAAAGCACAGGGGTAATGAAAAACGCGCTTGATTCTGTTAGTTATGCCATTGGTTTGAACGTGGCACAATTCTACAAACAACAAGGCATCGACAATATCAATACAACTTGTGTGCAAAAAGGCATGGTGGATGCGCTGGCCGGCAAACCTGCTTTAACTGAAGATCAGATGAATGCAGCGGTAGGTATGTACATGCAAAAATTAAGATCTAAAAAAGCAGAAGCAAATAAAGTAGCGGGTGCTGCTTTTCTTGCTGCCAATAGCAAAAAACCGGGTGTGGTTACATTGCCAAGCGGTTTGCAATATCAAATTATTACACCGGGCACAGGTCCTAAGCCAGGCATCAATGATAAAGTAAAATGTCATTATCATGGCACGTTGATTGATGGAACGGTATTCGATAGTTCAGTAGAGCGCGGTCAACCGGTTGATTTCCCTGTAGGTGGTGTAATCAAAGGCTGGGTAGAAGCATTGCAATTAATGCCTGTAGGAAGCAAATGGAAACTCTTCATTCCTTCAGAGCTTGCCTATGGCGACAGAGAAGCTGGTGCAAAAATCGGCCCGGGTTCAACATTGATCTTTGATGTGGAATTATTGTCTATTGAAAAAGAAGAACCAGCTCCTGCTGCGGATTCGACAATGCCTAAACAGTAATGAGTTTTGAGTTGTTTGTTGTTAGTTTTTAGTTGTTAGACTTCAATGACGAGTGTCCCTCTCCAAAAGCTAACAACCAACAACTATCAACTGTCAACAATTCTTAATTTTTAATTATTAATTATTAATTTTTTCCCATGGGTATCTCAGATCATTTACAAAAATTGAAAGCAGAAAGATTAGAGGCGAACAAAAGCGCCGGTGCTGCTTTCCTTGCAGAAAACAAAAAGAAAGAAGGTGTTGTAGAATTGCCAAGTGGTTTGCAATACCAGGTAATAGTAGAAGGCACAGGCCCTAAGCCGGGTCTTAGAAATAAAGTGAAATGTCACTACCACGGCACGTTGATCGATGGAACAATCTTCGACAGTTCTGTACAACGTGGCAGACCAATTGATTTCCCTGTAAACGGTGTTATCAAAGGTTGGGTAGAGGCGTTGCAATTGATGCCGGCAGGCAGCAAATGGAAGCTCTTCATCCCTTCTGATCTTGCTTACGGTGATGCACAAGTGAGCGCACAGATCGGGCCGGGCTCTACATTGATTTTTGATGTGGAGTTGATCGAGGTGATGTAGGGGAATCAATTGAAAATTGAAAATTGAAAGTTGAAAATGATAAAGGACGCTTTCAGCATTTCAACAAAAGATCAAATTCCGCATAAAAAAAGAAGCCTTCAAATCGTTTGAAGGCTTCTTTTTTTATGCAAACTCTTATCACTCCATTTTCAACTTTCAACTTTCAATTTTCACTTATTATAAAGTAGCTCATAATACTCATTCGCCATTCTGTTCGACTCAAATCCATTCATGACGTCGTTCATTCCGTTATACACGATTTGCTTCCAGGCCTCGCGGTTGTTGTAGTAAGCAGGGAGAATTTTATTTTTCAAAATATCATAAAGCGCTACAAGGTCGTGTTCATCCTGCTCGTAGATGGATGTATTGAGATCTGCAGGTGGTACCACAAATGAATTGTTGCCATCTTTTGCAAATTCAGGGATCCAGCCGTCGTTGGTGCTAAAGTTTACAGCGCCGTTCATCGCTGCGGTCATTCCGCTTGTGCCCGATGCTTCGCGGGGTACGCGTGGATTGTTGAGCCACAAGTCTGCACCTTGCTTCAATCTTTTTGACAGGAACAATTCATAACCTATCAGCACCGCAACGTTCTTATAACCTCTGCTAAGATTTACAAGATGGTTGAAGTCATTGATCGCCGGATAATCCATTGGGTATGGTTTTCCCGCCCAGATGATTTGTACCGGATATTGTGTGTTGCTGGTTAGTTCATTGAACCATTCCAGTTTCCTTGTAATAAGATCGGCTCTTTTATAACCCGCAAATCTGCGTGACCAAACGATTGTAAATATATTCGGATCAAAAAGTTTTCCGGTTTGATCGGCAACAATATCAAAGGTTCTTTTCTTGAGATAAGTTTTTCTCTCGTCAAATTTATTGTTGTCATTATTATTTTTGGCCTCATACAAATGTTTGTCGGCCCAGTATTTCCCGTTTTGAGAATTGGTGATGGAAATGATCGGGCAAACGCCGGGATACTTTTTCCACATGGCCCTGGCCACTTCACCGTGCAATTTCGAAACACCGTTGGCAAGCCTTGCAAAACGAAGGGCTACAAGCGAATGATCAAAAGCGTTATCCTGCAATCCGGTTAAAGCACGCACTTCATCCAAACTCAAATCACCGAAGTAACTCATTTTTTGACAAAGGAAAATATCGTGTTTTTCATTGCCCGCTTCTTCTGGTGTGTGTGTGGTGAACACAAGTTTCTTGCGAACTTCATCGATATTGTTTCCGAATTTTTTGTAGAGATAAAATGCTGAGCTGATGCCATGCGCTTCGTTCAGGTGATAAACATCCGGGTTGAAATTCAGCTCATCGATCAATTTTGCACCACCAACGCCCAATAATATGAACTGCGCGACTTTGGTAGCAACATTCGCATCGTATAATCTATGGGTAATGGTTTGTGAAACGTAGTCGTTCTCAGGAATATCTGTACTTAATAAAAAGATGGGGGCAGACTTGAATGTTTCAGGCTTCAGGTAAAATGCTTTTACCCAAACCGGCGCATCATGCACTGTGATCTGAAATTTAATTCCGGTGTCCTCCAGGAAGCTGTAATCCTTTGCCATCCAGCCCACCTGCAGCGTTTGGTCCATATTGCGGCCTTGGTCATAGTAACCATATTTCCAAAGAATGCCAATGCCAATAAGGTTTTGCTGCAATTCGTATGCGCTGCGCATGTGCGAACCTGACAAAAATCCCAATCCACCACTATAAATTTTTAACGGTTGATGAATGGCAAATTCCATACTGAAATACGCCACTTTCTTCGAATACTTTGCATCTCCGCTGTAAGGAACCTTGTAATTTCTAAAATCCATTTGAATTAATTTTTGTTTTTCGATTCATACATTATGGCAAGATATCCTAAAACTGGGCCAAAGGCTACTGATTATAGTCATGGTCAAAAGTCAATCGTCAATGGTGAATCGTCAATCGCGCATTCGTGAAGTTTGAATTTTCTCGTGAATATTTGATTATAAACCAATTCACGCTTCACGCTTGACCATTCACGATCACTTCTTAGCTTTCGTTGGTTTCTTCACTGGAACTAGTTTTTTCGTAAAAGAGCCTTCAAAGAAACATTTTATATCCCTGTACGACCCACAGCCGCCAACTTCCTTCATTGTAACATTTTTACCGGAAAAAGTAAAGTCTATCACACAAGGGCTACCTGTTTCGCTAAAGCGTATAAGTTTATCAGAAACAACTTTTGCTTCGCCTTTTAGTTCGCCTTTGCATGTGCCATCGTCTTTTTCGAAATGCACAAAGAACAACATGCGTGAAGCATTACGTCCGTCGCGGAAAGAAATAAAATTCTTTTTATTCTGAATGTAATCGCCGGCAAGTTTATGCTTGGCGGGCAGTGTATCGATCGGGTTAAAAATTTCCTCCACTTTTTTTTGTGCGCCATTGGACTCCGTTAAGATCAACGTAAATCCCCCTGATCCATTATAAATGAAAACATCTCTTTTGTACAATGCTTCTTTGTCAGGTTGGCTTTGCTGGCTATAAGTTGTAAGCGTGGATTTTGTGTCCATTGTGACATAGGCGGAAGTTGCCTTGTCATTATCTGCAATGATCACTGGTTTAGCGGCAGCGAATTTTTTCTTTTCATCGAAAACAGTCACATATACCACTTTTTTTGCAGCGGCAATGGCTTTACTGAATAAGTAGGTTTCACCACTTTTTACCGTCACTTTCGAAAGTGGTATAAATAAAGGCTTCGATTTGTGAAAGAGAGGAGCAATGACAGAATCCGGTACAAATTGCACGAAGATGCTGAAAGGGATTGTGTCCGCATTTTTTTGCTGAAACACACTGTCGGCAATGGTTAAGGGCAGTTTTGCCTCTTCATAAAGACCAAGAAAATCAGCTATTTCCACCTTTTCTCCCTCCACCATTTTGGTCTTTTTCGATTTACAATTGGCGAAAAGACCAATGAGGCAGATAAGTACAACGTACAGTGAATTCTTCATATTCGGGCTTGTTCTGGGGGCTAAAGTAACCATTTTGTTGTTATGTATGCATTAAGAAACAGGCTTTTGGGTTGATGATTTCAAAACTGTGCCTTATTTGAAAATTTGAAAATATGAGAATTTGAAAATTCTTTCTGCGCAACTTTTCAATTTTAGATTAATTCTAGAAATATCAGGAAACAAATAAAATGCCCCAACGCATGCACCCAAGGCATTTTCAAATTTTCAAATCCTCAAATTTTCAAATTTGTAAAGCGTTTGGTCATGTGGCCTAAAAAATTTAGATTTACCTAAATTTATTTTTAGAGTATTGTAAAAAATGAAATATTCCTCCAGTAAAGAGAACTATATAAAGGCCATTTTTCACTTGCAACGATCAAGTGAGAATGTTTCTACAAATGCATTGGCAAATGCCTTGCAAACCAAACCAGCCTCGGTAACAGACATGCTTAAAAAGCTGAAGGAGCAAAAGATTTTGCAGTATGAGCGCTACAAAGGCGTGCGTTTAACTGCCGAAGGAAAAAAGATCGCATTGCTTATCATAAGAAAGCACCGTTTGTGGGAATATTTCCTGGTGGAGAAACTGCAATTCGGCTGGGAAGAAGTGCATGAAATTGCAGAAGAGCTTGAGCACATCAGCAGCAAAAAATTAATAGACAGACTCGATGATTTTCTCGGCAACCCAAGAAAAGATCCGCACGGCGATCCTATTCCGGATGCCAACGGCAAAATGCCCGTTTTGCAGCAAATATCATTGGACAGCATTCAATTAAATAAACCTATGGAGATTACAGGCATTGGCAATCAAACACCAGAATTGATGGAGCTTTTGCAGCGCACTAATATCAAAATTGGTTCGAAGCTGGAGGTGAAAAAGAAATTCAGTTTTGATAACTCTCTGGAAATAAAAATGCGCAATGCGGCTCCATTCATTATCAGCCAATTTTTAGCCAAAAACTTATTAGTCAACGATGAGGAATAACAGCGACAATCATTACGCTTCACTACTTGATGTACATGAATCGATAGATACAACACAACCTAAAAAGCGTTGGAAAAGACTGGCAGCTTTTATTGGTCCGGCATATTTGGTAAGCGTTGGCTATATGGACCCGGGCAACTGGGCAACGGATTTGCAGGGTGGCAGCAAATTCGGATACAAACTCATTTGGGTATTGCTCATGAGTAACCTGATGGCGCTATTGCTGCAAAGTCTTGCCGCCAGACTGGGCATCGTTCGTCGCCGTGACCTCGCTCAGGCTAACAGAGAAGCATATCCAAAAAGTATCAATCTTATTTTGTATGTACTGGCAGAAATTGCCATTGCTGCTACAGATCTTGCAGAAGTACTGGGAATGGCGATTGGCCTGCATTTGCTCACCGGTATTCCTATTTTGTGGGGCGTATTGATTACAGTGTTGGATACTTTTCTGCTGTTGATTTTACAACGGTTGGGTATGCGCAAAATGGAGGCTTTCATTGTGATGCTGATCGCTATCATTGGGATTTCTTTTTTAATAGAAATAATTTTCGCACAGCCAAACTTTCATGAGATCGCAAGAGGCTTTGTTCCCACGATACCCAATAGTGAGGCGTTGTACATATCAATTGGTATCATTGGTGCAACCGTAATGCCGCACAATCTTTATTTACATTCAGCCCTGGTGCAAACAAGGAAAATTACAAGAGACGAGCCGAGTATACGAAGGGCTATACGATTCAATATTTTTGACAGCGCGATAGCACTCAATCTTGCATTTTTTGTAAATGCTGCGATACTGATTTTGGCAGCAGCTGTATTTTTTAAGACAGGCAGAACGGATGTGGCTGAAATCAAAGAAGCACACAAAATGCTGGAACCAATGTTGGGTACTTCTCTTGCACCGATTTTGTTTGCAGTCGCGTTGATTGCCGCGGGACAAAGCTCTACGGTTACTGGTACACTCGCGGGGCAGATTGTGATGGAAGGTTATTTGCGACTGCGCATCAATCCATGGCTGAGACGTGTTATCACAAGACTTTTGGCCATCATTCCTGCTGTGATCGTTATTTTAATCTATGGTGAAAATGAACTCGATGATCTGCTGGTTTTCAGCCAGGTAATATTGAGTATTCAGTTAGGCTTTGCCATTATCCCGTTGATACATTTTGTGAGTGACAAAGAGAAAATGGGCGTATTCGTAATTCCGCTTTATGTGAAAATTTTGGCGTGGCTTGTTACGTTTGTTTTACTCGCATTGAATCTTAAAATGGTGTTCGAGCAATCCATAGAATATTTGCAAAGCAGTCACAACAATGTTTCCAATTTCTTTGTAATCGCGGGTCTTGTAGTATTGGTCTCGTTGCTGGCAACGGTTTTATTGTTTCCATTTATTCGTCGCCGCATGGAAAAACCAATTACCATTCACGCACAAAACACGGGCTTCAAAAAAATTGATGTGCCGGCATTTAAAAGAATAGCAGTGGCACTGGACTTTGGCGCACATGATTCGAAAATCTTGTCATTTGCCATTGCACAAGGTAATCCGAATACAACATTCATATTAATACACGTAGTAGAAAGTGTGTCGGCACAAATGCTGGGAGAGGGCAGTGCTGATTATGAAAGCTTAACCGACCAGGAACAACTTGATCTGTATGTAGCGCAAATAAAAGAAAATGGATTCAATGCCATTGCCCAACTGGGCTTCGAAAGGCGAACCAAGGAGATAGTTCGCATTGTTAAAGAACAGTCAGCCGATCTTTTGGTAATGGGCGCCCACGGCCACACGGGCTTTAAAGACTGGCTATACGGCGAAACGATTAATAATGTGCGGCATGAGTTGAAGATACCGGTGTTGTTGATTAATGTTTAGGTGCGAGTTTGAAGGAATTAATAATTAATTATTAAACGGATTGAGTGTAACATTTTTTAGATGTATGTTGCCCTATTAATTATTCATTATTAATTATTAATTACTTCTTCGTTTTCAGCAAATGCTTCAACCTGCTAAACGTTTCAGGTTTAATGTTCAGGTAAGAAGCTAAATATTTTTGCGGAACACGTTGCAGCATGTCCGGGTGGTTTTGGAGGTATTCCAGAAAGCGTTCCCGCGTGCTTAGTAGTGATTGTGAATAGTAACGCTTGTTTTTTTTCACGTACATATCACTAATGAGCAGACGTGCAAGATGCTCAAATTGTGGATGCGTGTCAAGCAGCGTATTCATGCTCTCATGTGAAATGGAAACGAGCATGGTTGGTTCAAGTGTTTCCACGATCATATCAGAAGGCGTTCTTTGTATAAAAGAAATTTCGGAGTGAATGAAATGTCCTTCTGTTGCAAGTTGTAGCGTGATTTCTTTTTTACCGACACTGAAATATTTTCTCACAAGCCCCTTGATAACAATATTGAAGTAGTTGTCCACCTCGCCCTTGTTTAATACGATTTGTTTTTTATCAAAGGTCCTTACTTCAAGGTATGATTGAATGATTTCCAGTTGTTCGGGACTGATGTTATCAATGCGCCGGAGGTAATGGAAGAGCTGGGTTTTGAACTGGGTATGGTTATTATTTGGAAGCAAGTTCGTTTCAGTTACTGTTTGATGAATATTTATATCGGCTGAATGTTTCCGGTTTAATGTCTAAAAAAGAAGCGATCAGCTTTTGAGGGACTCTTTTTAAAAGTTCAGGATTTTCGTTGATGAATTTTGTAAAACGTTGACGTGGAGTTAAGCTGATGCGCTCATACTCCCAGATCTCTGTTTGCAACAACCAATCCGTGAACAGTAATCTGCCCAGTTTTTCAAAACGAGGGCTGTGACGATAAAGGGTCTCGAAAACATCTTTGCTGATAGACAGGAACATACAGGGCTCAAGAGCTTCGATACAATATTGTGAAGGCGCAGAAGCGATAAAGGACACAGCAGAAGCAATCGTATCGTTTTCTTTTGCCAATTGTCTTACAACCTCCTCGTTGCCGCGCATGAAATATTTTATAGCAATTCCTTTTTCTACAAAGCTTAAATGCGTTTCTTTTTCGCCTGCGTTTAATATCATTTCGCCTGCATTGAAACGTCTAACCTCGAGCTTTTCGATTATAAGCGAAAGCTCTTCACCTGAAAGTGTGATGAATTGGTTGAGGTATTGGAATAGCCTATGCTGTTGCATATCCGAAGCTTGGTTGTAAGGAGGTTAATAACGTTGTAAAGTACGAAGAATATTCAATTTTTTAAAAACATAAAAATTAATGTATACATAACATTAATTAGCAGGGTTTCATACCGAATTTGCAAATTTGAGGATTTGAAAATTTGAAAATTCTTTCTGCGTAACTTTTCATTTTTCAACATTTAGTCTCCAATTGTCAACGAGGAACAACAAAGTAAGAAGGACGCACCCGGGTCATTTTCAAATTTTCAAATCCTCAAATTTTCAAATTAGCGTTGAAAACGCTACTGCCTCCAAATTAAATGACATCAAAATATTATCTAGCTTTTGTGTAATTCGTTCAATTCTTGTAGGTTTGCCTACTTTTTTTGGATACTTAAAACTAATCTAATGGCGAAAAAAATAAAAGTTGCAAATCCCGTTGTGGAACTCGACGGAGACGAGATGACGCGAATCATCTGGAAGTTTATTAAGGATAAATTAATTCTACCTTACCTTGAAATAGACATTAAATATTATGACCTTGGTGTTGAGCACCGCGATGCTACAAACGACCAGGTTACCATCGATGCTGCAAACGCTATCAAACAATACGGTGTAGGTATCAAATGTGCTACCATCACTCCGGATGAGGCTCGTGTAGAAGAGTTTAAGCTGAAACAAATGTGGAAAAGCCCCAACGGTACGATCCGTAACATTTTGGATGGTACTGTATTTCGTGAGCCAATCGTAATTAACAATATTCCAAGACTGGTTACAAACTGGACAGCGCCTATCATCGTTGGCCGTCACGCTTTTGGTGACCAATATCGTGCAACCGATACAGTTATTAAGGGTAAAGGTAAGCTTACCATGACTTTCACGCCGGAAGATGGCGGAGAACCTCAGACTTTTGAAGTGTTCAACTTTAAAGGTGATGGCGTTGCAATGACAATGTACAACACTGAAGAGTCTATCATAGGCTTTGCACGCAGCTGCTTTAACATGGCACTTAGCAAAAAATGGCCGTTGTACCTTTCTACAAAAAATACAATTCTTAAAAAATACGACGGTCGTTTCAAAGACATCTTTGAAGATATCTATCAAAAAGAATTCAAGGCGCAGTTCGATGCAGCGGGCATCGTTTACGAACACCGCCTCATCGATGACATGGTTGCGAGCGCTCTTAAATGGAACGGTAACTTTGTTTGGGCTTGTAAAAACTACGACGGCGACGTTCAAAGTGATACAGTAGCACAAGGTTTCGGTTCACTTGGTTTGATGACTTCTGTGCTGATCACTCCTGATGGTAAAACAATGGAAGCAGAAGCAGCGCACGGTACTGTTACACGTCACTACCGCGAGCACCAAAAAGGCAAACCTACTTCTACCAACCCAATCGCTTCTATTTTCGCATGGACAAGAGGTTTGGCATTCCGCGGAAAACTGGATAACAATCAGGAACTGATCGATTTCGCAAACGCTTTGGAAGCAGTTTGTATCGAAACAGTTGAAAGCGGCAAAATGACAAAAGACCTTGCTGTTTGCGTAAGCGGCAACAAAGTAGAACACGGAAAAGATTTCTTATATACTGAAGAGTTCCTGAACGCAATCGACGAAAACTTGAAAGCGAAACTTGCTCTTTAATTAATTTGAAAATGTGCTAATTTGAAAATTTGAAAATGTTAGGTGTGACATCCAAAATCGAATGCTGCGCCAAACATTTTCAAATTAGCATATTTTCAAATTCTCAAATTATCTCCCTTCCTCAATATTCGCCCCCAGCGTTCCCCTGAAACGTTTCCAGAAACTTTCTCTTTTGGTAATACTTATGAAGTCCGGCTTGTAGGCTTTTGCTGAATCGATTGCCGGAGTGATCATGTATGGCTCCATAGCTTTTAGCGTGTCGAATACAAAAGGTATCAACACGATGTCCCTGCTTACTTTTCTCCTCGCAAACTTGGAGATCATTTTTGTTTGATACGGGTCAGAAGCAATGGCTACTTTTTGGAACCCCATTTTTTTAGCAAGCTGATATGAGTAATAAATGTTTTCGGTAGTGTGCTCAGCAGTAGTTTCCGTGAAAATATGTTCTTTCGGAATACCTAATGCATGAGCGTATAGAGCCATGATTTCAGACTCATAGTACGGCGTATAAACAGCCGCTCCGGAATAAATAATGTTTTTGGTAATGCCCCGGTCATACAGATATTTTGACCAGTATACGCGCCCTTTCATGGTGTGGCTCCAGCCATCTTGTTCAAAAGGAATTCCCGGTACAATGATTACATCAAACTGCTCCGTTTTTGCTTTTGCAAATAACTTGTGGGATTCTCTGCTGGTGTAAAAGCAGGAACTGAGGGTAGTAATGCTCAGCAATGCCGCTGCTGAAATCAGGATTGTCAGTTTTGTCATACGGGATCGATATTAATGGTTCAAGTCTACATCCCTCCATAACGAATTAAAACAAATAAAGTTCACTCTTCGTTGCTTTGCAGCGTGTTACAAAATATATTAAGTAATACAGCAAACATTAAACCACTGAAAGCTGTAGCGTACATGCGTAAAAAAACCGGCAATTGAGCCGGTTCTAAATATTTTGCTAGTTTTTGTTCCGAAAATCTCCCCGTTTCCAGGCCTTGATAAATTCTCCCCAAGCCATTGGATTGAAGATATTCATTGGAGGGACCTGTCCCGAATAATATCGTTTGGTAGCGTCTTGTTTTAAACTGTAATTGGCGTTTTCGCCTCCGTCACGCGGCATGGTTCTCGCGAGGGCCTCTCTTTTTTGTTCGTCCGTATTCTGCCGGGCAATTTCCAGCGCATCGGCTTTTACATCGGTATTTACAAAGTCCCGCTCAAATTGCTCCCTCGTAGGGCGCGGTCGAATGATTGTTGCCGGTAAATACGTTGTGTCGGTCACCATCAGCTGGATTACACTGTGCTGGTTGCCTACCAGATCTCTTCTGATTTTCACCGTTACAGGTTTGAACCCGATACTTGTAAACTCAATTTCATCACCCTTTAAAACCACGATGGAGAACACACCATCTTCACTACTCATCGTACCCTGAACACGTCCTTTAACCATTACACTCACGGCGGGTATGGGTCTCAGGCTGTCTGCGGTCATAATAACACCGTACAATTGTACCACTGAGTCTTTTATTGTCTCGAATTGGGCAGAAGCTTGCTGGCGTATAGCAATCATCCCAATAAAAAGAAGTAGTAAAAATTTCTTCATCGCATCAAATATAACAACTTCAATTATTATAAACAGCAACTTATTACGCTTAGTATTGGTTAATTTTGCACCAATTATTCTTTTTTTAACAAATAAATCATGACGCAGGAGCAAATACTAAAAGCATTGAGCAATGTGCAGGAACCAGACTTAGGAAAGGATATTGTGACGCTCAATATGGTTAAAGATATAGAGATCAATAACAACGACGTTTCTTTTACTGTGGTCCTTACTACACCGGCATGTCCGATGAAGGATCTGATAAGAAATGCCTGTGTAAACGCAGTGCAGATTCTTGTAAATAAGGAGGCTACAGTAAAAGTAAATTTCACCTCTAACACAAGCAGTAACCGCCAGGATACCCAGGCCGTTTTGCCAAAGGTAAAAAACATCATTGCTGTGGTAAGTGGTAAAGGTGGTGTTGGAAAAAGTACCGTTTCTGCAAACCTTGCAATTGCACTCGCGCAAGGCGGTGCACAGGTTGGTTTGATGGATGCGGATATTTATGGACCAAGCGTGCCTATCATGTTTGGCGTACGAGGCGAACGCCCAATGATGATGCAGGTGGATGGCAACGAAAAAGGCGTGATCGTTCCACTTGAAAAATACGGCATCAAACTGATGAGTATCGGCTTACTCGTAGATGAAAAGAATGCGGTGGTTTGGCGCGGTCCAATGGCCAGCAGCGCCATCCGTCAGTTTGTAACAGACGTTTACTGGGACGAACTTGATTACCTGATTATCGACATGCCTCCGGGAACAGGCGACATTCATTTGACGCTTATGCAAACAGTTCCCGTTACAGGCGTTATTGTTGTGACCACTCCGCAAGATGTTGCACTGGCAGATGCTAAAAAAGGTATCGCTATGTTTGGTCAGGCGCAAATTAAAGTGCCGATCATCGGGTTGGTGGAAAACATGAGCTACTTTACTCCGGCTGAACTGCCAAATAACAAATACTACATCTTCGGAAAAGAAGGTGGCAAGAGATTGGCTGAAGAATACGACATTCCTCTAATTGGACAAATTCCACTGGTACAAAGCATTCGCGAAGGCGGCGACAATGGCGAACCGATCATGGCAAGTAACGACGAGATCTCTAAAAAAGCTTTCGAAGAATTTGCCGGTGCCGCTGCAAGAAGCATTGCCATGCGCAACGCAAACCTGGAGGCGACGAAAGTGATTGAAATAGTGGAAGGTTAATTGAAAATTGAAAGTTGAAAATTGAAAATGGGGTTGCTTCAAATGTGAGGCAATCCCATTTTTATTTAATAATTGAATAACTGAATTATTGAATAATTGAAGATTGATGACACTAATTTCAATTATTCAATGATTCAATAATTCGTATTTTAGTCTCTCATTTTCAATTTTCAACTTTCAATTTTCAATTCACTTGTACAGTTTCCCCTACTACAAAACCGAGGATCACGAAAAAGTACTGCAGTTTATGCACGCGCATCCGTTTGTGATGTTAACAGGTTGCGATGAGCAGCAATGTCCGGTCGCTACGCAGGTACCAATCTTAATTTCGGAAAGAGATGGCCGATTGTTCCTGGAAGGGCATGTAATGCGCAATACAGATCATCAAAAAGCTTTTGCGGCAAACACTAATGTGCTGGCCATTTTCACGGGCCCGCATACATATGTGAGCGCAAGCTGGTACACAAATCCTCAGCAAGCCTCCACGTGGAATTACATGGCCGTACACGCGAAAGGACAACTTACATTCCTGTCTGAAGAACGATTAATCGATATTTTAAAAAGAACGACTGATCAATTTGAAAACAATCCCGCATCAGAAGCGTCGTTTGAAAATTTGCCACACGAGTACGTGAGCAGATTAGCAAAAGCAATTGTAGCTTTTGAAATTGAGGTGACATCGCTCGACCACACTTTTAAGTTGAGCCAAAACAGAGACGAGGAAAGTTATAAAAACATTACGCATCATTTATCTGTTAGTGACAATGGAGATGCTAATGCGATTGCAAAGAGAATGGAAGCCGGATATGGCGACGTGTACAATAAAGAAAAGTAAAAACTAAAAAGTCAAAATCTGGTAATACTGTCGGACTGCCTTTTGCCTTTTGATTTTTTAATTTTGACTTTGTATTGATCTAAAACAACACCCATGCTGAAACCCTTGTGCGCATGTATCTGCGCTGTTCTAGTTTTGACAACCTCTTCTTTCCAAATAAAAAAAGGAAAACATCGTCAGATGAGTACTGATACATTACCCGCATTTGACCTGGAAGGACATCGTGGTGGGCGCGGACTGATGCCCGAAAATACTATTCCTGCAATGCTCCATGCTATCGATCTTGGAGTAAACACGCTTGAAATGGATGTTGTTTTTACAAAAGACATGCAACCCATTTTGTCCCATGAGCCATTCTTCAATCACGATATCACGACAAAACCCGACGGCAGTTTTGTAACACAAGCAGAAGAACGTTCCCTGAATATTTACACGATGACCTATGATTCTGTAAAGCGCTACGACGTAGGAATGAAGCCACATCCAAAATTTCCCGAACAAAAGAAAATGCCTGCCGTAAAACCGCTGCTTGCGGATGTTATAGATCGTGTGGAATCGTATTTGAAAAAGAGCAAAAAGAAGAACGTTTTTTATAACATAGAAACAAAAACCAATAAGGCAACGGACAATATCTATCATCCCGAACCTGCGGTATTTGTGGATGCGCTGATGAAGGTATTGATCCAAAAGAAAATCACTTCCAGGGTCATCATTCAGTCATTTGATTTTCGAACGCTTCAATATGTGAAGGAGCATTTTCCTTACATGAAAACCTCGATGCTGATTGAAGATTTTGATAAGCGAGGCTTTGAAGAACAACTGGCATTGGCGGGTTTCAAACCTACTATTTACAGCCCTGCATACAAGCTCGTAACGAGAAAGCTGGTGGAAGATTGCCACAGCAAAAACATAAAAGTAATTCCCTGGACGGTAAACGATAAAGCAGTCTACGATTCATTGGTTGCAAAGAGGGTAGATGGCGTTATTACGGATTACCCGGATAGGATTAAGTAATTTGAAAATGTGCTAATTTGAAAATTTGAAAATGCAGCGAATGCATCTTTCTAATTTTGAGTTTGCACAGAAAGCATTTTCAAATTAGCATATTTTCAAATTTTCAAATTGAAACACCGTGAATACATCACTCACAGGAAAAACCGGCATTGTTTGCGGTAGCACTCAGGGCATCGGTTTGGCGATTGCGGAAGAGTTGGCGCTGCTGGGCGCGACATGTATTTTATTCGCAAGAAATGAATCCGCCCTGAAGGAAGCTGTTACACGATTGCATTCGGATGAACAGCAAAATCACAGTTATCACGTGGCAGATTTTTCAAAACCGGAAGAAGTAAGAACTGCAATTGAAGAAGTTGTTGCCAAAACCAATGTACATATTCTGATCAATAATTCGGGTGGCCCAAAAGCCGGTGCCATCATTGATGCGCATGAAGATGATTTTGTAAAAGGATTTAGCCAGCATATCGTTTGCAACCAGATATTGACGAAAGCAGTTGTTCCCGGCATGAAGAAAGATGGCTATGGCAGAATCATCAATATTATTTCTACATCTGTAAAAATTCCGCTGAATAATTTGGGGGTTTCCAACACAATCCGTGCGGCTGTGGCTTCATGGGCCAAAACAATGTCGAACGAATTAGGACAATTCAATATTACCGTAAATAATATTTTGCCTGGCTATACTAAAACTGCAAGGCTCGACAGCCTGATCGACGGTGTTGTAAAAGCTAAAAACAGCGATACGGAAACGGTTGAAAAAGAGATGGAAAAAGACATACCGATGAAACGTTTTGGCGAGGCATCAGAAATTGCCGCCGTGGCTGCTTTCCTGGCTACACCTGCAGCCAGCTATGTAACAGGCACAAGCATCCGCGTGGATGGTGGCAGAACGGGTTCTATTTAATATCTTCGCGGCATGACACGTCAGCAACTGGTTGAGCAAATCAAGAAAAAGAAATCGTATTTGTGTGTTGGTTTAGACACAGATATTACAAAGATTCCCGCTCATTTACAATCGCATCCCGATGCTATTTTCGAGTTCAACAAAGCCATCATTGATGCCACAAAAGATCTTTGCGTTAGCTATAAGATCAACACGGCTTTCTACGAAGCGCATGGATTGAAAGGCTGGGAGGCTATGCAAAAAACAGTAGAGTATATTCCTGAGGAGATCTTTACAATTGCTGACGCAAAACGAGGTGACATTGGAAACACTTCTACACAATACGCGAAAGCTTTTTTTGAAGCACTTCCTTTTGATTCCATCACAGTAGCACCTTACATGGGTGAAGACAGTGTGGCCCCCTTTCTTGAGTACAAGGGCAAATGGGCCATCGTTCTTGGCCTGACTTCGAATAAAGGCGCCTCAGACTTTGAGTTGCAAAAAACAGGCGATGCTTATTTGTATGAAAAAGTATTGAGCACAGTTTCAAAATGGGGAAGTCCCGACAACCTCATGTTTGTAATCGGCGCCACACAAGCAGATGAATTTACAAACATCAGAAAAATCACTCCAGATCATTTCTACCTTGTTCCCGGTGTAGGCGCACAAGGTGGAAGCTTAAAAGATATTTCCGAAAAAGCAATGAACAAAGATTGCGGACTGCTGGTGAATGCAAGCCGTGCAGTCATCTACGCCTCAGGAAAAGAAGACTTTGCTGAAGCAGCGAGAAAAGTAGCGCAGGAATATCAGCAGGAAATGGCGGGCTATTTGGAGAGACTGAATAACTGAATAAACTGAATAACTGAATTTGGCTTAACGCTAAGTGCCGAACGCTGAACGCATGATACCCAAATAGGTATTTTTCGTTCAGCGTTCGGCATTTTCAGTTATTCAGTTATTCAGTTATTCGGCTCTTTCCTCACATACTTTCTCCACTTCTCAATCACTGCCTGCATATCATCTGCAAGGTCGCTATTGAAGAAAACTTCTTCCTTTGAAGTTGGGTGTTTAAAGCCAAGTGTCTTTGCGTGTAAAGCATGTCGCGGGCACAACGCAAAACAGTTGTCAACAAATTGTTTGTACTTGGTAAAAACAGTTCCTTTCACAATGCGGTCACCACCATAGGTATCGTCGTTAAACAGTGGATGTCCGAGGTGCTGCATATGCACGCGGATCTGGTGCGTACGCCCGGTTTCCAGGCTACATTGTACCAACGTTACATAGCCAAAACGCTCAAGCACTTTAAAATGCGTAATGGCGTCTTTGCCGTAATCTCCTTCAGGATAAGCATCAAACAATTTGCGGAACCGCTGGTGACGGCCAACGTGCGCAATGACTGTTCCTTCATCCTGCTCTACATCTCCCCAAACAAGCGCTATGTAGTGACGTTTTACAGTGTGATCGAAAAACTGTTTCGCCAAAGAACTTACTGCTATTTCAGTTTTTGCCAACACCATCAAACCACTGGTGTTTTTATCAATGCGGTGAACCAGTCCAAAGCGTGGCAAGGTCTCTTCAGTAATGTCTTTATTTTTTTGTTGCAGATAGTATGCCACACCGTTGATCAATGTTCCATTATAATTGCCTGAACCCGGATGTACCACCAATCCTGCAGGCTTGTTGATGATCATGATATCATCATCTTCATAAAAAATATTCAGTGGAATATTTTCCGGAACGATCTCTTCACCCTGTACCTCCTTATTGGAGTAGACAATGATTTCGTCAGTGGGCTTTATTTTATAATTGGAGCTGACTTGTTTATTGTTCACCATTACCAGCCCGGAGTCGATCGATTTTTGCACTTTGTTGCGCGTCGCATTTTCTATGCGGGCCACCAAAAATTTATCAATACGAAGCGGTTCCTGGCCCTTATCCACTTTTATGGTAAAACGCTCATAAAGCTCGTCGCTTGTCTCTTCATTTGACAATTGTTCATCCTGATCTTCAAATTCGGCCATGTAGTTGAAATTTGTGCAAAAATAGGGAGGCAGGGGCCAAGTAACAAGAAGAGCGGTAATCTTGCTACGCCAAACGCTTAATGCCCAACGCCAAAAGCTCGTTGCGTCCAAATGCGTTATGCGTTCGGCGCTAAGCATTTAGCTTTATTCGCACTCTCAACTTTCAATTTTCAACTCTCAACTCCCTAACTTTGCCCCATGCAGGATGTAATTTTCAAGGATCTCGAAAAAATGCCCTACCAGACTGCCTGGGATCTCCAGGAAGAAGTTTTACAGAAGAATGTAAAGCTTAAGCAAGAAGCCCACCACGGCGGCGATGTCGTTCCCGATACTGAGCATCATTTGTTTCTGGTGGAGCATCCACCGGTTTATACTTTGGGTAAAAGCGGACATATTGAAAATGTGCTGATTAGCGATGAACAACGCGAACAAAGAGGCATCGAATTCTTTAAAACCAACCGTGGTGGCGACATCACCTTTCACGGTCCTCAACAAATAGTGGGCTATCCCATTCTCGATCTCGAAAAATTCACGACAGATATTGGCAAATACCTGCGCAACCTGGAAGAAGTGATCATTCTTACACTTGCTGATTATGGTTTGCAGGGCGACCGTTCAGCTGGCGAAACAGGTGTTTGGCTCGATCCGGGTGTGAAGGGCAAAGAAAGAAAAATATGCGCAATGGGCGTGCGTTGCAGCCGCTGGATCACCATGCATGGCTTTGCATTAAATGTAAATACAGATCTATCTTACTTTGATTTTATAATTCCCTGCGGTATTCAAAACAAACAGGTAACATCCATCGCCAAAGAATTCGGAAAAGAAGTGGATTTCGAAGAAGCGAAAGCTTTTGTTAAGAAAAATTTTGAGAAAGTGTTTGGAGTGAATTTAGTTGTTGGTTGATAGTTGTTTGTTGTTAGACCTTTTGTGCGGCATCCTAATAGCGTAATAAGCTTCACATAAAGCCTAACAACTATTAACTAACAACAAACAACCCCACTAAAAATCCTTCGGTATATACAACTTCTGTTTCTCTTTCAGATGTCCGTCTTCATACAGTTCAAAACGGAACCATCCGGCATGAATGAAATTGGATTTATCGAGCATTAATACGGGTTCAGCTACCTTTTTAATTTCAAACAGGAATGTGCTGTCTTCTTCGTAAAATTTAACACTGTACTTTTTATCCGTTGCATCCGGCAGTGAGATTTTTACACGTCCCTCTTTTTCCGTGAAAACATATTTTGACACGCGGAACACTTCCTTCGGCACAAAGGGCCTGATCATTAAAGTGTCGTTCGTTTCAAGATATATCGTATCTCTCGTTTTGTAGTTGAGGGAATCTTTATAGCGCTTAAACTGACGCTCAGGCACGAATGCCACCACGCTATCAGCTTTTTTAATAACGATGATTTTTTCCGGCGGAGCGGGCTGTGTTACACGTGCATTGGGCGTTTCACGAGTTGGGCGGTTCGTTGTTATCGCGGTTTCATATTTTTTGTCATCGCCATTTGTTGTGGCTGCACTTGTATCTGGTACTGGCCTTTTTGCCTTGCTAAATTCGTACTTGCCACTATCCATTTGCACATACATTCTATAGTACATGCTATCGTTTGGTGCCTGTGTATCCAAAAAACCGTTTTGCGGCGTGGTTGGATCAGGCATGGTGATAATTGTTTTGAATAGCTTTTTACTATCGTAGGAACGCTGGATGCTTAATTGCTTCACGGCGTCTTTCTTGTAGGGGTTGATCCAGCTGATTAAAATTTTACTCTTCGATTTTTTCACTACAGAAATAGAAGGCAGCGTGTCTTGCCCATAAATGAGAATAGAAGAAAAAAGAATAAAAAAGGTAAAAAGTACGGCCCTCAGCATGAAATCAACTGTAATTTTTGAAACAATACGCAAATATAATGGACATGGTTTTAGCAGTCGGTTAAAAAATGGATTTGATCAGATTAAAATTTCAACATTCCCACAGGTAATGATCTGTTTCCCTGAATTCCTCCGCAGTGAATGACAAGTAAAGAACTGTTTTGCGGAAAATAATTCTCTTTAATCAGTTCATTTACAGCAAACAGAAGTTTGCCAGAGTAAACGAAGTCTGTTGGAATACCTGTTTTATGATGAAATTTATTCATGAAATCGATCAGTGCGGGTGTTTTTTTCGCATAGCCTCCATGATGATAGTTGAAATTTATTTCGAAGGAAGCGTGCGGTATATGCTGAAAGGAAAAAACTACGGGGGATAGTTCATCTGCGCCTTTAATTGCACTAACGCCAATTACATGCTGTTGCGGCAAAGCCGAACGAACAATTCCGGCCATCATTGTACCTGTGCCGACTGCACATAGAATATGGGTGTAAACAGCAAGATCGGGCACATGTTGCAAAATATCTGCAGCGCCTTTTACTCCGGTTTCGCCAAACCCACCCTCGTCTATAACAATGCTTTCGGTTCTGTCAATATTAATTTTATCTAAAATATCGTTTCGGTTTTTATAGCTTTCGCGAGGCACAAAAATCAGGCGCATGCCATAGTCCACCGCGTCTTGTAAAGTAGGCGAGTAGGTTGCAGGTTCTTCACCACGTACAATTCCAATACTTTCTATGCCCATCATTTTTGCGGCAAAAGCAGTGGCGACAATATGATTTGAATAGGCCCCGCCAAAGGTTATGATGCGTTGCTTATCCTTTGCATTTTCTAAATAGTATTTTAATTTATACCATTTGTTGCCAGAGATAACGTTGTGTATTTGGTCTAATCGTAATATGTCTACACTGGCCACATTTTTGCTATCAAATGCGTTTGAAATATTTTCGATGACCGCGTTTTTATAATTGATTAAATTGTTCACGCTCACGTTCGGGTGTTTTTTCATTTAAAACTAATATTATCTTAGCGGCCGAAACAAAAAACAACAGTAATGCAGCAACCAACCTTATTGATCCTGGCAGCCGGTATGGCATCTAGATATGGAAGTATGAAGCAAATTCAGCCGTTTGGACCTAGTGGCGAAACTATAATGGATTATTCAATTTACGATGCAATCCGTGCCGGTTTTAAAAAAGTTGTATTTATCATAAGGAAAGATTTTGCGGATGATTTCAAAGCAATATTCGAACCTAAACTAAAGGGCAAAATAGAAACAGACTACGTGTACCAGGAGTTGAGCACTGGAACAGAAGGTTACAATATTCCTGAGGACAGAAAAAAACCCTGGGGAACAGCACACGCCATCCTTTGTGCTTTTGATAAAGTGAAGGAGCCATTTGCTGTTATCAATGCAGATGATTTTTATGGACAGGATGCATATAAGAAAGCTTACAAATTTTTAACTACAGATGTTTCCGATAAAAAATATGCAGTAATAGCATATGAATTGGCAAACACATTAAGTGAAAATGGCAGTGTGAGCAGAGGTGTTATCGCAACGAACGAAAAGAAAGAAATGGTGGGTATCACTGAAAGAACAAAGATTTACAGAGACAACGGCCAGATTGTATTTGAAGAAGAAACCGGGAAAGAAGAGCTGGCAGAAAATACCATTGTGGGAATGAATTTCTTTTGCTTTGCGCCTAACTTCATTGAGCTGTGCAAAAACAAATTCGGACAGTTCCTCGATCACAATATTTCCAATCCAAAATCTGAATATTTAATGCCGGCTATGGCGGATAGATTCATCACAGATGGCTACGGCGTTATCGATGTGATTACTACTTCATCAAAATGGTTTGGAGTAACATACAAAGAAGATGCCCCTGGCGTTCAGTCAAGCATTGACAAACTGGTAAAAGCGGGAGAGTACCCAACAAGTTTGTGGAACAGTTAATCTAATAGTCGGACGGCACATTTGTGCAACAAAGCTTCGACAAGCTCAGCTTGACAGCGTAAGCGGAGTGTCAGGCTGAGCCTGTCGAAGCCAAATGAAAAAGCTCTCAATTAAGAGAGCTTTTCTTATATACTTAGGGATTAAAGAGACTTGCTAAACAAAAAATTTAGTAGCTCAACACATTAAAAATGCAATCCTCAATTTTCTTCACCTGCTGTTTACGATCCATATTTTTTAAGCTGGAAGCGTAATTCAATTTAATATTATTGGTACTATCAGCCTTTTTCGCTTCTTCCAATATTTTGATGATATTTTTTGCTTTGCTGCTGAACACAACGCCTTCAGCCGTTGTTTGCTTGCCGCTCAGTACACCTATCACTTCACCGGCTTCGTTGAAAATTGGTCCGCCGGAGTTACCTGGGTTTGCAGAAATAGCAATCTGGTAAGCAGAAGAGTCGCCCTTATAACCTGTCTTTGCACTTAAATAACCCTGGTTGTACACCATTTCAGTTCTTGGGAAACCCAATGTGAAAATAGATTCACCGAGATCAGAACTTCCTTTGTGAATGGAGTAAGGCAGGTTTTTATAAGGCTGAAAACGGCCATCAATGATCTTTAGGATCGCGATATCTGTGTTTTCGTCAGCGATTACAATTGCTGCTTTGTAGTAATTGTCTTTGCTAAGCACGTAAACAGAATCGGATTTTGCCACGACGTGAGCGCTGGTTACAATGTAACCTCTGCCATCGATAAGAAATCCGGTACCACCAAACCCGGTTGCGGGTGGTTTGAAAGAGCCGTTTTTAAAGCTATTGATTTCGTTCTGGGTTTGTTTTTGAGAAACTTTTACAGAGTACAATTCTCTTTTCAGTTGCTCAATTTCGTTAACCGTTCTTTTTGGTGTTAAGTAAGCTACCAGGCCGCTGATAGATAAAGCTATGATACCTGCAATAGAAGCTGCGGCTGCCAATACCTTGCGGTATTTTTTCAGGAAGCTCACCACTTTTGCTTTTGGTTGAACTTCTTGAATGTCACCGTCCTGCAACAATTGCTGGTGAATATTTTGAATATTGTGTTTCAGTGATTTGTTTTCACCAAAACTGGTTAGCTGATGCAGGAACATTGTGTGCTGCACCACCATTTGATCTACGCTTGGGTCATTTTTACGGAGTTGCTCAAAGTTTGTCACTTCTTCCGGGGTCATTTCTCCGGAGAGATACCTTTCAACAGCTTCCAATAATTGGAGTTCTTCCATTATTAGTCCTCGTTTTTATATTGTGCAAAAAATATCTTTTTCAAACGCATCAGGCATTTATACTTCTGATTTTTTGCATTGTTTGCATTTGTGTATCCAAAGTTTCCTGCTATTTCCTCCATATTTCTCTTTTGCAGATAATATGCTTCGAGTAAACTTTTGCAGGGTTCGCCGATACTACTCAGCGCTTTTTCCATCATTTCAAATTCCTGTGCCTTCTGATTGTGTCTGTCCAGTTCGTCTTCCACAGGAACCACTTCTGCCAGATGATTGATCTCACCACTGAATCTTTGTTGAGACTGCAGTCTTTTTAGCCAAAGTCGCCTTGTAACAGAATATAAATAGGTTTTTATTTGGCAACTAAGTTCAAAATCGCCCCTTTTTGCCTTTTCATACAATACTATAATGGCTTCCTGAAAAAGGTCCCTTGCATCATCCACGGAACCGTTATTGTTCAGTATAAAAGCCTGAATAGTATTATAATTCTGTTTATAAATCGTCTCAATGGCCGTTTTGTCGTCTTTCGCCAGTCCTTCAAGCAATAATTTTTCGTTGGAATCTGTAATCACACGCTTAACTCAATTTTTAATACCCAAAATAACAAATAGTCACCCACAAAAAATTATAAAAAAATATTTTTCAGGTTGGGGTTACCTTTTTCAAATCTGAGTATAAACATGAAATCATTCATTAAACAAAACAAAGAAACTCACATGAAAAAGTTATTCGTAGTTTTAGCTATCGGCGCATTCGCAGCTTGTAACAACTCTGCTTCTACAGAAACTAAATCTGCTGATTCAACAGTAAAAGCTACTGATTCTGCAGTAACTGCAGTTGCTGACAGCGCAAAAGCTACTATCGACTCTACTGCTAAAGCTGTAGTTGATTCAGCTAAAGCTAAAGTTGATTCTTTGAAAAAATAGTATCTATTTTTTATAAGGCAAGCAATCGTTAGAGGCCATTCTGCTTAGGTAGGATGGCCTTCTCAATAGAAAGCGCCTTAAAATAGTGATTACTATAAGAAACGCCCAATGCAGGATGTTTAAAACATTTTGCATTGGGCGTTCGGTTTATAAAAGCTTAACGCTAAACGCTTGTGCGCGACAGTTTAGTCTACCCGCACCATTGCCCTTGCGTTAGGCATTCAGCATTAAGCCTTTAGCTTATAAAAGCACTCCTTTTAAAACCATAAAGGCTACAGAGAAATAGATAACAATACCGGTAACGTCTACCAAGGTGGCAACGAACGGTGCCGAAGACGTTGCGGGGTCGAGTTTACATCTTTTGAGAACAATTGGCAGCATGGACCCCATCAAACTTCCCCAGAGCACAATGCCTATTAAGGAAAAGAAAATGGTCACCGCAACGAGATGCCAGTGGATGCCGTAGTCGAAAACGTGAAGGTTTTGCCATATTATAATACGCAGATAACCAATGCTTCCGAGCACTACGCCCAATAAAAGACCCGAAATAATTTCCCTGCGCATTACTCTCCACCAGTCGGCAATATGGATTTCTCCTAAAGCCATCGCCTGGATGATCAAAGTAGAGGCTTGGGAGCCACTGTTGCCGCCGCTACTCATGATAAGGGGAATAAACAACGAAAGAACAAGCGCTTTGCTGATTTCGTCCTGGAAATGCTGCATGGCGGTTGCGGTTAACATTTCGCCGAGGAAAAGAATGATTAACCAACCGGCTCTTTTCTTCACCAGTTTTATAATGGGAATATCCAGATAGGGTTCGTCCAGGGCTTCGGTACCCCCGATTTTTTGAATGTCCTCGCTGTATTCTTCGTTGGCTACCCAAAGCATATCATCGATGGTTACGATGCCCAGCAATACATTATTGTCATCAACCACCGGAAGCGCCACACGGTTGTTCATTTTAAACACCTGGCTGGCGTGTTCCTGGTCATCGGTCGCTTTAAGTGCAACAATACGGCCATCCAATATGTCGTTTACCCGCTGGTCGGGAGTTGCAAGAATGATGTCGCGGATCTTAATATCATCAATCAGTTCGCCTTTTTCATTGATCACATAGATGACGTCAACCGTCTCACTGTTTTTACCATGCTTCCTGATGGTTGCGAGAACCTGTTCTACCGTAAAATATTCGTAAATGTAGACGTAGTCCGGCGTCATCAGCCTCCCTACGCTGTCCTCAGGGTAACCCAATAAAGAAAGGGTGATTTTGATTTCTTCCGGATCAAGCAGTTTGATGAGGTCGCGGATGGCACTTTTGGGAAGCTCTTCCAAAAAATCCGTGCGGTCATCGGCGGGCAACTCGTTCAGTAGTTCGGCGGTTTTGGAGGGGGGAAGTTCTTTGATGATCGTCTTTTGCACACCCAGGTCCAGAATTTTAAAAACGCTGGCTGCCCTGTGCACACTCATGCCACCAATAATTTTTTCCGCATAATCCTCATATTCATATACCAGATCAGCTACATCACTAATTTTTTGCTTATTCAGGAAGTCTTTGATCTGCAGTTTATCTTCAGTTTGAATAATTTGTTCAAACTGTTCGCGGATGCTTTGTGTTTCTAACTCTAAAGACATGCTACTGCTGGTTTATCGTTCTCGTTAATAACTACAAGACAAGGCACTGCCTTGTCTCTACCGGTTCGCCAATTTCTTCGGAAAAATACGGGCAAATTTCTGCAAATTGCAGCAGAAAAAATATTTTAATTACAATCATGATCCTGCCTTGTTTATTTATCTCTCTAACTGAAAATATGGGAAAGGGTGTTTTTACTTCGGAGCGGCTGGAAGCGAAAACTGTTATCGAGGTGGCACCTGTGATTGTGATGGATGCAAACGACAGGAAACTGCTTGATCAAACCCTGCTGCACGATTATATTTTTGAATGGGGCACAGAAAGAAATCAATGCTGCATGGCCCTTGGCTATGTGCCGATGTATAACCACAGTTTCGTAAGCAATTGCGAATACGAAATGGATTTCGACGAGCACCTCATTTACATAAAAACCGTTCGCGACATAGAACCCGGGGAAGAGCTTTTTATTAATTACAATGGAGATTGGAATGATGAAAAGCCCCTGTGGTTTGAAGCTACATAATTTGAAAATGTGCTAATTTGAAAATTTGAAAATTCTTTGGGTGGTACTTTCACTAAGAATAGTTACTCCTTGAACAGCGGAGAAATTATTAAATGCTTTCGAAGTAGCACTAGAAGAATTTTCAAATTAGCACATTTTCAAATTTTCAAATTGGGCTATCGGTAGCCGCGCAAAAAATCTTCCACGCCCATCCGCTTCTTTCCTTCCAATTGAATTTCTTGAACAGAAATGTAACCGTCTGCGGTGGCGAATTTCAGGAATGTTTTTTTGTCGGTGCTGATGGTTCCGGGCGTGTCCGGGTGTTTGCTGTGCTCTTTTTTGGCAGCATATATTTTTAAGGTTTTGCCGTCCAGTTGTGTGAACGCGGCGGGGTAGGGAGAGAGGCCGCGAATTTGATTGTGCACTGCATCCGTAGAATTCGACCAATCGATTTTACATGTTTCTGTAAATATTTTCGGTGCGTGTTTAAGTTCACTTGTTGTGTCTTGCTCAATTTCTTTCAGGCTGTTGTTTACCAGGCCATCAACTGTTTTCACCAAAAGATTTGCACCAACTTCTTTCATGCGATCATGCACTTCACCGGCCGTGTCATTTTCTGAAATAGGAAAGCGATCCTGCAGAAGAATATTACCGGTATCGATTTCGTGCTGCAACTTAAACGTGGTAACGCCGGTTTCTTTTTCACCATTGATCACCGCCCAGTTAATGGGCGCCGCACCGCGATATTGTGGCAACAGAGAGCCATGCACATTTATAGTGCCCATTGGTGGCATGTTCCAAACGATCTCGGGCAACATACGAAACGCCACAACAACTTGCAGATCCGCATTTAACGAACGCAGTTGTTCTAGGAACTCGGGGTTCTTCAGCTTTTCGGGTTGAAGGATATGCAATCCCTTTTCAACCGCATATTTTTTCACAGCACTCTCCGTCAGCTTCATGCCGCGCCCGGCGGGCTTGTCGGGCGCTGTAACAACGCCCACAATATTATAACCTGCACCTACAAGCGCATCCAAAGACGCAACTGCAAATTCCGGAGTGCCCATGAAAACGATTCGTATGTTTTTCTGCATGAGGCAAAAGTAAATTATAATTGAAAATTGAAAGTTGAAAGTTGAAAATGAGGGGGAACGCAGATTTTCAAGATTGTCATGATTTGATATGATTTTTTGATAGGAGATACTAACAACTCTGCGTTCCCATTTTCAATTTTCAATTTTCAATTACTCGCTGTAAAGCAAGTACTTCTTTCTTATGGTCTTAAACTTGTTCAAGTCTCCCTGCCAGCTCTCGCGGATTTGCTTTTCGGTTTTGCCGTCTTTGATTTGTTGCATCAACACGTCGTTGCCGGCGAGTTTGTTGAAGAAGTTATTGCTGAGAAAAAACTTGTCTTTTTCCTTGTACAATGAGTACGCTTTCAACAACCATTTCAGTTGAAGTTTGCCATCAATTTCTTTCACCGCATCAACTTTGCTGAGATCGTAGCCATAACATTTTTGATTAAGCAATGGCGGATTTTTTGCGCCTTCTACGCTTTGTGGTGTAAATGAGAAAAGATCATTTGGAAACTCCGGGCTGCCGAAGATCTGGAAAGGCTTGTCTGTACCGCGTCCCAGGCTTACTTGCGTGCCTTCAAAAAAACAAATAGAAGGATAGAGATAAACAGATTGCGCGTTTGGCAAGTTTGGTGACGGCTTTACAGGCAATTGGTAATGACTTTTATGGGTATAGTTTTTACAAGTGATAACTGTTAGCTTGAAAGAAGGAATCTTTTGATTAACACTGGCGTCAAACCAATTTTCTCCAACCAGCATTTTTGCATATTCACCAATGGTCATTCCGTATACAATCGGAACCGATTGCATGCCAACAAATGATTTGAATTTTTTGTCAAGCACTGGTCCGTCAACATAAAAGCCGTTAGGATTTGGCCTGTCCAATACAATCAAAGGCTTGCCAAACATGATGGCGCTTTCCATGAGGTCCTGGAGTGAGGAAATAAATGTGTAAAATCTTACCCCAACATCCTGTATGTCGAATACAATTATGTCCACATCCTGCAGCTGCTCAGCAGTGGGTTTTGTTTTGCTTCCGTACAATGAAATAACAGGAATCCCGGTTTGAGGGTCAACTGAATTTTGCACTTTTTCTCCTGCATCTGCATTGCCGCGAAAACCATGTTCCGGAGCAAATATTTTCTTGATAACCACGCCTTTTGATAACAAGGTGTCAATCAGGTGGGTATGTCCAACGATGGACGTTTGGTTAGCGAAAACCGCGACAGACTTGCCTTTCAGCAACGGAAGATATTCCTGTAGCCTTTCGGCACCTGTAGTAATGGCCGTTTTTTGCGCGACGATGGAAAGTGCTAATGTTAGAAAAAATAAAAAGAGGGCAATTTTTGCAAACGTTTTTCTCATAGTATTTGTTAGAAGGTGATGTCTTCAATTTGAGAATTTGAAAATATGAAAATTTCCTGCCCGACTACTCATTTCTTTTGATTGGTCATTTAGAATGCAGGCGGGGAAAATTCTTTCGTTGAAACTTTCATTTTGGGAATTAGCTCAGGAGATGTCCGGGAGTTAACAATAAATTCAGAAATGATACACATAAAGATTTTGAAAATTTTCAAATCCTCAAATTTTCAAATTGGACATAAAGGCCTTACCTTGCCGGTATTTCGCATCCTTTTGTTCTTCACTGTTTCGCTGTGTCAGCTCATGAATCTGGAACTTTCCTTTTATTTACGGGCGCATTGCAATGACGTTGAGAAGAAATGAGAAGCTGATAACGTTAATTTTTTAAAAAATAATTTATGCAACAAGTGAAAAGCGGCGATACAGTTAAAGTACATTATCATGGCCGCCTTACAGACGGAACAACTTTCGACAGCTCAGAAGGACGCGAACCTTTGGAGTTTGAAGTAGGAAGCGGAATGGTGATCAAAGGCTTTGATGATGGTGTGACAGGTATGGCTGTGGGTGAGAAAAAAACAATCAACATCCCTGTTGACAATGCATATGGTCCGAAAAATGCAGAGATGATCATTGAATTTCCACGCAATCAGTTTCCTGAAGGAATGACTCCTGAAAAAGGAATGCGCCTTAATCTGAATAATGCTGAAGGACATGTGTTTCCTGTGGTTATTTCAGAAGTAAAAGACGATGTTGTGATTCTTGATGCTAACCATCCTTTGGCAGGTGAAGATCTTATCTTCGACCTTGAACTGGTGGAGATTGTGGGTAGCAAGTCCCGCATTATTATGCCTTAATTCTGTTTGAACAGATAGATAAAATACTGCTGAAAGTCGAGTGTTAATACTATACGCTTCTTTCAGCAGTTTTTTTATTTTGTGTTCAAATTCGATCCGATGAAAACAATATTTACCCGAGTATTCGTTCTTCTGTTTCTATTCCCTCTCTTCTCAAAAGCGCAGGAAATTGACAGTGCATTTATCAAACAAAGAGCTGCATATTTTGCAGACAGTCTAGACAAAGCTTATCAAAACAAATTATGGGATCAGTATGTGTCGCTTACACAACCCGGACTTATCAAGTTCCTGGGCGGTAAAGCCGGCGTTATTGATTACGCAGAACGCCTTTGGATGGTGCTTAACCAGGATATTGGCGAGAAAGTCTCTAACCAAAAAGTATTGCAAATTGTTGCCAAAGACAATGCATGGCAGTGCGTGGTGGAAAAAGTGAAAGAGGTCTATTACGAGGACCGCAAAGCGTGGGTTACTACATACGTGGTGGGCAAATCTGAAGATGAAGGCAATTCCTGGAAGTTTGTTGAAATTTCTGAAGGTATGCTTATCAATGCGAGAGAAGTAATGCGTGATATTTCTGATGAATTAATTATCCCGAAACGCACCGTTGTTTATGCTGATGACCTGAAAAAACAACAGGACGCAGAAGCAGCGGCGGCTGCAGCGGCGGCGAAAAAGCAGCAGCAACAACAGGCGAAGAAGCGAGTTGCGAAAAAATAATTTTGGTTTTGAGTAGTGAGTTATGAGTGATGAATTGTTTGTTTTAAGTTTATAGTTGTTAGCAATTTCAGTCACTCAAAACTCATTACTCATCACTTACAACTCAGCACTCACCACTTTCTCTGTTTTAGAAACATACAACCACTCTAATAGGATCGCTGTAATCAGCATCATCACTGTGCAAAGCGTAGAACCTTCAAATCCGAACTTTCCCCCAGTTAATAACGAAGGTCCCTGTAAATCTTGTTCTAAGACACTACCAAAAGCTTTACCGCTCACTTTATAACCCAATACCGGCCCCTGGAAAAAATTCCATGCAAAATGAAAGGCCATGCCGAACCACAGGTTTCGTGTGTGGCTGTAATTCACACCCAGCACCAACCCAGCGAGAAATACATTTATCAACGGTAAGATGTTTGCACCGGGGCTTCCCATATGAAAGGTTGCAAATAACAAAGCACTGGTGAGCAAGGCAACGCGTCTTTTTTGTGACTGCATCAAATTGTTGAGCACATAACCTCTGAATACAAGTTCTTCCCCAAATGCTACTAAGAGCATTAGGACAATATTGATAAAAAACAACGTTCCATCAAAATGAATATCTGTCCACGTGAGGTATTTTGAATAAGATAAGATCAGTGTGCCAATGCCGAGTAAAATGAACGGCAGAGAAAACCCAACGCCCGCCTGGCTTGCATAGCCTTTCCATTGAAATCCCAGTGAGTAAACGGAACGTTTGTCAAAGAATTTGGTGAAAAGCCAAACCAACCCGAAGCCAATAATTGTAACGATCAGCAGCACAAGCGGGCGAAACAACGGTCCGGATAAAACATCCTGTACATTGAAGGTGCCATTTTTCATTTCCTCTGCATGTTGGGCAATTACATAACCGGCGAATATCAGCCCAATGACCATATTCATCAATAAAAAAGCAGCCAGCAAACCAATGGCCCTGACCCAGCCCTGCTTAAAGAAACTCCTCTTTTGTTGATTGACAGATTCCATAGATGCGTTAATTTGCTCAAAAATATCCAAATATGTTCCAAAATTATCAATATACAGTTACGGAAAGATTTTTACAATACGTGCAAATAGACACCCAGAGCGATCCGCATTCTAAAACTCAACCATCATCAGAAAAGCAGAAAGATCTTAGCCGTATATTGGTAACGGAGCTAAAAGCTATTGGCATTCAAGATGCACATCTCGACGAGTTTGGATATGTGTACGCAACAATTCCGCCGAATACAGACAAAAAAGTTCCTGTCATTTGTTTCTGCTCACATGTAGATACAGCGCCGGATTGCAGCGGCAAAGATGTAAAGCCGATCGTACATAAAAATTACGATGGCAGCGATATTATTTTGCCCGACGACAATTCACAAGTGATCACTACGAAAGAACATCCTTATTTGAAAACCAAAATAGGAGATGATATCATCACTGCATCGGGAAATACTTTGCTGGGCGCAGATGACAAGGCTGGCGTAGCCATTATCATGGATCTTGCGAATTTCCTGATCACCCATCCTGAAATAAAACATGGTGACATTAAAATTCTATTTACACCAGATGAAGAAATCGGTCGCGGCGTGGATAAAGTAGATATGAAAAAGCTTGGGGCCGATTTTGGCTACACACTTGACGGAGGGGAACTGGGATCGCTGGAAGATGAAAACTTTTCCGCAGATGGAGTTACCATCAATATCTACGGCATTATTGCGCATCCGGGAACGGCGAAAAATAAACTGGTGAATGCTTTGAAAGTTGCGGCGAGCTTTTTGGATTCATTGCCCAAAGATGCGTTGTCGCCGGAAACTACCGAAGGAAGATTAGGATTTGTTCATCCAATCCACATCGAAGGGATTGCGGAAAAAGTAACGGTGAGTTTCATCATCCGTGATTTCGAGACTGCAAAATTGAAAGAGTATGAAACCTTTTTGCAGCAGCAATTGGAAGCTACACTCAAAAAATTCCCAGGAGCAAAAGCAGATTTTGTGGTGAAGGAACAATACAGAAACATGAAGGAAGTGTTGGATCAAAACCCGCAGGTTACACAACTCGCAGAAGAGGCGATCAAAAGAGCGGGAATTGATTTTGCAAAACTAATTATACGCGGCGGAACAGATGGCTCGCGCCTGTCATACATGGGCCTGCCTTGTCCTAATTTATTTACAGGTGAAATGGCTTTACACAGCAAACACGAATACGTAAGCATACAAGACATGCAAAAAAGTGTGGAAACGCTGGTGCATTTGGCAAGGTTGTGGGAGGAGAGGAGTTAAAAGCTTCGCTTTGGGATTTTGCCACAGAGGGACAGAGGGCGCTGAGTTTTTGTTAGCAGAAAAACTTTGATTTATGGGGGCTGAACTGTGAATGTTTATCGTTTACCATATAAATTTTTTATGCCTTTCACGAGGTGTTTTTATTAAAATTCTGTGCCCTCTGTTCCTCTGTGGCAAAAGAAAAGGAGGCGCAGCCTCTCTTAAGCTTCTTCCAGCTTACTATTCTTCACCACAATATCCTTCACTATCTTCTCTGCATGAACCCTTGAGTTTTCGATGAACCACACGTGTGTATTCATTCCGCCACACACTACGCCTGCGAGATAAATGCCGGGTAAGTTTGTTTCCATCGTATCCGGATTGTAAGCAGGACACAAATCCGCATCATTTGAAAGTTCGATGCCGATGTTTTTAAGAAAATCAAAGTTTGGTTGATAACCTGTCATTGCAATTACATAATCATTCGGAACAGTTATGATACCATCAGGAGTTTGAATGTCCACATCCTTTCCGCGAATAGCCGTGACCGTTGAATTGAAATATGCTTTTATACCGCCTTCCTTAATCCTGTTTTCGATATCTGGTTTCACCCAATATTTTACCCTTTCGCCAATTGCCGGACCTTTGACAACCATTGTCACTTCAGCACCCTTGCGGAAGGTTTCCAAAGCGGCGTCTACAGCAGAATTTGCGGCACCTACGACGAGCACTTTTTGCATCGCGTAAAAATGTGGATCCTTGTAGTAATGCGCAACTTTAGGTAAATCTTCACCTGGCACGTTCATCAGGTTGGGAATGTCATAAAATCCTGTTGCGATGATTACATTCCGTGCATAGTAGAAGTTTTTCGAGGTAACAACTTCGTAGTTATGATCTGCGGTTTGTTTCACCCTTTCCACTTTTTCCTGCAGGTTGATTTTTAAGTGATTGGAAGTTGCCACACGCCTGTAATATTCGAGCGCCTCAGGTCTCGTGGGCTTTATATTGTTGGATACAAAAGGGATTTCGCCAATTTCAATTTTCTCCGAAGTAGAGAAAAAGGTCATGTTCATGGGATAGTTATACAGCGAATTTACCAGGCAACCTTTTTCAATGATGAGGTAGTCGAGTCCTGCCTTTTTCGCCTCCAATGCACACGCAAGCCCGATGGGGCCGCCGCCAATAATTATGATGTTATAATGATTGTTCATTTTTCAAATTTAACACGTGAATCGTGAATGGAGAAACGTGAATCGTGAATGTGTCACTCAGACATATCCGGTCATTCTCAATTCGCTACCTGAAAATAATGAAAGTAAAACCGAAAGGTAACATAGATCATTTAGGCTCTCCATTCACGATTGACGATTCACGATTCACCATTCACCATAAAGCCGTACTTTCAATTTTAAAATTCTAAATCATGATCTCGACCCCTTTAATTATTTTGGCCGTTATCGTATTGGTTATTCTAATGGGCCTTAAAACGATTGCTCAGGGAACGGTTGGTGTGGTTACGCGTTTCGGTAAGTACAAGCGTGTATTACATCCCGGTCTTAACGTTATTGTTCCTTTTCTTGATCAGATCACTAAACGTGTTTCTATCCAAAACCGTTCCGTGGAAATGGAGTTCCAGGCGGTAACAGCTGATCAGGCAAATGTTTACTTTAAAAGCATGTTGCTATATGCTGTTCAAAACGAACAAGATGAAACAATTAAGAAAGTAGCCTTTAAGTTCATCAGCGAAAGGGATCTGATGCAAGCGCTTTCCAGAACCATCGAAGGAACGATCCGTTCTTTTGTTGCTACGAAAAGACAAGCGGAGATTCTCGCATTGAGAAGAGAGATTGTGGAATATGTAAAAGAACAGATCGATCTTTTGCTGGAAGAGTGGGGGTATCACCTGATCGATTTGCAGATAAACGACATTACGTTTGATAAAGCTATTCTTGAAAGTATGAGCAAAGTGGTGGCGAGTAACAACCTGAAAGCGGCGGCTGAAAACGAAGGTCAGGCAATGCTGATCACAAAAACCAAAGCGGCTGAAGCAGAAGGTAATGCTATCAAAATTGCGGCTGAAGCAGAACGCGAAGCTGCAAGATTGCGTGGACAGGGCGTAGCACTTTTCCGTGAAGAAGTGGCAAAGGGTATGAGTCAGGCTGCTGCAGAAATGAAACAAGCAAACCTCGATACAAACGTTATTTTGTTCAGTATGTGGACAGAGGCCGTTAAAAACTTTGCTGAATATGGCAAAGGAAACGTCATATTCCTGGATGGTAGTGCAGATGGTATGGAGAAAACGATGAAGCAGATACAGGCGATGATGGTGAAGCAAGCAGGAACGGGCAACTAAGAATTAGAAATTAGAAATTAGGAGTTAGGAATTAGATAGCTGCATTGAATCTCACTTATCTAACTCCTAGCTCCTAATTTCTAATTCCTAATTGTTAACACTCTGCCAATACATATTTTTGTCAACAATTATTGGTGTTTTTTCACGTTGAGCATAGAATTGGAGCATCGTTTGCTTAGTTCTTTTATTTTTGTTCAAATAAACAGCCTTACATGACTATTTTCTTATTGCAGATCACAGATTCCGCAAAACGATTGATTGATTCTACACACACAGCAACAACAGCAGCCGCGAGTCCCGCACCTCAAATGAATTTATGGGGCCTGCTTATGCAGGGTGGTGTTTTGATGATTCCGCTGTTTTTACTTTTGGTGCTGGCTATTTATTTCTTCTTCGAAAGATGGATCGCTATTAACAAAGCAAGTAAAGTGGATCCTAATTTCATTTACATTATTCGTGATAATATTTTAGCGGGCAATATTTCTTCGGCCCGGGCGCTGGCAAAAAATACCAACAATCCGGTTGCAAGAATGATCGATAAAGGATTGCAGCGCATAGGTAAACCAATCGACGCCATTGAAAAAAGCATGGAGAATGTTGGCAAACTTGAAATGTACAAGATGGAGAAAAATCTTTCTGCATTGTCTTTGATCGCCGGTATCGCCCCAATGTTCGGGTTTTTAGGAACGATTGTGGGTATGGTGCAACTTTTTTATGGAATTTCTTCTACGGGTGAATATACTTTGAGCACTATTGCCGGTGGTATTTATGTGAAAATGATCACTTCTGCAAGCGGACTTATCATCGGTCTGATCGCTTATGTTGGCTACAGCTTTTTGAATGCACAGATAGATAAGAATGCCAACAAAATGGAAGCAGCAAGTGCAGAGTTTATCGATATTTTGCAGGAACCGACACGGTAATGATGATTTATGAATGATGAATGATGAATACCGTAGAGACGCGTTGCACGCGTCTCCCACCAATCAAAATTTGAATAATGAATTTAAAAAGAAGATTAAGATCGCATGCGGAGGTGCACACAGGTGCGCTTAACGATATATTGTTCATCCTCTTGCTGTTTTTCCTTATAGTGTCAACACTGGCCAATCCCAATGTGATCAAGCTTTCACAGCCGAAGGCAAAAAGTGATACAAAGGCAAAGCAAACAGTGGTTGTTTCTATTGACGTAAACAATAACTTTTATGTAGGTACAGCCAAAGTAACCCTGGAGGAGTTAAAACAAAAATTGCAACCAATACTGGCCAAAGAAACTGATCAACCTTCGATTGTGATCAATGCCGATAAAGTAGTGCCCGTAGAGAACGTGGTTGCTGTAATGCGTGTAGCGCGTGAACTAGGCGCGAGGACGGTGCTGGCAGTGGATAAGGCGGGACAGTAGAAATAATTTGAAAATTTGAAGATTTGAAGATTTGAAAATGAAAAGCTTCTGGTTTTAAATTTCGCTATCAATCTAAATAATGAAGAGGGTCGAACATTTTAACAATGTTCGACCCTCTTCATTATCAAATTTTCAAATCTTCAAATTTTCAAATTGGGTTTATCCCTTCCTTTTTATCACACATCCAACTGACCTCGTTTCTTTCACTGTAACAGGCTTGCCTGCCACGGTTTCGTTTATCGCCTCTTGCAGGTGATGACGACTTACCTTGGTTTCGTCGGAAGGACTGTCGTCGATGGCACCGTGATAAACCAGTTTGCCATTTTTGTCAAATAAAAAACACTCAGGCGTCCTGTTGGCTCCAAACGCATCTGCGAGATCGTTATTGCTGTCAACCGCATAGAACCATTTATAGTTCTGTGCTTTTGCGTATTCTTTCATGGATGCAAAGGAGTCGTCGGTTGTTCTGTTCCCTTCATTTGCATTCAAAATAATGACACCAATATTTTGGCTTTTGGAATATTCGCAGATATCTTTTGTGCGTTGCTGATTCTTGATAACGTATGGACAGGTGTTGCAACTGAACATTACAAGTAATCCGTTTGATTCTTTTGCATCGTTAAGACAAACAACCTTGCCTGATACGTCCTTCATTTTGACAGTCGCTTTTGGCATAGCAGATCCTATTGCCAGACCATTTTGCGCATGAACCGACGAGCTTAGGGCAAATATCCCTAGCAACAGGGTGATCAATTTTGTTTTCATATAAGTGAATTTTAAGGCTTAATAAAGTTATGCAAAATTAGAATATAAGTGTTGACGAGGGTTTAAATCGGATGCTGTAAATATTTATAAATCAACGCATAAGGGTAAACGCTTATTGCACTACTAAGACTGTAAAAAGCATAGAAAAGCTGCATGTGGGAGGTATGCATTCAAAAGAAATCAAAAGTAAAAAATCAAAAATTGGAAACGTCGCCACGAGCCGGGCACATTTTTTACTTTTTACTTATTAGTTCCTGTTCGTGCTCTTGTTTTCTGTTTGCCGCTATGATCTTCAGTGTTTGGATACTCACGTTTAATTCATAGCCGATCAATAAAACAAGGGAGTTCAGGAAAATAAGCACCATAAGGATAATGATGGTACCAATGGACCCATAAATTTTGTTGTAGTTGCCGAACTTGTTAACCCAGTATGAGAAAGCGAGTGTAAGCAAAACCGTTAGGAAGGTGGCCAAAATGCTACCCGGTGTATTCAGTTTCTGCCTGTTTTTTACTGCAGGAGCATATTTGTACATAAAAGAAATGCCGTAGAAGAACAGTGCAATGATGATAATAAAACGGATGAATTTAATAAAAAACATGGTCCAGGCATCCGTTCTGTGCAAATGCATAGCTTTCAAAATCCATTTTAGTGCAGCTCCCTGTGTTACAAGCAACATTACGGTGGCAATGATAAGGAAGATAAGCAGCACCGTAAGTTTAAGGGCTACCCATCTTTTCTGAAAAAAGTTACGCTTCGTCGAATGCATCAACGATCTGTTGAAGGATCGCATAACGCCAATCATCGCATTGGAAGAAGTGAACATTACCAGCAGGAAACCCAATGACAGCAAGCCTTCCCGGGGCGTATCCAAAAAGTCGACCAGGAAATCCTTTACCAGTAAATAGGTGTTAAGATTAGGTGTAATATCTCTTGTTAAAAGAAGCAACTCACGCGTAATCAGTTTTGACACCGGCATGTAAGGAATAAGTGTACAAAGGAAAATGGTCGCTGCCGGAATAGCCATTAGCAGATTAAAAGAGATGGCTGCTGCTCTTTCGCTCAATCCAACTTCTTTGACGCGGGTTCCAAAAAACGCCACCACATCATACAAACACAGGCCCTGAAAGCCAGGCAGTTCCCATACCTTGCTCTTCTCTATTAAATAATTAATAGGACCCGTTGAAATGATGATGCGTTGAAATTTTGTCATTTGAATAAGTTGAGAGTTGAAAGTTGAGAGTGGAGAGTTGAACTGAAATGAATTCTCAACTCTCCACTCTCAATTATCAATTGGTTTCCAGACTGTCCTTCGCAGCCTTTTTTTCCATCCACTTATCTAGTGCCTGTTGATATTCTTTTGCGTATTTTAAATGCTCCTCATAAGTAGCTGCAAAGTTATGATGACCTGAGAAATCACTTTTGGCTACAAAAAACATATAGTCCGTTTTGGGAGCGTCCAAAACAGCGTCTATAGTAACTTCAGAGGGTGTGCAGATTGGGCCCGGAGGCAAACCATACACACGGTAGGTGTTATATGGGGACTCTACCGCAAGATGCTTATTGTAAATTCTCTTTAGTGAGAAATCTTTCAGAGCAAACTTAACGGTGGGATCGGCTCCAAGTCGCATGCCTTTTGCCATTCTGTTAAGGTACACGCTTGCTATATTTCCTTTTTCGTCATTTTTATTGGTTTCTTCTTCCACAATAGAAGCAAGAATAGTTACCCGTTGCGGATCGAGACCTTTTTGTGCGGCTTTTTGTTTTCTTTCCGCGGTCCAGAAGGAAGTATAGCTATCAAATATTTTTGAGAACACTTTTGCAGGCGTAATGTTCCAGAAATAGGTATAAGTGTTTGGCAAAACAGCCGTCATAATGGTGTTTGTATCCAGTCCATATTTTTTCAAGGAATCCTGGTTGTTCAAAAAGCCAATGAAAGCAGCGGAATCGCACTCAAATTTTCTACCTACCATACCTGCAAAATCTTCTTTTGTCCTCAGTTTGGTAATGACAAGATTAACAGGGGACTGCCTTCCATTTTTCAGCATTCTTAATATGGTAAAAACGCTCATGCCTTTTTTTATCTCGTAGCGTCCCGCTTTTACTTTTTGCGGATAACCTATTCTTTTCGCGAGAAAATTGAAGGTGGCAGGCGAGGTGATTATCTTTTCCGTTTCTATTTGTTTTAAGACTGCGGAATAATCACTGAAGCTTTTGATATTCAGAAAATATTTTTTTTCTGTGAAAGAAGTGGCAGGGCCAAATACAAGCCAGGCAACGATGGCTCCTATTAATACGATAGCTCCAAGGGTGATGAATAAAGTTTTGCGCATTGGTGTAAAATCTCCTTAAATTAAATAAAAAACCCTGTTCATTAAACAAATTAAAGAACAGGGAAGTATTTGAAATTTAAATAAATGCTATTTCTTACGGCTTAGCAGCAGGAGCAGTAGGCTGTGTTACTGGCTGTGCAGGAACTTGCTGTGCTGGTACAGATGTATTCAGCTCATTCATCAAACCTTTGCTTTTTACAGTAGTTGAAGGAATGAATACTGCAGAGAAAATGCACAATAAAGCGATAATTGTTGCGAAGATCCATGTACCTTTCTCCAAAACGTCGGTTGTTTGTTTAACACCCATGAATTGGTTGCCGATACCGCCGATGTTTCCGGCAAGACCACCGCCTTTAGGATTTTGAACCAATACCACGAAACCAAGCACCACACATGCGATAATGATCAGTATAACGAAAAGAATAACCATATTAATTTTGTTTTAAAGCTTCTATTTTGGCTGCAAAATAATGGGATTTGTCGGGATTCAGCAAACTTAATTTATTGTACATTTCGATCGCTGTTTCTTTTTTTCCCTGTTTCAGCAGAACCTCAGCCATTGATTCTGTTAAAGTTTCTTTTTCTTTTATTGAAACCTCTGCCATGGCCTCTACCCGCGCATCCGGCATCGGTTGATGTTCTTCAGCTTCCTGTGCAGCTATAGTGCTGTCTGGCAAACGTTTGAGCGTTTTCAGCCATTCGGTAAAGCTTTTCAATTGCTTGCCAAGCTTGTCATTTACGGGCACATTTTTGCCAACTTTTATACCCAGTGACGCGAAATAGTCAATTGTGTGATAAGGTTCAAAAATTACACTGTCTTCCTGGGAAGCGGTTTTTTCTTCCGTTACGGCAGGTTCTAACTTGATCGCTTCATTACTGTGCGCGTTAATTACCTCGCTGTCATCATTTACCGCCTCTTTTTGTAGCACTTCCTCCTCCTGAACAGCGATTGCGGTCTGCGGTTGATAATCAACAACCGGCGCTGCTATGGCTGCTTCAGGTTGCGTAGCGGGAACATTGGCAGCATGAACGTGTTCTCGTTTTATTTCTGTAACAGGCTCATTAATAGTTGGTTGCAAAAGATATTGCAGCCATAAAGGATTGCCGAAGTAAAGAACAGTTTTGTGCAATTGGCTTTCAAATCCGGGATCAGCCGTTTGTTGCAACTTCTTTAATAGCAGGAAATGCCCGGGAGCAAAATAGGGTTCATCAGCGGCAAGTGTTTGAAGCTGCTCCAACGAAACATCTTCAAGCCTCCTCTGGTGAAAAATTTCTTGTATGATACTAGATATATTCATTTCTGGATTAGCAAGATAACGGCATTTTACCAGTTTGAAAAAATACGGTTGAAAATTTCGTCGGTAAGGTTTTTGAGAATGTCTGGCATCAGCTGAGTTTCAGCCTGTTGCAAACTCAGGCTGGCATTGAAGTCGAAGTTGCGCGTTACATCGGCCTCGAAATTTTTCTTTTCGTCCTTCCTGTTCTTAAATATAATGTGAACAGAGACATTGAGACGGTTACTAGCTGCCTGCTGATTGGAAATACCGGAGGTAGTGACGCTGTAATCGCTTATAAAGCCGGCAATATCGAAATCTGCTTCGTCGCTGGTTATAAGCGTGAGCCTTGTTTGGTTGTTGATCTTTTGGCGCAATGCGTCTGTTAGCTGTGGACTCAATTGCGGATTTATATAGCGGGCATGGTTATCCAAATAATTTATACGGGCCGTTTTTATTTCCGGCGGAATAGAAATGTCCTTGAATGTATAACATGCACTAAACAAAAAGGCGCATACCAACAATGATGTAAGTACCAAACCTGTTTGTTTTATTATTCGTGCAAAAGATTTATTCATGTGTGAAATTCGAAAGTAAAGTAAATGTATGAAAATAGTTGAGAGTGGGGAGTTGAAAATTGAAAGTTGAAAATTGAAAATTATTTAGATTTAACATTTTGCTTAACAGCATCAATCATTAACTCTCAACTCTCCATTTTCAACTTTCAACTTTCAATTAATCATCAATATCGTACTCTTTTAACTTTCTGTACAAAGTTCTTTCGCTGATTCCCAGGTCTAGGGCGGCATCTTTGCGCTTGCCTTTGTGTTTTTTCAAAGCCTTTACGATCAGCTCTTTTTCCTTGTCCATTATATTCAGGGATTCTTCTACTTCTTCGTGCTCGTGGATGTCATCATGTTCCATAATAACGGGCTGCGCAGCGTGCGTAGGCGGCGCTTGCACCTGCATATAAGGCTGAGCCTGGATAGGAGCGTTTGGTTGTAATTCTCCGATCGGAGTATAGTCATTCATCAGGTTGTCGTGCGCGTAGGCAGCGGCAACAGCGGCATTAGAAGGGTTTTTGATGATTTCTGCAAACATCTTTTTCAGTTCCGTAACGTCTTTTTTCATGTCGAAAAAAAGCTTGTACAGAATTTCTCTTTCATTAGAGAATTCATTACCGTTTGCGTTTGTGTTGGATGATACCAACATGGGTAAACGGTTGCTGTTATTGTTTTGCGGGAGAAATATTTGTAGCTCTCTGCCGGTAATATTTTTATCAATAGAAAGAACGGAGATCTGTTCCGCAATATTTTTTAATTCACGCACATTGCCTGGCCAGCCATAGCTTACCAATACATTTCTTGCATCGTCATCCAATTGAACAGGAGCTGTTTTATAGCGCTCTGCAAAATCCACGCTGAATTTTCTGAACAATAATGGAATGTCTTCTTTTCTGTCGCGCAATGCCGGAACGCGGATAGGCACTGTGTTTAAGCGATAATACAAGTCTTCACGAAATTTTCCTTTGTAAGTAAATTCCAGCAGATCTTTATTGGTGGCGGCAATTACACGTACATCCGTTTTTTGAACTTTGGAAGAACCTACACGAATGTATTCGCCTGTTTCCAAAACGCGCAACAATCTTGCTTGTGTGCCGAGTGGCATTTCACCTATCTCATCAAGAAAAATGGTTCCTCCGTTCACTGTTTCAAAATAGCCTTTGCGACTATCAACCGCTCCGGTGAATGAACCTTTTTCGTGACCAAACAATTCAGAATCGATCGTGCCTTCTGGAATGGCACCGCAGTTTACTGCAATAAAAGGATTGTGTTTTCTTGCAGACAATGCATGAATGATCTGCGAAAAAACCTCTTTACCCACACCACTTTCTCCGTTGATCAATACGCTCAAATCGGTATTTGCCACCTGCACAGCCACGTTTAACGCATGGTTAAGTGCCGGTGAATTACCAATGATACCAAACCTGTTTTTTATGCTTTGTGTGTCCATGCTGTTGTAATTATTGAATAACTGAATAAACTGAATAACTGAGGTGTGCCTTATGTTTTGATTCACTTCAGTTATTCAGTTACTCAGTTATTCAGTTATTCAATTATTTCCCCGATTAGCGTGCCTCCGGTTGACTCAACTACTTTCACCATCACGTAATCACCCGGTTTATATTGGCTGGTTCCTTTAGGAACAACAACGACTTTGCTTTGGCTGGTGCGTCCCATCCAATCTTTGTCGCTGCGTTTGCTATCTCCTTCAATTAATATTTTAAAAGTTTTGCCGATATCAGCAGTATTGCTTTCTTCAAAAATGCGTCTCTGCAGTGCTACAATCTCTGCCAATCTTCTTTTTTTCACATCTTCAGGAACATCGTCTTTGTATCTTTTCGCGGCCAATGTGCCTGGTCTTTCGCTGTAGAAGTACATGTACCCGAAATCGTACTTGCTGTATTTTATCATCTCTATTGTGTCCTGATGATCTTCTTCTGTTTCGGTACAAAAACCAGCGATGACATCTGAGGTAATTGCGCAACCCGGTAATACTTCCCTAATGCGGTCCACTTTTGCTTTATACCACTCACGTGTGTAAGTACGGTTCATTAACTGCAACACGCGGTTAGATCCGCTTTGAATAGGAAGGTGTATGGATTTGCAAATGTTTTCATATTTGGCAATCATCTGCAAAACTTCTTCGGTAATATCTTTCGGATGTGAAGAGCTAAAGCGTACGCGGAGGTCAGGTGACACAAGCGCCACCATTTCCAACAAGTTGGCAAATGTTACCACGTTATTCGAACTGATATCTGATGTGTAATAGTAAGAGTCTACGTTTTGTCCGAGCAGTGTGACTTCCCTGTAACCTCTTTCAAAAAGATCGCGGCACTCAGCAACAATGCTTGCGGCATCGCGGCTTCTTTCACGGCCACGTGTAAACGGCACCACGCAGAATGAGCACATATTGTTGCAACCACGCATAATGCTCACAAATGCCATTACGCCGTTGCTGTTAAGACGGATAGGAGAGATGTCTGCATAAGTTTCATCGCGGCTCAGCAGTACGTTTACGGCTTTCTGCCCGCCGTCTGCTTCTTCAATCAGCGCTGGAAGGCTTCTGTAAGCGTCTGGTCCCACGACAATATCAACAAGCTTTTCTTCTTCCAGCAATTTAGCCTTTAGTCGCTCGGCCATACATCCCAGCACTCCAACCAACGTGCCGGGCCTTGCCTGCTTCAATTTGCGAAACTCAGTAAGACGTTTTCTTACCGTCTGCTCCGCTTTTTCACGGATCGAGCAGGTGTTCAGTAAAATAAGGTCTGCGTCTTCGCAATTGCTGGTAGCACCAAAGCCATCTTTGTTTAAAATGGAGGCTACTATTTCGCTATCCGCAAAGTTCATGGCACAGCCATAACTTTCTATATAGAATTTTTTCTTGTATTGATTGGGGTCGTTGGCAAATGGAGCATATGCTTCTCCCTGCCTTGCTTCATCATGCGCTTTTTCTGCTACAACATCCAGCATTTTTCAATTTTTTGTAAGTGTGCAAAAATAGCTAAAAAGAGGGAAATAAATGACAGGATGGCAGATTTAGTTGAGAGTTGAGAGTTGAGAGTTGAGAGTTGAGAGTTGAGAGTTGAGAGTTGAGAGTTGAGAGTTGAGAAAAAATAAAACCTCCGAAGATACAGAGGTTTTGCAATATTATCCTAATGGTTGACTTTCAAATAACTCTCAACTCTCCATTCTCCACTCTCCACTAACTTTCAATTATTCCTCTGGTACTTCCGAAGCGGGCGTTTGCGGCCCGGTTACAAGGATTTTATCAATACGCAACGCGTCCATATCTATGATCTCGAACTTAAAGCCTTGCCAGTCAACGGATTCTCCTGTATGTGGAATGTGTTCCAGTATGTGAAGGATAAATCCGGCGAGGGTATTGAATTCCTGTTCGCCCTCATTCATCAGGTCGGTCATGTCGAAGCGGTGAAGGAAATCGTAGAAAGGAATTTGCCCATCCACGAGGTAAGTTCCGTCGCCGCGGTCCGTGATTTCGTAGTCTTCCATATCCGGTTGTGGCATGTCACCGACGATGGCTTCGAGTATATCGTTTAAAGTGATCATTCCCTGAACACTACCGTATTCATCCACAATGAAACAGCTATGGTTCTTTGACTGCTTGAATTTCTCCAGCACTTTATAAGCGGAGTTATTTTCAGGAACAAACATTGCCGGCTGCATAATGTGCTTGAAAAGCACTTTATCGTTTGAAGTATAAAGGTCTTTTATGGAAACGATACCCTTCATGTTATCCAGTTCGCCTTCGCAAATCGGGTAAACGGAGTGTGGTTCTCTTAAAATTTTCTCTTTTATAGATTCCTCATTATCATTAAGATCGAACCAGATGATATCGCTTCTATGTGTCATCAGCGACGTAATGGTTCTATCGCCAAGGTGGAAAACCCTTTCGATGATTTCTTGTTCCGCTTCGTCAATGGTACCCTGCTCGGTTCCTTCACTGATGATCGCTTTGATTTCTTCTTCCGTTACCTGGCTGTCAGTTGATTGAAGATTGAATATTTTGGTGATAAAGTTGGTGGATTTCGACAATAACCAGATAAATGGATGCGTAATAATGCTCACCACTCTCATGGGACGTGCGACCAATTTGGCAATCCTTTCCGGGTTTGCCATACCAATTCTTTTGGGAACCAATTCTCCCAAAACCAATGAGAAATACGTCAAAATGATCAGTACAATTACTGTAGCGACACCGCCAACAAGGGATGGTTTTATAAATCCAAGTCCGGTAAGAAATTCTACAAGACTGGATTTTATCTTATCGCCGGAGTAAATACCGGTCAAAATGCCTATTAATGTGATTCCTATTTGTACAGTGGAAAGAAAAGTATCCGGATTGCTGGAAAGTTTTAAAGCTTCTTTTGCGCGAGTATCACCTTTGCTCGCCTGAAGTTCAAGTTTTGATTTTCGTGCCGAGACAAGGGCAATCTCAGCCATCGAAAAAAGCCCGTTCAACAAAATTAATCCAAGTATTATTAGAATTTCCGTCATGTTTTATTAAGTTGGATATCAGATGGGTTAGTCTAATTTAGAAGTGAAGATAATGGCAAATTGGGGAATTAATAATTAATAATTAAGAATTAATAGGGCGAGTTTCATGATTGAAAGCAACCTTGCCAAACCTCATTAGAAATTAGATGCGCCCATGTTTTCTTAGCGGGCTGCGACTATTAATTATTCTTTATTAATTATTATTTACCCTCACGACTACCATTTTTTTAGTCGCCTCGCTCCTGGTTGTATAGTTCACAAATTTTCCGGTAAGCATGGCTACCCTGAAATCTTCGAAAGGTGCCAATACTTCTGTTTTCAATCCTGCATTATTAAGAGAATCCAGTTTGGAACGCTCAGTTAACACCAGCACAGGTTGTTGTTTTGCTTCAGTTTTCAGGTCATCAATGCTCCATTGGTAATTCGGTTGGTTTAAATAAAATGCATAGTGGTACGACTGTGTATCAAATTCCCCGGCTTTTAAATGTTGCGGGTTATTTTCATTAATATACCATGCAGCTTTCATACCAGCCTGGTACTGCATGAGCGGCCCGTAAAAGAAAGCGTTCAGAAAAATGTTTATCAGTACACTTGTCGCGAAACCAATGCCAATGGCCGATGTTATTGATTTTTTCCCAAACCAGTAAACTGACAAAACCACTACAATTGTTATCCAGAATGCCGCTAAGATATAATGTGGCGGTCTAAAGAAAATCAACAGTATAACCGGAAGCAGAACGGCAATAATTCCTATAACAGCTTGTATAATGTACACGGCTTTGATCGACTTTGGCATTTTCAACGAGCAAAGGAAATGAGCAGTTAAGATGCCAAGAAATGGAAAAATAATATTGGAATAATGCGGCAATTGGAATTTTGATAAAGAGAAAAGCAACAACGTTAGGATAGAAGCGCCGAGTGAAATGTATTCTTTCGCATAACCATCTTTCTTGACAATGCTTTTGATGTTTCTATACAAAGACGCATACATAACCAGTGACCACGGTAAAAATGCCCAGAGCAAAGTGTGCAGGAAGAATGATTTATCACCGCTTCCTTTGATGGGTCCGGTATTGAAAAAACGGCCAAACTGGCTGTCCCAAAGGAAAAACTTGATGCCCGATTTTACAGAAGGATCTGGTTTGTCGCCAACAATAAATGTTTTTTCAGGATGCAAGTCAACCTGGTGATACAATGCATATAATTCCGGTGTTGCAAAAGCGAAAGTGAGAATGATCGCTAGTATCCAACGGAATTGAAAGAACTGGTTCCATTCTTTTTTAATAATCCAGTGCACAATGAAGCCGCCACCAATTGGCAACAGAATGAAAAGCCCTTTCGTCATGACTGCGAATCCCGCCAGCAAAGCGCCCAGCACGAGGTCGAGGCTGAACGTTTTACCATATGATTTATAAAAATGATAAACACTGCCAATGACCATGCCGGTCAGGAAAGGCTCCGCACGAACGTCGTTGTTGGACAACACCAAATGTTCTGCCGTCAGGTAAATGATCACAGCGACTTTAGCAGTCGTGTCATTATAAAACAGCTTTGCAAACCGGTATGTATAAAAGATACCAAGTGCCCAGAAAAGCAATCCCGGTAGTTTATAAGCAAATGAATTGGTGCCGAAAATTTTAAAGAATAGGGCAGTCACCCAGAAAGGAAAGTGAGGCTTATCCAACCAGTCTTTTCCTTCAACATATAAATCATTGAAGTTGTTATTGAGCGACATTGTTTTTGCCACATGGGCATACAAAGCGCCATCAGTGCCGAGTATAGGCAGAAACAAACCGCTTGCGTTTACCGCGATTCCTATAATTACAATTATCGGGAACCATTTATTGAGCCAGGATTGTAAATCGGGTTGTTGCATATTGTGAAAATTCAAAAGTTAAAATTCAAAAAGCGAAATTCAAAAGTGAATGTAGCAGTAAGGCTATTTTTGACTTTTGATTTTTGACTTTTGACGCTCCTCCTGTTTTTTGATTGCGTAGTCAAATAATTTGCTCGTGCCAAGACCGATGAGTATGCCCAGAACGGTGCCTGCCAGCACATCAAACGGATAGTGTTTGCCCACGTATACTTGTGCATATGCCACCAGCGCGGCCCAGAACCAAAGCCATTGCCATTTTCTTCCCCTGATTTTTTTTATTGCCAGGAACCAGAATGTCGCCAGCGCAAAATGATTGGTCGCGTGTGAAGACGGCATCGAGTAACCACCACAGCCGATCAGGTGTCGTAAGTAAGGTTCCAGGCTCGCTGTGTCGCAAGGGCGCGGGCGTGCGACAAGGTTCTTAATAATACCGGAACTGATATAGTCTCCCAATGCAAAAGTGATAAGTGTGCAGGCTATAAAAATAATAGTGTAGGGCTTTCCAAATTTAATGCTCCAAAACAGCATGAAAGCATATAACGGAATCCATGTATTAGCGTTGCGCATCAACAGCATGAAGTTGTCTAGAAACGGAGCGCTGGCTGTGTGGTGAACGAATATGAACATCGTTTCATCTATATGTTGCAGCCATTGGAGAAGAGACATGTGATTAGGAATTAGAAATTAGGAATTAGAGCGTTTTGGCAATTAATAATTAATAAAGAATAATTAATAGGTTGCCACTCAAATTAAGTGTTGATAGCACAAAAAGTCTAGCAACGAACAACTATCAACTAACAACTTTCTTCGCAATCATTATTAACCTCGGTGACTTCCGCACATCGTAGGCTCCGAAATGATAATCCCCATAGACTTCCTGAATTTGCAGGTTGTGGTAGGCAAACATATCATTAAAATCACCCAAAGTGAACTTGGCAACTTTCTCTGTGTATTCGAGCGGCTCGGTTAGTTCATCGTCTTCCACTACTATCTTTTTATAGAAATGTGTCTCGTCGAACCACTTGGTAATAAAGAAGTTAATACCGTCAATTTCTTTATCAGCTTTGTGTATGAGGTGATCTTCGGCATAATGCACGTTCAAGTAGTCTATTACCAGGGTGCCGTTTGGCTTAATGGATTGTGCGATGGATCTTATCGCATTATAATGTTCCCGTTCAGACTTGAAATAGCCGAAGCTCGTAAAAAAGTTAAATGCGTAATCAAAGTAATTGATCATGAACGGCAAGCGCATATCCTGCACGAAAAAATGAAGACGTTCATTTTCAGATTCTTTTGCCTCTGCAATGCTGTCGGGGGAAATGTCAATGCCTGTGATGTCAAAACCATGATCGGCCAGTATTTTCGAATGCCTGCCTTTTCCACAGGCCACATCCAGCATAAGGCTATTGGCTGGAGGATTTAATCTCTCGATAAGTAAGTGGATAAACTCCGCTGCTTCCTTTTCATCTCTTTTAAAATATAACTGATGATAATATTGTGAATTAAACCAATCTTTAAACCAATTAGCCTGTAGGTCCATAATTTTTGTAATAAACGCTGTAAAAGTAGGTAAGAGTTTTGAGTTGTGAGTTTTAAGTTATGGGTTTTGGATTAAAAAGGCATGGGAATCAATAATGCTTCGAGCTTCGAACTGTGGTCTAATAACTCATAATTCAAAACTTAACACTCATAACTCATACCCGGTACGCCTTTTGCAGTTTTATGCTGCTTCGGGAAATATATCGTCGACAGATAACATCAGATTAATGATTGTTAACAGTTTATTTTCAACGATTTGATTCCTAAAAAGTAGAATGTTATTAATTTACCGTAGAAATGGTCGGTAGAATTCTTAAATTTGTCCCCCTTGCAATCTCACATCCTATAAAAGCACTGGTCATTCGATTGGACTTGAAAATTTATTTAGATACAAAATTTAAACCGTTAGATCTGTGGCATTGATTAAAAGTATTTCCGGCATTAGAGGAACTGTTGGTGGCAATCCGTCTGAGAATTTGACGCCACTTGATGTGGTAAAATTTACAGCTGCATATGGGACCTGGCTAATAGAAAAAAACAATGGTAAGAAAGTAGTTATTGGCCGTGATGGTAGAATCAGCGGAGAAATGGTAAGCCAACTTGCAGTAAACACTTTATTGGGACTGGGCCTCGACGTTGTGGACCTCGGCCTCTCTACTACGCCTACAGTTGAAATGGCTGTAAAGTGGGAAGGAGCTGATGGTGGTATTATTATTACCGCGAGTCACAATCCTAAAGAGTGGAATGCACTCAAATTGCTAAACAATCAGGGCGAATTCATCAGCGCGGAAGCTGGTGCCATCATTCTTGAACTGGCTGCAAAAGATTCATACAAATTTGCGCCCGTAGATAAATTGGGTAGCTATTCAGTTAACGATACTTATTTACAAAAACATATTGACGCCATTGTAAATTATCCTTTGGTAAATAAAGAAGGCATTGCTGCTAAAGGATATAAAGTGGTCGTAGATGCCATCAATTCAACCGGCGCAACTGTAATACCAATGCTTCTTGAGGCTTTAGGCGTACAAGAAGTTATTGTGATCAATAGCGAGATTACCGGCAAATTTGCCCACAATCCTGAGCCATTGCCGGAAAACCTTACCAGCCTGAGCGCAGAAGTTAAAAAACATGGCGCTTCATTTGGTATAGCTGTTGACCCGGACGTTGATCGTCTTTGCTTCGTATGCGAAGATGGTAGCATGTTTGGTGAAGAATTTACATTGGTAGCCGTGGCTGACTATGTGTTGAGCAAAAAGAAAGGCAACACAGTTTCCAATATGTCTTCTACAAAGGCTTTGAAGGAAATTACATTGCACCATGGCGGAGAATACTATCCATCTGCAGTAGGTGAGGTGAATGTGGTGAACAGAATGAAGGAGATGAATGCAGTTATTGGCGGTGAAGGAAACGGAGGCATTATCGTTCCGGATCTTCATTACGGCCGCGACGCCCTGATCGGTATCGGTTTGTTCCTGAGTTCACTTGCCCAGCATAAAAACGGAATGAAATCTTTCAGAGCAAAATATCCTGACTATTTCATTTCCAAAAATAAAATGGAACTGAGCAATGGAGTGGATGTGAAAGATATTTTCGAAAAAATCAAAGCGAAATACAAAAAGCAACCCGTTAACACAGAAGACGGTTTAAAAATTGAATTTGACCAGGATTGGGTTCATTTACGCACATCCAACACGGAGCCAATCATCCGTATTTACGCGGAAAGCAATTTTGAAACCACTGCCAATAACATTGCATTACGCTTGATGCACGACATTAAAGAATTCATGGCATAAGCCAACTGTTATTTTATTTTCGCAACGCAGATTATGATGATCGTCACTAATTAACGGGGGTTTGTAAAAATCTTCCGGTCAATTGGGATCAGAATAATCTGCGTTCGTTTTTAATACCCGTTCTTTTGTAAATTTGCACCTTCTTTGAAACCTAAATTAAACAGATCGTGCAAAGAATATATTTCGATAATGCCGCTACCACTTCACTGGACCCATCGGTGCTTGAAGCCATGATGCCTTACCTGACTGAAAAATTTGGTAACCCATCTTCTATATACTCATATGGCCGCGAAAGCAGGCTAGCTATTGAAAACGCGCGGAAGTCCGTTGCAAAAATCCTGAATGCACATCCAGCAGAAATTTTCTTTACTTCCGGTGGAACAGAAAGCAGCAACACAGTTATTACTGCTGCAATAAGGGACCTCGGTTGCAGACATATCATTTCTTCGCCAATAGAGCACCACGCTACATTACATTCAGTAGAGTACCTTCACCACAACGATGAAATAAAACTCAGCTTTGTAAAAGTACTGCCAAGCGGTCACGTTGATCTTGAGGACCTGGAAAGATTATTGGCGGAAAGCGAAGAAAGAACGCTCGTTACTCTGATGCACGCCAACAATGAAATTGGCAATTTACTTGACCTAAATGCGGTGGGAGGTATTTGCCAGAAATACAACGCAATATTCCATTCAGATACGGTGCAAACGGTTGGGCACTATCCATTTGATCTGCGCAATACACCGGTACATTTTATAACTGGTGCAGGACACAAATTCCACGGTCCTAAAGGCGTTGGTATCTTGTACATAAACGAAAATGTAAAAATAAAACCCTACATACACGGTGGTTCGCAAGAGCGTAACATGCGTGCAGGTACGGAAAATCTTTACGGCATCGTTGGTTTTGCAAAAGCATTAGAGCTTGCAACTGCCAATTTCGAAAAAGACAGCGCTTACATCAAAGAGATCAAAACTTACATGAAGGAGCAATTGCAGAAGAGTTTTCCTGGCGTAAGTTTTAACGGCGATGTAGACGGAAGAAGTTTGTATACTGTTTTGAACGTTTCATTTCCTAAGAATGAAAAGTCTGAAATGATCTTGTTCAACCTCGATATCAATCATATTTGTGTTTCCGGCGGAAGCGCCTGTACAAGCGGCGTAGACATCGGCTCACACGTAATTCGCGCCATCAATAACAACCCTAACCAGGTTCCCGTTCGGTTCTCCTTCAGTAAACTCAATACGAAAGAAGAAGTGGATGCGGTGATTGAGAAATTGAAAAGCTTGGTGTAACGCTTAATGCTTAATGGCTAACGCCTAACGCAGTTTTGGTGCAACACCCTGCGTTAGGCGTTTAGCGTTTTGCATGGCTGTTCTTGGTTCGCTTTTTGCATAATTATTTTCGCTACGGTTAAACATTTTTCGTTTTAAATCGTCCTATAAATAATTTATTGTCAAAAAACATCCAAAATATGAAACTATCGATCATCGCTTTATCACTATTCTCATTGTTTGCGTTTAGTGCATGTAAGAAAGAAGTAACAGAAGTGCAGCAGGTAAAACAGGCTTATTCCATTCTTTTTAATTTACAACCGAATGCATGGCAATTGAGCAATGACGGTAAAACGGCAACAATTGATATACCAGTTCCGGAACTTGACCAATACATGTACACAAATGGCGGCGTGCTTGCTTACATAGCTTTTGATGGTACAAACTATGACGCCTTGCCTGAAACATATGATGCATTTTCTTACATAGTAACGCATAATGTTGGGCATGTCTACATCTCAATATCGGACGTTTTTGGCGGCACACTCACTCCTCCAAATGCCGTACTTAAAGCAAAAGTTATCTTGATAGACGCGGATCCGCTGAATTAAATAATCATATCAAATCATAAAAAAGAGAAGCAGCTAAACAATTAGCTGCTTCTCTTTTTTATGGCAATTAAGAATTAAGAATTAAGAATTCTTTCTGTGCTGCAGGGCGAATGCGATTCGCCCCTACATTCATCAAATCATGACAATCATGACAATCATGAAAATCTGTGTTCTCTCTCCCCATTTTCAAATTTTCAAATTACCTCACCCTCTCCTTAATCTCCTGCAATTTCAACAGCGCTTCCACTGGTGTTAATCTATTGATATCAATATTGTTTAACAACCCGCGTATTTCTTCAAAAGTTTGCGAGTGCGCATCGAAAATAGAAAGCTGCATCTTCGGCATGGAAAGTTGTTTCACCTGGTCCTCTATGCTCGCGTCCACATGCTTTGTTTCCAACTGTTTCAACACATCATTTGCACGATCAATAAGTGAAGGAGGCATGCCCGCCATTTTCGCCACATGAATACCAAAGCTGTGCGTACTGCCGCCTGGCGCAAGTTTGCGAAGGAAGATAATTTTATTGCCAACCTCTTTATTGGTAACGTGATAATTTTTTACGTTTACCAGTTTATTCTCCAACTCATTCAATTCATGGTAGTGCGTGGCAAACAATGTCTTCGGTTGGCACGGAGATTTTTGCAAAAATTCTACAATACTCCAGGCGATTGAAATACCATCATACGTAGATGTGCCGCGGCCAATTTCGTCCAGCAGGATCAGGCTTCTGTCCGTAATGTTGTTGATAATGCTGGCGGTTTCATTCATCTCCACCATAAAAGTAGATTCGCCGCCACTTAGGTTATCAGACGCACCAACACGTGTAAAGATCTTATCTGTTAATGGAACAAACGCATCTGCCGCAGGAACAAAACTTCCGATATGCGCCATTAGTGTAATAAGCGCCGTTTGACGAAGCAAAGCACTCTTACCACTCATGTTTGGGCCCGTTAAAATGATGACCTGCTGCGTGTTTTTATTCAGTTCAATATCATTGGCGATATAAGTTTCGCCGGTGCCAAGATTTCGTTCAATCACTGGGTGGCGCCCATCTTTAATTACCAGTTCTGCACCTTCATGCAACAGCGGCTTTTTATAATTGAAATGAGTGGCATTATGTGCAAAGCACAACAGGCAATCAATGATCGCAAGAATGTTGCCGTTCGTTTGAATAGGAGCTAGGTAGGTTTGCAATTCATTCAGCAATGCCTCGTACAAAGACATTTCGAGCTGATAAATTTTATCTTCCGCGCCTGTTATTTTTTCTTCGTATTCTTTTAGTTCCGGAGTAATGTAGCGCTCACAATTGGCAAGCGTTTGCTTGCGCGTCCAGGTAGTGGGCACTTTATCCTTGTGCGTGTTTGTTACTTCAAGAAAATAGCCAAACACATTGTTGAAGCCAATCTTCAAAGAAGAAATACCTGTTTCATCCGCTTCCTTTTGTTGCAATTGTGTAAGATACTGCTTGCCGTTAGAAGCAATGTTGCGCAGATCATCCAGTTCGCTGCTAATGCCACTGGCAATCATGCCCCCTTTCACAGCAGTTGCGGGAGGATTTTCAGTAATTTCTTTCTGAATTTTTTCTTCTATATAATGACATGGATTCAATGCATCACCCAATCTTTTCAGATAACTATTTTCACTTTCAGCACACAATTTTTTAATGGCATCCACTTGTTGTAAGCCCCTTGCGATCTGCGCCACTTCACGCGGGTTGATCTTCTTCAAAGGAATCTTACTCACTAGTCTTTCAACATCGCCACATTGTTTAATGAGCTGCGAAAACTTTGTTCTTGCGTCTACATCTTTGATCAAATATTCAACGAGATCAAGACGCTCATTTATTTTGGTGATATCTTTTAAAGGGAAAACAAGCCAGCGTTTCAGCAGCCTTGCGCCCATCGGTGAAACCGTGTTGTCAAGCGTGCGCAAAAGTGTTTGCCCGTTTTCCACGCCACTGCCCAGCAATTCAAGATTGCGGATTGTAAAACGATCCATCCACAAAAAATCATCGCGATCAATGCGCTGCATGCTCACGATGTGTTGCAGATTGGGATGCTCGGTGTCTTTTAAATAGTGCAAAATGGCTCCTGCCGCGATCAATCCATTTTCCAGTTCTTCAACGCCAAAGCCTTTGAGGGAATGCGTTTGGAAATGTTTTAATAAAGTTTCCTGTGCATACACGTTTTGAAAGATCCATTCATCAAGCGTGTAAGTGTAAAACTTGCTTCCGAAAAATTCTTTGAATTGCTTTTGCCGGTGACGCTGAAAGATAACTTCCGCAGGTTTGAAACTTTGCAGAAGCTTATCTGCATACTCACGATCGCCTTCTGCAAGGAAAAACTCGCCCGTTGAAATGTCGAGAAATGCTAAACCATATTTGTTGTCATCAACAAAATGCAGGGCGGCAAGAAAGTTATTGCTGTTGTGTTCAAGTAGTTTGTCGTTGGTGGCAGTACCGGGAGTCACCATTTCAGTAACCCCTCTTTTCACGATGCCCTTTACCGTTTTCGGATCTTCCAGCTGATCGCAAATAGCAACACGGTAACCTGCCTTCACCAATTTGTGCAAATATGTATCCAATGCATGGTGCGGAAAACCGGCCAGTTCACTGGAAGACGGCGAGCCATTATTTCTTTTGGTGAGCGTAATGCCCAGCACTTGTGAAGCAATGATGGCATCTCCACCAAAGGTTTCGTAAAAGTCACCCACACGAAACAACAAAACCGCGTCTGGATAGCGCTGTTTGATTGCATTGTGCTGTTGCATTAACGGAGTTTCAGTGCCAGTTGCTTTTGCCATAGCTGGCAAATTTAGCAATTGGCGGCAAGTTGCGGGTAGTAGATAGCAGGTTGCAAGTGGCTAATTTTTGACAAGTTATCAACAGATCCTAAAGATTTCACGCGGCGAACGTGGCGAAAAAGCGATGCTGCTGGTTCGCGAAAGTTGATCTTCCATTGAGTTTTGAAAACATTGATAATGAAACGCCGCGTCGCTGCACCGTTGCGTTCGCCGCGCGAAACCTTCGTTGTTTTTGCGTGAAACTGCCTAATTTTGCCGCTATGCGAAAACTGAGCATGGATGAACTTAACCGTAAATCGGTGGAGGAGTTCAAAGAATCTGAGAAAGTTCCCTTAATCGTTGTTTTGGAAAACATCAGGAGCGCTTATAACATTGGAAGCGTTTTCCGCACAGCAGATGCTTTTTTGCTGGAAGCGGTTTATATATGTGGCTATTCTGCAAAGCCACCTCATAAAGAAATCAAAAAAACAGCACTTGGTGCAGAAGATTCCGTTCACTGGAAAGGCTTTGCAAATGCCGGTGAAGCGGTAGAAGAATTGAAACAGGACGGCTATAAAGTTTTTGCCATAGAGCAGGTGGAAAACAGCTTGAAACTGCACCAATGCAATTTCGGTACAAACGAAAAAATTGCCATTGTTTTGGGAAATGAAGTAACAGGAGTGGAGCAGTCAACCATTGCTTTATGTAATGGCACCATTGAAATTCCGCAACTAGGCATGAAACATTCGCTGAATATCGCAACCGCTGCCGGCGTGGTGATATGGGAAATAGTAAGGAACTTTGTTCCAAAGTTTATGTAATTTTAAAATTATGGATACGCTAGTCATAAAACCTCATGATGATCAGGAACTTAATTTGCTGATGCAAGTACTTCGCAAAATGAAAGTTCGGGTAGAGGTATTTAAAGAGCCTACGTCTGAAGATATTCTTAACAGCATTGAAAGTGGTGCGAAAGATGCTGCTGCATTCTTAAAAGGAAAGAAGAAATTAAAAGACGTGAATAATTTATTGAATGAGTTATAGGATTGTTTATACGAAAGATTTTGAAAAAGAAATCAAACGACTTGCATCAAAATATCCTTCTTTAAAAATTGATCTTCAGAATTTTATTAATGAATTGACGGAGAATCCTACTATGGGAACTTCTCTCGGGAACAACTGCTATAAAGTTAGAATTGCTATTTCAAGCAAAGGCAAGGGGAAGAGCGGTGGTGCAAGAATAATTACATTTGTGAAAATTAGCATTGAAACGATTCTGTTGATCAGCATCTACGATAAATCTCAGCAAGTAACAATAACAGATAAAGAAATAAAAGAACGGTTAAGCAAATATTTTGACCAATGAGTACAGTAAAAAATTATTTGAGCCTGATAAAGTTTTCGCACACCATTTTCGCTATGCCTTTTGCGATGATTGGTTTTTTTCTGGCAATGGTTAAAATGAACAGTGAAGAAAATACGATCGGCTGGCAGCAATTGGTATTGAAATTTGTATTGGTTCTCGTTTGTATGGTAACTGCTCGAAGCGCCGCCATGGCTTTCAACCGTTATCTGGACAGAGCCTTTGATGCAAAAAATCCACGCACCGCCATCCGTGAAATTCCTGCCGGAATTATTTCTGCAGACAGTGCTTTGCGTTTTACTATTATCTGCTGCGTCGTTTTCATGGCAGCTTGTTTTTTCATCAATACACTTTGCTTTTTTCTTTCTCCTGTTGCCTTGTTTGTTATTCTGTTTTACAGCTATACAAAAAGATTTACACCGCTTTGCCACCTTGTATTGGGGCTTGGTTTATCATTGGCGCCCATTGGTGCATACTTGGCGGTAACTGGAAAATTTGAGTTATTACCAATTTTGTTCTCACTCGCAGTAATCTTTTGGGTAAGCGGGTTCGACGTGATCTACGCTTTACAGGACGTTGACTTTGACCAATCACAAAATTTATATTCCATACCGTCTGTTTTGGGCAAGCCAAAAGCATTAAGAGTCTCTGAGTTGTTGCATTTATGCAGTGCGATTTGCGTAATAACAGCAGGTGTTTACGGCCATTTTCATTGGTTGTACTGGGTGGGAATTGCAGTGTTTGTAGGCATGTTGTTGTATCAACACTCCATTGTAAAACCCAATGACCTTAGCAAGGTGAACATTGCCTTCATGACTGCGAATGGAATAGCGAGCGTAGTGTTTGCTGTGTTTGTGATCAGTGACTTGTTTTTGAGATAATAACTGAAGGTTGAATAATTGAATCATTGACAAGAAATTTTCAATCATCAAAATCATGACAATCTTGAAAATCTGCGTTCCGTTCTCTCCATTTTCAAATTCTCAAATTCCCAAATTTTCAAATTAGCCCATGGCTCGAATCCTCTCCATAGACTACGGCCTTCGCCGCACCGGCATAGCAGTTACAGATCCTTTGCAGATCATTGCAACGGGCCTCACTACTGTTGACACAAAAGAATTGATGCCATTTCTCAAAAAGTATTTTCAGCAGGAGCAGGTGGAGCTGGTGATTATTGGCGAGCCAAAAAACTGGGATGAGTCAGATACGCACGCGACGCCGCTTGTGAATGCATTTGTGAAACAATTTGTCAAAGATTTTCCCACTCTTCCCTACAAAATGGTGGACGAACGCTACACCTCCAAAATGGCCAAACAAAGCATGATAGAAAGCGGCATGAAGAAGAAAGACCGCAGGAACAAGAAGCTCGTGGATGAAATTGCCGCGACCATTATGCTGCAGGAGTACTTGCAGCAAATTTGAAAATATGAGAATTTGAAAATTTGAAAATGCTTTAGGTTCAGCTTGCTTCTATACTTTCCAACTTGCTGAAAGTCAATCGTATGAGCGGCGTTTTTAGACATTAAACGCCATTTTCAAATTTTCAAATCTTCAAATTTTCAAATTGTAGTTACCTTTGCCAATTAACAAATATTCGAAAGATGATACTTCCAATTGTAGCATATGGACACCCGGTATTGAGAAAAGTGGCACAGGATATAACCCCGGATTACCCAAAGCTAAATGAGTTTATTGCGGACATGTGGGAAACAATGTACTATAGCAACGGCGTTGGTATTGCGGCCCCGCAGGTGAACCGTGACATTAGACTTTTTGTAGTTGATAGCGAGCAGATTATCAATAATCTTGACGAGGACGAAAAAAAGGAATATCCAAACGATAAGGGCATCAAACAGGTTTTTATAAATGCACATGTAGCAGAATTGGATGGTGAAGAATGGGCCTACAACGAAGGTTGCTTAAGCATTCCAAAAATCCGTGAAGATGTTTACAGAGCAGAATCTGTAACCATCGAATATCAGGATGAGAATTTTGAACACCATGTTAAAACGTTTAATGGTATTACTGCAAGGGTTATCTTGCATGAGTACGATCACATTGAAGGAAAATTGTTCATCGATTATTTGAAACCTTTGAAAAAGAAATTGCTGAAAGGAAAACTGGATGATATATCGAAGGGTAAAATAAGAGTGGATTATAAAATGATGTTCGCCAAGTAGAGACGCATGAAAATGCGTCTCTGTAAAGCAGACGAAAATGCGTCTCTGTAGGCTGCATGTCATCTTCATTATGAAGACGCATTATCATGCGTCTCTACAAAAAATAATGTTCACAAAATAGAAACGAATTACAAACCCCGTTCCTTACATGAGAAAGAATATAAAATATCTATTGGTTTTATTCTTTCTCTTTTTTTGTGCCCAGGGTGTACTGGCGCAGGATAGCATTGTTACAATCGACAAAAAAGTTGTCACTTTAAAAGAAGTGATTGTCCGCAGCAATTTTGATGTCGCCTCTTTTATTCACAGAATTCAAACAGACACAACTTTCTACAAAGCTTTTCGCAACTTAAAGGTCTTGGGTTTTGTTTCCCTCAATGACGTACGCATGCTCGACAAAAACGGCGAGCTCGAAGCGATGCTCGACAGCAAAACTGAGCAAGTAGTGAAGGATGGCTGCCGCAGCATGAATATTTTACAGCAAACCACACATGGCGATATTTATAAAAGCGATAGTTCCTGGAACTACTACACGCTGGAAATGTACGCGGGGCTTATGTTTACAAATGGTACGGTTTGTGGCGAAAATAACATTGTAAAAGACCTCGATCGCAACCTGAGCGATAAGAAAGGCATTGAAAAGCACAAAGAACAATTGAAGATGCTCTTCTTTAATCCCGGAAGAAAAATTCCCGGCGTTCCATTTATCGGTAATAAAGTGGCGTTGTTTGACGATGATGTGGCAAAGCTGTATGATTTCACGATTGACATGGAGCAATATCTCGGACAGAATTGTTACGTTTTCAAAATAAAAGCCCGCAGCGATCTTAGCAGTAGCGAAAAGAACGATGTGGTGATTAATGAAATGACCACATGGTTTGACGGCAATACGATGGAGATTGTTGGTCGTAAATACGATCTCAGTTACGATGCCGGAGTCTATGATTTTGATGTACACATGGAAGTGCAGCTTACCAAGTTTGGAGAATATCTTGTGCCCAAATTAATCCGCTATAACGGTAACTGGCACGTGGCATTCAAGAAGCGTGAACATGGCGTTTTCACCGCAACGCTGTTTGACTATAAACGTTAGATGTGAAAAAATATCTTCAAGTATTTCTACTTCATTTTTAGGCAATTCTTTCGAGTTTCATCAACTACAATTATATTTATTCTTTAATCTGATGGTAATTTATTTTGTTAAACAGGTAGTTTTTTTATGTCCTTAAATCATATATTTGATTTTTCGAAAAAGAAAAAACTAAACCTGCTTTTAAGAAAACAACGATGCATTAATAATACCACAGGACGATAAAACCCTTATTGGGCGGCTATTACGGCGGCTCGATATTTTGAAACAATGAATAATTAAAAGAAAACCCATCTGCCTGAATTGTTAGTGTACTCTATGCAATACTTGTTATCGCCATATGAATTTTTCGCTCATCTCGCAGACCGCGTAATTTCATTTTTCACAATCGACAACAGTACCAGCTTTGTTTTAAGTTCAAACTCCGATGTAACGAGCATATGGTAAATGAACTTGAAATATGGTGTGAGTTTCAATCTGGTAACGGAGATGCGTACGCTAAATTGTACAACTCATTCGTTGCCCAGCTATATAGTTATGGTATGAAATTTACCAATGATGTGACATTGGTTGAAGATTCAATTCAGGACCTGTTTTGCACTTTGTGGGCTAGCAGGGAACGACTGAGTATTCCGGGTTCCGTTAAAAACTATTTATATAAATCATTAAGAAACAGTCTTTATAAAAAAATAAATGCACTTCCCGTTTTAGTGGAAGATGACCGGGCCCTTGATTTCCATTTTGAATTGGCGCTGGATGAAAAACTTACCCAAAACGAACATTTCCAGCAGATCAAACAACAAATAGAAGAGGCTCTCGACAAACTTACACCCCGTCAGCGTGAAATCATTTATTACCGATTTTACCAGGATATGGGATTTGATGAGATCGCCGATATCATGAATATGCAAGTTCGTGCCACCTACAAGCTTACCGCAAGGGCGCTCGAAACACTTCGCATGCTACTTCCAACAACACACCTTTTCGTTTTATTGTTCCTTTTACGCACCAGGTAGAACTTTTTACGCACCGGACAAAAAACTTTATAAAAAAATAATTTTTTATGGGGCACTTTATGGCATTGCCGTCTATTAGATAGTATATACCAACCTATGGAGGAAAGAATTGAGAAATACGGACACTACGAAGTCAGGGATTTTTTGCTTGACGACGATTTTGTTGCCTGGTGCAAAAATAAGCCAGAGGCAGACGATGAGCTCTGGAAGCAAGTGCTCCAGGCTTATCCTCATCTGGCTGATAAAATAGTTAAAACAAAAGAGTTTTTGCTGCACAGCGTTGTCAGGGATCAAGCGCCCACGACAGAACAGGTACAGAAAATGTGGCAAGGTATAATGAGAGAATCGCTTGAAACAAAGCCTCGAAGGCTGGTTCGAAAGTTAAGTTGGATAAGGGTTGCCGCAATGCTGCTGTTAACGGTAGGAGCTGGTATCATTACTTATCTGGCTTACGTAAAGGAAACTAAGATTAATACCCTATACGCTGAAATCAAGCAGTTGGAGCTACCCGATCATTCAAAGGTTACTCTGAATGCAAATTCCGAAATCAGATATTCTGATAAATGGAACACCACTAAACCCCGAGAAGTTTGGTTAACAGGTGAAGCTTACTTTGACGTAAATCATTTACACAAAGGAGCGGCACCTGTAACGCCAAACGAACGGTTTATTGTTCACATAAACGGAGTAGATATTGAAGTGCTTGGGACGTCATTTAATGTTAGCAATCGCCACAACGTGGCAAGTATCGCACTAACATCGGGAAGCATAGAGTTAAGATCCGCTAACAACAAGTTTCCCTCAATGACAATGAAGCCTGGCGAGTTGGTGAAAATTGCGGATGACTCACTGATGATTGAAAATGCGGAAGCAAAATCATCTGCAGCAAGTGCGTGGAAAGAGCACAAATGGGAATTTGACAACGCTTCATTAAAAGAAGTATTGGAATTGCTGAAAGATAGTTACGGGCTGGAAGCAAGAGTGGAGGATGAGAAGCTGTGGAACAAAAAAATATCGGGAGCCATTTCATCCGATAACAAAGAAATCCTGCTGAATGGACTTTCAATTCTGCTGGATATAAAACTTGACCAAAAGGGTGATTCGCTTATACTAAAACACTAACCGCTACTAACGCTAAACCAACGAGCATGAGAAAAATGACTGCAGCCTTGGTCCTGCTTCTGGGACTCAATGTACTTTTTTGCCAGGGACAAGAAAGAAGTCTTTCCAGTTTGATGTTGCAGAATGAATCAGACACGCCTAGAAAGCAATTAAAAGAAATCCTGAAACAAATTCAAGATGTTTATAAGGTTAACCTGCTGTTTGAAACAAAAGTAGAAGGTTTGACCTCCTCATACCAGATCAATCCCAGCAAGGATATTAATCATGCTTTGAAAGAATTACTGGCTCCTTTCCAGTTAACTTTTGTACGCCTGAATAATAAAAATTACATCATAAAAGAGATTCAGACTTCATCTACAACTTCTTCTTCATTGGTCAATCAAGAGGCAATAGCTGTAGTGGATTCATCAGAACCACGTTCCACATTAATTGAAAAAAACGGCTTGCAATCTGTTGATCCGCCAACAGAAGTGAAGGGTTTAGTAGTAGATGAAAATGGTAGGCCCATAGTTGGGGCCACTGTGCTCATCAAAGGGACAAACATCGGTTGCCAAACCGATAATACCGGTGGCTTCACGATTAAAATACCAGAGGCAAATAAACCGCTTTTGATGGTTAGCTACATCGGCATGAAGTATCAGGAGATCAACGTAAGGAACAGAACGTCGATCCGTGTTTCTATGGAAAAAGTCGATCGTCAAACCGAGGAAATCGTAGTAGTAGGATACGGAAGGCAAGCAAAAAAAGATGTTGTTACTGCTGTTTCCACCATTCAGGCAGATGAGATCATGCAGGTTCCCGCTATAAATGTTGGAGATGCTTTGCAGGGAAAGATAAACGGAGCCATTATTGCCGCGGTTGGCGGTGCACCTGGTAGCAGACCTGTTATTATGATCCGCGGCAATGACCCGGATCCCAAGCATGCGCCTTTAATTGTGTTGGATGGAGTCCCTCTTTATAGAGATCGTCCAACTTCTCCTGATAATACAGTAAAGTCTTCTAATCAATTTGCTTTAAGCTCCGGTGGTAGTGTTGGAATGTCACTGAATGATATAAACCCGGATGACATTGAAAGCATCACAGTCCTGAAAGATAATGCGGCAACCGCTGTTTATGGAATGCAGGGAGCTTATGGTGTTCTTGTGATCACCACCAAGCGAGGTAAATTGGGCAAGCCCCAGTTTACTTATACGGCTAATTTTGGTTGGGATAAACCATCCAAATTCCCTGAAATGCTTAGTGGTGTTGACTACGCTAAAGCCTCTAATGAAATGTATCAAAATGACGGTTCAGGAACTTACTATTCGCCTGGAGCAATCGATTCAATTCAAAGTGGGAAGTATCCGTGGGTGTATAATCCCAAAAGTCTTTATGAGAGCGATGTTCAACGTAATGCTATGGCCCAGACACACTCACTTGGAGCTTCGGGGGGTACTGAGGCGGTTCGTTATTACGTGAATGGTTCAATAGCCGACCAGAAAGGTATTCTTGCAGCGTATGACTATAGACGTTATTCAATTCTTTCTAATTTAGATATTAAGCTCCATCGCGATTTGAAGCTGGGATTAAACATGCAGTATGTTACTACTAATCAGTCCAGCCCGATTGCTTCCCAATCAGGTGTATTCCTGGATATTCTTACAGCCAATCCTCTTACGCCTATTTTCAATAAAGACGGTTCTCTATATGGTCCATCAGGCTCTAACAAATGGGCGAATACGCAACCGGATCTATCGGGATATATACATAACCAAAGTAGCAACATGTCTGTGCAGGCTAACTTCACATACACACCTATTGCTATTAAAGGGCTAACTATCAAAGTGAACAACAGTCTTAGTTTCAATAATTTACAATACAAAAAGTTACAAAAATTTTACAAGACGTTTATGCCTGATGCGGTATCGCCGACAGGCTACAGACAAACCGGTGGCTTCCAAAACTCGCCAACAAACAGCAATTCGCTCACGGAGGATCTTGGAAGTGTTAGTTCTTATAACACTGACCTTGGTTTTGATTATTCCAGAACATTTGCTAAACATAATTTGGGACTAACAGTTTTAGGAACAAACTATTATTCCACCACTACATATTTGCAGGCTTACCGCTACGGACTTATTGACGGTGTTGAGATTATTAACGGTGGTTCGCCTACGGGACAGACGAATGGAGGAACAGAAACGCAGGATGGCAGAATCGGTGGTGTTATGCGCTTAAATTACAGTTTTGCAAAAAAATACTATTTGGAGTATACCATGCGTGCTGACGCCTCTAACCATTACGCCCCGGGTAAAAGATGGGGTTATTTTCCAGGGGCTGCTGTATCGTGGCGTATAAGCGAAGAAAAATTTATTAAAAATAATGTCAGGTTTATTAATGACCTTAAACTAAGGGCGTCAATAGGCCTTACGGGAATTGATCAAAGTGCCGCGTATAGTTACTACTACAATTACAATGTCATTAACTCCGGCCCTGGCGGCGGTGGCGGAGGATACGCTTTTGGAGGGAACGGAACTACCAGTAGCACTTATCAGCCTGCATTCGTGTTGGCCAACAGTACTCTGCCCAATACAAATGTAACCTGGGGAAAAAGCTTAATGCGGAATATTGGCCTTGATTTCTCATTATGGAAAAACTTCATTAGCGGAACTTTTGATATCTATGATAAACATGTTTCCAACCTACAGGTAAGTCAATCATTTAGTACTCCGGCAACCTTGGGAATTAGTGCCCCATACACTAATTCAGGAGAACAGCACTTTAGTGGATTTGAAGTTTCTCTTACAAATAATACGAAATTAAAAAGGGATATGTCCTTACAAACCACATTTAATTTCAGTTATACCAATAGTCGAGCTGTTGATCCCAACTATTCCACACTTTATCCCGCTTATGGAAGATATCAGGAACATGGCGTTCAATACAAGGCTTATTATAAATCTCTTGGTTTGTTTCAAACGCAGAAGGATATCGACAACTATCCGGTTAATCAGGATGGAGCTGGAAACACACGCTTGAAACCGGGAGATATACAGTATGCGGATTTAAATCATGACGGGAAGGTTGATAGAGAAGATATGGTCATAATCAACAACACCAATCTTCCACCTTATTCTTTCGGATTAAATCTTACGTTCCAATGGAAAAATTTCTCTGTTAACACCTTTTTGCAGGGAGCAGGCGGAAATGTGGCTCAATTCCAACCGGGAAACCAGACAGTATATGGTTATGAAAATGCATGGAGACCGGAAAGCAGAGATGCACGCTATCCCCGTTATTCTTCTCCTGCTTTTTCAACCAATAACTCAGCGTCTGGTCATCCAAGCACATTCTGGTTGGTTAAAGGAGATTATATAAGATTTAAAAACCTAAAAATATCGTATCGTTTGCCGGCTCATGCTGTGAAAAAAATTGGATTATCTAACGTGATGTTCTCTGCGGGAGCGACCAATTTGTGGTCCTGGGCTAAATCGGGAATAGATATTGTTGACCCGGAAATGCTAAATGTGAATTTAGAAAACGGAGGATATTATCCAATTCAGCGTTCACTGAATTTGGGTGTTAATGTTGGATTTTAACAAATACAAGTAATCTAATTTAAAAAGAAGAAAGATGAGAGTTAAAACTTTTTTAGCACTAATAATAACCGGGAGTGTTTTTCTTTTTGCAAGTTGTCACAAGGTCCTGGATCAGAAACCTGTGGACCAGATCACTGATCCTCAATTATGGGAAAATCAGAGTAACGTAGTTTTGTACACTAATAATTTTTATTCTCAACTAACAAGCGGGTTCGGCGGTTCCAATGTTATTACCGGAGGTGCATGGCTAATGAGTTGTCTTACTGATGATGCGGTACCTGCAAATACAAATAGTACTGCTCAGAAATATTATTCGACTTCTACCTATGATGCTTATTACAGGACGATTTCGCCAATATGGAGTTCACGTTATACATACATACGCAGAGCCAATATATACCTTTCAAAAATTGACGGCGTACCCGGTGATCCACAATTGAACAAACGCTTGAAAGCAGAAGTAAGATTTTTGCGTGCATATTATTATTATGACTTAGTTCAATACTACGGTGCTGTACCTATTATTACAGTCGCTGAGGGAGCAGTTGATTCAACAATGTTCCACGCACGCAATACACTTGATTCTTGTCAAAAGTTTATTGTGAGCGAGCTTGATTCGGCTGCAAATGACTTGCCTGCTCAATACGCGACTGCCGATCTAGGCAGGATAACAAAACAAGCCGCGTGGGGTTTAAAGTGTAGAGTACAAATGATGAAGGCGTCATCTACTCAGTCACCACAGGATTGGGCAGCAGCAGCAGCTACTGCTAAGGGCATTATGGATTTGAAAGCAAACTCATTATTGATTGTTGCCAGCACAGATTCATCAGTTCTGGCAAAAAATTATAGCAGTATTTTCTCTAGTCCAAACAATGCCGAAATGATATTGTCGGTACAACATAATTTCAATAGTGCTGAACTCGCAACCTATTTTGATTATAATAACCAATCTCCTTACTATGGAGGCTTGGGCAGCACTTGCCCTACCCAAAATCTGGTTGATGACTATGAGATGATGAAAACGGGTTTGGCGATTGGAGCTTCCGGTTCGGGTTATAATGCTGCAAATCCTTATGCAGGTAGGGACCCGAGATTTTATGCAACAATTTTATATGATGGAGTAGCATTTAGAAACCGGAGTATGCAAATGTATAGCGGCGGCCAGGACATGGTCAATTCATCAGGTCAGGCATACACTAACGCTACCACTCCAACCGGTTATTATTTAAGGAAGTTTATCAATGAAAGTATTACCCCAAGCGGTTCTGGTGCTGCAAGCGGCTATAATTGGCCATTGATCCGCTATGCTGAAGTGCTGCTGAATTATGCAGAGTCGCAAAATAAAGCAGTTGGCCCGGATGCTTCCGTTCTGGCCGCGGTAAATCAGGTTCGCGCCCGCGCGGGCATGCCACAGGTGGCAAGTATTTTAACACAGGGAGGAATGGATACAGTTATTCGGCATGAGCGTCGTGTGGAACTGGCGTTCGAAGATCAACGTTACTGGGATGCAAAAAGATGGGGCACGGCAACTACCTGGTTTAATAGTGCTACGGGATTCACTCCGACCCGAAAAGTAACTATTACCTATAATGCGACAACAGGCGTCAAAACTTATTCCTATGGTACGAATTTCAACAATTCAAAAACTTTTGCAGCAAGAAATTATCTGTTTCCTATTCCACAATCGGAAATAGACATACCAGGGAATAAATTAACTCAAAACCCCGGATGGTAGGTTGAATGATCATTTAGAGCCAGCAGACGTTAAATGAAATTTTGTTAAAAAATAAAATATTGGCAGATGAATAAAATTGCATCGTTGCTCATAGCTATAATCAGCGCACAGATAATCTTTTTCTCTTGTAAAAAGGTTGATATAAACAATCCTTCTCTTCCTCCTTATACTCCGTTAGCGGACCATTCAATAACAATGCAGCTTGCACAGCTTGCGCAAGTTGGGTCATTTACCAGCAGTAATAAAGGCGATTTTTCTGTTGCTACTCCCGCATTTAATCTGAACGGAAAAAATATCAAAGTGAGTTGGGGTGATGGAGTGGATTCTTTATATCCAGCAGGATCAGGTGTTACTGTAGTTGCTTATCATACATATCCACGTTTGGGTGATTATACCGTTACAATAACAGGTGATTCTTTGAGTGCCTTCGATTGTACCGGAAATAGAAACATGAATACTTCAACCAGCTGGTATAATCCAAGTAACTCTTTTATGGAAGCCGGCGTTGGACATATTGTTTCATTGTATATCACTAAGGTGTCTGAGATGACATCGCTGAACTGCAGTTACAACGATATACAAGTATTGTCAACCAGTGTAGCAGATCTTCCGAATTTGTCAAACTTAATATGTTCTCACAATTATAGAATTGGTTTATTGCCTTTGACAAATTGCACGAAATTAACCAATGTGGACTGCAGCTCCACAAGCATCTCTAAATTGGATGTGTCGAATTGCCCCTTGCTAACCAACTTAGCTTGCAATCAACCAACGAATGGAGGTAAATCTTTATGGGGGGGAATTAATTTAAGGTCGTTAAAATTAAACAACCCGGTTTTAACTAAAATCAATTGTTCCAACAATCAGATAGATTCGCTGGATGTAACACAATGTCCTGCATTAACATCGTTGGATTGCTCAACTAATTTTGCACTTGCTTATTTGAAATTGAATAATCCGAATTTAACTACATTATCGTGTGGTGGAGGATCCGCTAATTTTGGGGGGCCATCTAATCTAACCTCAGTTGATTTTTCGCAAACTCCAGCTTTGACCTCATTAACATACGCTTATACAAACGCTCAAACATTGCCGGCAAGTATTTCAACGCTTACGAATTTAACAACTCTGTCATGCACTAATAACGCACTCACTTCATTACCAGACCTTACGGCACTCACAAAGCTCGCTACTTTGAAATTTTCTTTCAATAATATTGCTTCAGTAGATGCTTCAAAACTTCCAAACGCAACACCTGCCAGCGGAAGCTACTTTTTATATCTTGATAATAATGCCCTGACATCATTTACTCTGCCGTGGACGCCAGCGGCTACAACATTCAGGCTATACCTCCTGACTAATCCATTTGATGATACAGCGGGTAGCAGTGGGGCAGCTGTTGATCTGTCGCAATGTAAAAAAACTACTTACACAGTAGACGTTAGTTCCAGCTCCACTTCAGGGTCAAAATTTAAAACGGTAAATGCGTCAACGCTTTCTACTGCATTGACCTTGTTTAAAGACGCAGGGGTAAATCTTGTAAAGAAATAATGGCAGTATAAAATTTAAAAGCATCATTGTTCAAAAAGAATTGTTTAGACCCTTTAAATCATTTGTGAGTATGACGGTCAAAACAAGAAAATAAAATAAAAAATCACTTTAGTAAAAAAATGAAAATGAAAATATCTCGTAAACAATTACTAGCGTTTGCAGTTGGTTTAACTGTGTGTGCGCAGAGTAGCTTTGCCCAGTCTGCAAAGTTCGTGAACATCGATTCAACAGCTCCATCCTTCAAAAATGCTGATTCAATTGCAGCGAGAAAGGCAGTTGTGTTGAATGGTTTGACAAATTTGGCTACAGCCACGCCGGAATTTAAGAAAGCCTTTAATGAAGCTGCGGCAGATAAAAATTACAAGTTGACGGACCAGGCATACTATACTGCAGAATACATTAACGTACCATTCGAACAATACAGGAAATTTTTGTTCGATCCTTCAGGAGAATGGGTTGATGATATGTATGGCGATATCAACTATAGCAAAAAAGCATTTGTGCTTCGCAGAGCAACTCCCGAAGAACAAGAGAAAAAAGTAGCGTCGCTTAAAGGATATTATGCACCTAAAAAAGGTACTTCCATTGCGCAAAACGATGTAGAAGTGAGCAAGCTTGTTGGTAGTGCGGCTCCTGATTTTACAGTTACCACCATCGACGGAAAAAAAGTAAGCATTAAAAGTCTGAAAGGAAAAGTTATTGTGTTGAACTTCTGGTTTACACAATGTCCTCCATGCAGAGAAGAGATGCCTAAACTCAACACCTTTGTTGATAAATACAAGAACAATAAAGATGTAGTGTTCCTCGCACCGGAAGTGGTTCCTGCAACAACAGTGGCAGACGTTCAGAAATTCCTGAAAAGAGTTCCTTTTGCTTACCAGGTGGCTTTAGGCGGTAAAGATGCTGCTGCGTTGTACCAGGTAAAAGTGTTCCCTGCCAACTTCGTGATCGACAAAAAAGGCATCGTTCGTATGGGATATGTAGGATACAATCCTTACACACTTGAAGAACTAGGTAAAACAATTCCAAAACTTATTGCAGAATAATAATCGAGAAACGTCAATCGTAAACAGGAAATCGTGAGGGTAGTTCAGGTGTGAATGAAACTCACGATTACGGTTGGCGTTTCACGACTTAATAAAAATCAAATCATGTTGGGTAGGAAAGTATTTAGTTTATCGGTTCTGGCTCTTTTGTCTTCAACTGGTGTGTTGCGTGCACAGACAGCAGTCGATAGCGCAAGCCAGGTGGAAGCAAGAAAAACGAAGTATTTGTCAGGATTGCAAAAAGTAAATTCTGATAAAGAATTGCATTACGCAGATTCTGTTTCAAATGTAAAAGGTGTTTCAGAGGCCGACATTATTTGCCTGTCACAGGACTTTCAAAAAGTGCATCGTTACGAATTTAAAAATCGTTTAGATCAAAGCGACTATAAATTAACGACAGACACTTACGTTGATTCCAGCTTTGTGGTCAGGCTAAAAGTTGCCAGAATAGCAACAAAGGAAGAGCAGGAGAAAGCGATTGAAGAATTCAGAAAACTGGTATTTGCAAAAACGCCTGAAAGCATTGAGCGTGAGAAAATAATTGCATCGCAAATGAACAAACCGGCACCCTTGTTTTCAGTAACGGATGTAGATGGCGTAAAGTATGACCTGCACGAATTGAAAGGAAAAGTAGTCGTGTTGAATTTCTGGTTCATTGGTTGTGCGCCTTGCAAAAAAGAAATGCCTGAACTGAATAAGCTGGTAGAAAAATACAAAGCCAAAGATGTAGTGTTTTTGGCGTTTGAAGTGAATGACAACAGTGCGGAAAAAATCAAAGCTGTAACGAGCGGTAATTTCAACTATACCATGATACCCGCTAAAAGAAACGGTATTTCAATTCAGTACAACATAAAAACATACCCCACTTCATACGTAATTGATCAATCGGGTATAATAAGATTTGGACTGGCAGCTTACAATCCGTTCAGATTACCGGAGATGGATAAAACAATTGAAACGCTTTTAAATCACTAAAGTGGAGACTTGTGAATAGGCAATCGTGAAAATAGTTTACAGCTCATGATCGGTACTTCACGGTTTGTCAATTCGCCATTCACCACACAGACACATAACATGAAATGAGCCATAAAAATTTTCGAGCAACTTTGTACAACTGCGATGAAAATTTTTGTTGCGAAACGTAGTTCGATGAGGCCAAAAACAATAATAGATAACTCATCAATAACATCTGGCCAAAAACAATAAAAATATGCAGATGAAATACTTTGCTTTTTGTATAATAAACGTGCTGACTTGCGTTGCATTGCATGCGCAGGATAGATCCATCAGCTTTGAACATAACAGCTCCTGGGCCGAAATTAAAGCCAGGGCAGCCAAAGAGAAGAAAGCAATTTTTCTGGATTGTTACACTAGCTGGTGCGGTCCATGTAAAAAGCTTGCCAAAGAAGTGTTTACAAGAAATGAAATAGCCGATTACTACAACGCCAATTTTATCAATGCATCAATTGACATGGAAAAAGGCGAAGGCCCGCAATTGGCAAAACAATATAACGTTCGCGCATACCCAACTTTGCTGTTTATTACTGCCGAAGGCAAATTGATCAGCCAGCAGATAGGCGCGGTCGACAGCAAAGTATTTCTTAGATTCGGAAAAATGTCATTGGGCGGAGATGCTCTTGAGTCGCTGATGGCCCAGTATAAAAAGGGCGACAGGAGTGTTGCATTTATGTCAAAGTTCATGACGCGGATGGAAGGGCTGCATGAAAACACAGGAGCAATAATAGAAGAATATTTCAGCAAAACACCAAAAGCAAAATGGCAAACCAAAGAAAACTGGTACTTTATAAATCGCTACGTTAGAACAGAGCAGTCGCCCGTTTTTCAATACGTACGTAAGAATCAAAAAAGCTACGAACAAAAATTCTCAGCCGATTCTGTGTCAGATTATTTTGTAGAAGTCTATCGCAACTCAATTCAAAAAGCAGCCAACACCATTTTTCCTGTTGAAGATTTAAAGGAGCTGAAAGACAGCCTCAATCAAATGAATTTTGCAGGAAGATACATGCTTGCCCTTGAGTGTGATGCCGCCTCTGCAGATCGCAGTAACGACTGGAAAGGCTACGTTGACGCTATGGAGGCCATTCTTACAAAATATCCCAAAAAAGATACATCGAGTCAGATAGACTGGTTAAATGCAACGTGCTGGAAGCTGCTGCAAAAATCTTCTGATCCATATGTGTTGCAAAAAGCATTAAAGCTGGCCGAGACATCAATGCAGTATAAGAAACCGGTATTCATGGATACGTATGCGAGTCTTCTTGTAGAGACTGGCAATTTCGATAAAGGAATAGAGATAGAGCAACAAATTATGGCGATGCTGAAAGTAAAAGCCGATCCCGACTTTTCAATTTCAGATTGCGATACACAACTCGAAAAATTTAACCGCAGGAAACTTGCGGTTGCAAAATAGTAGTAAACCTTAAGACACCACTCAAATGTCACCGTGGTCAGAGCGCTAAAAATCTTTTTCTCACGGTGATTTGGTTTTTATTAACCTGAGCCCCTAAAGGCCCTCATTCCTGAGGGGCTGGGGGCTCTTTTTTTTGTGGGATCGAACGCAGATTGTCATGATTTTCAAGATTTTCATGATTTTCCTTTTTATCCGGTTTTATCAAAAAATCGACGTTCCATATCGAAGCCATCTTGATGTGCTTACGCCATCGTCGTTTTCAAAACCTTCTTCTAATCATTACAAATCATGACAATCATGAAAATCTGCGTTTTTTTGTAAAAAAATTTACTAACGATCATTAGTTAGTGAAACAACTTTCTCTATATTTGGCAATAAATTTCAAATCGGCCATATGGATTTTCAATTGAACGAAGAGCACCTGATGATACAAAAAGCAGCAAGGGATTTTGCTCAAACTGAGTGTTTACCAGGTGTAATCGAAAGAGACGAATTACAAAAATTTCCGAAAGAACAGGTAGAGAAACTGGCAGATCTCGGTTTTATGGGAATGATGGTGGATCCAAAATACGGCGGTGCCGGCATGGACGCTATCAGCTATGTTCTTGCCATGGAGGAAGTGAGTAAAGTAGACGCCAGTGTAAGTGTTGCCATGAGCGTTAACAACAGCCTTGTTTGCTGGGGATTGGAAACATTTGGCAGTGAAGAACAAAAACAAAAATATCTCGTTCCTCTTGCGCAAGGCAAAAAGGACGGACAACTATATATTGGTGCATTTCTTTTAAGCGAACCAGAAGCAGGAAGCGATGCGAGTTCACAGCGTACGACTGCGGAAGACATGGGCGATCATTACTTGCTAAATGGTACCAAAAACTGGATCACCAACGGTAACTCTGCTTCAGTATATCTTGTAATTGCACAGACCGACCCAGCCAGAGGAAGCCACGGAATCAACGCGTTTATTGTAGATAAGAATTTGCCGGGTGTTGTGGTGGGTGCAAAGGAAAACAAAATGGGCATTCGCGGTAGTGATACCCATAGCATTTTGTTCAACGACGTGAAAGTGCCAAAAGAAAACAGGATTGGTGCAGATGGCTTTGGTTTCACATTTGCAATGAAAACACTGGCCGGCGGCCGTATTGGAATTGCATCCCAGGCATTGGGTATCGCAAGCGGTGCTTACGAACTGGCTTTGAAATACTCAAAAGAAAGAAAGGCATTTGGTAAAGAGATCATGCATCATCAGGCAATACAGTTCAAACTGGCAGACATGGCTACAAAAGTAGAAGCCGCAAGATTGCTCTGCCTGAAAGCTGCATGGGAAAAGGATCAGCAAAAAGATTACACACTTAGTTCTTCAATGGCGAAAGTATTTGCATCAGAAGCCGCCATGTGGGTGAGTACAGAAGCGGTTCAAATACACGGTGGTTATGGATTTGTAAAAGAATACCACGTAGAACGACTAATGCGGGACGCAAAAATTACCCAGATATATGAAGGCACCAGCGAGGTGCAAAGAATAGTGATCAGCAGGGCGATTCTTAAATAAACATGGAGAAAAAAGCAAAAAAAGTGCAACGTAAGTTGCACTTTTTAGTTGAGAATGGAGAGTTGAAAGTTGAGAGCTAATGGATATTTAAAAAATTCCACACTGAAAGCTTAACTCTCAATTCTCCACTCTAAATTCTCAACTCTTCATCAGTTTTTCGAGTACATAAAACACCGCCGGACAAAACGTTGAATTCTTCAGGGTAATATTCATTCTTTTTAAGATCACATCTTCATTGGTGTAGGGGAAACGCTCACAATCGGACGGGCGAACTTCATAAATACTGCAATAATTGTCGCTACCAAGAAATGGGCAGGGAGATTGTTTCACCACATAATCGCCATCGCTGTCGAGGCGAAGATATTTTTCAATAAAGTCACCCTCTTTTAGCTTCAGGTGTTTGCTAATGCGCTTAATATCAGGTGTTTTGAAGCGAGGAGAGTAAGTTTTACAACAGTTGGCACATTGCAGGCAGTCAACATGCGTAAATGCCTCTTCATGCAGGTCGGGAAGCTGTTTCAGCACCTTGTTCTTATCTGCCCGCTGCAAAAAACTTTTGTATTGTTTTTGCTTTTCGGCAGATTTCTTTTCCCAATTATGAAGAAGCTCTTTGCTCATGATAACGATTGAAATACAACTTATTATTAAATAAATGGCTGGTTAATAAGGTGGAATGGTTTGCTCGGTGTGCAATTAAACTGCAAATTTGCAGTTTATTTCCTAAAACTATTAAAAACCTTAGTTGTGCATTTTCGGGAACAGTTGCTTTTATTGATTAGTACGCCGCTATACATTTTTATTATCGGGCTGGAAATTGTATTGAGTAATCTTCGCAAACAGGAAACCTATACAGTAAAAGATACCTTTCAAAACGTTTATATGATGTTGCTGAACGGTGGTATCGACCTGGTTTTCAGAGCGATTTATGTCGGAGTGCTTGCCTGGTGCTATGCCCACAGAATTGTGGAGATCCATCATGTTATTGCATACTGGCTCATCCTGGTATTGTTTGAGGATTTTATGTACTACTGGCTGCATCGAATGGATCATACCCTCCGATTTTTATGGGCAGTGCATGTAACGCACCATTCGTCTCAAAAATATAATTTCACTACAGGTTTCAGATCATCCGTATTTGAGCCGCTATACAGATTCATATTTTTTCTGCCGCTGGCCTTTTGCGGATTTCAACCGCTGGATATAGTATTTATCTATTCCGCTACGCAAATCTGGGGAATTATGGTACATACTGAAAAAGTGGGCAAACTTGGATTTCTCGAATATATTCTTGTAACACCCTCACATCATAAAGTTCACCACGCTTCAAATCCCAAATATCTTGACAAGAACATGGGAATGCTGCTTATTTTCTGGGACAAACTTTTTGGAACATTTCAAAGAGAATTGTCAATAGAAGAGTATCAACCCATTCGTTTTGGTTTGACTTCCCCACTTGAAAAACAAAATCCGTTGTACCTGGTGTTTCATGAATGGGTGAGCATTTGGAAAGATGTAACGCAAAAAGGCATCTCACTAAAAGCGCGAATGGGTTACCTGTTCGGCGCGCCCGGGTGGAGCCATGATGGATCACGCCATACCAGCAACGACATGCGCCAGGAAGAAGATAGGTTATATTCAAAAAAATAAGGTCACGATCGATTCGGATTGCAACATTTTTATGTCCTTTTTTGACACAGTCAAATGGGAGATACTTCTAATTTTGCGACCCACATAAGTGAAAACACTTGCGTGTTTTTATTTGATCAAGACCTCTTTTATGAAAAAATATTTCACCGTAGCCTCATTAATACTTGTTGCGCTGACAAGTTGTGTAAGTAACAAAAAAGCAAACAGTTTACAAAAGCAACTTGAAGAGCAAAAAAGTGAACAGGTATCTCTCTTGCAAAAGCTTGACTCTATTGACGCCAGGAGAATTTCAAAAAGAAATAGTGGAGAACTGGACGAAATGACTGACTCTGCCACGTATCAGTACATCAGGCAACTTCGTGATAGTATTCAAATCCGCATTCAGCAATATGATGCGATCGCCTCCAACGGCTATAAAAACAAAAGAAGAAATAGAAAAGCTCAGGAGCATTTCAGTCATGTAAGCATGTTGTATAAAGCAGATCTTGAGAATGTGCTGTTTTTTGACGAACTCCTTGCTGCAAATACCTTTGCCAAACTAAACACAGCCGTTTTCTTTGGTTCTGGTCAATATAAAATAGAAAGCAATACAGAAGCAGAAAAAATGCTGGGAACAGTAACCGATGAAGTTTTGAGGTTTGCGGCGAAACATTCCGACAGAGAATTGCACGCTTCGTTTATAGTGTTAGGTTATGCAGATGAAGAAAACTTCACTCCCGGAAGCGAGCTTTACAAAGACCTTACAAAAAATATGTCTTCGCCATCCCCTGGCAGAATCCAGTTGAATGTTGAAATGTCGAACAGAAGAGCGAACGCCATTACAAGTATTCTTCGCGAACAATATAGATTGCAGCGCAGTTCGTTTCCGGTAAACAATCTTTCTGATTCTTTCTTTTCAATAGGCAAAGGAGAGCAATTGCCAGCAGGGAAAATTACAGATTACAAACCTGTCGACGAACGTAGAAGAGTGGTGTTAATATATTGGAGTGTGTTGCCGAAGAGGAAGTAGGGGCGAATCGCATTCGCCCAAATAATTGAAAAGGAGAATCGTCGATTTTAAAACGGTTCTCCTTTTTTATTGAGTGATGCTATTCGATATTATTTTAATATTAATTCAACAGTGGTGTTTGCAAGCCCTCACACATCTGTGCCCGACAGGTTACTTCCACACATTTTCACTTTCTAATTCCTAATTTCTAATTCCTAATTCCCGTTTAATCATTTTACCCTAAATTCGCACTCAAATATTCTGATATGAATCTTCATGAGTATCAAGCCAAAGAATTACTAAAGAAATATAATGTGCCGGTTCAGGAAGGTATTGCCTGCGACACTCCCGGCGAAGCAGAAGAAGCTTACAAACAAATTAAAACTCAGTATGGTGGTCCTTTTGCAGTTGTAAAAGCGCAGATCCATGCGGGTGGCCGTGGTAAAGGAAAAATTCGTGGATCAGAACAACGTGGTGTAGCGGTTGGCAAAAATGCAGAAGCTATTAAGGAGATCGCTCAAAATATTTTGGGTGGTACTTTGGTAACCATCCAAACTGGCGAAGCCGGCAAACTGGTGAACAAAGTATTGGTAGCTCAAGACGTATATTATGAAGGTCCTAATCCGGTAAAAGAATTTTACCTGAGTATCCTGTTGGATCGAGCAAAAGGACAAAATGTAATCATGTACAGCACCGAAGGTGGTATGGACATTGAAGAAGTTGCACACAACACTCCTGATAAAATTTTTAAAGAATGGGTTCACCCTGGTGGTGGTTTACAAGCCTTCCAGGCTCGCAAAATTGCTTTCAACCTCGGATTGAGCGGCGAAGCTTTTAAAAATTGCGTAAAATTTGTGACCAATCTTTACAATGCATATGTAGGTTTGGATTGCGGCATGCTTGAGATTAATCCATTGTTCAAAACAAGCGATGAAAAAATCATAGCAGTTGACTGTAAAATGAACCTTGATGATAATGCTTTGACTCGTCATCCTGACCTGGCTGCAATGCGTGACATCAGCGAAGAAGATCCTACAGAAGTAGAAGCAGGTAAATTCAACCTGAACTTCGTAAAATTGGATGGTAACGTAGGTTGTATGGTAAATGGTGCCGGTCTTGCAATGGCAACCATGGATATGATCAAATTGAGCGGTGGTGAGCCTGCAAACTTCCTTGACGTAGGTGGTACTGCAAATGCTCAAACTGTAGAAGCAGGTTTCCGCATCATCCTGAAAGATCCTAAAGTAAAAGCGATCCTGATCAACATCTTTGGTGGTATCGTACGTTGCGACCGTGTTGCGCAAGGTGTTATCGATGCTTACAGCAAAATGGGCAACATTACTGTTCCTATCATCGTTCGTTTGCAAGGTACAAATGCTGAAGAAGCTAAGAAGCTGATTGACGAGAGTGGCCTGAAAGTACAAAGTGCCATCTTGTTGAGCGAAGCGGCTGCATTGGTAAACAAGGCAGTAGCATAATTCTACAAAGAATCAATTTCTATATAGATCCCCCGTATTTCGGGGGATTTTTTGTGCCGGCTTACTTTATGCGCATAAAATTAAAATATGCGTATATTTGAGAAAGATTAAGAGCGTATGAAAACAAGACTAAATATTACAATAGAGGAATCGCTACTTGATAATGTAAAGAATTACGCATCGCGCAACAATGTTAGTGTTTCTGAGTTGGTAGAAAATTATTTAAAAAAGCTAATAAGACCTGCCAGGAAAAAGAGTATAATCGATGCTGTGGCTAAATTGAAAAAGCCCAATATTGACCCCAGTATCGATTTGAAGGAATTGTACTACAAAGAAAATGCAAAAAAATATGGGTTCTAAAATATTTCTTGATGCCAATATTCTTTTGGATTTTTTTCTCCAACGTCCAGGGCATGAGAAAATTAAAGAGATTTTTGAATTGATCGAAGATGAAAAGGTACAGGCGTTCATCACTCCTACAATTATACATATAGCCGGATATTTTTTGGTAAAGGAATATGGTAAAAAAGAGGCGAGAAATTTACTAATTACATTACTGACCAATGTGCAGGCAATAGATGCACCACATGAAATAACGTTGCTTGCCTTGAATTCCAAAATTGATGATATTGAAGATGCGTTGCAGTATTATGCCTCAATACACAATGAAATCAATTATTTCATAAGCCGGGATAAGCGCCTTAAAAAAGAAGCAATAGCCGCTCTGCCGGTTTTGACGCCGGATGAATTTATCACTGAATTTCTTTAGTGAGACAGAATAGCTAGGCAGATCAAATTTATCATAAATAGGATTTTCTCATTTAAAGTAATCGATAAAAATCTTGTATGTATAAATGGTTATCTTGTTTCATACCAATTTTTGTAGCTCTTGCAGGTTTGCAGGCTCAATCTCGCTCCGACGATTTCCTGCAAAAACTATTGATTGAAAAAGGCTCGCCCTTGTTATTGAATATCCTTGACAAGCCCGACAGCTTTCGATATCAGCTCATCTACACACAAATTGACAGGAGCAAACACAACAATCCAACCTTTACCAACTATTATTTACACGTAGATAAAGAACAGTATTTCAATCCGGCCTCAACAGTGAAATTGCCCATTGCCTTGCTGGCACTGGAAAAGCTTCATAAGCTGCGTGTGCCAATGGTTGATAAATACACTACCATGTTGCTCGACAGCTCTTACAGCAAGCAAACAAATGCATGGATCGATTCAACAAGCGAAAACAAGCTGCCGTCGGTTGCGCATTATGTTCGTAAGATATTTTTGATAAGCGATAATGATGCCTATAACAGATTATACGAGTTTGACGGTCAACAATACATCAATGACGCGCTGCAGAAAAAAGGCTATAGGAACACCGTTATAACCCGCTCTTTTGCTCCGATGAATGAAGATGAAAACCGCCACACGAGCCAGGTGAGATTTGTGAATGGAGATCATTTGCTTTACACGCAACCCGCAGCCTACAGCAATTTCAAATTTGATTTTTCAAAACAGATTAAAATCGGCAATGGACATTTAGATAGAAATGACAGCCTCATCATGCAGCCGATGGATTTTACCACACATAATAAGTTTGCCTTGACGGACATGCAGCAAATGTTGCAGGCCGTGTTGTTTCCTTCATCGGTAAGCAGTTCCAAACGATTTGATCTCTCTGATGATGACTATCGTTTCCTCTACAAATACATGTCGCAATATCCCTCTGAGACAAACTTTCCCAAATACGACACTACTGAATATTTTGACAGCTACACCAAATTCTTCTTCTTTAAAGCAGGCAAGAAAAAAATACCCCCTTATATAAGAGTGTTTAATAAAGCAGGCTGGAGCTATGGCTTTCTCACTGATGCTGCCTATGTTGTCGATTTTCTAAACGGTGTTGAGTTTATGCTGACAGCCACTATTTACACCAACAGCGACGGTATTTTAAACGACGATAAATACGACTATGACACGATCGGTTATCCCTTTTTTGAAGAAGTTGGCAACATCATCTATAACTACGAGCTGCAACGGCAAAAAAAGAATGCACCGGATCTTAGCAAGTTTGTGATGCAGTATGATAGTGTGAGGTAACCGCAGGTCAATAACTGAATAACTGAGTAACTGAATAACTGAGTAACTGAATAACTGAAAGTTTACATTCGATCATTCACTTTGAATTTCAATTACTCAGTTATTCGGTTATTCAGTTATTCAGCTTTGTCCTCATTCCCGGTACATCGTTTGTAATGTTTCTAGCATAATAAACCTGCCGCCCATGGACGAATTGCAAAGTGTATTTGGAAAGTTACCCGATTGGGTGTGGAACTTATTATTGGTAAGTGCGTCTATTATATTGGCGTTCATTATCAAATTTATACTATCGGTTTCGCTGCGGTATACAGCTGTGAAACCAGGACGGGATTATTCTTTGCCAAAATCCATTCTTAGCAATATTGGCAGGCCGTTTAACTATTTTCTTCCCGTGCTGGTATTCAATTTCATGTTGCCCTTTATGCGGGTAAGGCCTGCTTTTGAAAGCAACCTGGATAAAACAGTGAGTATTTTTTTAACCATTACGTTTGCAGCAGTACTCATTGGGTTGGTAAACGTTTTGCGAGACTATATTTATCATTCTTACGATATTTCAAAAGCGGACAATCTTCGTGAGCGGAAGATACGCACGCAGGTGCAGTTTATTTGGAGACTCATTGTAGGGATCATTGTTATTGTAACTATTTGCGCCGTACTGCTGAGTTTTGATGGGCTAAAAAAAATCGGAGCCGGGCTGCTTACCGGTGTGGGTGTTGGAGGTATCATTATTGGTTTTGCAGCGCAAAAATCGCTCGCTAATATTTTAGCAGGTTTTCAAATTGCTTTCACGCAACCCATACGCATTGACGATGTGCTGATCGTTGAAAATGAATGGGGGCGGGTAGAGGAAATTACGCTTACGTATGTGGTGATGAATTTGTGGGATAAGCGTCGCCTTGTATTACCCATTAACTATTTTATTGAAAAGCCCTTTCAAAACTGGACGCGCAATACATCCGATTTGCTTGGCTACGTTTATTTTTATGTAGACTATACAATGCCCATTGAACCTTTGCGTATAGAATACATGCGGCTTTTGGAACTATCACCTCTTTGGGATAGAAAAGTGGGCGTTGTGCAGGTAACGAACATTACAGAAAAAGTTATGGAAATCAGGACGCTGATGAGTGCTGCAAACTCGGGTCAGGCCTTTGATCTTCGCTGTTACATTCGCGAAAACATGATCACATACATTCAAAAAAACTTCCCGGACAATTTACCTAAAATGCGCATAGACGAGCTTAAAAAATAAATCCCCGCTCAATTGTCAAGCAGGGATTTGGACATGCTCTATACATAAATTCATTATCGTCCGTTTGCCCTAAGAATGGTCATCTCTTTTTTAAGATCATCGTCATAAGTTTTCTTTACAATGTAGTGCCATTGTTTATCGGGAACATCAACATAAAACACTTCGCCTGTCTTGTGTTTGGAAACGGCATCCTGGAATTCTTTCGGCATCATTTCCTCACCAAAGAACCAGCCCGTATCACCATGTGTGGTGTTACCGTCCATGGTGTATTGATCCGATAAGGCATCGAACGATTGTCCTGCATCGATCTTTTTTGCAATGATCTTTTTCATGCTGTCAACTTCCGCTGGGCTTAGACTTCCGCCATCCAGGAAAATGTAGCTGGCACGGTATTTAACAGACTCGTTTGATTCCAGCACCTTGTAGGTGGTATAACCCACGTTAAACACATTGCCCTTTGTTTGACGCAACAAGCGCTTTGCGATCATGGTAGTGTCCTTGCCCGCCACAACATTAAAGATGACCGGCTTGAGCGGCGCATTGGCATCAATAAATTTTTGAGCCTGCTCCATCGTTGAGATCTTTTGAAATTGTTCCGTAACGGTTGGCTGTGCAATAACAGCGGTAACAGAAAAAAACAGGAATACGGCAAAAAGGAGTTTTTTCATATATTTTCTTCTTTTGTTCTGAGATATAAAAAAAGTGCGGCAGTAAAGGGTAGGCGGTTATCTGAAGATAATGAATTTTTTCTGTTAGTGTGTTAGGGTTTTGCTAATTAGCTAACAACTAGTTATAACAAGAAAGAGAGGTAAAAGTTTGGAAAAATTTCTAATAATCAGAGGGCCCCGAATGTCAAACGCCTAACGCTAAACGCAGGGACTTGCGTTAGGCATTAGGCGTTTGGCTATAGGCTGCAAAAGAATACTATCCTTTCTTCACTTCTTTTGCCCAGGTATCTTTCAACGTCACCGTTCTATTAAATATCAATTTCTCTTCGGATGTATCTTTGTCAAGGCAGAAATAACCTTTTCTCAAAAACTGGTAGCGGTCTTCAAATTTAGACTGTGCCAGCGCAGGTTCAGCGTAAACAGTTTCGACTACTTCCAAAGAATTGGGGTTGATGTAATCTTTAAAGTCACCCTCTTCGCTGGATGGATCTTCCACTTTGAAAAGCCTGTCGTATAAGCGAACTTCTGCGTGAACAGCATGAGGGGCGCTTACCCAATGCAGGGTGCCCTTCACGTTGATGCCGCTCGTATCGCTGCCGCTTTTACTTTCAGGAATATAAGTGCAATGCAGTTCTGTAATGTTGCCGTCGGCATCTTTTACAAAATCGTCGCATTTAATGATGTACGCGCTTTTCAAACGCACCATTTGTCCCGGCGCAAGGCGGAAATACTTTTTAGGAGCTACTTCCATGAAGTCTTCTCTTTCAATAAACAATTCACGCGAAAAAGGAATGTCGCGATATGTTGTATTTGGATCTTCCGGATTGTCTTCGCCTTTCAGTATTTCAGATTTACCCTCTTCATAGTTGGTAATAATCACTTTTAATGGGTCAAACACCACCATTCTGCGATGCGCCGATTTATTCAGGTCTTCACGGATGCAGAATTCCAGCAACGACACATCGATGAGGTTTTCGCGTTTGGCAACACCTATTTTTTCTGCAAAGGTCCGGATGCTTTGCGGTGTGTAACCACGACGACGGAATCCGCTGATGGTTGACATTCGCGGATCATCCCAGCCGGTAACGTGTTTTTCCTCCACCAGTTGCTTCAGTTTGCGCTTACTCATTACCGTGTAGGTAAGGTTAAGTCGGGAAAACTCATATTGGTGGGATGGGAAAATGGCCAGATTCTCAATGAACCAGTCGTACAGCGGGCGGTGAGGAATGAACTCCAGCGTACAAACGGAATGCGTGATATTCTCAATACTATCGCTTTGGCCGTGTGCAAAATCGTACATCGGGTAGACGCACCATTTGTCGCCCGTACGGTGGTGATGCGCATGCTTGATGCGATACATGATCGGGTCGCGCATGTGCATGTTTGGCGAAGCCAGATCTATTTTGGCACGCAAAACTTTTTCGCCGTCCTTGTACTTGTCGGCACGCATGTCCGCAAAAAGTTGAAGGTTTTCCTCCACACTTCTTGAGCGGTATTGATTGGGAACGCCCGGTTCTGTAGGTGTGCCTTTTTGTTTGGCTATTTCTTCTGCAGAACTATCATCCACATAAGCAAAACCTTTTTTAATCAGCTCCACGGCAAAGTTGTAAAGCTGTTCAAAATAATCTGACGCATACAACTCATTGGCCCATTCAAAACCGAGCCAGCGAACGTCATCTTTTATACTGTCTACATATTCTGTATCTTCTGTAACCGGATTGGTGTCATCGAAACGGAGATTGGTTTTGCCGCCGTATTTCTGCGCCAGACCGAAGTTCAAGCAAATACTTTTGGCATGGCCAATGTGCAGGTAACCATTGGGTTCCGGAGGAAAACGTGTTAAAATGCTTTTGTAACGACCGTTCTTTAGATCCTCTTCCACAATTTCTTCAAGAAAATTGAGTGATTTTTCTTCTTCTTTCTTAATCTCGCTCATATTTAAAAAATGCCTTTTGGGCTTGCGAATTTAAGCAAATGTGAGGAAGATAGCACACAGATGACGCAGATTGGACTGATTTACACGGATTTTGAAGAAAGAACGCAGATTGTCATGATTTTCATGATGAGTTAAGATTGGGAATAATGTGAAATTCGTTCTTACACATCATCCTCACGGTTTTGCAAAAAGATTCAAGAAAATCATAATAAATCATGACGATCTTGAAAATCTGCGTTCCGATGCCCTACTTCCTCGCGCCGAACAGCAGACTTCCAATTCTTACCATGGTACTGCCTTCTTCAATGGCAAGCTGGTAATCACCGCTCATGCCCATGGAAAGAATGGTGGGCTGACAATTGGCTGGAAGTTCCCGGGATTTTAATTTATTGAAGATCGTTTTGAGGTTACTAAACTCGGTTCTCACTTTTGAAAGATCATCTGAAAAAGAGGCCATTCCCATTAATCCTGTAACACGCACATTTTGCAATGATGAAAGATTGGCGACGATTTCCTGCAATTCATTTTCATCCAGTCCAAATTTTGATTCTTCCTGTGCGATATAAACTTGCAAAAGGCAATCAATAACGCGATTGTTTTTTGCGGCCTGTTTATTTATTTCCTGCAACAACTTTAAACTATCTACGCCATGAATGAGGTAAACAAAAGGCGCAATGTATTTTACTTTATTGCTTTGCAAATGACCGATGAAATGCCAGTGGATATCTGCCGGTAGGGCTGGCTGTTTTTCTGTAATTTCCTGCACATAGTTTTCTCCAAAATCCTTTTGTCCTGCATCGTACAATGTCCTGATATCTTCCACCGGTTTTGTTTTAGAAACAGCAACCAGTTGCACACTTGTAGATTTTAGCTCGTCAATTATGCTATTATACGCCTCGATATTTACAGCCATGGAATAATTTGAAAATTTGAGAATTTGGAAATTTGAAAATGCTCGTGATGCAAACTGCCTTTATAAAATATTTAGCAAGTTACACAGAATGCATTTTCAAATTTCTATATTTTCAAATTAGGCGGTGACAATCCGCCGCCACGGCAATCTTTGCAGGTTTCTAAGAATTGCTATAACTCCTGCCACAAGGAAAGGGATGACTGCGTAGAAAATTATTGGGAATTTTATCAGCACATAATGAATGCCGATCAGTGCGCCGATCATTACCATTTGTACGAGTACCACCACTACCTTTCCTGTTTGCTGTTGTGTGCTTGGCTGCCGGGAAAATGGGAGATAATGCGGCGTTAGTGCTGCCATGATGAAAAAGCAAAGTATATTATTACAAAGGCCAAAAAAGAAATCATCAACTACGGCCCAGTGCCAGATGTACAATGCCAGAACAAACATGATTAAATAGGCGGGCAGAAAATATTTTACCAGCAGTGCCTTCAACGAGCCGGTTAATAATTCGCCTGGTTTATCAACAGGTGTGCTGTAAAAGATCCATGAAGCCTGGAAGTTTTCGTTGAATGCCATCACCATAATTCCCATTGAAATGGTGAACAATGGGACATAGATCAGTACAAGAAAATTCGAACTGGCGGGTAAATTTTCCCAGCTTTCACCAATGCTTTGATTGCTTCTGAAAACAAACACAAATACAAAAATGAGTATATATGCAAGGCTCGGGTAGAACTGCAGTCGAAACTGTTTATCGCGTCCTGTTATTTTCCATGTCATTTCAAAAGCGCTTCGCTCGAAACCTTTTTTGCAAACAAGCGTAGAAAGCTTTTGCGCAATGGATCGTTTTTGAACATTATTGTCTGTTCCTTTTGATACTTCAACAGCATCGTTGTTAAGGACAGACAGTTTTTTAGAAAAATACGGTGCGAGGTATTTGTTCAATACCCAAAAAGTGATCACAGGCATGCCGATGGCGAGTGCAGCCATTAAAATATGCAGACGATCAAATGAAAGTGAATGCAATCCGTCCAGCAAAAGCGCCATCCAAACCGGAGGAAGAAAATAAGCGTACCAATGCAATTCAAACGAACCTGCCAATGATTTAAAATTGATGATGCGTGGAACAATTTGATAAGCCATCGCAAAAAAGATGGTCATGAATATTTGAAAGTAGGTAACGATCTCTTTTATTTTTTGCTCATTGCTAAAACGAAGCATGATGAGATAAAAAAGATAAGTGGTAAACACGGCCAACAAAACAGTAAGGAATGTCGTGACGCAAAACCCAATACCGGTGAGCGGTCCATACTTGAAGAATGTAAATGCAATAGGAAACAGGCTGAGTGCAATGGTGAATTGCAAGAGATAGATCATAATGTGCACCAGCCTCGCCATGAAAATTGTTTTGCTGGAAACAGGACGCGAAAGTATGATCTGGTTATCGGCGGTGTCGAGCAAAACGGTTGAGAAATCTGTGATCAATGTCATGGCCATCATGAACAGCACATAAGTGTGAAATATGATCATGCACAACAAAAATGACGGCAGTGCGAAGACCAGGAAACCTATCATCAAGCCGAAGAAGCCATATATCAGCAAAACGGTGTTTAGATGATTGCGATTTTCTTTTTGCTTCGCACTCTTATAATTCAAATACACACGACGTGTATCCATTGTAAGCTTTGCTTTTACAATGATCATCATTTTATCAAAGTCAACCTCCGTGGGCATTAGAGAGCGGAAGAGATAGACTAGTTTTAAGAGCAGTTTGTTCAAGGCAATTAATAATTAATAATTAGTAATTAATAGAGAGGCACTCGAAGGATATTCAATTAAGAATTCTTTCTGTGTGACACAATAGCATTTATTCGTTGGCTACTCTGTGTGTCAGATTTGTGAGTGCCTTCGGAAAAATCCGTGTAAATCAGTCTAATCCGTGTCATCTGTGTGCTCTCTCATTTTCAAATTTTCAAATCCCCAAATTTTCAAATTATTTCAACGCTTCCACAAATTCGCCCGCCGTTGATTGGTGTTGTTCGTTGCCGGTAAGGGATGTGAAGATCGTTTCCAGGGAACCTTTATGCGCTTCGGATCGAAGTGTTTCAAAGCTGCCATCAGCAATCACTTCGCCTTTATAGATGATCACGATTCGGTCACTTATTTTTTCCACCACATCCATAATGTGCGACGAGTAGAAGATGGTTTTTCCTGCAAGTTTTAATTGCAATAAAATTTCCTTCACCAATATCACAGCGTTTGCGTCAAGTCCACTTAACGGTTCATCAAGGAAAATAATATCTGGATTGTGGATGAGTCCGGAAATGAGCAGCACTTTCTGGCGCATTCCTTTGCTGAAATTATTCATGCGAACATTTGCTTTATCATGCAGATCGAACAGGCGCAGAAGTTCATTGGTTTTACGATCAATAGTTGCTTCATCCAGTTGATACAAGCCTCCTACAAAACGCAAATATTCTACGGGCGTGAGCACCTCATACAACACTGCATTTTCAGGAATGTATCCGATGCGTTGTTTTACGTCGATCGCATTTTTACGAATGTCCATGCCGAGTACATTTACATCACCTTCAAACTCCTGTATGATACCGGTGAGAATTTTTATCGTTGTGCTTTTTCCAGCGCCATTAGGGCCAATGTAACCGATGATCTGACCGCTGTCAAAATCGAGGTTGATATTTTTCAATACATAATTGCCGCTGTATTCTTTTTTCAAATTGCTGATATGAATCACGCTCATGGCAAGATTTTAGAACTGAAATTTAGCAAATAGATAATTAAGCCGTTTGTTTTTTGTTTATGTGGTAAAAATTAAGTTTTATTGCACAAATAGCTTGCCGCACAGAGACCTCGATACGTGAATGGTGAAACGTGAATGGTGGATTAGTTTCGGGTGTATCATTTACGATTCGCGTTTCACCATTCACCGTTCACGATAGACGATTCACGATCGCAATTCCAACCTTATCACAGCGCAATCGTAATCCGACACCTTACTGATATTTTTTACAGACGATTATAATTAAAACTGAATGGCTAATGAATCACTTACCGACACTTATTACGGATTTAGCATTGATACTAGGATCGGCCGGTATTGTTACTTTAATATTCAAGAAATTAAAGCAGCCGGTTGTGCTTGGCTATATTATTGCCGGCTTGCTGGTGGGGCCAAACATGACGCTTTACCCAACAATCGGGGACATTGAAGGTGTAAAATCATGGGGTGAAATTGGAGTTGTTTTTTTGTTGTTCGCACTTGGTCTTGAATTTAGTTTTAAGAAAATTGCAAAGGGTGGTGGCTCGTCTGCGATTGCCGGAATATTCGAAGTTGCCTGCATGACCATATTGGGTTATGCAACCGGAAGATTTCTCGGCTGGTCACAAATAGATTGTATGTTTCTTGGTGGTATCATTGCTATTTCTTCTACCACCATCGTGTTCCGCGCCTTTGATGAGTTAGGTTTAAAGACGAGAAGGTTTGCCGGAGTGGTAATGGGTATCCTCATCATAGAAGATCTTGCAGCGGTGTTATTGCTTGTGTTGTTAACTACATTAAGTGTGAGCCGCGATTTTGAAGGCTCTCAATTATTATTCTCCATAGGTAAATTGTTTTTCTTCCTGTGTCTTTGGTTTTTGGCGGGAATATTTCTGTTACCATCCTTCCTGAAAAGGGTCCGCAATTTAATGAGTGACGAAACGCTGCTGGTAGTATCCTGCGGATTGTGTTTGCTGATGGTTGTCGTTGCGTCCAGTGTGGGGTTTTCTGCAGCACTCGGCGCATTCATCATGGGATCAATATTGGCGGAAACGACAGAAGCGGAACATATAGATAAGTTGGTGAAATCAGTAAAAAATCTTTTTGGCGCGGTGTTCTTTGTGTCTGTGGGCATGTTGATCGATCCTAAGTTGCTTATAGAGTATGCAGGTCCCGTTTTACTTATAACCGCAGTGGTGATTATTGGTAAAACAGTGAATGTGACGGTTGGAGCGCTGTTATCAGGACAACCGCTAAAGCAGTCTGTACAAAGCGGTGTGAGCTTGTCGCAAATAGGGGAGTTCTCCTTTATTATTGCCACACTTGGTTTGGATTTGAAAGTCACAAGCAGTTATTTATATCCAATTGCTGTGGGCGTTTCCGTGATCACAACATTTACCACGCCATACATGATGAAGCTTGCAAACCCGCTGTACAACTGGCTTGTAAAAGTTTTGCCAAACAGGTGGCTCAGGGCAATTGACCGTTACAGCGCGGGTACACAAACAATACAGGCAGAAAGCGATTGGAAAAAAGTATTGAGAGCCTATGGAGGCATCATCATCATAAATGGAGTAATGATAGTGGCCGTTGTGTTGTTAACATCCTATTATGTGGCGCCATTTATAAGCCGTGAAATAAATAACGCAAGGCTTGCTACTGCTATCTCCATCTTTATTGCGTTTGGCATCATGTCGCCTTTTTTGTGGGCATTGATGGTGAAGCAAGTTCGAAGCGAGCACTCAAGATTTCTTTGGTTGGATAATAAATACAACAGAGGCCCATTGCTGATGTTGGAGGCTTCGAGAAATGTAATTGCTGTATTGCTGGTTGGATTTTTGTTCCGCCAATTCTTTTCTTTTTGGCTTTCCATTGGTATAGCAGCAGTCATCATGGCGATCGTGTTGCTAATTTTTTCGAAGAAATTACAATCGTTTTACCAGCGGATAGAGAAACGTTTTATTACCAATCTGAATGATCGCGAGACGATTGAATATGTAGATGGCAAAGAAGATCTTTCACCATGGGATGCTCACCTTGCTTATTTCGATGTGAGCCCGAATCTTGATTTTATAGGCAAGCGCCTGATCGATCTTGGCTGGCGTGAAAAGTATGGCATAAACATCGCTTCTATTGAGCGCGGCAACAATTTTATAAGGACGCCCACCCGCGAAGAAGTTATTTACCCCTACGATAAAATTGCGGTCATCGGCACAGACCAGCAAATGCAGAATTTCAGACCGGTTATAGAAGCTCAGAAGTCTGAGCCACCGACACAAGAAGATGAAATGGTGCTTGATAAAATCATTGTTGACAGCCACAATCACTTAACCGGCAAAACGATCCGCAACTCCGGACTCCGCGAAAAAACAAACGGCCTCGTTGTAGGAATCGAAAGAAACGGCGAACGTATTCTAAACCCACATTCCGACACAGAATTTGCGTGGGATGATATTGTGTGGATAGTGGGGGATAAGAAGAAGATTGAAGAGTTCTGAGAACTCTTCAATTTGAAAATATGCAAATTTGAAAATTTGAAAATGCTGAGGGTGGATCAGTTCTTATTTATTTGTTATCTCTCGAATATTCTGAGAGTGAATTATAAAAGGGAATGTCACACGGAAAGAATTTTCAAATTTTCAAATTCCCACATTGCCGCCTGCGTTTCGCAGCGGCTAGTACTCCATCTTCCGTAAAGACGGCGCCTTGAACCATGTAAAGATCACTACGCCGAGGGTCATGCAGCCACCGAAGATAACCGAAGGAACGACGCCCAATAATTTCGCGGCAACACCACTTTCAAACAATCCCAATTCGTTGCTGGAACTGATGAACATGGAGCTTACGGAAGAAACGCGACCACGTAATTCATCAGGTGTTTTTAATTGAAGAATGGTTCCACGCACCACAACGCTAATGCCATCCAGCGTTCCGCTGACAAGCAAGGCTGCAAACGACAACCAGAATACCTGTGACAAACCGAAGGTGATGATACACAAGCCAAAGCCTGCAACTGCAAACAATAATATTTTTCCTTGTTTACCTCTTAGAGGGAAGATGGTCATGGTAAGGATGCTGGCCACAGAACCGATGTCTGTAGCGGCATTCAGCCATCCAAAGCCAATGGGCCCTACTTTTAAAATGTCTGATGCAAAAACGGGTATCAATGCAACAGCGCCGCCAAATAATACGGCAAACAGGTCAAGCGACATTGCGCCCAACAATTCTTTTGTTTTGAAGACATATCGCAATCCTTCTTTTACACTTTCCCATGTACGTTTGTTTACATCAAGGCTCACGATTGGTTTTCGTTTGATCAATGCCACCGCAGTTGCGGCAATGGCCGCATACAGGCAAACCACTGAAAGCGTTATGGCAGAACCTACGTAGGCAATTAAGAAACCTGCCGAAGCGTGTCCCAGGATGCTCGCAGTGAGGTAGGTGCTTTGTCCCATGGTAATGGCACCTGGCAATTTCTCCCGCGGTACAATCTGCGCCACTATTGCATTGGAGGTAGGCCCTGCAAATGCACGTACAACACCTGTGAAGAAAATAATTACGTAAAATAAGGAGAGAATAATGTTCTTATGAATATGTTGTTCCGAGAAACCTGTGGACAAAAAAACAAGGCAGCAAGCCAACGACAGGTAACTTACAATGCAACGAAGCAGAACCGTTCGCTTATCATTTTTGTCGATATAGTGCCCGGCATAAAGCGCCAGTCCTACCGCCGGTATTACTTCCGACAAACCGATCAGGCCCAATGCAAAAGGACTCTTTGTAAGTTGGTACATGTGCCAGCCAACCACTGTGGTGACCATGCGCAAAGCCATGGTATAAAAGAAACGCTGAACTATATAAAATCTGAACTCTTTAACTGATAATACTTCGAAAGGAGATGGTTTTTGCTGCTGACTTTCCATTGTAGTGTTAGAATATTAAACGACGCGAAATTACGGCAATTTGAAAATTTGCAGATTTGAAAATTTGAAAGTGAAGGGTAACGAACGCAGATTTTCATGATTTTTGATGGCACGCTGATGACACTGATTAGACGAATTTACACAGATTTGTTTGTTGACAATGCTTTTAGCGAGAAGGCCCGCCCGGATGAATCCAGTTCGGACGGGCTTCGACAGGCTCAGCCTGACACCCAGTTCGTGCTGTCAGGCTGAGCCTGTCGAAGCCTCGTTGAACAGAAAAAAATATCAGCCATCATTCTGAATGCTTCACAGAAAGCATTCCTTATTCCTAATTCTTAATTCGCTGCTTATGGCAGCGTCAAATAGTGCTGTCCATCATCATAATCTTTATCCAGCGCATCCAGAATGATATTGAGATGAATGTCATTGCTAAGGAAATCTGCGTTGGACGCGTCGATGAAAAGCGTTTTAATATCGTGTTGCTTGATGTAGTGCGTGTATGTTTCCTGAATATTGAACAAATATTCGTTAGGAATAGCCTGCTCGTAAGGACGGTTACGGCGACGGATATTTTCCTGCAGTTTTTTTACAGGCGCATGAAGGTAGATGAGAAGGTCCGGTTGAATAAGTTGCTGATGTATAATTTCAAACAAACGTTGATAAAGGCGAAACTCATCATCCGGCAGGTTTACTTTTGCGAAAAGCAAACATTTGGTAAACAAATAATCTGAAATGGTAACGTTTTGAAAAAGATCCTTTTGTTGCAACAACTCCTTTAATTGTTTGAATCTTTCAGCCATGAAGAATAACTCCAGCGGAAAAGCATACTGTTGCGGATTTTCATAAAACTTAGGCAGAAACGGATTATCCGCAAACTCCTCCAGGATGAGCCTTGCATTGAAACGTTTTGCCAATAAATGCGCCAGCGTCGTTTTCCCGGCACCAATATTCCCTTCTATTGTAATAAAGTTGTACTTCATGGTAGAGTGAGGTCGAGAATCGTGAAACGTCAATCGTGAATGGGAGTTCGATTGTTAACCATCTATTCACGATTCACCATTCACGTTTCACGATTTCGCGCAAATATATATCCTGCCTCTCAACATGTTATTCATATTTATTCACATCCAGTTTGTCGGCGCATTCCTCCAATAGTTGGTGGATTGTTTTGCGCAAAACGGGATGTATATACGAAGATGCAATTTCGTTCAAGGGTACAAGGGCAAAGCGTCTCACGGGTAGGGCCGGATGCGGAACGGTTATGTGTGACGAGATGTGTATCTCGTTGTTGAACAGTAAAATATCCATATCAATAATGCGCGGGCCATATTTTTCCATTCGTTTTCTCCCCATCTCTTCCTCGCACCAAAGTAAGCGGCTCATGAGTTCGGACGCGCTAAAAGAAGTTTCCAGCTCCAGTGCCTGGTTCAGAAAAGCCGGTTGATCCTCCAAACCCCAGGCCGCCGTTTCATAAACTGAAGAAAAAAGGGTGATTTTTCCGCAGTTTTCCTGGATGATTTTGGCTGCTCTGGCGAGATTTTGCAACCTGTTTCCGACATTGCCGCCTATCAGCAAATATGCCTTATTCATGTATTGAAAATATTGATCGCTTCAAATATCTTTATTTTTGAATAGTTTCACACAAACACCTGAATATTAATGAGACAATTTTTGAAATTTTTTCTTGCCTCCCTGCTGGCCCTGATCGTTTTTGCAGTTGTTGGGGTTTTTATTTTGGCCGGAGTAGTAGGCAGTGTAACTGCAAAAAAAGATGTTCAGGTTGGAGAAAAAGCAGTTTTATTCATTGATCTCAGTAAACCGATCCGTGAACAAAAACAGGAGAATCCAATCGCAGATCTTTCTTCCGAAGAACAATACGATGCACCCGGTTTGTATGACATGATCCGCCTGATCAAGTTTGCGGAAACCGACTCTTCCATAAAAGGCATTTACCTGAAATGTAACGACAATCCCAACGGATTTGCGACAAGCGAAGAAGTTAGAAACGCATTGCTCGAGTTTAAGAAAACCAAGAAATTTATTTATGCCTATGGCGACATGATGAGCCAGAAAGCGTACTACGTGGGCAATGTAGCGGATAAAATTTATTGCAATCCTAAAGGAGGGTTGGAATGGAAGGGTTTTTCCATTCAATACATGTTCTTTAAAAATGCACTGGACAAACTGGAAATCGATCCGCAGATATTTTACGCAGGTAAGTTCAAAAGTGCTACAGAGCCTTTCAGAGCCGATAAAATGACGGATGCCAACCGCCTGCAATCACAGGAACTGTTGAATGATCTTTATGAGCGCTTCCTGCTAAACACTGCAGAACAAAGAAGCGTTGACACGACTTTGTTGCATAAACTCGCAAATGATCTGGCAATTCAGTCTACCAATGACGCAGTAAAATACAAACTCCTTGACGCGGCGAAATATGATGATGAAGTGAAAGCTGAATTAAAAGAAAAGCTTGGCGTAAAGCAGGAAAATAAGATCAATTTTGTGCCGATCGGCAAATACGAAGCAGCTGTAAATTTCAAGGATGGCAAGGGTTCCGACAGAATTGCCTTGATATATGCACAAGGTGACATTGTAGATGGAAAAGGCGGCGAAGGCCAAATTGGTGGTGAGAAGTTTCGCAGCTACCTGCGCAAGGTGCGTTATGACAATACGGTGAAAGCTGTTGTGTTCCGCATCAACTCCGGCGGGGGAAGCGCATTGGCCAGTGAAAATATCTGGCGTGAAATTTCGCTTGTAAGAAAAGTGAAGCCGGTCATCCTAAGCTTTGGAGATTATGCCGCTTCCGGTGGCTATTATCTTTCCTGCGATGCAGATAGCATTTTTGCAGAACCGAATACCATCACAGGTTCTATTGGTGTTTTTAGTATGATGCCTAATCTCTCCGGCTTTTTCAAAAACAAATTGGGTGTGACTTTTGACGGTGTAAAAACCGCGGAGCACGCATCGGTTCCAAGCATTTCACAACCGCTATCAGACATAGAAAGAAGATACATTCAGAACGATGTGGACAGCATTTACTTTACTTTCCTTACACGTGTTTCTGATGGAAGAGGCTTGTCATTTGCTTATACTGACAGCATTGCCCAAGGCCGTGTGTGGACTGGCTCAAAAGGTAAGGCCCTTGGCCTTGTTGACAGACTTGGCAACATACAGGATGCGGTTGATTGCGCTGCGAGAATGGCGAAACTAAAGGAATACCGCGTAAAAGAATATCCGGAGCCAGTAAGCTTCCTTGACAAAATGCTAAGCAGTTTCCAAAAAGTTACCAAAGCCAACACCATAAAAGAGGACGCAATTAAAGAAGAAGTGGGTGAAGAAGGCTATCGAGCATACAATGGCCTCAAAGCTATAAAAGCCATGATGGGCGTGGCGCAGACGAAATTGCCTTTTGAAATGATCGTTGAATAATTTGAAAATTTGAAGATTTGAAAATTTGAAAATGCTTTGAGGTGCGCCTTGAAGCATTTTTTTTGTCTTGTTGTTCGCGAGGTCATTCTTCCTGAGATTGCTTCGCCCTGACTCTAATTATTGGATACGTCGAAGTCATCATTCATTCTTTCTCCGTTAGGGCTCGCAATGACGCGCAACATGCTGGGCTTTCAATAGCTGCTTGTTTGGTGGAAATGCAAAAAAGCGGCAACGTCATTGCGAGGCCCAGCCGAGAATGGTGACGAATAATAAACAGAATGGTCAAAAAGTGTAAACAGCCGAAGCAATCTCGCCAGTTTCGAAATTTGAAAATATGTGAATTTGAAAATTTGAAAATGTCAGGTGTAACATCTAAATTTTGATGGAGCACCTGACATTTTCAAATTAGCACATTTTCAAATTAGCACATTGCCGTACCTTCGCCACTCAACCACACAGAATGCAGCAATCTTACAGCCAGGGCAGGGCAATGCTGGCGATTACTAAAGCAAGTTTAAAGGGAATATTGAGAAGTCCGTCGGCAGTTATTTTCAGTATATTTTTTCCACTCATTTTTATTTTGGTTTTTGGCTTCATCGGAAACAGCACTGGACCGTCGTTTAAAATTGTGCTGGACAAACACAGCGATACAAACAACGTCTTACTCGATTCGATAAAGCTTCATAGCAACATAAAATTTATAACAGATAAAACAGATCAGGAAATTCAATCTGATCTTATCAAAGGAAGAATCACAGGTATTCTTTCAATAGAAAAGGCAAAGGAGCCAAACAGCAATGTTGAGTACCTGGCAAAATTCAAATCAACCACGGCCAGTGCCGACAAGATCGCTGCTTTTTTACCATACCTGGAAAACATTATTTCCAAGATCGATAAGATAAAATTTGCCGAAAGACAATCCGTAGCACACATCGTTCCCGATATCGAAACAGTGCGTGAATACAAAACCATTGATTTTATTTTGCCCGGACAAATGGGTTTCTCATTGTTAAGCGCAGGCGTATTTGGTGTGGCTTTCTTATTTTTCAACCTTCGTCAGCAATTGGTTTTGAAGCGTTTTTTTGCAACGCCTATTAATCGCACTTCGATTATTTTAGGAGAAGGATTAAGTCGCGTAATATTTCAACTCATTACAGCCGTTATCATTATCGCACTTGGCCACTTTGCTTTCAACTTTACGCTGGTGAATGGCTGGGTAACTTTCCTGGAAATAATGGCGTTAAGTTTTCTTGCATTGCTGGTGTTTATGGGTTTTGGATTTATTGTAAGCGGACTGGCCACAAGTGAAAGTGTTATCCCGCCTTTGGCAAACATCGTTACACTGCCGCAATTTTTACTCGCAGGTACTTTCTTTTCTATAGACGCATTTCCGGCATGGTTGCAGCCCCTCTGCCGCATTTTGCCTTTAACGCACTTTAACGACGCCATGCGTAAAATAGCATTTGAAGGCGCTCATTTAACCGACTGCTGGCCTCAGATCGGCATTCTTGCTATTTGGGGTGTTGTAGTGTATGCCGCGGCCGTGAAGACGTTTAAGTGGGAATAAATAATGGCACACGGATGACACGGATTGGACTGATTTACACGATCAATAATTGAATAACTGAGTAACTGAATAACTGAAACGCAAAGTGGAAGTTGAACTCAGCTATTCAGTTACTCAGTTATTCAACTTGTAAAAAAGTCCGTGTAAATCAGTCCAATCCGTGTCATCCGTGTGCCATCTTTTTGCTTTTGAATTTTTACTTCTTACTTTTCCTTCTTACATTTAAGCTGCACGCTTAAACCAGACCAATGCTTTTTAACTCCTTTGCCTTTGCTCTATTTTTACCGGTGGTTTTTTTACTGTATTGGCGCGTAACTAAAACCCTTCAACAACAAAATATTTTACTGCTCATTGCCAGCTATTTCTTCTATGGTTGCTGGGACTGGCGGTTTTTGTTCCTGCTTGCGTTTTCTACGTTCCTCGATTTTTTTACCGGGCTGAAAATTATGAATGCCCCGACGCGGCGTAATAAGCAACTATGGTTGTGGCTGAGTATTACGATCAATTTGGGCTTTCTCGGTTTTTTCAAATACTACAATTTTTTCGTCACCTCGTTTGCGGAAGCCATTTCAAATGTTGGCCTGCATGTAAATCCGTGGACGCTGTCCGTTATTCTACCGGTCGGTATTTCGTTTTATACTTTTCATGGCCTGTCGTACGTATTTGATATTTATCGTGACAGGATCAAGGCTGAACGGAACTTTGTGGAGTATGCATTGTTCGTAAGTTTTTTCCCGCTGCTCGTGGCAGGACCAATCGAAAGAGCGACGCACCTTTTACCGCAGATCAAAGAGTCGCGCAAATTTGATTATTCGAAAATGGTCGATGGTTTACGACAAATATTGTGGGGGCTGTTTAAGAAGATCATCATTGCAGACCAGAGTGCGCAGTATGTTAATTTGATCTTTAGCGATCCATCGTCATTTTCCGGAAGTACATTGGTACTCGGTGTAATTTTCTTCGCATTCCAGATATATGGAGATTTTTCCGGTTACTCCGATATCGCTTTGGGAACGGCAAGGCTCTTTGGCATCGAGCTGTTGCGAAATTTCGCCTATCCCTATTTTTCCAGGGACATTGCCGAATTCTGGCGACGCTGGCACATTTCACTTTCGAGCTGGTTCAGAGATTACTTGTACATACCGCTCGGTGGCAGCAAAGGCGGCACATGGATGAAAGTGAGAAATACTTTTATCATCTTTTTGGTGAGTGGTTTCTGGCATGGCGCCAACTGGACATTCATTGTTTGGGGCGGATTGAATGCTATTTATTTCATGCCGCTTTTACTCACGAATAAAAATCGTGACAACCTGCAAATAGTAGCTGCGGGCAAGACTTTCCCGACTCTCAAAGAGTTGTTTTCGATGCTGCTTACATTTGGCTTAACGTGTTTCGCGTGGATATTTTTCCGGGCAAAAGACATGAGCCATGCGCTGGCTTATATCAAACACATGTTTTCGCGTTCCCTGTTTTCCGCGCCAAATTTCTACAGCATCAACGACGCTAAGAAAACGCTGTTGTTCATTTTGTTTTTCCTGATCGTGGAATGGATGGGAAGAGAGCAACCTTACGCCATTGCAAGGATTGGAGGTGTGAAGAGAAGATACATCCGCTGGTTGTCCTACTACGCAATAATTTGGGTCATCATCAACTATAGCACGAAGGAACAAACATTCATTTACTTTCAATTTTAGCCGCACCAATGAAAAGACTTTTTTATTACCTGGGTTGTTTCTTACTGCCATTTGTCCTGGTCTTTTTGGTGGGCATATTGTTACCACCAACGCCCAGGGCTGCGGATACCTCGCTTTTTACGAGCTTAAAAAAAGATTCGTTGCTAAAAAATGTTCCATCGAGGCGGTTGATACTAGTTGGCGGCTCCAATCTGATGTTCAGTCTGAATAGCCAGATATTGAAAGACTCATTGCACCTAAACCCTGTCAACACGGGCGTTCACGCCTTGTTGACTTTGCACTACATGCTCGACAATACTATTCAGTATGTACAACCCGGCGATGTGGTGGTGCTTATTCCCGAATATGAACATTTCTTTAAGGATTATGATATTGGAACAGACGAACTTTTGCGGACGGTGCTCGATGTTAATAAATCGAAAATAAAATTGCTGAACGTTGCACAAGTCTATCGCTTGCTGCCTTTGGTTCCAAGGTATGCGCTGACGAAATTCAAGCCAACAGAATATTTTGGAACAAACACCAATCCGCCGCAATACCGCAGAAATACAATCAATCAGTTTGGCGATGAAACACTGCACTGGACAATGAAGCGGCCCTATTTTGCCCCGTATAAAATAACTGCTGAGTACAACCCGGTGAACATAGAGATGATCAAAGAATTTCAACGTAAAGTAGAAGAGAAGAAAGCATCTTTTATTGTTTCTTTTCCTGCTTACCAGGATTCTTCGTATGATAATTCTGCTGCAAAACTTGAAATGGTGGAAGCAGCACTGAAACAAAAATTTGTGTTGGCCGGATCTGCGAAACGCTACAGAATGGTTGACTCGCTTATGTTTGACACACCATACCATTTGGTAAAATCCGGTGTTGACAGAAGGACGGAAATGCTGGTGGAGGACTTGAAAAAAGCGCTTAATGCTGAACGCTGAAAGCTTAACGCTGTTCTTATGTGCAAGCTGCCTTGCATGACTGTTTCGGTGGTGCAATCTGCGTTCCGCGTTGGGCGTTTTGCGTTCAGCCTATTAATTATTCTTTATTAATTATTAATTACTTTACTTGCAGCATGAAAATTTTAAAACTCGCCATCATCAGCGCGGTGGTGCTTTTTGGACTGGTATTTATTATTTCCTCGTTCATGCCTTCTACTGTTAAAGTATCAAGAGCGACGGATATAGATGCTCCTTTTGATTCTGTGCGCAAATATCTTTCCGACATCCGCAACTGGGAGAAATGGAATTTGTATGTTGATACATTTACAAACAAACAATATCCTTCGGCAACATCGCTTACGTCTGATCAGGTAAGTATCGACATTGTGTCTACTTCCGATAGTACGATCAAAGCTGAGTGGCACCAAAAAAATACAATATTCACTTCCGGTTATTATTTGGTTGCACATGATAATATGACCACGGTGCAATGGTATTTTGATTTCAAAGTGAAATGGTACCCCTGGGAAAAATTTGCCAGCATGGTGTATGACCAGCAATTGGGCCCTATAATGGAGAAAAGCCTTGCCAGATTTAAAGAGCAGGGTCTAAGATAGAGAAGGAACACAGATTCTCATGATTGTCATGATTTGTTATGATTTTGTAATTTTTTGCCGATAAGAATTACAAATGCTGACGGGTGCGACGCAACTGCAGCTGAATTGGTTCTGATGTTGAAATACAACAAAAAATCTTGACAAACCATGATAATCATGAAAATCAGCCTGCCCGACTAAAGTCATTCAGGCGGGCGTTCTGCCTCTCAAACCATTCATCATATATCCTTCATAATTCATCATTCATTCTCTGGCATAATTTGTGAATTGATCGTACATTGTTTTACATAAAATTTATAATAATGAAACACCTGTTATTCTTACTCATTGCTTCGACTTTCATGCTTCCAGTATTTGCACAGCAAAAGCAAAGAGCTAGTCCTCATGACACTGTAAGTGCAAAAAACATTGAGATCACTTACGGCAGACCATATAAAAAGAACAGAGAGATCTTCGGCAGCCTGGTAAAATATGGCGAGGTATGGAGAACGGGTGCGGATGAAGCAACTCAGATCACTTTCAAAAAAGACGCAACTTTTGGTGGCAAGCCAGTTAAAGCCGGCACTTATACATTGTTCACTATTCCTGCAGAAGGCGAGTGGACAGTTATTTTAAACGGTCAGTTGAAACAGTGGGGTGCTTACGATTACACCAAAAACAAAGACAAAGATGTGCTGCAAGTGAAAGTGCCATCTAAAAAGATCGACAGCGCTGTTGAGCAGCTTACTATAAGAGTAGAAGGAAGTGATATTTTAATCACATGGGATAAAACGCAAGTGACCATTCCGGTGAAAAGTTAGTTAGTGGAGAGTTGAGAATGGAGAGTTGAGAGTTGCTTGAAGTTTGAAAATCATTTTCAACGCGAAAAGATAAAAAGAAGTCGCATCAAATTTGATGCGACTTCTTTTTTATAATGATTGCTATGACATTAAGCATTCACTCTCCATTCTCAACTCTCAACTCTCAATTAATAAAATCCAACCTAACAGCGCCCTGTACACTTTCTGCAATTCCTCCGTGGTGATGCAGTATGGAGACATGATGTAAACAGTGTTGCCAAGTGGTCTTAGGTAAACGCCTTGTTGCATCATCAGCCTGCTGAAGTCTTTGTTCACTGTATTTAAATATTCATCCTTACCAATGCTAATCTCAAAGGCAATGATGGTGCCTGTTTGACGAATGTTTTTTACGACAGGGCTATGCTTTTGGTTAAGCACTTTCAGGAAGTTTGAATGCTGCTCGCAAATATTTTTGATCGAAGCTTTGCATTCTTCTCTTTGCAAAAGATCGAGGCTCGCCAATGCTGCAGAACATGCCAACGGGTTTGCTGTAAAAGAGTGACCGTGAAAGAATGTTTTCAATCTGTCATCAGTAGTAAATGCATCCACAATTTTGTCGTTGCAGGCTGTAATGCCAAGTGCCATTGTTCCGCCCGTCAATCCTTTCGACAGACAAACGATATCGGGCTTTACCTGCATATACTCACTCGCGAAAATTTTACCCGTGCGTCCAAAGCCCGTCATTACTTCATCGGCAATGCAAATGATTTCGTGTTGTTTGGCCGTTTCCAACAATATGTCCATCAATCCGGCATCATACATGCGCATGCCACCGGAACCTTGTATCAATGGTTCGTAAATAAAGCCGGCAATTTCATGACCATTGGCCGCAATGAAAGATGTTAGCTGGTCGATGTTGTCTGCTGTTGGCGTGTCGATGAAAACAACGTCAAACAAATAGTTGTGAAATGCTTTGGTGAAAATGCCTCGTTCGCTCACACTCATAGCGCCGAATGTATCGCCGTGATAAGAATGTTCAAACGCAAGTATTTTCTTTTTTACGGGAGCCTCATTGTTGCTCTTATTCCACCAATATTGAATCGCCATTTTAATGGCAACTTCTGCGGCGGTGGAACCATTATCGGAATAGAATATTTTAGAAAACTTGCCTGGCAAAATGGGTAATAGTCTTTCCGCCAGTTCAACTGCCGGATAATGAGTGAAACCCGCAAAGATCACATGCTCAAGCTGCAGCGCCTGTTTGTAAATTTTTTCAGCAATATATGGATGCGCGTGCCCATGGATATTTACCCACCAGCTACTGATACCATCTATATATTTATTGCCTGATTCATCAATGATATAAACACCTTCGCCCTTCACAATAGGAATCGGCTCTGGCATATTTTTAAGAGGAGAAAAAGGATGCCAGATTACGGACTGGTCGCGTTTCTGTAGTGTCTGCATGCAACAAAGGTACACCGGCTGGCAATTTGAAAATTTGAAGATTTGAAAATTTGAAAATTCTTTCTGTGCAAGATTCCGCAAAAAAAGGAGACATCCTTTTAATGAATGTCTCCTTTTATTTATGAATGTTGAGTTAGCAACCCATTTTCAAATTTTCAAATTTCCTTGCTGCGCAGCAAGCCTGCTCTTCCTATATCCATAAAAGAAATAAATCACCAGCCCTACAGCCATCCACACAAAGAACCAAACCCAGGAAATGGCAGGGATTTCAATAAGCAGATAGGCGCAGGATAAAACACCTAAGATAGGTATCATCGAATAGGAGCGAATGAATGTTAGTGAAGAAAGAATTACACCAATCAACATATACACAAGGAACAACACTTCCTGCAAACTATCCTTACCAAGGTTTTGTGCCGAGGTAACGATTCTGTCTTTCATGAGATAAATGAAAACGATGAACAGAATAGGAACAATGAAACGTCCGTTGATATAAGGCAAACGGAAACCGCCATGTCTGTTTTCATTTTTGGGTAACAACAAAACACCTGCAGAAACCAATACAAACGCAAACAAAGTGCCGATGCTGGTTAGGTCGGTCATCATATCCATTGGCATAAACAGTGTTGGTACGCCTACCACAATACCTGTAATGATCGTTGCATAAGAAGGCGTTTTATATTTTTTATGCACCTCAGAAAATCTTTTTGGCAACAATCCATCGCGGCTCATGCTCATCCAGATGCGCGGTTGTCCCACCTGGAATACAAGCATAACGCTGGTTGTAGCCACCACTGCGCTGATTGAAATAATATAGCTGATCCACTTTTGATCGATCTTATGGAAAACATAAGCCAAAGGATCGGGCACCTTTAATTCTGAATAATTCACCATACCGGTAAGCACCAAAGCGATGAGGATGTATAAAATGGTACAAATTATAAGTGAATAGATCATGCCGCGTGGAAGATCTCTTTGCGGATTGCGGCATTCTTCCGCCGTTGTTGAAATGGCGTCAAAGCCAATATAGGCGTAGAATACAGCAGATACACCCGCCAGCACGCCACCAAATCCGTTTGGTAGGAATGGATGCCAGTTAGCAGGTTTTACATAAAAGAAACCGAGGATGATCACAAAAATGATCACCAATATTTTAAAGATCACCATGAAGTTGGTCGTCTTCTTGCTTTCTTTAATGCCAATGTAGGCAAGGGTTGTAATCAGTACAACAATAATGAAAGCCGGCAAATTGATGAAGAAATGTTTGCCCGCAACAATAGGGGCGCTGTTCCATGTGCTAATGTAACCCTGGAACATTTGTCTTGCATCATCTGTCAAAGTCTTGCCGGAAGCGAGTTCTGCAGTTGCGTTGGTGAAATTTTTAAAAGCCGTGGAAGGGTCGTTCAAGAGCCAGCCGGGCAGGTGAACGCCTAAGCCCATCAAAAGATTATTAAAGTAACCACTCCATGAAATGGCCACCACAATGTTTCCGATGGCATATTCCAGGATCAAGGCCCAGCCAATGATCCACGCGATCAATTCACCGAATGATACGTATGCATATGTGTAAGCACTCCCTGCGATAGGCACACGACTCGCAAATTCAGCATAGCAAAGTGCCGAAAATCCGCAGGTAACAGCTGTAATTATGAATAGGAGAGAAATGCCCGGGCCACCATTAAATGCTGCGGTGCCGATGGTAGAAAAGATGCCCGCACCTACCACGGCGGCAATGCCCATAAATGTTAAATCCCTTACAGTGAGAATCTTATGCAAACCTCCGGCGTCGTGACCATCGCCAAAACCTTGTTCGGCATCCTTGACAATTTTAGCTATCGATTTCTTACGGAACAAAGAGTTGGACATGCAGTATGTTTAATTTGGCGGTCAAATTATGGAAAAAAAGCGAAAAAGACGCGGATGGGGGAAACGCGTATCGGGATGCGTGGCACAAATGCCCATCCTTGGTCACGAATCTCGGTAGAGACGCATGATAATGCGTCTCCGTAACACCTGAAATGTGTAGCCCAAAAGGCGGGGATGTTGTTTTAACGTATCATGTTTTGGGTGCTACGGAGACGCGTTCAACGCGTCTCTACGGGCAGACGAATTATCATGCGCTTTTTCAGAGACGCATTATCATGCGGTTTTTTTGAGACGCATTATCATGCGTCTCTACTAGTACAACTGCTTGCCCTGGTAATAGTCCAGCACCTTTGTTCTGAAAATGTATTCGTACTTCGCAGTAGTCAAATTAATATTTGCCCTGTCGATATTATTTTTTGCAGTGAGGTAGTCAACAGAAGTGCCAACGCCTGCATTAAAGCGTACTTCCGCTGCTCCGAATGATTCTTTAAACGCAGCTACCTGTTTGGTAGAAATGCCATAGCGATCATAAGCGGAAGTCATGTTCAGGTGTGCTTGATCAACCGCCTGGCGCAAAAGCAAGAGCGTATTTTGTTCCTGCAAGCCGGCATTCTTTTCCTGGATCTTTGCAAGCTTTACTTTGTTGCGAACGGAAAGATTATTGAAGATGGGAATATTCAAACCCAGTGTAAAAGTGCTACCGTAGTTATTCTTCAACTGATCAAAGTATTTATAGTCCTCATACTGCTGCTGCGGTGAATATACGTTGGACTTTCCACCGTTTACCATCACATAATTAGGAGTAGAAACATCTACCACATTACCTGCAATTGGTTTATAAAAAATGCTGGAGAAATTCGTTGCATACAAGCCACTCAGCGACAGCTGCGGATACAAATAACCCTGTGCAACTTTCACCGCTTTATTATAACTCTGTGTGCGCAGGTTGGCAGCCTTCACCATCGGTAAATTGTCCTCAGCTGTTTCATAAACCTGTTGCGCAGTAAAATCATATTTTGCGGGAATGGTTTCTGTTCCGCTGCGTTCGAGCTCGAGCTTTGAATTGTAGGGCACATTCATCAGCTGACACAAATTGAGCTTGGCAGTTTCCACAGCTGTCTTTGCGTTTACAATCGTGAGCTCATCATTCGCGAGCTGTCCTTTCAAATCTGTAAGCAGGGAAGGAGCGATGGCGCCGTCACTGTTTAAGATTTCCAACCGATCAACCTGGCTCTTTGTAAGCGATGCCTGGTTCTGTGCAATCACGTACAAGTCCTCATTCGCAAGCACTTGCAGGTAAGACGTAACAACACTTAGCGCCGTATTATCTTTCTTTTGTTGCCAATCTTTTTTACTCGCATCAAAGAGCAAATTGTTTTGTTTAATAGAATTCAACAACGATAAACCATTGAACAAAATCAAATTGCCATTCAGGCTATAGTTTGCCGAAGTGAATTGCTGGTCGATGTAACTGTTTGTGCCGGGATCAATACTGCGTCCCTTGTTGTTGCTATGACCAACATAACCGGAAATAGAGGGCAGCAGATTCATTTTCGCCTGTTGATGATAAACATCCGCAGTTTGCACATCCAGTTCAGACTGTTGAATCTCTATGTTGTTCTTAATTGCGGTTTCTATGCATTGCTGCAGCGTCATTACCTGTGCGTGTGTTGTAAACGATCCGATTACCAAAGCCAGTCCGCAAATAATTTTTTTGTATTCCATTACTCGTTGTTCTTTTGAAAAAGGAAAAATAGTTGTTAGTTGACGGTTGTTAGTTGTTAGGATTCGGTAGCGACTATTCGAAAATAAACGCTAACAATTAATAACTAGCAACGAACAACTTAATATGAATGTGGCTAGTGTACACTTGCCGGTTGAACTTCTATTCTTCCATCCAGCAGATTAATGATCCTGCTTCCGTAAGCAGCATTTTTTTCTGAATGTGTAACCTGTATAATGGTAACACCCTCTTTATTAAGTTCTGTGAAGAGTTCCATGATTTCTTCACCTTGTTTAGAGTTTAGGTTGCCGGTAGGCTCATCAGCTAAAATCAATTGTGGATTGCTGATCAGCGCTCTTGCAATACCCACAAGTTGCTGCTGGCCTCCTGATAATTGTGTAGGAAAAAGATCCTTTTTACCAACAATATTAAAGCGGTCAAGGATATCCGAAACCAGCGCCTTTCTTTCAGAGGTTTTTATGTCCTGGTAAATAAGCGGCGTTTCAATGTTTTCATATACAGTCAGCTCGTCAATTAAGTGATACGCCTGAAACACAAAGCCGATGTGCTTTTTGTACAGGGCTGAACGTTGTTTTTCTTTCAGTGAGTTCATCGGTTGATCCATGAAAATATAATCGCCTTCAGATGGTTCGTCCAGCATACCGATCACATTCAGCAGCGTTGATTTACCTGAACCCGACGGTCCCATAATAGAAACGAACTCACCCGTATTGATCTGCAAATCGATATCTTTTAAAACAAAGGCCCTTGTTCCGCCGATGTTGTACCACTTGGAAATATGTCGCAGTGTAATCATGGTTCTTTAGTTGAAAGTTGAGAATTGAGAGTTGAGAGTGATGTCCGAAATCTATTATCGCTCACCATAAACAGCTCCATGCCAGTTTAACCAAATATACCGCCAAACGTGTTTGTGATTGAAAAACAAATAGTTATGGAGAGTAGGCTTTGTGCCCTTGTTCGTTTTTGATACAATTGATGTTCGCTTTTTAGTTGAGAATTGAGAGTGGAGAATGGAGAGTTAAGTTGATGGCTAGGCATATTTGCTCAACACAAGAATTCCATTTGTGCCGGAAATTTTCATTGTAAAGAACTCTCAACTCTCAATTCTCCACTCTCCACTATTTTCACTCGCTTCTTAGCGTTCTCACCGGATTTACATTCGCGGCTCTTAACGATTGGATGCAAACGATGCCCCACGCGATTAAAAGCACGATAAGACCGGGCAATACAAACATCCACCAATGGAGACTGATGCGGTATGAAAACAGGCTGAGCCATTGGTTATTGATGTAGTACAAAATAGGAGAGGCAATGATAAAACCAATGATCGTAAGCTTTATATAGTCTTTCGATAACAGTAGTAAAATAGATGAAACCGATGCGCCCACAACTTTGCGAATGCCGATCTCTTTTGTACGTAACTGGACGTTTAATGAGGCAAGACCAAACAAACCAAGACTCGCAACAACGATCGACATTATGCTGAACAACGCGAGCAGCTTGCCAAATATCACATCGCTCTCATATTGCTTTGCAAAAAAGTTATCCATGAAATAGTAAACAAACGGATCGTTAGGAAAATGCTTTTTGTAAGCGTCCTGCAAGAAGCTTAGAGCATCTCCGCGCGATGCGGTTTTTGTGCGAAAGGTATAATAGCCGAATTCAAAAGGATGCTCGAATTTGAAAATAACAGGCTCCACTTTTTTGCGCAAAGACTCCTGGTGGTAATCCTGAATTACGCCAACAATTTGTAATGGTTTATCTTTTCCTGATAACAACTGCGCATTGATGGCTTGTTGTGGAGAAGTAAAGCCCAAAGCCTTAGCAGCGGATTCATTTACAATACAACCGTTGCCTTTATCACGCTCCCCGATATTTCTCCCGGCCAACAACTGCAAACCAAAAGTGCCAATATAACCGTCGTCAATTTGTGAAACCCAGTAGGACTGTTTTTTTTCATTATTGCCACCGACGAGTCTTACACCTTCATCATGAAAGCGGAGTTCCTGTCCGGGAATATTCATTGACGCGGTTCCGGAGCTAAATGCGCTGTTCGACAATACCTCGTTACGGAAAGCAACAAAATGCTGGTAGCGTACACTATCCATATTGCGTGAAGCCGGGCCGCGCAGGCTAATGGTTTGATCGGTATTAAAGCCTACATCAAAATGCCGCATGTAATTGATTTGTTTGAAAGCAATGATGGTATAACCGATCGTAAAAACGGATAAACACAACTGAAACGTTACTAAGCCTTTTTGCAAAATATTTTTATTGCTGCCATTGTTATACTGACGTTTGAGAATAAAAGCAGGTTTGTATTTCGCAATCACCCGCGCCGGATAGATAGCGATCAACGCGGTGCAAAGCATGATGACAGGAATGCACATTAACAACGTCAGAACAAACGAGCTGGTCGATGCAAAGTTGGTTGCGATGTAATGTGACAGAAAGCTTTGCAACATGAAATAAATGGTGAAGCCAATAATGGAAGTGATGATGCTTATCAAAAAAGCTTCCGTCATGAACTGCTGCGTGATGTGGGAAAGTCCCGCGCCATATACCTTACGCACTACAATCTCATCTGCTCGCTGGAATGATTGCGCCAGCGAGAGATTGATATAATTAACCCACGCCGCAATCAAAATGAAAATAGCAACCGACAACAATGCATACAACAATGTTTTGTTTCTCACCGGTTCAATGTCGCCGGTAAGACCGGTTGCAAAATGAACATCCGTTATCGGGCGCATAGAGTAAGAACCTGTCAAATGTCTCGTGCGTAAGCTGCTGATATTATCGCTTGCAATTTTTTCCAGTTTACTGTTTACTGCATTGATATTGCTTTGAGGATAAAGCGAAACAAAAGTAAAGGCCCATGCACCGCCAAAATCGCCGTAGCCATTCCAATTCAACATTTTGTCCAAAGTGGTGAAGGAAATCAAAAACTTGTGCTGAAGCGAGGCATTAGATGGAATGTCTTCATAAACAGCAGAGACATTTAAAGGAACGTGCTCATTAAAGTAAACTGTTTTGCCAATGGGATCTTCAGTGCCAAAAAATGAATTGGCAACAGATTTAGAAATGGCTACCGAGAACGGTGCCACCAACGCCTTATCTCTGTTTCCCCTTATCAATGGCAAATCAAAAACGTTCAGGAATGAACTGTCTACCCACAAACAATTCAAGTGTTCCTTCGCCCTGTCATTGAACAACAGACATTCTTCATAGTAGGCCTTGGTGATGTATTGTATTTCCGAAACCTGCTTGCCTGCAACGGTGCTCAACGCGGTGTGCGTGCGGGAAGTTTTAAGAATGTAGTCATTGTTCTGTTTCTCCGCATAATCGATGCGATAAACATTTTTGTGATTGGGGAAATAGGCATCGTAGCTAAATTCATACTGCACATAACTTACCAGAATAAGAAAGGTGGCAATACCCAATGAAAGCCCGGTGATGTTGATGCCGGAGAAAACTTTTTGTCTTTTTAAATTTCTAAAGGCGGTTACAAGATAGTGTTTCCACATGGTTGCTAATGGTGTTGTTGGGTTAAATGTGTAGTTCGTCAGGAATTAATAATTAATAATTAAGAATTAATAGGTGTTGCATGCAAAGTGCTGTTCGGGCATTGTTTGTTGAGTTATTTGTTTATCAATTATACTGTTGGTTTTGATCATGAATGTTGTATACAAAGAATTATTAATTATTAATTACTAATTATTAATTGGTTTACTCTGTTCTTAAATTCTTCACCGGGTTCGCCACCGCGGCTTTAATCGTTTGTACAACGATCACGGCTATTGTTATGAAACCTAGTATCACAATGGCAAAAATAAACGGATGAGAAGTAAGGACGATTCTGTATGCATAGTCGTTTAGCCAGCGTCGCAGAACAATGAAAGCCAGCGGACAAGCAATGACGCCTCCAATGAACAGCACCGGCAGGAAGTCTTTCATAAATAAACCGATGATGTTGAATACCGGCGCGCCCAGTATCTTACGAATGCCAATTTCCTTTGTTCGCTTTTGAATGCTGAGTGATGTTAATCCAATTATACCCAGCAATACAATGATCAGTGCTAAAACAGAAGCTGCGTACGCGGCCCGTTTCAATTGTAGTTCTGTGGTGTATACTTTCTTTAACTCGTCATCCATAAAAGAATATTCAAATGCAGAACCGGGTAAAAGCTGCGACCATTTCGTTTGCAATGCTTCAATGCTCGATGCAACATTTCCGGGTTTCAGTTTGAAAGAAAGATAGCGGTATCGTTGTATGAAGTTTACATTCATGAAAATGGAAGGACTGATCGCTTTTTGCATTGACCCCGCATGGAAATCTTTTGTTACACCTGCTACGTTAAAAATAACAGGAATGCCCACGACAGACAATGACTGGCCCACTGCATCTTGGGCGCTTTTGTAACCGAGGGCCTTAGCTGCTGTTTCATTAATCACCACCTTTGAAGAATCATATGCACCGCGGGGATGTTTGTAGAAATTTCCTGCAGACATCGCAATGTTGTAGGTTGAAGTATAGTGATCATCAGTGACCAACAATTGCGCGGCCACGCTTTGTGTAGAATCTGTGGAGGTTTTGAAGATTGCCGCGGCGCCAATGTTTGCGCCATTAGGGATTTCGTATGACAAAGCAACATCGGCCACTTGCGGCATTCTGCTGAATTCGTTACGTGTGGCTTCCATGTGATTAACGCCTTTCTCCGTCCAGTCCCTCGGAAGCTGAGCGGTTACGATGTAGTCTTTGTCGAACCCAATGCTTTTGCTGAAGAAGAAATTGATCTGTTGCGAGACAACCAGCGCCGCAATAAAAACGATGCTGGCAATGCAAAACTGAAATGCTACAAGCGATTTGCGCAACCAGATATTTTCTTTCGTTTGCAGTTTGCCTTTTAAAGACTCTACAGATTTTAAAGAAGACAAAACAAGTGCAGGATAAATGCCGGACAGCAATCCAATAACGACGATAATTGCAAGCGGTATAAATACAAAGGCCACAGGGAAATCAAAAAGAGAAAGCACAGGCCGGTTGAGTAATGTGGCGAAATAATTTTTTGAAAGCTGGTACATGAAAAGCGAAATGATTGTCGAGGCGCCTACCAGCACGATTGACTCAATAAGAAACTGCAATATCAATGACTTTCGCATGCCACCCATTACTTTGCGAATACCAATCTCTCTCATGCGCGAAGAAGAACGGCTCACGGAAATGTTCACAAAGTTGATAATGGCCATAAGTAGAATAAAGAATGCAATGAAGGATAACGTGTAAAGCATTCGTTTTACCAAACCGTTTGATGCGGTGAGATAATAATCTTTCAGCGACTCCAATGTTGGCTTCATGTTTTCGGGAACCATTGGCGGCGCATTCATTTTCATTAAATGGGCAATTGGCTTTTCAAGCATTTTTGGCGAAACGCCGTCTTGCAATTCAATGAAGTTTACGATATAGAAATTTTGCCAGGTGGTCATGTCGCGACCGAAGAACGCCGTGCTCGCTTCCGGCAAATAAAATTGATTGTTGTTATCCGCCGTAAGTTTCGTTACGCTATTTCTTTCAGGCGTCTTCATTACACCTGAAATGGTAAAATCATGTTTGGAACCTGAGAAACTTTCTATGGTGAGTGTTTGACCAACTACGTCCGTTTTGTTGAAATACTTGATCGCTTTTTCTTCCGTGATCACTACAGAAAATGGATCGCTGAAAGCATTGCGTGGGTCACCATACAATAATTGAAAACCAAACATGCTAAGCAATGTCGAATCTCCAATCTGCATACTCTCTCTAAACATTTTATCGCCCTTAGAAACATTAGAAGTGATGCCATCGAAGCGATAATAATTTTTAACCAGTGTCGGATAATTTTCTTTCAACGCCTTTGCAAGTGGTGCTTCAGTTGCCAGTTCAAACCCCATATCAGGACTCTTCCATTTGCTTAGAATGATATACTGGTTCTTGTAGTTGCTAAGGTTTCGGTTTACCTGCAGCTCACTCCACACACAGCCTGCAATGACAAACGTAAACGCAATACCCGTTGCCAAACCCAGCATATTCACGATGGAATAGAAAGGGTTTTTCAGGATGGTGCGGAAGGCGATTTTTATGTAGTTTTTAATCATGACATTCTTGATTAATAGTTATCTGCATGTATTGCTTTAATTAAGAATTAAGAATTAAGAATTAAGAATGCTTTGTGTGTTGCATAATTCACATTTTTTTTGACAGTTTTAATGCTCGAGATATGTAGCGCACGATCGTCAATCAAGAATTCTTAATTCCTAATTCTTAATTCTTAATTAACGAAGCTACTCGCTTCGTAGGCTCTTCACCGGATTCAACAGCGTCGAGCGCACCACCTGGAAACTGATCAGGCCGATGGTTGTACTTAGTAAAGCAAATAACGCAATTACAAAAGGCATAGGCGTTATGGAAACTCTATAAGCATAATCATTGAGCCAATGCTTCATGAAAAGGAAGGCCAGCGGGCAAGCAATAATTCCTGATGCTGCAGCTACGATGATGAAGTCGCGAATGAACAGTGAAATAATGCTCGATGCAGTGGCACCCAACACTTTCCTGATGCCAATCTCTTTTATGCGTTTTTGTATACTTAAAGAAATCAATCCTACAATACCCAGCATCACAATGACACCGGCTAGCAGCGTCGCGGTATATGCAGCCTTCTTTAAATGAATTTCATTTTGATAAGCCTTCTGTATGGTATCATCCATGAAAGAATACTCAAACGGCGTGGCAGGCATTAAAGCATTCCATTTTGTTTGCACCGCAGCGATCGTTTGCGGTAGGTTGCTGCCAGCAAGTTTTAAAGAAATAAAACGATAAGCGTTCCAGTAGCGGACATTGTAAAACAGTAACGGTTTGATACTTTCATGTTTGGATTCGAAGTGATAATCCTTTACAATGCCGCTGATGATATATGTCTGCGCATCATCAGTCATTCTTAGTGATGTTCCGATGGCATCCTGCATAGAGGTAAATCCCAAAGTTTTAGCAGCTGTTTCATTGATAACGATCTTTGCTGAGTCATATCTATCACCCGGATCATTAAAGAATTTTCCGGCGGCCATTTTTATTTCAAAAGTCTTCGCAAATTGTTCGTCAGTTATAAATGTATTTACGCCGATTGCATGGGCGGAGTCTTGTTTTGAGGTGTATAACCTTGCCATGGAAATTGCATTTCTGTTGGGCACTGAGTAAGTAAGTGAAGCTGCAGTAACACCTTTTGTGCCGGCGATTTCATTTCTCAATGTCTGCATACTCGCAACACCTTCGGCTGTCCAGTTGCGAGGCAGTGCGACGTTAATGATTTGATCTTTGCTAAATCCAAGATCTTTATTCAACACGTAAAACACCTGTTGCGTAATAATGATGGCTGACGTTAACACAATAATGGCGATGCCAAACTGAACTCCGATAAGAGTTCTGCGTAACGTAATGTTTTCTTTGATGGATCGCATTTTCCCTTTCACCAATTCTACCGATTTTATGGCTGACAAAACAAATGCAGGATAGATACCGGCTGTGGCGCCGATCAGTAAAATTAAAACTATCGGGAGAATGATAAAGTGTATTGGAAAGGAGAGCAACGATGGAATATCCGAATTAAATATTTCGCCAAAAAAGGAACGTGAGCCCTGGTAGATGCCCAACGCAATGATCATCGCTAACAGGACGGTAATGACAGATTCTGTAAGTAATTGCCGGATGATGTGTTTGCGCATGCCGCCCAATACTTTTCTTACACCAATTTCTTTGAGTCGTGAAGCGGATGAACCAATGGAAATGTTGATAAAATTGATCACCGCCATACAAAGAATAAAAACCGCGATCAATGAAAGTGTGATGATCATTTTTCTGATCAATCCATTATTGGCATCTAGATTGAAAGTTGCCAGCGGCGCAAGTTTTATGGTTAGATTGTTTTTGATATAGTCATCTGCATTGCTATTGATGAGTTGTTTGATAGGTTGTTCCAGCGCCTCTGGTCTTACCCCTTCTTTTAGTTTTATATAACTTGTTAAAGATGAAAAGTTCCAATTATTGAGTTCATAGTCTCCGTAGAAAAACAAGAGTCCGTTAATACCCAGGAACGTTGAATTGATGGATGCATTTACTGGTATGATAGAATTAGTGACGGAATTGAAAGGCAGATCTTTCAGCACACCGGTTACGGTAAAGTCGTGTTGCTTGCCTGAATAGTTATCGATCGTAACTCGCTTGCCAACGACATCTGTTTGCCCGAAAAGCCTCATGGCTTTGGATTCCGTGATCACTACGGCATCCGGATTGTCAAACATCGTTCGTTTGTTGCCGTGCAATACCGGAAAGTTAAACATTGTGATAAATGTAGAGTCTCCGATTTGCAGACTATCCCTGAAATGCTTTTCACCCACAGAGAGAAAAGAACTTACCCAATCCCAACGATAATAAGTCTCAACAAGGTTTGGATATTGTCTGCGCAATTCTTTCGACAACGCCGGAGGTGTTTTTAGTTCAGAGCCGACGACGAAACCTTCCTTCCATTCGCTTTTCAATAAATAGAACCGTTCCACATGTTCGATGTTGTGATTAACGCCAGCTTCCTCCCAGGCATATCCCGCAATGATAAATGCAAATGCAATGCCTATGGCGAGGCCAAAAATATTTAGCGCAGAAAAGAATTTTCTTCTGATGATGTTGCGTAGAGCGATTTTTAAGTAGTTTTTAATCATGTCAGTCTAATAGATAGTCTTAGTCGTCTTTTTTTCAATTAACAATTAATAATTAACAATTAATGGGTGTAACACTCAGTGATTTTTTCCAGCAATAGTTATGTTCGGAATTGTAATGACTGATGCCCTGTTAATTGTTAATTATTAATTATTAATTCGTTTACTCGCTTCGTAAACTCTTCACCGGATTCGCCACCGCTGCTTTGATCGCTTGAAAGCTAACCGTAAACAAGGCGATGAATATCGCAGTAAGGGCGGCGAGTAAAAAGACCCACCAGCTTACAGATGTTCGATAGGCAAAGCCTTCCAGCCATTTGTGCATGCCAATGTATGCCAGCGGCGATGCAATAACAATAGCTATCAAAACGAGTTTAATAAAGTCGCTTGAAAGTAAGGCGGTGATGTTTGTGACAGATGCGCCCAAAACTTTTCTCACACCAATTTCTTTGGTACGCTGCATCGTGCTATACGATGCAAGCCCCAAAAGCCCGAGGCAGGAAATGAAGATCGCAAGGATCGCAAAGTTCAGGAAAAGATTGCCAAATCGCTCTTCACCACGATATTGCCTGTCGAAAAATTCATCCATGAAGAAGTAACTGAACGGACGGTTGGGAATCATTTCTTTCCACTTTTTTTCAATGCTGGCGAGGGTAGCAGGAACGTTGCCCCCGGTAATGTTTACAGAAAGCAGGTCGCAGCCATCCGGTTCAATGCGCATGGTAAGCGGTTTGATCGGTTGTTGCAGCGAGCGGAAATGAAAGTCCTGCATTACGCCGATGATCTTTCCTTCGCGGCCCCATTGTTTGAATTTTCTGCCCACTGCTTCCTGCGGACTTGAGTAACCCAACAATTTCGTAACCGATTCGTTCACCACCATCGCCTGGGTGGTATCGGTGCCAAAGTCTTTAGAGAATGACCTTCCAGCCACCATTTTAATTTTGTATTGCGGAATATAGTTCCAGTCAACAAAGTATAGATCGAGGTTTGCAATTTGCAGGTCGCCTTTTTTATTTTCAATTTCAGAATATGCCCCCGGATTGCCACTGCCCGGAACACTTGAAGATAAAGCGGTTGATTTCACGTTGGGTAAACTGTTCACGGCATTTTTCAGTGCAAATCTTGCAGGGTCGCCCTGTGTGCTAACAACGAGCATTTGATCTTTTGAAAAACCGAGATCGCGTTTGCGCATGTAACTCATTTGCGAATACACCACAAGTGTTGCAATGATCAGTACCACTGAAATAGAGAACTGGGCAATCACCAAACCTTTGCGTAATAAAATACCTTTTGTGCCGGTTGCAAATCTTCCTTTCAAAACAACCACAGGTTTGAAAGAAGAAAGTATCAATGCGGGGTATGCACCGGCCAATACACCAATGCCAATGGCTGCGCTGAACAGCAATAACAAATATTGCCAGTTGGTAAAGATGCCATGACTTACCACTTTGCCTGCGAGTTTATTAAACAACGGTAACAGTAACACAGACAACAATACAGTAAGCAGGAATGCAATGATGCAAAGTATAACTGACTCACCAATGAATTGTCTCGCTACTTGCGATTTTGCGGCACCCACAACTTTTCTGATGCCTACTTCTTTTGCTCTTTCAGATGAACGTGCGGTAGTAAGATTGATAAAGTTGATGCAGGCAATCAGCAAAATGAAAACAGCGATGATCGAGAAAATGTCGACGTTGTTCATGTTGCCCAACTTATTGCCGTCCCTGGTGGAAAGCAGATAAATGTCTTTTAAAGGTTCTAGTGTAAAAGTGTAGAACATCTGGCTCTCTTTTCTTTCCTTGCCATTGTTGCGTTCGATGAAATCGGGAAATTTCTTTTCCATCGCACGGGGATCAACACCGGGTTTCAGCAGCAAAAATGATGTAGCTCCAAAATTGCCCCATTGCTGGTCAAGACCTTTGTTCAGGTGTTGCGTAAGCGTACTCATCGACACTAGCATGTCGCCTTTGAGAATAGAGTTTTCAGGAATATTTTGAATGATGCCGGTAACTGTTGAAGGGATACCATCTCCCGTTAAGAGCACTTGTTTACCAATGGGATCTTCGTTGCCGAAATATTTTTTTGCGGCATCTTCTGTAAATACAATGCTGAACATGTCCTTAAGCGCCTTTTTAGGATCGCCTTTGAGCATCTTTATATCAAAGACGTCGAAGAAAGTTGAGTCAGCAAAGAGCGTGTTGTCTTCCTGGAATTTCGCATCTCCCTTTCTTACCAAAAAACTTCCGTTGTTAACTCGTGTAAATGTCTCTACTTCCGGAAACTCCCGTTTAATGTTTGGTGCGAACGGCCATGCAGTAACGCTCGTATTGATCGTTTCACTTGGCGTTTTGATGTCTGTGTTCAGCCTGTAAATATTTGCAGCCTTTGAATTGAATTTGTCATAGCTCAACTCAAATTTTACGTATAGGAAAATAAGAAAGCATGCCGTCATGCCTACTGTCAATCCCAGTATATTTATGAAAGAAAAAACGCGATGCCGCCAGAGGTTGCGGAAAGCGATTTTGAGATAGTTTTTTATCATGGTGTGGTTGATTTTATAAATTAAGAATTAGGAATTAAGAATTAAGAATGCTTTATGTGCTGCATATTTCATTTTTCTCACACATCCTTTGCGCTCGCCATTAGTAAAGCATAACCGACAAACAGGAATTCTTAATTCCTAATTCTTAATTCTTAATTGTTTTACTCAGTTCTCAAACTTTTCACCGGATTCGCCACAGCTGCTTTAATCGCCTGGTAGCTTACAGTGGCAAGGGCAATAACAATTGCCAGCACACCGGCTACGATGAATGTAAACCAGCTTATGGGAACACGATAGGTGTAATGTTGCAACCAGTTGTGCATTGCCCACCATGCAATGGGTGTAGCAATAACGATGGCAACAATTACAAGGCGTAAAAAATCTCTTGATAGCAGTGCTGTAATATTTGCGACTGATGCACCGAGTACTTTGCGGACACCAATTTCTTTGATCCTGTTTTCTGCCATGTAAGTGGCCAAGCCAAAAAGACCAAGGCAGGAAATGAAGATGGTTAATGCAGAAAAAAGTCTTGCGAGTGTGGCTGTTGTTTCTTCGTCTGCAAATTTCTGCGCGTACTCTTCATTTACAAATTTGTATTCAAAAGGATATTCAGGATTGTAGCGCTTGAATATTTTTTCGGTCTCGGCAATATTCTTTTGCATGCCGTTTGCCTCGTTGAATTTTATGTGCACGACATTGAACCAGCCTTTAGGCCCTTCCACAACCATGGGTCGCATTGGTTCGTAAGGATTTTGCAGAATGAAATCCTGTACCACACCCACAACGTGCCAATCGATGCCGTTGTCTTTTATTGGTGTGCCGATGGGATTTTTAAGATTCATTGCTTTGACTGCTGATTCATTTAGTACAAGGGCAGTAGAATCAGTAGGATAGTTGATAAGATCAATGTCGCGGCCCTGTATGATCTTCATGCCGGTTGTTTTAACGAGGTTGCCATCACTGCAGAAACGGTAGAAATCAGTTTTGTCATTGGGATCTTTTCCCGGCCATTCAAAACCCCAGGAGTCGCTCCAACTTTCGGTTATAGGCGCACTGGTTTTACTTATGTTTGTTGCAATGCCCTGGCTTATCAGATCATTTTTAATAAGCTGCATATTCTTTTCCATATCACCACAAAGGAAAACGTAGGCGAGATTAGTTCTATCATAACCTGTTTCGCGTTGCTGTGCGTAGTTGATCTGATGTTGAATGATGATGGTGCAAATAATCAAAGCGATGGCAAAGGTGAACTGTGCCACTACCAATACTTTGCGGGGTGTGATCAATGCGCTCACTTTTCTGAACGTGCCTTTCAATACGGCTACGGGCCTGAACGATGATAGGAAAAACGCCGGATAGCTTCCCGCAATTAATCCTGTAAACAAGACAAAGCCAAGGCCCGCTAACCAGAAATAAGGATTGCCGAATTCAAGTCGCAGATTCTTTTTTACGAGCAAGTTATAAGAAGGCAATGCAAGTTGTACCAGCACAATAGCGATGACAGCCGCTATTAGAGCAATGAGAACGGACTCTCCTAAAAACTGTGTGATGAGCGAACTTTTCATGGCACCTACAACTTTCCTGATGCCTACTTCTTTGGCACGTTTTTCACTTCTCGCGGTGCTTAGGTTCATAAAGTTGATGCAGGCAATGAGCAGAATAAGCATTGCAATGGTTGTGAAAACGCGAATGGTGGTGATACGGCCGCCTGCGGGCTTTCCATTTTCAAAACGATTATATAAATATTGATCTTCCAAAGGATACATGAACACTTCTATTTTTTCACGCCCCTTTAAATGATCGTAAGTGATGTTTTTTATTTTGTTGTTGAAAGCTGTGATGCTGGCATTTTGCTTCAACATTACAAAAGTCATCGTAGAGTTGTTGTCCCAGTTATCATCATCCCAATCACGGGCCTTCATGTAAGACCATGGCAACAGGTATTCAAAATCGAACATAGTGTTGTTCGGCAGATCTTTCATGACGGCGGTTACTGTAAAGTTGTCCCGGTTGTCAATTTTCACAACTTTATTCATCGGGTCCTCATCACTAAAAAGTTTCTTTGCCAGTTTTTCTGTAACGATGATTGAATAGGTATTGCTCAATGCTTTGTCAGGATTGCCTTTCACCAAAGGCAAACTGAACATGTGAAGAAATCCTGAATCTACCATTGTGCCGCGAACATTTAATCTTTTGTCACCAAGAGAGAAAAGTAAGTTTGCTCCCCAATGCACTCTTGTTACTTCTTCTACTTCTGGATAATCTTTTTGTATGGTAGGTGCGAGTATTTTCGGGGTAGTGCTCCAGCACTGCAGCTTATTGTCAAAAATGCTTTTATTGTAGGCTCTATAAATCCTGTCGCCTTTTTCATGAAATCGATCACGACTGACTTCATTCTGCACCCACAGCAAAATCAAAATTGCACTGGCCATGCCAATAGCCAGACCACTGATATTGATGATCGTAAAACCTTTTCTTTTCAGCAGGTTTCGAAAGGCAACTTTGAAGAAGTTTTTGAACATGGTGGTGTGGTTGTGGTTTTGAAATTGCTGTTTGTTCAATTAATAATTAATAATTAAGAATTAATAAGTGCTGCACCCAGTAAGCTTTTAAAGCAATAGATGTGCTCGAGATCGAAATGGGTGGTGCCCTATTCTTTATTAATTATTAATTATTAATTGGTATTTCCGGTTTGTCATTCAGTACGCAGACTCTTCACTGGATTCGCCAACGCTGCTCTAGCCGAACGATACCCCACCGTTACAACGGCAATAGCAAATGTTGCCAGTATAGACAGCATGAATATGCCCGCTCCAATGTTTATCCTGTACACAAAATCTTCAAGATATTTATGCATTGTCCACCAGCCAATAGGTGCAGAGATGACAAAGGCGATCAATAACAGTTTTGAAAACTCTTTGCCGAATATCCAGAGTATGTTAGGAACGCTCGCGCCCAACACTTTTCTTACTCCAATTTCTTTTGTTTTTCTTACGGCCATAAATGAAACAAGTCCATACAATCCAAGACAGCCAATAAATACAGCAATGCCTGTAAATATTTGTATGAGACGCAACATCATTACATCGAGTTCGTAGAACTTGTTAATCTTGTCATCAAGAAATTCGTAGCTATAAACATAATCGGGATATTCTTCGTTCCATATTTTTTCAAAAGCAGGTAACAGGGATTTAATGTTGTTCATGTTCATTTTGATCGCGCAGTTTTGGTAACGACCATAATCAGGGTAAATAACAAGTGGCTCGATCTTGCTATGAAAGGAAAGATTGTAGAAGTCTTTTACCACGCCAACAACCGGGAATCTGTGATTAGGACCATTCACGCTAATATTTTTTCCAAGTATGTCCTTCGGTTGCAACCCCAGGTTCTTTACAAATGTTTCGTTTACTACGTATTCTTTCGCGGTGTCTGAGGGCACGTAATTTCTTCCGGCGATCAATTGCAAACCGAATGTGTTGATATAATCATTGTCTGCTGTTTTTTGATTCGCTGACCAGTGTTCAGGTTCAGGGTTGTTGTTATAAAATGCACCTGATGAATTGTTACTTTGAGCGGCTGGCGGTGAGAAACCATGACTGATTTTTTCAACACCTGCTAACGACGAAAGCCTGTCGCGCATATTATTCATTTTGACCTTCGTGGTATCAGGTACGGGAAGGATAACTATTGCATCTTTTGTAAATCCCATGTCTGCATTTTGCGAATAATGCATTTGACTTGCTATAACAATGGCGCCAATGATGAGCATTTGTGAAATAGCAAACTGTGTGATCACCAGGATGCGGCGCAAAGAAAAACCCCCGATATGTTTTTGCGAAAGCTTACTCTTTAATGCCAATACCGGTTGAAACCTTGCCAATACAAGGCCGGGATATGAGCCGGAAAGAAATACAACAGCGAGCAGCAACAACGGTAAAAAAAGCAGCAGCTGATAGTTTCGAAAGAAGGTTAATTCCATCTCAACGTGAAGCAAACTATTGAGATAAGGAACGGTCATTTTTGCGATCCAATAAGCAAGACAGAATGCAAAAAAAGTGATGATAAAAGTTTCTGCAATGAATTGCCAGAAAAGTTGTGACCGCATGCTGCCCAATACTTTTCTGATGCCTATTTCTTTAGAACGATTCAATGCCTGTGCCGTCGCAAGATTAATAAAGTTAACACACGCTGTAGTGATTAGGAACACTGCAATGAAGGCCAGCGCCCACAGATATTTTTTGTCGGTATTGGCGTCATATTTTGTGTCGAAGTGAATGTCTGCCAATGGCTGCACTGTATATTTTCTTGCTTTGGCTTCGCGGCCTTCGTAGTTGTTTTTAACTATTTGCGCCAATGCTGCGTTGGCTGTTGCTGTGGTTACTCCTTTTTTTAATAACACAAAGCAATGGCATTCACTGTATGTGCCGTGCCATGCGTTCGCATCATCCGCCATCCATTCGCTGTAGTCTTTTAGGTTAGCATATGAAACATAAATTTCCTGGTGTCTGTCTGTATTGTTTGGAAGGTCTTTTAAAACGCCGGTAATAATGAAGTCTGTTTTATTTTCAACGCGAATGGTTTTGTTCATCGCTGCTTCTTCAGAACCAAAATATTTCTTCGCTAATTTTTGAGTAATAACAGCAGTGTTAGGACTACTAAGCATTGTGCTTTGATTGCCCATCACCAATGGGAAATTAAGGATCGAAAAGAAAGCAGGTTCTACAAATGCAACACCTGAAGGTTCCTGGAACTTTTTTACTTCTTTTTCCTTTGGCAGAGAGATTAACTCGTTGTCGAAGCTGATCACCCTTGCTACTTGTTCAGCAAAGGTAGTAGTGTTGCGAATGGCCTTGCCAACAGGAGAAGGCAGGCCCTGGTTATATCCTGATTCATCGCCATCATGATACTCGCTAACCACGCGGTAAATTCTATCCTTGTTGTTATGAAAATTATCAAAACTTAAATGGTGCATGATCAATGTATAGATCAGTATGCAACATGCAACGCCAAGTGTGAGACCAAGCACATTGATGATGGTGTACGCTCTGTTGCGTGTAAGGTTGCGCCAGGCTATTTTGAAGTAGTTTTTGATCATGACTGTTTAATTGATAGTTATCAACCTGAGGGTTCAATTAATAATTAATAATTAAGAATTAATAGGTGCAGTAGTTGAAGTTGTCTTCAAACTTGCGATGTGTTCGAAATAATAAGGGCTGACGCCCTATTAATTCTTAATTATTAATTATTAATTAGATCAGAATATTCTCTGTAACAGTCGTTCCATCCAGCATCCTGATAATGCGATGGCTAAAGCGTGCATCGTGTTCGCTGTGGGTAACCATTACGATGGTAGTGCCTTGTTCGTTGAGGTCGGTTAGAAGTTCCATTACTTCGTTACCATTTGATGAGTCGAGGTTACCTGTAGGCTCATCGGCGAGAATCAATTTAGGATTGTTAACCACTGCTCTTGCGACAGCTACACGTTGTTGCTGGCCACCTGAAAGCTGCTGTGGGTAGTGGTTGCGGCGATGCATGATCTGCATTTTGTCGAGCACTTCTTCTACACGTTTCTTGCGATCTGCAGGTTTAACGCCGGTATATATTAGCGGAAGTTCAACGTTTTCAAAAACGGTTAGTTCGTCGATAAGGTTAAAACTTTGAAATACGAAACCAATATTGTGTTTGCGCATGTCGGCTCTTTTTCTTTCATTGAAGTGTGCCACTTCAACACCATTGAAAATAAAGCTGCCACCATCCGGATCGTCCAGCAATCCCAATATGTTTAACAGTGTTGATTTGCCACAACCAGAAGGCCCCATAATGGCAACGAATTCTCCTTCTTTCACATCAATTGTCAATTTGTTGAGCGCAATCGTTTCAACTTCTTCGGTCCGGTAAATTTTTTCAAGGTTGGTAATCTTGATCATATTTTTGATAGTTGTTAGTTGATAGTTAATAGTTGTTGGTAAGCAAAAAGTCAAAGTTTAAAGTCAAAAGCTCGTTGTGGAAATTTCGCGACTATAACTGTCAGGTTCTGGTTTTGACTTTCTACTTATAAATTTTTACTTGTTCTTCAACACCAGTTCCTGCATTGTTCCATAATTCTCATAGCTGGAAGTAATCACTTTGTCTCCAGGATTCAGGCCCTGTAATACTTCGTAATAGTCGGTGTTTTGGCTGCCCAGTTGAATGTTGTTCACCCTGTAAGCTGTTTTGCCATCATCACTTACTTTAAATATCCAGCTTCCACCTGTTTGTTGATAAAAGCCTCCGCGTGGTACAAGCAACGCCTGGCGTTCATCACTGAGTGCCAGTAATATTTGCAAAGTTTGTCCGCGACGAATGCCTTGCGGCACTTCACCTACAAACTCCATATCCACTTGAAAACGTCCGTTCGTTACTTGCGTAAATATTTTTTTGATTTGCAGCGTGTATGATTTATTTGCAAAAGTAAAAGTTCCTCTCAATCCGGTAAAGATTCGTGAAATGTAGTGTTCATCAACATCTACACGAACTTTGTAGCCGCTCAATACATCAATTTGTCCAAGTCTTTCGCCTTTGTTTTTATTCTGGCCAATTTCCACATCGAGAGATGTTAGTTGACCGTCAACCGGTGCACGTACAACAAGATCGCCAACTTTTTTTCGCGTAAGGTCAAGGGCGTTTTGCGAACCATTATACAATTGTTTCGCTTGCGTAACACCCTGTCTTGTTGAAACAGAATCTTGTTTTAAAATTTCTTCAGAAAGTTTTTTCTTCTGTAGTTGATAGTTATAAGTGTTTTCAGCCTGGCGGAATTCCTGCGAACCGATGGCCTTTTGCTCGTACAAATGTTTGTCCAGTTTGTAAATACGCTCAGCTTCTTTCAATGAATTGTCAACGTCTGTCATTTGGTTGAGCTTGCTTACTGTATTTTGTTGAGCAGCGTTTTGCGCAATCTGCATTTGCGTCAGCAGGTTGTAAACCTGTGTTTCCTGGTTTACAAGGCTCAGGGCAAGGTCTGTGTTGGAAAGGCGCAGGATGGGCTGCCCCTTCTTCATTACTGTTCCATCTTCCACATACTTTTCTTCTACTCGTCCGCCTTCAGCGGCATCAAGATAAATTGTGGTGATGGGAAGTACTACGCCGTTCACAGGAATTGATTCCTGGAAAGGTCCTTTTTTTACTTCACTGATAGTGATGCGTTCCGAATCTACGTTTAGTTTCGAATTGCCTGAAGTGTAATAAACGCTGGCGCCAACCAATAGTACAATGCCTGTTATCGCTCCGATCGTCATTATTCTTTTCGAGGACCATTTCTTTTTTTCTATTACTCTATCCACCGTTTAGTTGTTTTTATAAGTAAAGCAAAATCAATTCGTGAAACTTTCCGATCACTACGTCTTCTTGTTCTGGTTGCTGAACTTGTACCTTTGGCACGTCAGCACATCTGTTAGAACAGTTGCCCGCAACCACGAAAATCGGGATGAACGCGATGATCATCGCAGTGATCATAATTGCAGGCAAACTTTTTTTTGTGACAAGGTTCATGGCTGAAAATTTTCTTGTCGAATTTTGTGTATACCAATATTACGGAAAGCTGTGCCAAATCATAAGTCGCTTTTTTTCAATTGATTATAATCCGTATGCAAAAACCAGTGTTCGGTAATGATACATTTTCCGTACGCTTTTGGGATGGTAGGGTAACTGAGTAACTGAATAACTGAATAACTGACGGGTTGAGTCATTGAATTATTGAATAATAGAGACGTTGGGATAGGAGGTATGTTACACACAAACTTCAGTTATTCAGTCATTCAGTTATTCAGTTATTTTCAAACGGCAAATTTCAAATCCCGATTTTGAATGGTACATTTGATGAAACATTACTCTACTACCTTAATCTGCTTTGTTTCCCATGTTACTGAAAAACGCCAACGTACTAGTGATTGATGATGATACTGATGTGCTTACCGCTGTGAGACTTTTGTTGAAGACAGAGGCCAAGAGCATTATTACAGAAAAAAATCCCGAAAATATACGCTCTCTAATGACTTCAAATTCATTTGATGTTATCCTGCTTGATATGAACTTCAACAGTTCTATTAATACAGGCAATGAAGGAATTTTCTGGTTGAAGAAGATACGCGAAATGAAGTTTGGCGGCGCTGTTATTATGATTACAGCTTACGGCGACATTGATTTGGCAGTGCGATGTTTGAAAGAAGGGGCGACGGATTTTGTGGTAAAACCATGGCACAATGAAAGATTGATAACGGCGATTAAGGATGCGCTGAAAAAGAGCCTGGGTGGCAATGGCGGCAATGGAGATAAAGACAAAGCGGATTCTGTAATAGGCAAGGAGTTGCTTGGAAAGTCTGAGCTGATGCAGGACATCTTTTACAAAATAGAAAAGATCGCTCCGACAGATGCCAATATTTTAATTCTTGGTGAAAACGGCACCGGTAAAGATTTGATCGCGAAAGCGGTACACCAGCGTTCACTTCGCGCAGATAAACCTTTTGTAAAAGTAGATGTCGGTGCCCTGACAGAGTCGCTTTTTGAGAGTGAATTGTTTGGTCACAAAAAAGGAGCGTTTACGGATGCCCGTGAGGACAGGCAGGGCAGATTTGAGGCGGCAAACACCGGTTCGCTTTTTTTGGATGAGATTGGAAATATTTCATTGCAGCAGCAGGCAAAACTATTGACTGTATTGCAAAACAGGCAGGTGACCAAACTTGGAACCAACCAGTCATTTCCGATAGATATTCGTTTAATCTGCGCGACCAACGTGTCTATGCAGGAGCTTAGTAATGAGCAGCGTTTCAGAAAGGATCTTATCTATCGCATCAACACTGTTGAAATTACTGTGCCACCATTACGGAAAAGAAGAGAAGATATTCCAATGCTGGCAGAGCATTTTATGAATATGTACGCCAATAAATACCTGAAACCGAAAATGGAGTTTTCAGAAAAGGCGATTGATAAACTAATCAATTATCATTATCCCGGCAATGTGCGCGAACTGCAATACACCATTGAGCGTGCAGTGATTATGGCTGAGGAAGCTTTGCTGCAGGATAAGGATTTGTTGTTTTCTCCGATAGAAAATGCAAGCGTGCATAACGATGAGAAGGATGAAAATTTATTGAGTGAGGTTGAAAAGAATACCATTCTTCGTGTAATAGAAAAACACAATGGCAATATCACAAAAGCTTCCAAAGAGCTTGGTCTTACAAGAACTGCTTTATACCGCCGATTAAGTAAATATGACATTTAGACGCTACAAGTGGGGAATCCTTTTGCAGGTGCTCCTTCTTTTTATTGTGCTTTGCGCAGAAGCTTATTTTTTAAACAAGCAGCAATACCTGTTTGCTGTAGTTGCTTTGCCGGTTATCATCTACCTGGTTTGGAGTTTTTATCGCTTTCATAAAAAAGCGGAAACGGAAGTTTCGCAGTTTGTGGAGTCGGTACGTTATCGTGACTTCTCAAGGTACTTTGATGAGAAGCATGCGCCGTCTGAGTTTCAACTATTACGTAAAGGCTTTAACGAAATCAATTCAACATTTAAGATCATTACAAAGGAAAGGGAAACGCAGTATCAGTATTTGCAGAAGATACTCGAACTGGTGGATACCGGTATTTTATCTTATGAGTTGAATTCGGGAGAGATTGGATGGATCAACGAATCGTTCAAGAAAATGTTTGGTATTCCTTACCTGAAGACGGTTCATTCATTGGAGAAGCGCGATGAAAATTTGTACAGGCATTTGATCAAGCTGAATACTAATGAACATGAGGTAGTAACGATCAATAAGGAACAAAACTCATTGAAGATATTATTGTCTGCAACGCTTTTTCAAACCGATGGAAAGATATTTAAACTGATCGCTTTTCAAAACGTGAGTGAAGCATTGGATGAAACGGAAAGCAAAGCATGGCAACGATTGCTGAGTGTAATGACGCATGAGATCATGAACTCTATCGCCCCTATATCTTCCTTGGCAGAGACTTTGAAAAATCGTTTGGAAGTGTACGGAAAAGAGAACGGCAACACTGTGCCGGAAGATTTTACACTGGGCGTAGAAACGATAAAAAAGCGAAGTGAAGGCCTGCTGAAGTTTGCGGAAGCCTATCGCAATTTCAATAAGATCACTACTCCCAACTTGCAGAAAGTTTATATGCGCGATCTTTTCGAAAACCTGCATACCTTGATGCAGCCAACTCTTTTGCATAAAAATATTGAACTGAATATTGTGTTGAAAGATCCGTCGTTAATGGTAGATGTAGATACAAGTTTAATTGAGCAATTGCTGATCAATTTATTGGTGAATGCTATCGATGCGGTAAAAGAGGTTTCGCATCCATCGATAATTTTATCTGGATATATTCAACCCAACAACAGACCCATTTTAAAGATTGCCGACAATGGTGCCGGCATGTCTCCCGAAGTGGCAGACAAAATTTTTATTCCATTCTTCAGCACGAAGAAAACCGGTAGTGGCATAGGTTTGAGCCTCTGCAAACAAATCATGCTGCTGCACAAAGGCAATATCCAGGTGCAGTCGAGAGAAGGAGAGGGGACGGTGTTTACGCTTTACTTTTGAAACTCAAATAGTACAATAACTGAGTAACTGAATAACTGAATAACTGATGCAGACCGCACTTTCATGTTCAGTTATTCAGTTATTCAGTTTACTCAGTCACTAATAAAACTTCGGATTTCCCTTACAATCATACTCAATCACCATTTTGTCGAATACGAAAGCGGTCATGAATTGTTCTCCGTCCGTAAAAGGATCTCGGGGTACCAATTCCATTGACGTTGGCAACATATAAGAGTTGTAAGTAAATATATTTGAGCCGTAGTAGTTGGCCCGAAGATTGTTTACATCGCTGTTATTATTTACGAACATCCATATTTTATTTGTGCGCATCATATTTACAGCGCTATCGTAGGCATTCGATGGATAGAAAGTTGAATTACCATTTGCATCGTACTCGTAAAGAGTAACCTCGCTGGGGTTTTGGGCGTTGGTCATTTTTATTACTCGTCCATATTGGTCATAATCGAAGAGTCTTACGCGAATCGGGCCGATGGGCACAAGAGGAGGACGTGGGTCCGTAATGTAGGAACCGTAGCCATAAAGTGCATAAGTGGTGTCCAGCACTTGTGTAGGTGATAAATAGCGGTAAGTGTCCCATAGCCAAACCTGCTGTTGTCCGGGGGGATTTAATATCCAATCTGTGAGTCGTCCCTTTTTATCGTAACGGAAATGTTGATCGAAACTAAAGTGTGTTAAAGGTGTATCAGGATTGATGCCTAAAACATCCTTCGGTTGTCCCTTGTTGTTGTAGATGACATTAAATTCATTGTAACTGTCGTTGAACCAGACCTTGAATTTTTTGATGTCACAGTATTTAAATTCCTGTCCGGGATCTTTGTCTACCTGGTCATAAAGTTTCTTACATCCCGTGATGTAAAACGTTGCAATAATGATAAGGAGTGTACCAGTTGCTTTTTTCATAATAGAGCGTTTTTTAGTGTTTGTAGTAAAGCAGGGTTAGTAATTTACTTTGGAGATGTCGCAGGCGTACTTGATTTCCAGCGTGTCAAATGCAAATCCAAACTTGCTGGTGTTGTATTGAAAGCCATCATAGGCCACGTATTTTGTAGGCAAGCCATAAGAATTGTAGCTCACGATTTTCGCAAGGGAGTAATTGGGCGGAGCCAGGTATGCAATTGGATTATTTGCGCTATAGTCCCAAAAGACTTGCTGCCACACTTCATTTGTTCTGTAAGGATTTATTTTATTGTCGTAGGTAGCAGGGAAAGTGCGGACGAGATTTCCCTTGGCATCGTATTGGAAAGAATTATTGTAGTTGCCGGTTGACGTTACACTTATGATACGTCCATCGTTATCTGTTGTGAAGTTGTAAAAAACTTTGGCACTTGGAGGCGCATTGACCGGAGGTTTGGGGTCAGACAGATTGCCGCTGTTAAAGTAGACAGAATCGAAAATCTTGTTGTGGGCATATTGATAAGAGTGCCAGGTAATTGGAACGGAATACCCATGGTAAGCAACAATCTGATCTGTCAGTTGATTGTGCTTGTCGTATCTGTAATACTGATCGAAGTTCATGTAAACAGGGTATCCTTCGCGGGCGACGACGCTTGTCATATTTCCCTTTTTGTCGTAGGTAACATCAAAGATCACTGTTAGCCCGTTTTCAGAAACGATAAACTGTGTGATCTTACATGCATCAGATGTGGCTGTGGGATGGTGTTCTACATAGTCATACAGTTTTTTGCAGCTGCTTAATGCAAATAACCCAAAGGCAAATACCGCGATGATAAGGTTTTTAACTTTCATACATTTAAGGTTTAATGGTTAATGGTCAAAGTTGTATAGCGTACGGACTTTTAATAATTTATTTTAGACAAATCGCAATCGTACTTTACTTCCAGCGAATCGTAGATGAAACCAAACGTGTAAAGCGAGTTAGGTGCATAGCGGTTGGTTCTGTACTTAGTGGGAAGGCCGTAAGTGTTATAGCTTACAATTTGCGGGTAAGTTTGCTGATCTATTCCCGGAATGTCAATGGGATTGTTGGCGCTGTAATCTCTAAGTGTTAGCTGCCACATGTTGTTGGTTCGGTAAGCATTGATTTTGTTGTCATAAAGCGACTTAGGGTCACGTAAAAGATTTGCGTTGAAATCATATTTGTAACTGACAGTCTGATTTGGATTTCCAAATCCAGGAACGAATGTGGCTTCGATGATTCTGCCTTGGGCGTCCAGTTTAAGTTCTTCATAGGTCTTACCAATATAGTTATTTACCGGAGGCGCGGGATCATGATAATTCCCCGAATATGTGTAAAGGGTGTCGACGATCTTATCCTTAAAATATCTGTAAGAGTCCCATAATATAGCGCCGCCGAGTGAGCCATGATACACTGCTATCCGCTCTGCAATTCTGTTTTTATTGTCATATCGGAAGTAATAGTCGTAGTTAGGAACATTGTCTGTTTGTGCAACAATGCTGATGATGTTTCCTTTTTTGTCATAACTGACGTCGCGTGCAGTTTTAAAAGAACCGGAGTAAGTCACAAACTGTGTGATCTTACATGCGTCGCAGGTTCCGGTTGGGTTCTTTTCAATGTAATCATAAGCTTTTTTACAACCTGCAGTGTAAAGGATGACAAGGGTCAAAGCAATAGTTGAAATTCGTACTCTCATAAAAACGTTTTTAGGTTTATATTAATAGTTAGAGGCTCCGTTGTGAAAACATTTTTATAGTGTACGGACAAACATTTGCTGTCTGACTTTCGAAAACGACAGATTCTTTCCCCGAATTGTTGAAGAAGTGAATTGGTCCCAACATGTTCATTATGGGGCCATTGCTGTTAGTGTTTGCAGTATGTAGAAGCAACAGGAGTGCCGTGCAAACAAATGAGCAGGACATTTCATAACACAAGGTTTAGGTGCAAAAAAGGGGTTGACAACAAATATGTGCTGTTAATTTTCAGGGGGCAGAAATGTTTGTGAAATCAGTGAAGTAAGCTTGATGGGAATAGTTGGATTAGGTAGGACGGCGATGTAAAAGTAAAGAGTTCAAAAGGCCATGTCAATAGCAAGACAGGTAATTTATACAGAAATAATAATAGAAGTAAAAGTAGAATAGTGATGGAGGAGTCTGAAATGCAATTTGAAAATATGAGAATTTGAAAATGCATTGTGCGCTGCATTCATTTGTAACACATACTACAGGACTGTGCCAGAAGGGTTTGTTACACTTGAACGCAATTTTCAAATTTTCAAATCAGCACATTTTCAAATTGTCCCTAAACTGTTTTGGCGATTTTCCTAGCCAGCCAGCTATCTTTTACTGGAATGATCCATTTCGTTTCCAGTTCATCTTTTGTAAGTACCATGTTGTTGAAATACAAAGTGTCCGGCGTTACAAAACCGTTCTCAATGGCATGATTTAAATGCGCAAGCGGCAACATTTGAATTTTGTCTTTTACGACGAATGCCAGCATTTGCCTGTCAAACATATTTACCTGGTAGGTTTGCTCAATTTGCTTGATTACGCGAACAGAACTGTCAGTGCTACATCCGCTTACGCCTGCATCAGTTTCATCTGCCATCAGCACAACAAACTGTCCGAAAAACAATGTACTGAAGCCTTTAACAGGCGTTCCATGTGTATTCCAGCTGTTTACAAATTCTTCCAGCAGACCTTCAATTTGTAAGGCTTCATTTATAGTAAACAAACGGCTCGCCTGGTACACCCAAACTCGTGATGACGGTGCAAAACCCTCGGGTAATAGATCTTTGTATTCGAGATTCATGGAGCGAAGGTAGGCAATTTGAAAATTTGAGAATTTGAAAATTTGAGAATTGTTCAGGTTCGTCATGCTTCTCTAACACAATCTTGTTGCACATGTTACAAGTGAATGGGACACAGAATGAATTTTCAAATTCTCAAATCTTCAAATCTTCAAATTTCAACAGCAAGCTGTTGATCACATCGCCGTGAGTAAAGACCATGAAGTGCCCGCCGCCATCGATGTAGTATTGGGCTTTGGAGTTCCAGAAGATTTTGTCTTTTTTTCCGTGGAGCTGTAAGAGGTTTTGGGGTTTGGTATCATTTTTCCATCGGGTAATCTGACTGATCGCCCATTTAAAAAAGTGACGATTAGTATCCTTTATGATATCTCCCAGAAGCACCTTTGCTTCGTTCGTCAATGGCCCAAAGAGCCAGAACAATGTTGCGTTTGCCTTCAACATGTAAGTGTAAGGCAGGTATTTGTCAAGGCTGTATTTGCCTGCCAATCTGTACATGTAGGGGATTTCAGTGTGCGTAGTAACGCTGGAGATGATGATGACTTTTTGCGGACGCGTAATTTTGGCCAGCTCGCAAGCAATGATCCCGCCAAAGGAAAGGCCGATTAATATAAACGGCTCAGTATCATCAATTATGGTGGAGAGCCGTTTTGTATATGCCTGTATAGTTTCCCGCTTCAAGGGCTCGATCCAGTCAACATGAACAGGATGGAACTTTTCCGGAACCTTAATGTGCTTAAAGGCTCTTTTATCTGCGCCCAAACCGGAAATGAAGTATGCGTTCATGAGTACAGCCGAATTTGAAAATTGAAGGACAATTTGAAAATGTGCTAATTTGAAAATTACATTGACATCGCCACCAGCTCAGCAATGTCCAGCACAGCCACCTCGTTCTCTTTTTCTTTGTTTTTAACGCCGTCTGTAAGCATGGTGTTGCAGAACGGACAAGCGGACGCTACTACAGAAGCGCCTGTTTCGAGGGCCTCGTTGGTACGTTCAATATTTATGCGGATATCGCCTTTTTCCTCTTCCTTAAACATTTGAGCGCCACCGGCACCGCAACACAATCCTTTGCTGCGGCAACGTTTCATTTCCACCAGTTCAGCATCCAATGCTTCCAGCACTTTCCGCGGAGCTTCATAAATGTTATTTGCGCGACCGAGGTAACAGCTATCGTGGTAAGTGATTTTTTTGCCTTTGTAAACGCCGCCTTCCTGCATTTTTATTTTGCCTTCATCAATCAGTTGTTGCAGAAATGTCGCGTGGTGAATAACCTCATAATTACCGCCAAGGTCAGGGTACTCATTTTTAAGTGTATTGAAACAATGCGGACAGGCGGTTACGATTTTTTTGATGCCATAGTTGTTGAGGATCTGTATGTTTTGATACGCCATCATCTGAAACATAAATTCGTTTCCGGCGCGTCGAACAGGATCTCCTGTGCACATTTCTTCTTTTCCCAGAATGGCGTAATTCACTCCTACTTTAGTAAGAATGGTAGCAAAAGCTTTGGTTATTTTCTGAGCACGTTGATCAAAACTTCCGGAGCATCCAACCCAAAATAGTACGTCTGGTGATTGTCCGTTCGCAAACATTTCCGCCATTACAGGAACCTGCATCGTTGATAGTTTTTTGGTTGGGTGTAAAACTAGGAAAAAGTAGTGAGTTATGAGTTGAGAATTGAGAGTGGAGAGTTGAGAGTTGAGAGTTATCGTGAATTCCTCACTCTCCACTCTCCACTCTCAATTCTCAACTACCTAATGAATCCTGTCCCCGCGCACTTCCATGCTTTGCATCAGGCCCGCTTCAAAATCCAGCCATTCTTTCCAGCGTTTGCGAACCTTTTCTTTGTCGATATACATTTCTGCCAGTTCGATGAAAAGCTTGTAGTGGCCCGCTTCGCTTTCCATAAAGCGGCGATAAAAGTTTTGCATGTAAGGATCTTCCAGGCCTTCACTCAGTCGTTTGAAGCGCTCGCAACTGCGGGCTTCAATAAGTGCCATGGTCAGCAATCTGTCGAGGAGGGTGTCTTCCACGCTGCCGCCTTTTACCTGGAACTCCAGCAATGCGTTTACGTACAGGTCCTTCCGTTGCTTGCCCAGCTTAAGCCCTCGCTTTTTGAGTTCTGCCAGAACCAACCGGAAATGTCCCCATTCTTCCGTAACGATTGGAGCAAGTTCTTCTACCAGTTCCACCCTGTCAGAATATCGCTGGATAAGCGAAATACAGGTGGTGGCTGCTTTTTGCTCGCAATATGCGTGATCGGTTAAAACCGCCTCCAGCGAAATCTCCGCCAGGTTCACCCAGCGTGGATCTGTAGGTAATTGCAGACCCAGTATGTTTTTGACGTTTATTGATTCTGTAGGTTCCATCGCGTAAAGTTATGAGTTTTGGGTTTTGAGTAATGCGTTATGAGTTTGTGGCCGCGGGCGTAATAGTGTTCTGTTTACGTATCAGATTGTATTTGTTTCTTTGATAGAGCTGCACATGAAAACTCAAAACTCATTACTCAAAACTCAAAACCTTTCCTCAAAACTCATAACTTGCTTTTTATGAACGAGGATTTTCTGCATAAAAAACTGGAAGAGCGAAAAGCAGCAGGTGCTTACAGAACGTTGAAGCTAACGGAAGGGATGATTGATTTTTGTTCCAATGATTATTTGGGCATTGCAACAAATAACCTGATCAAACCGGATGAAAACTTGAAGCACGGTTCTGCAGGATCACGTTTGCTGGCCGGAAATTATGCGCTGATAGAAAATGTAGAAAAGCAGTTAGCGACATTTCATGACGCAGAAACCGCATTAATTTTTAATTCGGGATTTGATGCTAATCTCGGCTTGTTAAGTTCCATTGCGCAAAAAGGTGATACCATCATTTACGATGGGTTGTCACATGCAAGTATACGCGATGGCCTGAGGCTGAGTTTCGCCACTTCGTTTTCGTTTGCACACAACGATATGGCTGATCTTGAAAAAAAGCTGAGCCTTGCAAAGGGAAATATTTTTGTGGTGACGGAAACTGTTTTCTCAATGGATGGCGATATGGCCCCAATGCACACTTTGGTTAGTCTGTGTGACCGTTACAATGCAAATCTTATTGTGGATGAAGCGCACGCAATTGGTGTTATTGGAGAACATGGTGAGGGATTGTCGCAGCACACGCAACTGCACAGGCATTGTTTTGCACGGGTCTATACTTTCGGAAAAGCAATGGGCATACATGGTGCAGCCATTGTTGGCTCTGACGCATTGAGAAATTATCTTGTCAATTATGCACGATCTTTTATTTATACAACTGCTTTGCCCGAAGCTTCCGTAAATGCCATTCAAAAAAGTTATGAACTGATTCCTTCTTTGCATAAAGAAAGAATGCACTTGAAAGAACTAATCGCGCAATTTCAACATGCACCGCTTCGATATACAAAAATGCAATCGGCGACTGCCATACAGGGCGTTATTGTTCCGGGCAATGAAGCGGTAAAAGAAGTAGCGGCGCAACTGCAGAAAAATAATTTTGACATTCGTCCCATACTGTATCCAACGGTGCCAAAAGGGGAGGAGCGGTTGCGTATTGTGCTGCATGCCTTTAATACGAGGGAAGAAGTGACGCGATTAGTTGAATGCTTATTATAATTGGTAGCAAATTAAGTTGCTGCTTTTAATTTTTTTTTAAGATGTCATTTAACTTTTTCATATGATGTGTTCGCTGTCATGTATTTAGCATTCAGTTTTTTTGTTATTATATTTAACTATGAACCACACCATACGCTTCATCGCGAGCCTACTGCTCTTGCATGTTTCTTTCTTCACCTATGCTGGTAGAATAAGCGGAACCGTTACTGATGATAAAGGTGCTGTGTTGCCCTTCGCTTCTATACTTATCAAAAACTCTACACATGGCACTACTGCCAACAATGAAGGAAAATATTTTTTGCAATTAGCGCCCGGTACATATACCATCGTGTGCCAGTATGTGGGTTATGAAAGGAAAGAAAAAGAAATTACGATAGGCAGCGAGGATGTTGTATTGAATTTTCAATTATCACGCCAGCAACTTTCGTTGGCGGAAGTAGTGGTGAGGCCGGGTGGCGAAGATCCCGCGTATGAGATAATAAGAAACGCCATAAAAAAACGTCCGTTTTATTTGAAACAACTTGACACGTTTCAATGTGAAGTGTACATCAAAGGACAAATGCAGCTGCGCGACTATCCCAATAAATTCATGGGGCAGAAAATTGATTTTGAAGATGGTGATACAAGCAAGAAGAAAATGATGTACCTCTCAGAATCTGTGATGAAGTATTCTTCGCAAAACGATAAAATTAAAGTGGAAGTCTTGTCGACAAAAGTAAGTGGACAAAGAGACGGCTTTGGATTCAGCTTGCCACAGTTTGTCACGTTTTATAAGAACAATGTTGACCTCGGCCCCAACTTAAATCCGCGTGGTTTTATTTCTCCGATTGCAGATAATGCGCTGAATTTTTACAAATACAAATTTGAAGGAAGTTTTATTGAGGATGGCCGCGAGGTCAACCGCATCAAGGTAATTCCAAAAAGGAAGTATGAGCCGTTGTTCAGCGGCTATATCAACATTACAGACAATGACTGGCGCATTCACAGTGTGGAGCTGGAGATTACAAAGGAGTCGCAAATGCAGTTTCTCGATACATTACGCATCAACCAGTTGTATGTGCCGTTTGATACGAATGTGTGGGTAATAAAAACACAGGTGGTATATCCGGCCATTAAAGTTTTCGGGTTTGATCTGTACGGCAATTTTGTAAACATCTATTCGAAGTTTGATGTGCATCCGGAGTTCCAGAAAAAATTCTTCGACAATACTGTTTTGAAATATGAAGAGGGCAGTAACAAAAAAGATAGTTTGTACTGGGACACGATACGTCCGGTTCCACTGCAGACAGAAGAGCTAAGAGACTATCATAAAAAAGACAGCCTGGAGAAATTGCGCGAAGATCCGCGTTACCTGGATTCCATCGACAGGATCCGCAACAAGCCTTCTGTGCCCGGTATTTTGTTTGTGGGGCAAACCATTTCCAGGCAAAAGAACAGATCAACACTTACTATTTTCCCGCTGGCACAATCAGTGAGCTTTAATACAGTTGAAGGATGGGTGATTAATGCGCGGGTGACCTACACAAAAAGACTCGACTCCACGGGCTTTAGCAGATCGGTTTCCATTTCGCCGCTTATCCGCTACGGTTTTAGTAACGGGCATTTGAATGCCTATCTCACAGCTTCTTATGATGTGGGCAAGAAACGGCCGTCCAGCTTTTCGATAGGTGGTGGTAAAAACGTTTATCAATTCAATAATAGCAATCCCATCGACCCTCTTTTCAATAGTTTCTCCTCCCTGATCTGGATGCACAATTATATGAAGATATACGAGGCATGGAGCGGCAGGATCGATTATTCAAAAGGCATTGCAGATGGGCTTACAGCAAGGATCGGGTTTCAATACCAGGATAGAATGCCACTTGAAAATACGACCGATCAATCCTGGAAGGCCTGGGATACGCGAAGTTATACGCCAAATTACCCAACCGATCTGATGTCTGAAAACTTTACACGCCACCAGGCTTCGATGTTGTCATTAAGTGTAAGCTGGAGACCTGGCAGTCGCTACATTGAGTTTCCGGACAGACGATTTGAGATCAGTTCAAAATATCCAACCTTTACGGCCAGCGTAACTATGGGCATTAAGGGATTGTTTGGCAGCGATGTTGATTATGGAAAATGGCGCATAGGCGTCAACGATGATCTGAATCTGAAACTGGCAGGAACTTTTAAATACAATATTTCTGCCGGTGGTTTCTACAGGGCAAAAGAAGTGCAGGTGCCGGATTACAAGCATTTCAACGGCAACCAGATCACCATGGTGACCAATTATTTCAATGGCTTCCTTTTGTTACCTTACTACAAATTCAGCAATACCGCTACGCTGTATGGCGAAGCACATATAGAACATCACTTCAATGGGTTTCTCACCAATAAAATTCCGCTGTTCCGAAAGCTGAACTGGCAATTGGTCGGCAGCATGAATACATTTTACATCAACGATCACAGCAGCTACATTGAGGCCGGTGTGGGGCTGGAAAATGTTTTCCGCATCCTCCGCGCAGATTTTGTTTGGGGATTTGAATATGGGCAGAAGGCGTATACGGGGTTTAGGCTGGGGATTAATTTGCTGGCGCCGCCGAGAGGAAATTAGGAATTAGAAGTTAGGAGTTAGGAGTTAGAATTTGCGTGTGCGCGAAGACGCTTATGAAAGTTAAGCAGATTCAAGTCAGCGATTCTTCCTCCTGTTGCACGCGAAGGGCTCCTAATTTCTAATTTCTAACTCCTAATTCCTGATCACTCTGTATTTTCGCAAAAAATAGCACTTGGAACGCATTTATAAAAACAAGTACGACGAGGGGCAGGTGATTTTGATTGATAAACCGATGGAATGGACTTCTTTTGACGTGATCAGGAAAATTCGCAATCTGATCAAGATTAAAAAAGTGGGACATGCCGGAACGCTCGATCCGCTGGCTACCGGCTTGTTGATCGTGTGCACGGGAAGGTTTACCAAGAAAATCAACGAATACATGGCGCGGGAGAAAGAATACACCGGCACCATCACCATCGGCGCTGTTACGCCGACGTACGACCTCGAAAGCGAACCAATCGATCTGAAAGAGTATGCTCACATTACCCCGGAGCAGATCCGCGAGGCGACTAAGCAGTTTACCGGGGAAATTATGCAGGTGCCGCCCATACATTCCGCTATTAAAGTAGATGGCAAAAGAGTGTACGAGTTAGCCAGGAAAGGAAAAGAAGTAAAGCTTGATGCCCGCCCCATCACCATCAAAGAATTTGAGATCACATCTATTGATCTTCCCAAAATAGATTTCAGAGTGGTTTGTTCCACAGGCACCTATATACGCAGCCTTGCCAACGATTTCGGTGCAGCCCTCGGCTGCGGCGGCTACCTAAGCAAGCTTTGCCGGACTCGAATAGGAGAGTTTACGCTTGATCAGGCGGAGAGTATTTCAAGCTTTGAAGCAAAGCTCGAAATTTGAAAATTTGAGGATTTGGAAATTTGAAAATGCTTTTTGTGCGACTCCCCACTGGGAGCGTTTAATCTCTGAATTGCGAGAAGATAAAGCAGCTGTTTTGCGGCTGCACCCTCCATTTTCAAATCTTCAAATTTTCAAATTCTCACATTTAAAACGGGTAATTGATCCCCAACTGAAACTGTCCGTCGAAGAATTTGATTTGCTGGAACCAGCCGTAGTGATAGTCGGCGTAGTAAGGATTTTTAAAGGTGTAAGCCCAGTCAAGGCGAATGAGGAAATAATCAAAGTCGAAACGCAAGCTGGTGCCGGCGCCCACTGCGAGGTCTTTATACAGGCGGTTAAATTTGAAAACGCCATTGTTTAATCCTTCCTGCCCCTGGTTGTTGCGCAGCCATATATTCCCCATGTCGGCGAAAATCGCACTCTTCACTTTCAGGCTTCCAATACTAAACAGATTATAGCGGTATTCTACGTTTCCTTCCAGTTGAATGTCTCCGAAGCGGTCGAGATTTTGGCTAAGATCGTTGTAAAATCTTGAGGAACCGGGCCCCAATTGTCTGGCACGCCACGCACGCATACTGTTAGGGCCGCCTGCCGTGAATCCACGGGTTACCGGCAATGCCTGTTCGGGTATAATGTTGCCCAAGCTGTCTTTGGTTTTGCCATAGGAAAATCCATAGCCACCATAAGCATGAAATGCAAGGGCCGTCTTCTTGTAGGTAATATTGTGGCTGTAATCGATAAAAGTTTTTACAAAACGAAAGAGTTTAGCGTCTACATCGAGTGTTTTTATCAGACCAAGAACCCCACCGCTCTGCTCCAATCCAGTCTTTACCGATGTTGTATGTTTTCCTTTTGTGGTGATGACCTGGAACCTGAAGTTCTGGCTGATAATAAAACCATCCTGAAAAGTATAGTAGAGATTGGGGGCCTCTTTTATCAAACCACGTAAGCTGTCTGTTGGAATAACGTGCTGATATTCAAGGTTTATTGGGCTGTAGTTAAATAAGTATATTTTGTTTCTCCTGGTGATTTCACGACCCTTTGTCCAATCGTACGACCAGGAAATGTTGGCATTTTGAATGGTATAAAAATCCTTTCTCAGGGTGTTTGATGCGTTGATGCTAAGGTTGGTTCCCTCGGTACTGATTTTTCCCTTTACACGGCTACTGTCTTTGAATGGCAAGATGAATTTAGGAAAGTGTAGCGTATAGTTAACCGAAGTCTGAATGGTTTGCAGCAATTGTTGGCCCAGTTCAACACCAAAACGTGTGTTAAGGCTACTTTGTACAGATTGTTTAGCAATGTTTTTGTCAGTAACGCCAAATGTAACACCGAGACCAAACAAGTTAGTGGCAACCACATCACTTTCGTTACGGCTGGCTTCCAAACCGATGTTCAGGTTGCGCCTCACAGCAGGATAGAGGCGCACATCCATATTTAGTTTGCCAAGTGAATCATTAGAGAAAATATCGATGGCTGTTTGCTGCCATGCGCCCAGCTGGTTATAGCTGTTGATGGTTCGTATATAGTTGCGCTGACTGTACAGTGCGCCGGGTTTCAGATAGTTGTTGTCTACTACGAATTTTGGTTTGAAGAGATTGTATCTTGAAAGAACGGTTATGCCCCGAACCGTATCCTTCTTGTATGGCGTTTCCACACTGTCTTCCCTGATGCTGAGGTCCGGGTAAATGGAAATTTTGTCAAGATAATACCTCTTTAAATGTGAAGGGTTTTCTTTTGCCCTTTGTTTGAAAACGATGTCTACTGTAGGTTTTTCCCTTTTTTTCTGGAGCTCAGATAAAAGACGCGCTCTCTCGAACAAATCGATGTTTGGGTTGATAAGCAATGCCTCCACTGTGTCAACTTCTGCGTAAATGTCTTCGCGACTGATTTTGTAGTAGCCGTTATTTTTAAACACATCGATCAGCCTGTCCAGCTCGCCGGCAATTGCTTCTTTTTTATAAGCATCACCTTTTTTCAGGTCTGAGCGTCGCATGTTGCGCATTGTAAGGCCCTGCAAAGTCGTATCTCTGAAACTATAACTGATTGAATCAATTGTGGTAAGCACGCCTGGACTAACTGTAAACGTTGTTATAACCCGCAGTTGTTGCTTCTTCTTTTTCCTTTTAACGACAAGGGTAGTATCCCATCTTACACTTCCGCTCATGTAGCCCTGGCTCTTCAGGAGTGCCCTCATGAAAGCGGCGCTGCGAACGGCATATGAAGTGTCAAAAGCAGGCGGCTTGTCGAGCTTTTTCCGAACAAGCATTTTGGTAACAAGTCGGTTCTTAATGCTGTCGTCGAGCTGGTTCAGCAGTTTTTCCTTTAATTCATCCTTTTGGTTAATGGACTGCTTACTTTCAATTTTTATATTTGATTTGAAGACGAAGGGTTTGTTTGGCGGAAAGTTCTTTACCGTAAGGCACGATCCCAAAAAGAAAACAAGTACCAATGCCAGGCAAGTGCTGTAAATGAAGGTGGATGAAGTAACTTGCCGCTTAAATATCATAAAGAAAGTAAACGCTAATAATAAATGTTGGTAAAATCGAAGGCCAAATATATTCAAAGTTTAAGCCAGAAAAAATTAAGAGATGAAGAAAACGTATTTGTAGCGGAAGGCCCCAAAATTGTTCACGAACTTTTACTTTGTAAAAATGTACCGCCGATAGAGATATTTGCGGTGCAAGATTGGCTGGAGTCCAACGCTAGCGTGCTTTCCGGGTTGAAACAGGAGCAGGTAAATGTTGTCAGCGAATCTGAACTTGAGCGTATTTCTTTTCTTACGACTCCCAATAAAGTGCTTTGTGTTTTCCGGAAACCTGCATTTGTTACGAAAGATCATAAAATTATACTTGCTCTTGATGGCATCCAGGACCCGGGCAACCTGGGGACTTTGGTGAGAATTGCCGACTGGTTCGGCATTCAGCAAGTCGTTTGCAATAAAGAATCGGCAGATGTTTTCAATCCCAAAGTGGTGCAGTCAACCATGGCCAGCATTGCAAGGGTGGAGGTTTTGTATGCAGATTTACCGCAATTCATCAAGGAACACTCTTCGCTTGGCGTATATGCCACCCTGTTAAACGGTGAACCCGTTGAAAAAATAGGAAAAATAGAAAGCGGCATTATCGTTACCGGCAACGAATCAAAAGGCATTAGCGAGACGATTCAACAACTGGCTACACGCAAGATCACCATCAAAAGAATTGGCGAGGCAGAGTCCTTGAATGCGGCGGTTGCGACGGGGATAGTGTTGTCACACTTAATTTAATTTGAAAATTTGAAGATTTGAGAATTTGAAAATGCTTTTGACGCAACTTTCAGGACAAAACATTTAATCTCGAATTTCTGAGATTTTGTTACAATTCTGAAGTAGCACCTTGCATTTTCAAATTCTCAAATCTTCAAATTTTCAAATTAAAAAAGCTGAAGTGTGCGACGCAACTTCAGCTTTATAGTAGTACTAACGCTTAGTACCTGGTTATATTTTCAACCTTCAAAGTGATAAAAAGAATTGAAGAATCCTGCACCCCTCATTTTCAAATTTTCACATTTTCAAATTCTCAAATTAGCGACTATTCGCATCATTCATGCGGATGCGTCTGCCTTTGAAAGTTTTGCCGTCGATTGATTTGATCATTTTACCGGCAGAGTTCTTATCGATTTCGATCCAGCTGTTCATTTCTTTCATGTCGATGCGGCCCAGTACTTCTTTCTTAAGGTCGCTCATGTCGAGGATGAACTGAAGGAAACTTGCTTTGTAAAAACCATCTTTGGTGCCAAGGTTCACAAACAAGCGTTGATAGTTGCCACCGCCGCCGTTACCGCCAAACTCACGTCCAGCTGTATCGCGTCTTCTATTACCCTGATCGCGTCCGCCAAACTCACGTCCACCTTGCTCACGCCCATCTCTGCGAACTCTTTTCTCTTCACGGATGTTAAGATCCTCAGCGTTTTCGTAATATTTAAGGAAACGGTCAAACTCCATCGCAGCAACACGTTTCAATACATCTTCTTTAGAAACATCAGCAAATTTTTCTTCCAGCATTGGTACATACGTTTCGTAGTCGCCGTGGCTGATATCTGCTTGCAATAGTTTCTCCATAAAAGAGAAGAACTGTTTGCGGCAAACATCTTTACCGGAAGGAATATCAAGACGGTTAAATTTAGCCTGAACGATATTTTCGATCTGGCGAAGTTTAAAACCTTCGCGATTGTGGATGATGGAAATACAAATACCGGTGTTACCCGCACGACCTGTACGGCCACTTCTGTGCGTGTATACCTCAACGTCATCAGGTAATTCGTAGTTGATAACGTGGGTGATACCCTGAACGTCGATACCACGAGCCGCAACGTCTGTAGCGATCAACAGCTGTAACGTTTTTTCGCGGAAAGCTTTCATCACCTTGTCACGCTGAACCTGTGTAAGGTCGCCGTGTAAAGCATCGATGTCGTAACCTTCGCGGGTAAGGCGCTCAGCAATTTCCTGCGCATCCATTTTGGTACGCGTGAAAATGATACCGTAGATGCCCGGGTTGAAGTCGATGATCCTTTTTAATGTTTCGTAACGGTTAGGTGCCGCCGCAATATAGTATTGGTGATCGATGTTTTTATTGCCGGTGTTTACTTTACCCACAGTAACTTCAACAGGCTCTTTCATGTAGCGTTTGCTCACGCGGCGGATTTCCGGTGGCATGGTAGCGCTGAAAAGCCATGTGCTGTTACGGTTTGGAGTGTTTTGTAAAATAAACTCGATATCATCCTGAAAACCCATGTTCAGCATTTCATCTGCTTCATCAAGAACCACATACTCAATTTTGTCAAGCTGAATGGCTTTTCTTTCGATAAGATCGATAAGGCGACCCGGTGTGGCTACAACTATTTGTACGCCGCGTCTTAGGTCGCGAATTTGTGTGCTGATAGATGTTCCGCCGTATACGGCTACTACCTGCACGCCTGTCATGAATTTTTTGAACAATTCAATTTCGTTCACAATTTGCATGCACAGTTCTCTTGTGGGGCATACCACTAGCGCCTGGGGGTGTTTCTCTGCAGCATTAATAACTTGCAATAATGGAATACCAAATGCGGCAGTTTTACCTGTACCAGTTTGCGCAAGACCTATAAAGTCTTTAGTGCCGCTAAGCAAAACAGGGATCGCTTTTTCCTGTATTTGCGTGGGATTCACAAATCCTAATGCTGATGTAGCTTTTACCAATCGCTCGTCAATACCCAACTCTTCAAATGTCATCATAATATAAAATAAAAATTTGCGCAAAGGTACACTAAAAAAAGCAAGAAAGAAAGGGCATATAAGTAGCTGTATTAAATGTAATTATATATAAGGAGATAGGCAGAAAGCTTAACGCAGAACGCCCAACGCTGAAAGTGCAGCACACAAAGCGTTAAGCATTAAGCATTAAGCATTTAGCATTTAGCGTTACGCATTCACATAAATGATCGCACCAGCTCACCTTCTGAGTTGATCGGATATTCGCCCCAGCAAACGATTTGAGCGGGTTTGCTCTTTTGCAAAACAAAGCCCCTGGCTTGTGGCTTTAGTTCCTTGTTGCTTTCGAGCAAAAGTGCCTGCCAGTCCTGCATGTTAAGGAACACGCCTGTTGCTTCGCCGGTTTCGTTGTACGTGAATTGTGGATGAATGGTCATTGTTAAAAGTTTTGTAAGGTTAAATAAATGCGAATGTTTAAAATGCAGCGAAGCAGAATTGCACTTCGCTGCTGACTTGACTTGATTAATAAGGAGTAACTCTCCCTGATCCTGAAATATTTGCACTGACGCGAGGATTGCCGCGATACCAAACGGTGCCGCTGCCAGAGATCCTGCTATCAAGATTATCTGTTACATATACTTTGATGCCACCTGAGCCGCTCGTGGTGGTGGATGCATTTTTGCTCAACACATTTATCAGGTCAATATTACCGCTGCCGCTGATGTCTGCATTCACTTTATTTGCTGTGCCTTGCGCAACCTGGATATTGCCTGAACCGCTAATGTGTGATGAGATTTGATCACCCTCCACCTTGCTTATTTTGATGTTTCCTGAACCACTTATCTGTAAGTTCAGGTTATCAACTGTCAAATCATTTTGCACATTCACCGTACCTGAGCCACTTTGCGTAAAGCTTTTTACTTCCGGAGCAGTAACATACACTCTGATGGCTTCGTGGGATTTTATATTTACATCATTTCGGAATCTTATTTGCAATTCGCTTCCGCTAATGATTGTCTCCATTACGTCAATGATATTTTGCTGGGCTTCGATCCTTATCTTGTATTCATTTCCATTGCTAAAGAAAACATCGCTTGATATTTTGGAATGCAATGCAGTAAATGCAGAGGTCGTTCTTTCCTGCGTTACCACAGGTCCTTCACCAACAACTTTCTTGCAGGCATTCATTGAAAAAAGAATTGCAATAGAGGCGATAATCACACTAATCTGTTTCATCATTTGGGTTTTTAAAAAGTTTAAAATTGCGTTTTAGTTATTGGATGTTTTAAGGGTTATGTTATGAGTTGTGAGTTTTGAGTAATGAGTTGTGATGGGAACGCTGATTTTCATGATTGTCATGATTTGATGGATTTGAAATTTTTGATTTGAAATTTGACAAGCAGAAACGCTGCCTGCTATTAATTCCAAATAACACACAGAAAGAATTCTTAATTCCTAATTCTTAATTCCTAATTCCTGCGCTCCGGGCATCACCATTCCACTTTATAATTCAACACTGGTATCAGTCCTGTTTGATAGGCAGTTTGAACGGTGCCCTTTGTTGGGTCAAAATATTGGCCGTAAAAGTTTTGTCTGTTGGTAAGGTTTTGTAGATCTAGGGATAAAGTGTTGGTATGTCTTGTTCTGTTCCACTTCATGCTCAAACGTAGATCGGTTCTAAAGTATGCCGGGTTTTGGAGGCTGTAGGCTTCCTTGTCGATGTAATAAGTATAGCCGTAAGCTTGCGATTTTTCTACATCTATCGGCGTGTCTCTGAATCCTCCTGTGTAGATCACTTTTATGTTTACACCAAACGTTCTTCGGCCATTGCCGGACACAAAATCTTTGCCACCTGTAAAGTTTGCTGCGTAGTTGCTATTGAAACGCGTGTTTCTTTCAATGCCATCTGATGCGGTGTATTTCGATTGAAACAAAGAACCACTCGCAAGAAAATAAAAGTAGTTGCTCATGTATTTTTCCAGGGAAATCTCAACGCCATAGTTTTTACCCTTGCCATTGTTTACCATTGGGTCCGTGGTGTAGTCGCCCATTAAGTTCAGTGTTGACAAGGTATTTGTGTCGCTTGTGCTAACAGGAACGTCTAATAATTGCTGGTAATAAAACTCTGTTTTGAAACGAAGATTCCTTGAGAACAGATGACTGTACGAGAACACATAGTGATTTGCTTTGGTGAAGCCCAGCTCTTTATTGGGATGATATACTTTGCCCGTGTTGTCCGTAGTTTCGGCAAAATAGACACCCAGTGCCTGCATTTGACTGTGGCGGCCATAGGCAAATCCAATTGTGTTGGTTTTCGTTACATCCCATTTGATGGCTGCACGTGGTTCGATGGATTTTGAGTCGTTGTACAATAGTTGCAAGTAGTGCAGCCCCGCATCAATTGTTACATTGTTCAATGGTTTGTATTGCCATTCTGCAAAGCCTTGAATGGTCTGGGTTTTGTCGGCGGTGTTTATTTTTTCAGTGACAGGCTTCGTTGGATTTTCTCTTGAACGTTGATAGTAATCAAAGTTGTAAAAGTTGGCAATAATGCCTGCACGAAGGGTTTGCTGATAATTTATCTTGTGGTTAAGTGTGGTAGTAACAGAAAGTTTCTTTGTGGTGTAGTTGTCATTGTATGTGTTCACAACGCTGTCCGGTTTTTCCGCGTAGTTCTCATTGTATTTTGCCCCGACGATAGAATACCCTACGCCGGAAGTAAGGCGCGTGCTGCGGGATAGCGCAATGTTGTGTTTAATGCCGGTGAACCCGGTGTTTGATGTGAATGTTGATCTCACTCTGTCGTAGTCATCTTCCCATTTTGATGAATCCTTTTCTCCATCGTAACCCTGGTTGCTTAGTCCTCCAAAACCAAAGATGGTAAAGTCTCCTGCTTTCTTTGTAGGCAGGAAAATATTGTAAGAAAGATCCTGAAAGTTTGTAGTACCATCGCCAACATTTACACCAACTTTATCCAGTATACTTAAAGTAGAATAGCGATAGTTTACCAGATAGGAGCCTTTGTAATTTTTTGAGAAAGGTCCTTCTGCAGCAAGGTTCAAGCCGAGCACACCAGCCTGAGCAGTGTACTCTCTTTTTTCATTGTTGCCTTGTCTTAAATGTATGTCAAACACGCCGCTTAATGCGTTACCGTAGTCTGCAGCAAATGCACCGGTTATGAAATCCGAATTTGAAAGCAGTTGTGCGCTCAATATACTAATGCCGCCACCACTGCTTGCCGGGTTGCTGAAGTGATTGGGATTTGGAATGTCCATGCCTTCCATTCTCCACAATAATCCAGTAGGGGAGTTGCCGCGGATCACAATGTCGTTGCGACCGTCATCTGCTCCAATAACACCTGGGAAGCTTGTTGCCATGCGCAAAGGATCATTTACTGCTGCGGCATATTTTTGTGTTTCTTCAACGGTGAACGCTCTTGCGCTAACAAGGCTCATTTCGTTAAGCGGCCTGTTTCTTTTGCTCTTTGCTTTCACGATAACTTCTTCCTGCGCTTTGGGATCTACATCAAGAGAAATTGATACGACGTATTCTTTGCCGGAGTTTAGCGTGATGTTTTCAATGGTTCCGTCTTTATAGCCAATATGCGTTACATGCAGGTGGTGCAGGCCTACAGGTACGTTCGTAAACTTGAAGCTTCCATCTGCGGCAGTCGTTGTTGTTCTGTTAAGATCTGTAATAATAACTGTTACACCATCTAATGATTTTTGTAACAATTGATCTGTAACCGTTCCGCGAATCGTTTGAGTAAGTTGTGCGTTGGTCACATAAGAAAGGGTCAATAGTAAAGCTGTTGTTAAAAACAAGTGCCTTAAAGTCTTTGCTGTCATACTTTGTAAGGTTTATGGAAGTGTGACAACCGAAGAATGTTTTACCCCTACGAGAGAAAAGAAATTAGGAATTAAGAATTAAGAATTCTTTTAGTGTAGCATGTAGTGTTGAAACTGAATTTCAGGAATGGTGAAATATATTACTGAATACCCAATAAAATAATCTGCGTAGATCAGTTCAATCAGCGTCATCAGCGTGCTCTCTTCCCTTAAAACAACGCCACGCCCACATTCCACCCAATCCATCCAGTAAGATGATTGTCAAAGGTGTGCACATTATAACCTTCTGAGGGAATGACAGTTGCATAGCCGGGATTCTTTGTTATTTGTTGGGAATAGTACAAACTATACGCCGGGCCGCCGAAAATAGACACGTGCCTGGTGATGTTGTAATGAACATTTAGATTGAAACGAGAAAGAATATTGGCGTTATCAAAATCTCCTAAATAAATTAAACTGCCTGTAAGCTCGGGGTTGATGCCAAATCGTGGAGTAAAGGAGATGTCTGTACCGAGCCCGTATCCTGCACTGTAGGCCTTTTGGTTGTTGTCCAGCTTTGCGCCGGCCGTTAGAATTGAGTACAAATATTTTGTGCCTGATTTGAACGCAATGTTGACACCAGTTACTTCATTATTGTAAAACGCAAGTTTGTGATAGCCTTTGAAAATGATGTTGATCAATCCAAGGCTCACACCTTCAGAAGTATCAGCAATGTTGATCAATCCGATTTGAAGGCCTTTCATTTTTTTTGCGTAGTTAACAATTCCTGCTATTTGAACACCTTGCAAATCATTTGTAACATTGGCAATGCCTGCAAGTTGAAAGCCGTTCATGTAACGGTTTGAGTAGTTGGTTATGCCTGCAATTTGCGCACCTTGTGTTCCGGAGTTTACATGATTGTATATGCCTCCGAGTTGCATGCCCTGCAAGTCATTTCTCAAATAGTTTGCAATGCCGCCAACCTGCAGGCCTGTTGCACTTTTGCCGATATGATTGTAGATGCCGCCCAACTGAACACCGTGAAAACTATTCTTAACATAGTTGGTAATACCACCAACCTGCATACCTACAACGCTGTCCATAACAGTGTTGTTAATGCCGCCAAGCTGAACGCCGGTTACACTTTGACCAACACTGTTGAACAAGCCGCCGACCTGAAAATACTTCACATCTTTTTTGTCAATGTTGAATAAACCACCCATTTCAAACCCGTTTACACCGCCGGAATAACCGCCGAGAATGTTGACTGAGAAATTGTTAACCACCTGCGAGTTCAGCTTCCCGTTCGTGCTTACTTTGGGAAGCACCGAAACCTGTACTGGACGTACGGTAAAGAATTTGTTCAGGTTAACGGATTGTATTTTCAATCGTGATGAAAGCAACAAGCGACCCAGCCTGGTAGTTTCTACCAATGATGAGTCAAGCTTCTTATACGTGTACAGCCAGATACTACTATCTGGTTGTTGAACGGCAACATAAATGGAGTCTGGCGCGTACAAGCTTTGCGGCGTTATGATAATCGATCGGCTGGAAATGTCAATTGGCACAATGGCTATACGTATCTGCTGATTGTAGTTGGGTTGAATGCTCACGGTCGTGTCCTGGTAATTTTCTTTGCTGACCGTAAGTGCAATGCTCTTGTACTTGTTTTTGATTTTTAGTTTAAAATAGCCGTTGTCATCGCTGGTGGCTATAAGTAGTTTTTGCTTTTCATAAATGCTTGCATCCTTAACCCTTTCGCCGGTTTGCTCGTCAATGATATATCCTGTTACGGTAAAAAAGTTATCCTCACTCACAGCCTGGTTGGTTACCAAAGTGAGCTTGATAGGTGCGCGGCGAATAATGATATAATTGCCGCTTTCCTTAAACTCATAGCCCGATCTAAAGATGAGATCAAGAATTTGTTTAATCGTTTTGTTTTGGGCAGATATGGTTACAAGGCTGTCTCTGTTAATGATATTGCTATTGTAAGAAAAATAAAAATCACCTTTGTTGCTGATGATCTCCAACACATCTTCCACTCGCTGACGGGTTACTTCTACGGTAATGGTTTTGTTTAGAATGCTTTGTGCACCTGCGTTTTTGTGAAATAGAAAAGTTGTTAGTACAAGTATAATCAGGGTTAATCTCTGCATGGTCTCTTTTGTTTTATGCTATGAACAAATTCTTTTTCTGCCTATAAATTTGTTCGTCGCTCGTCGTCATTGTTTTTACTTCAGAATAATGTTATTTCCATTTCTTTCCACTTTAACATCCAACGTTTGTGAAATGATTTTTAAAACATTATCTAAAGATTCGTCATTAAATGTGGTGGTAAGTGGTAAAGATTTTAAAGACGGATTCTCAATCGTGAAGTTCACATTATAAGCCTCATTTAGTTTTTCTACAAGCTTCCACAATGGCGTGTTGTCGCAAACAAATTGCCTGCTGCTATAATAGTTGTACAATTTATCTGTTGAGGATTCTTTTTGTAAAGCCGTATCGCTACTGTTGATTAACGCCTTTTCATTTGGTTTTAAATCTACTTTTTTGCCCCCATGCTCCACGCGAACAAGCCCGCTTTCGACAATCACTTCGGTTTCTCCATTGTTATTTTTTACATTGAAAGAAGTTCCCAGTACAGTGATGGTAACATCATTTACATTTACAATGAACGGTTTGTTTCTGTCTGTTGCTACTTTAAAGAAAGCTTCCCCCTGTAGTTTTATGTTTCTTGTTTTGCCTTTGAAATTATCAGCGTAAGAAATCTTTGTGTTTTTGTTCAGTGTCACCAAAGATCCGTCTGGCAGTGTATCGTTAAGAGTCGTATTGGTAGAGGCAATATTTACCTGCGCGGCCGGTTTATTTGCCTGCCATATGAAATAACTAATTGCGCCGGTTATGACAACGAATATGATTGCGGCAACTCTCAGCCAATTATTTTTCCTGCTAATAGAAACTACCGGTGCTTTGGCAACCTCTTCTTTTTCTACCACCATTTGCTGAAACCTTTGCCATGCTGCATTTTCGTCAACGGTACTTTTTGCGGCGAGCTCAAGGCTGTTATCCCAGATCAGTTTGAAGTCATTGAAATATTTTTCATTATCGGCAGAGGAGGCGATCCATTGAGAAATGCTGATGCTTTCTGCGGGAGATGCTTCTCCCAGCAGGAATTTTACCAGCAGTTCATCATTTATATCGTGTAGATCTGTATTCATTCTTTACTGGATTAACAGGTTGGGTAAGATGATTAAAATGATGGGCAGATAGTCCACAAGTTTTACTCTCAGGAGTTTCAACGCTTTGCCCATTTGGTTCTCAACGGTTTTGGGAGCAATGCCAAGACGCTGTGCAATTTCACTGTACTTCAATTCTTCGAAGCGGCTCATCTGGAAAATGGTGCGGCATTGTTCTGGCAATTCACTAAGTGCCACACTGATTTTCTGCTGAAGCTCTGTAAGCAGCACTTTCTTTTCGGCATTGTCGGTATTGTTTTTCATGTGGTGAACGGTATGTGCCTGGTAGGCCTGTTTCACTTTTTCATGTTTTAAATGATTGAGGCTGTGGTTATACACTGTTTTGTATAGATAGGCGGTGAGAGAAGTGTCAATATTCAGTTGATCCTTTTTTTCCCATATCTTAAAAAATGTTTGCTGTACGATTTCTTCGGCGATGGCGGAGTCCTTTACAACTGTAAATGCATAGGCATGCAAGCCTTTAAAATGTGTTTTAAAAGCCGATTCGAAGTTGTTTTTCCAGTCGCTCGTAAGCAAGGCATTACTTTGCGGATGGCTGATTTCCATTCTTATACGTTGATAACTTGGTTCAAATATAATAGCTTCTGCCAATTTTTTCTTTCCAGTATGACAAGCGGAGAAGGGTTTACCCCCATGAAGAGGAAAAATTAATAATTAATAATTAATAATTAAGAGGGGGTCACTCGAAGTATGTTCGAGAAATTCATGAGTGAAGCACCTGTTAATTATTAATTATTAATTATTAATTCTTCATAGGGGTCGAGCACCACTTCGTTGTCTCACTCTAAAAGAATCAATATGAGAATAGTTAAACAATGTATAGCGGTAATGGTTTGTGCGAATATTTTGACATTGGCAAACGCGCAGGACAAAGATACAACGCAGAAGAAAGCATGGCCATTTGGCCCGGTAGTGCCCGCACAAATATCATTTGCTCCGGGAGTTGGAACGAATGGCAGGCAAGTCCTTGACATAAGAGGTGTTTCATTCAATGTGCTTGGAGGAAAAAATAACAGCGTAACCGGATTTGAATTTGCCGGGTTGTTCAACATCGATCAAAAAAATGTTGCGTACACACAAATAGCGGGCTTGTTTAATACTGTCGGTGGAAACGTACTGGGAGCACAGGTCGCAGGCTTATTTAATACAGTTGGTGATAGTGTGACAAGAGCACAGGTAGGAGGTCTGTTTAATACAGTTGGTAAGAAAGCAAGGGGTGCACAAATTGCGGGGCTATTTAATACGGTAGGTGATAGTGTTATTGGCATACAAGTTGCCGGCCTGTATAACAATGTTGCCAAAAGTGTTGTTGGTGCACAGGTTGGGGGATTGACAAACATTGTGAATGGAAATGTACAAGGATTTCAAATCGGAGGACTTGTTAACAATGTGCACGGAAAGGTGACAGGTATGACTGTAGCGGGTTTGTTCAACGGCACAAAAGAAGTGGCAGGGCTCCAGGTCGCGGGACTTGTGAATCACACAAAAAAACTGAAGGGTGTGCAAATCGGTCTTATCAATATTGCCGACACTTCCGAAGGTTGCAGCATTGGGTTGATCAACATTGCCAAGAATGGTTTTTATCAATTCTCCGTTTATGCCAATGAGACCAATAGCGTGAACGTTGCTTTCCGCTCGGGCACTAAGAATTTTTATGGCATTTTATTAGGTGGCGCCAACCCAAGTGACAACAAAAGGCTGTATACTTTTGGTGCTGGTTTTGGAGGTGCAGTGAAGCTGGCGAATAACATTAGCATCAATCCTGAAATTACCTCGCAGTACATGTACACCGGTGATTGGCAGTACACCAATCTTCTACAAAAGCTTTCGGCCAACTTCAATTTCACCGTTGCAAAAGGTCTCACATTGTATGCGGGTCCATCGTTCTCAGTTTACTACACCGATCAACACACGGACGTGAAAGATTACAAACAAGCCATGCCTTCGTATGGTGTAATGCATTGGTGGGATAATACTTACGCGTGGTTTGGCTGGACAGTGGGTGTGAGCTTTTTTAATAACTGAATAACTGAATAACTGAATAACTGAGTAACTGAATGACTGAATGATTGAATAATTGAAGGAAGTTGTCTTTCAAGTTCAGTTATTCAGTTACTCAGTTATTCAGTCACTCCTTCTCCAAATACTCGTTCAAATACTGCTGTGGTGTCTTTCCTGTATTAGCCTTAAAATATTTGTGAAAGCAGGTGAAATTATTAAAGCCGCAATCGTAACAAATTTGCTTTATCGTTCTTCTGTTTTCTATCAATAGCTTGCAGGCGTAACCAACCCGCAGTTCTATAAGAAATCCTGTAAATGTTTTGCCGGTACGGCTTTTAAAGTAGCGGCAAAATGAATTGGTTACAAGTCCGGCTTCTGCAGCGATATCATCAAGTGAAATTTTTTGCCTGAAATTTTTGAATGCATAATCGTAGATGGCAGTCATACGCTCATTTTCCTGCAGCTGAAAATCGTTGCGGTAGCCTATAGATGAGAGCGTGGTGATTTTCTCCATCTTTGAAAATGCCGTCAGACATTCCAGCAATGCGATGATTCGTTCTGCGCCTTCGGTGCTTCTTATTTTTTTAATAGTAGCGCTGATCTGTTCGGCATATTTTTTTTCGACCGCAACACCGTATCTCGCTTTTTCAAGAAAGACTTTAATAGGTGCGTTCTCCGGCAACGACAGAAATTGCTCTCCCCAGAAATTCTCAGTAAAATGTATAACCGTCGCAAAAGGCGTTTTGCTTTCCGTCACACTTAAATAAGGATCATCGTAGCGGATATAATGTGGCAGGTTAGAGCCAAGCAATACGATGTCTCCCGGAGCAAAGTGTTTAATGTCATCACCCACGAAACGAGTGCCAGTGCCCTTGTGCACCTGTATAATTTCCACTTCAGGATGGTAGTGCCATTTATTGATCACATTCGGAACAATGTCTTCTCGCACATTAAATGAGCGGGTGGGCGTGACCAATACTTTCAGCAGTTTCGCTTTCATCCGGATATATTTTGTTTGCCGCTGGCGCAGCGATTATTTTAGTCAGATGCCCGCCTGAATGGCCTTGGTGGGGCAGGGAACTCAGCAGATGCATTCTCATGTGCGAAAATCTGTTCCGCTCTATTTCATAATTTATCTCCCAAAACCGCAATTTAGGCAAAATGATGTTAAAATAGCTTAATAGTTGGATAAATAGGGGAAAACCCGAACGCCGGAAAAATAGTTTCTTTGTTTTCATAACATAACGAATTGCTTTTTTACTATGCCTACCAACAAAAACAAGCTCGCGATTATCTTAATTACCTCATTGTTTTTTTTATGGGGGTTCGTGCACAACCTTGATCCCATATTGATCCCCCACTTGCGAAAAGTATTTAGCCTGTCGGTATTTGAATCATCCTTAGTGGATTCATCGATATTTATCGCCTATTTTATAATGGCGTTGCCTGCAGGTATGGTGATGCGTAAATACGGTTATAAATCAGGCATATTGCTGGGTTTGTTGTTTTTTGCAATCGGCTCATTTTTATTCATACCCGCAGCTAATACCATGCAATACATTTATTTTCTGGGAGCGCTTTTTGTTATTGCGTGTGGGTTGACATTTTTAGAAACCGCAGCTAATCCTTATGTAGCTGTACTTGGTTCAGAAGAAACAGCAGCTCGCAGGCTAAATTTCTCTCAGTCATTTAACGGATTGGCAGCCGTGGTAGCTCCAATAGCCGGTAAATGGTTTCTAATGAAAGGGCATGATATAACAGATGATCAGGTGGCGCAAATGGACGCAATAAGTAAAGCTGCGTACCTGCACTCGGAAGCTGCAAGCGTAAAAATGCCATACTTAATATTGGGTATTGTTATCCTGGTCGTGGCTGTTTTGATATACCTTACTAAACTGCCGGACATCACTGATAAGGAAGAACAAGGCGAAACAAAAGGATTGTTTCATGCTCTTGCATTCAAACAATTAAGAGGCGCTGTAATTGCGCAATTCTTTTATGTAGGCGCCCAGGTTTGCGTGGGTAGCTTTTTTGTTGTGATCGTTACCAAAGCCGCAGGAATCAGCAGAGAGTCGGCAGCCAATTATTTGGCCGTATATGGTTTGGCATTCATGTTGGGCAGATTCGTTGGTACATTTCTTATGCAATACATCAAGCCCAATAAATTATTGTGTTTGTATGCCCTGATTAATATTGTGCTTACACTTATAGCAGTCTTTGCTTCAGGCATGGTGGTAGTATATGCATTAATAGGAATTGCATTTTTTATGAGTATCATGTTCCCTACTATTTTCTCCTTAGGAATTAGAAATTTAGGAGCAGATACAAAAAATGCATCAAGCCTGATAGTAATGTCTATTGTAGGTGGAGCTTTGTTGCCGCCTGTATTGGGAAAAATTGCAGACGCGACAAACAGCATACAATATGGTTACCTGGTAGCTTTGGTATGCTTTGCTGTTATAGCATGGTTTGCGGTAAAAGGATATAAAACTGGTGTTGAAGAAGTAGATAAGAATGTAGAGGTATTAGCAGCAGTACACTAATGGAAAAGTAAAAACTAAAGAGTCGAAATTTAAATTCCTGGTTTTAAAGAGATACTGTGATTATGAAAAAATATTGTCTTGCACTCGATCTGAAAAATGATCCTGCATTGATTAAAGAATACGAAGCCTATCATAAAGCCGTTTGGCCGGAAATATTGGAAAGCATTAAGGGAAGCGGTATTGAGAGCATGGAGATATTCAGAACCGGCAACCGTTTGTTCATGATAATGGAGACAACCGACTCATTCAGTTTTGAAGCAAAAGGAGCCGCTGATGCCGGCAACGAAAAAGTGCAGGAATGGGAAAAGCTGATGTGGAAATTTCAGCAACCGCTACCATGGGCGAAGGAAGGAGAGAAGTGGATTATTATGGATAAAATATTTGAAACCAATTAGGAATTGAAAATTAAGAATTAGGAATTAAGAATTATGAATTAAGAATTCTTTGCGTGCTGCATGCATTCAGGAATATAAATTTCAAGACCGACAAAAGATAACTCAGCGTTCTAAACCTAATTCATTGCCGTTGACTTCAGTCAACGGAGATGATGCAAAAGAAATTAAAGATTACCCTTAAAGCCTATCAACTAACAACTAACAACTTGAAACTTAAAATAGACGCCCACCAACACTTCTGGAAATTTGATCCTGTTCGCGATAGCTGGATCAGTGAAGAGATGAGTGTGATACAACGCGATTTTTTGCCACAACATTTAGAAGTGATACTGAAAGAAAATGGCCTTGATGGATGCGTTGTTGTGCAGGCCGATCAGTCTGAAGCCGAGACCGGGTTTCAGTTGGAAAATGCTGCCAGCAATGATTTTATCAAGGGTGTAGTGGGTTGGATAGATCTGAAATCTGGAAATGTAGAAGAAAGATTGGCCCACTACAAACAGTTTGAAAAACTAAAAGGTTTCAGGCATATACTGCAGGGCGAACCGCAACGTGACCATATGTTGCGCGAAGATTTTCTGAAAGGCATTTCATTATTGAAAAAGTTTGGTTACACCTACGATATTTTGATCTTCAACGATCAACTGAAATATTCAATTGAGTTTGTAAAGAAGTTTGCAGACCAGCCCTTTGTGATAGATCATTTGGCAAAGCCTTTGATAAAAGCGCAGGAAATTGCCGATTGGAAAAAAGACATCAGCGCTTTTAAAGATCACGGGCATGTTTCCTGTAAAATTTCAGGCATGGTAACAGAGGCTGATTGGAAAAACTGGAAGAAAGAAGATTTCTATCCTTACCTGGACGTGGTGGTGGAAACCTTTGGCATGAACAGGCTGATGTTTGGCTCAGATTGGCCGGTGTGCAATATCGCCGCGTCATACAATGTGATGAAGAATATTGTGGATGAGTATTTTGCGTCGTTTTCACAAAGCGAGAAAGATGCATTTTATGGAGGAAACGCGGTAAGTTTTTATAACCTCTAAACTGAGGCTTCGACAGGCTCAGCCTGACAGCTTCGGTCGAGTGTTACCCTGAGCCTGTCGAAGGGTTAAAAAGTTCTTTAGTTGATTGTTGTTAGTTGCAGGTTGTTGGTAATTTTGGGTTATTACTGCAACTAAGACTAACAACAAACAACTTCCTATAAAAGATTGATAATGAAAAAAGGAAAAGTATTATCATTTGGAGAAATTTTGCTGCGCATTTGCCCGGATACAAACGGCGAATGGCTGCAGGAAAATAGTTTATCTTTTTATGTTGGTGGCGCAGAAGGCAATGTAGCAACTGCGTTGGCGCTATGGAATGTGCCATCGGCTTACATGTCTGCCATGCCGGATAACATGATGGCAAAGCAAATTGCTGCCTATCTTGAAAGCAACAGAGTAGATGTTTCTAAAATGTTGTACAGTGGCGAGCGCATTGGTTTGTACTATTTGCCTAAAGGAAAGGATCTTAAAAATGCGGGTGTTATTTACGACAGAAATTATTCTTCCTTCTCCAATTTGAAAACAGGAACAATTGATTGGGATGAAGTGTTAAATGATGTGAGCTGGTTCAACTTCAGTGCTATTTCTCCGGCGTTGAATCAAAATGTTGCAGATGTATGCAAAGAAGCTGCTGAGGCTGCATCAAGAAAAAATATTACCGTTTCTATCGACTTGAATTATCGTGCAAAGCTTTGGCAGTATGGCAAACAACCACATGATGTAATACCTGAGTTGGTAAAGTATTGCAACGTTGTCATGGGGAATGTTTGGGCAGCAGAAAAAATGCTTGGCGTTCAGGTTGACTCCTCAATCATTAACGAGAGCAGTACAAAAGAACATTATTTGCTGCAGGCAGAGAATACAAGCAAGGCGATTCTACAGCAATTTGACAAGGTAAAAACAGTGGCAAACACGTTCCGCTTCGATCACGCAGAGCAGGGAATTAATTACTACACCGCATTGTTTAATGATGACAAACTGTTTGTTTCACATGAATATTTCGCGAAGAAAATAGTGGACAAAGTGGGAAGCGGGGATTGTTTTATGGGTGGCATCATTTATGGTTTGTACAATGAATTGTCGTCCCAGGAAACGCTAGAGTTTGCGACAGCCGCGGCATATCAAAAGCTGTTCATCGAAAGCGACGCGACGAAAATGAGCGCGGAGGAAATAAAAGGGAAATTAAAAATTGAAAGTTGAAAATTCCTGCCCGACTGTGTCAGTCAGGCGGGGAAAATGGTAGGGGCGAATCGTATTAGCCCTAGCAATGGAGAGTGGAGAATTGAGAATTGAGAGTTGAGAGTTGAGAGTTATGACGCACAGAAACATCAACGCTACCAGCTACAATTTTTAACAGTTTCAACAACACCAAACAACTAATAACTAACAACGAACAACTTATCACATGGCTTCAAAAAAAGAAATACTTCAAAGCATATTGGATCAGGGCATGTTGCCATTGTTTTATTGGGACGATGCAACAGTGAGCCTTGAGATAATCAGATCATTATACAAAGCCGGCGTGCGTGTATTGGAATATACCAATCGCGGCCCAAAGGCATTGGACAATTTTTCTTTCTTAAAAGAGAAATTGAAAGTTGAAGCGCCTGATCTGTACCTCGGTATTGGTACGGTTAAAAGCGCTGAGGAAGCAAATGCATTTATTGAAAGAGGTGCAGACTTTTTGGTTTCTCCAATCGTAAATCCTGAAGTGGCGGCTATTGCCAAAGCAAAGGATATGCTATGGATCCCAGGTTGCATGACGCCTACGGAGATTTACACTGCGCAGCAAAACAATGCAATGTTGATCAAACTGTTTCCCGCAAATATCCTGGGGCCTGAGTTCATGAGCTCTATCAAAGAACTTTTCCAGGGACAATTATTCATTCCAACAGGGGGCGTTGAAATTGTGAAAGAGAATATTGCAACCTGGTTCAAAGCGGGTGTTTGTGCAGTGGGTATGGGTAGTAAACTGATCAGTAAAGCTGTGTTGGAAAACAAAAGCTATGATCTGCTGGAGAAAGAAACCAAACGAGCTTTGGAGTTGATCAAGGAGAGCAAGTAATGTGGTGGGAGTTAGAGAGAAATTGAAAATTGAAAGTTGAAAATTGAAAATGGTAGGGGCGAATCGCATTCGCCCTGAGTTGTCAACAACGATCGGTAAAAGTAAACAAACAAAGCCCAGGTTCGTGTCTTCACGGACCGAGGCTACAAGAAATCAAATAGAGTTTGCGCCTAGCAAACTGATTTATAAATACAACGTAATGAAGCAACGCGTATTAAAAGTGCATCCGGATGATAATGTTCTGGTAGCGCTGACAGACCTGAAAAAAGGTGAACAAATTGACTATAACGGAAACAGTTATACGCTGCATGATGATGTTGCAGCCAAGCATAAATTTCTTACGGAAGATCTGAATCCGGGTGATTCCATTCACATGTACGGCGTGCTGGTTGGCAAAGCGCAGCAGCCATTGCAAAAGGGAAGCCTGATCAGTATAGGCAACGTAAAACACGCAGCAAGCGATTTTACAACGGGGGACAGAAAAACGAATTGGGTAAAACCTGACGTTTCAAAATATGCGAACCGTACGTTCAACGGTTACCACCGCAACGATGGAAGCGTTGGTACCGGCAACTATTGGCTCGTTATACCAATGGTGTTTTGCGAGAACAGAAACCTTGAAGTGCTGCAACAGGCGCTGGTAGAGGATTTGGGCTATGGCCGCAATGCTACTTATCAGCACCAGGCAAAACAGCTGATCGATCTGTATAAAGCAGGTAAAAGTGTTGAAGATATTTTGCAGGCCGATATCAGCGCTGATTACACTAAGAGCAACAACAAACGTTTATTCGAAAACGTAACGGGCGTTAAGTTCCTTACACACGATGGCGGTTGCGGTGGCACAAGAGATGATTCAGACGCGTTGTGTGCATTGCTTGCAGGTTATATTACGCATCCGAATGTTGCAGGTGCCACGATAATGAGCCTTGGCTGTCAGCATGCGCAGGTTGATATTTTGAAAGAAGAAATTAAAAAACGTGTTCCGAATTTCGATAAGCCATTGTTTGTTTTGGAGCAACAGAAAATCGGAAAGGAATCCGACTTCATTTCTGAGGCGATCAAACAAACTTTTGCAGGATTGATATTGGCCAACAAAAATGAAAGGAAACCTGCACCGCTAAGCAAGCTTTGCATAGGCCTGGAATGTGGCGGATCTGACGGGTTCTCGGGTATCTCGGCAAATCCGGCCATTGGTTATACTTCAGACCTGCTGGTGGCTTTGGGCGGTTCTGTTATCTTATCTGAGTTTCCTGAATTGTGCGGCGTAGAACAAAATCTTAGTGACAGATGTGTAACCGTTGATATCGCTGACCGCTTCTCTCACCTGATGCGTACATACGACAGCAGAGCGAAAGCAGTAGGTTCAGGATTTGACATGAATCCATCTCCGGGTAACATCAAAGACGGATTGATCACAGATGCCATTAAGTCTGCCGGTGCAGCAAAGAAAGGCGGTACGTCACCAGTTGTGGACGTGTTGGATTATCCGGAAAAAGTTTCAAAACCAGGATTGAACTTATTATGCACACCCGGTAATGACGTGGAATCAACCACTGCAGAAGTTGCCTCCGGCGCTACTGTCGTATTGTTTACTACAGGTTTGGGAACGCCAACAGGTAACCCAATCACTCCTGTTGCGAAATTGGCGAGCAATACAAAGTTGTACAACAAAATGCGCGATATTATCGACATCAACACCGGAACGATCATTGAAGGTGAAGAAACCATTCAGCAGGCAGGCGAAAGAATTTTGGAATATGTGATCGGGATTGCCAGCGGCGAAATTGAAGTGGCGGCAGTACGTCACGGCCAGGATGATTTCATTCCGTGGAAACGCGGTGTGTCGTTGTAGGGGCGAATCGAATTCGCCCTGCATTCTCGGGATGCGGCGCCAAATGCGCGAATGGACAGCACCAAAATAAAGATCGAACAGAATTTTGTGTAGCAGGGCGAATGCGATTCGCCCCTACGCACCATGATTGATCAGATTTTTCAACAACACCATTTGTCCCAGGTGATAATGCGCATGTTCTGCAATACCGTGTAACGATTTATACGTTTGCGAATAGCCGGGCAAAATGGGTTCAAATAATTTCTCATCAGGAATATTTTGTATGGCTTCTGCAAGTGCATTTGCAGAAGCCATATTTTTTTCTTTGAGCTTCTCCCACGCCGCTTCATCGGGCAATGCGGGCATGTCAAAACCATTCGCATCATTAATTACAGGAGGATTCCCCTGGAGCCGTTTCAACATCACCTTGTTGTAAAATGTTACGTGGTACAACAAAGAAGCGATGGTATTTTTCGAAGCCTTCGTTTGCGTAACGGCCATTTCGAACGACACATCTTTTAAAGTATCTGCTATGTTAACCTCGGTCCAGTTGACGCCATTGTGAACGTCGAGGATATGTTGCGCGATCAATTGTTGTAATTTCATTGCTGTAAAATTTTCTTTGACACATACAAACAAAAGCATCGGTGTGTTTGTTTGCGTTGTGACGAAAACGTTGAACATGTTGCATAACTTTCGCGAAACCCGCTTGCATATTACGTTTCCGAGTGTTAATTTTAGTAAGTAAACTTTTACTGTTTCTTAGGCTACACTATCCATCCCTTACAATTGAAGACAGTCGCGGTTTTTCAATCCTTACTTTTTTATTACTAACCACATTATTATGCCTAAGGATAATTCAAAAGGTCCTTTGCTTCGCAATACGTATATCCTGCTTTCAATCATTGCATTGTTGGGAGCATTTATTGCATTGAATTACCTCGTGTTTATTCCCCGCCAGCAAAGCGAGTTCAATAGAAAAGCCTTCCGCATCATGCACGAAGAGGCAGATGATTTTAAGCAGCGCGTAAAAGGGTATGCGGACTATTTTCAAAAGAATCATGACGAAACAAAAGTTTTCAAAGGCGACACTACCAAATGGAGCCTTTACACACACGATCCGGCTTTTGCCGGAAAACGCATACGGAGCCTGATAACAGTCAATGAGTTGTCAAAGCCCGTAAAAAATGACACATGCACTATTGAATTTGTTACAGATTCCGTGATCTTCCGTTATACAAAAGATGCTTCAGATACCAGTGTTGTAAATAACCACGACGTGTTAGCAAAATCAATAGATGAGATCATTCAGCCAATACAGGCAATGCATCAGCAAACTTTTGATTACATATTACTGATCAAAAAAGTGAGAGATACTTCCACTCCGGGAAAATGGCGCTCGGAAAGATTGATCTATAAATCTCCCGGACTTGCAATTGACAATAGCATATACATTGACTCATTGATGAAGAAGGATGCTTTTCGGTTTGCTACCATTCACGACATGGAAGTGGAAGGGGGAAAGTATAAAGTTTTCTTATTGCCGTTTGCGTTCAATGGACAATACTTTTATTTAGCCGGCTTTATAGAAGACCAGGGATACAAGATAGGTGTAACCTCATCGTCGTCCTGGGCATATTTGTTGATTATTGTGCTGTTGTTGTCGATCATTATTAATCTTCCTACACTCAAACTTTTTTTGCTTGGCAAGCAGGAGAATATCGTTATTACTGATGTTCGCATGTTGATGGTGTCGCTAACCGTTGCTCCTGTGTTCTTTGTAATGGCATTGCTGATTGTAAAAGCATACAGTATTAGTGATAAGATTTCCAATCAGATAATGCTTGATCTGCACGCGCAGATCAAGCGAAACTTTTCGCGCGAGCTTGATAGCATGGTTGCCCAGCTCAAGGAATTTGATCAAAATATTGATGGAAATAATTTCTCGCTGTATGACACTACATTAAAGATTGCGCCCTCTGATGCTTTTTTTTACCCACGTACTTATAAGATGCTTGATAATGTAAGTTGGGTGGAGAAAAATGGGACCCAAATTGCCAAGTGGAGTTTCCTGAAAAGCAACGCATTCAGTTTCCTCAACGTTTCCGCACGTGAATATTTCCGGGCAATTAGGTTTGGGAAGGGGTATGTGATGAAGAAGGATTCTATTTTTATTCAACCAACATTGTCATGGTCGAGTGGCGAATATTCGGCAAACGTTGCTATACCAAGTCACAAAGAGTTCGATGTGGGCAATGAGAAAAAGCGAGCCGTTCTTATAACGCTGGGTAGCATCATGTATTCCACTTACAATCCTGTGTTGCCGCGGCCATACAGCTTTGCTATTATTGACAAAGACGGAGACGTATTGTTTCATTCGCAGTCGGACAGGGCATTGCATGAGAATCTGTTTGACGAGTGCAACAATAACCAGGAAGTTATAAATGCAGTGCGGCACAATGACAGTGTGTTCGTTCCTTCAGTAAATATTTATGACAACGATGTTAAAATGTTGATCACGCCTATTAAAGGGTTGCCATTTTACCTTGCCGGTTTTTATAATAAGCGTGAGCAAAATTATTTTGTGTACCACATCTCCGCATTTTCATTTGTATGCATAAGTGTCGTGCTGATCACTTTGTTGTTCTTTTTGTATTTGTATTACCTTGTAGGAAGAAAAGTTTCACCGCTATTGTTCTCTCCCGGAGAATCTGACTGGATGAAGCCAGCCTTAAGAAAAGAGCTGTACTATAAAAAGCTCGTGGTGTTTTTTGTATTGCTCATCGCATTGATTGTACTCGTATCAATAGTCATTTTTGAATTTTGCAATGCGCATTGGTTGATCCTTGATATGGCCGTGCTCTCGTGTTTTCTTGCTGTTACCGGTTATTACATCATGAAGAAAGGAGTGCCGGTGAACAGGCGTGCGGAAAATATAGGTCTTCGCAAACTTTTGTATCCGCATAACAAAATTCTGCTGTTTTTTGCACTTATATTGTTTGTGATTTCTCTTGTGATTGTTTTCTACACAGGAAGTTTATGGTGGCTAACCATTCCATGGATATTCTCTATCATGGTGCTGACGGCGGTTTTCAAGATCAGTAGCATACCGCATTTCAGGTATATGAATAAGGATTATTTGCAGCACTATGTGTGGGCGATTTTTCTGTCCATCATTTTAATAAGCGTGTTGCCTACTTTTATTTTCTTCAAATATGCATTGGAGCATGAAAAATATTTGCAGGTGAAATCGCGCCAAATTTATTTGGCTGAACGAATTGTAGATCGTAGTTCCTTTATCGATTCAGTTTTTAGCCTTACAAAAATTTCGAAATACCATCAACCGGAAGATGAGGCTTTCGAAAACAATGTAAAATATAAGATGGGTTACGGCATTTATTCGGCCTTCAGTAATGTGCATGATACGGCTGGCCCGGTGCTGCCGAAGCGCCCGAATAGTGTTGATAGTTTTTATAAAGTGGTCACACAGTTTCTCTTCCTTCCAAGCGATCATTCTGATTTTTTTAATAACACGCCTTACTATGGATGGTCAGACAGAGTGAGTAACAATACCGTTAAGTTTTATTATAAGAAAGAGATTAACAGCAATGATAACAATGTGTTGTTGATTGAAACGAGTTTGCTTGGGCTGGACTTTAACCTGGTGTCAGATCTTTTCAAAAGCTTTCTTGGATGGATATTGCTGTCAATATTTGTCGCGGCACTCATTGTTCATTTTCGTGTGATCAAAGCGCTTGCAAAACGTGTGTTCCTCAACGAATTTCCTGGAATAGATATCAGTGATCATACCGATAAGCTTTGGATCGACAGGCACGTAAATCTTAAAACCGTGGCCGAACATGATATGGATTTTTTACAGGAGGTAGAACGGGCGCATCATCGTCGAAAACTTGACGAAGCAGGCGAAGAGGAGACGGAAGAAACAAATACAAACGGTGATAAATTGTTAAGGCATGAAAAATTCACCATTTCTCATAGTCATATCTACGGTTATGAATCAGAAGAAATGGAGAAAAGCAACTATGCAAATATCCTGAGAATGCAGTCTGTGCTTACGCCAACATACGACGACATTTGGAAAGAGTTGTCGGAAAAAGAAAAATTCATTTTGTTTGACTTTGCCCTCGATGGGTTCACCAACTACAAAAATCCTGATACGCTTTACGGTTTGTTTAAGAAAGGATTGCTTCGCCAGGACAGAGAAAATGGTGGTCTGATATTAATGACGTATAGCTTCAGAAATTATCTTATCAGCAAATCAGATACACCGGAAATTGAGAGGCTACGAAGAATTGTAAACCGCGGCGGCACATGGAAGTTGATACAGAATATTTTCTTTGTGACTTTGCTTATGGTCTTTGCATATCTCATCATCACCCGCCAGGAAGTCTCCACAAAAATTGCGGCAATCATTTCCGGCCTGGTGTCGCTCGTGCCGGCATTGATAAAATTATTTGACAGGAAAACGGCGGAGAGCACGGAGAAGAGTTGAGAGTTGAGAATTGAGAGTTGAGAGTTGAGAGTTGAGAGTTGAGAGTTGAGAAAAATAAAACCTCTGAAGATACAGAGGTTTTACAATATCGTGAAGAATGATCGACACAGAACAACTCTCAACTCTCCATTCTCAACTCTCAACTAACTTAGCATTCGCTCAAGCTCAACGGTATATGCACCGCCAAGCCGCCATCAGCAGTTTCTTTGTATTTGCTGTCCATGTCGAGAGCTGTTTCCCACATGGTTTTTACAACAGTATCGAGCGAGACTTTTGCGAAATCCGGTGCGCTTTGCAATGCCAGTGAAGAGGCGGTAATTGCTTTGATGGCGCCCATTGTATTTCTTTCAATACATGGTACCTGCACAAGACCACCGATAGGATCGCAGGTAAGTCCGAGGTGATGTTCCATTGCAATCTCTGCGGCCATCAATGCCTGGCGCTGTGTGCCACCGCGGCTTTCGGTAAGTGCAGCAGCGGCCATTGCAGATGAAACGCCGATCTCCGCCTGGCATCCGCCCATTGCTGCAGAAATAGTAGCGCCTTTCTTAAAAATACTTCCCACTTCAGAAGCAGTTAACATAAACTGAATGATCTTGTCATCATTCAACGCATTGTCTGTAACAATAAAGTATTGCAGAACGGCAGGAATAACACCCGCTGCGCCGTTTGTAGGAGCTGTTACCACGCGGCCAAAAGAAGCGTTTTCTTCGTTTACAGCTAAAGCAAAGCAGCTTACCCAATCAAGCACATATTTAAAATCATTGCCACCTGCCCGGATCGCTTCTACCCAACTTTCATAATCGTTGTAAGGGCGACCGGCAATTAATTTTCTATTCAGGTCAGCAGCTCTTCTTTTTACAAGCAAGCCACCGGGCAGCATGCCTTGTTGGTGACATCCACGGTAGATCGATTCACGCATGGCTTTCCAGATTTGCAAAAGACCTTTGCGTGTTTCAGCCTCGCTGCGCCATGCATTTTCGTTTTCCATTACCACTTCATGAATTGCCAGCCCGGTTTTCATGCACCAGTGCGACAGGTCCTCACTTTTGTCAATGGGAAAAGGTAATTGAACGATGTCTTTTGAGGCGATCGATTCATTTTCCTTTACTACAAAACCTCCGCCGACTGAGTAGTAGGTTTCGCAAATATTGTTGCCATCCTCAAAAGTTGCAAGGAAACTTAAAGCGTTTGGATGATAGGGAAGTGACTCGTTGAAAAGAAAAGTAAGATCATCGGCAACAATGAAGTTGATTTTGTGAACTCCGTCCAGCGTTAAGCTGCAATCGTTCTTTATGGCGAGTATTTTGTTGTTGATCTCGTTTACGTCAATCGTTACGGGGTCCTCGCCGCAAAGGCCCAGCAATACGGCAACATCGGTTCCGTGACCTTTGCCGGTTTTGGCAAGCGAACCATATAACAGTACTTTCAGCGATTTTACCTTATCTAGTTTGCCCTGGTTTTTCAGCGATTGAAGGAATTGCAGTGCAGCTTTCCATGGCCCCAAAGTATGGGAACTCGATGGACCTACGCCAATTTTGAATATGTCAAATACGGATATTGCCTCTCTCAATGTTTAATTTTTTTGCAAAATAAGAAAGTGTGATGAATACATATTTCTTCAATGTACATACGTTACAAAAAAACAGGCAAACAGCAGGATTTTAGTCACAAAAAAGTCCCGCTTTGCAGGACTAAATCAATTAAAGAGAAGATCTATTGAACGTTTAATAATTCTATATCAAAAACGAGAATGGAATTTGCCGTCACCCTCACGTTGTTGTTTGCATCCAAAATAGGAGTGCAGCCATAGCCGTAAGAAGAGGGGAGAATGAGTTTTATTTTCCCACCTTTTTTAATAAGCGGCAAACCTATTTGAAAGCCGGTAACAAGGCTGGTCATGGGCCACTCCTTATTTGACGCACTATCGCAAACAACATTGCTAAGCAACTTGCCGATATAATTGATAGTTACTTTTGATGTATTGCCGGGAGAGATTCCGGTACCGGGAGTAATGATCTGGTAATAAATACCCGAATTATCGCGACTCGCACTAATGCCATTTTCAGAAATATATTTTAGAATATCCGGTTCTTCTTGTGTAACAGGAACCGGGTCACAGGATTTATTTTTTTTCGAGCAACTCGCAGCACCAATCATCAACAGGGCCAGGATTGATAAGCACGAAACAATTCTCTTCATTTATAGTAAGTATTGGAGTAGTAAGATACAACAATATGACAAATGTGCGGGGAGGAAAGCTGCGCGGGCAGAGGCAATAATTGAATAACTGAATAACTGAATAACTGAGTGGTTCAGTTAATGAATCGTTTAATGATTGAATAATTGAGCGTTCGAATCCATCAAAGCTGATTGAATATCGACTTCAGTTATTCAGTTATTCAGTCATTCGCCTGTGAGCGTCGTTGCTCTTCCAATGTTTTTTTGGCCACAAACTCCTTATACCTCTGCTCGTTCATATCCCACTGGTGGCGCTTGTAAAAAATAGCTATGAATGTTATGATAATGAGAAGGGCCACCACGAGTACCATTGGGTTGAATTCGGCCATGGCGGTCATTTGTGCCCTTTTGTACCAGCCTGAAGAAAAATTGATGGCGATGGGAACCGCAAAGGCAAGGCCGATTGGTAAGCCTATGTACCATTGCTTTGTTATCTTTTTTTCTTTCTCCCTGTTTTTCTCCCAATATTCTATGAATCGAAGCTCGTGATCAGTCATCGAATTTTTCTTGCAAAGGTACTCGGTGTTAAGTCAAAAGTAAAAATTCAAAATTCAAAAGCTCATGGTGCGGTCGGGCTAAGTATTTGAAAAAAGCAGTAGTTCTTCACTATGCTCACTGTCCCCTCAGGCGGTCGTTTTTACTTTTGAATTTTTCCTTTTTCCTTTTGACTTAGCCTCAAATGCAGTAAAATCAAGGATTTCTTTTTATATATCTGTTATAAATCAATCGCTTAACGTATTTTTACTGTAAATTGTAAAAGAAAAAGCCAATACTTTGAAACTAGATATATTATTTTCCCAATACTTGTACCAGCACAAAAAACTGGTTTTGCCTGGAATAGGCACGTTCACGCTTGATCCTGCGGCCGCTATTCCCGATGAGACTGAGAAGCAACGTAGTGCAGTTACCGGCATCACATACGACTCAAAAGCTGTCCCTAAAATAGAAGAAGAACTGATTGAATTTATTCGCAGTCATACGGGTAAAATACGTCCGCTGGCTGTGTCTGACATCGAATCCTACATTTCTTTAAGCTCACAATTGCTCAATATTGGTAACCCGCTGTACATCGATGGCATTGGTACTTTGATAAAAGGCAAAGATGGCCGATTGAGCTTCACTCCCGGCAGTTATGCGTCTACCAAACTGGAAGACCTCACCGTTATCAGAGAATCCACAGAACCAAGAAGGCACGACGAAACTTTCTCCAGGCGAGAACCTTCGGGAAATAATGCCCGCCAACTTTTGATAGGCATTGCAGCCCTGATAACGCTTGGTATTATTGGTGGTGGTGCATATTATTTGTATCAAAGCAATGCGCACAAAAAAACCACTGAGACCGACGCGGCAGATTCTGTTGCGAATGCAGTGGTGACTGACTCAACCACCAGGTCAAGCGGCAACGCATACATGCCCGATAGTAACCTGATTGCGAGAGACAGTGCTGCCATCAAAAGAAGGGCAGATAGTTTAGCCGCTTTGCAAAATGGTTCATCGCAGCCGGATGCAAGTGGTAAAATTCCCTTGAAATATGTACTGGAAGTAACTGCCAACAAAAACAGGGCATTGAGAAGATATGCACAATTGAAGGAGTTTGGAAACGATGTGCAAATGCAGGTGGCACCGGATTCTTCCAGCTTCAAATTGTATTTTGTGATTCCTTCTGCGTACAGCGATACTGTTCATATCAAAGATTCACTGACACGCTTTTTCCTGAACAAAGTGCGAATTGAAAAATAATGAATAACCACCAGCTCCGGTCCCCCGCATATTGGATAGAAAAGTTGCAACTGCAGGAACATATTGAGGGTGGCGCTTTCAAAGAAGTGTACAGATCGGAGATGGTCATTCCCGAGGCTGTGTTGTCAGAAGATTTTAAAGGAAATCGCAACGCAGGAACGAGTATATATTTTTTGTTACAACAGGGCCAGTTTTCAGCATTGCATAAAATTGCATCCGATGAGATCTGGCATTTTTATTACGGTGATCCGCTTATTGTCTACGAAATCACAACTTCCGGCGAATTGATCGAACACAAGCTCGGCCCCAATTTCGAAGCAGGAGAACGATTTCAGTGTGTTGTAAAAGCCGGCAGCTGGTTTGGCGCACAGCCTGCACCAGGAAGTTCATATTCACTTGTTGGTTGTACCGTAGCACCCGGCTTCGATTTCGCCGATTTTGAATTAGCCCAAAAGGAGCGTTTGCTCCTCCAATATCCCCATTTAGGTAGTGTAATTAGGATGCTTTGCAAATAAATTAATAATTAATAATTAAGAATTAATAGGTGTGGCATATACACCAGAAGGGAACTTCCCGTTGATCGATATTTACCCTGTCATTAGTCTATATTAAACGGCACTCTGTTAATTATTAATTATTAATTATTAATTCACAACTCGGCGAGTTATGGAATAAAAAAAGCCGATCGTCTGATCGGCAATTCTCAAGAATAGGTTAATGGTAAAATGGTTTCGAAAAGTAATTTGAAGTAAGCCAGAGATAAGGTTCAACAAAGTCAAGGTATAATGGCAATGAGTATTTAAAATAGAACCCGGTCTTTATGTGTCGAGTTGTTACATTCCGGCAAATCCGGATGTTTCAACTTTAATCCCTCAAGCACTTTTGACTGCTCCTTCATTGGCCTCACCGTAGCTTGCTTCTCAGGGTACATTATTACTTTTAGTACCGTATTACCTTTTGGAGGCATGTAGTCATTAATTTTAATGATGTTTGATTTCATGCCTTTTAAAGCTAAAATTCTATGCCCAAAAGCTGCCCTTGAAAATGTACGTTTACTGAGCATTATTTTCTACAAACAAATTTGACTCACGGGTAAAAAATGTTGTGAAGACGGCAGAAACTTTTTGGGCAAATAATTGTAGAAATAAATGCACAGGTTGTTCCTGAGCTCATGCAACCATTTGCGAAAAGGTTTGACTTTAGGCGGTCTGTTAATTGCTTTGTTTCAACAATAAAGAACTATTTTCTAATAATATGGTTTTGAAGAAACTCAATTTTAATACTGCTTTTATCAAAAAAACAATCCGTATTATTTTAAAAGTAGTCGTTGGGTTTATCATCTTTTTTGTACTTATTGTTGTGCTTATTCTCACACCTCCCGTTCAGCAATTCATAAAAGGAAAAGCGGAGACTTATCTGCAGAAAAAATTAAAAACAAAAGTATCGGTTGGACGCGTTTACATAGGATTGCCAAAAAGCGTGGTGCTTGAAAATATTTATCTTGAAGATCGCTCAAAGGACACGTTGCTGTACGGAGGGAAAATAAGTGTAGATATAGCGCTGCTTAAATTACTCAGAAGCGATGTGGAGGTAAATAACATCGAGCTTGATAACATTACAGCAAAAGTCAAACGAACACTGCCCGATACGACTTTTAATTTCCAGTTTATCATAGATGCGTTTGCCAGTAAAGAGCCTGCGAAACCAAAGGATACAACGTCTTCTTCAACCAATATTTCCTTAAACAAAATTGCGCTCAATAAAATTCGCGTCGTGTATAAAGATGCGGTAACCGGCAATGATGTGGAGCTTTGGTTAAACCACTTCGATACAAAGATTGACAAATTTGATCTGGATAAAAAAGACTTCGACATTCCACGCATCAATCTCGATGGGTTATCAGGGAAGATTTATCAAAGCAAACCGTTGGTGAAATCCGAGCCATCGGAAAAAGATATTCAGGATGCACAGAAGCCTTCCGCTGTTTCTATTGCTTTAAAAAGTATAAACATCACGAAAATAAATGTTGATTTCAGGAATGATGTGTCAGCATTTTATACGAACCTTAATCTTACAAAGCTTGGGGTAGACGTACAGAAAATTGATCTGCAAAAAAAGACCATTAAGTTAAAAGAATTAACGCTTCAGCAAACAACTGCAGATATACGTTTAGGAAAAAAAGAAGAGGCAAAAGTGGTAGCGAAAGAAGCAAAGCAGGAGGTTGTTGCTCAAAAGGAAGCAGGCTGGGATGTAAGCGTGGCGAATATTTCACTGGATCAAAATAATATTAAGTTTGACAACGACAATAATCCTCGTCAAAAATATGGCATGGATTACGGTCACATAAAAGCCGACTCACTCACACTTCATGTGGATGGGTTTGTGTATAACGATGATAAAATAGCAGGCACGATCACGAAAGGAAGTTTGAAAGAACAAAGCGGATTTGTATTGCAGCAATTGCAAACAGAATTTTTATATGGTTCCAAAGAATCCCATCTCAAAGAACTGTACCTTAAAACACCGGGAACGGAACTACGAAGAGAAGCCACTATATATTATTCATCATTTGATGCGCTGGCAAAAGATCTGAAAAATTTGCAACTCGACCTGAACTTGCAAAACAGCCGTGTGCAGGTAAAAGACATACTCACCTTTGTGCCGGATTTGCGCAAGCAGCCTGCATTTGCTGATCCTTCAAAAACATGGCTTCTGAATGGTATCGTAAGAGGAAAATTGTCAAACCTCACCATTCCTAAATTGCAGGTGAGCGGTTTAAATGAAACATCTGTTGACGTAAGTGGCACAATTAAAGGTTTGCCTGATGTAAAAAATATTGCTGCAAATCTTACCATCAATAAGATAGCAACCGGAAAAAAAGACCTTGATCTTTTTTTACCACCCAATACTTTACCTAAGAATATTACACTGCCGGACAAGATCGCATTGCAGGGGAAATTTTCCGGAGGCATGACCGCAGCAAATGCTGATCTGTTGCTTACTACCAATCTTGGCACGGCGAAAGTAAAAGGGCATGGAAGAAATTTTACTGATAAAAACAAAGCAGTGTACGATGTGGTGGTAGAAACAAGATCACTTGATATCGGCACCATTTTGCAGAACAAAGAAATGCTCGGGAAATTCACGCTAACGGCTAGTGCCAAAGGAACCGGCTATGACCCGAAAACCGCAAATGCCGTAGTGAAAGGAACTTTGAAGAGTGGAGTGATAAAAAAGTATGAATACAAAAACTTACTTTTCAATGCCGCGATTGCCGATCAATTGCTGAAGGCAGACGCTTCGATTCATGATCAGAATATTGACATCACCTTAGAAGGCGAAGGTAATTTTGCATCCAATGATCCGGCAGCCAAATTTCACATTATGGTGGATAGTGTGAAAACGGCACAATTGCATTTTACAACAGATTCGATTATTTACAGAGGTGAGATTACGGGCGATTTTCCACGAGTGAACATTGATAGTTTGGAAGGAGAGGCGTCCATTGCAAAATCATTGCTCATCATGAACGGAAGGCGCATACAGATGGACAGTATCATTTTGGTTTCCGGAAAAACAGACAGTGGCCAATTTGTAAACTTGCGCAGCGATATTGCAGATCTGCAATTACGCGGAAAATATTATCTGTCTGAAATGGCAACAGTTTTTCAGCAAGCCATTCAGCCTTATTTCGCGATCATGCATGATACGGCTATGAAAAAACTAAGGCCTTATGATTTTACTTTAACGGGAACAGTAAGAAACAATAAAACACTACAGGCTTTCGAACCTAATCTTAAAGACCTGCGCGACATTACTCTTCGCAGTCATTTCTCTGAACCAGAATGGAGAGTGCATATGGAAGCCCCTTCAATTATTTACGCAACGGATACGGTACAAAACTTTGTGCTAAAAGCAGGAAACATAGACAGCGCTGCGTTGGTTACAATTGGAGTGCAAAAAGTAATGATTGGCAAAAGCGTATCTATGAATGGCATTACGATCAACAGTAAATTGGAGGACAACAAGATCAATGCAAGAATTGGTATTAAGGACAAAGTTGGAAAGCAAAAATATTTCTTCGATCTGGATTTTCAACAACCACAAAAAGATGACTATGTTTTTTCTCTGAGAAAAGATTCGCTGTTGCTGAATTATAACAAGTGGAGTACGACCGATAGCAATCGTATTTCTTACGGCAAAACGGGCATCAATGTAAAAGATTTTGAACTAAGCAATGGTAACCAAAAGCTAAGTATTAAAAGCGAAACAGAGGAGAAAAATGCTCCGCTGCTGGTAGATTTCAACAATTTCCGCATTGCCACATTAACGGGTTTTGTGCAGACGGATTCTTTATTTGCCGACGGTGTGTTGAATGGAAATGTGAAAGTGAATGATCTTACCGGAAAAATGAATTTTGTTAGCGACCTGACCATTACTGATTTCCAGATGCGCAAAGATACTGTTGGCAACATTGCTATTAAGGTGGACAACACCACTGAGAATGCGTTGGATGCAGATGTTGCCATCACAGGAAGAGGAAATGACGTTACATTAAAAGGGCAGTATTATTTAACGTCTGTCAATAACAACGATTTTCATTTCGACCTGGTGATGAACAAACTTCAGCTCAACACCATCGAAGGTGCCACAATGGGAGCGATCACCAGGTCGTCAGGGGCATTGTCTGGCAAGTTTGATGTGTCCGGAACTGTCAGCCAGCCTGCCATTGACGGCGATCTTGTTTTTGATAAAGCGGCATTCAACTTAACCATGTTGAATAACTACTTTATGATTCCGGGAGACACTGTTGCGATAGATAAGGAAGGTATTCATCTGGATACATTTACTATACTCGACTCTGCAAGCAACAGGTTTACGTTGGATGGAGATGCATTGACCTCAAATTTGCGCAACTATAATTTTGACCTTGCTATCCGTTCAAAGAATTTCCGCGCTTTGAATACTACCAAGAAAGACAATAAGCTTTACTATGGACAGATCTATCTTACCACAAACCTAAAAGTAAAAGGCACAGAAAGTTCGCCTAAGGTTGATGGAACGATAACCATTGACGACAAAACAAAGCTTACGGTAGTGCTTCCTCAAAACGAGCCCGGCGTGGAAAATAGAGATGGTGTAGTAAATTTTGTAGATATGGATGCGCCGGAGAATGATTCTTTATTTCTCGACAAAATGGATTCACTGAACATTTCATCTCTGCGCGATTTTGACGTTAATGTAAACATACAAATAAAGAAAGATGCAGAGTTGAGCCTGGTCATTGATGAAGGCAATGGAGATTTTCTGAGCCTGAAAGGTGAAGCAACACTCAATGGAGGCATTGACAAAAGTGGAAAGATAACACTTTCTGGTTCCTATGAATTGGATGCAGGTTCCTACGAGCTTACGTTCAATATGATTCACCGCAAATTTGATATTCAAAAAGGTAGTCGCCTTACATGGACAGGCGAGCCTACCAGTGCGGATGTTGATATCACTGCTGTATATGTTTCCCGCGCTGCACCAATTGACCTTGTGCAACAGCAAATATCTGACATGACAGCTTCGCAACAAACGGTGTACAGGCAAAAGCTTCCGTTTAAAGTATTGCTGAACATGAAAGGAGAGCTAATGAAACCTGTGATCACTTTTGATGTTCAATTGCCGGAAAACGATAACTACGGGGTTGGCAGGGACGTGATCACTACAGTGAATAACAAACTGTTCATTTTACGACAAGATCCTTCAGAAATAAACAAGCAGGTTTTTGCATTGCTGTTGCTCAACAGGTTTGTGCAGGATAACCCGTTTGAATCCAGCGCTGGCGGAATGACGGCGGAAGGATTTGCGCGTCAAAGTGTGAGTAAACTTATCACAGACCAGTTGAATCAATTTGCTTCCGATCTGATCAATTTTGTTGACATCAATTTTGATGTACAATCAGAAGAAGACTATTCTACCGGAACAGAACAACAAAAAACAGACTTGAATGTGAATGTATCAAAACGTTTGTTGAATGACAGACTGGTCGTTTCTGTTGGTAGCAACTTCCAGCTGGAAGGGCCGCAGGCAGCGACACAAAATGCAGCGTCAATGCTGAGCAATATTTCAGCCGCTTATAAACTCAGCAAAGACGGACGATACATGGTGCGTGTGTATCAACGAAGCGACTACCAGGGTGTGCTTGAAGGTTATGTGGTAGAAACTGGCGTTGGTTTTATCATTACACTTGATTACAATAGTTTCAAAGATATTTTTAGAAAGAAGAAACAAAGACAGGATGGGGAGATGGAGAAGTCGGGGAAGAAAAAGAAAACAGACAACTAGGAAGACGCTTCTCATCTTGGAGGTTGCCACAGAAATGCAGAAGTACAGAAGAAGTTTTAGTTTATAGATCAATCAGTACTTTCTGTTCCTCTGTTTTTCTGTGGCAAACTGTCTCAGCTTCGCTGAGACCTTAGTGATAAAAAACAAAAATGAAATTTTTCGCTCTATACATTATTTTATTTGGTGTTTTCATCATCTCATCTTGCAACAATACAAAGTATTTGCCGGAGGGTGAAGCGTTGTATACAGGCTCGAAGATCAAGGTGGTGGATTCTGTTTATTCAAAGAAGAAGAAAAAGGCAATTAAAGAGCAGGTGGAAGATCTTACAAGACCGAAGCCCAATAAAACAATCCTGGGGCTGCGTATAAAACTGTATGCTTATAACATCGCCGGAAAAAATCGCACGAGTGAAAAGGGGTTGTTTGGCTGGCTCAAATTTAAATTTGGCGAACCACCAGTGTTGATGAGCAGCGTGAACCTTGGCATCAACGAGCAAATACTGGCTAATCATTTAGAGAACAAAGGTTTTTTCCAGGCAGCCGTAAAAGGGGACACTGTTGTTAAAAGGAAGAAGGGTGAAGCGATTTATACTGTAGTGCCTGGTGTTCAGTACACTATTAACGAAGTAAAGTTTGATGTTGATAGTAGCGATTTAAAAAAAGCAATCGTCCGCACTGAAAGGAGAACGTTGCTGAAAAAAGGAGATCCTTACGATCTGGATGTAATCAAAGCAGAGAGGGAGCGCATCGATACGCGTTTGAAGAACAAAGGCTTCTACTATTTCAACCAGGATTTTATCATCGTTGATGTTGATAGTACCATAGGCAAAAACCAGGTGAACATGTATGTAAGAGTGAAGACTGGTACGCCCGCCGCGGCAAAAGAAATTTACCGAATCAACGATATTTTCATCTACCCGAGTTACAGACTGAATAATGTAAATCCCGCCGATACTACGGCGAAGAATGCATTTTACTACAAAGGTTATTATGTGGTGGATAGGAAACATTTGTACAAGCCGCAAATGTTTGAGAGAGCAATGCTTTTCAAGACCGACAGCATTTACAACAGAAGAGATCATAACCAAACGCTGCAGCGATTGACAAGTCTTGGCCTCTTCAAATTTGTAAAGAATCGATTTGAAGATGCACCAAATGTGGATTCGCCGAAGTTGAACACTTACTATTATCTGACACCATATCCAAAAAAATCTGTCAACACGGAAATAGCAGGAACGACAAAATCAAACGATCTCACAGGTTCTCAAATTACCATTGCATGGAAAAACAGGAACACTTTTAAAGGAGGAGAACTGTTTACGATAAAAACATATGGAGGCTTTGAAATTCAATATGGCGGCCAGTTCAACGGATACAATACGTTCCGGTACGGCATCGAAGGTACATTGTCTTTCCCGCAATTTATTGTGCCGGTGTTCAAGCTCAACACCAGCGGTGGTTATGTGCCAAAAACAAATATTACGCTGGGTTATGATTGGTTGAACAAACAGAAACAATACACACTGAATTCGTTTCGTGTAGCGTATGGTTATGTGTGGAAAGAAACACTGGCAAAGGAACACCAGCTTTATCCAATCAGTGTAAACTACGTGCAGCCTATAAATGTGACGCAACAATATCGTGATAGCGCGGAGAATAATGTAACGTTGCAAAAGGCAATCGAGAAGCAATTTATCCTCGGTTCTACTTATTCTTACACTTACAACACTTTACTGACTTCAAGACGGAAAGACGGACTTTATTTCAGAGGCGGAGTTGACCTTTCAGGAAATATCGTCGGGCTGTTTACAAAGAATGATATAAAAAACGGAGACACTGCTAAGATCTTCAACGCACCGTTTTCTCAGTATGCCCGCTTTGATGCCGATTTCAGAATCTATCATAAAATTGGAACGACCACTATTTGGGCTAACAGGATATTCGCAGGTGTCGGGTTCCCTTATAAGAACTCGAGTTCGTTACCTTATGTCAAACAATTCTTCGCCGGAGGTAATAATAGCTTGCGGGGTTTCAGAAGCCGCTCTGTTGGGCCAGGATCATATATTTATCCCGATACAAGCGGTTTTTATCCCGACCAAAGTGGTGATATAAGACTGGAACTTAACACTGAGTTGAGAGCCAAACTTTTCAGCATCGTGTATGGCGCGGTATTCGTGGATGCGGGAAATATATGGTTATACAACGAAAATCCTGCCCAACCCGGTGGAAAGTTCACCAAGCATTTTTTGAATGACATCGCGGTGAATACCGGTTTCGGTTTGCGGTTTGATGTATCCATTCTCGTGCTGCGGCTTGATCTCGGTATTCCTCTTCGCAAACCCTGGTATCCCGATGGACAAAAGTGGGTGCTGGACCAGATTGATTTAGGTAACTCGCAGTGGAGAAAAGACAATTTGGTGCTGAATATTGCCATAGGGTATCCGTTCTAATAACTGAATGACTGAATAACTGAATAACTGAGAAGGACCAGCCCCATCGGGGCGACACGTTAGTAGATCATTAAGCAGACGGACGCTATACCAATACCAGCCCCATAGGGGCGGCATGTTAAATTTGCTGAGCAAAAAATGCCGAAGAGAATGAATATGCTGTAACTTTGTGTAAATGAATTAATTATATAAAGTTAATCTTATGTGTTGTGTCAATGATGCAGGTTTTGACAAAGGTGTACGTGAAGGGTGGAATATAGCCGCCAAAGAACTCCATGGTTGTGGCGATGACAAATTGCTGATTCCTGATGTTTTTGAAGACGAGGAGTTTGAAGACTTAATTGGATTCGCTCCTCAGACCGATCTGGCCTGACAATTTTGAGAGACTCATAACCCTTTATTCCCACTCTGACAACTCCCTTATTCCCAGACTGTCAATTTTTCACATACACTGCCATTGGCATAAGGATTGCCAATTACTCTGCGATATATTAAACACAAACCTAAAAGGAATCAATTATATGGGAAAAATTATAGGTATCGACCTGGGAACCACGAATAGTTGCGTAGCCGTAATGGAAGGTAACGAACCGGTGGTTATTGCCAATGATGAAGGACGTCGCACAACGCCTTCCGTGGTGGCATTTTTGAAAAATGGTGAAAGAAAAGTGGGTGATCCTGCAAAACGTCAGGCTATTACCAACCCACAGAATACTATCAGTTCAGTGAAAAGATTTATGGGTCGCCGTCACGACGAAGTGACCGAGGAAATCAGCCACTGGGCTTATAAAGTCGCAAAAGGTGACAATAATACCGTTCGTATTGACATTGACGGACGTTTATATACTCCACAGGAAATTTCTGCAATGGTTCTTCAAAAAATGAAGAAAACTGCTGAAGACTACCTGGGACAAGAAGTAAACGAAGCGGTAATTACCGTTCCTGCTTACTTTAATGACGCTCAGCGCCAGGCCACCAAAGAAGCCGGTGAAATTGCCGGTTTGAACGTGCGCCGTATTGTAAACGAACCTACAGCTGCCGCGTTGGCTTATGGTTTGGATAAAAAACACGCTGATCAGAAAATCGCTGTATTTGACCTTGGTGGTGGTACATTCGATATTTCTGTACTGGAACTGGGTGATGGCGTATTTGAAGTAAAATCTACCAATGGTGATACGCACTTAGGTGGTGATGACTTCGATAAAATCATCATGGACTGGTTAGCAGACGAGTTTAAAGCTGACGAAGCTGTTGATCTGCGCAAAGACCCTATGGCATTGCAACGTTTGAAAGAAGCTGCTGAAAAAGCGAAGATCGAATTGTCTTCTTCAAGCGAAACTGAGATCAACCTTCCATATATCACAGCAGTTGACGGTGTGCCTAAACACCTTGTAAAAAAATTGACTCGTGCAAAATTTGAGCAACTGGCAGACAGATTGTTTGAACGTTGTTTGAAACCTTGTGAAGCTGCGTTGAAAGATGCCGGTTTAAGCGCATCTCAAATCGACGAAGTGATCCTCGTAGGTGGTTCTACACGTATTCCTAAAGTACAGGAAATGGTGGAAAAATTCTTCGGTAAAAAACCACACAAAGGTGTTAACCCTGATGAAGTGGTAGCAATCGGTGCCGCAATTCAAGGTGCTGTATTGACCGGAGAAGTGAAAGATGTATTGTTGCTTGACGTTACTCCATTGAGTCTTGGTATTGAAACCCTGAACGGTGTAATGACAACAATGATTCCTTCTAACACTACGATCCCTACTAAAAAATCTGAAACATTCTCTACAGCCAGTGACAATCAGCCAGGCGTACAGATACATGTACTGCAAGGTGAGCGTCCAATGGCTAATCTAAATAAGAGTTTGGGTATGTTCAACCTTGACGGTATTCCACCGGCTCCAAGAGGTGTTCCTCAAATCGAAGTAATATTCGATATCGATGCCAACGGTATCTTACACGTTACAGCAAAAGATAAAGGAACCGGTAAAGAACAAAAGATCCGCATTGAAGCAGGTAGTGGTTTGAGCAAGGAAGAAATTGAAAAAATGAAAGCCGAAGCGAAAGCCAACGAAGCCACCGATAAAGAAGCAAAAGAAAAAGTTGAAAAGATCAACCAGGCCGATAGCTTGATATTCCAGACAGAAAAACAACTGAAGGAATATGGCGATAAAGTACCTGCAGATAAAAAAGCGCCTATCGAATCAGCTTTAACTAAGTTGAAAGAAGCGCACAAAACGCAGGACATTGCTCAGATCGATGCTGCAGTTAATGAACTAAACGCTGCATGGACAGCTGCAAGCGAAGAGATCTATAAAGCAACTCAAGCTGCAGGTGGCGCACAACCACAAGATGGTGGTAGCCAGCAAGGCAACGGTCACGACGCGGGTGAAAACGTAACTGACGCAGAGTTCGAAGAAGTGAAATAATCACAGGTTACAGTAAAATATAAAGCCAGTCTGAGTAATCAGGCTGGCTTTTTTAATAATCGAATAACTGAGTAACTGAATAATTGAATAAACTAAAGTTCCGTTCTTTCTCGACAAACCAATGATTCAATTATTCAATCATTTTATTTGCGATATATGCCTAAAGTATTAGGTTTGCGACTTGCAATAATTGCACCTGGCTTAGATAATGTAATAATAAAATGGCAAATTCATTTCTCGGAAAAATCACAAAAGGTTTTGTTGGCAAGGCAAAGGCGGCCCTTGCAAATCCATATAAGAAAATAGGTGTCGGCTGGCTTGATGTTAGATATCTTAAGAATTCTTCTGACACGAGTTTGAAAACACTGAAAATTCTTGGTGGCAACTTACATTATAAGAATGCATTTGAGGTGTATCACGGCTTGTCCGAAATTTTTGTTGATGAAATATACAAACAACAATTACCCGAAAATGCCCGCGTGATAGACTGTGGCTCTCACATAGGCATGAGTTTGATTTACCTGAAACAATTATGTCCGACCGCAAAGATTACCGCATTTGAACCAGATGCGCAAAATTTTAAATTGCTTACGGATAACATGGCGTCTTTCGGTTATACTAAAGATGTAGTGTTGGAAAATAAAGCGGTTTGGATTGAAAATGCCACGCTGCATTTTGAGAGCAGCAATGACATGAGTAGCCACATTGTTGCAGATAATACCAAAGGTGCTACCATAAGCGTACAGGCTGTAAGGTTAAGAGATGTTATCAATGCTAAAGTGGATTTTCTTAAGATTGATATTGAAGGTGCCGAATACGAAGTGATGAAGGACATTGAAGAGAAATTGCATTTTGTGGGCAATCTGTTTTTGGAGTATCATGGCAATTTCAATGAAGGGTATAAGTTAAACGAGATGCTGCAAATACTGGAAAGAAATCAGTTTAAGTACTATATCGCTGAAGCAGTAAAAGTTTATAAGACGCCATTTTCAAGAAGTGGCACTGATGCACCTGCTTATGACGTACAACTAAATATACACTGTTTCAAGACTGATCATCAATAGAAATTATATTGCTTTTTTTTGAAATGCTTTAATGGCTTGATTATATTCTGGCATTTAATATCTTTATCGATAAACCCATTTTTAAACTTTAGAAAATGAAAAAACTTCTTTTAGGTTCGATAGTGCTAACAGCCTTTGCTCTGGCGATCAGTCTATTTCAAATTAGTAGCTGTACAAAGACCAACGCTCAACAACCAGCAACAAAACCTACTACTTATCCAATTGAAGGATTGTGGACTGGTGCTTATACAGTAGATCTGCAACCTGGTTTAGGAGAAAGGTATTTTGGCTTTTCAATTAAGCCTGATAGTACTATTATCATTGAGTCTAGTGCTGGTGGGCAGCAAAATTTGTCAGTTGGCAAATGGACGCTGAGGGATAGCGTTTTTGTTTGTACTGTGACTTCTGTTTATGGTGTTGCGAACAATGTGAATGTGACCCAAACCATGATAGGAAAATGGGATAAAAGTGGAAAGCTTACCCAGGGAGCCTGGCAAACTAGTGGACAACCCAACAATTATGGCAAATTCACACTAGCGCGAATTAATTGATTTGTAGGCGACATTAACTTCGATAATAGTTGATACAAAAAATAAAACCAGCCCGATCAAGGCTGGTTTTATTTTTTGATCCGCAAAGAGAATATTACCTCACCAGCATCACCAGTCCTTTTCTAACTATATCTCCACAAATTGTTTTAGCATGAATAATGTAAACAAATCCGCCAGCCGGTTGAGGTTGTCCTTTAAATGTTCCATCCCAGCAATCGGCAATGTTTGAGCTTGACCACACTTTCACGCCCCAGCGATTATAAATGCTAAAGTCAACCAGTTTATTATTTACTCCCCAATGACGGATGTTGAAGCAGTCGTTCTGACCGTCTCCATTTGGAGTGAATGCATTCGGCACAACGAATAGGTTTTCCCCATCGTGGGTAACGTTCACCATTATACTATCGGTGTTAGAGCAAGTGTTTTTGTCGGTCACTTTTACATAGAACTCCGTGTTTTGAAGCACGCTGGCAACGGGACTGATTGCTGTTGGATCATTCAGGTATTCTGCCGGCCACCATTTGTATTCGATACCTCCCGAAGCAGTAATGTTTGTGCTCGGATTAATGCAATCAATATCGTTTGATTTGCGCATAGTGATCGATGGCAAAGGATTTACTTTTATGTGCGCCGTTAAAACATCTGATACGTTACAAGTTTTGTTGGTGATGGTAACAACATAGTCGGTTGTTGCTGCCGGGAACACTGTCGCCGCTGCGTCATTTGCGTTCAGTATTTTTGTTGCAGGGGTCCATTGATAAACGTCACCTCCGCTGGCCGTTATAAGTAACGAATCATTAATACACAATGCCGGATTTCCGGGATCAATTGCAAAGACAGGTTGCGGTAATACTTTTACGTAAACTGAATCCAGCTTGCTGCAATTGTTGGCGTCAGTAACCTGCACTTTATAATAAGTGCTGCTATTAGCTGTTGCAACAGGATTGGCAATAAGCGCATTGGTTAACCCTACTACCGGATACCATTTGTAAGAAACTCCCCCTGAAGCCTTGAGTTGTGCGCTGCCAGGAATACAAATTGTAGTGTCATTACTTTTCACGATCGTCGGCAGCGGCAAAATATCTATGGTCACTTGTCCGTTCGACGCACAACCATCATTACTAGCTTTAACTATGTACGTTGTCTTTGTTACTGGTTTTGCTGTCGGATTTGCAATAGATGGGTTGTCAAGCGTTGCTGCAGGCGACCAATCATATTTGTTCGTGGAAGTTGCTTGTGTTGCCAAAACAATTGACGAACCAGTACATATTGCGGTATCCTTGCGCATTGTAACTGTTGGTACAGCTACGACATTCACAGTTATAGAATCTTTGTTTGAACAGTTGTTGGCGTCGGTAACCTTTAAGTAGTATTTAGTTGTATCTGTTGGAGTGGCAATAGGGTTCGAAATATTTGCGGCCGATAGCGTAGGAGAAGATACCCACTGATACAGTGTTCCTGTTGCCGAGGATGCATTTATTTGGGCAGAACTTCCGACACAAATGGTTGTGTTATCGGCAAGTGTTATCACAGGCAATTGCCATATAGAAAGGGCCGTAGTGTCCTTGTTTGTGCAATTGTTGGCATCCGTAACTGCCACTACATAATTTCCCGCCTGCTTTGCCCAGATTGTTTGATTTGCTGAACCATCCTGCCACAAGTACTTCAGGCCATTGGTGCCCGCGTCAAGCAGGAGAGAATCATTTTTACAAATAGAAGCGTTGCTTGCAAGATTAATTACCGGTAGCTCCAATGTGCTAACATTCAAAGAGTCTTTATTGCTGCAACCGTATTTGTCTGTAATAACAACTTTGTAAAAGCCTGCTTGCTTTACTTTGAAAGTATTTTTGGAAGACCCATCCTGCCATACATATTTCGTTGCGTTTGCACCTGCATCTAATAGCAACGAATCGTTTTTACAAATAGAAGTATCCTCGATCAAATCAATCAACGGCAAAGCTCTTTCACTGATATAGCTGGTGTCTTTATTAACACAGCCATTCGCATCTGTGACTTTTACAATATAGTTGCCAATGGTCTTTGCCCAAATCGTTTGCGTGCTTTCTCCATTATCCCACGAATAGATAGTTGCATTCTTTCCTGCATCTAATTGCAGCGAGTCATTTTTGCAGTAGTAGCTGCTATCTGGCAAACCTACGTTTGGCAAAGCGAATATGCCAACAGCGATCGTATCTTTTTGAACACAGCCAAATTCGTCCGTAATTTTTACATTGTAGTTGCCGGCCGTTTTAACCCAATAGACACTATCCGTTTTTTTATCCTGCCATAAGAATTTTGCGCCAAGATTTTTTGGATCAAGCAGCAATGAATCATTTTTACAAATGCTTGTATCAACGCCAAGATTAACGATTGGCAACTCTTTTACCGTAGTGGTATAATCATCTTTTCCTTTGCAACCATAGTAATCATATTCTACATAATAACTGCCGGCAGCTTTGGCGAATATAGCTGTATCGGTTGCTCCGTTGTTCCATAAGTATTTGCTGTACTTGGAGTAAGCCTGCAGCTTTACACTGTCGCCGCGGCAAAGGAAAGTATCCAGTGTCGGGCGTGCATCTGGTGCAGGTAATACAAGCACTGATTTACAGAAAGAGCCTTGTGTAGGCAAACCCTCATCCATCAACAAATTGATATTGTAAATGCCGGGCTTGGAATAGGTAATAAGTGGTGGCGTTTGCAACGGCGAATTCGGAATGTCAACATCGCTGCTTCCTGCAAATTTCAAACGGCTGAGTGTGTTGTTGTCGACATTTGGAATAAACGTGTAAAGGTCATTTCCTTCACGGAAAACTTTCGATAAAGAATGGGGAAAGCTGTAGTTGGCATTATTGCCCATGTTAATGCCGGTTGGCACATTGGTAATAAGATCGTTGAAGTCAAGCTTGGTAAGTGTGTTAGCAGTTGTTCCACCAAGCACTTTACCATTAACGACAAAGCCAATCAGTTGTCCGCAAAAACGCATGATCGTCAGGTCTCTCGGTTGGGTCAATGCGTTGCTTGGGTTGCCGAGGTTAACAGCTACAGGAATATTGTTTAGCGAACTGCCGAAATCAAGTCTTGTAATTGTTGAGCTGCCTGCATTTGTGATGAACACATACCAATTGCCATTTTCATTAATTGCGTTAATGCCCGTCGGATAATTGAGTAAACCAAATCCACCAAGATTCGTTGCAACAGGAGGATTGTTAAAGTCGGTGCCAAAATCAAATTTTGTTACGGTGTTATTGTTGGCATTTACAGTAAAGCCGTAATATTTCCCGTTTTCCTGGAAGATGTTTAAATCAACAGGAGTTAATAGATTTCCAAGATTTCCCCAGTTCGTTGCGGTAGGGTTTGGATTTTCCAGGTTGGTGCCAAAATCTACCTTTACAATTCTCGGAGTGCTGCCGGCGCCCGGGTCCCCTCCAACCATGATCGCATACCATTTGCCGTTATTTTTAATTACCTGTATACCTTCAAGCCCCTGCGGCATTGGCAATGCGCCCAAATCGCCGAGGTCCGTGGCCACAGGAGTATTTGTCATGCTGGTGCCAAAATCGAATCGTATCAAATGACTTGGTATATTGTTGGTCAGAAAACCATAGTATTTGCCGTTATCCGAAACAAGGTCTATAAAAACCGGGCTTGAAAGTGCTCCGCCAACGTTACCAAGATTTTCACCTAAAGGCGTTTTGTTTATATCGGCAACAGAAAAGTTCCAATAAAAACTGGTGCCAAGCACTGAAGTGTTCGTAATCTTTAGTGGCGTATTTACGCATACTGTATCAGGTGCGGTGAAACCGGCAATGGCGCAGGTTTTAAACTGAATGTTGATGGTGTCTCTTGCAGGACAAGGCGCATTTGTTGTAACCTCTACCCAGTAATCACCCGTTTGGTTAACCGCTATCGTTGGGGTGGTTGCACCATTGCTCCATAAATAGCTTTTGGCGTTGGGTCTTGTTCCATCTATTGTGTAGGTCTTGTCACAAGTAGATACGTCTTTTCCAAGGAATGCTGTTTCGGGTGCAACTACGACAACAGATTTACAATACGAACTTTGAGTAGGTAAGCCTTCGTCCATCAGCAAATTGATGTTGTAAATGCCGGGTTTGGAATAGGTGACGGTAGGAGGTGTCTTCGATGATGAGTTGGGAATATTGACATCACTGCTTCCTGCGAATTTCAAACGGCTGAGCGTGTTATTCTGTACGTTTGGAATAAATGTATAAAGATCCGAGCCTTCGCGGAACAGCCTTGACAAAGAGTGCGGAAACTGGAAATTGGCAATATTGCCCAAAGATGTACCTGTTGGCGAATTGGTGATCAGGTCATTAAAATCAAGTTTAGTAAGATCGTTTGATGATGGGCGATTGGGGTCCTTGCCATTTGCTACAAAACCAATCAGTTGACCGCAAAAACGCATGATAATTAAATCCCTTGGCTGATTCAATGCATTGCTTGGATTGCCAAGATTTACTGCTGTGGGAGTGTTAGTTAGTGAGCTGCCAAAATCGAGTCTCGTAATTGTTGAGCTGGTGGCATTTGTTATGAACACATACCAATTGCCGTTTTCGTGAATAGCATTGATCCCTGTCGGATAACTAAGCAAACCAAATCCACCGAGATTGGTGGCCGCGGGAGGGTTGTTGAAATTATTGCCAAAAGAGAACTTCGTAACAGTGTTGTTCTCTGCGTTCACGGTAAAGCCGTACCAATTTCCGTTCTCTTCAAACATGTTCAAATCAATTGGCTGCTCCATGTTTCCAAGATTGCCCCAGTTGGTGGCGGTAGGAGAATTGTTGGCAATATTTGTTCCGAAATCTATCTTGATTATCCTGGCACTATTTCCCGCAATGGCGCTTCCCCCTACAATAATTGCGTACCATTTTCCATTATTTTTTACTACCTGTATACCTTCTACGCCTATTGGCAAGGGCATTATTCCAAAGTTGCCAAGATCCGTTGCAACAGGCGTGTTGAGCATACTGTTACCAAAATCAAATCTTATAAGATGTCCGCCAACATAATTGGTAAGGAATCCATAGTAGTTGCCATTGTCTGAAACAATGTCGATAAAAACCGGGCTTGAAAGCATTCCTCCAACATTGCCTATGTTTTGTCCGATAGGCGTTTTATTGATATCAGCTACAGAAAAATTCCAATAATAGCTACTGCCGGCAACAGATGTGTTTGTGATTTGTACAGGTGTGTTTACGCAAACTGTATCTGGTGCTGTGAAGCTCGCCGAAGGCGTACTGCAATCTTTTACCTCTACTAAGGTCTTTTCGTTTGCCGGCTTTATTCCTGAAAAAACAATATCATCGATCGCAAAATCATTTCCCTGCACAATATTATTTTGGTTGATCAGGCTGATAACTGCTGTTGTATTATTGCCCGAATTCCAGGTTGTATAAAACTGTTGCCAGTAGCACGTGGTAGTGGAAGCCTGAAACACATTTCCGAGCTGAACACCATTTATCGAGAACTGCAGCATTGCCGGATTGTTGGGAGAAATAGATTCGATCCACGCCGAGAAGACATAATTCGTGTTTGGCGTTACAGTTATCGTTTGTTTCCAAACGCCCACATTTACCGTGGGTGCTCCATTCACAAGCATCATATTTCCATTCCCGCTGGTGTGATCAAAACATTGGGCAGTGTGGGGGTTCCAAACGTAGGAGTTTGATCCTACATAATACTCTGCTTCTGTAACATTGTTTGGGGTATAATGATATGAGGATGTAAAACCGGTATTGCCTTGTGAAAAATCCCCGTTTGCAATAAGGTTTGTTCCTGTGCTGGTCGAGGACACGTTATTAGAACAGCCATTTGCATCAGTAATGCTTAGGAGAGAATAATAAGTGTTGTTTGCAATGGTTTCAGCAACTGTAAATGATACACCACTTTTTACATTCGTTGCAGTGAAGTTTTTAGTTCCATTGGTAAATGTTATTGTATATGGAGCCTGGCCGGTTGTGGAGGTAAACGTTAATGTTGGTTGACTGTTTATGCATGTCGTACTTCCTGTAAGTGTGCCGGAAAGCGTTGGACAAGGTGGCGCGTTTTCTTTGGTTGTATTGTCTAGTTTTACATTGTTTTTTTTAAATCGTGATTTTCCGCCATCATTGGCAGAACCCACAGTTGTCAAAAAGCAAACAAATAAAAAACAAAATAGGACAGGCTTAAATACTTTTTCTAATGCCATAAGGGTTTACCGGGAGTTTGGGGTAGGTGCAAAAAAAACACTTTTTTTCGAGGGTGCTAAATTTTCATGTTATTAGTTTGTGAATGGGAGATGCTTTTATAAGGAACCTTTTAAACGCTTTAGTACAAACGTTTTGGCTTGATTTGGAAAGAAATAAAAAAACAGCAAAAAAGACCGGGGCTGATGATAGTATTCTATAAAGTATTAGTTTTACCCGGTTTATGTTAAGTTAAGTGTAGTTTTTGTAATGTGTAGTTTGTTGATTTTAGCAGCTTAGAAAAAATAATATTAATGAAAGTTGTCATATTCGCCGGTGGCTTAGGAACACGGATTTCCGAAGAAACAGACATTAGACCAAAACCAATGGTTGAAATTGGTGGTAAGCCCATTTTGTGGCATATCATGAAGATTTATAGTCATTATGGTTTTAATGATTTTATCGTTTGTCTCGGCTATAAAGGGTATGTTATTAAAGAATATTTTATGCACTACTTTTTGCATAATTCGGATATAACAATAGATGTTGCAAACAACAAAATGGAAGTTCTGGGCACACAGAGTGAAAATTTCAAAATAACCCTCGTAGAAACTGGTCTTAATACAAAAACTGCAGGCAGGCTTCAGCAAGTGCAAAAGTATATAGGTAACGAAGATTTTATGTTGACCTACGGAGACGGTGTATGCGACGTAAATATGGATGAGTTGATTGCTTTTCACAAATCCCATAACAAAATTGCCACTGTTACTGCAGTGCAGCTCGAAGCCCGTTTTGGCGGGATGGATCTTGCGGCCAATGGCGAAGTTGAATCATTCAGAGAAAAAGCAAAGGATGAAGGAAAGTGGATCAATGCAGGCTTTTTCGTGTTGAAACCAGAAGTCTTTAAATACCTGCAAGCAGATATGAGCCAGATGATGTGGGAAGACGAACCTTTGGAAAAACTTACAGAGGACAACGAACTCGTAGCTTACCAGCATAAAGGATTTTGGAAATGCATGGATGCACTAAGAGATAAGATTGAATTGGAAGATCTATGGAAAAATAATCAGGCAAAATGGAAAGTTTGGTAACGATGAACCGTCTTGAAAATTCATATCGGGGAAAGAAAGTTTTTGTAACGGGCCACACTGGGTTTAAAGGCAGTTGGTTCGTTTCTGTTTTGCGCATATTGGGTGCTAACGTAAAAGGTTATGCGCTGGAACCGGAATATGCAGACAGTTTGTACGCCCACCTTGCAGAGCAAAACTTAATAGAACAAAGTGTTATTGCGGATATAAGAGACAAGCAAAAGTTAAATGCTGAGATAGAAAGTTTTCAGCCGGATTTTGTTTTTCATTTGGCTGCACAGCCACTGGTTAGAAGATCATATAAAGTTCCCGCTGAAACATTTGAAGTAAATGTGGTAGGTACGGCGAATGTGCTTGAAGCAGTAAACGCTCTGCAGAAAAAATGTACTGTGGTGGTGGTCACTACAGACAAGGTGTACGAGAATAAAGAAAACGGAACATTATATAAGGAAAGCGACGTGCTGGGCGGCTACGATCCCTACAGTGCGAGCAAAGCTTGTACAGAATTGGTGGTGAATTCGTTCAGAAGCTCTTTTTTTAATGTACAGAAATACGCTTCCCATAAAAAAGCATTAGCCAGCGCAAGGGCAGGAAATGTAATTGGTGGTGGTGATTGGAGCCAGGACAGAATTGTTCCTGACATCGTGCGATCGTTGATTGCTGAACTTGCGATTGATGTTCGCAATCCACATGCCGTACGTCCGTGGCAACACGTGCTCGAGCCATTGTGTGGCTATTTGATCCTGGGAGCACTGCTTGATGCTGAGCCGGCGAAATATAGCGGAGCCTACAATTTTGGTCCGCAACCCAAAGATCACTTGTCAGTTAAAGAACTTGTAGAAGTGTCAATCAAAGCCTGGGGCGCAGGAAGTTGGAACGATATTTCCGATAAGAATCAGCCGCATGAGGCCGGTTTGTTGCAACTTGATATTACAAAAGCAATAACGGAATTAGAATGGCAACCTAAACTTGACGCCGCACAGGCGATAGAATGGACTTTGAATTGGTACAAGCAAACGAACGCAGACAAACTCGATTTTACTTTTGAGCAGATAAAAAAATACCTTGGGCTATGATTTTTACACCAACATCGCTGCAGGGTAGTTTTGTAATTGACCTGAATGTATTTAGAGATGGTAGAGGATGGTTTGCCCGGACTTATTGCAAAGACGAGTTTGCGCAAATTGGGCACGATGCTGAGTGGGTGCAAATGAATCATTCTTTTACAACTAAAAAAGGAACCATCCGCGGAATGCATTTTCAGTTGCCTCCATTTGAAGAAATAAAGATGGTGCGTTGCATCAGTGGTGCGGTGTATGATGTGATAATTGATCTTCGAAAAGATTCGGCAACTTTTTTGCAATATTTTGGAACAGAACTTTCTGCTGAGAACAGGAAGATGTTATACATTCCAAAGGGCTTTGCACACGGGTTCCAGGCAGTAACGGAAAATGCGGAATTAATATACCATCATAGCCAATTTTATAAGCCCGGTGTGGAAAGTGGTATAAGATATGATGATCCGGCGATTGGCATTCAATGGCCCTTGGCGGCTGTGAATGTATCAGACAGGGATTTGAACCATCCATTAATAGACAATAATTTTAAAGGAATATAATAAGCGAAATATAATATGCATTGCAGGTTTTGTAAAACAGAATTAACCGACACTTTTATTGATCTCATCAATTCTCCGGCATCGAACTCTTTTTTAACTAAGGAGCAATTGAACGAGCCGGAAGCCTTTTATCCATTGAAGGTGTACACTTGCCCTAAATGTTTCCTGGTGCAGGTAGATGAGTACAAAAAGTCTGATGCTATTTTCAATAGCGACTATGTATATTTTTCTTCTTATTCTACAAGCTGGTTGCAACATGCAAAAAAATATGCTGATAAGATGTGCGACCGTTTTGGGTTCAACAGCAATTCACGGGTGATTGAGATAGCATCGAATGACGGTTATCTTCTTCAATATTTCAAGGAAAAAAATGTTCCTGTGTTGGGGATTGAGCCAACCTCGAACACGGCTGAGGTAGCAGTGGGAAAAGGCATTGAAACTGTTGTAGATTTTTTTGGAACAACACTTGCGCAAAAGCTTGCCGATAAAGGTACCAAAGCTGATTTGTTGTTGGGTAATAATGTGCTTGCTCACGTTCCTGACATCGTTGATTTTGTGAAGGGAATGAAAACGATTTTGAAGGATGATGGTGTGATCACTATGGAGTTTCCTCACTTAATGCAATTGGTGGATAATAACCAGTTCGACACCATTTATCATGAACATTTCTCTTATTTATCTTTCTATACAGTAAAAGAAATTTTTGCAGCGCAAGGGCTGGAAATGTTTGACGTAGAAGAGATCCGAACACACGGCGGATCGTTGAGAATATATGCAAAACATAAAGAAGACGGTTCAAAAAACCTTTCTCCAAATGTAGAAGCGCTTCTTCTAAAAGAAAAGAACAAGGGCATGCTGTCTATGGAGTACTACAATAACTTCCAGGACAAGGCGCTGAAAATAAAACTGGACCTTCTCGGTTTTTTATTGGAACAAAAAAGAAACAATAAAAGAGTGGCCGGATATGGCGCTGCTGCAAAAGGAAATACGCTGATGAACTATTGCGGCATTAAGAATGACCTGATTGATTTTGTAGTAGATGCCAATCCGCATAAACAAAATAAGTTCTTACCGGCAAGTCATATACCAGTTGTGAACGAAGCTTATTTGAAAGCTCAGAAACCAGAATTTGTCATCATATTTCCATGGAACCTGAAAGAGGAAATAGTGAATCAGCTTGCTTATATTAAAGATTGGGGTGGAAAATTCGTAATTCCAATACCTCAACTGCAAATATTGTAAAATGAAGAAGGTACTTGTAACCGGTGCCACAGGCTTTATTGGAAACTATGTGGTAAACGAATTGTTGAAGAACGAATGCATGGTGGTCGCTTCATCATCAAACATTGATAAAGCAAAGGAGTTTAGCTGGTTTTCACAAGTGATCTATAAAGCTTTTGATTTTACGCTCTTTGACGATAATACAGATTACTTTGATTTTTTCGGCAAGCCGGATGTTGTTATTCATCTTGCCTGGGAAGGATTGCCTTTTTATAAGGAAGCTTACCATTACGAAGTTAATCTGCCAAGGCATTTTCAATTTATAAGCAACATGGTTAGGAACGGAGCTAAGGATATCAACATAACCGGTACCTGTTTTGAATACGGAATGCAGGAAGGCAAACTAAGCGAGGATATGCCGGTGCACCCGGATAACTATTATGCCAAAGCAAAAGATGAATTGAGAAAACAAGTCGAGGCATTGCAAAATAGTTTTTCGTTTTCGTTTAAATGGCTCCGGTTGTTTTACATGTACGGGAAGGGGCAAAATCCCAAATCATTATTATCACAGTTGGATAGAGCGTTGGATGCCGGTGAACCCGTGTTCAATATGAGTGGAGGGGAGCAGGTTCGCGATTATTTGCCAGTGACAAAAGTTGCCGGATATATTGTACAAGTTGCTTTACAAAAAGAAGTAACAGGCGTTATAAATTGTTGCAGTGGCGTTCCAATCACAGTGAAAGAACTGGTGCTGAATTATTTGAAAGAGAAAAATAAAGACATAAAACTTAATCTCGGATTTTATCCATACCCCGATTACGAGCCCATGGCTTTTTGGGGAGATAATAAAAAGATCAGTCAAATATTACATCTTGAGTAATACGTTAAGGCAGATAACAATCACGCTATTTTTACCGTATGAATTTTAAAAAGCGCCTTGCCGGAGTTGTCATACTCTACAATCCAGATATTGAGGAGGTGAAAAAAAATATAGGAAGCTATTCCGCTGAACTGGAGAAGCTTTGGGTGATAGATAATTCAGAAGAAGGATTAATTGACCCGGCTATCTTTTCCAACAGTTTTTTAAATGTAACCTTTATACAGGATGGAGTAAATAGGGGGATTGGCCCCCGCATAAATTATGCATTGGAAGAATGCAGGCGCAATGGCTTTGATTGGTTGCTTACAATGGACCAGGATTCAAGCTTTACTTTCGACAATTTTTCAAAGTATATTGAAACGGTAAGGGCCATAAATATCAATGATAGTAAAATAGCCCAGCTGGGAGTTGAGTTTAGTAACGAGGTGCGAACCCCTAACGAGCATGTTGTTTTGCAGGAAGAGCTTGCCATTATTACATCAGGAACATTTATTAATATTAAGTGTTTGAACGAAGTGGGACTGATGAATGAGGACTTGTTTATAGACGAAGTTGACTCCGATTTTTCGTATAGAATTGCACTCGCCGGCTGGAAAACATTGGTCTGCAAAGGCATTTATTTGCTGCATAGTTTAGGGACCTTGAAGGAGGGACGATCAGTAAAAACAGGCGCTAAATCTCTTCGCACATTGCATCCGCCTGTAAGGCTGTACTACATGACAAGGAATCATCTGTTAATGAAGAAAAAGTACAAGAAGCACTTCCCTGAGGTTTTTAAAAAAAGAGATATACATCTGCTTCATGTTTACAAAAACAATTTGTTGTATAATTTGCAGAAGTTTAAATCTTTGCAAATGATCATCAAAGGATACTTTGATTTTAAAAGAAATAAACTAGGCAGACTTTCTTAAAACAACAGGCATACAAGTGGAGTTATCTAACAATATTCAATTCAGCATCATACTACCCGTTCGCAACGGTGGCGAATATGTAAAGGAATGTGCGAAAAGCATTCTTTCGCAGACATACGGCAACTTCAATTTTATTGTACTTGATAACTGCAGCACAGATGGTACTGCGGAATGGCTTGAAAGTCTAAATGATCCAAGAATTGTTATTTACCGTTCCGATAAATCTTTGTCAATCGAAGAAAATTGGGCAAGGACCGTTGGTGTGCCGAAAAATGAGTTTATTACGTTGATAGGTCATGATGATGTGCTGGAAAGTAATTACCTGGAGGTAATGGAAAAGTTGATAAAAAAATACCCTGATGCCAGTTTGTTTCAGACGCACTTTAATTTGATCGATTCTCAAAGTAAGGTCATACGACCTTCAAGGCCAATGCAGGCGGTGGAAGATGCGGAGTCTTTCCTGACGAGCATAATGACTAAGAGATTTGATATTGTTGGCACCGGATTTTTGATGAGAAGCGCTGACTACGATAAGCTCGGGGGTATTCCTGATTATCCCGGCCTGCTGTTCGCAGATTACGAACTGTGGTTGAATCTCACAAAGATTGGTTATAAAGTAACAGCAGAAGAAGTTTGTTTTTCTTTTAGAATTCATCAAAGTGCTACCACCACTTCGTCTGATAAAAAGATCCAGGATGCTTTTGAAAGGTTTGTAAAATATCTTCAGGATGTACAAGCTTCAGGGCCTGAATATCGCAACGTTATTCTTGAAAATGGTGAAGCATTTTTATTGAGCGAATGCAAGGCAATGTGCCACCGTTTGTTAAGAACACCAAGGCAAAATGGAACCACTGAATTAAGCGTTAAGAATACTGTAGATACTTTTGTGGGATACGCTAAGCGATTGATTCCTGGCAAACCATTTGATCCAATGAAGGAGTCAAGCATAAAGCTTGCGGCATTGATCGATAAAAGCAAGCTTGGCCGGAACTTATTTCTTATGTTCAAGAAAATGTATTCAAAACCTGTTCTAAAGTAATGGAGAACTTATTTGTTTAGCAATCTGGTTGCCGTCAATGCTGCATATTGCTTTGTGTAATAAATAGCAGCGAACACATACCAGCGCCAATCGGGATAGAACTTATGCATGAAAGCTGCATGGTTCTTAATGCCCATTTTTCTAACCTGCAAATGTTTTTCCTTGCTTGAGCTTCCCTTATGTATATGCATTACCTTGGCCTGTGGCAGAAAATGGATCTTATAACCTAACTGTCTGAATTCCCAGCACCAGAGCGTGTCTTCGCTGTACATAAAGAAAATGTTTGACAGTTCTTTGTTGGGCAGTTGATCGATTATTCTTTTAGGAAACATCATGTATGTGCCCCACACCCAATCGCAATCCATTTCTCTCTCATGATCGAAGTAATGGTGCAGCATTAAAGACTCTCTCTTTTCTTTAGGCAGCAATTTGTAGAAAGGAAATACTTCCAGCAATTCCCAGCCAATGGTGCGAAACCTGCGGGCATTGTATTGCTTCCGTCCATCAGGATACAACAATTGGCAGGTGGTCATGCCAGTGTCAGGATGTTCTATTAAATAATCGTAAGTGATTTTAGGAGCGTTGTTGATTAATTCGGTATCGCTGTTAAGCAAAAGGACGTGCTCTCCTGATGCATGTTTTATTCCCAGATTATTCCCACCTGTAAAGCCCGTATTTGTGTCGCTGGCAACTAGTACTATATCGGGAAACAGTGTCTTGAATTCGTTTGGATCACGCTCTACAGAGGCATTATCTACCAATACAATTTCATACGAAAGGCCAATGAGCTTTTCGTGTATGGAACGAATGCAATTACACGTTAGCGTAAAAGTATTGTAGTTGATAATAATGATGGATAACTGCATTGTTAGTGATGAGTTATGAGTGGTGAGTTGTGAGTTTTTTCACCGCCTGTAACTTCCTTATTTTACTTTATAGAAATATGGTTTATTGCCAAGCATCTTGAAAAAGTAACTGAGCAACACGCCAATGTTTTTACTGTACTCAATAAAATTTTGCCAGCTGTACCTTGCTTTCTTGCCCTTAAACAGCTTCTCTATTATTAATCCGAAAAAGAAAACCGGCACATCAATCGCGTAAAAGAATGTGAGCACCAGGAACCAACCAATACCAAACTCTTTGCGGATGCGTAGTTGCGTTGATACTATAACCTGGCGGCCTCTCCGGTTCCAGAGATTTTTGCCATTGTTCCATTCCTTTTCATCATAAAAGTCGCTGCTGGTACCGCCTCCAATATGAACCACTTTGGGTTCTTCAAACAAGCAAAGCTTGCCCTGTTTCTTTAGTCTTGCGCACCATTCTATTTCTTCTGCGTACATGAAAAAATCGGGATCAAGTAAACCGGAGCGGGAGAGGACATCTTTTCTTACCATCACAAAAGCGCCGATCACCCAGTCTACATCGGTAATGGCAGCAACAGTTGTAACGCTCGGAATTTTTGCATTGAGTTTATAGCCCCAGTATCTTACAAAACTCCCAAGATAAGGCAGTGGAAGCAGTGTATTCAAACCGCCTTTCATAACATGCGCTCCGGAAATCTGGTGCGTGCCATCTGTATTCAGCAATTGAACGCCGCAGGCAACATATTCCTTATGCGCTTCAAACAATGCTACTGTTTTATACAATGCATTTTCCTGGATAATCGTATCGGTATTTAAGAGCAGAATGTTTCTTCCTGTAGCATGTGGAATGCCTGCGTTATTGCCGCGTGCAAAACCGGCATTGTAATCAAGTTGTATCCATTTTAAATCTGGATACAACCTGGTTACTTTTTCCTGACTATTATCTTCAGAGTTATTGTCTACTACAATGATTTCGAAGGAAGTGCCTGTCGTTTCTTTATAAATGCTATCCAGGCAATCAATTAATAATCCGGCTGATTTATAATTTACAAATATGATCGATAGATCTGTCATTGCTAAGCCTTGCTTTTTTGCGCCGGTGCCGGTTGCGTCGATTTTCTACTGTTTAAAAACTCTTTTACAAGCCAGCCAAGCGCCAGTATTGATATCAACCAGCCGGCGATCGTATCGATGGTAAAGCTTCTCAAATAAACTTTAGGCTCGAATTTGAAATCGATCGTGTGTTTGCCTGCAGGAACAACCAATGCACGCAAAACATAGTTGGCTTTGATCACATCTGTCTTTTTGCCATCTACGTATGCGTTCCAGTCTTTGTAATAAATTTCGCTGAATACCGCTAACTGTGCAGTTGCCGCGTTGCTTTCGTAAGTAATGGCATCGTTGTCAAACTTGGTTAGTTTGATAGATGCAGTACTATCAAATACAAATTGTCCGTTTACAACTTGCTTGTATTTCTCATCCACAACAGCGGTGTCTTTAGGTGAGAACTGATCAAGCGCTTTCATTTCCTGAGCAGGGCCATTTACATATTGCACTCCTTTCACGAACCATGCATTGCCAAGAGCCTCCGGGTTCGGAACTGCCATTGGTTTATTGGTTTGCGGGTTGGACTGAATCAGGTATTTTGTATTCAACATGTTCAGCACAGGTAAATTCAATTTGCCTGAGAGCTGGTAGCTGATAAGATCATCGTAAATGCTAAGTTTTGCAGCGTGGTAACCACCAACTGATTTATGATAATAAGATGGTTTCGCATCCTGGAAAGGATCGGCACGCTCAGCAAGGTTAAGCACTCTGTAGTTGGGATCTTTATCCTGCAAAATAGCTTTATCTGCATCAGTCATAGGAAACGCATCTTCCTGGAATTTTTCCTTCGAATCGAAGTTGTAGTTGTTTAGATATTTCGTGTTAATGGTAAACAGTTCAATAGCCATCACCACGCCAATACCAACAAGCAGAACCGTTGCGTTTACTTTCTTTGTGATAAATGCATATAGCAATCCAAACACAAGCAGGGAGTACAGCAATGCGATCAAAATATCTTTCTTCAGGAAATCGGCCCTATCCTGGCGAACAGCTTTCACCACTCCACTTGCCACATCTTCTTTTCCTGTATTGAACATAAGTTGCTCGAAGAGCTGGTTATCCGTTTTCGGCTGGTATTTTTGATTCAATGCATTGTATGCAGCTTGCATATGGGTAGAATCAGTTTTCAGCATGTCCACAAAAGCCGCTTTTCTTTCTTTATTTTCTTTACTGAAATCGCTGGTAAAATAAAATCCACCTACTATTACAAAAATGGCACCTGCAACGTATGCTGCCTTTTTGATTTTGTTCCAGGTATCCTTCTCGTCAGTTGCAGCTAAGATTTGTTGAATGCCTAAAACTGCTCCCAGCGGGAACAATAATTGCGGAATAACAAGTATCATGGATGGTGCACGGAACTTGTTGTACAAAGGCAAATACTTAAACAGCATATCGTTAAACGCTGCAAAATTGCTGCCCCAGGCCATCAGAACGGCAACAATGCTGGCCGCAAGTAGCCACCATTTATATTCTTTGTCAATAAAGAACATGCTAATGATGAACAGAATACAAACTACTGCTCCTAAAAACACAGGGCCATCAGTAGATGGTTGCGGTCCCCAATAAAGACTTTGGCTCATTTGCATGGCATAGCCTGCAGCTTGATCTTCAGGAACATTTAATTTTTCGGAAAAATATTTAGCAGTTTTTGAACTTTCGTCCAGTTTTGGGAACATCCACTGGTCGCCATCTTTTTGAGCATAGTGGAAACCGTAACCCTGGATAGCAGGAAACATTAAAGAGAATGTCTCCATTTTACCATAGCTCCACATGAACGCGTATTCAGAAGTTAAACCTTCACTTTTATGAGAAGCTTCTCCTTTTTGGTCCATTACCAACACGCCACCTCTCTTTGTGTCTTTTGTATAATCTGCAATGGTCAACAGGTTACAGGAGTTTGCTGCAAGACCCAGCAACCCTGCAATGGCAACTAATCCAAGCGACATCAGCATTGGTTTTATTTCTCCTTTTTTAACAGAGAAAATGATAAAGCTCAATGACGCGATCGCAATAACGATGAAAATGTAAAAGCTTATCTGCTGATGATTTTGCGCGAGATGTAAGGCGGTAAATAACGTTGTCAGGACAAACCCGGCAATGTATTTTTTTCGATATAATAAAAGAACACCCCCCAATAATGCCGGCATATATGCCATCGCGAGCATCTTGGTTGTGTGACCCGCTGCAACAATGATAGGGTCGTAGGTGCAATACGCAAAGGCTATACTACCAATGATCGCAATGCCAGCCTGTCGAATCCCAACGCATAGACAGAGTATATAAAAACATACGCAAGCCAGGAAAAAGAAGCTCATTGGCTGTGGCAGCCACAAATGCAATGCACTGTCTATTATATTTAGTGGAGATGTAGGCAGCGGATATAAGATATTAAAATTCGGCATTCCGCTAAACGCATTCGTATTCCAGAGCGGTGCAACACCGGTGGCTTTTTGATGCTCTTTTAACTGATGTGTCATTCCTTCGACGCCGGTATTATCATACTGTACCATTGTCACACCACTTTCAAGAGCTGGTCTACAATAAATAACGGTAATAACAAGAAAAACTAATATTGCAATTACGTGAGGTAGGACCTTCTTAAGCCAGGTTGGTTGCATTGCTGAAAAAATTTTGGTTGGCAAAATAATACTATTTTACTGATTCCGATGATGGATTAGGAATTAGGAGTCAGGAATTAGGAATTAGAGGGGGAAAATGCAACCAGATCCAGCTAATTTCTAATTCCTGACTCCTAATTCCTGAACCGTTCCTATCTTCACGCCCATTATGAAGATCTCATTATTGGCAAAAGTGGCTTTTATCTTCAATCTTTGCTTTTTGCTGCTGATACTTACCAAATATTTCCATTTTTTACCGGATGGTAATTTTAAAAATGCACTTGCAATTCCGGGATATGTACTCTCTTTTGTGGTAAACGCGGTGGTGAATGTTTGGGTGCTATTGCTGCTGCTTTTCAAAAAGCAAAACCTATTACCCCGCTGGTTACTTTTGATAAACGGACTTTTCTTTATTTTACAGATCTATTTATTGTTAAAATAAGTTTTAAGTAATGAGTAGTACGTTCTAAGTCATGAGACTTTTACCACTTACAACTCTCCACTTTCAACTTTCAACTCTCAACTCACCAATGATACACCAGATACTTAAAGATAAACCTACCAAGCTGTTTGTGGCTTTTGCGGCATTTTTTGTGGCAAATGCCCTTATAGCAGAATGTATAGGCGGAAAGATATTCTCTCTGGAAAGCTTCCTGGGTATGAAGCCTTCGTCCTTTACTTTATTTGGCCAATCAGGTTTGTCATTTAACCTGACCTGTGGCGTTATACTGTGGCCATTGGAATTTGTACTGACAGATATTGTAAATGAATATTATGGCCCCAAAGCAGTTAGAAGGATTTCTTACATAGCCGTTGCGTTGATCAGTTATGCATTTGTAATGTTTTATTTCGCGATCCATTTACCGGGCGCAAATTTTTGGCTGGGAAGCAAGCAGGACCAGGGTGTACCAGATATGCAAGGCGCTTTTAATGCAATTTTCGGACAGGGCATGTGGATCATCTTCGGAAGTTTGTGTGCCTTTCTTGTGAGCCAGATAGTTGACGTTACGGTGTTTCATCGCATTAAACGAGCAACAGGAGATAAATGGATTTGGTTAAGAGCAACCGGTTCTACCGTTATCTCACAGTTCGTAGATAGTTTTATTGTGTTGTTCATCGCTTTTAAAATTGGTAACAACTGGAGCTGGCAGCTTGTATTGGCAATTTGTATAGTGAACTACACTTACAAGTTTACCATGGCCATCGTTTTAACACCATTGATCTATTTAATGGAAAGAATGATAGAGCGATACCTTGGTCACGAAACCGCTCAGAAAATGAAAGCCGCAGCAATGGGAGCGCCGGTGTCGGATGAGCCGGTGGTTGCTGGCTAGCAACCAATTTGAAAATATGTTAATTTGAAAATGCTTTGGGTTCAGGCTTTAAAAGTGAGTGACTAAATCTCCAGGGTTTAGAGAATATGCCTTTTGTAACGAATGTCACACTCAACGAATTTTCAAATTTTCAAATCTTCAAATTTTCAAATTGAAACCTCCATCACGAAATCATTCATAAAATACCCGTTCCCGATATTAATGTCTTCTTCTTTGATGATTTTAAAACCGTTGCTTTCGTAGAAGCTGATGGCTTTGTTGTTGCGGTTAACGTTTAGCTGGATCTTCTTTGCACCTTGCTCTCTTCCCTCTTCAATAATGGTATCCATCAGTGCCTTGCCAACGCCCTTGCCTTGCAGGCCGGGGAGTACGTATATTTTGTGGATTCGAAAGGTGCCGGGCTCAGTTTCTGAGTAGGAAGTAAAGCCGACTTCATGTTCGTCAATTTCTGCAATGAAGAAGTGGTGGTGTTTTTGCAGCATTTGTTCCTGCAGTGCCGCCGGGCTGTACATCATTTGAAGCATGTATTGCAGCTGCTCAAGAGTAAGAATGTCTTTGTAGGCGGAGGGCCATGTTTGGTAAGCCAGAAAGCCGATAGCATTAATATCTTCAATGTCCGCGGGGCGAATAACGAGCGTGTCTTCCATGCTGCAAATTACATTGTTCGCAGTCAATTTGAAAATTTGAAGATTCGAAAATTTGAAAATGGAGGGAGAACGCAGATTCTCAAGATTGTCATGATTAATGAAGATAAATAAAGGAGGATTGGTTGATCGCTTTATTATCGGTAAATAAATCAATCATCGTAATTCTAAAAAATCATAACAAATCGTGACAATCTTGAAAATCTGCGTTCCGGTTCAAATTTCACATTTTCTCCGCCCTCAATTGCATGTTATTCAATGTCAATACCTATTTTGTACACCAAATAGATAGTAGGTTGATCAAGAATTATAACACACCGATGAATCGTATTACTCCCAACAATGCTTTTTGGACTATCCGCCCCCTGAAATGTAAAAAGCTGCATCTGCTGAATGTTGCATTGTTTTTTTTAACCGCTGGCAATCTGCAGGCGCAGGTGTTTGGTGGCAATCCATCTTCAATGCAGTGGCGGCAGGTCAACAATAAAATTGCCAAAGTAATTTATCCTGTAGGTCTTGATAGTGCGGGGCAGCGCGTGGCGAATGTGGTGGCATATTTTCAACCATCAATCGCTAAAACAATAGGGAACCGGTATAAGCCGGTAAGCATTGTTTTGCAAAATCAATCTTTGGTCTCCAATGCTTACGTCCAGATCGGGCCGTACAGAAGCGAATTTTACCTGACCCCTTCGCAAAACAGTTTTGAGCTGGGAAGTTTGCCCTGGGTAGACCAGTTGGCGATCCATGAGTTCAGACACGTGGAGCAATACAATAATTTTAACGTCGGCTTATCAAAAGTGTTTCGCATTTTGTTTGGCCAGCAAGGGCAGGAATTGGCAAACAGCCTTGTGGTGCCAAACTGGTTTTGGGAAGGCGATGCGGTTTTTAATGAAACGCAAACGAGTCAGCAGGGCAGGGGAAGGCTGCCTTATTTTTTCAACCCTTACCGTTCGTTGTGGCAGGAGCAAAAGAACTATTCATGGATGAAATTAAGGAACGGCTCGTACCGCGATTTTGTTCCCGATCACTATGCACTTGGCTACATGCTCACCGCTTATGGAAGAGAAAAATACGGAGATGATTTTTGGAAAAATGTAACGCATGATGCGGCATCCTTTAAGGGTGTATTTTATCCATTTCAACTTGCAGTAAAAAGATATTCGTCAAAGCCATACAAAGCATTCAGGAATGATGCCATCGCATTTATGCGGCAACAACTGGCGGATAGCACTGTCATTTCAACAACAAAACATTTTCTCGGCGACCAGGAATTTCCTAATTATTTGCAAGACGGCAGGCTATTGTATATGAACAGTAGCTATAAACAGATTCCGCGTTTTGTGATTAACAACAATGGTGTAGAAAAGAAATTGAGGGTAAGGGACATTTCGTTGGATAACTATTATTCAGTTCGCAATAATAAACTGGTATACGCGGCCTACAGAACGGATCTACGCTGGGGTTACAGAGATTATAATGAAATCAAATTGCTGGATATAAACACTGGTGTGCAGCGAACATTGACACACAAAACAAAATATTTCTCTCCCGATATAAATGACCAAGCCTCGAAAATAGTTGCTGTGGCTGTGTTTCCGGATCAAAGGAACGAACTGCACATTCTTAGTGCAGACTCTGGTACGGTGTTAAAAAGAATACCAAACGCAGACAAACTGTTTTACACTTATCCAAAGTTTTACAAGAACAATGAAGTGATTGCGGCCGTAAGAAATAGCAAAGGAGAGATGTCGTTAATGAAGATCAACACTGAAAATAATCAACACACAGCGCTGCTTCCTTTTTCCTGGCACATTATAGGCTTTCCGCAAATAAAAGGTGATACTGTGTTTTTCAGTGCTTCCGCAAAAGATAGAGACGAGTTGTTTGCATTAGTGGTTTCTGATGCAAAACTTTACAAACTTCAGAGTTCTTTGCTGAAGGGTGTTACAGGCAACTATCAATTAACGAGCGGCAATGGAAAAGTGGCGTGGACAAATTTTACTGCAGTGGGAATGCGCCTAAAAGAAACCACGGTTGCTGATGCTGCATGGGTAAGCGCGGACAACTTTAATGCACCAAATAAATATGATTTTGGTGTAACTGCTTTAAGTAATAAACAAACAAGCGATCTGCTGGACAAAGTAGGAGATAGCAGTTATCCGGAAGACAAATACTCAAAAGGGCATAAACTTTTTAATTTCCATAGCTGGCGTCCGGCCTTTGAAGATCCTGATTATTATTTTTCATTGTTCGGTGAAAATGTGCTGAATACTTTTCAGTCGGAGATCTATGTTGATTATAACAGGGATGAGCAGTTTAAGAAAATAGGGTTTAATGCAATTTATGGCGGCTTGTTTCCTTATCTCTCAGGGGGTGTGGCTTATACATTTGATAGAAACGGATTGGGCAGATACCACCGTATTTACTGGAACGAACTGGAAGCAAGCGCAGGTTTAAGCGTGCCGTTTAATTTGAGTAAAGGAAGAAATATTACCAGGCTAAGTGTTGGAAGTTTTTATACTTACAACAGCTCCTATTTCCAGGGAAGCTACAAAGATTCAATTGGTACAATTGATTATGGTTACCTGAACAACACGATCAGTTTTTCAAATCAAATACAAAGCGCGAGACAAAATATTTATCCGCGATTTGCCCAAACGCTGACACTGAATTACAAAACAGCCATACAGAATTATACAGCCAACCAGTTTCTTGCCAGTGCAAATCTTTACTGGCCGGGACTGTTCATTAATCACAATTTTGTAGTGAACCTTGCTTTCCAGGGACACGATACTTTGGGGCATCCCTTTACGTTTGCCAATGGCTTTCCTTTTTCCAGGGGATACCAGGCTGAAAATTTATACCGGATGTACAAATGGGGGGTCAACTATCACTTACCATTATGCTATCCTGATTGGGGGTTTGCGAGCATCGTGTATTTTCAGCGTGTGCGGGCCAACTTATTTTTTGATTATACCAATACACAGGACTTTTATAGCAACCATTCAAAATTCAATGAAAACTTCAGAAGCACTGGAACAGAAATTTTCTTCGATACAAAATGGTGGAACAATTTGCCAATAAGTTTTGGCATCCGCTATAGTTATTTATTGGACGATGACAAATTTGGAGGCGCCGGCCACAACAGGTGGGATTTTGTGCTGCCGATTAATTTGATAAGCCGGTAGAGAGCGGGAATTAATAATTAGTAATTAATAATTAAAAATTAATAGGGTGTTTCATTCTTTATTGATACGACCCTGTTAATTGTTGAAAACAATAGTGTCGATCTTTGCTTGCGTCGTTCAACCTTTTAATTATTAATTATTAATTCTTAATTATCCTCACATCGTTTCCTTCACCACACCTCCGGCTCTCTTTCTGCTCCACTTCGAAATCACTGTTTTTCCATTCATCAGGCTTAGTATGCCATCTTCTATTTTGTAATTACTTGTCAGGAGAAAATTGTGTAGAAAAGCTTTCTCATCGTAACCCTTGCATTCCATTTTAGTTCCTTTTATATTATCGCTGAAAGTAAGTTTGTCTTCCGCGGCTACAAACGTGCCGGAGATATCATTGCATCCATCATTGCCGGTAAACTGTTTTTTCTTAAGGTTAATGGTGAGAAATGGAAACTTGCCGGCAGCAGTATCCGATGCCAATACAGGAATCAGGTACCATGTTCCATTTAAAGAAGAATCAGTAGTTATACCTATATTATTTGCGTTGACATACTTCGTTTGCATAACTACGTTAGTATCGTTATTGCGTGAAAACACCGCAAAAACTGCAATCAACAAAAATGAACTTAACATAGTAGTTTTACTATATTACTTCAATTTTCTTGCCATGAATTGATCCTGATCAATAGTAAACTTTTGAAAGTGAAGTAGGAACTACCGAAAAAAAAAATTTGTGCCGCACAATTCGGTTGTGGTTTTTACGTTTATTGGTCTAAAGAAAAAATATTAAGCGCCTCTAATGAAAAACCCTTAGTATTTTATTCTGATTGACCCACGAACCATATACCAAAATGAAAACCTTTACCAAAACTTACCTCGTAAGTGGACTGGCCATGTTATTCCATTTTGTGAGTGCCCATGCGCAAAATGCATCGTTAATAATAGGTTCAGGAGCGTACTACGTAGGAGGAAACAGTTCGTACAGCGTTATAGCCGGTGACATAAGAAGTGATGGCAACATCAATTCGACTGCTGGTAACAACTTCTCTTTCATTGGCTCTTCTCAGCAAAGAATCACTTGTCTTGCAGGTGGTGGTTGCAGTAATGTTTTTAATTCTTCGGTTTACAATACCGTGTTCGGTAATGTTAATCAAAACAACAGTTCGGGTATTCGCATTGAGTCTAACGCAAAAGTGTTGGGCTTGCATACGTTCAACAGTGGAGCCACAGAGATCAATGAAGGCAACTACTGGTTGGCGAATACTTCCGTTACTCCATTTGTTAGCAACAATAACACGAATCAGTTTTTTGTTACAACCGCACATGGTTTGCTCAAACGCAGCAGCCTTGGCGGTCCTGTGCTTTTTCCGGTAGGAACTGCTGCTAACGCCAACAACTATACGCCGTTGTCTTTGGCGTATGGTGGAACTCCTGACAACTTCGCTGTGCGTGTTTTAGATAACGTATATTTTTCGTACGATGAAACAAATGGTGATCCAGGTACTGTGTTGGTATCTACTAAAAGTTCAGCGTTTGTAAAGAAAACCTGGATCGTAAATAAAGAAACACCGGTTACAGATTTTACAGATGGATTTCTTGCAAAAGCAGAATGGAACGCAGTAAATGAAGATGTTGGTTTTAATCACAACGCCGCAGGTATCGACAGAAACCACAACTGGATATGGTTCCCGCAAAATGCTTTATCAGCAACAACAGGAGCAGGGCCATATGCATATGATGCGATCAAAACGGTAACCTACGACAATAAATTCTATCCATACTATCCGATAACGGTAAGTTCATTGGTAAATCCGCTTCTTGTAACAGGTTTGAAACTCACCGCTTCGCTGGGCAACAACAACAACGTGTTGCTTAACTGGCAAACGCTTACTGAAGTCAACAGCAATTACTTTATTGTAGAGAAAAGCCTGGACGGAGTTAGCTATTCAGGCATTGCAAAAGTAAGTGCAGCAGGTAACAGCGTCACTACTCAAAAATATTCAACTGTTGATAACAACATAAATGTTACGGCAGAAGATATTTTGTATCGCATCCGTGAAGTTGACCTGGATGGAAAAACTTCCTATAGCAACGTAGTATCTGTGAAACTGAATAATGATGCGGGCAGATTGATCTCTATCTATCCAAACCCTGCATTGACAGATATTGCGGTACACTTTAAAAATGCAGCAGGCAACTATGTTGTAAGTGTATTGGACAATAATGGTCGAACCATCACACAGCAAAGTATTACCATAAGCGGTCCGCTTGAAAAGATAGCAATTAGCAGGAGAGGTTTAGCCGCAGGCGTATATTTTGTATCTATCATAAATAAAGCAAACGGAAATGTTCAAACGTTAATGGTGAACGTTCTGTAATCCAAATCTATCTAAAACACATAATCTAACCCAAACAATATCACCGTATGAGGAAGTCGTTTTACCCTGCATGTATATTAGCTCTTGCACTATCAGTCGGCAAGGCCCATGCGCAAACAGGCATTGCGATTAATGACAATAATGCAACAGCCGATCCCAGTGCCATGCTTGATGTAAGCGTGAGTGCAACTGCGAAAAAAGGATTTCTGTTACCACGTATGACTACTACGCAAAGAGATGTGATCGCATCTCCTGCAAAAGGTCTTTTGATCTATGTAACAAACGTGGACAGCCTTGAGATAAACATTGGTACACCTGCAAGTCCAAAATGGTTTGCTTTCGGAAACGGCAGCAGCGCAGTTAGCGGCTGGCAGTTGAAAGGCAATACAGGAACCAATATTTCTACAGATTTTGTAGGAACAGCAGACAACGTGGATCTGGCTTTCAGAACCAACAACTTTGAAAGGCTACGTATATCCAATGCAGGTAACGTAGGTATTGGTAATACTGCGCCAACACAAAAACTGGACGTAACTGGTGCCGTAAAGTTCTCAGGAGCATTAATGCCTAACAATGATCCCGGAACAGCCGGATACTTCCTGGTATCTGCAGGCGCCGGACTTCCACCAGTTTGGTTCAACGCTGGCGGTTATGCTTGGCTCATAGACGGCAACACCGTTGCTACTGACAAAAAGTTTGGTACAATTTCTAACAATAACCTTCCGTTCATCACGAACAATATTGAGAGAATGCGCATCACAAATGCAGGTTTTGTAGGAATAGGAACAACTACTCCAACAAACACTTTGCATGTTTCTGCGGCCTCTAACCCGCTGGCTTTAACAGGTGTACAGAATGGTGTGATCACAGATAGTTTGCTCAGCATCGATCCAACTACCGGTGTAGTAAGGAGACTAAGCGTGAGCAGATTTACCGGTTGGTCATACAATGGCGATGCTGTTGCTGCAACAACAACGCTGGGTACAACTTCAAACTTTGATTTACCTTTTATTACAAACAATACGGAAAGAATGCGTATTGCAAACAGCGGCAGAATCACAATGGGTACTACCTCTATTGCAAATACATTGAGCATTTCTTCCAGTTCAAATCCGTTAACCTTAACAGGTGTGCAGAATGGCGTGATAACGGACAGTGTGCTTAGTATAGATCCAACAACTGGTGTTGTGAGAAGATTAAGCGTTGCAAGATTTCAAGGCTGGTCATATGGTGGTGATGCAGTTGCTGCTAATACTAACCTGGGTACCACAACAAACTTTGATCTTCCGTTCATTACAAACAATACAGAGTCGATGCGCTTAACAAAAGCAGGAAATTTGGGTATTGGTACCACAACTCCTGCATACAAATTGCAAGTTACAGCAGCATCTAATCCTTTGGCACTATCGGGTGTTCAAAGTGCTTTATTGACAGATAGTATCCTCACTATAGATCCAACAACAGGTGTTGTAAAAAGAATGGCCATGAGCAGGCTTCAGGATTGGTCATACGGAGGGGATGCGGTTACTGCTAATACTAATTTTGGTACCACTTCAAACTTCGATTTGCCATTCATTGCTAATAACGCAGAATGGATGCGTTTGACAAAAACGGGAAATTTCGGTATTGGTACAACAACTCCCGGCTACAAACTGCAAGTTTCTGCAGCATCTAATCCACTGGCATTGACAGGTGTTCAAAGCGGTACGATGACAGATAGTTTGCTTAGTATCGATCCAACTACAGGTGTTGTAAGAAGATTAAGCATAAACAGATTATCTGGCTGGTCATATAATGGAGACGCAGTTACAGCGACAACAAATTTGGGTACTACTTCAAACTTCGATTTGCCATTCATTGCCAATAACTCAGAGTGGATGCGTTTAACAAAAACGGGAAATTTTGGAATTGGTACAACAGCCGCTGGTAATAAACTTACAGTTGTTGCAACAAATCCCCTGGCATTGTATGGAGTTCAGGTGGGTACAACCACAACCAGCGATAGCGTTTTGACCATTACTAATGGTATTGTGAAAAAAGTTGCAATGAGTAATTTCTCAACAGGTACATCTACTGACTGGAAATTAACTGGTAATTCAGGAACATCTGCGGGTACAAATTTTGTGGGTACCACTGACGACGTTCCATTAATGTTTAAAATGAATAACACTGAGGCTGGATATATTGGAAATAGTGCGAATGGTTACGCAGTAGAATTTGGAAACAATGCCGTTGCGGCAAAATGGAGCAACACTTATAGTGTAGCCATCGGAGCAAGCTCGATAGCTTGGAACCCAGGTGCTACTTCGGTAGGTGGAAAGGCTGCTACATCCGGCAATGCCACTGCGGTGGGTTACAATGCAAATGCCGCCCAGGAAGCTATTGCAATTGGTTCAAATGCGACAGCAAGCGGTAATGAAGGCGTTTCAATCGGTACCGGCAGTACAACCAACTTCCAATCCGTTAGCGTGGGTAGATCAGCTGTAAGTGCCCAGTCTGGTGTAGCAGTTGGTTACAGTGCATCCACCACTGCCCAGAACACAGCTGCAATTGGTAGTAATTCAGTTGCCGGCGGACAGAATGGTTCAGCGGTAGGTTCATCTGCAAAAGCAAACGGATTTAATTCCAATGCGTTTGGTTTCAATTCAAATGCATCTGCTCAAAGTGCAAGTACATTTGGCTCTCAGAGTGCTGCAACGGGTTATCTGTCTACTAGCATAGGTTATGGATCTTCTGCTAGTAACGCGAATTCTACCGCCATCGGTGCGAATGCTTCCGTATCTAACGACAACACTGTAGTGATTGGAAGCGGAACAACCGCTGTTCTTATGAACAGTGGTGCTTATAACGCAAACAGAGCGCTTGTAGTAGGTACAGGTGGAGGAAACGGTAACGGTGCTTACCTGACAACAGGTGGTGTGTGGACCAACGCTTCTGACAAAAACCTAAAAGAAAGCTTTTCTAAAGTAAGCGGTGCCGACGTACTTGCTAAGATCATGGCTCTTGATGTAACAAAATGGAAATACAAAGGAACCAATGAATACCACATCGGACCAATGGCGCAGGATTTCTTTGCTGCGTTCAGCTTAGGTACAGATGATAAACACATCAGTTCACTGGATCCATCAGGTGTTGCTTTGGTAGCAATCCAGGAATTGAAAAAAGAAAATGAAGAGTTGACTAAAAGAGTAGACGACCAACAAAAACTACTTGAACAATTGTTGAAAGAAGTAAACGAACTCAAAGCAAAAGTAAAATAAGACTCTGATACGGATTAGATTGTGAAAAAGCCTGCAGCAATGCGGGCTTTTTTAATAACTGAATAACTGAATGACTGAATAACTGAAGGGGGTGAAGGTCAACGAACCTGATTCTCTTCAACCGATAGAATTAAATAAAAAAGCCAGATCGATAACATCGATCTGGCTCTCTTGATAATTGAATAATTGAATGCTCGAATGTTCAAAACACTGCCTAACTTTGAACACTCAGTTATTCAGTTATTGCTAGTGCGCGAAATCTGCTTCATAATTTCCCTTAATCCTTTCCATCGACGGATTAAAGTATCCGAATTTTACTTTAGGAAATTCTTCGTGAATAAGTTCCATTAATTGTTTTACGCCCAATATTTCTCCTGTTTCGTGAACACCGATCTTGCCCATGTACCAGTCTGGATCAATGTTGAAATTGCGCCACTGGATCATGCTGAGATCAGTATCAATGATCAGTTTGCGAAGCGCTTCATATTCTTCAACACTGTCTGTCATACCAGGGAAAACGAAGTAATTGATAGATGTCCAGCCACCAAAGCCGCGTACTACCTTCAGGCTCTCAATAATATCCTCAAACTTGTAATTGTTAGGGCGGTAGTATGGTGTGTAGATATGTTCCCTTGCAGAATTCGTACTTACACGAATGCTATTCAAACCAGCCTCACACAAGGCCCTAACTGCATTCGGTTTTGAACCGTTTGTATTGATGTTGATGCTGCCGCGATCAGTGTGCTTTCTGATTTCAATAATTGCTTCGCGAATCGTTTCCCACATCAGCAAAGGCTCGCCTTCGCAGCCTTGTCCAAAGCTTATCAATGGGTAAGGCGCCGTTTGTAAATGCGGAACAGTAAACTCTACTATTTCTTGAGCCGTTGGTTTAAACGTCAATCGGTCCTGAGTAGAAACGATCGTTTCATCTTCCGGTTGGAAAGAGATACAACCAATACAATTCGCATTACAAGCAGGAGAGGAAGGCACCGGGCATTCCCATCTGCTCAGGAAGAAATTCCTGGCGGCTGGGCAATGATAAGTTTGACAGCAATTTTCCGCAAGATGTTTGATCAGTCTGTTGTGCGGATAAGCCTTCATAATATGCTCCACGCCATGCTCTATTTTTTCCTGGTCATAACCCGCACATTCCTGGCGAATATCTCTTTCAATTCTTACTGCAGGAACGTAGAATTTTTCGTTGTGCCAACCCGCAGCTGTATAGCAAAACAGTGGAAGCGTCGGCGCATCCGGCATGGTTTCATACGCCGCAATATACAAACCTGTATGTGCAGGCGGAATGAACGCTGCCACAGCCCAACCTTTTTCGCAAAGGCGCATTTCCCCCGTTTTTACATCTATACCAATACCACGACGACCTGGAAGTTCATATAAATTTCCACCTTCAGGTAATTCGATCCACTCTTCCACTGGAACAGGAAATGCATCCCAACCGCTTCTTCCTACAACGTACAAAGAAGTGTCTTCAAAAATATTTCCCTTTCCATCACTGTATAAAATGTAAGGCGACGATTGCAACTGCGACATAATCTGTTTTAAATAATTAATGTCAACCGCTAACTGATTGGTTGACACCAATTATCAGCTGTTGACCTGTTGACCTAAATAATAGCGGCAAAATTCGTGAATTTGTTCCAGTTCTTCGAATTCTAGTTTGTGTCTTAACGAAAATACAAGGGTTTTGTTAAACGAGGTTTCTATTGAAATGCTGTCGTATCGTGCATTTATGCGGTCTATTTGCGACCATAAAAAGAATTTTCCTTCGGGAATACCGGAAATGGCAACACCTGAGTGATGAAACGCAAGACGCTCAGTTTCAGCCGCTTTTTTCTCACAATAAGAAATATAGCAGTATGCGATTCCAATGGCAAGTGAGGACGCGCCTAAAAACCATTTGCCATCCAGCAGCAAAAGAGTAGCCACCCCAATGAAGACAACGCACTCAATGATGCGAAAAATGAGATTGATTTTTGGAAGGTCCTGCGCAAGATTGCGACAAGTGAATAAAAGCAATAAAATATCGGCGGCAATAATGATCTGGCACCAGAGAAAAATGGCGTTTCCCCCTAATTTGTTATAGAGCGTTACCGCATTTATAATAATGAGCAAAGCCGCAAAAAGATGAAATCCGCGGCCTGTTTTTTTGAGCGTTTCGAACTCCGGATGAATGATATCAATAGCAAGAGCGTTCATAAGAGGGTAGTTTCCTATTAAGATACGCTTTTGCTAAAATTCCATAAAACCTTCCCGTGTTAGTGTTTAGTTATAGTTGAGAGTTGAGAGTTGAGAGTTGAGAGTTGAGAGTTGAGAGTTGAGAGTTGAGAGTTGAAAAAATAAAACCTCTGAAGATACAGAGGTTTTACAATATCGTTATGAGTAGCCGAGGCCCAAAAACTCACAACTCTCCATTCTCCTCTCAACTATCTCGACCGCGCTAACTGCACCCTGCAAAACTCATTAAACTCGTCTTCGTCTGCATCCGGATCGTCGTCGTCGAGCACTTCCCTTTGAATGAAATGATTGTTATGAAAATCGAGTGTAAGAAGGTTGTCCTTTAAAATAACATTGCTAAGGTCTTGCCAGTAATAGATTTTATTGAATAGTGAGTTTACAACAATTTTATCTTCACTGAAACCTATTTCCTGAGGCCTTTTGGCCTGGTGTTCCAGAAAGAACATCACCACCAACAAAATAGCCATCCAATGCAGGTAGGGCATACTGACCCATGTAATAGCGGCCAGAATAAAACCGGGTTTATACCATGCTTTTTTCTTTCTTTTCTGCTGTATCAGGTTCCACACAATTACAGATGCCACAGCCGCTGCACCAATGAGCCAGGCAATGTTTCTGTCAGCAACGATAAAATAACTAAGAACAAAGAAGAAGATAGAAATCAGGCTGACAAACAATCCTGTAAGATTGGCTAAACGGGCGTTGTCGCTTTTTAAAATTACAACGTAAGGAAAAACTTCGTTGCGACTATCTTGTGTATCTATGGACATTGAAAAAAGTTTAATGCTTTGTACGTATTGCCGAACGCTAAATGCTTAACGCCTAATGCCTGCTGTTCACGCTAGTTGCTTGCCAGCAAAACATTGCAAAGCTTGTACAGAACACGTGCCCCAACATTCGAATCCCATTCGTATTCACCAACACCTATTTCGTTGAGGTCGAAGCCGATGATTTTGCGTCCGCTTTGGCTGATCTTCTTGATCAGGTAAAATATTTGCTCCGTCTCAAAACCGCCCTGGACCGGAGTGCCGGTATTTGGACAAAGTTTTGGATCAAGACCGTCAATGTCAAAGCTAATGAAAACTTGCTGAGGTAAATGATGGACCAATTCGTCAACAATATGTTTCCATGTTTGGCCCTCGTATAAACGCTCTTTAATATCCTTGTCTAAATAAGTAACAATACGATAATTGCTGTTGCAAACGTAATCCCACTCTTCATCGCAAAAATCTCTAACGCCCAGCTGAACCAGTTTTGTTATTTCAGGAATTTCAGTCAACGCATTATACATTACGCTGGCGTGAGAGTATTTAAAACCTTCATAAGATTTACGCAGGTCGCAATGCGCATCAATTTGCAGCATTCCGAAATCGCCATATTTCTCTGCAATGGCCTTGAAAAAACCGAAAGGAGTGCTATGGTCGCCACCCAGCAGGCCGACGAGTTTATTTTTGTCCAGTAATTGTTTTGTGTGCTGATAAACCCAGTCGTTCAGAAAAATACCGCCCTCATTAATATCCTTAAGTGATTTGCACATGAAGCTATTCTTCTCCACAATTCCCCCCTTGGTGATATAATCAATGTACAGCTCCGCCTCTTTTCTCAGGTAGTCACTTTTAATAAGGATCTTTTTGTCCATCGGGCGCATGTAAATCCCTTTCTTCCACATGTCCTTGTAATCAGCATCAAAAAGGTCCACCTGCAGGCTTGCCTTAAAAACATGTTCAGATGATCTTGCCGTGCCGGCCGCGCAACTTACCGTTACTTCCCACGGAATTGGCAGGATCACAAGTTGGGCATCGTCCTCCGAAAAAGGAAGTCCGAAAATATTGTTGTTGGGATTACCCGGACTGTTGGGATCAAAGTTTGAAAGGTCTGTCATGATTTTACTGAAATGCTGCGCAAGTTACAGTAGTCTTACTAAGCGCCAAAATGAATAAATCGTATTTCCCACACATTAGTGTGCAACCATCAAACCTAATACTATTAATAGTCAACCTCTTATAATGAAAATCAAAATATTTTTAATTTCTATACAGTGATTTAGATTAGTTTATATTTTAACATTTATCATCCGTTGCTTGTTGATTACTTAGTTATTTACAGAGGTAAAAAATGTTGACACCCATCTCTCTAACGGAAAATCGTTAAAAAATGTATCAACTTTCAAACTAATAGTTAACACATGGCTTTTTGAACTAATTTTGCGGACGAAATTGGCGCTCATGAAAAAAACTCACATTATCATCCTCATTCTAATTGCCGTAGCAATCGCTGTTTTGGTTAGTTACATGGGAGATTTGACGACTTATGACACTATCGCATCAGCTAATCAAAAGGAAGGCAAGTTCGTACATCTTATAGCAAAATTGGATTTGAAACAGCCGGTACAATACGACCCTGTTAAGAACCCTAACTACATGACTTTTACCGTACTGGATTCGTTAGGTGGAAGCGCCAGGGTAGTTTATCATAACTCCAAACCAACTGACTTTGAGAAAAGCGAGCGATTGGTTTTGAAAGGTAAAATGCAAAACGGACAGTTTGAATGCAATGAAATTGTAATGAAGTGTCCATCGAAATATAAAGACGATCCTAACGCCGCGAAGAAAAATCTTACATCTAATTAATCCGCAATTACATGCAATACATTGGTGAAAACCTGTTGCCCGGTCAGCTTGGGCACTTTTTTGTTGTGCTTTCCTTGGTCGCTTCGTTGGTTGCTGCAATTGCATACATAAAAGCCGCTAATGCACTCGTGCCCGAAGAACACAACAGCTGGCGCAAGCTCGCACGCATTAGCTTTTTCATTGAAGCCGGTTCTGTATTCGGAACCTTCGCTATTATATATTATATCGTTTCCTCCCACTCATTTGAATATTTCTACGCATGGAACCATAGTAGCACTTCACTGAGTGTCAACTATCTTCTAAGTTGTATCTGGGAAGGACAGGAGGGAAGCTTCCTTCTGTGGGCCATTTGGCATTCCATAATCGGATTGATACTTATTTCCAAAGGTGGTAAATGGGAAGCCCCGGTAATGACGGTGATCAGTTTTGCGCAGGTTTGCCTTGCTACAATGATAATAGGTCTTTATTTGGGAGACACTAAAATCGGGAGCAACCCGTTCCTGCTTGTTCGCCAGCATTTCCAGGATGCACCGATCTTCCAGCGTGCAGATTATTTGAGCATTCCTCAAATGAAAGATGGGCAAGGCCTGAACCAATTGCTGCAAAACTATTGGATGGTCATTCACCCGCCCATATTGTTCCTTGGTTTCGCCTCTACCATCGTTCCGTTCTCTTACGTCATCGCGGGTCTTTGGAAAAAAGATTACAGCGGCTGGACAAAAATTGCATTACCATGGAGTTTGTTTTCAGGTGCTATTTTGGGAACCGGTATTATGATGGGTGCCGCTTGGGCATATGAATCACTTACTTTCGGCGGCTTTTGGGCTTGGGACCCGGTAGAAAACGCATCGCTTGTACCTTGGTTGGTGATGATAGCCGGTTTGCACACCCACGTTATCTTCAACGCCACTGGACACTCTTTGAGAGCCACTTACATTTTTTATATTCTAAGTTTCGTATTGGTTCTTTACTCTACCTTCCTTACGAGGAGCGGCGTATTGGGAGATAGCTCCGTACACGCTTTCACAGATTCCGGCATGAACTTCCAACTGATGCTGTTTATCGCTGTATTCTTCCTGCCGGCGATTTATCTGATGGCGAGGAATTACACAAAAATCCCGCATGTAGTAAAGGAGGAAAGTTCCTATTCCCGCGAGTTTTGGATGTTCATTGGCGCGTTGGTTTTGTTCTTGTCAGCCTTGGTAATTACATGGCAAACATCCTTCACCCCGATCTATAACAAGATTACCGGCAAAACAACTGCAATGCCGGAGGATCCGGAGTTTGCATTTAACAAAATACAAGTCTTCGTTGCCATCGTAATTGGGGTGTTGACCGCCATTACCCAATATTTCAAATACAAAGACACTCCGCGCGGTACGATCCTGAAAAAGATTGCCGTTCCTACCTTGATCGCAGCAGTGCTTTCACTTTGCATCAGCATTTTCAGCGGCATAGAATACAACAAACAAGGTATCGGTTTTTTAGGTTCCATTCACGTTGCTTTGTTCGCGGCTTTATATGCAATAGTTGCAAACATGGGTTACATCTGGACGGGCTTGCATGGAAAAGTAAAAGCAGCAGGTGCTTCAGTTGCCCATATCGGTTTCGGCTTGATGCTGGTTGGTATTATCATCGCTTCTTCCAATAGAAAAGTTTTGTCCATTAATACAACAGGCATCAATTTGGCATTTGATCCTAAGTCGAAAGAAAAATCTTTGGAGAATCTCACGTTGGTTAAAGGATTACCAACAGACATGGGCAAATACATGGCGACCTACGAAAGCAATGATTCTACAAGCCGCCACGGAACTGTGATGTATTTCAAAGTAAACTTTAAGAACAAAAACGGCAAAGAAGAATTCAATCTTTATCCAAACCTGATCCGTAATACAAAGGGACAGCAAGGATTTTCCAATAACCCGGATTCAAAACACTATTTCGGAAAAGACATCTTTACATACATCAGCTATGCAGATGATATGGATAGTGAGAAGGATACAACCTCGTTTAGAAAGTATCCTGTAAACGTTAGTGACACGGTGTTTTACTCCAACGGTTTCTTTGTGGTAAACAAAGTAGTTCCTAATCCTAACAACGATAAATACAAATTCACTTCCAGCGATACTGCGGTGATGGCAGATATTACCGTGTTTTCAAAAGATGGTCGTCAGTACAAAGCCCGTCCTGCGTTTTACGTAAAAAACAACCAGGCCAATTATACACTGGACACCGTGTTTGCGCAAAACCTTGCAATTGGTTTCGGCAGAATCCTGGATGGTGGTAAAATAGAGCTGGAAGTAAAAGAATCAACCCGAATGGTGCCGTTCGTAGCGCTGAAAGTGTACGAGTTCCCACACATCAACGTGCTGTGGATTGGAACGCTCATCATGATTATTGGCTTTGTAATGAGCATGGTATTCAGGCTTAAGCAGAGCAATAGGCTTAAAGTGGCGAAGTAATCGATAGTTGAGAATGGAGAGTTGAGAATGGAGAATGAAGGAAAATAATAACAATATTTAATGAAAATGGCAGCCGATGAGGCTGCCATTTTCAGTTCCGGTATTTCCGCCGGAGTTAATTATCATGATAGGTCATTAAAATCGTGAGAATCTGCATTCCTGCTTTCAATTCTCAACTCTCCATTCTCAACTCTCAACTAAAAAAACTAGTTTTGCCGCTCAAATCGAAACCTTCATGTCGTTATACAATCAGCGCGGCGTATCTGCCCAAAAAGAAGAAGTACACAAAGCAACAGAAAAGTTAGATAAAGGTTTGTATGTCAATGCTTTTTGTAAAATATATCCCGATTTTTTGGGTAACGATGCCAATTGGGTGAACTTGATGCACGCGGATGGAGCGGGCACCAAGAGCATCCTCGCTTACCTGTATTGGAAAGAAACAGGCGATTTGTCGGTATGGAAAGGCATCGCCCAGGATGCGATCGTGATGAACATTGATGATTTGCTTTGCGTAGGCATTCACGATAATCTGCTTTTTTCCTCTACAATTGATAGAAATAAACGCCTCATTCCCGGCGAAGTGCTGGAAACAATCATAAACGGTACACAGGAGTTTTTCGACGAAATGAAAACCTACGGAGTGAACATTCACTACCTCGGCGGCGAAACTGCAGACGTAGGAGATGTGGTACGAACAATCGCTGTAAATGGTACCATGACTGCTCGCTGGCCAAAAGATAAATTGGTTACCAACGATAAAATACAAGCCGGAGACGTAATTGTAGGCGTGGCAAGTTTTGGTAAAGCAAACTTTGAAACAGCTTACAATAGCGGTTTGGGAAGCAATGGTTTAACAAGTGCACGTCACGATTCTTTACACAAAACATATGGCGCCCGTTTCCCGGAATCTTATGATACGATGCTGGACGAAAGTGTTGTGTACATTGGGCCACACAGAATGACCGACGAAATAGAAGTGGAAGGTTTTGGCAAAATGGACATTGGTCATTTATTGTTGAGTCCAACCCGCACCTATGCACCGTTCCTTAAAAAGCTGTTATCTGAAAATCTGGACGCAGTGCATGGCCTTATTCACTGCAGTGGCGGCGGACAAACAAAATGCATGAAATATCTTCCTGATAATTTCAGGATCATTAAGGATAACTTATTTGAAACGCCACTTATTTTCAAACTCATCCAGGAAGCGTCGCATAGCGATAACCGTGAAATGTACCAGGTTTTCAACATGGGCCACCGTCTTGAAATCTTCACTCCGGGCGCAAACGCTGAAAGCATGATCCAAATGGCCGCATCATTCGGCATGGAGGCAAAAGTTGTGGGAAGGGTAGAGTGGAACGATAAGAAGGAGTTGGTGATTAAGTTGCCGCAGACGGAAGAGCTTGTCTATAATTTTTAGTTGAGAGTTGAGAGTTGAGAGTTAAAAATGTATGATAGTATCCAAAGAACTCTCAACTCTCCATTCTCAACTCTCAACTTTCAATTACCAAACGTAAGTAATATTCTGCTCCAGCTCTCCGCTCAAACTCTTCGCCACAGGGCAATTGTTTCCCGTTCTCTCCAGGATCGTAATATCTTTCTCAGATAAATTCAGCGTTTTAGGAAATTTCAAAGTCACATCAATTTTGCCGATGCGGCGCGGATCTGCCAGCATGTATTTTTGAATGTCGATGGTAGTGCCATCCAGCACAATGCCCATTTCATTGGCTTTGATCCCCATTGTGGTGACCACACAGGTTGCCAGCGCCACGCAAACAGTATCGGTAGGTGAAAAGCGTTCGCCTTTGCCCTTATTATCGGTAGGAGCGTCAGTTTCTATTACCGTTCCACTTTGATTATGGGTTACTTTGCAACGCAAATTTCCCTCGTAAATAACAGATGCAGTCATTATCAATTTTTGCCCTAAATTTACCTACATAAACGCTTAAGACTTATCTTGCTGCGATAATTTTTTTATAAGGAAATATTGTACGAGATTGTAATAGAATAGACCAAGAAATCCTCGGCAGACTATTTAAAAAATAATAATTCACCGGATGAAAAAAATACTGTTGCTACCACTAGGCTTGTTCGTATGCTTGTGTACCATGGCCCAAAACCAACCTACACAGCCCGCAAAGTCAAGCGCAAAGGCAAACAAAAAAGCAAAGGAAAACAGTAAGGCGAGACTGCACGAAGAAGATGAAATTATTTTTAATAAACATAGCGCCTTCGGTATAAAGCTAGCTACCGATGGCTACGGGATCTCTTTCGAAAAAGGCAAATACAAAACGCCGCGCAAAACGACTCTTTTACAATTTGAGTTTAACGAGAAAAAGCATCCGAAGGAAGAAAAACAATCCATCGGTGTCGATGCATTCGGTCAGTTGAACCAGGCGATCTATGGCAAAGTCAATAATTTTTATCAGTTCAAAATAGGCATGGGCCAGCAATATCTTATTGGTGGGAAAGGAAATAAGAACGGTGTTGCCGTTACTGCAATTGGTGCCGGCGGTATTTCTGCCGGGTTGATGAAACCTTACTACCTCGACGTTGTGGACGCTACAACCAGGCAAACAGTAAGCGTGCCATCAAAAGATTTTTACATGGACTCAACAGGAGTGTATGAAAACGTGGTGCTTGGAAGTTCCGGACCTTTCAAAGGCTGGGGCAAAATGAAATTTGCTCCCGGTTTACATGCGAAAGCTGCCTTGCGCTTTGACTACGCAAAATTCAATCCAACCATAGCCGCTATCGAAGCTGGTGTAAATGCAGAATATTATTTTACAGGTGTAGAACAGATGCTGCTGGTAACGGAAAAGAAGTTCTTTTTCAACGCTTATTTAACAATACTGTTTGGAAGGCGCAAGTAACGTATTTTTGCAGAATGAATTTTTTCCGCAAGATGGGGATAATGATTCATCGATCGATTGTTTGTTGTATTAAGTTATTGAATTAGAATTAATTAATCCCGGTCGAATGTCGGGAGATCATGGAAAAAGGAAAAAGGAAAAAGCTATGCAGGAATTACCTATCGTCTCAAATATAGTTGAAACTGAATCTAAGATTAAAAAACCCAATTGGCTGCGCGTAAAACTTCCCACCGGAGAAAGCTACAAACATGTACGCGGCCTTGTAGATACCCACAAACTTCATACGATCTGCGAAAGCGGAAATTGCCCTAACATGGGTGAATGCTGGGGAGAAGGAACTGCTACCTTTATGATTTTGGGTAACGTTTGTACCCGTAGCTGTGGATTTTGCGCCGTAGCAACCGGTCGCCCCGATCCGATTGACTGGGACGAACCACAACGCGTGGCAGAAGCGATTCACCTGATGAAAGTAAAACATGCCGTTATTACTTCCGTTGACAGAGACGAAGTAAAAGATGGTGGTTCTATCATTTGGTACAATACCATCAAAGCCGTGAAATCTTTGAACCCGGATACCACGCTCGAAACTTTGATCCCGGATTTTAAAGGAGAAAAAGAGAACATTCAACGCATTATTGAAGCTGCTCCTGAAGTGGTTTCTCACAATATTGAAACAGTTGAGCGCCTAACCCGCAAAGTGCGTATACAAGCCAAATACTGGCGCAGCATGGAAGTACTGCGCACACTGAAAGAAGGTGGTATGCGTACCAAAAGCGGCATCATGCTAGGGTTAGGCGAAACTAAAGAGGAAGTTATTCAAACAATAAAAGACCTTGCTGAAAGCAAAGTGGATGTTATTACAATTGGCCAGTATTTGCAGCCAACTAAAAAACATTTGCCGGTTCAGCGTTTTGTCCATCCTGACGAATTCAAAGAGTACAGGGAAATTGGTTACGAACTGGGCATTGACTATGTAGAAAGTGGTCCGTTGGTTCGTTCAAGTTATCATAGCGAAAAACACATTGTTCCTGGCTATGGCAGACAAAAATGGGAAGAAGAAAAAGCTATGCTGATCGCATAAGAACATATGATTTTCATCAAAGAAGCCGCAAAATGTTTTGCGGCTTCTTTATTTATTGCCAAGGCAGTCACCGTTTTACGCTTTATTTATTTAATAATGTTCAAATAGTAGTTTGGCGATATTGTTTTAATAACCAATACATTTTATTTTGCTACTGCTAAAACCGGTTTAGTAACCCCTGACTGCAAAGACCCTTACTCGTCGAAACAGATTTGTTTTTCTTCCCGGAAAAACTAAAATCTTCCCGCCTGTAAATACTCTTGCACAACAGTAAAGAGCTAAATGCGTTAAATAGCAGACCAATTTTCGAACATCGTAAACCTTTAGACCAGTGAACTTACTGAATACCGCTTTAAAGAAAACGGCTTTTCTTTCCCTGAGCTGTTTACCACTTATATCTTTTTGCCAGGATTACCCTAAAATGGCGAAGGACTTGCAACAACAATTCAAAGACGATAAAGCATATGTGCTTAACACGGCTACAACCTACGAGTTTTCGAAGGACAGTAAAGCCGGTGCGAAAGTGGAGATATCAGGCGATGAGGATCTGCTGTCGTTGCGATACAATGATGGAATAAGTCTTTTGCAGGTTTATGATGGTAACTCGAAAATTGAGAAATTTTACGCAGAAAGTAACCTGCATCAAAAAGCACCGGACGATAAAAAAGTTTGTGGCACCTACACCAGTGATGGGTTGTTTTTCGACGACAGCAAGTTCTGCGGTCACCAGCTAAGATTAAAAGAAGTAGGAGAGGTTTGGCACACACATTTTGAAAAGAAGATCTACGACGCAAAATATTTGAGCACCATTTTTTTCCCATCTTCCTATCCAACAGCAGAAAAAAAGATAAAACTGGTTATACCCAAAGAGCTGGACATAGAGATCAAAGAATTCAATTTCGATGGCTATTCCATAAAGAAGTCGGAAACGGCCGATGGCAGCGACAAGGTTATTGAATACACCGCTACAAAGTTGAAAGGAATGAAAACGGAGCGGGCGGAACGCGGCATGCAATATACTTATCCGCATTTGCTCATACTTCCAAAATCTGCCAACGTTTCGGGAAAGCAAATGATGATCCTGTCTTCCAATGCAGATCTGTACAATTGGTACAGCGGCCTTGCAAGTCAGTTGCAGCCCAACAGGCAAGCCCTTCAATCGACCGTTAATCAACTTACAAAAGATAAAAAAACAGACGAAGAAAAAGTAAAGGCGATTTATTACTGGGTACAGGACAACATCCGCTACATCGCTTTTGAAGATGGCGTTGCTGCGTTCAAACCCGATGAGGCGCAGCATGTATTTGAAAAAAAATACGGCGATTGTAAAGGCATGGCAAACCTTACCAAAGAAATGCTGAAAGCAGCCGGTTTCGATGCCAGGCTAACATGGATAGGTACACGCCACATCATGTATGAGTCAATTCCTACGTTAGCAGCTAATAATCACATGATCTGTACATTGATCCTGAACGGCAAAAAATATTTCCTTGATGGAACGGAAAAATATGTTCCGTTTGGTGAAAACGCTTTGCGCATACAGGGACGCCCTGCGATGATTGAGGATGGAAATAAATTTATCCTTGAAAAAATTCCAGTTGCTGATAGCGATGCAGATGTGAGGAACGTTACCGCAACCATCAATGGCGAAGCGCTGGAAGGGAAATGCACAGTGACATTAAAAGGAGAATCCAAAAAGAATTTCCTCTATCAATACCACTACACTAAGAACGACGACAAATCGGAATGGGTAAACAGTTTTGCCTCTGACGGCAATGACAAGATCAAAATAACCAACTTGAAATTGCCGAACCTGGATCAAAGAGAAGGTATGCTGTCATTTGACTGTAACTATTCTTATCCCGGCGCTGTAAGTTCATTTAACAACGAATGCTATGTTGATCTTGATCCTTCAAAAAGTTTTCAAAGCTGGGTAATCAAAGACGACAGGCAAAGTGATGTTGACTTTGAAGAAAGAATACACGAGAAAATAACAGTAACATTAGCGGTGCCACAGGGTTATAAAGTGGCAACTCTTCCGGATAACATCAACATTAAAGAACCTGAATTTTCTTTCAATGTTCAATACAAACAGGAAGGCGACAAAGTGATCTACACAAAAGAACTGAACATACCAGAAGGCGTTATTCAAAAGAAGAATTTCTCCAAATGGAACAACGCCGTTAAAGAACTGATTAAATCTTACGATAACCAAATAGTCCTTAAAAAATAACTTCTATGAAGAAAGTATTGCTTACGTTGGGTTGTAACGTGATGTTAAGCTGTGCCCTTTTTTCCCAGACCGAAAAAAAGGTGAAAGAACAAATGTGGGATGAGGCTCCCGCAGAGTTTAAAATAACCAAAGTACCGGAAAAATGGAAAAATGAATCGGCTGTTTTGATCGCTGTTTTAAGAGAGCATTCATGGGAAACGGCAAAGGCGGGTTATCATGAAACTTTCAATTCTCACTATCGCATTAAGCTACAGGATAAAGCTGCTGTGCAGGAATTTTCCGAAATGTCTTTTAACAACAACACGGTTAAAACAAATTTGTTTGGGAAAGCCCTGCGTTACAGGATTTTGGGCATCAAAGTAATTAAGGCCAATGGCACTGAAAAAGAGATTGATCTGAAGGACGCTGTTAAAGAAGATGCGGGTAGCAACAAGGAATTAAAAATTCCTATTCCCAATCTTGAACCAGGTGACATCATTGATTATTTCGCCGCGCTCAAAGACGATAACAGTTCTTCGGTAAGTGATGAAGAATTGCTGGAAATGAAATACCCGGTAATAAAACAAACATTGCGTTTTAACCTGTATGACAAATTGGAGCTTACTTACAAAAGCTTCAATGGTGCACCTGAATTCCAGAGATCATTTGGTGATGGATGTGTAGTATATACGTTGGAAGATAACATGCGTGAAAAATCTCCAGATCTGCTGTGGGACTATGATTACAGAACAGCGCCAAACTTCAGGTACCGCATCAAAAGCAGGCAGGTATCGCCTGATGCAAAAACATTGGCTGTAAATACACTGAACGATATAAGCAGATTTCCCGGAATTGACATCGGCGTGGTTGTCGATTACATGAAAGGAAATTTCAAAGGCGAAACAGATCAGAAAAAGATTACGTATGAGTTGTATAATCTTCTCCGCAATCCTCTTTACCTGAAAGCTTATTTCGGCATTCAGCAGGGAAATCCTTTGCGACTGGACAATTTGCCAATGGAATTCTTCCTGGTGATGAGTCAATGCCTTGATAAATACAAGATCAGCCACGATCTTATGCTGGCGCCTTCACGCGGCTATGGGCCATTTGCCAACCTGGTAAATCTGTCGTCATGCGACATCGTGATTCGTGTAAATACAACGCCTAAAATTTACATTACCAGGCCAACACCGTTTTCTATAGCCAATGAAACCGCTTACCAATACGAAGGCACGACTGCTGCAGTAAAATATACAATAGATAATCTGGATACTGTTGGAACCTCTTCAATGGAGCAAAACGTCACCAATATGCAGATAAAAGTTTCATTGGACGATGCGGATAAAACGAAGATCAACGTTCAAAGAAATATCGTTGCAAAGGGGCATACAAAAGAGTATCACCAGGGATTGGTGGTTACTAACTATGACTATCTTAAAGCCTACGATTTGCCTAAGTACCAGGTAGAAAGATCTCGTTTGATGGGCGGCATCATTAAAGATTATAACAAAGAAAAAGATAAATACGAACAGCGACTTACGACAGATTACAACGACAGAGACAAGCGTATAAAGGATGAGATAGAATCTGAAATGGATGTGAAGATTTCCAACTTCAAGCTCAATCTGAAAAGCATTGGCATGTGGGAAACGCAGCCAACCACAGAGTACTCTGAAAATTTTACAATAGAAAACCTGACAAAAAAAGCGGGGCCAAATACAATCATCGAACTTGGAAAGGTGATCGAAAAACAATTGGAAATTAAAGATGATCAATTGAAAAGAACGAGAGATATCTATATGGCTTATCCAAGAACTTTTTCCAACGACATTGTATTTGCAATTCCTGATGGCTATACAGTAGAAGGTGTTGAGAACTTCAATATCAAATCCGAAAACGGATCAGGGGCATTTGTTTCAACCGCCAAAATAGACGGGAAAAATCTTGTGATACACACAACAAAATATTACATCAACAACTTTTATCCTGCATCAGATTGGAATAAAATAACAGCGTTTACAAAATCGGCGCAGGGGTTTTATAATGCCAAAATACTGTTGAAGAAAAATTAATAATTAGGAATTAAAAATTAATAAGGCCGCATTCGTGATTGAATGCGGCCTTGTCGTTATTTGAACAGAGTTGAGTTTAATTTTTATTTCGCAGCTACACCTATTAATTATTCATTATTAATTATTAATTAAAAACGCTTCCGCATTTTTCCTATCCTCCGCCAACTGTCCCTTCAACGCATCAAGCCCCGCAAACTTTTGTTCATGGCGAAGAAACTGATGAACGAAGACACGCAGCGTTTGCCCATAAATATCTTCGTTGAAATCAAAAATATTTACCTCGATCACTCTGTTGGTGCCATTGATAGTGGGGCGGATGCCGATATTCATCATGCCGTGGTACGCATGAATGGTTGAATGTTCAATTATCACACTAACTGCATATACCCCGTTTCCCGGAATAAGCTTTTCCTCATTTAAAATTTGAAGATTGGCAGTTGGAAAGCCGATTGTGCGGCCAAGTTTATTTCCTTCAATAACCTTTCCTTCAAAAGAATAGGTATATCCAAGTAGTGAATTTGCTTCGTTGATTTTTCCCGCTTTCAAATCATGGCGAATGCGTGTAGAGCTCACTGTTACCTCATTTAAAAGATGTTCAGGAATTTCAATCAAACGAAAGCCCAGCTCCGGAGCGTATTTTTCAAGCAGATGATAATCACCGCTTCTGTTCTTTCCAAACTTGTGGTCGTAACCGATGATCAGTGTATGCGGTTTGAATTTTTGCCAAAGAAAATGCTCGATATATTCTGTAGCCGTCTGGTTTGCAAATGCTTCTGTAAAAGGAATGATTACGACGTGGTGAATGCCTTGTTTTTCAAGCAGCGCAATTTTTTCTTCGGGGGTGTTTAAAAGATAAACCGGGTCCGCATTTGTTGTCACCACTTTTTTTGGATGGGGGTGAAATGTGATCACAACCGTTTCGCCGTCAACAAGTTTTGCCTCTTGTTTCAGCTGGTTAAGTATTTTTTGATGCCCGATGTGTACGCCGTCAAATGTGCCTATAGTAACAACCGCATTCCTGAATGATGGAAGCGATTCGATATTTGTATGAACCTGCATAATTGCGAACGAAGTTAATACTAAATCAGTTAGAGTGATTTGTGCAAGCTTTTCATGTTGCAATTGAAAATCAGTGACCTTTAAAAACTTTACTATTTTTTAAAGTATTTAAGACAGCTTTTTAGGTTAGTTTTTTGTCATTATTGGAATAATATTTAGATTGTAGTCGTAAACATGACCCTGACGCGTAAATATCATTTTGTGGCCGTCCTTTTTTTAGGTGCTCTCCTTTCCGTAACCAGCGCTCGTGCGCAGGAGACAAAGGACACGCTGGGAAGTGTCAAGCATCCTGAACTTGGCCCGAATGATACGATACCGGTTCCCGCTAAAATCGCCGACGGCGAACTTTATCCCGCAAACACGCTCGAATGGACCTGGGTACAGGCTCCAATGCCACCTGAAATGCGCAAACGCCTTGAGGCATGGACAAGATTGCGCAACGCTGTGTATGTCACTTATCCATACGCGAGAAGAGCGGGCATCATCCTTAACGACATCAATAACAAAGTTGCCAAAATGGATGAAAGCCAACGCAAAAAGTATATTCAATCAAGGGAAAAGGAACTCAGGAAAGATTTTACTGAGCCGCTCACCAATCTTTCCGTTTACCAGGGAAAAGTGTTGATGAAGCTGATCAACCGTCAAACCGGCAACAACTGCTACGACATCATCAAAGAATATAAAGGTGGTTTTACCGCACGCGTTTACCAAACCGTTGCCTTCTTCTTCAATAGCAGCTTAAAGCAACCCTACGACGCCTCCGGCGACGACAAACAGATTGAAAGCATCGTGCTGGAAGTAGAAAGAATGTATCCAAAAATGTAGGGGCGAATCGCATTCACCCTGCACTCCAAGATTGTAATACAAAAAGTTAAGACCGATTTTGAACTAAGCATTTGTATTTCAATTAAACATCCTTGCGTCGCACTCTTCAACTGAAGTAATACTATTGAACATAAAACATTTTTGCGCAAAAAGCAATCTCTTTGCGTCCTTTGCTTCTTTGCGCCTTTGCGTGAATTGTCTCTGCTCCTCTGCGTGAAACAAAAAGCTTCGCGTGAAAATTGTACCTTTGCACTACTTTTTTAATCTAGATTAGAATTAATTCCGCATGAAATTTGAAGTTGGCGACAAAGTATTGGTAAAGCTTACCAACGAAGAAGGAGAGGTGATTGATATTATTAACGACACAATGGTTATGGTTGAAATAAAAGGCGTGAAATTTCCCGCTTATAACGACCAGCTTGATTACCCATACTTTAAAAGATTTACAGAAAAAAAACTGGTAACACCACCGGCAAAAAAGCCGAAACAATATATAGACCAGGTGCCCAAGGAAAAACCGAAAGCCATCGGCAAAAAAGTTTCCAATGGTGTTTGGTTAAGCTTCCTGCCAAAATTTGAAACAGACGAATTTGGAGATGAAGTAGTAGAACTTTTCAAAATACACCTCATCAATCAAACCGAAACCGGTTACAACTTCGAATATAAAGTCAATTATTTCGGCAAGTCTGAATTTGGTTTGAAAAACCAGGTGCATGCATTTGAGGATTTTTATTTGCACGATGTACCATTTTCAGACCTCAGCGACAACCCGAATTTTGAATTTGAATTCTCTTTGATCACTCCGGAAAAAGATAAGGCTTCACATTTTGAAAGCAATCTCAAACTGAAGCCCAAACAGCTTTTTACAAAGATTGAAGAACTGAAAGAGAAAGGTGAACCTACATTTTCTTATCAGCTGTTTGATGTTTATCCACAAAAAACGGTGGAACCTGACACATTTGAATTAGGTAAACTGGCTGCAAAAGGCTTCAAAGTTTACGACGCTTCCAAAGTGCGCCAAAACTTGCCGCCTGCACGCACTGTGGTCGATCTGCACATGGAAAAGATCACCGACAACTGGAAGCACATGAGCAACTTCGAAATACTGTCGTTCCAGTTAAGTGAGTTTGAAAAGTATTATGAACTTGCCTTGCAACACAGGCAGCCCAGCCTCACCGTAATACATGGTGTTGGCAGCGGCAAACTGCGTGATGAAATACACGATCTGCTAAAGCACCGCAAAGAAGTAAAATTTTTCGTTAACCAGTACCATGCGTCGTATGGTTACGGAGCCACGGAAATTTATTTTCAATACTAATCAAGAAGTAACTGAATAACTGAATAACTGAATAACTGAGTAGCTCATTTTCGATTTTGGTCGATAACTATCAACCCCTCAGTTATTCAGTCATTCAGTTATTCAGTTATTCATTCACTTCAGCCATATGAACATAACAAGTATCTTCCACACCAAATACCCCATTGTACAAGCCGGCATGATCTGGGCCAGCGGATGGCGCTTAGCCAGTGCCGTTAGTAATGCCGGAGGTTTAGGAATAATAGGCAGCGGAAGTATGTATCCCGATGTATTGCGTTATCACATTCAACAATGCAAAGCCGCAACAGACAAGCCTTTTGCAGTAAATGTACCTTTGTTATATCCTGATATTGACAAGCACATACAAACAATTATCGACGAAGGCGTAAAGATTGTTTTCACTTCTGCCGGCAATCCAAAAACCTGGACAAGCGTTTTGAAAGAGAAAGGAATTACAGTAGTGCATGTTGTAAGCAGCAGCAAGTTTGCGTTAAAGGCACAGCAGGCAGGTTGCGACGCTGTGGTAGCGGAGGGCTTTGAAGCTGGCGGCCACAACGGGAGAGAGGAAACTACTTCAATGGTGCTCATTCCTGCAGTGGTTGATGCTGTACAAATTCCTGTGATTGCCGCAGGTGGTTTTGCAACTGGCAGGCAGATGCTGGCAGCGATGGTGCTTGGCGCACAGGGCGTGCAGTTTGGAACTCGTTTCGTCGCAACACACGAAGCTTCGTCACACATTAATTTTAAGAACGCCGTTATCAATAGTGAAGAAGGAGATACATTGTTAAGCATGAAAAAATTGGCACCTGTGCGTCTTCTGCGAAACCATTTTTTTGAAGCGGTGAAGCAAGCGGAACTTTCCGGCGCGTCAGAAGAAGAAATGAAAACACTCCTTGGCCGCGGTCGCGCCAAAAGAGGCATGTTCGAAGGCGATCTTGATGAAGGCGAATTGGAAATAGGACAGGTAAGTGCTTTGGTAAAAGATATCCTGCCAGCTGCGGAAGTAGTTGAAAATATCTGGAAAGAATACAATGACTGCTTGCGCCAATTAGCACACAGATGACACTGATTGGACGGATTTACACGGATTAGTTTTCGACACTTGTTTGAATTTGCCATTATATAATAGTCTGTGAAAATCTGCTAGATAAAGTGTCTTCTGAGTGCCCCAAAAAGATCCGTGTAAATCCGTCCAATCCGTGTCATCAGTGTGCCTTCGTTCACACTCCCAGGTTCTTCAGCGCCTTTTTCATATCAATTCCTTTTTCCAACACAGGAGCAAACAAATCACCTTTCTTTTCAAGTCTTTTGAAAATATTTTTAAAATCAAACTGCGCAGGAGTCAATCCTTTCTTAACCTCTTTCCATTCCAACGGAGTAGATACAGTAGCCCCTGGCTTGGGGCGTATGCTATAAGCACATGCAAGCGTTTGTCCTCTTCTGTTTTGAAGAAAATCAACATAAATATTGTTCTTGCCACGTTTTGACAACGAACGTTCAAGCGTTGTGAAATCTGGTAATAATTCAACTGTAAGCGAAGCGATCACATGCGCGAAATCCCTCGCCTGATCATAGTTGTATTTTGCTCCAAAGGGAATATATATATGCAACCCGGATGCTCCCGACGTTTTGCAATAGCCATCAATTCCTGCTTTGTCCAGAATTTCTTTTACCGCCAATGCTGTTTCCACCACCTGGTCAAAAGTGTTTCCATCTGACGGATCAATATCGATGACGATGTAATCTGGATTTTCTGGTTTTTTAATGGTAGAGTTCCAAGGATTGATTTCAATGCTTCCAAGGTTCGCGACGTACAATAATGTCGCTTTGTTATTGCAAACAATGTAATTGATATCCTTATTGGCGGATTCAGAAAATATTTCAAATTTCTGGATCCACTTTGGTGCGCTATCGCCAACATCTTTATGGAAAAACGCCGGCTGCTCAATACCGTTTGGGTGACGCAAAAGCGATAATGGCCTGTTCTTTAAATAAGGCAAAATGTAAGAAGCGATTTTCTCATAGTAAAGGATCACATCGCCCTTCGTATATTTTTCTTTCGGCCAATAGATCTTATCCAGGTTTGTAAACTCCAAAGTATGTTTATCAACGGTGACTGTATTTTCCATAAAATGATTTTTGTTTGATCAAGGTCGATCGTACGAAATTGTTAAATATGGTACGTTCGGTGCAACAGGGCGAATGCGATTCGCCCCTACGGCAACCATTTTCAATTTTCAACTTTCAATTACCTAACTCGCTTTCTTTTTTCCACCTTCCAAACTTGCCTTTAATTGTGACATCAGATCTTTTGATTTTGAATGCACCACTTTAAGCGGACCAGGAGTAATGACTTTACCTTTTGCTTTTGCTTTGATCAGCTTCATCAGCTCGTCAGAATAAGTATCGTGGTATTTCGACATGTCGAACTTCTCCGTAAGCTGGTCGATCAGCGCCATCGCCATCTTTAACTCTGTCGCTTTAGGATTGGCTTCAGGAAGCTTCAATTCTTCTGTGGAACGTATTTCTTCCCCAAACCTCATCTTGTTCAGCACCAGCGCGTCGCCCGATACTTTGATCAACCCGATGTTTTCCTTGTTTCTCAAAACATAGGTCCCCACACCAGCCTTGCCTGATTTCTCCAAGGCGTCCCTCAAAAGGGCATAAGCTTTAGCACCCGTTTTTTCCGGCGCCAGGTAATAAGGTGACTCGTAATACATTGAATCCACCTCCGCTTGTTCCACAAACTGCAGGATCTCAATATGTTTGGTCTTTTCGGGACTGGCTTTTTGGAAATCTTCATCCGTAAGTATTACATATTTACCATCGAGGTCATAACCTTTCACAATGTTTTCCCATTTCACTTCCTTGCCGGTTTTCTCATTCACCCGCAAAAATTTAATGTGCGAATGATCCTTTTTGTCCAGCATATCAAGATCTAAAGTGCTGTCTTCCACAGCGCTGTACAATTTAACAGGGATGTTAACCAGGCCGAAGCCCAGCGATCCGGTCCAAATTGCTCTCATTGTTTGAAGTTTTTAGTTTGAGATATTTTAACGCTGAAGGCCTAACGCCTAACGCTTAACGCAGGGTGCAGCACATAGTACTGCGTTAAGCGTTAGGCATTAAGCGTAGAGCCTTAACCATCATGCTTATCCTCATTCGACGTTTTCCTCGCACCCGGAGTATTACTTGTTGTCTGCTCGTTGTATCCTTTTTTATTCGTTCTTTTGTGTAGTTCTGCCTGGTGCTTTGGGTCGCTGTTAGGTTTTTTAGGATCTGGTTTGCCCGAATGCTTATTCTGATCAGGCTGATTTATAATGGATTTCTTAGCCATGTCATTTATTTTGAACACGTTAAAAAATTGTTCCATTTTAGGGACGGAGGGCTGTGGAAAAAATTGGACAGTGAGAATATTAACTAGTTGATTAAATTTGTTTTAAGAGAAAGATATTTTTCCAAAAATATCCCTTACCTTTGCAAACTCTTTAAAAGGGCATTCATGAGTCATCGTAGGGAATTTGATATCGCATTTGTGGGTTTAAAGCCAGGTGTTCATGAATATAACTATGAAATTAAAGATAAATTCTTTGAAGCGTACCAGGCGCAGGATTTTTCAAATGTAGACGCCACTGTAAAGTTAAGTCTTGATAAGAAGACAGGCTTTATGTTGTTGAAGTTTGAAATTGGCGGCAAACTGGAAGTAGTTTGCGACCGTTGTGGAAATCCGCTCCCATTTAATTTGTGGGACGAATTTAACATAGTCGTGAAACTGGTGGAAAACCCGGAGGAAATGAACGAACAAGAGGAAGATCCCGATGTTTATTATATTTCCAGAACCGAGAGCCATTTACATGTATCTGATTGGATCTATGAGTTTATTAACCTTAGTATCCCGATGCAGAAAATGTGCAGTGAAGATGAAATGGGCGGACCCAAATGCAATAAAGAGGTTCTTGATATGTTGAAAAAGATGGACACGGGGAACAACGAAACCCAAAACCCCATCTGGAAAGGGTTAGAGAAATTTAAAGATTTAGATAATTGATTATTTGTATTATAAATTGTTGAGTTATGCCAAATCCCAAACGACGTCATTCACAGCAACGTTCTGCTAAAAGAAGAACACACTACAAAGCTGAAACAACAACTTTGAGTGTAGACAGCACAACTGGTGAAACACACGTACGTCATCGTGCACACGTGAGCGAAGGTAAATTGTTTTACAAAGGTAAATTGGTAGCTGAAAAAGCACCCATCAAGAAATAGTCCTTAGTTAATAGATTTATTTAATAGCTTGGCCGGAGATGAACATTGGATTAGACATAATGGGTGGAGACTTTGCACCGCTTGAAGCTGTGAAGGGCCTTCATCTATTCATGAATGAACATGTTTCTCCGGCTAATTTTGTGCTTTTCGGTGACGAAGAGAAAGTTCGACCCCTTTTGGAACAGTTCAATGTGAATGCTCCAAATATTTCCGTGGTGCACGCTCCTCAGGTAATTGAGATGAACGAGCACCCCACAAAAGCGCTAAAGGAAAAACAACAGTCTTCTATAGCTGTCGGTTTTTATGCTTTGGCAAAAGGAAAGATCGATGCCTTTATCAGTGCAGGCAACACCGGTGCAATGCTGGTAGGAGCCATGTACAGCATTAAAGCTATTGAAGGTATTTTACGCCCCACTATTTCTACAATTATTCCAAAACAAGATGGCACCGCTGGTTTATTGTTAGATGTAGGCCTCAATGCAGATTGCAAGCCGGAACATCTGAACCAATTTGCTATTCTTGGCTCGCTTTATTCCAAATACATTTTAGGCATTGAAAATCCTAAAGTGGGATTGGTAAACATAGGTGAAGAAGAAGGAAAAGGTAATATTCTTGCGCAGGGTACTTATCCTTTGCTTAAGGAAAATAACCAGATCAACTTCGTTGGAAACATAGAGGGCCGGGACATTTTCATTGACAAAGCAGACGTAATGGTTTGCGAAGGGTTCACAGGAAATGTGATCCTCAAAATGGCTGAATCTTTTTACGAGATCACCCATCAAAAAGGCATTCGCCACGAATACCTTGAACAATTCAACTTCGAAAATTACGGAGGAACGCCCGTTCTTGGGGTTTCCAAACCTGTAATTATCGGCCACGGCATTTCCCACGCTAAGGCTTTCATGAACATGATCAAACTTGCTGCAAAAATGATCGACTCAAAATTCCTGGATAAAATGCAGGAAAGCTTTAAGAGTTAAGAGAAGTCACGCCGATGACGCAGATTGTCATGATTTTCCCTGATTTTTATAGGTTAATCTTTCGTTTGTTTACTGCTTCCAGTCTTCAACGGAGTTTGTTTATCGTCCTGGCTTAATTATTAGGTTCAGAGTTTTGATTTTTTAATTTTCATTTTGAGTTTCGACTTCTCAAATCATAACATATCTTCACGATCATCAAAATCTGCCTGCCCGACTAAAGCCATTCAGGCGGGCGCTCCTTAAAATCATCGCTTGAAAACAATTTTCACCTACATAAAGTATTCCTTTTCCATTATTGATAAGCGCATATTGTTATGCGTTATTCCAGTTGTAGCGTTGCTTATCACATTGAATTACACTTATCATATAGAAACGGAAGTTATTTACGGTTATAGAGGGGTAAAGCAATTTTTTGGTTTTTATTTTATCTATTTAACAGCATTCATCATTCCTTATCTGATTATTTTTCTTTTCAAAAAAGAACTGCTCACAAAAGATAAATTGTTTTGGGTGTTGGTCTTTGTCGCTCCCGCAATATTTGCTGTCAAGGTAAGCGCAAGCGGCTGGAAAGCCTTGCTTAATGAGGTTTTGGCGTCTCCATGGTCGCAGTATGTGGGTGTTATCGTTGACCTGCCACTTCGGTTATGCATTACAGTTTGTTTGTTGTGGTTAGCAAGAAAAATATGGCAAAACGATGAAAGCTTTTGGGGCTTCACAACAAAAGGATTTGTATGGCAACCCTATGCCGTTATGCTCTTGTGCATGATTCCACTGATAACCTTTGCTTCTACGCAGCACGATTTTTTGCAGGCCTATCCCAAAATGAAAAACATCTATTTCATCGATGAACATACTTCAAACAACTGGGTTTATCATTTGCTGTATGAGATTTCTTACGGACTGGACTTTGTAAGTATTGAGCTTTTTTTTCGGGGCTTTTTAGTGATAGCATTTGCGCGATACGTCGGTCCAGATGCTATTTTGCCAATGGCCGCATTTTATTGCAGCATACATTTTGGTAAACCTTTGCTGGAATGTATTTCGAGTTTCTTCGGCGGATTTTTATTGGGCTGTATCACCTACAGAACCCGCTCCATTCTCGGTGGTTTAATGGTGCATCTTGGCATTGCGTGGATGATGGAAGTAGGAGGATATTTGGGGAATCTTTTTGGACATTAATAACACTTCAGTCGATGTACGATGTACGATGTACGAATGTCATCTGGTCGTAACATCCTAACGAATATTTGGGAATGGTTTTTTAGCAAATCCCTCAAAGTTTTCCCATGAAAAGCACATTGTTTCTAATTGCCTGTTTTGCAATTGTTTCCTGCAACAACAATGGTTCAAAATCACCTGTTACTGAGGGACGTGCAGATAGTGTGACACAGGAACGGATAGAAAAACACACGGACGATACGGCTTCTTCGCCTGCCAAATCTCCGGAAAGCGGTGCGGTCCAAACTGATTCCGTATTAAATCTGGAACTACCACAAAATGGGGATAGTTTGACAGTTAGAATCCTTAAGAAATCTGCGCCGGTTTCCTGTAATTTCCAGGTTAGAAATAAGGGCGTTTTATCCGCCAGGATCATAACTCCGGCTGGCAAAGGCAATATCCGGTTCAACCAGATATTTATGCCGGACAAATCCTCTGATGGGCCGTTTGGAAAGGAGCTTAATTATGATATTAAGAGAACAGGACTTTACAAATTGATAATAGGAGAGGATTTAATGGCGGAGAAACCTTACAAAGGTGAGTTTACGCTGGAAATTAAAGCAAGTAAAAAGTAAGAATTCAAAAGTCAAAAAGATAACGTATTGATTATACATATGTTATTGCAAACTAGATATCCTTTGCGGTCTTTGCTTCTTTGCGCCTTCGCGTGAAATTGTAAAGGTAGAACGTTAACGTTTTTGACTTTTTACTTTTGCCTTTTTACTTTTTCTCCTGCCTGTATTATCGTACCTTTGCAACTCGAAAAATTTAGCAATTACATGATTACGGTTAATAATGTTTCTCTATCATTTGGAAAAAGGGTATTGTTTGACGAAGTGAATTTAACGTTTAACAAAGGCAACTGTTATGGCGTTATCGGAGCGAACGGTGCAGGTAAGTCTACTTTTTTAAAGATCTTATCTGGTGAAATAGAACCAAGTAAAGGTTCTGTAAGCATTACTCCCGGTGAGCGTATGGCCGTGTTGAAACAAAACCACTTTGAATTTGACGAAATTACTGTGTTGAATACGGTGTTAATGGGCCACAAAAAAATGTGGGAAGTATCACAGGAACGTGACGCTATTTACGCCAAAGAGGATTTCACCGAAGAAGACGGTATCCGTGCGGGTGAATTGGAAGGTGAGTTTGGCGAAATGGGCGGTTACACTGCAGAAAGCGATGCGGGAAGTTTGCTAAGCGAGTTGGGTGTGAAAGAAGAATATCACGGCTCTTTGATGAAAGATGTAAGTGGTAGTTTGAAAGTGCGTGTATTGTTAGCACAGGCACTGTTTGGAAATCCTGATGCACTAATCCTGGATGAGCCTACGAACCACCTTGACGTAGAAACAATCAGCTGGTTGGAAAACTTCCTGGCAGAGTACGAAAACATTGTAATTGTTGTATCGCACGACCGTCACTTTTTGGATGCGGTTTGTACCCACGTAGCAGACGTTGATCGTCAGAAAATTAAAATCTACACTGGTAACTATACATTCTGGTATGAGTCAAGCCAATTGGCTGCACGTCAAATGACTGACAAGAACAAGAAGATGGAAGAAAAGCGTAAAGACTTGCTTGACTTCATTGCGCGATTCAGTGCGAACGCTTCTAAAAGTAAACAAGCTACCAGCCGTAAGAAAGCATTGGAGAAATTGGTTATTGAAGATATCGAGCCGTCTAACCGTAAATATCCTGGTATCATTTTCAAACAGGATAGGGAAGTTGGTAACCAGATTCTGAACGTTGAAAAATTAACGAAGAAAGCTGATGACGGACGTATTCTTTTCAAAGACATTAGTTTCTCTGTAAGCAAAAATGATAAGATCGCTTTCTTCTCGAAAGATCCTTTGGCATTGACTTCTTTCTTTGAGATCATTGACAATAAAGCGCAAGCAGACGGTGGTAAATTTGAGTGGGGTACAACCATCACTGCCGCTTATTTGCCTAACGACAACAGTGAGTTTTTTGAGAATAGCAAAGACCTTAACCTGATGGATTGGTTGCGTCAATATGTGCCGCCAACGGTTACGGACGTGGATGAACCATTCCTTCGCGGATTCCTTGGAAAGATGTTGTTCAGCGGAGATGAGATCATGAAGAAAGTAGGAGTATTGAGTGGGGGTGAAAAAGTACGTTGCATGGTGAGCCGTATGATGCTGCAAAACCCTAACGTAGTTGTTCTTGATGAGCCTACGAACCACCTTGACCTGGAAAGCATTCAAAGCTTCAACGAAAGCATGACGACATTTAAAGGCGTAGTGTTGTTGACATCTCATGACCATACGTTCATGCAGTCCGTGGCAAATCGTGTAATAGAAATTACACCGAGCGGTGCTCTCGACAGGTTGATGACATTTGACGAATATCTTGAAGACGACAGAGTAAAACAATTGCGTGCAGAAATGTATGGCGATAAAGTTTTAGCATAAGATAGTTTTAGATTTTTTTGAACGCCCGTCTGATTAAATTCAGCCGGGCTTCTTTTTTGGAGGGAGCACACAGATGACGCTGAATGGACTGATTTACGCTGATTTGTTTTCGCTGGAGTTTGCGATTATGTTACAAACTTTTGAATTTTGATTTTTTACTTTTGACTTCGGACGTAATTCACTTCGATAAGACTTTTGTTTCTTCCGGATTGCGCTGGATAAGCCAGAGTCTTGACATGGCAAGGCTCACTAAGAAACCGACGAGACAACCGAAAATTACTTCTCCAACTTTGTGAAGGCCATATTGTATACCCACTCTTGCAGAAGCACCATGTGTAATGCTGGCAGCTATAACTACTGCGGCTGTAATAGGCGCTTGTCGCCACATCGTTTTAATGCGAACAACGTATGATGATATCAGTACTGTAGTGCCCAGCGCAATTGGAAGCAGCCATTCCTTTGCACCTCCGATCAGCAGAAACAGGAGCCCGACTGCACAACCAACCAATACATTGATGAGTCTTGCTCTGAACATCTTTCGTGCTTCGGCAGGTTGAGGATCCGATGCTGCTACCATTGATGCGATTGCCCAAATGGGATTGGTGTCCTCGATGGACCTTAATGTGACCCAAGTGATCCATGTAGCAATGCCAACGTTTACTGCAAACCGCATCGCAAGAATGTGATCGAAAGAAAGGCCAAGCCGTTTCATTAACGCCTCAGCTCTTTGTGATGATGGTCGTGCCATATTTTTACTCGTTGGATTTAGGCGGATTGCCGAGCAGTCTATACACAATGCCCGTTTTTGTGGCGTTCAAAGCCATCCAGTCCTTTGCTGAATACTGTAGTGCAAGAAAAAATGCTTCTGCACGTTGCATTGCTTCCCGGGTCAGTTCTCTTCTGTCTTTAAATTTAATCTGGTAAGCAAATTCTCCAATGAGAGGACGATGCTCGCCACGGGTGCGCCAGATGCCCACATTTGCCTTTGCGGTAAGCCCATCCCCGAAATCGAGCAGGCAAATATCCTGCAGCACTTCTTCTACAATGGCGTTGTTTACGAGATTAATTCTTTCTCCTTCTTTCTGTTTCAGCGATTGCAGGGCCGGAAATACTTCAGATATAACATCAAAAGAAAGCACATCACTCTGCGTTACATTTTTGCGCGGGAACTGCACATTATTGGAGTATAGAATGCGTACACCGCCGAGCTTTTCTTTTAGTGGCAATACCTGGCACTTAAATTTGACGGTGTAATCTCCCTGTATTTGCGGCCGTACATCTGTTTCTGCAGTCTTCTGTAGATCTGCATTTCTAAACTTGAAGACAATCTCAGGATCGCCTTCCGGGAATCCGTTTACATATGTTATGCGGCGACGCAAAATGAAAGAGTTGTTATACAGTCTGAAGTCATCCGTGTCAATAAAAATGATCTCGCGGATTTTAGTAGGAGCGTCAATATAGTTGTGTATGTTATAACTAACCCCATGCTCTGCCGCAGGCGCTTTGATCACTTTTGCGAAATCGAACAAACTGTCTCTCGAAATAAAGCGGTTGGGCTTAAGGATGAGCTTGAATGCGAGATAGTTAAAATCCGGATAGGGAAGACCGTCAGAATATACACCCTGCTCTATGTGTGGTATCTTTCCCACCCACGAGCTGGTTTCCGGATGTCCGTTCTCAGTTGTTGGGCCGGAAGAAGGTGTTGACTTTGTAGCAGTTTTTTTAGCTGGTTTAGGCTGGTGCCTTCCCTTGGCTTTAATGCTTTTTTTCTTTGCCGGCTTTACCGGGGCATGTGATTTTTGCATAATAGAGTTATTATAAGGACAAGGTTCAAGTGTTAGCAAGGAGAGAGTATCAAACTCTCTATAAAGTACAAATTTTTTAACGAGATAGGAAGCGTTTAACGGTAAACTGCCGTTGCTGAAGTGGTTGTTTTACTGCCGTTTTTTGAAAGAGTGTGGCTCTTTTTGTGTTGATGTTGCTCATTTATCAACCTCATGTAAGAGGTCAGAAATCCGGTTTGCCAATCATCCAACGAATCCGGTCCCATTTGAATGGATACAATAAAAAAAAGCGCTAAAAATTAGCGCTTTGAAATTGGTTTTATGGAAAGGCCGGTATCCGGAACTATATGTGTACTCCCCAGGTTTTATTCATCTTTCTTCCCAACAATTGATTGGCTTCTGCGTCGTGCTTAAATTTCTCCTTCACAGGGTCCCAAGTCAGGCTACGATTAAGACGATAAGCAATGTTACCGATATTGCATACAGTTGCTGTGCGTTGCCCAATCTCCACATCACAAATTGGCATGGTTCTTTTGCGCATAGCATCGAGGAAATCTTTGTAATGATCCGTGCTGCGATACACATGTTTCTCTGTATCACCAATCACTCTGTCTTTTAGCGAGGCGGGATTAGTTTCCAGTTTTCCACGTTGCACTTTAAGTTCTCCTTCGGTGCCGATAAACTGAATGGCATTGTTCCATTCCCATTTCTCATGCGTCATAATTATTCCGTTCGCATATTTGTATGTAAGGAATGGGTGTTCGCCACCATCGGGTGCAATTACTTCTACCGGGCCGCTATGATCCATGTCAAGCGCCCATTGAACAATGTCAAACATATGAGCGCCCCAGTCAGTCACCATGCCACCCCCAAATTCACGATAGTTGCGCCAGTTCGGATATACATCTTTGCTTACAGGTGGCGCCAGCTCTGCATTAAACACAGATTGTTCTGCATTAGGCCCCAGCCATTTGCTCCAGTCAAGCCCTTCCGGCATCGGTTCTGCAGGAAGGTCATATGGCTTAGGCGGAGGGCCTACATTCACCTTTACTGATTTAATTTCTCCAATGTAGCCGTTACGAATAAGCTCTGCTGCTTGCCTGAATTCTGGCCATGAACGCTGCATGCTTCCCGTTTGAAATACGCGATTGTATTTACGAGTAGCATTCACCATTGCTCTTCCTTCTTTAACGGTAAGGGCCATGGGCTTCTCACAATAAATATCTTTTCCAGCTTCGGCTGCCCGCACTGCCATAGCTGCATGCCAATGATCAGGGGTTGCAATTACCACAGCATCTACATCTTTACGGGACAATAGTTCCCTAAAATCTTTGTGCACCGCTATATCGGCATAGTTGCCTAGCTGTGGCATCTTTGCGTAGCTATCTTTAATGTGTTTGAGTGTAAGCTCTGTTTTTGCGTCATACACCTCACTCAGCGCCACAAAACGAATCTGTTCTGTTTTCAGGAAATAGGAAGACAATATTTTACCCTGCTTACCTCCGCCAATCAGTCCGAGGTTAATCATATCACTGGGTGCGGTATAAAGAAGTCCTGCTTTACTCTTTCCACCCAGCACGTGCCTGGGAACAATCATAATCCCTGCAAGGGCCATTGCGGTACTGCCCATGAATGAGCGGCGGGAAACATTGTTATTTTTTTCTTCATTTTTCATATAGCTGGTAGTAATTTTTGTTTGAATATACTAAGAGTCTGTTTAAAATTTAATCAATGATAATATTATGGGATAATTTGACAATTTCTTCAATGCTTACCTGTTTTTTGATTTCCTGAATAATTAGTAAGTTCACTTCCTCGCTACCTAAACCCTTTGTCGGTGACTTAGGTGGCGAAGCATTGCTATATCGGTATGTATTTCTTACAAAAAGAGATTTCAAAATTGACTTTTCCAACCAAGATTATATTTGCATGACTTAGATTTAAATCTCCAAAGAGGAAAGAAAAAATAGTTTGTAAAGTCCTAACACTCGCAGAAAACTATCGCTAAAATTTTTCGTATGGAAAGGTATAGAAGAAAAGACTTAAATGAAAGATGTTTCGCACTGGAGATTTTCGAATGTCCGAAAGAAATCATTCTATTTGCGGCAGAGTTAGGAAGTGACAATGTCACTATTGAAAACTTTAGGCAATTCGGAATGCAACGAACTGAGTTTAAATTTGAAATACAAAGCAAAGGACTGATATTAACTCCATCGCTAAAAGGATTTGACGTTGATTTTTCGATTTCCAAGATTGAATTTCTACAATTTATTGATGTGTGGGATGAACAAGGCTGTTATGCGGTATTTCATGATGCAGCTTCACTAAAGCTGAAAGCGACCAATTTGGCTGACGATAAACGGTATCGAGCGTTGACAAACTTCGGGTGGACAATAGAAATAGCTATTCCTGGTTCAGCCTCTGATGGTTGGGGACAAATTACTTCACCGAACAAACAAATTATTGAGAAGATTGAAGACCAGCTAAGACCTTACACTAACGTATTATAAAACAAAGATTGAATACATAAATCAGCATTTGTAATTCTAAGGAACAATTTACCTTTAGTGAGGCTTGCGGAACCTTGGGTGACACACTTCACCAAATTGTAGCTTGTGTGGGTAATTCTAATCAAACATTCCGCTAAATGAAAATCATAACGTGGAACTGTAATATGGCTTTCAGGAAAAAGGCGGAGTTTATTTTGGCTCACACGCCCGAAGTTTTGATTATTCCCGAATGCGAACATCCAGACAAATTGAAATACAACCCGGCGATGCCAATACCCAACGACACGCTTTGGTTTGGCAGCAACAAGAATAAAGGACTTGGCATTTTTTCTTACAATGGCTTTAGGCTTAAATTACTTAAGAATCACAATCCAGAATTGAAAATGATTATTCCCATTGCTGTCACGGGGAATGACACAAAGTTCACGCTGTACGCAATCTGGGCGAACAACCCGGACGATCCTGATGGTCGATATATCGAACAGGTTTGGAAGGCAATTGATCATTATGATAAAAAAATAAGGAACAAGAAAACGGTATTGGTCGGAGACTTTAATAGTAATACGATTTGGGATAGGCAACACAGAATCGGCAATCATTCAAATGTGGTGAAACGACTCGAAGAGAAAGGAATCTTTAGTTGTTATCATTTACATCACAAACAAGTACAAGGTAAAGAAGAACATCCTACTTTTTATTTGTACAAGCACAAGAACAAACCCTATCACCTTGACTATTGTTTTGCATCAACTGACATGATAGACAAAATTCAATCGGTAGAGATCGGAGATTATGAATTTTGGAAACAGTATAGCGATCATGTTCCTGTGATGGTAACATTTACTTCTTAGCACATGGTCATCTATAAAAGTTCATCTGCCGTAATAAAACACATATTGAATTTAGAGTTAAAATGAAATAGAGCTACTTTAGTTGTATGTCGTATAAAACGTCATACCCAAAGAATCCTTTTTTTACTGTAAGTCTCACAGTGGTTGCTGCAGAAACTTCGTTTTTCTCAATTGAGCTAAAAACAATTTGTTTCTCTGATCCATCGTAGTCAATGTTTATTGCAGTGCTTGGATTTTGTGTTCCGATTGTATTCTCTGATATGATTGAAACTGTTTTAACAGTGGTTTCTTTATCCGCGAATTGGAAGTTAATGGCCATAAACAAGTAACATGTAATGAATCCAAAAGAGCCAACACTTTGAGCTATGGGGTAAATTATTTTTTTACTTAAATATGTCTGTTGATAGTCCTTTTTAAGAATAAAAAAGGTGATAGTAGATGAAATCAATATGACAGAAAAAGCAATCCATAACGGAATGATCGTTTTTTGATAGAAACCTATCTCCAACATGAGAAGTATCAGTCCTATTATTAAAGATGTTGTATAAAATGTTTTATGTTTTCGTTCTGTGTTCATGCAAGGTTCACTAGTGAATAGTTCCAATAAAAAAGCGCTAAAAAATTAGCGCTTTTTTTATTTCCTTTTTTTGAAGGGTTTTGGCGGAGAGAGAGGGATTCGAACCCCCGGACCTGTGACAGTCAACGGTTTTCAAGACCGCCGCATTCGACCGCTCTGCCATCTCTCCGGGTGCAAAATAAAGGTGCCGGGATTTATTTGCCAAAAAAGATTTCAAAAAATCGAAAATATTTTTTTCAACTATATGATTGATGGGCTGAAACTTAGTAATAGCAAGAGGTTTGGGCGTTTGATGCTTGAAGAAAAGTTTTGAAGACAAAACTTTAATATAACGAAACATGCACCGGAACAAGCATCGAGACGATCGATATCAGCTATGTCACTAAAAAAAGGACCTCGTTGGATTCGAGATTTGAAATTACATTATGGTTCACTATTAAAACCATAAGGATCTGCGTCCGGCTTTCAATCTCAAATCTTGAATGTCAAATTTCAAATAATAAAAATCTGCGTAAATCATGAAAGTCATGAAAATCATGAAAATCTGCGTCCTCTCTGTTGCTAATATAGTACGCTAATTTGATTTTTCTACGAGCCGAAATCTGGTTATTTTCGACCATGCACGTTAATTTACCAAAGGCCGTTATGGGAACGAGCACGCTCGGAAACCTTTACAATGCACTCTCTCAGGAGGAAAAGACAGCCCTAATTGAGGCTTATATCTCCTTAACCGACAAACCATATTTTTTTGATACAGCAGGTAAATATGGCGCCGGCCTTGCTCTTGAAGCATTGGGCAAAGGCCTGAAAGAACTTTCCATCTCACCGGAAGATGTTATCATCAGTAATAAATTAGGATGGTACCGCGTACCATTAACTACAGACGAGCCAACATTTGAAAAGGATATCTGGAAGGATATTAAGAATGATGCAGTTCAAAAGTTAGGCTATGACGGTATTCTTGCCTGCTTTGAGCAAGGCAATCAATTGTTGGGCGGATACGATTCCCGATTTGTCTCTGTACATGACCCGGATGAATATTTGGCAGCAGCAACTGATGCTAGCGATGAAGAAAAAAGATATAAAGAAATTTTAGAAGCCTATCGCGCCCTTTTTGAGTTGAAGAAAAGCGGTAAAGCCGATGCCATTGGAGTGGGTGCAAAAAACTGGAAATCGATCCAACGCTTAAGTCATGACATCGATTTTGACTGGGTAATGATTGCCAACAGCATGAGCATTCATAGTCATCCCAAAGAGTTGGCCCAATTCATGAAATCGCTTGCTGATAAAAACGTTACTGTTATCAACTCAGCTGTGTTTAATGGAGGGTTCTTAACGGGCGGAAGTTTTTATAATTATCAATTTGTAGACGATACTACTAAACGTGGACAGGACCTGCTTAGCTGGCGCGAACGTTTTTATGAGCTTTGCAAAAAACATGGTCTTTCACATGTTGCCGTGGCGCTGCAATTTGGTTTAACGGCACCTGGCGTGAAAAGCATTGCTGTTGCTGCTTCCAAACCAGAGAGATTGAAAGCAACTGTGGATATGGTTAACCAGGCAGTGCCTGGAGATTTTTGGAAGGCAATGGTAGAGGCGGGTTTGCTGGAGGAAGGATGGTTTTGAGAGAGAAGTAAAAAGTAAAAATTAGAAAGTCAAAAGGCACAGTGGAAAGGAGAGGCATTAATCCTCTTTTCTACTGTGGTTTTTATTTTTACCAGACGATGTGCTTCATCGTGCAGGCGGCGCGTACGTTTCTTAAGCACCGTAAAATTAAGTCCTCAAAAAACGCTTTCTCTTTTGCCATCCTCATTTTGTTATATTTGTGATTAAACCGCAAACCATGGAAAAGACTATTCATCACGGACGTAACGTAAAGCGCTTCAGAGAAATGATGGGCTATAAGCAAGAAGGACTAGCCTCTGAATTGGGAGAAGATTGGAACCAACGAAAAGTTTCTTTGTTAGAGCAAAAAGAAGAAATCGAAGATCAGTTGCTTGAGCAAATTGCAAAAGCATTAAAAGTGCCCGTGGATGCGATTAGAAATTTTGACGAAGAGATGGCAATCAATATTGTTTCAAATACTTTTCAGGATTTTAAAGACAATGCAGTTGCATCAGCAATGAACTATCAATGCAATTTTAATCCATTGGATAAACTAATGGAGGCACTGCAAGAAAACAAAGAATTATACGAGCGCTTGCTTAAAGCCGAAAGAGAAAAGGTTGAACTTCTTCAAAAAATGTTAGACAAACAATAAAGAAGGTGTTACGATGTTAATGTCCTACGGACAATATTGCTCGTGATGTTATATTTCTATTGATATTGATGCCCTACGGGCAAAAGCATTTCCCGTAGGGAAACAATATCAATAGAAGTCAATATGAATGAGTGTTTTGCCCGTAGGGCATCAATATTAGGGTTTGTTTGAATAAAAGCTTGTTCTCATTTTTTTATCGCACTCTGTTGCTTCGCTTCCAAATCCTTCTTCTCCTGAAAATACTCATTGTACACTTTCCGCTCAGCGATTTCTAAACCATTGCCCAATACAACTTTGTCGCCGTTTGCAAACGCGATGCCTATGCCGGTTATTTTTCTGTCAAGCAGATCAGCTTTATTAGTTGCCGGGTTGTTCCAAAAATTTGCCGTTGCTAAAAGTATGATCGAGCTGTCTGCAGTCTCAAATCGAAGGCCACGCATGTTGCCGATATCGGTGGGAAAGGAGGATAATTTAGTTTGGCTCAGGCTGACTTTATATTTCTGCAATGCTTTTTCAACAGTAAGCGATAAGTCTTTCTTGTCTATTTTCCTTGTGTCAAAATAATGCAGTTTGCGACTGAGCATTTTCACTGGTTCTTCAACGATCAACCAACTAGATTTGTTGGGCAAATAAATGCTTGAAGGAAGGCAGTCATGAGCTTTGAAATATAAATGATTGTCGAATTGTCTGCCGTTTAGCGCCGCAATAAACTTTCCATCTTTGTTTGTGTAAAAAGTATCCTGCTCATACCAGTTAACGTCAAATTTTTCGGTGTAGAATGGATATACAAGCACCATTACATTTTCCATCGGCTTACCGGATTCATCAACGACCTTCCCGGAAATATAAACTGAGTCCCTGCCAAGAAAAGGAGAGTTTTTGTTTGGCTGTTGCGCGAACGCAAACTGAAAGGCAATGGCTAGCAATGTTACAAGTACGGTTTTCATAAAGCGTTAGTTGGGTAACACAAACATGAGTCGCAATCGTCGCCTATTACTCTAAATATACAAAGGTTTAGGGGCTTTTAAAAGAGGAGGTTGTTTTCTTTGGTTCAGGTCAAAAATCCCATTTTTAATATATTTGTAGTTGACAACGGCAAGCATTGAAAATATTCAATGAACGTTTTAGAAAAAGGTGCTGGGTTAAATTCCTCAACCATCTTATTTTTATCTTTCCATATCGATAAGTAATAATTTTTCCTCTTAGTAGCCCAAATGCTGAACGATTTAAACAAATACCTACCATAAATGACGACAGCAAAAGCTACAAATATGAAAAAGGAACAAATAAAACAGCTTTTTGAGCAATTTGAAAATGCTTGTTACTACCACGATGACATTGAGTGTTGGAGCGCAAGGGAATTACAGAGTATATTGGGTTATAGCAAATGGGACAATTTTGTAAACGTTATTGACAAAGCGAAAATGTCTTGCGAAAATGCTGGAGCCAATATTTCTGATCATTTTGCCGACGTCGGGAAAATGATAAGTATAGCGAAAGGAGCTCAGCGCGAGGTTGAAGACACTGCACTTACAAGATATGCGTGTTACCTTATAGCCCAAAATGGAGATGCAGGTAAACCGGGAATAGCTTTTGCTCAAACCTATTTTGCTGTACAGACACGGAAACAGGAAATAATTGAGAAAAGATTGTTGGACGTTGCCCGTATTACAGCTAGAGAAAAGTTGACTAAATCAGAGAAGAAGCTTTCTGGCATAATCTATGAAAGAGGAGTGGACGAAAAAGGATTTGCTATTATTCGTAGCAAAGGAGATCAAGCTCTTTTTGGTGGGTTTGCTACAAATGAAATGAAGAAAAAAATAAAAGTCCCAGAAGGCAGAACTTTGGCAGATTTTTTACCTACACTTACAATTAAGGCGAAAGATTTTGCAATAGAATTAACTAGTCATAACGTGATAGAGAAAGATTTAAGAGGTGAACACCCTATCTCTAAGGAGCATGTTGATAATAACGTTGCAGTTAGAAAAATGGTTATAGATCGAGGAGTAAAACCAGAACAGCTACCTGCCTCAGAAGATCTTAAAAAGGTGCAGCGTCAGTTAAATGTTGATGAAAAGAACGTTTTAAAAGACGCTAAAAGAAAGAAGAAATAGAAGTCCTTGAAGCTTTTAGGTAAAATAAAATAGATGCACTTATAACTAAAGAGAAAGATAAAATTTGCACAATTTTCAATGAATATAACGCCGAACATCAGGAAGAACATCGCAACAGAGGGCTTTGCAGTTATTGATAATGTTTTCTCAACGGAAGAACTCACCAAAATCCTTCAAACCATTTCACGCGTTGATACTACAAAACCTACTTTTAGAAAAACAAGTGACTTATTTGCAATCCGCCAGTTTTTAAAAGAAGTGCCGGAGACATTCGATTTGATTTTCAACAGTAACATACGCTCCATTATTTCATCACTTTTCGGCAACGACTACTTTGTGGTGAAATCAATTTATTTTGATAAGCCCGAGCAATCAAACTGGTTTGTGGCCTATCACCAGGATCTTACAATTTCTGTAGATAAAAAACTTGACGTTGAAGGCTATGGTCCGTGGTCGGTTAAACAGAATCAGTTTGCCGTTCAACCTCCACTTGATATTTTGGAAAGCAACTTCACCATTCGCATTCACCTTGACGATACGGATGAAAATAACGGTGCACTAAGAGTCGTTCCAGGCTCACATCTCAAAGGGATTTACAGACCGGAAACGATTGATTGGAAAGTAGAAACAGAAACCTTTTGTAATGTTAAACAAGGCGGGGTAATGATCATGAAACCCCTGCTGCTGCATGCATCGAACAGAACAACAAACAATAACAAGAGACGAGTGATACATATTGAGTTTAGCAATTGTTCGCTGGGAGGAGCCTTGCAATGGTCCGAGAAAGAAAGTTTTGCCTGACCGAGTGAATCTCGCCGTTCATCGATTATTCAAATCTTGCAGTGCCTTAAAGTTTATCTTCCTGTTTTATTGAAATAAACTGCAAATCAAAAGGCATGAACAGAAACGAATGGTCGCGACGAAAATTCATCACATCTATATCGGGAACGGGAGCCGCAGTAATGTTGAATCCTTTATGGTCATGGGCGCTTAACGATCAGGATTCACGGGTTGCCAAAATCGTTGCCAGCACTATTGGCATTGACACCCACAACCATATTGATGTGCCGCTTGACAATGCTGAGTTGCCCGGTCCGGCATTGGATCTCGCAGGCGAATTGAAGACGTCGGGTCTTTCAGCCATTGTCATGACCTTTGCCACAGACTACAAAAGAAACATTCAGCCGGGTGAAGCTTACCAGCGTTTCCTCAATGGATTGGAAGCAATGGACAAAGTGCTAAAGGACGACGATATGAAGCGGGCCTTGAATCTCGCAGACATCAAGGCGGCGCACAAAAAGAAAACACCCACAGTTATTCAATCGATAGAAGGCTGTCATTTCCTGGAAGGCAAGGTTGAACGTGTAGAAGAAGCCTACAACCGGGGCTTGCGGCATTTGGGTTTGCTGCATGACAGCGATGCCTCCATGCCTTTGGGTGATGTGTACACCAATCCCCCGAAGTTTGGGGGCCTTACAAGTTTGGGCGCCGATGTAATAAAAGAATGTAACCGCCTTGGAATGTTGATTGACCTTGCACATGCGAGTAACGACACCATTAATGCAGCCTTAAAAATAACGACAAAGCCTGTCATTATCTCCCACACGGGGCTTGATTCGCAATTGGGCAAAAATGAAATGATGGCAAAGATGATGCGGCCAAGGCTAATAAGCAAAGAGCAAGCGAAGATTGTTGCTGAAGCAGGTGGCATTATCGGTGTGTGGACGCACTTGGCTGACACTCCGTTGGAACATGCACAAAATATTCGCGCACTTGTAGACGTAGTTGGCATTGATCACGTATGTATTGGCACAGATACTAAACTAACGCCTGCATACCGCTCTCCAAATGATTTTGGCGGTAAGCCCAATAATGCACCACCTCCGGGAAATCAGGATAATAAACCCGGGGACAATAAACAAAGTGACAGGAAGCCAAATCCGCAAAACGGCGGCAAGCGCATTGGTGAAAGAACCAATGAAGCTTGGGCCGATCAGAAAACCGGCTTCTATTTTACCGTTGTTGACGCCTTGCTCAAAACAGGTTTTACAGAACAGGAAATAGGAAAAATAGGAGGCGGAAATTATTGCAGGGTATTTGAGGGAGCACACAGATGACGCTGATTGGACTGATTTACACTGATTCTTTGTATTGCGAAAGACAAGAAATGATCAGACCGTTCGCCATTCAACATTCAGTTATTCTGTTATTAAAATCTGCGCAAATCAGTCAAATCTGTGTCATCTGCGCGCTCATTAAGCCGGGACATAGGTCATCACTATGATGCCACTCTTGAAAACCTGGTGCTCTTTTAATTTCAGGTCGAGTTGCTTTTCAATGTTTTGAAAAATAGACGTGCCTTTGCCAATCGCAACCGGATCAAGCATTATGATAAACTCATCCACCAAACCATGACTCGCGAACTGGGCGAGAATGCTCCCACTTCCCAGAATCGTCATATCCTTGTCGCTCGTTTTTTTCAGATGCTTCATTTCCCCGACAATATCGTTCTGGATGATTCGTGTTTTTTCCCAGGTTGCATTTGTAAGCGTTCTGGAGAAAACAATTTTTTCTGCCTTATTCATTCCCTCGGCCACTTCTGGAAAGCTTTCCCTGGCCATGGGAGTCGGCCAAAAGCCGGCCATCATTTCATAAGTCACCCTTCCGAAGACGAGCGTGTTTTCTCCCTGCGATTTTTGAGCAGCGTACTCTGCCGCGTCTCCGCCATGCGGATGCCAGCTAATGTCGTTGCCGGCGCCTTTGTAATAGCCGTCAAGCGTTATGAAAGTGAATGAATGTAGTTTGCCCATAGACGAAGTTTTAATTACAACAATTGGGATGGCGAAAGTTGGACAAGCGGAGGAAGTTTTTTTAGTTGAGAGTGGAGAATTGAGAGTTGAGAGTTTTAAATTAAAGCAGATTTTTCTTTTAAAGAGGAATTCAATTTGTCCCTACTCATTTTCAACTTTCAATTTTAAATTAACAACTATCCATTAAACTCTCAACTCTCAATTCTCCGCTCTCAACTAAAAACCCCGCCTACGGGGGGCGGGGCCAGATTGAAACATACCCTTTGTAAACAAAACACCATGTGATTCCAGGTTATTTCATTTATTGGATACTGGATTGTGTTATTTCATTTTGTTGGATACTGGATTGCTTTCTCATGTTGGGTTTGAACCTATTCGTATTGGTCAACCAGATAACGGATGACGTCTGTTGTTGTAACGATTCCTAAAAGTTTGCCGTCCTCAACCACCGGCAATGCGTGAAACTCAGCCTTGGTTAAAAACTCTGCTACATCTTTAATGCTTTCTGTCGGTGCAACTGTTTTCGGATTCGAAACCATGACCTGTTCCAGTTTCAGCATCTCAAAAATGGCCTCGTCAGAAGATTGCTGACCATCGAAAAGTGAACCAAAGCTCAAACGCATGATGTCTGTGTGACTGATGATCCCCGCAAGCTTACCATGCGATATCACGGGAAGATGGCGGATATGTCTGTCATGCATTATCCTGTCGACATTTTTCAGGCTTTCACAGATATCGACAGATATTACATCAGAGGTCATGATCTTGGCAACCGGGGTTCTCTTTTTCATATAGATCATTTTTGGAAACACTCAAAAGTAGGAATCGATAATCCGTTACATTCTGACATGTAAAAGGTGATTAAATGATTTTCATCATTCGCCAACAAAAAAAGCCCATAGTACATGCTATGGGCTTTTTTATCGATTAAATTGAATCAGGAGTAGTAATCTCCAGAGGTTAGTCTATTCTGTTCTTTCTATATATGAACCTCGGGCGGCATATCAGAATAATCCATTTTTTCCTGCGTAATCAATCAGCTGATCTGCGCCAAAAACGGTTAAGTGATTGTCGTCATACATATAAGGAGTGTAGCCTTCTGCCTGTGTTTTTATTTTTGTCAGGTTAACATCGTATACATCCACGTAAACACTGGAAGGCAGCAATTGCTTTAATAGCGTATTTGCTTGCTGTGATTCAGTCATAGCATAGTTATTGTTCAGGTCTTTGCTCAGGTAAATTTCCTTCGCTGCAATGGTTGGATACGATATTGCGTATGTTTTGGTTTGTCCTATAACCCTTACTTTTATATTGAAACGTTGTAAATATCCCACTAGTTCTAATACCTTGGCTTTTAGTTGATCATTCTCCAGCGTTAACCAGTTCTTGGTGATAATTATTTCGCTGATTTTGCTATGATTTTGAGGAATAAATTCTTGTAAGACGTAATTAACCAGTTTGGCATCCCTGCCTGTTGGATTCAGAAAAAAACCGCTGTTGGAAGTAGTGGCTTGTAATAAATTTTTATTCTGGCTTGCCAGTTTTTTTCTTAGACTTAATGATAGAACGGCGGCATGGCTGTCGCCTATCAGAAGAATATTTTCCATCGAATCCGACAACGTTAAACAAGCTGTGTTTGAGAAATCCTGCTCGTTTGATTTTGAATACAAAAAGCACGAGCCTCTCTTCATCTGTTCGTTTATTTCTTCATCGTGACTTGCCTGGTAGTTTGCCAGGGCAATTATTTTTTTGTCGATAAAATATTGATTAACCGGAAATACATACAGCAAAGCGGCAACAAGTGTCATGAATGCTGTGCATGCGATAATCTTGTAGGGATAAAATAATTTCTTGTTTGATTCAATATATCTATATGATACGACTGAAAAACAAAGTGTCAAAATCGATATAACAAAGACGTGCCCAGGCTTATTGAAAGCAAGTCCGGCGGCAAACACCCATAACGGCCAGTGCCATAAATAAAGGGAGTAGGAGATTTTTCCAATAAATTGAATTAGCCTATTGCTTAATAAAGTAAAGTTGCAGTTGCAAATGAGGATTAAAAAAGTTGCAATTATCGGAATGCCCACATATGCGTTGGGCCAGGTCAGTTTTTCATTAAATAAAACAACACAAGCTATCAGTACTATGTAAGCAAGTATGCAAATAGCATTTCGCAGATGTAAGTGAACTGTGTCTATAAATTTTTTCTCGAAAAGAACGATAATACAACCTATCAACATTTCCCATGAACGGGTTGGAAAAGAATAAAACCCCAGCGAATTTCCTTTCTCCATTACAAGTAAGGTCGTACCAAAGGAGAGAACTGTTAAAGCGATAATAATTGCCTTAAACAGTCTTTTGTTAGATAAGTATACTTTTCTAACCATCATCAGCACTATGGGATAGATCATGTAAAACTGCCATTCTACAGATAAGCTCCATGTATGAAGAAGGTGATTATTTTTAGCGGCGGGATTGAAGTATCCGGAATTGCGCCAGTAATACATATTTGAAACAAAAGTGAGACTTGATATGGACGTTTTGCAAAGTGTTTTTAGTTCGAAAGGGAACAGGAGAATGGTGCCAGCCAGCAAACTAAATACGACTACAACCAACAGCGCCGGTATTATTCTTTTTACGCGCTTGAAATAGAATTCTTTTAATGAGAAATCATTGTTATCGAATCCATCCAATATAATTTTAGACATTAGATAGCCAGAGATAACAAAAAAAGTATCCACACCTAAAAAGCCGCCGGAAAAGCCGGGCACATTGAAATGATAAAAAATAACTGCCACCACAGCGATGGCCCTTAATGCATTGATGTCGTATCTGAATTTCATCAGGATTTTGTTTTGGGGTCTTTAAACCTCATTTTAATGGTAGCTAAAGTATATTCTTACTATTTGACGGTACCTTTTGAATATCTGTTAGTTACAGCGGGCGAAAATAGTCCATTTCTTGTCTCTGCAAAAGCGTAATATGATTTTTATCATTAGTTAATCACCAGTTTCGTGCAGGAAAAACAGGCCTGATAACAATTTCCTACCTTCGCATGACCATGAAGCACCTAAAGGCAGTTAATAAGTATTTCTGGAAATATCGTTGGAGATTTTTGCTCGGTTTTATTTTCATTATCCTTTCCAACTATTTTAAAATCATACAGCCGCAAATAACAAGATTTGTGGTGGATGCGGTGGAGAGCAGCCTTCCGGGTTACACACCTAAAAATGTTTCTTCCCATTACGATCCCTTGGTTGCGCAAATGTTCCGTTCGGCGGCGGCATTTACATTCAATCAAAAAATTGTCTTATGCGGCGTTGTATTGTTGGTAACAGCCCTGGTCAGCGGCTTCTTCCTGTTCCTCACAAGACAAACGATCATCGTAATGAGCAGGCTGATCGAATATGATCAGAAGAATGAAGTTTATAGCCACTATCAATTATTGGATTCGGCTTTCTATAAACGAAACAGTACAGGGGATTTGATGAATCGCATAACCGAAGACGTTAGTCGTGTGCGAATGTACACCGGCCCGGCGTTGATGTATTTTATCAACCTTGCAGCTACCATCGGTTTTTGTGTTACTTATATGGTGAGAGAAAATCCGCGCCTTACTTTGTATGTTCTGGCTCCCTTGCCATTGCTGGCTGCGATCATCTATTTCATCAACAATATTATTCACAGGAAAAGTGAAAGGATTCAGGCACTTCTATCAGATCTTACGACGGCGGCGCAGGAATCTTATTCAGGCATCCGTGTGATAAAATCCTTTGTTCAGGAAAAAGCCATGCTTGGTTTTTTCGATAAGAAAAGCGAGGAATACCGCGCAAATGCTATTGGTTTGGCAAAACTGGAAGCTGTTTATTTTCCTTCCATGTCGTTGATCATTGGCTTAAGCACTTTGCTAACGATCATGATTGGTGGGTTTTATTCACTCACTCCCGGTTCGGGTGTAACAACCGGAACGATTGCGGAGTTTGTGATGTACGTGAATATGCTTACGTTTCCGGTAAGTGCCATTGGCTGGACGGCCAGTATGGTACAAAGAGCATCTGCTTCACAAAAAAGACTCAACGAATTTTTGCAAACCGAACCCGCTATTGCAAATGCGCCAAAGGCTATCGATCCGGTGTTAACGGGGCATATACAATTTGACAATGTGAATTTTGTATATCCTGATACAGGAATTCATGCGTTGAAAGATTTTTCTCTCGACATAAAAAAGGGGGAGAAAGTCGCCATCATCGGCAGAACGGGAAGTGGTAAAACAACCCTTGCACAATTGCTTTTGCGCATGTACGACCCCGGTAGTGGCAGTATTTCCATTGATGGAACCAATCTAAAACATATTGAATTGCGAAGGCTTCGCGAGCAAATCAGTTATGTGCCGCAGGACGTGTTTTTGTTTAGCGACACTGTGACGGGCAACATTCGTTTCGGAGCGGTAAATACATCATTTGAAGATGTTGTAAAAGCGACGCAGTTTGCCAGCGTGGAAAAAGAGATCAACCAGTTTTCCGGCAAGTTTGACACAATGATAGGGGAGCGCGGCGTAACCTTGAGTGGCGGACAAAAACAGCGTATATCCATCGCCCGGGCGCTGATCAAGAATCCACAGATGGTAGTGTTTGACGACTGTTTAAGTGCAGTAGATGCAAGTACGGAAAAAGAAATTATCGCAAATCTATATGCGTTTCTACATCATAAGACAGCGATTATCATAACTCATAGGATTTTCTCCCTATTTGATTTTGACAAGATCGTAGTTTTAGAAAACGGGCGCATTGTAGAAATGGGAAAACATCAGGACTTGATCGCACGCAATGGTTACTATGCTTATTTATACGAACAGCAACAGTTGCAGGAACACTCGGAGAAAGAATCTTGATGAAATAAGTGGATACTCTTATAAAAATCAGTAGATTCAATGGTTTCAAATTTTGCCAATTCGAAAACAATATTATATTTGTAGCTTAATGAACAATAATTAAAAAATTCCTAACTGTAAAAAATTATTACCGTGGCGTACGAAAGTAATGAAAAAAGAATGGAGAGCGTTTACAGTAAGCGCATCAGAGCCGGAAAGAGAAGAACTTATTTCTTTGACGTAAGAGCAACCCGCAGCAACGACTATTATCTTACAATTACTGAAAGCCGTAAGAAATTCAACGAAGATGGGTATGACAGACACAAGGTGTTCCTTTACAAAGAAGATTTCAACAAGTTCTTGAAAGCATTGACAGAAGCGGTAGACTACGTGAAGACAGAATTGATGCCCGACTTTGATTTTGACGCGTACAACCACGATAATTACGACAACGAGGGTGAGGTTGCAACTAGCGAAAATATCGTTGCTGAATCAACTACAGTTACTCCTTCACCTGCGGCAGCTCCGGTTGCAGATACTCTGGGCGAAGATGTAGACAAATGGTAAAATTTTTTCCGATAAATGAAAAGCCGCAATTATTTGCGGCTTTTTTTATTGCAAAAAATTGGCACAATATTTCGTCATTGTTTGATCTGGTAACCCCGCTATCCGCACATTGAAAACCATAATTGTCAAACTGCTCACCGCTGAATTATGGAGATATCTAGAAATCACAGATTTGCGATTGGTAACACGGCTTCCCAAAGGAAATCGGTAACTTACGATAACAATTCTTGCATATGAGGAGCTTGTGTCTGTGGATAGTCATTATTCCGGCTTTGTGTATACTATTTAGCCGCGCCAATGCCCAATATACCTGTGGTTTTGACGAAGTAAACCACAAGCTTCAGAAAGCCGATCCCCACTATAAAAAATTAAACGAAAACTTTAAGATACAGAACGGTTCTAAAACACTGGGTTCTGCCGGTGGCGACGGAACTCCTGGTTCCATCTTCAAAATACCGGTGGTAGTGCACGTTATTCATAAAGGCGAGGCTGCCGGCGTTGGCTCCAATATTTCAGATGCCCAAGTGACAAGCGCCATAACATTTCTTACAAAATATTACCGGGCGCAGTTAGGAAACAGCGTAGATGTGGGCATTGAGTTTGAACTGGCAAAAGTTGATCCATCCTGCCAGCCCACTGCCGGGATCGACCGTGTAAACGGATCATCGGTAAATGGATATCTTCAGTACGGCCTTACTAATAGTGCCTTTCCGGGATACCAGAATGAGCTGGACGTAAAAAAACTAAGCAACTGGAGCAATACAAACTATTGCAATATCTGGGTTGTAAGCGAAATAAACGGAAATGATGGCGGTGCCGGGACGCAGGGATTTACTTATTTGCCTGGTGCACCCTCAGGTGTGGATGGACTGGTTATTTTGTACAGTGCGTTTGGTTATGACCCGGACGGTACACTTGGATACAATTTGAAAGCTGGTACACGGCAAAATAAGATCGTTACACATGAAATGGGGCACGAACTTGGCCTGTATCATACTTTTGAGGGTGACGATGCAAATTTCGATGGTATTCCTGACAGGTGCCCGCCAAACGCAGATTGCACCGTAGACGGAGATGGTGTGTGTGACACGGGGCCACACGAAAGAAGCCGTTCAGATTGTCCCGCAGTTCCCTATGGTAGCTGCTCTCCCGATAACAACGTGGTAAAGAATTACATGGATTATTCTTCAGAAGATTGCCAGGATAGATTCACTCCCGGGCAGGTGGCAAAAATGCGTGCTGCTCTTCTTCAATTCCGACCTTCTTTAATTAATTCAAGAGCGTTGAATCCCATTGTATTTCCCGGAGGCGTTGTGCCTATTGCAGGCGCCCGGTGTACTCCCGCTACCAATACAATTGGTTTAAGTGGCTATTTCGCGGGTATAACAAACGTTACCATCAATGACAGAAGTTTTCTATCAGGAGCTTCTAAAGACGATAATCCTCACAGCGGCTATTTAAATGCAGCCACAGGATGTCTGAATGTGATCTCTCTTACCAAAGGGAGTCTGAATACATTTTCGATCAGCGTTTTGGGCGAAGAGCAGGAGCAAATAAGAGTGTGGATCGATTTTAATAACGATGGTTTTTTTGATAATGTTACTGAACAAATTTACATTAACACAAGAATTGACGCAGCACCAAACAGTACTGTTTCCGGCACTTTCACAGTGCCGCAACAGGCAATGGAAAATGTTGTTGTGCGCATGCGCGTAATGGATGACTACTCAAGTTATTCTGGTTTTCCGGTTCAGGATATTAACTCAGCCTGCAATGATCTTATGTATGGACAGGCCGAGGATTATCCCGTGATGATAACGTCTGTTTTGCCTGTAACATTATTGAGCTTCACCGCCAAAGAACAAGGAGACGATGTGGTTGTAAACTGGATAACTACTAAAGAAATCGACAACAAAGGGTTTGAAATTGAAAGATCTTTCGATGGGGTTGATTTTACCACGATTGGATTTGTAAAAGCGACTCAACAAAACACCGAGCAACATCGTTATTCGTTTACAGATTTTAATATCGAGCAAACTGAATTGTACTATAGGCTCAAGCAAATTGATATCGACGGACAATCCACATTGAGTAATGTTGTTGCACTAAAACGAAGTGATGTGAATGTGGAAAGTGATTTTGCCTTGATGAAAAATCCTGTCATTGACAATGTTGCTTTCAGCGTGAAAGGGAGGGCGCGCAATGCGCTGACAGCAACACTTATAGACGTTTCCGGCAGACAAGTTGCTCAGTGGAAAACGGACAGATCAGGCAGCAACTATCAATTCGATATTCGTGATAAGGGCCTGCAAGCCGGCATGTACATTTTGATTGTGCACACAAAAGATCAGCAATATGTGGCGAAGATTTTGAAACAATGAGCGAGAACGCAGATTTTCATGATTGTCATGATTTTTGATGATTTGATATTTGAGATTGACTGCCAGAACTGATCTTAAATATCAAATCAGATATCATAAGAAATCATGACAATCTTGAAATCTGCGTTCCATTTTTCTAATCAAAAAAGAATCAACGATGAAATTTACAGACGCAACAACAGAAGAGATCAATGCAGTAATGGAAAAATCATGGGATGCATTTTTAGCCTATAGAAAATTGCCATTGCAAAGAAGATGGGAATTCATGTATGCCATGGCGAATGAGCTCGATAACATTGCCACTCCACTGGTAGAGATAGCTTCGCAGGAAACTAATTTGCCGAAAGACAGGTTGGAGTCAGAACGAAAGAGAACCGTATTTCAATTGAAGAGCTATGCCGATGCTTGTAAACGCGGCGATTGGCTCGATATAAGAATAGACACCGCCATTCCCGATAAAACGCCACCGAAGCCAGACATTCGCAAAATGATGGTGCCACTCGGTCCGGTCGTTGTTTTTGGTGCCAGCAATTTTCCGTTCGCCTATTCAACGGCAGGCGGCGATACTGCCTGTGCATTTGCGGCCGGCTGTCCTGTTATAGTAAAAGCGCATCCTGCACATGCAGAAACGTCTGAAATGGTTGCCAATGCGATATTCGCGGCAGCAAAGAAGACGCATATGCCCGACGGCATTTTTGCGCATATACATGGCGAGGGTTTTGAAACCGGCAAAACGCTCGTGCTGCATCCACGTACTAAAGCGGTTGGTTTTACCGGCTCGTTTGCAGGAGGAAAAGCGTTGTTTGATGTGGCAAATCAGCGCAAAGAACCCATTCCTGTTTTCTCTGAAATGGGCAGCGTAAATCCTGTTTTCTTATTGCCTGAAAAATTGAAGCAGTCTGCTGAGCAAACAGCTAAAATGTACGCCGCGTCTATTACGGCAAGCGTTGGACAGTTTTGTACCAATCCAGGAATTTTAATTGGCATCAAAGGCGAGGCATTGGATCGCTTCTTAAAAAGTTTATCGGACGAAATAAAAAACATTGCACCCGCCACCATGCTGCATCCCGGCATAGCAAAGGCATTTGTAGAAAAAAGACAAAAGGCGCTGGCACAAAATGGTGTGCATGTAGCTGCGGTATCTTCGCAACAACCGCAGGAAAATCAAGGCTTGCCAACGATTGCAACGGTAAGCGCTGATGAATTCCTAAAAAATGTTTTGTTGCACCAGGAAGTGTTTGGCCCATATTCAATATTGGTGATCTGTGAAAATGATCAGCAAATGATGGAAGTGGCATTGCATCTTGAGGGACAATTAACGTCCACCATTATCGCAACGGAAAATGATGTGCAGCAACACGAACCATTGATTGAAGCCATCAAGAATATTTGCGGACGCTTCATCATGAATGGCGTACCGACTGGGGTTGAAGTATGTTTGAGCATGAATCACGGCGGGCCTTATCCAGCCACTACTGATAGCCGTTTTACATCTGTAGGCGCAGATGGCATCAAACGTTTCGTTCGCCCTATTTCTTTCCAAAACTGGCCGGATAGCTTGCTGCCAGATGAATTGAAGAATGATAACCCTTTGGGCCTTTGGAGAACTGTAAATGACAGCCTCTCTCGCGAGGCAATTTGAAAATTCTTTCTGCGTAACATTTTGGTGTTTCAAGAGCAGGCCGGTATCGCACAAGTCATTTTCAAATTTTCAAATCAGCACATCTTCAAATTTACCAACGAGCAACCACCTTAATGTTCAACAACCTCGGCGTTAACCTGTTTGGAATCGCGTAGGTTGTGTTCGAGTAGTCTTTTATAAACTGATAGGAAATAACATTGTCACGATCGAGCAGATTGAACACTTCAAGCGTTGCCCAGATGTTTTCAAAACCTTTGAAAGGACTGTGGCTGCGGCGTTTGCTGCGATCGCTGTCAAGCAGCAATGCACTGAAACCTATATCGACACGAATATATGGATCGATGGTTAAAGCGTTGCGATACTTCACACTTCCTGGAACGTTGTACGGAAGATTGGTTCCATAAAGCGTATTGAGATAAACCTTGAAGTTTTTATTTGTCGACAAATAATCCTGGAAAAATAAACCAAAAGTGATCAGGCGATCAGTCGGCCTGCGGAACCAGCCGCCTTCGTGCAAAGTGCTGTCAACCGGATGATTCAGTGAATCGAGTGTGTAGTCATAATAGTGATCACCTTCGATATTTTCCCTGGTGCGCATAAAGCCAAGACTCACCCAGCTTTCAGCATCTTTTACAATGTCACCAAACAAACGCATCTCAAGGCCTGTTGCATATGCTTTCGCGCTGTTTTGTCCATAGTAGCGAAGATTTACATTGTCGATATCATAAGGAACCACATCCCACATGCCTTTGTAGTATGCCTCTGCTGTAAAGCGCAATGCGCGATCGTTAAGGCCGACGAAATTGTAATCCATTCCGGCAGTTACCTGCCAGCTTTTTTGGGATTTGAGGTCAGTGTTAAGCGTTCCATCATAACGCCTCATTTCACGATAAAAAGGCGGCTGCTGGTACAATCCAAGGGCACCTTTGAAAACAATGTCTCTTTTCCAGTGTGTAGGCGTCCATGACAAACCAACACGGGGAGAAACTAGAAATTCTTTGTTAAGAGTGTTGTAGTTGAATCTTGCTCCTGCCTGCAATGTAAAGCCCGATGAATCGTGAAAGCTTATATTGTCCTGTATGTAACCTGAAAACCTGTTGATATCAAGATCTGCCGAAGAATGCAAATAGCTTGACATGTTCAACTGCGACGTGTTGTATGGCAAAGTATAGCCGGCAGAGTCCTGCAGTTCCCACTCGTGCATTTTGTCGTGAACAAGCTGCTTTTCTGCGGTAGCACCCCATTGCCAAAAGTTCCTGTTCTTGCGAAGTGTTCCTTTATGGCTGATGTTCCAAACATCAATGTTCAGGCGGTCCCGGGTGTATTGCTGGTACTGGCCGACACCAAGCGGATTGGTAATTTGGCCGTAATCACTTTGTGTTTTATCAAAACTTCTTTCGCCAAAAATATAAGCACCGGTGATGTCAACCGTTTCCTTTTCGTTGTCCTGGAAATAACTCGCCATCCATTTTAAACGAAGATTACTACGCGGTTGCTGGATCACACTTAAGCCAACAAAATTGGTTTTGTATTCGTCTTTTTCTCGGCCCTCGAAGTAAGTATCAAGACCCAAATTTGAAGTGTAATAGGCCGAGAAAACAGAAGCAGTTTGACTACTAAATTCTGGAATTAATGTGAATTTGGTTTTGGAAAAATTGGTTAACAGTTCTGCAGATAATTTGTCAGTAAGCTGATAAGTGAACAAGCCCTGAAAGTCTGTCGAAGATGGAATGTAGCTTCCCTTCGTTTCCTGGCTACTTAAAAGATTCTGATTGCTTCTGTTCCTTACGCCAAGCAAATAGGTGAACTTGTTTTTCTTATCAGTTCCTTCCACATTAAAACCTTGTTCCAGTAAACTGATATATGCAGAGCCTCCAAAACGTTTTGGTTTTTTGTATTGGATGTCCAAAACAGAAGACATCTTATCTCCGTACTTCGCTTGAAATCCGCCATTGTAAAAGCTTACCGTGCGTGTCAGTTCCGGATTGATAAAACTTAAGCCTTCCTGCTGCCCGCTTTTTACGAGATATGGCCGAAATATTTCGAAGTCATTCACATAAATAAGATTCTCATCGTAGTTACCACCGCGAACAGAATAATTTGATGTTAGCTCATTATTGCTGCCCACAAATACTTTGATCATACTTTCAATACCGCCGGTGGGAGAGGGAATATTGATGACCTGTTTCGGATTGATGAGCATCAGTCCTGCTTCTTCGCGTTGCTTGCGATCGTTTGTAATGATCACTTCTTCCAGTTCCTTCGCACTTTTTTCCATCCGAACAACAACCGTTTCATTTTCGTTTTCATTCAAAATGAAATTGCGTTGCTCTTGTTTATAACCTGTGTAAGTAAATACAATCGCGAATGCTTTATTGGCAGGAACTTTCAATTTAAAGGTGCCAGAGTCGCTTGTGAAGATCCCATTTGTTTGACCCAAAACCACAACAGAAACACGTGCTATCGGGGTTTCATTTTCATCCAGCACTTTACCAGAAATAAAAGCGGTTTTTTTCTGCGCGGACACAAATTGGATAAGGAAAAGGAGGAATAATATTGCAAATGATCTTCTTAAAGTCATTACCGGCAATGGTTTGTTCGCAGCAATATTAACTTTTTAATTCGAGAAAGGGGAGAGATATTGAACGCTGATTTTCATGATTGTCGCGATGGTCGTGATTTGAGATTGAGATGGGCACACGGATGACACAGATTAGACGGATTTACACGGATTTTTGTTTTATAAGTTTAACCTTTAAAGAGGCGCTAACAAAACATAGACTTTAAATTTTAGAATCACAGTACCAATAAAAACACATCAGCTTCAACGTAGTCACCCACGGGAAAAAATCCGTGTAAATCCGTCTAATCTGTGTCATCCGTGTGCTTTAAATCAAATCATCACAATCGTGAAAATCTGCGTTCCTTTTCTTAAATGCTTTTCAGCTCGTGTATCGTCTGCTTCGGGTCTTTCGATTTGAAAACGGTGCTGCCAGCCACTAGCACATGGGCGCCAGCTTCGATAATAGATTTTGCATTTGCTAATGTTACGCCACCATCTACTTCAATTTTTGTATTTAGGCCCAGCATATCGATTCTTTCGCGAAGCGCTTTGATTTTCTTTAGCGTTTGAGGAATGAATTTCTGTCCTCCAAAACCAGGGTTCACACTCATGATCAGGACTAAGTCAATGTCCTGTATTACGTCTTGCAGCAACTGAATAGGTGTATGAGGATTAAGCGCTACACCGGCCAGCATGCCAAGGTCTTTTATTTGCTGAATGTTTCTGTGCAAATGCCTGCATGCTTCATAATGAACCGTCAAAATATCTGCGCCGGCATTTTTAAAGTCCTGTGCATATTTTTCAGGCTCTTCGATCATTAAGTGCACATCACAAATTTTTGTAGTTGCCGTGCGAATTTGTTCAATCACCGGCAAGCCATAGCTAATGTTGGGAACAAAACGTCCATCCATCACATCCAGGTGAAACCAATCCGCTTCACTTTCATTAAGCATTTTACATTCATCAGCAAGGTGTAAAAAATCAGACGCAAGTAGTGATGGTGCTATGATGGGCATGATGTGTATTTTTTTGGTTGGCAAGATAGCAATTTAGTTGAGAGTTGAGAATGGAGAGTTGAGAGTTATGTCTAAGGGGTCAGTCTTTACAAAAAGAACAACTCTCAACTAGCCTTTTACTCTCTTAATTCCTTCTTTTGCTTCGGTAAAATTGCGGTCGAGCTGACTTGCCCTGATGTAATTATTTAACGCTTCCTCTTTATTGCCGGCAGCTTCGTAAGCCCTACCAAGCCAGTAGTAAACGTCTGCATCAGTGTTGGAAACAGTTGTGGCCAGTTGAAGCGTAGTGATCGCTTCCTGTGGTTTTTTTTGTTCAATAAAAAGAATTCCTTTTTCAATATAGGCGTCGGTAAACTTCCAATCTATTTTTATGCATTGGTCAAATTGCGCGACAGCGTTCGCGTAATCATTTATGTTAGAGTAGTACACTCCTTTCAGAAAAACGGCATCGATCAATTCACCGGTGGAATCGGCTTTGAGCAAAGCGTCGCAAAGAGAAAGCGTTTTCTTGTTTTTTGTCTCTGCATACAAATTAGCAAGCGCAAGACCAGAAAGCTGCAAAGGCTGGATAGTATAAGATTTCTCAAGATCAGCAATCGCCTGCGTCGTATCGGCGAGAGCGGCAAGTAGCGTGCCCTTCTCATACCAAGCTTCAAAATCGTTGCTGTCTTTACTGATCATATCGTCATATAAAGCCAGCGCATCTTCTCTCTTGCCTTCACTAACGTATATTTCAGCAATCTTCCTTTTGAAATCCGTATTGGCAGGATACATCTTCATGCATTGGTGCAGCAGATCCAGCGCTTCATTAAGGTTTCCTGTAATCATTAAATTAGAAGCATAGGATGTAGCAGTAATCTCATCCGGCTGCAAGCTCCATGCTTTTTTGAAATCTTCCGTTGCAAGCTCATGAAATCCTTTTTGGGAAAGAAGCCCCGCCCTTTGTTTGTAGAGATCTGCATTGTCCGGTAGTAATCTGATACTATCAGTCAATACATCAAATGGGGGCGACTTAAGTATTTTCTCGTTCTCTGATTTACCTTTCTTATCGAAAAAATTACAGCCTATCAAAACAATCGCCAACATGAAAAAAGTGAAGATGTAAAAGTTGCGTTCCATGGAGGCAAGTTAGGCAATTTGAAAATTTGAAGATTTGAAAATTTGAAAATGGAACGCAGATTTTCATGATTCTCATGATTTGAATGATCTTTTGATTTGATACTGAAATTAATCAGCCCCTTTCTCGTGTATCAAATTTTAAATTTCAGATTTCTAATCTTGACCAATCATGACAATCATGAAAATCTGCATTCTCCCTCATTTTCAAATTTTCAAATTCCCAAATTCTCAAATTATTCTTTAGTTTAGCGGCCAAACTACACTTTATGTATACTGGTCTTTTACACTTGCATAGCTTTTTACGTTGGGTTATCCTGATTTTATTATTGATTGGTTTGGTTCAGGCGTTTACTGCTAAAAGTAATCCTGAAGCAGGCGCAAAACTTAAGAAAACAAGTTTGTTTCTGTTGATCTCTGCGCATACAACTTTCCTGATTGGTTTATACCAGTGGATCGTTGGTCCTTGGGGGTTGAAAAACATTACCAATCTTGGCATGAGCGCAGTAATGAAAGATGCTGTATACAGATTTTACGCAGTAGAGCATATAACAGGGATGCTTATCGCAATCGTGTTAATTACCATTGCTCGCGGTAAAGTGAAAAAAGCTGCTTACGGTGCGGCATTCTGGTTATACCTCGTGGCACTCGTGATTATCCTTGTAAGCATTCCTTGGCCAGGAAGAATGGCTGGAGCTGGAAGAGGCTGGATTTAGGAAATTTGAAAATTTGAGGATTTGAAAATTTGAAAATGTGTTGAGTGTTACATTTTAAGAGATAACTAACTCTTAGAATTTCGAAGATTAAATGTTTCGGTTTGAATCTATCATTTAAAGCATTTTCAAATTTTCAAATCCTCAAATTTTCAAATTAACAGCGCTTCTGCTACTTTACCCATCTCTTCAACAGTCCCTATAGTAAGCCTGCACCACCTGGTGTTTTTCTCATACGTTCTGATGCCTGCAATACCTTTTGCTTCTAATTGGGCAACGATATCTTTCGGATAATTTTCGCAATTGAAATACACAAAGTTTGTGCTGGAAGGTATGTATGAAATGTTCGCTTTTTTAAGCGCATTGTAGAATATTTCCTTCGCCTTTGTATTTTCCGTTTTACAATAGTTGACAAAGTTTTTATCATCCATAGACGCCAATGCGCCAGCAAGAGATACTGCGCTCGCACTGGCATTTGCCCACGGCTGCAATGAAGTTATTTCACTGATGGTTTGCGGATGAGCAAGAATATATCCCAGCCTTGCACCGGCCATGCCGTATACTTTTGAGAAAGTTTTTGCAACAAGCAAATTGGGAAATTCATTTACCAGTTTAGCCATGCTCGGAGTGTCATTAAACTCCGTGTATGCTTCGTCAAGTAAAATGGGACAACTAGGAGCGACATTGCGTATAAATGCTTCCAGTTCATTCGGCGGCAACACGGTCCCCGTTGGATTGTTGGGGTTGCACAAATAAATGAGCTTCGTATTTGATTCAATACCATTCTTCATTCCGTTGAGATCGATGACTCTTGAACCAGTTAGCGGCACTGTCTTGATGTCAAGCCCTATCTTTTTTGCAGCCGGTGTCCAGGAAAGAAAACTTACTTCCGGAACAAGGGCCGTTCCTTTCTTCAAAACCGTCCATGCACCCACAATGCCAAGGAGTTCAGAAGATCCTGCACCGATCACAACGTTAGAAGCGTTTAGATTATATTCTTTGCCAATTCTCACTCTTAATTGATCAACAGCATCCATGGGATAACGGTTCGACGCTGTTACGGCTTCCATCATGGCTTTGCGCGCCATTGGCGAAGGTCCGTATGGGTTTTCATTAAACCCCAATCTTATCATAGTTTTTGAAGGAGGGAAGTTGGTAATAATGCGGGATTCAGTTTTTCTGGCAAATGTATCTCTGCTAAATGCAAAAGCTGCGGCAGCCAAAGCTGTATTGCGCAGCATTTCTCGGCGTTGCATGGTCATGTTTAATAGTGTTGGTTTTGGTCTTTGTAAGGTAAGAAAAACTTTCCTCAGATTCTTTTCCCCAGCTCTATTACTTCGCAGTTTTTGATGTTTTTGCCATCTATATCAAATCTGATAAGCGTTCGCACCTGGTGCCAACCTTGTTTTCCCGCTGCTCCTGGATTTATGTGCAGGCATTTTAGTTTTTCATCGTACATAACCTTTAAAATGTGCGAGTGCCCGCTTATAAACAGGCCTGCATGGGTTTCCATAATTCTCTGCTTAACGCCGGGAGCATACTTGTTTGGATAACCGCCAATATGTTTCATGTAAACAGTAACCTCTTCACAATTGAAAACAAGCTCCTCAGGGTATGAATATCTAATGTCCGGCCCGTCAATGTTGCCATATACGCCTTTGAGCGGTTTGAAGGCTTTTAGTTTGTCAGCAATTTCAGCAGTTCCAAAATCTCCTGCATGCCATATTTCATCGCATTTATCAAAATAGTTGAAAACAGCATCATCAAGGAAGTTATGCGTATCAGAGATGAGTCCAATTTTAGTCATGGTAAAAATTCAAAAGTAAAAAGTAAAAATTCAAAATATCAAAGAGTCATCCATTTTTGACTTTTTACTTTTGAATTCAATCCTGCCTTCAGCAATAAAATCTTGTTCGGCAGTGTTATCTCCTCTTTAAATATCTGTGATCACTAAAATAACCCATTGTAGCTATGGTATCATTTTAGTATATTTAAAGTAAACAAAAAAACTTGCTCATTATGATAAAAATCAATGAATTAAAAGAAGGCGATTACGTAATGGCCGACTTTGAGGGCCAGACAAAAGAAGGAGTGGTGACAGAATTGAATCATGAAGACAAAGAAATTTGTGTAAAAACAGATGTGCAGACATTCTGGTTCAAGCCGGAGGATCTTTATCCCATACCTTTAGATGAAAACCAGTTGGTTAAACTTGGGTTTGAAAAAGAATCATACGAAAACAATTATACGAAATTCAAAAAGGGGCCTTTCAGAGTGCTGCTAAATTCCAAAGGTTTCGAGGATTTTGAAATATGGTACCGGGAAGATCACCGTCTGATAAAGATGCCGATAGCGGTTCATCAACTTCAAAATCACTATTTACAAATGACAAAAGTTGAGCTGGTTTAATAAGTAAGGAAAAGGGGCAAAGTAATTTGCCTCTTTTTAATAACTGAGTGACTGAATAATTGAATTATTGAGTAAAATGCTGAAATTCAGTGTCTTCTCAATAATTCAATAATTCAGTTATTCAATTATTGGTAAATAAGTTAATTTAAGCTTTTCTAGGCATATTCAAATTTTTTGCTATTTTTAATGCCGTATTTAAGAATAATATGCATAAAAAGGAATTTTTTCTCCATTTATTTTATTATTAATTTATAAACTCCTATCTTTGCGCTCCCAAAAATAGTATGGCGAAACAAGCATTAATCAAACAGGATGGAATCATTTTAGAAGCATTGTCAAACGCGATGTTCAAGGTGAAGTTGGAAAATGGGCATGAAATTCTGGCAACAATCTCAGGAAAAATGAGGATGCACTACATCAGAATTTTACCAGGCGATAAGGTGGGTGTGGAAATGAGTCCATACGATCTATCAAGGGGAAGGATTATTTTCAGATACAAATAATCCGTATTAAAAGGCTAAACGTTTTAAATTAAATAACAATGAAAGTTCGTGCATCAATCAAGAAGCGCAGCGCAGATTGTAAGATCGTGAGGAGAAAAGGAAAGCTGTATGTAATTAACAAGAAAAATCCTCGTTACAAACAAAGACAAGGATAATCTTGAGATTACCGAAGTTTGAAACATTAAAATCGAAAATTAAAATAGAATTATGGCTCGTATTGCCGGTGTTGATTTACCAAAAAACAAGAGAGGCGAAATAGGTTTAACCTATATTTACGGAATTGGCCGTTCATCAGCCCAGTACATTTTGGAGAAAGCAGGTATTTCCTTTGATAAAAAAGTTCATACTTGGAATGACGAAGAGCAAGCTGCTATTCGTAACATTATCAATGATGAATTTAAAGTAGAAGGTGCTTTGCGCTCTGAAGTATCAATGAGCATTAAACGCTTACTTGATATCGCATGTTACCGTGGTTTACGTCATCGTAAAGGTTTGCCTGTTCGTGGTCAACGCACCAAAACAAATAGCCGTACTCGTAAAGGTAAACGTAAGACAGTTGCCGGTAAGAAAAAGGCCGCTAAGAAATAATTAATAGCTGTTGATGAGCTCAATCGCTTATTGACAGCTGTTTTTATATGCACCTGTTATTAAGAACCAGTTACAGATGTCAGGGTGCGACGGAGTGTTGGTTCGATTCCGGTCACGGAATATTTAATTAAAACAAGATTACCTTTAAAAAGTCATGGCGAAAGCACAACAAAACAGCGCTAAAGTCGCTGCTAAAAAAAGAATCGTAAAAGTTGACGCTTATGGTGATGCACACATCGTAGCAAGCTTCAACAATATCATCATCAGCTTAACAAACAAGCACGGTCAGGTTATTTCCTGGTCTTCTGCTGGTAAAATGGGCTTCAGAGGTTCTAAAAAGAACACTCCGTACGCAGCTCAGATGGCCGCAGCTGACGCAGCAAAAGTAGCTTTGGATGCTGGTTTGAAAAGAGTAGATGTTTACGTGAAAGGACCTGGTTCAGGACGTGAAGGAGCTATTCGCTCTCTGTCTAACTCAGGTATCGAAGTAGTACAGATTAAAGACGTGACGCCGCTTCCACACAACGGATGCCGTCCTCCGAAGAAAAGAAGAGTTTAATCTTTATAAAGAGTTTATGTACGGTGAATCCCACCGTACATTTTTGCTTTTCATATATTTTGTATTTTACAAGGATGTGCGATTGATTTTTTAAGATTTTTACTGATCGTACATCGTAACCAAAAAAATCTCCAATTACAATTATGGCACGTTACACAGGTCCCAAGACCAAAATTTCCAGAATTTTCGGTGAGCCAATTTTAGGCAATGGCAAATGGTTAAACAAAAACAGCAACCCTCCAGGTCAACACGGTGCTTCCCGCAAACGTAAAAGCCTTGGTGAATATGCTTTGCAATTGCGTGAAAAACAAAAAGCTAAATATACTTACGGTGTATTGGAGCGTCAATTCCGCAAAACTTTCGATGAGGCTTCTCGTCGTCGTGGTGTAACAGGTGAAAACCTGATCAAATTGCTGGAAGCACGTTTGGATAACACTGTATTCCGTTTAGGTTTGTCAGCTTCTCGTCCTGGCGCTCGTCAGTTGGTATCTCACAAACACGTTACCGTTAACGGTGAAGTGGTGAACGTACCTTCTTTCCAATTGAAACCAGGTGACATCATCGGTTTGAAACCAGCATCTGGCGTTAACTCTAGCATCACTAGCCAATTCCGCGGTAAAAATGCTAAATTCAACTGGTTAGACTGGAACGAAACTGAGCAAAAAGGAACTTTCATTGCGTACCCTGAAAGAGAAAGCGTTCCTGAGAACATCAAGGAACAACTGATTGTAGAGTTGTACTCTAAATAATGATCAGCGCAGTTAGTGGCCGGAAGATTTTTCTTTCAGTGCTAATTGCAGAACAGTAAGGCTAAACAAAGAAAATATAAAACTAAAATCTGAAACAGATATATGGCCATTTTAAATTTCCAGAAACCTGACAAAATTGTTTTGCAAAAAGCAACCGATTTTGAAGCACAATTTGAATTCCGCCCTTTGGAACCTGGCTTTGGCGTAACTATCGGAAACGCATTGCGCCGCGTATTGCTGAGTTCATTGGAAGGATATGCTATCACGGGAATTAGGATTGAAGGGGCTGAGCATGAATTTGCTACTATCAAGGGTATAACAGAGGACGCTACCGAAATTATTCTGAATCTGAAACAAGTAAGATTCAAGAAAATCGTAGATAGCGAAGCGGTGAATGAAAAAATTACCCTGCACATTAAAGGTAAGAACGAATTTACTGCGGGCATGATCCAGGAAGGTACTCAGTCTTTCCAGATCATGAATCCGGAACTGCTGATCTGTACTATGGACCCTTCTGCAAAGTTGGACATAGAACTTACAATTGGAAAAGGTCGTGGTTATGTACCTTCTGAAGAGAACAAATTGAAAGACGCGCCTGTAGGTTACATTCCTATTGACTCCGTATACACTCCGATCAAGAATGTTAAATACAGCATCGAAAATACGCGTGTGGAACAACGTACTGACTATGAAAAGTTGGTAATGGAAGTTAGCACAGATGGTACTATTCATCCAGAAGAAGCTGTTAAACAAGCTTCACGTATTCTGATTCAACACCTGATGATCATTACTGATGAAAACATCACTTTTGATAATAAGGAAGAGAAAAAAGAAGACCTGGTAGACGAACAAACTTTACAATTGCGTAAAGTATTGAAAACACCTTTGGAAGATCTTGATCTTTCAGTGCGTGCCTTCAACTGCTTGAAAGCTGCTAAAATCAACAGCTTGAGCGAGTTGGTTGGTTACGAACAAGAAGACTTGATGAAATTCCGCAACTTCGGTCAAAAATCTTTGAGCGAAATCGAACAAGTGTTGAACGAAAGAGGTTTGCACTTCGGAATGGATCTTGCGAAATTGGGTGTAGATAAAGATGATATCTAAATAACTTAAGGCTTATGCTTGTGTGAAAACCTTGCATGAGCCTTATTTATACATTGTAAACAGTAGGCTGTAATTCCTGACACGGTACAGCCGAATCTAAAAATTAACGTCATGCGTCACGGAGACAAAATCAAAAATTTAAGTCGTACAAAAGCACACAGAGATGCTTTGTTGAGCAATCTTACTTGTCAATTGATTCAGCACAAGAGAATTGTAACTACACTTGCTAAAGCTAAAGCTTTAAGAGTGTATGCTGAACCATTGATCACAAAAGCTAAAGAAAACAGCACACACCAACGTCGTATTGTTTTCGGCTATTTGCAAGATAAAGAAGCTATCAAAGAACTTTTCGGTGCGGTTGCTGAAAAAGTTGCTGGTCGTCCAGGTGGTTACACTCGTATCATCAAATTGGGTGCTCGTGTGGGTGATAACGCTGAAACTGCGATGATCGAACTTGTAGACTTCAACGAAATCTACGGTAAAACAGCAGAAACTAAAGCAGAACCAGCTAAAAGAACTCGTCGTGCTGGTGGAGCTAAAAAGAAAGCTTCTGATGAAGCAGCTTCTAACGAAGCACCTGCAGCTGGTGAAGAAACTAAAGCAGCAGAATAAGGAAATGATCATTCATTCTTTATATAGAAGCTCCGATATTATTATCGGAGCTTTTTTTTAGCTAATTCAAAAGGAAAAAGTCAAAATTCAAAAGTGCGGCGTAAATGTTGGCAACTTGCATTGTAGCTGAATAAAATTACTGCTGTACAAGTGTGCGACGCAACAAAAGTTGAATCAAGGATATACAGTTGACAACATAATTGGCGGCGTAAAACACCAGTCTGTGCGGATTATCGGGGCTAGTTTCCATAACGGACAAATTTTTGACTTTTGATTTTTGAATTTTGACTTCAATAACAACTAAATTTGCAGCGAATTAAAAATCTCCATGTCTAATACTACTCAACAACAAGCGATTTTGGTGCTGGAAGACGGCACCGTACATTATGGTAAAGCATTTGGCGTTATTGGCACTACAACGGGTGAATTGTGCTTTAACACTGGTATGACAGGTTACCAGGAAGTATTTACAGATCCTAGTTATTATGGCCAGGTTTTGATTATGAACAACGTGCACGTTGGAAACTATGGCGTTAAAGATGGAGATGTAGAAAGTGGTTCTATTAAAATCCGCGGGTTGATCGGACGCAACCTTGAAGAGACTTATTCACGCCGCATGGCACAAGGTTCTCTGAACGACTATTTGAAAGCAAACAACCTGGTTGCGATTGAAGATGTTGATACACGTTCACTGGTTGAGCATGTGCGTACGAAAGGTGCGATGAACTGCATTATTTCTTCAGAAATCCTGGATGTTGAACAACTGAAAGCTGAGTTGGCGAAAGTTCCTTCAATGGATGGTTTGGAACTTGCTTCTCTTGTTAGTACAGATAAAACATACGAAATGGGTGATCCAAACTCATCCATTCGCGTTGCGGTGATCGATTTTGGTGTAAAACAGAATATTCTTAACTGTCTGGTGGAAAGAGGCGCTTACATAAAAGTGCACCCTGCGAAAACTTCGGCAGCGGAGCTAAAAGCGTTTAATCCTGACGGTTATTTTATATCAAACGGCCCCGGCGATCCGGCGGCAATGCCTTACGCTGTTGAGACTGTAAAAGAAATTTTGAAAGCGGAGAAACCAGTTTTTGGTATCTGTTTGGGACACCAGTTGCTGGCTTTGGCTAATGGTATTCCTACTTTCAAAATGCACCACGGCCACAGAGGTTTGAACCACCCTGTGAAAAACCTGATCACCGGCTTGTGCGAAATCACTACACAAAATCACGGCTTTGGTGTAGATCCTGAGGCGGTTAAAAAAGCAGATCACATCGAGGTTACACACGTTAACCTTAACGATAAATCAATTGAAGGTATCAGATTGAAAGGTAAACCTGCATTTTCTGTGCAATACCACCCTGAAGCAACTCCGGGTCCGCACGATAGCAGATACTTGTTTGATGATTTCATCAAATTGATTCAAGACAACAAGTAGTCAATTGAAAATTGAAAGTTCCCGCCCGACTGACGTCGTTCGGGCGGGGAAAATTGAAAATGTTGGAGGCTGCGTTTCGCAGCCTCTTTTTTATTTTGTATCAGAAAGGCCTTAGTAAGTAGTCGGAGAATACTGATTTTAATATTAACTTTCAATTTTCAATTTTCAACTTTCAATTAATGAAGCTCGCTATCATCAACGGACCTAATCTTAATCTTCTTGGAACAAGGGAGCCTGGTATTTATGGCAGCCAGACTTTTGAAGCGTTTTATGCAGATCTGCAGAAGTTATTTCCTGATATTTCATTTCATTATTTTCAAAGCAATGTGGAAGGTGAATTGATCAATGAGCTGCAGCGAGTGGGCTTTGACTATGACGGTATTATAATGAATCCCGGTGGCTATACACATACTTCAGTGGCAATTGGCGACGCAATAGCGGCAATTAAAGCGCCAGTAGTTGAAGTTCATATCAGCAATGTACATGCGCGTGAAGATTTCAGAAAACTATCGCACGTTTCTGCGAAAGCGAAAGGAACGATTGCGGGGCTGGGGATGAAAGGGTATGAGCTGGCGGTGAGATTCTTCATAGGTTAAGACCCTGGTTAATTTGAAAATTTGAGGATTTGAAAATTTGAAAATTCTTTCTGTGAGCTTTGTTCTTTTTTTAACTCACTCTCGGAATGTCTGAGAGCCAATAATAGAACGGGACCGCGCTTAATGCATTTTCAAATTTTCAAATCATCAAATTTTCAAATTCGGCTATTTAACAATAACTGATTTCTGTGAAACGCTGTACGCACAGAAGTACCCCAACGCGCCGCCGGTGATGCTGCTGACAGGATTGGCTGGAGCAGGATTGTCCGGGCGATCAACGATGTTTTCCAAAGAATTAAAATAATCGTAGTTGGCCTTGTCGATATTCCTCATTTCTACAGAAACTGAATCTCCTTTTTTGATGTATTCTTTATCTTTTCTGAAAAGAGAAAAGTTTGTCGAGTTGCCATCAAAATATTTGTCGTTCGTGATATTGATGGCTTTAGACGCTACACTGTTGATGTATTGTATGAAGCGATAGTTGTTACCCAAACCTTTCGGGTCTGTGAAATAAACAACAGCTTCAAGCGTGTCTTCGTCGCTGGATTTGAAGGTTGATTTCTGTATTTTAAGGTCGTCCAATGCCACGAGAGCGGGCATTGTTGAGCTGGCTGTATACTCTTTGTTGTCGGTTGTTTTTATATACAGTGTATATGTTGTGCCAACGGTGCCATTCAATGTTGCCGTTTGATAAATGCCGGCGGTGGTTTCTTTAAGTGTTTCACTATTCCCTTTATTATCAGAAATTTTCACCACTGCATTTTGTACTGCAGGGAAAGAGTTCGTTTGATCGTAGTTAACACTTGTTGAGAGCTTGATCGTGTATGGACCTGGAACATTGGAAATATTTCCTTCTATTACCAGTTGAGGTATGGAGTTATTGGTATTAATGTCGATCACCTTTTCACACGATGTTGTGCTTATTGCTACAACAAGCACAAGTACTATTGATATGATTGATTGAATACTTTTCATTAGAATTTGAAATTGTACGTTACAGAAGGAATGAATTTGAACAAAGCAACCTGAACAGCTTCCGTCTTGGTTGGATCATCCGGATTCGTTTTGAAGTTGATCGTGTAGGCGTTTTCTCTGCCGTAAGCGTTATATAAAGAGAATGTCCAGCTTGATTCTTTAGTAGCTGTTTTCTTTACAATATAAGTGGCGCCAAGATCGAGCCTGTGGTAGGCTGGCATGCGATAGCCGTTTCTTTCTGTGTAATAGTTAACAACCTGGTTGTCGACTTCATATTTGCCACTTGGGAAAGTAGTTGCATTGCCGGTGTAATAAACGAAATCAGCAGAGAATGTCCACTTTTTGCTTAGCTCATACATCGCTACAACGGAAATGTCGTGCGTACGATCTTGTCTCGCAGAAAACCATGCGCCTTTATTTATTTCTGCAAATTGTCTTTCACTTTTCGCCAATGTATAACCGATCCAACCAGTGAGCTTGCCTGATTTTTTCTTGATCAAAAATTCTGCGCCATAAGCTCTTCCTTTGCCAAACAACAATTGCGACTCTACATTCTCATTACCATAAATATCTGCTCCATTCTTATAGTCGATCTGGTTCTGCATTAACTTATAATAAAGCTCAGTTGAGAATTCGTACTGGTTGTTCTTAAAGTTTCTGAAATAACCAACAGAGAAGAGGTCCGCAACTTCTGGTTTTACATTATTGCTGCTTGGAATCCACACATCCCAAGGTGAGGAAGTTGATGAAGTGCTTAGCAGGTGCATGTTTTGCGTATTGCGGGAATAACCTCCTTTAATGGAGTGTTCATCATTTATGATATAGCTTAACGATATTCTTGGCTCTGCAAAGAAGTATGTTTTTACCAAACCTGTTTTGCTGTACACCGAAGAATCTTTTATGCTGCTGTCATCATTGTAGGTATAAAACGTGCCCGGTCCCAGCAATGAAAATGAACTGAAACGAATGCCGTAGTTTATGTTTAAATGATCAGAGAATGTCCACGTATCGTTGATGTAAGCGCCATTTTCCCAACCGTGTTTTTTCTGCAGCTCCATGTTATTAATGCCGGATTTAGGATTTGCCGTTACTTCACCCGGAATGAATGTGTGGGCGATGGAGTTGATACCAAACTTTACGTTGTGGTTACCGCCCACATACCATTGAAGGTCCTCCTTGAAGTTCCAGTCTTGTATGGCAGAAGTGATCTTAACATCATCGCCATTGTTATTAAGAAGGATATGATAATTGTAGTTGCTAAAAATAAGAGAGGTATTAGAAAACAATTTGCTGTTGAAGATATGGTTCCAGCGAAGCGTTGCAGTTGAATTGCTCCAATCTAGTCCAAACTGTTTGTTGTAGTTAAAATTATCGCGACCAAAATATCCAGATAAATAAATTCTATCCTTATCTCCCAGTTTGTAGTTGGCCTTTGCGTTGATGTCGTAGAAATAAAGCGTTGAGTTTTTTGCCGTGGTATCTTTTGATAATTTAAGGAAAAGATCTGCATAAGTGCGTCGTGCAGAAACAATGAAGGAGCCTTTGTCCTTTACGATAGGTGCTTCAACACTTAACCTTGAAGAAATCAAACCAATACCGCCGCTTACACTTGCGCGTTTATTGTTTCCTTCATTCATTTTTAAATCAACAACAGAAGACAACCTGCCGCCGTATTCCGAAGGCGCAGTGCCTTTATAGATGGTCGCATCTTTGATGGCATCTGAATTGAAAACAGAGAAGAAGCCAAGCATGTGAGAAGGATTATACACTGGTGCTTCATCCAGCAGGATAAGGTTTTGATCTGCGCTTCCGCCACGCACATAGAAACCGGAATTTCCATCGCCGGCGGATTGAATACCCGGCAAAAGCTGGATCGTTTTCAAAACATCTTTCTCTCCAAAAATGACCGGAATGTTTTGGATCTCCTTCATGCTTACTTTTTCAACACCCATAACAGGACGCAGCACCGCTTCATTCTTTTTACGGCTGCTTACTATTACTTCCTGCAATGTGCTGTTGGTTCTTGCCAGTTGCACATTTATCCGGATGTCTTTATTGACATCCAACGAAAACGATTGTACGTTAAAGCCCACTGATTGTGCTACAAGGGTGTATTTCCCTTTGGGCACAGTGAGTGAATAAAAACCATAAGAGTTGGTGACGATGCCGGCATTTTTTAGTTCTTTGATATAAACGGACACTCCGATCATATCTTCACCGGTGGCGGAATCTTTTACTGTTCCGCTGATGCTAAACTTTTCCTGAGCATTTGCAGCTATGGATAGCACAGACAGGACAAGTGCCACTAATAGCTGAAGGCTTTTTTTAGATTGCATGTAAGGGTTTTAAAATTTTCTAATGATAAGGCCGCAAAAATCTTTATCTCATAGTCAAGAAATCGTTAAAATAGCCCAAAGCAAGGTTTCATGCGATTTGGCACGCAAAATTATGCCATATGTTAAAAACTGGGTATTAAATAGTGATAAAAGGGTGTTTAATGGGACCAATATTTTTACAAGATCAGTAGGGGCGAATCGCATTCGCCCTGGGCATCACGGATCGCATCCGATCTGGTTACAAAAATCAATTTCACATAGCTACAAAAATATCCGAAGCAACAGCGCATACCCAATATCCTGTTTCATGTTGTCTGCCTTTTTAATGATATGCACGCCGGTCCGGCTCCAAACAATAAACACATCTCCTTTGCGGTGAGCCAGAATTTGCTGTTCAATTTCCGGTAAAATATGGCCTTTTGCTATCCAGCCCAGATCTCCCTTGGTAGCTATTTCTCCCCCCATTGAGTACATTCCCGCCATATCCTCAAAAGTTGCCTCGCCATTGTTGATGCGGTTAAGGATTGATTTTGAGAGAGAATCTGCTACACGGTAAGTAAGTATAGAGGTGTCAATAAAAACCTGGCTGATGCGGTTGAATGTGCTGGGTTCCTGTGCCAGAACTTCCACGAGATATTTGTCCAGTTTTCTGGTCAGGAATGGCCCATAGACTTTGCCGGGTTTGCCGTGGTAGGCAATGCTGTCCGCCACGCCCTGGAAGTGTAAGGTGTTCATCACCACCACCGTATCAATCTTGTATTTCTTCTTTAAAATGTCGCGGGTGTACAAAATGGGGTTGTAGGATTTCTCGATTCCTTCCTTTATTTGCGGTATTGTTTTTGGTACAACTACTGCTGATTGTGCGGGCGGCGCCGTCTGTTTGTTTTGTGCATTTGCGGAAAGGAAAAGGAATAAACAGGATGTTGCAAAAAGGATGATTTTGAGCGGCCCCATAATTGTTGATTGCCCGCAAATGTATTCAATTAAGATTTAGGAATTAGGAATTAAGAATTGTTTCGGTGTAGCCTGCATTTTGTTAAAATGGCTTCAAGTAGGACAAAAAGTATTTTATCGTGTTAGAATTTTAGATTTCTTTTATAGAATAAATTATTTGATCAGTACGTTTAATAAACATGAAAAAGATTGCTCTGAGATTTTCTATCGTGGTTTTTATTATGCTTTCTATTGTGGGCACTTCAATGGCGCAGCAGTGGAAGAGTTACATTGTTGGGGTGAAGGGCGATACACTTAACCGTGTTGACAAGCAAGACAAAAAGCAAGGGAAATGGGTGGTTAGAATTGAATCACTTCGCGGTGAGCCGGGGTACGAGGAAGAGGGCGTGTTTGTTGACGGCCGCAAGGAAGATACATGGCGCAAATACAGCTTGATGGGAGATTTGCTGGCAGTAGAAAATTATAAATGGGGCATGAAAGACGGCAGCAATTTATACTACAGCAGCCTGACAGGAAATGTTGCGATAGAAGAAAGCTGGCTGGCAATTAATCCTGACAAGAAATACGATACAATTGATGTAGAAAACGTTGATGACCCCGGACATTTTACTCGCGTGATCATTAAAAACGAAGGAGCATCATTAAAGCACGGTACCTGGAAATACTTCGATCCGACAACCGGATTTGTCACTAAAACAGAATTCTACCATTTAGGAAAATTAGACGCGGACCCACTGGCTAAAGCCGCTTCCACAGATTCGCCGACTTCCGTTAAAAAGGACGCTGCCAAAGCGAGTTCCAAACCAAAAGAAGTAGAAGATTTCGAGAAACAGAATTCAGGTAAGAAGAAAGTGAGGGTGAGGGATGGTGCGACGGGATATTGAGAGTTGAGAATTGAAAATTGAAAATGATCGTTATAATGTGAAATGCCTAACATTGAGATAGTCTCTGTTAGGCATTTCACTTTTAGGTCATATTCTAATTCCTAATTTCTATTTCCTGATTCCTACTTCAAGTCTCCGGGCTGAACCACATCCATATCGCCGTAGTCAAGATTTTCACCGCCCATTCCCCAGATGAAGGTATAAGCTGCTGTGCCTGCACCGGAGTGGATTGACCAGTTCGGTGAAATGATCGCCTGGTAGTTTTTCATCCACACGTGTCTTGTTTCCTGCGGCTCGCCCATGAAATGGCATATTGCCTGGTTTTCCGGAACTTCAAAATATAGATAAACTTCCATTCTGCGGTCGTGCGTATGCGAAGGCATAGTGTTCCAAACGCTTCCCGTTTTTAGTTCTGTCATGCCCATTTGTATCTGGCATGTTTGTACAACGGAGTTTACAATCAGTTTATTGATGGTACGTGCGTTGCAAGTTTCAGGTGTACCAAGGTTTACGATTTCCGCTTCGTTCTTTGTGATCTTTTTTGTTGGAAAATTCACGTGTGCAGGAGCGGAGTTGAAATAGAAATAAGCAGGCTTTTGTTTATCGTTGCTTTCAAAAGTGATTTCTTTATTGCCGCGACCCACATACAAAGCTTCTTTGTAATCCAGTTCATATACTGTTCCGTCAACCGTTATTTTGCCCGCACCGCCAACATTGATAAAACCAATTTCACGACGCTCAAGAAAATAATTTGCTTTCAGAGGATCAATCGTTTCAAGTGTGAGTTTGCCTGAAGCAGGAACAGCACCGCCCGCAATCACGCGGTCGTACAAAGAGTAAACCATGTTCACATTGTCGTTCTCAAAAAGCTTTTCAATAAGGAAATGCTCTCTTATTTTTTTTGTGTCGTAATTCTTTACATCGTTGGGATGCGCAGCATGGCGCAGTTCATAATTGGTAGCCATATTGATGATTTATTTTTTGATTGTTACTTTCTTCTAGTTTACTTTTTTATATGAATAATTCCCTGTCCAGCTGTACGATTTTCCGTCAAAGGTAACGGTATGCGCATCTGTTGCAGATGCCTTTCCATTATTAATTTCCAGCAGCCATTTTTCATTCTTTTTATTGGTGAGCATTACAACCGTTGCTTCATCGTTGCTGCCTATCACTTCAATTTTTGCGAAGCTTCCGTAAGAATCTTTACTTGCTTCAGAAGTAGCGCTGAAAGAGCCGTGGGGTTCAATGACTGATGCAAACACATGATCGCTGCCGTTTTCGCGAATGGTTATGCCAGGCTCGTTACGCAAACTGAATTCAGGATCATTTGCCCCGATCTCTGTAAAGAAAACTTCTGCATTATTAGATGTGGCAGTAACAATGGTGTAAAAATTATGTTCATTAAAAAGCGTGAACAAACTATTGTTCGTGTTGGCCGTTCCTTTTGCTTTTACCCACAAATATTCATAACCATCTTTTTTACCGAACGGAAACATTTGCGGCGAAGCTGCGTATTTAATATTTGTTTCGATAAGTGATCCCAGGTAATAGAAACTATAATCGTATTGATGTTGTTCTTTGGAAGAAAGCCTGTAAACATCAATGAGGAAAGGCTTTTCAATGCCTTCGGGCTGTACCATTGCCAGGGTTCTTTGCATCCCTACACCGTTGTAAGCGGTTGTATCTTTTCCACTGGTGATCTGGAAAGCTTTATTACTAAGGTCGTTGAAATGTGTGTAGGAAAAGGAATTTGCAGCTTCTGCTTTTTTGGTGTTGTTTTCGTAATTCGATTTGCCGTCAACAGCCACTGTGTTGTGAGCAATAGTTTGTTTCGACCATGTCCTGTTTTCAGGTAAATAACGGCCTCCTCTTTTTTGTTCGATGTTGAGAAAACGCGTGCCTCCGTAATCGGTTAAGATTTCTTTCTCTCCGTCGTACAATTGAATGGCAAGTTTATCAAAATGTCCGTGGTCCATTCCATAAGCAGAATACTTTAGCAATGCACTTACAGCATCAGGAGTTTCGTTGCTTCGCAAAATGCTGACGCCGCCTTTGCTTCCATCGGGACCATCTGTCAAAGCCATCGAATGCCATTTGAAAGAATTCGTGGATTTGCCTGCAGCAACCGCCTTAGCTACTTTTACACCATCGGTACTTAATAAAACGCGATCCTGTTTTTGTGCAACATACAGCAGGGACGGATCTTCTTTAACGGATCCATAGCTGATGTCAACAGCATACACCACTTCGCCTGATTCCCAGGATTTGTCTTTCAAGGCATCATTGAACGGAAGAAAATATCCATCTGCGTCTGTCATTTGTAGCAACACAGATGTCGCTTTGGCAAGTGTTCCGTTTTTGTAAGAAAATATTTTTAAAGATGGCTGGTTGTTATCAATTGCTTTTGCAAGTACAAGGAAAGGTTGGATGGCGTAACGCAAATAGTAAGCGCCTTCAGTATAGTATCCATCCGGAGAGAACAATTGCTGTATCTGTTTAAGATAGCCGGTTTTGCCATCTTTATTGCCGCCATAAATCGCTTTGTTCACCATGTCTGTATCGCCAATAACATAGCCTGTCATAGCCACCCCTGCAACGGACCATGTTCCGTGATTATGGATCATGTTGAATGTTTTCGAATCATTCACTATCATGTATTGTACAAATTTGCGCAGCAAACTATCTTCAATAAATTTTTTATCATCCTTGGAAAGATAGTCATACACGCAATCATAGGCCTGCGCGGCGTGCACGAGCCAAACTGCATCATTGAGGCTTTGCCAGAAAAGCACTCCAGGTGTTCCTGAGTTTTTTCCTTCAGGATGCACTCCCAGGGAAGGATACATTTTGGCGTACGCCAGGAACATTGTTTTCACGTACTCAGCATACTTTTTATCGCCGGTCACCTGCCAGATGATTCCCGCGTTCAGCATGTTCTGGTAATTCAGTTTATGTTTTTCGTGTGAGTAGCCGCCGCCAGGGTCTTTTGGGAAGGGCACATCGATGCCGTTTTTGATATCAGCATCAACACCGGCTCTTGCTTCGGCAAATGTTTTGTCGAGCAACGGATATTTTCCAAGTCCCGCTTTTATTTGTTGTACTCCATCTTTGGTAAGAATGAGGTTGGGGTGTTTGCTTTGCGCAAATGAAAACGACGCGAAAAGCAGGCAGGTTGTAAGTGTTTTGAGATTCTTCAGCATGGGCAAGCGTAAGTTATGAGTTGGGAATTGAGAGTTGAGAGTTGAGAGTGATGAGTTTTGAGATGCTCTTTACCACGGCTTACCACTCACAACTCACAAACTGTTGTTTATTTTTTCAAAAAATCTGCACGCATAGGTGCGAACGAATCAATCAGTTCTCCTTGTTCGATGCATTTTGCTCCATGCAAAACATTTGACGGAACAAAAAAACCTTCGCCCTGTTTCAAGCGTTGCGTTTTGCCATCAATTGTTATTTCAAAAACACCTTTGGCAACGTAGGACGTTTGAATATGCGGATGCTTGTGTTCATAGCCAACGGCTCCGCTTTCAAATACTACACGCACCATCATAACATCGTCGTTATAACCCATTATCTGACGTTTAACGCCCGGATCGGTACTTTCAAATTGCATTTCCTGCTCCAGTAAGAATTCTTTGCTTTGCATAGTTGGTAAATGTTGAGGATAAAATCGGGTATGAAAGTATTAAAAATTGGTTGACCAATTGTGTTTTAAAATAGCAATTTTTTAAAATTTCGTACTTCATTGTTACGCCAAACTAAGGCGAAGGGGTCGAATTTTGCGCGAAAACAGCGCTAATTCTAAAATCAGAAGTTAAAAGTCAAAATGAGTTGCAGCATTTTTGACTTTTGAATGTTTACTTTTAACTTGAAAATTGGTCGTCCAATTTTGATTTGACGCTTATTTTAATAATTTTGAGATTGACGTCACTTAGTTATGACGTTAATGCCCTAAGGGCAATGTGGCGATTTCGCTGTTATTCTATTGATATTATTTCCCTACGGAAAAGGATTGCCCGTAGGGCATCAATGTCAATAGAAAATCTAGCAACATGAATCTTATTGTCCGTAGGACATTAATAAAGCAAATTAGAATTGCTTAACTAAAGGGTATTGAAATTTGAAGATTGTAAATTTTGTTGAATGAAAGATGTTTTGGACGATTTGAAGGAAGTGGTGGTTGAAAAACCAGTGGATGTTATTATCCGACAGATCAAGGAGTTGCTGATTTCCGGTCAGTTAAAACCGGGGGACAAGCTTCCGCCGGAAAGAAAGCTTTCCGAGAAGTTTGGTGTGGGTAGAACCCATGTGCGCGAGGCCATCCAAAAGCTCGAGTTTTATGGCATTTTAAAAACCAAGCCGCAGAGTGGAACTTATGTGGCAGGCATTGGCATTTCCGCATTGGAGGGTTTGATAAGTGATATTCTGAAAATAGATGCCTATTCTTTTATGTCCCTCGTGGAAACGCGTGTTTTGCTTGAAACATCAGCAGTGGCACTGGCTGCAGAGCGCAGAACGGAGGCGGATATTGAAAAACTGGAGCTTTCATTGAATAACTATCTCGCCAAAGCAAAACAAGGCATAAAGGCCGTAGATGAAGATCTTATGTTTCACCTGACCATTGCAGAAGTTAGTAAAAACCAAGTGCTAAAGTCGCTTTTACTCATCATCATTCCCGATATCATCTCCAATTATTCTGTTTTTAAAGTCTGCGATACCATTACAGATAAAGCGCTCAACGAACACACGCTGCTGTTCCAACAAATAAAAGAAGGCGATGCCGCAGGGGCGCAGGCCACCATGAAGGAACATTTGCAAGGCGTTATGGATTTTGCGAAAATGATAGTGCAGTAGCGGGTGTGTTTGATGTATGAAGTACGAAGTACGAGATGCTTTGTGGCAAACACTCAAAATGAATCTCGTACATCGTACTTCGTACACCGTACACTCCCTAATTATTTTTTCTTCTTCAAATACAAAAAATCCTCACACAGATAAAAGCAAAACTTTCAATTATTTAGAAAAAACTTAACAAAGGCAATCATTTTCTGATGTTTTGAAAACGGATGTTCGTTGTACGTGATGCTAAATGGCGGTTTCGTCAATTTTTTGATTCATAATCCGGAATTATCCTCCAAATTTGCGGAGCAAATTATAACCCCTGCATTTTCCTGTTATGCCATATGGAGATCAGATTTCGTCAATAACTGAGAATGAATGGGTTTAGTTAAAAAATTAAACATTAGAAAAATGATTATCGGGTTACCTAAAGAAATTAAAAACAACGAAAACCGTGTAGCGTTGACTCCGGCCGGAGTTTCAGAATTGGTTGCTAACGGACACACTGTGTATGTGCAGGCGACTGCAGGTGAAGGAAGTGGATTTTCTGATGAAGAGTACCAAAGTGCTGGTGCAAAAATTCTCTCTACTATTGAAGAAGTGTACGCTATCGGCGAAATGATAGTGAAGGTGAAAGAACCAATTGAATCTGAATACAAATTGGTAAAAGAAAACCAATTGCTGTTTACATATTTCCACTTCGCATCTTACAAACCACTAACAGAAGCAATGGTAGCAAGCAAAGCAGTTTGTCTTGCTTACGAAACTGTTGAGAAAAACGGTGGCTTGCCATTGTTGGTTCCAATGAGTGAAGTAGCTGGTCGTATGGCGATCCAGAAAGGCGCCAACTACCTTGAAAAACCTCTTGGCGGTCGTGGTATTTTGCTTGGCGGTGTTGCGGGTGTAAATCCTGCAAAAGTGTTGATCCTTGGTGGTGGTGTGGTAGGAACAGAAGCGGCGAAAATGGCTGCTGGTCTGGGTGCTGACGTTACCATTATGGACGTGAGCCTTCCTCGTCTGCGTTATTTGTCTGACGTGCTTCCTGCAAACGTGAAAACTGTAATGTCAAACCGTTACAACATCCGCGAACTGGCAAAACAAGCTGACCTTATCGTAGGTGCGGTTTTGATTCCGGGTGCAAAAGCTCCGTTCCTGATCACACGCGATATGCTGAAAGACCTTAAAAAAGGTTGTGTATTGGTGGACGTTGCTGTTGACCAGGGTGGTTGTATCGAGACTTGTAAACCTACAACTCACGAAAATCCAACTTACGTAATTGATAATGTGGTGCACTACTGTGTTGCAAATATGCCGGGTGCTGTGCCTTATACTTCTACATTGGCACTTACCAATGCAACTTTGCCTTATGTTATTCAATTGGCAAACAATGGCTGGAAAGACGCTTGCCGCGCGGATGCAGGTCTGAAAAAAGGTTTGAACGTGGTAAACGGACAGATCGTGTACAAATCTGTAGCGGATACGTTTGGTATGGCGCATTTGCCAGTAGAAGAAATTCTATAAGAACAAAGTCAAAATTAAAAAGTCAAAAGTCAAAAAGAGGTTTCCAATTTTTGACTTTTGACTTTTTAATTTTTAATTCATCTGTAGCGATGGCAGCCTGAACCCATGGCCATCCAACACAAAAAGCTCGTCGATCTCGTAGGTCCAGTATTTATATAAGGGAGATTTTATGAGATACGCTTCCACAGTCTCTTTATCCTCCGCATTGATGGTGATCCAAGTGCGTCTTTTTTCCATGCTTACGGCATAATACTCAACTATATCCTTGTTAATGAGATAATTGATGTAGGTACGATGCGCCGGTACAAGTGTCATAAATTCGTCGTCCCACGAAAAGTCTATGCTTACCTGGTATTTCTTCATCATAATATTACTAACGGTTTAACCCGCTTTTTAGTTTTAGACAACTCTATACCCTAAGTAGTTGCATTAAACGTATGAAAGTTTTTTGGAGAGCCGCTGTATTCTCAAGGTGGCAAGGGCAGAGTAGAGGAACCATAAAATGATGAGGTGTAAAATAGCAGGTGCATTTTCTGTGAGCGAACCTCCCTGCTGCACAATGGAAAGATAGACTTTTAAAAACGGTGTTGTTGGCAGTAATGCGGATAGCCATTGAATAGCTGGCGGCAGACTATCAAATGGCCACACATAACCCGTGATTAGAAAAATAGGGTAAGTGGTGAATGTCATTATTTGCGCAGCGATTAATTGTGTGCTGAAAAGTGAGCCCAGCCATGTACCAAAACTGATGAGACAGCAAATGAAAAGCATGAGCAATAAGGTAAGTTGCCATTCATTGCCACGGTTGGGCAAATGCAAAATGGTAAAGTTTACATTCAGGAAGAAGAAAGCATAACATCCGAAAAGTATAAAATAGAAAAATCCTTTTCCCCAAACGGCAAGTGAATAGTGATGGTTGGATAATTGCAGCAATTCAGGCAATGTGTTTTTTTCGCGCTCACCTGCGAAGCTGCATGCAAGGCCGATGAGTAATGTCTGTTGCAAAATGAGCATTAGCAAACCGGGCAACAGAAAGGCTCCGTAACTAGATCGCTCATTGTAGAGTGGCCTGTAGTCAAGGCTTACAGGCATTGTTTCGCGCATGGCAATGGCTTCCGTCATGCCGTTCTTTTGAAAATATTGCAAACGAACCCCGGCGCTCACGGTGAGGCTCACTTCGGTAACTGCGCTTAAAATATCGCTTGATGGTAAGAAGCGACCAACGTTTAACGCAAGCAGTGCCTTCGATTGATGCAAGGACAAAACCTTCTTCTCCATTCCTTTTTCCAGATACAAATAACCCTGGCAATAGCCGTCGTTCATAAGTTCTTGCGCATCTTCTACAGATGCAGCACTTATCACATCAATCGTTTGAGTGTTGTTTAATTGCTCCGCCAGCAATCGCGATAAGCTACTATGATCGGCATCGATAACGGCGAGTTTAACTTCTGTTTCTTCTTTGTTGATATAAATGCTTCCGTAAAAAAATGCATACACAATGGGAGCAATGAGCAGTGTAAGCAGGAGACTGTGATCCTTTGCAATCATTGCAGTTTCACGCTTTGTAATGTTCCATATGTTGGATAGAAAACTCATGCTGTTCGATATAGTTGATTGCATTTTTTTTGAAAAAAGATAATTGCCAGTGGATAAGTAATGATGATGAAGCAAAGCAACTTTAGCATTTCAGGTTGTGCATACCGAAGTGGAAGCTGCATATTGTTTACTTTGATGAACGCATCGAGAAAAGGAGCGTAGGGCATGATTTGCGCATAGTATTGATCATACCAGGGCATGGCCCATCTTGGAAAAGTATAGCCGCTGAAAACGAATGCCGGTGAGGTATAGAAGATGGCAATGTCTGTACACAACATCACATCCGCAAAAATGGATGACAGCAAAAAACCAACACCGAGACAAGCAATAGCTAAGAGTGTATACAAAACGAAAAATGAAAACATTCCTTCTGAATTGCCGATCTCAAAAATGGGAAATATGATGCCAGCGATGAGTATAAAATTCAACCATGCAATTGCAAGATGCGCAATCAATTTACCAATGATGATGTTGGATGCAGAGCCATTTGCAATCAACATCAATTCATGAATCGTGTTTGTTTTCCATTCATAGTTCAACAGCAATACGCCAATAAGAATGATGATCATTTGCATGGCAACGGTGATCAAACCCGGCACCAAATACTCCTGGTAATTGAACTGTGGGTTGTATAATGGATACGTAATGAGTTTGATCGGTTGAATGAGTGCCATTGCTTTGTCGGCGGGCATTCCCTTTTTTTCAAGTTTTTGTAACACAACACCTAAACCTCCTGCGATCAAAACGTTGGCTGCATCTTTATACATGAGTTTGGCGGTAACCATAAAAGATGCATTCGTGTAAAACCCTACTGTTGCAGGGTTCCGGCTTTTGATATTTCTTTCAAGCCCCTGTGGAAAATATACCGCTGCCATTATCTTTCCTTCCCGCATATTGGTTTGCAGCTCCTTGTAGCTATTGACAGTGGTAGTGAAATGAATGCTTTCTGTTTGTTCCATTAAAAAAATCAACTGGCGTGAAATGGCAGAATGATCTTCATCAAAAATGGCAACGGGTAACTTTTCAGCTTTTTGTTTTTCATAAATATAAGCGTAGAGGAAAAAGAGCAATGGCGGAATCACAATCAACACCCAATAATGTGCCGGGAGCGAAAAAATACGCTTCCATTCACGAAATGTTATTTTAAAAATGGTGTTCAATAATAGTGTGTTTGAAATGATAGCTAGATGACTATGGTAGCTGCATCGACGCGGTCATGCCGGGTCTTAAACCTTTAATGTTCGCTACATTGACCGGTTTGCATTCAATGGTGAATGTTCTTAATTCAAACTGTCCACGTTCCTTTGTAGGCACCCAATTGGCAAACTCCAACGACGGCGCAATGCGCGATACCACTGCATCAAATGCCTCCGGTTCTGCACCGGGAATTTTAATTGATACCCTGCTGTTTTGTTGCAGTCCCTTTATTTTATCCTGCCGAATGTTGAAGCGTACAAAATAGGAATCGTGTTTTTGCAAAGTGATCATCGGGTAGCCAATCGAAACAATTTCACCTTCGTGTATCACGAGGGTTGAAATGATGCCATCTGCAGGCGCCGTCACTCTTGTGTTGTCTGTCAATGATTTTGTTAGTTCATAGCCTTGCTCTGCTTGCTTTAGCACCGCTGTTGCTGCTTGTATCAGTTCTGGTTGAGTGCCTTTTTGTAACAGATCCCAGTTGAGCTTTGCTGTTTCCATTTCCTTTTTTGCCGCTTGCAATTTGAAATAGATGATATCTTTTTCTTCACCCGAGATCACATCTTTTTGGTAGAGATTGTTCATGCGCTCGTAGGTTTTTGAAGCGAGGTCATACTGCTCCTGCGCAATGGAATACACGTTGGCAGCTGATTTGATCACTTCAGGTCTTGCGCCTTTTTGCAATAATGCCAATTGACTTTTTGCCGCGTCAATGGCAGATAGCGTCTGATTACGGATGGCGTCAATCTCATTGGTTCTTAATACGCCCAGCAATTGTCCTTTCTTTACGGTATCGCCCTGCTTCACCATGAGGCTGTCGAGCCTGCCGGGAAACTCTGCGGCAACATCAAGGAAGTCTGCATCTACCATACCGATCACGGTGTTGTCTTCCTTTGCCTTCGGACGTTTCACCAAAAAGATCAACGCAACAATCAGAATGATCAGCGGTATAAAAAGTGCCCAATAATTTTTTAAGAATTTGCTCATTCAATTTTATTTAGAATGTGTTATTGTAAGTATGCTGATATTTTTTCCGGCGTTCCTACAATGTTAAAATACTCTGCCATTGCGAGATAGTAGCCGAGTACAGCAGTATAGTAAGCCTTTTCAATTTCTTCTTTAATCAACAATGCATCGTTTACATCTTTGGGTGAAGAAAGATTGTTGCGCATTCTTTCTTCAATTAACGAAAAAGTTGTGTTGGCTTCCTGTCTTGCGCTGTCCAGCGCTGCCACATCATTTTGCAAAGACTGCATTTTATTGATGGCTACTTTCAACTGCATCTCTAAAAGTGACTTGGCGTTTTCTGTTGCAAGCTTTGATTCTTCTAATAGTTGCTGCGCGGCTTTCACACGTTTAATTGTTTGCGTTCCATTGAAGATGGTCCATTGCATTTCCACACCTACAAACCACGGCGGAATGGTTACCGGCAAATCATTTTGATAGAGATTAAGATTGCCCACTGCGAATATATTTGGCAGTGAAAAAGATTTGCTGCCTTTCAATGTTGCTTCTGCCAGTGCGCTTTTACTGTTTACAAACTGATAACCGGGATTCGTTTGATAAAATTCATTGTTGACCGTATCTATTTTTGTTGGCTTGTATATCAGTGTGTCTGTTATAATGATGACTGAATCGAGTGGCGCGCCAAGCAATTTGTTTAGTTCTACCAATGCATTTTGTTTTTCGAGTTGTTGATTGCTTAGCCGCGTTTTTCCCTGTATCAGCGCTACTTTCGCCCAGTTACGCTGATAGGGCGGAAGTATTTGTTCCTTCACCATTTCATTGGCGTAGTTGTCATTTTTTTGTAATGACGATACGATAGTGTTTTCCTTTTGTAAAATGGCATTGAGGTACATGATCCGTATATATTGCAATGCGATGGCAAACTTTATATCCTTTTGAACAAGGTCGAGATTGACTTGTCCCGCATGGAATTCTGCTGTTGCAACATCCTGCACTGTTCTTAATTTGTTGCCAAGATAAATGGGTTGGCGAACGCCGAGGCCTGCCAGGAAATACGATTGCTTGCTAAGCGGTGGATTGTAATTTGGATAAGCCGCGTTGATGATCGTGCGTGAAGTGCTTTCAATTCTTTGTGCCGCATCGGAGGAAATGTTCTGCCCTGTTATCTCTTTATATACCTGGTTCGCCGTGTTAACTGCTTGCAGAGACGAACCCGTGATAATGCCGTCTCTAACCGTTTGCAGATTAATTTCCAGGGGTTTGCTCAAGTAGCTGTAACTCGCCAGCAGGTCAACTTTGGGTAAATACGACTGCTTCTCTGCCTGCATTGAATATTGTCTTGCCAGCAAAGATGTTTTCGCCTGGCTGATCAGCACATTGTTCTTCTGCGCAATCACAAAGCAGTCATTCAAGGTTGTTCTATTGGTTTGCGTTTTAGCCTGTAAACCACAGAGGCACACAACAATTACCCATTGCAACTGTCTCCCGCGATAACCAATTTCATGTAGTAGTTGATGTAACATGAAGGGTTAACAATCAGGAAAGTAGAATGTTTAATGGGGAATTAAGAATTAAGAATTAAGAATTAGGAATTAAGAATTGTTGACTGAGCTGTTATCCCGTTTGTCAGCAAACTTAATGCTGCACAGAAAGAATTCTTAATTCTTAATTCATTCTGCTTCCGGCTTTGTTTGGGAACAATTTTTTAATGCACTGGTTATATATTATTTCACAATTAAAATGCAGCATTATGATACGCAAATTGAAATCCGGTGAGTATCGTTTGTATTCGAGGAAGAAGGACCCAAAGACAAATAAGCGTAGAAACTTAGGCACATTTGACAGCCTCGAGGCAGCGAAGAAACATGAGAAGGAAGTGCAGTATTTTAAGAGACACTGATTCAATTAATAATTAACAATTAAGAATTAGGAATTAAGAATTAAGAATTGTTGACTGAGCCATCATACGGTTTATGATTGAAAACCCAAATGCGGCACAGGATGAATTCTTAATTCTTAATTCCCAATTCTTAATTCATACTTAAATGATTATCTTATCAAACAATAAAATCAAAACTAATGGCTGTACATTTTGCAGGAATTTCAGGGAGTTTGCGTAAGGGTTCTTACAATACCAAATTGCTTCATACGGTTTCTACGCTATTGCCGGAAGACACAACAATGGAGATTCTTTCTATTGATCTTCCCTTATACAATGCTGATTTGGATGTGCCTGCAGCTGCAGAAAGACCAGCGTCTGTAGTAACATTTAGAAATGCACTTGCAAAGGCAGATGGATTGGTGATCGTTTCGCCGGAATATAATTACTCTATACCTGGCGGCCTGAAGAATGCGATTGACTGGGCTTCTCGCGGAGCAGATGCACCTTTGCTAAACATGCCCGTTTCTGTAATGGGTGCAACCACCGGCATGTGGGGAACAGTTCGTATGCAATTGGCCTTTCATGCGGTGTTTCAATTTCTCAACATGAAGCCTGTTTATAAACCTGAAGTGTTGATTGCACAAGCTCCTTCAAAGTTTAACGACAATGGCGAGTTTACAGATGAGAGCGCGAAGGTGCTTATCAGGAAACAGCTGGAGAATTTGAAGAAATTAATAATTAATAAAGAATAATTAATAGGGAAGCAATTAAGAATTAAGAATTAAGAATGCTTTCTGTGTAATTTCAAAACCATTAGTCGATGTTTTCCTTGGTGTCAAATTTTGAAAGTTGACGGCACAACCAGCAAAATATCCGTGTAAATCCGTCTAATCCGTGTCATCCGTGTGCCATTAAATTTCAAATCATGAGTTCCATCGACAACTCTCAACTCTCCACTCTCCACTCTCCACTCTCAACTCTCAACTTACTCAAACCAACCATTCTCCAGTCTCCGAAGGAGGCAGTGACGCGAGAAACTCTCCTGTTAGCGACTGTCCTGTTGCCAGCATTTGCTTCATTGTGTCAGGATCGAATACAAGGCCTCCCGGGCCGCCATTCAACGGCTCTTTTGGCCTTATGATGTAAAGCTTTAAGGGCACTTTATTTTTGAAAGGATTGTCGGGTAATGTAATGTTGAAATAACCATCAATCGTTGCCTGGTCAATACCTGCGCTTTTCATTTTATTTTTTACAGCATTAATGTATAGAAGGCCCTTGTTGTATAGTTGCGGTATGATGATGTCATTTTTACCAACATCCATGGTAAAGATGTCAAGCGTTTGTTCCAGAATAGGAAACAATGTTTGAAATTCTCCGGGCGTTGGAGGAAAGGTTTCTGCAGAAAGCAGGATAGTAAAAATGAGTGTGGCGCCATTGTCAATAGCCATTTCAACACCGGCATATTCTCTCACACCGCCATCTACGTATTGATATTCCGGATGTGCTTCACCGGGAACTTGTTTATTAATTTGGATCGGCGGCATGAACACAGGTTGACATGCGGAAGCCATTATTGCTCTTCTAAAATGATCTGCACTTTGAAATGTACGAACAATGTAAGTATCGGAGGGCGCCGGGTTTTGGTTGTTTGTATATACTGTAATGTCGCCGGTTTGCAAACAGGTTGTGTTGATGTAAATCTGTTTATTGCCATTCATAATCTTGTTGTACAAGTCATCTGTGAAGTAGTGTGTAATCAGGTTCCACAGTGGGTTTGCGTCGAATATGGAATGTTGATTGAGCCTGTTGCCCAGGTTATCTTTCAACACAATATTCTGGGTGGTTTGTGTGGTATATAATTCTTCGAGCAGATCAAATTCTTCTGTTGCTGCAAGAGGTGCAATCAATGAACCGGTGCTGGTTCCAACAACAATATCAAAATGAAAAGTAGAGAATTGCTGATGCAGTTGCTTGATGGCGCCTACTGCAAATGCGCCTTTTGAACCTCCTCCGCTAATGACCAATGCTTTTGGCATAACTTATTAATTTGAAAATTTGAAGATTTGAAAATGTTCCCGGTGTAAGCTTATCAGACAATGGTGAAGCCTGGCAAAGTCATTTATTAAATGGTTCTTCTATCTTTTTAATTTTACTTATCCTTACTGAAACGACACACTGGAACCACCAACTGTTTAAGTTGTAATCCCTGTGTGCAGTTACACCGATGGTGAGCAGGTTTAAGGCGCTTACATGAATACCGCCGCCAACAAGTTGTTCATGCTCTGTGCCAAACAACCAGTTGGCTGATAAATGCAAATTGCCGATACTGCCCATTTCTCCAGCATTAAAATCCTTGATCTTGAAAAGGACTTCGGGCCCAAACAGGCCCTGTAATTTTTTATTGTAGTATATGCCTCCGGCAACGGCGCCGGCTTTTAATTTGCCGGGTACGGCTGTTACATGCTCTGTGAGCAACAGACCTCCGGTGAACATATCCGGGCTATTGCCATCAAAATTAGTAGCCATGCCACTTTGCAACCTCAGTTCTGTTGTCCAGCCTTTTTTGAATTCTGTTATTTGTGCATGCGTAACCGAAAAGGAGAGCAACAGGCACAATGCAAGGGAAAGGTGTTTGTTCATATGCTAGTGTTAAAGCTTAAAGCTTAACGCAAAACGCATAACGCTGGTTTACTGAAGTGTAAAACTCTGCAGCGGAAATAGTTGTTAGTTGTTAGAAGGAAAACTGCGTATAAAGCCTAACAACTATCAACTAACAACCAACAACTGGACAATAGAGAATCCCGCGTTCAGCTTTAAGCGTTCAGCCTTATGCGTTCGCAATAAACTCGTAGTCGTAAGATGTAAAAGGGAAGAAAACATAAAACCCGGACAAAATCCGGGTTTTACAATACGTTGGTATGAGGGGTGTGTTAGTTTACATGGCTGCAAGCTGAACTTTCTGTTGAAGTTCCATTACGTTTTCACGGAATAGCCCGTCGGTATCCATCAGGTCCTTTACTGTTTGGCAGCTGTGAATTACCGTAGTATGGTCGCGTCCGCCGAAATGTTCGCCTATTGTTTTCAGAGAGTTCTTTGTAAAAGCCTTCGCAAGGTACATAGTGATCTGTCGCGCCTGTACGATCTCACGTTTACGCGTCTTTTGTAAAAGCTTGTCGTAAGGGACGTCGTAAAAATCACAAACCATTTTCTGAATGGCTTCGATCGTGATTTCCTTGGATGAGGTTTTAACAAAATTTCTCAACACTTTCTTTGCCAAGTCTAAATCAATTTCCCTTCTGTTAAGCGAAGATTGTGCCAAAAGAGAGATCAACGCACCTTCCAGTTCACGAACATTGCTGTTAATATTATAAGCAAGGTATTTTACCACCTCTTTAGGCATGTCCAGACCGTCATTCTTCATCTTTCTTTCCAGTATCTCAATGCGGGTCTCGTAGTCAGGCACTTGAAGGTCTGCGCTAAGTCCCCAGCGGAAACGGCTCAATAATCTTTCCTGCACACCATCCAGATCTTTTGGTGGTTTGTCAGAAGTTAAGATCAGTTGCTTGCCGGATTGGTGCAGGTGGTTGAAGATGGCGAAGAACGCATCCTGTGACTTTTCTGCACGCATGAAGAACTGAACGTCGTCAAGGATCAATACGTCTATCAGTTGATAGAAATGTATAAAATCGTTGATGGCATTATTGCGACTGTGATCAATAAACTGGTTGATGAATTTTTCTGAGCTTACATATAACACCACTTTATTAGGGTGTAGTCTTTTTACCTCATTTCCTATGGCCTGGGCAAGGTGTGTTTTCCCCAAACCTACGCCACCATATATAACAAGTGGGTTAAATGAATTGGCTCCTGGTTTCTCAGCTACCGTTTTACCCGCTCTTCTCGCTACACGATTGCTATCACCTTCCACAAAAGCGTCAAAGGTATAAATAGGATTCAGCTGAGGGTCGATCTGCATTTTTTTCAGACCGGGAATAACAAACGGATTTTTCACCGGGTTGTTTATAACCAACGGGAAATCCATTTCGTTATTTGAAAATGTCTTGTATCCATGTGCCGGCACGTCCATAGTTAATGGCTTGTTTTTATGATTGCCACTATCAACCATGATGCGATACTCCAGGCGGGCCTCTTTGCCAAGAACTCTTCTTAATGTTTTGCCAAGCAGGGTAACATAGTGTTCTTCTAAATATTCATAAAAGAATTGACTAGGTACCTGGATCACCAAAACATTATTCCTCAACTCTACCGGGCTGATAGGCTCGAACCATGTATTAAAATGCTGCCACTCTACAATATCTTTTATTATATCAAGACAATTACTCCAAACTTTATCTAATTCGTCAGCTTTAACCATTGCAGTATTGTAACATTTAAGTTGATAAAGAATAAAATTTCTCTCTCAGTTTTTCTTAAAAAAGGATTTTAATTGAGTCCAAAAAAAGTTTTGCAGGGGAGCGAATATCAAAAGAATTTGTTGAAAAAAAAATTTTTTATTCCCTTGTTTTTGTTCCAGTAACTACAGATTGGCATCAAAACAAATTTTATTTTTTTTCTTTTGATAGAGTCGAAAAAAAATCCTGAAAAATACCCAGTTGCTTTAATGGTTCCTGTCAAAAAAAAGCATAGTATCCGGGCAGGCTTTCAAAGTTTTTTATTTCTTTAAAAAAGAAATTTTCCCTTGTTAAAAAACAAACTTTCTTTTAGAGTAGTTGATGGTAAAGTGTTTTAGAAAACCGTCGAGGTAATTAGTGAAAATTTTCTCTGAAGTAAAAGGCAGTGATGGAAGTGAATATGATTTACGTTTTTTGAACTGTATGGCAAAGACGTTTTCATAAAATCTTTTTTAGGGATGATAAATTTATGCAGAGATTTTTCGTGTTGCTTAATCATTTTAGTAAGATAGATTAAATAAAAAAAGGAAGCAATACTTATTCCAAAATTTAAATTTTGTGCATAAAAAAATGTGGAAAACACGCGAAATGTTTTTTTTATTCACAACAAATTATGATAGCTTTTGATAATGTGTATAATGCGTGAAAAACGCTTGATCTGAATCAAATTTTTTTGCGGAAAAAAATTGCCGACTTTTTTTGTTTTCAGAAAGTCACAAAATCTGCCTCCCTGTTTGTCATATACTAAAACTTCTTGCTTCATAACAGTCTTTCAAACTGAAAGTTTATAAGAAAGATTTTTGTTTTAAAATAATACCTGAACGACTGTAGAACTGAATAACTGAGTAACTGAATAACTGAGTGCCCTGAATACGAGGTCTCTTACAACATCGACCATTCAGTTATTCAGTTACTCAGTTATTCAGTCATTAATGTACCTTTGCCTCACTTTTAGGATAAAAACCTAACAACTACAATGCAGAAAACCATCTCCATAAAATTGCTGCCATCCGAAGCGGCGGATGATCAGATTATCAAGGAATATATTGCGGGCGAAACAGGAAAGCCATTATCTCAGATAAATGGGTTTCACATCATGAAACAATCGCTGGACGCACGCAGCCGGAAAGTGTGGTGCAACCTTACTGTTCATGCGTTTATCAACGAACCTTTCCAGGAACGTATGGTAAAAAAGATTGAACTGAGAAATGTTGCATCCGCTTCAGATAAGGTCATAGTGATAGGAGCAGGTCCTTGCGGGCTATTTGCGGCATTGAAACTCATCGAACAGGGCATTCAACCCATCATCCTGGAAAGAGGAAAAGATGTTCGTGCACGCAGACGCGATCTTGCGGCCATGAACAAGGAAGGCATTGTAAATCCTGAAAGCAATTATTGTTTTGGCGAAGGCGGTGCCGGAACATATAGCGATGGAAAGTTATATACACGCAGCAGCAAACGCGGGGACATAGATCGTATTCTCAATATTCTTGTACAATATGGCGCTGATGAAAAGATCTTGTACCAGGCGCATCCGCATATTGGAACCAACAAATTGCCACACATCATCACTGCTATCCGCGAGGCAATCAAAGATGCAGGAGGAATATTTTTGTTTGAGCAAAAGGTATCGGATTTCATTGTTGGTGGTAATATAATAACAGGAGTGAAGACTGCTGTGGGCGATACATTCGAAGGGAAGGCCGTGATACTTGCCACTGGTCACTCAGCCAGAGATATCTTTCAATTGCTTGACCGGAAAAAAATATTGATCGAGCAGAAACCTTTTGCATTGGGCGTTCGTATCGAACATCCGCAGGAACTTATTGACAGCATTCAATACCATTGCGCTTTGCGTGGTGATTTTTTACCACCCGCTTCTTATAGTTTGGTGCAGCAGGTGGAGGGGAGAGGTGTGTTTTCATTTTGTATGTGCCCTGGCGGCATTATTGCACCTGCCGCAACAGATCACAACGAAATTGTGGTAAACGGATGGAGCCCTTCAAAGCGTAACAATCCATTTGCCAATTCCGGAATGGTGGTTTCTGTTGAAATAGCAGACATTGCTGCTTCAAAAGAATTTGCAAAGCAACATGACGTAAACAGCCCACTTGCCGCTATGTATTTCCAGCAGATGGTGGAACAAAAAGCATACAAAGCGGGAGGTGGCGCTTTAGTTGCGCCTGCGCAACGCATGGCTGATTTTTCAAAGAATAAATTATCTGCCACACTTCCGGATTGTTCTTATTTGCCCGGACTACATTCTGCATCCCTGAAAGAAGTATTGCCTCCTTTTGTATACAAAGGGCTAAGTGAAGGTTTTATCGCCTTCGGCAAAAAGATGCCAGGCTATTTTACAAATGATGCAGTGGTGGTTGCCACGGAATCAAGAACGTCTTCACCGGTGCGTATCCCACGCAACAAAACCGATCTTCAACATCCACAAATAAAGAATCTCTATCCTGCGGGTGAGGGTGCCGGTTATGCCGGAGGCATTGTAAGCGCCGCGATGGATGGGGAGAGAGTAGCTGAGGCCATTTTGATGGCAATTAATAATTAATAATTAATAATTAAAATGTGTGGCATAGCGAGTGAATGCAGCTCTCTTCGTGTGTTGCGGTATTAATTATTCATTATTAATTATTAATTAAAAAAGGAGCTCTCTTTCGAGAAACTCCTTCTATTGTAATCAAACTTTTGACATTATCTGTGAGGTCTTCCACCTCCGCCTCCGCTGCTACCTCCACCGGAAGGGCGTGAGACTCCACCTCCGCTACTGCCACCACCTGAAGGGCGTGAAAATCCACCACCTCCACCACCACCAAAGCTGCGTTGCTGACTTTGCTGGAAGTTCGCGCTTCTGTCTGCACCACGTTGCCTGTCGTAGCTCGAGCGATCCATTGTTCCCTGGGCAGGTCTGTAAGAAGGCTGCTGAGGCATTGGCCTTTGAACATCGGCAGGTCTTTGCATTTCAGGTCTGTTTTGAGGTTGATATGCAGGTCTGTTGTTGGCAGATGGCTGTTGTGGCTGCTGCTGTGGAATGCTTTGTGGCCTGTTACTATAATCCGGTTGTGTTGGTCTTGTTGCGTTGTTGTTAGGAATGCTGGATGGTCTGTTGTTGCTAACACTTCCATTGTTGCCAACAGAAGAAGGTCGTTGACTGTTTTCCTGTCTCCATGTGTTGCCATCTCTCACTTCCCAGCTGTTGTTATTTCTCCTGTATACATTTCCTTGTCTGTCAGTGTAAACATTGTTTGGTCTGTTTACATTACCGGCACCATTTGGTGATATAGATGCCGGGCGGGCATTTCCGTAGTTGTTGTTACTGTTATTACCAGGCTGAGGTCTTGAAATAACGTTGTTTACATCTCTTACTGAACCTCTGCTGCCGACATTACGTGTGGTTACACCGTTTGTGTGGTAGCTATACATGTTTCTATTGTAACGATTGTTATTGATGGTCACATTATTATTCACAACAACGTTATTTGGTCTGCCATAATAGCTTGCTGGTCTGTAATAAGGTTTGCCATAGAAACCGCCGCCACCATAATAATACGCCGGTCTGTAGTAATATGGGTGATAAACGGGAGGGCCCCACCATCCACCATAACCGCCATAGCAATAACCGAAGCTGTACCATGGATCGTACCAACCATAGTTGAATCCGAAACTAAAGCCCCAACCTGACCATGGATTATAGTTAAAACCAAATCCCCATGTTACAGGACGCGGGTAGTAATAAGCTCCATACCAGCCGGGGTAATACCAGCCCGTGCCATACACAACTGTTGGTCCATATGAATAGGCACCCAAATATCCCGGTGTGTAGCCGGTATAAACGGTAGTTGGCGTTACATCATATATATATACATACTTCGTATTGTAGTTTGGATTAGACGGTGAAATGTTATCAATTTCCGGAGGGCGGCTTGTAGAAACTGCCCACGGACCAGAAGGTGAATTCGATTGGAACCACACTGCATTATCGCACAGGTAATAAGTATTGCCTGAACGGAACACCGTGCTTGACGTATTTTGTGCATATTGAAGATTCGTTCCTTCAACAGGTTTGAAAGAAGGAGAACCGTCATATGTTACATCACTTGCTTTTGCTGAATTTCTGTCAACACTAGCCGTTTGCGGAATCTGGTTGTCCAATAATGCATCTCTTGAAGCATCGGTGCCTGGTACATAGGCCAAAACGTTGTCCTTTGGTGAACCCTGCGGAATGTTTGCAAAATCTTTTGGAAGTTGATTTGCATCGATGAATGTCCAAGGGCCGCTTGTAGTTGGTGCCTTGTACCATCTTCCACTCAATACAGTGTAATACTGATTGTTGTCAATGTTCATAAACACGTCTGCATTGGAATTATCCATATACAAAAGCGAAGTGTTTTGAACAGGAACAAAGTTTGGTTTACCGTTAGAAGCGATCAATTCGGAAGGGTGATCTTTCACGATAATTTGCAGATCCTGGTTCGCTACATTCTGATCATTGCCGTTGCTGTCATTGTTGCCTGAATTGTTGTTGTCTTTATTTTTTTCCTCGTTCTTCTTAATGTCATCTTCCAGTTTTCTCAAATCTTTAGAAGGCTTATTGACTTTGCTCCAGCCCGTCATCACGTTAGGAGAAGTGTACCAGCTGCTTTGCGTATACAAATAATACTGGCTGTTGTCCTTGTCTTTTACCAAGAAATATGGTGTGTTGGCCACTTTGCTGAATTGCTTGTTGTAATCTGCCATTTTGGGAGATCCATCAAGCACTACAAGCAAAGATGGTTTTTCCGTTACCACAATTTCAGGCGCTTTGTTATTGAAAGAAGGTAAGTTTTCCGCGCTGTTTTGCTCTAAAGTTGATACCACATCATCAAGATTCATTTGCAGTTGCCATTTAGGAACTTCTCCTTCAATCATGTTGATAAGATCTTCTTTTCTGGAAGAATCTGTAATAGCAGGAAAACGAAGATTGGTAACATCAATATTTTCCAACACCGCAGTGCGTGTACCTCTGTCGGTATTCATTTGGGCCTTGAACCACATGGCACCGAATGAAGGTTGCTTGCCGTCGGTGCCTTCAATGGAAATGGCCGCGCGAGCCTCCAGCTGATTACCGGTAAGTTTTTCCGGCTGTGGTTGGTAAATGATGATCTTACCCTTGTCAGTTTGTATTTCCCGGGGCCAGTCCGCATCCACGTTGTGCTGCACAACGCCAAAGAAACTGAGCATCGAGAATAGGATTGTTAACATTTTCAAAAGTTTGATTAAAAATAATATAGGTCAAAATATGTACCACTGAAAGCCAACGATATTAACATACGATTGGGATATGCAAAGTGTTACATAATTGCCATATAATGAGACTGTCTAAAAAGCAAAAGGATTAATCGAGGGACTATTATCTAACGTTTCTTTTACAAATTTCGTGTAAAGGGAGCACACTGATGATACTGATTGGACGGATTTACGCGGATTTTGATTTGCGACGTGCGTTAATGGATTGATATTAGGATGATTTCAGTTAAAATGGCAGTATTCCCATGGTTCGCGTTTTCACGAACCATCCCAAAACACAAGCGGTTCGTGAAGACACGAACCGCTGCGCACCGCGTTTTATGGAGTTATTTTATTACATATTAATATTCGATCAAAATCGGTGCAAATCAGTCCAATCAGTGTCATCTGTGTGCCATCTGTCGTTCGGACTATTTAAATCGCTCACTCACTACCAGGTCCTTGCTTCCTGCAACGTATTGGTAAAATCCTTCGCCGCTTTTTGCACCAAGATATCCTGCAGTAACCATGTTAACCAACAACGGACAAGGTGCATATTTCGGGTTGCCAAATCCATCATGCAAAACTCTCAAAATAGAAAGACAAACATCCAGGCCAATAAAGTCTGCCAATTGCAGCGGTCCCATTGGATGCGCCATGCCAAGTTTCATCACAGTATCGATTGCTTCAACATCTGCAACGCCTTCGTACAAACTGTAGATTGCCTCATTGATCATGGGCATTAAAATGCGGTTGGCAATAAATCCCGGATAATCGTTCACCACGCAAGGAATTTTTCCCAGCTTTTTACTTAGCGAAACAATTGCGTCGCTTACTTCTTTATCCGTTGCATAGCCGTTGATAATTTCCACCAGTTTCATTACAGGCACCGGGTTCATAAAGTGCATACCAATTACTTTGTTCGCACGTTTTGTAGCCGCAGCAATTTTTGTGATGGAAATAGAGGACGTATTTGTAGCGAGAATACAATTTACAGGTGCCGCTTCATCCAGCTCCTGGAATATTTTGAGTTTTAGATTAATGTTTTCAGTAGCGGCTTCTACCACCAGGTCCACATCTTCCACACCGGCGTGTATTTGGTTAAATGTGGCAATGTTGGCGAGAGCTTTGCTTTTTTGCTCCTCTGTAACCGTTCCCTTGGCAATTTGTCTATCAAAGTTTTTGGCGATCGTGTGTAATGCTTTTTCAATTTGTGGGGCAGATACATCGATGAGATTTACCTTAAAATCGTTTTGGGCAAAAACATGCGCAATACCATTCCCCATTGTTCCCGCGCCAATAACTGCAACCGTTTTTATCATGTTTAAATATTTAGGAAGGACGAAGGTAATTGAAAATTGAAAGTTGAAAATTGAAAATGAGAGAGAGAAGGAACGCAGATTTTCAAGATTTTGATAATTTGATAAGATAATCAAAGAAGCGCTTGTATTTGTTGATAGACAGTTTACGAATTGCTGAAATGTCTTCCACTTAGTGTCATTTTTCTTTTTAATAATTTTATAAAAGATATTAATCATTTATAAAAAATTTAAAGAGGTCTCCATTTCGATAAAACGGCCTGCGCAAGCCATTTTCAATTTTCAACTTTCAATTTTCAATTACTTCTCACTTTCGCCTGTTCTTCATAATATTGTGCTTTCGTTGTGTCTACAATGAATTCTGATTATTGAACTATTTTACCCATTGATTAAAAAAACTATTTATGTGCGGAATTGTAGCCTACATCGGGCCTAAAGAAGCGTACCCTGTGATATTGAAAGGTTTAAAACGACTCGAATACCGCGGCTACGATAGTAGTGGCGTTGCCCTTCAAAACGGAGATCTAAGAGTTTATAAAAAGAAAGGAAAAGTAGCAGAACTCGAAGAAAGTCTCGTAGGAAAAGATCTCCACTCCAACATCGGTATCGGCCACACCCGCTGGGCAACGCACGGTGAACCCTGCGACCGCAATGCCCACCCTCACATGTCAAATGACGGCAGATTAGCAATGATTCACAACGGAATCATTGAAAACTACGCACAAATAAAAAGCGAACTGCTTAAAAAAGGTTACACTTTCACAAGTGATACTGATACGGAAGTATTGCTAAACTTCATACAAGACATCCAGCAAAACAATAATTGCGGACTGGAAGAAGCTGTACGCATTGCTCTTAAAAGAGTTGTTGGCGCATATGTAATTGTCCTGATGGATAAAGACAATCCTGATACTTTGATCGCAGCGAGAAAAGGAAGCCCACTGGTAATAGGCGTTGGCAAGGGCGAACATTTCCTGGCAAGTGATGCATCTCCAATCATTGAATACACCAAAGAAGTAGTGTACGTAAATGACTACGAACTGGCGATCATCAAAGCGGATGAATTGATTCTGAAAAACCTTGGTAACGAAAAGATAACTCCATATATCACTAAGCTCGACATGGAGCTGGCGGCTATCGAAAAAGATGGTTATGACCACTTCATGTTGAAGGAGATTTTTGAACAACCTAACACCATCTTCGATTGCTTACGTGGAAGATTGGATGTAAATGCCGGTACAATTACCATGGCGGGTGTTCAAAACCACATCGATCAAATTAAGAATGCCAACCGTATTTTGATCATTGCCTGCGGAACCAGCTGGCACGCGGGTTTGGTGGCAGAATACGTTTTTGAAGAGTTGTGCAGAATTCCTGTTGAAGTGGAATATGCATCTGAGTTCAGATATAGAAATCCAATTGTAAACAAAGGAGATGTTATCATTGCTATTTCTCAAAGTGGTGAAACAGCAGATACTTTGGTGGCTCTCGAAAGTGCCAAAGAAAAAGGTGCCACCATTTTTGGAGTAGTGAACGTGGTGGGAAGTTCCATCGCACGTATCTCGCACGCGGGTGCATATACACACGCTGGTCCTGAGATTGGCGTGGCAAGTACAAAAGCATTTACGGCGCAGTTAGCAGTACTTACAATGATTGCTTTGAAAGTGGGTCATGAAAAAGGTTCTATCGATGAAACGCGTTATCGCAAGTTGCTGAGCGAGTTGCAGGACATTCCTGAAAAAGTGGCGACTGCTTTAAAGCTCAACGATCACATTAAAGTATTGGCTGAAAAATATAAAGATGCAAGAGATTTTCTTTTCCTTGGTCGTGGCTATAATTTCCCAATCGCTCTTGAAGGCGCATTAAAATTGAAAGAAATAAGCTACATACACGCCGAAGGTTATCCTGCAGCAGAAATGAAGCATGGGCCGATCGCGCTTGTAGATGAAAATTTACCTGTCGTGTTTGTTGCCACCAAAGATTCTTACCACGAAAAGATCGTTAGCAATATCCAGGAGATCAAAGCTCGTAAAGGCAAGGTGTTGGCGGTAATCAGCGAGAATGATGAAATCATTGAAAAAATGGCCGACGATGTAATGATTGTTCCATTTGCTGATGAACTGGTAGCGCCATTGATCAGTGTGATTCCGCTTCAATTGCTGGCATATTACATTGGTATTGCAAAAGGCTGCGATGTAGATAAGCCGAGAAACCTCGCGAAAAGTGTAACAGTTGAGTAATTAATAATTAATAATTAAGAATTAATAGGGCTACAATCATTATTGAATGTAGCTCTATGATTTTTTAAACAGACTTGTAACATTGCTTTCATAAGCCATGACGCATCTCTTTATTAATTACTAATTATTAATTATTAATTATTAATTCTGCTTTAAACTAACGCTTCATACTTCACACCATGAACATCATCTCCAAACAGCCGATCAATGCGCTGGGTTACGGTTTTATTCCGAACGAATACTTGCCAAAAGGAAAGAATGAATATCATTTGCGCAATATCCAAAACCGCAGTGGTATTGAGTATAAGCACCTGACGGCTTATGAGATTGAAGTGCTCGTTCGCAACAGAAATACTTCCGACAACTGGAACAACATATTGGTATCGGATGCCTTTAATCCGGAGCTCGTTAAGAACTGTAAGTTTTACGGATTGGTACGGATTGGGAAACTCGAGCCTTATTTTCTTGAGTTCAACAACATCAAAATGCCGGTTGGTCTGTATAACAGTACCATTATCAGTTGCGATTTTGGTGACAATGTTGTGGTGGATAACGTAAACTACCTTTCTCACTATATTATTGGCAACGAAGTTTTTCTGGTTAACATCAATGAAATGGCCACTACCGATCACACAAAGTTTGGTAATGGGGTTCTTAAAGAAGGAGAGCAGGAAAACATACGAATCTGGCTTGAAGTGTGCAATGAAAACGGAGGGAGAAGCATTGTTCCTTTTAGCGGAATGCTTCCCGGTGATGCTTTTCTCTGGTCCAGGTACCGCGACAATAAAGAGTTACAGGCCCGCTTTCTTGAAATTACAGAAAGACAATTCGATAAATTAAGAGGTTACTACGGCAAAGTAGGAGATCGAAGTGTTATCAAAAACTGCTCGATTATCAAAGACGTTTGGATTGGTACGGATGCCTACATAAAAGGGGCGAATAAACTCAAAAATCTTACGATCAATTCCACCGCTGAGTCTCCAACACAGGTAGGTGAGGGCTGCGAGCTGGTGAACGGAATAATAGATGTTGGTTGCAGAATATTTTACGGAGTAAAAGCTGTTCGTTTTGTAATGGCTTCGCACTCACAATTGAAGTATGGTGCACGTTTGATCAACTCTTACTTGGGAAACAACGCTACCATTTCCTGTTGCGAAGTATTGAATTCGCTTATTTTTCCGGCGCATGAGCAGCACCACAACAACTCGTTCCTGTGTGCTGCTTTGGTTATGGGACAAAGCAATATGGCCGCAGGTGCCACCATCGGATCTAACCATAACTCACGCGCGGCAGATGGTGAAATAGTTGCCGGACGCGGCTTTTGGCCGGGCCTATGTGTGAGCCTGAAACACAATTCAAAATTCGCTTCCTATATTTTGCTGGCAAAGGGCGACTATCCCGCAGAGCTGAACATTCCCATCCCGTTTTGCTTAGTGGTAAATGAAGTACATCTTGACAAGATCGTGATCATGCCGGGTTACTGGTTCAAATACAACATGTATGCATTGGCACGCAATGCCGGCAAATATATTGACAGGGATAAGCGGATAGAAAAACTGCAGCATATAGAGTATGACTATCTCGCACCAGATACAATTAACGAAATTGTAGATGCATTATCATTGTTCGAGAAATTTACCGGAAAGGCATATTACAGGAAGTTTCCTGAAGGAAAAGTAAATGAAGAGAAGATGATCGCGAAGGGTAAGGAGCTGTTACTGAATAATGATCCTGTTGTAAACGAACTGGAAATATTGGCAGAAGGCTTTGAAAACAGCAATCGCAAAGTAGAGATCATCAAGGTTGCTTATTGTTACAATTTGTTCCGCGAGCTGGTTTCTTATTATGTTGCTAACCAGCTGGTAAGTTGGCTGAAGCAAAATAAAAAAGCAGGTATTGAAGAGTTGGCAGCCATCATTCCATCACGCAATACCTTGGGCGAATGGGTGAATGTGGGCGGACAGCTGATGCCTGAAACAGAATTGCAAAAGCTCTTACAGCAATTGATAAGTGGAAAAGTGAAAAACTGGGATTCTGTTCATGCCTTCTACGAAAAGCAGGGCATTTTGTATAGCGAGCAAAAACTTGTACATGCCATTGCTGCGTATGAAGCTGTATATGGCGCAGGCTTCAAAAAGAATATCCGCGAATTGCTCCCCGTTATTTTAAATAAGAGCGTGGAAACCAAAGAATGGATGACCAAAGGCATTTTTGATTCACGCGCAAAGGACTACAAGAATCCGTTTAAGAAAATGGTGTATGAAAATGACAAAGAAATGGATGCAGTAGTGGGAAGCCTCAGGGACAATTCGTTCATCCGGCAGGAAACTGAGGGGCTGAAAACATACAAGGAGACGATCAAAAAGCTTGCAAAGGTGAAAGAAGCCGCATTGTAGGTTTTGGTGTTTATCAATTTGTGTCAATTCCTGCCCCAGGACGCTACTATTTGATAAAAGAAAGAAAAAATTGAGGCGAAAAATAAGTTGGGCATAAGGTTAAAAAAATGATGAAACGCTTTACTGTAAAGCGTTTCATTTTTTTTAGTGATGGTTTGTCATAATTAAATCAACTATTATTTGGTTTTAGCGGGCATGATTTCTGATATACTTTTACATCAGAAACGAAGACAAAACGTTTCCACAAGATCAGAAAAGGAAAAAGTGAGAATAGAAAAGTAAATCTGACCTTGTTTCAAAATAGATTTTGAACTCTTTTTCATATGGCAAGCAATCGTTAGAGGTCATCTGTTTCTACAGTGTGACCCTTTTTTTTTGCCCGGAACTTTCTGAAGCCTCAGGAGCTTAATGCTGAACGCCTAACGCCCAACGCAGAACTTGCATTTGGCATTAGGCGTTTTGCATTTGGCGTTAATTTTTCTACCTTTCTCAAAACAACGCCGTATGGAACAAAATCCAAAAAACATAGCTTTTGTAGGCTCTATTCCCGAGAACTATGATGGAGGTATGGGGGATATGTTTTTCGAGCCATATGCAAAAGAAATGGCCAAACGTGTGGCTGTGCTGCAACCAGCAAAATTGCTCGAAATTGCCTGCGGTACGGGTCGACTTACAAAATATTTGTCCCAACAATTACCCAGCACAGCTATTACCGCGACAGATCTGAATCCTCCAATGCTGGAGTTTGCCAAAAACAAATTTCCCGCATTGTCAAATGTGCATTGGGAGATTGCAGATGCATTGTCACTGCCATACACAGATACATCATTCGATGCTGTGGTTGTTCAGTTTGGGGTAATGTTTTATCCTGATAAATTACAGGGGTTCAAAGAATCATTTCGCGTTCTAAAGAGCGATGGAAAGTTCATTTTTGTCACCTGTAAATCGCTGGAAGATAATCCCATCACCGTTATAGCCAATGATGTGGTAAAGGTATTTTTCCCGGACAATCCGCCGGTTTTTTTCAATATTCCATTCTCGTATTACGACAGGGATCAAATTCGAAACGATATGACGGCAGCCGGATTCAACAATATAGAAATAGAAGACGCGGATCTTGAGGGACATAATATCAGCGCAGAAAATGCGGCCAGGGGCATGCTCGAAGGTTCCCCCATGATCAACTTCATCAATGAAAGAGGGCCGGACAAATTACAGGCAATCAAACAAAAACTCACAGAAGAAATAACAAGGGCTTACGGTAAGGAAAACCTGACGATACCGTTGGGTGGATTGATTGTGCGAGGGGGGAAATAATTGAGAGTTGAGAGTTGAGAGTTGAGAGTTGAGAGTTGAGAAAAATCAAATCACTGAAGATACAAAGCGTCTGCGATATTATCACCACTGATTGACTTTGAAAAATAACTCTCAACTCACCATTCTCAACTCTCAACTAATTCAAACTTCCTCTACAATCGACCTTCCCGTACTTCCATCTCCACTCGTCCATTGCCAAAGCTCATGAAGTCTTATTTTGCCGTTGGATAATATCTCAGGAATGGATCTGCAAACGCCTGTCATTAACACGTTTTGGTTGTTAACGTGATGGTAGCGCATAGTCAGGTCCCCGTTTTCTGTCATCAGTGCAATCAGGTGTCCTTCAACAATGCTGCCACCGCTGTAAGTGGCTGTTACGATGTTGCCTTTTTGTTTATAATGAAATGTTGTATCACCGTTTACTTCGCCGTTCTCCGTGTTTTCGACGGAGCGGAAGGTTTTGTTGTTGTAGTTGATCATGGTCCGATAGTTGAAAATTGAAAGTTGAAAGTTGAAAATTAGTGGAGAGTGGAGAGTTGAAATTGGAGAGTTGAACGCTAAAGAATTTTCAATTTTCCACTTTCAATTTTCAATTAACTTTCAACTCTCCATTCTCCACTCTCAACTAAAAAAGCGGTCCTGCTTGCACAGGAACCGCTTTGTCGTATAGTTTTCCGGGCAATGTTATTCAACTCTTGTAATTTTCAACAAGTTTGTTGGCAAGTGTAAATGAACAGGCGTGCTACCTGTGTTTACAACGATATCGCCGCTTTTAATGAAACCTCTTTCTTTTAATACTGTGATCTCATCATTGATGATATCATCAAGGCTTTCTTCTTCATCGTAGTAGAAAGCGCGAACGCCCCAGCTCAAGCTCAATTGGTTCACCAAAGATCTTTCTTTTGTGAATACATACAAACTTGATTTTGGTCTGTAGCTGCTCAGCATGAAGGCTGTGTAACCACTTTGCGTCATACCGATCAAAGCTTGTGCATTTGCATCTTTCGCAATTTTACATGCGTTGTAGCAAATTGCGTCACTCAGGAATGAAGGAGAGTGCGGCTGAGGAATCAAATCATCTTCGCGGTTATAACGGTATTCTGTATTTTCTACTTCAAGAATGATTTTGCGCATAGTTTCTACCACCAATGCAGGGTGCATACCCGTTGCTGTTTCACCGCTCAACATCACCGCATCTGTACCTTCCAACACGGCGTTTGCTACGTCGGTGATTTCGCTACGGTTAGGTTTGCTGCGGTCGATCATGCTTTCCATCATTTGAGTAGCCACGATTACAGGCTTAGCTCTGTGACGGCATTTGCGGATCAACTGGCGCTGGATCAAAGGTACTTGCTCAACAGGAAGCTCAACACCCAAATCTCCACGTGCGATCATGATTGCATCAGACTCGATGATGATATCGCGGATGTTAACCAATGCTTCAGGTTTTTCGATCTTGGCAATGATCTTTGATTTGCTGTTTCTTGCTTTTAATTTGTCGCGTAGTAATGTAAGGTCGTTTACGCTACGTACGAAAGAAAGCGCCACCCAGTCAAGCTCCTGATCGATAATGAATTCAAGATCTTCAAGGTCTTTTTCTGTCAATGCAGGAAGAGAGATTTTCGTATCTGGAAGGTTGATGCCTTTTTTAGAAGAGATCACGCCACCGAGGATAACCTCAACTTTTACATCGTTTGAAGGCGTGATTTCAATAACTTTTACTTCCAGTTTGCCATCGTCGATCATGATCTTGTTGCCAAGTACAACATCACCTGCAAGGTTAGGGTAGGAAACATAGATTTTTTCCATTGTACCAACACATTTTTCGTTGGTAAAAGTGAGGATGTCACCTGGAACTACCGGTAATGCGTTGTTTGCAATTTCACCCACTCTTAGCTTTGGTCCCTGAAGGTCACCAAGAATAGAGATGTTAACTGGCTCTGTAGCGTTTATTTTTCTGATGTGTTGAATGATCTGTGCTTTGTCTTCGTGCTTTCCGTGAGAGAAGTTAAGACGGAAAACGTTTACTCCGGCTTTCACCAGTTCCAGCAGTTTTTCGTAAGTGTCACAAGCTGGTCCTACAGTAGCAACGATCTTTGTTCTGTGGAATGAGTGATTGATCGCTGTTGTGGAGTCCATTTCCTTATGGAGATATTTTGAAATGTTTTTAGACATGATAATGAATTTTTCGTTGAGTGTCGGTCGTTTGTTCGTAAATGTTTAATATTTGTTTTTAATTCGGTGCAAATGTACAATACGTAGTTGACGCATAAAAAAATGGCTTACTAGGAAGCCAATATTTTTATCATGTCAAACCAGTCTTCGTCGATCTGTTGCTTTGCCTTCACCGCTTTCACCAATGGAGTATAGTGCATCTGATCGTTTACAATACCTACCATTACGTTATTTCTACCTTCCATCAGGCAAAGAACAGCGTGGTAACCCATGCGGCTCGCCAGTATTCTGTCGGCGCAGGTAGGAGAACCACCTCTCTGGATGTGTCCCAATACGGTGATCTTGATGTCTGCGTTAGGGAGTTTTTCCTTAATGTATTTGGTAACCTGTTCGCCACCGCCAAATTCATCTCCTTCTGCTACAACGATCAGGTTCATCAATTTTTTACGTTTTTCTTTTTCCTGCAATGAATTGATAACCTCGTCAATATCTGTTTTATGTTCAGGAATCAAAACGTGCTCAGCACCCGTAGCAACGCCGCTGTGTAACGCAATATAGCCGGCATCGCGACCCATTACTTCAATAATGAACAAACGATCGTGAGCGTCTGCTGTATCGCGTATTTTGTCGATCGCGCTGATAGCAGTGTTTACTGCTGTATCAAAACCGATGGTAAAATCGCTTCCCGCAATGTCTTTGTCAATTGTTCCCGGTAAACCTATGCAAGGGATATCAAATTCTTGGCTGAATTTCAAAGCGCCGTTAAATGAACCATCTCCGCCGATAACGATCAAACCATCGATACCGTGGCTTTTCAGATTTTCGTAGGCTTTCTTCCTGCCTTCTGGGGTGAAAAATTCTTTGCTTCTCGCTGTTTTCAAAATAGTACCGCCTCTTTGAATGATATTGGCAACGGAGCGGGACTCCATTTTTACAATATCATTTTCAATCATTCCCTGGTAACCACGCATAACGGCGAATACCTCCAGCCCGTGATAAATTCCGGTACGAACAACTGCTCTTACAGCAGCATTCATGCCCGGAGCGTCACCGCCGGAAGTCAAAACTCCGATCCGGGTAACTTTTTTGTCAGTCATATAAATATAATGTTTGGGTTAAGCAAAATAACAGCGGTTCAATGATTAGTTCTACAAGTCCCAAAAATAAGGATTTGGAATGAATAGCTGTGCATGAAAGTGAAACACAAACTGTTTTTATTGAATTAAATTTAGCAATGCTGAGCATTGTTAGTGTTTTAGCTCAGGTTTTCAAATTTTTATTTGATATGCATCAGGTTTAGCTGTTTTTTGGTCAGGTAAAAAAATAAGGAGGCGTTTTTTTCGGGGAATAATTAACGGAAAATTTATCATTGCAAAATGAAATGAGCATGACAACAATTTGCCATTCAAAGACATGCTTAATTCGTGCGAATTCCCTGCCCGATTAACATCGTTCAGGCGGGCATCTGACCAAAATAAAATAAAAATGTACGGATGAAAAAAGTTTTGATAACCGGCGCAAACGGTTTGCTGGGGCAACATCTTGTAAAACTATTGCTGGAGAAAAACTATGTGGTGATCGCCACGGGCAAAGGTGAGCAGCGATTGACTCAGAATGAGAGTCCGCTTTTCACTTATTATGATATCGATGTGATTGAAGGTTTTTCACTGCATGAAGTTTTAAAACATGAAACGCCGGATGTTGTGGTGCATGCCGCAGCGATGACACAAATTGATGATTGCGAATTGCAGCCGGAACAATGCGAACGCGTGAATGTGCAGGGAACGGCGCAGGTGCTGCTCGATGCAGAAGCTTTTTGCAAGCACTTCATTTACATTTCCACCGATTTTGTTTTTGATGGTGTAAAAGGGAATTACAACGAAACGGATGATTGTAATCCGGTGAGTTTTTATGGCTTTACAAAGCTCCAGTCTGAAAGCATGGTGGAGATGAGTGAAATGCCGTGGACGATCGTACGCACTTGCCTGGTGTACGGCAATGTGATCGGCGGTACGCGAAGCAATATTGTTAGCTGGGTAAAAAATAGCCTCACCGAAGGCAAGAAAATAAAGGTGGTGAGTGACCAGGTGCGTACGCCAACATTTGTAGAAGATCTTGCACGCGGTATTGAATTAATTATTAGCAAACAAGCGCAGGGCATTTATCATCTTGCCGGAAAAGATGTACTCACGCCATACGAAATGGCTATCGCTACTGCGGAACATTTCGGCCTGAATGAAGATTTGATTGAGAAAGTGGATGCATCCGTTTTTACGCAACCCGCGAATCGTCCACCTAAGACCGGGCTCGATATTACGAAAGCGAGAACAGACTTGGGGTTTGAGCCGGTGGCTTTTAAGGAGAGTTTGAATAAATTGAAATAAGTTGAGAGTTGAGAAATTTATGCCTAACAAGATACAATTTGTTTCGAAAGTTCTAAAGTGCCTGCAGGCTTTGCCTCGCAGGCATTTTTTATGTTAGGCTAAACAACTCTCAACTCTCCATTCTCAACTATTCTATTGTCGGCAAATGAATCTCCGCCATCATGCACCTCGCGCTGCCGCCGCCGTTTTTCTCAATGGTGTTGAGTGAAGAGTGTACGATGCGATTGAAGCCGGTGAGTTTTTTTATTTGCTCTACTGTTAGTGATTCGTAGGCTTGAGTAGACATCACCAATAATTTCTCTCCCTTGTTGGTGGCCACTTGCAACATGTTGCCCGCAAAGTGATTCATCTGGTCAAGTGTAATGTCTACAAGTTCTTTTCCGGAGTGTTTAATAGTGTTGATCACATGATCGCGTTCTGATGCAATGTGAATGCTGTCAAGGCAAATGACAACATATCTATCGCCAACACACATCATTACGTTGGTGTGATAAATAGCGCTTCCGTTTTTGTCTACTGCTTCAAAAGCTTCTGGTTGATACATTGCTTTATCGCAAAAATCTTCGAGCACCGTTTTATCTGTTCTTGCCGAAATACAGGCGTATGCAATTCTTTTATCTCTGTCCAGCACCATGCTTCCGGTGCCTTCCAGGAAAATGTTATCATCTTCGTAATGCGTAAGATCAATGATGCGCTCTATTGCAAAGTTTTCACTGATGGTTTCCAGTACATGTTGCTTGCGTTCCATTCTGCGATTTTCTGCATACATGGGATACAATACAACAGCACCGTTTGAGTGAAAGGATATCCAGTTGTTGGGAAATATGGAATCGGGTGTGTGTGGTTTTGGTGTGTCTTCCACAACCGTTACTGACACGCCATTTGAGCGGAGCACTTTTACAAAAGTGTCGAACTCTTCGAGGGCTTTATTTTGAACGTTGCCATCATCGCCGTCCACCTGGAACGCATTGTTCACAGCGGTTTGCGCATTGTAGCCGAACTGCACAGGACGTATCATGAGAATGTTATCGGTAGTTTGCATATGCCAATGACTGAATAACTGAATAATTGAATAACTGAACCGGAGGCAATATTAAGAATTTGTGTACGATGTACGAAGTGTGGCGTGCTAAATACTTTTAGGCGTGGCATTTTGATGGCTTTCCTACACTTTGCCAGCTTTTTTACCACAGAGTTAAGGAGATTTTTTCACGGAGGGAAGGAGAGAGGTTAAATGGATTGAAACACCTCATGCAGCTGTAGAGACGCGTTGAACGCGTCTCCGTTCAAACATTCAGCGTGATGCATGTTAACTGCATCTTTGCATTGTCTGTGCAAGCAGTCATTATGTGCAACTGAGACGCATGCAATGCGTCTCTACACAATCTGTCTCGCTTTAAGCTCCAGGTATTTATTTAACGCATTTACGGTGAGCTTATTCGGCTCTGTGAGCAGCGACATGATGCCATGCTTTTGTAACTCTTTCACAATCTGTTTTTTCTCGAAGGCAAATTTGGTTGCGATGGTATGTGTATAGATGTCCTCAATGGTATGTGCCTTTTCATTAAGGAAGGATGATAGCTCAGAGTTTTCGAAAAATATGACCAGTAAAGGGTGATGATTCGCGAGTTTTTTCAAATATGGTAATTGCCTTTCGAGGCTATACATGTTTTCAAAATTCGTAAAAAGTATGAGCAGGCTGCGTTGCTTTATTTTATACCTGATATTGCTGTAAAGGCTTTCAAAATCACTGTCCTGGAAATCTGTTTGCTGGCGATAAAGACTTTCCAGAATAAGACCAAGCTGCGAGCCTTTTTTATCGGGCATTACAGTTTGTCCCATCTTTTTACCGAAGGTGATAAGACCGGCTTTATCCTGCTTCGTCAAAACCATGTTGCTCAACACTAGCGACGCGTTGATGGCGTAGTCCAACAATGTCATGCCTTCGAACGGCATTTTCATGGTACGTCCTTTGTCGATGATGCAAATAACCTGCTGGCTGCGCTCATCCATATAGTTGTTGATCATCAAAGTGTTTCTGCGGGCAGACGCTTTCCAGTTTACTGTTCTGTAATCATCGCCGGAGACATATTCTTTGATCTGCTCAAATTCAAGACTGTTGCCTATTTTACGCAGTTGTCGCGAACCGACTTCCATCAATTGGTTTGTTGCAGCCATCAATTGAAAGCGACGCATTTGCATGTAAGAAGGGTAGGTAGCCACATCTTTTTCTTCACCACTTCTGATATGTCGCACGATCATATTCAGCGGGCCGGTAAACAAAATATTAATGATGCCGAAATTGTAGACCCCACGCTCTGTTGGTTTGAGCATGTACAAATAAGAGGATGTGCCATTGCCGGGAACTTTAAGGTGCGTACCTACATTGTTTAGCTGAAACTGCACCGGCACTTCATCCAATAACTGCACGTTGATTGCATAGCCAAGATGATTGTGCACTTTTAACGTAACAGGATTATCATCTCCATTGCTGAATCTATCCGTGCAAATGCGCTCGGCCGTTGCGGGAATTTTTTTGCCAAAGACCAGCAACAGGTCAAATAATGCAGCAATGCAAACAAACAGCGTTGCCATCTTTGCAATCAGCATCAACTGCGGAAAGAAAAATGCCAATGCAAAAGCAGCAATGATACATCCCATGATGATGTAGAAAAGCCTGCTGAAGTAGAACGGTATGCCTGAATGTTTTTTCTTCATTTGTTTTTTTTACGCTCAACGCTCAATGCCTAATGCTTAACGCGGATTCCAGTGCTTGCAACCTGCGTTAAGCGTTCAGCGTTTGGCGTTAAGCCATTTGCCTTATCTCGGAACTTCTATTCCATGCACAATCTTTAAAATCACATCATCTTCACTCACGCCTTCCATTTCTTTTTCCGGTGTTAAAATGATCCTGTGTCGAAGTACGGGAACAGCTGCGTAAATGATGTCATCGGGTGTAATGAAATCTCTGCCTAAAATGGCTGCAGTTGCTTTCGCCGCCTGCAATAGCGCCAATGATGCACGAGGTGAAGCGCCTAAGTAAATCGCTTTATCGTTTCTTGTTGCCACAATGATTTTTGCAATGAAGTTCAACAGCTTTTCTTCTGCCACTACACTTCTTACCAGCTGTCTCAAATGCATTATTTCAGTGGTTGATATCACAGCATTTACTGCATCCGTTTTTGCGTCGTTGTCCATTGAGCCGAAACGCTGAAGAATGGTTAACTCCTCCGCCTCTGTAGGATAAGGAACCACTATTTTAAACAGAAAGCGGTCAAGTTGCGCTTCCGGTAATCTGTACGTTCCTTCCTGTTCGATTGGGTTTTGCGTAGCAAGCACCATAAAAGGCAATTCCATTTTGTGGGTGATGCCATCGATGGTAACCTGTTTTTCTTCCATTACTTCAAACAAAGCGGCTTGTGTTTTTGCAGGGGCACGGTTTATTTCATCAATCAAAATAATGTTGCTGAAGATTGGGCCGCGCTTGAACTCAAAGCTGGTGTTGCCGGGGTTGTAGATGTTTGTTCCCAATACGTCACTCGGCATAAGGTCTGGTGTAAACTGAATGCGGCTGAAGCCCGTTTGCAGGCTTTTCGCAACCAGTTTTGCCGCCAGTGTTTTTGCCACGCCGGGCACACCTTCGATCAGCACGTGTCCGTCTGCAAGGATAGCCGTAATGATGAGTTGCACCATTTCGTCCTGGCCAACAATGATCTTCCTGATCTCTGCCTGGAGGTTAGCAACGGCAGCATTCAGTTCGCTTACATTTATTCTTTGTTCAAATAAGGTTTCTTCCATATCAGGCTTTTTTGTAGAAATTTTCTAAATGGTTATAAAAGTGTTTCAGGTCGTCAACAGTAGTGGCGCCCATTTGTGTTTGTTGGATGTATCCGGTAATCACGTTGGCTTCTTCCTGTGGCACACCTGTTTTTATGGCCAATGCTTTCGCAAAGTCGTCGTTAATGTGGCTCGTGTTTAGTTTATATTTTGTTCGAACATGCTCCAGGAAAAACTGGCTCATTTTCGATGCAAGATTGAGGTGGTCGCCTTTTTCAAAATACAACTTTCCTACTGTGGAAATGAACTCCATGTGCTCATTTTTCGGTTTGCTGTATTCCGGTATCTGTCTTTGCTTACGGCTGCTTTCTGTGAACAGGTAAACCACAAGCACGGCAAGCGTTAACCAGAATGCCCACTGAAAATTAGGGTAGTTGAGGATCACAGATAAAATGCCTTTGCTGTCGCTTTCTTTCTTTGGCCTGTCGGCAGAAAACAAATAATATTCATCCCAGACAACATGCGTAGGTTTTACAGGAACCATTGCTGCCAGTTGCTCAAGGTATTTGTGATTGTTGTTGTATAAAAGGAAAAAGTTTGTCAATGTAAGAGGCGCCGAATGCAGGAACACCGTGCCTTTTATGGTATTCATAGCAAGTAAATTCGGGTTGCCATTGTCTGAATACCCTAATGGATAAGTAATTGTAGAATCGTAATCCAGGAAACTATTGTCATATGACGAGCCCGGGCAAGTGTATGCAACAGGCGTATGAAACGCTCCTGTGTCAAGCATTACCCTGAATGAGTCCGGCCTGATGATGTCATTAATTTTATCTTTGAGATCGTATCCACTGTTATAAGCTTGCCTTACTTTGAAAACGTCTGTTGCCATTGAGTTGTACATGATGGCGCTGATGAAAACATAATTTCCTTTTTGTGCAAAACTGAGAATGTTGTCCATCTCTTCTTCAGTCGGATCGAAGTCGAACGCTACAATTATCAACACCTGTTTGCCGGTATCTACATTGAGGTTTTTCCATGCTCCGGGTTCATTTCGATTCACCGTCACTTTTGCCGAAGGAAACAGTTTCGATAATAGTGAATACGAAACGTTGGTCCCGTAGGGAATTTTATCTTTGGGGTTCAGCGTAAATCTGGAATCGAATTGTTTACCTTTTTTGGTAGGAATAAACAGCAGCGCCAAAATAATTACCACGCCCACAATTACAAATGGCAATATCTTATTCATAGGATGGAATTATTTTCTTTTGCATAGTGGAAAAATCCTTGCTTATTTTTTCATACATCTCCGGCGTAACGTCAAATTTTCCATACCAGACATATTCATAGTGCCTTGTAACTTTAAAAAAGTCGTCGTAATAAGCAGTCTTGTTCAGCTGCATTAAGTAGTGAATGTTTGTAGAGTCAGGCTTGAAAGTAATGATGCCATTTTCAGACAGCAGTTTCAAAGTTTGCAGATACAAAATGCGCGTTGCCAGTCTGTAGTTTTTGTCTTTTATCGCTTTGTTCAGCAGGTCCTGGTAAGGAAGTATAAATATGTTTTCTCCCAGATCGGTTTCTTCCGGTTGGTCATCAATATTTTTATTCGAAGGCGCAAAAAATCCGACTTTGTTTGAAGATAAAAAGTAAACCAGTGCTCCCAGGAAAATGAGGATTGCAGCGCCTAGCAAAAGATATTGAAGGCCGGGGCCAATGTTTATTATTCTTGGTGAATCATCTTCAAAACTCTCATCTGGTTTTGATGCAGGCTCGGGGTTGTCCGCATTAACTCTTTTTACAGAATCTGCAAATTGCAGGTATGCTTTTTGTTTTACTTTAAATTTTTCAACTGCGCTTGCATACCAGAAATCCTTATCTTTTTTCAAAGAATCTATCAGTGACGGCGATATTGTTTTTCCTGAAAATTTATCCGCTGCAAAAGGCTGGTCCGAATAAAACTTCGCGTTGAAGAATCTTTCGGAGGAATCGTAAATATGTTTTTCGTGTTGTTCTCCGTCGGTTTTAATCTGTTCCAGTGCGGCTTTCTTCAGGGAATCCAGGTTTATATCCTGAGCATAAGCATGGCTGCTGCAAACGAAAAAGAATGCCAGTAAAACAAATAAAGGATATGGTGGATGGTAGAATCTTTTCTTCATGATTTTGCAATGCTTTCCTGCTTCGCTTGTTTCATAAGCTTCAGCGGATAAATAACGAAATAACCAAGAACAAGGCATAGGGAGATGGTTATTATAAACAGCTTTAACACAAGCGGCATATCGGTATGGCGGGTGATGAAGCCTTCAAATATTGCTGCGATAAACAACATGGGGACATTTGATAAGGCAATGATCACACCTTCTTTTGCACCTTGTTTCAATGCGTTCAGCCTGCTTTTGGTGCCGGGAAAGATCCAGCTCTTCGCTAATACCAATCCCGATGCTGCTGCAATTACAAAAGTTGAAAGCTCAATGGTGCCGTGGATTAAAATGGTGAGTAAACTATCGTTGATTAAACCTTTGCTGTAGAACATATACTCAAAAGCGCCGACCACTACTGAGTTGTACATCAAACCCAATACCGTTGGTATGCCCAGTAAAATGCCGCCGGCAAATTCTTTCAGTGATACCACTACGTTGTTTACGAAAATGTAGCAGAAACTTAGAAATTCATTTCCTTCTCCATATACACCAAAAGGATGGCCGTCCTGGATGTTTTTTTCCGTCATGTTCACGTAATGATCGCCCATCACCATGCGCACAAAACTTTCATCTGTTTTGGCAGAAAAAAATCCGATGGCGACAAATATTACAAAAAGAGAAAAACTAATTAACAATAAGCCTAAGTGTTTCCCTATAGTAAGTGGTAATGTGTACTTGAAAAAATTGACTATTCGTGATCTGGATTGTTTTTGATTTTGATAGATACCGAGGTATCTCTTACCGGCTTCTGCATTAAGATATTTTGTAACGCGACTGGTAGGGTAAAATGTTTTGCTATAGCCCAGATCTTCTACTAACTGAATGAATTCGTTAGCCATTTCATCTGGTTGATCGCCGGGTAAGTGTTGCATTTGGAGCCAGCGATCTCTATTTTTCTTTATGAATTGCGCTTCTCTCAATTAGGGTTGTTTTATCTTCGAAAATAGAATTACTTTACAATCTAACAAATGTTTTAAATCTATATGGAAAAAATTACAGTTCAGACTAGTTTGAATATAGAACTGGAATTTGAGTCGGCCCCTTTTCACAAGCGTTTTTTTGCGATGATAATTGATTGGTTCATTATCGGTGCATACTTTTATATTACCTCAAAAATTATAGATTCCTTCAACACGGATTCAACGTCCGAGAACCTGCCTTTATTATATAATTTATCGGGACTGCAGATGATTTTTTATCTGCCCGCTTTATTGTATCACCTTGTGTGTGAGAGTTTAATGAACGGCCAGAGCCTTGGGAAAAAAGCCTGTCAGGTCAGGGTGATCAGTGATAACGGGGGTAGGGCAGCTTTTCATCAATTGGTGCTGCGCTGGTTGCTGAGATTTGTTGACATTACGTTTGTGTTGCCGGGGTTGATCAGTTATATGTCCACCAAAAAGAACCAGCGCCTGGGAGATTTGGCGGCAGGCACAATGGTGATTGATACAAAACTTACGTCCGACTTGAATGAAACAGTTTTCTTTGAACTTGGAGATGATTACAAACCAAGGTACACCAATGTGTTGCGCCTGAGCGACCGGGACATGAACCTCGTGAAGGGGGTGCTGGATGCAGCTGTTAAGCAAAACAATACTGCGCTTTTGTACAGAACAACGGCGAAGATCCGCGAAGTGCTTGGCATCCAGGAGTATGAAGATGATGTAACATTTTTGGAAACAATATTGAAAGACTATAACTACTTGTCGAATCAGAATTAAATTTTTTTAGCAAGATCTTTATCTATTTTTTTAACCCTTTAATCTTAAACATGGAAACACAGGATTTACTTCAGGAAATTGAACAAGAAATTGTAATTGAACATGCCACTGTTGGCCAAAGGTTTGCCAACTATTTGATAGATATTCTTTGCGTTTACGCAATAGTAATTGTCTTTGGAATTATAGGATCTGTTCGTTCAGGCAGCAATATTTTTCAGGACAGCACGCTTTTGGTATACGCATGTCTTTATTCTACCGTGATCATATATTACACTATTACGGAGGGGCTTTTGAAAGGAAGGACATTGGGGAAACTAATAACCAGAACCAGAGTGGTAAAGGAAGATGGTAGCAGCATTACCTTCGGTGACGCACTTAAAAGATCATTTAGTCGAATAGTTCCGTTCGAAGTATTTAGTGCGTTTGGTGGTCATCCATGGCATGACAGATGGACGCAGACTTACGTCGTAAAAAAATAACGAGCAATAAAAAAGCCCCGAAAATTTTTCAGGGCTTTTTTATTGCTTAAAGAACTTTGCGGACTGACTATAAGCATTCATTGAAAGCCTTGCTACATAAACACCTGCAGGTAAATTGGAAATGTCTATGGTAGGATTTGTTCCTGAAATGGTTGATCTGTTTACAAGACTTCCATTTGTACTAATGATATCTATTGTACCTGAAATGTTATTGGCAGAAATAATCTTCAGCTTGTCAGATGTGGCCGTTATTGTAACAGCATTGCTTTTGTTTTTTGACACTGCAACAACTTTACTGTAATGAACTTCCTGGTTTTTATCGGTCAATTTTAACCTGTATTGAATCGTGCTATTATCCTGCAAAGCGTCTTTGTCTATATAGGTTGTTTCATTCACTCCGGTTGTTTGCAAGTCACTAAAATTAGCCTCTGTGTTCTTCTTGCGTTGCACTGTAATGCCTGTAAGATCGTTGCCACTATTCAGTTGCCAGCGTAGTGTAACATCACTATCATTTACCATTGCCTGGAAAGATTGCAGCTCGTAAGGAAGCGCTGTGTAATAAGCAGTGAGCAATGAAGCGAGATTGATTGATTGCAGTCTTGCGGGTGTAGTAATTATAGAGCGCTGGAAAAATTCATTGCTTACAAAAAAGTACGTGTCGCTAATTGAGGCAATTCCCTCCATTTGTGTAAAGGCTGAATTCAGTTGTACTTTTCTCTTGTTGGCTGCAAAAAAATCGTTGTTGGAAAAATCGTACAACAGGTATAAAAATGGCACCAGCACAGTGGAGTAGCCGGTTAACACGATTGTTTTTTGCGAAGGCAAAATAGTGGCTCCTGTAATTAACCCGTCCACCAAAATATCTGCTTTTAAACGGGCAGTATAAGTGCCTGGGGTCTTGGGCAAAGAATACAATCTTGAGTGAAAATCAACCCAGTCTTTGCTAAACAAAAACAGACTGTCGTTATATGCTACGAAAGCTTCGCAATCATAGTTGGTTTGGTTGCTCGCTGTTGCAGTAAAATCAGTTTGATCGCTATAGGAGAAATTGATTGCTTGTGCAGTAACACTTGTCGATGATTGCACATCGGCCTTTGCAATTTTATAGATGCGCAGATTTTTGCGATTGCCGCTGGCATTGTTACCAAAGTCACCGATGTAAATGTATTGATCATCCTGCGTGATCTCTTCCCAGTCTATATTCGTTGCGTTCGAAATGGTGACTGTTTTAGTGATGGTGCCCGTTGCAGAATCGATGGCATATATAGCAGGCAATCCGCCACTATCGTTGAAGGTCCACACTTTGCCATCCCACCACAACAAGCCCGATGTTTCCCGCAAAGTATTGTCCATGGCGTACTTTATGGAAGGCGTCAACATTATATCATTATACTTGCAGGAACCGTCGTTTGTTTTTGCAGAAGCGTTATAGTTGTTCGCTGCCGCATCGGTGCAGCCACTCTGTGCATGTAATTTGGAAAAAGACAATAAAAGAAAAACCGAAGAGAAAAATATTCCTTTCATGATTAAGGGTTCAGCGTTGAATAAAAGGGAAAGAGGAATTTTCTAAATGGAATTATCGTGGATGAATGGACATTTCAGCAGTAAGCCGCCTGAAAAATAGTGATGAATTTTTACTTGCACAAAGATTTCACCATTTGTTTGCCCGTCTTCTTTAAATAACGTCTATGTCAACTACGGAAACTTGCCGAAAATCCGCTAAACGAGTAGGCGCCATTTAAACCTTAGTCATATGTCAAAATCACTAAAATTCACGATTGAAGTCGATGGATTGGACATTCCTGAAAAGTATCAGGCTGAAATAAGCAAAGCACTGAACCAGGCATTCATACACAAACTCGGCGAACTGGATCTGGCTGGCGGAAAGGCAAAAACAGAAGCTCCAACAGCAGTCGGCGGGTCCTTTGTTTTGCAAAAATGGTTGATCAACGGCGGCAGAATCATGCAGCTGATGAGTAAAGAATTATTGGGTGCCATTTCCCAGATTGAAAATCAACACGGACTTGCAAATGCTGTGGGTCCAGTTAGTATTGTACAACGAAACTCAGTAGGATGAAAGAGAAATTCCTTTGCCCGAGTGCGCCTTTATACGAGGGCTCAAAGCTGCTTGGTGTAGTAAAGGAAAATTCTGTGGATATTCTTTCTACGCCCCTGGAAGTGGATGACGTTTTTATGAAGGCCGCGAATACCGGAAAAGCTGCGGAACAAAAATTCCGTTTTGTAAATAAATGCGTGAAAAGCGGATGTGAACAATGGACAGGATCTGAATGCGGCGTAATAAAACGTGTATTAACCGCAATGGAAGAAAAAATACAAGATGAACAATTGCCTCCTTGCAGTATAAGGCCGGAATGCCGCTGGTACGCTCAGGAAGGAAGCATGGCCTGTAAAGCTTGCCCAACGGTACGATACATTTGAGTTTTTTGCAAAGAATAATGGGCCGTCTAAATCTAAAAGTCAAAAGTTAAAAGTCAAAAAGCGTCACCGCATTTTTGACTTTTAACTTTTGACTTTTGAATTAACATTCTCCATCTTTGTGGCAACTCATTAATTCTATCATGTCTTTAACTTACAAACTCGAATCGAAGAAAAGCAAGATTGACGGCACCGGCACTTTTGCTTTGCAAAATATTCCTGCCAGGAAAAAACTCGGCAATATGGGCGGAGAAATTATCAGCCTTCGCAAAGCCCGCCTGCTGGTGGCTTCGCAAAAACGTATTGCATGTGTTGAATTTGGCGATGGCCGCGCATTAAACGGCAGCGTAAATAAGAACGAACTGAATTTTATCAATCATTCCTGCGGTCCCAACACTTACATGCGTGTTGCACACGGGAAAGTGGAATTCTACACATTAAAGCCAATCAAAAAAGGAGAGGAGCTTACCTGCAATTACGGAGAAACCCACCACGATGGAAAGTTGAAGTGCAGATGCGGCGCGCCGAATTGCAAAGGATTTATTTAGTGGAGAATTGAGAATTGAGAGTTGAGAGTTGTAGGGGCGAATCGCATTCGCCCTGCGGCTGCGAATAGTTGAGAGTTGGGATAAAGTTGTTGGTTGTTAGTTGATAGTTGTTAGAAGTGGTTGATGGGGAATGCACATAGATGTTTCGCGGCTACACTTCTAATTTTCAAATTACCATATTTTCAAATTCTCAAATTATCTAAAAAATAAAAAGGCCCAGTAGGGCCTTTTTATTTTTTAGATTGCATAACATCAATTGTCACTCAATCTCAATGGGTATGGATATATACCTTCATAACCAGGGTAAACACCTTCCAGTTTGGCATTGGAGCCAGAACCTTCAATGGCTTTTCTAAACTCATCCACAGTCTTCACTTCCTGGCCGTTTACTTTTAATATTACATAACCCTCCTGGATCTTTGAGCGTTCAAGCAATCCGCCGGATTTAAGGGTTTTAACAAGAACGCCGCCTTTAACACCTAATTCGTTGGCATCTTTCTTTGAAAGCGTTTCAAGTTCTGCACCCAGTTTATCTGCTGCGGTGTTTTTAACTACATCAGTGGTGCCGGCGCTGTTGCGCAATATTACCATTACGTCGTTCAGTTTACCATCACGGCGGTAGCTGATCTTGATTTTATCACCAGGGCGGTAGGTCGCGATCTGGCCAACCATGTCAGCACTTGTTGCAACAGTAACATCGTTGATCTTTTCGATAAAGTCGCCTTTCTTAATACCAGCAGAAGCAGCCGCTCCTTCTTTCACAACATCCATCACATACACACCATCACCGTTTTTAATGCCGGCTTGTGCTTTTTGCTCTTCGGTAATGTCATCTCTCAGGTAGTTGATACCGAGGTAAGCTCTTTGTGCAGTACCATATTTAATGATGTCGGCAACAATTTTCTTTACAATGTTAACCGGAATGGTGAACGAGTAACCTGCGAACGAACCAGTAGGAGAAGCGATCGCTGAGTTAATGCCCAGCATTTTGCCATCCGTTGAAATAAGCGGACCGCCACTGTTTCCCGGGTTCACCGCAGCATCCGTTTGAATGAACGACTCGATAGGCGTGTTGCTCTGTCGGCCATTAATGTTCAAGGTTCTTCCTTTTGCACTAATGATACCGGCTGTTACTGTCGTTTCTAATGTAAGCGGATAACCTACGGCCAATACCCACTGTCCGATTCTTGCGTCATCAGAGTTGCCATACAATAAGAATGGCAATCCTTTCGCATCGATCTTAATAACAGCAATGTCGCTGCTTGGGTCTGTACCGATCAGTTTCGCTTTAAAGCTTTTTTGATTGTTCAGTGTAACGTTGATCTCATCTGCATCTTCAATAACGTGGTTATTGGTCACAATGTAACCGTCTTCACTAATAATAGCACCTGAACCGGAAGCCATTGAAGGAATGGAGCGAGGCATGCTGCCCATACCATCGTCGTCAAAATCAAAACCAAACAGGTCCAGCAAAGGGTTCTTTCTTGGTAAATTATTAGAAGCCGTACGTGTGGCTTTTGTTTTAATGTGAACAGTTGCAGGAATGGCAGCAGCAGCAGCCTGTGTAAAATCTGTGGGAGGTGCACCACCGGCCACTCCATCAAAGAAACCTGCATAATTGGACGGAAGCTTACCACTGTCGGCCACCGGATACTGGTAAGCCGTTTGGGTCGTCATTTTATTATACGCCCACATACTTCCAACTGAAGTAGCGGCGCTAATTAAAATAATTGAGAATACTTGTTTTGTTGTCATATTATAATCTTCCTTTTGATAGAACTTAAACGTCAAAAATTATTAACTATACAAATTAACGAAGCAAGAAAACATCTTGAATTACCGGTAAAACTGTTTAACAAATGTTTTACTAAGGTCTTCGTAGATCATCTATGTAAAGATAAAAAACATTAAGGGTAAAAGCTTGTGAAATATTGTGTTGGAGACTCGTAAAGATGAAATAAAATTTGTTTTCGGTTCAATTGATAAGTGTTTATTCTTATTAAAATTATATGTTGGCAAGGAATGAAATATCTATTAATTCTCTTTGTTTGATGCTAACTTAACGAACAGCAATACTTCCAAAATCTACCCTCCATCTCTGACATATTCCTGCCGCGTTAAGTTTAATTAAAACAGAAATTCTTGTACCAACGCATCGCCCATTGCATTAGTGGATTTTTCTCCTGCTTAACAACCAGGCATTATTAAAACAAACAACAGAGTGAAAAGTTGGGGTGGGACACAATGTGGCAAATCCCATTTTCAATTTTCCACTTTCAATTTTCAATTCCCCGCGGTTGTATCAGGGCGAATGCGATTCGCCCCTACGGTGGACCCATTTTCAAATTTTTAAATCCCAAATTTTCAAATTGTCTTGTCCTCCGCCAACTTATCTCCGAAATCCCATTCAACTGTTCTAAATACCTCTCATACCAAACAACCCGGAAAGTGTAACATGAAAATGACCTGTCCTGTCTTACCTACTACCGAATATCAGTAACAAACACCGTTCGACATAAAACAATGTACTTTGTAATGCATAGTACCTAAGTTTGTGTTGTAATTATCAATAAACAGTACTATACACCACACCATGAGACATTTATTGACTATGCTGAAGGTCTTAACACTAGTAACCTTATCTTATTTCAGCCAAGCACAAACACCTGGTAACCAAATTATTGGTGCCGTTAATGACGACAAAGGAAACCCCGTTCAGGATGCGACCATTTTGCTTTTACGGGCCACGGACTCTTCCCAGGTCCTTGTTCGCAAAAGTGACGCAAAGGGACATTTTGAACTGAAAAACCTTATCAAAGGCAAATATTTAATAGCCATCACTGCTATTGGCTATAAAAAATTTACCTCAGAATCGATCGAAGTTAGCCAAACAGGTACCTCAAAAGACCTGCCCGTTAAACTTACCACAGCCAGCAAGGAACTGAACAACGTGACAGTTGTGGCCAGCAGACCGCCGGTTGAATTAAAGGCCGATAAAACAGTCGTAAACGTAGAAGCGTCCGTTACCAACGTTGGTGCTACCGCTTTGGAAGTGCTGGAAAAATCACCCGGTATTACAATCGATAAAGACGGCAACATCAGCCTGAAGGGTAAGCAAGGCGTCACCATTATGATTGATGGCAGACCAACTTACCTGTCATCCACAGATTTGACCAACTACCTGAAAAGTCTTCCTGCAAGCGCTTTGGACCAGATCGAGATCATGACGAATCCATCTGCAAAATATGATGCTGCGGGTAATTCAGGAATCATTAACCTGAAGACCAAAAAGAACAAACAGAAAGGTTTTAACGGAAGCCTCACGCTTAACTACGGACAAGGTGCGTACTGGAAAACAAACAACAGCCTGAACCTTAACTACCGTACCGGCAAGTTCAACATTTTTGCCAACTACAGCTACAGCATCTGGAACGGCTATAACCAGCTGTATATTACCCGCAAGTTCATGGATGTAAACACAAAACAGGTCAACGGCATTTTTACACAAGACAGCTGGATGAAGTTTAAAGAAAGAAACAACAACCTGAAAGTAGGGATGGATTATTTCGTGAATAAGAAAACAACATTGGGTGTTGTGCTAAACGGTTATTTAAACAAGGAAGAGAACTACAGTAAAAGCACCATTTACTTAAAAGATCCTAACTATAACACAGATTCTATCACCTCTTCAATTAACACGATCGACACGAAATATAACAGCGGAAGCGTGAACCTGAACATGCGCCATCAGTTTGATACTACAGGACAGGAGATCACCGCAGATGTTGATTTTGCAAACTATACCAACAAAGGCGATCAGTATTTTACCAACAACAGTTATAACCCTGAGTGGCTTTTGACAGGAGTGCAAAACCTTCGTGCATACATGCCTGTTGATGTGAACATTTATTCTGGCAAAGTTGACTATACAAAACCACTGAAAGGCAATGCAAAACTGGAAGCCGGTCTTAAAAGCAGCTACGTAACTACTGTGAACAGTGCTAATTTTTATAACATTGAAAATGGTAACGAAACGGTAGATAACAATAAGACCAACTCATTTACGTACAAAGAAAACATCAACGCTGCGTACCTAAATTTCAACAAACAATTCAGCAAGAAATTTAGCTTGCAGGCTGGTCTTAGATATGAGAATACCAACAACAACGGTAAACAGGCAGGAAACAATGCGCAGAAAGATTCGTCGTTCACCAACTCATATCATAACCTGTTTCCTACAGCTTACCTAACCTATTCAATAAACGACAAGAATGATTTGAACCTGAACTATGGTCGCCGTATTGACAGGCCAGCTTACCAGGATATGAATCCGTTCATGTTCTTCCTGGACAACTATACGTACATGGTAGGTAACCCATATTTGCAGCCTCAGTACACGAACAACATTGAGTTTTCACACACTTACAAAAAGTTCCTGACAACAACTTTGAACTACAGCCATACCAAAAACATTTTCGCTGAAACATTCGAGCAGCAAGGAAATGCAACGATCATTCACCGCGGAAATATTGGAAAACGCGATAATGCCGGTGTAGCGGTAAGTGCGCAAATTCCTATAGCAAAATGGTGGACAGCAAGCGTGTATGCAAATGTGAACTACAACCACTACCAGGGTACATTGTATAATGAGCCGTTGAATATAGAAGCCACTAACTTTATGACCAACATCAACAACCAGTTTAAATTCAATAAGGGCTGGAGTGCGGAGTTGTCGGGCTTTTACAGAACAAAAGGCATAGAAGGTCAGATATTGCTTTATCCTTTTGGACAGTTGTCTGCGGGTGTTGCAAAAAATATTTTGAAAGACAAGGCAACGATCAAATTAAATGCACGTGATATTTTGTACACACAAAAAATAAAAGGCGAGATCAACTTTCAGCAAACAGAAGCAACATTCAATCAACATAGAGATAGCCGCGTAGTGAACCTTTCATTTGTTTGGAGATTTGGTAAACAAATTCAAAACGCCCAGCAAAACAGACGCACGGGTGGTGCAGATGATGAAAGCAACCGTGTAAAACGTGGAGGCGGCGATTAATTGAAAATTGAAAGTTGAAAATTGAAAATGGGTAGCCGTAGGGGCGAATCGCATTCGCCCTGCCGCCCCCGCCGGGAGTTGAAAACTGAACATAGGAGATGTTTGCCTACTACCAGCGATGCACCACACAAAACATTTTCAATTTTCAACTAATTCCTAAACCTTACACCTTGAAATACCCTTAAAATAGCAGCATAGTTACTTGTGGAACCTAAGGAGCACAGTTGGTGAGCTGTGTTCCTTTTTTTTATTGGTGGATGTAGGTGTAATTTTCAAACAGCGAGATTAAATGCTGACATTGTGGATTGCCAGGGCGAATGCAATTCGCCCCTACATTTTCAATTTTCAACTTTCAATTTTCAACTAAAATCCTACTTTTACAGCTTCACCATTAAATGATTTCTTATGCCTTCTTTTGATATCGTAAGTAAAGTAGACGTACAGACAGTTGATAATGCCATTAATACAGTAAAAAAAGAAATAACTAATCGTTTCGATTTTAAAGGCGCACACGTTGTAATTGAATTGAATAAAAAGGATTTGACGCTCGCACTTGAATCTGGCAGTGACATGCAATTGAACCAGATCATCGATGTATTGATCAGCAGGAGCATGAAGCAGGGGTTGCCTCCTGAAGTATTTGATCTTAGCAAAGAGGCTTACCCAAGCGGAAAGATTGTGAAAAAAGAAGTTACCATCCGCAATGGCATTAAGCAAGAAGATGCGAAGAAAATAGTAAAACATATTAAAGACAGCGGCCTTAAAGTGCAGGCTGCCATCATGGATGATATTGTGCGTGTAACAGCAAAGAAAATTGATGATCTGCAGGAGGTGATACAAGCCAGCAAAGCCTGGAATCTTGGAATCGCCTTGCAATATGTAAATATGAAATCGTAGAGACGCATGATAATGCGTCTTTGCAATAAAAGGGCCGGATTTGATCCGGCCTTTTTTATTTCGTTCCCCGTAGAGACGAATGATAATGCGTCTCCGTTCCACATAATTACGGCCTGCACAAACAACGCGAAGATGCGCATAGAAATGTGTAGCAGGTTGAATGTTTTAACAGGAGACGCATGATAATGCGTCTCTGTTCCACATAATGACAGCCTGTGCAAACAGCGGAAAAATGCGCGTAAATATGTAGCCCGTCGAATGATTAACCGGAGACGCATTATCATGCGTCTCTACAATAGTCAAATGCCGTTCATTAGTTTAAAAAGCTTTCCATATAGCCTAATAGCGTTTGTGTCTGCATCATCAGGCTTACATGCCCTTGCCCCGGAACAATTGCTAACTGTGATTTCGGAGTAATCCGAAAATCGCCGGCACCGCCAAGCAACTGATAAGTTTTAACCAGTTCAATTTTATCCATTCCGTCATTATCGCCCGAAATTAGTAATACGGGTGCAGTAATCTTTGCAATGTTGGAGTCCCCCAAATCGAATGGCGTTGTAGCGGAGCCAATCATCTGTTCAAGGAATTTTGTCCACTTTGTTTTATCCGGTGCTACGGCATCATACGCTGTTTTCAATGGTGTGTTATCAAAAAGTTCAGGTTTCATATTTTTAAATCCTTCTGTTACTTCAGGCAGCCAACCACTGCTTTTATAGGTGGCAGAAATAATTATTAATTTTCTCAGTCGTTTAGGACTTTGAATAGCAAATTGATAAGCTACAGAGCCACCAAAGCTATATCCTACCACGTCCGCGCTGTCAATTTTTAGATAATCCATTACGGCTTCAACGTCACTTGCTAAAGTAGTGCGGGATAATTTTCTCTCCGAAAACGGAGTATGCCCGTGACCTTGCATTTCAATAGCGATTACCTTTCTCGTCTTTGATAATTCCGGGATTAATTGTCCCCAGTTCATATCGATAGTGTAATACGCTCCGTGCAGCAGCACTATCGGCATGCCTTGGCCATAGACTTCATAGTATACTTTAATGCCATTAACAGGAGCATAACCACTCTCAATAGGTTTGCTTTGTTGTGCCATGGATTGGTTTGTTGTGGACATGACGATTACGCTTATTAATATTGATTTAAGAAACTTGTTTGTCTTGAATAAGTTTTTCATAACTGAGTTTCATTTTATTTCGAACTTACCGACAATACAAAATTGAAACGAATTTTAGAATTCGGGGCGGTGTGCAAAAGACAATTCAGGGGTTTAATGCGACAATGATTGGAAGGGGACGCGTTCAACACGTCTCGACAATTGCTCATCAAAGATATACCGTTGAACGGAGCGTCGCAACGTTAGCCCAATTCATATTCAAATGCTCACAACAATAAAAAATGCCGGACTCTCGTCCGGCATTCTGCTTATAATGAACTCTAAATTCTTAATTGTCTTAGTCTTTCTTACCTTTCTTCAAAGAAGATTTTGGCATTTTCTTTCCTTCAGGTTTCAATGTAGAAGCCAGTTTGATAGCCTCGTAACCATTAACAACGCCGCCGGAAGAGCAAAGGTCAGACAAGCTCACCATGTCATCAGAACCTGGTTTTTTTACTTGCTCAGGCAATTTAGTGGCAGATTGTTCGATTACCATTTTCACCTGCTGAGGAGTAAGATCAGGGTAGTATGAAAGGATAAATGCAGCCAGACCTGCAACAACAGGCGATGCCATGCTTGTACCTTGTGCATTGCCATAAGTGTTGCCACCCGGAATGGTTGAATAGATCTTAGTACCAGGAGCGAAAACATCTACAGTTCCTTTTCCGTAATTAGAGAAAGATGCTGTGTAACTTTTAAAGCTTTCTGCAGAAGGATCGCTGCTTGCACCCACGGTGATCCAGTTGGTAGCTCTTGCACCACTCGCTCTTAAATATGGATTAGGGAAGTTGTCCACTGAATCTACATTCGCAGCATCATTACCTGCAGCATGTACAAGCAAAACGCCTTTTGATTCAGCATATTTCACCGCATCATCAACCCATTTTTTCTCAGGGGAGAAGCTTTTGCCAAAACTCATGTTTACCACTCTTGCTCCATTGTCAACTGCATAGCGGATAGCAAGTGCAATATCTTTATCGTGCTCGTCGCCATCAGGAACGGCGCGGATCGCCATGATTTTTACATTGTCAGCAACGCCATCCATACCAAGGCCATTGTTGCGTTTTGCAGCAATGATACCCGCTACGTGCGTGCCGTGGAAAGGATTGCCACTCATCACATCAGCGTTACCGTAGTATTTGTCGTTGATGTCCATTTCGTTGTCCTTCACAATATCAGCGCGGTAAGGTTTTGGAGGGTTGGTAGCACCATCTTTTTTTCTTTCTTCGCTGGTTACGTATTCAGTAAGGCCGTCGATGAATTCTTTGTTGGTAGACTCCATCATGTTGTTTGCTTTCAACAAGTAAAGAAAACCTGCTTTTGCTCTTGCCGCATCCGGAGCAACCGCTGCAAAAGTGTCAAGATCGTTACCCGAGTAAACGTCTTTACCAATAGCTTTTTTCAAAATGGAATCGTTCTTAACAGACATTTCTAAAACCTTCTGTAACATTTTCGTATCTACACCGCCTGTTGCATCACCTACTACTTTCTCTTTCGCTTTCAACCACATTTCATACTCGTCCTTCTGGCCCTGGTCGAATTTGGCAACATCAACTGTTTTGCCTTCGTATTTGTCTTTGAACTGATAGTAAACGCGAATGCCTTCATAAGAATCTTCTTTTACGTAGCGACCATCTTTGCCACCAATGAAGTTCCATCCATGCACATCATCTACGTAACCGTTTTTGTCATCATCGATGCCATTGCCCGGAATTTCTTTTGGGTTCACCCATAACACGTCTTTCAGGTCTTCATGCAAAGTGTCGATACCCGCATCGATTACCGCAACAACGATTGTCGTTGTTTTTTTGCCCTTTACGAATTCATAGGCTTTGTCCATACTCAAGCCGTACACGCCATCCTTCGATTTGTCAAGCAATTGCCAGCCGTGGGGCAAATCTGTTTTTACGGATGTTCCCTGGGCATATGTAGAACCACTCACCACAAGAGCAAATCCCGCTAAAATGATAATTTTTTTCACTTGTAAAAATTTGGGTTTTATAATTTCCTCACTGAAATAAAACGCTGTTTTCCAGCAAAAGGTTGCAGTACAACAATTTCAGCGGATCAAATATGAGGATTAATATCTTACAAAAGAATACCGTTCACAAAAAAGATATTTGACCCGGGTATTTGCCGGATGCAGAGAGTTTTAGACTTTCGGACGAAAAATTATATGTCATCGAATAAGAGCAAGAGTTACCTGAATCAACCATAAACGTTTTAAGTCTTTTAACAACTAATTCCAAAATCTCAGCATCCGGAAAATATCGGTTAACAAACTGCTAAAACTCGAACTTAATACCTTGAGCCAAAGGTAATTGGGTAGAATAGTTGATCGTGTTTGTCTGGCGTCTCATATAAGCTTTCCAGGCATCACTGCCGCTTTCACGACCGCCGCCGGTCTCTTTCTCGCCGCCAAAAGCACCGCCGATCTCAGCGCCTGACGTTCCGATGTTAACGTTGGCAATGCCACAATCACTTCCGGCATGGGAAAGGAAAGCCTCTGCTTCCCGAAGGTTGAGTGTCATGATAGCAGATGACAAGCCTTGTGGAACACCATTTTGCATCGCAATGGCATCGTCAATACCATCGTATTTCATCACATACAAAATAGGAGCGAAAGTTTCATGCTGCACAATGCTGTATTCGTTTTTTACTTCGGCAATACACGGTTTTACGTAGCAACCGCTCTCAAATCCATCGCCGGTCATTTCGCCACCCTCTACAATAAAGTTGCCGCCCTCAGCTTTGCATTTGTCAATTGCACTGAGATACATCGTCACCGCATCTTTGTCAATAAGAGGGCCGACGTGGTTGTGCTCATCAAGCGGGTTGCCGATGCGTAATTGTTTGTAGGCATTTTTTAGCTTGTCAGTAAATGTATTATAAACGTCTTTGTGTATGATCAATCTGCGTGTAGAAGTACAACGTTGCCCTGCCGTGCCCACTGCACCAAACACTGCGCCGACCAGTGACATATCAAGGTCGGCATCTTTTGAAATGATAATAGCATTGTTGCCGCCCAGTTCCAAAATGCTCTTTCCCAATCTTGCGCCCACAGCAGCACCTACAGCTTTGCCCATTCGTGTAGAACCCGTTGCAGAAACAAGCGGAACATTCACATCGTTGCTCATCCATTCTCCCACGTCGCGACCGCCGATCACGAGGTTGCTCACGCCTTCGGGAACGTTGTTTTTGGCAAATATTTCAGCTACAATTTTTTGACACGCAATGCCGCACAAAGGTGTTTTCTCGGATGGTTTCCAAACGGTCACATTGCCGCAGATCCAGGCCAGCATACTGTTCCAGCTCCATACCGCAACAGGGAAATTGAATGCGGAAATAATGCCCACAACGCCTAGTGGATGATATTGCTCGTACATTCTGTGTGCAGGCCTTTCGCTGTGCATGGTAAGCCCGTGAAGCTGGCGCGACAAGCCAACGGCAAAGTCACAGATGTCGATCATCTCCTGCACTTCGCCATAGCCCTCTTGCAGGCTCTTGCCCATTTCGTAAGAAACAAGTTTGCCGAGCTCCTCTTTTTTATTACGCAGCGCCTCGCCGATCTGGCGCACAATTTCGCCACGTTTAGGAGCGGGCCACAAGCGCCATTTGGCAAATGCTTCTTTTGCTTTTGCAATTACGGCGTCATAATTTGATTTGTCTGCACCACTTGCTGCTGCAATCAATTTGCCATCAACAGGAGAGTAGGAAAATAATTTTTCTCCATTGGCAGCCGGCCATTCCAAACCCGTGGATACGCCGTTATTATCGTTGTCGATGTGTAATTTTTGTAAGAATTCCATATGGCAAATTTAACGATGGAAAATGTAAGGAAATAATTGAATAACTCAATAATTGAATAACTGTAGTTATAAGGCAAATTTGCCTCAAAAGTTCAATTATTCAGTTACTCAGTTATTCAATTTTTATTTTTGGTGCAACGGAAATTTTCACCTTTCTGTCACCCTATAAACCCTGAACGATGAACCTTGTCCGTATTATATGTTTTCTGCTATTACTTGCAACCAGTCTCCCCATCTTCGCCCAGGAGAAAAATCAGTGGGAAAATTTTCATAAAGGGAAAAGGAAAAAAACATGGGATAAGCGTTACGAAAATAAATCAACCTACTTTACCAGTTTTGGATTGGGTGGCAGTGTTCCATTAGTGAAACCCAACAATACACCAATGGGCAGTTTGATGCTATATAGCAGTGATGTCTACGTGCAGCCATTTGCTATGGATATTTTTGTGTATAAAAAGTGGGGCTTTGAAATTAATTTCAAAATTCATCCGGCACCCTATGGGGCTGATTATGGATTTGATACGGTACATGGCTTCGTTACCCGCTTTGATTATTACATTGACAGCAAATATGGTAACCGTTACTGCGATTCAGTTACCGGAAATTCGTACGGTACAAAGTTTGTCGTCAACGCGTTAACCGGACCAGTATATAAATTTTCAAAAGGACGAGTACTGGTTGTTTCTAAATTGTTGTTTGGTATAAACACCTTTGGCTTCAATACTGGAAAAGCAATGTTGCAGGAAAAAAATGGAGGCGACTTAATTGACCTGACTTATGCTCCGCAAAGAAAAGAGAAGGTTTCTTTTGCAATATCTCCAGGCTTGAGTGTTTCGTACAGGGCAACGAAATGGCTGGGCGCTAACTTGGATATTAGCTACTACAGATCGAGTGTTTCAAATTCTTATACAGAAGAATCCTACAGTCACAAAACAAATCAAACTACCATTTCAGTTACACACGATTCGTTTCGTGCGCAGTGGTTGACCATTGGAGCCGGCATTTCTATACTTTGGAAGTGATCCGGTTGCATGGGATAGAATTACCTAAAACTCAAAACCGAATTGTGAAAGTTTAGCCAATACTCGTCTTTTCACTTGACGCCGGAATTATCTTGTGCAACGGATTTGTTAAACCTACTGTCAGCCTCCAAAACACCCAAACCATGAAACTTACCCGTATATTATGTTGGCTGCTGCTGCCGATGATTGCCGGTACTATAGAAGCCTGCTGCCATTGCCCCGAAGGATTAAAATATCAGTTTGCGATTGACAAAATAAAACTTGAGGTTTTAGATAACGGTGGCCAGGTACCCGTAATAACAGGTGCAGACTCGATTTGTAAAAAATGCTATGGACTAAGGGTCGAACTCGAAACCATAAAGGTGGGGCAACAAAAGGTGCACAAGCCGTTATTCCTGGAATCAGCTTACGCGAATCGTTGCTGCACCTCTGGTTTCACCGGCGATTCCAGGGATACCATCCAGACCGTACAAGTATTTACTGCAATAGATTTCGACTCCACACACAAAGCAGGTTCAGACGTTACTTCCTATTTTTTTATTGACGGCACAAAACCACTTCCGGCAAATGGTGTCTTTAACCAACCTATTTACACTTTTACAGAAGAGCCTATGCCTATCGATTATAATTTCATTCTCATGCACGAATCTGAATATTCACAGTGTCAATTTCGTGTAGTGGTCACAGTGGCGAGTGGTAAACAATTTGAAAAAACCTCTGTCGTAACCCATCTCATCTAATATGAAAGCTTATTTTTTTATTCTGGCAGCGCTTCTGTTTTGTCTTGCCAATATACAAGCGCAACAAAAAAAGAAATTATATGCGGAACGATCAAAGTTTATGATGAGCCTTGAGGGAGGAGGCCTTATCCCTGTTCATGGCTTTTCCATTCAGGATCCTTTTTTTAAAAATTCAGTCAACATAAGTGATGCTGGTGGTTTTGTGATTGGCAGGATAGCTTATTTCTTTTCAAAAAAATGGGGCGCTGAGTTTGAGTTTTTGCCATGGATCGCAAAGTCATCGGACGCGGGGAAGGCCCAACAATATTTGATCAACCAATTTACCAGCAAATATTATGTAACTGCTCCGTGGCCGCAAAATAATATTGACGCAGGCGTAGTCAGTTTTATGATAGGACCTACCTATAAAATTACAACCGGCAGATTCATGATCATGCCGAAATTGTTATTTGGCATCAATAGTTATGACGGAATGATGAACAATTATACTCTACATCTGAAAGAGAAACAAGGCAATGAAATTATTGATATGACTTACAATTGGAACCAGGATGCATCCACGGAAATTGGTTGGGTTTTTTCACCTGCGTGCACATTTTCCTACAGGGTTACCAAAATATTGGCGGTAAATATGAGCGTTAATTATCTCTATTCTCCATCTGTTCGCTTGGTATATACAACAACGGAGCAGAATTATAAATCACAACGGCAAACCACTCAAGAATATATTTTTGAAACTACTTTCCAAAGTGTAGCCGTGGGGGCGGGCTTTTCGCTTTTGTTGAAATAATTGAATAACTGAGTAACGGAATAACTGAAGGCTCATATTCGATCTTGATTTTCGACATTCAACCACTCAGTTATTCAGTTACTCAGTTATTCAGTCTACTAGTACTGTTCCTTCTCATTCGGGAAATCCTTCCTTCTAACATCCTTCACATACTGCTGTACAGCATTAGTGATCTGCTCGTGAAGGTTTGCGTATTTTCTTAAAAAGCGTGGTTGGAATTCATTGTTGATGCCCAGCATATCGTGCATTACCAATACTTGTCCATCACAGTGTGGGCCTGCACCAATGCCGATGGTTGGAATGGTTAGGCTTTCGGAAACTTCCTTTGCTAACTGGGCAGGAATTTTTTCCAGCACCACAGCAAAACATCCTGCTTCCTGCAGCAATATGGCATCGCGTTTTAGTTTTTCCGCTTCGGCTTCTTCTTTAGCCCTTACAGCGTATGTGCCGAATTTATAAATAGATTGAGGCGTTAAACCCAAATGCCCCATTACCGGAACACCGGCAGAAATAATTCTTTTGACAGATTCTACGATTTCTTCTCCACCTTCAAGTTTAAGAGCATGTCCGCCGGATTCTTTCATTACACGAATCGCAGAACTTAATGCTTCTTTCGAGTTGCCCTGGTAAGTCCCAAACGGCAAGTCAACCACCACAAGACTTTTATTTACGCCACGAATAACAGAAGAGGCATGATAAATCATTTGGTCGAGCGTAATGGGCAAAGTGGTTTCGTGGCCGGCCATTACATTACTTGCAGAATCACCTACCAATATTACATCAATACCCGCCGCATCAAAAACGCGTGCAAATGAAAAGTCGTAAGCAGTAAGCATGGCGATCTTTTCTCCTGCAGCTTTCATACGCAACAGCGTATTGGTGGTAACTTTTTTTACTTCGTTGTGAACAGACATGTTTGCAATTTTAAGATTAGAATAAAGGTGGCAAATGGTAATATGGATCTGCGTTAGAATAAAACATATCTGTCCGCATTTGCCCAAGTGGAAAGCGAAATTAGTAAAAAAACATACAATGGCACACGGATGACACGGATTGCACTGATTTACACGGATGTTTTAAAGTCCGTGATTTGTCCGACGAAGTTCTATGGGCTGCATTGAAATGAAAATTTGTAGAGAATAAAATAGATGAATGTTGTCTTTGAAAAAGAAAAGCTTGAGGATTTTATTATGAAGCACTAGAATGGCGATGACAAACTTTAATAAAAAAAGTTCGATAACAGTGTTGCTGATCGCATAAGCATAATCCGTGCAAATCAGTGCAATCCGTGTCATCCGTGTGCCAATCCCTCACACGTTCACCAACTTCTTACTTGTCAGCTCTGCATACAACGACTGCACAAGCCCATCGGCCAACCCTATTTTGGGAACGAAAATCAGCTCTGTATTTGCCCAACGCATAACATTGATGTATATCGCAAGTGCAGGCACAATTACGTCCGCGCGGTCCTCACGAAGGTTATAAAGGCGCATGCGCTCCGAAACGGAAAAACTTGATAATTCTTTATGGTAGTCCTTCAGCAGCTCTAGTGTAAGTGGCTTACCATCCTTCTTTTTGGACAACGAAAACACTTTGTTGATATTTCCTCCTGAACCAATGGCAACAACGTTTGGAAAGCCCTTTGTTTTGTCCTTGATAAAATTCTTCATGTTCGCCCAATGTGCTTCCTCCACCTGGTTCTTAAGGAGGCGAATCGTTCCTATGTTGAAAGACTCTTTGAACACTAACTGATTGTTGCTAAAAAAAGTAAGCTCCGTGCTACCTCCTCCCACATCAATGTACAGATAAGAATTCTGTTTATCCATATTTTCCGCAATGTGGTTCTCGTAAATGAGCGACGCCTCCTCACTTCCGGAAATAATGTGAATTTCTATTCCCGTTTCCTTCTTTACTTTTTGAATGATTTGTTTGGAGTTGGTTGCATCGCGCATGGCAGACGTGGCGCAAGCCCGGTAATATTTCACATCATAAACGTCCATCAGGTCGCGATAAGCCCGCATGGTTTTGATAAACATATCCTCTCTGTCCTTCGAGATCTTCGCCTGGTCAAAAACGTCAAAACCCAATCGAAGGGGCACACGCACGAGATTTAGCTTGTTAAACTGCGGCTTGCCATCAGTAGATTTTACAACCTCTGTAATTAACAACCTGGCGGCATTACTACCTATGTCTATAGCGGATAATTTCATTCGTAAATAAAAAGTTCAAAAGTAAAGTTCAAAACTTAAGTGGCAAAATTCGCACCTCGCCACATCTATCCCTGTGTTACAATGGAAACAGCAGAAATGTTTTGCTCATCATCGTTAACCACCTGTGTTCCATCGCTCTTTTTTTTATCCTCTTTCTTTTTGCCCTTTGAAAGAAGGTAGTTATAAATTTCTATTTGCGAACGAATAGGTTTTTCGTCTGCCGGATGAGTTACATATTCGTTTCTGAGATTGTTGTCCAGAATTCTCGCCTTCACATTGTCGCTCAGTTGGATCTTCAATATATTCTTGATTACCTTTTTGATGTTTTTGTCAATGATCGGGCAAGTCGCCTCCACACGGTGATCCAGGTTGCGCACCATCCAGTCAGCAGATGAGATGAACACTTTTTCATCACCACCATTATGGAAAATAAATACCCTTGCGTGTTCCAGGTACTCATCTACAATGCTGATCGCTTTCACCGGCTCCTTGAATTTTTTATTTTCCGTATACATGCAAATGATACCGCGAATGATCAGGCTTATTTCAACGCCCGCAATTGCTGCATCGTTCAACTTAAAAATCAGCTCTTCATCAGACAGCGAGTTCATCTTCAAAATGATCTTCGCCTTCTTTTTGCGCTGCGCCATCCTGATCTCGTTATTGATCAGTTTGATCAACTCCTTCCTCAAAGAAGTGGGGCAGGGGATAAGTGTTTTGCAAAGGCTCAAAACATTATTATCCGGTTTTGGTTTTTCCAGGTAGTTGAACATTCTGTTTACATCCGCCATCAGGTTCCGGTTCGCAGTTAATAAACAATGGTCCCCATAAATGCGGCTGGTGCTCTCATTTAAATTACCCGTGCTTATAAAACCATAGCTTACCGTCCTGTTGTTTACCTTCTTTCTGATCATGCAGATCTTCGCATGCACCTTCATATTCGGATAACCGATCAGCACTTTTACCCCCTCCAGTTCCAACTGCTCTTTCCATTCAAGGTTCGCTTCTTCGTCAAACCTTGCCTTTAGTTCCAGCATTACTGTAACCTGTTTGCCATTTCTCACCGCGTTGATCAGCGCATTTATAATTTTGGAATTCGATGCCAATCGGTAAGCTGTTATCTTAATGGAAGTGACGCTCGGGTCGATTGCAGCTTCGCGCAAAAGGTCAATAACCGGGTTGAAAGAGTGGTATGGGAAATTGAGTAAAATGTCTTTTTGCAAAACAATATCAGTAACGCGATGGCTATCTATCAGGCCCGGGTGCATAAACGGTTTCCTTCTCGGATTTTTCTTGAAAACATCCGGAAATTCCATAAAATGGCGGAAATTATGAATCCTTCCCCCAGGACTTAAATTCCCTTTCTTCGCCAGGTTCAATCTGCGAATAAGGTACTCCAGCAAGCCCGGATCCATTTCTTTATCGTACACAAATCTTACAGGCTTTCCCTTTCTGCGGTTTTTTAGCCCTTTCTCAATTTTTTGGACAATGTTCGTAGAAACGTCATTGTCAATATCGATTTCAGCATCCTTGGTCACTTTAAAAACCCATGACTCATATTTGTCATAGCCGAAATAGCTGAAAATAGAAGGGAGATTGTAGCGAACCACATCCTCCAGCAGTATAATATGATGCTCCCCTTCGGGAGAAGGTAACTGGATGAAACGTCCCACTGCACGGTTTGGAACCTCAATCAATGCATATTTTTGGGCATAAGCGGTGTCCACTTTGGACATTACCACCCCAAGAAAAATTGATTTTTCGCGCAAATAAGGAAATTGAGGAATGCTTTCGATCATCAGAGGGATAGTATTGGCCCGCACATTTTCTTCGAAAAACTTGATAACGAACACTCTCTGCTCCCGCGTCAGGTCTTTTTCTGTAAGGAGAAATATCTTTTCCTTCTCCATTTCCAGTTTAATATCTTCCCAAATACGGTTGAATTCAGTTTGTTGGCGCAAAACGATCATCTGTATCTCATCGATGATTTTCTCAGGAGAAGTTTCCAGGTGCATATTTAATTTGGCCTTGCCCCCCAATTCAAACATACGCTTCAAGGTAGCCACCCTTACGCGGAAAAACTCATCCAGGTTATTGGAAAAAATACCCAAAAAGCGAATTCGTTCTTTCAAAGGCACATTCTTATCCCCCGCTTCCTGCAAAACCCTTGCATTAAACGAGAGCCAGCTGATATCCCTGATAATTGTCTTATTTCTCATTTCCTGAAGTAACATTTGCGCCTTTTTTGCCAAATAAATGAAATATAAAGGCTGCTTGAAATTAAGTAATTGTTATGATTTGTCGTGAGTTATGAGTAATGAGTTTTGAGTTGTAAGTTTTGTACTTTAAAGGCATGTCAAAAAAATGAACGATGTTTTTGCCGGATAAATACTGAAATAAGTTTTAGCTTATCTTTGTATTGCTAACGTTGATTATCAATGTCTAGCATGAAGTTGGTTGTAAAACAGAGTTGAATACTCAAAACTTATAATTCAAAACTCATAACTTTCTTTCAAATTCTTTTTGTCAATTCAATACTTTTACCGACCTTCGCCGTCCAAAATTTTTCCAAGTCATGGCTAGAGTATGTCAGGTAACAGGTAAAACACCGATCAGCGGGCACAAGGTTTCTCACTCGAATATTAAAACTAAACGCAGGTTTTTACCAAATTTGCAAACTAAACGTTTTTTCCTTGTAGAAGAGGACAAATGGATCACTTTGAAAGTGTCTTCAGAGGCAATCCGCACAATCAATAAGAACGGATTGTATCCCGTAGTAAAAGAGTTAAGAGCAAAAGGTGTTAAAATCTAATTAATTCCGTTACTACTCAAACCTATTGGTTTAATTAATAAATTTTTTATAAAATGGCAAAGAAAGGCAACAGAGTTCAGGTGATTTTGGAGTGTACTGAGCACAAAACAAGTGGTCAACCAGGTACGAGCCGCTACATCAGCACAAAGAATAAAAAGAATACTCCTGAACGTTTAGAGTTGAAAAAATTCAACCCTATTCTGAAAAAATACACTGTACACAAAGAAATTAAATAAGTAAATCCGAAAGGATAACTCATAAATTGATTCATTATGGCAAAAGCAGCTTCTAAGAACGCGAAGGTAAAAGATGCTAAAGCATCTGCTGAAGCGAAAAACTGGACTAAAGTTATTAAGGCGGTTCGTAGCCCGAAAACTGGTGCATACACTTTTAAAGAGCAAATCGTGCACAAGGATAAGGTGAAAGATTTTCTTGCCGGTAAATAATTTACAAGTAAAGAGATTTTTGTAAGAAGCTGTTCTGATGGTTTACAGGACGGCTTTTTCCGTTTTAACTAAATGCCTCAACTATGGGATTTTTCAATAAACTTTTTGGAAAAAAAGAAAAGGAAACATTAGATCAGGGACTTCAGCAAACCAAAGAAAACTTTCTTTCTAAAATAACGAAGGCTATAGCCGGTAAAAGTACCGTAGATGAGGAAGTGCTTGATAACCTCGAAGAAGCACTTGTTGGCGCAGACGTGGGAATAGATACGACAGTTCAAATCATAGAACGCATCGAAACCCGTGTAGCAAAGGATAAATACCTTAACACAACCGAACTCAATAATATTCTCCAGCAGGAAATCGAAGCCATGCTGGTAGACGCCCCAAGCGCAAATTCTTACGCATTCGATTCTGAATTACCCTCCAAGCCTTATGTAATCATGGTAGTGGGCGTGAACGGAGTAGGCAAAACCACCACAATAGGGAAACTCGCACATAATTTTAAAAAAGCAGGCAAAAACGTATTGCTTGGAGCAGCTGATACCTTCCGCGCTGCCGCTGTTGATCAATTGACCATCTGGAGTGAACGAGCCGGTGTTCCAATTGTTAAACAAGATATGGGATCTGATCCTGCAGCTGTTGCATTCGATACCGTGCAAAGCGGTGTGTCAAGAGGCAGCGATGTGATCCTGATCGATACAGCGGGCCGTTTGCACAACAAAGCCCACCTCATGGACGAGTTGAGTAAAATTCGCCGCGTAATGCAAAAGGTAATTCCTGATGCACCACACGAAGTGTTGCTGGTTCTCGATGGATCTACAGGACAGAATGCTCTGGAGCAGGCAAAACACTTTACTGCCGCTACAGATGTAACAGCACTTGCTATTACAAAACTCGACGGCACTGCAAAGGGCGGCGTAGTTTTAGCAATTGCTAATCAGTTCAAGATTCCTGTGAAATTTATCGGGGTCGGCGAAAAAATGGAAGACCTCCTTGTTTTCAACAAACACGAGTTTGTTGACTCTCTGTTTAACCTTGAAAAATAATTCAATTTGAAATTTGAAATTTGATATTTGAGATTGACACTCGAATATGAAATTTCTAATTTCAAATTTCAAATCTCAGATTTCTAGTCCTAATTTCGAATCTCAAATCATAGTGAAATGAAAGTAATGATTGTTGGTAAAAACATCGCAAGACAGCATTTGATAAATCAGTTAGTTGGAAAAAAGATAGATGTTAGGGTTTTTGGACGCCACGTATTGGAAAGCGTGACAAAGATTGACCACGTTGAACTTGTTACAGGATCTGTTTTCGCCGAAGTGGACATTCGCGAAGCTTTGAAAGGTGTTGACGCTGTGATTTCTATTATAGAGGCACGTAATGACGGTACAGATGTTACCCTGTCTTTAGGTACCAAGAAAATTGTTGCAGAAATGGAAGCAGCTGGCATCAAGCGCATCATTTCTTTAGGCACTACAGCAGTTTTGGATATCAGTGAAGAGGATCACGCATTGTTGGTAGATACAGATCTTTATCCTGAAACCCACAAATGCGAAGGTGATGAGCTGAAAAAAGCAATGGAAACATTGAAACATTCAAAACTTGATTGGACATTGGTTTGCCCTGCAGCTGTGAAGGAAGGTATCGTAACAGAACATTATCACATTACAAAAAACTACCCGGCCTGGGGTAAAGGAAAGATACTCGCCGGAGATCTTGCTGACTTTATTGTGAAAGAATTGGAACAGGGTGATTATGTGAAGAGCAGAGTGGGAATTTCAAATTAACTTGTAGGGGCGAATTGCATTCGCCCTGTGCAGTCTAAATAATTGCAAAGGCTCGGAGCGGTTTCGCTTTGAGCCTTTCCAATTATAGGATGTCCGAATAACATCTTAAAAAATCTTAACAATCATAAAAATCAGCGTTCCAGGTTTCCAATGCCACATTTTCAAATTACCTTTGCCGCTCAATTATGAAGACAAGAACGCTTAAGAAAGATAAGGTAAACATCATTACGTTGGGTTGCAGCAAAAACATGGTGGATAGCGAGGTGCTAAGTGGCCAGCTTGCTGCCAATGAAATTGATGTAGTGCATGAAAGTGCGAAACGTGATCATAATATCGTGATCGTGAATACCTGCGGTTTTATCGACAAAGCCAAAGAAGAATCCATCAACACGATCATTGAGCAGGTTTCATTGAAACAAAAAGGTAAACTGGACAAAGTATATGTTACAGGATGCCTTAGCCAGCGCTACCGCGACGATCTGGAATCTGAAATTCCGGAAGTGGACGCATGGTTCGGAACAATGGAACTGCCTCTTATTCTCAAGAAATTTGAAGCCGATTATAAAAGCGAATTGTTGGGAGAAAGACTGTTGGCCACGCCTCAACACTATGCATACCTGAAAATAGCAGAAGGCTGTAACCGTACCTGTGCGTTTTGCGCTATTCCCCTGATGCGTGGTACCCACGTGAGCAAATCCATCGAAGAGATTGTGGCTGAGGCGGAAAACCTGGTAAAACGTGGTGTGAAAGAAATCATGCTCATTGCTCAGGAGCTTACATACTACGGTTTGGATTTGTACAAGAAAAGAATGCTGGCCGATCTGCTGAACAAACTGGCTGATGTGAAGGGCCTTGAATGGATCCGTTTGCATTACGCTTACCCGCATAAATTCCCGATGGAAGTGCTTGATGTAATGCGCGAGCGCGACAATATTTGTAAATACCTCGACATGCCTTTGCAGCACGCTGCAGATAATATGCTGAAAGCAATGAAACGCCAGATCACCCGTCGTGAAATGGAAGAACTGATTGCTGCCATCCGCGAAAAAGTACCTGGCATTTGCTTGCGTACAACTTTGATCGCCGGTTTCCCAGGTGAAACACAGGATGATATAGAAGAATTGAAAGCGTTCTTGCAAGCACAGCGTTTTGATAGAGTCGGTATTTTCCCGTATTCCCATGAAGAAGGTACTTCTGCGTACGATTTTGTAGACGATGTTCCACAAGAGGAAAAGGAGAGAAGAGCGCAGGAGATCATGGAAGTGCAGCAAGAGATCAGCTACGAGAAAAACCAGGAAAAAGTGGGTAAGATTTTCAAAGTTTTGATCGATAAAAAAGAAGCAGGCCGCTACCTCGGCAGAACCGAATTCGACAGCGTAGAAGTTGATAATGAGGTAGTAATCAACAGCGACAAAAAATTGACCGTTGGTGAATTCGTGAATGTAAAAATCACGAAAGCGTATGATTATGACCTTGAAGGAGAAGTGGTTTTTTAGTTGAAAATTGAAAGTTGAAAGTTGAAAATGGATTTCTCTGGGTCGTTTTCTAATATATTGAAGCAGCACAATGGTGCTGCTTTTTTATTTGCAGAGAGGTTAGCGTAAAAAGCACATTTTCAACTTTCAATTTTCAATTTTCAATTCCGTGGGTACTTTTTTTTAACCCATCGAAATGCGCGCCAGGGGCTATTTCTACGTTTTTTGGGCGTCAACATTAAATAATCATTTTCAATTTTCAATTTCCCACTTTCAATTGTCTCCGTGGCTCGGTTTTTGTTGTAATACATTCTACCTTCTTTTATCTCTCAATCCATTTTTTTAGCCGTAAAACATATAGAGTTCGTAATAATACGATAGTTGTATTACGATAATTGTGTATTTACTGCACCACCCAAATTGAGCAGATGTGCTCTTGTGGGGGAGGCGGTGCGGTTGTATGTTTGCATTAGAAGTTGATTGATCACCAGATCAATAATATCCAAATCCAAGAGAAACCTACCGCTTAAAACACGGTAATTCCAATATCCAGTATCAGAAAAACCAAACAAAATCCAGTATCAATCAACTTTCTTTTTATCCAATTTTCTTTGAAACCATAAGTCCAAGTCCGTTAAAACCGAAAACCAAGATCCGAGAAAAACCAAAAAGTCCTAAGTCCGTAAAACCAGTAGAAGTTTTTTAAAGTCCAAAGTCCAAGTCCAGACTATCCGTCCCGAGAAACTAATCAAAATCCAGTAACCTCCTGCTAATTAAAGATTCTTTAGCAGGAGGAAACTAGCATCTTAGCCAGACCTCTAACAATTTCTTGCTGCCGTTTTTCAATAATGCGATAAATTGCCACAAATCATTTGAATGCATTTCTTCACGGATCAAACCGGCAATACTATTTCTCTCGCAAATCTTCCTAAACGAATCATTTCACTTGTTCCTTCTCAAACTGAATTACTCTATACTTTAGAGCTGAACGAAGAAGTCGTTGGCATCACAAAATTTTGTGTGCATCCCGAAATATGGTTCCACGCGAAAACCCGTGTCGGAGGAACGAAGGACGTGAAATTTGACATCATAGAACAATTGAATCCTGATCTTATTCTTGCCAACAAAGAAGAAAACGTAAAGGAGCAGATTGAATATTTGTCCGGGAAATTCTCTGTGTGGGTAAGCGATGTGGAAGACATGAAATCAGCTTGTGACATGATTTTGCAAATTGGTTCAATGACAGGAAAAGACGCCATCGCAAATGATTTGACAAATACTATTATCAAAGGATTTTCTGAATTGCATTCGCTTGTTCCTTCAACGAAAATTCCAGTCGGTTACTTGATTTGGAAAGATCCTCTCATGACGGTTGGCGGCGACACGTTTATCAACAATATGCTCGATGCATGTGGTTTTCAAAATGTATTCGCTTCGCAAAAAAGGTATCCTGAAATAACAGTAGAAGACATTCGAAATTCATCTTGCAAAGTTTTGTTTCTTTCTTCTGAACCATATCCTTTCAAACAAAAGCACATCGATGAGTTGCAAAAAGAATTGCCCGATGTTGTTATAAAACTCGTTGATGGCGAAATGTTCAGTTGGTACGGAAGCCGCATGCTGCTTGCGATTGACTATTTTGAGTGCCTTGTAAAAGAAGTTTCGTTAATTTGTAGTCATTGAGAATGATGAATCTACTATACGATCGAAATATAATACATTCACAAGAACCAGGTAAACCTTCTCGCAGGAAACAAATATATCCGGTGAATGATGAGTTGCGTGATTACCTGATAAGATGGGGAAGAGAAGTTTCGTTGCCTGTATCTTACGATGATCTTTTACATTTTCGTTTTTCCATTCCGCGACTTGATAAAGATGGCAACGACACGCATTGGGAAACTGTGAGCTACGATATGCGCGAATGGGAATACCTGCGTGAAGGTCTTGTAAAGATCTATGCCATTTTAAAAATAGAAGGGAATAACAGTTACAATGATCATCTTGATGTAGCAAGTATTGATTATTGCCCATTCGGAAATTCGCGTCCTTTCAGGATTCGCATCATTAATCGATTTAACGACAATTGTGACCACTATTACATAAAGCAGGCTGATGCGTCGCGTATTTATGGTTTGGAGCTTGAACACATACTTTCTTCCAATCGTATGCTCTTTTTTACGAACTACAATACTTTGGTAGAACAGCATATTCCGGGTATTCCTGGTGACATATTTATAGAAAAAGAATTAAATGACGAGCATACAAACAAGGTGCGTTTTGCAAAGGAGTTTGTAAAGTTCAATGAGCATTGCTTTATCCGGCTGTTGGGCGATATGCGTAGTTATAATTTCGTGGTGAATGTAACACCGGATATTGAAGGCTATCATTATAAGATACAGGCCATAGATTTTGACCAGCAATCTTATGAAGGGCGCAAAAACATATATTTGCCGCAATTTTTTAAAGACAATTACGAGCTTGTAAAACTTTGCCTTTCTCACCTAAACAAAGAGTCTATAGAACAATACCAGGCTGAAGAAAGAACGTTGATGACCTTCCGGTTGGTGTCTTCAAAATTGCGTATGCAATCGATTATGAACATCATGGTGAAGGACAACATAGCCCCACCCGAAAAGGTAAACCAGCTCAAAACAGAACTTGCAGAATTTTATAATCAGCCGCGATTTTTGAAATGCACCACAATGGGCGCAGTATTAAAACTGCAAATGAAACAAAAGCTAATCAAAAATCTACAGCAGATCCCCAAGGATAAACGTCATTTTGTTTTTAGATAAGAGCGCTGTTTATTTTAGCTGATAATGAATTGCCGGAGGTGTGATAATAATCATTATCAGGCCTTTGAAACAGAATTTAAATCTCTGTGATCAATTAAATACTTTCTTATCTTAGCGGGCCGATAAATTTTGACCAAACTCAATTGTATAAAACGAAAAAACACAATTTTTAGATGAAAAAGTATAGAGCCGGGGTTCTATTTGGCGACGAACTGGAAGCATTGTACAATGATGCTAAAGATAACCAGTTTGCTATTCCAGCAGTAAACGTAATTGGAACAGACAGTATCAATGCTGTTTTGGAAACTGCTGCCAAAGTAAATTCCCCAGTAATTATTCAGTTTAGCAATGGTGGCGCTCAATTCTTTGCGGGAAAGGGAATGCCAAATGATAATCTGCAAGCAAACATTGCCGGTGCTATTTCCGGAGCGCTGCACGTACACAGCGTAGCAAAATACTACGGTGTTCCTGTAGTGTTGCACACTGACCACGCGGCAAAAAAATGGTTGCCCTGGATCAGTGGTTTGCTGGATGCCGGTGAACAATTTTATAAAGAGAAAGGTCAGCCTTTGTTTAGCTCTCACATGCTTGATCTTTCTGAAGAGCCTTTAGAAGAAAACATTCACACATCTGTTGAATTCTTTAAACGCATGGCTCCACTTGGAATGAGCATCGAGATCGAACTTGGTGTTACCGGTGGTGAAGAAGATGGCGTTGACAACAGCGGTGTTGAAAATGATAAATTATATACTCAACCAGAGCACGTTGCTTACTCTTACACTGAGTTGAGCAAAGTAGGTAAACTGTTTACAGTGGCTGCAGCTTTTGGTAACGTACACGGTGTGTACAGCCCGGGCAACGTAGAATTGCGTCCTGTAATTCTTAACAACAGCCAGGTGTACATTGAGAAAGAATTGAAAACAGGTCCAAAACCTGTATACTTTGTATTCCACGGTGGTAGCGGTTCTCCTCAACACCAGATCCGCGAAGCTATTGGTTACGGTGCCATCAAAATGAACATCGATACCGATATGCAGTGGGCAATGTGGGAAGGCGTATTGAACTTCTACAAAAAGAATGAAGCTTATTTGCAAGGTCAATTAGGAAATCCTGAAGGCGCTGATAAGCCAAACAAAAAATTCTACGATCCACGCGTATGGCTTCGCAAGGGCCAGGAAAGTTTTATCAAACGCCTGGAAGTAGCATTTACCGATTTGAACTGTATAAACAGAAATGCATAAAAAGAAAGGTCCCGCGAAATGCGGGATTTTTTGTTTTTAGAAGGCACACGGATGACACGGATTGGACGGATTTACACGGATTTTTTTTGACGCACACAGATGACACTGATTAAGCAGATTATCACGGATTTTGTCTAGGCGTCAATCTGCAAACTTTTTGTTCGTCATTCAATATTCGGCTAGTCAGCTTTGTAAAAGATCCGTGTAAATCAGTCCAATCCGTGTCATCCGTGTGCCATCAAAATCAGCGCCCATCAGCTCAATCACCGTCACCTGCGTGCTCACTTGTGCAGAATATTATCCTCAAATTGTTGCTTTATCCTCATAATTACCAAAGGCTTAGTATTTGATGCTTAGGTAGTACAATATTTTTTGTAAACCTAAAAGTCACATTATGAAACGGATTGTTTTTGCTTCATGCCTTGCCCTTGCTTCTTATATGATGGTATCATGCAACAGTGGTACAACTACTGAAAATAAAGACGCTGTAGACAGCGCCAAAGCTGTAAATAAAGAACAAAAGCCTGTAGATAAATCAGTTTCCGACTTCGCGGTGAAAGCCACCAGCGGTGGAATTATGGAAGTGGAGCTTGGAAAAATTGCGGCGCAAAAAGCTGTGAACCCAAGAGTGAAAGCCTTTGGTCAAATGATGGTGGATGATCACTCAAAAGCAAATGATGATCTTAAGAGTCGTGCTGCAATGGAAAATATTACTTTGCCATCTAACATGAGTGATGATCAACAAAAAATGGTAGACAACGTAAACAAGAAAACAGGTAAAGATTTTGATAAAGAGTATATGGACATGATGTTGAATGGTCACAAGGATGTACTTGATATGTTTCAAAAAGCATCTGCCGATCTTTCTGATTCAACTATCAAAGAGTTTGCTACCAACACAATTCCTGCAATACAAAAGCATTTGGATTCTGCTAGAGCAATTACAGGGAAGAAATAATTAGATAATTTGAGGATTTGAAAATTTGAAAATTCTTTTTGTGAAAGATTCATTGCCTAATTTAGCCAGATCGTTTTGCAAGAATGAATAGACAAATTAGAGAGATGCGCATTTCATTTTCAAATTTTCAAATCTTCAAATTTTCAAATTACACAGCATGACGCAGGCAAAAATTTTACTGGTGGATGATGATCTGGAGGACCGCTTTTTGATTGAGGATTCATTCAAAGAGATCGGAGTGAGTGATATTTTGCACTTTGAAGAGAACGGCGAAAACGCGTTGAATTACCTGGAACAAAGCTTTTACCGTGACTCTCTGCCATGCCTCATCATACTTGATCTTAACATGCCGAAGATGAATGGAACACAGATTCTTCGTTTTTTAAAAGGCAACGACAAGTTCATCAATATACCTGTTATCATTTTTTCTACTTCATTAAACGCAATAGAGAAAGAAGAATGTCTTCGCCTTGGCGCTTACTCATACGTGATCAAACCTGTGTTCTACAAGGATTCTATCGATACTGCAAGAATGTTTTATGATTTGTCGCAGCAGTTTAGCATTTCCTAAATTGAAAATTTATTGAATTGAAAATTGAAAGTTGAAAACTGAAAATGATTAGTATAGTTGATGGCTGTTTTTTTAAAGGCGACCACTTTCAATTTTCAATTTTCAATTCTCCATTAATCAATAGCTCTTTCTGAATTTCCCCGGCGTCATTCCCTTTCTTCTTAAAAATTGCCGGTTGAAATTGGCGATTGTTTCAAAGCCGCTTTCATAGCAAATATCAAGAATGCTCATTTGCGTAGACAGCAACAATTTACATGCATAGCCAATTCGAATTTCATGCACAAAATCGAGGTATGTTTTGCGGGTTCTTTTTTTAAAATAGGAACAAAATGCAGGTACACTCATGTTGGCAATATTTGCGATCACAGTTAGCTCAATTGGTGATTTGAAATTAGCCATTGTGTACTGGAAAATATTATCAATGCGCTTTTGTTCGTGCGGATTAAGCGCTTTGATTTGCTGCGTGGAAACAAGTGTGTAATCTTTTGTCTCGGCCAGTATTTGTAAACATTCACAAAGGCGAACAATTTTACTGAAGCCGCTCTCAGACTCCAGTGCCTTGATGTAAGGTTTGAGTACTGCCTTTGTTTCGCCCATTATCTTCATGCCGTGTGCGGATGTTGCAAGTAACTTTTTTACAGATTTGCTTTCCGGTAGATTTAGAAAATCCTGTCCCCAAAAATCGTCTCTGAAATGTATCACGACCGCACTGGTAATAAGATCTTCCGTGCTTTTCTGAAAGGTGTGAGGCAAGTTGGAGCCAAGAAAGAAAATATCATCTACTTCAAATTCGTCTACGGCGTTTCCCACAAAGCTTAATCCACCACCTTCCGTAAAAAGAATCAGCTCAAACTCAATATGCTGGTGCCATGGAACTTCAAACAGGGGAGTCCTGTGCGTTCTTGCGACGAACGAAGAATCTACTGCGAGGGGCAATTTCTCAATAAAAGTCTTCATAATACAATATTACGGTTTATCGTGCTCAAAAAATGCTGATTTGATTAATATTGTATAAGTTTTGATTAATAAAATAGCAGTTTTAAATTCGGAGGGTTTATAATTTCGAGTCAAGATTGACAGATTGAATTACTGAATAATTGAATAACTGATTGCCATATGCTATTATTAGGAATAGACGTAGGAACTTCTTCCATTAAAGTATCTGTTGTAGACGCATCTACAAGAAAAAGCATTGTTTCGGCGCAGTATCCCGAAACAGAATCTGCGATTAACTCCGTAAAACCGGGCTGGGCAGAACAAGAGCCGGAGATGTGGTGGGAACACGTACAACAGGCCATTCTAAAAGCAAACGCAACCAAAAAATACGATCCGAAGGAAATAGGGGCCATAGGTATCGCATACCAAATGCACGGTTTGGTATTGGTAAATAAACAACAGCAGGTGCTTCGTCAATCCATTATCTGGTGCGATAGCCGAGCAGTTGAAATTGGGGACAAGGCTTTCGCCGCAATCGGCGAAGCAAAAAGCCTGAGCCATTTATTGAATTCTCCCGGCAACTTCACTGCATCAAAACTTGCATGGGTAAAAGCAAATGAGCCTGCCGTGTACAGCGAAGTTGACAAAGCAATGTTGCCAGGTGATTTCATTGCCATGAAATTAACAGGTGATATTACTACAAGCATATCTGCATTGTCAGAAGGTATTTTCTGGGACTTTAAGGAAAACAAACTGTCTGACGACGTTTTTAATTACTACGGTTTTAGCAAAGACGTGATTCCTGCAATTAACCCTGTTTTTTCTGAACATGGAAAACTGCAGGCATCCGTTGCGCACATTCTCTCATTGAAAGAAGGTATTCCCGTAACATACAAAGCCGGTGATCAGCCAAACAATGCATTGTCGTTGAACGTGCTGGAACCTGGCGAAGTAGCAGCAACAGCAGGTACTTCGGGTGTTATCTACGGTGTGAGCGATGAATTGACTTACGATAAGCAATCCCGCGTAAATACATTTGCGCATGTGAATCACCGTGAGGATGAACAACGCCTTGGTGTGTTGCTTTGCATTAATGGAACAGGCATTCTGAACCGTTGGGTTAAAAATACATTTACGCCTGCGATCTCCTATTCGCAAATGAATGATTCGCACAGGAAGGCTCCTGCAGGTAGTGACGGCCTGCGTGTATTGCCTTTTGGAAACGGAGCGGAGAGAATGCTGAACAACAAAATAGTAGGTGCTCATTTTCATAATATCGATTTGAATCTGCATTCGCAGGAACATGTGCAACGTGCATCGCAGGAGGGTATTGCTTTTGCGTTTCGTTATGGTTTGGATATCATGCGTGAAAATGGCATGAACCCGCAAGTGATACGTGCAGGTAAAGCAAATCTTTTTTTAAGCGATCTTTTTGCAAAATCATTTGTAAATGCAACAGGCGTTCCTGTTGAGTTGTACGAGTGTGATGGAAGCGTGGGCGCTGCAATTGGTGCTGGTATTGGTGTTGGCGCATACAGCACACCTAAAGAAGCATTTGCTGACGAGAAGCCTTTGCAACTGATCGAACCTACGGAGACGAAGACATTCGACGAGTTCTATTTTGATTGGAAACAGTTGCTACAGAAGTTTATTTGAAAAGAGAACGAACGCAGATTTTCAAGATTGTCATGATTTGTATGATTTTGAAATTGTCTCAATTGTTCTTAATAACCACATAAAATCTGAGCTCAAAATTGGATAGGCAAAAACGTTGATTGTTCGATACGATGATTAATTATGTTTTTAAAAAATCATAACAAATCATGAAAATCATGACAATCTGCGTTCCATAAATAAAAAACAAACAAACGATATGTCAAAGATTGTAACTGGCTCGAAAGAGTTCTTTAAAGGAGTAGGACAAATTAAATTTGAAGGTCCTCAAACTGACAACCCGCTTGCTTTTCGCTGGTATGATGAAAACCGTGTGATCGGCGGAAAAACAATGAAAGAATATTTGCGCTTTGCAGGTGCTTACTGGCACTCTTTCTGCGCAACTGGTAGCGATCCATTTGGCGGTGGAACCATCGTTCACGAGTGGGACGCAAAAGCTGATGCTGTTGAAAGAGCGAAAGACAAGATGGACGCAGCTTTCGAGTTTCTTACAAAAATGAATCTTCCTTACTACTGCTTCCATGATACGGATGTTGTAGACTATACTGACAATGTAGCTGACAACGAAAAACGTTTAGCTGCATTGGTGGAATATGCAAAACAAAAACAAGCTGACAGCGGCGTTAAACTTTTGTGGGGTACTGCAAATGTATTCTCACACAAAAGATATATGAACGGCGCATCTACCAATCCTGATTTTCATGTGTTGTCACACGCTGGCGCACAAGTGAAAGCCGCAATCGATGCAACCATTGCATTGAAAGGTGAGAACTATGTGTTCTGGGGTGGTCGTGAAGGCTACATGAGTTTGTTGAACACAAACATGAAACGTGAGAAAGAACATTTTGCACGCTTCCTGCATACAGCAAAAGATTACGCAAGGAAGAACGGTTTCACAGGAACGTTCTTCATCGAGCCTAAGCCTTGCGAACCAACTAAACACCAATATGATTACGATAGCGAAACTGTAATTGGTTTCTTGCGTCAGTACGATCTGTTGAATGATTTCAAACTGAACATTGAAGTAAACCACGCAACATTGGCTGGTCATACATTCCAACACGAACTACAAGTGGCTGCAGATGCGGGCATGTTGGGTAGTATCGACGCAAACCGTGGTGATTATCAAAATGGTTGGGATACTGACCAGTTTCCTAACAACCTGAATGAAATGGCTGAAGCAATGCTTGTAATTGTTGAAGCTGGTGGATTCCAGGGTGGTGGTATCAACTTCGATGCGAAGATCCGCAGAAACTCTACTGACATCGATGATATCTTCCACGCACACGTTGGCGGTATGGACAACTTTGCAAGAGCGTTGATCATTGCTGATAATATCCTTAACAAATCTGACTACAAAAAATTGCGTACTGAGCGTTATGCATCTTTTGATGGCGGCAAAGGAAAAGAATACGAACAAGGCAAACTTTCTCTCGAAGATCTTCGCGCCTATGCAATTGAAAACGGCGAACCTGCTACTAAGAGTGGTAAACAAGAATACTTCGAAAATCTTGTGAACAGGTTCATTTAATTAGTGTTTTGTAAGCAAGCATATATTCGACTACCGTGCGAGGCCAAAAGCCTCGCATTTTTTTTGCTATAACTGACCACCGGAACCTGCCCTTCGCTGGAACAATTTTTTAGCAAATCTGTTACAACATATAGCTTTTGAAAAATAAAACACTCATACTCATTACGCTCATGTGCGGAACGTTCATGGCAGCGATTGACGCCAGCATCGTGAATGTATCATTGCCTGTAATGCGTGCTGAGTTTGATGTACGGGTAGATGAAATAGAATGGGTGATCACTTCTTACATGGTTGCGTTTTCATTGTTCATTCCATTGATCAATTGGGTAAAAAACAGGATCGGCTACTACAATTTGTATTTGTTAAGTGTGGCAATATTTACACTCGGTTCATTGCTGTGTAGCCTCGCCGTTGATTTGCCGATGCTGGTAATCGCAAGAGTAATACAAGCCATTGGCGGCGGTGCAATTAGTCCCACATCGTTAGCAATTGTATCAGAAACATTTCCCAAAGAGGAAAGAGGAAGTGCCATTGGTTGGTGGGGGCTTGGAAATGTGATGGGGCCTGCGCTTGGACCAACACTAGGAGGCGTGTTGACGCAATATCTTGGCTGGCCGTCTATCTTTTACGTAAACATTCCCGTAGGTATTGTTACCATATTGCTAACAATAAAGCATCTAAATTTTTTAAAGAAACAACCACGGTATAAGTATGGATTCGATATAAAAGGCTTTGCTTTTTTCGGGCTTTTCATTATTGCCATACAGTATGCCATTGCAGGCATCGCGAAATACGATCCGCTTTCGTGGCATGTGTTGGTTGGTTTTGGTGTTTCTATTTTGTCATTGGCCCTGTTCATACGTTCTGCACGAAGACCTGCTCCGTTATTGGATTTATCGGTGTTTAGATCCGGCGTGTTTTTAAATAGTATTGTTATTGTCGCAATACGATCTATTGCATTGTATGGAGGCTTGTTTTTTCTTCCGTTTTTATTGCAAGGCTTGTTGGGCTTTTCGGAATTTCAGTCTGCCATGCTTATGCTGCCGAATGCACTTGTTATGATTATTGTAAGACCCTTTGCAGGAAGGTATGCAGATAAAGGCGCCGTGAGAAATATATCCGCAGCAGGAATAATACTTGTGTCTATCTCTATGTTGTTGTTCTCCCGCATCAATGTTGGTTCAGGTATATGGTTGATCATCGTCGCAATGGTAGTGCGTGGAGTGGGTATGGGAATATTGGTAGCGCCTGTTTCCACGGCTTTGTTGAATGCCGTAAGTGAGGCTCAAACCGCAACAGCCACTTCGTTAAATAGTTTAGTACAGCAGGTGGGCGGCTCTATCGGAATTGCGATCAGTGGAGTAGTGCATCAATATATTTACAACTATTATCTCGATAAAAATGACGTTATCATTATAGCAGAGCACTTTGCGCTGCAAGATGGTTTTGTAATTGCGGCAATCATTATTGCGCTTGCACTTGTTCCTGCATTTAAGTTACCTGCAAAGACGTATGTACGACCTAAAGTGGAAGCGGAAGTCGCGCTGAAGTAAATTCCATTAGCACACGAATGATACTGATTAGACTGATTTGCACTGATCTTTTTCGACTAGCTGAAGTCTTGATTGCGCTTTCTATAATTCAATTGAAATGCAGAAAGCCGTTACAATTGTTTTGAAGCTTGCACTATAAGCGTTAAGCCTTCAGCGTTTGGCGTTCGCCCTCATTTGTGCAATCGCGCTTCTTCCAAATCCAGTTCTAATTCTTTCTTGCGTATCAACTCATCAGGAAAGCTATTGTTGTGGCGCATTTTGTTGAGTTCATTTCTTTTGATGGCAACAAGATCAATTAGCATTTGTCTGTATTTGGGAAGAAATGCAGGAGCCTCTGCTGCATTCGTTTCCATGTTAAGACGCTTGCCTGCTATATCTATCATGCGGGCATAACGTTCCTTCACTCGAATATAGGCATCGTTGTCTGCAAGTTCTGAATAGTGGCTATCCATGTGCTCAAGCGAAGCTTCTGCCAATCGTAGACGTACAGCCAGTTCCAGTTGCGATTCATCTTCTTCAGAATGTACTTTCAATATTTTGATCAACCAGGGAAGTGTTAAGCCCTGAAACACCAATGTCACAAGGATCAGGATAAATGTGATAAACAAAATAAGATCGCGATGGGGGAAAGGCGTTTTATCAGATAATGTTAAGGGAATTGCCAATCCTGATGCGAGCGACACCACACCCCGCATTCCGCTCCAACCCACTATCAACACATTTTGCCATGTTGGTTTAGGCTCAGTTGTTCTGATCTTTTTACTTAAAAGCCTTGGTATGTATGTGTTTGGAAATATCCACGCTATTCTGATAACGATCACCAGCAGAGTAATCAACAATGCATAACCAATGGAAGCAATGATGGAGTATTCCTGGATACCATTGATAATGCTGCGCAGTTGCAGGCCAATCAGAATAAATACAACACCATTCAGCATAAAAACAACTGTATCCCAAACATGCTGCATTTGTAATCTCGAGCTGTATGAAAAAATATCTTGTGATCTGTAAGTAAGAAATAAACCGCCGCTTACCACAGCTAACACACCTGAACTATGAAAATGCTCCGCCGCGATGTACATGATATAAGGTGTCATCAAACTTACAGCTGTATCAATGCTTGGCGTGGTGGGTAAGTAGCGGTGTATCGAGTAAATGACAAAGCCAATGGCAATACCGATTAATACACCTAATGCAACAACGTATAAAAAGTTGGCCTCAGCTTTCCAGATGTTGAAGTTGCCAATAAGAATAGCGGCTAGCGCAAAGCGAAATACGATCAAACTCGCTGCATCATTTACCAGGCTTTCTCCTTCAAGTATGGTAACAATTCGTTTGGGTAGTTTTAATTCTTGCATTACTGTTGTTGCGGCAACAGCGTCTGGTGGTGAAATGATGCCGCCCAATAAAAAGCCAAATGCCAATCCGAAATTTGGAATGATATAAGATGAAAAGAATGCAACACCACAGGCCGTCGTGATTACCAAACCAAAGGCCAGCAACGAAATGGGCCTTTTCCATTTCCAGAAATCTTTCCAGGATGTGTTCCATGCAGCAGCATATAACAATGGTGGAAGGAATATCAGAAATACGAGGTCCGGCTGTAATTGTATATCAGGAATGCCGGGAATAATGCTGATGAAAAGTCCCGACACAACAAGAAATATAGGATAAGAAATGCGCAGCTTGTCGCTAAGCATCGCCAGCATGGAAACGCCAAGTAATAGAGATATTATAAGGAGGATGTTGTCCTGGATCATGCGTGAAATTAGGAATTAGAAATTAGGAATTAGGAATAAGGTGGGGCACCGAGTCTATCAACTAGTAATCAAGCGTTCCAAACTTTCCATCGGCGTAATCTTGTTCCGCTTGCAGAACTTCTTCTTCGGTGTTCATTACGATATTTCCTTTGGCGGCAACGGGCTCGTTGATTGGCTCGGCAGATAGAAAAATGATCTTGCAGTCAGCTTCAGTTGCTATTTGAATGTCTGTGTTATCTTTTTCAAAGATGATCAGCTCGTGCGATTTTACATGACTGCCATTCACATTTGCTGCACCCTTTAAAAAATATAACAAGGTCCAGTAACCCTCTTTGGCAGCGAGTTTCATCGTTTTGCCATTTGCTATGCTTCCAAAAAGAGAAACGATAGGAGTGAATGATTGCAACGGTCCGCTGAAATTTCCATATTCACCACTGGCTAGTTTTAAGTTGATGCCTTCTTCGTTAAAGAGCGATGGCATTTGGCTTGCGGAGACTTGTTGATAGTTGGGCGCTTCCCATTTGTGCGCCTTAGGTACATTTATCCAAAGCTGAATGAATTCATAGTTACCACCCTTTTCAAGAAATTCTTTTGTTGGCCCTTCGCTATGTAATAATCCACTTCCTGCAAACATCCATTGCACATCTCCTGCATTGATAACACCTTCATTGCCCTGGTTGTCTTTATGGTATCCTGAACCCTGAAACATAAACGTTACCGGTGCAAACCCTCTGTGCGGATGCGGATGTACACGTTCCGCAGGAGAGTGTGGTGAATACTGATGCTCCGGCAAATGATGCAAAACAATAAATGGGTTCGCAAAACGGAAATCCTTATGTGGTAAAGGTTGTAAAATAGTTTCTTCGCCTATGCTTTTTTCTCTTCCTTCTAATATGTGATCGATCTTTTTCTCCATACAAAAATAATTTGGCAGCGGTTTAAGTCAAAAGTCAAAACCTTATATCCACCCTTCTCACTCCCTATACGTTAGGTTGCAACCCATTTTTTACTTTTTACTTTTCACTTTTGACTTTAAATGAATTCCTACGCAAGCATCGTGATAATGTCATTCGGTTTTTTTAACAGCCTGTGAACAGGACAAGCATCTGCAATCTCCATCAAACGCTGGCGCTGTTCGTCGGTAAGATCACCGCTGAATGAAAGCTCTACATAAAATGTGTTGTTACCCGATGGCAATGCCTTGCCTGATACAAGATTAACCTTGGCATGTATCTTCTGAAGATTCCAGCCTTTGCGATTGGCGTACATACGCAGGGTAATAACAGTGCAGGATGCGAGCGACATGCAGATATAATCTCCGGGAGCAGGGCCAAGGTCAAGGCCTCCTTTTTCCGTAAGTTCATCTGCTATAAGACTGTGGCCGTTTACATTTAGGTTGATCGTATACAGCTCACCGTTATTTTCGGCTTCAGCCGTGGCAATAATATTTGTTGGCAACACGATGGGTGGTTTTTGTTTTAAGGAATATTGGTGACAGAAATTATGCCGGATTATTTTTTCCAGACATCATTGTACAGATCAGGGTGTCGTTGAAATTGCGCATGAACGTATGGGCACAATGGAATAACTTTCAACTGGTGCTGTCGTGCATAGTTCACCATTGTTTCCAGCAGCTTTTTGGCAATGCCTTTGCCTTCTGCTTCCGGTTTTACTTCAGTGTGGTATACAGCCATATCATGTCCGTTAATGCCAATTTCCATTTCGCCTATTTGTTGATCATTTTCCTCGTAAAAAAAAGCGCCGCGGTTTCTGTCGTTTAACTGAAGTGTGATGTTGTCCATGGTTACAATTTGAAGAATTATTGATCAAATTTAATCAACGAAGCTTATGTTACAAAGAATGCACACAGATGACACGGATTGGACGGATTTACACGGATTTTTTCGAGTATTTAGTAAGACCGGATTTGGTGAAGTATCTAAACTAAAAAAGTCCCTCACTTGGGGACTTTACTTTTTCAAGTAGGCAATATATCGATAGAAGATCAGTGAAAATCAGTCAAATCCCTGCCCGTCCGATCAGGCGGGAGTGTCATCTGTGCGCTCACTTCAAACGCACGTCAGCGAAATATTTTTGAAAAGTGTGTAACACTCTTTCTTTGATCTCAGTAGAAGGAGTTGTGACGTCTGTTAATTGATAAGGCAGTCCCATCATACGCCATTTGTGCATACCCAGTTGATGGTAAGGAAGAATTTCAACACGGTCCACACTTTTGTAACCTGTAAATTGGCGGGCCCATTTTTCAACAAATTCCGGTTGGTCGTTCCAGCCCGGTACCAGTACGTAACGCAGCCACATTTTTTGCTGAACGCTTTCGCAATATTCTGCAACCTTTAAAGTAGGCTTGTTCGAAACACCGCATAGTTTGTGGTGCCAGTCGTCATCAATATGTTTTACGTCAAGAAGAATCAGGTCTGTATGATGCAGTAGTTCTTTAACATCATTATCAAGCAATCTGCCATTGGAATCAAGGCAGGTGTTGATGCCATTGTCGTGAAGTTTTTTAAAGAAGGTGATCAATTTTGACCTTTGCAACAGCGGCTCGCCTCCGGAAACAGTGACGCCTCCTTTGTGACCAAAATAATCTTTTTGATTGATGGCACGTGTTACCAATTCATCGATGGAAACCATTGTGCCGCCATTCACATCCAGCGTATCTACATTTTGACAATACAGACACCGAAACTGGCAACCCTGCACAAAGATCACCATTCTAACACCAGGACCATCGTGCGTTCCAAATGTTTCAAGCGAATGAATGCGAAGATCATTCGGATGCAGAGTGTTTAACGTATCCTGCTCGGTGTCCTGGAGTGGAAAATAGAGGGCCATGGCGACTGAATTATTGAATGACTGAATAACTGAAGCATTAATTGAAAATTGAAAGTTGAAAGTTGAAAATGAAGTTGTTGGTTGTGCGACACTCCATGTTCTTTAGCGGACAATGAATGCCTAATTTCCCTAAACAAATTTTAACCTAAGGCATTTTCAATTTTCAACTTTCAATTTTCAATTAAAACTACATGCTTTCATGGAATGTTCTCGCGATCACTTCCAGTTGGTGTGCTTTTGACAACCGAACAAAATTAACCGCATATCCTGAAACACGTATTGTTAACTGAGGATATTGTTCCGGATGATTATAGGCATCCATTAATGTTTCCCGATTAAGCACGTTTACATTGAGGTGATGTGCACCATGACCAAAATATCCATTCAAAGTAGCAACAAGGTTTTCAACCTGTTCTTCTTTTGTGGAACCCAATGATTTAGGGATCATTGAGAAGGTATTGGAAATGCCGTCCTGCGCATCTTCATAACTAAGTTTGCTAACTGAGTTCAAAGAAGCGATTGCTCCTGTGCAATCTCTTCCGTGCATTGGATTTGCGCCGGGAGCAAATGATTCACCTGCTTTACGTCCGTCTGGAGTTGCCCCAGTGTTTTTGCCATACATTACATTGGATGTAATGGTTAGCAATGACAATGTAGGTACTGCGTTTTTGTATGTTTGATGTTTGCGCAGTTCCCCGATAAAGAAAGAAGTGATCTCTTTCGCAATATTATCAACACGATCATCATCGTTACCATATTTAGGGAAATCGCCCTCGATGTTGAAATCGACAGTCAGTCCTTTGCTATTGCGAACAGGAGTGACTTTTGCATATTTAATAGCGCTCAGTGAATCTGCAATGATTGAAATGCCCGCTGCACCGTAAGCAATGTCAACGCCCGGATCTGTATCTATCAAAGCCATTTGCGCCCTTTCGTAATAATATTTATCATGCATGTAATGAATAATAAACATTGATTTTGCATACACTCTCGCCAATTCGCTCAAAGCAAATTTGAATTGTTGCAACACGAGGTCGTAGCTTAAAGCGCCTTCGGGTATTGCAGGAACGCCGCTAATGATTTGAATGCCTTTTTCTTCTTCGCGTCCTTCGTTTAGTGCCAGCAACAATGTTTTTGGCATGTTTGCCCTTGCACCAAAGTGCTGAATGCGTTTGCCGATTGGTTGGTAAGAAACGCAGCACGCGATGCCATAATCATCAGATCCGCGAACGCATCTCATTACATCATCATTTTCATATTGTAATGAGGAAGTATCAATAGAAACCTGTGCGCAGAAGCTTTTGAATTCTTCAGGCAAATCATTTGACCAAAGCACTGTAAGGTTTGGCTCAGGTGCAGGCCCTAAATTGTACAATGTTTGCAAAAAGCGGAAAGATGTTTTGGTAACTTTTGTACGACCATCGTGGAATTGTCCGCCAATAGATTCTGTTACCCATGTAGGATCACCGCCAAATATTTCATCGTAAGATGCAGGTCTTAAGTGGCGAACCAGGCGAAGCTTCATTACAAACTGGTCGATCATTTCCTGAGCTTCTTCTTCTGTGATAATGCCCGCTTCAAGGTCGCGTTCAATGTAAATATCAAAGAAAGAAGATACGTTACCAAGAGACATTGCGGCACCATCTTGTTCTTTGATGGCTGCTAAATAACCAATGTATGTCCATTGTATCGCTTCCTGTGCAGTTTCGGCAGGGCGTGTTACGTCAATGCCATACCCTTTCGCCATCACTATCATATCTTTCAATGCATTGATCTGCAAAGAAAGCTCTTCACGCAGGCGAACTTTATGCTCAGTCAGTTCTCCTGAAACATTGGCATAGTCAAATTTTTTTGCTTCAATAAGTACATTGGCCCCATAGAGTGCCATTCGGCGGAAGTCGCCAATGATGCGGCCCCTGGCGTAGTTGTCGGGCAAACCTGTTAACACGTGATTGGAGCGGTATGCTCTGATTTCGCTATCATAAGCATCAAACACTGCCTGGTTGTGGTTTCTTGCATAGTTAAAAATATCAACCACGCGTTCAGAAACTTTTAAACCTCTTTCTTCCACCGCAGACTGTACCAGTTTGATGCCGCCAAAAGGTTTCATGGCACGCATCAACAGAAGTTCAGTTTGCAAACCAACAATCACTTCGTCATCTTTTTTTATATAGCCAGGGCCAAACGCCGTTATATTTGAAACCACTTCTGTATTGATCGAACGACAGCCGTTGTTAATTCTTTCTTCGTTCAAAGCTACTTTAGCTGCGCTCCATACTCGAAGCGTTTTCTTGCTGGGGCCTTGCAGAAAAGTGGCTCCTCCTTCATACGGAGTAATATTGTTTTTTACAAAGTCTGCAGGATCAATGTTTTTGTTCCATGCTCCTTTTTTAAACTCTCTTAAAGAAAGGTCTGTGTTCATAATAATACTGTTTAAATTTTATTAAAATCGATCAGTAACAATCATGTTTTGACTTCACTGATTTCTGGTCATTCTTTAAAAACATCCACCAATAAAATGCACCCACCATAAGTGCTCCGCCAACAAGGTTGCCAATAGTTGCAGGAATAATATTGTTAATGATGGCATTTGATACAGTAAGGTTGCAAAGCTTTTCTGCGCTTACTCCCATGTCTTTTGCAGCTTGCAGATAAGCAGAATTTGTTTTTGCAAGTAGGCCCATTGGTATGTAATACATATTGGCAACTACGTGTTCGAGGCCAAGTACGATGAAAAGAAATATCGGATAAAATATGCCCAAGATCTTGCCCGCAACATCTTTTGCGGTATAGCAGAACCAAACGCCCATGCACACGAGCAGGTTGGCAAAGGTGGAAGAAATCAGTGCTGCTGAAGGAGTCATAGAACTCTTAGTGGCAGCAACTTTGATGTTGTATGCGCTTACGAGATTATCGGTGTGGCAGTCATGGTTGTAGCAATACAAACAAACAACTACCAGCAATGAACCGATTAAATTTCCTATGTAAACAAAGAATAAACTTTTTGCATAATTTTTCCAGCTTGCTTTCTTCTGCAGGCAGCTCACCATGATCAGCGTATTGCCGGTGAATAACTCGCATCCACTTAAGAGGATCAAAACAAGACCAACCGGAAATATCAAACCACTTATGAGACGTGCAAAACCAAGATAGGGTACGTTGTGTGTTACGATGACGGTAGCGTGTGCAGCAAGTGAAAGAAAAATGCCGGCCATAATCCCGAGAAGCAACATTTTTATTGCGGGAAGTGTAGATTTTTTATGGCCCGTTTCTACTACGTAGTCAATGACCTGTGCCGGTGTGTTGTAACCTAAATCCATATAAACATTCTTGGTTTATATGGCAAGCAATCGTTTAAGAATATGGCAAGCAATCGTTAGTAAAAAAATCGAAAGGAAACTTAGGCAAACCTACAGCCTGTTAGTTTGGCATTTTATGACATCGATCAAAAGCATTTTGTTAAAGGCATGTTTTTAATCAGTTACAAATGTTGTTTTTATGGCAAATGATAGAGAAAGCATTGATTCTTAAACGATAGCAAAAAGGCATTTTATTATATGTATTTTAACAGAAAAACTCAGGCAGGTCTACCAGGATTTTTTGGGGCTCCAAATTTCTTCGCAGTGAGAATTGCAACGAACGCAATAATCAATGCACAAATTGCTGCAGTAATATTGAGCGAATGCACGAAGGCGATACGGGCTTCGTTTAAGATGTTCGTTGCTTCCGAAGTTGCGAATTTTTTTGCCATGGCTGCGGTGCCACCTAGTGTGTTTTTTATTGTTTCTGTATCTTTTTGCTGAGTTAATGCAGGAATATGTTTGGCGATCTGATGCCGGTACAAGAGCGTCCAAAAACTTCCCAGCAGCGCTATCCCGAGCGAGCCACCCAAGGCCGTACTTGTTTCGGATATTCCTGCGGCAGCGCCTGCTTTTTCCGGGGGCGCACTTGCTACTACCATGTCAATTCCAAGCGTAACGATAAGGCCGCAGCCGCCCGACATTAGCACAGTTGCGACGATCAACAATGCGAGTGAAGTAGTTGATATAAACGAAATCAGGCCAATGCCAATAGCGAGAATGATAATGCCACTTACAATAAGGCGACCTCTTGGGAAACGCTTTACCAATAAGGGTGCCAGCATACACAAAATAATGCTGCCTGTCGAGGAGGGGATTGTCCAAAGGCCTGCAGTAAACGAATCAAACCCAACCACCAATTGCAGGTATTGCCCCACAAAGAAGAACATTCCCGACCAACTGAATAGTGCGATAAACAAAGAAAGTAGTGCGGTTGTAAAGGAAACGCTATTAAATAGCTTAAGCTCAAACAATGGATGCTGCTGGGTTTGCTGGCGTTTTATAAACAGTATCATGACGGCAATTCCTGTTGCAATGAACAGTAAAGGAGTTAAGGAGAAGCCATCTTCGGCCAATCGCTTCACGCCAAAAATAACAGACAGCATGGAAGAGATGAGCAATGCCGCGCTTCGCAGATCAAGTTTGCCGGCATTGTTATCCTTGAACTCCGGCAAAAGAAATGGTGCGGACAACAAAAGCAAAAACATGATCGGCAATGCGATTAAAAATACAGAGCCCCACCAAAAGTGATTCAACAGAAACCCGCCCACCATTGGTCCGATCATTGTGCCGGATGAAAAACAAGTCGTATACAGGCCCATCGCGAAAGTGCGCTCAACATCATTGTGAAACAGATTCCGAATGATGGATAAAGTGGTCGGCAGCAGTGTTGCGCCTGCAATGCCCATGATGGCACGGGATACGATCAACATGAAAGCACTCGTTGAAAACGCAGCCAATGTTGATGCGGCTGCAAAACAAATGCAACCCGTTATCAACAATTTTTTAAGCCCGATTCTATCACCCAAAGTACCCATCACAATCAGCAGGCCTGATTCAAGAAAACCGTAGATGTCCGTTATCCACAAGAGTTCTGCACTTGTTGGTTTCAATGCCGCGCTGATGGCCGGTAGCGCCAGATAGGTAATGGTCATGTCCATAGACACAAGCATTGTTGGCAGTACCAACACAGTAAGGCCCAGCCATTCGCGGCGTGTCGCTTTCGGCGTTGTTAATGGAACAGCAGATGAGACGGATGCAGGCATGTGATGCAAATGAATACTTAAAAATACTTGCAAAGTTTTGCAGGCAAAAGGGGAGACTGCGACAAAGTGAGGGCGAATTAGGAATTAGAAGTTAGGAATTAGAAAAGTGCATTTGTGCAAAGAAGTTTTAGCTGGTTGATAATTATAGTGTTTAACATAAATCGGAGCGCCTGCGCCAGCAACTAATTCCTAATTCCTAATTTCTAATTCCTAATTGTCTCTATATTCGTTGTCATAATGAAGCTAAACATCTCAGTTATACTTGTGCATTTCATCGGCTGGATATTGTTTTTATCCCTGCCGGTATTGTTTTTTGCAGGGTATAACAATGGTAACGGTATTGGACGTTTTTTGTTTTCGGGTGCGTATTGGGTGTATTTTGCTTTCTATTGTTCGCTGTTTTATGTCCACACACTTGTGCTGTTGCCAAAGCTTTATTTCGCTGGTAAGAAGATCTGGTACGCGTTGATATTGATTGCGTTATTTTTTCTGACACTTACATTGCGGCCCTTTGATCTGCTTACATTCAAGCGAAGGGAGTTTAATGAAAAAGAGATGACCAATAGCGAACGAAGAATGTTTCGCGAAAGGATGCCGCTGGCCCCCATGCCACGTGATCCGGGAGAAATGCGGCCTCCCAGCCTCAACCCACAGAATGTACAGCCTCCACCGCCAAATGGTTTTGGGCAAAGAAGGGGGCAGCACATCGATATTGTAAGCCTATTTCTGTACTTCCTGATCATAGCGCTGAGCCTGGCTTTAGAGAATTCGCGGAGGCTCGCAAAAGCGGAGCAAAAACTACTCACCACAGAGTCTGAAAAGGCGAGAGCAGAACTTTCTTTTTTGAAGGCTCAGATAAATCCGCATTTTCTTTTTAACACGCTTAACAATATATATTCTCTTTCGTTGCTGAAAAATGAGAAAACGCCGGACGCCATCATGAAGCTATCGAACATAATGCGGTATGTAACAGATGATGTGCATGAAGATTTTGTGTCGTTGAAGGAGGAGCTGGATTGCATTGCAGATTACATTTATCTTCAGCAATTACGGTTGGGCAAGAATGTGCAGTTGTGTTTTAAAATTACAGGAGACAGTGACGACAGAGAGATTGCGCCTTTGCTGCTGATGACTTTTATCGAAAATGTTTTCAAGCATGGCGTTAGTAATCATGAAACCTCAGTGTTGAACATTCATTTAACGGTAGAGGATACGCAGCTTGTTTTTACCACTCACAACAAGATATTCTTAGCAAGTGAACAACTGGAAAGAGCGGGGCAGGGAATTGAAAATGCAACCAAGAGATTACAACTGCTTTATCCTGACAAGCACAGTTTGCAAATAGAAAATGCGAATGGTTATTACGATGTGAAACTAACTTTACAATTTAGCGAATAGTATGAAACTCAGATGTGTAGCGATTGATGACGAGCCTCTGGCATTGGCTCTTATGCAGGAATACATCAGCAGGATTGGGGAGCTGAAGCTGTTGCATTCATTTGAAGATGCTATTGCAGGTAGCGAATTTTTGCGCAATAATCCTGTAGATATTTTGTTCGTAGACATCAATATGCCCGATATATCGGGGCTTTCATTGGTTGCTTCACTTGACGAGAAACCCGCGGTTATTTTTACCACAGCATATAAAAAATTCGCTTTCGAAGGTTTTGAACTCGAAGCGGTGGATTACCTTCTAAAGCCTATTAGCTTTGAACGTTTCGAAAAAGCAGTGAAGAAAGCTTTGCAGGTGCTTAAGCGTAATGAAAAAGGAACAGAAACACTTCAGGAAGACTTCTTTGTGTGGAGTGAATACAAGCAGGTAAAAATTGATCTGTCACAAATAGAATTTATTGAGGCAAGGGAAGATTATGTGTTGTTTCATCAGTTGAATCATAAGCCTGTATTGTCTTTGATGACGTTGAAGAGCGTTCAGGAGAAATTACCTGCCACTAAATTTATTCGTATACACCGCAGTTATATCATTCCAGTCGCCGGAATAAAACTCATTAGTTCGAAAAAAGTAACCCTTACGTCCCGCAGGGAACTTCCTGTTGGAAATAGCTATGCCGCAAGTCTGCAGGAGATAGCACGCAGATAGAGAGGCACGCAGATGACGCTCCCGCCGAAATGAATTTGTTCGGGCAGGGATTGGACTGATTTGCACTGATTTTTATCTTTCGTTTTTAAGACTGCGAACTTATCAAGATATGCGTCGTTAGTGTGTTGCAAACACTTTTGAACCCCTGTTAATTACTAATTATTAATTATTAATTCGCTTCATCGGTACATCGCCTTTGTTTACCGAGACATTGCTCTATCCGATTGTATTCTCATATAATTTCGGATAGAACAATACAGAGAATACCATGCTATAATTCTACTCCCTTGTTTTTTTAAAATCAATTTTTATGGACAGAAAGCTTTTCGTAAAGCATGCATTCTCTGCTTTAGGCATTGTCGCTGTCGCTCCGTTAATACATGCGTGCAGTAAAAACAACGACTCTGCTTCAACCTCATCGGACGAGTCCTCGGGTAGTAGCAGCGATGTTACGACAGATACCAGTTGCTCGGTTTCTCCCACAGAAACAGGAGGTCCGTTTCCAACAAAACAACCTTCTTCGTACGTACGAAGTGACATTACAAAAGGTGATGGAATAGGCTCGCCACTTACGGCAAAAATTACCATTGTTAACAGTAAAAATAATTGTACAGCGCTTGAAGGAGCGATCGTTGACATCTGGCATTGCGATGTAGATGGCAATTACTCCGAGTATGGCGGCACGCAAATGCAGTCTACCAACTTTCAAGCTGTGCATTGGTTACGCGGCAGGCAGGTAACAGACGCCAACGGTCTCGTAACGTTCGAATCTATTTTCCCTGGTTGGTATCAAGGTCGTGCCACGCATATACATGTGCATGTATACAACGCAGGTGGCACTTCCTTGCTTGTTACACAAATAGCATTTCCAGACACATTAGCCATCACGGTGAACAGCACAGGCTCTGCATACGGTTATACCAAAGGAACCAGTGGTTACACATATAACAACGCAGACAATGTTTTCAGCGATTCTGTAGCGAAAGAAATGGCAACTGTGACAGGCAGTGTTGATAAAGGTTTTGAGCTGTCTATTACCATTAAAGCAAATGCATAAGGTGAATGGTTGCCAGTGGCCAGTTGCCGGTAGCCGGAGCTTTAAATGCATCGGATTTCATGAATGAAGCGCTGCAAAATTTACCAGAGCAAACGTCGTTGTTCAACGCACTGGCAGCAGGCCATCGGCCGCCTGAACCCTAATAAAGCACAGACTATGAAGCGAAGGATCATTACACTTTGTTACAAGAAAATAATAGATGCCAATTACAGCGATGAATGGTGCAGAAATGTGTTTGCTGCAACTTACCAAGAGTTTAAGATGCAGGCACAATTCTACAATCAGCAGAAGAAGCACACGACGTACAAACAAATGATTGATGACGTGTCCGGCGCCAATAAATTGAATTTCCTTGTAAGTGCCGCCATCATTGATTATTTGAAAGAATTGAATGACCAGGTGCCCGATGTGCTGAATAACTTAGGAAGATCTTTTTTACGATTCAGGAATTTTCAGTTTGAGATCATTCAATCCGATATTACAAACAGTGCATCACATGCGGTGGCAATTTATTTTATGTCGCAGCCTTTGATATGGCATGACACTGTAGGAGACCAAATGATTACTTCTGAAAATTACAATGATGATGATTGTGAAATGATCATCAACCAGTTTCGCCTTAGTGAAAACTTAGGAATTTATACACTTCAAACATTGGAGATATGATTAGTCAACTACGTGCAAAAATGTATATCGCGGAACAACGCGGTCATTTTGAAAACGATCATCTAAGAGTGTTTGCAACTTTTAACTACGGTACATATTTCAACGAACATAAAAAGGCTTTTGGCCCCCTGCATTTATTAAATGATAATACACTGGCAGGCAACCATGTTTCGCTTACAAAGTTTGAGGAAGATATGTACACAGTGTTGCTGCCAATTGTGGGCACCGTTGAGTATGCCGATAACGAAGGAACGCATGCGGTGATTCACTCTGGTGAAATGCAGTGCGGTTTCTACAAGAAGAATTCAGGGTTTGTGGTTAAGAACCCATATGAATCTGCACTGGTGAATTATTTGCAAATCGGTATTGTTGGATCGTTTATGGAAAAATTTGAAAAGCCACAACTCTTTCAGTTTGACATTGATGGTTACAAAAATGTTTTGGTTGATATGAAATTGAAAGAGATTAATCCGGCCCTTTCTTTCAGGGTGACCATTTGCAAACTCTCTTCAAAAAAAGAGGTTGCCTATTTTATGGAAAATCCTGCAAATTCATTGTATGTTTTTGCAATAGAAGGTGAAAGCGAAGTAGATCAAAGGTTGCTGCATGCAAGGGATGGATTGGGCCTGCAAGACATTGATAAAGTAGAAATAGAAGGATTAACAAACAACGCAATTTTGCTGCTCATAGAAATGACACAAAAAAGATAGTCCAAATGTTGCAGTTACAATAAGGTGTATCAGGGTGTTTTTAAGGTTTACAAAAATGGCTCCGGCTCTCCGGGGCCATTGCCTTTTTTGAGTTGAGAGTGGAGAGTTGAAAATGGAGAGTGGAGAGTGGAGAATGGAGAGTTGATAGTTGAAAGTTGTTAGGCTTTAGGTTTGGCTCTGTTCAGTTGTGTTCTATTTTCTAGCATGTTCTGAAGAGGTACTTTTGATATTGACTATCGCACATAGACAATTCTTAATTCCTAATTCTTAATTATTGCTTTTAAATTCCTAATTTACTTTTGTTTAATGGCTGAATTAACAACAATCGTATGAAGACAACCGCACTCTCTCTAATCACTTTCTTTTCTTTTTCCTTCACTGCTTTTGCTCAAAAAGATCTGTCGGAAATGGCGGCGCCAATTGTGGAAGAAGGAAAAATGCTTTACCGATCGGAGATGGCTTCGTGGTACGGTACAGATTTATTTTTGGAGAAATATACCGACAAAGGCAATATCGGGGGATACTTTTCTTACGCTGACGGGGATTCAACAAGATGTGTCTTTTATTCGAATAACGAGAAACCGAAAGTGCTCGGTACGATCACGTTTGATAGCACATACAGCACAAGTGTTGCAAGGCTTGATGTTACCGAGAGGTCATTTTCAAAAAACGAGAAAGAACTGTTTGTGATAAGAGAAGCCGCGAAGAAATTGATGGTATCAGATACTTTGTTCGAGAGTTTTCAAAATACATCATTGAATCTCATTCCCATTGTTGTTAAGGGGGAGAGGAAAGTATATATTCTTACCGGTGCCGAAAAGAAAGGCGTTGTTATTTTTGGAAATGATTATTTGCTAACGTTTGATAAGGATGGAAAGGTGTTGACAAAAAAGAAACTACATGCCAATATTTTGCCTTCGTATTATGGAGAGAAGGATGGCAAAAAATCAGTGGGCTCCATTCATTCGCACAATTCGCAAACGGGTGATTTTATTACCGCGACAGACATTTGCACGTTGATGCTTTATGAAAAGATGGCAGAATGGGATCAATATGTGGTAGTTAGCGAACATTATGTAAACATATGGAATTGTAAAACGAATACGCTCACTGTGAGGCCGCGAGAAACTGAAAAAGAGATGAAGGAAACGATGTAGGGAGAGGGCACGCAGATGACGCTGATTGGACTGATTTACACGGATTTTTTTGGCCTTAGTTCAAAGACGCATTAATAGGCAATGACTGCTTGTCATCCCGACGAAGGAGGGATCTGGGTGACTGTATACAACGGGAAGCTGATTTAAGACCCAGATCCCTCGTTCCTCGGGATGACAAGCAACATTCTTTCAAGTTTTTATGCACTCTTAGTATGTGATCTTTTCCGGTGTTTATCTTCTACTTAACCTTCAACCTCCATGTTTCTCTTATTTTGCCGATCTTGCGGAATTCTTCCACCTGATCTGGCGTAAGATTTTCAACAAAATAAGGATAGGCGCTTAATTCTTTATAATCGATCTCATTCACTTTGTCGATCACAAAACCCATGCGATCAAAGAAGTATCTGGCTGTTTGTTCATCATCAAATTTCTTTTCATCAATGCGATGAGCTTCTGTGAACTCTCCCAATGCATCTTTACGCTTCAATGTTTTGCTGAGATCTTTTTTAAAATAGATATCAGCTGTGATCCAATAGCCGCCTCTTTTTCTGAGTATGTGATGGATGATCTCACAAAGCTTTTCTTTCTCCTTCGTTTCAAGATACATTAACAGACCTTCGTTCACAATTGCTATCGGTCCTTTTTCAAAATGCTTTACTACTTTAGAAAATTGATGATCGTCTAACACATTTAAAGGCAATAGTTCAAGCTTACTGTGTTTTCGGACATCATCTACAAGGTCTTCGATAATTTCTTTTTTTGATTCAATAATATTGGGAAGGTCTGTGTCGATATAGTGCAGATGGTTTTTAACCGTGGTCATTTCCAAACCGCGAAAAGAAAAGCCCGAAGAAAGCTCAAGAATATTATGTGCGTCAATATCTTCAAGCATTTCATTAATACTAAAATAACGCGCTTCAAAGTGTAATATTCTTGCCCATAACCTCGCGTCTTTATTGTCGTAATCCGGTTCATAAGGTTCGGGACGCATCATAAGTTCGGCCGCTTCCCTGGCATACGGAATGTCTGTAATTCCTTTCATTAATAGCAAAGCCCTGGCAGATGGACTGATGGTTGAATAATCTCTTAGCATAGCATCGTTGTTTTTCAGGTAAACTTGTTGGTTATGTCCAGTAAGTTAACGAAAAGCCTACGAAGAAAAAAGTGACAAACCTCAGTATGTGGAAAATAATATTATGGTAAAACAAACCCGCTAATTGTCGCATTTACACGCTATTAAGTTGGACGGAGATTTTTAATTTTGAGGAAAATCAGGATGATGAAACGTTTTTTGATAGCAGCCTCAATCATGGTAATTTCAATGATTATGAACCTCAATACAATGCAAGCGCAACAAACCGGAAGCAATGGTAAATATGCCAGTGTTAACGGCATCAATATGTATTATGAAATACACGGTAGCGGGCAACCGTTGGTGTTGATTCATGGTGGCGGCTCAACGATCTACGCCACTTTTGGCAAGATACTTCCGGCGCTGGCGAAATACAACCAGGTGATTGCTGTGGAGTTACAGGCGCACGGTCATACATCGGATAGAAATGCGCCTTCCAGTTTTGAACAGGATGCTGATGATGTTGCGGCCTTGCTTAAACAACTAAACATTAGCAAAGCTTCATTCTTTGGGTTCAGTAACGGTGGAAATACGGCTATGCAGGTTGCTATCCGCCATCCGAACTTAGTGAACAGGCTGATTATCGCTTCTTCTATGTACAGACGCGATGGGATACCGCAGGTTTTTTGGGATGGAATGAACCATGCCACTATCGACAACATGCCAAAGCAATTGCGTGATGCGTATCTGAAGATCAATAACGACTCAGCCGGGCTAATGACTATGTTTAAAAGAGACGCTGTGCGCATGCAGAATTTTAAGGATTGGAACGAGGCTGATATTAAATCAATCAAAGCGCCAACGCTTGTTGTTGCTGCAGTAAATGATGTAATGACACCAGAACATACAGTGGCTTTGTACAGGCTATTTTCAAACGGACAACTTGCGATCTTGCCGGGAGGACACGGCGATTATTTAGGAGAAATTACAACCAGTGCGCCACCGGAAGAAATTACGTATGTGTTATCACTGGTTGAACTTTTCTTACATTCAAAGTAATTTCAGTTTCTCAGATACATGGCTTAAACATCTTGTTTAAGCCATGTCTTTTTTAAACAGTGGTTAAAACTATAAAGTTATCGTTCCTTCGATAGAATCGTCTAATGTTTTGCCCACTATTGCACCGGCAACACGTTTTATCAGGCCAACTGCCATATTATGTTTCGTATCCCAGTAATAACCATTTACCGGATCAACGCTGATTACAGAAATACGTGGATCGTCAATGCCTTCGGTGAACCATGTTTTTAAAATGGGTTCCCACAATTCTTTGATCTTTTCCTTGTCATCGCTTACAACTGCGGTGCCATAAATGGTCAGGAAGTCGGAATAGTTTGAGCCTTGAAACAAAAGTTGAACGGAAGGGTCGTGTTGTAATTCAGCGTTTTTATTACTATCATTTGCACTTAGAAACCAGAAAATGCCGTTCTCGTCGAGTTTTTGAACGGACATCGGACGAGTAGAAAATGCTTTTCCCGTATTGATATTTGTACAAAAAAAGCAGGTGGAAGCTTTATCTGTAAGTTCTTTTATTTTCTCGAGGGCTTCATCCCACTGCAAATCTTTACGATTACTTTCTGGTTGTTGCCTGTTTATACTGTCCATATTGTTTTTATTAAGGAATGCAAAACTGGTACCGATAGAACAGTGGAATTTTATCCCCGCTGGTTTTATGGACATGCAGAATATTATATTCTGTTTGCTTGCAATCTGCGGTTTTCAAGACGGATTTATAGAAGATCCGAAGCGTTTTTTATGCGTGCGTATTGAGGCAGGCGCAAATAGCATTCGCTTTTCTTGAGTTGTTACTCCGCTTCCATCATTCCCTTGAAATAATCAATCACCTTTCTGTAATTTTCAATGCTGATATATTCGTTGTAGCCGTGAATGATCTTTTGTTCGTATTCATTTATTTCCAAAGGTAGAAAGCGATAGACGTTTTTACTCACCGCTTCATATTTGTAAGCATCAGTGCCGGTGATGGTGAGGTATGGAGTAATGATAGCAGTGGGATAAATCCTTTCAATGTTTTTCTTCATGTTATTATAACCTTCTGTAGGAACTGGCGAAATGCCAGATGCTTCACGTGCAGAAAGTGTATTGATTTCGGTATCGTAGGGTTTGCAAATCTTTTGTACATGGCCAACAACGTCAGCAACAGTTGTGCCCGGGAGCAAACGAAAATTTACAGTGATCTCTGAAATTGTTGGCAACACGTTTTCCGCATCGCTTCCTTTTGCCATTGTAACGGCAGTGGTTGTGCGAACCAGCGCATTGGTGTTTGGTGCTTTGGTTAAAGTCTTTATCAGTAATGGTTTTAACAGCCATTGATTGGCAATGCCCATTTGCGAAATAAAACTCATTTCACCCCCAACATTCTTTAAAAAATTTTGTACAGGAGGAATAATGTCTGGTTTGAATTGTTCTTTCTCAAGTTGCTGAATAATTTCAGCAGCCAGCACAAGCGAGCTGTTTCGCGGCGGCATAGATGAATGACCGCCGGTTCCTTTCACTTTGATCTTTAAAGTGAGAAAGCCTTTTTCTGCGGTGCCAATCAACGCTATCGGTTTCTGAATTCCTGCAATGCCCGGTGCGGCAATGATTCCTCCTTCGTCATACACTGCATCAAACTCAATGTTTTTAGACTTGAAATATTCTACGATCTTTCCTGCGCCATTCATGCCACTCACTTCTTCATCGTGACCGAAGGCAAAGTAAATATCACGGCCAGGTTGAAATCCTTTAGCAATTAGTTGTGTAGATGCTTCCATCAATCCGAATAACATACATTTCATATCAAGTGTTCCGCGTCCGTAAATGCGGCCGTGGGCAACCGCACCGGAAAAAGGCGGATACTCCCAATCTTTTTGAACGGTATTGATATGGTCAACAGGTTTGTCGTTAGGGTTAAAGATGACAGCGTTGTTTGCGTCGGCATAGGGATCGTAACCATTAACAGGCACCACATCGTAATGCGATAAAAATAGCACAGGTTTTAGCGAACTGTTTTTTCCTTTCCAGTGAAAAACCAAACCGTAATTGTTGATGGTTGCCGTGTCCATTGATTGATATGCAACAGGAAATGTTTGTCGCAGATAAGCTTTGAAATCATCAAACGGTTTGAAGTTTGTTTGACTATAATTTGAATTGCTTACGGTGGGTATTCTTATGCCGCCGGCGAATCGTTGCAGTTCTGCTGTGGAAGTATCTGTAATCAAGTAGCCGCTATGGGCATCAGTGTATTTGGTAAAAGGGTACAGCTTTGTTTTTACCAGAACAATAATTGTGATAACAACGAGCAGTACAAATAAACCAATGAAAAGATTTTTAAGTAAGCGTGATGCTGTCATAAATATTGTTTTCTGAAAATGAAAGTGTGTGTCAAATAAATGTAAACTATTTATTCGTTAGTTAACAGCTTTGCAAATAGAATGTTCGCTATTGTTAAGGTAAACCGAAAGTAGTGGCTGTATATTTCAAATGAGCAATCTGCTATTTATTTTTGACTCATCAAAAACGGCCAGTATGCGATGCGTCATATTTTTACTGTTTCTTTTCTGTGCGTCATTCAATGCTTTTGCGCAAAGCAGAAGCATCGCAGGAAGTTATGCCAGTGGGCCGGGTTCAGAAATATGCAAATTGATTTTGAGCGAAGATTCCACCTTCAGTTATTCTGCGCCGGAGTACCCGATGTTTTATCGTTTGGAGAAGTTTGAGGAAAAAGGACACTGGATACTTTCGGGGGATACGGTTGTGCTTAACCCTCTATTAGCATTAAAGCCATTTGTTGAATCAGAATTGAAGGAGGAGAAAGTGAACAGCGATTCTGTTATACTCACGTTTCGGCACATCAAAAGATTGATCGATGCAAATGGAAACATCGTAAGGGAAGATACTGAACATATCAATCGGCTCGACTTTAGTTTTAATAACCAGGCGAAGAAGAACAGGGTGCGTGTTACAGCAGACAGAACTGTTCGCTGCACATTTGCAGGCTATATACCGAAGGAAATTATTACAGGACAAACAACCATTGTGCTCCCCAGACTGGTTAATAAAATTGAGTGCATCTACTTTGGTTGTTGGGAATTGCAGGGTATGAAAAAGTTTGTTGTTGCGGATTCATCATCCAATCATTATACGTTTGCCGTTTACTCCAATTATTATGTGGATGGCCAGCTGAGGCAAACAAAATTTCTTGTCAAAAACGAGAACGTGTTGTACACTAAACGAAACTCAAAAGGAGAATTTATAAAAGACAATGCCTGGTCCGGCGCGGCTCCCGGCCGTCTTGTAAGGTTGGGTGAGAAAGATATGGCGTCGGGTAAATAATGCCGTTGCTGATGTTGTAAGCCCGAAAACCATTGATTTTACTTGCATTTCAGCCCAACTATTATTATTTTTAGTAAGCATGCCAATATCTCCTTAAAAGCACTTCTTCTTTTTCCGCACTCTACAACTCAATTACAGCAATGTTTTCCGGCTTATGAAACAAAGTTAAACGGCATGGTATCCGCTGTTTAATTCGTAAACACTATTTAACCTAAACCTTATAATATGGCCGGAACGAACGGTGAGGAATCTGCACTTACACTCGAAGACTTTCGCCTGGTAGTGGCTCCGCTTATCGAATATCTGCAGCGTAGCAATGGCGACAGTTCAGTAAAAAAAGAACATTACGGAAATGGTGAGCGTCGCAGCAATTTGATCTTGTCAGATGTTGTGGACGACAACGGATCGCAGTATGTTGATCTTGTGCAAGAAGGCGGTGGTGTGCATGGCATTGCGCTCGCGGGTTACACATATGTGCTGGAGAAAATGGGGGTGTCATTTATGAAGATGGCCGGAACCAGCGCCGGAGCCATCAATACCTTGCTGCTGAGTGCCGTGAATACAAAGGCTGAAATTTTAAAGTTGCAGGAGTGTGTTAAACAACCGGTCAATACGCCAACCGATGTATGGAACGATGCGCTAAAATACCATCCATTTAGTGTGAAGGCCGAAGATTATTATGAAACGCGTTCGGAAAAATTGTTGAAATATTTATGTGAAAAGAAGTTGAGCGATCTGGTAGATGGACATATCATGTGGCGCAAATTGTTGTTGCATCTCTTTCAAAACACGGTGAATGTAAAGTCGGTTAAAGATTATCTCACAAAGATGAAAGTCTGGAGCCTTATTGCGTTGGCTGCTTTCGGGTTGCTCATTGTATCCGCATCGGGACTGGTATTTATCACTTGCAATCAAGATCTTTATTGTTGTGATAACTGGATAGAAAAACTCTTCAAGTGGGTGGCGGCTATTTCTGTTGCGGTCATCTTTTTTTCCATCAGTTACCTGCTCGGGCAATTTTTGGTCGGAAGGTTATTGTATAGAAATGCAGAACGGTTTGGCATTAACCCCGGAAAAGATTTCGAGGATTGGCTTACAAAGATCATGGAAGAGAACGGTATAAAAAATGTCTCGCATCTTAAGAACAAATTGCAGCTGGAACGTAATTGTTTCAACCCCGCTTATTACCCTTCCAAGATAAAGTACGACAGTAAAAATTTACCGGTAGAAACCGAGCCGTTTGTGAATGCAATAGAGATTGCGAAACAAGATATAGAAGTCGCTAAAGTGAGAGCTGATGATGCCAGTTTTCGAACAAAAGACGACATATTGGATGAAATGACCGATAAGCTGGTCGCACTTTCAAAAAAGATTAAACCTGAGCAACGCGGCCGGAAGGATCTTGCAGCTAATTTACTAGAAGGGTTCCAGGAGATCATAGCGGCAAAAGCAAGAATGGATACGGAAAGAGACATTGTTGCAAACAACCAACAGCAACCTGAAGATCTGGAAAATAGCGCGGAAATTGAGCAGTCCCATGATGAAGAAACAAAATCATCCTTTGATAAGGAGATCGCTATTGTGAGTTCCGATATAACGAATGGCATCAAGGTTGAATTTCCTGCAATGCATAAAATGTACTGGGGCGAAGATTTTGATATTTCTCCCGCACGGTACGTCAGGGCCTCCATGTCTGTTCATTTTTTCTTTAAACCTTTCGAAGTGGATTATGTGACGGCGCAAAAAGCCGTGATTGAAAAGGAATGGAAATGTTTGCTCAATATTGATAAACGATTGCAGGAAAAAGATACGCATGCCTTGATGGTGGATGGTGGGATGCTTTCTAATTTTCCCGTCAATATTTTTTACAATCCGAGCTCGCCTGTACCCATAAAACCAACGGTGGGCATCAAGCTTGAGTTTGAAGATGATGCCACTTCCAATACCATCGACACGATGGGAAAGCTCGTGGGTTCTATGATTTCGACGATGCGCTATTTCTACGACCGGGATTTTATTTCCAAGCATAATATTTTTAAGAAAACAATCCGCAGCATTGACACAGGACAAATAAACTGGTTGAATTTTAATTTGAGTGATGAAGACAAGATTGAATTGTTCTTTCGTGGAGCGCTTACTGCTGCTATATTCCTGGTGAATAATGATGACTTGCAAAAACGTGCGAAGGATATTCAGTATCTCGTGAAATGCGGAACAGCGTTGAGCTTCAGGGGAAAGAAGATCAATATTTACCCGGATCAAAAATGTGAGTTCCGCACAGAAGATTATAGCACAGAAGAAGTTTCCTTTAACTGGAACAATTACAAAATAGACCGTGTGTTGTTTATCGGCGAAGCCATTACAACAAAGAACAGGTTGAAGAGAAAAGCAAGCTTTGGAAAAAAACCGGATAATACTGTTGACGTTAATCCAAATCAACCCCCTAAAAAGTAGTTATGGAACCGATCGACTATTGTATCAGAATTTATTGTCCTGACAACTTATTGTTGTTTGCCATTTTTCTTTCGTTCCTAAGCGCGATGGCTATAGGAAGAATGATGTTAAATGCGAGCAAATTTGTGATGAACAAAAAGGGGCAGCGATTGTCTATCATCGAGTTGGAGATGCCTAAGACCTTCGCACGATTTACGGATACACTTGCGAACATGACAGCCAAAGCAAAAGAAGCAGTGCGATTGAATTTGATCCTTGATTTTTTCTTTATGCCATGTTTGTATCTGTGTATGTTTTTTGTTGCGACATACGTGAAGCATCGCCTGGCATACAATCACAGTGTGAATGATGTTTGGATCTGTGCGCTGTCTTGGGTTCGGTTACTCCCATTTTTGACGTGGGCGCTGGACATTACGGAGAACATGTTTACCTTATCGCTCATGCGGCAGCCCAACAGAAGAGGTGTTATCTGGATGAAGTTTTTCTCAATTGTAAAATGGCTGAGTGGCTTTTTGTATGTGCTTTATTTTATAATGCTGGCGGTTATTTATTTGCTGACGAAGAACCATTTGGCTAATTGAAAATTGAAAGTTGAAAATTGAAAATGCAGAAGGTCGAACATTTATTACTCTGTTCGACCTTTTGCATTTTATAAAACAGATGTGAGCCAGATATTTTAGGGTACCTCATTTTCAATTTTCAACTTTCAATTTTCAATTATTATAGAAGTAAATTTCAATCTTCCCGTCTCTCGTCACTGCTCCTCTGTACATTCCTTCTGTGTTGAAGGGCATCGTCATGTTACCGTTTTTGTCGAGGGCGATCAAGCCGCCGTTGCCACCGAGTTTGGCAACTTTGTCGATCACTGCTTTGCCCGCGTCCTTCACTGACATCTTTTTATATTCCATCATTGCAGAAAGATCATATGCTACGGTGCAACGAATAAAGTATTCTCCCCAACCGGTACACGAAACAGCTACTGTATTGTTGTTTGCATAAGTACCCGCTCCAATGAGAGGAGAGTCGCCAACGCGGCCATATTTTTTATTGGTCATGCCACCAGTTGATGTGCCTGCCGCAAGATTGCCATAGAGGTCAAGTGCTGCGCAACCTACTGTGCCAAACTTGTTATCGACGTTGGTGATGCCGTATTTGTTGTTTTGAGTAAGGATTGTTTCGCTCGTGTCATAAGGTGTTGGGTCTTCATTGGAACCACTATTTTTCTTTGCTTTGATGCTGTCTTCTTTAAGTGCTTGTTGTAAGTTGTCCCACCTGTCTTGCGTAAAGAAATAGCTTGGGTCAACGATTTCCAGTCCAGCTTCTTTTGCAAACTGATCGGCACCTGCACCGGTGAGGAGTACATGTTCTGATTTTTCCATCACTGCTCTTGCTGCACTGATAGGATTGCGAATGGTGCGTACGCCTGCAACCGCGCCCGCTGAAAGTGTTTTGCCATCCATAATGGCTGCATCGAGTTCGTTGCGTCCATCATGTGTAAACACCGCGCCTTTGCCGGCATTAAAATGAGGGTCATCTTCTAAGACATGAATGGTTGCTTCTACCGCATCAACGCTGGATTTGCCTGATTGTAACGCTGCATAGCCCGTTTCTAGTGCCTTCTGCAAAGCCGCTCTGTAAGCGGCTTCTTTTTCAGGCGTCATCTTGCTTTTTAAAATGGTTCCTGCGCCGCCGTGTATGACGAGCACGTAATTACCTTTTGTTGTTTTTTGTGCGGGGGAAACATTAGAATAAAAGAGGAATGCAGTAAGCAGTAGAAATATGTTTCTCATCTCGGGGTGTGTTTTGCTGCGTAAATTTAGTAAGGTTTTAGTAATTGAAAATTGAAAGTTGAAAGTTGAAAATGATGGCCCAAAGCTACAATCTTTGCGACTGTGACAAAGGCTTTCGGTATAACATGTCATTGCGACCGCGAGGAACGAAGCGGGAAGCAATCTCCTGCTTCGGGTGCTCGAGATTGCTTCGCTGCTATCAAAATGTGTGGCATGCATTGTAAACTCCAGACATAATGATGGTGCGCTAGCAATGACGGTGTTGCACACAAAGCGCTCAATAGCATTCTCTCTGTACAAGTGTGCGACGCAACCAAAGCTCAATAGTAGCAATGCCGTCTGGCCCATACTAACAAGTAAAACAAAAGCAAAGCCCCGGAAAATCTCCCGGGGCCGCACATAAACTAATTCCTAACTTCTAATTTCTAATTCCTTATCTATAATACGCTTCACTCCAGCGCAATTCATTTTTGAATTGATAGAGGTTTGTGTTTTTACCGATCAGTGTGAATTCTATGTCTGCCATTTCAGCGAAGTCCTGCATGTGTTCTGCAGTCAGGTTTTGGCTGTAACCTGTGTGGTGCGCACCACCAGCAAGGATCCATGCAGCGCAACCTGTTTTCATGTCCGGGTACGGTTTCCACAATACGCGGGCCACAGGAAGTTTTGGAAGATCATGTGGTGCATCAACAGCTTCCACTTCGTTCACGAGCAAACGGAAGCGGTTGCCCATGTCAATTAAAGATGCATTGATAGCAGGGCCGGAAGCCACGTTGAATACAAGTCTTACTGGGTCTGCCTTGCCGCCGATGCCTAAAGGATGTATTTCACAAGAAGCTTTTCCTTTTGCAATAGACTCGCAAATTTCGAGCATGTGTGAACCCAATACCATTGGATTGCTTGGATCGAAATGGTAAGTGTAATCTTCCATGAAAGAGTTACCTCCCGGTAAGCCACTACCCATCACTTTCATTGCACGCACCAATGCTGCGGTTTTCCAGTCGCCTTCGCCGGCAAAGCCGTAACCAGCGCCCATCAAGCGTTGTGCTGCAATACCCGGAAGTTGAACCATGCCGTGCAAATCTTCAAATGTATCTGAGAAACCTTTGAAATTGCCGTCTTCAAGAAATGCTTTCAAGCCAAGTTCGATTTTCGCAGCCTCGCGAAGAGATTGATATTGTGCATTGCCTTTTAGCAAACTATCTGCAACTTTATAAGAGTCGCCGTATTCTTTAACGAGTTTGTCAATTTCAGCATCGCTGATTTGATTGATCACCGCAACCAGGTCGCCGATACCATGTGTGTTTACTGAATAGCCGAACTTGTATTCAGCTTCTACTTTATCGCCATCTGTTACAGCTACAAAGCGCATGTTGTCGCCAAAACGAACAAATCTTGCACCTTGCCAATCGTGCCATCCCGCTGCAGCCCTTGTCCAGCCATTGATTTGTTCAAGTGCCTCAGGATCTTGCCAGTGGCCAACCACTACCTTTCTGTTTCTGCGCATGCGGCTAACGATGAAACCGAATTCGCGGTCACCGTGTGCAGACTGGTTAAGGTTCATGAAGTCCATATCGATCTCGCCCCAAGGGATATCGCGATTGAATTGTGTATGTAAATGCAATAATGGTTTGTGTAAGATTTTCAAACCGGTGATCCACATTTTTGCTGGAGAAAAAGTGTGCATCCATGCGATGATACCGATACAATTCTTTGCTGCATTTGCTTCTGCGCAAATGGCATAAATTTCTTCCGTTGATTTTACAGTAGGTTTGAATACTACGGTTACGGGAATTTGTGATGCTTCATTTAAAGATTTCGCGATGACCTGTGAGTGTTCCGCTACTTGCTTTAAAGTTTCTTCTCCATACAGGTGCTGGCTTCCGGTTACGAACCAAACTTCCAGTTGCTTTAGGTTTATCATGTACTGTTTTTTTGCGATTGTTTATTTGTGAGGTGTATTTGTTATTGTCCGTAGTAAGAGTTCGGGCCGTGCTTGCGTTCGAAATGTTTTTGAATAAGTGCATCTTTCAAACGTGGGCTGTCGTTTCTGATCTGCTCAGTTAAAAAAGCCATTTGAGCCACAGCTTCGCAAACGGCACTGTTGTATACCGCTTTCGCAGGTGTTTTGCCCCACGTGAAAGGAGCGTGGTTGCCAACGAGCACCATTTCTGTTTCTTCGTAGCTCAAGCCTTTTTCTTTAAAATGGTTCATGATCTGGAAACCTGTTTGGTATTCATAATCGCCTTTGATCATTTCATCATCCATTGGCGGAGCGCAGGGAATATCGTTGGTGGTGTGGTCGGCGTGCGTTGTTCCGAAGATCGGAATGTCGCGCTGTGCCTGTGCCCACGCCGTTGCATATGTAGAGTGCGTGTGTACAATGCCATTGATCTTGTCCCAGTGCTTGTATAAAACAGCATGGGTTAATGTATCGGAAGAAGGACGCAGATTTCCTTCCACTGTTTTGCCTTCGAAATCAACAATCACCATTTTAGCGGGCGTGAGATCTTCGTAAGGAACACCGCTTGGCTTAATGGCAAACACGCCTAAGTCTCTGTCAGCGGCGCTTACGTTGCCAAATGTAAAGATCACAAGGTTTAGTTTCGGCAGCTGCATGTTTGCTTCGTAAGCTGCTTCTTGAATATGGATGTACTTACTCATTTTATTGTTTGTGAGATTAGGACTGTGCTTTTTAATTAATAATTAATAATTAACAATTAATATCGTAACTCTCTAAGAGTATGGTTTGTCGCCGTTTTACAATATCGAAAGCAGCCTTTTTCTAATAAAGGCTGCCCTGTTAATTCTTAATTATTAATTGTTAATTGCTTCAGCTAGTTTGTTTTGAACAGCAGCTTTCGATGTAGCATTACCCAGTTCAATGTATTTCCCATAACGTTTTGCATATACAGGAACCAAGGCTTCGTTTGGATGATACTCGGCATCAAAGCCTTGTCCCATCGCGTGCATCGCGTCTTCTACTTTTTCATACAATCCTGCGGCAGTTGCGGCAAACATTGCGGCACCCAATGCGCAGGTTTGTTCTGAACTGTGAATGCGGATCGGCATGTTCATTACATCTGCCATCATTTGCATGATGAACGGAGATTTTTTCGCAACACCACCCAAACCGATCAAACCTTTTACAGGAACGCCTTCTGCATTGAACCTGTCAACAATCGCTTTCGCTCCAAAACATGTTGCTTCTACAATTGCCCTGAAGAATTTAGGCGCATCTGTTGCAAGATTTAATCCAGTGATGGTGCCTTTTAATAATTGGTTCGCATCCGGTGTACGGCGACCGTTGAGCCAATCTGTTGCCAGTTCGGCCTTTTCGTCTACTTTAATTTTTGCTGCCTGTTTGCTCAACTCAGCAATCATATTGTCAGTGGTCTCGTTGATCAGTGCATCCAGTGTTTGTCCGTCAGCAAGTTTGCTGTTTTTCAAAACATTTTGCAAAGGCCATGACAACAGGTTTCTGAACCATGCGTAGCAATCGCCGAACGCAGACTGTCCGGCCTCCATACCCATCATGCCCGGGATAACGGAACCGGGGACCTGACCACAAATACCTTTTACCAATATGCCGTCTACTTCATCAAAAGGAGCCACCAGCATATCACAAGTTGATGTTCCCATTACTTTACTCAAATGATATGGTTCAATTTGTCCGCCTACTGCACCCATGTGTGCGTCGAAGGCGCCAATGCCTACGACAACGTTTGTGGTAAGACCGAGACGGCTTGCCCATTCGTCTGACAAATAGCCAGCTGCTTCTGATGAGGTATATGTATCGTTGAATAAGTTTTTAGTAAATCCATCCAGCAATGGATCGAGTGACGCGAAGAATTCATTTGGAGGAAGACCGCCGAATTCTTTTGCCCATAAGGCTTTGTGACCAGCAGAGCAAACGCCACGTTTTAGTTTGCTAACATCTTTTCCGCCGGTTAAAAGGAAAGGTATCCAGTCGCAATGTTCTACCCATGAATGAATCTGTTTTCTAACTGTGTCGTCTACACGAAGGATGTGAAGAAGCTTTGCCCAAAACCATTCCGAAGAATAGATGCCGCCGACAAACTGCAAGTAGTTCGTGTCGAATTTTGTTGCATGTTCGTTTATTTCAGCTGCTTCTTTTGTTGACGTGTGGTCTTTCCACAATACAAACATTGCGTTTGGATTGTTTTCAAATGCAGGCAACAAAGCGAGCGGCGTTCCTGTGTCATCCACTGCAACAGGAGTAGAGCCGGTTGTGTCCACCGAGATCGCTTTTACATCTTTAGCTACGTCGGCACCAGCTTTTGCCAAACAGTCTTTGATTGTTTTTTCGATTCCCTCGATGTAATCAAGAGGGTGTTGTCTGAACTGGTTGTTGGCAGCGTCGCAATAAAGACCGGCTTTCCAGCGTGGGTAATAAAAAACAGAGGAGGCTACTTCTTTACCGTTGAGGGCGTTCACAATGATGGAACGAACGGAGTCTGAGCCAAAGTCAACACCTATTACAAAGGCATTCTGTGTCATTGCTGTATTGGTTTTTAGAAACTGTTTTATATCTGCGCCGCAAGACAATTATGCCTGTTTTGAAAGGTGACAAGCTCAATGATCTGGCAAGCGTAAATTATATTAGTGTCAAAGTAACACTTATTGTGAGAATTAAAAAAATATTTTTAGAACTGGCGCTGTTGGCGCCTGGATATCAACCGCAAAGGGCGCGAAGAGTTACCACTAAGGCACTAAGGACACTTAGCCGCACTTAGGGTGTCTTAGTGAACCTTAGTGTCTTAGTGGTAAATATCTAAGTATCCTCCATTCTTGGTGCCCACTGTGCGTCCTTTGCGGTTAAAAGACAGGTAGTTAGTGATTGACAACCGGTGTCAGCACTTCATCGCTTGCCATCAACTGCACATCCTTCACTTTTTCCGGGAACCAGATCATCATTTCGCCCTTGCCACGGTTGGCCCATGCGTAGTAAGGAATGGCGGTAAAAGATTGTGCACGGGTACTTACGTTCAGGCCGTCGTTGCTGATATCAACAGCCGGTACACTCGCTTTTAACACCGTAACTCCGTTAAGTAATGCCGCATTGTATTCGCTTGTAAATGACGAAGTTCCCGGTAAAATAATATTGCTTACACGACCGTCATTGTCTTTCCATTCGCCGCAGTACATGAGAGGGCCACGTTGCAGTGCTACTTTGTTAATGTCGTTTTTAATATTGTTGCTGGCTACTACTTTTCTTATTTCCATTGGTAGAATAACTTCTACTTTATCACCTTTTTTCCACGTCCTGGCGAGTACTGCATAGCCTTTGTCAACGGTATATTCCACCGCACTACCATTGATTTTTACAACAGTTTTTTGTGCCGAATTGTTTTGAAAATTATAAAGTGGAGAAGGTATTGCTTCGTTGTTTGCCCAACCCGGAATACGTACGAGCAGGTTGAACGGCGTTGCTTTTTTAGGATCGATGGTGAAGGAAAGATTGCCGTCCCATGGATAATTGTTTTCCTGCTTTATCTGAACCGGTTTTCCGTTTATGTTAACAGACGCATCGCCACTTACGAACAGGTTTACATATACATCGGTTCCTTTTTGTGCGTACACGTAGCCCGGAAGTGCGGGAATGAATCTTGCGAGGTTGGTAGGACAGCAGGAGCAGTCGAACCATCCGGAACGCTCAGGTTCCATAGCTGTGTGGGAGAAGTTGTTGGTGATCTGCATGGCATTGGTGTAGAAGAACGATTTGCCGTTCAAGCCAATTCCTGAGATCAAACCATTGTACAAAGTTTTTTCAAGTACATCAATGTATTTGGATTCGCCGTGTAGCATAAACATACGTTGGTTCCAGTACACACCGGCAATAGCTGCGCAAGTTTCGTTGTAGGCGGTTGTATTTGGCAGATCATAATTATCACCAAAACGCTCGCCGTCAGGAATAGCTCCAACGCTTCCCTGCACATACATTTTTTTGCCTACCACGTTGTTCCAGATGTTGTCGATAGCAGCAATCATTTTTTGATCACCAGTAAGCGCTGCTACATCTGCCATTCCGGAGTAAAGGTATTCTGCACGAACAGCGTGCCCCGTGGCTTCCGTTTGGTCGTACACACTTTTATCGTCCTGCCAGTAAGAACCGTTTTTCCATGGGTTCTTGTTTTTCGCATCGTAGTCTTTTCGCTGGCCACGTTGTTCAATGAAAAATTTTGCGGTCTCTAAGTATTTCTTGTCGCCTGTAACGCGGTATAATTTTACCAAACCCATTTCCACAATTTCATGACCAGGGGCAACACCGCGTTTGCCTGGTCCAAAAACAGCACAAATAAGATCGGCATTTTTCAGAGCCACATTCAGCAGGTTCTTTTTGCCGGTTGCCTGGTAGTGCGCAACAGCGGCTTCATACAGATGGCCCGAGTTATAAAGCTCATGACTAAGCTCGGCTTCTTTCACCCATCTTTCTTGTCCCGACCATGCGTGCGGATGCGCTGGATCAATGGTTCTTGCGGTATACAAGTAACCATCGGGTTCTTGTGCTTTTGCAATTTTATCGATCAGTGTGTCAAGGTATTTTGATAAAGCGGGATCAGGGAAAACGCTCAGCGAATAGGAAGCGCCTTCGAGTGTTTTATAAATGTCTGTGTCGTCGAAAGGGAAGGTGGTGCAGAATTTGCCCGATTTTGCGGCGGCCATTTCGAAGTTCCTGACACGTCCTGTGCTTTCACATCTTTGGAAGGAAGCAGGAATGGTTACGGTGCGATTGGTTTGAATTCGTGGCAGCCAGAAATGGTCATTGAGTTTTACTTGAGTAAATGGCACTCCCGTGATAGAGTAGTCTGTTGATTGTGCGTGCGAGCCCAGTGCTGCAAGCAGCAAAAATGGCAAGAAGCGTTTTTTCATGATAGCGTTCAATTTTGTTATTCCGGTAAGTAAATGTTGAGTGTCAAATTAACACTTATTGGGAAAATAAAAAAGTCAAAATTAAAAAGTCAAAAGGTCTTGAGTGCGAGTTGCGCTCTAAATCTTTTGACTTTTTAATTTTGACTTTTTAAATTTTAACTTACTCCGTCCTATGAAAAACGGCGCTGCCTTTTTCTATCTCCTTGTTATCCAAAAAACTTACCAAGGCAAATTCAAGCGTGTTGTCGTCTTTGAACACCAGGTCTATTTTTTCGAGGAACTTTTTCTTTTGCTGGATTTCGTTTGCCTGCATGTAAAAATGATTATCAGCTTTCCAAACGCCCAGGTGATCATGGGCTGTACCGAAGTTGTCGACACTGAACCAGTGTATCTTGTTGTCATTGCTGTTGTACCCAACAAGATTTGATCCCTTTAGCGTGCCAAGTTGCGGGTCGGTGAACCATTCGTCCATGTATAAACCGCTGCCATCTGCGGTTTTTTTAAAGTCTACGTAGTAGGTGAACTCATGCTTTTGTCCACCGGTCATGAGAGTGGCTTTGCCTTCCCATTTTCCAAGAAGTTTCATGAGGTTAGTGAAGGCGGCTGGTGCTTGATTTTGAGCTTGTGTTTGAAGAGAAACATTGGCTGAAAGCAATGCAATAATGATTGCGTGTAAAATGATTTTGTTGCGCATAGGTTATGTTTTTAGAGAGATACATGAGCTATGCAAAAAGTTCGGATGGAAACGAAAATTATTTTCGTGGAGCGTCATAAACGTGGATGGTTTCTACCATCTTGGCCGGATTTCGGAACAGAACATATACAGAGGAAGGTGCGCAGCGGTCAGGATATTCAGGCGTATTGGTGTTTGGGCCTTCAACAACGGAAATGTTTCCGCAACTTACCACCTCCTGTACGTTGAACCTTGTGCCCAGGACGAGGTCTTCATTTATTTCTTTTTCAACGATTTGTCTCCCTTTACCGCATTTGCCACTGGTGAAACGAATATTGATAGCGGGGTGAAGGTGGTCAAATAGTTCGTTACGCATGTATGCGTCATCATACAGATTGCTCCAGAGGCGATAGTAGTAGCCTGACCATTCTTTGGCATTTTTTAGAATTGTATCGCCAGCATCATCGAATTTGTTGTAGACCTGTGAAAGCTTTTGACGGGCCGCTGCTAACCTGCTGCGAACAGTGCCGACCGGTATGCATAATATCGCGGCGATTTCTTCGTAGCTATTGTAATTGCTGAAATAACGAAGCAGCACGCATGACCGCAATTCTTCCGAGAGTTCCTGTAGCGACGTGTATAATTGTTGCTGGTTCGATGTTTTCTCCAAAGCAGATTGGGCCGAGTGAAAGATCATTTGTTCTTTCATGAGCATTGGTTCGCTATATTCCTCAAACTTTTTCCTGCGAAGTAGCTGATAAGTGTTATTGATGAGAATATGCTTTAACCAGGGATAAAAAGAATGATTGTTCCTAAGTGTTTGCAAGTGCGTAAAGGCTGCTATAAACGTATCCTGCACGGCGTCTTGCGCTGTGGCACTGTTGGCGCAAATTCTAAGTGCAAGTGCATACAGTCTTGGACGGAGAAATTCAAAAACAACCCCCATCTCATAAACATTTCCGTTTAGTGCTGCATTTGTTTTTCGTTGTATAACCTCTGGAATGTCAAGTGCCTGTTGCACTGTAGAAGTTTTAGTTCCTATAAGTTACAAAATTTTTCGGAGGTTGTCAATGCAAGTAAAAAGTTGAAAGTCAAAAGTCAAAGTCAAAAATCAAAAGTCAAAAAGTTCAAATGCAACTTGCATTCAGGACTTTTTGACTTTGACTTTTTAATTTTTATTTCTGGCTTTTCTTCTCTTTCATCTTTTCTTTCATTTGTTTTTTCATTTCTTCTTTTTTCTGTAACCAGGTTTGATATTGACTGTCGTTTAATACAGTTTTTAACTCAGCGTCTTTTGAAGATTCATCGCTTTTCATGGTTGCCATTTTTTGTTTCTTGGTGTCGGTACTGTTTTTCAAATCATCCATTTTGTTCGCATACTTTAAGTTAATGTCCTGCACTTTGGAAACCTGGTCATCTGTCAATTGCAGGTTGGATTTCATCCAGTTGGTTGTTTTTGTTGCTCTTTCGGAGGCTGTTGGCATTTGAGCAGAAACAAAATGCGTTGAAAGCATGAAAATGGAAAACACTAAAAGGTGGCAAATAATCTTTTTCATACAAGATGTTTTTGAAATGATGTAAGAAGATAGCTACAAGGTTCAAGTTGCCAGGCACCGGAGCTTATGTGCAAGATTGTTATGTAGTTACGAACATGATGAATGCTGGATTAGAATTGGCGTTTAACCATTTACAACCGGTAGCCAGCCACCTGCGACCTGTGAAATCCAACAAAACAACAAACAACCTTGTGAAATGTTGTCGGTTCCGTCAATTAAAAAGTAGAAATTCAAAACTCAAAAGTAAAAAGGCCTCAGGCGCAACTTGCACCTAAGACCTTTTGACTTTTGAGTTTTGAATTTTTTATTTAACTACAGTGCCGTTTGTTTCGATCATATCGATGGTGCCGCCTTTTGAAGGGATCAACACGTTCGTTTGCGATCTTGCAGTTGTCCATCTTCCAAGATTGGTATCATACACACCGCCCAGCAACTCAAAGTAACCAATATTTGCTGCAGGGTAGGCAAGTGCACGTGTGTTGGAGCCTGCTCTATAAAAGCCTTGCGACTTCAATGTTTGTGGATGTTTAAGATCGTAGTAGTCAGTATTTGTGATACGATAACCTACTTCAGGAGGACCAGCGGCATATATTGTACCACCAGTAGCTATGAACATAACGTCAACAGGCTCAGAGTTTGCGTTTACGGCGCTGTCTGCGAAAACTGCTATACCTGAAGCGTTTCCGCTGTTTGCAAGGATATTTGTTGTTACAGCACCGAATCCATCGCCCGGAATTTTAGTGTAGTCGAAAGTTCTGATCCAGTTTGCAGCACTGATGTCGCCGGATGTTTCACCGTTGATTTTTTTGCCGGTTCCGCCTACGTAGAAGAATTCACCTTTCTTAACTGTTCCTGAGAAAAGGTTGAATTTGAAAGTGCGCAATCCGCCGGTAGCCCAGCCTGTGGTAGGGTTTCCTACCGGTGTAGAAGCTCCTGCATTGTTTGTGGTTACTACTGCAAAAGGAGTTTTAGAAAAATCGATGTCTTTTGTAGCCTTTAATTGAATGTACTCGTAGTTTGCTTCGTTTTTAGTTGTTTCGTTGTAAGGATCGGCAAGGAATCCTGTGATCACAACAGGAGCAACTTTAACCTCCGAACTTAGTAACTGTATGTCTTTGGCGGTACGCAAACGGAAGGTTGCTTTAGATGTTTTACCGTCATTGCTGGTGAATACAATTCCTGTGAAGTTAGCCAATACCGGGGCTACGGTATCAGCGAAAGATGCAGTGGCCTCAGTGTGCAGCGTAATGCTGCCGTTACCATCATTCAGGTTTTTATCTCCCTTCAAAGTTTCTCCGGGAGCAGGCAATGGATCGAAACCGCCTTTTAAAATGGTAATCAATGCACTTTCGTAGTTGTCCGGATTGGCAAGTATCAAATTGTTAGGTACAAGGGTTGACGGAATAGCATTTCCTGAAGAAACTTTTCTGATGTTGCTTTCTGTAAGACCGGTGATTTTAAGAATGCCATTGGGTCTCGTCAAAGTACCGCCAGATATTTTCACCACCAGTGAATCACCCGTTGTATATTTTGTTGCTGCTGTTCCGAGGTCGATAGAGATACCTCTTACTTTAGACAGGCGGCGTGCGTCCTGCACTGCCAACAGTCCTGCAGGCATGTTGCCACCAGAAAAATCAGAAACAACCAAAACAGCGATACTGTCAGCATCCTGAAGGTTTTCCCGTGTAAGTATTACGTCAGTTCCTTTATACAATGGTCTCACGTCAAATACAGAAATATAAGGGCTTAGAACGCCGCCCGGATAAACGTCTTTTTTGCATCCCCACAATGAAGCTAATGATAGCGCGAAGAAGGAATACTTTAATATTTGTTTCATTATAAGTTTTTTTGATTGGCACACTGATGATACTGATTGGACTGATTTACACACCCGCCTGCAGACTTAGTCGGGCAGGGATTTTTTTGTGAACCTGTTGTCTTCCGTTTCAAATGTGTGCTTGCTTAATTTAATTTTTCTGAGAGGTTGAAAACTGTTATCATTTTGCAAACTGCTTTAACAACTCTCCACTCTCAATTCTCAACTCTCCACTGAAAAATCATTTTCAATTTTCAACTTTCAGTTTTCAATTTAACCTTGCGGTTTGTGCATCAGGGCGAATGCGATTCGCCCCTACAGCACTCCGACTAATTACGGTTTCTGCCACCAAACCTGTGTGCTGATCGCATCCGTTCCTTGTGCCGCAACAGCAGCTTTGTAGTTGGTTGGGTTTGTTGACTGGATGTACACCGGATATTTTAATCTTGCCGGCATTACACCACCGTTTTGCAAACCTGCCCCTTTAGGCAACACAGGGTGGCCGGTACGACGGTATTCGAACCACTGCTCCATATCTGTAAGGAACAATGCATAATATTTTTGCAAGTGGATCATTTCCATTTTCTCATCCAAAGTAGCGGCATCATCCCATGTGATATCAGCAGCGCCGGTGTAGTCTGTGATCTTCTTGTTCCATGTTGGGATCCACTGAGTAATACAGTTTTGAATACCTGCATTGTAATAGTTTGCAGCATTTCCAGTGATCCATCCCTTTGCTATGCACTCGGCCATAATGAAATTCAACTCAGAGTAAGTCATGATGATACCTGTGTTCGGATCTGTTTGCAATGTCAGCGGAACAGCATTGTTGACAGTTTGGTCCGTTCCATAGAAATAAGCACCTTTTGGTGCGCCGGTACCCGGTGAATATCCACTTGGCACCCCAATGAAATTACCTGCAGCAGGAGCGATGCCCCATCTGCACACACCGTTTGTACCGTAGGTAGGAATGTCGATGAATGGACTGGCCCATGTAGAAAGGTGATCGATAAAAAAGCTGCAAATTGCAGGAGCCCTGAAGTCTTGCGCCCTCACACTCACGTAAGGAGAAACTAGCGCGCCGCCTGTCCATTTCAAGATCGCAGACTCAGCATTGCTTGTCATGATCGGATGGTTAACCGTATCTGCAATGCGGCTTTGGATCTGTTTGATGCAGTCGTCTGCAACTTCCTTTTTGCCTGAAATGCGAAGCAATAAGCGCAGGTATAATGAATTGCCAAGCTTTCTCCATTTGCTTACATCTCCATTGTAAACAGGATCACTGTTAGGGACGATAGCGGTTGCTTTTTTCAGCAAAGTATCAGCTGCATCCAGTCTTTTAAAAATGTCTGCATAGATGTCTTTTTGTTTGTCAAAAGCAGGAGTGAAATTCAGGCTATCTCTTCCTTCGTTTGAATGGAAGTATGGAACATCTCCGTAAGTATCTGTAAGCATAGAATAAACCCATGCCTGGCAGATTTGGGAGATACCCATGTACGAAGTGTTGAGGGTAAGAGAATCGCTGGCAGTTGTATAAAGATCTTTATAGTTGGTAAGATCAGTGAACCAGCCATTGTACAGGTAGTCAGATACGTTATCGCGAATGTCGTATCTGAAGATCTCTCCTTGTCCATCGCCCATGTCAACAGTCACCTGCATCAACTCGTTGTTAACGTTGCGATTTCTGAGCAGGTTATAGTTTAAAGTGCTTGCTAAAGCAGGCGCCAAAAGCTGCTGTGGCAGTGCGTGTGGCGTATTGTTCGGGTCAGTGTTTACTTCTGTAAAATCTTTTGTGCAGGAAGTAAGTGCAACACTGAACGCGATTATTGCAGTTGAAATTTTATAAAAAGTTGTCTTCATAATCGTAAATAATAATTGCTCTTAATAATGTTACAAACCAACGATGATGTTAGCTCCGAATGATCTTGTAGATGGGAACTGACCAATTTCAAAACCCTGGAGAATGTCAGAACCATTCAATGTTCCAAACTCAGGATCGAAGCCCGGCCATTTGCTCCAGATGAAAAGATCTCTTCCGTAAACACCCACTGTTACACGCTGAACGCCGATTCTTTTTGTGATAGAAGGATTGATCGTGTAATCAAGGCTCAACTCTCTGAACTTGATAAAGTCTGTAGAGAATGTGCTTCCCTCAGCATTATCAACACCAAAATGAGAGCGGTAGTAGTTATCAATATCAGTGGCGATCGTTGTGTTTTTTGTATAAGAACCATCTTTGCCCAAAACAACACCGTTACCAATAATACCGCTGTACCTTCCGGGAAGGGTGCTTGTGATCTTACCTTGCTCTGCCATTTTGTAATGAGTAAGAGAGTAAGCAACTGCACCATATTGCGCATCAAACAACAAGTGCATGTGGAACTGTTTGTAAGTGAAATCGTTGGTGAAACCAATTTTTCCTTTAGGGTTAGTGTTACCTAATTTTTTTACATTATCTGAGATCAATGCAAAACCTGTAGTGCCATCATATACCACCTGTCCGTCCGGGGCGCGTACATAGCCTCTTCCATACAAATCGCCGATGCTTCCACCAACTTGCGCCACCAATTGCGCACCGCCTGTAGGGCCATTAAACAACACAACTGAACTGTCAGCCAATTGCTTGATCGTGTTTACGTTTTTAGAGAAAACAAGACCTGTTGTCCATTTGAAACCATGAGGGTTCATGATCGGTGTTGCATTAACTGCAAGCTCGATACCTTTATTGTTAACCTGGCCAATGTTGATCATTGAATACGGATAACCTGAAGACTGGTCAACTATACGTCTGAGGATCTGGTTTTTTGTGCTACCCTGGTATACAGCAAGATCAAATCCTAAGCGGTTTTTGAAGAACTCAACATTTGCACCTGCTTCGTAAGTGATTGTTTTAAGTGGTTTCAGGTTTGGATTAGCCAGTGTTGTTGGGTTTTCCAAACCACCATTAAACAAGCTGCCTGCAGATGTGTAGTTGAATGAAGTGATGTAAGGAGTTGTACCGCCGCTACCTACGCCAGATGCAGAGAATCTAAGTTTTGCAAAGCTGATTGCTTGCGGAAGTTTTACGGCATCAGATAAAATGAAACTTAAGTTAGCTGAAGGGTAGAAGAAGCCTGCGTTCTCAGTACGTGTTGGCGTTGCCAAAACAGAGTTCCAGTCTTGTCTTCCTGTAAGGTCGAGGTAAACCATATTTCTATAGTTCGCCGTGATCATACCGTACAAGCTGTTGATGTTGTATTTGCTTTTCACCGGTACGGTAACCAAAGGACCGGCAGCGTTAGCCATTGAATAGATGCCAGGATAAGTAAGTGAATCTGCGCGAACTTCGTCTTTGTTGTAATTGTTTCTCAACATGCTTCCACCGATAGAAGCATTGATGTCGAAATCGTGATTGATCTTCTTAGTATATCTTAAGAAGAAGTCAGCACCAGATTCCATAGAGAAGATATTCTGAGTGCGGTAGCTTCCTTTAGGGAATTTCGCACCGGCATCATAAGGGCGCTCCTGGGCGCGTTGCTCGTAAGACATATCCAAAGACGTTCTTACCTGAAGACTCAATTCCTTAGTGAAATTGTAAGTAGCCTGGATGTTACCTGTTACAGCATTACGGTTCATTCTGTTGATGAACTCATAGGCTACAGCGTAAGGGTTTTCAGGGAAAGAGCTGAATGGATATTCGATTGCTTTATCTTCTTTACCATTTTGCCAGTAGTTTTTCAACCAGTTAAGATCTGCACTTGGCTGCCAGAAAATGTACCAGTACATGATTGATTGATTGCCATAACCCGCGCCAGGCAAGTTGTCGCTCCATTTATTGTTATAATCAACTTTTGAAGAGATGGTCAGTTTGTCGCTCAACTTTGAGTTAACAGACATAGAAACGGTGTTTCTCTTATAGCCCGTATTTGGAAGAATCCATTTGTTGGAAACATTTGTAAGACCAAATCTTGCAGTTGTTTTTTCAGTACCACCTTCAACGCTGATACTGTTCGTGTATGTTTGACCCGTTTGAAAGTATTCGCGGCTTTGATCTTTGTAAGGAACCCACGGCGTTCTTATTGAATCCTGTGCCTGTGTACCGGGGTTGAACTGATAGAATTTTTGTCCATCGAATTTTGGTCCGTATGCAGAACTCGTACCACTTGTGCTCGCACCATCAACGCCTGCACCATAGGAATAATAGTCAGCACCGGCAAGGCCCTGGCCATATTCGTATTGCAGATCCGGCCAGCGGTTAACTCTTTCAGCACTCGCATTTGAGCGAACAGTTACGCTCATTTTTTTGCTTCCGCCACCAGACTTTGTTGTAATAACGATTGCACCGTTAGCACCTCTTTGGCCATACAATGCAGCGGCACCAGGGCCTTTCAACACTGTTACAGACTCGATGTCCTCCGGGTTGATATCATTTAAATTGCTACCGTAATCTGCAGGCATGTTATCACTACCTGTACCATAAACAGTTTCGCCACCATTAGACGTCCTTCTGCCACTTCCCTGGTTAATCACCACGCCATCCACAACGATCAACGCTTCGTTATCGCCGGTCAGGTTGTTTTCACCACGAAGAATAATTTTGTTGGAACCTGCAGGGCCGCTGTTTGATCTGATAAGATTTAAACCGGCTACTTTACCAGACAATGCATCCGTCCAGTTACCTGCCATTGCTTCTGTTAATTGCTCACCTTTCACAGTTGTAGTGGAATAACCAAGAGATCTGTTGGCACGTCTGATACCCAGCGCCGTTACAACCTGTACTTCCTGCAAATCTTCTGCAGACCCTATCAGTGTAACACTAAGCTGTGTGTGCTTTCCAACTTTAACGTCTTTTGGTTTAAAACCAACAGCGGAGATAACCAATGTATCGTCTTCCGTACAATTGATTTTAAACACCCCATCAAGATCTGTGTTTGTGCCTTTCTTCGATTTCTTGATCATTACTGAAGCTCCTGCAACAGGCTTGCTGTCAGCTGCATTTTTTACTGAACCTGATACCAGTTTTTGCTGCGCAAAAGAAGCGCCGCAAAACAATACCAGTGCAATAATGCTCAAAAGAGAAGTTAGTTTTTGTTTTCTGCTGCTTACACCTGCCGGCGAATTGATGGCGGATAAGCAAGCACTGCCGGGCGTTTCGGGCCCAAGGCAAATTGCGGTAGAAAGATTCATTTGAGTTTGATTTGGTAAGAAATGAAGCATGAGAGCTGATCAACGCCTCGCACTGCATTTCTTTTGTCAAAAGTTTGATTGTGAAAATTTTCAGGCCGCAATAGTAGACCCCCGATGTTAAGTTTATGTTATCCAGACGTTATGTTAAAATGATGTTATCGGTTACGCACAACCGAATAATTACATTATATGTTTTGTCGGGTACAATTGTTCAATTCTGTAGAAATTCTGAATTGGTAACATTCACGTAATATTCGCGACAGATTTTCGCGCACGAAAAAGTTATGAGTTGTGAGTTATGAGAGGGTGCAAAATATTGCATTACCATATTTAGTGTGCTACCTATCTCAAAACCTGTAATCCAAAACTCATAACCCAAAAGTCATAACTTAAAACTCCTCATGGACAACAGACGGGAATTTCTAAAAAAAACGATGCTGCTTTCCGGTGCAACCGGCCTTTCTCAAATGGTTCCTGCATCTATACAGAAAGCGCTTAACATTGATCCTGCTCCGGGCAGTACTTATCTCGACGCGGAGCATGTGGTGATTCTGATGCAGGAGAACAGGTCCTTTGATCACTGCTTTGGCAGTTTGCAGGGGGTGCGTGGCTTCAATGATCCAAGAGCCATTACGCTGCCAAACGGAAATCCTGTTTGGTTGCAAACAGATAAACATGGCGATATCTATGCACCATTCAGACTGGATATCAAACAATCTAAAATTACATGGATGGGCTCGCTGCCACATGTTCGCTCCAGCCAGGTAGATGCTTATAACGGCGGTAAACATGACGGATGGTTGAAGGCAAAAAGATCTGGCAATAATAGCTATGCAGATATGCCTTTAACGCTTGGGCACTATACAAGAGAAGATCTTCCTTTCAACTATGCGCTGGCAGATGCGTTTACCATATGCGATCAGAACTTCTGTTCGGTAATGTCAAGCACCACGCCAAACCGTGCGTTCTTTTGGAGCGGAATGATCAATGATATTGAGGACGGCAGACCCAAAGCCAACATTCGCAATCCCAATTATACATTTGGTGCCAAGAAATGGAAAACATTTCCTGAGCTGCTTACCAATAATAATGTTAAGTGGAAATTTTACCAGAATGAATTAAGCGCCGCCGGTGGTTTTAAAGAAGATGAAGGAGCATGGCTCGGAAACTTTGGTTGTAACAATCTTGAATTTTTTGAAGCTTACAATGTAAAGTTTATAGAAAGATACAGGCAACGTTTACAAACTCAGGTAGATACGCTTTCAGCAGAAATTCAAAGTCTGCAGAATGCGGCGATTGGTGGCGAAAAGCCAGGAGAGAAGGCAGAGAAAACGATAGCCAAAAAACAGGAAGTGTTGCAAGCCGCTAAGGAAGAATTGAAAACTTTCAATGAGAAAAATTTCAATGAGCTTTCTGCGATGCAAAAACAATTGCATCAAAATGCGTTTGTGGTAAATGCAGCTGATCCCAACTATCGCAGCATTGCTGAAATCGAATATGATGATAATGGGGTGCAGCGCAAAACCACCGTTCCTGCTGGAGATATTTTATACCAGTTCCGCAAAGATGTACAGGAAGGCAAATTGCCAACTGTTTCATGGCTGGCGGGACCAAAGAATTTTTCCGATCACCCGAGTGCGCCCTGGTATGGGGCATGGTACGTGTCTGAAGTAATAGATATTCTCACACAAAATCCTGAAGTATGGAAGAAAACAATTTTCATTCTTACATACGACGAAAACGACGGCTACTACGATCACATTCCTCCGTTTTCTATTCCTGATAACAACAAACCAGGAACCGGAAAATGCTCTGCAGGTATTGATACAGAAGTGGAATTTGTGAGATTGGAAAATGAATTGGCTCAAGGTGTAAAACAAAAGGAAGCCCGTGAAGCGCCGATTGGTCTTGGTTTTCGTGTGCCGATGATTATTGCCTCACCATGGAGCCGTGGTGGAAAAGTATGTTCGCAGGTTTTTGAACATACTTCTACATTACAATTCCTTGAAACATTCATCAATAGAAAGTACAACAAGAATATTCACCTGGAGAACATCAGCGAGTGGCGCCGAACCATCTCCGGAAATCTTACATCAGTCTTCTCCCCGTTTGATCCGGCTCAGGATAAGCTGCCGTTTCTTCAACGGGATGCATTTGTAGAAACCATCTACAATGCAAAATTCAAGGAGATGCCAAATGGATTCAGAAAATTGACTGCAGAGGAAATTGCAGCTACAACAAAAGATAGAGCCAGCCATAATATTCTACCGGAGCAGGAGAAAGGCATTCGTAAATCATGTGCGTTACCATATGAATTGTATGTGCATGGCAGCATAAGTAAAGATGGTAAAACATTTGGCATGAAGTTACAGGCTGCCAATAAGGTGTTTGGCAAAGATGCTTTGGGTGCTCCATTTACCGTGTACACACCCGTGGTGTATGAAAATGGCACTGAGAACAGGAACTGGTCTTTCGCTGCAAAAGCAGGTGATACACTGGAATACGAATGGCCGCTTGCATCTTTTGATGCCAGTCAATATAATTTGCGGGTAAGCGCACCAAACGGCTACTATCGCGAGTTTGTTGGTGATGCAAATGATCCATTGGTGGAGATTTGGTTGGGTTATGAATTGAATCGCTTAACAGGAAAGCCTACGGGAAATCTTGAACTGACAATCAATAACAAACACACAGCTAACACTTACGATGTTGTGTTGCAGGACAACGGTTATCACCAAAAACAATTAAAAAAACAAGCTGCACCGGGTAGAACACAAATCGTTTTGGACCTGCAAAAGACATTCGGCTGGCATGATTTTACTGTTTCGGTAAATGGTTTTGCAAGTTTTGCGCAACGTTTTGCAGGAAGAGTGGAAACAGGAAAAGAAAGTTTCACAGATCCCGTTATGGGAAGAACGGTGTAAATAAATCATCAATGTAGAGACGCATGAAAATGCGTCTCCCGGGCACGTAGCAAATTCGGGAGACGCATTTTCATGTGTCTCTCTCGGGCACGTAACAAATTCATGAGACGCCTTTTCATGTGTCTCTACGAGTTATTCCGTTTTTCCTTTAAATGTTGCATAGATCGCCATTGCATGACCATGACCCAATTCAAAATCTTCTTTTAGCCATTCTACAATTTGCCCCGCTTTAACCGTAGCAAGCAATTCTCCTTTTTTTAAGAATCCTTTTTTCTCCGCTAATTTTTTGAAGTCTTCAGGAGACTTGCCTGTCTTGGCTTTGATGTTATCGATGTACGCTTGAAATGACATAAGAGTGTTCCTTTAGGTTGAATATTGTTGATTGAATTGTTGTATAAATATAGCAAGTAAAAAAGATAATTTTTTGATAATAGCGGTATCGCAAATCATGGTTCACACCTTAATAAGTTTGCGCTTTAACCATTACATCAACATACAATGAATCGCAGATCACTACTCAAAAGCGCGGGATTGTTTTCATTGCTTCCTGCTTTTTCCGGACTTACTTCTTTTGCAAATGACAATAAAGGTGGTAAGAAACAAGTACTTCGCTTTGCACACCTTACCGATGTTCACATAGAACCGGAAATGAATGCACCAAAGGGTTTTGCAAGTTGCTTGCATAGCATTCAATTGCAAAAGCAAAAGCCATCTTTTATCCTGAATACAGGTGACTGCATCTTCGATGCATTGAAGCAACCAAAGGACAGAGTCGAAACGCAATGGACCTTGTGGAACTATATATTGAAACAGGAAAACAGTTTGCCAATCGAATATTGCATTGGCAATCATGATTGCTGGGGCTTCGGGCAAAAAGAAGATCCTTTATATGGTAAGAAATATGCGCTGGACAAAATGAGTTTGGCGAAGCCATACAGGAGCTTCGATAAAGCAGGTTGGCACTTTATTATATTGGATAGCATTCAGCCAAAGAACGATGGCACATGGTATGAGTGCGTATTGGATGATGAACAATTTGATTGGTTGCAAAAAGATTTGGCTGCCGTGCCTTCAACAACACCTGTTATTGTTGCTTCGCATGTACCACTTGTGTCTGCTGCAACAGTGGTGGTTGATAATAAAGTGAAAGGAGATCAGGGTTATGTTTTGGGGCTTGGTTCTATGCATATAGATGCAGCAAGAATTGTGGAGCTGTTTGATAAATTCCCCAACGTAAAACTTTGCCTCAGCGGGCACATTCATTTGTACGAGCAAATTATTTACAATGGTGTAACATACATCAGCAACGGTGCTGTAAGCGGCAACTGGTGGAAAGGAAAACGTTACCAAACTGTGAACGGATATGCAATGGTGAACCTTTACGATGATGGAACTTTTAGCAATGAGTATGTACCGTACAGTTTTAGTTGAGAGTGGAGAAGGGAGAGTTGAGAGTTGTTTTTGTGATAAACAATGAATAGATAATTGAGAGTCTGCATTATGCAGACTTTTTTATTTTGGGGGCATCGGTACGGCTTCGATTGGGCTTTTCTTGCGTCGCACTCTTCAACTGATGATATCTATTGATAAGTTTTATGGCGACATTACCTCGATAATAAGAATTACTTCTGTTGAACGGAGCGTCGCAAGCAAAGTTTAAACAAGGCTTATTGCTGATATCAAAAAATGTTTAAGTCTTATTCTTCAAATAACTCTCAACTCTCAATTCTCAACTCTCAATTTTTTCACCAGTCCCTCTCTCTGATTGCTTCCTCTACGTTCAGCGTAATTTCAAAATGTTTCAATATTCTATCAACAGTCATTTCTATAGATTCAAGGGCAGTCGTGTCGAATTCGCTGTCATGCTCCAAAAACTCATCTTGTAAGTCATTTGTTTTCAGGATCATCTTGTCAAACAATTCCTGGATATTTCTGTTAGAGAGATTGCCTTTTTCAAGTTGGTCGACTGTTTCTTTGATGACGTTTTTTAATTTGTCAACCAGGAAAGGTGGGTAGAAGTCGTCGTTGGACATTTCAGGAATGTACTCGAAATTGTCTGGCAGTTTTTTCGTATGCATGATCGTTAGTTTTAAGAAGTGTAAATAGCGGATAAACTAGTCGGGTTCTCAATGATGCCGGTCACGCTGTATCATGAATTTACACAAAAAATATGGAAAATGAAAGCGTGATCCCAGGCTCGGAGACTTGTGTGCATAAAATCTGTCTAACTTTTGTATCTTGTTATAATTGAAAGAAAAGCAACGCCAATAAAGCCCCGAAAAACCACAGACTCTCGTCGATAACGAATGCTTCCCTCGTAATTATTCTTTATTCATTATTAATTGTTTCCTATGGTCATCAATACGCTTGTAATTGGCGCAAGCATTGCCGGTTTGGCCGTTGCTGCTTCTTTACAAAAGCAGGGAATTGAATATGCTATTATTGAAAAAAGCGATTGCATTGCTGCTCCATGGCACAGGCACTACGATCGTTTACATTTACACACCAGTAAAAAATTTTCGCATCTTCCATACAAAAAATTTGATCATCATATTCCTCGCTATCCCGCGAGACAACAGGTTATAGAATATTTAAACGAATACAAATCTGCTTTTAATATCGAGCCGCTCTTCAACACGGAAGCATTTTCCGTAAAGAGAATTGACGGCGTATGGATCACACAGACAGATAAACAGGTCATAGAATCAAAATACGTGGTGATGGCAACCGGTGCTTTTGCCGAACCCAGAACTGTTTTCTTTAAAGGGATGGAAACATTTCCCGGAAAGATCGTGCACAGCAGTGAATACAAAACAGGAGCAGACTTTAGCGGACAAAAGGTGTTGGTGGTTGGTTTCGGCAATTCTGCCTGCGAAATAGCTATAGACTTGTTTGAGCAGGGAGCGAAGCCCGTGATGTCCGTTCGTTCACGCGTTAACATAGTGCCGCGGGACGTGCTCGGCATTCCTGTGCTCGAGCTAAGTATTTTACTGAATCCTTTGCCACCTCCTGTTGCGGACCTGATCAGCAAGCCACTGATGAAGTTGTTGATAGGCGATATTGGCAAACTTGGATTACAGCAAATGCCATATGGACCTTTGACGCAAATACAAAGAGATCATAAAGCGCCTGTACTTGATGTAGGAACGATCAAGCACATCCGGCAAGGCAATATACAGGTGATGGGAGGGGTTGACCACATTGCTGACAACATAGTGTATTTCAAAAACGGAAGGGTAGATAAGTTTGACGCGATCATTGCTGCTATTGGATTTCGCACTATAAACGAAAAAATCGTTCACGTAGAAAAAGAGCGTTTTGGTGACTTGCTGGTGAGCGTAGATCATCAAAAGTATTTCGGAAAAGATGGATTGTATTTCTGCGGTTACTGGATAAGCCCCACAGGACAGATACGGGAAATAGCGCAGGATGCAATGAAGATAGCGAAGGATATTGCCGGGAGAATTAACTGAATAACTGATTAACTGATTAACTGAATAACTGAATGTTTCAAGTGATAGTTTGGGAGTTTCATTCAAACCACTCAGTTATTCAGTTAATCAGTTATTCAGTCTCTCCGCCCTTCCTGAAATCTTTTTCCGGAAATTAAACCCAATCCGAACTGGGTTGTTAATAGACCAAATCCCACGCCATGCGCCGTTCGATCTTGCCTGTTATATTTGGCTGTTATGCCATTATGCTGATGTTTTCAGCGGCGGCACAAGAGCCCGTTATTCAAAACAAGTATTTTTCCATTGGTTCCTACGGCCGCGTAGGTGTCGGCTGGGCGCCCGATGTTACCGGCAAAGTAGGGCGCAGTCTAAATTTGAAGGGCATGGGTGCCATTGGTGGCAGGCTCGAGCAGGGAGACTATTTTGAGCTTGGTACCGCTTTCCATTTTTTTCCGGGCACTGCAAACAAAGACACTTCTACGCTGGATGCACAGATACGCTTTGGGTTCTTTCCCACACAAGGGCAATTGATTGGAAACAGTACTTCAAAGTCTTACGGCAGCATCACCACTACAATACCGGAGCTATATGTGGAGGCCAAAAAGATTGCCGGTTCCAACTGGTCCGCGTGGATCGGTGCCCGTTATTTTCGCGGCGGAGACATACACATCATCGACTATTTTCACTTCGACGATCATAGCAGCCAGGGAGTTGGTGTCAAATATAAGAACACGCAATTTTCTGTTATGCTGCCCGGCGCGGTGGATACCAATAGTTCAGTTCCTCCTTATTTTTATTTGAACATTCGCGATACCACACCGGTGCTGGGACTTCGCGGCAGGCAAGTCTACATCATAGAGCAGCAGTTGTTCAACAAGTACGGACAATTCAAGCTGATGGGCGAGTTTCACAAATTGAACGATGCCTCAAAAAACGACACAGCTAATTACAGTTATCCTGCAGATCTTGGTTTTGTGTTGGGCGTAAAGCATCAGATCGAGCTAAAGAAGTTGCTGGCAGGTTCTTTCCAGCAGCTTACGATAAGATATGGCTATGGCATTGCAAATGGCGGGGACGGCGGTGGTTCAAGGACCTTTCTTACCTACGGCGCGCCAAATATTAGTACCCAGAAATTTAAAAAAGCGTCTTCCCTTGCACTGACAGAACATTTCCTGGCCAACTTTAATCGCGATTATTCACTGAATGCTTATGCCATTTACACCCATAGTAAAGGCGCGGCTGACAGTAGCAATAAAGCCCCAGACTTTATGGGCAGAATGGTGTTTAACCGCAAAACGGATATTGCCGTCGGCTTCCGGGGAACATGGTACATCACCAATTGGTTCCACCTGATGCATGAGGCCAACTACGCAGCCCGAAAAGATGGCACGCAACCTTATGCTACAATGTTTAAACTTGGCATCATTCCAACCATAGTGCCTTTCGCAAAACGCGACGTCTGGAGCAGGCCGCAGTTGCGCTTTATATACGAAATCGCCTTCTACAACAAATTCGCCAGCGACAATCTTTATTCCGATTATCTGCAACAAACCGGCAGCAAAAGCTTTGGGCAATACATTGGGTTTGGCGCTGAATGGTGGCTCTGGTGAGGACGTGATGAGCGAGTGCAGGTGTAGAAAGATAGTAATCTCCTCTATTGTCATTGTGTTCTACCAAAAAACTATTAGAATGAACCCAACATAAAAAGCAATGCAGAAAAGTAAAAAATCGTAACCAGAGCTTGAGATAGTTCTTTTGTTTACTATTACATAGAATGAAGTAATTATCAAGCCAATTATTACCCCTAAAAACAGCGGTATGTCTATTTGACTGATGCTTGACTCGTTCTGCAGGGAGGCAGAAGGTGATGATATCGTCATTGGAATTTGAAAAATGACAGATTGTTGAACGGCCAGGCTTGAATCTCCATTTAGCTCAAAATGGAAATCTTCCGGCACCTGGTATTTTCTACCGGATTTACAAACGAAGTAGGTGGTGTGATAGTGGCTGCTTCTTGATCTGCTTTCTACTCCCGAAACGAAATCAAATTTTTCGTTTATTATTTTTCGGGGAAGAAAGTGGCAATCAGCTATAACGGTCAAAGCAAGCAATACATTGAATATGGCTAGATAGAAAAAGACTTTTGACTGATTCATTGGGGTAACGGTTGAAAGGCCGAAGATAATGAGTGTTGACTATTCGAATAATTGAATAATGGAATTATTGATGCAACGCTGACTTTCAAGTTCAGTTATTCAGTTATTCAGTTATTCAGTCATTGCTCAATAGTGAACGTTCGATTGTATCAAAACCGGACAATGGTTTCAGATTAATTACGCTAATCAATTGACTTGCAGTATTTAAAACGATTGGCATTTTTTTGGCAAGTACCACCATGCACAATAGCATCTCGCCTTAAAAAAATCTCGTATGATCAAGAACTATTTTAAAACTGCATGGAGAAATCTTCTCAAGAACAAGACTTTTTCATTCATCAATATATCTGGTTTGTCAATAGGTATTGCAGCGTTTTTGCTGATTGTACACTACCTGCGTTTTGAATACAGTTTTGATACGTTCAATGCTAATAAAGATCGCATCTATCGTGTGCCAATGATGATCAGCGAAACAAACGGAAAGCCGCAAGCATTTGCTTTTACATTTCCTTCCGTTGCACCAGCCATGAAAAAAGATTTTCCTGAAATAGAAGAAGTGGTGCGTTTCAGAAAGCGTTGGGGCGTAATGCAACACGAGGATCAGAAGATCTTTGAAGAAGGGATGATTTACTATGTTGATCCCGCTGTGTTCAAAGTGTTCTCTTTTCCTTTTGAAAAAGGCGACGCTGCCAGCGCGTTTACAGAATTGAATGATGCGGTTATTACACACTCCACTGCTCAGAAATATTTCGGCAATGAAAACCCTGTCGGAAAACTATTGCACTATGATCATGAGGATTATAAAGTAACAGCGGTGTTGAAAGAAATTCCGGCCAATTCACATTTGCAGTTTCACGTTCTTCTTAACTACAATAAATACATTCAGATCACCGGAGGAAGAGCAAATGACAGCTGGACATGGAGCGACTTTTACACCTACCTTTTATTGAAGCCGGGAACAGATGCTGCTGCTTTGCAAAAGAAAATGCCCGCGTTTGCGGAGCGTTACATGGCAGACCTTATGAAGACGAGCGGCTACAACGTTTCATTTAATATACAACCGCTAAAAGACATTCACACAAAATCTGATTACGATTATGAAATGGCTGGCAGTGGTAACCTTTCGTACCTAAAATATTTGGGCATTGCGGCGCTATTCATTTTGCTGATAGCATTGATCAACTACGTGAATCTCTCAACAGCTCATTCGTTGGAACGCTCTAAAGAAGTTGGCGTGCGTAAAGTAGTAGGTGCATCGAAGCAACAACTGGTGCGACAATTCCTGGCCGAAACATTTTTGGTGAACATGATAGCGATCGTTTTGGGGATAGTATTTTTCAAGTTGTCATTGCCGTTCTTTGCCCGGCTCATTAGCCAGGACGCCGCTGCCCTTCAAACAACGAGTTGGGCTTTCTGGCTGGGCATCACAGCGTTGTTTATTATCAGCACATTGGTTGCCGGTTTTTATCCTGCGTTTGTGTTGTCATCTTTCAGACCGGTACAAACACTGAAGTCTGCTGCAGGAGTTGCTAACGTAAAAGACAAGGCGTTCTTCAGAAAAACGCTTGTTATTCTTCAATATTCAATTGCCATCATTTTGATTGGAAGTGCTATTGGTTTTTACAAACAACTAAAATTCATGAGTAGCCGTGATCTGGGGATCAACATAGATCAAACGCTTGTGTTGAAGCAAACAGTCGATCTGGATAGCAGTAAGATTGCCCTTGTTGAAAAAACAATAAACGATTTGCAGCAAATTCCCGGCGTTGAATATGTTACCACCTCTACCGATGTGCCCGGCGGCGAAGTGGGAAGCACCGAAGGCTTCAGGTTGCTGTCTTCCAATGATGACAAGCGTTGCAGAACTTTTGGTATCGATGAGCTTTTCATACCGCATTTTGGATTGAGTATTTTAGCGGGAAGAAATTTTGACAAGGACGTGCCATTTACCAACGATTCAACTAAGCCGGTAAACGTTATCGTTAACGAAACAGCAGCCAGGGTATTTGGCTTTGCCAAACCCTCCGAGGCGGTCAACCAGGTGCTGAAAGCCAGTAATGGAGCCACTTGCAAGATCGTAGGGGTGATGAACGATTATCACCAGCAGTCATTTCGATATAATTATGATCCTGTTATTTACTATCCTAACAGGCATATTAACATGGGCAATTTTTCCCTGAAGTTAAAAACAAGTAATATTGAACAGGTAATCGAACGCGCCAAGCAAACGTGGTCCGCTGCTTTTCCCCAAAGTCCCTTGCAGTATTTTTTCCTCGATGAATTTTTCAATCGCCAATATAAAGATGACCAATTGTTCTCTACAGTGCTTTGGTGGTTCACTGTGCTTGCGATCATCATAGCCAATCTTGGTTTACTCGGCTTGTCGTTGTACAGTATAGCCAAACGAACAAAGGAAATTGGTATCAGGAAAGTGCTTGGTGCAAATATTGCACAGATCACCGCACTCGTTACCAGAGACTACATTAAACTCATGCTGTATGCGGGATTGATCGCCATACCTGTTGCGTACTTACTGCTTCAAAACTGGCTGAAGGATTATGCATTCCATATCAGCATAGGCCTTTGGTTTTTCTTCCTGCCGCTGTTGCTCATTATGTTTGTTGCGTTTGTCACAGTCGTATACCAGGCAATCAAAGCCGCGTCGGCCAATCCTGTCAAAAGTTTGAGAACAGAATAATTTAGTTTAATTGAAAATTGAAAATTGAAAGTTGAAAATTGAAAATGAGAAAAAGCAGGACGCAGATTCTCATGATTGTCAAGATTTTTCATGATCTTGTTATACTATTTAAAAAATCAGGACAATCATGAAAAACTGCGTTCTGCCTCCCGTTCATTTTCAACTTTCAACTTTCAATTTTCAATTAACTTTCACCAGTACCATGAAGAAACTACCATTTCTCCTTTTTGTACTGCATGCAATTGTTATGTGTGCAAACGCACAGGTTAGCGTGCAACGCTTGAAAACAGAGAGTCTTACAAATCCTGTTGGGTTAGATGTTACACAGCCACGCTTCAGTTGGCAACTTATTTCCGAGAAAAGAAATGTTGTGCAAAACGCTTATGAAATAAAACTAAGCGATGACAAAGCACGTTTGACAAAAAATAAAGTGTTATGGCAAACCGGTAGAATTTCTTCAGGTCAATCCATTCTTGTTGCATACCAGGGGCCATCATTAGTTGCCGGAAAGCACTATTACTGGCAGGTTCGCGTTTGGGACAATAACAACAAGGTTTCTGCATGGAGTACCCCGGCATCTTTTCAAATGGGCTTATTACAACCTGCAGACTGGAAAGCTTCATGGATAAGCCCGGGTTACCAGGAAGATAGTGTTTGGGCAGCGCCGTTGATGAGAAAAGAATTTGCAAGCGATAAAAAAATAAAAGAAGCCACAGCATACATTACCGCACATGGTTTGTATGAAGCGCAACTCAATGGAAAGAAAATTGGGGAAGCTTATCTTACACCGGGCTGGACAAGTTATAACAAGCGCTTGCAATACCAGGCATACGATGTAACTGATTTGCTAAAAAAAGGAACAAACGCCATTGGCGTAACGCTTGGCGATGGCTGGTACCGCGGAGCCTTTTCATTTGACCACGGTAGAAATCATTATGGAAAAGATATTTCTTTACTCTTTCAGTTGGATATAACATACACTGACGGTACCACAAAGCGAATCGTTTCAGATGATAGTTGGAAGTCTTCAACGGGCGCTATTCGCTCAAATGGCATTTATGCAGGAGAAACAATTGATGCACGTCTTGATAAAAAAGGTTGGGCAACCGTCGGCTATAATGATGAGAAATGGAGCAGCGTTAAAGTAAATGATTTTTCGAAAGATTTGCTGGTAGCCACTTACAACGAGCCGGTTAAAAAACATGAAACATTTAAACCCGTAAAAATTTTCACTACGCCTAAGGGCGAACAGGTGATTGATTTCGGACAAAACCTGGTGGGCTGGGTTGTAGTGAATGCCAATGGTAAGGCCGGAGATAAGATCACAATATCACATGCAGAGGTGTTAGACAAAACGGGGAATTTTTATACAGAAAACTTGAGGAATGCAAAAGCGCAGGATCATTATATTTTGCAAGGAAATGCAAACGAAGTCTTTGAACCGCATTTTACATGGCATGGTTTCCGTTACATAAAAGTAGAAGGTTATCCCGGCGAATTAAAACCTGAAAATTTCACTGCCGTTGTTTTGTATTCAGATATGGAGCAAACGGGAACGTTCAATTCTTCCAATGCACTGATCAATCAATTGCAGCATAACATCGAGTGGGGATTGCGAGGCAACTTTTTAGATGTGCCAACTGATTGTCCGCAAAGAGATGAACGACTGGGATGGACGGGAGATGCACAGGTGTTTTCACGCACAGCAACTTTTTTACGCGGCGCGAATAATTTCTTCACGAAATGGTTAAAAGATGTTGCCGCTGACCAAATGCCCGATGGTCGTGTTCCGCACGTTATACCCAATATCCTCGCTAATTGGGATGCCGGTTCTACAGGCTGGGCCGACGTTTCAACGATTATTCCATGGAACCTCTATCTCGCATATGGCGATAATAGAATTATAGAAGCGCAATACCCAAGTATGCAAAAGTGGGTAGGTTATATGCAGGGGCAAGCAGTTGATAATTTATGGAAAAATGGCAACCACTTTGGCGACTGGCTTTTCTATAGCGTTGGTAACAACGATCCCGATGGAGCTTCTGCTGTAACGGACAAAAATCTAATTGCACAATGCTTCTACGCACACTCCACACAACTGTTGATCAATGCAGCGGGAGTATTGGGTAAAACAGATGACGTTGCTAAATATACTGCGTTGCTGAAAAATATTAAAGATGCATTTGTAAGAGAGTATCTTACTCCCAATGGCCTTACCATATCAAACACGCAAACCTCTTATGTATTGGCGCTTCAGTTTGATATGATGCCTGAAAGCCTTCGCCAGCAAGCGGCAGATCGTTTGGTGAAAAATATTGAACGATACAACAATCATTTGACAACAGGCTTTTTAGGAACACCCTATCTCTGTCATGTGCTCAGTCGTTTCGGTTATTCCGATGTTGCGTATAAATTATTGCTGCAGGAAAGCTATCCTTCATGGTTATATCCTGTGAAGATGGGCGCCACAACAATTTGGGAACGTTGGGATGGTATAAAAACAGATGGCACGTTTCAGTCCGAAACAATGAACTCATTCAATCACTATGCATACGGAGCGATAGGAGATTGGATGTATCGCGTAATGGTTGGTTTGGATGAAGATAGCGTTGGGTATAAAAAGATCCGCATTCAACCGCATGTTGGAGGCGGCTTCACACAAGCCTCAGCAAGTTATTTGGTACCATATGGAAGACTTAGTGCAGAATGGAAAAAAGAAAATGACAAACTAACACTGGATGTAGAAATTCCTGCAAATACAACTGCAACGGTTTACGTGCCCGCAACAAATGCTGACAAGGTTATGGAAGGAGGAAAGGCTTTGGCTGCGCAAAAAGACATCCAGGTTGCCGGCACAGAAAAAGGATATGTGGTGCTGAAAGTGGGTTCAGGCAAGTATAGTTTTTCGAGTATTGAGTAGAGAGGTTACCGGTAATGTGCACTATGCAGTGAATCTTGGGTAGGTGTTGAAGGAAGGATGGAATTTGCAAAATAAAAAACCAGAAAGTTCGTTCAGGGGTCAACGCTACAACAGCGTTGACCCTTTTACGTTATGAAAAACCTCCTAAAAGCGCTCCTTCTGCTAGCCATTGTCTTTAATACCGGCTGCAGAAAAAATGACCAACCCTCTGTTAAAGAGCCCGATCCGATTACACCGGATCTTATTTCTAAAATTAGTACTTCAATTTCTGGTTATGTGATGAATGAATCCGGCAAACCCGTTGCTATGGCGACTGTGTCAGTTGGAAGCTCACAAATGTTAACAGATGAATATGGTTATTTTTCTTTGTCAAATACTGAAGTACCCGCAGCGGCAGGTGTTGTGAAAGTCTATTGCAAAGGTTATTTCATGGGGTATAAAACGTTTGTGCCTGAAAAAAATAAAAGTGGATTTGTGAGAATGCAATTGCTTACAAAAAGTGAGACAGGTGTTGTTTCCGCAGCATCCGGGGGTGAGATCGCGACGAACGATGGGGGCAAAATCATATTGCCTGCAAACGGTGTTGTAGCTGCTGCAACCAGCAGTGCTTACACCGGGCAGGTGCACGTTTCCATAAAAAATATTGACCCCTCAGCGACAGAGAATTTTCAGGCCGGTATGCCCGGCGACGGTCGTGCCACAGATAGCGTGGGTCATTTGAAAGCATTGCGTTCTTATGGCGCAGTAGCAGTAGAACTTACAGGCGACAACGGTCAGGCATTACAAATTGCGCAAGGGAAAACTGCCAGTATTTTCATTCCCATTTCGTCTTCTCTTGCGGCATCAGCGCCAGAGTCCATAACGTTGTGGTCATTTAATGAAGGTACAGGATTATGGAAGCAAGAAGGTACAGCGGTTAAGAAAGACAATACATATTGCGGTACTACTTCGCACTTCTCTTTTTGGGCAGGGGCAGCGGGTGTTCCCCTTGTTAATTTTAAAGCGAGGGTCGTTGATGCATCACTCAATCCATTGTCGCATGTACCCGTGAGCGTTACCGTTGCGGGCATGCCGTTGAATGCGGGTTATGGTCGCTTTGGATACACAGATGCCGACGGTAATATCAGTGGTGCTGTATTTGCAAATAGCAATCTTATTTTGCAGGTACTTACACCTTGCGCCATTGCTGCATATGCACAAAATTTCACAACGACCTCGACTGATATAGATCTTGGCCAGGTGACGGGCAATATTGGACAAAGCGTTGTGACAATCAGCGGCTCTGTGAACAATTGCGCAAGCAAACCTGTGCAGAATGGATACGTTCAAACTTATGATCATGGATTTTATAACAGAATTCCCGTGGTAAACGGCGCATTCAGTTTTACAGGAATTGCATGTAGTAATCTTTCAGTAAATGTTGTGGCGGTTGACAACGCAACAAATCTTCAAGGCACACCGCAGGTTATAACAATAACGGCAGGCACGAACAATCTTGGTACTTTAACAGCTTGCGGCACCAGCACAATGGGAAATATTACTTACACCATCGACGGCGTCACTACTTCCCTGACAGAACCGGCAGATACTGTCGGAGGCTACTATCTTACAATGACTCCTGATACTTCAACAAATATTCGTACGCAGATCGTAACCTTGAGTCGAAATGTAAACAACAATCCACAGATCAGTTTTCAGTTTGACGGAAACAAGACAATTGGTAGTACACATTATCTAACCGAAGTTTTTTCCCCTGCATTTACGAGCGGTCGAGGCTATTGGCCAGTACAGATTCCCCTGACCATTACGGAATTCGGTGAAATTGGAGGTTTTATCAGTGGGTCGTTCAGTAGCAAACTGATTGAATTTGATAATTCTGCGGTGCATGATTTCAGTTGTTCGTTCAGGATAAGAAGATATAATTAACGGATCGAATACGCTAAAGTATCAAGGCCTGTAAGATCATTGATTTTTACAGGCCTTCATATTTGTGGCGATAACATGGCGTATTGCAAGCGGGCTTTTCTTATTGACCGCAGGCATTGAATAACTTTAAACATCTCCAACCGAAAAAGACAGTGCTATGGCAAATAAACAGGAAAATTATTCTCGCCGGATCATGTAATTTTGAACAGTCTATGGTTTCCGGATTCGAAACATATTTACAAACGCATACCAACTTAAGCAGCGAAGAAATTGAAAGGGCAAGTTCCCTGGCAATGCCGAGAATGCTTCAGCGCAACGAGCTATTGCTACAGGAAGGACAAGTATGCCGTTATAAAACATTTGTAGTAAAAGGTTTGCTGCGAACCTTTGGGACAGTGGCGGATGGCAGCGAGCACATTTTGTACTTCTCGCAGGAGCATTCATGGATAGTGGATGCGGAAAGTTATAACAAACAAATCCCTTCATCATTCAATATTGCTGCCATAGAAAAAAGTGAAGTATTGCTTTGGACGAAGACAGATTTTGATCTCTTGCTGGAAGAGGTGCCGGAATTGATGACCTTTTCACAGCAACTGATTTTGGGAAGCAGCTACAACAGCCGTCAACGTCTATTCCTATCTCTCAGCGCAACACCAGAAGAGAAGTATAATGACTTTGTTCAACATTACCCTGACCTGCTTGCACGATTACCTCTTCACATGATTGCCGCTTACCTCGGCATCTCAATAAAAACGCTGACACGTATCCGTCATGCACAAATAAATCGTTGATGGAATTTTGGTCAAATGACCATTTTTTTCAAATCGGCGTGACTGAAATTTGCATCATAAAATTAAGTCAATCATATGCGTGTATTTGTTACAGGAGCATCAGGATTTGTTGGTTCTGCCATTGTTAGAGAACTTTTGCAGGCTGGCCACACAGTGTTGGGAATGGTTCGTTCAGACACCGCTGCAGAAGCATTGAGCCAAACTGGGGCAGAAGTATATCGCGGCAATCTCAATGATTTGGAAAGTCTTAAAAATGGCGCTTCACAATGCGATGCGGTCATTCATACAGCGTTCAATCACGATTTTAGCCGCTTCAAAGAGAATTGCGAAGATGATCGGAAAGTGATCACTGCAATTGGTTCTGTACTGGCTGGTTCTGGTCGGCCATTCGTTATTACCTCCGGAGTGGGGATAATGAACTACGGCAAAGCACTTACAGAAAATGACAATCCACCCGCCTCAGATGTTGCTCCACGTGCAGCCTCCGAAGAAGCGGCCAATGCCCTTGCACAACAAGGGGTAAAAACTTATATCGTTAGACTCCCGCCAACAGTGCATGACAAAGGCGATCATGGTTTTGTGCCGATGGTGATAGGAATGGCGAAAGAAAAAGGCGTATCCGCTTACATCGGCGAAGGCAGCAATCACTGGCCGGCAGTCCATCGCCTAGATGCAGCAGTAATGTATCGTTTGATTATTGAACAACAGCCCGCGCAAAGAATCTTTCATTCAGTTGCAGAAGAAGGCATTACTTTTCGCAGGATTGCAACGGCGATTGGTGAAGGCCTGCATTTGCCAACAGTAAGTAAAGATGGAAAAGAGGCTGAAGCTCATTTCGGTTGGTTCATGCATTTTGCATCCATTAACTGCCTTGCCTCAAGTGAGCAAAGCCGCAAAACGCTTGGCTGGAAGCCGGTGCAGAATTCATTACTGGAAGATCTGGTGCCTGGAGTATATTTTTAGAGAGGTACGATGCATGGTGTACGAAATGCAATAGAGAGTATCATTTTGATGAATATCGTACACCATACACCATACACCATACACCGTACTTCGCATATCTCTAGGCTTTCCTCGACTCAAGCAATTTAAAAAAACCTTCCTGGTAAGTAACTCCAATTGGAAGGATTTGGTCCTTAATGTGAATTTCCTGCCGCTCGATTGAAACGATCTTGTCCAGCGCAACAATGTATGATTTGTGTATTCTTACAAAACGATTGGGAGGCAATACTTTTTCCAATTGTTTCATTACCTGCAGCGTAACGATGCGCTGTGTTTTTGTGTAAATGGAAACGTAGTTCTTTAGCCCTTCGATAAACAAAATGTCATCGAGCTCAACTCGTACCATTTTAGTTTCCACCTTAATAAAAATGTAGCCACCGGTTGGGGCATGCAGCTCGGGAGCGCCTTCTATTTTTTGCGTTGGGTTCGTCAGGTTGTATGCCTTTTCAACCCCTTTATAAAATCGTTCAAATGAAATGGGTTTAAGTAAGTAGTCCGTTACATTGTGCTCGAAACCTTCAATTGCATATTCTTCGTATGCAGAAGTGATAATAACCTGCGCACGGTTTTGCAGCAGCTTCATAAACTGAATACCCGTCAGCTGTGGCATTTGAATATCAAGAAAAATCAAGTCAACAGGGTTAGTGTTGAAATCAATCAAACCGTCCATTGGGTTGTTAAACGTTTTGACCAATTCAAGAAAAGGAACCTTGCTGATATAATTTTCCAGCAGCGCAGTTGCAAGGGGTTCATCATCGATAATAGTGCACTTTAGCATAGCATACTTGACGTTATTGCTATAAAGGTAAAATTAAATTCACGATATGCATATCATTCGTGTGTTGAATGTCGAAAGTATAGTTATTCGCGTAGATAAGATCGAGCCGTTTTCTTACATTCTGCAAGCCAATTCCGCCCACTTTATCTTTTTGATAGTTGTTGTTGTAGTTGGCAATGTGGAACTTCAGCTCCTTATCAGTTATGGTCATCTCAATGACCACAGGCTTCTTACAGTCAGTAATTATTCCGTGTTTGAATGAATTTTCAAGAAGCGGGAATAACAGTAAAGGCACAATGCGTTTGCCGGAAATATCGCCTTCTATTGAAAAATTGATATACACATCTTCCGAATGCCGCAGTTTCTCCAGGTCAATATAGCTGTTAATGTGCCTTAATTCTTTATGCAGACTCACTTTATTTGAGTCATCCTCTTTTTCGTACAGCATATACCGTATGAGCTCAGAAAGCTTCAAAATGCTATTGCCTGTTCTTGTACTTTCTTCTATTACAGCAAGGGAGTAGATGTTGTTCAGTGCATTAAAAAGAAAATGCGGGTTCACCTGCATTTTCAGGTAAGACAGTTCGGTTCTGAGATTTTGAGTTTCAAGGTCCTTCCTGATTTTTTCTCCCTGAAGCCAACTCAGCAAAAGCCGATAGGCAAAGCCAACAACAACGATCGAAAAGTTGGTTAAAATGTTAAGTTGAAAATAACTCCGGAAGCGATAGCTGAAAAAACCAAGTGGCTGTGGTGGTGCTTTTCTTTGTAACCCAGTATTAAACGGGGTTTTACTTAAAAGGTAATCGGTATTATAGACTTCAAGCCTGAATTTGAAATAGGTGAATGCTATCGTTAAAATCAAAGAACCCAGCAGCACCCAAAACCATTTTTTCTGCAACGAGCCAATCAGCGACATAACGTGAAAGGCTGTTACGTAAAAAAGGAGAAAGTTGAGTGTAATAAGAACAAAGTGGTTAAAAAAGAACTGCTCGGTGGAAATTTTTGTCATATTCACCAGGGTCGGCAGAAATATGATAAAATGCAAAAAAAGCCATGTTATCCAATGGATAACAAAGACGACAAAGCGATTTTTTTTGAAGGGGAGTGCCAGCACCGGGTATATATTTAAATTCAATTCTCTCACAATTTACACTCTATAATGATTAATTCGTTCCCTAAAATGATCAAATAGTTAAATCATTTTCCCGATTGATTGACATATTTGAAAATTTTATAGATGAATTTGGTCATTTAACGGACGAAGAATTCGTCAATTAATTTCTGCAATTGATGTAATCAAAAGTCGCACATGTCAAATGCCTATCATGTGTTAAGGAAATGTTACCTACTTTAACATCGCATCTGAATTTAAGAGCTGGAAAAAAGGAAACTGCATACCGCAAATCCTCTTTACGACATATTGAAAACAGGCGCCCCTGGACAATACACATCTTGCCTATACCTTATCTGCCTTGAATTTCTAGGATAATAATCTTGTATCAACTGAATTGAATTTCTAATTAGAATAAAATCACATAACAACGTATCATGATACGATTACTGTTTGGTAGTTTTTTTTGCTGCATTAGTTTCCTTTGCTCATTCAATAAGTCATTTGGAGAAACCCCGGGCAATTTTACAAGAGACTCTGTTCCTTCACGAATTATTCCTAAAGTAAGGGTGTCAGTAAAAGATCTGGCAGATGGGTTGCCTCTCGACAGCGTACTGGTTATGGCAGGTGCGAAAAGAGGGTTTACAAATGCCAATGGCTATATTGAGTTTGACAGCGTTCCAAAAGAAGCGATCGTTGTGACGTCACTAGATCGATATTTTTCGTTGTCGAAAATCGCAAAACCATCACTTACATTACGCTTAGCGAGGAAAGAAGGTTCTTTCGCAAATACCTATTCAAACGGTCTTTATGAAAGACCCATTGAACATTTTTCAGGCGCCGCTACAATAGTTGAGGGCGAGGAATTGAGAAGATTAAATCCGGTAAGTTTTGTTGATGCACTGAAAATATATGCGCCTTCTTTCTTGGTCACAAGAGATAATGACAACGGAGATAATCCAAATGTTCCGCCATCCACAAACATTCGTGGTTTGTACAATTTCCCTGCTTCTGCTTCCATTGCGAGCTATCCGGGAATTAATAATACCAATGTACAATTGAACCCGTCTGGCAGTGACTTCGTGGCCGGCAACGTAGCAAATCCAAACCAGCCCGTTATTTTATTGGATGGAGTACAGGTATCGCTCCAAACGGTACTTGACATGGATATCAATCGCATCAGTCAGGTTGTTATTTTAAAAGACGCGGCAGCTACAGCCGTATACGGTGTGCGCGGCGGTACAGGGGTTTTGCTGGTAAAGACAAAGAAACCTGCGAAAGGACTGTTTAATGTTACGTATTCGGGCCAAGTTCAAATTGCAACCCCGGATCTGTCTTCTTATCATTTAATGAATGCTGCAGACAAACTGCAGTTGGAAAAAGATGCCGGTTTTTGGGGAGACAACGCAGCCCTTAATCAAAAACGTCAGGCATTTGTCAATAACGGAGTAAATACGGACTGGCTTTCTATTCCAACAAGAACAGGTGTTGGATCAAAACATTATTTGACGCTTGGTGGTGGTGATGATGACTTGAGCTATGGTTTGGACTTTTCGTATAATGATATTGAAGGTGTAATGAAGGGCGCAAAGAGGCAGAATGTAAATATTGGAGGCTACATCGGCACACGCGTGAAAAACTTCACCATCAATAATTACCTCAGATATACCTCTTCCAACGCTTTTAATTCTCCTTATGGAAGTCTTTTCGACTATGCGCAACTAAATGCATATTGGAACCCCTATGATTCTGTGACGGGAAGTTTTTCGAAAGTGCTTGACGAGTACAGATATCAGGGAGATAGTGTTCGCATTTTCAATCCAGCATACAATAGCACATTGTCCACCACAAATAAAACCAGGTATACAAGATTTAGCGACCAGCTTTCTTTGAGCTTGAACATTGGTCACGGCTTTAAAGCAGATGGCTATGTGAGCGCAAATAAACAATCCGATGTAACTGATTTTTTTCTGCCGCCAGGGCATACAGCGTTCGGAAATTTTACTCCAGAGATGTTTTTCTTAAGGGGTCTTTACATTCAAATGTCGAGTGATTTTTCGAGTATGGAAGGCGGACTCAATCTGAATTATCTGAAGAGGGTAGGACTGCATCAGTTCTACGGTTCTGCAGGAGTAACGGCAATGCAAACAAAAAGTGAGTCAGCAGGTATTGCATTAGTTGGTTTTACAAGCGACAAACTGTCTTCTATTGCTTTTGGAAGTGCTTACCTGAACAGCAAGCCAGCAGCAAGCCTTATTGTTACGAGGTTGGCTTCTGCTTACGGCAATTTCACTTACAGTTATGATAACCGTTATCAAGTGGAGTTAACAGGTCACGCCGATCAATCCTCGCAATTCAGCCAAAATACAACAGCTCCTTATTGGGCAGTTGGCGCAAGCTGGAACCTGCATCAGGAGAGGTTTTTCCACCCCAATAGATTTGTAAGCAGTTTACGTATCAAGGGTAGCATTGGTACAACCGGAAATCAATTTTACCAGTCCTATTTATCTCATACAACCTACAATTATTACACAGACAGGCAATATATTCCAACCAATAGCAGCTACAGTACTCTTGGCGTTGGTCAGGGTGCTTATTTAACTGCATATCCTAATAATGCGCTTAAAGTTCCGCAAACTGAAAAGCAAAATATCGGGTTAGAGGCAATGTTATTTAAGGACAGGTTATCTGTTATGATCGATGCGTACAAAAACAAATCAAGCGATTTGATTCTGCCGGTATCATCTCCTGCTTCAACCGGTTTCCTAAACTTCAGTTACTATGATAATCTTGGAGCTATCGAGAGTAAAGGACTAGAGTTTGCTTTAAACTATCGTGTTATCAATAATATCAAGAAGGGAATAATATGGTCCGTAAGTCTAAACGGAATTCACAATGAAAACCGCGTTACGTCTATTTCCAACTACGTAGAAGCGTTAAACGCAAATACTGACGTTGATAACACAATGCCTCAGCCTAATTATGTAAAGGGGCAGTCATTAACCGGTATCTGGGCCGTTCGTTCTCTTGGCATTGATCCTGCAACAGGACAGGAGAAATTTTTGAAAGCAGATGGCACCGAAACTTCTACATGGGATGCAGCCGACAGAGTGTTGGCCGGCGATTTTAATCCAAAATGGCGCGGCTCGTTTGGTACAACTGTTTCCGTAAAAAACATTTCAGCAGGAGTTTATTTCACTTATCAGCTGGGAGCTTCCTATTACAATCAAACATTGGCAGATTATGTAGAGAATGCAGATATCACTTATAATGTTGACGAAAGAGCAGCAAACAATCGCTGGTCACAGCCGGGAGATGTGGCGCTGTACAAAGCCCTGTCGGTGAATGGTCTTAAAACATCACCTACATATGCAACAACAAGATTTGTAGAAAAAAATAATGCTCTTGAGTGCGCTGCAATTTCATTGGGCTACAAACTGTCAGACAAGATCTCTTCAAAGATCGGTGCGAAGAATACCATGTTTGGAGTTGTGGCCAACAATGTTTTTCAATCATCCACAATGAAAGCACAAAGAGGTATTTATTATCCTTTTCAGCACATGTACACTTTTTCAATAACAACAAGTTTTTAAAATCATAATAGTAGCAGATGTTAAGCAGAAATTATATAGTTGTTTTTCTTGTGCTTATCTCGGCACTCTCATTTAGCTCATGCCAGAAATGGGTAAATGTAGAGCCGCAATTGCAGGTAGATCAAAATGAATTGTTCGCAAGTGAGCAAGGATTCAGGGATGCATTAAATGGTGTTTACCTGCAAATGGGAAGCCAGAGCTTATATGGAAGAGATTTGACTACAGGCGTTCTCTCCATCATGGGAAGAAGTTATGATACCTCCTTCAAGCAAACAGATGTTTTGTTTTACCAAAGTGCCGCTTATAATGTGGGACATTACAGCGTAAAAAATACGTTTGCAAATGCCTGGGACAGTCTTTATTTATGCGTTGCCAATTTGAACAATGTGCTGGCAAACGTCGACTCCAGGCAAAATGTCTTTTCCGCTGGAAATTACAACACAATAAAAGGAGAAGCTTTAGGGTTGCGTGCTTTCATACACTTCGATCTCTTGCGTTTGTTTGCTCCTTCGCCAGCTGCATCGGGTTTAAGCGCACCTGCTATTCCTTATGTAACAAAAATTTCCCCTTACGCTTCACCTGTTTTGTCAACCGGAGCTGTAATAGATTCATGCATTTCGGATTTGTTGACTGCGCAAAGCTTGCTAAGCAGTTCGGACATGACAACCTCCCGTTTCACCATATGGGCAGTAAAGGGATTACTCGCCAGGATCTATATGTATAAGGGGGATCTTGCAAACGCTCAAAGCTCTGCGTTGGCTGTTATCAACAGTAATATGTTTCCATTAGCAACCAATAACACCGACCTCATGTTCACCAAAGAGCAATTGTTTTTGTTATACAGCAGCAGCAATATTGCACTGGCTTACAACAAGTCTGTATTTGTGAAACCCCTGGGTTTATCTCCGACTTCCCAGAACTCTTTATTTGTAACGGGAGGCGGATCAGGAAATGATTATAGAAAACTCGGCGCTTTTGTTGACCCGGCTTCCGGCACCGCTATTGGAAATACCATTTCTCCCAAAAAGTTTTATACTAATGGTTCGGTAAGTGTAAATGCACTTCCTATGATCCGTTTAACGGAGCTCTATTACATTGCTGCGGAAGCTTCCAATGCAGCGGCTGACTCTCTTACCGCTACAAATCTTCTGGATACAGTAAGGGTGCATCGCAATCTTCCCAAGTATACTCAAACAGCATTGAAAAGAGACAGCATTAATATTGAAATTGGCAAAGAGTATCAAAAGGAATTTTTGGGTGAAGGACAGGTGTTTTTCTACTACAAGAGGAAAAATATTCCGTTCTCCTCGCTGCCTTATACTAAGGTCCCCGTTGTGTCAAACGCATCTTATGTTTTTATAAAACCGGAATAATCAAATCGAGAAAGAAATTATGAACTGTCTAAAAAATATACTATCAATAAAGTTCCGCGCAATCATATCCGCGAAGATGTCTTTGGTGATTCTCGTGCTTTCTGTTATTTGTATTTCGCTTTCTGCGCAGGAGAAAATTCCCGTGTTGAAAGGAGTCGTTAAAAATGATGCGGGCGAACGGTTGGTTGGCGCCACGGTTTTTATACAAGGAACCAATATTCATACCGTTACCGGTAAGGATGGTAGCTTTGAATTGCATAATGTAGAAGCAGGTGCCACTCTTCGGGTTTCTTATGTGGGCCATGCTGCTACTACAATAAAAGTAAAAAAAGGAGATGACGACATTGCAGTGAAGATGGTTCAGTCATCAAACATGATGAATGAAGTAGTTGTGAACACCGGGTTATACAAAAGACCGACTGGCAACTTTACTGGCGCAGCAAAAACCTACAGTGGTGACGATTTAAAAATGTTGAATCCTACCAATATTTTGCAGGCATTATCAATGGCAGATCCTTCTGTGCGTATTGAACAGAACAATGCAATGGGAAGCGATCCGAACAGTTTGCCCGTTATTCAGCTGAGAGGTCAGAATAATTTGCCGGTTTTTACGCAAGGCGGCTCGTCTGATTACTATAGTTCAGCGGTTTCCAGCGGTGATATTATGTCAAGTTATTTGTCTAATCCAAATCAGCCATTGATCATCCTCGATGGATTTCAAACTACATTACAAACGCTTTTTGATATGGACATCAACCGTATCGCAAGCATTACCGTATTAAAAGACGCTGCGGCTACAACCGCATATGGTGCCAAAGCTGCGAATGGTGTAATTGTGGTAGAAACCAAACAGCCGTTGCCGGGAAGAGCTCAGGTTTCCTATGCCGTAAATTTTAACCTGCAAGCACCGGATCTGACTTCGTATCATTTAATGGATGCAAAACAATTGCTGGAGGCCCAGCGTTTGGCGGGTATATATTCAGATCCCAACAACCATTATAACGATGTGGCACTGAAGCAGTGGTACGATCAACGCTTGCAACAGGTGCAGAGCGGTGCAAATACCTATTGGCTTTCGCAGCCGGTGCGCACCGGTTTTGGAATGAATCATAGTCTTAACGTTTCCGGCGGCACAAGGGCTATTCGCTATAATCTTGCACTTAACTACAATAATGGAGTGGGTGTAATGAAAGGCTCTGGCCGTGACAATTTTGGATTGAGCTATAGCCTTTCTTATAATGGAAAAAAGATTCGCCTGAGCAATTCAACAACCGTAGGTTACAATAAGGCCAATAATTCTCCATGGGGAAGCTTTAGCCAATACGCCCGTCAGTTTCCATATTTTAAGCCATATGATTCAGCTGGAAATGTGATCAAGATATTCGAACCGAATTATACCACATTAGGTATTGGCCTGCCTGCACCCGGCGGAACTTTTACCAATGCTGCGTACAACTCAACATTGAATGTTAAGGACTACTCATATTATTACAACTTTTTGAATAATACCAATCTCGAATGGACGATCAACAACAATCTGAAATTCAGAGCAGCTTTAAGTTACAGTACCAACACACCGGGTGTCGAACAGTTTTTACCGGCTGATCATACCAGCTTTGTTAACGCTTTGTCCGCAGGTCTTGGCACAATGGGTTCGTATTCAAGAACAAGAGGTAACAACAACGTGATTGATGGAAAACTAAACCTGGATTACTATAAAAAAATAAACGCTCATACCTTTTTTGCAGCGATAGGCACTGAAGTGCAGGCTACGTCAACCAATGCAACAACGGTTAAAGTCAACGGGATACCTAATGAGCACCTGGGTGAATTCGGCATGGCGAATGGCTATGGACTTGAACAGAGGCCGCAAACCAATCAGGGTATCACCCGCACCATTTCTTCATTCGCAAGCTTAAGCTATAATTATGCAGAACGCTACACTGCAGAAGTTACCGGTAATGTGAGCGGGTCTTCGCTGTTTGGTTCAAACAATAGGTTTGCACCTTTTTGGGCGGGAGGCATAGGATGGAATGTAGATAAAGAAAAGTTTTTTGTTAGCAATCGCACCATCCAGCAATTGAGATTCAGATTAACTTCTGGTATCACCGGTAACCAGAATTTTCAGGACAAAAGCCAATCGATCTATCTGTACAACATTCAAAATAATTACAGGTTACAGTTAGGTGCAACAGCTCCTGCGTATGCAAATCCCAATCTAAAATATCAACAGACACTTAAAAATAACCTGGGAGTTACTATGGTCCTATTGAATGGGCGTCTGAATGTCTCAGCCGACGTTTTCCAGGAAAGAACCAACAACCTGATCTTGCCGCTAGACGTCGCACCTTCTACAGGATTTTTGCAATACCAGGACAATCTTGGAGCCACCAAAAACAGTGGATATGAGGTGACTTTTTCTGCACCGATCATTCGCGATCGTAAAAGAAATATATTCTGGTCTTTATCCTTAAACGTTGGTCATGCGAAAAATGTCATTACAGCGCTATCTCCTGCAGTAGCGGCTATCAATGCACGGTATGATAGCACAGGGGTTTCAATAAAGCAACAACTACAGGCATTGCCAAAATATGTGGTTGGCAGATCGCTTAGCCAGATATGGGCTGTACAATCTTTAGGCATAGATCCGGCAACCGGTAAAGAACTGTACCAGAAATTGGACGGCAGCAAAACATTTTTGTGGGATGTGAAAGACAAACAACCGATTGGTGATGCTGCGCCTAAACTAAAAGGAGGATTTGGTTCAAATTTCACGTACAAAGGATTTTCGTTGAACATTAATATGAGCTTTCAGTGGGGTGGACAAATGTATAACCAGACACTGGTTGATAAAGTGGAAAATGTTGACCTCCGCTCAACCAATGCTGATGAGCGTGTGATCACGCAAAGATGGAAACAGCCAGGCGACCATGTTCCGTTCAAGGCATTGGTTGCTGATGGAACAAACGGATTGCAGGCAACTTATGCCACTTCACGATTTGTGCAAGACAACAATTATTTAGATGCAAGCAGTCTCACAGTCGCCTATTCATTTTCTCCCAATTTATGGTGGGTGCGCAGATTGAGACTCTCTACTCCAAGATTAGCCATTACGCAAAACAATGCATTTCATTTAGGCACCATAAAAACGGAAAGAGGAACGTCTTATCCATTTGCGCGTAGCTATAGTTTTGGATTGTCTACCACTTTTTAAAAAATAACAATGAGCAATTTATATAGCAATAAAAGAAAAACAGGGAACATGCCGAAGCATATAATGTCGGTTTATACGTCTGTTGTGTTCCTGCTAGTAGCCACATTGTGTGGGTGCAACAAATTTTTAGATGTACGGCCAAAAGACAAAGTGCCGCAACCGGAACTATTTAAGGACGCACAAGGTTTCAAAGATGCATTGAATGGGGTTTATCTTGGTATTGACAAACCTACAGGTTCAGCCGCTCTTTTCGGTTTGTACACAGGTAATTTGTCTATGAGCATGCTGTCTACCCTTGCTTATGACTATGACAATGCAGCAACTGCAAATGTCGGTTCAAACAGTAGTTTCTTTCTCACTCTGGCTTCGTACAACTATGCAGATGCTACCATAAAAGCCGAGCAGATGTATATCTGGAATGGCATGTATTACAATATTGCCAATATTAACAACCTGCTTTCCCAGATTGATGATAAGAAAGGGGTATTTAAAGGGGATGATTATAACAGGATAAAAGGAGAGGCTACGGCATTGCGGGCCTTGTTACACTTCGATCTGGCACGTATGTTTGGTCAAGCTCCTTTAAAAGGCATGAATGAGCCAGCCATCCCATATGTTACACGTTATGGAGTTACAGCCACACCATTTGTCAGTTTGAGCAACGCGTTGGATTCATGCATTCGCGATCTCTCTGCGGCAAAAGATATCCTGGCGCAAACCGATACCTCCGCTGTATTAAAAGCGGTAGATGATCCGTTTACTTCATATACACAAAATCATATGAACTATTGGGCCGTGGAAGCTTTGATGGCACGTGTGTATTTGTACAAAGGCGATATGATAAACGCCGATAAATATGCGAAAGCTGTTATTGCCAGCGGAAAATTCCCACTGATTACTTCCAATGTGGCGCTGCAAACCAATGCTGTAAGAGACAGGCTGTTTTCCCAGGAGCTTGTGTTCTCAGTGTACTCGAGCAATCTGAAAACTTATAATCTTAATTTATTTAACAAAAGCAGTGGAACACCGCTACAAGTATTGGCAACAAAAGGTGCGACGCCGACAGCTGCAGATAGTGTCGGAAACAAATACCTGTATTACAGAAAAGGCAGTGGTGCGGCAAGCGATTATCGCTTTATATCCTGGTTTGACAAAAGTACAGGAGGAGTGCAGGTGCCTTCCAAGTATTTCCAGGATGACAATTTACCTTACTATCTGCAAGGCAATGTTCCTGTAATACGTGTATCTGAAATGTATTATATCGCTGCAGAAGCTGCTAACGCAAATGGTGACATTCCAACTGGTGTAATGTTCTTAAATAATGTTCGCCAAGCCCGTGGCTTACCGGCATTGAATGCCAGCGGTATCAACTATGCCGACAGTTTATCCAGCGAAATCATGGCTGAGTACAGAAAAGAATTTGTACAGGAAGGCCAGACATTCTTTTACTACAAACGTCTGAACAAAGATCTGAAACAGGTAACTACCACCGCAGCTGCAGTTCCTGCCGGTGTTTATACATTTCCAATCCCTGATGCTGAAAACGAATACAATCATTAATCAAGTATGAAAAGAAAGTACATCATCATAATATTATTGGCTGTTGCTGCAGGCTTTGCCGCATGCAAGCAAGAGTCTCCCACAATGTTCAATGAACAGGATGCCGTTTATTTTAGTGCAGCATCCGATAGTTTAGGATACAGTTTTGCCAAATACCCAAGTCGTACTGTTGATACCGTTAAGGTTTCTGTTACAGTTTTAGGCAGTCCGGTAAATGCGGATCGCGAAATCATTGTGCAAACAGTGGCAGATTCAGCTATTAATGCGAAAGAAGGCGTGCATTACAAATTATTGACACCATATAAAATGCCTGCCAACCAGGTAACTACACAAATACCGGTATTAGTCTATCGTACGCCGGATCTGGATAGCCTAACAGCAACATTTGTTCTGGGGCTTCAGGTGAACAATAATTTTAAGCTGGGGTTTACGAAAAAAAGCTTCATTAAAATAAAGACCGCGTACTTGCAAAAACCATCTTCATGGGGTGAAACCAACGGTACTCAATGGGCGGGTTCTATCACCAATTTTGGTACCTGGACAAGAACGAAATACAAGCTGATCCTTGATGCTTTGTACGATCCTGTTGGAGATTCAACCATTACCGAGTTTCCTGGTACCAAAGCTCAACCGCCGGTTATCTATCCCCAGTATTTGCAGTTGGTAAGAAACTATATCAGAACAAACTATCCGGGTAATGTCTCTTCTCCCGTGGGAGTAGGAGCTACGCTGCGGGATCCTGATGCAAATAATGCTGTTATACAAGTAGGACAAGCAAATTATTAATGGAGAAAAAAGTTTTAGAAACAATGAACAATAAAAATATTTGGAGCACACTTGTTGTTGCCGTGCTGACTATATTCATATTCGTTGCCTGTAAAAAGGATAAGGGCAATTATAACTATACTGCCATCAATACAATAACGGTTACAACCGACTCTTTGAATGTAGATGCCAGTAAAGTTATAACCAACGATTCTATTTCTGTAAAACAGTTTGATAGTTTAACGGTAAACGTTCTGTTATCTCAAACCCAGGCTTCTGGTAATCTTTCCTATCAATGGATGATTATTCAAACAGCACAAAACATTTCTAATCCTGCTCAATATATTGTAGGTACGACGCAGCAGTTAAAAACAAGAATTAACCTGTCACCAAATTTGTATCGCCTGGTGCTAAAGGTTACAGACAACACAACCGGTGTTTCCTTTTATAAATTTTATTCGCTGAATGTTGACACCTCACCGTGGGGTGGAGAGGGCTGGGTTGTATTACAGGATCAGCCTTCACAAGGCGGGTGTGACATTTCCCTGATTGCAACAAAAGACGGTACATCCGGCACCGGGACCGTGTATCCTAACCTATACTCCCTTGGAAATTTTGGAAAAAAATTACCGACAGGTACAAGTAAGGTTAATGTACTTAACTACTCGGCGTCGCTGCGTATCCAGAAAGTTTCCTTCTTCTATCCTAATGGGGGAGTTCAGGTGCGGTCAACTGATTTTGCAGATTCTAGTTATACTTCAGGCTGGTTTTTTGCTGAACCTACATCCATTAATTTGCAGGCAAACGGCATCAATCAGGGTTTCCAATATGAATATTTGATCAACAATAACCAGCTACATTACAGAGCGGTGAATGCAACCTCTATTAAGTCACCACCCATTCTGTTTAATGCGCCAGTATTGGGTTCATGGACGCTTGCTCCGTTTGTTTTAAATGCCGGCTTGAGTGATTATTTTTTAACACTCTATGATCAGTCGAACAAATGTTTTTTACAATATAATGCACAAACTGGTGCGTTAGTGAATGTTACTACCGATATTCCGAATGGTCACTTTGTCGCATATTCTAAAGGAACTGCCCCGCTGGACCCTGTTACTGGTTCTGGATTTGATATGAATCGCATAGGTAAGAATCTTTTTTATGCAGAAAACAGTCAGCCTCAATCCGCAACCCCGGCAACCTTTAGTTGTGTTTTCAGAAATGACGCAAGCGATTCTACATGGCTATATCAATTTGCCGTAACCACCGCAAATGCAAATACGAACACCACGGGCAGATACTTTCTTTCAACAGCAAAAGTGCCGGGCATTAATGCAGCTACGCTTTTTGCTTTCCCAACTTTTTTAACCCTGCCAGGGAAATTCTATTACGTAAACAGTAATACTATTAATACTTGTACCATTGGGACGCTCGCTACATCTACTTCTGCTGTAGGGTACACATTCCCGGCAGGAACAGTCGTTAAGGCAATGAAAGTTTTCAAATCCGGCTATACAACTGCGCCTTCAACAGAAAGCAAAGTATTGGTGGTTGCTACGGATGAAACAGCGAGTGGTCAGGGAAATAAAGTTTATTTTTTAAGTATTACATCAACAGGCGATATAAACACTAATCCTCTTGCAGTCTACACTGGCTTTGATAAAATTGTAGATATCGCCTTTAAGAAAGGATTGGGGCTGTAGGACGCTGACTCAAAAGTTAGTATTCGCTTTTGCATTTTTTTTGAACGAAGATCGCTTCGCCCCTTTTGACAATATGGTTCTGGAAAATACAGGAAAGAAGGAACTGTAACGATCGGGGCGAAGCGATCTTATTTTGTAATACAACTGTCTCCAAAATATAAACCTGGAGCGGTTTTGCCAAAACATCTGCGCCTTAGTGCAGATGTTTTTTATATACTCAAACATCAGTAATAACGGCTGTTTAAAAATTGGTCAAAAGTTTTTTCAAATTGGTCCTATTATTTGAATCTATTCTTTAAACAGAGGTAGTTTTAAGGTTCTTGTGAAACAGAAATAATATTTCAAAAGTTAGTTATGAATCTAAAAAAGGTATTTGGTTTTCTTTCGCTGGTAAGTGCGGTAAACTATGTAGTTGCGCAGGATAGTACCGGTGTAAAAAAGGCGGAGTCTCCAAAAATTAAATCATATTCAGAAGTCATCACTTCAAGAGCTGTGGCAAAAAATGGTTTGTTCACGGTATATAAGCAGGATGAAAAATATTTCTTCGAAATCCCTGACTCTTTGCTTAACAGGGACGTTCTTTTCTCCACCCGCTTGGCTAAAGTGCCTACAGGCAGTCCAATGTTCAACGGAGAAATGGTGAACAGTATTATCGTGTATTTTGAAAAGGCAAGTGAAGAGAAACTATACGTGAAGGCGCTGACAAATGTAGCTACCGCTGCTCCCGGTCAGGCTATCGCAAAAGCAGTTTCCAACTCATCTATGGACCCTATCATCATGGTAATTGATGTTAAAGCTCGCGGAAAAAATAATAAGAGCTCTATTGTAGATGTTACAGATTTCTTCTTAAAAGATAATGTCATAACGGGCTTCGATGCTGGTGCCAAGAAAAATATGGGATTGGGCGGCGTTGCTCCAGATAGATCTTATCTTTTAGCAGCAGATTCTTATCAACAAAATATAGAGATTAAAACGTTAAAGACCTACACTATGGGTGCAGCTGGTCCAGATGCAAGTCCAAGTGTTGGTGTAACATTTGAGTTGAGCAACTCTGTTATGCTGCTTCCAAATGCACCTATGCATGCGAGATACGCCGATCCACGTGTTGGATACAGCACAGAAAGCAGCAAAGTGTTTTCAGATGATCAACAAAAAGTAGACGTAAAAACTTTTGTTGTTCGTCAGCGTTTGGAGCCCAAATCTGAGGACATCGAAAAATACAAAAAAGGCGAACTGGTAGAACCCAAAGAACCTATTGTTTATTATGTAGATCCTGCAACCCCTAAACAATGGCGCCAATACATTATAGCTGGTGTCAATGATTGGAACGAGGCATTTAAAGCTGCGGGTTATAAAAACGCTATCGTTGGTAAAGAATGGCCGGAGAACGATACAACGATGAAGCTGGAAGATGCAAGATATAAAGTGATACGCTATTTCGCTTCAAGCCAGGCCATGTCAACTGTACCTAAAGTGTACGATCCGCGCAGTGGTGAAATACTGCAAACATATATCGGATGGTCACATAGTAATTTGCAGGCGTTGCACGATTGGTATTTTGTTCAGGCGTCAGCTGTTGATCCTGCAGCAAGAAATGTAAAATTCAGTAATGAATTGATGGGTACGCTGATCCAGGCTGAAATTAGCAGAATGGTGGGTATTTCTCTTGGACTTCGCAGCAACCTCATTGCAAGCTATGCTACTCCGGTAGAAAAACTTCGTGATAAAAACTGGGTGGAGAACAATGGATTTTCCTCGTCAATAATGGATATCCAGCATTACAACTATATAGCGCAACCGGAAGACAAAATTTCAGCAAAGGGTCTTGTTCCACGAATTGGAGACTACGACAAATGGGCCATAAAGTATGGATATAGCTATACAGGTGTCAATGATTTTGAAAAAGAAAAGGACCTGTTAGCAAAACTTACAACCAGCACAGTGGATGCTAAAACCAGCTTTAAGGCTGAAGTAAATCCCAACCTCAATGATCCTTCCGATCCGCGTGCGCAAACTGAAGACTTGAGCAACGACCAGGTAAAGGCATGCGAGTATGGTATAAAGAATCTGAAAGTTGTAATGACTAACCTACTGAGCTGGACAAGGGCAGATATGGATATGTATGACAACGCAGCTGGAGCATACAATGATGTTGTTGATTGGTACAAAATGCTTACGCGCCATGCATATACGCAGCTTGGAGGTACTTATGAAAATGCGAAGACAGTGGAGCAATCTGGCGATGTTTATACCCTTGTTCCAAAAGAAAAACAAAAAAGAGCGCTTGCCTTTTTACAAAAGGAAGTGTTTCAAACGCCAACATGGTTGATGAACCCTGACGTGCTGAACAAATTCAGCAAACCGGTTAAAAAAGAAAAATTGATTGGAATACAGTATGATGCTTTGTATTACGTGCTCAAAACTGACCGCTTGTATAAGATGACCACTGAAACAATGCGTTATGGAAAAGAGAATACTTATACTGTAGATGAATTGATGACAGATCTTGAAAAAGGTTTGTGGAGTGAATTGAATAGTAAGCCGACCATAATAGATACATATAGAAGAAGCTTGCAGAAATCATGGATCGAAAGTCTTGGAAATGTCCTGAAAGAAGCGTCCAAAACACCGGAGCCGGGCAGCACATCACCAGATATTTCTCTAACCGATATTCCTGCTGTGGTACGTGCTCACATGGAAAGCATTGCGAATCGCTGCAAAACTGCTGCAGCAACTTGCACGGATCCAATGACGCTTGCACACTTAAAATATGTAGAAGCGAAACTGAGAAAAAAGCTGAATCCAAAAGACTAAGTGCGTAAAAAATACTTGTCTGTATTAAACATATCAGTCGCAATAGCGGCTCACAAATAAACGAAACGGATGAAACAAGTTTTCTTATCTATAATATTATGTGGTTTTCTTTCTGCAATTGGTTATGCACAAACAAACGTAGCTGCGCCAACTGCAATAAAAACAACATCGGGTTCCTATAATCAGATTGTTAAGCCCGGAACGCTTAGCAAAAAAGGATTGTTTTCCATTTATAAAACGGACGATAAATATTTTTTTGAAATACCTGACTCATTACTGGGCCGACAGCTATTGCTGACTACATGGCTCGTGAAGGTGCCGGGAGGAAGTCCCAAGTTTGGCGGGGAAGTAATGAATACCCGCGTAATAACTTTTGAAAAAGAAAGAGGAAAAATTGCTTTAAAGGTTGTTACCATACTTCAGGAAACAGATAGCACAAACGCTATCTCCAAAGCAATAAAAAATTCCAACATCAACCCAATCGCGGTTTTATTTGATGTAAAATCGCAAGGCACCGGTGGAAGGTCCTCGATCATTGACGTTACCGATTTTCTTCAAAAGGAAAATTCATTTACCATACTTAACTCAGAAGTTAAAAGAGGGTTGTCAGTTGGTTCAATGGCGCCAGATCGCAGTTTTGTAAAAAGCTTTGCGGCCTATCCGATCAATGTGGAGGTGAAAATGTTGCGGACATATTCAGCATCAGGAGGTGGCGCACCAGCTGGAGTAGGCGCGCGTCCGGCGGCTGCACCATTGGAAGCGGCTCAAATTGGAGGTGCAATCACACTTGAAATTTCTACTTCCATTTTCTTGATGCCCGAAAAGCCGATGATGCCGCGCAGGTTTGATGCAAGAGTCGGCTACTTCGCAGACGCGTACAATGAGTTTGCTGATGAACAGCAAAAAGCCGATACTAAAATTTTTATTGTACGTCAGCGTCTTGAGCCCAAACCAGAAGATATTGAAAAATACAAAAGAGGAGAATTGGTGGAACCCAAAGAGCAGATCGTTTATTATGTGGACCCTGCAACTCCTAAACAATGGCGCCCATACATTATAGCAGGTATCAATGACTGGAACGAGGCATTTAAAGCAGCCGGATTTAAAAATGCGATCGTGGGTAAAGAGTGGCCGGAAAATGATACTACAATGAGTTTGGAAGATGCCCGTTACAAAATTGTACGTTACTTCCCTTCTGAAGTAGCAAATGCTTATGGCCCTAATATTCACGATCCCAGGAGCGGCGAAGTGCTGCAAAGTTATGTGGGATGGTATCATAACGTTATGACTTTATTGCACGATTGGTACATGATTCAGGCAGGACCAAACGATCCACGCGCACGCAAAATGAAGTTCAGCGACTCATTGATGGGTACGTTGATTCGATTTGTGTCATCGCATGAAGTGGGCCATACACTTGGCTTGCGTCACAACATGGGTAGCAGTAGTCTGACCCCGGTTGAAAAATTACGTGATAAGCATTGGGTAGAAGCGCATGGTCACACAAATTCTATTATGGATTATGCCCGTTTCAACTATGTGGCGCAACCTGAAGACAGCATTGGCGAGGCCGGACTTATGCCGCGAATCAACGATTATGATAAATGGGCAATAAAATGGGGATATACATGGACCGATGCAAAAGATGATGAGGCGGACAAAAAGATCGTTTCGCAGTGGATCGTCGACAGCCTGAAAGCCAATCCAAGATTATGGTTTGGTGGAGAGGGCATGAATAATGATGCCCGTTGTCAATCAGAAGATTTGGGTGACGACAACATGAAGGCGAATGAATACGGCATTAAGAACCTTAAATATGTAATGGCCCATTTGGCCGAATGGACAAAAGAAGACAACGATCTTTATACTAATTTGGTAGGTGTATACCGCCAGGTAGTTAGCCAGTACCTGCGTTATGTACTACATGTGACAAAGAATGTTGCCAGCACTTATGAAACGTGGAAAACAGTAGAGCAACCGGGTAACATCTACGCACCCGAACCTGCAGCAAAACAAAGAGAAGCGGTTGCGTTTTTAAATAAAGAAGTATTTACAACGCCTGATTGGTTGCTTAGTAGTGATATTCTCAACAAAATAAGCAATCCCGTGCGTTTAGGAAGCGTGAGCACCGTACAATCGAGAGTGCTTGACCAATTATTAAGCGACAGGGTATTGTACACTTTGTTGATGCATGAAAGAAGATATGGCAAAGACAGCTGCTATACGATGATCGCATTCTTAAATGATTTGAAATCCGGCATCTGGAGTGAGTTGAAAACAAAGCAGCCGATAGATATTTATCGTCGCAGTATTCAGAAGAATTATATTTCGAATGTTTTTGCCGCCATTAAAGAGGCAGAAGCGGGAAGTAATCTGATCGCTCTTTTCATGGGCGGGGCTGCCGCGCAGGAAAATACGCCGGTTACAATGTCGTCAGATGTAGGCTCTTATCTTGCCCTGCATCTTGAAAAACTACGAAGCGAAATTTTGGCTGCAATTCCGACGGCTACAGACAAAGACACAAAAGATCATTTGATCTATGTAGCTCAGCAAATCAAAACAGGTTTAAAAAATCAGTTTTAATTTTTGAAAGATGATAAGAAAAATCTTACAGATAGTTCCTTTGCTAATTATTCCGGTGGTCTTCAATGCTTATGCAGCGGGAAGTAAACCAACGGAAGTCAACTGCCAGGTACACAACAATAAAGGGAGTGCTGTTTTTCTTTACAGAGTGAAGAATGGCCAGGCTATGAGCCTCGGCTTTAAACGTCCCGATGCGAAAAACAACTGTAAGTTTTCATTTCAGGCTGACGGCGATGCAATTTATTTCCTGCGCAAGGGTGGGGCGCATTTGTTTGAATTTACTCATGTGATCTACCTGCATCCGGGAGATAAGCAAAAGGTGGATATCTATCCAAATAACCAGGGAAGTGATTTCGACAGTATAAAAATTGCGAATCCCAATAAGGAAACTGCTTCATTGAAAAAATGGATAAGCATCTTTAATCAATCATATAAACTGGCGCAAAATAGAAATCAGCGGGATCAGTTTTTTGATGCTTATAAGGAATTGCTCGCTACAGCGGATAAAATAAAGAAAACGAGCACCACTGGAAATAAGTATTTCAACAATCTCTTAATTGATAAGATTAACACCGAGGTTTTATTTCTTAAAGCTGCTGCTTTTTTTAATTGCGGAGAAAGAATGAATGCAGGATATGATACCGCTGCCTCCCGTCAATGGTTTTACGAAACCTTAAAAAAGCAAAACATTGATAAGACGGACCTGCTGCAATCTGAACACGGTTTGGAAATGTTAAACTATTTACTGGGCTATCAGTTTTTTCAGCAGTATAAAAGCGGTGAAGAAATGTTAGGAGCGTCTTTCCTGGAAAAAATAAAAAAAATAGATAACGATACAGTTCGTGCGGTCTATGCAACAGCGCATATGGGGCAGCTTACCAACTACGAGCAGTTTGTTGCAGAAATTCAACCGTTTAAGCAAATCATTGACAACGCAGGATTGCAAGACTACTATCAAAAAAAATGTAATGAGTTGAGTGCTTATGCAAAAGGAAAACCGGCTTATAATTTTTCCCTATACGACAACAACGATAAACACTATTCATTGTCCGATTTTAAAGGGAAAGTGGTAGTGCTTGACATATGGGCCATGTGGTGTGCGCCTTGCCTTGCGGAGAAACCCAATTTCAAGAAACTGGAAGAAGAGTATAAAGATCAAAAAGACATCGTGTTTCTTGGAGTATCAGTTGACGGGTTGTCAAGGAAAGATCCATGGAAAGGTTTTGTTGCGAAGAAAGGATATACAAACATTGAGCTGTTATCAAACTTCGATGAATCGATAATGAAGTACTATAATATCGGCGGAATTCCACGATTTATGGTTTTTGATAAGGAGGGAAAGATTGTTAGTGTAGACGCGCCACGTCCTTCAAATTCAGCGTTGAAAGAACTTATTGAAGAAACATTGAAAAAGAATGATCATGCAATCAGTAATTAAGAAGTCTTTGGTAGGTGCGTTGATGTTCGTTGCGATATCAGTATCGGGTCAAAGTTCTACCCATATTGTAACCGGCGTTGTTACTGAAAAAGTGAATGCCGATTTGTGGGTAAATAAGCTGGATGGTAACAAAATTCAAAGAGTGGCAGAATATAAAATTTCACCTTCGAACGGAAGTTTTTTGTTTGCCATTCCAAAGGACTCAGCCTCGTTGTACCGTTTTCAGTTGAATGTAATGAAGCCTCATGGCCGTCATTTTACGAATGATAAAATTTGTTTAGTTACGTTGCCTTTGAGTCCAGATAAAGATTATTCGTTGTCGATTACTCCTTCAAAGTTTGATTCTCTGCAGAAAAAAGGGTGGGAGGTAAAACAACTCGCCACGTCTCCGAAATTTGCTTTGGTGGCTGGCTCTGTAAAGAATGTAACAATTAGTATGGTGTCATTAAATACAGTGTCAGAAGGAGAGTTGAAGAATGTGACTACTGTAACGACGAATAGTAAAGGTGAGTTTGCCATTCCGGTAAATGTAAAATCGAAAGGATTTTATTATCTGGTATCGCCTCGTTGGAAATCGCGGTTTTACTTACAACCGCTAGATAACCTGCAGGTTGAAGTTGACAACAAAACGGGTTTTCTTTCATCTGTTAACGGATCATTGGTGAATCAGATTCTTTATAATTGGCAGCAGCTAACATTGCCTGTCACCAGTTATGGATATAATCTGTCAACATTCAATTCTGATAATTTTGATTTAACATCTTATGTCAATAACTATAAAAAATTGCAGCCTTCTATGGACGCATTTGTGAAGGATATTGATATTAAAGACAATGCTGTAAAGACACAAATTCGTGAGGCGCTTTGTATTGACAAAGAATTAGCGCCAATAAATTTATTGTTTCAGCTTTCAGCAAAAAAAATAGGTGCTTATAGACCTCAGCCTAAAGATTTCAATGATGTCCCTGATTTTTATAAAACATTTATTCAGCCGGGTAAATTCAATACCACATCCCTTTTGAAAATAGGAGAAACAAGGCAATATATGAAACTGTACGCCCTGTTGAATGTGGGCGCTTTGCCAAAAGAAAAAAAGGACCAGTTGTCAAAAGGCGAAAAGCTAAAGTTGATGATAAATTCGATCAGCAATGACACGCTGAAATCTTATCTTTTTAAAGATCAAATGGATCAGATTGAAATCAACAATCTTAGCGAATTCAGGGAAATATTTGAGCCACTTAAAAAGTATGCGAAGCTTTCTCCGGCAAATGAGGCTTATAAAGGCATTTTTGCTGCATATGCCGGAGATACTGCTTTTATTGGAAAATCTGCCTATGACTTTTCCCTTCCGGACAGTACAGGTAAAATGGTTTCAATGAAAGACTTTAAGGGTAGAGTCGTGTTGATCGACGTTTGGGCAACCTGGTGCGGTCCATGCAAAGCGCAAATGCCTTTTTTGAAAGAGATTGAAGAAGAATATGCGGGCAATAAGAACATCGTTTTTGTTGGCATTTCACTTGATAAAATGGATGCCCGTCAAAAGTGGATGAACATGGTCAATGAAAAACAACTCGGTGGTGTGCAATTGATCGATGATTTTGGAAAAGCATTTGGAAGAAAATATCAGCTTACGGCCATTCCAAGATTCATGTTGATTGACAAACACGGAAAATGGATTGAGATCCGTTGCCCGAAACCTGAAGCTAAAGAGGATCTGAAAAAATACATAGATAAAGCATTGTTGGGAAACAGTGAGCAATTACCAATGGCAAATGGTTGGTAAATAAGTCGATCCACATGGGTGATGCGATCGCAAATTTTAAGACAGGTCCGGCCATTGTGCCGGATCTGTTTTTTATTGAAACACGTTACATGTCTAATAAATCTTCCCTTATTGCCAGGGCCAGCAATGTGGAAATATTATTCACTCCATATTTTGGCAACATGTTTTTGCGATGAGATTCTGCGTAGTAAAATCTACAGGTAATTTCTCTGCAATTTTTCCGCTATCGGAGCAGAAGGAAAACTACGCGGCAAGAAAAAATCCGTGTAAATCCGTTCAATCAGCGTCATCTGCGTGCTAATGACCTCCTCTCGTCGCAAACAACCCACTCTTTGTCTTATCTCGCCTCTTTCCAAATCAAATTTTACTGGCATCTTTGTTGTGTTGATTTCAACCAATAAACAATACAGTGGAGCAGCAACACTTTAAAAACGGGCGGAACCGAAAAGCCACACGAGTAGGAGCTAAAAAACTTTCTTATGCCAAACAGTGTTTCCCTGCACAGAGTACTTAAAGCTTCGCCGGAAAAAGTGTATCGTGCATTTACTGAAGCTCTTGCAATTGCATCATGGTTGCCACCATATGGATTTCTTTGTACCGTTCATGAAATGGATGTAAAAGTGGGTGGTTCTTTTAGAATGTCCTTCCTCAATTTTACAACAGGCAACGGCCATTCATTCGGTGGTGAGTATCTGGAAGTAAAGCCCAATGAATTTTTGAAATACACTGATAAATTTGATGATCCTAATTTGCCCGGAGAAATGATCACATCTGTTACGCTTCGTAAAGTGATCGTGGGCACAGAAATAAAAATTACACAGGAAGGAATACCAGACGTGATACCTGCTGAGATGTGCTATTTGGGCTGGCAGGAATCGTTGGATAAATTGATGAGATTGGTAGAGCCGGTGATTCCGGATGCTTGAGTAGGAGTTAGGAATTAGGAGTTAGGAGTTAGGAATTAAGAATTCGATGTCGGCGGGTTAATAATAGCTGGCAATCATTGTTTCTGTTTGACGAGGCTTCGACAAGCTCAGCCTGACACAGCGAAAGCGGGATGTCAGTCAAAGCTTGTCGGAGCCTTTTTGCTTATTAAACTTCACTGATTTGAGTAAAGGTTCAATTCCGTCATGTATGGTACACAGGAACAATTCTTAATTCCTAATTTCTAATTCTTAATTGACAAATCCCTATTTTAGCAAACGAACCAACCAAACTAATGCAAGAGGCTCTGATGCACAATGAACTTTTTGTCCGCCTGGCGGCAGAAGATGAACAGGCGTTTCGTCAGCTCTTCCATTATTATACACCGCGCTTACAGCCCTTTGTTTTCAGCATTGTAAAATCTGATGCCGTTGCCGAAGAAATTGTGCAGGATGTATTTCTAAGGCTCTGGACCAATCGCGAAAGCGTTGCCCGGAAAGACAATCCTTCCTCGTGGCTGTTTACTGTTGCATCGAATCTTTCCATTTCATATTTAAGGAAAAAGTCCATCGAAAGACGCTTCATTGAGAAAGTAAAAGAAGAAATGGTGGAACTACGGCAGCAAAACATGATTGAGGAGGAAATGTTTTTACGCGAAAATCAGGAACTTCTGAAACGAGCCATAGATACCCTTTCACCTCAACAAAAGCTTGCTTACACTTTAAGCCGTAATGAGGGTCTTGCCCATAAGGAAATTGCGGAACGACTTGGTATTTCTCCAAACACTGTAAAAAACCACATTGTAAACGCTGTTCACAGCATTACAGATTTCATTCGCAAGGCTACCAAAATTTTTTTTTCAATTCTACTAGTCGTATTTCTTCACTAGCGCGTCTGCTTAACGTAGGGGCGATCCCTTTGCTTAACGTAATTGCCTAAAAAAACCAAAATGGACGAGAACCGTATTAATTACCTCGTGCGTCAGTATGCCACTAACCAGGCGACAGATGACGAGATTGAACAACTTTTTGAATGGCTGAGACTGAATGAGAAAGACGAGGTGTTGCAAATGCAACTGGAAGAAATGGCCTCATCAACATCTCCCGATGCCTCGTATGACCCTATGTATTGGGAGCCTGTGATAAGCCAGATCTTGCGAACGGAACGCACGCCTGTCAGGTCGATTGGCAAGCGCTGGGTACGGTATGCAGCGGCTGTTATTTTGATCGTGGGAGTGGGTGGAACGGCATTTTTCCTGATCAACAAAAGCAAGACGGAAAAGCCTGTGGCAAGTAATGTAAAAACCAACAATGATCTGCCTCCGGGAAAGGATGGTGCAATTCTTACTTTGTCCGATGGTAGTAAAGTATTGCTTGATAGCATTGGCAATGGTGTATTGTCAACACAGGGAAGTGCGACCGTTAGCATTCATAATAGCAGCGTGATATATAAAGATGATGCCACAACGAATGATGCCGTATACAATACAATGAGTACGCCCAATGGAAGGCAGTACCAGCTTGTATTGCCCGATGGTAGCAAGGTGTGGCTCAATGCAGCATCTTCGATCACTTATCCCACAGCATTTAAGGGAAAGGAAAGAAATGTAACGATCACCGGTGAAGCCTATTTTGAAATTGCCAAAGACCATACCAAGCCTTTCCATGTAAAAGTAAATGACATGGACGTTCAGGTGCTGGGTACGCGTTTCAATATCAATTCCTATGGAGATGAATCGCAGATCAACACCACGTTGCTCGATGGTGGTGTAAAAGTTTCACGCAACCAGCAGGTTTGTGTGTTGAAACCCGGGCAGCAGGCTTCGATGGATAATAGTGAGCTTAAGGTTGTAAACAATGTGAACCTCGACCAGGTAATGGCCTGGAAAAACGGTTTGTTTGATTTTGAACACGCCGGTTTAAAATCGGTAGTGAGCCAGCTTGCACGCTGGTACGACCTGGATGTGAAATACGAAGGGACCATTTCCCAGAGAACATTCAGAGGAAAAATAACACGCGATCTCAGCCTGATGCAGGTGCTGGCTATTTTAAAAGATGTGGAAGTGAATTTTAAAGTAGAAGGAAGAACACTGGTTGTTACAAACTAGACTGGTAGCGAATTACAAGCCATAGAAAAATTGCTGACGAAAACAACTTATATGTAAATAAGAGCAAAAGTTTTATCCAGAAAAAACCGGAAATGGTGGAACATTTCCGGCGAAAAATCTGGCAATCAAATAGTCCTTACGAGACTGCTTATTAAATCACCAAATCAAACCAAAAGTATGCAAAAAACTGCTAACTGCATGCGGAGAGTCTGGTGGAGACACCGCTGCTTTACCAAAACTGTTCTCGTTATGAAGCTGACTTCTATTCTTATTCTTGCGACAGCTTTACATGTTTATGCAAATGGAGTGGCCCAGGAAAAAATTACACTTTCCGCTAAAAATGAATCTCTCGAAAAAATCTTTAGCGCTGTTGAAAAACAAACAGGGTACGTGTTTTTCTTCGATGAAGAAATTTTGAAGAACGCAAAACCCGTTTCAATCAAAGCAGAGAATTTGTCAATCGATAAGTTCCTCGATGCAATTCTCCTCAATCAATCATTGAGGTATAGTTTCCAAAACAAAACGATCATCATATCCCGCCAGGACCCGAACAGAGTGGTGTACACGCGCCCCGCCGTTTCGGCGGAGCCTCCCATTGAGGCAGCTGCCGCGTTCGATATTCGCGGAAGAATTGTAGGCGATAAGGGAGCGCCGCTGGCTAGTGCCTCAGTAAATTTGAAGCCACTGAACATTGGAACAAGTACCAATGAAAGCGGCGTATTTGTGTTTCCCAATGTACCTGCGGGAAACTATACACTGGAGATTTCAAGTGTTGGGTATTCAAAAATTACAAAGAAAGTAACCGTGTCGAATGAGCCGGTGAGCCTGAGTTTCATGATGGAACTGGTGCCGGTAGAAGAAAAAGAAATTGTTATTTCAACAGGATATAGTTCTAAGAAAACAGGTGAGATCACAGGTTCTGTGCAAAGGATTTCAGGAGATGAGCTGAGAAAGGGGCTCACAACATCTGACCCTACATCGCTTTTAAAAGGCCGTACGACGGGCATTTACATATCCGAACAAAATGCAGGAGACCCAACAAGTTCAGGTGGGCAAATATTTTTACGCGGCCAGAGTAGTATTGCCGGTGTGGGCGTTGACCAGGTGAATGAATTTGTAATGCCTGCGTTGAACTACGGTCCGCTTATCGTATTGGATGGCGTGATCATGCCCAACCAAAACTTAAAAGAGTTGGTAACTGCGCAGGAAATACAGGACATTACTGTGTTGAAAGATGCTGCGGCAACTGCTGTGTACGGTTCCAGGGCCGCAGCGGGTGTAATTGTTGTAACCACGAAAAGAGGGCGTGACGTAAAGCCCCGTTTAAGTGTTGAAGCAAAATATGGCTTCAATCAACCAAACCAGGGAACGATGAAGTTCATGAATGCGCAGGAGCTTTACGACTATCAAAAACAATATTACACAGCAGATTATGGTGTTAACCAGGCAAGTCTTTCTCCCCGGTATCCAACTGTGGAAGACTATCTCAAGTACAAGCTTCCAACACAGGAAGCTGTTGCGAATGGTTATGACTGGTCGAGGTTTACGTTTATGCCAAGCCGAACAATGGAAGCCAACCTGGCGGCCAGCGGCGGTAACGACAGAACAAAATATTATTTTGGCGGTACCTATTACAATGAGAAAGCAACAGGTGTGCAAAATAGTTTGATAAGAGGAACCTTCAGGATGAACCTCGATACACGTTTGACAGACAGGCTTTCACTGGGTGTTGCATTAAACGGCATTCTGAACAACGGCAAGCGCGACCCAGATGGAAATGTGACCACATATTATTCAATGATCCCATGGGCCAATCCTTATGATGCGAACGGCAACATCACCCAAACGCTCAACTACAAGTTGGATGGCGCAAACGTAGTTACAGACAATCCGCTGTTTAACAAGATGTACAATTTCTATACAATTCAATCGCAGTTGTTTTCCGGATCTGTAAGACTTGATTACCGCATTACTGACTGGTTAAGCATTTCCAGCACCAACTCGGGCAGCCTTAATTATTCCAAGAATCAAAAGTACGTCGACGTGAGGACCTACTCAGGTAGTGGAACATGGTATGCTCCACAAGGATTTTTGGGAACGAATACAAACAATCTTTCCAATTACCTGACCTCGAACCAATTGAACTTCCGAAAGAAATTTGGTGACCATGCCTTAAGAGCATTGGTGGCAATGGAATATGGACAAACCACCAACGATTACACTACAACCAATGTTAACCAGGTGAGAGCCGGCTACCCACAAATTTCTTTGGCAAGGCAAGTAGGTGCTGAATACGATTTTTCTATCTACGGCATCCCTCAAACAAAATCTGGCAACGTAGAAGGCGGTAAAGATGTAAAGGCATTGTTCTCTGCATTTGGCGAAGTGGGGTACACCTACAAAGACAAGTACACAGTCAGCGGTTCTGTTCGCTCCGACGCATCAAGTAGTTTCGGTGCAGACAACCGTTATGGAAACTTCTATTCCGGTGGAGCTGCTTGGATTGTGAGCAAGGAAAACTTCATGAGAAATGTAAGCTGGGTGGATAATCTCAAACTGCGCGGAAGCTACGGTACCACGGGCTCGCAGCTTGGTGACAACTTCCTTACGCAAACCTTATACGACCCTCGCACCTTATACAGCGGACAAGGAGGTGCAACCATATCTGTATTGGGTAATCCTAATTTGAAGTGGGAAGTAACCAAAATATTAAGTGGCGGTATTGACTTTACTATATTTAAGAAACTGGATGTAACAGTGGATGCCTACAACCGCCGTTCTGAGGACCTGCTGCAGAAAGTGACGTTACCTCCGACATATGGATTCCCAACGCAATGGCAAAACGTTGCGAGCGTTCAAAACCGCGGTATTGAAGTATTGATGAATGCGCGGATTATTAATCGTAAGAATTTTCAGTGGAGCGCTTCGTTCAACTTCAGCCATAACGTAAACAAAATTCTTAGCGTAGCAAATGATTCTCTTGCGCAAGGTTGGGGCTCTACCGGCTATTATCTTAACAAGGGAGATGACATCAATGCGTTAAAGGCCGTAAAGTATGCAGGTGTAGATCCACAAACAGGAAAGCCTCTTTTTGAAAAATTGATTTTTGATGGCAGCGGTTCCAAGACTGGTGTGGAGTATGTGAATACAGTTGCAGAAGCTGGCGCGGCGGTAGACAACAGGCAGAACCAGACAATGGGCTCATTTCAGCCGAAATATTATGGCGGGTTGACCAACTCATTTACATACAAACAATTCTCGTTAAATATTCTCATTACCTATGCTCTGAAATATGTGATGAGCGATGGGTTGGCCCAACAGAACCAGGGAACATCACCGGCAGATTTTAACCAGTTAAAATACAGAAACAATCAAACAGTTTGGACAACGCCGGGACAAACCAATGCCACTGAGCCATGGATATACTACCAGGCAAATACCTCTTACTATGGATCTGGTAAATATATTCATGATGCAAGCAATGCTTCCCTTCGCAGTGTGCGGTTAAGCTATGATTTACCTGCAGCTACGCTGAGTAAATTGAAGCTAAGCAACTGTACCTTCTATTTTAGTGGAGATAACCTTTACACCATTTACTCAAAATCAATTGTTGCTTCAAACCCTGAAGGTCCTTCAGTAGGAGAAGCGCAGGATTTTGGCCAGTCTTCTTTTCGTCTGGGTATTCCACGCAAATACAATTTTGGTATACAGTTAACTTTTTAGTTAAACGTCAAAAAACATTTAACATGAACAAGCTATTCGTCATCATATTTTTATCTCTGATCGTGGCATCCTGTAACAAACAGATAGACGCCATAAAACCCCTTACGAAGGTAAGCGCAGAAGGAGAATTGTCTTCTCTTGCGGGCATAATCGAAACAACTGTTGGTAATTATACTTTGCTTGCATCAAGTGGAAACTTCAAGCCATATGACCTGCCGGGGCTTAATATCTCTGAGGGCCGCGGTAATAACGTTACCCTTCAACAGTTTGGTCCCGTTTCAAAGGAAACCGATGCTTATTTCTTTCAAAACAGCCCTGCCGCTGCATCTGGCTACAGCTCTGACTTTTATCGCGGTTCGTTTCAAATCATCGTGAGCGTGAACACCACTTTAGAAGGTATGCAGGCATTTGAAACCGGCGGCTTCACTTCATTGACGGCCGCAGACAAAAACAAATTTCTTTACGCAAAAGGCGAAAACATTTTCCTGCGTGCGTTTACCTATTTCAACCTCATCAGGATCTATGGCAAACCATATTATCAAAATGCTGCAACCAGCTCTGGCGTACCAATCAAAAAGAGCAGCAGTATAAGTGATAATCCAGCACCCTCTACTGTAAAAGAAGTGTATGACTTCATTATAGCGGACCTGCAGCAAGCCGCGCAACTAATGAAAGCTCCTGTAACAAAAACAAACAGTTTTGCAAACACCGCAGCAGCATGGTCCCTGTTGTCGAGAGTTTATCTCTACATGGGTGGCACTACCACAAGCCCTGATAAAACTTTCAATGATGCTGCTGCGACTTACGCAGACAGCGTTATTGATCAAAGCAACGGCAAATATTCCCTGGCAACTGGCGCGGATTATATCAAAATGTTTGGAGACGATGAGTTTGGAGATCTGGGTAAATCATCTTTTGCCAGTAACCACGAAATTATTTGGGCATATGATAACGCGCAGGGTGGCAGCGAGATGGGGCAGGAGTTTCACTACGTTAATTATTACGGCAGTGATGTGGGGGCAACTTTTTTGCCATCGGCAAACTTCAAGTCCATCATTGCAGCGGGCGATGTGCGCGGTTCGTTTTTGAAGATGAACGATGCATCCGGCTACACAGAAACAACCAAATGGCTTTGCCTGAACATGGCATGGATTACTTATGCGCCAAACATATATTTCCGTTTGGGTGAAGTGTATCTCAACAGGGCAGAGGCATCAGCAAAGGCAGGTGATTTTACCCAGGCAAGAGCGGATCTTAAAAAAATACATACGCGTGCAGGGTTACCGGCATCTGATATTGATAACCTGTCAGACGCAGCTGTATTGGCAGCAGTGCTTAAGGAAAGGCGCATAGAGCTTGCGTTTGAGGGCCATTCGAGTTATGATTATTTCCGCAACGGTTTGCCCATGACAAGAACAGCAGCAGACAATAACGGACAGGCAATGACCATTCAGCCGGACGATCCTAAAGTCGTTTTTCCAATACCAAGTTTTTAAAAAATATCAATTCAATAATTTATGATAAAAGGAATAAAAGGCAAGTTGCTTATAACAATCGCAACATGTGCATCCATACAATCCGCTACAGCGCAAAGCACAACGGTGAATGGTAACCTGAAAGGTTTAAAAGCCGAAAATATCCAATTCGCATACGCTGATGGTTCAACACGCAAGACAGACACTGTAAAAGTGGTTGACGGAAAGTTTGTGTGGAAAACAAATATTGCCGAGCCTACACAAGTGTATCTTTTTTTGCCAAACAGGGCGTATCCGTTTTTTGCGGACAAAGGAAAAATATCAATTACAGGCATTGGTGATTCTGTAGATTCTTACAAGATCACCGGCTCTAAAATGCAGGACGAAGCGAATGCTTTCGAAGCGTCCATCAAAGATCTTAGCGATCAGGAAAGTCCGTTATATCAGAAGTATGGACATGTAAGCGAAGAAGAACAAGCTGCTCTGGAAACAAAATTGAAAGACATAAAGACTCAAAAGAATGAGAGAGCGGCGAAATACATTGCTGCACACCCAGGCAGCTATTACAGCATGTATCTTGTTTCCTCCAGAGCATCATACGGCATGGATTACAGTGAGGTGAAAAAACTATACGATCAGCTTAGTGCAAAAGCCATTGCAACTGCAAGTGGTAAAATGCTTACTGAGCGAATGGACATTTTGAAAAGAAGTGCCATCGGCAGTGAAGTGATCGATTTTACACAAGCTGACACAAGTGGCGTGCCTGTTCATTTTTCTGCATTTAAAGGTAAATATGTGCTGATTGATTTTTGGGCGAGCTGGTGCGGACCATGCAGAGCAGAAAATCCAAATGTGCTCAAGGCATACGATAAATACAAAGACAAGAATTTCACAGTAGTAGGCGTGTCACTCGATGACAAATCGGCCAACTGGAAGAAAGCAGTGATTGCCGATAAAATGCCATGGACACAGGTTTCCGACCTTAAGGGTTGGAAAAATGAACTCTCCACTTACTATGGAATACAAGGCATACCGAGCAATCTTCTAGTTGATCCTTCCGGAAAAATAATTGCAAAAGATGTGCGCGGAGCAATGCTACAGCAAAAGCTTGACCAGGTTTTGAATTAACAGCAGAGGCTTCGACAAGCTCAGCCTGACAGCGTGAGCGGATTGTCAGACAGAGCTTGTTGAAGCCTTGTTAAGCATCAAAACTGATGACATAACTAAATGGGTGTAACACTTTAAACACAGAAAATAAAATGAAACATAGAATCATAAAATTGATTTTGGCTGTTGCTGTCATTTGCTTGGGCGGACAACTTTCCGCTCAAACAGTTGCAAAGGCCAAAATGAAGGTCCTGTTTGTAGGCTATGATCCATCTAAGCAAATGCCCGAATCTAAGCGCTCTTATCCCGGCATGATGAGCAAAGAACTTTTTGCAAAAGAATACCCGGTTCGGATGCCTGCGTTCAAAGCATTGCTGAGCCAGTATTTCACAGAAGTGGCAACAATAGATTGCAGAGATTGGAAGCCTTCTGATTCTGATCCTTATGATGTTACCATTTTTGATTTTAAAACAAAAGAATTAGAACCTACGAGACAAGACACCGATGCCAATGGTAGAACAACCAAGTATGTGTCGGCGAGATATCTTCCGGATAATTTTTCGAAGCCCGTTGTTTTTATTGCGAGTACAGCGAATGAAATGGGCGATAGAATTGGTTTGAAACTTGACTGGTTGTGTTTATGCCTCGATGCAGATGCACACCACATGAACTTGCAACATCCCATTTTCAAAGGGCCGATTAACAAAGTTTCTCCAACAATGGTGATGAAGAACACACCCGATGGTATTTTTCATTATTCATCCGGAGATACTATGCCTAAGCAATTACCCATGTGGAGAGTAGATAAAACAGGGTATCTGGATGGCGAATGCAGGATCGGCCTTGTGTCACGCGGAAGCAGGTTTACAGAAGGGCCCGATGCTGAAGTGATTTCAAGCGGCGTGTGTCAGAAAGATGTTACTGCAGTGGCCTTGGGCAGGCATGGTAATTTCTTTTTGTGGGGATTTGGTTCTTCTCCGGCTGACATGACGGACGAAGCACAGAAAGTATTTGTAAATGTTGTAGCGTACATGAAACAGTTTGACGGTAAAATGGCAATTACAAAAAAGTATAACCAAACCATGGCGACGACTGACCAGGTGAGAGAAATACCGAAAGAACTGACGAGAGCAAAGTATGATGATTACGTTGCAATGATCAAAGATTTCAACACGCAAAACGCGAAGCGAAAAAAAGAACTAGACGAGAAAAAAGCAGCAGGTAAAACATTAACATCATCTGAAGAGGAATCGTTGATGTATATCGGCAGAGAGGAAGCAATTTCAACATGGGAAGAGTTTACAACACGCATCATGGGAAAATATGCTGCAACGTTTGGAAACGATGTAACGGGATTTCAAAAATACATCAATGACAACCTCGACTATGTGTATTGTGATGCTGCGGCTTTTTACGACTATACCATTGACTCTTCTGTTCAAAAGATTGGCGTTTCCAATCACAGCATCAAACTACTTGATACTTGTGTTAAAATGATGGAAGATAACAACGATCCGGCTCTTGCTTTGAGCGTATTGAAAAAATACACCGCAGAAAATTTCACCACTGCAAAAGAGTGGAAGAAATGGATTGCAAAAAACAGAAGCAAATTATATTTCTCGGAAACGAACGGATACAGATTCATGATCAATACGTATAACTGATGAAAACGATTCTTATAGCATTGTTGCTTCCGGTATTGTTTGCCAATGCGCAAAGTGGTTTCGATAAAAAAATAGCGGACGCCGCAAAGCAATTGAAATGCGATATGCCGAGTCAGCAGCAGCCTGTAACATTGAATGCGCAAATAGTAAACAGCGATGATAGCATTGCCGTTATTGTAAAAGTTGCAATCGCACCGGGATGGCACATCTATTCTTATGTGCCGGATAATATGCCTTACATACCTATAGATCACATTTTGCAATTGCCTGACAATGTACACGCAGTGGGCAAATGGCAAGCAACAGAGCCAACGACTACCGTAAATGACCCCGGTGTGTTGATCTACGAGACCGAAGCAGTGTTCATTCAAAAGGCGGTAAAAGCTGCAAGTGCGAAAACGGGCAAGATCAATGCGGGTCTGTATTACCAAACCTGCAATCTTCGCCAGTGTTTGCAGCCAGTGGAGAAAAGTTTTGAGTTAAGTTTTTAATACAATGATGAATGGTGAGCTATAAACGATGAATAGGGTTAAGATTGTCGGCATCTTCATCGGTTCATCATTCATCATTCTTCGTAATTGGGTCACGTTGCTCGTCCGCGTACACAAGATCATTTGAACGCTTTAACAAATTTTTTTTCATTTTCTGATAGTCGCATTTTCCGATCAGAGAGTCTGCTACTTAATTAAAACTCTATTCATGATGGCACACAAAACAACCTTTACCTTATTTACCTGTGCGGCGGCCTTGCTTGGCATCGCGGCCTGCAACAATAATCAGTCCGTATCCGGAGCTACGGCAAGCAAAGACAGTTTCAATATCAAGGTGAATATCAAAAAGTTCGGCGACGGATATGCAAAATTGATTCACCGTGGCGCAGATTATCGTAATCCCGAAACCATCGACAGCGTGCCTGTAAAGAGTGGCCAGTTTGTTTTTACCGGTAAACTGAAACAACCAGAAATGATGATGGTTCAGGTAGCAGCTGGAGACTGGACCTTTGGCTTCGATGTGTTTGCGGAAAACGCAGATATCACGGTTGATGCCGACACTGCCGGTTCAAAGTATTATGATCAGACGCAATACGGCGGTTCAAAATGGGCACAATTAGAGGACTTCACCGTTACGGGCTCTCCCGGTAATGATGTGTGGAAAACATACGAGAGTGATCCAGCCATCAAACAGTATGATTCTGTTATCACAAAGTTTTACCAAATATCTCAACAGCAAAAAGATAAAGATGCTGAATATGCGTATAGGGACAAAGCCGACTCTGTAAGCAAATTGCAGACAGCGGCGAAGCTAAAATGGATCGACGATTATTCGAAAAAAAATCCATCATCTGTTGTAGGGGCCTATATATTTAGTCAGCTCTACACTTTTAACGAAAGCAACTTACGTCTTACCCAGGTTGATTCTATGCTGCACAACTTCACCGGTGACGCTGCGTCGTCAAACTATTACAAATACGTAGCAGATAATCATGGTAAACGAGTTGCATTAACACCCGGCCATGCAGCGCCAGATTTTACGCTTCGTAAAAGAGATAGCAGTTCTTTCACACTTTCTTCTTTAAAGGGAAAATATGTGATGATCGATTTTTGGGCAAGCTGGTGTCATCCTTGCAGACAAGCCATTCCACACTGGAAAAAAGTATACGACCAATATCATTCTAAAGGTCTTGAGATCGTTAGCGTTTCAGACGACAGCAAATGGGATGCGTGGAAAAAAGCAATGGATGTTGAGAAAATGCCATGGACGCAAGTTTGCGATGAATTCCCGGAAAAGAACATGCCGGCACGAGTGGGAAGTTTGTACATGACGACTTTCATACCTTTCTATGTATTACTGGATAAAGATGGAAAAATACTGGTGTACTCCGGCGATGAAAAAGCGATAACCGATAAATTACAAGAAGTGATGGGAGGGCCAAGCCTTGCGAAAAATATTGACTAAAGAAAAAGAGACCTGAACTTTGTTTACTCTTACTCATGGTGTGTACGCAGCCGGGCTAGTGGTGGCCCGGCTTTTTTGTGTTTACAAGCCAAATCTGATTTTGTTAGATTGTTTGTTATCAGGTAGTTATTTTTTGAAGTAAACAAAATTGTTTACACAAAAAAGTTTACTTAGTTTTGGATAATCATTAGTTACCTAACATTTGTATTTATGAATTTTGAGGCAGTTGACAAGCTAAAAGGAATACATCCGGGGATTTTTCTTGATAATGAATTAAAGAAAAGAAAACTCCCTAAAGGCCGTTTTGCATTGTCGATAAATGAATACCCTCAAACGCTGGGCGCGATTACCAATGGTAAAAGAGACATGAACACAGCTCTTGCGATGAAAATTGAAACTGAATTAGAATTGGAAGAAGGTTTGTTTATGATTCTGCAAGTTTTTTATGACTATAAAAAGATAAAAGAAAGCAGGCTTTCCAAATCCAGACCTGACATTACAAAGTTTCAAAAAACTACTTTTTGGGATACTACTATTGAAAATATTGACTGGCATAAACAAAAAAGATCTGTTATTCAACGAGTGTTTGAGCGAGGATCAAGCCAGGAAAAAAAGGAGATCAAAAAATTTTACGGAAATAAGGAAGTAGAAAGAATTTTGGGAGAATTATAAAACCGGAGGCGAATGTTACAATGGAATACTGTGGACCCGGCGTTACGGGAGAGTTTAAATGTTTTGATGCAAAACAGCGCTTTGGCGCAGTTCAGGTTAGTCGGCGGAACGGCGTTAAGCTTGCATCTTGGACACAGAATGTCAATTGATATTGATTTATTTACAGACAGTGCTTATGGTTCAATTGACTATTCTCTCATTGAGAATTTTTTAAGAAATACTTTTCCCTTCTTTCAAACTAATGGCACAGGACTGATTGGGATGGGATGTTCCTATTTGATAGGATCTAATGCCAGCAATGCGATAAAACTTGATGTGTATTATACGAATGATAATTTCATGCGACAGGTTGAATTGCATGATGGCATCAGACTGGCAAGCGTTGAAGAAATAGCAGCAATGAAAATGGATGTGATTTTGCGGGGAGGACGAAAAAAGGATTTTTGGGATATACATGAAATATTAAATCATCATTCGCTTCAACAGCTTATTCACCTTCACAAAGAACGACATGAGTATTTGCATGATGAAGTAAAGTTGATTAGCCAATTGAATAATCACTCCATAGCAGACAACGATTTCGATCCGGTTTGTCTAAAAGGAAAGCACTGGGAGATTGTGAAGTATGAAATATATCAAGCTACTCGGCAATTATAAGTCTGTCGTTACCGCCAATCAAATAAAATTAAATCGCCAGTTAAACGCAGGCAGAAGTTTATTCTTCTTTTTCAATACCATTTTACAGTAAAATCATACACGTTAGTTAGTCGCTGGCCACCGGCAACAGGCCACTGGTAGCCAGTTTGACGACGTGCTCCACGAAACAAGCGACCGGCGTCCGTCGTCCCTTCTTGCTTCGTCTTCTTTTTTTCAATATTTTCATGCTAACCCGAATACATCCACGTTAATTCTTTATCTGTTACCCGCGAATCAATCATTAACACGGTTAATATCAGCATATGAATTATGTCGGTTTGGTTAACAGTATCCTATTTATTTGCATTACTGCCTACCTGCTCGTAAAGAAATTCAATCCACAGGCTGTATTACTTTTTATGGGCCTTATCATGATAGTTATAGCATGGTTGCTGCATTATGATATTCCCAAACTCCAGGAGCCTTCCGGTGCCTTCTTTTTTGATCTGTTTAAACGCATTGAAGAATCGCTGGCAGATAAGGCTGCGAATGTTGGTCTAATGATCATGGCGATAGGTGGCTTTGTTGCCTATATGAAAGCGATAGGAGCAAGTGATGCATTGGTGTATGTGGCCATGAAGCCACTGAGTATTTTTAAGAAATCCCCTTACATTGCAGCGTCTATTGTCATTCCTATTGGTCAGTTGCTTTTTATATGCACACCTTCTGCTGCAGGATTGGGCTTGTTGCTTGTTGCGTCCGTTTTCCCGGTGTTGGTTTCTTTGGGAGTAAGCAGAATATCGGCAGTCGCTGTTATTTCTGCCTGTACAATATTTGATATGGGGCCGGCGTCGGCAAATACAGCGCGTGCATCGCAGTTGTTGCAGATGCACAACGTAGAGTATTTTATCAAAAGCCAATTGCCGCTTGCCATTCCAATGACACTCTTGCTGATGGTCGTTTATTTTTTTGTGAACAGGTACTACGATCGCAAGAATCCCGAAGCACCTTCAGAGCAAGAGGTAGTAAAAGAAGCGTTTACATCAAAAGCGCCTGTTATCTATGCCATGTTACCGGTATTGCCTTTGATATTGCTGATCATATTTTCTCCCATCATTCATATTTTTCCCGCTACTGTTCAACTCGATACAACCACCGCAATGCTGATATCATTGGTCGTTGCAATGGCGATGGAGTTGATAAGAACACGCAGCCTGAAAAAAGTCTTCGACTCGCTCAAAGTTTTCTGGGAAGGAATGGGCGAAGTGTTTGCATCTGTTGTTACGCTGATCGTATGTGCAGAAATATTTTCAACAGGCTTGATAGCGTTGGGCTTTATCGATAGCCTCACCAGTGCATCTGTAAGCATGGGCTTCGGTGCAGTGGGTATAGGTATTTTAATGACGGTCATTATCTTTTTTGCATCCATGCTGATGGGCAGCGGCAATGCCTCTTTCTTTTCATTTGCACCACTTGTGCCCGACATTGCGGCGAAGCTAGGTGAACCAGCGGCAGAGCTTATCTTACCTATGCAGTTCGCTTCCAGCATGGGAAGAGCCATGTCGCCCATTGCAGGAGTGATTGTTGGTATCGCAAAAATTGCAGGCGTGTCGCCATTCGATCTTGCAAAAAGAAACGTCATCCCTTTAATAACAGCATTGGTGTTTATGCTGGTTTACCATTTTTTCATTTAAAAAGATCTCCATGTTCAAACTGTTCAAACAGGCACGCGTATATGCTCCGGAGTTGCTGGGTGTAAAAGATGTTTTGGTATGCGGAGAAAAAATAGCATTGATTGATGATCAAATAGCTCCCAATCTTCCTGGCGTTGAAGTGATTAATGCGGATGGAAAAATTTTAACGCCTGGCCTTATTGATCAACACGTGCATATCACCGGAGCTGGCGGTAAGCACGGCTTCCATTCGCTCACCCCTGAAATTATGCTGAGTGAATTCATCATTTGCGGCACCACTACAGTAATGGGCTTGCTGGGCACTGATGGCGCCACAAAAAGTTTGAAAGCGCTGTATGCAAAAACCAGGTCGCTTGATAACGAAGGCATCACTGCATACATGCTTACCAGCTACTTTGGTATTCCACCAATTACCATAACAGGAACAGTTTTGGAAGACATGATACTAATCGATAAAGTGCTTGGCTGCAAAGTGGCAATAAGTGATGAACGTTCATCATTTCCCACTGCGAAAGAATTGCTTGCCATATTGAAAGATGTGCATGTTGGTGGACTCACTTCCGGCAAAGGCGGTATCATGCATATACACCTTGGAGCGCTGCCAACCAATATGGGTATTCTTCTTGAACTGGTGGAGCAATATCATTTTCCTATCAAAAATATTTCTCCAACACACGTTGGCCGCACGGTGCCATTGTTTGAAGAAGCAATACGCTTCGCAAAACTTGGCGGCATGATCGACATCACAACAGGTGGTACTAAGTTCGACGAACCTTATAAGCAAGTATTATATGCGCTTGAAAAAGGTGTGTCAATGGATAATATGACTTTCAGTAGCGACGGCAATGCAGGCATAGGATTGAAAGATAAAGACGGGAACCCTGCGGGCTTTAAGAAAGCGCCGATAGATCTCAATTATAAACAGGTGCAGAAGCTTATCAGGGACGGTAAAGTGCCAATAGAAGAAGCGATTAAACTCATTACCTCAGGTCCTGCGAAAAACCTGTCACTCAAACATAAAGGACGTATTCGTGTTGGTGGTGATGCCGATATCTGTTTGTTTGATCCGGATTTTAATCTTACAGATGTCATTGCCCGTGGAAGAATAATGATGCAGGACGGAAAGATAATGGTGTATGGAAGCTTTGAGAAAGTTGAGAGTTGAGAATTGAGAATGGAGAGTTAATTGAAAATGGTAGGGGCGAATTGCATTCGCCCTGCCGCACCCGCAGCGTTTCCGGAAACGATTTCGCACGCTGAACTTTTTCGATCGCCTGTTTGTTTATAAGCAACGGTATTCGCCTGTTTGGCCCATAAATAAACTCTTATCCTGATCAAGGAAATGAAAATGAGAAAATTGTTCATACTGTTGTTATGCTGCTGCGCTTTTAATGTTGCAAAGGCGCAGGAGGATGATGCTCCCGAAACGACTACAGAAAATGAAGAGCAATCGGCCAAAGATCAGGATCATACGCAGTTTCTTCGTTTAAAGAGAAATTATCAACTGGGCGATGGGCTTACCCTGGAGTCCTCCAAAATGCGTTTGAATTTCACGCAGAGCCTTCAATTGCTAAATGGTATGAGTACGCTCGATAAGTTCAAAAATACCAGCCCGCAGTTTGATATTCGTAGAGCCAGATTTAACTTCAGAGGATTTTTATTTAACGATAAAGTATATTTCAGACTACGTTTAAATTTAGCCGGCAATTTTCAAAGCACCACCACAGGTACGCGATCATTCAACAATACTTTACAGGATGCGTTGATCGAGTATAGACCGAGTACAAATCACCGATTCAACTTTGGCGTGCGTGCAGATTATGCCGACACGCGAGAGGCGAGGATAGAAGGTGAATCGCTCGGCTTCATTGAGCGAAGTGCCGTCTCTACTGCATTTGATCCCATCTTCGATTATGGTATTCGCTATTATGGAACGATAAAAGCTGGAGGTAGCAACATTTTGAAACCTTATGTTTCAGTCACTACCGGCGACGGCACGGCTGCGTTGCAAAAGAATTATGGAGGCTTCAAATATGGGGTTAGGCTGGACTGGTTGCCATTCGGAACTTTCTCCAAAGGTGGTGAATATTACATGGATGACCTCGCTCGTGAACGGGTGCCAAAATTAATTGTGGGCGTTACTTTTAGTTATACCGATGGTATTTCTTCTGCAAAAGGAACCAATGGTGGCCGATACATTTACGGCGACTCCGCGGCGAACGAACTCTTGCCTGATTACTTAAAGGCAGGATTTGACTTTATGTTCAAATACCGCGGCTGGTATGCGTTTGGTGAGTATGTATATGCACATGCTACTGTGCCGTCTGGTATTGCGGGAGAGTTTAACCTCAGCGGAAAATTTACTCCTTATACCGGACAAACTCCTGAGCAGATCAAGGCAACAGTATTGAACAGAATTAACCTGGGTAGTGGTGTAAACATCCAGGGTGGATATTGTTTTGGTAAATGGGCATGCGCCGCCCGATACTCCCAATTGTACAATGACACTTACTCTGCAAATTTCGCAGATCAAAACAGGTATTATTCGTTTGTGGGTACACGGTATTTCAGAGAACATGATTTGAAACTAAATATTGAAGCTGGTTATCAAGAGTATAAAGAAAATCTTAAAACTTCTGATGTGAAAGGAAATATCTACGGACAGGTAATGTTTACTATTCAATTCTAAGGGATATGAAAAAACTGCTATTGTTTATAATAATTGTTTGTTACGGCGCAACCGCTTTACGTGCGCAGGCAGTTGACATATACCAGAAGTATTTCCCTGAACCGGCGCATGACATGCCGCTGCCGATTGTGTCAGGAAAGTCAGACGAGAACTATTATACAAGCTACAGAAACGTCATGGAGTTTATACGCCAGCTGGCAGAAAAACATCCTGATTTAATGTCCGTTGGTTCAATTGGCAGAACACAAAGAAACAGGGTGCAACCAATGGTACAGATCACAAGAAAGAGCAGCATAGATGATAGGGAAAAACTGCGTGTGGCATTTATAGGTTGCATTCATGGAAACGAACCGCTGGCAACAGAAGGCATGTTATACTTTATATACCTGCTCATGCAGGATCAGAAGTATTTGCCCATTCTTGATAAAGTGATTATACAAGTAATGCCGATGGTAAATGCTGATGGTCGCCATGCAGAATCGAGGGCTTCAAATAATGGTGTGGATTTGAATCGCGACCTCACCATTTTAGATGCTGAAGAAAGCATCAATATTAAAACGGCAATTAACAAATTTGATCCGCACGTAGTTGTAGATTTTCACGAATATTCTCCTGCAAGACAAGATTACAAAGAATTGAACGACTGTTTTACATCTTCTTATGATGAGTTGTTTTTGTACACTGGCAATTTGAATGTAGATCCAGCTATTCGTGACATGATACGCAACATGTTTGTTGAGCCAACAAAAAAAGCTGTAACAGAGCAAGGGCGTCGCGTAACAGATTACTCAACCACTTTTAGAGTAGATGATGAAGTTTGGTTGAATATAGGCGGGATAGCAAGCCGGTCAAGTGCAACAAATTATGCATTGCAAAATCGTGTGTCGATGCTGATGGAAATTCGCGGTTTGTCAGAAAAAGAAAAAGCGGGAAAGCGACGAATAGAAACAGCGGCCATCACAGCCCTTTCATATCTGCAAATAGCTTATCAGAATATTGGTGAAATAAAGGCAACACTCACACAAGCGGATGCTCGTGCGATTGCTGCGAGCAGCCCTTCTGTGGCCACATCAAAACCCGAAAAAATTAAAAAAGATTACGTGTTTGTAAATGAATGCACCGTCTCCGATACAACGATAACATTCAATGCGAACTACAACATTACCCAAACAGCAGTTATCGCGAGACCCAAGCCTGAAGCATTTGTGATTTTTCCGGTTTCGGAAAAAATAAAAACAGTGTTGTCGGTGTCTGGCGTTGAGTTTAAAGAAGTAACGCAATCCCTGCAAACGAAAGTGCAGCAATATGTAGAAGAAAAGAAAGGCTCGGTCAACCTTAATGATCGCGATGTAACCATACCTGCAGGCGCATTGGTAATAGATACGCATCAGCGCATGAGCAACGTGATTGCGGACCTTATAGAACCGGAAGGAGCGAACTCAATGTACACGAATAATATTATCAAGAAAAAATTTGACGAAAAGGAAATCCCGATATATCGAATATCCAAAGAGCAATTATTGCAATTACACACTAATTAATGCCAGCTATGAAGCGCAAATACGAGCTATTGATATTTTGCATAACGATGGTTGCTTTCAGTGCTTCCCAGGCGCAGGTTTCTGAGTCGGGGAGAATTGATTCAACCTTCCGTTATGTACCTGGAGAAGGCACGTATATCAGGCTCAGTAAAAAAGACAAATTCATTTTCAACATCAACGCTACACTGCAGCCTGGTATGCAAACGATGGATGTTGACACCGGCAGCAAAGTGACGCACACAAACCGCATGTCGCTTAATCTCGTTCGCCTTGCATTCAATGTGTCTGCATTTAACAACCAGCTTACGATGGGCCTTGTATCTGATTTTACGGGCACTACAGGTATATTGGAAGGTTGGTTGGGATTTGCTTCAAAAAATCAACAATACAGATTGGTACTCGGTGAAAGACAAACAAACACCAATAACCGGCTTGCCATGGCAGATGAAAAATTTGCATCAGTGATGGGGCCGACAACAGCAGGGAAGTCGACTGACGGAAGTATATACGGGGGATTGATGCAAAATTTTGTGGGTTCAACAAGAGAGGGAGGAATTTTCTTCGAAACTAATTTTACCATCAGTAATAAGATGAGGTTGTATCCATCGGTGTCTGTTACAACTGGCGAAGGGCAAGGCTTTTGGGACACACAGACCGATGCCGGATTCAAATATGGTGGCCGGATAGACTTTATGCCAATGGGTGATTTTATTAAAAACAATGCATTCATAGCGCAGGATATTTATCGCGAGCCTACGCCAAAACTAGGTATTGGTGTTGCAGGAAGTTACAATGTAAAAGCAAGCAACGCACTAGGTGGAGGCCATGGTACAGTAACAGGCATCTATGATGAAAGTGGAAATGCCGCTTATGCGGATTATCGCAAACTCGTAGTCGATGCCATATTTAAATACAAAGGCTTCGCGTTTGTGGGTGAATATACCGATGCCTCTGTGTATGGAAAAAATCTTTTTACGGATGCTGCTGCATCGGTGAGAATGTCGCCTGCAATTGCCTCTTCAAAATATAACCTGGGAAGTGGGCTTAATCTGCAATCATCTTATGTACTCAAGGATGGCTGGGCTTTTGAAGGGCGTTACTCATTTGTGAAACCTGAGTTTGATACCGCTACCTCGCTTATTCAAAAACAGGATTGGTTTACGATTGGTATCAACAAATACATAATGAACAACGCGTTTCGCATTGGTATTAACACTACCTGCATAAAGCAACATGGTGCAATTGCCGACAAGACCACATGGATCAGTAACCTGGCCGTACAACTTTCATTCTAAAGTCGCAATTATGAAATGAGTATGACAACAATTTACCAACCCAAAGGCATGATTATTTTTCATGCGAATGCCCTGCCCGACGACGTCATTCAGGCGGGCATCTGATCAAAATAAAATAAAAAGTAAACAGATGAAACTGATATACACAATAGCGATCGCTTTATCAATGGTGGGCTGTAGCTCGAAAGTGGAATTCACCATTCCTGAAGCGCCACCACCGGATAATGAAACGTCAGATGTCATCATCTCAGAAATAGCAACTGCGATCAACACCGATCCTAATGCGGGTGGTGTGCGTAATCACTACGTAGAGTTATACAACGGGACAAGAAACGATGTTGACCTTTCGCATTATGCGATAGGTTATGATGCTGTTAGTGATGCCAATACATTAAGAGATTGGCGCTTTCCCGACAATACCACCTATTTGAAATTAACAGGATCGCTTGAAAGCGGACATTGCTACGTTATCGCATCAACACAAGCGGATGCCAGTGTAAAAAGAGACATCTCGTGGGGAACTACCAGCACTGCGAGCGGTGATGCGAGCAAGCCGTTGCAATTAAGTGGTAACAGTGGCATTGCTTTACTGAAACAAGATGCGGCAGGAACATACATGCTTGATGGTACCGCTTACAAAATCATAGATGCTTTTGGAAGTCCGAATGTGGCACGTATAATGTTTGCCGGCAGCAGCAGCAGCAGAAACAATTTTTTCTGGTCTATCGCCGGAGAAGCGCTGGACACCCGAAACAGAACCATTTGGCGCAAAGGCACTGTGAAAGATCCCAGCGCTGACTGGGGAACGACAAAAGGTACATCTGCGACAGATTCCCAATGGAGATTGTCGGCCGACAGGGCGTGGGATTATTCGAACCTCGGACTACCATCGACGCAGTAGGGAGCACACAGATGACACGGATTTGACGGATTTACACTGATTTTACGGGTTGAATAACTGAGTAACTGAGTAACTGAATAACTGAAAACACGTTCGATATTGCATTTCAGTTATTCAGTTACTCAGTTATTCAATTATTGATCAGCGCAAATCAGCCCAATCAGTGCCATCGGCGTGCTCTCTTTCGGACTTGTTACGACTCATGCATTACAATAGACAATTCGCCCATTCTCGCATTGTAGGGCGCTCCGCTTCTCCATAAGTTCGCATGAAAAACACACCATGCAACTACGCGTTTTTCAAAACCCCAAATTCAAAGACAAGGTTACTGTGCTCAAAGAGGCGCATGAAACGAACAATCAATACCTGCTGCTCGAGGTAGAACTCGCTCCGGAGGGCGGCAATTCACTGCACTATCACACCAGTTTTTCGGAAGAGTTTATTCCTGTGGAGGGAGTACTGGGCGTAGGAATTGACGACAAGGAGTATAAACTATTGCCCGGCGAAACATCCACGGTGCCCGTAAATAAATTGCATCGTTTTTTCAATCCCACGAGCAACGACATAAAGTTTCATGTAAAAATATCTCCGGCCTCACAAGGCTTTTTGCAAAGCCTGCAGATCAGCTATGGCCTTGCAGAAGATGGGCTCACAAACAAGAGCGGCATTCCCAAAAAACTTGATCATCTTGCTTTACTGCTTGATTTGTCTGATACAAGACTACCGGGATTTCTGAAACTTATAACGCCGTTGCTTTTGCATCGTGCTAAAAAAGCAAGAAGGAAAGGTGTGTATGATGAACTGGTGAGGAAGTATTGCAGGAACTGATTTTTTATAGCACGCAGATGACACTGATTGGAATGATTTGCGCTGATCTTTTACAAGTTGAATAACTGAGTAACTGAATAACCGAGAACACGCCCGACCTTGCATTTCAGTTATTCAGTTATTCAATTATTCAATTATTGATCCGTGTAGATCAGCTCAATCAGTGTCATCTGCGTGCTCTCTCGTGTACCAAAACCGTACACTTTTTGTATCGGAATCAAACATGCGCTATGTGCCGATAACTGCTAAACCTTTGATAATACTGAAGAAATATTTCTGGCATATTATTATCTTTTGCTTTGCAAACAATACTCAATGCTTAGAAATTCTTTTAAAACAGCTTTTCGCAACATCACCAGGCAAAAGGCTTTTTCTTTTATAAATATTTCAGGGCTGGCATTGAGCCTTACCGCGGTTTGGATCATTTCATTGTACATCGCTGATGAATTAAGCTATGATCGCTACCACCAAAATGCAGGAAGAATTTTCAGACTCGTTTCTCACGGATGGTGGGGCGAAGAGAAATTTGACATAACAGGTACGTCAGGATTATCGGCTGCAGCTTTCAGAAAAGATTTTCCGGAAGTGGAAGATGCTGTAAGAATCGATCCCGAAGGCGGTGGCATACTCACTTACAATGACAAAACAATTAAAGAAGGGAATATCTTTTTTACTGATCCTTCTTTCTTCGATGTATTTACTTATCATTTCATCGCCGGCGGCACAAATGCACTAAAAGATCCTAACGCCATTGTGCTCACAAAAACACTCGCGGCAAAATTGTTTGGTGATCCAACAGCAGCGATCAACAAAACAGTTTACATAGATAAAAGTCCGGTGAATGTGGCAGCGGTTATAGAAGACGTTCCCGCAAATTCACATTTTACATTTAATGCACTGCGCCCATTTTCTCCTGATTACAAAGGGGATTGGAGCAATCTTAGCATTTACTCATACTTCCTTTTAAAGAAGAATGCAGACATAGAAAAGCTGCGTGCAAAAATGCCGGCATTTGTTACAAAATATCTTACAATCAATGCCCAGAACATTCATTTCAATCTTGAACTGCAACCATTAACGTCCATACATCTTCGCTCTCATTTAATGTATGAGTTGGGCGGGAACCACGATATAAAATACATCTATGTTTTGTCCATTGTTGGTTTGCTCATTCTGATCATCGCTTTGATCAACTATGTCAATATCACCACGGCCCGTGCATCCGTGCGCCTGCGTGAAGTGGCGGTCAGGCGAATAGTAGGTTCCAGTAAAAATAATCTCGTTAGTTTATTTCTTGCAGAGTCCATCAGCATGATCATTACCGCTGCGTTTATCAGTGTGGTATTGATAGCGTTGCTAATGCCTCTGATCAATGATGTTACAGGAAAAACGTTATCGGTATGGAGATTCGGTTTGCCTGCAAGCATTTTCTATCTCCTATGTTTTACACTGATCGCAGGACTTATTGGGGGCCTATATCCGGCGTTGTTTTTATCGCGCTTCAAAGCGATTCCTGCTTTGAAAAATCAATTGGGCGATGTGAAAGGGCAGGTCGTTTTCAGAAAAACATTGGTACTCTTTCAGTTTGCCGTTACGGTAGTTTTAATAACATCATCGCTCGTTATTTATTTACAGCTTCGCTATGTCAGCAATACAGACCTCGGCTTCAATAAAAATCAAATGATGACCTTTCATATTGATTCAAGGGATGTGAGAGGAAAAGTATCCGCACTTCGCGAAGCCTTATTGCAAAATCCAAATGTGAAAGCAGTTGCGTCTGCAGGCAATCCGATTGGTAATAATAACATTGGCATGGAAGATTACAGTGTTGAAAAAAATGGTGTCTTCGAAGATCGCAGCAATCTCGCCAATGGCCTAACAATCGATCCTGATTTTATTCCTGCTATGCAAATACATTTGAAAGAAGGACGAAATTTTTCGAAAAACATAGCTTCCGATAGTAATGATATAATTGTGAACGAAGCCTTTCTTCAGCGCCAGGGCTGGACAAGTGGCGTCGGTAAAAGGATTTCCAGGGGCAAAGATTCAACGGGTAAAATTACTGCGGCAAACATTATTGGTGTTGTAAAAGATTATCACATTTATTCTTTGCAGCACAAAATAGAACCGATGATCATGCAGCTGCCAAAGAATGCAATGGAAAGCGATAACATGTATGTCCGTTTAAATGAAAGCAACCTCTCGCAATCTTTGGTTGACGTGGAGAAAACATTCAGAAAGTTTGACCCCTCGGCGACGTTCGACTATCAGTTCCTCGATAAAAATTTCCTCGCACAATACCAGGCCGAGCAAAAGCAGGGGCAAATATTGCTAGCCTTTACCATCTTAACTATTTGCATCGCATGTCTTGGTTTGTTTGGTTTGATCACATTCACCGTTGGCCAGCGGGTAAAAGAAATTGGTGTAAGAAAAGTGCTGGGTGCCAGCGTCGGCAGCATCACCATGTTGCTCACAGGAAGTCTGTTGAAAATTATCATGCTCTCCATGCTGGTAGCAGTTCCATTCTCCTGGTTCATGATGAATAAGTGGCTGCAGGATTTTGCCTACCGCATCCAGCTAAACTGGTGGATCTTCGTGGTGTCCGGATTTATAGCCATTATTATAGCAGTTTTCACACTTGGCTTCCAGGCCTTCAAGGCCGCCATCGCCAACCCGGCGAAGAGCTTGAGGACTGAATAACTGAGTAACTGAATAACTGAACGTTTATATTCAGGCAGGGTCTTTGACTTTGAACCTTCAGTTATTCAGTTAATCAGTTATTCAGTTATTAAAATGCCCCCCTTTTTAGCAGGATTTACCCCCTGTATAAAACCTCCTGTAAGGCTACTTTCGTTTTGCTAAAAGTCTTTCCTTCAATCATTTATTATTATGAAAGATAAAACGAATGCTTGCCGCCCGGGCAACAAATACATTCTGTTAATGGTGGCAATCATTGTATTGCTTACCTCTGCGACCGCACAAAAAAAGATCAATCCCGGTGAAGTTTGGCCGGATGATAAAGGCAATCACATCCAGGCACACGGAGGCGGTATTGTAAAAATTGACAAATATTATTACTGGTATGGTGAACAGCGAAGGCAAGGTTTGGATACCGGCCTTCGCTACGTTAGTTGTTATCGTTCAAAAGATTTGGCGAGCTGGCAGTTCATGGGAGATGCGCTACAGCTTTCCGACCCCGAGCATCTCGGTAGTAACTGGGTATTGGAGAGGCCAAAAGTTTATTTCAACAGGAAAACGAAAACCTATGTGATGTACTTTCATTTGGATGATGCCCGCTACAAATTGGCGAGGGTAGGCGTTGCAACGAGTAACAAACCCGAAGGACCATTTACATACCGTGAAAGTTTTCGTCCGCTGGAAAAAGAAAGCAGGGACATCGGCCAGTTCATCGATGATGATGGAACCGCTTATCTCGTTTTCGAAAGTTGGCCCACTAAGGGATTCTTCATCGCCAGGTTGTCCGATGATTATCTGAAAGTGGAAAAAGAAGTTTGTTTGATCAATGCCCCATTGGAAGGTGGCGCTATCGTGCATTATAAAGGATTGTATTATGCCATTGGTTCTGCACTCACCGGCTGGAACCCCAACCCGAATAAATACGCAACTGCAAAATCGCTCGAAGGCCCATGGTCGGAATTTAAAGATATTGCGCCGCCTGAAACCAATACCTACAGCTCGCAATCAACCATGATGCTCAAAGTGGAAGGAACAAAAGATACTACGGTAATTTTTATGGCCGATCAGTGGAAACCCAAAACACAGTGGGACTCACGCTACCTGTGGATGCCGCTTCAAACTGGTGATGGCAAGTTGTGGCTGCCGGAACCCAAGCCGTGGTCAATTGATATTAAAACCGGTAAGGTGCAATTTTAAAACACAATTTTACTATGAAACGATTTGCAAGCCTCAGTTTATTCATACTCACAGGATCGCTGTTTTTTCTTTCCTGTAAGACACAAAAAAACACAAAGCAATTTGACAGCAGTTCAAAAGAAGTGTTGGATATTATCAATCTGGTAAACGATAAATGGCAATCGACGCACGCGCCTGAACAGCGGTCATTTTGGGATGTAGCGGCTTACCAGACAGGCAATATGGAAGCATATGCGATTACAAAAAATGAAAAGTACAGGCAGTATGCGGAAACCTGGGCGAGCTACAACAACTGGAAAGGTGCAACTTCTGATGATACAACGGAGTGGAAATATTCATACGGTGAAAAGCCTGACTTTGTGTTGTTCGGCGATTGGCAATGTTGCTTTCAAACCTATGTTGATCTATATAATTTGGAAAAAGATGAAAAGAAAATAGCCCGGGCAAAACAGGTGATGGAATATGAAATGGCCACCTCAAAAAATGATTATTGGTGGTGGGCAGATGGACTGTACATGGTAATGCCCGTGATGGTGAAGTTGCACAAGGTGACACAAAATCCTCAGTATCTCAACAAGATGCACGAATATTTTGAGTACGCCAATTCCATCATGTACGATTCCACCGAGAAGCTTTACTACCGCGATGCCCGCTATGTTTTTCCGGCGCACAAAACCGTGAATGAAAAAAAAGATTTTTGGGCAAGAGGAAACGGATGGGTTTTCGCAGCGCTTGCAAAAGTGTTGAAAGACTTACCTGTAAATGATGCACATAGAAGCGAATACATCGCAAAATTTACCGGCATGGCAAAAGCGTTAAAAACTTTGCAACAGCCTGATGGCTACTGGTCAAGAAGCCTGCAGGATGCGGAACATGCACCGGGACCTGAAACCAGTGGTACTGCATTTTTTACCTATGGTTTAATATGGGGGATGAATAACGGCTATCTCGATAAAAACGAATTTTTACCCGTTGTAAAAAAATCATGGACATATCTGTCTAAAACTGCCATGCAGCAAGATGGAAAGATTGGTTATGTGCAACCAATAGGAGACAGGGCCATTCCCGGTCAGGTGGTGGACAAAAATTCAACTGCAAACTTCGGTGTGGGAGCGTTCTTGCTGGCTGCCTGTGAAATATATAGATACTTGGGTAAGTAGGCTTCTGGCCGACTGCGTCGTTTTTTTAACCGCAAAGGGCGCAAAGAAGTTTAGTTTCAAAATATTGGTGCAACATGCAAGAGCGCAAAGGAAACGAAGAGTGTTGAACATTAAGACACTCTTCGTTTCCTTTGCGCTCTTGTGACTTGCTATTCATTTCGCTGTAAACTACTCTCCGTTCTTTGCGGTTAATGTCGGAGAGTCCGCGAGACCTGACAGGTTTTAAAACCTGTCAGGTCTGGTGCAGCAATGCAACATTAATACCAGTTGCATAACGTGATGACATCGAATTCCTGCGCGTAATATTTTTTTCAACAAAAGTGGGTAAATACTTGATAAGTTTTTCTGAAAAAGCTAATTTAATTGTACGATTCACACTTATTTGCGGACAATAAGGATCACAAAACTAACGATGCTGATAAGAAAGACTTTTTTGCTGGTATATTTACTGGCTTTCTGCGCCATATTAGAAGCCAAAGATTTGCCCATTCGCTATTTAGGAATAGAGCAGGGGCTCTCCAATAACGTCATCACAACCATCTACCAGGACCACCGCGGTTTTATGTGGATCGGAACGTATGATGGCCTCAATCGCTTCGACGGATATAATTTTAAAGTTTTCAGGAACATCATTGGCGATAGTACTTCTTTGTCTACCAACAACGTGTTGTCCATTTGCGATGATGGCAAAAATAACATCTGGGTTGGTACGCAAAACGGACTCAATATTTTTAGCCAGCACAACGAAACTTTCTCCAACCCAATTTATCTCGTTCATGGAAATGGTGCCCAGCAACACTTGCAGGGCGAGGTGCTTTCCATTCTAAACATAAAGGATCAACTGGTGTTGGTGGGCACACGCACCAATGGTCTCATTGTTTTCAAGGGTGCATGGCACCCTGGTATCCAGCTGCCACTAAAGGTTGGCGGCAAAGAGGAGTGGAACTATCAAGTGCACGCCATCAGGTATGACGAGGCAAGGCAAAGGATTTGGCTCTCCATAAAAGGGAAAGGCATTTTTTTATTTGATATCAAAACAAATGAAATAGTGCGGGTGAGTTCGGAGGTAATACAGGCGAACGTGATGGAGATTGACAAGCAGGGAAATTTATGGTTGGGAACAAACAGCGACCTGGTTTATTACAATGCCAACACGCAGGAACTTTCATACAACCATCTTCCGCTGAGCACGACGGTTACCAGTTTGTGTTTTGATAAAAAAGAAGCATTGTGGATCGGTACGGATGGTGCCGGTGTTTTTGAATTGCCTGCAAATGCAAGGACGGCCACGTCTTTCAAATCTTCCAATGGAACAGAACTGATAAACAGCAACTCAGTATATTCCGTTTGTTGCGATAAAAATGATCGCAAATGGATTGGTACACTGCGCGGTGGCATTAACCTTGTGGAATGCAGTGAGCCGTTTTTTGAACATGTAGTGTACAAAGGAAATGTTCCAAGTAAGGTAGATAATTTCATTCTTTCATTCTGTGAAGATGGGCAACATAACGTGTATATAGGCACAGATGGCGCGGGTTTGCGCTATTGGGACCGTCGTCGCAACAGTTATGTCACCTACAAAAGCGATCCTGCAAATGGCAGTTCTATCAGCAGCAATTTCATAACCAATATCATTAAAGACGACCAGCAGGATATCTGGATATCTACGTGGTTCGGTGGTGTAAACAGGCTCAGGAAAAACAGCAATCGCTTTGAGCGTTTCGAATTATATAATCCCAACACCAACAGCCGCGAACCAAATGCATGGCTCGTGTACCAGGATGCACAGAAAAATATTTGGGCCGGCACTACCAACGATGGAAGTCTTTATCTTTTTAACAAGAAAGAAAACAAGTTTGAAATATTTGATCCTTCCATTGCCAATCTTCAAACCATTGCAGAAGACAAGCAGGGAAATATGTGGGCGGGCAATTATACCTCGCTCATCAAGATTGACAGGATAAACAAAAAGCACCAGGTGTATGCAATTGGCCATCCTGTTCGTTGCATAAGGGAAGATTCAAAGGGCCGCTTCTGGCTGGGCACACAGGATGGAGGATTGTTACTGTTTGATCGTGCAACAGGAAATTTTAAACGCTTCACCACTTCAGAAGGCTTGCCAAGCAACACCATTCTTCGTATGCTGGAAGATAAGAGCGGTAACCTGTGGATGAGCACTTACAACGGCCTTGTGAAGTTTGATCCCAACACTTATGCCTGTAACAATTTCTCGCAATCGGATGGATTGCAAAGTAACCAGTTCAGCTTCAATGGCGGGCTGGCGCTGTCTTCCGGCGAGTTCATTTTTGGTGGCATCAACGGCTTTAATATTTTTTATCCTGATAGTGTAGTTGTTCGCAAAGACAACACCAACATTTTTTTAACCAGTGTGCGAGTTGACAACAAACCGGCGCAAGGTGACGCATCCTCTGCAGAAGTGGATGGTCAAACCATCCGGCAGATCACTTTGCCATTTGATCGCTCTTCTCTGTCACTTGATTTTATAGCACTCGATTATTCAACGTCCGACAAGATCCGGTATGCATACATGCTGCAAGGTTGGGACAAAGGCTGGAACTATGTAAACAAAGGAAGAACAGCCAACTACTCGCGACTGCTTGAAGGCAAGTATGTTTTCCTGGTAAAAACATCCAATGCTGATGGAAGTTGGAGCAGTGCTACAAAATTGTTGCAGGTGATCATACTGCCGCCGTGGTACAGAACATGGTGGGCCTATTCACTTTTTGTATTGATCGCCGCAGCCATGATTTTCGCTTACATCACCTATGCACGCAGACAGGAGCGACTTAAATACGAAATCAAACTGGCGCATGTAAAGAATGAACAGGATAAAATAATGGCGGAAAAGAAACTGTCATTCTTTACCAACATTTCACATGAGTTCAGAACACCATTGTCGCTCATCATCAATCCGATTAAAGAAAAGCTGGACGAAGCACCGGATTTTGCATTAACCATTGCGTACAGAAATGCAAGGAGAATGTTGAGTTTGGTGGATCAGTTATTGCTTTTCCGCAAAGCAGACAGCGGCGAGGACATGCTAAAAATTACGCCGGTCAATCTGCAAATGTTGTGCGATGGCGTTTATCAATGCTTCATACAGCAGGCAAAAGCAAAGCAAATACAATATCAGTTCAATGCTCCGAACACACCCATTAATATATGTGTGGACGTGGAGAAAATAGAAATTGCCATTTTTAACTTGTTGTCCAACGCTTTCAAATTCACGCCGGAAAAAGGCTCCATCACATTTACCATTGAAGAGGAAAACGACAACGTAATTATTACCATAACAGACAGCGGTTGCGGTATTGCAAAAAGCGATCAGGCGAAGATTTTCGAGAAGTTTGCGCAAGCGGCAGATGCCGTTACTCATAAATCCGGATTCGGCATTGGTCTTTACCTGGTCAAGCATTTTGTAGAAGCACATAAAGGAAGCATCAAAATCAGCAGCGAGATAAACAGCGGGTCGTCATTTTCCATACAATTGAAAAAAGGAAAACAGCACCTGCCCGTTGTTGCACAACCTGTTGCAGAAACCAATAATAACCAATTGCTGGAAGAGCTGGCGGCGGGAAATGACGACAAGTTCACCGAAACACTGGCAGAAGAAATGCCTGCTTCCGGAAAAACAGTGACGGAAGTAATCACAGAAAAACGTTCCATTTTGTTGGTGGATGATAGTCGCGACGTTCGAAATTATCTGAAGCTTTTGTTTAACGACAAATACATTTTGTACATGGCCGATGATGGGGTAGAAGGTTTGGCGCTTGCCGACGAGCATTTGCCCGACCTCATCATCAGCGACATTAACATGACCGAAATGGATGGTCTTGAATTGTGCGCCAAGATCAAACAGTCATCCAGGCTCAATCACATACCGGTAATTTTGCTCACCGCTTCCACAGATGCCGCCGTTCGCTTGAAAGGCATCGAAGGCGGGGCGGACGACTACATCACCAAACCTTTTGACAAAGATCTGCTCACTGCCAGGGTAGAAACGATCCTGCGCAATCGCAGTCAACTGCAACAATATTTCTTCGACAACATCACCTTGCGCACATCCTCTGTAAAAGTATCTGCGGAATACCAGGACTTTTTGCAGCGATGCATTGAAGTAGTGGAGAATAATCTCGATGCAGATGATTTCAACATGAAAAAATTTGCGCGGGCAATGGGAATGAGTCACTCCAGGTTGTACCAAAAAATTAAAGCCATCTCCGGCCAGTCACCCAATGCATTTATCCGGTCGATCCGTTTACGTAGAGCCGCCGTGTTAATGTTGACCGGCGACATGAACATCACGCAGTCAGCAAATTATGTTGGCATTGGTGATGCCCGTTATTTCCGCGAACAATTTGTAAAGCTGTTCGGGGTAATACCGTCCGAGTATATCAGGAAATACCGCCACACTTTCAATAATACGTATAACACGATCAAAATCAAAGGGAAGGCATAGCGGATGAAGGGTGGGTATTTTCAAAATTGTGATTTTACCCACCCTTTTTAAAAGTTTTACCCCCCGTCTCAGGATTGTTTCAAAACTAATATTACAGTACCAAACAGGGTCATAGGATTGCTTGCAAACATTTTTCAGGTGGGTGCAAATTCCTGCGATCTGATTGCTCACCAAACAAAAACGTTATATGAAAAAAGACCACTGCCTTCACCGGCAGACCAAACTGCTGCTATTGCTAATAGCCTGCTTTTTATTTGCTGCTCCGTTTTCTTACGCTCAAAATGCTACACTCTCGATTGCCGGAAGAGTAGCAGATTCCAAAAACCTTCCGATCACTGGTGCTACTGTTGCTGTCGAGGGAAGCAAAGCCGCAACTGCTACAGACGCCAACGGTGCCTTTAAGATCAATGCAGCCAAAGGTGCTGTTTTACACATTACAGCCATAGGCTACCAGGAATTCAAAGTGAAAGTGGAAAGCGATAAATCACTTTCCGTTATCATGAAAGAGGACGATGCAAAAATGATGAACGACGTAGTAGTGGTGGGTTATGGTACACAAAAAAGATCAGACGTAACCGGTGCAGTGGTTTCTGTGCCTAAAGCCAGGCTATCCGAGTTGCCGGTGACCAACGTGTACCAGGCGATACAAGGTGTTGTGGCTGGTATGAATGTTACTTCCGGATCATCTGTTCCGGGTTCAACACCCTCTGTGAATATACGCGGCCAAAACTCAGTGAATGCAAGTACAGAGCCATTTGTGGTGGTAGATGGTGTTCCGTTAACCAAAACCGGCGGTTCTATTAATGATATTAACCCGAATGATATTGCTTCGGTTGAAATTTTGAAAGACGCTTCTGCCGTTGCTATTTATGGAGTGAATGGTTCAAGTGGCGTAATTCTTATTACCACAAAAAGAGGAGGAAGCGGTAAAGCGCAGATCCGCTATAATGGATATTACGGTACAGAAGATATCGCTCACATTCTTAAACCAAGAGAAGGTGCTTCTTATGTGCAAAAATGGAAAGACTATAACGCACAATCCGGGTTAACTCCGCAGTACGATGTACCAAATATCGCCGAGCTTCCATACTACAACTCTGGTCAGACCACTGACTGGATGGATGTGGTAACCAGACAAGGTATCATACAAGATCACAACCTTAGCATTTCCGGAGGAAACAAAGATGTGAAGTATTATGTTTCTGGTGACTACCTGAATGAGAAAGGTCCGTTGATCGGATTCAACTATAAAAGAGTAAGTATCCGTTCTAACCTCGATATTAATATCACCGATTTTCTTACCGTGGGTACTTCTCTGTTCTTTGCCAACAATAACTATGATGGTGGCCGCATCAATATGCTGAATGCAACGGCGATGAGCCCTTATGCACAAGTAACAGACGCAAACGGTCAATACATTATCTATCCAATGTATGCAGAATTGCTGTACACCAACCCGATGTTGCCTCAGTACACCGACCAGGTTAACCGTAGCACGAATGTGAATGGCAACGGCTATGCGGAAATAAAATTCCCGGGCGCATTGAAAGGTTTGAAATTCAGACTGAACGGTGCTTACACGTATTTGCCTACACTGGCAGGTAGCTACGTTGGCCGTATGGCAAACGACCTGAATGGAACCGCCAGCAAAACAAATACACAAACAAGAAGCTACATTGTAGAAAATATCCTGAGTTATACAAAAGACTTTGGCAAGCACCATATCGATTTCACAGGCTTGTACAGTGCACAACAAAAGTTGTTCGACTCAACAAGAGGTGGTGCAGTAGGTTTCATCAACGACCAATTGTCGTTTAACAACCTTGGAGCTGGTGCTACTCAAACTTCTGCTTCGTTCGCGAACCAATACAGGATCAATTCTCAAATGGCACGTGTAAATTATAGCTACGACAGCCGTTATATGATCACTGCTACTGTAAGAAGAGATGGTTCTTCCTTAATGGGTGCAAATACTGATAAATACGGTGTTTTCCCATCTGTTGGCTTTGGATGGAACATCAGCAATGAAAAATTTATGAAAGGCCTGCAAGCCATCAATAGCCTTAAACTGAGAGGTTCATATGGTAAAACAGGTAATGAAGCAATTCCGGGTCCTTACCAGACAATTACAAAAGATAAATTGGCAAGATATCCATTCAATGGATTGGTTTCAACAGGTGTGGTGGCTGACAACCTCGGTAACAGCAACCTGCATTGGGAAACTACTAAAGGCCTGAACCTTGGTATTGACTTCGCTGTGCTGAACAGCCGCATCAGTGGTTCAATTGATGCCTATCACACCCAAACAGACGGTATCATTCTAAACCGCAACATTCCTGTTATGACTGGCTTTACATCGGTGTATGACAACATCGGTAAACTTGACAACAAGGGTTTTGAAGTAACATTGAACACGAAAAATATTGTTACCAATGATTTCCGTTGGGAAAGCATCATCAACTTCTCTCGTAACAAAAACAAATGGGTTGATATTTATGGAGATGGAAAAAGTGATGTGGGTAACAAATGGTTCATAGGTCAACCAGTGGGCATCATTTACGACTACCAGATGACAGGTATCTGGCAGGAAGGGGAAGATGCTTCCAAACAAGATCCATCAGCAAAACCAGGCTTCATCAAATTTGCCGATATCAATCACGATGGAAAAATTACTGCTGACAGCGACCGCGTTGTACAGGGACAAACAGCTCCAAAATGGCTGGGTGGTTTTACCAATACTTTCCATTACAAAAATTTCCACCTGAGCATCTTCTTGCAAACGGTACAGGGCGTTACAAAAAATGACAACGACCTGAACTATGTAGATGAGTCTGGCCGTCGTAATACACCGCAAGAAGTGGGTTACTGGACTGCAGCAAACAAGAGCCAGGAGTTTCCTGCGCTTACAACCGCTGCCAACACAGGAAGACGTGGTTACGCTTATCCAAGAGATGCGAGCTACACAAGATTAAAAGACATTACACTCAGCTATACTTTTTCACAAAGACTGGTAGATAAACTGAAATTGGGAAGCGTAACAGCTTATGCCAGTGGAAGAAACCTTTACACATGGACAAAATGGATCGGCTGGGATCCTGAAAACAACGTAGCACTAAGAGGTACAGGTACAGACGGTACGCTTGGTTCATGGACAAACAACTATCCAACCATCCGTTCATTTGTGTTTGGTTTAAATGTTTCATTAAAATAATTCTACCATTTTATAAAGACGCACAAATACATTCATGATGAAGAAGAAAAGAGAACAAAGAACATTCATGGATAGTGCGATAAATATATTCGATATGAAAAAAATTATTGTCATAATCTTCATTGCTTTTGCAGGGCTGCTCACTTTCTCGTCCTGCAGCAAGAGCTGGCTGGATGAAAAACCAATGTCAGCCTACAGTCCAACAACACTAAGCGATTCACTCGGATTCGAAGCCTCTGCAACAGGTTTATACAACAGCCTTGCAGCCTATCTCTGCTGGTCCAACAACCAGGGATGGTTATGCGTGTGGCAGGTAGGTACCGATATCGCTTATAGCGGCCAACCGGAAGGAATCGAAACGCCATACTACAACTACACTTTGCTTAACTCAACAGATGGTGCATCAAACCGCGTGTGGACATGGTGCTACCAAACTATCAACAACTGTAACGTGATCATTGCAAACGTTGAAAGTCCTTCGTTAAAAGGAATGACCGAAGCCAGCAAAAAAGCGATAGATGGAGAAGCTCGTTTCTTCAGGGCATATTGCTACAATCAACTGGTACAGTGTTTTGGTAAAGTTCCATTGGTAACAAAACCAATCACTACTCCAAAAACTGATTTCACACGCGCTTCCGTAGATTCAATCAATGCGCTGCTTGTAGAGGACCTTTCATTTGGCGCAACCAACCTGCCCGACATTGAAGCTGTAAAAAGCAATTCAAAAGGAAAACTATATGGCCGTGCAAATAAATACCAGGCAATGCAATTGCTGGCGGAAACTTATCTGCGCATGAATAAAAATGACCTCGCAGAACAACAGGCGCAAGCCATTATTAACAGTGGTCAGTTCAGCCTTACCAGCAAACGTTATGGTATTAACACAGGAAGAGCCGGAGATTACTACTCCGATATGTTCCAGTATGGTAACGAACGTCGTGTGCAAGGTAACAAGGAAGCGCTCTGGGTTTTGGAGCAGGAGAATCCTTCCTCTGTAGCAGGAGGTAACGTGGATAACGCCCAACAACGCCGTGTGTGGGTGGCTGCTTACTATGCTATTTCAGGAATGAAGATTTGTGATTCACTGGGTGGAAGAGGGCTTGCACGTTTGCGTTTGAACAACTGGTTCCTGTATGGTTTGTATCCGTCTGGTGATATGAGAAATTCTCAATTCAACATTCACAGAACATTAATCTATAACGATCCGGCTTTCCCTGCAACTTATGGCAAACCGGTGCCACTTAACAATGCAGATACGATCTTCAGAACCTGCCCGTATTCTACCAAATGGGGTTTCTATGATCCTAAAGATGATTTTGGATATGCAACACTCAAAGACTTTATCTTAATGCGTTTGGGCGAAACATATTTGTTACTCGCCGAAGCGCAGATCAAACAAGGTAAAACAACAGATGCTGCAAATTCAATCAATGCATTGCGCACAAGAGCACAAGCTCCACAGGTAAGTGCTGCTGATATGACAATGGACTTCCTGCTTGACGAGCGTGCGAGAGAACTGGTAGGTGAAGAAAACAGGCGTTTGACATTGACTCGTACGGGCACACTTGTTGACAGAGCTTTGAAATATAACGCTGTTGCAAATCCTGCAACATATTCCATCAAAGGGCTTACGACAACAAACCTTTTGATGCCAATTCCACAGAGCCAGATCGATCTTAACAAAGATGCGAAACTGGAACAAAACCCTGGATATAACTAATAGACAAAATACATTGGCAGCAGCAACAAACTGCTGCCAATTTTTCAAATGATTGTTTAGTAACGAAATGCTGAATGCTCATTAATGCCCTACGGGCAAAAAAGGATGGATTGCTGGTGTTTCTATTGATATTTTTTCCCTACGGGAAATGGTGATTGTATAATCGTCAACATAAATAGGAGGTGTTTAGCAATGACAACTTTGCCCCGTAGGGCATCAATATCAATAGAAACGATGCAACAGAAAGAACTTTGTCCGTAGGACATTAATATGTGAAGTCTTGAGTTTCTTAATCGATAATTCCGTTCCATAAAGAGAGATATGAAGAAGATATTACTATTCCTTTCATTGGGTCTTATAGCGCTGTGCCCACAGTTAACCGCACAGAACGTTCAGCACACATTTGCATTGGGCGATTCCGCATTTTTGCTGGATGGCAAACCCTTTCAAATGATTTCCGGCGAAATCCATTATCCGCGTGTACCGCGCGAAGCATGGCGACAAAGAATGAAAATGGCGAAAGCTATGGGCCTCAATACTATTGGTACTTATGTTTTCTGGAACGTGCATGAACCGCAAAAAGGACAATACGATTTCAAAGGCAATAGTAACATTAGTGAGTTTGTAAAAATTGCACAGGAAGAAGGATTGTGGGTCGTGTTAAGACCTAGCCCTTATGTATGCGCAGAGTGGGAGTTTGGCGGTTACCCATACTGGCTGCAGGATGAAGAAGGATTGATCGTGCGCAGCAAAAACCCTAAGTACCTTGAAGCATACAAAAAATATATTTTACAGGTAGGCAAACAATTGTCTCCTTATCTGATCACACACGGTGGGAATATTCTGATGGTGCAGATTGAAAATGAGTACGGCTCTTATGGATCTGACAAAGAGTATTTAGCCATTAATGAAAAATTATTTCGCGAAGCAGGATTTGACGGAATCCTTTACACATGCGATCCGGCAAAGGATGTAGAGAAAGGCTATTTGCCCGGCTTTCTTCCGGCAGTAAATGGAACTGATAATCCGGGCAGAGTAAAATCAATCGTACAAAAGTATCACAACAATAAAGGACCATTCTATGTAGCAGAATGGTACCCTGCATGGTTCGACTGGTGGGGGCAAACTCACCATACTGTACCTGCAGAAAAATATATGGGGAGATTAGATACGCTGCTAGGCGGAGGTCTTTCTGTAAATATGTACATGTTTCACGGCGGCACCACAAGAGATTTTATGAATGGAGCAAACTGTTACGATTCGGGCTTCTACGAGCCGCAGATCAGCAGCTATGATTACGATGCGCCACTCGATGAAGCAGGAAATGCTACAGATAAGTTTATGAAATTCAGGCAGGTAATTCAAAAACATCTTCCTGCAAATCAACCATTGCCTGATGTTCCTGCAGCAAAGCCTTCAATTATTTTACCTACTATTCATTTTATAGAAACTGTTAACCTTACTTCAATGTTGCCAAAGCCGGTTCATACAGAAATGCCACAAACATTTGAAGCATTGCACCAACCTTACGGATTTGTTTTGTATCGCACCAAGCAGGCTGGCGGCGTCAACGGAACGTTATCAATAAAAGAATTAAGAGACTACGGTATAGTGTTTGTCAACGGAAAAAGGATCGGCGTTCTCGACAGGCGTTTGAAGCAAGACAGCATTGTCATTGATTTACCGGCAGGCGAAGCAACAATAGATATCCTCGTTGAAAACATGGGCCGCATCAACTTTGGTCCCAACTTATTAAAGAACAATAAAGGCATTACAACAAGCGTGTCGTTGAATGGAAAAGTGTTGAAAGGTTGGGATATGTATTCATTGCCTTTTCAACATATAGACGACATTAAGTTTGCCAAGACCGCATCTTCAACAGATCAACCCGTACTTAAGAGGGCATATTTTAATCTGACAGAAACAGGAGATACTTACCTCGACATGCGCAATTGGGGCAAGGGAAGTGTATGGATAAACGGCCACAACCTCGGCAGATACTGGTCCATAGGGCCACAACAAACATTGTATGTTCCGGTAGAGTGGCTGAAAAAAGGAAAGAACGAAGTAGTGGTGCTGGAGTTGCTGAAGCCGCAGGAAGAGTTAAGCAGCTTGAGTAAACCAGTGTTGAATGAGAGGAAATAACTGAATAACTGAATAACTGAATAACTGAAGCGGAATGATTGAGGTGCTACAATTGTTAAGCGTTGATGCATCGTCATTGCGAGCCCTGCGGAGAATGAATGATCAAATGAAAAAAATAAAAGTCAAAGATTAGCAAGCGGGCGAAGCAATCTCTAGCGAGCGTGTAGCACTGAGATTGCTTCGCCCGATTCGCTTAGTAGAGGCATCTTGTTTAAATGTGAGCTTCATTCTCGGCAGGGCTCGCAATGACGATACGATTTTGCCGATTATTTGCATAAATTCAAACCTTGAAGAAATAAAAAAGCGTTTTACAACATGATCAAATATTGCCTTTTATTTATCATTGCATGCTGCACCCTTGGTTGTCTCGCACAGAAAAAAGGCATAACAGTTGCCGGCACATCAGCCGTTGGTGAAGGCTGGGCAAACAACTCTGTCAACGTCACTGTCTTTAGAAAAAACTCCCTGGTAACAAACAACAACACACAATACATTGCATTTTACGACAAGGATAAATTTGTTGTCGTAGGAAAAAGAACATTGCCTTCCGGCAAATGGCAGCTGCAACGAACAGCTTTCACCGGCAATGCAGATGATGCACATAATGTGATCAGCATAATGACCGATGGTGATGGCTACCTGCACATCGCATGGGATCATCATAACAATAAGTTGCATTATGCAAAGTCTGTATCACCCGGCTCCCTTGAGTTTTCGTCGCAAACCGGCATGACCGGCATGCACGAAGACAAAGTAAGTTATCCTGAATTTTACCGGTTGCAAAATGGCGATCTGTTATTCTTCTATCGCGATGGAGGCTCGGGAAATGGCAACCTGCTCATCAACAAATATTCCATTAACGACAAGCAATGGAAGAGCGTACAACAAAATCTTATTGACGGCGAAGGGCAGCGAAATGCTTACTGGCAGGCATGTACAGATGAACAGGGTGGTATTCACATTTCATGGGTGTGGAGAGAAAGCCCGGATGTAGCAAGCAATCATGACTTGTGCTATGCCGTTTCAAAAGATGGAGGTATGACGTGGCAAAAATCAGGCGGCGAAAAATATACACTACCCATTACCGCCTCAACTGCAGAAGTTGTAAGTCATATTCCTCAGCACAGCGAGTTGATTAATCAAACATCCATGGTCGCTGATAAATCAGGAAATCCTTACATTGCCACATACTGGCGCGAATTGAACGACAGTGTGCCTCAGTATCATGTAGTGTACAAAATAAATGGCGAGTGGAAAGCCAATGCTTTGTCGTTTAGAAAAGTACCATTTTCATTAAGCGGCGCAGGAACGAAACGCATTCCTATCGCTCGTCCGCAGATCGTTGCATGGCAGGCAGGAAAACAATTTTCAGCAGCCTTGTTGTTTCGCGATGCTGAACGCGGCAGTAAAATTTCATTAGCTTATTGTGAGAATTTGTCGGCAAACAATTGGACAGTAAAAGATATTTACGAAGAAAACGTAGGCGCCTGGGAACCGACATACGATACGGAGCTTTGGAAAAAACAGCACCGACTGCATCTATTTGTTCAGAAAGCAGAACAGGTGGATGGCGAAGGTAAAGCGAATCTAAAGCCAGAAATGGTAAGCGTTTTGGAGTGTGTGGTAAAATAATATTCTCAATAAAATAATCAACGTGTTTATTATGAAAACAAAATGGCTCTTGCTAGTAGGTGGATTGTGTATTGGAAGCATTGGATTTGCACAGAAAAAAAGCAAAACAAAAACAGAAACCAAAACCGAAGTAACGGGATCAGATGATCGGAAATTTTGGATCGCTCAGTTAGATAAAATGGTGCAACCGGTGATGCGAAGCCTTGCCCACGACAGTTTGCGCATTAACATGCCAACTACTGTTTCCATACATATTGATAATGCAGAACATCGTAAGAAAGTCGCTTACCTTGAAGTATTGGGGCGCACACTAAGCGGTATCGCTCCATGGCTGCAACTTGAAGGTGGTGCGCCGGAAGAAGTGGCGTTACGCAACCAATATCGCCAGTGGGCATTGCAAGGCGTGAAGAATGCATTGGATTCTTCTGCAAAAGATTTCATGCGTTTTGACATCGGCGGCCAACAGCTGGTTGATGCATCCTACCTCGCCTACGCCTTTATAAGAGCGCCGTGGTTGTGGCAAAACCTTGACACAGTAAGCAAGCAACGATTGGTGGCATCTATTAAAACGACAAGACAGTTCAAACCTGTTTTCTCCAACTGGTTGCTTTTCTCTGCTATGAACGAAACATTCTTCGCAAACTTTGGCTACGAGTGGGATCCGATGCGTGTTGACTTTGCAATGATGCAACTGGAACAATGGTACCGCGGAGATGGCATGTACTCCGATGGAGAAGGCTATGCTTTTGATTATTACAACAGTTATGTAATTCATCCTTATCTCGCTACTATTTGCGACATCATTGGAACAAAGACCAGTGCGTACAAAGAATTGATCCCAAAGATTTATAAACGAAACGAGCGTTACGCGATCATCCAGGAAAGATTGATCAACACCGACGGCACGTATCCTGCAACGGGTCGATCAATTATTTATCGCGGTGCTGCATTTCATCACCTTGCAGATATGGCATGGAGAAAGAGATTACCAGCGCAACTTTCACCTGCAAGCGTACGCTGCGCGTTGACAGCCGTGATCAGGAAAACATTGGAAAGCCCAACCACCTACACGAAAGAAGGTTGGTTAACCATTGGCTTGTATGGCTCACAACCAAGCCTCGGTGATTTCTATAACAACTCGGGAAGTCCGTATATCTGCTCAAATATTTTCTTGCCTCTCGGTCTACCTGCAACAGATGATTTTTGGGCAAAGCCAGCAGAAAAATGGAGCGCACAAAAAATATGGAGCGGAGAAGATTTTCCAAACGATCACAGTGTGAAATAATTGAAAATTGAAAATGGTAGGGGCGAATTGCATTCGCCCTTTTTCAACCGAATTGCATTCACCCCAAAAAATCAAACATAACTAAAAGGACAGCACTCAATCAATAGGCTAAGTATAAAACCTGGTGATTGAGTGCTGTCATAACACACATCTCTCTACCTGATTTGAAGCTTATTGCTTAATAAATTTCATATTAACTACTTTGCCATCTCCTGGTACCAGGCGTAAGATGTATTGTCCGGCAGCCAAGTTGACAACATCTACATTCATTTTTTTGCCAAAATTCGATGCCTTTATTTGTTTTATTAGTTTTCCGTCTATAGAGAAAATGGTTGCCATCACCGCTTTGCTTGTTTCTTTATTGCATTCAACAATTAACATGCTTTGCACAGGGTTCGGATAAATAGTGAAATTGTCCTGCTCTGCAAAATTCAATGTGACAACCTTGCTATATGAAATATGCCCGTTTAATTCAATCTCTTTAATGCGATAGTAGTTGTTTCCCTCCAGGGGATCGTTGTCGGTAAAAACATAATGATTAGACATCTCCGGCAACTGTGAAACAGAAACTGTCCCCAGCTTCGAATAGTTCATGCCATTGTCGCTTCTTTCCACTTCAAACAAGCTTATGCCCTTGTTTGTAGCAACCTGCCAATCCAATATTGCTTTATTGTTGTTTGCTGCTCCCTTGAATGAAAGAAAATCAATTGGCAATGGTGTTACACCCGGTATGCCTAATCCAAATCCTGAAAAGCCTGTATTGGAAAAATTACCACTCACTATAAAGTCCGATGCATATTGACTGTTTGTTGCATTCACGTAACTGACGCTCGAGCTATGCGGAGAAGCAGGTGCAACATCGGGGACATAGTAACCATTGGACACTTTTACGATTTGGGCGTTATCAAGATTTTGGCTCGTGGTAGTGCGCCATCCGTTTATTTCTCCATTCTTGTAATACAGTGAAACCAAATAACTGCCATTTGGTGTATTGTTTGACGGAATTATTTTAAATGTTTTATCAGCCAGATAATGAGACGGGTCAGTATCCCAGAACTTGCTGGCATTTGTTCCCTGCCTGTCAATAGAAACTGATGTGCAGCCATAATCATGATCTGTAAGATTTTTGACACGTGCCAATACAGTACCTGCAGCCGAAACAAAATACACATCGGCATAGGGGCCGAGGTATTCTGTTTGAGATGTTGAGATAGCGGTAGCCACTGTATTGCCAGGCAGGCCGTATGTTATTTTAAGATTAGGTTTGTAACCGGGGCTGGTAGCGCCAGTAAACGACGATGGTGTCGCACAATTCATCGTTGGACCGTTGCTAAAAATAACATTAGAATAAGCTGCTCCTCCATCATCCAAATAACCCAGAACATAATCTGAGCCTGAGCCTGTGGTTCCATTATCCCAGCAAATCTCTATACCTAAGTTGCTAACTCCATCCCAAACAAAAGGAATGTCAAACGTAAACTCGTTCCAGCCAGCAGACGTGCTGTAGGAATTATAAGTTTTTACGGTTGTGAGCGCTGTAAACGGATGCTTTGTCGCATCGCTTAAAAAAGTTGTTGAAGTATTTGTAAGCTTAATTGTGAAGTCCGTAAATGGAGCTGTTGTGTTTTTTTGTTGAATGTTCAGCGAAATGCTATTAATTGACACGTTAGCCGGTATACCTGCTGCTGTAAGCTCAGAGGCAGTGTAAAGCAGTTGTGATTTTACCTTGCTGTATGTAGTCTGATTGAATGTTCTTAGGCCAAAGGAAGTTAGTCCGTTTTCAATCGAAGAACTGGCGGGTGTGCCCGGCATAATAGGCGGCGAGTCATTATCTGCTATGTTAATGGTAAGCGTTGGCGCCAGTTCTCCTTTTACAGCCCCGCTTCCAGATACTGAAAAAGAAATAATAACAGACTCCGTGGGTTCATTTGCTTTGTCATCATACACCCTTACCGTAAAGGATCGTGCAGCTATTGAGCCAACGGGAAATGTAAGTGCCGTCGATGGATTGCTGAAGTCGCCATTCGTTGTTAAATCAAAATCTGCTTTCGCATAGGCAGTCCCGGAGACATTTAGGTGGACAACTGCATCAGCGCCTACAGGTGCACTTCCTATGCTCATGTTAAATGTGTAGTCCTTATATCCTCTGCAGTCGAGGGTTGCAGATGTCGCTTCCGGTATCAATGTTTCCTTTATCTCAAAATTGATTTTTGGCGTGCAGGCAGGAGTTGCGTTTGTAGGAACCAGCGCCATGTTTGTTTTAGCAACCAGGTTAGCTCTTGTCGGGTAGGTGGCCATGGCTGCCAGCATCCTGGTTTTTTGATCTGCCGTAAAAAGAGTTGCACAATTTGTATAGTTCATAAAGTTGTGCTCTGTGTTGATACTATACGGTTTGCCTGTGCATGAATTAGTGTTTGTACGACACGTAAAATCAATTACCCCATTATTTTGATTAAAGGTAATAGGATCAGTATCACAGATAAAGTCTCCATCCTTTGTACAATCATTATTTGCGGGGCATTGATTGTATTGTGAAGAGCCCTCAAACGGGTGATATAAGTCAAGCGAATGTCCTATTTCATGCGACAATGCCTTGTTGCCGGATCTCATAACGTTGGCGAGTATTATCGTGCCATCGTATGCAGGGGTGATCGACGGTAACGCGGCAAATGCGCCGGTATATTGGCCGGATGTACCGTCTTTCCCGTCAATTTTATTAACAACGTAAATGTTGTAGTAATTGTCTGTATTCCATCTGCAATAATCTTTTATCTGGTTGGCTGGTACACCGGAACTTGTGTTGCGAACTACGCCATATGTTGCATAATCCGGTATGGAAGACGCATTTACTCTGTCAATGCCGTTTGTCGTATTACAATCAGGGCTTCTTTTTGCAAGTTCGAATTGTATTTGCACATCGCCAACTCCTTCGATACCTGGAAGAGAGCCATTGTAAACACTATTGAGATAGTCAATTGCTGCCTTTATTTGATCGTCGCCAGGGTTGTAAAGAGAGCCTATTGCTTCTCCAGTGTGAACTATATGCACGACCACCGGAATGACATATAACGGGCCCGCACTTCTTTGGGATATTTTCAGGTTGGGATGTGTTGCAATATAAGTTTGCATTTGCGCATTTTTTTCCATCACAAAAGCCTTATACTGCGGATCCTTCATAAGGTCATTTTGATATTTGTCAAATCCGCAAATGTCCTGCGCCTGCAAAAAATGAAACTGCAAAGTGCTTAATACAATAATGATGATTGGAGCAATAATTCTTTTGTAAAAAACAGGCATACAATAAGTGTTTTATAAATAAGTTCTGAACGGCCAGGATTCCGGGGGAGTGTTTAATGTTATTTAAGCGCTGATAAATGTTGGCGAATGTATCGTGAGCGGGGAAATATGCGTTTATTAATAAGTCCGTTCTTTTTAAAAATAGGAGAGATTTTCAAAAGTGGCATTTGACAGTCAAAGCAATCTGACTTTTTTGGAGTTGGGTTATGGGCAAGTCTCGAATTTAAACCACTGAGGCACTAAGGAGCACTAAGTTTCACTAAGGGGTGCGTAAAATTCAGGCACTTTTTAGTGTGGCTTGGTGTTGCTTAGTGCCCTCCGGATGAATCCATTCGGGACGAGCCTTGGTGGTAAAAAGAAGATGTTAATGAGCGGATGTCAGGCGAAGGTCAATAGTGTGCTGCTTTATGATACCAAAAAATCAAGATCGAAATAATAGCGGGCGGGATTGGATTTGTCTACGTAAAGAAACGTGTGTTTTTGTTGATCGAGGTAAAATGATAAACTCACCTTGTCCTTCGGAATTACCCTGCTTACAAATTTATCTGTAAGTCCAGTGCGGCTGTTATATCTTGAAAAAACAATGACGGTTTGTTTAACTTGTACCTGCTCGAAACTTGGCTTATCGAAACCAGTACCGGTGTTTCCGCTATAAATGCTCTGTTCTATTGCCAGAAAGAGCGGATCATTGGGGCCTTTTTCCTTTTCTCTTTCCTCAATGTAGTTATGTTCTTTGACTTCGCATTCCGTCAGGTCTATTCGGATTTTCTCTCCGTTTTCCTTTAGGTCGCTAACTGCTTCGGCCAGGCGTTTTTGAATGTTCTCTTCTGCAGCAGAAGGCGTATTGCGAAGAAGCCATACACCAATGCCAAACAGCGCGAATCCTGACAGCCAGAATAAAAACGGATAGGGGATGATTTCGCCCGAATAGTGTCTAAAAAATGTAACGGTGATGACGCCAATGCCAAAAAGAAGATAAGCTAAAAAACGTTTCTGCATGGTTTAGGTATTGTTGTAGGGAGTTATTTTGAGTGAACTTAGAATATTTTCTGAAAATAGAAAAATGTATAGGACTAATACAGTCGCTTGTTTTCAGCATTCGGTTTTGCAACCTATTGAACAATAATGCGCTTCAATTGTTGGCTAGAATACTATAGTTAGTTTATGCCTTTTGATAAAAACTTCCGGATGGCGCTCTTAATTCCCAAAGCGGGTGCATCCGTTAAACTGCTCGCTTTCCTCTTGCTGTTTGTTTTGACAGCTGGCATTGCTTTCTGTCAACAAAAAGATAGTAACGGTGTAAACGCTGATACCATACGCCGCACTGATGTAGAACAATTACTGATCAAACAGCAACAGCAAAACCAGCTTGACTCTGTACTAAAAGAGCAATGGAAAAATGTTCTTGATAGCCAGCCCGATAAAAGAAGAAAGGCGCTGGAATCCAATATTGGCAAGATTCTTATTGAAGATTCACTGCGAAGGGCACGTGAACTGAAAACAATAGATTCTCTGAAAAAAATTACAACTGGCCACCCGGTTATGCTTCATGATGATACGCTGTTTCTCGTTTATGTCGGCATCGGCGCATTCGGCACAAAAGAAAGAACACAGGCGATCACCGGAAAAATTAAAAAGATATACGAACTGCCTTTTTACTACAAGGATTCATTTAATATTGTCAACAACGGAATAGATCTGGATATCGTTTACAATGACATTACCGTTCTGTCCGTTTCCAATCTGGATGCAATGTGGTTCGGTCAAAGCAAGCAACAGTTGGCAGAACACTACAAGACCATAATTGCCCAAGAGATCGACAAGGAAAGGGAGGAATACAGTTTCAAAAACCGCCTGAGAAGAATTCTGGTGGCCCTTGGAACTCTTGCTGCCCTGTTGCTGTTGATAAGACTTATCAACTTGTTTTTTAGAAGAATTGCCGGCTATGCACGTGCGAGGCGCGACAGATTTTTCAAGGGCATTACATTTAGAAAATTCCAGTTGATCTCTCAACGGAAGCATTTAAGTCTCTTTCTGCGTTCGCTGAAATTTATAAAAGCAGGATTGATCCTGTTGATGATATACGCATCTCTCTCATTTCTTTTCAGCCTCTTTCCTACAACCATGGGTTGGACTGAAACCTTGCTAAGCTGGATATTGACGCCTGCAAAAGCGTTGTGGCGCGCCTTCGTTAGATTCCTGCCAGATCTCTTTACAATACTCGTCATTTATTTCGTGTTTAATTACCTCATCAAGATCATCAGGTATTTTGTGTTGGAAATTGAGGACGAGAAGATTCGACTAAGTGGATTTCATCGCGACTGGGCAAAACCTACATTTAATATACTCCGGTTTTTATTGTACGCGTTTATGTTGGTGATCATATTTCCTTATTTGCCGGGCTCTCATTCGCCGGCATTCCAGGGAGTATCGGTGTTTTTAGGAGTGTTGCTGTCATTGGGTTCCAGCAGCGCCATTTCAAATATTGTATCGGGACTTGTTATCACCTACATGCGACCGTTTAAACTTGGCGATCGCGTTCAGATTGGTGATGTGATCGGCGATGTGATAGAAAAAAATATGCTTGTAACGCGCATCAGAACCATCAAAAATGAAGATATTACTATTCCCAATTCGAGTGTGTTATCGAGCAGTACCATCAATTATTCCAGCAATACACAAGCAACCGATACGGGCCTTATTCTGCATACAACTGTTACGATAGGGTATGATACGCCATGGAAACAGGTAACAAATGCATTAATAGAAGCAGCCAACAGAACAGATTTAATTCTAAAGCAGCCTGCACCCTTCGTGCTGCAAACGAGCCTTGATGATTTTTATGTTTCCTATCAACTCAATGCCTACACGAAAAGTCCCAATGAGTCCGCAAATATATATTCGCAGCTCCATCAAAATATTCAGGATTGCTGCGCCGAAGCAGGCGTTGAGATTATGTCGCCACATTACAGGTCGCAACGTGATGGCAACACTACTACAATACCCGAGCAGTACTGGAAAGAAGATCCAAAATAAAACCACTAAGACACTAAGAGAACTAAGTTTCACTAAAAAGTTGAGTGTGTAAAAATAGCTTAGTGAGGCTTAGTGGCCTTAGTGCCTTAGTGGTGAATCGAAAACGTCGACAATCGACAATGTTGCAGTCAAGTGTTAGTTGGTTCTGTAAAAAAAATATCCCTTCGCTACATTCTGTTTCCAGTTTTCGTTCCGGAAATATTCCACGCGTAATTTATCATAAAGTTTACGGCTGCCATAAATCGTTATGATAAACTGTGTTGGGTCCCCAAGATTTCTTTCGTCCAGAATGTATGAAATACTGTATTTGCCCTTGGGCACAAATTTTTCAATTTGCGGCGCAAGAGAGTCGTGGATGGCTGTTGGGTTCGGAAATTTTTGGTTGCGGGGAAATTGTATTTCGAAAGTGCCCTCAAACGCAAAAGAGCTGACGTAGGCAAACAGAAAGAATTTGTCTTTTTCCTGCTTCGCCAAATACTCATCGAATTGATCCTGGTTATTGAATGGCAGCGCATCAAACCTGTAGTCAAATGGATATTTTTCTGCCAGTGCTTTCACTTTATCTATGTTGAATGCATATAAACTGTCGTTGAACAATATGCTGTTCGTATTTGGATTGATCATCCATGATTGCGTTTTGTGAAAGTTTTGGATGATGTCAATCCTGAAATCCAGATTTGAATAATCTGTTTTTTCTTCGGCACCTAGTGGCAAAGCAGTAAGAACTTTTTTTATGGTGGCCGGATCCTCGATAATGAAGTTCAAAAAACTGAAGGATTTTTGTTTATCGAATTGATCATATCGTCCGATTAGTTTAGTGTGAGCATCGACTTTGCTTGTATCAAACAGCAGTTTGTTTTGCGCAGCAAGTCCCACTGTCGAGAGCAGGGTTATAGCTAAAAAAAATGTTTTCATGGCAATGAGGATCTCAGACGAATTCCAGGCGTTTTGGTTGTTTTAATACTCTGTTATAGATAGGAATCAGGTAGTAAGAGTGTGAACTTAGGTATTTTTTTTGATTGGTAAAAGTGTTCATGATAAATTCATGGCATCCTTGAAAAGATTGTCAGCTTGAAAAAATACCTGATTTTCTTTTTCTTTGTTTCTATGTTGACAAAATCAATGATCGAAAAGGTAAAAGGATTGCTTGCTTCGCAAAGCGCGGAAGACAGGGAAATGGGCAATAAGTTTCTGAAAGAATTTGAGGCTTCAGATGCGCAGATGCAGGCGATTCGCAAGGCCCTTTCAAGACCCGGCCAGGAGTATGAAATCATCAACGGTGAAATTTGTCAACCTAAACAACTGGGTTTTTTTTAGTTGAGAGTTGAGAATGGAGAGTTGAGAGTTGAGAGTGATATTATAACTCTCAACTCTCCATTCTCAACTCTCAACTCTCTCACAACTTCCTCATCACCTTCCTGAACAACTTCTTAATATGTTCAATCTCCTGCTGGTGAACATTTTTCTTTCTTGTGCCAAAATAAAGGGTGTTCGTAAGTTTTGTGTCGCCTTCCCATATCAACTGGATCTGGCCACGTTCTATTTCTGAATAGCAAAGAAAATCGGGAATAACAGCAAGGCCATTGCCGCCGCTTAGGCAGCGCACAATTGAGTTAAGATTAGGTACGATGTAGTTGGGACGAAACGCCGGTTTTTTGCCAAAATTCAATACCCAGAATTGAAACAGATGCTCCATGTCTCCCGTTGTGCCGTACCATTTTTGTTTCTTCAGCCATTGCTCTGTCTGATCTTTGTTTTTGCTTTTGATGATCTTCTTAAAAGCTTTTACATCAACATCTTTTCCTCCCACGAGTACAATGTTTTCCGACGAAAATGCTTCGTGCTCTATGGTTGCAGACGTTCCTTTTTTAGGCGTAATAATCAGGTCCAAAATGCCTTTATCCAATTGGTCGAGCATTTCAGGATACTCGCCAAAACTAATGATAAGATTAAACGGAAGCGATGAAACGTATTGCTCAAGCGTTATCTGGAAAGTTTCGAAACACATGCCAACGCTGATGGTGGGCGTTGTTTTCTCTATTGATTTTTGAAAATTTTTCTCTACATCTTCCAATTTCGCCAGTGGTTCTGAAATGGCATTGAACAAAACTTTGCCACGTTCTGTGGGAATCATTTTTCGTCCAGTGCGATCAAATAGTTTGTAGCCGACATAAGCTTCCAACGAGCCCAAATGCAGGCTCACGCCAGGCTGGGAAACGAATAGTGCTTCAGCAGCGCCGGTGAGTGTTCCGGTTTTGTATATCGCTTTAAAGGTGCGGTACCATTCCAGGTTTACCATAATGATCTATTATTTTAATTATACAAAGGTATAAATCATGCTATTTTAATGATAACGCTGGCGGAGATAATTTTGTGTCCGGTTTAAAACTTAAAAGAAAATGAAAAAGATATTTATAATAAACGCAGGACAAAACTTTGGCCACTCTGGCGGGAAGTTTAACAACACCATTGCAAAGGAAACGCTTTCTTTTTTTGAGGAGCAGGAAAATGTGGAAGTGCGTGAAACTGTGATTGCTGAAGGTTACGATCCAAAGAAAGAAGTAGAGAATTTTGCATGGGCAGATGTGGTGATCTACCACACACCCATATGGTGGTTTCAGTTGCCACACGGCTTCAAAAAGTATATCGACGAAGTGTTTACTGCCGGTCACCAGAAAGGTATTTACCGCAGCGACGGACGCTCTGCCGATAATCCAAAGATCAACTACGGAACGGGCGGCATGCTACACGGACGAACTTATATGCTTACCACCAGCTGGAACGCACCTGAAACGGCTTTCACCTTGCCCGGGGAATTTTTTGACGAACACAGTGTAGATGAAGGTGCGCTGTTTGGCTTTCACAGAATGAATGCTTTCACAGGTATGCAGCCGCTTAAAAGTTTTCACTTTCATGATGTAGAGAAAAATGCAGACGTAGCGCGTGACATGGCAATTTATCGCAAACACCTGGAAGAAGTATTTGCGCTTGAATCAAAAGAAAAAGCAGTAGCATGAAAATATATTTGACAGCGATCATCAAAACAAAAGATCAATACAGAAACGAACTGGTGGCTGTACTGCAGAACATGGTGGAGCAAACAAGAAAGGAAGAAGCAAGCGAATTGTACAGCCTGCATCAGGGTATGGAAGATAAAAATCTATTTACTTTTTATGAAGTATGGAAAAGTAAGGAAGGTTTGGATGCGCATAATCAACAACCATACATCAAAGCATTTGGCGAACTGGTAGAAGAAAAGCTACAGGAAAAACCAACGATCTTATTGACGACATTAATACAATAAATCATCAACAATGGAGTATAGAAAATTAGGAGATACAGATTTGAAACTTTCGGTGATCACACATGGAGCATTTGCTATCGGCGGCAACATGTGGGGTGGCAACGATAAACAAGATTCCATCGCATCGATTCACGCATCGCTTGATCATGGTGTGACTACAATTGACACCGCGCCCTTTTATGGATTTGGATTGAGCGAGGAAATGATAGGTGAGGCAATTAAAGGAAAAGACAGATCAAACATACAGCTGCTGACAAAGTTTGGCCTTGTGTGGGACGGCAGCAACAATGGTAAGGGTGAATTTTTCTTTGACGCAACAGATGATGGAAGGAAAATTCCGGTATTCAAATATGCTTCGAAAGCAAATATTGTCAAAGAAGTAGAGGAAAGTTTGAAGCGTTTAAATACGGATTATATTGACCTTTTACAATTGCACTGGCCGGATGGTACAACGCCCATCAGTGAAACGATGGAAGCGCTGGAGTTGCTGATACAGCAAGGAAAGATCCGTGCGGCAGGAGTGAGCAACTATAGTGTGGATCAAATGAAAGAGGCATCGCTTACTATTAAATTGGCAAGCAACCAGGTTGCTTATAGTATGTTGAATCGTGCCATTGAAAATGAACTCGTGCCTTATTCGTTGCAAACGAACACTGGTATCATTGCATACAGTCCGATGGAAAGAGGATTGTTGACCGGCAAGTATTTCAAAGAAGGAAAACTTAAAGAAGACGATCACCGCAATGGCTATTTCTCGCAGTTTGATTTGCAAAAAGTGCAAGCCTTTTTACAAGCCATCGAACCGATTGCCGAAAAGAAAAATGCCACACTCTCTCAATTGGTGTTGCGCTGGACGACGCTGCAGCCGGGTATTAGCGTAGTACTCGCAGGAGCAAGAAATGCAGCGCAGGCCATAGAAAATGCAAAGGCTGTTGATATTGATCTAACGACCGATGAGTTGCAATTTATTAATGCAGCATTGTTTTAGTGTGTAATGTTTTTTACCACTAAGCCACTAAGGACACAAGGTTTCACTAAGTGATTTCCTTAGTGCGGCTCGGTGTCCTTAGTGGCTTAGTGGTAATCTTCGGGACAGTTGTTATTTGTTGCGGTTATTTTATTTTCACACTGGACAAGTCGCAATCATATATTACTTCCAGTGAATCATAAAAAATAATCCCAAATTGGGGCTGATTCGAATAAAAGTCATTGACTACGTATTTAGTAGGCAATCCATAAGTATTGTATTTTGTGATAGTAGGCTTTGGAAGATTTCTTACAGTGCCATCTGTTACATAATAGGCATTGTTAGCGCTATAGTCGCACTGCGTCAGCTGCCATACGGGGTTTGTTCGGTAAGGGTTTATCTTATCGTCGTATAATGGAGTAGGATCATAGACAAGATTGTTGCTGGCGTTGTAAGTGAAATTGAATGTTACTGAGTTCGCTCCCTGGGATTGAAAACGCTGGGTTATGCGGCCCTTGCTGTCCAGCGTATAAACTTCCAGGATCTTTGCCCATGAGGGAAAGTCGGGAGATGGAGCCGGGGAGCTACTGGTACCAATCATAGGGCCTCCCCAATAGACGTAAAAGGTGTCTGTGATTTTGTTGGGATAGTATTGATATGTTCTCCATTCAATTGCATAGTCTGCACCGCTCTGTGTTCTTATATAATCTGTTAATCGGTTTTTGTTGTCATAACGAAAATAGAAATTGTAAACTCCCGAGAATCCCTGATCAGTAACCATCTTTGTCATACGGTCTTTTTTGTCATAGGTTACGTTATACACAAGGTTCGTACCGCCAGTGTACATAATAATTTGATTCACTTTACATACGTCGCAAGTGGCAAAAGGATTCTGTTCAATGTAATCGTATGCTTTCTTACAGCCGTTAGCTAAGATCATAAGAGCTAAAAAGAGAAAAGGGGTGAACTTACATTTCATAACATAGGTTTTATAAATGAAAAAATAATACGCTTTTTCAGGCAGGATTATTAAAGCTGTCACGGGGTAAATCATCTACGGATTGAGTGTGTGCTTCAACGTAGAAGCAAGAGTAAATGAACTTGTTCAGTGTGTTTAAATACACTCAAAAAGATAAACCAGAAAGTCTCAAGTTTGCGCGAAGCGAGGTAAGAAAGAAGAATAGAATTTTTTAGGATAGCATCGCCAAGATAAATAAATCAACTGGTCCCTGCAATACCACAAAGCGGTAAGAGTTGGGGTGCATGGTGTACGAGGTTGTTGTGAGGTGTACTAATGTAGATGTTCGGTGTGCTAAGATTATTATTTGCTGCTGGTGTGCGTTTGCTGATGAATAAGAGGCAATTAACTAATGAATATTGTTCATGAAGAATCGCTTTAATTCGGCTGCAACCAATTCTGGTTTTTCGCCATTGTTTGAAACGGTATGGCCTTGTCCCACTAATTCTACAAACTTTGCCTTGGGTAGGGCTGCGCTTAATTTATCAATTGTATTTCTAAGATAAGGCTGGCTTTTTGTTCCTTTAATTAGTAAAACATCTGCTGTAGTGTTTTTGTATTTGTTGATAATGCCCGCTGAATCTTCAATTATTTTTATGTCGTAGAACATAGCATCTATCAGAGGTTTTAGGGGTACGTCATCACTATTTTCTTTCTTTTTTTTGGCTTCACTCTTGATCGCAATGTTCATTAAAGGGGCTATTAGAAAGGTTGGTAAAATATTAAACAATGAAGAAGGATCGTCAGTTCCATTCACAATGCTCATAAATGCTTTTCCATAATTTTTTTTATTCATTGACTCTTTATACTTCGTTATCCAATCCGTTCTTGTTTCATCAACTAAGATGGGTGGTTCGTGGAGACAGATTTTTTTAATACCTTTTTCAATGATGCTTGTTTGCAGTGTTACAACTGCACCGGCGCTAAGGCCATATACGTTCTCTGCTTTTGTTTTGTTCACCAGTGCTTGTATATCCTCACCCTCAGCCACCAACCCGAAGTTGTTGTGTCGCTGGCTTTGTCCCCGGCCTTGCCTATCCGGAATGTAAACAGTGAATTGATCAGCCAAAAGTGCACCAAGCTGCATCAAATTTTGAGCAGCCATCATACCGCCGTGTACAAGAATTAATCCAGGGCCATTTCCTAGTTGCCTATATCCAATCTTCGTTCCATCCTTTGATATAACAAAGTCTTTCGTGTAGCTGATGGTTGAGTTCATCAGGTAAATGTATAAATAATAAAACCTGCCTTATTTTAAATAAAGCAGGTTTATTATCTTAAAACAAAAACATTTAGTTTAATTCAAGCCTCCCTTGCCTCTGTAAAGACTTATCGGCTTGTCTAACTCAACTGCCAGCACCGACATGTATTTGTCCTGCACAGATGCCGGTACATCGATGTAAACCAGGCCAGGAACAGGGCTCCATGATATTTTGCCGACTACTTTGTGTTGCAGCTTTTGTTGTGTGCCTACTACTCTTATGCTTTTAATATTGTTGTTCAAACCTTTCAGCATAATATTTCCTGTGACTTTACCAGCAAGAAATAGATAAAGTGTTGTGGAATCTTTTGATAAAGTTGTAGGTCCATAAAAATGTCCTTGTGGTATGCCGCCCACAGTATTAAAAATAGCTTCTGCATGTTTTTTGTTCCATGCACCCAGTTCTTTTAAAACATTCACTTCCTGCGGAGGAATGGTGCCGTCCTCTTTCGGGCCTATATCGAGGAGCAGGTTTCCGCCGTTGGAAATAGCGTCAGCAAAAATGGTTATGACTTCATATGGTGTTTTCCATGCAGTATCTTTTGGCTGATAACCCCAGCTGCCATTAATGGTCATGCACAGTTCCCACCATTTAAATGCGGGTCTTGATACAGGAAAATTTTGTTCAGGTGTATCATAATCACCATAGCCCTGCAGACGTCCGTTAATGATGGCTGTGGGTTTGTCGCCCAAAATTATTCTACGCACTTTATCCGCCTGCCATTCTTCTGCGCTGTGTTCCCAGTCGCCATCGAACCACCATAGATCGGGATGATATTGCTTGCTTATTTCGCTGATTTGCGCTTCGTAAAATTTTTGAAAGCGTTCCCAACGTTGCGGGTCATCAGAAACTTTATAACGGCTACTATCTTTCAGGAAGCCCGGATAGTCAGGGTAGCTCCAGTCAATCAGGGAAAAATAGGCGCCGCGTTTGATGCCTTGTTTATCCAGCGCTTCAAAGAAAGGTTTTACTAAATCTCTTTTCGCAGGTGTATTTTTAACTACGCTGTAATGATTTTGTGCAGTGGGCCAGAGCGCCACTCCATCATGGTGTTTGGTGGTAAGAACGGCGTAGCGTGCACCACTTTCTTTGATCAATGTCGCCCATTGCTGCGGATTGTATTTTGAAGCGGTGAAGCCATTCATCTGCTTCATGTAATCAGTCCAGCTGATTTTTTTATTGTGAAAACTCCAGCTTTCATCAATACCATTTACATCATAGATGCCCCAGTGAATGAATATGCCCAGCTTTGCATCTGCAAACCACTGCATTTTCTCGCGTATTGAATCAGGCTGTGTATTTGTTTGTGTTTGTGCGAAGGTGCCTACAGAAAACAGTAACATTAATATCAAACCTGTTACAGGAAATAATCTTTTCATATAATATGCTGCGTATTTTGAACGGTGTAAAACTATTGTATGTTAAGTCAAAATTTGAAAGTCAAAAGTCAAAAAGCTCCATTATATTAACAGGTTTCTGGTGCTCATCTTGAGTCTTTGCCACTAAGGCACTGAGGGCACGAAGCCTCACCAAGAGAGATCCTTAGTGCAACTTAGTGTCCTTAGTGCCTTAGTGGTAAATGAGGGTGCTCCATAGTCGTGATGCCCTTACACAACTATCGCACACTGCATTACAACCTTTTGATTGGCTTAGAAATAATGTTTCGCATCCACCATGAAATTGGTGTTGTCTCCATAGCATACAGCAAAATTAAATCCTGACTGTAAACAGAAACCGCCGAATTCGCCTTTCTTATTGATCGCTATAAATCCAACCTGGTTTGCTTTTGCTCTCTCGTAATTCTTCTTTACAATGCGTTCTACTGCTTTTTTGCAGGCATCTTCAGGCTTATATCCTTGCCGCATCAATTCAACCACCAGGTGGGTACCGCAGATTCTTATAACTTCTTCTCCCATTCCAGTTGCTGTGGCTGCGCCCACTTCATTGTCTACAAACAAGCCGGCGCCAATAATAGGGGAGTCGCCAAGCCTTCCGCGCATTTTAAAACCCATGCCGCTTGTGGTACAGCTTCCGCTTAGGTTGCCCGTTGCATCGAGTGCTATCATGCCAATGGTATCGTGGTTCCAGTCGCCATTGTCAAAGCGTGTAGGCGCAAACGGGCCGTGTCCTTTTTGGCCGGAGTTTTCAATATTAATAACAGGTTTGTATTCTGCTTTTTTCAGCCATTCTTTGTACGTACGTTCGGCGTCATCTGATAGTTTTTGAGGCTCGAGCGGAAAACCTTCAGCTACAGCAAATTGTTGTGCGCCTTGCCCCACAAGCATTACGTGCGGTGTTTTTTCCATTACCCTTCTCGCCACCGAAATAGGGTGTTTTATGCGCTCGATCGCGCCAACACTTCCACAATTGCCATTTTCATCCATAATGCTGGCATCCAATGTAACAATGCCGTCCCTGTCAGGATTTGCGCCTAAACCCACACAACAGTTTTGCGAAGCTTCCGTAACCATCACACCGGCTTCCACGGCATCAAGAGCCCGCCCTTTGTTTTTCAGAATTTCCCATGCGGCCTTGTTGGCATTAATGCCTTCCGCCCAGGTTGAAATAACGATCGGCTTGAAACCACCGCCACGAGTGGCAGCGTTGAGTTTTGAAAAATACAGGCTACCTAATCCTAATGAACTTAATTGAAGAAAGCTTTTTCTGTTTAACATGTGGCTTTAAAATTATTTATGAGCAAAAAACTATGGACAATCCCATTAGCAAACAAAGATGGAAGATACAAAGTTACCTTGTTGTATTAATGGCTAATAAATTAGAGCAATATCCTTGAATGATTTCTGATTTTTTGTGAATAGAAAGAAGAGATTGCCTTTGTCCTCTCATACTTAAATGACAGTCTTTTGAACTCCCACCGTGATTTCTTGTTAATGCAATGAAAAACAATGAACAGGTTACTAATATTTGCGTTCCCATTGTTGGTAATGGCTTGTAAAGAAAAAGCTTCAAAAACAGAAACTCCTGTTGCTGTTACCGCTGCTGATAATAAAACGTTTAGAGCCGCGAACATGAGGGAGCAAATGATTTACAGCCGTGCAATAGAGGCTGCCAACTGGGGCATGTCCGCAGTAAATTTTGATTTGATGGTTCAGGCAACGAAGCGGGCAGGTGGTGATTATAATCAAATCGTGATATGGCCCCGATTGCTTGACTGGAAGAATCAAACCATCACCCCCAATCCTGATGTTATTTATGTGATGCCTTTTGTAAACACGAAAGATGCCGGCCCCATGGTGCTGGAAATACCGCCGGCAGATACCGGAACAGTTGTGGGCAGTATAATGGATCGCTGGCAAATGGCTATTGATGATGTTGGCCCCGCTGGATTGGATAAAGGCAAAGGGGGGAAATATCTCATTCTGCCGCCCGGCTATAAAGAAAAAATACCTGCGGGATACATTCCCATGCAGTCCGGTACATACCTTGGCTATTCATTGCTGAGAGTAGTGCTGAAAAGTGGCGACGAAAAAGGAGTTGCCAATGCTGTGGGCTACGCGAAGCGCATACAACTGTATCCGCTTTCCCAGGCGGGCAAGTCGCCAAAAACAATCTGGGTAGATGCATCAGGCAAAGAATACAACTCGCTGATCCCTTACGATTTTAATTTTTATGAATCACTCAATCGTGTGGTGCAGGATGATATTTGGCTGACAAAGGACCAGGCGATGATAGACCCGTTGAAATACATTGGCATTGAAAAAGGAAAGCCTTTTAATCCTGATGCGCGCACAAAAGAAATTCTTGGTTACGCGATCGGCGATGCAAAAACATGGTTCAGGGATCGTTTCGAAGATCTTTTCAAAAAGCCGTTTTATGAGGGAACAAATTGGTCCTTTCCCGTTACAGAAGAATTTGGTGTTGATGTAAAGGCGGGCTTTACAGATCCGAACAGTTACCCGATAGACATGCGCGGCATACTTTATACTTTTATTTTTTTCAGCGCGAAACATGTGGGTGAAGGGCAGTTTTATCTTATGGCAATAGCAGACAAGGATAAGCAACCGTTTAAAGGCAATGAAAATTATCGCCTGCATGTTCCGGCTAATGTACCTATTCGTCAGTATTGGTCAATAACCGTCTACGATGCGGCAACACATGCGTTCATACGCAACTTTGATCGCTTTAACCGTTCCTCACAAAGTGCGGGCATTCAAAAAAATGCCGATGGTTCAGTAGACGTTTACTTTGGCCCGAAAGCTCCCGAAGGGAAGGAAGCGAACTGGGTTCCCACGGATGCTAATGGTACATTCGAGTTAATGGCCCGGTTCTATGGACCTGACAAATCTTTTTTTACCAAAACATGGAAACTAGGCGATGTAGAAAAAGTAAAATAGATTGACGGCATTGTAATTTTTTGATGTCTTTTTTTGAACCAGATCGTTTGAATTTGTGCGAAAGTTTGAATTAGATCGTCTGACCTTTTTCAAAAGTATAATTGTGATAACTGAAATATTTTTCCGTGGTCCGATCAAGAAAGGTTATCAAAATTATTAACAGGTTGGGTAACCGAATTCTTCGGAAATTCATGCTGGGCATGAGGTTGAGGATTTTAACCTTTTGCCTTGAGCATCTCTGATGAAATTTATCTGCAAAACTATTTTATGCGATTTTTTGCATTTGATAATAAATGGTATTAATTTAAAGTGACATTTTATAGTTCTCTTAAATATTTTTTATGAACACTGTTCGAGATATCCTGCAAAAAAAGGGTAACACAGTGTACGGGGTAAGTCCTGATAGTTCCGTGTATGACGCATTAGAATCATTAGAAGAAAGGAATTTAGGTGCTCTCGTTGTAATAGAAAATGGAAAATTGATTGGAGTTTTTACGGAAAGAGACTATGCCCGCAAAGTTATCCTCAAAGGGCGCTCATCTAAAGAAACGCTTGTACGACACATCATGACAAGCCGCCCGATCTTTGTAACTCCTGACACAACTATTGAAGAATGCATGCAAATGATGACAGATAAATATATCCGTCATCTTCCCGTTTTGAACAACCTTGGAGAATTGGTAGGGGTTATCTCCATAGGAGATTTAGTAAAGTACATTATTACTGAAAAGGATTCGATTATAGAGCACCTGGAAAGGTATATTAAAAGCTGAGTTCAGGCGGGAAATTCTGCTGTAGAGACAAGGCAATCCTTTGTCTCTACCTGGCAGCATAATGTGTGCCGGTAAATAGATTATTGCTAAATGTGAACGATATGCCAGAAAGTAATGATCATGCTGTTTTATGGCCTTTTCTGTTGTATGCAGTGATAGTGGTTTTCCTGCTTGTTCTTATACTATCACTGTCGTATGTACTGGGTCAAAGGCACAAAGAAAGAGCCACAGATTTGCCTTATGAAGGAGGTGTGCAACAAACAGGATCCACGAAAATTCGCTTTTCAGCACAGTTTTACCTGGTGGCCATGTTGTTTGTGATATTTGATGTAGAAGCTGTGTTTATTATGTTATGGGCGCTCGGCTTCTATGAATTGGGGTGGGCAGGTTACATAGGCATATCAATTTTTATTGTCCAGTTGGTGGTTGTATTGATTTATGAATGGGGAATAGGTGCACTTGACTTTGGACCAGATGGAAAGAAGATATTGAAAGCATTTAAGAGACAGGAACGCAGATTGTCATGATTGTGATGATTTGTAAAGATATTTTGAATTTGAAATTTGAACGAGCCGTCCAATTTTAAACCTCAAATTTCAAATCATCATTAATCATGAAAATCATGAAAATCTGCCTGCCCGACTAGTCATTCAGGCGGGTGTTCCGTTTTTAAAACTCATCACTCACCATGAAATTTTGGTTCAGCAAAACAGACAATGATACCGGCAATTTTAACGGTAATGGCAGCATGGAGGAAGCTGTGAGTAAAAGTATTATGCTTACAACTGTGCAGGATTTGCTTGCATGGGGAAGAAAAAATTCCATGTGGCCGTTTCACTTTGGGTTAAGTTGCTGTTTTGTTGAAATGGCTACCAGTATTACCAGTAAATATGATGTGGCGCGTTTTGGGGCAGAAGTAATTCGAGGTACACCACGCGAAGCGGATGTTATGGTGATTGCCGGAACAGTGTTTATAAAAATGGTGCCCATCATCAAAAGATTGCATGAGCAAATGATGGAGCCACGCTGGGTAATATCTATGGGCAGTTGCGCCAACAGTGGTGGAATGTATGACATTTATAGCGTGGTGCAGGGTGTAGATAAATTTTTACCCGTTGATGTATATGTACCCGGATGCCCTCCAAGACCCGATGCGTTCATGCAGGGACTTGTTTTGTTAGGTGAAGCAGTAAAGAGCGAAAGAAGACCGCTGAGTTGGGTAATTGGTGACCAGGGTGTTGAAAAGCCCCAATTAACATCCATGAAAGACAAGCGACGTGAAGAAAGAATGAACATGGTAAACTTCAGGCCAATAGATGAAGTGTGATTGGAAGTAAAAAAGTAAAAAGTAAAAATTCAAAAGGATTGCTTTTGAATAGGAATTCAATTAGTAAATAAAACTATTAATATTATTTCATTAGGCTGAATAGAGGATCAACAGTACAAGGGAGTGACACAACGATGCTTAATTCTTATTCGTCAGGTGGTTTCATGAAAAAAATTGTAAGCCACGCAAAACGTTGACGTTTTGAATTTTGATTTTTCGCTTTTGAATTTAGTTTGACCTATGTCTGATGCCTTTGCCATATTAGATCTTTTGCACCAACATTTTGGCGCAGATACATTTACACAGCAACCTACAGTAGATGATATAGCTACGCTTTGGCTTCCTAAAGAAAAAATAATATCCGTTACAGCATATCTCAAAACAGGCATTCCCCAACCTTTCAATTTATTATACGATCTGTGCGGCATGGACGAACGCGACAGGGCCGGTAAGGAAAAGCTGCCTGTGAAAGATTTCACTGTTATCTATCATTTATTTTCTTTCGAACGCAATAGTTTCATACGGCTAAAAGTCGCGCTGGAAGGCGAGTATCCGTCCATTCCCTCGATAACGAGCCAGTTTAAAAATGCCAACTGGTATGAACGTGAAGTGTATGATATGTTCGGTGTTAAATTTGAAGGACACCCGCATTTACAGCGCATCCTAATGCCATTAACATGGCAAGGACATCCGCTTCGAAAAGAACATCCGGCAAGAGCCACAGAGATCGGGCCATATCGTTTGTTAAACGAAATAATCGATCGCGAGCAGAATGCACTGCAATTTAAACCGGAAGATTGGGGCATGCAGCGTGAAAGCGATGATGCCGATTTTATGTTTCTAAACATAGGACCACAGCACCCCGGCACACATGGCGTGCTGCGAATTGTACTTCAACTGGATGGTGAAGATATTGTTGATGCCGTTCCTGAAATTGGCTTCCACCATCGCGGTGCAGAAAAAATGGGAGAACGGCAAAGCTGGCACACCTACATACCTTACACAGATCGCGTTGATTATCTCGGCGGCGTGATGAATAATCTTGCTTACTTACTGGCGGTGGAAAAACTGGCAGGCATAGTAGTTCCGGATAGAGTAAAGGTCATCCGTGTTATGCTGTGCGAGTTGTTCCGCATATCAAGCCATCTTGTTTGGTTTGGCACATTTGCCCAGGACGTGGGCCAGCTATCCCCGGTGTTTTACATGTTTACCGATCGTGAAAAAGTATTTGATATAATTGAAGCTGTATGCGGCGGACGTATGCATCCCAACTGGTTCCGCATTGGCGGCGTAGCGCAGGATCTTCCTAATGGATGGGATGCCCTGGTGCGCGACTTTGTTCAATATTTTCCAAAGAAAATTAAGGAATACACCGACATGGTTATTCGCAACAGCCTCTTTAAAGGAAGAACAAAAGGAATAGGAATTTATACATTGGAAGAAGCGATAGAATGGGGCGTAACGGGGCCAGGTTTGCGCGCCTGTGGTTATGAATGGGATTTTAGAAAAAAACGACCTTACTCCGGCTACGAGATGTTCAATTTTGATATTCCGACTGCGCAAAATGGCGATTGCTATGATCGTGCGGTAGTGCGGGTAGAAGAATTGTGGCAAAGCCTCCGCATAGTAGAACAATGCCTTAATAACATGCCGGAGGGCAGCTACAAAGCAGATCATCCGCTAACCACACCGCCTTTAAAAAAATATACCATGCGGGATATAGAGACGCTCATCACGCATTTTCTGAATGTAAGCTGGGGGCCTGTAATACCTGCCGGAGAAGCCATGAGTTGCATAGAAGCAACAAAAGGCGCCAATAGTTATTACCTGGTGAGTGATGGCAATACATCATCATACAGAACACGTATAAGAACGCCGTCATTTCCACACATGCAAATGGTGCCCTATGTAAGCAAGGGTTATACCGTTGCCGACCTGTTATCTATTTTGGGAAGTGTGGATTTTGTGCTGGCAGACATTGACAGGTGATTGAAAAAAAATGAAAATTCCTGCCCGACTGCGTCAGTCAGGCGGGGAAAATGAATAGATGCACGAGCCAAATTTTATACTCGAACAGAAACATAATGATCATGCACATATGGAAAAAAAGGAACTGCTAACGGAAATAGAAATGCGTGCCATTGATCATGAAATAAGCCTCGTCCCTTATAAAAAAGCGGCGGTTATAGAGGCTTTAAAAATAGTGCAAAAGCAACGACGCTGGATAAGTGATGAAAGTATTGACGCGATTGCAAATTATTTGGAAATGAGTGCTGCTGAAGTAGATAGCGTAGCTACTTTTTATAACCTTATTTTTCGCAAGCCTGTTGGCAAACATGTGATATTGTTGTGTGACAGCATATCATGTTATGTAATGGGCTACGGCAGAATATACCAGGCATTGCAAAAGAGATTAAGCATTCAATTTGGGCAAACAACAAAAGACAACCTGTTCACGTTGCTGCCTAATGTATGCCTTGGTTGCTGCGATCATGCACCGGCAATGATGATAGACGAAGATTTGTATGAAGATGTAAAGGAAGAACAACTTGATAAAATTTTAGAAGCATATAAATAGCCGCCGTAGAGACAAGGCAATGCCTTGTCTCTACAGGGTGCTGATATTTTAAATTTTTACTAAATATGGAACAGCCGCTAACAAAAAATATCAAAGCAGGACAAACACTCAGTCTGAAGGAATATGAGCAGGCGGGTGGTTACGCGGCTGTACGAAAAGTGCTGAAGAATAATGCGCCACAGGAAGTGCAGCAAATGGTAAAAGACAGTGGGCTGAAAGGCCGTGGTGGAGCAGGTTTCAGTACAGGTATAAAGTGGAGTTTTGTGCCAATGGGTGATGATGCCAGGCATCCCAAATATCTTATTTGTAATGCAGATGAAATGGAGCCCGGTACATTTAAAGATCGGTTGCTGCTGGAAGGAAATCCGCATCAGTTAATTGAAGGGATGATCCTTGCGGCCTATGCGATCAAAGCAGACATCTCTTATGTATTTCTCAGGTGGGCCTACCGACAGGCGGCGGAAATTATGGAGAGAAGCATCAGTGAAGCATATGCAGCAGGTTACCTCGGTAAAAATATTTTGGGCACCGGCTGGAATTTGGAAATGTACTTACATACAGGAGTTGGACGATATATCTGTGGAGAAGAAACGGCTTTGTTAAATGCGCTGGAAGGCAAACGGGCAACGCCGAGGGCCAAGCCTCCCTTTCCACAGGTAAGTGGTTTATATGGCAAGCCAACAATTGTAAACAACGTGGAAACACTTAGCTGTTTACCCCATATCATTAACAATGGTGCAGTGTGGTTTAAAAGTTTAAGTGCCAGCGAAGACAGTGGTACCAAGCTTTACGGCGTCAGCGGAAAAGTAAAACGTCCCGGTGTTTGGGAGCTGCCTTTAGGAACAACCATGCGTGAAATTATTGAAGAATATGCAGGAGGTATGGCAAACGGCTATCGTTTGAAAGGAGTATTGCCGGGCGGCGCATCAACAGATTTTTTAACAGAGGAGCATCTTGATATAAAAATGGATTATACCTCTGTGGCTGCTGCAGGCAGTCGCTTAGGTACTGGGACAATGATTGTAATGGATGATGCAACATGTCCCGTGGGATTTGTGCATAACCTGCAACATTTTTTCGCGCAGGAAAGCTGCGGCTGGTGCACTCCGTGCCGTGAAGGATTGCCTTGGGTTGAAAAAATTTTATTGGGTCTTGAAAAAGGAAAGGGATCAACAGAAGATATAGAGTTATTGCAAATGCACACGCAATACCTCGGCCCCGGCAACACTTATTGTGCATTGGCACCCGGTGCTATGGAACCATTACAAAGTGCATTGAAATATTTTAAAGATGATTTTATGGCACATATAGAAAAACATAAATGCCCTTATGGTAATTAATAATTAACAATTAATAGGGTCGCAGTCGTTACAAAACTCAGCGCCCTGTTTTGGAAGGAACTAAGGAGAGATCAAAGTTTTAGCTAGATGCCATATTAATTATTAATTGTTAATTATTAATTGAAACTGATTCGCATTTTTAACTGTCGGCCATGACCATTCTCATCGATAACAAATCATACACTGTAAAAGCCGGTAAAAATTTACTGGAAGCCTGTCTTACGCTGGGTTTGGATCTGCCTTATTTCTGCTGGCATCCGGCAATGGGTAGCGTGGGGGCTTGCAGGCAATGCGCCGTTAAAGTGTTCAAAGATGAGAATGACACGAAGGGCAGGCTGGTGATGAGTTGCATGGAAACTGTAACAGAGGGCTTACGTCTTTCCATTGAAGATAAAACTGCTAAAGCATTTCGTGAGCAGGTGATTGAATGGTTAATGACCAATCACCCGCATGATTGTCCCGTGTGTGATGAAGGCGGTGCCTGTCATTTGCAGGATATGACGGTAATGACCGGCCATGACTACCGCAGATATAACTTTAAAAAGAGAACATACACCAACCAATATCTCGGCCCGTTGATCAATCATGAAATGAATAGGTGCATTCAATGTTACCGTTGTGTTCGCTATTATCGCGACTATGCAGGTGGTGACGATCTGAATGTATTTGCGGCGCACAATCATGTATATTTTGGAAGAGAAAAAGACGGAGTGTTGCAAAGCCCGTTCAGTGGTAATCTTTCGGAGGTTTGCCCCACCGGCGTATTTACTGACAAAACTTTAAAAGAACATTATACCCGCAAATGGGATCTTACAATGGCCCCTTCGGTTTGCAATCATTGCAGTGTAGGTTGTAATACTATTGCAGCAGAACGCTACGGGGAATTGCGTTGTATGCTTAACAGGTACAATGGCGATGTAAATGGTTATTTCCTTTGCGATCGCGGTCGTTTTGGATATGAGTTTGTAAATAGTGAAAACCGTATTAAACAAGCCCTCATCAGAAACCGCACAAATGAGGCAGCAACAGAAGACGAAATAATGGAGCATTTGCAGCCACTTATTTCTGTAAATAAACTCGTAGGCATAGGTTCGCCGAGGGCCTCCCTGGAAAGCAATTTTGCATTGATGCAATTGGTGGGCAAAGAAAATTTTTACCAGGGCATTAGCGAAGATGAAGCGCATTTAAACAGGCTTGTTGTAGAAATGCTTTTCTCAGGATGCGTGCACAGTGCATCATTAAAAGACATAGAGCAGGCCGATGCCGTTTTAGTAATGGGAGAGGATATATGGAACACCGCGCCGATGCTGGCATTGGCGGTTCGTCAGGCCGTTGTGAAAACAGCAGCGTCCCAGGCTTCGCAAGAAATAAAAATTCCAGTATGGCTCGACTCGGCTATTAAAGAGTTGACACAGGAAGAAAAAGGTTTTTTAGCAACGCTTACGGTTACTACATCTCCGGTTGATGATATAGCAACGCATTCATGGCATGCTGCGCCCGATGATCTGGCCAGGCTTGGATTCGCAATAGCTTCTTATTTACAGCCGGGAAAAATAAATAATACAAACTTCAGCGAAGAGTTATTGAACCGTGCAAAAACAATTGGAGATGCTTTAAAAAAAGCAAAGAACCCGGTTGTTATTACGGGGATATCCTGCTACAACGATAATGTTATTAAAGCTGCTTTTGATGTTGCTGTTGCGTTAAGTACAAGCGACCGGAAGACTGGTTTCTGTTGCGTGATGACGGAATGTAACAGCATGGGCCTTGCCATGATGGAAGCTCCTTCATTTAGTGTTGCAAATGAAAACATCAAAACCAATGGCCATGCTACGGCTGTTATTTTGGAGAATGATATTTACAAACATGTAACGTCAAATCTTGCCGACGAATTTTTTAATAGCTGCGATCATGTGATTGCGTTGGATGCGTTACATAATGCGACAACAGAGAAAGCGCAGGTGTTGCTGCCTGCAGCAACTTTTGCAGACGGAGATGGCACACTGGTAAATAATGAAGGCCGTGCGCAGCGATTCTTTCAGGTTATTCCCAATACAACCTCACAGGTACAGGAAAGCTGGAGATGGTTGAGAAAACTGCAATCATTGAAATTGCACACGCTCAATGGTCATGCATTACATCCGGATGATTTGCTGCGTGAAATGGAAATTGCGTTGCCGCAGTTTAAAGACATAGCAAGTGTATCACTTAAACATGATTTTACAATTCATGGTGAAAAAATACCGAGAGCGCCACATCGTTATAGCGGACGCACAGCCATACTGGCGAATAAAAATGTGAGTGAACCAAAACCATTTAATGATGAAGACTCTCCATTGTCATTTACAATGGAAGGGTACAAAGGAACGCCTCCTTCAGGAGTGGTTCCCTTCTTTTGGTCGCCAGGATGGAACTCAGTACAATCTGTTAACAAGTACCAGGATGAGACCAATGGAGCGCTTCGTGGTGGCAATCCCGGGTTGCTCTTGTTTAAAGAGAAAATTGATAATAAGGATCTTTTCTTCAACGATGTGCCTGAATCATTTGTTGCAGCAAAGGACCGTTGGTTGTTATTGCCAAAGCTTGATGCATTGGGTTCAGGTGAGCTAAGTAGTTATTCAGCGGCGCTGAAAACGCTTTCTCCACAGCCGTTTGCGATTATGTCGCCAGGAAGCTTACTAGCATTAGAAGCGAAAGAGGGAGATATGCTACAAATAATGGATGCAGGAATTGTGTATGGTTCACTGCCTGTTAAAGCAGATGAGAATTTGTGTGATGGCGTGGTGCTTGTTACAGCAGGATTACGCGAATCAATTGGAATGAGCTGGGGCGCAAGGGTTCAGATTGGAAAGTAAAAAGTAAAAAGTAAAAAGTAAAAAGTAAAAAGTAAAAAGTAAAAAGTAAAAAGTAAAAGAAACTTAAACACCTATTACTACAAGACAAAACAGTGTTTCGATGTTTTTGACTTTTGACTTTTGATTTTTGATTTTTTTTAAGTAACACAAAAATGACTGTCATGCAACATGTATGGATTGTGTTAGGAGTACTATTCGTGCTGTTAAATATTGCAGCGGGCCTCATCTGGGTTGAACGCAGGATGCTGGCTATGTGGCAGGACAGGCTCGGGCCGAACAGGGCGGGCCCACTTGGTATCTTGATAGTTTTGGCAGACACATTGAAATTGTTTTTTAAAGAAGATTGGATTCCTCCCTTTGCAGATAAGTGGGTGTTCATCGTTGCTCCTGCGGTAGTGGTTGGCAGTGTGTTAATGAGTTTTGTGATCATACCTTTTACACCACAAATAATAGTATCAGATCTAAACGTAGGCATTCTGTTTTTTCTGGCCATGTCATCCCTGGGCGTGTATAGCATTGTGTTGGGTGGGTGGGCATCGAATAATAAATACTCATTACTAGGTGCTATGCGTGGTGCATCGCAAATGATTGCTTACGAAGTGTTCATGGGCCTAAGCTTGATGGGCGTGGTAATGTTGACAGGTTCTTTTAAACTGGGAGATATTGTTAATGCGCAAAAAGATATGTGGTTTGTTGTGAAACAACCTTTAGGACTGATCCTGTTTTTTATAGCAGGCATAGCAGAAACGCATCGCCTTCCATTTGATATTCCGGAAGCAGAAAGTGAACTGGTAGCCGGCTATCACTCAGAGTATTCAGGAATGAAATTCGGTATGTTTTTCATTGGCGAATATTTAGGCATAACACTTATTTCGGCAGTTACTGTTGCCATGTTTTTCGGTGGATGGCTGGGCTGGTCATTCCTGCCACCATGGGCATGGTTCTTTTTGAAAACATTTGTCTTTATTCTGTTTTTCATATTGCTGCGTGCATCGTTGCCACGACCAAGATATGATCAACTAATGGAAACCGGCTGGAAGATATTGCTGCCTTTGGCATTGGCGAATTTGATGATTACAGGTGCTGTAGCGCTTTTGGTAAGAGGCTGAGAAAGGTTTCACGCAAAGCTGCAAAGGGAAAACAAAGGGCGCAAAGAGAGAGTGGTGTCAATCTGTTATTTTGAAACGCGAGAAATCAGATTATTAACAAGTAGCAAAGGAAAAAACAAAGTCAAACTTCAATCTTCCTTTGTGTTCTTTGTTTTCTCTTTGCGCCTTTGCGTGAAATATTAAACGATAAAACATGATCTATGTTTAGTCATATACGAACCATATGGTTAACATTTCTTCATCTTTTTAAAAGACATGTGACCATACAATACCCGGAAGAGAAAATAAAATTACGTCCGCGTTGGCGCGGAAGGATAGTGCTGACAAAAGATCCTGATGGCGGAGAACGCTGCGTGGGTTGCTATTTGTGCGCCGTAGCCTGCCCCGTTGATTGCATCGCTTTGCAGGCAACAGAAGACGAAAATGGCAGGCGATACCCTGAATTTTTTCGCATCAATTTTTCACGCTGTATTTTTTGCGGGTATTGCGAAGATGCATGTCCAACTTATGCGATCCAGCTGATACCGGATTTTGAAATGGCAGAATACAATCGCCAAAATCTCGTGTTTGAAAAAGAAGATCTGCTGATAAACAGCCAGGGGAAATATCCCGGTTATAATTTTTACAAAGTTGCAGGAATGAATGCCGGCGTAAAAGAAAAAGGAGAAGGGGAGAACGAAGATGCGCCGGTTGATATTCACAGCTTAATGCCATAAGGAATGAACTATCTGTTTTACATATCATCGATTGTAGCAATTGCAGCGACCGTTATGGTAATAACGCGCCATCAACCGGTGCATGCATTGTTGTACCTGGTAGTTTCTTTTTTAGGCGTAGCAATGATCTTCTTGTCACTGGGTGCTCCATTTGTAGCCACGTTGGAAATAATATTGTATGCTGGAGCAATTATCGTGCTCTTCATTTTTGTAGTGATGATGCTCAATTTAGGAAGAGAATCCGCTATTCAGGAAAGGCAATGGATGCAACCCAAAACGTGGATAGGCCCTTCCATATTAACAGCCATTTTATTGGGAGAATTACTGGTACTGTTAACCATGGGAGGATCTGCGCCAATGCCACAACAAACTGTTGACCTGAAAAAAATACCACTCTCACTTTACGGTGAGTATGTAATAGCAGTCGAGCTGACAGGCTTTCTTTTAATGGCTGGCATTGTAGGCGCTGCACATATAGGCAGGCATAAGAAAAAATATCTGCACAGGTTTTTGAAGCAGGAAGAAGAGGCTGTGTAGAGACAAGGCATTGCCTTGTCTGCATAAACAGCGTGATAGAATGTCAAAGGCAAGGCATTGCCTTGTCTGCATAAACAGCGTGATAGAATGTCAAAGACAAGGCATTGCCTTGTCTCTACTAAAACATAAACGATGCAATCATATTCAGTACTTGTTGTAGCCGCCATACTTTTTGTACTAGGATTGTTAGGTGTGCTTACGCGGCGAAACATAATTTTCATATTGATCTCCATCGAGATAATGCTGAATGCCGCAGGAGTGGCATTTGTGGCTGCCGGTGCACGATGGGGACAACCGGATGGTCAGGTGATGTTCTTGTTTATTTTAGCAATGGCAGCTTCCGAAGTGTCAGTTGGGCTGGCATTGGTGATGCAGGTATATCACCAGCATAAAACACTTGATGTTAGTAAATTGAATAATCTTAAAGATGATATAGAAGTGTAGAGACAAGGCAATGCCTTGTCTGGCAGCAACAAGACAAGGCATGCCTTGTCTCTACGGTATACAAAAACGATTGCCATGCAAGAAGTTTTATTTCTTATCCCGGCTTTACCACTAGTGGGATTTTTGATATTATCCCTTGCAGGAAGACATTTGTCAAAACAAGTGATTGCTGTTGTAGGCGCCGGCGTTGTTTGCATTGCAGCGATCGCAACGATCTGGCTGGGAATTAATTTTTTGCAAATCCCACCGGAAAATGGCGCGTATACAGTAACCTTATGGCGCTGGATGAGCGTAGCTAATTTTAATTGTTCCTTTAGCTTGCGCGTAGATGCATTATCACTTGTTTTTCTTTTTGTAATAACGTTTGTCGGCGCGCTCATACATATTTACAGCGCAGGTTTTATGAAACACGATCGTGACTATGCGCGGTTCTTCGCATCTATGAATCTTTTTGTTTGCGCCATGCTGATACTTGTAATGGCAGACAATCTGGTATTGATGTACCTCGGTTGGGAAGGAGTGGGCCTTTGCAGTTATTTGCTCATCGGCTTTTGGTATGAAACCACCGCCAATGTTCAGGCGGCCAACAAAGCATTTTACATCACGCGGATTGGCGACACTGCCATGGCAATAGGTCTTTTTCTTCTGTTCCGTGAATTAGGGACACTTGATATTCCCTCCATTCAAAATGCAGCACCGGAACATTTCGTCAAAAATTCATCTCTTATAACTTCCATCGCATTGTTGTTGCTGGCGGGCGGAATGGGTAAGTCGGCCCAGGTACCTTTACAAACCTGGCTGCCGGATGCAATGGCCGGCCCCTCTCCCGTAAGTGCGCTAATACATGCCGCAACAATGGTGACAGCTGGTGTTTACCTGGTAGCAAGAATGCATGGAGTGTTTCAGTTATCACCATTTGTAATGAATATAACGGCAATTGTGGGCGCTGTAACATTGCTGGTAGCAGGATGCAGCGCCATGGTGCAGACAGATATAAAACGCATTCTTGCTTACTCAACGATAAGTCAGTTGGGTTATATGTTTTTAGCGCTCGGTGTGGGTGCATGGAGTGCCGGCATATTTCATTTTTTTACACACGCATTTTTTAAAGCCTTACTATTTCTTGCAGCAGGAGCTGTGATAGAATCATTACATCACGAACATGGTATTTTTAAAATGGGTGGCTTGAAAAATAAACTGCCTGTTGTGTTTTATACATTTCTTGCAGGTGCCGCAGCATTGGCTGCATTGCCGCTGGTAACTGCAGGCTTCTTTAGCAAGGACCAGGTTTTATGGTATGCATGGAGTGCGGAAGGAGGCAGTCCTTTGCTTTGGTTAATTGCTCTTGCCGGTGCATTTATTACCGCTTTTTATACAACACGTTTAATGCTGGTGGTTTTTTGGGGCGAGGCGAAAACTCATGTAAGTGAAGCTCCCGGCAGATTGATGACATGGCCCTTGATTATTTTGGCACTGTTGAGTGTTGTAGCCGGTTTTATTGAATGGCCGCATAACCTGTTGCATGTTACGTTGTTTTCAGATGTAGTGCAAAAAGTACTCCCGCCTGTAACAGAAAAGGAACCCATTCCTTCAGAAGCTATTTTTCAATTGATTGCGGTGGTGGCAACCTTATCAGGAGTATATACGGGGTACCTCTTGTATAAAAAGAATACTTCCATAGTAGCAAAATGGAAGCAGGTGCCGGCATTGGTTGGGCTGCGAAATTTCTTCTTCAGTGGATGGCGGTTCGATCAATTGTATCACACATTGTTTGTGCGTCCGTTCGTGTTTGTAACCAATTTGAACAAACAGGATGTAATTGATAAAATATATACAGGCATTGTATCCATGTTCCAATGGCTGAATGGAATATTCTCTGTAAGCCAGGATGGTTCTGTGCGAACGTATGTAATAAGTGTATTGATAGGTATCATTTTTATTCTAGCCTTACAATTTATTTTATGATACTAGTGTGGATCATAGTTGTTTTATTGAGTGGCGGCATGCTATGTTGGCTCAGTGCAAGATGGAATCCATTGGCCGCAAAATGGATTGCATTATGCGCAGTGCTGGTAGATCTTGCTATCCTCGTGAACATATGGTTGCAGTACGGCAGAGGAGTACAGGCAGGTACAGATACATGGATGATCCAGTATCAAACTGCATGGATACCATCTTTCGGTATTAGCTTCCATGTTGCAATAGATGGATTAAGCCTGATCTTACTGTTGCTTACTTTTTTCTTAGGAACGCTTGCTGTATTGTGTTCATGGAAAGAAATAAAGAATCGTGCAGGATTTTATTATTTCAACCTGTTGTGGACGCTGGCTGGCATAAGCGGTGTGTTTGTTGCGCTGGATCTTTTTCTCTTTTACTTTTTCTGGGAAGTAATGCTGGTGCCCATGTACCTGCTTATACTTATCTGGGGCGATAAGAACAGGAGATATGCCGCTTATAAATTTTTCATTTTTACACAAGCAGGTGGTTTACTGATGTTGCTTTCCATACTGTCATTATATTATATACATGGCGCTCAAAGTGGTAGCTATTCATATGATTATTTCAGTCTCTTGAACACGCAACTTGAACCCTCTGCTGCAAAGTGGATCATGATGGGATTTATGATCGCTTTTGTTATCAAACTGCCGATGGTTCCATTTCACAGTTGGTTGCCGGACGCACATAGCGAAGCGCCCACTGCTGGCAGTCTTATACTAGCCGGGCTGTTGCTTAAAACCGGCGCTTATGGTATCATACGTTTTGTACTTCCACTTTTTCATGAAGCTGCTGTTGATATTGCCTGGTGGGCAATGTTGTTAGGAGTGATCGGCATTATTTATGGAGCCATGATGGCTTTCGCGCAAACAGATATTAAGCGGCTCATCGCATACACATCTGTAAGCCACATGGGTTTTGTGCTCACCGGTATATTTGCGTTCCGCGAAATAGCTATGCAAGGCGTTGTAATGCAAATAGTAACACACGGCATCAGCACAGGTGCATTGTTCGTTCTTGCAGGCATGATCAAGGAACGCCTGCACACAAGGGATATCTCTAAGATGGGAGGGCTGTGGACATCCATGCCTGCGATGGGCGGTATCGCAATGCTGTTTACCATGGCATCACTTGGCTTGCCGGTATTGGGAAATTTTATAGCAGAGTTTTTAATCCTGATGGGTACATTCCAGGCCAATGTATGGTTAACCGTTTTGGCTTCCACCGGGTTAGTTTTTTCAGCGTTATATTCTTTGCGAATGATGCAAAAAGTTTTTTTGGGCCCTGCTACCAACGACGAAAAGTTGCATGATATAACAGCAAGAGAAATGATCATTCTTGCGACGTTAAGCATTGCAATCGTGTTGCTGGGGCTCTATCCGCAAATGGTGATGGATTTGGTGGTAAGTAAAAAGTAAAAAGTAAAAAGTAAAAAGTAAAAAGTAAAAAGTAAAAAGTAAAAAGTAAAAAGTAAAAAACCTTAAAGGCATATTTGTTAATAGAAGACAAGGCGGCGTTACATCGTTTTGAATTTTGATTTTTCCCTTTTGACTTAACGCAGAACTTGTTCAATATATAAAGTAACTTATGACTCATGAACAGCTAATGGCGCTTCTTCCCTTTATGGTGCTGGCAACTGCATCCATCGTTATTATATTGCTGATTGCATTTCGTCAGGGGCATACCGTAATACAGGTTACAGGCTTTCTCATGATGTGCCTGGTTATTTTTACAATGTGGTATGTCAGAGACTTTTTGCCTCAAACAATTATGCCGCTGCTGATAGTTGATGGTTATGGCGCTTTGTTTACAGGACTGATTATATTCTGTGTATTGGTAGTGGGTTTATTCTCCTATATTTATTTTGAAGAGCGGGAAGAAAATCCGCGTGAATATTATATCCTTATTTTTTTAAGCACACTCGGTGCTGCAATACTAACGATCAGCAGGCATTTTATTTCCTTCTTTATCGGCCTGGAATTGCTGAGTGTAAGTTTGTATGCTTTAATCGCTTACTTGCGTACAAGAAACAATGCCGTTGAAGCAGGCGTCAAATACCTTCTGTTGGCGGCACTTACATCAGCTTTTCTTCTGTTTGGAATGGCGCTGATTTATATGGATGCCGGCAGCATGGATTTTTCTGCAATAGCTCAGAAGCTACACACTGCCGAACAATCGTCACCGTTATTCCTTGTGGGATTTAGTTTAATGATGATAGCCGTTGGTTTTAAGCTGGCATTGGTGCCGTTTCATTTATGGGCCGCAGATGTTTACCAGGGTGCTCCGCCACCTGTGGCCAGCTTTATTGCTACTGTTTCTAAAATAGGCGTGTTCGCCGTGCTGCTTCGTTTTGCGCAGGAGCTTCATTTGCAAAACAACCATTCGATCATGACGATTATTTCTGTCATTGCTATTTTTTCTATGATAAGCGGAAACTTACTCGCACTGCGGCAACAGAACATAAAACGGTTGCTCGCTTATTCTTCAATTGCACATTTTGGTTATTTATTAGTAGCATTTTTACCAGGAAACAGTGCAGGCGTGGAGGCCGCTGCCTTTTATTTAATTGCGTATGCTATTACTATATTAATTGCCTTTGGCGTTATCATATTGTTGTCAGCAAAAGATAAGGATGCTGAAAGATTGAGTCTATACCGTGGTCTTTTTTGGGAGAAACCTTTTGTTGCCATTGTACTTGCAGTGGCCTTACTTTCCTTAGCCGGCATACCGTTAACTGCCGGGTTTATAGGAAAATTTTATGTATTAATGGCCGGTGTTCAACAACAAGCATGGCTGCCTGTTATTGTATTGGTCGTAACGAGTGTAATTGGCTTATACTATTATTTGCGAATCATTAGTACACTGTTTTCGGATGTATCTGTTGCCATCGAAAAAGAAAAAAAACTGCATCCCTTTTTTTACGCGGCTTCCTATACTGCTTTAGTTGTACTGGTATTGCTGCTTTTGGGTTTTGGCGTTATGCCCGCGACAATTATCCCTGGCATTAAGCAGTTTTTGTTAATCGGAAATTAATACACTATCTGGTAAAATTGAACGACAACGAAAAGCTGAGATAATTCATCAATGCTTTATCGTCAATTTGTGAACCCCGCTATCCGTTTTTAATAGATATAATCCTTCTGGTAAATTGCTCACAGTCAAAATAACTTTTTTATTTCCGCGTGAGTTTCCTTTAATGATCAATTGTCCCGCTGTATTATATAGTAAGTAATCAAAAGGGGTTTGGTTGCTGGCTGTCAACGTTATTGTACTGTAAGCGGGATTTGGCGTTACCGTTATGTTTTGTGATAAGTGATTCCTCACAATCACGGAAACATTATTACTTACTACAGTCTTTCCGTCAATGTCTTTTTGAGTTAAGCGATAGAAATTGATTCCTGAAAGCGGGATGCTATCTATATAGTGGTAGTTTGTTTTCGTTGTAGCATTATTAACAGTACTGGCTACCCATGCTATAGACTGCCAGTGCCGGCCATCGAAACTGCGCTCTACATAAAAGCCTGCATTATTGATTTCAGTGAATGTGGCCCACTCCAGTATGACCCGGTCGCCATTGTTTGTTGCCTTTAATTCCGAAAGTGTTACCGGCAATATAATGCCGTCAGCATTCAAAGTATGAGGGCCAATGCAGGGAGCATCTATATCCAGGGATGCTTTGGTATAACCCAGTTTTACTAAGGTGTCCGGAGATGAATAGACACCGTTGAGCACGAGCCCTAAGCTGCTTGCCGAGCCATTAAAAGTAGGATTGGTGCCTATGGGAACATCTTGTCTGGTCTTGCTAGTCAAAGGAACCGTGCTGCTGTTGTTCGTTAAAGTGCTTGTGGCAGCAGGATTTGTTGAGTAAAGCGTTACTGTATATGTATAAAAATTTCCAATGCTTGCTACAGAGCCATCAAAACGGTCGGTAACGTTTATATAAACATTGTATGCAAATGATCCGGTGACGCCATCGTCACTATATATTTGAGTAATGATAACCTTTGAAACGGATATAGCAATATATAAAGTATAGTTGTCTGGCGGCACGCACCCGGCAGGCGTAGTAACCGAAGGAAAAGTAAAGCTCTGCGACCATAGAGACTTACTGAGCCATATGAAAGATAGTAGTAAGAATACATGCTTCATAAAACTTCTTTTAACATTTATAATAATATCAAAAGAGACTTATTAAAGTCGGACAAATGTTTTCAGAACTATATCAGGCTGGGTGTTCAAGATATACGAGAGAGTAGGTAGAAAATCCGGACTGTAAAGATAGAAAGAATAGTTTTATGGTAAAGCTTGCTCACAAGCCAAAAATGTCGAAGCTTCTCAGCTGGCTGCTTTGATGCTGCTAATTTTTTTGGAGCAATAGTCAACGACCATTCCGATTAAGATCGGGTTGGTGTATTCGAGACGCTGAGCTTTTTGTGGATTATTTAGCGTTACTATTTTCCACATAGTACTCTTCCATTACACGGAACACCTTTTCTTTCAGCTCCTTGCTGGAAATATTGTCGTCTATATAAATAGGAGGTAGAAAATGAATGGACAATTTGTGAGGCCACAAAAAGAAGAACTTGTCGGCAGGCAATGTTGCTTTTGTATTGAAAATAATTCCCGGAATGATGGGTTTTTTGGTATCTGTTGCCAGTTTGAAAGCGCCATCGTAGAATTCTTTCAGCGGTTTATTCGTTTGATTGCGCGTGCCTTCGGGATAGATGCACATGTGCATATCAGAGAGCAGTACTTTTTTCATAGCATCAATGCTTTTCCTGCGGCTCTCATCGCTTTTCCTATCAACCAATACACTGCCTCTTTTATAGATCATGCCAAACAGGGGGATCTTTGCAAACTCAGCCTTTGCAATGGTTTTGTTTCCACCAGGAATTTCAGGAAACGAGAGCGGCACATCCATCAGCGAGTTGTGGTTGCACAACACGATATAAGTTTCACCTTCTTTAAAGTTCTCCTGCCCTTTAGCAGTCACAGGACAACCAATCAGAAACAGGTAAATATGCATCCACCTTTTTGCGATTTTCACAAAGCTGACGGTGCTTTTGGGTTCGCCATAAGAACCCGTCGCCCAAATGATGGGCAATGCGACCAGCATAGTAATAAAAAAGATCAACAGGCCCCAAAGTGCGAATATTCTTCCAAGTATCTCCCTTATGATTCTCATGTGCTGCGAAAAGTTGTATTGGTCAATCCGGTTTACTGAACTAATGGTTAGGCAAAAGTAAAAAGGCAAAATTCAAAAAGCGGTTCACTGAGCGAATCTAATTTTTTTACTTTTTACTTTTGAATTTTTCCTTTCTACAATTTCCAATCGATAGGATCGATGCCGTTTTTAACCAGGTAATTGTTTGCTTTGGAAAAATGCTGGCAGCCGAAAAATCCTTTTTCCACACTGAACGGCGACGGATGCGCGGCTTTCAATACAAGGTGTTTTGTTTCGTCGATCAGCTCTTGTTTTTCCTGCGCAAATTTTCCCCACAAAAGGAAAACGACATTTTCTTTTTGTTCAGAAATTCTTTTGATCGTGCTATTGGTAAATTCTGCCCAGCCGATCTTTGCGTGGCTCATCGGTTCGTTTTTTCTTACCGTAAGAGATGCATTGAGCAGTAATACGCCCTGCTCAGCCCATTTGGTAAGATTACCCGATTTGGGTATAGCCATGCCAATATCGGTATGTAGTTCTTTAAAAATATTAATGAGGGAAGGCGGCGGTGTAACGCCATCTGGCACAGAAAAACTCAGTCCATGCGCCTGGCCGGGATTATGGTATGGATCTTGGCCAATAATCACCACTTTTACGTTTTCAAACGGTGTAAGATTGTAGGCATTGAAAATTAATGACCCCGGTGGATAAATAGTTTCTCCGGTCATTCTTTCGGTTTTCAGGTGCGTAACTATTTGCTGGAAGTAGGTTTTAGGGAATTCCTGCTTAAGCGCTTCTTTCCAACTTTCGTCTATTTTTACATCCATTAGAAAAATTGTTTGGGTGCAAACTAAACATTTTTTACTTTTGCAGCCTTCTCGAACAAAATGTTAGGGAAAAAATTTCAAAAAGGACCGGTAGCTCAGTTGGATAGAGCAACTGCCTTCTAAGCAGTAGGTCATTGGTTCGAATCCAATCCGGTTCACAAAAAAGACAGTCAACAATTGGCTGTCTTTTTTTATTGGCTTATTCCCCCACAAATCTATTTATATAACTCAGCGCTTCGAATAGAGCATCCCGATGCTAAATCGGGAAGGTCATTGGTTCGAATCCAATCCGGTTCACAAAAAAGACAGTCACAATATGGCTGTCTTTTTTATTTTAATTGGTTCACTCAACTCTTTTTATATAACTCAGTGCCTCGAATAGAGCATCCCGATGCTAAGTCGGGAAGGTCATTGGTTCGAATCCAATCCGGTTCACAAAAAAGACAGTCAACAATATGGCTGTCTTTTTTATTTTAATTGGTTCACTCAACTCTTTTTGTACAACTCAGCGCTTCGAATAGAGCATCCCGATGCTAAATCGGGAAGGTCATTGGTTCGAATCCAATCCGGTTCACAAAAAAAGACAGTCACAACAATATGGCTGTCTTTTTTTATTGCAGTACTCTTCATTAAATTAACTGAATAACTGTAAAGTTCGATTGTAAAAAAGGCTTTCAAATATTCACCCCTTCAGCTATTCAGTTAATCAGTTATTCAGTTTTCCTTATCTTTAGCGCTATCATTAAGATTAAGTAACCGACCATTTGTCTACATTTTTAGGCCATAGCGACGAGCAAAACTTACTGCATTTAATAGCTGAGGGTGATGAAAAAGCGTTCCGTTCGCTTTTCGATAAGCATCACCCTAAGTTGGGCGGCTATGTATTCAGGCTTACAAATTCATTCGAACTCACACAGGAAATAGTGCAGGACGCATTTTTGAAAGTTTGGTCCAACCGGCATGCACTTCGCGACATCAACAATTTCGATGCTTATTTATTTACAATAGCCCGCAATCACACATTCAATGTGCTAAAGCAAATGGCAAGGGAACAGGCACGTAAAAAAGCCTGGGAGCAAACACAGGAAAACGAACTCACTGTTTTGGCCGAAGAACTTAGCGGTTACAAGGAGATTTCTGCAATTATGCAAAAAGCCATTGAGCAACTTCCGCCAAGGCAAAAAGATGTATTTACGCTTAGCAGGGAAGGAGGTTTGACGCACGAGCAAATATCCGAACGTCTGGGCATAGCACTCGAAACAGTGAAAAAGCATATGGTGCTGGCTTTGAAAGCGATACGTACTTATGTGAGCGCCCACACGATTAGTATCCTGGTATTTTTTGTTAAGTTGATTGTGCAGGCAAAAAACATTTTCTAAAAAAAAATAAAAAAAAGTTAATGCGCCATTACCTCCTCTCTTTACAAACGTTGTCATTTTATTTGAGCGCTCCTTTTTTTAATAGAAAAAGATGTCCGAATCCTTTAATGATTGCAATCTCTAATTAAACTGGTTTCTATGAAAAGTGAAAGATTACATTATTTGTTTAACCAGTATTTCGACAGAAAAGCCACTGCTGAAGAAGCAGAGGAGTTGATGGAAATGTTGGATTACAGCGGCAACGACGCAGACGTGGAAACGTTTATGCAACGTGCGTGGCAAAGCTATGATCCGTCGAATGAAGTGGTGTTTACAAAAATGCAATCTGAACAAATGTGGAGCAGTATAGCGCCGCAACAAAGTTCTGGTAAGAAAGTACCGGTGATAACATTGATGAAGCGCATTGCTGTAGCAGCATCGGTTATATTGGTAGCTGGAACAGGCATATGGTATTTTTCAAAACAAAATAAAAAAGAAATACCTGTTGTTGCAAAGGCTCAACCTGACATTGCACCAGGTGGAAACAAAGCGATCCTGACACTTGGCGATGGTTCTTCGATAGTGCTGGATCATGCAGCAAACGGGCAACTGGCAATGCAGGGAAATACTTCTGTTGCGAAACTGAACAACGGCGAGTTGGCTTACAACGCACAGAAAGGACAAACGGTTTTCCATAATGCCCTTGCCACACCAAGAGGCGGACATTATAAAATAACATTGCCCGATGGATCGATAGTATGGCTGAACTCTGCATCATCACTGCGTTTTCCTACTTCGTTCAACGGAGAAAAACGAGAAGTGGAAATGTCTGGTGAAGCATATTTTGAAATTGCGAAAAATGTAAAGCAACCGTTCATTGTAAAAGTAAATGACGGATCGAAAGTAGAGGTGTTGGGAACGCATTTCAACGTAATGGCTTACGGCGATGAGGATGAAGCTAAGACAACACTGTTGCAAGGCGCAGTGAAAGTTGACAAGGGAAATACATCCAATTTGCTGAAACCCGGTCAGCAGGCGGCAATTGAAAAAGATGGAAAAATGAAAGTGTTGTCGAACGTGAACATAAGTGAAGTGACAGCCTGGAAAGAGGATCAATTTAGTTTTAACAGTGCCGATATCCATTCCATTATGAAACAGATTTCAAGATGGTACGATGTAGATGTGGAGTACAAAGGAAATGTTTCGGCATCGTTAAACGGAAATATTAAAATGAGCGTGCCGCTTTCGCAAGTGCTGGAAATACTCACACTTGCCGGTAATGTGAAGTTTAATGTTCAGGGCAAAAAGATAGTAGTATCACAAGAATAGAATAACTGCAGTTAGATATATACCAAAGCAACAACCAAAGAATTCAACCAAAACTAAGCAACACCAAAGCAACACACATTAAGGTTCTCATGACTTACACCATTGGCTCCGCCTGATGTATCACTACCGTATTGAATGGTAATGATCAGGATGGAATTGCCTTTTCCAAATCATTGAACTATTAAAAACTAAACTAACTAAGTTTTTTGTATGAAACTATTCCCTTACGCAAAAAGGGGTACGGGCTGCTTATTGCCTGTACTCAAACAAAAAATGCTGACGATGAAATTGACAGTGCTTTTATTAACAACGGTTCTGTGGGCGAATGCCAGCGGCCTCGCACAGAATGTTACCTTATCTGTGAAAGGAGAGCCAATCGTTAAGGTGTTTAACGCCATTAGAAAGCAAACAGGCTACAACTTTGTGTACAGCGATGATGTGGCTACAAAGAGCTATCCTGTCACAATGAATGTGAGAGATGCTTCATTGGAAGATGCAATGAAAAAGTGTATGCGGGGCCAGCCGCTAAGCTATTCTTTAGTGGCCAAAACCGTTGTGGTGAAATATGCGCAAACCGTAACCACAATCAGAAGTAAGCAAATACAGGAAACACCTGTCAGCATTATCGGTGTAGTTGACCCGGGCCAGCAAACCCAGGCGCAACAAGGTGAAACAGACACTCTGATCGATGTTCATGGTAAAATTGTTGACGCTGATGGTAATCCTTTGCCTGGAGCGCTTGTTATGACTAACTGGCCCTCGAAAGGCAAAAGAGTTCAAAGTGATAACGCAGGCTACTTTACTTTAAATAGTGCGCGGGCAAACGGACAAATCTCTATTTCCAAGCTTGGCTTTGTGTTAGATGTATTTGACATTGCCAACAACCCCACTCCAATATTTTCTTTGCAGAAAACAACTGCTAACAATAAAACGCTTGATGAAGTCGTAGTTACCGGCTATCAGTCCTTAAGCAAGGCTACAGCGCCGATAGCGGTTTCTTCTGTTGATAACAAGGAATTGAACAGGAAGATCAACCCCGATCTTATGTCTGCCCTTGAGGGCAAATTGCCGGGCCTTAGTATGTTTCAAAACAAAATGGTGGCACGCGGCCAAAGTACATTTTCCGGTAGCATTGGTACAAGACCATTGATAGTGATTGATGGCGTGCCGTCTGAAACAGTTGCGCTTTCAGGCTTTGATGCGCCACCAACTCCGAGCACTTCCAACACGCTCGCAAACAACCTTTCTTCCATCATCAATCCCAATGACGTTGAAAGTGTAACCTTATTAAAAGATGCAGCCGCTACTGCTGTGTATGGGGCAAGAGCAACAAATGGTGTGTTGGTGATCACCACGAAATCCGGTAGAGGAATGGGCAAAAACAGAATCACCGTACAGTTCAGTGCAGACATGATAGTAACGGAGAAACCCAACCTGGATCAAATGCACTACGCATCAACATCTGATTTGATCGACTATGAGACGGCGCTTTACAAAAAGGGCGTTGCAACTTTAGGCCTGGGAGATCCGGCAACCTACTTCAATACAATGGGATATATTGGCTCCGCGAGTAATGTTTCTTATTACTCACCATTGGTCAATCTTTACCGTTTGCAATCTATAGGAAAAATTTCCCAGGGTGATTTGGATAAACAGATTGCTACCATGCGTACGATTGATTCCCGGAAACAGTTTGCGGATCTCGCATGGCGCAATGCTCTAAGACAGAGTTATAATCTTTCTGTAGGAAGCTCAAATGATAAACAGGATGTTTATTTCTCACTTAACTACGTGGGTCAAAAAGACAAATTGATCTCCAATGATGGGCAGGCTTTCAATTTATACTTAAAAGCCGGTCAAAAGATCAGTAAAGGAGTTAACGTATCTGTCGGCATCAACACACAATATTCTTTAAGCAACCAGGTAAATGACGGAAGCTATACAAGCCCTACAGCATTTCTTGAACCTTACAACGCAATAGTGGATGCATCGGGCAAGCGCGTGTATACTCCTTATGTAAACCTGAGTGATGCTTTTGGCTCATTGGGTGCAACGGCAATTAACGGAAGAACCGCAGCGCAAATAGATTCCATTAACATGCTTAAAGCAGGCAGATTAAAATCATTTGGTTATAATACGCTTGATGAGCTTGCCCGCAACAACAGCAAACTTGATAAGCTGGGAATAAGAGCCTTCGCAAATATTGATGCGAAGCTTTATAAAGGACTTACCTACACTTCCACATTTCAGTATGAAATTGCAAAATCGAAAATGGATTATGTAGTGGAAGAGGATGCTTATAAAATGCGCTTTATGGTGAACCGCATGGCGTATAACTCCGGCACCGGAAATCCTATAACAGATCCTACTGTTACGTTAACGTACCCGATTTCCGCATCTGGCGGCAGATTGCAACAGGCATCTACTGCAACCAACAATTACACCTGGCGCAACCAGCTGAACTTCAACAAAAGTTTTTCAAATATCCATAATATCAACTTACTCGCAGGAACAGAGGTAAGACAAACTTATTCTCCGCAATCTGTAGATGCCGTGTATTATGGCTATAATCCAGTAACACTGAACACCGTTCCTTTTGATCAGGCTACCATGTATAACACGGGTGTAACTTCATATATCTGGTCAAAGAGTTCATCAAAACAAAGAGTATCAAACCCTGTTAGCCTTAACAGCTATGCGCCTACAAAACATAGATTCTTTTCCATGTATGGAACAGGCTCCTATACTTTCAAAAATTTGTATTCTTTCTTTGGAAGCGTACGTGTGGACCAGGCGGATTTTTTTGGTGTTGATCCCAAATACAGATACCGTCCATTATGGTCAGTTGGTGGAGGCTGGTTACTGTCAAATGAAAATTTCCTGAAAGGAACAGCAAAATGGCTCGACCTTTTAAAGATCAGAGCATCATACGGTTTAACAGGGAACGTAGATCAGACATCCTCTCCATATGTGGTAGCATCTGGAGGCACGAACTCACTTTATCAGCCTTTACTTGATTATAACTTTATTGGTTCGGCTCCTAATCCATTGCTGCGTTGGGAAAAAACATCAACTTATAACGCGGGTATTGATTACGCCATGTTCAACAACAGGCTGCGTGGAACAGTTGATATGTATTACAAATTAGGAACGGATCTCCTGGCAACGAAAACACTGGATGCAACAAACGGATTTGCTTCTGCAAAAGTGAACAACGGCGCAATGACCAATCGTGGAGTTGAAGTAAGTGTAACCGGTGATTTGGTAAGAACAAAAAATTGGTTGGTGACGTCTATGGCCACGTTTGCATACAATAAAAACAAAGTAACCAAAATAGCATTGGCAGTTACAAATCCTGATCAATTGATTTCAAGCAGCAGTTATTATCTCACAGGTAATCCGATATCTTCCATTTATGCGTACAGATATGCAGGCTTGTCTACCGGAGGCAATGATGAGCAAAATGGCCTTCCATTGATCTATACAGATGCATCAATGAAAAACGTTGAAGTAGCCAATTCGGGCACCACCACTACTGTTGCACAGTCAAGTTCTTTCAATGTAAACGCCGCTAAATACATGGGTTCTGCTGTTCCTGTATGGAACGGTTCTTTTCAACAGAGTGTTGCATTTAAAGGCATTGAGTTGAACGTATTGTTTGTTGCATATGGTGGCTATAAAATTAGAAAAGACGCGGTTGACCTATACACGGGATCTATCGGTGGAGGAGCCATTGATATGGATATTGCAAAAAGATGGACCCCGCAAAATCCAAATACAAACATTCCTAAAACTTTGCCTGATTACTCACAGGGACAAGGGGCAAGTGTGTTATATCTCAACAACTACTGGAAGCAAGCTGATGTACAAGTGGTAAGCGCAAATTACATAAGACTTAGAAATATAACGCTCGGATATAACCTGCCTCAAGGTATTGCCAGAAAGTTGTATACGCAAAATGTAAAACTGAGTGCACAGGTAAACAACTCGTGGTTCTGGTTCTCAGCAAAAGATGATATCGATCCGGATACCTTTAGTGGTGCGGGTTCTGCAGGAACACGCAGCTATCAAACACCAGTATCTTATTTGTTCCGCCTCGACGTAACCCTTTAATGTCAAAAACAAGAATCAAATGAAAAAAGCATTTAAAAATAAATTACTGATTGCATTGGGATGTCTTGCATTAACAACTTCTTCCTGCAAAAAGTATCTTGATATAACACCAGCCGGAAAAACAATATTGACCACTTTTGATGATTACAACAAAGTTGTGAATTACATGGCACTTCACGGATACAATGAATATGATGTAAGATATCTTAGCGACCAGTGGTGGATCAATGAACTGGCAGTTATAGGACGCGATCCAAGCGTTATAACGATCGAGTTCTTGTGCGATGAATCGAAAACGAGAATTCCCACCGTACAGTCCACAAGTTATAATGGCCCATACGCTAACATTGCAAAGTATTCGCTGATCATTGACAACGTTGGCGCTGCAACCGGTGCCACCGATGCACAAAAGAAACAGCTGATCGCAGAAGCAAAAGCATTGCGTGCATACTGTCATTTTATTTTGCTCAATATGTATGCAAAACCTTATGATGCTGCTACGGCAAAAACAGACAACGCGATCATCATTAAAAACAGTTTCAACCTGGAAGAAACGCTTTCTCCATCAACTGTTGATGAAGTGTACAACTTCATCGAATCTGAACTGCAGGCTGCTATTCCGGATCTATCCAATACGCCCGACAATGCTTTTCATCCTTCAAAAGCGTTTGGCTATGGCCTGCTCGCGAAAATGTATTTATTCAAAGGACAGTTTGACAAAGCGAAAGAAGCAGCCAAACAGTCGCTGGCATTGAACAGCTATATTTTTGATCTTGTGAAATATTATCAGAACGGCCAATCGGATCCAGTTGATATGGGCATGGCAGAAAATCTTTACTACGCCTATGGTAACACTTCAGCTGAAACGCCTTTGAATTCTGTGATCTCTGCGGAGTTTTACAACTCATTCAATGCAAGCGATGCAAGAAGAATGTGTTATTTTTCAACGACGTCTCCTGTGGTTCAAACTGGCTCTGGCTGTGCAGCATTCATAAAAAGTATAAGCAGCATTACTCCTGTAAGATATTGTTACAACACCGCCGGTCTTAAAACGACTGATGTTTTCCTGATCCTTGCCGAATGTGAAGCAAGAGCGGGCAATGTGCAAACAGCAATCGGCCTTGTTGATTCTGTAAGACGAAAAAGAATATTGCCTGCTGCCTTCACACCCTCAGTTGCAACAGACACAAAGTCTGCTGTAAATATGGTGATCACAGAAAGGAGAAAAGAATTGCTATTCGGATTCAACCGCTTCTGGGATCAAAGAAGATTGGGCAAAGAACCTGATTATGCAATTACGGTGAAAAGGGTATTCCCCGTAGTAAACACAACGGTGCCGCAAGTAACTTATACACTTAACCCAACATCGCCCTTATATGTTATTCCGTTTGTAAAAGATGTGATCATCAACAACCCGAACATGAAGGAAAATAGCCAGGATGCATTGACCTGGTAGGGAAGTAGTGAGTGATGAGTTGTGAGTGGTGAGTTGTATCCAAAAACTCATCACTCATAGCTCATCATTCAAAACCCAACTCATCACTCATCACTCAAAACTCATCACTCAAATTGAAACACCATTTCTTATCCGCGGCGCTTCTTTGCATAGCAGCCGGTACCCGATTGAAAGCACAGCAACAGGGCAGTAAGCCGGAATATTTTAAACAAGTCTCCAATTATTTTTGGCAGGACAACGCACACTATGTCGGTGGAACTTTTGGAAGCACACAATTGTCTGTTACGGACGCAAAAACGGGACAGTCGTCACAGTATGTTAGAGGTAAAGTAGTTGCAAGTGAAAGAATTGCCATAAATAAAAAGACGGGAACTGTTGTTATTCGCAAAGCAAGTACTGATGATATAATCGGCGGTGTTCAATATTCAAAAAGAGATGGTGAGGTGGTGTTAGTTAGAACTAGTACAGCGGATAGTATTCTTAATACACAGAACGCTACTCCTTCTCCGGACTCAACCTGCATTGCATACACAAGAAACAATGATTTGTTTGTGTACAGTATTGCATCCGGAAAAGAATGGCGCGTAACAACAGACGGTTCCAAAGATGTGTACAGTGGTTGGTCCGCATGGGTATATAACGAAGAGATACTTGGTCGCGGTACCAACTACAAGGCATTCTGGTGGAGCCCCGACAGCAAGCGCATTGCATTCATGCATTTCGATGAAACCAATGTGCCGGTGTACGATCATTTTGATGATGAGGGCGTACATGGTAAACACAAATTGATACACTATCCCCAGCCTGGTGATGCGAATCCTCAAGTGAAAACTGGTATAGCGGATGTTGCAGCTAAAAGTGTTGTATGGGCCGCATTTGACGAAAAAGCAGATCAGTATTTTGGTCAGCCATACTGGACACCAAACGGAAGCGGATTGTGGGTGCAATGGATGAACAGGAGGCAGGATTCTTTAAAAGTTGAATCTGTAAATCTTGCAGACGGCTCACACAAAAACATTTATACCGAAACGCAAAAAACATGGATCGATCTTGATAAAGACGATCGAATAACTTTTTTGCCTTCTAAAAATATGTTCCTGTTAATGAGTGACAAATCAGGATGGAGACATATTTACGCTTATGACATGAACGGCAAACTCATCAAGCCGCTTACAAATGGAAATTGGACAGTAAAGGAAATCAACTATGCCGATGAAAAGAACGGATGGATCTACTTTACTGCAAGAAAAGAGAACTCTACACGAACTGATCTCTACAAAGTAAAATTAGATGGTTCTAAAATGCAGCGCCTGACTTTTGGCGAGTATAATCATCGTGTAGTGTTATCGCCGGATGCATCTTATTTTATTACTACTTACAGCAATTATGCGGAGCCTCAGAAAGTAGCATTGGTAGATAATAATGGAAAAATAATCAGAGAGCTTGCAGATAGCAAAGGCAAGGATTATGAACAGTTTAAAACACTGGGTCGCCATTCCGAAATAATAAGGGTTAAAACACCTGATGGGTTTGAGTTGCCGGTAAGGATCAGTTGGCCGGATAAAGTCGACTCAACAAAAAAATATCCTTTGATGGCTGCGATTTACGGTGGTCCTGATTTTTCCTTTGTGCAGGACGGTTTTGCCGGAACATTCGGAGCCAACGAAAAAACAGATGATATTATTTCTATCCAAATGGATCACAGGGGTTCGGGTCAGTTTGGAAAAATGGGACAGGACTATTTGTATCGTCAGTTAGGTAAGTGGGAGATAGAAGACTACACGACTGTTATAAAATTTTTAGAGAAAAAATATCCATTTATTGATTCAACACGAATAGGCATTTCAGGCTTTAGCTACGGGGGCTACATTACATGTCTCGCGCTTACGAAAGCCGCCGATGTATTTACGTACGGACTTGCGGGCGGCAGCGTAACGGATTGGAAGTTGTACGATACACCTTATACGGAAAGATACATGGGCACGCCGCAAGACAATCCGGAAGGTTACAAGCAAGCAGATGTTATGACCTACGTAAAAAATTATAAAGGTCTGCTGCGATTAACACAGGGTACAATGGATGATAACGTGCATATGCAAAACACCATGCAGCTGGTATCTGCTTTGCAAAACACCGGCAAACATTTCGAGTTGATGTTCTATCCCGGCGGCGCACACGGCTGGTTGAGCCTGCACGAAAAGTATGCGCATTACAGAAAAGAAGATCAGGCATTTATTGATAAAAATCTATTGAGAAAATAAAAAGCGTTTTTTAATTAATTAAACAACAGGTATGGGATTTAAAAAACTGATGTTCGTCGTATTGCTTTCATGCAGCGCTCTGTTTGCAGCTGCACAAAAAGGCTATACAACTGTAAACGGAACAATTCACTTGAAGAAAATGGATAGTAGTATAGTGGAGCTATACAAAGTGAAAATGGGTACATTAGAAAAAGTAGATAGTATTAAAATGTTAGTCAATGGAGACAGTACATTTACATTTTCCTTTAAACCTGGGTACAAAGGATATTATATGATAGGTATTGCACTCCCAAAGGCAAGATTTATATACTCCGATATTGCGAAGTATTGTTTCTATGCGAAAGGGAGCGATGTTGTAAATATGGATATAACGGATCTCACGAGCTATACAATGGCTGCAGGAAATACTAAAGAGAATCAAATATTATCTGAATGGAATAAGATGTTGCTTGCTACCAAATTAAATCCTTTAAAGAACGGAGCTGATTTCAAGGCTGCTTATGCAGTTGTCGATAGTCTTGATGGACTGTCAAAGGAATGGATAAAAAAGCAACATTCGGGAAATGCTGCATTTGATGCATTACTAAAAAGGACTGTACCGAATGATGTTGCGCTGTACGCAACAAGGTATGTAAATTCTCCAAGGCCTGCCAACTCCAAATGGGAACAGAAATCCGAAGATTTCGGCGCATATATTTTGCATACAGATTTTAAAGAATTGATGCGCGATGGTTTTATTCTAAACTTACCTTTTGGACAGCAGGAACTAAACGGCCTAACAGGAGTGATGGGTAGACTAGACAGGTTAAAAGGAGATACCGTAAAGACTGAAAATGAATATTACGAGCGTGTTTTCCGTTACATACCAAATGATACTTTAAAGGGTGTGTACATGGCATCTGGCATTAGCTATATCAGGTCTTATGAGAAGCTAAAAGATTTCGAAACCAAGTATGGTAAATACTTAACAACGCCAGAGCAAAAGCAAATGCTTGCTGATCAGTTTAAAAAGGTCTCTGAATTTAAGAAAGGAACGCCGGGTTACAATTTCACTTACAAAGATGCAAAAGGAAATAAAGTTTCTTTCTCCGATCTTAAAGGGAAAGTTGTACTGATAGATGTTTGGGCCACATGGTGCGGTCCGTGCAAGGCAGAGCTACCATATTTAAGAAAGCTGGAAGATGAGTTTCATGGTAATGATAATATCGTATTCGTAGGATTGTCTTCCGATGAAGATGTGAATCTTGAAAAATGGAAAACATTTGTTGCCGAGAATGATCTTAAAGGCATTCAGCTGAAAGCGGACGGAGGATTCCGCTCAGGATTTACAACTGTTTATAAGATAAATGCCATTCCCAGGTTCATGGTGTTTGATAAACAGGGAAAAGTAGTAACCATTGATGCGCCAAGACCATCAGAACCCGCATTAAAAGAGTTGTTGCTTCAAACGTTGAATAATTAGAGACTCGGAGCTGACAGCTTTCCAAAAACCTGTCAGGTCTTGCAACATAGTAAATAATCAATTTTAAAGTTTAATAATGATACGTACAATTTTTGCTGCATGCAGTTTGTCAATTGCATGCATAAGCAGCGTGTTTGCCCAGGCAAAAGCACCCATGAAGATCAAAGGCAACATGGCCGTTATCGAAGGAACAGTAACAAGATCTTATGTAAAGAATGTAAAGCTTTATAAAGCATACGAAGGCAACTACAAAGAGTTGGCCACTGCAGTGTTGGATGAAAAAGGAAGCTACGCGTTCGCAGTGCCGGATCCAAAAGAAGGATTTTATTATGTGAGCGATTGCATGGGCGGAGGGAAAGAAATTTCTACACGCATTTATCTGAAGCCGGGCACAAGCATGATCCTTAATTTGAAGGATGATAATTATGAAATGATCACTCAATCGCCAGAAAACATCGCGCTTGATAAATGGCAACAATTTGATACAGTAATCACAAAACCGGCTTATCAGTTCTGGTCAGACAGAGTAGGTTATACGGGCGTGTTTCCTGTAATTGAAGCATTCACCCCAAAAGTTGCTGCATTTAAGAAACAGCTAAAAACAAAGAATGAAAAATTCAACAACCTGATGGACTTCGTGGTTGATGATGATGTGGAAGCAGCCGCAATGAATTTTCTTGCAACGCCAAGAGTAAAACATCCTGATTCTACAACCGTGTTTCCTGCGATTTATGCTACCATCAAACAAGATAAAAAATACTGCGACGCAAGAATTTTGCAATTGGGTGATGGTGCAAGAAGGATCGGCATGTATGCATCTTATTGCCAAAGAAAAGACAAAGTGAGTTACAAGGATTTTGGCTACGGTGTTAATCTTTTTTGCAACGACAGTATAAAAGGAGCTTTCATTGTTTTCAATCTACGTAGCTTCAGAACTTTTGATGATCTGCAAAAGACAGTTGTAGAGCCGTACAGCAAATATCTTGTTACTGATTCAATGAAAGCAAAAGTAGCATTGCATCAGAAAACGCTTGCAACATTGGCAACAGGTGAAAAAGCAATTGAATTTTCTTTTCCTGACATCAATGGAAAAAATGTTTCCATGAAAGACCTGAAAGGAAAAGTTGTATTGGTAGACGTTTGGGCCACCTGGTGCGGACCGTGCAGAGGCGAGCTTCCTCATTTGCAAAAACTGGAAGATGAGTTGAAAGATAAAAACGTTGCGTTCATAAGCATGTCAACTGATCTTGAAAAGGACAAAGAGAAGTGGAAAAACATGATCGCTGAAAAGCAAATGGGCGGTATACAACTTTTCACGAATGGTCCTAACAATGTATTCAGTGAATACTATAAAGTGAATACCATACCGAGATTCCTTGTGTTCGATCAGGAAGGAAAGATCGTAAGTGCAGACGCTCCAAGACCTTCAGAGCCTGCGTTAAAGGATTTGTTGTTGAAGACGTTGAATAAATAGTAGAGACGCGTTGAACGCGTCTCCGCTACACCCAAACGAATGCCCGATAGATGAAAGCGTTTTCTTCTATCGTGCATTCGTTTACAACGTGATGTAGGATTCCGCTGATTTTTTTGCATTCATTCGCTGTTACAGAGACGCGTTCAATGCGTCTCTACTTTCCCCAAAACGGTGCTACCCTTATCTGTCCTTTGCTTACGCCTCTTTGCATCAGGTATTTTCTAAAACGCTGAATGGAATATATTCTTCCCGCTAAATAGTATGTGGCATTCTTCCAAACTTCCCAGCAGTTCTCGTGCATATCTTCCATCCATTGAATACTGTTAACGGCAGGAGCGTCCGCGGATTCTTCCACACGTTCCAGCAACAGGCTCAACTCTTTCAACGCACATTCATTTTCCTCCCTTAGCTCCAGTACGCCCAAGTACTCATGATCGAGCTCATGCGCGATTTCTTTAAAGCCGTGAAATAAGCCAATAGATGTTTCATCGCCAAAGAAGAAGTGATGCTTTGTGTTTTTATTGTATTGCATGTCGCTTCTTTCCGCGTGAAACCTAAGTATATCACCTTTTTCCAGGTGTGTCACCCAATCGCTTCCGGGGCCTTTTCTGTTTAAGTAAAATATCACCGTAAAACGGCCGAACAACTCATCAAACGTGGAAATGGTGTAGTGGCGGAAATTGTTGTCGTCCACGCGAAATTGTATTTCGTGTCCCGGCAAAAATCCGGTTCTGTAGTATTCTCCGGTAAAAGTAACCGACAAGATATCTTGGGAAAGATAGGTCATGTCTTCAACCTCTGCCGTATATAGCCAGGGATCAAACACGTTGACAACAGTATCTGCGAGCCATTTTGGTATTGTGGACATATAGATGTTGGTTTAAATGGTGTAATCAAATAGTGCAGTTGCAACATGGAAACAATAATTATTACCCGGGCAACTTCTTTAAATACTAATTTTATGCAATATTAATTCTGCTTGTTATTTCCTCTTTTACACTAACGGGATAGAAAATTATATAAAACGGATTTTTATGGCGATGGATGTATATGATTCCGGCGGCAAAAAATTTATAGTAGGCAGTGGTTTTTTTTATGACGCGATCGATAAACCTTTGGTGGCTGAAAGACGCGAGAAGTATAGCTTCCCCTTCGGCGATGCGGAACTCGTGCAAATAGCATTCTCAGGTATTTACATCGTGTACGGCGACATGATAATGAAGGAAAACAAACGCCTGAGATTTGACGTTGTGGAACAGCACGACCTGGTGGAAATGCATTTTACTTTAAAGGGCATTGGCGCCATGACAAATTTTGCCAATGGTCAAACTTACCAATTCAAGGAAAATGAACACAACCTTCACTACACCCCACAGTTTTCAGGAGTGGGTGACTATAAGAAGGGACAGCAGCACAGATTTTTTGAAGTTCATTTTACAACGGAATATTTTTTTGAATTGAGTAAGAATAGCAGTCCGGCGCTCATGAGTTTTGCAGAAAGCGTGGCAGCAAACAAGGCCGCGGATTTTTGTAAAGAAAATCTTCCCATCACACTTGCCATGCACCAATGCATTCATGAAATAATGAACTGCAAAGTAACAGGCGGACTCAAGTTAATGTTCCTTCAATCAAAATGTGTTGAGCTACTCATATTGCAGGCACAGGCCTATGAAGATGCATTGGGCAAGCCTTCATCATCCATCATCAAAACAGATTTTGATAAAGAGCGTATTTTATTTGCGAGAGACTATCTGATTCAAAATGCGCAACAACCACCAACACTACGCGAGCTTTCAAAAATAGCAGGCATCAATGAATTCAAGCTGAAAAAAGGATTCAAAGAAGTATTTAATACAACGGTCTTCGGCTTCCTTGCCGATCACAAACTAGGACAGGCAAAGGATTTGCTCGGCTCAGGCAATATCTCCATCAAAGAACTCGCCGATGATCTCGGCTATTCATCAGTGCAACATTTTAGTACGGCGTTTAAGAAGAAGTTTGGAGTGACGCCGGGGCGAATTAATAATTAATAATTAAGAATTAATAGGTGTAGCGGTCATGTTGAAATGTAAACTTCAAAATATTTCACGGACGCGCTAGTCAAAAATATCTCGCAACCGCACTATTAATTTTTAATTATTAATTATTAATTGATTTTTCCTTTCCGCGTAAACCTTTTTCCCGATCTCGTTTTCTATTTAATTGTCATCGTTACAATTTTGCTGGCAAATTAAAAGCTTATGCACAGGAAATATTACCAGCAGATTTGTAGACTACTATTCACGCTCACAGTAATTATATTTTCAACTCAGGTAATTTTTGCAAACGAAATAGAAGACGGTACGGGTGTCATCAAAGGGAAAGTCACCACCAGCGATGGAAGCGCGGCTGTAGCTGTTTCGGTAAAAGTAAAAGGTACTAAGAGAGTAGTGGCTACAGAAGATGATGGTACTTTCATTATTAAAAACATAAAACCCGGTAATTATCAACTTGAAGTTTCATTGGTTGGTTATAATGACGTGTTGCAGGATGTAACGGTGACTGAGAAAGCAACTGCTAATGTTGCCATCAAACTGACTATTACAAACAAGCAGCTGGAAGAAGTGATTGTCAGCGCAGGCAGTAAGGTGACGAAAAAAGAAAGTGATTACGTATCCAAGATGCCGTTGAAGAACATGGAGAATCCGCAGGTGTTTGCGGTGATTTCTGGAGCAACACTAAAAGAGCAATTGGTATCCAGCTATGATGAAGCAGTAAAAAATGCGCCGGGTATTGATAAACTTTGGTCATCAACAGGAAGAGAGGGAGATGGTACAAGCTACTATTCATTAAGAGGTTTTGCGGTGCAGCCAACATTGGTGAATGGGTTGCCAGGCTTGACAAACGGGGGCCTTGAAGTTTCCAACATCGAGCGCATTGAAGTGGTGAAAGGTCCTTCCGGTACATTGTATGGAAGCAGTTTGATTTCCTACGGCGGTCTTATCAATACGGTAACAAAAAAGCCTTTCAGTAATTTTCGTGGAGACATCAGCTACACTGGCGGCAGCTATGGCCTGAACCGGTTTACAGCTGATATCAATGCGCCATTGGATAAAGCAGGAAAAGTGTTGTTGCGTGTGAATGGTGCCTTCCATAATGAAAACAGTTTCCAGGATGCAGGCTTTAAGAAAATAAGATTCTTTGCGCCTTCACTATCTTACCAGGTGAGCGACAGGCTTTCATTTTTGCTGAATGCTGAATTCCTTGGCCAGGAAGGCACAAACCCGATGATGTTGTTCTTCGATCGCTCAGCGCCTTTGCTGGCAAAGAACCTGGATGAATTGGGTTACAATAAAAAAATGTCTTTCACCAGCAACAACCTTAGCATAAAAAATCCGGTTACAACATTGCAGGCGCAAATGAATTATAAACTATCAGGTCAGTGGACATCGCAAACTGTGGTGTCTCAAAGCACTGCAAGATCAGAAGGATATTATTCTTACCTGTATGAAGTTTCACAATACATCCCTGGTTATCCAAACATTCCGGGCGTATTTGGAAGATATCTGAACAAACAAAACGGATCGACCAATACGTTCGATATTCAACAAAATTTCATTGGTGATGTGAAGTTTGGCAACATGCGCAACAGAATTGTAGCAGGGCTCGATTACTTCAACAGAAACACGATCAGCAACGGTACAGACTATGTAGGTATGGGCATGGTAACAATGACAGATCCGCAAACTGATCTGCTTACACAGCCAAAAGTAGATTCAGCTTTACAAAGCGCGACAGGTTCTAACTCAAACACTACCCAACAAGTGTACAGTGCGTATGCATCTGATGTGTTCAACTTCACGCCTAATTTATCAGTAATGGCGAGCCTTCGCGTCGATCATTTTAAAAACGGCGGCATGACTTCTGCAAGCACTGATCAATATGAGCAAACTGCGCTCTCTCCAAAATTTGGTATCGTTTACCAGCCAATCAAAGACAAAGTTTCATTGTTCGTTAATTACATGAACGGCTTTTCCAACACCGCACCCAGAGAAGAAGTGGATAATGGTAAAACAAGTATGAAAACGTTTAGACCTGAAAAAGCAAACCAGGTTGAAGGTGGTGTGAAACTTTCTTTGGTAAACAACAAGGTTGTAGCAACAGTAAGTTATTATGATATCCTGGTTAGCGACATTGTGATGTCTGATCCTGCAAACACAGCAACTACCACCAAATACATACAGGGCGGTAAAAGATACAGCAAAGGCATTGAAGCAGATGTTGCAGCAAACCCTGTGGCAGGGTTGAACGTCATTGTGGGTTATTCATTTAACAACAGCAAGGTCACAGAAACTGATGCGAAAGATTATATCGACAGACGCCCTGAAGAAGCAGGTCCAAAACATCTTGCCAACGCATGGGTTACTTACAAGTTTACATCAGGTGCTGTCAAAGGATTTGGCGCAGGCTTCGGTGGTAACTATGCAAGTGAAAATATGATTCTGAACAGAACAACAACAGGCGTGTTTACATTGCCTTCTTACACAGTGTTGAATGCCTCTCTGTTCTACAATGCAGATAAATTCACGATCACCGCAAAATTGGATAACATTACCAACAAAGAATATTACAAAGGCTGGTCCACTATCGAACCTCAAATGCCGAGGAGGTTCGTAGCCGGTATCTCTTTCCGCTTCTAGTTTTTTATCATCTACAGTTTAATTGCAAGTGCGTCCTTCGGGACGCATTTTTTTTGTTTGCCACAGAGGCACAGAGAACACCGAAAAAAAGTAAAAATAACTGAACAAATAGTAAGTGAAACACAAGAAAAAAGACCGAGATAGAAAATTTTTTTAGCTCCCTGCCTTTATAATAACGGGGGTTGACCTTTCTTTCCTTTTTTTCTGTGTTCTCTGTGCCTCTGTGGCAAAAAAAGCGCCGCAGGTGCTTCCAAAAAAATCGTTTATTTGCAGCTCAATGTCACTCTACATCACATCTTTAAATTCGGGGAGCAACGGGAATTGTTACTACGTGGGCAACGAGACGGACGCTATTTTTATAGATGCAGGAATTTCCTGCCGTGAAACGGAAAAAAGAATGCGCAGGCTTAATTTATCGATGGATAAAGTGCGGGCAATTTTTATTTCTCACGAACATACCGATCACATAAAGGGCGTTGCGGTACTGGCAAAAAAATACCGGCTACCTGTATATATTACCGCTGCAACTTTGCAGTATGCAGGGCTCTTGCTGAACGATCATGTCGTAATGCCGTTGCATGGCAATGCTGTTATAAACGTTGGCGAACTGGTGGTAACTGCGTTTCCAAAATTGCACGATGCGGCTGATCCACATAGCTTTATGGTAAGCTACAATAGTATCAATATTGGTGTTTTCACAGACATTGGCTCTCCTTGCGAGCAACTGATCCATCATTTTCAGCAATGCCATGCCGCGTTTCTTGAAACAAACTATGACGAGGAAATGCTGGAAAAAGGACGCTATCCTTATTTTCTTAAAAACCGCATCCGCGGCGGCAAGGGGCATTTGTCGAATGCGCAGGCGCTGCAGGTTTTTAGAGATCATAGGCCGTCGTTCATGACGCACTTACTACTTTCTCATTTGTCAAAAGACAATAATAATCCCGAGCTTGTTCAAAATCTTTTCACCGAACACGCTAACGGCACTGAAATAATTGTAGCCTCAAGATTTGGTGAAACAGCCGTTTATTGCGTGAGTTGAAGCTCAAGGTTCATTTAACCGCAAAGAGCGCGAAGGTTGCGCAAAGGAAGCAAAGAATTGTTTTAAGAATTTATCAGGTTGGCGATTTTTTCTGAGCTCCTGCGTGTAACACATTAATTTCTCGACCAAGACTCTCGTGCAGGCGGTGGTTACAAATAATAAAACCTTCGTTTCCTTTGCGCAACCTTTGAGCTCTTTGCGGTTAAAAAAACGTCACCCTTAAAACGCGCCTCTGTTTCCCAGTGGCAAACAGGTGCCGCAGGCACTCCCTAAGGTTGCTTCTAAACATAATCCTCCCTAAATTGTATTATAATCAAAACAACACTCATGTCTTTAAGACCGCCGGTTTCAGACCACGACCATATCGAGGGGAATTTTTTCGCTGCAATTGAATTAGTGGAATATGGCGACTATCAATGCCCACATTGCGGACATGCATACCCGATAGTAAAAAAATTACAGGAAACATTTGGCTCCAAACTTAAATTTATTTTCCGCAATTTTCCCTTAGCTAAAATCCATCCCGAAGCGACTATTGCTGCAGTCGCTACAGAGGCTGCGGCACGCCAGGAGAAGTTTTGGGAAATGCATGATATTATTTTTGAAAACCAGCAGGACCTTAGCCGCGAGGCACTCCTCAAATATGCAAAGCAGCTGGGGCTTGATATAGAACAGTTTAATTACGATCTTGATGATGAAATGTTGTATGAAAAAGTAGACAGCGACTTTGAGACCGGCATTCGCAGCGGCGTAAATGCCACGCCAACTTTTTTCATCAACGGAGAAAAATATAACCTTGGCTGGGAAGGCAACAGGCTGGAGCAATATATCAAAAGCAGTGTTTTGGGAGACCAGTGAAGAGGAGGTTATTTCCTGAATTGTTTTAATTTACCGAAGATTAATAACTGAATAACTGAATAACTGAAGGTTTGAATTATTGAATAATTGAATTAATGATGAACTAGTTGACATTCAAGTTCAGTTATTCAGTTACTCAGTTATTCAGCCATTGCCACAAAACCACTCATATGAACTACGCCCAATTACTAGAAGATATAAAACATGAAGTCACGGTTTTTTTTCAGATGAACGATAAAGGGATTTATTCCTATCACAATCTCGCACACACGCAAAACGTGGTGGCCAATGTCGGAAAAATTGCCCGCTATTATAAGCTTGATGATAAAGATTCGTTCATTGTAAACGCTGCTGCCTGGTATCATGATACCGGTTATCAGATAGGAGGGGGAAGGGATCATGAACAGCAGGGCGCCGCAATGGCAGAAAATTTTTTACTTGCCAGGGCCGTAGATCAATCCATTATCGAGGCTGTCAAAAATTGCATACTCGCTACAAAGCTGCCACAGGCGCCACAAACATTGCTTGAGCAGATCGTATGCGATGCGGATCTTTATCATTTAGGCACGGAAGAGTTCAGCGAGCAAAATAAACAGGTTAGAAAAGAAATGGAGCATAGGCTTGGCAAAGAAATATCAAAACACGAATGGAGATTAGGAACGATAAAACTTTTTGAATTTCATCATTATCATACAGATTATGCGCATATATTTCTCGATCCCGTAAAAAAACAGAACCTGGAAAAACTGAAAAGCAAAGAAGCAGAAGACGAACCAAACAAACACAAGAAAGTGAAAAAATCAAACCATGCGGAGGTTGCAGAACAACCGGCCCCAACGGAAACCAAAAAACAGAAACCAGACAGACCGGAAAGAGGCATTGAAACAATGTTTCGCATTACTTCTAACAATCATCAGCGACTTAGTGATATGGCCGACAACAAAGCGCATATCATGATCACGACAACATCCATCATTTTATCCGTGCTGCTAAGTGTAATGTTGCGAAAACTGGAAGATAACCACCATCTCATCATTCCGACCATATTGTTGCTGGCAGTGTGTGTAGTAACAATGACGCTGTCTATTTTGTCAACACGCCCATCTATACCTCCGGGAACTTTTACACCACAGGATATTGCAGATAAAAAAGTGAACCTCCTGTTCTTCGGTAATTTCTATCGCATGAATTATGAAGAGTACAGCGATGCAATGCAATACATGATGAGCGATCGTGAGTTCCTATATGGCAACCTTACACGCGATGTGTATTCGCAAGGCGTAGTGCTGGGGCGCAAATACAGGTTGCTTCGTGCAGGATACAACGTCTTCATGTTTGGAGTCATTGTTTCTGTAATTGCTTATACAATAGCAGTGATATTCTTTGCACATTAAAAAGTTGAGTCGCTATGCACAGTGCGGTCAAATAGTTAGTGAAGTAATCACAAGGAAAAGCTGCGACTTCGAAAGAAATTTAAAGTAAATGAAAATTATGACGTGGAATCGTAAGATATATTTTTTAAGTATGCTGATGGCATTGCTCGCTTTGTTTGCTTGCGGCTCGGCTGATGGAGATGATGGCGAAAAACAAAAGGGAATGCCGCCTCATTATGATCTGTCAAAACCTGAGCGTTTCACCATGCCAGAAACATTGCTGGAAATTTCCGGAATTAGTTTCCCCAAAGGCAGAAATGATACGGTTTACGCGATCCAGGATGAAGAAGGTAAATTGTTTAGGTTGGCATGGGGCGCCAAAAAGCAATACCATGCAAAGTTTGCAAAGGGCGGCGATTATGAAGATGTTAGCATTGCAAATAACAAAGTGTATATTCTTAAAAGCAGCGGGAGTATTTACGTGATAGATTTTGGCGATGCAGTGTATGAAGAGATAGACAGCACAACAGAATGGAAGGGGCTGTTGCCAAAAGGTGAATACGAAGGTTTGTTTGCGGAGGAGGCAACAAATAAACTATACGTGCTTTGCAAAAACTGCGAGACTGATGAAAACAAAGATTTTGTAACCGGTTACATTTTGCAGGGCGGTGACTCTGTGTACCAAACGGGAAGTTTTACAATTGATGTGCAGTCCATCAAACCATTTACCGGCAAGGTTAAACGTGGATTCAGGCCTTCTGCCTTAACCAAAAATCCGATCACAGGAGAATGGTTTATTTTGTCGGCGGTCAATAAATTGTTGGTCATTACAGACGGTGAATGGAAGGTGAAGGGCGCTTATCATTTAGACGGTAACATGTTCAATCAACCGGAAGGCATTGCATTTGATGCTGAAGGCAACATGTACATATCAAATGAGGGAGATGATTTGTCTGCTGGAAATATTTTGAAGTTTAAGAGAAAAGAGAAATAATAGACAATGTGCGATGTGCGGTGTACGATGTACGAAAGTCATTTGGATGTTACACCGTAAACTATTTCGTACACCGTACTTCGTACATCCCACACTGCAATAACACCAAAGAACCAAATGAAATCTCTATTTACCATACTAGCTATTTTATGTGTCAATCTGCTATTTGCACAAGACAGCATCGAGCATCGCGTAATATTTATTGGGGATGCGGGTGAAATGAATCCTGCACAGCAAAAGGCATTGGTACATGCTTCCAATCACATATTGCAGGGAAAAACTACCGTGATGTATTTAGGTGACAATGTGTACCCCCGCGGAATGGCGCTGCCCGGAAGCAAGAATGCAGACAAAACAAAACAGATATTACAATCACAATTTCAGCCGATGCGTGCAAAAGGTGCACCTGTATATTTTGTTCCGGGCAATCATGACTGGGACAAGATGGGGCCTAAAGGGTTGTCGAAAATTAAATACCAATGGCAGTATCTGGAAGAACAGAATGATTCATTGTTGAAGTTGATACCACCAAACGGTTGCCCCGATCCTGTGGAGATACATCTTACCAATGATCTGGTGATCATTGCCTTTGATAGCGAATGGTGGTTGTTTCCCTTCGATAAAAGCAATGAGGATGCTGATTGTGATTGCTACACAAAGAAAGATGTGCTTGCCAAGCTTGCGGAAATGCGTTACCGCAACAGGGGCAAGATTGTTTTGCTCGCATCGCACCATCCGTTTCAAAGCTATGGCGTACACGGCGGCAAGTTCACCTGGAAGGATCATATTTTTCCTTTAACATCGATCAGTAAAAACTTATACATTCCGCTGCCGGGTATAGGTTCACTGTACCCTTTTTTACGTTCTACTTTTCCCAATCCTGAAGATTTAAAACATCCATTGTACCAGGACATGATCAATCGCGTAGATGCCGTATTTGAGGGTGCGCCCAATCTCGTGCGTGTAGCAGGACATGAACATGGCTTGCAATTCATTGAAGATAAAGGCACGCAGGTTGTAAGTGGCGCAGGAGCAAAACATACCAATGCAAAAAAAGGAAAGGGCTCTTTGTTTGCAGATGCCACGCAAGGTTATGTTACGGTTGATCTGTTGAATACCTCAGCGCTGCGTGTAACTTACTACATCTACGAAAATGATACGGTACACCAGGCTTTCACGTATGCAATACCGTATGCACCAGAACACGAAATTGCTGCGCCAAACAGTGTGCCCATAAAAGAAGATAGTGTTGTAGTTAGTGTACATGCGTCGTATGATTCTGTTGGAAAAACGCATCGCTTTTTCTTTGGCGAAAATTACAGAAAAGAATGGGCCGCTCCCACAAAGCTGCCGGTGTTGCGCATCTCTGAATTGTACGGTGGCTTAAAGCCGTTGCAACTCGGCGGTGGTATGCAATCAAAGTCACTTCGATTAGAAGATAAAGATGGAAAAGAATGGGTGATACGCAGCGTTGAAAAATTGCCCGACGCGTTATTGCCTGATGCACTGAAAGGAACGTTTGCGAGAGATTGGCTGGATGATGTAACAAGCGGCCAGCATCCTTTCTCCGCCTTAGTTGTGCCGCCAATTGCGAATGCTGTAAAGGTGCCGCATGCATCACCTGTTATTGGTGTATTGTCTCCGGACAAGAACCTTGGTATGTATGGCAGGGTGTTTTCAAATCTTGTTGTACTGTTGGAAGAAAGAGAGCCTTTGGGCAAATCCGACAACTCAGAAAAAATGAAAAAGAATTTGCAGAAGGACAACGACAATCAACTTCATGCAAAAGAATTTTTACGGGCGAGAATGTTGGATGCGCTGCTGGGTGATTGGGACAGGCACGAAGATCAATGGCGATGGTACAATGATAATGACGATAAAAAGGCTAAAGAATATCTCGCTGTGCCACGCGATCGCGACCAGGTTTTCCACGTAGTACAAGGCTTTATCCCTAAGATAGTGTCGAAAGAATATGTGTTGCCTACATTCAGGAATTTCGATGCAGAAATATCGCATTGGAAATGGTTGCTGTTCAAAACAAGATTTGGTAATGCTTACCCGGAGATGCAATTCAACCGGGAAGAATGGAAAAAAGAAGCCGACAAGTTTGCCAAAGCGGTTACAGATTCAGTAATAGAAGAATCACTGAAACGATTGCCTGCTGCCTCTTACGCGATCCGGCATGATGAGTTGACTACCATATTGAGATCTCGCCGTGACAGGCTTCCGGAAACGATGCTGCATTATTATGACTTCATTCAAAAGATCGTTGACATAAGGGTAAGTAACAAAAATGAATTGGTGGAAATAAGTGACGCGCCTGATAAAGGAATGAACATTCGTATTTCGAAGATCAACAAGGATGGTAAGGTGAAAGATGAATTAATGAACAAAACCTATCCTGCCAGTGCTACTAAAGAAGTGCGTTTATATCTGGGCGATGGCAACGACAGCGTGATCCTGAATAGTCCGGCATCTGCTGTTAAACTGCGCATTATCGGCGGCGATGACAGCAAGAGCTATAATATTGTTGATTCGAAGAACAAAGTAAAATTGTACGATAAGAACAATGGCTCACGTTTCACAGGCGATACATCTTTGTTGAAACGACACATCTCAGATGATAGTTTGAATACATCTTACACTCAAACGAATCTTTACAATATCTGGATGCCGATGGCGCTGGTGGGCATTAATATTGATGATGGTCTTATTGTTGGCGCAGGCTTCAAATACACGAAGCAGGAAGGTTTCAGGAAGTTTCCTTACGCAAGTATGCATCAGTTGGTAGCCGGGCATTCGTTCTCCACAAAAGCATACAGGATAAGATATAATGGCGAATGGATCGATGCCGTAGGTAAGGCAGATTTTACTTTACAGGCAGTAGTAAGGGCACCGAATAACACGATCAATTTCTTTGGCAGAGGTAATGAAACCGTCTACGATAAAACAGGTGATTATAAAAGGTATTACCGCACAAGGTATGGTGCTTACCAACTTGACCCGGCGCTGCGCTGGAATGGCAGAAAGGATGGTAGTTTGAGCATAGGGCCGTCATTGTACTACTACGCCTATGACTCAGAGGACAACGAAGGCAGGTTTATCGAAAATACTTCTCACATCGGTTCTTACGATAGTTTGATCATCGATAAAAACAAAATGCACCTTGGTGGCCAGATAACGTTGTTAAGCGACAAGCGAAACAGCAAGGTCATCCCGCAATGGGGCACATATGTAAGCCTGCGCATACAGGCCTATAAAGGCATTGGTGAATACGCCAATGATTTCATGCAGTTTATACCCGAGGTGGCATTGTACAAGAGTTTGAACCCTCGTGCGACTGTCGTGCTGGCAGAAAGATTTGGCGGAACCGTAAGTGTTGGCAAAACAACTTTTTATCAATCTGCGTTTATCGGTGGACAAGAAAACTTGCTGGGCTACAGGCAATATCGCTTTGCAGGGCAGCATAGTTTTTACAACAACCTGGAACTCAGAATAAAAGTGGCAGATGTTGCCAATTATATTTTACCGGGACAATTGGGGCTCACTGGTTTTTGGGACATCGGCCGTGTGTGGGAAGTGCCTGACAATTCTAACAAATGGCACAATGGCGTAGGAGGTGGCATTTATTTTGCGCCTGCTTCAATGCTCTCTTTTAATTTTGTAATGGGATACTCTCCCGAAGGCTGGTATCCTTATTTTACAATGGGATTTAGATTTTAATACTATGCAGAACACGATAATAAACGTCTTCCCTGATTTGCCGCCTGATTCAACTGTTGAAGTTGCATTGTCATTCGGGCCATTCATCCGCTTTTTAAAAAGCAGGAACGACAAAGACAACATGCATAAAAATCATTTCTTCAAATACATCATTGATCAGTTTGAACGCCATCCGGAATTGTTGAGCCCGATTGATGTAAAGGAAATGTATAAGTATTCAAAACAATTGGAGCTGGTATATGCTGCCGTGTCGCCGGTTGTAGTAGAGGAAGAAAGTCATTACTGGGCGCTTTGCACACCCGGTGTTCCATCATTGTTTTACAGCACAAACGCATTCTTTAATCTCATTATTGATAAAAATGCGAAAGGCGTGATCAACAATGCGATCACAAAGGACAATGAAGAGTTGCGCAAGGGACACGCTGAAATGTCCTATTCTCTTATACTTGAAAGATTCTTCGATATTCCCTGCTTTTTCAACCAGGAAATGATCAAGCAATTGGACGACAAAGAAACGGGATTGGCTAAATATTACAAGATCAATCCTGATACAAGATTTACAGACATCATTCCGTTGAAACCATTGCCACAGCTGGATATGACGTTGTTCCAATCAAGGCAAACCGATAAAGATGAAATACTTGCAAGGCTGCATGAAATCATGCCGCTAAGCATGTTCCGCTTTGAAGGTTTTGGTATCACAAACGCGGAAGATGTGACATCTGCTTATGCACTGGATACAATTAAAAATCTTTTATTGTCGCATTCCGATGACGAAAGCGAAAACTATGCAAAGATCACCAACGCTTTGAAAACGCTGATAGGTAGCAAGGATATTGAATTTGGGGCGTTGCCATTTTTGCAGATAAACAACAAACTCGTTTTTAAGGATAAAGCGTGTACAAATAGTATGCTGGTAAGATCCACAAAAGACTTTGTGCACATGGAAACTGCCTATGCAAACCTGACTGATAAATACTTCAAAAATCCGAAGGTTGTTTTTTATAATGAGATTAGTGAAGAGGATACGGAAAAGGAAAACTATCTGAAATGTATGAAACTGGCAGGCGTTCGTTCCTTTGCATTTATTCCGGTTTTCTTCAACAACCTGCTGGTTGGAATGTTGGAAGTGTTTTGTAAAAAAGAAGGCGTGTTCACTGAAGGTTTATTGTCGCGCCTTGATCCTGCAATACCACTGATTTCCCAGTTAATGAAGAATACCATTGACGAGTTTGGAAACGGATTGAATAAGGTGATAAAGGAAAAGTTTACTGCTATCCAGCCTTCCGTTCAATGGAAATTCAATGAAGTGGCATGGCACCATATGCGCGATGTATCGCAGCAGGTTCCTAATCCGGAGATTGAAGACATTGTTTTCGAAAATGTATATCCGTTGTACGGAGCAGTTGATATTCGCAATTCAACCATAGAGCGTAACGCGGCCCTTTACAAAGACATGCAGGTGCAATTCAATATTTTAGTAAAGGTGTTGCAGGAACTGAAAAAGCGTTCAGGATTTGGATTGATCGACGAAAAGATATTTGTTACCCAGCAATGGATTCAAAAGATAGCTGCAGTCAATGAGTTCAATGAAGAAGTAAGGCTGAATGATTTTCTGGAGAATGATATCACACCCTTTCTGATCAATTTCACGGAAAGCAATCCAGCCTACAGAGCGGTAACAGATGAATATTTCAGTGCGATAGATGAGAAAGCCGGCAAGGCGTACCATAATCGCCGGCAACTTGAAAGATCGATGAATACAGTGATTTCATCGCTCAATAATTATTTTGAATTGCTGAAGATAGAAATACAACAAGCATATCCATGTTACTTTGAAAAGTTCAGGACGGATGGTGTTGAGTATGATATTTATATTGGGCAGTCCATTACGCCCGATAAGCAGTACAACGACATGTATCTCAGCAATCTTCGTCTGATGCAGCTTACATCAATGGTTACAGTGGCCAAGTATTCGCACTCTCTGTTGCCGCATATACCTAGGCATGTAGAAACAACGCAACTTATTTTTATTCACTCACATCCGATCGATATACGCTTCCGAAAAGACGAAAAGCGTTTTGATGTGGAAGGGGCTTACAATATCCGTTACCACATCATTAAAAAACGAATTGACAAAGTACATATTCGCGATACGGGTGAGCGTCTTACGCAACCAAACAAAATAGCGCTTATCTATTTCAATCAGAAAGAAGCAGACGAATACATCTCTTACATCAAATATCTGCAAGGCGAAAAAATGTTAATGGACGATCTTGAATACCTTGATCTGGAAGACCTTCAGGGCGTTTCAGGATTGAAAGCGTTGAGAGTAGGGGTGATGGTGGACTGACGAGGAGTTAGAAATTAGGAATTAGGAATTGTTTAGGTGTACCATGCTTTGGGATGTGCAGAGTTTTTTTTACAGCATTCATTTTACCGCAAAGTACGCGAAGAAGCATTTCACTACTTCTTTATGTAGTATTCAAAAGCGCAAAGGAAGCGAAGTGATGTTGTTTTAGGGTACTCTTAGTGAACCTCAGTGCCCTTAGTGCCTTAGTGGTAAACGTTCGAGACTGACCTTTGCGTCCGTTGCGTCACCTTTGTGTATTCTAAGACTCATAAACTGCCAAAAAATGTTTTTAGGCGGCTTGTAAATA
>NZ_JAHSPG010000014.1 GCF_019130065.1 Pinibacter aurantiacus | reverse complement strand
ACCTATGTCTTTGCAAAGTTCACCCCGTCTCCTTCCACAAATATCCGAAAGCCGGTTGGCCGCTATCCATAATTCAAAGAACGTTCTATCGAAATTAGTTTCTAGTAATTCTAGGGAAACGGATTAATATTTATCTAAAGGTCCTTTGCGGTAAAAAAGATTGCAAAAACAACTGTCCGTTTAGAAAGAAAAAAATCAGTGCAAATCAGTCTAATCAGTGTCATCTGCGTGCTCTCTCAAATCTCCAGATCCAGTCCTGACAAATTCTTAAAATGCCCATTCAACTTTACACGCTCTTTCAGGTGCTCCATTTCGGCAATTATTGGAAGAACTTTGTTGAGATGCCTTTTAAGATATTCCTGTCGTTGCACCTCCTGCAAAAGGCCAAGCAGCTCGTATTCTTCTTCTAGCGAGAGTCCGGCGTGGTGTGCAATATCGTAGCTCACAAGCGTCTCGTCCGGCTTATTGAAATCTTTCTTGATCTTCAGTAGTTCGTGAAGGTTTTTTACCGCCTGCACTACTTTTTGCATTAATTCGCGGTTGCCTTTGTCCTCAATGTTTTCAGGATAGTTGACAATGGCACCACTGTATAGTTTTTCGGGAATTGTATTGATCATTTCCAGCACCCTGAAAATTTCAACGCCGGTGGTCTTAATATCCATTTCACCATTGTCATAAGTCTTCGAGACCTCTTTTATGGCAACCAAAGTGCCAAGTTCGCTCACACGATTATTGATCACAGCAGGAATGCCAAAAGGTTTATTGTTATCCTTACACTCATTTATCAGTTGCTTATAGCGGGGCTCGAATATATGCAGGTTCAGATTTTCCCCCGGATACACCACAACCCCCAAAGGAAATATGGGAATAAAGTTGGTCATAGCATAAAATTAGAGCAATTTGCATTCCGCGGAACCCAAAAAATTGCCGCAAATAAAAAAAGAAAAATGAGTAAAGTCTCTGTGTATATCATAGGTTACAATGAAGAAAAAAAGATCGCGGCGGCGGTAAATAGTGTGGTTAACTGGGCGGATGAAGTGATTGTAATCGATTCTTATAGCACTGACAAAACTGCAGAAATAGCAACCAATCTTGGTGCGAAGGTTGTGCAGGTAGCTTTTGAAGGTTTTGGAAAATTGCGCAACGATGCCATGAAGTTTTGCAATCATCCCTGGATCTTTAGTTTGGATTCAGATGAAAGATGCACGCCTGAGGCAGCAGCAGAGATTTTGAAAATTGTAAGGGCTGATGATCAAAATGGCCCGGTGGCTTACTTTGTTCCAAGGAGAAATTATTTCATGGGGCAGAAGATAAAATTTTCCGGCTGGTATCCTGATTACAGGCAACCACAGTTGTTCCGTACCGGAAAAATGACCTACTCGTTGTCGCCGGTTCATGAAGAATATGAGGTGCATGGGAAAACGGGTAAATTGCACAACTACATTTGGCAGTATCCTTTTGAAAACCTGGCGCAAATGATGCACAAGGCGAACAGGTACTCAACATTAGGTGCTCAAAAATACCTGCATAAGAAAAAAGGTGGACTAAGGCCCGCTTTGAGCCATGGTATATGGTCGTTTTTACAGACCTACTTTTTCAGAGGTGGCATCCTTGATGGACGCGCCGGTTTTGCTATCGCCTTTTATGATTTTTACTACACATTTTATAAATATTTAAAGCTGAAGGAATTACAGGCAGGTTGGAAAGAACCCGAGAATTTTAACGAATAAACCAGCCTTTCTTTTCGTGGCACTTTATTTTAGAGCCTTATCTTGACAAAAATACTAACCCGATTTTCCTTTATGCGACCTGACCAAGACCAAATACTGATTAGCGGCTTTTGCATGGTGAGAAATGCCACCAAGCTTTATTATCCTATAAGAGCTTCCATAGAATCCATCTTGCCCATAGTAGATGAATTTGTAGTGGCACTGGGTAATTGTGATGAAGATGACCACACGCTGGAAGAAATACAAAAGATCAATTCAGATAAAATAAGAATCATTCACACCGTTTGGAATTTGGAGGAATATCCGAATGGAACAGAATACGCACATCAAACGGACATAGCTAAGAATGAATGTAAAGGCAAATGGCTTTTCTATATCCAAAGTGATGAAGTGGTGCATGAAAAATATTTGCCGGCGATCAAACATGCATGCGAAGTGCTGCAAGACGATACAGAAGTAGAAGGCTTTTTGTTTGACTACAAACATTTTTGGGGCGATTATTCTCACTATGTAGTTTCACATGCATGGTATGACAAGGAAATAAGAATCATCAGGAACAATCCGGATATTCACTCATGGCGCGATGCCCAGTCATTCCGCCGCATTCCTGATTTTGACGGGAAAAATTATGCTCAGAAAGAAAACACTTTCAAGCTCAATGTTGTAAAAATCAACGCATCTATTTATCACTATGGATGGGTGAGGCCACCGAGATTAATGCAGAAGAAAAGAGTTTTAATGGACTCCGACTATCATGGTTCAGAAGAAGCAAAAAGAAGACATGAGCGAGCTTCCACAGTGTTTGATTATGGCAATCTTAGCAAACTAAAAATTTTTAAAGAACATCACCCTGCTGTGATGAAGGATTTTATAAAGAAGTTCGATTGGGAACATCAGCTGTATCCGCACCTGATGACTTATCAAAAGCACAAGCATGACAGGTTTAAGTACAAGGTGCTTAGTTTTGTTGAACAAAATCTTTTAGGTGGTAATCAAATTGCGAATAGCAAAAATTATAACCTATTGTCCAAAAAGCATTGAGCCATGTTCAATTTGAAAATTTGAGGATTTGAAAATTTGAAAATGCTTTAAGTGCATCTTGCTGAATTTATTTTTGCTGACTGATAATTCGAGAGTTGTTTTTAAAAATGTAAAATTGCTCAGAATGAATTTTCAAATTTTCAAATCCTCAAATTTTCAAATAAAGCACAGTCCTGGAATGCCGTATCAGGAAAATTTAATTATACATTTGTTAACTCCTATTAATAAACTTTCAGAATGTTCAAATATTTAAAAGCCTCTTTTGCGAGAAAAAAAGCAAGACGTGTTACACAGGAATACCCGGTTCAAATAGATCGGTTTAATTTGGACGGACTGGGAACCATCGAGTTCGCAAACTGGTTAAATCCACTGGCAACTCCGGTAACACTGACTTCTGAGATGATCGCTTTTTTTAAGAAGTATATCAAAGAAGGCGACCTTGTTATTGATATCGGTTCTCATATTGGCGACACGACAGTGCCTATGGCACTTTGTGCAGGTCCATCTGGTATGGCTTTGGGCTTTGATCCCAATCCGTATGTGTACAGAATACTGGAACAAAATGCTGCGCTTAATGCGGGCAAACAAAATATAGTGCCTGTAAATCTTGCGATTTCGAAAGAGGAAGAAGAGTTTTATTTTGTTTCATCAGAAGCGGCGTTCACCAACGGCGGCATATCTCCTACAAAAGAAAGCTCTCACGGCAAGTTTGTTTATCCGGAAAAAATCAAAGGCGTTAACCTGAAAAAGTTCCTCGAAGCAAAATATAGTGACAGGCTTAACAAGTTCTCATTTATTAAAATCGATACAGAGGGATATGACAAGGAGATAATAAAATCAATCTCCGATCTGTTGTCTGTTTATAAACCTGTTATTGTAGCGGAAAGCTTTGGTGATGCGTCAGACGAAGCGAAGTTGGAATTGTTTGATGTGATCGCTAAACTCGGATACGAGATTTCTTATTTTGAAGATTTTGATATCAATGCGGATGTTCAGAAGTTGAACACCAGAACTGATATAACCAAATGGAAGAAAACAATAAACATTTGTTGTATTCCAAAAAAGTAAATTCGCTCTTTTGACCTGCGTAGCAGGTTAACCATAAGTTTGTTGACACTTTCGCGGAATTGATCTTTTGTTTTTCTATCAGAAATAATAAAAGATCAATTCCGCGAATTTTTTTATGGTACCCCAATTACAGCAAAACATCTTAACTGAGCGCTGCTGCCTTCTCAACCGATACTGTATCAGTTTCAGAAACAGGTGGAATAGTTAGAAACTGTTTTTTCCAGATTTGATAAATAATAATGAACCATACGGCAATGCTGCCAACTGCTTTAATGCAATAAGGCCTCATAAAAACGTCCCGGAAATGTGGCGTAAAAAGATCTGTTTGCGAGAGACTCGTAAGAACGAACGCTGCGATCATCACTATGTTTGTGGTTGTCGATTTGTTTTGTAAAACATACCAGAGGCAAACGCCAACAAAGGAAATAATATAGGTAGGCGTTTCCGAGCTGCTACTGAAGATGACAACAAAAATAAGTGTGGAGCAGAGAATATATAACTGCAGGCGTTTATCGCTAAAATACCTGAAACGGATGTATTGGGAGAGAAACAAGATCATGCCGGCAAGAATAACCAGGTTGTTATCAATATCCAACCGTAATGTTCTTTTAAGAAAGCCCGGCAAGGAAATATTTTGAAAAAGACTTTCATGATTGTTTGCATTCTTTCTTAGGATCGTATTCTTCCAGTCAACATAAGATTGCAGAATAAAAGAAGGATTTGATAACAGCATTGGTGCCACAAAAAATACGACTGACCAAATGATCATCCATAGAATAAACCTGAAAGGCCTTTTTGAGAAGAAGAAAAATGCCAACCCAACTATGCCATAGATCTTCACAAATGTTGCAAGCAAAATGAAGAATGCCGCTTTCCACTCTTTTCCTTCCTGTATAAAACAATAACCTAAAATAATGCAGGCCGCGGCTGCAGCGTTGGTTTGCACGTAGGAAGCAACGTTCATCATTTCGAGAGACGATACGATAATAATGAATGCCTTTTGACTTTTTGAAACGGGTAATTTGTTGATGGCGTAATACAGAAACCACGCATTAAGAAGTGCCCACAAAATGGCGCCGATAGCGTCGGGCAAGTAAGTAAAAGGCGCTATGATGATGCCAAACAAAGGGCCGTAAAGATTATCATTGAAAGGTATGTAGAGGTTGTGCTGCTCAAGCAGATTCAAATACACACTTTTGAATACAAAGTAATTATGAATGCGGCCTTTTAATACTTCCGGCAATACTCCGATAAACGACAATGCAAACCACAAAAAAGTAGCAAACCTGTGATTGCTTAAAATCTCACCGCTTTTTACACTTTTAATAATATTCATACAAATCTCAGCAGGGGGTTAAAATCATAGGGAGGTCAGGTTTAATGATCTTATAACTTTGCTCTCAGGGTCGCAAAGTAAGCAATAGTTAGTGGATATCTGATGGGTAAATAATAGATTTGTGCATTGGTCACAAACTGATAATAAGTCAAAAGAGAAAATTCAAAATTCAAAAGATTTTAGTGTAGCCTCTCCATGCAACTGTACCATGCAAAGCAGGAGAACTGGATGAGGCTGACTCAAAACTCAAAACTCAAAACTCATAACTCAGAACTTGCCATGCCAGATCACGATATAAAGTCTTTAGCCCGAAGCATTTCGCTTGTTGAAAACGAAGTTCCCGGATATGAAGACATTTTAAAATCAATCCCACATATTGCCACGCCCGTTATTGGAATAACTGGTCCGCCCGGTGCTGGAAAAAGTACACTTACCAATGAGCTGATCAAAGAAATGGTAAAGCATGGAAAACAGGTGGCTGTGTTGTGCGTGGACCCGTCTTCTCCTTTCAACCTCGGTGCTTTATTAGGGGACCGGATACGGATGAGCGAGTGGTACAACAATCCGAATGTTTTCATCCGCTCACTGGCAAGTCGCGGAGCTTTGGGAGGCTTGCATCCGAAGATCATTGAACTCACGGATCTCGTTAAAACCGCTGTTTTCGACTACATTATTATTGAAACCGTTGGCGTTGGGCAAAGTGAAATTGAAATTGCGGGCCTGGCCGACATCACCGTTGTTGTGCTGGTGCCGGAATCGGGAGATGAAGTACAAGCAATGAAATCCGGCCTCATGGAAATCGCTGACATTTTCGTAGTTAACAAGAGCGACCGCCCCGCTGCTGATCTCTTCATGAAGAACCTGCAATTGCTGCTTTCTACCAATCACAAAAAAGAAGCACCCGCAATTGTAAAAACAATAGCATCACAAGGAGAAGGGGTGGAAAAGCTTTTTCACACGATCAATGAAAGATTGAAAACGCAAACCGCCAACAATAAAAAAGAATGGTTGCTTACTGAAAAAGCATTTCATTTAATTCAGCATAAAAGGATGAAGGACATTGATAAGTTGTCTTTAAAAGAAGACATAAAAAAAGCCCTTGGAGACAAGAGCTTTAACTTATATGCGTTTGTAGAAAAATGGTAATATTAATTTGTCTGCCTATTGTTCTTCCACCACTGAAAGCCGATGAATCCGAGAATGGCCAATGGCATAAATCCCAGGTAAAGAATGCCGACATTCAATGCTTTTGCGGGTTTTTCTCCCAGCTGCTGGGCCGTTTTTGTACAAATAGAGCATTGCGCTTTCGCCACAGAAAGACTGAAACTCAACAAAATAACCAAAACAACAGGCACAATTCTCTTTTTCATGCACGATGATATTAGACGGCAAAGTTAAGAAATTAGAGAGAAAGAATGGTCGTATTCAGATAGTGGTCAGGGTTCCTGGCTTCGCTTGAGGAAAATTTAACCACGGAGGAAAGGAGTTTTTTTCACAGAGAAACCGGAGGCGTTGCTTTAAAAGTTTGGCTCCCGAAACAGTGGGAACGAATGAGTGGTTCACAAATCTCCTTTCCTCTGTGAAAAAATCTCTGTTATCTCTGTGGTAAAAAAAAACGCTTAGTGGAGCTTAGTGCCCTGAGTGCCCTAGTGGTAAAAAAAGAAAGCTGCGCATACAACTATCTTTTTATAGAGTTGACTACTTCCTCACTTAACGGCGACACTGATGGGTCAAAATAGTTTGTCAGCGTTCCTTTTTCATCAACAAGGTATTTGGAGAAGTTCCATGATGGCTGTTGATCGTTCCAGCCATTTTTTTCTTTGTTGCTTAGCCAATTGAAAATAGCATTTTGGTGGCTGCCTTTTACCACGGTGCTTTTTGCGGCCAGCGGAAAAGTAACGCCATAATTGATTTTGCAAAAGCTGGCAATTTCTTCATCGTTGCCTTTTTCCTGTTCTTTGAAATCGTTGGCGGGAAATCCTATCACAACAAGGTCTTTGTTGAACTCGTTGTACAAACTTTGTAATTCGCTGTATTGGCCGGTGTAGCCGCAATCGCTGGCGGTGTTTACCAGTAATATTTTCTTGCCTTTAAAACTATTCATAGGAACATGTTGGCCGTTGTTTAACAGCAAAGGCAAATCATATATGGAGGTGACCGATGTTGATTTTTCGGTGTTCTCCAGCGCCTTATTCTTTGCGCCAAATACGTTTGTAATCTTCATCAATAAAGGATAAACTGCTTTCAATATTTTTTGTCTGCCGGTCATAATGCTAAGTAAAAAGTAGAATGTGAAAAGTAAAAAGCGTTGACGATAAAATTATTTCAATATTCTTTTCAACCACTTCAGTTTGCCCTCGTATGGCGGATATTTTAATGAAGGGTCGATCCAATTAGGTGTTTTTAACACAGCTTTTGTATGAGTAAATAGTTCGAAAGAGTATTTGCCATGATAGCGACCAATACCACTGTTGCGAATACCACCGAAAGGCAAATAGTCATTTGTAAAATGTAGCGCCGTATTATTCACGCAACCGCCGCCGAAGCTAATATTTTGCAGCCATTGCTGCTCCTTTTCCTTCGAATTGGTAAAAATATAAAACGCTAGCGGATCAGGGTTTTGCGCAACAATTTTCCTGGCTTCTTCAAAAGTGGAATAAGAAATTATAGGAAATACGGGGCCGAAAATTTCTTCATTCATCAAAGGACTATCAAGGCTTACATCGGTTATTAAAGTTGGTGAAATGTAAAGTTTCTCTGCGTTAGTCTTCCCGCCATGAATGATTTTCCCCTGCTGTAAATATTTTACAAGATTGTCAAACCTTCTCCTTGTGATGATTTTACCATAGTCATCACTGTTAGACGGGTCCTCACCATACATTTGTTTTATCGCCTCCGTGAGTGATTGAATGAATTGCTCTTTTATAGAATCATGTACCAGTACGTAATCGGGCGCAATGCAGGTTTGGCCCGCATTTGTAAATTTTCCCAGGGCAATCCTTTTGACCGCCGTTTTCAAAGCCGCGTCACTTTCTACAATGCAGGGACTTTTTCCTCCAAGCTCAAGTGTAACAGGTACAAGGTTTTTCGCCGCCAGTTCATAAATACTTTTTCCAACAGGAATACTGCCGGTATAAAAAACGTGATCAAAACGGAACTTGTTCATCAGCTCCGGAACTACAACGGACCCATCTCCCTGTGCAACGAAAATATACTCGCTGGAGAATGTTTTTTCAATGATCTTTTCGATAACAGCAGCGGTTGCTGGCGAAAGTTCTGAAGGCTTTACTACGATACAATTTCCGCCGGCAATTGCTCCCGCAAGCGGCAGCATGCAAAGTTGAAAAGGATAATTCCACGGAGCAATAATAAACACCACGCCCAGTGGATCATGAAGCAAAAAACTTTTAGAAGGAAGATTTACGAGGTTGGTCCTTGCTCTTTCCGGACGCATCCATTTGTGTAGATTCTTTAGTGCATTGTTTATTTCTGCAAGCGTCAATCCAATTTCAGTTGCATAAGCTTCCGCGGCATTTTTTTTCAGGTCTGTGAAAAGCGCCTGCAAAATTTCTTCTTCATGCTCAATAATCGCCTGCTTGAAGCGCTGCAATTGTTGCTTTCTGAACTCATAACTTCTTGTGGCGCCTGATTCATAATAACTGCGCAATCTTTCTGCATTACCCGTTAAAGTGTTGTAAGGCATCGTAGAAGCAGGAACAATATCCGGAACGTTTGCAAGCATAGGTGGAAGTTAGTGTGAAGTCTTTTTTAGGATTTGATGTTCAATGTATCCCTCCATTTTCAAATTTTCAAATCCTCAAATTTTCAAATTCAATTTACACCAATTCAGCGCAAATAAATAATTTCGTTCCATGACAGATGAATATTACATGCAGATGGCATACCGCGAAGCTCAGAAGGCTTTTGACGAAGGCGAAGTGCCCGTGGGCGCCATAGTGGTGATGAATGATAAGATCATAGCAAGAGGATATAACCAGGTTGAAAAATTAAACGATCCTACTGCTCATGCGGAGATTATTGCACTCACTTCTGCATTCAACTTTATCGGGGCAAAATATTTGCCGGAGGCTACTCTATACGTAACCGTTGAGCCCTGCCTGATGTGTGCCGGCGCCCTGTACTGGGCAAAAGTGGGCAGGATCGTGTGGGGAGCCGATGATGAAAAAAACGGACACAAACGCATCACCGGGGTTAATTTTCCCTTTCATCCCAAAACAGTGATCACCACCGGCACGATGAGGCAGGAGTGTGCAGAGCTGATGAAGAGTTTTTTTAAAGCGAGAAGGTGAATAAGTGGAGAGTTGAGAGTGGAGCGTTCTTTCAGCGACTTGCACTTGATGTCCGCCAACTCTCAATTCTCAACTCTCCACTCACAAAAAAACCATTACATTTGTTATCTGGTCAAAGAATTTTAGAACAATCATTTAAATCTTAAAAACTTATAATTATGGCATTTACATTACCTGCGCTGCCTTATGCGCACAATGCCCTGGAGCCTCACATCGATGAGCTTACTATGAAGATTCACCATGGTAAACACCACCAGGCTTATGTAGATAATCTGAATAAAGCAATTGCAGGAACTCCAAATGAGAATAAAAGTCTTGAAGAACTAGTTGCTGCTGCAGGTACTATTTCTCCAGCTGTACGCAACAACGGTGGCGGTCATTGGAACCACAGCTTTTTCTGGGAGTCATTGGCACCAAATGCCGGTGGTCAGCCAAGCGGCGCATTAGCTGATGCTATCAACGCAGCTTTTGGATCTTTCGATGCATTCAAAGAAAAATTCAACACTGCGGGTGCTACACGTTTCGGTAGCGGCTGGGCTTGGTTGTTGGTAAAAGATGGCAAACTGGAAGTTTCTTCTACTCCAAACCAGGACAATCCTTTGATGGATGTTGCAGAAGTAAAAGGCGCTCCGGTTTTGGGTGTTGACGTATGGGAACATGCTTACTACCTGAAATATCAGAACCGTCGTCCTGAATATCTTGCAGCTTTCTGGAACGTAGTTAACTGGAACAAAGTAGCCGAGCGTTTTGCCGCTGCTACAAAATAACCAGACCGAATAAAAAAAAGTTGTTATTTGCGATCCCGGAACTTTAGCTCCGGGATTCTTTTTAATATTAACAGAAAAACCTTTCAACCATTTAAAACACAAGGAATGAAAAAATTATTTTCCCTGGTAACGATCGCAGCCTTTGTTGCTCTCGTATCATGCTCAGGTGGTAGCAACACAAAAAAAGTATTGATCATGTCGAGCGGTAAGCTGACTGTTGATGCACAGAACATGGCAAACATTAAACAAGAACCGGGCACTCAGCATAACGAACAATATGTAACTTTTAATACAGGAGATAAAGTTGTACTGAATGTGGAAACGCCATCTGGCAAAAAAAGCTTTGATGTAGATGCACCGGGTTTGTATGTATTGAACTTGAAAACGGATACTTTGGTTGGTGGTTATAAAAACTTTGGCAGCGGTCCTGGTGAAACAAAAATTACACAGGCTCAGTTGCAGGACAAAGTTGACAGCTTGCAACAATTGCTAAATGGCCAGGGCGTTACAGAAGCTAAAAAGAACTTCTTCATCGTACCGGGCAAATTGCAGAAAGTAAGCGTTAACACAGACGCTCAGATCTTCGGGCCATTCAATCAATTGCCTGGTTCTTTCAGCTCAGACAACGACAAAGCTCCGGAAGTATATAAATTCTACACAGCTCCAGATGCAAGAGAAGTGTTGGATAGAACAGTGAAAATGCTGAAACAGTAAGAGCCAATTAATAATTAATAATTAAGAATTAATAGAGCGGCATTCTTTATTGAATGCCGCTCTATTTTTATTCGCACAAAGGTTAGCTTGTGTTAGACTTATGGTGTGACACCTATTAATTACTAATTATTAATTATTAATTGATCCGTGCCTAAGGCAATGGATCATACCCATGTCCTCCCCACGGATGGCAGCGGATAATTCTTTTGAAGGCAAGCCAAAAGCCTTTTAGCGGGCCGTACTTTTTGAAAGCTTGCAAGGCATAGGTGGAACAGGTAGGAGTGAAGCGACATTTAGGCCCCAGGATAGGCGAGATGACCCACTGATACAGTTTGATCAGCAGAATAAAGGGAAAGATCAATATACGCTTGATCAGGCCTGTTTTCTCAACTTCTTCAATATGGTTATGATCGCTGCACAATTTGTTCCGAAAGTTTATTGACGATAATGCCCATTTTCTCGAACACTTCTATGTAGGTGGGAATGGTTTTACCGGTGTAAATAAAAAATACGGCGAGCTGCAGGTTCTTTGCCTGTAACACTTCTTTCAAAGGTATTTTTTGCAAACGGTATGCTTCGCGGGTAAGTCGTTTGATCCTGTTTCTGTCTACTGCCCTCTTAAAGTATTTTTTGCTGGCGCTAACACCCGCTTGTACTGGTGTGTCGGCATTCAGGTCTGTGAACATGTAGTACACACGAAAAGGAAACACGTTCATAGACTTACCTTTCTGAAAAAGTGAATCTATCAGTTTTCTGCTTTTAAGCCGTTCAGTTTTTCCTAATGTGTGTATTTTGCTCAATGAATATGATTTAAACAAAAATAGCTCCACAACAGCGGAGCTATAAATTATTTGGAATAAAGCTAAGGTTTATTTCGCTTTTTTCTCGTCAGAAACAGTTAGTTTCTTACGACCCTTTTTGCGGCGGGAAGCCAATACTTTACGTCCGTTAGCAGTTTGCATGCGTTTACGGAAACCGTGAACGGTTTTACGACGACGTTTGTGTGGTTGAAATGTACGTTTCATTTTATTACTTTTTTAACCCGTTTTAACTAATGCGCCTCGCGGCAATTTTACTTCAACTTCACAACGGGTCACCATACCCGTCGGCGTGAAAGGGACGGCAAAGGTAAATCAGGGAGGGGGAAATTCAAAATAATTTTGAACTAGTTGAGAGTTGAGAATGGAGAGTTGAGAGTTGAAGCGTATAGTAAGTTCATTATCAAATAATTTTATGTGTTTGAGCATGAAATTTGATCAAATAACTCTCAACTCTCCATTCTCAACTCTCAACTAGAATTCCACTTTCTTCGCTTCCAGCGGCTGCCCGAAAAATATAGCGGCCTGGCGGCTGAAGTCCTCGGTGGAGTCAGTGGTATAGAATTCCAGTTTGCCACCCTTAGAACATTGAGCCTCCATTTCAGGATGGCGTTCAAGATAATCCTTTAAGCTTTTGGCCACAATGTCTCCCTGCGTAATCACCTTTACGCCTTCTGGAGTAAATTTCCTGATCTTGTCCAAAAGCAAGGGATAGTGAGTGCAGGCAAGTAAAATAGTATCAACCTCCTTATCCTGCGCCATTGCCTGATCGACATATTTCTTTACAAAAAAATCAGTTCCCTCATTAGCATATTCCCCGTTCTCTACGAGCGGCACCCACATAGGGCAGGCGAGCTGACTAACCTTTGCTTCCGGAAAGAACTTCTCTATTTCGAGTATGTATGAACGTGAATTGACGGTTCCCTTGGTGGCAAGAATGCCTAAATGATTTGTTTTGGAATAATTTCCAATTACCTCTGCAGAGGGTCTTATCACTCCAAGTACACGATAATCGGGATTGATGTTTGGCAGATCATTTTGCTGAATGCTGCGCAAAGCCTTTGCAGATGCGGTATTGCAGGCCAATATCACAAGACGGCAGCCCATGCTAAACAGGTGCTTGACGCACTCTAATGTATACTGGTAAACAGTTTCAAAGGAACGGTTGCCATATGGCGTGCGGGCATTATCGCCTAAATACATGTAGTCATACTGCGGCAATTCCTTTACTATTTCTTTCAAAACAGTAAGTCCGCCGTAGCCTGAGTCGAAAACGCCAATGGGGTGATATGCTGTTGACATGTAACAAAAATAAAACGTCCCGCTGGTTAAGCGGGACGTTTTATTTATATTCTTGAAAATTACTTATTTAATTCCCAATTTCTTTTTAACCAATGGAGCCAAATCATCAGCTGGTGGATAAACGATCAATTGTTCTTTTACAAACACATAACCGTAACCGTTTTCTTTAGCAGTAGCTGCAATTGCATCCATTGCTTTCTTTTGAATTGGTTCAGTCAATTCATCTTGTCTTTTTTGCAATTCTTGCTGAATGCGTTGCTCTTCACCTGCCAATTCCTGGCTAAGTGCTTGCAAATTTTTTCTTTGAACGTCTTTTACCGCTTGCGTCATTTTAGCAGAGTCAATAATAAATTTTTGAGCTTTTTCTTCGAAAGACGCTTGTTTTTCTTTAGCACTTTCTACAAGAGCTGCTTGGTATTGTTGTAATGAAGAATCAGCTTTTTTAGCTTCAGGCATAGACATGATAATCTCATTCAAACTCACATAACCAATTTTCTGTTGAGCGTTAGCCTTGTTATTTGCTACCATCAGGGCACCGGCCATTAACACTACTGTTAATAATTTTTTCATTGTGTTCTGAAATTGTTTTTTTGAAGTTGTTATTTCTTAGTTTTTAGTTGTTTTGTTAAACTCGCTTTCACGTTTATTTAACACCCAATTCCCGGAGCACATCTTCGCTTTTATCCAGTTTAGGGTCGGCAAATATAACGGTAATTCCTTCACTTTTATCTAAAATAAAATCATACATTTTGGCCACCGCAAGTTTCTGAATTGCCGTGTAAACTTTGTCCTGTATTGGTTTTACCAACTCCTGGCGTTTTTTAAAAAGATCGCCCTCGAAGCCAAAGCGTTTTCTCTGCAAATCCCTCAATTCTTTCTCTTTCACGAAAATCTCATCCTCGCGTTTTTTCTTCAGCACATCGCTTAGCATAACCTGTTCTGCATCAAAGTCTTTGTACATTTTATCCAAAGCCTGTTGTTTGGAGTCGATCTCTTTTTGCCATTGAGCGCTGATGTCATCCAGTTTCTTTTGAGCATCTGTATAATCTGGAATTTTCTCCAAAATATACCGGGTATCAACAATCGCATATCGTTGTGCTGATGCGGTGCACACGATAGCAAGAATGCATATGGCTGAAAAAATTATCTTTTTCATAAAGAATCTTTTTAGGTTTATTATTCTGGCTCAAAGCCCAGCATAAATGTAAATTTAGCAGCATCCTTCAGCTTTCCGCCCGGTTGCATACGGTCGATACCGATACCATAGTCAAATCCCAACAAACCAAACATTGGCAGGAAGAATCTTGCACCAAGACCAACACTTCTTCTCAAACGGAACGGATTATAGTCTTTATAATCGAACCAACCATTCGCTGCTTCAAAGAACGCTAAACCGTAAATAGTGCTGCTTGGGTTTGTTGTAAATGGATAACGAACCTCTGCAGTGTATTTATTGAAGATGGTAAAGAATCTGCTCGCCTGGCTCTTGTCAGGGTTCACACTTGGATCTGAGTTATCATAGATTGGATAACCTCTGTGTGCAATGATATCATAACCAAGGATACCAAAGTTGTTTGTCAAACCGGCATCACCCAATTGGAAACGCTCAAACGGAGAGTAGTCCAGGTTTCTGTTGTATTTACCCATGAAGCCGTATTTAGCTGCCAGTTTCAACACAAACTGGTGGCTCTTATCTGCACCGCTTGGTTTAGTCAACGGAACATACCATTCACCGTTAAAGCGCCATTTATGGAACTCAGGTAATTCGTACGGATGCGATGATGTTACCAAAGATGGATCTATCAATGAGTAAGGAGGCGTAAACTGACCGCTTAACAAGAAGTTAGAACCGCTTCTTGGGAAGATTGGCTGGTCAACTGAGTTGCGGCTCAATGCTATTTTAAAGCTCACGTTGTGCGACGTAGAGTTATTCAAACCAGGGAACAGGTTTGGATAGTTTTTCAGTTTGTACTGAGTGTAGTTCAATGAGTACACCAAAGTGAAAAAGTCATCCGGCCATTTCAATTGTTTACCCAAAGCTATAGACGCTCCAAATGTTCTAAGGTATGACGTGTCACTCGCTTTACGGCTATACGTGCCCGTGCGGTAATCATATGAGTTTGAGTAACGGGTGTTGTAGAAACTCACCGTTAATGAGTTACGTTTTTTACCACCCAGCCAAGGCTCAGTAAATGAGATGTTCTCGGAACGGAAAGCACGTCCGTTACTCTGAATTCTCAAGCTTAGTTTTTGGCCATCACCTGTAGGTAATGGGTCCCATGCAGATTTATTGAAAATATTCTTAAGCGAGAAGTTGTTAAATGTAACACCGACTGTACCGGTTAAACCGATACCACCACCCCAACCGGCAGAAAGCTCAAGCTGATCGGCAGATTTTTCTTCCACTGTATAGTTGATGTCCACCGTTCCATCCTCAGGGTTTGGAACGGGGTTGATACCAATTTTTTCCTGGTTAAAGAAGCCAAGGTTAGCGATCTCACGTTGAGAACGGATCAATGCCTCACGACTGAATTTATCGCCAGGAACAGTCCTGATCTCACGGCGGATAACATGCTCTTTTGTTTTCTCGTTACCGGCAATACGAATGTTTTTGATGGTTGCCTGTGGCCCTTCACGCATTCTTATTTCAAAGTCGATAGTATCGTTGTAAACGGCTGTTTCCACCGGATCTACCTGGAAGAACAAGTAACCGTCATCCATGTACAGTCCGCTGATATCACCTCCTTCCGGAGCCATTTGTTTACCCAGCTTTTTGTTAAGGATATCAAGGTTATAAACGTCGCCTTTTTTGATGCCCATGATAAGGGTCAAAAGAGAGTCCGAATACTTTGTATTTCCTTTCCAGGAAATGTTACCAAAATAGTATTTGTGACCTTCGCTAACTCTGATATCTACGTTCAATGTTCCTTTGGAAGTATAATATTGAGTATCCTGAACGATACCGGCGTCGCGGTAACCTTTGGAGTTGTAATAATCCAGTATTTTGTCTTTATCCTCTTCGTATTTCTTCTCACTGAATTTTGCTGAGCTGAATAATTTGAATCGGAAATAAGGATCGATGTATTCTTTAATTTTTGTAGGATAGAGATAGTCATGTTCTCTAACGAAGCTGTCCAGTGTCATACGTTCGCTGGTACCGTATGCCTTCATTTCTTTTGGAGGGAACAACGTTAAGTGCGTCATTTCCTTTGTGCCCTTCATCTGGCCTTTCAGTTTGTCACCGGAGATGTTATGGTTATCAAAGAAACTGATTTCGTTTACACGTACTTTAGGGCCTTTTGTAATGTCAAATGTGAGCGATTGAGCGTTGGCCATTCCGGCTTCTTTTTTCAACTCTGTCTTAACCTCGGCACTTCTGTAACCCTTTTCGCTATAGTATTTTTGAATGAGCTCGATCGCGGTACGAATCATGTTTTCCGTGATCACCCTTCCTTTTACGAGGCCCGTTTTCTTTTTAAGATCGTCTTCCTCAGTTTTCTTTATGCCCTTGAAAAAGAAGTTCGAAAGAGTGGGTCTTTCGGTAATATTAATTTCTATGGAAAGGTTTCTGCCGTCAACTTTCGTGAAAAAGATCTTTACGTTGGCAAACAGCTTTTGGTTCCAAAGATTCTGGATGGCTTTACTAAAATTGTCACCTCCGGGAATCACAACTTTATCGCCCACATTCAATGCGGCGATACTAGTAATGATGGAGGCATCGTATTTTTGCGTTCCTGTAACTTTTATATCTGCAATTACATATTCCTTAGGCTGTTTTGCATTGGGAATAGCTTCCAGTTCCGGATCAATCGATGTAGGATGCGTTGTGTCTTGCGAAAAAGCAGTTATCGTAAGTAAACAAAAAACCAACAATGACGTAGCTACAGGGATTCTTCTTAACATCTGGTTGTTTTAAAAAAAAGCAAATTAAAGGGATTTGTCGTAAGCATTTGTTAAATAGATAGGAAATTAGGCTAAAACGCGATACTTTCTTATCCAGCGAATACGAAAAATTGTTAACGACTAACTAATTGGTCGGCATCTCCATTCTCCTGCTCTATCTGGGCACTTGTTTTACCAAATCGTCTTTCACGATTTTGGAAATCGATAATAGCCTCATAGAGATTTTCTTTAGAGAAGTCCGGCCAGCGAACCGGTGTGAAATAAAGTTCTGCATATGCCAGCTGGTATAATAAAAAGTTGCTGATCCTGTATTCTCCACTTGTGCGAATCATTAATTCCGGATCAGGAAAATTGCTGGTACACAAGTATTGTTGTAAAGTCTCCTGCGTAATTGATTGTGGGTCAACCTTGCCGTTCTTTACGTCTATAGCAATATTTTTAACGGCGTTCACCATTTCCCATCTGCTGCTATAGCTAAGTGCCATTACCAGGTTCAGTCCGGTATTTTTTGCGGTAAGAGACAGCGCTTCATTAAGCTCATTTTGTGCGTAAGCCGGCAACATTTCCATATTACCAATTACATGAAGCCTGATGTTATTTTTATTAAGAGTATCTACTTCCTTGCGAATGGTTTCCACCAGTAGTTCCATCAGGCCAGTAACTTCCTGTTCTGGTCTGTCCCAGTTTTCAGTAGAAAAAGCATACAAAGTGAGATAACCAATGCCCAGTTCGGCACAGCCTTCCACGATTGTGCGCACACTCTCCACGCCATGAAAATGGCCGTAGAGGCGGTCCTGGCCTTTTTCTTTGGCCCATCTGCCGTTGCCATCCATAATTATTGCTATGTGGCTCGGTAATTTTTGACTGTTTATGCTCTCTTTGAGCGATTCCATAAACCGGATTTTAGAAGGGAGCGAAGTTACAAAAATTCGTTATGTAAATATTTAAATCTGGAAATATACGAGGACGCAGTTCAAATGAGGACAAATCGTGGAAATAATTAATAATTAATAATTAATAAAGAATAGGGTGTCAATGGTTAAGGGGTGTTGCTTCAGACCTGTCTAAAGCTAAATAAGGCTGCATTCGATCAGGAATGCAGCCTTATTAATTATTAATTGTTAATTATTAATTATTTAGCCGAAGGGCATCTGTAAGATGTAAGATTGAACGAAGCAGTGATCATGGCTGTTACGTACTGATCTTTTTGGTTTTGATACCCACGTTGGCGTCCTTTGATGCCAATCGGGTCGCCAGTTTCATAGCTTCTGTCCTGCAATTGATACCAAACAGTTGGTGTGCCGTCTGGCAGTGCTTGAGCGAATGCATCAGGAGCGTATGTTTTACTAACATCGTCAAGATAATCTGTGGTGGTAAAACGATACAGAATTTCGAAGCCGAGGTTTATTTTTTCTGTAAGGCTATATTTGATACCAACGCCAATTGGTAAACACATTGCCATTGTACTGTACTGTTTTCTGTCAGGATACAATGGAGAACCCTGACCTTCTGTACCCAGCGGACGCAGGAAGTACTTTTGACCTCTCAAATAAGTATACGGGTCATAGTTGAAGGCTCCTACACCTATTGTAACATAGGGAGTGAAGGCAAACATTGGATCGCCGGGAACATATTTGAAGAAATTAAAATCGCCCTGAACAGCAAGCTCCCAAATATTGGAATTGAAGCTGAGGTTTCTGCGCTGCTGGTATTCGTTGTCTTTGTTGTAAACATCGGAATATCCAATCTGGGCGTAAGTGGCGCCTACGCGAAGTGCAATGTAATTGCCAAATTGTTTGCGGAAAAATGCGGTGACTGCAGGCTTGGGACGATTGATCCTCGCACGGGTGTTCAGATCACCGAAATAGTGTGCTGCGCCGATACCGATACCAAATTCTCCTTCGTGTACAACGCTTTCATACTGGGCCTGGGTCGTTTGCATTAACAGTAATAGGCTCACCGTGAATAGACTAAGTAGTTTCATAAATGCAATTAATTAGTTTGTCTTTCTGTCGTTTAAAACACAGGTAAAAAATAATGGTGATCCTAGGTAATTGGATAATGGGAGTTGGCTATTGGACCGTATATACTTTAAAGGCGCACAAAACTAATGTTGAATTCCAATTTATGCAGTAATAAACAAAAAATTTTCTGCATTTAAAACACGCCGAACTTTAACAACGAAATTCGTTCCACATAATTGTGCTAAAAATGTGAAATGTAACACATTTTTAATGTTCGTATACGTTAAAGGATTTAGTGATCAGTTTCTTCTGTCCAGGCCCCACGACAATTTGCTGCGCAATGTTTGCAAGAAATTGTTCTCATTTAATCGTACGAGGCTTACAGTAAAGGATTCTTTTCTTATGGCGAGCTGTACACTTTTTGCAACAACTTCTTTTCTGGAGTCTAATGTACAAATAAAATCATCTGTTCTGCCCTCTACCTCGAAAGAAATTATATTATTGTCTGGAACCACTAGTGGACGCACATTCAGGTTATGTGGGGCCACCGGGGTGATCACAAAACTGCTGGAATCTGGAAAAACGATTGGGCCTGCGCAGCTTAATGAATAGCCCGTAGAGCCGGTAGGGGTGGAGACGATCAGGCCATCTGCCCAATATGTATTTAAAAATTCACCGTTCATGTAAGTGTGAATTTTTATCATGGAAGAAGAATCTCTTTTCTGAATTGCAAATTCATTCAACGCATAAGGAGTATCTCCAAAAAGGGGAATATTTGCATCAAGGTGTATAAGCGATCTTTTGTCAACTACAAACGTGCGGTGAACCAGAGAAGCAACAGCATTCTCCAATTCGTTTTTACCAATGCTCGCAAGAAATCCCAGACGGCCGAAGTTGATACCAAGTATAGGAATATTTTGATCACGAACCAATGTAACGGTATCCAGCATGGTGCCATCGCCACCGAGGCTTATCACAAACTCAATGGAATTATCGAGATCTGAATAAGAATTGAAAGTAGTGATGTTGTTACTTAAATGAACGGTGCTGATGATCTGTTCAAAAAATGGCTGATAGATGATTGGCTCGATATTGTAACGAGTCAGTTCATTGAAAAAGCTTTGTACCTCATCCCTGAATTGAAAATCTAAAACCCTGCTGTAGATGGCAACTTTCATCTGTTCATTTTTATTTTATTTTGGCCAGATGGAACTCGCCCCGCGCCATTGGCAGGCGGGGCTCGTTTCATACGCTATGCGTGAATGGTGAATGGTGAAACGTGAATGCAAACATAACTATTAGGTGTTACATTCGCGATTCCCGATTGACGATTCACGTCTAAAAATCGTTCCTCAGGTGAAAAAAGAATCCTTTTTCCCCCAGTTGATTAAAGCTGCATTCAAATCTGAAAACGAGATCATAAAAGGTGACCACATCTACCCCCAAGCCATAGGTATAAAGAAAACTGTTTTGCAAAGAATTATAAACAGGAGGTTTTGAATAAGAGTAACCTAAATCCGTATATGCTTTTACAAAAACCTGCAAGGGAATTCTCGCTGTGGAAAGCGGAAGAAAGTTTTGGAAACTGGTGTTTATTATTTCTCTTTTAATTGTATTGAATGCAGCAACGCCGGCAACTCCATCCACTACATACTTTTCCAAACCACGAAAAGAAAAATCTCCATAGCCAATTAATCGTTGATTGTAATAAGGCTGATCAAACGGGAGCTTGACGGTTCCGTTCGCCTGACCTACATAGAAAAGTTTCCAGCCGAGCGGCCATGCTTGTGTGTACTTAGCGGCCAATTGCCACAGGTTCATATCCTGGGAGAAACCTCGCTTTAGAAAGTTGACCTCTGCTGCTTTCCCTATTCGTGGATACGGCATGTAATCTATATTTTGATAGCGCCAGCCGTAGCTGAATTCAGGGTAGGCCATGCTTGTAGAGCCGTTGGGAAAATACTTGGGGTTGTGCTCCAACACTGAGTTGTCAATCTTATTAACGGTGTAGCCCAGTCGAAAAATATGCCGGGTGTAAATAGCGGGACGATAATAATAACTTAACGTAACATTGAACAGCTCGTTGATATACTTATTTGCATTGTCAACAGAATCTACGTTAAGGAAAAACTGTTTGTTATTAACGGTGCTAACATTCAGTTCTTTTACCGCCGAATAGGAGGCACTTGCTCCAAAGCCATGTTTTAAAGTGTTGTCGGCATAAGGCTGATCGTAAGAAATTGAGTATTGATGCGTATACCCGGTTATGAACATTAGCTTCAGCTTATCGTTTCTGCCCGTAAAATTGTCGTAGTAGAATTTTACGCCGTAGTTGAGCCTATCAAGTTTGTAGCCCTTGTCTGCCCATGCAGAAAAGTTTCTGTCGACAGGCTTTACATAGGGAAGAGGAATAATATACCATCGCTCTTTAATGTCAATTTGAATATCGGTTATGTAGCCACGAAATTGTTTCAGGTAGATGTTTACTTCGTGAAATAGCTGTGTGTTGATCAGTTGCTGGCGGCCGGTTACGAACTTTTGAGTGAGATCCTGCAGGGAAAGTGTATCTCCTTTTTTAAAAGGAAGTTCCCGCTCAATAATATAAGCTCTTGTTTTTTTATTGCCGGTAATATAAATGTCGCCAACAGTTAACTTGTGATCATTTACCGTGGAATCAAAATGAACTGTGGAAGGAAGACTGTCCGTAGATAGGAAAGATTTGAGGCCATTTTTTAAAGTAGACACATTCCCGGCAAACACGATGCCCGGAACAAAAAAGAATAGTACGACAACCAAGTAATTTTTTCTGCCCATTATCAACACATTTCTAAGTAGAAAACATATATGTTTTCTCTACTCATCAAACTGAAATATTTATTTGTCTAAATATTCAAATAATTCATCAGGTGGTCGTAATTGTTCTTAAGCTCGTTTTCGTAGAGTTCTTCGCCAAAATAATATCGAACAACATACTCATAGCGCTGGAAGGTTGCTATGATGTCGGAAATTTCCAGTTTGTTAATTTTAACTGTTACCACGAACACTGAATTAGTTGAATCGTAGTAAGTATTCATTTGAGTGATTTGCGCATCATTTGTCTCCACCAGTTTACTGATCTCAGAAAATGAAAAATTCTGTTTTTCCATTTCCAGCACGATCAATCCGCCGGGGTCATTAACGCCGGTCATGTGCGCAAATTCTTTCAAAAGGTCATAGGCGTTGATAGCGCCTACCCATGTAAGGTCTTGTTCTATAACGGGAATAACGCATAAATTGTATTCTGTTGAAAGCTTTACTGCTTCAAAAAAATACTTATTATCCTGCACGGCAAGCTTCACAAAAGATGCCTGCAGCTGGATAATAGTTGCGTTGGTATCTGTATTAAGCAATTCTTCTTCGTCGATAAGCCCCACGAATTTCTCCTCGGCTATTACAGGCAATTGGGATAAGTGATAATCCGACATTAGCTGCAAGGCTTTGTCCACGCTATCGGTTGGAGCCAATACGGGAATCGACGTTGATATGAGTTCTTTATTTAACAAATTGCTTGTTTATATAAGTATATACGTTAAGCGACGGCGGCCGGTTCGTTAAGCTTTTTTAAAAATTTGTGAAGGATCACGTTGAATTCTTCGGGAACCTCCATCATCGGCGCGTGGCCGCATTTATCAATAAAATGCAGTTCACTGTTTGGAATAAGTCTGTTGAATTCGCGTCCTACAAAAGGCGGCGTAATTGTATCATTGTTACCCCAAATCAACAATGTGGGTTGTTTAATCTGGCTAATTTCTTCGCCAAGGTTATTGCGGATGGCGCTTTTGGCCAATGCAATGATCTTTATGACTTTAAGGCGCACATTTACAATGTCATATACTTCGTCCACCAGTTCTTTTGTGGCCATTTTAGGGTCAAAAAAAGTAAGCTCGGTTTTTTTGCGGATATATTCATAGTCTCCACGTTTTGGATAGGTGTCACCCATTCCATTTTCGAACAAACCTGAACTTCCTGTAAGAATAAGTGACTTTATTCTTTCAGGGTGCTTCAATATATGTACCAAGGCCACATGACCGCCCAAAGAATTTCCAAGAAGGTTAATATTCTGATAGTTCCTGGTTTCAATAAACTTGTGCACGTATTTCTCCAAACCACTTACGGAAGTATGCAAAATGTCGAGGTCAAATAGGGGTAACATGGGAACCACCACCTTGTAGTGGTGCTTAAAATATTCAATCAAATCCATGAAGTTGCTTAGGGCTCCAAATAATCCATGTAACAGTACTAGAGGTTCTCCTTCACCTTCTTCAATAAATCTGAATTTATCCTGATGTTTGATTTCGTAATTCATCTGTTCTGTAAATATCACTTATTCAATTAAGCGCTAAAATAGTTGTTTTGCGCCAAAAAAAGCCTGGCTTTAGAAATACAAAGCTAAAACATTGAACGGTAAGCTACTGTTAAGTGTATTGACGAGGTTTTTCTGTAATTAAAAATAATACAATAGAGAGTAATTTTAAAATATCGTTAAGATTTTTATTTCCTCAATATCTTAAAAGACGTGACAAAGACGCATTCAATGCGCCTCTACGACTACTACGCGCTTTTCGCGGCAACATTGTCGAAAAAGCTTTCAAGCTGGGCAAACATGTCCTTGAACCATGGCAGCACTTTTCCAATACCGTTAATAGCGGCAGGACCGAATGGCTCAATGAAACCATAGAAATGTGATTGCGCCACAGAATTGTCGCTGATTATATGCACCTTTTGTATATAAAAAAGAACAACACTAAAAACAATTGTATATATAACTGCGTATAAAACGATTCCGGCGAGCTTGTTTGCCCAGCCCAATGCCACAACTTCCATGGTCTTGGTAATGAGCGAAGCCAGCAGGCGAATAACCAGCATGACTGCAATAAAAACGATAACAAAAGATATGAAAGGCAACCAGCGGACGGAAATATTGGTGCTGTCTTTCAAGTAACTGGCAGTAATGGCCGATAATTTCATAGCGGCAACCAAACCAATAATTAATCCAACCACGGATAAAATAGCGACTACAAAACCATTTCGCCAGCCTTTGTAAAGTGCTAGTATGAGGATGATTATGAAGAGGACATCGATGATCATAGAATAATAATTGATTAACTGAATGACTGAATAACTGAGTGTTTGATAGTCGTAAAGCGAAATCGAGAATAAGACATTCAGTTATTCAGTTATTCAGCTAATCAGTTATTATTTAGTAAGTAATTCTTTTACAGTAGCGCTTATCGCTTTGCCGTCTGCTCTGCCAGCCAATTGTTTGGAAGCTATGCCCATTACTTTACCAAGATCTGCCGGAGATGCAGCTCCTGTTTCAGCAATAATTTTTTCAAGTGCCGCTTTCAATTCTTCTGCAGATAACTGCTTTGGAAGAAAACGCTCGATCACGTTGATTTCATCTGTTTCTTTTTGGGCAAGATCAGCGCGGTTTTGCTGTGTGAAGATCTCAAGAGAATCTTTACGTTGTTTCACCAACTTTTGTAAAAGTTTCAGTTCGCCTTCCGCAGAAACCTCGCCATTAGCGCCGGGTTCTGTTTTTGCTTTTATAATTTCTGCTTTGATAGCTCTCAGGCCACGCAGTAATGCTTCATCTTTTGCTTTCATGGCATCTTTCATTTCTGCCATTACTTGTTGTTCGAGACTCATTTTATTAGGAATTAGTAATTAGAAATTTGGAATTAGAATTAGTTGAGAGTTGAGAAGGGAGAGTTGAGAGTTCTTTGTGTGTTACATCGTTGAGGTTATGCTGAGCTGTGCTTAGGCTTAACCCTCAACTCTCAATTCTCCACTATTTCAAGCTGTTTTCTTTCATTTGCTCTTCGCGGAACTTGTTGTAGAAGTCTTTTGCGAAGTTCTTCATGTCATTTACCAGTTCTGTATGTTTTGTGGCGCGATTGTACGTGTCGGCCATGGTCATCAGGGTTTGGTAAAAGAAATCTGCCATTTCATCTACCATCATTTCTTTTGTCCACAGGTCAATGCGGAGAGCTGTTTTGTCAGTTCCGTCCCACAGCGACAGCATAATGGCTTTCGCTTTTTGCTTACTATCCACGGTGCTGTTGGAAGCACTCCACAGAATGTTTTCCGGCGTTTTATCGCGATCTAATATTACATCGATTGTAATGGTTGACTGATCCATAGTTTATAGTTGAATGTGCGAAGGTAGGGTGGAAAGTCAAAAGTCAAAAGTAAAAAGTCAAAACGCCGGCTTGCTCTTTGACTTCTCAATTTTTACTTTACAAGCTCTTTCATTTTCTCCACCTGCTTTTTCCTCAAAGTTTCATCTTTGTATATGGTGATCATATTCCGGGAAATATCCTCCACATTCGTTGCGCTGGCGTAAAGGGCTGCGTCGCCTGCCATTTCTTTAATCGCCGGAAGGTCCGAAGTTATGATGGGTGTTTCGCAGAAAATCGCGTTGATCACCACAAATGGAATGCTTTCCTGGGTAACTGCATGCATACAAGCATATGCAGACGCGAGTACCTGCAGTTTTTCTTCTTCACTCAATTGTAGCAAATGCACGTCACTTTTATGTTTGTAAGTTTCCAATTTGGAGAAATCCTGATGCGCATTTTCGTCATGTATGATGATCAATTGCATGGAAGATTGCTGCCATTTTTTGAAGATGGTGAATGCTTTCAGCAAATTGACGAATTCATGCTTTTCACCGGAAATGATGGAAACAAAGTAATCTTTTCCAGAGGTGTATTTGTCCTTTACCTGCTGCTTTTCTTCCCAGCTTAGGGGCCTTGCAAAAGGGGAAGCGTGAGGTTTTATAACCTGAATCTTATTTTCTGATGATTCGTTCTGTATGAGCGTTTTATAATGTTCAGAAGGCACAATTACCTTCGCTGCCTTTTGAAGGGCAGATTTTAGATTCTTTTTATTGAAAAGTTTTTTGTCGAATGCATCAGGCTGTTGCAAAAATTCAAGATTTGATGCAATTAAAACCTGGGTAGCTTTATTTGAGAAAATGTGAAAAGGGTGATTGGTTACCCATTTTGCGTCGGGTATTTTTTTAATCGTCCTCGCCACAAAACTGTTGAAGCCTCCGTCTCTTTTCAGCTTACTGAGAAACGACGGATAAGGTGGCTGTATAATTAGTCCCGGAAAAAAGAAAGAATCCGGATGAGTGTTTACACCCAATGAAAATACCCGTGTTGGAGACTCTTGTTCGATTATTGATTTGTATACCTGTAATATATAATCACCTTCTTCTGTGTCAACTGACGAAATATCTAAGAATAGTTCCATTGTGTTTTTACTAGAATGTGTAAACGTATAAAAGGCAATTGGCCGGTGCAAAGATGCATAACCCTGGCATTTTTACCACCATTTAAAATCGGGTGAATATGCTTTTGACGTCGCCGAAATCAATTTTAGTTTTACAATAGTTGATTAATGCGACCCACAACTGTTGATCAGCTACTTTTTGATGCAGAAGCAAAAACCCGAAGGTTTATGGCTCATTGTTGAATAGGTTTATAAACCGGAGGGTTTTTGTTTTCTAAATAAGAATAGGAACGCAGATCGTCATGATTGTCAAGATTTGTTATATAATGGATGATTTTTTGGATTAATATAAACGGTTAAAAATCATCACAAATCATGACAATCATGAAAATCAGCGTTCTATCCTCCTAAATATTTAGGGTTAATCCAAAACCCTGTGGAAAACCGTAAACAAAAACGGTTAAGGCTGCTTTCTAAAGCAGCCTTTCTTATGTAGAGACGGATAATTATCCGTCTCTACTTGTAATTCATCCGTCTCTACCTGTAATTCATACACTATTGCCGGTAAAAATTGGTCAAACGTTTGTTTAATTCAAACGTTTGTTTAATTTTGTAATAGAAATGACGGAATTTTATATACTAGAGACGGATAATAATCCGTCTGTAAATAAAAATTGTCCGTCTCTACTACATAAAAATTGATATGGAATATTCAGAAAAGAAAATACACATTATTGAGGCTGCTGAAAAGCTGTTTGCAACAAATGGCTTTTCTGGAACGTCAGTCAGGGACATTGCACATGAGGCGGGCGTGAATCTTGCGATGATATCATATTATTTCGGCTCGAAGGAAAAATTGATGCAGTCGCTTTTTGAATATAGAAGCGCGGCTTTCCAGTTGGAAAGAGTGTTGAACGACGAGAAAATGACGCCGTTGGAAAAAGTGAACCACATGATTGAAAACTACATGGAAAAAGTTTTCAACCAGAGTTGTTTTCACAAGATTATGGTGAGGGAGCAAATGCGTAATCATGACACGGAACTTGGCGAAATGCTAAAGGCATTCAAAAAAAAGAGTCTGCTTGCAATGCAGCAGCTAATTATAGAAGGACAGAATAAGGGAGTTTTTAGAAAAGATATAGATCTCCAAATGCTCATCCTCACAATGACCGGCACAACCAATCAGTTAATCAGTACCATGGAATTCTACAGGTATATGAACGAAGATTTAAAGGACTTGTCGGAAGACGATTTCAAAGCCACAATGAAGATCAGACTTTTCGAGCATTTAAAATTACTATTCAAAGCAATATTGACACATGAAGCGTAAATTTTGGTATCACACAGCGTTAGCGCTTATCATCAGTTTTATGACGCTAGGCGCTTCGGCCCAATCATCAGATTCGGCCAAATTGCTTTCGCTTTCGGAAGCAATCGATCTAAGTATTAAAAACAGTAAAGAGCTGAAGCTTAACCACGCAAAAGTTGACGAGGCCCTGGCTACCCTTCGCGAAGCGAAAGATGCAAGACTTCCGGATTTGAGTGTTTCTGCTTCTTACTTGAGGTTAACTGACCCGGGATTGACTTTAAAAAATCAAAAGGACAACGGAAGCGGCTCTGGTTCTGGAAGCGAGTCTTCTACACCTAAAATCAACCAGGCAATGTATGCAATGGTGAGCGGATCTGTTCCTTTATTCACCGGATTCAAAATCAAATCGGGCATCGAATCTGCTCAATATCTCGCTGAAGCTGCAAGGCTCGATGCGGATAATGACAGAGATGCGGTTATCGCAAATGCCATTTCTGCTTACGCAAACTTGTACAAAGCAGGCGTATCTGTGGATTTGGTAAAAGAAAACCTTGTTCGTTCTCAACAACGTGTGACAGATTTTGAAAACCTTGAGAAGAACGGTTTGATGGCACGTAACGATCTGTTGAAAGTGCAACTGGAAGCATACAATGTTGAGCTTGCATTAATGGATGCTCAAACACAGCTTAAGATCACCACGGTTAATATGAATCTTATGCTCGGTCTTCCTGAAAGTACGAAGCTGATCGCCGACACATCAGGTTTCAAACTACTTACACAAAACAAAACAATTGATGAGTGGGAACAACTGGCTCATCAAAACAGAAAAGATATCCAGGTGCTTTCTCTAAATGAAAAAGCGGCTAACTCAAATATCAAAGGTGTAAAAGGTGACATGTATCCTTCACTTGCATTGACCGGTGGTTATGTAGGACTGAATATTCCAAACTTTGTATCTGCTACAACTGCCTTCAACATTGGTGTTGGCGTTAAGTACAGCGTTTCTTCCTTGTGGAAAACAAAAGCAAAACTGGATAAAGCAAATTCTCAATTGCAGGAAGTTCAGGTACACCAGGAAATGCTGGATGATAATATTCGTCTGGACATTACCAAGGCTTATGAAGCTTATTACTTAAGCATGAAGAAAATAGATGTATACACAAAAGCAGTAGAGCAGGCAGATGAAAACTACAGAATAACGAAGAACAAACAGGCGAACAATCTTGCTACTACGACAGATTTGCTTGATGCGGACGTTGCATCGTTAACATCTAAGATCAACTACAATCACGCGAAAGCAGATGCAGTGGTTGCTTACAACAGATTGCTGCAGGCATCAGGAATTATCGCAACTGAAAAAGGTATAAGCAAATAAAAAACTAGTACAGGTACAGACGGATAATAATCCGTCTCTACAAGCACAGACGGATTATTATCCGTCTCTATCACACAAAACTCACAACTTAATAAAATGGAAACTCAAACTCAAAATAAAGTGGCTTCATCTAATCATACAGAAGGTGCTCATAATCACGAGCAGCCTAAAAAAAGGAACTTCGGTTTTATTATAGTACTGGCAGCGCTTGTAATTGGCGGTGGTACTTTCGGTATTTCAAAATACGTTCATGGTCAGCACCACGAAGAAACGGACGATGCGCAAATTGATGCAAACATCAGCCCTGTGATACCACGTGTATCTGGCTACGTAACTGAAGTGCGTGCAAAAGATAACCAAATCGTGAAAAAAGGTGATACACTTATTATCCTTGATAATCGCGATCTTCTTATAAAAGTAGAAGAAGCTGAAGCCGCTTTGCTTGGTGCAAAGAGTAATCTTTCAGTAGCGGAGGCAACAACCAACGCTTCTAAAGCAAACATTGTAACTTCACAAGCAAGCATTACAACTGCAGACGCGCAAATCGAAGCAGCAAAAGTTAACGTTTGGAGAGCAACTCAGGATTACGAGCGTTATGCAAATTTGATTAAAGATCATTCAATCACTCAACAACAATACGAACAAGCACTTGCTGCTAAACAAACTGCAGAACGTCAATTGCAGGTTTTGGTTGAGCAAAAAAATGCAGCTGCTAAACAAACCGCTGCAACTGCTTCTCAAAGCAATGCAACCTCACAACAAATTGCTGTAGCAAATGCAGTGATCAAACAACGTGAAGCGGATTTGGCAAATGCGAAATTGAATCTTTCTTATGCAGTAGTATTAGCTCCTGCAGATGGAAAAATTTCAAAAGTAAGTGCACAGGTTGGTCAGTACTTGCAAGCAGGTCAATCACTGTTCAGTGTGGTATTGGATCAGTCAACATGGGTAACTGCGAATTACAAAGAAACTCAGTTGAGCAAAATGAGAGTTGGTCAAAAAGCAATCATCACTATAGATGCGTTTCCTGGTCATAAGTTTGAAGCAACATTGGCTTCGTTCTCTCCTGCAACAGGTTCACGTTTCGCGCTATTGCCTCCGGATAATGCAACTGGGAACTTCGTAAAAGTTGTTCAGCGTTTGCCGGTAAAACTTGAGTTCACAAATCCTTCTGATTCTCTTGTTAAGCAACTGCGTCCAGGTATGAACGTGAATGTGGATGTGCATTTGGACTAAGAACGTGAATGGTCAATCGTGAATGGTGAATGAGGAATCTTTCCGATTCACGATTGACGTTTCATGTTTCACCTTTCTTTTAAAATATTATTTACATGCAACAGAATTCATTGGTAGAATATGGTTCCAGGCGTGTGATCATTACCATTACTGCGGTAATGTGCGCACTGCTTGAAATTGTAGATACCACCATTGTGAACGTGGCACTGCACGATATGCAGGGTAACCTGGGCGCCACAACACAGGAAGTGGGATGGGTGGTAACTGCATATGCCATTGGTAACGTAATTATCGTACCAATGACCAGTTGGCTCTCACAACAATTCGGACGCCGCAACTACTTTGCAGCATCCATTCTTATATTCACTATTTTCTCATTTTTATGCGGTAACGCAAATGGTATTTGGGAACTCGTAGCCTTCAGGTTTATGCAAGGTGTTGGTGGTGGTGCCTTACTGGTAACGTCGCAAACACTGATCACTGAAAGTTATCCTCCTGAAAAACGTGGTATGGCGCAGGCTATTTACGGTATGGGTGTAATTGTGGGTCCAACGCTTGGTCCTCCTTTGGGTGGTTTTATTACAGATAATTATTCATGGCCGTACATTTTCTATATCAACATTCCATTAGGTATTATTGCTATGCTGCTTACACTGCAGTTTGTACGTAGTCCTAAATATGGTGATAAGTTAAGTGCTAAGCAGGTTGACTGGACGGGTATAGGTTTATTGGCTTTGTCGGTAGGTTCATTACAATATGTGTTGGAAAAAGGACAAGAAGATGATTGGTTCAATGATCCGCTGATTACTACGCTGGCTATTACAACTGTACTTGGTATCTTCTTCTTTATCTGGAGAGAGCTAAGGGCCAAGAATCCGATTGTGGAACTTCGTGTGCTCGGCAACGGTAACCTTCGAACTGGTACGATCTTATCGTTCATACTTGGTTTTGGTTTGTATGGAACCACATTCATCATTCCGTTGTACACCCAGGCTACATTGGGTTGGACAGCAACTCAGTCTGGCATGCTGATGATTCCCGCCTCGCTTGTAACAGCATTCATGATGCCGATCGTAGGTCAGTTATTACAGCGTGGAGCCAAGCAGCAAATACTTGTAGCTATTGGTATGGTGATCTTCTTCTTCTTTTGTATGTGGGGGTATAAAATTATTACGCCGGATACAAGTAAAGAGGCTTTCACCTGGATGTTGATCATGCGTGGTGTGGGTATGGGTATGTTGTTCGTGCCGATTACAACGCTTTCCCTGTCTACCTTAAAAGGAAAACAGATCGGTCAGGGTGCAGCATTCACTGGTATGATGAGGCAGCTGGGCGGATCGTTTGGTGTGGCGCTGATCACAACTTTTATCGCCAGACAAAGTATGTCGCACAGAAACAATCTTGTTTCAAAATTATCGGTAGATGATCCTGCGGTAATGCAACGGATACATGGTATGCAGCAGAGCTTTATTTCAAAGGGTATCGAAGCACAAACAGCACTGAAAGATGCCTACCAATCGCTGGATTACATGGTAATGAAACAATCTATCGTGTTGACTTACATGGACGTATTCTTATACATCGGTCTCCTGTTCCTTTTGTGCGTACCATTTGTATTAATGGTAAAAGCTAAAAAGAACAAAGGCGAAAAAGTAGATACGTCGATGGCACACTAGAAAATAATTGAATAATTGATTGATTGAATAATGGGGGGCAAAGAATAACGGATGAACAAATACTTACGGTAAGGCATAATCACAAAACCTCCCTTATTCAGTTGATCAATTAATCAATAAATCATAGACTCTATTGAAAATGTCCCGGGGCTGCGCTTCGGGATTTTTTTTGCGTTTGCCACAGAGGACACAGAGGATATGTAGGTCCTCCCTGTATATATAGTAAAGACATTGGAGCATCTTGATAGTTTTTGGAGAAATGAGTGTAAGGCGTTGAAGTGAATGGCAGGCCTGACATCGCGCAGTGGGGGAAAATAAACGCTTCTTTCAATACTTCTGTTTCCTCGGTGTTTCTGTGGCAATAAAACGAAAAGTCCCGAAGACATGCTTCAGGACTTTTTAATTCTTTGTACAAAACCTTTACCAGCTACTCGGGGGCCATCAATAGGTACAAATTTTAGGACGGTTTCTTCCTAGGATTGGATAGGCTTCAATGATATTGGATAAACTTTCTAATTGAAAGATAAACGAGATAATACGGTTATTCTGGATTTGGATATTTGGTCTTGGATATTGGATTCTTCCGCTTATCAATCAATTTCTATAACAAAAGTATCCAGAAGGCACATGGTTTGCAAGAGCATAAACGCTCAATTTTATTTTACAGTTTTTCTATAAAAAATAGTAAGAATACTATTTGTAGGTCTCGGATAATTACCCATTTTTACATGAACGGTCAAGATAAGTATTCATTTATCAGATAATAATTGATAAATTCAAGAATGCTTGACCTCACCATGAGGAAATTTTTCTGCATAAACCCTATACAAAAAACGTCGACGAATGAAGTTTTTAAACAAGACTGTATTTATAACAGGAGGTAGCCGTGGAATTGGTAAAGCCATTGCAATGAAGCTGGCCAGCGAAGGAGCCAACATTGTAATTGCCGCCAAAACCGTAGAGCCCAATCCAAAATTGGAAGGAACTATTTTTACTGCTGCCGAGGAAATAGATAAACAAGGGCCCGGCAACGTATTGCCGCTTCAGCTAGATATTCGCTTTGAGCAGGATATAGTAAGTGCCGTAAAAAAAGCGGTTGATACTTTTAATGGCATTGACATATTAATAAATAATGCGAGTGCCATCAACCTCGCCAACACTGAACAACTCGAAGCCAAAAGATTCGATCTGATGAATGATATAAATGTTCGGGGCACCTTTTTCATGAGCCAGGCTTGTATTCCTTACTTGAAAAAGGCGAATAATCCGCATATTCTAAATTTATCTCCCCCGATAAACCTGGATCCGCAGTGGTTTGCAAAGCACCTTGCTTACACCATGAGTAAATATGGAATGAGCATGGTGGCAATGGGACTGGCGGAAGAATTGGCTACCCATCGCATTGCTGCAAATACTTTGTGGCCAAAAACAACCATCGCTACGGCCGCTGTCCAAAATTTGCTAGGTGGCGATTTCCTTGTACAACGCAGCCGCACACCCGAAATAGTGGCTGATGCTGCATTTTATATTTTGCAAAGACCCTCTTACGAATGTTCCGGAAACTTTTTTATTGATGAAGAGGTGTTGACTGCCGAAGGCATTACAGATTTTAAAAAATACGCAGTGAACCCGGAGAATAAGTTGATGCCGGATTTGTTTTTGTAACGCTGAACGCCTAATGCCTAATGCAGAACGCAAGTAGCTGAATGCGTAGGACGCTGCACAGAGACAGCGTTCAGCGTTGGGCATTAGGCGTTGAGCTTACGAAAGCACTTCCTGTAACACAGCCAGCGTCCTCATGTGCCCGAAGTCCGAAATGTGCAATGCATAAAATAGCTCCAACGAGTGCATAAGTGACTGGCGGGATTGCCTGTTCAGTTTTATTTGCGACAGTTCGGAAGGTTGCTGCACTTTGAGTAGTTGCGAGACAGTATAACTAAGATCGCCCTCAATGAAAGATTGGTGCACCGGAAATTCTTTTTGAAAAACACCTTCCTGTAAATTCAAAATATTATTTCCCGATTCGTAATCGTCATAGATTTTAAATCCGAAAAAATTGGTAAGGTTCAATGCGAAGAAGAGGGGATAATTTGCCACAACGGTATCCTCGGCTTCATCCAGATGGATCATGGCATCTTCAATAAAATAATAAAGCTCCGCATTGGCCTCGGGGAGTTTCAGGCATTTTTGCAGAAGCTCTACAATAAATAAAGCAACCGCATTTTTATAAACATCGAAAAAAATATGCTGATACAAAAAGCCCCATTTGTACTCTTTAATGCGCTGGATATTCTTTAACTCATTGTGGTAAACGATAAGATCGAGAATGGCGCCCGGTTGAAACAGATTTGCTTTTCCCTGTCCCTTCTTATTGCTAGTTCTTACGCCATTTTGCAAATAGGTTTGCGTACCAAAAAGCTCCGTAAAAACGGTAACGATCACACTGGTTTCGCCATATTTTACCGTTTTTAAAACAAGCCCTTTGGTTTTGAATGTGATCATGGGGGAAAGTTAGGAATTAGGAATTAGAAATTAGGAATTAGAGGGGAGTTGTTGGTTGGTGGTTGATGGTTGTTGCCGGTAGCCGGTTGCCTGTGGCCAGTCGCAACTTCTTGCTAAAGATGTGGCAGTAAATTAGATGGGAAAGATGTTGCACATAAGCACCGGCATCCGGCTACAGGCCACTGGCACGCAATTCCCTAACAACCATCAACCAACAACTAACAACAATTTTCCTTTTCTTTGCTCACAATATAATATTACATACCATGTGGGAGAAACTGGGCCAATTTGTACTGAAAAACAGAGTTATTTTACTGGTTCTACTTTTAGCCGCAACGGGTTTTATGGGATATCACACCAGTAAACTTCAGTTGAGCTACGACTTTTCAAGGGCCGTTCCTACCGACAATCCGAAATACCAGGAATATCTTGCTTTTAAACAGAAGTTTGGTGAAGATGGCAATATGCTGGTAATTGGCTTTGAGACAAAAGATCTTTTCAAAGAAAATGTTTTCAACGAATACAGAAAGCTCGTAGAAAATCTAAAAAAAGTTAATAAGGTTGAAGATGTTATCAGCGTAACGAATTCCATCACACTCGCAAAGAATGATAGTTCTGAAAAACTAAAGGCTGTACAAATATTTCCGGCCGGCAATCTTTCCCAGCAGGACCTGGACAGTGGCAAAGCCAAATTTTTAAATCTCCCTTTCTACCGCGGTTTTCTATTTAACCCTCAAACAAACGCATACCTCACCGGCGTTCACATCAACAAACAGGCGATGGCATCCAAAGAGAGAACAACGGTCGTAAACAACATCGTTGCGGCAGGAGATGCCTTTAGCAAAGCAACAGGAATTGAAATGCATTACAGCGGTTTGCCATTAATTCGTACACAGGTAGCCGATAGAATTGCTTTTGAAATGCGTTGGTTGCTCATCGGTTCTCTGATCTTATCTGCAGTAATCCTCATGGTGTTTTTCAGAAGTGTAAGCGCCACCATTATGTCGCTGCTGGTGGTTATCATGGGCGTAATTTGGGCAACAGGTACCATGCATTTGTTTGGTTACAAGATCACACTGCTCAACGCATTGATACCACCATTGGTTGTTGTAATTGGTATTCCAAACTGTATTTATTTCCTCAACAAATATCACTTGTCATGGCGCGACACACAGGATAAACACGCGGCGCTTATCCAAATGATAGCTAAAATGGGAATCGTTACGTTGTTCTGTAACATAGCAGCAGCAATTGGTTTCGCAGTTTTTGCGCTAACGAAAAGTCCATTGCTGAAAGAGTTTGGCGTTGTAGCAGGTATCAGCATCATGGTAATATTTGTGATCTCGTTTATTTTCATCCCTACCGTATTGAGTTTTCTGCCGGCACCAAAACCAAAGCATGTTCGCTATCTGGAAAACAGATGGTTGCTAAGCTTGCTTGACAAACTGGAGATATGGTCATTAAATCACCGGACATTTATTTATGTATGCACGGCAATCATTTCAGTGTTGTCCATATTGGGAATGTTGAGATTAAAATCAGAAGGTTTCATTGTAGATGATTTGCCAAAAACAGATAGAATTTATAAGGACCTTAAATATTTTGAAAGCAACTTTAATGGTGTAATGCCATTGGAAATTGCAGTAGATACAAAAAGAAAAAATGGCTTCCGTGCAAAACCACTGGAGATACTCGGAGCAATGGATTCTCTGAGCACCTACATCGACTCCAGACCAGAAATGGCAAAACCATTGTCGATTGTGGAAGGGATGAAGTTTGCGAGACAAGCATATTACGATGGAGACAGCAGCTACTACAGTTTGCCCAATTCATTTGATGTGGCATTTCTTTCGGGTTATCTGAACATGAAATCTGACAGTGGAAGCGCCAAATCGCAGAACACTTTTACAAAGTTGGTAAGCTCTTTCATGGACAGTTCAAAACAAGTGGCACGCATCAGTGTAAACATGAAAGACGTTGGCAGTGCTGAATTGCCAAGGATAATTGCTGATGTAAAACAAAAAGCGAATCAGTATTTTGACAGCACCAAATACAACGTACAGTTTACCGGAAGCAGTGTAACCTTCCTCGAAGGAAGCAGTTTTATTATTAATGGTTTGAAAGAAAGCATCATGTGGGCGTTCCTGTTGATTGCTTTATGTATGCTTTATTTGTTTAAATCGTTGCGCATTTTGATATGTTCGCTCATTCCTAACATTATTCCACTATTGATTACTGCAGGTGTAATGGGTTGGCTGGGTGTTCGCTTGAAACCTTCAACCGTGTTGGTTTTTAGTGTTGCGCTGGGTATAGCAATTGATATTACCATACGGTTTCTGGTAAATTATAAACAGGAGAAAGATGAAGATAAAGAGAAGGACTCCAGGCAATTGGTAATTGATACGATTCACACAACCGGCATCAGTATCATCTACACATCACTTGTATTGATTGCAGGATTCGTTATTTTCTGTTTCAGTGGATTTGGCGGTACAAAATCGCTTGGTTGGTTGATATCGCTTACGCTGGTTGCAGCAACCTTTACGAATTTGATATTGTTGCCCGCCTTGTTAATAAGCACAACGACAAAGAAAGAAAAGAAGTTGAAACAGGTAGAACGTTAATGCAAAGCTGAAAATAGCTTTCTAAATTTCCAAACTAGATAAGTTTATATAGGCAGAAAACCGCTTCAATTGAAGCGGTTTTCTGCGTTTTTGCGTCTAACTACGCCGTGTTGAAATCTTAAAACGGCAGTTATTATATTTTTTTTGAAAGTGTTTTAGTTGACGCATTTAAAAAACATCTATTCACGAACAATTAACAAACTACTTTTTTTGATGAAAGCAAATTTTTCAAAGTATTCTGTTGTAAAAGTCGTGTTATTTAACATTGATTTACTTTTGCGCCCGACCTATTGTTTAATCAAATCTAAAAACACACATGAGAAAACAGCTGATAATGCTGCTAGGCATCGTATTGCTTAGTATCTTCTCTTTCGCCCAAACCCGGCAAATCTCCGGTAAAATCACCGATGAAAAAGGTAATCCGGTATTCGGAGTATCGGTGGTTGTTAAAGACACGAAAATTGGTACTGTAACAAAAGAAGATGGAAGTTTTTCGTTCAGCGCTCCTGCGACAGCGAAAACGATCATTATATCTGGCGTTGGCTTTGCTGAAAAGAAAGCGCAGGTGGGGAGTGCACCAATAACAATCGTCCTCGAAAAAGAGGACAAGAAGTTGGATGAAATTGTTGTGGTAGGTTATGGAACCAAATCTGTTAAAGAGGTTACAGGTTCTGTATCAAAAATAAAAGGTGATAGAATTGCATCAGAGCCTCTTGCAAGTTTGGATCAGGCTTTGGCAGGTAAAACTGCGGGTGTGCAAATCGGCTCATCTACTGGTACACTGGCTGATCGTACAGCCATAAGAGTTAGAGGTATCAACTCTGTAACTGCATCTTCACAACCACTTGTAGTAGTTGACGGAGTTCCTCAGATGGATGTTGATGGAGGTAATCTGAATGGTTTTAACAGTGGTAATGGAACAAGATTTGATCCGTTGGCATTGATCAACAGTGCGGACATTGAATCAATTGAAGTGTTGAAAGATGCCGGTTCTGCTGTAATGTACGGTTCCCGTGCATCAAATGGTGTAATCTTGATCACAACTAAAAAAGGTAAAAGAGGAACCGTTAAAACGAGCATAGATTCCAAATTTGGCTTTGCTACTGCATCCAAACTGCCTTCTTTGTTGGACGTAGATCAGTTCACTACTATTCAGAATGAAAAAGTTTCTAACCGCTATGGTCAAGCTTATGGAACTTATCCTCCTGCAAAACCAAGCGATATCAACAAAGATGGTAAAGACGATAACACCAACTGGTTAGATTTATTGTATCGCACAGGAATGACCTACGATAACTCAATTTCGTTTTCAGGTGGTGCAGATAAATTATCAATATATGGTTCTGCAAGATATTTAAAGCAGGAAGGTATCATTATCAACAACCAGTTGAAAACAGGACAGATCAGATTGAACCTGGATTTCGTGCCAAAGACTTGGTTTAAAGCTGGATTGCAAACATCGTATTCAAGAACGATGAACAATGGTGTTCTTTCTGATGGTTACATCGCAGGTGTATCGGTATCAGGATGGATGGCACCACCGAATGTTTCTGCGTACAATCCAAACGGACCGCAAGGTTACAATCTTAACGCATCGGGACTGTTGGATCTTGGGAACAATGTGCCTTCTGTAAAAACGTCTCCGACACAAACAGTTTCTTTGTTGCCTTCAAGCTCTTATTATTCTAACGTACTTGCTGCAATTAAAACAGGACGTAATGACAATATTGCACAAGAGTTGAGAGCTAATATCTACGGAGAGATCCAGCCATTGAAAGGCTTAAAGTATACATCTAAATTAGGTGTCCAATATTTGGGCAACCTTGAAGATCAATACACTGCTCCATTTATTTCTGGCTTAGGTCTTACATATGGTGGATTGGTACAGGACCAAAACCGTACGTGGAACCAATGGACTTGGCAGAATTATATAAACTATGACAAAACTTTTGGTTCAGACCATAAAGTAGGCGTTGTGGTTGGTACAGAAGATCAGTACACAAAATACCAATACTGGTTTACAGGTGCTGCTAACTTCAGTGATCCATATTTCACGCACGTTATTGATGGTGCTTACACTAACACACAACCAGGCAAAACTGACGTGTTGGACAACACTGGTGGTAACCTGAACAGCAAAGGATTGATCTCTTATTTTGGAAGAGCAAACTATTCTTATGCTAACAAATACTTCGTTGAAGTGGCCGTTCGTAGAGATGGTTATTCAGGCTTTGGTGTGAACAACCAATTTGGTACGTTCCCAAGCGTATCATTAGGATGGGAGTTGACTAAAGAGCATTTCATGGAATCTATCAAATGGGTTAACTACATGAAGCTTCGTGGTAGCTATGGCGTTGTTGGTAACTCAAGTGGCATTGGACCATACGATTCAAGAACATTGTATTCAGGTAAATCTTACACGAGCTTAAATGGTCTTGGCATCTATCAATCTGGTAACCCTGCTTTACAGTGGGAGAGTGCAAAGAAAATGGATGTGGGTGTTGATATGACATTCCTGAAAGGTCGTTTGTCTGCAACTGTTGATTATTTCAACAACAACATCGACAATTTGCTTTTGAAAGCACCAGTAATCTATACTGTAGGTATTCCTAACTCAAGCATTCCTTATAACGTAGGTAAAATGTATAACAGAGGTCTGGAACTTACAATCAATGCAACTCCCGTTGTTGCAAAAGATTTCACCTGGACTACCTCATTCAATTTCACGAAAATTAAAAACCGTGTTACTGAGTTGATCGCTGCTAACAAAAATGCGGACATAGCAGGCGCCTATACTTACACAGTAGCAAGTGTTGGCAGACCGTTGGGTTCATTCTGGTTACCTACATGGGCAGGTGTTGATCCAAACAGCGGTAACCCAATGTGGATGGCTGCAGACAACACTAACAAGATCTGGGATTTTGCATCTCAGTCATGGCTGAACGATGCAGGCACAAAAGTATCTGCACTTGGTATTGCTGATTATAGATACACAGGGAAATCCGGTTTGCCTACATGGTACGGTGGATGGGATAACACCTTTACTTACAAAAGTTTTGATTTAGGTGTTGCTGTCAACTTCAGCGGTGGTAACTACATTTACAATTCTACAAAAGCCGGAATGCTGGCGAATAACTTCGCTAACAACTTTGGTGAGATCTTGAATCGTTGGCAGAAAAAAGGTGACGTTACTGACGTTGCAAAATTGTACGCGAATGACAACACTGCTAACAGTGCTTCCACAAGATTTTTGGAAAAAGGTGACTATTTGAGAGTAAGAACAATTTCTCTTGGATATAACCTGCCAGCTTCTGTTCTAAAAAGAATGGACATTGAGAAATTCAGAGTTTTTGCTCAGGTTTACAATCCGTTTATCATTACAAAATATAGCGGACTTGACCCTGATGTAAACTACATTTCTCAATCGGCAACTGCTAACACTTCCAACATTACACTTGGTGTAGATAATCGTGGAACTCCGCAAATGCGTGTAGTAACTCTTGGATTGAATGTTGGTTTCTAATGTGGGGTACATTTAAAATTGAAAAACATGAACAGTAAAAAAATAATAAATATTTCTCTCGCACTTTTATTTGCAGTAAGTGCATGTAAAAAGTCGAACGTTTTTGAAGATCCGTATGCTTACATCACTCCGGATGCTGCATTTTCTTCTCCAGATAAAATTGAAAAATCTGCAGTGGGTATGTACGATGCATTACAAAACCTCAACTTTCTTTGCGGAAGGGTTTTGATCTATGCAGACCAAAGAGGTATAGATGAATCACCAAATTCATATTTCAACAATGTTGGGTTCCTTCCGAACCTGACAGCAAGCGACGCAACTGCATCATTATCATGGCGCGATGGTTACAACACCATTTATGTTGCAAACAATTTCCTTCAAAATTTCCAGTCAAAAACTGACATGGTTACGGCTGACAAAGCCAATCAATATGTAGGTGAAGCAAAATTCATCAGAGCTTTGTGTTATACCTATCTGGTTAACCTTTGGGCACAACCGTATAACAAAACATGGAACAATACGGACACAACAACGTTGGGAGTGCCTTTGGTATTAACTGCTTCTGCAGATCCTTTTGCAGCAAGCAACCAGGTGCCTCGTGCAAAAGTTGTTGATGTATACAGCCAGATAGAAGCTGATTTGCTAGAGGCAAAAGATAAATTGCCAGCTCCTTCTTCAGATGCGTTTACGCGTGTAGCAAGAGCTAATAAAACCTCTGCACTGGCATTGCTTTCCCGCATTTATTTGTACGAAGGCAAATGGCAAAAAGCATCTGACTATGCAGACTCTGTGATGAGCTATTCTTCAATTTTGAAACTTAATTCATCTCCGGAGTTGACTTTCCAAAGTCCGTACACAAGCGGCGAGTCCATCTTCTCTGTTGCTATGAATGGCGCGGACAATCCTAATACCAACAACTCACTGGGCCAGCATTATGGATCGCATTCCCGTGGTGATATCAATGTTTCTGGAGACTATGTGGCGTTAATGGATACATTGCACGATGCACGTTACAAAAAGCTGATCGAAAGTTACAAAGGATTGTTCTGGACCAAAAAGTATCCAGGCATCACTACAGATTTTGTACCTGTGATCCGCTATGCAGAAGTTCTTCTAACAAAAGCAGAAGCCCTCGCAAGATTAAATACTGCGGCGGCAGACGCTTCAGCGTTAGGCTTCTTAAACCAGGTACGCCTTAGGTCCAATTCTACTTTGCCTGTTGTTGCGGCTACTCCATCTGCACTGGTTGATTCTATCGTGGCAGAAAGACGAATTGAGCTGGCATTTGAAGGACATGGCATTATCGAGTTCCAAAGAACTGGCAGAGCTTTACCGGCTCACTATGGTATTCCTGCTACACCTTGGGCATCTCAAAAAAGTGTTATGCCAATTCCTGATTATGACCGTCAGAAGAATCCTAATCTGGCTCAGAACCCAGGATATTAATATTTATCAAGATTACTTTCTTTCGAAAACCGCTTCAAATGAAGCGGTTTTTTTGTGCCCAAGCCTGCTTTTGCCACCTGACAAAATTGCGCTAGAAAACTTCGTAAGCTTCTCATTATCATTTCCTTTTACAATTGCTCGCCCTCTTATTACGTTTTATTAAATCGCATGCTTTTTCCGAATTTCTTCACTTGACTGCCATCAAGATAAGCTTGGCGAAAATAAAATGGTTTTATCACAGTTTTTTCGATTGTTTTTACCCAAAAACATTGTAAAAATATTTGGCTTTTATAATTATTACACTTTTATATAAAGTGTTTCCCGCAAAAAATTAAAAAAAAATTAATTCACCAGCGGAGAGCTAACCTGAAAATTTGACAAAACCAAATATTTTTAATTATCTTGGTCTAAATCGAATGTTATTTAACATTTCTTTATTTTTGATTCAACCTATTTTCTAAACCAAATACCAAAACACACATGAGAAAACAGCTGTTAATGCTGCTAGGCATCGTATTGCTTAGTACCCTCTCCTTTGCGCAAACCCGGCAAATCTCGGGTAAAGTCACCGATGAAAAAGGAAATCCGATATTCGGAGTTTCGGTGGTTGTTAAAGACACTAAAACTGGCACGGTAACAAAAGAAGATGGAAGTTTTTCGTTCAGCGCTCCTGCGACAGCGAAAACACTTGTCATTTCTGGCGTTGGTTTCGCTGAAAAGCGAGTGTCAGTTGGATCTGGAGCAATAAATGTCTCCCTCGAAAAAGATGATAAAAAATTAGATGAAATTGTTGTTGTGGGTTATGGCACCAAAACCGTTAAAGAAGTTACCGGTTCAGTTGCAAAGGTAAAAGCTGAGAAAATTGTAGCGGAGCCGCTTGCAAGTTTTGATCAGGCTTTGGCAGGTAAAGCTGCCGGTGTGCAAATTGGTTTGTCTACTGGTACACTCGCTGACCGTACACAAATAAGAATCAGGGGAATCAACTCTGTAAGTGCATCTGCTCAACCGCTCGTTGTAATTGACGGTATACCACAAATGGACGCTGGTGGTGGTAACCTGAATGGTTTTAACAGTGGAAATGGAACAAGGTTTGATCCATTGGCACTGGTAAACACTGCGGATATCGAATCTATGGAGATTTTAAAAGATGCAGGTTCCGCGGTAATGTACGGTTCCCGCGCATCTAACGGTGTAATATTGATTACAACAAAAAGAGGTAAGAGAGGAACTGTTAAAACATCTATCGACTCTAAAGTTGGCTGGGCTTCTGCTTCTAAACTGCCTTCTTTGTTAAACGTAGATCAGTTCACTACTATTCAGAACGAAAAAGTATCAAACCGCTATGGCCAGACTTACGGAACTTATCCTCCTGCAAAACCAAGTGATGTCAATAAAGACGGCGTAAATGACAATACGGATTGGATGAGTGTGTTATATCGCACTGGAATGACTTATGACAACTCTATTTCATTTTCAGGTGGTGCAGATAAATTGACCGTTTATGGTTCTGCAAGATATTTAAAGCAGGAAGGTATAATACAAACTAACCAGTTAAAAACCGGCCAGATCCGTTTGAATTTGGACTTCGTGCCTAAATCATGGTTCAAGGCAGGCTTGCAAACATCGTATTCAAGAACTTTGAATAATGGTGTTCTTTCTGATGGTTATATCGCGGGTGTTTCCATATCAGGATGGACGGCACCACCTAACGTTTCTCCATTTAACCCAGACGGACCAAGTGGTTACAATCTTACCGCTGCTGGTCTTTTGGGGCTTGGAAACAACGTGCCATCAGCTAAGACATCTACGGGTTCAACCGTTTCTTTGCTACCGAGCGCTTCTTATTACTCTAACGTACTTGCGGTGCTTAAAACCGGACGTAACGACAATACCGCGCAGGACCTGAGAGCAAATATCTACGGCGAGATCCAGCCTTTGAAGGGGTTGAAGTACACTTCTAAATTGGGTCTGCAATATTTGGGCAACCTTGAAGATCAGTATACTGCTCCTATCATTTCAGGTTTGGGTACCACATACGGTGGCCTGGTGCAGGACCAAAACCGTACATGGAACCAGTGGACATGGCAGAACTACATCAATTATGACAAAACCTTTGGGTCAGATCATAAATTGGGAGTTGTAGCCGGTATTGAAAATCAATACACAAAATATCAATATTGGTATACTGGTGCTGCTAACTTCAGCGATCCATACTTCACTCATATTATTGATGGTGCGTATACAAATACACAGCCCGGTCAAACTACCGTGTTGGATAACACAGGTGGTGATCTGAACAGCAGAGGAATTATCTCTTATTTTGGAAGAGCAAACTATTCTTATGCGGGTAAATATTTTGTTGAAGTTGCAGTTCGTAGAGATGGTTATTCCGGCTTCGGCGCGGATAATCAGTTTGGTACTTTCCCAAGCATATCTGCAGGATGGGAACTGACAAAAGAACATTTCATGGAATCTGTTAGATGGGTTAACTATCTGAAGCTTCGCGGAAGCTATGGTATTGTGGGTAACTCAGCGGGAATCGGACCATACGACTCAAGAACTTTGTATAGTGGTAAATCTTATACCAGCTTAACAGGGCTGGGTATTAAACAAGCCGGTAACTCTGCTTTACAGTGGGAAAGTGCAAAGAAAATGGATATCGGTTTTGACGCGACGTTCCTGAAAGGCAGGTTGTCTGCAACTGTTGATTATTTCGACAACAATGTAGACAAGTTGTTATTGAACGCTCCGGTAATTTATACTGTAGGTATTCCTAACTCAAGCATTTCTTACAACGTAGGTAAAATGTATAACAAAGGCTGGGAATTTACAATCAATGCCACTCCTGTAGCTACAAAAGATTTCACATGGACCACATCATTTAATTTCACAACCATTAAAAACCGCGTTACAGAGTTAGTGGCTGCTAACAAGAACTCAGATATCGCCGGCGCATTTACTTATACAGTAGCAAGTGTTGACAAACCATTGGGTACATTCTGGTTACCTACCTGGGCAGGTGTTGATCCAAACAACGGTAACCCAATGTGGTATGCAGCAGACGGCACTCATAAAATATGGGATTTTGCAAGCCAGAAATGGTTGAAAGATGACGGTAGTGCTGCATCTGCACTTGGTATTGCCGATTATAAATACACTGGAAAATCAGGTCTGCCTACATGGTATGGTGGATGGGATAACACATTCACATACAAAAGCTTTGATCTCGGCTTTGCTGTAAACTATACCGGTGGTAATTACATTTACAATGCTACCAAAGCGGGAATGGTTACTAACTTTTTCAGCAACAACTTTAGCGACGTGCTGAATCGCTGGCAGAAAAAAGGTGATGTAACAGACATGCCAAAGCTGTATGCAAATGACAACGCCGCTAATGCTGCTTCGACAAGATTCCTCGAGAAAGGTGATTATTTGAGAGTAAGAACGATCTCTCTTGGATATACTTTGCCTGCTTCTCTTTTGAGAAAAATGGATATTGAAAAATTCAGGGTTTTTGCTCAGGTGTACAATCCCTTTATCATTACAAAATACAGTGGATTGGATCCTGATGTAAACTACATTTCTCAAGGTGCAACCAACACTTCTAACCTTACACTTGGTGTAGATAACCGTGCGACTCCGCAAATGAAAGTGTTTACAGTAGGATTGAATGTTGGTTTCTAATGTGAGGCATACTAAAAAAACGATAAACATGAAAAGTAAAAAAATAATAAATATTTCTCTCGCAATTTTATTTGCAGCGAGTGCATGTAAGAAGTCGACCATTTTTGAAGATCCGTATAACTCTGTTAGCCAGGGTGCAGCATTTTCTACCGCGGACAAAGTTGAAAAATCTGCGGTGGGTATGTACGATGCTTTGCAAAACCTCAACTTCCTTTGTGGAAGGGTTTTGATTTACGCAGATCAAAGAGGCATAGACGAGGCACCGAATTCATATTTTGGAAACGTAGGGTTTCTGCCAAACCTGACAGCAAGTGATGGAACTGCGGCGGCTTCATGGCGCGATGGTTACAACACAATTTTTGTCGCGAATAACTTCCTTCAGAACCTGCAGGCAAACATATCTGTGGTTACGCCAGACAAGGCCAATCAATATGTAGGGGAAGCAAAATTCATCAGGGCATTGTGCTACACGTACCTGGTTAATCTTTGGGCGCAACCGGTTAACAAAACCTGGAACAACTCAGACACAACAACGTTGGGAGTACCTTTAGTATTGACAGCTGCTACCGATCCCTTTGCGGCAAGCAACCAGGTAGCTCGTGCAAAAGTTACAGAGGTTTATGCCCAGATAGAAGCTGACTTGCTGGACGCAAAAAGTAAATTGCCTGCTCCTTCCACCACAGATGCGTTTACGCGTGTTGCAAGAGCTAACAGAAGTTCTGCATTAGCATTACTTGCCCGCATTTACTTGTATGAGGGCCAGTGGAAAAAAGCATCCGACTATGCGGATTCGGTAATGACGTATGCTCCTACTTTGAAACTGAATGCTTCACCGGAAATTACGTTTGCAAGCCCATATACAACAAGTGAGTCTATCTTTTCTGTTGCTATGAATGGTGCGGATAATCCTAACACCAACAACTCCCTGGGTCAGCATTATGGAGCTCGTGCCCGTGGTGATATTAATGTGTCAACAGAGTATGCGCTACTAATGGACACGCTGCATGACGCTCGTTTTACAAAATTGATGGAACGTTATAGCGGATTGCTTTGGACGAAAAAATATCCTGGTATCACAACAGATTTTGTACCGGTACTTCGCTATTCAGAAATTCTTTTGACAAAAGCAGAAGCAGTTGCAAGATTGAACACTGGCGCTGCAGATGCTAACGCTCTTGGTTATGTAAACCAGGTGCGTACAAGATCAAATCCTACTTTGCCAATCGTTGCGCTTACACAACCTGCACTGATTGATTCTATCTTGAAAGAAAGAAGAATTGAGCTGGCGTTTGAAGGACATGGAATTATTGAGTTCCAGAGAACTGGTAGAACATTGCCTGCTCACTACGGTATTCCAGCTTTACCCTGGGCTTCTCAAAGAAGTGTAATGCCAATGCCGGATTACGATCGTCAGAAAAACCCTAACCTGGCTCAGAATCCTGGTTACTAATTTTCTAATCCAATATCTGCACAGGAATTTATTTAAACGCTGTGTTACAATAGGTTGATTTTTCGGGCCGGCATTCTTGCCGGCCCTCTCTTTTTTAGTGATTGAATGATTGAATAACTAGTGGTTGGATTTCAGGGTTTAACTACCGCATTCAGTCATTCTGTTATACAGTCATTTTCTTTTACCACTAAGGCACTGAGGGCACTAAGTTTCACTAAGGGTTTTTGTCAGTGCAACGATTTAGATTGTTTCGAACTTCGTAGAGATGCATTGAATGCGTCTTTGCAATACCCAGGGTTGTTGCATTGGATCGAACATGCATTATATACAAGAGACGCCTTCAAGGCGTCTCTACAGTGGTCCATACATTCTTTCATCAATCAATTTTCAGGTTTGTAAATCTTAGCGTCTTCTTAGTGAAGCTTAGTGCATCCTTAGTGCCTTAGTGTTGAATATTTGTGGCTTGCACATCCGCGACCTTCGTACCTCATACACCGTCCATCATCCATCCTACATCATACACCATACTTTGCCCTTCAAGAACCAACCAAAAAAAAAGACTGCCTCTTTCGAGACAGCCTTTATTCAATCAATCATTAAAACTCATTTTTTACTTCACAAGTCGTACTTGTGTTTGTAAGTTATCACCCACCAATCTGATCACATATTGACCTGATGGTAAGCTACCAAGGCTGGAAACAGATTGTGTGTTATAACCTTTGTTTCCTTGCAGATCAATTTGTTTGATCAATCTGCCCACCATATCGTAAACGTACACTTTCACTTTACCTGCATTTTCCAGGTTGTATGATAAGTTCACGTGATCAACGAATGGATTCGGGCTGATTTGTATTTGCAATGCCTGAGCTTGCAGATAAACTACTTTGCTATATTTAAAGTCGCCGTTAATGTCAACTTGTTTCAAACGATAGTAGTTGTTGCTAAGCGGAGATGCATCAACAAATGTATAGTTGCCTACAGGAGCGTGAGATGCAGCTACAGCACCAAGTTTGGTGAATGTTCTGCCATCGCCGCTTCTTTCAACATCAAAGTGGTCATTGCTTACTTCGTTTTCTGTTTGCCATGTCAAAGTAGCTTTGCCACCAGACAGAACAGCTTTGAAAGAAATGAAGTCAACAGGCAATGGAGCATTTACAGGAGGGAAAACAACACCACTGAATTCAGATGTATTGCCATCAGCATCTGTAGCAGTAGCTGTTAAACCTGTTGTAGTTGTTAAGCCTGGGAACAATATTTTTGGAATGGTAAATCGAAAGCGGTTAGTTGTGATAGTAGCAGGGTTGTTGTTACCTTCAAGTACTTTATCATACGCACCGGTAATACGTAAGTCGTCTGAATAACCATCCAGGTCACCATCCTCTTTCAGGCGAATGTAGGGAATAAGGCCTTCTCCGAAACTTTTGGTGAAGCCCAAAGGAAGCGGATTTGAAGGGTGTTTACCATCTGCTTTGTAAAACTCAATAATAGCACCCGGATCGCTGAATCCATTAATAACAAAATTATCCCCTTGTTCAGTAATTGCAAATATCACAGGAGCATTGATATAATTGTTAGGGCCAGTCAAAGAAGCACTGTGGTTATTACTAACGCCTCTGCCCGTAGTAAGGTCAGTCTTCAGATCAATACCAAGCTCTACGTTGCCATACATTCTGTTTCTTGAAATGGTAAGGCCGGTAAGTTTACCAGTACCAGCGAAACCTGTGTAGGTGGAAACACCAGATTGTTTATTAAACGCGATAACGTTTCCTTCTCTCAAATCGGTAGTGCCATTGTTATCACTACCAACCCAGTTGTTGATAACATCATAACCACTCATCGCTTCAGCGTAAACACCAAAGATGCCGTTACCTCTGTCTGCAACACCCGGAGCAAAAGTTCCGATAAAGTTGTTGAAGATCATGTTATGCTGAGTAGTGTTGCCACCAAGCACGGCGTAGTAGTCACCCGCTTGCAGTTTGATGCCATATTTTGTGTTAGAACCGATGCTATTTGCTTGCACAGCTTCAATACCACCAATTGTGTTAGCGCTGGAGTTCCAAACAATAACACCCATCACATTTGGAGCTGCGTTGTTTGCCGCATCTAAACCTATTTTGTTACCAGCAACAGTATTTGAATCTGACGAATTGTATAACCATACACCGTATTTAGCATTGTTGCCAATTACGTTTCCTTCAACATCATCGCTTGTGCCATTCGCATCTGTACCAATAAGGTTGTTTTTAGAACTTTTGTCTAAAACGATACCTGCGGTGCTGTTGCCAATAGCTTCAGCACCACTCGCGCCGACACCTATATAGTTACCTGCGATTTTTGCATTTCTTGCAAATGCAAGAGCAATACCATTATCGAGGTTAGCACCTATAACGTTGCCTTCCCATGCATCCTGAACACCGTCACCATTTGTACCAATGGTAATGTTCCAGGTGCTCGCGGTAGCACCGGTAGAAGTTCTGATACCGTTTCTGCCGTTAGACGCAGCAGTAGTGCCAAATTCGTTTGTTCCGATGAATGAACCCCAGATGCTGATGTTTTGCAAACCACCATTGATGGTAATGCCCGATTCACCAAAGTTTCTGATGTTCAGACCGGCAAACTCAACGTTGCTTGACGCAATTTGCAATCCACTTAAGTAAGCAGGCAAACCCATTCCGTCAATAACGATTGAAATGGTACGTGAAGTAAATGTGCCTGGCTGCGATCCCGGTTGCGAGTAACCGTTAATGAAAAGCGGATCAATAATAACAGGAAAGCCACTAAGGCTGGGTTGAAATACAAATGGGCCGGAGCCTGCAATGTTGAAGCTAATAGTGTCCTTACCCGCATGATTATTTGCTTGGGTAATAGCGTCGCCTAATGAGCCGGTACCATTAACATTTGTGTTGGTAACCCAATAGGTGTTAGCTTTTGTGGAGGTGATGATAAAAAAGAACAACAAGGCGGCAAAAACCCTCTTGTAAGATGAGTACAAGTGTTTCATAAACCAAATTTTTGTTTTCGAAATGTAGTTTCAGATAATAAAAAGAAAGGAGACGGGACTTATTAAAATCTGGTCTTTAGATAGGAGGATAAGAATGCCGGTTACGCGACTAAATTTTGTTTGGCTTATTTATAGGAATGAAGATAGGTACCGCTAAAGTAGAAACTTATTTGGATATTTAAAACAGTTCCCCAAAAAATTCATTTCTAAATGGCAAAAAGTGTGCCTTCATTGTCAACACGTTATAAGTATTTATACTTACCCCAACCCAGTCTAAATACTTTTGTGCATATTTACAATTGCGTTTAAACCTAAACCCTTGATATGCTACGAAAACTCTTTTTAATTTCCCTGTTCGCCAGCTGTCTGTGCGTGTGTGTAAGGGCCGCAGAAAAGGTGTCTATAACGGCCATGCCCACGTGGCTTTATAAAACAAACCCCAGCCTGGACAAGAAACCCGAAGCCCGGGACATCAGCAACGGCTACTACCTGGAACTGATGGATGAGCAGGTAAACATTCCTCTGCAAACTGAATATACCCATTTAATAAGGCATATTGTAAACGAGTCTGGCGTTGAAAATGCCTCCGAAGTCTCTGTAAGTTTTTCCCCCGAATACCAGAAGGTCATTTTTCATAAAGTTGCCGTTTGGCGCGATGGAAAAATGATCAACCAGCTTACGCAGGGTGCCATACAGGTAGTGCAGGAAGAAACAGCATCTGCCAGCCTGCAGTACAACGGAACAAAACGCGCCTTCATCATTTTAAAGGACGTAAGAAAAGATGATCGCGTAGAAGTCTCTTATTCCGTAACCGGATTTAATCCCGTGTTTGGAAGCCGGTTTGACAACAGCTATTATTTTACCAGCAGTACCGCTTTGTGTAATTATTTTCTCACTCTGATCGCACCTGCTTCTACAAAACTCAACTTTAAATATTTCAACCAGGCAGTTGCACCAACCCAAATTACAGAAGGAGCAACTACGGTTTATCATTGGAACAATCCTGCAACGAAACTCTGGGAAAGCGAAGGAGACATTCCCGACTGGTACATTACCGTGCCCTACGTAAGTGTAACGGAATATGGCAACTGGAATGAAGTGGTAAGGTGGGGACTAAAAACATTCAACAATTATCAGTATACTTTTTCGCCCGCGCTAAATGCAAAGATCACAGATTGGTACAAACAGGCTAAGGGATACAACGATGATTTCGCCTCCCTTGCCCTGCGGTTTGTACAGGACCAGGTGCGTTATCTGGGGTTGGAAATTGGCGAAAATTCCCACAAACCGCATGCGCCGGAGGATGTTTTCAAAAACAGGTTTGGCGATTGCAAGGACAAGTCGCTTTTATATTCTTCCATTTTACAGAAAGCGGGGATGAAAGCCTACGTGGCACTTGTAAACACGTCCATGAGAAATAAATTACTCGACGCCACGCCCGCGCCGGGCCATTTTGATCATGCGATTGTGGCAATAGAAAGGTCCGCAGGTACCTATATTTTTGTTGACCCTACTTACACACACCAGGGCGGAGCGCTCATCAATACGTACGTGCCGGCTTATGGTCAGGCGCTTATCCTGCGAGATGGCATCAATGCACTAACCGCAATTGAGCCCTCGGAAGTATCGGCATCGAGAATTACTGAAACTTTTTGGGTAAGCAAAAAAGGAGAGAAGAGCAATCTTGAAGTGGAATGCGAATACAAAGGCGGCATGGCAGACGATGTTCGTAGCTCCTTTGCAGAAAACAGTATTAGGGACCTTGAAAAAAGCTCGCTTCAATATTATGCCTCTACCTATGAAAGCATACTACAAGATAAAAACTGGCAAATAAAAGACGACAGCGATGCGAACTCAGTTAGTGTTACTAAAACCTATGCGATTCCTACCATCTGGAAATCGGAGAGTGGTGCAGATAAATTCAGCGTGCTTGGTCGCCGCATCTACGAGCAGCTTCCTAATCCAAAAGGCCTGGCGAAAGGCGCACCGCTTGCATTGTCCTATCCAGTTGATATTACCAATACCATTGCGATTAATTTTTATGAGGACTGGGCGCTCGACGCAAATGAATTGCACATAAAGAACGACGCTTTTGAATTTGACTTCAACCCCGAGATCATCGGCTCAAGAGTTGTATTAACCTATCACCTGAAAACTTTCAAGGACCATATATCACCAGAAGCGCTCGATAAATACAAAGAGGATTATAAAAAAATGGTAGACAACCTGGAGTATGAGTTCAGCTACGATAATGGCAACGGGAAAACGCAGCTAAGAAAATCAGATCCAACAAAAAGCCTCAGCAACAAACAGATGGCGATGATGTTGGTCATTGGAGTAGGGATATTCCTAACAATAAGACATTTCTTAAACAAATAACTGAATAACTGATTAACTGAATAACTGAGTGGTTCATATCCGATCTCACATTACAACTATCAACCACTCAGTTATTCAATGATTCAGTTACTCAGTTATTGTAAAAATACTCCGCTTCCATCGTCACTTTATTCCCCGGATCGTCCTCGTAATAATTAGAGGATAAGGTTTTTTCCAGTTTTAACGAGTTTATGGTAAAATCAGTTTCGTAAATAGATTTATAGCCCGGTGTAACTTTTTCAACTCTCTTTGGCAATTTCTTCAAACTGTTTAATACCGGGTAGTTGTACAGTTCATACATCTCTTCAAGATCTGTGGTGCTGACAAACGGCCACGGATTGAAGGAAGTGTTTTCCGAATATGATTTGATCAGGATGATGACTTGCTGATTGTTTTTATCAGTCGATGTGATTTTTGAAAGATCGTCTGTACTGTTGTACTCATACACCGAGTTGTAAATAAGATGTTTGCCTGCTTCATTCAGCAGGTAATATTTAAGGGAAGCTACCTTTCCTGTAGATGTGTAAGTGTAGTCAAACTCATATTTCGCAATGGAATAAATGCTTGACATTGTAATATTACTCACCTGGCTTTTTTCATTGTATGCATACTGGCTGCTTTTCAATGATCGCGTGCTGGTGATGGTGACAAGTTTGCTGTTTGTGTAAGCAAAATTTACCGTGTCAATTCCGTACGGAGTATCGTAGATGATTTGCTTTTGTGTATTATCAGAATTGTATTCGAAATTGGCCGAAGCATTCTGGTCTTTCCATTCAATTTTTGTGAGCAAAGGTCCTGAGGCATTTTGAGGAATCGAGTCATCGTTCTTTGTACAGCTTTGAAGAAACATCAAGGCTGACAAAATAACGAGGCTGTAAAATGCTCTTATCATAACAAGGTTTTAAACGGTACAAGTGCGTAAAAGAATATTGAGCTTCCCAAAACCTAAAACGTTGCATTCACCTCAAACCGGCACCTAAAAAAAACAATTATTTCTAAAGAAAAGTTTAAAAATTTGACCTGTGGTCAATATAACTACTAAGGCGGTACACGGATTTTAACCACAGAGGCAACAGAGGTTTTTTCACAGAGGAAAGGAGAAAGGCGTTTTTATATAGTAACCAAAAAGAAATAGCTGGTCTCAAGAATTCCTGTGACCAGCTATTATTTATTAGGATTACCCTCCTTTACTCTGTGGAAAAAGCTCCTTATCTCTGCGGTAAGAAAAAACCCTTAGTGAGAAGTGGTGTTTTCTGTGCTTCAGCGGCAAAACAAATGCGAAGCATTACGCTATCTTCAAATTCTTTCTTTCTCCAATCTGCTGTCTCCACATTGCATAATACAAACCCTTTTGTTCCAGCAAATATTCGTGGTTCCCGGTTTCTACAACATTGCCTTGCTCAAGCACATAAATTCTATCGGCATGCATAATGGTAGAAAGTCTGTGCGCAATTAAAATAGTGATTTGATCTCCTTCTGAAGAAACCGACCTGATAGTAGATGTAATTTCTTCCTCAGTAATAGAATCCAATGCAGAAGTGGCTTCATCAAAAATTAAAACTTTCGGTTTGCGCAGCAACGCACGTGCAATCGACAAACGTTGTTTTTCTCCACCGCTTAATTTCAAACCACCTTCACCGATCATTGTATCTAAACCTTTCTCTGCACGGTTCAATAATTTTTGACAGGAAGCTTTTTGCAATACATCCATGAGATCCTCTTCCGTCGCGTTTGGATTTACAAACATCAGGTTCTCTTTAATACTGCCTGCAAACAGTTGTGTATCCTGCGTTACAAAGCCTATCTGATTTCTCAGGTCATCAAAATTGATTGAACTTTCATCGATGCCATTGTATAAAATTTTTCCTTCCTTCGGCCTGTACAAACCCACCAGCAATTTCATCAACGTTGTTTTACCCGAACCTGAGGGCCCAACAAAGGCAACGGTTTCGCCTTTGTTCACGGTGAAACTAATATCTTCAATAGCACGATAGTTTGCCGTTTGGTGCTTGAAACTAACGTCATTAAAACTTAGGGATTTTACGTCGCCCAAATGTTTTGCATGCTCTGGTTGCTTCTCCGGCGCCTTCTCCATCAGGTTATGAAAGTTGATGAGCGATGCTTCAGCTTCACGATAGGCAAGAATAATGTTTCCAATTTCCTGCAGCGGCCCGAAAATAAAGAAAGAATAAAACGTCAGCGTTAACACCTGTCCCGGAGTAATGCTGTTTCTAAACACCAGCAATGCCAAAACAAAAACGATGGATTGTCTGAGGAAATTTACAAACGTACCCTGGATGAAGTTCAATGCCCTGAGGCTTTTAACCTTCTTCAATTCCAGCCCAAGTATTTTGTAAGTGTTTGCATTCAGGCGCTTCACCTCCTGGTTGGTCAAACCAAGGCTTTTCAGCAACTCAATATTGCGCAGCGATTCAGTAGTAGAGCCGGCAAGTGAAGTTGTTTCAGCAACAATGCGTTTTTGAATGATCTTTATTTTTTTACTCAGTACACTTGTAAGCCATGCAAGTATTGCAGCGCCCACAACATAGATCGGCATAATGGACCAATGCAAACTAAACGAATAGATCGTTACAAATACGATACCCACAATAATTCCGAAGAGCACATTGATGAACATGGTGATGAATTTCTCCGTGTCTGTACGCACTTTTGTAAGTATCGATAACGTTTCACCACTTCTTTGATCTTCAAATTCCTGGTATGGAAGCTTCATTGAATGTTGCAGACCATCTGTAAAAATTTTTGCGCCGAATTTTTGCACGATCACATTTACAAAATAATCCTGGAAAGCCTTCGCAATGCGCGATACCATGGCAACACCAATAAGCATTCCCAGGTATTTTAAAAGACTCCAAAAGAAGTCGTTCCACGAACGGGTGCCTTCAGCATGGAAAACTTTGTCCTTGTCTACGCTGCCATAGTCATGGGCATGAATCAGCAGCTTGTCAAACAGTTTACCAAATATCAGCGGATCAAATAAAGAAAACACCTGGTTGATCGTCGCCAACAACAACGCCAACCCTATCAGCCACTTATACGGCTTTAAATATTGTAAAAGAATTTTCATGATAACTTAAAATTATAACAAAAAGAAGGGTAAGGATGTTCCAACAGCAAACAACGTGCGAGATACTTGGAGTGACAAGATAGCAGGGAAATTTGAAAATTTGGTAATTTGAAAATTTGAAAATGTAGGTCGCCGAAATCTTGACGACCCTAAAAAATGGTTACAATTAATTAATTGTCAAATCTTCAGGATAGAAAAGGATTATTTACTACGCTGCACAGAAAGAATTTTCAAATTTTCAAATTTTCAAATCCTCAAATTTTCAAATTGTCATCCAGCCCATCCCTCCCGGTCCAAGCTCCTGTATTGGATGGCCTCTGCCACATGCTCAGCCTTAATGGTTTCACTAGCCGCGAGGTCGGCAATGGTTCTGGAAACTTTGAGGATACGGTCGTAAGCCCTCGCCGAAAGGTTCAATTTGTTCATGGCGATTTTAAGCAAATTAGCACTGATGTTGTCCAGTACGCAAATTTCCTTTAACTGCTTACTATTCATTTGTGCATTGCAGTAAACTCCGGCGCTTTCCTTATACCGCTCCGCCTGAATTTCTCGTGCAGTGATCACGCGTTCGCGGATGTTTTCGGAGCTTTCGCCGTTTTTAGAAGACGACAATTCATTAAATGGCACAGGCGTTACTTCCACGTGAAGATCAATCCTGTCCAGCAACGGACCGGAAATTTTGTTGAGATATTTTTGAACGGCACCGGGTGGACAGGTGCATGGTTTAATCGGATGATTGTAATATCCGCAAGGGCAAGGGTTCATGGATGCCACCAACATAAAACTGGCGGGAAAATCGAGTGCAACTTTGGCACGTGAAATTGTGACGCGTCTTTCTTCCATTGGCTGGCGCATTACCTCAAGAGCAGTTCGTTTAAACTCCGGCAATTCATCCAGAAACAACACACCGTTATGCGCAAGCGAAATTTCGCCCGGCTGTGGAACGCTACCTCCTCCCACAAGCGCTGCATCTGAAACCGTATGGTGCGGGGAACGAAAAGGGCGTTTGGAAATAAGCGTGGCATTGTCCGGCAGCTTTCCCGCAACACTGTGGATCTTTGTAGTTTCGAGTGCTTCGTGCAAAGTAAGTGGCGGCAAAATAGTCGGCAGTCGTTTAGCGAGCATCGTTTTGCCGGCACACGGCGGCCCGATCAGAATGGCATTATGCCCGCCCGCAGCCGCAATCTCCAGTGCCCGTTTAATGTTTTCCTGTCCCTTCACATCACTAAAATCAAAATCAAAAGAGTATTGAGAGCTGAAAAATTCGTCTCTTGTATCAACAACAACAGGTTGCAAATTTTTTCCCGATTGGAAGAACTCAATAACTTCATTAATGTGTGAAACACCATACACCTCAAGACTGTTGACCATCGCAGCTTCACGGGCATTTTGTTTCGGCACGATCAATCCTTTAAAACCTTCCTTGCGGGCCGTGATAGCAATGGGCAACGCACCTTTTATCGGCTGAATGGTGCCGTCAAGACTTAACTCACCCATCATTATGTAATCTTTCAACGCATCTATAAGCTCCAGTTGCTCCGATGCACCAAGCAAGCCCATCGCAATCGGCAGATCAAAAGCAGAACCCGATTTCTTAATATCAGCCGGCGCCAGGTTAACAACCACCTTGCTGCGTGGCATACGATAACCGTTTGTTTTAATAGCGCTATCAATACGCTGCGCACTTTCCTTCACCGCAACATCAGGCAAACCCACGACTGCGAAAAAACTTCCTTCGCTTACATTCACTTCAATTGTTATAGTAATAGCCTCCACGCCATACACAGCGCTTCCAAACGTTTTAACTAGCATAGAATAATTTACAAGGAGAAAAAATTGTTGCAGGTAAATAGGTGGGTGGCAAAGATACGGCAATTTGAAAATTTGGAAATTTGAAAATTTGAAAATGGTGGAAGCGCCATTCCTGTGGTTTTTGTTCATTTCTTTAAAGCAAATTGGGAAATATTTATCGGCAGAGTTTAAGAGAATCGGCGTTCTCCCTCATTTTCAAATTTTCAAATTCTCAAATTTTCAAATTAATTTGCGGCATGAGCAATCAAGTAAGAGTCAGATTCGCCCCAAGCCCAACCGGTGGCTTGCACCTGGGTGGCGTTCGCACAGTGTTGTATAATTATTTATTTGCCAAACAAAATGGCGGAGACTTTATTTTAAGAATAGAAGATACGGACCAGACACGTTTTGTGCCCGGAGCAGAAGAATATATTTTCAATTGCCTTGCGTGGTGCGGCCTCACACCCGATGAAAGCCCGAAACACGGCGGCCCCTATGCGCCATATCGCCAAAGTGAAAGAAAGGAAATGTATCGCCAGTATGCCGAGCAGTTGATAAAACAAGGCAATGCTTACTACGCATTTGATACAGCAGAAGAGTTGGAAAAAATGCGCACAGATTTTAAAACAGACGAAAATCCATCTCCACAATACAACTTCGTTATCCGCGAAAAGATGAAAAACTCTTTAACGCTGGGCGAAGCCGAAACGCAAAAGCTACTCGCAGAAGGCGCGCCGCACGTGGTCCGCATAAAAATGCCTCAGAACGAAGAAGTGAAATTCACCGATATGATCCGCGGAGAAGTAGGCTTCAACAGCAGTCTTGTAGATGATAAAGTTTTGCTAAAGGCAGACGGCATGCCTACTTATCACCTCGCCGTGGTAGTGGATGATTATTCCATGAAAATATCACACGCATTCCGTGGTGAAGAATGGCTGCCAAGTGCTCCTGTTCATATTTTGCTGTGGAGATATTTAGGCTGGGAAAACGACATGCCACAATGGGCACATTTGCCGTTGATTTTAGGCCCTGATAGCTCAAAACTGAGCAAGCGTCACGGTAATAAATATGGCTTCCCCATCTTCGCCATGAATTGGACAGATCCGAAATCACAGGAGCTGACAGAAGGATTTTACGAAAGAGGATTTTTATCACAAGCCTTTGTAAACTTATTGGCAATGCTGGGCTGGAACGACGGAACAGAGCAGGAAGTTTTTTCCATGGAAGAATTGATCCAGCGATTTGACATCAGCCGCGTAAGCCATAGCGGAGCTATTTTTGATTTTGAAAAAGCAAAATGGTTCAACCACGAGTGGATTAAGAAATTGCCTGTTGCTGAATATAAAGAGCAGGTAAAGAAAATATTTGCAGACAATAACATTACGATTACGAATGACGAACAGTTTGCAAAAGTTTTAGAGTTGGTGAAAGATCGTTGCACATTGTTGAACGACTTTGTGGCGCAGGCATCTTTCTTCTTCCAATCACCAAAAGAAATTGACACTGCTGCCATTAAGCCAAAATGGGATGAGAAGAAACAACAATTTTTTGCAGAATTGATTCGTGCATATGAATTGCTTCCAACATGGCAACACGACGATCTTGAAAAAGAATTCAAAGAAATAGTAGCTGCTAATCAAATGAAACCCGGCGAACTCATGATGCCCTTACGTGTAATGCTCGTGGGCGGAAAGTTCGGTCCCGGCGTATTCGACATCGCTGGCATTATTGGCAAAGATGAAACGATAGCGAGGATTAAGCATGCGCTCGCGCTGCTCGGATAGAGACGGAACGCAGATTTTCATGATCGTCAAGATTTTTTATGATTTGAAATATAGGAACGCTAGTTGAAGTGATGTAGAATCATTTTGGCTAGCGTTCTTTTTGTTATTCAAAAATCTTTTCAAATCATGACAATCATGAAAATCTGCGTTCCATTCTCTATCTTGTTGCAAACAAGCTTACATGAAACAGTACACCAAACTGTTATACCTACTCGCTCTGCTTCGCCTCATCATTCCTTATTTTTTACAGGATAGTATTTACCAGCCGCACAGAGATGAATTTCTTTACCTATCTGAAGGAAGTCACATGGCGTGGGGATACATGGAGGTGCCGCCCATGTTGTCGGTGTTTGCATGGCTCACCAATTTTTTTGGTGGCAGCATGTTCTGGATAAAATTCTGGCCATCGCTTTTCGGCTCGCTGACGTTTTTGCTTGTAGGAAGAATTATTCTGTCATTAGGCGGAAGAGCGTTTGCGTTGGTGCTTGGCTGGCTGCCGTTTTTGATCGATGGTTATGTGCGAGTCTTCTTTTTATTTCAACCCAATTGCATTGAAATATTTTTCTGGACATTGATCGGCTTTAGTCTTGTACGTTACATTCAAACCTCGCAGAACAAATGGTTGTATCTTTTTGGCGTTGCTGTTGGGCTGGGATTGCTGAGCAAATACACCGTCGCCTTTTACACAGCGTGCATATTAGTTTCATTACTCATTACAAGGCATAGAAGAATATTTTTGAACAAGCATCTGTATTACGCCGGTGCGATTGCGTTTTTAATTTTTCTTCCAAATCTTCTATGGCAATACAATCACCGCTTTCCTGTGTTTTTTCACATGCATGAATTGCAGGAGTATCAGTTGCAGTATGTTAGTCCCGTTTCATTTATTGCAGGCCAAATATTCATGAACCTGCCAATGATCTTTGTGTGGGTTGCCGGGTTGTTCTTTTTGGTATTTGCAGAAAGAGGAAAACCTTACCGAGCCTTTGGTTGGGCCTATATACTCATCATCATTTTTCTGCTGGTAATGCATGGCAAAGATTATTACGCGTTGGGCGCTTACCCAATATTATTTGCGTTTGGCGCCTATCATTTGGAAGCGGTGACAACAGGAAGGTTGAAGTGGGCGCGTTATGCAATGTTGATCTTTGGTTTGATATTGGGTGCGTACGCAATGCCAGTAGCACTTCCCGTTGCGAAGCCGGAAACATTGCACAAATACTATGAAAAATCCGGCGTTGCAAATACCGGCGCATTGACCTGGGAAGATCAACAAAAACATCCGTTGCCACAAGACTTCGCTGACATGATGGGATGGAAAGAAATAGCATTGAAAACTGCCGATGTTTTTTATGGGCTGCACGATTCTATTCGAATACACACATTGATCTATTGCAGATCGTATGGTGTAGCTGGCGCTATTAACTACTACGGAAAACAATATCGCTTGCCTGAAGTATATAGTGGAAATGCCACTTTTTTATTATGGATGCCTGACACATACAAAGTAAAAGCGATCATTCTTGTTGGGCATGATTTGCCCGACAGCACAGAAACCGCCTACAAACAATTCGCGACCTATAGCGTTGTCGATTCGCTTAACATGCCACTTGCACGTGAAAACGGAATAAAGTTTACTGTTTTTAGAAATCCAACAGATTCAGTAAATGAAGTTATTGAGCGAATAGTTGCCGAACATAAGAAAAGGTTTATTAGATAAAGTCAAAAGTAGAAAGTCAAAAGGCAAAAACCGTCTAATTTCAAACAGTAGAATTGACATCAGTCAGGTCGATTTTTTACTTTTTACTTTTTAATTTTTCCTTTCTTTGCCTCAAATACGATTGCATGACGAATAAAGCAAAAAGACCGATTCGTGTACTGGTAGCAAAAGTGGGCCTCGATGGCCATGACCGCGGCGCCAAAGTGATTGCCACCGCACTGCGCGATGGCGGCATGGAAGTAATTTACACGGGTCTTCGCCAAACACCTGAAATGGTGGTGAATGCTGCTTTGCAAGAAGATGTTGATGCAATTGGCGTAAGCATTTTATCCGGCGCTCACATGACCGTTTTCCCAAAGATCATCCAACTCATGAAAGAAAAGGCAATGGACGATGTGCTGCTAACCGGCGGCGGTATTATTCCGGATGACGATATGCAGGAATTAAACAACATGGGTGTAGGCAAGTTATTTGCACCGGGCACAGAAACTACAGAGATTATTAACTATATACAAGGTTGGGTGGGAGAGCATAGGGAGTTTTAGTGGAGAGTGGAGAGTGGAGAGTTGAGAGATGCTAATTTATACATATTATTTAGGTCCAAAGGAGGTTGCTTCTTTGGACTTTTTTTATGTGCGACCCAAAAGCAGGAAGTTGAATTTGTAGAGACGCATTGAATGCGTCTCTCTCGCACAGCTATACCGCTCGCGAATGTCGATGCAAGGCAAATATTTGCTAGCATTCTTATATCCGAACAGAGACGCGTTCAACGCGTCTCTACAAACAGTCAAATTATAATTAAAAATATATTAATATTAATGATAAAATATGTGCATTATATCGAGTGTTTAATATAAATAGTTCATTTATTTTCTGTCTAGGCTAAATATTTTGATATTTTTTCAAAGTATTTCCTATATTTAATTAACTATGACAGAAAACACTTTACTCCAATCTTACAGCGATCAGCCAGGCGTTTGGGATGAAATGTTTAGCCAGGAAGGTGTACGCGACCACTATAAAAACTTCGTGGGCGCCATCCAGGATCTTTCGTCCGATGAGATGACCCATAAAGATGAAATGGCCAAGAAACTTTTCATGAGCCAGGGAATCACCTTTACGGTTTACAACAGCGGCGAGGGCATAGAAAAAATATTTCCCTTTGATATCATTCCGAGAATTATCATGGGCGATGAGTGGCAAAAAATTGAAGCCGGAATAAAGCAGAGGCTTAAAGCACTCAACGTTTTCCTGAAAGATATTTACCATCACCAGTTCATCATAAAAGATGGTATCGTTCCGGCCAAGCTCATTTATTCGTCTCCGAATTTTTTGCGGGAAATGACAAACGTGAATGTGCCGTTCGACATTTACACACACATCGCCGGTGTCGATCTCATCCGCGATTACGATGGAGAGTTTTATGTGCTGGAAGATAATTTGCGGACGCCATCCGGTGTATCGTATATGCTCGAAAATCGCAGCATTACGTACCGCATCTTTCCAGATCTTTTGCCAAAGAATAATATAAAGCCAGTCAGGCATTATCCGGACTTGCTGCTAAAAAATCTGCTGGCACTCGCCAACAGGCAAAACAGCGATCCTACCGTTGTGTTGCTTTCACCAGGCATTTACAACTCTGCATATTTTGAACATACAACGTTGGCAAGGCTCATGGGTATTGAACTTGTGGAAGGTCGTGATCTTGTGGTAGACAACCATCACGTGTACATGAAAACCACCAAAGGCCTGCAGCAGGTGGATGTGATCTATCGCCGCGTGGACGACGATTTTATTGATCCGCTCGTTTTCCGGCCAGATAGCATATTGGGTGTTCCCGGTATTTACTGGGCATACCGAAAAGGAAATGTTGCCATTGTAAATGCAATGGGCAATGGGGTTGCAGATGATAAGGCTGTGTATGCGCATGTGCCCGACATGATCCGTTATTACCTGAACGAAGAACCTATTTTGAAAACAGTTCCGACCTATCAGCTGGCATCGCCGGAAAATCAGAAGCTTGTTTTTGAAAACATGGATAAAATGGTGATCAAGCGCACTAATGAATCCGGTGGTTATGGCATGTTGATCGGCAATGCAGCTACAGAGCAGGAAATGGAAAATTTCAGAAGAGCCATCGAAGCGGATCCGCGCAGTTTTATTGCGCAGCCAATTATCAGTTTGTCTTCCACGCCGTGTTATATCAATGGTGTGCTGCAACCGAGAAGAGTGGATCTGCGACCATTTGCTTTGTATGGCCCGGATGGAATTGACATAGTGCCGGGCGGCCTCACTCGTGTGGCTCTGCGCGAAGGTTCATTGGTGGTAAATTCTTCACAAGGTGGTGGCAGTAAAGACACATGGGTCGTAGCTTAGGAGCACTTACAATAAATAAATATCACACACTTCAGATACAACGAATTGCTTGCCTGCGAAAAGGTACAGGCCGTCCTGTTAACATGAGTTAAGCATCATTATTATTTTTTACTAAACACTAAACAGGAAAGTATGTTAAGCCGGGTAGCAGATACAATCTATTGGATGGCCCGTTACATGGAGCGAACCAACGGCATGTTGCGCATTCTGCGCACAAGCTACATTTCATCGCAGGAAGAGATCCTTCACTTTAGCTGGCGCTCTGTTTTGAATACTTACAGTGTTTTACATGCAAATGAAATTGACGACATCGATAGAGATTCGTCAAAGGTATTGGAGCACATTTTACTCGACCGGAACAATGTTTCTTCGGTGATCAACAACATCATTAGATCGCGGGAATGTGCAAGAGCTGTACAGGATCACATCACAAAGGAAATGTGGCAATGCCTTAATGATTACTACCATGTCATACGCAATTCAAACATGCAATTGCAGGTAAGAGTGGGTGATCCTGTAACGGTGCTGGATGATTTGATCGAGCACAGTTTTTCTTACAATGGAACCGTTGATATTACGATGCCTCGGGGTGAAGGATTCAATTACCTGAACATCGGCAAAATGTTAGAGAGAGCGTTTCTCTCCGCCGATATCCTAAGCATCAAGTTGCAGGAACTAAACTACGAACTGAAGATGCCAATGGAAGCGCACCTGCGATCATTGCTGCATTCTCTTTCAGGCTATGAGTTGTACTACAAAATTTACCGCGGCACATTTACCCCGGATAATGTGTTGCAAATGATTTTGTACAATACCAATTACCCGCATTCGATCTTATACTGTTTGCAGCAAGTGTCGAATTATTTTGAACGGCTGAATGCCGAGAGTTTGCCTGAAAGCTACAGCCGGTTAGAGTTTCTTATAGGAAAAGCAATGAACAACGTAAAGTATAGCAACATTCGCGCAGCAAGCGTTGATGAGCTGCAGCGTTTTATTTATCAAACACGATCCGAACTGGTAGAGGTTGCCAATTCATTCAATCAATTTTATTTCGGCAACACGTAAACAACATTGTCTGACATTTTAAAAAGAGAACAATGCCATCTTATTCCATCAAGCACATTACGCGCTATTCATACGCTTCTACGGTAATTGATTGCACCAACCAGATTATGCTGTACCCGGTAAACGATCAATTGCAGGAAGTGAAAAAGCATGACCTCAAAATTTCTTATAAACCAGCAATCGAGTTGTTTACCGATTATTTCAACAACCAGGTGGGCGTGTTCTCTATCATTCGTCCGCACACAGAACTTACGATATTTTCAACCATAGACGTAATTACACATCCAGTGCTGTTGCCCGCAGATGACACGCCCGCAAACATGCAGTGGGAGAATCTTTCATTTCTCAGCGAGCAATTTCCTTACATGGATTTTTTAAAGATTGATGCTTTTAAATGTTACAGGGATATATGTGATGCAGTTACTCAAATTGTAAATGAAAAGCAGCCGCCGTTTTACAATGCACAGGCGCTCTCCGCGTTTGTCTACAATAATTTTGAATACAAAAAGGGTGTTACAAACATAGAAACGGAAATTGATGATGTGTGGAAATTGAAAGCAGGCGTGTGCCAGGATTTTGCCCACTTGCTTTTACTTATGCTTCGCATGATCAACATTCCGGCGCGTTATGTAAGCGGCTACATCTGTCCTAAAAATCACGAGTTGCGCGGCGAAGGCGCTACGCACGCCTGGGTGGAAGCTTATATTCCTTTTTACGGATGGATAGGTCTTGATCCTACCAACAATTGTGTTGTTAGCGATCGTCATGTGCGTCTTGCCATCGGAAGAAATTTTGGAGATTGCACACCTGTGAAAGGTACGTACAAAGGCTCTTCCGATCACCGCCTTGAGGTTTCTGTAAGTATAGAAAACGGCTTATCAAAAATCGCTGTAAATAATAACAATGTCATCGAAATGCCAATGGTCGTTTCTTATCAATCACACAATCCTGCAATGCCGGAGAATAGTTACAGGAGGTTCCAGGAAATGCAGCAACAGCAGTGAGGTTAGTTGAGAATTGAGAGTTGAGAGTTGAGAGTTGAAAATACGTTATGATGTAATAATAGAAAGCAACTCTCCATTCTCAACTCTCAACTCTCAACTAGATCTCCGGCAGCTCCACTCTCTTCCACTTCGAGATAATTCTCGTGAGCACCACAATAACTACACACAAAACCAGGTTAATATTTTGCTCGAAGCCTGCTTTGCGCAACAGTACATACACAACGCCGCCGATGGCGCAGGCCGTAGCATAGAGTTCGCCACGTTTAAATAAATTGGGAACGGCATTGCAGAGTACATCAGCCAGCAGCCCTCCAAAGGACGCCGTGATAACACCCATCACCACTGCATACATTTCATTTATGCCAAGTAAAATACTTTTTTCTATTCCTGCAGCGGTAAATAAACCAAGGCCAATAGCGTCTGTAATGAATATGGTTCTTTTGAAGCGCTCATAATTGAGCTTGAAAATAAACGTGATCAATGTGGCAGAAAAAACAAGACCCAATGCCAGGTAATCGTTCACCCAGTTTACGGGACGTACGCCAATTAACAGATCGCGCAAAGTTCCTCCACCATAGGCCGTTACAAAGGCCAATACGCATGCTCCGAAAATATCCATCTGGTAGGTTCTCGCTTTGAATGCACCGGTGCCCGCAAACACAAATATCCCGGTATAAGTAATTAAACTAAGTAAATTCATGAGAGCAAAATAATTCGATGTTGTTGTATGCTATAACGCTGATAAGGGTTTACCCTTCGACAAGTTCAGGGTGACAGTAAGTTCGTGCTCTCATCCTGAGCTTGTCGAAGGGCGAATCCTTATAAGTGTCTATCTTAGGCAAATAATTTACTAAGGTATGAATTATCAAACATTGCTTACATCGGTTGAAAATGAAACACTTGTTATTACCATCAACAGGCCGGATAAACTCAATGCGCTGAATAAAACGGTAATTGAAGAGCTGTCCTCTGCAGTTGACGAAGTGTATAATAACAGTGCCATTAAATCGGCCATCATCACCGGTTCTGGTCCAAAATCATTTGTGGCTGGTGCCGACATCAGCGAATTTTTACAATTGGACCCTTCACAGGGCGAAGAACTTGCACGCAAAGGACAACAATCCGTTTTCGATAAAATAGAAAATTCTCCAAAACCAATTGTAGCAGCAGTGAACGGTTTCGCTTTGGGCGGTGGTTGCGAACTGGCGCTTTCCTGTCATTTTATTATTGCCAGCGAGAATGCAAAGTTTGGCCAACCCGAGGTAAACCTGGGATTGATCCCGGGATATGGTGGAACACAACGGCTGGTGCAAGTTGTAGGCAAGGGCAGGGCAATGCAGTTGTTAATGACGGGCGAAATGATCTCGGCAGAACAAGCCGCACAATACGGTATCGCCAACAATATTGTTAAACAGGAAGATTTGCTAAACACTGTAAAATCAATTTTACAGGTTATCCATGCAAAAGCACCATTAGCCGTTGCAAAAGTGATCGAGTGCGTCAACAATTTCGACCACACGCAGCAGGGCTACGATTTCGAAATCAAGAAATTCGGCGAATGCTTTGCCACTGAAGACTTGAAAGAAGGGGCTGGGGCTTTCCTTGAGAAGAGAAAACCTGAGTTTACAGGCCGATAGGCCGTTAGAACGCAGATTCTCATGATTCTCATGATAATCATGATCTGAAAGGGCAAAGTCTCTTCTTAAAATTAAATGGATAAAAAATCCTAACAAATCATGACAATCATGAAAATCTGCCTGCCCGACTAAAGTCATTCTGGCGGGCGTTCTGTCTTCCAGCCGCACCAAATGAATTTTCAAATTTTCAAATTTTCAAATTAGCACATTGTTTACCTTTACGCCGCTAAAATTAAAAACTATCAATATGGGTTACCGCATAGAAAAAGATACCATGGGCGAGGTAAAAGTGCCTGTGGACGCGTATTATGGTGCACAAACGCAACGCAGTATAGAAAACTTCAAAATTGCACAGGACATCAATCGCATGCCGAAAGAGATCATCCGTGCATTTGCATACCTGAAAAAGGCTGCAGCCATCACCAACTTTGAAGCAGGCGTTTTGCCAAAAGAAAAAAGTGACATGATCGGTAAAGTGTGCGATGAAATACAGGAAGGAAAGCTGGATGACTATTTCCCTCTGGTAGTTTGGCAAACCGGTAGCGGTACGCAGAGCAACATGAACGTAAACGAAGTCGTTGCTTATCGCGGTCACGTGTTGAACGGCGGTAAACTGGAAGACAAAGAAAAATTCCTTCATCCGAACGATGATGTAAACAAATCTCAATCTTCGAACGATACTTTCCCAACAGCGATGCACATTGCAGCATATAAGATGTTGTTGGATGTAACAATTCCGGGGGTTGAAAAATTGCGTGACACACTTGCAGAAAAAAGCAAGGCTTACATGCACGTGGTGAAAATAGGTCGTACACACTTCATGGACGCTACACCATTAACAGTAGGACAGGAGTTCAGCGGATATGTTTCTCAATTGAACCACGGATTAAAAGCGATCAAAAATACATTGGCGCATTTGTCAGAATTGGCACTTGGTGGAACTGCTGTTGGTACAGGTATCAACACGCCTCCAAACTACTCTGAGAATGTGGCGAAACATATTGCTGCATTAACAGGCTTGCCTTTTGTTACTGCAGAAAATAAATTCGAATCTCTCGCTGCTCACGATGCAATCGTAGAAGCGCATGGTGCGTTGAAAACAGTTGCCGTTAGTTTGATGAAAATTGCGAACGACGTGCGCATGTTATCAAGTGGCCCTCGCAGCGGTATTGGTGAATTGTTCATTCCGGATAATGAGCCGGGTTCATCTATTATGCCTGGCAAAGTAAACCCAACACAATGTGAGGCGTTAACAATGATTGCTGCACAGGTATTGGGTAACGATGTTACCATCAACATTGGCGGTGCAACCGGGCACTTCGAATTGAACGTGTTCAAACCCGTAATGATTTATAACTTCCTGCACAGCGCAAGACTGATCGGTGAAGGTTGTGTGAGCTTCAACGATAAATGCGCAGTGGGTATCGAACCAATTGAAGCAAACATCAAGGCACACGTAGATAATTCTTTGATGCTTGTTACTGCTTTGAACACAAAGATCGGTTACTACAAAGCAGCCGAAATAGCACAGACAGCACACAAAGAAGGAACTACCTTGAAAGAAATGGCCGTGAAGCTTGGTTACGTTACTCCAGAGCAATTCGACGAGTGGGTAATACCTGCAAACATGGTAGGAAAGATATAAGAACAAGAATAGTTTTTTGCAAAAGCTCTGATGTTTCAGGGCTTTTTGCTTTTAGGAATAACCGAATAACTGAATGACTGAATAACTGAGTAGTTCACTTTCAATTTTGCATTACAACTATCAACCACTCAGTTATTCGGTTAATCAGTTATTCAGTTTATTATGATGTCCCACTTGCATACTGTCATTAGAACTATATCTTTGCCGAAATTTTAATCTACACTCGATGAAACTACTTACCCTGAAGCTAAGCGCTTTTGCATTTTTGTTTTTAACAGTTTGTTCTTCTTGCAACAAAGTAAAAGATCTGATCAGCATTAACGTTACGGCACAATCTGCAGATGTTGATTTCACCATTCAGCCAAGCAATGCTGGAAGCGGCGTTCTCTCTCAGTTCAATACTTCTTTGTACATTGACAGCCTTATCAAAGAGCAGGCAGGAAAAAGCTACGGCCTTATCAATATCAAATCTGTAAAGCTTGAGTCATGCGTGCTTACGATTACCAATTCGGATGATTTGAACTCCTTCGGAAATGTTTCGGCATGCAGCGCGGAAATGTCTTCCAACACAAACGCTACATTGGTTAGTATTGCAGCATTGACGAGCAATCCTGAAACAGTAGCGTCAACTTTAAATCTGCCGGTAAATACCACCCTTGATCTGAAACCTTATTTTAGTTCAACAAGTTTCTCCTATAAACTTTCCGGCACACTTCGTAAAGCAACTACCAAGGCGCTTACTTGCAAAGCAACCATCAAATACAAAATTGAAATTGGTTTGTAATACTTGCTTATTATAAAAAAGAAAAACCGGCTTGAATATTCAGCCGGTTTTCTTTTTGTGTAAATAACCAAAAACTAACGAATGCTTGACGCCGAAAACATATTTGAATTGCCTAATTAATCACTACTTTATCTGTTGTAACCAAAGCTCCGTAACCATTTGAAACTTTGAGGAAATACATTCCCGCAGCAACTTTGCTTACATCAAGTGTTATGTTATCCTGGGAGGTGGTTGTTTCTACAATTCGTCTGCCGTTCATATCAAATAACTGTATAAGCAAAGGTTTCTTAATGCCAGGCTTCGTTTGCACATTGAGGTAAGACGATGCAGGATTAGGATAGATCTTTGTAAAGCTTTCCTGGAAAGGCTTGAATGGGTCCGGATCTTTTTTTGGAAGCGTTGTGAGGTAAACCAGTCTTATAACTTTTCCCCCGCCAAGTGTTGTATTACTACTGCCCGAACCATCAAAACCGCCGGTAGGGCCGGATGTATTGCCGGTATTATCAGCAATAAAAAACAGCGTATCTCCCGTAGGTGCAATGGCGAGGTCCCTCATTCGATAGCCATGAAGATAAGGAAGTGTATCAACCAGGTTTGGGGTTATAGTGCTGTCAACAAAATCCCCGGCAGTCTTCAGTTTCAGGCGATACATTCCATATTTAAGTGAGGTTACAAGCAGAGAATTTTTCCATCCTGGAATAATGCCTGAACCATAGTAATCGATACTTGAAGGTGCCACGGTTTGCCATGTGTAAATGTTTGTTCCGTCTGCTTTAATGTTAGATGCGGCGGCATTAAACAATACAAACAAAGGCCTCGTGAGATCATGATTGACAGCAAAAGTGTCTTCCCTGTAATTGATGTTTTTATTCGCCAATTTGTTGTTGTTGGGATATGCATCCAGAGAGCTATAGTTGTTGTCCGGCATACCTGCAACCTTTGGCCAGCCATAGTTGTGGCCCATTTGAATATCATTCACTTCATCGTCAGATTTATCGCCGTGCTCTGAGCTGTATAGTTTATCGACACCGTTGACTTTGGCCCACACAAGCCCTTGTGCATTTCTATGACCGTAAGAGTAGATTGCAAGTCTGTTCCCCGAGCTTGGGCTCGCAAACGGATTATCATTCGGTATCCACTGATTGTATGGGTCGGTCACATCATCTGCATCTGAATCCGGCTCGCTGTTGAATCGTAAAACTTTTCCTTCATACACCGTTGTGTCCTGCGCGTTGTTGGTTCTTGATGCATTGTTGAATTGTCCTGCGCCCATGTCTCCAATTGTGTAGAAAACATAATAATTGGGTGCGGGGCCAATTGCAAGTCTTCCGGAGTTATGGTCATTGCTTCCCGGCAGGTTTGCAATTAAAGTGTCTGCTTTTGTGCTTAAAGATTTTGTTGCCGTGTTGTAAGTAAAACGAAGCACCATTGTTCTGTAGTAACACATGCCGGTGCCGCAACTGCTGTTGTTGGGTGTGCCGGTATTGGGCAAATAATCATACACCATTGCAACGTACACGTAAGGTTTTCCACTTAGTAATTGAGGATGAAGCGCCATGCCCATCAGGCCACCCTGCGGGCCAATGCCCACTGTTGAAGGGTTGTATTTTTTAAATGAATTCAGATCCTTAAGCGAGCGGTAGCCTCCATTTCCAGGATGCATTTTCGTGATAACGTAACCTTTGGTTTCTGTGATCCAAAGAGAGTCATCAGGTCCGTAAGTTATTTCCCAGGGATAGTTCATTTGATGAGGAAGAATGTCAAGCTTAAACTGTTGATCATTCCATGTTTCAGTGCTGGATTGGCCCAGGGCCGGTATTGCAAACACAACTGCAAGTATCTGCAATAATGATTTTATGATAAAACCACTTTTTAGTTTTTGCATGGGATCGGATTTTTATTGGCCATTAAAAATCTTCATTAAAAAATAACTGTTCCGTCATTTTTAATAAAGTTTCTAACGCAAAAAAAGCGTTTAATGGTATACGAAAGAAGAAAAAATGAGTTTATAGTAAAAATAGTTTCTGAACGGGTAGATTTACTATAGCTTCTTCTATTTTCTTGTTATATGTTTGAGGTAATATTTTAATCCACCTAGAAAAACTATTTACTATGAAAAAACCTCTACACAACGTTGTACGTTTCTTTCTACGTATTTGGTTGCTTATACTCTTTTTTATCGTTTATAATGCAGCTTATTCTCAAACCTTAGACTACGGTAAAACGTACGTCAATAAAACAAAAGGCGCTTCCGGCGGAACTATCGAGCCCGGAGATACACTTCAAATACGTACAACCATCGTCGTTAACTCTTCTCTTGGAACCATTGACAGTTGCGGCTTTTATGATACCATTCCTGTAGGCGCAAAATACCTTCCGGGTACACTGCGTATCCTGACGAACGAAGGAAAAATATGGAAGTCTTTTACCGACGCGCTTACAGATGATCCAGGTAAAATTGTAAGTAACCAGTTTATCACCATTAATATGGGATATACATCAACGTTAAAAACTGCAACAGCTTCGCGTCGTGGCCAAATGAAAAATACAGACAAGCCAACTTTGTGGGGAAGCACCTGTGTTATGGTTGCCTCTTATGAAATGGTTGTTACCGCTGCTTACGGAGCAACCGTAAATGTGGGCGGCGGAAAGTTTACCTACAAGTACAGCGGCTCTTTAAAGAATGTTTTTTTCGACTTAAATAATGCCGCTGTTTTTAAGAACACCGGTATTTGTGAAAACACAGTTGGCGGTAATGCGATAGGCATGGAGTACGGTGGTTCATTTGGAAGCGGAAAGCCCCGCAACCGTGGTGCATCTTCAGCTATTTCCGGAACGTACCAATTCCGCACATTTACAACAGGTACACCAAATGACTACTACTATGGTGTAGCAAATAATACAAGTACAGAAGCATACACAACAAGCAATGCCTGGGCGAAACCTGATAACACTACACCAACGACACACCGTGTATTTGGTGTATGGGATATTATAGGTGACCATACAGGAGCAGCTGATCCTTATGCAGGTAATAAAGCTGCAGATACAGTTGCCAACCCAAATGCAGGTTATATGATGGTGGTGAATGCGAGTTATAAAACAGACTATGCGTTTCAATACACTGTTACGAATCTGTGTCCTAATACTTACTATGAAATTTCATCCTGGTTGTATAACATTTGTTCAAAATGCGGTGCTGACTCTTTAGGTCGTGGTCCAAGCAATTCCGGATATATTCCTACAGGTCTGAAAGACTCATCTGGTGTGCATCCAAATCTTACTTATCAATTAAATGGTGTAGACTATTATACCACAGGAGATATTTCTTATTCAGGAAAATGGATCAAGAAAGCATTTACTTATTTAACGGGACCTAGCCAAACTTCGTTTACTCTTACCATTAGAAATAACGCACCGGGTGGTGGTGGTAACGACTGGGCAATTGATGATATATCTGTAGCAACCTGTACACCTAATCTGGACATGCAACCAACTGGAAATGCTAAAGTTTGCTACGGCAACCAGGTTGATCTTAGTTGCGTTGTGAGCAGTTATTTCCCTAACTATACATACTGGCAGTGGGAGAAGAGTGTTGACAAAGGAGGCACATGGGCAATTGATACTACCAACGTAGGAGTTGTGGAGAATGTTAATGGTAAGTATGAATATAGAATCGGGCACAAACCTTTCTTTGGTGATAGTACCTCTAACGGAAATATCTACAGGCTGAGGATCGCAACTTCGCCTGAGAATTTGTCGAATGAAAACTGTTCATTTGTTGCCAGCACCACTATCATGGTGTACGTTAACAATTGTAGTCATGTACTGCAAACATCTTTATTGAACTTTAATGGAGTATTGAGCAGTAAAAATATTGGACAGATAGTCTGGACATCGGGCACAGAAAGCGCTCAAACGAAATTTACCCTCGAAAAGAGTTTTGACAATATTCATTATTCGCCAATAGCGATCGTGAATGGAAAAGGCGTAAATGGATCAGGAGCCTCTTATAGTTTTACAGATCCAAATATTTTAGATCAACCTGCTTACTACAGGCTGAAAGTTCAGGATGGTGCACAGTTCAGCTATAGTAAATCAATTATCCTTAGCCCTGTTGGATTACATTTTGATGTGCAGTCTGTTTTGAATCCTTTCAACAACAGTATTTCCTTCAACGCTGTTTCTCCGCTTGACGGAACCATTAAAGTTTCTGTTTTTGATTACAACGGCAGGATCTTAAAAACAGAAGACGTTAAGGTGATCAAAGGATTAACAAACGTAACCATCAGCGACCTTAATAATCTGCCAAACGGTGTATATGCTTTGAGAGTAGAATACAAAAATCTCATGGTGATCAAGAGAGTTATTAAAGTTTCGAAGTAATTCTGTTAGTTGAAAATTGAAAGTTGAAAATTGAAAATGCAAAAGGTCGAACATATCTATAATGTTCGACCTTTTGCATTTTATAGACAGCAGAGAAGCTGGAACTTTCCCAAACGTCATTTTCAATTTTCAACTTTCAATTTTCAATTAATCTTAATTATTTCGCCAGCGCCACCGTAAACTCCGAGCCTACGCCAATTTTACTTTTGCATACTACACTGCCATTTAGTTCTTCGGCAAGTCGCTTTACAATGTATAAACCTAATCCTGTAGAAGGCTCTCCGTTTGTGGGTTTTGATGAAACGGTGCCATAGCGGGAAAACAGATGCATGATCTCTTTTTCTGAAATGCCAATGCCTTCATCTTTTACTGTAAGGAAAACAGAATTCTCGTCCTGGTCAACATTTACCCAAATGTTTTTTCCCGGCTGGCTATATTTCAGCGCATTGGAAACAAGATTTTCAAAAATTCTTTGCATGTAAGATTTGTCACAAAGAATATTGATATCCTGTCGATTGCTTTCAAAATGCAAGCTGATATTTTTCGTAGCCACAATGGGAGATATGTTGTCGATCTGATGTTTGATGAAGTCTGTAAGATCGAAAGATTCGAGCACTATTTTTTCACTTTGCAATCCAGCTTTTTCAACGATCAAAATGTTTTTGATCAGGAGTTCTCCTTTCTCAGCAGATTGATAGATCCTGTCGATCGCTTTTTTTTGATCTGCCGTCAGGTTGTTCTTGTCGCCTTCCAGCAACTGCGTCCATATTTTTATGCTGGAGAACGGTGTATTGAGATCATGAGAGACAATACTAATCAGTGAATTTTTTTCCTGGTTAAGTTCAGCAAGTTTTTCATTTTGCTTCATGATCGTAGCGTTCACTTTCTCCAGCTTTTTGTTGCTGCTTCTTTTTTCAAAAAATGCAAATGAAACCACGAGGATAACCAAACCCGCTGCCAATACAAGGTAGATGTATATTTTGTGTTTTAGTTTTTCAGCTACAATTTGAGTTTGCAGTAAGCTATTTTCATGTTCTCTTTCAATTGCATTGTATTTCTCCTGTAGCTCTGCAATGTTGTTGTTCGTTTGAGTATTTACAAGCGATGTGTCAAGCTGATACCATTTTTGCTGATATTCAAAAGCAAGCTGGAATTTTTTACTTTCTTTATAAAGCTTAGCGAGCACAGCATAGCTGCCTGCCTCTTTGTTTGTTGAGTTAAGTTCTTTTGCAAGGTCTAATGACTTTAACGCATACGCCTGTGCACTGTCAAATTTTTTCAGGCCAATGTATGTGTCGGCCAGATTGAGATAGTCACTCCATAAATCAGTGCGTTCGTGATTCAGTTCATGGTCATGTTTGTTCTTCTGGAAATAACCAATCGCTTTACTGAAGTTGTGTTTTTTTACATACACGTTTCCAATGTTGTTGTAAAGATTGGCAAGATCTATTTTCCCTTTGTAAGGCTCTGCAATTGTTCTTGCATTTTCCAGGTACACCAATGCGCTATCCGGTTTATTCAGCATGTTGTAAATGGCGCCAAGATTGATGTAGTTGGTTACGCGAGCATTAACGCCTCCGCTCGAGGGAAGGTCAAGAATCTGTAAATACATCTCCTTTGCTTTGCCCGGCTGATTGAGATACGCAGCATATACAGTAGCCAAATCGCTCAATGCACAGGAGATATACGACGGATTGTCAACCTTGCGGGAAGCAGCAAGAGATTGGAGATAATAGTTTACAGCATTTTCGTAATCGTTTTTAAATTCATAGTAAATGCCTTTGAGCCTTAACGCGAAAATTTGTCCATTCTTGTAATTTACCGTCTTTGAGCAGGAATCTATATAGTGGGAGTAATGGTAAAGAGAATCTGTTTTATCATCGCCCAGGTCGAGGCAATGGTCGTACAGGTTGCGGAGCGCAATGGTGTCGATCATTTTTTGCGCCCATAGATGCGTTGTGCAAAACAGCAGTAGTATTGTGGTAAGTGCTTTCAATTGCACAAAAAAACAGTGTGTTTTAGTCTATTAGCTTATTTTTAATAGCAAACTTTACAAGGCCCACCGTGTTGGTAACACCCAATTTTGAGATCAGATTTTTACGATGTGTTTCAATTGTGCTGATGCTTAAATAAAGTTTCTCCGCAATTTCTGCGTTACTATATTCTTTACAAACCAGTTTCAAAACTTCGATTTCCCGTTTGGAAAGAATGTCCTCAACCTTGGTATCGTCGATAGTAATAGTATGCCTGAAGTCGTCGTTTGAAAGAACATCAATATCCTTGCTGAAATGGGAACCACCATTGTGCACAACCGTAATGGCTTCAACCAGTTCGTTGATGGAAGCATTTTTTAAAATGTAGCCTTGCACTTTATGCTTTGTGAGTTTATGCACATAACGTGTCCCACGCATAAGCGTAAGATAAATCACTTTTTGATCTGGTTTGATTTCACGTATCTTCTTAAGCAGCAACTCTTCTTCAATATCAGGAAGATTTACATCGAGAAGTAGAATATCTACGTCAAGACCCGGAAGTTGATCCAATAAGCCCTGACCGTTTCTCGCAGAGCCCCTTATCTCAATACCCGGTTGCCTTACTAACAGCAGTGATAATCCCTCAAGGTACAGTTCATGGTCGTCTATAATGAACAAGCTAATCATTCAGGTTAGGGTTTAGGATATTTTAAATTGATGTTTATCCGTCGATGGATTGGATAAGGCTGCAAGTTATTCGTTGAGTAAAAATATAAAAGGGATTCGTAAAATGTAGGTTTATGCAAGAAAATATTTATAAGACGGTTTTGAGCAATAAGAGCTTTTAAGGGCAATTAATAATTAATAATGAATAATTAATAGGATGACATGCCTGACAAAAAAATGTTGTAGATCTGGTTTAAAGTCGGAGAGCCGCATCCTGTAAGGAATGCAGCTCTGTTAATTATTAATTATTCATTATTAATTACTTCCCGGTTCAACCAAATAAAAACCGGTCGCAACTGCGACCGGTCTGCTGTTTTCTCATGTGTTGAAATGCAATACCCTAATTTACATTTTCAATTATTCCGGCTATTCCCTGGCCACCGCCTACACAGGCTGTAACCATGCCGTACTTTTTATTAAGCCTCTTCATGTCATGTGTTATCTGAACTGTAAGCTTTGTGCCCGTACAACCCAGCGGATGTCCCAGTGCAATGGCTCCTCCGTTGATATTCACTATCTCAGGATTAAGGCCCGCTTCTCGTATTACTGCAATCGATTGTGAAGCAAATGCTTCATTCAATTCTACGAGATCAATTTGAGAAAGCGACATTCCTGTTTGCTTTAAAACCTTTGGTATTGCTGCAACAGGGCCTATTCCCATTATTCTCGGATGAACACCGGCACTCGCACAACCCACCAATCTTGCAATCGGTTTCAGTCCAAGTTGATTTACCATTTTTTCTCCCATTACTACTACAAAAGCCGCGCCATCACTGGTTTGTGAAGAATTGCCCGCTGTAACACTTCCCCCTGCTGCAAATGCAGGTTTCAGTTTGGCAAGCGCATCCATATTTGTATCGGCTCTTGGGCCTTCATCCGTATCCATCACATAGCTTTTAGTTTGCTTCTTGCCTTTGGCATCTACAAACACTTGCTCTACTGTAACGGGAAGGATACCGTTTTTGAAATGTCCGTTCTTAATTGCGTTAATAGCCTTTAAGTGACTGTTGTATGAAAATTCATCCTGCGCTTCGCGGGACACGTTGTACTCTTTTGCAACCGCTTCAGCGGTAAGGCCCATGCTCAAATAATAGTCTGGCTCGGTAGTAGCGATGCTATACGCCGGAACCGTTTTCCATCCTGCTGTTGGTACAAGGCTCATGCTTTCTGTACCACCGGCAATAATGCAATCTGCAAGTCCGCTCCTGATCTTGGCCGTTGCAATTGCAATAGTTTCAAGTCCGCTGGCGCAATAACGGTTCACCGTCATTCCCGGAACTTCGATGCCCAATGCTTTTGCCGCGATAATTCTGCCCACCTGCAAACCTTGTTCCGCTTCAGGAACAGCATTTCCCACAATTACATCATCCACAAGTTTGGCCTCAAGCTGAGGAACAGAGGCCATCAGCCCCTGGATCACATTTATTGCAAGATCATCCGGGCGATAAAAACGAAAGCCGCCGCGTTTTGATTTACCTACCGCCGTTCTAAATCCTGCCACTATATAAGCTTCTTGCATAATCGTAAGGTTTTAAAAAAATGGTTGTTTATGCAACTTTGTATTTCAAAGATAGGAAAAGTTTTGAGTGAAAAAACAAAGTTTTGAGTTTTGAGTTTTAGGTTTTGAGTAAGATTCCCGAGGTCATTTGTGCCTCGTTTTTTACTTCAAAACCCAGAACTAATAACCCGAGCAAAAACTCAAAACTCAGTACTCAAAACTCACAACTTCCTTATCTTCGCGGCCACTATGTATCCTCTAATCAGATCCATCTTTTTTCGTTTCTCTCCTGAAGGTGTTCATTACTTTTCAATGAATTCTTTTAAAACGCTTTGTTCCATTCCATTTGTAAGAAGTATTATCCGGTCATCGTTTGCTCCGTCAAACACACAACCAAAAGAGTTTTTGGGATTGCGTTTCAAAAACATCGTGGGGCTTGCGGCGGGCTTTGATAAAAACGCTTTGTACTTAAAAGAGCTTGAAGCCATGGGTTTTGGTTTCGTGGAAATTGGAACCGTAACGCCCAAGCCACAAGCGGGAAATGACAAACCACGGTTGTTCCGTTTGCCAAAAGACAAAGCGATCATCAATCGCATGGGCTTTAATAACGAAGGAGTAGAAGTGGTGGCAAAGCGCCTGCAGCAGTGGAAAACACGCAAAAGCGATTTGATCATTGGGGGAAATATTGGAAAAAACAAAGTAACCCCGAACGAAGATGCGTGGAAGGATTATGAGATTTGCTTCAATGCACTTTTTGATTACGTAGATTATTTTGTGGTAAACGTAAGCTCTCCAAATACGCCGGGCCTGCGTGAGCTGCAGGAGAAAGATTCGCTGCGCAAAATTTTGTCGCACCTGCAAACCATCAACCGTCAAAAGGCGCAACCAAAGCCATTGCTGCTGAAGATAGCGCCTGATCTTACACCTTCGCAAATAGATGATGTGATTGACCTTGCCATTGAAATAAACCTCGATGGACTTGTTGCAACCAACACCACCATAAGCCGTGAAGGACTGGTGACAGACAAAGCGGAAGTAGAGGCGATCGGCATGGGCGGACTTAGCGGAAAGCCGGTGCAGGAAAGATCCACAGAAGTTTTGCAATACATACATCAAAAGTCTGGCGGAAAGATTCCTGTGATTGCAAGTGGCGGAATTTTTACAGGAGCCGATGTCGAAGAAAAATTACAAGCAGGCGCAAGTCTCGTGCAAGTGTGGACAGGCTTTATTTACGAAGGTCCGACCATTGTCAAAAAAATATACAAAGACTTATAAAAAGTAAAAACTCAAAAGTGAAAAGTAAAAAGTAGAAAGTTGGCCCCGCCTACCTGAATGAATGTGGCATCGTCAACTTTTTTACTTTTTAATTTTTACTTTTAACTTATTAACAACCCTCTTCAAATGGAATATTTATTCACCGTTGATTCCCTTATCAGCTTACTCACGCTTACAGTGCTGGAAATTGTGCTGGGCATCGACAATGTTATTTTCGTTTCCATCATCATGGGCAGATTGCCCAAGGATCAACAATTAAAGGCCCGCAGAATTTGGATGTTCGCCGGTATTGCCGTTCGCGTGCTTTTGCTGATCGCATTGGGATGGCTCGTGCAGCAAAAAGGAAAACCGGTATTTGAAATTGGTGGCAAAGGATTTGACCTTGCCAGTCTTGTAATGCTGGCCGGTGGTTTGTTCCTTATTTATAAAACGGTAAAAGAAATTCACCACAAGCTTGAAGGTTACGAAGAAGGCGGCGGCGTAAAAGCAGCGGGAAGCTTTGGTGCAGCCATTGGCCAAATTATTTTGGTGGATATGGTGTTTTCTTTCGACAGCATCATTACCGCCGTTGGTATTGCCAAGCACGTTCCTATTATGATCATTGCAGTTATCATTGCCATGTTCATCATGTTTTTGTTTAGTCAGAAAATTGCTGACTTCATCAGCAAACACCCTACATTAAAAATGCTTGCACTTTCGTTTCTCGTGATGGTAGGTGTGGTATTGATCGTTGAAGGGTGGGATGGAGACAAAGCACACGATCTGCACTTGAAAAACTATGTGTATTTCGCCATGGCGTTTTCCTTTGGAGTTGAGCTGTTGAACATGCGTTTGCGCAGAAAAAGCAGCAAGCCTGTTGAGTTGCACAATCCGGAAGAAAGAACGAAAATAAATTAATAATTCCTGCCCGACTGCGTCAGCAGGCGGGAATAATTAATAATTAAGGAGGCCGCATTCATTAACGAATGCGGCCTTAACATTGGTGTTAAATGATAGGCAAGTTGTTCTAGCATTTTGGTGCTTCACCTATTAATTATTCATTATTAATTATTAATTGCTTCTAATTCTGTTTAATTTGTAAATATGTTGTTGAGAGCCATTACCATATTTTTCCTGGTGTTTAGCATAAATGCACACGTTCTGCAGGCGCAGCAGAAGCCTAATATCGTATTCATACTTGCAGATGATCTTGGCTACCATGACATAGGCACGTATGGCAATAAAGTGGTGCCAACACCACACATTGATTCACTTGCATTGAGTGGTGTAAAAATGCTGAATGGTTACTGTACATCACCTATCTGCAGTCCCTCGAGAGCAGCTATATTGACCGGAAGATACCAGCAACGTTTTGGATTTGAGTTCCAGGAAAAGGATGCACCGATTGGGAAGCTTTCTCTGATGCAGAAGAAAAAATTTTATAGAAGGGCACACAAGGAAGGCGATATTATTGATCTTTCAAAGGACTCAATTGTTGTGCCCAATGGTTTGCCAAAAGATGAAATAACACTCGCACAGGTGTTAAAGCAAAATGGCTATAAAACCGGAGCAATAGGGAAATGGAACCTTGGAGTGGCAGACTATCAGCTGCCCGGTGCAAAAGGCTTTGATTACTTCTACGGATTTTATGCTGCCGCAGGATTGTATGCGTCGGAAAAGGATCCAACAATAGTTAACCAGCACATCGATGATATTCTGGATAGGCCAACATGGTTCAGGCATAAATACAGTGCATTGGTAAGAAATGGCGAAGCTGTGGACGAAACGGAATATCTCACCAACAAATTTGGAGAAGAGGCCGTTGCATTCATCGAGCAAAATAAGAGCAGTCCATTCTTTTTGTATGTGCCTTTTAATGCGCCACACACTCCCTTCCAGGCACCGAAAGATATTGTGGCAAGATTTTCAAACGTTGCGGAACCGCAAAAGCAGGTGTACTATGCAATGATCACTGCACTTGATGATGCGATAGGGAAAATAATAGGCAAGCTGAAAGAAACCGGGCTCGACAAAAACACGCTCATCATTTTTACCAGCGATAACGGCGGCGCCACTTACACGACGGCTACCGACAACGAACCGCTCAAAGGAGGCAAGATGTGTGAATTTGATGGCGGCATAAAAGTGCCCTACATCATGAGCTATGCAGATAAAATTCCGGCAGGAGCAACTTATCAGTCGCCCGTAAGCACGCTGGATATTTTTTCAACAGCAGTTGGTGTGGCGGGCATTGCTGCGCCTGCGGGCAAAGTGTATGATGGCGTAAATCTGCTTCCGTTTGTAAGTGGTGAGAACAGCAATGCACCACATGATATTTTGTACTGGCGAAATGGCTACTCCAAAGCAATACGAAAAGGGGAGTATAAGCTCTACATAAACGAGAAGGAAAAAGTGGAATTCCTGTATGATCTTTCAAAAGATCCCGGAGAGCGTAATGACGTTTCCACGAATTTTCCTGAAAAAGCAAAGGAGCTAAAAGCCGACCTGAATCGCTGGGAGGAAACATTGGGCAAACCGATGTGGAAATCGCGGTTTCATTTCAGGTTAAAAGTAAGGGACAGATATTTTATTTTTCCGACATAAGAATCAGATTATCTGCCTATTTGTGGGTCTTTGGCGCCTATTTAAAAAACTTTTTGCGATGTTTTTGGATTGTATAAGATGAAGTCTTACTTTTGCCTCCCTCCCGTAAATCGGGACTAGGTAGGTGAGGTGCCTGAGTGGCCGAAAGGAACGGTTTGCTAAATCGTCGTACGGGTTACACTGTACCGTGGGTTCGAATCCCACCCTCACCGCAGAGTACATTGATAAATCATTTCAAAAGCCCGCAAATGCAGATTTGACGGGCTTTTTTGTTTTTACGACCTATCAAAAAAGCCCAAAATATCTCATAATAAACGCGAGTAGATCGTAGAGTACTTTAAACGGACAAAAAGTACTCTACGGTTTCCGCCGAAACCTACGCCCAGTAAGGGGTTCATTAATTGAACATCTTGTCTTCAAATGATCACTTTCTCATATTTGTTAACCGGAAAATTTTGTGATCATGTTAGAAAAAAGTATCGGGCTGTTTTTCTTTTTAAAAAAGCCAAAAAATTACAAAAGTGGAGCAAAAGATGTGTATTTGAAAGTTACAGTAGATGGAATTCCAAGGGAGTTGTCATGCAAAAGAAAATGGGAACCGTCGCGATGGAGTGTCGACGCTGGCCGGGCTACAGGGCAGAAGGAGGACTCCAGGGAATTAAATATCTATTTGGATACCCTGCAGACTAAAGCTTACGAAGCAAAACGAATATTGCTTGACAGGGGCAAAGTCGTCACCGCAAATGCCATTAAGGATATCTTGAGCGGTGTAGAACAACAGCGGCGTATGTTCATCTACCTTTTTCAAAAGCACAATGATGAAATGAGTAAAATGATTGGTAACGGAGTTGCTAAAGGGACTTGGACAAACTTTAATACGTCGCTTACTCACACGAAGGAATTTATAAAGTACAAATACAAGGCGGCCGACATGAATATTCTTTCGCTTGATGTTGAATTTATAAAAGATTTTTATGCGTGGCTACGAACAGAGAAAAAATGCGCTCATAATTCAGCAATTAAGAACCTCGCCAACATGAAAAAAATAGTCTTGGATTGTGTTGAGAAAAAATGGTTAGTGGGTGATCCATTTGCAGGATTTGATATGACAAGAACTGAAGTGAAGCCAACATTTTTGATGATGGACGAATTAAAAGCCATTATGGAAAAAGAAATCACAAATGATCGGTTAGTAAGAGTTCGCGATGTATTTGTTTTTTGCTGCTTTACTGGACTCGCATTTATTGATGTAAGGCAATTAAAGAGATCTGAGGTTGTCAAAGGTTTTGACGGAGAATATTGGATCAGTAAGGACAGACAAAAAGAAGGGGTGCTGTCACAAATTCCACTGTTGCCGGTTTGTATTGAGCTATTGAAGAAATATGAAAACGATCCTATGTGTTGTGCCAACAATATGCTACTGCCTGTTCTAAGTAACCAGAAGTATAATTCGTATTTAAAGGAGATTGCCGTTATATGCAATATTAACAAGGAGCTGACATCGCACGTTGCAAGACACACATTTGGAACATCTGTGACGTTAGGTAACGGAGTTCCAATCACGACAATAAAGGAAATGTTGGGACACAAAACCTTAAAACAAACTTTGCATTATGCGCGTGTATTAGCTGTGAAAACAAGCGAAGATATGCAAGTGTTAAAAAGCAAATTGACAGGCACCTTTAGCCTGTGAGTGGAAAATTTGCCAACGTTGACCCCTCTTCCGCACGAGAAAATACGTGTAAATCGTCGTGACGAAGCTGGGGTCAGGATTGGCGGTTTTTCCAGATAGGTGCGATGGTTTGTAAAAGACTGAATATCTATTCGTCAACTAGGATGACAATTTAATCCCTATTTACGATTCATTAGTTTGTCCATTCTTTCTAGAAACCATTTAGTTTTTACTAATTCAGTCTGCTTTAAATTATACTTTTCGATTGAAGTCTTTTTAAAGTATGTTTTTACGCTATAAGACTTCAGAAATGTCTCTAAATCGTCAGATTCTAAATATTTAATTATTTCATTCTCATCAATTTTCGTTCTCAAATTTTCTCTTTCAATTTTAAATTCCTGATACCCATCCCTTGATTTTTTAAAGATTGAAACTATCTCTAATTTTCTACTATTTTTTTGTGAAATTAGATCTTGAGTGTATGCTTTTTTATCGAAACCATCTAGTTTTAATTCTGCAATATTTTCCGGGTGATACAGGTAATTTTCAATGCAATAGTAGTCGAGAATGAAATAGTTAGGATAAACTTTCCTGATTTTCTCTATTTCACCATCAATTAAAAAATCTCTATCTCTTAAGCCAAAGAACTGTGGCCGTGTTCTAACTTGGAAAAAAACAGAAGCACTATCTTTTTCAGCACAAAAAACCGCATTGGCAATTGCAGTTTCTCTAAATAATGCTTCATTTGTATTCTCACAAAAAATCATTTTTTCTTCGGATAAGCGGCCCTTAATAACATCTGTTGTAAGTTGCAAAACGCCCACTTCTTCTAAACTATTATTACACCTTATTTTAGCAAGGTTATTCATTTCATATCTTAATAGCAAGTCAAATTCATAGAAGTATGGCTCATTAGATTGCTTACATTGCGAACAAATGCATGGCACCATTTCCTTGAATTCGAGTTTATTAAAATCCCTATGTATTTCATTGATAGTTTTCCTGATTAAAAAAAGAAATTCTCTTTTATTTACACCAGAGAGCTGAATCGAAATTTTGTTTTCAAAATACTTTTCACGTATGATTGCTTTCGTCCCTTGGTAGTGTAAAACAACGCCGTATCTCCAGTAGTTGTTATCTAAAATATCTTGATTCATTTTTACGATAAGTCTTGTCAAGATACCTTTGGGCATAAATTGATAATGTATTTCAAACCGTAAATTATTTGGGTCGTCTACCCATGAATGTTCTATCTCGTCTACAGGAAGTAGCCTTGGAGCTAAATATTCACCATTAGAAAGTTCAAAACATAAATCGAATTTTTTGTTTTTCATTAATGTAATGAGCTCCCTAATTTTATATCGATATTCTTCTTCATGCCAGATTCGTTTAAGATCTTCGATAGAAAATTTGCCCTTCTTATCAATTACTTGTTGATCATCTAAAATCTTGTAAACTCCCGTTGTTAACCATTCATGATTTAAAATCACAGTGTCTTTTAAGTCGATATCGTCTTGAAAATGTAATAGAACACCTAAGTCATGAAAGTACTCACTTAAAAACAATGCGCTCTCTGTTTTTCTATAATGAGAACGGCATATTTCTAAATATTGCTGTTCGGAAATATAATTCTTTCCAGCGAGTTTTAATCCTTCCAACTCAATTCGAATATTTACCCACTTCTTCGGAAGTGGATTTCCAATATGCGGCAAATTAGAGGCAATAGTTTTGAGATTATTTCTCAAATCCGAAATTGTCTGTTCGTATCCTGACTTCAAACTTATTTTTTTGAAATCGACGATATTGGCAAATGTTATAGAAAATTCTTTTACGGGAAGTTCTTTGGTAGGTTGATCACATTTATTTAGAACAAGTGTAACAGGACTTTTGTCTCCAAGAAGTTTAATTATATTCAACCAATAATAAAAGTCATCGTGGCTATCTTCTTTTCTCGACTCCGTAACCATCATGTACATTGACCTTTTTGTCAAAAAGAATTGGTGTGTCGAGTGGTAAATTTCCTGCCCTCCAAAATCCCAAATATTTATTTGTAAATCTCGTTGAATTCTAGGATTAATCAATTGTATTTCATCCTTTGGAATTACCCATCGATTTATATTTATTCCCTCAGTGCTTTCTTCATCTATTAGTTTAAAGCCTGGATCAATTAAGGCTTTTGAAATACAAGTCTTGCCAACTCTTCCTTCTCCGACTATAATTAACTTAGCCTCATATAGAAAATCTTTCTCCTCTAACTCTATAAAAAAATTACGTAGCGATTCAATTCCTCTTGCAACAATTTCTGGTGGAATCATTTCAAATGGATTCCCATCTAGTATTAACTGTTTTAAAGATGGCATATTTGCTATCTTAGCTGAAAAATCGGTTAGCTTGTTATTTTTTAAATTCAGCAATTCAAAGGATTTTAGTTTTATCAAACTTTCGCTAATTGATGAAACTGCATTTCCTGATAAGTTAATTCTGTAAAGATTTGTCAAGTGTTTAATCTTATCAGGTAATTCTTTAATTTTATTTTTGTTTTGTTCTTCACAAAAATCGTCATTACTAAAATCTATACTAGTTAGATATGGCATTTCAAAAATTTCTTCCGGAATTTCAGTAAGGCCACAGTTTCTTAATTCCAATAATCCCCATTCACCTTTTTTTACAGTGTCAATTTTGGCTTTTATTTTTTTTTCTAAAACCATTTTAGTTAGTCTTATTTATTAATGTAAGGAATGTTTTATTTAGGAGCTAATATTACAGCTATTCGTACAGCATGGACGTTTTGCGGAATTAATATTCTGTGTATTTGGATTGTTGATCAATAAAATACTAAGTGATGAGAATTATTAAGGCCGAGCCAAGTTCCTTCGGGCTGCATCATAGCTAAAGATTAATTTACAAGCTTTGGATTGAAGTAAGCCGTATTGAAAAGATGCACGAACCTTGACCCTTCGCAGCGCGAAGATATACAAGTAGTTTACAGTGGCTGTATGGAGATAATTTCATGTAGCTGGGTTTAGGTCTTTAATATAGTGAATTTTGTTAGGAAATTCTGATTTTATAATGTACGAAATTGGATAAAGCGATTCTTTTAAACTGGCTCAGAAGCAGCCCTACTCTTTATCATAGTCCAAATCAATCTTTATACCCAACAGTTTTGATTCTTCAGATTCATCGGTGAGCTCAAGCACAATATGATCCGAAATAATTTTGTTGTACTCGTCTTCCCCCATCTCCAATTTTAAAGAATCGAGTGTATTTTGATTAGCGGAAATTATATACTGCAAATTGTTGGAAATAGTTTTTTCATAAGCTACATTAAACAGTGTTGCCTGTTGCCTTGAATCTATTTCAGATAATAATCTACTGTCATGAAAAATAAACTTCATTTTGTGATTGTGCTTTGCTAATAGCAACGTCCAGTCAAAACAAAAAATTTTTACATCATTTACTCCATCGCCTTTATCGTCATCTATTTTAGCCTTAATTTCAAAGCGGTTTTTATTGATTCCTTCGTTAATTTTAACTTCTATGCCGGCTCTTTTATGTTCATAAAATTCCTCAGTCAAAGCTTTAAAAATAAGAATATTGCTTTCAATTAGTTGTCGGTTTTTTTCTAAATATTCTGATGTTTTAGTGTTTTCTAAACTAAACTCTCTTTTAAGCTCTTCTGACTTGCTTTTGTATTCTTGTTTTAATTGGCGATATTTTTCAATGCTATCAAATTTTATTTTCAGTTCTTTAAGTTGCTCATTCATCTTAGTGAATTCATCCAAAGCACTTTTGCTGTTCAGGTACTCAAGTTTTACATCTTTTAACTTTCCCAATCTTTTAGATAACGATTCAAGTTCATAAAGCTTTTTTTCGAATCCTTCTTTTTCTTTCACCAAGCGTTGAGATCTATTATCCAATATTTTTTTATTGAATTCTTCTACCTCTGCTAATTGCTTTATTACGGAGTCAGGCAAACTAACCATTGCTTCCTTATACAGCTGTTCGATACGTTTCTTAGGAATATCAGGAGTAATATCCAGGCTTTTATCAATATTGGAAATAGCTGTTTTTATTGTAGCCGTTTTATTGTCTAGCATTTTGATTTGAATTTTCAAATCGTCTGCTTCTTTTACAACCTCGTGGTAATCTTCGGCAACTTCAAACTTCGATAAATTTTGCTCTAGCTTCTGAATTTTTAGCTTTAAATCCACTACATCAATTTCAAAATCATCATCATCGTTCTGTTCAAAAAAAGTTTTTATAATGGTGTCTTTTTCAAACGCCTTCCTCATGTCCTCAATCTTATCAAGTTCATCTTTAAGATTGAATTTTCTTAAGATTAGAAAAATATCTAGTCCTAGAAGAAAAGCGTTATTAATAGTACGTTGAAACTCCTGCTCTTCTGGAATAAAGTTATCAAATGAGTTATAGCTTGCTTTTTGAGGGCGAATAAATCGTGGCAATAAGGATCGGAAAGTGAGATATTTTGCTGAATCAGGAATATTAAAAATTTTTGATGCAAGGAAATCAGTAAATTCTTTGAGTGATTTTTCTTCATCATTCAAATAGATTATATTCTGATTATTGCATTTACGTGTGACTGTATAAGGAATATCATCAATTTCAAATTGTAAGCTAAAATCCCAGTCTGGAAGTTTTGTTTCAAATTCAGGATTTTTCTGGGAACCTAAACAAAAATTAATTAAGGCTATTGAAAGTGATTTGCCAACACTATTATAAGTATCTTTTTTATTTTGAGTATAATCATTATTGTGTCTTCTTCCAACTATGAGTGAAAGTCCAGACCTGTTAAACTCAATTGTTTTAAACCCAGGATTATTTGCTGATAGTTTTATTAACCGCATTGTAAATTAGTCCTTCAGAATTAATATCAATAGCTCCAATTATAAATAAGTAATTTAACGCCAAAACTACATTATCGAAACCATGATAAGCGAAAGCTTTTTTAGTTTCATTTTGTTTACCAACTTTAAACCAAAGCTCATCTACTGATTTAGGTCCATCATGTAAATATTTTAAAAGATAAGCACCTAAACCCAGCAGGGATTCCGATATTCTTATGTGCTTGGAAGGTAAAATCATTAAAATAATTCTTGTTGCTGCTTCAAAATAGGTTCTTCAAATATATCGCAATAACTGAAGAAATAGGCCATTAACACAAAAACCGCATCACGATATATTTTATCTGACGCCGGACATGCCTTTTTCACAATATCGAAAAACACTAAGTCATTTTTTTCTGAGGAATCGGGAATTTCATTTACAGCATTTTTATATAGTTGGGAAAAAGTGTTTTTAAGGTCATCCTTTGTAAATGTGCTGTTTAATTTAAAGTACTCTTTCAATGCGCCATCCTGATATGAACCATAACGTAAAAAAGTAGCAACATGCTGACTTAACGAGTTAAATATTATTTTTTCTTCAAAATTTGGATTTACGGGGAATTTTTCAATAATCAATCCATCTTTTAATGAGATTAGATGTCCTATTACCTCTCCCAGTATCGACGTATCCAAACTTATATCTTCCGCCATAGGTATCTTACCGAGAATATCAATAATATGATGATGCGGAAGTTTGAGAAAGATATCTTCTAAATGTTGGCTTAAAAATGCTTTGCATGTTACTCCTAAATAATTAGTCTCAATTTTAGTTAATTCAGGATGTAACGTTGGATAAGTACCCTTATATTTATCATTTAAAACAAAATTGAACTCTTTAACAGGTGTGACTGTTCCATGCCAGTATGCGTACAATCCACTAAAATCAGTTGCCAGTTTTTCAATTGCTTCCTTTTCCTTTTGATGAGGATTTTCCGGAGCATACACCTGAAAATATTGACCGGTTGATTTAATAAACCCGTCGTTCTTTCTGTCACCATATTGTCCCTGGGGTTTAATTTGGATGAAATCTACATTGTGTAATCTCATGACTTTTGAAAATAAGTTCTCATAGTCTTGTCCATTTCTTTGATGTATCTCCAACTGAAACAAACGCCTGGCGATATATAAATCATCTACGGTCAGGATTGTAAACATTGCAAGCTTTTTTGGGTGATTTATGCAATAGCCAATTCTTTCTTCTTTGAATAAAATAGCTAACTTTTTGATTACTTCTTTAGAAAGTCTTTTATTATAGTTTAGAATTCCAGAAAAATTGCCTTATTTATTCTAAGTCTTTCACCAAATCTTTGGCTTATAGAAAATAAATATATAAAATCTCATTCAATTTGAGAAGGAGCAATAATGTAAGGTATTACTATTCAGCTTTTCCCATTCATTTTAACAATCATGATTTCCAACTCTGGAGTATTCATCACCCTTTCAAGTTCATTCTGTGCGATGTTTTTGGATTCTTGCTTGACGCGCAAGTAGTTCTCCATGATAACGTAGTTATCAACAGTCAATTGTGGCAAATCCGAAGGAGCAATTTGCTGACCGGCCTGACTTCCTATCTCAATCAAGAACTCCGAATGAAACATTTTCTTCTCAATTCTTTGTCCAGGAGTATCTGCCACCATTCCAACAAATTCCCCCGACGAAAGACTTGCAATTGTTGATTGTGGAATTGCAAAGTCCATTTGTTTAGAGTGATTGACAGATGTATCCCTACTATTAATGGAAACGCTTTCTCTATCTTGCATAATCTTTCCAAAGCGATCAGCAAGAACTCTAGCACTATCACCCGTAACCTGCCCGGAGATAATATTACCCGCCATCGACATGATTACATCTGCCTGGTGTTTTCCGTAATGTAAAATTAGCTGGCTGGCATCTTGTATGACAAGTGTAGTACTCACGAGATAGCTGCGGCAAACAGAAAGAAATTTATCAACGCCATTCCATGAAATGTTCGCAAACTCTTCGAGCACGATCCCGCAAGGTTGCTCTTCTTGTTCCTTTAATAGTTTTTGCAAATTGTTTAGATAAAGGGATATTACCGCGCTGTAAATATTTGAAACTTGAGGGTTGTTGGCAATGCATACAATCTTAGGAGCTTTGGGATCATTGATGGTCATCATAAAATCATCACCTGATAAAACATAATATAGATTCTCTGTTGATAAAGTGCCGAGACTAACGGCCGCTCCTGAGATCTGACCAATTAGTTGTTTACCTGCATCTTCCTGGTAGGCTTTTATAAAAGGACTAACCAATATTTCCAAAGTGGGTTCAGCACGTAAAATTGTAAACAGTTTTTCAAATTCCACCTGTGCCAGTTCGATCACATGGGGTAAGGTGCAGTATATTCCATCTTTGTATTTGCGTAAGAACCAAATTAAGGCTGTCACAAAATTGATAGAAGATTCAATCCAGAAGTCTCCCTGGTTCTCAATCCAATCCTGATTTAATCCCAACAGGATTGATCTTGAAGCGGAAGCAGCATCAGTAATACTTCTAATTGACTGTGCCATTAGGGGATTACAACGGTGAACCGGTTCGTCAAAATTGATCACATAAAATTCAGGAGTTGTTTTGTACTTGTTTTTATTTTGGAGGAAGTGATAGTAAGCAACATTCGTGAGATCAGGATATTTAAAATCATGGATGAACATGGCAAAGCCTTTTTGTATCTGCTGTTTGATGATTTCTTTTACAACAAAAGCTGTCTTACCGCTCCCACTATTTCCCATTACCAAAAGTCCCCTGAAACTGTTGACGACATTAATCCAACTTGGCCTTGTTTTACCTTTCAAGTTATAGGTTGCCCTAAAATTCAAACTGTATTTATTTTCAAGTAGTCTTTCTTCCTGCGGAAAAGTTTCGTTGAGTTTGTTAAAGACATCACCTTGCAACTTTAGCTTAAGGATACGTGTGAGCAGAGAACCACCTGTCATAAACAAGATATAGCCAAGACTGGTAATAACAATATACGCAAAGGCAACTTCAGTAGGTTGCATGCGCATATACAAGATTAATACACTAATCAAGTAAAGCAACACGCCTGTCAAAAGATAAGCAAAGGCTGTCCTGTAATTAAAAGTAGTGCCTTTCCTTCCTTGTGTTCCTAACAATGATAAACTAAGGAAGCCCAATGCTATCAATTTGGCTCTATGAAAATTGCTGAATAGGCCTGTGTGAAGAATATTGGTTAGTAGCCTGTCACCAATGGGATGCGTCCATCCCCATATTTTAAAGGCTGCATAACAACTATAATAAAAATGCAATAGCAATACAGCGACACTTATCATCCTGGTCATGTCCATCATCTTTTTTAAACCCATATCATTTTCACTGGTTCTTGTATTCATCGTGTTTATATTTTATCGTTCACGTTCTTGGTTTCGGCGCCTGCGGCGTTTTTCCTCCTCTCTTTGCAATTCACTGTTTAAGGATTGCTGGTCATTTTCAGGTTGTAGCATTTCTTTCAGGATATTGGACAGATCTTTTCCTACATTTTCTTTAAGTGAAGATTCTCGCTGCTTTTCTTTTGGGTCATTTTGTGGCACTTCTTTCTGTAAGGATGTAGCTGCGCTTTGAGATGTTTTGTATGATGACGTTTCTTGTCGCAGCTCTTTTTGATTTGCCTTATCCTGGGTTTGTTGTTGTTCAATTCCGAGACGTTCCAGCATTCGGTTGCTGGCATATTCTTTCCCAAGATCGCTGCCGTTAAAAACAGCTTTTGATTCATGGTCGATATAGGTGATGCCATAAATTTTTCGCTGTTCATTCCTACGTAGGACTACTGCAATGCGTTCCCTCTCTAGGGCCTTTACCAGTTCATCCATCGTATGCGGATTTTTCAGCAGCGACCAGTCAATCATTGTCTTTAAATGTTTTTTGTCAGCCTCTCTTTTTTCTTCATTCTCAATAAACTTTTTTTCGAGTTTGTCAAGGGTTGGCTTGGAATAAATGTCACTGGCTTTTATTGGAACACCTGTCTTTTGTCCCTGCTCATCCAGAACACGGTATGTTAACCCTCTGTTCTTATAGATGCGTCCTTCTTCCTGTCCACGGTCCGCCATCACGTTGTATTGTTTGAGCACTGCATTTAATTCTGCAAGTGAAGTGTATTTATATTGATCAATAACTGTATCCAAAACATTGGTAATGCTTCGTTTTGTTTCCGACTTTCCGTACTGTACTTTCTGTGCATTCGCCACTTTTTGTTTTTCCAATTGCTGATTTAATTCTTTTTTATCAGCGCTCACCAGTCCATACATTTTCTCCAATTCTTTGCGAGCAGGTTCGGAAATATCTTTTCCCAAATTGTGAGTCGGGATACGACTGCCATCATCTTTGATAAGTGTAGATACAATATGAACATGGGGATGCCCTGCATCATGGTGTTGATAGACGAGGTAGGGTTGGTTACCAAAACCAATTTTTTGCATGTACTCATCACTGATCTTTTGCAGAAATTCTCTGGATAATTTTGGAGAGTCATCCGGGTGAAAATTCAGCGATACATGCATGACTTTTGTTTGTGCACGGTCATTCAATTCCATTAACTTCTGAAAACGTTCCAACTTTTCATAAAAATTCATCTCATCCGCACGCTTTAAATAATTGCTGGCATGGATCAATTCAGCCTGTCCTTTCTGCACTTTTTGTTCATTATAGTTCAGAGCGCGCCTTATGCTTTTTGGATGTTTTATTTGCGGGACCATTGTTCATAGAGTTGTATCATGTTTACCCTGATTTCTTCCACCTTTTGCAACAAGCTTTGTTTGCTAGCTTCATTTTGCAATGCCCATGTTTTTATTTCCGGCACTGTGTCTAAAGTATGCAGCTTATGAATGGACTGGTTGAAATTATTGCCGATGGCATTCAATTCATTTTTGAGTTGATTCATCACTGTCAAAATTTCATTGGCAGACTGGTTGCGGTAGTTAATCGTAACAGGTTTGTTGAGTAAAACTTTTCTTGCATACTCACTTAGTTTGCGACAAGTAGTCGATTCAAAGTAGTGATAGATGGTAGTATACTCGTCGTGCTTCACGCGGAAGCTGATCCAATTTTTGGGTGTTTTGATTTGTTCTTTCATCACATTTTCATTTTCACGTTTTCAAAATCACTGCATCCTACAGATGCAATCACAATAAAATCCTCATCCGCTTTTCTCCGCAACGACTCCGGAGTGTCGGAGCGAGGTCCGAATGTGCAACATTTGTACACCTCGCCGGTTGCGGGGACCGGCAACCTCGGTTGTCTTCGGTTTTTCTTACTTGGATATTTGTGATTTATATGTTTGAGAAATGACCGAGAGCATTTATGAACTTCACGTCTTAATAACGATTAGGCTTCTCACGCAAAAAGTCTTTGTGTTTGCAAATCGATGTATTGCTCCATAGAGAACAAAAAGTACAAGAGTGCGACGCAACGGCTGTTTCATAGTAGCAATGCTGTCTGGTTCATAATAATTACACCGAACTAAACAACAAGCCCGATCAATGCAGGCTCTGTAAAACTGTCAGTGATTGATTTATATGAAAGAATAGCAAATCACTCTTGCAAGTCACAGATGTGCTTTTTATGTTTCAAATGTTGAGCGATTTAAATGTTATAAGACAAAAATAGGTTGTGCAACAATGCTCGTCAAGATGTTTAAAAAATGAACATGTGATCAGTGCGATGCCTTGAGTTTTTATAGCGTTAAAAACAGGGATAATATTTTGTTAGGTTCGCAGCAGCGGTCAGTGTTGCGCTTGCCGAATAAGTATAAATACGGTTGACAAGTACTATGAGATGGTATAATTTACAATAACCGAAATAACATCAACACAACTATGGAGGTTGCGAATAACGATAATTTTCTACTATGAAATTTGAAGAGAAATTATATGAAGCTTGTTTTACCCTTGTAGCGGATTTGGCCTGGGCGAGGGATAATAACTATGTTGACAATATAGAAGAGTATACAGCAAGAGCGGGAGAAATGACGAAGGGATTCGTTGAGATTGCCGAGAAGTTATATCATTTGGTTGATGAGTTACCCAAAAGCCAGGCAATATTAATTGGGGCTATTAATTATATATCTAGGCAATCGGGATCTCCAAGCCGTAGTTATTACGCGTGGTTTGAGAATACGCTGGCAACTCTTTTAAGGATATGCAATCACGATGCGCCTATTTTTCTTGAAGATTTGCCATTTGCTATGTCAATGCAACAAGGTTTATTGGCCGCTATGAAGGATGCATTGGATAGAGGACAGCACGCCTAAGAGCAGGCATTTTTTACTTTTAAACTGGATAGCAAAAAATATTAAGGCAATTTGTTTCCTGATAAATTTTAATTTGATGAATAAAGAAAGGGCGTTACAACGCCCCGCTATCTGCGAATGAATAATAGTTGTCCATTGTAATAATGAGGTGATCCAGGATTTTTATATCCAACAGTTTTCCTCCTCCGCAAATTTTATGCGTCATTTCCACATCACTATTGCTGGGTTTTAGATTCCCGCTCGGATGACAGTGGCAGATAATCGCGCCGGAAGCTCCTGCCTTCAATAGCAATCCGAAAACAAGTTTCGGATCAACGATGGTAGCGCTGATAGCACCGCTAGAAAGTTCACAAATGCCCAGCACGCGATTGGCATGGTTCAATGCCATTACTTTGAACTGTTCGAGCAGTTCAATCTTATCCAGATTCCATGTGTCAAGGAATAATTTATAAGCGTCGTGTGAGCCTTTAATTTGTGGTCTTTCAGATGGCCGCATTTTAGATTTGTACACAATTTCCAATTCTGAAACTTTCATCCAGGCTGTTGTGTTAGCTGACTTTTCCATAATTCATGATTTTAATTGTAAATAAATTATGGAACCATTCACCGGCTTTTACTTTGATTAGTGCATGGAGGAACGCAATAAAGGAAGGCTTTGTGAGAGGGTACTCGTGTTTATGGCGTAGTTCCTTGCCAACTTATCAAAAGTAAAAACCGAAATTTTGGAATAATTGATGCAGCAAAAATCTTCTCCTGCCTCTAAGCTTGTTATTAATTCACAGTCGAATTTGTCATTAACCTGCGGACTCTTGTAAACGCTTTTCCTGTAGTCTTTCCATAAAATAGTCAAAGTCTCCTTCCCATTTTTTTAATTCATTATCGATTTGGGTTCTGTCTTTGACATATCTCAGTGCCAGAAAGAAGACAAAGCCTTTGAAAAAACTTTCCAGTTTTTGCGAATGGATTCCAAAGTCCTGGCAGAAGTCGACTGCACTTTGTGCCTGCTCAACTGATTTTGTATGCAGGTGATTTTTCCAAAAATTATGTGCAAGAATATTTCGCTTGCCCACATAGTCGTCAAGCTCTTCTTTAATGATGAGCTTGTGATTTAGCTTAAGTAAATTAAATACGGTGCCAAGTGTGGCCCTCGCGAGATTAGCCTTTTTAGATGTTGTGAGAAACTCTTGCCCGGTGATACCAAAAATGTCCACGTCAAACTCTCTCAGAATGTCTACAAGTTGATTGGCTATATATTCCACTCTTTGCGCAGAGATCAGCGCCATACCGATTCGGGCATATACAAAGTTTTCGTTTATCATATTTTTATTTCCATTTCATCCCTGTAATAAATGCTATCATCCACCGGGTTGTTTATCTTTTTTGCTTGTTTAAGATAGTATATTCTGCTAACAGATTATTAAAGTGGGCGACTCGGCACAAATAGTTTAGGTGGACAAATCATGCGTGCAATTTTCATCATCCACTGACCGCCTAGATTTTGCCCAAAACAGGTTATATTAGTTACGGCATATGACAAGCACCACACCAAAATAAATCTGCTTACACTATGGACACGAATTGGTACGATAACCACCAGAAAAGAGTAAACTTAATAAAAGCTGAATGGGAGCGTATGCTTTCACAGCATTTGTCTGAACGTTTTTATCAAACGTTTCTATCAAAGTATGTAGGGATTTTCTGGGGCAATGAAAATTGCCATTTGGTTATCTCAAAGCTGAAATTAGGGAGTGAGTTGGAGACCGATTTTGTGTCACTCACAGATGGCTTTAGTAACGGGAATGTTTTTGAATTAATAGAGATTAAGCAGCCAAGCGCCAGACTATTCACTGAGAAAGGGACGATGACGGCCGACTTTAACCGCGCTGTGCAGCAAATAAGGGATTGGAAACGTTGGTTAGTTGATAATAAGGCTTGGGTTAAAGCCTATTTGCCGACGATCAATACTAGGGTGATTTTTGACAGCCAGTTGAAATTCACTATCGTCATTGGGAGGCGAACAGATAATCCCTATGAGATAGAAAAGAGAAATCAAATTGGAAAAGAAATCGGTGCTGAAATAAGGTCGTTTGATTATCTGACTGACAAAGTAACGAAACGAATTTTCTACCCACGGGCTTGGACGGAAGATGACTTCCCAGACTTCGAAAGCCAGCTGGCAAATCCATTTCATAAAGCGATTACAGATGCTCGATGGAAAAAATTTTGCAAATCGACTCAGGTAGCCTGCTCGCATTTTTATAGCCGGCACTACTGCGAGGTCATTAAAAAAAGACCCACCTTCGATTTTGAATAAAGCTATCAAAAAAGACAACAAAAGGGTTCTAACGTTGTTGTGTATTCTAGCGGATTGTGCTGCGAGTAGTTTTTATTATAACTAATAACCATAAAATTATATAGACATGGCCAGTAAAGTAAACAAATCAGAAGTCGCAACGTTCCTTGGTGAGCTGATCTCTTTTCGTAATTCCCTAAAGCTAATTCACTGGGCAATCACCGGTAAGGGAAGTTATGAGGCCCATATATCTCTTGATCAGGCCATAGAATCACTTGTTGATATAACAGATCGTTTGGTGGAAACATCGTTTGCTTTGGATGGTACCCTGGAAATAATTATTCCTGAGACGGCCAAGCCCAAGGAATACATCAAGCATATTGAGGGATTTTATAAGCATGTAGAAGACAAACGAAAGGCACTTTTTCCAGAATCATTTTCCCAATCGATTATTGACGACGAGCAGGAAGCGATTCAACAATTACTTTTCCGTTTAAAACGATTGGAATAATCAAACTGCATGGCTTGAGCAATATGCAGACTATATTAGGAGCTAACAGGCAAATAGCCGAATAGTTAGCAAAGAAGAAAATAGAGTTCCTATTTTTTATTGCATATTCAATCGTCTAAACGTGTTTTCTCAAAGTGACACCGATGATCACCAATATGGACAATTGTAATTGCTAAAGAATTTTCGGGTGTAATAAAAAACAATTCCGAAGCTTTATAATCGAAGATCGTTGTTTGAAAAGTAATGAATCTTTGTTGGTTAGAAATAAAGAACTATGTAGTTGCGAATAAAGTAATTGAGAAGACCTTGATGAATTGCGGATCACGGATTACATGGAGTGAGATTCATGAGCTACTGTATATTCAAAACAAATCAGAACTCCTGTAAATCAACATAACGCTCTAAGATTTCATGAATTTGATAATATTTTGAGTGATTATATTAAGAAAGAAAAATTGAAATGAAAATCCGCAATGCCAAAAAGCATAATGGATGAACTACTCATTCAATTGTAGGTATATTCTTAATAACATATGTTAAAGAGGGTTTTCCGGTAAAAAATCTCTTGGCGAACATTTAAATAACTTTGCAAGTTCATTTAAATGTTGATTGTTGTATTTTGCCCTGCTGCTTGGGCTTTCAACCTGCCCTATAAAGCCCGTAGAAAGATTTAGATGAATGGCAACATCCTCTTGTGTATATTCTCCCTTCATCCTTTTATTGATGACTTCGGTGATAATATACCAATCAATTTTACTTTTTTGAATTTTGTACGCCATTCCTAAAATGCAAGGAATGGAAAGATTTTAGATAGGCTTCCTATACAGGTATAGGAAAATGTATTAACTTACACATTGATATTTGCGATTCTTCATAAACTAATTTGAAGCAATTCGCTTTGAGTCTCGTCTTGAAACCTCGGAAATTTCTAAGACCGCGAGATAATAAGTGAAGAGCTCACGTTTTGGCGTGGGCTCACTTATTCGTGGTCGGGCCTCCGAGGGCCTCAAGACGGTAAGTTGAGTTCCGCGCCATTTTTTATTCCTGCGACAATGCTTACCAGACTCATGATTTTAAATCTGCTGATTATGAGTCCGCTTCAAAACAAAACGAATGACGATCAATTGATCGCCTTGCAACAAGGAGACGAAAAAGCGTTGAGCTATTTTTTTAATAAATATTATCCAGCCCTGGTCCATTATGCCAATTCAATCACAATGAGCAAAGAATTATCAGAGGAGATTGTTGCCGATTCATTTGTCAAACTTTGGGATAAGCATGATCGCTTTTTTGCGGAAAACTCATTACGCAGTTTTCTATACCTGGTGACAAGGAACGCTAGCCTGAATTCTAAAAGAAGCGGGAAAAATGAGAGGAGTCTTTACGACTTGATGTTTGTTGAAGACGAAGTTTCGTCCAATGATTTCGAACTCTTGCTTAGGTCTGAAACCTATCATGCGGTTTTGCTGGCCATGAACGATCTGCCAAAACGTTACCAGGATATCTTCCAACAATTATATATGGAGGGAAAATCTTACGCTGAAATCGCTGACGGGTTAAATACATCCGTGAATAATATTCGTATTCAAAAAATGCGTGCGCTAATACTACTGCGAAAAAAACTACCATTCACAGCTCTTATCTTACTTATAGTTCTATGATGATAAATAGACTTAATGGCCTTGTTTTATTAAAACATCCTATTTTACTTAGCATGAACAAATCATTGAACGCATTTTTGTCTCTTTAAGGACCTGGTTTCAAAACTAATATAGCTAAAGTTCGATCCATTACACACTTGTTTGTAAATCACTTCACGCTAGTAGCCATTTCGTCTCATTAATAAGTCTTAGAGGTTCAAGTTTGTTAATGCTTGGTTAACCTCGCGTTGACTGCAATGGGCAAATCTATTGACTTTTAATTTTTTAGTTGGAAACCTTTTATTGGGAAATTACGGTGTGGTTATTTATACCGCTTTGTGGTATTTGTACGATCAGGATTTTGAAATTCCTTTGCAGCCCTAGACTTAATTATGACCCTATTAAACCGATTTTGTGTCCTACTCATTTTTTTCTTTGCATTTTCAGCAAAGACGTATGCCTTGACCACCAAGTGTTTCGGTGATTCAACGCTGCATTCCATTCTTTCATTTCCTGATAAGCTTTTCGGTTCTATTGATAAAAAGTCAGCTGAGTATCAACAAAAGTTACAAAATCAAACAATTAAGTATTTACATAAACTGGAGAAGCAAGAAAAAAGGCTTCAACGAAAACTGGCAAAGACTGATTCTATAGCCGCTAAAGACGTGTTTGGCAATATCGATTCTACTTATGCGGCATTAGAAAAGGGAATGAAAACGCCCAATAAAACATCGACGCTTCAAAATATTTATAACGGTCATCTAGACTCCATGCAAACAGCGCTCAAATTCCTTGATCAAAACAAATTGTTGGGTAATGGAATTCAAACACCCGGGCAGTTGCAAAGTGCGATGGGTTCATACGGTGAGTTACAAAACAAATTCAACGGCGCCGCCAATGTGCAGCAATACCTGGCGCAAAGACAACAATACCTCACAAGCCAGCTTAAGCAATATACGCTGGATAAGTATCTCGCACCATTCAAAAAAGAAGTCTACTATTACAAAGCTCAAGTAGAAGAATATACTAACCTATTTAATAATGCAGATAAGCTGGAAGCGAAATTGCTGGAAACCGTCCGCATGCTACCTGCGTACCAATCATTTTTTAACAAACACAGTGAGCTGGCTTCTTTGTTTCGGTTACCTGGCAATGATATCACTGAGCAGGAAATACTTGGCATGCAAACCCGATCGTCTGTTATGCAGGAACTGGAACAGAGGCTTGGAGGCCCAGGTGCCGCACAGCAAGCCGTGCAGCAGGGAATGGAGCAAGGGCAAGGTGAACTCCAAAGCCTTCAAAACCGCTTAAATAATTTAACCAGCGGTAGCATGGGCAACAGCGATGCTTCTATACCCAATTTCTCTCCTAATCCTCAAAAAACAAAAAGCCTGGTACAAAGAATAGAACTAGGTGCCAATCTGCAAAGTGCAAAACCCAATGGTTTTTTCCCCATTACTACAGACATTGGGCTAAGTGCCGGCTACAAAATAACCAGTAATAAAGTAATTGGAATTGGGTTGAGCTATAAAATCGGTTGGGGACAGGATATTAAACATATTAATATTACTAGCCAAGGGGTAGGGTTACGTTCTTACCTGGACATAAAACTAAAAGGTAGTATTTGGATATCAGGAGGCTTTGAATACAACTATATGCAAGCGTTTAAAGATCTACAAACCTTGCACAAAAACGTTGATGTATGGCAGGAAAGCGCACTCATTGGGCTTACTAAAAAAACTAAAATCGGAAAGACAACTTCCAACGTGCAGCTGTTATATGATGTGCTTTGGAAGCAACAAATTCCGAATGCACAACCTTTTAAATTTAGAATAGGATACAGTTTAAAATAAATAAATATTAAATAAATGTTGAAGCGCTTCTATTTGTTTGCATTACTCTTGGGAAATGTCTTTTTAGGAAGAGGTCAAGAGCTTCTGCCTAAATCCGTTGCATCTCCTGAAGTGGCAAGTTTGGGGAAATTTGGGAACGTTCCGGTAAGCAATTATACAGGCGTACCGGATATTAGTATTCCACTATACACGGTCAAAAAAGGTGATATGGAAATTCCGATTGTTTTAAAATACCATTCCGGAGGAATTCAAATAGAGCAAGAGGCAACTTGGGTTGGATTAGGTTGGGATTTAACAGTAGGTGGAACTGTGGCTCAGGCTATTGACGGATTGATTGATCAGAACACTGACTATAGTGACGGTCATCGTAACTCAAATACATATTTCCAAATACTTGGTTTAAACCAGGTGAATGACAGTTATGCGGGCACTGAGTATACAACCACTGGCGCGAACTTCTTTATAAGTGGCGGATGTCCTACTCTCAATGACATTACAGTTGTACAAACACTAAAAGCTTACGATTGGGGTCGTCCCGACTTATTCACCATAACCTTACCTACGGGAACCGGTAAGTTTTTTATGGACCCCACCTCGCAGCAAATAATTCAGTACGGAAATAAATCTGAGCAATATACCATCACTCGAGGCGCAAATTTTTATAGCAATTACGAGTCCGAATGGACCATAAAGGATACAAAAGGTAATACGTATTTTTTTTCCAAGAATGATCAGGAAAATTCGACGCGTCCTGTTACAAATCCCATAACCAGTATTAATACCAAGCTCTCTTACATCATATTGCCATCCAATGATACGGTAAGATTTTCTTATGTTGATGGAAAGTATCATATATCTACTTTTACGGAAACAGTGCCTTTTAACAGTTACCAGAATCCGGGTGCAGCAACTGGCGGAGATTACGATAATACTTATGCGGTAAAATATCTTTCATCGTTAGAAACAGATAAAGAAAGAATCGTTTTCGAATTAAGTGATACTTCTGCTGACCGGCTTGATTTAAATGGTGAAAATATTGCTAACGGGTATGGCGCAAAGAGACTCAAAGCAATCCATATTTATGATAAAATAAACAACCGGAAAATAAAATCTTATTATTTCAGCTACGATTATTTTACCTCAGATCTTTCGTATGCTGCACGTAGTTCCAATACTGCGGATTATATGACAAAAAGATTAAAGTTGCTGTCGGTTAAAGAAATCGGATATGATAAAAACGGTATCGCATCTGCACCTAACAGCGTTTATACTTTTGACTATAATGAAGCGCATCTTTTGCCTAAAAAGGATGCGTATGCGAGGGATCATTGGGGGTTTTTCAACGGAGAGCATAATCTTAGTTTTCTGCCCAATATAACTAACGAAATACTCACCAATATTTATCCGCTCGCCGGTAATGCACCTGACAAGGTAGTAAATGATCTCTCAAGTGCCGGAACAGCTAACAGAGGCGCGAGGGAAGATTTTGCAAAGACTGCTGTTATAAAATCTGTACATTATCCGACGGGAGGTTATAGCGACTTCAATTTTGAAATAAACAGGTTCAAGAATTATAGAGTATTTTCTGCAGATGAACATAATAGTAATGAAGGGATAAAATTCTATAGTGCATCCGATAATAATTACAATACCGATCCGGTGCTAAGTGACACACTAAAGCCTAACTCAGATGGTGTAATGGTGTTCCAAAATTTTAGACCGAGTATTGGCAAAGTCGATCAGACGATTAATAATACATATTTGTTAGCTGCGGAAATCACTATTTATAAAATAGTTAATGGGGTTCGATCAAGGCTTATGTATTTTTCTGGAGGGGATGTTTCCCATCAAACTGCCCAAGGGTCTTCTTGGGATCCAACTTTTTTATCGTTTTCCGGTTCTCCAACTGATAGGTATTTAGTAGAAGCATATTTGCCGAATATCCCGGAGTTAACACCTCAAGGAACATTGATTCCAAAAGCAGGAGCCTCATTTTCATTTTCGACAATAGACTATTCTACTTTTCAAAAAGAAAGTATCGGTGGTGGTCTTAGAATTGCCAGTGTAGTCAATCATACTACTTTAAATGACGTAACAGGCATAACAAAATATAAATTCACCCAAGCAGGCAATTCTCTTACCTCAGGTGTCTTGATGTCGCCTATTAATTACTATTCCTACAATAATTTGGTCAGGTTACAGCCAAATGGCATTTATGCTCCAATCAAAGTCCCTGTATATGTTTATCAGCTTTCGACCTATAGTTATGTTCCCATTTCAAATGATGCGGCGGGAGCTATCGTAGGGTACAGTAGAGTAGAAACGACAAACTGCGATACGGCGAACGCGACAAACGGAAAAAGTGTTTATTACTACAGGAACACACCTTCGACTGTTACGATAAGCCCAGTTGCCAGCTTTGCCAAATCGTTACCAAATATTCCATATTATGACAATGGGCTGTTAGATTCCATGCAAATTTATGGGACTGACACACTTCACCCGCTAAAGAGGGCTCTATATAATTATACATCGCTTGAAAGAGTTGTCAATCGTTATGCTGAAATATACGATTTGATATTTGGCCCAGAAGCAGACGAAGATGTTCCTGGTATTCAGAATTGCACCCGTCCGAATCCCGATTTGGATCGATGGTCAGCTTTCTTATATCCACTATATTCTAAGTGGTTTGTCCCAACCTATAGTAAAGAGATAACTTATAATCCTTCAAGATTTTCTGATTCATTGTTTGTTGAGAAGAATCTACAGTATAATAACTTAGGACAACTTGTCCACGAAGATTTTAAGAATAGCCAGAATGTAGTGCGATCTAAATGGCATCAATATCCCAATGACGTATCTAATCCAGCAACGATCGTACAGGCAATGAAAACAAGAGGGCTCTACAATCTTGCATTGCAAGAGGTAGATAGCCTCAACAATACAAAAGAATTGTCGCGCAACCAATTTGATTATCAGACGCTGTCATCAGGAAATATCAAGCTTTTAAATGTCAATCAGTCTAATGAAGGACAACCTGTATTTAATGATATTTCCAACGTTGTTTACGACAGTAAAGAAAACATAACATCTTTTAGCAAAAGAAATACTCCGAATGCATTAATTTGGGGATATCAACAAACGTTGCCAATCGCACAAGTTCAAAACGCTTCAACTAATGACGTGGCATATACTTCTTTTGAACCGGTAAGTAGCGGGAACTGGACGATTGGATCGACGGTTCGGGATAGCATAACTAGATTCACTGGCCGTTATTCCTATGACCTGAGTAAAGGAGCTCTTACGAAAACGTCCCTAACATCCGCGACAAGTTATACTGTTTCATATTGGACGAAAAATGCAATCTCTTACAGTATTTCCGGAACAATCTCAGGATATCCTATAAAAGGTAAAACAATTAATGGCTGGACATATTATGAGCACAAAATTACAGGCGTAACATCTGTGTCTATATCTGGAACCGGAAATGTGGATGAGGTGCGATTATACCCTTTTGACGCACAAATGACATCTCTAACATATGAACCGATGATCGGTATTACGTCCAAATGTGATCCCAATGCCAATATCTATTTTTACGATTACAATAGTAACGGTCAGCTGACTACTATAAGAGATGAAGACAGCAACATTATCAAAAAGATCTGTTATAATTACTATGGTCAACCGGAAAATTGTTTTACACTTTATTACAGTAAAGCAAAAAGCCAGGCATTTTCTCCGACGATAAGTTGTGGTTCTGGAGCTACAATAACTCCTTCATCGGTAACTTACACTGTTCGCGATTCTGCATATACATCTTATGAAAGTCAACAAGCAGCAGATCTGTTAGCCCAATCTGACATAAATACTAACGGATTAAACTATGCCAACAGCCACGCAAGTTGTTTGTATCAAAACGCTGCGATTACCGGTTCGTTTTCAAGAAACAATTGCGGAGCAAATACTATCACTGCCCCTGTAACCTACACTTTACCAGCCGGTGCATACACATCAACAACAAGCCAGGCGGCGGCTGATGCATTAGCCAGTTCCAATTTTAATAGTTTGGGTCAGGCATATGCGAACGCAAACGGAATATGTGTTTCGTGCGTAGGATGTATAGGTGAAGGAAAGAAATGTACAATAAGTGGTTGTGTAACAGGAACAAAAGTTTATACCTCATCTGTTTATCAAAGTCCTAAACATTATCTGTGTACCTACCACTATTACTTTTTGGAGGATGATTCTGTTAGCCAAGACTATACAGAAACTAAGATATCCCCTTGCTTAATATTAAACTAACTATCATGATAAAGCAATTAATTCTTTCCTTTTTTATAATAGCCAACACGGTATACAATTACAGTATATCGTCTTTAAATGGACCCGCTATTAATTTTAGTGATTTCGGTGGTAAAAAAATATTGGTAGTTAACGTTGCGTCACAAAGTAAATATGCCGAACAGCTGTCGCAGCTTGATTCTTTGCAACAACTTCATAGCGACAGTTTGGTAGTAGTGGTAATCCCGTCAAATAGTTTTGGCAATGAACCACTAAACGGCGATCAATTGAAGTTACAAATGAATAAGTATCATTTTAAAGTATCAGCCAAAACCGAAGTGACAGGCATTTCGCAGATTGATTTATATAAATGGCTTACTTCTGAGAGTAGTAACGAACGATTCGAGAGTGTAGTAAAAGACGACTTTCAAAAATATTTGATCGATGAAACGGGTATGCTTATAGGAATTTTTCGTTCCAGTGTGAAACCTTTAAGTGAAGAAATTAATCGAGGGTTAAACACTCGCCCACAATAACCTTTATTAAAACCATTATGCGAAATAATATATTTCTAGTTTTATTTATAAGCCTTTTTCTCCAATTTACTAATTCAATCAAGGCATATAACCAAACTATAACTCCTTCACCATATTCCGCCAGCACGCCCGTAAATTCCATTAAGGTATGGGAAACTTCTGCTCCGGAAAAAAACGAGGGGACTCTGACGGTAAGACCACTGACAGATATAAAACAAAGTGCCAAGTATTATGACGGGTTAGGACGACCCATACAGTCAGTTGCCAAACAAGGATCCATGATTACAGGTCAGCAGCCGGTCGATATGGTTAGTCCATATGTTTACGATATGTACGGTCGGGAAGCCTATCGTTATTTACCGTTTGCAGCAAACAATACTGGTGCTAATACTTCAATTAGTGACGGCTTGTTTAAGAACAATCCTTTCCAGCAGGACTCTACTTTTAATAAAAGCCAATTTGGCGGCCAAGGTGAAACCTATTACTACGGCAAATCCAACTATGAAATATCTCCATTAAGTAGGCTGCAGGAAGTATACGCTCCTGGAAACAGTTGGGTTGGAAGTGAAGCAAATGCTACAGATAGCTTGCGTAGAAGAATTCAGAAAAAATATTGGTTAAATACTGCAAGTGATTCTGTAAGAGTGTGGACAGTAACTAATAGTGGCGCTCTTGGCCAATTTGGAAGTTATGCCTCCGCAGGGTTTTATTCGGCAGGTCAACTGTATAAAAACGGCACCATTGACCAGCTTGGCAACCAGGTTCTTGAATTCAAGGATAAAGAAGGGCGCTTGATATTAAAGAAGGTGTTGCTATCTGCTGGCGCTAAAGACTTGGATGGCGCGGGACATGGATATTCAGGTTGGTTAAATACGTACTACGTATACGATGACGTTGGTAACTTGAGGTGTATAATACAACCGAAGGGCGTTGAATTACTCATTGCGAGTTCATGGAACATCGCTGCATTAGGTGGAGACATCCTAAATGAACAATGTTTCCGTTTTGAATACGATCAAAGAAGAAGAATGATCGTTAAACAGGTGCCTGGAGCCGGCCCAAAATATATGATTTATGACACGAGAGATAGGTTGGTCATGCAGCAAGATTCGTTGCAAAGGCAGCAAGGGAAATGGTTTGTAACAGTGTATGATAATTTCAACCGAGCGATAAAAGAAGGACTATGGACAAATGCACAATCCTTTTTTGCTCACAAGGTATATGCCGACACAAGTTACAATTATCCTACATCGACATCGCTAGCCTCAAATTTTGAATTGCTTGAGATAACTCACTACGACGACTATACAAGTTTGCCTTCAGGGTTAAGCGCAAGTTTGATTAATAGCGGTTACAGTAGTTATTTCCTTAGCGCATCAAACTCTATTTATCCATATGCTCAGCCAATTTCAGCATCACTTCATACTAAAGGTTTAGTGACATGGTTCCAGCAAAAGGTCCTTGGCAGTTCTAACCAGTATATTTCGACAGCGAATATATATGACGATAAAGGGGAATTGATCCAAACGCAGACAATTAATCAAACAAACGGGTTAGATGTTTTTACGACACAACATAGTTGGGCCGGGTCGGTTTTGGTAACACATTTAAAACACAACTTTATAGGAACTAAAAATCAAACATATGAAGTTGTTACCAAGAATAATTACGATGCTTTAGGAAGGCTTACTTCGATTGATAAAAATATTAATGCTAAGGGCTGGAGGAAAATAGACAGTCTACAGTATGATGCTCTCGGCCAGGTCAATAAAAAAATCCTGTCCCCCGCTTACAATAACAATACTGGTCTGGAATCAGTGACAGATGAATATAATATCAGAGGTTGGTTGTTAGGAAGTAATAGAAATTATGTCAGTGGGAGTTCGAATAATTTCTTTGGCTTTGATGTTGGCTATGATAAAAATGGGACCCAAACGTTTGCCGGAAAGCAATACAATGGTAATACTGCGGGCACAGCCTGGAAAAGTGCAGGCGATGGCGTAGTGAGGAAATATGATTTTTCTTATGATGCGGCAAACCGATTACTAAAAGCGGGCTTCACTGATACAAAGGGATATGATTATAGTGTACAACTTGGGGATGGTATAAACGCGCAATCTGCCTACGACGCAAATGGTAATATTCTGTCGATGAAACAACGTGGGTTGAAAGGTGGTATGTCGGCAACAATTGACAGTTTAGTATATGGATATGTTGCTAACTCGAATAAATTAAAGATCATCAGTGACGGTGCTAATGACGAGCAAACTACACTTGGGGATTTTCATTATATTGCTGCTAACAAAGGCGCAGTTGATTATGCATATGACGGTAATGGCAATATGCTATCTGATAAAAATAAAGCGATAGCCAACATTAAATATAATCATCTTAGCCTACCGGACAGTATTACTGTCACTGCAAAAGGAACCATCAAGTATGTCTATGATGCTGGGGGAATAAAATTGCAGAAAATCACCACTGACACAACACTACATAAAAAAATAGTCACGACTACCAACTATTTGGATGGTTTTGTCTATCAAAGTAGAGTAACTACTCCGTCAGACTCAACAGACTATTCAGACAGTCTTCAATTGATTTCCTATGAAGAAGGACGAATAAGAAAATTGGATACTGCAAGATTTGTATATGATTATTTTATTAAAGACCAGCTTGGCGATGTGCGAATGGTCTTGACAGAACAAAGTGATACAATTAAGTTGCCAACAGCTACTTTGGAACCCCCAACTCTCTCAAAAGAGAAATTCTTCTATGCAATTAACGATGGACAGATAACTGATACAAGCTTAATTAATGGTGCACGAAGTTATCCTCAATTTCAATCTAAGGCCTATCGAATTAATGGGAGTACTGATGCTAGTAAAGCAGGCTTAGGTATTGTATTGAAAGTTATGGCTGGGGATAAAGTGACCTTCTCCGTACAGTCGATATATACCGCAACGGGGACTTTGAGCAACCCTGCTACAGCAACCATAACAGATCTACTCAGTTCATTTTTAGGGAGTGGTGCAATGGCGGGAAAAGGGTTAACTGCAACCGCACTAGATGGCTTATCACCTGGATCTCTACCAGCTTTTCAAAGCCAGCATTCCGAAGCGGGCGATCGACCGAAAGCGTACTTAAATTATCTCTTGTTTGATGATCAGTTTCGATATGTAGCCGGTGATTTAGATCCAGTGAACACTTTTACTGCAAATACTCCTAGTTATAAATTGCATAACAAGTTTATCACAGCGCCGGTAAACGTAACCAAGAATGGGTATATTTACATTTATGTGAGCAATGAGAGTAATCTCAACGTGTTCTTTGATAATTTGACAGTAACCCATATGCCGGGACCGTTAATGGAAGAATCGCATTATTATCCATTTGGCTTGACGATGTCTGGTATAAGCAGCAAAGCAGGAAAAGTTTCGGAAAATAAATATAAGTTTCTGGATAAAGAATTGCAGAATCATGAGTTTGGTGATGGATCGGGCTTGGAAGACTATGATTTTGGTGCAAGATTTTTCGATCCACAATTGGGAAGATTTTTTAATGAGGATCCGTTAGCGGAGTATATGCCAAGACATAGTCCTTATACGTACTCTTTTGATAATCCTCTACGATTTACAGACCCAGGAGGAATGGTAGCAGATGATTTAACGGCAGACGGTAAAGATCCCTTGACAATTGACAGTGAAGTAAAACGCGATTATGAGCCTACTAAGGATAGAAAACATAGAGCGCAAGTATTACCGGTGGTTGTTGTTACCGGCAAGAAGAAGAAAGAATCATTGCTTGGCAAGATTGCAGATGTAATGCCTTTTATTGGGGGAGGAAAAAAGCTTTATGAAGGAGTAAGAGATGGGAACATTTTAAAAGCAGGACTAGGAATTTTGATTATTGGTGTTGATGCTGTAACATTCGGGGAAGGAGGAGAGTTACTCAATTTAGGCGAAAAAGCTTTAGAGGAAGGAGCTGAGTTGCTTGTAAAGGATGAAATCGAAGAAACTGCAGAAAAGGAATTGGCGGAACAAATTGGTGAAGACGCTGCAAAAGAGGAAGAAAAAGCTGCAACGAAAGAAACGGAAGAAACTGTAGAAAAAGAAACTTCAAAGAAGGAAGGATCAAGCAAAAATGAAAAGCACGGGGATGGCGGTCGTGCAAAGTCTAAAGCTGAGAAACAAATTGAAAAACTAAAAGAGGACCTAAAAAATACTGTTAATCGACGCGATAAGCAAAAAATAGAACAAAAGATAAAGAATATCACAAAAGATGCTGCCCAGAAGGCAAAAGGGCAGGAACACAGTCGAATTGGTAAAAGATAATCATATGAAGTTCAACATCGAATTAAAAAAGGGTGTAAATCCATTTTATATTGGAGAGCCGATAAGTGGACACCTAAAAGTCTATCCCTTTAATTTTATTGAATATTCAGAAGACGAAATGTGGGATGAATATGATTTTTTTGATGATTCAATAGAAGTCTACGTAGATAAAAAGACTAAATTAATTGAGTCGATTGCATGTCGACAAAATTGCTATTTGTTTGACCAAAATTTGATAGGGCTTAATATTGATGAATTTTTTAAACTTACTCTTTTTTCAAAAGCTGAAATAAAATCAGAAAAATTGGAGCTTACTGACGAAGATCAACAAGTCTATGATATAGATGAAGCTGGATTGCAAATTTGGGTTAACGCAGATGACACAATTGTAACAGTTTTTGTGTCAAATTAATTTGGCAAATAAAAAAATAAGACATGTCTTTTATGAGTTTAAGGTATAGGCATTTTCATCTGAATAATATTAAAAAACTACAAGTTCTCAATTATCTTGATAAGGGCTTCTACTTGGGTGTTTTAATATTATTTTCGGTTATCAATGTAAAAGGACAAATTTCCAACAAGCTTGAAAATTTGAAAAGTCAAGCATCAATTATGGCAAGTTCATTTCTACATGGCGACTACAGTGTTTATACAAACTATATGTATCCAGCAATAATTAAGTCAATGGGAGGACAGCTTAAGACTCAGCAAGCTATAGAGAAAATGGTTCAGGGATTACAACAAAGGGGAATGATAATGACAAACATAACTTTGGATAATCCATATAGTTTACTTTCGGTTAACAAAGAACTGCAATCTACAATCGCTCAGCATACTCAAATTATAATGACAGACGGAAAATATATTGAAACAACAATCTTAATAGCCATTTCTACAGATGATGGTAACCACTGGACATTTATTGATACTGCTGGAAAAGATCTTAACACTCTGCGAAAGGCGTTTCCGAGTTTAAGCCCATCGTTAAAAATAGCACCGGTCACGCCTCCTGTTAAGGTGGATAACTAGATTGATTCCAGCAATGCTTGGTATTCGAATTAAGGGCTATCTCATTGAGATAGCTTTTTTGTTATTTGTCGACTTTATATTAGAAATGAGACTCTTTTGTCGCTTGGAAATAAGTATATCTGGAATGCCTTAAGGAACTGTAATAAGCGAATAGAAGGCATTCTGAAGATGATAGAACACGAATATTTTTTGCAAACAATCGCAAACTTGTAAGAAATATAGGCTAGCGATCACTTAATTTTAATACCAAAGAAATAAAATGGCTACAAAGCAATGTCTTTTTTTGCAGCTAAAAATGACCTCGTAAAAATTCTCAGTCAAATTGAGTCTGAAACAATGGTAAAATATCACAGAGCGGGTTATTAGATAAAGATGGCTTAATAAGTTATTCTTCACTATTTGATGAAAAAATTGGCATTTGCTCGAAAGGCGACAGTAATCTTTGCATTGCTTATCTAGTTGTAAAAAAAGATGAGGAAATTGAAATAAAGAATGTATCAAAATTGAATCCTATTTTGTTGGAAAAGAGGCCGTCGAATATTATAAAACGAATTGGCGCTTAACTCAGAACGTTTCTTCACCTAAAGAAGCTGATTTAATTATCAAAAATTGAGAGAGCAACTGGTAAATTGACGAATCTTGTTTAAATCATTGGTATTAAATTTAATGCCTGGAAAGTTTTTACATCCACATTATTTTTCAAATGAGATTGAACGCTGACATGAAAACAATCGCTGCAATTCCAAAAAACTAATGAATCAATCGGAAATTAGATACGCACTTATCGAAATAATTTCGATAATAGTAGAGAAAGACTTTGTAACCCTTTATAACAACGACTATCTAAAACGATTGAACGTCGATGAGTTGCAGTCTGAGATTATCGAATACGGTGGGGGGCTAACGTTGCCACCATCAAAAGCGTTTGATGATTTCGACATCTATCAAATAAATGACAACGAAATTAACTTCGATTTTAATTTATGGATTGATGGAGAAAAAAGTGATTTAACATTATCATGTTTTCTTAAGAAAATCGATGGAATTCTCCGGTACGGAGTCGAGAATATTCACATTCTTTGATTCCTGACGATGACATTACTCGATATCAGGAATTGGTGCAACAAAAATTGAAAATAATTAATCATGAATAACAAGCTAATCATACTTTCAATACTTTTTTCAAGTATTGTTTTTGAAATTGGCTTTGCTCAACAAAAAAACGCCAACGTTTCAGATAAAAGCGTCCAAAAATTAAATGATAAAGGTTGTTTAAATTTAATGCAATATTATAGTGGTTATTGGAAAACTGATAGTATTGGGAATTCTGGTTTTCGTGAAGTGTTCATACAATACCTTAATTGTAGGTGTTCAATAATTGGGGTGCGATGGGATAGGGTCGAAAATTTTTTCGGAAAACCTAATAGAGTGAGTGTTAGAGAAAACCAACAGTTATATATTTATAAGTTGACAAATTATATTCAGCAAGACAATTTGCTTAATTCAGCGTTATATATTACTGACGACAAAAAAAGTATTATCACATCTTTTGATAAGTTCAATCCTTCATGAGGTATTATGCAGTTAACAGTATGAATATTCACTAGGGATCTGTAGGTGTTTTTGCTACATACTATCTATGTAGACCGATTGTTTATCCGACAAATATTTCTTTTTTAGATAGCTCGCAATAGATGAATTCAATACTTATGCAATCGAAGTCCGCTTCCCTCACACAATTTCTTTGGCGACATAGGGTGAGTGTTTTGCCTGCTATGCATCGAGGATAATGAATAACTTAAAAAAGAGCTACAAAAAATACAATTCTTCTGGGAGCCTTTCTTTTGCCAAGCTTTTTCTTTGGCGTGTGAAAAGAAAAGCGGAAAACAAAAACGCCCCCGGAGGGGGCGAAAATTTTTAAATTTAATTTAAGACAATACAAGGCGCATGTGATCAAGGCAAAGATCAAACGCGGATTGTGTTCTTTGCTGTGCCACGCCACCAAATAAAATTGATTTTAGTTTTGTTTCGTCATTTTTGTACTCTTTTACATTTTGAAAATAGCCTGTGATACCATTGTAAACACCAAACAAAGTGCCTTTTGTGGTTTCTAAACTTTGCGAAGGGGCGCTCATGGTATATTCAAACGTTTTTTCGCAAATGTTTACAAACTGGGTAGAGAGTTCATCTTCCTGTCCTGTCTCAATCTTTTTGAGCACTTCTTTATTCGGGATCATGGCAAGCTGAATTAGTTTTTTTACTTCCTCATCAGTCACTTTAACTTTTGTCCACTGGTTGAAAATTTCGTTGAGTTCAGCAGACAGTTTATTTGTAATGCCCATTAATGTGTGCGCCTGTTCGAGTCTTTCTTTTGCATTTACGGTATGTCTTATTTTAATTGAACTGCTACAGTTTTTTAAGGCGGCACTTAATGTGTTGGCGCATACAACTCTCACGGGCGTGAAGGCTGCGGTGATGCTGCCGAATCCATCATGCGAGGTAGTGAGGAAAAGATATTGTTCTATTAAATCCTCTTTACCTACTTTAATATAACCCGGAAGTTTAGCGGTAATAAAAATTCGTTCTCCCGATCCCAAAGCTCCGGCGGTTTCGTATTGGATGCCGTCTCCTTCTACAATCGCATCAAAGAAAGAAAAGGCGTCTACGTTTTGAACGATCTCGTAATCTTTTCCTACTACGCCTAAAACCTGTTCGGTGTCGGTGCGAATGGTGGCGTAATAATTCGGGACATTGATTTCAGGGATTTTTATCTCGGTGTCTTCATTTGCTTGCTGGTTTTCGTTGTCGTAAGTAAACAAGAGACGTTTTTCCACGGTATAATTGAGGCCTGCAAATGCAAGGGCTTCTTTGCTGGTCGGATAATTGTCAACGATTGTTCCAAGGTTGTGCCACGCTTTTTGCTGAACACTAAAGAAACTATGTTTTCCGGTATTGCTGTTGAAATTAAGATTATGTGCCATAATAATTAATTTGAAAAGTTTGTAAAAAGCGTGACGCCGCAAAGCGCCACGCGTTTGTTTTCAAAAAGGAAGGTTGTCTGTAGCATCATTAGAGGAATCTGCATTTTCTGCAACAGGTTCAACCTCTGCTTTACGGGAAGCGGTAAAAATTTTAATCTGCTGCACGTGCATGGTTAATGATCCTTTGGCTTCGCCTTTGTCATTATTCCAAACATTCACGCCCACCTTGCCGAAAAGCTCGACCACTGAACCTTTCTTTAAGTAGGTGGTAACGCCCGCGTTGTTCCAATAAGAACAAGCTACATAGGTTACTATGGTGACCGGTTCTTTGCCTTTTGATTTGTAGCGATCATTAATCGCAATAGAAAAGTTTACTACTTCGCGACCATCTTTTAAGGTTGCTTTTGTTGCGTCTTGTGTTAATCTGCCTGTGATTTCCATAACTGTATATTTAAGAGTGATTAAATGTGCGTTGCATTAAAAAAGTGTTAGTGACCCGTTTTGTATTTTATTGGGGTAATGGGTGTGGCTGAATTTTCTTGTCAGGTGAAACACCGTTATATCTTCATTTTGAAGAATTGCCCACGCGGAGAGTAATGCTTTTGTGCGGCTGATATTTCTTTTGCGTTGAATTTCCCAAGACAGGAACATCAGTTTTGATAGTTGTTGTGTGTTGTACATGTGACTGGTTTTAGTTTGAGTGATTGTTTATGAATCATTCGGCTACGCCTCATTCTCATACTTGTAGCGACCAGTCATTCGTCATGCGGAGATGGAAGAAGGTTTTGCCGGAAAAAAATACTGTCCGTGCAACGGAATAAAAATGTAGCAGTTAAAATGAGTTGCGCGGACGCAGATTTTTTTCAGGCAAACGTGCAAGCCGCAGGTTTACCGCAGGCGCAGACCTTCGCACATTCGGAGCAGGACAATAGCTTTGCGAAAGAGTATCGAATGAGCATTCTCTCTTTTCCCGGCCCTTTTTTTAAAAGGACAACTTATCGTGCAGTAGTCACTTATTCAACCGTTGAAGACATCGGCGGCGAGCCGATTTTGGGATGCATGCCAAGCCGGTTTATTTATTTGCGAAATGAAATAGGCGAGCAGGTGGGCTTTACGGTGAGACGCTATCATAATTTTTTGGCCTAATCAATAATAGAAGCCGCTGTGTTCAACAGCGAAGGATGTAACCAACAGCGGTTGATTCAGGCCAGGTTGCGAAGGCTAACTTGAAAAAATTAGTTTCAGTTAAGGAGTAAACAGCTTCCATTCTCCCTCGGAGATAACTTCAACAGTGCCATCATTAACTTTAATTGCCGATTCATCGTCGATTGCATAAACAGGCACAGGCAGTTTTGCAGCCCATTTTTGCGTGTTTGTCAATGAGCCGGCAAAATGGTTCTTATTGTTAAAGTGCGGAATCACCGCGAACGTAGTTAGTCCTATTCCGCTAGCAGTAATAAGCGTCGCTGTAGTTTCTCTGTTGTCCAGGGAAAAAATAATTTCTTCTGTTTTCAGAGGCGTGCCTGCGCAGCAGCGTTCTGCACTGTAAGTTTCCGCGAAGAGTGACGCTACGGTTATGCTGCCGGCGCTAACCCCTACGTACACGAGATTTGGGAGGTCGGAAAGGACTTCGGCAAGGCCTGACGCCTGCAGCCAATAGCTAAGGAAAAGCGGGTCGCCACCCCAGACCAGTAGTGCGTCCGCCTCAGCGAGGGAAGGTAGCCACTTGCTCTTATCGATGCTTGGCAGAACACTCAGCTCTAGTATACCGATAGACTTCCATCCTAGTTGGCACATATATGGCGCTGCCTGCCCGGCAATAGGATTCCAAGCGTAACGCTGTCCATACTCGAACGGGTAAACGCCGGTCGGAACGAAAAGTGCATTTGCTTCACCAACGGGCTTGCCCATAAGTTCAACCAGTGCGTTATGAATGCTTTTGTTGGTAATGCCGGAAGAAGTGAGCAGAAGTTTCATACATTTTCTTGTTGCTGTGATGTACAAATTTCGCCCATGAACATATCACAGGTGCAGGGTGAATGCGACAACTATGCTGGCCCACTACGACATTATGCTGGTTCCATGTAAGCGAAGGTGTTTTGACCAGTAATCGTTAAACGGAATATGACAGCATTTTTATTTGAATGCCCACACGGATAGGTACCGGGGAATTAATCTACATTGTTCTTATTCACGTATTCGGTGGGATGCTTACCAGCTGACAAAAAGAATGCGGGAGATAATAACAGGTGTGCATCATCAGCTAATGGTCCATACCTGTCTGCTTCGAATGGAAAACGAAGTATGCTGAAGGAACAATGTAACATTGCTATGTTGCCAGCAAGGAAAGATACTTTTTTAAATGCTCAACGCTGACGAATTTCCTGATCATATCCTTTGCACCTATCGTGGCTAAGGTTTCCCTTTCTTCCAAAACGTAGTCCGAATAAATGATAATATTTGTTGCATGAAGCGCCGGCAATTGTGCAAGGGCTTCTAATGTCTGATAGCCATTCATGAGCGGCATATTCAAGTCCAGGAAGATAAAGTCGGGTATAGCGTGCAAGCCCGTAGAAAGCAAATTAAGTGCGTTCCTGCCGCTTTCGGCAAAAAACACGGTAGCCGGCTTGCCCAGTTGTTCGATAGCCATGGAGAAAAACTCCTGGTCCTCCTGGTCATCGTCGATGTATAAGAAGGTTAGCCCCATAGATGGCGATGTTTTTGCTTCTCAAAATTATGCAAACGATAAAAGACGAAAAAGCGTGCACATACGCAAATCTTAGCGCAATGTTTCTGTTGGGATAGTCGAAGGGTCAATTTTAAAAGAAAGGTATATCAACCAGGTTCCTGGAAAATTTGGCGGCGTATTAATGGCTGTCGTCGCGGAAAATTCCAGCCGGTATTGACGGGTTACTTTTCATCAGTCTTTATTGTATTGTTTTCAACGGTTTAGAAACAGGTAAAACTTTTTTAAAATAATTTGTAACGAAGCCTACTGTTTTCGTGTTCTATATATGGGACACCGATCTTCGGGATTTCAGTATAATTACCTGAAAAAAAAGTCCATAATTGTACTAATTTAAAGCAATGAACTACCAATTTCAAGAAACGGAAGAAAAAGCGCAACGTATTGCTTATCTCGTGGCGGGGTTTATCAATAAAACCCTCACCACGAAAGAGCATGACGAGCTCGATGAATGGGTAGGGGAGAATGATGACAACACGGAGTTGTTTGCCCAGCTTACTGACAAGCGGAACATTGACGAAGCGATGGCTTTCATGACGGGCTTGAATAAAGACAAAGCCTATAAAAAAATAAAATCGCAGCTATTTACAGCAAAAAAAATAAAATGGTTGTTCCCGGTCTCAATTGCGGCGATAGTACTTATCGCTTTTGGTATTGGTTGGCTCATAAAATCAGGAGGGGATGAGCCTCAGCCTGAAAAACCAGATGGCGCAAATGAAACAGCAATACTGCCGGGTTTTGCAAAAGCAACTTTGCAGCTTGCGAATGGTAGGACGATAGAGTTGGGTCCGAAACAACAGGGAAAGATTGCCAACCAAAATGGCGTAGAAATCAATGGTACTGATCAAACAATAACCTATTCGGGTGAGGAGCGATCAAAATCAGAGGCTGCATTCAATACGCTCATCGTTCCCAAGGGAGGCAAGTATGTATTGAAGTTATCGGACGGTACAACAGTGTGGTTAAATGCAGCATCCTCGATCAAGTATCCTGTCGCGTTCACGGGCAATGAAAGAAAAGTAGTAGTAGAGGGCGAAGCTTTTTTTGATATTGCCAAAAATGAACAGAAGCCCTTCATTGTGCAAACAAGTAATCAGAGCATAAAGGTGCTCGGAACGAGTTTTAATGTATCCACCTATATAGATGAGCCCTCCACTCAAACGACACTGGTGTCAGGGAAAATAAAAGTGATAGCGGGAGGCTTGGAAAAGGTACTTACCACAGGAGAGCAGGCCTGCGTCAATGCACCAGGAAATATCGAGATAACAAAAGCCAACCTTCGGGAAGTAACGGCCTGGAAAGAAGATCAGTTTTTATTTAAAAATCAGCCCATCGAAAACATTATGAGGCAGCTGGCAAGATGGTATGACGTAAAGGTTGTTTACAAGAGCAATATCAACTACCATTTTAATGCGGCCGTTCCAAGGAAAGAGCCACTACTTACCATATTACAATTACTGCAACAGACAGGGCATGTACACTTTGCCGTCAATGGGACCACTGTAGAGGTTGGTCCATAACGAAAAGGAAAACCATGATCATATAGTCAAAATGCACCGTGGGTAGTTAAGGCACCCCGGCTGCCATTTGAGCCAGAGGGCTGCCGGTATCCACCGGCAAGTATATCCCTTTATTTTAAACTGCATTTTTTTCAATTAAAACCAACACAACTATGCATGTGACTGCATATGGCACGTCATTGCCTAAACGCTTATGTCCTGTACCAGCGCTACGACCCGTGGCATGGCTATTACTCGGCTGCCTGTTTATGATTCCCCAAATATTGACAGCCCAAAAGATCACCCTTGCTTTAAGGAATGTACGCGTCGAAAAGGTCTTTGAACAAATTGAGGCGCAAACCGGCTACAAATTTTTCTATACGCATGAGGACGTAGCTCCGCTCCAAACTGTAAATATCGATGCAAAACAAAAAGACATATCATCTATCCTGGATGCCTGTTTTAAAAACACGTCCCTTAGCTACCATGTGGACGGAAATTATATTACCATTAAAACTACCGGTAAGAAAGCCATCCCGGACCCAAAAGATACGATAGGACTGATTGAAATAAACGGCAGGGTGCTAAGCGAAAAAGGTGAACCCATCGCCGGAGCTACTATCCAGATCAAGGGTTCGCAGACTTTTGTAAATACAGATAATACGGGTAATTTCAGGATGGAACAATTGGCGAAAGGTTCGACACTCATTATAAGCAGTGTGGGTTACCAGCCACAGGAAATTAAGATAGACAAGCCAGGTTTTTCTCATGTGTTCTTAAAAATAGCGGTTGCAGCCCTTGACGAGACGATCGTCATTGCCTATGGCACCACCACCCGAAAGTTGAATACCGGTGCTGTAGGCAGGCTTACCGCCAGTGACATCGGGAAACAACCGGTATCGAATCCGCTGGCAGCGCTACAGGGAAATATAACAGGCTTACAGATCACGCAAAGCAATGGTCTTCCCGGGTCGAACTTTAACGTGCTTATTCGTGGCACCAATTCAATACAAAGTGGAACCGATCCGTTGTACATCATTGACGGTGTTCCCTTTTTGAATAATACGAGTGGGTTTACGCAAAGAAGTGGCCTTGTCGCCAACAGCCCTTTCAATAATATTGATCCCTCTACTATTGAAAGCATCGAAGTATTGAAAGACGCCGATGCGACGGCAATATACGGCAGTCGTGGTGCGAATGGGGTTATTCTTATCACTACCAAAAGGGCAAAGCAAGACGGTATCCAAACCGACTTCAGCTTTACGCAAAGTTTGTCAAGGGTCAGAAATGCCATGCCAATCATGAACTCGGCCACTTATTTGCAAATGAGAAGAGAAGCTTTTGCGAACGATGCAGTAACGCCAGATGCAAGCAACGCGCCTGATCTAACGGTATGGGACACCAGCCGGTATATTAATTGGAAACACCGTTTAATTGGTGGTAATGCGTGGTCGAGCAATGCGCAACTTCAAATTGCGGGAGGTTCAGCTAATACCAAGTTTGGTGTTGGGCTGGGCTATTTAAAAGACGGTACCGTTTTCCCGGATAATTTTTTTGACAGGCGCATTAACGGTACTATGTACGTATCGCACCAGTCAATGAACAAGAAATTCAATTTACAGGTAACTTCTTCTTACACTGATGAACAAACGCATTTACCGCAGCAAGACCTGACCTCCTTTATTTTCCTGCCACCCAATATGTATGAACCCTATGATTCGTCCGGGAATTTACAATGGCAGGAAAAAACAGGCACTGTGTCGGTCGGTAACCCGCTGGCAACATTGCAACAACCCTATAGTACTTTAACAGACAGGTTCACCAGTTCAGGGCTTGTCAGTTTTAAAGTGCTACCGACACTTACCTTTAAAGCGTTGCTGGGATATAACCAGATCGCTTTCCAGGAGGCTGCCTATTATCCCATCGCTTCTCAAAATCCTGACTATGCACCCCAGGGAAGTGTTTCGCTTGCAAGCAGTACCGAGAAGACATGGAACGTGGAGCCTCAACTTGAATACAGCAATGATCATATAGGTCACAAAGGACGATTGACGGCCTTACTAGGCACTACTTTCCAACAAAGCAAGGACAACAACGAAGCCACGGATGGTGCGGGTTACCAGAGCGACCTGCTCTTGCATTCTATTGGCGCTGCTCCATTTGTGACCACCACCAACGCGTCGAATGAATACCGCTACAATGCTCTTTTTGCACGACTCAACTACAATTTAAACAGCAGGTATATTGTTAACCTGACCGGCAGAAGAGATGGGTCGAGCCGTTTCGGTCCGGGTAAACAATTTGCCAATTTTGGCGCGGTGGGAGCAGCATGGATATTTTCAGAAGAGGCTTTGATCCATGACCGTGCGCCGTTTCTTTCTTTCGGCAAATTGCGGGGAAGCTACGGCATAACCGGCAATGATAAGATCGGCAATTATCAATATCTTGATTCGTACCTGATCACTACTTACCCTTACCAGGGAGCCCCCGCCTTACGACCCGCGAGGTTGTACAATCCTGATTTTAGCTGGGAAAATAATATCAAAGCTGAGCTGGCGATGGAACTGGGGTTTTGTAAAAACAGGATATTATTCAATGCCGCCTGGTTCAGCAATAAAAGCACGAACCAAATCATTGGGTTCAATTTGCCCGGCCAAACAGGGGCGAGCAGCGTACTCATGAATTTTCCTGGAGTGGTGTCCAACAAAGGATGGGAGCTTGAATTGCAAACCGTCAATATTCGTCACGCGTCATTTGAATGGCGGACATTTTTCAATGTAAGCATCACAAAAAATAAGCTGGAAAAATTTCCAGGACTTGAAAATTCCAGCTATGCAAACACTTACATGATCGGTCAACCTTTGAATATTCGAATCGGTTACCAGTTCCTGGGTGTCAATCCGCAAACAGGTGTGTACGGCTATAGTGATCTCAACAAGGATGGGATATTAAATAGTCTTGACTATGGTCTTATAGGAACCACAGATCCTACATTCTATGGTGGACTGGCCAACACATTCAAATACAAAAAGTGGCAACTCGATGTCCGGTTGCAGTTTGTCAAACAAAAAGGAATAGACCCCGTATATAATTTCTACACGCTGCCGGGAACCATGACCAATTTACCGGAACTGCTGGAGCGTCGCTGGCAAAAAGTAGGTGACAGGGTACCCTATCAGCAGGTCACACAAAATTATGCGAGTAATGCAGGTCAGGCAATTGCTTATTTGACAAACTCATCTGCCATACTCACGGACGCTTCTTTTGTGCGTGTTAAGAACATTGCCCTGCTATATAGTCTTGGAAGTAGCGCTGCCCGTCATGTAAAGCTCAGCAATGCACAGGTATTTGTGCAGGCACAGAACTTATTTACTGTTACCAAGTATAAGGGGCTCGACCCTGAATCGCAAAGCACAGGCTCACTGCCGCCGTTACTTACCCTGGCAGCGGGTATTAAAATAACTTTTTAAAAACACCGTATGAAACCTATTATAATTTTTATCCTGGTCTTTGTGTGTTCGATTGGTGGATGCAAAAAATTTGTAACCATTGATCCGCCGGATAACCAGATTGTGAACCCTGCCCCTTTTACAAGTGATGCCACAGCAACTTCTACCATCACAGGCATTTACAGTGAAATGATGAACGGGCAGTCGCAATTCTCCAGTGCTTTTACAACCCTTTACCCAGGCATGTACGCCGATGAACTGTATTACTACACGCCGGGGCCTCGTGATGAGTTTGTTGCCAGCAGTCTAACGGCAAGCAGCCATGGGCTGATTAATAGCGCTTTCTGGTCACCAATGTATAAATACATTTATGCCGCCAATCTCACGCTGGAACAGCTACGATTATCTACGCTGCTTTCTGCTGATGTTAAACTGCAGTTGACCGGCGAGGCATTATTTATCCGTGCATTTTGTTATAGTTACCTCGTGGATTTATTTGGCGATGTGCCACTGGTGCTTAGCAGTGCTTACACGAGTAATATGTCTCTACCAAGAAAAGATAAAGCGGCTGTTTATGAACAGATCAATTCGGACCTCATGGATGCCGCAGGTTTGTTAACGGACAACTATCCGACTGCCGGCAGGGTAAGACCCAATAAGTTTACCGCGAAGGCGCTACTGGCAAGAATGTATCTCTATGAGAAAAACTATAATAAGGCAAAGCAAACGGCCGATGAAATGATTGCTTCCAACCTTTACCATCTTGAAACCGATCCGTCGAGCGTTTTTCTAAAAGACAGTAAGGAAGCCATTTGGCAATTGCAACCTGTAAAACCAAACCTAAATACCACGGAAGCAAATCTGATTATTCCTGCATCGAGCTCCAGCCAACCTACTTACCTGGTAACCTCCTATTTGCTGAATGCATTTGAAATAGGAGACAAGCGAAAAGTGGCCTGGATCAATTCGCGGACTTATAGCGGGAAGCAGTTGTATTATCCGTATAAATACAAGGTTCGCTCCAGCGCTACGTTGAGTGAATATTACAACGTGTTCAGGCTGGCAGAGCAATATCTGATCCGGGCAGAAGCGAGTGCACACTTGAATAATTTGGATGCGGCAAAAGAGGATATTAATATTATCCGTAGCAGGGCGGGTTTGTCACCTGTAACAGCAACGGATCAACCCTCCATAGTAGCTGCTATTGCACAGGAAAGACGGATCGAACTCTGTTTTGAATGGGGGCATCGATGGTTTGACCTGCAAAGAACGGGAAGGGCAACAGCCGTGCTGGAAGGAATAAAACCGGGCTGGAAAGAAACGGATACGCTTTGGCCGGTTCCCATTAACCAAATCAATTTAAATCCCGCGCTCGTTCAGAACCTGGGATACTAGCCACCTATTTTTTATAATGTGTAATTTTCTGCCACCGGTATGAAACAACTATTTCTATGTCTTGCCTTGAGTTGTGTGTTGTACGCAAAAGGCCAGAACATGCGCCCATTAATGATTGGTGATACCTTGCCTCAAGTTTTGTTCGGTGAAACCTTACTTGATAATGCACCCGCGAAAACCATCAATGATATAAAAGCAAAACTTATCATCCTGGATTTTTGGTCCACGGGTTGCCTGGGATGCATACATGGGATGCCTCATCTTGACAGCTTGCAGCAAGCGTTTAATCATAACATTCAAATTGTCATTGTTTGCAACAGCAATCGCAAAAATGTTGCATCGCTTTTTAAAAGAATAAAAAAAGAGTATCCGCGTGTACCCATGATGTTGAATGATACGCTCCTTCATACATTGTTTCCACATACGACTGTACCGCATCACGTTTGGATAGATCAACAGGGCGTGGTGCAATTTATTACATACGATCATAATGCCACATGGAGCAATATTGAACGATTTTTAAGGGGTGAACAATTGCAACTGGCGACGAAAAAAGAGTTGGTTGATTTTAATGATGAAGTGAGTTTGTTCTCAGAAGGAAAAGGCAGGTGGAATAAGGATATACAATTTCATACCCTTTATGCAAAATCCCTCGATGGGGTAGAGAATGTAATGCCCGTCTTATACACAGATACGGTCAACAATTGCTCAACGATTCGGGCCATCAATGTGCCGATCAGGACACTCTTTCAATATGCCTACAACGAGTCATTCGGGGAAGGGGAATTTTACCTTGATAACAGGCTTGACGTCAGAACAAAAAATAGCGCATTCTTTAGCTATGAAGAGCCAACTGACAGTCTTATCAATGGCTGGAAACAAAAGGCAAGGGCGAGCTATGAAGCGGTGTTGCCCGGAACGGATAGTAAACTGCTTTTTATGATGATGCGTCGTGACCTGAATATGTATTCGCCCTTTGTTGGTCACGTAGAAAAACAAAAGGTAAAATGCCTGGTACTGATAAATTCAGGCATAGAGCCCTCCAAAGGGAAGGCGAGCGATTCGACATATGAAAGCAGCCTTGAACAGGGCTTGATCGTTACCAATTATACTATTCAAAATTCCGTTTTATCCTATCTGCAAAATTGTAACCCACAAATAAAAACGCCCATTATTGATGGTACCGGGTATGCAAAGGGTATCGATATGGTGCTGAAGCAGTTTCCCAACCATTTGGATGATCCTGCAAAATTAGCTTCCGTACGACTCGAATTACAACAAAGCGGGCTGGATATAAAAGAAGCATACAGGGAGATTGATATGCTGGTCATTGAAGACCACAAATAAAAGGCTGGCGTACATGCCCCGCGCATTCATACGGCCAGCCTTACCTTTACCTATCAATCCCTAACTTTAATGGTATAAGGTTTTGTAAGATCCGGAAGGCCGGAACCATTGTCCTGTGCCACCACACCGCAACGGTGAGCGCTTCCCTGGCAGTCCAGTTCATCTTGCCCATCATTAGGTGTCAATGAATAATGGGAGGCAATGTTCTGGAATGCATCGTTTGGATAATCGTTGTATTCAAAGTTCTTTGTTGCTGTTGGATGGTTATCCGCTTTCAAAGTAAATGAATTCAACGTGATCGCTGTTACGAGGGCAATAACGCCTAAAAAGTACTGTTTCATAAACGTTACAAGTTGAGTTAAAAATAATGCCTACTATATCACAGGTATTCGGCTATTCCTGATTGCAATATGTTTACCTGTCTTCAAGGCGCGCCAGCCATAGAGCGACAGTAGTAAAAAGCTGATATTAAAAATAAGATGCTGTTTCCAGGAGAGATAGCTGATAACGCCGCCGCAAGAACACGGGAGGTTCGGGATAAATAACAGCATGTACAAAATGTATATCGTAAATCCAGATAATAAGATTATTGAAACCAGCAAACCCGTCCTTCGAAGTGAAGGAAAAAGTAGCAGACTTGCCACCAGCAGTTCAATGATTGGGACAACCCAGGATAAGCAAATAGCAAAGAAGCCGGATAGTCCCGCACGCTCGAGCGTATGCAGAAATGTTGCGTGATGTGAAAATTTTTGGAACGCTGTATAAGCAAATAAAAATATGAGCAAGGACGAAATGATTTCAACTACTAGTTTGCGCATATAGGTTAAGGTTAATTGGTTCGTAAATAATGCTGATGTAAAGTTTACAATTCTTTACTTAAGTTTTTGGAGTATCTATTTGGCAAAATGGCAGAAAAAGTTTCGAAAAAGAGGCGTGATTTATTTTCTAACGTATCCAGGCGTATAGCCGAAATGATTGGTAAAGGCGTCTACGAAACTTGCAAAGCTAGCATAATTGACAAGTGCAGCGATCTCTTTGATCGGTTTGTCGGTGTGTGTGAGTAGATCTTTTGCCTTACGCAATCTCGCATCCTTTTGGTATTCGTATGGCGCGAGGCCATAGACCGCTTTAAATCCGTTTTTTAATGTGTGCATGGTAATATGTGTCCGCTTACACAGTTCTCGCGGTGTATGACGTTTGGTAAAATCTTCGAGTAGTATGTGCCGGACCTGCTCAAGTCCCTCGAGTTGTCTTTCGGATAATTTTAATTTTGGTTCGGGCTTGCTAAAAATTCTTGCCAGTTGCAGCACGAAGAACTCTTCCATTTTAATAGCATTATAGTTGCCCCTTATTGGAGATGGTACGCTAAAGCCTATAATATCATTGATTACATCGATGATCTTATGGGAAGCAAATTTTGGTGTGCCCGTAAGGGCAAAGAAATTAGGTCCGTAAAATTTAGCTATTTCTGTTTGGTTAAAGAATTGCTGCAAATGTTTATATACAAAGTCAAGGTTAAAAGACGACCCAAATGCGAAATAGTTTTTACCTTTTTCGAAAATAAAAGACATTTCTCTTGCCGGGTTATGAGTGAGAACCAGGTGTTCTTTTCTAAGTAAGAAATTATCTGCTCCGGTGATATGAGTATTTATATCCTGGTTTAACGGAATGAGTGACTGTAAGGCAAAACCTTGGTGACGAAAAGAAATAATGGATCTGCTATTAAAATAATAGTGGGCATAATGAAAGATGAAACTCGCTGTAATCTGCTGCTGTATTAGGATTTCACCTATGTGACCTTTGTAGTATAGCGCATCAGCACCGGGAATTATATCCCTACCAATATCTTTGAAATGGGGCGTTAACGGGATTTCTCCGTAAAGGTTTGAGTACAGCAGCGTCATAAGGGATAAGGTTATGCTGAACAATAATCTGGAATATACAAAAAATGATAAAGAGGTGAAAGCGCAGTAATACGTGTGACAACTACGGCGATAATGTTCGTCAATGATTAGTACCCGGTTTGTGGTATTGTATTTTTAAAATGTCGAGTTTTTTAGAATATTCTAAAAATATGGGCAAAGGATAAAAAACAATAACAATAAAATTGATGGACGATGGCAACTACTGTGCTATATCGCCGGCCAGCTTCAAAAGCCCTCGTTTAATTATGGGAGTCAATTTTAAAGGAAAGGTTTCCTGACCGCTGGTCCATTTTTGTATTTTAGAAAGTGCATCAGCATCTTCATTTAATAGCGATTCCAGTGAGATTTCAAATTTTGAAACAAATGATTGGAGGCTTTCTAACGCTTTCTCTGACAGCGTTTGCTGGCGTTCAAGCTCTGATAAAATTGTTTTGGTTTCTGCGAATAAACTGATCACCGTTTGTTGAAGTGCGGTTAATTGCATGCTATTTAGGCTGGGTTTACCGCTAACAAAATCAATTACCAGGTCTTTTTTCAGGATTGCTTTTCGAGCAATACCCTCAATGTTGATTAATTCGGAGCGTAACGCTTTGCGGAGTGTAATTTGTTGTTGTAAGTTTAGCTGGGCCATAATAATTGGAATTGAATGTACTACACCTTAAGGTGAATTTTTCTTTTTGCGAAAGTAATTCTTCTTTTTGCGAAACAATTTCCGTTCAAGTACTCTTTGAGATAGGTTATACTCCGGCGAACTTTACTGTCAAACTTTACCTATGACCTTCAACAACAAAAAGATTAGTATGCTCCCTTTTGCAGGAAGCTCTATAACGAACTTGAACAGGCGCTAGAGAAAATTGCTGAAGAAGAGGATGAAAGAATATTGCCTTTAGCCGAGCGATCTATACAGGTTGCCAAAAGCGTTATGGAGCAATTAAGAATGGATGTTGCTGCCTATGTATTTATTACGCAGGAGGAGGAGATTCATTTTTTCAAGGAAGAGAAACCCCTGCTCTATAGCAAGCTTATATACTTTTTGAAGATCTACCGGATTGAAACGCGCCGTCCCACAGGCAGCAATGAAACACAGCAAAAATATCTGCAAAAAGAACTGCGGCGGTTAACACATTACTTCGAAGACAATCTCCAGTTTTATCAGTATTACCGCTCCGGTGCCACCTACATGGATGAAAAATATTTTCTACGAGGGCACCAGGATATTTATCTCACACTCGATACCTATCACTTTGATGCCGATCCCAGTTTCTCCACCAGTCATGATTTCAGGGTGGCTAAAATTCATGCCCATGAATTGTTGCGCATATACCTGATCGGAGCACTTGAAGATTTGGAAAGAAAGGATGATGTAGCAAAGGCTCCCATCCACGCTCGTCAACCACTTGCCTGGACTGCTTCTAAAACTTCTCTAATTGAATTACTTTATGCATTGCAGTCTACGGGTGTCTTTAACAATGGTGCAGCTGATATAAAGCTACTGGCTACTTATTTTGAGCAAATGTTTGCGATTGACCTAGGAAACTATTACAGGATATTTCAAGAGATCAGGATCAGGAAGGGCAATCGAGCCGCATTTCTCGAATCACTCGCAGAAAAGCTTGTGCAACGAATGGATGATACTGACGAAAATCCCAAACAATACTTATAAAAGAATAATTGCAAAGTCGCCGGTAGATAGCCGACAACTTTCAAACGGAGACTTTGTGCATAAGAAAATGAATACCGTATACGGGGCGTAGTGTGAAAGGGTTCCGGGAAGTTTCGTATTGGTATAGAAATTATTAATAATCTACCATTCGAGATATAATCCCTACCATTTGACTGATAAAAAAACGTGAAAAAAAAGTTATACCGTATACCGGTCGTAGTGTGAAAAAACGCTTTTTTCTGATAGCATCTTTGTGTAGCAAACGACGAGATAAGCAAACGAAACAAAAATACGATGACACAAATAATTGATTGGGGCGCTTACTGCAATATGATGTTACTGATACTTATCCTGTATTACGGGGTTATTGGAGTAAAGTATTATAAGTACGAGCTGCTCCATCTCTTTGGAATAAGAAAAGTGGATAAGGAACAAAAGAAAGCGACAGAGTCGCTCGATCGTAACAAGGCTGTTGAGGGTTAGGTTGTAGGTTAACACTTTCCGGGAGCTGCCGGGTAGAGATTGAATGGTGTTGGTTCGGTAAGGCATGCGACCGGAAAGTTTTTAGAAATGATTGTGTAACATTTAAAAATAGCATTATGTGGAAAGAACAGTTGAGAAGGAAAATGCAATGCAAGCGTAAACAAGCGCTGCTGCTGTCTGCCGTGCTGATGAGTAGCAGCATCACTGCACTGTATGCACAGGATGGGGTGGCCGGTATACAGGAAGCCAATACAAAGGTGCGCGGATACTTTGATGTAGGATGCAACCTGATGTACGCCGTTGGTGCAATCCTCGGGTTGATCGGTGCTGTGAAGGTCTACCAAAAATGGTCAAATGGTCATCCGGATACAGGTGCAACGGCTGCTGCCTGGTTTGGAAGTTGCGTTTTTTTAGTGGTGGTGGCAACCGTTTTAAAATCATTCTTTGGTATTTAAACCATCGCTATGGCCGCAAGCATCTATACCATCAACAAAGGAGTAAACAAAAGTATCGAGTTCAAAGGCCTGAAAGCGCAATACATCTGGTATCTCGCGGGAGGATTGTTAGTATTGTTAATACTCTTTGCCATCTTATATGTAGTCGGCGTAAATACCTATATCTGCCTGATTATTATCCTCGGATGTGGTACGGTGCTTTTTACACAAGTGTACCGAATGAGTAAGACCTATGGTGCGTATGGGCTCATGAAGAAGGCGGCGAAAAGAAAGGTGCCGCAAGTGATTAAATGTCATTCAAGAAAAATGTTTATCAAAAACTAGCAATGGAAAAGTGGATGCGTGACATATTGCCCATCATGGATGTAGAACATGACTGCATTATCAGCAAGCAGGGAGATATCAGTATAGTCTTTAGCTGCAAGCTGCCGGAAATTTTCACACAAAGCGATGAGAACTATGAAGCATTGCACCAAGGGTTGATTAAGGCGATCAAAGTATTGCCGAAAGATGCAGTGTTTCATAAGCAGGATTGGTTCATCCGTACCCTATATACTTCTGACATAAACAACGAAGCGAATTTTCTTACCAGTTGTAGCGAAAAGCATTTCAAGGGCCGTCCCTACCTGCTGCACGAGAGTTATATTATTCTCACCAAAAAAGCACCCGGCAGAAAATCCGCCAGTTCCATACTCAGTAATCTGCTGAGACCGACACTAGTGCCGGAGCAAACTATTAATCTGCTTGCTATAGAAGAATTTGAAGATAGTTGCGGGCAATTTCAAAAGATACTTGAAAGTACAGGCATCGGCCTGGAAAGATTGCGTGATGAACAACTACTTAGCGGGCGAAAAAGGGCGGGTTTGATCGAACAGTATTGTAACCTGTCCACTTCAGATGGAGAGTGTTTTATAAAAGACATTCAACTCAAAGATGATTTTAAGATAGGCAGCCATTATTTGCAGCTCTTCGCGATTGCTGACACCGAAGAAATGCCAGGGCTATGCGGTGCGAAGACGACCTATGAAAAGTATAGCACAGACAGGACAAAATTTAGTATTGGTTTTGCGGCATCGCTTGGTCTGTTGTTGCCTTGCGATCATATTTATAACCAGTATATCATGATCGGCGATGCCCAAGCCAGTATAAAGAAATTAGAAAGTAAAAGACTTCGCTTGCAATCGCTTTCTAATTACAGCCGCGAGAATGCCATCGCGAGAGATGCGGTCAACGAGTTTTTAAACGAATGTATCAGCCAGTCACGATTACCCGTGAGCGCTCATTTTAACATCATCACCTGGACAACGAATAAGAATGAACTAAAGGAAATCAAGAACCTGGTAGCTACTTCGCTTGCCCAAATGAATGCGGTTGCCAAACAGGAAACAGTGGGAGCTGCACAGATATGGTGGGCGGGCATACCGGGCAATGAGGCAGACTTTCCGATGAACGACACGTTTGAAACTTTTGCAGAACAGGCTTCGTGTTTTCTCTCGCTCGAAACCAACTATGAAAGCTGCGATCCAAATGAAGGTATCCGGTTTTGTGACCGGTTAAGTGGCAAGCCGGTGTATGTTGATCTATTTGATGCACCAAGAAAGCAAGGCATTACTTCCAATATGGGTATGCTCGTTTGTGGCACAAGCGGAGGCGGCAAAAGCATGACAGTGAACCACATACTCCGTTCAATGTATGATCAAGGATCACATTGTGTCATTGTTGATATTGGGGGCAGTTACAAGGGATTATGTGAACTGGTAAAGGGATATTATTTCACTTATGAAGAAAAAAATCCGATCCGCTTTAATCCGTTCTATATAGCCCAAGGCGACCTATTGGATACGGAAAAGAAAGAAAGTTTAAAGGCGCTACTCATTGCACTTTGGAAACAGGAAAACGAAAAGTTCAACAGGAGCGAGTATGTCGCGTTGTCCAATGCACTTAGTGGTTATTACGAATACTTGCAAAACAATAGCAACGTTTTTCCTTGCTTCAATACGTTTTATGAATATCTGCACGCAGAGTATGTGGGTGTGTTAAAGGGACACAATGTAAAGGACAGCGATTTTGATGTCAGCAATTTTCTCTATGTGCTCAGGCCTTACTACAAAGGTGGTGAGTTTGATTACCTGCTTAATGCAAAAGAGAACCTGGAATTGTTACAACAACCCTTTGTGGTATTTGAACTGGATGCCATTAAAGATCACCCCATACTATTTCCAGTGGTAACACTCATCATCATGGAAATGTTTATTTCCAAAATGCGCAAGCTACAGGGCGAAAGAAAAGTGCTGGTCATAGATGAAGCCTGGAAAGCCATTGCAAAATCCGGTATGGCGGAGTTTTTAAAATATGCGTTTAAGACGATCCGAAAGTTCAACGGCGTTCCTTGTGTGATCACGCAGGAACTGGATGACCTGGTAAGTTCACCCATCATTAAAGATGCCATCATCAACAATGCAGATATTAAGATACTCATGGATATGCGCAAGTTCATTAACAAGTTTGACAAGTTGCAGGACGTGCTGGGCTTATCGGAAAAAGCAAAGACAATTCTCTTATCGGTGAACAAAGACAACCGGGAGATATTCATTGATCTTGGCGGACAGATCTCAAAGGTCTATAAGAATGAACTCTGCCCCGAAGAATATTTTGCTTTCACCACTGATGGAAGAGAACGGGTGAAAGTATTAGAATATGCAGAAAGATATGGCAGCATGGAAAAAGGGATCGCTAAACTGGTGGAAGAAATGAAGGCAGGCAGACACTAATCATTGTATTCATTAACCTACAAATAGATTTTCTATGAAATTGATCCTTTTATTGACCATTGCATTAACCACATTTTTTGGGAGCTGCACTAATTCACCTTCTGATAAAATTCGCGAGTTTATTCCCGGCATGTATGTTAGACAACTTCACGATGAATTTACGAGTGGTGCAGATACCCTAATAATCTCTGAATACGATCCATCGGGCGGTGTCTATTTTATTGATAGCAAGATGCGATATCAACAACACCTGGATGGAAAGATATTCCCATCGGAATATAAGGTGAAAAAAAGAACAGGAGTTTATGACCCAAAGACACATCAATTAATAATTCAAAACACCGAAGATATTCTCACCTTTTTACCAGGACAAAATAAACTCTTACAGGGAAGAACGGAATACAATAAAGTCAAGGACTAGCAAAGTAAATTATGAAAAAAGTATTCATCACCATTGTGCTTAGTTGCACACTCATCGTTATGCCTACACAAAAAAGCCATGCGTTTATCTGGGAGATTGTAAGGCAGGCCATTATTGCTGCTATCAAAGCAGCTGATCTTGCCGTACAAAGATTGCAAAATAAAACCATCTGGTTGCAATCTGCACAAAAGAACCTGGAAAATATTCTATCCAAAGTGAAGCTCGATGAGATCACCGACTGGACAAAGAAACACAAAGCGCAGTACCAGCAATATTTTGACGAGCTTAAACAAGTGAAAGATGCTATCAGTACCTACAAGAAGATCAGGGAAATAATGGAGCATCAAAAGCAACTGGTAGATGAATACAAGATTGCTTTCAACAAGTTTAAACAGGACAAGCACTTCATGGCAGATGAGATCTCATACATGGCAAAAGTCTACACTGGTATCATGGATGAAAGTATCGATAACCTTGACCGGTTGTTCTTAGTCATCAACGCTTTTAACACGGAGATGACAGACGGTAAACGATTGGAAATAATAAGTAGTGTTGCAAGGCAGATTGACGATAACCTGAATGATCTCCGGGATTTTAACCAGCAATGTGTACGGTTGAGCCTGCAGCGAAGCAAAGACGAAAATGAACTAAAAACGATGCGGCAGTTTTACGGTCTTTCCAATTAGTAAGCAGAATCAATGATGTTATGAAAAAGCTGATAGTGATAATATTAATGGCAATCCTTGCGATACAGGCAAAGGCAACGGCACAGAATCAGCAGATCAAAGTCTATTTGCAACAGATCGCAGCCAATAAGGCATACATTGAACTTTTGCAAAAAGGTTACCAGATTGTGAAGAAAGGATGGAAGACAATCGGGGATATCAAGCAGGTACATTTTACAATGGACGGAGATTTTTTCAAAAGCCTCGAAGCGATCAATCCAAAGGTAAAGAACTATGCAAAAGTCGCTGCTTCAATCGTTTTGCTCAACTCGACAAAGAAGCAAATACAAAACCTGTCGAATGCTGTTAACACCAATAATTTGTTTAGCGCGAGTGAAAAGGACTACGTTAGTAACGTTGGAACAAACGTTCAAAGCGAATGTGTCACACAATTTGATATACTCCAAACTATAATAACAGACTCGCAGTTGAAAATGAGTGATGATGAACGAATAAAAAGAATAGAGGCGGTATATGACGCTGCTGCTGATGTTTACTCCTTTGTAAATGCGTTTGTATCGGATGTGCAAATATTAGTCTTGCAGAAAACCAAGGAGCAAAAAGAAGTGAACAATTACCGCAAAGCAGCAGATTTGAAATGATACCGTAAGAACTAAAAAATGTGGTGTATGAAAACGAAGATTATTTTGTTGTGTTTTACGCTCTTGTTAAACATGAGCGCAATAGAAGCGAAGGCACAGGCTCCTGAGCTGGCGCAACTTGCACTGAATATTGAAAAGCTGGCGCAGTTCAAACAGATATTGTCAGACTTAAAGAAGGGTTACGAAATTTTATCCGGTGGTTACAAAACCATAAAAGATTTGTCGGAGGGTAATTTTAACCTACATAAAGTATTTTTAGACGGATTGCTGGAAGTAAGTCCTACAGTAAAAAAATACAAACGGGTGGCTGATGTTGTCGACTATCAATTGCAACTCGTAAAAGAATATAAAGCGGCATTTACAAGATTTAAGGACGGCGGCTGGTTCAATGCAGATGAACTGGATTATATCAGCAAAGTATATGACAATTTGTTTTCTCTTTCTTTGAAGAACCTAGATGACCTGCTAACGGTTGTTACAGCCAAAAAATTACGGATGAACGATGATGAACGGTTAAAGGCCATCGACAAGATTTTTGAAGACATGCAGGATAAGCTGATATTTCTTCGTTCGTTTAACAGCAGCACTTCATTACTCATGGTGCAACGCCTTAAAGAAAAACGCGAAGTGAAAAACATGCAGGGCTATTACAAGCCATGAAATAATAAGCATCTAACAATTAATAAGTGAAGTATGGAACGTTGTAGAAAGGTAGCGTTGTGGGCAGCTTGTATATTATCGCCAGGTTCACTCTTCGCACAAAACGGTTTGGGTGATGACATTAAGGGACTTCATTCCGTGCTCGATCAATTGTACAAGGAACTGATCCCGCTTTGTTCGCAGCTAATAGGAGTGGGTAGGGGTATTGCTGGGTTTGCTGCTCTGTGGTATATCGCTTATCGTGTTTGGGGACATCTCGCCAGGGCAGAGCCTATAGACTTTTATCCCTTGTTCAGACCCTTTGTGGTGGGATTCGCGATTATCATTTTTCCCTCTCTCATCCAGCTTATCAATGGTGTCATGCAACCCACCGTAAGCGGAACTGCTGCAATGGTGAGTCACACAGATGACGCAATTGCAGTACTTTTAAAACAAAAAGAAGCCGCTATTAAACAAACGACCGCATGGGAAATGTATGTTGGTGTAACTGGAATCGGTGACAGGGACAAGTGGTATAAATACACGCATCCCGGAAAAGATCCTGAGGATGAAAAAATTATAGACGGCATCGGCAATGATATAAAATTTGCGATGGCAAAAGCGTCGTACAATTTTAGGAACTCTATCAAAGAATGGATGAGCGAAGTGTTGCAGGTGTTGTTTGCTGCTGCCTCCCTTTGTATCAATACCATCCGAACGTTTAACCTGATCATCCTTGCCATTCTCGGTCCACTTGCGTTTGGCTTGTCTGTGTTCGACGGTTTTCATCATACGATCCGCCATTGGTTTGCGAGGTATATCAACGTGTTTTTGTGGTTGCCGATTGCCAACATATTCGGTGCCGTCATTGGAAAGATACAGGAGAATATGCTAAAGATCGATCTTAGCCAAATCAACCAGAATGGAGACACATTCTTTAGTCGGACGGACATGGGCTACCTGGTATTTTTAATTATTGGCATCGTGGGATATTTTACCGTACCATCAATCGCCAGCCAAGTACTTTGGGTCGGTGGTGGTGATGCACTTACCTCAAAGGCAACAGGCATGGCCGCCACAGCCGCTAATGCTACCACTAATCTAGCAGGAACAGCCATCAATCAAACTGCAGAAAAAGGCCGTGAAATGATGGGTCTTTAATCAAGTAAAAAATTAAAGGAATGTTTTCAAAAATGAAGCATATAGATACAGCCTTCCGGTATGTACGAATGTTCACGTTCGTTATTATATTGGGTTCGTTACTGCTTTCAGGGTTTGTTATCTACAAGAGCTATGAACTGGCAACAGTTGCTAAGAACAAGGTATATGTACTAGCCGGAGGTAAGGCTCTTGAAGCACTCGCCACCGATAGGAAAGACAATGTACCCGTGGAAGCGAGGGATCATGTGTTTATGTTCCATCATTATTTTTTTACCCTTGACCCGGATGATAAAGTTATACAACGAAACATTACCAAAGCCTTGTATCTCTCAGACGCCTCCGCTAAACGTCAATATGAAAACCTGAAAGAATCGGGTTATTATTCCAACATCATTGCCGGAAATATCAGTCAGCAAATCAGTATTGACAGTATTAGTATAAATGTAGATAGCCATCCGTATTATTTCCGGTGCTACGCCACGCAGCAGATCATACGGGCAACTTCTATCGTATATAGATTACTGATTACTGAAGGCTATTTGCGTAATGTGGAAAGAAGCGATAACAATAGTCACGGCTTCCTGATCGAAAAATGGCACACGATTGAAAACAGGGATGAGAAAACAGTCAATCGATAGTAATGTTCAAGGTTAAACGAAATCAGAAACCAACATCGCCTCTATATCCGTTTTGGAATAGTGTGGTGCAAGTGATACAAACGAGGTTGAAATGTCTTGCAAGGTGGTGTGAACAGAAAACCAGGTTGTGGAGCAAACAAAGATGGCAGACAGTGTTGATTGTTTTTTCCACAGCTTCATTTATTATTAGTGGCTGGATAATCCATACAGCTCTTGTAAACACCAATGAAGTAATTTCTGTGCAAGAGATCATTAAAGTTCCCCCAATGGCGCCAATTGAAAGAAATACGAACAACACACGGAAAACCCTGCTTTGCCTTCAACAATTAAAACATAACCTGGATAGCTTAAAAGAGAGCAATAAACCCGGTTTTGAAGAATTAATTAGAAGAGAGCCTCATCTTTTGGACAGTTTAAATGGATTGATAGAATTATACACTGAACAATCAAAATAAAATCATATGCTACAGGATACCAGTATTACAAGAGGATATACCCAGAAATATTTACGACAACGAAAATTCTTTTTATTCTTACCAGCCTTTGTATTGCCACTTATTAGTTTTTTGCTTTGGTATGTTGGTGTGATTGGTAGCACACAAACAATCGATAATTCTGCGATGAAAGCTGGTGGGTTAAACATGACACTTCCTGGTGCTAATACTGCTAAGGATAGCAGTTGGAGTAAATTAAACTTTTACGAGGCTGCTGATAAAGAGGCTGCCAAGAAAGCTTCGCTCGCAAGAAATGACCCTTATTACCAGCTATCGCCGCTCGAAGATCAGGAGATCATTGATTCCAATTTGTTACCGGTTTCTACTAAAAGCAAAGGTGAATACAACGCCGCACACCAACTTCCTGCAAATAGTTTGTTATCCCATATTTCAACAAAAGATCCGAATGAACTAAAAGTCTACGAAAAGCTGGATGCACTGAATAAAGCTTTAGCCACTGAAAATGACAAAGCTAATCTTTCGAATAATAGTGAGAAGGTACCAGCTGTACCAAAAATACAAAACAACAAGGATGAGGTAGAAAGATTGGAAGCTATGATGCAACAGGTACAGAATACCGGAAATAATTCCAATCCTGAAATGGAGCAGATCAACTCGATGCTCGAAAAAGTATTGGATATACAACACCCGGAAAGGGTGAAGGAAAGGCTTTCAGAAAAGTTGCTTCCATCATCGCAATCCTCACTTTTGACCGTCGTGAAGCAGAACGATGTATTGACCGTTTCTTCTTTACAATCAGAGGAGAACGTTGCCGTTGCCGATACAATCTATGATCAACAGGAGCCGAGAGAAGCGACAACGCTTAACCAGTTTTATTCAATTGGGGATGATCGTGAAGAGAGTGTTGCTACGTCAAATATTATTGAAGCTGTTATACCGGAAAGCCAGACAATTGTTAACGGCGCTGTTATGAAGTTGCAATTGAAAAATGATGTCAATGTCAAAGACATCTTAGTACCCAAGGGAACGTTCTTGTATGGCACTTCTTCAATCAATAACGAAAGATTGATAATAAGTATATCAAGCATTAAATATCTTGATAACATTCTTCCTGTTGCATTATCAGTGTATGACCTGGACGGAATGGAAGGCATTTATACTCCTGGTGCTATTACAAGAGATGTTGCAAAACAATCATCAGATCAGGTTGCACAGGGGATGTCATTATCAACGCTTGACAATTCATTAGGCGCACAAGCCGCAACGGCCGGAATACAGGCTGCAAAAACGTTAATAAGTAAAAAGGCAAAATTGGTGCGAATTACAGTTTCTGCCGGTTATGAAGTTTTACTGCGTGATGTCAAACAAAAAATCGAATAAATTTTAAACAATAAAACAAGGTTATGGAAAAGTGTAAAAGAATAGTCGCATTGGTGATATCCGTTTCGTTGTTTGTTACAACATTTGGTCAACAACAAGATGCAAATACTGAATTAACAAATATTCAATCCCTTTCGATAGAGGTAGGATACAGTAAAACAAGCAATATTGTTTTCCCATCTAAAATTATCAGTATTGACAGAGGTAGCCAATCTATCATTTTACAAAAAGCAAAGGGTGTTGAAAATATTCTGCAAATAAAAGCTGCGAAAAGAAAGTTCCAGGAAACCAACCTTACCGTCATAACAGCAGATGGAAAGTTCTATTCCTTTTTAGTAGATTATTCGGATTCTCCAGCAATGTTGAACATCGACCTCAGTCAGCAGCAAGTAAAAGATTTGACTTCAACATTGCTGATGAGAGACAGGAATGTATCTGTACTAGAAAAAGAAAGAAACGAGATACCTAAACAACGCTCTTTTTTGAAGTTCAAACGAACCAATCAAAAAGTCAGTGTGCATCTTAAAGGTATTTATTTGGGAGACCGCTCCATGTGGTTTGCGCTTGAGGTAATAAATAAATCCTTCATCGAATTCAAACCGGCTCAGATTCGGTTCTTCATTAAAGACAAACGTCGTTCAAAAAGAACAGCGATACAGGAACAGGAAGTTTCGCCGATTTACTCAATCCAGTTACCGATAATAAAGAAATCGGAAAATAAGTCAATAGCAACTGCGTTCATCCCTTTCACCATTCTATCGTCAAAAAGGTTGGTGATTGCTATCAACGAAGAAGCTGGTTCCCGCGAACTGATCCTGCCAGTAAAATACAAAACACTTGTGAGAGCGAAGCCCATTTCTGAATAGCAATTTCAATAGTTTTTGATAACCTAATTGCAAAATGTTAAACGATGTCTAACATGAAATACTTTATTGTTCGAAAAGGTGTAGAGTTTGTGATATACAAAGTAAGCGACGAATTCGAACAAGCATTTAGGAACAAGTATGGAAAAAAAATCCTCATCGAAGAGAATGCTTTGACGGATGTCCTGATAAAATTCGAACAAGAATTTATGTTCACTATTGACTTCCATACAGAAAACTCATTTCCATTTGAAAAGGACGCAGGCACTGCGGGAGCGCAACCTGCCAGCGATAAGATGGAAGACGGGGATGATAAACCCATGGATAAGGCTCGGTAAGAGCTTTATCTTTTTAACAATGACTAAAGCATTCATTATGGAAGTGGATTTTATCACCAAAAACGATCTGGAGAATTTTCGGGCGGCATTGCTTAACGATATAAAAGGATTAATGCAGAACAGCCAAACATTTTCCCGAAAAGAATGGCTGAAAGCCATTGAGGTTCGAAAATTATTAGGTGTTTCTAACGGAACACTGCAGAGTATGCGAGTAAAAGGAACGCTTCGTTCTTCTAAAATTGGAGGTATACATTATTATCGATATACAGATATTGAGAATTTGATGCAACAAGGATATGCTTTAAAATGAAAGGAACGATGTATGAGAAAGACGAAAATATTGTTGGTTGTCTCTTGAAAGATAAACGGATTACGCCGACCCTGATGACATTATATTTGGCTATCTATTTTCTTTATGTAGAGAAAGGTAAAATGAATAAGGTTTATATTTCGAGAAGGCAGGTGATGGGCCTTGCGAAGATAAACTCATATTATACATATCACAGGGGCATAACTATTCTTCAAAATTTGGGATATATACAATACCATCCTTCGTATCATCCAAAGTGTAAGACAGAGGTAAGTATTTTGATTTGATCTTTATAGTTCAGATGGCCATGAACAAAAATTATTTCATTTATAGACACTTTGCTAGTAAATCATCATCATTGCATTTGATTCCATTTGATTGCGATCATGTTAAAGCATGGATAATTTTGTATGCAATTGAAGTATGGATCAAGCTTCTTAATTTTATGGTTATAAACTGTTGCTTATGCAGATGAAAATGGACCCAAGTAACAAATGATTTCATATGAAAAAGAGCCTAGCTTTTAAGTACGATGATAATTATTACTCGGCAGAGTATGAAGAACATAATGGATACTATCTAATTGAAAATATCAGAATTGACTTTAACGATGGTATTGCTGATATCCCAGTAAGATCGATGAAACTTCATTGTCGTATATGCAATGATACTTTAATGTGGCTTGATGAGGAGGGAAACACAAATCTATTAATCGGCTCGTTAGGTAATGCAATCAGGTTCATTGAAAAAGGATTTTGAGTATATCCAAGCGTCTTGAGCACCTGAAGCGACCGAATAGTGATTTAACTGCAATAATGGATTTAGATTAATATCCACAGATGACATATTGTTAGTGGCCAGTTGCAAATAGAATTATTTTACATCGTTTAAAATGAAAGATAAACTTTGTTATTTTTCTACCGGCAGTGGTTACAGTGTTACATAAAGTCTTTAATATTGGTTGAAACTAAAAGACGGCTTATCGACAAATATTTACATTTCTCCTTATTAGCAGCCATAGATTTTCAAAGTTCGCATTCGGTTCCAACTCTTGTCTAGTAAGCTAGGGTATATCCAGTTTTACGGCAATTCAGAGTGTATTTTAATGACAAATATTTTTGTCCATATTTTTATCAAATGGCCATCAAATAGGAAACTGTTGATTTTCAGTAGAGTATGCCCATTTTAGCAAATGTCATCAAATAGACGAGACCCAATAGAGATATACTTCGGATATCGTCTTGATTTTATTATTGGGGTCTTCAATTCATTTTGATCTTCAATTTTGAAACATCTGTCAATCAAATAGTTGAAAATATGTTTCTACTTGTTCTTTGTTCGCGATTCGCGAACTGAAAACAATTTGTATATTAGCAATATGAAAGCTCATAATGGAATGCGGCCACAGGATATAGTTGTACTTCTGAAGATTATTGCTTTGCAAAATTCGGAGTGGCAATATCGTGACCTATCAGCAACTTTATCAATAAGCGTGTCGGAAATATCTGAATCTCTAAACAGAAGTAGTATAGCCGGGCTGATTGATCCGGGTAAAAGAAAAGTGTATAAACAATCCTTCATGGAATTTATTCAATATGGACTTCACTATGTTTTTCCTCAAGTCCCAGGCAGTATGTTAACCGGCGTCGGAACAGCTCATTCGCATCCGTTGTTTAAAAGGCATTTTAAGAGCGAATACAATTATGTGTGGCCGAGTGATGACGGCAACATGCGGGGATTGGCCATTGAACCACTTCATAAAGGTGTGCCCGACGCTGCGCAAAAAGACGCACTGCTTTATGAACTTCTGGCAAGTGTCGATGTTATACGCGTTGGCAAAAGCCGTGAAATCAAGTTTGCTATTGATATCCTACAAAAAAATATTCTACAATGAGTTACAATGAAAATATTACAAGAATCAAAGCGGTGCACGATGCTCTGGGCGAATTAAAAGACCAGGTTGTTTTTGTTGGCGGAGCGACCGTTTCTTTATATGCTGACCGACCTGCTACCGAATCTCGTCCTACGGAGGATGTAGACATCGTTGTTGAATTGTATAACTATGCAGATTACGCAGCCTTGGAAAATACTTTGAGGATGAAAGGTTTTGAAAATGACAGGGAATCAGGTGTTCTTTGCCGATACAGGATAAATGGAATTATTGTTGATGTAATGGCAAGTTCCGAAGATGTATTGGGATTCTCAAATAGATGGTATCCAGAAGCTGTTAAACAGTCCAATACAAAAGACCTAGGGAGTAATTATACTGTGAGGATTTTTACATCACCCTATTTCGTCGCTACCAAGCTGGAAGCATTCAAGCACCGTGGGGAAGGAGACGGCCGGTTTAGCTCAGATTTCGAAGACATTGTCTATATTTTAAATAATCGTAGTTCTATTTGGGATGAAATTAAACACTCGGATGAAGCTGTCCGCTCCTATTTAATCAATGAGTTTAAAAGTTTACTGAAAAACTCTTACCTGGATGAATGGATAAGCGCTCATTTAGAATATCATGAAAGGAGAAGAGTTGACTTCGTTGTAAATTCTATCAGGGAATTGGTTGAGTGAATTTTATTTTGATCAACTTAATGGATGTTGTCCTCGCTATTTCAAGTAACACAAAAGTCGAAGTAGGATAGCAACTGAAAGAGAATGAATATTCACATTTTCCAATCATTGATTGGGAATTGAAAGATGTGTTTTTTGAGCTTTATTTGATAATTACCCAATCGTTGATTGGGTAATTCTATTCTGATACAGAATATAAAATCGTTAGAAATATTAAAGTAGTGATAGAATAACCTTTGCTAAATTATCGTGTCAAATCTTCGCTCAACTATCAATTGTCTTTTTATCATAATTTTCACTTCGCTTTGCAGCATTTTTTTATATGCCTTTCTATCATCCAGGCTCAAGAACAAAAAATCTAATTGTCAAGAATGTGAGTAAATCATAGAGTGCTTCGAGAAAGCGCAGGCGAGCTATTGACATACATGTAATTAACGCATTAGGTTCTCGTGGGGTTCTCACTGAAGAATATAGCTTCATATAAATGGCAACACGTTATCGGATATGCGTTTATTTTACTTCTTCAAAATCTCCTGTCTTCCAACTGCCGTCAAGTAAATAGGCGAAATAAATTTTTACACACGTTAAAAAAAAATAACAAAAATTACGGCGGTTAAGGGTATCGGTTTTAATTAAGGGTAAACTGCAATTTCGATTTCTGCGGACAGCAAAGAATCATTCGTGCTGCTGAGCTATGATCACGCGTTTGTACCAACAAAAAGAAAAGAATTTTTGACAGGAGGCAGGACACATGCCGCATTCAAAATTATTTGATGTTCAATTAGAACCCAAACCGGCTCCTATCCAAACTGAAAATTTTTCCTGTCAAAAAATCATTTTTGAGCGTTGGCATTTTGATTGTAGATCGTTTTTAAAAAAAGGAGGAGTTATGAACAGCATTATTAAAAAAGAAAATGGTCATGTGCCAGCCTTTGGAAGTGTTGTCGATCAAATCTTCCAAAACAATCTCAGTCGCTTTTTTGATGAAGGAGCTTGGGTGAACCCAGCAGGAGGCAACCATGTGCCGGTAAATATCCGGGAGACACAAACTCACTATGAACTGGAGTTGGTTGCTCCAGGTCTGAAAAAAGAAGATTTTAAAATCAGCATTCAAAAGGATCTGATGACCATTTCCTTTGAACAGGTTGCATCTGTTGAAGAACAAGATAAGGGCTGGGTGCGCCAGGAGTATCGCCGGCAAAGCTTTTCACGCAGCTTTACCCTCGATGAAGCAGTAGATGCAGCAAAGATCACCGCACATTACCAGGATGGCATATTGCAGGTAACCCTGCCTAAGAAAGAAGGCAGTGCGAGTGTGTCGCGCACCATCCAGGTACAGTAAGTTACGATGTTACTGTGGGAAGGCGAAGGACGGAAGTAAACCTTCCGCCCTTTTGCATTTTATAACACATACACGAATAATGTTTGCAATTATGAAAACTACATTTTACGTCATACTGAACATTAAAACAATAAAGGGTATAGAGTCGTTTGGGAAACTGGAGATAGGCAACAATCATATGGTCGCCAGGCGGCTGTTTGGCATGCTAAAAGGGAGGCCGGTTAATTCCGATGAAGGCTTTATTCACATGGATTTGATGGAGACCAGAGAAGGATTGCCCATGAACCTGGAAGTTCTTCATTGTACACTTGCCGAATTGGGAGAGAATATACAAACCATCACTAAAGAAGTGTTCAAATGCCAGACCTTGCAGGATGGGCGCTATTAGCGAAAATGGAAGAAGCCTGCACGGCTCGCAAAGCACTTACAGCGTAAGGACCGAAGGGCGAAGAGCATAGGGTTGTAAGGTTGCCTCTGCCTTAGCGTTGGAAACCGACTTCCTTTACACCCGGCATTGCCTGTAGGGCGCTGATCAGCGCAGCCTGCCCAGCGCCTTGTAAGGATTTCATTTCGACGCTAACCGACAAATCACCACTGTCCGTTTTTTCTATCAGGCAATTGCTGCTTTCGCTTATGGTGAGGTGTAGGATTTTTTCAAGGGTACCGGTAGCGTTGTCGCCTGTCACTACGATCTTTAAACTGCGCCTGCGAAAGCGGTTGCCGATTTTCTTTTCAAATGGTTGCATCAGCCACAAGATGCAGAGCGCAAGCAGCGTGGCAATGGAGGCCGCAAAATACATTCCTCCGCCTGTTGCCAGACCGATCGCGGCCACTGTCCATAAACCGGAGGCGGTGGTTAACCCACGGACGATGCCTTGCCTTAAAAACAAGATGGTGCCTGCCCCAATAAAGCCAATGCCGCTGATAACCTGTGCGGCGATCCTCGATGGGTCGAGTACAACATTGTGTGTGCCAAGTATATCTTCAAATCCGTACGTTGATACCAACATAACGAGAGACGAACCGACACAAACCATCATATGCGTTCGAAGGCCGGCAGCCCAATCCTTGCGTTCACGCTCCAGTCCGACCAGTGCGCCGAGAAAAGCCGCAAGGGTCAATCGGATAATTATTTCTGACCAGGCAATCATAGTCTAATAAGTATTTTTGACGATAGGATATAACGTCAAATCAAGTGCCGAGGTTTACGGGATCGTGCCAATAGAATTTATATCGAGCGTGCTGCTCCATAAAAGTTTAACGAGAAAGTAAACCACGCCTCCGCTGATCAATAAGCGATATCCTTCAATTGCGCACTGCTTTTGAAGCCGCGTGTCATACATATATAGATTGCACTTAAGAATAATTTTTGCAGGCACACGTAAAGAAACAGCGAGTTTGGAGGCTTTGCTGTCATTAAGGTAAGTGCCTGTTTTATCTTTTTACTGTGGTGTTGCAAAGATGTTTTGATATGCCTGGTTTGTTGCGCACATTGAATACGCAGACGGTCAGCAGCTAAATATTAAGATCCTGGCACACGCTGATGAAAAGGACGAGACACCATTTCAGACGAAGGATAAAAGAACGCAGGTGCGTGAGAATGCGCCATCAGATGCTTTACCACCAAGTGGTTGCCGGTGCGACTATTTCTTCTTGATCGGATAGTTCTTGCTCAAAAGGAAAAACGGGTGTGCAAGTTTTTTGATTTTCAGAACATTCCCTCAGCCTTGCATACAATGAAAGGATCTCCGCATGAATTTGCAGAATTTCTTTTTCCATATGCTGCCTTTTTCGTTCTGCTTTATATTGTACAAAACAACCTGCCAGGTATCCGATTAATAATAATAATACAAAAACAACTGCGAGTACGGCTATGGATATATGCACTTGCATAAGTAAAATATTTATAGTTTCATCGATGCTATATTTATTCCTGCTAAGCCTTTTTTGTTGCACAAAACTGGCTAGCAGGCAGTTCACCACCACTTTCGGTAAACTGCCCTCTTGCGTCACCAGGATAAAAAAGAACAAGTTATCTTTTGACCAGTTTTACTATACCGGCACGTTTGTGACCTACCCATATTTCAGCGTAGTATAAACCACTTGTCAACTGAGACATCGATAATAGACCAATGTTGCTGGAACCTTTTTCTACTTGCAATTTTTCTGTTTGAATCAGTCGCCCGGTTGGATCGACGACACGAAGTGTAACCGTTTCCGTTACCGGCGTATTGATCGTCATTCGAAGCTCGGTTGCTGTAAATGGATTGGGATACAATTGAGCTTGCAACTCCTTTGATCCTTTTACTACGGTCAAAATTCTAGAATAAGCAAAATCACCATCAATGTCTATTTGTTGTAACCGGTAATACAAACGGCTTGAGGTAATTCCTGTTACATTATCCTCAAAATGATAAGATGTTTGTTCTGTTGAATTACTTGTTGTGGCATCAACAAAACCGATCTTCTCAAAATGAACGCCATCTAAACTTCTCTGCACCGCAAAACCTCTATTGTTCCATTCTGTGGCAGTGGTCCATTTTAACACGACTTGGTCTTGCCAAAACGTTGCCGAAATATCTGTATAGATTACAGGAAGTGGGGCACCGATGCGCAGCAAAACGGTGTCTGTTTTTGAACAGGTATTTAACTGCACCGTCCAAGTAAATAAATAATCACCATTGCCATTCAAGCCATTTACAGCGGTGGTATTATTTCCTGAATTTTGTATGACCGGCGATGCGGGGCCAGATAAAAAGCGCCAGTAACCGATGGCTCCCTGCGAGACCTCGTCTGATGTTAAAGGGGAGGCTTGCAAACTACCCTCTGTGCTACGTTCGGCCAGGCTTTGATCCGGGCCAGCATCGGGTGCGAGAGAGGCCGTATTGATCGTAGCCGTTACTTTTGTTCTTGTGGTGCTCACGCAGCCAAAAGGAGAGGTAAGGTATTTTTCCACCCAATAGGAAGTGGTTGTACTTAATACCGGCGTTGTGTAGGTACTGTCAAGGTAACTGTCTGAAACATGTAACGGATTTCCACTTGTTTCGCTGTCCCACCACCTATAGGCCTCACCCGCAACTGCACCACCTGTTTTTAGCAGCACCTGGGCGTCTTCACAACTACTGCCTGGATAAGCAGCCGGGGAAAGTGAATTATTACTTATGTTGACTGTCACGGGTTTTATATCGGTACAACCATCCGCACCCGCCAGTTCAATATAATAAATGCCATTCTGACCAACCTGGGTAGGGTCATCCACTGGTGTCGTACCGGCAGCATCTTTAAAGTAGGCGACTGTCCCAGGCGAGGTGGTGGTATAAACGCTGGACGAAGTCAGATCCGCCGTATTGGGTGAACACGCTGCTACTGTATCCTTTAGTATAGTGATGGCATCCCCTGTATTAGTCCTGATGTTTGCCTTAATCGGTGCCCCATAGCTTTTTGCGCCATACAGATCTTGTATACTGTAATAAATGACCGCTTCTCCTTCAAACGCCGCGACGGGCGTAAAAGTAACAATGCCCTGGCTGTTGACAGTAAAAGTTCCGGTATCCTGCAAAACCCGTGTTTGTTGTATGCCCTCCATCAGCGTATCCAAATCAATCGTCGCCCTGTTCATATCCCTTCCCTTCGACAGTGGGGGCGGACCGTTATGGGAAGTGTCATTTGCGGCCGGGTCAAACACCAGTGAATTATTTTTGCAAGCCGCCAGGGAGTCAAGTGCTGCTCCAACTACAGCCAGTGAGTCGTGCGGCAGAACCTGCAAATTGTAGATCTCTTGTACATTCGTTCCAAAGCCTGTTCCACCTGAAAACCCAAGTTTTACGTAACCAGGTGGCTTGAAATTATAATTGAGGCTGTCAAAGATAGTATGTCTAACAATAGGCGACCCTTCTGTATACATGTACAGGTAAATCACAAACGCGGAATCTGTCCGTTCATATCCAGTTTGGGAACCATCTCTATTCTTACCCTTCGCCAGCCAACCGCCGTGGAATCCCTGGATCTTCCTGAAGCTTCGTTATTGAGTGGAAAAGGATTGACTGCTAATTTCGATGTAACAGTAGTGGCAACCCAAGGATAATCTGTCGTAATGGTTTCAATTGTTCCTTCTCCGGGACCCCTTATTGTGACGGAACTGGTATCGATGGTAGGTGTTCCTCCAACACGGCCTTCGCTGGCCTGCGAAAAGTTGCCAACAGCATCAAAACCAATCCCGATATATCCTTTGGATATACCAGGGATCAATGTATCTCCATTGCCCTCGGCATTGGGTACCACCTTTTGAGCATACCCCAGCGATCCGCCAAATCCACCTGCGTGGAAATTAAACCGGTTCACGCTTGAATCTTCCATAAAGAAACAAAATACCGTCCCCGGTCGGATTAGCCGGATTGTTAAAAATTCGTAAACCATCATACATCAGGTATTCAAACTCAATGATAAACCCTTTGTGCGTGGGAAATACCTGGCCGCTAGCCGCAATACCACTTTGGTCATGTTCGTTACTGGTTAGCCTTAGATAGCCGTCACCTTCTGCATCAATGACACCAGCTGTTAAATACGCTTTATTGGGTGATCCCGTAAATAACCAGCCAGGAGCTGTGCTGTTGGAAAAGGTTTCAACACCGGGGAACTGTGCAGTGGCACATAATGACAGACTGATTGCAAATAGGCATAATATCCTTTGCAAGAAAGAGGATTTGGACATCATAGTATAGGTTTAAACAATCAATAAAATACTGTCAGAATGGAAAACGCTGGCGGGCAGGAAAGCGCATCAATGGGAGGGAATAGTGATACAAGGGCGAAAAGATGCCATCACTAACAGCAAATCATTATTAAAGGTTTTACAACCATTAGAATTGTGTATAAATATAGGTCTACAGGAGAAAACTAATATCTTTTAGGAGGTTTCCACAAAAGGCTAGCTTGCAAGATGATGACTTATCTTGCTTATTAGAAGCTATGTGCTGTTCAAAATCCCCAAATTCCAGCTTGCGTCAAATACTGGTCCGTCGGGACAATGATCCCAATATATTTTTCAATTAATTCTTTTTTCTTAAATTCTTTTTTACATCCTCTTCAATGTCTTTTTTCAACTCATGAATCTCTTCTGCCTCGTCAATAGAATGTGACTGTTGTAAGTTTTCTTCGCTCTTGGTAAACTCGCTGAGTTTAGAATAATATTTCTGAATCACTTTTAATTCATCCTCCGTCATGTTTTCGACGTTAACAAGACGATTGCTAGCGAACTCATGTGCTGCCACAAGTTCATTTAATTTTAACTGGATGGCAAGCGAATCTTTGTTCTGTGACTTTTGAATAAGAAACACCATTAAAAATGTGATGATTGTGGTGCCTGTATTGATTACCAGTTGCCAGTTTTCCGAATAATGAAAAAATGGCCCGGAAACGGCCCAGACTATAACAATTAAAAATGCTCCAATAAATGCTACAGTGCTGCCTGCTGCTTTGTTTACCTTATTGGCAAATGTTTCAAAAAAGCTTGAAGTATTTTGTGTATTTGTATTCGGTTTCATTGTTTGTGATTTTGATCAATAATATCTTACATCCATATGAATAACTTTCTTCTCATTGCAGCACTCTACGCGTTGATATGTTATTTTCCACTAAAGGTGAATAAGTGCTATGATCCGCAGGTGATAGAAGATTGCGTAACGCCTGTACGGACTAAATAAGCAAATTTGTTACCATAATATTTGCGGAGTTGGTATGGCATATTCTTCATGTCGCTATGGCATAATTATTATGCATTCATTTCATTGCTTATTATAATTATGTTCTATGCCAAAAAGTAAAAAAGACGATTCGTCTGAAAATAGTGAAAGTATAAAGATCGATGACTTAGTGCAGGATACACAGTCGAACGAAGGAGAGTTGCTTACCACCAACCAGGGATTAAAAGTCAATGATGATCAGAACTCCCTAAAGGCCGGTAGCCGCGGTGCTACACTGCTGGAAGATTTTATCCTACGCGAAAAGATCACCCATTTTGACCATGAACGTATTCCGGAACGGATCGTGCATGCCAGGGGTACAGCAGCACATGGTGTGTTCCGTTTGTATAAATCACTTGGAGATGTTACCAAGGCTGGTTTTTTAAATGACACTTCCTGTGAAACGCCTGTATTTGTAAGGTTCTCAACAGTGGCGGGTTCTCGTGGTTCAACCGATCTGGCGCGTGATGTACGCGGCTTTGCGGTGAAGTTTTACACACAGGAAGGTAATTTTGACCTAGTGGGTAATAATATGCCCGTATTCTTTATACAGGATGCGATTAAATTTCCCGACCTAATTCATGCAGTAAAACCTGAACCACATAATGAAATTCCACAGGCCGCTTCTGCGCATGAAACGTTTTGGGATTTCATTTCGTTGATGCCGGAATCTACTCACATGATCATGTGGTTAATGAGCGATCGTGCCATTCCGCGTAGTTATCGTATGATGGAAGGATTTGGTGTACACACTTTTCGTTTTATAAATGAAAAAGGAGAATCAAACTTTGTCAAGTTTCACTGGAAACCTTTGCTGGGTGTGCATTCGGTAGCATGGGATGAAGCGCAGAATATTTCCGGCAAAGATCCTGATTTTCATCGTCGCGACCTTTGGGAAGCTATTGAAAACGGAGCTTTCCCTGAGTGGGAACTGGGTGTACAGATCATACCGGAAGCCGACGAACATAAGTTTGAATTCGACTTGCTCGATCCCACCAAACTGGTACCGGAAGAACTGGTGCCTGTGCAGAGGATTGGCAAGATGACGCTGAATAGAAACCCGGATAATTTTTTTGCGGAAACAGAGCAGGTAGCTTTTCACGTAGGACATGTTGTACCCGGCATTGATTTCACTAATGATCCATTATTGCAAGGTAGATTGTTTTCATATACAGATACTCAACTGTTGAGATTGGGAGGACCTAATTTTCATGAGATACCCATTAACAGGTCAGTAGTTCCGGTACATAACAACCAGCGAGATGGTCACATGCGCCAGCAAATCAATAGCGGTAAAGTGAGCTATCATCCCAATACACTTGGCGGTGGTTGTCCGTTTCAGGCGGGCATCAAAGATGGAGGCTTTACTTCTTACGCTGAACGCATTGATGCTAAAAAAATAAGGGAACGCAGCCGCAGCTTCTTCGATCATTTTAGCCAGGCGACTTTATTTTTCAATAGTCAGTCACAGCCGGAAAAAGATCATATCGTGGATGCCTTTGCGTTTGAGCTGGGCAAAGTGAATACGCAAGAGATAAGGGTACGTATGTTGGGTATATTATCGATGGTTGATAAAAGTCTTGCAAGCCATGTGGCCCGCAAGCTTGGATTAAATGTGCCAAAGCCTGAAATGCCTATCAATAAAAGCATTCCGGCTGATGGTGATCCTAATGAATATGAGTCCATCATTGTAAAAAGTAGTTTGGAAAAATCAGATGCACTAAGTATGATGGGCACTAAAAAAGATTCTATTCAAACCAGGTGCATAGCAATCCTGGTGGCTGATGGCGTTAATGAAATGTCTGTAGATGCAATGACAAAAGCGTTAACTGAGCAGGGCGCAAAATACCAGCTGATAGCGCCACATCAAGGCACAGTAATGAGTGCCAATGACAAGGAGATTGCTATAGATCAAAGTTTTCTTACAGCAGCTTCAGTGTTGTTTGATGCGGTATATGTGCCGGGTGGTACCAACAGTGTAGCCAGCCTTGAAGCTGAACCTGATGCGATCCATTTCATCAACGAGGCTTACAAGCATTGCAAAGCCATCGCCGCAGATGCGGATACGATGCAGGTTTTGGAAGCAACTTATTTTTCGAAAAAACTTCCTACAGATTTAAATGATAGAAAAACTGAGGAAGAAGGTTTGATTATAGAAGATGATATTGCAGTACTTACAAAAAGTTTTATAAAAGCCGTTGCTGCGCATAGGTTCTGGCCCAGAGAAAAAGCCAGAAAAGTGCCTGCGTAATGTATACTGATGGTCAAACAATATAGTTCCATTTCAAGGTCGTCTCACTGCTCTATTTGTTTGTTCCATTGGTATTATATGTGTTCTCTTAATAGCGTTTGATCAATTGATCAGGCGCTATTTTTTTTGGGGAAATGATTTGAGTTATTGGGATTGTGATACTGCTGAATTTGGGTAAGATTAACTACACGCCCGCCATTGGCGTTTACAAGCAATTCACTTTAGCCGGTGTGCAGACGTGGAATGCCATTTGTGAATATAAGTTTACAATATGATCGTTATGAAAAAAATTGCGCAACTAGGAGGTCCTCATTCTACTTCTTACAAAAACAAAAGTAATCGCAGGCAAAAAGATGCTTGTTTAACGGTGTTTATGGAACAGGCGCATATACATATTTCTTCACACAAGGTGAAAGCGCATGAGCTTTTTGGGTCATTTACCGCGAATATTTTAAAAGAGAAAGTAGTTTTTACCAGGTAACATCATCTGTTGTAAAACACAAGTCCATAGCTTTCTTCGGTTATGATATCGTTCCAATTCTTTATTAAATTTTTGTACGCTTCACCAACGGGCATTATTTTCCTATCAAGATTATACAACCCTAGTTCATTAATGTTTCCATTGTCTTCTCTAAGTGCAGTGTCCCAATCTACCTGATGGACGAGACTGTACCACGTAAAACCTACGATAGGCACACCATCGTGTTTTAGCCTGTGCACATTTGCCCATTGTTTCAAGAGCCATTCGTTGCAGTAAGGCATTTTAATATTTGTTTCTGTATGCATGATGGGTAATCTATATCGCCTGTAATACTGACTGGTAATTACATAATAACCAAATATCTCTCCCGAGGCTTGTGTAGATCCATCGGGATGAACAACGTGTTCATTAGTTACATAATAATCGTTGCCCATTATGCAACTTGCTTTAACCTGGTTGTAAGTAAACCATCGGTATTCTTCTTTGGTCATTCCATTGCTTAATAAGTACTCATACATATCTGCATTCAATGGATAACCATAGGTAAGATCAAGCGAAAGAAATCTTTTTTGATTGAGGAAACGTGCAAGCGCAGTCGCAGCAGGGTCCACTGCATGAAAATATTCCGATGATTCACTCTGGATGAATGTAGCATCTTTTCTTACACCAAGAATGGCCTGCATTGCCATCACATTTGCCTTGCTTATGTGCTTGAGTGCCGTAACAAAAGAGTGATCGGATTGTAGTCGTTCGTTCCACCAGCCATACTGTGCAGAAAACATGGCGGTGATAAAAATCTCATTAACTGGCGTGTAAAGTTGTAAGTGAGGAAACTGCTTCGCAAAAGCAGCAGCATATTCCGCAAAATAGGCAGGGAAGTCTGGGTTCTGAAAATTTCCGATCCAGTCAGGTACACCAAAATGGCAGAGGTCAACAATAGGAGTAATGCCTATTTTTTTTAAATAAGAAAATGTTTCAGTGGCAAACGACCAGTCATACTTGCCGGGCGCAATATGCGTTTTATAATAGGGTACACCGTATCGCAAAAACTCAATGCCCATTTCTTTTACGAGCATGAAATCTTTCTGCCAGTTTTGATAGTGTCCTGTCTTTTCCATTTCATCCACACGTTTTTCCTTACCATCGGGCAACAATATGGTTGGGTAACTATTTTCTATTCCTGTAGCGAACATGAATTTATTACCGGTCATTATCAAAACTCCTTTTCATGAAAAAATCTATCCATCGCATTTGCAAAGGTGGGCAATAGAATACCTTTTTCACTTTTTAAAACACTATACACCGGTCTGGTGGCTTTCCATTGCATTTGGCTGGGAAAGCGGGCAATAAGCTTTTCCTGTGAATGGCCGCCTCTTTCCGCCACTTCACGTGCAAAGTCTGCCCAGGAAATTTTTCCTTCATTGGAGATGTGCCATACACCCTTTTCTCCATCTATCAATATGTCCAGCGCAGTATTTACAAGATCAGGAATGTAGGTGGGCGAAACAATTATTCCGCTGGCTGCTATACAGGTTTGTTCTTTTGAAAGAGCATCGAGGATATAACCCGCAAAATGATCGCTGTCCCACGGGCCAAACACGGCGCCTGTGCGAATAATCAGCGTATTGTCGCTGTCTAACAATAGCTGCGTTTCGCCTGCCACCTTACTTTTGCCATACACATTTAAAGGTTTTACTGCATCAGTTTCAGTATAAGGTGAGGTTTTGTCACCGCCAAACACAAGGTCCGAAGAGAACGTAAGAAAGCGGATATCGTATTTTTTGCAAACTTTTGCAAGTAAAACGGGAGCTTGCATATTGATTGCAAAACAGGCTTCAACACTGGTTTCCGCATCATCCACTTTTATCAGGTCTGTCGCATTGATCATGGCCCAAGGCTGGTACAATGCAATAATAGCCTCAATTGATTTTTCATCTAAAATATCAAATTCATCACGTGAAATGCTTTTGCAATAAATATTTCGTCTGATGCAAATACGTTCAAATGCGTTGGCAAGAGTTCCAGTTTTTCCGATGATCAGCAATGGAACCTGTATTTTAGCATCGTTGTTATTTTCTATAGATGATTCATTAATTGATATTTTTTGCCACCATCCTTGTTGATGTAATAGCGGATGTTCCCAGGGCATATTGCCGATGATGGATGTCACCAATTTGGCTATGGCCGTTGGTCGTAGCATACTATTTTGTACGTCAAAAGCTCCTGGCTCGTATATTTTGTGATGCCGCGTGAGCAAGCTGCTCCAATCATAAGAACCTTGCAATGCCCATACAGTAATGGCCCTGATGTCAATGTCTTCATCAGTAGCTTCGCAACAAGCCTCCCAGATTTCTTTTAACCATCTTATTTGCTCTTCCCGTGTACATCCAAGATGCACCTCTGTTACTGCAAGTGGAAGCTGGTATCTTTCCCATGCTTCGTGCAGCAGACATTTTATTCCTGCTATGTTTGTTGTCCGCACAGCTTCTACATCTGCATAACTTTGTTTGCCGTTGCTGCCATGTGTATGTACAGGGTATTGATCAATATTTTCGTCAAGAAAACGTTCCGATGTAATGTAATAATTGAAACCGGCAATATGTGGTACGCATGGATGACGGATGAAAAAGTAAAGACTTTCTGCATCAATGTTATTGTCCATAAAATAGTTCCACATGCTGTGGTTTTCACCAACTCTGCCGCAGAGCAGATCATACGTGAGCCAACGTCTTTCATTTTCAAAATGACTTTGATATTGTAAAGCTGGGGTACTGTGTACTTTGGTGAGATCTTCGGTTTGTATCAGTTTCGCATTTGAGTTAATTTTTCTGATAGCCTGCATTGAAAGTACAACTCCCTTCAATTGATTCAATAAAATTGTAAGAAAGCTGTGAACGTCTTTATGATGTGGATACCACAAACCATACAGTCCACTAAACCTTGCTGTGGTCAAAGGTTCATTAACAGGTGTATAATATTCTATCCATGGAAATTGCTGCGCTACTTTTGCAGCATACTTCGATAATAATTCAGGAAAATGATCGTCTGTTAAATCAGTAAATGTAGGTCCGCTGCCATGATGTAATAAACCAATGATCGGTGTTATGTTACAGGCTACAATACTGTTCAATTGCTCCGTGGCCCAATCCCAGTTAATAGGGTCGTCTTTTTGCGGTTGATGACGTTCCCACAGTAAAGGAAAACGCAAGGTAGTAATACCTAGTTTTGAAATAGCTTCAATATTATGGGAACGATTATAATAGCCACCATCCTCCAATTGATCATGAAAATGGTCACTTGTTCTGTTGATGGAGCATTCCAGTCCTCCCCAAATTTCAGGTTTGCTGTAATGTTTTCTTATATCCATTCGCTTGCATTTCGATGGGTTGATCTTTCATGATACTTTTGAACAGCGTGAGTGATTGCGCTATTACCTGGTCCATGTTGTAATATTTGTAAGTGCCCAGCCGCCCGGTAAAATATGTTTTTGGGGCAGTTTCTGCCAGCAACTGATACTTCTTGTATAACGCTGCATTTTCTGCCGTAGGAATAGGGTAGTAGGGATCGCCTTCCGCTTTTGGAAATTCATACACCACAGATGTTTTTTTATGCTGTTGCCCGGTCAGGTATTTAAATTCTGTGATGCGAGTATATGCCTGACCATTAGGATAGTTTACAGTACCTGTAGGTTGAAAAATATCCTTATCATATGTTTCAAATCTAAACTCAATAGAACGATAAGGCAATTGGCCGTAGCAATAATCAAAATAACTATCAATGGGTCCCGTGTAAATAATATACTTATGTGGCACAAACGTGATAACGTCCCTGTAATCCGTATTCAGCATGATGTTAATGTTGGGATGAGAAAGCATTTTCGTAAACAAATTGGTGTATCCGTGCAAGGGCATTACCTGGTAAGTGTCAGTAAAATATCTATCATCTTTATTGGTACGAACGGGCACTCTTGCGGTTACACTTGCATCCAGTTGTGAAGGATCAAGGTCCCATTGTTTCTTTGTATAGCCTTTGAAAAATTTTTCGTAGAGTTCTTTTCCTACGCGCCCCATCACTACATCTTCCGATGTTTTTACGGGTGAAATTTTTTCTGCGCGTTCTTTTAAAAATGCTTCTGCCTGATCTGTAGAAAGTTGAAGGCCATACAGCGTATTAATCGTATTGAGATTGATTGGCAACGGAACCAGTTGCCCGTCAACAGCAGCCAGCACTTTGTGTTCGTATGATCTCCAGTCTGTAAATAAGCTTAAGTAGTCGTAAACATCTCTGCTGTGTGTATGAAAGATATGTGGTCCATATTTATGCACCAATATGCCTGATTCATCATAATAATCATAAGTGTTGCCACCTATGTGATTTCGTTTATCAATGATCAATATTTTTTTTCCTGAGGACGCTAATCGTTCTGCCATTACACTACCTGCAAAACCTGCTCCTACAATTAAATAATCAAACATACTCTCTGTTTTCCTTTATTTGTTTAATTAAAGCATTCATAGCGTTACAGGTCATGTCCCATGAATTGCGTCGTAAAAAATCATCAACATCACGGAGCCATATGGATCTTTCTTTATTGTTTAGTTCCAGCGTGGCTATTTCAATAAAATCAGTAGCATCAAAAGCTATGTGTACTAGCGATAACTCTGCATAGGGATCAATTACATCGCGGATAGGCGAGGAGATAACAGGCTTCCCGGCTGCCAGATATTCAGGTGTTTTGGTGGGGCTGATAAATTCTGTTGATTTGTTATTGGCAAAAGGTATCATTGCTAAATCCCAACCGCTTATATAGGCAGGCAGCTCATTGTATGATTTTTGCCCCAGGTAGTGAATGTTGGGATGCACTGGTAAACTATCCGGATCGATCTTAACAACAGGCCCAACAAATATGATCTGCCAGTTAGGTCTTGCAATGGCAACCGCATTTATCAATTCAATGTCCAGTCGCTCGTCAAGTACACCAAAAAAACCCATTCTCGGAAAGCCTATCTGTGCCTGATCTTCAGGGTCCGGTTGTTCTAACCGGGCTTTTTCAAAATGTTCTTTTTCGATGCTGCTTGGAAAAGGGTAAATATTATGATGGTACTGCTTTTTTGAAGAATACAAACTATAGCCGCCCGTAAATACAATGTCCGTCCTCTTAAATAATTCCAGCTCCAGTTCGTGTAACAAAGTAGGCGCAAAATTAAATGCCGACAGTTCATCCATGCAATCATAAACGGTAACCTGTGGTTTCAAATGCCTGCTGAATGGCAGGGCCATGGGCGTATAGTACCAGCAGTAATAGTCCTGGATATTGAAATCAGTTAGTAGTACGTTTAAAAGATCTGTCTGCACTTGTTCTATATCTGCAGGGTCGGTATCCAGCGAGATAAAAGGGGTTACTCCCATATATTCTGAGGAGAAACAGCTACCATGTTTTTATTTTCAAGCGTATAGAAAACCGGTTCTTCTATATAGAATACACGATACTGCTTCGCCATTCTGCCTAATAAATGTTGCGGACGCTGGAACACAAAATTCCACCTGAGGTGTGAAAAACAGATAATATCCATGAGAAATAAAATAATTGATGAGTAAAATTGATGCCTGCCATTGAAGAGTAAGATCAAGTATTAGAAACTGAAGTGTATTCTGGAGTGGCACCTATAACCATGCGAATGATGTGCCGCAGGGATTGAAAAATAATAACCGGAATGTGTAGGGATTGTTCCCCGCTGGAAATGCAGGTAAAGCTGATATTTAACATTTACGAGCTAATAAGAGAATTCTATAGATTATATTGCAATGGGTGCTGAGATAAATGCAAGTGAGGAAAGGCTGAGGAAGAAAGAGCACATATAAGACACAAAAAAAGGCAACCGTAGTTGCCTCAGTTTATCTTTGCTTAAACTTATTCCTCTGTAGATGCCTCATAATTGATGCTGTTCTCTGCAATAGAACTTAACAAACTGTCTGCTTCTTTTTCCTCTTCAAGTGTAGTGCTCAGTATCTCGGCTACATCCTCTTTTCCGAGCACCATAGCTATTTGTCTGAGCGCTCCATAAGTAGCAATTTCATAATGTTCTACTTTCTGCCCCGCAAGAATTAATCCCACATCCCTTGTTGATGTTCCATCTTCAGTATCTTCAATAATGCTTTCGCCTTCCATAGTGAGCCCTTCCATGGCGTCGCATTTTTTAGCCTGCGCCTTCACGCCGAGCAATTCAAATACCTGTTCCAGGCGGCTTACATGTTCTTTTGTTTGCTCAAGGTGGGTTGCAAAAGCTGTTCTCAATTCTTCAGAACTTGCTGCTTTTTGCATTTTAGGTATTGCTTTCACTAGTTTCTTCTCTGCCCAGTAAATGTCTTTTATCTCATCTACAAACAATTCTTCCAGAGCAGGCTCTGTTCTGGTAATCATTGATACATTATTAGTATTGGGTGTTTTTTTCGTCGCTGTCTTTTTTGATGGTGTTGCCATTTATTTGTTTTATATATAGTCTGTAAATGCTGTGCCATGGATTTACAACTGATGCAAAAAAGACGACTTACGGTATAATATGCGTACTTCCTACGTTAGAGAACTTTGATAAGTGTAAAATTATTTCTAATTTCTACTTCTAATTAAAGTGAGTGAAACGCACACATTGAAAAAAGGCCCCATCATAATTATAGATGATGATCAGGATGATTGTGATTTGCTTCGGCATATTATTGATAATATCGCTCCCAGAAGTATTTACAGATTTTTTGCAAATGGCCAATTGGCATTGGATTATTTTCTGCAAACGTCAGAACAGCCTTTTGTTATTTTTTGTGACATCAATATGCCGGTAATGAGCGGGCTTGAATTATCCAAACGGATTTCTGAAAACGAATACCTTCGGCAAAAATCTATTCCTTTTATTTTTTTGACAACCAGTCGCAATCCGGGGGAGATAAGAAAAGCTTACGAGCTTACGGTTCAGGGCTACTTTCAAAAGCCATCAACTGTAAATACTTTCGAAGAACTGGTAAAAAGCATACTCGATTATTGGGACAGGTGCCTGCATCCCAATTCTATAAAATGAATATGTTAGCAATGACGACATTTCGGATCATCATTGTTATCAATTGGTGCAGGCAGTCAGCTTAATTGTTTTAAAGGAAGGATAATATGAAAAATTGTTCCTTCTCCCTCTTTGGCTTCTGCATATATCTCGCCATGGTGAAGCACCACAATTTTTTTGCATAGGGCCAAACCGATTCCTGTTCCTTCAAATTGTTCACGGGAATTTAGTCGTTGAAAAATCAAAAATATCTGCTCTGAGAATTTTTGGTCAAAGCCAATACCATTGTCTTTAAAAATAATTTCTACATGCGGCACCTTGCTATTTAAATCAGGATATTTTTCTATGCCCGCTTCTGACAAAGCGGTTGAAGTAAGGCTTATAACTGGAGTAACCGCGGGGACAGAAAATTTTAAGGCGTTGCTTAATAAGTTATAAAAAAGTTGGTTTATCTGTAAGGGCATCGCATCAAGTACGGGCAGTTTGTCGTGTGTTATTGTAGCATTCTTCTCGAAGATCAATAAATCAAAATCAGCTATAACATCCTCTATAACTTTATTCAGATCTGTCTGTTCAAAAACGGGCTTCGACTCAACTATTTTTGAATAGCTGAGCACATCCGTAATAAGGGTGGACATACGTTCCGCTGACAAACCGATTTTATTGAGTAGTTGTTTTGCTTCATCTTTTATATCATCACTGTAACGTTGATTGAGGAGACTGGCAAACGCCCTGATCTTCCGCAATGGCTCCTGTAGATCATGAGACGCTATGGATGCATATTGCTGTAAGTTCTCGTTTGAATGTTTTAGTGATTCATTGGAGTTTTTTAGATCATGGGTTCTTTCTTCTACCTTCTCTTCCAATTCAAGTGTGAATTTTTTTAACTCGGCCTCCTGTTTTTTTATCTCTGTCACATCTTCAATAACCACTAAAATCAATTGCTCAGTGTCTATTTTTCTAAAAACTTGTGTGGCATTCAATAGCATGACCCTTTCACCTGAATACTTAAAGACCTGCCTGATTTCAAAATCCTTCATTTCTTTTCCTTCCAATAAAACGGTCTCCAGCATAGATCTTAAGTAGGGGATATTCCATTGTCCTTCCTCCAGTTCATAAAATGACTTGCCTTCCGTTTCATCTTCAGTTGTTCTAAACTTCTGATAGTATGACCTGTTGGCTGTTTTCACATGCATATTCTTGTCCAACACAATGAGCGGTTCTCTGATAGTGGCTATAATTGATTCAGCATATAGCCTCGCGATATTCAATTGTTCGTTACGATCAAAAAGTTCCTGGTTTAAAATAGTAAGTTCTTCGTTAGTACTTTGTATTTCTTCTTTTGTCGATTGTAGCTCCTCATTTAAACTTTGGAGTTCTTCACTGCCTGAAAGGAGTTCTTCATTCGCACTTTGCAGTTCTTCATTTACAGCTTCCTGGTCTTCCGTGATGCTTCTCATATCTTCGCGTGCCTGGGCAAGTTCCATTTACAGTCTTTGAATATGCAAAGCTTCAGCGCTTTGCTGCTCAGTATCTGCAGACGGACCGAGTGTTGAACCTGCATTGGATGGCTCGCGAGGAAACATGCTTTCTTTGAAGAGAATCAGAAAATAAGGTTCAGCAGTGTTTAATAAGGGTACCACTTCAATAGTTACCCATAGCGTTTTTCCTATGAACTGCATGGGAATATTTTCCTTGACAATGGGTATTTCGCTTGCTTTTACTTTGTGCAATGCGTTCCTCAATTCAAAAGCTAATCCTTCCCGTGCCATTTTTAAAAGATTCAGCGTTGGTTTGCCGGAAGAGGGTTCGAGCCAGTTGCCAGTTGCTCCTCTGAATTGCACTATTTCCATTTGGTCATTAATCACCACACCTGCGGGAGTATACCTGGAAAGTAAAATGTCATCGGCACTTTTTTGAAAGTCTTCCTGAACAAATTCATTTTTAGCAGCAATATTGCTTTTCTTAAATGCTGAATTGTATGTAAGGATATTTAAGTATTTTCCTGCGGCCGGCTTTCTGATATATGCTTTTTCATTTATACCGAAAATGGCAAACAGATCGGACGCAGGGCTTACAGATTCAGATTTTCCAAGGAGCAGATACCCGTTATCTTTTATTGCATAATGGAACGTTGTGAGTGCTCTTTTTTGCAAAGAAGGTTCCATGTAGATAAGCACGTTCCTGCAACTGATCAGATCTATTCTTGCAAATGGCGGGTCCTTCAGAAAGTTGTGACAGGCAAACACGCACATATCCCTTATGGATTTGTCTATTTGAAAATTGCCCTTCCATTTGGTAAAATACTTTTGCAAGCGGGCAGAGGTCAGGCCTGTGATTTCATTTTGCGAATACGTTCCGGTCCTTGCCTTACCTATGGCTTTTTCAGAAATATCAGTGGCGAAAATTTGGATTTTATCCTCAATGGCTTTGTCTTTAAAGTACTCATACAGGCAGATAGCCATTGAATAAACCTCTTCTCCGGTGGAGCATCCGGCAACCCAGATGCGTAAAGGAGCGGCTTCCGCTTTGTTTCTTAAGAGAACCGGAAATATTGTGTCGCAGAGAAAATCAAACGTTTTTGTGTCGCGAAAAAAACTGGTAACCGGGATCAACAGATCCTGGTACAACAAATCCTGCTCTTGTATATTTTCTTTGACAAAAGAGACGTAGTCAACAATATTTTCCACGTTATTCAATCCCATTCTACGGATGATGCGTCTGCGGATAGTGGTTTGTTTATAATAGGTAAAATCGGCACCTCTCCGTGCCTGAAGAATGGCCAGCAATTGGCGAAAGGCATCTCCGCCGCTGGTAAAGTCAGGCTGAAATGACCGGACAAGCCTTGTCAACTGCAAGGGAATTTCTTCGGGGGCAAACACGAAATCTACAACGTCCGCATCGATGGCATTTTGCGGCATGCCATTATAAGCCGCAGATTTTGGATCTTGGGCAATGGTGATACCGCCTTGCTCTTTAATAGCTTTAAGCCCTACGGTACCGTCTGTGGCAGTGCCGGACAACACAATGCCTATGGCTTGGCTGCCATGAATTTCAGCAAGCGATGTAAAGAATACATCAATAGGCATATTCTTTTCAGTTTTAGCTGGTCTCGGGCTTAGCTGGAGTATGCCATCTGTTGCCGTGAGTAACTTATTGGAAGGTATAATGTAAATCCGGTCTGGCTCTACACGTACATTATTTGTAATCTCATAGATGGGTATGGAAGAGATCTTTTGCAACAGCTCTGTTAATATACTTTCGTGTGTAGGCTCCAGGTGTTGTACTAAAATATAGGCCATGCCTGAAGTTTCGGGAATGGCTTTTACTAATTTTTTAAATGCCTCCAATCCTCCGGCGGATGCACCAACGCCTACAACGGGGAATCCATTTGAGGACAATTGCTTTGTTTTATTTTTATCTAACCTTTTTTCGGACATTATAAAGTTTTTCAGTAGGCTAATTACATGTGTGCGTTAATAATCATACCAGACCGTAGCTACAACGTCAAATTCAGCGGTTTTTATCGAGGGGTAAATAACAATAATAATATCATGGAGAAACAGCCATTGTTAAAACTATTATCAACAAAGTGCATGGCATGGATTATCGGATACGCTCATTCAACTTTTACATCAATAGCACTGCTTTTAGATTTTGCAATAGCCTTCACTAACTGTTCTTTATGCAAACAAAAACAATTCTCGGGACTCTATTGTCTACTATTCAAATGTAGTTCCTTTCTGTTCCATTTCAAGCATTCAGGAGGACTTTGATTTTGAGATACAATTTGCCCAAATCTGTGAATAACAGGCTGTCGTAATAGATTAATGTGCATTGATGTAATTACAACAGGCCGGTACTTTCCAGGGTTGAATGTAGGATGAAAAAAAGCATTTCCGGGAGGCGGTTTCATGTAAATAGAACTCCTCGAAAGGTTTGTTTGCCCATTGGCTAATAGCGACCTCCTTGCTTTACAATAAGAGCATACCATACTCAAATTGCTCTTAAGTAACGGGTTGATTCGAAATTTATATTTTATTGGTTGTCAATACATATTTTTTCAGGAATTCTTTTTTTGAATCATGAAAGGAAGAAACGACGCCAACTTTGTACATACAGAAAATAAAGATCCAGGCAGGATCTATTTGATAAGATAAAAATCCGGCCCGGGCGCTGCCGGGATACAGGTGATGATTGTTGTGCCACTCTCCTGTAAAAATACCTGGCCTGGTTTGATTAACGGACAGATTGCTTCTGTCAAAATCCAAACCATCAATATGCTTTTCTTTTCCTTTTGCATGACCGGTATAGTTAAATGCACGAACAAAAATAAACCACAGCAAAGTGCTGCTAAAAATAGCACAGGCCAAAGCATTGCCACCTATAAAGTAGAGAAGGGTGTACCAAAAAATCCAGTTGAGTAGCCAGGATGCGATTGTATAAAGCGGATGGCCAACAGAACCCCATTTACGATATTGCTTAAATGAATTAAGCTTTACTCCGGTATGCTGCATAAAGCGTGTGACTTTTGAAAACTCTTCTTCGGAAAGATCAGGAGATACCCGCTGATGATTAAACTCTGCCAGCATGCAATACCACAAGCCCCCTCTGGAATTATAAGGATCGCCCGGCTGATCAGATGTAGAGTGATGTACATGATGTGATACAACATAAATTTCCTCAGCAAGTGTTTTAACAACCATGTGCTGCGTTAAGAAACGCCACAGAGGATGACTGAACTTATAAGCTTTATGTGTGCAATAACGGTGAAACCAAATGGTGCCATGCGTTCCCATGACGATTACACTATAAAGCACCACAACAATCATAAGCTGCCATGAAAAATATTGTGTAATAAAAAGAAATAGAAAGGGCACCATACAAACAATCATAACGATGGTCTGTAACGATATCCAGTTTTTACGCGATTTAAAAATATTCAATCGGGAAAGTGTTTCGTTGAATAGTTGTGCTTTGGTGGGAACAATCAATTCTTGATTTTCATTCTGCCATCCATAAGACGGCTTGCGCAGAATTTTATCGATAAATGCCATAAGTTCTTATAAAATATTAATGAGCCATTTGAGATTTGTTACAGGAATTATCTTTCTTTTATCCCTGGTCAAACCGCATGCTGTTGCCATGCTGCTTCACAGATGGTAAATGCAATGTAGTATTGAGTAATAGCCTGAGGAGATGTATATATTTTACCCTTCTTATTTGCTACTTGTTCTTATAACGTAGTTAGTGATGGGAATAGTAAGTAAGGCTTGTTTAAGTTGACTGCAGCAAAAAGCAAAGAGGAGGAAAAATTGTGTAAGAATTAAAACTGATCAAAACTAAATGATGGAGAACTTATTTCCGCTCTATAAAGTTAGGCTCTTTTTGCCAGTATTTGACATCGTCATTTAAAAACTTTGGTTAAAGTATTTTATGACACGGTTTGCTATTATTACTGAATGGATCGCATTGCTGAATTGTTAACGTTGCCACTTGAATTTGTTGATGCATGAAAGAAAATATTTAGCACTCTTAATTTTCAGGTTGGTCTTCCTTTGACGGAAGTTGCTGATTCAAATTTAGTTCCTCTATATCCAAATCACGTTCTACTTCTTTAAGAGCGGCGGTACTTACTTTTCCGTCTTTGTGTAATTTTAACAGCAAGTCTCTCTGAAAACCTCCGATGGCTATACGCGCTTGTTGCAAAGGTGTCAAGACCCTGACGGCTACCCGTTTTCCTCCGGTTTCATTCCAGGTATGTGCCCGGATCTCACTCATCAGTCTTGTTGCTGTTTGTTCAAATTCTTTTTTCAGTAACGCCTTAACTGATTCCTCCAATGGGACGGGATATTCGTGATCTATGTAATGCAGCGTATTCTTGATTAGATACAATTGTATTTGTCGTTCTTCTTTATCTTCTTCAGTGTTTTTTATATTAAGCCACCGGACAAGCAACGGCAGGGAAAATCCTTGTATCACCAGTGTTACAAAAATGACCACAAAGCAAAGGAACACAATCAGGGCGCGTTCGGGAAATGGTTTTCCGCTGTACAGTGTCAATGGCAAAGCAAGGGCTGCGGCCATGGATAGAACGCCTCTGGTGCCGGTCCACGCTACGATCATTACATTTTTCCATGTATCGTCATGATCTGTTTCGGAAGAACCCAACTCATGCCCTGTCTTTTTCCACTTAAAAAGACGCGCAAAATAGGCGCCGGAAAAAACCCATCCAATGCGCACACCGATGGTTACAACACTAATTAACGAGCTATACAAAAGAAGCGTGTGCCATGAGTAGTAATTAAGTTCCTGCAATATAACCGGTAACTGAAGCCCGATAGAGATAAAGACAAATCCATTGAGCAAAAACATGATCGTATCCCACACGTAAGTAGTTTGTAGGCGCATATCGTAGGAGAAAACTTCGGATGAACGCACCGAAACAACAAGTCCCGCGCTTACCACCGAAAGTATGCCCGATGCGCCTATCTGTTCGGCTGCATAATAGACGACAAACGGCGTGAGGAGTGTAAAGCAAGTTTCAACAATAGGTTGCTCATGAATTTTATTATGTATCCGGGTAATGATGTAACCGATAAGTCCTCCGATTAAAATACCACCAGCAGCTACAAATATAAATTGCAGCGCCGCCTGCCACAGTACAAAACTTCCTGTAAGAACAGCAATCAGCGCATAACGATAGGCGATCAACGCAGCTGCGTCATTTACCAGGCTTTCGCCTTCTAAAATGGCAGATACCTGCTTATTCAATGAAAGGCCTTTGAGTATGCCAGTTGCAGCGACCGCATCTGGCGGAGCAATGATGGCACCCAGTAAAAAAGCCGCAGGCCAGTTAAAAGCGGGAATAAAATAATAAGCGGTTATGGCAACTGCAAGAACCGTAAAGAACACGAGATTAACGCCCAGCGCAGAGATTGGGCGTATATTGGCTTTGAAGTCTTTCCAGGAAGTACGCGACGCTGCATCATACAACAAAGGAGGCAGGATGACCACAAAAATAACATCAGGATTGAGTATAATGCGGGGTACTCCCGGAATAAAAGCAATTATTAATCCTGCCAGTACAAGCAACACAGGATAGGGGAGCTTGATTTTATCAATGAAAGCAGATAACCCGATCAGCACTGCCATGATTAATATAATCACTTTGAAATTCTCCATCATAAAACATCTTTCGGGAACATAATGTAAGGTAGGCTTATTAGTTAACGGGGATGCCTGCGTATTGCGTTCATAAAAAAGCGTACCGCGGTAAATTGAGTAAATGCTCCGTAAAAGGCATCCTGCTCATAAATTTTTCTATTGCACAAATGTGTTGGATTGTCCGCCGTTTGAAGCATTAAATACCAAAAAATAACTTTCCAAACTGAATGCTCCTATAAAAATAGAATCGTTTTCTGGAAAGTTATTGATAACAAGTTTATGTTAAACTGAATGTTACTTTATCACGTAAATTCTGATCTCTGTCATTTTTGCCTGTTTGTAGAGACGCAATTAACTCACGGCTTATCTAGCAATTCCGGTTTTACAAACTTATCTAATTTCACCTGATTAGCGGCAATCTTGTTTTTCAGATCCTGGATGTCCACATTTAGTTTATCCAATGAACTTGATTCTTTCCTTGCGGTTTTTGAATCTGACTTGGCACTACCTGCATTGTTATTTGCAGTTCGGGCCAACTTCTTGTCTTCCGGGTGATCGCTTAGTTTACCTGCTGCTGTGGTATTTGCATCTGCAGATTTTTGAGCCTGTTGTGAGGCATCTTGTTTGTTTTTTGTTTTTTGCTCAACCTGGTTTTGAAGTTTACCCAGCTTCAGTTGATCTTCGCTGATTTTAGAAACCAAAGAGAGAGAATCTGTATTAGCCTTTTGAAAAGAGAGAGAGTCCGTGTTTGCCTTTTGAGCAGATATAGATGCACAGATAAATAATAAACCAGTGAAGGTTAATAATAATTTCTTTGTCATAATAAAAATTGAAAGAATGTTGTTAATTAAATTAAAGTCGTGGTTTGTTCGTTAAGATTTCAACCATGCCTGCAGGGCTTGAAGAATTGATTGCTTAAAACTTTGCGGAGAATAGAGAAAGAGACAGAGCTGATAGCCTGTTGTTTGAATCTTAAATCGTATCCTGAGAAAAATCTAGAGTAAGGTACGCAATAAATTCGACATAAGCGGAATTACTTTTGATAGAAATGGTAAACCGGAAATTTATGTCTACGCTACATCTCCGCCGACACCACCGTCAACAACATTGTAAAAATTTATGCACAGAAGAATATAGGGAACAACGAATAGTTGTGTCATCTTATCAAAAGTTTCAAGTATGTGAGACTTTGTGTTGACATCAAAAGAATAGATATTTTATTGGACTATATAAATTGTTTTAACTTTTAATTGGTGGGGTTAACTTATCAACCTTTCCGTTGAGGTGCTGAAAGACGCTTACTCCACAGCTATCTACGGCTCCCGGGGTACAGCAGGCGTAATACTGATCACTACCAAGAAAGGCGCAAGAGGCAAAATGTGTGTAGATGCACAAATGAGTGTTTCCTTTAACCGTCCTCGCAACGCCATTATTTTTTGCTTGGTCGCAATCTTATGTTGTATATTATTGTCGTATATCGTAGTTGATCAAAAAAAATGAGGGGTTGAAGCGGGACGGCCAATTTAAATTCTTAGTACTATTAAGATACTCGTCTAACGTGGTTTTATGCTATAAAGACGTGAAGTAAATAACATGCATAACTTTGTTGCATAATTCAATTCTATTTCCTTTTCGTGCCTGTGACCGAAGGCAAAAAAAACTCCCCTTATTACTTCGTTTCCATTGTTATAATACTTACTATCTGTTCCACAATTCATGCGGAAGTTTAAGGATCAAATGAATGGTTTGAAAAAGCTAACATCAAACCACACATGGGGGTGCTGACTGGAGAGCGTCTGTAATTGAACAAATCGTGGATATTACTGTTACTTATTTTGTGCATTGTGCATCGAAGAACCAGAAAGTAGGTTTGACTAATCTGCTGGAGAATGGCTGTCGGTTGCAGCTCCCGCTCAGAAGATATTCAATTTTTTTTCGTAAACATTTTGTCGGCCAAATTGTTTACAAATCTGAAAGTTTGACAAATGTTTAGTTTACAATTTTACTAGACGTTATTTGTCCACACACACAACTTCAGATAAATAAGAACAAAAATCCAGATAATGTATAAAAGCATAATTTTCTCACTTTTCGTTATAATTATGATTGCCTGCAATCAATCCTCAACCGAATCCAAACAAACGAAGGGAAACGCAGATACTTTAACTACAACGTCTTTTATACCTGCAAATATCAAGGAGCAAATGATGTATCAGCGTGCACTGCAAGCCGTTATTTGGGGAATGCCGGCAGTAAACTATGACCTGATGCTCCAGGAAATGTTAACAAAGACAGCTGGCAAACAAAACGAGATTGTTTATTGGTCCAGACCAGTTGATTGGCACAATCAAACGCTCACGCCTAATCCTGATGCGATTTATTTCATGATATTTTTTAATACAAAGGATGCAGGACCGCTGGTGATCAGTGTTCCACCTGCAGACGGCGTTTCATCATTTGCTGGTAATATAGACAATGTGTTTCAAATGCCATTAGAAGACGCGGGACCTTATGGCGCAGATAAAGGGGCAGGCGGAAAATACCTTATCCTGCCTCCGGGATATCAGCAGAAGCCACCTTCCGGGTACATTGTATTGGCCGCGGATACTTATGAAGGATATGCGCTATTGCGTTCCAATCTGCCCAGCCATAATGATGCAGATGTGGCCAAAGCTGTCAACTATGGTAAACAACTCAAAGTTTACCCCTTATCAAAGGCGGGTAACCCCTCAGAAACGAAGTTTACCGATGCGAGCGATGTATTATATGATGCCACTATTCAATATGATGTGAAGTTTTTTCGTTCGCTTGACCGCATTGTGCAAAGCCAGCCCTGGCTTACCCGCGATAAGGCGATGATTGATTTATTAAAAACCATCGGCATAGAAAAAGGTAAACAATTTAATCCGGATACTAAAACCAACGATATCCTAAACGCTGCTGCAAAAGCAGCCCATGATTATATCGAAGTAATGTATGATGCAGGTTTTCCACCGCTTAATAGCGATGCGCATTGGGCAGTGCCGGCTATGCCGGAGCTCGTGAAAGCGGGGTCGTCAGGGTATACTGAAACTGACATTTATCCAGTGGATGCGCGCAGTTTGACTTATGCAATTGGTTATGTCGGAATAAAGCGTTTGGGTACTGCACAGATTTATCTTATAGCCGGCAAGGACAAAGACGGCAATGCACTCAGCGGTGCCGAGATCTATCGTCTTCATGTGCCTGCCAATGTGCCTACGAAGCAGTATTGGTCAGCCACCGTATATGACCGCCAAACACACGCATTAATTAAGAACCTTTCGCGTGCCAGTTGCGCCTCCAACGATAAAACGGTTCAGAAAAACACGGATGGTTCCGTGGATGTTTATTTTGCTCCGCAATCACCTGCTGGCAAACAGTCTAATTGGGTGCCAACAGATCCCAAAGGGCAATTTGAAGTGTTATTTAGATTATACGGACCAGAAAAAGCATTGTTTGAAAAAACCTGGAAACTTGGAGATATTGAAAAAGAGAAATAGGTCATTGACAAAGTACATAATCGCAAACCATCCTTGACGTGTACAAGATCATAAAAAAAATAAGGTAATAGGCAACGCTCACTAAATAAAATCTTTTAGATGTATAAAAAAATCCTCCTGATTGTATTGCCGGTAATCATGTGTTCCTGCAATCAAAACTCAAATAAACAAGCTACGACCACCGCGGCCACTATAGCTGATAGCTCAACTCCAAATCAAACCTCACGGGTGCTGCCACCCAGCCCGGATTCCACTACTAAAATTACCGTAGAATATGCCAGGTTAGTCGCGAAGGATGCCTATTTCTGGGCCTGGCCGATGGTAAATATTTACAACCGGCGCCTCGCATTTTCGCAAGTGAAAGAAATTGTAATGTCTGGCCCTTTGATACAAGCGCCACTCAATCAATTTGGGTTACTTACAGATTATGTCATACCCACTGAAAGGGCTATCGCATGTCCGAACCAGGACGTCGTGTATGGTATCGGTGCTTTGGCATTGGACCTGTCACCTGTGGTAATACAAGTTCCTGATTTTGGTAAGCGTTTCTGGGTGTACCAGATCGTTGATCTTCGTACCGATGGATTTGTACAGCTTGGCCAGATGTATGATACAAAGCCTGGATTTTATTTGCTTGTAGGACCAAATTGGAATGGAAAAGTTCCCGGTGGCATTGCAAAAGTTTTTCGGTCCAGCAGCAATACCGGCATTGTTGGTCCCAGGATTTTTATGGATGATACGCCGGAAGATCGCGCGGCCATTCAGCCCGTTTTGCAATCAGTAGTAATGTATCCTTTATCAGATTTTGATGGGAAAATGAAGAAAAAAGATTGGAAAAATGTGAAAACACTTCCAGCAGCGTCGATGGGTAACCAGGAAATGTCTTGGGTGTTTCCTGATAAATTCTTTGATGAATTGCCCATCGTTCTTGCGGACGCTCCTCCCATGCCTGGTGAAGAGGCCCGCTATGCACAGGTCCTGGCTGTGATTGCTGCCGCGAGAAAAGATCCGGCTATAAAAAAGGCCATGATAGAAGCAGCAGCAGAGGTTGAAGCGCAGGTGATTAAACCACTGTTTGAGTTCCGAAATTTTGGACGACAATTGCCTTTTTATTGGAGTACCATTAACAATGGTGCTGCATTTGGCACCGATTACTTTACACGGACTGCTACTGCTAAATCGAATATCCTGGTGAATAAGGAAAAAGAGGCAAAATATTTTTACCAGGATCGTGATTCAGCGGGTATAAGGTTAAATAGTGCCAACAAATACGAAATAACATTTACAAAAGAAAATATGCCACCGGTTAATGGATTTTGGTCACTCACATTGTATAATCAACATCATTTTTTTGAACTAAACAATTTAAACCGGTATTCATTGGGAACCAAGAATAAATCAATGAAGACCAATAGTGATGGATCCTTAACGATTTATGTCCAGTCTGCACCGCCGGCGAAAGAGTACGAATCGAACTGGTTGCCGGCAGTGGAAAAAGGTGAATTTTCCCTTTACTTGCGTACTTACTGGCCAAAAGAAGAAGTGTTGGACGGAAGGTGGATGCCACCGGCCGTTTCAAAAATAAAATGAGAGTCAAAAGGGACAATTAGAAATGCTGGCCGCTGCTGTTTATCGGGGCTATACTGTTTAAGTTTACTGAATAGCATTGTTTCACGGCTAAAGAAATTTTCTGTGTTATTGCGCTAGGCTCGTACTTTTTAAACTTGAGTCTTTACTGAATACTTCATTAGCGTGCTCAAAATGTTAAAGGAGCCGGCGCCCCAAAGAGTTTGGGTAAATGATTAAAGGCTTTGATAATTTTTGGACGGTTTTTTTCATCGCACCATATCCTAAATTCGTTCGAACTGTCTATATCTTCTTGGCTCCCTGTGACATCTATCATCGTTTTTTTCCTTAAAATCATCCTAAGTATAAAGCTCCCGCCTTCGTATTTATATTTGTATCCATCATCGTCCTTCGAGAATTTCAGCACATTCCAGTGGTGACTTCGTGGGATGGTGGCTGATGATCCTGATTGCCAAATAGAATTGAAGGTATTTAACTGTTCCATCACTAACGAAACTAAACAAATAAAAAAAACAGACGAACTATATAGAAATTGTCATTTCGAGTTCGGTACAAAACGAATTTATTCAAAAAAAATACTCGCAAATAAAGCAGGATATACCAATATTGTTCATACTAAAGGCGTCTAAAGCAGAAACTTTGTGATGTGCCATTTGTGAGTCAAATCCACTAGAGTACTTTTAAGGATTTTTTAAAGAGTATAATTGTAAGACCAAGTTTATCAGTTCGTATGTCCGTACGACTAGGTAAAACAAGCAAATTCTGGTAAAAGCATTATAGCTAAACCTGATATTGTGACATTTGAAATTTCAATTCAGGTATGCTGTCATTTGCCAATCTATTTATACAACTCTTTTATTGTATAATCACCTTCTTCTGATAACTAAAGGTATTGTCGGTTTTTATAAGTTGAACAATATAAACTCCAGCTGATAAATCTTTAACATTTATCAAGTTTTTTAAAATGCCCGTACTTGTAGAAACTGAGAGCAGGTGTTGATTTACAACACGACCATACATATCATACAGACGTAATTGATAACTACCGGTATGCAGGCTATTCATCTCTACTGATAACATTTGTGCACCGCTTCGTAACGGGTTAGGAAAAATCGTTACAATATTTGTTCCATCATTACAACTTTTCACATTAACTGATACCGTTGTACCAATACTATATTTTCCGTCTGCGTCGTTTGTTCGTAAGCGATAATAATAGACGGCGTCATTGGTTATGTGATTATCGCTAAAGTTATAACTGTGCTGCAATTCATAAGAACCCGCAGGCTGAAGCACAGCTACGCTCTCGTAATTACGACCGTTGACACTACGTTCCACACTATAGCTGACGATGTTTTGTTCTTTAATGGTAGTCCAGTTAATTGTATTTTCACAATTGATATTCGTTACTGTAAAGCTTAATAATTCAACAGGCAACGGTACAGAATTTATTTGAGAAGGTCTCCAGCTTTCACAATTGCAAGAGCCTTGTTTTACTACCAGCAAGACAGATTTACCCGAAGCATCGACAGGGATAGGAGTGAGGTTGATCACTTTCGCGAAGCTATCTACAGCCGCAGGAGATAACGCCATATCTACCACCAGTGGGCCTGCCAGCAGCACATTGTCTGCCGCATCATAAACACCGTTGCTATTCATGTCTGCGTACAGCGAATATTGCAATGTACCCGCAGGTATGGCAATGGCGCCCGTATTAGTGATTGTAAGAGTTGCGGTGTTACCAGCGCTGATTTGCAGGGATGCAGCTTTTGCCTGGTATTTTTGTATAGAAAGGCTAATTGTATCTGATCCTTTAATGGTGGCGCTTTGACATAATCCTCCTGGTACACAGGTGGCAGGAGTAGAAAATGAATTAACGACCATGTCACGCAGTTCAACATTTTCGGGTGTACAACCAATCGTTGTCGGAACTGTATTGTTAACGGTAAACAGCACACTAAACTTCACTGAATCACCAACTGCGACATTAGCCGGCATTGTCCACGAATAGATGGTTATGCTGCCCGTATTTTGTTGCCGCATAGAACCATTATCCGGTGCAGTGCCTCCATTTGAAGAGGGTGTAAAGTTGCTGATCGTCAGCCAGCTCGGCACTTCAATTTCCACCGCTTCACGGCTAACATCACTTACGTTGGGACCATTGTTTACTGCGACATAGGTGTAGGTAAAACTTTGGCCGGCGCATGCAAGTATATTGGAGTTGTCCACTGTTTTGCGAAGCTTGAAGTTATTGACGCTTGTAAGGGGATCCCCAACTAAAATAAATGGATTGCTGGAAGTTTTTAGTGTTGAGATAGATGTTCCGCATCCCGTAACACCTGAACCCTGGAAGGTGAGATAGTCTCCGCTAGTGAAGCTGCAATCTTTAGCTTGTCCTTTAAAAGTAAGTTTTAGCGAATCGTTGCCAACCATACCGGTAGCCGCCAGGGATGGGATAGATGCCGCTATATCCCATTTGTACGACCCGTTCACAAGCACGGGGTCTGCAATGTTGGTAAAAGTATTCCTGGGATATTCCACCTGGCTGGTGCCCGGTTCAATAATAAAACCACTGGCAGGCAAATTACTTTGAATGGTGGGGCCATACACTGTACCTGGCTGCACATTGGTGAGCTTAACACGATAGACCGTATCCGTACAAAGTGTTTGCGGTCCTGTTGGTTGTACCTGTACCTGGAACTGCAATTGAGCCTGTTGAGATACGATGTAAAGTGGTAGGGCGCTAAAGCTACATAGAGAGGCACTGAGCGACGAAGGATATCCAAAGCAACTGTATCCATATTTCAGGTTAATAGTATCTTTTATACAGTTGGCATAACCTACCGTTAACCGGTAGTATGTATTGGTGGCCTTGTCGAAGTCACCAAGCTGGTAGATGCCGTTTGCAGGAGTTACAAGAGCGATCACTGTGCCATTAACGCCGCTAAGTTTTTCAAGTTTTTGGATAAAAGTTGTACCCCCGATATTTTGTGCGAGCCAAGTGAAGTTAGCGGCTGCCAATGAAGAAGTATTACTGATCTGCAGATCCCACACTGCTGTATTGCCTGTTACCGTGATTGTCTGGGGCGAAGTGGCAATATTTATCGCAGGAGCATTGACAGTAATAATAGGTTGGATAGGTACGATAACAGCCGCAGAATTATAGGCAGTTGAACTTATTCCTTTGAAATAGGTTTGATAACTGAGCTTGGTAGTTGTTTGTCCAGTTGCACACAAAGGCAAGAATTTTGTTTGAACAGTGCCAACAAACCCTTCGTCGTTAATTCGCAGCGGACCTCCATTATCTGCATACAGTTGCCGGATATTAAAAACGACACTATCAGCATACACTGTAGCGTAGCCGCTGATGTCAAGCGGAAAAATGCCTGGCTGGTTAGTCAAAGCAGTGATTGTTGCTTTGCCCGCCCATTTCAAATTAGAAGGTATCCCTATTACAATTCTGTCAAAAGCTGCAACAGGCCGGTATTCGAACCAGAACTGCAGATTGTTGTAATTGCTGCAACATGGTCCAACGCTAAAGTAGTGGTTGCTGGATACGACTATGGTGTCACATCCATTGCCGGTTGCTGCATTTACGACCTCCGTATAATAAACCGGTAGTATCTGCAGGCTGGCATAACTGGTATCGCAGGCATATTTATCTGCGGCTGCAACAGGATTGGCGATGTTACTCAAATAAAAATCCCCCATTATGTTTGCGGACACAGTTGCGAGAGGTGAAGTAAGTATTCCATAATCGTTATAATACCTCATTTGAGCGACAAGAGAGTCGCCATCTTCAAATTTCGAATAACCGGCAATACATGTGCTTATTTTGGAAATACTAAAATCCATGCGCCACTGATTCTTTTGGGTTTTTGTAAGTGGCAAATTATTACAGGTGCCCAACAGGCTTCCGCCCCGATAAATGGATAAGCCGGCATCGATTATTTGTAAGCTGTTGTCCGCGAATGAAAAGCTGCTGGTATTGGGCTCAAAATAACCATAGATAAAATCGTTGGCACCAGCTACCACATTGGCAGAAATTGTCGCCGCCGCTGTGTCTCCCTTGATAAGAAGATCTGTGCGCACTTTGCTCATATCCAATGTTCCATCCGGAATGCCATCATTGTTGGAATCCGCGAGACCATAGTTGGTGCGGGTAAAGTTAAATCGTTCACCGGACAAACCTCCCCTGACACAATTAGCCGGACAGCTGAACGCTAATGTATCATTCAGGCAACTTAAGTACTCGTAGGGATAGCAGGAAGTTTCCGCACCTCTTATTTTAAACTTTATATTCACCGGCGCATACGTTACACCGGTATTTGCGATACACGAAGTTGATACAAGGTTTTTTAAGTATAAAAGCGTTCCGCTCAAATTAGTTGCACTAATGGGGGTGGACCGGAAAGTGATCTCCCAGGTAGTATCCGATGAAGTGGCCGCTAGCTGTGTAATGGTTACCGGATGTGAAATCGACCCCGTTTTAGGTACAAGATCAACATTCGAAGTAAGACGCGATAAACTTAAAAATGCTGGTAATTTTACTTCATAACTAAAAACCGTTGTTGCCGTTGGAAACTGAGTAGCTGTAAATGAGGAAGTGCTATTTGTATACACCAATGTATAATTTTCATTGGGGAAAATGCTGCTAAGGCCGCTTGCCTTTATCACGGTGGTGCTTTCGGATTGTATAGCCAGAAGTTGGGTAATGGCAGATTTGGCTTCAGCACTTGCACAGGAAGCGGAGTATCCTATCTGTGTAATTACTGGTGCTTTGGCCAGATTTACGGTTGATACGCACGATGTAAAATTGAACAGGCAGGCATACACATTAAATTTCACCCGTACCGAATCGTTGGCATTTAATACTGGAACGGTTATTCTCACAAGACGTGTTTTCCCAAATGCGCACATGGAAGAAAGAGCGGCGCCGGTAATGGTGCGGGTGCTGTCAGACGCTACGGTCTGAAAACTTCCAGTATTGGTTTTGATTTGCAAAGTAGACGGGTCAATCCATGTCGTGCCAAATGATTCCGCAAATCCTACTCCACTGGCATCCGCGGTTCCTATTACGATGTGTACATTATAGGCCGGTCCAGCGGTGTTTTTTATTACGAAGCTTTGCGTAACGGGCGTAGAGCCATCTACACACGGGTAGTAGGGTGATGAGGAATAATTATCTACTGTGATGGAGATATTGGGTTGGGATACAGTGGGAATCGTCACGCCGCCTGTTGCTTTGCCTTGATTGCAGGCATTGTTGCCAGTACAATTTAATTCAGTGGACATGCGGTCACTGGTATTGGTGCATTTTACAATGGTAAGGTTTTGAGTTACGGTAAAACTTTCACTGTTCTCAAAATGAGAATCTCCGTCTCCAACACCAGTTAAATTGGTTATTTTCCAGACATACGCAGTGTCATTGCCACTGTTGATCGCTACTTTACTCACCAAAGTTATTACAGAACCGGCTGGACCTGTGAGGCTTGTAGCTGTACGTGCATTGCCTACAGTGTCCTTAAATAATAAAGTGTCTACATAGCCGCCTCCGGTATTCGTTATCGTAATTGCCCGGCTGTAGCTGGTTAACAAAGCACCATTAAAATTTTGGTTGGTTATTGCATTAATGATAAATACCGCAGCATTTGCATTAATATTAGAACTATTGGTTGAGCTGCTACCAATATTGGCGGTAGTTATTGATGCGGCGAACGATGAACCACCGCCATAGCTACAATTGGCCACCACGTTAAAACTTAACGTCGTGGCACTGGATGCAGGTAAGGTCGGGACATTGAATACAGGTGCTGTGGCTGTGCCGCCAATGCTGCTAATGTTGGCACCATTGTCAATCCCGGCAGAACCCGCCACATATGATAATCCGACAGGTAGCGTAATGGTCAATTTATTGGTGGTGGAAGCAGTGGTACCAGGATTCATTAAGACTGTAAATGTTGCCGCAGGGCCGCAAATATTAATTGGCTGTGCAGATGTAGATGCCGTGAATTGAGTAAGCTGCCCGGTGGCGCTGTTAGTTATAAGTGCAATGAAAAGTATAAGCAGTGCATAATAGCGTCTGCCATTTTGCAGGAAAGTTTTCTTCATACAATAAGCGTTTAAACATCCAAGAAATATGCTTTTCAAAAGGGATCACGTAAACTTTACTAGTATTCAATGGATTCGTGCATTGATTTTCAGGGTGACAAGGATGCGAAATCACTCCGAGGAAGTGAATTGTGAGTGAAGTGGGGTTGTGGTAGCACTCGAAGCACAAGTCTGAGAGTAGCAACATTGTAACCTACAGATAAATTATTTCGGTTTTAAAAGTTTGTGTTACTCACTTGGGACGAATAATTGGGACGCTTCAATTGTTAAATAGGGACATTTAGTGCTTTCAGAGGAATGATTGTCGTAAAATATTCAACAGCTTGTGAGAACAGAAGGTTTGCAACTGTGGAAAAAAATTGAATGCCGCTATTCTAGGAAAATTTCTTTTTTAAGTATGGGGCTGCATTGATTGTAGGCGCTGAGTGGGAATTCACACAGTTCTTCATCACAGTACCAAAAAGTGAAGCCGATATCAATACAACTCAATCTTATGATACTGACGGCACTGTTGTTTCATACAAATGGACTATCTCGGACAAACCTTTAAATCTAATCAATCCTACAACGGGAACTGTGGTTAAGAGTCATGAACGTTGGTGATTCATGGGTGAAACTGGTTGTAACAGATAACAGGGGCGGTCAAGACTCTGTGCTCATACATGTGATTGTGACAACAGATTTTCCTCCTGTAGCAAAGCAAGATTCGACTTTGTTACATCTGACTCTTGGACATACTTGAGTGGTGCAGGTTCTTTCGATCTCGAAGGTCACATCGCAACGTTCAAATGGGAACAGGTATTCGGAACTTCAACTGCAACCATTATAAGCGGAAATACCATGTTCCCAACAGTTTCAGGGCCAGCGCGTGGTGTTTACAGATTTGTGATGGTTGTAACAGATGACCCAGGATTCTCATCTGCCGATTTTGTAACAGTTTACGGTAATACCATCCAACAGCGAAACTGTTGTTCCCAATCAGTTGCTGGTGGGAACACTTAGAGGTGATCTTTGTGCAAATGGGGCTCTGCATTGCTGTATCCAAATCCGGTACGCGAATCAGACAAGCTATTGTTGAATAATACACTTACCGGAAAAGTGCAGATTGCAATATTTGACGCTACCGGCAAAGTGCAAATGACAGCGAACTACGATAAACGCACTTCCGACTTCCAACAACAACTGGACGTTTCCAAACTTCCTCAAGGTGTTTACTATATGCAGATAATGGTAGATGGTAAATCTGCAAGCGCTGTTAAAAAGTTCATCAAATTCTAATTGAAAATTTAATCACTAAGGGCCGTCCGGCCCTTTTGTTTTAATTCGATAGCAAATGGATTAGTTGAATTTACTTGTAGCGCTTACCGTTCCACATACTCCTTGAATCAACAACTTTTATCCTGATAATATCTCGTGTTATCTGTTGGCTATCGGCCTTCGATTATTGTGTATGACGGAGTGTTTTTAGATTGGTTTTGTTATCCGCGGTATCAATCACCAGTAACCTGGTGGCAGTCGTCAACGATGGTATTTCTAGTGGCTTTGCATTTAACTATTATTTCATACTTGACAATCATGCCTCGCATGCCCAGACAATATCAGGTAGACTTTGTTTGCGATATTGTTCATTTGACAGGCACGCCAAATAATTAGTCACTAGCCTCAATGGTGGTATATTGAGGGGTAGATTATGCCGCTATTTGTTGAGCAGCGTTTTATTAGAAATCGCTGATATTCCAATAGAATCGCTGAAAATTCATTGTACTAAATACAATGATACTTTACTATGGCTTAATGGGCAAGGAAACATAAATGTATTAATTGGCTTCTTGGACAATGCAATTAGCGTCATTGAAAAATAATCACGAGTAAATCGTAGAGTCTCGGTAATTGAAACAACCGAATAGTGATCCGTCCTCCAATAGAGAACTTAGGTTAAAGTGTGTCACACACTTTTAGAAAATTGTTGAGATAAGAGAATATCCTTAGCATAGTCTATCGAGTTCAGTTCAGCATAAGTTTTACCGAAGTTATAACGCGGTGTTTTTTTATCTGCTTCTTTAAGTCGTTAATCAGGGCTATACTATATCAAATCTCAACACAAGATGTTTTACAGGTTTTCTTATTTAGTCTTAGTAATAAGTTGATCTGATTATAAGTTTTCTGCCGATAAGTTGTGCAATCGTTTGAATATTGCGTTAACTAATGATTAACGTATGTTAATCATCTTAGCCCGGTCGCTGTTTTTCGACGGTTTAATTGTTTGAAAATGCAATCGAAGAATTCTCTAACGAAATTGTAGATCCTTTACAGATCAAATTTTCCCGTTAAAGAAAAGCATGGTTCAATTTTCTTTTAACAGTGAAAACTTCATAAGAAGTTATTGTTTAGTTACTTCGGATTTTACGGTTCAAGCCAGAAATAAATTTCTTTTCTGTTACTAGGCACTTGCAAGATTTAAAAATGAAAAATACATTAGAGCTACGATTGTATATGTGCGTCAGAATAATATTTTAGTTCATAAAATGTAACCGTTCTGTATTTGCCCGTTAAACCTTCTTTATGAAATCAACCCTAAATGTACCTGCCCGGGAAATTGCCGGTAAATTCATGTTTGCAGTTTTGGTTGTCGTTAATTTTCAGCAGATAAAGGCGCAAGTTGCTTCATCAAATGATTTAAGCATCGAAGGTATATCCAATAAATCTCTCTCTGTAATTGATGAAAAATACTCCTCCTTAAATAATCGAATAAATAAGTTTTTAGCCAACGAGCTTTGTAAGCAACAAAGACTCGAAAGTAGACTTCAGCGAAAACTTGCAAAAAAAGACAGTACTGCGGCATATCAAACCTTCGCGAAATCACAACAAGAATTAGAAAGACTAAAACAGCTCGTAAATAATCCTCTCAATGGTAAGAGGATATCGAACTATATTCCCAAACTGGATAGTTTGCAAACCGCGTCAAAGTTTTTAACTCAGGGTAATCTTATCAATTCTACCCAAATTGATAATGTTAAGCGAGTAAGTGGGGATTTGCAAAAGCTTGAAGGAAATTTTTATTCAGCAGAACAGATCGAAGCTTATCTCAAGCAAAGAAAGGAGTTGTTAACTGCACAGCTCGAAAAATTTGGAATGACCAAGGAGATAGCCAACTTGAAAAATCAAGCCTATTACTATCGACAACAAATAGAAGAATATAAAGGCATTTTTAATGACCAACAGAAACTCGAAGAAAAAGCACTGTCAACACTTCGTCAGCTTCCAGCTTTTCAAAAGTTTTTGCAACACAATAGCTATCTCTCCGAGTTGTTTCCATCGCCCTCTGGTGGAAGTGTAGGAGAGGCTTCTGCGAATAGTATTCCAGGATTACAAACAAGAACCCAAGTGCAGCAACTGTTACAAGAAAGAGCAGGATCTGCCTTATCAACACCCTCAAACGCCACAAATGCAGTCGCCAACCCGTTGCAACAAAATATTAGTGCTGCGCAAGGCCAGGTGGATCAGTTACGAAATAAACTGAGCAATATTGGCAATAGCAGTAATATTGAATAACCAGATTTCAAGCCGAATACACAGCATACTAAAACCTTTTTACAACGCTTGCAACCTGGGTTTAATATCCAGTCAGCAGGAGCCACTACTTTTCTTCCGGCAGCTACCGACATAGCCGCAACTCTCGGCTATAAACTAAATGATAAAAGTGTCATTGGGGTTGGATTGTCCTATAAAATGGGTTGGGGCGCTCCTGTAAAAGACATTCACATCAGCCATGAAGGCTTTGGATTGCGAAGCTATCTCGATTATAAGATAAAGGGAGGATGGTGGGCCAGCGGAGGAGTGGAAATGAACTATATGCAATCCTTTAAAAGTCTACGGGAATTGCATGATAACGTTACGGTTTGGCAACATAGCGCATTACTTGGCGTTACCAAAAAAATAGCGGTGGGTAAATATACCAATAACGTTCAATTGCTTTATGACTTCCTGTGGCGTCAACAGGTACCAAATGGCCAACCCGTGAAATTTAGAGTTGGGATAGGGTTGAAATAATCGGAGAGCAAATACAAATGTAATCAAATACCTTATCAGAAAATGCTTAAAAAAAATATTCCCGAAGTCCTTTTCTTCGTTCGTTTGATAATTCAAGACATGCTGCATTTAAGTGATGAGTGTCAGTCTCCTCAACAAGACATCCAAGATGTTAATAAACATTTTCCCTTATTAAGTGATGATCATTTGATTTATAGATTGGGATGTGATCTAAATATGGGACTGTCAATTTCTTCTTTAAAAATATTATTGATCAACAGATTTTTGAGACCGCGGATCATTATACAAACTAGTAATACGGTCCAACATTGTCGTTATTCACAGGTTTAATAGGTATAAATTTTAATCAAATATTTTTTTGTGCTTACATCTTATCTTAAATATATCTCAATGGCAAAGGTTAGAGTTTTCTGTTTTTTTCTATTGCTGTTAAGCGCTTTTGAACTTTCAGCACAGGTGAATCTTCAAACTGGTAGCGCGGTTTTTTCCTTGCCTATGTTTAGCTGGCAGGAAAGTAAAAGCCGGTTGTATAATGGGGTTACCCTTTCATACAATTCTGGAAATGGAGTGAAGGCGAATGACATCGCCTCAAATGTCGGTCAAAATTGGAGCCTGCTCGCTGGTGGTTGTATAACGAGGTTGCAAATAGGAGAACCTGATGATCAGCAGGCATATAGCGGAGGTGAAGATAAAAACCAGTATCCTGCCGGTTATATGTATGCAACTAAAAGCGCACAAACGGGTTGCCCCAGGGCCTTGACTAAATATCCCATCTACAATCCAATGAATCAATTGTATGCGCAGCATAACATCACAGCAGAAGACAGAGAGATGGACCGCTTTGCTTTCCAGTTTAATGGTAAGGCGGGGATGTTCGTATTAGATGTAAAAGCGAAGCAAGGTCAGACGGTGTGTGCTGCATTGGGTGATACCAAAATGAAAATCACTTTTACAGTAGATAATAATTTGAAAAATACTGAGCATACAAGAACAACGATTACTTCATTTACCATTCAAGATGTGGATGGACTTATTTATAAATTTTCACAGCATGCATTGACCAAAGTGCTAAAGACGGAGTATTGCGATGCTAATCTGATACAGGCTCTGTCCCAGCCTACGTTCAAAGGAGGCAATGTATATTACCAGGGTAGCTTCGACAATGTAACGACGAACCCGTATATTATTGACGGGTGGTATCTCACTGAAATAAAAGATCCACTAACATCGCGCACCATTACGTTTAATTATGTGGTTCGTACACTAGATAACACGGGAGGTGCAGATATTACTTATAATAAAGACAAGGATTATTCGATAATAACTTTCAAGAGATCAATTACCACATTACCGGAGCTAAGTTCAATTGTGTTCCCGGACTCGCACACCTTAACCTTTAACTATGGTGCCGAAAGGGCCGATTTAAAAGGTGATTACATCTTGTCATCGGTTGATATTAAGTATGGCTCAAGGAGCCTGTCACAATACAAATTAAATACAACCTATTTTATTTTAAACAGATACGGTCAACCGGTATCTGACTATCAAAAGGGCGCTGCTCGTTTGTGCCTGAAGTCTGTAAAAAAAATAGGTGTAGATTTAAAGGATGATTCCCCGCCCTATAATTTTGACTATTATACGGGATCTTCCGGTACGGATGAAATGGTACCCCCTCCATTCAGTTATGTCAAGGATATTTGGGGCTATTATAACGGCAGCAGTAGTATTGCATCTGATAATACGACTCCAATACCATTAACCGGGAAAATAACACAGCTTACCAATAGCCAACTTAAGGGATTGGTTTTTTTACGCGACAACAACGGCTCTACCATTTCTTTAAATCCGAAATCCGGATTTGCGCAATTCGGGTTGTTGCGACAAATCATTTATCCAACCGGCGGAACCTTATCCTACCAATATTTACAGAATGTCGGTTCATTAGGATCAGGTGATGTTACAATTGGTGGAGTGCATGTATCTCAAACGAGTTCAACAGATGGGGGCTACTCGAATGGCTGCGGTAACCCCATTGTAACCAACTATAGTTATGTGAACAGTGATGGAACCTCGTCTTCGCTGTGGGGCCTTGAAATGCCGGTCAATTCGATGGGAATGGGCAGCCATTGGGAACCTGAGTCGAGGGGATGGCATATGGGCTTGCAGTGTTTAACAGGCTGTTGCTATTGGGAATATCAATATCCTGGTATATTATCGCGAAGCGGCGCAATAAGCCTAACCGGGTTTCAGGAATTTATGAATACCATGGCACCGGTGTTGGGAATACTTAGTGTGATATCAACAGTTGTAGATATTGTCAATATATGCCTGGACCAAGGACCACTCGCCATTATAGCCATTGTGCTAGACGTAATCGCTGGTGTTTTGCAGTATATATTCACCTGTAGAAGTAATGCAAAAGACGATTTCTCGACTGTGTTTTATAATTCGGATTTGAACTCCGTAAGTCCTTTGCCCGCACAGTTTAAAAGGGTCGTGGTCACAGAAGGAGGGGGAACCTCTGGAAAAACGGTCAGTGAATTTACCAGCTCCGATGACCATAACATCTGGTATCCAACCAATCCTTTGTTTACACCTAAGCAACGGTTTGGACCATGGGCCTATGGATTGTTAAAGAAAAACACGGTGTATGACAAAGATGGTAAGAAGGTTAAAGAAATAGAAAACCTCTATAATTTTAATAATGCGCAAAAGTTTGTTGACCAGGATGTAAAGCTGGCTTGGCCATACCCTGGTACTGAAAATAACGATCCTTTGATGAGTGATTTAATAGGCTGTAAATGTCTAGTAAAACAAACCACTTCTCAAAGGAGCGATGACTGGACGACTCCTGCAAAATATAACAATGATGTATATTCTACCACTTCAGATGCAGCAATGGGGGTTGATTTGTATAGTGCGTATACAGGAAGGGTAGAATTAGTTACGAGTTACGAAAGATCTTATAAGTCGGGCGATGATCAGACCTACGCCCAAACCGAAACTGACTATGCATATAATGATGGTGGCGAAACCTCAGGACTGCCGGCAAGCAATTATGAAGTAAATCAAATACTGGTTAAGAAAAGCAATGGAGACATTAGTCTTAAAAATATTACATACAACTGTAATTATAGTTCAGCTCCCTTGTCAACACTTTCCAGCAATAATATTTTTTCGGTTCCTGTCTCGACAACCGAACGTGTGCAAAAAGCTTCCGGTACATGGGAAAATGTGGGCAACGCAATTTCAGAATATATACAAACTTCTTCAGGAAACATTAAACCCTATCGGCTTTTGCAACAAAGGTTTACGGATCCTTCAGTTAATATTACTTATTATGGTGGCCCAGGCAGTAATATTAGTGCGTATGCCATTACCCAGGTTAATACTTATGGTGCAACAGATAATTTGATTGGAGTGCAGGATGAAGGCAATAGGACTGTCACTAACATATATGGTTATGCTGATAAATATGTGGTTGCATCTGTTATAAACGCTGATGCTATAGCGGACAAATGTGCCTATAGCAGTTTTGAAACATCTGGAGATTTTGGCATCTGGAGTTTGCAAGGTACCCCGGTGTATAGTAATGTCAAATATGTTACCGGTAATTCTGCATTAAGCCTTTCAAGTGGACAACAGCTTTCTTCCTTTATTAATACATCAAAGAAATATATTCTTTCAATGTGGGCGACGGCACCTTTAACCATAGCCAGCAACAATGCCACGCTGACAAAGTCAGGGCCCATTATTAATGGCTTGACATACTATGAATATCTGGTGCTACCTACAACGAATGCTGTAACGATGTACGGCACTGCGATTATTGACGAATTGCGTTTATACCCCCAGAATGCCCGTATGCGCACAGTGACCTATGATCCGGTTATCGGAAAGACTTCAGATTGTGATGAAAACAACCGGATAACCTACTATGAATATGATAATCTCGGACGTATGCGCTTGGAAAAGGACGAGAACGGCAATATCATAAAAATGCACGAGTACAATAACGTTTCTGTTACTAAGCAAAATGGCTGTCCTGGCATGTATTATAATAAGGCAATTGCCGAAACATTTGTTAAGTCTAATTGCACTACAGGCTATGCAGGAAAGAGTATCTCCTATACCATACCCGCAAATAAATATTCATCGCCTCTGGGACAATGGTATGCAGACATGCTGGCACAGCAAGAATTGTTGGTTTATGGCCAGGTAAATGCAGATAATACAAGTTCCGCGAATGGATGCGCGATAATTTGGTATAATGATCCCAAATCCCAAACCTTCACCACGAATGATGGGGCATGCAGTATAGGCTATAGAGGTGGGTCTGTGACATATTCAGTACCTGCCAATAAATACTCCTCGCTTGTAAGTAAAGAGGTTGCCAATCAGATGGCATTAGATGAAATTGCTGCTAACGGACAGGTAAATGCAAATGATTCAGCACATAAGGTATGTACGCCTAACACCACTGCGGAATGGGTCTGGAAGGATGGCGAGTCTGCCTATTGCTTTACAGTGAATGGGCAGCTACCCGCCCACCGGTTCGGATGGGCGAGGGACATCAATCCTAATAGCTCCACTTATAATCAAAGACAATGGTTGGATATGGGTGTACAGGATGAATGTCCGTCTAACACCTATTTCAGCATTGGCATCAATGATGACTATTATTCACAAAACTGTGGCGGCAATGTCGCATTGCCTTATTATGTTTCTATACTACCAGGGCAGTTTTCATCTACTATATCACAAGCAGATGCGAACAACCAAGTAATAGCTTATGCACAATCACAAGCAAACCAATATGGCGGATGTACAACACCTAGTCCTATTCAAATCTATTACAACTATTCTGGTTCCAATTATTATACAGTTGAGTTGCATAATACGACTACCAACGACTACTATTATTTTGATATACAATACCCTGGTTCCAACGTAAGTATGGGTTATGTTCTACCGGGTACTTATGACGTCCATTTTTCGGGTTCTTTCTATGATCCCAGCACATTTGATCATTTATACATAGCCGGTACTTCCAGTACCTGGGGTGGTTCTGAAGCGTATTTGTATGGTGTCACCATTGATGATTCCGGGTACGACAACGTGTTGGAGATTCATTAATCTTTTAAATAGTAATTTTTTACATCATTTGTTATGAGATACATTTTTTCTTTAGTTCTATTCTCGCTGTTGTTCTCCTTTAATATTCAGAAAGCCAGAAGTATTTATAGTCTTTCGATTAAGGATATGGATGATAAAAAAATAAGCATAAGTGCATTTCACGGAAAGAAGATTCTCTTTGTAGTGGTGCCAGTTTCTTCCCAGGACAGCTTGCTGGACATTAAGTCGCTAAAAGGATTGCTGTCAAAGTATGATACTTCTTTGGTTGCTATCGGCATACCGGCTGTGGAGTTTGGCTGTCAGAAATCTATGGATCGCGAGATAAAAGCACTTTACCAAAAAATGCCGGCCAACTTTATCCTTGCTGGAGGAATGAAAGTCACAAAAAAATCCGCCGAACAACAGGATTCGCTTTTTCAGTGGCTAACGAGGAGAGAAAACAACTTTCACTTTGACCAGGATGTACTTGCTCCAGGGCAGAAGTTTTTTGTCGATGAACAAGGTACTCTTTATGGCGTACTTGGATACCATGTGTCGTTTTCAAATGCTGTGATGGACCGAATATTATCCAAGCCGTCGAAAAATAAAAATGTGGCTGATCCTGCGAATTCATCGAACAATAAAAAGCCAGGCGTTTGACGCGATAATCCAATAAAAACGAGGATTCGAAATTCACCTTTGACGTTATCCAATTAAAAATAAAACAATCAGGCATATGAAGCATGCTTTTAAAATATACAGTTGGTTAGTCTTAATCTTTTTGTTAGGATCAATTGCTAAAGTAAATGCACAGCTTTTTAATCCTGATCATACCATCGGAACTGTCAGTGGTGTCTACTCGTTTTCCTACAATCAGGTTCCCGACGACCTTGTGGAAGTTATTCCTGCTGTGACGACAAATCTTTTGGGCCTGACAGTATATTATCAGTGGGAATCATGTGATGCCCCAACCGGTACTTTCACGCCTATTAGTGGAGCTTCAGGATCGAGCTATCATTTTACTTCGGCACTCACAAAAAATATGTGGTACAGAAGGCAGACAAGATTTGGGGCAGTATCATCAATGTATTCAAATGTTATCAAACTAACTCTTGTATCGCAAAACTGGGAAGATGTCAATTACATTCGGGAGCATGTCGTGACAATATCGGGACAAACAGACTGGAAACAAGTTGATCAACTTCCCATTGGCAATAAGTTTCAAACCACCACTTACCTCGATGGTCTCGGCAGACCAGTTCAACAGGTGGGTAGGGAAGTGGCTACGCCGGCACAAGGAAGCAATACTTGGGGCGATGTGGTTAAATTTTCGCAGTACGATGCGATGGGACGAGAGGCAAAGAAATATTTGTCATACACAACTACTAGTGAAATTGGAAAATATAAAACCGCAACAGCCACTGAACATCCCCAATATTACACGAATGTCTTTAATGAAACATCCGCCTTTTCTTCCTTAACCTTTGACAATAGCCCGCTCAATCGGTTGGTTAATGCTAAACAGCCGGGTTCGTCATGGGCTGCAGGAGCAGGCACCAGTATAACTTATGAGGTAAATAGTCCAACTGACGTTGTTCGCATCCTTTCTGCAGATTTTGTAAAAGGCGATGCACCACTCGTAGTAGGCATCTATAATCCTGGTACTTTACTCAAAGTCACGTATACAGATGAAAATGGAAAGAAAATTGTTGAATTCACCGATAACGCTGGAAGGTCGATTCTAAAGAAAGTACAATTGGATGATGCGCCCGGTGCTACTTACAGCGGTTGGATTTGTACTTATAGTGTATATGACGATTTTGGCCGTTTACGTTTCACTTTACAGCCAGAAGCGGTAAAATATCTTGATGCGAACAGTTGGTCATTTGCAGGTACTAATGGTACGAACGTGCTTAATGAATGGTGCTTTCAATACTTCTATGATGAGCGTGGCAGGATGACCTGGAAAAAGACGCCAGGCGCTGACCCATTGTATATTATGTATGACAATCGTAACAGGCAAGTCTTTACGCAGGACGGCAACCAGCGCCTCAATAACCAATGGATGGTTACTTTGTATGACGACCTGGATAGGCCGCTTGCCACAGCGCTTTACAACACCACGAAAACTCCCAATGCATTGCAGACTGACATCAACAATGCACCAACCACTTTTGCCATCAATGTTACAATGGGTGCAGCTTCGGTATCGTCTAAGGTTACATCACTTAATCCAATTAGCACTGCTAATCTGAATGATCCCTTGACCATAACCATGCTGAAGTTTTCATACTATGATGACTACAGTTTTAATACAGCTAAAGGCTTTAACACTGGCTTTACCAATACAAGCGCATACGGCGCTGACGTGAATGTGTTGCCCATTGTGCAAGATATGCGTACGCTCAATATGACAACGGGCACTACGACCCGTGTACTCGGAACCACAATCTTTCTGAATGCGACCGACTATTATGATAAGGATGGAAGCCCTTTACAATCGCAGGAGGATAATATAAAAGGCGGCAACGATATCACGACTAGGCAATATCATTGGGACGGACGCGTGTTAAGTACCTGTAATACCCATACGGCGCCGGGAACGGCCTATAGTAATTTTATTACCCTAAGCAAATACAATTTTGATAAGATTGGTCGTGTTACTTCTTTACAAAAGAAGTATGGCAGCAATGATTTTAAAACGGTAGTATCATATGACTATGATGATCTAGGACGTCTTAAAACCAAGCATCTTGATCCGGGCTATAACAACTTGACAACGGGCAATGCTGAATTGGAAGCACTTAACTATAGCTATAATATTCATGGACAGATCACAGGAATCAATAAAGATTTTGCGCTAAAAACTGTCACCTATAATAAATGGAGCCACTACTTTGGAATGTACCTGGGTTTTGACAATAAAGATGGAGTATTTGCCAATAATCAATTAAATGGCCAGGTCACTGGGCAACTATGGAACACCATGGGTGATGACGTGCAGCGTAGATATGATTACCTGTATGATAATGCCGGAAGATTAACAAGTGCAACTTTTAATGAGCAGGCACATCCGGGTGATGGCTGGAGCAATGCCAAAATGGATTTCAGCGTGAACGGCACAGGTGGCAAAATAACCTATGACTTAAATGGCAACTTGCTTACTATGTTGCAAAAAGGGGTGGTGCCAGGACAAAATACCCCACTAATCGTTGATGACTTGCATTATAGTTACGCAGCAATTGGCAATAAGTTGCAGAGTGTAACGGATAATATGATTTCACCTAGCCAAAACGGTATGAGTGGCGATTTTAAAGATGGAGCAAACAGTTCAACTACGCCGGACTATGTGTATGATGCCAACGGTAATTTGATTGTGGATCTTAACAAAAATGTACAAAACCTCAATAATGGCGGCGCCAATACCCCAGGTATCAGTTACAATTTTCTGGACAAACCCGAACTGATAAAAATCGGAGGTAAAGGCACCATTCAAATCGTATATGATGCCGATGGTCGTAAACTTAAACGGACATTTACACCCGAAAGCGGCGATGCTGTCACCACAACTTATATCGATGCCTTTGTGTACAAAGCTACCGGCACAGGTTCGGATGTACTTGATTGCATCAACTTTGAAGAAGGTAGGATTCGTCCAATTACTCCCGTAAATACAGGTGACGCGAGCAACGGACTTCTAATAAGCGGCAATATGACACTGCCGGATAGCAAACAAGGAGCTTATGACTATTTCGTACTGGATTATCAGCAAAATGTGCGCATGATTCTTACCGAAGAAACGCAGAGTGCTGCAAATACATGTACAATGGAGACGGCAACTGCGACCAGCGAGGAGTCTCTCTTTGGGCAGTTAGGCCCTGCCAATGAGGTGAGCACGACACGTGTTGCTAAACCTATTGGTTGGAACAATTCTAGCGATGGCTCTTCGGTGAGCGAGCTTGGAAATATCGCGGGACATAATATTGGGCCGAATGTTTTACAAAAGGTTATGGCAGGTGATCGGATAAGCGCTTCTGCGCAGTATTGGTTTCAATCGGGAGCACCGGGTAATAACTCGAATATTGTAACAAATGTGTTGAGCAGCCTTATCGCTTCCCTGGCTAGTGGCCCTGTAAGTAGTGCTGTAAAAGCAGGAGCTACCAGTATATCTTCACAACTCGGCTCATTACCCGCATTTGCCAATGACGTACAGCCAAGTACCAGTAACCCGAGCGCCCCCCAGGCATACCTAACTATTTTATTTTTTGACGAACGATTTAATCTTATACCAGCAGCAGACGGTGGAGTACAGCAAGCGCAGGTATCAAGCTCTGTGAGTGATCAAGGATCGTCTCTGGGGCCTCTGCCTGTTACAGCACCGAAAAACGGTTATGTATACGTGTATTTGAGTAACCGTAGTGACCAAAGCGTGTACTTCGATAATTTTAAGGTACAAACCAGTGCTGGCAACATTGTTGAAGAGAATCATTATTATGCCTTTGGTTTAAAAATAGCAGCCCTTAGTAGCCATAAGCTGCCAAACTCAAACGAAGGCACTATTAAAAATAATTACTTATATCAAGGAGCCTATTCAGAACTGGATGAAGATATTCAATGGCAGGATTTTGCTTTGCGAAACTATGATGCACAAATTGGAAGGTTTGTACAACAAGATCCGTTTGACCAGTTTCCAAGTCCCTACACTGGTATGGGTAACGATCCTATAGCCTTGACAGATCCAAGCGGAGGCGTCAGCCTTCCAGGGAGCGGGATTGTTTCGGACGTTTTCCAGGGTAGCAAAACAATCGAACAAGCGGAGGTAATTGTTATTGCGATAAAGGCCGTTAAACCGGTGACAGTAACAGGAGACATTACATCAAAAGTTGCTTCATTGGCAATGGCGTCAATTAACATCGCAGCTACAGTTGTAAGGGCTCAATTAGCATCAGATGCGTTAAATAACAAACTGTCTTCGCCAGCTGTGCAATCGCAACTTAAACTTGCAATTGATTTTTATGCATATCAACACGCTCTACCGGATTTGGATAAAGCAGTTGTTACTACAATGGCTGCAAATTATTTAAAAGGCCTAAATTTGATGGCTTGGTGGTGTAGGGATGACTTTGACAAGTTGGATAGAACTGTAATAAGTGGTGGAGGTCAAATTAGCGATATTAAAAGAATAGCAATTGTTGAGGCCGGAATTAAGGATGAGCAAAGCGGCGTAGCTGGAATTTTCAGAGAAGGGGCAAATACCGCTATATTTGTTGCAACACAAGGATTGTTTCCTAAAGTCGGTGCTGGCCCTCGAATTCCTTTTAGATCAAATACACAGCAACAAATTGTTGATGTCGGAATTGCTAGGGCTGGAACTCAATCAACGGTTCAAGCAAACAGGACCGCTGGAAATTTATTTAGAGATGAGTTGGCTGATGCATTAAGGGCCGAAGGGCGCGTGGTAAGAACCGAGGTGTATAAATGGACGCCGTTTGGGAGACGTTATATGGACTTGGATGTGTGGTATAATGGAGTTAATCTGGGTGGTATAGAGACAAAGGTTGGCGGGTCTCGTTATTTTACTTTACAAAGATTAAAAGATGGATGGCTTAGATCTCAGGGTTATGAAGTAAACCTAGTACGAAAACCTGCTAATTGGTAATTTCAACGCATATGTTTAAAAATATTATTAAAGAATTAAGCCCTTTTTTGAAGCAATTTGACTTTGTTAAAAAAGGTAATGATTTTTACAAAGTTGCCGACAAAAACTATGGCATCATTAACTTTCAGAAAGGTAGAGATAGTACTGAGGACGTACTTAAATTTACTATTAATTTTGGAGTTTACTCTAATGTGTTAGGGGAATTGGTAAATGGTTTTCATAATTTGAATAAGCCGGAAATCGGCCAATGTCAGTGGGAGGCAAGAATTGGTTCGTTTATGTCGGGAAGTCCCGATTTTTGGTGGAGCGTTAATACGGCAGATAATTTGGATAAGGTTGTTTCGGATGTTAGCACTGACGTTCAAAATATTATTGTGCCGGAATTAAATAGACGGTTGTCTGACGACGGTTTAATTAACTCTTGGATTAATGATCATTACGCTGGTACTACCGAGATCGGAAAGTTTAAATATCTAACTACACTTTTAAAGGTAAAAGGCGACTTCCGTACTTTAAATCAAGTTGTGGAAGCTTTTATGCAACAAACAAAAGGAAAGCCAAACGCCATTCGAGCAGTGGAGCACTTAAAGGAAATTGGGATTAATAGTTAAGGTGAAATCAGGGGATTCCTGCGTCTCTCGAACTGCTGGCAGTGGATTTCTGCCTTAGGTATAATTGGAGCTCTGCAAAGTGTATAACCAAAATAAGCACTTGCAAAATTAAAAGTCTGAAAAAGTTGTGTATAAGAAAGTATGAATCTAATCAAATCGCTTTTAGCTGTAATAATAGGTGCTGTAGTATTTGTATTGTTATCAGGTTGCAAAATCTCTACCGGGCGCAGCGAGCATTATGAAAGTTATGATCCCTCAAAATCATATAAATTAACGTTGACACCAGAATCGGGATCAAAGTATTATTTTTTGATAAACAACGAAACGCGCATAAAGACAGAGTACGAGGATAAGAAAACTGATAACATTAACCGGACAACAAATGGCGTTTATTATAAAATAGATAAAGATAGTGTTGGCGATTATTTGTTTCATATAACCTATGACAGTGTTCATATTTACACAAAAAATAAAGACAATGAAACTGACCTGGATATGTCTAATTCCTCGTCAACAATGGATCCTGTAGAAAAGATGTTGGGTATTCTAAAGAATGCGAATGTTACCGCAACGATTTCACCAAAAGGGGAAATAAAACAAATCCATGGCTATGATGAAATGACGGGAAAGATTATGGAAAGCTTTACCAATACTGATAGAAACACGAAGGAACTGGCAATGCAAAGATGGAGGCAATTAATAGATAAAGGCCTTATTAAGAAAAACATGGAACAGTTGTTTAGTGTATTTCCCGATTCATCCATAAAAATAGGGGACCAGTGGAAACTTGCCTCACATTCAGGTAGCGATATCGGAATGAATCTAAAAAGCATCTACACCTTAAAGGCAATGAATAGTCAGTTCACGTTAATACAATCGGAAGGCAAAATGGATAGTGATACAAGTACGCTCGATGTAATGGGATTTCCGGTATTGGCAAAATTAAAGGGGTCACAGCAAAGCGAATACCAATTGGATACAAAAACAGGTATGTTGATTTCAAGCGAAGTAAAAGCGCATTTTGAAGGAACACTTGAAGTCATGGGCAAGGAAATCCCAATAGACATTTACTCTGCTGTAACAATGGAAGGCAAGAAAATGAAATAGTGTCTTAATGTTCATACAGCTTGATAATTCTGCTTATATGCAAACCAATGATGTATGTTTGGAAAAACAGGAAAAGATTCCCGTCTAATTATTGCCTGCTTTAATGAAAACGTCAAAATTAATCTTAGCTTATTTATTCAAGAAGGCTGTACCGATTGTATTCTTCTTGATTTGTATAAACTTTTTCTGGGCTTCAGACAACTTGCTTTTAGCCCAACAGCCATCCAGCAGATATATTGTCTGGAGCAAGAGCAATCGCAGGACTATTCAAATATCAAACGGGAAAATTGTAGATTCATTCGCGCAAGGAAGGCAATCTTTAGTTCAGTGTGACATTACGAGCTGCTGCAAGATGGCTCAAACAGTTACATCTTTAAAACCACAAAGCATAGTTCAATCCGGAAATCTTACGCTGGATGTGAATACAATTAATTCAACCTGCGGTCAATATAACGGAAGTATTATTGTTTCTGTATCAGGCGGGACAGCCCCATACAAATTCACAATGGATGATTTCTTTGTTCAAAACACCGGAAACTATACCAATGTAGTGGCGGGTACGCACAAGATTTCAGTCACTGATGCAAACAATGAAACAATAACAACAACTGTAACGGTGACAAATTATTTATCACCTCCAACAGTCAAAGTTGGCAGTATTAAATATATTTCAAATTGCTACGCACATGATGCAAGCATCACGCTTGAAGCGTCGGGAGGTACACCGCCTTACCAATACAGTATGGGAACGATGCCTTATCAATCCAGTAATGTATTTAGTAATTTATCTGCCGGCGATTATATTTTTTTTGTCAAAGATGCGAATGGGTGCATTGTCCAATGTGAGCCGCTTGAGCTTGACTATAACCGATGTGTAAGCGTAGGAGGATCATGGTACAACAGCGTTTGTGCCAACGAAGGAGTTGCTCGATTTGATATTTATGATCCTACTGATTTAAATTTATACACCTACTCACTAGATGACGGAATTAATTATATACCCGGCACTCATTTATTGACAAACAATTCAGTCTATTTTTATAATTTATCTTCCGGTATGCACACATTATACTTAAAAGATAAGGATGGGAAAATAATAACTTTCGCAATTACTGTTCTTCAATCCTGTCATGTTAAGATAGATTTCGTAACGGTGGATGCTGCCTGCAAGGCAAACGATGGCGTGTTAACTGTTAATGCAAGTAACGGGACCGCTCCTTACGAGTACAGTATAGACGGAATTAATTATCAAACCAGCAATGTTTTTAGTAATCTCTGGTCGGGAAATTATAATGTCAGCGTTAGGGATGCCAATGGAGTGATAACGTCATTGGTTGCAACGGTTTATGATCATTGCCCCGTTGTAACGGCGGTTAGCACAGGTGAAACCTGTGCGCTCAATGATGGTACAATAGTCGCGACTGGACAAAAAGGAACTGCACCTTACCTCTTTTCTATAGATGGAGTACACTTTCAATCAGCCAATACTTTTACAGGGTTGAATAGCGGTACTTATACCGTGATGATAAAAGATGCCAATGGGTTTACCGGTTCCACAAGTACCACAGTTAAGGGCCTTTGTTTATCCTTAACTACCACCGTACAAAATACGACCTGCGGCCTTAACAATGGCAGCATTAGTGTCAATGCAATTGGCGGCTCAGGTCTTTACCAGTATTCGCTAGATGGAATGGTATTTCAATCAGCCAATATTTTTAAGAACTTGCCTGTGGGCAGCTATAAGATAACTGTGACCGACGGTAATGGAAAAAAGGGCATAACAAGCGTTGTTGTTAGTGCAAATACACCTCCGAAGATAACTGCAGTTAATATAAAAGCTGCGTCCTGCCAACTCAATGATGGTGAACTTTCTGTTGTAACTTCAGGCGGGACCATCCCATTGACATACAGTATTGACGGCACGACTTTTAATTCATCCAGTAATTTCACTGGTTTAACCGGAAGCCGAAATTATCTCGTTACGTTAAAGGATGCGGACGGTTGTACACAGTCACAGGCAGCGTCGATTACGATCGATTGTCCTTCTGTAACAACCGCTAGTAAGAATGAAACATGTGGAAGCAAAAACGGAACTGTAGAAGTCGCTGGTTCAAATGGCACCCCTCCGTATCAATACTCGATTGATGGCAAGAACTTTCAAGCCGGCACAATTTTTTCAAACCTGTCAGCAAACACCTACACTGTTACTATAAAGGATGCTTTGAATTACGCCAATACCTCCACTGTCCAAATCAGCAATATATGTCCAACAGTAACGTTAACAGAAAAGGATGGTGTATGTAGTGCCACTGCCGGCTCAATTACTGCCGTTGGAGCAAACGGAACTCCTCCCTACCAATATTCAATCGACGGTATTAGTTATCAGTCGGGAAATGTTTTTGATAAACTTTCATCCGGAAACTATACTGTTACGGTAAGAGATGCGAATGGCCTAACTAACCCCGCTTCTATTAATGTAAACAACTACCCGAGCCCTGAAATCATGTCTGCTGCAACAGCCGCCTCGTGTATTAACAATGATGGAACAATCACCATATCGCAAACCGGAGGCTCTTTGCCTTTTCAATATAGCCTAGACGGTGTTAATTTTCAGGCAAGTGGTAAATTTATAAAATTACAGACAGGGATTTACGCAACCTCGGTAAAGGACGTAAATGGTTGCGTGTCGATGCAAAACACCACGGTGCCACTTAAAGACAATCTAACGCTTACCACAGGGAATGATCCTACTATCTGCGAGGGTAAGAACCTGACCCTTCAGCCATCTACAAACGCTACCAGCTTTCGATGGTATCCTACGCAAGGCTTAAGCAATGCATCTTCGCAAAATCCCGTTGCCTCACCAGCTGTCAGTGTTACTTATACACTAACAGCAATGCTTGGAGTTTGTACGCAAACAGGTAATATTACTGTTATTGTAAATCCGGCTCCTGTTGCACATGCCAGCAAGGACACCGCTATCTGTCTTGGGCAGAGCGTTCAATTAAATGGAAGCGGAGGCACTAGTTGTGTATGGACACCTGCTACTTTTCTCACCAATCAAAAAAAATTTGATCCATCTGTAACGCAACCAACATCCACCACTACCTATAGCCTCGTCGTGAATGATGGCAATGGATGCAGTTCTTTAAATACAGCCGAGACGGTTGTAACAGTAATACCTATCGCAAAAATATTTGCAGGTAATGATACTGCTATTGTTATTAACCAACCATTGCAATTGAATGCAATTGACGTTAACAATAGTGGCTTTACGAAATACAACTGGACACCTACTATTGGCCTAAACGACAACACTGTAAAGGATCCAGTAGCGGCGATTTCGCACAAAGTAACCTATACGGTCACAGCAAGTACTCCGAACGGTTGTATCGCCGTTGATGACATTACTGTAACCGTCTATAATGTGGTAGATATATATGTTCCCAGTGCCTTTACTCCAAATAGCGACGGCAAAAATGACCAACTGCGAGCAATTCCTATTGGCATAAAAGAGTTCAAATATTTTGCAGTGTATGACAGATGGGGAAAGCGGATTTTCTTTTCTACAAATCCTGCCGTTAGTTGGGATGGATCGATAGGCGGTGTACAGCAATCAACCGGCACTTATATATGGATGACTGAGGGTATTAGCTTCTCCGGAACAGTAATCAAGCGAAAGGGAACTGCCGTGTTGATCAGATAAGAGAATAAGGAGAATGCGATTCGTTTCTTGTTTATACTCGATGCTGCTTGAACATCCACGGGTCAATAAATACCTGAGACTCCTTGCAGGCATATAAAATGCGAATCTTTTTTATCTCTCTGATGAGCTAGCAGAAATCTAGTTTCTAATAAAGAATTGGAAGTGTTGGTTTAGTCAAGCTATTTCGGATGTATTTAAAAACCGTAGACGGTCAACTGTCACAGATAATCATTTTTTGTAACTTTAGAATAGAGATATGATCTCTTTGAACACGAGTAAATCGTAGAGTACCGGGCAAATGAATTGATGGAATATCGATCCAGACTGCAATAGAGGGTTTAGGTTACAATCCCACCCTCACCGCAGCCAAATTTTGAAAGCTCGCATTTTTGCGGGCTTTTTTATTGCCTTCTCATCAACTCAGTTTTCCGGATAATCGGAGTTTCAAGATCAAAGTTGGTTCTCAAAGTATTTTTTGCAAAATTAAAATCGAAGTCGTTTATTGCTTTCCGTTGTAGGCTCTGATGAGTTGAAAAGCCAGTGCTGTTCGAGATGTTCCGCAGGACATCTCGAACGCTAGATTAAATGGATATTAATCCTGCACAATGATCAGTCGATTAAGGGATTTTAAAATCCCTTTTTATCTTTTATTCAACATGTCCTGCGGAAAATGTCGAATAGCGTGAGCGTTTGACGGAATAAAATCTGCATTGGTGCAAATGATATCGTTGTGACAAAATATGAAGAGTAATGAAAATGCTTTATAATTATATATTTAGTTGTTTCTATGTTTTTTCAGAAAAATTGAAAAGCACTGAACCGAAAGAATCAGCATTACTATATTGTTCAATCATTAGTTTTTTTATAACTGCACCGCTAGTTTTCGGAGGTGCGGTTTATTTCTTTCACATTAAGTCTTTTGCATTTTTTGTTACGCTTGGTTTGGTGCTTTGTTATATTAGTTTTTTGGTTAACAAAAAGTTTTTGGGAGATAAGAATAATTTTGAAAAAATATTGCATAATGTCCAAAGTTTAAAATCAAGACATACAACCTATTGTATTTTCATTTCTTTATTTTTAATTGTAAGTTCGGTTGCTTTATTTTTTTTAGTGTTAAGCCTGTTTTAACTCTTATTCAATTCCAGTGCTGTTCGAGATGTTCCGCAGGACATCTCGAACGCTAGGTTAAATGGATATTAATCCTGTACAATGATCGGTCGATTGAGGGGATTTTAAAATCCGTTGTTATCTTTTATTCGCCATGTCCTGCGGAACATGTCGAATAGCGTGAGGAAAGAAATCAAGCTGTAGAGGTGATGCTATTAAATTTTTATAATCCATTCTATGGAGCAGATTACAAATAGAACAATTTTTATTGCCCTCGTCTTTTTGTTAGTGATTGTTGCCAGTTGTAAGGATAATAGAAACCTATGGTTAACAAAAACCAAAATAAATACTCAAAAAGTAGCTGAAGGCGTTATTGAAATTGACACATTAGATGTAGCTCCCGAAAAGGGAATTTATATTGTTAATGTAGTCGAATATGGCGCATTAGGAAAGTTTTCTTTAAGAAATGTGATTATAAAACAACTGAGGAATGGTCAATCGCTTGAATACTTAATAGAAAAACACTCCAATTGTTTGTTGAGAATTTCAAAAGAGTATCTCGCATTCGTTGATGAATCAGAAAATAAAGGATGGGGATGGTATTATGTAAAAGGCAATCAAATATCGAATAGCCTTCCAAAAAGTCAACAACTAATTGATAGCTTGAAACTGCTTCCGGAAAATAAAGATTTTTATATTGGTGAATCTAACGGCATATTTTTTTTTAATAAAAATGGGAGAAGAATTAAGTCTATAAATTATGGAAACTTAGTTACAAAAATTGCCTCTCTTGATTTCGAATCTCTCGACTACAAACTGTATAAATTGGTGGCAGGAGATATTGAAGCCATTTCTGCAAATGGAAATGATTTATTAAAGCAAAGTGACGGTATTTATTTTATTCCCTCACCTGGCTACAAAGTGGTCGCTAAATTTAATAAAATGAAAATTTACGGTGTAGTTGACTCTATATCTCAACTCTCAAATCCTCCTGAAAATATAGAATTCAATCTGCAAGAGTAAAGCTATTATCCGTTTGGATTGACAATGGCAGGGATAACTTCGAAAGCTGCTTTCAGAGCTGTTCGAGATGTTCCGCAGGACATCTCGAACGATATATAAATGGATATTAATCCTGTACAATGATCAGCCGATTGAGGGGATCTTAAAACCCCTTGTTATCTTTTATTCGACATGCCCTGCGGAACATGTCGAATAGGGTGAACAAAATGCCTTACACTAATGGTTCTAAACAGATTCAACTATGATTGCCAAACGAAAAAAATACCGATATGAGGAATTTAAATGGAGTTTTGATGTTTTTTCTAGTAAATCTTGTCTTGAGTTGCAAGATGCAGAAAAAAGAAAATTTGTCAGCGGCTAATTATGTAGACACATCTGTCAAATTGGAACTTGATTCTAGTTTTATAAAAAATAGAGATAAGTCGCCCATAGATTTGTTCATTGCAACGTTTGCAGATTCTATTAATGGACTAAAGAATGAACAGTTACCATTGTTTCTAAGTGATGCGGAATTTGATTTTCATCACGTCGGAATATTTTCATCATTTCACGAGCCCTTACCGTTAAGGAAGCTAATTTTTGATCAGGTTATTAATTGTAAATCTCTTTCTTTAATTATTTCAAATAATTCTGATATTTATAAAAAGAAACCCAACCCCAAAAATGATATTCAAGTTAAGTTTCAGAATTTGTCTGTTTTCGATTTGGCAGAAATGAGATTTGACGTATTAAAATGTTCGAGTAATTAGAAGGACGGATTGCCAGACCGCGACCTAGCCGGTTCATCCAGTGCTGTTCGAGATGTTCCTCAGGCCATCTCGAACGATAGATTAAATGGATATTAACATGTCGAATAGCTTGATTAAAACAATTAAGAAATGAGAAATAGAATTCTTCCATTGTGCGTCTTTTTCTGCTTGGCGGTCCAGATTTGCATTGGGCAACAAAAAAAAGATAAAACATTAAGTAAAGCAACGATAACAGACAGTGTTAACTATTGCAAAAACTTATTAAGCTATTATAGTCGATTCTGGACGGCAGATAGTATTGGTAGCAACGGGTTTAGGGAAGTTTTTGTCGAACAGTTAAAATGTAAATGTTCATTTTTGGGCACGAAGTGGGATAGTATTTCAGATTTTCTTGGACAACCAAATAAAAAAATATCGGACGAAACAGGGCTTTTGCTAGTCTACAAGCTGACAAATTATGTTGGTGAAGAGAATTTATATAATAGGCAATTGTACATAAGAATTGATAGGTATGGCGTCGTGAGTTCTTTTGATATATTTAACCCTTCCTGAAGAAACGTAATTGAATGCGGAAAAATAGTCTACGAATACAAGTTGACAAATCTCAAAGATATCATCCAGTGCTGTTAGAGATGTTCCGCAGGACATCTCTAACGATAGATTAAATGGATATTCATCCTGTACAATGATCAGTCGATTGAGGGGATTTTGAAATCCCTAGGTGTCTTTTATTCGGCATGTCCTGCGGAACATGTCGAATAGCGTGAACAAGTAGAATATTACAATGAAATATTATAATTATCTTTTTTATTGTATTCATCGGTTTGTTGTCTTTTTGGGAAATGAAGATTTTTATCCCGAAGCGACGGCCTTTGTAACAACGGCAATGCTGCCTTGGTTGAATTTTTTGACTATTATTAACGTCATAGAGATAAAGACAAGAAGTTCTATAACGAACCAATCCGTAATCATAATAGTCTACTTTGTCTATTTAATAATAAATTATTTATATTTTTTTAGAGGAGAACGCTACAGATTTGTTTTAAGAGATTCCAAGAAAATGTGTCGACCACGAGTTAAAACTATAGTCGCTATATTTTATATAGGGGTAAGTTTGGGATTGCATTTTTATATTTCTGAATTGCGCAGGGCAATGGGTCAGCTCTGCGGAAAATATGGAGGAGGTTCACCGGGACTTTTTTCATTAAGCGGATTTTGTTAGCGTGTTCTTATATTAAAGAAGCAAGCCTTCTGGCCACTTGTTCCATTCCTTTTAAAGAAGTCGTATTTGTTATTTTATTTACTTTAATTCTTACCAGCTTGTTTCCTTTTCTAAAAATAATCAGATCGAAATGCTGCTGATCGGTATGAAGAAACGCTTCCTCTCCCAGATCGCTCAGAGGTTTTTGTCCTTGCATTTCCCTATTGTTCGCAATCATCTGCTTGTAAACGTTTTTCGCCAGGAGCGTATCTGCATATTTTTCAAACTGGTAATAAAGATTGCAAGTGGCTGAAGGCTGAATCAGTAATGTGTAGGTGCACCTATAGTAAGTAGCACTATCTTTCTTTTCCACATTGCTTTCCAAAAGCTTTGCAGATTGCCCCAATATTTTTTCTGCGTCAGTTTGAGAAAGGCAATGCAAATCAGCGATCTCTTTTGCAGATTGGCCATTGCTAAACTGATAAAAAAGGAATGCAACAATCAATATATTTAGTCTTTTCATCGGTAGTTTTTAAAGATTTACTGCTGGCATTGGACGCGAAAGGAATGGAATCTTAAAGTTAACAACTAATCCAGATTCAGGATCTATAATCCTAATAAACGTATAATTTACACTTATTCGCCCCCTTTTCATATTTTTGTTAAGAACGATTGACTAACTGATGTATGAGACACAACCGTAAGCCGTATTACTCAATCCTGTTTTTTCTATTTTTGATTCTACAGTTAAATGCTGAAGTATATCCCCCAATCTCACATTTAAAGATCGAACAAGGACTATCCAATAATTCAGTAAGATGTATTTACCAGGACAAAAACGGATTCATGTGGTTTGGTACATACGACGGTTTGAATTGTTATGACGGAACTGAATTCAAAGTGTTTCGCAACAAACTCAACGATCCTAATTCATTACCGCACAATTATATTTACACCATCAACGAAGACAACCACGGCAACGTGTGGGTGGGCACGGGGCAAGGGATCGCCATTTACAACCGATTGTTTTCAAAATTCACGCCTGATTACTATAGACCATACGATTCAAAAAGAACCGAGAAAATCACCTGCAGTGTAAACATCATCGAAAAAGACGCAAAGGAGAATATTTATATTGGTACAAATGGTTGGGGATTGTTTGTACACCACGGCAAAGAAGTTGCAAAGCAGATTCCTTACATAACAGAACAGCAGGTTAATGCAAACTATACTGTGCAAGGGATTGTTAAAGATGGCAGTCAGCGCATTTGGTTATTTATCCAAAACTATGGGCTGTGTTTGTATGATGATAGCAATGAAAAGATAATTCCTGTTAATGGAACATTGAAATCGGCGAACTGCGTGATTGTCGATGGAGAAAATAATATATGGGTTGGCACATCCAACGGATTGTACAAGTATGCAATTTCTACTAACGCTTATACAAAGCACTACGAAGAAAGAATTGGTGAACTGTCTTCGAGTAATGTTGCAAGTCTTGCATTTAACAACAATGGAAATTTGTGGATCGGTACTGACGGTGGCGGCGTAAATATTTTGAATGTAGCAACTGGTTCCTTTGATTATATTTTGCCCGCTGAAGGTCAGGATAAATTGTGTAGTGAATCTATATTCTCCATTTACAACGACGACGAATCACGCATCTGGTTGGGCACAATGAAAGGGGGCGTAAATATTTTAGACGCGAAAAAGAACAGGTTTCGCACCATTGCCCGTGATCCATTCTCAAACAATAGCCTGTCGATAAATTTCATTTATTCATTTTTTGAAGATGCCAATGGAAAGCTCTGGATAGGAACAGATGGCGGCGGAATCACAACCTGGGATCGCCAAAATAATATTTTCAAAAATTATAAACACATTACCGGGCTTGACGGATCACTGAGCAATAACAGTGTTGCCAACATTAAAAGGGATTATGCCAAACAGCTTTGGGTAGCAACATTTGGTGGAGGGCTTGATAAATATGATGAAAGAACAGGCGTTTTTAAACACTACAAATGTGTGGATGATAAAACGGGCGAAGAAAATAAATTCACTTGGCTCATCTATGAAGATAGAAACAAAGACCTGTGGGTAGGTACATTTTATAATGGGAAGCTTTACAAATTAAATAGAGAACAGGATAAGCTGGACACATTTGATGAAACGCTTTACGATATCATGTCAATGGAAGAAGATAGCCAGGGAATATTGTGGGCAGGCAATTCGCATCAGTTAATTAGAGTGGATCGTAAAAATAAGCAACATAATTATTACGAAATTGGCAAGCCCGTAAGAGCCATTCATGAAGATAAAAATGGTCGCTTGTGGTTAGGGACAGAAGGAAGTGGTTTGGTATTGTTTGACAGATCAAAAAACGCAATCGCCGCACGGTATGCTGATCCGGAGGGTCTTTGCAATAACTCTGTTTTAAATATCCTGGAAGATAAACGTGGCCGGCTATGGATGAGCACATTTAATGGGATAGCAAGGTTTGATGAATCGGCTAAGAAATTTGTGAACTTTTATCAATCCGATGGGCTCCAAAGTAACCAATTTTCTTATGGCGCTGCTTTGCAATTACAAACGGGCGAACTTGTTTTTGGTGGGATTAACGGATTCAATATTTTTAATCCTGACAGTATTGATGAACACCGTGCAATGCCTAATCTGTTGTTTACAGATATAAAGGTGAATAACAAAACGTTGTCTGACTCAGGGCGCTATAAGGTGGAAACAGATGCGAACAATATCACTTCTCTCATTGTACCATACAGCGAAGCAATATTGTCATTTGGTTTCGTCGCGTTGGAATATTCTTCTCCCCAAAAAATTAAATACGAATACTATCTCGAAGGATTAGACAACGGCTGGAACCATGCTGCAAACCTCCACAATATTAATTACAATAATCTAAGAGAAGGCAATTACATCTTGCATGTGAAGTCAACAAATGCGGAAGGAGAGTGGAGCAAAAATGAACTAACCCTTTCCATTAAAGTGTTGCCGCCGTGGTATCGCTCATGGCTTGCCTATTGCTGTTATTTGGTGATGGCTGGCTCACTGGTTGCATTTTACGTAAGATATAAGAATCGCCAGTCGAAACTGGAATACGAAGTAAAAGTATCGCATATCAATGCTGAAAAAGAAAAGGAGATCAATCAAAAACGCCTTTCATTCTTTACCAATGTTTCCCATGAATTCAGAACGCCACTGACGCTTATTATCAATCCGATTAAAGACATACTTCAAAAAACAAGTGCCGAAGAAAGTAAGTTTTCATACGAGCTAAATACGGCGCAGCAAAATGCTAAGAGACTGCTCAGCCTTGTTGATCAACTGTTATTGTTTAGAAAAGCAGAGGAGGAAGTGGACAAACTAAACGTGGCAAAGGTTAATTTTTATGACCTCTGCAAAGATGTTTACGTATGCTTTTTACAAATGGCCAAGGCAAAACAAATTGAATATCTTTTTGAATGTAATAATACGGACCTTGAACTGTACCTCGACAAAGAGAAAATGGAAATTGTGTTTTATAACCTGCTTTCCAATGCATTCAAGTTTACGCCTGAAAAAGGAAAGATCATATTCAGCGTTGCTGAAAAAAACAGCGACGTTTTTGTTACTGTAAAAGACACCGGGTGCGGTATTGATAAGGAGGCGGGAGATAAACTTTTCGAAAAGTTCTACCAGGTTAATAATAACAATACATCCGGTCAAACCGGTTTTGGCATTGGACTTTATTTGGTAAAGCATTTCGTAGAAAACCACAAGGGCAAAATATCTTATGAAAGCGAACCCGGTAAAGGAACATCTTTTTCAATTGCCCTCGATAAAAACCTGCTTGTACAAAACGGTGTAAGCCGAGCATACAGTGGCACTTCGAAAGTGTTTGAAGAATTGATTGATGCAGAATTGCCCGTGCAAAATGACGCTCAGCATTTCCGCAATGTTGCTACTGATGAAACAATCGTTACTTCCAAGCCATCGGTATTGATTGTAGAAGACGAAGCTCAAATGCGGCAGTACGTTTCCCAGCTGTTTGGCGATAAGTATACAGTATACGAAGCTGAAAATGCAGAAACCGGTCTTTCGTTAACCCAACAGTTCCTGCCGGACATTATAGTAAGTGACATTGTAATGAAAGGAATGAGCGGTATAGAGTTTTGCAAAAAAGTAAAAGAAAATCCGGCATTAAGTCATATTCCTGTTATTTTATTGACCAGCAGTTCGGCGCCGGAAACAAAATTAAAAGGTATAGAAGACGGGGCTGATGATTATATATTGAAACCCTTTGAAAAAGAATTTTTGCTCGCACGTGTAAACAGCCTGCTCAAGAACCGCAACAGCTTGCGGAAGTATTTTTATAATGAGATCACCCTGCGGCCATCTTCCTTAAAAGTATCGGAAGAGGATAAGGTGTTTATTGAAAAATGTATTGCCATCGTAGAAAGCAATTTATTAAATGATGACTTCAACACCGACAAGTTTGCTGCAGCCATGAACATGAGCCATTCGAACCTCTACAAAAAGATACGATCTGTTTCCGGACAGTCAATCGCTTCCTTTATCCGCTTTGTGCGGCTTCGCAAAGCTGCGGACTACCTGATCAACACAGAGAAGAATATCAATGAAGTAACAATTGACGTCGGGTTTAACGACGTGAAGTATTTCCGTGAACAGTTTTTTAAGCTGTTTGCCATGAACCCCTCCGAATACATCAAAAAATACCGGGTGCCATTTCACAACAATATGAGCGTGAACGGGGAGGTGAAGAAGTAATTTGAAAATGTGGTGATTTGAAAATTTGAGAATGTAGGGGCGAATTGCATTCGCCCTTGACATTGTCCGGTGCCGCATTCCGGAATTGAAAATTGAAAATGGCGAATGTTCAAATAGAAGTTGCGGGTTACCAGAGCTGACAGGGTTTAAAACCTGTCAGCTCTGGTGTAGCAGCGGTTCGTGTCTTCACGAACCGTAACGACGCAACAGGTGGTTCGTGAGGACACGAACCACGGCATCCGGTGCTGCTGCTTCGAGACTTGGCAAGGTTTAAGAAACTGTCAGATCCAGAAGCAGCTTTTCATTTATATAACGACTACTTGAAGCTACCTTAATCGGTGTTCCACCCACTTTCAACTTCCCACTTTCAACTACAATTGAACGAATGCAATTCGCCCCTACATTTTCAATTTTCAACTTTCAATTTTCAATTATATTGATTTCCAATGGGGTGTAAAAAAACTCCCCCTCCGTTTTTTTCTCAAATTACCAATCTGACCCCCTTTATTTACTTCATACTCCCCTCGTTTTGGCGTTTCTCCAAATACTTTTACGATCTAACAAAAACATCTTTTATGAAACGATTGCGGCCAATTTTCGGATTGCCCCTACTTGCCAGACTCCATGATTTTCCTCCCAAAACAATTCATTTCTACCCGAAACATCTTTTGGGCCAAATGAACACTAAACACTAAAATCTAAACAAAACTTGCTTATGAACAACAAAGACATTTGTAGATATCTATTATTTGCACTGGTCCTTCAGTTGGGTTTTTATCTTGCCGGTTATAGCCAATCTCAGATGGTAACCATTCATGGTACCATCAAAAATGCGAGTGGCGAAGTACTCGGTAATGCTTCCATCATTCCCGCGGGTGCCAAACAAAAAGGCAAAATGTCCGACGAAAAAGGGAACTACTCAATCACTGTACCGGCTAATACGGTTATAGAATTTTCCTACCTCGGTTATCTTACCAAAACGCTGAAAGCTGAAAAAGACGGTGAAGTAAATATCACCCTATCCCCCAATGCGGACCGCGCCGGTCTTAGCGATGTAGTGGTGGTAGGGTATGGTAAACAAAAACTACCCACCGTAACGGGTGCCGTTGGCGTAATTGGCGGCAAAGAATTATTGCAAACGCCCGTTGCCAACTTAAGTAATATGTTGGTGGGTCGTACATCGGGACTTAGTTCCGTGCAGGCATCCGGTGAGCCGGGCCTTAACAACACCACCATCCGCATTCGTGGTATTGCCACTACAAACGGGGCGGATCCGTTGATTGTAATTGACGGTATCCAGCAACCCGCCGAACAACCTTATGCCGTTTTCAATACCATCGATCCTAACGAGGTAGAAAGCATCAGCGTATTGAAAGATGCGTCAGCTACGGCGGTGTATGGTATCAGAGGGGCAAACGGTGTTATCATCGTTACCACAAAAAGGGGCCGCGTAAACAAACCTCAGTTCAGCTTTACGATGAACCAGGGTTTTACAAAAGCTACTTCAATTTTTCAGACTATTAATTCATATCAGTTTGCAACGCTTCGCAACGAAGCCATTTACAATGCAAAAGCTTCCGGAGACAATAGTTTCGATAATATTTTGTTTACCAACGATGAGATCTGGAAATTCCAGAACAACAGAGACTACACACCAGCAGAAGTGGATGCAATGCCGAATATAACGGCGGAGCAAAAAGAAGCTTTGAAAAATAGTCCTGCACTTTATTATACAAGTCACAATTATTATAAAGAACAATTTGGTGGCACCGGACGTCAGCAGCAATATAACTTAAACGTTTCCGGTGGTACAGAGAAAGTGAGATATTTTACTTCACTTGGTTACTTCCAACAGGGAGGTATTCTTTCAAACACCGACTATGGCGACGCCAATACCAATCCGCTTTACAAGCGATATAACTTCAGATCAAACTTTGATGTGGATGTAGCGAAAAACTTCCAGTTGAGTTTTAATATCGCCGGTTTATCTTCTGCCGCGAAAGTGCCTGGCGCCAATACCAGTTCTACCGCTTTTGCAGACAGGTATCAATCCATCATTCAAACCATTCTTGAAAGCAGTCCCTTTGTTGGTCCCGGAATCGTGGACGGGCACTTGATCACAGGCTTTATTGGTGACGCAGGTACAGCAACAAATCCACTTGGCCTGAAAGGTGGTAGCGGAAGCTCACCGCTTGCTCAGTTGCTTACAGCAGGTACACGTACTATGTACACTACGACATTGACAAGCAATGTAACATTGAAACACTCCATGAACTATCTCACCAAAGGTTTGGAAGCGCATGTACAAGTAGCGTATGATGATAGTTATTCAAAAGGATACAATCAAATAAATAGCGTACCTCAATATTCTGCTATGCGCAATCCTTCGAACCCTGCGGAAATCGTGTATGTAGGAGGCGTTGTAAATCCTACAACAACCGCGGACAACCAGGGAAACAGCGCATGGAGAAAATTATATCTCGAAGCAGCTGTTAACTACAACAGAAGATTTGGTGACCACACGGTATCCGGTCTTGTGTTGGGTAATGCACAACGTTATACCGCAAACGGAATGTCGTACAATGTGCCTTCCGGTTTGATGGGTTTTGTTTCACGCCTTACTTACAACTATAAAGAGCGGTACATGGTAGAAGGCAACCTCGGTATCAATGGTACGGAGAACTTCGCGCCGGGCAAACGCTTTGGTGTGTTCCCTGCGGTATCTGCGGGCTGGATCGTAACGAATGAAAATTTCATTCCGAAAAATCCATGGCTCACGTTTTTAAAAATCCGCGGTTCTTATGGTGAAGTAGGTAACGATCAGATTGGTGGCAGACGCTTTTTCTATTTACCTAATACATGGGCATACAGCAGCGGTGCCACTTCCGGCTACAACTTTGGAAACAGCAATGGTTCTACCAGCAATCCAAAAACAAATGCCTACCAGGAAGGTGCATTGGGTAACCCTAATGTGACCTGGGAAAGAGCACAAAAATCAAACATCGCAGCGGACATGAAATTTATTTCAGACAAGCTGAGCCTCTCGGTTAGTTTGTTCTCTGAAAAAAGAAATAACATTCTCGTTACATCTGGCGTAATCCCTGGTACATGGGGTGTTCCTTCAGGCAATATCCCTCCTGTGAACGTAGGAAGAGTAAGCAATAAAGGATATGAAATTGAAGCAGGATGGAACGATAAAATTGGCAATGTTTCATACTTCGTAAGAGGCAACTTCTCTTATGCACGCAATAAAATTGAATACCAGGCAGAAGCTCCTTATCCATACCCATGGATGAATGCGACTGGTTATTCTATTGGTCAATACAAAGGTTTGTTGACAGATGGTTTTTACAATACTCCGGAAGAGTTAAACAACAGACCATATAATAACTATGGTAACAAAGCGAAACTGGGCGACCTGAGGTTTAGAGACATTACAGGTGATGGTATCATTAACCAGAATGATAACGTGCCTATTGGTTATTCCAACTTACCACGTATCGCGTACAACTTCACACTTGGTTTTTCGTACAAAGGATTTGATGTAAATGCATTGTTCATCGGAACGGCACAAGGTTCGTTCCCTCAATCAGGTTACATCTTAAGTACACCGTTTGCGAAGAATGTAGGAGAGGTGTTACAATACATGTATGATGGCCGCTGGACAGCAGAGAAATATGCAAAAGGCGAAGCGATCTACTATCCTGAAATCTCCATGAGCGGCAGCGGACCTAATAACACGATGAGTGATTTCTGGGTGAAACCAAATGATTTCATCAGGCTTAAAAACCTTGAGGTAGGATATTCTCTGCCTGTAAAACTGGTTAGCAGAGCGGGTATCAAAGGAATGCGCATATACGCTAACGGTAACAACCTTATAACGTGGGGTTCAAAATTGATCGACGGTATAGATCCTGAGCAGGCTGACGTGGGCAAGAACAGCATGGGTTATTTATATCCGCTTACAAGAACATTCAACGTAGGCGCCAACATCCAATTTTAACCATCAAAACTATTTATGATGAAAAGATTTATGAAAATGCTGAGCACGGGCATGATTGCGATGGTTCTTTTTGCATCATGTGAAAAGAAGTTTCTTGAAATGCCCATTTCCAATACAACCACGGTAGATACTGTGTTTTCTACAACTACCAATGCGGAGCAGGCCATTGCCGATGTATACCAGAAAACACTTTGCCAGGGGCTTCCTTACAAAATGGATTATGATAACTGGAACGCAATGATCCAGTCCAATTTATCCGGCGAATTAACTTATGGGTTCTCATGGACATTGGCGCAAACAATGTTGATCAACGGATACAACGCAAACGGTACGAGCGAAGACATGGATGGGTTCAACAATAATTATTCTGCTATTCGCCGCGCATGGCTGGTATATGAGAATATTGACAAGGTGAAGGACAAGGCAATGACCGAGGAATACAGAGCGACAATAAAAGCAGAAATGAAAGCGCTTATTGCTTATCGTTATGAGCAAATGCTGATAGCGTATGGCGGCGTTCCAATGGTGGCAAAAAGTATGTCAAGCTCTGAAGATCTTAACGTAAAAAGAAGTTCTGTGAAACTTGTACTTGATTCCATCACTACATGGTGCGATCAGGCTGCACAAGTGCTTCCTTCTGTATGGGAAGATAAATGGACAGGTAGAATGACAAAAGCAGCGGCGTTGTCTGTTAAAGCAAAAGCATTGATGTACGCTGCCCGTCCGCTCTTCAATACTGATAAGCCATACATGGATTTTGGAAGCAACAGAGAGCTTATTTGCCTTGGCAATGTTGATGCTAACAGATGGGCAACCGCTGCCACTGCAGCAGAAGCTGTGATCACTGAGGCGCAAAACAATGCCAATCTTGGTATTATAAACTCCGCTGGAGATGGCGTGATGAACACAGCCGCGCAAGCACTGATAGATTATGGTACAGCAACTTCTACTCCGGCAAATAAAGAAGTGATACTTGCTTTCAAAGCTGCAGTGAATACCACCGGATTCAATGTATTCATGAATCCACGTACTAACTGGCAAGCTTATGGAAACGTACTGACCACTAATTTTTTGGAGAACTACTCTAAACAGGATGGTACCGACCAGGTATGGCCCAAAGCAGGAACCGTAGCTGTTTTCTCCGATTATACAACGAGGATGAATGACATGGAAGCAAGGTTCAAAGCTTCTTTCCAGGGAACAGGAATCGACTCATGGAACAATCCGGGAGATGCTAACTGGGCATGGTCAAAAATATTTCAAGGTGGTTATTCCGGTTGCGCACAATCTGTAAAATTCTGGTACAAAGCAGGAACCCGCACATGGTTTGATTTCCCAATATTCAGATTGGCTGCATTTTATCTCAGTGCTGCTGAAGCATACAATGAAATGAATCAGCAGACCCAGGCACTTGCAAGATTGAACGTTGTTCGCTTACGCGCAGGATTGCCAGCCGTTACAGAAACCAACCAGGCAGCACTTCGCAAAATTATTCAACGCGAATGGGCCGTTGAGTTTTGTGGTGAGAACTATCGCCTGCATGATGTGAAACACTGGAAACTCGACAACATTGGTAATGGTATCCTTGGTGGCTCGATAAGAGCGTTCCTGTACAATGATGGTAGCGCAGCGCTGGCGACCGCTAACAAAAACTACGAAGACAGACAAAGATATATTGCCTTCTGGTCGGCTAAGCAATTCCTTAATCCAATTCCGCAAAGCGAAGTGAACAAAGGAATCATCATTCAAAATCCTGGATACTAAGGCTTGTGAACCTCAAAATTTTAAAACTGAGATGAAAAATATTATTCAATATACAATAGGGTTAATGGCTGCTGCAGGCGTTATTGCTGCAAATACCGCCATCGCCCAGTCAAAACAAACCAAAGCTGTAGCCGCAGACACAACTGTGCAGCAACTTGAAGAAGGTGTGCTGCTGAAGGTGAGGAAAAGAGAATCGCTAACTGCAAATCCTTCTGTACCGGGAACTGTTTTGTATAAAACACCTGTGGCAAATTTATCAAACACCTTGTATGGTACTTTACAGGGATTGTCTGTATTACAACGCTCCGGCGAGCCCGGCTATGACGATGCGCAGCTCAATGTAAGAGGTGTCGGCACCTACGACAATACTGACCTGCCAATTTATGTGGATGGGTTTCAAACACCGAGATCATATTTTTCCTATCTATCACCAGCAGAAATAGAAAGCATCACACTCTTGAAAGATGCTGTGTCTCTCGCGGCGCTTGGAATGAAAGGGGCGAACGGTGCACTGTGGGTAGTAACAAAAAGGGGGCAGTCAGGCAAATCAAAAATAACGGCACAGGTTGTAAACGGATGGCAGAAACCTACGATGATTGATAAGCCTTATGGTTCCTATGATTATGCAAGATTGTACAACGTTGCGCAAAGCAATGACAACTATGCATTGAATGGAAACCAATATGTGTGGGCACCGAAATATTCTGATGCGGCACTGCAATCCTATAAAGATGGCACCGGCACAAATGTTGACTGGTACAATGAAGTACTAAAAAAGAACGGTGGCTACACGGATGCCAACGTAAACTTTTCCGGTGGCAACCAAACATCGAAATACGGATTGATATTCGACTACATGAACCAGCGTGGGATGTATAATGTATTGCCCGGCTACACCAGTTCAAGTGCACAAATACAACGCTATAATATCCGCTCCAATCTCGACTTTAATTTCTTCAAAATATTTGAAGCAAAAGTTGATATCGGCGGTAGAATAGAAGACAGGAAATATCCAAACTATAATGGGCCTACACTTTGGAGCAATATGGCAACATATCCTTCCAATATTTACCCGGTTAGAGATTCTGCGTCTGGGTTTTGGTCCGGTACCACCACCTATCCCAATAACCCTGTTGCTTCCATTAACGCGCTGGGTTGGGCGGCAACACACGACAGAACTTTGCAGGCAAATTTTAACCTGAAAGAGAAGCTGGATTTTGTAACACAAGGTTTGTATTTAAACGAAGCTGTTTCTTTTAACACTTGGTCAAGAAACAGCAGCAGCAAAACTGCTACTTATGCAAGGTTCAACAACGGTGTAAATACAACCACAGATAAAACAACCAACCTTGTTGCCAACGATGTGTCTGCACCAACGAGCCAGTACGATTGGAAACAATTTCAACTGACCGCCGGGTATGACAGAACATTCGGTTTGCATAGTGTTTCCGCAGCAGCAGGATATTACGTGAGCAATTACCAAACAGACTGGAACAACAACTTCAGTGGTCTTAACAGGGTTAACAACATCTTCTATCACTACGAAAATATTTCCGGAAGGGTACATTATGCTTACAATGATAAATACCTTGCTGAAGTAGCATTCGGATATAGTGGTTCAGATAACTATGCACCAAACAATCGTTGGGGTTTCTATCCTGCCATTAGCTTAGGCTGGGTTGCAAGCAATGAATCATTCCTGAAAAATAATCCGCTGCTTACTTATTTAAAAGTAAGAGCTACTGCAGGGAAATCAGGCTCTGATCAAAGCAACCAGGGACGTTACCTCTACCAACAATATTATGGCGGTAACGGAACATATTACACCGGCGGTAGTAGTCTTACCGGCAATACAGGTGTTGCTCCTTCTTATACTGCCAACCCAAATATTTTTGCTGAACAAAGCATGAAGTATGATGCGGGTGTAGATTTCACATTGTTCAAAAAATTGTCTGTTACTGCAGATGTTTTCATGGATAAAAGAAGCGGCATAGTTACTTATGATAATTCACTCATGGCTACTTACGGCGCTACAGCTCCTTACAGGAATGTTGGAAAAGTAACCAACAAAGGCTATGAGATCAGCGCTCAATACAATGACAACGTTGGTGGTTTCAATTACTCACTTGGCGGCGCATTGATGTATGCAAAAAATAAGGTAGACTACATGGCCGAAATTCCTACGCTTAATGATTTCAGCAAACAAACAGGTCTATCCATCGGATCGCCGATAGGTCTTGTTGCGCAAGGCTTGTACGACATCACTGATTTCAACGCAGATGGTACATTGAAAAGCGGTTTGCCAACGCCTTCATTCGGAAGTGTGCAACCCGGCGATATCAAGTATAAAGATCTTGACGGCAATGGAAGAGTAGATCAATTTGATGTTACCAAAATAGGCAATCCATCTGCGCCATCACTTTACTATTCGTTTAATGCACAAGCGGCGTACAAAGGCTTTGATTTGTCTGTATTGTTCCAGGGTGCATCCGGCAACCAGGTAAACCTTATCAGTGCAGCATACAATCAAACAGTTGCTTTTGTAAACAACACCAATGTGTATCCTATCGCAGGAAATGCATGGGCCTATTACCCATCGCAAGGCATTGATACAAGAGCTACCGCAGACTATCCAAGGCTCACCACAAAAACCAATAACAACAACTACCAGAATTCTACCTTCTGGATGCGTAACGGTGCTTTCTTAAGAGTACGCAATGTTGAGTTGGGTTATACGTTGCCTGCATCCGTGTTAAGAAAAATGCGCCTCGACAAATTGAGGATATATGCAAGCGCAGTAAATCCGCTTACATGGGCCTACCTGAGCAAGCATTACAACATGGATCCGGAAACGATCACAGGCTATCCGGGATTGAAGTCATTTAACGCCGGAATTTCTTTGACCTTTTAAACTGTAGCAGTTATGAAATTATCACGAATAAATACATTGGCTCTTTGCCTGGCAGCTTCATCACTGCTGGGATGTAGCAAAAGTTTTCTCGATACTAAAATAGATTCTTCGCAAACGATAGAAACGCTGAACAGCAATTACAGCACATTGATATCATTTGCAAATGCACCATACAACTACCTGCGCAACGAGTTTACCATGGTAGACAATAACTTGTTTGCACCGGTTAGCGACGAAGCGGCACAAACTGCCACCGGAAGTTCCAGCGTTGTACTGTTTAACAACGGTAGCTACAACTCCGCATCTAATCCGGATAATTATTACTCGAGTTATTACACAGGCATCAGGGCTGCCAACTATTTTCTGGAGCAATCAGTTGATTATAAAAGATTGCTGTCCGTGAACAGGGATACTATTTCAGCGGCAGCGAAGATCAATTATAACAACGATGTAGTCAACATGGGTTGGTACCGCGGAGAGGCACACATCATGCGAGCATGGTATTATTTTGAATTGTCAAAACGCTATGGCGGAGTGCCATTGGTAACAAAAGCATTGACGATTAATGATGACTTGAATATTCCCAAAGCTCCTTACGATAGCATTATCAATTTCATCGTGAACGAAGTAGATACATACAAAGACAGCCTGCAGGTAAACTGGAAAACATCTGCCTTTACCAACAACGAAGGCAGGTTCAGCAAAGGAGCGGCGCTTGCGTTGAAAGCCCGTGCGTTATTGTATGCAGCAAGTCCTTTGCACAACAACGGCAACGATGTAACCAAATGGCAAAAGGCGGCGGCAGCGGCCAACGATCTGATCGTATTTGCAACAGCAGCAGGTGGCGGTGGCTATGCGTTGGATGCCAACTACGGCAACTATTTCATTGGCTCTGCAATGCTCACTGCAGCAAACGGTAGCAATGAAACTATCTGGGCAATACGTTACACAGCAAGCAATACGCTTGAAACAAACAATTACCCGATCGCTACACCGGGCGGCAAGAGCGGCGTTACTCCATCAGATAATCTTGTAGCAGATTATGAATACAAAGGCACACCGGATCCAACCGATCCATACAAGAACAGGGACCCAAGATTGGCGGCTTCTATTGTTACAAACAACAGTTCATGGACAGGCAGAACAATTGATGAATCGCCAACCGGTGCAGACAATATGAGCCAGGTAAATGCGAGCAGAACAGGTTATTACTTAAAGAAATTTTTGACCAATAGCCTGAACCTTACGCAAGGTGGAACAGCTGTGCACAACTGGCCAGTGTTCAGATACGGCGAAATGTTGCTGCTGTATGCCGAGGCAATGAATGAGGCGTACGGTCCGGATAACAACAACGGCTATGCTCGCACAGCACGAGAAGCATTGAATTTGGTTAGAAACAGAACCGGCGTGGCAATGCCAGCTGTAACCGTTGCAATAGCGGCTGATCAAATAAGTTTCAGAGATGCGGTAAAACACGAAAGACGCATTGAACTCGCTTTTGAGAATTATCGCTACTGGGATCTGTTAAGATGGAAAGATGCAGAGAAGGTGCTTAATCAACCAATCAAAGGAGTAACCGTTAGCAAGAACGGCGCTGCGTTTGTGTATGGTACCGCAACTGTAGAGAACAGAGTGTTCGATGCATCTAAAATGTATTACTATCCATTTCCTCAGAGTGAGATTGCAAAATCTAAAGGCACACTGATTCAAAATCCGGGCTGGTAATCTATTTGCTAAAACTAAAAAGAACAACAATGAAATTGATCAATAAAATAATTCCCGCTGTTGCAGCTTTGCTTCTGGGCTGTGTTGGCTTTAATGCTTGCCAGAAAGCAGATTCAGCAAAGCAATACGGTGCGTCCATGTTATACATGCCACAGGCCGTGGCACAATCCGGTTCTGCAAGCATTAACTATCCTGTGCCTGCCGGAACCGATTCTTCCTCATTCAACTATGTGCTTGATCCGGCGAATGGTAAAATACAAGTGCGACTTGGTGCGGCGCTGTCAGGCTATTCAAGCCTCGGCTATTCTGTAGATGTGCAGGTTGCCAATGATACAATTGCCAAGCTGTATGCCGCGGGAACACTCGATCCTGCAACGTATGTCATCATGCCAGAATCAATGTATGCATTGCCTTCAAAGCTTACAGTGGAGCAAGGTAAAATGTTCGGCGCATTTTATTTAACAGTAGATGCCGCGCAACTTAAATCAGGTGCGTACACGGGCAAGACACTTATACTGGGAGTTAAAATAGCCAATCCTACTAACTACAATGTAAATGCTGCCGAGAATACAACACTGGTAATGTTGAATGTAAACGATATGTTGAATGCTTTCCAGCGCATTTACATGCCGCAGGCATCTGCAAAGTATATTGTTCCTACGGGCGGTGATCCTACCACTTACAACTACACCGTAGATGTAGCGAATAATAAAGTGAATGTGAAATTAAGTGCAGCAACAGGAACAGTTGTGAATGGCACGCTTAAGAACAAGGTAAATGCAAGTGCCTACACAGTTGACATTGCTGTTAACAACGACACGATACAAAAGATGCTGACAGCAGGAACATTAAATCCTGCAACAGATATCCTGATGCCTGCTTCATTGTACACGTTGCCTTCCCAATTAAGTGTACCTGCCGGACAGATCGACGGCGCTGGTTTTAGTTTGTCACTAGATATTGCACAACTTAAGTCTGTAGCTTATAGAGACAAGAACCTGGTACTGGCGGTAAAAATTGCAAACCCTTCAGCATATGATTTGAATCCTGCATTGAGCACAACAATCATCTCTGTAAACATCAATGAGTTGGTAATGGGACCCGCGAATGATGTGTCTGCTTTATACATTACCAACAACGTTTCTCCATTTAAAAACTCCGGCTTAAAACCAGGGCAAACAAGATGGGGCAATTTAACCGGATGGACCGCAAACGCAGCACTCATGAGCCATGCAGGTTTCGGAGGTTATGGTAGTGATGGCGATGGCCAGTTGATTGACCTTGAAGCAGGTTGGGGTGAGCCGGCGATTCCTAACGGAAAATTATATCAAACAGTTACGCTGCCTGCAGGCACTTACTCAGTAGATGTTACGTGGATATGGGCCAGCATTTTGTGGGCACCTGATGCCGGAAATGGTAGTGCATATGTGGTAGTGGCACCAGGCGCCGATCTTCCTGATTACAATAACGTTGAAGGCAACAGCAGTATTTACTATTACAAGTTTGACAAATCAATAGCAAAAGGAACTGTGAAGAAAGTTGTCTTTACCCTAACTCAACCAACACAGGTTTCTTTGGGATTCGTTGTAAACTACCCCGGCACTGCATCGGGTCAAGGGTTTAAAGTTTCATCATTTAAACTGAACAACTATCCAAAAAGCTTGTAAAGCCAGTAGCAAATTAGTCAGAGAATGAGCTACTACTAAGGCACTCCGGGCAATTGGGTTTACAAGAGATATCTTTTGCAAGCGGATATCTTTTCAATGAATGAATTTGTTTCGGAGGCCTTAGTGGCTTTATAAAAATTACAGTGTATAAGTGAATATTGTTTGGTTAAGAAATTTAAGTCTCGCAACGATTAATGTCCTACGGACAATATTGCACTTGTTGTTACATTTTCTACGGATATTGATGCCCTCCGGGCAATAATCCATTCCGCGTAGCGGAACAATATCAATAGAACCCAGCAGAAAAAACTTATTGCCCGTAGGGCATTAACATGTAATGATGTTTCTTTTGAGCGAACGACATCGGCTAGACAATTACAAAAACGAATTTGTCTACAGTCTGACGAAAAAATATTCTCTTTTGAAGAAAATTATGAAAAAGATATTCCTTATCGCAACAGCGATTTTTCCAATCATGTTAAGCGCACACGCGCAGATCACAAAAGCTGCTCGTAACACTTACAAAAAAGAAGGGTACAAATTGGTTTGGGCAGATGAGTTCAATAAGAACGGTCGCCCCGACAGTACCAGCTGGGGCTATGAACATGGCTTTGTGCGCAATGAAGAAGATCAATGGTATCAACCCGATAACGCGTGGTGCGAAAATGGCAACCTTATTATAGAAGCAAGAAGAGAAAAGAAACCAAACCCCGATTACGACGAAACAAGTCGCAGTTGGAAAAAGAACCGAAAAGAAATTAATTACACATCCTCTTGCCTCATCACCAACAAAAAGAAAACCTGGACCTACGGCCGCTTTGAAATGCGTGGACGCATCGACATTAGCAAAGGCATGTGGCCCGCATGGTGGACACTGGGTGTTGAAAGATCGTGGCCGGCAAACGGAGAAATTGACATCATGGAATATTACAGAGGCATGTTATTGGCAAACCTCGTAACGCTTGGCCGCGGTGGCAAACAGGAATGGCACAGCAAACGATATTCGACCGATTCACTGGGTGGCGAAAAATGGTCCGCGGCATTTCATACATGGCGAATGGATTGGTCAAAAGATTCCATCGTGTTATCTGTAGATGGCCAGGTGGTCAACAGGATCATTACCGATTCAGTAATAGACAAAGACGGAAGCAATTTCAACCCTTTCAAACAACCACATTACATGTTGCTCAATCTCGCTATTGGCGGGCAGAACGGTGGTAATCCCGACAATACATCTTTCCCAAAACGCTTTGAAATTGACTATGTAAGAGTCTATCAAAAACAATAATAAAATCTACTGATATCTGCGCGGAGACGGAGATGTAGAAAAAATATAGAAACGATCATTTGAAGAATCGAACAAAACGCACAATGATGAAGCTACGTGTTATTTCAATTTTACTGATAGTTTTTACTAGTTATACAGTACCTGCACAGAACAAGTTTCTGCCGGGAGAAGTATGGAAAGATACAAATGGAGAAGTGATAAATGCCCACGGAGGAACAGTGATCTATGCTGCAAACAAATACTATTTATTTGGCGAAACAAGAGGACGACATGGCACCAGGGGTGTAAGTGTATATTCTTCAAATGATCTTTATCAATGGAAGCCGGAGGGACTTGCCCTTGAAACATCCGCCGACACAACCAGCGACATTACCAGGGGTTGTGTAATGGAAAGGCCAAAAGTTGTTTACAACAAAAAGACAAAGAAATACATACTTTGGTTTCACCTCGAACTGAAAGGAAAAGGATACGCTGCAGCAAGAGCTGCTGTTGCGATGAGTGATAAACCTGCCGGACCCTATACCTACATCGGCAGTTTTAGGCCCAACGGAAATATGTCGAGAGACATGACCATTTTCAAAGACAAGGATGACAAAGCATATTTGATCTATTCTTCCAATGAGAACTATGATCTGCGCGTGGCGCAATTGACAGATGATTATCTGTCAGTAACGACGCAAGATAAAATGCTCTTCAGTAATCATCGTGAAGCGCCGGCAGTTTTCAGAAAAAACAATACCTACTATTTAATAACAAGCGGCTGTACCGGCTGGGCCCCTAATAAAGCAACACTTCATACTGCTTCATCTATATGGGGACCATGGGAGCTCGCTGCAAATAATCCTATGCAGGGAGAAAATGCGGACCTGACTTTTGGTGGACAATCAACATACATTCTACCTGTAGAAAATTCAAAAGACAAATTCATTTTTCTGGCAGATATCTGGAAACCTGCAGATCTCGCAGACAGCCGCTATATATGGCTTCCCATTCAGTTTAAAGATAACGTGCCATACATACAATGGATGAATGAATGGGATTTGAATTTTTTCAAGTGAGAATAGTTTTGAGTAGCGAATTATGAATTATGAATGCCATTCATCATTCACAACTCATCATTCATAACTCAACGCACAACCTACAATAAAACAACAACTGAATAATAATTTAATAACGCCCGACATGAAAGACAGAACGAGATTCCTTAGAATGAATATGCTGGCAGCATGTTTATCGCTTTCTGCCATTGCATTTGCGCAGCAGGAAAAAAACGATTGGGAAAATCCACAATTGTATGAACGAAACAAAGAACAACCACATGCAACATTTATGTTGTTTGATAATGAAAAAGATGTGATAGCAGATGATTACAGCAAATCGGCTTCTTATCAATCGTTGAATGGTACGTGGAAATTTACTTATGTGGACAAGTATGCAGACAGGATCAAAGATTTTTACAAAACAGACCTGAACACTGCTTCATGGAGTGATATCAAAGTGCCTTCAAATTGGGAACTGCAAGGCTTTGGCGTTCCTATCTATACAAACATTACTTATCCTTTCCCCAAGAGACCTCCTTATGGCGGCGACAACAATCCCGTTGGTACTTTTAGAAAAGAATTTGAAGTGCCTGCTAATTGGGATGGAAAGGAAATATTGTTACACTTTGGATCAATCACCGGTTGTGCATTTGTATATGTGAATGGGCAGCAAGTGGGCATGAGCAAAGCGGCCAAAACACCGGCGGAGTTTAACATCACACGTTTTCTGAAACCAGGTAAAAATTTATTGGCCGTACAAATATTTCGCTGGCACGATGGTAGCTATCTCGAGGACCAGGATTTCTGGCGATTGACCGGTATTGAAAGAGATGTGTTTGTGTACGCTTTGCCAAAAACAACCTTGTGGGATTTTTACCTTAAAAGCGATCTCGATGCAAAATATGTGAACGGCGTGTTTGATGCAGATGTTACACTGCGTCAATTTACAAACAGCACAGTAAAGAATGGTAGTGTGTCAATTGATATCATTGACAATGCAGGCAAGAAAATATTTTCGCAGGAAAAGAAATTTGTTCCAACAGGTGATAGTCTGCAAACAATAGCATTCAGCGGAACAATAAAAAATCCAAAGAAGTGGACCGCTGAATCGCCTGACTTGTATGATTGCATCATTACCTTGAAAAACGATAAAGATGCAGCTGTTTCATATGTGGGCGCGAAAACAGGATTTAGAAAAATCGAAATTAAAAACTCGCGCCTGCTTGTAAATGGCGTGGCTACTTATGTTCACGGTGTTAACCGCCACGAACACGATGATGTGAACGGACACGTGCCGTCAAAAGAGTTGATGTTAAAAGACATTCAGTTGATGAAGCAATACAACATCAATGCAGTTCGTTGCTCACACTATCCAAACGATCCTTACTGGTATAAACTATGCGACAAGTACGGCATCTATTTAGTGGATGAAGCAAACATAGAAAGTCATGCAATGGGAGCTGAGTTCCAGGCATGGTTCGACAAATCCAAACATCCTGCGTATTTACCTGAATGGGCTCCGGCACACATGGACAGAGAAAAAAGAATGGTAGAAAGAGATAAGAACCATCCGAGTATCATCATTTGGTCATTGGGTAATGAGTGTGGCAATGGTCCCGTATTTCATGATGCGTATACATGGATAAAAGGACGTGATAAATCGAGACCAGTACAGTTTGAGCAAGCGGGCGAAGACTGGAACACAGACATAGTGTGCCCAATGTATCCGAGCATTCGCAACATGAAAAATTACGCATCGAACCCTGATAAAAGGAGACCTTACATCATGTGTGAATACGCACACGCGATGGGCAATAGCAACGGTAACTTCAAGGAGTACTGGGACATTATAATGAATGCAAATAACATGCAGGGAGGCTTTATCTGGGACTGGGTTGATCAGGGCATTAAAACGAAAGACGCAACCGGCAGAACTTTCTGGGCTTATGGTGGCGACCTTGGCGGCTTTGAAATGCAGAATGATGAAAACGGTTGTGCAGATGGAATCGTGTCTTCTGACAGAACCCCTGATCCCGGGATCTATGACATCAAAAAGTTTTACCAGAATGTGTACTTCAACAATAAGGATATCTCGAAAGGGATTATCACCGTGTACAACTTGTTTGATTTTACCAATCTTAATCAGTACGATTTCAAATGGGAACTGTATCGCAACGGTGAGAAAATTAATGAGTCTGCTTTCAAACTCGATCTGCAGCCACATCAGCAAAAAGATGTTCAACTTTCATTGCCTGTGTTGCAGTCTGCACCTGGCATAGAATACTATATAAACATATTTGCTTACACAAAAAAGGCTACTGAAATATTGAGTGCCGGTCATGAAATAGCAAGAGAGCAGCTTCAGTTAAGCAATGAATACTTTGCGAAGAACAACACTGTTGAAGGCAAATTGCAAATCACCAAAGGCGATAACAAGATCAGTTTTGTATCGGGAAATGTAAGCGGTGAATTTGACACAAAGCAAGGCACCTTCAGAAACTATAAACGCGCAGATGGTATGCAGTTGTGGGGATTGCCTGAGCCGTACTTCTGGAGAGCGCCAACAGACAATGACTTCGGAAACAGAATGCCTGAAAGACTGGGTGTGTGGCGCACTGCGCAGGAAGGCAGAACAATTAAATCTGTAGAAGTAGGTGATCAACAATCAAACGGTCTTTCGATAAAAGTTAGCTACGAGCTTACATCAATCGCCGTTCCGTATGTTGTGGAATATTTTGTACAAAACGATGGCAGCATTAAAGTAACCGCGTCTATGGACATGACGGGAAGAGAATTGCCGGAATTACCAAGATTCGGCATGCGCACGCAGCTTGGTCACGAATATGAGAACCTCGATTTTTATGGTCGTGGACCGTGGGAAAATTATAGCGATCGCAAACTATCTGCATTTGTTGGATTATACAAGGACAAAGTAGATAACCAATATTATGCAGGGTACATCAGGCCGCAGGAGAGCGGTTATAAAACTGATGTTCGCTGGTTTACTTTAACAAATAACCAGGGTAAAGGATTAATGGTAGAAGGAATGCAGCCTATTTGTTTCAGCGCCATCAATCATTCCACAGAGAGCCTTGATCCGGGCATGACGAAGAAGCAACAACACCCTACCGATCTTGAACCACAGAAGAGGGTGTTTGTCAACATCGATCTTGCTCAGCGTGGCCTCGGCGGGGATGACAGCTGGGGTGCACTTCCACACGCTGAATACAGGCTACTCGATAAAAAGTATTCTTACAGTTATGTTATGCGGCTGTTATAATCGAATCTTAAAAGGCACTGATGTAATCGGTGCCTTTTTTTATACTCATCAAATTATTTTCCGAATAATCGGAATTTCTACACCAAGTTTGTTTCCTCAAAGTATTTTTTGCAAAATTAAAATCGAAGTCGTTTATTGCTTTCCGTTGCAGGCTCTGACGAATTGAAAAGTGATCATAGATTTCAAAATTGATTGCTGATTCCCTTTGTTCAGGCGGTGGACCCGAATCCGTGGCCCAAAATATTGCGAGGATGAGCAATAGTAGGCAGGCGGTATGTGCACGGTTACTTCAATTTGTTATGTCGCAAAGCGTACTTATAAAAATTCTCTACTTTGGTACGAGCCCAAGGCGTTTTTCGTAGAAACTTCAGACTCGATTGTACAGAGGGATTACTGGTAAAACAATTGATGGCAACATGTTTCCCCAGCTCTTCCCATCCGTAGCTTGCCTCTAAATGTTTTACAATCATTTCCAGCGTTAGGCCATGTAGCGGATCTTTTGATTTTTGCATTCCTCCGTCCATACGGGTAATTTATGATGTAAAGATAAAACATTGAAAAGGATTAGTGTCATGCAAAGATGATAACCGAAATGAAGCCGTCTCAATTAATTTTGAGACGAGCTCTTAATATTTATTTATGCACTGGCAATTACATTAAGGTTAATATCTGCAAATTCTTTAGTATACGTTTCTGTAACTCCAGGCAAGGTTAGAATGTCAGTGGGCGCATTTGCCTTCGATAACCCATGTTGTACAATAAATATTTCATACTCTACGGGAATCTCATTCTTAACAACATTGAGTAATTTAATCAAATGAGCTTCAGTGCCTTTTTCCAAATGGCTGCAAGAGTGCGAGCCTCTTTTTTTGTTTGCCTTCTTAGCAGATGTTAATAAATTCCTCAGTCCTCTTCGAGATGTTCCGCAGGACATCTCGAACGATAGATTAAATGGATATTAATCCTGTAAAATGATCGGTCGATTGAGGAGTTGTAAATTCCCATGTTATCTTTTAATCGACAGGTCCGGCGGAACATGTCGAATAGCATGGGCAATCTAAATTTAGACAAGATGCTGAGCGTAGAACACCGGGTAATTGCCGTTGAACAATCTTGAGCCTCTTTGAAAAATAGTATCATAAATCCATATAAAAGTTAGAGAGAAAAATAGTTGTTGAAATTAGTTTTGGTTCCAACAAGTTGCCTGGTTCGATGCGGGTTATTAGCAGCGGTGCAGCTTGTTTAAAACTATGATAACTTATATGGATAAATACTATGAGCGCTTGCCAGTGTTGATTTGGGGAAAAGGAAAATTATCGCACAGTATAGCTGTTTGTATGTTGCAGGCGGGATGTTGGGTGACTATGATAACAGAAGACGAACAGGCCGCGGATTGTATACAGCAACATTGCAACGACGCATATAAGGCAACGGGCCAGAGGATCGCAACAGACAGGTTGATGATAAAGGCAAAACCTTGTGACGACAAAAAATATGGTGTAGCAATCATTATTACCGGTGAAGATGTATCTGAAAAAAAGACAGCCATCTGTGCCCTAGAAAGAATGGTTGGTGAAGAAGCCATCATCGCCATAAACATGGAAAGCATTGCCTTGCAAGAGTTGCAGAAAGACTGCAGCCAACCCGAACGGCTGATGGGGTTGAACTGGACAGAACCCGCACACACGACGCGTTTCCTTGAGATTATTACCAACGACCTTACCAATAAAGTGTTGACCGCTAACTTGCTCAACATTGCAAAAAAACATTGGAACAAGGACCCTTATCTGATTTGGGGTGAGGTGAGCGTGCGCGCCAAAATGTTATATGCGATGGCCCGCGAGGCTTTTTATCTTGTTCACAATGGCTACGCATCCATAGAAGATGTGGATCGTGCATGCAGAAATGATGCAGGTTATTATCTGCCGTTTGCAGGCAATTTCAGGTATATGGACCTCATGGGCACGTATGCGTATGGACTGGTGATGAAAGATCTTAATCGTGAATTGTCGCGATCATCAAAAGCACCTGCATTTTTTCAGGAGATAATGGGCCAGGGAGGCTTGGGAATGGAGAACGGTTTCGGCTTCTATGAATATGATAAGAATGTAGTGGAGAAGTGGAAAGAAATTGCAGGGAAGTTTAGTCACGAGGTGCAACACATCATTCGAAAATATCCGTTTGGAGAAAATGGCTAAATCAGTATTGTTCGAATAATTAAAAAATTCCCCACAACAGCGGAGGCTAGCCCCTCTCCTTTGGAGAGGGGTTGGGGAGAGGTTAAACAGCAATGAAAAAGACTTTGATATTCGATGCACACCTTGATCTCGCAATGAATGCCATTGAGTGGAACCGCGATCTTACGCGTCCGCTGCATGAAATAAGAGAAAGGGAAATGCATATGAAAGATAAACCCGACAGAGGACGCGGTACCGTGTGCCTGCCGGAACTGAGAAAAGGTAAGATCGGATTGGTAGTAGCCACACAAATTTCCCGGGTAACAGCGAGTGGCAGCTCGCTGCCGGGGTGGCACTCTCCGCAGCAGGCCTGGGCCATGACGCAGGCGCAGCTTGCCTGGTACAGGGAAATGGAAGCAATGGGCGAGATGGTGCAGATCACAAACACCAGGCAACTGGACGCGCATCTCGCTTTGTGGAACGATGAGAATATTGATGATGAAAAGAAACCAGTGGGATATATTCTAAGCCTCGAAGGCGCTGATTCTCTCGTTGACATATCGTATTTACAAAGAGCTTATGAATATGGATTAAGGGCCGTGGGGCTCTCACACTTTGGACCGGGGCGATATGCGCCGGGTACCAAAACGCAAGGCAGCATCAAGCCGTTGGGAAAAGATTTGCTTAAAGAAATGAGCAAGCTGAATATTATCCTCGACGTTACACATCTTACCGATGATGGCTTTGACGAAGCCATGAAAACGTATCGGGGCCCTGTATGGGCGAGCCATCACAATGTGCGCAGCCTTGTGCCTACACAAAGACAGCTTACAGATGATCAGATAAAACAACTACTCGATCATGGCGCAGTAATAGGTGGCATGCTTGATTGCTGGGCAATGGACATCCGTTTCATCGATACTGTTTCTGATCCATGGCAACTGGATATTAAACTTGAAAAACTGATTGATCACTGGGATCATATTTGCCAGATAGCCGGCAACAGTTATCACATTGCAATTGGCAGCGATCTTGATGGTATCTTTGGTACCGAACAATCGCCCTGGGACATGAACAGCATCGCAGATCTGCAGAAATATGAGTCTTTGCTTTTCAAACGTGGATACACGCAAGAGGATGTAGAAAATATATTTCACAAAAATTGGATCAGGTTTCTGCGTAATGCCTGGGCGTGATGAGATGTTAATGCCCCATGGGCAATAGCGGGCATTTGTCGCATTTCTATTGATATTGTTACCCTATGGAAAAGTGAATTTGCCCGTAGGGCATCAATATGAATAGAAAGACCGACAAGACTTTCTACATTGTCCCCGTCCGATCCGGCACGGGCGGGCGTAGGACATTAAATGTTAAAAAATCCGGGCTGTTTGACTAATTGATGCAAATCGACGCGCCATGACAACAAAAAACTGGTTCAATATTGCGGACAGTAGCACGATAGATTCACCTGCCTTGATCTTTTATGCGGACAGGATGAGAGAAAATGTGAAGCTGCTGACACAAATGATCGGCGATCCTTCGCGCTTGCGTCCGCACGTAAAAACACACAAGACAAAAGAAGCGACGCAGATGATGATGGATGAGGGTATCACGAAATTCAAGTGCGCTACCATTGCAGAAGCGGAAATGCTGGGAATGGTGCAAGCGCCTGATGTGTTGCTTGCCTATCAGCCAGTAGGACCGAAGTTGCAGCGGTTTATTTCCCTGGTTAAAAATTATCCCGCGACTAAATACTCGTGCCTTGTTGATGATAGAACCATTGCAGAGACTATTTCCTACGCAGCGATCAGCGAAAACATAGTGATTCCTGTATTCATTGATTTGAATGTGGGAATGAACAGAACAGGTATTTCACCGGGAAATGAAGCAATCGACCTTTACAGGCATATTACATCTCTTAAAGGAATATCATTTGCCGGCCTGCATTTTTATGACGGTCACATAAAAGAGATTGATCTTGAAAAGCGCCGTAGCGAGTGCAATGAAATTTTATCGTCTGTACGACAATTAAAAACCGCGATTACAGATAGTGGCCACAAAGGAAATTTGCAACTGATAGGTGGTGGTTCACCTTCGTTTCCCGTATATGCAAACGAACAGGATGTAGAATGCAGTCCCGGAACATTTATTTTTTGGGATAAAGGATACACCGATGGCTTGCCCGAACAAAAATTTCTTACGGCTGCACTGGTCATCACAAGAGTAGTGTCGCTGCCCGCTGAAGGGCTGATATGTGTAGATATGGGGCATAAAGCCATTGCTGCCGAAAATATGCTGGCCAACCGTTTTTCTTTTCTCAATGCACCGGAGCTAACGCCGGTTGGGCAAAGTGAGGAACATCTTGTACTGAAAACAAACGGTGCACACTCCTGGAAGATCGGTGATTTGCTATATGCATTGCCTATGCATGTGTGTCCTACAGTTGCATTGTATAGAAACGCCGTAGTGATTGAAAATGCTGCTGTTGCAGCATCGTGGAGCATTATTGCAAGAGACCGTAAAATCTGTTATTAGCACCATTTAGAGCAAGCGCTAACCGGATCGGATTTATTATACCGACGGTCAGGTATTCGTTGGCCGGTATACCGTCATTAATTAACTTCCACTCTTATCCTTATAGTATTTTCTTACAAACCTGTCTTCTGAAAAATAGTATTACTATTCCAAACAATAGTTGAAGAAATTTCTAATCTCTCAAATTATTTTTGGTTGTCTTTAAAGTTAAACTAACGATCTGCTTAAATGTATTACGCTATGAAAAGGACTTTCACCGGAAGGTTGATCAATTGTAAACACTATTTGTTGGTAGCCGCGATCACATTCTCTGCTACTTCATTTGCACAGCAAACAAATATTGAGAACGTAAGTGCAAATAATAGTGTTGACGAATTGGGTATCGGAAAAACCAAATCACAAAAATTTGCCACCGATGCTTTCCTTATCGGAAGAGATTATCACCACAATAAATTTGTTGACCACGACAAAGGTTTGAAAGGCATGGCCGAATGCAACTTCACAATTGCTGACGCCGCCGATCCGCAGAACTATTCGCTTTGCGAAAAACTTGGTCTGTCAGTCATCGTTTCCGAAGGGCCGCATTTAACGGGAAAGGAGTGGATGAAGATGTCTGACGAAGAGATCGATGCTTACATAAAAAACATGGTGAAGAAAGCTGGCAAAAGCAAATCCATCATTGGTTATCATATTTGCGATGAGCCGTCAGCACTCGCTTTCCCGCAGCTTGCAAAAGCAGTGGCAGCCGTAAAAAAATATGCACCCGGAAAATTAGCGGCCATCAATCTTTACCCTAACTACGCCACCATTTGGGAACTCGATCAAATCAAATCGCAACTCGGCACAAAAACGTACACAGAATATCTTGAGAAATTTGTGAACGAAGTAAAGCCGCAGATCATGAGCTATGACAACTACATGGTAGAAATGTCGATGGACATGGTCAACAAAACAAGAGCAGCAAGTTATTATACCAACCTTGTTGAAATGCGTCGCATCGCTTTGAAATATAACCTTCCTTTTGTGAACGTGGTTTCCGCCAACCAGATACGACCTTTCACCACTATTCCTTCACCCGCTAACCTTGCATTCCAGGCATACACCACATTGGCAGCAGGTGCAGGTGGAATAAGATGGTACACTTATCATGGACAGGCATACGGTTACAATCCAATAGATAAAAATGAGAACAAGACATTAACCTGGAGGTACCTGCAGGAAGTGAACAGGCAATTGAGCGTGCTCGGTCCTGTCATGAAAAAACTTACATCAACAGGATTGTATTTTACATCACCCGCCCCGGATAGTTCGTTGCCTGTGTTGCCTGGCAATTGGGTGCAAAAAATAGAAACAGATGCGCCAATGATGGTAGGAGAATTTGTAAGCTCAGCCGGAACAAAATATGTGATGGTCGTAAATCTTAGTCTTGAACGCTCTGCAAAGTTTGATATCAAAACAAAAATAGACCAGGAAAAAATCTGGACCGTCAATGTAGGTGAGAATGGTGAATTGGTGCAGGCGCGACATAAGGACGGCATCTGGCTCACAGCAGGACAAGGTATACTGATCAAATGTGGCGGTGAATATGGTGCAGAACCCGATCCTGAAAAGAAACCCGTTTACTAAATAAAAGATCGTGCATCTGCAGCACGATTCGATTACCAAAAACATAGTGCAAATTGTTTTTTATTAATGTCCTACGGACAATAATATTCAATCGCTCTGTTTTCTATGTATGTTTTTCCCCTACGGGAAACCGCTTGCCCGTCAGGGCATACATATCAATAGAACATAAGTAAGGTGGTAAAATTGTCCGTAGGGCATTAATAAAAAACACGATGATTTGAAATGCATCATACAAAGACGTTTAATAATTGCCATATTTTTCTAACGCTTGATTCATTGACTTTAATCTATCAAAAACTAACATGACATATGAAAAAAAGAATGACCCTGCTATTGCTGTGCACATTCCTTGCCCACATATACACGTGGGGGCAACAGGCAACAGTAAATGGTAAAGTTGTGGATGAAGGCTCCCTGCCCCTCGCAGGAGTTTCCATCACCGTCAAAGGTTCCAAACAAGGAACACATACTGATGCCGGTGGTAGTTATTCTATTAAGGCCAATACCGGACAAACACTTGTGTTTAGTTCAGTAAGCTTTGCTTCGCAGGAAGTAGTGCTGGGCAGCAACACCACTATCAATATTACTTTGAAGAAGAACGCATCTTCACTGGACCAGGTGGTGGTAGTGGGATATGGTAGTCAGAAAAAAACCGATCTCACCGGTGCTGTTTCTACTATTGACCTGCAAAAAACTTTAGACTCACGCCCTGTGCCGGATCTGGCCCGTGGCTTGCAAGGCGCTTCTCCCGGCCTTATGATAACAACGTCCAGCGGCGATCTTGGACAGTCTCCGGAAATTCATCTTCGTGGAATAAATGGCTCTGTAAATGCAGACGCTACTCCATTGATACTGCTGGACAACGTACCCATTGCAAACATGATGATGGTAAACCCTTCAGACATCGAGTCGATCTCTGTGCTTAAAGATGCGGCAGCCGCTTCTATTTATGGATCACGCGCATCATGGGGTGTTATTTTACTTACTTCAAAAAAAGGTAAGAAAGGACAGGCCCGCATTTCCTATGAAAACAATTTTGCATGGTCATCTCCAATGAATACACCAAAGATCGCGGATGGCGCAGATGGTGCGGAATTCATGCTGCAGGCATACAGGAGAACCGCTCCGAATACTGCAAGCTTCAACATTCTTGGTGCATACTATGACGATATCAGTATCGATCGCATGAGACAATGGAAAAAGTTGTACGGCGGCATGGACCTTGGTCCTGACTTAGTGGAAGGACGTGACTTTGAGCGTCGCGCGGGTCAAACTTACTACTACCGCGCATTCGATGCGGACAATGTATTTTTAAACAACTCGTCACCGCAAATGAAACACAACCTTTCTATTTCCGGTGGTGACGGTAAAACAACATACTACGCCAGCGTTGGTGTCATGGATCAAAAAGGTTTGGTGAAAGTAACACCGGAGCCCGACAGGTTCACACGCTTTAACGGTACGGCAAGAGTGGAAACAAAAGTGAACAACTGGTTCACTGCACGTGCGTCGTTGATGGCATTTACTTCTAAAAAGAAATATCCAAACTTCAGGCTGGCAAATGCAGCAGCAGGCGCCAATGAATACTGGTTCAATATTTATCGCTATCCTGAAACATATCCTTACGGCACGTTCAACGGACTGCCAATGAAAAACATTCTTACTGAATTGCAGCAAGCGCACATGAATACGCTGAGCACTGACCAGGCACGCCTGCAAACCGGTGCCACTCTTACTTTCATGAAAGGATGGACCGCTGATGTTGACTATACTTACTCTATTGAAAACGCACATTCCAACATTGCTACTTCACCAATATCCGGTATCGACAGCTGGACAGATGCCACACTTACAAAAGTTGTCGCAAACTATTTTCCGGCAGAAGACTACGTAAGAGAGAATGCTGTATGGACAAAAAGAAATGTAGGCAAAGCATACACTACTTATGTAAAAGATGTGAATGGCCACAGCTTTAAAGCAATGGCAGGTGTAGATGCAGAATACTATATTTCTGAATTCCAATATTCGTCTGCAACAGGATTGATGCTGGCATCCAAGCCAACATTGAATCTTACAACTGGTACACAAACAGTGAACGGCTATCCTACACACTGGTCAACACTTGGTTACTTTGGTCGTCTTAACTATTCTTACAAAGGAAAATATTTGCTGGAAGCAAACATCAGGAGAGACGGTGCCTCTAATTTCCCGCCAACACAAAAATGGGGTACGTTCCCTTCATTCTCCGCGGGCTATATTGTTACCAATGAAAAATTCATGGAAGGAGTGAAAGACAAAACACCATTGTCATTCCTGAAGATCAGGGGTTCATGGGGTTCCATCGGTAATAATGATATAGGATCGAACTCATACCTGCGCAGCATGAATGCATCCCCATCAGGCTGGTGGGTTGGTGCGGGACAAAACCCTACGAAAGTGGAAGTGTATGATAACGTATCCAATTCTCTTACATGGGAAACAGTGCAAACAACCGACCTTGGATTGAATGCAAGATTTTTCCACGATGCGTTGTCCGTTGACTTCGACGTGTACAACCGCGCAACAAAAGGAATGGTGACAACAGGCGTGGAAGTGCCGTCTTCACTGGGGTCTGCAGCATCTAAACGCAACTTTGGTGAAATGGTTACAAAAGGATGGGAGCTTGCCATTTCTTACGATAAAGTATTTTCCAATGGGCTTGGTATAAGCATTGGTGGTAACATTTCTGATGCGAAAAGCACGATCACCAAGTTTGCAAATACAGAAGTGAACATCATGCCGGGTGGAAACGATGTGCCTAATTACCAGGGCAAAACAATGGGAGAGATCTGGGGCTACACATCAGACAGGTTGTTTACTACAGCAGACTTCAACGGCAACAACGGCCAGGCAAACCCAACATGGAACTACGATGCAAAAACACCTAACCAGGATGCATTGAACACAAGCTCTGCATTTCACTTTGGTCCCGGCGATGTAAAATATAAAGACGTAGATGGCAGCGGTACCGTTGACTTTGGTAAAGGCACCAACCTTGACCATGGTGACATGCATGTGATTGGCAACACTACACCGCGCTACCTGTATGGATTGAGATTAGGATTGAACTATGCGGGCTTTGATGTGAGTGCATATTTCCAGGGTGTAGGAAAAAGAGATTATTGGGGAACCGGTTCTCTTTTCGTTCCTGCCTTCACCATCGCAGAAGCAGTGTATCAAAATCAAATGGATTACTGGACGCCTGATAACCTGAATGCATTCTATCCTGCGCCTTCCAATCCTGGCGCAAACAATCACAATGCTAACTGGCAACCACAAACACGCTATTTGCTCAACATGGCCTACATGCGCATGAAGAACATCACTGTTGGTTACACATTGCCAAAAGCATTGACGCAAAAAATCAGTATCGCCAGGGCACGTGTGTTTGCAAGTGGAGAGAACCTGTTCACCATCGATAAGCTAACAATGTCAATCGATCCGGAGATTCAACAAAACTCTGTACAGGGCTTTACTGATCCGAAAAGTTTCGGAAGAACATATCCTTATTTCAGAACATGGTCTTGTGGCTTACAGGTAGATCTATAAACCAAAACTCAACATTGTCATGAAAAATAAATTCTTACTATACATATTGGCAGGCTCAATATCCCTTACAGGTTGTAAAAAAGATTTTCTTGTACAGGAACCGCTGGCATCCTTTACGGACGAGGATTTCTGGACCTCTGAATCAAGTGTAAGAGCTTTTGCACAGGGCTATTACCCGGACAGATTTCCCGGCTTTGGTGTAAATGATTTAGGTGGCGCATATTCCGTTCGCGAAACGTTGAACGATGATTATACCAACATCAATCTTTCAGGGTTTGCAGCTCAGCCTACTGTAAACGGTGGTAGCTGGGATACTTATTTCAGCAAAATAAGAAAGGATAATATTTTCATTGATCGCGTATCGAAAATGTCATTCAGCGACAGCACTACATACAAACACTGGAACGGCATTGCACGATTTTTCAGAGGCTTTGACTATGCAAACTTTGTATTCGATTTCGGCGATGTACCCTTCTATAACAAACCTCTCACAGACAATGATCCGGCTCTTTTCAAACCACGTGATCCTGCTACACTCGTGATGGACAGCGTGTTGGCAGATTTGAATTACGCTTCTAAAAATGTAAAACTCACTGATCCGCTTACGGGCCCTAATGGGTTGGTGATCACAAAAGACGTGGTGGATGCATTCATGTCGAGACTGCTATTGTATGTAGGCACCAAGCTTAAATATGACCCGGCAAAAACAGCCGATGATAAAACAAAAGCAGCCGTTTATTTACAAGCCGCAAAAGATGCAGCCGCAAGAGTGATCAGCTCCGGCCGCTACTCAGTTGCAGATAACTATCAGAAACTTTGCAGCACCATCGACATCAGTGCTACAGCCGCAGTAAGCAAAGAGATGATCCTTTATCGCAGATACAATACCGGAGAGGTAACACATGCGATTGAATCGGGCAACAACGCAAACACAATCCAGGGTTTCGGCGCACCAAAAGACGTAATAGATGCTTATTTGTGCACCAATGGCATGCCGATAAAAACAACGAATGGCGTAAACCCGCAGTACCAGGGCGATCAAACCGCCGCGGCACAACTGGCAAACAGGGATCTTCGTTTGGCAAATACTTTCCGCACCGACAGGTATTATCTTCAATACATTGAAACCGGCTATTCAACCACAGGTTACAAATGCTGGAAGTTCCTGGATGAACCTACGCAAAACGATGCAACCTCTGTACAAAGTTTTAACGTAACAGATGCACCGATCATTCGACTTGGAGAAGTGATGTTAAACTATATCGAATCAGCAGCAGAGCTGGCAGACATGGGGCAATACACAGTCGTACAAAACGACCTCGACATAACCATCAATGCATTGAGAAAAAGAACAGGTTATGCAGCGGCATCAAGACTTCCGGATATGAAGATCATCGGTGGACTGCCTGCTGTAGGCACAACGGTGTATGACGATGCAGACAGGGATCAAACGGTACCATCATTGATCTGGGAGATCCGTCGTGAAAGAAGAATGGAATTGCTGTATGAAGGTTTCCGCCTGCACGATTTGAAACGCTGGAGAAAACTGAACTACGCAAATACAGAATTATATCCTAAAAAGAATCTTGGCGCATGGGTAACAAAGAATGCTACCACCAAAGGGCTTATCCTTGCAGATATCAATGGTAATATAACCTCTGCTGCAAACGCAACTACAGGTAGTGGTTATTTGAAAGTATCGCAAACAGTGCGCAATGCAACCAACGGTAATGTACTTGATAGAAACTATTTCGATTGCGTACCTACTTACCAGGTAGATTTCTATCAAAGAAACAGTTCTTCACTTACACAAAATCCAGGATGGTAAGCATTCATTCAATAACTTTTTAAGTAAAGACAATGAAGACATCAACAATAAAACTGGCACTTCTATCCATTGCATTCATCGGCTGTTTTGGACTGATCAATGCATGCAAAAAAAATAATGAAGAAGTAGATAAAACCTGCAAGGTTACATTTATTCTTAACCAGACCAATGCAGCAGGCGATACCGTAAACGTTGCTGCCACTGCGGGTTTGCTCGTGCAAAATGCACCGGCACCTGTACGCGCGGGTTTTACATTTGCAGGTTGGTATGCAAATTCTGCAGACGCCAATCCTGATCCTACAAAAAATACCGCGGCACCTAAATTTCCTGCATACGACATTACTAAGAAACCGATATATCTTGATGTGATTTTGTATGCGAGATGGGTGAAGTAGTTCAGGAATTAGAAATTAGAAATTAGGAATTAGGAATTAAGAAGCAAGAACTAGAGTAAACAATAATAAATAAATAAATCGCCCCTCGGCTTAAAAAGATGTTTGATTTTATAGACGTCTTTGTTTTAACGGCGACTGGCCCCTCTCCTTTAGAGAGGGGTTGGGGTGAGGTAAAAAATCAACAGTGAAAAAGAATCACGGCTATATACTTGCTATTTTGTTGCTTGCCGGAACGAAAAATTTCGCGCAACAATCGGCCCCTACGGATACTATAAGATCCAATGCTTTTCCGGCGGCGGTACAGTTTACTCCTGTACCCTCCGGCAAAGGCTGGAGAGATGAGCAGCTTCCACTCTCCGATGAGCTGATGAAGGAAACAATGCACAATATTATTGCGCATGGTTTTACTCAGATCGCCTCAGGTGAATTTTCAAAAAGTGGTGCAAATGAGCATGTGCTAAACTATGCTCAGCAAATTGGTATGAAAGTAGATTGGACCTCTAACGGGGTCCAACTCTTTAAACGCAATGACCCCCCACCTTATAGCGTGTATTCCCCTGAATACATGAATGCAGTGAGAAAGCAAATAGACCCAGTGCTTGGCAGCATAAAAAAGTTGTCAAACCCAGGCACGATGTTTCCTTATATGGATGAGCCTTTCCATGCCGATACTACAGCATTTGATTATCGCAAAGAAACCACCGATGCATTCAAAAAGCAATATGGCTACGCAATGCCGGCAAGCTATGCAGAAGCAAAAAAAGATCCGAAGAAACATCTTGACTTCATCAACTTCCAGTCAAGCACATTTGTAGTAGCATGGAAAAATATTTACAAAGAAGTAAAAGCATTCGACGCACGACCAAAGATCGTAATGACACACGACAGTCACAACACGATGGGCGGTGGTGTAGAGTCTGACTCAAAATATGGCATAGACGATATTTTTCACTGGGGCGGTGAGTTTGCGGATTTGTTCCTCTACGATATTTATCCTTACACCATGTTCGATTATCGCTACGGTGAATACGGTAAATTGCCTAATCCCCGCATCAGTCAAATGCATTACACCATGGCGCAAATGCGCAACCTTACTACAACGTACAAGAAAGAACTTGGTTTTTGGTTGGGCACTTATAACGAAGGTTGGTTCCGTCGCTACATGAATGCAGAAATGGAAAAGCAATATTGGGGCGAACGTGAGCTTGCTTATACCGCCATAGCAAATGGCGCGAACTTTATTATCACCGGCATCAACATTCCGCAAGACGCCCGTCATTGGGATGACCTTGGAAAAGGTATGCGTGCGATACAAAAAGTTGGCGGTGAAATACTCGCTGCATCTAAAACAAAATCCCGTGCATGTTTTCTGTTTCCAAGAAGCCAATACGTACAATTGAACGAAGAGTGTTTCAACGTGGGGCTTACGTTTGAGCTTTGCCAACGTGCATTTGGAGAAATGGACATCATTCATGAAGAACAGGTAACCGATGAAAAAATGAATGGTTATGATATTCTTGTGCTGGCAGATGTAAAAGTAATGCCTGCGCAAGTTGCTGCCAATATTGAACGCTTCGTGAAAAATGGAGGCATCGTGATTGCAGATTGCGTACCACAACAGGACGCCGCACTGCAACCGCTGCAAAGCATGAAAAAATTATTTGGAGTAAGCGAAGCATCAACTGACAGAGCTTTGCAAAAAGGCCAATGGAACCCCTTCTCCATGCTGCCTGCGCAGTGGGCGCACGGCTTAAAGACGCCGCCGCCAATGCCGCTGAAAGTATTTGACAAAGCAGCAGGTACTACGTTTGGCAAGCAATATGATCTCAATATTGTTTCACCAAGAAATTGCCGCAATGCAGATGGAACAGTTGCGGGCAAAATGAATTCAGGCATGCCATTGCTCATACAAAAGCAAACAGGAAAAGGGAAAACTTATTTACTCGGATTTTGCTTGCAAGACACTTATTTCCAAACCTATCTCAAAGGGGACACTGCTTCCCGCACGCAGTTATATAACCTGGTGCATGATGTATTTGCCGACACGAAGATTTCTTCTCACGCTTATTCGTCAAATCCTGACATGGAAGTAACGGTGCGTGCAAATGACAAAGCAGCCTATGTATTTGTCATCAATCACGAATCGCCTAATCCTGTTAGTGATGTAACGCTTTCAGGACTTGGCTTTGAGCCGGGAGAAATCATGGATGTAGAGTGGGGACGTACGGTGGCTTTCACCAATGAAAATGGACAAACTAAGTTCACCATCATGGCAGTGGAAGGAACACCAACAGGCGTTACAAGACTATTGAAAGTAACTCCAAAAAATATTGCAACGGCTTCGAACAAATAACTGAACGACAACTAATGACAAAGCGACTTATATTTTTATCACTGTGGTTTCTTATTGCAGCAACGCGAACAATTTCATCCGCGCAGGTTGCGATAACGAAATTAACAACCGAATATCTTTCAAACCCCGTGGGCATTGATGTAGAAACGCCGCGCCTTTCATGGGTTATTGAAAGTGCAGAGAAAAGTTACCTTCAATCTGCTTACCAGGTTTTGATTGCCTCTTCACCCGAAAAGTTGACAGAGCAAAACGCAGATATCTGGAACAGTGGAAAAGTGAAGTCCGATCGCTCAGTGTTGGTTCCTTTTAAAGATCATCAACTTAATTCAAGACAGCGTTATTATTGGAAAGTACGTGTGTGGAACAACAATGACAAAGCATCTGAATATAGTGATGTGGCATTCTGGGAAATGGCATTGCTGAAGAAGGATGACTGGCAGGGCAAATGGCTCTCTGCACCTAAAGTGTATGATTGGGCATCGTTCGTGGGCCAAAGAAAATTACACATAAAAGAAGATAAGCCCGAGGCCGGTGATGCCGCGCCTCAGTTCAGAAAATCATTTGCCGTGTCGAAAAAAGTAAAGCAGGCAAGACTTTATATTTCCGGCATTGGTTACAATGTACCTTGCATGAACGGGCAAAAGATCGGCGAGCGCTTACTTGATCCGGCTTTTACACGATATGATAAAACGGTACTCTATTCTGTGTACGATGTTACAGACAAAATAAAGACAGGCGAGAATGTGATAGGAGTGACTTTGGGAAATGGCTGGTACAACATGTTTACGAAAGATGTTTGGGGTTATGACCATGCCCAGTGGAGAAGTGCGCCCTGCCTGCTGGCGCAAATAGAAATGATATTTGAAGACGGCAGCAAAACAATTGTTGCCACAGATGAGTCGTGGAAAACAGCACCAGGTCCCATTGTATTTAACAGCATACGACAAGGCGAGTTCTACGATGCAACGAAAGAAACAAAAGGTTGGAACAGCCCCGGCTTTAATGATGCAAACTGGTTAGCGCCGTTGATAGCAAGCGGCCCCGCGGGAAAGCTGAAAGCACAAATGATCCAACCCGTGAATGCAACGGAAAGATTCGTTCCCAAAAAAATAACACAACCATCTCCCGGCATTTATGTATTTGATCTTGGAAAAAATATCGCCGGTTTTGCAGAGCTTACAATCAATGCGCCTGCAGGAACAGCCATCACGTTGAAGTATGCGGAGCGTCTTGATGCCAATGGTCGCGTGGACCAGGCAGATATTGCGCAACACGTGGCGGGCAAAATGGTGCAGACAGATAAATACATCTGCAAAGGAGAAGGGACAGAAACCTGGCATCCTTCCTTTATGTATCATGGCTTTCAGTATGTTGAAGTGAGCGGCTTGACCCAAACCCCCGATGAAAAAATGTTGACGGGTGTTAAAGTACACACTGCGATGGAAAGTGCCGGAAGCTTTGAATGTTCCAACGAAATGTTCAACAGTATTCAGCAAGCTACGCTCAATTCGTATCAAAGCAATTTCATGGGTTATCCCACTGATTGCCCGCAGCGCGAAAAGAATGGCTGGACAGGTGATGCGCACCTGGCTGCAGAAACCGGCCTGTATAATTTCAGGTCGCAAAATGCCTATACAAAATGGCTGAACGATATTGCTGACGAACAGAAAGCAACAGGGGAATTGGCTGCTATCGTGCCAACTGCCGGCTGGGGTTATTTCTGGGGAAATGGTCCCGCCTGGGACAATGCGATGGTGCTCATTCCCTGGTACATGTACGAGTACAGCGGCGACGCAATGATATTACAGCAAATGTATCCGCACATTAAAAGATATGTCGACTACCTCGGAACCAAAGCGGAGAATAACATTGTGAGCATTGGATTGGGAGACTGGGCGCCTGCAAAAACAAAAACGCCTGCAGATATCACATCGACGGCGTACTATTATGTAGATGCAATGTTACTCTCGAAAATGGCGACAATATTTGGCTATACCGATGATGCAAAAAAATATGCAGCGCTTGCCACAACGATAAATGATGCATTCAACAAACGTTATTATCACAATAAAGGCGTTTATGGAGAAGGAAGTCAAACCGCATTGTCCTGCGCAATTTACCAGGGACTTTGCGGAAATAATTTAAAGCCCACGCTTGCGGCATTGGCAGATAGTGTAAAGAAAAATGATAACCATCTTGATTGCGGCATGCTGGGTACAAAATATTTGTTGAATGCACTATCAGACAACGGTCGTCCTGATGTTGCCTACAAAATTGTGAACCAGCGCACATTTCCCAGCTGGGGCAACTGGATAGAGCAAGGCGCTACAACCCTTTGGGAACAATGGAACGGTACAGAGTCGCACAACCACATCATGTTTGGTGACGTAAGTGCGTGGTTCTATAAAAATCTTGCAGGAATCAATACTGATAAAGATGCAGCCGGTTTCAAACGCATTTTGTTCCGTCCGTATTTTGCACCGGAACTTACATGGGCAAAAGCCTCGCACCAGAGCATGTATGGCAATGTGAAGGCGGCCTGGACAAGAACAAAGGATGCTATTACCTACAATATTTCCATTCCTGCAAACACAACCGGAGAAGTTGTTTTGCCGGGCAATAAAAAAATATTATTGGATGATGTTGTATTGGCAAAGAACGCATCCAATGTAATAGTGGATAAACAAAACGGAACGATCAAAGTGAAATTAGGATCTGGCGACTATGCAATAAAGTTGATGTAAAAAAAGTGCGAACTTTAGTTGACAAGAAACAGAGATGTGGAGCATCTCAAAAATTACCACTAAGTCACCAAGTGCACTAAGCTACACTAAGAGAATGCCTTAGTGAAACTTTGTGTCCTTTGTGCCTTAGTGGTAGAAAAACGACATTAAAACTAACTGACCAAATGATGAAGCAAAACTTCAAAGCAAATCATTACTACAGGCTGCTTTTTGTTGCCATTGGCTTCGCTTTGCCATTGTTTACGCTTGCGCAAAATGGTGTGGTGCGCCAGCCCAACGGCTCGCTTACTTTGCAAAAAATCGCAGGTGCAAAACCACGGAACATCATCTTCATTTTGACAGATGACCATCGCTATGATGCATTGGGTTTTCTGAAAGCACAAACTTTTATCAAAACGCCAAGCCTCGATAAACTCGCAAGTGGCGGCGCATATTTGAAGAATGCATTTGTAACAACTTCATTGTGTTCTCCATCACGTGCGTCTATTCTCACAGGCTTGTATGCACACAAACACAAAGTGGTTGACAACAATAATCCGGTTGATGCAAATCTTGTTTTTTATCCCCAATACCTGCAGCAAATCGGCTACCAGACGGCAATGATAGGCAAGTGGCACATGGGTGGCGACCATGATGAACCGCAACGTGGCTTCAATTACTGGGTGTCTTTCAAAGGGCAGGGCTCTTATTTGCCGGAGGCGAATGGATTAAATGTAAATGGAAAGCACGTAGCACAAAAAGGATACATCACCGATGAGCTTACTGACTATGCAATAGACTTTTTGAAGAACCGCGATAAGAACAAACCTTTTATGTTGTACCTCTCACATAAGGGTGTGCACGCAGATTTTGTGCCCGCTGCACGCAACAAGGGAATGTTCAAAGATCACACATTTGTGGCACCACTTACTATGGCGCCCGGCAGCTGTACCGATGCGCCTATGTGGTTACAAAATCAACGGAACTCATGGCACGGCGTAGAGTTCCCTTACCATAGCAGTCTTGATATAGGCGAGTATTACAAACGTTATGCAGAAACATTATACAGCGTTGATGAAAATGTTGGCCGCGTGTTAGATGAATTGCAAAAGGAAGGTTTATTGAATTCAACACTGATCATATACATGGGTGATAATGGTTTTCAGTTTGGCGAGCACGGCCTTATAGACAAGCGCACCGCTTACGAAGCATCCATGCGTGTACCCATGCTGGCGTATTGTCCTGATCTTATAAAACCAGGCACAGTTGTAAGCAATGTGGTTGCAAACATTGATGTGGCAGAAACTTTGCTTGATGCTGCCGGACTGAAAGCACCATCATATATGGATGGGACAAGTTTTCTTCCGTTGCTGCAAGGCAAGAACACCGAGTGGCGAAAAGGATTGCTGTATGAATATTACTGGGAGCGGAATTTCCCGCAAACGCCTACGATACATGCATTGAGAGGTGATCGTTATAAATACATTCACTACACGGGTATATGGGATACCGATGAACTATATGATTTGCAAAATGATCCGCAGGAAACGAAGAACCTTATAAGAGATTCCGCTTATCAAAATGTTGTGACGAAAATGAACAAGGATATGTTTGATGAGTTGAAAAAGGGACAAGGCATGTTCGTGCCATTGTATCCCGACAATGGCGGGAAAAATGATCTGCGCAGCAAGTCAGGCTCCAGGGCAGCAGAGTTTCCGGATTATTTATTGCGATAGAGGTGAGAGAAAAGTGAAAATTAAAAAGTCAAAATTCAAAAGACATTCGGGCCGCCGGTGTTGATGTGAAGGGTAGCTTTTGTGTATGGCCCACCGACAGCCAACTGCGCAATTGTAGCTGGTACGCCTGCGCGGCAAGCCAGGCTTCGATGCCAACAATGTCGATTACGCCTTACACAGATTAATGCCCTACGGGCAACAATGTGCGGATGTGCCGATTTCTATTGATATTGATTTCCTACGGAAAACGTTCTATTGCCCGTAGGGCATTAATGTCAGTAGAAAATATAAGAGAGCTGATCCTTTTGTCCGTAGGACATTAACATGGCAAAGTCACCATGTTTAACCAATCGACATTGAATTTCGAATCTCAAACCATCCCTGTAAGAAAGTATCATAATTGTTGTAAATAGTATGCTAGAGCGAAATAGGGTTTAATTATTTTTGAAATGAGCGATTGCAGAAGATCGCAAAACGATGTGACCGTATGAAAAAGAAGCTGCTTTTTTTATTTGCCATAGTACCCGGCCTTATGCTTGCTCAACCCAAAAGAAAAGTTGTTGAAGCACCTCTTTATAAAGATGCGAAAGCGCCAATAGAAGCAAGGGTAAAGGATTTGATGAAGCGAATGACGCTACAGGAAAAGGTAGCGCAAATGCAGGATCTGTCATTCAGTGAATTTGCCGATGGCAAAAAGATTGATGCGGACAAAATGAATAAAAGGCTCAAAGGCCTTAGCTATGGCGTTTTTGAAGGCATGGGTCTTACAGTAGAAGAATACGCGCAAGCGATCAATGCCATACAACATTACATGGTAGAGAATACTCGTCTCGGTATTCCCGTGTTTACATCTTCCGAAGCATTACATGGTTGTGTGCACGGTGGAGCCACTATTTATCCGCAGGCCATTGCATTGGGCAGTACATTCAATCCATCGCTTGTAAATGCAATGGTGAAAATGATTGCGCCGGAGCTGAAGGCACAAGGTTCTAACCAGGTGCTGTCCCCTGATCTTGACCTTGCCCGCGAACTGCGCTGGGGAAGGGTGGAAGAAACTTATGGAGAAGACCCCTATCTCACAGGACGCATGGGCGTTGCTTTTGTGAAAGGATTCAAAGATGTCGATATTGTTTGTACACCTAAACATTTTGTCGCACACGGCTCTCCAGCAGGTGGCTTGAATCTCGCAACAGTAGCGGGTGGTGAACGAGAGTTGCGTTCTATTTATCTGAAACCTTTTGAAGCAGTAATAAAAGAAGCGCAGCCACTCAGCATCATGAATGCCTACAGTTCGTATGACAGGGTGCCTGTTGCTGCATCGCATCATATACTCACTGATATACTTCGTAACGAGCTTGGTTTTAAAGGATATGTTTATTCCGACTGGGCTTCCGTTCAAATGCTTTACAATTTTCATTATACCGCAAAAGACTCTGCTGCAGCGGCTTTGCAGGCAGTGAAAGCAGGCCTTGACCTGGAAGTGTGGAGCGACTGCTATAGCACGCTGGATAGTCTTGTACAAACTGGCGCATTGCCCGTTAAATACATTGATACAGCAGTAGCGCGGGTATTACGGGCAAAGTTTATGATCGGCCTTTTTGAAAATCCTTACCCTGAATTTGAACTGTTGAAAACAGCTGTTCATACACCGCAATCTGTTCAGCTTGCATTGGATATTGCAAGAGAATCGATTGTGCTGATGAAGAATGAAAATGGATTGTTGCCATTCAAAAGCAATATCAAGTCGTTGGCGGTGATTGGCCCGAGTGCGGACCAGGTACAGTTTGGTGATTATACATGGACGGGAGATAACAAATATGGAGTAACACCTTTGCAAGGTCTTCGCACACTTGTGGGAAACAGTGTTACACTCAACTATGCAAAAGGTTGCCAGATACATACACAAAACAAAAGCGGTATAGCGGAAGCAGTTGCCGCGGCGCAAAAGAGTGACGCAGCAGTGATCTTCGTGGGGTCAGCAAGCGCATCATCGGGCCACAAATATCCAAATGCAACAAGCGGCGAAGGTTATGATCTCACTGATCTTACGCTGACGGGCGCACAGGAAGATTTGATAAAAGCGGTGCAGGCAACGGGTAAACCTGTTGTGGTAGTACTTGTAGCCGGAAAGCCTTTTGCCATGCCATGGGTAAAGAAAAATATTCCAGCCATCGTAACACAATGGTATCCCGGCGAGCAAGGTGGTACAGCCATCGCGGAAGTGTTGTTTGGTAAAATAAATCCTTCCGGCAAACTCAATGTGTCGTTTCCGCAAAGTGTGGGGCACCTGCCTGTGTATTACAATCACTATCCTTCTGATAAAGGTTATTATCACAAACCTGGTTCCGTTGACAGCATGGGAAGAGATTATGTTTTCTCAAGCCCAGACGCTTTGTGGGCCTTTGGTACAGGATTAAGCTATACAAACTTCAGGTATAGTGATATGAAAGTGTCGAAAAAACTTTTCTCCCAAAAAGATACCTGCCATATCGAAATAACAGTGAGCAACACCGGCGATATGGATGGAAAAGAAGTAGTGCAATTGTATGTACGTGATAAGGTGAGTTCCGTAGAAACGCCTGTAAAGGAATTGAAACGATTTGAAAAAGTGTTGATAAAAAAAGGAAGCACAACAAAAGTTGCATTCGATCTTCCTATAAGCGAACTCAGCCTGTACAATGCAGATATGCAAAAAGTAGTAGAAGCAGGAGAGTATGAATTGCAGGCTGGCACAGCATCAGATAATATCCTGTTGCAAACAACAATTACAGTAAAATAGAACAAAAAGATAATGCAGTGATACGCTGGCAGATTGTATCATTTTGCTTGCCATTGCATAACCTGTGAAATAAACATACTTATGGATAAGATACAAGTGAACCATCCCGACAGAGACCCTTCCTTCGTTACAGGCGCCTATTCCGACGGCGTAATTATGGATGGCTTTTTATTTGTGAGCGGCCAGGCCTCTGTCGATTTTAAAACGTCGCAGTTCGTACTGGGCACTATAGAAGAAGAAACGACACGCACACTTGACAATATCAAAGCAATCATAGAAGCGGCTGGCGGAACAATGGACCGGATTGTAAAAAGCACCGTACATCTCAGTGATATCAAGGAGTTTGACCGGTATAACAAAGTGTATGCAAGCTACTTTCAAGGTGTAAGACCTGCAAGAACCACTGTGCAGTCCGTATTGGCTGAGGGCATTAAAGTGGAGATTGATTGTATTGTGAAAATTTGAGGATTTGAAAATTTGAAAATGCTTTGGGTGCGGCATTCTGAATATATCGCTGCTCCCTGATAATTTAGGAGCTAATTAAAAAAATGAGAAGTCACACAGAAAGAATTTTCAAATTTTCAAATCCTCAAATTTTCAAATAAAGCACAGTCTTGAAGTTACAAGATCAAAAAATATTATACGCCCCAATGAAAAGTATTGATACAGAGAAAATAAACGTAGGCGTGGTAGGACTTGGCCTTATGGGAACAAGTCTTATTGTATCGCTGCTGATCGCGGGTCACAAGGTGAAAGCTATCGCTCCCATCCCGGAAGATATGGAAGATGCGCCACAACGCATTCGCGAGCATTTAATGATTTGTGAAGATGCCGGAACGCTCGACCGGCCGGTTGATTGTTATTTATCACAACTGGTAATCTCAGAAGACTATCTTCTTTTGGCCCCGTGCGATCTTGTGCTGGAGTGTGTTATAGAAATTCCGGAAATAAAACGTTCTGTCTACAAAAAAGTAGAAGCAATAATAAGTACCGATGCTATTCTTGCAAGCAACACTTCAGCAATACCTATCAGTGAGTTGCAAAAAGGTCTTTTTGCGCCACAACGTTTTCTTGGTATTCACTGGGCGGAGCCTTCTTATTTCACGCGATTCATGGAGATCACCTGCGGTGCGCAAACAGATGCGGTCCTTGCAGAATGGGTATATGAGCTGGCACATCAGTGGGGTAAGGAACCTACGCTATTGCGAAAAGATATTCGTGGTTTCGTCACCAATCGTTTGATGTACGCAGTGTACAGAGAAGGCCTGAGCATTGTTGCCAAAGGTGATGCAACATTTGAAGATGTTGATAAAGCATTCAGGTACGATGTCGGTTCATGGATAACGCTCATGGGCATATTCAGAAGGTTGGACTACCTGGGGCTGAAAGATGCATTCGAAACATACAACAGGCTCGCTCCGCATTTTTGTAACGATGAACAAATACCCCCTTTAATGCAGAACATGGTAGAAAAAAATGCAAAAGGCACACGCAATTGCCTCGGGCTTTATTCTTATACGCCCGATGAAGCAAAACGATGGGATGAAGCATTTGCAGCATTTAACGTAGATATCTACAGGCTTGCAGCAATGTATCCTTCGCAGCGTGAGAAAAAAAAGACAAGGGTATAGCAAATAAGTTTTTAAAATTGGTAAGAACCTATCAACACCATCAGCAATGACAGCAAACACAAGATCATATATTTACCCGCTTTCCATCATCGCAACATTGTTCTTTTCGTTTGGTTTTCTGATGTGGCTCACGGGCATTTTGATTCCTTATTTTCAAATATGCCTGGATCTGTCAAACGTACAGGCATCGCTGGTTGCGTTCGCTTCCTACATAGCGTATTTCGCAATGGCGCTGCCATCAGCATGGGTGCTGAAACGAAGCGGCTACAAGAACGGAATGGTGATAGGTTTGGTTGTCATGGCAATAGGAACAGTGTTGTTCATTCCCGCTGCATACACACGCACATATCCGTTGTTTCTTACCGGGTTGTTTATCACGGGCGGTGGCGTTACCCTGCTGCAAACTGCCGTCAATCCTTATGTTGCCATCATTGGTCCTATAGAAAGCACTGCCCAGCGAATTGGTTTCATGGGGCTTGCCAATAAATTTGCCGGCATCCTGAGTACCGCTATTCTTGGTTCCATTTTCTTATTCGATGCAGATGCCATCGTGGCCAATGTAAACAAAGTTTCTCCCACAGAGAAAGCAGCGTTGCTAAGTAGTTATTCATTAAAGATCGTTAATCCTTACATCATCATAACCCTGATCCTGCTTGTGCTGGCGGTGATCATTTATTTTTCAAAAATGCCTGAGATAAGCGAAACGGGAGACGGGAACGGTGAAGAAGTTACGAGTGTTACACACAAAGCAAGTGTGTTTCACTATCCTTATTTGCTGATCGGTATTGTAGCGCTTTTCTTTTCTGCCGCATGTGAAGGATTGCCTATTGATGGCATTGTGATATATGGCAGATCACTTGGCGTTCCCTATGAAGAGGCACGTCATTTCACGCAATACACCTTGTATGCTATGATTGCAGGTTATGCTGCGAGCACAATTCTTATTCCACGTTTTTTATCACAACAAAAAGCATTGTTGTGGAGCGCAATACTAGGCATTGTTTTAACGATGGGAGCCTATTACAGCTCCGGTGTTATTTCTATGTATTGCCTTGTGTGCACGGGGTTTGGAGCTGCCATGCTTTGGGGCACGATTTGGGGACTGGCCATCAGGGACCTGGGGAAATTTACAAAAGTGGGTTCAGCAATGCTGTTGATGTCTGTAGTAGGCGGCGGCGTTTTCCCTTTGTTGTTTGGCAAACTGATCGACCTGAATAGCATAAGGCCACAGAATGCAGTGCTGGTGCTGGTTCCATGTTACCTTGTGCTGGTATTTTTTTCCAGCAAAGGATATAAGCTGGAGAATTGGAAGCCGGCAGTTGTTGAAGTTGAAAGTTATGCTGAGGAGCAGGGGGTGTAGGGGCGAATTGCATTCGCCCGCCGGCTATCGGCAAGCGTACAATAAATGTTTTTGATTTTTGAAGTTTTACTAGTATCAAAATGTTATTTTAAAAATCGTCCATTATGGAGAATGTATCTTACGCGAAATCCGCGTCACTATTGGAGAGAGCGAAAAAAGTTTTAGCAGGTGGCGTTTCTTCTGAGTTTAGAAAATACAATCATCCGCATGCTATTTTTTACAGTCATGCAGATGGCAGCCGCATATACGATGTGGACGGGAATGAATATCTCGATTTCACTTTGAGCCAGGGGCCATTGATCATCGGGCATTCGCATCCGCATGTGTTAAAGAGTGTTGCAGATTATACAGAGAAAGGACAATTGTTTGCAGGACAACATATAAAAGAAATTGAGCTGGCGGAGAAATTGAACAAGCTTATACCTTCTGCAGAGTTGATGCGTTTTTGTCTCGATGGTTCCTCCGCCGTGCATACGGCATTTCGCGTAGCAAGAGCAAAGACAGGAAGAAAAAAGTTTCTTCGTTTCGAGGGCCACTATCACGGATGGTTCGATAATGTTGCCTGGGGACTTTCAGGAAATGCGCCCGCATTGGGAGAGCGCTATGCGCCCAATGTGTATCCATGGAGCGAAGGGTTGCCTGAACATGCGAGAGATGAGTTCATTATTCTTCCATGGAACGATCTTGCATTGCTGAAAGAAACCGTTGCAAAATATCGCGATGAATTGGCTGCAATCATCACCGAACCCGTGATGTGCAACAATGGATGTATTCTTCCGGAGCAGGGATTTTTAGAAGGCATGCGTGAGTTGTGTACAACGCATGGCATCGCTCTTATTTTCGACGAAGTGATCACCGGCTTCAGACTTTCACTTGCCGGTGCGCAAGAATATTTTGGCATCACTCCCGATATGTCCATCTTCGCCAAGGCCATGGGAAGCGGTTATCCGATCAGTGCAATAGTGGGCAGGAAGGAATGGATGGATGCCATTGAAGATGCGAAAGTGATACATGCCGGTACCATGAACGCAAGCAATCCAACCATTGCCGCAGCATTGGCTACCATTGAGGTTCTTGAAAATGAACAGCCATATGATCGCATGTTTGCCCTGGGAAACCGATTAATGGAAGGTTTAAGAAAAGCAGCGTTCGATGCAAACCAGGATCTTCTTGTGCAGGGCCCGGGACCAATGTTCAATACAGCGTTTACGGATCTTGCACAAATAAAAGATCACCGGGATACGCTGGCTTGCGATAAGGCGAGACTGGGAAAATTTATTTCGCAAATGCATGATCGTGGTGTGCGTGTAATTGGAAGAGGTTTGTGGTATATTAATGCAGTACATACTCAAGAAGATATTGATCATGCGATTGAAGTGGCTGCTAAGGTTTTGAAAAAAATGTGAGTGCAGCACTTTCTTTTACCACTAAGGCACTAAGTACACTAAGCCTCACTAAGAGAAGGCTTGTTTAACCGCAAAGAGCCTTTAGATAAATATTAATCCGTTTCCCTAGAATTACTAGAAACTAA
>NZ_JAHSPG010000013.1 GCF_019130065.1 Pinibacter aurantiacus | reverse complement strand
ATTTAACTATTTCTCAAAGATCTTTTCCCGTTTTACAAACATAGGAGGCACTAAGGGCACTAAGCCTCACTAAGAAAACCTACACTTTAGACAACCCTTAGTGAAACTTAGTGTCCTTAGTGTCTTAGTGGTGAAAAAACAGCGCCGAAGGCGCCACCTAGTTTTTCTCGCCGGCCTTATACACCGCAAAGATCTTTCTCGTGTTCTTAATATCCCCCACAGGATTCGCATCAAGCACTATAAAATCAGCGGTCTTACCTTTTTCAATTGTGCCAAATTTATCATCGATCTTTAAAAGGGTAGCAGCGTTTTTCGTGGCGATAGTAATTGCTTGCAGCGGCGTCAATCCTGCCTGTACCAGCAATTCCATTTCAAGGTGCTCTGAAAAGCCTTGCGCACGGATGGGCGTAGCACCGGAGTCGGTGCCCAGGGAAATAAGAATGCCTGCATCATGCAATTTCTTTACGTTGCGTAGTACAGTTTGAAGGGCTGCTTCGTTCTTCGCAAGGTCGGGCGACTTCCTTAAATCGTCCTGGTATTTCTGCGACGTGATCATTTCATACACACCCGGCTCCAGAGATTTTTTGAAGAAGGTATCATTTAGCCAATCTGCCTTGCGTGCATAGATGTAAGCAAATTCATCAAGCGAAAGGGTAGGAATGTACATTACTTTTTTCGCCTTCATTTGCTGGATCAGTGTGTCGTCAATGACTTTGTCGCGAATGCTGTGTGCGAGAATATCCACACCGTCAGCAACAAGTTTTTTAGCGTCGTCCAAATAATACACATGAGAAGCTACGCGGAGATCGTGTTTATGGGCTTCGTCAATAATCGCTTTGTAAATGGAAGGATTCATTTTGGGAAACTTGCCGCCAAAATCATCCACCCACATTTTAATTACATCCGGTTTTACAGTAGCAACGCTGTCCATTTCTTTCGCTACGTCCGCAGCAGTTGCTGGTCGAAAAACCATGTCCATCGACATGCCCAACGGTGGCGCGCCATTGGGAACGCCAAAGCCATATCCCGCACTGTGGTAACGTGCTCCGGGCAGCAAGCCTGTTAGAGACGAGTCTCTCAATCCACTTTGAAAAAGCATCGGCCTGTCCGTGCCCATCACTAAAATATTGGTCACTCCATAGTCTTCGTATTGCTTGAGCTGTCGCAAAATATTTTCTCTTGTATAGAAAGAACCACTTGTGCTCGAACCTTTCAGGTTGCCCACATGCACATGCGTGCTGATGATCGCGGGCATAATCGTTTTGCCTTTCAGATCAATTTCTTTTGCGTCGTCAACATGCTGGTTCGGACCGACCGCCGCAATGGAATCTCCCTGCACAAGAATGTCTGTGTTTTCAATGGGGGCGCCTCCATTCCCGTCAATTAGCGTGACGTGTTTGAAGAGTGTGGCATTGTCGCTTTTAGTGTCTTTGTCGCTACTCTTGGGTTCATTGTTGCATGCCACAATAATCGTTGAAAGCAAGACAAATGCAGAGATATATGTTTTCATAAAACAAACTGTTTTGTTGTTGAGATGTTGTGTGCGACGTACGAAATTCGTAGAGATGTAACGCTCGACTCTTTACCACTGAGGCACTAAGTACACTAAGCCGCACTAAGAAAAGTCTAAACTACAAACTATCCTTAGTGAAGCTTAGTGTTTCCTTAGTGCCTTAGTGTTTTTATTTTGCTTTCAAATAAACAGAAATTCACAACAATAGTGACAATTGCACATCGCGCATCACTGACGACTAACCCTTCGCGTAATATACAACATTCAAGCCAGCATGTTAACTGCATGTTATTTAATGAGCTGTAACTTTATTTTATTACAGCGAAGGAGCGAAGTTTTGAGTGAATCAATTAATTTTGACCCGTGCCAAATAGAATATTTACCCATAGGACTCCATTCAAAGTGCTGTTACTACTCGTTTTCAGCATATTCTATTTCGTACAGGTACAGGCAAGTTTCATTGCTTGTGCTTACAATGATTATCCAACTTTATCTTCCGCAAAACAATCCCACGGGTTTACTATTTCTCAAAAAGGAAAGGAAACAAAGGCATTGGCAAAGCTAAACAAGCGTTACCAGGCTGCTGATTTTGTTGCAATTCTTCCTTTAACAGTCGAGGTTGAAAAGCCATTTTGCTCAATTGAAAAAGAATGGCAGCAATTCTTCTTCGATGTTCCCATCAATTATCCTTACTGCTTATCGTTACGGGGCCCGCCCGCTTTTGATTAATTCCGGTTCTCTATTTTATTAATCAAAAGAAAAAGTTTTATGCTTGTTTTACGAAGTAAAGCAGCAAAGTTGACTGTATACATCATTGTGTGTATGACTCCTTTGTTGTCTTTGGCGCAGGTACAATCAGTATCCCTGCAAAATTTAATTGATTCCGCAGTACATCACCTGCCGATACTCGATCAAAAAAGAGCGCTTGTTAAAAGTGCAAATGCGCAGGTAGATAATGTTCGTCATAATTTTTTGCCGTCGGCAGTGGTGGCCGATGAGCTGACCTTAGGCACCGATAATGGAGTGCCCGGTTCATACTGGTCCTTTGGCATCATTCCTTCTACATCTTCCGGAATAAGGAGCAGCAATGATTATCAGTCTGCCTTTGGCAATATTGCCATTTTATACGGTCAATACAATTTGATCAATTTCGGTTTAAAGAATGCAAAGGTCGAGCAGGCAAAAATGTATGCCGATGTTAACAACTCAGATCTTGAAAAAGAAATTTATCTCCTGAAATGGCAGATTGCGAAATTGTATTTTGACCTGAAAAAAAATACCTATCAACTTGAAGTGGATGCGCAGAATGTAAAGCGCAATGAAGAGATCTATAAAGTGATACAAGCCGTTACGCTCAGTGGTATCAAGGCCGGCGCCGATTCTTCGATGGCGTTGGCAGAGCTGTCCAAAACGCGTATCAACTACAATCAAACACTGGGGCAGGTTTTCCAGTTGCAGCAGCAGTTGTCTTTTCTCACCGGCATTCCACAGTATAACCTGAGTATGGATACTACTGGAAAGAAGGATTATAACCAATCTGTGCAGGCGATATTGTTGCAGGCTGACAGTGCGCAAAATCCACTGACTGATTATTACGAGAAGCAAAAGAAAGTTTACGAAGCAACAGAGGCATTGGTAAAGAAAAGTTACATGCCGAAAGTGTTGTTGTCTGCAAGCACATGGGCAAGAGGCTCGGGTATTGATTACAATGGCAATTTTAAAACAGATCCCTCTGGCCTTGGTTACCAGCGTGTCAATTATATGGCGGGGCTTACTTTATCATACGATCTTTTTAATGGTGTGCATAAAAGAGATGAACTGGCTGTAAGCAAATACAATGCACAGGCAAGCGACTATGCTTTGCAGCAGCAGCGTTTGGCACTGCAAAATGCAAATGCACAGGCAAACGAAGCCATCAATACTGCCTATAAAAATTTGAAGGAAATTCCTGTTCAGATCAAATCATCAACAGATACCTACAATCAAAAAAGAGCGCAGTACAAAGCAGGTATCATCAATCTGATCGATCTCACCAATGCATCGTATGTATTGTACAGATCGCAAACAGATTATGTGCGTACACTGAGCGACTGGTTGCTGGCAAACCTTGATAAAGCCGCAGCCACAGGCAATCTTGATCAATTTATTCAATCCGTAAAATAATTAACCATGGTAAAGATGGCTTTGAAAAAACCAATTACCATATTGGTTTTGTTTATTGGGCTTTTACTTTTTTCTGTATTAGCCGTTCGCACAATTCCTATTGATATTTTTCCAAAACTGAATTCACCTACCATTTACGTAATTGAGCAATATGGCGGCATGTCGGCGAAACAAATGGAAGGATTTTTTGCCACACGTATGCAGGATCAGTTCCTGTACATCAATGGTGTAAAAAACATTGAAAGCAAAAGCATACAAGGGCTTTCGCTTATTAAGCTGAGTTTTTATGAGGGAACGGATATGGCCGAAGCCTCTGCGCAAGTGGCTTTGCAGGTGAGCAGGACACAGGCATTTTTTCCGCCGGGCGCATTGCCGCCGCAGGTGATTCGTTTCGATGCCTCTTCGCTGCCGGTAGGAGAGTTGGTGTTCAGCAGCAAAACACGGTCGCTTAAAGAAATATTTGACCTTGCGCTGACACGCGTGAGGCCAATGTTTGCAACGGTTCCTGGCATGTCGTCAGCACCGCCATTTGGGTCCAATGCAAGAACGGTTGTGATCAATGTTGATCCGCAAAAATTACGCACAGTGAACATGTCGCCGGACGAAGTGGTGGAGGCCATCGCAAAAAATAATGCGATCAGCCCCTCGGGAAATATCCGAATCGATAGCACCATGTTTGTAACATCAGTGAATTCATTGGAGAACAAAGTCCAGGCGTTTGAAGATATCCCGCTCAGGAGCAATGGCGCTTCCACGCTGTTTGTAAGGGATGTTGCATCAGTGGCAGATGCTGCCGATGTTACTGTTTCTTATGCGTTGGTAAATGGCAAACGCTCCGTGTATATTCCTGTTGTAAAAACTGCAGATGCATCTACCTGGGATGTTGTACAAACATTGAAAAAGAAAATTCCCGAAATGCAAAGCCTTTTGCCGGATGATGTGAAGATCACTTATGCATTTGACCAATCGGTGTTTGTAATGAACTCTGCCAAAAGCCTGATGACAGAAGGCATACTGGGCGCTATTCTCACGGGATTGATGGTGCTGCTGTTCCTGCGCGACTGGCGAAGCAGTCTCGTAGTGATCGTTACCATTCCCGTAGCAATATTAAGTGCCGTTTTCTTTTTGAAATTGTGCGGACAAACCATCAATATCATGACGCTGAGCGGTCTTTCACTCGCGATTGGTATCCTCGTGGACCAGGCAACAGTAACGATTGAAAACATTCACCAGCATTTGGAAATGGGCAAATCAAAACGGCAGGCAATCTATGATGCATGTACTGAAATTACGCTTCCGTTGATGCTTATTTTGTTGTGTATTCTTGCAGTGTTTGCTCCGGCTTTTGTCATGTCTGGCGTTCCCAAAGCGATGTTTCTGCCCCTGTCATTGTCCATTGCATTCGCCATGATCGTCTCCTTTATTGCAGCACAAACATTGGTTCCTGTTATCAGCAATTGGTTGCTAAAGGCGGAGATGTTTCAATATCATCATTCGCAGGATCATGCACATGCAGGGCTCGCGTTGAATGCCGAAGAAGTAGATGAAGTGAATGAACACAATTTGCAGGATGCAAAACGCGGTCATGAAAATGGTTTTTTTCAACGCCTGAAAATGTCGTTGCAAACAAAACTCGATGGTTGGATGAAACGAAGACAGCTTATCGTATCGCTGTACGTATTACTGGTATTGGCGGCGGCAGGTGTTTGTTATTTTGTCATTGGTAAAGATCTCTTGCCTAAAACAAACTCTGGTCAGTTGCAATTGCGCATCAAACAACCGGATGGTACAAGGCTTGAAGTGACGGAACGCACTACGAAAGATGTGTTGAATATTATCGATAAAACAGTAGATGGCCACATAGACATTTCATCTGCATTTGTCGGATTGGTGCCGAGCAGTTTTGGTACAAGCAATCTATATGTGTTCAATGCAGGAACACATGAAGCCGTAATACAAGTCAATCTTGATGAGGACTACAAGGTAAAAATGGATCAGTTGAAAGAAACATTGCGCAAAGAAATTGCCGCTAAATATCCGCAGCTGCGCATTTCCTTCGAGCCTATCGAACTGACGGAGAAGATAATGGCGCAAGGTGCTTCAACGCCTATCGAAGTTAGAGTTGCAGGAAAAAATATGAAAGACATCAGGGCGTATGCGGATAAGATTGTTAGCAATCTAAAATCGATCAATTATCTCCGCGATGTGCAAATTCAGCAACCGCTTGATTTTCCTTCAGTGAACATAACAGTGGATCGTTTGAAGCTCGCGCAAATGGGCCTGACCATCGATAATGTCACACGAAGCATTACTGATGCAACTTCTTCCAGCAGATTTACCAACAAGAATCTGTGGCTCGATGAAAACAGTTCGTACACTTATCAAACACAAGTTCAGGTGCCTGAATACATGATGAACTCGATGGAGCAAATGCAGGCCATTCCGTTGGTTAAGGGCCAGTCAAGACCTGTACTGTCAGATGTTGCAATGGTTAACAACACGAAGGTGCCAGGCGAATACGACAGGAGCGGCCCCAGAAGATTTGTTACCATTAGCGCCAATATTTTTAATAAGGATCTGGGAACTGCAACCGCTGCTGTTCAAAATGAAATTGATGAGGCAGGCAAACCGCCTGTTGGTTTGGTGACAGAAATAAAGGGCATGTCTTCTTTGCTTGTTGAAACACTTGGTTCCTTGCAAAGCGGTTTAATTGCAGCAATCATTGTAATTCTATTGTTGCTCGCTGCCAACTATCAGTCGTTTGGATTGTCGGTTGCAGTATTGTCAACCGTGCCCGCGGTGTTATTGGGTTCTATGCTTCTATTGTTGGCAACAGGCGCTACACTCAACCTGCAATCTTACATGGGCATCATCATGTCAACAGGCGTGTCCGTGGCAAATGCGATCCTGATTGTTACCAATGCAGAAGCCCTGCGGATTGAGTACAAAGATGCATTCAAAGCGGCATCAGTTGCGGCCAGTATACGTTTGCGTCCCATTTTGATGACAAGTCTCGCTATGATCGCGGGTATGATACCAATGGCCAGTGGCCTCGGAGAATCCGGTGATCAGTCAGCGCCACTCGGGCGGGCAGTAATTGGCGGGTTGATCGCTTCAACATTTGCCGCATTGCTGATCGTTCCTCTTGTGTACGGTTGGATACAGCAGAAAAAAACATTCGAACCCCCTTCATTATTACCTGAAAACGCATAATGCACATTGGCTAACGCTAAACGCACCTTTGTGCATTAAGTGTTCACCATAAAATAAAAGACAAAAAATAAAAGATGAAAAAAGCAATCATTTATATATTTCCTATCATAGTTTTTGCAGCTTGCTCCACGGCGCAGAACCAGGAAAAGAAAAGCGAGAAAAAAGAAAGTGCACCTGCTTATGCAACCGCAACCGTAGAGCAGGGTGGCATTTCATCTACAGTAAAATTGCCTGCACAACTGGCAGCTTACCAGGAAGTGAGCATTTTTCCTAAAGTAAACGGATACGTGAAAAGCGTGCTGGTAGATATCGGCAGCAAAGTGAAGCAGGGCCAATTGCTGATGACACTCGAAGCGCCGGAATTGATCGACGCATCTTTGCAGGCAAAGGAAACCTATGCAAAAAGCAAATCAGGGTTTGCAATAGATAAGGAAAATTACATGCGCTTGCTGGAAGCATCACGCACTGCTGGTGCCATTTCGCCGCTCGATCTCTCTACCGCAAGAGCGAAGATGGAGGCTGATAGTTCGCTTTGCAATGCCGAAAAAGCGAATTGGCAAAGACAAGAGCAAATGCTCGCATACCTGAACGTTACCGCGCCGTTTACGGGCATAATCACCGAGCGTAATGTGCATCCCGGTGCATTGGTAAGTGCTGCTGAAAAAAATACCGCCATGCTGGAATTGAAGCAGGTTGAGCATTTAAGATTGCAGGTGAGTGTTCCTGAATTATTTTCTACCCAAATGAAGATCAACGACACGATTTCATTTTATGTAAACGCTTTAAATGGTAAAAAGCTGGCGGGAAAAATTGTGAGAAGGGCGAGCGATGTAAATACGCAATACCGAACAGAAAAAGTGGAGATCGATGTGGTGAACAAAGATGGCGTTTTGGCGCCCGGTATGTATGCGGATGTGTTGCTGCGTGCCAATGGCAGTATGCAGGCTTTCAAAGTGCCGAAGAGTGCCGTGGTTACTTCTACTGAACGCAAATATGTGCTGGTGCTGAAAAACGATATCATTTCCAAAGTAGACGTTACTACCGGAAATCAATCAGCCGATAGCGAAGAAGTGTTTGGGAACTTGCAAAAAGGTGATGTTGTCATCATCAACGCAAGCGATGAAATACCGGAGGGTGCAGTCGCAGGAAAGTAATGGCGCTGCTTAACGCTGAATGCCTAAACGCCTAACGCCTTTGTGTGCTGCACCTAAGCGTTAGGCGTTTTGCGTTGGGCGTTCAGCTTTTTGCATTTTATGGTCATTTATTTCCTCAATTAAAAAAAGTGCTCGACACATTAATTCACTCGTTTTACCGTTACTTCGGTGTGTGCCTTATTACTGGCACCATATTTGGCGCAAATATTATGATTGTTATAAAAGATAACAGTTATTTTAGTTTTTGAAACCTAATTTGATAGACGATTTATAGTCAAGTAAAACGAGACAAGCCCATGATAAATGTAAACCCCTCAACGAATGTTTTGATAGCCGAAGACGACGATGACGATTATCTGATTTTTTCCTTAGCAGTAGAAGAATTGTCTGTCCGGGTTATTTTAAGCAGGGCTGAAAACGGGGATGTCTTAATGAAAATGCTTAACGAAAAGCATCCGGATCTTTTGTTTCTTGATATATTAATGCCATGCAGAGACGGTCGTCAATGCATCAAGGAAATAAGAGCCGATTCGAAATTCGACTCTCTGCCGATTATCGTTTATTCCTCACTGAAAGACATGGAAACGATCGAATTTTGCTACCGCGCAGGTTCTAATTTGTATGCAGTGAAACCATCTTCCCTGAAAGATGTAAAGCAGGCACTTGAACGGATTTTTTCAGTTGACTGGAAAAAAATGCTCTATTATCCGCCTCTTTCGCAGTTTGTAATACGCGGGGAAGAGTAGCCAACCGCTACTGAAAATATTGAAGCACCAGTGATGGTGCTTTTTTAATAACTGAATGATTGAAGAATTGAATAGCTGAGCGGTTGATTTTCGATTTTGCTCTGCGACATTTGAACACTCAGTTACTCAGTTATTCAGTTATTATTTTTGAAATACCGAAAAAGTTGCTTTTTTTACAGATTAATTGGCGTCACCCCCTAACTTATATTTCATGAGAAAACTTGTTGCCTGCATAATCCTTTTTAGTTCTTTTGTTATGGTAGGATATAGCCAGGTTAAGGACGAAGACACGCTGCTAAACATTATGCAACAGCAGGCGATGAAAATGGCCCAGGCATTGCTGAAGGAAGACTACAGGGCATTTACAAAATTTACTTATCCGAAACTTGTTCAAATTTCCGGCGGGTACAACGAAATGGCAACATTGATAGAAAAGGAAATTTCGGGCATGAAAAAACAAGGATTTAAAATAGACGATATAAAAGTGGATTCTCCCTCGCATATTTTCCGCAACGGAAAAGAACTGCAATGCACGGTCCTCCAACACTTGTATATGACGGTTCAATCCAAAAAGGTTATGTCTACCTCCTCTCTCATTGCATTCTCATCTGACAACGGTTTGAACTGGACGTTTCTCGATGCCAACAACAAACCAATCGAAACGATCAAAAAAATAGCTCCCAACTTAAGTTCGCAAATTGTTATACCGAAACAAAGACCACCGGTGGAGTTGAATTAGTTGAGAATTGAGAATGGAGAGTTGAGAGTTGATCGTGCTTTCAACTCTCCATTCTCAATTCTCAACTAATGCAAATAAATAATGTTGCATTTCAAATTCCCCACTATATTTGCACCGCTATTTGGTTCTTTTATTCACAACAATGAATGAAGGATTAAAAGGGAATCCGGTGTAAATCCGGAGCTGTCCCGCAGCTGTAAGTTCTGTTACTGATGTCACTTCAAAGTCACTGTTACCAAGCGTTGTAACGGGAAGACCGACAAAAGGGAACGAGCCAGAAGACCTGCCTTTAGCATCATACTGATTCATTGCTTTCGGGGATAGAAGCGTGAATGATTAGCAAACAAAAATGCTTATTCATTAAGTTTTCCTTGCAGCTACATCTGTAATTAACCGTTGGGTTAGTTTAGTGTATTGCTATGTGTTTTGCGAAAAAAATGTTTCGCAAGATATGTAACAGTATAGATGTAAATCAGTGTGCCATCTTGTGTCAATTAAAATTTGAAACAAATAAAATGCACACTATGTACACCTTAAGGTCATTGGGCAAACGTATTGTCTTGCCTCTGTCGGTGATTATGTTTTCCATCGTTGCGTGTAACAAGAACAACGATTACAAACAGCCTTTGCCGCAGATCGTTGACAACAGTATCAAAGATGGTAAAGACACCATCACCATTGGTGGCAGTCTTTTGTTGTATCCAAAACTAAGCGACAGAACAACCACAAGTTATTCGTGGAAAGTAAATGGAACGCAAGCTGGCACTGATTCTACTTTGACCTTCAAGCCTGATGCCGCGGGTAAATACCTTATCAACTTTACGGCCAGCAATACCACCGGACAAGCGTCTGCAAACTATCAGATCTATGTTCTGGGTAAATATGAAAACGGTATTCTGATTGTGAATGAAGGTTGGTTCGGTCATGAAAACGGTGGTGTAAATTTTTACCGCTACGGCAGTGACACGATCGAACAGAATGTTTATGCGAAAGAAAATCCCGGAAAACAACTCGGCACTACCACTGAATTTGGCGCTGTTTTCAATGGCCGTTTCTATCTTGTTTCAAAGCAAGGACCATTCGTTGTTACCGACTCAAAGTCTTTGGTAGAAGTGGGTCGCATAGAATCATTGCCTGCCAATGGACGTGCATTTCTTGGCATCGACAGTACAACAGGATTGATTACTACACAAAGCGGCATCTATCCTTTGAACCTGCAAACATTGGCAATTGGTACAAAGCTTTCCAGTGTGAGCGGGCAGGTAGGCAACATCATCATGCAGGGCAACTATATTTTTGCACTTACGCAAACGGAAGGTGTTGTGGTACTCAACAAAAGCGATTACAGCGTTGCAAAGAAGATCGGTGGTTTGACTGAAGGCTTCACGACCGGCAGTGATGGAAGTGTGTGGGTTGCCGGAGGAACATCGCTTGTAAAAATCAATTCTTCAACACTTGATACCACAAAAGTTACATTGCCTTTCTCTGCTGCCAATACATGGGGTGCATGGACATCTGGCTCGCTTACTTTTTCGGCAACTGAGAATGCGATTTTCATAGCCAAAGAAAAATCATGGGGTTCAAGTGGCACAAGCTTTTACAAATATGTCATTGGAAACGCAGCTTCCCTGCAAAATCCATTTGCTACACTGCCAACCGGCAAAGAGTTATATGGATGCGCAACGCGCTACAATCCACTGACCAACCAGGTTGTGGTTACTGCAGTACAATCCGGTTACGGACAAAATTACAAATACAACAGCCTGTACTTCTACAATGCATCAACAGGGAATTTGGATAAGACAGTGTCTTATGAATATTTCTATTTCCCTGGTTTAATGTTATTCAACTAATAGTAATGTTCTTAATGAAAAACCATAAGGCTTTTGTGGCAAATGTGTTGTCAATGATATTGTTGTTCGCAACAAATCAGCGCAGCGCATTTGCGCAGAAGCAAAATGACTCCGCGCGACATTCGCAAGATTCGATAAAGATCCGTGTATTGGAAGAAGTAACGGTCAGGACCAAAATGCTGCTGCAAAACAAATCTGTTACACCCGTACAATCGTTGAAAGGAGAGGCCTTGCAGAACATGAACAGTCTTTCTGTTGCAGATGCGATCCGGTATTTTTCCGGTGTGCAGTTGAAGGATTATGGCGGTATTGGCGGGTTGAAAACTGTTGATACACGTAGCATGGGAAGCAACCACACGGGTGTTTTTTATGATGGTGTGCAATTGGGCAATGCGCAAAACGGACAGGTTGATCTTGGCAAATTTTCATTGGATAACATGGATGAAATTTCTTTGTACAATGCACAACGGAGCGAGATATTTCAACCGGCCAAAGCCTTTGCTTCAGCGGCTTCCATCTACTTGCAATCGCGCACGCCGGAATTTGGGAAAGAAAGATATCATTTAAAAACAGCGATTAAAACCGGGTCATTCGGGCTTTTCGATCCATCGGTATTGTGGGAGCAAAAGATCAGTAAGAATATTTCTTCTTCTTTTAGTGGAGAGTGGATCAACGCAGATGGTAAATATAAATTCCGCTACACCAACGGAACGTATGACACCACCGCGGTCCGCGAAAACGCCGACATCAACGCATGGCGAGCCGAAGCCGGATTATATGGAGTGCTTAAGGATAGCAGCAAGTGGCGCGTTAAAGCATATTTCTATGACGCTGCACGTGGCTTGCCTGGCGCAGTGGTTGCCAATAAGTTTTCACGCGGGCAAAGGCAATGGGACCGAAATTTTTTCCTGCAGGCGTCCTATGGCAACAACCTAAACAAGCGCTTCAACTACTTATTCAATGTTAAGTATGCCAATGATTACATGCGCTATCTCGATCCTGATTTTGTGACAACAACGGGCTATCTCGATAATCGCTACAAGCAACAGGAAATTTATTTTTCCTCTTCCAATCAGTACAAAATTGCTAAGTGGTGGAATGTAGCAGTGTCTGGCGATTTTCAGTGGAACAAATTAGATGCGAACCTGTATCGCTTTGCTTATCCGACGAGATTCCAGGGTTTGGTTTCCATGGCGAGTGACTTGCATTTTAGCAATGTTATTGTACAAGGTGGCGCTTTGCAAACAATGGTTTGGGATAAAGTGGAAGAATATGAGTCGGCCGGAAACAAGCAAAAACTGACGCCATTTTTATCAGCATCGTGGAAGCCTTTTGCAAAAAACAATTTGCGTGTTCGTGGATTTTACAAAAGCATATTCAGGCTTCCGACATTCAATGATCTGTATTACACTTTTATCGGCAACACATCGTTGCGGCCGGAGTATACAAAGCAGTACGATATGGGCTTTACATGGTCGAAGGCTGCGAACGCAAATCCTGTTTTTATACAGTTGCAGGTGGATGGCTATTACAACACGGTTACGGATAAAATTGTAGCGGTGCCCACCACTAATCTCTATCGCTGGATGATGTTGAATCTTGGCAAGGTAGAAGTGCATGGCATCGATGCAAGCCTCGAAACATCGTGGAAATGTTTTCAGCAACTGGTTGTTAACACTACCGTGAAATACACTTACCAGCATGCTGTTGACATAACACCAGGTGCGGACAATTATGATCAGCAAATTCCATACGTGCCTTTAAACAGTGGTTCTGCAATTGTAAGCATGCTATGGAAAACTTGGTGCTTCAATTACAGCTTTATCTATTCCGGTGAGCGCTATAGTCAGAAAATGAACATTCCTGTAAACTATGTACAGCCGTGGTATACGCATGATCTCTCACTTTCGAAAAAGGTTTCTTGTAAACATCTCAATGCCAAACTTCTTCTTGAAGTAAACAATGTATTCAATCAATACTATGATGTTGTGTTGAATTTTCCAATGCCGGGAAGGTACTGGAGGGTGGGCGCTGAATTAGGAATTAGGAATTAGGAGTTAGGAATTAGAGGGAATTGAAAATTGAAAGTTGAAAATTGAAAATGGTAGGGGCGAATCGCATTCGCCCTGATCGCTCAATTGAGTGGCGAATGGAGAGAGCGACCAATAGCCCCAGAGGGGCGACATGTTCGTAGACAAAAAAATGAAAAAAATGAAGAAAATATTGATCGTTTTATTGGTGGCAATTGGTTTTTCAAATTGCCGCAAAGATCCGTCGATTGTAAATCATGAGGAAGTAGAGGTGCAGCCGGATTCAATGTTGGGCAGCGGCTTTTATTTGTTGAATGAGGGCAATATGGGCATGAATAAGGCCTCGCTGGATTTTTATGATTTTAAGACAGGTGTTTACAAAAGAAATATCTACAACGAGATCAATCCTGCTGCTACAAAGGAATTGGGTGATGTGGGAAACGATATACAGATTTATGGCGCGAAGCTTTATGCAGTAATCAATATGTCCGACAAAGTGGAAGTATTGCAGGCATATACCGCAAAGAAAATCGGACAGATCAATATTCCCAATTGCCGTTACGTAACATTTGCCAACGGCAAAGCTTACGTTAGTTCTTATGCGGGAATTGTGGGTGATGCCAATGCTCCTGAAGGTTTTATTGCTGAGATTGATACAGCTTCATTGCAAATTATCCGCAAAGTAACAGTGGGCAGGCAGCCGGAAGAAATGGCTGTCGTAAACAATAAGTTGTATGTTGCCAACTCCGGCGGATATAGTCCACCCAATTACGAACGAACCGTTTCTGTTATTGATCTTGCTACGTTCAAAGAAGCAAAACGGATAGATGTGGCGATCAATTTGCATCACATTAAAAAGGATAACTACGGCAATTTGTTCGTTACATCACGCGGTGACTACTATGACATTCATTCCAATCTTTTTGTCATCGATACCAGAACAGATAAAGTAACGGACTCGTTTAACATAGCCGCTGAAAACATTTACATACAGGGAGATTCGGCCTATGTGTATAGTGTTGAGTGGAGCTATGTCACTAACGATAATGTCACGAGTTATGCATTGATCAATGTGCCTGAAAAACAGATCATTTCGAAAAATTTTATTGCAGATAGCCTACAAAAACAAATCAAAATTCCTTACGGCCTGGCCGTTAATGGAACCAATGGCGACATCTATGTGACGGATGCGAAAGATTACGTTACGCCGGGAACTGTTCATTGTTTCGACAGGGCGGGACGAAGAAGATGGAGTGTAACAGCGGGTGATATTCCCGCACACTTCGCGTTTTTACCATAACATTTTTAAACCTTAAAACACACATTCTGATGAATCAGAAACTCAATTGGCTTTTTGCCTTAGCCATTATTATTTTCTCAGTATACTCCTGTAAAAAAGATGACGCATCGCCCGTGCCGGTGATCTCATTGTCTGTTACAACGGACACACTCTCTGTTGCTTTTGGCGATAGCGTGATTATCAAAGCAACCGTTGGTAATAATGTGCAGGTAGAGCATTCTTGGAAATTGAATGATTCACTGTTTTCGAAAACTGCTGATTTTAGATACAAACCATCCAGGGCTGGAGACTACAAGCTTGTGTATGCCGGAGGTAATGCTGAAGGCCATTTCACGAAGAACATCGTGTTGCGCGTAGCAGCCCCGGTAAGACCAATTACCGCTGGCAGTGGCAGATACATCAGCGTCGTGTTTGATTATTTGCCTGCACCCGGACAGTTTGTAAACGAAGAAGGGTTGGGCGATAAGAATGCACCAAAGGGAATTATCGGTGGCACCGATGCCTTGTTGCATCTCGGTGCTTACGGTGGCTATGTTGTTTTTGGATTTGATCACTCCATTCTCAACAAGCCGGGGTATGACCTTGCTATTTACGGAAATCCTTTGCCGCCGCCAATGGAATGGTCAGAGCCGGGCATTGTAATGGTGAGCCAGGATAAAAACGGCAACGGTTTACCCGATGACGAATGGTACGAGCTGGCGGGAAGTGAATACAACGCCGCAACAACCAAAAAGAAATATACCATCACTTATTACAATCCCAAAGCGACTGCTGATGTTCAATGGAAAGATAATCTGGGCAACACTGGTGCCGTTGAGATCAATCCTTTTCACGACCACAGCTATTACCCATCGTTTGCGGCAAACCAGGATTCAATCTCATTTACAGGAACTCTATTGAAAAATACTTTCGGTTTAATGGACAATGGGTTTATTTATATCAACACCGGATTTTCATTTGGCTATGCTGACAACTATTCTTCCGGCGATGACTATGCAAAAAATCATTTCAATTCTTTCAATATCGATTCGGCAGTCGACGCCAACGGCCAGGCAATTCAATTGTCCTCCATTGATTTCGTAAAAGTGTACACCGGACAAAATGATAAAGGCAATACGTTGTTGGGAGAAATTTCGACGGAGATAAGTGGAGCGAAGGATCTGGGGTTTTAGACAATTAGGAATTAGGAATTAGGAATTAGAAATTAGGAGGGCGTCCAGTGAGCCCTTGTGTGCTTTATGTTTAACTATCTAAATACTAAACATAACAAACGATGACTGTTGTCGGGAATGTAACCCTTGAAGATTTCCTAATTTCTAATTCCTAATTCCTAGTTCCTCGGAATGCTCACCAAAAAAGTCGCTCCTTTCCCAATTCCTGCACTTTTCGCAGTTAACGTTCCCTTATGGCCATCGATGATTTTTCGGGAAAGGTATAGGCCAACTCCGGTGCTGGGTTCGCCGGCGGTACCGGTTTGACCTTTTGTAAGCCGTTCGAAAATTCTTTCGGAATGTGAAGGGTCAAAACCTACTCCGTCATCCGTAATAATTATGTCAATGCCATTTGTTTGCTGAATAATATTGACCTGTACAACAGATCCCGGGTACGAAAATTTGATTGAGTTTGTCAAAATGTTTTTTATCACCTGAGTAAAAAGAGCAGGAGATGCTTTGACTGAGTGCGATTTTGCCGAATTGAAAACGATATCGATGTTCTTTTTGCCCGCAGTGCTTTGCACACTATCGATCGAAGACTCAATCAAATGATTGATGTTGGTTATTTGCAAATGATCCGACAAAATATCCAAGCTGTCATAATCAAGAATTTCAATCACTTTCTCCAGCAGAACCTCCTGTTCATTGGCACATTTTGCGATCATCGAGGCTAGTTTTTTTGATTTCTCAGGGCTCATTGTTTCGCTGTCTGCCAGCTCGCTGCTGAATATTTTCAGATTCAAAAGGGGCAAACGCAAGTCATGGGAAATAAAACGGGTAAGGTCTTTTTTCTCTTCTATTCGCCTTTCCAATTCAGTTAGCGCCAAATAGATATTTTGCATTAAAATGCCCGCTTCATCTGTGTAATTAAGGGGAAGGGCAGGTAATGTTCTGTTATTCAAAAAATCTTCCAGCGTTTTTTTACTTTGCTTAAGCGGGTACAAAAGGCTGTTCAGAATATATAAAGTAACAGCTGTTGCCAGCAAGGTAAAAATGAGCGCAGTAACAAAAACATAGAGCGGAGGAATATTCTGTGAATGAAGGATGATTAAACCTATCAATCCCAAAAGCGGAATATGAATGCCCAGAAATGCGATAAACAAAAACTTAGAAGTGTAGCTGTTTCTGAGGAATTTAATGTTTGACAACGCAGAGTAAATACGGTTCATCGGTTTTATTTGGTCTACTTTAAATATAATCTTCTTTTTCCATGAAGTTAGCCTTAGCAGGTTCTATGACCCAGATTAACGTTGATATTGCAAACATGGGGCCGCGACAATAATTTTGTTGATCCGGAAATAAAATTGCTATTTCAATTTCATTAGGTAAAGGAAATTCGGCAACAGGTTAATGCCCTAAGGACAATAATATGCGGTTGTACGGCTTTCTATTGATATTGTTTCCCTACGGGAAAAGTCTTATTGCCCGTATGGCATTTATGTCAGTAGAACATGTCATAGAGAGACCTTCTTGTCCGTAGGACATTAACGTGACAATCAGTGGCATTGTTTAATTACATTGAACCCTTTAACGGCTGATTCTCAGAAGAAATTCTTAATTCTTAATTTCTAATTCTTAATTATCCCTGCTTTCTTATATTTGCTCCCGCTTGTAGCAAGCGTTTATTAAAACAATTGCATAGCAACAGGTTACAAGGAATTTTAAAAGCAAAATTTATGTCAGCACTACTCGACAAATTAAAAGAAACAGTTGCCTACATTCAAGGTCAATATTCAGCTAAACCATTGGCTGGTATTGTGTTAGGTAGCGGCCTTGGTAACCTGGTAAAAGAAATTGTGGTTGAAAAAGAAATCCCTTACGATAAAATTCCGCATTTCCCGGTATCAACAGTAGAAGGGCACCAGGGAAAACTAATTTTCGGTCAGCTTGCCGGAAAGCCCATTGTTGCTATGGCCGGACGTTTCCATTTTTACGAGGGTTACTCTGCACTGGATGTGACATTTCCAATCCGTGTAATGAGGCTTTTGGGCATCGAAACACTTTTCCTGAGCAATGCGGCGGGGGGCATGAACCTCGATTTTAAAGTGGGCGACCTGATGATCATCACAGATCATATCAGTATGTTCCAGGTGAATCCGCTGATCGGTAAAAACGAAGAGTCTTTGGGAACCCGTTTTCCGGACATGAGCGAACCATACAGCAAACAATTGATCGCTTCTGCAAAATCAATTGCTGCGGGTGCGGGCATAGACATAAAAAGCGGTGTGTACGTTGGCGTTACCGGTCCAACCTTTGAAACAAGGGCAGAGTATAAAATGCTGCACATCATAGGCGCAGATGCGGTGGGCATGAGCACTGTACAGGAAGTGATCGTGGCACAACACATGAAACTACCTGTATTTGCCATTAGCGTAATCACAGATCTTGGCATACGTGAGGAGGAAAATGTGATCACACATGAAGAGGTGCTGGAAGCAGCCCATGCGGCCGAGCCGAAATTAACAACTATTTTTAAAGGATTGATCGCCGGCCTGTAACATCTTTACATATTAAATGACATTTCCCGTTTTGGTGCAACAAAAGCTCTTGAAGCATTTCAGATATAGTATGACCATCATTGCAATGATCCTTATTGCAATGCAAGTTTCAGCGCAGAACCCTGTCCAAAACATGGGAAACCGCTTCAAGGGAATGGGCGGTGGTGGTACCGGCGGTGGCAATGACAGTCTTCGCCATAGAACAGGTTTGGAAGATTCTCTGACTATTTCATATCGTTTTCTGGATACAACACGTCAAAGCAAAATGGATTCTTCCATTAATGATTTTACAAAGCGTTTTCCTATACCCGCCCATTACATGACGCTGGGTAATAATGGGGCCGCTGCCAAGTCTTTGCTCTTTGCTCCAAATATGAAGGATGGCTGGGACCCGGGCTTTCATGCTTATGATATATACAGGTTTACAATAGAAGATACCCGTTTCTACACCACAACAAAACCATATTCTGAACTTGGGTATTTGCTTGGAAGTAAAAAAGAGCAGATCATCGGATTTACCCATACACAAAACATGACGCCCAACTGGAATGCAGGGTTTCAGTTCAGACTGATCAACTCTCCGGGCTGGTTTAAAAATCAGAATACCAACCACAGCAGTATTCGCTTCAACACAGCCTATCAGTCAAAGAATAAAAGATACCACCTGCAGTTTATAGCATTGTCAAACAAACTACAGGGTTCCGAAAATGGCGGTATACAGAATGAAGCAGATCTGCAGAACACCGTTACTTACAAAGACAGGGTGACCATACCCGTACAGCTGGGAAACTATATTGCGCCCGGTTTTGCCGTGTTCAATAGTAAAATTTCAACCGGTACAAAGGATAAGAATTCGGCTATCTTGCTGAGACAGCAATATGACTTCGGACAAAAGGATTCTACTGTAACGGACTCCACTGTAATACATTTATTTTATCCTCGCCTGAGAGTTGAATACACTATCCAGTACAACAAGTTTGATTACGCGTTTGTCGATCAGTCGCCAGATTCCTTTTACGTCAATAAATATGATTTCTTTGCGCCTCCGCCGACGAATTTCATAGTAGAAGAAAAATGGACACAGCTTATTAACGACTTTTCATTTTATACATTCCCCGATTCTCATAACTCGCAGCAGTACCTGAAGTTGGGTGCTTCCATTGAAAACCTCAAAGGTACATTTACTTCCAATGGAAGGCAGTTGTACAACACGATCCTGCACGGAGAATACCGTAATAAGACACGTAATAAAAAATGGGATTTTGAAGCAGCCGGTAATTTGTATCCAACCGGATATAATGCGGGAGACTTCAGTGTTTACGGCCATCTTCAGCGTTATTTGGGAAGAAGATTTGGTACGCTCCAGGTGGGAACGCAAATTACCAACAGAACGCCTTCTTACATTTTTACAGGAGAGGGTAGTTTCGGGTTTACTAAGAACTCATTTAATAAAGAAAATATCTTAAAGTTCTTTGGCAACGTTGATGTGCCGTATTTAAAATTGAGGCTATCCGGCGCATACTTCCTTGCAACCAACTTTACTTATTTCAACGGCTACTATCATCCCGAACAGGCCACTTCGCCATTTAACCTGTTACAGGTAAATGCAGACAAGGATTTCAAACTGACAAGGCACCTGATCTGGCATGCTCAGGTTGCATTACAGCAAAGAGTTGGCGACGGTCCTGTAAATGTGCCATTGTTCTATACCAGAAACAGGATTGGTTACGAAGGAAGTCTTGGCTTTAAAAACCTGGTATTGAATACAGGGTTAGAAATAAAATACAATTCTCCATACAAGGCTGATGGTTATTCTCCGATGTTCGGACAGTTTTATTTTCAAGACGATCGTGTAGTTAATTTAAAGGCTCCTGAAGTTGACGCGTATTTACACTTCCGTATTCGTTCCTTCGTGTCGTATGTGCGTCTCGAAAATCTAAACTCCATCAGTTTCAAAAACGGGTTCTCTTTTACCAACAACAATCTTGCAACAGCAAATTATCCGTATCCCGGCGTGCAGCTGAGGGTGGGGATTTACTGGACTTTCGTGAACTAAGAGGGCTCAACGCTAAATGCCCAACGCTGAACGCCGCTGCGAAATACTTTGCGACTTTTCGTCGCGTTAAGCGTTAAGCATTAAGCTTTTAGCTTCGTGCATTTTGTTAATTTTTCGCCTATCCCTCCAAAATCATTCTGAAGTAGCCTCTTCTCGCTTATTTTTGTATGACTTCATGAAGAAATTATTCACCATAGCATTGGCGTTTCTTTACCTGGCGATCACTAGTGGCCTGGTGCTTGAAATGCATTATTGCATGGGGAAACTGGCTTTCTCTGAGTTTGCCATTGCAAAACATGAACACGCCAAAACCTGCAGCAAATGTGGTATGGAGAATGGCAAGAACAAATGCTGTAAGGATGAAGTGAAGGTGATAAAGCTTCAAGATGCTCACAAACAAGTTTCCCTTAATTTTGAAATAAACGTTCCGGTTGCAATTTTGCCGTATCATACGTGGCAGTTTGATTATTACGCACCGGCGATCAGCGACAAAAATTATGCATACAAATCACATGCGCCACCTCTAATATGTGGCGTTTCTAAATGTGTGCTCAACAGCGTTTTCAGAATTTAATACTTGCTCCCCGTTACGTTTCGTAACCTGATGGCACTTATGCCGTCGTTTCAATTTAATCATTATTTTTAGTGTGAATAAAAGATGCACGGCAAATTTGTAAGCCGAAACATCGCCATCAAAAAATCAACAATGCCGCACCGCGGTACAAAAAATATTATCATGAAAACGCTTCAATTATTTTCATTTATCGCATTCTTATTTATTTCGGTTACTTCATTTGCGCAAACACAAAAGCAAACAGTAAAAGTGTGGGGTGAATGTGGAATGTGTAAAAAAACAATCGAAAAGGCAGCTAAACAAGCAGGTGCCGCTTCCGCAGATTGGAATGTGGAATCCAAGATTTTGACAGTTTCCTACGACGCGAAACAAACCGATCTCAAAGGCATTGAGAAATCAATCGCTGCAGCTGGTTACGATACGAAGAATTTCACAGCCAGTGATGAAGCCTATAAAAAATTGCACACCTGCTGCCAGTACGAAAGAAAGACGATGACAACGACTACTGAAAATGCAGCTAAATGTTGCAGCGACGCAAACTGCTGCAAAGACATGAAGGATTGCACAGACAAAGACTGCTGCAAAGGAAAAGACGGCGCGAAAGGCTGCACAGACAGTACTACTTGCTGCAAACACTAATTTGTTTTAACAATAAACAGGCGGGAGGCTCTTGCAACATGAAAAATGCGGCAATAGTTTCCCGCTTTTTACGTTACCTTCTTGGCGCCGTGGCGCTCAAATCGATACTATGAAAAGTAAGTTCCTGTTCATTATTATATTAATACTTGCCGGCGTTGTCTCCCATGCGCAGCCCAGGCAGGGGAAACCGGCACCGGAAATCTCTTTGCCGGATGTAAACGGCAACAATGTTTCCTTGTCCTCATTAAAAGGAAAAATAGTGCTGATAGACTTCTGGGCATCCTGGTGCGGCCCTTGTCGCCAGTCGAATAAACATCTGGTAAAGCTGTATGAAAAGTACAAAGACAAAGGGTTTGAAATATACGGCATTAGTGTAGACGATAGTAAAGATGCCTGGAAAAAAGCCATTAAATACGACAAAATAAACTGGGTACAGGTAAACGAAAGCAACAGCAACGACGGCAAAGTGGCAAACGCGTGGTATATCCAAAGAATTCCGACTTCCTTTTTAATGAACAAAGAAGGAGTGCTGATTGAAATGAATCCGGATGATAAGCAGCTGGAGAAGTATTTGAAGGAAAACCTTTAGGGAATTGAAAATTGAAAGTTGAAAATGGAACGCAGTTTTTGACCTTCTAATTTTCAACTTTCAACTTTCAATTTTCAATTATTCGCCAGTTCATCCACCTTGCTCTCCACTCCATAAAACCCCGCCAGTCTTCTAATCACTTTTTCTACAAGGGCGTCCGGGCAGGATGCACCACTGGTAACTAAAACCTTCAATGGTTCTTTTGCGGGTAAATAATCGTGAGAAAGAAGTTCTTGTTTTGTATGAAAATTGTAGTGCAATATTTCTTTCGGTGAAAGAATTTTCTCATCGCTGTTTACAAAATAGGTGGGTAGTTTTTCTTCGCATAACTCAACGAGGTGCGTTGTGTTGGAAGAGTTGTAGCCGCCTACTACCACTGCAATATCCGCGGGTGTTGAAAGCATACCTGTGACAGCCGTTTGATTGTCGTTGGTAGCATAGCAAAGTGTATCTCTCGTATCGGCAAAACGCTCACCGATGTTTGTATCATTTAACTGATAATGTTCCTGCATTACCTTTTTCAAATACTCGGCGATGGCTTGTGTATCAGTTGCCAGTTGGGTGGTTTGGTTAACCACACCAAACCGCTGCAGGTCCTTTGTAATGTCAAACCCCTCACTGTACCTGCCTTTAAAAGCCTGGTAAAATTCATCAGCCGATTTTTCTCCTGTAATGTATTTCGCAAGATCAATTGTTTCCTGCATGTCGTTCACGATCACTGTTGGTGTGTATGAAGCTGCATGTGAAAAAGTAGCCCTTGTTTCTTCGTGTTTTGGTTTTCCGTGCACAACGATCGAGTAGCTTTTTTTAGCGATCTGCTCGCTGCGGTTCCAAACCTTCTCCACGAACGGACAAGTGGTATTATATTTTTCGGTGTGGATACCGATCTTATTCAATTTTTCTTCAATGTCCAGCGTCGTTCCAAACGCGGGAATCAAAACGATGTCATCTGCCGTCAAGTCTTCAAAAGGAATGATCTGTTTACCGTAGGTGTCCTGCAAAAACTTAATTCCGCGTTCCTGCAAATCCGCGTTTACCTGCGGATTGTGGATCATTTCACTCAATAGAAAAATTCTCTTTCCGGGATTTTCATCAACCGTTGTAAAAGCAATTTCAATGGCATTTTCCACACCATAACAAAACCCGAAATGTCGCGCAAGATAAATGTGTAGAGAGCCGAGATCCAGCAGTGTAGGCGTGAAATCCTTTTTCAATTTGTCATCCTGCTTACGCCTGTTTTTGATAGCGGTAATGAGCGGGCTACGGTATATGTTTGGAACGTTGAACTGCTTCATGGGGCAAAAGTAAGAAATAGTGGAGAGTTGAGAGTGGAGAGTGGAGAATTGAAAATCGAAAATTGAAAGTTGGGGCGACAATTCGACATAGGCAAATGTTTGATATTGAGCTGAAATTTGAATTTCAAATCTCAAATTTCAAATTAACTCTCAACTCTCCATTCTCCACTCTCAACTCTGAAAAATTCCTATTTTTATTGCATGGATAGAATCTTTCAGCCCGTTTCATGGATACATTCGACGAATATATACGAGGTGAATTTCCGGCAATATACTCCCGAAGGCACTTTCAATGCTTTTAAGGCGCATTTGCCGCGTTTAAGGAGCATGGGCGTGGAATTGCTATACTTTATGCCGGTTACGCCCATAAGTTTCGCCAAAAGAAAAGGATCGCTGGGCAGTTACTATGCCTGTAGCGATTACACTTCCATTAATCCGGAATTTGGTACAATGGAAGACTTTAAAGCATTGGTCAAAGAAGTGCAGGGGCTGGGTATGAAAGTGATGATCGATATCGTGGCCAACCACACGGGCTGGGATCACCGCTGGACCCGCGAGCATCCCGAATACTATCGCAAAAATCTGGATGGTGAATTCTTCGATGCACATGGATGGGATGATGTCATTGACCTGAACTACGACAATCCGGATCTTCGAAAGGCCATGATCGATATGATGCTTTTCTGGGTCAGGGAATGTGATATAGACGCCTTTCGCTGCGACATGGCCATGCTGGTGCCGGTTGATTTCTGGAAAGAAGCCAGAACCGCCTGCGATGGTCAGAAAAAACTGTTCTGGTTCGCCGAATGCGAGGATATTGCATATCATGAAGTTTTTGATGCCACGTACACCTGGAAATTTCTTCACTCGATGGAGGCTTTCTGGAGAAAATCAATTGACATAAATGGACTGCAAGGCGTTCTTAAAACATACAACGAAATGTTTCCGCCGCATGCTTTCAGGGCGTATTTCACCAGCAATCACGATGAAAATTCTCACAGCGGAAGCGAGTATGATCGCATGGGAGAAGCTGCCAAAGCCTTTGCCGTTCTTTGTTTTACGTGGAATGGCATTCCGTTTATTTATTCCGGGCAGGAAATACCCAGTCGCAAAACGATTGCATTCTTTGAACGTGATCCGATTGAGTGGACGGGTACATTTGAATTGAACGATTTCTACAAAACCTTACTGGAACTGAAGAAACGAAGCGCAGCTTTACGTGCAGTCGATTCTTCCTCGTTCATGATCCAGACAAATGCCGCCAGTTATGTATTCTCCTACCTCCGGAAAAATGGTGATGAAGAAGTGCTGGTATTTTTGAATCTTTCGGAACATCCGGTAACTGTTTCCACCTCACATCCTTACATCCGCGGAAGTTTTAAAGATATTTTCACCAATACTACATACGATTTCTATCAAACAAAATCCATTGTGATAGAGCAGTGGGGATATGTGGTGCTGGAGAAATCAATTTGAAAATTTGAGGATTTGAAAATTTGAAAATGCATTGTGTGCGAATGTCTTTTGGATTTCCGGACGCTTTGTTGTTCACCAATTGATCATTCGTTATTTGCTACAAAAAAGCCTGTTACACATAAACCATTTTCAAATTTTCAAATTTTCAAATTCTCAAATTGTCTCCCTATCTTCGGGCATTATGGCGAAAATCAGGTTAAGAAAAATCGTTCCGGATGCATTAGTATTGGCTGCAAAAAAAGGCGCATACAGGCTTTACAATTTTACCGATAAATTTTTTACCGGTCCTTTTGATGTTTACGATTTTCAAACCACGAAAGTCATTAATAAGGTATTGAGCCGAAACTCAAATTTTATCGATATCGGTGCCCATAAGGGGCATATACTTCGCGAATTGATCAAAGCGGCGCCGGATGGAAAAGGATTCGCTTTTGAACCCATTCCGCCACTGTTTGAAAAAATCAAAAAACAATACGGTAAAAAGGTAGCGATGTACAATCTTGCTTTATCTGACGCAAAAGGCGAAGCTGAGTTCTCCTACGTTGTAGACAGACCTGCCATCAGTGGCTTGAAAGAGCGCACTGTTCAGGGTGAAGATTACCATACAAAGCAGATCAAGGTGACAATTGAAATGCTGGATAATATTATTCCTGCCGATATTCATATAGATCTGATAAAAATTGATGTGGAAGGAGCTGAGCTTGGTGTTTTGAAAGGTGGCATTAAAACGATCAAACGTTGCAAGCCATACATTCTTTTCGAATTTGGATTGGGTTCTGCTGATCTGTACAACACCACTCCCGAAATGATGTATGATCTGTTTGAAGAGTGTGGCTTGTCCGTTTCCACGCTTGATCACTTCCTGAAAGGCAGAGCGCCATTTGACAGAAATGAATTCATAGGTCAGTACAACAAAGCATATAATTACTTCTTCATCGCGTATGATGTAAAGCGTGAATCGTGAATCGTCAATCGTGAGTGGCGCACTGTCTGGGACCTTCATTCACGTTTCACTATTCACGTAAAATTTTATTCTCATGAAAGTTCGATCCACACAGCTTAATAGCAAATTCGTTCATCCCTTTACCATTTCGAAAGGAACAAAAACGCATCAGCCTTCGCTTGTTGTCGAGCTGAACTTCAATGGCATCAAAGGTTATGGCGAAGCACCGGCAATTGCATACTACAATATTCCGGTCGAAAAAATGTCCGCGGATCTCGAACAAAAGAAAATGTTCGTAGAGAAATTTTCGTTCACAGAGCCTGGAAGATACTGGCACTACTTACATCATTTACTGCCGCAAAATAATTTTCTCGTATGCGCATTGGATATTGCAACCTGGGATATTTATGGAAAATGGAGAGGTGCGCCGCTGTATAAAATGTGGGAAGGAGATGTTGCCAAAGCGCCTGTAACCGACTACACCATTGGTATTGATGATATTGACAAGATGGTGCAGAAGATGAAAGACAAGCCATGGCCGGTATATAAAATAAAATTGGGCACAGATAACGATATCGCGATAGTTGAGGCTTTGAGAAAACATACAGATGCCCTTTTTCGCATTGACGCAAATGCTGCGTGGACAAAGGAAGATGCATTGGAAAAAATAAATGCTTTCAAAGATTTGAATGTGGAGTTTATTGAGCAACCGTTGGCGAAAGATGATTGGGAAGGAATGAAATGGTTGTATGATAAATCTGCCTTGCCATTGATCGCCGATGAAAGCTGCGTTTCAGAACATGATGTGCAAAAATGTGCCGGACATTTCCACGGCATCAACATAAAACTTACAAAATGCTCCGGCATTACGCCTGCACTGCGCATGATTGAAAATGCGCGTAAGCTCGATATGAAAGTAATGATTGGCAGCATGAATGAAACAAGTATTGGAAGCGCCGCCATTGCGCATCTTGCGCCACTGGCGGATTACATTGACATGGATGGTCCGCTGCTGCTGGAAGAAGATACGGCAACAGGCGTAGCGTTTGACAATGGAAAAATCTTGTACAACGAAAATCCGGGATTGGGGATAGTCGTAAAGGGAGAGGTATTGGAGATGTTGAGGTGACACTAAAATCCCCTGATTTGAAAATTTGAAGATTTGAAAATTTGAAAATGCTTTGAGCGCATGTTTCGTTATGAATTCTTTTCCGATCGCATGGAAAGATGAATAAATTTGAATGGAGAGATGCACATGGAGCATTTTCAAATTACCACACTTTCAAATTTTCAAATTTGCCTTACAGCCTCACAATATTCATAATCATCACTGGTGGTTCAAACGAAGTGTTATCTTCTTTGCTGTTGTAAACTTTTCTCACTACATCCATTCCTTTTACTACTTTCCCAAATGCTGAATAGCCCTGGCCATCGGCATTGTTAGCTCCTCCATAATCAAAGCCCGGTTGATCGCCGATGCAAATAAAGAACTCCGAAGTAGCAGTTCCCGGCTCATTCCTGGCCATAGAAATGGTACCATCTTTATGCAGAATATGTGTTTGCTGCGTAGTTTCATGCGGAACAAAAGCAGGATGAAATTTTGCCGAAGGCGTTTTATAAATACCTCCCTGGATAAGTTCTGCCTTGGGCGCATCAGAAGACTGGTTGTCGGTGTTTAACACGCGATAAAAAGAACATCTTTTATAGTAGCCGGAGTCAATATGTGATAAAAATGAAGCCACTGTCTTAGGTGCCTGTTCCGGGTACAACTCCAGTTCAATATCGCCCAGTTCGGTTTGAATTTCCACGTGTGGATTTTTGTATTTGTGTGAGCAGGAAAAAACAAAAAAGGAGATCAAAAGCAAATAGAGGTAACGCATAATTAAGATGTAATTATGCAAATATAGACGAAAGGAAAAAGAGGGATTCCCATTAAAAGAATAAGGTTTAATGGTTAATGGTATATCCCTCAAGGTTTAACGTTAATGTACCCAACCAGGGTTAAGGGGTGAAAGAAGAAGCTCAAAAGGATAGGTTAATGGTCAACAGGTACAAAAAAAGATCAGGTTTAACGATCAATGATACTCGAGTAACGGGTTGTTTAGTTAATGACACTTGATTGCTTTTAAGGAAATAAGGTTAACGATCAATGGTATAAGACCAGTACGCGGAATTAGTCGCAGGAAAAACAAGAAGGGTAACAGGAAATTCGAACTTTTTTTAAAAAAATTAAAACAGTGACGTTCAATTTGAAAATTTGAGGATTTGAAAATGCTTTGGGTGTGTCTTTTTGAATTTTTTATTTGCTCACCGAATATTGGAGCGTAATGGAACCTGCCGGGAAAGAATTTTCAAATTCTCAAATAAGTAAGGCAGACTTTGAATCCCAGACAATTCCTAATTCCTAATTCTTAATTCCTAATTGTTTGTCTACTTTTGCCCAATGGTTAATATTGGCGAATACAACACATTGAAAGTTATTAGAATGGTGGATTTTGGCGTTTACCTGGACGATGGTAATGAAGGCATTTTACTACCGAAAAGATTTGTTCCCGAGAATACACAGATCGGCGACGATCTAAAGGTGTTCGTTTACCACGATTCTGAAAACCGTGTGATCGCTACAACCCAGCACCCTAAAGGCGTGGTGGGCGACATTGTGCTCCTGAAGGCTGTTACGGTAACCCGCCAGGGCGCTTTTCTTGATTGGGGGCTGATGAAAGATATTTTTGTGCCCACCTCAAAGCAATTATCCGGCATGCGCACCGAGGGTGAGTACCTCGTGAAAATATATATTGACGAACAAACAGGACGGGTAGCCGCCACTGAAAAAATTGAATACTTCCTGAGTAATGACGACCTCACAGTAAAGGAAAAAGAGGAAGTCAGGCTGATCGTTTATCGTCGCACTGACATCGGTTATGTGGTGATTATCAATAACAAACACACCGGAGTATTGCATTTCAACGAGATATATCGCAACATTCGCGTGGGGGATAGTTTTAAGGGTTTTATCAAAGCGATTCGCGAGGACAACAAAATAGACGTAGCAGCCGGCACTTCCGGTTATAAAAGAGTAGAAGACGAGGGCGATAAAATACTTCGCCTGTTGCAGGAAAACAACGGTTATCTCCCTTACCACGACAAATCCGATCCCGAAGAAATCTACAGCTTCTTTGGCATGAGCAAAAAGACCTTCAAAATGACTACGGGCACTCTTTATAAACAGAGGAAAATTGAGTTTACGAAGACAGGAATTAAGTCAGTTGAGAGTTGAGAGTTGAGGAAATTTACACCTTCTAAGATAGGTGTTTCTTGCAAAAAATAGGAGCACTGTCTGTTTAGAACGAACTCTCAATTCTCCATTCTCAACTCTCAACTTAGCACTGGCACAGCTTTTTTGCCATTTTCAAAAAAAAGCTATGAGTCTGGCCAAATACAAACAGAAGCGATCGTTCAATCAAACGCCGGAGCCGGAAGGTGGGAGGGCGAAAAAAGGTGAATTGCGTTTTGTAATTCAGAAGCATGACGCGTCCCATCTGCATTATGATTTCAGGTTGGAAATGGATGGAGTTTTAAAAAGTTGGGCCGTACCGAAAGGGCCATCAACCGATCCCGAGGTGAAGCGACTGGCGATGATGGTGGAAGATCACCCTTACGATTACCGCAATTTTGAAGGTATTATACCGAAAGGAAACTATGGAGCAGGAACAGTCATCGTTTGGGATCAGGGAACTTATTTACCAGACGAGGATGTTCCTGCCGATAAAAAGTCCCAGGAGAAAAGCTTACTCAAACAACTGAATGCCGGTACAATTAAATTCACTTTAAAAGGAAAAAAACTAAAGGGTAGTTATGCATTGGTAAAAATGTATGGCAAAGGAGAGAATACCTGGTTATTGATAAAACATAAAGACAAATACGCTTCTACAGCCGACATTACAGAGAAAGACAAATCTGTTATCTCCAATAAAACAATAGAAAAGATAGCCGCTACCAGCGAAAATATCTGGCACTCAAACAAGACGGCAGCAACCAAAAAAACAGCCACAAAAAAATCATCGGATAAGAAGTCTGCCCCAACAAAAACAGCTGCTAAAAAAAATGTTGAAGAAGATGTAGAAGTGATCGGCGATGCTTCGGTAAATGAAATGCTTGAAAAAGGGAAAAAGCAGGCATTTCCAAAAGATATTAAACCGATGCTGGCAACAAGGGTAGAAGAAGCATTTGATAACAAAGACTGGTTGTATGAAATAAAGTGGGATGGCTATCGGGCGCTGGCTTACATGAATAAAGGAAAAGTGGAATTGCGATCACGCAACAATCTTTCATTTACTCAAAAGTTTGCCACAATTGCTGATGCGCTGAAGGACGAATGGCAAGGTGATGCCGTAATTGATGGCGAGATCGTCGCTTTGAATGATGAAGGCTTGCCCGATTTTCAAAACCTGCAGAGCTTTGTAAAGAATGGCAAAACGGCGAGACTTGCCTTTTACGTGTTTGATATTTTGTGGTACAGCGGAAAGCTGCTTACAGCATTGCCTCTTATCGAACGCAAGACAATTCTGCAAAATCTTGTTCCGCAAAGCGATGTGATTATTTTCAGTGACCATATCATTGGCGACGGGAAAGCATTTTTCAAACTAGCTTTAAAGAAAGGTCTGGAAGGCGTGATGGCAAAGGACATGCAAAGCGAGTATTACGTTGATCACCGAAGCAAGAGTTGGCTGAAGATAAAGAACACACAAAAACTCGAAGCGATCATTTGTGGCTTTACAGAGCCGCGCAAGAGCCGAAAACATTTTGGTGCAATTATCCTGGGAAAATACAATGGGAACAAACTTGAATATATTGGCCACAGTGGTTCCGGATTCACAGAAAAAACATTAAAGGATCTTCACCAAAAACTGCAGCCCCTGGTGGCAAAGAAGCCACCATTTGATACCGTTCCAAAAACAAACATGCCCGTAACATGGGTAAAGCCTCAACTAGTGTGTGAAGTAACCTACACCGAATGGACACAGGATCGTGTTCTGCGACATCCAATTTTTCTTGGACTAAGAGAAGACAAGAAAGCTGCGACGGAAAAGAATGAAAAAGTAGTGGCTGCACCGAAGAAAAAGCCGCGAAAAATTGTTGCTAATTAAGTGATTTTCATGATTTATCTGCGGATTTAACATCTATAAACGGTTTATAAAAAAGACATTTTATTTATGAAATAAGCCGGAGTCGTTGCTTCAGTGATTCATTTAATGAGATACGACTGTTTTCGACGATTACTTGACATAATATTAAAATATGTCTTTTAACACCGTGATACTTTTGCATAGTCTTTTAATCCCATAATCTATGAAAAGTATGCAAAGAGAAGAAAGTCGTTATAGTGACCAGGACTGCATTCTTAAGCTGCCGTATGTTGCATTCTTTAAGAGGCTGAAAACGCTAGGCCGCAAGAAAATAGTGCTACTGCAAATCTTCGCATTTACGCTATTATGCCCCTCTTTTCTTTTTGCACAAACTGCTGGGGACTACCGGTCGGTAACAAGCGGTAACTGGTTGGACCCTGCAAGTTGGGAACTGCTGGAAGAAGCTCCTGGTATTTGGTCACCTGCTACTGAACCTCCAAATCTGGAAACTCCATCAATCACTATTCGTTCAGGACATACCATTACCGCAGATTTGCCGGCTAATGGTAATAATATAATGGTAGAACAGAATGGCCGTCTCATAATAGCTGTCGCTCCCAATACTAATTTATTTCAGTTTAGTGGAAACAATATAAACTACGGGGATATTACATGGATTGATGGGGTTATTGGTTTTACATCAGCGGCAGTAAGCATTACCAATCATGGTTATTTTAATGTTGATGATATGCAGGGAAATGCCAACATGATTAGTCATGGTACGTTTACCAACGCATCTGATGGAACTTTTTCTGTTACTACTTCTTCCGATTTAATTGTTAATTCAGACTTTTTTAATCACGGAACTTTTATTGGTACAGGCTCTGTTACATTTAACAACAAATTTCAAAATGGTGGGGTCATTTCTCCGGCTGGGCCTGATAAAGTTGGCACGCTTCGAATTGAAAGTTCTTCAACTTTGCTGGCGGCTGGTAGCATCATAAACCTGGATATTATAGATAATAGCGGTGAAGGTGTTGGAAATGATTTGTTGTTTCTCAACACTGCGTCCTCGTTTAATTTGGGGAACACGGTCCTGCATGTAAATGACCACTCGACGGCACCTGTGATGAGATATACACTGATTCGTACCAACGACTATAGCAACAATTTTTTTGGACAGTTTAGTTCTTATGATATTCCACAGGCATATTCTGCACCACATATTGATCCGACAAATGTGTGGATTGATAAGTTGATGACAACACTTCCCATAAAGTGGGGCGATTTTTCTGTAGTGCCCAATAATAATCAGGTGAGGCTTTACTGGACAACCTTGCAGGAGACTAACACAGCATATTTCGAAGTTGAGCGCTCATCCGATGGTAGCAATTTCGTTCCAATTGGACGTGTAGTGGCCAACGGCAACTCGTCTGCTACCAGCTACTATAATTTTTATGACAACAATAAATTGTCTTTACCAATCTATTATTATCGGTTAAAACAAGTAGATGTGGATGGGCTTTACACTTATTCTAAAATCCGTTCGTTCAAGAAATCTCAGGTGGACGAGCAAGTAAGAATTTTGAACAATGCGGTCGTCGATAACCTGAAGATTGTAGCAGAAAAAAACATCAAAGCTGTTATTGTAGACATGAACGGAAGAGTTGTGATGTCATTGAATCTGACCCCGGGACTTCATCAGATAAATCTGTCAAACCTTCCCTCCGGGGTTTACAATGCAGGGTTTAGCAATCAGGAGGGACATCTAATTGTAAAACGATTTGTGAAAATGTAATACGGTTAGCATAGGGAAGAACACAGATTTTCATGATTTTTAATGATTTTTTGATTTGAAATTTCAAATGTCAAATCCTTCAAATCATGACAATCATGAAAATCTGCGTTCTTTCTCTTATCACAAACTCAGGCCAAATTCCTTCAATACTTCCCTGGTGGTGTTATGGTCCTCGTGCACAATTCCTTTGATATCCAGTCCTTCTGCCACTGAAACGAACATAGGTCTGTCTTCGATATAAAGTACTTCCTCAGGAGCCACCTGTGCAATGTTTAGCGCCAGTTTAAAAATATCAGCATCGGGTTTGCGCATGTGCACATAGCAAGACGAGATAAAGAAATCGACAAAAGAATTCAATTTGAATTTACTTATTCTAAACTCGTTAAATTCTTTGCCCTCATTATTTACAACGGCGATCTTTAGATTGTATTTCTTTTTGAGCTGACAGATCATGTCGATCATCTCGTTATAAGGCTGCGATTGCGATTGTATAAAATTGATAAAAGCTTCCCTTGTAAATGATCTTGGTTCGTAGAAAACAATTCTTGTAAGATATTCTTCCAGCGAAAGTTTTCCTTCCTCGTATGTATCAAAGGTCAGGTGATGCCTTTCTTCAAGCTCAGGCAGATCAAGGTTGAATTGTTGAGAAGCCTGTTTGCGTGCATTGCGGTCCCAGCCGTTGGTAAGCAACACACCGCCGATATCGAGGAACAATGTTGTAGGAGTGGTGTTCATGGTAGTTGATTATGACACAATTTAACAATAATAGCTTAACGCTAAACGCCTAATGCTAAACGCAAGGCTAACCGCCTTAAGCGTTAGGCGTTTAGCGTTAAGCATTAGTTATTCCACTCCAGCGGTACATTGATTTTAAGCGAAAAATTCCTTCCCATGTTTCGTATCCCGTGGTTTGGATTCGTGTCTGTATCTGAGTACAGGAAGTATTTCAGCCTGTTCAAGTGGTCCCAATAGGCAACGTCAAAAATGTTGTTCGCCATCAGGTATACATTGAACATTGTTTTACCTTTTTTGCTGGTGAAACCCGCACCAACACCGGCATTAACCAAGGCATAGCCAGGTGTAGCGCTTTCTGTATTGTCGGTGAGATAAACGCGGTCCTGTTTTGCATAGTAAGCCAATTGTACTTTCGCGAAACCGTCAACAATGTGATGGGCCTTCGCATCAAAGTCATAACGCAATTCAGAAATGCCATGTAACGGTGGGATGAACGGAAGATATCTGTTGCTGTCAGTCTTCACGGCACCACTTACATCTTTATTATCGCCATACACAACAGACACACTATTCTCGAAGTGCAATGGTTTTATCGGATGGAAGTCAACACTCAATTCACCGCCATATAAATTCGCTTTTCCCTGCTGAAATTTATAAACAGTGTTGCCGTTGAGAAGAGAGTCTCCGCCACCAGTAGCACCAAGTTTCTGATTAAAAATGTAATTGGAAATAGTGTTGTTAAACACACTGAAATTAATGATAACATATTTTGAAGTATAGGAGAGACCAAGATCTTCCTGCAAAGAGAATTCCGGTTTAAACTCATCGTTGCCCACTTGATAAATATTCGTTCCGGGGTGAACGCCATTGGCAGAAATTTCAGAAATGTTTGGTGCACGATAACCGCGTGAAATATTTCCTTTCAATGCAAATTTTTCCGAAACATTATAGGTGGCACCTACGCTTCCTGAGAAGCCGGAGTACGTATGTTTGTAATCGTGAAACGGATTTTCTGCGCCCACCGTATCTGCGCCAAACACAGGTTTCTCAAAACCAGAAACAGGATCGATGCCGGTGTACAATGCACTGTTGTTAAAAGATCTGCTGTCGTAGCGCACGCCGCCTGCAATGTCCAGCCTACCGAATGTTTTCTTTATCAAAGCAAAAGGTCCCACATCAAACTGATGATAAGAAGGAATCACAAACTCTGTTCCTTTTGTTACATTATTTTCCTGGTACATTCCATTCACTCCTGTAGTAAAGTTCCAACCATTTATTTCGGGCAGGTAATATTTTACATCGTACGAATAAGTATTCATCTGTAAGTACAACCCAGCAACGTCCTGGTAAGGCGCTTCAGGATGGCTGAACTCTCTTCTTACACTGCGCTGAAAGCCAAGGTTAACGCCCAATCTGCCATTGTTGCCCAAAATGAAATTGTTGTTAAGATAGCCCCTGTAATGTTGCACATGTTGATGTAATGGAGTGATAGCATACGACTTTAATTCATCATCACTTACGATCGGCCTGTACACATCATCTTCGGTAATTTGTTTCGTGAATTTTCCTGTTGTTGAGTCTCTGCTGCCGTCTGGAATTTCCTGCAGGTCATCAAACATAGAAAGGTTCAAATGCGTGTAGCCCCAGTTGCCATGCAGACCCATTGCAACGGTCGCATCTGTTTCTTTAAATCCTGTATTAAAAACCCTTCCGTCAATCTTATTTCTGTAGTTGGTGGCTTCTTTGTGCGAAACACGTCCCATCCATTCGAAACCGTTTTTATTGCCAGAAAGCATTGCCGTTCCTCCAAACATTCCATTGTTGGTTTGATATTCTGCCTGCACTTCACCTTTTATTTTGCCATCCTGTGGTTGAGGAGTAGGAATGAGGTTTACGACGCCTGCCAATGCATCGGAGCCATAACTCAAGCTGGCCGGGCCTTTGATTACTTCAATCCTGTCAACTCCATATTGGTCCACTTCAATGCCGTGCTCATCGCCCCATTGCTGGCCTTCCTGCCGAACACCATCGAACAAGGTTAGAATTCTATTGTAACCCAACCCGCGAATAAAAGGCTTGGAAACATTAGGTCCTGTTGTAAGCGCAGTTACACCGGGCACTTTCGCAATGGCATCTATAATATTTGAACTCAGGTTTGTGGTAAGGTATGTGTGGTTGACCGCCACGATGGGAACGGGACTACGTTTGATTTGCGTGGCTTTCGACGTACCGGTGATCACCACCGTTCCTTCTTCCACCACTTCGTCAGTTAAGGCAAAGTCCTGTTTGCGAATAGCGCCGTTTACAGTTATGTTTCTTGTTTGGGCTTTATATCCTATATAGTGTACCTCAACGAGATACGTGCCTTGCGGAAGTGTTTTAAAGGAGTAATGTCCGCTATCATCTGCCACAGTTCCCATTTGAAGATCAGGAATATAGATTGTTGCCTTAGGCAAAGGACTGCTGGTTTTCTTCTCAAAAATATTGCCGGATAACGATCCCGGCGATTTGCTGGTCTTATTCTGCGCAGAAATTAACTGGTAAGTATGTATAGAAACAAAGAGTATAATAAGTCGTATAAAAATTGATTTCATGCCAAATGGATATTTAGTGAAATGCACCAATGCGTGTGAAGCATGAGAGCGTTTTCACAAGGGAGTTATGAATGAAGGATGATGAATTAGGAAAGGGACAGACTGTGTCATTTCTAATTCATAATTTCTAATTCCTGATTTCTATACCATTGGCGGGCCTTTCAGCGAGCAGAATAGCTTTTCTGCAGATGAAAAGGGAGGATTATAAACAGAGAAGATTGTTGTGAATTTCTGTGTGGGAACATGCAGGGAAAAGACAGGCGCTTCATCAAGCGGCATTAAAAAGTCGTCGATACAATCGCACTTGAAAGATTTGTCTTCGTTGGAAGAAAGAGGGTCCTTCTTTTCATTTGCCAGCTCAGTGTGATACCAGTTGTGTAGCCACAAACGCAATCCCATCTTTTGGGTAAACACCAAAAGCATTAAAATCGTAATGAATCTTATGAAGGATTTGCGCATCTGGGCACAAAGCTAGAAAAATGCAACAGTATTTCAAAAATTGAATAGTGTTAATTTATTATGAAGGCAAAAGTGAAAATTCAAAATTCAAAAGGTAAAAGTCAAAAGTGCATTTCTCTCATTTACCACTATGGCACTAAGGGCACTAAGTTGCACTAAGGGTTTTCTTAGTGAGGCTTAGTGCCCTTAGTGTCTTAGTGGTAAGCATTCGAGACCACAAATTGGACGGCTGTTAGCTTTTAGTAAGATAAATGACCGAATCCATAACAGTTAGTTTGGAACGGCTGCTACATTTACATTTCTGAAAAACAATTATGAAATGTTTATTTTTATTATTGCCCGTGCATGGTGCGGAACAGCGAAAGCTGCCGAACGCTTTACATAATTGTGTGCGTCAGACACCTAAACACGGGTTTTTTCTTTCATCTGAAAAACACTTTTATGGTCAAATTTTTTGACAACAAACTCGTCATTGAGATTACAACCCCTTCGCCAAATGAAACCTTGCATGATCTTCAACACAGTCTTTTGCACCTGCTCTTGTTGAAAGACTCTCAACAAGTCACCGACGGTGTCGCGGAGTGGAATGCTATTCACTTATTGACAGAACTGCTGTTGCCATTAAAAGCTTATCCGGACGTATTGCATTAAGAAAAAGAAGGCTCGAGTTCAACACCCTCATTTACCACTAAGGCACTAAGGACACTAAGCCTCACTAAGAAAACCCTTAGTGCAACTTAGTGTCCTTAGTGTCTTAGTGGTAAGTATTCGTGACTATAAATTATAAACATTGCCCCAAAAAAAAGCGTCCCGAGAAACCGGAGACGCTTTTTGACTTTTTATTTTTGAATTTTTACTTTTTAAAATCCTTTCTTCTTCTCAGCAGCCTGCATTGGGTTGCCGCCGGTTGATTGACCGCGGGCTTGCTCAGCAGCTTTGAAAACCTGGAAGCGGCTAGGAGTAGATACATTCGGCCAGCTGTTGTTGCTTTCATCTATATCTGCAGTTTCACGCATTGGGTCAAGTTTAATGCTTGCCACCTCTTTGTTCTTTACAAATATTTTAGAAAGTTTGGTTTCGCTTTTGCGCCAAACCTGGGCCGGAATTCTTTCAACTTCTTTAGTGCCGTCTTTGTACGTCCACTCAATAATAATTGGCATTACAAGACCGCCTTTGTTGGTGAAGTATAATTGATAGAAATTTTGATCGGCGATTGCTTTTTTCTCTTCATCTGTTAAAGTAGCCGCAGTTGTATTGTTCGGAATGGCAACACTTGTAGAGTCGTACGGCTCAATACCGCGATCATATTTCCAGTAGAAATCGCGAAGCGTGGTATCCGCATCCGTTAAGAACTGAATGTTTTTATCATCACGGTTGCGCACTTTAGAAATGTCTTCAAATGCATTCACCTGTGGACCTGCCAATTTTTTATAAACAACTGCAGGGCCATTAGATTTAGTGATGAACTCTGGTTTAAATCCTTTCACGCTATCCAAAGCGATGTCGCAAGGATCTGTGCCAAAGAACCAACCTCTCCAGAACCAGTCAAGATCTTCTGCACTAGCATCTTCCATGGTGCGGAAGAAATCCGCAGGCGTTGGATGCTTGAATGCCCAGCGTCTTGCATATTCTTTAAAAGCGTAATCAAACAATTCGCGACCCATGATGGTTTCGCGCAAAATGTTTAAACCTGTTGCTGGCTTAGAATACGCATTTGGTCCAAACTGCACGATGTTTTCAGAGTTCGTCATGATCGGTTCCAGCTGATCTTTCGGCAATTTCATGTAATCAGTAATGGTGAAAGCCGGTCCGCGACGAGAAGGAAATTTGTTGTCGTACAATTCTTCTGTCAGGTATTCTACAAACGTGTTCAAACCTTCATCCATCCATGTCCATTGACGCTCATCGCTGTTAACGATCATAGGGAAGAAGTTGTGTCCCACTTCGTGAATTACTACGCCAAGCATGCCATATTTAGTAGCCTCGCTGTATGTGCCGTCTTTTTCTGTACGGCCGTAGTTGAAGCATATCATTGGATATTCCATACCGTTCGAAGCCTCTACGCTTTGAGCAACAGGGTATGGATAAGGAATGGTAAATTTAGAATATGTTTTAATGGTATGAGCAACCGCTTTTGTAGAGAACTTACGGTAAAGGTTATACGCTTCTTTGCCGTAGAAGCTCATGCACATTACTTTTTTACCTTCAACATAGGCAGGCATTGCATCCCACACAAACTTAGGGCTGCTTCCCCATGCAAAGTCCCGAACGTTGTCTGCTTTGAAGATCCAAGTTTTGGTCTTTGCAGTTTTATCCAGCTCAGATTTTTTTGCTTCATCAAGCGTAACTACTTCGACTGGCTCTTTGGTAGTTTGCGCTTTTTGCCAGCGTGCAAACTGTGCCGGAGACAGTACTTGCTGATAGTTTTGACATTCGCCGGTTCCGCCCACCACGTGATCAGCAGGAACGGTCATTTGCACTTTGAAATTTCCGAAGGTCAAAGCGAATTCGCCACGACCAGTGAACTGGTGGTTTTGCCAGCCCTGGAAATCGCTGTAGACGCAAAGACGAGGGTACCACTGAGTGATCGTGAAAAGATAGTTTCCGTCTTCAGGGAAAAATTCGTAACCACCACGACCGCCTTCTTTCATACGGTTGCTGATAAAATAGTTCCAATCAACCTTCAAAACGATCTGTTTGCCCGGTTTCAATGGAGTAGGCAATTCAACACGCATCATTGTTTTATTGATCGTGTATTTCATTGCAGCGCCAAGGCCGTCTGTTAATTTGGTGATGTTTACACCGCCATTGTTGGGTGCGTTTTGAGCGGCATAGCGGCTTACCTGCTGACTACTTGTAGTGTCAGGCATAGAGCTTCCATCCTGATAGTTTGCATTATTTTTAGAACTGTGCTCATTTTCGTCGAGTTGTAGCCACAGATAAGTGAGTACGTCGGGAGAGTTGTTCCAGTAAGTGATGGTTTCACTACCCGTGAGCTTCAACTTGCTTTCGTCCAGGTCACATTTAATGTCGTAATCGGCGCGCTGCTGCCAATATTTGGGGCCTGGCGCTCCACTTGCGGTACGGTACTCATTTGGCGTAGGCAGAATGCCACCCAATTGCTCAAACTTGTTTCCGTGGTTGGAACCCGGATTGTTTTGAGTGTTTTGAGCGTTCGATTTTCCTACAACAAAAAGTAGAAATCCAAAAGGAATCAAGAACTTTTTCATCATGTTTATTTAGTTTCAGTCTGAAAAAAGGTTAAACGTTTTATGCAGTTTTCAAATATAATTCAGGCAACCGTTCAAATGCCATTTTACAGGAAAAAATCAATATTATTATAGAAATTACCTGCAGCCATCGTTGAGCGGGCAGCTTAGCGATGTTCACTACTACATGCGAAAGTGCCAAAACAATTGCTACTACCAGTAATTGAGCAACTTCTATTCCAAGATTAAAAGCAAACAAATGCGCCACAAGCCCTTCCGTACCTTCCAATGAAAGCAATGTGGTAGCGTAAGCCATACCGTGTATCATACCAAAGAATAGTGCAAAAAAATAAATGAGCGGCAGCTTTTTATTGGCAGTACCGGGTTTTTGAAGCAGATTATTGATTGCTGTGCAAATGATGGTTATTGGAATCAAAAATTCGATCCATTTTGTGTTGATGGTGAGAATGCCTAAAGTGCTCAGTGCCAAAGTGATGGAGTGCCCGATGGTAAAGGCTGTAACCAAAACCGCCACTTTTCGCCAATCTTTCCATGTGTAGCGGAGGCATAATGCGGCAACAAACAAAATATGATCCATCGCCTCCCATGTAAGAATATGGTCAATGCCTAATTTGAAGTAAAGATTAAAATCCAGCATAAGATTTGAAAATAATCAAGACTTTTGTTACCCTGTAAATTAGTTTTTAAATGGCGAATAGATTTTATAAATGGCAGCTCTTATTGTGTTTATTTGTTATTTGTTCGGTGACGGGCAATGACTTGCTTGCTGCTGGCCACAAGAACAAAGAGGTTCTAGAAAGCTCCGGAAAGCCAGCAACAAACCATCCGTTTTATATAAGCGTTACAGAAATCAACCACAACGCAAAGGACAAAACACTTGAAATTAGTTGTAAAATGTTCCTGGATGATTTCGAAAAAACATTACGGGATGTGACCAAAACACAAGTAGATCTTAACAATGTAAAAGATAAGGCAAAAGTAGATAAGCTGATCAGCGATTACCTGAACAGTCACCTTCAATTAAAGGTGGATGGCAAACCGGTGTCACTACAATTTGTAGGTTTTGAAAAAGAGAGTGAAGCGGCGTGGTGCTATTTGCAGGTAAACAACGTGCCTTCTGTAAAACAATTGGAAATAAAAAATACGTTGCTGTTTGAAGAATTCGATTCCCAAATCAGCCTTATGCACGTAACAGTGAATGGTGCGAGAAAAAGCACCAGGTTGAATAAACCGGAGAGTGTGGCGAAGTTTGAGTTTTAGGGACTGAGTAACTGAATAACTGAGTAACTGAATAATTGATCGTTGCATTTCTGAATAATTGAATTACGGAGGAAAGTTGCGCAAAGGACCTTCAGTTATTCAGTTACTCAGTTATTCAATTATTATTTAGTAAGTTTAAACATCACAAAAGCCTTTTTATGAAATACATACTGATTGCTGCGAGCCTGATGGCTGCATTTTCTGTACATGCACAACATTCCCTTTCAAAATTATGGCAAACAGATAGCGTACTTCCCATACCAGAGTCCGTGAAGCTTGATCCGGTTAGCCAGATACTTTACGTTTCCCTTATTGATGGCGATGGTAGTAAAAAAGATGGAAAAGGTGGCGTGGCCAAATTGGGGACTGGCGGAACTGTCATCAATGAGAACTGGATCACCGGTTTGAATGCGCCTAAAGGCATTGGTCAATACGGCGATCTCCTGTATGTGGCGGATGTGGATGAGGTAGTTGTGATCAGGATTTCGGAGAATAAGGTGATTAATAAAATACCCATTGAAGGTGCACAATTTTTAAATGATGTTACAGTAGATAAAAATGGAGTAGTGTATGTTTCTGATTCAAGGAAGAATACCGTGCACCAGATAATCAGGGACAAGCCAACTTTATTTGCTGATAATCTGCCAAATGCAAATGGCGTGCTTGCTGTAGGCAGTAGCCTGTATGTACTTGCCTCAGGTGATTTGTGGAGGATTGACAGTAAAAAGGAGAAAACAAAAATTGCCGGTGACATGGAAAAAAGCACCGACGGCCTTGAAATGGTGGCACCAGATGAATTCATAGTAAGCTGCTGGTCCGGTGTAATCTACTACGTGAAAGACGGAAAAGCGGAACAAATGCTTGACACAAGGCCAGAAAAAAGCAACACTGCCGACATTGGTTATGACAGCAAAAATCGTATCGTTTACGTACCAACTTTTTTTAAGAAAAGTGTAGTGGCGTATCAACTGAAGTAGTTGAGAGTTGAGAGTTGAGAGTTGAGAGTTGAGAGTTGAGAGTTGAGAGTTGAGAGTTGAAAAACTTAAGTCCAACAAAATACAAATTGTTTCGAAGTTATAGAAAGTCTGCAGGCTATGCCTTGCAGGCTTTTTGCGTAAAGCGCAACAACTCTGAACTCTCCATTCTCAACTCTCAACTAATAAACCCAAGGTATCAACCTATAAGTCTTCTTCGCATACTTCGTATATTCCTCTCCGAATTGATTTTGAAGAACAGTTTCCTCAACGCGGATGCGCTTCATGAAAGCGGTAAAAACGGCAATGGTGACTACAAAGAGGCTGATCCAGTTGTTTAGCGAGATGCCAAATCCAACAAAAGATAAAATAGAACCGGCATAAGACGGGTGACGAACGATTTTGTAAAAACCGTCTTTCTTAAGTTGATGATCCTTCCGGATAGTAACTTCTACCGTAAAGAATTTGCCTAAAGAATTCACTGCAATGAATCTGACGACAATGCCAATTCCGATTACAATCAATCCGAGATATTCGTAACTCTCATTTCGAAAAATAGGCGCACGGAAATAAGTGGCGATGAAAACGCTCAGCGGAATGACCATAAAAATGGTGATCCAAATAGTGGCGAGGGAACTTTTGTCTTCGCTCTTTTTGTCGGAAGGCGCCGATTGTCGCAGCCTGTTCAATACGATTTCCGAGACAAACCAGATAAGGTAAGTAAGTGTGAAAATATTTGACATAGTAAGGTTGTTTGCCTGCCAATGCACATAGCAATGACCATCAATAATGTTGTTTAAAACGGCAGGCAATGTAGGGGCGAATCGCATTCGCCCTCCTTCACAAATAGCGAATCGCCAATTGTGAAGGTTGGGCGATTGGAAATCGCGTGGCCCGAAGATAAAAATTTATTCAGGTAAGAAAAAGGTGTGGAGCAATTTGCTTTTTTCTTTTCGCTGATACCAGTCATTGCAAACCAGCTCTATTTCGCTGATGCGGCATTTGCCGAAATCCATGTTTCGAAAAGTTTTCAATTTATTAATAAGCGCATGGTGATCGGCAATTTTTTTTCTAAAGCGAACGACCGTTGAATGAGCAGTAATAATAGAATATCTTTTGTCGATCGATTCCTGCAAACCAGCGTTATTAAACAGTTCGCGCAAACGGCAGCGGATTATATGAAGTTCATCGTTTTGTGGAAATCCTTGTAATAAGATACATGAAGGAGAGGCTGTGATACCGTGAAAATGAACGTCGAATGCTTTTCTATTGTGCAAGCCCGCCTCAACTACATTAATATAATCTTGTGGATTGATGTTCTTTAATGAAAAGCCATCATAAGCCGAAATGATGGACAGCACTGTAATGTGGATTTCGGAAGAAGGATAAAAATATTGGTCCGGCTCAAGTTTGCGCAACTCTTCAAACATATGTTGCACTTTTCTTTTTACTTCCTCCGACGGCCTTGCAATAAGCGAAATGCCGAATCTTTTATCACTGTCGGAGTCAATCAGATGGTCATATTCAAAAGCGCCCTGTTTAAATTTTCCAAGTGCTTTGTACCACAGGTTTTCATAATGTTTCTTCAAATCCATATTTACAAAACAGAGGGTTGGTTGATCAAAAAAACTCTCTGCAAATCTAATCAACTTTCAAGGGAGTTGTTGCTGTTTGCTTAAACAAAGGCTTCGACAAGCTCGGTCCCGATAATACGATCGGGACTGAGCTTGTCGAAGCCTCTCCGCCATAATGACTGCTATATTAAAATAAAAAAGACCCCGTTTTTAGCGGGGTCCTTTTGTCCTAGAACCTTCTGTCATCACGTTTGTCATTACCTCTTCGACCATTGTCATGCCCCTGGTTTCCATTGCCTCTCTGGTCATTATCACGATCCCATTTTCCATTGCCTCTGCGGCCGTTATCGCGCCAGTTTTCGTTTCCCCTGTTGTGATCTGCATTTCCATAAACATCTCTGCGTACAGGGTATGGATTATTGTATTTGCCATAATCCGCTCTGCCTGGGTAATCGCGCCACATTGGCTGAGGTTGGTTCCAGTTTCTATAGTTAGCATACCTGGTACGATAGTATGTGTTGTTCATGTAAGGTCTTGGTTCATTCACCACAACCTTGTATGAGTGGTAAAGGTCAAAGTTCCTGCATGCATAAGGAAGACTGCTGTTGAATACCCATTGATTGTTTTGGAAGTAAACAAACTGTTGGGTTGGTACGTAGTAGTACATGTCCACATCTGGCAGGTAGTAATAATCTACGTGGTCGTAACCGGAAGGTCCCCACATAGGTTGGTTGCCGATGTTTATGCTTGCGCTTATTGTTACTTGTGCATTTGCTTTAAATATGATGGCAGTACTGATTAAAATGGCTGTAAGTAGAATCTTTTTCATAATGGTAAATTTTCTATAAATAGGATTCCACATTTGTTTGCAGGTTTAAAAAATAGGGTAGTGGTAATTGTTAAACTATAGCCAAAGAGAAATAACTGAATAACTGAATGACTGAATAACTGATGGCGCGTAATTGACTTTCATCATTTACTGAATAATTCAATGATTCAATCATTCAATTATTCAGTTATTCAGATTACTTTGCAGCCTCTGCGGAACAGGCGAGCGACGGATGAAAATGCGAAATGACTCTACCTAGGAAATTTTCAAATTTTCCCCGCCTGAATGACCGGTCGGGCAGGAATTTTTCAAATTTTCAAATTGAATAAATGAGCTTATTAAACAGGTTTTCGAAGATTACAACATTTGTGCTGGATGTAGACGGTGTTTTAACGGATGGAAGTATTCTGCTGCTTGAAGATGGACAAATGGCACGAGCCATGAACACAAAGGATGGTTATGCGATGCAACTTGCAATTAAGAAAGGATACAAAATTGTGATCATTTCCGGTGGCGCCTCGGAGGCGGTGACCATTCGCCTGACAAAGCTTGGTATAAAAGATGTTTTTCTTAAAGTGGAAAACAAAATTGAAATTTTGCATGATTACATGAATCGCAACGGTATCAAGAAAGAAGAAATTTTATACATGGGGGATGATATTCCAGACTATGAGGTAATGAAAGAGTCCGGAATAGCGTGCGCGCCTTCAGATGCCGTTGGGGAAATAAAACATATTGCCGCATATATATCACCGTTGGCAGGCGGTCGTGGCTGCGTTCGTGATGTAATTGAAAAAGTAATGAAATTGCGCGGCGATTGGCATATTGATGTGTCATTACAAAGCCGGTAGGGGCGAATCGCATTCGCCCTGCTTCATAAACGGTGAGTCGCTATTTATCGGCCAGTTTAATTTAAAAACATTACACGCAGTCTTATAGCTGGTTGACTGAGGGTCGACCAGGAGCGAATGCAATTCGCCCGTACGATTCGCGAATGTATAATATCCAAAAAAGAAATTAAATTTACCCTAAACAAATACTATCCTTGAAGCTAATTGGAGCCTTTTTTCGACTCATTCGCTGGCCAAACCTGGTTTTTATCGTTGTCACTCAAGTGTTGTTTTATTATTGCATTGTCTTGCCCATATTTAAAAGTCCTGCCGATGTTGATCTTAATAAAATTTCAACATTCCTATTCTGGCTGATTGTTGCATCTTCCGTTACCATTGCAGCGGCGGGATATATCATTAACGATTATTTCGATCTTAACATAGACCAGGTTAACAAGCCGAACGCCATCGTTATTCAAAAAGTTATAAAAAGACGATGGGCCATCGTGTGGCATTTATTGTTATCTGCCATCGGTGTCATCATTGCATTTTATGTAGGATTTAAAATTGGCAACATTCTATTGGGCTTTGCAAATCTTGCCTGTGTGTTGTTGTTGCTGACTTATTCCACCACCTTCAAAAAAAAGCTGCTCATAGGCAATGTCATCATATCTGTGCTAACGGCATGGGTGGTACTTGTTTTATATTTCGGAGAAGTGAGAGTGATGTACTGGAACTGGTCGCCGGAATTTAAAATATTGTACCAGACAAAAATTACCCGTTTATTTAAGTTTGCTACCATTTACGCAGGATTTGCTTTTATCATTTCATTAATAAGGGAAGTTGTGAAGGACATGGAAGACATGGAAGGAGATGAAAAATATGGTTGCAAAACCATGCCGATAGTTTGGGGCATTCCTGCATCAAAAGTCTTCGTGGCGGTCTGGCTTATTGTTTTAACTTTTTCTACCGGCATCGTGCAAGTATATGGATTGATGAAAGGCTGGTGGCTTGGCGCGGTATATTGTTTTATATTTATAGTATTGCCTTTGTTATACCTGTTTAAACATTTATATAGAGCAGTAAATTCAAAAGATTATCACAAAGTGAGCAGCTACATCAAATTGGTGATGCTCACCGGCATTTTGTCCATTTTATTTTTTAAACTGTATATGTAATGGAAAGAATTGTTTTGGCCTCACAATCTCCGCGCAGAAAGCAATTGCTCGAATGGGCAGAAATTCCTTTTGACGTGATTGTAAAAGATACCGACGAATCTTATCCGGATGGTTTACACACGGAAGATATACCTGTGTTCATTGCAAGAAACAAAGCACTGGCTGTTAAAAACGAACTAAGTCACGATCGCGTCATTCTTGCTGCAGATACAGTAGTTGTACTCGATGATGAAATTATTGGCAAGCCGGAAGACCGCGAAGATGCCATTGAAATTCTTACCCGCCTTGAAGGAAGAGTACACCAGGTTATTACCGGTGTAGTTATTTTAAAAGACGACAAAGAAATTGTCTTTTCCAACACAACTGAAGTAACATTTAATCCGCTTTCATACGACGACATCAGATATTACATTGACAAATATCAACCTTACGACAAAGCGGGCGCTTATGCTATCCAGGAGTGGATCGGCGTGGTAGGAATCGGTTCCATTCACGGTGATTTTTACAACGTCATGGGATTGCCGGTGAGCAGGGTTGTGCAGGAGCTGCACAAACTAATTTGAAAATGTAATGATTTGAAAATTTGAAAATTCATTCTGTGCCTCATTGGCCATTTTAAACTATTATTGCTTTAAGGTTAGTTCAACTTAATAAGGAAAGGTGCGCTGAAACAATTTTCAAATTTTCAAATCGGCACATTTTCAAATTGAAGTAATCTTTCCCAAAATTTCAACCGGACTGAATATCTACCGCCATAATCAAAATTTTTATGACGGAAAGATTACTTCAATTCATCTGGCAGTTTCAGTATTTTAATAGAAGTCAATTGCAGATAGAGCAGGGTGAAACCCTCACTGTTATTGGACCGGGTATTTATAATACAAACCAGGGTGCAGATTTTTTGCAGGCAAAACTTAAGATTGGCAATGTGCTTTGGGCTGGCAATATAGAGTTGCATATTAAAGCCTCTGACTGGAACAAGCATGCTCACAACAACGATCCCAATTATAAAAATGTTATTCTTCATGTTGTTTGGGAAAACGATCTCGAAGCTTCAGATATGCCTGTGTTGGTCCTGCAGCATCGCGTTTCTTCCATATTGTTAAACAGGTATGAGCATTTAATGCAGCAGCAGGACTTTGTTCCCTGTGCGAATAATCTTCAGCACGTAAAAGATATCATTTGGCTCACGTGGAAAGACAGACTTTTTGTGGAACGAATGAAACGAAAAACGGATCACATTCTCAAATTGTTGGAGGAATCAAATAATCATTGGGAAGAAGTTTGTTGGTGGCTCATTGCCCGCAATTTTGGAATTAAGGTAAATGCAGAAGCTTTTGAAATTGTCGCCAGGTCGGTATCCATTAATATTTTGGCGAAGCAAAAGAACAGCATTCAACAACTTGAAGCACTTTTGTTGGGGCAGGCCGGCTTCCTCGAAAATGATTTTGATGAAGCTTATCCCCAAATGCTTAAAAAAGAGTACCGGTATTTAAGTAAAAAATACACCCTGCAGAGGCCACAGGTTCAGATTCACTTCCTTCGCATGAGGCCACCTTCATTTCCTACGGTACGACTGGCACAACTGGCTGCATTTATACAAAGTTCAAATCATTTGTTCTCCCAACTGCTTGATGCCGAAACAATTGAGGACCTTTTAATGTTATTTAATGTAACGGCGAATGATTATTGGCACTATCACTACAAGTTAGATGAACTTGCTAGGTACCAACCGAAAAAGCTTGGCAAGGGCACAATTATTAATATTATTATCAATACAGTGGGGCCTCTACTGTTTGCGTATGATAATTTTCATTCGCTGGAAATACATAAAGAAAGAGTGTTGAAATGGATGCAGGAATTACCTGCTGAAAACAATGCAATTATGGAAAAATTTGAAGAACGTGGTGTGAAAAATAGTTGTGCATTTGACAGTCAAAGCTTACTTGAGCTTAAAATGCAGTACTGTGAAAGCAGGCGCTGCCTGAGCTGTTCAATTGGGAATGTTTTGTTAAAATTCACTGAATGTTAACATCTGTGCGATTTTAAAATGATCTAAAAGCGTTATTTTCTAGGAACATAAATTTTTGCATCGTACCTTTGCAAATAGTGCCTGATTGTACAGTTAATTTTTAACCTTTCTTAACGCAACTTTTGGCAAACATATGCTGTCATACATATGTTATAACAATATAATAATACAATAGATAGATATGAGGCAACTTAAAATTGCTACGCAGATTACAAACCGGGATTCTCAGGCGGTCGAAAAATATCTCCAGGAAATTTCTAAGATCTCAATGATTACTCCCGAAGAGGAAACTGTGCTGGCGCAGAGAATTAAAATGGGCGATCAGAGGGCTTTGGACAAATTGGTGCAAGCTAACCTTCGTTTCGTGGTTTCTGTGGCTAAACAATATCAACACCAGGGTCTTTCTTTAAGTGATCTTATCAATGAAGGTAACCTGGGTCTTATTAAGGCTGCTCAGCGTTTTGATGAAACAAAGGGTTTCAAATTCATTTCTTACGCAGTTTGGTGGATCCGTCAATCTATTTTGCAGGCTTTGGCAGAACAGGGTCGTTTGGTTCGCTTACCGCAAAATAAAATTGGTACATATAATAAAGCAAATAAAGCTTACATGGCGTTCGAACAGGAGCACGAGCGTGAGCCTTCTACAGAAGAGCTTGCCGAGATCCTGGAAATGAGCGAAACCGAGATCAACAACATTTTCCAAAGCAATACCCGTCACACTTCATTGGACGCTCCGGTTCACGAAGCAGAAGATGTAGCTATGGGTGATTTGCTTGAAGGTAGCGATGACACTGATGATGACGTAATGCAGGATTCATTGAGAAATGAAATCCGCCGCATTTTGAAATCATTGAGCCCACGCGAAGCTGAAATAGTAAACGCATACTTTGGCCTTGATGGCGAAAATGGTGTTACTATCGAGCAGATCGGTCAAAAATATGATCTTACAAAAGAGCGTATCCGTCAGATTAAAGAAAGAGCTATCAAGCGCTTGCAAAAAGCACGCTATAGCAATGCTTTAAAAGCTTATCTGGGATAAGAAATCTTTTAAAAATAATGAACCCGGCAAGCTTTGCCGGGTTTTTTGTATAACGAAAACTGCGTTTTGCACAGTCTATTCACGTGATTGCAAACTAATTGCGCAAGTTCATCTTTCACTCTTACCTTTGCCTGCCTAATTGAAGTAAAAAGTAAAAAAAATATAAAGTCAAAAAAGGGTTGACTTGAGTAATCTCAGCGATTTTTGAATTTTTACTTTTGAAATTTATTTTTTTAAAACCCGAAGATTAATGGAAAAAGTACATTGTTTAATTATAGGCTCAGGCCCGGCAGGCTATACTGCAGCTATTTATGCATCAAGAGCAAATTTGAAACCTGTTTTGTACCAGGGAATTCAGCCGGGTGGTCAGTTGACCATTACTACAGAAGTAGAAAACTATCCCGGTTATCCTGAAGGTATTCAGGGTCCGGAAATGATGGTTGATTTTGAAAAACAGGCAGCAAGAATGGGCGCCGATATCCGCTACGGTTTGGCGACTAAAGTTGATTTTTCAAAACAACCTTATAAAGTTTGGATCGACGAAGAAAAAGAGATCGAAGCTGATTCAATCATCATCGCAACCGGAGCCTCTGCGAAATGGCTTGGTTTGCCAAGTGAAGAGCGCCTGAACGGTTTCGGTGTGAGTGCTTGTGCAGTTTGTGACGGATTTTTCTTCAGAACGAAAGAAGTTGCGATTGTTGGCGCAGGCGATACCGCTTGTGAAGAGGCGATTTATTTGTCAAAACTTTGTTCAACAGTTCACATGATCGTTCGTAAGGACGAAAATGGCATGAAAGCTTCCAAAGTAATGCAAGACAGAGTAAAAGCAACTCCAAATATTAAGATCTACTGGAACTCTGTAACAGAAGAGATTGTTGGTGAAAATAAAGTGGAGGCAATGCGCATTAAAAACATAGTAACCAATGAGATACAGGAAGTTCCTGTACAAGGTTTCTTTGTTGCGATCGGTCACCAGCCAAATTCGGATATCTTCAAAGGTTGGTTAACAATGGATGAAGCAGGCTATATCCAAACGATCCCCGGCACTTCCAAAACAAATGTTGAAGGCGTTTTTGCTGCAGGTGATGTTCAGGATAAAATCTACCGCCAGGCTGTTACTGCCGCAGGAAGTGGTTGTATGGCGGCGCTGGATGCGGAGAGATATTTGTCAGCAAAGGAGCATGTTTAATCAATTAAGAATTAGGAATTAGGAATTAAGAGGTGTTGCATGGTGTGTTTTTTATGACACCCCTTACATTCAGAATATTGAAACCCGGCGATTGCCGGGTTTTTTATTTGGGTGCATGCTCTCCGAAGCTTCCGGCTTCGAAGGTTTACTCTATCGCCTCTGGCGATGATAATTAAGTTGCCGAAGGCAACAGAGTACAGTTCCGAAGCTGGAAGCTTCGGAGAGCTGCTTGGTTCAACAACTCTCCACTCTCAACTCTCCACTCTCCACTCTCCACTCTCAATTATCCACTTCCTTCACTCTTTCTTCTCAAACTCGTAATGATCTTTAATCATTTTATTAGCAAACGTTCCTTTGGATTCCGCTTGCATCAGTTCGTTGAATATATGTTCGGGAACGTCGAAATAATCATACACGTCGCCGGAGAAGTATTCAATCTCGAGTACTTTCTTTTCGGCGTTGTAACCGATGGAAGAGATCGCAGAAGATTTTACCGGTGACCGTTTTATGAACATTTGCTTTGTTTTTTATGAATGTTCTTTGTGTTGAATCTGAAGCGGCGGGGTTGCACGTCTCGGTGTTGCACCCAACTTATGACCGAAAGACTTTAAGTCATCGAATAAGATGCTCAATATACATACCACTGTTGAAGTGTGCGACGCAACGATGTTAGATAGTAGTACAACGGCTGGGTCAATAATTATGAGCATCACATTTAGCTATGCTTACATTTTTATTTCGCATTGTAATTTGTTGCCAGAGGCAACAGCATAATCCTCCGAAGCTGGAAGCTTTGGAGAGCATGCCGCAAAGGCTTCAACTAACAATTACCCTCAGAAATAATATTCCCGTTCCAACATTAATGGCTAATTTGCGCCCATTCTATTACGAATTGATTAGTAGTTATGTTGACAGTACATCTTGAAGATTTGGTTTTTCATGCGCATCATGGCGTTTATAGCGGCGAATCTGCCGTAGGCAATAGTTTCCAGGTGAGTTTAAGTGTTTCTTACGACGAAGAGAATATCAAATTGAACGACCTTCAAAACGTGATCAATTACGAGGAACTGTATAACATTGTAAAAAAGAGAATGGCGATCCCCATGCCATTGCTGGAAGAAGTAGCGGAAAGCATCATCCGTAAAATAAGACACGAATACGCCAAGATCAAAAAGGTTTCTATTACCATTTTAAAATTGAATGCACCGATTGAAGGCATTCACGGAAAGGTTGGCATTACTCTTACCAAGAAGTTTGATTAATCATTTAGAAGGGAAGAAACTATTCTTATATTGCAGATAGAGAGCAATTAATAATTAATAATTAGTAATTAATAGTTGATCTCTTTGTGATGTTAAGATTCATTTGAATTCCTTAGAACTAAGCCGCGTTTTTTAACGACTGTACCCCTATTAATTATTAATTCTTAATTATTAATTGGAACTGCATGATTGCCATTGGATTAATCAAAGAAGGGAAAATTCCCGAAGACAATAGGGTGGCGTTGACGCCCGAGCAATGCAAATGGGTGCAGGATAATTACAAAAATGTAAAGATCGTTGTGCAAAGCAGCAAGACACGTTGTTTTAGCGACAACGAATACAAGAGAGCCGGCATTGAGATCGCTGAAAGCGTGAGCAATTGCGACATCCTGCTTGGTATCAAGGAAGTGCCGGTAAATGACCTGATTGAAAACAAGACCTATCTTTTCTTCTCTCACACGCGAAAGAAACAGCCGCATAATCAAAAATTGTTGCATGCTATTCTTGAAAAAAAAATAACGCTGGTTGACTACGAATGTCTCGAGCACGAGGATGGGCAGCGCATCATCGGTTTTGGTTTTTTTGCAGGCGTTGTTGGTGCGCACAATGGCATTATGGCTTACGGAAATAAAACGGGTTTGTTTAAGCTACAGCGCGTTTACAAACAATCGAATCTTCGCGAACTCATTCATACTTATTTTGGTTTAAAACTGCCGAACATAAAAGTGGCTGTAACCGGCTCCGGACGCGTGTCCAGCGGGGTGCTTGAGGTGATGAACCTGCTGGGCATTATTGAGGTAGAGCCTTATGAATTTTTAGAGAAAAAATTTTCCTACCCGGTGTATGTGCATTTGAAAGGGCAGGACCTTTACAAACATCACAAGACTGGTTTGTATAATCGTGATCACTTTCATGCTTATCCGCAAGAGTATGTCTGCAATTTTTTGCCTTATACCAAAACAGCGGATGTATTGCTGAACGGTATTTACTGGGAAGAACATATCCCCCGGTTGTTTAGTAAAAGTGATGTGCAGGCAAATGATTTCTCCATCAAGGTGATTGCTGATATTACTGATGATCAAAATGGTTCCGTTCCCATTAATCTCGGCGATCAAACCATTGAAGATCCTGTGTATGGCGTAGATAAAACAACGCTTCAAAAGACGATAGCGTACCACCCCAATACTGTCGACATTATGGCTGTTGGCAACTTGCCGAACGAATTGCCAAAGGATGCTTCAAGATATTTTGGCGAGCAGCTGATCAAATATATTTTGGACGATCTGTTGAAAGACGGTTCTGATATAATAACAAGAGCCACGATTGTAGAGAAGGGAAAATTGACGAAGCATTTTGAGTATTTAGGCGAGTATGCAGCACGATGATGCTGCGGTAGAGACAAGGCATTGCCTTGTCTGTACTGCACTATGCGTTTGTTAAAGTAACTTCCTGCAATTTCTTTTCGATGAAATTCTTTTCTGCCACTGTTTTCGAAAGATTCAAGGCCTTCTTAAGATGCGTTACCGTTTTACCGTTGTCAATGCCAGTATAAAGATTTGCGAGTAGTAGATGGTACCAGTGATTGTCGTCAAGGCCCAGTTTTTCTGCTTCAACGATCGCTTCTGCTTTGCCATTGGCTTTTGAAAGCGCGTATGTTCTGTTGAGCGCAGCAATAGGGGAATATTCGATTTGCAATAAGCGATTGTACAATTGTAAAATGCTTTCCCACTTATCGTGCGTATCGGCCTGGTTGGTATGGTAGAAAGCAATCGCGGCTTCGATGTGATACTTACTCACTTTGTTTTTGTCGCAATGTGAAGATTGCTCGAGGTAATATTTTCCTTTGTTGATTAATTCTTCACTCCAAAGTGATGCATCCTGATCTTCATACAGAATAATTTCGCCGTTGCTATCTATGCGTGCTTCGAAACGTGAGGCATGAAAACACATGATAGACATTAATGCATTTACAGCGGGCGTATTGGTACTTTCGTTTTCGATTAATGAGTAGGTGAGCCGCATTGCTTCGAGGCAAAGTTCCTTACGCAGTGTGACATTTTGCGAAGCTGAATAATACCCTTCGTTAAAGAGCAGGTACATCGTTCTTAAAACAACATCAAGTCTGTTATCAATTTCTGTTTGAGATGGCAATTCGAGTGGAACGTTGTTCTCTTTCAGTTTTTCCTTTGCCCTTGCCAGGCGCTTGTAAATTGTTTCTTTGTTAGACAAGAATGCATCTGCAATTTCTTCGGCACCAAATCCGCACAAAATATTCAACGCAAGACCGATCTGCGCCTCGGCTGAAATAGACGGGTGGCATATGGCAAATATCATTTGCAACTGGCTATCCGTAATGTTTTTCTCAGAAAGATCAATGTGTAGTTCGCTGTTGTCAACCTCTTCTTTTGGAAGTGCTAGTTTTACTTTTTTGTCGAAAATATTTTGGCGACGCAGAATATCCCTGCTTTTATTTTTCGCAACAATGTAGAGCCATGCAACCGGATTTTTTGGTAAGCCTTTTTGTCCCCACGTTTCTACTGCCAGCAGAAATGTATCACTCACAACATCCTCTGCAATGCTGATGTGTTCAATACCAAACGCTTTACACAGTACAGCAACCATCTTGCTGTACTCGGTTCGAAATAAGTGTGGTATGAGTTCGTTGTTTTCCATATAAAAAATCAAAAGTAAAAAATCAAAAGTCAAAAACCGTTAGGTCCGGGACTTTGATATGTGATCTTACAGTCACTGTTTTGAATTTTGAATTTTTACTTTTGAATTATTGTTAGTCCATGCCTACAAGACCGCGCACTTCCACATTGCCTCCGATATTCAATACAGGGCATCCTTTCGCCAGTTCTGCCGCTTCATCAAGATCATTTGCTTTGACAACAATATAGCCGCCAACTGCTTCTTTAATTTCAACGTAAGGCCCATCGGTTACTATTTTATCGGATTTTACAACTCGTCCGTCTGAAGCAAGCCTATTGCCTGAACTTGCTAATTTGTTTTGTGCAGCAAGGCTACCCATCCAGTCCTGCCAGGGCTTCATCATGTTTTGTATTTGCTCCGGAGAAGGTTGTTCTTCTTTTGTGATGAAATCTCTTCTGAAAATTAAAAGGAACTCTTTCATAAAAATATTTTTTAAGTGTGATTATACTATTGAAACGAATGAGTTTTTGAAAATGGACATGTTAGAGTTAGAAATTAGGAATTAGGAATTAGAAATTAGAAATAGAAATTCGCCAATCAATTTCCGCGTTTAAAGGTCAAGAAAATATTGATAATGAACAGATAAAAATATTTTCAAAACAATATTGATTACGGTTTGTATTTTATAGTTATGAAAGATGTATCCGTTTTTATACAAAATCTATATCAACTTTTCAATGATAGAAAAATTGAAGAGATAGTTGCCCACATGGACGAAGACGTTAAATGGGCCAATGCCATGGATGGCAACTTTGTGTACGGACCCGAAGCTGTTCGAGAATATTGGACAAAACAGTTTGAGGTGATTTCATCGAAAGTTAAACCTTTAACAATAGAAGTAGAAAACGGCGTGGTCAAAGTACATGTTCACCAGGTGGTGCATGACGTAAATGGTGCGTTGCTGGCCGATCAGGTAAGGGATCATTACTTCCGGTTAAAGAATGATAAAATAATTGAGTTTGGTATTCGCGAGAATGAGATCGATGATGCCGGCTGGACATTTTAAATTGTTCAGGTGGGTTTTGGTGGCTTGCGCCCACTATTCATGCTTCGTATTGCATGCATCACTCATACAATTCTTAATTCCTAATTCTTAATTGGCGGTTGAACGTTTTAACAAAGTAAATTGAACTTTTTAGCAAACTATGAAGGCCCTCTGTTGACTGAACTTTGTGTGACAATTTTAAATCATTGTTCACAAAATTAGTTGAAAATGAAAACGATAGACAAAATCTACATCAACGGAGCCTTTGTTACTCCCCACGGAACTGAACTTTTTGACCTTGTAAATCCCACCACAAATGAGCCTCTTGGTAAAGTAGTACTGGGCGATGAAGAAGATACGCGAAAGGCAATTGCGAGTGCCAAAGCCGCCTTTGTACATTTGTCCAAAACAACAAAAGAAGAACGCATTGCCTACCTGCAAAAAATGTATGAGGCTGTTGCCAAAAGAAAAGACGAGCTAACAGCGATCATGGTGCAGGAATATGGCGGCACATTGCAATTTTCCAGAGCAAGCACACAGCATGCATTGAATGGTATACAAAGCACCATCGAGACGCTTACAAACTTTGATTTCGTACGAAGCATTGGAAAGTCAAAAGTAAGATTAGAGTCTCTTGGCGTTGTGGGCATTATTACTCCCTGGAACGCAAGCAACAGTTTTATCTGCAACAAACTCGCGACTGCAATCGCAGCTGGTTGTACGGCAGTTATCAAGCCAAGCGAAATGAGTGCATTGCAAACACAGGTGTTGCTGGAATGCTTGCACGAAGTGGGTTTGCCTGCGGGTGTTTTCAATGTAGTGAATGGTTTGGGCAATGTTGTAGGCGCAGAAATTACACGTCACCCTGATATTGCTAAAATATCATTTACCGGTTCTACCGTAGTTGGCAAAACAATCGCACGCGGTGCAGTGGATACCATGAAAAGAGTTACGCTTGAACTTGGTGGCAAATCCCCTAACATTATTTTAGATGATGCTGATCTGCAAAAAGCAATACCAACAGCGGTTGCAGCGGCTTTCATGAATAGCGGGCAAGCATGTATTGCAGGCACACGTTTGCTGGTTCCGGAAAATCGGTTGGATGAAATTAGAATACTTGTAAAGGAAACTGTTGAAAAAGTGAAAGTCGGTGATCCGAAAAATGAAGACACTGCAGTGGGACCAATGGTGAGCAGAAAACAGTTTGCACGTGTTCAACAATACATTGATCTCGGTGTGCAGGAAGGTGCCGAAATCCTTACCGGTGGGGCAGGACAGCCCGATGGACTGGAGGCGGGAAACTTTGTAAAGCCAACTGTATTTGTTAACGTCAACAACAACATGCGCATCGCAAGAGAAGAAATTTTTGGACCAGTGTTATCGATTATCACCTATAAGAACGAAGAAGATGCCATTCGCATTGCAAATGATACTGACTACGGTTTGCAGGCTTATGTTAGCTCATCGGATTCAACACGTGCAAATCGTGTGGCGGCACAAATCAACGCTGGCCGTGTATTGATCAATGGTCTGAACCACGATCCCATGGCACCTTTCGGCGGCTTCAAACAATCTGGTATTGGCAGGGAGTTTGGTGTGTATGGGTTGGAGGCGTATGTGGAAGCGAAAGCAGTTATTGAGTAATTAATAATTAATAATTAAAAATTAATACGGCGGTTTGCTGAATAGATTTCGGTTTTCGTATCGGCGCATTAGTAGCGCTTTTGCCCAGCCATTATTCGCCTTTGAGTGTTGCTCGTTTTAATTATTAATTATTAATTATTAATTGCAGCTCCCCAACTATATTTGAAATAAGAAAACCAAATGACCACACGACCATCCATACAATATTCCTGTTACTTTACACGAAGCAGAACGGGCGAGCAGTTTGTACCGGAACATGCGATTGGATATATCGTTTCAGGAGCCTTCGAGGTGAATGATGGCACTGCCAGCAAAATCTTCAATAAAGGTGAGCTTTATTTTTGCAGGAGAAATCAACTGGCAAAATACGCGAAGTATCCTGAAGAAGGCGGAGAGTTCAGGTCGGTTTCTATTTTCTTTGAACAGGAAATGCTGAGAGATTTTAGCATAGAGTTTGGGTATAAATCTGATAAGGCCATTGCAACGCCGGCATTTCAGCAACTACAGTCAAGCTCAGTGTTGGCGCACTATATGGAATCGCTGAAGCCTTATGAAGATGTGTTTAAAAACAAGGGAACCAATGAATTACTTTCCGTAAAACAAAAAGAAGCTTTGTTGTTGTTGCTCCAAATACAACCTGCATTGAAGAATGTTCTTTTTGATTTTTCGGAGCCCGGCAAAATAGATCTTGAGGGGTTCATGAATCGAAATTTTCATTTCAATGTTGATCTTAAAAGATTTGCTTATTTAACCGGCAGAAGTCTTTCAACATTCAAACGCGATTTTGAAAAAATATTTCACATCACGCCGAGCCGCTGGTTATTACAAAGACGTTTGCAGGAAGCGTATTATCTGCTCAAAGAAAAAAGGCAGGCGGCTTCTGATATTTATCTCGATCTTGGTTTTGAAGATCTGTCACATTTTTCCTTTGCATTCAAAAAGCAATATGGCGTTGCGCCGTCCATGTTATAATGAAGAATTTGCTGAATACTAAAAGGCTTCGATAAATATTATCGAAGCCTTTTTAAATCGTTTTATGGCAAACGATAGTTTTACTCCTCTTCAACTACGGCAGAAGGCGCATTGTTTTTTACAGATTCAATACCGCTATCCCTTCCGGACGAACCTTCATACATTTGGCTTGTTCCGATCACTTGTCCATTGGACGCCTTGAGATTGAAGTAATATTTGCCACTGCTCGAAGTAAGTTTTTCATACTTGCTATCATCTTTTGCATTGGCTTTTACCGAATCAACACCATTTTGACAAGCAGCCTTGGTGGTATAAGTTTCACTGGTAAGAATCACTTGCCCGTTGTCTGCTTTCAAATTAAAACGGTAGCCGGCATTTGCGGTTTGCCCGATTACAAATTTTCCCATACGATTGTATTTATTAAATGAATTGTGTAACAACTTTAAAAGGGCTTTGTTCTAAAAAATATTCACAATCGCTAATCATTTCAACTAAACAATAAGCAATTGTGTTATAAAACGCTGAAACCTTATCGCACACACGATGTCAGGGAAAATAGTTCTCACCCTTGAAAGTAGAAGCAACACTTTTTCATAAGTCAAAAAACTCTACGGATGAGAAACTTACTATTACTTGCATTTTTATCGCTGTTATGCAACACTTTATCTGCACAGTATTACGGAATGGACAGTGTTAGCCTCGGTAGTTCCAATATTAAAGCAGTGATTTACCCGGCAGCAGCGAAGAGAATCCCTGGCAAGAAATATCCATTAATGATTCACTACGAAGGTTCAGACCAGGTGGGAAGCGTGCTTGCGTCCGTGTTTGGTGCGGGTTTCCCCAGGCAGGTGATGAACAATAGAGTACAGGGCACTGTGGCGGATAGCATCATCCACGTTTGTCCGCTGGCTACATCTTCCGGTTCTTTAAAATATCCTGCCATGTTTAACCAGGTGATGGATTATTGTCTCGCCAATTTGCCTGTAGATACTGCAAAGAACGATCGCGGTATGTACAAGCTCGTATGCGTAGACGGCATCGGGCAGGGTGCGAGCGACGCCTGGGATAACCTCGCCTGGTACACCACAGGCAATGGCGATTTAAAGTATATCGGAAAAATAGGACATGCTGCTTTCATGTCCACTCCTAATTTATATCCGGCATCAGATGCCTTTGCCAATTATCAGTACACCAATACGAAATTCCTGCACGAGCAGAATACAAATTCCTGTTGCCAGTATGGCCCCGCACAATCCATGAGCAGTACTCTTGCTAAAACAACTGGCGCCATTAGTACGTTTACGCTGTACACTATGTCGAACAATGGTTTTAACAACTTTACATGGGATAGCATGTACTCTCCATTTGGCGGCGACACTGTTACAAATATTTACCGATGGTTGTTAAATAGTGCATCGCCGCCGGCACCCACGCCGGCTCCATATTACGGAATGGACAGCGTAACATTTGGTACTTCAAATATCAAGGCTGTGATCTATCCTGCAGCTGCAAAGCGAATACCTGGTAAGTTGTATCCGTTGATGATCCACTATGAAGGTACTGACCAGGTTGGAAGTATCCTTGCATCTGTGTTTGGTGCCGGTTTTCCAAGGCAGGTGATGAACAATAAAATCCAGGGAACCGTTGCGGATAGCATCATTCATATTTGCCCGTTGTCAACAAGTGTCGGTTCATTGAAATATCCTTCCATGTTTAACCAGGTGATGGACTATTGCCTTGCTAACTTACCTGTCGATTCAAGCAAGGATGGTCACGGAATGTATAAACTGATTTCTGTAGACGGAATAGGACAGGGGGCCAGTGACGCGTGGGACAATCTTGCATGGTACACAACCAACAATGGAGAGTTAAAGTATATCGGAAAAATAAGTCACGCTACTTTTATGTCCACTCCTAATTTATATCCTGCACCGGAAGCTTTTGCAAATTATCAATACACCAATACGAAATTCCTGCACGAGCAAAATACAAATTCCTGTTGCCAGTATGGCCCGGCACAATCTATGAGCAGCACGCTTGCCAAAACGACCGGCGCCATTAGTTCGTTTACCCTTTATACAATGGCAAATAATGGCTTTAACAATTTCACGTGGGACAGCATGTATTCTCCTTTCGGAGCAGACACCGTTACAAACATTTACAGGTGGTTGCTGAATAGTGCTAAAGTTATAACGCCGCCAACTTTTACTCCTGTAAAATTAAAAGTCTATGAAAGCAGTTTGTATGATTTGTCCGGTCGCATCAACCATAAAGACAGGCCTTTTAATTTTTTTGATGCCTTTGAAACAATCGATCCCAAAAATGGCAACATAGATTTTGAGGCACAAACTGTTTTGGATGAGTTAGGAAAACCTAAGCTGGTGCGAGGCGACACGACAAATGCCATACCGGGGTCGGGAAGAGACGGTGCCTATTTTTATGGAGCGAGTGATCGTACGCTTGCTTTCGGCGGTTATTATTTTCCAGGTAAAAGAGGACGATGCATAATTGTAGATCTTGCCAATGATCCTTCTATAAAACATGCATTGATAACACACGGAAAGAAATTTAACATCACGGATGTTTATGGATGGGAAAGAAATTTTGAGCAGGGCGACAGCTTATTCTTTTACAACTTCGATAAAGTAATTGAAGAAACCGATGTAAGAAAGATTCCTTACATGATCAGCCGGCCCGATAGTTTGCTGAAACCTTTTGCTGTATTGGTTACGCAAGGCGGCACATCATCCACTGGCATGTGGCGAAATGTATCCGATATTACCGACAGTATGCGATACATCATGATCCGCAACACTCTTCAGCAGCGAAGTGGTTATACTTCTACCGCTTATTTCAATGAAGTTGTTTTTTATGGATCACCAAGAGGAGACAGCACTCAGAAGCCTGTTGGTTACTCAGGTCCCCTGCCTGTACAGAAAACTTTGTTCGATAAATCCGGCGTCAATACTGGAGTGCAGATAGATACGAATGTGATGAGCATCGTGAAGAATATTCGCCAGTATGTAAATGTAGACTGGTACGATACAGACACTGATCCTGCCACCAAATACAAACAGCTTTTCAATGCCGATTATTTTCCCGGTTACTTAAATTGGAACCTATATTGGACCCCGCATAATCATAATCATTGGCTCGCAGTTTTTGGAGCATCCAAGAGGGCAGGAGATGAAATGAAGCAAAGTGTAAGAAACAATATTGACACACCTTATGCCGAGCCGGGCGATTGGTTGCATTATGTTTCCCATGGCCGTCTATTTTATCAGCTGGCATACAAGTGGGGCAACAACAAATCGCTGGATGGCACTAAATACAGGTGGTTCAACGATGCGACGCTTTCCGGTTACGCACAAAACTGGCATCCATTTTTAGAATTAGGAAATGAAGACGACACATACGAACCTCCGGCTGTCTCTGCTGCAAAGCTGATCATGGCCGTCAATGGAAACAATAGATACCTGGGCGACACACTGGGTATCCGAAATGCAGATCCGGGAACAAAGATTGTTTATGCAGGTCAAACATATCCTGATACTTTTCGTATTCGCACCGTAATGCTGCTCGCATATACAATGATGAAAGATACGACTACCAAGCTTTTTGACGTGTTTAGTTATCATGATTACAGCAGACTGATCGATACTGTGTCAGGCATAGTTGGCCCTACTTATGAAGAACAAGTGGGAAACGGGGGCATGATACCTGAACGAAACAATTGGTACAATGAGAGCAGCGACATCGCAAAATTCATTTGGAAAATAACAGGCGACACAAGCATTAAAACATGGAACACGGAATACGGGTTTGATAATTTTTCTGTTCGACCGGGCACGACAGATCAACTCGGTGTAAACTGGACGACAACTGCAGTTCCGCGAATTACGGGATACGATTCTGTAGAATCCAAAAGCATTGTCATGATGCGCATGGAACTTATCATGGGCGCAAGTCAGCTCGATGGCTTTACAGAATTTAATGCGCACAATTCAAATCTTGATGCCACTAACAACGTAAGCACCAATTTTTATACAACCGGATGGGGTGGCGGAAATTATGGTTTGTCGACAAAGTTTACTAACTATTATGCGAAGAAGTGGATGTACGGAAGAATGGGTGACTATGCAGTTGATAGCGTTATAAGCAGTGACGGTACAGGCTTGTGGCTCATCAAGTGGCGAAAGCAAACAGACCGCGACTCTGTGATGTTCTCTATTTGGAAAGGAAGTGAGAATGCCACTAAATTAGATTACGAGGATGTAAAGATTGAAGGCGTTACTTCTGGTACTACAAAGGAAGTTTATAATTTCTCTACCAAAACTGCAGACGTGACAGCTATCAAGAAGAATGATTCTTACACTTTCAGTGTAACAGAAATGCCGGCCTTTATCTTCTGCAGAGAAGCTGCAGGAAATAAAGCAAGAATTAGATTTAAAGACAAGAAGGATCATAAAGGAGATTAGCAACAGCGAGAGAAAGCAGCAGCGCAAGCATATAGCCTTAGTGAAACTTAGTGTTCTTAGTGCCTTAGTGGTAAAAAAGACTGCCTACATGCTTTGAGGCTAACAGTTATTAATGCAAAGTTCAAAATATTTACCACTAAGGCACTAAGGCCATCGAGGTTCACTAAGAAGAAATCTGTGTAAATCAGTCAAATCAGTGTTATCAGTGTGCTAACTCTTCAAACAAATACTCATCCCTGATGGTTATTTTGTAAATTGAAAAAATAGTTTGGATGAGAAGTTTATTAATGCTTGGTGTTTTAGTGTTACTATGCAACACATTATTGGCTCAGTATTATGGAATGGACAGCGTTACAATAGGCGGGTCGCAAATTAAAGCCCTGATCTATCCCGCCGCAGAAAAAAGAGTACCCGGAAAAAAGTATGCGTTAATGATACATTACGGAGGTGTAGCCCAGGTGGGTGATCAGCTCTCTTCGTTGTTTGGTGCAGGCTTTCCGCGGCAGGTCATGAACGATCGCATCCTGGGGACCATCGCTGATAGTATTATACATGTTTGTCCGCTGGCAACATCTGCTGGCGCTTTAAAATATCCTTCAATGTTTAACCAGGTGATGGATTATTGCCTGGGAAGTTTACCCATCGATGATGTTAAGAATGAAGATGGCGCTTACAAGTATGTGTGCATAGACGGCATAGGTCAAGGTGCCAGCGATGCATGGGATAATCTGGCATGGTACACGGGTGGGCATGGTGATTTAAAATACAGAGGTAAAATCAGTCACGCTATTTTTATTTCCATTTCTAACTTGTATCCCGGGCCACAGGCATTTGCCAATTACAAGCATACAAATACCAAATTTTTTCACGAACAGAACACCGATAAATGTTGCCAGTATGAACCGGCACAGGCAATGAGCAATAAGCTGGCTGAGTCTGTGGGCAACAGCACTTTTATCATGTACAACATGGCAAACAACGGATTCAATAATGTGACGTGGGATAGTGTGTTTTCGCCGCTTGGCAGTGATACGGTTACAAACATTTACAGGTGGTTGCTGAATCGCAATGGAGCAAGACCGCAATCAGCTGTTCTTTCTGCAAAGATCAAAGTGTTTGAAAGCAGCTTGTATGATCTTTCCGGTCGTATTAATCACAAAGACAGACCTTTCAATTATTTCGATGGATTTGAAACGGTTGATCCGAAAAACGGTGATCAAAAATTCAAGGCACAGAAAGTATTTGATGAACTTGGAAAACCAAAGATGGTAAGGGCCGACACAACAAATCCTGTTCCTGCATCGGGCAGAGACGCGAGTTATTTTTATGGCGCTGATAATGGTGATCTGGCATTTGGCGGATATTATTTTCCGGGCAAAAGAGGACGATGCATTGTTGTAGATCTTGCGAATGATCCTTTGATAAAACATGCATTGATAACCCACGGAAAGAAATTCAATATAACAGATGTTTACGGCTTTGAGAAAAATTTTGAACCCGGTGATAGTTTGTATTTCTACAATTTTGATAAAGTAATAGAAGAGTCCGATGTAAGAAAGATACCCTACATGGTCAGCAGGCCGGATAGTATGTTGCAACCCTTTGCTGTTTTGGTAACGCGGGGTGGCACTTCTGCAAAAGGTGCATGGATAAATGTTTCAAACATTACAGACAGTATGCGGTATATTATGATTCGCAACACACTTCAAAAAAGAAACGGCTATATTTCCACCGCCTATATCAATGAACTTGTTTTTTATGGCGCACCGAGAAATGAAAAAACGATTGAGCCTGCAGGCTATAAAGGACCGTTGCCCGCGCAAAAAACTTTGTTTGAGAAAGCGGGCATCAACACTGGAGTGCAGATAGATACAAATGTTTTAGGCATTGTAAAAAATATACGCCAATATGTAAATGTTGACTGGTACGACACTGACACAAATGCCGCTACAAAGAACCGTCAACTTTTTAATGCAGATTATTTTCCTGGTTATTTAAAATGGAACCAATACTGGACACCACATGGTTACAATCACTGGCTGGCAGTACTTGGAGCTTCCAAAAGAGCAGGAAAGGAGATGGGTAAAAGCGTAAGAAATAATATAGACAAGCCATATGCAGAGCCCGGAGATTGGTTAAATTATATTTCGCACGGCAGATTATTTTATCAGCTTGCTTACAAATGGGGCAACAACAAAAAACTGAGTGGCTCAAAATACAGATGGTTCAACGACAAAACGCTGTCCGGGTATGCTCAGAATTGGCATCAATACATAGAGCTTGGAAATGAAGATGATACTTACGAACCGCCTGCTGTATCAGCTGCAAAGCTTGTCATGGCGGTGAATGGAAACAACAAATATTTGGGCGATACACTTGGTATTCGCAATGCAGACCCTGGAACAAAGATCATTTATGCAGGACAAACATATGCCGATACGTTTCGCATCAGAACCGTAATGTTGCTCGCCTACACAATGATGAAAGACACCACAACAAAGCTTTTCGATGTGTTCAGTTATCATGATTACAGCAGGTCGCTAGATACTGTCTGTAATATACTTGGCCCTACTTACGAAGAACAGATTGGAAATAGCGGAATGGTTCCTGAGAAGAATAACTGGTACGAGAAATGCAGTGCCATTGCCAAATACATCTGGAAAATTACCGGCGACACAAGTATCAAAACATGGAACACAGAGTATGGGTATGATAACTTTTCTGTGCGTTCAAAATCTACCAAACAATTGGCCGGTATTTGGACGACAACCGCTGTGCCCATCATCAAAGGTTATGATTCTGTTCAATCAAAAAGTATTGCAATTATGCGAATGGATTTGATCATGGGTGCAAGCGAATTGGATGGCTTTACGGAATACAATGCGCACAATGCCAATCTTGATCAGACAAATAATGTAAGCATTAATTTTTACACCGCAGGTTGGGGCGGAGGTAATTATGGTCTGTCAACAAAATTTCCCAACTACTATGCAAAGAAATGGATGTATGGGAGAATGGGTGGCTACGCCGTTGACAGCGTTATAAGTAGCGGCGGCACTGGGCTGTGGCTCATCAAGTGGCGAAAACAAAACGACAGGGATTCCGTTATGTACTCCGTTTGGAAAGGAAGTGAAGACGGCAGCACCTTGCATAAAAATCTGAAAATTGAAATCTCACAGAGCGCAACAAAAGAAGTGTATAATTTCTCGAAACAAACAGCTGATGTAACGCCGTTAACAGAAAGAGAAATGAAAAATTTTATAGTGACTGAAATGCCAGTTTTTATTTTTACAAAGGAAAGTCGGCGAGGAGATCCCACGATTAGTTATCAAAGAAATAATTAAGAATTAAGAATTAGGAATTAAGAATTCCTTCTGTGCTGCAAGGAGATCGATAACAAACGGAATGATAGTGCAGTCAACAATTCTTAATTCCTAATTCCTAATTGAAGCTCGCTGCTTTCTTAATATCACTCACTTCCAGCACATTCTTCTCGTAACCTTTCGTTGCGCTATTGATCATTGCCAATGCAAGTTCATGGATCGTGTTGCTGTTGTTGGGAAACAACGCTTTAAATACAGGGAATAACGCGGCAATGATTTTATAATAGCCTTTGACGTTTTGCTGGCCTTCTGTTGGCTTCATCGCACCCGGGCGGAAATTGTAGACTTTTCTAAAAGGCAATTTCATTAAAGCATTTTCCGCTTTACCTTTTACACGTGCCCACATGATCTTTCCTTTTTCTGAGCTATCGGTATGGCTGCCGGAAATGTGGCAAAAAACCAATGATGGATTTACGCGGACCAACTCATTGGCGAATACCATTACTGTGTCGTATGTAATTCGTGAATATTGTTGTTCATTCATTCCACGTGAACTAATGCCCGCGCAATAAAAGCAAGCATTGTATCCGGCGAGTTGTTCGCGCACATTATGAACGTCAAAAAAATCGTGAAGGATCAGCTCTTTCACTTTGCCGTTACGCACGCCTGTGTAGGGTTTTCTTGTGATAACCAAAATTTCGGAAACATTTGGGTGCGCAAGGCATTCAAGCAGTACGCCTTCACCAACAAGGCCCGTAGCGCCGGTTAAAATTACTTTTAGTGACATGCAGTTTCAGTATGAGTCGTGAAAATAATATTCAATGTAACTAATATTTTCAACAAAAAGAATTGCCGTATCTTTTACAAATAATCATTTAAACGACATTATGATGTTTACAATTGACCAGATAAAACAGGCCCATTCAAAAGTAAAAAGCGGCGCCGATTTCCCTGCATATGTGCAAGACATAAAATCGCTGGGCGTTCGATCTTATGAACATTATGTAAGTGACGGACATATAGAATACAAAGGTGAAAACAATTTTTCGGTTTCTGCAGATGCTAAGTGGCAGCCAATGCCAATAGCTGACGAAGGGAGCGCTGATGCCCTAAAACATGCATTGAAAATTCATCAGCAGGGGCAAACTGATTACATGACTTTTTGCAAGCAATCAGCGGAGGCAGGAGTAAATGTTTGGATAGTAGATGTCGTAAAAATGACCTGCATCTACTACGACAAGGCTGGCAATGAAATGGTTGTAGAAGCCATTCCTGTGCCCTGATCGGCGCTTCAAAACAAAGTTTGCAGAATAACCTTCAGATAGTTTTACATTCGCATTAGTAAAAGTAATTCGAATGACCATTACCGAACTATTACGTAACCCTTGGCCATGGTATGTTGCCGGGCCATTAATCGGATTAACTGTGCCCATTTTGCTTATTCTTGGCAACAAATCTTTTGGCATCAGTTCTTCTTTGCGGCATATTTGCGCCGCATGTTTTCCCGCTAAAATTCCTTTCTTTCATTATGACTGGAAAAAAGAAAGATGGAACCTTTTCTTTGTCAGCGGCATTTTTGTTGGAGGCGTCATCGCTGCATCGCTGTTGTCTAATCCTTCACCGGTGGTGGTGAATCCTGCTCTTGCAGCTGACTTGTCGCACTATGGCATCACAGATTATCATTCGCTGGTACCCGTGCAAATTTTCAACTGGCAATCATTGTTAACCATAAGAGGCCTGATCCTTATGGTAGGAGGCGGCTTTCTTGTGGGCTTTGGCACGCGTTATGCCGGAGGTTGTACAAGTGGTCATGCCATCATGGGCATTTCCACATTGCAATGGCCGTCTGTATTAGCAACGGTTTGCTTTATGGCTGGCGGTTTTATCATGGCCAATCTTATTCTTCCTTTCATTCTTGCATTGTAAAAAGAAAATTTAATGGAAACAGAAACTATTATAGAAACCGAGTTTAATACAGATTTTGAGGTTCGCTCTTTAGATACGATTTGCATCAACGAAAGTCAATTGCAACACAAATGGTATCACAATATCAAATACCTCATAGTAGGCGTTTTCTTCGGTATCGTATTCGTAAAAGCAGAAATCATCAGTTGGTTTCGCATACAGGAAATGTTTCGTTTGCAATCATTTCATATGTACGGCGTAATCGGCAGTGCCGTGGCTGTTGCCATGTTGTCGGTTTGGTTGATCAAGAAATTCAATATCAAAACCATTTACGGTGAAAAGATAGAATTTCATAAGAAGCCGTTCAGCAAAGGGCAGATCTATGGTGGCCTCTTATTTGGCTTTGGCTGGGCACTTACGGGCGCGTGTCCGGGTCCTTTGTTTGCACAAATAGGAACAGGCGCAACCGTTATCATTGTAACGTTGCTGAGTGCCATTGCGGGAACATGGGTGTATGGAAAGTTCAGGGACAGACTGCCGCATTAGCATTCAGAAGAAGTAGTAAATAAATTGTCGATTATTTGTATTTTAAACATCTAATCAACAATGATTGCTGCGCATGAAAAAAAACATCACCTCATTTATTCTATCTTTTTCTTTATTACTTGCACAAGCACAGGATGTCGATTTGATGCACCTTCCCGGCAATTGGAAGGCTTTGTGGATTAGTTGCCCAAACATCGATCAGCGTGGATATGGCGTGTATCATTTCCGGAAAATATTAAAACTTGCAAGCAAACCTCCACACTACATTGTGCATGTAAGTGCAGACAATCGCTACCGTTTATTTGTAAATGGAAAACAAGTTTGCGCAGGCCCTGCCCGCGGTGATTTGTACAACTGGAATTTTGAAACAATTGATCTGGCTTCTTATCTGCAAGCGGGTGAAAACGTTATTGCTGCATTGGTCTGGAATATGGGCGAACATGCCGCTGTGGCACAGGTTTCCAATCAAACAGGCTTCCTTTTGCAAAGCTATAATGACAAAGACGACGATATCAATACCAACAAGTCGTGGAAGGTTTATGAAGACTCAGCTTATCATCCATGCTCTACAGATAATGGTGAAAGACTCAGAACATACATGGTTATTGGGCCCGGAGATAGCGTAAAGGCTGCTGCATATCCTTGGCAATGGGAAACATTGGACTACAATGACAACCATTGGTCAAATGCCCGTGAACTAACGAATGCGGTGATGGTTGGTTATGGATCAGACAACTTATGGTCGTTGTCTCCGCGCACCATTCCGCTGATGGAAGAAACTCCGCAACGAATGCAAGTAATAAGAAGATCAAAAGGGATACAGCCTGACCCTGCATTTTTAAAAGGAGAATCTCCGCTTGAAATTCCTGCACGCAGCAAGGTTAGCATTTTGCTCGATCAGCAATACAACACCGTATGTTTTCCGGAGTTGCTTGTGAACAATGGCAAGGATGCACAGATAAAACTAACCTATGCAGAAGCCTTGTTTGACAAAAACTTGAGCAAGGGCAACCGAAATGAAATAGATGGAAAAGAAATACACGGCAACTACGATGTGTTTATTGCAGACGGAGGCAAACGCTTGTTCCGCCCGTTGTGGCAGCGTACCTACCGGTATTTGCAATTGGATATAGAAACAAAAGAGGAGCCTCTGACAATTGTTGATTTGCATGGCATGGCCAACGGATATCCATTCAAAGAAAACGCGTCATTTGAATGCAGTGATCCTTCCCTCAAGGAGATTTGGAACGTTGGTTGGCGAACGGCGAGATTGTGTGCCGGTGAAACTTATTTTGATTGCCCCTACTATGAGCAACTGCAATACGAAGCGGACACACGCATTCAGGCTTTGATTTCGTTGTATGTTTCAGGAGATGATCGTTTGATGCGTAAAGCCATTCATGACTTTTACATTTCCCGTGTGCCGGAAGGCCTAACGCAGGGCCGCTATCCAAGCAGTCGTATACAAGTGATCCCAACATTTTCATTGTACTGGATATCCATGTTGTACGATTACTGGATGTACAGAAATGACACAGCTTTTGTAAAACAATATTTGTCTGCAGTGAGAGGTGTGCTCGATTGGTACGAAGATAAAATTGATCAAAAGAAAAACATGCTTGGGCCAATGAAGTGGTGGAACTTTGAAGACTGGAACAATTCGTTTCCCGGTGGCGTTCCTGACGGTGCAAATGACGGCAGCTCATCATTGGTGACATTGCACTACGTCTACACTTTGCAACAGGCTGCTGCGCTGTTTGCATTTTTTGGCAAAGCAAATGAAGCAGCACAATACAGTTCGTTGGCAACGCGTCTTTCAAACGCCACTTACAAGTTATGTTTTGATAGTAAAAGAAATGTCATGGCCAATACTCCCGAGATGAAAACATACAGCCAGCATGCAAGCATCATGGGTGTGTTATCCGGTGCAATACCCCCGACGCAACGAAAAGCGGTAATGCAAAAAGTACTGATTGATGCGAGTTTGAGCCAGGCAACTTTCTTTTACAGATTTTATTTGAACCAGGCATTGAAGAAAGCCGGCATGGGTGAAGCTTACTATTCTCAACTCACGCCGTGGCGAAATATGCTGTCGATGGGATTAACAACGTTCGCAGAAAATCCCGATCCCACAAGATCAGACTGTCATGCCTGGAGTGCAAGTCCCAACTATGATTTTCTCGCAACCATCTGTGGTATTGAACCTGCGGCGTATGGTTTTACGAAGGTTAAAATAGAACCGCATCTTGGTGAACTTCAATGGGCGAACGGCGTGTTGCCACATCCAAAAGGTAATCTATCTGTTTCATTAAAAAGAAAAGGAGCGAATGGTATCGATGCCGCTATCGAATTGCCAAAAGGTGTAACTGGTGATTTTATCTGGAACGGGAAAACTGTAAAACTTAGGCAAGGCAGTAATACTGTCGCATTCTAAGTAGGAACACAGATTTTCATGATTGTCATGATTTTTCATGATCTGTGTTAGAAAATCATAACAATCATGAAAATCATGAAGATCAGCGTTCCCTTTTTTGACTTTGATTTTTACTTAAATAAACGTCTCTCAAACAAATTCTGTTATGTTATACAAACGCATGCCAATCGAAATAGAAGCGCCTGAAGGATTTGGATATGAAAACATCGATTGCAATCTTTCCGAGAGCTCCTTTACTGATCAGCGTTTGGGCGATCTCGGTATCAATATCAACGATCTTGTTTTGTTGTACGGCGATCACAAGGGGAAGCCCGAGTTGCGTGAACTGCTTACAAGCGAAATTGGGTTGTCTGTTGAAGATGTATTGATCACATCAGGTGCGGCGATGGCGTTGTTTATCGTAGCCACGTCATTATTAAACAAAGGCGATCATTTGGTGGTTGCAAAATCTAACTACGCAACCAATCTTGAAACACCCAGAGCAATTGGTGCCGATATCTCTTTTCTTGAATTGAAGTTTGAAAATAATTTTGATTTAGATGTAGAAGAGTTGAAACAAAAAATTACGCCACAAATAAAACTGGTTAGTCTTACATATCCGCATAATCCAACTGGCGTTATGATCGATGAAGACAAACTTCGTACGATCATCGGTATTATTGAAGATAAAAACACTTATCTACTGCTCGATGAAACATACAGGGACATGTGCTTTGTAAAGAAGTTGCCTGTCGCTGCGACTTTGTCGGATAGAGTGATCAGTATTTCATCAATGTCAAAATCTTACGGCTTGCCGGGTATTCGCATTGGCTGGATGTTTTCAAAGAACAAGCAGTTGATGGAAACCTTTCTTGCGGCCAAAGAACAAATTTGCATCACCAATTCTGTTATCGATCAAGAAATTGCTTTTCACTATTTAAAGAGAAAAGAAGAATTGTTTGCACCAAACATGCAGACGATTAAAAACAACTTTGCTATTCTGAAGCAATTTATGGAGCAGCAAAATGTTTTAGAATGGGTGGAACCAAAAGGTGGCTGTGTTTGCTTCCCACGGATAAAGAAGGAGATAAATGTAGATGCTGATAAATTCCATGATATACTGCTTAATAAATACAAAACCTACATTGGCCGTGGGCACTGGTTTGAGGAAGATGCAAGGTATATGCGCATTGGATATAGTTGGGATAAAACGGAAAAATTGGAAAAGGGACTGCAGAATATTTTGCGGGCAATCGATGAAGCAAGAATCCCGTAGAGACAAGGCATTGCCTTGTCTCAAGTGTACCCGGATGGTGTGAGAAAGACAAGGCATTGCCTTGTCTCTACTTAAAATTCCTCGCCTCCGGAAAATTAATCTCCATATTCTTTTCTCTCGTTTGAGCACGTTTATTATGGTCAGTATATGGAGCAGATCTTTCATCAGCGCGGGATAAGGTGAGTAGTGCACTATCCTGCACTTTGACTGCTGTTAAATCCCTCAGCATTTTTGAAAGATCATAACAGCGTTGTACGATCACATGGACGACTTCGCCTTCACGCTGTAATTTGCCTTCTACCATCAGCAATTTGGCACCAAGAATTTGCTTGCGAAATACATCAAAGAGATTTTGAAAAACAACAAGATTACTGTACCCCGTTTCATCTTCAATGGTAATGAAACACACACCACCGGCGGTTCCTGGTCGTTGGCGGACAAGCACCAACCCCGCCACTTTTACAAACGCACCGTTGGGAATGTCGGATAGTTCCTGCGTGGTCCTAACATTCAGGCGTTGCAATTTTTCCCTCACAAAACTTACGGGGTGTGCTTTTAGTGAAAGAGATACAGCGCTGTAATCCTGCACCACATGTTCTGCCATTGTCATTTCAGGTAAGGCTATTTGGGTTTCATTTTTGCTTTCAATAGTAGTGTTAATGAAAAGCCCCGCAGGTTGATCATGAACGGCGGAAGCCTGCCACAATGCTTGTCTTCTGTCAATGCCCATCGAGCGAAAAGCATCGGCTTCGGCCAATTTTTCCAAAGCAGATTGTGGAACGCCTGCCACACGCAATGCATGTATGTTTTGGTAGTTTTCTTTCCTGTTGTTCACGAGCAATTGCATGTCATCTTCCCGTAAACCTTTGATCTGGCGGAAACCAAGCCGCATTGCTTTGAATTTTCCGTCCTGTTCTTCCAGCGTATTGTTCCAATAAGAATGATTGACGTCGACAGGTTTTACGACAACACCATGTTTGCGTGCATCGATCACAATTTGTGCGGGTTGGTAAAATCCCATCGGCATACTGTTGAGCAAAGCGCAGGCAAATACATCGGGGTAATACCATTTGAGCCATGAAGAAATATATACGAGCAAAGCAAAACTAGCGGCATGACTTTCAGGAAAGCCATAACTGCCAAAACCTTCCAGTTGTCTGAAAACCCGTCGTGCATACTCTTCGGTGTAGCCATTGCGCATCATGCCGTCGATGAGTTTTCTTTCGAACTTTGTAACCAATCCCTGCACTTTAAAAGTGGCCATGCTGCGTCTTAATTCATCGGCTTCAGCAGGAGTAAAGCCAGCTGCCACAATGGCGATTTTCATTGCTTGCTCCTGGAACAAAGGCACGCCTAAAGTTTTGCCTAAAATTTCTTTCAGTTCGTCAGATGGATATTCCACAGGTTCTTCACCATTGCGCCTGCGCAAATAAGGATGCACCATGTCGCCTTGTATAGGGCCGGGGCGAACAATAGCGACTTCAATTACCAGATCATAAAATGTTTTAGGCTTAAGTCTCGGAAGCATGGATTGTTGTGCACGGCTCTCAATCTGGAACACCCCAATCGTATCCGCATGTCCGATCATTTCATATACAGCCGGATCATCCTGGGGAACATTTGCCAATGTAAGTTCAAGATCATAATGTTGTTTCGCCAAATCAAATGCTTTGCGAATGCAGGTAAGCATACCTAATGCCAACACATCTATTTTCAAAAAGCCAAGTGCATCAATATCATCTTTATTCCATTCAATATTGGTACGGTCGGCCATGCGGGCATTGAGAATAGGACAGAGGTCTGTCAGTTTTCCCTGTGTAATGACGAAGCCTCCGGTATGCTGCCCGAGCTGACGCGGAAATCCCATGAATTGTTGCGTAAGTTCCAAAACCTTTAGCAGATGTGGGTCTCGGGGATCGAAACCTTGTTCTGCTACCCGATGACCTTCGAACCATTCTGTTGTAAATTCCCAAACAGAACTTGACAACCTGCTGATTGCATCGACCGATAATCCCATTGCTTTACCCACATCACGAATAGCACCACGTTGATGTTGTTGTGTAACGGTTGCAACGATGGCAGCTCTGTCACGCCCATACTTTTTGTACACATATTGAATCACTTCTTCGCGTCGTTCATGTTCAAAGTCTACATCAATATCCGGTGGTTCATTGCGTGCAGAAGAAATAAATCGCTCAAACAAAAGGTCGAATTTTGTAGGGTCAACTGCTGTTATGCCAAGGCAATAACAGATTGTTGAATTGGCCGCGGAACCTCGTCCCTGGCAAAGTATTTTTTGCGATCTGGCGAAACGGACGACATCATACACGGTAAGAAAATAAGAGGCATAATTCATCTCTTTGATGAATTTAATTTCATGCAAAATGTTAGCTCTTATCTTATCTGGAATAATGCCATCATATCTTTCCTTTGCGCCCTCCCATGCAAGATGTTCCAGTTCCTGTTGCGGTGTGCGACCTTCTGAAGTGATCTCCTCAGGATAAACATATTTCAATGTGTCAAGAGAAAAATTACAAGCTTCGGCAATTTCCTGTGTGCGGTTAATTGCTTCAGGATAATGACGGAAAAGCCGGAACATTTCTTCTTTATGTTTCAAATAACGTTCTGCATTTTGATGCAATTTGAATCCCGCATTGTAGATTGTGCATTTCTCTTTTATGCAAACAAGAATATCCTGTAACTCACGACGTGCATGGTTATGATAGAAGACATCATTCGTTGCGATCATGGGAACATCAATGCGGTCTGACAATTCTTTAATGCGGAACAATTTCTTTGCGTCATCTCCCAAATAAGATTTTGTGGCAGCGAGATATAATTCTTTGCCCAACGCTTGTTTATACTCTTTCAATGATTTAATGAAATCTGCATCAATATCAAATGAAGGTGTTAATGAAGCGGGTGGAATGGCAATAAACTTAATGCCTTTTGCATAAGCAAATACATCTTCTTTGTTTAAATGACAACTGCCTTTTTCTGCACGCAAATTACCCTTGGTTAACAAAGCAGAAAGATTGCCGTATGCATCCTGGTTGGTAGGATAGGCGAGCAGGCTTGGCCCGTTCAACAGGTCAAGCCGGCAACCTGTGATCATGCGGATGTTACGGTTCTTCGCGGCAACATGTGCACGCACAATGCCTGCAAGCGTGTTGCGATCTGTTACTGCAATATTTGTATAACCAAGCTCTGCAGCCTGCTGCATCATTTCTTCAGGATGCGAAGCGCCCTGCAAAAAACTAAAGTTGGTCGTTACCTGTAATTCTGTATAATCCATAACTCACACTTTTTTAGCACACGGATGACACGGATTAGACGGATTTACGCGGATTTTTATTGGTACTCAGATGACGCTGATTTAGCAGATTGACACTGATTTTTCAAACATCAGAACCTACTTAATTCATTCGATTACTCATTAAAGAGGTCCGTGTAAATCCGTCTAATCCGTGTCATCTGTGTGCTAAATAAAAATCAGTGTCAATCTGCTAAATCAGCGTAATCTGCTGCTCTCTACGCAAAAAAACCATGCACATACCATTCCGGTTTATCCTCTTCATCATAGTGTCCCAAACGAAACAGCCAATAACGCTGCCCTTGTTCGTTTTCCACTACATAGTAATCCCTGTGCAATCCTTTATCGATCCACCATTCACGCTCTATGCGTTCGGGGCCATCTGCTTTTGCCACTTTATGCAATTTGCCTTTGTAGTTAAACTGCATGGGCGGATAATCGGGAATCGGCGCCGTTACTGCAATCTTTTCCGGAACGGATAACAACTGTATCGGCCTTGGCTTATCTGTTCGCCATGGAATTAAAGGTGTGTCATCAAGCGATGTTGCAGGCTGAATGGAACGTTCCGGCCAATGATGTTCAGCAGGCAAATAGCGATGAATATGCCCCGGCCCGATTTTTCCTTCAATGCGATCGATCAACTCTGCAATGCCGGGATCCAGCAAGCCACTGGTGCCGTTCCATAATTTTTCCTGTGGTATTATTATGTCATCTACTTTAGGGGCCTGCAAAATGAACAACTCAATGCCAAGCGCAGGTTCAATGGTGTCGATCTTTAATTCAAATAGTTTGAAAAGATGTGGTGCATTATGTGAAGCGCGACTGGTGCCGATTTCAATTTGCTCCACTTTGCCATCAATGCGATAACATTTGAAAATGGCTGTACGCACACCTTTTTGTTGTTTGTAAAGTCTTTCACATAAAGTATCAAGCAACCGCGTTAACGCAATCTCAATGCCCCTTGCAGTGGAAATGGGTTCGAGGCATGGCAGGCGTTCTTCAAAAACTTCCACCGGTTGAACCGGTTGAATAAATTCCTGTTCCTGTCCCAGTGCCTGGTCAAGTCGTTGCAATAATAAATGACCAAATCTTCGCCGCAAGGCAGGACGTGGAATGTTTACCAATTCCCTGATCTGCCGGATGCCCAATTTCTGTAAACGTTCAATAGTGCTGTTTTCTATGCGAAGCGAAGCTGGTGGCAAAGAAAGCAACATGGTTGTTTCATCATCAATCACATTTCCTGAAGAAACAAATCGTGCAAAGGCCCAGGCCTTACCAATCGTATCTGCAATGGCAACATGCACATAATAACCTAATCGTCGAAAGCGGTTGGTAATGTCTTGCAGGTATGCATTTTCTCCGCCCCATAAATGAGCGCAACCTGTTGCGTCAAGTATCAAGCCATCAGGCAGATCTATTGCCACGACAGGGCCATAGCGAATGCACAATTCAGCCAGGTTGTGCAGCAGTACCATTTCCAATCCCGGTTTGGCATCTTTGTATTGTAAAGTTGGGAAAACTGCTTTAGCATCTGCCAGTACCATGCCTGCATCAATGTTTTCCTTTTGTGCCAGTGCGTTTGCGGCAACGATCATCATGCGGCCGCGTTCAGGTGCTACCAAAACAAACGGTGTTTTGTTGAGTTGCGGAGCATGCCGTGCCGAACGATCGGTAAGCAAATAGCGGAACCATATGGAAACATAACGCTTAGGCATATCGTTCCTTTGCTTGAGTGGATGAAAGGGAAACTGTCTTTAATTCTCTATCTATCAACCTGAATTGTCCTGTGCTCCATTCAATGATCCATGCACCTGGCTTGCCATTGCGCACTTTCAACAATTCCACCTGCCATCTTGGGAAACCCACGCCCGGCATATCATTGGGCAATTCACTCGGTAATGATTGGATCTGCCATCTTGTAACGCACGCAGAAGGCGTAATTTTTTTTGCGTCTTTGCGAATAATAAATCCAGTCACCCTGCTTTTCTCTACTGCCAGTTGTAATCTGCGCGATTGATTAAAATCCATTTGCTGTATTTCTCCCACCACAGCAGCAACATGCTCGCATTTCAGTGTTTCTTCCACCACCCACAAAGCATCTTTTTCTTTTTTAAGATCGATGAAAATGATCCTGTCAGGTTCAATGTCAAAATGTTGAAAGGCTAAAGGAAAAGCGGTTCGTGCAGTGCTTACCCAAACCACAATGCCATTGTTATTTATAATGCAGGATGTAAGTCCCGCAATGAAACCGCTGGTGGCAGCAAAACTTTCTGCTCCAGTTGAAACAAATTCATGCACAGCTCCTAAAGGAAATGTGCCGTTTGGGAAAGCGTCATTAATGGTTCCCAATCCATTCTCTACAGTATGTGTTTGTAAAGGGCTCCTGATTCCCTGCAAAGGAAGAATGGCTCTTTGCAATTGTGCAAGCAGCGCTTTTTTATCGCTGTCAATGGACTGGTCAATATGGGGAGTATTGGCTTGCATGCAAGAGGTATTCTACTGCAAGATTACGAAAGTTAGAGGTGAAATGCTAATAAATTTAGTAATAAAATGCTAAATGAGTTAGTTGGTTGTGTAGGTTGTTTTTAGTCAATTAATTGTGAGATTTTTGTCAGACGAGTAATGACAAACGCTTTTATTGTTTATTTTGGAAAAGACATATTGGATGGAGAAAAATAGTTTCAATAAATTATAACCAGTGAATAAAATATAAGTTAGGAATGAATATGGGTAAAGAAAAAAGGAAGGGATTTAGTAATAACTCCAATCTTCTTGGTATTGTTATTTTGATTGTTTTTGGAGTTTTTATTTTTTTTGATCAGAAACGCAGACATGAAAAATTTTCTTCGTTGGAGGCCCATAAAGGCATTACAGAAGCAGTAACCTACGATTGTTTTAAAAATGTAAAAAGCTCTTTGCCCACTGTAAAGTATCGATTCAATTATAAAGGAACTGTATATGCTGGAACTAAAGATTTTGATAAAAGTAGGAGAGGCAATATATGCGATGGTTTTAAGTTCTTGGTAGAGTTTGATACTACTGACCCAACAATAAGTTTAATTAATTTGGATTCACTTAAGTATTCACCGCACTAAGGACACTAAGCATCACTAAGGGTTGTCCAAAGTTGAGCTTCTCTTAGTAAACTTAGTGCCCTTAGTGTCTTAGTGGTAAAAAAACTCCCGCACAGCAACAAGCCGATAATTGCATTACCCGTTTTGTTTTGTATCTTATGAAGTCTGTATTGTCAACAGACCCATTTTACCCCAAACAATTGCTATATGAAAAGATTCCTTCTTCTCTTTGGTCTTTTACTTCTTTTTGCGGTTGAAATATTGCGAGTGTATTTCATCATGCCATTTCCCGGCAGTCAAAAAAGTGATACAATAGATATTGCATACTGGCTGCACAACAATATCAAGTGGTTGCGCATAGTAGGCTTGCTGTTGATCGCATACCCTGTATGGCAGGTGTTTAAGTATTCTAAAATTTGGAAGAAGGTTGTCGTAACTATTCCATTGTTGTTGTACGCTTTTATTTTTTTCATGTTTAACTACAGGTTCCAGGCAGATAAGATGTTTTACCAACCTGTTACCACTACGTTTGCCCAGGCAGCTGCCAATCATGTAAGCAACGATAAACTTGTAATTGGTGTAGAAATAAATGGGGAAGCCAAAGCCTATCCTGTTCAGATCATTGGTTACCATCACCAGGTTAGAGATACAGTAGGCAATGTTCCAGTAATGATTACCTATTGCACCGTTTGCAGAACAGGCAGGGTATTCAGTCCTATGGTTGATGGCAAGCCCGAAAACTTCCGCCTCGTTGGTATGGATCATTTCAATGCTATGTTTGAAGATGCTACTACGAAAAGCTGGTGGCGACAAGTAACCGGTGAAGCCATTGCAGGAAAATTGAAAGGAAAACGGTTAACGGAAATTCCTTCACAGCAATCTACATTATCTACCTGGTTAATATCACATCCAAACTCTGCGGTCCTGCAGCCCGATACTATTTTCAATAAACAATACGCAGATCTTGCAGCCTACGATAAAGGCATCATTGCAAGTGGTCTTGAAAAAAGAGATTCCGGTTCATGGAAATTCAAATCGTGGGTAGTGGGCGTGGTGCATAATGATGAGGCGAAAGCTTATGACTGGAATGTGCTCGTGCAGCAGAAAATGATCCAGGATTCAATACCCGGGTTGCCTTTGCTTATTACACTCGATGCAGATACGGCATCCTTTCATGTTTTAAACAGAACCATTAACGGCAATGCATTGAACTTTCAAAAGGGTGGAAGTAATGGTGAAATAACAGACATTGATACGCATTCACTGTGGAACAGTTCAGGTGTATGTATAAGCGGCCCTTTGCAGGGAAAGCAATTGAGCGCAGTACAGGCATACCAGGAGTTTTGGCACTCGTGGCACACGTTTCATCCATATACGATGAGGGATTAGAGTTGTGGTTAACCGGTTACATATAGAACACATTGAACTTATGGCCATCGGGATCTGCAAATACGAAACCGTAATAATTTTTTCCAAATTCTTCGGGTCTGGAAACTATTATTCCGCCGGCTTGCTGTATTTCTTTTTCCCAGTTGTCGACTTCTTCTTTGCTATCTGCTGAAATGGTGAAAATAATTTCATTTGCGGCTTTTGCATCAGCTATTGGCCCTTTCATAGCGAGTTCAAGTATGTCCTTTAAAAAGAAGTGGATGATGAAGTTTTCGTCGCCAAAGAAAAAGCTGGTCAATTGCTCCGACGCTCCATTGTGTTTAAATCCAAGTTGTTTATAAAATGTGGTGGTGCGTTCCAGGTTTTGAACGCTGAAATTGGCCCATATTTTTTTTGGTTTCATAAACGAATTTTTTGCTGATTAGCTTTTGGATAAAAATGTTTGGTTGTAATGAATTGCAATAGTTCACAATTTTTGCTATGTTGGAATGAAAATATGTTATTTGTAGGTAAACCATGCAAATTTTGGACCTCTTACAACTTTAACCTATGAAAAATCTATTACTATTCTTTTTCATTTTTACGAATACTTATTTCTCTTACTGTCAAACCGTTGAGATGTATTATAATCAGGCCGTGAAAAAATACCAGGCGAAGGATTATGATGCTGCGCTCGGTTTTTTACGTCAAGCCATTGTGCTCGACAGCAACGAATCCCAGTGCTATAGTCTCAGAGGTCTTGTGTTTTTTCGCATGGGCAGGTATTATGAGGCAATTGTGGATTTTGATAAAACGCAGGAGCTTGATCCTACCAATACCAATGATTTTTATTACAGCGCCACCGCAAAATTCAATGTGATGGATTATAAAGGTGCGTTGGAGGATTATGATAAACAAGTGCTTCATTCTCCCTACGATCCCAAAAATTATAACAATCGGGGTTTGACAAAAACAATGCTTGAAGATTATGTTGGAGGAGTGAAAGATTTCAACAGGGCGATCGATCTTAGTTCTAATTATGCAAGCCCTTATTTGAACCGTGGTATAGCCAATTTTCATTTGCATAATTATACGGCTTCATTAAACGATTACAACAAGGCATTGGAAATAGAACATGATATGGAAGAGGTGTTTTTAAACCGGGCGAGCACAAAATTTAGATTGAAAGATACTGTTGGTGCATGTGCAGACCTGGAAAAAGCAATGTTATTTCAAGAGTCTCTGCGAGTTAAGATTGCTAAAATGGGGTGCCGCAAATATTTGATCCTCGACGATTATGTTGCTTTATCAAAAGAAGCGGAAAGCGCTCAGAAATATGATCTGCAACTTAATTATCTCAACAAGGCTATTCGTATGCAATCCGATCAGGCTGACTTGTATGCGCGGCGCGGCAATGCTTATGGACAATTGGAAAATTATGCAAAAGCAATTGCTAATTATGACACGGCAATCAATCTGCAACCATCTGACTATTATTATTCGCACAGAGGAGTGTCAAAAGCAAGAATGAACGACACAAAAGGTGCAATAAAAGATTTTGATAAGGCAATTGCCATGAACCCTTATATCGGTGAGTATTTCTCATACAGAGGCATCGCCAATTATCATTTACAAAATTATGCAGCCGCTATTGCAGACTTTGAACAGGCGCGACATTTTCGTTGGGCGGACGTCGAGAATTTTTTACATGGCGGTTATAGTAAACTTGAACTAAAAGATTATCTGGGCGCGATCAAAGATTTCGATGTGGCCCTTCAAATGGATATTGCGAATTTGGATGGTTATTATAATCGTGGCCTTTGCAGATTAATGCTTAGTGATTTTGAGGAGGCATTAGCAGATTTCAATGCTGCCATTAAATTGGATTCTTCAGTTAACAATGTAAGAAGTTACAACGGCCGCGGCCAGGTCAGAGCAAATCTTAATGACTTCAAGGGTGCCATTGAAGATTTTAACATGGTCCTTAAAAGCGAACCTAAAAATCTGCAGGCGTTGCGGTTCAGGGCTATGTCAAAAATAAATAGTGGAGACAAAAAAGGAGGTTGTGAGGATTATGCAAAAGGTATAGCTCTCGGCGATTCCAGAGATGCTGAAATTGATAGAGAATGCAGGTGAGTTTAATTTGAAAATTTGAAGATTTGAAAATTTGAAAATGCATTCTGTTCGGCATGCTTATCAATTCTCATTCATTCATGCGGAACAACCTGTGTCGAATTTATAATGAAAGTCGCACATAAAGAATTTTCAAATTAGCACATTTTCAAATTTTCAAATTATTCGAGTTGCATGCTCTTCTTGTACTCATTAGGCGGCAGTCCTTTTGATTTTTTGAACTGGCGGTTGAATAATGTGAAGCTGTTGAATCCGCTTTCGTAGCAAACCTCTTTAATGCTTTTTCTTCCTTCGGATAATAACTTGCAGGCATGACCAATACGGAGTTCCATTACGAACTGCGAGTAGCTTTTACGTGTGCAGGATTTGAAATAACGACAAAATGAATTGGGCGTCATGTTGGTTATGTCAGCCAGTGTTTTGATATTGATCTTTTCTTTGAAATTGCGAAGTGTGTAATTGTAAACAGCATTGATGCGGTCGGATTGTACTTCAGAAGTAACACTGCTGTAATCAGATGCTATGTATTGCCACTTCCTGAATTCAGCAAGAGTGTATAATATTTCCAGCAACAAAATGATACGCCTCGTTTCAGTCGCGGTGGTCAGGTCTTTCAAAAGGTTTTTGACAGCTAATGTTTTGGGACCTTTCAGCACCATTCCTTTTTGAGCCCGTTCCAAAAGAGAAGCTATTTTTTGATTTTCCGGTAGCTCTAAGAAATTTTTCCCCCAAAAATCATCCCTGAATTGTGTCAGTTCGATGTAAGATTTTAAAGGCTTTTCGGTAAGGGTGTAGGGATCATCGAATTTCCAGTAATGCGGCAACATGCTGCCAATCAATACCAAATCGCCATTTTTGAAATAATGCATGCCATCTCCTGCAAACAAAGTACCCTCGCCTTTTACCACATGGATCAATTCAATCTCCGGGTGGTAATGCCAGTTATTGTTCTTGTAAGATTTAGCATCGGTCCGGGCACTGAATGATACCGAAGGACCCGACGTTATTTTAAGAAGAATTGGTTTCATATGCCAGCTGTAAATATTCTTTATGAACAATAAAAGTAGATTATTAATGGTAAAATAGTGCAGGTTTTGGAAACGAAACGAAATCTTTGCTTGATAATTATCTCTTTTTTTGTTACTGAAAATTGATTGTTGCTATATGTTATTGGAAAAAAGAGTTATCCTGGTTACGGGCGGTGCCAGCGGAATTGGATATGCATGCGTAAAAGCATACGTGAAAGAAGGTGCTTTGGTTGCGGTGTTGGATGTTGACGCCACTGCATTAAATAGTCTGATGCTGGAAATAGGCAACGATCATATGGGTGTTGTTTGCGACGTGTCGGACGCTGTACAAATAGAAGATGCCATAGAAAAAGTTATTTCCCGTTACGGTGTACTTAACTGCATTCATAACAATGCAGGTATCGCAAATCCGGCGAAGGCCCTGCACGAAACGTCCATGATGGAATGGCGAAGATTAATGGACGTAAATCTTTTCAGTATTTATCTCACTACAAAATACGGACTTGAATATTTAAAGGACAGCGGTGGCTGCATACTCAATACAGGCAGTATGGTTGGCAGCATGGGCCAGGCAGATCATGCGGTATATGCTGCTACTAAAGGCGCAGTAAATGCACTGACAAAATCCATGGCAATAGACTATGCGCCGTTTGGTATAAGAGTGAATACAGTGGCACCGGCGGGTGTGTGGACACCTATGTTGCGCAAGTGGGCAGACGAACAAAGGAATACCGAAGAGATTGAAAATTATTTAAACGATATTCATTTGCTTGGGTTTTGCCCGCAGGGCGATGTAATTGCAGACGCATGTGTGTTTTTATGTTCCGATAAAGCCTCGTTCGTAACAGGTTGTATTATGCCTGTGAGTGGTGGTGCGGAATTGGGTTATAGGAGGAGTTGAAAATTGAAAATTGAAAGTTGAAAATGGGGTGCAGTAGGGGCGAATTGCATTCGCCCTCAAATTTGCGAATTGCATTCGCCCTCAAATTTGTGAATTGCATTCGCTCTCAAATTTGCGAATCAGTCAAAACTTCTTAAGAATTAAGCTAAAAAAAGGAACAATGATCAAACATATACGAATTGATGACAGGAGATTTCCATTGGCAGCGGGTGCGGGTAGTGATGCTATTCATAAAGATCCCGTGTATTCATATGCCGTAACAAACCTGGTAGATGATAGCGGACTGGTAGGTGTGGGATTGGCATTTACTTTAGGAGAAGGAAACGATCTGGTATGCAAAGCGGCATCATTTTATGCACAACAATTAGAGGGAAAGGATATAGAAGAAATAATGTCTGACTTTGGAAGACTCTCGAGAGCATTATCCAATGAGCAACAGTTCCGTTGGCTAGGTCCACATAAAGGAGTGGTGCAACTTGCGCTGGCATCGGTTACCAACGCATGCTTTGACTTGTGGGCAAAAAAAAGAGGAGTGCCATTATGGAAATTGCTGACAACGTTAACACCGGAAGAAGTTGTTGCCACACTTGATTTAAGTTACCTGGATGAAGAGCTTACCGAAGAGCAGGCGAAAACAATGTTGCGTGCGCAACAGGAACATGCCAATGGAAGGATGTCGATCATCGAAAAAGGATATCCAGGATATGATACCTCTATTGGTTGGTTCAACTATAGCGACGATAAAGTAAAAGAAAATTGTAAAAAAGCAATCGATGCAGGCTTTAATGCGGTGAAGTTGAAAGTGGGTAGTGAAGATTCTCAGCGAGATGTAAGAAGAGCGCATATTGTAAGAGAAGCGATGGGCCATGATGCAAAGATTATGCTGGATGCCAATCAGCAATGGACATTGAACCAGGCATTGCGCATATGCGAAATGTTGAGGCCGATGAATCCTTATTGGATAGAAGAACCAACTCACCCCGATGACGTGTTTGCGCATAAAGTGTTGGCGGATGCCATTGCTCCTATGAAGTTGGCTTTGGGTGAGCACGTGCCAAACAGGCTGATATTTAAAAATTATTTGCAGGCTAAGTGTGCCGGGTTTATACAAGTAGATGCCGTGAGGGTTGGTGGTGTAAGTGAGTTTATTACCGTGAGCTTGTTGGCAAAAAAATATGGCGTGCCTGTAGTGCCGCATGTGGGAGATATGGGACAATTGCATCAGCACCTTGTGTTGTTCAATCATATTAGCATGGGACACGAAGCCTTGTTCCTGGAACATATTCCGCATTTGCAAAAACATTTTGTACATCCGGTAATTGTGAAGAACGGCGTGTATGAAACACCCCAGGAGCCGGGGAGTTCTTGTGATTTGAAGTAATTGAAAATTGAAAGTTGAAAATGGGGCGCCCGTAGGGGCGAATTGAATTCGCCCTGAATAGGATGTAATTCAAAACTTAAAAATTCAATCCATGAAAAAATTCTGCTTAACGCTTGACTTAAAGAACGATGATGAGTTGATAGAAGCCTATGAACATTATCATCGACAAGATATAATATGGCCGGAGATTCCGGAAGGTATTAAAGCGTGTGGCATATTAACGATGGATATTTACCGTGTGTCGACAAGACTGGTGATGTTGATGGAAACGGTTGATGAATTTGAGTTGAAAAGTGGCTTTGAAAAAATGGCGAGCTTGCCGCGTCAGAAAGAATGGGCAGCACTAATGAATACGCTGCAGCAGAGGCCGGCATTTGCTGCACCTGATGAGCATTGGGTGGAGATGAAACGAATTTTCAGACTGTAAGGTCAACTAAAAATTAATAATTAATAATTAAGAATTAATAGGGTGACATGCAGATAGAAACGGTGTTGCAAAACTGTTTAAAAAATTAGAGCTGTTAGATTCAATAGGGGATGCAGCTCTATTGATTATTAATTGAATTAAAAACGTATTGCTTGCATAACAATGGAAAATCAATTACCTCGAAACAAAAACGAGAAGTACATAGTGCCCTTTATCATCGTAATGACGTTGATGTTTTTATGGAACATGTGCAGAAACATCAATGATGTTTTAATACCGCATTTGAAAAGAGCCTGCAGACTTACTGATGTACAATCAACTTTTATTCAATCCGCTTTTTTTGGTGCCTATTTTTTATTGGCGCTGCCGGCGGGAATGTATATCCGTCGCAAAGGATATAAAGCCGGCATGGTAGCTGGTTTGGTGATTGCATGTGTAGGAGCCTGCCTGTTTTATCCAGCCGCGCAAACACGATACTATCCGTTGTTTTTGGGTGCGTTGTTTATTATGGCAGCAGGTTTTACATTTTTGGAAACGGCTGCCACTCCTTACGTCGCAAAGTTAGGCGCGCCTGAAGGCGCATCAAGCAGGTTGAGCTTGTCGGCAGCGATAGGTTCATGTGGTGCCATAGGAGCCCCATATGTTGCCTCATTATTATTGCTACATGAAAAAGATGTTTCCACTGCAGAGATCAACGCATACCCACCGGAGCAATTGAATCAGTTCCTCACAAACGAAGCCTCGCTTGTAAAGCTGCCTTACATTGCTTTGGCCGTGTTTTTTTTATTGGTGTCAATCTGTATTCTGTTTATAAAACTGCCCTCCATTCAGGAGAATACTGATGAGCAATATAAATTCAAAAATGTTTTTCGTTACAGGCATGCGTACCTCGGCGCATTGGCGGTCTTCGCTTATGTAGGAGCAGAAGTAGGCATTGTTAGTTTCTTTATCCGTTATGCAAAATCAATGAACCTGGAAGGGTTGGGAGAAAGGAAAGCGGCCTTGTTTATTTCGTTGTTCATGTTACTCGTTTTAGCGGGCAGGTTGAGCGGTTCGTGGCTGCTCAAAAAGGCTCCGGCTCCGCGCATGTTGGTGATATCCGCGGGAGGAGCCTGTGCATGTGTAGGACTGGCAATATTGGCGCCGGGTTATTGGTCGTTGTACTTGCTCGTATTGGTAGGTTTGTTTACCTCCGTTATGTATCCGCTGATATTCACATTGAGCATTAAGGATCTTGGCGCTTATACAAAAGCAGCTTCTTCATTGTTGATCATGGGAATTGTAGGTGGTGCAATAGTGCCGCCGTTGATGGGCATATTGTCGGATAGGGGAGATATTCGTTTGTCGTACCTGTTTCCGGTAGCTTGTTATGTGTATGTAATATACTATGCAAAAAAAGGATCGCGAATAGCGTATAAGAAACCGCAAACAGTAAATGTTAAAGACTTAGAGACTGCCTAGCGTTATTTGAACATCGGCTGGTAATAAAAAACATCGAATCATCAATATTGTTATCAAACTTGGATTAAAATATCAGTTATTTGTCACCGGCGAACAATAGTGTTCGTCGGCGATATTAAAACCGAAAGATGAAAAGTACATTTTTGAAATCACTCCTGGCAATGATGTTGTTGATTAGTAGTATAAGCTACGGACAACGTGCCAAAAGTGAAGCTGTTGGTAAGCGCCCCAACTTCATCGTCATTCTCATGGACGACATGGGATATGGCGATCCTGAATGTTACAACGGCGGTCCGTATCACACGCCACAAATCAACAAGCTGGCAGCGGAAGGCATGCGCTTTACAAACTTTTATGCAGCTCAGGCTACATGTACAGCTTCAAGGTGCGGTTTGCTTACAGGTTGCTATCCCAACAGGCTCGGCATTTCCGGCGCATTCATGCCGTGGGAAAACAGGGCACTGAATCCCAATGAAGAGACCATCGCTTCTATGTTGAAAAAAGTGGGTTATCGCACCGGCATGGTGGGTAAATGGCATTTGGGAGGCAAAGCACCTTACTGGCCCATTCACTATGGCTTTGATGAATATTTGGGTTTGCCTTATTCAAATGACATGTGGCCCGTTGGGTATGATGGCAAGCCAATGAAAGATTCCACAAAACCTCAGTTTAAATATCCTCCTTTGCCTTTGCTTGACGGAGATACTCCAATAAAATATATTCAAACATTAGAAGACCAGGGAGAGCTGACAGGCATTTACACAAAGCGTGCCTGCCAGTTTATTAAAGAAAATAAAAACAAGCCATTCTTCTTATACCTTGCTCCTTCGATGGTGCACGTGCCTATTTATGCATCACCGGCCTTCCTTGGCAAAAGCGGCAAAGGACTTTTTGCTGATGTGATGATGGAAGTGGACTGGGCCATCGGCGAAATTATGCGCACGCTAAAAGAGCAGGGCTTAGATCAAAATACTTTGGTGGTGTTTACCAGCGACAATGGCCCATGGTTAACATTCGGTGATCATGCAGGTAATACCGCTGGCCTTAGAGAAGGCAAAGGAACCAGCTGGGACGGTGGACAAAAAGAACCTTGCATTATGCATTGGACAGGCAAGATCCCTTCCGGCTCTGTGTGCAACAATCTTTCATCTACAATCGACCTGCTGCCAACTATTGCAAAACTTGCAGGAGCACCATTGCCACAAAATAAAATTGACGGTGTAGATATTCAGTCGCTATTGTTCCAGCAGCCTGATGCAAATCCAAGAGAGGAATTTGTGTACTACTACGGACGTAACAGTTTAGAGGGTGTGCGTAAAGGATATTGGAAACTTGTTTTTCCGCACAAAGGACAAACATACAAAACCTATATGCCCGGCAAAGATGGATATCCGGGCGGCTATGCAGACATGAATGTGCCAAAAGCATTGTATGATCTGGCTCACGATCCGGGCGAGACACATGATGTGCAAAATGCTCATCCTGAAATAGTGAAAGAGCTGGAAGCGATAGCCGATAAGTATCGCCAATCGTTAGGAGATGACCTTACCAAAACTACCGGCGCGGAAGTTCGCGAGCCGGCATACATTAATAAAACGAAGTAAAAGTTGTAAGTTATGAGTTATGAGTTTTGAGTAGGAAGAATGGAGCCACTCACTCAGAACTCAGAACTCAAAGCTCAAAACTCAAAAGCAAAACTCAAAAGCAAAACCACCTTAATTAATATGCGAAACAACACAAAAAGGATAAGCCTTCTTTGCGGCTTGTTATTATGCCTGATCGGTTTGTCTCATGCACAAGGCCCGAATGTGCCAGCATTGCCAGCGGTGAATAAACAGTCAATGAAAGACTTTATGGATCTTCGTTTTGGCATGTTCATACATTGGGGGCCTGTAACATTACGGGGAACAGAAATAGGATGGTCGAGAAATCGCCAGGTGGCGCAAAACGACTACGATAGCTTGTACAAAGAATTTGATCCCGTTTTATTTGATGCCGATGCATGGGTTAAAACAGCTAAAGATGCGGGCATGAAATACATTGTGATAACCGCCAAACATCACGACGGCTTTTGCTTATGGCCCACAGCATATACAAAGTACAACATCATGCAAACGCCGTTTAAAAAAGATGTAGTGGGAGCATTGGCAAAAGCGTGTAAGAAGTACAACATTAAGTTTGGTATTTATTATACGGTGTTGGACTGGTACGAACGTTCATATCCCGTACACAACGACGGCAAAGGCATGGCGCCTGACGGGGACATGAACAAGTTTGTTCAATACATGAAATCGCAGTTGAAAGAACTGATCGATAATTATCATCCGTTCTTGCTTTGGTTCGACGGGAATTGGGAACAGCCATGGACGAATGAGTATGGGAAAGATATATATGCATACCTGAAGAAACTGGATCCAACGTTGGTGGTAAACAACAGGTTGGGAAAGGGCGATCATGTAACGCTTAGTGATCAATCTGTTGGCGACTACGCAACACCCGAGCAAAAGATCGGCAAGTTAAACATGTCGTTTCCATGGGAATCGTGTATTACCATTTGCAATCAATGGGCGTGGAAACCAAACGATGCTATGAAACCTTTGAAACAATGCATTAGTACGCTTGCGCTCACTGCCGGAGGCAATGGCAATTTGTTATTTAATGTAGGGCCAATGCCTGACGGACGCATGGAAGCGAGACAAGTAAAGCAACTGAAAGCAATGGGAGATTGGTTAAAACAAAATGGCGCCTCCATTTACGGAACTCTCGGCGGACCATTTACTCCTGATAGCAGTTTTGCCTCTACAAGAAAAGGCAATAAGATCTACATACATCTATTGAATGCTTCTAATAAACATTTGACGCTGGCTGCTATTCCAGGCGTTCACATACAAAAAGCATATTCAATTACAGGCACTCCAATAAGTGTTACGGAAAACGCAACGAGCATTGAATTGCAAATTCCCGATACATTGGTTGCTGATGCTAATGATACAGTGATTGTGTTAGAAGCAGATAAGAGTGTGGAAGATATTCCGGTGATGGCGAGAAATTAAGAAGTCAAAATTAAAAAGTCAAAAGTCAAAAAGCGTTAATGCGGTCATACCGCTACTTGTTTTGACTTTTGACTTTTTAATTTTTCTTTTTGATTTACAAAACGATACAGACTTTTTACTTTTGACTTTTGAATTTTTACTTAGTATGAAACAACTGGCAGGAAAATTTTTGTTGATCTTTCTTTTTCTCTCATGTTTGTTTGCTAAAGCGCAAAACAAACAACCTAATATTTTAATCATCATTTCAGATGATCATGCTTACCAGGCCATTGGTGCATATGGCAGTAAGATGATGCCTACACCGGGCATTGACAGGCTTGCAAAGGAAGGAGCCATTTTTAAAAATGCATTTGTAACCAACTCGATTTGCGGTCCCAGCAGGGCTTGTCTGCTTACCGGAAAATACAGCCATATAAACGGATTCAAAGACAACCAAAGTAAGTTTGATGCGAGCCAGGATGTGTTTGTAAAAAGATTAAAAGCTGCAGGGTATCAAACTGCATGGTTGGGTAAATGGCATCTCGAAACAAAACCGCAGGGATTTGACTATTGGGAAATAGTGCCGGGTCAGGGGCATTACTACAATCCGGATTTTATTCAAATGAATGGAACCACAGTGAGGAAAGAAGGATATGTAACCAACATCATCACTGACATGGCGGAGAAGTGGTTAACGGACAGAGATACTTCTAAACCGTTCTGTATAGTAGTGGGGCATAAAGCCACGCACAGAGTGTGGATTCCTGACATGCAGGACCTTGGTCGTTTTGACAATATCAAATATCCATTGCCGCCCAATTTTTACGATAATTATGACGGTCGCTATGCAGCCGCGCATCAAGACATGAACATTGCCCACACCATGCGATTGGGTTATGACTTAAAAGTATTGCCCGATACCGGATTTGGCAAAGAGAACTATACACGTATGAATGCTGAGCAACGCAAAGCATTTGATGCTTACTATAAGCCGATTGAAAAAGATTTCTTATCAAAAAACTTAACAGGCAATGCGCTCACAGAATGGAAGTACCAAAGGTATATCCATGATTATTTAAGCACGGCTGCTTCACTTGATAGAAATATTGGTGGGTTATTGGATTACCTCGATAAAAATAATCTTGCACAAAACACACTTGTTATCTACTTATCCGACCAGGGATTTTATTTGGGAGAGCATGGATGGTTCGACAAAAGATTTATGTACGAGGAGTCCATGAAAACACCAATGCTGGCAAGGTTTCCAAAAGTGATTAAACCAGGAACGGTATACAAGGACCTGGTGATGAATATAGACATTGCACCAACCGCGCTTGATTTGGCAGGGCTTTCCGTACCAAAGGAAATACAAGGCAAGTCAATGCTGCCATTGTTTAAGAATAAAGAATACAAGACAAGGGATGCGGTGTATTATCATTACTACGAATGGGGTGAGCATTCAGTAGTGCCTCATTTCGGTGTAAGGACCTCAAGGTATAAATTGATCCGTTTTTACCAGGTAGCTGATAAATGGGAACTGTATGATCTTTCTAAAGATCCGCATGAAATGCATAATGTTTTCGGTGACAAGAAATATGAAAAAGAACAGGCAAAGCTGATGACACGGTTGAATGAATTGGTGAAGCTGTATGCTGATGTAGAAGCAGAGAAAGTTTTAAGCCCGTAGGGGCGAATCGCATTCGCCCTGGCCGCCAATCAGGAATCAGGAATTAGGAATTAAGAATTCTTTCTGTGTTGCAGGAGAAATAAAAGTAAGCGGCTTCTGGGTATAAGAAATTTGAATCTGTGAAACTTCCGAGTTAATTCTGCTGTTGGATGTTTTTATGTCTTGATTGAACAGGCTTCTTTAATACAAATAATATTCTAAGTTTATAAATTTACAAAATGGATCTGCGGAAAACAAAACCTGTATTATTCCTGCTGCTTGCTTTTTTCTCTATGGGTGCTTTGGCCCAAAAGCCTGTGGTAACCCATGTTATTACACATAATCGCGCGACCGTTATCTGTGCACCGAAAGGGGAAAATCCTTATCCGGCATGGGGTGTGTTTCCTTCGGCGAGCTATCCTGTGCGTAAGATCACGATGAACCTTACTTTGGGAAGTCCCGATAGCTTGCGTACTGCCCATTGGGATTACCTTGATCATATTGTCTTGCGCCGGAAGGGGGGCGTATCCGGAACGGTGCTGGATTATGAGCTAGGCAGGATGCTGACTCCTTACGGAAGCATTTACAATAAAGGTTGGAGTTGGAAATGGCAGGTCGATGTTACTGATTTTGCTCCTTACCTACGCGACAGTGCAGAAATAGTTTATACGCATTCCGGATACGAAGACAATACAGTGGGATGGGCGCTGACGATTGATTTCGAAATTTTATCCGGACCACCGGTTGTTACACCGCTCGGCATAGTGCCTCTTTGGAATAAAGGATACAAATATGGCGATCCCAAAGAAAAGATAGAAGACAGCCTGCTGCCGGTTCATTATGAGTCTGTACGCGACGCCGGTATCAATCGTGTACGCATTCAACATACGGGACACGGGATGGATAAGCCGCGTGGCTGCAGCGAATTTTGCACCCGCTGGCGAACCATTAAGTTTGATGGAAGCACCGTTGATTTTCGCAACATGTGGAAAGATTGCGGTGGCAACCCGTTGTATCCGCAAGGGGGCACATGGATATATGATCGTGCATACTGGTGTCCCGGTGATCTGCAAAACCCCGATGTAATTGATGTATTTACAAAACCCGGCAAACATGAATTGTCATTGCAAATGGAACCTTACACTGCAACAGACAATATACAGGCCGTTGAAAATATTTCCGCTTATTTGTTCCAGTATTCCGCACCGCGGCAAAAGACAGATGTGGCTGTTGAGGCCATTATGGTACCTACTGATGAACAACGCTTTTTCCGTTTGAACCCTGCAAGCTTTTCGCCCCGCATTTCTATACGAAATCTTGGTGCCGATAATCTCCGTTCAGTCCGTATTGTGTACGGAACGGAAGGTTTTGAGAAGAAAACGTTTCAATGGAAAGGCGATCTTGCTTTTAACAAAGTGGCAGAAATAATACTGCCGGGTGAAATTCAGGAGAAAGACGGGCAAAATACTTTCAGCGTGTTGCTTGACAAACCCAATGGAAAAAAAGATGCCTGGACGGGAGATAATACAATGCAAGCGTCATTTACGGCTCCGGAAAAGCTGCCGTCTGAATTTGTATTGAAGCTGCTTACGAATAACAAGCCGAAAGACAACAGCCTGTTCTTACTTAATAATAAGCTGGATACGATCTTTCAGAAAAAGTCTTCACAACTCGAAGCCAAAACGCTTTATACAGATACGCTTCGCCTTACGGAAGGAAAATATACTTTGAGCCTAACTGACAGTGCAGGAGATGGGCTGGAATTTTGGGCAGAACCTCAAAACGGAGATGGATATCTGCGCCTGTTCGACATGAAAGGAAACCTCATCCATGCTTTTGAGAGCGACTGCGGCAATGGTGAAATGCTGAGTTTTAAAGCAGTTCCGGGTTTTGCTCCCGACACTGTACTGGGAAAACATGCATTCTCACTTTATCCAAGATTGGTTAGCGATCAAACGCAATTGAGTGTTGTATCAAACAAACTAAGCAACATGACTGTACAGATCACTGTAGATGGTACTGTATGGCAAAAACATGAATACAAGGCGATCAAAAATGCTGTGTTCAATTATGATCTTACCCACCTTCCGGCAGGAAGAATTGTTGTAGAAGTATTCATGGATGGCGTAAGCAAGTTTAAGGGCAGAATAAACAAGAAAAAGTAGAATGCAATAGCTATGCTGACAATTGAGAAAATAGAAATTTTCAAAAGGTTCAACGGAGATGTTGATGCCTTTGGCAGGTTAGGAAACGAGCGAATGAAACAAACGATAGGTGACAGTGATTTCTATTTGATTGAGGGTTTTGTTCAAGACTATTATCTCATAAGAAGTAACCTTGCTTCGCAAGAATATAGTGATATGTTTTTTGCAAAAATTAAAAGCTCATTCGTTTCCGACGAAATACCGCAAGTATTAGCTGAACTAGCGAAGATTAAAGAAGCAAAATTGTAAATAGACTCACTTAAAATGGAGGCAGGCAAATATGAAAAATGGATTTTTGTCAGCATTTGTTTTTGCAACTTTTATTGTTGTTGGCTGTGGCAATAATAATTCGAAAAGCAATAAGAAATATATCGCCAATGTTTCTCAAACAAGTACAAATGTTTCAAAAAATTTCATAGCCTTATTGAACGGCAGTAGTTCAACTGTAGATAGCAGCAATCCACTGGAGTTGTCAATATTTTATTTAAATCGATCAATGTATGACAGTTCCTGCGAAGTGCTCAAAAGAAACTTTAGTCTGGATACATTAATTGAGAATGACTTTTATGGATTTGAGCTGAAAGACAAAAACGCCAGCAACTATGTTAAGTATGCAGTTTTTCGGCTAAATGAATATCCACACAACCTGGATAACGAATTGCATTTACAACTGCTCAGGTCAATTACGGACGAGAGGGATGAACTTTATCAGATTCAATCAAGCGAAGTCTATTATTTGGGAAGTTTAAGCGGTGTAAGTCCTGAATCGACAAAAAAGAATATCAATAGTCTAATCGAAAGGCTTAGTAAATCTCCACACAACCAAAGGTTGAAGTTTTTATTGGCAAATGAATATTTAATAGCCAATGAAACGGACAAGTCACTAAAAATCTTTGACGAACTAATTAGTGCGAATTACTATGCCCAGGTTTCGTTGCGAACAATTATAAAGAGACTTACAATTGAAAAAAGCCCTCTGTTATCAAAATACATTTCTTTGTACACAAACAAGTTTCCGGGAGAATGTTTATTTGGCTTGGCCCCACATTTATATAAAGAAGTTGGGGAGGGTGATTTACAGGAATTGAATAGGAACAGTTGTCGTTCGCCTTTTCAAAAGGATTCAATACTTGCGAAAATATTTTTGGCAAGCTTCTATTTAAACAAAAGGGATTATAAAAACGCAGATTCACTGGTTCAGATTTACTTAAGGCTTAAAAAATCACTGCTGTTAGATAGTACGATGATGTTTGAAAGGGGGCAATATTATGACATTCAGATGAGGAGTTTGTTCTTACAAAAACAATACAAGAAACTGACTGAGTTTGTGAAGAATGGCTTAACGACTAATTCTGTGATCAATATTGATAACGAAGAGCAGTATAAACAATATCTGCAAAAATTATACATGGAATATATTTCCCCGTCGCTGGACGGATTTGAGCCTTTTTATAGCGACAATTTTAGAAATGCAAGAATTATTTGATGAAAAGACTGGCATTTAGGAAATGTTGTCAACGAGTTGCTATGATGGCTTACATGCTGTTCGGTATGCCCCGCGGAACATGTCGAATTGCGTGTAAGTCGGTTAGCCTGTTTCCGGTTTAACACGCCGTTCTAATTGCAATTTTTTTGTATCAATTCATCCACCTTTGTTGAGTTTAGGCTCTTGGCTTTATTGAAGTCCAGGCATGCTTTGTCTTTTTCATTTAGCTTAAGATATGCCAATCCTTGCAAAACATATGCGTTGGCGAAATCCTGTTTTAATTCAATAGCTTTATCAAAATCACTAATTGCTCCCTTGTAGTCGTTCGTTGAATATTTACAGTCCCCTCGCAAACAATAGAAAATCGGGCTATCTTTTTTTGCTTCATAAGCATTGTTCAAATCTTCAAGCGCACCTTTGTAGTCTTTTAACTCGACCTTCACTAAAGCTCTAAGATAGTAAGTAGCCGGGTCGTTTTTTAATTGAATCGACTTTGTATAATCTGAAATCGCGCTTTGGAAATTATTAAGTTTTGAATACGCTAATCCGCGGCTATAGAACACAGTTGAGTTTGTTGAATCCAGCTCTATAGATTTATTATAATCTAAAATGGCACCCTCGTAATCTTTGTTTTTAAATTTTGCAATTCCATTCACTGCAAATTCTTTGGCTGTCTGACAGAAGCCAAAAGCCGGTATCAAAATTGAAATTAAAATTGCCTTAAAATCCATTTGTTTCATGGTTATATTTTGTAAAGGTATACTCTTGCTGACTTGTTTTAATATGAAACTATCACCATCGCAAGAGAGGTAAAAAGGTGATAGCGAACATAGGGAATTATTTTTAATCCAAGGAAGTATCATTTCCGTATTTGCAATAAAAGAAGAACTGGCAGAAATAGGGCCTTTTATTCAGAAAAAGTAGAAGTTATTTGGGGCACTTTTTTGAATTTCGGTCTAAGTAAATATGTTGGCAAGTTGGTTGTAAGAAATTGAGAACCCGGCTGCCGCCTCAATTGATCCGTTTTAGTAACCCTAAAAAATAGGTTGCGTTATCTGCAATCAAAGAAGGTTTTTTGTATGAATCTCTCTATTACTGCTTACGAGCGTTTATCACAATTGCTGTTTGCAATAATCGCATTGCTGCTGTTTGGAACAACTGGTGTTTTTGCGCAGGAAAAATACCCGGAAAGGATGATCAAGCAGGAGGGTATTGGTTTGCAATCTCCTGAAATGCTGACCCATACAATGACTGATGCTTTTATGAACTATGAGGAAGCGCGGCAAAAGTTTGCAGGGTATAGCCGTTACATAAAAAGTATGGCAGACAGCTTAAAACAGGTAGATTCCGTTTATAAAAAAGATATAGAGGAGCTGGATAAACAAGTTGCAGAACTTAAGTCTGTAGGCAATAACAGTAAAGAAAATCTGTCTGAAATTAATCGAAAGGCGAAAGAGAAAAAGAAAGAGATTCAAAGGGCGCAGCGTCAGAACAAGCATTTTCTTCAGGAAGAAATGAAAGCAAGCGTGAAGGAATTTGAAAAAGAGATAAACAAGGCGGTTCAGCAGGTCATGGTTGAAATGGGCTATACACGAGTGTTTGCTGTTAGTGCTCCTGCCAGAATGAATGATATTACATTATATGTTATCCAAAAACTAAATAGAAAGGACTAGTGGAGAAGATTTTCATAATTGTGATTGGTGTAATTCTGGCGTCTTGTAAAAACATTTCCGGGAATAGAAATCCCAAAGACGAATGTAAAAGCATCGAATGTCTTGATATTAGGTATAATCTTGATTCTTTCCAGATCAATCAGCTAATTGCAAAGAAAAAAACGCTGCTTTTATTCACAGCCTGGAATATGAAAAGCACAACAATTTTGGATAGCCCGCTAATTAATAATTCAGAAATTTTCGAAGCGCTTAGTGAGTACACCATAGTTGTGCAATATGTAGACGATAAATCCAGGGTTCACGGCGATAGTTTTCATACGATGGGGGATATTAACTTGCAATACGAGATAGCCAGTTTTAATAGTGCTACCCAGCCATTGTACATAATATACATAAATGGATTGCCAAGGTGCGAGTCGGGGTACCTGGGTAAGAAAAAAGAAGACGTTTTACGTTTTTTTAATGGCTGTAGCTCAGCTTCACCAATTGTTGATTTTGGGAATAGGCACTAGAAACGATTACGAAGTCTTGTTTTCGTCTCCATTTTTTATTCCACAATTTATTTTTTGTCAGTGATTGCCATTTCCAATAATTCAATAAGTTTGATCATCTATTACTAATACCAAAACTTGGCCGCCATTCAATCATACGACGAACAAGAACTGCTTTTGCGCATGCGGCAAGGAGATGAGTCGGCTTTTACGCACATATACAGCCAACACTGGGAGCTGCTGTATGCCATAGCTTACAACCGCACAAAAGATATTCACCTTTCACAGGATATTGTCCAGGATGCTTTTACCAGTTTGTGGAGCAACCGGAACAGGGCGGAGGTTCATTCTTTAAAAAGCTACCTCGCTTCCGCTGTTAAATACATGACCCTTGCACATTTGCGTAAATCTGGCCGAACCGTTTTGAGTGATGGGCTTGTCGGATCGGAAGAGGCCGGGCACAAAACGGTAGAGGAGCAAATAGACTACAAAAACCTGCTCTCTTTTTTAAATGACGAAACGGACAAGCTGCCGGAAAAATGCAGATTGATCTTTAAATACAGCCGCGGAGAGGGCCTTTCCGTGAAGGAGATTGCCAACGAACTGAATATTTCTCCCCGCACTGTTGAAACACAACTATCAAAAGCGCTTCGTGTTCTCCGAAATTCACTCAAAGTGATGTTCTCCTGGGGTTTTTAAAAAATTTTTGTTTCACGTACGTGTTCCACCTCTCTTTTTACACTTTACTATAAGAAGCGATACAATGGAGATTTCTGAACAACTTAAAATTGCCATCAATAGCTATTTGAATGGCACTGCTACAGATGCGGAAAAGCAACTGGTAAACGAATGGTATTATGCATTCCATGACGAAGTGGTGGAGGTGCCTGCACCTGTAGAAAATATGCGGGAGCTGCTGGAGAGCCAAATGAAAGAAAGAATCCTTCAGCAGATTCATCATGAAGATGTTATGCCTGACGTACATCCCGTGCGCACGCTGCGCCGATGGAGTTGGGTGGCTGCTGCGTCTGTTATACTGGCGCTGGGCATTGGAGCATTCATCTGGACAAATAACAGAAAGGACACTGGCACAACCAGCATAGCGCAGGCAAAAGCAGAGATCGTTCCCGGTAATAATGGTGCGATACTTACCCTTGCAAACGGTTCGCAAGTATTATTGGATTCAATAAAAAGTGGTGTGGTGGCTTTGCAAGGCGGCATTACAGCCAAAGTACATAATGGCGCATTGGTGTATGAAGGTAATGGCAATGAAGTGGTTTATAACGTAGTGAGAACGCCAAAAGGCAGAGAGTACCAGATCACACTGCCTGATGGCACACAGGTATGGTTAAACGCAGGCAGTTCTATTCGTTATCCAACCAGTTTCACCGGAGACGTGCGACGCGTGGAAATTACCGGAGAGGCTTATTTTGAAGTGGCTAGAAATAAAGACATGCCATTTAAGATAAACATTGAAGGCAAAGGAGAAGTGGAAGTGCTCGGAACCCATTTTAATATCAATGCTTATGCTGACGAACCGCAGATGAATACAACACTGTTGGAAGGAAGCATTCGGTTTACAGATTTACAGCACAACAAATCTGCTGTTATTGTGCCGGGCGAACAGGTTCAGCTGAATGACGGAAAGCTAAACGTTAAAAAGAATGTTGACCTTGAATCGGTGATGGGTTGGAAAAACGGCACCTTCAATTTCAGCAGCCAGGATATCATAACCATTATGCGCCAGATCAGCAGGTGGTACGACGTGGAGGTTGAATACAAAGGAGCGATCAGCCATGAAACATTTACAGGGATAGTGAGTCGCTACAGCGATGTGTCAGAAGTGCTGAGTTTGATGGAAACAGAAGACATTAAGTTTAAAATTGAAAATAAAAAGATCGTTGTTCAATTCTAGAATCGACGCATTTTAAATTATTTTTTTATCACTAAAAAAGGAGGTGCCCAACTACAGATTCAACATGCGCGAAATGTCTATGCTTAACAACTGCCACAGCTAATACCCTGCCAAAAAGAAATTGGCGGTTTATTATATCAAAACTAACTATTACGAACATTTGATCACGTTCACGCTGCATCTGCAAGCAGTGTAACGGGAATCAAGCAAAGTATGTATGCTTATGAAATTAAAAATGACTTTGGTTCTTCTGAGTACCTTATTCACATTGGCGTCCATCAAAGCCCAAAACATCAGTCTCTCATTAAGGGATGCTTCATTACAAACCGTTTTTAAAGAAATTAACAGGCAAACGAATTTCAGTTTTTTCTGCAAGGATGAAACATTGAACCGCGCAGGAAAAGTTACCATCGAAGTATCAAATGCTTCACTGGATGATGTGATGAAACGTTGCCTGAATGGTAAAAACCTCAACTATTCTATTGAGGGAAAAAAAATAGTCATTAAACAAAAGGACAATCCTCCTAAATCGAATGCAAATGAATATGAGTCAGCACAGGACCGCATTATAAAAGGGCGCGTTACCAATGAAACCGGTGAGGCTGTGCCCGGTGTATCGGTAACTGTAAAAGGAACTATCAGGGGAACCGCCACCAATGCGGATGGGTTTTATCAACTGTCTGTAACCAGTACAGATAAGGTACTTGTATTTAGCGGAGCAAGTATGAAAACAAAAGAAGTGGTGATTTCGGGAGAACCTGTTATGAATGTGACTTTAACCCCTAAGGTTACCGGAATGGGCGATGTGGTGGTGACCGGTATCGTTAACAGGAATAAAAATAGTTTTACAGGTGCTGTAACTGTTTTGTCCAAAGAAGATCTGTTCAAAGTGAACAATAAGAACCTTATGCAAAGCCTTAAGGTTCTGGAACCCTCCCTGATGATATTCGATAATCTCACAATGGGCTCTGATCCCAATCAAATGCCCGATATGAATTTAAGAGGAACTTCTTCTTTTCCGCAACAACAGGATGTGGACTTGAAAGGAGGATACGTTAACAACCCCAATCAGCCGCTTTTCATTCTCGACGGTTTTGAAGCCAGTCTTACAAAAGTGGTTGACCTCGACATGAACCGCATTGAGAGTGTTACTATTTTAAAAGATGCTTCTGCAAAAGCCTTGTACGGATCGAAAGCTGCCAACGGGGTAGTGGTTATTGAAACAAAAAAACTCACCGGCGGCCAGGCGAAAATATCTTACAGTGGAAGCCTCGATTGGGAAATGCCCGATCTTTCGAGCTATAATCTTATGAACTCTGCTGAAAAGTTGCAGGCCGAAAAGATCTACGGTATGTATTCTCAAAACCCCACGGTGGTTCCTAACTTTCAAACGCAGCTAACGCTGGATCAGCAATATAACAGCCATCTTTCTGCAGTGCTGGCGGGTGTAAACACCGACTGGTCTTCTTTGCCACTGCGCAATGGCCTGGGACAAAAACATGCACTGTCAGTCGAACTCGGTGAAAAAAATCTGAACGTGATCGCCGATTTTTCCTACAACAATATTCAGGGCGTAATGAAAGGGTCATCGAGAAACACTTTCGCAACGTCAATTGCATTATCCTACCGATACAAGAAATTGCTATTCCGCGATATCCTTAGTGTTACAAGCAACAAAGGCACAAACTCGCCATATGGAAGCTTTGGTGACTATTCGAAAATGAATCCTTACTGGACACCGTATGACCAGTTTGGCATCATAAAGAAAAATGCTGAAACCGGAATCATTCCCTACACAGGATACATTGGCATTGGTAATTTATATGCACCCAATCCATTGTATAATTCAACGCTCAATATTAAACTGACAAATGACTACATAGACGTTACGGATAATTTCTATACTGAAATGACAATCCTGCCAGGATTGAAAACTACTTTAAGAGCCGGCGTAACGGCTACAAAAAATCAGGCTGATGAGTTTTATCCGGCCAACTATTCAAAGTTTGATAATTACACCGGAGCAGACTTCTTCAGAAAGGGTTCTTATAAACGCAATGAAGGCGACCAGGTTAGATTCAGTGGCGACCTTAATATCAATTACTCAAAGGTGTTCCGCGACAAACATTTCTTCTTTGCCAATTTAGGTGGCAACATGAGTCAAAATAGTTTTGAAGAAGTGGTGTACCAGGCTGAGGGATTTCCCAATGATAGAATGACCGATATTTTATTTGCCAATCAATACGCGAAATATAATAGTCGCCCAACAGGTACAGAAGGAACCTCCCGCGATGTTGGTGTGCTGTCTGTAGTCAACTATTCGTACGACAATCGTTTTTTTGCAGATGCAACATACAGGGCGAGTGCGTCTTCGCAATTTGGTGCCAACAACAGATGGGGGAATTTTTGGAGCGCAGGTGTTGGCTGGAACATTCAAAATGAAACATGGGTACAAAATCTGAACTTGTTTGATCGGTTGAAACTGCGTGGATCAGTTGGCTCAACCGGTTCACAGAACTTTAGTTCTTATCAATCCATTGCCACTTACAAATATGTGCTCGATAAAGTGTATCAGAATTATCTCGGTGCTTACCTGATGGGTCTTGCCAATCCGGACCTGAAATGGCAGCAGAAAATGGATTACAACGTAGGACTTGATTTTACGATAAAGAAAAAATTGGTGGGCCGTATTGATGTGTATCAGAGCAATACCGAGAACACCCTGATTGATTACTCCGTTGCTCCTTCTACGGGCTTTGCTTCAGTGAAAGAAAACCTCGGCAAAATAAGGAACGTGGGTATTGAAGGAATGCTTACATATACCGTTTACGCCAACCCGAAAACCAGGTCATTCTTTTCAGTTACTGCATCGGCCATTCATAACGAGAATAAGATCGTTTCCATTTCAGATGCGTTAAGGGCTTACAATGAAGCCCAGGATAAGATTGCAGACGACAAGTTTAATAATAAGGCGGTTGTTAAATATTACGAAGGCATGTCGATGAATTCGATCTGGGCAGTTCGGTCAATGGGAATAGATCCCGCAAATGGCCAGGAGATTTACCTGGATAAAAGCGGAAACAAAACCTACACTTATTCTGCGGCTAACCAGGTGGTGGTGGGCGACAACATGCCAAAATTAACCGGAACACTTGGTTTCAATGGCGAATACAAAGGCCTGGGATTAAACGTGTTTTTCAGGTATCTCTATGGTGCTCAATTATACAACCAAACACTGGTAGACAGGGTTGAAAATGTGGACATGAGTTTTAACGTGGATAAGAGGGTTTTAAACAGCACATGGCAAAAGCCGGGTGATGTAAAACCTTACAAGTCCCTTGCGGCCGTGAGTGTTCAAAACCCTGATGGCACTTACACTGTAAAATACACGAGAACCCAGCCCAGCGACCGGTTTGTGCAGAACAGGAACGAATTCAGCCTCGCTTCGGTAAATCTCTCGTACGATTTCTACAGATGGAAATTTGTAAAAAGCATTGGTATGGAGCGTTTGCGTTGTGGCTTTTATATGAATGATGTCTTTATGCTATCATCTATAAGAGTTGAACGTGGATTGAATTATCCGTTTTCAAGAAAGTTTTCTTTTTCGCTCCAAACAACATTTTAACATCCTGGGTTTCCATGAATTGAATAACCAATTACTAAACTAACAGTATGAAAAAATTAATTGTAATAGCAGTGCTTTTCGCGGGATTAACATCTTGTAAAAAGTGGCTGGAGATTTCTCCCAAGTCGCAAATTGCAGCGAATAAATTATTCGAATCGGAGCAGGGGTTTAAAGATGCATTAATCGGGAACTACCTGTTGATGACAAATACCAGCACCTACGGATTTGAAAATAATATTGGATTTGTTGATGCCCTGGGCCAACAATACTACATAGCCACATCAAGCAATCCTTATTATTATGCGTCGCTGTATCAATATGATCATATAAGCGTTGTTCCAAAAATTGAAAACATCTGGGCGGGCAATTACAACGTAATCGCCAACCTGAACAACCTCATTGAAAATATAGACCAGAAGAAAAGCATGTTGCATCCTGCAAACTATGCTTTCATAAAAGGGGAAAGTGTAGGATTAAGAGCATTCCTACATTTTGACCTTCTGCGTTTATTTGGCTACGGAAACCTTGCAAATAATCCTGCCAAGCTAACAGACAAAGTTCTTCCTTATGTTACAAAATATTCAAAGGCCAAAACAATTCCGTGTACCATTGCTGAATACATTGATTCACTGAAAAAAGATCTTAGTACAGCAGAGGCATTACTCGCGCCTTATGATTCGATTGTACTCACAAAAAATACATTGGAAATACCTAATACCGATTTGTTTTATAACGACAGAAGAATGCGGTTCAATTATTTCGCCGTGAAAGCTACGCAGGCCCGCTTGTATCTGTGGACCGGTGAGTATGATAAAGCCATAGCTGCCGCCAATAAAGTGGTAACAGGCGGCATGCAGAACCTTGTTAGCTTTAACGCAGGAAATATCAACGATCCTAATCCGGTAAACAAAGACTACACCTTTAGCACAGAGCATGTTTTCTCATTGAATGTTCAGAACCTGTACGACATCGTGCGTCCCTTCATTCAGCAGTATGCTTTAGATGGAATCAATATCAATTATTCGAGGCTCAATCATAATGGTACGGTTGCAAATAACCTGTATGAAACAGCAACGAAGCCCAACATGTCATTGTCCGATTACCGTTACAAGGAGTTGTACAATAAAGTTTCCACCTCAGATTTCCTGTTGCTGAAATTTACCTACGTTACAAATTCCACTTTCAAAGACAGGCTGCCTATTATTAAACTCCCTGAAATGTTCTATATACTGGCAGAGGCCAACAACGAAACCGGCAACCAGGCAAATGCGGTAAGTTATCTGAACACAGTAAGAATAAACCGCGGGATTTCAAGTCAGTATAATTTGACAACGAACATTTCAAAAGACAGCGTTACCAACGAAATTGAAAAGGAATACAGAAAGGAATTTGTGAGCGAGGGACAGTTGTTTTATTACTACAAAAGACGCGGAAAAGCAAACGTTCCGGGCACCTCAAAATTCATGGATAACAGTGTATACGTTTTGCCATTACCGCAAAAAGAACTTGAAATGGGAGGACAATAATCCTTCACAAAAAAACAAAAGCCAAAACTTTAAAATAGAACAATCATGAAACAATTATTAAAATATTCCAGTCTCATAGTTGTCCTTTTCGCATCCTGTAAAAAGGAAGAAATTAAAATGTATCAGGATGCACCTGCAGTGTATTTCACTACACCTACATATTCTTATTCATTTACGCAAGACATCGACTCGTCAGCCAAAACCATTTATTTGCCGGTAAAACTATCGGGAAATAAAAGTGATCACGACAGGTCGTTCAATATTCAAATCGTTAACGACAGCAATACCAATGTGCCATCCGAACTCTATGAAATCAAGCAAGGACAAGTGCCTGGAAATAGCTTTGACGGTAAAGTGGCCATTGTTCTAAAAAGAAATGCTAAGGTAGATTCATCTATCGTAAAGCTGAGGGTTCAACTGGTGGGTTCTAATGAATTGGACCCGATGCTAAGTCCTATTGTAGATATAACATGGACTGGAAAAATAATCCAGCCATCCAACTGGAAATGGTTGAAGTATTATTTCGGAACACCTTTTTCAACAGGCTGGTACAAATTCATGATACAGGCGGCGGGAGTATCGTCTTTCCCTTACGATCCTACACAGGCGGCAGCAGACCCAGTAACCTGGTGGTGGAACGCAAACCAGGTGCAGGCGTATGGTTTAAAAGTAAAAGAAGCGCTGATAAAATACAATGCAGAACACCCGGGCAATGAAATGAAACACGATGATGGCACTTATGCCGGGCAGTTGGTTACCATGCCAATTTAGGATGAAAATGAATTCATAAAATCAAATTTACCTTTGTGAAAAAAATATCCCTATACATACTGCTGTTCATTTCTGTATTGGCCGTGTCGTGCTTAAAGGATCGCAGCAATTATAACATACATACACCCAACCCCATTGTTATTGACACAACAGGTGTTCCCGGTTCATATGTTGTCTTTCAAATGGATACTTTAAGGATTAGTCCGGCTATTTCCAAAGAAGGATTGAACCCGGACAATCTCACCTACAGCTGGACCATGAATTATTTTCAGGGTTACAAACGTGTCATAGGCACACAGAAGAAACTGGAAGGAGTGGTTACAGAAGCGCCGAATTCAAGCGCTTATTCACTTATATTGACAGTAACAGATACCACCACCAATCTCAAGGCATTCTTTTCGTGGATAGTTACCGTAAATCCACGCTTTGGTGAAGGGTTGGTTGTAGCAGATACAAAAGATGGAGTCAATACCGATCTGAACCTCATCATGGCTTATAATTTTACTTCAAACATTTTATACGATAGTATTAGCCGCGTTTACAAAAATCTGTACAGCGCCGCAAACGGAGCGCCGCTTCCCGGCATTGTTAAGGGGGTGGCTTACATGAATTATCAAAACAACCGGGTGCTCACCTGCATTACAGACAATACCATAACCCGTATAAACCCCATCAGCTATATATACACTAAAATGGGGAATGATAATTTTATTCTTCCTCCCGCCGCAATAAGTCCGAACATGGTTCAGAGTGTGGCCGTAAATAATGCGCACGAGTATCTTGTTAACAACGGGAAAGTGCATAGCCGTTATGGAACTAATTTTCAATACGGGTATGCCTTTCTGTTTGACAAGACAGACTATGTATGCCAAAAAATGTGTGGCCTGCAAACGGCCAGCACTAATGGCGGAGCGGTGTATGACGAAAAAAACAACAGGTTTCTTTTGTTGCCTACCATCACTTCTAACTCTGCACCATTGGCAGCCTATCCTGTATTTGATAACTCTAATCCGGCACCGGCATTTGATCCTAGTAACATGGGCAATAAAACCTGCCTGAACATGGAGGAAGGATATAATCAAAAAGTGTTTGCAGTAATGAAAACGAGGGACCTGGATCAATATGCTGTTTACCAGCTGTCGGTATTATCGCCCGTAAATGGCAAAATGGGTTATGCTGTTAATGATATCAGCAGCAATCCTGAAATTGGCCAATCGAAATTTTATACAGAGTCTACACAGGAAAATGTCCTGTTTTATGCAACCGATACTAAAGTGTATTCTACAACGCTTTTAACAGGAGGTGGCACCAGCCCGCTTTTGCGATACACTGTTGCGAACGGAGAAAAGATCACCGGAATGAAAATGCATATTAAAGGCGGTAGGATGTCGTTACCCAGTTTAACTGCTCCCGACGATTATACGCAAAGGATAACCGCAACTTCAGCCAACAGATTACTGCTGTTAAGTACATACAATGAAAGTACCAAAGAAGGAAAAATCATCGCTATCCCACTGCAAACACTGGGAGTGGGCGGACTTGTGACAGATCCGGCATACATAAAAACATACGGCGGCTTTGGAAAAATAACTGCATTTAATTTCCAGGCACCATAACCTTGTAAAACAACAATTAATGAAACTAAGCGTAATCGGTCTTGCAGTTTTATTGCCTTGCACATTGCTGGCACAAAAAGCAGAATTTACTGTCAGCGGAAGAGTAGGTGAAATTAATGCGCCTGCAAAGGCTTATCTGGCCTATCGCCAGGGTAGCCAGGCTATCTTCGATTCCTCTGCAATTGTAAAAGGGAAATTTGCATTCAAAGGAAATATTGATGATCCCATACAGGCAACAATATATTTCAGTTACCTCGGTGATGGAACGAAGGGGAAAAACGTACATAAAAAAACCATTTACCTGGAACCAGGCAACATAAAAGTAAATGGAAAAGATTCTCTTACAACAGCAAGGATATCCGGAAGTATCAATGATGATTATGAAAATCTCACACAGGCGTTAAAACCTTCGACAGATAAGATGGACGCCTTCATGGCTGAGTATCGTGCATTGCCACAAGAGAAACAAAAAGACAAGACTGTTCGTGCCGAACTCGACAAAAAATACAATGCGATCGACGAAGAGCAAAAGAACGCTTACACAACTTTCATTAAAGCTCATCCCGGCAGTGTAGTAAGCCTCGATGCCCTGAAGAAATTCGGCGGCTCTATCCCTGACTATGCTGTAGTGGCTCCATTGTTTAAATCATTTTCAGAAAAAGTAAAAAACAGCAAAGCCGGTAAAGAGTATGCTGCAACGCTTGACAAGATGGAAAAAACAGCTGTAGGAGCGGTGGCACCTGAGTTCACATTGAATGATACCTTGGGTAATCCTGTAACCCTTGCCAGCTACCGCGGAAAGTATGTGCTGGTTGATTTTTGGGCATCATGGTGCGGACCGTGTCGCGCAGAAAATCCGAATGTGGTGAAGTCGTACGCAAAATTTCATAGCAAAGGATTTGATATTCTGGGCGTCTCTCTTGATACGGAAAAAGAAAAGCAAAATTGGTTGAATGCAATCAGGAAAGATGGCTTAACATGGCAGCAGGTATCAGATCTCAAAGGATGGAACAATGAAGTTGCCCAACTCTATTCTATCAGAGCCATTCCGCAAAATGTGCTGCTGGACCCGAATGGAAAAATCATTGCAAAGAACCTGAGAGCCGAGGCTTTGGAAGAGAAGCTTGCCGAACTATTTCCACTTTAAAAACAAAAAAAGTTAGCATAAAAACAATCTGAGATTTAAGAAAGTGTTTTTCGAATAACACTTTCTTAAGTCATCAGGTAGCTGTTGCTGGTAAGTTGGATACACAATAATCGATGTCGTTTCCTTAAGATGTTTTATGAATCAAAAGAATATTGCTTGTCATCCGAGGCACGAGGGATCTGGGTTTGACACTAACATGCCGTCTGCGTAAATACTCAGATCCCTCCTTCGTCGGGACGACAAGCAGTCTTTGTTTCCTGCTATGGAGCACCATGCAAATGAAAAATATCTTTAACTAAACGACATTGAATCATAAATAAATTGCATTAAAATGAACATAAAAAAAATCAGGAACACTATTGGCGTCATCCTTGTAGCGATGGGTTCTTCTTTCGCTACGAATGCGCAGGGTATTGAATTTGAGCACGACCTCGATTCTGCTCTTGCAAAAGCCAAAGCGGAAAACAAAATTGTATTTGTGGACTTCTATACATCCTGGTGCGCTCCCTGCAAAACACTCGCGCAGGAAGTGTTTCCTGTTGAAAAGGTTGGTACTTTTTTCAACAAGCAATTTATTAACTGCAAAGTGCAATGTGATGATAAAGGAAAAGGAGTGAAGCTGGGAGAGAAATACCAGATCAATGCATATCCTACACTTATGTTCATGGACAAGAATGGTGAACTGATCCATTCAGCAGCTGGAGGCACTTCACCGGATGGCTTGATAGAACTGGCAAAAATTGCACTGAGCCCCGACAAAAATTTATTGTCGTTGATAAAGGAATGGAATGGCGGTAACAGGGAAGATGAATTTGTTCGCAAGTATTTCAGATCACTTAAATCTGCGTATCGCAATGAAAAAGCCAATGCAGACTTCGAAACTTATTTTAATAATTTAAAGAAAGAGGAGAAGGCAAGAAAGAATACATTCGAATTGGCAAACTATATTAAAGTAACACCTTTCACTCCTGTATTTAACTATATTGAAGACAACAAAAAAGACTACTACAAAACTGTTGGTCGCACTGAAACAGACAAATACATTGCTGATTCTTATCTCTGGTATTTAAAAGGTATGATCAGGAAGGAGACGAGAAAAGAGTATGAAGTTGCGAAGGCAAAATTTAAAGCAAAAAAATATCCCTACTATGAAGAGTATGCCATGTTTTACAGCGCCTTTGAAGTGCAGGATAGTACCGGCGATTATAATGTTAAGGAGTACATGAAGCGAGGCACAGCGTTCCTCGATAAATATGGAAAAAACAATGACAGCTATACGCTTGCGTTGACAGCCTTACTGGGTAATTGTACAGGAAGACGCGATGCCGGTATTGATGGCATAAAATGGATGGAAGATCTTTTGGCAAGAAACCGCAACCCAGAGTACCTCGATACCTATTTCTATATTCTTTGGAGAAATTTCCATTTTGAAAAAGCTCTGGCCGTTGGAGATGAAATCCGCAACAATCTTACTCGCGAGAATAAGTCAACAAAGAGAATCGACTCGCAGATTACCATGATAACTGATTACAGAGATAAGCTGGCTAAAAAAGAAACCGATAATAAAGTAAAAGAAGCAGGCACTTCCAATTAAGGAATTGTTTATCCTGGATGAAAAAACAGAAGTTCGCATTTTTTTTCTCATGTGTGATATAAGAAGGAGGCCATAACGGCCTCCTCTTTTTTTCCAAAATTATTTCGAAATATAAGCTGTTTCTCCAGCAAGTTTTCTTGCGATTGCAAATTAATCACAGTAGGAAATGCCTTCTTTGATATTAGTTTAAAACGATTGACTTTTCTTCCACAACTTCTTCTGCGAGTCCGAATGAAAGTGTACCGGGGCTCATACTTACGATCAATTGCTTACGGCCAATCCTGATTATATTATCGGGGACTTAATGGACTTGTTGCCACTTATTGAAACAAAAAAGTAGGCTGCGTTTTTCTCGGATGATTATTGTGAAATTTTTGATGGCAAAGCTTGTTTTAAACGGGCATAAAAAAATCACTTGACACCTTTATCTGCATTCCACCAACCCTTCATTTTACGTATATAGATAATCTGGCCGGTATGGTAAGCGTTGTGGGCTCCAATATGGGCAATGGTAGAATACCATTGTTTTAATTTGGCATCATCTGCCGAGTTAATCAGGGTTTCCCATTCAGTCATAATATCATCGAACTCTTTTATTGCAGCTGTCCAGGTTACGTTGGTGACTTTAGTAAAGGTTTCTTTGTTGTTGCCGCTAAATGCGCCTGGTTTTAATCCTTTAAATTTATCCAGCGATTGTTTGTTCCAAAAATTAAGATGGGTAAGAAGTTGGGCGATGGAATGATTTTCGCTTTTATCACTCCAATTGGCTTGTTCTGCGGTTAAGCCTTCAACTGCTACATTTACCGGTACAAACCACTCTTCTGTACCGTGCGTACTTTTTAACTGTTCAATAAGTATCGATTTTAGTGTTGGTGTAGAGTCTGCCTGGCCCTTTGAAGCAAAAAACAGGAGCAGGCAGAATGCTGTTGTAAGTATTTTCATACCTGTATATTTTAAAGATGGATGTGTACTTAATGTAGAAAGATTCTGCTATAGTTGCAATAGCTTTTTTATAAATGGCGATAAAAGAAGTTGTGGTGGGCTCTTTCTAAGTCAAAGAGTGTCAGTCAATAATTTTTGTATTAAGAATTAGCGTCTGGCCATTCAATAGTTGTGTTCAGCAGATCAGCAACAGTCTTGGTTGTCCGGATTTTTCCCTTGGTGCGCGGTGAAGACAGGGCGGGACCTGACTTCCAGGATGATCAACTGCCAACCTCCATAAGTGACCAATGCCTAAACTAATAGGACGTGCATCGGGTTTGGCTTGATAGTGTAAATCAAAGAAGTGCTCGCTTAAGAATGATTCAAAATCTTCCGCTGCGCCATGGTATATTTTTTTGAGTTCATCCCTTATTTCTGGAATAAGTACCTTCTGTATACCTTGTGAATTTGGCAATATTTCACTCGAATCGCCGTGATAAGTGCATAAAAAAGTATCAGTTGGTATAGGAGAGCGGTCAACATGAAAAGAGTAAACGTCGGTTGGAAAAAACGGATAAGTATCATCGCTGTCATAGTGGTTGATGACATTAAGGATTGGAGATGCCCCATGAGCTTCCAACATCTTCAAATCATTTATGAGAATTTCGCGTGCGAGTTGCCCTTGTTCACTCAATTCAAGTTCGCGCAGTTCGTCTTCTTCAATTGCAGTTATATTTCCGCTTAGCTTTATCTTTTTTACAATTTCAGAAAAATCGCCAAGTAGGTTACGCGTCCAGCAAAACGCATTGATCTTTCCATGAAATGGAGTAGCTACAAGGTCTTCAAAATTAGAGACACAATGAATTTGATTGTCAGCGTGCGATAAGTCTATCATAATGGTTCCGTAAATATAAAACCATTTAATAACGAAGTAAGGGATTAGTTGACAGTCAAATCACGACAAGTACGGATTGAAAGCATTTAACAGGGGTGGATACAAAGCTAACAGAAAATGTTCGGTCAAAATCCGGTACATCACGAATTGTATAAGCCCTCAATAAGATGGTCTAAATTTGGATCGGCATTTTTTCAGCTTACTTAAATAGCAAGATTCAGTCTGGATAGGCTAGATAGTTCCTCAATTAACTTTATCTCAATAGTTTGGAATTGGACTTAATAATTTCTGTCTAATGTTGACTACTTTGCTTTAGATCGTTTGCTAACCTTAGAAGTTCTTCGCATTTCGAACGCAAAAATGAAACAGGAGGTAAACTAACATCTCCTGTTTTGCTACTTGCAATTATTTCATCTCTATTGGTGATATAAACTATAACTACGCCATTTTTGTGATTGATCGAACTGGTGTACCAGGCTCGCAGAAGAGTGTCATTAATAAATGTGAATTGATAACCGTTTATGTAATTCCGATCTTCCTTGTTTACTGGTTCAATTTTCATTATAGAATAGATCTGTCTATTCTCTTTATAAACAAATACTTCAAACAAGTCATCTTTGCCACCTTGTTTGAAGTGAATTAATTTTCCCTTAATTTTTGATCTTTCGATATTATCGAGACGCTTTACGGTCTGCTGAGCACTGGTTGCGAAGTGGAAAAAAAATGACAGGAAAACAAAATACACAACAAATTTATTTAGGACTTGTACATCCTGCCCCTTATGATCATTGTTGGTGTGTATCATTTAGACCGATTTTAAAATTTAACCATAACCAGTTGTTTTTTGTAAATTCTATTGCTTAAAAAACCGCGTGGTATACGAATTCTTTCCTTGAACAAGTTTTAAGAAGTACAGACCACGGCTAAGCATGGAAACATCAATACTAAGGCTTTGATTGTCGGAGGTCAGTGTTTTAACCAACTGGCCAAAAGTATTAAAAATCGACACTTCTGCCGGGCCAGACGAGGGTAAATCGACTGTCATAGAATTATTGACCAGCGTAGGTTTTACAGAAAACGTTGCTGTTTGATGGGAAGTAACAACAATGATTTTACTGAAAACATATTTACCATCACGATCAACGATCTTCAGACGATAATACCTGTCTCCGTTCAATTTATTGCGATCGTTAAATGCATATGAATAGCTGCCTCCCGCTGGTGCCATCGGGGAAATTGTGTCTACAGGCAGCCAGCCAGAAGTTTCGTAATCGGTCGATTCGATCTGAAAGAAATGTATGTTCTCTTCATTTGCAGTTCTCCAATAAAGTATTACTTGCTGATTTTGTTGTAAGCTGGCGGTAAAAGAAACCAGCGTCAATGGCAAAGGGGCAGCACCAACTCCTTGTCCGTTATTATTAAAATAATAGGGGCCCGTTACTGCAAATGACCCTTTTATCGTGTAGGAAGGAAACACAAGCTTGGCGCCGGGATTTCCGCCGGTAATGTCCCCGCCGGAGTGGATAACCACCACAGAAGCCGACCCTAAACTGATTTTTGAACCATTTGTGAAATCCAGGGTTCCGGAAATATCGAGATTGCCAATAGCAACTGTGTTGTTGCCAGTTACTGTAACTGTAAATCCGGCATCAATGGTTACATTATCTCCTGCGGCCGGAACATGTCCACAACTCCACGTGGCCGCCGTTTCCCAATTTCCGTTTTTGGTGGCTTTGCAAGAACTTGCTTTTGCATAAATGCTTATCAGCATTAGAAGGATACCAATGGTCTGTTTCATGGGTCATATGTTGTTTAGGTAAGGGTCCGTATTTTCCGAATACAAAATAGTAAATATTTTGTTGTTTTGCGGTTTTGCGTAAGTGTTAGGTTCGTAAATATACGATATGCGCAAATTAAGGAATAATTTTACGGTGACCATTAGGCGACGAATTATTTTATTTGAATTATTCCAGAACCAGGAATGTACCCTTATACGCAGTTTGTAAGACCTTGTGCATCAATGTGGATTTGATCTCTCCTTAAAAAAATAATAATGGAAGAAAGTTATGCGTTCGGTTCAACTCCAAAATATTATAAGCTCAAGGCAATCATTGTAAAGAAAAAATGAATTATGGTGTTTTTGGTTTGCTTGTCAGTGCTTCTGTATTTACAGAAACTGCATCAAAATGGAGGCGCAGTTATCATTTTTTAAATGAACCAGAGAACAGTCAAAAAGAGAATGTGATTTTATACAAACAGAAAATAAAGCTCGCAGGCGGTGATAAAAAAAATAGTCAAAGTTCAATTCCTGCTTCCAGCCAGTTGATGGATTGGGTGTTTGCAATAAATAGGTTTTGTTTGGAATATATAAAACAGTCGACTTGATTCAGTTTTCAACCAAGGCCTTAAAAACTACAGTCTCGATAAAGAAAAACAGCTTCCAGCGCTATCAGTAAATGTTTCTTTCGAATGTAAGTGGTTACTCTTATAGGCATTACACAATACCCGGTTAGTGGTATTTGTTGAAAAAAAAATATACATATTTTTGCCCGTCCCTAACCAAAAAACCTTTGACATGAAAAAAAATTACACTCCCCATCTCGCCACACAATATCGATTTACTTCAATTTATTTTTCATAGAAGAATAGATCCCCAGAGTATTAGTCTTTTCAATTTTATACAATAACCAATGAGATTATTGATATTAGTCGTGTGCTCATTTGCAACATTGTTTGCAGCGTCTGCATTTGGACAAGATTCGTCGTTAAAGGCCCGGCTTCCTAAGATTGATTCCATTCTTCCTGGCAATGGATTGAATAATATTGGTAATCAGGTTTCCTCAGACGCTATTAAGAAAAAAGTGTTGGCCTCGGGCAAGGTAGTGATGGAGCCCGTATCAGAACTCGAATCAAAGATTAAGTTGTTCGACAAGAATACGATTGTAAAACCCGGAGAGATTGGATTGACTGCTTCTTACAATTATTTATATGATACATCTGCGGCCTTTAATGGCATCCGTGGGGTAGCTGCATATGATGTTTCTTTGGGTGCATCCATTGTAAACATGCCTTTTAATCTGCATCTAAAGGGTAATGACGGGTTATACACTTACGATCAAACTCCGTTGAACGATTTTTATAAGTTCAACTTTGATCACACAAAATACATGGATATTCTCAGGGCAAAGGTTCTTGAAAAAATATCGGCCGAAAAAATAATGGCGGCAGGGATGAATAGAATCAATGCCATTAGAGCAGAATATGAACAGTCTCTGAATAAAGAGATCGCAGCGATTAAAGGGGAATATGAAAAAAAATATAACCGGGTTTTACAACTGCCATCACAATCAAATAGTTTATCAGGAAATGATCTTTCCAGTTTGCGTAGTAAAATAATTCCGGACAGTGTTTACAACAAGTATTCACAAAGCGCAATGCAGTACCAGGAGCTATTGAAAAGCGGCACCGGAAATGGAAAGGATTCTCTCAAAGCGATAGCATTTCAAAAAGCAAAAGGAGATGTGGAACAATATGAGGCGTTGCAAAAGATCTATGGAAAGATAACAGCATACAAGGACAAATTTGAAAACAACAAACTTGTTAAAGAGTTGCGTTCAAATTTGCCTTTAAACTCTTCCAATATTAAATCCTATTTGTCAGATCCGTCAAATCTGAAAAGTGCGATAGAAAACAATGCTGAAATCAGCGGGTTGCAAAAATTGTTCATGAGTGTGTCTCGTCTGGATGTTGGGCAAAATCCAGTTCAATCGGGAGACTTTGGTTTCAAGAATGTTGTGAACAATGGTATCAACACAGAATTTCAAACCAAGTCAAAGACATTTGGTTTTATATATGGCCGCAACAATACTTCCTCTCAATGGCTGCAGCAAGGATTAACCAGTGCTGTTTCGGATTATTCCAGTATGACTGGACTCAAATTTGGTTCTGCACCAGGAAGCGCAGTTCAACAAAATATATCCCTGAACTTTTTTGATTTTAATAATAACGTAACCGATAGAAATAAAATTCTCGGGATTAGATCAACAGACCTTTTACCAACTGCGCGCCACAAGGACGCAGTTATTTCCTATCATACATCTTTTGGTTGGGGCCTGAAAAATAAAGTTGATTTTGATCTGTCAAAATCATTCGGGTCATACCAAAATAACTTCTCATCAGATACTATTGTCTCAAACAAAACGGCTTTGTCAAACAAGGGCATGTCTGATATTGGAGGAAAGGTTAATTATGAAGGTGAAGTTTTTAAAACAGACGTGAATGTGTTTGTAAAGAAGGTGGGGCTTGGTTATAATAATCCGGGCAACGTGAACTTGCGCAGAGGAGAATCCCAGGTGGGATTGTCTCTTGGCAGAAAATTCTACAAACAAAAAATAAACGTCCGTTTTGCCACAGACTTCCGCAAACAAAAATTTGACCCGAATAATAACTATTTCTACACATCGTTCAACACGAAGTTTCAACTGGGTTATAAGTTCAATCGCAACAGCCGCGTAAATCTTACTTATCAACGAACAGGATATAATACCCAAATGATTGATGAGAAAAGTAATAAAGGCTTTACATCCAGATTGCAGGCTGACGGGTCTTATGGCTATAAGCTGTTTAATAAAAGAATACTTAACAATGTGGTCGTAAGTAATCAAAAGCAAAATATACCAACCGTTGACACTGCAAATTACAGGAACTCATCTCTTATGATAATGCATACTTCCTCTGTGGTGCTGGGAAAAAATATACTTTCTCTGTCATTGCTGATGAACAAAGCAAAAAGTCAAGACTACTTGTTTAGTACATCAATGTTTAATGCTGAAACGAACTATAGCTATAGTATTCAAAAACTAAGGATGGCAAGTGGTATTGGATATTATTCAAATGCAGGTTGGAACCAACAACTTGGACTTAAACAGCAATTAAGCACGCAGTTGCTCGAGAAATTAAATATTGATTTTGAAATAGGATACAAGAAGGCTGTCAAGGTAATCAGAACGGAGTTTGCGAATCAATTATTCGGCAGCGCCATTATTCATTATACTTTATAAAGTGATTTAGATATATGAAAAGCAGATGGATTATATTGTTAGTACTGTGTTTTACCTGGAGTCAGCGTACGCATAGCCAGGTCATATTCAATTTTCTTCCGGAAGTATATGGAAGAAATGTAGATGGACTGAGCATGGTACAAATACAAAACCTTTCGGGGGGAAAGATCGATGGAAAGGTGTTTATTTCCGTAAAAGAAAATAAGTCGAAGTCAGATGTTATGACTTTAATGACGCCGGTATTTACGCTTAATGCAGGAAATAGCAATTTACCAAGAAACGTATTCGCGAACAGTTCGTTCAATTTCGCTTCAAATGCCTTGGCATCGATAGTAAATCAAACCAGAAGTTTTCCGGCAGGAGAGTATACATTCTGTTTCAAATTTGTATCTGTCGATAAGGACAGCGATGATGAAAGTTGTTTTGATGGCAACGTGCAGCCGCTTGTACCGCTGACTTTGTTAAGTCCGGATGATAAAGACAAAATATGTCAAAAACGACCGCCGCTGAGCTGGCAACCGCCAATTCCTTATAGCCCTTCGATGAAGTTCAGGCTGTTGTTAACAGAAAAAAAACAAGGAGATGCGGTAGAAAATCTGCTGACGAATTCGCCTTTGATTCTGCTTGACAATATCTCGTCAACAATGATCAATTACCCAACAAGCGCACCAGATTTGCAGGAAGGAAAAACTTACTGCTGGCAGGTAATAGCATACCAAAACGGAGTGACGATATCTCAATCTGAAATTTGGGAATTTACTGTTCAGTGTACAGAGCCGGCGCCGGCCATGCCAAAAGACAGTTACCGGGAACTGCAGTCACTCGTGAATGGCAACTACTACATAGCAAACAGATATCTGAAGTTTTCATTTACGAATAACTACAACGTTAAAAAACTTAACTACGCGATTTACAGTACTGAAAACTTGAAAGAGAAAATTAAAAATACACCGGAGGTCGCTATACAAACGGGACTGAATAAGATCGACATCAATCTTACAGAACTGGATTTAGAAGTTGGCAAACACTATCTGTTAAAAGTGATGCCATTTAATGAACCTGCGATGGAAGTAAGATTTATTTATCAGGATAAAGATTCAAACGAGTAGGAGATGAAGAGACAAATTTTTTTAATCATGATGATGGCTGTGATTTATGCCTGGGGGTGTAAAAATAGCAACACGAAGCAGGAGGTAGTAGTGCCGCAAAAAAAACACTGGGTGGAAATTACCGGCAAAAACAAAATGATTTACGTAGATAGTTTTCCAACCAATCAGTTGTTGCAAAACGACTCCAGTAATGTGAATGCGGTGACGAAATTTTGTTGTTATAAAGTGGAATTTATCGACAACAATGCGCAAGCCGTTAGCAATGGAAAGAAAGAAGAGGATTCCAAATATTTTTTGTATGACATGTACAAAGATTGGAAGATTGTCAACAATGGAGATTCAATTGCACCGATACACTTTCAGCCTTTGACAAAAATGTCGACTGAAAAGAATGAGGGCATTCTTGTTTTTGAAGTTAATAAAGATCTAAATCCCGACACGTTGTTCTTTAACGATAAAAATGGCGTTTGGGGTTCACACATAATTGCTTTGGGCAGATAAACTTTTTCAGATGTACAACCGTATCCGTAGACAAAAACTGATAGCAGCATTTTTCCTGGCTGTATTTACCGTTCAATTTATGACGCCGCTTTCTGCGTATGCATTAACCTCCGGACCTACACAACCGGAAATGCAAAAGTTTGAACCGGCCGGGACCAACGACCTTGTGGACCTGTTCACAGGCGATTTTAAATACAACATACCGTTGATGGATGTGGGTGGCTATCCTATCAACATGAGTTATCAGTCTGGAACGGGCCCGGAAGATGAAGCGAGTTGGGTTGGTGCGGGATGGTCATTAAATCCAGGTTCAATGAACAGAACGATGAGAGGACTGCCAGATGATTTTAGCGGAGAAAAAGATCACATTGATAAGGTGTACAAGAAGAAGGATTTTAAAAAGATAGGCGGGCAGTTGGTTATTAAACCTTCCTTTTTTTCATGGGAGTATGGAAACGCGAGTCTTAAAGTTGGCGTTTACAAAGACAACTATTACGGCATCGGGGCAGAAGTTGGCGCGAGCTTGGGATTTGAGCTGGCTAAGAACAAAAAATCTTCACTTACTGCAGGTCTGGGTATTACTTCAGACAATCGCCAGGGTGTTTCACTGTCGCCATCTCTCTCCTTAAGTGCTATGCATGATGACCTTACCGATCAAAACCATGCAAGTCTTTCGGGAAGTTTGCACTATAATACAAGATCGGGTTTAAAACAATTGTCGCTTTCTGCGTCATATTCAACAAACGATCTTAACAGTACCACTTTTGAAACCAGCGCCGTTCATTATTTTGGCCAGACCTATACGCCTACTTTCAGTAACAATTCACGGAGCGAAAGCTACACTGCAGGTTTGGATTTTGGCCTGTCGCTATTTGGACAATACGTTGGCTTTGGGTTAACAGGCTATTACTACAAGGAAACAAATACGAGCCCGTTTTCAAAAGTGCCGGCTTATGGCTACTTGAATTATTTGAAAGGGAGACAAAATACTAACGCCTTACTCGATTTCAACAGGGAGAAAGACGGTGTGTTTATACCAAGTGCGCCAAGCATTGCAATTCCAGTTTCTACGCAGGATTATTTTACGGCAACCGGACAAACGGGATCGGGTCAGTACAGGGCTTACTATGGCGGCAGCTACACCATATTTGACAGAGCATATAGAAACCAGTCCATCAATGCCGGTATCGGAGTAACACTAGGGGGTGGAGAAATTTATAAAGGTGGTGCGAGGATTGATGCCGTTTCCGGAGACGCAGTAACGGGAAAATGGGTTAACAACAATCAATTTCTAACCGCTGCTGAAAGACCGAGTACCACAGATGATGAACCTATTTATTTCAAGCGCGAAGGTGAAGCTTCGAGAAACGATGTCAACTACATTAATAATATCGGAGGTGAAAATACAGAAAGCGTTGCCATCAACGATCTTGGATATGTTTCAAATGCCACTGCCTATGCTGCATTGAAATCGAAAGAAAACGGGCGTCAGAATATTATCAACGGAAGTCTGGCAAAGGCAGGAAGGGTGCCAAGAAGTTATACGCTTAGTTATCTGACGGCTGGAGAAGCTGATTTCGCGCTTGACAAAATGATAAAATCAGTTGGAGATGACGATATTCCGCGTGCGGATGGAATCCGTCAGCCAAATCATATCACTGAAATGACTGTGACCGACGACCAGGGAAAGCGAATGGTGTATGGCATTCCTGTGTATAACACAACGCAAACCGAAGTGACTTTTTCTATAGATCAAAAATCGATACCAGATATTGCAAAGGCAAGAAGAACAGGATTGGTTGGTTATACCGACAAGGATGTTTCAACGAATTCACTGACGGGTAATAATAACGGCAGGGACAATCTGGTAAGCAAGGAAACCACTCCGGGATATGCAACATCATTTTTGTTGACCGGTATTCTGTCTCCTGATTATGTTGACGTTACCGATGATGGTATAACAGACGATGACTTAGGAACTGCTATCAAGTTCAATTATAAAAAGCTAAACGATTTATATAATTGGAGAGCTCCGTTTGCACAAAATAAAGCTAATTACAATGAAGGCTTTTTAAGTGATCCAAAGGATGACAAAGCCAGTTACAGCTACGGTAAAAAAGAGCTTTGGTACTTAAAGTCTGTTGAGAGTAAAACAATGATCGCCATTTTTGAAACGAGCGCCAGAAATGATGGTTACGGTGTGGCAGATGAGAAGGGCGGTATAGGAACCATGTGTGCACCTCAAAAATTAGATCGTATCGTTTTATATTCCAAATCAGACTATTTAAAGAATGGGGCGAATGCTACACCAATTAAAATAGTGCATTTCGAATATGACTACTCAATGTGGCCGGGAATTCCCAACAATAAAACCAATGTTGGCGACGTAACTTCAGGTGGGAAACTGACTTTGAAAAAAGTCTATTTCACCTTTGGAAAAAATAACAGAGGGAGTCTTAACCCATACCTGTTTGAGTATGATAACACGTTGATAAAAACTGGCGATTTTCCTACACCCTCGGATCCTACAGACCCGGAATTCAACGATCTTTATTTGGAACGTCAGCAAGACCGATGGGGAAATTTTAAACAAAGCTGGTACAATCATCAGACTGATAATGCTTCTTCTCCAAGACTATACAACTCCGAGTTCCCGTATACTTTGCAGGATAATGATAACACCAATTATGACGAAAGGGAACTGGAAAACAAATTTGTTTCAAAGTGGCAGCTAAATAAAATTACTACGCCTACAGGGGGGGTGATTAATGTAACATACGAAGCGGATGACTATGCATTTGTACAAAATAGAAAAGCTATGCAAATGTGCTTCGTAAAAGGAATTGGTACAAATACTGCAGCGATCAATAAATCAACAGGACTTAATGGTGCAGATGGTTTGCTGGTAGAACTTCCTAAGGCTATTACGAATGATGATGATTTCAAAAAACTGTATTTGAAGAATGCAGATGGCTCGTTCCAGGACAAGATATTCTTTAAAATGTCTGTTGACCTCAACAAAACAGGCAAGTATGAGTACGTGTACGGATATGCAGAGATCGACATCAATAATTGCAAAAGGATCGATGATCACACCGGTATGGTTACTTTAAAAAAACTTGATGGTTACAACCCGGTTTGTAAAGCCGCATGGCAGATGCTTAAATCAGACTTGCCACAATTTGCGTATAACAACTACGACAATGCAGATGTGGGCTCAGACTGGCAAGCGGCGTTGAAATCACTTCTTCAATCAATTACCAACCTGGATGAACTGGTACAGCCATTTGAAAAATCTGCATCCAGGAAACATTTTGCGGACAATGTTGATCTTTCGAGAAGCATGGTGCGTCTTAATACTCCGGCTGGCAAAAAAATAGGCGGCGGCAGCAGGGTGAAGAAGGTCACGCTTTCCGACGAATGGCATGGCATGACACATGGTAATACGGCCCGTTTGGGACAGGTTTATGATTATACGATACTTGATGAAAACAATAACAAAATATCTTCAGGTGTAGCATCCTATGAACCGCAAATCGGCAACGAAGAAAATCCGTTTCATGAACCTTTAAACTATACCGAGAAAGTACACTGGAGCGCCGACAAATATCATTTCATCGAAAAACCCTTCTGTGAATCTTATTTCCCGGCAGCAGCAGTTGGATACAGCAAGGTAACCGTTAGAAGCACCGGAGCTGACTATGAAACGAATCCCACTGATGTGTCCGAAACCGGTTACATAGAGAACGAATTTTACACAGCAAAAGATTTTCCTACGCTGGTGGACTACCTGCCGCTTGAACAGAAAAACTATACAAACAGCCTGATATTGCAGCTGTTCAGTGCCACGTACATCAACAAAGTTTCCACCTCGCAGGGATTTAAAGTGGAGCTGAATGACATGCATGGCAAACCAAAATCTGTAAAGGTGTATGACAAGGGTGGCAGCAATATTTCTTCTACAGAATATTACTACAATGTAAAAGACGAAAACGCACCGGAAAAACAATTGAACAACAATGTGGATGTGATGGAAAAAGACGGAACGGTTACAAGCAATGTCCCTCTGGGTACAGACATCGATTTCATTACAGATGTGCGGGAAAGTGTGAATGAAAGCATTGGTGGTAGTGTGGGAATTTATACTGGAGGAATGGCAATCTTGTGGTTCTATGTACCATATTTTTCTGTAAGTATTAATGCCAATATTAACAGGGACGCTTACAATTCTGTGTCAGCCGTAAAAGTAATTCATAAGTCGGGCCTGTTAAAAAAAGTAAGGACCGTTAAGAATGGTTCTTCCATTACTGCAGAAAATATGTTGTGGGACGGAACCACCGGAGAGGTGCTGTGCACCAAAAACCAGAACGAATATGATGATTATACGTATTCATTTAATTACCCGGCTTACATGGCTTATGAAGGCATGGGTGAGGCTTATAAAAACATTGGGGCCAGGGGCATGTTATGGGAAATGGGATCTGGCGTTTTCGCTTTTCCGTATGCATCGCTGTCTCTGTTTCCGGGAGACATGGTTAGTTATAAGGTCACGGGAGAAAAAGCATGGGTTATTAAGTCAGGCGACGGTAGACTGAGAATTGTAACAAAGGATGGGACGTATCATAATCCATATCTCCAGCAAGTGATTGTACTACGCTCCGGTCGCAGAAATATGTTGACTGCATCGGCCGGTTCTGTTGTGTGTACAAACAATCCGATAGTGAACGTAGGAGGTGTAAACAGGGTGCAGATAGACGCAGGCAAAAATATACTGGACGCCAAAGCCGTTACTTACAAAGACGAATGGGCCATAGCTGTAAATAAATTCTATGGAAGTTACGAAGCTCCGGATGTGACACAATGTGCGATTGACAAAGACTGTTGGAGGAACTACCTTTTCACCCTGATGGCCCTTCCGGCGGATTTTGATGCAAGTCGAAGAAAGATTTTCAGTAGCGATGATCAGAACCTGGTAAATGAAACTGTTGCCCACGGTTTATGTAAAATTGACGGAGTGGACCCACTTTACTTGCATTACAAGAACCTTAACGATGACCATCACGAGGTACCAGGTAACATTTCAACGCCACTTAAAATGATTTCCGGTGACCGAGCTTCATTGGCTTCATTTAATATAGTATTCGACGTAGTAGATGATCAGTTCAACAACTTTTTACAAGATAATACCAAGAACCAGCAAGAAAGACTTGAGGAACTCTACATGTGGTATACAGAAAACAATAGAGATAAATATATTTTGGACAATGATGGAGATTGTGCTTTTGTACTTAAAAAAGCGCCTTGCGCCACATGTGACTATCAGCCCATATTACGATTCCATATCGTAGCTCCAACAACTACAAAGTATGGCTGTTTGGACCCGCTTAATAATGTTATTAACCCCTACTACAAAGGTGTGTTGGGTAACTGGCGACCTGAACAAAACTTTGCGTACGTAGTCAATCGCGATCAAACGACTGGAAACAATTCAATCAACAGCGGAACAAATATTCGCAAGAACGGATTCTATACAACGTTCAATCCTTTCTGGCAATTCCAAACAACAGGACTGCAGGATGCTCACAGCATCGACAACAGATGGGTAATGAGCAACGAGTCGATCTACTTCGATGAAAAAGGAAACGAAGTTGAAAACATGGATGCGCTTAAGCGATATGGAGCTGCATTGTTTGGCTATAGAGGCTCTGTAGCAACAGCCGTTGGCGTTAATGCAAGAAGAAATGAAATTGCTTTTGACGGATTTGAAGACTACAATTTTGTTTTGTCTTCTACAGCCACTGAACAATGTCCATTAAACAGGCATTTGGATTGGGGAGACCTGGCTTCATCCGGCTCAACTGTCAGTGGAACGATGGCGCACACAGGAAAGTCGAGCCTTAACCTGAATGGTTCTGTGGTCGTTAAAAGCATTGCAGGAAATGCAGAGGCACCTACCACATCTGCACTTGCATACAACAGCCAGTTCCAATACATACTAACCGCAAACGAGCAGGCCCTTGGGTTTGCTCCTGTAAATGGAAGAAAATACATTTTAAACTTTTGGGTGTACGACAACAATCCCAACTCAAATAAAGTAACCGGGCTTACACTGAAACTCAATGGTAATACAATTGATTTCGCCCAGAAAGAGGTGCCCGTTGTAGAAGGATGGAAACAAGTAGAAGTGAAGTTTATGGCACAGCCAACTTTCTCTATGGAGATCGGCGGCAGCAATCTTTACATTGACGATGTTAGGCTATTGCCAAACGACGGCCAGCTCACATCCTTCGTTTACGATCCGATCAGTATGCGACTGATGGCACAACTTGACGAAAACAACTTTGCAACACTGTATGAATACGACGATGAAGGAACACCTATAAGAGTGAAGAAAGAAACCGAAAGAGGCATCATGACAATAAAAGAGAGCAGACAGGCATACAAAAGCAAAACGTTACAACCCTAAACTATCGAAACTATGAAACGAAAAGGCTTCAAAATATTATTGATCGCAGTGTTATCAACAGCAGGCGTTATCGCTTTGGCAAGAACGGTGTACGTGAAAAACGATGGGCGGAAAAAATTGCCATCTGCTGATCTTAAAGAAGAGTTGAGAAAAATGTACAGCAACACACTAACTGACTCGACAATAGGTGTGGCGGCAACTATCCGTTTGTTTGATGGCGAAAATCCAACTATCAAAAAGGAAGAAAAAACTTTTAGTTTTTATAAGAGCGGAGAAAAGCTTTATTCAAGGCTTGACAACATGCAAACCTTGTCCGATGGTAAAATAGTTGTTCAGCTGGATACTGTAAACAAGTTTGTCGTGGTGGCCGCTGCATCTGCAGGTGAAAATATGCAAATGGCCTCTCCTTTAATGCTGCAGCAATTAGTGAGCGATAGCGCACTGAGCAGCATCACGGGATTCGTGGAGGAGGAGAATGGCAATCACATTGCAACCTTCAGCAATCCGAATACGCCGCAAATAAAATCCTGCTCATTTACCTATGATACGCTTCGTTATGCCATTTCCAAAGCGTCAATGGCATGGTGGAAAGATGGCGTTGCTACAGATACCACCAATGCTAAAAGAGTGTGGTTAACAAATATCGACTATAAAAAAGTAATGGATGTGAAATACGATGTCGATGCCATGATCAATGAAATTGTGATTGTAAAAGACAACAATGTGACGTTAACGGAAAAGTACAAAGATTTCCAGTTGAGAGTTTTATAACTCAATAAGATCAAACCTTAACCAATAGAAAAAGATTTTAACACCTAACCGTGTCCAAAATATGTTAACACAATACTTCCCTAAGAAACTCGCTACTACTTTAGTATTGTTATTTGCGTTCGCAGCAGGGTCATTTGCTGCCACCGAATCGTATATACAAACGCTAACTGGAAACATCAAGAAAGGTGATTCCTGTATAGTGATTGACGATAAATTCATTAATCTTCCGTTGGAGCAATGGAACCAGGTGAAACACCTTTCGGTGAATAATCTTGTTTCTTTTGAGTTAAGAAGTGATACTTCCATTTACTACTACAACAAACCGTTTACCTGTACTTTAAATGTCACGATAAAATATTTCACCAGTCGTGATCAGCAATCACCAACAGAAATTGACAACGTTAACCTGGCCGTAAGATATGATACCATTGCCGGCAAAACTTATCCAAGCATAGCCCAGTACAAATTTAAAAATGCATTCAAGGTAATTGTTGTTGTCAATTCAATTACTTCAAAAGAATGGGGAAAGGATATTCCTGCGATCTTCCGTTTGAAGAACCAAATATTAGTGGAAAGAAAGTATCCGTTCACCCAGCAAGTGAATGTACCGCTTTCATTTAAGCCGACGCAAACCTTGCCAGCGCTTGGTTTTGGTATGCAAACCATGACAACGTTAGCTCCGCCATTGCCCATTGAAAACTCACCAATTGAAATAAGCTGGATCCCTTCACACTTTGCTGAGGCAGGTTCTAACCCAGAAGAATATGACCTTGAATGGACATACATAGATGACCAAATCCTTGAGCAATCCGGGTCACGTGGTGATCTGTTGAAAAGACAGTATAAAGATGTTAACACCGGCTTCTACAATGTACCTGAAAATGTGTTGAATGACTGGATGAAGAATGATAACTCCAGGATCACCACTCCCAAATGCCATTATTCAATAAACCTTCCATACACTTCGGGATTTATCATTGCACGGATGAGAGGTGTCTCCTATGAACTGCAGGGAAGCTCAACCGTTAGAAAAACAACCAACTGGCAAAGTAAAAACAATGATGGGTATACTTATGTAATAGAAATTGGTGAGAATGATGCGCATGAATCAACTTTGAACTGGCAGTTTACCGCTGCATTTGCGGAAGAGGGAAAACGAAAAGATGTCATTTCTTATTTCGATGGCTCCATGCGCAACAGGCAGTCGGTGACCATAAACACCAGTGACGATAAAGCGGTTGTCCAGGAAAGCGTTTATGATAACATGGGACGCCCATCTGTCAGCATATTGCCGGCTCCGACAACAGACAACAGACTTCAATACTATAATGGGTTTAATAAAAACAACAGTGGACAATCTTATGATTATACCAACATTGGAAAAGATTGCCAAATTTCTGCGGATCCACTGAGCACATCAAGTGGAACATCCCGATATTATTCTCCTTCAAACGATTTCATAAGCGCCGCAAATCAAACTACCTACCAGGACTATTACTTTACAAAGTATGTTCCCGATGCCGGCGGCTATCCATTTTCCACCACACAATATACGCCTGACAATACCGGACGAATAAAAAAACAAGGTGGAGTGGGGCAGTCATTCCAGATCAACAGTGGGCACGAAACCCAATATTTTTACGGCAAACCTTCCAGTCAGCGAGAGCTCGACAGATTGTTTGGGATGGAAGCGGGAAACTTCTCGCATTATCTCAAAAACATGGTTATTGATCCGAATGGCCAAACAAGCATTAGCTATATTGACGCAAATGGAAAGACCGTTGCTACTGCGCTGGCAGGAGATAAAGCGCCGGGAAACCTTGATGCACTTTCTTCTATACCCAGTGGAGCTATCACTCAATTAAATGATGAAATTATTCAATCATCAGATTTTAAAGTGGATGCAGGAAATTTGTTTAAGCAGGCAACGGCCACATTTCTTGCCGAAACAAAAGGAGCATTCAAATTATTCTATACAATAAATCCCGCTGCGTTAACCACTGTGCACAGTGGAGGAAAATTCTGTAGCAGTTGCTCGTACAATGTAGTTATCGAAATTAAAGATGATTGTGGAACAGCTGTTGCCCCAAAAGTTACAACCACAGCCTTTCAGGGCAACGATGTTAATTGTAATAGCAACCCAACGGTGCTGACGGGGCAGATAACAACTGATGAACTCACACCCGGCTCCTACAACATCACCTACACGCTTCAACTAAGCGAAGACAACATCAAGTATCAAACAGATTATTACATTGCCAATAATGCGGACCTTAAGAAGTTGCAAAACTTTTTTGAGACGGAACTATCCAATCTTGACCTTACAGGATGTTACAATGATTGTGCAACCTGCAAACTATTGGGCACTGCCGTAGATGATCCGAAAAGTAATTTCAGGCAAAAAGTGATGGACGTTTTGAGCGGTAGCAAATTCAAAAATCTCGATCCATCTTCTGCGTTTGTACAAAACTGGATAACAACTACATGGAACACGTTGCACACGCGATGCCAGTCATTAAGCTGTGCGCCCGCTTCGCCTTGTGAGGAATACCTTACGAGAATGAAAATGGATGTTATGCCGGGCGGCCAGTATGCCCGATACTCCGTAGATGAAGTGACGGACGCATATACAATGCAGGAACCCACAATCAACGTGATGAGGTTTTATAAAGATGCTACCAAAACAGACATCTACAACCTCACATACACAGACGACGATGGAATTACTGTTAAAAACGCCCGTGATCTACCCGAGTCAGAGTTTATAAAAAAATACATCGAACACCCAGAATGGGCAGACAAGTTTGTAATACAACATATTGAATATTGCGGCTACCAGTGGTGCAAGGATCAAAACAATCCAACTCCTGCATACAACAATGAAGTTAGCTACGGCTTTGACAGGTCATTGCGCGAAACTTATACCGTTGGTCAAGATGCCGTAGATAAAGGGTTTTACAACCGCAACAATATATATGCCCTGTTAAACAACGACCCATTTTTTTGGGGCAGCGGGAGAGGGTACGCATATAGGCAAAGAATGCAATTTGACCTTGACAATTTTTCAAATGCCATAGGTATGGTAATGAAGAACTCATCCCATCAAGCGCAATCTTCCAAAAATATTTTGCAGTTAATTGATTGGATGCTGTATTGTAAACCTGCAACAGTAGAAAAGTCAGATGCAGGTATTGACGCCATGGCTTATAGCTGGAACAATTGCAGTCCCGATGCGTCATGCCGTTCACTAACACGTGAGTGGGAGTTGTATAGGAACTACTATTTACAATTGAAGTCAAAATATGTGGAAATTGCAAAACAGGCTGCCTATCCAAATTGCAAGAACTGCTTTATTGGCACGCAAACTGCCCTTGGTTGCCAGGGTTCCTCTACGTTTGTAGATTGCCCAACCGCAGACGATTTTGAATTTTCTTTCGTTTTGGATGCTATGTGGGAGGGTGAGGGTCCTTACGACTATACTGGGCATTACTACGTAACGTTGACGCACCCTGTAAATAGACAGGTTACCGTAAATCTTGGTGCGGTGGTTTCAGATTGCCCCGGCTGTGAAGTGGGTGATGGCACGAGTCGCACCGTAACGCTGGAAGCTGGGCAAACGAGCTTCAACATTGAGGGCGTTCATGTCGTATTTATCCAGATGGGTCAAAATTATCAACAGTACGTTACCACTCAATATTATGTTCAGAGTATTTCCTGTGATAACTCAGCTCCACAGCCGGTTTCATCATGTCCCACAGATGCTAACTATGCCAACTATAAAAACAAAACTCGTATTTGGAATGACTATGTTTATTATGAAGGTTCGGTGGAGTGCTCCGCAGCAAACGGTTCTCCATACCCAACTTCTGAAGCATCCCTGCAGCCATTACGCGACTCCGCGATTTTGAGCCTTAATCAGCTGAAAACAGGTTGGCTTGAGCAATTGCAAACAGTGCGTGATGAAGAATTTCTGAGCTATAAAACAACCACACTTTCTGATGATGTTCTTACTACTCTCGTAAACAATCTTTATCAGTTAGCAAAAAACAATATACAAAACGCTACAAGCGCAGAAAGCATCCGTGCAGCGAGCACATTATCAGATGGCAGTTCGTTTAATGCCATTTTTGAATCAACGCTTGGCCTTCCTATAGTAAAGAAAGGATTCAGTGCAGAGCTGCTCGCATTCCCATACCCATACGACAGAACGCCGATCAGTGTAAATGAAAATATTTCTGAGATCAAAGAGGATGTTAGAGATAGAGTTTTAGCAATGTATGGAAATGCAAGCCAAGGCAACAGCTCAATAAGCACCTTCCACACATATCTTAAAACAACTCTGGGCGAGGATTACAATTTAACGCAAGACCAGTTGAATGATCTTGTAACACGTTGTAATCAGAATTGTCGGTACCTAAGCGAATCCCTGATTATTCCGGTGGCATTTTCAACGCCACCTCCTCCTTCTACAGGATACTCACAATCAGTAGCATGGACCGATCTGAATAATTTAATAAACAGCTTTAAACTCTATTACTCAGCAGTTGCGGTAGATAGCAAACTTTATAACGTATTACTTCAAAACTATCTGAACCACAAATTAGGCTACACACTTTCGCTTGGTGATTACCTTGACTTCCTGAATGCTGGCAATAGCAGTGCAGTACTGTTTAACAAAGCTGCCTATAAAGCTGTGCCATCAAATGATTTTGGATGCGTTGCAGACAACCTTGCTGCTGCTTATGAAAGAGGTGCTGCGGCCTATGAACTATACATAGAAGTTGAAAGGAAGAAATTTAGAAATGCCTATGTGGCAAAATGTTTAAGCAACACTGCAACCGGTTTGTTGCAGGGAAAACAATACGAATACCATTTCACGCTGTATTATTATGACCAGGCAGGCAATTTGGTGAAAACAATTCCTCCGGCAGGCGTTGAGTTATTGACAGACGAACAAATCAATACTGTACAGACTTACAGAAAAATGTTCCCGGCAGGCAATGGAGCAATCACTCCTTGTTCAGCTTATCCGGCAGGCGGCTACACTACGGTTGAAAGTGCAATTTCATCCGAAGCATATACGGTCTTTCAAAATAATACATCCAGGAATATTGAGTTCTGGTTATACAATAGTGATCCAACCGCTCCATTACAGGGTCGTGTCTATTTTACAGGAGCCGATCCAAATAGCAAATACATGTGCCAGGTGGCCATCGCCAACAAAAAACTTTGGGTTGAATTGTATGAACTATTGTACGAACCTTCCACACAAAGCATTTCAATATTGCGATCGAGCCATGGCGTTGCTGACATAAGCGGCGTTCCGTTGCAAAACCAGGTCCTGGTATCGGCACAGTCTGCAGCAGGATTGATGAGCGGAGACCTGAACCTTTTTGTAAATGGCGTCGCGTTAAGCGTACTGCCCGTATCTGCGGGAAATGGATTTCCTTTTGATTGGTCAATACAAGACTATACGGCACCCGAGGAACAGCTAAGTGCCTTTAAGCACCTGCGTTTGTATGACAGGGAACTGACATCAGACGAAATGGCCGCCAACTATACCAATGGTTGCATGGCTCCCAACGGAGCATTGGCCTCAAAGCCATTTCCACTGCAGGTTTGGGGAATGTACAACCAGCCATCAGCTTGTAACCCGACTTCAACCGCAACGGTTATAAACAAAACCAGGACGACTTCGTTACTTGTGTTGAGCGATACAAAAAGCTCATGGGCGGAGAATGTTATTTTTACAGCAGCTAACAACTTTACGGTTGAATTATGGGCAAAGCCAATTCAAACACACGAAATAGATCCAGAATCCTACACTTCAAACACCGGAACCAGTGGCCAGAAGTATGCGATTTACCCCGTTAGTCTTGGCAGCACCACCGCCGCGAGCGTAGGAGTGTCAGTGGGAACAAATGGTGTCAGCGTGTATGAACGTTCGTCTGATTATTTTTCACCGGTAATAGTATGGGAAGGTCCGGTTACAACCTGGACGCACATCGCCATTGTGTACACTAACAGAACGCCAACGCTGTACATCAATGGAGTTTACAAAAAAACCGGAACTGTTTCTACAAGAAGTTTAGTCCTTCCAAGTTACAATATCGGCGGTGGAGAATATGGAACCATGAGCTATGGCACCATAGATGAAGTAAGGATTTGGGACAGGGCGCGTACATCCACGGAAATTTCATCGAACTATAACAACTCCGTATTGCCCAATACACCTAACCTGGTAGGGCTATGGATCATGTCTTCCACAAATGGGCAGCAAATAAAGAATTCAACTTGTAATTCTTTGAATTCAATATCCATGGGTGCATGGGGGGGATATACCACAGCAGATTTCATTGGGCTTAAGACATTGGATTATGCAGAAATATCAACTGTAACAATTCCATTTGTTGTGCCAAACCATCGTTTGCCAACAAACTATGTGTACAATAGTTTAAACCAGGTAGTAAGTCAAACAACACCAGATGCAGGCACTTCCCAGTTCTGGTACGATAGATTGGGGCGTTTAAGTGCTTCGCAAAATGCAGAACAACTGGCACCGTCCGTTACCGGGGAATTTGCTAACAGGTATAGCTATACGAAATACGATAAACTTGGCCGCATAGTAGAGGTGGGAGAAAAAACCGGGGTGCAGGAAACAAACTATCTTACCGAAGAAAAATCGAGAGATGAAGGTTTATTGCAGGTCTTCTATAATGGCGGCAATAACAGGAAGGTAACTGTTACAGCATATGATGAAGCGCCAACTTGGGCACCGGCCGGTATCTTACAACGCAATCTGCGCAAGCGCGTTGCCGCCACAGCATTACTTTCATTCGGAAGCGATGCAAATACAAACAGGGACGCAGCAAGCTATTATAGTTACGACCAGATAGGCAATGTTGATTTGCTTACCCAGGAAAATACGGCAATGGCCAACCAGGAAAAACAAATTATAACAGGTGCCTGGGGACTTAAACAAATAAAATATGACTACGATCTTATAAGCGGTAAAGTCAACAAAGTGTCTTACCAACCCGGCAAGTGGGATCAGTTCTTTTACAAGTACACCTATGATGCCGAAAACAGGCTCATTGGTGCGCAAACAAGCAGCGACGAAATCAACTGGATCACAGAAGCTGCTTACCGTTATTACCTGCATGGACCTTTGGCGCGTATGCAACTGGGGCAAAACAATGTGCAGGGACTTGATTATGCCTACACACTTCAGGGCTGGATAAAAGGTATAAATGGAAGCCGCATTTACACCTCGGCACTCCCACAGGCAAAAGATATGAATGACGATGGTTTTGCAACATCTTCATTTGGGCCATCGGCTCGCGATGTGTTTGGCTATACGCTTGGTTATTACAGTAATGACTATACGCCTATATCATCATCTGCCACTGCATTTAACCTTAAGTATAATTCACCTGCGCTGGATCAACCCGTACCGGGCAGCCAGTTGTTTAATGGAAACATCAGTAACGCCACCTACGCCATTGGAAAAATTGACAATGGAACGACCATTGGTTACAGTTATCGCTACGACCAGTTGAACAGGCTCACGAAAATGCGCCAGAACGCAACAGGAACAGGCACTACATGGAACTATCAATCTCCGGAACAAGGCAATGACCCATACATGGAAGACGTGGGCTATGATGCCAACGGCAACATTGCAACTTACACAAGGAATGGTGCGGCAGACAAACCTGCAATGGATAAGCTTACCTATAGTTACAATGTAGATGCGAATGGTAAACTTGTAAACAATAAACTGCGTCATGTGCATGATGAAGTTAATGAAGACAATTACTCAACAGATATTGACAGCCAGACAGAAGATGATGCTTACAATTACGACAAGATAGGCAACCTTGTTAAAGACATTAGCGCCGAAAATGGTCTGGATAAAATCAAGTGGACAGTGTATGGTAAAATAGAATCCGTTAGTAAAGCAAATGGAAACATAATTACCTATACCTACGATGCAGGCGGTAACAGGATCAGTAAATCTGTTGCTACCGTCGATGGAACAACCATTACCCACTATGTAAGAGATGCACAAGGTAATACGCTGGGAGTGTACGAGTACAAAGCCAATAACAATGTCGTTATCCAGGGCAAATGGCTCGAACAGCAATTATACGGCAGTAGCAGGTTGGGTATGGTTACACCTAATGTTAAGATACTGGCAAGTAATAAACGAGCCAACGATTCTTACGACCCCAACAATGATCATACAATGTATGCCGGCAAAAGGCAGTATGAACTGACCAATCACCTTGGCAACGTAATGGCAACCATTAATGATGTAAGAACGGGAATTGCAGTTCAAGGATCGCCATTGACGCTGGACCACTTTGAAGCCAATATAATGACCGCACAGGATTACTATCCTTTTGGGATGATCATGCCTGGCAGAAACTTTGCAGTGCCTGCCGTAAACGATGAAACCGATGGTTCCGGCAGTGGAACAGGAGGCACAGGAACAGAGGAGGGGCATGCACCTGATCCAAAAGAAGATTGGGTGAGCCTGAAACTGAGTGGAAGTAAAAATCCATCTCCCTATCCGTTATCCACGCTTATCAGCGATGTGCAAAACACCTTTACTGTTGAGTTTTGGGTGAAACCGACCACTGCAAGAGCTGGTTTTGGAGAACGCGTTAACACCACAAATGGGTGGGGTATGCCAAGTCCCGCTGTTGGAGGCTCTTCCGGCACATTGATAGACGCCACTAATAATACAGCAGCGACTTCCATAGCTGTGGGAACAAACGGTGTAACTGTAGGTGAATTCAACAACGCTTATTACTCGATGAATCTGGTATGGGACGCTCAAATAAGAGATTGGACTCATATTGCTGTTGTGTATAACAATAAGGTTCCGAGCCTTTATATAAACGGGCAACTGGTGCACACGGGATTAGCCTCTTCAAAAGCTACAGTGATACCGAGCAGTGAATTGTTTGGGAACAGTAATGGTTCGATGGGAGGTAACATTGCGGATGTGCGCATTTGGAACTTTGCAAAAACCGCAGCACAGATTCAGGCAAACATAGAACGCGGTAAGCCAAAAGATGTAACCGGTCTTGTTTGTTACTATCCATTAAACGAAGGTTCGGGAACGGTGGCAAACGACGCAAGCGGTCACAATCGAAGCCAAACTCTTGTGAATAGTGCAACATGGTCCAATGGAACGCCTGAGCTTACCAATGTGGTAAAAAGCGGTGTCGACAACACAGTGACCCGTTCGAGCCTGCAACTTAGCGGGCAAGCATACACAGACGGCAATTATATTGCTAGTGTCGGTGATAACTTTACGATGGAGTTTTGGGCAAAACCCACCAGCACGCATGAAATTGATGTGGAGAGAAACTATGGCGGGCTCGGAACTTCCGGCCAAAAATATGCAATCGGACCAGCGACACTACCTCCTACGGGGCTACTTACTGCAGGTGCTGCTGGAGTATCGGTAGGTACAAATGGCGTGAGCGTATATGAATCTGGTGGTACCAGCTCCTGGTCGTCTGTACTCGTATGGCCGGGCAGTGTAACAGGTTGGACGCATATTGCCGTTGTATACAAAAACAGGCAACCGCGCTTGTACATTAATGGAGTACTGGTAAAAACCGGGCAGGTTTCCTCAGCTACCTATGTGATGCCTAGCTATTCGTTATTTGGCTGCCAATACGGAACGATGGACGGGCAAATGGCTGAAGTGCGCATCTGGAGTGAATCACGCACGCAGGAAGAGATAGTAGCCAACATGAACAAAACGATGCCAAAGAACTCCGAATGGCTCGTTGGTTATTGGCCAATGAATGAAGCAAGCGGCACAACAATTGCGGACCAAAGTGGCTATAACCGCAATCTTACCATAGCCAATAGCGCACAGTGGGTAAGCGGTACTTCTGATAAATTACCGGTACTTAATCCTACCAATGGCAGCGGCGATGATAACAATGGTAGCGGTGGTAGCGGAAGTGGCAGTATATTTGGAACGGCTTATAGATATGGGTTCAATGGGAAGGAAAAAGATAATGAAGTTTCTGGTGATGGAAATCAATATGACTACGGGTTTAGGATTTACAATCCACGAGTGGGAAGATTTTTGAGTGTTGATCCATTACAAGAGAAATATCCAGAGTTAACACCATATCAATTTGCAAGTAATAGTCCGATACAAGGTGTTGATTTGGATGGTAGAGAAATCTATCATTATACAATGATCGCGGATAAGCAGGGTAATGCTGTCTTAAAAAATACCCTAACCGAATATAAACACGGGCATTCATTTTTTGGACTTTTTTATTGGGAGACTACAATTGATGTTAAGCGGTATGTAGTAGATTACGAAGGGAAAACTTATCACATCGGATTTCCGCTCACAGGGTCAGGTTTGGCAAATGGGTGGAAAACTGAAGATTTTGAGAATGACTATATTAAAAAGCCAGGCAGGTATTTTGCTTTTGGATTTGAATATGTTGACGATGCACATTCTGAAGCGCAATCATATGCTTCAAGAATATTGAATGCACAAAATTATTCAGCAGAGACTGCGATTCCTATGGAAACAGGAGATGATGTGCCAATACCTTCTAAAGCGACAAATAAGGTTGCGGCATCAGTTCATGGGGGGAACACAGAGGCAGCAACGGCCAATAATAGTGCACAACCTACTGTTACATATGAGGGGCAGACTTACGAGATTAAAGCAAAGACGCCATATAAACGGCCCAATAACGCAACAACACCTGCACAAAGAAAAGCGGTTAATCAACCAAATTCGAAGTGTGCAACATGTGGAACAACACAAGGCCCGTTTGTTGCAGATCACATAGAGCCATTAGCGATAGAGCATATATCAACAGGAACAATTGACAAAAAGAAAATGCGGAGTTTAGGTGCTGTACAATCTCAATGTGAAAATTGTTCAAGCGATCAATCGGCCGCTGTCCGTAAAGCGAGCCAACAAGCAAATAAAGTAATTAAAAATAAAGGGAAAACAGGTGGATAATATTGAAAAAGAATTTTTAGAAAGCCAAAAGGCTATTTGTAAGAAATATAATGCTGAATTTTTGGCCGCTCCATTTGATAACTTGATTGGTGTTGCGTTAAAAAGTTTTGAGGCTTTTAATATGCCTATAAATGGTCTACGGCATCCTACTGAAAGAGCTCTGTCAGCAAACTGGTTCATATGGGCGGGAGAATATTCAGATTCGGACGACTTCTTTCAGCCAGTGCATATCAAGCACCTTCTCGACTTATGTCCTAAAGCAATTAATTATTTGGGGCTTGCTCCTGGCTGGAGATTTTTATTTGATAGTCAGTATGAGGATGTTTGGTATGATGAGCAGCTTTTGAATATTTAGCAATCGTTGGCATGTCTTGAAGGGTTGGTAGAAGTGTTACACAGAATTAAAAATAGTCCGGGCAACCGGAGTGTTTGGAGCATGTTATAGACGAGCACCAAAATAAAAGGAAAAAGCAAGGCAGCTTGAAAGAACGGCTTTATTCAGCGTTGTTCGAGATGCTCCGCAGGACATCTCGAACTTTTGATAAGAAAGGATATATATCCGCCCAATTGTCATTTCTAAACTTATGTGCGCTTGTTTAAAAAATATTGACAAAACCCTTATTCTTAAATAAAATAATCAACTCCTTAACCTAAACATAGTCATGAAAAAAACACTTTTATTCCTTACCCTATGCATACTTGCGAAACAACAATATGCGCAAAGCCCATTTGCTACAGATATTATCGTTAACGGTTTAATTTTCGGTAGGGGAAACGGCGGGATCATTTACAACACTGCGTCTGGCTATAACGCATTAGGGACTGTCAATACAGGTACTCATAATACAGCAACGGGCTATAATGCATTGGGAAATAACACCACGGGTACGCATAATGCCGCAGTTGGAAAGGACGCGCTCGCTCAAAACACGACAGGCGTTCGCAATACGTCAGTGGGTACATATGCGCTTGAACTAAATACCTCCGGCAATTATAATACCGCCGTAGGTTATGATGCACTTGGGCAAAATACCACTGGTATTTTTAATAACGCTATTGGGCATTTTGCACTTTATGCCAACAAAATAGGAAATGGCAATTTTGCATCTGGTCAGGGAGCTCTTTATTATTCCACCGGAAGCTATAATATTGGATTAGGCTATCTGGCCGCTTTTAATCAAACCAGTGGTGATAACAATATTATTATTGCCAACAACGCGGACCTGCCTAATCGTACTGGTTCCAACCAAATGAATATTGGTAACACTATTTACGGAACGGGCATTAATTCTTCAACACCCGGTGCAGGCAGTATAGGCATTGGAACTACTAGTCCAAGAAGCAAATTAGAAACTGTTGGATCAGGAATGTTTTCATCTGCAGCGAATGGTTCTTCTCTTATCATCGACGCAACGAATTTGCAAACCGATGTTAACTATTCTAACGTAAGACTGGTGGCTGGCAGTGCGCTCGGTGCAGCATACTTAAAAACAAGCCTGGATAATTACGGAGGATATTTTAGCTGGACCCGCGGTTCATCGTCGGGCCCGGTTGAAGTGATGAGAATTGACGCAACCTCCGGTAATGTTGGTATTGGCACCGCTTCTCCGTCCGAGATGCTTTCTGTAAATGGCAACATCAGGGGTAAAAAAGTTATTGTAACAACCAACGGTTGGGCAGATTATGTTTTCGAGTCATCCTACAAATTGCCTTCCTTAGATTCCATCGCTGCCTTTATTAAAGAAAATAAACATCTCCCTGAAATTCCTTCTGCATCAACAATTGAGAAAGACGGTCAGGACGTTGGAGAAGTACAAAAATTGTTGCTAAAAAAAGTAGAAGAGTTAACCCTTTACATCATCGATCAAAATAAAAAGATTGAAACCTTGCAAGCGCAAATTGATCAGATGAAAGGCAGTAGTGATAATAGTGGGAGACACTAGCTATAATCAAAACAGGCATTGATATTCAGCTAAAGTGTGTTGCGCATCTGTGTTGTGATAGCCGATATAAGCTGGTAACCTACAGTATAAAAAAAATCTTAACAAAAGAACGGACTTCTAACCCTAAATGTAGTCATGAAAAAAACATTCCTATTCCTTGCCTTATGCATGGTTACCAAACAACAATATGCGCAAAGCCCATTTACTACAGATATCATCGTCAACGGTGTTACAATTGGTAAGGGGTCAGGCACCCCTACATACAATACAGCCACTGGTTATAATGCATTAAAGCTTAATACTACAGGTGATCAAAATTCTGCATTTGGTTATAAGGCACTGATAAATAATACTACCGGAAGTTATAATACAGCATTTGGTATGTTTACACTTTTGGTTAATACAACAGGAGTTCGCAATACTGCAGTGGGAGACTTCTCGCTCGAGAGTAATACAATTGGTTATAGTAATACAGCACTCGGTTATCAGGCACTTGATCATAATGTTTCCGGAGCTTATAACAATGCAATTGGACATTATGCACTTTTGTCTAACGCAGTCGGAAACGGCAATTTTGCGTCTGGTCATGGAGCTCTTTACTCTTCTACCGGAAGTTACAATATTGGATTGGGCTATCTGGCCGCATACCATCAAACAAGCGGTGACAATAATATTATAATCGGTTCAAATATCGAATTGCCCAATCTCACTGGTTCCAATCAACTGAACATTGGCAATATTGTGTACGGAACTGGTATTAATTCTTCAACACCGGGAGCGGGCAAAATAGGCATTGGAACTATGACCCCTACAGAAAAATTCCAGATTGGAGACAGGTTTACGTTTAGTGATGGCGGTTGGAAGGGCATCTGCTCCAATATTAAATGGGATGCGAATCTTGAGACAAACGTAAGAATTGTTGAAGGTCCGGCATCTGGAATGTTCTATACAAACAAAGGCAATACCGCATTTCTTAATGGAAGCACTAAGGTTGCAGGTTCCACACTTAACGACGCTTTTTATACAATGGTTTTGTATAATTCAGGGCAGGTAGGAGTGGGTACCAGTTATGATTTAAATGGGTTTACCGACCAGACAATAAAGTTTTATGTAGAAGGCGGCGTTCGGGCAAGAAAAGTTAGAGTCGATCAAAATTCTTTTGCGGATTTTGTTTTTCATAAAGACTATCATTTACCCACTATCGATTCTGTCGACAGATATATTCAGCAATATCAACATTTGCCATCAGTGCCATCTGAAAAAGAAGTAAAAGAGAATGGAGTTGATGTTAGCGAAATGAACAAATTACTACTGCAGAAAATTGAGGAGCTTACCCTATACACAATTGATCAACAAAAACAACTTGATCAGAAAAACAAAGAAATTGAAAAAATAAATGACCGGATGGATAAGCTTGAGGAGTTAATGAAGAAAATGGAACAGCAAGTGCTGAATGAAAAGAAGTAATGGTGCGATTGGCTATTGAAATCAAAATGAGACAAAATTAAAAACAGAAAATAGAATCCCTTTAAAACGAATAAATCCCTGTGCTCACAATGAAAAAGATTGCCCTTATCCTCCTTGCCTGCTGTTTAACATCAGTAGGCTCCTTTGCACAAAATAAATTTCCTGGCAGTGGATATGCCGGAATAGGTACAGAGACTCCTGAACAATTACTCCACATTAAAAGTACTTCAACGGAGAGTAATTACGGTCTTAAGATTGAAGGTTTCCAGGGCTTCAGTGCAGGCATGAGACTGCAAAACAACACAGCAGTAACCGGCAAGACGTATTCAATTTATAGTTCCAGCGATGGTGACTTTATTTTAGGTGATGAGAATTTACAAAAGGCAAAAATGGCCATTTGGAACACAGGAGAATTTCATTTTGATGGGGACGTAGCGATTGGCAGCCTTAGCGAAAATGAGGGTGCAAGGCAGTTATCCGTTAATGGAGTTACTCGCGCTGGCGGTTATGAGTGTTTTAATGGAAGTTTGGATTGGGGGCAAAGGCACTTTACACTTCAAAGTTTTTCTGGTAAAGCAAGATTCTCAATCGGCTTGCTGGGGGATGAGAGTTCTAATAGCGCCGGCGCCAATTTTTCGATTTGGCGCTACGACGATGATGGAGGATTTTTAGCTCAGGCGTTTTGCATAAACAGAAAATCAGGTAATGTTGGTATTGGCACGGCGGCTCCATCCGAGATGCTTGCTGTTAACGGCAATATAAGAGCCCAAAAAGTTATTGTAACAACCAACGGATGGGCAGATTATGTTTTCGAATCGTCTTACAAACTTCCTGCACTGGATTCTATTGCAGCGTTCATTAAAACGAATAAACATTTGCCTGAAATGCCGGCTGCTGCTGCGGTAGAGAAAGACGGACAAGACCTTGGAGAAATACAAAAGCTGTTACTGAAGAAGATTGAAGAGTTAACATTATACACAATACAACTCCAACAAGAAAACAAGGACCTAAAAAGCAGAGTAGAAAAATTAGAAACCAGCCGTTAAGTCATGAAAGAATATTTTTTCATTATTCTCATCCTGCATTTTTAAAGTGAATGTTGTTCTAAAAAAATCAAGAGCACAGTATATTTTTTACATTACAAATGTATCACCGGATACATTTTTGTTTATGGGGCGTGACAAGTGTACAGTTCGGATATTTTAATTTATTGCCCGGCGAGAGCAAAAGGATAACCATGGATATTGCACCTCAAATGATTAAAAGTGCATCAGTGAATGTTGTAGGATTAAATGTTGACGGTTGTTCTCTTTACATTTTTTGAAGCATAATTAATTTCTACAGCTCAACTAGAAATCAAATCTGATTCCTTGCGCCAATGGTAATGTACTTCCAAAATTAATCGTGCATGTCTGTCTCCTCATGTAGTTTTTCCATGCATCAGATCCGCTTTCTCTTCCGCCGCCGGTTTCCTTTTCACCGCCAAAAGCGCCGCCAATTTCAGCTCCTGAGGTTCCAATGTTAACGTTGGCAATGCCACAATCAGATCCTTTGGCTGACAGAAATTGTTCTGCCTCGCGGATGTTGAGCGTCATGATAGAAGATGATAAACCCTGTGGTACTTCATTTTGCAATCGAATGGCTTCGTCCAGAGAACTATACTTCATTATGTACAAAATAGGCGCGAAGGTTTCATGCCGCACAATGTCCGACTGCTGCTGTACTTCGATAATTGTAGGGCGTACAAAACATCCGGAAACAACACCAGCAGGAGTGAGCAACTGTCCTCCTTCTTTTTGCGCTTGCCCAATCGTTTTTACATAATTGTTCACAGCATCCTGATCAATGACTGGGCCGAGATGATTTGCAGGATCTAGCGGGTCACCAATCTTTAATCGTTGATAAGCGGCAATAAGTTTTTCCTTAACGCTGTCGTATATTTTTTCGTGAACGATCAGGCGGCGTGTGGTAGTACAACGTTGGCCCGCAGTGCCAACTGCACCAAATACTACACTTGGTAATGCGATTTTCAAATCTGCATCTGGTGTAATGATAATGGCATTGTTGCCGCCAAGTTCAAGCAGGCTTTTGCCTAGTCTTGCTGCAACGGCTACAGCAACGGATTTGCCCATCGCGGTTGAACCGGTTGCGGAAACAAGTGGAATGTCGGGGCTTTGCGCAATCCATTCGCCCACTTCCCGGTTGCCCGTAATTAAGCAGCTTACTCCTTCCGGTACGCCGTTTTTAATGAATACTTCAGCAACAATTTGCTGGCAGGCAATGGCACATAATGGCGTTTTTTCAGAAGGCTTCCAAATGCAGGTATTTCCGCAAACCCAGGCGAGAAAAGCATTCCAGCTCCAGACGGCAACGGGGAAATTAAATGCGCTGATGATGCCCACAATTCCCAAAGGGTGGTATTGTTCCATCATCCGATGCTCCGGCCGCTCGGAATGCATTGATAGACCGTATAGCTGGCGACTAAGACCTACGGCAAAATCGGCAATGTCTATCATCTCCTGTACTTCTCCTAAGCCTTCCTGCAAACTTTTGCCCATTTCGAGTGAAACCAGCCGCCCCAAAGATTCCTTTCGTTCTCTCAATAGTTCACCTATCTGTCGAACGATCTCGCCTCTTTTCGGGGCAGGCCAGTTGTGCCACTCTTCGAATGCAGCGCTTGCTGTATTTTTGATTTGTTCAAAATCTTGGCTGTTACCAACGGAAACACTTGCCAGGGCTTCGCCGGTAATTGGGCTGGAAGAAGTTAAATGGAAACTATTTTCGGCAAACCATTTAGACCCGGTTGATACGCCGTAATTATATTCTTTTAAACCGTTACTGTTAAGGATATCCGTTTTCATTTGGTTTGTGTTGTGTAAGTGCTTTCGAAAATTTTGTCCGCATTGGAAGTTTCAAATCCTTCCCGGCGATGTTCTCTTTTTATTTGTTCGGGAGGTAGCGAATTGAACTGAGGCAGAATATTGCGTTCGGCAAATTCCACATAGCTTCCTGCAATCAGCATGCTTTCTCCATCCGCAAATTGTGAATGAATTTTTTGTGCAACAGTAGCGCTTTGGCGCAGCAGCTTGTCTTTACTTACTTTGATCTTTCCACCTGAATCATTGAGACGAATACCCAGGCTTTCAACAAATGCGTTAAACGTTTCCAACGTGTTATAACCTTCCTTAAGGTCATGCACGCTGATTGTATAATGATTCAGATAGTAGCGGTTATAAATTACCCATGCAGCATACTCACTTTCGTTTAGCAGCATCGCATAGTCTTTTAATGTCGGAAGCTCCCATAGCGACTGGTAAAGAAATGCAGCGATTTGTTTGCCATCGTTGAGGTCAAGCGAATCTACCGGATCGGCTTTGATTGAGTCTATATAAGAGTGAATAATTTTCTGTGCACTCGTAGACAATTGTTCAACTATCAGTTCGCTGAGAAAGACACGTGGATATTCAGGAGATGGAGGCGCGTACCACCAGGCGTTCAATTTTTTTTCGGCAAAAAAATAATTTTCCATTCTTGTGTAGCCATGATGAAGGAATATTTTTTCGAATGATTTGATTCCAAGATGAGGCACACCAAGTGTTCTGAATGCAATATGGTCATTTACAATTTCCGATTGGGATGAAATGACACCTTTATCTTCTAACGCTTGAGTGATTGCATTTACATCTGGAACGGAACGTCTGTATTGTTCAAACAGATCGGTCAAAAAATATGCTAAAGGGTTCTGATTGTTAAATTGCATGGACTTGAGGTTTGAAGTATGATCCGCATTTTGTTTCCAAAAATTTGTTGAAGGAAATGTCTTCCTGTTTAATGAAGCCTTTTGCTGGCAACTCTCCATTTGATACCATTTCAATAACCGCTACGAGGCTTGCAGCAGTGGTCCATGAAATAGCGCGCCAAACAATGCCGTCAATTTCAATCGGAGAATATACCTTCGAAAATTCCTGCCTGCCGAGTTTGCCATTTTTCCATCCTTCTGCATTTGCATAAACAATCACCACATCTTCATCCACGGGAGGTTTTGCATTGCCCAGGATATTTTCCAGTTGTTTTTTATCTTCTTTCATATGCAATTCATGAATCAGGAAATTCATCAGGTCACAGTGACCGGGATATCGAATCGTCTTATAGTCCAGCCTGTCAACCCTGCCGCCATATGTTTCGCACATGGTGCCTAATCCGCCGGAAGTATAGAAGGCTTCGTAGCCAACGCCATCAATGGTAATGGTTTCACAACCCTGCAAAGAGGTGACCGTTTTTCTTTTACCATTGTGAATGATTTCAGCGTCGTTAATGTATTCGTTGATTACGCCCTCTGTTGACCAGTTAAAGGAATATCCGAGGTCTCCGTTTGGGTGGCGGGGAAGTGCGCCCACACGCATATCGATAGAGCGCAAGTCGTCAAATTGAGAAGCGAGATGTGCGCCAATGATACCGATGAGGCCCGGGGCAAGCCCACATTGTGGGGCCATTACAGCTTTGGCGGTTTTGCTCAGTTGGCGGATTTCTTCAGTCGTAGGCACATCTTCCGTCAGGTCAAAGTAATGCTTGCCCAAACGGTGGGCCAGTCGTGCAATATCGATATTAAGAAAATAGGGAAGGGCAGAAACAACGGCATCTGTTTCTGCAATCAGCTTCTCCATCAAAGCAAGATCAGTTACGTCACCTGTCAATACCTTAAACGGCAAATCATGGTCATAATGAGGCGCTTGTTTATCAACAGCGATCACTTCAAACTCGCGGCTAAGTAGTACTCCGACAAGGGTTCCGACTTTGCCGAGGCCAACAGTTAGTATCTTTTTAAGCATGTTTAATGGAGGTTTGTTGGCAAATATCTTTAGATTTGATAATAAGTATTGAAACTGATTACTTCACGTATGATAAGTATCACTAATCAAATTGAACTTCGTCACCTATTATATTTTAAAGTCTTGTCTGAAGAGCTGCACTATGGCAAGGCGGCGGAGAAGCTTTTTATTTCGCAGTCTGCGTTGAGCCAACAGATGAAGCAGTTGGAAGGAATTTTGGGTCATACAGTATTTGAACGCACCAATAAAAAGGTGCTTTTAAACGAAGCCGGGCTTCGCTTCCAGGCAGATATACAGCAGGTATTACTAAAACTGGAAATGGCGCTTGATAACCAAAGCAAGCTGCAGATTGGAAACACCGGCCAACTTACTATTGGGTTCGTTGCTTCCGCCATGCAATCTATATTGCCGCATCTGTTAAAAAGGTTTAATCATGATTGCCCAAACATTCAATTCAACCTGGAGGAATTAACCAATAAAGAGCAGCTCGTTGCTTTGCAAAATGGCAACCTCGATTTAGGCTTTATGCGTACCAACCAGGTGAGCCGGGACTTCAAGATCAAAAAAGTGTACACGGAACCTTTTTCTCTGATCTTGCCGGAAGATCATTGGCTCAACGACACAAACTTTAAAAACGTTGGGCAATTGAGTGAAGAATCGTTTATCCTGTTTCCTAATGACCAGAGTACATTGTATTACCAACAGATAATTAATATCTGCGCAGAGCAACGATTTTTTCCGCGTATTGTTCACAGAAGTATTCACGCACCCACCATCTTTAAACTGGTAGAAAATAAAATGGGTATTTCCATTCTTCCAATGTCTCTTTGTACGCCTCATCCCGGAGTCCGGTTTATCAAGTTAGAAGGTGTGCTGCAAAAGACAGAGCTGTTTGCTGTGTGGCCAAAACAAAACAACAATCCTGCATTACCATTTTTGATAGAAATGCTTGATTCAATCGCTTAATCATGAATACATCTTGGGCGTTCTCATTTGGCAATGATTTGAAGGGATTTAAATCGATAGTTAATGGATTTACAAGCTTTATTTACAATAGTTGTTTGCATTTTTTTTAAGTTTACACAAAATCGAAAGGCTTTTTGAGTAGCACACAACCAAATACTAACGAAACCATTGTTGCTGCATTTCAACATGGTGATGAAAGGGCGTTCACCCAATTATACGACCAGTTTTATGAGCGACTCTACTTCTTTGCCTGTCGCTTTGTAAATGAAGCAGAGGCGAAGGATGTAACATCTGAGGCATTTATTCAACTCTGGAACAAACGCGCAAATTTTGACTCTCTCGCTTCTGTGAGGCATTTCCTTTTTGTGGTGGTTCGTAATAAGTGTTTTGATATTTTAAAGCATGAAATAGTCAAAACAAAAAAGCACGATGAGCTTGTTTATCTTCTTGATAAAAGCGATGAAGATGCACTTTTTCTCGAACAGGTAAGATCGGAGTTGATCAGGATGATATATAATGAAGTAGATAAACTTCCCCCGAAAATGAAAGAAATTTTCCTGTTGTCGTTTGCCGAAGGTTTAAAACCCGGGGCCATCGCTCAGCGCCTCCAGATAAGCGTTCAAACCGTGAGCAACCAAAAATTGAGTGCCATAAAAATTTTACAGGCTGCACTTGGCAATCAATCACTTTTGTTGTCGCTGCTTATATTGTTATATGCTGACCTCTAAGAAATATTTTGTGAAAACGAATGCATTTCGACCTTCCTCATGCACCTGATTTGGCCTCATTGAATATTTTTATTTTTTCTGGTAGTAGATTTTTTAACTCGCTCGTTCTTTTTATATAACGGCTTATATGAACCACGACGACGCATCATACATTGCCTCTTTATTATACAAACGCCTTTCAGGTACAATTACATCTGATGAAGAAGTGGTGTTGCAAAAATGGTTAAAAGAAAACAGTGCCAATGAAGCTTTTGCACAGCAAATCGAAGAAGATGATTTTACGAAAGAGATAGCCCGGCGCTCTCCGCGTTATTTGAGCGGATTAAGAGAAGAATTATATGCGAAGATTCAACAGGCAACAGGTATAGAAAGAGCACTGTCGACAGGCGAAGCGAAAGTTGTACCGATGCAGGCAAAATCTCGCAATCGAAGGCCTGTACTGGCTTACATGCGCTCAAATGTTGTAAGGGTTGCCGTGATGCTCTTGATTATTGCAGGTGTCGGTGCGTTGTGGATTTTCCTTCAGCGGGACCATGCTTCTACCAAAACGGTTAAAACCATAGCTGTCAACAATGAGATACCACCGGGTGGTAATCGTGCTACGTTAACGCTTTCAGATGGAAGCACCATCGTATTGGATAGCGCAAACATTGGCACCATTGCGCAACAACAAAATGTGGCCATTTCAAAGTCGGCGGCAGGAACTGTACAATATCATGTAAAGGGCTCTGGCGCTACATCAGCAATGAACACTTTAAGCACTCCCAAAGGCGGCCAGTACAAACTGGTGTTACCTGATGGCAGTAAAGTTTGGTTGAATGCGGCCAGCTCTATTACGTTCCCCACACAATTTGCAACGCAGGAAAGAAGGGTGTCCATAACGGGAGAAGCCTATTTTGAAATAGCAGCCGATGCGGCTCGCCCTTTCTACGTAAAGGCAAAAGAAACAGACGTGAAAGTTTTGGGCACCAGTTTCAACATCAATGCTTATGATGATGAATCTGAAATTGCCACTACCTTGTTAATCGGTGCTGTAATGGTGAGTGTTGGAAGCCGTTCACAAAGATTACAGCCGGGACAACAGGCCCAGTCAAAAGGAGAAGAATTACTGCTGCAGAAAAATATAGATACAGAAGCAGTAGTAGCATGGAAAGAGGGGTATTTCAATTTCCAGGACATGCGTTTGCAGGCGGTGATGAGGCAGCTGGAAAGATGGTACGGTATTGAAGTGGCATATGAGGGAGCGGTTCACAACATCGCTTTCTATGGCAAGCTGAGCAAGGATCTTACACTACAGGAAACATTGGAAGGGATGGCAAAAACGGGTCTTCATTTCAGGCTTGAAGGACACAGGCTAATTGTTACACCATAATAATAGCACGGGTTTTTAACCAAAAGAAACCGGAAGAGAGTCGAGGCTCTTCCGGCGAAAAGTTGGTCAAGAAAAAACGCTTTGTATTCAATTCTTAATTAACCAAACTAATGCAATTTATGCAAAAAACTGCTTATGCACGGGTTTGCCCTGCCGTGAAGGATTTTCGAAAGATTGTTTCTTCAGGGTTTGGTTCGCCTGGTGTTTTGTTCAATCAACCAATGGCTCGAATCATGAGGATCACTGCAATTTTAATGCTCATTACCTGTTTGCACGTCTCGGCAAAATCGCTGTCGCAGTCCATCTCGCTATCTGCCAGCAACATGCCTGTAAAAGAAGTGTTCAAAGCCATTGAAAAGCAAACAGGATATGTAGTGTTCATTAATGCTGAAGATCTCGAGAGCACAAAGCCGGTTACCATCAATGCGGTAAACATGCCACTATCACAGTTTTTACCGGCGATACTAAAAGGTCAGTCATTTGATTTTTCGATTACGAAGAAAACAATTTTCATTTTCAGAAAAACCACACCTGCTGCCGTTACTGCTCACGTGGCGAGAGACACTACCATTGGCGGGCGTGTTACAGATGATAAAGGGTTGCCTTTAGCGGGAGCAAATATTATTGTTAATGGTGACAAAAGAGCGAATTATTCAACTGATCAGGATGGCCTTTTTACCTTGCGGGCAGCACCGGGGGACTTATTGGTGATCTCTTATGTAGGGTTTGCCACAACCACCGCACAGATCCCATTGGATTCGCGTTACATTGCCGTTAAGCTCGTTCCGAAATCAACAAAGCTCCAGGAAACAGTTATTGTTTCAACCGGTTATCAACGCCTCCCCAAAGAAAGAGCAGCAGGTTCTTTTGGCATCATTAATCAGTCTACGCTTGAAAAGCGCAGCAACTATGATATCTCCACTTATATGGAAGGGCAGGTGCCGGGACTTCTGATTGCACCAAACGGCGATATTACCATCCGTGGAGAAAGTACCATTTCTTCTACAGCAGATAAAAATCCATTGATTGTGGTAGATGGCTTTCCAATTGAAAGACCCATTGAATCTATTAACCCCAATGACATAGAATCCATCACCGTACTTAAAGATGCTTCTGCTGCTTCCATCTGGGGCGTGCGCGCATCCAATGGTGTAATTGTTATTCAAACAAAAAGAGGCGCCTCCAGCGTAAAATCTCTGGATGTTAGTTTCACCAGCACATTGTCCATAACACAGAAACCAAGCCTTTCTGTGCTGCCATTTGCTTCTACAAAATCTTTTATTGACTTCGAGAAATACAGGGTAGATAATCATCTCGTAAATTTTGTTGGTAAACCGCGTCCTGCTATTTCTCCGGTTATCGATGCATATATGAATCATCCTGCAACAGCCGATGCATTGGTGGATTCGTTGCAGAACATTCATTCGTTTGATGAATTCAGTTCGCTGTTCATGCGCCCTGCAACAAGACAACAGTATGCGATCAATATTGCCGGTAAAGGTGCGCAAACCTCACAGCGCGTGTCTTTCAGTTATGATAAAGTGAACGAATCGTTTAATCAAAATTCATCTGAACGTTACGTTGCTGATCTGTTTGAAACAATGCGCATCGTTCCAAAATTGAACCTTGAAATGGGTTTGAACTATGTGGTAAACAATGTGAAGAACAACGGCATGTTGCTGAGTGATATTAAAAAGCTGTTGCCTTATCAAACGATTGAAGATGCGAATGGCAACTATGTTCCGCAACCGCAAACATTTTACCAGGCTGATAAAGATTCTTTGGTAAAAGCCGGTCTTCCGTACAACTGGGATTACAATATGCTGCGGGAGTACAGGAACAATAACTATGTAACAAAGAATTCGTACGTGGTTGCAAACACAAGGCTCAATTATAATATTTTCAAGGGCCTCGACGCCAATGTAAGTTATCAATATGAATCGGGAACCACGGGCGTTAATAACCTGTTCAACCAGGAAACGTATTACACAAGGAACGCGGTAAATTTTTCCAGTTCCATTAAAAACAACGTAGTTACTTCAGGTATACCAAAAGGAAGCATTTATAAAGAAAGTGCCAATCGTTTTTACTCGCATACTTTGAGAGGACAGCTTCGTTATGATGGTGCGCTTAGCAAAAACGGAGAACACTATCTGTCAGGTATTGCCGGGTTGGAAATAAGAGAGGTGGGCAATAAATTTTCAAGCCAGACAAAGTACGGTTATAATGAACAAAGTCTGCAGTATACACCGGTAGATTACACGCACTATTACACGAACATCATTGGCAGTCAACAACTCATTCCAGATGAAACTGTTTTCCAGGACATCTTAAATCGCTTTGTTTCTTACTACGGTAATGTTGGCTATACGTTTAAGGACAGATATACACTTAATGGAAGTGGCAGATTGGATAAGACAAATCTCTTTGGCTCAAGTGATCGCTATCGCAATGTTTGGTTGTGGTCATCGGGCATTAGTTGGCAAATTCACAAAGAGCCTTTCTTTAAAAGTGATTTCTTCAGAAGCCTTATTCTTCGTGCTACTTACGGCATCAATGGAAACGTGGATCGTTCCACTAGCCCTTATTTGATTGCCAATGTAGCAACAGACAGGCAAACCAATCTGCCGTACGCTTATGTATCTAATCCGAGCAACCCTTTACTGCGTTGGGAAAAAACAGCGGTTACCAATATCGGTATCGACTTCTCTATTCTGAACGACAGGTTGAGAGGTTCGCTTGAATATTACAATCGCTATAGTACAGATCTGTTGGGCAATAGCACCGTTAATGGTACATACGGTTTCAACAGCGCTTATATCAACTACGCATCGCTTCGCAATTCAGGAACAGATATACGACTTACCGGTGCCATCATCAAAGGTGCATTCAATTGGAACGCCACATTGAATTACAGTTACAATAAAAATAAAGTAACGAAAGTTGATCTGCCTCAGAAGTCAGTGGGTGCTTATCTCGCAAGTGTTGCGCAGGAGGGATTGCCACTGCATTATTTGTATAGCTACAAATGGGCAGGGCTGTCTTCAACAGGAGCGCCGCAGGTGTATAATGAAAAAGGAAATGTGGTTGATTACAAAACAGATGTAAATGATCCGGCAGCCTTGTTGTATCAAGGTTCTATGGTGCCAACGCACTACGGCGCTTTTATCAACGAATTCTCTTACAAAGGGTTTTCACTGGTGACCAATTTTACTTTCAAATTCGGTTACAAATTTTTGGTGCCGGTAATCAAATATCAAACGGTATCCGACAATGCTTTCCAGGTAATGAACGATTGGGACAAACGCTGGAAAAAACCGGGTGATGAGAAGCTGACCAATACACCCGCAGCACCAACCAGCATATCAGGATTAAACATCTACGACAAGTACGCCCAGTATGCAGATGTGAATGTAGAATCTGCTTCTATCATTCGTTTCAGAGAATTGTTGCTGAACTATACGTTCCCTTCTGCATGGATGAAAAAATACCCTTCGTCTAAACTTACGTTGGGTGTTCAAATACGCAATCTTGCCAGTTATAAGTTTAACAAGGCAGGGCTCGATCCCGAGTATCTCACACTGGATCTGAACAATATTGCGTTGCCTCCGCGTCCGGAATATTCATTCATCATCAGAGCAAACTTTTAATTTATGAATCGCATTCTCACCATATTATTTTTAACAGTCACCACTACTTTCTTAGGTAGCTGCCACAAGTACCTTGATATTGTTCCCAAAGGAAAGATCATTCCTGAGAAGACAAATGACTATCGTCTCTTGCTGGATCAAACCAGTGCGAATGGTAAATCCAACGGCTTTGTGAATAGCTTTGGCAATGATGTGCTCATGAGTGATGACATCATGGTTACACCTTTCTCCGTAAATTTCTATGACGCAGCCAGTCAAAATGTGTTGTCGTTTGCCGAACATATTTACCAGGATTTTGAATCGGATCCCGACTGGGATGCCCTTTACAACCAGATTTATGTTTCCAACCTGGTGATTAATCAGGTAATGGATTCTAAAGAAGGTACCGAGACAGAAAAGAAACAATTGCTCTCCGAAGCCAAAGTGCACAGGGCTTTCGCGTTTTTGGCACTTGTAAACCTTTATGCTAAACCGTACAACGCTACTACTGCTTCAAGTGATCCGGGTGTGCCATTGCGACTTGGAATTGATTTTGAAGAATCGTTGCAAAGAGCCAGTGTGCAGGATGTGTACGATCTTATTATTAAGGATATCAATGATGCCATAACAGGATTGCCTGACACCGCGCCACAGACGAATCTAAATTTTCGCCCGGTAAAATCTGCAGCGTATGTTTTGCTGGCAAGAACGTATTTGTTCATGAACAAAATAAATGAAGCGTTCCAAAATGCTGATGCGTCTTTGCAGTTGTATAAAAAACTGATTGACTACAATACTTTACCGGCCAGCACGCTCATTCCCGGCATGTTGCAGTTTCCGATGGGTTTGCAGAACAGCGAAGAGTCTTTGTACAAAACCACCAATTCAAGTGCTTCATTGTTTTATGCTGATTCCACTTTGATACATTTGTACGATATACAACATGATCTTCGCGTACCTACTCTGTATTTCAATGATGCGTTATTTGGATTGGGTTTCGGTTACATTAGCAGCGAATGGTCGGGCAGAACACCGGTGAAGGGAATGTCGGTTCCTGAAGCATTGCTTATACGGGCAGAGTGCTATGCAAGAAACGGCAAAACCACAGAAGCAATGGCAGATGTAAATGCTATTCGTCAAAAGCGATTCAAAACAGGTTTTGATTATGTGCTGTCAGCAACGGACCCCGGTGACGCGCTGAAAAAAGTAAAAGAAGAAAGGAGACGCGAGCTGGCTTTCCGTGGTGCCAGATGGTTCGATATTCGTCGCTACAATGCATTTGATAATGATAACATAACAGTGACGCATATACTGAATGGCCAAACATATTCACTTGCTCCTAATAGTGCCAGAACGGTATTGCCTATTGCCAGAAAATACATCACTCTAAATCCTGAGATAACGCAGAATCCACGCTGACAATTTTCTTAACACACATTTTATTCATTAACGGCAGTCCCGTACTGCCGTTCCAATTTTTTATTGTATGAAATTTATTTCTTTATGCTGTTGTTTATTATTTGCACTTGTTGCTTCATCGCAAAAGTCATTTGACCTTACGGGAAGTTTGCCCGGAAAAAATAATATCAAAGTTGAATTGCTACGCGACCCTTACGGAGCCACTTTTGTGCTTGGTAGCGATACGGTGAGAAACGGCAGTTTTCATATTGTTTGTCCGGTAGATGAAATAAGCCTGGTAAGCATTGCCATTCATGAAGGCAAAATGAGATCGACCTACAATGTTGTCCTTGAACCTGCAAAGGTTACTTTCAAAATGATGGAAGATAAGCATACCGAAATTGACGGTGGAAAATACAACCAGGAAATTTTGGGTTATCAGAAATTGCCGGCCTTCAAAAAAGCAGACGCCACTTTTCGCTCATTGACCAGTGGCGGCAACATTGGTTCGCTGAAAGGAACAGACAAAGAGTGGGATGCCATTCAATTGTTTGTAGAAAAAGATGCTGTTATGTCCGGTTATCTTTTGGGTAAGATGAACAACAGCAAGGATCCGCGTACGCAGGTGATGGCGGCCATCATGCTTTCTCTTCAGCCCGATGCAGAAAAGGCAATACAGGTAGTTGACAAAGCGGCTGTGCAATTAGGAGAAAAGAGTCATTTGATTACTGCAGCAAGAGAACTGAAGCGGCAGCAGGATGAAATGGTAAAGCACAGAAAAGATTACATGACGGGTCAGCAATACATCAACTTCAAAGCGGCTACCATTGCCGGTGATAGCATTGCATTGCGTAATGTGGTTGAAACCAACAAGTATACGCTTGTACAGTTTTGGGCGTCGTGGTGCATACCATGCAGAAAGGAGATTCCGTTGCTCAAAAAACTTTACACAAATTATCATGGCAATGGTCTTGCGATCATGTCCTTTTCGCTTGATGATAATAAGAACAACTGGTCGAAGGCTTCGCAAATAGAAAACATGAATTGGACAAATGTTTCAGACCTGAAAGCACTGGGTGGTGCGGTAGCGAGGGCGTACAACATCAGCAGCATTCCCGCCAATGTGATCATTGATCAGCATGGAAATATAGTGGCATCGAACCTTACAGGCGATGATATTGAAAATAAAGTGAAACAATTAATGCAGTAGACATGAGAAATGTGATTCTATTTTTGACAATGATTTTGATTTCGAATGTACTGCGTGCACAACATTATCACGCAGTGGGTCAAAACCTGCAGTACAGTAACAGGAGAAACCTTGAGCTAAAGTATGATCCCACAGGTACAACATTGGAAAGACAGGATAGCATCAAAGCCATTATTTATTCTATCGGCAAATCAAAAGTGCTGCAAAGAGTGGAACTGTCACTAAATAGCAACGCGGCAGGCTGGGAGCTGTCGTGCAAGGTGCCGGATAGTACTGTGGTAGTGAGTGTTTCCTTCGAATCACCGGATGGTCAAAAAGACAATAACAAAGGCAAAGGATATTTGCTGCCATTGTATAGAAAAAGCAAACCGTTGCCTTTTGCTTATGCGCAAATGTCAAACATGGTTTCAGGAATTCCTTATGGTGATGAACGGATAAAGAAGGACCAGGCGTTGGCATTGACTTATATGAAGCAAGAGTTGCAGTATTACCCGGACCATGAATCGCAACTCAGGAACAACTATTTCAATATGCTGGCAAATTCACCTTCGAAAGAAGATAAAGTGTTGCTCGTGCAAAAGCTTTCGCAAATGCGTTCAGATAAAGAAGAAGATCTGATGATGGCGCAATTGTACCTGTCTTACTTTGGTAGCAAGCAACAAGCAGATTCCCTGGATCAATTGCTGAAAGCGAGGTTTCCTAATGGTCAATATGTTCAATATTTAAAACAGAAAGAGTCGCCCGCTCCACATGATCCAAAGCCGCTTACAGCAGGGAACAACGCTCCGGTTCGTGTATTGACTGCATCGGAGGTCAATGACATGTTGATCGACGAAACCGTATCGGCACTAACGCTTAAAGATATTAATGGAAATTCTGTTGAAATAGGAGCGGGAGATTTGAAAGGAAAGATCATTGTTCTTGATTTCTGGGCAACGTGGTGCGGCCCTTGCGTAGCTTCTTTTCCAGGTATGCAGACAGTGATGAAAAAATACGAGGGCCGCAACGATATTGTGTTTCTATACATAGCAACAATGGAAAAAGGCGACGCTTATCAGAACGTACGCAACTTCTTGTCAAAACATAAGTATCCATTTATAATGCTTATGGATGAGCCCACAGGAGAAATGAATATGTACAAAGCATACAGCCATTATAAGCTGGAAGGGGGCATTCCTTATAAAATAATAATTGATAAGAAGGGGCATATCCGTTTCAGGAAAAATGGTTTTGATGGAAACAGCGCCGAGATGGTGAGTGAATTGTCTGCAATAATAGACAGTATTGACAAATAGGGATAGGGTTACGGAGTAAGATGTACCAAGTGCGTTCGGATGGAACGATGTCAGTATTTTTCACAATGATTTGAAAGGGATTTAGATCAATAGTCAATGGATTTGCAAGCTTTATTTAGCGGTTTGTACAGTAAATAAAAAAGAGTTGCTTTAATATATCATCTTTGATATTAGAAGATTGCTTTTTAGTTAAACATGAGTTTTTATTAACTTTTTTAATGGGTTTTCGAAGTAGCATCGGCCTCCGGTTTTCCGGAATGCTACTTCGACCATTAGAATGTAAGGATTCAATTTTAGTCTCCCTCTATCGAAAATTAAGCAAGAGCCCGATCACTTCTTCTAAAGTCATTTTAATTCCATCGAAGATTAATAATATTTCACAATGCAGGTAAACTGTCACCAAATTGTATGGTTGTTATTGTTGGCGTTGGTGCTGGCATACATCGACAAGATTATTATTAAGATACTGGGAGGTCAAACAAATTTTTTTTCGGGGATTAGAAATTTAATCAAAATAAAAAAGCGAAAGGAGAATGAATTTGATTTAAAAGAATAGAATGAAGAGAACGTAATTTTTTTAGAAACACACAGTTGTACTATTAGGCAATTGAAAAACCATCGAGATAGAATGTAAATCAATTGTACAATTTGAAAACTTTAAAAGAGGCAAAAGATTTTTTAAGGCTACCCCTCAAGCTCTTCTCATGCGGTGTTTTTTTAGCCAGGTTTTTTAGCCTGGCTTTTTGATGTAAATAACCCAATGGTGATTTGTTAATCGACCCAAGCGCCTGAAAACAGGCATTGAAAATGAAGAGGGCAGATAACAAAAAGTTATTATCGATAAGAAAATTTACCTGCTAGCTTCGCACAAAATTTAAGTTTTGGAATGTGGAATAAACTAAAGCAAACGATTGCTTAAATGAATGATGAAAATAAATATTAGGTTTGATTATATATAGCAACCCAAACGAATCAACATTTCAATCTATAAACAATGAAAAAAGGCCTGCATCTCCTTTTGACAAGTTTAATACTTAGTGTCTTCTTTGCAGTTCAGGGACTGAATGCACAAATTACCAATACAAACATTCCCGAACCAAGAAAAGATATTAAGAAACCGGCAGATTCTTCCTGGGTGCACGCTTTACAAAGTGCAGTTACTTTACCCAACGGGCAAACATTAAACCCCGCCGGAGAAAGCCTAACCTTAATAGAAAATTCAAGAGTATTAAACTTATCATTGGCCTTGAATAAAACTTTGCTTATAGCAAAAACCAACAGAAACATTTCTGTTATTGATGCCAAAAATTTCAAGCTACTTCAGTCTTTTAACTACCTTGATAAAGAAGCTGGTTCAATGAACGGCCTTGTTGTTGATGCAAATGATTCTACTATTTATTTTACCGGACTGAATAGGAATTTATATGTTGGCAATGTTAGCAGTTCGGGAACCTTTACACTTGTCAAAAAAATAGACCTTTCCATTAATAACAAAAACACAAATCCGCTTGGCATTGGGTTATGCAGTAACAACATCGCGCTGGTGGCCTGTGCAGTTGCTAACCAGGTTGCGGTAGTAGACATCGTAAAAGGAAAAGTAGTAACCAATATTCCGGTAGGAGTTTGCCCTTATGCGATTGTTATTAGTAAAAATAAAGAAACTGCCTTTGTTAGTAATTTTGGAGGCCCTCATCCGCGAAAGGGAGATAGAACAGAGAAGTCCGCGGGAACAGATGTTGCAGTGGACGAAAGATCGGTAGCAATGCGTGGTTCAGTAACCGTAATTGATATAAAGTCAAGAAAAAAGATTGCTGAAATTGGTACCAATATTCATCCGGAATCAATGATTTTATCTCCGGATGGTAAATTGCTTTATGTTACTGACGATAGTGGAGACGGTATTAGCGTGATAGATGCAACAACTTTCAAGATAATTCGCACAATTAATACCAAACCCGATCGGTCGCTTCCCTATGGCAGCCTTACGACGGCCCTGGCATTGAGTGGCGACGGAAAGACATTAATGACAGCCAACGCGGGCAATAATTCCATTGCTCTCATTGATGCCCAGCGCCCCGGCAAAGGTCCTTATGGTTTTATTGCCGCAGCTGGTTTCCCCGGCGCAATATGCATCGCTGATAATAACTTGTTTATAGGTAATGTAACAGCCATTAAAGGACAAATTCAAAAAGTAAAACTTCCTGGCAATGCATCCGAATTAGCAAACTATTCCTCTGAAGCAAAAAAAGGTTTTCATTTTATAGACATGCTGCGAGCACAAGCTTCAGCCAATTCTAATGTTGCTCCTATACCTGTTCCCAAAAATCCCGGAGAACTTTCTTCTATAAAACATGTGGTGTATGTTATTAAAGAGAATAAAAAATTCGACCAGGTTTTTGGCGACATTGGCAGGGGCAATTGTGATTCCACATTGGTAGAGTTTGGAAAAAAATATACACCGAATGCACACCAGCTTGCCAACCAATTTGTACTGCTTGATAACTACTATTGCAATGGCGTAAACTCCAGCGATGGCCACCAGTGGGCCATACAAGGTATTACTACACCTTATCATGAAAAGGATTTTTCCAATGGGCATTGTTCTTATGATTTTGGTTCGGACCCTTTGTGTTATGCCGGTTGTGGCTTTATTTGGGATCACCTTGTGCGCAAGGGCATTTCATTCAGGAATTTTGGAGAAACAGATCTGGCTGAAATTCCCAAGGGCGTTACATGGACAGATATTTATAATTCATGGAAAAACAAAACCGATTCTTCTCCCGTTTACAAATGTTCGTATTCGATGAAGGGATTGGAAAAATATAGCGACTTGCGTTATCCGGGCTGGAACATGGACATTACCGATCAGGTAAGAGCTGATGTATTTATTAAAGCATTAAAGGAATATGAAACTGCAGGCAGCCTTCCTGAATTTATTGTGATTTACCTGCCAAACGACCACACCAGTGGGTACGACCCAATGAACCCAACACCCCGCGCTTATGTTGCCGATAACGATTTGGCAACGGGCAAAGTAGTAGATGCACTTTCTAAAAGCCCCTTTTGGAAAGACATGGCGATTTTTATCAATGAAGATGATCCTCAAACTGGTGTCGATCATGTGGATGGGCATCGTTCCATTTGTATGATTGCAGGGCCTTATGTTAAGCGCAATGCCATTGTCAGTAAGTTTTATAATCAATCATCTGTACTGCATACAATTTGCCAGATATTCGGTGTACAACCCATGAACCAGTTGGTTGCTACTGCTCCGTTGATGACTGAATGTTTTCAGCAAACGCCTGATTTCACAGGCTACAACTCGATCGCATCATCCATTCCCATTAACGAAATGAATCCTGCAAAAACAGCGTTCCAAAGCAAACCACCGCAAGGCTTGCTCATATTACGCAAAGGATGGACTTTTCAAAACCCGATCTCATAGATAAGGATGCCCTTGTTTTTAGTGAATATGTATGGTCCACAATATATGGCGATAAACCTTTTCCAAAAGAATACTTCGGCAATCATCAAAAAGGATTGAAAGCGCTCGGTTTAAAAATAGATTCAAATTATAAAGACGATGACGATTAGGGGCATGCGAACTTCAAGATTAGTTTAAAGTATGCCGACAATGCTGGTGCAGGGAAATTGAATCATCGTAGAGGTGATTAGGGTAGACTTACTCCTGGCGACTTGTAATAGCATCTGTTCGAAGCGGGAAGATTTTCTTAAGAGTTAATTTCAAGCTTATACCCTTTGCCGCGTATAACAACAAGCTTGACGTTCGGATCAAGTTCCAGTTTTTTTCTAAGCTTTGAAATGAACATATCCAGACTGCGGCCTACTATAACACCTTCATCTTCCCATATCTCTTTTTGTAGCCGGCTTCGCTCTATGGCTTCGTTAGGAGACAACGCGAAAATGCTGAGCACACGGGTTTCAGTTTTCGTCAGGTCTATCATCTGTCCATTTCTCATGAGTTTACGAGTATCCGCATCGAACGACATTGACCCTAAAGTGAATATACCAGTATCCTCACTTTCAGGTAAGGCCTTCTGCGACTTAGCCGGTCTTAAAAAAATAAATCCAACAAATGCCAAAACTATCAGGCTGCCTAAAAGATATAGATTCCTTGCTGTAATTATTCCCGCCGGTTTGAATTTAATATCAATTATGTAACACGCTATGGGTTGCCTTCTTCCTATGCAGGCTACAATTTCATCTTTCTTATTTTTTGATATAGCATATCCATAGGTTACAGTGGAATTGGCACAGTTCAGTACATTAACAACGTAATCACTTGCGAGCGGGTCTTGGGCCAACAAACGCTGAGTAGTTTTCACCAGGGATTCGGGTTGAAAAGTAAACGCATTCTCAAAACTGATCTGGTATTCATTTCCGGCGATTTTTTTTACCGGAAGTACTCGTGATGTACTGTCGCCCGACTGAAGGAGTATTTCATGTCCTATTCGGCGAAGCAAAATTTCCCTTCTGGCAAAGTCAAAGTTATCACTGCCCGTCATGCTGAAAGCCACACAGATTATCGAGATAAACAATAGTATTAATAATCCGCCAACGTACTTATGCTTTATGGGCGGGAAATTTCTTCTAACAAGCATAATGTAAAGATATTATTTACAAAGTTTAAACCATTATTTACAATCCAGGTTCTTCTGTCTGAATACCATCAACGTATTTTTGTTGCAGCAAGTTTAAACGGATCTGATTTAACAAAAGACACATCTATGTTAATTAAAACTACAAAAAATATGAAAAAAGTTATTTATGCGCTGATCTTATTGCTGGTTGTGGTAAGCGGACTTGTATTTGCCAATCACGAAATCAAAAATCAAACTTCTGCAAAATTAACCCCAAAGCCACTCACGGCTGCTGAAAAGGAAGCCGCAGTGAAACAATGGGAGGCTAGCCCCGGCGGTATAGCATACACAAAATGGAAAGTGTCTCCCGAAGGTGAAAAAGTACTTGCCAGTGCTGCTAAAATAGGGAAGTATATTACCGACTCTAGCAACATGGAGGCTGTTGTAACCTCTCTTTCTCTTCCGCCAGGCTCACGATTAGGTTTCGGAATGATGGTCAGGATTAATGGAGACGATTATATTCTTAGTTTTGGATTGGAAACGTCTAAGGAATTTCAGCAATTGCAAAGCCTGAAAGTTGACGACAAGATAATTATAAGAAGCCGCAATGTATCGCACGCTCCCAAGTATTCATATCCAATAGTATCGGGCGACTATGTAGAACGAGATGGTAAGATGATTTATAAACGTGCCCCTCAAAAAGGTGGCTGCTGAGTGTAGGATAGTGATTAACGTGGCATGCAACTACTCAACTGTAAAATGTTGATGACTAATTTGATGGTTATCGATGATTAAGAAGTGCAGGGAAATTAAATTAAAAACAGCGCTGACAATTTATTGATTATCAGCGCTGTTGATTCCAGTTGTTATTATTCTATTTTTCTTTTGGTTCAAAGCGTATTCTTTCAGTTACTTTAAATATGTTTTTTGTTTCAGAAGGCTTTGAATAATCGTAACGGTAAAGTTTTTCTACAATACAATTACATTCATTATTTGCCAGCGAAACGCTGATAATTTTGGATTCTCCTGCCCAATCTGAATATCTGATATTATTTATCGTGAAGCCTCTTTGTTCCAGCTTTTCTACAGTCTTAATTGTTTTGTGTTTATCTTCTATATACGAAACTAAACTGTCGTAAATATCGACAAACACGATAGGTTCGGTTTTGCAGATATCTTTGTTGTCAAAATCAAAAGTGTTAAGAGCTGTTTTTTTAAAATCATTTTCATTAATTGCCCCAAATTCGTAACTGAAATTTTTATCTTTCCCTTGAAAAGAACTTGTGACTTTAAAAGTTGCTACATCGGCTCCGTATAAAATCTCGTTGTTATTTATTATGTGTTTTTCTGTCTTACCCCAATTATCGTCAAGAGAGACAAAATCATTGATGTCATCAAGATAGACTGTGTCTTTTCCATTAATTAGTAAATTTCCTGCTTTTGCCCAGGGATATTTAATCAATTCTATTTTGTCTGGATTAACTCCTTTAATTACACAATCGTTCAGGTTATTGTAAAACCCAAAAAAATAAGCTGAGTCTTTGTCACGGAAAATATAGTTTCCAATAAACTTAAAAGTATTTGGGTCAATGCTTTCAATAAGCTCTCCATTCATAAACAAATGGTCTTTGTCTTTTCCGAATTCAAAGTTGCAATTGCAATCAAAAGTTAACTTTTGAAAAGTCTTTGCGTCTGCCTGTTCAATTAATCGCTTGTTTTGTCCACTTCCCTCATTCCAATATTCATAATAAACGCTGTCACCCTCAACTTTGTAACCACGCCTGCAACTTGTTAAAATTGAAATTGTCAAAACGATAATTATTATTTGTCTTAATGTCATTGTCGGATATCTGTTATAATTGTGGCGTACGAACTGGTATTTGCGATGGCAGGGCATTCTGTGTTCCGTAACGTCGATGCCGATGCCGATTTTTATTCGTTGTTGAAGATAAATACAAATGCTCAAAATTGCTGCAAGTTGAAAAGCCTCTCTTCCAATCCTGAGAGATGATCTGTTTATAGCTCACAAATGGTCTTGTGCCATTAGACCATCAGATATGTATTTGGCTGGTGGTTGTTATCGAAAATCAACCTATTGCCGGTATCGAAATAAAAGGAGTTTATCGGTATCTTGCATGTAGGATCAGAGAAGGGAATATAATGGACCAATTAAAGACACCACTACCGTATTATACTGATATCAATGATTTCCTGGCGTCAATACCGTGGCCGGGTAGAACCATTAATCCGGATTTTTTTTGTTTGCGATTAATAAAATTGGATCGTGAACAATTACAGGTATATAGGCCTCCCTTTAAGCGATCGTTTTACTTTTTTGCGCTGCTTCGTAATTCCGGCAGTATTGAAGTCAATTATGATAATCAAACTGTGAACAATCCAGATTCTTACCTGGTCTTCCACTCGCCCAATTTGCTATACAGCTTTGCACACAACAATTCTCTTGAGGGTTATGTCATTTATTTTAAGGCAGCTTCATATTCGTTCTTCAAACCTGACTTTCACCAAACGTTTTCGCTTTTTGATGTGCTGCACACAAATCTTTTTAACTTCGATCATGCGACTTTTGACCGGCTCGCACCTCACTTTGAGGAAGTGTTTCAGGCATATGAACGTTCACCCCGGGAAAATCATGTCGAAGCTCGTATAAAGCTATTGGGTCTGTTGTACTATTTAGAAGACTTCGCAATTGAAAAGAAAAAAGAGACCAGGCTGGTGACTACGCAACAGATACTGTTCAGAAAATTTCTCCAGCTGGTTAACCACCATTACATTGATAAACGAACTGTTCAGGAGTACGCCGATATGCTGTCCGTCACTCCAAACCATCTGTCCCAAACCGTTAAGCGTTTATCCGGTAAAAACGCGTTGACCTATATTACTGATCGATTAGCAAGCGAGGCCCGTTCGCTTGTCCAATACACAGATGTTGAGATATCGAGTATAGCCTATCAACTTAATTTTTCCGATCCTGCAAACTTTGGCAAGTTCTTTAAAAGACAAGTAGGTTTTTCTCCTTCTGAATACCGAAAGCTACCCAAGTGATTGAATGGACCTGTATATCCAAGTAATTGACCAAACGGTCTGATGGTATGTCTATTTCTTTGTGCCATCAAATAATGGCGTGGTTAAACAAAGCCGTTAACCATCAGCTGTAATTTTCCTATCAAACTATTATATTTCAAATTCTAACATGATGTCAAAACAAGTTTTTATTAATCTTCCTGTAACTGATCTGAAAAAATCAATGAGCTTTTATGAAACCATTGGATTTAAAAATAATCCGCAGTTTTCAGATGACACCAGCGCATGTATGGTAGTGAACGATACCATTTTTGTGATGCTGCTCACACATGAAAAATTCCAGCAGTTTACTTCGAAGCCCATCATCGACGCAAAAAGCACTGTCGGCGTGCTTAATTCTCTTTCAATGAGTAGTAATGATGAGCTGAATAATTTTGTGGCCAGTGCACTGAAAGCAGGAGGCCGTGAATACCGCGAACCGCAAGACTTTGGTTTCATGCAGCTTCGTTGCTTTGAAGATCTTGATGGCCATAATTGGGAAGCTACTTATGTGGACATGAGTAAAATGCCAGCACAGTAAATCAACATTTAGCACTGCAGCAGGGAATAATGGTAAAGGCCGTTACATTTAGTTGTAACGGCTTCTGCTTTTTACTGCTTCTTGTCGTCTTGCGACAGGGTCTCCCCGCATTTATATCGGCGTTCCTTGCAGGCCTATTGCAAAGAACTACCTGGCATTTGGAATAATTGATGCACAAAAATTCTTCTCAAAAAAATTGCTGATTAAATGTTTACAAATGAAAGCTTTAGCCAAATCAGCCCTTGCAACAATCAAACGACGAGTTAATTTTGCTTGCTGACTAAGAATACTTAGTAGCAGTCTATACCCTCATTTTTGTTTGTGCGTAGTCTTTTATTTTCACGCATGGTGATGGATTTGATATTTGTAAAGTAACTTGTTAAATGATCGTGTATCTGCATTCCTAAACAGATTGACAAAAGAAAATATGAAAAAAATAATTGCAGCCATCAATATGACGGTTGACGGATTCTGTGACCACACTTCAGGTGTGCCTGACGAAGAAGTACATCAACATTACGCTGACCTGTTGCGAACTGCTGATTCTATTTTATATGGCAGGATCACCTACCAGCTGATGGAATATTGGCGAACGGTACTGGAAAATCCTACCGGCGATAAAGCAATGGATGACTTTGCCGTCGCAATCGACAGCACTCCAAAAATTGTTTTTTCCCACACTCTGCAAAATGTAGATTGGAAAACCGCGACATTAGCGAGTCAAGACCTTGAGCAAGTTGTTTTGGAACTCAGGCAACAACCCGGTAAAGACGTTTTCGTGGGCAGTCCGAGTTTGATTGTAGCATTAACGAAACTTAATTTGATAGACGAATATCAACTCTGTGTTCACCCGGTTATCGCCGGAAGTGGTTTGCCATTATTTAAAAACATCAGCGAAAAAATTAGCCTTACACTGATAAAAACCAAAACTTTTGGCGGTGGCGCAGTTCTTCTTTATTATGAACGACAAACGAAAAAGTAATTAACCCGAGCTTGCGGGCCATACTTAATGTTTTTTACAGCGTAAGGGGAGAGGCTTTCAAAGCCTTATTCGATAGCTGGCATCTAGTTTAATAAAAAAACCATCGCCCCAATTGTAGTCTGTCAGATATTGTTTGTTAGGGCTATTGCCTGTTCTTAATTTTCGAAAAATGCCGTAGCCGGCTTCGGCCGTAAATACAATATGCTTTGTTGCGTAACAATCAATAAAACCGCCAAGCTGGTTATCATCAATGCGTAGGTAGTTGCCATTGTTTAATTTATACGAGTTGGTAATAAATCGAAAAGTGGAGCCGGTATAAAAATGATTATTGAGTTTGTGTTCAAAAGTTAATCTTCCGGGCAATACACCAAACAAATTATTGCGGCTATTTATGTGCCAATCAATGCCTGCAAGTGGTATGATAAATGGTCCGAAAAATTCGCTGTTGGCATAAACGCCAAACTTATATTTCAGGTTGTTATTTTTTTTGTAAACAGCCAACAAGATGCCTCCCATTTGAAAACCATTATCCGGGTTTAAATTTTCGCTGTTGATACGGGGTATGGCAGCAATTGTAAGCGACCAGCGCGTTGTATCAAGAGGGATAACTGCGCTAAGTGCCAGGGCAACACTACTTACCGTAGGAAGGAATGATTTGTTTGAAGAAGAATCAATATTCCAATTTTCATAAATCGGGCTAATAACAAAAATGATATTCTTCTTTAGTTGTATGGGAAGATCAGGGCCTATGTAAAGATGACTGAACGGTGTGCCTGCTTTTGACTGAGATTTGAATCCATACGTGTATCTTATATGAATTGGATCAACATAAGGCTGAGTGAAACCTTTCAATGAAATAACGATTAGAATCGCGAGTAGGAACTGTTTCATTATTTATTACGGTTGGGTAGAAAGTTCAAGAACAGCACTAAGATGTCTTGAAATCAGTATTTACTTTAACTCCTTTGATTAAAGTTTGATAAACTACGCAATATCTTTCTGTAAGTTTAGATAAACTTGCCAACTGTTCGCTATCAATTTTATCATCCAGAATAAAAAATAATCGTATCTCTTGAAATCCGACAGGAACTTCTTTAGAAACACCCAGGGTTCCTCTAAAATCTAAATCTCCCTCTGCTTTGATTGTTCCATTTATTGAATCTATTCCGATAGCTGTTGCAACAGCTTTAAGTGTTACACCTGCACAAGCAACCAGAGCCTCAAGAAGCATATCACCGGAACAAGCTAACAGACCGTTTCCTCCAGTAGCAGGGTGAAGACCTGCCTGGACTAAAGCATGCCCAGTTTCGACTTTGCATGATATTCCTTCACCAATGGTTCCATTTGCTTTTAGTGTGATAATAGCAGACTCGGGATGTTCTTTGTATTTTTCCTTAAGAGGCGCTTGTAAATTTTTAAGTTCGGAAGAGTTCATACCATTTCATTTTAGAATTGTAAAGATCATTTGGCATTGCGGCTAACGACCGGCGTATTGCTTGCAGGCGAGGTAATAGGGCTATGCCAGCTGGTGGCCGAAGCTAAATTAACGATTAATTGCCGACGTTCTCCTTACAAACGATGAAGTGATTGCCTTGAACCAGGATGCGCCAGGCAAACAGGCGACCTGCCAGTTTAAAAAACAAGAGCTGCGGGTATATGTGAAGGAACTTGAAGACGGCGCGCACGCGGTAGGGTTTTGCAATTTTGGTTTAGAGCCTATTGATATGCCATTTTCAGATTTTCAACAATTGGGTTTGAAAGGCAAATTAAAAGTACGCGATTTGTGGAGGCAGAAAGACATTACAAAACTGGACCCCGGAAGGATAAACTTTCCGTAAAAGTACCGTCGCACGGCGTACTGCTTTTGAAGTTTCAATCCATAAAATAAAATCAGAAAAAGCATTGGAAGTAAATTAAACTTGCCAATTAGATTTGTAACTCTATTGAATATCATTTATTTATGAAGTTGGTGGAACAAATGTTTTGTGAACCAAAACATTTGTATCCTTCTTTTCAACAAATAAGCTATCCGGTCTTTTACTGTCTTTTTACATTTGGCTTGGTTGGGATTTCGCAAACGAATACCCACTTGCCGTATGAAAGAAGACAAAGAGATAACCATATATGATATAGCAAGGCGTCTTAATATTTCCGCGGCAACAGTCAGCAGGAGTTTAAAGGAGCATCAATCCATCAGTACTGCCACCAGGAAAAAGGTGCATGCCATGGCGAAAGAAATGGGATATCGTACCAACAGTTTTGCCAGGAACCTGCGCACCCAACAAACAAATACACTCGGCCTCGTTGTTCCCCGGCTTAATAGTTATGTCGTTTCTTCCATTATTGCAGGTATTGAAAATATTGCCAGTGAGTATGGGTATAATATTATTATCAGCCAGTCGTTGGGATCAGCTAAAAAAGAAACGTCCAATATTAACATGATGTTTGACAGCCGTGTAGATGGCTTGCTTGTTTCCCTCGCTTATAATGCGAAAAACATGGACAAATTCAAGATGTTTTTTGATAAAAACATTCCAGTTGTCTTCTTCGATCGCGGTTGTGAAGATCCTCGCAGCCTTAACGTTGTAATTGATAATTACCAAAATGCCTACGATATCACGCGGCATTTGGCAGAACAAGGATGCAGGCGCATCATGCATATAACGGGCGACCTTTCAACGAACATATATGAAGACAGATGCCGTGGGTATAAAGCAGCTCTACAGGATTCGGGCCTTTCTTTTAATGATGATCTGCTGCTGGTAAACGACTTGACGGAAAAAGCAGGAGTTGAAGCGGGTAATCATATTTTACAAATGACAAATAAGCCAGACGGCGTTTTTGCAGCAAATGATAATTGCGCTGCTTATTGTTTACAAACACTGAAAGAGGCGGGCGTAAAAATTCCAAAGGAGATTGCTTTTGCAGGTTTTAACAATGACCCGGTTAGCAGAATAATAGAACCCAATCTTACCACGGTAAACTATCCTTGTCATGAAATGGGTGAGGTTGCGGCAAAATGTCTGATAGACCATCTCTCAGGAACACGAACAGTCCATAATGCCAATACCATTATCCTTCGGTCAGAAATTATTGCGAGGGCATCGTCGTTGAGGAATTAGGAATTAGGAGTTAGGAATTAGAATGTCGGTTCGCTAAGAGAATTCAATAACATTGTTTCTGTTTAACGAGGCTTCGACAAGCTCAGTGCCGATACCAGTATCGGCACTGAGCTTGTCGAAGCCTTCTTGTTATTTAAGACAACCCGATATATGTAATGAAACAATGACCTTTCTAATTCCTAACTCCTGATTTCTAATTCCTAACTTCTAACTCCTAATTCCTAACTCCTAACTCCTAATTTCTAATTTCCCACCTCTTTCAACATTTGTCCCCCTTCTTAAGCTCCATTTTAAACATTTGTGCAATGATTTTGACGATATGTAAAGCAGAAAAAAACAGATCGCTGATACTTTTGGAATGTTTGGTAGATACAATTTTATAAATACGAATAGGTGTCAAAATTACACTAATTGTTTTTTTAGACCCATTTCGTGCATTCACCAAAACTGCTTGACAAGATTGCTATATGAAACTAACTTATTTTACACGTAACGCTGCCTTGCATGCCGATCTCCCCGAACAAGATGTGTTGCTTCTTTTAAAGGAAGGAAATAAAGAAGCATTTATACAAATTTATAATACCTATCATCATCTGCTATATGGGTATGCCATCAAGTTTCTCAAGAACCCTCAGTTTGCCGAAGACATCATACAGGAAGTATTTATTAAAGTTTGGGAACTTCGCTCAAATATCAATCCTTCACTTTCTTTTAAGTCATATTTATTTACCATCACACGCAACAGCATTTTTAAACTAATCAAAAAAATTGCGACAGATGAAAAGATGCGAACCGAAATGGCTTGGCATCTTGGAAATAAGATCGTAGATCCTGATTTGCAATTGCAGTGGCAGCAATACAGCCTCATTTTAAATGCGGCAATCGACCGTTTACCGCCGCAACGTAAAAAGGTTTTCAAACTTTGCAGGCTCGAAGGAAAAAAATATGAAGAAGTGGCAACAGAATTAAATCTTACCCGCAACACAGTTAAGGAGCATATGGTGCTGGCCGTAAGGTCCATCAGGGAGTATGTTGGCCGCCATGCGGATATGGAATTGATGGTCGCTTTATCCATAGCCGTTATGGTCAAATCTTAGTTTGAAAAATAATTTAAAAAAATACTTAGGGACATCCACCCTTAATTCCGGTTCAGGGATATTACAATAGATCGCGATGCTTGCGAATTACTTATCATGACACAAAACGACCAATATTATCAGGCACTACTTGCAAAATTTCTCGACAATCAATGTAGCAGGGAGGAATTTGAAGTACTGATGGACTTCCTGGCCACAGATGAGTCCAACGCTCTTTTGTCGTCAGCTCTACGCGAAGAATCCAATATAAGCGATGCACAGGAAAATATTTCTCCTGAGACATCAAATAGAATGCTTACAGCTTTGACTAAGCAGATCAATATTCCGGCGCCTATCACCATCCACCTGAAAAAGAAATTTTTTATGGCCGCGGCTGTTGTTGCTGCTCTCACTATCGGATTGTTTTTGTTTGCCCCACGGTTCAAATCAAAACCTGCACCCGCAAATACGGTTGCTTCCGCACAAAGGTTCAAAAACGATGTGCAACCAGGAACCAATAAGGCGACATTAACACTTGGAGATGGTTCCACAGTAAATCTTGACGACTCACAAAACGGCACACTCGCCCAACAGGGAGGTTCAGATGTAATCAAGGAAGACAACAAGCTATCTTATAGTTCCACAAATACTGCAAGCCAACAAGTTGTTTTTAATACGGTTGCCACACCGCGTGGCGGGCAGTACCAATTGCAGCTACCAGATGGAACACTTGTGTGGCTCAATGCAGCAACAACACTTAAGTTCCCAACTGCTTTTTACGGAAAAGAACGCCGGGTTGAAATAAATGGCGAGGCTTATTTTGAAGTTGCACAAAACAGGAACGCACCTTTTATTGTGTCTGTCGGCAATGCAGAAGTTCAGGTGTTGGGAACGCGTTTCAATGTGATGGCGTATAGTGATGAAGGATCGATCAAAACTACGTTGCTTGATGGAGGTGTAAGGTTTAAGAGTCGCGATGATAGCAGTGTTTTAAAACCGGGAGAACAATCAATGTTACTCCGCAACGGAAAAATAAAAATTAACACCAGTATAGATATTGACGCTGTAATGGCATGGAAAAATGGAATGATGAATTTTAACGAGGCGGACCTCACAACCGTTATGCGGCAATTATCCCGCTGGTACGATGTAGACATCGAATACCAGAACGCAACATCCAACCAGACCTTTGTAGGAGAACTTCCAAAAGATTTAACCCTGATGGATGTGTTAAAGGCCCTGGAACGCACCGGCAATCTTCGTTTTGGCATTGAAGGTAAAAAGATCATTGTGTTGCCGGAACCTAAGTAATCATCGGAAATAGTTTAACTCTCTGCCTTTGCGTATCATGAGCGAAATGGCAATGGGAGGGCTATAGATATACATGAACTTCTAAATTTTTTAACCAAAAGTAAACCAAGACTATGCATTTGATTGTTTGCCAGAAGTCCTCTACAAAGGATTCGATTAAGATGCGCCTGCTGGTGAAATGCATGGCAGTGCTTCTTTTTGCCATGTGTCTTTCGGCTAAAGCGTTTACGCAAAATGTAACGTTGCATGAAACGAACGCGAGCCTTGAGAAAATTTTTAAAGAAATAAGGCGACAAACTGACTATACGTTTATTGCCACCAAAGAACATTTTCAAAGAGCAAAACCCGTAACCATTTCCGTTACGAATGCACCTTTGGAAAGCGTTCTGAAACTTGCGTTCCAGGACCAGCCGCTGGAATTTTCCATCATTAAGAAAACCATTGTTGTAGAAAATAAAAAGACGACGGCGGCACATGCAACTTCCGCTGCTGCCGCTTCTGTTGGCGCCGCACCTATTGTGATTATGGGAACAGTGAAATCTGAAAAAGGAGAACCATTAGCAGGTGCAACCGTTGCAGAAAAAGGAAATAGTGAAAATGCTACGCAAACAAAAGAAGACGGCGGCTTTATTTTAAAAGTAAAAAGCGCAAACGCAACGCTCGTTATCGGCTACATTGGCTATGCATCAAAAGAGATCAAACTTAATAATTCGCAAAGCTCCATAGCCGTTAGCCTGGCTGTTGAAAATAAGCTTGCAACAGATACTGTAATTATCGTAGGGTATGGCAGACAGCGCAAACAAAGTGTTGTCGGTGCCATATCACAGGTAAAGGGAGAAGTGCTTGAAAGAACGGGAGGCGTGTCAAGCCTTGGCGCCACTTTAACAGGAAACCTGCCGGGTGTGATCACTGTAGCAACCCAGGGTACACCGGGAGCCGAAGATCCAAAAATATACATCAGGGGACAAAGCACATGGAACAACAGTGATCCACTTATACTCGTTGATGGAATTGAACGTCCCATGAACAGTGTTGACGTTGGTTCGGTAGAAAGTGTTTCTGTGTTGAAAGATGCTTCAGCTACTGCAGTTTTTGGTGTGAAGGGAGCAAACGGTGTAATCCTTATCACCACTAAAAGAGGTAAGGATGGCAAAGCTGATATTCGCCTAACTGCAAACTCCACGGTGAAAGTTCCATCCAAACTGGCCAGTAAGTTTGATTCATACGATGCCCTCAGAATAAGAGATATAGCTATCGAGAATGAACTCGGTACTTCTCCTGCATCATGGAACAACTATGTGCCTTATGCCGAACTTGATAAATACAGAAACCCAGCGAACCAGGCAGAAGCAGAGCGCTATCCAAATATAGATTGGCAGGACCAGGTGGTGAAAAAATACGCCATGTCTTACAATGCCAATTTAAATATTTCCGGCGGCTCTCCGTTTGTAAAGTATTTTTCTTCCATTGATGTTCTGCACGAAGGAGATATCATTAAAAAAATAGCCAACGACAAAACGTATAGTCCTGGATATGGTTTCGACCGCATCAATGCACGCACCAATCTTGATTTTAACTTATCAAAATCTACAGTGCTTACAACCAACCTTGCAGGTTCTTATGGTGTAAGACAAGATGCATATGGACAGGATAGCTGGGAGTACCGCATCTGGCAAAGTATTTACAACAACGCACCTAATATTTATTATCCGCGTTATTCAGATGGTGGTTGGGGATATTATCCTGCAGAACAAGTTTCAACCATCAACTCACTTGCAACCATGGGAAACAATGGTGTGCGCAAAACAACTACAACGCGCATCACTACAGACTTTACGCTTAAGCAAGACCTGGGCATGCTCTTGAAAGGATTGTCAGCAAAAGGATTGATCTCTTTTGATAATTCTTTTGTATCGCAAGGCGGTGTATATGATAATGGTACCATCCAGCAGGAATATATCAATCCTGTAAGGGGAGATACCACCTATAGCCAATACCTCGGCACTAACCAGTTCAACTGGGTTCCATACCATTGGACCACAAACGTTGATGCAGTGCAAAATGCATCCACCTATCGCAAATTGTTTTACCAGGTGCAAGTCGATTATGCCAGAAAATTTGGTTTCCATGATATAACGGCAATGGGATTGTTTAGCCGCGATAAATATGCCACAGGAAGTGAGTTCAATCATTTTCGTGAAGACTGGGTAGGACGTGTAACTTACAACTACGGCCTCAAATATTTTGCCGAGTTCAACGGCGCCTATAATGGATCTGAAAAGTTTGGACCTGATTATCGTTTTGCTTTCTTCCCTTCTGCAGCAGCAGGCTGGATGATCAGCAACGAAGCCTTCATGAGCAACGTTCGCTTTATCAATACTTTGAAACTTCGCGGTTCTTATGGCAAAGTAGGTAATGATAACATTGCCAATCGCTGGCTGTATATGACGACATGGACATATGGTGGTAACGCACCATTGGGTGCTTCTGCGGGTCAAAACAGTCCTTACACCTGGTGGTCAGAAGCCCACTCAAGTGTAGGCAATCCGGACATTCACTGGGAAACTGTAACCAAGGCTGATATCGGTATTGATTACTCACTTTGGAACGGTTTGGTATCCGGTAGTTTTGATGTGTTTAACGATTATCGCACAGACATTCTTTTGGATGGTCCGAGCCGTGCAGTGCCATCTTATTTTGGTGTGCAACCGGCTACTGCCAATCTTGGAAAGGTTCGCAACAAAGGCTATGAAGTGGATTTGAGATTGAGCAAGAATGTTTCAAAAAATGTAAGAGTGTGGGCAAATCTTAGCATGACACATGCAAAGGACAAGATCATTGAAGCAGATGATCCGCAACTGCTGGACGACTACCAGAAAAAAGCAGGCAAACAAATTGGCCAGGCATATTCATACGTGAGCAGCGGTTATTACAACAACTGGGATGAAGTGTACGGTAGCACCCGTTTGAATACTTACGACAACCAGAAATTACCGGGCAATCTCAACATGATCGACTATAACGGAGATGGTGTTGTGGATAACAAAGACGTTGTTCCTGCCGGTTATCCTGAGCGCCCCATGAATACTTATAATGCTACAGTGGGCGTAGAATGGAAAGGGTTCAGTGCCTTCGTTCAATTCTATGGTGTAAGTAACGCCAATCGTTACCTGCAGTTGTTAAGTTTTGGTGGACAGTATCATTATGACAACGTGTACAAGCAAGGATCCTACTGGTCACCCACCAATACAAACGCAGATATGCCTGTTCCGCGCTACGCCAGCGTGATGCCCTATTACGGAACCAATTATTTATACGATGGCTCTTTTCTCCGGTTGAAGAATGCAGAGCTGGCCTACACATTTAAACTAACACAATTGAAAAGAGTTGGCATTAACGCGCTGAGAGTTTACCTCAACGGTGACAACCTGTTGCTGTGGACAAAGATGCCGGATGATCGTGAAGTAAGCATGGGCGCTGCAACCGCATACCCAACCATCAGACGCTTTAACCTGGGTCTTAATCTAACTTTTTAAAACAAAGCCGTATGAGAAGATATTCGCATTTACTGATCAGGTGTTTTATATTCATGGCTATTGTAAGCCTAACCGCCTGTACAAAATATTTGGACAAAGCTCCCGGTGCTGACGTATCGCCAACGGATGCTTTCATCAACTTTACAAACTTCCAGGGATTTACCGAAGAGTTGTATGCCTGCGTGCCGGAATTTACCAGCAAAACATGGGCTTGTGATTGGTTACTGGGAGATGAAATTATTCACAAAACCGGAGTAACATGGTTGAACGAACAATTCGATAATGGCGACTCCTGGTCTTGGACAACAGGAGAGTGGATATCCTGGCTGGATGCACCTACTTATAATACAGATCCTACAACCGGCTTTGGTAAAGGATTGTGGCCCAACTCATGGTATGCTATACACAAAGCAAACCTGGGCCTTGCAAACCTCGACAAGCTGAACGGCACACAAGAAGAGAAAGATTTGATCAAAGGACAATTACTTTTCTTCAGAGGTTGGTTCCATTTTGAATTAATGAGTTATTGGGGAGGACTTCCTTACATCGACACTGTTTTGGCATCTGGCGCAAAGCTGACATTACCACGCCTGGATTACCAGACAATGGCAGAAAGTGTTGCTAAAGATTTAAGAGAAGCGGCGGATCTTTTACCAACAGACTGGGACAAGACAACAGCCGGTACCGCAACGCTGGGCAAGAATCAACTGCGCATTACAAAGATCGCTGCATTGGGATATCTCGGAAAAAATTACCTGTATGCCGGTAGCCCGTTGATGAATCGCTCATCTAAAGGCAGTGCAACATTTAATTCAGACTATTGTAAGAAAGCAGCCGATGCATTTGCTGAATTATTGAAATTGGTCGACAATCAATCCACCTGGATCAAGCTCATAGATTTTCCGCACTACAACAACCTGTTTTATACAAACGGAGGCAGCTTTATTCCAGGCTATCCGGAAGCGATTTTTCAAAATCCTGTTTACAGTTCATGGTTTGCCGGTTGCCCATGGGGGCCAAGCTCCATCTTTGCCGAAGGAAACATTGGCGGCGGATATACATCTCCTAATGCGCGTTTCGTAGAGAACTATGGCATGGCAAACGGCTTGCCTATTACTGACCCTGCTTCTGGTTATGACCCTGCCAATCCATGGGTTAACAGAGACCCTCGTTTTTATCATGACATTGTAATTGACGGAGACCAGATCATTAAAGGTTCTGCACCTGCAGACAAAGAAAAATATCGTTATGCCAATCTATCAAACGGTGGCTACAGCCGCGATAATTCTTCCATCGGACGTACCGGCTATTTGCTGAGAAAGCTAACGCCAATGACTTGCAATAACATTGACAATTTTCCTAACAACTATTTGCATGTCTCTTACATGCGCCTGGCTGATGTTTATCTTATGTATGCCGAAGCGGTATTGCAAGGCTATGGATCTGCAACCAGTGTTGGACCAAACTACATAACGCCGGAAGATGCTGTCAACAAGATCCGCACAAGATGTGGCACAGGAAAAGTAGGAGCACAGTACGTCGCGGACAAAGATAAATTCATGGGTGAGATTATAAGAGAAAGGGCAATGGAACTGGGCTTTGAAGAAGAAATACGCTACAATGATTTGCGTCGCTGGTTGCTTGCAGGAGATGTTAAATACAGGGAAAAAACCTCGATTGATTTTGACCGCGATGCAAATGGCAAGCCGATCAACATAAAAGAAAGAGTGTTGATCACACGTAAGTTCGAGGATAAGAACTACTGGTTACCGCTTAAAGTAAGCGATGTAAACCTTTATCCAACTTTTAACCAGAACCCGGGATACTAAAGGGTTAGAGTCTTTAAAGCCAAAACGAGAATAAATGAAAAATTTAATTATAAAGATATTTCTGGGTGGCTTGTGTGGTAGTGCGGTGTCTGTTGCAACGGCACAAACCACACAAACAGCCAAACACGCTACCAATCTCGCAACCGATTCGATCGTGAATGTTGCATACCGCACCGTTCAAACGAGAGATGTGGCCGGTGCCATATCAGTATTGAACACGCCACACTACTTAGATAAGAACTATGGCACTTATCCTTTAGAAGGTGCAGACGCAATGGTAGGCGGGAGCAACCTTTGGGGCCTTGGTAATGCACTCGTATTGATTGACGGTGAACCGCGTTCGCTGAGTGACATCACCACAAATGAAATTGCACAAATAACATTTTTAAAAGGCGCGAATGCTGTTGTGCTATACGGAACGCGAGCAGCCAATGGTGTTATTCAAATTACAACAAAGCGCGGCAAGGCGGGTGTGCATGGAAGTTCCGTGCGTGTGCATACAGGCATCAGTGAACCTAAATCTTTGCCGCACTACCTGAATTCGGCAAACTATATGTCTTACTACAACCAGGCATCAATCAATGACGGTTTGCCTGCTATGTATGCTGACTCAACGATCCGGAAATATGCAAGTCATTCCAATCCATACCGCTATCCGGATGTAGACTATTTTTCTTCGGACTACCTGCGTAAATTTTACAGCACTTATTCGGCAAATGCAGAATTTACCAGTGGTACAGAGCGTGCACGTTTTTATGCACTCGCAGGATTTCAAAGCCAGAATTCATTGTTGAATTTTGGAGAAGGAAAAAACGAACGCAATACGCGTTTGAATTTGCGCGGCAATATTGACCTGAAGCTTAATTCTTTCATCAGTACTTATGTGAACGTTTCGACAGTTTTTTCTACCAACAAACGTGCACTGGGTAATTACTGGCAACAGGCCGGAGTATTGCAACCACAACAGTTTGCGCCATTGCTGCCTATAAGCATGGTATCTCAAACGTCGAAAGACGCGCAGGCTGCAGTAAATGGTAGCAGGAATATTATCGACGGAAAATATTTACTGGGCGGTAACCAACAATACCTTACCAATCCTATTGCTGATGTGTATGCTGCAGGCTATGATAATTTTACGAGCCGCCAGTTTCAATACACAAATGGGATAGATGTAGATCTTAAGAATCTGCTGAAAGGCTTGTCACTGCACGGCCAGATGACCGTAGATTATTCAAACACTTACGACGAAACGCTCAACAACACATATGCAGTATATGCACCTACATGGAACAGTTTCGCCACAGGTGATTCCATTACCGCGCTTACGAAATACAATAAGGACAGTAAACCGGGCATACAAAATCTTGGCAATACATGGAGCGATCAACTCATAGATTTTGACATCCATCTTGATTACATAAATACATTCAAAGACAGGCACAATGTATCTGCAATGTTAGTGGCCGATGGTTTGAGACGCCGTCAAACAGGTGATTTCCAGTACAGAACAAATGCCAATATCGGATTGCAATTGAGTTATAACTACAACCATAAGTATTATGCAGATTTCAGTGGTGCTGTTGTGAACTCAACCAAGCTTCCTGCTGGCAAACGAGTTGCATTCTCGCCTACAGCTAACCTTGGTTGGCTGATAAGCGAAGAAGGATTTTTGAAAAACAGTTCGTGGATAGATCGTTTGAAAATAGGGGCTTCTGCCGGAGTAGTGAATACAGATCTTGACTTCAACAGTTACTATATGTATGATGCGGTGTATTCACCGACCGCGTTTTATTCATGGTCAGACGGCACTTACGTAAGCCAGGCAACTACTATATCACGCGGCGAAAATTTAAACCTGTCTTATGCAAAACGCAAAGAAGTAAACTTCACTGTCGAAGGTTCTTTTTTCAAAAAGAAATTGAACCTGATGGCAAACTTATTTGCCATTAGAAAAGACGGAGTACCTGTACAGAGTTATTCACAGTATCCAAGTTATTTCGTGACGTCATTTCCTGTTACCTCTTTTGTGCCTTATACTAATTTCCAGGCGGACAATTATCATGGCGCAGACTTTCAGTTGGACTATCATGAAAAAGTGGGCAATGTAAACATCACAGTTGGTGGCGCTTTGACCATTGTTAAAACCAAAGCACTTAAACGTGATGAACTGTACACAGATGCTTACAGGAACAGAGCAGGTAAACCTGTTGACGCGATTTTTGGTTTACAAAACGAAGGCTTCTTTGCAGATCAGAATGACATCGACACACATGCTGCGCAAAAATTTGCAGTCGTGAAACCTGGTGATATTAAATATAGAGATCAAAATGGCGACGGCATTATAGACGAGCGTGATGAAGTTTATATTGGTCGCTGGAACGGCACGGTAACAGGTGGTTTGAATATTACCGTTCAATACAAGGCGTTCTCATTGTTCGTGTTAGGAACAGGAAATTTTGGCGGCACGGGTGTTAAGAGCGGAAGCTATTACTGGGTGTCTGGCGCTGCAAAATATTCTGATGTGGTGCGCAACAGCTGGACAGAAGCCAATAAAAATTCGGCAGACTATCCACGTCTTACAACAACGAGTGGTAGCAATAACTTCAGGACTTCTGATTTTTGGACGTACAGCACCAATCGTTTCAACCTAACAAAAGTGCAGCTGACTTACACACTGCCACAAAGCATCTTAAAGAATTCATTTGTCAAAGGATTTAAGGCATATATAAGTGCGAATGATCTGCTTATGATTGCCAAAAACAAAGCCATTATGGAATTGAACGTGGGTTCTGTACCGCAAACGAGGTTCTATAATTTCGGTATCAAAGGTGAGTTTTAGTCTAACATTTCTACAACAAGTCAATATGAAAAGAACAATAATAAATATACTGATCATATCGCTGGCGTTTTCCGGTTGTAAAAAAATATTATCTCCGGCAGACGAGAACAACAGGGAGCTAAGCGATATTTACGATAATGCAGCATTTGCTGAAGGGCTTTTGCTCAACGGTTATGTGCGGTTACCAATTTCGAATTATTCATTTACCGACGTTGCAACTGATGATGCGGTATCAAATGATCCCAATAACAATTACAGATTGATGGCTACAGGAAAATGGTCGTCCATCAGCAATCCCATGGAGCAATGGACAGGTGCATTTGCTGCCATCCAATACCTGAACCAGATATTGGAACAAACTGATAAAGTAACCTGGGCAACAACCGGGCAATATACCGATGCAATGTTCAATGATCGTAGCAAAGGCGAGGCTTATGGTTTGCGTGGGTTGTTTATGTTCTATTTGTTACAGGCACATGGCGGATGGTCTCCCGATGGTAAATTGTTAGGCGTGCCCATCCTTACCTCTTCACAAAATGCACAGTCAAATTTCAAGTTGCCTCGCAACACCTTTGAAGAATGTGTGCAGCAGATCTACAAAGACCTGGATTCTGCAGCGAGTTATCTTCCACTTGACTTTGAGAATGTGAGTGCAGTGCCCTCTAAATACGCAGGCAAGACAACCGTAGCTGATTACAACCGCGTGTTTGGTGCATATAACCGTCAACGAATGACTGCCCGTATTGTAAATGCCATTCGCGCAAAAGTTTCTTTGTTGGCGGCAAGCCCTGCTTATAACCAGGGAACAACCGTTGTGTGGAGCAAAGCGGCAGATGATGCAGCGAAAGTGCTTGACCTCAACGGTGGATTAGCAGGAATAGCGGCCAATGGCAATTACTGGTACTCAAGTCAGAATGCCGGAGAGATCAATGGCGTGGCATCAGGTGTCAATCCTGCCGAAATCTTGTGGAGAGGCAACGTGGGAGATGGCAATAATTTGGAGAAAGACAATTATCCGCCGAGCTTATACGGCAGCGGCCGTGTTAACCCAACACAAAATCTCGTAGATGCATTTCCAATGGCGAATGGCTATCCTATTACAAACGCCAGTAGCGGTTATGATGCAAACAATCCGTACGCTGGAAGAGACCCGCGACTGGCGAGATATATTGTTGTGAACGGAAGTAAAATGGGGCCATCAGGTTCCACAATCTCTACAAAAGTGGGAGGCACCAATGATGGATTGAATGCCATTCCTACATCTACCCGTACAGGATATTACATGAGAAAACTGTTGCGTGAAGATGTGAACCTAAATCCTGCAAATACAAATACACAACGTCATTACGTCCCTTATATACGTTACACGGAAATATATCTTCTATATGCAGAAGCTGCCAATGAAGCATGGGGCCCGGACGCAAAAGGCACACACGCTTATTCTGCAAGAGAGATTATCGCGGCCATTCGTAAAAGAGCAGGTATTGCACAGCCTGATAATTATCTCGCGTCAATAAGCTCCAAAGAAGATATGCGAGCGTTGATCCAAAACGAAAGACGCCTGGAACTGAGCTTCGAAGGTTTCCGTTTCTGGGACATCAGAAGATGGCAGCAAAATATTGCCGAACCTGCAAAAGGCGTAACCATTACCAGTACTAGTTTTTCAGTAGGTCCTGTAGAAGACAGGTTGTACCAGGATTTCATGCATTACGGTCCGTTACCTTACAATGAAGTGCTGAAAGAAAACTTAATTCAAAATAAAGGATGGTAACATTTTGGTTGACAACTTAAACATAATGAAATGAAAAGAATACTGTTTATATCATGTTTTATTTTGGCAATATTTTCTTCTTGCTCCAATAAAACTTTAAGCTTCCCGGATTATAAATACACCACTGTATATTTTGCTTACCAATCACCAGTGAAAACGTTGGTGCTGGGCAATGATATCTTTGATAATACATTGGATAATGCGCATAAGACTACTATCATGGCAACGCTCGGTGGCGTGTACCAAAACAATAAAAACGTTTCAATCAGCGTGTCTGTTGACCCAACGCTTTGCAACAACCTTCAGTTCGACGGAACTACAAACAAAGTGATTCCAATGCCATCAAACTACTACACACTTCCTAAGGATATGAACATTACTATACCTTCCGGTAATGTAATGGGTGGAATGGAAATACAATTGACAGATGCATTCTTTGCAGATCCGCGATCCATCACCAACACGTTTGTCATTCCGCTGCGAATGAATACTGTAACCAATGCAGATTCTATTTTGAGTGGAAAAAGTGATCTCAGCAAACCTGATCCACGCATAACCGGCAATTGGATCACCGTGCCTAAGAACTATATTTTGTATGGCGTAAAATATATCAATCCATTTCATGGAAATTATTTGCGCAGGGGAACGGAAGTTTTAAAAGACAATGCAGGCGACACAACTTTTGTGTATCACAGCCAGTATGTGGAAACAGATCAGCTATGCAGCATGGGCACTTTGTCAATGACCAAAGATTCGGTATTGCTTAATGCTAAGAACAGGGGCAATGTCAATCAGCCTTTTCAACTTGTTCTTTCATTTGATAACAAGAATGCCTGCACCATTTCTAACCCCTCCGCGGCAGTCTATACAATTTCTGGTAGTGGAGAATTTGTGAAAGAGGGAGACTCATGGGGTGACCAAAAACGTGATGTATTGCATTTGAAGTACACCGTTGATTTTGGAACGTCAACGCACACATTCACCGATACTTTAGTAATACGTGATCGTGGCGTTAAGTTTGAAACGTTCAATCCTGTAGTAACAAATTAAACCTGCACCTATACCATAACAACTACCTGGCTCTGTTATACCATGAGCCGGGTAGTTTATTGTTAGCAGCAACATCGTCGGTGGCGCTTAAAAACGAATTGATTGTTCTATGTCAGCTTGTTACTTTCTATCAATAAATTTTTATTACCGCTTACAGTTCTACATTAAGAACATGCCCGGTATTTTTTGCGAATCAGTTATCGAAAAGTAATCTGAACCAACATGAAGTATATTTCTTTCTTACTGCTCATTGTGGTGGGCTCCGGCTGTTTTGCGCAGTCATACCAGAAGACAGCAAACGGCGTTTCTGCTGTCATTGGAACCAATAAAGTGGACATTCAATTTTATACCCCCTCAATCATCAGGGTTATTAAGTTGCCAAAAGAGAAACAAATCTCTAAAGAAAGTCTTTCAGTGATTGAAAAGCCAGGAAAGTGTGAGTTTTCTGTCATTGAAAAAGACAATTACCTGACACTGAAAAGCAGTAAATTGTTTGTATATCTGGATTTGATATCCGGTGACATATCATACAAAAACATTTCCGGCGAAATGCTCTTGCAGGAAAAACCGAGTAGTGTCTCCTTTACACCATTTAATGACGCCGGAAGAAATACGTTTTCCGTTTCACAATCCTTTCAACTAGATAAAGAGGAGGCCATTTACGGACTTGGGCAACATCAGCGCGGCAGGCTGAACCAGCGTGGACAGCGATTCCACATGATGATGCAGGGAAACACAGAGGACCCGATCACTTTTTTTCAATCGGTAAAAGGCTACGGTATTTTTTGGGACAATTATTCACCCACCACTTTTGAAGACAAGAGCGACGAAACAGTTTTCAAATCTGAGGTGGGAGATTGTGTAGATTACTATTTTATGTATGGTGGCAACGCCGATGGTGTGATTGCACGTATGAGGGAGTTAACCGGCCAGGTGCCAATGTTTCCATTGTGGACCTACGGTTTTTGGCAGAGCAAAGAACGTTATAAATCACAAGAGGAAATTGTGGGGGTTGTAAAAAAATACAGAGAACTAAAAGTTCCTTTGGATGGCATCATCCAGGACTGGCAATATTGGGGCGACAACTATCATTGGAACGGGATGGAATTTCTCAACAAGGAATTTCCGCAACCCGCGCAAATGATCAATGATATTCACGCGATGAATGCTCATGCTATCATTTCGATATGGGCCTCATTTGGACCGCAAACAAAACCTTACGAAGAGTTGAATGCAAAAGGCATGTTGTTTAATTTTCGCACATGGCCGGAAAGTGGTAAGGATAGCTGGCCGCCTGATATGAACTACCCTTCGGGGGTGCGTGTGTACGACGCCTACGATCCGGTTGCGAGAGATATATACTGGCACTATGTAAACAAAGGTTTGTTTTCAATTGGACTGGATGGCTGGTGGATGGATTCCTCTGAACCCGATCATCTTGCTTTTAAAGATTCTGATCTTGACCAGTCATCGCATCTCGGTTCTTTCAGAAGTGTGCGCAATGCATTTCCTTTGATGACAGTAGGCGGTGTGTATGATCACCAGCGCAAACAAACTTCATCCAAAAGAGTATTTATTCTAACCCGTTCTGCATTTGCCGGCCAGCAGCGATATGGCGCCAATACATGGTCTGGAGATATTCAGTCGTCATGGTCAACTCTGAGAACACAAATACCAACGGGACTTAATTTTTCGCTGAGTGCAATCCCTTACTGGAACAGCGATATAGGTGGATTTTTTCTCAACGAATTCAAACGAAAACTGGAAGATCCCGAATACAGGGAGCTTTACACAAGATGGCTGCAGTTCGGTACATTTTGTCCAATGATGCGTTCGCATGGAGCAGACGCGCCAAGGGAAATCTATCAGTTTGGAAGCAAAGGCACGAAAGTGTATGATGCCATTGAGAAGTTTATCAATTTACGCTACAGTTTATTGCCCTACATCTACTCAACTTCATGGGATGTTACGTCCAATCAATCTTCTATGATGAGAGCCGTAGTGATGGATTTTCCGAAAGATAAAATGACGTGGGATCTGAACAATGAATTTTTGTTTGGAAAGTCAATATTGGTGGTGCCGGTTACAAGCCCTCAATATATAAAGCGAGTGGCAAGTGAAAAGGATTCGTTGTGGGCAGAAGATTTCACACGCACTCAAACTACAAAGGTTTATTTACCGGATGGCACAAATTGGATTGACTTTTGGACAGGCAGGTCCGTTGCCGGTGGACAAACAATACAAAGAGAAACACCGCTCGATATTATTCCGTTGTACGTGAAAGCAGGCTCCATTGTTCCCTTTGGACCAAATGTGCAGTATGCAGAAGAAAAACGATGGGATAGTTTGGATATTCGCGTTTACCCCGGCGCTAATGGTGAGTTCGTTCTTTATGAAGATGAGAATGACAACTATAATTATGAAAAAGGCCTTTACTCCACCATCTCGTTTAAGTGGAACAACGCCACAGGAACATTAAGTATTGGCGACAGGAAAGGCAGTTTTGCGGGTATGCTGAAAACGAGACAATTTAAGCTCTCGGTGGTTGATGAAAATGCTACAATGAGAAGAAGTAAAATCATTAGTTATAGTGGCAGATCTGTGTCTGTGAAATTATAAAAGGACTGCTGAAAACTTAATCAAAAAAAATAATCACATTTATGAAATATGCTGTTTTTTGCTTGCTGATAACAGGTTGTTTATTGGGTGGTGCAAAAGCGCAAAATCCCATCATTCAAACACACTTCTCTCCGGACCCTGCTCCAATGGTTTATAACGGCAGGGTGTATGTTTACACTGGAGATGATATTCCCGGTTATGATTTTTATTACATGATCAAATGGAGAGTGGCATCGTCGGAGGATATGGTGAACTGGACCGATCACGGCTCGCCCATTTCACTCGAATCATTTTCATGGGCAAGAGATCGTGCATGGGCCTCGCAGTGCATAGAGCGCAACGGAAAATTCTACTGGTACATTTGTGCGCAAACAGTAGACAATAATGTGGCCATTGGAGTGGCTGTTGCTGATCATCCCACAGGACCTTTCAAAGATGCGCTGGGCAAGCCGCTGATATCAACCGGCAGTTGGGCAAATATCGATCCCACTGTTTTTATCGATGATGACGGACAGGCTTACTTATATTGGGGCAATCCCAACCTTTACTATGTGAAATTGAATAAGGACATGTTGTCTTACACAGGTGATATTGTGCAAATTCCCCAAACGGCTGAATCATTCGGAGGAGTGCGCAAACAGCGAAGCACCGGCGATGCAGAAGCTGGAGTGGAACCAGTCAAAGATCTGTACGTTGAGGGACCTTGGTTCTATAAACGTTCCGGTAAGTATTACCAGATGTACGCAGGGATAACAAACCGCACAGAATGTTTGTCCTACGCTATGAGGGATGCGCCAACCGGACCATGGAAATACCAGGGCAAGATCATGACTGACCAACCTACCAACAGTTTTACCAATCACGGCGGCATTATAGATTTTAAAGGCAATTCTTATTTGTTCTATCACACAGGATTATTGCCTAACGGTGGCAGTTATGGACGCGCAACGGCCATTGAAACATTTAAATATAATGCGGACGGAACCATACCGTCGATTAAGATGACAAAGGAGGGCGTGCAGCCCGTGGGCAAGCTTGATCCTTACAAGCGTGTGGAAGCAGAGACCATTGCATGGGCAGAAAAATGTAAAACGAGCCAAAATGAAAACGGTGTTTTTGTCACCGGCATTCGCACTGGCAGTTATATCAAAGTACGTTCAGTAGATTTTGGAACGTCGTCTCCTAAAGAGTTTTCTGCAACCATTGCAGCAGGTCTTGACGGAGGAATTCTGGAAGTGCATGTTGACAGCCTCGCAGGCACAAAGCTGGCAGAGATAAAGGTTCCCAGAACAGGTGGCTGGCAATCGTGGAAAACATTCACCGAAACATTGGCGATACCTGTTACCGGAATGCATGATCTGTATTTTGTGTTTAAAGGACAAAACATTACTGCTGGCCGCGAACTATTCAATTTTGATTATTGGATGTTTAAAAAATAATCAATAATTCTTTTTACTAAAAACAAATGAAACATCAACATGAAATTAAACATAGATATGGTTAATACCAGGCGTTTGCTGGTGGTTGCCGTGATTAGCATGTTAAACGTTGTTGCACGTTCCCAGGACAAAAACTTTTACATATTTCTTTGCTTCGGACAATCCAATATGGAAGGCAATGCAAAGTTTGAACCTCAGGATACAATTGGAGATAATCGCTTCCAGGTAATGGAAGCAGTTGACTGCGCAGGACTTGGAAGAACCAAGGGACAATGGTACACTGCGGTTCCGCCACTTTGCAGATGTTCAACAGGTTTAACTCCATCGGATTACTTTGGAAAAACAATGGTGAAAAATCTTCCTGCGAATATCAGGGTAGGAGTGATCAATGTTGCTGTTGGCGGCTGCAAAATAGAATTGTTTGACAAAGATCTCTGCAGGGATTATGTTACAACAGCCCCTTCGTGGATGCTCGGCATGATCAAAGAATACGATGGAAGTCCTTATGAACGAATGGTGGAAATAGCAAGACAGGCGCAAAAAGATGGCGTGATAAAAGGAATACTGCTGCACCAGGGCGAATCGAATACAGGAGATACAACATGGACCAACAAAGTAAAGCATGTGTACGATAACCTCATTGCTGACTTACATCTCAACAAAGATTCAGTGCCCCTTTTGGCAGGAGAACTGGTAAGCGCGGCACAGGGTGGTAAATGCGCGAGCATGAATACAATCATCAACAAGCTCCCGCAAACTATTTCCAACGCTCATATTATTTCATCTGAAGGTTGCACCGCCATCAAAGATGGATTGCATTTTGATGCGGCCGGCTACAGGGAGTTGGGTGCAAGATATGCGGCGCAAATGTTAGCGTTGCTAGGTTATAAAGCCGGGTTAGCAATTGCCACTAACCACCACAGTAATTAGTTGTTGGTTGTTAGTTGTTAGGCAAAGTGTTCGATCATTCAGCCTAACAACTAACAACTAAAAACCAACAACTTTCTTCCGCTAAACCGATACCTTGTTTTTACTACCATTCCTTTTAATATTGATATACTCGGATGGCAGCATGTTAAACTTTGCCTTGAACGATTTGGCGAAATAATTAGGCGTAGCAAAACCAACAGTGTACGCGATCTGGGCAATGTTCATATCACTTTTTTCCAGCAGCACTGCGGCTCTGTCGAGTTTCACCGAACGAATGTATTCAACGGGGCTCTGGCCCGTCAGTTCGAGCAGTTTGCTGTACAAGGAACTTCTTGACATACCCACGTGTTTGCTAAGCGCCTCCACAGATAACTGAGTGTCCGTTAAATTTTCGTCTAAATATTTCATCACCTCATTCATCAGGCGTTCGTCTTCCGACTCAATTTGCAGTTCGGGCGTGAGTACTTTTATTTGTTTAGAGTAGGTGTTTTTTACCGTGTTGTTTAAGGTAAGCAGGTTCCTGATCTTGGCACTAAGCATTTCAACATTGAAAGGCTTTAGTATGTAATCATTGGCGCCGGTTTCAAGTCCCTTTAATTGCTCTTCTTCACCCGTGAGTGCAGTAAGCAGAATAACCGGGATGTGGTTCGTGCGCTTGTCAGCCTTTATTTTTTTACACATGTCAATGCCATCCATGTAAGGCATGCTTATGTCACTTACGATCAGCTGGGGATGTTGCGCCAGTGCTTTCTGCCAGCCTTCTTTTCCATTGCATGCTTCCAGTATTTTGTAATGAAGCCTGAGGTTGTCCTTCAAATAGAATCGCAGATCATCATTGTCTTCTACAATAAGCACGGTAGGCAGATCTGAATGCTGTTCTGCAACACTGTTATTTGTATCAACGGTCTCTGTTTGAATATCGTCTTCAATCTCTGTATCGCCGAACTCTTTTGATTGCAACAGTTTACCCTCAATGGCATCATCGGATATAACAGTCAAAGGAATGGTAACAGTAAATGTGCTTCCCTTACCCATTTCGCTTTCTACTGCTATTTCGCCACCAAGCATTTTAACAAACTCCCTGGTAATAGATAGCCCTATTCCCGTACCCTTGTTGAGAATAGCCGCAGATGTCGTATTCTGGAAAAAGCGTTCAAAGATTTTCTCCTGTTTGTCTGCCGGAATACCAATGCCCGAATCTTTCACTTTTATACTGAACCAGGTTTTTTCACCAGCTTCTTGTCGTTGCATTTTTTCAATAGCAACAACAATTTTGCCGCCCTCCAACGTAAACTTAAATGCATTGGAAAGAAGGTTGAAAAGTATGCGTTCTATTTTATCGTAATCAAAACGCGTAAATACTTTGTGGACATTGCTTTCAAAACTTAGGCTGATTTTTTTTCTTTCAGACATGTCACGGAAAGAGTCCGTCACTTCATGCACAAATGAAATGAACTCACCGTCAGAAGCCTGCAGTTTCAATTCTTGCTCTTCCATTTTACGGAAGTCGAGCAACTGGTTCACAAGGTTCAGCAACCGGCGGCCATTCTGCTTAATCATTTTAAGCTGGGCAAATGAATGTTCATTTTTTTCTTTGCGCAGCAGTGCGTCAATGGGGCCGAGTATCAGCGAAATAGGCGTTCTGAATTCATGGCTCAGGTTGGTAATGAACTTAATCTTTAGCCTGTCCAGCTCGCGAATTCTTTCCGCTTCCCTGTGTTCCTGTTCACGCTCCATCTGTTGCTGCTGCTCAAGAAATTTTCGTTTTACTTTTTGTATGCCCTTATAACGGATGAACATCAGGATGCCAAATGCACACAGGGTGTAAAAAACATAAGCATAAGCTGTCCGCCAAAAAGGAGGATGCACAATTATTCTGATCGTCTTTCCTTTGTTGTTCCATATCCCATCATTGTTACTCGCTTTTACATGCAGTGTATATTCACCAGGATCGAGGTTGGTGTAAGATGCAGTGCTAACGTTGCCTGTGTAGTTCCATTCTTTGTCAAACCCCTCAAGCCTGTAAGCGTATTGATTTTGCTCCGGCGCCGTATAATTGAGGCCAACAAAACTGATCGCAAAGTTTTGTTTAAAATCAAGATCTATTCTGTCGGTAATGGAAATGTTTTCTCTGATCGGGCCTTTCGATGAAGGTGTTACAGATCTGTTCGAAATTCTTAAATCTGTAAACAAAACATCCGGTGCGTTAATATTCTTTTTAAGACTCGTGGGGTCAAAATAATTGAAACCCTCAAGACCGCCCATGTAAATCGTGCCGTTAGAAGCGAGTATGCCGGAACCGCGCACAAAATTATTATGCTGCACACTATTGTGAAAAGTATATTGATTGAACTTCCTGGTTGCAGGATCAAAGCTGCAAATACCTTCGTTCGTGGACAGCCATAAAAGACCCTGCTTATCCTGTATGATTTTGTAGATGTTATTATTAAGAAGTCCGCTTTGTTCCGAGAATGTAATAAACTGATTTGTTTTTTTATCCAGTAGCCCAAGCCCTCCACCGTAACTGCCCGTCCAGATATTGCCCTGCCTGTCCTCAAGCACAGAAAATATTTTGTCACCCGGTAAATGGCTATTGTAAGTATTGTACACGGTAAATTGTTGTGTAGCCGGATCAAGTTTTGCCATGCCGCCGCCATGCGTGGCGATCCAAAAATTGCCTAAATGATCCTCTTGTACGTCGCGGATATAAGGATTGAACGGTAACTGTATATCCTTTGCGCCATTGGGTTCCCGACTGTACCTGGTAAGAAGTTCAAACTGTTCGTTCAACACGATGACGCCTTCTCCATTAGTGCCGATCCATATCCTTCCTTTGCTGTCTTGCATCAGGGAAAAAATATCGTTGGAGTTAAGTACGCTGTTATTACCCTTGATGAGCTGCTTGTACTTACCCGATGATGCATTGTAAACAAATAGGCCGTCGAGATAAGTGCCCACCAGTAATTCATTTCTTCTCGTGAGTAGTAAAGACACGATACGCAACCCCTTGTCAAAGCCTTTTATTGATGACCGTAGATCAATATGTTGAAACGTATTATTGCCAGGATCAAAAAGTGAAACACCTCCAATATCAGTGCCTACATACACTTTACCATTTGCACCTTCAGCAAAGGCGGTTACAATAGGAGCAGGCAACCCGTTTTTATTGAATGGATCATTTTGTACAAGGTTGAAAAGGTTGAGATTGTTATCGTATTTTAAAATACCATTGCGATAGGTCCCTACCCAGTAAAGACCATCCTTTTCAATGTGTATAGAGTTCACATCCTTGAGCCGCAGGATTTGTCCGTTGCCTTTGTCGTATGAAATACATTCCACTTTTCCTGTTGCGGGATTCAGAATATCGAGACCTGCGGAAGAACCAACCCAGATCCTATTCCTGTCATCCACTGCAAGAGCACTTACTTCATTGCCACTGATCGTGTTAGGGTTTGATGGGTTATGTTTGTAGGTCGTAAATCCGTTCATATTTGCATCTGTCATACTCAAGCCGTTAGTAGTCGCAATCCACATGTTGCCGTTTTTATCCTCAATTATATAGCGCATGTTATTGCCGCAAATACTACGCGGGTTTGAAGGCTCATTGACAAATTTTGCCAATTGTTTATTTTGTTTGTCGTAAACAAATAAGCCTTCGCTTGTTCCCACCCACATCCTGGACCTGCTGTCTTCGAGCAGGCATATGGTAGAGATGTTGAAAGGCTTATTATTACCGCCATAGAAAGGAGTGATCTGTTTGGTTTTCGGATCTATAATATCCAGTCCCATATAATGGCCCACCCAAATCTTTCCGTTTGCATCGCTCGTAATTGTCTTAATAACATTATTACGCAAACTATTCGGCCCTGTACTCGTAGGAAAGTATAAAAAGTTGTCGTTCTTCCTGTCATACATACTCAGTGAGCCGCCGCTCGTTCCCACCCAGATGGTCCCGCTTTTGTCTTCATAAATGGAAGGTATCTCATTGGCTTGCAAACTTTTCGGATCATTGTCTTTGTTTCTGTATACGGTAAAATTGGTTCCGTCAAATTTGGCAAGCCCGTCATCTGTGGCAAACCACATAAGGCCGTACTGATCCTTAATAATTGCATTTATAGTACTGGAATGCAAACCGCCACTCGTGCTGAGGGCTGTAAAATTGTAACGTTCCTGTGCGTTTGAAAAACTAAATAGTGTCAAAAAGACAATTAAAATAAGGGGTGTCCTTTTGAGAAACGGCAGTTTGTGGCAGTTAGTTCTGAGCGTCATAATAACATTAGCAAGCGTTAAACATTATTGATCCGGCATGCCCGCGAAAATCGGTATTGTAGTGATCACTAAAATGTAAGCATTCGGTCAACTTATTTACACCTACAAGGTACGAATTAAAAGGAAAAAATAGCATGGTCATCGATCACCTGGCAACCAGACGATCTTGTTTTACAGGCAATTATCGCGAACTCACATTCAAATAATCGTTTTGAATTGTCAAACAGACACTTATATTTTACTGTAAATCCTTTTGTTAGCAAGTGAGCTTCCCCGGTGCATCAGTTCCGCGTCTTCTCCATGCTCTTTTAGCAGTCTGGACATTTGTTTCATAAACGGCAACAAATGTTCCATCTGCTGAACATTTCTATCCTTGTTTTCAGCAATTGAGCGACCTGCAGGAAAGCGGCATTTCTATCTTTGGACCGTCACAAAAAAACACTTGCCATATCATGTTGAAACGACGTCTTGTCTCTGTTGCAATTGGTTGCCTGTCATTGTTTTTAGTAAAAGCTCAAACAAGTTCCCCGGTAAAAACAGTTAGTTCTGTCGACCCGGTTTCCAAAGTAGCCCCTTTAGCTTTCTATACACAGGAAATGACCTACGTAAACCCTGTTCTTCCCGGCGATCATCCCGACCCTACACTTTTAAAAGTGGGTGATGATTTTTACCATTGTGGTTCATCCTTTCATTTTAACCCTTATTTGCCCATATATCATTCCAAGGACCTGGTTCACTGGAAAATCATTGGACGCGTTTTGCCCCCGTCGCATTCCGCTATAGTAAACGACAAACCATCCGCTGGTGTGTGGCAGGGCGCCATTACCTATTTCTATGGTTCGTACTGGATCTATTTTTCCTCAGGAGGACAATGGTTTTCAAAGGCCTCTTCGCCTTATGGCCCGTGGTCCGCACCGCAAGAAGTGAAAACCAATCCTGTTACCGGCCCGCTAGGGTATGACAATTCCATTTTTGTGGATGACGATGGCAAGCCTTACATGGTCATTAAAAACATGCAAAAAGTGAATCGCATCCAGGCGCTGGGTCGAGATGGACAACTAACTGACTCGGTGATCAACCTTGACTGGATCAACGCCAATCTCCAATACAGTTGGGCAGAAGGTCCGGTTATGTGTAAGCGGAACGGCTATTATTACTATTTCCCCGCTGGAGATGTATCAGGCGGACAATATGTTTTGCGTGCCTCTGCATTAACCGCTGATTCTACAAAATGGGAGAGGCTAGGCAATTTTTTCAAACCAAGCCCTGATCCTAAGAATGCTTTCAGAAGTCCCAATCATATTGCCGCTCCCGTTCAACTGTCTGATGGCACATGGTGGACCATTGGCCAGAGTTATCAAAAAACCGACCATGACGACTGGTCGGGAATGGGAAGGCAGACATCACTTTACCAGGTGATCTGGGAAGGCGATCGCCCATGGGGGCTCCCTCCTGTGAGTACACCTGTTACAAAACCTGATTTGCCGCAAGCCGGCATTGCATGGAGGAGTATGTACAGTGACCAGTTTGACGGGGAAATGGCGCTCGACCCAAGCTGGCATTTCCTTGACAGGTCATCCGCCGTTAGTTATTCATTAGCTGCCCGCAAGGGATGGATACGCCTTACCCCGGGAAATGAAAAAACGCATCTCGTACAGAAAGAAACCGATCATTACTACACCGTGGTTACAAAAGTTGATTTTGATGCCGCTGACACCAGCAACAAAGCCGGCATTTACCTGACCAACGGCAATCAAAAAGTATTTGTTGAATTCTATACCGGTTACAAGGACGGAAAGAAAATAATCTTCCATCACGACAGCGCCACGTATGCAATCGCAAACAAAGCAGGTAAAGAGGTTTGGCTCAGGCTGGAAAGAAATGAGCATGAACTAACGGCATCGTATAGCCGTAATGGAAAAGACTGGGCTACAGTTGGAACCATTAACAGCCGCAAACTGGATCGTGCGCAGCCAAATTTTAACTCATGGGTGGGCACAAGCGTAGGGATGTTTGTGCAGGGCAAGCCTGCCGACTTCGATTTTTTCATTTGTAAAGACGGGCGCTCTGCAATACCCGCTATCGGTTATAACAATTTTTACGGAGTAGAAACGGTAGAAACGGCCAACGGCAAAATGGTTACCAATAACAGCGAAAACGGCGGCTGGATGATGTTCTCAGGTATTGACCTGGGAACGGAAACGATGCCTTCGCGCAAAATGGAAATAGAACTTTCTGCCAACGCAAACGCTGTTCTTGAAGTGTTCCTTGACAGTTTAAGCAGCAGCAGACCTCTTGCCACTTTTGCTGTTCCAGCTACTCAGGGCAGGCTCAAAAAGTTAGGCATTGATATAACTAAGTCATTCGGTCAGCACGATGTGTTCATTCGCTTTTCACGCGGAAGCAGCGAGAATGTGTTTGTACGTTCGATCAGTTTCCCGTCAAAGTGACACCAATAAATTTTTTCGTCGGATTACTAAGCAAGCAGAAGGGGTGTTTCTACACCCTTTTCAACTATGCTAACAAAGAGGCTTCGCTTAAATATTTATAGAAACAGCGTTATTATTTGTAAATTTTACAACCGAAAATCAAGCATATGAAAAAGGTTTTTTTTCTAACGTTTGCTCTCTTCATTATCGTCACCCAGCTAAAAGCCCAGGGTTTTGAAAAACATGCTCCACAGGGTTTTGATTCACTTCTAGCAAACATACCTCACGGTAAAATAGATACGATTGTTTACGATTCTAAAACCGTTAGTAACAGTCGCAGAGCCCTGGTTTACACTCCTCCCGGTTACAACCGCAAAAGCAAGTACCCCGTGTTGTATCTCCTGCATGGCATCGGCGGCGATGAAAAGGAATGGTATACGAACGGCAAACCACAAGTTATTTTTGATAACTTATATAGCCAGGGTAAATTACAACCAATGATCGTTGTGCTTCCCAACGGGCGTGCCATGAAAGACGATCGCGCCACGGGCAATATCATGGCCGCAGATAAAGTACAGGCGTTTGCCAATTTTGAAAAAGACCTGCTCAATGATCTTATTCCTTTTGTAGAAAAGAAATTTCCTGTTTATACCGACAGAGAGCATCGCGCCATAGCGGGCCTGTCAATGGGCGGCGGTCAATCGCTTAATTTTGGACTTGGCAACCTTGACAAATTCGCATGGGTAGGAGGATTCTCATCCGCACCCAATACAAAGCGTCCTGAAGAATTGCTGCCCAATCCAACAGATGCCATCAATAAATTGAAACTCCTATGGATATCCTGTGGCGACAACGATGGCCTGATAGGTTTTAGCGAACGCACTCATCAATACCTTGTACAACACAATGTTCCTCATATCTTTTACATTGAACCCGGCGTACATGATTTTAAGGTTTGGAAAAATGATCTCTACATGTTTTCACAGTTGTTGTTTAAGCCGGTAGATGTGTCAAAGTTTTCTCAATACAGCATCGTTGGAATGCCTGCATCAACGAATGTACGTTCTGCAAAATATCCGCAGATATTACCCGATAATAGAGTTGTCTTTCGCATAAAAGCACCGGAGGCACAAAAAGTACAAGTGGATCTTGTTAAAAAATATGATTTGGCAAAAGATACCGGCGGCTACTGGATAGCAACCACCGATTCTGTAAGTGAAGGCTTTCACTATTACTCTTTGTTGATCGACGGCGTTGCCATTGCTGATCCGGCGAGTGAAACTTTTTATGGCATGGGTCGCATGGCCAGCGGCATAGAAATTCCTTTTAGCGGAAGCGGCTATTACACGTTAAAAGACGTGCCGCATGGCGACATAAGAATTAAAAATTATTACTCCGGCGTTACCAACTCGTGGCGACAACTATACATCTACACACCACCGGGATATGACGCCAATACAAATCAAAAATATCCTGTGCTTTACATATTGCACGGCGGTGGAGAAGATGAAAGAGGATGGGCCACACAGGGCAGGACCGATATTATTTTGGATAACCTTATCGCTGATGGAAAAGCAAAGCCCATGCTGGTAGTAATGCCCGACGCAAACATTGGCGCCGCTGGACTTTCAAGTTTTGGCGAGAACAATTTGAAAATGTTTGAAAGAGAGATGAAGCAGGTTGTTGTTCCCTTCGTTGAAAAAAATTATCACACCGAAACAAACGCTGCAGGCAGAGCACTCGCCGGCCTTTCCATGGGAGGCATTCATACCTTGTACACAGGTGTTAATAATACTGATATGTTTTCTTACCTCGGCGTATTTAGCTCCGGGTGGTTTCGCCCGCTTCTTAGCACCATAGCAGATTCACAATATGTCTTTATGAAAAATAACGCGGCACAAATCAACGGCAACTTAAAAGCTTTCTGGATAGCCATGGGTGGACAGGAAGATATCGCCTATAAAAATTGCCAGGTGATGTTGCAGAAGTTTGACGAACTCGGTATAAAACATACGTACGCTGAATACCCCGGCGGTCACACATGGCCGGTATGGCGAAACAACCTGTACAATTTTGCGCCTTTGTTATTCAGATAAAACTTAAATGCATTTATTAATATTAACCATGATGTCGTTTAGTTAGGAATACCTCGCCACTGTTAATGCCCTACGGGCAATAATGTTTAGGTTTCGGCGATTTCTATTGATATTTTTTCCCTACGGGAAAAGTTCTATTGCCCGTAGGGCATTAATGTCAGTAGAAAAATATTGCAGAGAGTATCTTTTTGTCCCCGTCCGATCCGGCACGGGCGGGCGTAGGACATTAACATGGCAAATAGTGACATCGCCTAAGTGAACGACATATAATATCAACCAGATGATGAAATTGTTTTTAATAGTTGGCGCAATGCTTGCTCTCTTTGATCTAAATGCCCAGGAAAACAAAGCACACAACCCCGTGATTTTTGCAGACGTGCCCGACATGTCAATGATGCGTGTAGGTGATACTTATTACATGAGCAGCACAACCATGCACATGAGCCCCGGCGTACCCATCATGCGTAGCAAGGATCTTGTGAACTGGGAGATTGTAAGTTATGCCTACGACACTTTAGCCAACGTTGATGCAATGAATCTCGACCACGGCAAAAGCAACTATGGCAAAGGTTCGTGGGCAAGCAGCATTCGTTTTCACAATGGTACATACTACGTTAGCACGTTTGCCCAAACAACCGGCAAGACTTATATCTACTCAACAAAAAATATAGAAAAAGGACCCTGGACGCGAGTTACATTTCAGCCGGCATTTCATGATCATTCACTTTTCTTTGATGATGATGGCAAAGTGTACATGGTTTGGGGAAATGGCAAACTCAGAATTACCGAATTGAAAGAAGATGTAAGCGGCGTAAAACCCGGAGGCAGCGATCAGGTGCTGATTGAAAATGCAAGCGCTCCAGCAGGAAATAATATTGGTCTTGGCGCAGAAGGCTCGCAGTTGCTAAAGGTGAAAGGCAAATATTATCTCTTCAACATTACCTGGCCAAGAGGTGGTATGCGTACAGTTGTAGTGCACCGTGCAGATAAGATCACAGGGCCTTATGAAGGCAAGATAGCATTGCAGGATTTAGGTGTGGCACAGGGCGGATTGATAGACATGCCAAATGGTGATTGGTATTCCTATTTGTTCCGCGATTATGGCGCGGTGGGTCGCATTCCATATCTCGTGCCCGTTAAATGGGAAGATGGCTGGCCGGTTTTGGGAACGAATGGTAAAGTGCCGGAAACGCTTGACTTACCGGCAAGCAAAGGATTGATACCCGGCATTGTTGCATCAGATGAATTTACACGAAAGAAAGGAGCGCCTTTATTGCCTTTGGTATGGCAATGGAACCACAATCCTGATAGTGGTCATTGGTCATTAACACAACGAAAAGGATTTTTGCGAATTACAACAAGCAGAGTAGATACCTCTTTTTACCTCGTTAAGAATATGCTTACACAACGCACCATTGGGCCTGTTTGTAGTGGTGCTGTTGCACTGGATGTTGCAGGCATGAAGGATGGTGATGTTGCAGGTCTTTGTTTATTGCAACACAAATTTGGATTGGTTGGCGTAAAAGCATCTGCTAATGGTAAAGCAATCGTGATGATCGATTCCCAAAGCGGCAAGACTGAAGAAATCCAGTCATTTCCATTAACGCAAAGACTATTGTATCTAAAAGCTGAATGCGACTTTAGAAACAAAGTGGACACAGCACGTTTTTATTATAGTCTTGATGGTAAAATGTGGCTACCGATTGGCACCACGCTAAAAATGGAGTATTCGCTTGCGCACTTTATGGGCTACCGTTTTGGATTGTTCAACTATTCAACAAAGGATGCAGGCGGTTACGCTGACTTTGACTATTTCCATATCAGCGATAAAATTTCGAACTAACAGAACACAGATTGTCAAGATCGTCAAGATTGTCATGATTAAAAATGATTTGAGGTTTGATTCAATGTCTTTTAGCTACGCAACTTTTAATTTTATTGATGCTCAAGACCAGTAGCGAAAACTGTTTGTCATCCCGACGAAGGAGGGATCTGGGTGATTGCTTAAATGGCACACTGGTGTAAAACCCGGATCCTTCCTTCGTCGGGATGACAAGCAACATTCTTTTAGTTTTTCAAACAAATTAACTAGCGACATTGAATCTTAAATCTCAAATAGAAAATCATCACAAATCATGACTATCATGAAAATCAGCCTGCCCGACTAAAGTCATTCAGGCGGGCGTTCCTTCTTTCAATATTTAACCAACATTTTCTATATGATCAATCAATCAATACGTATAAGCTTACTGTTTGTTAGTGCAACAATTTTATGCAACTGCTCCGGTAGCAAACAAGTGAACAAAGCTGCGGAAAAAATGACGCTGCGAGGCACCTTTAAAGATGATTTTCTTATCGGCACTGCGTTGAATACCCGGCAGATCGAACAGAAAGATCCCAAAGCTGCCGCGTTGATTCCGCAACAGTTTGATGCAGCAACGCCGGAAAATATTATGAAGGCAGAGGAAATACATCCGCAGTGGGGAACGTATAATTTCGATCTTGCAGATAAGCTGGTTGCTTATGCCGCAGCTAACAACATTCGTGTGAATGCCCACACACTTATCTGGCACAGCCAGTTGCCTGCTTATGTGCGCAGATTGCAAAGCGCCGATTCTGTGCGCCAGTTTTTTACGGAGCACATTAATACATTGGCTTCACACTATGATGGCAAAGTGTATTCATGGGATGTTGTTAATGAAGCGTTGAATGAAGATGGTACACTTCGCAAATCTATCTTTTTGCAAAAGCTCGGAGATAACTACATCGTCGAAGCGTTTCGTCTCGCACAACAAGCAGCGCCCAATACGCAACTCTATTATAACGACTACAACATTGAGCAACCAAGGAAAAGGGCAGGAGCCGTTGCTGTGGTGCAAAAAATACAGGAAGCTGGCGTGCGGATCGATGGCATTGGTATCCAGGGACATTGGCGAGCCGGACACGTGCCTTTTGATGAGATCGAAAAAAGTATTGAAGCATTTGGTGCGCTTGGTATCAAAGTAATGTTTACAGAACTTGACCTGAGTGTATTACCTAACCCATTAAACGGCAATACCGCAGACGTCAGCCAGACTGCTGCATATAACGCGCAGTATAACCCTTTTGTGGCTGGGCTTCCCGACTCGATTCAACAACAATTGGCCAGCGACTATGAGCAATTGTTCAAACTGTTTTTAAAACACAAAGACAAAATTGGTCGCGTAACTTTTTGGGGGGTTAATGATGGTCAGTCCTGGCTGAATGATTGGCCCGTTCGCGGACGTACGAACTATCCATTATTGTTTGACAGACAATTTGCACCAAAACTTGCCTATTACAAAGTGATAGAATCCAAAACAAAAAGCTGATATTTAGTACTCAATTTAACCCCAAATGAAAAATTCATCCCAACGATTGTCTGTCCTTGAGAAAATAGGATACAGCTTAGGAGACCTAGCGGCCAACCTGATCTTTCAAACACTGATGGCTTTCCTTGCTTTCTTTTACACAGATATCTATAAAATTCCACCTGCCAAAGCAAGCCTGGTCATGCTTATTGGTGGCATCATTGGTGCCTGCTTTAATTTAGTAATGGGTGCCATTGCTGACCGTACACAAACAAAGTGGGGAAAATTTCGTCCATGGGTGCTATGGACGGCAATCCCGTTTGGTATGATATCGCTCGCTGCATTTTCAACTCCTGATTTTTCGGAAGGTGGAAAAGTGGCGTACGCTTTCATTACTTACCTCTTACTGGTTGTTGTATATTCTGCGAACAACCTGCCATACTCTGCACTCAGCGGAGTACTAACGGGCGATATGAAAGAGCGTAATTCATTGTCATCGTATCGCTTTGTTGCGGTGATGGTGGCGCAATTCATTATACAGGTTTTATTGTTGCCATTGGCTCTATCATTTGGACATGGAGATAAGGCAAAAGGATTTGAAAAAGTAATGCTGGTTTTTGCCATCACCGGAGTTATATGCTTTATCATCACATTCTTTACCACCAAAGAAAGAATACATCCACCGCAGGAAGAGAAAACACCGGTTAAGCAAGACTTGCAGGACCTTGTTAAAAACAAGCCTTGGTTGATTATGCTTGCGGTAACTATTTTAGTGTTTATTACACTGGCGATTAAAGGCGGCATGAACATATTTTACTTCAAATACTACCTGGCAGAGCAGAGCCAGCTAGATTTCTTAAACAAGGTTGGCTTTAATAAAATCATTAGCGGCCTTAGTAAGATTTTTAACCCTGCTGCATTTGAGGAATTCCAAAAGCCGGGAAGCGCACCATACGCTGCGTCCAGCTTTACCAGTGCCTTCAGCACGATTGCCATGATAGTAGGTATTTCGTTTTCAAAGCCACTAGCGGACAGGTTTGGTAAACGAAATGTCTTCGCCATTTTTCTTGCTTTGTCTGCACTTTGCCTCATTGCCATTTACTTTTACAATGAAACAGCCGTAATGGCTGTTTTTGTGACACAAATATTACATGGTTTTATTTATGGAATAACGATACCGTTGCTATGGGCAATGATTGCCGACGTAGCAGACTACAGCGAATGGAAAAACAATCGCAGGGCCACAGCCATTATCTTTTCTGCAATGATCTTCGGATTAAAAGTAGGGCTCAGCGTAGGTGGGGCTTTGTCTGCATGGCTGTTAAGTGTTTTTGGATACAATGCAGATGCTGCCGTACAAACCACAGCTGCTACAAGCGGTATCAAATTGCTGGTAAGCGTTATTCCGGGTTTGATCTTTATTGCAGCCGCCTTATTGCTTTCCGGTTACCGGTTGAATAAAAAAATGGAACTGGAAATTGAAACTGCGCTCAAACAAAGAAGAAGCAACATTCCACAAACTCAAAACGCATAATTATGCCAGAAGATAGTATAGCACACATCGATTTTGAAGCATTGAAACAGAAAGCGATTTCAGCACCGGTTGTAGAACACATTTATACGGCTGATCCTTCTGCACATGTGTTCAATGGAAAAATATACATCTATCCGTCGCATGACATTGACGCCGGTGATGCGTTTGATGATTTGGGCAGCCACTTTGCCATGGAAGATTACCATGTGCTATCAATGGAAACGCCTGATGGAAAAGCAACGGATCATGGTGTGGCTCTGCATGTAACAGATGTGCCATGGGCGAGCAAACAAATGTGGGCTCCGGATGCCAACGAAAAGAATGGAAAGTATTATCTCTTTTTTCCTGCAAAAGATAAACAGGAAGTGTTTAGGATAGGCGTTGCCGTTAGTGAGTCTCCTGCGGGACCATTCGTGCCGCAAGTAAATCCTATTGCCGACAGTTTTTCCATTGATCCTGCTGTTTTTAAAGATGGAGATGGTAGCTATTACATGTATTTCGGAGGTATTTGGGGCGGGCAATTACAGCGCTGGAGAAAGGGAACATTCGAAGCATCGCAGCCGGAAAGCCCGTTTGCACATCTGCCTTTAGATAACGAGCCTGCTCTTTGCGCTAAAGTTGCAAAGCTTACAGATGATCTTCTTGAATTTGCAGAAACACCAAAAGATGTAATGATCGTTGATGAAAACGGCAAAGCGCTGTTGCAGGGCGATAACAACAGAAGATTTTTTGAAGCATCATGGATGCACAAATACAATGGCAGATACTATTTTTCTTATTCAACTGGCGATACGCATTTTATATGTTATGCGATAGGGGATAATCCTTATGGTCCATTCACTTATAAAGGCGTTGTATTGAACCCGGTAGTAGGATGGACCACGCACCATTCGATCACTGAATATAACGGGGAATGGTATTTATTCTACCATGACTCTTCTCTTTCAAAAGGTGTTACTCATCTTAGAAGTGTAAAAGTGGCAAAGCTGCAACACAACACAGACGGAACGATCCAAACATTGGATCCTTATGTACAGTAGATAGTACTAGTTTGAATTGGTAGTGTTTTTTATCAGGCAATAAACGATAGTAAACCTAAAACTAACGATGAAGTTTGCAACTGTTTTCAAAGTTATTCTAATTGGTATTTTGACGGTTCAGCTTGGCAATGCCAGTGCCCAAAATAGTGACAGGCTAAGACTTTGGTACGATCATCCATCCGGTGAGATATGGGAGAATGCTTTGCCCATAGGGAACGGCAGGCTGGGAGCAATGGTATACGGAAATGTTACTACCGACATTATCCAACTCAATGAACATACTGTTTGGAGCGGTGGCCCAAATCGCAATGACAACCCTCTGTGTCTTGATTCATTAGAGGAAATGCGACGCTTAATATTTGAAGGCAAACAGAAACAAGCAGAGCAACTCGCGAACAAGGTGATTGTGAGCAAAAAATCGCAAGGGCAGATGTTTGAGCCCGTTGCAAATTTGCAATTACATTTTGACGGCCATGATCATTATTCAGACTACAGCCGCGAGCTTGATATCGAAAAGGCAATTGCAACCACTACTTATAAAGTTGGCGATGTTGTGTACACAAGACAAGCAATTGCATCATTGCCGGATAGGGTAATTGTAATTCATCTTACAGCGAGTAAGGCGGGTAGTCTTTCTTTTACGGCAAACTATGTGGCAGCAATGTCAGGCGCTGTAGTGAAAGCCACGAATCCTACGCAGCTAAGTATTTCGGGAACAACCATCGACCATGAAGGGATAAAGGGAATGGTGAAATACAGAGGACTTGGACAGATAAAAACAAATGGTGGCACCATTGCACTCACGGATACTTCAATCACTGTAAAAAATGCTAGTGAAGCAACGATCTATATTTCCATTGCTACCAATTTTAATAGCTATAACGATTTGAGTGGAAACGAAATTGAAAGAGCAGCAGGTTTTCTTAATAAAGCAAAAAACAAAACATTTGCACAAATTTATAAGGAGCACGTTGCAGCTTACCAGCGATATTTTAACAGGGTTAAACTTGACCTTGGCAATACAGCTGCAGCAAAGCTTCCGACAGACCAACGTTTGAAATCATTTGCCAACAACGATGATCCGGCACTTGTTACGCTGTACTATCAATATGGTCGTTACCTATTGATCTCTTCTTCGCAACCTGGAGGGCAGCCGGCCAACTTGCAGGGGATATGGAACAATAAATTATTTCCTCCCTGGGATAGCAAGTACACGATCAACATAAACGCAGAAATGAACTATTGGCCAGCCGAAAAAACAAACCTTGCCGAACTGCATGAACCGTTCCTGAAAATGGTGAAAGAGATGTCAGCAACAGGAAAACAAACCGCTCACGACATGTATGGTGCAAGGGGATGGATGGCTCATCATAACACAGATATATGGCGTGCTACAGGTGCGGTAGATGGTGCTTTCTGGGGCATATGGAACAACGGTGGTGGCTGGACAAGTCAGCACTTGTGGGAGCACTATGAGTACAGTGGCGATAAAAAATTCTTGTCAGATGTTTATGATGTACTAAAAGGAGCCGCTATGTTTTACGCAGACTTTTTAGTGGAACATCCAAAATATCATTGGCTGGTTGTTTGTCCCGACATGTCGCCCGAAAATGCGCCGGCTGCACATGAAGGTTCTTCGCTGGACGCAGGTGTAACCATGACGAACCAAATTGTTTTTGATGTGTTTTCAAACGCAATCAATGCAGCTGAAATTTTAGGCAAGGATGTTGCCTTTGCCGACACGCTTCGTGCGTTGCGAAAGCGATTGCCGCCTATGCACATAGGCAGGCATGGCCAGTTGCAGGAATGGCTGGATGACATTGATGATCCGAAAGACAATCATCGTCATATTTCACATTTGTATGGATTATTTCCTTCCAATCAAATATCTGCGTTTCGAACGCCTGAATTATATAGCGCAGCAAAGAATACACTCATTCAACGCGGCGATATTTCTACCGGCTGGAGCATGGGCTGGAAGGTTAATTGGTGGGCTCGCATGCTCGATGGCAACCATGCGTACCAGCTCATAAAAAATCAATTGACGCCTGTTGGTACCAATGAAGGTGGTGGTGGCACGTACAACAATCTATTCGATGCACATCCTCCTTTTCAAATTGATGGCAACTTTGGTTGTACATCCGGCATTACGGAAATGCTGATGCAAAGCGCAGATGGAGCGATTCATTTATTGCCTGCATTACCAGACGCATGGCCAAACGGAAGTATTACCGGACTTCGTGCGAGAGGTGGTTTCGAAATTGTGCGCATGGAATGGAAAGAAGGCAAGCTAATAAAAGTCACGATCAAATCAACAATAGGAGGTAACCTTCGTGTAAGAGTTCCGGTGACAATGCAGCTAAACAATGGACAAGCGTTAAAGACAGCGGTTGGAGACAACGCTAATGTTTTTTATCAAACACAAAAAATTATGTCACCTGTTATTTCATCGGAAGCAACTGTTAAACTTCCTGCATTGAAGGAAACCTTTCTTTATGACATTTCCACACAGCCCGGAAGAACATACGAGTTTGTTGCAAACTAAATATCAGAGGCGATTTAGTATTTAGTTTTTTTCATACTAACAAAGAAGCACATAAAAACGAGCAGTTCGACTGGACGGTATATGTTGGTGCGTTACGGAGTTTCTTTATCATTTGACTTCTTAAAATTATAGGTGTCAATTTGACAATAAATAATTACTTTGCCACGAAATAAATCAAGCATTGCCAAATGATTATTAATGTCATTTCACGTAAGTTGTTTTTAAGCACAGCCATCATTTGCTGTTTCGTTTCTAATAATATAAAAGCACAGACTGCAAAGAATAGCAAGAAAATTAGTCCGGATCTTTTCGGATTATTTTTCGAGGATATTAATTATGCTGCTGACGGCGGTTTGTATGCAGAGCTTGTTCAAAACCGTTCGTTTGAATATGGCCCTACTGAACGATCAGGCTGGAACCCGCTTTCATACTGGGAGTATGCATGTCTAGGATTTTCTTATGGACAACTAAGTGTTGAAACGAATGAACCGGTGCATCGCAACAATCCTCACTATGTTGTTTTGAATGTTGAGCATGTGGGACACGAAGCAAAATACGCTGGCCTTTCAGGTGTCGGAATGAAAAATTCGGGATATGACGGCATGGTAATAAAAGCAGGAGAAAAGTATTCATTTTCCATGTTTGCAAAATTGCTTTCCGGCAAGTCGATAAAGATGAAGGTTATTCTTGAAAGTAAAAGCGGTGCACTGCTTGCGTCGGACAGTTTTACTGTTGATTCAAAAGAATGGCAAAAGCAAACTGCCTCCTTGCAACCTTCAGCAAGTTATGACACTGCCAACCTGATAGTATTAGCTACTACAGAAGGAAAATTAGCGGTTGATGAAGTTTCTCTTTTTCCTGAACACACGTTTAAAAACAGGCCCAACGGACTCAGGGCAGATTTGGCACAAGTGCTTGCAGATATGAAGCCAAAGTTTATTCGCTTTCCGGGAGGTTGTCTTGCACATGGCGATGGCCTTAACAACATGTATCGTTGGGAGAATACGATAGGTCCTGTTGAGCAAAGAGTGCAACAAAGAAATATATGGGGCTATCATCAAACAGCCGGCCTCGGATATTTTGAATACTTTCAGTTCTGTGAAGACATTGGTGCAAAGCCTTTGCCGGTGTTGCCTGCGGGTGTTAGTTGCCAGAATACAGGTGGTACATGGCGCATAGGCGGCACGGGACAAAAAGCAATTCCTATGGAAGAAATGCAGGCTTATGTGCAGGAAGTATTGAACCTGGTGGAATGGGCAAACGGGCCAGCAACGTCTGTGTGGGGAGCGAAACGAGCTGCAGCCGGCCATCCTGAACCATTTCATTTAGAGTACATTGGTATTGGAAATGAAGACAAAATAACACCGGAGTTTGCGGAGCGTTTTAAAATGATCTTTGACGCACTGAAATCCAAACATCCCGAGATTATCATTGTTGGAACCGTGGGGCCATCTCCTGATGGTGAAGATTTTGATAAAGGCTGGGCAATAGCCAATGAAATTAAAATACCTGTAGTTGACGAGCATTATTACACTGATCCGAAATGGTTCATTACACATCAACACCGTTACGACAGTTATAAACGAAATGCAACACAGGTTTATCTCGGGGAATATGCGTCATGGGGAAATAAGTTGCGGAATGCCATTGCAGAAGCCGCATACATGACAGCACTTGAAAGAAATGGGGATGTGGTAAGAATGGCGTCATATGCGCCTATGCTTGCAAAGAAAGGATTTACCCAATGGGGCACTGATATGATTTTTTTCGACAACGCTTCGATATGCTTAACGCCAAATTACTATGTTCAAAAATTGTTCTCAGCTAATGCTGGCGACACTTATGTGGGCAATGTTGTTGTAAAGGATGATCGCGATTCTGCACTTGCTGCATCCTGTGTGCAGGATAGTAAAACAGGTGATGTGATTGTGAAGGTGGTAAATTACGATTCATCCAAAACAAAAAAGATCGTCGTAGATTTATCTGCATTTAAAAATATACAATCAAATGCTCAGCAGATTGTGCTTGTGGGAAATGCAAATGCAGAAAATTCATTGGAAAAGCAAGAGGCAATATCGCCGGTTGAATCTACAGTTACAGTCGGTAAGAAATTCAACTACGATGCACCTCCAATGTCGCTGACTGTGGTAAGAATTAAGACAAGAAAATTATAGTAGAAGGGGCAGCCAACCAGCCGGGTTCGGATACGGCATGGCATTTAGCCACTATCAGAAGTAAATAGATCTCTTTATAGCAAAATGAAAAATTTTTTGAAAAAGATTTTACTCATATGTTTTTTGTGCACGGTAAAATGCTTTGCAGTACTATATGGTCAACCGGTTCAACATAGGGTTACCATAACCTCTCCCGACAAAAAATTGAAAGTAGCCGTTAATGAAACAAATGGCAATGTACGGTATAGGTTTACTGCAAATGGGCAGCAATTGATCAAGCAGTCTGTTATCGGTTTAGAAAGTGTTGGAAAATTCCACTGGCTGCAATCTTCATTAAAACACGTTAAGCAAACGTGGAAGCCTGTGTGGGGAAAGAGAGCCGTTGTACCCGACGAATACAATGAAGCGCTTATTGATGGGGCAGTATATAAAATAAGAATAAGGGTTTATAATGATGGATTTGCTTTCAGGTATGAAGGAGCCAACGCAGAGAAAGAATTGAGCCAGTTTAATTTTGCAGATAACTACACCGCCTGGTATTACAACGGAGAAAATAAGAACATAGGTCCCGAGAAATTGAAGGATGCAAATGGAATTCGCATGCCTGTAATGACCATTAGAGCAGATTCCAATCATTACATGGCAATACATGAAGCAAAACTTGAATCGGGCGAACCTTTGCTATTGAAAGCAAATCAGGGAACAACAAATTTTACGGTCTCTTCCAAACGGGCAAAAGCATGGCGCGTGGTATTGTTTGGCAGTACGCCGGGTAAAATGGTAGACTCTCACCTAATAGAATTGCTGAACCCAGAGCCTGCAAAGAGCCTGGATTTTTCGTGGGTTAAACCTGGAGTAGCTGTTTGGGATTGGCGCATTAACGGTGCGGAAGTAAATGGATTTAAATATGAAATGTCTTTGCCATCGTGGAAAAGAATGGTTGATTTTGCTGCGGGTAATAACATCAAAAGCCTCGTGCTGGATGCTGACTGGTATGGCCCGGAGTTTAACAAAGATTCTGATCCGCTAAAGGGCGGCAAAATAGAACAAGTGCACCAGTTGCTTAATTATGCGCAGGCCAAGGGCATAGGCATTTGGTTGTATCTGAACGATGTTGGTGGTAAAGCCTATCCGTTGGATCAAACCATTAAGCAGTATGGTCAATGGGGGGCAGTGGGCGTAAAATATGGATTTATGAATGGTAATCCCGAAGAGAAAAACAAGCACACACAGCTCATCACAAAACTTTGTGCTGAGAATAAATTACTGGTGGATTTCCACGACGGTCCCGTTCATCCTTACGGACAAATGCGAACGTGGCCAAACGCTGTCACCAGAGAATACTGCCACTCACAGCTCGATGCTCATCGCGTGTTTCAGCCATCTACATTTGTGACTGCTGTTTATGTAAACATGCTGGCCGGTCCCTTGGATATGGACAATGGAGTAGTAGATATGATGCAAAAAGGCCGGGTAGATAATCCCACACCTGTTCCTTCAACCATTACGGCAGAAGCAGCCAGAACACTGATTGTATTTTCAGGAACAACCATCATTCCGGATATTCCTGAAAACTATTTGAAACATCCGCAAATCTTAAAGTTCATTAGTGCAGAACAAATGCCATGGAAAGAAAGTAAAACCGTGAGCGGAGAAATTGGGAAGTATATCGTAATGGCGAGAAAGTCCGCAGATAACAAATGGTTAATTGCGGCAGCGACAAACGAAGATGCAAGAACACTTTCAATTCCCTTATCAATGCTTGATAAAGGAGAATACAAAGCAACGATTATAGAAGATGGAAAGGATGCGGACTTTAGAACCAATAAGGAAAGTTACATTGTAACGAATGAAACTGTTTCATATGGTCAGGAAATAAAGGTTCATTTGGCTCCCGGAGGCGGGGCTTGTGTTCTGTTAGAAAAGATTAAATAGAACGTGGTATTCTCATTGTTTAGTGGCAAAGTCTGTTAACAGGCTTTGCGAGACGAACTCATGCTCTAAACTAAATTTAATAATGGGATGTTCTGACGGTATTCCGTTAATGAGGTTTATTTGGCAACCTCATTAACGGAATATTTATTTTAACCTTCATTCAAAGGCAATGTCTAGATTTAATAGAATAACCGTCAGTATTATTTTATGATTAATGCCCCTTTGCAAAGAGTATTATCAAAGCTTAAGTTTATAAAGTAGCAACCAGCTGCAGACAAATGAATGGAGCTCCACTTTCCTGACGCATCCAATTGTATCCATTGACTTTGAAGCTTCTGTCCTGCGGCATTGAATATTTCAAGCAATACTTTTTTTCCCGCAAACATTACGCATTGCAGGGATGCATAACCGCTGGATGGATTAGGAAAAACGACGATAGGGCTTTTCACGGCATTTTCATTATTGAAAATACATACGACATCTGAATATTTTCTTGTGCTATCAATGTCAATTTGTTCAAGGCGGTAGTAATTAATTCCCTTAAGCACTTTGCTGTCCGTGTATGCATATCGATACGAATTAAGGCCAGAATGTTGCGCGGTGACCTGACCTATTTTATCATACATGAGACCATTTGATGAACGCTGTATATTGAAGTGACTGTTGTTTATTTCATTGGCTGTTTGCCATGCTAAGCGAGTGCCATCCTGCGTAAGTGTGGCTTTGAAACTAACAAAGTGTAACGGAAGTGGATTCGGATTTTTATCTACCGAGGCCAGTGTAAACGGGCTGAAAGATGAAATTATATTTCCGGCACTAATAAACGGTAAGCTACTGCCGCCATTGCCTTCATCTGTCCACAAAGATCCGTTCCAATGAGAAACCCTTAATTTAGAAACGTCGGTCACTCCGCCGCTTCGAATGTTGTCATATGAAAGCCAGATCAAAGGAGAAATGGATGTTCCGCTTTTGCTAATCATCCAATATTCCCGTGTGCTTACATTTTGCAACGTAGCCGCAAGCAAGGCCGTATTATAAAGTGGTGTGGGATTTTCGTGAAAGTATTGTGCAGTAATGATATTATCAGCAGTGGAATTGGTAATCTTTGCCGGGCCGTAATATCCATCATTACCTATCGGGAAAGTAAAATCACCATACCATTTAAATTGAACGGGGCCATCTACATAGCTGGCATTGCTGGCGCCAACAGCATTGTTTGTATTGGTAAATAAAAGGTAATTGGCCGCAGAGCTCTTTACGATACCCTTGGTGAAAGTAAAAGTATTATTGCTGCCCGATCCATAATCATCCATAAGGAATGGTGATTGCAGTAACAATTTCCCAGATGGTTTATTCACCGTTACAGACGCGTTCCAGTTTCCTTCGGCGCCGTTGTCAAATTTTAGTTGCTGGTCTGTGATGCCAGAGAATACAAGATTTGTATGTGCCTGCGTGGGCTGCATGTTCATTTCAAATGAAACATCACCCTTTACATCAAAGGCGCTTTGAGTTTGTCCGGTTATTAAACCAGTTCTTAAAATAAGGTTGCCGTTTATTGTCAACGTATCATTTGGCGAAGGATTGAATTGTCCGCCAGCAATATCCACAATGAGGTTGTAAAAATTCTCCCGATGTTTAGTGAACTGCGTGAACGCGGGGATCGGTGAATAATTGAAAATATACGTGCCGTTGTTAGGATCAAATGTGCCGCCGAGGTTGATATGTTGTCCTGCATTGTAAAAGAAATTACTGGTGCATTTAAAGGTGCCACCCGGCTCAATTTGTATTTTCTGGAAATGACTAACTATAGGCTGATTTCCTGGAAATTGAATGATGCCTGTTCTTACAATAAAATTCGCATCAAAATTGCCAATTCTTATGGTATCATCCGCGCCTGCTGTCCGGTACACAGACACAGTAACATCAGGGGTACTTTTAGCAATGCCAACAAAATTTGAAACTCCGGTAACGGCTAGTGGTGCATCAAGTCGTATCTCGCTTGGGTTAGGCCCGGTACATGCAATGGAAATGCCAAAGCCACCAAAGGTTGATGCAGCTGATACATCTTTTTCTATTTTTATAAAACCTGAACCGGAAACGGTGCCAGCTGTGAGGGCCAGACTATTATTTACCTGGAAAGTGTCTACAGCACCGGAAGTAAAATTGACAAGGCTGTTAGCGGGTTTGTTGATGGTTAGATTGTAAAAGTTCATAAGGCCCGACTGCGACGTTGAAACGATAAATACATCTTGTTGTGTATTACCATTTAATACAAAATTGCTAGTGCCTGGCACAAATGATGAAGGCGAAGGTATGGCCATGTTTTTGCCCAGTGAGATGGTGGAGCTGCCGGCGTTAAACGTACCTCCGCTAAGGGTAAAAGTATTGCCTGGTACGTTAAGTGATCCTGCGCCTGCGTTGAAATTTCCGCCGAACATATCGAAGGTGCTGTTAACTGTCAATGATCCGGATGCGCCAAACGAGAATGTACCTCCTGTTATTTTAAACTGACTTACTGAAGCCATAGTACCAAGTATGCAGGTGTTCAGCGCATTTGCATCAATAAAAACAAGGTCGCCAGATCCTGGTACGGAGGCACCCCCGGCACCTCCGGAAACCGTTGACCAGTTGCTACTATTTGACCAGTCAGTGGACACGGCACCGACCCAATAACGCTGTCCCAAACCCGTAGATGTGATAATAAGCATGACAGTTGATAGGAGTAATAATTTATTCATAATAATATATTTAAATACGAACTAATACGCGTAGATGCGGAGGCTATAGGTCGACAAGACATTTTATTGCCGGGCACATTGTAAGGTCGAGGTGACTTGAAAATGGAGGGTAAGCAGTTGTGCCTAATAACAGGATAATATATTGTGTATTAATAGTTAAGACGCATATTGATACACACGGGTTGCCTGTTATGCAATAACAATTGATAAAGTCGATGAAATGTATATTTCTTAAGGATCAGTCCGGTAGTAAAGCACTCTGTAGATATGCAACTATACCTTCGTTAATTCATTTAATCTTATAACAAAATTGAGAAACTCAATCGGGCACATGACCATGGAAAGAGTTTATTGATACCCTCTGGTTAGCCTCGTTTCGTAAAGTTTTATTGGAAGCGCGTTGTGAGGTTAATTGAATTGTCTCCTGCGCTAGGGTACACGAAACTAATCGACTATATATTATTCGTTCAATGAATTAACGTCGTGTTTCGTCAAATGATACGACTTTGCCGATAGTTTTAAGACGGGGAGGCAAAATTGTTTTCATCATCTTATGTTGGTTGAATATGTTTTTAATTCAGGGTCATTCATTTCCCCAGCATGTTTTTAAGTTTTGTAAAATCGACGGCTTTTTTTATCGCTTCGTAGTTGTCTGCAAATACCGCATCGCCTTTTGCTATTTTATACACCACGGTAAAAAATTGCGGGGAAGATTTTGGTAATTTCTTATGATAGTAATCAAGATTGGGCTTTACGGCGAAGAAAGAACCACGGGTTCCCTCGTCTACAAATTTTTCAAATCTTTCCTCTTCATTCCACATACAAATAGCAGGGAGGGATAATTCGGTTTCCGGCCTCTTTAAATATTCGTTCACATTATTGAGGTACTTGTTGGTGTATTCTTTTTCGCTGGGAACTTCCTGTATCGACTTCTCCAATCTCTTCTTTTGTATCAGTAAATATTCTTTACGGCTTACATAATAAAAGGGAAGTGTGTCATTGTAGGTAATAAGCCAGCGATATTCTTTTATCTCACCAGGTGTGCCATAATCACCAACCACCTCTTCTCCCATATACCAGACGCCTTCTTTTTTCTCTGGCTTTTGTTTCAATTTCAAATAGCTTCTTACTTCGTCCGGAGCAATAGTTGCGGCATAGAGATTATTCAATGAGAACACCACATTAGCAGTAATGCTTACATTAGTAGAAGTAGAGTGATCAACATAGTATTTTGATTTATCAGTGCTACTTCCGTCACACAAATACCTGAGAATATACATTGTATAATTATAGGGATCAGCCACCCAGTTTTGACCGGCAACTGAATATTTGCCATACCCACTGCTGTACCCCACCTGGCATCCGGTTGGGGTATAGTTAGTAGTGATCATTTTATGAATAGTTGCCATTACTGCTTTCTCTTTTATTAGGTCAGCCGCAGTGACATCGTGAATAGAACCCTGTGGCCCTTCTTTCCAGGTACCAGGTTTTTTGCGGAGAGATTCTTTGGTACAATCTTGCGCAAAGGCAGTTATTATCATAAGGGTGAGAAAAGTTGAAAGGATGTATTTCATATTGATTGTTTGAATGTTTACCATTGTGAAAGCGTGATGCCTTTCAATATGTGTCGGAAAGCCCGTCGGGGTAGGCAATAGCGAACAGGTTAGATTTACTTAGGACTGTTTGTTGGTTGTCATCTGCATGAGTGGCTACGCGTTACGAATAACAACTGCTGAAACAACAACAACAAACCAACGAAGTTGTTGCGATCATACTTTGTAAACGCATGACGTTATGTTTCCTAAATATAGTCAGCGAGGGGGACAAAAGCAACAACGATGCCTGGTAAACAAACGATAAATACCAGAAGAAAGAATTTTGAAGTTTCTGGCCATCCAAAGGGCTAAGTGTGGCCCCGGTTTCCGAAATCTCCCACTCAAAATAATTTTATGCCGGAAATGGTATCTCCCTTATATTTACACGAACCGAATAGGCGGCGACTGTTTAAAGTCGTAAAATATACCTAACGATTTACTATTTTTTGTATTTTCTATCTGCTTTATGCCACTGCTTGAAACACACACGGATGAGCTATTGTACCAACTTTCCAAAGAAGGAGATTTTGCCGCATTTAATGAATTGTACAAACGCTATTGGAAAGTGTTGTTTGCGCTGGCGAATAAAAAACTGAATAATCTCTACGATGCCGAAGAAATAGTACAAGACGTGTTTGTTGATTTGTGGAACCAAAGAGAGAAAACGGTGCTCACTCATTCTCTCAAATCTTATTTGGCGGGCATGGTTAAGTTTAAAGTGTATTCCAAGCTGGCACTTTATTCCAAACGTCAACAAAATGCTGCTACATTGTTAACTGCCGAAGCATATCAGGGTGCGGAATTGTCTGCAGATGAACTATTCCGGTTAAAAGAACTGAAAGAAGAAATAGCCCTTACTGTTAATTCATTGCCGGAGCGATGCCGCCTGATTTATACTTTGAGCAGGGAAGAAGGGCTTACCCATAAACAGATCGCATCCGACTTGAATATCTCCGAAAAAACAATCGAAACACAAATTACCAGGGCCTTACGCCGCATTCGCGTGGCACTCCAAAGCTTTATTTCCTTTTTGTAAAAACATACATTCCTGCGGTTTCCTTTCTTAAAAAAATATTGCCCGCTTGTAGGGGATAGTATGCCGTTTTCTTTACTCTGTATAAAAGATTTTTTACCGGGCAAGTAAATATTATCCATCATCAAAAATTATGAACACGAGCAATGAATAGGAAAAAAAAGATAGGCTTAACCGTTTTGAGTTGTTTATTTATAAGCAGTGCATTAAAAGCACAGGCGCCGGATTTGTTTCAAAAGGCATTTATAAAAAAGGAAATGGTAAAGGCCGCCGATTGGCAACTGAGCCATTCCAACGGCGCCGCGGAGAACTCATGGACGAATGGTGTTTTCTATGTTGGCGTAGATGCTGCTTATCAAACAACCGGTGAAAAACGCTTGTTTGATTCTTTAATGGCAATAGGAGAAAGGAAACAGTGGATGCCGGGCAGGCAATTTGATAATGCTGATGATATTGTTATTTGTCAAACCTACATTGACCTTTATCGTATCGTCAAAGACAAAAAAATGATTCAGCCAACCATCGATACGGTGCATAAAATGGAGACGGCTCCGAACAATGCGCTTGTTAGAAATCGCGGTTTATTGTGGTGGTGGTGCGATGCCTTGTTTATGGCACCTCCTACACTTGCCAAGCTTTCCAAAACGTTCAATGATCCCCATTATCTGGTACTGGCAGATACACTTTACCGACAAACCTATCGCCTTTTATATGATCACGAAGAAAAATTGTTTGCACGCGATGCCGCGTATTTAGCAAATGCACGCGGCGGGGGTAAGAAAGAAGCCAACGGAAAGAAAGTATTTTGGGGCAGGGGCAATGGATGGGTCATGGCCGGTTTGGTTAATCTTTTAAAGGAGATGCCACAGGATTATGCGGGGCGTAGTTTTTACGTAGGCCTGTTTAAAGAAATGGCAGGCCGTGTATTGGAACTGCAACAATCAGACGGTCTCTGGAGGTCTAGCTTGCTCGATCCCGAATCATTTCCCGGAGGAGAGGGCAGCGGGTCCGGGTTGTATTGCTATGCATTGGCCTGGGGGATCAATCAACATATCCTGGATAAAAAAAGCTATTTACAACCAGTAAAAAAAGCATGGACAGGATTGACTTCATTGGTAAATGAAGCCGGACGAGTAGGTTGGGTGCAACCGATAGGAGAAGATCCCAAAAAGAATTTTAACGCAGACAGTTGGCAATCTTATGGCACGGGCGCTTTTTTGCTTGCCGGGTCAGAAATTGTCAAGCTGAAAAAATAGATACAATGCCAAAGCGGCCTCTTTTCAAATCATTGTTTAATGCAGCTTCCTTAAGCTGTTCGGCTTTATCATATTAATGTCCTACGCCCGCCCGTGCCGGATCGGACGGGGACAATGTCTTAACTGGTGTTACATTTTCTATTGATATTTATGCCCTACGGGCAAGGCTTCCCCGTAGGGGAATAATATCAATAGAAATCAATCAATGAGTGGCCATATTGCCCGTAGGGCATCAACTTGTATGCTATTACCCTTAAGGAAACGACATCAAATTATTGTTTAACAAACCCATTTAGATTATTTAAACGTGAACTTTAAATTGTTATTGGTAGCCATTTTGCTGCTGCCGCAAATCATATTCGCTCAAAAAAAGGAAGTAAACAACGGTGCCGCACAACGGGCTTATCTTATCCGGATGATGACAAAAATTGCCGATCCCGTTTTAACGGCGCTGAGTAAAAACGAACTCAAAAAAACAATGCCGATCGAGTCTTTCAAAAAGGCGGACCGCAGCGGTTCGGCTTACCTCGAAGCATTTGGTCGGTTATTGGCCGGAATGGCGCCCTGGTTGGAATTGGGCCCCGATCAAACACCGGAGGGTAAGCTAAGAAAAAAGTATATCGATCTTTCTGTTGCGTGCATCAAAAATGCCACCGATTCTACGGCGGCCGATTACATGAATTTCAAAAAGCATCCCGTAACAGGCAGCCAGGCACTTGTGGATGCTGCTTTTTTGGCGCAGGCATTTTTGCGCGCCCCAACACAACTTTGGGGAAACCTGGACGAGCAAACGAAAAGAAATGTGCTGGCTGCTTTTAATCAGACAAGAGAAATAATGCCGGGCAATAACAATTGGGTGCTGTTTGCTGCAGAAATTGAAGCTTTCTTTTTGAAGTACGGCCAGGAGATTGAAAAAGGCAGGGTAGACAGGGCTGTGAATAGTATGGTGCTGTGGTATAAAGGCGACGGTGTTTACGGTGACGGTGTAAATTTTCATTGGGATTACTACAACAGTTTTGTAATGCATCCCATGTTGTTGGAAGTGAGCGAAGCACTGAAAAATGCCAATCGTGATACGGCCAATTTATACAGCGTTTTCTTGTCGAGAGCAAAAAGATATGCCGCCATCCAGGAACGTTTGATTTCACCAGAAGGCACTTATCCGCCTATCGGCCGTTCTATTTCTTACCGTTTCGGTGCATTCCAATTGCTCAGCAAAATTGCACAAATGCATGCATTGCCTGAAGGTATAAAGCCTTCGCAAGTGCGCTGCGCATTGCACGCAGTGATCAAAAGACAAATTGAAATGCCGGGTACTTTTAATAACAAAGGATGGTTGAATATCGGCTTTGCCGGGCATCAACCCGAAGCGGGCGAAACCTACATTTGCACGGGTAGCGAATATCTTTGTTCAGAAGGATTTATCATGCTGGGATTAGCAGCGCAAGACCCTTTTTGGGCGGCACCTGATGCCGATTGGACCGCAAAAAGAGCCTGGAACGGAGAGCTTATGACGATTGATCATGCCATGGAGCCCGATCCTACGGGCAATGATGTTTATAAACAAACTCCAAAGAAATAAACGGTTTATTTATCTGTTTAACGAAAATCGTTATCGCTGCCAGGCGGGTTAAAAAAAATATTTACCGCTTGTAGGGGATAGACTGCTTTTTTCTTCACATATATCAAAGAACGTATCAACAATGTCAGCAAACACAGATCTGCAATACTATAAAGAACTGGCCCGGAAGTGGCTTGACGGCTCTATTTCTCCGCAGGAAAAAGAAATATTGGAAAAATGGTATGAAGACAATGAGCCACTTACCGTTGACATTCCGGAGGCCTTTGCTGCGGATGAGCTTTCGCATTCGCAAAGAATATTTGCGGAAGTCGCAAGACAAATTTCCACCCATGCAGAACATCCGGTCAAGGTAATATCCATCAAAAGAAGTTTCCTGCAGAAAGCGGCTGTGGCTGCGGTTTTTGCAGGAGTGATTGTCGGGGGCTTTTTCTTTTTCAGAAACAGTAAGCCAATGCAACAAAGTATTGCTAAGGAAATTATGCCCGGCACCAACGGTGCTGTTTTACGCCTTTGGAACGGAGAAGATATTGACTTAAAGGACACGAGTTTTGGTTATGAAATAGCCCGGTTGTATGGTTCACAAACATCTTCCAACTCGGCGGCTTCCCGGACAGGAGATTATGTTGAGCTGTCAACACCCAACGGAAAACAATGGAAAATGGTATTGCCCGACGGAACAAAAGTGTTCTTAAATGCAGGCAGTTCTTTGCGCTTCCCTGTTTCTTTTGCAGGGAAAAATGAGCGAATGGTAGAGCTTACTGGCGAAGCTTGTTTTGATGTAGTACACGATGTAAAGAAACCTTTTAAAGTGAAGGCCGGCAATGAAATAATAGAAGACCTGGGCACAGTATTCAATATCAGTAGTTATTCGGGAGAGAAAGTAAAAGCCACGTTAATAAAAGGTGCCATCAAAATAGGAAGTCATATACTGAAACCCGGACAGCAGGCTGTTGTTGACAGCATAGATATAAAGATCAAAGGGGTGGACACATTAAGTGCAGTTGCCTGGACCGACGGTCAATTTTCAATGGAAAATATTACTGTGCAGGAATTGATGAACCAGGTAAGCAGATGGTACAATATACCGGTAGAATACATAGGCACGCCACCTTCAGAAAGCTTTGGCGGGTTATTGGACAGGAATGTGCCGTTGTCAAATATTTTAAAGGTGTTGAATACGAACGGCATCAATGCAAAAGTTGAAAACGATAAAATTATTGTTTCATCCAATAAAAAGTAAGTGTATGTAGAATAACCATTAACCATAAAAAAAACCGGGTTCAGGCTCCACCCTTTACCCGGTATTGTTCGAACAGAAAACAGCATTTCATTCACAGTTTTAAATCCAAACGTTACAAAGGTATGAGAAAAAAAATATCTCGTGCCGGGTGTTCCCGCGTGGTTATACCCGACCAAAACTTAAAGATTGTACTCAAGCTTATGCGAATTGCGACCATTGTTTGTTATTTTATTGCGGCCATTGCATTACAGGCAAATGCAAAAGGATATGCGCAAAATGTAACCTTGCAGGTAAAAAATACATCGCTCAAGAATGTATTTATGCTTATCAAAAAGCAGACAGGCTATTCTTTTCTATGGAAAGAAGAGGTATTGGATAACGCACCGAAAGTAAGCGCGGACCTTCATTCCGTGAGTGTATCGGAAGCCTTGAACGCCTGCCTGGCCGGGACGGCTCTCTCTTACAATATCGAAGACAAAATCATTTATATTTCAGGAAACGCTGCGTCTGTTGCCATAGTTAAAGAAATTACCGGTGTAGTGCAGTCTGCTAAAGACGGCAAGCCGGTTGTTGCAGCGAATGTTGTAATTAAAGGGAATGGAAAAGGCGCTACTGCCGATAGCGAAGGAAAGTTCAGTTTGAAAGCTAGCGAAGGAGATGTATTGGAAATAAGTTCCGTAGGATATGTCACCGCAAGTATTACTGTGCGCTCCGAAAATTTTTACCGGATAAAACTGGAAGAAAATTCCAAAAGCATAGACTCTGTTGTGGTTACCGCTTTCGGTATCAAAACACGTCAGCGTGCTGTTGCTTTTTCAGTAGCAACCATTAACAACGCTCAATTAACCAACGCCGGAACTGATAACGTATCTACTGCGCTGGCCGGCAAATTGCCCGGTGTAGACATTGTTGCAATGGGCGCCGGTCCAATGGGAGGAACGCGTATCAATTTGAGAGGCTTGAATTCATTAAACGGCAACTCTCGTCCGTTGATCATCTTGAACGGTATTCCTATTTTGGATAACGATGTTGCTTTTAGCGGCAGAGGTTTCGGCAATAATTTAAGAAGCACAACCGGCCCGCAAGCGGGTTCTACGCTGGATGATATTAACCCGAACGATATAGAAAGCATTACTACATTAAATGGCGCGAATGCTGCTGCACTGTATGGTTCTATGGGAATCAACGGAGCCGTTGTTATAGAAACCAAATCCGGAAAAGAGCAAAAAGGTTTAGGCGTTGATTACAGCATGAACTTTACAAAAAACAAAATTTATGGGTTACCTGATTTTCAAAACGAATATGGTGCCGGTGCAAGTGCAGACCGTTTTGATAGCTACGTAAAATATGTGCCGGGTTATGACAGCATTCCGTTTTATGCTCCTTCCGGAACGGGCGTAAGTACATCAGGCATGGCGTTTGGTCCAAAGTTAAACGGACAGGATGTGCTTTGGTGGGATGGCAAAGTAAGGCCATGGGTAGCACAACCGAATAACTACAAGGACTTTTTTAATGATGGTTATTCAATGAACCATACGATCGGCGTTTCCGGCTCAGATGATAAATCATCATTCAGGTTATCCGGTTCTTTTTATGATTACAAGGGATATTTGCCAAACATGAAGGAGAGCAGGTACTCCGTGTTTTTCTCCGGCAGCAGAAAGATCTCCAAAATTGTAACTGCTGAAGTGTTTGTCAATTACATTTATAATTACAGGCAAAATCCTCCGGAGCGTATAGACAGAGCGTCTTACTCCATTTATCCCAACAACATCACTTCTTTGCTTAAGGATAATACCATTAACGCAAAAGGGTATCAGTGGTCAGATTCTGCTTATAAATATGTTGGTAGTTCTGCACTGGCCGCCAACATTGTTACTCCTTTGTATTGGGATCCTGTCATGAACAGAAACCAGGACAGCCGCAATACGCTTGTAAGTACCGCAACCATTACCGTACACCCGATTGCTCCGCTTTCCATAAGGATGAGAATCGGAACAAACCGTTTATACGAAATGAACGAATTGAAGCAAGCTTTCACAGCTTATGCGGCGCCCACGGCTTATACTACAGCACAGGGCGGTTATACAAAATCGTTAGAGAATGACTATGCCAATCATGCGGACGTCATCGTTACTTACAACAATAATTTCAATCATCATATTTCACTGAATGCATTTGTAGGAGCAACGGTAGATGATTTTTATAATGAGAATAATACAGTAGCCAGTGCAAACGGATTGCTCTACAACGGCATGTACAGTGTTGCCAATTTTAAACCGAGAATCACCGGCACCACCACTTATACGGGTTCCAATGGAACAGGTACACAATCCGGTTATCGCTTTCAAGGTATTTTCGGAAGTGCTACTGTAGGCTATAAGAATTTATTGTTTTTGACCGCTACTGACAGACAAGACTGGTCTTCTTTTTTACCGGCACCTAACAATACAGTAAACTATCCTTCAATAGGCGGTAGCTTCATATTTTCCGATGCAGTAAAAATGCCAGCATTTATCAACTTCGGTAAATTGAAAGCATCTTATGGCGAGACAGGTGTATTCGGGACCAACTACAGTGCCAATACCAATTATACATTCAGTTCGTTCAACGGTGCAGTAACCAGTAATTATTCGAATCCAACGACATCGTATGCCACCAACCTTCAACCTCAAATTAATAAGTCTTATGAGTTTGGTATAGAAACAGGCATGTGGCACGACAGGTTCCGTGCGAACATCACGTACTATATCAATAAGACAACGAATACCATAATGGCTGTTCCGGTTGCTTACTCTACCGGTGCCGCTCAAACGATGATGAATGCAGGTTCTCTTGGAAACAAAGGATTGGAAGTACAATTGATAGGAGCCGTTGTCAGGAATAAGAATTTCCAATGGAACATGACGCTAAACGGTACTACCGTTAAAAGAAAAGTATTGTCGCTGGCACCTGGCTTAACAAGCCTTCAACTGGCCAATCCATTCAGCGCTACTATTAAAGCAGCACCGGGTCAATCGCCAATGGATATTTATATGTACACATTGGTAAAGGATGAAAAAACCGGTAAGGATGTAGTGGACGCCAACGGGATGCCTCAATTCAGTCAAACACAAAACCGCGTGGGTAATTTGTTGCCTAAACTGTATGGCGGTTATATCAACAGCTTTACGTTTAAAAGGCTAACGTTAACAGCGCTTTTGGAATACAAGTTTGGCGGACAGGTTGTTTCATACAACAATGTTTTCTGGGAAGCAACGGGGTTAACGAAGAATACATTGAATGGAAGGGATACAGATCACGGTGGCGTTTCTTATTATGTGCAGAACGGAAAAAATGTATTGTTACCAGCGGGACAACAAGCTCCGGCCGGCGCCTATGTTTGGCATGATGGTATTATTTACGACGGCGTAACTTCCAGCGGCACACCTAATACAACAATTGTAAAAGCATCTACCTATTATCAAAACCGTTACTACAATTTCGGTACACAGGATGCAGTATTTGACAATAACTATATCCGTTTAAGGGAAGCGTCTATCAGCTATAGCTTGCCGGTAAGCATTGTGAGTAAACTTCACATGAGAAGCTTATCTGCTTCTTTAATCGCAAGAAATCTATGGTTCCTGTACAAGTCATTACCGTATGATAACCCGGATAACAGCCTTGGTACAAATGATTTCAGCACAGGCATATTATATACCGGATATCCGTTGATGCGTAATTTCGGAGTATCGGTAAATGTCGGTTTTTAAATGAAGCCGTTGAGGCGTGTACCAAGACAATGCCATGAACAAAATGGCCCATCATTAATGGTTATTAAAAAAACGATCATGAAAAGAATCTATCTATATTTCTCCGCATTCTTTTTAATGGCAGGAAGCATTTCCTGTAAAAAAAGCTTAAACGATTTATATCAAAACCCCGATGCATTTACTTCTACTTCGATAGAATATTTGTTTCCGCAGGGCATACAAAGTTCTGCACCTGTGGCTTATGGAGATGGCGTAAACAGGATATTGGGCCAAATGGCTCCCATGATGCAATTGCTGGGAAATACTAACGCCAATCCAACATCGTTGTATAAATTTATACAGGCCAGCAGTGCAAGTTCAGCCGGTGCTATCGATTTTGGGAGATGGCAAAACTATTACAACACCTCCATGATCCAGTTTAAGTTAATTGATGCAATGTATTATTGGCAATTAACACCGGCCGAACAGGCAGGTTATAAAGTGTATTATGAAATGACCAGGGTAATGGAAGCATACAATACCGCACAAACAACCGATTTGTTTGGAGATATACCTTACTCACAGGCCTTTACGAGGTCAAACAGCAAGTTTAATCAACAGACTTTTTTGCAGCCTAAATTTGATGCACAGCAAAGTATCTATGATTCGGTGCTGAACAGTTTAAAAGAGGCAGGTGCTTTTTTTGATACTGCTCAACTGCAAACGAGTGTTTACAATGCACAGGCATTGCTTCCTACACAGGACATTTTATATAAGGGTGTATTGTCGAGCTGGAGTGCATTTGCCAATTCACTTCGATTGCGTTATGCTATGCGCTTATCTGCAGCCGACCCGGCCCGCGCACAAACGGAAATAACGGATATCGTTAACAACAAGAGACCGCTGATACTTACCAATGCTACCAATGCCTTGCTTTATAACACAGCACAAAGTGGTGGTTATTTTGCACAGGCAGCGGCGGAAAACAACGCAACGGCAACATATCTCAGCCAGTACACGGATAGCGTAATGTCAGCTTCAGCTGATCCGCGCCTTCAAATATCATACTATACGGATGCTTCCAACGCCGGCGTATATCATGGATTGCCCGTTTCGCAACAAGACAGGACAACGAATACCGGTGTAAAAGGAATGTATGCTTATTTGAATCCGTTGGTTTGGGGATATAACTATGCTGCGCCAATCGGTATTATGATTGATGCCTCAGAAGTAAATTTCTATCTTGCAGAAGCTGCCAAAAAAGGCATTATTCCAGGAGGCGATGCAGTAGCTCAAACGTATTATAACAACGGCGTCATTCAATCTGTGTTGATGTATTACAGCATTTATCAAACAGCGCCGGCAAGTAAAACGATAGGAACAGGTGCCAGTCAATATACTTATCAAAAAGCAACTATTGCACAACCAACTATACCGGGGCTTACAGCATGGTTAAACAGTTCAACTTATGCGTATAATTCAGGACAGGCCATGCAGCAAATTGCACTTCAAAAGTGGTTGCACTCCGGCTTTTTCCAAATAGATGAAACCTATGCAGAGTTCAGAAGGTTGAAATTGCCCGTGTTAATGCCCGACATGCTGAATGGTGCACAAATGAATACCACATACCCTGTAAGAGTGCCTTATCCTACAGGTACTTCGGAAGCTAATAATAATGCAGAAAACTATGCTGCAGCGGTTGCGGCAACAAATGACAATAGTTATGCATTTCCTGTTTGGTGGAATAAGTAAGCATTATCTGAGCAACGAAAAATACACGCAATAGAATTCTTTTGCGCTATTTGATAACAGCCGCCTCGCGAAGCCGGCTGTTATCTCTTGGATCATGCGAAACAACATCTAAGAAACGATCATAAAAAGAAATATGCGGATTACCAGCATTGCTTTTATTTTACTTTGTTTGCTTGTGCAGAAGATCCATGCACAGGAACCTAAAACGAAAAGGCCCAATATTCTTTATATCATGGCCGATGACCATACAGCACAATCATGGGGTATTTATGGCGGCATTCTCGCGCCCTACGCTAAAAACAATAACATAAAGCGCCTCGCCACGGAAGGAGCTGTTTTAAATCATGTGTTTTGCACCAATTCAATTTGTACACCAAGCAGGGCCACTATTCTTACCGGGCAATACAGTAACAAGAATGGTGTTTATACCTTAGAGGATGCTTTGTCTCCCGATAAAAATAACATTGCAAAGGACCTGCACGCTGCAGGATATCAAACCGCGATGTTTGGCAAATGGCACTTGAAAAAACAACCCGCAGGGTTTGACACATTTGCCGTGTTGCCTGGTCAGGGCATCTATCACGATCCAAGCTATTTAACGAAAGACAACTGGAATGATGAGGAGAAAGAAGGCGAAAAGAAAAAGGGATTTGTTGATGATATCTCTACCGATATGACCATTGACTGGTTGAAAGCAAGAGACACATCAAAACCATTTTTTGTGATGTGCCATTTCAAAGCCACACATGAACCATTTGATTTCGCCGACAGGAATAAAGATCTTTTTGATGGAGTTGAATTTCCTTATCCCGAAAATTTCTGGGATTCGGGTACTGCCACTACTGGCCGCAGTTTTATTGGCCAGCCATTGGAAGAAATGGGAAAGCGCTGGGAGAGAGCCTCTACAGGCCCGTGGTGGACAAATTATCCCGGCCTGCCGTTCTCTACCGAAGGGCTAAGCAGGGAAGAGGCAAGGAAGAAAATTTATCAGAAACTTATAAAAGATTATCTGCGCTGCGCCGCCGGCAATGATGATAATATCGGCAGACTACTGGACTATTTAAAGCAAGCGGGACTTGATGAGAACACCGTGGTGATCTATACCGCGGACCAGGGTTATTTTCTTGGCGAGCATGATTTTATGGACAAGCGGCTGATGTACGAAGAGTCGTTGCAAATGCCTTTTGTTATTCGATATCCGCAAGAGATAAAGCCGGGCACAAAGGTAAACGACATGGTATTGAATATTGATTTTGCAGCTTTGTTTGCAGACTATGCCGGCATTAAAAAACCAGCGTATATACAAGGCGAGAGTTTTAGAAAGATACTCGAAGGTGGTCACGAGAAAAAGTGGCGCCACGAAATGTATTACCGATACTGGCAGCATGATGCCATCAGGCCGGCGCATTTCGGCATCAGGAATGAACGATATAAACTCATCTTCTTTTATGGACTTCCTTTGAATATGACTGGCACTGAAAAGAAAACCACGCCGCCAGCCTGGGAATTTTATGATCTTCAAAAAGATCCAAATGAAGATCACAATGCCATCAACGATCCGCAGTATGCATCCATTATTAAAAAAATGAAAAAAGAATTGGAGAAGGTGAAAAAAGAGGCTGGTGATACAGATGATGCTTATCCTGAACTGAGAAAAATATACACTGGTAATTAAGTACGATTAAATTTTTGGTTTTAGTTCATTTACGGTTGATGAATGCTGATCAGAAACAAAATGATCAGTTTTCTAGTTTTTTTATTGAAAGCAGAAAACCACCATGTTTCTACATGGTGGTTTAATAAAATTGGTAGAGATTATTTTTTGAATTTTTGATTGTTCTAAACTCAATTGTAAGGTTTAATTTTTTATAAAGATGAAAATACGCACAGGTATTATTTTGCTGTTTTGTATTGTAGCATACAACGTAAAAGCACAACATGTTGATTGGGAGAAATTTCTTTCACGAAACGATTTGGTGTTTGATACACTTACCACAAAATGGGCCGATGGCATTTTTACAGGCAACGGTTTGTTAGGTAATATGGTGTATATGTATGATTCAAATACGGTGCGTATGGAGATAGGAAGGACAGATGTGGTGGACCACCGCAACGAAGGAAATTTTGGACATCTGTATAACAAGGCACGATTACCTATCGGTTATTTTACATTGACACCCGTAGGGAAAATTTTAAAGAACACCGCTCGATTGAATTTGTGGAATGCAGAAGTTACAGGTGTTATAACCACTGACAAGGGAAAAATATGGTGGACCAGTTTTTCGCTTACAAAAGAAAATGTGATCGTCTTTCAAACCAAAACGGAAGGAGAGGAAAGTAATTTTTCATGGGAATGGAATCCTGAAAAATCAATCAGCCCACGTATGTCTTTCAGTCCCGTGAAAGACTTCCCTGCAAATCCTCCGGCACAAGCAGGTAAACAATCCGGTATTGAGTATTCGTCGCAACCAATGTTGGCGGGTGGCGATTATGTAACGGCGTGGAAAACTATCGCGGACGCAAACACTAAAACGGCCTACATAACCGTAGCGTACAATACCACGCAATCCTCACTGTCTAAAGCCGTTACATGTATTGACGGAGCAACACAAAAAAAATTACAAAGTATAATAGCTGTACACAGGCAGTGGTGGCACCAATATTATCAAAAAAGCTTTCTATCATTACCCAACAACGAAGCCGAAAGTTTTTATTGGATCCAATTATATAAAGTTGCTTCTGCAACAAGAGAAAATACGCGACCAATAGATTTAATGGGACCGTGGCCCGCACCAACAGGATGGCCTGCATACTGGAATAATTTGAACATTCAACTAACCTACTCTCCGCTATATAAAGCCAATCATTTGGAAATGGTTGAGCCATTCGTAAAAAATATTGATGCTAATTATCAAAACCTTATCAATAACGCTCCTGCGGAGTATCGTCATAATGCAGCAGCTGTTGCACGCTCTTCCGCGTTAGATATGATGGCGGCCGTTAAAGTATATCCACAATTAGATACCACGGCATCGCCAAGTCAGCTTGAACTCGGTAATCTTACATGGATGCTTTACAATTATTGGCAATACTATGCATACTCAAAAAATGAAATTGCACTGCAACATCTTATCCCTATCCTAAAACGAAGCGTCAATTATTACATAGATGTTATGCATAAGGAGCAAGACGGTAAATGGCATTTGCCGCCTACGTATTCGCCGGAATATCCGCGAGGTACTACGAGCGATTGCAATTACGATTTATCTTTATTCCGTTGGGGATGCGAGACATTATTGAACCTGGTACCGAATGATAGTTTGGCAAATACCTGGAAGGATGTATTACAAAACCTTACGCCTTATCCTGCTGACAACACAGGCTTACGCATTGGGAGAGACGTTGGTTTTACTCAATCGCACAGACATTATTCACACTTATTGATGATCTATCCATTGCATTTGGAAGGTTGGGAAACCGCCGGATCCCACGAATTAATTGAACGCTCATTCTATCATTGGCGAAGTTTAAAAAGTGCATTTGCCGGATTTTCTTTTACAGGCAGTGCCTCTATTTTTGCATTGATGGGTAAGGGTGACAGCGCATGGCACGCACTTGATCAATTGCTTACCGGTTTTGCCAAACCCAATACATTTTATATGGAAGGAGCACCGGTAATTGAAACGCCATTGGCAGCAGCAGCATCGTTGCAGGAAATGTTGTTGCAAGATCACAACGGCAAGCTTCGTGTATTCCCTGCAGTACCCGATGCTTGGAAAGATATATCATTTGCCAATATGCGCTCGGAAGGAGCATTCCTGCTTTCTGCTGTTCGAAAAAACGGTGCGACAAAATGGATAAAAATAGAAAGCCTTACAGGTGGAAAGTGTACCATTGTTGCAGACTTGCAGGGCCATGTTCTAACAAAGAGTAGCAAACCTGTAACCCTTATTAATAAGGGACCACAGACATATGAATTGAATTTACAAAAAGGACAATCCGTAACACTTTATTCAAACAACGATGATTTGTTAATTCCGGTAGCACCGGTTGCCGCAAACGATCAACAACAAAATTGGTGGGGAACAAAAGCGGTATCAACTAAAAGGGTAAAATAGAAATATGTGATATATTATAAGATATTCCGGCAGTAAAAATAATTAAGGCAAAGAAAATGGGTACAGGTATTTTTCTGTACCCGTTTTTTATTAAGTAACCTCATTATGTTCGGTTCTCTGTTGAGGTAGCTGCTAATGGGTTGGGTATTGCTGTAGTGGGAAGAATTTGAAAACCGTCAACGAAGGCAAATTGGAAAGTGTTTCCCGTTCAATGTGTTTAAAAATGCCTAAAGATGGGTTATAAAGGGTCCATCACAACCTCTATTACATTTCCCTGGTCAAATATTTTTTTTGCAAAGTCACTGACTGTAGAAGGTGTTACAGATAATACTTCCGATTCATAGTTTATGCGTCCGTCAATTGAGTGTGCCGGCATATCTCTTGCTTCATTGCAAAAGGTGCCGGCTGCTCTTTCTGAAAATGATCGGACGGTATAGAATGGTCGCCCATACTTTCAATCTAACACTTTGCCGGACAATGTACGACAGGTTCGGTTGTAATCTGCTCGGGTAGAGTTTCGTTCACAAAAAACATTCTGAAAATGGGTTAATAAAGCTACTTGTAATGTTTTCTCTTCCATTTTTCATACTTTTTGCGAAGCATTTCTACAGCGTTTTGACCTCCCTTACCTTGTCCAAAAATATTTAGATCTAAGTATGGCGTCTTGTCGCCAGGTCTTGCAGCAATAAGAAATGCACTGGATGCTTTCTGTTCACCACATCTTTTATCACCACCAGATGCCGAGCCTGCTTCCAACGCATTCAATAAGATTTCAGCAATATTCAATGATGCGGTTTGCCCCTTCGCTACGGCCTTCATAATTTCAGTTAATTCGTTCGCTGAAGCGAGCGTATTTCCTTGCACGGAAACTCCGCTTTTAGTCAAGGCTCCGTTGAATTGGTTTGTGGAGTCGCCTGTGTAGACACCCGGGTGGTCGAGATATTTGATAGTTACCACTGCATATTGCTGTTTTTCTGGATCGAAAGCCGGGTCTTTTAATGCTTCAATAATTTCTTCAGGCGTTGATTCGGCAACAATCATTTCAATTCCTTTATTCCTTGCCTCATTATTGCTCATAGCCTGCACAATAATTGCCCCCATATTGGGAACGATCTTTCCGATCCCATAACAATTGTAAGTACATGAAGCACCTGCAATGCCTATTTCTTTAGTGTTAGCATCAATCATAATAATTGACCAGGTTGCAAAAGTTTTAACCGAAGAAATAACACAAATGAATAAGCCAATAAGTATCTTTTTCATATTAGTTTTAAGGACTTTTTTAATAGCAAAAAGTAATAAGTCTTAATGAATTAAGCAACCGATGCCATGAAATTCGAATTGCGTCTACACCATGGACGCAATTCGAATTTCATGATAGAAGCAGTTTCAGCTAAAAATAGACGAGGTGTTCACTCTTCTTTCCTTCTTAGGTGTTCAGAATCCTAAATGAGCAAAACTAGTATGGGTTTTAGTTGAGAAAGCAGGTAAGTCCTACCATTTCAACTGAAATAGAAATTCAATTTCGGTGAAATAAAATAGCATATTTCGTACATAAAAAATGTGTCACCTGACATATTTTTAATAACAGCGAATTTTTAATTTGGGGCTCGATGGTTTTGGAATTTGGCGCTACTACAAGAGGATAAAAGGAACGTGAAATAACGCTAATCCAGCAAATTATTAACCTGGTGAAAAAAACGTTGTTTCTGAATTAAAAGAGTCGAATGTTGAGGTGCGCCTACTAATATAAAAGAAGAATCTAAATTTCGGGTAGTGATTAACGTGAAATAAGGTGTGCTTGTTCAAACCTAGAAACTGATTGATAGGTGAATAATCGTTAAGTAAAAAAACGCTGACAATCTATTGATTATCAGCACTTTTTATAAAGTGCCCAGAACTAGATTCGAACCCGGCGTGAATATCATTAAATTATGAAGATCGTGTGTCGTACTCCAATTCATTTTACAACGACTTTCTTAAATGACTCCAGCGTTTGACCATTAACGCTGCATCTGCGCAAGGAACCATCTCTAAACCGTGGAATTGAGAGTAGGCACATTTCACATTTTCTCCCGTTGAGCTGCTCCATCAAAATGGTTGTCGGCTAGCATTTTACCCTGGCAACCCACTGCGACGCAGCTGAATTATTGCGCAGCGCAGAAAATGGGAGTATAAAAAATCATTTTCTATGCAACATATTTGACCGAATACATGTTAATATCCACCGTTACTACTAAAAAAAGTAATAGAATATTCGTTTGTACTATTTATTAACGAATAGGTTATTTATATTTTCAACTGTTTTTTATGAATCGACTTATTTTACTTTACCTGGCAGTAGCACTAAACTTTTTAAGTTTGCGGGCTTTTTCTCAGGATAAAAATGCTCAGGGTAAAGATACTGCCGCATTGGGCCTTGCAGGTGACAACCTGGATCTTTATGCCGTATTAGATCTCTTTCAAAAGTCAAAAACAATTGAAGCGTTCGAAAAATCGTTAAATGATGAAAAATTAAAGATCAATAACCTGGATCTAAACCTGGATAAGAAGGTTGATTTTATTAAAGTGGTCACTACCCAAAAAGACAGTTCGTACACCTTCATACTCCGTGATGATATCAGTAAAACTGAATCGCAGGATGTTGCCGTTATTCTGCTGGATAAAGGCAAAGACGGAAAGGTTAGTCTGCAAATTGTTGGTGACGAGGAACTGTATGGCAAGGATTATGTTATTGAGCCCAAAGGAAATTCATCAATTACCGCAAACCCCGGATATAAGGGCGAAAATCCGGTTACGGTTAACGTTCCTGCAAGTACCGTTGTCGTAGTGCAATCTGCCCCAGTCGTACAGTATGTTTATTCACCAGCCTATGTACCTTATTATCCGCCTTATTATTACGGCTTTTACCCACCTTGGTTTGGATTTGCAACCGTAATGGCAGTGGGTATTTATCGCCACAATCATTATCATTATCATGGTGGCTACTATGGCGGTCACTATCATGGTGGAAATACCGTGGTTATTAATAACAGAAACAGTATTAATCATTACAATAGCACCAGGAACACATCGAACACCGTGCGCAACAACCAGGATAGAGGTAATTATGGTAATGGCACTGTAGATCGCTCGGGAAACAGAAATTCAGCATCCACCCGTCCATCTAATTCACCCTCCAACAGACCAGCAACTTCCAACAGGCCTACAACCTCCGACAGGCAATCACCATCAGCATCCAACAGACCTACAACGTCAAACAGGCAATCTCCCTCTGCATCCAACAGGCCCACCACCTCAAACAGGCAATCATCCTCTCCTTCAATGTCAAACAGACAGTCATCAGGCGGGTATAGCGGCGGCGGGCGTTCCATGGGTGGTGGCCGTACTTCCATGGGCGGTGGCGGTGGCGGCAGAAGACGCTAGCATTACTTTAATATAGTAACCAGTATTTAAGCATTCAAGTTAATGGAAGGCTTGAGAACTGAAGAAAACCTGCTACCGGGCTGCGTATACCGGGATTTGTTTTTAAATCCCACCCGGAGCTTTCTTACAGAAAACACCCCTGGGAAATATTTTTGAAGCGTGCTTAGTAAGTTTGTGCTCCATCATTTTTATTTAGTGAGCCCATCGGAGGCGCTCATATCTCTTACAACAACATATTGACCATTTCTTTTTTCAAATAGGCTCATATAATTTCCTGTATTAAGTGTCGTATTGAGAGAATCAACCACCGAAAAAGCACCGAGTTCTACAACAAGTTTTCCATCATTTGATACAAAAACTTCGTTAGTAGTAAATTTGATCTTGTCAATAGGGGAGGTCAGATCAGACGTCAAAAATGCGATGATTGATTCCTTGCCCACTAAAGGTGGCCTGTTCGGATAAAAACTTTTCGCATCCTCTGCATAATAACCAATGCTTCTCATATCTCCGCTATTGTATACGTCAGCAAACGCATCTTCTTTTGCCTGAATTTCTTTCTTTATTTGTTCTTTGTCTATTTCTCCCGCGGTGGAGTTTTCTTTTTTCCCGTTACAGGAAAGTATTAATCCCATTATACAACTTAATGTACATCCTTTTAGAATTAGGTTTCGCATACATTGATCATTTTTTATTTTACTGATATAACTATAAACACTTTTATTTTGAAAAGGGTTCACTCCTGGAGTTATTAACATGTACATGTTCCCTCCAATATAGAAGTTTGGTCTTAAATTGTCATCCAACTAAGAGTAGATTCCTATCGGTCATAATTCCGGTTTTTTTCGGGAACCAATTGGCTGCATGCATGACCAGGGAATTCAATGAGTTTGGGATAGAGGTGACTGTTACGGAGAAAAATAAGACAAAGAACACGGCCATTGAGGCTGCTTTTTTAAAACCTGGCACACAATGGAAAAGTCGATCTTTGTTGGCTAATTCCGTTTTCATTATCTTCGTTTCTTCCTGATCAAACCTCATCCTGCTGAATATAAATGTGGCTTCCATAACAAACTGCCCGTTATGAATGAATATGTGCATTATACAGATGAGGAGCTATTGTTGCTACTTGGCAACGATGATGAAGGGGCTTACACTACATTGTACTTCCGCCACGCAGGCAATATTTACAGGGCTGCAATGACCTTTCTGCAAGACGAATTTATTGCAGAAGAAACGGTTCAAACAGTGTTCCTTGGCATATGGGAGCGCCGGTCGAAAATGAAAGAGGTCGGCCAGTTGAAGGACTATCTTTTTATTGTTGCCCGCAATTCTATTTATGCTTATCTGAAGAAGCTCGCCAGAGAGAGGGCTGGCTTAAAAGATTTTGGAGAAACACTCGAACAGTCTATTCAAAATACAGAATTCAACCTTGAAGAAAAAGATTACAACCGCCTAGTACAAGAAGCCGTTGACAAGCTCCCGGAGCAGCGTAAAAAAATATATAGCCTGTCCCGGGAACATCATCTATCCCACAAAGAGATTTCTGAACAATTGGGTATTTCTCCCCTGACCGTAAAAAAACAAATATCTCTGGCGCAACAATCAATCCGCGAGCATCTCAATCAAAATCATTCGTTTACGCTGGCAATTTCCCTGCTGATAGCCGCAGCCGTGCAGGCATAAAATATTTTTTCATTCCGCTTACTACCTCCGCCTTTTTCTGCACTCTTTATAATAACCGGCTATTTCACAACTAACAAGATCCTCATGTCAGAAAAGCAATTTCAGGAATTACTGGAGCGATATAAACAACAGAATGTTTCGATTGAAGAAAAAGAAATCTTATTTCAAGCCATTGCCAGAGGCGAGTACGAGCCTGCAACTGAAAGCGCAATTTGGAATGAGTTGCTTGTAAACACAAACACAGAAAGCTGGACGACTGAAAGAGAGGAAAGAATATTAAGCAAGCTATTGAATGAAACGAAGGCGCAGGCGCCTGCCAAGCTAGTTCCTTTTTATCGTCGCAAATTCTTTAGAATTGCTGCGGCAGCTTGCATTTTGCTATTTGCAGGGGGCATAGCCCTGCATTATTATTCCGGCATTGACAAGAGGGTAACTATTGCACAAACCCCGGTTTCAATTTCTGCTGATGTCGCAGCGCCACAATCATACAATGCACGTCTTACGCTTGCTGATGGCTCCGTGGTAATGCTTGATAGCGCAGGCGCAGGCACTGTAGCAGTGCAAGGCAAAACCAATGTGATTAAAAAAGAAGATGGGAGCATCCTCTACAACGAAACTTCATTTTCTCCTGATATAGCTTATAACACGCTAGCAGCGCCGCGAGGCGGCAAAGTTGTTACGATTACTTTATCGGACGGCACAAAAGTCTGGCTTAACAGTGAAAGTACGCTGCGTTATCCAATCAACTTTTCATCAAACGTGCGCAAGGTTGAATTAACAGGTGAGGGCTATTTCGAAGTAGCAAAAAATCCTTCAAAACAATTTATTGTAAAGACAGGAGATGTAGAAACGGCGGTTCTTGGCACACGCTTTAACGTCAACTCATACGCAGATGAAGCGGGCATTCGCGTAAGTCTACTGGAAGGTAGTGTGAAGGTAACCAACGGTTCTTCAACTGCGGATTCTAAAATACTAAAACCTGGTCAACAGGTTAAAGTCGATCAAACCACAGAAATGATTGCAAATGCAGATATGGAGCAGGTGCTGGCATGGAAGAACGGTTATTTCCAGTTTAACAGTGCAGCTATTACAACGGTTATGCGCGAAGCGGCACGTTGGTATGATATTGATGTCGAATATTCATCAAAAGCTTCTAACGATACTTTTTCCGGAAAAATTCCACGGTCAGTCAATCTATCGCGGTTGCTGAAATGGCTGGAATGGAGCGATGTTCATTTCAGGCTTGAAAAAGGAACAGGAAAAAATGGCACCAACAAGCTTGTGATCTTGCCATAAAACAGCTACACAGATAAACAACAAAAAGCCAGCAGTGGTTACGACACTACTGGCGGGTTCAGGTTACTATACCCGAACAGTTGAGTTATCTTCTAGTATACAGTATGGGAATACTATTTTCTAACAAAAAACTCAAACCAAAACGAAGTTATGGAATTAACTAAAACGGCGTGGTTCGTAAGAACCCGTGACGTGCAAAAACTGCTCAAAGTAATGAGATTAACCAGCTTCCTTTTATTGTTCTCGCTTATGCAGGTTTCAGCTAAAAGTTATAGCCAGAAATTCAACCTGTCATTAAAAGACGCAGCGCTGCAAGACGTTTTCAAAACTGTGCAGCAGCAAAGTGACTACCAGTTTTTTTACAATGAGCGTCTTTTAAAAAACACGAAAAAAGTAACGATTAATGTAAGAAACGCTTCTATTCAAATGGTGCTGGAAGCCTGTTTTAAAGATCAACCCATTGTTTATGAAATAGATGATAAGCAGATCATCATTAAACAAAAGAGCGTTGTGCAACCTGAACTGGAAGCCTCCGCAGTTTCCCCGCCGATAGATGTACAAGGCAAGGTAGTGAATGAAAAAGGTGAGCCTGTGCTGGCAACCGTACATTTAAAAGGCACAGATAAGAGAGTAACGACAAACGAAAACGGAGATTTCAAAATAACAGGTGTAGATGAAACCGGAGTACTTGTGATAAGTGGTGTAAATATTGAAACAAGAGAAATAAAAATAAACGGTCAAACAAATCTCGCGACAATATTGGTTAAACTGAAACAAACCGATATGCAGGAAGTGACAGTGGAGTTGAATACCGGTTATCAAAAAATATCCAGCGAACGTGCCACCGGTTCTTACAGTAGTGTTGGAAAAAATTTATTGGAAAAACGTCCGGTATCAAATATCTCTACGGCCATCAATGGTCTGGCAGCGGGTGTGCAGGGACAGGAAAATACAGATGGCAGCTATCGTTTTTTAATACGGGGAACAAGCTCGTTGTACGCGCAAACAGATCCCCTGATCGTAGTCGACGGATTTCCTGTGATAGGCACTAACTTCTCGAACATAAACCCGAACGATGTCGAATCCATTACTGTGTTAAAAGATGCGGCAGCCGCTTCTATTTGGGGCGCCCGTGCCGCCAACGGCGTGATCGTTATCACTACAAAGCAGGGTAAATCGGCAAAGAACAAAGTAACACTTGAAGCAAATGTATTTACACGCATTTCAAAGATGATCGATCTCGACCAGGTGATGAGCCAGGCAAATTCCGCAGATCAGATCAGGTACGAAAAAATGGCTATGGACATGAAATGGATATTTCCTCCAACTCCATATACCGGAGCTTTTGCCGATCTGAACAAACCGCTGAGTCTTGCAGGTGAATTGTATTACGCACAGCAGTTCGGCAAAATCTCCAAAGATCAATACAACGCAAGTCTTGATAGCCTTAGTAAAATCAATAATCGCGGACAAATCGAAGATCTGCTTATGCAAAAAGCTGTACTGGATCAATACAATGTCAATCTTTCCAGCACAAGCGAGAAATCACGCACTTATGCTTCCTTGCTTTATGAGAAAAGAAAAGAAGGGTTTATTAATCGTGGTTATAATCGTTATGCCGTAAACCTGAACAACCAGTTTGAAGTGACGCGTTTTCTTAGTTTGCGACTGGGAGCCAATCTTCAGTATAAAGACATTGATATGTCTGGTGCCGATATTGGAGAGATACAGGGACTCTCTCCTTATGAAACGTTATTAAATCCGAATGGCAGCTATTCGGTAAACATCGGTTCTGTAAATCGCGAGCAGGTAAGTTTTTTGCCATTAAGCAAACTTCCTTACCCAGACTGGAACTACAATCTTTTGCGAGATGTAAGGGGCAGAAAAGTCAAAACCAAAGAGCTGAACGCCCGTCTTCAGGCAAGCATCAACATACGCTTCAGCAAAAGCCTCAACTTCGAGTCAAAGTTTCAATACGAAAAAAACAGATCCGACGGAGACAATTACCAAAGCGATCAAACATACTATGTAAGAAACCTGGCAAACACCATGATAGACTACAACAGCGGAACCAAAGTAGTGGGCAACAAATACGTCCCTATTGGTGGCATTCTAATATCTACTCATGGTGATATGGAAAGCTATGTTTTTCGTAACCAGTTAAACTACTCACAAACGTTTCATTCCGATCATTCCGTATCTGCGATCATTGGTTCTGAGATTTCACGGTTTCAGGTATCATCACGCACTGATCCATGGTTATATGGATACTATGGCGACAAGAACCAAAGCACGGTTCCGCTATACGGCTATGGCAGTGCTGTAGCGCCGTTGAAGAACATCTTTGGCTTAACCGCTACGCTGCCAGGAAGCTCTACTGCATTGGATTGGCAACTGGACAAATATGTATCATTCTATGGCAACGCATCCTACGCTTATAAAAGAAAATATGTGCTTACCGGTAGCGTAAGAAGCGATGCTTCCAACTACATTACCGACAATGCGAAGTTGCGTTGGTCGCCACTGTGGTCAATAGGCGGAATGTGGCATTTAGCGCAGGAATCTTTTATGAAAAATGCTAATGCTATTGATCGCCTGAGCCTGCGTTTAACATACGGACAAAATGGGAACACCGAAAAATCTACTTCTACCCAAACCTTGCTGAGTGTAAGCACGTCTCCTAATACCAACACGGGAACCATCACTGCCACGATTGCAGACAATGGTAATCCAATGCTCAGATGGGAGAGAACTTATACAACCAATACAGGAATAGACTTCAGTTTTTTCAAAAATAAACTGACAGGTAAAGTGGATGTATACAACAAAATTGGAAAAGACATAACCGGGCTTGTGCAACTTCCTGCAGCTACGGGCACCACTTCACAAAAATTCAACAACGCACAAATTAGCAACCGAGGTATTGAGATAGAATTGGGTGGTAATTTCAAATTTGGAAAACACTTTGTTTATAGCCCTTTGGTAACATATGCATACAACAAAAACAAAATTCAAAATCTCTATTATCCCAATCTAACAGCATCTTATTTGATTAACAGCGGATCGCAGAATTTTGTACAGGGCAAACCAGTCGGTAACATTTATTCGTTCTCTTACCTGGGCATGAAAGACAGCGTACCTTACGTGTTAGGATCAAAAGGACAGGAAGTTCCTTTTTCGTCCACGGCACCTTTTTCACAACAAGGCATGGAATTCCTGAATTATGAAGGCACCACCATACCACCACACACACTTGGTTTTGCGAACAGTTTTTCCTTTTACAACTTTAATCTATTTGTACTATTCACTGGCAAATTCGGTGGCGTCTTCCGCAGACCTGCTTTTGATTACCCAACAGGTATTGCTACAGCAAAACCATTTGTAAACAGAAATGTAGCAGATGTATTTGCAGGCGATCCTAATCAACCTTCTTTCCCAAAATACCAGGACATTAATTTCTACAACTGGTCGCGTTACACTCCGTATCTCCACGGGCTCGTGGAAAGCGCTTCCTATATTGAGTGCAAGGAAATACTGCTGCAATATAGTTTGCCGGCAAAATGGCTTGCCCCTGTTTCCATCAATAACCTGAAAATATACGCGCAGATTCGTGACATCGGATTGATCTGGCAGAACAACAGTAAAGGCTATCATCCTGAATGGCTGCCAGGTACCAGCCGGCCAATGACATCTTACACTTTCGGCGCTAATATTCAACTTTAAAAAAACAGACATGAAATTTACTCACTATATACTTTTCACGCTAATGGCAGCCGGATCGTTTGGTTGCAAAAAATATCTTTCTGAAGAACCTAGAAAACAAGCATCCATTCAAACAACGGACCAACTGGATGCACTTATAGACAACTATTCCATTTTCGCCGTGAACGGATCAAGCAGTGCGATGTTTTTTTCTACGGATGACATGGATTTAAAGACAGACGCGTATAAAGCCAGTCCCACATTATGGTCGCTGGAAGTACTTTGTCAGTATACTTTTGATGCAACGCAGCTGCCCACCATCACTAGCGATGCATTCTGGACGTCCGAATACAAAAAGATATTTACCGCAAATGTGGTGCTATTTAATGTAGACGATGTAACCGGATCTGAAGAAGCTAAAAATCAGCTGAAAGCAGATGCCCATTTCATCAGGGCCTTGTCTTATTGGCAACTGGCAAATCACTATTGCCTGCCATACAGCGAAGCAAATGCCGCTGCTCCTGGTCTGCCTCTAAAGCAAAGTGTCAGTTATGCTGAATCGCTTGTCCGTGCCACTTTAAAGGAAACCTACGATTTTATTGAGAAAGAATTGGAAGCAGCAAAACTTACCACACAAACCGATGTAAACAATATAAAGCCCTGGAGAGTATCGCAAACTGCTGTGGCCGGTATGCAGAGTCGTTTTTATTTGTTTAAAGGTGACTATGCAAAAGCACTGCAATATGCAAACGATGCACTCCAAACAAAAAACGCAAACCTTGTAGATTTTAGAACAATTGTTGCGGGAAACGCCGTTACATACCCTTCTCCCGCTCCGGCCGTTACTTTGAAATACAGTGAAATAAATTACTGGACAGCAATCAAATGGTTGTACTGGAAAGAGTTCCTGTACGCGAGAGTCGCGTACAATGCCAATCAAAGCGCGTTTCCAAGTGACAATCTTTTAAGTCTTTATGACACAACAAACGATCTGCGCTTCAAATGGTTCATGATCCCCAATAGCAACCGGAGATTTGCCATAACAGCGCCTGCATTTTATCGCTATTGTTTTTTTGAAGATGGCAGGTATTTTCCGATTGGTCCAACGGTTAGCGAAATGCTTTTAAACAAAGCAGAAGTATTGGCCCGTACGGGAAATGTGCAAGAAGCTATGAATGCGGTGAACGCACTCAGGTCAAAACGTTTTGCTGTTGACTCTTTGCTTTCGGCAAACGATAAAAGCGATGCGTTAAAGAAAGTGCTTCAAGAGCGTCGTCGTGAAATGCCTTTTGCCATGCGTTGGTACGACATCAGAAGATTCAGCGTGAACGAAGATCCTTCTGATGACGTTACCGTACAACACTCTTTCTTTAAAATGAATAACGGGCTCGTCGATCAAACTGCAACACAATCTTACCAGCTTACTCCGGGAAGCAAAAGATATGCGGTACCTATCAATCAGCTGGAGATCACGAATAGCCAGAACCAGATCATTCAAAATCAATATTAAATTCTAACAGTTTTTATGAAATACTTTTTTATAGCAATTTGCGCATTGGCATATACTATCTGCAATGCACAAACGAAATATACTTACGAAATCAAGGGCACAATTAAAGGGTTGGGATCAGACACTTTAATTCTCAATCCTATGACAGGTGAACGGCCTCAAAATGCGACCCTTATCCGTATTCCGGGCAACAACGACAATATTTACTACAAAGGAGAAACGGATTATGCTTATTTAGTTTGGGCACAGGTAAATTCGAAATTTGTTGATGGGAGAAACTTTACCTTTTTTCTGGAAAAAGGAACAATTACGATCAATGGCAAGCTGGATTCACTTACAAGAACAGATATACAAGGAACACCGGGCAATGATGATTTTATGCGTGCGCAAAGAAGGGTAACATCGTATTACGACTGGGCAGCGGTATTGCGCAAACAATTGAAAAATGACCACATGGATACATCAAGCCTGGTATACAAGCAAACCACCGCTACCATTGCTTCTATGTATGATTCAGTATATAATTTCGAGCATCAGTTCATAAAAAACAATCCTTCATCTCCCGTTGCCGCTTTGTATTTGTACCTGCTACAAAGCTCTCTTCCAGGGACAGAACTGGAATCCCTTTACCTGGCGCTTGATGAACAGGTAAAAAAATCACCTTTGCTAAACACCACACCCCAAAAAATAGCTGCCAAGAAAAAAACAGTCATTGGCAACCCGGCTCCTGATTTCACAATGGCAGATGTAAATGGCAAAGCAGTGGGCCTGAAAGATTTTAGGGGTAAATATGTATTGCTGGATTTTTGGGCGAGCTGGTGCGGACCTTGCCGAGCCGAAAATCCCAACCTGATAGCGGCATATGCAAAATTCAAAAGTAAGGGTTTGGAAATAGTAAGTATTTCTGTTGACGAAAACGGGACATCATGGAAGAAAGCAATTGAAAAAGACGGCCTCAACTGGATTCATTTATCCAATCTTGCAAAACCTAATCCCGTAGCCATTTTGTACGGTGTACAACCGATCCCGGATAATTTTTTGATCAGTCCTGATGGGGTTATTATTGCCCGTGGGCTAAGTGGTGCGGAAGTGGACGAAACACTGTCGAAGTATATACACTAGGGAAGTTTGATAAACTACAACATGATAGATCTTCAAAAAGTCCATAACCCTCTGTAGAAGTCTCTTCAAAAAAGGAGGCCGAACTATTTGCAAGCTATTTGCCAAGAAAGAAAAAAGGCTTTCAGAATCGTTTGATTTTGAAAGCCTTTTAAGTGCAGGACTGTTCTCAAATTTTATTTAGCTTATTAGTTTGACTTACCCAAGTCGGCGCATTATTAATTGCCTGTCTTAATAATAAGTTTAACTGGGCTGAATGATGTTGAATGTGTCTTATGTTATAGATCAAAATCTCAAGTAGCGAATAGTTTTTGTATTCGTTTATCCATCTTTCGTTTAATTTGTCCATTGTCAGCTCTGATATCAATAGAGTTGCCTTTTGTCGGCAATGTTCTAAGTATGTAAGCACTTCCATTTTTGTATAAGTCCTGTCCGGCATTTTACCATTCGGGTCAAACTCCGAAAAAGTAAACGGTGTTGGTGGGTGAAATTTGCTCGGTTCCATTGTCAAGTAGTAGTCTGTCCAAAAAATGCAATGGTAAGATGGATACCAAAAATTCAATTCGGTATCCCAATGCTCGTCGGGGCACATATTAATTGCATTTTCAAGCATATCAAGGCTTGCACCGAACTGATTCCAAATTGATTCTCTTGTCGATATAGAATTGTCCATCTTTTTATGTCTAAATTGTTATTCGTGATGCCCACTAGCGGTCGCAGGTAATTCATAAATATACACATATCAATTTCCTTGTTCATATAGCGGCGCATAAAATTTATTTGCAAAAAAAAAATAAGTAGTGTAAATGGGTGCTCTGAAGAATTGTTTTATGAAGTACGAAAGAATATTATAGCTAAGAGGAAATTTTTAAATTCCTATAAGTAACTAAAGTGTGAGACTATACAATGTCGATTTCGAAACATGGGATCATGTAATTTAAGCCCTTCCAATTGCGTCCACAGTGTGGGCACTATTGAGAATGCAAATAAGTCATAACATTTCACTGAAATAGAAATTCATTTTCGACGAAATTGTGTAGCATATTTTTGCATCTAAAAAGTGTCACCTGACACATTTTTAGTGGTAATGAATTTTTAATTTGGTGGTTCAACAGTTTGGAATTTGCTAGTAAGCTTTGAAAAGTTTTAGCTGATGTGTTTCGCGTTCGATGTGTTTAAAAATGTCTAAAGATGGGTTATAACGATGAGGTGTGCCTAAGGTGTGCTTACTGATATTAAAAAACGTCTAAATTTCGGTTAGTGATTGACGTGAAATAAGGTGTGCTTGCTAGACCCCTTGTAACTGATCGATAAGTGAACAGTTGTTAAATGAAAAGCGCTGATAATCTATTTATTATCAGCGCTTTATAAAGTGCCCAGGACTGGATTCTGACAGGGCATGAGTATCATTAGGTTGCAAAGATCGTGCGTCAAAGATGTGTCGTCCTCTGATCCATTTTCAATACAAATATAAAAAGTGTTATCAAAAATTGACTGTACATGTGTCATAAATTTGGCTCGCGTGTGTCATTTAGAATAATTGTGTTGCAATTCGGAAGCAAGCGAAACTATTCGACAAAACAATGTTATTGTCTTCGTGTGTCATTCTGTTTACAGAAGATGTTTTTTTTCACTTAGAGGTTTTTGAGTTCTTTATCTAATGGTTCTCTAAAGCGCCGATAATTAAAAACAATAACTGTTTTTAATTATCTAGCACTTGTGGTTAGCTGAAATATCTACTTGATATTGGTTCATAAAAACGAATTTTGGGATAAATACGGTTGGAGAATACTCATGCAATAGTCCCACACAATTTGTTCATTTGCTGTCGAATAATATTTGTCATCTGGTTTTTCTATTTTGTTCTTCGGATCAAAGAATTCGCCGGTTATTTTTTCTACTTCAGGTGAGGTTGCCAAATAGATACTTGATACTGCACCCACTTCTGGCTTCGGCATAAATCGCAATGCAACTTTGAAAATCGTGTTGATCAAAAAACCTTTGTCGGGTTCCTGGCCAAAATTGGTAGCAACTGCGCCCGGATGTGTACCGTTGACTGTAATGTTTTTTATTCCTTTTTCTTTGAGCAGCTTCGCAAAATGTCTCGTCGCCCAAACTAGATACAGTTTGGAAAGTCCATATGCTCGATCTGGTTTATAGCTTTTCTCTAGTTGAAAATCACTAAAGTCAGGTTTGCCTCCACGTTTGTGCATGGCAGAATACATATTTATAATTCGTGCTGAGGAACTTTTCTCCAATGCTTTTTCAAGGGAAAGCATAAGCAGTGTCGGGGCCATTAAATTCAGTGTTATGGTCTTTTCAAAGCCCTCTGTTGTAGTTTCCCTGTTCTTGCTGAATATAGCTCCAGCGTTATTAACGAGAACGTCCAGCTTTGGGTATTTCTGCTCAAATTCTTCGGCCGCTCGCTTTACGTCCGCTAATGACAACATATCAGCAATTAGGATATCAATTTTCTTATTGCCGGTTTTTGATATTATCTCGTTAAGGACAGTTTCTGCTTTTTGTTTGTTTCTGCCGTGTACTATAACAGTGTGACCTTGCTCAGCAAGTGATGTTGCTGTTATTTTACCAATTCCGTCCGTTGCCCCTGTTACAAGTATTATTTTGTTTTCCATTGTGTTTTTTATGTTTTTTTCTTTGCCAATAAATGAATGTCTTTTACGTATATCACATTGCTTTTATATCCATATCGAGTTACACTAATCATAGCTTCTGCAACCTCAGTCATTGTGCTGTACATATTGGGAAGGATGACCTTTATGATAGGAAACAACCAGGAGATGTAATGATAATACTTCAATATTCTTTTTTGCCCTTTTGCCGGTTTGACAAATCCAATACGGAAACCAAAAGCTTGTTTGAATGGAAGTTTCATTAAGTCATTTTCGGTTTTACCTTTCACACGAGTCCACATCATTCTTCCCTTCTCAGAACTATCTGTGCCACCACCACTCACATAAACAAATGACATCCGGCTGTTGGGGTTGAGTTTTTTTGCGAAATTCAGGGTTGTGTCATAAGTGATTTTTGTATACTCTTCTTCAGTCATTCCGACAGCACTAACCCCCGCGCAGAAGAAACAGGCATCATATCCTTTTAATCGGGCATCACCTACGCTAATGGAATTGAAATCTGGAACAATATACTCCGTTAACTTATGGTGGATGATTCCAGTTGGCTTCCTGCTTACGCTCAACACTTCAGATATTTTGGGATTGGATAGACATTCAAGTAGAATTCCTTCTCCAATCATTCCTGTGGTTCCGGTGACAATAACTTTCACAAGTGATTAATTTGTTTTTGCAAAAGTAAGCGGTACTTTTACAAGTACAAAGTGTGTAGTATACTTCATACTTTATGTTTTTTAAAAATTTTAACTATTATGCTGATAAACGAGATCGCAAAAAGAACCGGCGTTTCAATTGCAACGTTGCGTTATTACGAAAATTTAGGGCTTATCAGGGGAGTGGCAGATGAGAATGTAAAAACCAATAACTATAAGAATTATGATGAGGAAGTTATTGTTAAGGTTGAAATAATAAAGGAAGCGAAAGAGGTTGACTTCACATTAGCTGAAATCAGAAAAATGCTTGAGATATGGTACGGAAGTGCTTCGCGTCATAAAGGACAAATAGAATTATTCACGACAAAAATTTCAGAAATTGACACTAAGATCAAAAGATTGAAGCAAATCAAGAAGCGCCTGGAGAATGTCAAAATTGAATTGGAGAAAGGAAGCTGTACATAATTGAATCTAGATCAAAATAAAATAAGAAGCAATGAGTCATACAGGTTGGAATTTGCTATTAAGTTCTTAAAAGTTTTAGCAGAAGTGTTTCTTATTCGATGTTTAGAAATGTCTAAAGATGGGTTATAATGTTGAGGTGTGTTTACTGATTTTAAAAAACATCTAAATTTCGGCTAGTGATTGGCGTGAAATAAGGTGTGCTTGCTGAACCCGTCATAACAAATTGATAATCGAAAATATGTTAAACAAAAAACGCCGACAATCTATTGATTATCAGCGTTTTATAAAGTGCCCAGGACTGGATTCAGAATGGGCGTATATATCATTACGTTATGAAGATCGTGTGTCAAAAATGCGTCGACCTCTTATCCTTTATCAATACAAATATACAAATGGTTGTCAAAAAATGCAAGTGCGTGTGTCGTAAATTTGACGCCCGTGTGTCATTGATGAAAAAATAGTTTGTAATCGAAAGAATGTGGAACTAATCGGCACTTCAACGTTTGGGTTCTCGTGCGTCACACTACGTGTCAAATAAGATGTTTTTATTTCTTTTCTTAGCGAAAGTTTACGTTGACTTAGGCTTCAATTACGAATACAGTTTATTCGCAATTGGAAGAATACAAATTTTGTCTATCCTACTATTATTCCAAATTACTGTATTAATAGGACGTGTGTAAATCATAGACTATAGACGCAAAGAGTCGCTGTAACTTAAAGTGAGTCTGTGGTTTGAAAATAAGGTTCTAGTGGGGTTCTCACCGAAAGGTAGATATACATATCATTTCAAAAGCCCACAAATACAGGTTTGGCGGCCTTTTTGTTTTTACGACCTATCAAAAAAGCCCAACACATCTCATAATAAAAGTGGGTAAATCGTTGAGTATTTAAAAAGTCAAAAAATGACTTAAGAGATTCTCACCAAACTCACAGCTAAACTAAACAAATAAATTTTTTCTCCATCGCCTACACTTGATTTTGGCGCAGCGAATAGATTAAAATCTCGACCTTGTTTAATAAACTTAAAACCTATAAATAAGTTTCATATTTCACCGCCATCTCAAGCGAGCTAATGCTGTGAAATTCCAGAGGTAGTGCTGAGGTAGGTAGTACCATTTTTATTTAATAAAGAATAATTTATCCGTTTGCAAAGTGCCTTTTACAGTAAAAGTGATCGTATAGAGGCCGTTAGTCAATGATTGCGGTAAAAAGACAGAAACTTTTTGGTTCGGAATATTTGCTATACTATAAACTACCTTTCCTGACATGTCGGTTACGGTCAATTTATCTATCGGTTTACTACAGCTTACGTATATCTTCCCCGTTGTTCCATTGGGATACCATACAACCATCTTATTTATAGTTAAGCCGCTCTGAAGATCTACTGATTTTATAGGACTGAAATCAAACTTGCCATCCAAATCAATAGTCTTAAAACGGTAATAATTTTTACCTAAGTGTGGTATGCTATCTGTATAGGTGTATTGTGCTCCTGTGGGGATTCCTTTTACTATAATTGTGTCTATAATTGCCCACTGTTGCCCGTCATTGCTTCTTTGTATTTCAAAATATTTGCTGTTTGATTCAAAAGTAGTGGCCCATTGCAGCAATACGCAAGGGCAGGATGTTTGAACGGTTGCTGTGAAATAACTAATGGTCACCGGTAAGGCGCAGTCTTTGACTGTAACAGGAGTGCTTGCAATGGTGGTGCATCCTGAGGCGTTGGTTACAGCATAATCAATAGAAGTTGTGCCAACACCGGTGGCAAAGACTGTTCCGGCAGGATTGACAGTAGTAACTGTTGAGTTTTGTGTGTTCCAAAAACCACCCACTGTTGTAGTGGTCAATACGGTAGATTTTCCTAAACATATTACTGATTCTCCTTTTGGAGCATCTATAATTGGTGATGGATTTACAATCACCTGCACTTCTTTAGACACTGCGGAACAATAAAATCTGCCTGCGTTGATGTTATCGGGATTGGCGACGACGGCCCTGTAATAGCCAGTCACGGGCGGTGTTTTAACAAGATTCATGACATTGCCACCACTTATTGCTGTCCAGGAGTCCCAGGAGGTAGTATCGCCGGTGGAGCTATAATACCATTGATAAACCAGTCCAGTACCCAAAGTTCCATCATCCGTATAAGAAGCGGTAAGATTCAAATTTTCATTGTCACAATAATTGCCACCGGTTTTTAAACCTGTAATGGTGACAGGAGGCGCACAGCTATGTATGGCAATGTCATCCAACGCCAGATCATTACCAGTGCCGCCCGCTGCAATATTTTTAATGCTTAGATTAACGGAAGACACGCCGGCGGGCACAGTAAAGCTCAATCCGTACTGTCGCCAGTTTTTATCTCCGTTGGGAATGTTACCGGTGTAAAGAGTAGAAAGCACGTCCCCTGTAAGTGGATTTGTTAATATAAAGGTAAGGCTGGGGTTGATGTCAGCCTTTACACTGTCAACGCTCACTACCCATGCCGAAAAAAATAGCGTGGTCCCCGAACATAGATTGTTTAATGTTTGAGTATAGAAAGTTCCTGTAGCAACATCCGCATTAAAGACAGCCATGTAGCCACTACCGGTATGATCAGTGATCGTTTTATACCAATGGGCGAATGTGTTTGCCGGAGGCTTGGCGACTGATGTTTTAGAAAGCGCGTATTGATCCGTTTGTGGCGGATAATTAGCCTGGCCATTTGCAAAGCTATATGTCGTCGTTCCAGTTGGCAAACCGGTTGTACTGTATACAGGATCAGACGCATTATTTCCGCCAAAATCAGTCAGGGTAACTAATGTACCCGTGGCTGAACAACCCGTGGCACTTATCGTTCCACAAGCGCTGCCCAATGTCACATCAACTCTTAATGCTGTGCCTGGCAGATTCTCACACGTCGTAGCGTTTTGTACGGTGACATAGTAAGTGGTATTCGTAGTGATCGCCGGTGTTTTAAAACTGGCGCCGGTATTTACAAGACCTGTAAGATTATTACTGGTATACCATTTATAAGTAGGTGAGGTTAAATTGCTGGTCGCAGTCAGTGTTACTGATGAATTATTACATACGACGGCTCCGGGAGCCGTAATCATCTGGGGTGATGCTACTGGCTTGACTGTTACTGTCACCGGGCTTGTATTAATCAAGCAACCGTCACTAGCCGTTGCGCTTATGTAATAGGTAGTTGTTGTAAGCGGCACTACCGAAGCAGGATTATTCAACGGAATAGTTGCGGCAGCATCTGAATAATAACTTAACGATGCTACACCTTTACTGCCAGCGGTGATGGCTGCAGCCGTGAGATCCACACTGCTTCCTGCGCAAATTGTTGCTGGAGAAGTAACTACCAACACATCAGTGACGCCAACAGTAAAAACTTTTGTAACGGGTGTTGTTGGATTATTGTTATCATACACCGCCACTGTATATGTCCCCGGAGGTAACAATGTGAAAGTATTAGAAGTTTGTTTTGCCCTTATTACTGGAGATGGAGCTACCAATGCATAGTTAACGGTTCCGGCAGTCCCAGTCGCTGATATAACTAATTTGCCATCAGCACTACAATTGGTAACGCTTGCGGTAACTGTCGCAGTAATAACGATTGCGGCAAAGCTTTGTATCACAAAGCAGCAGCACGTTATCATTACCAAGAAAAACTTAAAAGAGATTTTTACTGAAAAATCATCTTTCCAAATGCGCTTGTCTTTCACAGTAGTCCTTTTTAAGATACTTCTGATCGAACTTTAACCAATAACTGCTAGTTGACATGTGCACGATTGGAAAAACAAAATACAAAATATTTATGACTGTAAACCCTATAATGACGGAATTGTGGAAAGCTTTCGATGTAAAGTAAGTCTACACATTTTTTAACCTTTAGAACAATAGATACAATGTCATTCGAAAATCAATTCCTTCAAAATGCATATTCCGTGAACAGGATCAAACCGGTGATTTTGCATAGCTTCGGCTGTGATCTTTTGCACTCAAAATATCACTACCGCTAAAGCTGAGCTGAATTCGACATAGGCCATTTTAACCAACGCTTTTAGAAAAATGGCATTTTATATTCTATTCAAAAAATTGCTTCATATTTTAACGACCTGACCCAAATATATGCTTAATCAAACCGAGTACCTGATAACCTTCAATTGGCATCGTTTACATAAATTTTTCTATAGCTAACCATCTTCGTTTCATTGTTAATAATAGCAAGTAAATAGATGCCTGTCGCCACGTTGCTTAATGACACAAAGTTCTGCTTTTCATTCAAAGGGAATCGCTTGACTGCCCGGCCAGCGTTGTCGTACAAAACACCGCTAACATTGCGGTAAGTATCATCAAGCATAATGTTTAGGGTGCCATTGGTCCCAACCGGATTAGGCGTCACAACAATTGTTTTGTCTCCACAAATTGACAATATTGATATTGTTTTACTGTACGTGGTGGTTCCATCGTTGTCTACCATCTGTAATTTATAATAACCCCTTGTATCTCGCTGCGAGTTGTCATAACTGTAGTCCTTCACATCGCTGCCTCCGCTGGCAGGAACTGTACCAATGGGTTTGAACGTGCTGCCATCTTTGCTGTAAAGGATAGAGAAATGATTAACATTTATTTCTGCGGTTGTTTGCCAGTTAAGAATGGTCGAGCAATTTCTATTTGCCGATCCGGAGAAGCTCATTAGCGTTAACGGCAAAGGCGTTATTGATAAACTCATTTTGTCAATAAACAAGATGGATGTATCGTTTGCCTGATTGCTAAGGCGCAGTGTGATGTATGAATTGTCCCCCGAGGGCGCTACAAATGGAAAATTCAAAGTGCTGTAGGCATAAGTATTACTGGGAGCAAGTAATGAAGAAGTGCCAACTGATGAGCCAAACGATGTGGCAGAAGAGGATACGCCAATTTCAAGACCTGCCATTGATATATTATCGGGACATTTTCCCGTACCATCGTCTCCGGGTGTATTCAATAAATCAAATGTCAAAGTGTAACTTGCGCCTGGCGTTAGCGATGATGTGAGTGGAACAGTAAGCAATACATCGTTTCCCATTCCTACATTTCTCACGCCGTCAGTCGGCGCAGGTGAATAGTAAAAACAAGGAACTTGAGCGTTGTAAGAAGTGCCTTGGTTACCATTTGAAAAGAACACAAGACCACCTCCTTGTAAAGTCGCCGGAGATCCACAAGGTGTAAAACGTAGCGTTTGCACTTGATCCGCGCTTGCAACAACCGGTCCACTGGAGGCGCAATGTTCAAAACTACCGTCTACAATGGTTTGCGCTTCCAGCAGTTGGGAAGTAAAGTACAAAACCAAAAGAGTTAAACTCAATCGCATAACTAACATTTTGACAATTAACACTAAAAGGAATTGGCAAACGACATAGACAGGCGCTTACTTTTTCCAAAGTTTGTGCTACTAGCTTTGTTCACGATGCGAACCTTAAACGTTTTTGGTAAGGATTATTGTTTAGTTGTTAGGATGTGAATAAACAATCTATTAAGTCTGCTCCTAATTGACAATTCATTTCTTTTTTGCATTTATCCGGCAAAATCACATCGTTACAGATACATTTGCGAGGGGGCTAAAAAGTTGCTCAATCTGTAATAAAAAATGGGAGTCCTTTAATTCCTAAAACTAAAATTACAAATATTTAAACAAGAAATTATTTTTTTATCAATAAACCAGCACAATGACTTTGGCTGTACGTTAATTATTGGTGATCAATCACTAGCTAACGTGATGGGTTAAACCTCTGCACAGACCTATAAAACAGAGTTCTGTAGGATTACACTATAAGAACCCTATGCATCTTGTAATTGCTTAGTAGCACTTTACCTTCCTGAAGCAATTTGTTGTGATCGAGGAATTTGCGTGCTATTTGCATGGAGTCCAGGCGGCTATTGTATCCATTTTGCTGAGCTGTCGCTTTACTCGCGGGCTCCTTTATGCGTTTTTCGAGTGCTTCATAGCCGCATTGCTACGCTTCAATATTGTACAATTGCTGATTTTGTAATATCCTTGTCATAATTATTTAACCTCACCGGAGTTCCTAGCCATAAATCTGTGTACTTGTACATACCTTTTTCTACTTGCCTTTCTTTTTCAACGGTCCTTGTACATGTCCTTCCCTTGCTATCCTTGAAGATTTCTTTCTCTTTATTCTTCTCAGTTTTATGTTTTGACATAGCTATTGCGGCGTTTCCGATCTTGCCATCTGCAGTTGCCCAAATCATTAATATTATGTCTTTGCCATTTGGATCAATAGCGTTAAGTGGATTATTGGCGACACAGTTGGTATTGGCAGTGGTCAGATAAAGATTTTTACTTCCATTTGTTTGAGCCTGTGTGCAGCTTTCCAGATAACTTATATTGGCGGGCGGGTTGCTGTTATCATTGTAATACAATTTTGTATTGGCAACCGTTTCTTTACCCACGAAGAAATAGATGATTCCAACTTTATCTTTGTATTGTCTATTCGTGCATACTTTTGTTCTTCATTCACCATGCTGCTCAGCAGGTCCAACGATTGCAGATACCGCGTAGTCGTGATACTACTTACTTTTCCTGAACTTTTTACGGGTCAAATTGTAATAGGCCTACAGCATCATTGCATAGAAAGGATATAAGTCCATCGGGCATTTTGGTAATTACCGCGGTCCTAGATTATCAGAAGTCCGAGAAAAGATCAAATATCAAATTTTAGATAATGTATAGAAAAATATTTTTCGCAGTATTGGGCATAACTATGATTGCCTGCAATCAATCTCCAACCCAGCAAAAAAAAGAAGCAAAGGAAAACGCAGATACGTTAACTACAACGTCTTTTATACCTGCAAATATCAAGGAGCAAATGATTTATCAGCGTGCACTGCAAGCCGTTATTTGGGGCATGCCGGCGGTAAACTATGACCTGATGCTCCAGGAAATGTTAGCAAAGACAGCTGGCAAACAAAACGAGATTGTTTATTGGTCCAGGCCAGTTGATTGGCACAATCAAACGCTCACGCCTAATCCTGATGCGATCTATTTCATGGTATTCTTCAATACAAAGGATGCTGGTCCGGTGGTGATCAGTGTTCCGCCTGCAGACGGCGTTTCGTCATTTGCTGGTAATATAGACAATGTGTTTCAAATGCCGCTGGAAGACGCGGGACCTTATGGCGCAGATAAAGGGGCTGGTGGAAAATACCTTATCCTACCTCCGGGATACCAGCAGAAGCCTCCTTCCGGGTATATTGTACTAGCAGCGGATACCTATGAAGGATATGCGCTGCTTCGTTCCAATCTGCCCAGCCATAGTGATGCAGATGTGGCCAAAGCTGTCAACTATGGAAAGCGACTTAAAGTTTATCCCTTGTCAAAGGCAGGAAACCCGGGAGAAACAAAGTTTACCGATGCAAGCGATGTATTGTATGATGCCACTATCCAATATGATGTGAAGTTTTTTCGTTCGCTTGATCGTATTGTGCAAAGCCAGCCCTGGCTTACCCGCGATAAGGGAATGATTGATTTATTAAAAACCATCGGCATAGAAAAAGGTAAACAATTTAATCCGGATACTAAAACCACCGATATCCTAAACGCTGCTGCAAAAGCAGCCCGTGATTATATCGAAGTAATGTATGATGCAGGTTTTCCACCGCTTAATAGCGATGCGCATTGGGCAGTGCCGGCAATGCCGGAGCTCGTGAAAGCGGGGTCATCGGGGTATACTGAAACTAACATTTATCCAGTAGATGCGCGCAGTTTGACTTATGCAATTGGTTATGTCGGAATAAAGCGTTTGGGTACTGCACAGATTTATCTTATAGCTGGCAAGGACAAAGACGGGAATGCACTCAGCGGTGCCGAGATCTATCGTCTTCATGTGCCTGCAAATGTGCCTACGAAGCAGTATTGGTCAGCTACTGTATATGACCGCCAAACACACGCGTTAATTAGGAATCTTTCGCGTGCCAGTTGTGCATCTAATGATAAAACGGTTCAGAAAAATTCAGATGGTTCCGTGGATGTTTATTTTGCTCCGCAATCGCCAGCTGGCAAACAGTCTAATTGGGTGCCAACAGATTCAAAAGGGCAATTTGAAGTGTTATTTAGACTATACGGACCGGAAAAAGCATTGTTTGAAAAAAACTGGAAACTTGGAGATATTGAAAAAGTGAAATAGATCATTGACAAAGTACGTCATCGCAAACAATCATTGACGTGTACAATATCATAAAAAAAATGAGGTAATAGGCAACGCTTCACTAACTAAAATCTTTTAGATGTATAAAAAAGTCCTTCTGATTGCATTGCCGGTAATCATGTGTTCCTGCAATCAAAACTCAAATAAACAAACTACGACAACCGCGCCAACTATAGCTGATAGCTCAGCTGCAAATCAAACCTCACGGGTACTGCCACCCGGCCCGGATTCCACTACTAAAATTACCGTAGAATATGCCAGGTTGGTTGCGAAGGATGCCTATTTCTGGGCCTGGCCGATGGTAAATATTTACAACCGGCGCCTCGCATTTTCGCAAGTGAAAGAAATTGTAATGTCTGGCCCTTTGATACAAGCGCCACTCAATCAATTTGGCTTACTTACAGATTATGTGATACCCACCGAAAGAGCCATCGCATGTCCGAACCAGGACGTCGTGTATGGCATCGGTGCTTTGGCATTGGACCTGTCACCTGTGGTAATACAGGTTCCTAATTTCGGCAAGCGTTTCTGGGTGTACCAGATCGTTGATCTTCGTACCGATGGATTTGTACAGCTTGGCCAGATGTATGATACAAAGCCCGGGTTTTATTTGCTTGTCGGCCCAAATTGGGATGGAAAAGTTCCCAGCGGCATTACAAAAGTTTTTCGGTCCAGCAGCAATACTGGCATTGTTGGTCCACGGATTTTTATGGATGACACGCCGGAAGATCGCGCGGCCATACAGCCAGTTTTGCAATCCGTATTAATGTACCCATTGTCAGATTTTGATGGGAAAATGAAGACAAAAGATTGGAAAAATGTGAAAACACTTCCAGCAGCGTCGATGGGTAATCAGGAAATGTCCTGGGTGTTTCCTGATAAATTCTTTGATGAATTGCCCATCGTTCTTGCCGATGCTCCTCCCATGCCTGGCGAAGAGGCCCGCTATGCCCAGGTCCTGGCTGTGATTGCTGCCGCGAAAAAAGATCCGGCTATAAAAAAGGCCATGATAGAAGCCGCAGCAGAGGTTGAAGCGCAGGTAATTAAACCACTGTTTGAGTTCCGGAATTTTGGACGACAATTGCCTTTTTATTGGAGTACCATTAACAATGGCGCTGCATTCGGCACCGATTACTTTACACGCACTGCGACCGCTAAATCGAATATCCTGGTGAATAAGGAAAAAGAGGCGAAATATTTTTACCAGGATCGTGATTCAGCGGGTATAAGGTTAAACAGTGCCAACAAATACGAAATAACATTTACAAAAGAAAGTATGCCTCCGGTTAATGGATTTTGGTCACTCACATTGTATAATCAACATCATTTTTTTGAACTCAATAATTTAAACCGATATTCATTGGGAACCAAGAATAAATCAATGAAGACCAATAGTGATGGATCCTTAACGATTTATGTCCAGTCTGCGCCACCAGCAAAAGAGAACGAATCGAACTGGTTGCCTGCAGTGGAAAAAGGTGATTTTTCTCTTTACTTACGTACTTACTGGCCAAAAGACGAAGTATTAAATGGTAGTTGGACGCCACCCGCCGTTTCGAAAAGGAAATAAATAGTAAGGCACAATCAATAGGATGGAATTATTGTAACTTCTAAAGTTTTATTTGCATGAAATCCTTCCATTATATTGTTAGAATGTTCTCACAAATGTAAATGTCTTGACAATATTTATAACAGGAATGAATAGATGATTTTTCGATTTACACGGTTTTCAAAAGGCTGTATGTTTACAAGTTGTTGAATATCTCGATCCTCATTTTCAACAACGATTTTGAAAATGGCTCAATTGAATTTTTTTAAATCACAAGATATCTTTGATTAGATTAAACATCTGTTTTCCCAGTAGACAAGGCTCTTTACAATAGTGAGTCAATCGTAGAGTATTTTCCGAATGCGTACTGAAGTATAGATTTACAGTAGCAATGGCGAAATGGGTTTGGGTGTGTCACACACTGAAGAACATAGCTTCATAGAAATGGCTAAGATTATTAAATTTGCATTTCGAATTAGCGTTTTTCTTTCTCAAAGAAAACTGCATCTGGGTTTATAATTTTTGGAGAAATGTTTAAATCAAAGTCGGTTTAAATTTTTCTAAAGTAGTCAGCAACAGGGCAAATTGAACGCTTTAGAAATTCAAGAAATAAAGCCTAAGTAAATCCTCATAGAATAGTTCGAATCTAATGTTGCCGACAAGAATTTTAAAAGTCCTTCTATTTCATTGAAATGGAACATTATTTTGAAATGCCGGTTAGTTATGAAGAAGAGGATCAATTCTTGAAAGGACGGCTGCTAGCTTTTGAATACGAGTACAAATTCTATTTTGCTGTTAGAGCGAGGAAATTGTTTTTGAGAAGAATAAATAACGGAAGCTTAGAATGTTAGGTAATTCGAAAAAGATGAGTGATAAAGTGAGGGCTCCATTGCTGGAGGCGATTGTGGCATCTTTGCATTAGTTGGTGGTTCAGTACGAATAAATTTAGAGCTGTTATTGACTTTTCCGAAGTCAAAGTGGGGGCGATTCGATTACCCTTTTCATACCTGGGTCTTTTCCTGTAAATCCGAATCTGCAAGTGAAATTATCGGCGTCTGGAAAAGAAGTGAATTTAAAAACAATCTAACGATATGATGTAAAAACTAGTTGTGGCGAATATTTTTCAGCAGTAAACAAGAGCCGTGATTTTTTCTAGGCTCTTGTTTATTGTGCAACAACTCATGTATACTACGATGAAAATATTCAGAGCTCGATCATTGCAATGTTATTTTTATAATATTTGAGATAGGTGGGAGCGTAGTGAAATCATTTGGATTGGGAACTGCCTGGATGGGTTTACTCTCGTTTAGTGGAGTGCCTGCGAGATTGAACTGCGTAATACCTGCTCCGGGGAATTGATTAATGGCTGTGCCATCATCAAACAAACCGATCATCGAAGAAACATCTCCTTTTGCTGTGGCGTCGATATCCTTGCCGGTAGTAGCAAAGAACCAATCATTTGAAAAACCATACATGGTAGCGATGGCTATTTTATCTCCTTTTTTTACGGACAATTGTTGTGATACTTTGCTGCCCATGTTGCCATTGATCTTAGGCAGAAGCACTGTTGTGGCCGGATCTTTCAGTACATACACAGCCTTCACGCCGGGTTTTGTTTTCAGGGCCGCAGCAAGAATAGCTGCATTGCCTTTTTGTGCAAGGTCCTTCAATCCTTCATTCCTGTCAAGCTCTCCTGTTTTGTAAAAAGGATTGGCGCCGCCATCATAGACCACGACAAGAACGGGCGACAACGGTGTAAAGATGCCCGTCTGCTGTGAAACATAAGCGCTTAACATCGCATTGTTTCCCATTTCTGCAATATTGGTCAGCCCATTGGCTGAAAGTTTGCCAGCACTAAAAAGAGGTTCCGGTAATAACAAATTGCCGCCAACAACATAAGAGATGGCCCAAACACCCGGACTGAAAGGTGTTTCGTTTGCTGTACCTCCCGAATTATTCATGATGGTAAGCGTGAAGGTAGAATTGCCATTATAGGCAAGCGATAATTTCATCAACTGGGAGGCTGGCAGATAAGTGTGTCCATAGTCATCCATCGATGTTACTTCCTTGATGTTCTTCGCTGTAGCTTCGGCTGTTCCCGGATGCATTACACTGGCGCCGGGAGTTTGATTCACGCGGGTGCCGTTATCCCAAAGCTTTACCTGTGAAGATACGTCACCCGTAATAGGCGTTCCATCATCATTGTATAGTTTTATGCCGGGATTTTCCGGCGCAAAGAACAAGTCATTGCTCCATCCGTACATGGTGGCGAAAGTCAGTCGCTGATTTTTTGCTGCGGAAAAGGTGATAGAAGTGGATTCGCCCGGAGGAATTACCGGAGGCTTTCCACTTCCCTGGAAGGTTCCTGATTCCACCAATGGTCTACTATCCAGCACGTTTTCAATGCTTATCGTGCTGGGCTCCGGTGAAGGTGAATTGTCTTTTTTGCAGGCAGAAAAAAGTAGGGCTGGCAGTGCCAGTAATGATAGTTTTTTTGCAAGACCTGGTTTCATTGTGTTATCTTTTTATACTCACAAAACAACTATAACAGTATCTCAAACCTGTTTCATAATTATAACAAAAGTATCACAGCCATTTTTGTAGAAGAATTTTGTTCAATTTTGTTTTGTCTATGGATAACAAAAAAGTATTGATAATAGAAGACGATAACAATATCGTAGAGTTACTCACGATACACCTTGTTGATCTTGGCTGTAAAGTAATGTCTGCAGACAATGGTGAACTTGGATGCAAAATGGCGAAGGAGGAAGCGTTTGATCTGATCATTCTTGATATCATGCTGCCACTGCTCAACGGAATGGAGGTGTGCAGAAAAATAAGGCAAACGGACCGGCGTACACCGATCATCATGTTAACTGCCAAGTCAGAAGAACTTGATAAAGTATTGGGACTTGAAACCGGGGCAGATGATTATCTGACAAAACCTTTTAGCATACGCGAATTCATCGCAAGGGTAAATGTGATCTTCCGCCGAAGCGAGGAGCATGCAGCCTCCACGAATGAAGCGCCGCCACAGTCTGTGTTAAGTTACGGTGGACTCGTTATTGATATTGATAAAAGAAAAGTTACGCTGAATAGTTTGAGGATCGATCTTTCGCCAAAAGAGTTTGATCTGATCACACTGCTGGCAACGCATCCCGGCAAAAGCTATAACCGCAAAAGGTTGTTGAACCTGGTGTGGGGATATGATTTTGAAGGCTATGAGCACACGGTAAACAGTCATATAAACCGGCTGCGTGCGAAGATTGAAGAAGATGTTTCAAATCCGAAATTTATTCTAACTACCTGGGGTGTTGGGTACAGGTTTAACGAAGAACTATAAACTTATGTCAATCCGAACAATAAAAGGCAACCTGCTATTCTGGAAAATTGCCGTTGTTTTTACTACGCTGCTTGTCCTGCTGGGGCTGGCGTTTGTAGTGATCGCCTCGAAATATTCTTCCTCATACTACACCTCTGCACACCAGGAATTATATGGCGACCTTGCCCGGCACCTTGCCACATTTACCAAGCCGTTCAAAGATGGAAAACCCGACACCACCGTAACGCACGATATCATTCACTCTACCATGGTGGCCAATCCGAGTGTGGAAGTGTATTTGCTGGATACGGCAGGTAACATAACAGACTATGTTGTTCCAGACACTACAGTGCAAATACGCAAGGTAGACATTGCAAAAGTGAAACAGTGGCTGACTGCCCGCGAAGGGGATAAGCCGATGGGTGACAATCCGAAGCAGCCAAATGAGCCGAGTATATTTTCAGCAGCTTCCGTATATGACAAAGGCAAACTTTCCGGTTATGTATATGCAGTGTTGTCCAGTGAAAAACAACGAAACATTTTGAATGCCGTCAATGGTCATTTGTATTATCGTCTTGGTATGTATATCTTTTTCACGGTTCTCCTTGTGACATTTATCGTAGGACTTGTTACGTTTTTTTTAATAACACGCAGTATTGACGGTATCGTTAACGTGGTGAAGAGATTTAAAGAAGGGGATTACACTGCCCGCATCGAAGGGCATGATAAAGGCAATCTTGGCATGCTTACTTCCACGTTTAACGAGATGGCAGACGTTATTGTTGATAATATAGAAAAGATCACGGCTACTGACAAATTTCGCCAGGAACTTATCGCCAATGTTTCCCATGATCTTCGGACACCACTGGCGATCACACGTGGTTATGTAGAAACACTCATGATTAAGGAAGCAGATTTAACGGAGCTGGATAAACGCAAATACCTGAACATTATTTACGACAGTGCGAAAAAATTGTCTGTGTTGGTGGAACAGTTGTTTCAGTTTGCAAAACTCGAAGCCAATCTTATCACTCCACAGAAAGAACCATTTCTTATTAATGAATTGGTTTCCGATATACTTGTTGCAAATGAACTGAAAGCAAAAGAAAGAAAGGTGATACTGCACATCGACGCTGCCGGTGCGCTTCCTGCGGTGATGGCCGATATTGCACTGACCGAAAGGGTATTTCAAAATCTGCTGGACAATGCATTCAGTCACACACCTGAAGGGGGCAGCATCATTGTCAGTTTGATAAATGAAGACGAGGGCATAAAAGTGCAGGTGAGCGATACCGGCGTTGGCATTGCGAAAGAGCAACAACCATTTATATTTGAACGCTATAGGCAACCGGGAAGTGCGCAAGGAGAGAAAAAGGGAATGGGAATAGGGCTTGCCATTGTAAAAAAAATTCTCGAACTGCACCAGGCCACCATCGAAGTCATCAGTGAGCCGGGAAGGGGGACTACATTTCTTTTTGTCTTGCCGGTAATTGCAAGGCCCCAGGTATAAACCACTCATTGTTCATCGAGATTTGCTTGCTTTCTATTCCCCTGTTTTTTAACTGAGATTTAGGGGGTGTTTAAACTTTTTTTGAGCTTTAATGTTAGATCAGTAGTAAGACTTTCATTTCTTTTAAGAGGACAAACCACGCCGTAACAGGCGTGGTTATTTAAACATCTTATTTCTCTGTGGATGATGATTGTTGTTCAACTCCTTCTAAGCCAGGTAAATACAAGGATTGTTGAATATTTTTTAATCATTTAATATACTGGTTTTTATTAATGATGCTTTCTTAAGCCAATAAGCATTCTGCGCCTTTGGCTCTTAGCTGACACATTCACAATGCAGCTTGTCCTTGTGAGATGCTCAATTTTACTTGCAGCTTTATTTAAACATTTCAGTTTCAGGGTAACATGACACTTTTCCGGTGTCAAATAAGTAAATGTCTTTGCCGTCTTAATTTGATGTGTCGCAAATTGCAAATAAGAGATTAAGGTCGCCGACTAACACAACGAAAATTCCGGTAATTGGTTCAGCTGCAAAAATATTTACCAGAAAATTGAACAATGAGCCAACTTTTACTATTTCTATGTGTGGGAACAGTGCTATTGACAACAAAAAAAGAGAAGGGCCACGTAAGGGTTGGACTTTCTCTTTACAGAGTGACGTCCTCTATTTTCTTCTATAACAGGAGTCAACATGATCATCGAAGACATAGAGCTTGATAAGTTTTATTCCCGTTCATGAACTGCGCGTTTGTCAAGCCATTAGCATGACGAAAGCAAAAATGTTTTTCATTTTTTACTATTCCCTGGTGGCAACCTGATTTTACGTCAATGTTCCGGCAACAATGGGTTCGATGTATTGCACATTTACCGCAGTATGATCAATTCGTTATGCTGCCTTGTAAATATTCTTATACAAAATAAATGGCTGTAGGCTGTCAGTTGAACAGTTTTCCGGCTTCAAGTGCTCTTCTACGTTATATACATATGCAGGTGTTCTAAACAGATCGGAATGCTGAACAATGTTTCTAAAAGATTGTAATGCAAACAGGGATTGTTTAACACCACCTTTCAATTTTTAAAAAGATAAATCATGAAAAGATTTCTGACCTTGTCAATGATGCCTGTCATCATTTGCCTTTGTTGTATTAGCCTTTACGGTCAACAGAAAAAGCAGCATCCTAAAAAACCAAATATCATCATGTTGATTTCTGACGATACCGGCTGGGGCGACCTTGGTGTCTACGGCGGCGGCGTGGGTAGGGGAATGCCGACGCCCAATCTTGACCGTATGGCCAAAGAAGGGATGCAGTTTTGGAGTTTTTATGGACAAGCCAGCTGTACCCCGGGACGTGCTGCAATGATAACGGGCAGAATACCCAACAGGAGCGGTATGACAACAGTTGCTTTCCAGGGCCAGGGTGGTGGACTGCCGGCGCCCGAATGGACATTGGCTTCTGTACTAAAACAGGCCAACTATAAAACCTACTTCTGCGGCAAATGGCACCTGGGTGAAGCTGACTACGCGATGCCGATTGCTCACGGGTTCGACAAAATGCAAAATGTGGTACTTTATCATTTAAACGCATATACCTATGCCTTTCCGTCCTGGAATCCAGATATGACTCCTGATATGCTTGCATTCTTTAAAAAAGTGACGACCGGAATATTGGAAGGTGAGGCTGGCGGAAAAGTGCGGGAAATATCCAAAGTAACCGAAGATAACATCGCGGAACTGGACATGAACATGACCAATAACGTACTTAAACAACTGGATGATTATGCCAAGGGTGGTTCACCGTTCTTCATGTGTGTGAATTTTGCCAAAAACCACCAGCCCAATTTACCTTCCAAACAGTTTGCAGGGAAGTCGCCAGGTAAAAGCAAATACGCCGATTGTGTGGTGGAAATGGATTACAATGTGGGGCGTGTGATGGATGAGATTAGGAAACTCGGCATCGATAAAAATACAATTGTCATTTATACGGTGGATAATGGCGCATGGCAGGATGTACATCCCGATGCCGGCTATACACCCTTCAGGGGATCCAAGGGTACAGACCGGGAAGGAGGCAACAGGGTACCGGCGATTGCCTGGTGGCCAGGGCAAATCGAGGCAGGAAGTGATAGCCACGATATTGTGGGAGGATTGGATTTGATGGCGACATTTGCCAGTCTTGCAGGAATTACATTACCAACGAAGGACCGGGATGGCAAGCCGATGGTATTTGATAGCTATGACATGTCAAACATACTCTTTAAAGAGGGACCGGCCTTACGGGACAGATGGTATTATTTCACAGAAACGGAGCTGTCCCCTGGCGCCGTTAGAGTGGGTAAATTCAAAGCGGTATTTAATACCCGTGGTGATAATGGAGCACAGGCGGGAAGTGATGCACCGGGTCAACAGCTCGGATGGCGAGGTGATGAAAGCTATGTTGCCACCGTTCCGGCGGTATACGACTTGTGGCAGGATCCGCAGGAAAGATATGACCTGTTCATGAACAGCTTTACAGAAAAGACCTGGACGCTTCCAATTTTTAATAAAGCGGTACAGGACCTGATGAAAACGTATATACAATATCCACCACGACCTTTGCAGAGTGAGGTCTACACTGGTGAAATGGAAATCAATAAGTTCAGAACAATACAGGAAGCGAAAAAACTAATGGAGCAAAAGGGTATTACCCTTCCTAAATTAGAAGGTGAAAAGTAGGATCTGTATGAGCACATAAAGAGCGCACTATGGCGCTCTTTATTCTTTGTATAACGCGAAAATTAATCGTCATGAAAAGGCATGGTCAGTACACCTTTGCAACATTGCTTGTGTTTATTTCAATTCATTTTGCATGCAATTCACCATCTCAAAAAGAGGTGCAGAAGAAAAATGGCATTGCAAGTATTGACCCGTTGCCATCGTGGAGTGACGGTGCGGCAAAGAAAGCCATTATAAACTATGTGAAGATGGTGACAGATACTGCGGGAGGGAATTTTATCCCGGTACCTGACCGCATTGCTACATTTGATAATGATGGTACATTGTGGTCAGAGAAGCCGATATATTTTCAATTCTTTTTTGCCTTGGATCGTCTTAAAGTAATCGCTGCTGATCACCCGGAATGGAAGAACAAGCAACCCTACAAAGCAGTGTTGGATAATGACATGTCAACACTCATGAAGCAAGGTGAGAAAGGATTATTGCAAATCGTAATGGCCACCCATGCGGGTATCTCCACAGATGAATTTGAATCCATCGTAAAGCAATGGCTATCGACAGCCAAACATCCCACGAAAGGTAGGCGATATACGGAACTTGTTTATCAGCCAATGATTGAGTTGATCAGGTATTTGCAGGCCAATCAGTTTAAAACCTTTATTGTCTCGGGTGGCGGTATTGAATTCATGCGGCCATGGGTGGAGCAGGTCTACGGTATCCCCAAGGACCAAGTGGTTGGCAGCAGTGTAAAAACTGTATTTGATTATAACAATGGGCACCCGGTGTTGAAACGTTTGGCTGCGGTTGACTTCATTGACGATAAAGAAGGCAAGCCTGTGGGAATCAATAAATTTATCGGAAGAAAGCCTGTATTTGCCTGCGGCAATTCCGATGGGGATCTACAAATGTTGCAGTGGACTGCGTCAAATTCACTGAAAAATTTAGAACTATATATCCATCATACCGATTCCACGAGAGAATGGTCTTATGACAGGCAATCAGCAATAGGCACCCTGGATAAGGGCCTGGATGAAGCCCAGGCTAAAAACTGGTTGCTAGTGGATATGAAAAATGACTGGAAAATCATTTATCCGTATGAGAAATGAATAGTCTTACCTATGAGCGTTTTATCGCTATAAATGATTACCTTGATAAGACAAAACCCCTTCGGCCACATTCATCGTTCCCCCCTATGTCAATGAGCACGCAGAAAAATGAGGAGATAATACATTGAGTTGATTTACGGTTTGTGTTTTCTGCAAAATAATATTTCTGCACCCTCCATTAGCAAGATGTTCTTTCGATTTTTGTTAACCTCTCATATAAACCTTCTATTATGAAAAATAATAAATTGAAGCATGGAACATTTGCGCTCCTAACCATCGTTTTTTTTTCAACTGGTTGCCAGAAATTGATTGACTATGTGAAAAAGCCAGGAAATGGCAAAGACTACTCAGATATCTGCCAGGTTAAAACGGTTAACTCAGATGGCGGTGATTGGGGTGCCGACTATGTTTTTAATTATAACAAACGCGGTAACCTCGAAAGTATCATCACGAGTTTTCCTACCGATGGCAATCCCAATGTTTTTATTTTTTATGACAAGAAACAGCGTCCTACTCAGATTATATATCCATATCGGTCCAACCCGACTGAACCCGGGCCCGTGGATGGTTGGGAAACATTTGGTTACAACAGCGCCGGCCAGATTGTAAGAGACACCAGTTACACATTCGGCGCGATTGGCGCTGGTGGTGCACCAGATCCGTCATCAGCGCTCATCAAGAAGATTTCTACTATACAATACGATGGCTATGACAGGGTGGTTGGCCAAAAGGACAGTGTTTTTTATTACGGGATATTCAATAATACCAATTTGTGGGCTTACAAGTACGACGCCAATGGCAATTTGGCTTACTCTGCTCGTCAATATCATAGCAACGAGCTTGGGGGAACAACATACAACGATACAATCAGGGTAATGTTCCCTTATGATAATAAGATAAACATCAGGCAAACCAACAGATTGTGGATGTTTCTCGATAAAAATTACAGTGTAAATAATTCGCTTAGTGGTGCCAGTTATAATTTGTATGGACTACCCCTGGTTTTCGACGCCCAGCAATATACCTTAGGATTCAATACGCTACTACCTTTTGTAACAGGCAAGGTGACCGTGCAATACGATTGTAAATGAAACAGGAAATGGCGAGTTCAAACTGGAAGCTTTTAAAGAGATGTTTGCTGTTGTAGAGAGGCATCGAAGGTATGATTACGACTAACGTCAATTGCGGCCGCGATTCAATATAAGAAGGTGGTAAAAGCAAGACCCACAAGCCACTGATAATATCAACCACTTTTGTGTCAATTTGCTCAGGAAACCGATCGTAGTTTTTTTGAATTTCTTCCTTGGATGGCCAACCATCATTATACAATTGTTGTGCAGTGGAGAATTTGCTTGTGCAATAATCATCAATGGAAAATGAGGAAAAGCAAAATAATTATAATTTGAAAATTGACTTTTCCATTGGTCCTTGATTTTTGGATCATTAAAAAGTGTTTTCGAAAAAGTGGCTTGTTTGTTCCTATTCGTCAAATTTGTACGAATCTAGTATTGTTACCAATGAAATATACAAACTTACATTGAGAGTCTTGTCAGCAATCCATAAGCCATTTTCATTTGTGAAGGAATATTCAATTGCGTTGTGATCATTTGATTTTGTAATTACCACAAGGAAATGATTCTTGATTCCGTTCATTTGGCGGAGAATTTTACAGTTCATAGTAGAACCGAATGCTTCTATAGGCCCATTAAAAACCGTCATTCCTTTATAAACTTCCAAAGAGATTGTTTTAATCGAATGTACGAATTTATAATTTTGCCAAAATGCCCTTTACTAGATTTAAATTTTTAATCCATGAATAGGTGATTCATACTTCTATGCCAGATAATATTATTTTAAGGGGAGAAGATTTTCGCTACTAACAGGTAAAGGAGTATTGGAATAAGGTGCAAGCCCATTAACCAATGTAAATCAGTGGCTATCTGGCCTATAGCGCAACAGATAATTTGTCTGTATATATTTTTCATCATTGGTTTTGGTTGTGTAACTGTACAAGCATTTTTGTCGATTGTTATTTTTGAAACGAGTAATCACAATCAGAATGCTACAAGTTATGGATGACAAAATTTGTTTGTCATTTTTTGATTTTAGATGTTGCTGGAGTGATCCAATTATTCTACAAGACGTCTCAAACAGTTGCAGTGACCATTTGTCTGCATTGTTTGGCGCATTCACGACAGGCTTCAGCGCATTTTTTGCAATGTTCTGATTGATGTTTGCTACATTCATTTGCGCACTTGTCACATATATCGGCGCATATTTTACACAACTGTTGAGCCTTGTCGCTTCCTAAACTCATTAATTGAGCCGCTGTGTAACAAATTGCGGAACACTCCATATCCAGTTGAATACAAAGGGCCATCATTTTTACATTCTCCTCTTGGGTGCAAGAGCTTGCACAAAAGTTACAAATTGACGCGCAATTCAGGCAGGCATCAATACAACTTTGGTAATGGTTATAATTTGTCATAATTAAATTTGGATTGATATTGGATTTAGTACAGAAAAAATTGTTCCTTCTTTAGAAAAACTTCTATTCAGCGAAATAATTGTTTGTGTACATTCTTTCAACGATGTGATAATCACGATTGTTTCGTCAGTGGTATTCGATCTATCTTGATTGATAATAAATCTCGTGTTTGAGGTGGTCGACAAGAAAAATTGCTTTCGACCCGCTCTTTTATCAAATGGCAAGTCGGAATTCACTATAGACAGATTATCCAAACTGTTGAATGAACGCCATTCTTGAGCTTTTTGAAAAGCGGAAATGGCGAAGGGCCATTTTTATTGGAGTTATGCTGTCTGACAATAGATTACATTTTAATTGCAAAGCGTATTTTAGAGGCACGATGTCGTCCATGATTAATAATATACTTAAAAAATTCAAACTGCTGCTTGAGAAAGAGGATGCGGAGTCATTATCGAAAGTATAGACCGGGGCGTTTTTTTCAGGGTACTAATTTATGGGTATTGATATTTGTTATACTGGCTGCCTAAGTCACCCAACTTAGTCAATTGCTTAAAGCCAAAGATGAAGAACTGCATACACTTCATTTAAAGATCGACAGCATTAACCACATGGGAGATGCATCGATGCAACTATATAATGAATTAAAGATTCAATATCCGGATCTGCTGGGGATAACAATGAGTTCCGCTAACATTGTTTCCTCTTTGAAAAAAAATGAACCGGCTGTGCTGATTGTGCTTGATTTTGCAAGAGCCAAACCCATCAGCGAAAAGAAAAAGATAGAAGGCTGGCTGAAAGTGCGTCTTAGCCAGTCAAATATAGACGTAGTATTCAGGAAATAGCATCAACCTATTTTATAAAGCAAAAATAAAATGATGACGATACTTTTGATAGGCATCTTTATAGTCGGATATATATGTATTGCTTTGGAGCATACTATAAATATCAACAAGGCAGCAACTGCACTGGTAACCGGTGTGCTTTGCTGGGTTGTTTATATATTGGGAACAGAAGATAAGGAAATGGTTTCGGAACAGTTAACTGATCATCTTGGCGAATTGTCCGGTATACTGTTCTTTTTAATGGGTGCAATGACGATTGTCGAATTAATTGACGTACACAATGGATTTGAGATCATTACCAGGCGAATTACACAGAAAAATAAAGTAAACCTGTTATGGATCATCTCCTTTATAGCCTTCCTGCTTTCGCCGGCTTTGGACAATCTTACTACAACCATTGTGATGATATCACTGGTTAGAAAATTAATAGGGGAGCCACGGGAAAGATTGCTGTTTGCCGGTATGATCGTTATTGCCTCCAATGCCGGTGGCGCATGGTCTCCAATCGGCGATGTCACTACGACAATGCTATGGATCGGCAAGCAAATAACAGCTGGCAATATTATCAAGCAACTTTTTTTACCAAGCCTGGTTTCAATGCTGGTGCCGTTGATTATTTTATCGTTCCAGATCAAAGGTGTTGTCAAGCGCTCCGAAGAAGACAAAACCGAGCAGGCAATGATGGTGTCAAGAAGAACTCAATACATTGTCTTCTTTTCCGGCATTTTCATTTTGCTATTGGTGCCGGTTTTCAAAACGCTTACTCATTTGCCGCCTTACATGGGGATCTTGATAGGGCTCGGTATACTTTGGATAATCACAGAGATATTGCATGGCGATAAGGATGAGGAGGATAAACATTTTTTATCCGTGACCTATGCTTTGCGGAAAATTGATACGCCAAGCATTCTTTTTTTTCTGGGAATATTGATCAGTATAGCGGCTTTGCAATCAACCGGCCTATTAGCCGAATTGGCAGCATGGATGACTGAACATGTTAAGAATCCTCACACCGTTGTTATTGCCTTTGGTCTGCTCTCTTCGATAATTGATAACGTGCCACTGGTAGCAGCCTCGCAGGGAATGTATAGCCTTGCGCAATTTCCGACCGATCATCAATTCTGGGAGTTCCTTGCATACTGTACCGGTACTGGCGGAAGCATTCTCATCATTGGTTCGGCGGCTGGTGTTGCTGCCATGGGCATGGAAAAGATAAGTTTTGTCTGGTACCTTAAAAGATTCAGCTTGCTGGCATTGCTTGGTTATTTTGCCGGTGCCGGGATCATTATGTTGCTGTATTATTTGTCAAACTAGTGCTTGATAAAGTTATGTGGCACCTGATGTTTCTTGTTTATGCCGCGTTGATAAATGAACATCCCGGATCTGACTGATCAGTATCCGGGATGCCGCATGTTTGTTTTGGTAGGGTATTGCTGAGCGTCCGGTTGGCTGATAATAAAGCCATTTTATCAACTCAGCCACATACATTAATTTTTGGAGGATTCGCCGTTGACCATATGTTTTTGCAATACTTCCACATATTTTCTGGCATCTTCATTGGATGGATCAAGCGCCAGTAATTTTTCGAAATATTCGATTGACTCCCTGTAATCTTTTTTGACGTTCGCCTCATATGCCGCGATATAGCCATAAGCTTCTATCAGGTATTTTCTATTGGTTTTATCTGTCGAGTCATTTTTAATGAGTTCGATCAGCTTTTCGTAATGAGGAATAGCGAGTCCATTTTCCATGGAAGTGTCGATGGCTGCTGTTACTCTTGCCGCCCAGTAATAGCCAAAGCTCTGCTCGGGATACTTTGTTTCATATTTGGTAAACACGCTGTCAGCAGTGGGATAATCTCCGGCTTTATAACTGGCAATGCCCCAATTAAATAAGTCAACATTGGTGGCTGCTGTGTTGGTTTCATAATATTTGCCCAGCCATTTTGCTTCCTGTGTATAATCCTTTTGTTCTTTATAAATATTGGCAAATTTTTTATAGTATTTCAGCGTTTGCACGGTATCCTTTTCCATCACTAATGCTTTTTCATAATAGATCATAGCCGAATCCTGTTTGCCGCCAATGGAATCATAAATGGCTCCCATCGCTTCAAAATCCTTTGCAACATAATTGGTGTCATTCTGAAGTTTGAAGTACTGTTTCATATAAGCAAGTGCACTGTCATTTTTATGGAGTGCTGAGTAGCTGTAAGCCATCAGTTTGTATAGTCTTGGTTCGGCTACTGCACCCTGTAGTGCAAGCAGTTTTCCTGCATGATCAATGGCGTCGCCATATTTTTGAGAAGAGAACAGCAGGTCGGTAACGAGGTAATCAGTCTTTACACTCTTACCTGAAGCAGCAATGTATTTATCAAGATATTCCCTGGCCTTGTTTACATCTTTGAAGTAGTAATGGTAATACATTTCGTACAACGCCGGCGCATACATAGAATCATTGCTTACCGCTTTGTCGAAATAATTTACATACACATCTTTGTTACCTTGTGTCGCGAATATTTTACCAATTTTATAAATGGCTGCCGCATAGGTTTCATTTTTTGCCAGTGCTTCCTGGTATGCTTTATAGGATTCTGAACCATTGCCCAGCTTGCGGTACAGATCTCCCTTGGTTACATATAACTCAGGATTGTTCTTGTCCCTTTTAAATGCTTTTTCCAATAAGGAAAGACCGTAATTGGCATCACCACTTTTTGCGTCCAGCTCTGCTTTTGCAATGGCATTGAGTACATGCGGGTTCTTTGACTTTGTTCTATCCAATGCTTTATCAAAATATATTTTGGCAGCGTCTGCACTATCCTGACGCAGCAGCAAATGGCCCATTGCACACATCACAATAGGTTGATCAAGTGCTGCCGGCGGTGCAGATAATAATTTTGCTTTTGCGGTTTGCACGCTGTCGTTTTGCAAATACACTTGCGTGAGTAAATACAATGCTTCTTCGTTGGAAGGAGATTGTGAAAGGATGTTTAATAGTTTTTGTTTTGCAGGTGCATAACGTTCATGATAGATGTCCTTTGATACATCGTTCACGTCCTGGCTCCAAAGCCCCGTGGATACAAGCAGAGCTGCTGCTACTATCAGAAATTGCCTGGTCATCATAATATTTTTTTAGTTGGTTACTACCTGGTCACACGACCAGGATGAATAAGCAAGCTAAATAGGAATCCTTAGGCAGTGATTAAAATAATATTAGAATATGATTAGAGTCAACATTTTTTTAACCTGGGTTTCTAAAACAATTAATGGATAATACGTTTTAAAAAGGCATCTCTGTCCGCCACTAATGATTGCGTGGAATAAGGGATATCCATTTCCGTCCATTTTTTTTCCATTATAAAATAATCGATGGCCGGCTCTTGCAAAGGGAACCTATTTTTATCCACCCGTTTATCCAGCGAATCAAGAAACAATTTCCACCTGTCATAATAATAGGTTCTCAGCATACCGCTCCACTGTTTGCTGGCATAGTCTATGAGGCTGCTTTTGGGGTTGATAGGCCCCCAGTAGCTGATCTGTACTTTCGCATTTTTCTCAAACATCTTTTTCTCGTTTGCATCGCTTCCCAGCGTCCTGGCCTGGTCCAGCCAACGGGCAAGCGTGAAGTCTTTGTTCATCGAACAAAGGCTGTCCTGCTGAAGTATCAGTTGAAGAAATGCATTTCTATATTTTTTAAAATCAGTCTTTCTTTTTTTGTGATAGCTGTCCATAAGCGCATTGTAGATAGTAGTGCTTCGGTCGCTTAACACCTGCCTGCACAGGTCCACACAGTCATGCGAAAATGTTTCAACGTGCCACATTTGCGGGGCGACAGCTATCATGTGAAGTGCTGCCTGCTTTACAAGGGTGGTATCATAAAATAATTTTGTTGTGCCCCATGTAGAAACGCTTTTCACATCGAGTGATGGTTTGGCCAACATGACGGATTCCGTAGGCCCCAGGATGTTGTAATCAGGAGGGGAGGAGTATACGGAACGCAACAATAAAATCCATGCTTTCTCAAGATCATCATTTGCCTCTCCGTATCGATAGGCACTGTATTGCTTTATCCATTTTGTAAGTACAACAGGTTGCTGGTGCCAGGCCATTTCCAGGAGCAGGTCATACAGTACATTGTTGTTCTCAATACCTTCAGGTATAATACCGATACCCTTCATGCTTTTGCCGGCCTCACTCTCCGCGGCTCTTAGTGGTTCCACTACCGCTTTGTGCAGCTTGCCGGTCATGCCTGTTTTTTCACCAAAATTATTGATCATGCACCACAGCCAGGGATGGCCGCTATATCCGTTGCGCTTTTCCCAGTTATTATCAGATTCTCCAAACAGATCCAATACCAGCGTATGTCCTTTTCCAAATCCATCCAGTAAATTTTCATGGGGGTTTCCCTGCCAGGCCTGCAACACCCAGATGGACCCGGGATAATGACTTGCCACCGCATCATATATTGCCTTGCCGGAACGGCCAAGATCCAGGCCGCCGGTTTTACCTCCTTCATGAAAAGGATCGCCACCAAAAAATTTTAGATCGCTGCCATACAGCGACAACATTTCATTGTAGTAGATACCGGCCATTCTTTTAAATAAAGTATCTGACGGATCAAGGAACGCACTGCGGCTAAAACCACCTTCCCAGTTTCCCTGGTCAATAATATGGGCAGCGGGGAAACGGCTTTTTAGAAACGTTGGTACCATGCCGTAAAAGCCCTGCACCACCGGTGTTATGCCAAGCTCTTTGCAACGTGATAAAATTTTTTGCTGTAATTTGGATTGCTTCTCCACAAAGCTTTTTGATAAGGGGCCCTGCCAGCCTTCCAGGTTGCCCATCAGCCACCACGCCGTGAAAGCCGGGCCGGGCGCATAGGACAAAGCCAGCGAATCACTGAATCCCATTTTTTGTAAAGTGTTGTACCAAACCAGCTCATTGCCAAGTGGTGCCAGGATGACGTTCACGCCATTCATGGCCATCCAGTCAAGTTCTTTTTCCCAACGTGGCCAATCCCAGAAACTCATGGTGTAATTGATGGTGCAATAGTTCAGCGCATACCTGAACAGATAGTTTGATTTTATGGAAAAGCTATCTTCAATAGCCGGTAATTTTTCCGGAACCTGCAGATTGTTGCCGGTGTGGGAAATAGAATTGTGGCAGTAATATTTCAAATACAAATTGAAACCGCTTGCCGCTGCGATGGTAGAATTGGCGGTGATAAATAGTTCACCATTTTCGGTACGCAAATTACAGGCTTCATTTGCATTGAAAACGCTTGCCGTGTCAACAATAAAGTGCACTTTTTTTTCTAAGGAAGGAACTGTACGGCGCACTAGCTGCGTAAGCGGCTCCGTGTTTTCATCACGTGCGTTTGCAGGGGTGCATCTGTAAAAAATGGAAAGTATCGCACCAAGGGTCAACAGTATAATAAGTGTTTTGTAATGCATAAATATTCAAGGCATTTAATCAGCCTGTTTTTTAGTAAATGAATACATACGGCATTGACACTTGGGCAAATCAGTTGAATGCACGCATCTTCCTGTTTGATAGTTACACTTCTGCGGCCAGTTCTGCAGCGGAAAAATCAGGAAGCAGGTTTTGTAAAAAATCATTTGCCCAAAAATCAATATCGTAATGTTCCACCTGCTCGTACAGCCGCTGCATTCTTAATTGTTTATCATTGTCGCTTAATAACAATGCCTGCAGCAATCCTTCCTTCAGTGATTGAAGGTCATAAGGATTGGTAAGAATGGCGTAGGTCAGCTCCACTGCAGAGCCGGCAAATTCAGAGAGTACCAATGTACCGCTGGATTGTTCAAGCTGACCTTGTACGGCAATATATTCTTTGGCAACCAGGTTGAGGCCGTCACGCAACGGGGTTATCCATGCGATGTCTGCGACAGCATAGTAGGGGATAATTTCATCAAATGGAAATGAACGCATGATGAACCGTACAGGTATCCAGTCAATACTGGAGTATTTGCCATTAATACGGCCGATAGCATGTTCGAGATCGTGCTGTATCTTATCATATATTTTCATGCCCTGCGCAGGTGGTGTACAAATTAATATCAGTTCCACCTTACCATGGAATTCAGGATAGCTGTTCAGGAATTCTTCATATGCAGCCACCTTCTCCAATGGGCCCTTTACATAATCGAGGCGCTCTACACTTATGATCAGTTTCTTATCCTGTAATTGCTTTTTTATAGCGGCAATATTTTCCTGGATCGTTTTATCCTGCATCATTTGTTTGATGTATTCTACATTGATGCCTACAGGATTCGCCCCCAGGCAAACTTTCCGGTGGTCGGTTGCTATAGCAGTTGTCATTTTGGGCACACCAAGTGCTGTGCTGTAAGTAAGAAATCGTGGCGCACAATTGATGGATTTTAATACCTCAACAGGGTACAGGCTTTTGGCGACATCCACAAAATTTTCAACGTAACGTGGTATATGAAAACCGATATAGTCGCATTGCAGAAGGCTGCCAATGATCTCTCTTCTCCAGGGCAGAATATTGAAGGTGTTGGCAGCAGGGAACGCTGTGTGATGAAAGAAACCGATCTGCACATCCGGACGCAGCTCCCGCAATAAGCCAGGTACCAGCCACAGGTTGTAATCGTGTATCCAAACCATAGCGCCATTGTCTGCCTGCTCCGCCGCTTTTTGCGCAAACAGTCTATTGATCTCCACATAGTGATCCCAGTGGTGATGATTGAATTTTACTTTATCTATAAAAGCAAATATGGTCGGCCAGAATGCTTCCTTGGCAAATGATTTATAAAAGATATCAATTTCTTTTTTTGTAAGCCCGATCCTGGAGGCCATCAGGTTTGGATAATTTTCCTTGTCTATATAAATGTTTCGCAAAAGTTCTCCTCTTTTTTCGACCTCTTCCCATGCAATCCATACGCCGCTTCTGCCGGTATTGAAAAAATTTTGCAAGGTGGGCAAAATGCCATTGGGGCTTTTAGGCGCTGCCCGTTCAATATTGCCATTTACCAATTTCATTTCATAAGGAAACCGGTGGTACATCATTACCAGTTGGGGTGTTTCGCTATTTTCAATCAGTATATTTTCTTTGTTGGTACTTGGCAGAAATGGACGCATGTTTTCGAAGTGTTGCATGCCTTCCAAAATACCGCCTGCTCCTTCCTCGTCGGCGACGTAGACCTCTGCTATATCTTTGGCCGATTGAATGAGTTTTTGTTCGGCATTGCCCACTATAACGCCTTTGTAGCCGCATTCGTACATGGCGAGATCGTTTAAGGTATCGCCGGCTACCAACACATTTTCTCCATCAGCCTTTATATAATCGAGAAGGTTGACAAGTGTCCTTCCTTTGTTTACATCTTTAGGTAAAATATCCAGGTATTTACCAGCGGAAAACAGCAAACTACAATTGATCGCTTCGACCTTTTTTTGAATCTCTTCTATTGCGATGCTCTCGTCATGAAGATAAAAAGAGCAACGCCGTTGCTGGGGAACTTCCTGGTATTGCAGTCCGGGTATGTCTTTCAGGCATTCACGAATCTTGTGCACGCCGGGCCAGTTTTGTTCAATGTCATTTTGCAATGGCTCAATAGCCTCCAGTGTACGACCATTTACAATGGTAGCACCTACGTCACAGATAATAAAATCGGGATTGGGAATAATAGGGTCATTCAGTAATGGAATGACGGATTCCAGTCCCCTGCCGGTTACAAAAATTAACCGGATGGAGGTGTTTTTTCTGATGGTTCGGTAAAGCTGTTGTTTATGCAGGCTTTTGCCACCCAAAAATGTTCCGTCCAGGTCTGTAGCTAATATCATGCGCTATGATTAGGTTATCGTAATTGTTTTTCGATCAGTTTAAATTCATGGAACGCACTTGCATGCTGATGCAGGATACGATACACACTGGTAATGATGGGAAGGTGAAGCTCGCTGTTTTTTGTAAGCACATATAATTCCTCCGATGCGCGGTATCCCTCTGCGACCATTTCCATTGCCTGTAAGGCCTGGGACACTTTGATGCCGCGGCCAATCAGTTTTCCCAATGTACGGTTACGGCTTAGATCAGAATAAGCGGTTACCAGCATGTCACCGAAATAGGCTGAATCAAACACGTCCCTGTATAACAGGTTAACAGAACGTAGAAACCTGTTGACTTCTCTCATGGCATTTGAAACCAGTACGGCAATAAAATTTTCGCCATAGTTTAATCCCGCTGCGATGCCCGTGGCAATGCCAATAATATTTTTTAGTATCGCAACATACTCCACACCTGATGGGTCGTTGTTGACAATACCGTTGATATATTTAACCTGTATACTGTTCTTTAATCTATCCGCGTTGGTCGTATCGGTTCCGGCAATTGTAACATAGGTATTTCGTTTGATGGCAATTTCTTCGGCATGACAAGGGCCGCCTATCACCATTACCGGTTTTACCAGGCCGAATTTTTTTTGAATAAATATGCTGGGAACCATCGCCGTTCCGGGGACAAAGCCTTTAATGGAAACCACTACCTGTTTTTTAACAATCCACGCGGGATCTATGGCTTCTGCGGCCTGGCTTAAATAAGCAGAAGGCAACGCAAAAATGACCATTTCCGATGAATGAATGGCCCTTTCCAGATCAACGGTAGGATTGACAAAATCCAGGTTCAGGTCCACATAAGAAAGATATCGCGTGTTCCTTGCACACTCCTGTATCTGTTCGGCCAACGCCGCATCTCTGACTACCCAGGATATATGGATGCCGCTTTCCGAAAATATTTTTACAAGCGCGGTGGCCCAGCTGCCGCTTCCTATTATCGTAATGTTTCTAAACATAAACTGCAAAGTAGGGCAGCCGCATTAACGGGTTATTAACGTAGCATTAGAATTCAATTAGAAAGAAATAAAATGTGAAAGGGCCGTTCTTCAGGAGTTAAACATGGCAATGGGTAATATAATGGTAAACGTCGTTCCCTGCGTCGAGGTGGTTACTTTAATTTCTCCTTTGTGTAACTTGATAATTTTTGAAGCGAGTGGCAGGCCTAACCCAAAACCTGGTTCTCTGTGATGCTGATCTGCTCTGTAAAACGGTTCAAAAATCAGTTGCAGTTTTTCATGAGGAATACCCGGACCCTTATCGGTGACAGCAATACAAACGGCATTTTGGATAGCGGACAGTTCAAGGAGGACCGCATGATCCGCAGAGTACTTGCAGGCATTGTGAACAATATTTTTAATGGCGCTTGATAACAGATCTTCATTGCCCAAAACCAGTAATTTATCTTCTTCAACAGGCAGGTTATTGAAATTTATCCTGGCCTGATAGCGCTTATCAAGTTTTGTCATTTCATGCGGCATGCGCATCACTATTTCATCTATTCTTATCAACTGCAGCTCTACGCCTCCCGGTCTCCCGGATGCCTGGGCAAATTGCAATAATGTTTGGGTAAGTCTTATTAGTTGATGTACATCTTCAAGAACGGATTGCATCACAGCTCTGTAAGCCGCTGCATCACGGTCTTTTTGCAGTGAGACCTCCAGCTGGCTGAATATGGACGTCAACGGTGTCGATAATTCGTGTGAAGCATTGGCAATAAACCGGCCCTGGGTGTCAAAACTTTCTTCCAACCGGTTTAGCAGTATATTAAGGGTTTGGGCAAGGTAAGTCCATTCGTCTTTACGCTTTTCATATTTAATGCGTTTGGCAAGGCTTTGGGCCGTAATCGCATTAACATCGTCCGCTATTTTGCGAACAGGCGCCAGTAACCTTTGTGAAAAAAAATAACCGACACCCACCGTAATGATGATGCCCGTTAAAAAGCACAACCACAAAACGAAACTAAGTTGCTGGAGGTTTTTTCGCCCTTCAGGGTCGTATGCCGCTGTTATGATGGTAACGGGATTGCCATTGTCTGAAAAATAATAACCTATGCCATCTTTTTTATTAATGGTAAAAAAGTAATTGTTCTTCTTTCTTGTCTCGTCTAATATTTTTTGACTTACAGAAATCGTATCATTTGTTTTATCGGAATAGGAGTAAATCAGCACACCATTGCTGTCATAGGCCTGCATGGTTTTATCGAGCATAGCCACCGTGGTGGAAGCATCGATTTTTTGCAGGAGAGCCTGGTTAAAAATATCTGTTTGACTCAGCAGTCTTGCAGTCGTTACCGCACGATTGGTAAGACGTGTTCTGAAATTCCTTTCCCTGTTTTCGTAAGAAATGTAATAGATTGAAATGCATACAATGCTTAATATCAGGAAAACGATCAACGTAAAGAAAAGGGTAATGCGTAGTTTAACAGGCATCAGTTGTTATTTTCTTTAATAATGTAACCAATTCCTACTTGGGTTTGGATAAGCTTTTCGTCAAATGACTTGTCAATTTTATTGCGTAAGTAACTAATGTAAACATCAATGACGTTGGTATTGCTGTCAAAGTCGGTATCCCATACATTGATAGCAATATCCGCACGGGATACGACCCTGTTTTTATTGCGCAGCATATATTCAAGCAACTGAAATTCTTTCGCAGTCAGGTTGATTTTTATGCCTTCCCGTGTAACCTGCATGGTATCCAGGTTCATGATCAGGTCACGTGCTTTCAATATATTACCTACCGGCAAGTGCTGGTTCAGCACATGTTTTAATAAGGCTCTTATTTTTAAAAGCAGTTCCTTAAATTCAAATGGCTTGATCATGTAGTCATCGGCCCCGGATTCATATCCTTCCACCTTGTCATCCAGCGAACTCATAGATGTCAGCATAATAATCGGGATCTTAAAATTTTCCTGGCGGATAAATTTACAGAGGTCATAACCATTAATGCCGGGCAAATTGATATCGAGAATAATCAGGTCAAATTCATGCGCAGAGAAAATCCTTTTGCCAATATTTCCATCATAGGCCACTTCAACATGGTATCCATGTTCGGTCAATCCGAATTTTAAAGTATCTGCGATTTTTCTTTCATCTTCTATAATCAGAATTCTCCTTTCCTCCATGGGCATTCTTTTGACTTCAAATGTACTTATTGCATTTTAATTGGCTAATGCTCTAATAATATTCTAATCTGAGTCTAACTTTGTTTTAATATCAGCATATTACTTTGCTTAAAAACCGGTTACATGGTAATGGCGTTTAATAAAATATTAGTTCCAGTTGATTTTACTTCGAATACAGACGCCGCTGTAAGCCATGCACTGGCTCTCTCTGACAACTCCCATACAGAAATTCATTTATTACACGTTTTGACTAAAGAAACTAAAAAAGTTTCCTATCCCATCAGTCGGTTTTATACCATGACAGCAGTCACTTTTGGATCACTGGAAAAACTGACCATCAAAAACCTTGAAGACCTGAAGGGGAAAATACAAAACGCTTTGCCAACTATAAAAATAATTGTTCACCTGGTTTTGGAAGGCAACGTGCAGGGTAATATTATACAAAAAGCGCAGGAACTGCAAACCGACCTGATCATCATCGGTAAAAAGCGGGATCATTCATGGTTATCATTTCTCAATACGACCAGCAGTAGTTTTATTGCAGCCGTAACCAACTGCGCGGTTTTGCAGGTGTCCGGCGAAGTTGAGGCCAGGAAAATAGGAGCAGTGGTATTGCCGGTAAGAAGAAAAATGTGTGAGCGGAAAATTAATTTATTACAGACCCTGACGTACAGGCAAAGGCCCACGATACATCTTATTACTGTTGTTAATGATGAGGATAATGGACCTTGCTCCGATGATTTCATAAACACTTTCCGAACATTGTCAGAATGTTTGCATTATCCGATGAACGTTAAGGTAATTCAGCGTAACAATAGTTCAAAAGATATTTTTAAGTATGCCGTCGATATCAATGCGGGTCTTATAATGATTGATCCTTTTGACCAGGTCACAGGTAAATACAATTTTATAAAGTCTGCATGCAATATGCTGTTTGTGGCATCCACTAAATGAAGTTGTAATGACAAGATATTGGTTGATGATATTGTTGAATCGCTGTTCGTTTTTATTTTTAAGTAGTAAGGTTTTTTTATTTTTTGTTTTCCGTAGCAGCCTTGTTTGTATATACAAACAGGGCTTGCTACTTTCTTTTAGCGTATGATAAAAGCTAGGAGCCAAATGGTTGAGCGTCCTTGCAACTGATATCCCCGCCAGTATCTACATGCAGGTAGTCACAGAACTTCTTATAAAATTTGAACCTCCGTACATTGGTTTCATCATCATATCCCATACCACATTTGATGCCACCTGATATGATATTAACAACGGAACCAAAACCGGCAAATCTTCCTTTGGTGATATCTGCCATGGTTGGTTCCCAATTGCCTGTAATCACATCATGGCAGGAAGGCGCCGACCCATGTGGTGTTGTCCACCACCAGATAGCGGATGCAAAAGCTGTCTCCGGATCGGCTATCAATTGATCAGGATCTTGCAGCAGGATGCTGTCCTTGTCAAACCAAATCTCACCAAACTTTTGATAGTCGCTATATCCTCTTAATTGCATCGGGCCTCTACCGTAATAATTAGCGTTCTTTGGTGACGGCAGACCCTTGTTCGTTGTGTCGTATCTGTTTTCGTTGTTGCTCGTATAAGGGCTTGCCAATACGGCCAGTCCCCAGTCCAGGTAATCGGTTTTTTGAGTGATACTGTCATCCTGGCTGCTTTCATAAGCGATGGCAGCAAGAAATGCAGCCAGTTCTTTTTTTTCCGAAATTTCATCGCCTTCTGCCAGGAATTGAGGAAAATGTGTTGCCGCATTCGCAAACGACTCAAAAGAATAAAAGTCGGTTTTTGCAGTATTATTTTTGTTATAGCCATATCGGTGTGGAAACAGTGTATCCCATGCATTCTTACTGATGAACTTGCGAATGTCGATATTACTTTTTGTGTCATTTTTTATATGACTGCCATGTGCATGATGATGGCAACTACAAAAGAACACGTTTAAACCAGCCAACATCCAAAGTAAATAAGTGCTTTTCATTAATATAAGTCTTTATTTGATGGATAAGTGAGCAGCAGGTATAAATATGGCCAGCAACAGGTATCACTAATCTATTTGAAGAAATGAAAATAATGCTGATTCAAATTCTTGTTCAATTGGGATGGTATGCGTTTGAATTTTCGCCACCTTCCCGTCGATTTCTTCAAGAAATTTTACGGAAATGATCACAGTCGGGCTGATGGCCGTAAACTTGTATGGCTTTAACAACGATCTAACCCGGCTTAGTTTTTCAGGAACAATGATCTTGCCCACCATTGAATGGATCGTTATGTATTCATCATTGCCTTCAATGAAGCAAATATCATCAAGGCAGATGGTAAGAATATAGTTTTCGCGTTGCAGAAAAATAAAGTCTTCTTTCCCCGGCGTCAATAATTGCGTAAAATGAGGCTGCTCATAACTCAATTCCTGATCCAATATGAGCATCGTTTTTCTTATTGCTCTTTTCGTTCTTTTTAAAGTGAAGGGTTTGGTGATCTGGTCCACAATATCACTATCAAAACGAGTTAAGGAGGTTGCGGATAAATTACCTGTAAGAATAATCCTGGTTTGTGATGGGAACGCCGGCATGGGAGCGTGCTCCATAAATGAAACAGTTTCCATGTCAACGAAGACCAGGTCCGGTACGAGTTTTTCATCCTTGATTTTAGTGGAAGCGGTCTGCAGATCACGAAATACGCTGATTAATTTTAGCGCTGGAATATGGCTTATTAGTTCCTGGATGGCGTGCAGGAAATAATCATCTTTGTCAATGGCAATACATTTAATCATGGTTACATTGCGACAACTGTCATTTTAATGGTAATACCCTTTTTCTAATTGTTTGAAAAAAGGCTGCAGAAAGCTTAGATGAAACAGCCGCGATAAAAAGTCTACCTTCCGTAGTTGAATTTTTATAAACAGTATCCTCCAAAATAAATTCAAGGGCAAGGTCAGGCCGGTAAATTAGAAACTGGTTAAAATGAGATTAGAATATGGTTAGAGGCGCGCATTGGTAGTACTCCTAATAGGCCTTCTTCCTACTTTTGCGCGCATGAAACAAAGAGTGAAGGCATTGTATGATTTGCCCTTTAATTATTTGCGCAACAAAGTTAACAGGATACAGTATATAATGATTGTCGCAAGTCTTGTTGGGCTTTTTTCCGGATTGGTTGCCGTACTGCTAAAAATATGCGTACATTTTATTGAAGAGAAGGTCAGCGAAATACCATTTTCGAAATTTTCTTACCTCGTTTTCCCCGGTGTTGGATTATTGATCACTGTAGTGATTGTACAAAAATTCTATGGCGGCCATGTTGAAAAGGGCATCGCCATGGTACTGCAAAATATAGCAAGGCGGTCATCCTTTATTCCTATCAAGCATACATACATTCATGTGATAACCAGCTCTGTCACGGTGGGACTGGGCGGTTCTGTTGGTCTGGAGGCACCTATTGTAGCCACGGGTTCTGCTGTAGGATCTAATATGGCACGCATACACGGGCTCAACTACCAGGAACGTACCCTGCTGCTTGCTTGCGGAGCAGCTGCCGGGATATCGGCTGTTTTCAATGCTCCTATTGCGGGCGTCATCTTTTCAATTGAAGTGCTGCTCAGTGAAACGTTGTTGAGTTATTTTATTCCGCTCATCATTTCAGCTGTAATAGGTGCCTTGTGTTCAAAGATTATTCTAAAAGAAGAGGTGCTCTTCAACTTTGTGCTGAAAGAGAATTTCAATTACAACAATATTGTTTTCTATATCCTGCTGGGTGTTTTGTGTGGATTCATTTCTTTATACTATGCGCATGTTTTTAAAAAAGTGGAACATCGCATTCATGATTGGAAACTGAATATCTATTTCAAAGCAATGATAGGTGGCCTGCTGTTACTGGTCATTTACATTTTGTTTCCTACTCTTTTTGGCGAGGGGTACGATAGCGTAAAACTGGTGGCAAACGGCAGTAACCGCATTCTTCGTGATAATACAGGTTTGTTTTCTCTGATCAGGAATGATTGGGCGATCATTATTTTTGTGGGTGCTGTCATGTTGCTTAAGCCCATTGCCGCCGGGGTAACCATTGGTAGCGGAGGCAATGGCGGTAATTTTGCACCTTCTCTTTTCGTAGGGGCCTACCTAGGTTATTTTTTTTCCAAATTACTGAACACAACAAAATGGTTTGACATACCAACAGGCAACTTTAGCCTGGTAGGGATGGCAGGTGTGTTAAGTGGCGTGATGTATTGCCCGTTAACGGCTATATTCCTGATTGCTGAAATAACAAATGGTTACGAACTGATCATTCCATTGATGCTGGTTTCCTCTATTTCTTTCTTTATTGTTAAGCACTTCCAGCCATACTCCATGGAAACAAAGAAACTGGCGATGGAAGGACAGATATTTACACATAAAAAGGAACAAAACATTTTGACTGCTATTCAGTTGGACAATATCGTAAAGAGCAATTATCAAACCATCAGCATAGACAGCTCATTGGGCGACGTCGTGGATTTGGTAAAGCGAAGTGAAAAAAACATTTTCGCAGTGATCGATCAAGAGGAAAAATTCATCGGTGTGCTTGAATTAAATGACGTAAAAAAAGAAATATTTAGTCCTGAATTATTTGACACGATGAGTGTACGGCAACTGGTAAAAAGGCCTGCTGATATTGTTTATTCAGATGAAACGATGTCAAAAGTGATGCAAAAGTTTGATGAAACGCACAGCTGGTATCTGCCCGTACTGAGCAAGGAAGGGACATTCAGAGGATTTATTTCCAAATCGAAAATTTTTGAAAAATACAGGCAAATTATTGCTGATCAGCATGACCTTTATGAGAATTGACAGGCTGTTTGAAAGTCAATAATAATTTTTTGAGGTTACATTATAAGTCAAGTAATTTTGGCCAGCTTTTTTGTTATTTTTTCGATTCTACAATCGAAGGGTTTAGGGGTTATAACGCTGTCTTTCCAGGCAGCGTTTTTTTTTGGGTCCTAAACGCACCTTAAAAACTGAAAAAACCTTGCGGTAAAAGATGTATTAATAAGTAATTGATTTCATGCTGCTCTTTTTGATATTAATATTTAAAGAATGCCCGCAGCTTTTGTAACTTAAGTCACATTGAAATAGGGAGAGAATAGTCGAAGAATTGAAAAACAGGTATAGAATTTCTACAAAAGAAGGCATGAAGCTAATGGGACATATCCGAATCAACGGGAAATCGCTCGAACAAATGGAACGAGAGTATATCATCAATACGCTCCAAAAAATGACATTTGTCTACGTGCAAAAAAGACGCTGGATAATTTTGCAGCTGACGAAGCTCTGCCTTTAAGTTCAATAAATGATAATGGTTTTATGGTACAGGTTGGAGCTTATCCTATAAAGGAGAAACTGGAACCCTGCGCCGCAATGTCACAAATATTTGCTCCATTCAACAAGTTGGTGTTGGTCATCAAACTCCTGCCTCGTCCATGGGATATATCGCTCATCATTTTTACAAGTTGTCAGCTTAAAGTGTTTTCTTGTCAAGTTCTTTTTTTTGTGTTTACCAGGACATTGCCAAGATAAATATTTAGGAATGGAATTGTGGGATAGATCTTAATACCCCAGGCTGTCAGTACGATGCAATACTACAAATTCACGTAATAGTTGCTCTTTGATTTTATCAATGTTTAAATGCGGCACCCATCAGCAATTGTTCCTGTCTTGGAATACCAATCTCAGCGGCAATGATTTGCCATTTAGATACACTTGCAGTTACCTCGGCAATTATCTGGTTCATTTCATTGTCATCAAGATTAAAGTATTCACCCACGCTGCGGGCAAGTGATAGATCGAGGGCATTGCTGTCCATGTCAATATTGAGTGCGAGCCCAGCCTTGTCAATGGAAGGGTTGATATCAAAAGCGGGTGAGAGGCGCCATCCTTGGTCTGTAAATAGGAACCCATGATTGCGCAAATGATCATCGGTATTGGAAATAAGGATATTAAAAACAAGTCGTCTCCATAGTTGATGCAGGTCTTCCTTTATATGATTGGGGGCTCCGTTGTATTGGATGACTTCTGCCATATCAAGGTAAGATGCCGGATTATCTTTTAATTTTTCTTCATTATTGCCGGTCATCGTCATTGCGGAAGCGAAGTGAATGCGGTCAGTCTTTTCGCGGTCAAAACGTTGCGTAAAAAAAGTATGGTATTTGCCGGCAATCTTTTGCAGTTTACAAGGCGCCATTTGGATTCCTGCGTTTACCGCGTGGCGATAAGCCAGGTATTCCCAGGCGGCTTTGTCTGTTTCGTCGTTCTTTGAAGGGAATTTGGCGATCCATGGCTGTCCATGCTCGTCAAGTACATTTGCTTTTGGGCGTGCTCCTCCGAGCGAGGAGCCGGGCGCCATTAGCATGGTCAGCCATTTTTTAACCTTTTCAATGTCGTCGGCCGATTCGACAACAGCCGCTCCGTGCTGCAATTCGCAGATACTTGTCCAGGGAGGGGTAGGATGAGTTAGGTTATTGTCCAGGAAATCACCGTGCGGATCAGTCTTAAAGCGAAGTGCACCCATGCGGCTTTGATCGTGGACGCCGAGCAAAAAGTCGAGTTCATGTAAAGCAGGGGCAGTTTTACCCTGCTCACTTGCCTCCAAGGCAGCTCTGCGCTTCATAAGGGTTCTACCCCAGGTATCAGGCATGGAGTCAAGGAACACACCAAAATTCTGTTTAGTGCCGGGAAACTGTGGTCCACTACCCCATGATAGATCCGGGTCAAGCAGGTGTTGCGCTTTAGAGTCCAACCATTGCTTTTCATAAGTAAAGCTGAAGGATCTTTTTGTTTTAATTTGCTCCAATGTCAATATGCCAACCAATTCCGGCGCCAGCATTCCCTTCCAATGTGCATACACCCATATATCCTTCTTAATACTCACTCTTTGTTTTTATTTATCAGTTTAAGGTCCTGCAATTTCCTGCCAAGCTCGTCATCCGCAGCAAGCTTCAGGAAGTCATCCTGTAACCCAAGAACTCTCATTACATTGAAATAAGCTCCGATAGACACACTGGAACTGCCTTTTTCAATTTGATAAAGTGTACTTCTATCAATACCCGCTCTTTCTGCTACCAGAATAGTAGTAAACCTGCGACGTAATCGGGCTAACCTGATGTTTTCGCCCATTTGTTCAAGCGTTTTCTGAAAGCGCGGGAACAACGTTTGTTTTCTTTTCGCTCTCATATTGTTGTTTATTATCCACAAATTTAGGTATAATGTTGTAAATTAACAACACTTGTTATTCTGGTAAACATTCAGAAGACACTTGGTAATTTGAAAGTGTTGGTTATTAACAACAAAAAGTAGAGTAATGTGGGAAATAAACAACGCCATGCCAAGGCGAACAGGATACGGACCTAATTGTGGCCAAAAGAAATGTATCTCTAAAATTCAGTTTAATAAATAGCTTGTTTGAGGTGTTTGGTTTATCTGAATGATTGGGCCCAAGTGACGTAGATATACGTATTTCAATGTCCATCAACTGCAGTATTTTAAGTCAATGAAGTACGAATTTCCACAAACAGAGGAAAGATCACGACGAGTGGCTTATCTGATCATTGGTTTTATCAATAGGACCTTAACGACAAGAGAACACGATGAACTTGATGACTGGGTAGGCGAAAGTGACGACAACGTAGAGCTTTTTGCGCGACTTACTGACGAGAGAAACCGCGATGAAGCAATGACGTTCATGCGACAATTCCGTAACGATAAGATATATGAAAATAGACAGGGCCGTCAACAGTCGCTGATACGATTAATAAAAAAGGTGTTCGGTCAGCTTTGGCAACGACCATCATCTAGGACGTAAAATGCTAAGGGCACCGTGAAAAGACAAAAATGAACAGTGCGGAAGGTATGTGTTGTGGGATTTATACTACCCACCCATTATGTGTAATAGTTGCTTTTGATTTTACCAATATTGCCTTGAATGTATATCGCACTGTTTGCAAAGATGACTGCTTTTTTTCTTGGTGCTAGACTTTTAACTTACTTTTCAGTGGAGGCACTTTTACACTTTCTCCACTCATCATCAATTCCAAATCCTCTCTCTTATAATACCCCGAAGACGTTTTAAATATCCCAAATTCCTTCAGCTTTTTATTTAACTGTGTATACTCAAGATTGCAATACAATTTTGCTTCCTCCGGTTTTAGGTAAGGTTTGTAACAAATAGATATCCCTTTAATAATGGCTATTTCTTCATGCTTATTCATAAGAGCTGAATTTTGAAATGTTTTTTTTAAGAGCATAGAAATTTTCAAGATTGAAGTGCAATGGAAGCTTGTGCCAGGAACAACAGCTCGAAAATTCATCGTAGAATAGTAATTGGTTTTGTTCTTGTTTAAAACGTATGAATACGGCTGATTCTAAGAATGTCACCATAGTGGGATCACAAAAAGAATTAAATGCAGACGTGGTAGAGGCTGAGCTTTGGACGTTTGTAATTGAAAATAATAATTCCGTAAATTCCTTAGAGGCATTTTCTCTTATACCATAAAATTTGGCAACCCTACCAGCATTTACTTTTGAATGATTGTTTAAATGCCTCAATGCTTCCAAATAACCATCGTATATTTTTTCATGGGAATTACTGCCATGAATGGTTACGAGCTTGAATTTTTTGAAAGCTGACAAAGGCACATAAGGTTTGCGTACAGCCGCCGCGCAGTATAAACCACTCGCAAGTTGCGAAAGAAGTGGTTGCTCTTTTGTGATTGCTCTAATATTGAACTGACTTAATTTACTACAAAGGTTATTCCAATCAATCTGATTTTTATGGAAATCAGAAACGTAGGATTTTATATTGCCGAGGTGATCGAATTGCCAGTCAGTTGAATAGTGGTTTTTAGTCATGCAGTATTGGTCAGCATCAATAGCAGATTTGAAACATTTTGCTTCCCGGGTGCAGATATGATGCACATTAAAAGCAACCCATCTAAATCCTGCTCTCCAAGCCCGTATCGTAAAATCTTTCCAATTCATAAACGAATGCCTTTTACTTTATCAGGAAATAAACTAAACTCCCCAATAAAGGATTAAAAGAAGGGATGTATTGGATATATCCACACATCTTTAGATCGTTGAGACATTTGTAGTACGTATCCCTGCTGCCGATTTTGGATTGCTTCATTACATCCCTTCTAAAAACCGAAATAGGAGCTTTAACATTTTCCCTCTTGTAAAATGTGAGCAGGGAAACATATAAGCTAATATGGATCGGGCCAATGAACGGGTCGTCTTTGGCCTTTTCCATAAATGCATATAATATCTCATCTGCGTACATTGACTATTTGACTTTTGGTCTACTTGCTTTTACAGGTGTATTCTTTTTTACTTCTTTTTGAGATGTCGCCGGTGTATTGGCCTCCTTTGTTTTATTGATGAGCGCCGAAATTTTTTCACCCATTTCTTTTCCGATATAATTTTTCTCGACCAGATTTTCTGTGGGAATTCGTTGCTTTTCCAGGTCATAAACATTAAGTGCGTTCAACGTGATATTGGGCGAGATAAACAACTTTTCTTCTTTGCCGTCTTTGTCCACGAACGTCGCCTTCTGTAAATTCCCCCGCTGCAGAGAATCCATTAGCGAATTTTTATAGGTCTCGTTCGTCAGTTCTTTGATCGGGTATTTGGATAAAACATTTTCCAATTCGAAACCATAGTTTTTGGTGTATTGCTTCATCTCAAAATTGCCGTTCTCCAACTTGTTTTTTAAGTTGAGTTTCACCCATGCTTCGTAGCCCTGGCCTTCATTGTTGATGAGATTTTTGTGTACAGCTCGACCGGAAAGTAAATTGTACGCTTCTTTTAGCGTGTACTTGTTTTCCAGGATAGCCTGGTTGTTTTCTGCATCCGGTTTTCTATTAATGTAAAATGTTTGTTGGATTGAATCGGCTTGTCCTTGTTTTTGTAGCGAAACGTCGAACTTGTTTAAAAAATAATTGTCAGAGTTGGAAGACTTTTTTAAGTGCAATATCGCCGTTACTTTGTCCTCGTCGTAGCTCTTTTCAAATTTGTGTTGGATGAGCGCTTGACCCTGGTTCATCTTCGCAACGAGGTCTTGAGTAAACGCTTCCTGGAAACCGGCCTTATTAAGCTGGGCCTGGTTGAAGGTCATTGTTTTTTCGTCCATAACATGTTGTTTTATTGTTGAATGAAATGTGATGTCAATATTTTCATCGGCTTTTAACTGTTGAACAGCCTCTTTTAAAGTCAATGCATGAGTGATATTGTAACAGTCGAATTCGCTTACGTTATTGAGTGCAAATTCATCTGCTTCATCTTTTGTTTTAAAAGTGTAGACATCTTCTTTAGAAATGTAATAGTTTACGGAGTTATACGCCAACCAGTGTTCATGCTTCTTTAGACCAAGCTCAATTTGTTTTACCCCGTCATCTGTTATAATATGTTCTGGTTCCATAAATTCAGTATAATGTCTTGGTTAGTTAATCTTTAGTAAATGAGCGTTGAGTAGTATGTGCGGCTTAATAAATAAGGTCATATTCCTGCCTCCATTTTGTTCTGTTAGTTGAATGACCAATCGTTGTTTATTTGAAAGGGTAAATGGCTCGCAGGTAATAATTATTTTTTCTGAACCATAACCGGGAACGGTTGTGGGGATCAACTTAAAAATGGGAGTTATGTTCGTTTCCTGCGAAGCTGTTCGTTTGGCCTGGTGTTTATCTTTAACTAGTAAGCGAAGTGTTTTTGGCGTATAAGCAATTTGACTGTTGTTTGTAATGGAAAATGTAAACCACATCAGGCTATCCAATAGATAAATACTTCCTAGATTCAATCGTATTTTTTGATTTCTTGTATGAACACGTAGGAATCGTTTCTGATGAATGATTGTATTGGATGATGTTTGCAAATCATCTTCGTTATAAAGCGACGTTATGGCCGTTTTTTGTTCAATGGCACTGGTATCGTTACTGAATTTGATATTGATGGCTTCGGGTTCGTCTGCATAATCCACCATGAGTGAATACAATCTGCCATCACTAGTGATGACGGTTAAATTGGTTTGTTCAAAACCTGTTTGAGCAGCCTTTAACTGTAATATGTTGTCAACGCCTTTTGCTTTTTGAATAAGTAGGTCGTTATTGCCCCTGTCAACACTTATGATTTTGTAAGGGAAAATGAGATTCGTTGTTTTGTTGACACAAACCGAAATTCTCGCGGAAGGAATGGCAATTACTTTTTGCTGCGCATAGCAAAGGATGCCCACAATTAATAGTAATGTTGAAAGAAATCCCTTTGTAAATATTTGACGAATGGGCTTCATATGTCGATTATTTTTAGATGACTAGAGAGGTGTTCAATTATTTTTTTGGTTATTGTCTTTTAGCAATACGTGGTAACCGGACGTAAGAGTAACTTTTATAAGTTTTGTTTTTTTGCCGATCAGCGATTTAGCTGCCTGGATGCCGGCGCTGGCTGCCTGCGCTCCAATGGAAGGATCCATGGTTGCAAGGCTTAAGCTTTGAACGGCCTGGTCCGAGGATTGCTTTGCCACATCCCTGGTTAAAGCACCGGGCGTATAGATACCTTTGATCCCATCCAGGTCATACACGGTAAGCGACACCGGCAAAATGTTATTTTGATAATGAACACTCGTGATGGCTATTTGAAGTCGTTCGCCCTCCAATGAAGCAATGCCATAGATGAGTTGCCCCTTGGGAATAAGTATGCCCTTTATAAAAATATCATTGTCAATATGAAGCTTAATGGTGCTTCCGCTCATTACGGTCTGGGTTTCATCGACAGTTGCCTGGATAGCATTTTGTTCCGGTTCAGATGTGAGTTGTTCCTCTTCTAAGGAATAAAATCGGTTTCTTTTCGTGGTGATTTGTCTAAGTGGGATGGTATCACTCACCGGCAGATGCAATTTGTCGTGCGCTAAAGTTGTGATGGGCAATTCATTTGGTTGTAGGGTAACCGCAAATACTTCCTGTTGATGTTGCGCCGATTGTTGTTGCAGTTTCTCGTTGACTCTTTCAGGATGTTGGATATCGAGTATTTTTTCCAGCATGCCGTTGAGCTGGTGTAATTCAGGGTCGTCGGAATTGGCCGGCGAGCCTTGTAAACTCATCATTTCATTTTGTAGTTGCTCAATGGCTTCTTTTGGTGTGGCACTATGCAAGTCGTCGTTGTCTTGCAACTGATCCTCCTGCACTTTTGCCGATGTTTTCGATTGGTCCATTACCTTTTGCAGGGCTTGTAATTTTTCATACACCCTCGCTTCATTTGGATCCTGGTCATTATTTGGAATATTGGATGTTTTTTTTCCAAGATCACTCATCAAGAGGCTGGCATCATGATTGGATGTGTCATGCTCATTTTTCAGATGCGCAAGATTCAAATAGGGATCACTCTTCTGTTCAGAATAATAGGCCGCGGAATCTTTGTCCATTTTTTCATAGAACTGCAATTTGTTCCAGCTACTGTCTTTAAACTGAGTCGCGCCCGGCAGCGTGGTATTTAGTCCTTGCGTTTTGGTGGTTGAATCGGCCGAGCCGCCGCCAATGATTCCAAAGACACTGCCAATGATCGTAACAGTGATGCAGACAAGTATCGGCAGGACGGAAAAGAATAGCCGCTTGCGATTATATAATGAAAGGTGCTGTAGTTTATTGAGCATATAAGTTATTTATGTTATTGTATATTGGAAATCGTTTTTTTTATTGGGTTGTTCTTTGTAAGCTGTCGTATAGAAGGTTTAAACTGTCGATATAACGTTCAAGCTGTTCTTCGGTATTATTCAACTGGCCGTTCCTCAATAGCCGGTCAATAGAATCATATTTCGCAGGAGAATTAAAACGGATGCTGGTGTCTTGTAGTTCCTTGGTGGATGTTTTATCGTTACCGGTATAAATGATTAGGGCAATAATGGCCAACCATTGCACCACGAACAACACCAAGGCAGACCATTTCAAAAAATTGCTCCAGGTATTTACCTGGCTGTTTAAATATGCGGCTATCCGCTTTAGTAGGATGTCTAGCTTCCTTGCTGCATTTTCCCAAACAGATTCCATGGTAGCCTTTTCGTTTTTTTTCCTAAATAATTTCATAATCACCGTGGTTGGGTTTTAATGTCTTTGTTTTCAAGAGTTGTCCATCTTTCGATGAGGAAGCCATGTGAATTGTTTTCACTTCTGGAAACATTGCGTAAATACCCTGAAGTGATCAGGCTGCGGTATACAATACTGGTCGTTCGAATGATCTTTTGCTGTGCATAGCACTCGAAGAAATAAGGGTAGTCATTGGTATTGACGGTGACAGAATCTATTAAGAGTTGCTGGCTGATATTGCCTGCGATGATGTTCGAATAAAACCCATTTTCTTTCAGGTTGTCATATTGCCTTTTGGCTGATGCGTCGGCGAGGTATAAGGCTTTGGTGATATTAGAATGAATGACTTTGTCGTCGGGATCAAGCGTGAAAAAATACAGGTGGAACATTTTTACATGATCCTTGGCTTCTACACTGATATTCGTTTTGCGATCAGTAGAAATGGCTTCCAATGCTTTCTCATTGGCGAGTACATAAATCTTATTTTGCGTGGACGCGGCCAAGGCGTAACTCTTATAAAAAACAAACACGCAAAGACCCAAACAACCCAGGATGATAAGCAGTGTAAACAATCTGATATACTTGAACGCGGTGTCAATATTTTTCATTTTTGTAAACATGGTAGGAAGTTTTAAAGGCCCATCATTGCTGTGCCGGTGTTAGCAATATTGCTCGCTCCCTGGGAAACTGTAGAAATGGCCGCATTCGTTGTTGCCGCAGCAACGCCCGTTGTTTTCGCAGTCAATGCATCCCCACCGCTTACCCAGATAATGTGACCTGCAACATTAGGAACAGTGAAGTAGCCAATGATCCCTATCAATAGAAAAATCAAGTAACCCATATCCGTCTTGCTAAAAAAAGTGTCTCCGTTCACATGGATCTGTGCAATATCAAGAGCGATCATCTTCTCCTGGATCTTGCCAATCACCGCTCCGAAAATGTTAGCAACCGGCAGCCATAGGAATACATTAAGATATCTCGCCAGCCAATGTCGGATGGTATGATGGAAACCATCAAAGACGCCGATACCAAACGCTAATGGTCCAAGTATAGCGAGTATTAAAAGATTAAATGTCCTGATGGTATTGATGCACAACGCAGCGGCAGCAAACAACAATTGTAACACCTCGCTCATCCATTCTTTGATGGAGTTTCGAAAATTGTAAGAGGCTTTCGCCATCGCGAATTTCATATCGTTGCCGATGCTTTCAATGATATTTTCACTTGAGTTTTCTTTAGGATGCGTGTATTTGTACCATTTTTCGCGGTCTCCAAGACCGTTATCTCCCACATACATTTGCCAGGCATCACTTTCTTTTATGGCAGCTTCTTTTTGCCTGAGAAGAAGTGCGATAGCCGCATCTGAATGCTTAACCATGATCTTTGTTCCGGAAACAGTGGGTTGCATCACGCCATTGATCAGTGCGATTACTGAAGGAAAGATTAGGATAGCAAAGCCAATGACAAAGGGACGTAATAGTGGGTAAAAGTCGATAGGTTCCGCATGGGATAAGTGTCGCCATACCCTGGCAGCGATATACCACAAGGCTGCAAAACCCGCAATGCTTCTTCCTACGGTAATGAGCTGGCTACAGAGTGGTAGCAATTCCTGGTATAAATTATCCAAAACGCCCTGCATGCCGTTCAGGTCATCCGAAAAATTTCCGTTTTGTGCATGATCCAGCATGGGACATAACATGCCTGTTATTGCTGACACAGCAATTTTTAATAATCGGTTCATCGATATTTATTTTATGGATTCGTGATCAGGAGCTGCCTGGTGCTTTGCGTTTCTTTTTGTTCTTTGGCCCTATGTGTGGCCAGTAAACTAGTACTGTTATTAAAACTCCGAAGGAATGCCAGTTTGTCTTCCATGTCATCGTGAAGATGGTCAATAGCAATTATTCTTTCGGCATCGTTCATTCGTAGCTTGCTGGCGGTTAGGATAGTGGCGAGGTCATCTAAATTTTTAAGGGATTCAGTGAATAGCTGGTCGTACACACTCGAAATATAATTGAGTTCATCCGCGTTAAACCATCCTTCTTTTTTGAACTTGCTACTAGCTGTTTTGTATTCTTTGACCAGCGACACCTGGTAGTCGATAATATCTGTTACCCGTTTGTAATTTTTGATGGCGGGGTTAACCGCTAATAATCCATCGAGAAATAATTTGTGCAGTTCAAAATTGCCTTTTGAAATAGTACGGATGGCATTGTACCCGCCAAATAATATTTCGTAACCCTTTTTTAGGTCGGTTAGGATTTGCTTGAATTGTGCCAGCTTTTCAATGTCTAAAGCGAGTTGCGCCAGTTCATCGGCCTGGGCGTTCACTTTTCTGGTAGGCGCTAAGAATAGGGTAGTCAATAAAAGAATAATTACACACTTTTTCATACACTGAATAATTTAATGACTTATTGAAGTTCAAATAGGGTACGGATCTCCTGGGCATCTTGCGAGTCGCGTTGTTTTGCAAGCGCCAGGATTTTTGTATCGTTAGCGAAATGTTGGAGAAATGTAACACGCTCCGCCATTTCACGGTATAGTCGGTCAATACAATGTATGCGCTCATCGTCTGTCATGGTGAAAACATTGGCGGACAAGAATTGGATCAATTCTTCGGTGATGGCGCGACTTCCGTTTTCGAGTGCAGCACAAACAGCCTTGACGTAATTTTTTTCTTCGCTGGAAAAAAGGGGGCTTGCTTCAAGACCCTTAAACAAACGGGTACTATTATTGACGATAAGAATGTTCATCGAAATGATATCTGCTACCCGGGCATAGTTTTTAACTTTCGGGTTGATCGAAGCCAGGGAAGCAAAGAAATCCTTGTCCAGGGTGAAGTGCTTATTCTTTATATCTCCAATCGTTGTCAGGCCTTTTTTTGCGATGGCATATCCTTTTTCCAAATAGCCCATGTAAATGTTTAAAGCGGCAATTTGTTGGAGTTGGTTTTTCTTTTCCATTGCCTTTTGCGCAAACACGTTTTGTAAAAATTGCGCTTGAGTAGTGGTGGAAATTATTATTGCTAAAACAAAACAGAGGATGGTTTTCATGACCGGCAGTTTTATAAGGTGGTTATTGTAATCCGTACATAGCTCGCACTTGTTTTACCTCATCGGCATCTTTGGATCGCTGCAAGCTTAACCGAATGTTTTGTTGGTTGAATAATCTTAAGTCATTGAGGTTGTCATCAATTGAATGAGCAACATGTTGAATGATGGCGAGTCTTTTCCCGTCAGTCATTTCTGTAGTAAGCGAATTGATGACCAGGAACAGTTGGTCCATGTTTTTCAGGCTTTCATTGATGATACCTTCATACACCTGCAACATATATTCGACTTCGGAACTGGTAAAATGGGTATCCTGCTTGAATAAGTTTAGGGCATGCTTGTATTCATTGACAATTTGCAACTGCTTATCCATGATACTTCGTACTTGTTGATAAGCGCTTATTGCTTCCTTAACCTTATGCAGTTCATCAAAGTATTGTACATATTGCTCCTTGTGTTTACTCACCCAATCGCTAATTTCATCTAACTGTAATTTGCTCATGGTGTTCTCCAATGTTTTTTGCGCATTTTGTAACCAGATGGTTTTGTTTTGCAGTCGCTGCACCTGCAGGTCAATCGCCTTGATCACTTTTTTCAGCACAGCTTTTACGATGACCCAATAAAAAGCATGGGTTTTTTGTGTGGGCACAATGGTGAGTGCTGTGCATAGTATGCACAGGATCGCTATCTTTTTCATAATTATCTGCGTCTTTTATTTTTTTATGTAAGCAGCACTTCCCATTAGCAGTTTATTTTCTTTTGGAATAAAAGTGAAAACCCTTTCATGCATCGCATCCATCAATTGTTTGGTTGCTGGCTGATAGGTAACTACCCATTCGACTTTTTCGTAAACAGGACGTAATTTTTTCCCTTCAAACGTTTGCTGGTAAGATGTACGCCTGCTTATGGAGTAGGTTTCGGTTCCATTGTTAATAGGTTGAATGATCAGTGAGTCAACTCCTCCGGTGAACTCATCATGCAGGATGCGTACATAGGTGCCGGGAATAAAATCGTGGATCTCATCGTGGCCGGTGATCGATGCACAACCTGTCAGAAATAAAACGAGCATACAATTCAAAATGGATCTTTTCATAGTAAAGTATTTATAGTGATTAGAATGGTTTGCTTGATTCTGAGGCGAGGGCAGCAATGCCTTTTTCCAGGCTGCCGTATTGCTTTGCATATTGCTGCACTTTTACTTTCTCCGTTTCTTCTGTGGTATAAGCGAAATATTCTTCAGGTGATACTTCCGTTCGATAGACCTTTGACAAAACGCCTCCAAGCGATATGAATACTTCTTTGTATTTTTTATCCGGGTCGTTGGCCTTGTTCACTGAAAGTACCAGGGCTTTTTCTTTTTGCGTAAGTCCCAAAAGCTCCTGTATCTGGTCAAACTTGTTTTGGTACTTGGATTGATCCAGGAGTATTTTACAATCACTGTTGTTAATGATGGCTTGCTTAACGATAGGAGAAGAGATAATGTCCTCTACTTCCTGCGTAACAACAATGGCTTCCCCGAAAAACTTTCTAACGGTTTTAAAAAGATATTTGATGTACTCTGCCATGCCCTCTTTGGCAATGGCTTTCCATGCCTCTTCGATCAGGATGATTTTTCGAATGCCTTTCAGCTTGCGCATTTTACTGATAAACACTTCCATGATAATGATCGTGACGACCGGGAATAGGATAGGGTGATCTTTGATGTTGTCCAGCTCAAATACGATGAAGTGTTCTGTGAGTAGGTCCAGGTTTTCGGTAGCATTTAACAAATAATCGAATTCACCACCCGCGTAGTATGGCCGTAGGACATAGAGGAAATTGGTGACGTCGAAATCTTTTTCCTTTACCTTGTCATTGGTCAATACTTGAACAAACTCATTGCTGACATACTCGTAGAATGAATTGAAACAGGCGAAGATGCCAGGCTGTTTTTCCAGCTTGTCATAATAGCCTTGCAACGCATTGGATAAAGCGACATATTCCGAACGGTTAAAACTTTCATTGTCTTTTTTCCAGAGTGCCAGCAGTAATGTCTTAATGCTTTCTTTCTTTTCGGTATCGAGGGTATCTCCATCGGCAATGTAAAAAGGGTTAAAACAAATTGGCTTTTTTTCATCGTAAGTGAAATAATATCCACTGACCATATCGCAAAGGCCCTTGTAACTGTGGCCGACATCTACAATGACGATGTGCGAGCCCTGTTCATAGTACGTGCGCATCAAATGATTGGTCAAAAAGCTTTTGCCACTGCCACTGGGACCCAGAATGAATTTATTGCGATTGGTGCAAATACCTTTTCTAATGGGTTCATCCGAAATATCAACGTGTACCGGTTTGCCACTAAGCCTGTCCCCAAACCGGATGCCAACCGGGCTGATGGAGTTTTGATAATTTGTTTCCACGTTTAGAAAACAACAGGCTTGTTCAGCAAACGTGTCGAAGGTATCGTTCATAGGAAAATCACCGGCGTTTCCAGGGATGCCTGCCCAATAGATTTGCGGCATGCCCACCGTTTCTTCTTTTGCAATAGCGTCTAGTTGTGCGAACGCCGTGGTCGCCATATTGCGCATGTCCTTTAATCGCTCCTTGTCCTCCGCCCAAAGCATAACATTAAAATGGGCCTTTACTGGTGAACGTTGTTCCCTGATACATTCATTGAGGAATTCATTGACCGCTTCTTTGGAAATGGCATTTTCCCTGCTATAAGCAGAAAGCGATTGTAGCCTTAGTCGCTTGCTTTCCATTTTCTTTATCGTCGCTTGTGCATCTTCAATGAAAATATATTGATTGAAAACATGATTGCAAGGCAACAACAGTCCAAGAGGGGCAGCAAAGCCAATGGCAAATTTTGTTTTGTCGGAACTGTATTTGTCATATTTATTTTTTGAACTGCAATAGGTAGGCAAGTCCTGCTGGTCTGCCAGTGTGAACAATTGACAGGTATTGCTACCGATTGTAAATAAAGGTTTTAGCTGGATATCTTTTAATGCCGGATTCCCGGAAAATTCATGCAGGCTGCAATATTGTTCGATCAAACCGCAATGAGTGGATGAGCTTAACAGGTCGTTTTCGGTTAATCGCTGGCATTTGATACCTGCTTCTGAAAGTATGGACGCAAACTGGCTGGCAACGGCTTCAAAGGATTGCAGGGCTATTGGATGGATGGTTTGTTCAGGCACGAGTTTGGGTCTGGTGAGGGATGACAAAAGGGTGGTGGTCGATTTTGTGGAAGCTTTCTTGATCAGCATCGCATAACAATGGTGATCGAGATAAGGTCGTTCGGTGAAGAACCGATCGCTTGCTTTGTGTAAGAAACTTTCGTTTTCCTCAACATCATTGGCAGTTGGTTGGTAGTTGGCCTCTATGAACCAGTCTTGTTTGTGTAGGACAGATCCGGCAGGTAGCACTTTTATGGCTTTGATAAAAGCCTGGTGCAGGGCTTCATAATTTTCACCAGATAGGGTAAATATTTCAGGAAGCAGTAGTTTAAAGGTGATACATATGTCTCCTTGTTTTGAAAGGATACAATCGTTCTCCACGTCCATAATCGGTAATATGTCCTGCAATATTTTTTCCATACACTTATTTTTTTTGAAAGCATTTTCTGCTGTTACTTTTCAAAACGGTTGGCAACATTCTTTTCGCCGAATGTTTCATCATGCCATGTTCACCAAATTGGTTGTTCAGCTTATATACCTGCGAGAATAATATAACACCCATAACAGTTATGATTGCCAGGCTTAGGTAGGTGTTCACCTTCAGTACATACATGATGGCGAATCCAACCAGTAGGCAGAGCAGGCCCCCACCCAAATACCAGATATATTGTGCTTTCAATCCTTTGAACTCAATACTTTTGTTGATTCCCTTATTGATGGTGTAGACACTGTTGGTGGCCATGTTATTTTTTTTAGATGCCGAAGAATGATTTAAGAACAGTCGCCACGACTACCAGGAAAACACAACTGCCAAACCATGCAGCTGCGGTCGAGCCGGTATCCGGGTGGCCGTTTGACCATTTTTGATAGACGCGAACAGCACCTATCAAGCCAAGAATGGCGCCCACCGCATACATCAAATTGCACCCCACGTCAAAATATCCCCTCACTTTTGTATTCGCTTCCTGGATACCTGCAACCCCATCCTGCGCTACTGCCAGTTGATAAGTAATCGCTAATAACATTGTTGCCGCGATAACTCTCATTCTTTTTGCTTTTACCACTACCTGTTTGATTTTCATTTTTTCATTTTTAAAATTTTTAAAAAAACTTTCCGTTCGCTAACAACCCTGCCCCCTAAGCATTTTTTTGGTTGCAGCTCCCGGAAAGTGTTTGCAACCCTACAACCTATACCTAACCTATGAAGAACAACGATCTAGTTATTTGTGTCCTTTGATATTTTGCGTATGCCAAAAAGCCTGAGTATTTCATATTTGAAGAACTTTGCTCCAATAATCAAATAGCATAGGGTCATCCAGATCGCAGTTGCTTTTATGTAAGTCGTCCAGGAAATAAGATGATACATGGTTGATGTTTTGATGAATAATGTCGCTTGATTTTCTTAGACAAAATTGCTATCAAAAAATGGCTGTCTTTCACACCACGGACCGAGTACGGTACAAAATATTTTTAGTTTTTTTAGGTGACAGATTAGGGTGAAAACGTCATAACTCATTGAGAAAACAATTTCAGGCCAGCTTTTTCGAAATGCATTCACACTATGAACCGAGTACGGTATTACTTTTTTATAAAAATTGCCGGGGACTTTCATCCGATTGGTCCATCCGTTGGATCAGTTTTTCAATGAGCAGTTCCAAATAGGCCGTTCGGCTTTCTTTTCTTATTCTTAATTCCTGTAACGTCCTGTAGTAATTACCGAGATCAATATTGAATACCTGTTCCAGGTAGGAGGCCACTTGTTTAACATCGGTAGCGCCGTTATTAAAAGCGCCTGCCGATTGAAGGGCATATAGCAATTCAATAAGGGCCGCTTTGGGTGCTGTCCACTGTAATGGTTGTTTGGGTGTGAATGTGCTTTTAGGCGGTTCATCTTTTCTTTCAAGGTCTTCCACAGCTGCATTTAAATAGATGCGCAGCAATTCGTGCGCATGGATCTTAGCGACCTTGAAATCATGGCTGGTAGAAAAATTAAAATCGGAATCGAAATGAAAACTGTCGAGTGTGAGAAAGATGTCCTGGTTGCCTCTTAAGAAATATTTCTCATCCAGGTAAGTGGCACCAGAACGATAGTATTGGTAAAAATCAAGATTGTTATCGAAGAAATGGGTGAGCCTGCCTAGTTCCTTATGGAGGTATTTTAATTGCGTGTCATTGCTTCCCGTAGGTCTACGGGTTTCTATTCTATACACCTTTAGGTAATAGATAAGCTTGCTGCAAAAGCGTGGCTTAATCTCCTTGAAAAAGTTGATTTCTTCTTCCTGGTTAAGGAAAGTGTATGCAGCAATTTTCAGTCTTAACTGCTCCATGATGCCTTTTACAACACGAATGGAACGCTCAGCTAATGGGATAATATTTTCTTCTTCTGATTCAATTTTATCCAGGCTTGCCTTCAGATCATCATAGAGCTTTTTACAAAAGGGGGCATATCAATTTTTTTGTTGGGCAGCGGCATAGGTAAAGTTTGGGTGAAGGTCTGAAAGAAAGGGGAAAAGAAGGAAGAAACGCGGGAGAAAGATATTTGCAATCGGGAAGAAATGCTTTGAGAAATGAATTTACTCTTTGTGTAATTGTCGGTTACTAAAGGTGTAGCATTCTTAAATTTAGTAATTAAACCGTAAGAATGAAAAAGAATAAAGAGAAAAGGGTCATTGTTTGTACCAGTCTTCTTCTTTTATTCCTGCTTATACTTTTGAAGACAACAACAGTAAATTAATCCCGAGATAATGTTTGTAATCTTACTAACAATATTGAAGCTGCTATAAGCGCCTATGAAAATGTTATTTCCTTCTAGCGTTTAGTTGTTTTTTTGCTTTTTCAATCTTATCAATATGAGTAATCACAGTTTCATCAGAAATCTTATCGACGCCTTGGAGAAATTTATGAAGAGGTATTCCTAATCCTTCCGATAATGCTAAAAGCGTTGTGTATTGTGGGTCTTTTTTACCAGATGAAATTAGTTGTACTATTGCATATTCCAGCCCGGAAGATGCCGCTAATTTTCTTAAACTATTTATTGAATCAACCTTTCCACTCTTTTTATTTTCTTCGATAATGTTAGAAAGGCATAGACCTAGCTTATATTTTGCAACGTTTTTTTCTTTGTTATCCATGGAGTTAAAGTCCGTGGATTAAAATTTCAAATTGACGTTCGTACGGATATCAATTGGAAAATTGTCATATATTTACTTTGCGATTCTTCATAAATAATTTGAAGCTTTCGCTTTGAGTCTTGTTCTGAAACGTCGGAAATTTCAATGCCACAAGATGATAAGCAAGGGCTCACGTTTTGGCGTGGGCTCCCTTATTCGTGGCAAGGCCTCCGACGGCCTCAGAACAGTAAGGTGAGTTCCGCGCCATTTTTTATTCCCGCGACAGTACTTACAATGGACTCTTCATTTTAAAATCATTGTGTATGCGTGTTATACCAACCGATTCCTGCGTTGCCCTGAAGAGCTTCCAGCAAGGAGAGGAAAAAGGGTTTCAGTACTTTTTTCATAAGTATTATGGTTCTCTTTGTCATTACGTCAGTGAAATGACGTCCGATCATGAGCTTGCGCAAGAAATCGCAAGCGATGGGTTTATGAAGTTATGGGAGCGCAGGAAACAGTTCTTCAGCGACAATACCATTCGCTCATTTCTATTTACAGTCACTCGGAATGCAGCTATCAGCTATATAAGAACCCGATCAAAAACTGTTGCCACCGATATTGATGGCGTTTATATCGCGGACGATCATTTCAATTCATTACAAAGCATGATGAGGGCTGAAACCTACTGGCAATTGCATCAGGCGATCGAAAGGCTGCCGAAAGTTTGTCGCAAGGTGATCACGATGTTTTATATCCAGGGAATGAGCTATGAACAAATTGCACAAGAGCTCAATATTTCGCTGGCCAATATCCGCAATCAAAAGGCGAGGGGGATTAAGTTGTTGAGGGAAAAAAGTCTTGGGTATTGGGTGATTTTGGTGGTGGCCATTTGGATGATTTGGCAATAAGTAGGCCCAGAAATAGTTTACATTTTTCGTAAAATACGAGAATCATAATTGTAAGTAATCGATGAATTCTTAGTAGGATGCATAATTGAAATGAGGTAGTGATCTTTTTTCGCAGGCCTTTGATATGCCAAGACAGCCGGTTCAAATCCTGCCACCCCCCGCCTTAAGAAAGTCAAAATAAAAAGCCTATAAAGTCAATAGATTTTTACAGATTTTTTGTTTCCTCGAAATTGTAAAGTTTCTCTGCAGGTTTAAGCATCTGCAGTTTTCAGTGTGGAGCTTCTATACCAACAATGACCGAAAGCTCATTGTTTATTCTGCTGCCTGACGTTATCTGTCTGCTGAAATTGAAGCTAAGCAGCGAACAAAAGTTGAGAATATATTCGTCGCTGCACCATATTGATAATACACAATGCTGGCCGTATGTGGTATATCATTAATGAATTAGCTTCTATATCGTACAATCACTAACTTCCGGAGTGACTAACTCGGCGAGTTTGGCGGCCAACTCTGCCATTGGCTCTTCTGCTGTACTCAGTCCACTTCTTGAGCCGAGCAATGGACTTACGTCACGCAGTTCTTCATATGTTGTATTATGTATAAAGTTCTTCATATGTTGTATTATGTATAATTGGAACAAGCAAATCCCGAGCTAAAAGTGGCGAAAGTTCTTTTTCAGTAGTACCCGCTTCTGCAAGTCGTTTTAGAAAGGCTGGGTCACAAGAACAATGACAACTCGAGACTTCGCAAGTCTTTTGTCGATTTCTCGGAGTAGCAGGGAACCAAACAGAACGTCTTTCTCATTAAACCGAACGGAAACACCTCGTGCTTCAAGCAAGTTGTGTAATTCTTTGGCATAAGAATCGAAGATTAACAATCGAATAAAATGAATCGGGCTCTGCCTGATAAAATGTGTAGAAATGTAGAAATACAGATTACCCAATTCAGCTCAAAAAATCCATTTTTTCAGCCCCCAAAAAAATAACGGTCTGTTGTCGTTGTTCTCAATCTTAAAGCCAATCAAAAACGCGGTTGCCATTAATCTCCGGTCAATTTCAGAAAAAAGTGGTTCGGCCTGTCACTTTGCAGGAGATCATGTAGTGGACTTGCCACTTCCGCACAAAATATATCAATTGGTGCGGATAATCAGACATTTCTTAATAGCATTCGTGTTCAGAGAGAATTGTTTTAGGTAGGATCAGGCTGTCCAGAGACAGGTTACAATGCTATTGGTTGTACTTGGAAAACACTGTTCCCATAATTTAGCATTTTCATTTTGTTGACAAATGTAATCATCGGGAAACCATTCGATGGCATCCACTTTAGCGGGTCTATTTTCTTCAACTTGTCGGTAATAATAATCACCGGCAACTGTATAAGGAGGAACTTTTGTTCCGTAGGAAAGCCATTTATAAGGAAAGTCGTAAGAAGTACTCTTCCATTTAATAATGCCGTTTTCTATAAAAATGATCATAACCGGAAATTCTCCCAATTCCCTGTATCGTAAAAACGTTGCTGTTTTGGAGGCGCCGAAATAAGATCCTATTTCTTCAATAAGCGTTAAAGATAATTTTTTATTTTTCACTTTCCTGGTAAAGAGTTCAGTTGGCATTAATAATTCGGCGGCGAAACTGTTCGCCTCCTTCTCATGTGGTCCTTGAGCATACCATTCTGATAAGGTTTTTTCAGAATCGTTAAAAAGTGCAAGATGCCTGTGCAACTGCGAATGACCTATCTCATGAGCAATTATGTAGTTGATTTTAGGCTGATAGGTGATGTTACTGTTGATCGTTATAATACCATCATCTTCATTCATCAAAATACGACCTTGCGATCCATCCAATTCTTTGAAACGCACAACAAGACCCAGAGACCAGGCAATGTCTTCCATAGACATATCGGAGGGTTCCCGCCACCCCAGCTCATTTAAAAGAGTAACTGCAGCTTTCGAAGGATTAATCATTGCGGTCGGTTTTATTCAGCTTGTCTTTCAATGCTGTTATAAGTTGCAGCAGTTCCTGATCTTCCGCAATTGACTCTTTATCATTTAAGGTCATTGATTCAAATTTGCTGAATAGAGGTTGTAATTGTAATGCTTCTTGTGGTGTTAATATTTTTTTCAATTCATTGGCGCTGATCTTTCTCAGGCGATCAATTTCCTGAAGAATAGATTGGTATAAAGTGCGTTTTAATTCTGCACGATTTCTGGCGATCTTAAGTTTTACCTGCCGCAAATGCTTTTGTATAAATGAGTCTGCAATTTCTTCGGCGGTAGGTGGATCTTCCTCCGACTCATGAAAATTCATTTCCAGCAACAGACTGTAAAAATGGTGCAATATTTCGGCGTTTGTTTTTTGCATACCTTATCCGAGTTGAAAATGAGGGGAACTTTTTACTTTACCGATTAATTTTTCACGAAGCTTATCTATTTGCTTCGGCTGCTTTTCCATAAATGTGGCAATGGCTTCTCGTTTCATGCCGTCTTTTACGCACTCCCAAAACATTTCCAGATTTTCATCGCCTTTTATTGCATTTTCAATGATAGCAATTTTTTTACTGAAAACTGCTTCTTGTACAAGAGTCGGCTCACCGGGTAGTGGATCAGTAGTATAAAAAATTTCATCCATATCGTCTCTCGCCATAGAAAACGATTCGCCCTGTTCAGTCCGATATTTTTCAACCTCTTTTCCTATGCGGTTATCGGCAATTCTGACAAGCTGCTGCCCCAGCGTACGCCCATCCTTCCACTCCCAATTGCCGTCAATAATGGCATCGTACGCGAATTGTACATAATACTCTACCGGGTCCATCCCCAGTCTTTCCTCGGTATGTGCACCGAAGAGTGTTCGTTTACGTAACCTAGTAACTAAATGGTCTTTGCACTTCTTAAGCGCTTTGATCCACTGGTGGTCTGTTACCATCGTCAGTTTCCTGAGATTACGTTCTAAATGTTTGCCTTTTTCCACGGTTATATTAACCGGAAAAATACTTTTTTACCCCAAAGGGGAACTTTTTCCGGATTTCGGTTAAATAAGTTATAGAAGGTTCTTATAAAAATAATAAAAATGGATAAGAATATAAATAATGGTGCTAACAAGGCTTTCAAAATACTTTGTGTAGATGGAGGTGGTATTAAGGGGTTATACTCTTCTACGATACTTGAACACTTGGAGCATAGGTTTGGGTCAATGTCTGATTATTTCGACATGATCTGTGGTACTTCTACAGGAGGATTGATTGCGCTTTGCCTGGCGTTGAAGATTCCCTCATCGGCCATCAGTAATATATATGCTGAACACGGGCACAAAATATTTCCGAAGCGTAGCTTGATAGGCGGCATTTTCAGGCAAACGTTATGGAAAGGTAAGTATTCCGACGAACCGCTAAAACAGGTGCTGAATGATGTATTTGGGGATAAAACCGTTGCCGATCTCCAAAACCTGGTTTGTGTTCCGTCTTATTCGTTAACGGATGCGCGACCTTGGGTCTTTAAAAGGGATCATGGGAAGCTGGACAGGGACAATAAAACGTTGCTGGTTGATGTCGCGCTGGCTACTTCTGCTGCGCCTACCTATTTCCCGCTTTGTGAAATTGCCGCATACAATTATAAGCAGTTTATCGATGGCGGCGTATGGGCTAACAATCCTACACTTGTAGGGCTTATTGAAGCACTAACATATTTCGTGGGTAAGGATAAGGAATTTACTTCCGTCGAAATACTATCTGTAAGCAGCTTGAACAATACGGCAGGTAAACCGGTCGGTTTAAAACGGGCGCGTTCCTTTATTAAATGGAGAAATGACCTGTTTGACACCTCGTTGATCGGCCAAAGCCATTTTACTGATTATTTTATGAACAAGTTGTGCGAAATGAACGATATAAAGATCCGGTATCAACGCATCCCTTCTGAGCAGATTTCTGCAGAGCAACAGCACCTCGTGAAACTGGACTGCGCCTCGAAAAAGGCAATTCAATTTATTAAAGGAAAAGGCAATGATCGCGGTCAGCTGGCAAAAAAGGACCTTGAAGTAGAAACATTTTTTCAATTAAAAAAACAATTTAAAATACAATAGCATGGCAAATCTTCACAATGTGTTCGGTGAGTATAATCGAATTATCCGTCTTTCTGACACAAATAGAACTGAATTGATCCTGGTGCGTAACAATTTACGCACAAGGATTCAGAAGCGGCATAATCAGTTTGCGGAAGCCAATAAGCCTTATGACGAACTTGAATTTCAAAGTCAGGGTTCATTCGTTATGGATACCATCATAACGCCAATGAGGGATGACTATGACTTGGACGACGGCATCTACTTTTTAGGCAGGCTTTCGCGCGAAAAAAGACCGGCACCAGAAGTTTTCCATAAAATGGTTGTACAAGCTATCGGGGCAGATCATGACGAAGTGGAAAAGGTCATCGACAAAAATACCTGTGTGCGGGTGTTGTATAAAAGTGGCTTTCATATTGACCTGCCGATTTATTACGCGGACAATAAGGAATGCCCTGACCTGGCAGACAAGGAAAGAAAATGGATACTGAGCAATCCTGTGGAATTTATAGCGTGGTTTGAGGAAAAAACCCACTCTGGTTTCTTGAAGTCGTTCCTTTATGAATCGGCTTTATATGACCAATATGAGCGATGGATCACCGACATCCGGAAACAGGATGTGCAACTACGTCGCCTTGTGCGTTACCTAAAGGCATGGGGGGATTTGCGGCGTGAAGAAATGCCGTGTGGACTTGTAATGACTATTCTCGTTGCCAATGATTTTTATGAACATGAACGAGATGATATTGCATTGAAGGAAACGCTGGTTTTAATAGAGGCGACATTAAGAAAGTCTTTCAGGTGCGAGCGTCCTACAACGCCGGTTGGGGAGGACCTTCTGGCGTCCTACAAAAACAAGGATGCTTTTATGAAATATTTGGGGCAATTTATTGAGAATGCAAAACAGGCACTGCTCGAAACCGACCCACAAAAAGCCTGCAAACACTGGCAGAAAAGCCTCGGTGATCGTTTCCCCTGTCATCTTGCGCCGGCTTTGCCTAAACCAGCTGTTGCAACTGTTGGTTTAATTACCGGTGCTTCATCCTCAAGACCATGGGGGACAACGTTATGACAAATGGTCACAATCAGTTCATTGCGCAATTGGAGGAAGCTGTCACGGCATTTCCGACTTTACGTATAGAATACGTCAATGGTCGTGAAATCATAAAGGGTAACCTCGCTATTATAGACAGGGATGGAAAATATTGGGAGGATTACGGAGTTGAAATTCATTGCTCCAAAGATTTTCCCAATGAGTTTCCCTTGCTTTTTGAAACAACTGGCAAGATACCAAAGATAGCGGACTGGCATGTCTATGAAGATACGCTTGCCTGTTGTGTAAAAGTTCGTCCGGAGGAAATCATCAGATGTCGAGCGGGAATAACAGTTACTGAGTACATCAGAGAAGAAGTGTTGCCATATTTTTTTAACCAGACTCATCGAAGACTTGAGGGTTATTATGTGAATGGTGAATATGCGCACGGCGTCGGCGGAATTTATGAATATTATTCTGGTATCTTGAAAACTGGCGGTAATATTCAACATACAATACAGCTGATGGAGTATATTGCAGCACACGATCGTCCTGACCGCACGAGCATGTGTTTTTGTGGCGAAAAAATAAAATTTCGTCACTGCCATAGGGTTGCATTTGATAAACTCAAAAGCATAGGAGAAATTACACTTAGAACCCACGCATACGAAATTGCCAAGGCGGCAGGAATAAGAAAATAAACTCGTGCAATGAAAACGCGAGTGATGTAAATAATGCGTATTTCTGACTAAGCGGGCCCATCCAGTTTAGCATGCTAATTTCGACGGCAATTACAATCAGCAATATGAATGTCAATTCTCGTCGCCAGTTTGGTTATTAGACGCTCGTAGGTTTCGGCAGGTACTCTTTTGGCAATGTGATAGTGTTCTTCCAGCATATAAAATCTATCCATCTGCCATGGCCCAGGTTGCCTTGCAGTTGTACTACTTGCTTTGTTGCTCTTCTTCGATTGTGAATAAACGCCGATCTAAGTGATAAAGCGAAAATGGTTATTTGGGGTTCACAAGAGAAATTGCGACCCCGGTTTACCCCAGTACTTCGGCGGTGGATTCTGTCGCGGGATGTAGCACTCGCAGTATTCAAAATTGCGGCTGGCGAAGAGTACGGATTTACCCGTATTACACAGAAGTTGAATCCTTATATTGGTTTTGAGTTCGGATTGATCGATTTGTTTGATCCTGCTATTAAAAAGGATAGAACATCTATGTTGGCTGCCATCTGAGCCGACCAGTAGCAGCTTTGATCTGATAATTATTGTTATTTTTAAGTATGGTGCAAATAGAAAAAATACCCAATGCTGATGGAAAAGGCTTTACAATTGCGGCAATAGCTGAAGATGTGGAGCGCGTCGATGCTGTAGATTATTACAGAACCATATTTGTTGAAAAGCAAAAGGTCATTCTGCGGGAAACATTACGATTGAAGAATCCTCCTTTTCCCATGGAAGACCTTGAACCTTTTATAGAGAAGACAGCCACTGCAGATTGGGAAAAGCTTTACAAACAGATCATGGCTGAAAAGGTGCCTGACTTCCTTTTTTCTACACTGAAGGCTGATAACAGAAATTACCAGGAAAGATTCCTCCGGGGTATGAAATTTACGCCAGAGCAGTTAGCGGCTCTTTATTTCAGGGCTTGCCAGGAACTAAGGTACACTTTCAGTTGTTACTCTTCGGAGCACCTGCCCAACAATCGCGATCTATCGGATATGCCTATCTTGGTTCGTGTTGAAGGTGAGCAGGTAGAAAAAGTGGGAGAAACGCCTTTGTCGGACGGAGAGTTGCGGCAGGTGGTTAATCAACGCTCTGCGATCTATGGAAAAATATTGGATAACGGAGATGAGTGGCACTGCTTTTTCATTACTATTGAAAGCGCAGCCGGAAAAGAAAACTGGAAGGAAGGTCAACCGCATTATCATTATATCTCTGATAAGTTTGGTATATCGAGAGAGGAAGTTGTAAAGCAGCTTCAAAGCAAGGATTATCGGTTGGGCAATTTGCCTCACTTGGAATTACATAATTACCGGGATGAGGAACGTGCCGTCGAAAAAAAGTAAGGTTCAGTAGTCACCATCGTTTAACAGCCCTCTTACGGTAGCTTAATTTTTTTGTCAATTTTCCCCAGCCCACACAGGCGGCGAGGTGTTCAGGGAAGCATTGTAACTGATGTATTGTAAGTGCAAATATGCTATATTGAAATTATCCTATACTTAAGTCTCTTAATTTCATTAAGTCCTCCAAAAAACAGTTCGACAGTTGTTCAGCTGACCCGACTTGAGAGGACAAAATTTAGGAAATGAAATGGTATTCTCAACTAACGCATATAATACAAAGTCAAAAAGAGTATTATGAAGGCTGGCTATACACCAATTGGAGAATACTTTGTTAGGTACAAAAAGAGATAAAGGATCAGTAGCACTCCGTAATGATTAACGCTTATTTTATTAAGCAAGCGTTTAGAATCGATGAACAAATTTCAAATCAAAAAGCAACGATTTGGCTATTGATTAGCCTATGCGAAAAAAAGGAGTCGCTAATGAAAATATTGAATCAATTAAAAACGTGTTCCACTTAAATACATAATGTAAAGAGATGGCCATTGGTACATTGTGGAGCAGGCAGAATTATTGATTGTCGGTCAATATTATCCGAATCGATCTAACCTCATTCAAAATTTTTCTTTCCCTCTTTTTTACAAATCCCCCAATTCTTCGTTATACAAGGCGGTATATAGTTTTTTTCCGGTAGCTATCGCAACAAACTGGAAAAAGCACATTTTTATGCTTAAATTAATGCTATGAAACCTGATCGTCAAATGCATACCGACGACGATGCTTATCGTGCGGCCTACTTGATTGCAGGCTATATCAAAAGAACGCTGTCAACAAGGGAGCATGAAGAGCTCGATGCCTGGGTGGAAGCCAGTGATGAGAACATGAAATTGTTTGAGGACCTGACGGATGAAGATAATATTGGACAAGCCATGTCCTATTTTAAAAGCTTGAATATAGATGCCGCCTATAATCGGGTAAAGGCAAAAATACCATTTGAATCTCCTGCAAAGAAGACGTGGCCAAAGTTTATCAGTATCGCCATTGCAGCCTCTGTAATAATCCTCGTTTCCATTATTTGGTTGGTAAAACACAACGATATCGCTACCGGCAACAAGGACTGGGCGAAACAACAAGGGGATAGCAGTGTAGACATTGCTGCCGGCACCCACCGGGCGACCCTGCATTTGGCAAACGGAAAGACCATCTTGCTGGATCATACGAAGAAGGGTATACTTGTTAACGAAGACGGCGTAAGCATCGAAAACTCCGGCGAAAGCATTAGCTATACGGGAACTGCTGAGGGGAGTGATGCAATGAATACCATTGATGTTCCCAAAGGGGGCCAGTATACATTGCAATTGTCAGACGGTACGACGGTTTGGCTGAATGCAGCTTCTTCCATCACCTACCCGGTTTCGTTTACAGGAAGAGAAAGAAAAATCACATTGACAGGGGAAGCTTTTTTTGATGTGGCGCCAAATGCCCATCAGCCATTTCTGGTACACACGGGAGAGGTGGATATAACGGTACTGGGCACACGTTTTAATGTGCAGGCATATCGGGAGGAGAACATGATAAGAACGACCCTTGTTGCCGGGAAGGTGAGGGTTTCAACGGCAAAGCAATCACAGGAACTATCGCTGGGCAGGCAGGCCCTGTACCGACAAGGTGATTTAATAGTGTCCGAGGCAGATACGGCTGCTGCCATGGCCTGGAAAAACGGCAATTTTTCGTTCAGGGGCGAGCCCATTGAAAACGTGATGCGACAGGTGGCGAGATGGTACGATGTTCAGGTGGAATACAAAGAAAAAATAAATCAACATTTTACTGCAGAAATATCCAGGGACGTTCCTTTATCAAAGATGCTCGGTCTGTTGCAAAAGACCAGCAGCGTACATTTTAACATCAACAACAGAACAATTATTGTAAGCCCTTGATCTAAGAAAAACCACCAATAAAAGATGGGCTCAAAAAAGATCAGGAAGTGGTGCTACACTTCCCGATAAATGATTTGAGCAAAACAGGTGTGCCCGATTTTCATCGGTGCCTGGCAATTCGCTAAAACTGCTATTGATTAACTCAAACAAAACAAAGCTATGCTTTTGAATGCAATCCTCAAAGGTTTGCCTGTAAGATCATTTTACTTGATCTGTACCACTACCAGACATGCGATCATTACAGTAATGACAGCAATATTGCTGCATTGTACAATATCTTCTAATGCCCAGCAGGTAAACTTATCGGTGAAAGACGCCCCCTTGGAAACAGTCCTTAAAAAAATACAGCAACAAACAGGTTACCGGTTCGTGTATACCCAGGAACACATGAATCTGTCGCACAAGGTCTCTCTTTCTATCACAAACCTTTCGCTTGAAAAAACACTGGACGCGTGTTTTCAGGAGCAACCCCTTGAGTTTAGTGTGGAAGATGGGTACGTGATTATTCGTCCCAAACAAACCGGAACAGGTAGGCTTCCTGCAAAAGACAGTGTTATCGCGATAGATGGCCTGGTTGTTAACGAGAAAGGGGAGGCTATGGCGGCCGCAACCATTACCGTGGAAGAAACTCGGTTTGTAACGGTGACCAACAACCGTGGTGAATTTCATATATCAAATGTGCATCCTGACAATACGATCACGATCAGCAACGTAGGATACAATACGGTGCAGATGCCGGTCCGTGGTCAACGCTTTTTCCATGTGTTGCTGAAGTTAGCAGTCAATAGCCTTGACGAGACGGTCGTCATTGCCTACGGCACCACCACCCGACGTCTGAACACCGGTGCTGTAGGCAGGCTAACTGCTGACGATATCAGTAAACAACCTGTGTCCAACCCATTAGGCGCATTGGAGGGAAGAATCACGGGTTTGCACGTCTCTCAAACCAACGGGTTGCCGGGGTCAAATTTTACAGTGTTCATTCGTGGCGTCAATTCGATTCAAAGCGGTAATGCTCCTTTATATATCATTGACGGCATCCCCTTTTTAAATAACATCAACAGCTTTACACAAAGAAGCGGACTCGTTGCCAATAGCCCGTTCAACAATATCGATCCCTCCACTATTGAAAGCATTGAAGTACTCAAAGATGCCGATGCTACCGCGATTTATGGTAGCAGGGGAGCCAATGGCGTTATCCTCATTACCACCCGGAAAGCCAAAGAAGCAGGTACACATGTAAGCTTTAACTATACGCAAAGTTTTTCCCACGTTCGCAGTGCCATGCCCATGATGAATACACCCACTTATCTTGCCATGCGCCGGGAAGCCTTTGCCAATGACAAAGAAACCCCTGATGAGATCAACGCGCCGGACCTGCTTGTTTGGGACACCACCAGGTACACCGATTGGAAAAAAGTATTGATTGGCAAAACCAGTCACTCCGAAAATGGACAAATTCAGGTAAGCGGTGGCAATGCCAGCACAAAATTTGGTGTCGGCCTTGGCTACCTGCATGACGGAACCGTATTCCCAGGCGATTTTTATGACCAACGTGTCAATGGCAATTTCTTTGTCTCCCACCAGTCTTTAAATAAGAAGTTCAACCTAAGTGTCAACACCTCCTATACCAATGAGAAAACCCATTTGCCACAGCAGGATTTGACCAACTATATCAATTTGCCGCCCAATATGTACCCTCCTTTCGATTCACTCGGTAATTTGCAGTGGTCTGAAAAACCAGGGACAGTTTCCATTGGCAACCCTCTTGCAGTATTGCAACAGCCTTACAATACCGAAACTGACCGGTTTACCGCTTCAGGACAAATAGGGTATAAGATCATGAAGAACCTGTCGCTTAGGACCTCCCTGGGATATAACCAGTTTCTTTTTCATGAAACCTCATTGTATCCCATCTCTTCACAAGATCCGTCCTACGGCCCGCAAGGCAGCATGACTATGGGAAGCAGTGCTGAAAAGACATGGAATGTGGAACCCCAGCTGGAGTATACCAATGACAAAGTCGGCACAAAAGGAAAACTGTCTGTTTTGGTGGGCACCACTTTTCAGGCCAGCAACGATTATACGCAACTTGATAACGGGTATGGATATACGAATGATTTGTTGTTGGGCTCTCTTAAAGCCGCTCCCTATTTAACCGCCACCAACTCAACCAGTCAGTACCGTTACAACGCCCTTTTTGCAAGAGTGAATTATAATTGGTCAAACAGGTATTTGCTAAATGCCACGGGTAGAAGGGACGGATCCAGCAGGTTTGGACCGGGTAAGCAATTTGCCAATTTTGGTGCCATCGGTGCTGCCTGGATTTTTTCGGATGAACATTGGATACAGGCTGATTTGCCATTCCTTTCATTTGGAAAACTCCGAGGCAGTTATGGCATCACCGGCAATGATAAAATTGGTAATTATCAATACCTCGATTCTTATATGATCACCAATTATCCTTACCAAAGTTTGCCAGGCCTTCGGCCCGCGAGGTTATACAATCCGGGCTTTAGCTGGGAGAACAATCTGAAAAGCGAACTGGCACTGGAATTTGGATTTCTAAAGAACAGGATACTGTTCAATATTGCTTATTTCAGGAACAAAAGTACTAACCAGATCATCCAGTATAACCTGCCCGGGCAAACCGGTTTTACCGGTATCCTTATGAATTTTCCAGGTGTCGTTTCCAATAAAGGATGGGAGATGGAATTACAAACGGTCAATATTCATACGGCCAATTTTAGCTGGCGCACGGCTTTTAACATCACGGCCAACAAAAACAGCCTTGATGAATTCCCGGGGTTGGCATCTTCCAGTTATGCCAATACCTATAAAATAGGGCAGCCTTTGAACCTAAAGATCGGGTATCAATACCTGGGCGTGAATGCCCAAACGGGTCTCTACACGTTTAATGATTTGAATAAAGACGGTGTTTTGAATGACAAGGATTATGTTACCATCGGGACCACTGATCCGAAATTCTATGGCGGGTTACTAAATACGTTTCAATACAAAAACTGGCAGCTGGATATTCACTTTCAATTTGTAAAGCAAATGGGTATAGACCCCGTCTATAGTACGGGCATGGTGGCTGGTAGCATGTTTAACCAACCGGAACTATTGCTGAACAGGTGGCAACAGCCGGGCGATCATAAGCCTTACCAGCAATATACACAAAGCTTCATCAGTGAAGCGTCGGAAGCTGTCAATTATGTTCAGCAATCAACGGCTCTGTTAACGAACGCTTCTTTTGTGCGGTGTAAAAATATCGCGCTGCAATACAATTTTAAGGAGTCTGTTGTTAAACAACTAAAGCTCGCTAGTGCGCAAGCCTTTGTGCAGGCACAAAACCTGTTTACGTTGACAAAGTATAAAGGACTGGATCCTGAATCGCAAAGTACAGTAACCCTGCCGCCCTTGTTTACGATGGCAGCCGGTATTAAGTTATCATTATAAAAATTGCTCTATGAAAGTTATGTATATAGCATCGATCCTTATGGTGACATTGCTGTCAAACGCATGCAAAAAATTTGTAACTATTGACCCGCCCATCGACCAGGTTGTAAACCCTGAACCATTCACCAATGATGCTTCGGCTACATCCACTATTACCGGCATCTATAGTGAAATGATGAACAATGCGGGCCAGTTCTCAACAGCTTCCACTACTTTTTATGCCGGCATGTACGCAGATGAATTGTATTATTATTCGCCGGGGGTACAGGATGAATTTGTTGCAGGCGACCTTTCGCAGGTAAGTCATGATGTGATCAATAGCAATTTTTGGCAACCGATGTATAAGTACATCTATGCGGCCAACCTGGCGCTGGAACAATTGAGATTGTCAACCATGCTGACAGCGCCGGTTAAACAACGCCTTACCGGGGAGGCTTTGTTCATAAGAGTATTCTGCTATCATTACCTGACCAACTTGTTTGGCGATGTACCACTGGTGCTTGGTTCAGCATACACAGAAAATATGTCTTTGCCCCGGACACCGCAAGCTGCAGTGCTTGCTCGAATGTCGCAAGACATAGCAACAGCCATTGAACTGCTACCTGACGATTATCCGGAAGGGGATCGGACGAGGCCCAATAAATGGTCCGCCAAAGCCTTGCAATCAAGGATGGCCCTGTATGCAAAAGACTATACTAAAGCAGCCAGCGTTGCCGGTGAATTAATCAACAACAACTTGTTTGTATTGGAAGCAGATTGTAAAAATTCTTTTTTAAAAGCCAGTAAGGAGGCCATCTGGCAATTACAGCCTGTTCGTCCGAGTTACAATACGACAGAAGGTAATTTGATTTTGCCTGCTTCCAATGCCACGCAACCCTCCTACCTTGTTACCTCTTATTTGCTGAATGCGTTTCAGGTAGGAGATAAGAGAAAGGACGGGTGGCTCAATGCCAGGGTATATAACAATCGCACGTTGTACTACCCGTATAAATACAAAATAAGAATGAACCAAACAGTCTTTGAGTTCTATGTAGTAGAGCGTTTGGCGGAGCAGTATTTGATCAGGGCAGAGGCAAATACAAGGTTGGGAAATATCGCGGAAGCCATACAAGATATTAATGCCATCAGGACAAGAGCCGGTCTTCCTCCTACAACGGCCAGTGATGAGCAAAGTCTGATCAGTGCCATTGAACAGGAAAGAAGGATTGAACTTTGTTTTGAATGGGGACACCGTTGGTTTGATTTAAAAAGAACACGACAAACGGATGTGTTGGCACCCATAAAAACCGACTGGTCAGCGAAGGATACCCTTTGGCCCATTCCTATTCGTCAAATCAATTTAAACCCGGCACTTACGCAAAATTCAGGTTACTAGGTTCCATTCATTAAAAGTCAACATTTAAATTTCTACTTCTGTATGAAAACAGCATTGTATTGTCTATGCTTTATCAGCATGGCACTAAGTTCCTATTGCCAGTCTGTCAAAAAAAATGGCCTTGACATAGGAGACACCGTTCCCGATGTATTATTAAAAGAAAGTATTCAAAATAGTTTAACCAATGCCAGGCTATCCGATTATCGGGGAAGACTGGTGTTGCTGGATTTCTGGAGCACCGGCTGCATTGGTTGTATATTGGGCATGCCACAACTGGACACCTTGCAAAACCATTTCGGCAATAAAATAAAAACGATTATTGTTTGCAATGATAACCGCAAGCAGGTTGAACGAACCTTTAAAGGTTACAAGAAGAATTACCCGCAAACGCCTGTCGTCATAAATGATTCCGTTTTGAATAAAATGTTTCCGCACATGACAGTGCCGCATCATGTGTGGGTGGATCAGCAAGGGGTGGTAAGATTTATTACGTATGATCACAATGCCACTATCGAAAATGTACAGAAGTTTTTAAATAAGGAACCCTTGCATCTTTCCCTGCGTAAACAGATAACTGATTATGATAGTAAGGTACAGTTGTATAATGAAGGAAACGGAAGATGGAATGACAAGATTAAATACCACACGTTATTTGCGACCTATTTGGAAGGGGTGGAACATACCGATCAGCAACTGGAAGTTGATACAGCAACAAATTCACAAACCTTACGATTAATTAATTTTCCATATTATTATCTATTTCTGGTCGCCTATAATGGCACCTTTATGGACGGACCATTTTGGCGGCAAAATAGATGGGTGTTGGATGTAAAGGATACGGTGAATTTACTGCCGAATGTTGAGGTGGATAGTTTAGTGGACAAATGGAATAATTATGGGGTTGCCAGTTACGAAGCCGTCATACCAGGTACTGATACCAGGGAGTTGTTTAAAACGATGAGGAGGGATCTAAACACCTATTCTCCCTATACAGCCTGGGTGGAAAAGAGAAAAATAAAGTGCTACATTCTTTTCAATGATGGTCTAAAACCATCCACCTATAAAGGTAAAGATTCTGTTAGTGTGCAAGAAGCAAATGGGGCGCTGATGATTAAAAACTATACGGTTAAAAATTCGGTGTGGAATAATTTGGATGCTCAAAATATGTTTTCTCCTATGCCGGTGGTTGACGAGACAAATTATGCCGCAAAAGTCGATCTTAGTTTTTCGAAATGGTTGAACAATTTGGATGATCCCAAAGGTTTCCGGGAAGTGCAAAATGAACTCAAAAAAAATGGTTTAGGGATTAAGGTGGGTGAAAGAGAAATGGAGATGCTAATCATCAAAGACAAATAATGATAAAAAAATGGGCTCTGGCTTCATGAAGCTAAATAACCTTACCTATGTTAGTAGCAGCCAGTAGCCCATTTTGTCTTAGTTCTTCGTTTTTGGAGTATAGAATATAGTCAGATCCGGTTGACCGGAGCCATCATCCTGCGCCTGAACGCCACACCTATGCGCACCGCCCGGGCAAGGTAAAGTAGCTGTTCCATCAGTACCGTACAGTTGGTAGTGAGATGGATCATCTTTATTTGCATCATTTGGATAGTCCATATAGATCCAGTTGAGCACCGGTCCCCGGGTTGTCGCTGTTTTTAGGGTGAAGGAATTCAAAGTGATCGCTGTTACGAGGGCAATAACGCCCAGGAGATACTTTTTCATAATTAAAAAAATTAGGTTTAATGAATAGTGCCTACTATGTCACAGGTGTTCGGCTTTCCCTGCCCGAATGGTCGAGCTCGACGCATCCAGGGTATTGCAATGAGGTTTTGTGTTTGATCGTTGTATAGATAATCGCCAACAGGCAAATGCAATCATACAGCAGAATAGATTGAATAACAAATGTTGCTGCCATGTCATTGTACTGATCAGTCCACCGCAGGAGCAGGGTAGATGCTCCGCAAAGGCCAGCATGTAGCCGACATACAGGCTAAAGAGCAACATCAAAAAAGTGGCTAGTAAAAATCCCTTGCTTCTGTACATAGGTATGAAAAGCAATGCCGTGACTGCCAATTCCATCACGGGAATGCTAAGGCCAAGGATCGGTGCAAGCGGTTGCAATAAAATCGATTCGCGCAAGTTTTGGTAAAAGAGCCGCAAATGCATCAGCTTATCGATGGCTGTATAAGCGAATAGTAAAATAAATAATGCGCTGGTCAGGGATAAGATTATTTTACGCATATGGTATAATGTTACATTTTGTTGCTGATGTAAAATTGTTTATTCTATTTGATAATTTTTTGTAGAATGGATTTGCAAACGGGAATGAATTATATGCGATATTTATTTTCTTCGTAAAGAGGCAGGCGTAAATCCAAAGTATTTGCGGAATGCGGTGATGAAGTTCGTAACATCTCCATAGCCTGCTACTGCAGCGATGGCTTTCATAGGTTCATTGGTATCTGTAAGAAGTGATTTTGCGGTTTCCATCCGTGCATTGGTCAGGCATTCAAACAGTGTGGTGCCAAATGTTGCACGAAAACCCGCTTTTAAGGTGAATTCGTTCAGGCCCACCTTTTTAGCAATGTCAGGGATCGATACATGGTTTTTTATGTCAGCACGAATAATCGAACGGGCGGAATAGATGGCATCCAACTCCCTGGTGGTAAAACGATCGATGGAAGGTTTCTCTTTAAAAGTTTCTGAAAGCAGCGCCAACAGGTATTCTTTCGCCTTTGTTTCAAAATAGAGTTCCTGTACTTCATCAATGTAAGGGCATCGAAGGATATCTTGTATGATACCACTTGCCACTTTTCCTGCATACCTGCTTTTGCCAATGACATGTAACTGGTTAGTATATATCTTTTGTAACGCGTTTTGTAAAGAAATAAAATAAGGAATAAACCGGGCTATAAAATCAGCAGAGAACCATATTTCAAAATCATAATATTTTTTCCCTTTCTCAAATAAAAAAGTTGTTGGTGAATGGGCCGTGTGGAGGAATATGAATTGACTTTCCCGGATAACCATCTTGCCCAAATCTTTTATCGTGGCTTTAAAAGTTTCTCTTAATGAGGCAAACGCAAGTGTTCCTTCCGTATCACTTTGAATTTGCCAGTGGCCGGTTTCTTTAAAAGTAAATTGATTGTATTTAATGGTGAAGTGCTCCGAAACCCTTTCCTGCAGCACGATATAGCCAATATCACCCTGGTAATGGCAGACGTTCCCTCCAGGCAAAACCAATCCGGTAAAGTTTGGAGGTATTGCAGTTAATAGTGATAAGGTTCCATGTTGTGGTGAAGAAATTTGCACCATGCGTTAAAAAACAGTTTCAATAGATAAAGTGTTCTTGGAATGTACAATAATAAAAATATTTTTAAAAGTGTATGAGATAAAAGCGTCAATAGAGTATCTATTACAACCGAATTGACTTTGTAAAATACCTAGAGAGAAATTGATAATTATGCGAGCCTTTGGTGGGGTGCAGTGATAATTTAAAAGCGGCAATGATGGAACCGATGAAAATTGGCCACAAGCATAGATGAAATAATCCCTGGAAATATAATGGATATTAAAGCTGCGCCAATTCGTTTTCAGTCTACCAGCTAAAAATGTAATCTAAAATAATCTTGATTTTTGCAATGGGGTTACTTTGCATTCTGCGAACTACATAGGAAATGTATTATTTGCACTATGTAATAAATTGTATTGGATTCGTTAAGCACTTATGGAAACGCAACCATTGCTTTTATAACACCGGTTTCGGGGTCCAGCCAACTGGCGAAATTATCCTTTAATTCGTCAAATGAAATACGATGCGTGATGTAGGTTGCTGGTTTTACGAGGCCTTTTTTCATTGAATCGATTACATGTTCAAAATCTTGTCTTGTAGCATTTCGACTACCCATTAAAGTGGCTTCACGTTTGTGAAATTCAGGATGCGATATTGCCAGATCCCCCTTTTGAAGTCCTACCAACACATATCTTGCGCCATGTGCCATGTATTCAAATCCTGTATTGATGGCTCTCAAACTTCCCGTAGCATCGATCACAACGGTAGGCATATCGCCGTTAGTGATTTCTTTCAATCGCTCTACTACATTTTCTTTCCTACCATTGATCGTAAATTCAACGCCTAGGTTCTCTTTACAAAACGCCAGGCGATTATCGTTGATGTCCAACGCTATTACCTTTCCTCCGGCTATTCGGGCAAACTCCATCGTGCCCAGACCGATCGGCCCGGCTCCTACCACCAATACAAATTCACCGGGAGTAACATCAGCACGCCTTACTCCATGTGCACCGATAGCCAATGGTTCCACCAATGCCAACTCGTCGAAATTTAAACCTTCGCCATGGAGCAATGATTCTGAGGGAACAAGCAAATATTCCCGCATGCCCCCGTCCACATGCACTCCGCAAACATTGATCGCAGCACAGCAATTGGGCTTGCCCATTCTGCAGGCGATACATTTGCTACAATTGAAATATGGAATGAACGTTACGGCTTCACCGGTCTGAAATCCTGCTGCATCGCCACTGATATACTCAGCGCCCAGCTCGTGCCCCAGTATTCTTGGATAGGAAAAAAAAGGCTGTGTGCCCTCAAATGCATGCAGATCAGTACCGCAGATACCAATTCTTTTGATCCGTAGCAGCGAATATCCCTCTTTTACCTCAGGCATTGCTGCTGTTGCATATTCAAATGTTCCAGGAGTAACACAAACTAATGTTTTCATGGTGTGAAAATAGAAATTATGTGTTCGCGTTTATTCAAGTGGATTGTCAAATGATTCCGTTAATTTGGCTTTGAGTGTATGAATGACAGCATAATAACTTTTACTATTACGTAAGCGTTATTCTTTTTTGGTGTCTTCTTTTGTAGGGCGTCTTGGGAATTAAATGATGGACAATCAGGAGACGGACATTTTGAAGTATTCGTTACCTCTTCGCAAAGTTATTGTTCCGGTCCGGCGTACGAAAGTCTGCGCCTACGGTAAACCTTCTGCTGGCCACGGTTTGCACAAAAAAAATGCGTCCGTTTCAAATAATGATTGGCTGTTGTATTGTACTGTCCATTTTCCAGGGAAAGTATTTTTTTGCATTCGGTGCATACAACGCCATCACGGGCTATTTTCAAAATGTCAAATCATTTAAAAATGAGGAAACCAAACTCAAATCCATTCTATTCGGCGGCGTTGCCCAACAAAGAGCGCAGAGAGCTTTTGACCTGTGCGCAGCATTTATGCAACACGGTAAATCTGCTTTGTACCTGAATTGATCTGAACCATTTCTTCTGATAAAGTTATGCAGCCGCCAGGCAGTATGACTTTTTTTATGTTGGTCGCTTTTCTTTTCAAACGCCAAAAGAAAAGCCTGGCAAAAGAAAAAGCTGGTGCCAGATGGTAACCGTTGGTTGGATCTTTTTTTTTGAAAAGAAGTGATGCATCAATTATTCCAAAATTTCGGCTTTGCCTGGGAAAGGCTTGCAAGGAACTACGGCATAAAAGCAATGGCTTTCGCACAAGGCTTTCCTTTATTCCGTTCCTCCTTGCGCCGTTCCGGCTCCAGCCGGTGAGGCTTCCATAATTTTTTTTCACTTTAAAATCATGAATTATGGAAAAGCTAATCAGCTCATCAGACTGGATGAAGGTCACAGAAGTTGAACTCGTGTACAAATCAAAAATCAAAGCATCTGAACGACCCTCCATTCATACCTCTAAAGATGCCCATGTATTACTCATGTCCATTTGGGATATGAATACCATTGAACTCACTGAGCATTTTAAAGTGCTCTTCCTGAACCAATCGGGTCGGGTGCTGGGTGTATATCATCTTTCATCCGGTGGCGTGACAGCCACAGTGGTCGATCCAAAGATCGTTTTCTGCGCTGCGCTCAAAGCCTGCGCTTGTTCTCTAGTGATTGCTCATAATCACCCATCCGGTTCCTTAAAAATAAGTAAGGCGGATGAAGTCCTAACTGGTCGCTTGAAGGAAGCGGGCCGTTTGCTCGATATCAAGCTGCTGGATCATTTGATCATTACGGCAGAAAGCTATTGTTCATTTGCTGATGAGGGTTTGTTGTAAACAACCCTTTTTTTATGCATCGCGAAGCAACAATCCGGATCAATTTCAGATAAGCGCTCTTTAATTTTTGGACTGTAAGGATTGAAGATTTTGATACATATCAGTTAGCCCTGCCTTGTCCAGCATTTCATGAATAATACCGGAAAGATCGGTCTGTCCATCTTTTTGCAACGCTTGTAAAAGACTGCTTGTTTCCCCTTCCTTTAACTGTTGTCCTTGTTCTAGTAATTTAACCAGTAACAACACATTTTTTCGGGTCATGTTGAAGGAAAGTTTTACATGGTCCTGCATCCCAGGTGAACTAATGATCGTTTGATAAATGCTGGTAATTTCTTTGTCTGATAACATGGTGTTTTATTTTTTAATTGACATAAAATTTTGACACTTTAAAATTAGCAGCTACTGTTTTTAAATACCGTGATTGGCCTGTTGGCAATTCCGACAGGTATTATTTATTTCCCCGGCTACTTTTAATTTAGCAACGGGTCTTTATTGATGAGCTATACAAATGGTTTTTGAGTGGCTATTTTTTAGCATGGATAGCATGTCTTTTTACTTCTCAGAAAATGTTATTAACGGACAAGAATACATTTTTGGTGTGGGAGGACGATGATCTGAACAATTGGCAGGCACTCGTACAGATCTAATTGATGGAAGAAGATCGAGGAGTGGCTGAACAAAAGAATTTGCTGAGGGAGCCTGCTGCTCCGCACCCTGTAAAATGTCCCGTTGTATGACAACGGGCGATTTTACCCGCTTTTACTCCGGAGTCGTTGCGGGTTATTGGATGATTTTATAGAAGCATTTTTTATTTGTAACTGTGAAAATGAAAGGCGATGAATGATAATAATGATAACCGTACAAAGTTCTTGCAGGTAAGATTGACGGAGAAAGAATACAAGCTGGTGACAGAAAAATTTTCGCAATCTGTCTATAGAAAATGGAGCGAATTTCTGCGGAAAAAATTACTGGATAAACCGGTTGCTGTCTATACAAGAAATCAATCTTTGGATGAGTTTATGCGGGAGATGATTGTTCTTCGAAAAGAGCTCAATGCTATTGGAAATAATTATAACCAAGTAGTGAAAAGATTGCACACATTGTCTGAAATAAAAGAGATTTTTTATTGGTTGAATGAACACGAAGCCGCCTTTCAATTGCTGATCAAAAAAACGAACGAAATCAATTCAAAAATTGCCCAAATCAGTGATCAATGGTTGCAGTAATTAAAACCGCCGCAGGTGTAACAAATGCGATTCATTACAATGAAAACAAATTGAAGCAAGGAACAGCACTACTGATCCATAGTAGCAACTTTGCAAAGACCACTGAACATCTTGGATTTACAGATAAGCTACGCACCCTCGAAAAGCTTATGGCCCTAAATGAAAGAACTAAATTAAACGGGGTACATATCTCCCTGAATTTTGATCCGTCGGAAAAAATATTGGTCCCGCAATTACAGAAGATAGCTGACAGCTATATGCAGCAAATAGGATTTGGTAATCAGCCTTATCTCGTGTACCAACATCATGATGCCGGACACCCGCATATTCACATCGTGACCACGAATATTCAATGGGACGGAACACGCATAAAAATGCAGAACATCGGTCGCAACCAGTCAGAGAAAGCAAGGTTGCAGATCGAACGGGATTTTGGACTCGTAAAAGCACAATCCAAACAAAAGCAGGCGGAGATGATCAAGCCGGTTAATGTGCAGAAAGTGCAGTATGGAAAATCAGATACACGCAGGGCAATCACCAGCGTATTGGATGCGGTCTTGCCGGTGTACAAATATGCTTCTCTACCTGAACTTAACGCCGTGTTGAAATTATACAATATCAAAGCTGATAGAGGAGCCGAGCATTCCAGGCTGTTTGATAACCGAGGCTTGCTGTACCGGGTATTAACTAACAAAGGAGAATACGCGGGTATTCCTATAAAAGCCAGCCAGATCTATAATAAACCCACGCTTGATTATTTAGAGCATCGCTTCGTGGAGAATCAACAGTCAAAACAGGGGCATCAAGTGCGTGTTAAAAATGCGATCGATCTTTATTTTAAAACCAACCGGACTCATTCAATGGATGACCTCATGCAAACCTTGCAAAAAGGAGGCATCCATATCATCCTTCGTCAAAATGAATCAGGAATGATATATGGCATCACTTACGTTGACCACCATACGAAATGTGTTTTTAATGGCAGTGACCTAGGCAAAGCCTATAGCGCCAAACAGGTACAGGAACGATGTGATCCGTTTGCGCACTTGCATTCCGAAGACGCTCCTCAATTAAAACATGCAAATGAAAAAATAAATCCAAATGCAACGGCCATCCAGGGCGAAATAAAAGAGCAGGCAGTTGCTATAAGTTTGAAAGAAATCACCAACGCGTTGTTGACCATTGAGCAGGAGTTAGGACTGGCTGCGGAATTAAAGTCGGAAGAAGCTCGCAGGAAAAAGAAAAAATTACGTCACTCTTAAATTGAAATATTATGCGTACCGGGGAGAATGAGCAGGGTTTGAAAAAGGTTATTGATCTTACCAGGATGATCAGTATAGTGATCCTGCTGATCCATTGCTATTATTTTGGGTATGCAGGATTTAAACAGATAGGCTGGGTGAGTGTTTTCTCCGACCATCTGTTACAAAACATTGGTCACATCAAATGGATGAACAGTTTCACCCTTTCAAAAACGGTCGCACTTGGCTTTTTGTTATTGTCAGTTCTTGGCGTAAAAGGCAAAAAAGAAGAGCGCTATGATCTTGGCTCCTCGTTGATATATCTTCTAATGGGATTGTTAATATACTTTGCGAGCGGACTGCTTTTTTATCTTCACGAATCTACAGCTTTGCAGATCGTAATGGCTTATACAACTGCGGTATTCAGCGGCTTCTTATTGGTTATAACTGGTAGCGCGGGCATTGCGCGCATCATCAAAGTGAAATTGAATACGGATACTTTTAATACGGCACAGGAAACATTCCCCCAGGAAGAAAGGCTACTGGCCAATGATCATTCTATAAATCTCCGTGCCCATTACAAATGGAAAGGAGAAACGAGGGCATCCTGGATCAATATCATCAATCCCATGCGAGGGTTGTTGATCGTCGGAAGTCCCGGTGCCGGTAAATCTTATTTCATCATTGAGCAAATAATTGAACAGCACATCAAAAAGGGATTCTGCCTGTTCATTTATGATTTTAAATTTGATGATCTTACCCGGGTGGCCCACGATTGGTTCTGCAGGTACAAACATATTTATCCTGCAAACGCGGCTTTCTACACCATTAATTTTGATCAGCCACAATACCGTTGTAATCCGCTTGATCCTGCCGGCATGAAAGATATTACGGATGCCATCGATGCGGCCAGGGTATTGATGTTGGGACTAAACCGTTCCTGGCTAAAAAAGCAGGGAGAGTTTTTCGTGGAATCACCCATCAATTTTGTTACCGCACTTATCTGGTTCCTACGCAAATACCAGGATGGGGTTTATTGTACATTGCCGCATGTAATTGAACTCATGCAAACGGAAGTAAAACAATTACTGACCATTCTTCGAACGGAACCTGAAATAAGCGCACTCATCAATCCTTTTATCAGCGCCTTTGAGACCAAATCATTTGAGCAATTGGAAGGGCAGCTGGACGCAGCAAAAATTTCGCTGGCAAGGTTGGCGTCACCGTCCCTGTATTACGTTTTGTCCGGCAATGATTTTACACTCGATATAAATAATCCCGCTGCACCTAAAATTGTTACCCTTGCCAATAATCCTCAAAAACAGGAGGTGTATGGTCCCGTGCTTTCCTTATATGTAACACGCATGTCCAAAATGGTAAATAAAAAAGATCAACTAAAAATGAACGTGATCATTGATGAATTCCCTACCATCATCTTGCTCAATTTTGACAACCTTATTGCCACCGGAAGGTCTAACAAAATAGCCACTACCATTGCCATCCAGGATGCCAGTCAATTGAAACTGCATTATGGCAGGGAATGGGCAGAAGTGATCACAAATATTTGTGGAAATATTATTGTTGGCCAAACACGTGGTGAGCTGGCTAAAGCGGTTTCAGAAATGATAGGGAAGACATTGCAGGAAAGAGAAAGTATTTCGGTGAATAGCAATGACAGCTCCATTTCAAAATCAAGGCAATTGGAATCGGTGGTACCGGTCAGCACCATTGCCAATTTATCATCCGGTGAATTTGTAGGGATGGTAGCGGATAATCCTGATCAACCAATTGTTTTGAAGGCGTTTCATGCGAAAATTGGAAGGATCAATGAGCACCGACAAAAGCAATCCTCTCCATTTCAAACAGCCGGTATTTCTCAAAAAGAATTGACTGTATGTTTTGAGCTAATTCAACTTGATATAAAACAACTGGTAGAGGAGTTGATGAATGATATTTTAAATGATCCGGCAAAAGAGTTTTTAGTTGTTCGGTAATATCTAGGAAGGACCTGGATGCTTTGGTTCTAGAGGTAGATGCAGTGAAACCTCTTTGATCCTGAATGGCACTTGTCCTTCAATCACTTAAGGTATCTTATCACATGGCTGATTTTTAAGTTTTATTTCTTTCCTTATTTTCGTGTCAATGGAACATTATTTTGAATTACCGGTGAACTGTGAGGGACAGGAACAAAACTTTAAAGGCCGTCTTGTAACGTTTGGTTACGATTATAAATTTTATATAGTGGTAGCAGGCGAAGAAATTGTTTTTGAAAGAGACGAACATGGATATTTTCACACAATAAGTAATCCAATAAGAACGCCTGATAGAAATAATACAATCCTACTCGAGGCGATCGTTCGATCTTTGCAACAACTGCCTCTTCGTTAAAATAGTAATAAAATTGAGTTCACTATTTTCTTGTTCTATTGATAAGTTTTGTTCATTTTAAAGTTTTGTCCCTTAGACATTACTGATGCCATTCGTTCGAGGGCCAGTTACAAATATGTCTCTGACCGTACGCATTGTTCCTGAACTGACGGACTAACATGGTCCTCCGGGGGAAATTGTAAATTAAAAATTGGTGACTGCCTCGCCGGTATTGCTGTTTGCTCGGGAATGCAAAACTCTACAGTAGTTAGTTTTGATAACATTAAAGTGGAATGAGCTTGGAGTGAAAGGCCAGCTGAAATTGGAGGCTGCTGTGGAGGAAGTTGCAATGACGAGTTGTATAGCAAAAAAATACAATCTAAATAACGCTAAGCGGTCTTTTGTCCGTAAAGTCAAAAATGCTCAATTCAGTATTGTTTAGTTAAGGCTACACGATATTGAATGGAGCGTTTTGTTTTGAGCGGGTTCTTGTCTACCGTAAAAGGGTAGATATGCGCCGTTATCGGGTCAATAAGGTTCAATCTCTGATATTGGCAATGCGACCTGCTTTTCGGTAGTGACAAAGTTGCCTGTTGAAAATGCAATTTTAGCACTCCGGACATTCGGTACATAAAAAACGACAAATGTTCACGTCCAGAACATTTATTCCCTTTTCTTCAACAATTGAGCGATCTGCCTGCTGACGGCAATTCTATTTTTAAGCTGATCTAAAAACTGCTGCCATATCATGTTGAAACGATGTCTTGCCACGGTCGCATTTATGTGCTTTTCATTTTCGCTGGTAAAAGCCCAAACCAACTCTCCCGTAAAAAGTGTGAGTTCAGTTACACCAATTTCAAAATCTGACTCCCTGGCGCTCTATACAGAAGAAATGACCTACGTAAATCCCGTTCTTCCGGGAGACCATCCGGACCCTACACTTCTAAAAGTGGGAGACGATTTTTACCATTGCGGTTCTTCTTTTCACTTTAACCCTTATTTACCGATATATCATTCCAAAGATCTCGTTCACTGGAAAATAATCGGCCGTGTGCTTCCACCTGCTCATTCATCCATGGTGACCGACCGTCCATCAGGCGGTGTGTGGCAGGGAGCCATCACTTATTTCTATGGTTCGTACTGGATATACTTTTCGTCGGGAGGCCAGTGGTTTTCCAAAGCCTCTTCACCGTACGGCCCCTGGTCAGCGCCGGTAGAGGTAAAAACCAATGCAGTGACCGGACCGCTTGGTTACGACAATTCCATTTTTGTGGATGATGACGGCAAGCCCTATATGGTAATTAAGAATGGCCAGAAGGTAAACCGCCTGCAAGCGCTGGGTCGTGACGGACAACTCACCGGATCAGTGATTAATCTCGACTGGATAAATGCCAACCTGCAATACAGTTGGGCAGAAGGGCCGGTGATGTGTAAAAGAAACGGTTACTATTATTATTTCCCTGCAGGGGACGTTTCAGGAGGGCAATATGTCTTGCGTGCCTCTGCCTTAACCGCTGATTCTACAAAATGGGAGCGACTGGGCAATTTCTTCAAACCGAGTCCCGATCCAAGGAATGCATTTAGGAGCCCAAATCATATTGCGGCGCCTGTTCAATTATCCGACGGCACGTGGTGGACCATCGGTCAGAGTTATCAAAAAACAGACAGCGACGACTGGTCCGGTATGGGAAGGCAAACTTCTCTGTACCAGGTGATATGGGAAGGTGATCGCCCATGGGGAATGCCTCCGGTGAGTACGCCGGTTACAAAGCCAGATCTTCCGCAAGGTGGCATTGGGTGGCGAAGCATGTACAGCGATCGCTTTGACGGAAAAACCGAACTTGATCCGAGCTGGCACTTTCTCGACAAAACATCAGGGGCCAGTTATTCATTGTCGGCGAGAAAGGGATGGGTTTGTTTGAATCCGGGCAATGGGAAAACCCATCTCGTTCAAAAAGAAACAGATCATTTTTATACAGTCACTACCAAAGTAGACTTAGATGCGACCGATACTAGCAATAAAGCGGGCATCTATCTCACGAATGGCAATCAAAAAGTATTTGTTGCCTTCTATACAGGTTATAAGAACGGCAGGAAAATAATATTGCAACACGATAGTTCAACTTTTAGCATAGCGAATAAAGCGGGCAGGGAGCTATGGTTGAAACTGGAAAGAAATGAACATGAACTGACTGCTTCGTATAGCAGGAATGGAAACGATTGGATAAAAGTGGGTGCGGTTAACTGCATTAAACTTGATCGCGCACAACCAGGCTTTAATTCCTGGGTGGGTACAAGTGTGGGCGTTTTCGCGCAGGGTAAGTCCGCAGATTTTGACTTTTTCATTTGCAAAGACGGACGCGCTGCTTTGCCGGCCATTGGTTATAATAATTATTATGGTGTGGAAACGGTTACCACAGCCAATGGCAAAATGGTAACCAACAACAGCGAAAATGGTGGCTGGATGATGTATTCAGGAGTCGATCTTGGAACAGAGGCCATGCCTTCCCGCAACATGGAAATAGAATTTTCCGCCGATGAAAATACAAGCCTGGAGGTGTTTCTCGATAGTTTAGATAGTGAAAAACCGCTTGCGGTTATAACAGTTCCTTCCACCCAGGGCAAACTCATAAAACAAAGTATTGATATAGGTAAGTCATGCGGTCAGCATGATGTATTCATTCGCTTTTTCCGCAGAAGCAGCCGGGCCGTGTATATACGCTCGATCAGCTTTCCCGTAAAGTGATGAAGTTTCATGACCGCGTTTAAATTTTTTTAAAACCAATCTATATGCTAATGTCAACCTTCCAACAAAAAAGGCGATCATACCAGCCAAGGGCAGGGATGATCAGAGTTCTAACGATTGCTTTGTCCGTCATGTTAACTTTTTTCCATCACGCTGTAATCGCGCAGGCGATACACGTGACAGGTCATGTAACCAATAGTTCCGGCGAGCCTATTGGTCATGCATCGGTTTCCGTTAAAGGAGGTTCCGGTGCGGTTGCCGCAGACGACAAAGGTCTTTTCCTCATCAACGTTCTGCCAAATGGTACGCTGGTGATCAGTTCCGTTGGCTACGAAAAACAAGAAGTAGCAGTCAACGGACGTACAACCATCAACGTTTCACTCAAGCCGGCGGCGAGCAGCATGCAGGACATTGTGGTGATCGGTTATGGTACACAAAGAAAAGAAGCAGTAACAGGTTCTGTCGCTTCCATCAGCGGTGATGCGATGCGTGAAGTGCCTTCGGCAAACGTATCGCAGGCATTGCAGGGCCGCATGGCGGGTGTGCAAATGACCCAAACATCTACAAAGCCAGGAGCTACGATGCAAATTCGTATTCGCGGACAACGTTCCCTGACCGCTACCAACGATCCGCTGATTGTGCTGGATGGTATTCCTTTTCCCGGCTCTATTGGCGATTTAAATCCCGACGATATCAAAAGTGTGGATGTATTAAAAGATGCATCGGCTACTGCGATCTATGGATCACGCGGTGCCAATGGGGTTATTTTGATCACCACCAATAAGGGCCAGAAAGGTGCAAAACCAAGAATTGCCTACAGTGGTTATTATGGAAACCAAACTGTTTTCGCAAGGTATCCGATGATGAACTGGCGCGAATTCACTACGCTGAAACAAGTATCCAACAGATTCCCTGCATTGGGAACGGACGAAGACTCTACCGGAAAAGTAAATACCGACTGGCAGGATCTTTTGTACAGAACAGGTACATTGAACAGTCATGACATCAGTGTTACCGGTGCAAGTGAAGGCGGTAGTTACAATGTAGGCATGGGATATTACCGCAACCAGGGTGTTATTCCATCCCAGCGCTACACAAGATATTCATTCCGTACATCTGTCGATCAGCAGATCGGTAAATTTGTGCGCGTTGGTTTCACTACAAACAGTAACTACAATTTAAACGAAGGAAGCCAGGTGGGTGTAAACGTTGGGTTGTCGCCACTTGCCAATCCGTTTAATGCCGATGGCTCTACAAAAAGAATTGTAAACACTACGCTTGGAGATAGCTATGTGTTGACAAGAGCGAGAGTGGATAGCTTAACGGATAAGGGTGTATGGTTAAACGAAACAAGAAACTTTGCGACCTACAACTCTGTGTTTGGCGAAGTAAAAATTCCTTGGGTGACAGGCTTGAAATACAGAGTAAACCTTGGCCTGGACTTCATCCAGGGTAACAACGGTAACTATACGGGGCAGGGCGTAAACAGCACGAATGTAACAACGCCTTCAACAGCAGGTATCAGCAATTCACAAACGTATCATTGGACAATCGAAAATATTTTGTCTTATGACCGCACATTCGGCACAAAACATAACATAAACGCTATCGCGTTGTATTCTGCGGAACAACAGAAATACAATTCTTCTTCGATGTCTGCGAGAAACATTCCTTCCGATGCGTTTCAGTTCTATAACATCGGCCAGGCGCAGGCTACAGACATCACGGTTAATCCAAACAACCAAAATTATTATCAGTGGGGTTTATTATCATATATGGGACGTGTGATGTATTCTTATGATAACCGTTACATGATTTCCGCAACGGTGCGTTCAGATGCTTCTTCAAGATTGGCACCTGGTCACCAGTGGCACACATATCCTGCCGTTTCGGTAGGTTGGAACCTGGCTAATGAGTCATTTATGAAAGATGTAACCTGGTTAAATGCCCTGAAGCTTCGCGCAGGTTTCGGACAAACGTCCAACCAGGCTATCGATCCTTATAAAACACTGGGTACATTGGGTACAAGGCCATACAATTTTGGTGAAACCAACTATGCAACAGGTTATTACGTAACGCAGGTTCCGAATCCAAACCTGGGATGGGAGTATTCAAAAACATGGAACTATGGTATCGATTTCAGCTTGTTCCACAATCGCCTGACCGGTACCGCTGAATACTATGTTACAAATACGTTTGATCTTTTGCAGGGACTGGCTTTGCCGGCAACTTCCGGCGTTAGTGGCTATACAGCCAACGTTGGTAAATCGCAAAATAAGGGTATTGAAATTACCCTTAACGGAACCATCATTGATGGCGGTCGCGACGGCTTTACATGGGATGCAGGTATTAACTTTTATGCCAACCGTAACAAGCTCGTAGCACTTGCATCGGGTTCTTCAAAAGATGAAGGCAACGGATGGTTCGTGGGCCATAACATAAACTCTATTTTCGATTACAAAAGGATAGGGTTGTGGCAGTCAAAAGATCCAAACCTTTCTACACTTGAGCCCGGTGGCTCAGTTGGTATGATCAAAGTATTGTACACCGGTGGTTACAATGCAGACGGTACACCGGTTAGAGCGATCGGCGCAGACGACCGCCAGGTGATGGACATGGATCCTAAATACATGGGTGGTTTCAACACACGCCTCGCATACAAAGGTTTTGACCTTTCTGCTGTTGGTTTTTTCCAGCATGGTGGTATCCTGATCAGTTCCGTATATGGATCGGGTGGTTATTTGAACAATTTAACAACACGTAACAACAACGTAAAAGTTGATTACTGGACACCTACACACACTGATGCTAAATATCCAAACCCTGCTGGTCCATTGAGCGGAGACAATCCTAAATACGGCAGCACGCTCGGTTATTTTGATGCATCCTTCCTTAAGATCCGTACCATTTCCCTGGGTTATGATTTTAGCAGAAGCCTCGTTAAAAACAAGGGCGTGAGATTGCGTGGATACTTTACAGTGCAAAATCCTTTTGCGTTTTTCTCACCATATAAGAAAGAGTCAGGCATGGATCCTGAATCAAACTCTTATGGTAACGAAAATGCAGCGGTGCCTTTATCTGCAAGCTTGAAACGTTTGTTAACAATCGGTGTAAACACACCATCTACACGTAACTACATTGTGGGTGTTAATTTATCATTCTAAACTAACGGTCGTATGAAACACATCAATATCAATAAACTATTCGCAGCTACTGCAATGTCAACCTTGTTGCTGGCAGGCTGTACAAAAATATTGGATGAGCAACCGCGTTCCTCTTTCACGCCGGATTATTTTAAAACAGAAAGTGGTGTGAAAGGCGGTATTACTTCTTTGTATGCCCACTTGCGCAACATTTACGGGCAGGCATATTACTACAACTCCTGCATTACAGGAACCGATGAAGCCACATGGGCGCAAAGTGCCGATGGTAACTTTAAAGACATGGACATGTCCGGCGTCGGCCAGGTGACTTCTACCAGTTTTCCGCCAAGTATCCCTTGGGGCGAATCATTTTCTGATATCAATACTGCCAGCGGTATTATCGAAAACGCTACTTCGGTGGGACTTTCAAACGCATTGATTGCAGAAGCAAAATTTTTCCGTGCGTTCGATTACTTCTTGCTCGTGCAAACCTATGGTGGTGTGCCATTGGATCTCGGCAGCGGTGAATTAAAATTTAACACCAACCCTTCAAGAGCTTCCAAGCGCAATACCGTTCCGGAAGTCTATACAAAAGCAATTTTTCCAGACTTGTTGAAAGCAGTTAGCGACCTGCCTGATGCTGGTCGTGTGACGGGAGGTGTAACAAAAACTTTGGCTCGTCTGTATTTATCAAAAGCATACCTGACTTATGCATGGTGGTTGCAGAATCCAAATAACATTCCTACTTATCCTGATGTGGCACGCACAGATCCCGATGGTCACAATGCACAGTGGTATTTCCAGGCGGCTTACGATATAGCAACAGCAGCCATCGACAGCCATGGTTCATTCGCTTTGCAACCAACATTCTACGATCTGGGCGTTGGTTCAAATGACCGTAACAGCGAGGTTCTTTTATATGCTGACCATACGCAACAAAGTGAATATTACAACGGTTCCAGCCTTACTAACGGTAGTGGCGGTGCTCCGGACAACTTTGCTGTGTGGATGCTGACATGGAACTATACATTGATCAGAAGCAGCAAAAGTGCAACAGAATGGACCACCACGGTAAGTACCGTACAACGTGAAGCAGCGCAGGATCTGGGTCGCCCATGGACACGTATGGCGCCAACAATCGATGTGATAGAAAAAACGTTTGCCGACAAAACAAACGACTCCCGTTACGATGGAACATTTGTAACCGTTTATCGTGGCAACTGGGATGTAGCTGGTGATAAAACGTCGACCTATTACAACGCGAACTATATGCCTGTAAAACCAAACGATGCGATCCTTACATTCCTTGACAGCGAACCTGCAACTCCGATTGATTATGCCGCCTGGGCAACTAAAAACAACGTGGGTGCCGGTGCATTACCTGGCAGAGCAGATTTCGTAGTATCTCCTGAAGGAATCACAAGGTTAAGATATCCGGGCCTTTGGAAACTGGGTACTTATCGTACAGATAACAACGGTGGTCTTGGACAGCCAAACGCCGGAACTACGCGCCCTTTCAACATTGCAAAACTGTCTGAGTTATATTTCATTGCGGCAGAAGCAGCGGTAAAAGGAGCCACTACAACAGCGGGTAAATCACCGGCAGAATTGATCAATGTGCTTCGTGCACGTGCAGGTAAATGGCGCTTCAGCAATGCAGACAATGCAATAAAAACAGTTGATCATAGTGCTGAAATGCTTGCTGCTACGCCTGCAACAATCGATATTAACTATATTCTTGCAGAACGTTCACGCGAATATTACGGAGAAGGTTATCGCTGGTACGATTTGGTACGTACGCAGAAATGGAATGAATTGGCGGCAACCTACCGTATTGGTGGAGTAAACATTACTGACCACACACCAACGACTGTAACACGTACTATTCAGCCGTACCATTATTTGCGCCCGATCCCGCAAGGACAGATCGATGGTATGCAAATGAGCGACGCGGAGAAGAAAGCATATCAGAATCCTAACTATTAAGCAAATAACAGTGCTATCGTTCGTGAGCACCAATAAATGTTCGTCGGATATTAGCATTAGCAAGCAGAAGGGGTGTTTCTACACCCTTTTCCCTTTTTCACCGAAAGCTTTCGCAGAACAAAGCGAAATAAGCAGTGATTATTAAATACGATGCATCATTTGATTGGATACATTTGAATAACATAATTAAATCAAAAGATCACAGAAGTCAGCAATGGTGTGTGATCTGACTAGTAGCATAACGCGATATGAAACATTTATTTTCTGTTTGTTGTTCTTTGTTCATTACGACTTTGCTTTTTGCACAGGATGGTCATGAGCTATGGTTGCGTTCTTCAAAATCTCAACCTGTAAACATTGTTTGTTCCAAAAAAACGCCTACGCTGTCTGTGGCCATGGATGAGTTGAGGCGCGGTTGGCAGGGAAAATCTGGCGCAACCATTACATTAACCATCACGAAAGAAAAAGCCCTTAAATACGATGGTTTTAAACTCAGTGAAAACGCTGTACAGGCAAACAATGACAAAGGTATTTTATATGGTGTATATGAATTATTACGTCGGCAACAAACTGGTGAAAATATAACCAGTGAAGTAAACAACCCTTCTTATGAAACGCGTATCCTCAATCACTGGGATAATCCCGATGGTTCTGTAGAACGTGGCTATGCGGGTCACTCTATCTTCTGGAGAAAAGACGAGGCATTTACTGTTACGTCACAGGATAAAAAACTATGGCAGGAATATGCACGTGCCAATGCTTCTGTTGGTATCAATGGCACAGTTCTAAACAATGTAAATGCGGCACCGCAAATATTGAATGCTGATTATCTGAATCGTGTAAAAGTTATTGCAGAGATCCTGCGGCCCTATGGGATGAAAGTTTATCTCTCCGTAAAATTTTCTTCACCCGCTTTGCTTGGAAAATTGAAGACATCTGATCCCTTAGATCCTGAAGTTATAGCCTGGTGGAAAGCGAAGATCAAGGAGATATATAGCATCGTTCCTGATTTTGGAGGTCTTCTTGTAAAAGCCAGCAGCGAAGGACAGCCTGGACCACAGGACTTTGGTCGTACACATGCCGATGGCGCCAATATGCTCGCGGATGCGTTAAAGCCTTATGGCGGCATTGTGATGTGGCGTGCATTTGTATACAGCCCCAATGATAAGGATCGTGCAAAGCAGGCATATAATGAGTTTATGCCGCTTGACGGACAATTCAGGGACAATGTAATCATACAAGTAAAAAATGGCCCAATCGATTTTCAGCCCCGTGAACCCTTTAGTCCGCTGTTTGGCGCGATGAAGAATACATCCGTTATGCCTGAGTTCCAGATAACACAAGAGTATCTTGGCCACGCTACTCACTTAGTGTTCCTTGCTCCGATGTGGGAAGAATGTTTGCAAAGCGACACTTACCAGAAAGGAGAAGGCAGCACAGTTGCCCGTTGTACAGACGGCAGTATTTATCAACAGAATCATACAGCCATTGCAGGTGTTGCAAATATTGGTCTTGATGCCAATTGGTGTGGACATCATTTTGCGCAAGCCAACTGGTATGCCTTTGGCCGCCTCGCATGGAACGTTAATTTGAAAAGCGAACAGATTGCCGAAGAATGGCTCAGACTAACATTTTACAATGATTCATCTGCAAGAACAGGATCATCTGATTACAATGCATCATGGACAAATGATTTTCTCAAACCAGTGAAACAAATGATGCTGGACAGCAGGGAAGCAGCTGTAAACTATATGACACCTCTGGGTTTGCATCATATCATGAGTGCCAATGAACATTATGGTCCGGGACCGTGGTGGGCGCCTAAGGGAATGAGAGCAGACTGGACACCTCCATACTATCACCAGGCAAGTGTCATTGGAATAGGCTTTGACCGTACAACAAAAGGAAGTGATGCTGTTGAGCAATATCATCAACCGTTGGCATCGCAGTTCAACGACCCGGCTACCTGTCCGGAAAAATTTTTGCTATGGTTTCATCATTTGCCATGGAACTATACCATGAAAAGCGGTCGCACCCTTTGGGATGAACTGTGTTATGATTATGACAAGGGTGTTCAGCAAGTTCGTTCTTTTCAAAAGACATGGGATAAGGTTCAGCCCTATGTCGATAGCACGCGTTTCACAGCAGTACAGCGGAGTTTGCGTAGCCAATGCCAAAACGCAATATTATGGAAAGATGCATGCCTATTGTATTTCCAGCAGTTCAGCCGGATGCCCATACCTTATGCGCTCGAACGTCCTGTTAACAATCTTGATGAAATCATTAAAAACGACAGCCGACGGACCGCTGAATAATAAAACGTCATTGTAATCTTTATTGGAGATCATGATAAAAATCAGTGCTATTGTACTGACAAAGAAGCTCGTAAAATGAGCAGTTCATCGGCCCGGTAACGGTGGTGCGAAGCCGGGCCACTTTTTAATTTGCTGGGTGCAAAAAAATATGTGTCTATTTGACAATAAACATCTGCTTTAAGAGGGCAAAAACGATATTTTTAAAGAAAATTATTTTTTAACACAAACGCATAGGTTGCAAAGAATACACAAAGAAAATAAGCCCCGATCTTTTTGGGCCTTTTTCGAAGACATCAACTATTCTCCTGATCGCGGCTTCGGGTAAAAGATTGTTATTGCTTTAGTTTGAAGGATCGCCCATCCGGAACAGGCATTCGATCCATAATGAATTCGACATTTATACTAATAGTGGAAACAAAAAGAACATCCTGATAATAAGGCGGGTCATAATTTTGCACCTTTCACAGACAGGGACTTTGCTTCGGCCGAAGACCTAATTGATGGCTGATGTGTCCTAAACTGCGAGTGCTTTATGTCCAGACTTTTTTCAAAAAAAATTTGATCGTGAGCCAACTTCTTTTAGATCTTTCGGCTAGTTAAAGGTCGCAGACTTTATAAAGCATATACTATTCACAAATTTGATGTATGGTATTTAAATATTATTGAAAGCAAACAATTTTTCCAACCATTTTTTTGAAAAAGAAAAACATGACAAATCGAATAATTGCAGGCATTATTGTTTTTATGGGTGTGATTTCCTCTTATCGATCGACGGCTCAAACAGTGTGGCTCGACCAGTTAGATCTAAGTGTCGCTACGCAAGGTTATGGTGTGCCTGGAAAAAACAGATCGGTGGATAACAAGACGCTTACGATTGCGGGCCAAAAATTTGAACGAGGCTTTGGTACGCACGCTGAGAGCTCTTTGATAGTGTTGCTGAAGGGTAAGGCCCGATCATTCAGTGCTAAGGTTGGAATGGATGATGAGGTTAGGGGGCACGACCCTGCTGTAGAGTTTGTCATCCTTGGAGATGGCAAAAAAATGTGGTCGAGTGGCATAATGCATTTGGGCGACAGCGCCAGACCATGTCATGTTGTTCTTGATGGTATTCAGAAAATGGAATTGGTAGTGACCGATGGAGGAAACGGTAACTACTACGATCATGCAGATTGGGCAGAGGCAAAATTTGAAACCACAGATGCCGCTATATTGTCAACGTTTAGTCCCGTACCTGCGAATCCTTATGTTTTGACGCCTAAGGCTCCGGCCGGTCCACGAATAAACAGTGCCACGGTATTCGGCGTGAGGCCAGGTTCTCCCTTTCAGTTTCGCATAGCCGCAACCGGTGAACGGCCAATGGTTTTTTCCGCAACCGGGCTACCATCCGGACTTACTTTGGATATACAAACAGGCGTTATAACAGGCAAGCTGGAAACAGCGGGCACGTTCAATGTCAAACTCAAAGCCAGCAATGCGAAAGGAGCAGCAGAAAAAACACTTCGCATCATCTGCGGTGACAAGATCGCCCTAACGCCACCTATGGGATGGAACAGTTGGAACTGTTTTGCGGGAGAAGTGTCTGCCGACAAAGTGAAGCGTGCCGCTGACGCCATGGTAAAGATGGACCTTATTAATCACGGCTGGACCTATATAAATATTGATGATTTCTGGCAGAACCATCGCGATTCAAAAGATGAATCTTTACGCGGCAAGTTTCGTGATGATGCCGGTAACATCATTCCCAATGCACGTTTTAATGACATGAAAGGGCTTGCCGATTATGTGCATGGTCTCGGGTTGAAGATCGGGCTTTATTCCAGCCCCGGTCCTTGGACATGCGGTGGCTGCGCCGGCAGTTACGGATACGAAAAGCAAGACGCAGAAAGCTACGCCAAATGGGGTTTTGATTATCTCAAATACGATTGGTGCAGCTATGGTAACGTTATAAACGGACTGCCGGGCAATGATGCGAGTAAAGTTTCCTCTTTATCCTACAAAGGAGGGAATGAACTTGCAACTGCAAAGGCGCCCTTTACGCTCATGGGAAAATATTTGCAGCAGCAGCCCCGCGATATCGTGTTTAGTCTTTGTCAATACGGAATGTCGGACGTTTGGAAATGGGGTGACTCGGTAGGTGGTAGTTGCTGGCGCACAACCAATGATATAACCGATACATGGGCCAGCATGTCCGGCATTGCGCTGGCACAGGATAAAGCGGCACCCTACGCAAAACCGGGTAACTGGAACGACCCCGATATGCTTGTGCTTGGAACAGTGGGCTGGGGCAACCCTCATCAAAGCAAGCTCAGACCCGATGAACAATATCTTCACTTTAGCCTTTGGAGCCTTTTTACAGCACCTTTATTAATTGGGTGCGACATGGAAAAACTGGATGATTTTACCCTCAATCTGCTTACGAATGACGAAGTGATTGCGGTGAACCAGGATGCCCTCGGTAAACAGGCTACCTGCCAATTCAAGAAAGGCGACATGCGCGTTTATGTCAAAGAACTGGAAGACGGTGGGCACGCGGTCGGTTTTTGCAATTTTGGACTAGAGCCTGTTGACATGTCATTCTCAGATTTTCAACAATTGGGTTTGAAAGGGAAATTAAAAGTGCGCGATCTGTGGAGACAGAAAGACATTGCAAAACTGGACGCTCAAAAGGGCAGGCTTCCGATCAATGTGCCTGCGCATGGTGTGTTGCTGGTGAAATTCGTTTCTGTGAAGTAGATGAAAGAATAATAAACAGGAGAATTGAGTTTGCGGGATTTTTTGATAACGCCGTTTATCAGGAAATCCCGTAATTATTTGTGACAATAAGCAAGTGGTGTAACATGAACTGCCGACATATTTTTTGGGTTGAAAGTTTTTACAGCGCCACATCAAAAAAACAAAAACGCTCACACATATAAATACCCGTTATATCGGTGGTTCAAAAAAATAATTGTCTTATTGACAGTAATATTTTTATAAATGTTTATTAACCATCTTGTTGTGTGATTTTTTTATTTACAGTTGATCACATAATCGGACCTTTTAAAAGGACAAAAATGCTATTTATATCTACATCACGTCAAGTCTTTTTTTGAACGATCATTTAGTTTTGACTTATTAAATCACGATTGTTTGTTTCAAATCCTGTGCGTACAGCAACTTATGTAAGTCATAATTTTTTCCGCCATTATTTGTCTCAAAACGTGTTTTAATACACTCCAAATTTAACCGGTTATTTTTTTTGGAAAGATGAAATCAAACCAAGTGTCAATTGCAAATTAGTTGATCACCTGGAAGTCGTTTATATGCTTGCGAACTCAAAAAAGGTTGAAATGCTTAAGCTGTTGATTGATTGTAAAAACAATTGATCAATGTAGCTGCGGCAGTAATATTTCAATACAAGTTAAGATATGAAAAAATACACTAACTGCTCTAACCAACGAGGCGTCCTGCGCCCTAAACTCTGCCTGATTAAGACTGTTCTGACAGTCTGTTTCCTCTTTTGTTTTATCACTTTTTCCATTGCTCAAACCACTCAGAAGATTACCGGAAAGGTTTTCAATGAAAAAAATGAACCCATGGAAGGGGCCAGTGTCACACTGGCCGGCACCAAGATATCGACCGGTACGGGTCGGGATGGTACATTTTCACTAACCGTAAACAGTGCCGATGCAAAATTGGAGATCACTGCGGTAAATTATGTTGGTAAGAATGTCACCTTAAAGCCGGGAGAAACCAATGTTATTGTTCGCCTCGAACTCAACCCGAAGAACATGGAAGATGTGGTGGTGATCGGGTATGGCAAACAAAAGAAACAAAGTGTTGTCGGTGCTATTGCTCAAACAACCGGTGAGGCGCTGCAGCGTGCGGGAGGCGTCAATAATCTTGGAATGGCGCTTACCGGAAACCTGCCAGGCGTAATTACCATGTCATCAACTGGTATGCCTGGTGCAGAAGATCCACAGATTTTGATACGGGCCCAGACTTCCTGGAACAATAGTTCTCCTTTGATTCTGGTGGATGGAATTGAGCGTTCCATGAGCTCCATAGACATCGCCTCCGTGCAAAGTGTTTCTGTGCTCAAAGATGCCTCAGCAACGGCTGTATTTGGTGTAAAAGGAGCCAACGGTGTTATATTGATCACCACGAAGCAAGGCGCAAAAGGTAAGGCGAATATACAGGTTCGTTATAACGCCACCGCAAAGACCGCTTCCAAGTTGCCTGAAAAATATGATTCTTATGACGCGCTGGTGTTGAAAAATCAAACGATTGCCAGGGAACTGATGCTCGGCTCAAATGGTTGGAAAGCCTATAAACCTATGGCCATTATCGATAAATACCGCAATCCTGCTAATGACAAGGAAAGGGACCAATACCCCAATGTTAACTGGACAGATGAGTTATTTAAAAAAGTAGCCATGGCTCACAATGCCAGTGCCAACGTATCGGGGGGCTCTGACTTCGTAACTTACTACGCCGGTGTTGACTTCGTGTATGAAGGTGATCTTTTCAAAACTTTTCAAAATGGCAGGGGCTACGAGTCGGGTTACGGATATACAAGAGCGAATGTGCGTAGCAATCTCGACTTCAATCTGACCAAGACGACCAAACTATCCACTAAATTATTTGGTTCCAATGGTGTTCGCAAATTGCCATGGGGGGCTGCCGATGGCGACGCTTCCTATTGGGCATCTGCCTACAGAACGGCGCCTGATGCAATGCAACCTGTTTATTCCGACGGCACATGGGGTTTTTATTCACCCAGGAATGCAGATGTGCCCAATTCGGCATTTAATCTGGCAATGTCAGGCGTTGAAAAACGAACCAACACGCAACTCACCACAGATTTTATTCTTCAGCAGGATTTAGGAATGCTCCTGAAAGGCTTAAGCTTTAGAGGCAACTTTTCAATGGACAATACATTCCAGGAGACTGGCCGTGGTATAAACGACCTGTATAATTCTGCGCAAAGAAAATGGGTTGACCCGGAAACAGGAACGGTCTATTATGAACAGCAGATCAATACCGGTACCCAGCTTGATTACACCGACGGGGTAAGATGGACGAGCCAGGCGGGATCAGTGAACACTGGCGCCACCTACCGCAGGACAAACTACTCTATGCAATTAAACTGGGCTCAGAAATTTGGTGCCCGAAAACTCCATGATGTGAGTGCAATGGGTGTTTTCCTGCGTGAAAAATATGCCACTGGCAGTGAGTTTCCTCACTATCGTGAAGACTGGGTGTTCAGGACAACTTATAATTATGCATCCCGCTACTTCCTGGAAGCAAATGGCGCGTACAACGGTTCAGAAAAATTTGGACCCGATAACCGGTTTGCATTTTTTCCTTCCTTGTCTGCGGGTTGGATGTTGAGCAACGAACGTTTTATGCAAAAGTTGCCTTTCATCAACACTTTTAAAATTCGCGCATCATGGGGTAAGATCGGTGACGACAATGTATCGGGTCGCTGGCTTTACCAGGACCAATGGACCTACGGAGGAAATTATGCGATGGGAGACATCCCTGCCAATACCCCTTACACATTTTACGATATTTCTTCGCTGGGCAACCCAAATATAGCATGGGAAACCGTGGAGAAACGTAACCTGGGGGTTGATTATAGTTTATTCGGGGGCAGAGTTACCGGTAGCGTAGACGTATTCCGTGATGACAGAAGCAACATTATCATCAATGGCTCCTCACGCGCCATCCCTACTTATTTTGGTGCCACCGCGCCGAGTGCAAACCTTGGAAGAGTGGTGGCCAATGGTTATGAAGTTGAACTTGGGCTGAACCAGACCTTTACCAACGGCATGCGCGTGTGGGTGAATGCCTCCATGACACATGCGAAAAATAAAGTGATCTCGCAGAATAATCCGCAATTGTTGCCGGCCTACCAAAAATCAGAAGGTTATGCCATCGGGCAAACGACATCATATCTCGATTATGGTTTCCTGAAAAGCTGGGATGATCTCTACGGAAGCACGCAAAGAGGAACAAATAACCAAAGTAAGTTAACCGGTGACTATAATATTGTTGACTTTAATGGTGATGGTGTTATTGATTCCTATGACAAGGCTCCTTATAAATTTTCAAGTGTTCCTCAAAATACATTCAATACCTCTGTGGGCGTTGAGTGGAAGGGCGTAAATCTGTTTGTCCAGTTTTATGGTGTTAACAATGTTACGCGTGAAGTGACCTTCCCTACATTCGTGGCGTCTTCAGACGTTGCCTACGTTGAAGGCACTTACTGGACACTGAACGGTGGAGGTAACATTCCATTACCCCGCTGGTCAAGTGTAGTAGGTAATGAGGCCCCGGGTACCCGATACCTCTATGACGGATCTTTTCTGCGGTTAAAAAATGCGGAGATCGGATACACTTTAAAAAACCAAATCGTCAACCGGTTAGGCATAAAGAGATGCAAAGTGTATTTGAATGGTAATAATCTTTTCCTGTGGACAAAGATGCCAGACGATCGTGAGTCCAACTTCAGCGGCAACTCAAGTTTCGGCGCCTACCCAACTTTAAAACGTTTCAATTTAGGGATTGACTTAACCTTTTAAACTGTTTGATAAAATGAGAAAATATGTAGGAAAAATACTTTCCCTTACGACTGCATGTTTGCTATTGATTAGTACAAACTCGTGCAAGAAATATCTGAATAAAGCGCCCCTCAGTGATATCAGTTCGACTGAGGCGTTTAAAAATTTTAAGAATTTCCAGGGATTTACCGAAGAGCTCTACAACAGCCTTCCATTAATAAGTTCCCAGGACTATCATAACAACTGGAATTTCGGAGAAGATGAAAATTGGGAAACGGGTGAAACGCGCCTGATGACCAATGCCATTGACCAGGGAGATTACTGGGGCTGGAACACCAGGGGCTACAGCTATTTTAAAACCGGTGGTGTTGCCTCAACAACCGTTCGTGGTGACAAGGGACACCTGTATGGTCTGTCATGGTATGCCATCAGAAAAGCAAATGTTGGTATTGCCAATTTAAACCTGTTGACAGATGCTACAGATGAAGAGAAAAATCTTATCGCAGGCCAACTATATTTTTTCAGAGGATGGTACCATTTCATGTTAATGCAGTACTGGGGTGGATTGGCTTATGTAGACCAGGCTTTACCTACTGACCAGCCCCTGGATTTGCCAAGGTTGAATTATCAGCAAACCGCTGATAAGGCAGCAGCCGATTTTCAAAAAGCAGCTGACCTGCTTCCTGTTAACTGGGATGAAACAACAATCGGTAAACAAACCCTGGGCAATAACAATTTCCGCATCAATAAAATTCTGGCACTTGCTTATTTGGGAAAGGATCTGCTTTTTGCAGGAAGCCCTTTAATGAACAGGGAGTCTACCGGCAATAGCAGCTATAACGCAGACTATTGTAAAAAAGCGGCTGATGCTTTTGGACAGGCTCTGCAACTAACGGAATCTACGGGACGCTATGAGCTCGCCAATTTTTCAGATTATTCAAAGCTATTTTATACCTATAACCAAAGCGGAAAGATTCCCGGTTTAAAAGAAGCGATGTTTATGGAAAACACCGCCGAGTCCGGCAGTCGCTGGCGCTGGAACCAGGTGAATGACTATCGCCCAATGACCATTGTCGGGTCCGGAATTAAAGTGTACCCAACTGCCAACTATGTGGACTACTATGGTATGGCCAATGGGTTACCTATTGTTGACCCTGAAAAAGCTGATGCGGAATCAGGCTACGATCCTCAATATCCATGGAAAAACAGGGATCCCAGGTTTTACAATGACATCATGATCGACGGTGATAAATGCGTTACCAATGCCGGCAATGTGGGCAATGATCAGAACAGGCAATATGCCAGTCTTTATTCCGGTGGTTTATACAGAACAGCCAATACCACCAAAGCTGTTTTGACAGGTTATATGAATTCAAAATTCACCGCCAAACTGCTCAATGATTGGGACGGCTACAAGGAAAACAATGTGTTTGCGCTCAGCTTTATGCGTCTGGCAGACGTTTACCTGATGTATGCAGAGGCAGCGGCACAAGGATACAATTCCGCACAAGGAAAAAGCAGTAACTACAGCCTTACAGCGGTAGATGCAGTCAATAAAATAAGGGACAGGGCAGGCGTTGGCCACATCTCACCAAAATACCTTAACTCCACTGATGATTTTATGAGTGAATTAAGGAGGGAGCGTGCAGTGGAACTCGCATTTGAAGGGCACAGATTTACGGATCTGCGCAGGTGGCTCTTACTCACCCAGGCACCATACACATTAAAGAAAGGCATTGAATTCGATCGCGGCATGCCTAACGCTGACGTATATGCAAGTCCAAGAAATGCAAAGGTGCTGAACTTCAGGGAGACAATCATATTGGAAAGGCATTTGGGCGAGAAGCATTATTGGTTTCCGTTCCTTCAGTCGGATGTTAACCTTTATAAAGGCTTCAAACAAAATCCTGGTTGGTAATTAAAAATGCAGATGAACAATGAAAAAGAATTATAAAATAAAAACCCTTCTTTTCGCTTTATCTATATTGGGAACGATAAGGCTGAAAGCACAGGAAAATAGCATAATAGTAAATAGTGATACCGTAGTCAATGTTGCATTCGGCTCGGTAAATAAGGCTGATCTTTTAGGTGGTGTCTCTACTGTGAACGTCACAAATCTTCTAAAAAAGAGCTATGGAACATATAGTCTTGATAACCTTCAATGCCTTGTAAGTGGTTATGCGGGTACTATATGGGGACAAGCGCCGCTGATACTTGTAGATGGCATTCCGCGTAGCGCTGCTGATATCAGGCTGGTGGAAGTAGAATCTATAACGGTATTGAAGGGGGCCAGCAACGTAGTGTTGTATGGCAGCAGTGCAGCGAAAGGGGTTGTGTTGATCACCACAAAAAGAGGAAGTAACAGTCCTTTGCACATCGATGTCAGGGTGAATACCGGAGCGTATGTTCCAAAGCGATATCCCGGCTATTTGCATGCTGCAGATTATATGACCTTGTATAACGAAGCATCAAGAAATGACGGCATCGCAGAAAAGTACTCCCAGGATTTGATCCAACAAACCGCACAGGGCACTAACCCATACAAGTATCCGGATGTCAATTATTTTTCTTCGGACTATTTAAGAAAGGCCTATTCAAAATCTGATATAACAACAGAAATATCCGGGGGGAATGACCGTGCCAGGTACTACACCAACGTTGGCTTCTCCTACAACAACGACATTTTAAATTATGGTTCTACCAAAAAGAACAACTCCATGTTGTTCAACATACGATCAAATGTTGACATGAACCTGACCAAGTGGCTTTCTGCATCCACAGATGCCGTTGCTATTGTTTCAGATAACTACGCGGGTCGCGGCGATTTTTGGGGTACTTCTGCCACTTTCCGTCCTAACTGGTTTTCTCCTTTGGTTCCCATCAGCATGTTCGATCCAAATAATAAATCGCTTCAAACGATCGTCGATAACAGTAACAACGTTATAGATGGAAAATATCTTTTAGGAGGAACCTCAACCGACCAGACCAATGCATTTGCTGATATGTTAGCCGCGGGCTATGTTAAAACAAAGAACCGCCGCTTCATGTTCAATGTAAATGCGAATGCTGATCTGGGTTCTTTATTAACAGGCTTGTCCTTTAAGACGGGGCTGAGCATGGATTATTCATCCATTTATTCAGAAGGCTACCAGGTGGCATATGCTGTATACCAGCCAACCTGGGCAACTGTGAATAACAGCGATATGATTACCGCTCTGAAACAGTATAACAACGACGGTAGTTCCACCAATGAATTTATCGGGCAAACAGGATACAACCAAACCATGTCTTTTAAAGGACAGTTTGACTATAAAAGATCGTTCAAGCAAGTGCACAATGTTTCGGCTTCTCTGTTAGGCTGGGGATATATGACACAGGTATCGAGCGATGCCGGTCATAGCGGAAGCAAATATCAGCCTGTAAGAAATTCAAATCTTGGCCTGCAGGCGGGTTATAACTTCGCCCACAGATATTACATTGATTTCTCCGGCGCATTGACACACTCGGCAAAACTTGCACCGGGTCATCGCGACGGAATTTCTCCAACCGCAACAATAGGCTGGCGTATCAGCGATGAAAAATTTTTCAAGAACAATGTTTCCTTTGTGGATGAGTTAAAAATTAACGCGTCTTATGCATCGGTTAAGCAGGACATTGATATTACCAATAACACCACCGACTACTATCTATACCAGGGATATTTTAATAATAAAGGAGGTTGGTACCAATGGAGGGATGGCGTTGCCGGTGGCTGGACAACGGGTTCCGTGCAGGGAGAAAATCTGGACCTTTCTTTTATTAAACGCAACGAGTTCAGAGTGGGATTGGATGCATCGTTATTTAATCACTTTATCATTTTAAATTCAAATTACTTTATTCAGCATACCGATGGATTGCTTACCCAGGGCGCTTCCACTATTTTCCCGTCCTATTTTTCAAACTGGGATTTTTCTTTCCTGCCATACCTGAACTATAACAATGACAAGCGTTCCGGTATAGACTATTCTATCAACATTCAAAAGAAAGTAGGAGCGTTCCAATTGTCGGCCGGTTTTTGCGGAATGAATTTTACCTCAAAAGCTGTTCGCAGGGATGAAGTGTACCAGGATGCTTATCAAAGAAGGGCAGGTCAGCCGCTGGATGCTTACTGGGGTTATGTAAGCGAAGGGTTCTTTCAAAATCAGGCTGACATTGACAATCATGCAAATCAAACATTTGGCAGCGTGAAACCAGGCGATATCAAGTACAAGGATATTAACAACGACGGCGTGATTGATACAAAGGACCAGGTGAATTTGGGTCATAACGGATGGGCGGTTTCTCCATTCACGTACGGTGTAAATGTAACAGTGAACTGGAAAGGATTTACGCTGTTTGCAATGGGAAGTGGTCAGTCCGGAGCGATCGGATTTAAAAACAGTTCTTACTACTGGGTTAGCGGGTCGGCAAAATATTCAGACGTAGTGCTGGGAAGATGGACGGAAGATACAAAAGACAAAGCGACCTATCCGCGCTTAACGACTACTTCAAGCAGTAATAATTTCCAAAACTCAACTTTCTGGTCGTATAAGAATAATCGTTTCAATCTTGCCAGAGTACAACTTACTTATGATTTCAATGAACGCCTGTTTAAAAAATCATTCGTTCATGGCTTGAGTGTATACGCCAATGGTGACAACCTTTTGGTGGTGTCCAAAGAAAGAAAAATGATGGAAACCAATATCGGATCAGCTCCCCAATATCGATTTTATAATATTGGTTTAAAAGCATCCTTTTAACTGAATAAACTAAATGCACATGAAAATGAAAATATTGATCTTGGGAGCAATTGTTATGGTCCTTTCTGGATGTAAAAAATTGATGACCGCGGATCCGGAAAATCAGAAATCGATCGCGCAGATGTATACGGATGCCAGCTATGCCCAGGGCTTTCTGGTAAATGCGTACAGATCGATTCCTGCCTATTATGACAACAGTGATTACGGTACTGATGATGCAGTGACCAATCAGAAAAACAACAGTTATCTGCAAATGGCGAAAGGCTCGTGGACCGCTGCCAACAATCCTGTAAACCTTTGGCAAAGCGCTTATGGCGCCATTCAGTATCTTAATCTTTTTTTGGAAAATGTTGACAAGGTAAAATGGGCGGATGATGTGCAGGCGGCAAAACTTTTCAATATGAGGATGCGTGGAGAGGCTTATGGCTTACGTGCTTTGTTTACGTATTTTTTATTACGTAACCATTCAGGTGTAGGCAGTGACGGTCGTTTACTCGGTGTGCCCATTATTACCAACTACCTGACGGTTAATTCAAATTTTAACTTGCCGCGGGCAAATTTTGATGAATGCGTTAAGCAAATCTACAAGGACCTCGACAGTGCTGAAGCCAATTTGCCACTGGAGTACAATAGTGTAACTGCGCTCGGACAAATACCGCCGCAATTTGCATCGACAGCTAAAACGGTGGAAGTATACAATCGCGTAATGGGCGATTACTCAAGGCAGTTATTTAACGCGCTGATAGCAAAATCATTTCGTGCGAGAACCGCGCTGCTGGCAGCCAGTCCTGCATTTCAAAATGGCAGCAACACTGGTACCTGGACCAATGCGGCCGACTACGCAGCAACTATCATAGATTATAAAGGAGGCATTGGCGGCCTGGCATCTAACGGTATTACCTACTATGCCAATACCAGTGAAATTGATGCACTAAGTGGTGGTAGCAACCCGAAAGAAATTATTTGGAGAGAAAATATTTCCACCAATAATGGCGACCAGGAAGCGCAAAATTATCCACCGTCCTTATTTGGAACGGGATACATGAACCCAACGCAAAACCTCGTTGATGCTTTCCCTATGTTAAATGGTTATCCGATCAGCAATGCCAGTAGCAATTATGATCCAACCAAGCCTTACGCAGGAAGGGATCCACGGCTTGCATACTACATCATTTACAACGGAAGCAAAGAAGGTGTATCAAATACTGTTATTTATACTGGCAGCGCGTCTGGTACGGATGATGGTATCAATGTAAAAGAAACGTCTACCAGGACCGGCTATTACATGAAAAAACGTTTGCGCATGGATGTTAACAGAAATCCATCCGCAACATCTGGCAAAACCCATTATAATCCACGGATCCGGTATACGGAAATTTATCTCAATTACGCAGAGGCCGCCAATGAAGCTTGGGGACCCCTGGGAACGGGCAGTCATGCTTATTCAGCTTACGATGTTATTAAAGCGATCCGAAAAAGAGCAGGCATAGGAACTACTAACGGAGATGCCTACCTGGAAGAATGTAAAGCTGATAAAGATAAAATGCGGGAACTGATACACAACGAACGTCGTCTTGAGCTGTGCTTTGAAAGTTTTCGTTTTTGGGACCTTCGCAGGTGGAAGCAAAACCTGAATGAAACGGCAAGAGGTTTGGACGTAAATGCAAATGTGTACACGCCGATTGCTGTTGAAGAAAGGGCTTACAAGGATTATATGAATTATGGCCCGATTCCATTTTCTGAATTACTTAAATACGGCAACCTGATTCAAAATAAAGGCTGGAACTAACCTTAATAATTGTTTAGAATGAGAAGAAATAACACTTTTTTATGGCTATTGAGCACATGTTGTCTTTTAACGGCCTGTGTAAAAAACAATGACATCACACATCCCAATTTTGATTATCAAACGGTCTATTTCGGCACACAGTTTCCAGTAAGAACAGTGGAATTGGGCGAAGATGTGTATGTCGATAACTCCCTGGACAATGCACATAAAGTGGCCATAAAGGCTACATTGGGAGGGACGCGCGATAATACCAAAAATGTAGAGATTGAGTATTATGTAGATGAAACGCTTTGCAATGGTCTTTATTTTTCAGCTACTGGTGCAAAGGTGTTGCCATTGCCATCCTCTTATTACATATTGACGTCGAATAAAATTGTCATTCCAAAAGGAAGCATACTGGGAGGAACGGAAGTTCAGCTGACAGATGCATTCTTCGCTGATCCCCTTTCAATTCAAAACACGTACGCCATACCGCTGGTAATGAAGAGTGTAGCAGGGGCAGATTCTATTCTACGGGGAACAGCTTCGGTAAGCAATCCTAACAGGTGCATAGACGCTAACTGGACCATAAAGCCACTTGACTACGTGGTGTACGCGATTAAGTTTGTGAACCAATGGCACGGCAATTACCTGAGAAGAGGAAAGGATGCCGTTACTTACCAGGGTGAATCTGTTGCCCGTGATACTGCCAGGCACACCGCTTATGTTGAAACGGATGAAGTGGTCGGTTTAAAGACGCGCTCTCTTTATGAAGTTAACCTTCCGGTTATTTTTAAGAGCAAAACCGGCGCAAATATTTCGTGTACACTGATATTAAATTTTAATGACAAAGGCTCTTGCACCATTTCTTCTGCCACTGCCGGTATAACAGCCAGCGGTACGGGAGCATTCGTGAAAAAAGGTGAAAAAAATAGCTGGGGAAACCAGGACAGGGATGCGCTCTATCTGAGCTATGATGTGTCTATGGCGCAACTCACCGCTAAGACAACAGATACGCTGGTCCTTCGCGATCGCGCGGTATCTCCCGAATATTTTACGCCGGTCGTAAAGTAAACGGTTGGATGGATCTTAGTTAAGATACGAAGAATATTATTTAGGTATCGGCCGGAATTCGATGCTACGCAGTTCAAGCATTAGAAAACGGGACCGGTACCTAAATTTATTATTGAGCGGATTGATTTGATGCGGAGTTAACGACTGCGCAATAAAATATCGACCGGTTGAATTTTTGTGGAGCATTTTATTCTTAACTTGTTGGAGGGAATAACTTGTCAATTTTTGTACGTTTTTCTGAAATGCCGGGTAAGAAGTGTTTTTTTACTGAAAAGTTTTCAGACAGATAATTGCTTATGAAATTACTTCGCTTTGTAAAATATAGGAGTACCATCCTGTGTGATGCGCATTGTTCGGCAATTCAATTTTCCTTGCCTTCATTCATCATCAACCCTAAGTCTTTATGAAATTGCCTGCGTTACGTTTGCTGATCCTGTTGCAATGCTTTTGCTTATTTACTAATCGGGCAACCGGGCAAAAGAATGACTTTTCTTTTGTTCATTACAACATCACAAACGGGCTCTCATCGAACAATATAAAAGCAATTGTGAAAGATAGTTATGGTTATCTATGGATCGCAACAGACGATGGACTGAGTAAATTTGACGGCAGCAGGTTCGTCGTGTATAATCATATTGATGAAGATTCCTCCAGCTTACCCACCGGTTCGATCGTTAGCCTGTATGAAGATAAAGATGGTAATTTTTGGATCGGAACAGCGCTTGGTCTTTATTGCTACGACAGGTTGAAGGACTGCTTTAAAAACTACACTTCTATAACAGGGAAGGTTGTTATTCGAAGTTTTTGTAGCGATAAACAAAATGCCCTTTGGATTGGGACTTTTGATGGGTTGATCAGGTATGACCATGCCACCGGACAAAGCGAAAAATATGTAGCAGATACACTTGCCAATGGATTGGAATCAAATTTTATCACCGCAGTATTTGAAGATAGCAAACAGAGACTTTGGGTGGGTACCAATGTTGGTTTGTATATGTTACAAAGACCGGGCAAAAAATTTTTAAAATATACCAATGTTAACGGCGAACGGTCAGAAGGAACCAGTATTAAAGCAATCGTGGAGGATAGTGTGGGCAGGATCTGGGTGGCAACTGCTGGCAACGGGTTAAGCGTTCTCGAACGTGATGCCAAAAGTTTTCAATATTTCAAGCATGACTTGACGGATGGAACATCGTTAAGCACGAACCTACTAAGCACGATGGTCTGCAATGATGGATATTTATGGATTGGCACTGAAGAAGGCCTGAATAGATTAAATCTTCACACACTTACAATCAGCCGGTTTGCTGAAAACGAACGCAGTAAATTCAACCTGAAAGACAAGAATGTCAAATGCATTTATATCGATAATCAGAATATTTGCTGGATTGGCACGTTCAACGGTTTGTATAAGTACGACCGGAACCAAACCATTTTTAATTTGGTGGAAAGCAACCCTTTTGATCCGAAAGGTTTGAACTTTCCAATGGTTACTTCCTTTGCCGAAGCCCCCAATGGCAATATTTATGTTGGAACAGATGGCAGAGGTTTGAATTTATTTGATCGCAGCACCGGCCTATGCCAGCATATAACCATAGATCCTGCTTTGGCCAACAATAAACTGTCAGTTTTGTCGCTGGAAAGGAGTGATAATCTTTTATGGATCGGAACCTATCAATATGGCTTGTATGTGTTAAATATAACAACGGGCGAAATACACCACTATTCAAAAGGTTTGCAACCCAACCAGCTTTCCAGCAATGATATCTTTTGTTTAAAGAAGGATAGGGAAGGCAACATTTGGATTGGCAGCAATGGCGCAGGAATTGACGTGTATGTAAAAAAGACTGGTCAGTTTAAAAAGTTTTCAAGTTTTGCACGTTCTGCAAATGGAATTTCTATAAGCAGATATATACGTTTTATAGAAGAAGACGCGACAGGCAAAATTTGGATCGGCACGATTGGAACAGGTCTTGTTATATATGAACCTGCTATTGGCACCTACAAAGTGTACTTCCGGTCAAATACTTCCGCTCCGCTTGACGATGTGCAAACAATTTTCATCCAGGATGATTCGACAGCTTGGTTGGGAACCCCGGGAAAGGGATTATTTAAAATGTCGAACAAAAACGGGCAACAACCCCAATTCAAAGCCTATCAGAATATTGTCAACAAAATGATCTGTAAAATTTTGCAGGATAGTTCGGGCAGGCTTTGGGTCAGTACAAACCAGGGCGTTAGTTGTCTGCCTGCCGGTGATTCCATTTTTAGAAATTTTACATCCTACAGTGGCTTGCAGGCAAGTGGCTTCATGCTGAACGCCGGGTTAAGAACCAGTAAAAACGAACTGTATTTTGGGGGACAGGAAGGATTCAATTATTTCTTTCCCGGCAACCTGAATTTTAATCTGAATGTTCCCAAGGTTGTTTTTACAGATCTTAAAGTTGCCAATCAATCAGTCAGGCCCGGAGCAACCAATATTTTGCCCGTCCATATTTCACTGGCCAAACAAATTGAACTAAGTTATAACCAAAGTTTTTCGATTGATTTCAGCGCGCTTGATTTTACAGATCCCCTGGAGTTACAGTACATGTATCGGTTAGAAGGTATCGACACCTCTTGGAATGTAATGGGCCAATCTAAAACAATATGGTTCACGCACCTTAGTCCGGGTAAATATATTTTGAAAGTACGGGCACAAAGCCCCAATGGGCGCTGGACAACAGAAGATGCCACCCTCGCCATAATAATAAAACCTCCATTCTGGCAAACTTATTATGCCTATGCTTTTTATTTATTGTGTCTGGGGGCCATTCTCTGGCTTTTGCGACGAAAAGCAATTCGCCGCATGCATGAAGAGTTTGCACAACAGCAAGAGAAGGAACGTGTGCGCCAGTTCATCGAAAATGAAAGAAAAGATGCAGAACGTCAAAAGGAATTTCATGTTCAAAAAATAAAATTTCTGACCAACCTTAGCCACGAGCTCCGAACACCTGTTGCTTTGATCGTTGGGCAAGTGGATACTTTAAAGGAAAAAATGGAAGCAGTCAATGAAACGGGGCGACTGCAAATCATTCGCCGCAATGCTGCGAGATTGCTGCAGCTGGTGAATCGTTTACTGGATGTACGTAACCAGGAAACTAAGGAACTAAAGCTGAATCTTAGTGAGTCAGACCTGGTGGCACTTGCCAGGGAGATTGCAGATTCTTTCAGAGACCTTGCACAGATAAAAAAGATACAATTTGTTTTTACATGCATGTTTGATCAATTTCAGACCACTTTTGATAAAGACAAGATGGAACGAATTCTTTTTAATGTATTGGGTAATGCCTTTAAGTTTACGCCCGAAGGCGGACAAATTACTTTCTCAATAGGGTGGGACACAACGCTGAACAGATTGGCATTGCAAGTAACCGATACGGGAGTAGGCATGTCCCCTGAAGAGCAAAGCAGAGTTTTTGACAGACATTTTCAGGGGGAACAGGGCACACAATTTGGTGAAGATGGAAGCGGGCTTGGCCTTTCTATAGTAAAAGATTTTGTGCAACTGCACGATGGCTCGATAACCCTCAAAAGCAATACCGGTGAAGGTTCCACTTTTTCCATTTATCTTCCTTTCAATGCCAATGAGACCGCGCCTGTTTTAATGCCGGAGCAAGACCATATAAAAACACCTGTTCATGACGCTAACCTGGAGCTACAGCAGGAACCGGAAACGGAGAACTCGGAAAAGTTAAAAGTATTGATAGTCGAAGATCACGAAGATTACCGGGCATTCCTGAAGGAAAGCCTTATGGATGAGTATAAAATATATGAGGCTGCCAATGGAGTAGATGGATGGAAAAAAGCACTGGCCAGTCATCCCGATATTATTGTGTCTGATCTTCAAATGCCACTTATGGATGGAATTGAATTTGCACAAAAAATAAAATCAGATAAACGAACCAGCCACATTCCTGTTATATTTCTAACAGCGCAATCCGGTGACGACACACAACTGCAGAGCCTGAAAACCGGCGCCAGTGACTACCTTACAAAGCCCTTTCAAGCAGATATTTTAAAGCTTAAAATAAAAAATCTCGCTTTGTTGAATAAAACGTCCAAAGAGATTTATAGCCAACGCGTGAGTGTTCAGGCCAGTGCTGTAGAAGTGGAATCGGAAAAAGAAAAAATGTTGCTGGAAATAGCTCAATATATTGAAGCCCATATTGGAGAAAGCGATCTGTCTGTAGAAGACCTCAGCAAACACATGTGTATGAGCCGCAGTACCCTTTACAACAAAATTGTAGAAATGACCGGTGAAACCCCCATCGAATATATTCGTTCTTTTAAATTGGGCAAGGCCGCTGAGCTTTTGGAAAAAACCGATTTAAAGATTGCTGAAATTGGGTACAGGGTTGGTTTTGGATCCCCCAACTATTTTAGCCGCGCGTTCAAGGCGAAATATGATATTTTACCTTCCGATTATGCAGTGATGAAAAGAAAAAAATAGCAGTAAGAATGAAATTGTAACTAAACATAGAGTCAAATAAGGTCGCTGCCTTTTTTACGTACCAACACCTGCAAAAAAATACCTATTCCGATGATCCGGAAAGGCAGGTTGCCTGTATTGCTCACTGGCATTTTATAGGCCTATTGATTTTTATCATCACGGTTTTTTGAATGCTGTAACTTCTTATCGTTCTTTTAAGTTTTCATGATCCTCGCTATTTCATTAAATAAGTGATTACTAAATAGTCGCGCATGCACAAGTGATGGTTTATAACACGCTTATGCAAGCCGGTTAAAACATTTGTGCAATAAATATCATCAAGAGTGAACCTCCGAAAATGCAGGTGCGAATAGCTTTGGGGCTATTTCTTACTAAAATGTTTGTTATGCCATTTATTCATTTCTTTCCTGCCTTACTGACGATTTCCTCCCCGCCTGAAGAAACTTTAAAATGAGGTGAATGAGTTTTAAAAAAAATAAAATCAAACCGATTTGACATTTGAAATGAGATCCGTAAAAAGAATATACTTCCCTTTCCTGGTATTTTGGATACTTACTTCCTGCGTTTCCTTCGGGAAGACGTCTTCATCAACAACGAATGAAAATTGGGTGGGGACCTGGGCAACAGCTCCACAGCTGGTGGAACCCAACAACCTGCCGCCTGCACCGGGTTTGTCTAACAATACGCTACGTCAAATCGTAAGGGTCTCTGTTGGTGGCAACAAAATCCGTTTACGGGTTTCTAATATGTACAGCAAAGATTCATTGTATGTAAAGTCTGTAACTATTGCAAAGCCAACACAGGACGGGAATGTTGATGCTGTCAGTATTACATCGCTTCGTTTTAACGGGAAAAGCGGGTTTGCAATTGCCCCGGGGTCAGATATATACTGCGATCCCGCACAATTTGATCTGCAACCGAATTCATTTCTGGCAATCACCATTTGTTATGGCAATACGACCCAATCCATCACGGGCCACCCGGGATCAAGAACTACCTCTTACCTTGTACCCGGTGAACAAACGCATGACGCTGTATTCAACAACCCGGTAAAAACTGATCACTGGTATTCCATCATGAATATTGACGTGCAAGCAGAAAAGTCGTCAGCAGCCGTCGCCATCATAGGCAATTCCATTACAGACGGCCGTGGCTCGGGAACCAATAAACAGAATCGCTGGACGGACATTCTATCTCAAAGACTACTGGCAAATGACGCCACGAAAAATATCAGTGTACTGAATTTTGGCATTGGTGGCAACTGCGTAGTAAGAGGAGGGCTGGGTCCTACGGCATTGGCCCGCTTCGATTATAATATCCTGGGACAAAGCAATGTAAGATGGCTGATCATTTTGGAAGGGATCAATGACATTGGCGGAATTAAAAAGCCGGAAGATGCACCTATTCGTGCAAAAGAACTGATCGAAGCATACCAGGTAATGATTGATAAGGCACACGCAAAGGGAATTAAAGTGTACGGCGCTACGATCCTGCCTTTTGCCAAATCGTTTTATGATGCTCCATTCCGGCAGGACGCCTGGCGCACTGTGAACGATTGGATCAGGACAAGTGGAAAATTCGATGCGGTCATTGATTTTGACCAACTCATGGAAAGTGATGAAGCGGGCGTTATTCTACCGGATATGCATGATAATGACCACCTGCATCCTAACGAGGCGGGGTATAAAAGAATGGGCGATTTTATTAACCTGGATTTGTTTAAAACGAAATGAAAAAAAGCAAGGGATAAGAAATGGCCCTAAAAAATTTATCTGCTGTTCAATTTAACTGATATCAAAAAAACAACAAAGGCATGAAAAAAATAATATTGTTCATTGTGTGTTGTGTAAGTCTCGTAGGCATTTCGAGCGCTCAAAATCCTATAGTGCAGACAAATTATACAGCGGACCCAGCACCGCTGGTATATAACGGTAAACTGTATTTATATACGAGCCATGACGAAGACAATTCTACCTGGTTCGTAATGAATAACTGGAAACTTTACACCACAGAGGATATGGTTAACTGGACAGATCACGGGGCGGTGGCCTCCTATAAGATTTTTGATTGGGCCATCGGTGATGCCTGGGCCATACAGGTGGTGGAACGGCACGGGAAATTCTATTTATATGCGCCCGTGAAAATGGGTGAAAAAAGACGTTCAGCTATTGGTGTGGCTGTTGCCGACAATCCTTACGGTCCATTTATTGATCCACTGGGAAAACCACTGGTAAGTGTGAGTGCCGGAGACATCGATCCTTCTGTGTTCATTGATGAAGATGGACAGGCATACTTGTACTGGGGTAATCCGGACTGCTATTATGCCAAACTCAATGAAGATATGATTTCTTTAAATGGCGAAGCCGTACCCGTTCCCATGACGGAAGAATCTTTCGGCAAACGCGAAGGCAACGTGAAAGGCAGGCCCACTTTATATGAGGAAGGTCCATGGCTATACAAACGTAAAGACTTGTACTATCTGCTTTGGGCGGGTGGTCCCATTCCCGAGCATATCGGCTATTCGACCAGCAACAGTCCTACGGGCCCCTGGAAAAATGCGGGAACATTGATGCCAAAAGAAGGTAAGAGTTTTACAAATCATCCCGGTATCGCAGATTATAAGGGCAAAACCTATTTCTTTTACCATAATGGAGCATTGCCCGGCGGCGGTGGGTTTACGCGTTCAGTTTGCGTGCAGGAAGCAGCATTTAATAAAGACGGCACTATACTGCCCATGAAAATGACACATGGTATTGAAAAAGCGTTACAAGGTTTAAACCCTTACGAGAAAACTGAAGCTGAGACCATTGCCTGGTCGGAAGGCGTAAAAGCTTCACAGAGCAAAGAAGTGGGCGCTTTTGTAAATGTTATGCAGAACAATGCATTTATACAAGTCAAAAACGTGGATTTCTCAAAACAAGGTGCTACGAAATTCAGGGCAAGAGTAGGTACGACACACAATACAGGCGTAACAATGGAGGTTCGGCTGGACGCAAAAGATGGACCTTCCATTGCAACGTTGAACGTGCCACTGACCGGGGGAGATGACAGGTGGGCCCTGGTTCAATCAGACATAGCAAAAGTTTCCGGAGTACATGATTTGTTTTTTGTGTTTAAAGGCGATAAACCCGGAAGGCTTATGTATTTCGACTACTGGATGTTTTCAAAATAAACATTGGTACGTGCCCGATGAGACAATGAATTAAGCAAAAGAAAATACCAAATCTGTTTCAGTAAAAATAAACGAGTAGAAAAATGTGCATTTCGGCACTCTCAATGAGGCTAAACATTTGTAGCAATCATTTCATCAATTGATCTATTCAATCGACACCCGTCTTTTTACATTTAGTCTTTAGTATTCGACTTTCTTTAACCTCTATGACCCATTTTGGGTTAATGGTTTCTGTACGATGGAAAGCAAATTGAGAGGGTGTAAGAACTCTCTCAATCTTCCATGAAAACAAAGAATTGATTTGGATTTGAAAGCATTGAAGAGATGGGATGGAACGAGCATAAGAAAAAATGACAAAACTTGATTTTTCCTTAGCTGCTTTTATTTAAAACGTTTTGAGCCATGAAATATATTTTATCTGTTATTATTATAGGCCTGTTTGTACCTGTGTATTCTTGGGGCCAGTCTGCTATACTGGAAACTTTTCCACTGTCGGCCGTTCAATTGTCTGAAAGCCCGTTTAGTAAAGCTCAACAGGATGATGACGCCTATATTCTCTCCCTCGATGAGGACCGGTTGCTGGCTCCTTTTATGAAAGATGCCGGGATAACGCCACTAAAAGAAAATTACGGCAATTGGGAAAGCGATGGTCTGGATGGACATACTGGCGGCCATTATCTTAGCGCTTGTGCACAAATGTATGAGGTAACCGGCAAGGCAGTTTACCTTGAGAAATTGAATTATATGCTCGACTGGTTGCAAAAGTGCCAGAAAGCTAACGGCAATGGATATGTAGGTGGTATTCCCAATGGCAAGAAGTTGTGGGCCGAAATAGCTAAAGGAAATGTAGGTGCAATTTATAGCAGGTGGGCGCCATGGTACAATATTCATAAACTTTATTCGGGATTGGTAGATGTTTATCTGTTGACCGGTAACGAAAAAGCAAAAACAATACTTGTTGGACTCTCGCAATGGTGCTGGACATTGACGGCAGGGCTTACTGAGGCACAAATGCAGCAGATGCTCGGCAACGAACATGGTGGAATGAATGAGGTTTTTGCCAATGTTGCTTATATAACAAAAGACCCCAAATATCTTGAACTCGCAAAGCGTTTTTCTCATCAGCAGATTCTGAAACCGCTGCTGGAAAAGAAAGATTCCCTTACGGGCCTGCATGCCAATACGCAAATTCCAAAGGTAGTTGGATTCATGCGCATTGCTCAACTAACCGGTAATCAACAGTGGCAGTCTGCTGCTGATTTTTTTTGGCAAACGGTAACCCATAACCGAAGTGTTGCTTTTGGTGGAAACAGTGTTCGTGAACATTTTAATCCCGTCGACGATTTTATGCCAATGCTGGAATCAAGGGAAGGACCGGAAACATGTAATAGCTATAACATGTTGAAACTTACAAAAGAATTGTTTCTGTCAAAGCCGCTTGCCAGCTATATGGATTACTATGAAAGGACAATGTATAATCATATACTGTCGTCGGAGCATCCCGGCGGTGGGTTTGTTTATTTTACACCTATCAGGCCCAATCATTACAAAGTATATTCTTCCCCGCAACAATCATTTTGGTGTTGCGTAGGAACAGGGATGGAAAACCATGCTAAATATGGCGAATTGATTTATGCCCATAATAGCAGCGAATTATATGTAAATCTTTTTGTTGCGTCCAAACTGCAATGGAAGGAGAAAGATCTTGAACTGAAACAAGAAACCACATTTCCTTTTTCAGAGACGACACAACTTAAAATTTCTGCTCGCAAACCGGTGAAGTTAACCCTTAAAATACGCCAGCCTTCGTGGATAAGCGGCGCGATGGAAGTTACCGTAAATGGGCAACGGGCAAGTGTTATGCCTGCAAACGATGGCTATCTTTCAATTCAACGCAAGTGGAAGCAGGGAGATGTAATTACTGTAAAACTTCCCATGAAAACAACCGCTGAGATCTTGCCTGATAGCAGTCATTGGCTGGCTTTTTTACACGGGCCAATTGTACTTGCAGCGGCAACTGACAGTACCGATCTCAAGGGAATCAAAGCGGATGACAGCCGTTGGGGGCATATTGCAGGAGGGAAACTTGTCTCATTGGCTGACGCACCTTTATTGATTATTGATGATACAGCAAAAAACAGTCTGCCAACCGAAACAGATTCCGGCAAACTGGTATTTTCTGTAAAGGGATTGGTTAGCCAGGAGAAATTCAAACAGTTAAAGCTGATCCCATTCTACCAGGTACAGGACAGCCGCTATATTGTTTACTGGCCGTATGTTTCAAAAAATGAACTGCCGAAGTTTCAGGCTGCATTGCAGCAAAAGGAACTGGAGAAACAACGACTAGACGCGGCTACACTCGATGTGGTATATATGGGCGAGCAACAACCAGAAGCCGATCATAATTTTAAAGGTGAAAATACAAAAACAGGTTTTTTCCGCGAGCGACATTTTAGAAATGGTAACGGATGGTTCAGCTATGATCTAAAAAACATCGACAAGCAGGCTGGTAAACTGGCTTTGGTGCTTTACGGGGCAGATAAGGACCGGCAGGTTGAAATTTTTGCCAATGGTGAATATATTGGTCTGATTGATTTGAAAGGAGCAGATGGCAACGAGTTCGTTACAAAGTTTATAAATCTTCCTCCGAAATTTTTAAACGAACCGCGGATAACTGTTCTATTCAAAGCAAAGGCAGATAAAAGCATCCCCAATATTTACGAGCTGCGTTTGCTCAGGGAATCAACTTTTTAAAATAAGAATCCAAACTGAAATGGAACTTGCGTTGGACCTTTTTTATTTCATTAAAAATTTAACGTCAATCCACGTATGAAAAAAATTGCAATCATTACCGGAGGCGGCTCGGGCATAGGCTTGGCCATGGCTGAAAAATTTGTGACGGCATCTATCCATACAATTATTGTGGGACGAGATAAACAAAAACTGTTTGAGGCTGCACAAAGCCTGGGATCTTATTGTGAAATCATGGTTTGCGACTTAACTGATCTTTCGGTAATTCCAGAACTGGTGGATGATATTTTTCGCAAGCATGGCCGCATCGACATTTTGGTAAACAATGCCGGCATCAATCTTAAAAAAGAATTTACTGAAGTGAGTGATGCAGAATTTCAACAAATACTTCTCACCAATGTAACGGCTGCATTTTCCTTATCCCGCGAAGTTGTAAAAGCAATGCTCACCAACAATAAACCGGGATGCATCATTAATATCAGTTCCATGGCATCTCAATATGGCTTGCCTAAAGTGATCGCTTACACGGCATCGAAAGCTGCCATAGAAGGAATGACAAGGGCTATGGCGGTTGAACTTTCTCCGCAAGGCATCAGGGTTAACTGCATAGCCCCGGGTTTTATTGCTACCAATATGAGCGCAAAAGCCCTGAACAACGATCCCGAAAGAAAGCAGAAAGTAATGTCGCGTACGCCAATGGGATATTTGGGTAATCCCGCTGACATCGGCGACGCTGCTTTATTTCTGACATCAGATGCGGCACAATATATAACCGGTGTTGTTCTGCCTGTTGATGGAGGGAATTCTATTGGATTTTAATAACGAGTGCTTTATGAGAAATTATTTATTAGGAATACTGATTGGATGTTTGTTGTCCCTTCCTTCTTTTGCCCAATCGTTGGTAACAGAAAAAAATGAAGCAGGCGCATTTCCGGTGGTTACTTCATCGGCGACAACGGCCATTTATGTTGACGAAAATGATGACTGGCTTGTTCAAAAAACAGCTTCTTTATTACAACAGGACATAGCCAATGTTACCGGCAAACAGCCGGCAATCGTGCATACTCTTTCTGGTTCCTTAAAAAATGTGATCATCTTGGGAACCATCCAAAATTGTAGTGTATTAAGAGATTGGAAAATGAAAATTTCAGGCCTCAACCGATTGTCCGGACAACGGGAGGCTTTTGCGCTGCAGTCCGTAGCTCATCCTACAGCAGCAATACAACAGGCCTTTGTTATTGCAGGCAGCGACAAAAGGGGCGCGGCCTATGGCGCATTTGAACTCTCTCGCCAAATGGGTGTTTCTCCATGGTACTGGTGGGCAGATGTTCCGGTTAAAAAAAGAAAGGAAGTATACGTTAAAAAAGGAGCAGCATCCTTTGGGCCTCCTTCCATAAAATACAGGGGTATTTTTATTAATGACGAGGCGCCTGCTTTTAGCGGGTGGGCGAAAGAAAAGTTTGGTGGTGCAAACCACCTGGTCTATGAAAAAATGTTTGAATTAATGATTAGACTAAAGGCCAATTATTTGTGGCCTGCCATGTGGGGTAATGCTTTTAACGATGACGATACGCTGAATCCCGTGATAGCCGATAAATGGGGGATTGTGATGGGCACTTCTCATCACGAGCCAATGCTGAGGGCGCAGCAGGAATGGAAACGTTACGGTAAAGGTGCCTGGGACTATACCATCAATGCTACAGGGCTGGATAGTTTTTGGAAAAAGGGGATAGAAAATATGGGATCGCATGAAAGCATTGTCACTATTGGCATGCGCGGAGATGGCGATGAACCAATGACTACCGGTACGGCTACTCATTTGTTGGAAAGGATTGTGGCCAACCAGCGTAAAATTATTGAAGAGGTTACACAGAAACCCGCTTCAAAAACGCCCCAGGTCTGGGCGCTGTATAAAGAGGTGCAGGATTATTATGATAAAGGAATGCGTGTGCCCGATGACGTGACGTTGCTGTTGTGTGACGACAATTGGGGAAATATCCGGCGACTTCCTTCTCTCAAGGAGAAACAACGAGCAGGCGGATATGGCATTTATTATCATTTTGACTACGTTGGCGGTCCCAGGAATTACAAATGGCTCAACACAAATAATATTTCGAGGGTATGGGAACAAATGCATCTTGCTTATCAATACAATGCACGGCAAATCTGGATTGTGAACGTGGGTGATTTGAAGCCAATGGAATTTCCGGTTTCCTTTTTCCTGGACTATGCCTGGAATGTGAATAAGTGGAACCCTGACAACTTGCTTTCTTACTATACGCAATGGGCAACCGAGCAATTTGGTGCTCAATATGGACGCGAGATTGGCAATATTATTCAACTTTATACACAGTACAATGCGAGAAGAAAACCAGAACTGCTCAATGAAACAACTTATAGTATAGACAACTATGACGAATCAAACAGGATAAATGAACAGTGGGACCAACTACTCAAAAGAGCGGAAGGTGTATATGAAGTTATTCCTAAAGATTACCAGGACGCTTTCTTTCAACTTGTATTGCATCCAGTTAAAGCGTGTGCAAACTTACAGCACCTGTATAGTGCGGTTGCTATGAACCGGTCTTTATCCAGGGCAAAGAATGTATTGGCTAACAAATATGCAGACGATGCAAAAAAATATTTTGCGCAAGATTCTGTTATCACCCAACAGTATCATCAAATAGCAAATGGAAAATGGAATCACATGATGGACCAGACGCATATCGGTTACACTTCCTGGCAGGAGCCACGTCGTCAGAAAATGCCTGATGTGTTTTATGTGAGCACTGATTCGTTGCTTGCTGCTGGGAAAGATCCTGGAAAAAGTAAAATCTATGCGCGTGCTGAGGTTCCGGCCAAAAGCAAAGGGCGCCTTTTTTATGAGCTGGATGGTTATATAAGTATGCAGGCATCTCATTATACGCGCCAGACAGCTGCCGATGGTTTACAATACCGGATTATACCCGGCATAGGGCGTGACGGCGATGGCGTTGAATTGTTTGCTGCGAATTATTCCAGCTTCGAATCGGCAGCACAGAAGCCGGTCCTTGAATACGAGTTTTATGCTTACGACACTGGTGCTTTCAAAATTCATACATTCTTTTCTCCCACACTTAACTTTCACAACAGCCTCAACGGCCTGCAATATGAAATTACCGTGGATGAAGAAAACGCTCAAGTGGTATCGATCAATAACAATGATAGCGACGGAAGAATTTGGGGACGTTGGGTATCAGACAACATTATAGAGCAGTCGTCAAGGCATATACTATCTGGAAAAACAAAACATATTATTAGAATAAAGCTGCTCAATCCCGGAATGGTTCTGCAAAAGATACTCATAGATTTTGGCGGCTTACAGAAAAGTTATCTGGGACCCAAAGAAACATTGGTTATACACTAAGCGTGTGTGAACGATTTCGTCCGCTTCAGCTTACAATATAACGATGTACAGTAACAGCAATTGATAAAAGCAAGATACATGAACATCATTTAATCTGTTATGAAGGAAGGTAGAGAGGTGACTATTTATGACATCGCAAAGAGTTTGCACATTTCCCCGGCAACAGTTAGTCGTAGTTTGAGCAATCATCATGCTATCAGTTCCCGCACCAGGAAAAAAGTGTTGGAAGCAGCGCATGAAATGGGTTATCGTTCCAACAGTTTTGCCAGGAATCTCAGAATGCAAAAAATAAATGTCTTAGGCGTTATTGTTCCAAAAATTAACAGCCACTTTATATCTTCTGTTATAGCGGGCATGGAAGAAGTGGCCAGTGAATATGGCTACAGGATCATCATAAGCCAGTCAATGGAGTCCATGCAAATGGAAAAAGAAAGAGTCTACACAATGTTTAATAACAGGGTAGGAGGTTTGTTGGTGTCTGTGGCTTGTGACACAACAAACATGAAGCACTTTAAATTGTTTTTTGACAAGAAAATTCCTGTTGTTTTTTTTGATCGTGTGTTTGAGGGTAACGGTAATTTAAACGTCGTAATTGATAATTATCGAAATGCATATGACATTACGCGTCATTTGATCGGTCAAGGTTGTAAACGAATATTGCATATAGGTGGAAATCAAGCGCGAGCGGAATACAAAGAGAGATACAGGGGCTATAGAGATGCATTGTTGGAAGCAGGGTTGGTATGCAGTGATGAGCTCCTCCTCATTAATAAACTGGACGAGAAAGCCGGCATTGAAGCAGGTGAAAAAATACTGCGGATGGCAGAAAGACCCGATGGTGTTTTTGCGGCTAACGATATTTGCGCGGCGCATTGTCTGCAAACGATAAAGGCAGCAGGGTATAAAGTGCCGGAGGATATTTGTTTTGCAGGGTTCAATAATGATCCTGTTGCCGAAATGATAGAACCTCACCTCACTACCGTGAATTATCCGTGTTATGAAATGGGCGAAATTGCTATGCGCAGCCTCATAAATCAACTTTCGGGCAGCAGGATAATTAATGCAGCCGGTAGCATAATACTTCGATCTGGCATTATCGTAAGAGCTTCCTCGCTGCGACGGAAATCTTCTTAGAAAATAAAATCATTCCAGGTTCAGACCCTCCTTACTGCATGGATGTTTTAAGAGGACTGTTTGATGATCCTTTCGCTTTACAAATTGATATTTACATGATTGATATGTATTTCCCACCTATTGCTGCAATGAATTATTCATATAGAATTAATCAGTTGAACATTTGTGCTACGAATTAAGTTAAGTGTGACCTTCTTCTAATGTTACTTAGGATAGTTTAGAGCTCCTATTTAAAGCTGTGCTTGTTGAAATATGCCGGTAAGCTTTAATTGCCATATCTAAAATCAAAACGAACGCCATTAAAATGAAAAAGACTCTTGCCCTGTTTTTATGGGCCCTTATTGTGCAGCTTGGTGCCATCGCACAGTCTTCAAACGTTACGCTGCGTAGGCCCGTTTCTCCCAATAGCCCCATGTACCTCATGCATATTGATACATGGAACTACCCGGATCCTCAAAAGATCATTGATCTTATTCCCGCAGATATAAAGCCCTATGTGGTCATGAATATCTCACTATCCATCAGTCATGATTCTGTGGGACGCTATAATATCGTTGAATATGGATATGAAACCGCCAAATCATGGTTAAGGGTGTGCGCTGAAAACAGGATGTGGGCCACCATCCAGGTTGCCAGTGGTGGTATGACGCAAATCCGGTTCACTGAAAAAGATCTGTCTGTTTATGAAGATCTCTATAAAAATTATCCAAACCTCCTCGGCTTTAACTATGCCGAACAATTCTGGGGATTTGATGCTGGCAACGACCCTTTGTCCGTAGCCTGGACCGATCGTATAACGCATTTTGCGGATCTGCTGAAACTGAGTAATAAGTATGGTGGTTATGTGATTGCAAGCTGGTGCGGTAACCAGTACAGTCCCAACATCAATCCTATCGGCATGCTCAAACGCAATCCTGCTTTCGCCTCAGCGTGCCAACAGTACACCAGGAATTTTATCCTTTGCGAAAAATACACCACTACAGGTTATCAGAATGACATGGAAAGCATTTGTTTAGGAGCATATCTTTCCGGGTTTAGCGGTAACTATGGTATTCGTTATGACGATACGGGATGGACCGATTCTACCGGCACGCACACCCCGGGAAGTTTTACCATGGGTACTGCTGCAACGCCTGTTCTGGAACATGCCATGCTTACCGGTCAGACAGTTGTCGATGGTCCTGAATTGATCTGGACGCAGTGTTTCGAAGAGACCGGGCCGGTAACAACAAGCAATGGTTATACAGCGCGTAACTGGCACACTTTTTCCCAGTTCGATAATGTAAATATCGATCTGTTTCGCAAAGTACTGGATGGTACCGTACGCATACCAACACGCGAAGAAGTCATTAAGAGAACGAAGGTTGCTATCATCAATAATGTAAACAGCGGCCCTGTGGATTCGGTGTACAGTTCACCGCAAACACTGTTTCAGAACTTGTATCAAATGGATGGTAACTATCAGAATAACAATTCTTTTTTTAAGAAGACAGGACGGTATCCGACCATTCCCACTGTTTACCAATTGTCTGACGCACTGGCCAATTCTTTTTCGGTAAAAATAAACCGTTCTGATTATAACACGCATTGGCCAACTACCGATGCCAAATTGAATGAACTCAATAGCTTGTTTCCACAGGAATATTCGGGAGATATTTTCGCCGGTCGTCACGAAAATGCCTGGATGGTTTATAACCCTTACAAAACGGTTCGAACCGCAAGCGGACGCATTCCCTTCAAGTACAACACCGCTGACAGCCTGGAGTTAACCTTTTCGCAATACTCGGCCGGTGTAGTAAAAGAAACTGCCAACCAGCTTAAAATATATTTGAACAATTACGACAATAAGATCGACCCTGTTCTTAAAAAAGATGTCATCAAAATTTATGGAAGCAGCTCGCAGCCCACATGGTCATATACCGACAGGGCAAACCATCAGGCCAGCAGCCTTTCCGCAAATTGGTCGGGAGGTGTGTTCACTTTAACGATCATGCACAATGGGCCGTTAGACATTACCATCAATTGTTCAGGCACGGCAACAGGTCGTTTAACAACGTACACCCCTGCAACCCTTGCTGCTCCTGATCGTCCGGCTGCATACGCCGGTGCCCGCCAATACGAAGCGGAAATTTTTGAGTATAAAAATATTTCCGGCATCGTAAAAAGTGGTTACTCAGGCAGCATCCGCAATTACACAGGGCAGGGTTATCTGCAACTTGGCACAAGCGCATCTGCTGCGGTTCGCCAAACTGTGAACGTGCTGCAGCCGGGAAGTTATTTGCTGCAAACCAAATATTCTGTGACCGGCGCAGATGTTACCACGCTGGATGTATATGTCAACGATGTAAAAGTTGCATCGCCAACATTTACACAAACAACTTCTGCAAGCGATTGGAAAATCAATGCGCAGCCCGTAACACTAAGAGCAGGCGCCAACACCATTGAGCTAAGAGCAAGAGCTGCCGCTTCATCCAGCATGAATATTGACAACTTTGTACTGTCTGCCGGTTCGGTGGATATCTATCATTTCAACAGTGATACGGCGACAACAACGGCTACAAATCCCGCAGCGCTTGTTACTACCTTAAAAGCAGGAACAGCGGGCGTTGTTTCCTACACGGATGCTTTGGGCAATACCAGCAACGCGTTCAAAGCTTATTCAAACGGAAACGTTAACGGTACCGGTGTGGTAGATCTTGATCTTTTTGCTACAGCTTCTAATTACAACATTACATGGAAGGAGTTTGCAACAACAGCAGGTGGAAAAAAAGCAGTACTGTTGCGCGGCAGTGGTTCGTCCTCTTATGCTACAGGAATGAAGCAGGGTTATCTTTTCGTAACAGAAAACAATGGAGACAACACTGTTACTCTTAGACCTTATATTGTTACCTCATCAGGGATAAATGCAAAGGCAACGTACACTTCATCATTTAACGTACCTTCAAATACACCTACCTGGTGCAGAGCGACAGCTTTTGGCAACACACTGAAGTTTGAATGTTCAAAAGACAGCATCAACTGGGAAGGGGGACAAACTACAACCTTTACCGACAATACTTACGGTAGTGGTACTTCACAACTGTTATGGGGGTTAGGTGCAAACAATTTTGCGTGGGCGATTGATAACATAACATACGATGCGCCTAAACTTTCTTCCAACATCAATGCATTGGATGGATTTAGCTATGCTGAAGGCACAGGCCCATCTTCCAGTCAGCGTTTTATTATCAGTGGACAGTCTCTTAAATCAAATGTTTTATTAACTGCACCTACCGGATATGAAATTTCATTAAGCGATACATCCGCCTATGCCGGTACACTTAACCTATCGCCGGTAGCAGACTCTTTGCCTGCAACATCAGTTTACGTGCGATTGAAAGCTGGATTGTCTTCCAATATTTTTAAAGCAGCAGTGAGTGCTACGGATGGAGAAAATGTAGTGAACGTTAGCGTGAGCGGAAGTGTGACCCTGCAGAAAATTTACAGCTTTACAGATGATGCGGCCGGCACTGCGCCGACAGATCCGCCAGCTGCCAATATCACCATTGGTACTGGCAACGGGGCAACGGCAGGTGTTGTTTCACACACGGACCTGAGTGGCACGAGCAACTACCTGAAAGCTTATAGTGGTGGTGCCAGAAACGCAACAGCGGCATTGAACCTTAACTTGTTTCCTGGTGACGCGGTAAACTATTCTGTAAGCTGGAAACAGGTACTGGAAGCACCCGCTGCAGGTAAAGAATATAAAAACGGTGTATTGCTGAGAGGCACAAACCCTGAAGGCACGGCCACTACCGGCTATGTACAGGGGCTTAAACAAGGCTATCTTTTCATTGTGTACAATTCAGGTGTGGCGAATCCGCAGTTCAGGATCTATCGCTCAACCAGTGCCACTGGTCTTACCATGCTGGTGAACGCAACTGCAGGCCCTGTTCCTGTTGCCAATAAACCGATGTGGTACAGAGCAACCGCAACCGGTACCAATCCTGTTACTTTGAAACTGGAGTATTCAACTGATAGCCTTACCTGGAGCACCGGCGCACAAACTTCCGATGCCGCTTCTCCAGCTTTCACAAGTGGGTCCACACAATTTGTATGGGGCCTCGCGGCTGCCACTTATGATTTTTACATAGACAACATTACGATGAATGCAGCGCCGCAAGCTGCTGATATCTCTGTATCTGATGCCGTACTTTCAGGTTTTGGATACACTGAAGGCAGCGGCCCTTCGGCAAGCAAATCATTTACGGTGTCTGGCACTAAACTTACCGACAGCTTGGTCATTACTACCCCGGCGACCTTCGAAGTGTCAAAAGTTTCCGGCAGTGGCTACGGCAATTCGCTCACCTTATCACCAACAGCCGGCAGTCTTGCTTCTTCAACTGTCTATGTTCGTATGAAACAGGACCTGTCGGCAGCTGACTATGAAGGCAATCTCACGTTTGGTTATGCAAGCCAGCCAAGTGGGTTTGACAAGGTAATATCCCTGAAAGGATCGGTATCAAAACCAATCATTATTGCGACGGCATCTGGTGCCATCAATGATCTCGGATACGTTTTACCAGGCGGCAGTGCCGCGGTTCGTTCTTTCTTTGTATCAGGCAGCAGGCTTGCACAAAATGTTGTCGTAACCGCACCTGCAAACTTTGAAATTTCTTTAAGTGAAGGTTCTGGTTTTGGTAACGCTGTCAGCCTTGCACCAACTGACTCATCACTTGCGTCCACAAATGTGTATGTAAGATTGATTGCTGGATTGTCTGCAGGAAATTATACAGGTGCCATCAATCTTAGTTCGCAAGGAGCAGAAAGTAAAAGCCTCAGCGTAAGTGGAACAGTATCTGCAAACGCTTTTGTGAATACATCTGCAACGACCATTGGAGGTCTTGGCTACAGCACCTTTGCTGCCAACAATTCAACTGCTGTTTCCTTTATTGTATGGGGACATCCGCTAGCAGGAGATGTTACCATTTCTGCACCCGCAAACTTCGAAATTTCACGCACTTCGTCAGATAATTTTGACTCATCGATCGTTCTTGGAAGCAATAACGGTACCGTTGATTCGACGATTATTTTTGTGCGCCTTAAAACGGGCCTTGCAGAAAACAAATACCAGGGAACAATCAATATTACATCCACCAATGCAACAGATAAAACGATCGCGCTTGAAGGAAGCGTAACTTCCAACAGGATCTATACTTTCTCCCAGGACATTGCATCGACCGCTGCACAAAACCCACCGGCTGCCAATATTACCATTGGTACAGCTAACGGAGCTACGGCAGGCGTGGCTTCTTATACAGACGCGCAAGGTAGTACAAGCAATCGCTTCAGAGCGTATACCGGTGGTGCAAGAAATGGTACAGGTATTGTGAATCTGAACCTGTTTCCAACTGATGCTACAGATTATTCTGTTACCTGGAAACAAAGCATCGGCACTTCCGGCACCGATTATAAAGTGGGTTGCCTGCTCAGGGGCTCTTCTCCCGAAGGAACAGCAACAACAGGCTATGTGCAGGGAATTAAAAATGGTTATGTATTTATCGCATACAATGCAGGTACATCCCGCACCGAGTTTAGAATTTATCGTTCTACCAGTGCAACCTCGTTAAGTATGTTAGTGAACACGACGGTGGGAACACTGATTCCGGCAGTAGGTCAAAATATCTGGTATCGCGCTTCTGCAAAAGGCAACGCTCCGGTGAATCTGAAATTCGAATATTCAACCGACAGCATTAACTGGAACATAGGTTCTATTGCCACAGATGCAGCTGTGGATGCATTTACGTCCGGATCTACACAACTTGTGTGGGGACTGAGTTCTCCAGGGTTTAATTTCTACATGGACAACATTACGTACCGCTCACTCGTACCGGTGCCACAAACCGTAACGCTGGATGCTATTCCTGTTAAGACAGCAGGAGACACCGCCTTCCAGTTGCATGCTACTGCTTCATCTGGTCGTGCAGTTACATTTACGAGCAGCGATACGACGGTTGCAAAAGTCGCAGGAGATTGGGTACAGATACTAAAGAAGGGCATGGTCACGATCACCGTCAGCCAACCGGGAGATGATGTATTGCTGCCTGCTTCGGCCTCGACAATACTTACGATTCAAGGCAAGGCACAGCATATTACATTCGACAGTATTTCTCCAAAGCTGATTGGAGACACGGCCTTCCAGCTTAGTGCAACAGCAAGTGCAGGCTTGCCGGTAATTTACAGCATCACCAACACAAGCATTGCAACTATTAACAATGGTTATGTTAACATGCTTGCACCTGGAACAGATACGATCATTGCTATACAACCCGGCAATGACCAATATGCTGCGGACACCGTATCGAGAGTGTTAATAGTGAACAGTCTCAACATTGCATTACAATATAGCGATGGCGATGGAGGCAACGGTTCCAACAACGTTATTAAACCTTATTTCAAAATTGTAAACAACAGTGGCAGCCCGGTTAATTTGCAACAGCTTACGGTTCGCTACTGGTTCACACCAGAAAACTTTACCGGCACTGTTAATGGCTGGATTGATTATGCTCAAATGGGTAACAACAAAGTAACAATGCAATATGTGCCCGCTTCCCCGGTAAGAGAGGGCGGTTACGGATACATGCAATATGCCTTTGCACCATCAGCCGGTAGCATTGCAATAGCTGGAAATACAGGCGTGATTCAAACCCGTTTTGCGAACAGCGATTGGTCTTTGTTCAGTGAAGCAGATGATTATTCTTATGTAGCTGCCGGGCCGTATGCATCGAATGAAAAGATCACTGTGTATCGCAATGGAGTACTCGTGTGGGGTACGGAACCACAAGTAGCAGCGCCATCGCTTATCGTAAAAGCATACACCCAGAGTAAGTCAGGTGCAAACAATACAATGAGTAGCACTTTACAGTTGAAGAACGAAGGCAACCAGCCAATTGCTTACAGCGATTTGAAAGTTCGTTACTGGTTCACCAGAGAAAGCAGCTCAATGCTTAATTATTGGATCGATTATGCGAAAATCGGCAATGACAAAGTGAGTGCTAAATTTGTGACGTTTCCATCTACTACAGATAGCGCCGATACGTACATCGAGTTTAGTTTTTCACCGTCACTGGGCAATCTGTATCCAAAAGCGGGCACCGGTGATATCAATTACCGGATCGCTAAGCAGGACTGGAGTGCATTTGATCAGCGAAACGACTATTCTTACAGGCTGCCTTCTATCTCGCTTTCAGAAAATACGAGAGTAACGGTGTACAACGGAGCCAACCTGATTTATGGCACAGAACCTGCCAGCGGATTGCTATCCACTCAAAGCCTGATGACGCAGAAAACAATACCTGCAGTTACAGTTGCTAGTGTCTATCCAAATCCTGCAAAGCGGACATTCAATATTGTTGCTGCTTCAGGATTAGATGTAAGCCATGGGGTTGTGGTAAAGATTACAAACCTAAGCGGACAGGTAGTGTATGTTGAAAGCATCAAGGGCTATACTTCAGGACCAATTCAGGTCCATCTTACAAAAGACTTGACTCCGGGCTTGTATTTTGTTTCCATTAACAATGAACAGCCTTTGCGTCTGATGATCGAATAAACCATGAATTATAACAGGTGAGGAATTTTTCCTCACCTGTTTTTTATGTTGTACAACCAGGCAGGCATGCGAGATGAAGAGTATTCACCCGTGTCAATGCAGCTTCTATTGTTTTCACGTTCATCACGTAACCTGCGCGTAAAAATTATCTGCTATACTATCTACATCCCGTCACAAATGACGCCTGCTCAATTATGCTTAGACCCCTCAGGTAAAAGTATAGGATGTCCAATTGACTACTATAGACAAAACAATTGGCTACTGTGAAATAGTTCTTTGAAGATGCCACAATAAGAAAGCCAATGAATCATTACTTCAAAACTTAAATATTCACAAAATGCAAAAACGATTTGCGCCATCAGGAAGAATGATACCCGGTATCCATTCTTTTATTCCAGTTTTTTTGTGTGTTTTAATGCTTCAACTTGCTGCAAATGCGCAGAGCTTGCGAAGACCCATTTCACCATCAAGCCCGATGTGGCTTATCCATATCGATTCGTGGAATTATGCCGATCCGCAAAAAATAATAGACCTGGTTCCACCGGATATAAGGCCCTATGTTGTAATGAACATTTCACTTTCTATAAATCACGATGTATCAACGGGTCAATTTAAGGTGGCAGAATACGGCTACGAAACCGCAAAGTCATGGCTGCGGGTTTGTGCACAAAACCGCATGTGGGCGATGATTCAGCCTGCCAGCGGTGGAATGACCCAGTTTACTGATACTGCCCTAAGCGTTTACGAAGAATTTTTCAAAAACTATCCCAACTTTTTAGGGTTTAATTATGCAGAACAATTTTGGGGTTTTGATGATGCCAGTGATCCGGTTTCTACACCCTGGACCACACGTGTGCAACATTTCGCAGATCTATTAAATCTTAGTCATAAGTATGGAGGTTATCTTGTTGTAAGCTGGTGCGGCAACCAGTACAGTCCAAGTATTAATCCGATTGGAATGCTCAAACGCAGTGCAAATTTTGCAACCGCCAGCCAGCAGTATGCGCAAAATTTTATCCTTTGCGAAAAATATACAACCCGTTCGTATAAAAATGATATGGAAAGCCTTTGCCTCGGCGCATACCTTTCTGGATTCAGTGGGCAATACGGCATCCGCTATGACAATACGGGCTGGACAGACAGCACCAACAATAACCAGAATTTTACACTTGCCTCTGGCATTGCTCCACACCTGGAACATCTGATGCTTACAGGGCAAACAGTTATCGATGGCCCGGAAATTATCTGGCAGAATTGTTTTAAAGAAAATAATCGTACCGCTACTACAGATGGCTACAGTATGCGAAGCTGGTCAACATTCGCACACTTCGATAATATAATGACAGATATTTTCAGAAAGGTACTTGACGGAAGTGTACGCATACCAAGCCGGCAGGAGGTTATCAATAGAACAAAACTTGTTGTCGTACAAAACGTAAGTACCGGAGGCAATGATGATATTTATAGTTCGCCCGAACATTTATTTGAAGGCCTTTACAGGATGGACAGCGATGGTAATTACGCCAATAACTACAGTTTTTTCAAGAAGACCGGCCGCTATCCAACCATTCCAACAGTGTACCAGCTTGGCGATGCCCTGGCCAATACCTTTAGTGTAGTGGTGAATAAATCCGATTATGCCACCCGCTGGCCCACAATCGCCAGCAAGCAAACGGAGTTCAATAACCTGTTCCCTTCTGAATATACAGGGGATATATATGCGGGACGCCACGAGAATGGTTGGTTGGTGTACAATCCGTATAAGAATAATAAAGTAGCCACCGGCAATATTCCTTTTAAATACAATACCTGCAGCAGCATCGGCCTGTCACTTTCACAGTACACCGCGGGAGTGATAAAGGAAACGGCCAGCCAATTAAAAATTTATCTCAACAATTACCAGGACGAGTTCAATACCGGTTTAAAAACCGATGTTATTACTATTAATGGGAGCACTGCACAACCAAGCTATTCTTATACCGACCGGGCAAATCACACGGCAAGTGTTTTGTCGGCGTCCTGGTCAGGAGGTATTTACACATTAACCGTAAATCACAATGGCCCTGTAGACATTACCATTAATTGTGCGGGCTCAGGCACCGGCCGTTTAACTTCCTTTACAACGGCAACACTTAGTGCGCCATCAATGCCTGCCGTTTACCTGGGCACCCGTCAATACGAAGCTGAAATGTTTGATTATAAAAATATTGTTGGTCTTGTCACAAGTGGCGCTTCAGGTAATATACGCAACTATACAGGGCAGGGCTATCTTAGTTTTGGCACCAGTTCCACTGCAGCGGTCAGAGATACGGTTTCTGTAGAAAGCGCAGGTAGTTACCAGTTAGGTATCCGGTATACTGTTACAGGCGGCGATGTCGGAACAATTGGTTTATTTGTAAATGGCAGCCAGGTGGCAACGCCCGATTTTACAGCCACCTCCACATTAAACAACTGGGATACCCTAACACAAAACGTTACACTTAACCAGGGAACAAATGTCATAGAATTAAAGGCGCTTTCTTCAGCCCCTCAGCAATTGTACATTGACAACTTCATGTTATCGCCCGGCAATGCTGGCAATGACGTTTGGATGGAGGCTGAATGTGGCACAGTTGGTTCCCTGTTCACTTCCCCTCAAGATGCGACTGCATCAGCTGGAAGATATATTACGGTACAAGCCGGCAACAATAGCACAGCTAATCCTCCTTCCACTGCCGATGGACAAATTACCTATGACTTTAACATCTCCACGGCCGGTACTTATAATCTTTGGGCCCGTGTGAGGGCGTTTGGTCCCAATGATGATTCCTTTTGGATAAAAATGGACAATGGCAACTGGACCGCATGGAACAATATGGATACTGCGACGGTGTGGGCATGGGAGAATTTTCAATCTTATTATTTATCAGCTGGCAATCACACGCTGACACTGGGTTATAGAGAAGATGGAACACATATGGACAAGATCTATATCGGAACAGGGTTGCCGGTTGATAATGGTGGGAATGCCGTCAATTGTTATGCTGTCAGTACCCTGCAGGAAAACGAAACAGGCTTTTGCGGGGTGGACGGCACCATTGATACGAACTACAGTGGTTACACCGGCACAGGCTTCGCCAATACCAATAATTTCACCGGAGCAGGTGTCAATTGGAAAATTAACTTTGCCTCTTCCGGAACAAAAACATTCACCGTTCGTTATGCCAGTACCAATACCCGTCCGGCAAAATTGATTGTAAATGGAGTCGCCGTGGTAACGAATATCTCGTTTACATCCACCGGTTCCTGGACGACCTGGAATACGATTGACATCAACGCCGCTGTTACCAGCGGATCAAATACTGTAAGGCTTGAAGGCACAACGGCAGATGGCTTGCCCAATATAGACAATCTGCAGTTTTCTGGAGGAACGCCGGCATCATGTACTGTTTCCGGTGCTGCCGTTTCCGATACCAAAATTGTATTAGTGAATGATCAACCAGCTTCTAATAAATCCGTTGTAGTTTACCCTAATCCTGCACAGGACAATATAACGGTTAAACTGGGTAACTACTGGAAGAAAGGCGATATGCTTTTTATTTACGACAATGCAGGTGTACCACGCATTAGCAATCACGTGATAAAGCAAAATGAAGAATTATTAGACATCAGTCGTTTACCTGCCGGATTATATGTAATTAGCATTATGAATAGGGAAGGAGCAAGAGAAATTTTAAAGTTTGTAAAAATTAGATAACAGTAAAGTGAGGGCGAGAACCGCTTTGAGCGGCAAGCCCTCATTTTTATTTTTAAGGAAATGAATGTGTCAATGGCTTACACCTTTATTGATCAGATAGCTGGGTGCAAATCCGAAGTGTTTTTTAAAAGCGAACGAAAAATGTGAAAGGTTTTCAAAACCCACTTCATAACAGACGTCCAATGGTTTTTTCTTTTTTTCAGTAAGTTGGTAATGCGCCAGCTCCAGGCGCTTTTGAGTCAGCCAACGCTGTGGTGTCATGCTGAAAGCCTTCTTAAAATCTCTTTTAAAAGTCGTAAGACTTCTACCGGTAAGGTAGCCGAACTTTTCCATTGGCAGGTTGAACATGAAATTCTTTTCCATGTAGTCGACCAGGTCGATTTTACCTGGCTCCTCAAAATTTGTAAGCACACCATCAATTTCATTATCGAGTGTCCTGAGAATACTGATGGCTTCGGTAATTTTAATAGAGGCAATATCCTCCGGAATATTCTTCATGTCAAAATATGGAATGAGTGAAGCCAGGCAGCTTTCCAGCAATGGGTGATTGTTAAAGCTGTATATTTTGTGCGATTGTAACGTCTTCGGTTTTATAGTTCTGTTGGCATAAAAATTTCTGAGCCTTTCCTCTGATAGGTGCATCACTACTGTCTTGTGCGGATGACCGTCTTTGGGATAGTTGATGATAGTGGCCAATTGATTTCTGGGAATAAGGAAAATATCGCCTTTCCCGAAAAAGTAGGTGGAATCTGCCTGCACGATCTTTGTTTCGCCGGATAGAAACCATACCAGCATGTGCTGATCAAACATAATGTCCGACTTGAAAAATTTGTCTTCGTAACTGGACAGTTTTATATCTTCCGTAATGTACCGGGCTTTGTATTCCATGCTATTTTTTTTAAGGAAGCCAATAATGCAAAAATAGAAAATAGCACAAGCTTTGGTTGATTCAAAAGCTATTTTCAATAAGGAAAGGAGGTGCGCTTGTACTTCACCTTCCTTTTTATTATTGACTATTGTGATTTCTAAACAGATTGTCCGCCGTCTATTAAAAAGTTAGCACCCGTTAAGAATGATGCATCTTCTCCTGCAAGATAATGGATCATGCCGGCTACTTCTTCTGCTTTACCCATTCTTCCAAGGGGAACGCTTTGCAGCAATTGATTTTCCAGGGTTTCATTCAAGCCGATCTTATTCATAATCTCCGTAGCGATGGGGCCTGGACTTACGGCATTTACGCGTATTTTTCGGGGTGCCAGTTCAAGTGCCGCGATTTTCACCACTGCATTTATAGCTGCTTTGCCTGCGGCATACACGGAAGCGCCTTTAGGAGATATTGTTGCCGATGTTGAAGAAAGCATGATCACTGATGCCCCGTCATTCAGCAAAGGAATAAATCGGCTCAGGGTAAAGTAAGCGCCTTTGAAATTGACGTCCATCATTTCATCAAACTGGGTTTCTTCAATCTGTTCAATTGTTGAAAATTTGGTAATACCTGCGTTGACAAGCAAAATGTCTACTTTGCCGAATTGCGCTTTAACCTGTTCCACAAGGTTTACTATATCAGTTAACCTGGACTGGTCGGCAATCATGCCTGTTACACCGAGCTCAACAGAGGCCTTTTCGACAGCCTCCCTTCTTCTTCCGGTGATGATGACATTGGCGCCATTTTCTTTTAGTTTTTTGGCAGCAGCATATCCGATGCCGCTATTGCCGCCGGTAATTACAGCGACCTTGCTGTCTAAATTTTTCATTCTTGTATGTTTAATAAATCAGGTAATATGAATTGACTTGCTTCTCATTGAAAGGAAGTATTTTGAGGAGTGGATGGCTGTTATGGATTGAACTTCAAACCGATCATGTCTTCAGTCAATGTCCATAATTTTTTTGCGCTGATTTTGTCGAGAGAATAAGGATTTACACCTTTCTGACAAGAAATATCTGCACACAATTCAGCAATATCACCGTCTTCGCAATACACGCCCCCGATGTTATTTAACAATGGGCTGGTAGCGCACCAAACCGTAGTAGCCGCACCTTGCGGTATCGTCTTTAATGATGCAGCAACTTCAGGTAGTAGGTTACCGGTTGCGTCTACAAAACCCATTTTCTGAAACAATTCCAGCGGAGCCTCTCGTCCTAATTCAGTACCACCAATGGAACCTGGATGTACAGCGTACACTCTTATGTTGGATGATTGAACACGATTATCCAGCTCCATCGAAAAGAGATTTACCGCAGTCTTAGATTGTCCGTAGCCTTGTAGCGTATCGTATTCCCATTGCTGGAAATTGGGATCATCAAAATTGAAAGGTGCGAAGTGATGTCCATGTGAAGAGACATTGATCACCCTTGCGCCGTTAGCATTTTTAAGCGAAGGGTATAGTTTTGCAATGAGTTGGAACAGGGCGAAATAATTGGTGGCCAATTGCGATTCAATACCCCGGCTATCCCTGCGTAGAGGTACCCACATGATGCCTGCGTTGTTAATCAATAAATGCAACGGTCTTCCTGAAGCGATAAAGCTGTTTGCAAATGCGTCAATAGATGCCGGCGACATCAGGTCCATTGCTTCGATCTCGACATTCGTAATGCCCTCAAGGTTTTTCTTTGCTTTCTCAATGTCCCGTGCGGGTACGATAACCGTTGCTCCGGCAGCCGCGAGCGTGCGTGTTGTTTCCAGGCCAATGCCTGTGTTACCTCCGGTTACGATGGCAATTCTGCCTGTAAGGTCAATGCCTTTGATTACGTCAGCGGTGGTTGATTTTGCGTTGAAGCCGGACCCGATTGGGTGTTGCAAGGCTCCCTGGTAATTGTTCTGTTCCATTTTTCTTTTGTTTTGTTAAGACAAAAGTAGAAAGCCTTACGAGCGACGACTTTGTTTAAAGGACCTAATTTGCTTTGTTCAAAAGGCCGCATAATTGTCATGCTGATATCTTATGAAATCAGTAAGGAGAGAACGCACTTTGATGAATTGATTACAGAATAGATGTACAGAACAAATCGTTCCCTATAAGTCAAAGTCGAAGAAATGCGAAATTATACGATGAAACATTGTATAGGATTTCGTGTTTCAAACAGCTTGCAGAATGATTGTTTTTTCCTGGAAGATTCTTTTCCAATTTCCATAAAGTGTTAAAAAGGAGCACAAATTTTAGTACACGTTAAAAAAAAATTAACAAAATTCCCGGCATCAAATTATCTCGACGAATGAAGGATGTAAAACATTGTTTGATGATTTCGCGTGAACGTTGAAAGAGCAGCAAAAGAATTTTTGGCAGCACCTCTGGATATCCACTACCCCAAATTAATTGATGTTCAATTGTAATACGAAACCAGTACTCGACCGCGGCCATGCAACTGAAAATTTTTCCTGTCAAAAAATCATTTTTTGCCCTTGGCATTCCGGTTGCCTATGGCGTTTTAAAAAGGAGGAATTATGAACAGCATTATTAAAAAAGAAAATGGCCGCGTGCCAGCCTTTGGAAGTATTGTCGATCAAATCTTCCAAAACAATCTGAATCGTTTTTTTGACGATTCGTGTTTCATGAATGGTCGGCCCCGCATTCAGGTGCCTGCCAATATTCGCGAGACTGCGACCGGCTATGAACTGCACCTGGTGGCACCCGGGCTCAGGAAAGAAGATTTTAAGTTGCAGCTGAATAAGGATGTGCTAACTGTTTCCTATGAACATGCGGAAAGGGACGAACAACAAGAGGAGGAATGGATTCGCCGTGAATACAGGCAGCAAACCTTTTCAAGAAGTTTTAACCTGAATGAAGCGGTGGATAGCACCAGGATCACTGCAAGTTATAAGGACGGTGTTTTGCAGGTTGTCCTTCCTAAAAAAGAAGACAGTAAAAATGTGTCCCAAGTCATCCAGGTGCAGTAAGATTGCTGCATCCATGCATCATGTAAAAGGGCGGAAGAAAGCCTTCCGTCCTTTTACAATATTTAAATCACGAACAGCAAGTGAACGTTATGAGAACCGGATTTTATATCATCATCAATGTTAAAACCTGTGATGACGTCGAATCTTTCGGAACGTTAGAAATAGGTAAGGACCGAACCTTTGCCCGCCATTTGTTCGGATTGCTTAAAGGACGTCCTGTCAATTCGAATGAAGGCGTTATTCATCTTGACTTGATGGAAACAAAGGATGGATTGCCAATGAACCTGGAAGTCCTTTATTGCACATTTTCAGAGCTTGGGGAAAATGTCCAGATAGTAACGAAGGAGATGTTCAGGTATATAACATTGAAGGATATGCGAATATGAAAAATAAGTAAAAGTGAATTCGGGCAATGAAATATACTCCGATGTTTCAGCCGGCGCGCTGTCCAATTCTAAATTGTCTGTTTTCCTGACCTGTTTTCTGACAGTATGTGAACTTAAAAATGTTTGACCCGAACCACCCTCTTTTAGATATTCCGGATAGTATAAGGTCACAGACTTTATAAATTGGTTTTATGTTGCATTGGAGTTGGTTATGACCCGACATTGGTATTGCAAAAAAACTTATTTGGATATTTTATTTTATGAAAAAAATTAGTAAAACAAGCCTCCTCTTTTCGTTTATCGTTTTTACGATAAATGCATACTGCCAACATTCATCGTCTTTATTAGTATCCCTGCAAACATCGATCGACAAGGAAGCCATTACCAACAATGTCATGATGGAAATGATGGATGGTTTGAGTATTAACCATAACCGATCTATCCCGTTTACAGGTATACCTGTTTCAATAAAGGAAAAAGTAATGATGCAGGTTGATTTTCAACCGCCTCAGTATTATTTTGAATATTATGTAGCACATCCGGATTATGCCGTGCGTGATCTCATGAGCCAGATTGGCCCCTGGCATGCCGATACAACCCAATTAAGCAGGAAACCCATTAAACATGTGGTTTACCTTGTGTCAGGGTTGGACCACTTAGGTAACCGTGTGATTATCGTTGACGCCAACAATAACCACGATTTTAGTGACGACAAAATGATGGTATATGATTCTGCATTTTTGCGAAAGGGAGATAAGGAAATACGCGCACTCTTGCCCACTAACACCGTAAATTTTCAATACGCAAGTCACGGCCAGGTGTATGACATGACCTGTAATCTACAAGTTTCCCCCATTAGTCCAATGAGAACCAGCGATTCACTTTTTGAAAAATTTAAAGTGCAGGTGATTACAAATGAGATCAGGCAGGGCGCTTTTGTAATGGGAACAAGTAATTATTCAATTGATATTTTCTCAAGGAATAAGCCAGGTATTATTTTCGATTCAGTGAGTACTGTCGTTGATATCATCGAAAAAAATGGCAGTGGCAGAGTGATTGGTAAAGCGCGTCACATCATTGGTGATACCGTTTCACTAAACAAGAACAAATATGTTCTATCGGGCGTTTCGGTTTTCGGAGATACTTTGAAGCTTTCTTATGTTGGCAGTGGCCCTGCTACATACGGTATCGATACCGGCACAATGGCTTACAATATAGAAGCAGTAGATTTTAACGGGAATGAATTTAACCTGCAAAAACTAAGAGGGAAATTCGTGCTCATCGATTTTTGGGGATCGTGGTGCACCCCCTGTATACAATCCATACCCGACCTTGTCGACATTGCAAAAAAGTACAAAGGAGAAGTACAAGTTGTAAGCATTGCAGTAGATGTTCCGGGCAATATGCCCACGTTGAAGAAAATCATTGCTGAACAGCAAATGGAATGGCTACATATTTTTCAAAGCAGGACAGACCTGGACAAGAAAGCGATTGTAAATAAATTCCAGATTTCTGCTTTTCCCACACAAATACTCGTCGATCCTGAAGGAAAAATAATATGCAGAGAAGTTGGGACGGGGAAAGGCAGGTACGTGAACAAAGTATTAGCGGCGGCAATGGCAAAAAGAAGTAAAGCTTCAAATTAAGCGTTCGGTTCACGCAATTGCAGGGATGCAGGTAGTTGTGCCCGTCACAAAAGTTGTATTGATTTCCTTGTGAGGAAATGCAAAAAAATGGGTTATACCTTTGGCTCAAATGTTACACTTAAATATAGTGTATAAATGACGCTTATTTGTGACGAAGTGTTACGTTGTGTACCCTCTTTGAGACGTTTTCAGAAAAATGTAACATATCAACCCCTATTCTGCAACAAATAGCTAACTCACTTTTCCGCACCTGCAAATAGATTTGTATTCCCATTTAACTTAAAGCTTGTTCATATATGAAAATTCGATTGTTGCTGATGATGGCCGTGCAAAATAGTATCCATTGTACATTGATCGTTTTATTGTTATTCTCAAATACCGGAAATGCACAAATTCCGGAAAAACTGAAAACCGATAAAGGTTGGATACAAGGCGTTTCAGAAAACGGATTAACCATCTTCCGGGGGATACCTTTTGCGGCTCCTCCTGTCGGGCGGTTAAGATGGAAAGCTCCTCAAGCGGTTAGCGAATGGACAGACGTAAGATCTGCTGAACATTTTGCCGCTTCGCCAATGCAGGCCGGAAATCCGGTGGGCGGTAAAAGTGAAGACTGCTTGTACCTGAATGTGTGGTCGCCTGCAAAATCTACCCGCGATCAACTGCCTGTAATGGTTTGGATCTATGGTGGTGGTTTCAGTACGGGTTCTACTGCCGAACCCTGGTATGAAGGGAGCAAGCTGGCTCAGAAGGGTGTTGTCTTTGTTAGCATAGCTTACCGCGTTGGTCCACTGGGATTTTTGGTGCATCCCTCGCTCAATGCAGAAAGTAAAGACCATGTTTCCGGAAATTATGGGTTGCTGGATCAAATCGCGGCGCTGAAATGGATACAAAAAAACATTGCCCGGTTTGGTGGGGATCCTCGAAAAGTAACCATATTTGGCGAATCTGCAGGAGGGCTTTCCGTGAGTATGCTATGCGCGTCTCCACTTGCCAAAGGCCTCTTTCGTGGAGCAATATCGCAAAGCGGAGCATCTTTTGGCCCGGCAGGAAATATCTTCTATCCCGGAGAAAATATGAAGTTGTTGTCCACTGCAAATGAAGAAGGAGTTAAATATCTCCATAATGCAGGAGTGTCAAATATTGAAGAACTCCGAAGCCTACCGCCCGATAAGTTGCCAATGGCCTGGGGGGTAGGAAGCTCATGGCCGGTAATAGACGGCTATGTGATTCCGGATGTACAATATACATTATACAGCAATGGTAAGTATAGTGATATACCCGTGCTGATTGGCTACAATTCAGACGAAGGATTGAGTTTTTCGCCTGGAAAAACGCCAGAGGAATGTACCGAGTCTGTAAGAAAGCGTTATGGAAAATTTGCAGACGACTTACTGAAAGCATATCCTGTAGGTGATACTTCAGTCTCCCGGTCTGCCCGCAATCTCTCGCGTGATGCAGCTTTCGGCTGGCACAATTGGACTTGGGCAAAGTTACAATCGCAAACAGGGCATGCGAAAGTGTTTTATTATTTTTTCGATCAACACCCTGACTATCCCGCGTCTTCATCCATGTTTGGTTATGGCTCCCCTCATGCGCAGGATGTTTCCTACGTTTTCCAACACCTGGAAGCAAGTGATCCAAATATATCACAATCAGATGTAAGTATATCTAAAGCAATGGGAGACTACTGGATCAATTTTGTAAAGTTTGGAGATCCCAATGGCGGCGGGTTACCTCAATGGTCCCCCTTTACGAACAACAGTCCGATAGTAATGTATTTTGATAAAACACCACATCCCGGTCCGGTACCGGATATAGAGGCTTTAAAAGTGCTGGATAAATATTTTCAATGGAAAATAAGTAATAACAAAAGCAATTAAAGACAAGCGACAAAAGGTAGAAAGGGACTCATATATCTTGCCGTATAAATTTAACCAGATGGTGCCTGCCTGCTCAATTCTGGCAATTATTCAAGAAGGAAAACATACGACCAATAACAACAATATGATGATGAAATCAGTGATTACAACCCTATTATTGGTATCCATCTGCCACTGTTCTTTTTCTCAAATCACTTTACCAAAAATGTTTGGTAACGATATGGTGCTGCAAAGAGACATTCCGATTCCTGTTTGGGGTAATGCAAAACCAAATGCGACTGTCATGGTCAAACTTGCTAATGTACAGTCCGCAACAAGAGCCAATAAGGAGGGAAAGTGGTTTTTAAAGTTGCCAAAATTAAAGGCTGGCGGTCCATACACTTTGAGCATTGTTGAAAATGGTGAACAGCAAAGTAAACTGGAACTCAGCAATATTCTGATCGGCGATGTGTGGTTAGCCTCGGGTCAGTCAAACATGGAGATGCAGGTGCAGCAGTCAAAAGATGCGAAAACAGAAATCGCCAATGCAAACTATCCCAATATCCGATTGCTAATGGTAGAGCATGATAAAAAATTATCGCCGCAAACTGATATTCATGCGGGTAACTGGAAAGTTTGTGATACGAATAATGTAAAAGACTGGTCAGCTGTTGCTTATTTTTTTGCACGCAAAATTCATCGTGATCAAAACGTTCCTGTTGGCATTATTCAAAGCACCTGGGGCGGAACACCGGTAGAGGCGTGGACGAGTCGCAAAATGTTGCTTAGCTCACCCGTTACCAAAGAAAGAACACTCGGCAATGATACACTGCGCGTTGATCAGTTCGATTACGCAACCGATAGTCTGAATTGGGTACACATTTGGAATCTTGTATACAATCCTCAGAATAATGCTGATAAAATAATTCCTGCGCGGGATTATAATGATGCGGATTGGACCACAGTGGAAATGCCGGGAGTGTTAAAAGATTTTGGAATCGGGTCTTACGACGGAATGATCTGGCTAAGAAAGAAGATCATACTGCCTGAATCTTTGAGCCGGAAAGAGGTGGTCATTAATCTGGGACATCCTGAAATGAATTATTCACTTTACTTCAATGGCGAAGAAATATGCAAGAACATCTGGAATTCGAATGCTACCCATTCATTTACAATTCCGGCACGCCTTGCGCAGCAGGGAGAAAATACGATAGCAGTAAGAGTGGCCATGTTGTGGGGTGGTGGTGGTTTGAATCCGCCGTCAGAGGACCTTTATATTACCGATGGCGTTTCTAAAATTTCTTTGGCGGGAAAATGGGTATATAAAAAAGATCTGGAAACCGCATTTCCCAAAATACTCAACTATCAATACCGTCCAACAGTGCTCTTTAATGCAATGATACACCCGCTGATCCCTTATGGTATCAAAGGGTTCATCTGGTACCAGGGCGAGTCCAACGCCTGGGAAGCTTATAATTATCGCACCATGTTTCCGATGCTGATTAACGACTGGCGGCAAAGATGGCAACAGGGAAATGTTCCTTTTTTGTTTGTACAGCTTGCCAATTTCATGAAAACAAAATCTCTTCCATCAGAAAGTGAATGGGCAGAATTAAGAGAAGCGCAATCCATGACATTGTCTCTGTCTAATACTGCAATGGCCTCCGCCATTGACGTTGGCGAGTCAAATGATATTCACCCTAAAAATAAACAAGAGGTCGGTAGAAGGCTGGCGCTTGAAGCAGAAAAAATAGCATACAAACAAAACATCGTTTCCACCGGACCTGTAATAAAAAGTACCAGGATAACCGGGAATACAATAACCATCGATTTCGGTAATGCTGGTACAGGACTTACCACTAAGGATGCTCAGCCTGTTATGGGATTTGCAATTGCCGGTGATGATAAAAAATTCTATTGGGCAGACGCCACAATAAAAGGGAATAGTGTAATTGTACATTCAAAAAATGTTTTAAAACCAATCGCAATAAGATATGGCTGGGCGGATAATCCTGCCTGTAATCTAACAAACAAAGAAGGATTGCCGGCTGTGCCCTTTAGAACGGATAGTTGGAAAGGAATTACTCAAAAATGAAAAATCAGTAGTAAACAATCGCGTAAGCACGAACGCAAACATTAATATTGCCAATAGCCCGGATGAGGGCAACATTGAGACTGAACGGTTTTGTACACTGTTCAATTTATTATCGCGTCGAATAGGAGAACGGAAATGTAGAGGTATTCAATTCATTTTGTTAACTTGATTCCGATATAAGAATGTAGAGGGATGTTCGCAAAGACAACGGTTTTTAAAAAAAATAATTTTGATGCGTTTTCTTTTTTTTATTCTTTTCGGATTTCAGGCAGTTTTGAGTTTTGCACAAAGTGAAAATTATAACTTTTACAAACTTGATAATTATACCGGCTTATCGCATAATCAGGTCACTGCTATATTAAAAGACAGTGATGGTTTTTTATGGTTTGGCACTTTGTCCGGCCTCAACCGGTATGATGGATATTCCTGCCGGGTATTTCGTAAAAATTTTTCTGATACAACCTCTCTAGTTGATAACAGCGTTCAATCGCTTTATGAGCTTCCGGATGGAAGGATTTGGGTGGTAACAACGAGCGGACCGTGTATCTATGATCAGCATACGGAAAAATTCACAGCCGATTCATATAGCTATTTAAGGTCAATTGGTTTGCCGGGTGGCGCAATTAGCAATATCGTAAAAGGCACCCATGGAAGATACTGGGTTCTTTACAACAACTTCGATTTTTACTTGTATGAAGCCGAAACTAAAAAGGTAAGTTCTTACAAACAACAGCTTAATGATAATAATTCGGACAAGATTACATCTGTGGCAGAAACGAAAGATGGTAAATTATGGCTGCTATATCAGAGTGGGTTGTTAAAACTGTATGATATCAGTGTAGAGAAGGTTGTTTTTTCAAGCGACGTTTTTCGAAAAAGAAAAATTGGGAACATTCCTTATAATCTTTTTATTGATAGTGATGGTGACATCTGGTTGTGGTCTTTCAACAGCGGTGTTTTTCTTTTCCAACCAAAAAACAATTCAGTCAGGCTATTTAGTGAAAGTTCTTTTCCTTCAAAACTAAATTCAAATCTTGTTACTCAAATTGTTCAGGATAATAAAGGGGTGATATGGGTTGCTACAGATCACGGCGGGGTAAATCTTATAGATAAAAAAAACGACTTCAATACCAGTTATCTTCTGAATGATCCCAAGAATCCCCGCAGCCTTGCCCAGAACAGTATTATGGCAATGTATAAGGATGATAATGAAATAATCTGGCTGGGAACCTATAAGCAGGGAGTTAATTATCTAAACAATAATATAGTGCTGTTTCCGCTTTACCGGCATAAGGACTCGGATAGTAAAAGCCTTCCGTATGATGATGTTAACCGGTTTGTTGAAGATAAGGTGGGTAATATCTGGATTGGAACCAACGGTGGCGGATTGATCTATTTCGACAGGAAACAAAACACATTTAAGCAATACCTTCACAGACCGGGCGACGAGAACAGTCTTTGCAGCAATGTAATAGTAAGCCTTTGTATTGATAGAAGCGGTGTACTGTGGATAGGAACTTACTATGGGGGACTTAACAGTTTTGATGGAAAAAAGTTCGTGAACTATAAGCACAATGAGGTTGACACTTCAAGTTTGTCGAGTGACAATGTGTGGGAAATTTTTGAAGACAGGAACAACAATTTATGGATCGGTACGTTGGGCGGCGGCCTGGACTTGTTAGACAGAGCGACCGGTAAGTTCAGCCATCTTCAATACAAAGGATCACCACACGATCCCTTACCCTCCAACTATATTTCAACCATCATGCAGGATACAAAAGGGAACTTGTGGGTTGTTTCGACCGGAGGTATTTCCGTGTTTGATGCAAACAAAAACTTCAGGCTTCCTGAATTTTTTAATAAGGAAAACAACACGCTGAGCCGCAACGATGTGTTCTGCCTTTACCAGGACAGTGAGGAGAGAATATGGGCAGGAACAAGAGAGGGATTGAATTTATATGATGCGAAAACGAAACAGTTCCGCAGGTTCACCATGGCTGACGGGTTACCTGATAATCTGATACTAAATATTCTAGAGGATGATCATCGTACTCTTTGGATTTCCACACCAAATGGATTGTGCAATGTGATTCCGAGGCAGGAAAAAAATGGTGTTGCCCTTTCCATTATTGGTTATGATGAGACGAACAACTTACAAAACCGCGAGTTCAATGACAATGCGGCCCTTAAAACGCGAAAAGGAGAATTGATTTTTGGTGGGCCTTCAGGGTTCAACATTATTGATCCGGATAAAATTCCAAAACCTGTTTTCCGGCCGCAAATTATTTTCACAGGATTGCAGATACTAAGCAATAAGGTTGAGCCGGGTGAACTGGTCAATGATCGCGTATTGCTCAAACAATCGCTATCGCGCCTTGACGGGATAAGTTTGAAGTATAAGGAAAATGATTTCTCTGTCGAGTTCGCATCACTCGATTTTAGGCATAGCGCCGGTAATAAGTTTGCTTACATGCTGGAAGGGTTTAGCCCCGATTGGCTGTATACGGAAGTGGGACAACGAAGGGTTACTTATACGAACTTAAATCCCGGACATTATACACTGAAGGTAAAAGTGCCGAACAAAGACGGATTGTGGAGTGGTATTAAGTCGTTGAAAATAACCATTGATCCGCCCTTCTGGCGAACTGCTACAGCGTATATTATTTATGCGATACTGGCAGCAGGATTGTTTTTATTTGCGAGGCGCATTACTTTGGACAGGATACATATGCGCTATGAAGTGCAGCACCAGCGCAGAGAAGCAGAGCGTGCGCATGCACTCGACCAGTTGAAGACGAAGTTTTTTACAAATGTGAGCCATGAGTTTCGGACCCCTTTAACGCTGATTATTTCTCCGCTGGATAAAATCATCCGGCAGGCAACTGATGAAGAGCAGAAGAAACAACTGGGACTGGTACAGCGAAATGCCAGACGATTGCTGAGCCTGGTAAACCAACTGCTTGATTTCAGGAAAATAGAAGTGCAGGAGATAAAGTTGCATCCTGCCATCGGCGACATTATCGACTTTTGCAAAGACGCCAGCCATTCGTTTGTAGACATTGCGGAAAAGAAGCATATACAATTTTCATTTGCTTCCAATGTTGACAATCTTGAAATCTATTTTGACAGGGATAAGATAGAAAAGATTTTATTCAACCTGCTTTCCAATGCGTTTAAATACACGCATGAAAATGGGAAAGTGACTATCAACCTTAGCTATACGACTCCAGAGGCAAAAGAAGAGGAGGGAAAACTGTACATAGAAGTGGAAGATACCGGCATTGGAATTCCGGAAGGAATGCAGGATAAAATATTTGAACGATTTTTCCAGACTGACGTGCCTGACACCATGGTGAACCAGGGAACAGGTATTGGGCTCGCTATCACAAAAGAGTTTGTAAAGCTGCATAATGGCATTATCACTGTAAAAAGCCAGGTAGGAAAAGGTTCGCGGTTTACAGTTGTGCTTCCTGCCAAAAAAATCTATGATCTACCCACCCGTTCTGCGACTCAACCAACTGAGACTGAAGATGGGGAAATGCTTTTACAGGAAACTAGCCAAAAAAGCAGCAGGAAGAAAACAATACTGGTGGTGGATGACAATGAAGATATCCGCTTTTATCTGAAAGACAATCTGAAAGAACTGTATAAGATAGAAGAAGCAACTAATGGAAAAGAAGGTTGGGAAAATATAAAACAATTGATTCCGGACCTGGTGGTCAGCGATATTATGATGCCTTTAATGGATGGTGTGGAACTGGCGCGGAAAATTAAAACAGAAACAGCAACGGCCCATATTCCGGTTATTTTACTGACAGCCATGGGCAATGAAGAAAAACAGCTGGAAGGATTGAAAGCGGGCGTCAACGACTATGTTACCAAACCGTTCACATTTGAAATTCTGGCTTCCAGGATCAGGAACCTGCTGGCCCAGCAGGAACTATTGCAAAAAAGATTTCAGAAGCAAATTGAGGTTAATCCCGGGGAAATAACCATCAACCCTGTTGACGAAAAGTTCCTGAAGCAGGCGTTGGAAGTAGTAGAAAAAAACATGGACAACCCGGAGTTTTCGGTGGAAGATTTTAGCCGGGACATGTTTATGAACAGGGTAACGCTGTATAGAAAAATTCTTTCGATTACCGGCAAAACACCGATTGAGTTTATCAGGTCCATCCGGCTAAAAAGAGCGGCTCAGTTCCTGGAACAAAGCGGAATGTCCATTGCCGAAATAGCATATGAAGTTGGGTTCAACAACCCAAAAAATTTCACAAAAGCATTTAAAGAAGAATTTAAAATCCTGCCTTCGCAATATGCGGCCAATAAGGGGGGTAAAAGCAATCAGGCGGGGGATATTTAAATAAGCACCTTTGAAAATCATGTGTTTGCAACATTTTATACCCTAGTCTGCAACATCAGGCTACCCCTCTTTACACAAGTCAATATTAGCTTTACAGTATTCATTCAACTGAACGATTGCTGTATATGAGAATAAAACTGCTGCTTCACGGTTTGCTTTTTCTCCTCTGTATTGGTGACTTATTGGCAGAGCAACCTTTCCACATTCAAACGGCGAAGGGAATCGTCGTTTTTATCAACTGCACCTCGATCGCTGTAAAGCCAGGGGGGACTCCATATCATATTAAAAAGACATCCTCTTCGTTAGGAATAGTGCATCACCACTCTTCAGAAAAAACATTTGATACAATCACGCTAAACGTTTTATCTCACCCTTAAAATAAAAACGTATTTCGACCCGGGACATAAAAACAAGTACCCACAATGGAAAAAACTGCTCATAAAACTTAGTCTAGTTCTAAACACTCAAATATGAAATCATCCAAAACGACTCGCTTGCCATTTGTGCTGCTATTGGGAATGATTCTGCTTACGCAGCTATCCACCCATGTTTTTGCTCAGACAGCAAAACTTAGCGGCACCATTATCAATCAAAGTTCATCTGCACCCGTCTCAGGTGCATCGGTCACAGTAAAAAATACCAACCGCTTTGCTGTTTCTGATGATAATGGAAATTTTACTATTGAAGCTTCAGCAGGTAATACATTAATCATCACAAGGGTAGGGTTTCAACGGGCCGAGATTCGCGTTGAAAACAATAATAAGATCCGTGTCAGTCTTACGGAAACCGTGCTACAACTGAACGATGTAGTGGTAGTTGGATATGGAAAAGTGAAAAGGAAAGATCTTACCGGGGCCATTTCATCTGTTACGGGAGAAGAATTAAGGAAAACACTTCCCACAACATTTGACCAGGCGCTGCAGGGAAAAGTTGCCGGCGTAATGGTGCAGCAGGTTTCAGGGCAACCTGGGGGCGGTGTATCGGTGCAGATTCGCGGGGTATCATCCATTAGTGGAAACAGTGCACCTTTATACGTATTGGATGGAGTAATCATTCCATCCCCCAGCGATCCCGGAAGTGGTTCCAATCCTTTAAATACAATCAACCCAAGTGAAATTGAATCTGTGGATGTATTAAAAGATGCTTCGGCTACGGCTATTTATGGTTCCCAGGCGACTAATGGCGTAATCGTTATTACGACAAAAAGAGGCAAAGCAGGGGCCCCCTCGGTTTCCTACGATGGATATTTTGGAATGCAGGAATTGCCAAAAAAACTGCCCACAGTAAACCTGCCGGAGCTGGCAACAGTGCTTAACGACAGAGCTACTGTATGGGGCTTTGATGCAAGGCCGGAATATGCAAACCCCAAATATCTGGGCAACGGTACAGATTGGCAAGCTGAGTTGTTCAGAAAGGCACCCATGCAAAATCATTCCGTTGCGGTGAGCGGTGGTGATGCTCGTACGCAATATCTATTGTCCGTTACCTATTTTGATCAAGAGGGTATTGCCCTTGGCTCTGATTTTAAAAGATATTCGGTAAGACTAAATTTAGACAACAAAACAACCAACTGGCTCAAGATTGGTACAAGCCTGCAACTCGCACACGTAGATGAAAATGTGAATGCCACTACGTCGAGCGTTATATACAACGCATTGAGCTTAACACCTGACATCCCTGTAAAAAATCCGGATGGTTCATGGGGCGGCATTACCAATACGTCAGGTTGGGTTACATCTGTTCCCAATCCTGTTGGCCTGGCGCTCCTGAATTCCCGCACCAGGGAAAGATACCAGGTATTTGGAAATGTGTATGCAGACATCCTGTTTACAAAGGATCTTTCACTAAGAAGTGAATTGTCGGGAAACTTTGATTTTAGTAAAGAAAATACTTTCAATCCAACTTATAACTTCGGAAAAGTTGTAAATAATACCAACTCCGCTTCGTCTGCATCCGGCCAAAATGTATATACAGTAGTCAGAAACTTTTTAACGTATAACCATTCATTTTCAAAATGGAATTTGAATGTATTGGCGGGGCATGAAGCACAATTGAGCTCTTTTGAAAATGTATCCGCAGCAAGACAAAACTTTCCGTCTAACATGGTGCAGTCGGTAAGTGCTGGTGATGCGAATACTGCAAGCAACAGTGGTGTAAAGGGATCGGGACCCGCGCTTGAGTCTTACTTCGGCAGAATAAATTTTGGATGGCAGGACAGGTACCTTCTTACTGCCAACATGCGCGCCGATGGCTCTTCCAATTTTGCTGAAGGCAACCGCTGGGTAAATACGTATTCAGGCGCACTAGCGTGGAAAATCAACAACGAAAAGTTTTTTAGGGGTGTCAGATTTGTGAATGACCTTAAGTTGAGAGTAGGATATGGTGCCACCAATAACCAGGGTATTCCCGGCAATACATTTGTTACAATGCTTACCTCAGTTAATAATGGACTGTCAGGCTCGGCACAGTTTCAGTCAAACCTTGCTAACCCGTATGTATCGTGGGAAAAAACAAAATATTCCAATGTGGGTATTGATGGTACATTCCTGAATTGGCGCATCAGTTTCTCCTTCGATATTTATAACAGGGAAACAGACGGGCTATTACTGAAGTTGCCCCTGCCATTATTTTCAGGAACCACCACAGGATGGTCACCCGGCGCCATGCAGGCACCTTATGTGAATGTGGGCGCTGTTAGCAACAAAGGATTTGATTTCAGGATCAGCACCACGAATATTACTGGGAAAGATTTAACATGGAAAACAGATTTTACTTACTCGCGAAATGTCAATAAAGTAATCAGTTTAGGGGCCGGTGGCGATGCAGCTAATCTATCGCAAACGTACAACGGGTATGTTTTTGCAAAAACAGTTCCCGGACGCGCCATGGGTAGTTTTTACGGGTATGTGTTTGATGGCGTTTTTGCCACTCCTGAAGACTTTACAAAGCACGCCTTGCCGGTTAATCAAAGTGGTGTGCCTTATCCTGTTTCCAAAGATGGAGGTGCGATATGGTATGGTGACAGAAAATACAAGGACCTGAATGGGGATGGTGTTATTGATACAAAGGACCAGACTTTTCTCGGCTCTCCATTGCCTAAAGCCCAGTTTGGGTTGAACAATACATTCACTTATAAAAATTTTGATTTCAACTTTTTCTTCACCTCAAGCATCGGCAACAAAGTTTTTAATCAGTTATTGATCTCACAAACGAACCCACAGAATAATACCAATTATTTCAAATCAGTTTTGGATTACGCCCAGGTGGTATATAAGGACCCCAACGGATCTCCCTCTAATATTTACAACGCCTTTGTAAAAAATCCAAACACAAAGATCGTTGGATTAAGAAATGATAATACAAATGAAAACAGCCGTCCATCAGACTTATATATTGAAGACGGTTCGTTCATCAGGTGTAAAAATATAACGCTTGGATACAGACTTCCCGCGCGTCTATTATCAAAGGCCCACATCAATGCACTCAGGGTGTATGGAACAGTTACCAATGCATTCATCATTACCAACTATTCCGGTATGGATCCGGAGATTGGCTCCTGGAACCCATTGCAGGCAGGCTGGGATGGAGGGTATTATCCTCAGCCACGCACATTTACAGTGGGCCTCAACCTTAATCTGAATTAATCATAAATTTTTATTGTAATGAAATACATAAATAAAATATTACTTACTGCAGTTGTACTGGTATGCGGTGTTGCATGTAAGAAAAGCTTTCTGGACCGGCCTTCCCAATCCCAGATCAGCTCTGAAAATTTTTACAAAACCACAGATGAATTACGATTGGCTACAGCGAGCCTGTATGGTGGATCACCATGGGGTGTCTGGCACCATGAAGCTTATCTGCCTTTGGGAGATATTTTAAGCGGCAACGCGTTCTTCGCATGGTCGGGTGATTGGGTGCAACTGTATGCGCGTACCATCACTGCAGGAAACAGCGTGATGCAGGGCGGTTGGAAAGGATTGTATAACCTGATAGGACAGTGCAACACTGTGATTAATTCTATCGATAAAAATGCAGGCAGCACCATCAGTCTTTCCGATAAGAATGCAGCACTTGCTGAAGCAAGATTTATCAGGGGCACTGCCTATTATTATCTTGCTATGTTGTGGGGATCCGTGCCTATAATAGAAGACAACAGCAAGCTCATTAAGGACCCCCTTCTACAGCGTAATATTGTTGCTGATGTGTATAAATTTATTGAAAATGATTTACACTTTGCATCTTTGAATCTTCCTTCAATAGACGCAAAAGGAAGAGTTACAAAATGGTCCGCACAGGGAATGTTGGCGAAGGTTTACCTGACAATGGCTGGACTGGGGCAAACCAATGGCGCACGAAATCAACAATATTTAGACAGTACCATAAAATATGCGGGGAATGTTTGTAATAACAGTGGATTGAATTTATTAAATAATTACGCAAACCTTTTCAAAGCCCAATACAACGACAATTCTGAAGTGCTGTTTGCATTGCAGTGGGCCACCGGTCCCAGTGTATCGTGGGAAGAAGGCAATCTGCTGTTGACCTATTCACCTTCCAACGATATCAATCCTCAGAAAAATGGTGCATGGACCCCTTTGGCGCCTACTTACGATTTGTATTTAAATTATTCCACCCAGGATTCAGTCAGAAGGAAAGCTTCCTTTATGATGAATGGAGATATTTATCCCGAATTGAATGCAGCCAATGGTGGTTATAAGTCTACCGGTCAGGCGATGAAGAAACATATCATCGGCAATGAAAAGGATAATAATTCTCCTTCCATGACTTATACGGCCTCTATCGAACACGATGCATTGCTTCGCCTGGCCGACGTTTACCTTGTATACGCAGAAGCCTTGTTAGGAAATAACACAACGACCAGTAATGCAGAGGCGTTAAAGTTTTTTAATAAAGTCAGGACCAGAGCCGGTGTAGATCCAGTGTCTACAATAGACATGGATGTACTGCTTAAGGAAAGACGCATTGAGTTTGCATTTGAAGGACAGTTTTGGTTGGACCTGGTTCGCTTGTCTTACTGGAATCCCACAAAAGCTGTTTCCCTAATTAACGATCAGCAACGCACCACTTTTAGTTACACCAATGGCGTAGCTACACCTGACCCAAGCAACGTAGTAATTGTGCCTGCAACAATTGCAGCATTTACCATGCAATTGCCTGCATCAGAACTCTCCGCTGATCCTAAGCTGGCAGATGCACCTGTGCCTTACTATTAATTTTTATGAAGCCAAAATTTAAAAATTATGAACCTTAGTAATTCAAACATAAAATGGTTTTCATCTTTTTTCGCCATTCTGCTGGCAGTGTTAATATTGTCAGCTTGTAAAAAAGATAAGGTGGGTGGTACCCCGCAAATAACGTCCATACGAAACTATTCAGCCGCACCTGGTGATACGCTTGTAACAAGCATTACGGCGGGTCAATGGATCGTTATTCATGGCTCCAATTTAAAAGATGCTGTTGAAATACTTTTTGATGGTGTGCCTGCCCAATTCAACTACGGCTTGTTTTCAAACGACATGGCTGTCGTGCAAATACCTGCCACCATTCCATTCAATACCGTTCCTGCAGAGCTTCTGAATACAGTGAGATATACTACCGTAACAGGAAGTACATTGTTTTCTTTCAACTACAGTTATCCAATGCCCGTGATTACCGGAATTGGTAATGAAACCTTCTTTCCAGGTGATTCAGTATACATTCAGGGATCCGGCTTCTTCCTGGTACAAAGCGTAAACTTTGCAGGCGGCGTTATTAAAAACTTTGCTGTTGATTCGCTTGGGACCTTTATCAGGTTTATATGTCCGCCTCTGGCAGAGGTGCCCGGAGGTCCCATCAAAGTGGTGGCCCAGGCGGGTACGGCAATAACATCAAAAATATATACAGTAGGAAAGCCCAGTATTATTTCCATCTCAAATGAAAATCCTTCCGCAGGAGATTCTGTTTACATCTATGGCGCTGCTTTCAAGGATGTGCAGACCGTTAATTTTGGAGGCGTTACTATCGCAACTTATAATACATCGCCGGATTTCTCCTATATCGCATTCAAATGCCCGCCATTAAATTCTTCAGGAGTAGTTACGGTAACTACATCGTATGGCTCAGCCTCTACTACATTTAAGGTGAATGATGTCTTAACGGGTATGATAGGTAACATGGAATGGGGCGATCTGTTTGGATGGCAATGGTGGGGAGGCGCTTCATTACAAAGTGGTGATCCGAATTCGGGCTGGCCCCCTTATGATCCTTTATTTGCGGGCAATCCAAGTATGTTTATGTCCCTTATCAATTCTCCATTAAATAGTGGAGATGGTAACAATGGAAGCACAGCAATACGATTAGGCGATGCACAGTGGATGCCTGCCGGTAATATATCCGACGCCCCTGAAAATTGGGCGGTAAAGTTTGAAATGAATGTACCGAAGGCATGGAACGGCGCTTCGCTTTGTATCCAGGGTGGTGTATCAAACAATATTATGTATCGCTACGAACCATGGAGTACAGCTACAGGTGCTGAGGACTTTAAAACGAAAGGATGGGTTACCGTTACCATTCCGCTCTCATCTTTCAGAACCAATAGTGCCACACTCGGCGATGGCCGCGGAAACGCCATTACAACGCTTACAAGTTTGGTAGGTAATTCTGGTAAAACCGGCATGAACCTGTATATGCACAACTATAGTGCAGCAACCAACCCCACAGGATATTATGCAGCCTTTGATAATATACGTGTAGTAAAAATTAAATAAAACAGCCATCATCTGATGAACGACACGGGGTTTCTACCTCGTGTCCTCTCTTAAAACAAACGAAAATGACAATGAAAAATATTCAAATGATTATAGCCGCAATAATTTTCGTGGCACCCATTTCTTTGGCTTCCTGCAAAAAATCAGGTCAGGATGCTCAGCTCTCCCTTGCCAACCAAACGGACAGTGTTGCTGCCTGGGGAGGAACAAAATCTTTAATGTTCAACTGCAATAGTTCCTGGGGCATAGACACAACCGGATTGAATTGGGTAAAACTGAGCCAGGTGTCCGGAGACGCGGGTAATGCCACCATCCAGGTTGCTGTTTCCGATACAAACTATACCGGTGCTGCTCGTTCAAAGGTTATATTGCTCAATTCGGCAAATGGCCTCACAAGGAGAATAAATGTATATCAGTTCCCGTACGTTTTTCCGAATTACAATACTTCACCCAAGGCACCGGACGCTACCGGAATGAGCAGCACTGCTGCGCAACTGATCACTAAGATCAAACTGGGAGTAAACCTGGGTAATACATTGGAACTGGTAAACATTAACCCCGGCCCAACAGAAAATTATTTTAAACTGTTAAAACAAACAGGATTCAATGCAGTGCGCATTCCTGCAGGCTGGTATTTACATGGAGGCGATAATGCAACTGCCCAAATACCGCAGGAGTGGATGGATTCTGTAAAGAAAGTGGTGCAGATGTGTGTTGACAATGACATGTATGTTTTGCTGAATATACATTGGGATGGCGGATGGCTGGAAGGCGCCGGTAATGCAGCCGACAGCAAAAAGGACATGGTTATTGCACGGCAAACAGCTTACTGGCAGCAAATAGCAACTGCCATGCGCGATTTTGATGAGCATGTGCTATTTGCAAGTGCCAATGAACCCTTCAATGTTTCCAATGATGCAGAAGCAAAAAATTTAGTGGCATACCATCAGGCATGTATAAACGCTGTTCGTTCAACAGGAGGGAAAAATGCATACAGAACCATTGCCATTCAGGGTTCTGAAGAATTTATACAACCAGGAAGGTATTTCCCTACTGATGCTACGCCTAACCGCTTACTGTTTGAGTTTCATAATTACACACCAAGCAATTTCGCAATATTGGACGCTGATCCCTCCGAAGGTGGCTGGGGAAATATTTTTTACTATTGGGGAGCTGGCAATCATTCTACTATTGATGATCCCTTCCGCAATGCGACTTATGGCGAAGAAGCTGACCAGTTAGCTTTCTTTAAAAAAATGAAGACCGAATATATTGACAAGGGCGTACCGTTGATAATGGGTGAATACTCCACCAACAGGAGAAAAGCTACAGATCCTATACATGTTCCCCGCGATATGGCAAAGCATAATGCGTCTGTAAATGCATGGTACACCTATCTTACAAAGCAATGCCTGGCCATAGGTGCCAAACCATTTGTATGGGAAACAGGAGGCGTTTTCGACAGGGTAAATGATACCATAAAAGATCAGCAAACAGTAGACGCCATAAAGGCAGCATTATAAAAAAAGAAGGGTGATGTCGATGCAAGGCACAGGGTACAGCTTTTCGTTAGGACATTGTCCCTGTCAGATTTTTATAAATGAAAACAGAAGATAAAAAGAGAAGTTTTATGATCAGAGTGGCGCTATTAGTGGTTGTTTTTTTTATGTTACTGCTCCCGGGCAGATCCCAGGAAAAGCCAAACACATTCTTCCCAGACAGCAGCCTTGTGACAACCGGCATTTACTACTACCCTGAACACTGGCCCGAAAGCCAGTGGGAAAGGGATATTAAGAAGATGTCGGAAATGGGATTCGAGTTTGTTCACCTGGCGGAGTTTGCCTGGTTTAAGATGGAACCTGAAGAAGATAAGTTCAATTTTGCATGGCTCGATAAAGTAGTAAGCCTTTGTGCAAAATATAAACTGAAAGTGCTCATGTGTACACCCTCTGCAACCACTCCCACATGGATGCGAATACATTATCCGGAAACTTTTATCATGGACGGACATTATATCCGCGCAGAAAATGGAACAAGAGGATTGGGGTCAATCGTAAATAAAAAGTACCGTCAATCTGTACACAGAATAGTAACTGAAATGGCTAAACGCTATGGCAAGAATGAGAACATAACTGGTTGGCAAATAGATAATGAGCCCGGTGCCATTCCTGACTATAGCCCCGCATCACAAGATGCATTCAGGACATGGCTGAAAAATAAATACCATACTATAGACGCGCTGAATGCAGCCTGGGGTGCTGCTTTCTGGAGCCAGTGGTTCAATAATTTCAGCCAGGTAATAATCCCCAATACAAATTTAGTAGGCTGGTGGGGAAATAATCCTCATGCATTACTGGATTTCAAGAGATACGCTGCGGATGCGCAGGCTGAGTTTCTGGATTATCAGGCCGCTACGCTGAGAGCTTTTATTTCAAAGCATCAGTACATCACAACCAACTATACCGCAGTTTCAACCGGCTCCGATGTTATGCGCACAAAGAACCTTGACTTTGCTACTTACACGGCTTATCCCAATGGCGGTAGCGACAATATTGGCAACCAGGGTTTCAGGCTGGGCAATAGCAAGGTAATTTTGTTTGCAGCAGATTATTTCAAATCATTAAGTGGCATATCGGGAGTCATGGAGATTCAGCCCGGGCCCGTTAATTGGGGAAGTTATAATCCGCTGCTGTTGCCAGGTACCGTACGCATGTGGCTGTACCACACATTTGCCGCCGGCGGAAAAATTGCCTGCTCTTATCGTTATCGCCAGATCAATTACAGTACTGAGCAATACCACGCGGGCATTATGCTGACAGACGGCGTAACCCCTTCACAAGGGGGAGAAGAGTACGTCCGGTTTATGAAAGAAATCAGAGGGCTGCGCAAACAGTTTAAACCAGGCGCTAAAATGCCTGAAGAATTGAAGGCAAGGTCAACCGCCATTGTTTGGAACCTGGAGAATTATTGGAGCATAGACAGGCAAAAGCAGACATACCAATGGGATACATGGAACTACCCGGTAAAGTTTGTAGAAATAGCAAAATCATTGGGCGCACCGGTAGACATTGTTCCGGAAACTGCGGATTTGTCGAAATTCAAGTTTGTTATTGTACCTGCCTATGAAATGGCAGATACTGCTTTGATAAAAAAATGGAGCGACTATGTTGCCAACGGCGGACATCTGATCATCACCTGCCGCACGGCTACCAAAAATCGCAGCGGGCATTTCTGGGAAGGTGCCATGGCAGATCCCATCACATCGCTCATTGGTGCCCGGTTGAAAGCGACAGATATGCTTTCTTATAGCGCACAGGGCGATATTGTAATGAACACAACACACTATAGCTGGAACAACTGGGCCGACCTACTTGTTCCAGGTGAAAATACAGAGACAGTTGCTGTTTACGATAACCAGTTTTACAAAGGAACAGCGGCGGTAGTAAAAAGAAACCTGGGCAGGGGCACCGTAACTTATATCGGTGTCAATACGGATGATTCGAAATTGGAAAAAGATGTTTTGCGCGATGCTTTCAAAGCGGCAAATGCAAGTGCCGCAAACTATCCGGATGGCATTTATGTGTATTGGCGGGATGGGTTTTACGTTGCTGTAAACTATTCTTCCGAAAACTACACAATGAGCATTCCTGCATCAGCTAAAATATTAATCGGAGACAAAACAATGAAACCGGCCGGTGTTCTGGTTTGGAGTGAATAATTGCGAAGTGGTGAAACAATAGCAGACGAAGTGGTTATGAACCATCAATTGCAGATTCAATTAAAATCAAATTATGCAGATGAGAAAGGAAGTTTTTTTATGGTGCGCGTTGCAAGCAATTTCATTATTGACGATAGCACAAAGAACGATTACTGTTGACTACAATAAAGTATCTGGCAAACTTAACACGACGTTTAATGAATGCGTGGGAGCGGGCAGGGCGAATGAGGGCCTTCGCGCAGACTGGCAGCAACAACTGGCCTATGTAAGGAAACAATGCGGGTTTCGCTACATCCGCATGCACGGGTTGCTTACCGATGACATGGCCGTTTATACGGAAGATAGCAAAGGCAATCCCGTTTATAACTATATGTATGTAGATGCACTTTTCGATTATTTACAAAGTATAGGCATGAAGCCTTTTGTGGAGTTGGGGTTTATGCCCAACGCATTGGCGAGCGGCCACCAGACCATTTTTTGGTGGAGGGGAAATGTAACACCCCCAAAGGATTATGATAAGTGGGCAGGATTGATTAAAAGCCTCGTAACCCATTTTACAGAAAGATATGGAGAAGAAGAAGTAAAGACCTGGTATTTTGAAGTCTGGAACGAACCTAATTTGTCGCCGGGTTTCTGGAGCAGTACACAGGAGGAATATTTCAAACTCTATAAGTACACTGCAGAAGCGGTGAAAGCTGTAAACCCCGCTTACAGGGTAGGTGGTCCCGCCACTGCCGGCGCAGCATGGGAAAGCGAAACGATTGATTACTGTGCAAAGAATAATGTGCCCATTGATTTTATCAGCACACATGCTTATGGCGTAAATCAAGGCTTCCTGGATGAGTATGGCAATGGAGGAACAGTGCTAAGCAAAGACACCATGACTGTTAGCGGTGATGTGTTGCAATCCAGAAAAGAAATCAATGCTTCATCTAAGCCCAACCTCGAATTACATTATACAGAATGGAGTTCATCGTATACACCCGCTGATCCGCTTCACGACAGTTACCATGAAGCCGCTTTTATCTTAGAAAAATTAAAACAAGTGGGCAATCATGCAAACTCCATGTCGTATTGGACGTTCACCGACATTTTTGAAGAGCCCGGCCCGCGCTTCACGCCGTATCATGGAGGCTTCGGATTGCTCACGATACAAGGCATCGCTAAACCTGCTTTTTTTGCCTATCAATTTTTAAATAAATTAGGAAAAACAGAATTGCAAAATAACGATGCCCGTTCCTGGGTCACAAAAAATGATCGGGGTGATGTACAAATGTTGCTATGGGATTTCACCTACACATTGCCAGACTCAACCAACAATCAAAACTATTACAACAAGGACCTTCCGGCAAAGCCAAAAGGTAAAGTAAAAATAAGTTTGTCGCATTTGCCGGCTGGTAACTATACAATGGAAATTTATAAATGCGGCTACCGTGAAAATGATTCCTATACCAGTTATGTAGACATGGGGCGGCCCGGCCGATTGAACAGGCAACAGGTTGAAAAGCTAAAAAGCCAGAGTAGTGGCAAGCCTTCAGCGATATATCAAATTACAATCAAAGCCAACACCGCATTGTCAAAAGTGATCGATATCCGGGAAAATGATGTAGTAATGATCAACCTGGTGAAACGTTGATGAAATAAGTGTCAAAAAAACATTCATTGCAAAAAGATCTTAAATTCAGCCCTTAAAATAATTCTTATAGTATGAAACGTTTAACAAGCAGTTTCTTTTTAATAGCTTTCTTACAGCTGTCGTTGTTTTCGCAGGAAAAACAAATGATACAGGTTTCAACAACTGCCGAACCGATTGATGCCGGCAAATTTTCACCTACCTGGCAATCACTCAGTCAGTACGAAGTTCCCGAATGGTTCCGGAATGCAAAGTTTGGAATATGGGCCCACTGGGGGCCGCAATGCCAGCCTGAAATGGGCGATTGGTATGCCCGCGGCATGTATGAAGAAAATAGCTGGCAATACAAATCGCACCTGGAGAAGTATGGACATCCCTCAAAGTCTGGTTTCAAAGATATCATACACGAATGGAAGGCCGAGAATTGGGAGCCTGAAAAATTAGTCGCATTGTATAAACGCACAGGCGCCCAGTATTTTTTTGCGATGGCCAATCACCATGATAACCTCGACATGTGGGATAGCAAATACCAGGAGTGGAACACAACACGTGTGGGTCCTAAAAAAAATATTATTGATGGCTGGGCAAAAGCAGCAAAAAAATATAAGCTTCCCTTCGGTTTAAGTGTTCATGCGTCGCATGCATGGATGTGGTATGAAACGGCACAGAGAGCAGATACTGCAGGGCCGTACAAAGGCATTCCATATGATGGCAAACTTACAAAAGCCGATGGTAAAGGTACCTGGTGGGAGGGCCTCGATCCGCAGGAACTATATGCCCAAAATCACCCGCTCAGCACTGGCTGGGGATGGGAATGGAACAACGGTACCACTCCACCTTCGCAGGCGTATTGCCAAAAATTCTTCAACCGCACCATGGATCTGATAAACCAGTACAACCCCGATTTGCTTTACTTCGATGACTCCGTACTGCCTCTCTATCCTCTGAGTGATGCGGGTTTGAAATTGGCGGCACATTACTATAATCATAACATGGCTACACATAGCGGTAAGTTGCAGGGCGTATTGTTTGGAAAGATTTTATCCGATGAACAAAAAAAGTGCATGGTATGGGACGTAGAACGTGGCGCGCCTGATAAACTGCAACCCCTGGCCTGGCAAACCTGCAGCTGTATTGGTGATTGGCATTACAACCGCGGCAGGTTTACAAATAATAGCTACAAGTCAGCAAAAGAAGTGATTTTGATGTTGGTAGATATAGTAAGCAAGAACGGCAACTTATTGCTGAATATTCCCGTGCGTGGTGATGGAACCATTGATGAAAGAGAGATAGAAACATTGAACGGCATTGCAGCATGGATGAATATTAACAAGGAAAGCATTTTCAATACAAGGCCATGGAGAATTTTTGGAGAAGGCCCCACTGCCGATGCTGCGAATCCAATAGACAATGCGGGGTTCAACGAAGGCAAAACAAAATTTTCAGAAAAAGATATTCGCTTCGCCCAAAACAAAAATATTTTATACGCAACGGTGATGGGTGCCCCAACGGATGCGATAAAAATAACAGCGTTGGGAAATGAAAAAATAAAAACGATCAACCTCCTTGGAAGTAGCGAAGCAATAAAATGGAAAAAAACAGATGGAATGTTAGTGATTGAAAAACCAAAAACAATTCCAAACAACATTGCTACCGTTTTTAAAATTGTTAAACAGAATTAAGTAACGCTAATGAAAGGAATTGTTTTATTTCTATGTTGTGCGTTCATTGTTCATACAAATGCTTCAGCGCAAAAAAAAGTTGAAGGTAGAAAACAATTATTCGATTATGACTGGACCTTTTTCCCAGGTGAAGCCCAGGGCGCACAGGAGATTACATTTAATGATGCTAAGTGGAGGAGACTTGACCTGCCACATGACTGGAGTATTGAAGGAACTGTAAGTGCTGATAACCCGTCAAAGGGTGCCGGTGGTTATTTTCCCAATGGCATCGGCTGGTATCGAAAATCTTTCTTTGTTCCAAATGATTGGGCAGCAAAAAAGGTAGCCGTTTATTTTGAAGGCGTCTACATGAATGCTGAAGTGTTCATCAACGGCAAATCGCTCGGTATGCATCCTTATGGATATACTTCTTTTTACCATGATCTTTCTCCGTACCTGATGCAGGGAAAAGAAAACGTTATTGCAGTAAGGGTGGATAACTCGCAGGAGATAAATTCGAGGTGGTACAGTGGTTCAGGTATTTACCGGCATGTGTGGATGATGGTTACGGAACGGCTGCACGTAGCTCAATGGGGCGTTACTGTTGCAGCCAGGGATGTTGCCGCCAAACAAGCTACTGTGGAGGTAAGAACTCTTGTAAAAAATGAAACTTCGTCTGCACAAAAAATAACTATAGGCACAATCCTTCATAGCAGCAACTCAGATAAAGCGGGCAGCGATAAAATCAATATTACCCTTGGGGCAAACAGTGAACAAGAGATTGTTCAAAACATCATTATAAAACAGCCACAACTTTGGTCCCCGCAACATCCTTTTTTGTATGCAGCCAATGTTTCCCTCTCGCAATCAGGAAAGATAACTGATGAAACAAAAACAGATTTTGGGATCCGCACCATTGAGTTTTCAGCAAAAAACGGTTTTGTATTAAATGGCAAAGCAATAAAAATATCAGGAGGTTGTGTGCATCATGATAACGGATGCCTTGGTGCTGTGGCGTATGATCGTGCGGAAGAACGTAAAGTGGAGTTGCTGAAGCAGGCAGGTTTTAATGCTGTTCGCACGTCTCACAATCCGCCATCAGAAGCCTTCCTGGAGGCGTGCGACAGGTTGGGACTGTTGGTAATGGAAGAATCCTTTGACTGTTGGCAAAAAGGAAAAAATATAAACGATTATGGAAAATATTTTGACGACTGGTGGCGGAAAGACATGGAAGCAATGATTGTGAGGGACAGGAATCATCCGTCGGTTTTTATGTGGAGCATTGGCAACGAAATTGTAGAAAGAGGAGAACCGAAAGCTATTTCTACGGCGGAGATGCTGCTGCGCACAATTAAAAAGCTGGATACAACCAGGCCGGTTACTTCTGCCGTCGTTAATTTCAATAAATGGGAAAACCTTGATTCGTTGTTTGCTGTACATGACGTTGCCGGGTATAACTATCATCTGAACGCTGCACCGGCGGACCATCTTCGAGCTCCTGATCGCATCGTTGTACAAACAGAGTCTTACCCTAAAGATGCTTTTGCCAATTGGAAACTGGTGCAGGATCATAACTTTATTATTGGCGACTTTGTTTGGACCGCTATCGATTACCTTGGCGAAGCCGGCATAGGCCGCAACTATTATTCAGGAGAAACGCCCGGCGAAAACTGGGAAAATGATATGTTCCCCTGGCATGGCGCTTATTGCGGCGACATTGATTTAATTGGAAACCGTAAGCCAATATCCTATTACCGGAGCATGTTGTATAATGATCGTGAAAAGTTATACATGGCCGTTCGTGAGCCTGCTCCCGAACCTCTGAAAATAAAGGAAACATGGTGGTCCGTTTTCCCATCGTGGGAAAGCTGGAACTGGCCGGGGTTTGAAGAAAAACCCTTGCAGGTTGAACTATTTTCAAAATATCCTCTGGTAAGGCTTTACCTGGATGATAAATTAGTCGGTGAGAAAAATATGTCACGGGCGCAAGAGTTCAAAGCAGTGTTTTCAGTTCCATTCGTAGCAGGACGATTAAAAGCAGTTGGTGTAGAAAATGACAAAGAGGTGGAAACAAAAGTACTGCAAACAGCAGGCGAGCCTGCAAAGATCAAACTTGCCCCTGATAGAAACACATTGATCTCAAACGGACAGGACCTGTCTTTTATAACCGTCGATATTACAGATAAGGATGGCATATTACAACCCAACGCCAATAGTTTGTTGCATTTTAAAATAGAAGGGGCCGGTAGTATTGTTGGCGTTGCCAATGCAGATATGAAAGATTGCGGGAGCTATATCGGCCATTCACGCAAAGCCTGGCATGGCAAAGCTTTGGTGATAATTAAAAGTAGTCGCCAGGCAGGCGAAATCAAATTGACGGCAACAGCGGATCAGCTGCAAACAGCAGAAACAACGATCCTAGCGGTTAACTAAAATTATTATAAGTAAACGATGAAAAAATTCCTTACCCTTGGCGCCTGCTTGCTGATTTTTTTGCAGGCATTTTCACAAACAAAGGCGAAAAAAGTATCGGGCATTCACCCATTACCTGCTCGTATTCCGCAAAGCGAATATGGCATTGTGCAACAATCAAACGAGAAAGTGAAATGGCTTCTGAACGCTCGCTTTGGCATGTTTATTCATTGGGGATTGTATGCAGGCCCTGCAAAAGGCGAATGGTACATGGAGAATAGCGCAGTGCCTGTTGAAGCATACAGGAAGCTGGCCTATCCGGAAAGTGGCGATGAATATTTTTCGGCCGATAAATTCAATGCAGATGAATGGGCCGCATTGGCGAAAGCTGCCGGTATGAAATATATGTGCCTTACTGCCATGCACCATGATGGCTTTGCATTGTTCGACAGCCGGTACATTAATTCATTTACCAGCAAACAAACACTCAATCGTGATTTTGTAAAGGAGTACACAAATGCTTGTCGCAAAGCCGGGTTGAAAGTGGGATTATATAAAACGATGATCAACTGGCGCTATCCCGGTTATTATGATGCGAGCGGAATGGGTGCTAAAAAAAATAATTGGGGCTATGGTACCGATATAGCGCATAAAGAAAATGCGCGTGAGATGAAAGAAGGACTGTACTATGATGTAAAAAAATTAATGACCGATTATGGAAAGATTGATTTGATATTTTGGGATGGCGGCTGGCTTGGGCAACAAGGCACTGATGCAGACGCAGCTTACTTTTGGGAGCCCGGAAAATATCTTGATACGACGAATCAATGGCCCATTAATAAATTTTTCCAGGATACAGATGCAGAAACCGGTAAGCCACTGGGCATTATGGGAGTAGTTAGAAAATATCAACCCGATATAGTTGTCAATCCCCGTTCTTCCTGGATGGGTGACTTTATGAGTGAAGAAGGCGGTGCGCCAATAACAGGGCCCATTCGTTCAAAAGAGATTTGGCAGAAATGCATGACCCTTGGCGGTGCATGGGGGTATACAGCTGCAATGGAAGACAGTACAAAAATGATTTCGTTCAATCAACTAAAACGTATGCTGGCCGATGTGGTGATTAGAAATATGTCGTTGTTGTTGAATGTTGGTCCGGATAGGCACGGTGTGATCAGCCGGCCTGTTACACATTTGTTACAACAAACCGGCAATTGGTTACATGGAAGAGAAGAAGCTGTTTACGGCACTTTCGGCGGCCCATGGAATCCCAAAGACGGACAGTATGGGTTTGCTTACAGGGATAGTACGATCTATGTTTTTCTCCTGGACAATTTTAAAAGTAATGCTATAACCCTGCCGGCAATTAATAAAGGGCAGCGTATTATGAAAGTCTATGAAGTGGGCAGAGATTCGAAACTGCGTTTTTCACAAAATAAAAATCGCGAAATAACGATCCACTTTCCCAATGCAGATGATAATGTCAGAATTTTTGCGGTAAGGTTAAATGAAGAAGTATTGAATAATGAATAGTGAATATTAATAACACTGCAACGATTAAGTGACAAATAAAAAATTGTAATTGCTAATTACCTGATTTTTTAATAATAAAACACAAATGCGAATAAAACCCTTATTGTTGTGTGTAATCATTTTTTGTATAACGATTGATTTGCATGCACAGGAAATTTTTTCTCCCAACGGGAAAATAAAAGTTGTGGTGAGCTTGCCCAATAAAACTGCTAACGAAATTTATTTTACAACATTTTACAAAGTCAATAACGGATTTATAGAAGCAATGCCTGCATCGCCATTAGGCATAAACCGCGCCGACGAACAATTTGTAAACAACCTTCAATTGACTAAAGAATCGAAATCAATTTCCATTCACGACAGATACCAAATAGTTTGCGGCAAGCGCCTGCTATGCGAAAATTTTGGAACAGAAAAAACATTCAGTTTTCAAAATTCGAATCATCAACCTATTAATATTGTTTTCAGGGTATATAATGATGGCGTTGCTTTTCGATACGAATTCCCCGATCGTTCATTTACGGCGAAAAATATTCTTGACGAAGCAACAACCTACAATTTTCCGGATAACACAAACCGCTGGATGCAACCTTTCGAGGCGGCTTATGAAAATTTTTATCCGTTAAATAAAACAGGAATTGGAGAGGGTAAAAGCAGGCAGGAGTGGGGTTTTCCGGCATTGTACCAGGTAAATGATCAACCGGTCTATGTTTTGATCTCAGAAGCAAATATTAGTGAAAACAATTGTGCCGCTAAACTCAGCAACCTTCAAAATAAAAACCAATACAAAGTAGTGTATCCGGAGCAGAGAAAAGAATTCCCGCATACCGGCGTTGTTACCACACTGCCCTGGAGTTCGCAGTGGCATACGTTAATTATTGGTAAGCTGAGTGACATTGTTGAGTCTACCTTAATAACTGATGTCAGCAAATCAAATCAATTAAAAGAAACAAACTGGATAAAACCCGGAGCTGTTTCATGGATATATTGGGCTAATAACAATGGATCGAAAGACTATAAAAAAGTGGTAGAATATGTTGATGGGGCCGCTGCGATGCGCTGGCCCTATGTTTTAATAGATTGGCAATGGGATATAATGAGCAACGGCGGAAATATCATTGATGCGGTTAATTATGCAAAGAGCAAAAACATTAAGCCATTGGTTTGGTATAATTCTTCCACCAATGCAATCGATACTTCCAATAATTCGAATGATTGGTTTAAATATGCTACCCCTTTATTTCGCCTGAATACTCCCGAAAAAAGAGCGCAAGAATTTTCATGGCTGCGCAAAATTGGCGTGTATGGAATTAAAGTTGATTTTTTTGCTGGTGATCAACAAGACATGATGAAGTATTACATTGATATTTTGAAAGATGCTGCAAAATACCAGTTGATGGTAAACTTTCATGGTGCCACTGTGCCACGCGGCTGGCAGCGGACTTATCCCAATTTGATGACAACAGAGGCTGTTTATGGGGCGGAATGGTACAATAATGGTCCCACGTTAACCAACAAAGCTGCTGCACATAATACAACATTGCCGTTTACCAGGAATGTCGTTGGCGCCATGGATTATACGCCTGTTACGTTTTCAAATTCACAGTTCCCACACATTACAAGCTATGCACACGAGTTGGCACTGGCTGTTGTGTTCGAGTCGGGCTGGCAACACTTCGCGGACAAACCGGATGCCTATCATTCATTACCTGAAGACGAAAAAAACTTTCTTCAAAATTTTCCAACGGCATGGGAGGACACTAAACTGATAGATGGTTATCCTGCGGAAAAAGTAATAATGGCCCGTAAGAAAAATGGGATTTGGTATGTGGGTGGATTGAACGGGAAAGATGAGAGGCAAACATTGGTTTTGAACGTCAACTTCTTAAAGGATGGAAACTATGAACTCCAATTAATAAAAGATGGACACGATGATAAATCGTTTTTATCAGAAAAAATAAAAGTCAAAAAAGGGGATACTATAAAAGTTGAATGCCTTGCCCGGGGCGGCTTTGCCGGGGTAATTAAAAAAATGAAAGAATAAAAATAAGATATCTTCCTCAAGAAAATATTATAGGTGATTAGTTTTCTTACAACCGGTAGCCTTCCTTTTCATTTGGCATTCAGTATATAAAAAGGAAGGCTATCTGTTTTGGATTGTCAAACGGTAGGCAATGTTTTGTGTTTCACAGTTACTGGGTTTATTAATGGCCAGGTTATAAATGCATGGCGAACATAGGAATTGGTTTTTTAGACATGAGCGGTTTCAAAGAAGCGTAAGCGCCAGCGTCAAGATTTTATTAAAAAATAAAAGGTAATATAATGTATGTATCGTACCTGGTCGATAAATTAAATCGTATTCAATAGTATTAAATTGAAATATTGAATGCTAAAGTAGAAGCCATTCATGCTTGTAAAATCACTTAACATTGCGATAGTCAATAATTTTTCGAAATGCAGGTAAGCGGTGATGAAATTGTATCGGTGTTATAATTGGCCTGGGTCCTACGTTACCTCGACAAAATTATTGTTGCGATAATGAGAGGCCAGCGGAATGTATTTGCAGTGATTTGAGACATAATTAAGTCTAGCAAGTTTTTAACAGCCGGTTTTTATTAGCCTTGCTTTGCCCTGTAACTTTGAATTTAAGAATATGTCCAAAACCGAAAGCAGGCGCTGTACGACAGTTATTGCTTTTTATTATTTCTTGTTATTTGCAATGACCAATTGTTTAAATTCTTCGCGATATTTACTGCCAATCGGAATTTCGTTGTCTGCAATTTTTATGGTGTTATTGTCGTAGGCATGTACATAGTTCTTGTTAACGATGTAAGATTTGCTTACCCTTATAAAGGTGTCACCTGGCAGATTACCGTGAATTGTTTTAAGATTCATGTTGGTAATGATACGGCTTTGGCGAAGATGAATGATAACGTAATCCTTGAGGCCTTCGATAAATAAAATGTTTTTATGCTCCACCTTTACAAACTGTCTTTCTGCTCTGACAAGAATGTAATCTGCAGAAAAATTCAGTGAAGGTGCATTGTTAGCTTGTTTCAACAAGTTAAGATAATCAAAGGCCTTTCGGATGGCTTTATGGAACCTGTCGTTATGTATGGGTTTAACCAGGTAATCAATAGCATCCACTTCATAACTCTCCGTTGCATACTCAGGATGGGCCGTTATGAAAATGAGCATTGTTTGCGATGGTAGTACGCGGGCGAGTTCAATACCCGACATGCCATTCATCTCAATATCCAGCAGGATTAAATCAACCTGGTTTGTTTGAAGAAATGTGAGCACTGTTTTTGCCTGGTTAAAGCTTCCCACTACTTCAACATCAGAATATTCCTGCAGTAGTTGATTAATGCCCATTCTCGCGATCGGCTCATCATCCACAATTATGCACTTCATAGTTTTATATTTAAGATTACGTGAAAGGTGTTTTCTCCTTCACTGATATCAAGGGTATGTTTTCCCGGATATAGAAGTTCCAGCCGGCGTTTCACCGTTGGTAGTCCCAGTCCTCCAACTTTATGGGTTTTGTGTTTGTTTACAGGATTTGTGCAAATAAAAACCAGGTGGTGGTTGTTGGTAGAAAAGGAGACATAGACATTTGCCTCTTTGCTATCAACGTTGTGTTTGACTGCATTCTCGACAAACGGAATGAAGAGCAATGGAGGGACTTCTATCAGTTCGCTATTTTTCGAATGATTTTCAACAGTAAAGCGAAAATGATCACGTCTTATTTTTTCCATTTCAAGAAAGTGTATGAGAAATTCAATGTCGGCGTGCAAAAAAACTTTTTCTTGCTGACTATCGTATAATTGATACCTGATAAAATCGGATAACTCGATCACAAGTTTTCTTGCCTTCTTTGGTTCAGCGCCAATCAGAACATCAATATTGTTAAGCATATTAAAAAGGAAATGCGGGCTGATATTTGTTTTCAGCAGATCTAACTCTGTCTTGTAAAAACTGTTCTCCAATTGCATTAACCGGTATGTGTCATTCACCCATCTTTGGAATAATTTGACGGCAGAAGTAGCGGCAATCAATGTGCCGTAAAAAAGCAGGTAAAAAATAAAAGCAACTGCAAAAGCTCCTGCGTTAAAAGGTGTTTCATCCGATGGTTTTACGAATCCTAGTTTGGAAAAAGAGGTTAACAGTGTATAGAATACTAACAGGGACAAGATGAGAACAATTGCATATGCTTTGTACCTCGCTTTAAAAAGATACTGCGGTAGAAAAAAGTAAAGGTTGAACAGGATAGGTGCTGCCAGCAAAACGAAAGTGCCCGGTGCAAACCACCAGTGAACCTGTTTAATGTTTTTTGTAGCAATGCTTAAACCGATAGTGATTACTAATAGGAAACTAAAAAGTATAGCTCGACGATATTTGCTGTACTTTGTATCTACGAGGTAGTTTATAAATATTTCCTTTGATTCTTTCAATTTTTTAGTTTGATTGTAGGGGTGAATTATTTTCCCGAGTCTAATATTCTGGCTTTTTCATTTTTAAGATTTTGAAATTCTACGAAATTGCATTTTTCTTCTACAAAAGTGAGTAGCGTTTTTCTAAGTATAGAATTACTGCTTCTTCGTCTAGTATCGTCTTATTCATTTTTACCTGCCATTACTTTTGAGATGATTTAAATAAATTATTAAAAGGTAATAAATATAATGAACATGGAATATTTAAAGAGAACAGCGTTAGCAGTCGCACTTTTCACGAGTGTATTTGTTCTGGGGCCTACTGACGGAACGGCTCAGTTCAATTCAAATGTTACGTTAAAAATTGGTGACGCTGCACCTGCTTTGAAAGTGGAAGGATGGGCTAAGGGCAGACCTTTAACCGGATTTAAAAAGAGTAACGTATATGTTATCGACTTCTGGGCCACCTGGTGCGGCGGTTGCATCGCTTCATTTCCCCAGATCAGCGCGATAGAAGAGAAGTACAAAGGAAAGGTGCAGTTTGCGTCTATCGATAGCTATGAAGATATCGGCGATAATAAAGGAAAAGATGCCGTGACCATCGTAAAGGAGTTTTTAAAAACGCCCAAAGGACAAACCCTGAAATTGAATGTCGCAGTGGATGGCAAGGCAAATAGCATGTACAATAGCTGGATTAAACCGTTGCGTCGACAGGGATTTCCGACAACGTTTATTATTGACGGGGAAGGCAAGATTGCATGGGTCGATGTTAACCTTGACCAGCTTGATTGGGCGCTGGAACAGGTGCTTGCGGGAACCTGGGATAAACAAAAAGCAGCACAAATAATGAAGGGCAAGGATGATTTGGAAGATCAATTGATAAAGGGATTCCAGGACACGGCAAATAAGAAATCTATAATGCGTGCCATGAAATCGCATACCGAGCAACTTGAAAAACAATTCCCTGACAGAAGAGATGCGTTTGCATTTTATAAACTGTTTGCACTGTTGGAGGTTGACATGAGTGGAGTGCCTGCTGTGTTGGAACAAATGGCTGCAGATCCGTTATCGAGGTATTTGAACTTGTCTGATGCGGTTGGATTGACTTTGCAGAAACCAAACCTTTCAAAGGAAACTTATATGGCATGTGCAAAGATCCAGGAACGCCTGCTGCAATATCAATTCAAGGAGAAAGGGTATGGCGGAAAAAGCGTAAAAGCCTACCAGGAGCTGGCAGATACCTATTATCATGCTGGTAACTACAAGCTTGCCCTTAGTAATATTCAGGAAGCGATACAATTGGCTCAGAAAGAAAAGGTTTCTGCCGAAAAAATAGAGGAATTGCAAAAAATGTATGGCAAGTATCAGCAGAAAGGGTAGTAATCGATCAAGTTAGTAAACCCTTTCCTCAACTCTTAATAATAAAACACAATGAAGGTTTTAGAGCTAAATAATATTCACAAATCTTACGGGGCTACAAAAGCTTTGAATGGCGTAAGTTTTAGCGTGCCAAAGGGTTCTATCTTCGGGATACTTGGACCCAACGGAAGTGGCAAGACTACATTACTCAGCATCATACTAGATGTGTTAAAAGCAAACGATGGAAGTTATACATGGCTTAGTGAAACGCCTTCTGCCATGCAACGGCAGAGCATAGGCACGCTATTGGAAACACCGAATTTCTATCACTATTTATCCGCTTCACGCAATCTTGAAATCACCCGGCAGATCAGCGGTCGTGGTAGCGCCGGAGATATCGACATAGCACTAAAAAAGGTAAAGCTTTATGATCGACGCGGCAGCAAGTTCAGCACTTATAGTTTGGGTATGAAACAAAGACTGGCCATTGGTGCAGCGCTGTTAGGATTGCCTTCTATTTTGGTATTAGATGAACCTACCAACGGACTCGATCCCGTGGGTATTGTTGAAATTCGTGAATTAATCCTGGAACTGAATGCAAACGGCCACACTATTATAATTGCTTCTCATTTACTCGATGAAGTAGAGAAGATTTGTACGCACGTCGCCATTATGAAGTTTGGGAACCTGCTGACCTGCGGTCCTGTTGATGAAGTGATGGCAAATGATGACTGTGTGGAAGTGGGCGCCGATAATTCCGAAGCGCTGCTTATAGTGATGGGAAAATATCCTGGTGTTTTAAACATCAGCACTGAAAAGGATCTCGTTGTTGTCGGTCTTCAAAAAGGCACTGCAGATCTCGAAGAGATTAATAGGTTCTGTTTCAATAGTGGCATTGTTTTAAATCATTTGTACATGCGCAAACAAAAACTGGAGACTCGCTTCTTTGAACTCACTCAAAACTAATTTCCTATGACAAATCTTTTGAAAATAGAATGGTTAAAAATAAAAGCATATCCGGCCTTTTGGTGGGTACTGGTAATAACTGCTATTTCTTATCCCGCGGTGAATTATACTATGTCCATCGCATATCACCATTTTCTGGACGATCCCAAAATGGCGGCGCTAAAACTGATGATCGGCAACCCTTTTGCATTTAACGAAGTGTGGCACACGGTGGCTTATTTTTCTTCATGGTTCGTACTGTTTCCTGCAATCATTGTGATCATGTTGATCACCAATGAATATACTTTTAAAACCTACAGGCAAAACGTCATTGACGGCTGGAGCAGGAATCAATTCTTATTGGCAAAGCTGTTGAATGTTTTTGTTATATCCATTATTATTACGGGGTTGTACCTGGTTGTTTGTTTATTGATAGGAATGAAAAATACAACAGCTTCTGATAAGGCAGGACCGAGCGGCACATATTTCATCGCCTATTTTTTTCTGCAAACATTTTCCCAGTTGTCCATTGCATTTATCATAGGATTCTTTTCGCGAAAGTCATTTATTGCGTTGAGTGTATTTCTTTTTCTGTTTCTTATCCTGGAACCAATTCTTACAAAGATGTTTGAGATAAAAGATATTGCTGTTGGACATTTTCTTCCCTTTGAAATATCTGATCGCATGATTCCTCCGCCTGCATTCTTTGGCCGCATGGATCCGGCAGCATACGATCTGGCAATGAAGAATGCGAGTCATCATTTTCTATATACCCTTGTTTTTACAATGTTTGTTTGGATAGGTTGTTTTAGGTTTAATAGGATGAAAGATCTTTAATCCCTTGGCTTTTCCATTTAGTTACAATTTAGTTACAAGCTCGGGCCGGCACCGTTTAAGTGCTGGCTCTTGCCATTGGTGGGCAAGACTTTCAGGAGCTTGTAAAGCAGCAAGTTGTCAAAAAAAACACCCCAAAACTTTTTTTCGACTTGCTTTTTTTATTGTAGTTTGCGCCTATCGCTTAAATTTCTCCCTTGACAAAACAACTGCCCTATACTGACACTGAATTGGCAGAACTGATTAGAAACGGTGACGCAGAAGCCTTTCGTTTGTTATTTGAAAGGTTCATTCGTGCATTGGTATATTTCGGTGTCAAGCTTACAGGAGACCAGGAAGAATCAGAAGACGCAGCAAGTGAGGCGCTTCAAAAGCTCTGGCAGAAAAAAGAGGACATGAAAGGGTACCCGGAAATGAGGGCTTATCTTTTTTCAATAGTACATAACCGTTCCGTAAATTTTCTAAAGCGTCGAAGCATGATCAAAACGGCGCATCAGGCCATCCAGGCAGAAGAAGAGTCGCACTCAGACAGTTCAATCACCACAAGAATAATACAGGCTGAAACAATGGTGGCTATTTACGGCGCCATCGATAAGTTACCCCAACACCACCGCGACCTGTTGTATAAGATTTATATAGAAGAACTATCTACTTCCGACCTCGCTAAAAACCTTGGAACCACACCTGCCCACATCCGCACTGCAAAAGCAAGGGCACTGGCTTCATTGCGTGAGATTTTGTCGGATGAAACGTTGCTCAAAAGCTGTATTATTTTCTTCTTTTTATTTTCTGCAAAATAATTTTAAAGAAATTGTTACGCTTTTGTTACTTGATTGTTCTACTATAAGAACGAAACATTCTTTAGCATTCACATGATAGAAGATCAAATAAAAAATATACTGCTTAAAAAGGTGAGACGTGTCAACTTATCTATGGATGAGCAGCGCCAGCTTGATGACTGGCTGAGTGTTTCGGACGATAACAAAGCTATCCTGTCGCAGATATTGGATGAGCGCCAGCTTGCGGCAGAGCTGATGATCTTGCAAAATATTTCGACCGATACAATCTGGGAAAAGCTGCGCGACGATTTGCAGTTGCAGGGAGCGATGGTAACGTCGATTAATAACAAGCCACGCATGCGCCGCTATTGGATGTATGCGGCAGCGGCGGCTGTTCTACTTGCAATCGCAATTCCTGTTTACCGTTGGCAAACCGGTGCTGAAAAATCACAACTTGCTCAAAAAGATTTTTCCAAAAAGTTTGATTTGCCACCGGCGTCCAACAAAGCAACACTTACACTTGCTGATGGTTCTGTCATTGTTTTGAGTGATTCTGTACATGGTGTTATAGGCCAGCAGCCGGGAAGTACGATTAATGTAAAGGGCAATGGTGAAGTGGCTTATACACCTTCGGGTAATAACACTGCGGGAAATGACTTCAATACGATTCGTACTCCAAAGGGTGGCCAAATTCATTTGGTATTACCAGACGAAACGCATGTATGGTTAAACGCCGCTTCATCTATCACTTATCCTACTGCATTTACAGGAAAAGAAAGACGCGTAACCATAACGGGAGAGGGCTACTTTGAAGTAGCATCTAATAAAGACAAACCATTCTTTGTGCAAACAAATAAATGTGTGGTGCAGGTTTTGGGAACGCATTTCAATGTAGATACTTATGAAGATGACGAAGATTCGAGAATAACTTTATTGGAAGGAAAAATCCGGTTAAAAGCGGATGTGAAAAACGGTAGTGTTGGCAATATGAAGGATGTTGATCTCAGTCCCGGCGAGCAGGCTGTAATGGCCAACGAAGGCGGCAACAATACTATGAATGTAATTGCGCACGCGGATATTGATAAAGCAATGGATTGGAGAAATGGACTGTTTAATTTTGATGGAGTGCATTTGCGTGCATTGATGCGTGAGTTGTCACGCTGGTATGATCTGGATGTAGACTATGAAAAAGATGTTCCGGATATCCAGTTTGGTGGAGGTATGAGCAGGTCAGTGCCGTTATCGGAAGTGTTGAAAGGACTTGAAAAAATGGGTGTTCATTTTAGAATAGAATCGGAGAGAAAATTGATTGTAATAAACCAACCGGCTAAATAAATAATTTTTAAACACGGCTGTTGATACCAAAAGCAAATGGGGTCGCGACCTGTTTGGAGGGTATGTATTGCTTGATTTTTATCACTTGTATAACCAAAACTATTTTAAACTTATGCGACATAAACGTTTTCCCGGCTATGGGATGCATGGAAGATTATTACGCATTGTAGCAGTATTTGTAATGCTGTCCACACAGGTCTTTGCAAAGAGCATTGCACAGCGTATTACCTACTCGGGTAAGGATGTCTCACTTACGCAGATTTTTTCCGTTATAAAAAAGCAAACCGGCTATGTAACGTTTTATTCTACAGAGCTGATTAAAAATACAAAACCCGTTAGTGTTTCAGCAAAGGATCTTGCATTGAGCGATTTTTTGACAATGGTTCTAAAGGACCAGGACCTGGATTTTTCGCTAAGTGACAAGACTATTATGTTGTCTAAGCGAGTGAAGCAAAATACTTCTGCGCCATTAGTACAACCAAATGATCCTACACCCGCAACATTGAAAGGAACTGTGTTCTGTAAAGAGGGTCCCATTGCTGGCGCCGCAGTAATGTTAAAACCTATTGGCATTGGTATGGCTACAAATACCAGGGGGGAATTTTCTCTTGCCAATGTTCCGCAGGGCGAATACACACTCGAGATTACCAGTATTGGTTACAAGGCTTATTCAAAAAAAATCACCATTGGCACATCTGTTCCAAAGGTGAATGTAACCATGGAGCCTGAAATGCAGGTGCAGGAAGAAATTGTTGTCTCTACGGGTTACAGCTCAAAGAAGCCTGGTGAGATCACTGGTTCTGTTCAGAAAATTTCAGGTGACGAACTTAGAAAAGGCATTACGACATCTGATCCTACTTCTCTTCTTAAAGGAAGAGTTACCGGTTTGTATATATCAGAACAAAATGCAGGCGATCCAACAAGCACTGGTGGCCAGATCTTCATGCGTGGTCAAAGCAGTATCGTTGGCGTGGGACTTGACCAGGCAAATGAATATGTAATTCCAACGATCAACTATGGACCATTGATCGTGCTTGATGGTGTGATCATGCCGAATCAAAATCTGAAAGAATTAGTAAGTCCAAATGAGATACAGGAAATTACTACGCTTAAAGATGCCGCAGCCACAGCCGTGTATGGCTCTAGAGCTGCGGGTGGTGTATTGGTGGTAACAACAAAGAAAGGCAGAGATGCAAAACCTCGTGTTAGTGCTGAATTGAAGTACGGTGTCAACAAACCAAACCAGGGGACGATAAAATATATGAATGGCCAGGAACTGTATAATTATCAGAAGGATTATTTCACGGCAGATTACAGTGTCAACGGAGGAAGCCTGGCAAGTATGTTTCCAACAGTAGAAGACTACCTGAATTACAAATTGCCCACACAGCAAGCAGTGGCTAACTCGTATGACTGGACAAAATTTGTATTTGTAACCAGCAATACGATGGAAGCAAACCTATCTGCAAGTGGTGGCAATGACAGGTCGAAATATTATTTTGGTGGTACTTATTATAACGAACAATCAACTGGTGTACAGAATGGTCTTACAAGGGGGAATTTCAGATTGAATTTGGATTCAAGGCTTACCAGCAGACTTTCTCTGAATGTTTCTTTAAATGGTATTATTAACAGTGGTAAGCGTGACCCGAATGCAAATACTGATTTTTTTGGCCAATTGATTCCATGGGCGAACCCTTACGATTCAAACGGCAACATTACCCAAACCCTTAACTATAAATTTAACGGTATCCCGGTAGTAAAAGGTAATCCTCTTTTTGACAAACAATATAATTTTAACAAACTTCAATCGCAACTCTTCTTTGGATCTGTAAGACTGGAATACAGAATTACCGACTGGTTGAGTTTATCAAGTACAAATTCCGGCAACCTGAATTATAACAAGGACCAAACTTATATTGATGTAAGAACCTATAATGGTGGAACGATCTATTATGCCCCACAAGGTTACCTCGGAACCAATACCAGCAACTTGTCCAATTTTCTTACCTCCAACCAGTTAACGTTTAGGAAAAAGTATGACAGGCATGCCATCAGGGCCTTGGCTGCGATGGAGTACGGGGAAACAACCAGGGACTATTCAACTGTAAATGTCAACCATGTAAGGGCTGGATATCCTCAAATTTCAATGGGTAGCCAGGTTGGTCCCTCATATGATTTTTCGATATTTGGCATTCCTACTACAAAAGCGGGAAACATAGAAGGTGGAACTGATAAGCGTGCACAGTTTTCTGCCTTTGGAGAGGCGGGCTATACCTACAACGATCGTTATACTGTTAGCGGATCGATCCGAACAGATGCATCCAGTAGTTTCGGCGCTGATAACCGCTATGGAACATTCTACTCAACAGGTGCTGCGTGGATCGTGAACAATGAAGACTTCATGAAGAATGTAAAATGGGTTAATAATCTTAAAGTCCGTGCCAGCTACGGTACCACAGGATCACAATTAGGAGATAATTTTCTTACCAAAACCTTGTACAATCCTACATTGCAGTATAGCGGTCAAAACGCTGCAGTTGTAGCTGTCCTTGCCAATCCGAATTTAAAATGGGAGATTACCAAAACCTTCAATGGTGGCATGGATTTCACCTTGTTTAAAAATCTTGATGTGACACTGGATGCTTATTCCAGACGCTCCGAGGATTTGCTTCAAAAAGTAGCATTGCCCCCAACTTATGGATTTCCTACGCAATGGCAGAACGTTGCAGACGTGCAAAATCATGGTGTAGAATTGATGCTGAACTGGAGAGCAGTGAATAAAAAAGATTTTCAGTGGACCACTTCATTTAACTTAAGTTACAACAAAAACAAAATTATTGCGGTAGCAAACGATTCGCTGGTGCAAGGTTGGAACCAACAAGCATACTATTTATACCCGGGAGAAGATATCAATACGCTAAAAGCGGTAAAATGGGCAGGCGTGGATCCGCAAACCGGCAAACCACAATATGAGAAATTGATTTTTGATGCAAGCGGAAAAAAGACAGGCGTTGAATTAGTAAACTCTGTTGCAGAAGTAGGCGCTGCAACCGATCAACGTCAAAACCAAACCATCGGGTCCTTCCAGCCGAAGTTCTATGGGGGATTTACCAACACTTTTTCTTACAAGCAATTTTCTTTAAACGTGTTGATCACTTATGCATTGAAATATGTGATGAACGATGCAGCCGCACGAGCATACCAGGGAACGTCTCCAATGCTGTATAACCAGATAAAGTATAAAAGCAACCAGGTACCGTGGACTACTCCAGGTCAGACAAATGCAACCGAGCCCTGGATATATTACCAGGGAACCGGATACAGAGATTACTTTGGTTCCAGTAAGTATATGCATGATGCCAGCAATGCATCTTTGCGCAGTGTTCGGTTAAGCTATGATCTTGCCCCTTCAGTGTTGACGAAACTCAGGTTGTCGACATGTAGCTTCTATGTTAGTGGGGACAACCTATATACGCTTTACTCAAAATCAATCATCGCCGCAAACCCGGAAGGACCATCCGTTGGACAGGCGCAGGGTTTTGGTCAATCTGCTTATGGTCTTGGAATTCCAAGACGTTACCTATTTGGCGTGCAATTAACTTTCTAGTTGAACCTTAAAGTTTTTACAAAATGAAAAAATCATTCATCATATTCTTCTCATCACTAACAATCATTGCCTGTAACAAGCAAATAGATGCCATCAAGCCGCTCACACAGATAGACGCGGAAGGAGAGCTGTCTTCAGTTGCAGGCATTGTAGAAGCAACTACAGGAAACTATTCACTGCTGCAAGGTTATTCCTTTATTACTCCTTACGATGCCCCCATGATAAACATTGGGGAAGGAAGAGGCAATAATGTAACGCTTCAGCAATTTGGCCCCCCCACTAAACAAACGGACGCCTTCTTTTTCCAGAACAGTAGCGGGCAGTCAACCGGGTATAGTTCTGATTTTTATCGAGGTTCCTACCAGGTGATTGTTGGCGCTAATTTAGTTCTGGAAGGCATTGCGAACATGGAGAAAAATGGATTTGCTTCTTTGCCGGCTGCCGATAAAAACAAGTTTCTATATGCTAAAGGAGAGAATCTTTTCCTACGCGGTTTTACATATTTTAACCTGATCAGGAACTATGGTAAACCATATTACCAGGACGCCGCTACAAGCACTGGCGTGCCGCTTAAAAAAACAAGCAGTGTAAAAGACAATCCACCACCATCCACCGTTAAAGAAACGTATGATTTTATCATTAGTGATTTGCAGCAGGCTGCACAATTAATGAAAGTGCCGGTTTCAAAATCAAATGCCTTTTCAAATACGGCTGCTGCATGGTCTCTTTTATCAAGAGTGTACTTGTATATGGGAGGAAGCGTTGCAAGTCCGGATGCTAATAGCAATCGCCTGGCTGTTACTTACTCAGACAGTGTAACCAACCAAACCGGTGGGAAATATGCGTTGCTACAAGGGCAAGACTATTACAAAATGTTTGGCGATGATTCTGACGGCAGCCTTGGCAAAACAAATTTTTCTGGTAACAAAGAAATCATGTTCGCACATGATAATGCTACCGGAAGCAGTGCAGGCAGCTACATTGGAATGATCTTTAACACTGATGTCATCAATGGATCAACTGCTACTTATATTCCTTCTTCTGATTTTAAATCGTTAATCGTTGCCAATGATATCAGAGGGTCATTTCTAAAGAAGAATGAAAACACAGGTTATGTTGAATCAACCAAGTACCTGAGCGTAACCTATCAAACCATTACTTATGCACCGCAGATATATTTCAGGCTGGGAGAGGTTTATCTCAACCGTGCAGAAGCCAATGCGAAACTTGGTAATTATGCAGCAGCAAAAGATGACCTCAAAGCCATTCACACGCGAGCCGGCTTACCTGCCTCGGATATTGATAATGTTTCCAATCAAAATTTGCTTGCAGCGATATTAAAAGAAAGACGCATAGAGCTGGCCTTTGAAGGACATGCCAGCTATGACTATTTTCGCAATGGGCTGCCAATGACGAGAACCGCTGCAGATAACAATGGACAGGCAGTTACTATTCAGCCGGATGATCCAAAAGTTGTATTTACCATCCCTAATTTTTAAGTGTATTCGATGGAGCGATCAGGAAATGATCACTGTAATAAACATTCACGCCAAAGTATTAATTCAAAACTGAGTTGAGTTTTTAACTAACAAAAAACAGCATTATTATGAAATATGTAAAGGGTAAAATTGCCCTACTCGCAGTGCTATGTCTACTGGGAAACAAACTTTTTGCACAAGACGTAGCCATTAGATTAGGTGATAAAGCACCTGCATTAAAGTATAGTAAATGGTTAAAAGGAACGCCGATTAAGGAGTACCAGAAAGGTCGTTTGTATTTGTTTGAGTTCTGGGCAACCTGGTGCGGACCTTGCATTGGATCAATGCCTCACTTATCTGAGTTGTCTAAAAAATACAAAAATGAAATCACCATTGTAGGAGTAAACATCTGGGAAGGTTCACATGGCGATACCTCAAAACCTTATAGCTCTTATTTGCCTAAAGTATCAAAGTTTGTTAACCAAATGGGTGATAAGCTTGCTTACAACGTTGTGATGGACAATGATGCGCAATTCATGGGCAATAAATGGATGAAAGCCGCGGGACAAAGTGGTATTCCATGCACATTCGTCGTGAGGGATGGTCAGATACTTTGGATCGGACATCCTATCCAACTCGACTCATTAATCCAGGTTATTCTTAAAGGGCAATATGATGTAGCGACAGCAAAGAAAAACTTTGAGAAGAAAGAAGCCGAGTCAGATTCAGCAATGGCCCCATTTACAGCGCTCTACGCAGCGTACGAAAAGGCAGTTAAAGACGGCCAATATGATAAAGCAATAAAACTGTGCGATTCTGGGATCACGTCTATGCCCAACGTTGCAGGTACATTCGGATTCTTTAAATTTCAGACACTACTCGATCATTTCCGCGAAGATTCAGCACTGGCATTTGCGAAAAGATGGCAAAGCACAAAACCCGGCTATGTGGGTTCGACTGCCGCCGTTATTTCAAGAAAGGAGGGATTATCGAAAGATTCTTATTTGTATGCCATTGATTTGAGTAAACAGCTCATGGCTGAAAATGCCAATATGCCTCCATCTATTTGCTACAACGAAATGGCAGGTGCCTATGCGCACATGGGCGATTACAAAACCGCAGTAGAAACACAACAGCTGGCCATCGACAGTGCAAAGCAATCTTTAAAAGAAGGAAAATTTGCAGGCTTTATTCTTCAGTCAACTGTGGATGAATATGAAAAAACATTAGCCAACTACAAGAAGAATTTGAAATAGTCTCCCGTAGATTCTTTTCTCTCTTTAGGTATACGGAAGGGCAGGGGAAACCTTGCCTTTCTTTTTTGATGCAAGAACTGGAGCGCTATGGAAAAATCATTGAAACTACTGTGTCTCTTTCTTTTGTTTGTAGTAATGAATGGAACGTTGTACGCACAAACTATTGTGTAGTATCCGATCACTCCAAGACTGAGCTATGCAGGCGGTCTCAAAGAAGATTAGGGCATACAACAAATGGAGGATATTGACCCTCTCAACAAGAAATAAGTCGTTTAAAATATTCAAAAGTATAGAATGCGATATCTGTGTGTCCGGTGAGCTGCACTGTGACGAGGATATTTCTTTAGTGATCCTGAAATAGCAATGCGCAGGATTGAAGACGAAGGGCTAAAGTTCGATGTTGTCTTTGTTGATTTGAACATGCCAAAGATGAATGGTTTTCAATTCCTTGAAATGGCAAAGAATATCGACTCTCTTAGTCGAACACCCATTTATGTATTGACCAACGTCTCTAGTCCGGAAATAAATAAAAAGGCGGCAGAACTAGGCGCGGCGCAATTAATAACTAAATTTTCCTCTATCGAACCGTTGATGAAATTGTTATCAAATTTTGTTTAAGTCGTCGCTTTGAAAGACGATTTCACAGTTAGGTGTGTAGAAGGAGAGACTGCACTTGTGATTTTGCACAACTCTTTTTTTGCGGTTTTTTATCAATATATTTTGTGCCATTGACAATAAACTATCAAAAGAAAACACCGCTTGAAAAAGCGGTGTTCCTGTGCAATGCCAGCATCAATACCATTGTTTGTTAGTAGTCCAACCCTGCGGCGGCCATGGCTGGTTGAGATTCTTTTTTTGGTTTGTCCGCCACCACGCATTCGGTGGTGAGTAACATACCAGCAATGGAAGCTGCATTTTCAATCGCAATGCGTGCTACTTTGGTAGGATCGATTACTCCTGCTTCCAGCAATGGTTCATATTGTTCAGTCCGGGCGTTGTAGCCGAAGTCGGCATCGCCGTCTTTCACTTTTTGAACAACAATACTGCCCTCAAGCCCGCTATTGGCCACGATCTGCCTGAGTGGCTCTTCCAGGGCTCGTCTAACGATAGCTATCCCCGTATTTTCGTCTTCACTCGTGCCCTTGATATTTTCCAATGTCTCGGCAGCCCTGATAAAGGCAATGCCACCACCCGGTATAATGCCTTCTTCAACTGCCGCCCGCGTCGCATGCAATGCATCATCCACCCGATCCTTTTTTTCTTTCATTTCTACCTCGGTTGCGGCGCCAACATAAAGAACAGCAACGCCACCGCTTAACTTGGCCAAACGCTCCTGTAATTTTTCTTTATCGTAGTCGGATGTGGTGTTTTCTATTTGTGCTTTGATCTGGCTGATGCGGGCGGCGATATTTTCCTTTTGCCCATGGCCCCCAACAATAGTCGTATTGTCCTTATCAATCACTATTGATTCAGCAGAGCCAAGATGAGTAAGATCGCAGTTGTCTAGTTTGTAGCCCTGCTCCTCGCTGATTACAGTGGCACCGGTAAGGACGGCAATATCCTGCAGCATTTCCTTGCGCCTGTCGCCAAAACCGGGCGCTTTCACGGCTGCTACTTTCAAAACGCCGCGAATTTTGTTAACGACCAGTGTAGCCAGCGCTTCGCCATCCAGGTCTTCCGAAATTATAAGCAGTGGACGCCCGCTTTGTGCCGTTTTTTCCAATACACCCAGCATATCTTTCATAGAAGATATTTTCTTATCGCAGAGCAGGATGTAAGGACGCTCAAGTTCTGCCTGCATTTTGTCTGTATTGGTAACAAAATAAGGCGAGATATAGCCGCGGTCAAACTGCATACCTTCCACTACGTCCACGGTAGTGTCGGTTCCCTTAGCTTCCTCCACGGTGATCACCCCTTCTTTACCCACTTTATTAAATGCTTCAGCAATCAGTTTGCCTATTGCATCATCATTATTTGCTGAGATGGTTGCTACCTGCCTGATCTTATCACTGTTGTTTCCAACTGTTTGAGAATGATGCTGTAAATGTTGCACAACGCTGCTAACTGCTTTGTCGATCCCTCTTTTAAGATCCATCGGGTTTGCGCCTGCTGCAACATTTTTTAATCCTTCATTAATAATAGCCTGCGCAAGTACAGTGGCTGTTGTAGTCCCATCCCCCGCGATGTCCGCTGTTTTGGAGGCTACTTGTTTTACCATTTGGGCGCCCATATTTTCAACTGGGTCTTCCAGCTCAATTTCCTTGGCAACACTTACGCCGTCTTTTGTGACAGATGGAGCGCCAAATTTTTTTTCTATGACTACATTGCGGCCCTTCGGTCCTAAGGTGACTTTTACAGCATTGGCTAAAACGTCCACGCCTTTTTTCATTTTGTTGCGTGCATCAAGTTCGAAGAAAAGTTGTTTTGACATACATTTACTTTTTGCAGTTTAACAATAAATAAAAATCGATTACAATAAGGTGGCTAGCTTAATACGGCGAGGATATCAGTCTCGCGCATGATGAGTAATTCCTGGCCATCAATCTGAATTTCGGTACCCGCATATTTTCCATATAGAACGGTATCTCCCTGCTTTACCGTAACGGGTTCATCTTTCTTGCCCGGTCCGGCGGCAACAACGATACCTTGCTGCGGTTTTTCTTTAGCGGTGTCTGGGATGATAATTCCTCCTGCAGTCTTTTGCTCTGCGGGTGCAGGCTTAATAATTACACGGTCGTGTAGTGGAGTAGCAGAAACATTGTTTGTCATAATAAATGATTTTGGTGATTAAACAAATTCATTGATATGCATTGCAATTCTCTGGCAATGATCAGCAAGCTTTTTTACAAGTGTTGTGCCAATGGTAAATAATGTAAATTTTGACATCTCATTTTGTCACTGGAAGTGAAGATTTGACATTTGTAGCCTGCATTATTTACACTTGAAAATTTTCATTTTGTGGAATAAAAAAACCTTACAGGCGAGGGCTTCGCGTGTAAGGTTTGAATGGACAGGTCGTATTGGTTTAACTTCTTATTTCCCTACGCATAAAAAGATAATAGCATAGTGCAAAACATGCCACTGTTGCGGCTAATAGGCCACTTAACTGCGGCCAGACGATCATCAGGCTTTCTTTAAATGGCAAGGGGGCCGGCACCGCACCAGCCATCTGTTCCATGGTAATGGGCCCGAGGCTTCGAACGGAAGGCATTAGCAATGTGGTGGTGGCATCTGTATAGAGCTGGTTGGGCGCTATGCGCAGGATATTTAAAATTATATCATTATAAGAAATAATCTCAGCCTGATTAAGCAAGTTCGGATCAGGCAAGAAAGCACGTACGATGAGATTCACTACCATTTGGTAAAAAACAGTAAAAAATATCCATACACCAATAGCCGTTAAGGCAGAGGTTGCTGCCTGCCTGAACCTGACAGACATCAAAATGGCAAGGCTTAGCCAAAAACCAACATATAGAATTGTTATTGCACCAAAGGCAAGTATTCGCACCAACTCTTGTGGTTCGATCCGCACCCCTGTCAAAAGAAGTCCTCCGCCCATCATCAATAAGACGAGGGTGATAAACAAGGTGCTCACTACCACTAAGCCACCGACGAATTTTGCCAACAACAGGTTGTCACGATACACAGGCTGCGCCAGTATTCTTGTAAGTGTCCCACTGTTTTGTTCGCTGTTAATGGCATCGAATCCCAGGGCAATTCCCAGCAGCGGACCTAAAAAGCTCAGAAACACATGAAAAGGAGGGATGGTGTTATCTGTGGTGGTCAACAGTTTCAGGTATAAAAAAACATGGTCCGGATCGTTTGTATTATTGATCGCTGCTCCAATGTTACTGAGTGATACATACATGGAAGCAATAAACGTAAGCGTGATCAGTACAATAAGTACCACGAAGCGCCAACTGCGTATATGATCCGCAATTTCCTTATTTACCATTACCTGAAATGGTGAGGTTGGAATGCGCATTTTGGGTTCGTTGACGGCAATTTTATTTTTTAAAGAAAGATCTTTGAAAAAAGCTAACTGACTTTTCATTGGTGATATTTTCAGTTGAATTGTTCTCAAAATATTGTTGATAGATATCGTCCAGTCCATATTCTTTTTTATGCACACTCATAATGTCGTAACCTTTTTGAACAAGAAAGCGCACAATGGCTGGTGTCATGTCTTGGAAGCAGGACACTTCTATGGCGTTGTTGTCAACGGCAACCTGTTTGATATTTCCTAATGCCTGCAATGCCATCTCGTGTTCCCACGGCTGTGCAAGTGATTCGCTGAGCGTGATGCGGGTCGTATATCCTTCTTTGTTAAAAAGGTTGCCGGATAACGTGTTAATATTCCCCTCGACCAGTAATTTCCCGGTCACAAAAATGCCGACACGATCACATACCTGTTGGACGTGATGTAAATGGTGAGACGACAGGAGTACGGTTAAGCCTTGTTGTTTGCTTAATTGTTTGATGAGTATCAAAAAATCTTTCACGCCTGCAGGATCGATGCCAAGTGTTGGTTCATCCAAAATAATAACATCCGGGCGCTTGATCAGTACGTCGGCAAGCCCAAGTCGTTGTTTCATCCCCCTTGAATAGGCGGATGTTTTTTTATGCATATCATTTTCAAGACCCACTTGCTTCATGGTTGCTATGGCACGGGAACTTATTTCATCTTCGGGCATGCCATTTAATTTTGCTATGTACATTAGATTTTCCAGGGCCGTCATATTATCGTAGAACCCTACACTGTCTGGCATGTATCCGACTTTTCTTTTAACGGCAATAGGATTGCTGGTGGAGTCGTAGCCGCAAACCTGCACGGTACCTGACGTTGGATCCGTGAGTCCAAGCATCATCAGTATGGTAGTTGTCTTGCCCGCTCCATTGGGTCCCAATAGTCCAAATATTTCTCCTTTGTTGATGGTGAGGTCGAGCTGATCAACCGCTTTAAAAGTTCCATAGCATTTGGAGAGTCCCTTCAATTGTATGATAGGATCGTTCATCGCTGGTTTTGTTTTGATCTGGTGGTATGGAAAACTGAAAGAGAGGCCTGCGTATTGCAGACCTCAGTTCATTATAAATTAGTTGTCCGGGCACTGCTGCTATTATCTTCTTCCGTATTTACGAATGAGATAATAGACGAGCCCGATGGCCAGCAATATTACAAGTATGCCGATCCAACCTGAAAGCAAGGAGGTTTTTACAATGATTCTGAATGCTGCTTGCGCATTGGTGTTTGCATTCCTTATGGTAAACGTGGATGCATAATCCCCGGCAATGGTTTTATCCGGCACATTTAGCCTAGCGATGATGTCGACTGATTTTCCCGGCTCGAGTTGTTGGATCTTCGCCGGTTCAAAACTGCATTCCCATTTGGGAGGAAGTTGGGAGGAGAGTTCTATATCATTGAGCACAAGTGTTCCGGAATTTTTTGCCACCAGGTGAATTTCTTCGTGGCTGCCCGACGTAACTTCTTCGCTTAGTCTGCCGGTTGTCGTGGTTAACTCGAGCCCATACGACCCTTTTACTACCGCTTCAATTTCAAGTAGTAAAGTATCTGTGCCAGAGACGGCTTTTACCGGGATCTTATATTTGCCTGGCTTTGCGTTAACGGCAGCATTGATCTCAATGGAAATATCCTGCGATTTGGCAGCATCAAGATTAAGCGATGTAATGCGGTTGCCATCCACTTTGTAAGCGACCATCCAACCATCAGGCATAGTGGCTGTCAATTCATACACAACAGTTTTGGCTGAGCCATTGTGCAAGGTCGCATTGTACCGGAATGTTTCATTGGTGGCTGCTTCAATGTTCATGAGTCTTACCGTGAAGCTGGATTTTCCATTTGGCAGAGCCGGTGGCTGCTGGGCTGTCAGGGCATGACAAGACGAGAAGAAGAGAAAAAATAAAACTACAAAAAACTGCAATGGGCGCGAAGGGCGCAATCGGGTAAATAAGGATACTGTTAACATAATCTAACACTAAAATTGGTTAAAATGATAGTTCAAAAAATGTTTATTAAATGCTTTTATCGTTACGTTTGATGAGGAGCGAAAATATAAAAGGAGAATAAATTTTGGTACACGTTAAAAAAAAATTAACAAAATTCCCCGCATCAAATTAGATCGAACGAATGAAGGAGGTAAAAATATTGTTTGATGAATTCGCGTGTCCGTTGAAAGAGCAGTAAAAGAATTTTTGACAGCCCCAGGATATCCGCAATCCAAAATTATTTGATGTTCAATGGTAACATAAAAATCAGCCTCAGTTGCAGTGATGGACTGAAAAATTTTCCTGTCAAAAAATCATTTTTTACCCTTGGCATTCCGGTTGCTTATGGCATTTTTAAAAAGGAGGAATTATGAACAACATTATTAAAAAAGAAAACGGCCGCGTGCCAGCCTTTGGAAGTATTGTCGATCAAATCTTCCAAAACAATCTGAGTCGTTTTTTTGACGACTCGTCTTTGATGAATGAAAGTTCCCGTATTCAAGTGCCTGCTAATATCCGCGAGACCGCGACCGGCTATGAATTGCATCTGATTGCACCCGGGCTCAGGAAAGAAGATTTTAAGCTGCAGCTGAATAAGGATGTGCTAACTATTTCCTATGAGCATGTGGAAGCGGACGAACAACAGGAGGATGCATGGATTCGCCGTGAATACAGGCAGCAAACCTTTTCAAGAAGCTTTAACCTGAATGAGGCGGTGGATAGCACCAGGATTACTGCAAGTTATAAGGACGGTATATTGCAGGTAGTCCTGCCAAAAAAAGAAGGTAGTAAAAATGTGTCGCAAGTCATCCAGGTGCAGTAAGCGTTGCAGAATCCATCATGTAAAAAGGGCGGAAGAAAGCCTTCCGTCCTTTTATCCTATTTAAATCACGAACAACAAGTGAAAGTTATGAGAACCGGATTTTATATCATCATCAATGTCAAAACCTGCGACGACGTCGAGTCTTTCGGTACATTGGAAATAGGTAAGGACCGGACCTTTGCCCGCCATTTGTTCGGGTTACTTAAAGGACGCCCTGTCAATTCGAATGAAGGCCTTATTCATCTTGACTTAATGGAAACAAAGGATGGATTGCCAATGAACCTGGAAGTGCTATATTGCACACTTTCAGAGCTTGGGGAAAATGTGCAAATAGTAACGAAGGAAATGTTTAAGTATATAACGTTGAAGGATATGCGAATATAAAAATTAAGCCGAAGAATTTTGCTGGCTTTCTTATTGCTGCCTCCAATAATAAGAAAGGACCCATCGTCGCAACCCGAGAGATTGTTATTTCAAAAAGAAATCAGTTTTCCTGAGGAGGATATTACAAACCCAATCTTTCCATGAGTTGTTTTTTATAGATAGCACCGATTGGTACCTCCTGGTGTGGAAGTTCAATCATGTTGCCTTTAATGGCGATTATTTTATCCAGGTTTATGATGTAGGATCTATGAACCCGGTGGAATAAGCGAACAGGTAATGTGTCTTCGAACATCTTGAGGTGCATACTTGCCAAAATCTTTTTTTCGTCCAGGTATACGGAGCAAAAATCTTTTTCGGCCTCTATATAATGAATATTGCTATGTTTTATCCGCAGCAGTTTCTCATTATGCTTTATAAATAAGTAATCAACAGTTTCCGCAGGTGCGTTTGTCTTTTTGCTTTCATTATATCTATCCTTCAACTTTTGCACAGCCTGGCAGAACCTTTCGAATGTGATCGGCTTGACCAGGTAATCAATGGCATTTAGTTCAAATCCTTCTACTGCGAAGTTGGGAAACGCGGTTGTGAATACAACCATTGGCGTTTTTTTTAGGGACCGCATAAAGTCAATTCCCGTGATCGTAGGCATCTGAATATCCAAAAATATAATATCGACGGAATGGGCATACATGCTTTCGTAAGCTTCTGTGGCGTTTTTGCAGCTATTTACTAGTACCAATTCTGGCAACCGGGCAAGATAATTCTCAAGAATACTGCGTGCGATTGGCTCGTCGTCAACAATCAGGCAATTCATTTTATTCATATTTCGATACTTAAATTTACCAGATATATCTCGTCATTTACATGAACTGCATACTCATATTTGTCGTGGTAATACAGCTCCATTCGTTTTCTGAAATTATTAAGTCCGATACCGCTCGCTTGTGAAGACAACCGGTTTGAATCGATGGAATTTTCCATTTTGCATCGTAACCTGCCATTTGCTATTTCCAAAAAAATACTGATAAATGAATCTTTATTGTCGCCACTGAACTTAAAAGTATTCTCGATCAACGGCATCAACAAGAGTGGCGCGATAGCGTAACCATTGTGATCCATGGTATATTGAAACCGAATACTCGTTTCATTGAGCCTGACTTTTTCCAGTTCAATATAGTCCTGTATCATCTGTATTTCCCGGGTGAGTGGCATGATATCCTCGTTGGAGTCATATAATGTATATCTGAGTAATTCGGAGAGCCGCGCAACAAGCGCAGCAGACTGTTCTTTTTCTCCATTTATGATTAGTCCATAAATATTGTTCATGGTATTGAAGAGAAAATGAGGATTGAGTTGTGCTTTCAGAAAATTAAACTCAAGTTCCAGGTTGTCCCGTGCCATTTGCACCGCCTTTAATTTTTCGCGATAAGATTGTAGCGCAAGTTTTAAACTCAATGGGATGCATAGCGCACAGGCTAAAAAAAGGGGTGTGCCCAGCGAGAAGAGCCGGGTGAAAACGATGTTGATCAATCCACGATGAAGGTAAGTGCCATACACCGCATTGTATTTATCCAGTGCCAATTGGCAGGCAGTACACTGTTTGATAAAGTGTAATTCCAGGAACGCGTCAATAGTAGTATAAGCTGTAAGGAGCCCAAGTATCAAAAACACACTTAAAAAGTAACGCTTCGGAATAATAAAACGTGGCGTGATCCAATACACTAAAATGTAATAAGCCGCAGCCAGTAGCAGCGTATTGAAGAAAGCTAAAGATATAAACGCAGCTGGGGGAAATCCCTCGTAAACATTGAACGAAATAACGGTGATATATAATCTCACCGCAAACAGCAATAACCAAAACAGCCCGTGCATGCTTCGGCGCAGGTGTGGTTGTCCATGTATCTTTTCAATCAGTGAAGGCAAAATCATACTATAAAAATGCATCTTAAAGTTGCTACCGCAAAAAATAACCAACGAAGAGTCCTCAGTGGGCAACCAAACTCACGATTTGAGCAACCAGAACTTCCTAATCGACATTGATTTTAGTTCGTTGCTTTTTTTTCTGCCTTGATAGAAAATTGTTGGAAGCCGGTCGATCTTAATTGTATCGCTCATTAAAAATGACTCACTTTGAAAAAAAACATGAAAAAAGTATGGAATGTATTACCGGCATGGCTTAAGGTATTCATCTATTTTATTGTACTCAGCATTGCTACTTTGATTGCGGGAGTAGTACCTATGCTCAATGATTTGACTTTCTTCTTTGTTATCAGTTTAGCCATGAGTTGGCTTTTTTTACGGGCAGAATGCCTTTCTCTGTCGACATTACGATGCTGGCCCAATAACAGGAAAAACTGGCGACAATTTTTTGCGGGCATCGGTATTGGTGCGTTAATGTTGATTTGTACAGCTATCATCACGTTTTCACTGTCTGGCGACGCATGGCATTTTAACCGGCATATCGATCCCTTATTCATTGTAATGGGTTTTTTGTTTAATCTTTGGTCGGCTTATGTCCAGGAATTTGTGTTTCGCGGCTATCCGTTCCAGGTATTACTGCGAAGCTACAAGCCATGGATAGCACAACTTATCATCGCAATACCATTTGGGTTAATGCATGTTCATAAAGCTATGAGCCCTTCGGATATCATAGTCACTATGCTGACTACCGGTATCGGTTCGCTGCTCTTTGGTCTGGCCTACCTGAAAACGAAGAGCCTGATGCTTCCCCTCGGCATACATTTGGGCTGGAACTTTTTACAATACCTTGTGCCCCGCACAGCAGGCGGTATCGATAAAGGGTTGATCATTGTTGCTGAAAGTAATATTGTTTACGGATTCAGTGTTGTAGTATTACCTTATTTTGTCATAATGATAATTGCATTTGCACTGTTATTCCAATGCTCGAAATATTGGTTATAAAGTGGTGATGAAAATAACTCTGTCGGGTTTGTTCAGCTTTGCCAGATGAAATATGATGAGTGCATGACTGACGTATTTCACATCTGAATTTTGGGTCATGCCTGTTCTGCTCTTTATCCGATATTATGGCGGCATAATAATTTAGGCTGCAATCAATTATTATTTATCCATAAAATAATTGTTATGCCAATCAAAAAGAAATCCCCCGATACAAGCAAGGTTGAAAATACCAAAACCCAAGACCTGGCGCGGGATATAGAGAGCAGCCAGAACGAGAACCTCAATACGAACCAGGGAGTAAAAATAAATGATGATCAAAATTCGCTCAAAGCCGGTAACAGGGGCGGAACATTGATGGAAGATTTTATTCTTCGTGAAAAGATCACGCATTTTGATCATGAGCGCATACCGGAAAGAGTGGTGCATGCTCGTGGCGCAGGAGCGCATGGGACGTTTCAATTGTATAAGTCACTGGCAAAATATACCAAGGCAAATTTTCTGACAGATACATCAATGGAGACGCCTGTATTTGTGCGGTTTTCCACGGTTGCGGGCTCCAGGGGATCTACTGATCTTGCACGTGATGTAAGAGGTTTTGCGGTGAAGTTCTATACGCAGGAAGGCAATTTTGATTTGGTGGGCAACAATATGCCGGTGTTTTTTATACAGGATGCGATTAAGTTTCCGGATCTTATTCACGCCGTGAAACCGGAACCTCACAATGAGATCCCGCAGGCTGCATCGGCGCACGATACCTTCTGGGATTTTATTTCGCTCATGCCGGAATCGGCACACATGATCATGTGGGTCATGAGTGACAGGGCCATTCCACGCAGTTTAAGGATGATGGAAGGGTTTGGTGTGCACACTTTCCGGTTGATCAATAAAAAGGGAGAATCCCACTTTGTAAAATTTCACTGGAAGCCGCTACTCGGCGTGCATTCCGTGGCCTGGGACGAGGCGCAAAATATTTCCGGTAAAGATCCTGATTTCCATCGTCGTGATTTATGGGAAGCGATAGAAAACGGCGCTTTCCCTGAATGGGAGTTGGGGGTGCAAATTATACCGGAAGCAGATGAGCACAAGTATCCATTTGATTTGCTTGATCCTACCAAACTAATTCCGGAAGAGATGGTGCCGGTACAACGTGTCGGAAAATTAACACTTAACAGGAACCCGGATAATTTTTTTGCAGAAACAGAACAAGTGGCCTTCCATATTGGTAACGTTGTTCCGGGTATTGACTTTACCAACGATCCTTTATTGCAGGGCCGCCTGTTTTCTTATACTGATACACAACTGATCAGGCTGGGCGGTCCCAACTTTCACGAGATACCCATTAACCGCCCGGTGGTGCCGGTTCACAATAACCAGCGCGATGGTTTTATGCGCCAACAGATCAATAGCGGAAGGACGAGTTATCATCCCAATTCACTCGGTGGTGGTTGTCCATTCCAGGCTGGAATGATGAAGGGCGGCTTTACTTCCTATGCGGAGAAAATTGACGCCAGCAAAGTAAGGGAAAGAAGCGAAAGCTTCCGCGATCATTTTAGCCAGGCCACTTTGTTTTATAACAGTCAATCGCAGCCTGAAAAAAATCACATTGTGAATGCGCTCTCATTTGAGCTTGGAAAGGTACAGACGGTAGCCATCAGGCAGCGTATGCTGGGCATATTATCGCTGATAGATAAGGACCTTGCCGGCCAAGTGGGATTCAAACTGGGACTTGCGGTGCCAAAGCCGGAAAGGCCCATTAATAAAAGCATCCCGGCTGATGCACCGGTGGAGCAATACGAATCGAAAATAGTAAAACCGCCTCTTGATAAATCCGCTGCATTGAGTATGGCGGGTACGGTAAAGGATACCATCAAAACAAGAACCATAGCAGTGCTCGCGGCGGACGGAGTAAATGATGTTACGCTCTACACTATGAAAAAAGCATTGTTGAACGAAGGTGCAATGGTTCATATCATCGCGCCACATTTAGGAAATATCACTGGTGCAACAAAAGAACAAATACCCGTTGATCAAAGTCTCTTAACGGCTGCATCCGTGTTATATGACGCCGTATATGTGCCGGGTGGAAAAGGAAGCGTGGCTTCTTTACAAAATGATGCCGATGCTATTCATTTTTTAAATGAGGCCTATAAACATTGCAAAGCCATTGCTGCAGATGCAGATGCGGGGGCGGTGTTAGAAAAAACTTATTTTGGTAAAAATTTAGCTGATAAAAAGGCAATGACGGATGGGGTACTAATGATGAGTGATATCAAAAAGCTAAGCAGGGAATTTATAAGTGCTATTGCATCGCACAGGTTTTGGGAAAGAGAAGCGGAGCGTAAGGTTCCTGCGTGAATATGATGTAACAGCAAAAGGTCGTTGTTTCCATAAATTAAAAGGATAGTAGAATGACATGGTTGAGGCAAAGTTTTATACTTTAACTCAACCATTTTTTTTATACAGCAAAAAATCACTGATTTAATTTAAGGTTGTCCCGCACCGCCTGACGAGCCATAGATTTGGCCAGTAGCATAACTTGCGTCACTTACAGCCAGCTGAACATATATTGATGCCAGCTCGGCCGGTTGTCCAGGTCTGCCCAGGGGTGTTTGTCCTCCAAATTGTTGGAGCTTTTGTTGGGTAGCACCACCCGATACTTGCAACGGTGTCCAGATAGGACCGGGCGCCACTCCGTTCACACGAATACCTTTTGGCGCTAGTTGCTTCGCCAGCGATTTGACATAGTTCATCGTCGCCGCTTTCGTTTGTGCGTAATCATATAAATCAGGAGATGGGTCATACGCTTGTTCGGAAGCAGTGGCCACAATGGTCGACCCCGGCTGCAAGTGCGGAAGTGCAGCTTTCAATATCCAGAAAGGTGCATAAATATTTGTCTTCATTGTCCAGTCAAATTGTTCTGTGCTGATGTCAAGGATAGACGCATGGGTTTGTTGCCTCGCGGCGTTACAAACAACAATATCCAACCCTCCCAGTCCTTCTACGGCGCTGGCCACTAGTCGCTGGCAAAATGATTCATCCCGCAGATCGCCAGGTATCGCAATACCTTTGCGTCCTTCGGCTTTGATCAAAGCAATGACTTCTTTACCATCTTCTTCTTCAGTGGGAAAATAATTGATGGCAACATCTGCCCCTTCTCTTGCATAAGCAATAGCAGCAGCTCTTCCCATGCCCGAATCTCCGCCGGTGATCAAAGCCTTGCGACCTAGAAGTCTTCCCGAACCTTTGTAGGTTTTTTCACCGTGATCCGGTCTTGGTTTCATATGACTGGCAAGGCCCGGCCAGGGTTGCGACTGGCTTTCAAAAGGAGGTTTGGGATATTTGGTGGTGGGATCTTCCAGTTCCGGGCTGCTTTCAAAAGAAGATGCTATATTGTTGGCGGAAGAAGATAGCGGCATGATGGCGGCAGAGGCGAGCCCAAGGCCCATGCCACCAATGATCTGGCGACGATGTAAAGTATTTTTTGACATAATGAAATTTTTAGGAATGTGGTAATAGGATTTTTTAATTTTCTGTTGACATGTTGCCATTGACTGTTTGTTGGCATTACAACAACCGCAGGAAAATACATGCCATACAAAAACACCTAACGAGCGTTCTACAATGCCTGTGGAGCACGCGCCAATTGTGCAACAGTTTACTCAATGCCATCCACATTTTTAACACATCGATCCAATAATGCTGACCAAATGGGAACAGGTTAGCCATCCGCTATAACCTGCTATGCGTACCAGTTTTACCGTTTTTATATTTTATGGAAAACACGATCATCAGCCCATTGATAATGACAGCAAAAACATTGGTACAGATTATAGGGTAATCTTTTTTTAGGACACCATACCATATCCAGCCACACAAGCCTGTTATTAGAATAAACAGCATGAAAAAAGAAATGTCATTCGCTTTCTTCTCTTTTAGGATCTTTAAAAGCTGTGGCACGAGGGATATACAAGTGCATATGCCGGCTATGATTCCAATATATTTCTCCATCAATTCTATTTTCCTAAATTCTTTTTTACATCCTCTTCAATATCTTTTTTCAACTCATGGATCTCTGCTGCTTCATCAATAGAATGCGACTGTTGTAAGTTCTCTTCGCTCTTGGTAAACTCGCTGAGTTTGGAATAATATTTCTGGATCACTTTTAACTCATCCTCGGTCATGTTTTCTACGTTCACCAAACGATTGCTGGCAAATTCATGCGCCGCCACGAGTTCATTTAATTTTAACTGGATCGCCAGTGAGTCTTTGTTCTGCGACTTTTGAATAAGGAACACCATTAGAAAGGTGATGATGGTAGTGCCTGTATTGATGACCAGCTGCCAGTTTTCTGAATAATGGAAAATGGGTCCGCAAATGGCCCAAACGATAACAATCAAAAAAGCGGCAATAAATGCTATCGTACTGCCGGCGGCTTTATTTACCTTATTGGCAAATTTTTCAAAGAAGCCTGAAGTGTTTTGTGTATTTATATTGTTTTTCATTACTTGTGATTTAATGTGATTATTGTGATGAGATCCATACTGAGACAGATCCTGGTGAAACATGAAACTCTCCCCATCCATTTTCATCGATTGTAACAGTGGCAGGATGTTGTTTAAGTAAGTCATTAAATGTTTTGCCTGCATGTTGTTTTCCTATTTCCATGTGTTTAAAACCTTCATCGCCGTTTGAAAGTAATATTGCGCAACCTGAATTTTCCACTTCACTAATTCCTTCTCGTGTCCAGCCGATACAATTGGCGTGATCAAAATAATCCCTCTGAAGGCCGTAAGCATATAATTTCCGGGCAAGAAGCAATTCATCGATATGGGGACACTTATCCAGGAAGATTTCGTGGTCATTACCATCATTCCCCTTGTCTACATAATGCGCGCCATACAGGTCCGGATGAAAAATGCAGGGATAGCCCGCTTCACGCAACAGAATGAGTGCATAGGCGAGGGGCTTGAACCATTTCTCTACAGGCGCTTCCAAGGCTTGCAAAGGTTGTGTGTCATGATTGTCTACGACGGTGACAGCCAGTGCCGGGTCTGCCTGTACCAGGCTATTGTCCAGTATTTTCCTCAGGTCAAAATTGTTTCCTTCGTTGGACGCATGATAAAAATTATGGTGGAGTGAGGCGTCAAATAAAGACATGCGTCTTTGCGTCGCATCAATATATTTCTGAAGAAGTGGCAGTTCGCCAGGTGCCCAATATTCACCTACCGCAAACAAGTCGTCTTTGATGGACCGCATATGATCCAGCCATTCATTGTAAAAAGCGGGTGTAATATGTTTAACGGCGTCCAGGCGCACGCCATCAAACCCGATCTCCTTCAAATACCATTCACCCCATCGTTTAAGTTCCTCCCTAACGCTTGAATTGCGAAACTCAACATCCGCAAACATCAGGAAATCATAATTTCCTTTTTCGCTATCAATCACTTCCTGCCAGCCGTCTCCGTACTCATTGGCGATACTAAAAATCGCTGTCTCTTCTTTATCTTTTGCATAATCCACGTCACTAAAGCACCGGAAGTCCCAGACAAATTGAGAGTACTGTCCCTGCCTGCCAGGGAACGTGAACTTGGTAAAAGCCTCGATCTCAAAAGCGTCGCTGATGAAATTGTTCCGGTTTTCGGGATCAACTTTTCTAACCGTCACTTTTTCGGTTTCATCTCCGCCTCCTCTATGGTTTAAAACAATATCCACATACACTTGAATGCCCGCTTTATGCAGTGATTCTACCGCTTCTTTATACTGCTGCTTCGTGCCGAACTTGGTTCTTACAGATCCCTTTTGATCAAATTCGCCCAGGTCATAAATATCATACACATCGTAGCCACTTGACATGCCGCCTTGCGTGCCCTTGTAGGCAGGTGGCAGCCAAACAGAATTCACTCCAAGGTTAGCCAGGTTTTGAGCATTCGTCTTTACATCTTCCCAAAGACTTCCATCTGCAGGATAGTACCAGCTGAAGTACTGAAACATTGTTCCATTCAACATAAAAGATCGTTTATTATTTGTAAAAGTGTAATAGTGCAACTAGTAGTTTACGTAATAATATTTTTATGCCATCGTGTGATTGAACTGCTAATTGTGCCAGAGTAGTACTGTTCGAAAGTTGAAGCTAAAAAAGGGCGAGGCGTTTCAGCATGGATAAAGTGGTCAGATTTATTTCACCAGGCGAAGCGTGAAAACTTTTGGTCTCTAACTCAACGATTTTTTTATACCACAAGAATTAATCATTTAGATTTAACGTTACCCACACTATTCAAAATAAAGATCGTCGGAAGTATCGGAAATCAGATTGCGTGATTTTAAATGGGCGCATATTTCTTTGGCAAGATTTCCATACTCCGCCAAAGAAAACGGTTTTATAAAATATGCAACTGCTCCTTCGCTAAAACATGCACGTATGTGATCGGCATTACTGGAACAACTCCAAATAATTTTGGGTATGTTACGAAGGTTTGGGTTATTTTTTAGAAGGGATAAAACTTCAGGGCCAGTTGTGGGAGGCATGTTATAATCCAGCACAATCAAGCTTGGATATTGAAGTGTCAAAGCGTGTAAAAGCTCATTGCTGTTGCGAAAGGTTTGGATAACGAGGTAAGGATTGTGGTTCATAATGGCCTCCTCCAATAGACTCAAGTCTTCCATATCGTCGTCGGCAATAAAAATGGTTGATGTTGTCGGAGTCGCCATTGGAAAGGTATTTAATCAGGTAAAAATACACGGTTCATTTGTGGTTTGTCATTTTTTTTTCTCCTGATGCTAAACGGTATTCAGGTAATAGGTGGTTATTATGGTTATTATTAACTAATTCTGTATGAGCGAGGGTTGCACAAGAAACGGCGCTTTGTCCAGACTTATATCGAACTTATTATAATTTGATTGTGACGAATAAGTAATGGCACAAACCTTTCAACATATAAATATGAAAAATCAAGCATTGCACTAAGCTTTCATTTTCATTAAACTAAATAAAATGAACCTTCACACAAACTATCCTTATTGGTTATTGAACAGCGGTATCATTAAGAGTTATCCTTCTTTGTTATCCAATGCTCATGCAGAGGTTATAGTGATGGGTGCAGGCATAAGCGGTGCGTTGTCTGCATGGCACTTATGCAATGCCGGATATAAGGTGGTCGTCCTTGAAAAAAGGCACGCCGGCATGGGCAGCACTGCTGCCAGCACGGCGTTGTTGCAATATGAAATTGATACGCCCTTGCATGAATTGATACCAAAGATTGGTCAAAAAAAAGCCGTTGCCAGTTACCTGCTTTGTATGGAAGCGATACATGAGTTGAAGAAAATTTGTACTGGATTAAAACAGGTAACAAGTTTTCAATACAAGCCCAGCCTGCAGTATGCTTCGTATAAAAAAGATGTTCAATCGCTCGAAACCGAGTATTTACTTCGCAAGCAGGCTGGAATAGATGTACGCCTGATAGGCCAATCGGAGATAGAATCGAAATTTGGTTTTACAAAAGACGCAGCTTTATTATCGGCAGTCGGTGCGGAAGTAGATGCATACGAGCTAACGCATGCGCTGCTGCATAACTGTATACATAAAGGTGCACAGGTGTATGATAATACAACCGTCGAAACAATTGATCATCAAAAAAGAGGCGTATCTGTGATCACCAGTGAAGGATATAAAATTACAGCACGTAAGCTTGTCATCGCATGCGGTTATGAATCAGAAAAATACTTACCCTTCCGAATCCAGGATGTACACACCACCTATGCGATGGTCAGTGAACCTCTGGACAAACAATATTTTTGGTACAAAAATGCACTGATCTGGGAAACAGCGCGACCATACCTGTACCTGCGAACAACAACAGATCATCGTATATTGATAGGAGGAAAGGATAGTGATTTTTCCGCGGGTACGCGCCGTGACGAGGTATTGCCTGCAAAAGCGAAAGCCTTGCAGAAAAGCTTTGCAGCCCTATTTCCCGGTATCCGGTTTAAACCAGATTTTGTGTGGGCCGGCTCATTTGCCGGTACAAAAGATGGACTACCGTATATCGGAAAAATTCCACAACGTTCACATACCTATTTTGCTTTAGGTTTTGGTGGAAATGGCATTACTTTTAGCTTGCTTGCCGCTCAACTTATTACTAGTATGATTGAAGGTAAATCAAATAAATACAAAGAAATATTTTCATTCGACCGGTAAGAGTTACAGAACGCTAAACCTGTTGCAATCAATTTGTTCGATGTTAGTTTCTCCATACAATGAAAATAACAAAGAATGGTAATTTAATACGGCATCTCCATTGCTGTGGCATGGTCTAATTTTTGAATTACATAAAGCGTAAAACAGCCTTTATTCTGGGATCGTGTTTTTTTTCATATCTTGATCTGAAGGTATTTTAAACAATTGTTCTTGTTTAAACACAAGGTTATGATAAACTACTATTTGGTAATGTATAAGGTTACGAATAACGGTAATCTTATAGAAGATGCAACATATTTTATTAAATCACCCGAAGTTTTGGACAGACCGCAAGTCAAAGAGGTTATTAAAAAGAAAGAAAACTATACCACAGAAAATATTGTAATTTCCAACTTAATAAAAATCGAGGAAGAAATGTTTAAGGGACTCGCCGAAAACAAAAATGATTGTTGTTTTAAAATAGTTTAGCTAATCGTCATAAGCTAACATGTGTAATATTTACAAATTTCAACTTAGTTGTATCAAATAAATTAAGATAAAGATTTTAGATCTTCCTCATAAAAAACTCCTGTTAACTATATAAATTTCGCATTCCGTCTATGGTAGATTATTTCTAGCTGTTTTCCTGGCGGGAACTTTGGCTCCCTTTTCCCTGGCTTCAGATAAACCGATAGCGATTGCCTGGGCGCGACTGGTTACTTTTTTACCGCTTCTGCCACTTTTAAGCGTGCCCTGTTTTTTTTCATGCATCACTTTCTCTACTTTTTCTCCAGCTTTTTTTGAATACTTAGCCATATTACTAGTTTTAGGTTAGTAAATATTTTGTCGACAGAAAAAATTATTCCATTGTGCCGTGTTCATTTTTGTGAACCGGCAGTTTGCAAACCTTCTTCAATTAGATCCCATGCTTTTTTAGAACCCGACCACCTGATGGGTCGAAATTCTCTTTGTTCACTCTTGTTGTAATCAATAAAAAAGTCTTCAATCTGGTTGATGAAGTTTTCATTCAGCTCCTTCATGCTGGTGATGCCTTTGAAAAGGATAGAAGCATTCGCGATAGCCACGATGCGATCGTTGCGAATTGGTTTCCCCCCTTTTTCAGTTTGTTCTGCTTCGAGGATACCTATTATCCTGCAATCAATCAGGCAGCCTGGAAAAGATGCTTCTTCCATTATTATAAGAACATCCAGCGGATCGCCGTCTTCCCCTTTTGTTCCGGGCACAAAGCCAAAATCAAAGGGAAACGTACTACCTAAAGGCAGGGTCTTTTTAAGCTTAAAAACTTTGTACTCAAAATCAAAATCGTATTTATGTTGAGAGCCCTTTGGCGTTTCAACAACTACCTTCAATAGGTTGTGTTCTTTATAGGGGATCTTGTCAATTTTCATAAGACCTTTACTTTTAAATGAATAAATACAGAGAGAGCTCTTTCGAGAAGTTTGATAATAAAAGGTTGGAAGGACGTCAAACGCCAGCTACTTTTTGTTTTAATAGTTTCTACTCTTTTTTGTGCTGTTGAACAATAATGCTAATCGATCCATCCCTTTCTGCATAAATTTTTTTTATGTTATCGAACGACTCCTGGTTAAGTTTCTTTCTAATAGTTTCCTGCATATCATCTACGCTAATTTGAGATTTTTTCATATTGCCTTGCAGGAAACTGCCATTGTCAAACAAGATGGTTCGTTCTCCTTTGACCCATTTGCTAAAGAGGGACGGTTTTATTGTTAACCGCCCAATGATGCGATGCATAATTACCAAGGTTGCAGAAGCCGCGACTGTTGGCAAAAAATCGGAGGCTCCAACTACGACTCGACTTAGTACAGCCCCCAACATTATTGTCACAACATTATCAAAACTCGAATGTTTGCCAAAAGCACGGATTCCTGCCAGGCGAATGAGTATTAACGCTATTATAAAGACAACCAATGAGCGCATAGACATTTGCAAGCTTGACAGGTCCTTTCCTTCCCCGAAGAGTTCCAATAATATATGCATGATCCAATTAAATAAAATTTACAATAACCACGAGTATTTTCTATCACTTAGCTGCTTTAGCCATATAAATTGTGGAGTGTTTTTCTCAATGAATTTTTTGATAAAAAATGATACCACTTGCTTAAAGAAGGTAGAATTTGCAACCCAGCATTAGTTACAATGAAACATTATAAGAATCAAAGCGGTGCACGATGCTCTGGACGAATTTAAAGATCAGGTTGTTTTTGTGGGTATATGTGAAGGAGCTAGAGGACGGTGGGCGAACAGTTGGTTTCTGCAATTTTGGGTAAAACGTACCGATTAGATTTATAATTCTCTTGAATATCATTTATTTATGAAAACCGGTAGCCACAAATGTTTTGTGACAACAAAACATTTGTATCCTTCTTTTCAACAAATAAGCTATCCGGTCTTTTGCCATCTTTTTACATTTGGCTTAGTCGGGATTTCGCAAACGATACCCACTTGCCGTATGAAAGAAGACAAAGAGATAACCATATATGATATCGCAAGGCGTCTCAATATTTCCGCGGCTACGGTCAGCAGGAGTTTAAAGGAGCACCAATCCATCAGTACCGCCACCAGGAAAAAGGTGCATGCCATGGCCAAAGAAATGGGATATCGTACCAACAGTTTTGCCAGGAACCTGCGCACCCAACAAACACACACACTTGGGCTTATTGTTCCCCGTCTTAATAGTTATGTCGTTTCTTCCATTATTGCTGGTATTGAAAATATAGCCAGTGAATATGGGTATAATATTATCATTAGCCAATCGTTGGGGTCAGCCAAAAAAGAAACGTCCAATATTAACATGATGTTTGACAGCCGTGTAGATGGCTTGCTTGTTTCCCTCGCTTATAATGCGAAAAACATGGACAAATTCAAGATGTTTTTTGACAAAAACATTCCAGTTGTCTTCTTCGATCGCGGTTGTGAAGATCCTCGCAGCCTCAACGTTGTAATTGATAATTACCGAAATGCCTACGATGTCACGCGGCATTTGGCAGAACAGGGATGCAGTCGTATCATGCACATAACGGGCGACCTTTCAACCAACATATATGAAGAGAGGTTCCGTGGGTATAAAGCAGCTCTGCGGGATTCGGGACTTTCTTTTAGTGATGATCTGCTGCTGGTGAGCGATTTGACGGAAAAAGCAGGTGTTGACGCTGGTAATCACATTTTGCAAATGACCAATAAGCCAGATGGTGTATTTGCTGCGAATGATAATTGCGCTGCTTATTGTTTACAAACGCTGAAGGAGGCAGGTGTAAAAATTCCACAGGAAATTGCGTTTGCGGGTTTCAATAACGATCCTGTTAGCAGAATCATTGAACCGAATCTTACGACGGTAAATTATCCTTGTCATGAAATGGGTGAGGTTGCAGCCAAATGTCTAATCGACCATCTTTCAGGAACACGAACAGTCGATAATGCCAATACCGTTGTCCTTCGATCAGAAATTATTGCGAGGGCGTCGTCGTTAAGAAAATGAAAGAATGCCCAATTACTACTTATAACCCAAGTCACTTCTTTAGGCGATTTTCTTTTTACTATGGTAATGTGGCTTTATCCATAACCGTTATTATCAAATCTCAGTTTGAAAAATAATTTATAAAAACACGTCAGGACATCTATCCTTAATTCCGGTCGCATTTGTTTCCCTTAGGGAAATATATCAATAGAAATAAGCATTAACAATCCCTTGCCCGTAGCGCATTAATATGAAGCAATGTTTTTTAACTAAAATGGTAACTATAATAATGTCAAAATATTTTAAACGGATTTTGCTCATGGCATCGGCAGTTGTTGCTGTTGAATGTTTGCCTGCGCAAAATCCATTGATCACAAATCAATACAGCGCGGACCCCTCTGCCAGGGTGTTTGGAGACAAAGTGTACATTTTCACTTCGCATGATATTCTGGCAACTCAAAACAGAGGGCGAGTGGGTTGGTTCTGTATGGAAGACTACCATGTATTTTCTTCATCCGATCTTACCACCTGGAAAGATAATGGTGTTATTGTAACGCAAAACAAAGTGCCGTGGGTAAAGCCGGATAGCTATAGCATGTGGGCTCCGGATTGCATTAACCGCAATGGAAAATATTATTTCTATTTTCCTTCAACACCTAAGGACACCAACATAAACGGCAAAGGTTTTACAGTGGGAGTTGCAATTGCTGATAAACCAGAAGGACCATACACGCCGCAAGTAGAGCCAATCAAAGGCGTTCGTGGCATTGACCCGAATGTTTTTATAGACAAAGACGGACAGGCTTATCTGTATTGGTCTCAGGGAAATATTTACGCCGCCAAGCTAAAAGAAAGCATGCTCGAGTTGGCTTCGGAACCCCAGGTGCTCACAGAATTGCCTGATAAAGGTTTAAAAGAGGGACCGTACATGTTTGAAAGAAATGGCATCTACTATTTAACCTATCCGCATGTTGCAAACAAAATTGAAAGATTGGAATATGCCGTGGGTAAAAGTCCGCTTGGGCCATTTACTGTTACAGGCGTGATCATGGATGAATCGCCCACCGGTTGCTGGACGAATCATCATTCTATCATTGAATTTAAAAATCAATGGTATTTATTTTATCACCACAATGATCTTTCACCGGCGTTTGATAAAGCCAGATCAATACGTTCGGATAGTCTCTTTTTTAATAAAGACGGTACCATCCGCAAAGTTATTCCAACGTTGCGCGGAATTGGTGTAACGCAGGCCACATCACAAATACAAATGGACAGGTACAGCGTCATCAGCAATGACGCGGCGATTGATTTTCTCGACACTGCAAACAGGTTTAAAGGATGGAAAGTAACGTTCAGCAAACCTGCAGCGTGGGTGCAATACAACAGTGTTGAATTTGGAAAACAATCCCCTAAAGCCATAAACCTTAGAGCTAAAAGCAGCGAAGGCGGAACACTTGAAGTCAGGCTCGATGATGCAAACGGACCTGTTGTTATTCAAGTTCAAATTCCGAAAAACAAAGAATGGGAATTGACGCAATCATCTTTAAAACGAAAAATAACCGGAAGGCATCATCTCATTGCCAGGTTAAAAGAAGGCAGTGACGTGGCCCTTGATTGGATACAATTTGAATAAGCTAAAAAGACAGAACGCCCGCCTGGATGATCTTTAGTCGGGCAGGCAGATTATCAAGATTGTCATGATTAAAAATGATTTGAAAATGGAGGTCATTTAAATAACAACTTTTCAATTTTTTGATATCCGGAATGACAGGCAACTTTCTTTTGGTTCTTCAAACAGATTAACAAAACGGAATTGAGTTTAAATTTCAAATAGGAATCATCACAAATCACGACAATCAGCAAAATCAATGTTCCATTCTCTCGGTATACTGTGGACAGCTATCCCTTGGTGTGATATCTGTCGCTGCATTTTTAACTCCAAACCTGGAATATGGTGATGGATAATGGGATCTCTTTTAAAAGGCATGCTCTCAGAAAAAAGTAATAAATTTCTCATAGCAAAATGAAAAATGTTTTGAACAAGATTTTACTCATATGTTTTTTGTGCACGGTAAAATGTTTTGCAGTGCTATACGGCCAATCGGTTAAACATAGTGTTACCATAACCTCTCCTGACAAAAAATTGAAAATAGCCGTTAACGAATCAGATGACAATGTGGTGTACAGTTTTACTGCAAATGGACAGCAATTGATTAAGCCGTCTGTTATCGGCTTAGATAGTGTTGGAAAATTCCACTGGCTGCAATCGTCATTAAACCATGTTAAGCAAACGTGGAAGCCTGTGTGGGGAAAGAGAGCCGCCGTACCCGACGAATACGATGAAGTGCTTATTGATGGGGCCGCATATAAAATAAGAATAAGAGTTTACAATGATGGATTTGCTTTCAAGTATGAGGGAGCCAACGCGGAGAAAGAATTGAGCCAGTTTAATTTTGCTGATAACTACACCGCCTGGTATTACAATGGAGAAAATAAGAACATAGGTCCCGAGAAATTGAAAGACGCCAATGGAATTCGCATGCCAGTAATGACCATTAGAGCAGATTCCAATCATTACATGGCAATACATGAAGCAAGCCTGGAATCAGGCGAGCCTTTGCTACTCAAGTCAAATCAGGGAACAACAAATTTTACCGTCGCTTCCAAAAGAGCAAAAGCATGGCGTGTGGTGTTGTTTGGCAGTACGCCGGGTAAAATGGTAGATTCTCACTTAATAGAATTGCTAAACCCTGAGCCTGCAAAGGGCCTGGATTTTTCGTGGGTTAAACCTGGGGTAGCTGTTTGGGACTGGCGCATTAACGGTGCAGAAGCAAAAGGATTTAAATATGATATGTCTTTGCCTTCATGGAAAAGAATGGTTGATTTTGCTGCGGGTAATAACATCAATACCCTCGTGCTGGATGCTGACTGGTATGGCCCTGAGTTTAATAAAGATTCTGATCCACTAAAAGGTGGCAAAATAGAACAGGTGCACCAGTTGCTTAATTATGCGCAGGCAAAGGGCATAGGCATTTGGTTGTATCTGAACGATGTTGGTGGTAAAACTTATCCGTTGGATCAAACCATTAAGCAGTATGGTCAATGGGGAGCGGTGGGCGTAAAATATGGATTTATGAATGGGAGCCCTGAAGAGAAAAACAAACATACACAGGTCATCACAAAACTTTGTGCTGAGAATAAATTACTGGTGGATTTCCACGACGGTCCCGTTCATCCTTACGGACAAATGCGTACATGGCCAAACGCTGTTACAAGAGAATACTGCCACTCACAGCTGGATGCTCATCGCGTGTTTCAGCCATCTACATTTGTGACTGCTGTTTATGTAAACATGCTGGCCGGCCCCCTGGATATGGACAACGGAGTGGTAGATATGATTCAAAAAGGCCGGGTAGATAACCCCACACCTGTCCCTTCAACCATTACTGCGGAAGCAGCCAGAACACTGATTGTATTTTCCGGAACAACCATCATACCGGATATTCCTGAAAACTATTTGAAACATCCGCAAATCTTAAAGTTCATCAGTGCAGAACAAATGCCATGGAAAGAAAGTAAAACCATAAGTGGAGAAATTGGCGAGTACATCGTAATGGCAAGAAAGTCTTCAGATTACAAATGGTTGATTGCAGCCGCAACAAACGAGAATGCAAGAACACTGTCAATTCCTCTATCAATACTTGATAAGGGAGAATACAAAGCAACCATCATTGAAGATGGAAAGGATGCAGACTTTAGAACCAACAAGGAAAGTTACGCAGTATCAACTTTGACTGTTTCATATGGTCAGAAAATAACGGTGCATCTGGCTCCCGGAGGAGGCGCTTGTGTTCTGTTGGAAAAGACTAAATAGAGAAGAGTGTTTGCACATGCCGATCTTTTTGAAATAGAGGGACTGCGTACATCAACTGGCTTGAGTAATAACGGCAACCTTGATCACGCGGAAACTTTTATAAGTCTGTTATTCATGCAGCGTTAATACTATTGCGGATCAATTGTTGCTAAAGCCGGCAATTATGCATTTTCGAACTTTTTGCTTAATTTATAGGCATGTTTAAAGCATGCCTTTTTGGATTGATCCTGGCCAGCTTTTTAATGACTCAATCCTTTGCTCAACAACCAAACTTCAACATGCAACAGCAACGACTGTTGATGGAAATGTCGGCAGCTTTCAAATTAGCTTCAAAAGAATTCAACATTGACTTTGACAGTGCCTTAGTAGAAACTTCAAGGTATAATGGCATGAACAGGATTTTTCTAATCGGTGAAGGATTTTATGATCATCCTGAACTGATTAAGAAAATATGGCCCGATCAGGAAAATATTGATTTACTTAAACGGAATTTACAATCAGTTGGAGCAACACAAAGATTAAATGACCTTGTATTGATTGGTGCATTTTATGCGTTTAAACCTGGAAGCGAGCACAAAAATATTGACAGCGCATGCAATTATCTTTTGAAGGCAAAGCAGGAAGCAGAAGGTGCCGGGCAACTTTCTCTGGCAAATCACTCACTTATCTTATTGGGAAAATGCTATCTCAAAAAACAGCAGTTCGATACGGCTACTATTTACTTTAAACAAGCCATCAATTCATCACAAAAGCTTGGCGACAAGGCAACAGAAGCAAAAGCATGGTTTTATTGGGGGCTTTATCATCCTTTTGATATGACTTCGTTTGTTGAACGAATTGGTTATCTAACAAAAGCGTATGAACTATACCTGCAATTGAACGACTTTGAAAAGCAGTCCGCCTGTCAATATTATATCGGTGGGCTTCAATATATGATAGGCAGATTTAAGGAGAGCAAGGATGGTTTTGAGCATTCATTGCGATTGGCAGAAAAAATTAAATTCCCGTATACGCAATATACCAGCTACTACACAAGCCTGGCTACGCGGGCTTTGGGTAATTACCCGCAAGCAGTAACGTTGGCGCTTGATGCTTTAAAAGCAGCAGAGTCGACAAAAGACAGTACATGTTTGGGTGAAATTTACCAGCTTCTTGGTAATTTATACGAAATAACATCGCTGAATAATGAAGACAAAACGTTTTGGTTTAGAAAGGCACTTAAAGAATACATTAAATTTAATGAGCCATCTATGTATTTGAGTGCAAGTGCGATCGCCAAAACAATGAATGATCAAAACCGGAGCCAGGAAGCATTGAAGCTAGTGTTGGACATGCTGAAAGAAAGACCAACTGATAACCCTGCCAATATCCAAAATATAGCGTTGGCGCTTGGCGATACATATGCAAAGCTTGGAAATTACAACGTGGCTGAAAAGCAATTTCTGTTAGCCGAACAGATGGAAGAAAAAGCACAGCAGACGAGAGGTGACGTAAGCAAATGGTTTTTGTATGAAAATATTGGATGGTTTTACCTCGGAGCAAAACAATACGAGAAGAGCCGAAAGTACTATGTCAAGGCTTTAACAGTGTTAGGACTCGACCGGGATCCGAAAAATTATTCCCGCGTACAAAATTCTCTTTATAAAATTGATTCTGCTACCGGGCATTATTTGGATGCTTTGAATCATTACAGGGAGTATCGAAGAATAGAAGACTCTTTGTTCAGTGTGAAGACGCATGTGCAAATGGATGAACTGGCGTTCAAATACAATGCGGAAAAAAAAGACAACGATATCAAATTGCTTACCAAACAAGGAGAACTGAAGGAGACGCAGCTTAAGCAATCTAAGATGAATACAAGAATCATGATTGGTGGAATCGTCCTCCTGGCTTTGTTATCTGCGCTTTTGTATAATCGTTACCGATTTAAACAAAAGAGTAATCAAAAACTTGAGGCCAAACAAAATGAAATCAATCAAAAGAATGCAGAGCTGATGCGCCTTTTGGAAGACAAGGAGTGGTTGATCAGGGAAATACATCACAGGGTAAAAAACAACCTGCAGATCGTTATTAGTCTATTAAACACACAATCTAAATACCTGGATAACCGGGAGGCCCTTCATGCTGTAAATGATAGCCGGCGCAGAATGCAGGCCATGTCATTGATCCATCAAAAATTGTATCAAACAGATAACGTGGCATTCGTAAACATGCAGACCTATATACGAGAATTGGTTGATTACCTGGAAGCGAGTTTTAATGATGGCGGGAAGATTTATTACGAGTTGATCATTGACCCCATAGAATTGGATGTCGTACAGGCAATACCTGTGGGTTTAATTTTGAATGAAGCAATTACCAATTCTATTAAATATGCTTTTGTAAATAAAAAAAATGGTTGCATAATGGTTAGCATGAAAACTATGACAAATAAGTCTGATGTGCGACTAGAAGTGAAAGATAATGGTATCGGGCTGCCTACAGGCTTTGATGTGGCACACCGCGAATCAATGGGGATAAGGCTTATAAAAGGTTTGGCCAGGCAGATTGGAGGTGAATTGAACATTGAAAATGACAATGGAACCAGCATTCAATTAAAGTTTTGTGCCGATAATAACCTCAAATCTATAAGCACCAAGGAATTGTTGAAAGCATCTATAAACATCGCATGATATGAACAAGAGTATTTTAATTGTAGAAGATGAGTTTGTTGTAGCTGATGATCTTCAATTGACACTTGAGCGGGAAGGCTATTCTGTCACCGGTATAGCCACCTCTGTCCGGGAAGCAAGGGAGATGGTTAAAAGGAAAAAGCCCGGTTTGGTTTTGTTGGATATTTATTTAAGAGGACCTGTATCTGGTATTGAATATGCCAATGAATTGAGGGAATCGGGTATTGCCTTTGTTTATCTCTCTGCCAATTCGAGTAAGCAAATACTAGAAGCAGCGAAAGCCACAGAGCCTTATGGATTTCTTGTAAAACCATACCGGGAAAGGGATTTGATAGTTACACTGGATATTGCTTTTTACAGGCACGAGCATAGCAAGGATGTAAGGTCGCAGGTAGAAGTGCACACGAATATCTCTAAAAAAGAAATAAAAAATAATACCCCTTTGGAAGGTATTGTTGGCAGTAGCCCTTCATTACTAACCATGCTTGATCTGGCATCTATTGTGGCGCCACAAGATACCTCTGTACTGATATTAGGTGAAAGCGGAACCGGAAAAGAGAAGTTCGCAGATTACATTCATCAAAAATCTCCGCGCCACCATCAGTCTTTTATAAAAATAAATTGTACAACACTTCCGCCAACGCTGATTGAAAGTGAATTGTTCGGTCATGAAAAGGGAGCTTTTACCGGTGCGATGGAAAAGAAGATTGGAAAATTTGAGTTGGCTGATAAAGGCACTATTTTCTTAGATGAGATCGGCGAAATGCCACTCAGTCTGCAGGTGAAATTATTAAGGGTATTGCAGGAAAAAGAGATTGAACGCATAGGTGGCAAGCAAACTATTAAGGTGGACGTGAGAATAATAGCCGCAACCAATCGTATCCTGGAATGTGAAATAGCAGAGGGAAGGTTTAGACTGGATTTGTATTATAGGTTGAATGTTTTTCCAATCACACTTCCGCCGCTTAGAGAACGCAGGGAAGATATCCTTCCTTTGGCTATGTCTTTTGCCGAAAAATTCAGCAAAAAATTCAACAAACCATTCGAAGGAATAAGTGACCATATGATCGCTGAGCTTCAAAACTACGATTGGCCCGGCAATATAAGGGAGCTTGAAAATGTAATAGAGCAATCTATGATTTTGCACGATGCGGGCGCAAGGTTAAATTTTCGAAAGCCATTTTCTCAGAGCAATTTATTAAAAAATTTAAAAGATCAGAATGTTACTCAGTCTGCTGGTTTGGCTGAAAACAAAATGTCCACAAATGTGCCTGTCAATGAAAGCACACTGGAGGAGAATGAACGTAACTACATTCTGCAAATACTAAAGAAAACAAATGGAAGAATAAGAGGTGCAGGAGGAGCAGCCGAGATTCTGAAAATTCCACCAACTACCTTGCATTCAAAAATGAAAAAGCTTGGCATCACCAGAACGCATCAATGAGGACAATCTTCCTTAAATGATATATCTATCATTCTTACAATGATAAAACCTGGAATAAATACATATTCCAGGTTGAAAACTACTCCAAGCTAAATGCCTACGCCGTTAATTCACCATAGATTCTTTTACTCATTGCTACGTGTTCTTTGAATGCATATAATGCAACTTTTGCCAGATGCTTTGTTTCTTTCTCTGATGCAGATGTAGTTTCGTCTGTGCTGCTAAGATAATCTTGTGCAAGGTCGCGTAAGAACTCATGGTTGGACAACTCGGCCTGCATATATGTTTTATCGAATTCATCACCTTCCAGTTCTTTTAATTTCATCAGAAATGCCTGACTTTCCTGGCTCAACGGTGGTGTTGGCGTGCCCACATCTTTCAAAACATCAATTACAGTGATGGCTTCCATTAATTCAAATCCTGCGAATTCTTTTGCGTTTTTTTGTGTCGCTTTATCAACAGCAAGCTGGCTTGCCATCATAGAAAGTTGTGCTCGTGGCATTACACCAGACCTGAATTCCTGTGCAGTTACTGAGGAGGATATCTCTCTTGTATCGGTTTGCATATTATTTATGTTTTATGGTTTTTATAATGTAGATGTGGAAAGCTGAAAATGGAGCAGCCATTACGCTGTTAAGTCGCCATAAATTCTTTTACTTAAACCCACATGCTCAGTAAAAGCAAAGAGCGCCAGGTTGGCAAGGTGAATCGTTTCTATATCGCTGCCTGATGAATTGCCGTTTGACCCGTTCAGGTAGGTTTTAGCAAGGTCGCGTAAGAACTCATGGTTGGACAACTCCGCCTGCATATATGTTTTGTCGAATTCATTGCCGCTTAGTCCTTTCAGCTTTGTAAGAAAATCCTGCCCTTCCTTACTCAAGGCGGCTTCCGGGGTTCCCAGATCCTTCAACACATTAATTACTGCAATCGCTTCCATAAGTTCCCAGCCCGCAAATTCTTTTGCGTCTTTTTGTGTTGCTTTGTCAACCGCCAGTTTGCTGGCTTGCATGGAAAGTTGCGCACGAGGCATCACTCCCGCGCGAAAATCTTTTGCAGTAACAGGTGAATTTGTTGCTGCAGGAGAGTGGTCTTCATCTTTACCTGCAAATGATTGCAGCATAGTTCCTGCTGTTGTAAGTCCAGCACTCATCGCGATGGCGCCGGTTAACGATTTCTTTATGAAATCTCTTCTTGGTTCGTTTGAGTTGCTTTGCATAATTGGTAATTTAAAATTTCAGCTCCGTTATTGAAGCCTGTCAATAAATTTCAAGTACCGAGCCACTTTGCCAATCATTTATTATCAACAACTTAAGATTTGCATGTTCTGTCCTTCAACTTTAGTTCGTAAATGATCTAGTCGAAAGACGAAATATCGGCTTTTGAATATGAGGTGAGATGTAGATACTGAACCGAAACAATCTCACTAAAATAATCGTTTTTAAAGATTCTGTAGCCTTGATTCGATAAGGGTAATGTGTCTGCCAGAAAGAGAGTCCTAATTGGTTTTGGAGAGGGAAAGAGCTAAGATAATTCTTTTGCTTCTCGTGTGCTTATTAACACGATCTTCAACAATACTGTTTATTGTAAACTACCGCCTCCGCTCTTCTCTTAAATTTAATTTATCCTTATCGTTATTTATTTTTTTCGGATAAATATCTGGGTCACCAAAAAATCCATTACTAATAACGAAATACCGTCAATGAAAAATGCCGGAAGACATCAAAGTTGAGTGATACATGAACACTAAATAGCGCTAGGATTTAGAGGTAAATAAAAATTCTGAATACGTCTTTTAAGCTAATGATCGAAAATGCCAAATTTTCATATGTCCGAAAAGCATTATGCTTATCAGCAAATTGATGCTGAGTAAAATACACTGTGGCTCGGAGAGCTAAAATTTTCCTTTTTTTAATTTTGATGATCTTCGAGCATGCCTGATGACCTTATCTTCAAGGCTAAATAAAGTCACTGTTGACTGGTTGAAGTTTAGCACAAGATTGTTGTCGAATGGATTTTTTAGAGTTAGGAGTGAAGCCGTGATAATTAAAGATTCATCATCTTTATAGGAAGCAGGGAACCTCAGGGCTTCAGCTCCCGTAAAAATGCACACGAAAGACCCGATGTTGACCAGTAAACTTTAAGTGAACATTATTATTAATGCGTCCTGAGATCCCATTTACAGTTATCGCTATTCATATCAAACTTGGCTAATGTCGGCGAACTGTCCGCAAAGGATACCAGTGCTAACTGCTCTTTCGAGTTGGGAACTACTTTAGGCATGATACGGTATGTTCCATCGGTCAATTGATCTATCATCCATAATTGCTCAGGCCCGCCGGTAAATTCAGGTACCGTTATCACTTCTGCGTCTGCAGTAGCCGCTAATGCTCTACCTGTTCCTGCTATCGTTATTTTATAATAAGGTGCTCCGAAGTGGCCGCCCACCCCGGGAACGGCAGTAATGGCCCATTTCTGATGCGGGCGGAACATATAGTCGCCTATTGTTACACCAATATTCCCGGTTGGCCAATTCTTTATTACGTCCGCCAACTCCTGTGAGGGAATAGGTTTTACCGGCTCATCGTTATTGCGGTTAAAGCCGCGCGCTACGCCTGCCATCCGGGTAAAATCAACGTCTATTTGTAGGGCATATCCCCGTCTTTCAGATGCTATTTCGTATGTTCCTTCTTTGAGGTTATCGCCCGCAACAGGCCATCCGTTTTTCCACAGCAAGGGGCGGATGCCAAGCACACTTCGGCCACCCTGGTCCAGGTCGGCTTCATAATGGCAGGACATTTTTTCAATTCCGTCTCCCAAAACTGTACGCCCGAAATGACCGGGGCCAATAAGCCTGTCACCGGCCGCCACAACCAGTCTACCACCGCCTTTTAACATCTCCCTGTCGATGTTATCAACATAAGGGCCGGTCACTTTTTTGGAGCGCCCGACAACAATATTATACGTGGAGTTCGGCCCGTCACAGCAAGTACCATGTGTGCCTAACAGGTAGTACCATCCATCGCGGTAGATCAGGTCTGTGGCTTCACAATCAATGGCGATATTCAAGGCTTTATTGCCCTCTACCCGCTTACCTGTTTTGGGATCAAGTTCCACCAGGCGGATGTATCCAAAATAGGTACCGTAAGTTAACCATAACTTTCCAGTGGCCGGGTCGAGAAGAAGGCTGGGGTCGATCGCATCATTATCTTCGATGCCATCGGATGAAGCAACTACTATAGGGTCCGAATATTTGAAATCGGGCGACTTTGGGTCAAGCGTTTTATTCCACATGGTCAATATCTTTCCATTATGCCCCCCGAACAGCCCGCCGCCGGTCGCACCATAAACAATAAGATAGCGGTCGCCAATTTTTAATATATCGGGTGCGGCCCCGCCGCCCGGGCGCACGGCGCCGTCGTTCCATGTCCAGCCATCATCGGATATCAGGCCGCCACCGCCCGTACCAAAGGTGTAATATTTCCCATCCGATTGTGCGATGGTAGAAGGGTCATGTATAAATGGTTTGCCAATTTGTGCAACGGCTGCCCCGCCGGCATATATCGAAAGCGCAGCTATGACGCTTACTATTTTAATCATCATGCTTAATATTAATTGTAGTAATGGTATTAATTTGTAGTAATGGTGAGGTCCTTTACCGGCGCTCCGTTCTCGTCCAGGAAGCGAACGCAAAAATCGCTTAATCCCGGGCCGTTGATCACCGCCCCGCGTAGTATATTTTCCCCTTTATGAAGTGTCAGGCGCGCAGAAGCGCCATCATCCATTACCATGCGCCTGTCGCCGTCGAGTATAACTGCTTGTGTTCCGTTCAGCCACCATATTGACCCTCCATTGGATCCTACTGCTAACCGCACATTTTTCATTTCGCGCGGGCTATTCACTATAGTTACCGCCCAAAACAATACCGAGTAGTTTTGCTTGTGAAGGCCGTAGGCGAAACGGAATAATTTCATATTGAAAGTCGGGCTTTCCAGGGCGTGCCATGCTAGTTCCTGCCCGCCCACCTTTACCTTTTCGCCATCTTTAGGGATAACGGTGAACTGGTCCGGGAAATAGCTAGTGTCAAACGCCTTCTTCAAGTAGTCAACCGTAAAAACAATATTGCTGCGTATTGACTTACTGATCGGTTCCAGTAACAACCAACGCTGGATAAATCCGTCGGCATCTGGTGTTTTTTTTGCCGTCGTTGCCGGTTTAAAAAATGGCGCGATACTGCGTATGCTATCGAGCTCTGTGATAGAGTCTATTCTCATGCCACGCGGAGGTCCGGCAGGAGGGGCAGTTTGCGCGTATGCGCCGGATACCAGCACGATGACCATGCTGATCGCAGTCAACCATATTTTAGGTGCAAATCTTATCATATGACAAACAGGTTATAATTACTGTCTAAAATACAATTATTATCACAAATCATTAAAAAAGGAGACTGCTTTGTACACCTCCCAATAATACTTGTTTCAATAACCTGGCAATAGTAAAATCAGCCTTAGGAGATTTTAAATTCTTATTGATGTAGTATTCATCTTCTAAAATTGAAACTTGTTCTTTAGTCTGCGTGGCATGGAGCCAGGATGGTTGATCGCTTTTACAATCAGTCCCAGAAAGATCGTTGCAATGATAGTTTTCAGTAAAGAAATATTAAAAAAGAAAATGCATACAAAGGCGACCTTAGCTACAACAATATGAATCGTTCCATGCAATGCTTTTTTGCCAATCTTAAATAGTGCTATAATAATGGGCGCTATCTCTGCTGGTTTTAGTCCATTGAACATGCTATTGATCAACGGTATGTTTCCGTATAGAACATACATTATACACAATGCAATTAAATAAGCGTAGCTGCTAGTACAAATAAAATACCCGCAATCAATCTCCCTTTTTTTTCATGCAGCAGGCGACCAATATAGATTGCCAATTGCTGCGCTTCTGGACCGGGCAATAACATACAAATGCTCAGCGCATGAAAAAGACGACTGCTACTTATCCATTTTCTTTTATCAACCAAATAATCATGCATCAAGGCGATATGGCCTGCTGTGCCTCCAAAGCTTATCCAGCCAAGTTTTATCCAAAACTTTAGAGCATCTATAAATGACGGTTCGTCCTGATTGTTCATATTATTCATGCAGATAAATGGGCCGGGGAATGAATAGGGAATGAAATCATCTATAAAGAAAGAGGGATTCTGCGAAAGTTTTTCGTATTCCTGATACGCTACAGCATCCAGCCACACGGTTTCGGCCATTTGTCTTCCGGTTATTGAAACCTGCATAAATGTAGTGTTTGCACTGGCTCCGTGACAATGAGGAATATTGGGCTGGCACCTTATGGTATCGCCCTTTTGCCGTATCTGTTTCAGCTTTCCTTTTTCCTGGTAATAACTTACACTACAATTGACCAATAAGATTTGCCCCGCTGGAATGCATATGCCATTTACTTGATGCTCCAGGTTCAAAAGTTACATTCCTACCGATATGCTGTTAAGGTTATTTGTTGGCGTTATGCAGTTAAGTTCTCTAGTTTTAATTTGGGGCCAATAGGATACTCCGTTTTCAGATTTTTAAAAATTGGTTTGAAGGCCTCCGGCGTCAAAAAGACATTATCAGATTAGATGCTCGAAAAAGAAAAACTGCCGATCAAAGTCTCAGCACATGATATGCTGTTTTTGCATGTAAATTTTTGCGAGGACCTTTAATGATCACTCTTGAAGATTTGGTTTGCCATTTGCTCTATTTCTGATATAGTCAAAGCGCTTCGTTCCCTGCTTTTATTTAATTCCAAGTACTGGTCAAACAATTCGCAAAATGCCATTGCCTGTTCAGTTCCCAATATGCCAAGTACACATTCAATATCATCAATTGTAAAAGAGCCGTCTTTGAGTTTTTGCCTGATTATGTCTGGGTCGAAATCTAGCATTTGAGATTGAGTTAATTTACATTTAAGTAATATGATCCAGAAGCATTGTTATCTTAAAGTCTATTAATATTATAGAATATATAGATATTATCTACAATAGTAAGCAGGATAGAAGGTTCTTGCAATACCACGAATCGGGTATTGCAAAAACTGATAAGCGTTGTAACTATTTTTGATTAGATTGATCTACGTCGGATGAGTAGGCGCCAAAGGATTATATTAAGGAATTGAGCTGGCCCTCCACCAATCAGAAAGTTCTGTTTTTAAATTCAATAACATTTGTAAACTATAATGAACCCGAAGGCATGACTGTGATAACAAATTGTACTGAGATCTACTCCAATTCTGGATTAATGAAAGCCTGATTTCAAAAATAGCGCATTGCCCAGTTTGCCATGTGCTTTAATAGCATCCTTCTGAAAATCTGTTATTCTTTTATACAGAGAATGAACAATTCCATTCGGAAGAAAAGTGATGAAATAGAATAGGAGCGTGTAGCATGCTATTTATCTTCAATTTTAAAGGAGGACATTAAACGTGACAATGTAAGGGTACTATAAACGCTTAGCTTTTCAAATATCCGGCGCTTGTAAGTGTTAGCAGTGGAGTATTGAATATTAAGGTCTGTACAAATTTGAGGTAAGGATTTACCTTTGTTGATGAGCATGGCGATTTCCAGTCCACATGTAGATAGTTTATTGAATGGTTTCAATGTGACATCGTTTACCTCGGGACAAGATAATAATCTCTCGAGTGCATCCGAAGGGTAGACGCCACCGTCTAAAATTTTTTCTTATTGCCAGCATAATCTCGGGATTAGTGTCTGTTTTATGCAGGTATTCTTTTGCACCCAGTTGAAAACTGCGCCGTCCAAAAATGTCCTCTGTGTGCATGGCAAAAATAAGGATAGCCGTGTGTGGAGTCGTCGCCCGCAACCAATCCATCAGATTGCTAAAATCCGACCCAGGAAAGTTAATATCATTAGGCAGATTGATGTTTTGAAAATTCAAGGAATACAGCCTAAGTAAATCCTTATAGAATAGTTCGAATCTTATGGTACCGACAGAAAAACAAAAGTTTATTACACGCAAATTAGACGCAATAGCTAAATGGCGCAGTTGATTTAGGATTGAGAGTTTACGAAATAGGAATTAGGAGTTAACGTAGTAAAGCATTTCTGCAAAGCGAATATGTGTTTAACTCCTTAAACTCATTTGTTTTTTGGGATGGTTACTTCTAGAGCTACTCTTTTGTTTCCGGTGTTACATGTCAATTTTTTTTAGCGAACATGTATATTCATCTGTCAGGAAGTTTCTTATTGTTTGAATGTGTTATTCGCTTCATCAGTCGAACTAACAAATCATTGCAGTTCGCAAGTATCGAAGGCGGCAAAGGAACTTTAAAACTTATATAAAAGCAGTGCAAAAGTACACCTACAATACTATCCGAATTTTTCGAATCATCTAGTCTCTATGGCTTTGGTTATTTTTATTTCTTATTTTTGTTTTATTAATTTTTGCCAGTAGTTGCCAAAACTGGCGGATAAACGGCGGACAATACAGATAAAGCCTTGATTCATAGCGTGAGTTCGAATCTCCTCTTCCGCACATTCACTATATCGATTCTGAACTGAAGCCTTCTTGGGAATTTCGCTACGGTATCATTTTTGTTTGCATGTAGCAATATTCCAATAGCATTTTTTCCTATAGTGATTTCTTTAATTCTATCATAATAGTAAAAGCACATCTGTAATCGGGTAAGATGCTGATGTATAAATTTATTAATCTTGATTTCGATTATCACAAAACAACGCAAAAGAAGATTATAACAAACCGGGTCAATAAAAAAATCATCTCCTTCAATATGAATTCTTTTTTGTCTTGCAATAAAAGAAAATCCATGACCTAGCTCCAGTAGAAATTCTTGCAGGTGGATAATGATTGCATTCTCCAGATCTTTTTCATAATAGGAGATTTCCCTTTTTAAACCGGGAAACTCAAGAAACATTGGTTCTTTAATAATTTCTATTGCGTCAGAGGGGAGTTTTTCTTTATTCGCCACGGCGAGCAAACTTTCCTTGTCACAGCTAGCTAAAAGACGCTCATACAACCTGCTCAAAATTTGTCGATCTAATTGCCGAACGGTCCAATTGTTTTTGATTATTTCGGCGATATAAAACTGTCTTGAGTGCTGATTTTCAATCCTTAGCAAAATTTTATATCAACTTCAGCTCAATTGCGAATACACTGTATTCGCAATTGAAAATGTTCGATAAAACTAGCGATATAATTCAATTTGTCTTTTGAAAAACCCAGTTCCATATTCAGGTACCAATTGGTCAGAGACGAATTTTGTAATGGAGTGCCATAATCTGCGCGGTCCTTTCCCTGTTGTTCTTTTTCGAAAATTCGCTTTCCGATATGCCAATACATTAGGGTTCTTTGACGATCAACCGCTCGAATGGCATTTTCCCTCGAGGTTAGAATAATATCCTTGATATCGTTTATAATCGATTTGCTAAATTCCATCATCTGAATGTTTAATAAATAGGATTAATAGTTGTAGAATCTTTCTTCCAATTGTCCTTGTGAGGTAAAGTCATTATTGCCTCCATTGGCTGATGAGGTCGATGGCGTTTATATGTTCTTTGGACCTGTTCCGTTGTTGTGTGCCCCATCAAATAGGCAACTGTCGCGTCATCGACCCTTTTATCTTGTAATAGAATAGAGAAACTCAACCTGGCACATGACCATGTAATGTGTTTATTAATGCCTGCGGCAATAATCCAATTTTGTAAAGTCTTATTGGAACCGTCTTGAGAGGGTAATTGAAATACCAATTTCTTCTGCCTATCAGGTTCGTGAACTAAATCCATATTATTTAAAGCAGCTTGCTCGTTCAAAATATCCTCGGCAATTGGATGTAATGTTAGAACCACCGGTCTGCCTGTTTTCTTTTGAATAATTCTGGTGACCAAATTATTTCCTTTAAGTTGTTGCCACCGCAATGTTTTGACATCCACCCATCGAAGGCCGGTATAACAGGAAAACAAGAAGGCTGTCTTAATTTGCTGATTTACACACGGCGATTTCAAAAGTTTCAAATATTCATCGGCTTCCAGGTTTTCTTTTAATGAAGCGCTCGGGTTTGATTGTGCCGCAATCTCTTTAGTTGGAGCTTCTTTAAAATATCCATCACTTTTAGCGGCATCCACTACCCACTTAAACCGTGCAAAATAATTAAGCGGCGTTTCTCCATTAAAATTGTCCAATAAGTAGCGCCTAAAAGATTTGCAGAAATTTTCTGAAATTTCAATGGGGGAAATGAATTTCCTATTGATAAATGTCTTGAAATGCTTCAAACTGTTTTGGAGATGTCGATTGCGTTTACGCTTATGGGTTTGAACATATTCTTCATAGTAATCCAAAAAATTAGCTTTGAATTTGTGCGAGGGTATATAGCCAGTTCCAGTTGCTTGTTGGTCAATTATTGCCTGGCCTCGCTTTACTTCAAGAATTGCAATTGTTTCTTTGTTATGATTTCTTTGCAGGGCATCTTTAGGTTTAACGTAAGTAAACAGGCCCAGTGAGCCACGTTGTCCTTTTCCGCGCCCGTTGTCAAAGAAGTAAAGTATTTTGTCACCTTTATTATTTAGTCTTTCTCCTATATTCATAGCTGCGTGCTTTAAGGTTAAAAAAAATAGGGCACAAGGTGCGTGCCTGATAAGTTGGCAATAGAACTGCTAAACTGTGAATGGAAAAAAGCGATAGGAACCGGAAGAAAGAATTTTTAATGGTTTTTGACTTGCAATTTGTCAGTGTCAATTTTTTCTGCCAATTTTTCTGATTGACATAATTGCCAGGAGGGTTTAAATCCTGGGTGACTTGTTTGAATGCAGGAAGATAGGGTGTTTCGTGTGTTACCCACCGTGATTTTTTTGCGCAAGTGTGCTGATCGAATAGGCCAAGTGTGCCAGCAAAACCGTGTGTCATTTCGTGTGTCATTCGTGTGTCGTTAGAAGTGAAAAAAAGCGTGAAAAAGAGGACAAAAACGACATTGATGACAAAAAAATAGGTTGAGAATCAATGATCCTCAACCTAACAATGTGCCCAGGACTGGATTCGAACCAGCACACCTCGCGGCGCCGCCACCTGAAGACGGTGCGTCTACCAATTTCGCCACCTGGGCATCCTTTAACAGGGGTGCAAATATATGAAGTTGAATGAAATAAGTGATAAGTTTTCTGAAAAAGTTTTGAGTGGTGAGTTATGAGTTTTAAGTACTAATAAAAGCTAAGCACAAAAACTCATAACCCAACTCTCAACTTTCAATTCTTTTACACTGCTACATTAAAGTCGCGCAAAGCATCATTCAAACTTGTTTTCAAGTCTGTGCTTGGTTTACGCTGACCAATGATCAGGGCGCAGCTTACATTATATTCGCCAGCGGGGAATTTTTTTGCATATGTACCAGGAATAACAACACTTCTTGCCGGTACGCGTCCTTTGTATTCAATCGGCTCTGCGCCGCTTACGTCGATAATTTTTGTGCTTTGCGTCAGTACTACGTTTGCACCCAATACCGCTTCTTTTTCTACACGAACACCTTCTACCACAATACATCTTGAACCTACAAATACACCGTCTTCAATAATTACAGGAGAAGCCTGCAATGGTTCCAGCACTCCGCCGATACCTACACCACCGCTGAGGTGAACGCCTTTGCCTATTTGAGCACAGCTGCCTACGGTTGCCCATGTGTCAACCATTGTACCTTCGTCAACAAAAGCACCAATGTTTACGTAGCTTGGCATTAATACCACGTTTTTGGCGATGTATGCTCCATATCTTGCCACTGCGTGTGGAACCGCACGTACGCCCAGTGAAGCGTAGTCTTTCTTCAGTTCCATTTTATCGTAAAACTCAAACGGAGGTAATGACATGGTTTTCATTTGCTGAATACCGAAGTACATCAGAATGGCTTGTTTCACCCATTCGTTCACTTCCCAGCCACTTTCTACGGGAGCAGCAACTCTCAGTCTTCCTTTATCCACTTCTTCAATCACCGCTCTTACGGCATCGGCATATTTCGCGTCTTTCAACAACTCGCGGTTTGCAAATGCTGATGTGATCAATTCTTTCATGCTTGAAAATTTTTTGCAAACATAAAGGAATCGAAAAAAATAAAGGAAAAAACCTGCAAACGGGCCGGATATTCTATTTTTGACCTAACTCTAAATGATTCATAACCCTTTCAGGCGAGTCGCATTCGCTCTAACCCGTATGAAAAAAATTGCATTACTGTTGTGTTGCCTGATGCTCGTTAAAATTGGACATGCACAGAATCAACCTTCTCTGGACAAGGCCATACCCAAGAACGGTTTTTTGCGCAACGTAGGCCAGGTCCGCGATCAGGATAATAAACCCGTCCCATCCGTATACTACCAGGCCAATATAGGCAATGAGCAGTTTTTTATAACCAGATATGGGCTTTCAATTGTTTTTGCACATAGAAACACACTTCAAAAGCGAAGGGCGGTGCAGGAACGCAAAAAAATGACAGCAACGAATGAAAGGGATTCGATATACACTGCTTCTTACAGGATTGAAAGAGTGGATATCGTTTTGAAAAACGCCTTCATCGATCCGGCTCAAATAGCAGAAACATCTCTGGCGGGCTCTCCGGTTTACAATATGTACACCGATTCACTCGGCATCATGCCCCAAAGCCTGCAGTTGAAAAGTGAAATTCTAATTAAGAATGTATATCCTGGTATTGACTGGAAAATATATATTAAAGAGGTAGATGGCCGTCAAATTGTTAAGTACGATTTCATTGTACATCCGGGCGCCGATCCTGATCAAATAAAACTTCAATACTCGCGCAATGCCCGCATGAAGATGGCGAATAATGAAATAGCCGGAGAAACAAACATAGGACAGGTTCGCGAGGGAAAGCCTTTTTCTTATTTGCAGAAAAATAAAAAAGAAGTACAAACTTCTTATACTCTAAAGAATAATCAAATCGGTTTTAAAGTCAACAATTATGACAAGGGCCAAACGCTTGTGATTGATCCATCTATTTTTTGGCTCACTTACCTTTCTACTTCGGATAAGAATGTCCTGGCCGTTGTTGCCGCCACCGATGTAGAAACGGATAAGCAGGGAAATATTTTTGTTCAACTTTCAATAAGTGCCAATACTCCTTTTATTACTAAGGATCCGGGAAATGGAGCGTATTATCAGAATGTAACTACCGCGCCAAACGGTTCTATGGTAATAATGAAATTTACTCCAGAGGGACAATTGTTGTGGTCAACTTTTTTTGGAGCGGAAAAAGCTATAAACAGTTCAGTGATGACAGTTGATAAATTTGACAACATCGTTGCGCTTGGCTATTTTCCAGAGTATCAAAGTAAAATTCCATTACTGGACAATGGAGGTTTTTTTGATCGGAACCAGAAGAAGTATTTTATCACCAAATTTTCAAACGATGGCAAGTTGATATGGAGTTCCTTTTATGCAAATTTCAGCACTTATCCGATGGATATGTCGTACGATATAAATGGAAATGTATACGTAACAGGGTGGTCCGAGTCCGCGGATTTTCCTTTGACGGATCCTGGAAATGGCGCCTATTTTGAAACCGCTTCTGGTATCGGCGCTGAGCAATTGTTGTTTATTTCCCAATTTGATGCGAGCAATCGCCTTACATGGTCCACGCGGTTCTATGGAGAAAATGATGATTACAACGCGAGGATATGCACCGATAAAATTGGAAATATTTACATCGGCGGCAATGTCCGTTCGGCTAAATACCTGATGGTGGATAACGGCGGGTATTTTAATCCGAAAGGATGGGGAGCCATCATTACAAAATTTAATGCGGCAAGAAAGATGACCTGGTCTACTTTCTTGCCTACTTACCTGAACGTAGGGGATATAACGGTTGATGACAGCTGCAATATTTATATTACACAGTCTCAGTATGTCCTTAAGTTTGACAGTCTCAACAAATTCGTGTTTCAAAAAAATGTCAATACCACAAGAATGCACTTTTGGGAGAAAATCAATTACGATAAGTATCATGACCAGGTGCAGCTCCTGGGGGTAATGAATGATCCCTACTGGGATTTTCCCTCAAAAAACACTAATTGCGGGAGTTTTTATAAAGAGTCGGGGTCAATGTTTAAATACCCCACCTACACAATGCCCATATTTGCAACCCTTGATCATAACGGAGCATTTACTTATTTGACACTCGCAGACTGGCCATATGAATACTATGACTACAATGAGATGGCTGTGGATCCTTCAGGAAATATGGTCTACGTATTTGGCCATCAAAAAGGCGGTTCTTTTAATCCAAATCCTCAACTAACAGACCCCGGCAATGGTGCTTATTTTAATAGTCAGTGTTGCTCATACGTAAACTCTCAGGCAGGATTGTCCTCTCTTTTAATGAAATTAACCTACAACAATGAACTTTTCGTGACCCCAAAGATCGCCGCACCTACTACCTGTGGCTGCAATGGTACAGCTGAACTGTCAGTTACCTGCGGGGCCGACCCTTACAAATACGAATGGAGCAATGGTGCAACAACCGCTGCTGTGACAGGGTTGTGTTCTGGCACGTATATGGTAAAGGTTACAGACGCCAACGGCTTGTCGGTCAAAAAGAGCATTGTTGTTCCCAATCCTCCGGGAAGTATTACAGCTGCGCGGTTAACAACCACTCCTGAAAATTGTGACAAAGCAAACGCAATGATATTTGTTAATGATGTAACCGGGGGTACAGCACCTTTCACATACGCCGCGGACGAATCTCTTTATCAGGCAACTCCAAAATTTACAGGATTGGATTCCGGTACACACATATTGCATATAAAGGACGCAAACGGGTGCTCATATCACGATACACTTTTGTTGGCAAGGATACCGGGGCCTCAGTCTTTTGCATCTGATAAAACAAGCAGCACCTGCAAAAGCAATGATGGCACACTTCGTATTTCAAACATCAGCGGAGGCGAAACGCCGTACACATTTATTTTGGAAAATGCTGGCACAAACCACACCGGTATATTCAATACACTCGCTCCCGCAGATTATCAGATAAAAATTATAGACAACGCAGGCTGCGAGCTTTTATCAAAAATTTCAATAGACAAAACGTTGCCTCCTTCAGATGCCGTAATTTCTGTAACAGATGACCATTGCGATAGCAAGATCGGTTCTCTTACTGTTACAAATGTTGCGGGAGGAAAATCGCCGTTTTCGTTTTCTGCCGATAATGTAGTTTTTACATCGGGAAGTATTTCAAACTTAAATGCCGGAACATACAAAGTCTACATTAAAGATGACAATGGCTGTGTGCTTAGCAAGGAATCTGTTGTTTTGAAAAACCAGCCCGGGCCGGCAGCTGTCAATATTGATATTGAAAATGCGTACTGCGGAAAAACAAGCGGCGGGCTTAACGTTGCTTCGGTTACAGGTGGTATATCTCCTTATATTTATGCAATCGACGCCGGAGAATTTGGTACTGCAGAAAAATTTTCTGATGTAGCTCCGGGAGGCCACAGGTTTTCTGTAAAGGATAAATTTAATTGTGCTTACACAAAAGATTTTGAAATAAAATACAGACCTCTGGCCAAAATTTCAATATCGCCTGAAGATACCACTGTTTGTTATGAAGAAACGCTGCAATTGTATCTTGAAGGAGACAAGTCTAAAGTAAAGAACATTAACTGGAGCATTCCAGCCTCAGGATCTTCGGCTTTTATAAAAGTGCGAAACAATCAACGTGTGACCGCTGCCGCAATTGATGAGAATGATTGTCCAATTACAGCAAACGCAATAATAAATGTAAAGGCTTGCAGCACACCTGAAAACTGTCTCCATATACCGAATGCATTTACGCCTAATAGTGATGGCAAAAATGAAACAATAGGGCCGGTAACCCTTGGCTGTCAAATTACGGACCTAGCCTTTCAAATCTATAGCAGGTGGGGAGAAGTGGTGTTTGAAACAAATGACAAGAATAAACGGTGGGATGGCTACTATAAAGGATTGATACAGCCGGGTGGTGTTTACATATACACCTGCAGTTACATTACAGATGATGGCGTGAAAAGATTTCAGAAAGGAGCCATAATATTGATAAGGTGATTTTATACGCGAAAATATAAAGAGGTCCGGGTGAGAACTTGTTCAATGCAGGCTGGTACAAATTTTACAGTGCGATAATAATGGCGGCCAGGCCACGTATCGTAACTTTAAAACAAAAAACTTATTTATGATCACTGCACTTGACAAAAACACCGCTCTTGTTTTGATTGATCTCCAGAAAGGAACCTTGAGCGCTCAGCTGGCTCATCCTGCCAAAGCTGTATTGGCAAACGCCGCAAGGCTGCTGGATGCTTTTAGAAATGCGAGTCTGCCAGTTGTGATCGTGCATGTAAACCCTGTAGGCGCGCCGTGGACGAAGACCCGGAAGCAAGTAAGTATGATTCCTGCAGACGCCGAAGGACAAAAAGCTGCGGAGGCTAAGATGCAGGAAGAGGGGTTCTTTACGATAGTGCCTGAAATTATGCTGCAGCCGGGCGACCTGCTGGTAACGAAAAAAACATGGAACGCTTTCTACGAAACAGGGTTGCATGACGAGCTGCAAAAAAGAAATGTTACCGGAATTGTACTGGGCGGCGTTTCTACAAGCGTGGGCGTGGAAGGCACGGCCAGGGCTGCGAGTGAACTGGGATATAACATTACATTGGCCTCTGATGCAACTACCGACAGGATAGCCTCAGCTTACGAACACAGCGTGAACACTATCTTTCCCCGGATCAGCGAAGTAGATACTACAGACGCTATCATCAAAACGCTGAATGGAAAATAATTGTCAAAAAGTTATTTATTAATCGGGCAGCATTACAAACGAATGTCGAAAACAATTATCTTGCCTCAAATAAGTTCATAACATTTTATATGGCATTACTTGAAGAACACTTAGTAGTAAAAAAATCCGGGTTACCCAACGCCGGTAAAGGTTTATACACCAGGAAGCCTATCCCCAAAGGCACCCTCATCGTAGAATACAAAGGCAAATTCACTACCTGGAAGGAGGTCGATCATGATGAAGGCAGCAACGGTTATATATTTTTTGTCAACCGCAATCATGTGATCGATGCCCGTGAAACGCCCGAAGAACTTGCACGCTATGCCAACGACGCAAAGGGTTTGCAACGTGTAAAAGGCATCAGCAATAACAGCGAATATGAAAAACAGGGAAAACTTGTTTTTATAAAATCACTAAAAGATATTCCCGCTGGCAGCGAAATCTTCGTGTCCTATGGAAAAGAATATTGGGACACAGTGAAAGAGAACATGAAGATTGATAAGGTGAATGGGAAGAAGTAGGGGGAAATTAATAATTAAGAATTAAGAATTAATAGGTGTAGCACGGTGTGGTAATAGCATAGTCTGCTCTACATACAACAGGGCCGCATTCTTGAACGAATGCGGCCCTGTTAAT
>NZ_JAHSPG010000012.1 GCF_019130065.1 Pinibacter aurantiacus | reverse complement strand
TAAAAAATCAGACTACGCGTCAGCAGCAAAGTACTATGAAATGTACCTTGGCATCGGCGCTAAAAGCAAAACCGGCACTTACGACCCGTACGCCGGCAATACCCAAGGCAAAACGAAAACAAAGGCAGCCGGCGGCGACACCCACCAGCAGGCCGTATACGGCGCAGCGGAAAGCTATCGACTGTTGAACAACTACGCGAAGGCGGAAAACTTCTACCAGGAAGCAACCGGCTATAGCGCAGAACAATATCCACTGGCTAAATACCAATATGCTGTAACACTAAGAAGCCTTGGCAAATACGAAGACGCCCAAAAAGCGTTCACCGATTTTTTAAGTTCTTACAAAACGGAAGATGCTTATACCAAAGCAGCCAAAAGAGAAATTGAAAACCTTCAGTTTATCCAGCAGCAGTTGCACAAAAAAGACCTGTCGCTGTACACGGTAAAAAAACAGGACACGGTCAATGTGAACACACCCGGAGCGAACTATGCACCGGTACTCACTGGCACTGGCACCATGCTTTTTACTTCTACAAGAATTGAAAGCAATGCAAAATCTGCTGTCTATATCAACCACTTGTACGAAGCGACAACAAATGGTGATGCGGCAACAGTAAGCAAGATCGACATTGCCCAGCCGGAAGGCGTTCATCAAGGTGTAGCAGCTATTACGCCAGACGGAAAAACGATCTACCTGACCAGATGGACGATGACCAAAGAAGGCAAGAAAACGGCTTCTTTATACCAAACAACCAAAACAGAGGCAGGTGCATGGAGCGAACCCACTGCACTGGAAGCCATCAACGCAGTAGGAGGCAATAACCAACAACCATTTGTCACAGCAGATGGCAAGTATCTTTTATTCTCCAGCGACCGCTCTGGCGGACAAGGTGGTTTTGACATTTGGTATGCACCCATTGCAGACGGTAAAGTAGGCGAGCCGGTAAACATGGGCACGGCTATCAATACTCCGGCAGACGAACAAGCACCATATTACCATGCCGCTTCACAAACACTGGTATTCTCCAGCAATGGCAGAGTAGGCATGGGCGGCTTTGATTTGTACCAAACAAAAGGCAGCATCAATGGTAACTGGGGTGCAGTAAAGAACCTTGGCTATCCCGTAAACTCAGAGAAGGATGATATTTATTTTGCGAGCAAAGGCACGACGAAGAACATGTTGTCTGATGTGGTGTTCAGCTCCGACAGGGCATCAGAATGTTGCCTTGATATGTTCAGTTTGCAAAAACAAATGCCTGCTAAAAAGATCGCTGGTAAAGTAATTGCCTGTGATGGTAACACACCACTGGCCGGTGCAAAAGTGCAGGTATTGGCAGACAACAAAGTGATAGCCGATCTTTCAACCGGAGCTGATGGTAGCTATAGCTTCACTATGGATGAGTACCAACCAGTGAAAGTAAATGCATCTACAGAAGGTTACCAGAGCAATTCACTAGGCATTGCAACGCCACAAGATGAAGAAATGGAAATGATGAACGCTCCTGCATTGTGTCTTGTAAAAGTAGCTCCGGCAGTTGGCGAAACGGTTGTTGTTGATCACATGTACTATGCTGTTAACAAAGCAATTATTCTCGATGAATCAAAACCAGCACTGGATCATTTAGCACAGATGTTAGTTGATAATCCGGGCATGACCATTGAGATCGACGGCCATACTGATAACGTAGGTACAAAAGCATACAACCAAAAACTCTCTACTGCACGTGCGAAGAACGTGGTGGATTATTTGGTGTCTAAAGGCATCGATGCAAAACGTTTGAAATACAAAGGTTATGGCGATACAAAACCTCTCGATACAAATGATACAGAAGAAGGTCGCGCTAAAAACAGAAGAACTGAATTTAAAGTATTGGATAAATAAACAGTGATTTTTATTCGGTGATAGTTAAGCATACAAAGAAGCCGCTTCAGTAATGGAGCGGCTTCTTTGCTATTAGGAATTAGAAATTAGGAATTGGGAGTTAGGATTGCAGAATGTTCCAGACTCGTACTCTAAAAAAATATTCTTGATTGTTTTACTGTTAAACAATCGGAAACGCAATTCCTAACTCCTTCCTAATTCCTCTCAATCTCGTAGTTCAAACAGAATGTGCCACTTGATAGATGTTTTGTAGAAGCAAGGTTCAGTTTAATTACTTTATCCAGATCTCTGTGAAGGGAGATGCCTTTACCAAAAAACACCGGATGCATAATGAGCCAAAAGCCATCCAATAAATTTTCCTGCAACAGAAGATGAACCACTGTTGGGCTACCAAAAACATAAATGCTCTTACCATCCTGTTGCTTGATCGAATTTATTTTTTCTACTACATTATCATGAATGACAACTATGTTGTCGTCGTTAGAAGTTTGTACTGATTTAGACAAAACATATCTTGGTACGCTGTTGTACCAGTTTGAATATTTGACTTCATATGCGGTCGCACCCGCCTTATCTGCAGCAGTTGGCCAATTGCTTTCCAGCAATTGCCACGACTTTCTTCCAAATAGTATTGCATCTGCGCTTTCAATTAAACTGCAGACAAACGCAAGATTTTCTTCATCACCGATAAAATTTGAGAACTCACCATTCGGGCCCGCAACAAAACCATCAAAAGATGTTTGCACGATCGCTATTAATTTTCGCATGGTTGTATGTTTTGATTTAAAGATTGACTTCAAATACCGTTAAAATGTTGCATCACACCTTATCTTAATCATACACTAAATGCGTGCCTTGATGCTAACCTATCTCCACAAGATTAGTAGAAAAAGAAGAAACAGACTAACAGCTCATCAATTTTTTTACCACTAAGGCACTAAGAGCACTAAGCCCCACTAAGGATCTCCTATGGTGTAAAACTCTTACATCATTAAGAAACTCTTAGTGAGGCTTAGTGCTCTTAGTGCCTTAGTGGTAAATCGTAAAGCCTATTCCCAAATACTCTTCAATTCATAGACAGTCAGGTTGTTAATATTCGCTGTGCCTCCAGTGGCTGAAACAGCCAGCGTTCTATTCTCCGCAGTAATGTTAATATTAACGGGCATGAATAGCAAACCATTACTCGCATACACCTCAAGACCAATGCGATCCGCATAAATGATCATACTTTGTTTTCCATTTTGCAAAGGAGCAGGAGAAGTAACGCCATCGATCGTCAGCTCTTGTTTTGCAACATTGTATACAACAGGCACACCGCGCACATTGAACGTGACTTCTTTTGCACTGCCTGGTTCAAATTCAACTCTTATCTCCGCCAATTCAACATTAACCTTCGCCAACGGATTGGCTGCACCTGCCTTCAATTTCATTTTTGAGAACGGATATGTTTTTACACGCAAAGCATTCATTTCCTCAACCGGCGTTCTCGTCAATCTGATTCCTTCCTTTGTACGAGTGAGTTTTAATTCAGTGGGAATACTTTGCGACTGATTAAAGGTCATTCCATCCTTGTCTGTATTCGTGCGCCACCAGCCGATTTCAACACGTCTGCCTTTTGGTTCGTTGCTATATGTTTGTGATGCATAATAATCGCGGCCACGTTGATTGAATAGTTTTTCTTCCTCTGGCGTAAATTTTTCGCCATCAAAAGTTCCCACCGCATATTCGCCGTTCGCTGCAGTCAGCACCCATTTCTTTTCTTTGGTGTTGCCATCAACAGGTAACTCATAAAACTCCGGGCACTCGAACAAATACCTGTCATCACCTTTACCTCCATACACAACGCCTGCTTCTTTCCAATTTTTCAAATCAGGTGAAGTTAGTATTTGAATGCTGTTCTGCGCATTGTCTCTTTCCACCCACACAACCATAACCCATTTTTTTGAAGGCTCGTGCCATACAACTTTTGGGTCGCGATTGTCTTTGTTGATTCTTGGAACAACAGCATGATCGAGCTTGTGAAAAGCTCTGCCGTCAGTGGTCCATGCAAGGCATTGCGCCCAGGCTTTTGCTCCAGTGTAAAACATCACCATCGCAGGTTTGCCGTTTTCACCCAAGCCACTTGTGTTGTTTGCGTCAACGACCGCACCACCGCTAAACATAGGACCAAACTTATCAGGATACAACGCTTCCCCAATTTCTTTCCAATGTAAAAGATCCTTGCTCACAGCGTGCCCCCAATGCATATTTCCCCAACCACGGCCATACGGATTGTGTTGAAAGAATAAATGATACTCGCCGTTGTAATACACCAATCCGTTAGGATCGTTGGTCCAACCGCGCTTTGGAGAAAAGTGCAATTGGCCGCGCAATTTCTCGTGATACAATTCTCCTGCGTTGGTATCTTCATCACTTTGCTCAATCGTTGAAAAAGCTTTGGAATCAACACTCAGAGCCTCCGCACGCAGTTCGATTTTCTTTCCTTTCCATGCACTGATGTCGAGATAGGCGTACCAATCCGGGTTACCATCTGCAAGCTCCATGTCAAACCATCGCACCATTTCACCATTTACCCACAACTCGATATTCTTTTTAGCTGCGCCATTTTTTACTGGCAATACCAGCCATTTTTTCTCACCTGTAAAATACTTTGCAAAGTTCTCCAGTCGTGGTTTCGGCGCAACATTGTCTTGTGCCTGACCAGCTGTTACGATACTTGCAAATAAAAAAGCCGTTATTAATTTCTTCATAAATGAAAATATGTTTTACTGTTAATTAAGAAGTAGGAATTAAGAATTAGCTCGGCAAAGCGCAACACGTTTTAAAATCTTTCCGATGATCTAAGGAGTGTTTATGATTCTTAAAGTATCCTACACTTAAACAATTCCTGATTCCTAACTCCTAACTTCTAATTCCTGAATGTGCTACCATCCCGCATTCTGCTGATACAATCCCTTACTGTAATTTATTTGATTTAAAGGAATCGGAAAATATTCATCTCTTCCTTTCTTAAATGCTGCATCTGACAAATGCGAAGATCTTGTTTTTTCAATTGCAAAATACTTGTTGATGTAGTCTGCTGCAATACCCCATCTCACCAGGTCGAAGAAGTGATAGCCTTCTGTTGCAAACTCCAAACGACGCTCCCATCGCAGGGCCTGGCGTGCATAGTCTTGCGTCCATGTGCAGTTTGTTCCTGGCTTGTAAGCACTCATGCCGTAGTTGGAAGTAGGAGTGCCATCACCTTGTTTTAGCAGTGCTGTGCTTTGCGCCGCTCGCATACGCAGTTGATTGATCAAAGGCAATGCTTCATCTTGCTTGCCCAATTCAATCAATGCTTCTGCTTTGAAAAGCATTACGTCATCAAAGCGAATGATATCCCAGTTTTTAGAGCTTGACATGAACGGTGGAATTTTTTGAAACGAAGCATCTGTAGGAGACACAGCCTCCTTCATACTTGCAAATGCGCCATACACTTCCGGAGCGCGAGCCCATGATTTTGCGAAGATGAAGTTGGGAACATATTTGTAAGGGTGCCCGGGTATAGCAACTGTATGATCCATACGTGGATCAAAAGTGTTTGTTTTATAATCGCCCGAAGCTGCTACATCATTGGCATTGTAGCTGTCAAACATTGGCAGGCCTTTGCTGTCTGTTTTATATGCATTGATGAGATCGTGGCTTGGTACGTGGAAACCGCAGCAGCCATATTCCTGGTTCATCGGATAATTCAACGCATGTCCATAATCAAGTCTTCCCTTTGGTGTACCATCATCTTTTGAATACTGTATAGCAAAAACAGATTCGGTGCTGTTCTCATATTGTGTAAGGAAGTTGTTGGCATAATCAGGATTCAGTACATACTTACCGGAACCGATAACATCAGTGCACAATTGATTTACTTCATTCAGTTTGTTTGCATCGATGCTTGTTACCTGGTTGTTTTCATCCTGCGTGTAAGCCTGATATAATAAAGCTTTCGCGAGGTAAGCTTTAGCTGCATATTTATTTGCACGACCTCTGTCTGATTGTGTTTCAGGAAGGCCGGCAACGGCCGCACGAAAGTCATCTGTAATTTTTGTCCACAAAGCATCGTTGGAGAAAGTTCTGTTAGAAACCGTGTCATAGTTCGCTTGTGGCGTATTTTCATCTATGTACGGCACATACTTGAAAAGAATTTTTGCAAGAAAATAAAAATGCCCGCGAAGAAAACGCATCTCTGCCTGGCGAACAGATTTATTCGGGTACTCAGCATCAGACAGTGCATTCATCCTTCTCAGCGCATCATTTGCCCTGCCGATACTTACGTACAGTCTGTACCAAACCAGGTCGATCAATCCATTGTCAACACGATTCAAAGAAAAAGTTTCGAAAAGATGATATTCGCTGATATCTCCCGGGCCATCGCCGCCTTTGTAAGTATCGCCACCACGAATACTGCCATAGGGCCAAAGACTTGTAAATGGCGCGGTGTAGTGATCGTTGCCCAATGCTGAATATGCCGCAACGGCCATCTTGTCTACGTTTGCCGGTGTGTTAAGATCTTCGTTCGATACAACACCCTGCGGCGTTTCGTCAAGAACTTTTTTACATGATGATAAAAGGGAAATGGCAATCATTATCGTTAATATAGTGCGTTTCATTTGAGTGCTTTTTTTTGTTGTTAGAATGATACGTTTAAGCCAAGTGTGCAAATGGCAGGAATAGGAAATGCATTGGTAGGAATTTCCGGATCTGCAGCAGTAAAGGATTTGCTTTTGAATGTGAGTAAATTGGTGCCTTGCACAAACACTCTCGCATTTTGCGCTTTCAAACCTTTAAATGCATGCTTGAGATTGTAACCAAGCTGTACCGTTCTAAGTTTTAAGTAAGATCCTTTTTCATAGAAGTAGGTGGATGTGCGGCCTTCATTATTTCTATTCACCAATGTAAGCGCCGGTATCGTTGAGTTTGCATTCTGTGGTGTCCACGCACTCAGCGTTCTTTGTCCCCAGTTCGTACCTACCCACAGAGAAGAAAAGTCAGTGTATGTTTTAAAATCATTGAACACATCATTTCCCTCAACGCCTTGTAAGAAGAAACTGAAGTCAAAGTTTTTCCAGTTCAGTTCCACATTCAAACCATAAAGAAATTTAGGATTGCCATCTGCAATAAAATCTCTGTCCTTGTCATCTATCACGCCATCGTTGTTCAAGTCTTTGTAACGGATTCTCCCAAGTCCTTTACCCACCTGATCCGCAGACTCCTGTACTTCTTTATCTGTTCTGAACAAACCATCCGCTACGTAACCAAACACTGCACTGCTTGAATGGCCAAGAATTGTTTTATCAGTTCCATTACCAGGATAAGAAGTTAACACCTGTTCGGGCAAAGAAGTTACTTTGCTTCTGTATGAAGAGAAGTTTCCTGTAACATTAAATGAAACGGTATTACTCAATGCACCATTGTAAGAAAGCAATACCTCATAACCTTTGTTCTGCATCGAAGCTCCATTGAACCAATAGTTTCCGCCCTCGCCTACAACAGCGAGATAGCCCGGGCTAATCAAAATGTCTGAAGTGTTTTTAATGAAGTAGTCAACTGAACCCGTTAACCTGTTGTTGAACAATCCAAAGTCCATACCGAAGTTAGATTCCTTCGTGCTCTCCCAGCGTAATGAGTCATTTGCCTGTTGTGTACGTGTAAACCCTGATGGTAATTGTCCTGAACCGTTTCCACTAATGTCGTAAGCACTGCCATTGTCGAAATCCCATGTTGGGTCAATGCCGTAGATAGCAAAGTACAATGCATATGTAGCGTAGTTTGCAATTTCCTGGTTACCTGACTTGCCCCAGCCATAGCGCAATTTCAAATCAGAGATGACTGATTGATTTTGCATGAATGCTTCCTTACTCACGCGCCAGCCAAGAGAAAAGGCAGGGAACATGCCATAGCGATATTCGCTACCAAATCTTGATGAACCATCGCGGCGCAACGTTACAGAAGCAAGATAGCGGTTGTCATAACTATAGTTCACTTTGCCAAAGTAGGAGAGCAGTGCATAGCCGGAACCATTACCTGTATTGTCTTTGTTTGATGAACCCGCATCAATATAAGCGTAGTCTATATTTTCAAGCGCATAACCCTGTCTTGATGCGGAAAAGTTTTGCGATAGATATTTGATCGTTTCTTGTCCCAATAAGAATTCAAATTTGTTTTTGTGGAGATCAAGATTGTAGTTAAGCGTATTTTGCCATATCCAGTTGCCGTTGTATGATTGGCTCGTTACCACCTGGTTGGACGGATCAGACAAGAAGCCTGAAGTGTAAGATTTGCGCAAAGTGCGTTGATACTGACCGTTGAAATCCGCACCCAGGCTGGTTCTTAAATGCAGGTTGGGAATAATTGTCCAGTCTGCAAAAACATTTCCAAACACACGGAAGTAGTTGCTGAAATTTTGTCTGTTGTCTTCAATAAGCCTTACCGGATTTTGTCTGTCCGTCATTCCCGGTGCAGGGCCGCCCCAGCCGCCATCAACTGTATGCACAGGTACAATTGGTTGCTGCACGAGTGATGAAAACAAAATGTCGCTCGTAGGAATAAGTGCATTGCGTATGTAAGTGAAATTTAAGTTTTCTCCGATTTTCAATTTACCATTGAAGTAGTTGAAATCAGAATTCAGTCTTGCATTAAACTTCTTGCTGCTGGAAGCTTTTACAATTCCTTTATTATCATAGTATCCAACAGAGAACATTGTGTTTCCTCTTTCACCACCGTTGCTTAAAGAAACATCATACTGTTGGATCAGAGAGGTTTGTGAAATTTCGTCGAACCAGTTGGTATTAGCGGGCTTCATTGTTTTGGCCGCATCGATGTATTCAGGATAAATGATCTTGTTTAAAACAGGATTGTTGTAATCGCCATTCCAATCGTATTGATAGATCTGGTTGTTGTTAGGATTTGTTTTGTCGTTAACAGATGCCTGCCAGTAAGCTTTACCCCTGCCATCTGAATCGAGCATTTTTTGTTTGGTTGTGTAAAACTGTGATGACACAGCAGCGTTAACATCCACACGTGAAAAACCTTTCTTTGCTTTTTTTGTAGTTACGATCACGACGCCATTTGCAGCACGCGAACCGTAAATCGTTGCCGAAGATGCATCTTTCAAAACCTGTATAGATTCTACATCATCAGGATTAAGATCCTGCAAACTTAGTTTGGTTGGAATACCGTCGATCACATACAAAGGATCGTTGTTTCCTAGTGTTCCGACACCGCGAATGCGAACTGTTGCGCCTCCCTGTGGAGAACCATCCGTTGTAATAAACACGCCAGGAACCCGTCCCTGCAAGGCTTTTGTGGGATTGCCTACAGGACTGTTTTTAATGTCTGCGATGTCCACAACAGACACGGCTCCGGTAAGATCTGCTTTTCTTTGTGATTGATAACCCGTTACCACAACTGTTTCCAGCGAAGTGGATGCGGATTCCAATGCGATTTCAACATTATCGTTTGTGCCAACTTTTACATCCAGTGTAAGAAACCCAATAGAAGATATTTGTAAATTTTCTCCTTCTTGTGACTGGATACTAAAGCTGCCGTCAGCACGGGTTGTTGTTACATTTGATTTGCTTTTTATAGTGGCGCTTTCGATGGGTTGTTTCGTGTTTCTGTTAAACACATGTCCCGTAATTTTCTTCTGTTGAGCAAGCAGCATTATGGAAAAAAATAACGCAGCAAGCATCGTTAATGTTTTTTTCATTACAGCAGTTTTTGTTAGTTTATTTAGTGGATCGAACGGTGTTGTCGTTGTTTATAAGTTCATGAATTTCATCTATGGTATAATCAGGACAGCCGCCGGCGCGTGATGCAACCAAGGCTCCCAGCGCACTGGCAAACGTCAGCGCTTCTTCAGGTGATCGTTGTTGAATAATGTTGGTCAGCATCGCGGCCAGGAAAGAATCGCCACTACCAATGGTATCCGCAACCTTTACCTTAAAGCCCTCATGACGATAGAGTTTGCCATTAGTGTTCATTAATGCACCATCCGCGCCGAGTGTAACGATGATGGTCGGTATGTCAAACTTCTCCTGTATCATCGCGATGCGATCAGCTGAACTTTTGAAATCTGCGAACCAGCCTGTAATAAGTTCCAGTTCACTTACATTCATTTTTAGAATATCTGCTTTTTGCAATAATGATTCTACAATGGCCCTGTTGAAATGTGGCGCACGCAGATTAATATCGAGCACTTTTGTCCGCGCTTCTTCCAGTAATGTAAACAGGGTGTCTCTTGATGTTTTATTGCGGGTAGCAAGACTGCCGAAAATAAAATACTGTGCATGTTTAACCAGAGGTATAGTATCGTCTGCCACTGCAATATTGTCCCATGCAACAGGTGCCACAATATCGTATTGCATTTCCCCATGATCATTGGCTGTTGCATGTACGATGCCCGTTGGCAAATGATAATCCAATTGTACGTGCTCGGTGTCAACATTTTTTTCTTTAAGAAAAGTCAGCAGGTCCTTGCCTCTTTCATCAAGACCGATACGTGAAATGAATGCAGGTGATTGTCCTAGCTGCTGTAAATGGTACGCAACATTCATGGGGGCACCGCCTGGCAGCGCACCAGAAGGGAGCAAGTCCCAAAGTATTTCTCCGTAGCTGATGATGTTGTTCATGGTAGTTATGGTTGTTAGTTTATAGTTGTTGGGGGAACAATTAATAATTAATAATTAAGAATTAATAGGTGCCCCACTTAAAGTATTTTGAACAGTCGTTTTTTTCAAAAGAGTAATGACTGATGCCTTTTTAATTATTAATTATTAATTCGTCAATGCCGCTTAGTGCATTACCAAAACATGCTCCAGCTGCTCCAAACTCTTCCCCTTCGTCTCTGGCATTATTTTCCATACAAAGAGCAATTGCAATACCATCATGACTGAGAAGAAAAGGAAGGTGTTGCCGCCGCCGAGTTTTTCAGTCAGCATGGGGAAAACAAAAGCAATGATCGCTGCCATTATCCAGTGGGTAAGGCTTCCGAGCGTTTGTCCTTTGGCGCGAACCTGGTTCGGAAAAATTTCTGAAATAAAAACCCAGATCACTGCACCTTGTGAAAAAGCGAAGAACGCGATGTACACAAGTAGCAAGATGGTCACCGTCATTCCGCCAAAATCGTTGATGTAAAATGCACGCGAAACGAGACCCAGTGTAATGATCAATCCAACGGAACCAATCAGCATCAACGTTCTCCTGCCTACTTTATCGATAAAGTTTAAAGCCAGTAAAGTGAAAAGAAAATTCACCGCGCCAATGCCAACGCTTGACAACAAAGAAGATTGTTTTCCCAAACCTGTCATTTCAAAAATGCGTGGCGCATAATATATAATAGCATTGATGCCGGAAACCTGGTTGAACACCGCAAATGTGATGGCCATAAAAACAGGCAAACGATTTTTGCGGGAAAATAAAGTCTCCGGTGCGGTTGATGATCCATGGGTCGCATCTTCCAGAATAGCCTTTGCTTCTTCCTTATAACCCAAGGGATTGATGACCTGCAAAACTTTTTCAGCTTCCGCTATTTTGTTTTTCTTCAGTATCAACCAACGCGGACTTTCGGGAACGTATTTCAATAACACTAAAAATAACAGCGATGGAATGAACTGAATGCCGAGCATCAGGCGCCAGGAAGTTTCTCCCTGTTGGCCAATGATATAGTTGGATAAATAGGAGATGAGGATGCCCAGCACAATATTAAATTGAAAAAGTGCTACGAGGCGGCCTCGAGATTTAGCAGGAGAGATTTCGGAAATATACACTGGTGCGGTTACAGAAGAAGCACCAACGCCAACGCCACCGATGAATCTGAAAACTAAAAAGAAATACCAGTTGGTGGCGAGAGCAGTACCGGCTGATGCAATAAGGTAAATGGCCGCGATCATCACCAAAGTGGTCCGGCGGCCATATTTCTCTGACGGCATGCTTCCTATTAGAGAGCCAAGAATTGTTCCTATTAATGCGATTGAAACCGTGAGGCCATGTTCAAATGGACTAAGGTTCCAATACTTTTGAATCGCTTGCTCTGCTCCAGATATAACTGCAGTATCAAAGCCAAACAAAAAACCTCCAAGGGCAACAATCACGCTCCAGGCGATAACTTTCTTATTCATGTGGCAAACAATAATTTCAACAATGATACTCTGGTCGGAGGCTGTTTGTCTTTCAATCCTATTTCAATTTCTTTCCATTTGGTTCCATTTTTTAAAATGGCGATAAGTTGTTGTTTACAAGTCTATTGCAGTGAAAGATTTGAAGATTTGCGATTAGCTGTTTTTAATTTTGTTTCATTATCGTTTAGAAATTATTTCATTTTGGAGGCTGAAGTTTTGAAATAAAGGAGATACATTTATAGTATTGATTGCCGCTTATGAAATTGCTTGCCCTCCATACAAAGAATATTTTTTGGCTGCCGGTCATTATCATCGTGTGTTTCTTATTTCAATCCTGCAATTCAAATAACAACCAGAAAAAATTTCGCATTGGGTTTTCGCAATGTGGAGATGCCGACTTTTGGCGCAAGTCAATGCTTGGAGAAATGAAGCGTGAATTGGCGTTTCACCCGGAAATGGAACTCATCTATAAGCAGGCAGATGACAACAGTCCAAAGCAGGTACAGCAGGTAAAAGAATTGTTGAATGACAAAATTGACCTGCTCATTATTTCTCCCAACGAAGCGAAACCACTGACGCCGGTGGTGGAAGAAGTTTTTAATAAAGGTATTCCGGTGATTGTGGTGGATAGAAAAATCGCGTCTTCTTTATACTCAAATTTTATTGGAGCAGATAATTACCAGTTGGGCAAAATGGCCGGCGAATATGTTGGCTCGCTGCTGCACGGGAAAGGTAATATTATAGAAGTAGCGGGATTGCCTGAATCTTCTCCGGCTATTGAACGTGATCGCGGGTTTCGCGACGGCATTCTGCCCTTCAATAATTTGAAATTGATTCAGCGGGTAAATGGAAATTGGGTAAAGCCAAAGGCGCAAACCGAAGTTGGATCGCTGAAAGATAAGCTGCCTGAAACGAATCTCATCTTCGCACACAATGATGTCATGGCACTTGGTGCATACGAGGCCTGCAAAGATGCAGGAGTGGATAATGTAAAAATCATCGGTGTAGATGCATTGCCGGGAAAAGGCGCAGGGATGGAGTTTGTTGATGACAAGATATTAACCGCATCATTGTTGTATCCAACGGGAGGAGCTGAAGCAATTCGCAATGCGGCGAAAATATTGAACGGACAATCTTTGGGAAAAGAAACGTTGTTACAAACTTTGGTGGTTGATTCTTCCAATGTGCGATTGATGAAATTGCAAAGCGACAAGATCCTCAACCAGCAGGAAGATATTGAGAAGCAGCAGGAAATGATCGTGGAGCAAAAAAGGATCTACAACACACAAACTTCTTTTGTGTACGTGCTCACGTGTATGCTCGGGCTGGTGATTTTCTTTGCGGTGCTATTGTGGTATTCGCGCAATGCCAATAAAAAGATCAATACAAAACTGGCGCATCAAAACGAAGAGATATCGCGACAGAAAGAACAGCTCATCGAAATGTCTGCAAAAGCAGAAGCGGCGCACGAAGCCAAGTTGAATTTCTTCACTAAAATATCTCATGAGTTCCGCACACCACTTACACTGATCACTGGGCCAATTGATGAAGTGTTGGAAAATCCAAAGCTGCAAACGCAGACAAGGCAACAACTTTCGCTGGTTAGAAAAAATGCAACAAGGCTTTTGAAACTGGTAAATCAGTTGATCGATTTCCGCAAGATCGAGTTTAATAAAATGAAGATCAAGGCAACGGAAACTGATCTCGTTGGTTTTTCAAACGAAATTGTACAAGCCTTCCAGGACATTGCACGCAAAAGAAATATTGATTGTCGTTTGCTTACAAAGGAAAGACAACTACTTGTTTGGATCGATACAACCATGATGGACAAAGTGTTGTTTAACCTTCTTTCCAATGCATTCAAATTCACGCATGACAATGGTTCTATCAGTTTGAGCATAGAGAAGAATAGTGATACAAACCAGGCGATACTAACCGTGCAGGACACTGGCATCGGCATGACGCCGGAAGAACAGGTGCACTCATTCGACGCATTTTACCAGGGCGATTACGAAAGTCATAAAGGCTCCGGCCTTGGACTCGTGTTGACAAAAGAATTGATTGAACTGCACCATGGCTCAATAAATGTGCAAAGCAAAAAAGGCAAGGGTACAACCTTTACTGTTGTGCTGCCACTTGGGAACACGCATTTCTCCACCGACGAAATTGGCGAAGATGAAACTGCCATGTTTGTTGACAAAGACAATAACCTGTTTACCGCAGATTTGTTGCCTGCACAAGATGTTGTTGAAGACAAACCAATTGAAAAAAATGATGGCGACAGAGCTACTGTTTTAATTGTAGAAGACAACCCTGAGTTGAGGCAGTTCCTTCATTCACAGCTTTCCGCTAAATACGAAATTATAGAAGCAGAGAATGGTATTGCAGGTTTGCAAAAGACGTTTGACAATATGCCGGACATTATTATCTGCGATGTGATGATGCCGGGAAAAGATGGATTGACATTGACAAGGCAAGTCAAAAGCGACATTCGTACTGCACATATTCCTGTTATTTTGTTGACCGCAAAAGCAACCGCAGAGCAGCAGGCCGAAGGGTTTAAAAACAATGCAGATGCCTACATTACAAAACCTTTCAATTTTCAAATCTTAAATCAAACGCTCTCCAGTCTGCTTTCGAACAGAAATAAATTGAAAGACCATTTTACTACAGAGATACCTGCAGAGATACGCTCACAAGGCAACAAAAAATCTGATAGAAAATTCCTGGCAGACTTTGCATCTGTTGTTGAAAACAACATTTCGAATGACCAATTTGTGATTGAGGATATTTGTAAGGAAATGGGTATTTCCAAAGTGCAATTGTATCGCAAAGTAAAAGCCTTGCTTAACACGAACATCAACGAATACATTCTGACAGCACGCCTGCAAAAAGCAAAATATTATTTGCAGCACGAAAATCTTACCATCGCAGAGGTCTCTTACAAAACAGGTTTTTCATCACCGGCGTATTTTTCAACTGTCTTCAAAAGCAAGCTGGGCGTGACGCCGAATGCGTTTAGGAGCGCAGGAAATTAATAATTAATAATTAATAATTAAGGGGTTGCACTCCTCAAAAATGTGGCTGTAGTCAAATCGATCATTAAACAGTTTGCGTAAAGTTTCGATGGCCGACCAATTAATTATTAATTATTAATTATTAATTATTTTCCTATTTTTGGTTTCATCACTCTTATAACCATATAGCAGTGTTAGATTATTTGCCTGAAAAAGAATTATTCAAACTAATTGCCAATGGGGATGAAGTAGCCTTTGCTGCTTTGTTTAAATCCTACGCGCCTAAGCTTCATGCCTTCTTATTCAGCCGCACTCATAATGACTCCAACGCAGAAGAACTCGTTCAGCAAACTTTTATTCGCATTTGGATGAACCGCGAAAAACTCGGTGACATTGACAATCCGAATGCATGGATATATAAAGTGGCGGCGAACGAATGCTATAAAATGATCCGCTCTCAAATGGTAGCGGAGAAAGCAATGACAGTTGTTGCCAACAAGTCGACTGAAGTAAATGAGCTGGAAAATCCAGGCGAGCAACTGCACTATAAAGAGTTGGAAAACAACCTGCAAGCGGCCATTAATGCATTGCCCGAGCAAAGAAAAAATGTGTACATACTCAACCGCCAGCACGGCATGAATACCGCGGAGATCGCAAAGGCATTGAATATCTCACCTAAAACTGCCAAGAATACTTTAGCGGCATCTTTGAAAAGCATACGGGCATTTCTCTACAGCAAGTACGACTATCTGTTTATTGTTATTCTGCTTAAATCGATTAAGTGAGGAATAATTTGAAAATTTGAAGATTTGAAGATTTGAAAATGAACAGCCACAACACCCAACTCATAAGGCACACGACTTGCCCGTCGGGCATCAATGTCAATAGAATCAGGCATGAGTCCAAATTTGTCCGTAGGACATTGCCAAGGCGTTGGCGAACAGCAGCCTTTTTATCCAAATGCTTATCTAAATAAAAAATCTTAAAAAAATTTGGAACCCCGATGGGCCTTTTTCTTTTCCCAGGGTTCTTATTATTAATTGAAGTAAAAAGTAAAAAATCGAAAGTCAAAAATCAGGGCCCTTTTTGAGTTTTGACTTTTGAATTGAATCGTCATTATGGATCAGCAAAAGCTACAATATTTACTGAAGCGTTATTTCGATAAAGCATGCACGGAGAGTGAATGGCAGGAGCTATTTGCAGTAATGAATGATGCTGATAAAAAAGAAGAGGTACAGGAATTGCTGTCAACCATGATGCAGCATGAAGGAGCACAGGAATTTGAGTACAATGAAACAAAATGGGAGCCGGTACTGAACACCATACTAGCTGAACAAAAGCAAGCTCCTTTATCAGTTGAAAGCGAAGAAGAAACGAATGTTGTTGAAATGCAGCCGCGTCGCAGGATACAATGGAGATGGATTGCCGCGGCGAGTGTTATTCTATTGTTTGCTTCTATTGCTGCATTGAAATTTTCATTCTGGAAAAATAGCAAAGGAGAGCAATCCGCTTTTGCAGGAAAAGTGATAAAGCAGGAACATGCGATCTTAACGCTTGCTGATGGCACACAAATAGTGCTTGACAGTGCAGAGAATGGACAGCTTAGCCAGCAGGGCAACATCAAAGTGATAAAGCTGTCAGCCGGACAAATTGTGTACAGCGGAAGAACAGAAAAAGCCAACAGTCAATACAATACGATCACCACACCCAAGGGTGTGCAGTATCAGCTGACATTGCCAGACGGAACAATGGTTTGGATCAATGCCGCGTCATCATTGAAATTCCCTGTTTCTTTTGATGGCGATAAAAGGGAAGTGACACTAACCGGTGAAGCGTATTTTGAAGTGGCAAAAAATAAAGCCGCATCCTTTACGGTTCATGCGAAAAGCAACGACATACAAGTATTGGGAACCCACTTCAATGTAATGGCATATGATGATGAGGAAGCGACGAACACTACGCTGCTGGAGGGAAAGGTGAAAGTAGTAGCAGAAAATGGCAATAGTATTTTGCTCAAACCAAATCAGCAGGCACAATACAGAGAAGGTGGAAATATAAAGGTGAAAAATGATGTGGATGTTGACGAGGTGATGGCATGGAAAAATAACTTCTTCATTTTTCACGATGCTGATATAGAAACCATCATGAGGCAATTATCGAGATGGTACAATATCAATATCACTTACAAAAGCAAAGTGAAATATCTGTTCCAGGCTGAGATCCCACGCAACCAGGCTATGGACTCAGTGCTGAAAGCGCTGGCCCTTACCGGAAACGTTCATTTCGAAGTAAAAGGAAATGACGTGACTGTTACCCGATAAATAAACCGTGAATGTTTTTTTAGAATAACACAAACATTTAAATAAAGCATGTAAAAAAACGGAGTGTTTGGTAAATCGTTTTCCTAATAAAAACACGATTTACGCACACATTAAACAACTGCCCGGCTCAATTATTTTATAACCTTAACTTTCAAAATTATGTTTTGGATTGCTTGCAAGGCCAAAAGCGCTATCGCTTTAGGTAGTAGAGTCTTTTGCGCAATGAGGAAAGACCACTACACTCAAAAGCCCGACAATAAAGGATCGGGACACCTTCACGTCAAATTCACTTTTATTATTTTGTTTGGTTGCCTGCTGCAGATCTATGCAAAAGGGCTATCACAAACAGTAACGCTTTCCGAAAATAAAGCTTCACTGGAAAGTGTTTTCAAAAAAATCAAAAAGCAAACGGGGTATGGCTTTGTTTACACAAACTATGTGCTGCAAAAAGCAAACCCTGTAACGGTGCACATTTCCAATGCTTCAATTGAAGAAACAATGGAGCTGTGCCTGAAGGATCAACCGCTCACTTACTCGATCACCAATAAGATGATCAGTATTAGTGAAAAGAAGCCTTCTGTGGAAGCACCGTTGAAAACAATGGAGCTTGCGACAACAATTACCGCTCCGCCAATTGCCATTGCAGGTAAAGTAGTGGATGAAAACGGTGCAGCTGTGCAAGGGGCAAGCGTTGTTGTAAAGGGCACCACCATTGGTGTTTCCACCAACGAAGTAGGAGAGTTTAAAGTGAATGTGCCAGACAATAAAGCAATCCTTGTAATCAGTTCTGTGAGTTTTGAAACACTGGAAGTGCCTGTTGGCAATCAAACAGTGCTACGCATACCAATGAGGAAATCGCAGGAAAAAATTGAAGAGGTGGTGGTGGTGGGATATGGTACACAACGAAAAGTGTCTGTAACGGGCGGCGTGGATGTAGTGAAGACACAGGCGCTTCAAGGCAGACCGAATGTGAACGTTACGCAGGCTTTACAGGGAACTGCGCCGAGCCTTATTGTACAACAAAAATCTTTTGAACCCGGACAAGGCGCCAATATCAACATTCGAGGTGTCGGAACCTTAGGTAACAATGATCCGCTTGTGGTCATCGATGGGATCATCGGCGGTGATTTGAACCTTTTAAATCCGAATGATATCGAAAGTATTTCTATTCTCAAAGATGCCGGAACGGCTGCCATTTATGGCTCCCGGAGTGCGAATGGTGTTATTTTGGTAACCACAAAAAAAGGAAGCAAGTCAGATAAAGGAACAGTTACTTACAATGGAATCGTGAGTGCCGTTCATCCGCACATCTGGCCAAAAGCTGTTCCCGGTTATGAAAACATGATCCTTAAAAACGAAGCGATCATTAATGCAAATACTGGACAGGTGCCAACTTACACGCCTGCTGAAATACAAGCCCAGAAAGACAGGGGCGATTATGAATGGTTCCTTGACGAAATATTGAAAGATGCCATTCAGCAAAATCACAACTTAAGCATCAGCGGAGGAAAGGATAAATCTACCTACATGATCTCGGCTGGCTACATGGATCAGCAAAGCAATTTTGTTGGACCCAAAAAAGGATTGAGACGTTACAACTTTCGTATGAATCTTTCCAACGAAGTCGGCAAGTTGAAATTCACAACTATCCTTGCTTACACGCATACGGACATCAATGATCATTCATTCAACACGGGAACGTTGATTGTAGATGCAGAGAGAACACCAAAATATTATCAGCAAAAAGATAGCCTGGGTCGCTATCTGACCAACGATGTGTTGACAGAATTCAACCCGCTTGGCATTTTGGAAAAAGGTGGCTATCGCCAGTATGATAACGATAATATTTTCGGAAGCATCAATGCCGATCTCGAAATTTTTAAAGGCCTTCACCTGAAAGGAATATTTGGAGCAAATCTCACAATGAACCACCAGTATTACAAAACTGACTATGTGCCTTTCTATCCTAAAGGACAGTATGGTAACATCGCAGGTTCATCTACCGGAGATGCGAACGATAAAAATCTATACACGAACCCGCAATTGTTACTTGAGTATAGCAAATCACTTGGTCAGCATCGAATTACTGCGATGGCAGGTGTTACAAATGAATCCTATACCGGAAAGTCAAATAAAGTTGGTTATAAATATGCGTCGCCAGACCTGGGTTTGCAGATAGATACTACAAAAGCATCTCTTGATATGAACTCGTTGGCAACTACGCCGCAAACCACGACAGAGAATAGTTTGAACTCATTCATCGGAAGATTGTCTTATTCATTTGCTGACAAGTATTTTGCCGAATTCAACTTTAGAGAAGATGGTTCATCGAAGTTTGCAAAAGATCATCGTTGGGGATTTTTCCCATCGATCTCCGGAGCATGGCGCCTGGGAATGGAAGATTTTTATGCAGCGAGCGATATAAAGAACTACATCAACGATGTTAAAATCAGAGCTTCATACGGATCACTCGGAAACCAGAACGTTAGCAACTATCAGTGGCAAACAACCTACTTCACGTTTGCAAACGCTTATGGTTTCAACAACAACGTTGTTACCGGTGCTGGCTTTAATACTGCGAATCCTGATTTAAGATGGGAAGTGGCGCAAACTTTCAACATCGGTGCCGACCTTACTTTCTTCAAAGGAAAACTGACAGGTTCATTTGATTATTTCCACAAGCTTACAAAAGACATTTTGATGAGACCTCCACTGCCAGGCACTTTTGGTGGCGGACAAGTGGACTTCAACGTGGCTTCTGTGAAAAATCGTGGATGGGAAGTGTCGCTGAACTATAATACAAGCGGCAGGATTTTTCGCCACAGCATCAACTTTAACATCGGCGATACGCACAATGAAATCGTAAAAATGGCCGATGGCAAACCACAGATCAACGGGCTTGAAGAGTTGCAGGTGATTTATGCAGAAGGCTTGCCAATTGCATCTTACGTGGGTTATAAAAGAGATGGTTATTTCCAGAATCTTAATGATATAAAAAACAAACCAAAATTTTCGGGTCTTGATGTGGTGCCCGGAGATATCAGCTACAAAGACAAAAACGGTGATGGCGTAATTGATGATCAGGATCGTTTTGTTCTCGGAAACCCTTTCCCACGCTATACTTTTGGCTTTAACTATACACTTGGCTGGAAGGGATTTGACCTCGGTATTTTTATTCAAGGTGTCGGCAAACGTGACTTCGCCATTCGCGGAGAGTTGGTGGAACCCTTCCACGTGAACTACTCTTACGTAATGTTTGAGCACCAGTTAGACTACTGGAGACCAGACAATATCAACGCGAAATACCCACGGCTGGCGGTAGGTGGAAGTGCCTCAAACACCAACAACTACAGAAAAGGATCTGACCTGTATATTTTCGATGGTGCTTATGCACGCTTGAAAAATGTACAGTTGGGCTACAGTTTGCCATCCAATGTTGCACGTAAAATAGGCATGCAGAAATGCCGCGCATATCTCACCGGACAAAACCTACTTACTGTTACAAAGAATTCTTTCATAGATCCAGAATCAACAGAATTTGACAACAAACTAAATGCGGGGAATGGCGCCAATAGTGGCCGTTTGTATCCGACTTCAGTCTATTATGGTTTTGGTCTTGACTTAATTTTTTAAACGATCTCATTATGAAAAAAACATTGAAAATATGTATGGTGGCGCTGCTTGCTCTTTCTGCCTGCAAGAAGCTGGACCTCGCGCCCACCAACAACTATACAGATCTTAACTACTGGACATCTGCGGACAAAGCCAACCTGGTTTTGAATACGGACTACAATCAAATGACAGATGTAACCAACGTCTTCTACAACGAAGCGCTTTCCGATAACGCATACAATGGCCGCGGAGACGCACAAGGCGTTAACTCTATTTCGGCAGGCATTTATGACCCGGCTCTTGGGAGGTTAAAGAGTGAGTGGGGATATCACTATCAAGGCATCAAAACAACGAATGTATTGTTGGAAAATATTGATCTCGTGCCAAACATGGATGCAGCCCTGAAAGCAAGAATGATCGCTGAAGCACGCTTTCTTCGCGCCTTTCATTACTTTCAGCTGGCAACATGGTTTGGAGACGTTCCTTATTTCACGAAGAATATATCAATTGAAGAATCACGCACCATTGCCCGTACGCCGCGTGCAGAGGTGATTGCCAATGTATTGAAAGAGTTAGATGAAATTGAAACTGTGTTGCCGGTAAATAAGCAATACACATCAAAAGATGTTGGCCGTATTTCAAAAGGAGCGGTGATCGCGCTGAAGGCAAGAATACAATTGTATGAAAGCAATTGGGCTGCAGTGGTTACAGAGTGTGAGAAGTTGATCAGCAAAACAGATAACGGAACTTACGGTCTGTTCCCGTCTTATGAAGGATTATTTCTTCCGCAAAACAAGAACAGCGTTGAAACCATACTCGGTCGTGGCTTTGTGCCTTTAGACGTTACACACGGAGAGTTCATTGACTTTGTTCCATTGTCGATTGGTGGTCGCGTAAACGCAATGGCACCTACACAGGAACTGGTTGATGACTATTTGATGGCAAATGGCAAAACGATTCGCGAAGCCGGTTCAGGTTACGATGAAAGCAATCCCTACGTAAATCGTGATCCGCGTTTGGGTTTAACCATTGTGTATGATAACTACGCATGGAAGAAACCAGATGGTACCACCGCTACGATCAAAATCAAACCCGGTTCCAATACTTTGGATGAATACAAATCAGGAACATCATCTTCACCAACCGGTTATTACATCCGCAAATATTATGACCCAACAAGCGGAAGCACTTTCGCATCTGGTAATGACGTAATGCTTATCCGTTACGCTGATGTACTGTTGATGTATGCAGAAGCAAAAAACGAACTGGGCCAGATGACAGGTTCCATATGGGGCACCACAGTGGGAGCTGTTCGTCAAAGAGCGGGCTTCACGGGAGCTGCGCTGAACTTTAACGCTGCATGGTCGAAAACAGATATGCAAAACATCATCCGCCGCGAACGCCGCGCTGAGTTTGCCATGGAAGGTTTGCGCATATTTGATATTCGTCGCTGGAAGATTGCACAAACTGTTTTAAATGGTACGGTGCATGGCGCAAAATTCGGCGATTCCGGTGTTGACAACGGCTATATCATTGCAGGCAAAAGAAGCTTTGATCCTACAAAGCATTACCTGTGGCCGGTTCCAAGAGATGAAAGAGGTTTGAATCCAAATCTTTCACAAAATCCCGGCTGGAACTAATACGGTATAATTTGAAAAAACAAAAAAGTAAAACAATGAAATCTTTATTCAATACAACCATATTCTTAAGCACACTCATTATGTTGTTTGGCCTGCAGGCTTGCGACAAAAAAGATAATTTCAACACCAATGTAACTGCGGTAAAAATGTTCTTCTCTCCCGAAGATAATGCCACGGTTGATCTTACAAAGACCTCCTCTGCATTGTTTGAGTGGGGCCAGGCAAGCGCAGAAGATGGCGGCCCAGTACTCTATACCATTTCATTTGTAAAAGAAGGCGGTGATTTTGCGAAGCCTTTGTACACGATGACTTCAGATGGTAACGGTTTATACAACCGCGCAACGCTTAACAAAGAGACATTGAACAAAGTAGCAAAGTTGGCTGGCCTGCAACCATTGGAATCGGGAAAATTCTTGTGGACAATCTATTCCACAAAAGGAATAAACGCAGTGAAAGCAGCGGAAACAAGAACGGTAACAATTAAACGTCCTTTGGGTATCGACAATCCGCCTGCTGAAGTTTACATCACGGGTAGCGCAACTGAAGGTGGCACCGATGTTTCGAAAGCTATCAAATTAAAATTAACGGGTTCAGGCACGTACGAGATTTATACATCACTTAAACCAGGCACTTATCATTTTGTCGACAACATCACCAGTTCAGCTCCTAACAAATATTATATCGATGGCAACACGATCAGGGAAGGTGAAGGCGAAACAACGGTTTCTGGCGCCGATACAAAAGTGTATCGCATGAATCTTGACTTCAGTACCATAGCAGCAAAGTTCATGCAGATCAAAGGACTAGGATTATGGTTTGCACCAAACAACACCATTCAGTTTGATTTGCCTTACGATAAAAATGGTACATGGTCAGCGAAGAATAAACTGATCACTTTCAAACAGGAAAGCTGGGGTGGTGACGAACGGTACAAATTCAGAATGCAGGTGAATGATGGGACTGCAGACAGTTACGAATGGTGGGGCAGTAAAAATGCGGATAACAGCAGACCAAGTTCATCCACCGATCCATCCTTCTGGTATTTGTTTCCTGTAAATAGTTCACAATGGGATAACTGTTTCAAATTCACCGGTGCAGCTGATACTAAGAATTGTGATATCAACATGTATTTCTCACCGGATAAAGCGAATTATACGCACGAAGTAATTGTGAAATAGTTGTTGGTTATTAGTTGTTAGTTGTTAGACTTGAAATTCAGGTATCCTTAATTAAGGGCAGTATAGTTGAATGTAAAGTCTAACAACTGGCAACCAACGACTAACAACCTAAACTTAAGTCATGAAAAAAACACTCCTCATAGCAACAGCAGCATCACTCGGTTTTATCGGATGTACAAAAACGTACGACTACGATTTTACTGCAAATGACGGTATTGCGCGATACGATATAAACTGGAACGCCGCGGCAGATAGCAGCGACGCGTTCTTGATAAAAAATTACTGGAACGGCTCGGGATATTTTAATAAAGACAATGCCAATGATGTTACATTCAACTACTGGCCACAGGCACATGCATTGGATGTAATGGTAGATGCATACACACGCACGAACGACAGCAAGTATTCGGAATACTTTGCAAAATGGTACGATGGTGTAAAGCAAAAGAATGGCAATACCTTTCTGAATAATTACTACGATGATATGGAATGGAATGCCCTTGCCATGTTCCGTGCCTACAATGCAACCAATGACACGAAGTTCAAAGATGCGGTGACTCAATTGTGGACCGATATAAAAGGAGGCTGGAACGATGTGCAGGGTGGAGGCATTGCGTGGAAAAAAGATCAAACCTATTACAAGAACACACCGGCAAATGCGCCAGCCTGTATTCTGGCTGCACGTTTGTATCAGAAGAATAGCAATGCAGATGATCTTGCATGGGCCAAGAAAATATACAATTGGCTAAAAGCAAACCTTCGTGATCCCGCAACAGGTTTTGTAAATGATGGCATCAACAGGAATCACGATGGAGGTGTTGATAACTGGGCATTTACCTACAACCAGGGAACATTCATTGGTGCGGCACTTGAGTTATACAACATTACGAAAGATGCCTCTTATCTCAACGATGCGATGCGTACTGCAGACTACACATTGAACAACTCTTCCCTTACAACAGCTGATCGTTTGTTGCATGACGAGGGCCAGGGCGATGGTGGTTTATTCAAAGGGATTTTCGTGCGATATTTTTCTCAGCTGATCACCAACCCTGATCTGCCAAAGGATACAAGAGATCGTTACTTGAACTATCTGAAGTATAATGCGGAAACAATGTGGTTCGCAGGCACCAATAAAACGATCGGTATTTTTGGAACATACTGGAAAACTGCACCTGCATCAAACGCCGATTTAACAACAGAACTGAGCGGTTGCATGCTTGCAGAACAAGCGGCGTATCTGAAGAAGCAGGGAACGTTTTAGTGGAGAGTGGAGAATGGAGAGTTGAGAGTTAATTGAAAATTGAAAGTTGAAAATTGAAAATGCGTAGGGGCGAATCGCATTCGCCCTGCTGCACCTGAACGGGGCACGCGTTTTAAAAAAATGTAGCATAACAACGACAACCGGTCATGAACAAATGGTATAAAAAAATTGGGAGCATTGCGTTCACAAGTTTAATCGCGATAACTTCCAACTTGCACGCTCAAACAACTTACACAAAATACGTGAACACATTTGTCGGAACGGCACCAATGACCGATCCTAAAATTCTGGGGTATGCACTTCCGCAGGGATGGCGATCATGGGCAGGGCTTACATTTCCCGGTAGTTCAGTTCCTAATGCAATGGTGCAGTTGAGTCCCATCACAGCCTATGGTTCCGGAGCCGGATATCAATACGAGGATTCTGTTATCTATGGATTCACGCATACCAACAAAGGCCACTGGAACCTCTGTAACATTCCGCTGCTGCCGGTGTCAGGTGCGCATGAAAAGTTTGGTTCCCGGTTTACACATAAGCAGGAAAGTGCGTCGCCGGGTTTTTACCAGGTATATCTGCAAGATTACAATGTAAATGTAAGTTTGACGTCAACCCCAAGATGCGGCTTTCACAAATACGAATACAAAAGCAACGTTGACCGGCAAATACTGTTTGATCTTGCGAAGGCTAATAACCATGTTTCAAACTGGCACATTGAACAGGATGGAAAGTATGCTGTTAAAGGGTTTCAGCAACCGGGCGAAAAGATTTATTTCTATGCGGTGATCAACACGCCAATTGAAAAAATTGATACTGTTGCAGAAGGTAAACGCAATGGCTATGCACTCGTTCATTTGGCAGACGACACAAAAGGGCCGGTTGAAGTAAGAATTGGTTTGTCGTTTGTAAGCGCTGAAAACGCAAAACAAAATCTCGAAAAGGAGATAGCTAACAGGTCATTTGCTGTTGTAAGAAAAGAGGCGAATGATACCTGGGAAAAACTGTTGTCAACCATACAAATAACGGGAGGAACGGAAAAGCAAAGAGGAATGTTTTACTCATGCCTGTACAGATCGTTCCTGTGGCCCGCTTTGCGCAGTGATGTGAACGGCGAATATACTGACGCCAAACACAATGTTGTGAAAAGTGGTTTTGACTACTACACTGAACCTTCTTTGTGGGACACTTATAGAAACAAAGATGTGTTGCTCGGACTCATTTCTCCAAACGTAACACTGAACGTAATCAAATCATTGAAAGACGTTGGCGATAAAACGGGCTTTATTCCTACATTCTTTCACGGCGATCACGCGGCATCTTCTATTGCCGGCGCCTATTTGAGAGGTATCGATGATTTTGATATCAGAGGCACCTATCAATTGCTTTTAAGAAATGCAAATGTGGAAGGCGGGACTCGTTCTTACATAAGTGAGTACATTCACAAGGGCTATATTTCTGAACCCGACATCGCCAATCCGGTAGTGGAAACAAAAGCGAAAGCAGGTGTTTCCAAAACGCTTGAATATTCTTACGATGATTATTCTGTTGCACAACTTGCAAAAGCTTTGGGTGACACCGCGAATTACAGGATATTGATGGCCCGTTCAAAAAATTATAAAAACGTTTTTGATCCTTCTACGAGATTCATGCGTGGACGGTTGGAGAACGGCGACTGGGTTCAACATTTCAATCCGCAATATCCTTACTACGAATACATGTATCGCGAAGCAAATGCGTGGCAGGTTTCGTTCTTTGCACCGCACGATATGACCGGCCTCATTGAGTTATACGGCGGCCCCAAAGGTTTTGAATCAAAGCTGGATTCGCTTTTTTCATTGCCATGGAATCCGAATTATATAGCACGAAACGTGGAAACAATGGTCGGACAATACTGCCAGGGAAACCAGCCGGATCATGAAGCGCCATACTCTTACATCTTCATCAACAAGCCGGAGAAGTCGCAAAAAATAATCGACTACATTTTAAACAACCTTTACGGTATTGGCAAAGAAGGCATCGAACTAAGCGGAATGGATGATGCAGGTGAAATGTCAGCCTGGTATGTGCTTAGCTCACTTGGTTTGTACACATTCTCCGCCACCGACCCGAAATACATTGTTACTGTTTCGCTTTTTGATGAAGTGAAGTGGAAAACAAGCAGCGGTAAAATGGTAACCGTTATCAAAAAAGGAAAAAGCCGGAATTTGTCTTCCATCAATGTAAACGGCAAGAAACTGGAGGGATATTTCGTATCGCATGATATCTTCAAAAACGGCGGTACCGTTGAGGTGGTGACCAAATAACAGCTGATCATCATTTTGTTTAACGGGCTTCGACAAGCTCAGCCCCGCCGGAACCAGCGGGACTGGGCTTGTCGAAGCCCGTCCGATCCGGTTCATCCGGGCGGGCCTTTCTGTTAAAAGGACTGCAGTGAAGTAGAAGCACTCTCAGGAAAAGTTTCAGGGTCGCCAATATTCTTCCGTACTTTTGGGGCATGCAATCTACAAAATACGATCTCCCTCAAATATTGACGAACCTTAACATTGAAGCATTAAACGAAATGCAGCAGGCTTCAATTACGGGTAATGAGCAGCATAAGGATGTGATCCTGCTGTCTGCTACGGGCTCGGGAAAAACACTTGCATTTATATTGCCTGTGTTGGAAGTTCTAAAGCCCAAAACAAAAGGCACACAAGCATTGGTGATCGTGCCATCTCGGGAACTTGCCATGCAAATAGAAAAAGTGTTCAAGCAGTTAGGCACAGGCTACAAGATCACTTGTTGCTATGGTGGACACAAAAGAGAAATTGAAGAAAACAACCTGATAGAAGCGCCAACGGTAATTGTAGGCACCCCGGGACGCCTTGCAGATCACATTCGTCGTGAAAATATAAAGACTGATCACATCCACGCTTTAGTGCTGGATGAGTTTGATAAATCACTGGAACTGGGCTTCCAGGAAGAAATGTCAGAGATCATAAAACAACTCCCTGGATTGCACAAACGCATTCTTACGTCCGCAACAACTTCTGTCGAGATCCCGGATTTTGTTGGATTGAAAGATGCTGCTACACTCAATTTTCTTTCGGATCAGGATGGCGCTGACAAGGCACTTGAAGTTAAACAGGTGCTATCCCCTGTCAATGATAAGCTAGAAACGCTTTTTAATCTTATTTGCTTTCTCGGAAACCGTTCTACCATCGTTTTTTGCAATCACCGTGAAGCAGTTGAAAGAGTAAGTGAATACCTTTCTGATAAAGGTATCGTGAGTGTTTTTTATCATGGAGCACTTGACCAGCGTGAAAGAGACAGCGCTTTGGTGAAATTCAGAAATGGCACATCGAATGTGTTGGTTACAACGGACCTGGCTGCACGCGGTCTGGACATTCCAAATATCCGCTACATCATACATTATCATTTGTCGCTGACAGAAGATACTTACACACACCGCAATGGTCGTACGGCGAGAATGGATGCCAGTGGTACCGCTATATTGCTAATTGGTGCCGATGAAAAAATGCCAGCATATGTAACGGAACCTGTTGAAGAAATAAAGCTTGACGGCGAATATGAAGTGCCTGAAAAACCCAAATGGAGCACGCTTTATTTACCGCACGGCAAAAAAGATAAAGTAAACAAAATCGACATTGTCGGATTTCTTACACAAAAGGGAGAATTGAAAAAAGATGATATCGGATTGATTGAAGTAAAAGATTTCTTCTCCTTTGTAGCAGTGCGCAAATCAAAAGTTAGTCACACTTTGCAGCTTATAAAAGAACAGAAGATCAAGGGCAAGAAGTCGAAATTTGAAGTGGCGAAATAATTCTATACTCATTGTCCTGAAAATTGTTGAAACACGCAATCAGTGTAATGAGGCTTCGACAAGCTCAGCCTGACAGCATCCGTAGGGTGTCAGGCTGAGCTTGTCGAAGCCTTTTCGATTGTGACGAAACGCCGCTCTCCTCTAATGCATCAGGCTTTGGCTTGCATCACAGCTTCTTTAGCAGTAACTTTAAAAAAGATTTTTTGTTGCCATTTGCACAAAAACTGAAAACGATGAAAATCAGTGTAGCGCAGGCGAAACCAGAATCAGGCAATATCGAGAAGAATATTGTCAAACATTTGCAGCTGATCGGGCTTGCAAAAGGAGCTGATCTCATCGTATTCCCAGAGCTTTCACTTACCGGTTATGAACCTGCGCTTGCAGGTAATCTTGCAACAGACATCGATGATAAAAGGCTGGAAGCTTTTCAAACAATAAGCGACAAACAAAGGATAACTATCTGCGTTGGCCTGCCAATTAAACAAGAAGAAGGAGTAAGTATCTCCATGGTCATTATTCAGCCGCATGAGATGCCTCAATTGTATTCCAAAACATATTTGCATACAGATGAAGAGCCTTTCTTTGTAAGCCATCAAAATGATATAAACCTCACTTTAAGTTCACGCATCACATTTGCCATCTGCTACGAATTGTCAGTATCTGAACACACCGCCAATGCTTTTAAAAACGGCGAGAATATTTACATCGCCAGTGTTTCAAAAACAAAAAAGGGCATTGACAAAACGCTGCCAACTCTTGCAGGTATTGCCAGCACCCACAAAGCGACGGTTTTGTTATCCAACGCAATTGGCACAGAAGACGGTGGGCAAAGTGCGGGTCATTCATCTGCCTGGGATAACAAAGGTGTTTTGCTTGGGCAAATGAATGAAGTAGATGAAGGTGTGATTGTTATCGACACAGATACACATGAAACAGTGATTAGAAAGCTATGGCAATAGTGGCACACGGGGTGACACTGATTTGACCGATTTGCACTGATGTTTGCTGTATGCTATTTCTCAAATACCACCGTCTCTGTAGGTGCGCCTAATTCATTCAATGTATCAATAATGTCTTTTACCATCGCATCCGGTCCACAGATGTAAAAATGCTTTTTGAAGTCATCAACATGTTTTTGGAGAAAGTCTTTGTTGATATAATCCTTCAGATAGCCCGGTTTGTTTTCCTTCGTTAAAATAAACACAGCATTTTCGCCAAGCATATCACGAAATTCAGATTCGTAAATGATGTCGACCTGTTCGTTATTTGAAAAGAAAAGCGTATTGCCTTTTATCTTGTTGTCTTTGTGCAGTCTTCTTAAGATAGCGATAAACGGTGTAATGCCCGCGCCACCTGCTATAAAATAGCCAGGTCCGTTGTATTGGATCGTTCCCCAAACATCGCGCAGAATGACTTCATCGCCTACCTTTAACTGGTGTATTTGATCAGTAACGCCACGATGATCAGGATAACGTTTAATGGTAAATTCAAGATAGGGTTGCTCCTCCAGAGCAGTAAAAGTAAAAGGACGTTTTTCTTCTTTCCAGTCCTCTTTGTTAATGGAGAGTTCTGTCGCCTGGCCGGGAACAAAGTCGTAATCCTTTGGCTTTTCCAGGCGAAAGCTTTTCACGTTGCGGGCCACTTCAATAATGTCTATTATTTTGGTAACGATTTCCATGGTTGCATTTTGTAGAAATGATAAAATTGGCGTGCCAGTGTTGGGCACTTCAGGAAACTAATCTACAGATTATTTTCTTTGTTGTATAACCCTTTTAAAAGATGAAAGTTTAAAAGGGTATGAAGAAGCCTGCATCGTCATTGCGAGGCAAGCGGAGCAAGTTATCAGTTGTTGAGAATGCACAGTTCACTAGCGGGAATTGCCGAAGCAATCTCCGCCACACATGAGATTGCTTCGCCCGATGCGTTTGATGCAAGCATCTCGATTAAATGTAGGACTTATTATCCGCAGGGCTCGCAATGACGTACCGCCTCGCATCGTCATTGCGAGCCCTGCGGAGCATGTTGTCAGTTGTTGAGAATGCACAGTTCACTAGCGGGAATTGCCGAAGCAATCTCCGCCACACATGAGATTGCTTCGCCCGATGCGTTTGATGCAAGCATCTCGATTAAATGTAGGACTTATTATCCGCAGGGCTCGCAATGACGTACCGCCTCGCATCGTCATTGCGAGGCAAGCGGAGCATGTTATCAGTTGTTGAGAATGCATAATTCACTAGCGGGAATTGTCGAAGCAATCTCATCGGCGGGTTGCAGGGCGATTGCCTCGAACGCAGCCCGTTTGCTGGTCTTTTTCGTGGTAACGCTAATGTCTATCCTCCGCAGGTCTTGCAATGACGGTTCGACTTGTTGATTGGATATATTATCGCCAGGATTGTACTCAGTTTGATAATACTTTCAATTCAACTCTTATTTTCAACGATTTAAAGAAAGATTGATATTTTTATTCGATAATAACCTGATGACCTCATGAACAAAACTTCTCTTCTCATTTTATTTTTCACACTGGCCTTCGGCAAACTGCATGCTCAAAACAACAGCCCTAAAAGATTTCATGTGATTGCATTGTATGAAAACGGAGGGCACCATATTGCTTATTCTAAAGCTGCAAGAATTTGGCTCGACAAACTTGCTACTGACAGCAACTTTGCAATAGACTACATCAATAAGACAGATTCCATTGATGATGAATTCCTAAGTCGTTATCAACTCTTCATACAACTGGATTACCCACCTTACGCATGGACAAAAAATGCAGAGCAGGCTTTTATAAAATACATTGAGCAGGGAAAAGGCGGCTGGATAGGTTTTCATCATGCAACTTTGTTAGGTGAGTTTGATGGATATCCGATGTGGCAATGGTTTTCAGATTTTATGGGAGGTACTAAGTTTAAGAATTACATACCTGATTTTGCCGATGGAAAAGTAAAAGTGGAAGACGCCAGACATCCATGCATGAAAGGATTACCTAAGGAATTTGTGATCAATAAAGAGGAATGGTACACCTACGATAAAAGTCCTCGCAGTAACGTGAAAGTGCTGGCAAGTGTAGATGAATCGACATACACGCCTGAAACGGATACTAAAATGGGCGATCATCCTGTTGTTTGGACGAACCCGAAATATGCGGCGAAAAATATTTACATTTTTATGGGACATGCGCCGGAGTTATTTGATAATCCGGCTTACACAACGTTGTTTCGAAACGCGATCTTTTGGGCAAGTACGCATACACGTTGAGACGCTGAGTTTTGTTTTTACCGCAAAGGCGCAAAGAAGTTACAGCAAAATATATCGCAAGTTGCAAGAGCGCAAAGGAAACAAAGGATTTTAAAACACTCCTTCGTTTCCTTTGCGCTTTCTTTCCTCTGTGTACTTTGCGGTAAAAAAACTCTCAGTGCAGCTCAGTGCCCTTAGTGTCTTAGTGGTGAACTAGTTGCTGCTCTTTTTCGCAATTTTTTCACGATCCAAGGCAGCGTCAAACCTTGCCCAATCAAAGTAAACAACACTACTAAAACAGAAATGAATATAATAGCGCTCCGCTGTGGAAATGGTTCTCCGTTTTGCAGCGTTGTGGGCAAGCCAATAGCAATGGCCAGTGACACAATACCCCTCATGCCGGCCCAGCTGATAATAATGCTCGTTGGCACATCCAGCAATGCATCCTCAGAAATTCTTGCCCGCGGATTTCGAAAGGCGCGCTGCAGATTTACACGTTGCAGGTAAACCCTCGTCATGCGAATGCCAAGCGTAACAATGGTTATCACGATGGCATAGCATACATAAGGAAAGATCAGATGACGCTCGATGCCTCGCACAACATACGGAAACTCGAGGCCGATAAGAATGAAGATCAGTCCATTCAAAAGAAAGATGATAATGTCCCAGATGTTTTTAGATTGCTGCTTCAATTGATCGGGGAAAATTTTATTGCTGAATCTTGCAATGCTCAATCCCAAAATAACAACTGCCATAACGCCCGACACATGCAGCGTTTCAGCCAAAAGGTAGGTCACAAAGGGCATCAGCAACATGAAGGCGATTGTAACAAGCGCATCGTCTTTTACCCGTTGCAAAATAAAGGCCAGTAATTTGCCCATTGCAAATCCAATCAAAATACCGCCGCCCATCAGGATAACAAACTGTAATGATGCTTTCCATATTACAAACGCAGTTCCTGTGACCGCTGCCACCGCAAGTTGATAGGCCACCAATGCAGAAGCATCATTCACCAGGCTTTCGCCTTCCAGTATCGTAACCGTTTTGTGAGAGAGCCCCAAACCCTTGGTAATACTAATTGCGGCCACTGCATCTGTTGCAGAAAGGATGGCGCCAAGCACAAACGACAATGGCCAGCTCATCCCAGGAATCAGATAGTGCGTGATCACAGCAATACCTGTGGCTGTGATAAATACCAACCCTGTTGCAAGAGACCCAATGGTATTGATATGCGTTCTGAATTCTTTAAACGAAATATTAAATGCGGCATCGTATAAAAGCGGCGGAAGGAAAATCAAAAAAACAACTTCGGGATTGAGTTCAATATTGGGCAAGTCGGGAATAAAGCCAATTGCAATGCCGGCGCTGATCAAAAGAATAGGATAGGGCAGCTTGATCTTATCTGCAAAAGCAGAGAGTCCGATCATGATCGCCATTATAAAGATTACAATTGTATAATTCTCCATGGTGTTGAGCTAAGTAAAAAAACAAAAATAAAAAGTAAAAAGAGATGCTTGATTGTTTTACTTTTTGTAATGCAAGTATAGGTCTATTTTGAAAAAGGAACGAAGATTCTTATAAGTTAAGCCCGCTCATTTACCACTAAGATACTAAGGCCACTAAGTTGCACTAAGGGCTCTCTTAGTGAGGCTTAGTGGCCTTAGTGTCTTAGTGGTAAGTATTAGAGAGCATACACCACAGCAACTGCCCAAAAAACAAAATATTCAAACCGAGTGGACTGGTTTTTGTTATTTTTAGTCTATGCGAATTTTATGGAAATATCTTCAGCCACACCGAACGCTCATTTTTGTTTCATTGATATTGGCTGCAGTAGCGCAATTACTTAGCTTGATTGATCCGGTGATCTTTGGTAAGATCATCGACAATTACGCCAACAACAAAACTCAAAAGCCGGAAAATGAATTGGTACGAGGCGTGTTGTTCTGGCTGGTGCTCGCGGTTGCCATTGCCTTACTGGCAAGATTGGCAAAGGCTTTCCAGGAATACACTACGAGGCTAGCGGTGGCACGATTTGGCATGCAAATATTTAATGATGGCCTTCGGCAAACCTTACGATTATCTTTCCAGGAGTTCGAAGAAAGCAGAAGTGGTGAAACATTATCTGTTTTGCAGAAGGTAAAAACGGACACCGAGCGATTTGTTACTTCCTTTATCAATATATTGTTTTCTTCCATCGTAGGAATTGGATTTCTTATCTGGTACAGCGTTACCAAAAACTGGATGCTAATTCCTGTATTTGTTATCGGCATATTGGTGCTTGGCTCGCTAACGGGATTGCTTTCTAAAAAGATAAAAACCGTTCAACGTTCGATCAATCGTGAGACGAACAGCATGGCAGGAGTAATCACGGAAAGTCTGCGCAACATAGAACTGGTAAAAAGCCTTGGTCTTACTTTTCCTGAAATAAGAAGGTTACGTGTGCAGACACAAAAAATATTTGACCTCGAAATGGTGAAGGTGAAAAAAGTTCGTTCGCTTTCATTCATGCAGGGAACTACGCTTAATCTCTTGCGCCAATCTATATTGTTCATTTTGCTCTGGCTCATTTTTAGAAAAGTGCTAAGCACGGGTGAATTGATCGCGATGCAATTCATCTCTACCACTATATTCGGACCGTTGCAGGATTTGGGAAACATTATTCTCCAGTATCGTGAAGTAGAAGCTTCTATTAACAGCTTTGACTTGTTGATGCATAAAACAGTAGAACAACGTCCGGAGAATCCCGTGGAGATAGGAGACTTGCAGGATCTGCGATTTGAAGAAGTAGTGTTTCGTCACAAAACTGCAAACTACAACGCGATAGATGATATTTCATTCGATGTGCGAACAGGGCAAACTATTGCGTTTGTTGGGCCGTCGGGTTCGGGAAAGTCAACATTGGTGAAATTGCTCGTTGGGTTATACAGACCAATCAGCGGCAATATCTACTTCAACAACGAGTCGTCCAATGAAATCCGGTACAATGCTTTGCGCAGGCAGATCGGCTTTGTAACACAGGACACACAACTGTTTGCAGGTAGCATAAAAGACAATTTGAAAATGGTAAATCCAGATGCAACGGATGATGATATCCTGGAAGCTTTACATAAAGCATCGGCCACACAATTGCTCAAGCGATCTTCGCATGGCATAGATACGATTCTGGGTGAAGGCGGCATGAAACTGTCTGGCGGTGAAAAACAAAGAATTTCCATTGCGCGTGCATTGTTGCGCAATCCGCGGTTGCTGATCTTTGATGAAGCCACTTCTGCTCTTGATTCTTTAACGGAAGAAGATATTTCGAACACCATCCGGGAAATTTCCGCTACACGCGAGCAGATCACCATTTTGATTGCGCATCGTCTTTCCACCATCATGCATGCAGACGTTATTTATGTGCTTGAAAAAGGCAAAGTGGTGGAAGTGGGCACGCATGACGAATTGCTGTTGCAGAAAGGATTGTATTATGCAATGTGGAGGCAGCAGGTGGGAGAACGCAGGATAATTAGGAATTAGGAATTAGAAATTAGGAATTAGAAATTAGGAATTAGAAAATCGGCCGCCCCGTAGAGACGCCGGCACTCCCGCGTCTCCTGCAGCACCCGCGTGCCGCCAAATTAGATCAGCATTTCAGCTTATAGTTGCCAAAGGCAACAGAATGGTGCTGCGAGGCTGCAAGCCTCACAGAGCTTGCGTTAGGAATTAGAAAATCAGCCATCCCGTAGAGACGCATTGTATGCGTCTCTGTAACACCCGAAATATACTACAACAAATGTCGGGTCCTCGCATTTGTGCTACTGTGTTTTAGGCGCGCGAGATACGCGGTCAACGCGTCTCTACTGATGGCTGCATTGCTCAATATAGATATACTGTACAAGTGTGCGACGCAACGATGTCTGATTCTTATTCCCCTGCTCGGCTCCAAAGTTTGACAGGAACTACCGTAGTAATTCTATTCAACAATTGTTTTAAGTTTGACCTTCGAAACAGAACTCATTAGTAACAGATAAAACGATACACGATGGAACTGGGCCTTTGCACATTTGTAGAAAACACACCGGATCTGGCGACAGGAAAAGTGAGAGAACCATATCAGCGAATGAAGGACCTGATGGAAGAAGTAGAATTGACTGAGCAAGTGGGACTCGATGTATTCGCAATAGGAGAACATCATCGCCCGGATTTTTTGGTATCATCACCCGCAACTGTTTTAGCGGCCGCCGCCGCAAGAACAGAAAGGATAAAGCTTTCCAGCGCTGTGACAGTCCTCAGTTCAGACGATCCCGTTCGCGTGTTCCAGGAATTTGCGACGGTTGATCTGTTGTCAAAAGGCAGGGCCGAGATCATGGCCGGGCGCGGTTCGTTTATCGAATCGTTTCCTCTCTTCGGTTACGATCTTGAAGATTATGATGAATTGTTTACGGAAAAACTTGAATTGCTTTTGGCAATAAACAAAAGTGAAAAAGTATCATGGAAGGGCAAGCATCGCGCGGCGATCAATAATCTTGGAGTGTACCCCAGACCTTATCATGAGCAACTTCCCGTTTGGATAGCAGTGGGTGGAACACCTGCATCTGTGGTGCGGGCAGCTACGCTTGGATTGCCTTTGGCGGTTGCAATCATTGGCGGCGCACCACATCATTTTGGTCCGCTTGTTGACTTGTACAGAAAGACCGGTGCGAAAGCAAACCAGGATGCGGCGAAGCTGAAAGTTTGCATCAATCAGCATGGTTATGTTGCTGAAACCTCCCAGCAGGCAGCCGATGAATTTTATCCTTCCTACGCTTATTTGATGTCGAAGATTGGCCGTGAACGTGGCTGGCAGGGAATGACAAGGGAGCAATATGACTATATGCGTTCGCCGGAAGGAGCGCTGGTGTTGGGAAGCCCGCAACAAGTGATTGATAAAATTTTGTATGAACATGAAATTTTCAAAATGGATCGCTTCCTCATACAAATGACCGTTGGCACTATGCCACATGCCCAGGTAATGAAGTCGATCGAGTTGTTTGGAACGGTGGTTGCGCCGGCAGTAAAGAAGGCACTCGGAGAAAGTTAACCGCAAAGGGCGCAAAGGTTGCGCAAAGTAAACGAAGGAACTGTATAAATAGAAGAATAGAAGGCAGGATAACTAAAACAAGTTTTCTTCAGTAACTTTAAAGTGATGATTTTAAAACTCATTTTCTTTGCGCAACCTTTGTGCCCTTTGCGGTTTAAACGGTTGCCGAACAGAAACGGGTTTTGTTTGTAATATCATTAGCACAGTCCCTGGATGAAAAAGAATACTATAGAAGATTCAATTGAAAAAAGGTGTGAGAAGATCAACAGGCTGCAAGGTAAACTTGCGGACAAGTTTGACATGGAAGATATTCATGAGTTGAGATTGCAGGTAAAAAAGATAAGGGCTACATTCAGGCTGCTTAATGAAAATGATCACCAGGAAAAAATAAGATTGCCCCGCCGCCTGAAGGATCTTTACAATAGCGTGGGTATGATCCGCAATATTCAATTGTTGCGCGATAAAATATCTAAAGAAGCTTCCAACCCCAACGATGCCATTGTACTCGCTACGCTGACGCAATTAAATTTTGATGAGGATGGCTGGAAGGAGAAAGCGAACAAGTATGCGCAGGGCAGGAAGGTTATAAAAAGGAAGAAGATCCTGAAACATATCACCACAGCTGTTGACGAAAAAACGGTGAAGAAATTTGCCCGCAAAAAATTATCAGAAATGCAATCGCAGGGAAGCATCGACTTTTCTGACAATGCATTGCACAGTGTAAGAAAAATTTTGAAAGACTTTACCTATACATGGCCCCATATTGAGAAGAATGCCACCTCCGCCATGCCCATTGCACTGCGCACGCAGGACAAAATAAAATCACTCACAGAAATGCTTGGCGACTTCCAGGATACCAGGGTGTTCCTGGATATACTGCATGTAGGTACCCGCATAGAACAGCCAATACAGAATGGCTCTGCTGCAATGGAGAATTTCAAATACAATCTTTTTCAACAAAAACGGAAATTGAAGAAACAGATCCAGAATAGGTTGAATCATATTAATCTGCAAGCCGCCACGCAGAAGTAATTAAGAATTAGGAATTAAGAATTGTTTTGGTGAAGCAGTAGATTAGGTCTTGCAAACAGAAAAAAGTGTGCGATCTGAAAACCCGTTACACGCAAAGAATTCTTAATTCCTAATTCCTAATTCTTAATTGGGAACACCACGACTTTACAATTACTTAACATTGAACCCTTTTCTTTGCCGCTGCAACGGAAAACTGTATGAAGAGGGTTTATACCAAACGTTATTCAATTTTACTGCATTGTTGTTTCCTTATGCTGATGATCTTCAGCGTGGGCAGCGTGTTTGCGCAACTTGAGTATGACGGTGAATTAAACAAGGCTTACATACATGAAAGCGGCCGCCCGGATACAATGTTCCTTTTTCTTCGCAACTCTTATAACCAGGCGATGGAAAAGAAAGACAGAACAGCCGCGGCTATTGCACTACAGAGGATGGGGCAGATATGCTACCATCTCGGTCATTACTCGCAATCACTTGATCTTCACTTACAGGCAGCCGAGCTTTTCAAGAATGAAGGTGACAAAAAGCTATACGCTTCCAATCTAAATGATATAGGCACACTATATTATTATAACAAGCAAATGGATGATGCCCGCAAGCAATTTGATCTTGCTTTGGAAATACTGAAAAAATATCCTTCAGATCCGGGACTCGCCATTACATACGGCAACATTGGTCATCTCTATGAGAAGCGCCAGATGTATGACAGTGCTTTCTATTTCCAGCGTCTTGCACTGAATCACTACACCAATGCAATGGACAAAACGGGCATTGCCGGTATTTACGAAAACATGGGCAGCATCTTCGAAGATCTTGAGCAGTACGATTCTTCAGGTTACTATTACGCTAATGCATTGGAGCTTTATCAAAAGGTAAATGACCAGGTTAGCTCTATTGAAATATTCAACAACCTTGGAGATATTTTGCGCAAGACCGGAAGATACCAGGCTTCGCTTGTGCAAACGAGAAAGGCCATCGAGTATTCCGTTCGCCTGAAGGAAGGTTATCAGTTAAGTGCAGCGTATCGCGATATGGCGAAGGCTTGGCATTTGTTGGGCCGCGATGATAGTGCTTATATTTATCACGAGCTTAGTCGCAAGTCGTTGCTCGATATCTACTCAAAAGAAAACAACAAGCAGGTCGCGTTTCTGCAGGTGCTGAATGAGGTTGGTAAAAAAAATGCGGAAATAGAAAAGTTGCGTATTGAACACCGCAACACCATTATATTAACGATTTGTGCTGTTGTTGTAGTGGTGCTGCTTGTGTTGATGAGCATCCTGATCATCAGCCGGCAGCGATTGAAGATAAAGAATGAGATCTTGTTGCGTCACCAGCACCAGGAAATGTTCAAGACCCGCAGTGAACTAATGGAGATCGACCTGCAAAACAAGCAACTGCAGGGAGATGTGCTTCGACAAAGCCTTGAGATGAAAGCGAAAGAGTTGACTGCTCACACTTTGCATATTATTCAGAAAAATCAGTTGCTGGAAGAGTTACATGATTCACTGGAAAAAATGGTGAAAGATGATAAGCGCGACCAGAAAAAGCAGTTGCAGCAATTGATACAAAGAATTGATATGAGTTTTAACCAGGATCAGCACTGGGATGAATTCAGAAATATTTTCGAACAAGTACATGAAAGTTTCTTCGAAAGAGTAAGGCGCATTTGCCATGATCTTACTGCAAACGATTTGCGTCTGCTCGCTCTGCTTAAAATGAACATTGATTCTTCAGACATTGCCACACTTCTAGGCATTTCCTCCGACAGCTTACGGGTGACTCGCTATCGCCTCCGCAAAAAACTTAATTTGGAGAAGGGGGAGAATTTGAGTGCGTATATACAGGGACTTTAGTCAGGAATTAGGGGTTAGGAGTTAGGAATTAGAATTGGGAATTAGGAATTAGGAATTAGGTTTCGCGGAGGCCCGACAGTTTCTTTACCACTAAGGAACTCAGGGCACTGAGTTGCACTAAGCTTTTTTTTACCACAGAGATCACGAGGTTTTTTTCACAGAGGAAAGGAGGGCTTGATAGACAACACTTCAAGAATGTCGGTACAACAAAAAGCCTTCTTTGTTCCTTTGCGCCTTTGTGACCTGCCAATAAGTTTTGCTGTCAACATCTTTGCGCCTTTGCCGTTAAATTGACGTCAGCCTTCCTTAGTGCAGCTTAGTTTTTCTTAGTTCCTTAGTGGTAATTCTTTGTCTTTCTATATCTGGGAGTCTGCCGCTTAGTTTGCTGCCTACTATGCTTTAGCTAGCAACTTGCAACAATAGAAAACTTGTAGTAAATCCCTAACCTTTTACGGTTATAAAAATCAGTTCTGTAACGCTTCAAGTCGAGTTAATAATTACTTAATGGAGTTTTTGTTACGAGTAAAACAAGTGATTTTCAACTGATTAATATCCGGGTGTTCACATTTGTTGCCCGTCTGTTCACGCTGTTGTATACGTTGTTCACTATTTGTTAATGGCTATTTTTTCATTTCAGAAGGCGCTTTGTCCACTTTTGTGCAGCAAACAAAAAGCACTATGCGCAGAATTTTTTTCTTACTATTTCTAACTGCCTTTTCACTAACCTCTTTCGCCGGAGTCATCAAAGGTCGGATCGTTTCTCACGAAACCGGAGAAGTTTTAACCGGAGCAGTGATCCAAATTGAAGCGACTCACTATACCGCAGTAACAGGTTTAGATGGAAGTTTCACGATAAAAAATATACCTGCAGGAAATTATAACATAAAGTTCTCAATGGTAGGATACCTTGCTGCTTCGCAAAAAATGGAAGTGGCAAACGATGGCGTTCAATCCCTTAATATAGAACTAAGCACTTCACGCACCACATTGAGCAGTGTAATTGTAACCGCTGCAAAAGATAAAAACGGCGAAACTGGCGCAAGAAGCCTCGAGCGCAACGCAAACCAGGTAATGAACATCATGTCTGCCAGGGCGATTGAAGTTTCTCCTGACATGACCGTTGCAAATGTGGTACAACGTATTTCCGGTGTATCTATCGAAAGAAACAGCAATGGCGACGGGCAATATGCGATCCTTCGCGGAATGGACAAACGCTACAACTATACACTGGTAAACGGAATAAAAATCCCAAGCCCTGATGATAAGTACCGCTATGTGCCGCTCGATATTTTCCCTTCTGATTTATTGGACAGACTGGAAGTTTATAAATCATTAACTCCTTCAATGGAGGGAGATGCAGTAGGTGGCGTTGTAAACATGGTAATGAAAGATGCACCTGCGCATCGATTGTTTACTGTTAACCTTGCAGGCAGCTACAGCGAACTCTTTATGGATCGCGACTTTATGAGTTATGATGCAAAAGGCATTACCAGCAAATCTCCGTACGAATTACATGGCGAAGGCTACAATGCAACACCACAGGATTTTACAAAAGCTTCGAGCACTTACTCTTGGAAGAAGCCAATGCCGGGAATTATTGGCGGCCTTACTTATGGCGATCGTTTCATGAATAACAAGTTGGGAGTAATTGTATCGGGAAGTTTGCAAAACACATACAGAGGCAGCAATAGTTTGTTTTATGATGGAGAGATGAGAGACACGGTGAGCGGGCTGATGCTTACAAAAATGGAGGAGAGACAATATTCAGAACAACAACTAAGATATGGCGTTCACGCAAAAGTTGATTACCGTTTAAACGACCGTAACAGCCTGAGTTTGTATAGCGGATTTATGAACCTTACCAATACACAAACGCGTGACCAGGTTGAGAAAGAGCTGACCATCGGTGGGTATGATCCGGTAGCGGGAAATGCTACACTTTCTTATTCTACCCGAACAAGAAGAACCATACAACATATTTGGAGCAACACACTACACGGCGACCACAAACTGTCCGACAAATGGCAGGTTGACTGGACAGCCAATTATGCGAAAGCAAGTAGTACGCGCCCGGATAACACTACTATCTCCTTACACGGCGTAGAGGAAAACTTTGTGGATACACGTACTTATGTTGACAAGTCATCGCGCCGCTGGGAGCATAACAATGATCAGGATATTTCCGGCTACCTGAATTTTACTTTCCTCCAAAACATCGGAAACACTAGGGTTGACTGGAAGTTTGGAGGTTTATACAGAGACAAGGAAAGAGATAATTTTTACGACAATTATCAATTGTCTCCTGTAAATCAGTACGCATTATATGGAAAAGATTTTACCGACTATAATCAAATAGATTGGAAAGTAACAACGCCGCAAGGTGCGGTTGCATCAGGTCAGACATATACGGCAAGTGAAAAAATTGCAGCAGGTTATTTACAATTCAAAGCTTATTTAAAGAAGCTTGAAATATTAGGTGGTGTGCGTGTAGAAAATACCGATCAGGGTTATGTAATGAAATATCCAATTGGTGAAGATAATCCGGTGGGGAATCAAAAATACACCGATTTTTTGCCAAGCATTAACATCAAATACATGCCATGGGACAAAACGAATATCCGTTTATCATATTTTAAATCAGTGAACAGGCCCGGTTTTTCAGAGATCAATCCTGCACCGATCGTTCAGGAGGAATACACTGAAAAGGGCGACCCCAACCTTAAGCACGCCGTGGCAGACAATATAGATCTGCGCTACGAGTATTTCCCAAAGCCTGCTGAACAATTTATGGCAGGCATCTTTTACAAACGAATCCAGAACCCTATTGAATACACTTTGGAAGCAGAAATGCACGGTACCTACTATGTGCCTGGTAATTTTGGTAACGCAACAAATTATGGCGCAGAGCTTGACTGGATAAAGTATTTCAACAAATGGGGCGTTAAAGCAAATTACACATACACGCATTCATCCATTACAACTCCAAAATTGAAAAGAGTGCGTGATGATTCTCACAACCAGGATATCTATCCCATCAACGTTGATGTAACGCGTCCACTGTATGGACAATCAGAGCATATTGCCAATCTCTCATTATTATACAAAGATGTACATCATGGATGGGACGCGCAGTTGGCAGGAAGCTACACCGGGCCAAGAATTGTAACGGTTGGTCAGTTTGTAGGTACGGACCAATGGCAAAAAGGATTTGTACAAATGGATTTGTCTGCGGAAAAGTCATTTAAGCACCTCGTAGTTTTTGCCAAAGCAAATAACCTTCTTAATACTCCCACAGTAGTATTCATTAAAGGAACAAATGTATATAACGAAGGCGTTCCCAATCAAGATCTCAGCAGCGGTGAAACGCTTATACGTCGCGACTATTATCAACGCTCATATGTGTTGGGCATGCGATATAAATTTTAAAAAATAAATCAAAATTCTTTTACTTAAAAAAGCAAATCATGAAATCGAACAAGAGTACAATCTCTATTCAAAAAGATTTTTCAAAAATGTGGAAACCCGTTTCTGCAGCAGTTTTGGCAGGTGCAATGTTTTTCACAAGTTGCAGCAAGGATGACAATGGTGGTGGTACCAACAATCCTCCAAAAAAAGATAGTACTTCAGTTTCCGGAACCGTATCCGGTACATGGAAAAAGAACAGCGTGGTGATTGTAAAAGGACATCTTGAAATTCCAAGTGGCTCATCATTGACTATTGAAGAAGGCGTACAAGTGTTGATGAGCGACTCAACTATTAAACCAGAGTTTATCATCAAGGGTAATTTGTATAGCATTGGTACTGCTACCAATCCTGTTAAAATCTCTGTTCCTGATGCATGGAAAACTACTGCAAACGCATGGGGCGCATTGTGGGGTGGATTAACAGCGGGAGCTAGCTGTGCTGAAATCGTTTTGAACTATACTGATCTTTCTTACGGTGGTGCGGTTACTACAGAATCTTCTCCATCAGTAAAAGGGGGTTTGTATAAAGCAGCCGCAGGTGAGCACGTGCCGGCTTTGTATTTTCCAAATATTAACGGCAAGCTTGTTGTAACAAATTCAACTATTCACAACTTCAACGAAGATGCATTGTACATTGAAGGTGGTAGCGTGATCATAGACAACAACAAATTTTACACAACAGGTATTGAAAACGGCGAAGCTGTGAACTTGAAATCAGGTGTAATCGCAGACGTAGCTTATAACCTTATTTACAGCCCTAATACAAATGGCATGAAATTGTCAAACAGCGGCGACCGTACACCTCAATTGTACATAGTTGGTTATAACAATACTATAGTAAATGCAGGCTGGAGAAGACCAACAACAAAAGGTGGCTCGATATGGGTAGAGAAATCTGCACATGTAGATATTTACAATAACCTTTTGGTAAACGATCGCTATGGAGTAAAAAGAGACAAAGGAAATCCTGAAGACAGCCGTTCTAAATTCTTCAACACTTACTACTACAGCTATACACAAACCGGAGCTGATCAGTTTCAGCCAACAGCTGAAATCATCGCAGGTACAGGTGATGTTATCAGCGCAAAAGCAGGCGACAACGATCCTAAATTCGTGAACTATCCTTTAAGCAACGACAACGCAAATGGCATATTTGATACTAATTGGGATTTTCATCTTCAGTCGGGTTCAAATGCACTTGGAAAAGGTAAACAGATTTTACAAGAAATTTTGCAAATGGTATTACTGCCGGCGGCGTTACTTACAAATCAACAGATCCGGCAACATACGTAGGCGCAATGGGAACTAAATAAACTGATTGATCGAGATGAGTAAAATGAAGAGCATTATCACTGTAACCGCGCTGATAGCGGTTACAGGTTGCCAGGCACAACCTAAAGCGCCGGCACAAAAAACGGAAACGGAAGCGCAGGCAAAGCCACTGTTTGTAACCGAAGCAGTAACATATGATACAGATGATCCTGCAGTTTGGATCAATCCCACAGATCCTGCAAAGAGCCTGATCATTGGCACTGATAAAGACAAAGATGGCGCCTTGTATGTTTTCGATCTGCAGGGAAAAATTCAGCACGACAAAGTGGTGAAAAATTTGCAACGTCCAAACAATGTGGATGTTGAGTACGGATTAATATTAAATGGAAAGCCAGTTGATATAGCTGTTACAACAGAAAGAATGACACATAAGCTTCGCGTGTTTTCTTTGCCCGACATGAAACCTGTTGATAACGGCGGCCTCGAGATGTTTGTCGGCGATACCGAAGCTGAATACCGCGACCTCATGGGTATAGGAATGTATCGCGACAAGCAGGGGAAAATATATGCCTTTGTTGGCCGCAAGAACGGGCCGGTAGAAGGTTATATCGGCCAGTATTTATTGGAAGATGATGGAAAGGGAAATGTAAAATCAACACTTGTTCGCAAGTTTGGCAGCTTCAGTAAGAAAAAGGAAATTGAATCCATCATGGTAGATGATGCATTAGGTTATGTTTATTATTCCGATGAAGGTGTTGGTGTAAAGCAATATTATGCTGATGCAGAAAAAGGAAACAAACAACTTTCCATTTTCGGAACAGAAGGCTTCAAAGAAGATCATGAAGGTATTTCAATTTACCAGCTTACTGATTCAACTGGTTACATCTTAGTATCTGACCAAGGCGCAAACCGTTTCCAGATCTTTAGCAGGGAAGGAGACGCCAGCAATCCTTTCAATCACAAACTATTGAAAATTGTAAACGTCGCCGCTACACAAAGCGATGGATCAGAAACAATTTCCATTCCTCTTGGTCCCAACTTTCCAAAAGGTCTCTTCGTTGTAATGAGCAATGACAGAACGTTTCATTTGTACAAGTGGGAAGAGATTGCAGGTAACGACTTGAAGTCAATTAAGAATTAGGAATTAAGAATTAAGAATTCCTTCAGTGATACTACGGAACATTTGAAGTAAATGCTTTGTGTGTAAAGGGCTTCGACAAGCTCTCAGTCTGACAACTTCCACTAAGTGTCGGGCTGAGAGCTTGTCGAAGCCTTTTCGCAACCAGGAGAGGTTTACAGCCAATCAACCTGCTACACACAAAGCATTCTTAATTCTTAATTCCTAATTCTTAATTGAACACTTGAACGCTATCACCAATCCCCATAATCACCCTCGTAGCAAGGCCAATAAAAAGTCCATGCGCCACCAATCCTTCAATTTGATTAAGTTTTTCCGCTAGTGCAGGAGGGTTGTCTATTAAACCGAAATCTGCATCTACAATATAGTTTTGCTGATCGGTGAGGAAAGGTTTGCCGTCGAGCTGGCGCAATTTTCCTTTGCCTTGCAATGCTGTAAGCTGAAGCTGCACATAATTCAATGCAAAAGGAATCACTTCAATAGGCAAGGTGAATTTGCCGAGCTTGTCTACTTTTTTGCTGGCATCGGCAATAATGATTTCTTCCCTGCTTAGCGATGCGACGATCTTTTCTCTCAGCAATGCACCGCCACCACCTTTGATCAACATTTTCTCTTTTGTAAATTCATCGGCACCATCAATGGTTACATCAATGTGATCTACCATGTTTATATCAACCAATGGAATATTATACGACGTGGCAAGTTCAGCAGTTTTGTTCGATGTCGGGATGCATTGAATTTTCAAACCATCCTTTACCATTTTCCCCAATTCAATAATCACATACTTTGCCGTAGAGCCCGTGCCTAAGCCTACAATTTGATTTTGCTTAACGGCTTTCACTGCTTCTTTTGCAGCAAGCTCTTTTTCTAATTCTTTCTGATCCATAGTGAGAGATTGAAAAGGAAAGTTAGTTTATTTACTCGAGACGATTGCTTGAAGGGTTAATATGTTAGGGACCTGAACAGTTACCACTAAGACACTTAGGACACTAAGCAGCACTAAGGGTTTGTAAAAATTTGAACATTTCTTAATGAAACTAAGTGTTCTTAGTGTCTTAGTGGTAAAGATTCGAAAGTTCCATTTCAAGAAGTTCGTAATCCTTACACAGTCATCATTTCAGCGCATCATTCATCACCGGAAACAGCAGATCCGCCCACTTGCCGTATAGTGTTCCCGAAGGATGCAATCCATCATTGGCAATTAAAGAAGGATCGTTTAACGCAAGTCTTGTAGAAGGTGTAATGTCGATATAGTTCACATTGTTTGCAATTGCGATCTCCTTATTGATGCCATTAAATTGATCGATCTGCTTGCGTATGCGTGCAGTGTCACTTGTGTGCAATGCAAAAGGCGTTACGCTGTAATCAGGAATGGAGAGCACAAAAACATGTCGCGCATCACCGGTGAGTGAAATACTTTTTGACAATAGCTGTGCAAACCTGTTGCGATAACCATCGGCATCCAAACCCTGGTATTGATCATTCACGCCTATCAATAATGTGACCACAGAATATTTCGAAGCTAATTGTGCCCTGTCGATCGCAGCGGCTAAATCGATGGTTGTCCAGCCTGTGGTGGCGATGTATTGAATGGCATCAAAACGTTTGCCCGTTTGCTCAATTTGTTTCACCGTTTGAGCGGGGAATCTTTCCTGTTCGGTTACAGATTGTCCAATGGTATAAGAATCTCCCAGGGCCAGAAAACTATATCGGGAATGATTTGTTGTATCAATCGTGTTGTTTGGCGGATTGTAGGGCGGAACATGTACTCCATTGCTTTTCGTACAGGCAAACAATACCGGCACGAGCAACAAGGTTGCTAGTAATTTGATCGTCAATAGAAAATGAAGTTTTTTCATACAGCGATTTACGAAAATTACGCCCTGGCAGATTCCGCTGGCATCTTACAATTGTAATAATTAGATTTGTAATTATGAAATTATACCCCGCTTTGATCAGCCGGTTGGAGAATCAGCATGAAGCAATTGCTTCTATTATTGCTTCTGCAGATGAGGCAAGGCTTAAAAAAGAGATAAGGCCGGGCAAATGGTCCATTCACGAGAATATTGTGCACCTAGTAAAATATCAGCCTGTTTTCATAGATCGTCTTCACATCATACTTACACATCCGGAACCAATATTTGAAGCGTACGTGGCCGACAACGACCCTGAATTTGAGGAATGGAAAAAGTGGGATAACGAAAGACTGATGAATGCCTTGCAGAAAGACAGGCAGGCGATTCTCCATCTCGTTACAACGTTGCCTGAAGAGAAGCTTGCACGCATAGGCATTCACAAAAAATACGGCAGATTAAGCATTGTGCAGTGGACGGAGTTTTTCCTGTTACATGAGGCTCATCACATGTTCACGATTTTTCAGTTAGCCAATACGATCATCAACTAGGATCTCAGCAAAGAGCTTCATGCATGTTGATTTCAAACTCGGCAAACCGTCCGTTTTGTTCAAACTCAACTTTGGTATAAAAGAGATTCGAACGAACGTCCGTTGGGTACCATTTTCGATTGTTGCCCACCACAATCAACAATCCCTCATCATTGCCAAGCGGTGCAAAATCGTGCTGTGGCGTTTGCTTTGCAAAATACTCAAGACCAAAATCTTCGATAAGGACTTCGCAAAAAGCTTCTACATTTTCCACTACCAATCCAATTTCACTCACAGATAAAATGCTGCGACCACTAAACGGTTTGTCGCTTTTTGCCGGCAAATCATACCGCGCTATGAACTCTACAATGTTTTGATTGTTATCAAGAAAATAGAAGGCCCTGGCGTTCCAGCCGGTAAAATTTGCAACATTGGTTTGCGGAGTAATATTGAAAAGTGTAAATTTAGAAGACGCCCAAAGAAATGCCTCTTCGAATTTGTTGCCGGGAATGTTAAAGGCAAAATGATAAACCGGTTTATCCTCAGATGATTTGCGAAAAACGAGTTTGGTGCTTCCGGCCGCAAACACAACCTTTTCTTCATCACGATAGAGAACAGGAAGTCCGATAGTGTTTTTATAAAAATCCAATGTTGACGCAATGCTTTCGCAATGCAGTTCAAGTGCTGTTATTTTCATACCAAATAATATTACAGTACAAAGGTAAACAGGTTGTGAATGGATAGCTATCTCATTTGGCTTCAATTGCGGATTTTGGCTGATGGAATGATTCTTTATTTAAAAAAAGATAGATACTGTATGATTATCAGGCAATTTGATAAACACGATTTTGCTGCCGTAAAAGAAATTTATCAGCAAGGCATAGATACCCGGGAAGCAACATTTGAAACGATTGCTCCAAACTGGGAAAACTGGGATGTGAAGTTTTTAAAGGACTGCCGCATTGTAGCGTTGGATGATAATGCAATAGTTGGTTGGGCCGCCCTTTCCGCAGCATCTTCACGTGCTGTATATGTAGGCGTTTGTGAAGTGAGTGTATATGTGCGGCATGACAAATGGGGCAAAGGAGTTGGCAAAAAGCTATTGCAGGAACTGGTTAGTTTGAGCGAAGAAAATAATGTATGGACCTTGCAGGCCAGCATCTTTCCTGAAAATCTTGCCAGTCGCAAACTACATGCCTACGCAGGTTTCAGAGAAGTAGGGTACAGGGAAAAAATTGGCAAGATGGATGATCTGTGGAGGAATACGATTTTGGTGGAAAGGAGAAGCAGGATGATTATGTAGGGAGAAATTAGAAATTAGGAGTTAGGAGTTAGGAATGCTTTACACCTATAAAAACATAGCTCAATGAACGAAGAACTTAAAATGAGAAAACTGTATGAACAATTGATCGCGTTTTGGAATATGCGGTCCGGTGATAAAATATCTTCATTGTTTGCAGATGACGGTAGCATTGTTGGCTTTGATGGTACCCAGGAAAATGGCAGAGAAAATATTAATGCCCGGCTAAACGAAATATTCAAAAACTATAAGAGCAACCCGTTTGTGTATCTGATACGCGAGGTGAGATTTTTATCGGATAGTACAGCGCTGCTTCGAGCGGTTGCCGGTATCATGCCTGAATACGGCGCTGAGATGAATCCTGACCTAAACACTATTCAATCCATTGTTACGGTTAAAAAGGGTGATGAATGGAAAATAGCACTGCTACAAATCACGCCTGCTTCCTGGCTCGGCCGCCCCGAAGAAGTGAAGGCCCTTACGAAGGAATTGGAAGATGCTTTTAAGAGTGCGCACGGGCTTTAGAGGAATTAGGAATTAGGAATCAATGTCGTTTCCTTAAGCTCAAAATTTTACCATATTAATGTCCTACGGACAAAGGGTACTTATTGTAAATGTTCTATTGATATTAATGCCCTACGGGCAATGGTACTTTTCCCGTAGGGAAATAATATCAATAGAAGTTAGCTGAAATGAGATATTGCCCGTAGGGCATTGACACCTAAAGGAAACGACATTGAATTAGGAAATAGGAATGCTTACCTCACAACTCATAACTCCGCAATTAGTCTATAGAAAAAATGGACGAATTTAATGATAGTCGGTTTGTAAGTGATACTGAGCGGAACCGTCGTTAATGTACAAATCCCCAAATTCGCATAGAGAAAATCACCGGTTATGAAGAGTTATTTTTTTGTACGCCACAATTCAATGATGCATAAAGTAAACTTCAGTGAGATCGTATTTATTGAAGGTTGCAGAAACTATGTGAAGATCCACACACAGGTAAACATGTTCATGTCGCTTGCGAATATGAAGGACCTGGAAGATGTCTTGCCCGGTGACCAATTTATTCGCATCCACAAGTCTTTTATTGTGAACGTTGATAAAATTAACCTGCTCAGTAAAAACGAAGTTTGTATCAATAAGCAGCAATGTTTTCCCGTGGGAGAAACGTTCCGCGACAAAGTGGATTCTTTTATCAGCAGCAATTTGATTTAAAAAGTGAAATTTAGAAGTCAAAATTCAAAAGGATTGTCCCTCGTGCGGCAACCCTTTTGAATTTTGACTTTTTGTTTTTGACTTAATATTTAATGATTTCTTCTCATGGGCTTAATATTTCCGTCTCACAGACTCTATAAGTTTGTATTGCCTTAAAATTATGAAGCCCAGCGGAGAACAGGCAAATTCAGCTTGTTCTTTCGCCTGGCACAATTAGAATCTGTCTCACACTGCTCTTCTGCTCCTAGAAATCAATAGAAAATTGGTGTTGGTTGTTAACGTAATGGTAGCTTAAAGTGAACCCATTCAATTCAGTGATCTGCTTTGCAATACATAGCCCGAGGCCGTTATCACTTGTTGCCGAAGTTTTGTAAAATCTGGTGAAGAGCTGCTTTTCGTCAAGCGCAGGAGAGTCGCTGGTGTTGGCAATTACCAGTTGCTTAGCTGTTAAGGTAATAGAAATTTTCCCGTTAGGAATGTTGTGTTTTGTAGCATTGCTCAGCAAATTATTCAACATTATTTCTGCCAGCAAAGGATTGATCTTTATCTCGCAATCGCGAAGATTTTTTTTGATAGAAAGATGCTTGCTTTGCCACAACTCAAAAAAATCAACCAGCTTTGTTTCAATTTTTTCTTTCAGGTTTATGATGACAACATCTTCAAATTGCTTATTCTCTATTTTTGCCAGGAGCAACAATGACTGATTGAGCTTTGACATTTTTTGTATAGCGTCATAGGCGCTTTGTGCAGCGCGGCTCTGGGTTTCAGAAAGGTTTTCGTCCTGAATTAGAATATCCATTTTTGATCTTACAATTGCCAGCGGAGTTTGCAATTCGTGTGAAGCATTCGCCGTAAACTCCTTTAGTAACAAGTAGTCGCTCTCTGCTTTATTGAGCGATTGATCGAGTGTTTTATTCATCAGGTCAAATTCGTCAATGTTCGTTTGAGAAAGCTGTATTTTGCTTTTATTGCCCAATTGGAAGCTATTGATAGATGTCAACGTATCATAAAATGGTTTCCACAATCGCTTTAATACTACACGGTTGATAAGGGCTGTCGTCATTAGTATTAACAGTATAGTGGCTATGGTGATCACCAGAATAAGACGGATCATATCATCCATGTCTTCCATTGAAATAGCCACTTTCGCTTCGTACCATTGTCCTCCAGCCTGCACAGTAAATGTTATTTGCCTGAAAAGTTCCATGCTTTGCTCATCCTCTACGAAAAGTCTGACAGAACTGAATTTGTGCTTCGGTATTGGGCCGGTAACGGGGGTATAGCTAATCTCTTGTTCCTTAACGTGCATTATTTCAGGAAGCCTGTTGTATTTACTTACGTAGGTTTCAACTTCCCGTTGTTCGATTTTAAGATTGTCATTTACAAATTCGATCATTACATATCGCAGCAAAAACGCGTATGCAATACTTGCCAGCAGAAAAATAGCCACTGTTATCAGCAGATTGATGCGAGTGTATTTTGTAAACAGCTTCATGTTTTTTCCTATTTGGCAATGCCGAATTTATAACCCATTCCATAAACCGATTGAATGTAATCGGGACAATCGGCCTGCAGTAATTTTTTGCGCAGGTTTTTAATATGAGCATAGATGAAATCATAGTTGTCCGCAAGATCCATGTTGTCGCCCCACAAGTGCTCTGCAATAGCGCCCTTGCTGATTACTTTGTTTTTGTTGGCTATGAAATACATCAGCAGATCATATTCTTTGCGGGTAAGATCGATGTTTTTATTTTTTACAGAAACCTGTTTGGCATCCAGGTCCACAGCAATTTCGTCAAACTCGATGATACTTTGTCCTGAGAAGGATTTGCGGCGGATGATGGCCTCCACACGCGCTGCCAGTTCCGGTAAATGAAATGGCTTACTGAGGTAGTCATCTGCGCCCGTTTTTAAACCTTGTACTTTGTCATCAAGGGCGTTTTTTGCTGAAATGATCAGCACGCCATCACTCTTGTTTTGTTTTTTCAGGTGCTTAAGAATTTCAAGCCCATTACCATCAGGAAGAGTGATGTCGAGTATAATGCATGCATAATCATACAAAGACGTTTTTTCCAACGCTATATCAAACGTAGGGGCGAGTTCGCACACATAATTGTCATTGCTTAAATAGGTGGCAATGCTGTTTGCCAAAGCCTTTTCGTCTTCTATGATTAGAATCTTCATGCGACTAAGATGATTGGGAATTCTGTTGAAAATTTGAAAATTTGGGAATTTGAAAATTTGAAAATGCTGAAAGTCGATGAATCGTCATTTATGGCTGTTCGTCTATAGTACTCTCAATGAAAAATTGACAATGATGCGCTAAAAGCATTTTCAAATTCCCATATTTTCAAATTTTCAAATTAAAAAAGCCTACGGCTTTTTTCCCATCGCATAGTTAATGCCGCCGAGCAAGTGGTTCAGGAACAGCGGATCGACATAGGATTCATCTGTGTGGCCAAGCTCTGTGTAGAAGGCTCTGCCACCATCAAAATCATGGTACCACGCCATTGGGTGGAAAGTGCCATTTTCGCCTCCTGTGTAGCTGCTCTCGTCAATTGTGATCAACACGTGATAAGTGCTGTCTAGCTTAATATTTTTGAAATTGTACCACTCGTCCCATCTTTTCCATACGCTGGGTAAATGTTTGGTAGCGATAAAAGTGGTGTCTACCACATGTAAGACAGCCTCCTGTTGCTTTGGATGACTTTTAAACTGAACACCAACCAGTTTATTGTACCATGGCCAATCGTATTCCGTATCGCTCGCCGCATGTACACCAACATAGCCTCCACCGGATTGAATATATTTTTCAAAGGCAGCCTGACCATTATTGTCCAGCACATTCATTGTTGTGCTAAGGAAAATAACGGTGTTGTATTTTTTCAGATTTTGGGGTGTAAAGTAAGTGCTGTCTGTAGTGCTGTCAACTGCAAAATTGTTTTCTGCGCCCAGCTTTTGTATCGCCTTTATACCCGCAGCAATTGATGCGTGGTGATAACCTGCTGTTTTAGAATATATGAGTACCCGGTATTTCTTTTTCGCGGCAGCATGAGGTGCTGCACAACTTAGCGTGACTGCCAGAATGCAAATGGCAAACAAAACGTTTCTGATCATTATTGGTTGTTTTTGAGATAATAGAAAGAATGAATTTACAGAAATAATAAAATCAATCACTGCCGCTCGAAAAAAAGTGTTTTAGATGAAGTGATAAAGACGTAGCAGAGAGGTTATGAGTGTTAATTGAAAATTGAAAATGAAGGCCCGCGCCGCATTTTAATTTTTGTTCTTATTGGTAAGGAATGCCCAATCGCCCTAAGCCAACGTGAGCCCAAAGCATTTTCAATTTTCAACTTTCAATTTTCAATTCTTATATTTACCTATAAAGTCAAATAATTTTACCACAACCATTGATTCTAAAATTGCCAATATGAAAAGACGGACTTTTCTACACTCATCCTCGCTTTATTTAGCAGGTGCGGGGCTTGCAGCCGCTTTACCCTTAGACCTTCTTGCAAGAAAAAAAGCTATTTCTCCCAACGCGAAAATTAATGTAGGTGCCATCGGCATCAATGGAATGGGTTGGGCAGATCTTACGGCGCTGTTGAAAATTCCCGAAGTACAATGTGTTGCATTGTGTGATGTAGATAAAAGTGTGTTGGACAAACGTGCCGCTGAACTCGCACAAAAAGGCATGAAAGTAGCAACCTACAGTGATTATCGGAAATTGCTTGATAACAAAGATGTTGACGTGGTGGTGATAGGCACGCCTGATCACTGGCACTGCCTGATCATGCATGATGCATGTGCTGCAGGAAAAGACGTGTATTGTGAAAAACCGGCCGGCAATTCAATTATAGAATGCAGCACGATGGTGGCTGCTCAGCAAAAATACAATCGCGTGGTACAGGTAGGGCAGTGGCAGAGAAGCAACAAGCATTACCAGGATGCAATGAGTTTTGTACACTCCGGAAAGCTTGGCCAGGTGCGGCTTGTAAAGGCATGGGCCTACCAGGGATGGATGAAATCGATACCTGTGCAGCCTGACGGCCCTGTGCCCGCAGGCGTGGATTATGACATGTGGCTCGGGCCAGCAACAAAACGACCTTTCAATCCCAATCGTTTTCATTTTAACTTCCGCTGGTACTGGGATTATGCTGGAGGTTTGATGACAGACTGGGGCGTACACATGATCGATTACGCTTTGCTGGGCATGAAAGCAAATACACCAAAGAGCGTTGTTGCGAGCGGTGGTAAATTCGCTTATCCAGATGATGCGGAAGAAACGCCGGATACGTTAACAACTGTGTATGAATTTAATGGCTTCAACATGCTGTGGGAACACGCAACGGGTATAAACGATGGGCCTTATAGCCGCGATCACGGCGTGGCTTTTATTGGAAATAATGGCACGCTTGTGGTAGATAGAGGTGGATGGGAAGTGATTCCGGAAAAAATAAACGGTAAAGAAAAAATGGATGCGGTAGCAAGGCAAAAAAAAGAAGACGACGGGTTGACGTTGCATGCACAAAACTTTATCGACGTGGTGAAAAGCAGAAAAATGGAAGACCTGCATTGCCCGATACAAGACGGTGCACATGTCGCCACTGTTTGCCAGATGGGAAATATATCGTTTCGCACCGGAAAGAAAATTTACTGGAATGATGTGAGGCGCGATTTCAATGATGATAAAGCGGCGAATAAGTTGTTGTCGGCTGAATATCACAATGGATACAAGCTGCCTAAAGTTTAATTAATAATTAATAATTAATAATTAAGAATTAACAGGAAGGCATTTAATTAAGAATTAGGAATTAAGAATTAAGAATTAAGAATTAAGAATTAAGAATGCATTCTGTGTAGCATACAAGACTGATGGATATTAGTTTTTCTGTTCAACAAAAGATCAGTGAAAATCAGTTTAATCAGCGTCATCTGTGTGCTCTCTCTTTAAAATCACAAATTTCAAATCATACAATGAAAGCTTATCTTTTAACCGCAGGCCTATTCATAACTACAATGGCTATGGCACAAGAAAAACAAAAAACTGATGCTGAAAGAGCGGCGGAAACCGAGGTTTGGCAACCGGAACCAAAAGTAGTTACGCCAGGTAAAGCCTTTGCTGACGCGCCTTCTGACGCTATCGTTTTATTTGATGGGAAAAATCTTGACAGCTGGCAAAGTGTGAAAGATGGCAGCGCGGCACAATGGACGGTGGGTAATGGCGCTGTTACCGTAAAAAAAGGAACGGGCAACATACAAACAAAGCAAACTTTTACAGACTATCAATTACACATTGAATGGCGCATACCTGAAAATATCACCGGTAGCAACCAGGCTCGCGGTAATAGCGGTGTATTCCTTGCTTCAACGGGTAAGGGAGATGCAGGATATGAGTTACAAGTGCTGGATTGTTACATTAACAAAACGTATGTGAACGGACAAACAGGAAGCATTTACAAACAGGCAATTCCACTGGCAAATGCGTGTAAGAAACCGGGAGAGTGGCAAACCTATGATGTTATCTGGACCGCACCACGCTTTAATGATGACGGCTCTTTGAAGAGCGCTGCACGCGTTACCGTTTTCCAAAATGGCGTGTTGCTGCAAAATAATTTCGAATTAAAAGGTGAAACCGCGTGGATAGGACAACCGGCTTATCACAAGCATGGTCCGTGTCCTATCAAGCTACAGGATCACGGCGATCCAAGCGAACCGATCAGTTATAGAAATATTTGGGTGAGACCTTTATAAGTAAAAAGTAAAAATTAAAAAGTCAAAAGTAAGAAGGCATGATGCGCTCTCTGCTTTTGACTTTTTAATTTTTACTTTAGAATTGAAATTATAGTTTCCGAATTTTTATGTTCCTATACCACACATCATCACCGTGATCTTGCAGTGAGATTTTTCCTTTTTTGTAAGTGCCCCAGCCCGGCCATGTTTTAAACTTGCTATTGTCAATGAGTTGCTTCCAGTTATCGTCCCACATAGTGGTAGACACAACATTTACACCGTTGAGATAGAGGTCTAGTTTGCCATTCAAAGATTTAATTTCAACTGCGTTCCATTCTCCTACAGGCTTTTGCGCTTCTTTTGAAGATGCAATAAGATCGTAGAGATCACCGGCTTTGTGTTTCATGATATGTCCGTCCGGATGGCCTTCGTTATCTACTACCTGCATTTCTGCTCCTGTTGAATATGTTTGGTGGTAGTGAGCAGTGTCTTCGTGAATGAAGAAGATAATGCCGCTATTTCCTTTGGGAGAAATTTTCCACTCCAGTTTCAAATCAAAATTGTCGAATTCGTCATTTGTTACAAGGTCACCGCCTTCACCTTCTTTCTTGCTTTTTGCATCCAAATGAATGGCACCGTTTTCTATTTTCCATGCACCCGCAACATTCGATTTGCCGTAGCTGTGCCATTTGTTCAAATCTTTTCCGTTGAACAATGTGATCCAGCCATCATTAGAAGGGTTCTTTGAATATCTTTCGATGTTGTTTTTTGTTGCTGTTTTCCACGCAAAAAAGCCGGGAAGCAAAATTGCGGCAAGCCAGAGTTTTTTCATATTCTATGTTTTAAAATGGTTTGTTGTGTTTTGTTATTTCTTAAACGGCCGGTCTCGAATCTTTACCACTGAGTCACTAAGGGCACTAAGTTTCACTAAGCGTCGCTACACTTTAGAGAGTCCTTAGTGAGGCTTAGTGTCCTTAGTGTCTTAGTGGTTTATTTAGGTCTTTAAAAAAATGATAAGTTTGAAAATATACGCCTCATTGCACATTGCATTGTTTCACAGAAAGCATTCTCAAATTCCCAATATCGCCCTGTTCGTCTTTTCGTCAGCACCTGTTCCAGCAAAATCATCAAACGCTTTTTCTGTAACACGAATGATGTGATCTTTAATAAATACAGCACCTTCTTTCGCGCCATCTTCAGGGTGTTTAAGGCAGCATTCCCATTCCATTACCGCCCAGCCTTTAAAATCGTATTGCGCCATTTTGCTGAACACAGATTTGAAATCAACCTGGCCATCTCCCAAAGAACGGAAGCGTCCCGCGCGATCTATCCAGCTTTGGTAACCGCCATATACACCTTGTCTGCCGGTTGGATTGAACTCAGCATCCTTTACGTGAAACATCTTTATACGCTCATGATAAATGTCGATGTAAGAAAGATAATCGAGGCACTGCAACACAAAATGCGATGGATCATACAACAGACAAGCTCTTGCGTGATTGTTCACTTTTTCGAGGAACATTTCATAACTCACACCATCGTGTAAATCTTCACCCGGGTGAATTTCGTAGCAAACATCCACACCGTGTTCATCAAAAACGTTCAATATTGGCAGCCATCTTTTCGCTAATTCGATAAAGCCCGTTTCAACAAGGCCCGCCGGGCGCTGCGGCCACGGATACACCGTGTGCCATAGCAATGCACCACTAAATGTTGCATGAGCATTCAAGCCTAAATTTTGTGAAGCCTTGGCTGCATATTTTAATTGTTGCACCGCCCATTCTGTTCTTGCTTTAGGATTGCCATGCAGTTCAGCAGGAGCGAAGCCATCAAACATTGTATCATAAGCCGGATGTACTGCAACGAGTTGTCCTTGCAAATGCGTAGAAAGTTCTGTGATCTCCAGTCCGCATTCATTCACTATGCCTTTGATCTCATCAGCATATGTTTTGCTTTTCGCTGCTTTTTGCAAGTCGATGCAACGTGGGTCCCATGTAGGTATTTGCACGCCTTTAAAGCCAAGTGATTCGGCCCACAGGCAAATAGATTTCAGATTATTAAAAGGAGGCTGATCGCCCATGAATTGTGCGAGGAATATGCCGGGTCCTTTGAGAGTAGTCATGAGGAAAATGTTATTAAGTAAAAAGTAAAAAGTAAAAAGTAAAAAGTAAAAAGTAAAAAAGTCTCAATAATCGGCGATCATTTTTGAATTTTTACTTTTGAATTTTGATTTTAGATATCGAACGTCGTCCATTTCTGCTCGCTCTTGCCGCTCTTCACCACGTTCTCAATAAACGCCATTCCGCGCAGGCCGTCTTCGATGCCTGGGAAGTCGAGCCATTCAGGCTTTGGTGTTTCGCCGTTTTCTTTTGCACGAACGGTTAAAGCAAAGTTGCGATAAAGATTGGCAAATGCTTCCAGATATCCTTCCGGGTGTCCCGCAGGTGTGCGGCTGTTATGCGATGCATATGAACTTACATAACCGGTACCCGTGCGATAGATCTCAGCAGGCTTGTCCAGCCATTTTACCATTAAAGTATTTGCATCTTGCTGTTGCCATTCCACACCACCTTTTTCTCCGTATACTCTTACTTTCACATTGTTCTCTTCACCGGCCGCTATTTGGGAGGCAAATAAAACGCCTGTTGCGCCGTTGTCAAATTTCAGTAACACAGCGCCATCATCATCTAATTGTCTTCCTTCTACCACTATGTTTAGGTCGGCACAAATTTTTGTTGTTTTCAAGCCGCTCACATACTCTGCCATATTAAAAGCGTGCGTACCAATGTCACCCATACAACCTGCAATGCCGCTGCGTTTTGGGTCGGTGCGCCATGATGCCTGCTTAGAATCGCTGCCTTCTAAAAAAGTACTCAACCAACCCTGCGGGTATTCCACGTATATTTTTCTGATCTTACCGAGCACACCACTTTTCACCATTTGCTTCGCCTGCTTTACCATCGGGTAGCCCGTGTAAGTATGTGTAAGGCAAAATACTTTCCCTGTTTTTTCAACCACCTGTTGCAAAGCCTTTGCTTCATCAAGGGTGAAGGTCATTGGCTTATCCAAGATGACGTGAAAACCATTTTCCAGCGCCATTTTCGAAGGTTCGAAATGCACGTGGTTGGGTGTTACAATGCTCACGATCTGCATTCTCACATCTTCCGGAAGTTGCTTTTCTTTCTCGATCATTTCTTTGTAAGAACCATACACTCTTTCCGGCGCGAGAAACAATTCTTCACCCGCTTGTTTTGATTTTGCAGCATCACTGCTAAACACTCCGCAAACCAGTTCAATCTGTCCGTCCATATTTGCCGCAATGCGGTGAACCGCGCCAATAAAGGCTCCTGGTCCTCCGCCGATCATGCCCATTCTTAGTTTTTTCATATCTGTGTAGTTGTTAGTTGACAGTTGTTCGTTGTTAGGAGAACGCAGATTTTCATGATTTTCATGATTTGTTATGATTATTCTCCTTTGACTGATGCCAAAGGCAATGAATTAGGGGTAATGTGTTTAGTAAACTCTTTGCTGCTCTTGAATTTCGTGTTTGCTAAAGCAAATCACACTAAAGGAATTCTTAATTCTTAATTAAGAGAAACTCACACATTCCTTCAATTCCTTTTCACTATAAGCCAACCCATATTGCTTCAACACATCGTCTGGTACACCATTCCATTGATTGGGTTTGTTGCCCATATAGCCGATGTCTTTCACGCCTATTTCGGAGGTGAAAAAGCCGGTAGCAACAAGGTCGCGAAATTTATTGAAGAAGGCTACTCCCTGTTTCATTGTTGGTTTTGCTGTTTCCGGATAGGCGATTTGATCCACCATTTCAATACGTTGTTTTTCGTCGCAGTCTTTAAAGCCTTTGCCAAACTGTTTCATACACTGCACGTCGAGCCAGCGCAAGCCGCCACGAATTGGTATTTGATGTTCGGGCATGTCCTTTACAATAAACTCAATGAACTCAGGCACTTTCGCATCGGAAGCACTGCCACTGACCTCATCACGCGGAATGATGATATCACCAAGTATGGTGATCGTCGCCATTTCATCCGGTGTAAAAAAAGTTTGCGCAGCAATGGCGTTAAGCTTTTCCATCTCTTCCGGCTGCCTGTCGTAACCACCATCTGCTTTTTTATCTTCAGCTTTTACTTCAGTTGTTTTTTTGTCAGACAACTTGCATGCTTCCGCGAATACGCTTGCCGAAAGCGTTCCTAGAGCCATAGCCTTAATTGATTTCCGTCTATCCATAGAGAAAAGTTGAGAGTTGAGAGTTGAGAATGGAGAGAGGAGCGCATTATAACTCTCAACTCTCCATTCTCAATTCTCAACTAATTAAATGTTTTGTTTCTTCAATTGATCAACAATGTATTCCGACGTACGCATTGACAATGCTAAAATCGTCCATGTAATGTTTTTGTCTGCCTGCGAAACAAATTGTCCGCCGTCCACACAGAATACATTTTTGGAATCGTGCGCCTGGCTCCATTTGTTCAGTGCTGAGCGCTTAGGATCATTGCCCATGCGAACGGTCCCTGCCTCATGAATAATTTTTCCAGGCGTTTCCAATCCGTAATTATTATGCGCACCAAAGTCATCGCCATATGTAACAACGGCGCCCATTTGATGCAGAATTTCCTGGAAGGTTTCCTTCATATGCTTCGCCTGTTTTATTTCATGCTCGCTCCATTTTACATTAAAGCGCAATACAGGAATGCCCCATTTGTCCACCACACCCGGATCTATTTCACAATAATTACTTTCAAATGAAATGGCTTCTCCGCGGCCTGCCATATGTACCTGTGCGCCATAGAAATAACGGTAATCTTCCTTCAAAGATTTGCCATAACCACCCGCTTGTTTTTTCTGGCCATTCACGGCAAATTTTCCGTTAACGAACTGAATGCCATTGGTAAAACCATACCCCGGCATGTGCATGCCACCACCATATTCAATATGATAACCACGAGGGAAATCAAGCTTTTTGTTATCGAGCCACCAAGGCGAATAAATGTGCGCACCGCCCACACCATCTTCGTTGTATCGTTTGCGCCCGAGTAGCTGCGGAACCACGCCACCCATGGATGCGCCCGTAGAATCGTGCAAATATTTTCCAACCACATTGCTGGAATTGGCAAGACCATTTTCATGTCTCGCAGATTTTGAGTTGAGTAGCAATCTTGCAGATTCACACGCGCTCGCGGCAAGTATCACCACTTTTCCCTTTACCTCGTATTCCTGCAGGTCATCTTTGTTTACATAAGAAACACCTGTTGCGAGGCCTTCTTTATTAGTCAACACTTCACGGGCCATTGCGTTGGTAAGTACATCAACATTGCCCGTTGCCATGGCAGGTTTTATTAATACTGAAGACGAAGAGAAATCGCCATACACCTGGCAACCTCTTCCGCATTGGCTGCAGAAGAAACAAGAGCCGCGTTCGTCGTTTATTTTTTTTGTAAGAATAGAGAGGCGCGAAGGAATTACCGGAACACCTGCATTGGCTGCACCTTTCTTTAGCATCAGCTCATGCAATCTTGGTTTGGGCGGTGGAAGAAAAACACCATCGGGATGATTTTCGAGCCCTTCATTTGAACCAAAAATGCCGATTAATTTATCAACGCGATCGTAGTATGGTTTGATATCATCGTAGGAGATGGGCCAATCTTCACCAAGGCCGTCAATGCTTCTGCGCTTAAAATCTTTAGGACCAAAGCGTAATGAAATTCTTCCCCAGTGATTGGTACGACCGCCGATCATTCTCGCGCGGAACCAATCCCATTCAGTGTCCTTTGTAGTGGTGTAAGGTTCACCATCAATCTCCCATCCGTGATAGCATGCATCAAAATCGCCGAAGGGGCGAAACTTTGTGCCTGCGCCTCGTCTTGGCGACTCCCACGAATTTTTTAATTGAGTAACATTCTTTGCAGGATCGTACATCGGGCCCGCTTCAATCAGGCAAACTTTCAGGCCGGCTTTTGAAAGCATATAGGCCGCCATGCCGCCACCGGCCCCTGATCCGACAATTACCGCATCATAAAGTTTAGGATTCGTTTTGATCTGTAGATTTCCCATATAACAAGCAAAATATTGGAAAAGATAAAGGTTAAATTTATTACATCTCTCTTATTTCACTATTAAAATTTTTTTATTTGGTTGGATGGGTATAATCATAACAAAAACTGATTTTTATTAAAGTATTTTATAAAAAGTGTTCGTTCAACCAAATAAATCTCTAAATTTATTCGCGTTAATTTAACCCAACACAACAAACGATATGCAGGCCATAAACAGGAATAAACTGTTCATAGCAAGTTGTCTTGCTCTATTAGTAACATCGCTTTCTTTCGGTATCCGTGCTGGATTATTAAGCACGTGGAGCCATCAGTTTTCTTTAACACAAGAACAAATTGGTATAATTACAAGTACCGCATTCTGGGGGTTCCCATTAGCCATCGTTATAGGAGGTATGATAGTGGACATCATCGGCATGAAAAAGTTATTGATTGCCGCAGCGGTGTTTCATTTATTGGGCATTGTGTTAACGATTACAGCAACAGGTTTCTGGTCCCTGTTTATTTCAACATTATTAATTGGCATGGGAAATGGTACAGTGGAAGCCGCATGTAATCCATTGGTGGCCAGTTTATATACAGAAAAGAAAACCGCCAAGCTCAATCACTTTCACCTTTGGTTCCCTGGTGGTATTGTGATAGGCACATTGATCGTGCGATTCTTTGGCGTAAATATTCCTGACACAAGTTATTTAAGCAATTGGCAGTTGCTCGTTGGCATCATGTTGATACCAACGTTGATCTACGGATATCTTTTCAGCAAGCTTGAATTTCCGCCAACAGAAAGAGTTTCAAGTGGCGTCTCTACTTCAGAGATGTACAGGTCATTGCTTAATCCATTATTTATTGTAATGATCGTGTTAATGCTGGGAACAGCCATCACCGAATTGTTTACGGGACAATGGATCGATGTATTATTAAAGAACGTAACCGAGAATGCCATTTTATTATTAACCCTTGAAACGGGCGTAATGGTGCTGGGCCGTGCATTTGCGGAACCGGTGGTGCATAAATTTTCTTCAGCAGGAGTGTTGTTGATTTCAGCAATCTTTGCTGCATTGGGTTTATACATTCTTGGTCATACAACAGGAAACATGTTGTTTGCAGGAGCAATAATCTTCGGTATCGGTGTATGTTATTTCTGGCCAACCATGCTCGGATTTGTCTCTGAAAATTTACCTAAGACAGGCGCAGTAGGATTGAACTTTATGGGCGGAGCGGGCATGTTTGCCGTGTCTCTATACATGATCTTCATGGGTGGTTATTATGATAGATTAGTTGCCGGCCAACTACCTGCCAATGCTGATGTAAAAGCATATTCAGACGCTGCCGCAGGAACAGAAATGGCAAATGCATTTGCCGAAGCAAAAAAAGCTGCAGGTCCTCAAATCATTAATGTTACATTGATTATTCCAATCATTCTTATAGTGGCATTTACTGTACTCTATTTTTATATGAAAGGAAGAAAGAAACCGTCGTTGCAAACAACATTGGCGCATTAGAGATAAGTCAAAAGTCAAAAGTAAAAATTCAAAACCCGATGGTGCAGTTTTGCTAAATGATTTGAAAAAGAAAGAGGTGCATTCCCTGATCAAACTTGCCTTACAGCGTTTTTACTTTTGATTTTTTACTTTTTACTTTTTAGGTTTTGCTTGTTTATAATTTAAAAAAAGAAACGTTATCGTATGTCCACTCACAACAGGAGAAGTGCTATCAAAAATATGGTCGCCGGGTCGGCAGCTGTAGTAGTGGGAGGCAGTGTGCTTTCCTCTTTTACACAGCCTGGCGAAAACGAAACACCTATGATGAAATTCAAAGGAAATATTAATCACTCTGTATGTCGCTGGTGCTTCAATGACATCAGCGTTGAAGATCTCTGCAAAGCAGTAAAGAAAATCGGCTTCAGCGCAATTGATCTTGTGGGTCCTGCTGACTGGCACACTTTGCAACAGTATGGTGTGTACAGTTCGATGTGTTACACATCTGGTCAAAACAGTTTGACCAAAGGCTGGAACGACAAATCGCAACATGAAAGATTGATCAAAGATCATACTGACATTATTCCGCTAATGGTACAGGCTGGATATAAAGATGTGATTTGCTTTAGCGGCAACAGAAACGGAATGGATGATGAAACAGGTTTAAAAAACTGCGTGGAAGGCCTGAAACAGGTATTGCCTTTGGCAGAAAAAAACGGCATTACCATTCACATGGAATTGCTTAACAGTAAGGTTGACCACAAGGATTATATGTGTGACAAAACTGCTTGGGGCGTTGAGTTGTGTAAACGATTGAATTCTAACAATTTTAAATTGCTGTACGATATTTATCACATGCAGATCGATGAAGGCGATGTGATAAGAACCATTAAAGATTATAACCAATACATCGGCCACTATCATACAGCCGGTGTGCCTGGCAGACATGAAATTGATGAAACGCAGGAACTTTATTATCCTGCCATCATGAATGCTATCAAAGAAGTGAATTTTAAAGGATATGTGGCACAGGAGTTCATTCCAAAAGCAAAAGATAAACTGGCATCGCTGAAGAAGGCGGTGGAGATTTGCGATGTGTAACAAGAGGTTAAGCTCTCCAAAGCTTTTAGCTTCTGAGTACTATTCTATGGCCTCTGGCGATAAAGTTGCCTGAAGCAACAAAATAGAACTGCGAGGCTACAAGGCCCGCAGAGCAGAACAGAACAAATTTCGTACATCTTACACCGTACATTTTTAATTGTAAAAGACTTACCTAAAAAGAAAGAAAAAATATTATGGCAGATCAAACTTATGATGCGATTGTTGTAGGTTCCGGAATCAGTGGTGGCTGGGCAGCGAAGGAGCTTACAGAAAAAGGGCTGAAGGTTCTGATGCTGGAACGCGGCCGTAACATTGAACACGTAAAAGATTATGTAAGCGCAAATAAAGAGGCGTGGGATTTTCCACATAGGGGAAAGGCAACGCAACAAATGAAAGAGGACTATCCGGTGCTGAAACGTGACTATCCTTTAAATGAGATCAATCTTGATTATTGGGCGAGCGATAAAGAATCTCCTTACACCGAAGTAAAAAGATTCGATTGGTTCCGTGGTTACCATGTGGGCGGCCGCTCATTAATGTGGGGCAGACAAAGCTACCGCTGGAGCGATCTTGACTTTGAAGCCAACGCAAAAGATGGTCACGGTGTTGATTGGCCCGTACGCTACAATGAAATTGCACCATGGTATGATTACGTAGAAAAATTTGCTGGCATTAGTGGTAACAGGGACGGCATTCCACAATTGCCGGATGGCCAGTTTTTACCACCAATGGAAATGACGTGCGTGGAGAAAGATGTCTCTAAAAGAATAAAAGACTATTACAAAGGTCAGCGTCAAATGATCATTGGACGTGTGGCAAATCTTACTGTTCCTCATGAAGGCAGAACGAACTGCCAGTTTAGAAATAAGTGTTGGCTGGGATGCCCGTTTGGAGGCTATTTTAGCACGCAATCTTCTACGCTGCCTGCTGCCATGAAAACAGGCAATCTCACTTTAAGGCCGTGGAGCATTGTAACAAAAGTATTGTACGATAAAGATAAAAAACGTGCGACCGGTGTGGAAGTGCTGGACGCAGAAACAAACAAGACTTACGTGTACAACGCGAAAATAGTTTTCCTTAATGCTTCTACTTTAAACTCCACATGGCTGTTGATGAACTCAGCAACAGACATTTGGCCCGATGGTTTGGGAAGTAGCAGCGGCGCGTTGGGACATAACCTGATGGATCACCACTTAGGCGTAGGTGCCGGCGGTTGGGTAGAAGGCTACGAGGACAAATATTATTTCGGGCGCCGTGCAAATGGCGTGTATGTTCCGCGCTACAGAAACTACAATGGTGATGCGAGAGACTACGTTCGTGGTTTCGGTTACCAGGGTGGTGGAAGCCGCGAAGGATGGGGAAGAGGCGTTGCCGAAATGAACATCGGTGCAGATTTCAAAGAAGCGCTTTCAGAACCAGGTCGCTGGACAATGGGAATGGGTGGCTTCGGAGAAATTCTTCCTTACCACGAAAACAAAGTGACGCTTGATAAAAGCAAAAAAGATAAGTGGGGATTGAATGTGCTCGCGATCGATTGCGAGTTGAAGGATAACGAATTGAAGATGCGCAAAGACATGCAGCAAGATGCCATTGAAATGCTTACTGCTGCAGGCGTTAAAGACGTAAAAGGTTATGACGGTGATGGTACTCCCGGTCGTGGTATTCACGAAATGGGTACTGCAAGAATGGGTAAGGATGCCAAAACATCTGTGTTGAACAAATACAACCAGGTGTGGGACGCTCCAAACGTTTTTGTAACCGATGGTTCATTCATGACATCTGCATCTTGCGTAAACCCATCATTAACCTACATGGCATTTACTGCAAGAGCAGTGGACCATGCGGTTAGTGAACTTAAAAAAGGAAACCTTTAATTTAATTGAAAATTGAAAGTTGAAAGTTGAAAATGATAGGTTTTCAGCTCTGACTCTCAAATTTCAAGTCTTAATTTTCAATTTTCAACTTTCAATTTTCAATTAAAACAAAATGCCCGGCGATACTCTACATATCAACAACAAAGCGCAGGCTCAGAACACTTATGATGCCATTGTAATTGGCTCCGGAATAAGTGGTGGATGGGCGGCAAAGGAACTTTCAGAGAAAGGTCTTAAAGTTCTGATGCTGGAAAGAGGTCGCAACTACGAGCATATAAAAGATTATAACACCGCCAACAAAGATCCGTGGGAGTTTGAACATCGTGGAAGTGTTACGCAGGAGCAACGAAAAGAAAGACCCGTGATATCCCGCAACTGGGGCGCTAATGAGGCGGTGATGGAAAAATGGACGAATGAAAAAGATTGTCCTTATGTAGAAAAGAAACCTTTCAACTGGTGGCGTACTTATCAGTTGGGCGGACGATCAACATTGTGGGGCAGGCAAAGTTATCGCTGGAGCGATTTCGATTTTGAGGCCAACAAAAAAGATGGTTGGGCGATTGATTGGCCGATACGTTACAAGGACATGGCGCCATGGTACGATCACGTAGAAAAATTTGCAGGTATCAGTGGTTCCCTGGAAGGCTTGCAACATTTGCCTGACGGACAATTTATGCCACCCATGGAAATGAACTGCGTGGAAAAAGATGTTGCGGCAAGATTGAAAGATTATTACAAGGGCAATCGCCATATGATCATCGGACGCGTGGCGCATATCACTGCACCGCATCCGGGACGCACACAGTGCCAGTTTAGAAACAGGTGCTGGGAAGGTTGTCCGTTTGGTGGCTATTTCAGCACGCAATCTTCTACATTGCCCGCTGCGTTGGCAACAGGCAATTTAACAGTAAGACCATGGTCCATTGTTACAAAAATCATTTACGATAAAGACACGAAGAAAGCGAAAGGCGTAGAAGTAGTAGATGGTGAAACAAATAAGACCTATGAGTTCTATTCAAAAATAGTTTTCGTCAATGCTTCTGCGCTGAACAGTGCATGGGTATTGATGAACAGTGCTACGGATATTTGGCCCGAAGGTTTGGGAAGCAGCAGCGGAGAACTTGGTCATAACATTATGGATCATCATTACAACCTTGGTGCATCCGGAAGAATGGAAGGCTATGAAGACAAATATTATTATGGCCGTCGTGCCAATGGAATTTACTTAGTACGCTTCGCAAACCTGTTTGGCGATAAAAGAGATTTTTTAAGAGGCTTCGGTTACCAGGGCGGCGCGAGCCGTGAAGGCTGGAGCAGGAATGTTGCGGAGCTTAGTGTTGGCGCTAATTTCAAAGAAGCCCTTACTGAACCTGGTCAATGGACAATGGGCGTGGGTGGCTTTGGTGAAGTATTGCCATACCACGAAAATAGAATAACGCTGAGCAAAGACGTAAAAGATAAATGGGGATTGCCGGTGCTCGAGATGGATGCAGAGATCAAAGACAACGAAAAGAAAATGCGCAAGGCAATTGTTGAAGAAGCCGTTGCCATGCTGGAAGCAACAGGGGTAAAGGATGTTCATCATTGGGACAATGGCCACAACCTGGGCGATGGCATTCACGAAATGGGAACGGCACGCATGGGGCTTGATCCTAAAACATCTGTGTTGAACAAATACAACCAGGTGTGGGATGCGCAAAACGTTTTCGTAACAGACGGTGCGGCAATGACATCTTCGTCTTGCGTCAATCCATCATTGACTTACATGGCGTTGACAGCAAGAGCTGCGGATTACGCAGTGAGTGAATTGAAAAAAGGAAACATTTAATTAGTGGAGAGTTGAGAGTGGAGAGTTGAGAGTTATGCTGAATTTTCACTCTCCACTCTCAATTCTCCACTCTCAATTTAAAATTTAAAATATCATCATGATGACAAGAAGAGATGCTCTATCCCGTGTGGCGCTTATTTTGGGCGGCACGATCATTGGAGCAGATGTTTTTTTGAGCGGATGTACAAACGCCGACAAAAAAGTTTCAGGAGTGCTGGATTTTTCTCCGGACAACATCGCATTTCTTGATGAAGTAGGAGAAACGATCTTGCCTGCAACTGCCTCTTCGCCTGGAGCGAAAGAAGCTAAGATCGGTGAGTTTATGAAAACGATCGTAACAGATTGTTACACCGAAGCAGATCAGAAGATATTCATGGAAGGCTTCAATAAACTAAACGATGCAAGTAAAAAGAAATTCAACGATCCTTTCATGAAGCTGACTGCCGAGCAAAAAACACAATTGCTCACAGAGCTTGATAAGGAAGCAAAAGAATACAATAAGACAAAACAGAAGTCTGACCCTAACCACTACTTTGCGATGTTCAAACAGCTCACCGTGTGGGGCTATTTCTCATCTAAAGATGGTGCAACAAAAGCATTGCGCTACGTGGCAGTGCCAGGAAAATATGAAGGTTGCATAGACTATAAGAAAGGCGATAAGGCGTGGGCCACTTAGTTAATTAGAAATTAGGAAATAGGAGTTAGGAGTTAGAATATTGAATCACTCTAATTCCTAACTTCTAATTCCTGTTTCCTGCTGGCTTCCAGAGCCACCAGGTATTCGGCTATTAGTTTTTGTGTATGTTAACCTAAAGTAATAACGATTTACCCCATAACAACCCGGACGCGGGTTGTTACTTTTTTTATTGAAGGTAACGTGCTTGAAATTTTAAATTTTCAACTTTCAATTTTCAATTCAAATGTCATATAACAGAAGATCTTTTTTACAAACAACAGGACTGCTTGCAGCAGGAAGTTTTTTATCTATGGATAAATTAATGGCAGCGAAAGGCAACATAAAAAATATAGGCTTGCAGTTGTACTCACTTCGTGATGATATGCCCAAAGATCCCAAAGGAGTATTGAAACAAGTGGCTTCATTTGGTTACAACCAACTGGAAAGCTATGAAGGCAGTATGGGAATGTTTTGGGGAATGACACCGGCAGATTTTAAAAAATATGTAGGTGACCTCGGAATGAAGATCGTTTCATCACACTGCGACATTGATAAAGATTTTGAAAAGAAAGCCGCTGATGCTGCGTCAATCGGTATGAAGTATTTGATCTGTCCGTATAAAGGGGCGCAAAAATCAATTGATGATTTCAAGCGCATCGCAGATGAGTTCAATAACAGAGGCGAGATATGCAGAAAGCATGGTATTCGCTTCGCGTACCACAACCACGGTTATTCTTTCAAAGAAATTGACGGACAAATGCCGCAGGATGTAATGATGGCGAATACAAACCCAGCCACTGTCGATTTTGAGATGGATATGTATTGGGTGGTGACGGGCGGCGCGGATATTGAAAAATATTTGACGAAGTATAAAAACAGATTCCGTCTGTGTCACATTAAAGACAGAAAAAAGAATGCCGCTCCTTCAGATGAAGACGCATCATGCATTGTAGGCAACGGTTCTATCGATTATAAAAGCATTTTGAAACTCGCAAAGAAAACCGGTGTTGAATATTTTATCGTAGAACAAGAACGTTATGATGAGGCTTCACCGCTTGAATGCGCGAAGAAAGACGCGGCGTATTTGAAGACGCTAAGTATTTAAAGAGTTTAATTTACCACTAAGGCACTAAGTCCACTAAGTTCCACTAAGGGTTGTTTTAAATTTCGACCTCTCTTAGTGAAACTTAGTGGACTTAGTGCCTTAGTGGTAAGTATTCCGCAGACTAGTGCAAAAATAAATACGGTGTACAAAACTGAATTTCGTACACCGTACATTAACATCGCACAACTCTCCACTCTCAATTCTCCACTCTCCACTCTAGTAATGCCATCTCACGAAAGCCTCCATGCCCGCGTAATACGTAAGACCAAGCTTAGCGTATAGTTCAGCAGTCTGGCGGTTTCTTTCCTCGGCTCTTTGCCAGAACTCGCGGCTATCGCTACCTTGGAATGGAACCATGTCTTTTTGTGACTGATGTATAAATATGCCAAAACGTTTTTTCATTACCTGGTCTGGGCTCATTGGTACAGCCATTTCAATTTCTTCTGTGTACCATTCCTGCCATGCACCTTTGTACAACCAAACCCAGCAGTCTTTCACCCACTCATCGCCCGCAGCTTTAATTCTGCGCAAGCTTTCAAATACGATATCCAGACATACTTTGTGTGTACCATGCGGGTCAGCAAGGTCCCCCGCGCAATACACCTGCTGAGGTTTTATTTCACGAAGCAGTTTCATTGTTAGTGCCACATCTTCTTCACCCATTGGCTTTTTTTCAATGCGGCCCGTTTCGTAGAAAGGCAGGTTTTGGAAGTGAATATTTTCAGTTTTAATACCTACGTAATGACAAGTTGCTTTCGCTTCACCTCTTCTTATCAATCCTTTAATAGCGCGGATTTGAGCTGTATCCATATCGCTTTGTTTTTTTGCGGAAAGGAATCTTTTCGCATCGCTCAGGATATTTTTTGAAACAGTATTGTCAACGCCTGCGATCTCTTCAAAGCCTACTGCAAAATCAACAAAGCGTGTAACAAATTCGTCTGTCACTGCAATGTTTCCACTCGTTTGATAAGCTACGTGCACATCATGTCCCTGGTCGTGCAGGCGCATGAATGTACCACCCATGCTAATGATGTCATCATCCGGGTGTGGGGAGAAGATGAGGCAGGTTTTAGGATAAGGCGTAGAACGCTCAGGGTGCGCCGGAATTACAGCATTTGGTTTGCCACCAGGCCAGCCTGTGATGCTGTCACGCAGCATATAAAACACTTGCAGATTGATTTCGTATGCGTCGCCTTTTTCTACCAAAAGATCAGCAAGGCCGTTGTCTGTGTAGTCGCTGTTTGTAAGACTCAAAACCGGTTTCTCCAGTTTCAGCGCAAGGTTTACAACGGCTTTTTTCACCATTTTGGCTGTCCATTCAATTTCGCCACTCAACCATGGAGATCTGAAGCGGGTAAGATCTGTTGCTGCAGTTTCATCCAGCACAAAAGTTACATCGTTGTGCTCCTGCAAAAGAGAAGCAGGAATTTGCTCTGTAACATTTCCTTCCACTGCTTTTTGAATAACCGGTGCTTTAATTTGTCCCCATGCCATCAGGAACACTTTATGGGCCTTGAAAATGGTGTCTATACCCATTGTAATGGCAAGGCGCGGCACTTTGGAAATATTTTGAAACTCACCTGAGTTGGCTATACGGGTTGAATTTTCAAGGGGGATCAGGCGCGTTTTCGAAAAGCGGCTGCTACCAGGCTCGTTGAAGCCGATGTGACCGTTGTTACCAATACCCAGTATTTGAATATCGATACCGCCGGCAGCGTCAATTTTAGCTTCGTAATCGGCGCAATATTTTTTTATTTCTTCTTTGGAAACCTCACCATTTGGAACGTGTGTGTTAGCCGGATCAATGTCTACGTGGTCAAACAACTGCTCCTTCATATAACGGTTATAGCTTTGAAGGGCATCGTTATCCAGCGGGTAGTATTCGTCAAGATTGAACGTGATGACGTTTTTAAAACTCAGATTTTCTTCTTTGTGGAGGCGAACAAGTTCAGCATAAAGCGTTTTTGGTGAAGAGCCTGTTGCCAGCCCCAGTACACATTTTTCTCCTTTTGCCTGTTTGCTCTTAATTGTTGCGGCGATTTCTGCAGCAATGAATTTTGATCCATCTTTTAATGAACTAAAGATCTTTACCGGAATTTTCTCCAGTGAATCTACCATACTCATAATTGACGATAATTTACATTGTGAATAACGAAAAACAATCTAGGTGCGATTGAATAGTGTGCGTGAAGATAACGATGTAATCAAAAAGATTTACCTAAAAACTGACTAAGTTAACCTGAAGGAAGAAGTTTTGAAATCACTACATATTGATTATAAGTCGATTATACGTTTGCACAAACGGTTGCGGAAAATTTTTAAAAAAGCTTGTTAAATGGTTGATAGTGAGCGCTTGCAGAGCAAATGTCAAATGAAATTGGTATGTGCAGCAGACAACTTATAAGGCATTTGAAGCGAATGTTATCTCTTTAAAATGAAAAAGAAGTGTTTTAAAAGATCAATTGATTACAGTGGTTAGTTAAAATAATTGAATGTTCACAAGGAAGAACAACTGCCCTTATTTTTTATTTTATCAATTCGTATTTTGTACGTTATTTTGTACAAAATATATAACATGTTATTGGCTACAATTTCAGATTTCAGAAAAGATATGGCACGCTTTATCAGCGACGTCATTGACAACCATGAAACTTTGATAATTCATAAAGAAAAAGGGACTGGTGTAGTGGTAATGTCGCTAGAAGAGTATAATTCCCTGGAGGCAACGCTTCATGAAATGAATAATCCAGTAAATCGAAAAAGATTGAATGATTCAATTGAGAGCCTTAAGAAGGGAAAACTGGTAAAAAAGGAGCTGTTGTAAAATGAAATATACATTTACTGAAGAGGGTTGGGAGGATTATCAGTATTGGTTTGCCACAGACAAGAAAACATTTATTAAGATCAACGATCTTATAAAAGAAATTAAAAGAGATCCATTTAAAGGAATCGGAAAGCCAGAACCATTGAAATACGAATACAGAGGTTTTTGGTCTCGTAGAATTACAGAAGAACATCGGTTGATATATACCGTTGATAATAATGACATCATCATTGTTAAATGTCGTCATCATTATTAAACACGCCATACGGGAGTTAAACTCAAAAGTAAAAATTCAAAATCCTCGGAGGACTGTTATGACGTTTGAAAATCAGAGCATGCTGTAGTAATCCTGCGTCTACAGCCATTTTACTTTTTCTTTTTTACTTATCCCTGCCATCTCACAAGCCAAAGCACTATAAGCGCCGTCAAAATCTTCTTTAACGCCTTCACAGATTGGTAGAGAAGATTTCTCGCCACCTGGTAGTTAATGTTCATGATTTCGCTGACTTCTTCGTAGCTGAGGTTCTGGTAGAACTTGAGGTAGATGATTTCTTTTTGGCGATTGGAAAGCTGCTGGAAAGCATTCAGAACGATCTTTTTTCTTTCTTCAGTTTCCTGCTGCTCTACTAAAAAGGTTTCGTGGCTCAGTTCGAATAGCATGTCATCCTGCAGGTCACCGGTTGCATTTCCATTCTTTTTTTTCAGCCCCCGCATGAGCTTATACTTGAGCGACTTCAGAAGATAGGCCTTAACGGAGAGGACTTCAGTTTGCTTCTTGTTTTGCCAGAGTTCGATAAAAAGTTCCTGGATAGTGTCCTCCAATAATATGGAGTCGCTGGTAATTTTCATACCAAACTGGAACAGAGACGTATAGTGTCTCTGAAACAATTGTCCAAAAGCTTGCTGATCGCCGCTTTTATAGCGTTCCCATAAAGTTGTATCAGTTAGTGGATCACTCAAGTTAATCTAGGCGAATAAGTGTTTCTTAATCTTTGCAATAACGTTAGACAGCAAAAAAAGATTAAAAATGGTTTAAAGCAAAAATATTTTCAGAAAAATAGTTACAAAAAATTACAAACGAGTACTATAAGTGTAAGAACATGTTTTTTTCATAGGAATATTCACTTTAAAGATGGTTAACGTTAACGACATTTTACAGAACCAGCAATTTTTAGACTGGTATTTTAAGACTAGCCCTGAAACAGTCAGCGATTGGGAACAAATTCTCAATAATCACCCTGACTGGAAGCCTGCAGTAGAAGATGCGATTGAATGGTTGCAAAATCTGCAATTGAAAGAAAAATCGATTGCACAGGCGCAAGTAGAAGCTTCTTACAGCAGGTTGCAACAAAGCCTCGAGGGTCTTACGGAAAGCAAAGTGGTAAACATGAGATCGAGGGCCATTCGTTGGTGGATGGCTTCTGCAGCGGCCATAATATTGGCAGTTGCCGCCATCTGGATGTTTACAGGCACGAAATCAAATTCCATCCAAACCCAGTACGGCGAAGTAAGCGCGAAAGTACTACCGGATGGATCTGAAGTAACGCTGAACGCACACACCAGCATCTCTTACGGAAAGGGTTGGCAGGAAGGAAACGAGCGTGAGGTTTGGTTAAAAGGAGAGGCCTATTTCCACGTTAAAAAAACTCCTCAAAAAAGCAGATTCATTGTACATACTGACAGATTTGACATCATAGTAACCGGTACGCAATTCAACGTTATCAACCGCGACGGTAAAACAAGCGTGTTGCTTAATGAGGGAAGTGTGACCATTAAAGGAAAAGATGGCAAAGAAATAAAAATGGTGCCGGGTGATTATGTGGAGATGAAAGATAACGCACCGGAAAAAACACCACTGCCAAACGCCAATTCAGTAACAGCATGGAAAGACAAGAAAATGTTGTTTGAAAACACAAGTATCGAGAATGTTGCAAAAATGATTGAGGAAACTTACGGTATGAAAGTGCAGGTTGAACCAAGCGCTTCTACTAAAACACCAGACGGCGTAAGTGGTGTAATGTCAAACGAGAACCTTGATGTATTGTTACAAGCTTTACAACTACTATATGTTGATCTGTCTATAGAGAAGAAAGAAGACACCATTATTATAAAATAATAACTCAGCCGAAAGGTTGAGGAATTAAGAACTATGAATTAAGAATTATGAATTGTGCCTAACGCAATTTCGATTGTTATAACCATGACATTCAGATTTAGATTTAGAGTACATCACGCAAAGAACTCTTAACTCTTAATTCCTAATTCTTAATTGAAAACGCGGGGGACGCCCTGCTGCGCCATAGGAAAAAAGTAAACATACACAAAAACTAATAACTGCCTAAAACTTGCAAAAATGAGAAAGAAGTATTCTCTGCCCCATCTGTTTGGGTGTTTGCTCGCGACCCAAATGTTAGCTGTAACAGCAACAAATGCTCAGAACAGCTACTCGTACGTTCGCAGCAATACAGATGCATACAAGAAATCACATGGACTTACCATCCAGGACACTAATGTTGAAAAAGCAAAGCTCTTCACTGTTCTTAAAGAATTAAACAAACAAAAAGGTGTTTATTTTCTTTTCTCAGAACAATCTCTCGCAAACCAAATGGTAAACCCATTGGGCGACACAAAAGAAGCTACTGAAAAAATTCTTGATGAAGTATTGTCAAATACCGGCATCAAGTACAAGAAACTAAATGATAAGACCTATGTGATCTTATCTGACAAAGACAAAAAAAGAACCTCCCTCAATTATGTTCCGCTGGATGGCATGGACCTGGCCATACAAACTTCAAATGTTTCTATGGTGGTGGCCGATCCTATCACAGGTAAGGTAACAGGACCAGACGGAACGCCTGTAGCCAACGCAACTGTAACCATTAAAGGAACTACCAAAGGCACAACTACAGACGCCAATGGTGTATACAACATTCAGGCGAAGAAAGGCGACGTGCTGGTGATCTCTTACGTTGGTTATTCAGCAAAGGAAGTAACAGTAGGAAGCAACGGTACAATTGATGTTGCTCTTGTTGTAGGCAATCAGCAAATGACTGAAGTTGTAGTAACAGCTTTGGGTATTCAAAAGAAAGCCAAATCTTTAACATACGCTACCCAACAAGTACAAGGCGAGGAACTTACAAGAGCCAAGGATCCAAACATGATGAACGCCCTGGCAGGTAAAGCTGCAGGTGTCACCATTAATAAAAGTGCTTCTGGCCTGGGTGGATCTGTAAAAGTGTTGATCCGCGGTAGCCGCTCTATTACCGGTAATAACCAACCATTGTACGTTATAGACGGTATGCCTATTTCAAACTCCAACTCAGAGCAACCTTCTACAACAATTGGTGGTACAAATGATGCTGCAGGTCGCGATGCGGGTGACGGTATTTCTAACCTGAACCCAGACGATATAGAAAGCATGAACATGTTGAAAGGACCTGCTGCTGCTGCATTGTATGGTACCCAGGCTGCAAACGGCGTGGTAGTGATCACTACAAAACGAGGCAGAGCTGGCAGGGCTTCTATAACTGTTAACTCAAATACCACATTTGAAAAACCGGCCACATTGCCTAAGTTTCAAAGCAGCTATGGAGGTGTAGGGCAAGACGGTACTTTAGCTGCAACAAGCTGGGGTAAAGCGATTAGTGGAAGTGATGATTTTACAAAAGATTTTTTTCAAACAGGAATTACCGGCATTAACTCTATTGCATTGAGTTCTGGTAATGATAAAAATCAAACCTATGTTTCCTATGCCAACACTTCTGCAAAAGGCATTATCGACGGAAATAAGTATGGTAAAAACAACCTGACCTTCCACCAGACTTCATTGTTCTTTAATGACAAATTGAAAGTGGATGGTAATGTGAATTTGATTCAACAAAGTATAAAGAACAGACCTACTCCGGGCGGTTTCTATAACAATCCATTGGTTGGTTTGTATCACTTCACTCGTGGTCAAAACATTCAACCGTACAAAGATCACTACGAAGTATTTGATTCTACAAGAAACATGATGCTTCAAAACTGGTACGTTGGCTATAGCGATATGGACCAGAATCCATGGTGGCTAACAAACAAACTGCCAAGCGAAGACAACCGCGCACGTGCGATCACCAATCTTATCTTGAGTTACAAGTTGAATAACAACTTCACTTTGCAGGCAAGAGGTAACTACGACTTTATTTCTGACGACTACAATCAGAAAATGTACGCTGGCACACACCCTTCTTTAACCAGCCCTGCAAACAGAGGCCGTTATATCACCTTCACTAATCGCGAGAATAACCTGTACGGCGATTTGATCTTGTCTTACAATCAAAAATATAACAACAACCTTTCTTTAAGCGCTGTAGTTGGTACAAGTATTACAGACAGCAAAGCAAAACAACTTCGTCTTGACTCAAGACCTGGAGACATGTATGTTGCCAACATTTTCACTGTTGCTAACATGAACCTCAGCAATGGTTACATTGTAGAAGGTAATGTTCACACGCAAATGCAATCAGTTTTTGCAACTGCACAACTAGGATTTAAAGATTATTTGTTCCTCGATGTAACAGGAAGAAATGACTGGTCCTCCACACTGGCATTTACAAACAGTGAGAAAAAAGGTTTCTTCTATCCTTCAATCGGGTTATCTGCAGTGTTGACTGATATGATGCAAATGCCATCATGGATCAGCTTCGCCAAGGTAAGAGGGGCGTGGTCGGAAGTGGGTAATGCACTTGATCCTTACGTAAGTAATTATAACGCAAAAAAAATCACGGCAAGCGGTGTTCAACAGGATTTCTCAACAGCGCCTTTCGGAGAGTTAAAACCAGAACAAACCAAATCAATTGAGTTGGGTACTGAGTGGAGATTCTTCAATAATCGTTTTGGCATTGACGTTACTTACTACAAAACCAACACCCGCAATCAGTTGTTTAAAGTGGCTTCTGCGCCAACAGCTAAATTTCCTTTCTACTACGTAAATGGTGGAGATATTCAAAACCAGGGTGTGGAAGTAATATTGAGCGCAACACCTGTAGCCTCCAAAGATTTCCAGTGGAAGACAAACGTAAATTTCGCTACCAACAAGAACAAGGTTGTTGAAATGCCTGATGGACTGCCAGTGTTCTTCTTCGGAGAAAAGGGATCCAACAACTATCAAATGCGCCTGGAACAAGGTGGCTCAATTGGAGACATCTACGGCCAAACATTTGCGAGAGATTCACACGGTAACATTACATATGATGCAGGTGGCCTGCCACAAAAAAGCGATGGCGACTGGATGAAAATTGCGAACTCTGCTCCTAAGTTCAATTTAGGATGGGCAAACACGCTAACGTACAAACAGTTCTCTTTATACTTATTGTTTGACGGTCGTTTCGGAGGAAACGTACTTTCTTTAACACAAGCTGACCTGGACCTTCAGGGTGTGTCTAAAGTAACAGGCGATGCAAGGGCCGCAGGTTCTGTTACGCTGGAAGGCAAAAAAATAACAGATGTACAAGGATTCTACAGCAGAGTGGGTGGTCGCTCAGGTATTACTGAATATTATGTTTATGATGCAACAGTAGCTCGTTTGAGAGAATTATCATTGAGCTATTCAATTCCATCAAGAGTATTTGCAAATAAAGTTGTAAAAGGATTAGATTTCTCATTAACCGGAAGAAACTTGTTCTATCTGACTAAAAAAGCTCCATACGACACAGATGCATCTTTGTCAACAACAAACGATCTGCAAGGTGTGGATGTGTTCGGAATGCCAGCTACAAGAACATTCGGTTTCAATGTTAAATTACTTCTTTAATCTATTTTAAATCATAACTACTATGAATCGCAATAAATGGAGAATAGGTTGTATGTCGGCAGTGGCATCTATGATGTTATTCGGCACCTCCTGTACCAAAAATTTTGAAAAATATAATACTGATCCTGTTAGTGCCTATCCCGATCAGTTAGCGGCAGACTTCAACGATGTTGGAGGTTACTATCCGCAAATACAACAAGGCATTTTCTTTAACTACAACTTCGGTGCGGGTAAGGACTGGACCTACCAGCTTACGCAAAACCTGAATGCCGATATCTTTTCGGGCTACATGGCAACGCGCCACAACTTTGCGGGTGGTATCAACAACACCACTTTCTTCTTAATGGATGGTTGGAACTTTGCGGCATGGGATTATACTTACTCCTATACCATGCTTCCGATCAGGCATGCTGAAGAAAAAACAAAAGATGTGTATCCTGACTTCTACGCCATTGCAAAGATTCTTAAAGTAGAAGTAATGCACCGCATCACAGACCAGTATGGTCCTATTGTGTACACCCATTATGGCGAAGGCGAAACAGGCGGTACATACGATTCACAAGAGCAAGCTTACAACCAGTTCTTCCTTGATTTGAAAGAAGGTGTAAGCACACTGGAAGCGTTTGTTCAGGCGCATCCTACATTGAACAGGTTCTCCAACTTCGACCTTGCTTACGGTGGTGATTTAAAACAATGGATCAAGTTTGGCAACTCTTTGAGATTGCGTTTGGCAATTCGTATTTCAAAAGCAAATCCGGACAAAGCCAAAGCAGAAGCGGAAGCAGCGATAGCAGATCCAGGTGGCATGCTTGCCACAAACGCTGATAACTTTACCATTAGCGGCCAGGGTTATACAAACCCACTGGGTGCGATCAGCCCAAGCTGGCAAGACATTCAAATGAGTGCAAATATGGAATCTATCCTTGGTGGTTACAAAGATCCAAGAGAACCGAAATATTTTGTGGCCGCTACAGATCCTCTTGCAAAAGGCGCATTCAAAGGCATCCGATCAGGAATTCCTTATCCTGATGAGAAAACTTACATCAACCACTCTATTTTGAATATTACAACAGAAACACCGGCTGTTTTGATGACCGCTGCAGAGGTTTCGTTCCTTAAAGCAGAAGGTAAATTGAAAGGTTGGAACATGGGTGGTAATACAACTGTTAAACAGTTTTACGAAGATGGTGTAACCAAATCATTTGCACAGTGGGGCGCAGGCGGCATAGACGATTATCTTAAATCAACAGCTGTTCCTGCTAACTATGTGGACCTTTATCAACCGACAATTTTAAATACAAACGCGGCGTCTACAATTTCTCCAATGTGGGATGATAATGCATCTGACGCGACCAAACTGGAAAGGATCATTACACAAAAATGGATCGCAGGATTTCCTGAAGGTTGCGAAGCATGGGCAGAGCAACGCCGTACCGGTTATCCTAAAATTTTCAAAGTACAGAAAAATGATAGCCAGGGTGTAATAGACACCAACAAAGGCGTACGTCGTCTTGAATTTTCTTCTACTGAGAAGGCAACAAACCCAACAGGTTATGCGCAAGCGGTACAACTGCTTGGAGGTTCAGACAATGGTGCCACTGCTCTTTGGTGGGACAAAAACTAATGTAAACTTGGTAGTCAATAATCAATGGGGTTCATTCGGGCAGACAAAACGTCTGCCCTTTTTTTATTGAGATTGCATGTCTATATTGTGTCTGGAGCCATTATGCAAAATAATGACCGGTGTTGGAGTATTTTGGTTTAATTGAAAAACGAATGATTATAAATAAGCTAAAGAAACTATTAAACAATGCTTTAATCTCTTCAAGAGAAGAACGTATTTTAATTATAAAGGAATTTCAACATGCAGTGTGGGAGGATGATTCCATAGAAGATGAAAATATCAATGATATATTAACAGACGCGGCCTATATATTTGATTTTTATGAACCCAATGAAGAATGGAGAAAGGAAGATCCCTCATACTATGGCGATGAAAGATTGATTAAGGAAATAACACAAGCGCTTCAGAAATTAGAATGAACTAAGTTTGTTTTCCGCAACCTGTAGCTATTCAAACGAGAGAATATTAATGTTAACCCATTTGCAACCATGAACCTTCGAATTTTTTTAGCGGCAATGTTAACGCTGCTGCTTTTTACGCGTTGTAAAGTGAGCGAAAAAAGGCTTTATGGTCAATGGTGCAATGTGTTCGATACACTATCGCTGAAAAAAGATCACACCTTTTCTCTCGTTCGGCAACACTACGTTGATGGTAAACTGAAAGGGATAACCTATCCTGGGACATGGCGCTATTCAAAAGGGTTCATACTGGTTGCCTTTGACAGCCTCCCAAATCCCAACATATTTGGTGGATGCACATCAATACAAGCTTTCAATAGAAACAGACTGGCAAGAAGTTATTCCTGCACAAATAAGACTCCGGCAAAACCGATTTTTTACACCAGAGTAAAATAAATTGTTATTACAAACCACTAATGGCAAACGAACCTATCTTCCAAAAACTTACATCCAAATGGCTCGGCGCCGCTTTCTATTGGCTGTTGAAAGGATTTGCGGGCAAGTATTCTGAGCAGCTCAAACCTGAGTACAAGCATAGAAATATCTGGACCGGCTACATCATAAACCTCTTAGTCTTTGGCGCGCTTGTTTACTTCTGTGTGATAGAAAAATAATTTTTCATATGCCCGATGTTAACTTCCAAACGGTTATATTAACCTTCACTTTTTTGTTGATTGAAGGATAGTAATTTCAACTGGTTTCCTTTATTTTTGAGCGAACCCCTAATTAATAAACCGAAATACCGTAACTATGAATCAGTTTAAAGAGAAGCTGCGGCTCATCTATTTACCCTTTCTGCTTATTGCCACTAGCTTTATTCTCCTTTACACATTTCTCAACTGGGCAATTATCATCAAAGGAAATTTTGGCTCGTTAAAACAGATGGTCATAAACTTATGGCTCCCGTTTGCGCTGCCATGGATTCCTGTATTAATATGGTTAAGGCCAAGGATAAATTTGCTCAGACTTAAAAAAGAAAACGCTGCATTTGGTTTCCAATTTATTGCCGTTTTGGCCATAGCAGCTCCTACCATTATATCACAGGAATATCTCGAAAAAGCAACCGGCAAGCTCACCGCATTAAAAAGTATTGATCAGTACAATGACTCTACTGCAACAAAATATTATTCGTTGCAGAACCGCTACATCGATAAAGCACATGTAAGTGTATATCCCGTATCTAATGTGTCGGGAAAAAGTAATGGTACATTAACTTTCTCCATTTTTGTTGCAATGCCTTTGTATGAGAAAGTAGCCGACACTGCAAACAAGAAGTGTGAATGCTGGCTTGTCAAAAAATATTCCGAGAGCATTAACAACCATATAAGTGATGAACAGAAAGATGCCAAATACCATGCCTTTGCAGAAGAAACGCAGGTTACATTTGACAGCACAGATTTTACAAAGTTTGTGTATCTCGAAAGGTTAGGAAATACAGAAGAGCATGACGGCTTCAATGCCGCTATTGCTAAAAACACTTTTTTGACCAGTGAAAAACCGGTCGTGTTTGTTGCGTACAACGAGCCTTTTGAAAACCGTAATGGAGAAACGTTTCCATGGATATTTAAAGCGTTCGGCATTGGGGCAATGATCTTTCTTGTCTTTGTCGCAATACCACATTTTGATGACGACAAATTGAACCGGTTCCTGAAAGGAGTTGAAGAAAAAGAAGAGTCGACTTCTTTAAAGGATACGCTTGAGATGTTTATTCCCAGACACGGCTATTATGCGACTCCAATATTAATTGACCTGAATGTTCTTGTTTTTTTCATTATGGTTTTTGCAGGATTGGGCATTATATCATTTAAAGCTACAGACTTATTACACTGGGGCGCAAACTTCAGGCCTTTTGTTGCAGACGGGCAATGGTGGCGCTTACTGACCAGCACATTTTTACATGGCGGCCTTATGCACATTGTTGCCAATATGATTGGATTGGTGTTTGTAGGCTTATTTCTTGAACCTGCTATTGGCACACGAAGATTTGCGATCTTCTACATAGTAACAGGAATTTTTGCGAGCATAGCCAGTATTTGGTGGCATGCAGCGACGGTAAGTGTTGGTGCCTCAGGAGCCATATTCGGTATGTACGGCGTGTTCCTGGCACTACTGCTCAAAAAGGTCTTTCCCGCCGCGCTCAACAAAGCTTTTCTTACCAGTACGCTAATATTTGTTGGCTTCAACCTGGCGATGGGTTTCGCTGGTGGAATTGACAATGCTGCCCACATTGGCGGCCTTGTAAGTGGCTTTGTAATTGGACTGATAATCGCACCAACCATCAAAAGTGAAATAGAACAAAAATCGCAGGAAGAAGAACCAGAAGATATAGAAGCAGAAATGTATTCATAAAATAAAAAAGGCGAAGCGATCTAAACAGATCGCTTCGCCTTTTTTATAGCCAATGTCAAATTTTTAATCAAAAAATCTTAACTAATCATGACAATCATGAAAATCTGCGTTCCTTATTTTCAATCTTCAAATTTTAAAATTATCTCATTAACATAACGGTTCCCTTCTTGAAAAAATGTTTTTTGGAATCCCTGTCATCGTAAGAAAGCACCCAGACATACATTCCCGGTTGTTGCAGCTGTCCGCTGAAAGTGCCGTCCCATCCACGTTTCCAGTCGGATGTTGAGTAGAGTAATTGTCCCCAGCGATTGTAGACTTTAAAGTCAAGATTAGTGGCTTTCACTGCATTGAGCGGATAAAGCATGTCATTGTTGCCATCCCCATTAGGCGTAAATGCATTGGGCACATCTATAATGCAACTTGCATAAATGTTGATCGGTTTTTCAATCGTGCTTGTACAGCCATACTGATCGGTAACAGTATAGCGCACTGTGAAAATGGTCGTGCGCAGCACACGGCTGTACACATGGACCGGGCTGCTGTCGGCATCATCTGTATTGTCGCCAAACGCCCAGTTGCGGGTAATGTTTTTTCCCACCGCTTTGTCTGTAAATTGAATTGGTTCAAGTGGACAGTTATCAAGCGGTACTTCGAAATCTGCTTTCAGATAGTTATCCAGCAAAACAGTTTGAGTAGAAGTATCACTACAGAAGCCATTGTTTACAATGCACTGAATATTTTTTGAACTAAACACACTATACAAACCGCGTGGATTTTGAATAGTGCTCGATTGATTCTCATCCAGGTTCCATTTCCATTGATTAATGCCGTTTGCGCCGGCCTGGAAAAACTGAATAGAATCGCGCTGGCAGCCCCAGCCGACAACATACGTAAAAGCAGCATTCACTGTATCTTTCACTGAAAACGGCAGGGAAGAAGGTGGTACAACCTGACCGCACTCGTCAATGATTGTGTTGCCGTTAAGATCATTGTTCAACACGATTGTAAAATTTCCTGTTGTTTGTAAAGGCTGCGACAATGTAACGTCAATCTGCGGAGCGACGCCATTTGCATCGCAGTTAATAGCTTTCGCAGATAACACTGTAACTGGATACGTACCGGTGACTGTAAAGTCACTGCCATCGGCTTTAACGGTGTTGCAAATTATTTTGTGATCAAAGAAAACAGAAATGGTTTGCGGCGCGCAACTCAGTGTTCCAAGAGAATCCATTTGCGTAGGCAATTTCGGATATACAGTAAAGCTCAGATTGTCGCCCTCGGGAATGGGCGTTTCACAAATGTCCAGCAATGTATTGGCATCGGTGCCTTTTTGCATACTGATGGTATAATTGCCCGGTGGCAGTTCGTTGTCGAATGAAACAGTCAGCGAATCCATATCAAAGCCGCCATTGCAATTGGCACCTGTGGCGCCTTTTACTGCCGCCACTGATGAATTCAAAATAAAGTCGCTGCCATTTGCTGCAAGCGATGCGCAACTCATTCGCTTATTTAGCTTGATATTGACCTGGGTATGTGAGCAATCAATGTAAGCGGCTTTTAATCGGGGAGGAGTAGTGTCTGTGATAACAGCAGTACCACCGTAAAATGATAAACCATAACCACTTTGTGTATCCAAAAAATGACTTACCAGTAAAAGGTACGTATGCCCTACAATTAGCGTAGGCATTTTGGAAAAAGTGGGCACATTGTTTACGGGGTCAGAGGCGCATTGATAATTGCCAACACCATTAATAGACGCGCCGGTTTTCCCATATGTTCCGGCCCAATTGCTTGAAACCGTTATGGCTTTGGCAGTTGTAGCATCTGTTGTAAAAACATCATCCGGATTGCGCCCGGTTATATCAAATAATTGCCAGTCGTAGTCATCATTATCTGCATTGGGAGTGATGGTGAAAGCCAGCGTACCGGCCTCGAAGCAGGTGAATTTGTACCAGTATGGATTTTTGCCACTGTAGGAAGCACCCGTGCCCTCGCAACCCGGAACATAGATTGGTTTGGTATCACATAGTGGAACAGTATTCTGTTGGAAAACCGAGTTGCCACACACAGGAAATGCGGTTGCTGGAGTCTGCCCCGGATTGGTACAGTATTGAGCAAACACATTTGACAGCAAAAGACAACAAATTAGTAGTAAGAATACTCGTCTCATAAACACTAGGTACATAAAGATACCATTCACGACCAATCGGGTGATATAAAAAAGGCTTTTTTTGCAGCGATTAACCAAATAAAAAAGAAGTATCCGGAAAATACTTCTTTCATGCAACGATGCATTCGGAGCGGTTGTCAACGGCCGATTCAATTGGAATTATAAATTAGGAATTAAGAATTAAGAATTCTTGACCTGCAATCATGTCTTACTAATCTTGAGCATAAAAACTGTTCGAAAAAATGAGATACGCTGCGCACAAAGCATTCTTAATTCCTAATTCTTAATTCTTAATTAAACAGATACTTTAATCACCACTTTTTTAACAGCAGCAGCGCCATCAATTTTTATACACGGCATATGAAGGTCCCACGGAAAATAAATGGCAAACATGCCGGCCTGCATCACCGAAAAATAAGAAGGGAAATTGCCTACAAGTAAAAAGTCTTTTTCCGTATCATATTCCTGGAATAGCGGCTGGTTCTTCAAAATATCATGACCCACTTTTTCGGCACCGCTCACCCAGTATTGAATATCGATGTACTTTTTATGAGCCTCCATTTTTTCATTATCAGTATCGATCGTGTTATACTCACTGATAATGGCAAAAATTTTATCACCCTCTATTTCGTACTTGCCTGCAGCCAGGGAAGTGAAATCTGTTTTTTGCAAATAACTCAAACCTTTGGCTAGTCTATCTCCAAGGATTTTGTAGTTGTCCGCATTTTGTAAATCGTCGATTATCATATTTTTTAGTTGAGAATTGAGAGTGGAGAGTTGAGAATGTAGAGTCTACAGTTCTTGTGAACTCTCAACTCTGCATTCTCAACTCTCAATTACCTAAATTGTATCGCCTTCACCGGTTGTATCCTTTTCACAATGAACGTTGGAATGATGAGCACCAGAAAACAAACCAGCAGCGTTCCTGCATTTACCAGTACCACATGCCACCACTCAATATCAATTACCGCTTTGGAAATATAATAGGTTTCTTCCGGAAGTGAAATGAAGCCGTACTTATTTTGCAGCCAGCAAAACAAAAGCACGATCACATTGCCGATAAGAATCCCGCCGATTGTAATGAGCGTTGCGTTGTATAAGAAAATGTTTTGTATCATGCTGTCCGGCGCGCCGATCGCTTTCAAAACGCCTACCATTCTAGTTCTTTCCAACACGAGAATCAGAAGACATGTTATCAGGTTAAGCACCGCTACGATGATCATAATGATGATAACAATCTCAATTGTTTTATCCTGCAGATTGAGCCAGTCAAAGATATTCGGATAGATATCCCGCATCGTGCGGCTGTTCCACATTTGAGGCAGTTGATAAAAGATATCATTGTTCACCGAATCCATTTTTTTATAATCTTTCAAAAAGATTTCATAGCCACCTATTTCATCATTCTTCCAATCGTTAAGACGTTGAATAAGGCGCAGGTCGCCAATGGCAATTTTATTGTCATAATCCTCGATGCCGGTTTTATAAATGCCACAGACTTTTAGTTTCCGCGCACGTGGCTGCGAACCGTCTGACTGGATAAAAAATACAAGAATGGGATCGTTCAGTTTTAGATTTAGTTGCTTGGCTGTGTAGGTAGAAAGCACAATATCATTACTGTAACTGCTATCGGGAAATGAGGGCCATCTTCCTTCTACCAAAAACGACTGAACATTTTTGAATGCATAATCTTTTTCTATACCCTTAAATAAAACGCCTTCCATGCCTTCGCTGGTTTTGAGAATGGCGTTCTTCGTTGCAAAAGCCTGAACAGTTTCAACGTCAGGGTTTTTCTTTAAAGTAGAATAGACAGTATCGTTTTTCTGGATGGGAAGCTCCTCCGCAATAGAAACTTTGCTGGGCTCAAAATGCTGCACCCGGATATGTCCCCAGAAATCGAAGATTTTTTGGCTGATCGCATGTTGAAAGCCATTTGTAAAACCAATCGTCACAATCATTGCCGCTACGCTGATGGCAGTCGCCGCAATCGCCAGTCGTATAATAAATCGGGAAAACGACCGCTGCTTGTTAAACGCAATCCGCCCCGCTATGAAAGATGAAATGTTCAATTTGTTGGTTTTGTGATTTTCAAAAATAGGCAAATGGGAATTGAAAATTGAAAATTGAAAGTTGAAAATGGGGGGTAATTGAAAATTGAAAGTTGAAAATTGAAAATGGGACGCAGATTGTTATGATTTTGATGATTTATTATGATATTGTTCATGTCAAAACAAATGATAGAGATCTTTAGAATCTGCGTTCCTCCTCATTTTCAACTTTCAATTTTCCATTTTCAACTATTCTTTATCTTGCGTTTATGAAAAAACTCATCCTATTGTTTGCCATTGTTTGTGGTATTGTTGACTGTGGGCTTGCCCAACCCGAATACACTTATGTGGACAATATCAAAAACATAAAACTGTACCCATATGGAAATCAAATAGGCTATCCGATCCTGGGCCTGAACAGCGGGGATAAAATGGAGCTTCATTTCGATGACCTGGATGGGGGAGTGGCTGATTATTCCTACACTTATCAGCTTTGTAACGCAGACTGGACGCCGGCTATACTTGGTCAGCTCGACTATATAAGAGGGTTTGTATCAAACCGGTTGCTGACCTATCGCAATTCGTCAGTTTCACTAACAAAATACACCCATTACCAGGCCGTTCTTCCGGAGAATAACAGTTCCCTATCCCGTTCGGGAAATTACATACTGAAAGTATATGCAAACGGCGATACATCACAGCTGCTGTTTACGAGAAGATTTTTGGTAGTGGACCCAAAGGCAGCCGCGATAGCACAGATACAACAACCTTTCAACGGGCAGTATTTCACTACGCATCAAAAGATTCAAATGACGGTAAATACCAAAACGCTCGATCTTGTAAATCCGATGCAACAGATAAAAGTGTGCATTCTCCAAAACTACCGTTGGGACAATGCGATTTGCAACATCAAACCAACCTTTATCCGTAAAAATGAACTTGCTTACAATACAGAAGAAGACTGCATATTTCCCGGCGGCCGCGAGTGGCGTTGGCTCGACCTGCGCAGCTTCCGTCTTCAGAGCGATCGCGTTACCCACGCTGATTACCGCAAGGATGGAACCGACATTTATGTGAAAACAGACCTCGACAGGGAGAAGCAGCCATTCCTCTACTACCAGGATAACAACGGAAGATATTATAACGACGTAACCGAAAGCGTGAATTACTTATGGCAGGCAGACTACGCTAAGGTGAATTTTAGTTTCCGCACACCTGACGGGCATCCGTTTGACGGAAGGGATCTCTATCTTTTTGGAGAATTGACCAACTATGGATTGGATCCCGAAGCCAAAATGATTTACAATGCAGATAAGGGCTTGTATGAAACGTCACTGTTTTTAAAACAAGCCTATTACGACTACTCATACATAACAGTAGACAAAGCAAAACCCAGATCTGATTTCAGCCACACCGAAGGCAATTATTGGGAAACAGAAAATAGCTACACTATTTTGGTATACTATCGCTCGTTAAGCGACCGGGCAGACGAGCTGGTGGACGTAACGCAAGTGAACTCAATTACGGGAAGGCAGGGGTACAGCAATTAATAATTAATAATTAAGAATTAATAGGTGTAGCATCGACACCAATGGCTTGATTATTCTATGCTCAATCGTGTAATAGTGCTGCATTTAGCAACGAATTTGACCTCATTATTTATTAATTATTAATTATTAATTCAAAGTCTTCCCACGCATATCAGAAAAAAATATTTCAAAAACTTCACTAAAAAATAATTTCCATTCCCCTATCTTTGCGCCGGCAGGTCTTACACGACCAGCTCCTACTGAACTCCCCCAGGGCCGGAAGGCAGCAAGGGTAGGTGGTTGTAGCGGTGCGATGTGAGTAGCCTGCCATTTTTTATTTTACTCTGTGTTGACTTAACTGCTAATAATATTTTTCCATTTTTGCTTATCTTCATACCCCAATTTATTAGCACGTTGTATTAAGCTCTTGATTAAACAAACTATATACTACCATGAAATTTTTTATTGATACCGCTAACCTCGCGCAAATCAAAGAAGCTCACGATCTTGGTATCCTTGACGGTGTTACTACCAATCCATCTTTAATGGCAAAAGAAGGCATTAAAGGTGAAGAAGCAATTATGAACCACTACAAAACCATCTGCGAGATCGTAGACGGTGATATCAGTGCTGAAGTGCTTTCTACTGAATTCAATGCAATTATTGCAGAAGGACAAAAATTAGCCGCTATTCACCCAAATATCGTGGTGAAAGTGCCAATGATAAGAGACGGCGTTAAAGCAATCAAATGGTTCACTGACAACGGTATCCGTACAAACTGTACGCTGGTATTCTCTGCTGGTCAGGCTATTTTGGCTGCAAAAGCTGGTGCTGCGATGGTTTCTCCATTCATCGGCCGTATCGACGACAGCAACTGGGACGGGGTTGAGTTAATTGCTCAAATCGCAAACATCTTCTCTATCCAGGGCTTCAAAACTGAAATTTTGGCCGCATCTATCCGCAGCTCTTTGCACATCGTAAAATGTGCTGAAGCCGGTGCTGACATTTGCACTTGCCCGCTTGATCCAATCTTAGGCATGTTGAAACATCCTTTGACTGACATAGGTCTTGCAAAATTCCTAGAAGACGCAAAGAAAATGTAATCATAATATACATCTCAATTTCTGGAAAGGCGCTGCAACTGCAGCGTCTTTTTTATTTCCCCAGGTTTCACGCAGCGAACGCAACGGAGCGGCGACGCAGCGGATTTAAGAATGTTGGAATGATCATTTGAGCCTTGGGCATCATTACTTGCGACGCTCCGTTCGACAGGAGTAATGCTATTCATCAGCACGAAACGTTGCACCCAACCGTTCCGCTGCGTCGTTGCTCCGCTGCGTTCGCCGCGTGAAACCCTTTGCGGCCTTTGTTTTCCCTTTGCGCCTTTGCGTGAAATCCCCTGCGTGCAAAAAAAAGTTTTGAAATCCTTGCATAACTAGAAATATAGTTATACTATTGTATCACTATAAAAATAGTTATACATGAAATCGCTTACCAAGGCTGAAGAACAAATAATGCTGATCCTTTGGCAATTGGGGAAAGGTTTTTTAAAGGACATTTTGCAGAACCATCCCGAACCGCAACCGCATTCCAATACCGTGGCAACAGTGCTCAAGGTTTTGGGTGAAAAAGGATTCGTGACTACAGAAGTGCATGGAAGAAACAACTTATACATTCCCGCAGTAAGCAAAGAAGCGTATGGTAAGAAAACTGTAAACCAGGTAGTTAAAGGATACTTTGAAAACTCGCCTTCCAAATTGCTTTCTCACTTTGTAAATGAGAAAAAAATCAGTACCGAAGAGTTAGAGCAGTTGCTAAACCAAATTAAATCATCTAAAAAGAATTCAAAATGACAGCACTTCTGTTTTTAGTCAAGATGGTTATTTGCTCCGGCTTGTTGTTCGCATACTATCATTTCTTTCTCAAAAACCAAAGCCATCATAGGTTCAACAGGTTTTATCTGTTGTTTGCAGTTGTAATTTCTATGGTAATCCCGTTTGTAAAAATTCCTTTGACCTTTTCTTTTCAGGAGGCACAGCCTGTTTTATACAAAACTTTGCAAGTGGTGACGACAAACTATGGAGAAAGCGATGGCGTAATGATTGAAAGCAAAGCAGCGCATGGTTTGGTAAACCTTGAAACTGCAATGTATTTGCTGTATTGCCTGGTTTGTGTGGTGTTATTGTACCGGTTGGTAAAAGCAGTCATGCACGTTATAGTATTGTCAAAAAAGTACGATTACACGATAAAAGACGGGGTTCGATTGTACAGCACAAATGAAGAGGATGCTCCGTTCTCCTTTTTCAATGCTATTTACTGGAATGCGAAAATTGATCAAACAACTTCAAATGGAGCCCAGATTCTCAAACATGAAATGTGTCATGTAAAACAGCGCCACACATTGGACAATATTTTTCTTGAGGTGGCCTGTAGTCTGTGCTGGATCAACCCTTTCTTCTTTTTGATCAATAAAGAATTGAAGGCCATTCACGAATTTTTAGCGGATGACTATGCGATCGGGCAAAACGAAGCGATTCCCTACATGGAACTTATCGTGGAAATTGCTATTGAAAATAATCAAAGAACCATCAACCATTATTTTTTTCAATCACATTTAAAAAGGAGGATTAACATGCTTACCAAATTTTCAAAGAAGCCACTTAGCTATTGGAGTCGTACACTATCGCTGCCATTTGCGTTAATGCTCATTGCATTGATTTCAATAAACGCACGTCCGCTTCCGGTGTACAAATTGCGTGTAAATAAACCAATAAACGTTGTAATTGATGCCGGTCATGGAGGTGTCGACCCAGGTTCTTCGGGCGGCGGTTATCACGAGAAAGACATAGTGCTTGAGCTGGCCAAAAAAGTTAAAGAGATAGCGCCACAGTACAACATTAACGTGATTTTGACGCGTGACAAGGACGAACTTCCCGGCAATACGACAAAGATTAATGAAGGGCTAGTAAAAAGAACACAAATTGCTGAGGAGTCAAAAGCCGATGTGTTCGTTTCTCTTCACACGGATGTAAAGTCAGACAATTCTGGTTCTACAGATAGTAGTGGGTTTAAGATTTATGTTTCCAGAAAAAATGAAAGCAATGCCCAATCAAAAATATTAGGTAATTACATGGTGGCCTCCCTCAGGAATGTGGTTAGCATTAAGGAACAATTGCAGCAAAGAAGCCAAAGGGGCATATGGGTATTGGACGCAGTAAAATGCCCAACGATTCTTATTGAGTGCGGATATCTTTCCAACACAAACGATAGGAATTTCATAACCCAAACTCCAAATCAGGAAACAGTAGCAAAAGCCATTTTAAACGGCGTGATAGAATATGAAAATGCACGTTTGTCTTCCACGGATTTAGAAATAAATACACAACCATCTGAGCCGAAGTAATGGTATTCAACAGCACGAACCCTTTCACCAAAATCATCCGCCGCATCGCCGCTCCGTTGCGTTCGCTGCGTGAAATCCGTTGCGGCCTTTGTTTTCCCTTTGCGCCTTTGCGTGAAAATCTCTGTGTGAAATCTGTATGAAATTCAAAAAAAACTTTGGTTCTTTAAATGAATCAATTACATTTGCGTCACAATTATGAAAATAAACATACATATCCATCATCATCATTTTATCTCCAACGGGTAAGCCGATGATGTTGTTATGTATCTAAACGAATAAAACAAACAGAGAAGGGCTTACAAATGTGAGCCCTTTTTTTATTTTAAGCCTCTTTCAAAAAGTCATTATGAGCCAGACAAAACTTAGGATTGCCATTCAGAAATCGGGAAGATTGTATGAGGATTCGGTAAAACTTCTCGCCGAGTGTGGAATCGATCTTCGCAATGTAAAGGATCGCCTGAAAACAGAATCGGATAATTTTCCACTCGAGGTTTTCTTTTTACGCGACGATGATATTCCTCAATATGTAGAAGATGGCGTAGCAGATGTTGGCATTGTAGGTGAAAATGTACTGTATGAAAAAAACAAACAAACCACCATTGTAGAACAACTTGGTTTTGGTAAATGCCGCCTGGCAATTGCCGTTCCCCGCGGCCAGGAATATGAAAGCGTAAAAGCTTTGGAAGGCAAGCGCATCGCAACAAGCTATCCTTTCCTCACAAAACAATTTTTAAGCGACAATAATGTAAATGCAGAGATCCACGAAATCAGCGGATCTGTAGAAATCGCTCCCGGCATAGGTTTGGCCGATGTTGTTTGCGACCTCGTAAGCAGCGGCTCTACACTGTTCATGAATGGTTTGAAAGAAGTAGAAACCATTTTGCAATCACAATCAGTTTTAATCAAGAACAATAAACTCAACGAAGCGCAACAGCAATTATTGAAAAAACTGGTGTTTCGCATTCAGGCGGTTAAAAAAGCAAAGCGCACCAAATATGTGTTGCTGAATGCTCCGAATGACAGACTGAAAGAGATCATCGCATTGCTTCCCGGTATGAAAAGCCCAACTGTATTGCCTTTGGCACAAGAAGGCTGGAGCTCTGTACACAGCGTGCTGAGTGAAGACACATTCTGGGATATCATCGAACAACTGAAAGACAAAGGCGCACAAGGCATATTGGTGGTGCCAATTGAAAAAATGATCATTTAATTAATGGAGAATGGAGAGTTGAGAGTTGAGAGTTCGTCGGAACCCAACTCTCAACTCTCAATTCTCAACTCTCAACTAAAATGAAAAACATTCTTTTCCCCAATCGCGCCGAATGGCCCAGTCTCTTACAACGCCCTGTGCTGGATAATACAGCATTGGAAACTACGGTGAAGAAGGTGTTGGATGAAGTGAAACAGCGTGGAGATGAAGCGGTACAACAATACACAAAACAGTTTGATGGCGTTGAATTAAAGGCCATCAAAGCAGAAGCGGATGAATTTGCGGACGCGACAAATTTGTTGACGGCAGAATTGAAAGAAGCCATCCAACTTGCAGCAAAGAACATCGAAGCATTTCACAGCAAACAACTATCAGCGGTTGAAATAATTGAAACAATGCCCGGTGTACAATGCTGGCGCAAAAGTGTAGGAATTGAAAAAGTGGGACTTTACATTCCCGGCGGCACAGCGCCTTTGTTTTCAACTATCTTAATGCTTGGTATTCCCGCGAAGCTGGCCGGTTGCAGAGAAATTGTTTTATGCTCACCACCAAACAAAAAAGGGAAACTTCATCCGGCAATATTATATGCGGCACAATTGGCTGGCATTACCAATGTTTTTAAAGTTGGTGGTGTACAGGCTATTGGCGCCATGGCCTATGGAACTGCAACGATATCAAAAGTCTTTAAGATTTTTGGTCCCGGCAATCAATACGTAACCTGCGCAAAGCAACTGATACAAAAAGACGGTGTAGCCATCGACATGCCGGCTGGTCCCAGCGAAGTTTGTGTGTTGGCCGATGCTTCCGCAAATGCAGCGTTCGTAGCCGCCGATTTGCTTTCTCAAGCGGAACACGGTGTGGACAGCCAGGTGTTGCTCGTAACAACGGACAATTCATTTGTTGAAAAAGTACAACAGGAACTGGATAAACAGCTATCAGTATTGCCAAGAAAAGAGCTTGCCACAAAAGCGCTTGAAAACAGCAAAGCAATTGTTGTAAAAGACATTCAGGAAGCCATTGATCTCGTAAATGAATATGCGGCGGAACACCTGATCATTGCCTGCGAAAATGACGAAGCAATTGCTGCAAAAATTATCAATGCAGGTTCTATATTTCTTGGAAATTATTCTCCTGAAAGTGTGGGTGACTATGCCAGCGGAACCAACCACACGCTGCCTACAAACGGTTATGCACGTGCATATAGCGGAGTGAGTGTAGATAGTTTCGTTAAAAAAATTACGTATCAAAAATTAAGCAGAGACGGACTGCATCGAATCGGCAAAGCAGTAGAATTAATGGCAGCAGCAGAAGGGCTGGATGCGCACAGAAATGCAGTAAGCATTAGGCTAATTGAAAATTGAAAGTTGAAAATTGAAAATGCCTAAAGATGATCAGGCTTGTTTCACTTGAAGCATTTTCAATTTTCAACTTTCAATTTTGAGTCACTAACCAACAACAACTAAAATCATGTTTAATTTCAATAGTCTCCTTAGAGAAAACATAAAAAAATTAGTGCCTTATTCGTCTGCAAGAGATGAATTCAAAGGCGAAGCAAAAATATTTTTAGACGCCAACGAAAACAGTTACGGTTCTCCATTGATCAAATGGTACAACCGTTATCCGGATCCTTTGCAAATAAAGGTGAAAGAAAAACTTCAACAGATTAAAGGGCTTCCGGTTGAAAATATGTTCATCGGAAATGGCAGCGACGAGTGTATCGACATTTTATACAGGGCGCTATGCAATCCGGGAAAAGACAATGTGATCATTTGCCCACCAACGTATGGCATGTATGAAGTAAGCGCCAACATCAATGATGTGGAAGTGCGTAAGGCACGCTTGCTGGACAATTTCCAGCTGGACCTCGTTCACCTTGAAACGCTGGTTGATGCCAACACAAAAATCATCTGGCTTTGTTCTCCTAACAATCCTACCGGAAATTCTTTGGATAGGGAAGATGTGGAAATTGTACTTAACAACTTCCCCGGCCTTGTGGTAATAGACGAAGCTTACATCAATTTCTCCCGCTACCGTTCATTTACGCAGGAATTGAGTGAGTATCCAAATCTGCTGGTAATGCAGACGCTGAGCAAAGCTTGGGGACTCGCGGCGTTAAGAGTCGGTATGGCTTTTGCATCACAGGAAATAATTGAGGTGATGAATAAGATCAAGCCTCCCTACAACATTAACCAGGCTTCTCAGGAATTGGTTTTGAAGGCTTTGGATGAAGTGGAGCAGGTAAACGAAATGATCAGGACCATAGTGCAACAGCGCGAAGGGTTAGTTGCACAGCTTGGACAACTACCTATCGTTCAAAAAATTTATCCGAGTGATGCCAATTTCATTTTGGTAAAAGTGAATGACGCAAAAGGAACGTATAACTTCTTGCTTGAAAAAGGAATCGTAGTTCGCGACAGAAGCAAAGTTGAATTGTGTGAAGGATGCTTGCGTATAACGATTGGAACCGAGGAGGAGAATGCGGCGTTGTTGGAGAGACTGGGAGAAATTAGGAATTAGGAATTAGGAATTAGGAATTAAGAATTAAGAATTGTTGCGGATGCGAGTTGCTTTGTGAATTTAATCTTTCGTTCGTATCCCTCCGTAGCAAATCAATAGCAAAAGTCAGCCTTAAAGAATTCTTAATTCTTAATTCCTAATTCTTAATTGTTCTCCGCCGCTTATATAAACAATGTTTCACAATCAATATTTTACTTTTACCTTACCAAAAATTAACACCATGTCTATTTTTCGACAATCATTTTATTGTTTAATGGCGTGCCTGCTTACTTTGAGCGCTTGCGCCGGCGATACAACAAAGGTAGCAACAAATGGTCCTGTGCCTGATCCGGACAATGGCGGCATCAAATTGCCAGCCGGTTTTGGTGGTCAGATAGTAGCCGACAAAGTTGGTAGAGTTCGTCACATATTTGTGAACAGTAACGGTGACTTGTATGCTAAATTAGAAAAATTGAAAGATGGTAAAGGCATTGTGAGATTGCGCGATAAAAATGGTGATGGTAAATTCGACGAAACAGTTGGATTCGGCAACTTCATCGGAACTGGCATGGCGATTAAGAATGGTTATTTGTATGCTTCTTCCAACACAGAAGTTTTTCGATATAAACTAAATGAAAAAAATGAAGTGCCAGATGGCGCACAACCGGAGAAAATCATCACCGGTTTGTGGGATCATCACCAACATGAAGCAAAACCTTTTACATTAGATAACGATGGCAACATTTATGTAACAATTGGTGCTCCGTCAAACTGCTGCCAGGTGCAGGACAGAGTGAAAGGATCTCCCGGACAATCGCCTTGTCCTATACTGGATTCAGCAGGAGGCGTTTGGCAGTTCAAAGTTGACAAACCAAATCAAAGCTATGCGGAAGGTGTTCGTTATGCAACTGGCTTGCGCAACGTAATGGGACTTGATTGGAACACAGCCGTTAACAGCCTATATGTTACACAACATGGCCGCGATCAACTGTTTCAATTCTATCCTGAAATGTATAGTCAAAAAGAAGGTGCTGAAAATCCTTCAGAAGAGATGTTCAAAGTGAAATTGGGCTCAGACTGCGGATGGCCTTATTGCTACTATGATTATACAAAAAAACAAAAAGTGCTGAACCCTGAATATGGCGGCGATCGCACAAAAGCAGGCGACTGTGGAAGCAAAGAACAATCCATCGTTCAGTTCCCTGGTCACCTTGCTCCAAACGATCTGTTGTTTTACACTGGCGACATGTTCCCTGAAAAATACAAGAATGGTGCGTTTATCGCCTTCCACGGATCATGGAACCGCGCTCCGGAGCCTCAGGCTGGTTACTTTGTAGTGTTTGTTCCTTTTGGTAAGGATGGCATGCCAAGCGGCAACTGGGAAGTGTTTGCAGATGGTTTCGCCGGTGCGGATATAAACAAAGCAACATATCGTCCTTGCGGATTGGCGCAAGGCACTGACGGATCATTGTACATTTCAGATGACAACCAGGGAAGAATTTGGAGAATAACTTATAAAAAATAACCCGTAGGGGCGAATCGCATTCGCCCTGATGCAAATTAAATTTCCCAGCTATTATCCCGATTGGTAAAATAATTTCAAAAATAATTTGACAGGGCGAATGCGATTCGCCCCTACCGCAATCAACATGAAAATAATTTCAGCAATCATTTTTCCATTATTGTGTCTTTTTATTTGCGCGTTCACCTTGCCTCAACAGTCAGGTTTAAAAGCATCAAAAGATCGTGGCAAAATTGTGTATGACACATATTGCCTTGCATGTCACATGCAGGACGGAGGTGGGGCGCCGCGTATGAACCCACCTTTGATCAAAACGAAATTTGTATTGGGCGACAAGAAAAAACTCATTGGCATAGTAATGAATGGGCTTTCCGGCGTTGAAGTGGAAGGCGAAGACTACAGCAATGTAATGGCGCCACACAACTTTTTAACAGATCAGCAAATCGCTGACGTGCTCACCTACGTGCGAAATAGCTTTGGCAACAAAGCTTCTGCGGTAACGGTGGCTGAGGTTAAAGCCGCAAGACCGAAGAAATAATTGAATAACTGAATAACTGATTAACTGAGTAACTGAGTGGTTGAAGCTCTACGTGGCTAATCGAATGTAAACTTCAGTTATTCAATTATTCAGTCACTAAGCATTATCATAAACCTATTTTTTACTTTTTATTTTTAACTTTTTACTTCTCTCCATGAAGCCTATTCTCTTTATCGATCGTGATGGAACGCTTATAAACGAGGCACCGCCTACTTATCAGCTTGATTCGTTTGACAAACTCACTTTTTATCCGAAGATGTTTGAATTCATGGGACGCATTGCCCGTGAGTTGGACTACGAACTGGTAATGGTAACCAACCAGGATGGTTTGGGAACCCCGGCATTTCCCGAAGATACCTTCTGGCCGCTGCATAATTTAGTAATGAAAAGTTTAGAAGGAGAAGGCATTCATTTCTCGAAAGTGCACATCGACAAGACATTTCCTGCTGACAATGCGCCAACGCGCAAACCGGGCACAGGAATGCTGACAGAATATTTGAACAATCCTGCTTACGACATTGCCAATTCATTTGTAATAGGTGATAGAATAACTGATGTGCAACTGGCTAAAAACCTTGGCTGCAAAGCGATCTGGCTGAATGAAGATGCAACCTTGGGTGGAGCTGAAATAAATGATAAAGTGGAAGACCTTCGCAAAACAACTGTTGCGTTGGAATCTACCGACTGGAGCAAGATCTATGAGTTTTTAAAACTTGGTCAGCGTGTTGTTACACACGATCGCAATACCAGTGAGACAAAGATTCACGTGGAAGTAAACCTTGACGGAAGCGGTAAAGCAAATATTTCTACAGGTCTTGGTTTCTTTGATCACATGCTTGATCAAATCGCGAGACACGGGAAAATGGATCTCACTATTGCTACAAAAGGTGATCTGCATATTGATGAGCACCACACAATAGAAGATACCGGCATAGCGCTTGGAGAAGCATTTGCTCAAGCACTTACCGACAAACGTGGCATGGAAAGATATGGCTTTGCGTTACCAATGGATGAAGCTGAAGCCAAGGTTCTGATTGATTTTGGCGGAAGAAACTGGCTCGTTTGGAATGCAGAATTCAAGAGGGAAAAAATAGGTGAGATGCCAACGGAAATGTTCTTTCATTTCTTCAAATCATTCAGCGATGCTGCCAAATGCAACCTGAATATCGAATGCAAAGGAGATAACGAACACCATAAAATAGAAGCCATCTTTAAAGCCTTCGCAAAAGCAATAAAAATGGCCGTTAAACGCGATCCGCTGAGCAATTATTTGCCAAGCACGAAAGGAGTGCTTTAGGAGTTGAAAATTGAAAGTTGAAAATTGAAAATGCCAAAGGTTAATCAACCTGTTTGATTCCATCATTTTCAATTTTCAACTTTCAATTTTCAATTAATGCCCTACCAAATTTTCAGCCTCGCAGAATCTGCCACATACATTTTGTCTTCTGGTTGCACATTGAAAGCATCATAAAAATGTGTAGAGTTCATTAGTGGTCCGTTTACGCGCCACATGGGTGCTGAATGCGGGTTGTTGTTGATCCATAAACGGAGAAATTCATCTTTCATCTTCACCCGCCAGATGCGAGCAACAGACAGGAAAAATCGCTGGTCAGGAGTAAAGCCACCTATCCTTGCAGTATCTTGCCCTTCCTTCGTTAATTTAAATGCGTCGTATGCAATGGCTACACCGCCCACATCCGCAGTGTTTTCTCCAACCGTTAAAGCACCTTTTATATGCAGAGAGTCCAGTACGGTAAATGAACTGTAAAGGTCAATTACCTGCTGTGTTTTAGCCTTGAACTTTGTGTAGTCATCTTTCGTCCACCAGTTTGCTACGTTGCCGTTCTTATCGAATTGTGCACCCTGATCGTCAAAGGCATGCGTCATTTCATGACCAATTACCATACCAATGCCTCCATAATTGAGTGCATCATCCGCAGCCTCGTCAAAGTAAGGAGTTTGCAAAATGCCCGCGGGAAACACGATCTCGTTTGCGAACGGATTGTAGTAAGCTGTAACCGTTGGCGGAGTGGTGAACCATTCAGTTTTGTCAACAGGCTTATTCAATTTGGCCAATTCGTATTGATAATTGTGAGCGGCAGCTGAAACAACGTTTTCAAAATATTTATCGCGAACAATTTTTACGTCGCTGTAGTCTTTCCATTTGTCCGGGTAGCCAATTTTCTTTGTTATAGCATATAATTTTTCTCTCGCTTTTTGCTTTGTACTGTCACTCATCCAGTCAAGTTTACTTATCCTGGCTTCGAATGCTTTTTGAAGATTATTCACCAATTCAAGCATGTGTTTCTTTGCATTCTCCGTAAAATATTTTTTTACATACAACTGAGCCAGTGCTTCTCCAAGTGATTGATCTACTGCGCTGGCTATTATTTCACCACGTGATTTTTGCACAGCCTGCCCCGATAGCACTTTATTAAACTCAAAAGCAGCATCAACAAACGGTTTGCTTAATACGCCGGCAGAGCTGTTGATAGAATATGCTTTCAGGTAAACTTTCCAATCGTTAATCGAGATGGATTTTAGTAATGTATTGAGTTTGTTGTAGTACGGAGGTTGCGCCAGATCTAGCGAATCTGTTTTGGCTCCAACGTTGCTCAATAGACTAACCCAGCCAATATTAGGATGTTTTTTTGCCAGATCTGCAACGGACATTTTATTATAGTTGGCATTTATATCCCTAAGCTCAATATTCGTTCTGTGTGATGATGCTAATTGTTTTTCTATACCGTAGGCAAGCCCTGCATTTTTAGTAGCAGTTGCAGTATCGCTTCCGGTAAGTTCAAACAAAGTAGCCAGGTATTTTTTGTATGCTGCCTGTATGCCTGCACTTGATGCATCTGTTTTGAAATAATAGTCACGCTCAGGCAAGCCAATGCCAGCCTGCGAAACATGCGCAATATTCATACTGCTGTTTTTATTATCGGGCGCTACACTAAACGCGACAATAGAAACATTGTTAACTTGTATTTCGTCAGCAATAAACTTCATTAAAGCAGGTACATTGCTGATGCTGTCTATACGTGCGAGCACTGGCTTGATAGGATCAAAACCTCTTTTATTGATGGTGATTGTATCCATACCCGACGCATAAAAATCACCCACTTTTTGTTCAATACTTCCGGGTGTGTTTTTAGCTTTTGAGGCATCGTCCAATATTGCCTGCAGGCGTAATCGCTGTGGGTAATTCATAAACATGTACGCACCTACACCGGTTTGTGAACCTGGTATTTGTGCTGTGTCATACCACCTGCCATTTACATACCTGAAAAAATTGTCGCCGGGTTTTACTGTTGAATCGATTCCTTGTATATCAGTAAACGCTTTATTAGCGCCCTTTTCGGGAGCGTTGTTACATGCGCCCAGCAGAATCGCTGTTGCAAAGAATAGTGCCGATTTTTTCATTAATAGAGTTGTGTTATTTGGGTAAGAGGGTTAGTAAACGTTCTTCCTGAATTTTCAATTTTCAATTAAAAAGAATCGTTGATCAGTTTAGCCAATCTCAATCCCCCCTTTAATAGCTGGTCATCGAGATCTTTCTGGAAGATGTAATTGTATTTGTAGCTGAGTTTAGATTCTGCAGGAGATTGTGCATATACTTTGTCAGACAATATATGCGATTCGAAGAACCAGTCATCTAAAGAAGTGCTGGTATAAGCATTGATCGAATCTTTCGCCGTCACATCAAGTGCAGATGCATATTCGGTATAGCTGTATTGAGAAAAATCTACCAGTTTGGTATCCCAAACAGAATGCAGGTTTGTTTTTTCATTGAACCAGAAAACCGAGATCTTATTTCCACCCTGGTCCTCATCTCTTCCCACGTGCAAAGGCTGGTGAAGATCTCCAACCAAATGGACCAACATAATAAGCGCCATTCTTCTTTTTTCGATCGGCAAACCTTTGTCGCTTAATTCGTGTTGCATCGCCTGAATTTGTGTGTACAGGTTTTCTCCCGGCATGCGGTGAATAGTATTAACAAAAGAGTCTTTTTCGATATTTCCCGGCAAGTCTACATAGTGCCATTTGGAAATTTGATCATAGGCGTGCGTAGTGTCGGATTTTATAAAGTCCGCCCAGTTTGCCCAATAAGCAAGGCTTTGGTTGCCAATCAACTTCTTTATTTCATTTTTCGCTTTTTTGGATAAATGGCGCTGGGCAATTTCTGCCACCACTCGGTGACCTGTTACGCCCCAGGCAAAAGTGTATTGAAAGGCAAAAATTGCCACCATCAGCAAGCAGATTTTCAAACCGGGAAAGGAGAATTTCTTCATGTTGTATATTTTAAATAATAAGTGGCAAATTTCATGTAAAGAAATTAACTATAAAAGAAGTTTTTGTTAACTGGCGTTTGTGAACAAATTGGCTAGTTAAACCGTATTATTTTAGTGGAGAGTGGAGAAGGGAGAGTTGAGAGTTAATTTAAAAAATTTGATACGTCTTTGGGGAAGAAATATTCCTTAGAAGGCTCATCTCCAGAAGAAACGATAACTCTCAACTCTCCATTCTCAACTCTCAACTAGAATGTCATGAACCAACAGATAATCATTATTGGAGCAGGGGCTTCCGGTTTAATGGCCGCGTATGAGCTTGCAAAGGCCGGGCAAAAGGTAATTGTGCTGGAGGCATCTGAACGCATAGGAGGAAGGATGTATACGGCGGTTTGTGACGGCTTTGAGCAACCGCTTGAACTGGGGGCGGAGTTTGTACATGGAGAACTGCCTCTTACACTGTCGCTCTTAAAAGAAGCTGGCATCGCGTACAAGCCGGTGAAAGGGAAAATGCTTAATAACCGTAAAGGAAAATGGAACACCCAGGGTGAAATGATCCCTGACTGGGATGGCATTATACAGAAGATGGGTAGTCTAAAAGAGGATATGACGCTGGCTGCATTTCTTCAGGAACACTATAGCGACGACCAACACATGGAGTTGCGATTTATCATACAGGATTTTGCCGAAGGGTTTGATTTGGCAGACATAACCCAGGCCAGTGTTTTCGCCCTGAAAGAAGAGTGGGAAAATGAGCATGGCCAGCAATACAGAATAGTAGGGGGCTACCGAAAACTTGCAGAACATTTGCATCATTTAATTGAAAAATACAGAGGGGAAATACATCATAACGCAGCAGTAAATGAAGTGAAATGGATAGAGGATAAGGTAACTGTTTTTACGGCTGACGGGCAACAATTTGTGGGAAACAAACTTGTTGTTACGGTGTCACCTCGTGTGTTGCAAGATGTAAAAATAAAGTTCGACCCGGCATTGGACGGGTATTTGAGCGATTTGTCGAAAATTGGTTTTGGGTCAGTGATCAAAGTTTTCTTACAGTTTGAAGAGCCATTCTGGCATGAGCACGAAAAGAACACGGGCTTTGTGGTGAGCGATCAAAATATACCAACGTGGTGGACGCAGTCTGACAAAGAAAATTACCTGCTAACCGGCTGGCTCGGTGGTCCGGAAGTAATGCCACTTATTACAGTTTCGGAGGAAGAGATCATAGATATGGGACTTCAATCACTGTCTAACATTTATGGCATCGACAAGGAAAAATTGCGAACCATACTTGTTGCGTCAACAGCAATACACTGGGCAAAAGAAGAGTGGATTATGGGGGGCTACAGCTATGGCACATTGCAAAGCAAGACCGCGAGAAAATTATTAAAAATGCCTGTTGACAACACGATCTTTTTTGCAGGTGAAGCGTTATATGAAGGCAGCGCTCCCGGCACCGTAGAAGCGGCGTTGGCAAATGGTCAGGAAACCGCCCGGAAAATACTTCAATCGTAGTTATTAAAGGAAATTAAAATTCAAAAGTAAGAATTCAAAAAGGGGATACTCCGATGGGAGGACTTTTTGAATTTTGACTTTTCAACCAGCCCCAATAGTTAACCCAAATTTATTGGTGCTGAAATATTTAAATAACGTACCACAAATACTTTCAGTGCTTCAATTCCCCAGGGAACATTAATTGATGTAATACTGAAAGTATGTCTATAAAATTTCCGATACTATTTATTGCGATCTCATTTTTCGCTGTCAAAACCAATGCGCAGGAAGATGGCGGATTCATGACCGGAAAATACGTGAATACCGCATTAAGAGAGGTCTCGGGAATGGCCGCATCAAGAGTTCATTCAAATACGTTTTATGTTCACAATGACAGTGGCGACACAAGCCGCTTTTTTGCGGTGAATGAAAAAGGGGAATTGAAGGGGACCTATTATTTCAAGGGTGATGAAATTTCGTTTTCCGGTGTGAATGATTGCGAAGACATTTCGATTGGTTCGGGGCCAGATAAAGGCAAAGAATATATTTACCTCGCAGATATTGGCGACAATGCTGCAAGAAGATCAGAGGTCCGCATTTTCAGAATGGAAGAGCCAGATGCAGATTTGGGAGTTGAGAAAACAGTCGGTTCGCAAATGTTTACACTCACTTATCCAGATGGAGCACAGGATGCAGAGACCATTATGATTGATCCCACAGAAAGGTTGTTGTATATCGTTTCCAAGAGACAGGATTCAGTTATTGTGTACACTGCACCACTTAATCTAAACGATAAAAAAACATACATGCTGCGCGAAGTTTGCAAATTGTATTTTGATGGAAAGAAAAAAGAAAAATGGATCGTTTCCGGAAGCATTTCAAGAGATGGCAAACAAGTAATGCTTAAAAGCATGAAAAAGGTTTATTATTGGCAGAGGCAAGGCGAAGAATCCATTTACAAAACAATGCAACGCACACCGCTTGAATTATCATATACACAACACGGACAAGAAGAGGCTATTTGTTTTTCGCCTGATGGTAAAAGTTATTTTATAACAGGTGAAGGCGAACATGCAGGCATTTATCAATACGATATTTCCACACAAGAACTTGCTAAAAGAATAGCTTTATTGCAAAGAAAATAGTTGTTACACGAAACGTTAATTTAGATTCTCGTTTGTACATCATATCGGCCGTTCCCATATTTTTATTCCGGTTTTACAATGCCGATGAATTAAACAGGTAGAACAATGAGACGAAGTTGAAATTGATCTATATTGTTTGAGCCATCGGTAAATTCCTAACCTAAATTACGTTTATGCAAAAACCGTCTATGGCGTTTGTAGCAGCCTCATGGGTTGCTTTGTTTATTGGTGTGCTGGGTTTTAATATTGGCTTATGGAACTCCGGCATGCAGTTAAATGAAAAAGGCTATTACTTCACTGTTCTAATGTATGCATTGTTCTCCGCGGTGTCTGTCCAAAAATGTGTACGCGATAAATTAGAAAATATTCCTGTTACAGAAATTTATTACGGGTTAAGCTGGTTCTCGATTCTACTGACGATGGTCCTGTTGATCGTTGGTTTGTGGAATGCGACACTACTTCCAAGCGAGAAAGGTTTTTATGCGTTTGCATTCTTGCTTAGTGTATTTGGCGCCATTGCGGTGCAAAAGAATACAAGGGATGCAAAAGCAGCGGTGAAAGCGATGGTGAGTGAGGATGATAGGAAGAATTTTTAGAAGCTGCAACCCAGCGATCCTGTAATCAAGTCTATTAGGTGCTCTGCAAGGCTTTTAGCCTTGCAGCTTTATTTTGTCGCCTTTGGCGGCAAAATATTTTAACACCTTATACCTTATAAAAACATGTTTACGGAAGGATTTAGAATTCGGGATCAATTCGCAACTCACTTTCTCACATTTACAGTTGAAGGCTGGATAGATATTTTTTCGCGACAACGCTATCGTGATATTATTCTGGAAAGTTTTAAATTTTGCATCGCCAAAAAGGGGCTACGGCTACACGCTTACGTGATCATGTCAAATCATGTTCATGTCATTTGGACGGCTACAGAAAAATCGCTTAGCGATGTTATGCGTGATTTCAAAACATTTACCAGCAAAGAAATTTTGAGGTCAATCGCAGATAAAGGAGAGGTCGAAAGCAGGCGTGAGTGGTTGTTATACATGTTTGAGTTCTTTGGAAAAAGAACCAACGCGAACGATAAGTATAAATTGTGGTCGGGCAACAACCATCCTGAAATAATACACAGTGTCGATTTTATGAAGACCAAACTTAACTACATTCATAATAATCCGATAAGGGCTGGTATTGTGCAGAATGCTTCTGATTACTTGTATAGTAGTGCCTCCAACTATGAGGGAAAAGGAGGGTTAATAGAAGTGGATTTGCTGAATTGAAGTTGCCAAAGGCAACAGAATAAAGCTGCGAGGCTACTAGCCTCGCAGAGCGTTCGTTTTTAACATCGTTGATGATTTTTGTTTTTAGATCAAAAAATCTTGGCAAATCATGACAATCATGAAAATCTGCGTTCCATTTTTAACTCAGTCTTTCCAGCACAATGCGCATCGGGCTTAAATAGCTTATGCGCACTTTTATTTTGTCACCTTCGCTTGGCGTTTGGCTTTCATCGCCTTCAGCGACAGGCAGTTTGCCCTGGATATTTTCTCCAACGATATTTACATAAACACCATGTTGCGTTACCTTAAACACAGGTGCTTCAATAACCGCCTTGTTCTTGTAAAGTTGCTGAGCTATTTTAAACTCGGGAATGTAATGTGGTTTAAACAAGCGCGCAGTAACTTTTTCAGGATTGTCGATATTGTCCAAAGAAAATAATATGTGCTCGTTTACGAATTGCGAAGATGGTTCACGTTCCCATGGAGAAAGAACAAGCGGAAAGAAAAAATGGGTGCTCGTTTCTTTTATAAAGAGTTTGCCGTCTACTTCTTTCAAATACCCCACTAATTTATTGTCGAGTGATGCTTTGTAAAGGATATTGGCCAACTCGTTATTGGTGATGTACTGAATTTTTGTCGCGACCATTTTGTCGCCGCGCGGAGATTTATCAATTACAAAATTCACTTCGTCGCCCACATGAAAGTGATGGATTTTTTTAATAAGCTTTAGTTCTTTCAACTTTTTTTGCTCAAACTCCGATACAATGCCATTAATGGATTTCTTCTTTCCATTCACCATATATTCGATCGTAGCATATTGTTTGTCGTGCTGAATAAAACTGATTTTACCTCTTGTTGCTGTACTCATGATAACATTTGATAGCGTCAAAGATAGATTAATAAATTTAGTGGCGCTGCTTCCTTTTGGCACACAGATGACGCTGATTAGACTCATTTACGCTGATTTGTCTTATGGCAATATGCCGGCAATTAGTCGGACCCAATTATTCAATTATTCAGTTACTAAAAAGATCAATGCAAATCCGTCTAATCAGTGTCATCCGTGTGCTATAATAAAAAAGCCGCTCCAAAAAATGAAGCGGCTCATATTCATCAAAAAACAAAGCTCTCTTAGTAACGGTAGTGCTCTGGTTTGAACGGACCTTCTTTAGGAATACCCAGGTAAGAAGCCTGTGCATCAGAAAGCTCATCCAATTCAACCGCGATTTTTGGAAGGTGCAAACGAGCAACTTTCTCATCAAGGTGTTTCGGTAACACATATACTTTGTTCTCGTAGTTAGAGCTGTTTGTCCACAGTTCGATTTGAGCCAAAGTTTGGTTAGTGAATGAGTTACTCATTACAAATGATGGGTGACCTGTAGCGCAACCAAGGTTAACAAGGCGGCCTTCAGCCAAAAGAATGATGTCTTTACCATCAACGTTGTAAATATCAACCTGAGGTTTAACTGTATCTTTTGTATGACCGTAGTTTGTATTCAACCATGCAACGTCGATTTCGATATCGAAGTGACCGATGTTACAAACGATAGTTTTATCTTTCATCAGTTTGAAATGCTCGCCAGTGATGATGTCGCGGCAACCAGTGGTAGTAACAACGATATCAGCTTCTTTAATAGCAGTAGTCATTTTCTTAACTGCGAAACCGTCCATAGCAGCTTGTAAAGCACAGATAGGATCGATTTCAGTAACGATAACGCGGCAACCTGCACCCGCAAGTGAAGCAGCAGAACCTTTACCTACATCACCGTAACCTGCAACCACAGCCACTTTACCAGCCAACATAACGTCAGTAGCACGACGGATAGCGTCAACCAAAGATTCTTTACAACCGTATTTGTTGTCGAATTTAGATTTAGTTACAGAGTCGTTTACGTTGATAGCAGGAATAGGCAAAGTACCTTTCGCCATTCTCTCATACAAACGGTGAACACCAGTTGTAGTTTCTTCACTCAGACCTTTAATGTTCTGGATCAGTTCAGGGTATTTATCAAACACGATGTTTGTCAAATCACCACCATCATCAAGGATCATATTTAAAGGACGGTCAGCAGCGCCAAAGAACAAAGTTTGCTCAATGCACCAGTCAGCTTCTTCTAAAGACTGGCCTTTCCATGCAAATACGCCGATACCTGCAGCAGCGATAGCAGCAGCAGCGTGGTCCTGCGTAGAGAAAATGTTGCAAGAGCTCCATTTAACTTCTGCACCAAGAGCGATCAAAGTTTCGATTAACACAGCAGTTTGGATTGTCATGTGCAGACAACCTGCAATACGTGCACCTTTCAAAGGCTGAGAAGCACCGTATTCTGCTCTTAAAGACATCAAACCTGGCATTTCTGCTTCGGCAAGTCTGATTTCTTTGCGGCCCCATTCTGCAAGGCTCATGTCAGCAACCTTATTTTTAAGGCTGAAGTCGATGGTAGATGAAATTGTAGACATATCTTTTTTATTTGTTAGTGTTTTTTTAGAAAACGAACAACGTGCAAAGCTATACTTTACAGGATAAAATAATGTCTGATCTATCAAAAACAGAAAAAATACACTGAATTTGTTATTTTTGAAGGACAAATACGCAGTTTGACATGGAAGAAAAGAAAGAAAAAGAAGATTTAACTACCCCGAATCTTGTCCTTGATGAAAAGGACATGTCGATCCTCCGTTTGCTGCAGGAAAATGCAAAGATAACAGTGCGCGAAATATCCAATCTGATCCACTTAAGCCCAACGCCTGTCCATGACAGGATAAAGCGAATGGAGGATGCCGGAGTGATCAAACAATATGTAACATTGGTAGACCAGGCAAAGGTGAAAAGGGGGCTGATGGTTATCTGCTACGTATCACTAAAACAACACAGTAAAAAGGCCGGAACTATTTTTATCAGAGCTATACAGGAGCTCCATGAAGTGATAGAATGCTACAACATCTCCGGCGAGTTTGATTTCATGCTAAAAGTGGCTGTTGAAAACATGGATGCGTACTACAATTTCCATGTAAACAAATTAAGCAATATTGACAACGTAGGCCAAACGCAGAGTGTGTTTGTGATGGGAGTGATTAAGCAAACGCATAAGTTGGTGTATTAGCGCTCAACGCCCAGCGCTTAATGCTCAACGCAGCCGAGTTAGGCATTTAGCGTTAAGCACAGTTATTCAGTCATTAGCCTCGCAACATTTTCCCCCACCACTGGCGCCAGTGCAACACCCATGCCGCTTAATCGAACCGCACAAAAGATATTCGGCTTTATTTTTTTCACGATCGGCATTTTATCTTTTCCCATGCCCATGATGCCACTCCAGCGATAGTCAATCGAGAATTTTTTTCCGGGGATAATATTCTCCTTGATAAAGTTTTCCAGTATCTCCTGGATCGATTCTGTGGTATTGAACTCGTTAGTTGCCTCTGCAGCAAAATCGCTGTTGCGGGCTCCTCCGAGAAGAATTCTGTCGCCGATATTGCGGAAATAATAATAGCCCTCGTCGTAATGGAAAGTGCCGGTGAAATTTAGTTTTTTGATAGGAGAGGTAACAAGTACCTGTCCGCGAACGGGCTCCACATTAAGTTCTGGTAATAGTTCCTTCGCAAACGCATTTGTGCAGATCAGCAATTGATCAGAGGTTAAAGTAACCGGTAAATTGCTGTGCAGGAAAACTTTGCCGTTGCTTTTTTCATAACCATTTATTTCTATGTTCGGTAGAACCGAAACGCCAAGCGATTGCACTTTTTGCAATAATTGCTGCAACAATTTTCCGGAGTGTAATTGACCCTCCAATCTGTTTTCAACCAAATGGCTTACGTTGGCAAAACCGAAATTGGCAATTTTCTTATCCGCTATTTTGAAGACTTTTTCCTCCTTCAGCGATTTTCTTAACAAAATGTTCATCCAGCCAACGTCATTTTTCAGCTGTTTTTCTTTTTCATATTGTTTCGGCGTGATCAACTCATAGCCGCCAAGTTTTTCAAACTCAATGTCTTTTTTGTTGAAAGTTTTGCGAATGCGCTTCAGCCCCTCGTATCTCATTTCTACCAAATGCAACATTTTTTCCTCACCCATTTTTCGAGCATCGTTGAGTAGTTCTGTGATGCTGCCAAAACATGCAAAACCCGCGTTGCGACTGCTGGCGCCGTAAGGTACAATGCCTCTGTCCACGATAAGGATCTTCAGTTTAGGGTGGTATTTTTTCAAGTAAAATGCGCTCCACAATCCTGTAAAGCCACTGCCAACTATGATAACATCCTGGTGCGCAAAAAAGCTTTCTTTTTCCCAAATGGAAGCTTGTTGCATTTGATTGTTTTTGAATTGATAAAGAAATTTAAAACAAAGAATTCATTCGTTCAAATGCAAAAGGGTCGTTTATTAAAAACGACCCTTTACAAAAGTGATAAGGTTTGTAACTAAATATTCCGACATGCTTTCTATAGCTTAAAGGAAAGTCCTGCATTCATAATGTATTTGCCATATCCTCCCTCAATAAAAAGACCCGTGTGCTCGCTCAGATTAAACTTACAGCCAAAGCTGAATTGATAGGCAAAATCAGGTGGGTGTTGGACGTAGTTGACCTTTACGCCGGCATCATAATCCACATAGTCCTGGTTCCAGATGTTTACGCCCATGGCTACACGCAAATACGGTGTAACATGCGGCCCTGCTGGAATATAATTCATCATATTGGCCATAATGGTCCAGCTTTCCAACGTTCCCTTCATGGCCTGGCCATAGGTGTTGTAATCATAATACGGCATATTCACCTTACCATACATCCCCATAACACCAAGACTCATATAGCGGCTAAACTGGTAATCAAGCGAAGCGTTAATGGGCCCCACCTGGCTGGGATTTCCCTTGTACGCCCCGTAAAAGTCTGCCATGTAGTATTGGTCAAGATTAGGAAAGCCGTAGCCTAAATTCAAGTGTAAAGCAGGCTCAAAAGGAGGCAACTTAGGTTGTTGTGGCTTTCGCTGTCTGTAACGTGGTGGCGCCGGATGTACATAAACACCGCCACCCATGCCGGGGCCATAGTAATAATAACCGGGAGGTGGTGGGGGCGGAGGTGCCGGGTAATAACCATGCTGAGCTTCGGAGGCAAATGTGCAAAGTAGTGCGGTAAATATTAAAAGGAAACTGCGTTGTGGTTTCATAGTCACCAATAATTTTCTCTTGGATATATGATAACGCCCGAGGTTTAATGGATGTTGGAGGAATTTAAGCCATTAACAATTGGGAAATGTATGTAAATGCCATTAGCATAAAGAAGACACAGATTAGACTGATGTGCACTGAAGGTGATGGCACACGGATGACACGGATTGGACGGATTTACATCGATTCTACTTGAGGTTATTTGCCCTTTCTGTCTGGTAACTTTGCTGTTTTAAGATGCTCGTTTGCTTTTGCCAGTTTTTTAGGAAAAAGGGTTTCATTCCTATACTTTTCAAGAGAAGGATCAATTTGAACTATTGGTACTTTGCTATTTTTTAGTGGCTCTACACTTTTCATGATAATGCAATTTAATTAAATTTTCTTTGAGCTAGAAATCCTATATAGTCTTTGTTAAGTTCAAATTCTTGAAAGCCGTCATCGGTTCGCCCATATAGATAAAAATCTGCAACCATTTCACCATAATATTTGGTTATTCCCATTCGATAAAGTCTGGTTCTTGACTTAGTACTGCCCGTTGCGTAGACAAATGAATCAGGATGTTTTTCAAAGAAAGCGTAGACTGCAGAAACTACGGTGGCAAGCACTTTTTCGCCATCATTGTTGTTTGAAATAGCCAAATCGTCGATATCTCCTGTGTCCAAATTCTTATCGCCAAAAGCAAGATTAAAGACCCTTGGTTGATTGGTTTTTTGAAAATGAATCACTTTATGAATATTGCCTTTTGGGCCTTCGCTAATAAACTCAAATATAATAAAACTGCATTCCGACTTAAGCAGATACTTGTCTATTTTCATAAGGGTAAGGGGTGGACAAGTATTGGAAATAGGACTTTGGGTGTCAAAAATAGTATATAGGACTGAACAGCAACAATTTAAGTAAAGGTATTAATGTTTTTGTATTCAAAAAAAAGGACCGCCATTTCTGACAGTCCTTTGAGTATTTTGCTTTTTTCAAAACTACAAGTGAATTGCTTCACCATAAGCTACCTCGATCGCATCTTTAATGCTTTCGCTGATAGTTGGGTGCGGGTGAATGCTGTTCAGTACTTCGTGATAAGTAGTTTCCAGTTTGCGGGCAACTACAGTCTCAGCGATCAGTTCAGTTACGTTGTAACCGATCATGTGCGTACCCAACCATTCGCCGTATTTAGCATCGAAGATTACTTTTACAAAACCTTCAGTAGCACCGGCAGCAGAAGCTTTACCGCTTGCGCTCAATGGGAATTTACCTACTTTAATTTCGTAACCTGCTTCTTTAGCAGCTTTTTCAGTTAAACCAACAGAAGCGATTTCTGGTGTGCAATAAGTACAACCCGGTACATTGCCATAATCCAGAGCTTCTGGCTGGTGGTTGTATTTTTTCTCGTTGTAACCAATGTTTTCTACGCAAATGATACCTTCTTTGCTCGCAACGTGTGCCAATGCCTGACCAGGAACGCAGTCTCCGATCGCATAAACACCAGGAATATTTGTTTGGTAGAACTTATCAACAACGATTTTACCTTTATCAGTTTTAACACCTACCTGCTCAAGACCGATGCCTTCAATGTTTGAAGAAACACCTACAGCGCTCAATACGATGTCAGCTTCCAGCGTTACATTTCCGTCAGCTTTTTTCACGTTCGCTTTCACGCCGTTTCCGCTAACATCAACGCTTTCAACAGAAGCATTTACCAATATGTCGATACCGTTTTTCTTGTATTGTTTTTCCAGTTCTTTTGAGATGTCTTCATCTTCAACCGGCACTACACGAGGAAGGAACTCAACAATGGTAACCTTTGTTCCCATTGCATTGTAGAAATAAGCAAATTCAACACCTATCGCGCCAGAACCTACAACGATCATAGATTTTGGAAGCTCAGGCAAAACCATTGCTTCACGATAACCAATTACTTTTTTGCCATCTTGTTTCAGATTAGGCAACTCGCGGCTGCGGCCACCTGTTGCAAGAATGATATGTTTCGCTTCTACAACTTCTTTAGCACCATCAGCTTTGGTAACTTCTACCTGGCCTTTAGCTTTCAATACACCAAAGCCCATGATCACATCGATCTTGTTCTTTTTCATCAAAAACTGAACGCCTTTGCTCATTTTGTCAGCTACTCCGCGGCTGCGTTTGATAACAGCAGCAAAATCCGCTTCACCGCTAGCTTTCAGGCCGTAAGTTTCTGCATGTTTTATAGATTCAAGTACCGAAGCACTTTTCAATAACGCTTTTGTAGGAATACAACCCCAGTTCAAACAGATACCGCCAAGACTCTCCTTTTCTACAATTGCTGTCTTAAAGCCTAGTTGTGAGGCACGGATCGCAGCTACATAACCGCCGGGTCCACTACCTATCACCAGAACATCGTATGCCATATGTTTTGATTTTAAATCCCTTGCAATAAAATTAATACAAGGTTATTGGATGATTAATTTTTGAGATGTGCGAAGCTACTTTACAATGAGGAAATAGCCAAATGTGAGAAAAGGTAGCCGGAGGCCAGTTTCCAGTAACCGGTTAGCTGTTACTTTTCATAAAGACATTTCGAAATGCAGCCAACTGGCTGCTGGCAACCGGCGACTGGCCGCCATTTACAGCGCCGCGATCTTCCCTAAAATGCCCGTGGTGCTATATCCCCCCACAATTGGGTTTATCACAACCCTGCCACCATGGGCCATAACTTCTTTGGCGCCAACAATTTGCTCAAGGGTGTAATCGCCGCCCTTTACAATAACGTCCGGCATTACTTTCTTTATAAGTTCAAGAGGAGTGTCTTCGTCAAAAAGAATAACAGCATCCACCATCAGAAGCGATGCTAAAACAGTAGCCCTTGCTCGTTCATTATTAACCGGCCTGCCTTCGCCTTTCAATCTTTTGGTAGAAGCGTCTGAGTTCAGGCCCACAACAAGCACATCTGCTTCTTTAGCTGCCTGGCTGAGCGAGGCAATATGTCCTTTGTGAAGTATATCAAAACAGCCATTTGTAAAAGCTATTTTTTGTCCGAGAAATTTCCAACGGTAAACTTGTTCTTCCAGTGCTATTGGTTCATAAATTTTCTTTTCGATCACGTCTGAGTTACGCATGTTGTAAACTTTTTTTTCTGTTAACTATTGGTAATAATCCTATGCTTAAAAATCCAAATACAATAACCAGGAAAAATTGAACCAGCCACAAGAGCCAGCCAAAAGCCCTACCGATATTTTCTGTTATCCCATATAGCATCATCGTTTCCTGTACCAGCAATGGATAAGCACCGATTCCACCCTGTGTCACGATCATTCCTATACTACCCAAAGAGAGTACGGATAATGATGCTTTAATTCCTAGTCCGCTGGTGGCTTGCATTGCATAAAATCCCATTTGTATGCTTAGCAAATAACCCACCCAAATCATAATGGTATGAAAGAAAAACCAGCCTTTGTTTTTTACATATCGCACACTGATCAGGCCCTGCCAGATCCCTCTCATAAATTCTTTTATTTTTCCAATAACATGAATGTGCGCAAACCTGTGCATGATAAATCTTGCCAACACTAAAACAACAACCAGTCCACCTAAAACCACGGCGATCTTCATCCAGTCTATGCCACCTGTTTTGGAGCTGATTATCTTTTTGATCATATCCGTTGCAAACTTTCCAATAATGTCAATCTGGGAAAATATGGTAACGGCAAAAACGATCAGCAAACATATAAGGTCAAAAGCTCTTTCTGCTACGATGGTTCCTACGAGTTTATTTGCGGGCACTTTTTCATAACGGGCAAGAATAGTACATTTCAATACTTCTCCCAGCCTTGGTACAGCGAGATTTGCGAGGTATCCAATAAGTACGGAAAAATAGGTATTGAGAGTAGAAGGGGAGTATCCCAGGGGCTGCATTAAAATTTTCCATCTTAACGCACGGCTGTAGTGACTAGCCAATAAAATTAATACAACGGGCACAAGTAACCAATAGTCTGTAGTCCGAAGAGCTCCTTTCATCTCTTCCCAATCATGTCCTTTAATCTTACTGACCGACCACCAAACTAAAAATATTGCCAAAGCTAAAAAAAACGCATACTGAAGCCACTGAAAAACCTTTTTCTTCATACAGGTTGGTTTGGCCTTAAAGGTAATTGAATTTAGTTGAGAGAGGAGAGTTGAGAATTGAGAGTTGAAAAACAATTAACATAAACTCTCAATTCTCAATTCTCCATTCTCAACTAACTAAAGTCTATTTCCGTCTTTGGGGAAAACAATCCAGGGTTTGAATTGTTTAGCTTCGTCGAATGACATACGTGCGTAAGAAATTACGATTACGATATCGCCCGCAGCACCTTGTCTGGCAGCAGGTCCGTTGAGGCAACATACGCCCGAACCTCTTTTTCCTTTGATAAGGTACGTTTCAATGCGGGAACCATTATTAACATTCACAACCTGCACTTTCTCATTCTCGATCATATTCGCTGCATCCATCAGATCCTCATCAAGCGTAAGACTACCAACATAATGTAAGTTCGCCTCCGTGATTACGGCTCTGTGCACCTTTGATTTTAAAATTTCGATGTCCATCTTGTTTAATTAAAACCGCTTTTTAGCGGCGTGCAAGCTAAGAAGAATTTACGAAAAACGGACAGCTGTTAGTTGAGAATGGAGAGTTGAGAGTTGAGAGTTGGTTTGCTCCCATTTTTTGCTAATTACAAAAGCTGCTATCGTTTGCGATTGCGCGTTTAAAACAACTCTCAACTCTCCATTCTCAACTCTCAACTAATCCAGCACCATATTATCAATCAACCTCACCTCATTCTGGTAAGCAGCAATTAAAGCGACGATCTTTTGATGCCCATCCCAATTTTCAACAGGGGCGAGAGTTTCAGCATCTGCGATGGAAACATAATCCGGCCGGAAATTATTATCCGTAAGCATCAAATTGCTTCTGTCCAGTAAATAGGCAATGCTTTCCTTTTCAATGTGGTCTTTCAAATAATTCAGTACACGGTAAATGGTCAGTGCATTTTTCCTTTCCTCTTCGTTCAAACGCACATTACGACTGCTCATCGCCAGCCCGTCTTTTTCACGAAGCGTAGGTCTTGTGTGCAGCTTGGTATCGAGATTCTCAATCTGTATCAATTTGTTGATTACCATACATTGTTGATAATCTTTTTGCCCCATATATAGGTTATGTGGCTGTACCGCAAGCAAAAGCTTATGAACTATCTGGCAAACGCCCTGAAAGTGTCCCGGTCTGTATTTGCCTTCCAAAATAGTTTCGATAAAGCCAAGGTCATAGGGTTGTGCCTTGTCAAATCCATCCGGATACATCTCTTTAACCGAAGGTAAAAAGAGAATATTTGTGCCGGAAAGTTCCAGTTTTTCAATATCTGCCTCAATCGTTATTGGATATTTCTCGAAATCTTTCGGGTCGTTGAACTGGGTCGGATTCACAAAAATGCTGCAAACCGTTATGTTATTTTCAGATTTGGAGGCCGCAATAAGCGAGATGTGACCGTCGTGCAAAGCACCCATGGTTGGGACAAATCCGATGGTTTTACCGTTGTTTTTCAGGAAATTAACATTTTCCTGCAGTTCCGAAATTCCCTTGATTATAGTCATTTTTTGAGCTTTTATAAGCGGAAAATTAGGATAGTAGGCTATTTTAGGTAAAAAGCCTTACCTTTGCACACTATTTTCAGTTCCTTTTTTTATAACCGATACCGATAATGTCAACAAAGAAAAGAATTTTATTCATTGCCAACGAAATGTCTCCATACCTGGAAATGACAGAGTTCTCTGAAATTGTGAACAGGCTGGCAATTAAAGCAAATGACAACAATTTTGAAGTGCGTTGTATTATGCCGCGGTTTGGTACCATCAATGAAAGACGTCACAGACTTCATGAAGTTGTGCGCCTGTCTGGTATAAATGTATCGGTTGATAATGACGACTATCCGTTACAGATCAAAGTAGCTTCTCTGCCAAACGCACGTTTGCAGATATACTTCCTTGATAACGAAGACCTTTTTAAGAGAAAATTTGTTTTTGCCGACGAAAGCGAAAAATGGTTTGACGACAATGGTTTAAGAACTGTTTTCTTTTGTAAAGGCGCTTTAGAGACAGTAAAAAAATTCGGTTGGCCTCCAGACATCATCCATTGCAGCGGCTGGATGACCGGTTTGATCCCAATGTATCTGAAAACTGCTTATAAAAAAGAGCCCGTTTTCAGCCACAGTAAGGTTATCTATACCATCGGTCAAACCGCCTTTAAAGAGAAATTGGGTGCAGATTTTGCAAAATTCGCCAACATTCATGCTACTATAAAAGAGAAAGATCTTGAGCCATTCAAGAATCCCGGTAATGTCGATATGTTCAGAGGTGGTGCATTAAGCGCAGATGCTATCACATTCGGCTCCGAGAAAGTAGACAAGAAATTAGTGGAAGAGTTTGGTAAAGTACGCGGTAAAAAAGTTTTGCAGTACAATGCAGAATCAGATCTTACAGATTATTTGCAATTATATACAGATCTTACTAAATAGAACCTTCTATAGAATAAATTCGAAGCCTGTTTGCCAAAACAGGCTTTTTTATTGACTTTTTTGAAGGTATATTTAAATCTCTATAAATTTAATAGACTTTTGTTTTCGTGGTTTTTAGGTATGTTTGAAGCTCTAAAACTATTTAATAACCTATATTTTACTATTAAATTGATGTTTAATATTCTAAAATATCAAACTGGCGATTATCTTTGTCACGATTTTATTAAAATCCATTAATCGTTTGCTTACTTAATGATTAATGGATTTTGCATTAATAAATAAACCAACAAAATTAGAATCATGCCTTATTTGTTTACTTCTGAAAGCGTTTCAGAGGGCCATCCGGATAAAGTGGCCGATCAGATCTCTGATGCATTGATAGATAACTTTTTAGCCTTCGATCCAAACTCTAAAGTGGCTTGCGAAACGCTGGTTACAACCGGACAGGTGGTTTTGGCCGGGGAAGTAAAATCAAAAGCTTACCTCGATGTACAGGAAATCGCAAGAGGTGTAATCCGCAAAATCGGTTACACAAAAAGCGAATACATGTTTGAAGCTAATAGCTGCGGTGTGTTTTCTGCTATCCACGAGCAATCTTCTGACATTAACCAGGGGGTTGATAAAAAGAAAAAAGAAGAACAAGGTGCCGGTGACCAAGGAATGATGTTCGGTTACGCAACCAACGAAACTGAAGATTATATGCCTTTGGCGCTTGATCTTGCACACAAGATCTTGCTTGAATTGGCTGCATTGAGAAGAGAGAACAAGCAAATCAAATATTTGCGTCCTGATGCGAAAAGCCAGGTAACTCTTGAGTACGATGACAAAAACAGGCCAGTTCGCATCGACGCAATCGTTGTTTCTACTCAGCACGACGACTTCGATACAGAAGCTAAAATGCAGGACAAGATCCAGAAAGACATCATTTCAATCCTGATCCCTCGCGTAAAAGCTAAATATAAAAAATACGCTAAGTTGTTCAATGATGGTATCAAATACCACATCAACCCAACTGGTAAATTCGTAATCGGCGGACCACATGGCGATACAGGTTTGACTGGCCGTAAAATCATCGTTGATACTTACGGTGGTAAAGGTGCACACGGTGGTGGTGCGTTCAGCGGTAAAGATCCTTCCAAAGTTGACCGTTCCGCTGCATACGCAACTCGTCACATCGCTAAAAACCTTGTAGCTGCTGGTCTTTGCGACGAAGTACTGGTTCAGGTTTCTTACGCTATCGGTGTTGCTCAACCAACAAGCATCTACGTAAACACATACGGTACTGCTAAAGTAAAATTGTCTGACGGCGAAATCGCAAAACGCGTTTCTAAACTGTTCGACATGCGTCCTTACTTCATCGAGCAACGCTTGAAATTGCGTACGCCTATCTACAGCGAAACTGCTGCTTACGGACACATGGGCCGCAAACCTGAAATCGTTACAAAAACTTTCAAAACTCCGGATGGCAAAGAGAAAAATGTGAAAGTAGAACTGTTCACATGGGAGAAACTTGACCACGTAGCAAAAGTTAAAAAAGAGTTCGGTTTGAAATAATCGAATCAACTAATAAACTTAGAATCCCTTTGCGCAAGCAAGGGGATTTTTTTATAGGTCGGCTGATTGCCACTGTCGGGCATTGTTGCGACGCTCCGTTCAACATTTGTTCTTTATTGAGCACAATCAAAACTCCTTATAAATGTTCAATAGCATTCCTACCGATGAACGGAGCGTCGCAACTGCGGCCCATTTCTTGAAGACGCTGACAACCAAAAAATCATAAGGAATCATGAAAATCTGCGTTCTTCTTTATTTTCAATTTTCAACTCTCAACTAATCCCTACTTTTGCACCGTGAAAAATTTCAGACAGCAGCAACAAAGCAGACCCAAGAAGAGTTCTTTGGTTATAGGAAGAGAAGCCGTTATCAATGCATTGAAAACGGGCAAACAATTAGAGCGTATTTATTTGCAACAAACACTTGGAGCAGCAGCTGCAGGTGACATAGTCAAACTAGCTCAGCAATACAATGTTCCTATAAACAAAGTGCCTGTAGAAAAATTGAATGGGTTTAACATTCAGAACCACGAAGGTTGCGTAGCTGTAATTTCCAAAATACAATACCAGGATCTCCAGCAGGTAATTTCTTTCATTGTTGATAAAGGTCAAACGCCACTATTCGTAATATTAGATGGTGTTACGGACATCCGCAATATAGGTGCCATCGCCAGAACAGCCTACTGCTGTGGGGTACAGGCAATTATCATTCCCGACAAAGGGGTAGGAGCTTTAAACGAAGATGCGATCACAACTTCAGCCGGTGCACTTGAAAAAATTGCGGTATGCCGCGTAAATAGCCTGATGAAAACGGTTGATGAACTTCACCTGAATGGCATAAAAGTATTTGCCAGCGAAATGACAGCTTCAACAAAAGTTTTTGATCTTGATTTTACAGAACCTTGCGCAATCGTAATGGGCAGTGAAGAGAAAGGCGTGACACCAGCACTCATGAAAATCTGCGATCAGAACTTCAATATTCCAATGACTGGAAACTTTGAGTCCCTAAATGTATCAGTTGCAACTGGCATGATCCTTTATGAAGCCATGAAACAGCGCCTATAGCTATAGGTGTTCCTTATAATAATTAATTGGAATCGACCGGGCAATTTGTGAGTATTCATCTTCTGTAAGCATCGGTTTTTCCAGCGCACCTATTGCATCATTCAATTGGTCTTCGGTTCGAATGCCAACAACGGCGCTGGTGATGGCAGGGTGATGCAACGCAAATTGAATAGCTGTTTCCGCGGGAGTTCGCCAATTTGTTGAAAACTCTTTGATACTGCTTGAAGCCTTGCTGATTGACAACTGATTGTAATCCAAATAATTGTCGCTGGGCTTACCTGTCAAAATTCCTTTTGCCAGTGAACCTCTTGCCAAAACACCAATGTTATTTTCTTGGAGAAGAGCTAAACAGGTTTGTTCAGGCCTACGGTCCAGCAGACTGTATTGCATCATAACGCTAACAATATCAGAGCGCTTCACATATTCCGTGATCACATTGGGTCTTATAGAAGAGATTCCATAAAACCGAATCTTGCCTTGCTGTTTCAGTATTTCAAATGCCTCAATGGTCTCATCAATCGGGTCGCCAATGGTACCACCATGCAATTGATATAAATCGATATAGTCAGTTTGAAGACGTTTCATGCTTTGTTCTACCCCTGATAGAATGTAGTCTTTAGTTGGATTCCAATCCCAGCTCTTTCCATCTGGCCGCATTTGATTACCTACCTTGGTAGAAATAATTACCCTGTCCCGAATCGATTTTAAAGCTTTTCCGAGAGTTATTTCGTTTTCGCCACTATCGTACAGGTCTGCAGTGTCAAAAAAATTAATTCCTTTTTCGAAGGCTTTTAGCAATAATTTTTCATTCTCAATATAATTTTCTTTTTGTAGCGACATGCAGCCGAACGAAATTCTGCTGATTGACAAATCCGATTCTCCCAAAGTTTTGTATTTCACTTTTTAATTTGTTTATTTTCAATTAGTTATGATTTGTTCTCATGTGAAAATAACTCATTTCAAGTCATCTTATTTTCGTAACTTGCGTAACTTTTTTTAACCAAGGGGAAGGCAACGAGATGGATAAACTGAAGGCAAATTTTGTTAAAAGCCATCATTAATTGGCTGATTACTAAAAAATGTTTTCAAAATATTTTGATGTTATATGACATCCTCTTACCTTTGCACTCCCAATTAAAAGTTGGATTTTACGTATGTCACAGCGAATCAGAATTAAATTACAATCTTACGATCACAATCTAGTAGATAAATCTGCTGAGAAAATCGTGAAAACAGTTCGTAGTACAGGAGCAGTAGTTACAGGTCCAATTCCTTTACCTACTCATAAGAAGATCTTTACAGTTTTGCGTTCCCCGCACGTAAATAAAAAGGCACGTGAACAATTTCAATTGTGCACTCACAAACGTTTATTAGATATCTATACTTCTTCTTCTAGAACTGTAGATGCTCTTTCTAAACTTGATCTGCCTTCTGGTGTGGAAGTTGAAATCAAAGCGTAATCATCAGATTCGTTTGACAATCCCGGTTAGCGGGAAATAAAGTTCTTAAAATAAAATTATCTCTCAATCCTTACTACTTGGTCAGGAGAAAAGAGCTCTGATTGTAAAATATTGATCAAAGCATATTGCTTTGGTCAGCGAATAAAAAAATATAAACAAGCTGTTCAGGGTTTGTTTACTGCCGGTACTTCCAGCGACATTATACTCTAAGTTCAGTCGCAAAACGGAAAAGGTCGGTTGTTAAACGGGGATTGAAGTCCTAATATTAGATACCTCTCCGGTACTACTATAAAAGATTGTCCTTTCAACCTTACAGCGCAAACAAAGAACATGAAAGCGATTATTGGTAAAAAGATTGGCATGACCAGCATCTTCAGTCCCGATGGCAAGCAAACAGCTTGTACCATCATTGAAGCTGGTCCTTGCGTTGTTACGCAGGTTAAAACAAAAGAGACAGATGGCTACGATGCCCTGCAATTAGCGTTCGGCGACAAAAAAGAAAAACACGCTCCTAAAGCCGAAATCAATCACTTCGCAAAAGCTAACACAAGCGCTAAAAAATTCGTAAAAGAGTTTCGCGATTATTCAATAGAAAAAGTTCTGGGTGAAGCAGTTACCGTAGATATTTTCACTGAAGGTGAAAATGTTGAAGTAGTAGGTACTACAAAAGGTAAAGGTTTCCAGGGTGTTGTTAAACGTCACGGGTTCAGTGGTGTTGGCGGCGCTTCTCACGGTCAGCACGATCGTCAAAGAGCTCCAGGTTCTCTGGGTAACTCTTCTGATGCTTCCCGTGTAATGAAAGGTGTGCGCATGGCAGGCCGCATGGGTGGTGACAGAGTAAAAATGAAAGGCTTGAAAGTCCTTAAAATTTTTGCTGATAAAAATTACATCCTCGTTAGTGGATCTGTACCAGGTCATAACGGTTCTATTGTTTTAATCCAGAAGTAAACTTTTAATCTGAAAAAAGATGCAAGTAGATATTTTAAATATAAAAGGACAAAAGACCGGCAGAACGGTTGAATTGCCCGAAGAAATTTTCGGAATCGAGCCGAATGATCACGTTATTTATCTTGCTGTGAAACAATACCTTGCAGCTCAGCGTCAAGGTACACACAAAGTAAAAACTCGTGCAGAAGTAAAGGGTGCAAGCCGTAAACTTCATAAGCAAAAAGGTACTGGTGGTAGCCGTAAAGGTAACATCCGTAACCCTCTATACAAAGGTGGTGGTACTATCTTCGGACCTAAACCTCACGCTTACGATATCAAATTGAACCGTAAAGTGAAAGATCTTGCTAAAATGTCTGCTCTTGCATACAAAGCGAAAGCTAATGCTATCGTTGTTGTTGAAGACATTAAGCTTGACGCTCCAAAAACAAAGGACTTCGCTGGTGCATTAACAGCACTTAGCATCAATGGTAAAAAATCATTGTTTGTTCTTCCTGAATACACTGATAATGTTTACTTGTCTTTGAGAAACATCCCTGGTGTTGAAGGAGTTACTTTGAGCGACATCAACACTTACGACATCGTAAACGCAGATGTTCTTGTACTTAGTGAAACAACAGCGAAAATCTTCTCTGAAGACGAAGCTGAAGTAAATGCATAATTGAATTAAAATATAAATAAGAAAGAAATGAAACTTTCTGAAGTATTAGTAAAGCCTATTTTGACAGAAAAAGCAAACGCACAGCAAGAAAAGCTGAGAAGATATGCTTTTAAAGTTAACAGAAAGGCTAACAAATTGGAAATTAAGAAAGCAGTTGAAGAATTTTACGGTGTATCTGTAATTGATGTGAATACTGCGGTTGTTCCAAGCAAAGCTAAAAATCGTTTTACAAAAGCTGGTTATATCCAAGGTCGCAAACCTGCTTATAAAAAAGCTTTGATCACGATCGCTGAAGGTGAAGCAATTGACCTCTACGGCGCAATTTAATAGTTGAATCTAATTAAATTAAGAATGGCAGTTAACTGCCGCAAAAGTTAAAACAGACAATGGCACTTAAGAAATATAAACCTATGACAGCCGGCACACGCTGGAGAGTAGGAAATGCATACGCGGAAATCACAAGCGACACTCCGGAAAAAAGTTTGCTGGAGCCAATGAAACGTACTGGTGGTAGAAACTTCCAGGGCAGAAGAGCAATGCGTTACATTGGAGGCGGTCACAAAAAACAATATCGCCTGGTAGATTTCAAACGTAACAAGAAAGATATCGAAGCTTCAGTAGTTTCTATTGAATATGATCCAAACCGTACAGCATTCATCGCATTATTGAGCTATGCTGATGGTGAAAAACGTTACATCATTGCACCTCAGGGATTGCAGGTTGGAACGAAAGTGATCAGCGGAGATGCAGTAGCACCTGAAATCGGAAATGCGTTGATGATGAAGAACATGCCTTTGGGTACTAACGTTCACAACATCGAATTGCAACCAGGTCAGGGCGGTAAAATGGCAAAAAGTGCTGGTACTTCTGCTCAATTGAATGCGAAAGAAGAAAAATACGCAGTGTTAAAAATGCCTTCTGGCGAATTGAGAAAAGTATTGATCAATTGCTACGCAACTGTAGGTGTTGTTTCTAACAGCGACCACAACTTGCAGAGCATGGGTAAAGCAGGTAGAAATGTGTGGAAAGGTATTCGCCCTCGCGTTCGTGGTGTAGCTATGAACCCTGTAGATCACCCAATGGGTGGTGGTGAAGGTAGAGCTTCAGGTGGTCAGCCTCGTTCTAGAACTGGTCAAAAATCAAGAGGTCTGAAAACTCGTACGAAAGGAAAAGGTAGTGATAAACTGATTATCCAACGTAGCAACGGTAAAAAAATCTCTAAATAATTGTAATAGTTAAAATGGTTTCGGTTCTCGGACCGGAACAAATAAACGATAAATAAAATAGCATGGCTCGTTCAATTAAAAAAGGTCCTTACATCGCCACTAAACTTGAGGGCAAAGTGGTAGCAATAAACGAAGGCAAAGCAAAGAAAGGTGTTATCAAAACCTGGAGCCGTCGTTCTACAATCTCTCCAGATTTCGTAGGCCACACATTTGCGGTACACAACGGTAACAAGTTTATCCCGGTATACGTAACTGAATTTATGGTTGGTCACAAACTAGGTGAATTTGCACCAACTCGTAACTTCAAAGGACACTCAAGTAAAAAAATGTAATAATCAGTAAAGAGCCGAGGAGTAAAACCGAAGCTCGGAACTTGAAACTAAATAAAATGGAAGCAGTAGCTAAACTTAACAATTACCCTACATCGCCAAGAAAAATGCGCTTGCTGGCAGATATGATTCGCGGCATGGAAGTGGAAAAAGCATTGGCACAATTGGAACACAATCCAAAACACCCTGCAGTTCCTTTGCGTAAACTGGTAGTTAGCGCTATCAGCAACTGGAAACAAAAGAACGAAGGTGGCGATGAATCAACTCTGATTGTAAAAACCATTTTTGTTGATGGAGCAAGAACCATCAAGCGTATGCGTCCTGCACCACAAGGCCGTGGTTACCGCGTTCGCAAACGCAGCAATCATGTAACTGTAATTGTAGACACTAAATAATCAAACGTAAACTTAATATACCAAACATATGGGTCAGAAAGCAAATCCTATTGGTAACAGGTTAGGCATCATCCGCGGATGGGAGAGCAACTGGTATGGTAATAAAAAAGATTACTCTACTAAGTTAATCGAAGATCACAAAATCCGCACTTATCTGAATGCACGTATCAATAAAGGTGGTATCTCTAAAATCGTTATTGAGCGTACTTTGGGTAAATTGATCGTTACAATTCACACTTCTAAACCTGGTATCATTATAGGAAAGGGTGGTAACGAAGTTGACAGGATTAAAGAAGAGTTGAAAAAACTCACAGGTAAAGATGACGTTCAGATCAACATCCTGGAAATTCGTCGTCCTGAATTGGACGCCAACATAGTTGGAGACACCATTGCAAAACAAATCGAAAACCGTATCAACTATAAACGCGCAATTAAAATGGCGATCGCTTCAGCACTTCGTATGGGTGCAGAAGGTATCAAAGTAAAAGTTAGCGGTCGTTTGGGTGGTGCTGAAATCGCTCGTAGCGAAGAAATCAAACAAGGTCGCGTGCCTTTGCATACATACCGTATGGATATTGACTATGCAAGCGTATTCGCACTAACTGTTTACGGTAAAATCGGTATCAAAGTTTGGATCTCTAAAGGCGAAGTTTTGGCTAAGAGAGATTTGAATCCAAACCTGGTAAGCGGTAAAGAAGGCGGTGAAAGAAGAGAAAGAACTGACGACAGAAGAGATGACAGAAGAGGCGGTGGTGATAGAAGAGGTGGTGATAGAAGAGACAACCGCGGCGGTGGAGACAGAAGAGAAAGAAAAGCATAATTAATTGTTTTCGGTTACTGATAAGCAGTTGCCGGTTATAATAAAAAATAGTTGATAAGCTGCTACCAGGATACTGATAGCCGGCAACTCAAAAACTAAAAAAGATGTTACAACCTAAAAGAACGAAACATAGGAAGATGCAGAAGGGTCGCATGAAAGGCGACGCTAAAAGAGGTACTACACTTTCATTTGGTTCATTCGGTTTGAAAGCTTTAGAACAAGTTTGGATGACCGACAGACAAATTGAATCTGCTCGTCAGGCAATGACCCGTCACATGAAACGTGAAGGTAGCGTGTGGATCCGTATTTTCCCAGATAAACAAGTTACAAGGAAGCCGGCAGAGGTGAGGATGGGTAAAGGTAAAGGTAACCCTGATCATTGGGCAGCCGTTGTAAAACCAGGAAGAATTTTGTTTGAAGCAGATGGTATTCCTGTTCAATTGGCAAAAGAAGCTTTTGAATTGGCTGCGCAGAAATTGCCGATCAAAACAAAATTTGTGGTTCGCAGAGACCTGCAAGCCTAATCATTTGCAAACATTATAAATCGTAATAACGATGTCAAACAGAATAGACTTTGTAAAAGGACTTAAAGATCTTACTAAAGAAGATCTGAAAGCCAAGATACAGGAAGATGAGCTTCGCTTGAAAAAGCTTGAATTTGCTCATGCTATCACTCCATTGGAGAGCCCGGTAAGCATCCGCTCTTTGAGAAGAGATGTAGCACGTTTGAAAACCGAATTGAGAAAAAGAGAATTAGAAGCGTAAAAGCTGTGAGCCTTGGCTAAAAAGCAAAGGCATAAAAATAAAGTTGCTCGATGCATTCGCTGAGAGCTCAAAGCTAAAATTTGAATAACAATGGCTGAAAGAAATTTACGTAAAACAAGGATTGGGGTGGTAACCAGCAATAAAATGGAAAAAACCATCACTGTTGCGGTTGAAAGAAAAATTAAGCACCCTATCTACGGTAAGTTCCTGAAAAAAACTACCAGTTTTCATGCACACGACGAAAAAAACGAGTGCAGCATTGGTGACACTGTAAAAATCATGGAAACGCGTCCTCTTAGCAAAACAAAACGCTGGAGACTAGTTGAAGTGGTAGAAAAAGTGAAATAATCCCTCTGTTTTACATTATAAACACGATTTAAATTAATTAAAGATGATTCAGCAAGAAAGCCGACTGAATGTAGCTGATAACAGTGGTGCCAAAGAGGTACTATGTATTCGTGTATTAGGTAACAGTGGCCAGAACAACGCGCACATTGGCGACAAGATTGTGGTTACTGTGAAAGATGCAATTCCAGCTGGCGGTATTAAAAAAGGTACTGTTGCAAAAGCAGTTATCGTACGCACCAAAAGCAAGTTGCGTCGTAAAGATGGTTCTTATATCCGTTTCGATGACAACGCCGTAGTGTTGTTGAACAACTCGGACGAACCAAGAGGTACACGTATTTTCGGACCAGTTGCAAGAGAATTGCGCGACAAGGGATATATGAAAATAATTTCTCTTGCTCCGGAAGTATTATAATCGTACCTTTGCGCCCCGATTGGGACGCATATCAATAAAAAGTAGCTAATTAAGCATAAATAGAATCTCAATGAGTACAAGATTCAAACCGAAATACAACATAAAAAAGGGCGATACAGTAGTTGTGATCGCTGGTGACGATAAAGATCTGAAGAAACCTCGTAAGGTTTTGGAAGTGATTGTTGATAAAGGTAAAGTAATCGTAGAAGGTGTTAACATCGTTACCAAACACACTAAACCATCTGCCCAAAATACAAAAGGTGGCATCGTAAAAGTTGAAGCAGCTCTTAGCATTTCTAATGTAATGCTTTGGGACGCTAAAAAAAGCGAGCCAACTAAAGTAAAACGTACCAGGGACAATGGTAAACTAGTTCGTATTTCAAAAAAATCAGGGGAGGTAATTAAATAATGAGCACAGTAAAATACACTCCGCGTTTGGCAGACAAATACACTAAAGAAGTGGTTCCTGCCTTAATGAAGAAATTCGGTTACAGCACTGTAATGCAGGCTCCCAAATTGGAAAAAATTTGCGTGAACCGTGGTGTTAACGGAGCAGTAAACGACAAGAAATTAGTTGATATCGCTGTTGACGAGCTGACTAACATCACTGGTCAAAAAGCAGTAGCAACTACATCTAAAAAAGATATCTCAAACTTCAAGTTGCGTAAGAACATGCCAATTGGTGCAAGAGTTACTTTGCGTGGTGAAAGAATGTATGAGTTTCTTGATCGTTTAATTGCGGTTGCATTACCTCGTGTACGTGACTTTAAAGGTATCAACGAAAAATCTTTCGATGGTCGTGGTAACTACACTTTAGGCGTAACTGAGCAGATCATTTTCCCGGAAATAGATATCGATAAAGTAAACAAAATTACTGGTCTGGATATCACTTTCGTGACTACTGCCAATACAAACGAAGAAGCATACGAACTTTTGAAAGAATTGGGTATGCCTTTTAAAAATATTAAAAAAGACAACAACTAATCAAAAACCACTATGGCGAAAGAATCAGTAAAAGCCAGACAAAGGAAAAGAGAAGCAATGGTTGCTAAATTTGCTGAAAAAAGAGCAGCATTGAAAGCAGCTGGAGACTATCAGGCATTGGACTCATTGCCGAAGAATGCTTCTCCTGTGCGTTTGAAAAATCGTTGCCAGTTAACAGGCCGTCCTAAAGGGTACATTCGTTACTTCGGTTTGTCAAGGGTAACTTTCCGCGACATGGCTTTGGCAGGTAAAATACCAGGTGTTAAAAAAGCAAGCTGGTAAGAAAAAAATATTGAGTGATGCGGGTATGGATATCACGCATCCCCATTAAACAATTTGTGAACACAATTTTAATTGAATAAAAAATGGTAACTGATCCTATAGCAGATTTTCTGACAAGAATCCGTAATGCTCAGATGGCAGGTCATCGTTTAGTTGAGATCCCAGCATCTAACTTGAAAAAACGCATTACCGAAATTCTTTATGACAAAGGATACATTTTAAAATACAAATTCGAAGATGATAACAAACAAGGTGTTATCAAAATCGCTTTGAAATATGATCCTTCTACTAAACAGCCTGCTATCCAATCTTTGGAAAGAGTAAGCCGTCCTGGTTTGCGTCAATATGCTAAACCTAATGAATTTAACAGAGTTAAGAATGGTTTAGGTATTGCTATCATCAGTACTTCTAAAGGTGTAATGACTGATAAAGAGGCTAAATCACAGAATGTAGGTGGTGAAGTATTGTGCAACATATACTAATACATAATTATTGCAAACCTTAACAGGTTTGCAATTTTGACTATATATAACAACCAGCTGCTGATACATTAAGCTGAGCTATACTAAGCTGACCGATTAGCAGTATTTATAAACAAGCAGACAAATTATTTATCATGTCTCGTATAGGTAAACAACCGATTAAAGTTCCTGCAGGTGTTACAATCACTACTGGCGCTGATAACGTTATCACAGTTAAAGGGCCAAAAGGTGAGTTGAAACAACCAATTGACAGGGATATTAAAGTTGAGGTGAAAGATGGCGAAGTAATCATTACCCGTCCAACAGATCAGATCCGTCACCGCGCTATGCATGGTTTGTACCGTGCGTTAGTTGCTAATCTTGTAAAAGGTGTAACTGATGGATTTAAAAAAGAACTTGAGTTAGTGGGTGTGGGTTTTAAAGCCGCTAACCAAGGTAACATGCTTGATCTTGCATTAGGTTACTCTCACAACATTTTGATTGAAGTTCCAAGTGAATTGAAAGTTGTAACTATTACTGAAAAAGGTCAAAACCCTAAAATCACTTTGGAAGGAAGCGATAAACAATTGCTTGGTCAGGTTGCAGCTAAAATCCGCAGCCTACGTAAACCAGAACCATACAAAGGTAAAGGTGTTCGTTACAGCAATGAAGTTGTACGTAAGAAAGCTGGTAAATCAGCTGGTAAATAAGATTGATTTGGAAATTTGGAAATGTGGTAATTTGAAAATTTTGCTTCTAACCTTAAAAGAAAAATTACACATCGCATTTTCAAATTTTCAAATTCATAAATTTTCAAATTAGCCTCCGGCAGCATCGGAGGAACAAAATAAAAAACAATGGATACTAAAGTTATCAGGCGCCAGAAGATCAGATACCGCATCCGTAAGAAAGTTGCTGGTACTACTGCTAAACCTCGTTTGGCGATTTTCAGAAGCAACGCAGACATTTATGCTCAGCTTATCGACGATCAAACTGGCACTACAATAGCATCTGCTTCATCTAGAGATAAAGATATCGCAGCGCAAAAAGCTCCTAAAGTTGAAAAAAGTAAACTGGTTGGTGCTGCTATTGCACGTAAAGCAACTGAATTAGGTGTAAAAGAAGTTTTATTTGATCGTGGTGGTTATTTATACCATGGTCGTGTTAAAGCTGTAGCTGACGGAGCACGTGAGGGAGGCTTACAATTCTAATTTAATTTTTTACATTTCGAATTTCAAATTGAAATAATGTCTAAAGTAATCGCAAATAAAGTAAAAGCCGGCGACCTGGAATTAAAAGAAAAGGTAGTTGCAATCAACCGTGTTGTAAAAACTACAAAAGGTGGTCGTGCATTCAGCTTCTCCGCTTTGGTTGTTGTTGGCAACGAAGGTGGTGTTGTTGGTCATGGTCTTGGAAAAGCTAAAGAAGTACAAGAAGCTATCACTAAAGGAATTGAAGATGCAAAAAAGAACTTGATTAAAGTTCCTGTAATGCATGGCACTATTCCTCACGATCAGCTTGCAAAAGAAGGTGCTGCTAAAGTATTGATTAAACCAGCTGCTCATGGTACTGGTGTGATCGCAGGTGGTAGCATGCGTGCCGTATTGGAAAGCGCAGGCATCACTGACGTTCTGGCTAAATCTCTTGGTTCTGCTAACCCACACAACGTGGTTAAAGCAACAGTTAAAGCGTTGGCTTTATTGAGAGAACCAATCCAGGTTGCTAAAACTCGTACGGTAGGACTTAAGAAAGTATTTAATGGATAAATGTTGAGGAGTAGATTATAGAGAAGCTCTTCTTTAAAATTTACGCCTTACACCTTAACTGGTTTAACATGAAAAAGATTAAAATAACACAAATTAAAAGTGCAATTGACAGACCAGAGCGTCAAAAATTAACTTTGAAAGCTTTAGGGTTAAACAAATTGCATGTTACTAAAGAAGTAGAAGCTACTCCTCAAATCTTGGGTATGGTAAGAAAAGTTAGCCATATGTTGAGAGTGGAAGAAGCTTAGTTAATTTGAAAATTTGAAAATGTGGTAATTTGAAAATGAGCGATTCAAACTCAATAAAGAATTTTACACATAAATAATTTTCAAATTTTCAAATTCACAAATTGTCAAATTAATTCGCGAGGGGCGATTCCCCGTTAAGTTTAAAATCAAAAAAGATGAAATTACATACTCTCAGACCTGCAAAAGGTGCTACTCATAAAGAAAAACGTCTTGGACGTGGTGAAGCTTCCGGTAAAGGTGGAACTTCAACAAAAGGTAATAAAGGTGGTCAAAGCCGCGCTGGTTACAAAAGCAAAATGGCTCACGAAGGTGGTCAGATGCCTATTCAAAGACGTGTTCCAAAACGTGGTTTCAAAAATATCAGCCGCGTTGAATACAAAGTGTTCAACTTAGGTCAAATTGATCAATTGGTTGAGAAATATGGTATTACTGAATTCTCTTTGGAGAATTTGTACATGAATGGCTTGATTGCACAAACTGACAGAGTGAAAGTTCTTGGAAACGGGGAGTTGAAAGCTAAAGCAACTTTCAAAGTAAACGCTGTTAGTGAAAAAGCCAAAGCTGCTATTGAAGCCGCTGGTGGTTCCGTAGAAGTGGTAAAATAATTTCTGAATCTTGAGTTATTGCATATATTTACAAATATGCGACTGACTTAAGTGATATTAATAAATTGATTACTTAACTTTGAAACAGGTTTGCATGCGAAAGATTTTTAATCGTATGGGCAAACCTGTTTTTGGTTTTTGAAAAAAGAATTTTAATTTAAAAAACTTCTTGAATCCGTGAAGAAACTCATACAGACCCTGAAAAATATTTGGAGTATTGAAGAGTTGAGAAGCAAAATCATCACTACTTTACTTCTTATATTAATTTACAGACTGGGTGCGCACATTGTATTGCCAGGATTAGATCCTAACAAAATTAACTTAGCCGGCGCTAAATCCGGTGCATTGGGTTTAATCGATGCCTTTGCGGGTGGAGCGTTTTCTCAAGCGTCTATTTTCGCTCTTGGTATCATGCCTTATATCTCTGCCTCTATCTTTATGCAATTGATGACAATTCTTGTTCCTCAGATGCAGAAGATTCAAAAGGATGGAGATAGTGGCCGTAAGAAGATTAACCAGTGGACAAGATATCTTACTGTAGCAGTTACAATGGTACAAGCTGGTGCCTATGTAGCATACTTGCGTCAAACTAACTCTAGCGCTTTATTTGAATCTTATAAAGAATTCTTTTGGGTTTCAACAATGATCGTTCTAACTGCAGGTACATTGTTTGTAATGTGGTTGGGCGAAAAAATTACTGATAAAGGATTGGGTAACGGTACTTCCCTAATTATCATGGTGGGTATCCTTGCTCGTCTTCCACAAGCGTTGATGCAAGAATGGGATCACCAAAATGTGAGAGGTGGTGGTGGACTACTTATCTTTTTGCTTGAAGTTATGGTGCTTGTTGCAATCATAATGGGACTGATCGTTTTAGTTCAGGGTGTTAGAAAAGTTCCTGTTCAATACGCTAAACAAATTGTTGGAAACCGTCAATTTGGTGGAGCTCGTCAGTTCCTGCCATTGAAAGTGAATGGTGCAGGTGTAATGCCGATCATCTTCGCTCAGGCAATTATGTTCCTGCCTACTTTGATTTCTTATTCAAGCTTTGAATCAGGAAAAGGTATCGCAAAAATATTTGGCGATCCTAAGAATGGCTGGCACATGATCATTTATGCTGTAATTGTTATTGCATTTACTTTCCTTTACACAGCACTGATCTTTAATCCGAAACAAATCGCAGAAGATTTGAAACGTAACAACGGTTTTGTACCTGGTGTTAAACCTGGCCAACCTACCGCTGATTATATCGGAGCTATAATGGATAGAATTACTTTGCCAGGGGCAATTTTCCTTGCTGTTGCAGGTATTTTGCCAGGATTCGCCCAGTGGGCTGGTGTCACTCAGGGATTTGCTTCATTTTTCGGAGGCACATCACTATTGATCATGGTAGGAGTAATTTTGGATACATTACAGCAAATCGAAACTCAGTTGTTGATGAGGCAATACGATGGCTTGATGAATACAGGCCGCATACAAGGTCGCCAAACGACACAGACCTCAATAATTTAGTCTTTTGTTACTGAATGATATTTAACCTGGCAAGTGAAAAGACTTGTCAGGTTTTTTTTTAAGAGGAAAAATAGATAAAAGTATGATTTACTATAAGACTCAGGCCGAAGTGGAATTAATGAGAGAGAGTAGCTTGCTTGTAAGTGCAACGCTTGCTGAGGTCGCTAGAATTCTTAAGCCTGGAATGACTACTTTGGAAGTTGATGCTATCGCAGAAAAGTTTATACTTGATAATAAAGCCGTTCCGAATTTCAAGAATTATAAAGGATACCCTTTTGCTACATGTATATCGGTTAATGATGCTGTTGTGCATGGTTTTCCGAATGATGTTCCGTTAAAAGATGGCGATGTTGTATCTGTGGATGTTGGAGTTTACAAGAATGGATTTCACGGGGATAGCGCTTACACGTTTGCAATTGGTTCGATAAGCGACGAAATAAAGCAATTGCTTCGTGTTACAAAAGAGTCGTTGAATCTGGGAATTGAAAAAGCGGTGACAAATAATCGCGTTGGTGATATTTCGTTTGCTATTCAGGAGTATACAGAGAAGAAACATAAGTACGGAGTGGTTCGTGAATTGGTGGGACACGGACTCGGAAAAAGTTTGCATGAGGATCCGCAGGTCCCGAACTACGGTAAGAGAGGCAGCGGACAGAAACTTCGCGACGGTTTGGTAATCGCTATTGAGCCGATGATAAATCTTGGTAAAAAGGAAGTATTTTATGATGATGACGGCTGGACCGTTCGCACGAAAGATGGACTTCCTTCTGCGCACTATGAGCACAACGTTTGCGTAAGAAAGGGAACTGCTGATATTCTTTCTTCGTTTACCGAAATAGAGAAGAATGAAAAGGCAAATCCACATTTGGACTCGAGTTATTTGTAGTATTTCAAATAAAGGTTCAGGATATTAATTTTTTGAAGGCCGCAAAGACATTTGCGGCTTTTGTTTTTGAGTGAAATTGAAGAAGTATTATCTTGACCAAAATTTTTGAACAACACATATCTTATGAGCACCTTGACCCAATCCCAACAAGATACCTGTCTTTATTTTGGTATCGGTGGAGCAATGTTATCCGCCACCTGCTTAATTCAACTTTTGGTGTTAATGGCAGGATTTCAATTAATACACGCATTTGTAATGGCCGTTTATATTTTCGCCATAGTCGCCTATGTTCTTCTTGCGCGTTTGAGATCTACGGCTCCGCTGCTTTTGGCAATAGAATTAGGATTGTCGCTGGTAGCGCTGCTTTCATTATTGATTTCTGGATTGTTTTCTTTGGTCGCCTCAATTCTTTTTATGTACAATCTTGTTGTCATTGCCATTTTATACGGCGGCTACTATAACAGGAAACTACAGGCCGATGCGGTTGTGCGAAGAGCTGAGAGAGATGAGTGGCAGGGGAAAATCTGATTTTGAAATTAGCGTTTACGTTTAATATAAAGAGTGGGGGCACATTGTGTCTCCACTCTTTGTATTAAATAGTATGAGTCAGTAGGGCCCCAATCTTTTATTTTAATGAATTGTCGCATACATTTGACACGATGAAAAGAAAAAGACTTATTGTTATCGGCGGTGGGGCTGCAGGCTTTTTTTGTGCCATTAATGCTGCAATGGCAAACGCTTCGCTGGAAGTCATAATCGTTGAAAAAAGCAGCAAGCTTCTTAGTAAAGTAAAGATTAGCGGGGGAGGAAGATGTAATGTTACGCATGCATGTTTTTCAATTTCAGAAATGACAAAAAAGTATCCACGCGGAGGAAATTTTGTGAAAAAAACTTTTCATCATTTTTTCACAACAGACACGATCGAGTGGTTTAAACAAAGGGGTGTTGAACTTAAAACGGAAGAAGATGGCAGAATGTTTCCGGTGACAGATTCTTCTCAAACAATCATAGATTGTCTGCTTCGTGAAGCCAATAGAAATAAGATTCAAGTTCTTTTAAATGCTGATGTAAAAAAGATAGAAACAGCAGCTGATGAGTTTTGTTTACAGCTTGCTGACGGTAGAAATTTTGAATCTGATTTTATATGTATTGCATGCGGAGGCTATCCAAAACTTTCAATGTTTGATTGGCTCAAAGATACTGGGCACTCTATCATTTCTCCTTTACCTTCTTTATTTACATTCAACATGCCCGGCAATAAGATAACCAACCTTATGGGTATTAGTGTGGAGAATGCTGTCGTGAAAATTATTGGCTCCAAGCTTTCGCAACAAGGGCCTCTTTTAATAACGCATTGGGGGATGAGTGGCCCTGCGGTTTTGAAGCTTAGTGCATGGGGCGCAAGGGAGTTTGCAGAAAAAAAATATTCGTTTTCAATTGTTGTAAATTGGGTTCCGGAATACAACGAAAATTCGTTGAGAGAATTTATTCAACAATACAGATTTGAAAAAGCTACGCAAAAAATCATAAATAAAAATCCTTTCCAATTACCTCAGCGTTTATGGGAGTATTTGCTTGAACAATCAGAAGTAAATGTAAATATTAACTGGGCGGATCTTCCCGCAAAAGAGCAAAACAAATTGATCAAAAATATCTGTGCACAGGAGCATATTGTAAATGGCAAAACAACTTTTAAAGAGGAGTTTGTTACAGCAGGAGGTATTGATCTTAGTGAAGTAGATAGCAGTACGATGATGAGCAGAAAAGTGAAGAATCTGTTTTTTGCCGGCGAAATAATTGACGTTGATGGCATCACGGGCGGATTTAATTTTCAAAATGCATGGACAACCGGTTTTATTGCCGGAAATGCAATTGCTGATGTCCAGTAGATTCTTGTCTTTTTTCGATAGCTTTTTGACGAAATGTAAAAAGCGAGTTTATAAAACAAATAGAACTTTGTTTTCATGTTAGCCACGTTGCTAACGAACCAGAAACAGTTTTACGTTTTATAAACTAACATTACCATGATCACCAAAAAACTTCCACTAGACACCGCTGACAGAAGGATATTGTCGAAAAATATGACGATCGCCTTTTTGGTTACACTTCTCGTAACCCTGGCATTTTTATCAATGATTGTGTTCTTTTTTATTCAAAATAACCATTGGTCAATCGGTGAAGTATTAATTTGTATGATCGCAAGTATACTTCCGCTTGCCATGATCAACGCGTACGTTGATTATCATAGAAATATGATGAATAGCAACAAGTATGTGTACGCCGGCATCATTACCGACAAATTTTCAAGAAAAAATAAATTTCTGAACAATTCCTACTTTACTCTGGACGGTCAAAAAGTGTTCTTTGGCGGTGCTATCAGCGCTAAGCACAGCGATCAGATACAAATGTGGGATTGGATAGAAGTACATTGGCTGCCTCACACTAAAAAGGCGCTATACATTAAGAAGATCAAGCCGTTCAGGCAACACAACAACGTAATTTTTGCAGCTTAACGCTGAAATCCAATTTCGATATCTGAAACCACATGGGAATGTCTAACGACATTCCTTTTTTTGTACAAAACAATGATTATCAATTAAGCGTGTTTTTCTGATTTAGTTAATTAAAGGAAAAATTTGTGCCTGAAAAGGCCTGAAAACCTTGGCAGATCGTTATTTTAATCTATCTTTGCAATCCCAAATAAAAAACCATTGGGAATTATCATGTCTGAAAATCAAATTATTAACTCAAACGCTGAAGGACAGGAGTCTGCTGCTGCACAAACTGCAGAAGTAGCTACAGCGACAACAAATGTGCCTGTTCAAACTGCTCACGACGATTTCGACTGGAGCATTGACAAACGTAACGTTTCTACTTACAGCCAGGCTGAAAAAGAAAAGTACGACAAAGTTTACGACAATACTTTCGTAACAATCACTGACGGTGAATTGGTTAAAGGTGCTGTTGTAGCATTGACTAAAACTGATGTTGTTATCAACATTGGCTTTAAAAGCGATGGATTGGTTTCTTTCAACGAATTCCGTGATCTTCAAAACCTTTCTGTAGGTGATGAAGTTGAGGTTATGGTAGTTGAGAAAGAAGACAGAGAAGGTAACTTACACCTTAGCCGCAAACAAGCTCGTATCACTCGTGCTTGGGAAAGAATTGTGGAAGTTCACAAAACTGGCGAAATTGTTACCGGTACTGTTACCAGCAAAACCAAAGGCGGCTTGATCGTTGATGTGTTTGGCATGGAAACATTCTTACCAGGTTCTCAAATTGACGTTAAACCAGTTACGGACTACGATCAGTTTGTTAACAAAACAATGGAGTTCAAAGTAGTGAAAGTAAACGAAGCAATTAAAAATGCTGTAGTTTCTCACAAAGCTTTGATCGAAAGCGATATCGAAGCACAACGTGCAGAGATCATGAGCAAACTGGAGAAAGGTCAGGTATTGGAAGGTACAATCAAGAATATCACAGACTTTGGTGCATTTATGGACCTTGGCGGCTTAGATGGTTTGTTGTACATCACAGACATCAGCTGGGGACGTATCACTCACCCTTCAGAGGTGTTGAAACTAGATCAAAAACTGAACGTTGTTGTATTGGATTTCGACGACGACAAAAAACGTATCAGCCTTGGTTTGAAACAATTGACTCCTCATCCTTGGGATGTGTTGCCTGAAGCAATTAAAGAAGGTGAAGTTGTAAAAGGTAAAGTTGTAAACATCGAAGATTACGGTGCTTTCCTTGAAATTTTGCCAGGTGTTGAAGGTTTGGTTCACGTAAGTGAAATTACATGGGCTAACACTCCAATCAACGCTAAAGAATTCTTCAAATTAGGCGACGAGCATCAAGCTAAGATCGTAACTCTTGACAAGGATAGCAGAAAAATGAGCTTGTCTATCAAGCAAATGACTCCAGATCCTTGGAACGAGATCGAAACTAAATATCCGGTTGACAGCAAACACAAAGGTTTGGTGAAAAACATCACTCCGTACGGTGTATTTGTTGAACTTGAGCCAGGTATCGGTGGTATGATCCACATCAGCGATTTGAGCTGGTTGAAACGTTTCAATCACCCATCTGAGTACACTAAAGTTGGTGAGCACATCGACATCATCATCCTTGGTATCGACAAAGAAAACCGCAAATTGCAACTTGGTCATAAACAACTGGAAGAAGATCCTTGGAATGCATTGGAAGACACATTTGCTGTTGGTACACTGCACGAAGGAACTGTTATCCGTAAAGATGACAAAGGCGCTATCGTTCAATTACCTTACGGTTTAGAAGGTTTCGCTCCTGCTCGTCACCTTGGAAAAGAAGACGGCAAAACTGTGACTGCAGATGAAACTGCTCAATTCATGGTAATCGAGTTCGACCGCAACGAAAAACGTATCGTTCTTTCTCACGCTCGTATTTGGGAACAAGCTCAGGCTAGCGAAAAAGACGCTGCTAGAAAAGAAGCAAAAGCTGAAGCTGACAAAACGAAGAAAGCTGTTAAAAACATTCAAGGTAAGGTAGAGAAAGCTACTCTAGGTGACCTTGGTGTATTGGCAGAGTTGAAAAAGAAAATGGAAGGTGGCGACGAAGCTGCTCAGTAATTAAGATTATCATCTAATCTTTATATGGCCCTCCGCTTAGTGCGGAGGGCTTTTTTTGTGTTAGTGAACTTTTAAAATTTGGCAATGCCACGCTTTTGGCTATTTTGTTGTCAGCTGTAAAACCTTATTAAACAAATACCCATGAACCGTTTTATCCTGCTCTTTTACCTAATCTTATTTTTTTCAACAACTACTTACTCCCAATCAAAATGGTGGGTAGGCGGTGCTGGTAGCTACAGCTCTTATAAAAATACAGGGCCTAAAAATCCAGTCTACTTTCGCGGAGAAACAGATGCCATTCAATATCACGCGAATCAATGGAACATTGGACTCTCCGCAGAACGAGAAATTACCAAAAACTTGTTTGTGCAGTCTGGGGTGCAATGGACGCATTTCAACCTCGTTGCCCGTACCTGGAATCAGTCAAGTTCAGGATCTTCCCCAATCTTTTTTATAATGACTGTCAACAATGCACAGGAAGTAGCGTATGAGGCAACCAACCAGTTTTATGTTAGTAGAAACTATATTACAATACCCGCTTTGCTCAGATTCAGTATGTACCAGGCAAGACATTTTGGATTATATCTAAAGGGCGGTGTAAATACTTCATTTGCGGTATCTGATTCAAAGGCTTCTATTGAGGACAGCGATATTATAATACAGGACGATTTAAAAAGCGATTACTTCCGCAACAGCAACATCTATGTGGAAGGAAACTCATTGCTTGGCTTAAGCTTTGGAAACCCCAAAAAATCCATGTCGCATTTTGAAGGGGGCCTCACCATTCCGATTACTTCAAATGCCGGTACCAACAAACTGGGTGTTGGTTATAAACTAAGCTATATATTCCTCATCCATATTTAAAAAACAGCCATGTTAAGATTTACAATATTACTAACCACGTTATTTTTTTTCTGCGCATGCACACGTACGATAGGCACCAAAGATTTGGGAACTGTTTTAGTTCCTGATCCTGCCGATCCCCAGTTGCCGGTATATTCGGAAACTGGTTTGAATACTCTGGGTGCGTATTATAACAATGGGTTGTGGACCTCGAGCAGCAATGGATCTGGATATATTGTTGTTGGTTATAAGGCAGATTCTATTGTAATAGGGTTGAGAGCCGCGCCGGGATTATTTCAACTGAAATTTCTTATTCCAAAACATACCGTAGGCACACTGGAAGATCTCGTTTTTCTGAATGATTCGACATTTGATTTGTCCAATAATGATTACAAAGTAAAAATTGACACCGGGCTTATTAATGTACAATCTGGAAGTTTGAGTATCAAACGATGCAGAAAGCTTGTTATCAACAATGCTGTTAGCGGAGTAATCATTTCCGGAACCTTTGATCTATCGGGAACCCGTAGCAACGGGCCAGTAATCTTGCGAAAGGGAAGATTCGATCTTGTTGTGGGGAAAGATAGATTCGTATATAATTATTGGTTTTAGGAGTCACTACTTCGCTAATCTCTCCAATAGCAGATCATTGAAGTTTAATAGTGATGAAAGCTTCAGATCTGCTGCTTCCCATTTGTGCTCGTTTCTTTGTTGAGGCGCAGGAATGATCACACATTTCATTCGTCCAGCTTTTGCGGCGATCATGCCATTGAAAGAATCTTCAAAGCATATGCATTCCAGGGGAGATGAATTCAATGCCTCTGCGCAATTCAGGAATACCTGGGGATGTGGTTTGCCGTAAGGTAAATGCTCGGCAGACGTAATGGCTTGCAAGTAATGACCAATATTGAGTTTCGCCACTACAACGTCAACCAGGCTTTTAGGTGATGAAGTTGCCAAACCGATTTTGAAACCTCGCTCGCTAAAATAATTAAAGATGTATTCAACGCCAGGCATTGGTTTGCCAAACTCTCTTATAGAATCTATCGCTTTCTCAATAATAACGTCAACGGCAGGCTTTGTTGGTGCTGTAATACCAAAATGTCTGAACCAGTATTCGATCCACTCTTGCGTGCGCAAGCCTGTTGTTTTGTGATATTCGTCTTGCGTGATCGCAACATTATATTGTGCCAGCGTAGCAATACCGGCTTTTTCCCACAAAGGTTCAGAGTCGATCAGCAAGCCATCCATATCAAAAATAACAGTGTTCAGCATCTTGAGTATTTAAGTGCCGCAAAGATAGGGGGGAAGTTTTTAAGTTATGAGTTATGAGTTGTGAGTTATGAGTTTTAGGTAATTTGTGAAGATGGTTTTCATGGCTGCTTTATACTTTGAAGCCATACTCAAAACCCAGAACTTAATACTCAAAACTTCCTTAATAACTCACAACTTTTTTCCGTAAATTAATTGTTCAAAAGGCTTAAATTGCACGCCATTTCGAATAAAATTAACGCATGAGATGAGTTCACAACCAATAATTGCTCGCTTGAAAAATTTGAATATTGTACGTAAAGTGGTTTACACAATTGTTGGTATATTCTCATATCCAAGACTTGTATGGGTAAACAAGTTTAGAATTGAAGGGGTTGAAAATCTTAAAACTCTTCCCCGGAACAATGTGCTTTTTGTAAGTAATCACCAGACATATTTCGCAGACGTAATTGCGTTTCTTCATATTTTTTGTGCATCGAAATGGGGACGCTATAAAAACACTTTGGGGGTTCCATACTATTTGCTCAATCCCTTCACCAATGTGTACTTCGTATCGGCCGCGGAAACAATGCAAGCCAATTGGGTGAGCCGCTTTTTTGCTCTTGCAGGTGCCATAACTGTAAAACGCACATGGGTAGAAAAAGATAAAAAAGAAGTTCGTAAGGGGCTTGATCCTTCCGATACCAGGAAGATCTTGCGTGCATTGGACACCAGCTGGGTAATCACATTTCCGCAGGGAACCACCAAGGCTTATGCACCCGGACGAAAAGGAACTGCATTGGTGATTAAGCAAACAAAACCAATTGTAGTGCCTGTGGTCATTAGCGGCTTTTGGCGTGCTTTTGATAAAAAAGGATTACGCTTCAAAAAGAAAGGCTCGCTGCTAACTGTAAGGTTCAAAGAACCCATGGAGATTGACTATAACGATACTACCGAAAATATTCTCGAAAAGGTAATGGATGCTATTGAGCAGAGCAAGACGTATATGTTGAAGGGAGCGCATCATAGGGAGAGACTAGGAATTAAGAATTAGAAATTAGAAGTTAGAAATTAGGAGGTGATGCCCTCTGTATAAATTGTAAGCTTATTTATCTTCATAACAAAAGGATCGCATTCAGTACTGAATGCGATCCTTTTGTTATTCTGTTAATTGGTGATTACAACAATCGAGCTCTCTAATTTCTAATTCCTAACTCCTAATTTCTAATTCCTGACTACCCCGCGTGTTTTAACGTTCCGGGCAAAATGCCAAATTCCTTTTTAAAAGCTGTAGCAAAGTTGCTCAGGTTGGAGTAGCCGACGTGCATACCTACCTCCTTCACGGAATAATCACCTGTTAGTAGCATTTCCCTGGCTTTTACCATCCTTTGTTTCTGATAATAGGAATAGATGCCGCTATCATAGACCTCGCGAAAAATGCGCTTTAATTTAGCCGGACTCATGGCTACAGTTGTTGCCAGTTCCTCAATAGTTGGAGGAGAGACGGTCACATCTTTTGTAAGAATTTCTTCCACTTCCTGCAGGCTGGAAATATCGTGCCGGGATATGCGAACGTGTTTTGTGAGTGATTGATTTTTGTCGTACAAACGCGTAAAGAAACGTTCAATGATCAGCATTACGCGATTCTGTACAATGCCGAGCCAGAGTGGATTGTCGTGGCCGGTTTCCATGATTTCGTTGAAGAGCCTTTTGTATTCTGCATCCAGCGGTTCTATATTGCTGCTGGCTGTTTTTAAATTTATGTAGGTGCTTAACACGTCATCGGAGTCGGTTATGCCCAGATGTTTACCTAACCATTCTTTATTAAAAATAATGTTGAGACCTTTTAATGATCCTCCTTTGGTTACGAGGTACGATATATCGAAAATGGTGCTTGTGAGGTAAATGGCGGAATGCTTGTCGTTCGTTTCCTTGTGCTCGTCTGCGTCTATCAAAAACGTGAAGTTGTCGTTGATCGTTATCTCCTCGTATCGCAACGTGTAGTAGTCGTCATGTGTTTTCAGGCGCCTGATACAATAAGTTCCATGAATGCTGTAGTCGGAAATGATAGCTTGCAAATCGTTGGGCAACTCTATCAGTTGCATAAAACCGTGACCTATATGCTCTGGAAAAACAATACGGTCATTGATAACTGTTGTTCCCAAAGCAGCAGCAAAGTCTTGCAGAAAGGTTCGGTAGTCGGTGGTGGTATATTCAAACTTAAACAAAGCAAACAAGTTTTGTTGAATATAATAACAATTATGCGTTTAAACTAGTTCGTTCCCCAGCGAAAAGTTGTTAGAGATAGTCCGGCAAGGTCAATTATTCTGTCTACAACCGTTGCTGCGGCTTCGTCTATAGTTGTCGGTTTACTGTAAAACGATGGGGTGGCAGGACAAATAATTCCTCCGGCAAGTGTAATTGCTTCCATATTTCGAATATGGATAAGGTTGTAAGGCGTTTCTCTCGCGACGCAAATGAGCTTTCTTCTTTCCTTTAGAACCACGTCTGCTGCTCTTGTAATGAGGTCATTTGAAATTCCATGCGCAATACGGCCCAGAGTGCCCATAGAGCAGGGAACTATTATCATTACGTTGTATTGCCCCGACCCTGAGGCGAAGGGTGCGAAAAAGTCCTGTTGTGTGTAAAATTTATAGGGATACTTTTGGTAGTCTTCGTTTCCGAGCTCCGTGCTCCAAACTGTTTTGGCATTTTCCGTCATAACCACGCCTACTTCGTCCCATTGCTCCTTTAGAAGCATGAGCTTGTCCATCAATATTTTCGCATAAATAGAGCCACTTGCGCCTGTTACTGCTATAACTATTCTGTTTTTTGCCATTGTTCCTTTTTTCTGATATCAAAAGTATAGAGGAATGATTGTCTAATTGCATAAATAATTCGCAGAAAACCAGGGGATCCTGAAAAAGGAGCTTGCCGCCCTTACTAAATGTGAAATTTGCAACAATGTCTAAATAAAATATTAAAATTTATTTGAAGACATATGCAACATATCAATATGCGGTGTTGTCTTTAGAGTAGGTTTTTCATAGGATATTGGATTAAAATTTGGGCTGGATTTCTATCCTGGCCCTTTTTTTTTGCATTAAACCCTGTGGATCAAGTAGAAGTACGCGATTTATATATAATATTTTCTAGATGAATTTGATTTCGATCAATAAAGTACTAAAGTTTGCAAAAAAAATTACAAGTGCAACTAAAGTTATCATTTCAACATCTTATATTTGAATTTTCATAGGATAAGGTTTAATGGTTAATGGTATTTGATTAGTGCATCCCGCCCAACAGGCGGGATTTTTTTTGCATTAATTCACAAATAGTTATAAAAAAAGAGTAGTTCGTGGAACTACTCTTTTTATTTGAAATATATACTTAGTAAAATTACAGAGCCTCTGCCATGTCTGGAATTTCCGCAACACGGTACTGCCCTTCATCCAACTTCTTTTTCGTTTCAGTAAATGCAATCAATGTTAATTCAATGTCTTCATCTGTATGAGCTGCAGTTGGAATAAGTCGGTAGATAATGTGACCTTTTGGTATAACCGGATAAACTACGATGGAGCAGAAAATATTGTAGTTTTCTCTCAGATCCAGCACCATTGCAGTTGCTTCAGGAACGTCTCCTTTCATGTAAACCGGTGTAACCATTGTGTTGGTTTTACCAAGATCAAAACCTCTTTCGCGAAGGCCGTTTTGAAGTTTATTGGTAACATCCCACAATCTGTTTTTCAATTCAGGCATTGTTTGCAGCATTTCCATGCGTTTCAACATCCCTTCCACGATAATAAGCGGTAAGCTTTTAGCGAAGATCTGAGATCTTGTGTTGTAACGGAGGTAAGCCAAAACATCTTTACGACCGGCTATAAATGCGCCGATGCTACCCATAGACTTTACGAATGTAGAAAAGTAAAGATCAATTTCATCCTGAACGTCTTGTTCTTCATCTGTACCGGCACCTGTTTTACCCATTGCACCAAAACCATGCGCATCATCGATCAAGATGCGGAACTCATATTTCTTTTTAAGATCAACGATTTCCTTTAATTTACCCTGATCGCCGCTCATGCCGTACACACCTTCTGTGATCAACAAAATACCACCACCGGTTTTTTCAACCATTTTAGCAGCACGTTGCAATTGCTTTTCGCAATCTTCAATATCGTTATGTTTGAAAGTATAGCTATAACCCATATGCAAACGAACGCCGTCAACAATACAAGCGTGGCATTCTGCATCGTACACGATAACATCCCTTCTGTTTACCAGTGCATCAATACAGCTCATGATACCCTGATAGCCGAAGTTCAGCAACATTGCATCTTCCCTTTTTGTAAAACCGGACAAAACTTTTTCCAGTTGGTCATGATATTTAGTGTTACCACTCATCATGCGGGCACCCATAGGATAACCCATGCCCCATCTTGCAGCGGCTTCTGTATCTGCTTTTCTCACCTCAGGATGGTTTACAAGTCCGAGGTAGTTGTTTAAGCTCCAAACGATTCTTTCTTTTCCTCTGAACGTCATTCTGCTCCCCAGTTCACCTTCCAGTTTTGGAAACGCAAAATAGCCATGTGCTCTTTTCATGTGCTGACCTATCGGACCACCGTCCTTCACTAGTTTTTCAAAAACATCTGCCATATTATAAAATGTGGATTATGGGTTTTTTAAAAAAAATAATCGCAAAGTTAAGGTATTGGCCGGAAAGAGTATGATCAGAGGCCGCAGGATACGGCCTTTTAATCGGCACTTTCGCTTGAATAGCAGCGTAATTTCAGGTTTGTGGAAAACTACCCCAAAAACGGGCCAATGGAATTATGTTTTGACAGGCCAAACTTCTAGTTTTGTAAACATCTGATGATATGATGAATGAAACTAAAATAAGCAAATTGAGTCTTGCAGAAGAAGTCGCCGGACGATTGAAAGATCTGATTGGTTCCGACAGATACGAGGTTGGCGACAAGCTTCCTACAGAGCCTGAATTAATGGGACAGTTTGGTGTAGGCCGCTCGTCGATACGGGAAGCAATAAGAATTCTTACAAATGATGGGTTTATAAAAGTGAGACAAGGGACTGGGACCACCATTGTTTCCAAAACCGGCTTTGGTGAACCCTTATCGCAAAGGTTGATGAGGGCGAAATTCGATGAAGTGAATGAAGTACGCCTTGCCATAGAAGAAAAGATCGTGGAGATGGCTGTGGTGCGAAGATCTGAAGCGGATGTCGCGAAAATGAAACAAGCAATTTTGTTACGAAGAAAATATGCGCAGGCGCAGGATGTTGCTGCATGTATCCAGGCAGATATTGATTTTCATATTGCCATTGCAGAGGCCTCGGCCAACAGTGTTATGGTGGAGATATACCAGACTGTTGCCATGCATTTAAAGAATATGTTTTTAGAAAAATTTCAAAGCACTGACGTCTTCATGGAAACGCAGGGTATGCACGAGCAACTCCTGAAAGCCATTGCTGATAAGGATTTGCGGCGATCTTTGATTGTTTCGAAGAACATAGCAACTCATAGAAAATAACTTTACAAATTGACCAGATAATGAAAACAACAGCAGAACAACCATCGGTAACAGTCGCAAAGGAAGTAGCAGAAAAAACAGTCTATTCAGTACTGGTTGCTTTAAGTGTTTCGCATTTATTGAATGATACTTTGCAGTCTTTAATTCCAGCGATTTATCCGCTGGTGAAGGAATCTCTTAAACTGAACTTTACGCAAATAGGATTGATCACCTTAGTGTTTCAATTGTCGGCCTCTTTATTGCAACCTCTTGTTGGCTTGTATACCGACAAAAAACCGCAACCATTTTCGCTTGCAATAGGCATGAGTTTTACGTTAAGCGGCCTGGTTTGTTTGTCTTTTGCTTCCACCTTTCCAATGGTGCTTGTGTCTGTGGCATTGGTGGGAATTGGTTCTTCCATCTTTCATCCTGAAGCTTCAAGACTCGCGCACATGGCGGCGGGAAGCAAACACGGCATGGCTCAATCGCTGTTCCAGGTGGGCGGAAATGCGGGTAGTTCTTTAGGCCCATTGTTGGCGGCGGCAATCATTGTGCCGTTAGGACAAAGACATGTTATCTGGTTTTCTTTGGCCGCTTTGGTAGCGATAGTGATTATGATAAACATTGGGAAATGGTATAAGCAAAATACTGGTCGCATTAAGAGCAAGAAATCGAGAACGGTTAGCATGGACAATCATTTGCCAAAATCAAAAATTGTATTGTCCGTAGCCATTTTGCTGGTGCTTATTTTCTCCAAATATTTCTACATGGCGAGCATGACAAGCTACTACACTTTTTACCTGATCGACAAGTTTCATGTATCGGTTCAAAGCGCACAGATTTATCTTTTCGTATTCCTGTTTTCAGTAGCTGCCGGAACCTTTCTGGGCGGGCCTTTGGGCGATAGGATCGGTCGTAAATATGTAATCTGGATATCTATACTGGGGGTAGCACCGTTTTCACTTTTGTTGCCTCATGTAAACCTTTTTTGGACAGGCATTTTAAGTGTATTTATAGGTTTGATATTGTCCTCTGCATTCTCAGCCATCTTAGTGTATGCACAAGAGTTGATACCGGGCAAAGTAGGTACCATTGCAGGTTTATTTTTCGGCTTTGCGTTTGGTATGGGTGGTATCGGCTCTGCACTCTTAGGAAAACTGGCTGATCAAACGAGCATTCAGCATGTGTACCAGGTGTGTGCGTTTTTGCCGCTGATAGGGTTGTTGACGGGGTTTTTGCCCAATTTGAAGAAAATTAATAATTAATAATTAATAGGGGTAGCACTTAAATAAGAAGTTGCATTTTCTTTTTTTAAAACAAAAGAAAGGCCGCATTCATACACGAATGCGGCCTTATTAATTACTAATTTTAATTATTAATTGGCTCTCCGTTTTATTTCTTTCTCAATCAAACTCAACTCTCTTCCTGTTTGTCCGCTTAGAGAACTATTTTCTTCTGCACGGCGCATCAGGTAAGGAACCACATCTTTGATAGGACCGAATGGCAAATATTTGCTAACGCTGCAACCTGCTTTCGCAAGATTGAAAGTGATGTTATCACTCATGCCATACAATTGCGAAAAGTGCACGTGTGGATGATCTAATGGAAAGCCTTTTAACAGTAGTTCTTCTGTAACAAACAGGTTACTGTATTCATTGTGCGAAGCAACTATCAAAGCAACGTTGTTAATGTTGTCTACGCAAAGATCCACGGCTGCATTATAATCTCTGTCTGTTGCTTCTTTATTGGGCTGTATGGGGGAAGGGTAGCCCATTTCTTCGGCACGGTCCCTTTCTTTTTCCATGTAAGCACCACGAACGATTTTTGCCCCCAAAACATATTTTCTTTCAATGGCCATTTGCAACGCTTCTTCCAGGAACTGCAAACGATCATGTCTGTACATTTGAAGCGTATTGTAAATAACGATTGATTTGTGATTGAATTTCTCCATCATCTTTGTTGTCAATGCATCTACAGGCTCTTGTATCCATGTCTCCTCTGCATCTACTAAAACGCCAACATTTTTTTCGTAACCGGCCTTGCTGATTTTTTCAACACGGTCTACAACTCTTTGCCATTCTGCCTTTTCTTCAGCGCTTAATTGCTGCAGGGCTTTGTCATAGCATTGCAGCAGATCGCCTCTTTGTTTGTTCATCAAAGCATTGATATTTTCCAGTAACTCAAATCTTGCAAGACCTGTTACTTTAATGCTCATGAACGGAATATTTTTTTGCGTAGCAGCATAATTGATAACGCGTAAAAATTCCTCGGTAGAATGATCAAACCCTTGTTCTCCGTCGTTTCCGCCTTCTACACCATAATCAAGAATAACCTGAACATGATATTTGCCTAATGTTTCTGCAACAGATTTTGTTTGCTCAAGTGTTTCTCCGCCAACAAACTGTTGGAAAATAGTACTACGGATCAAGCCTTTCACCGGCAGTCTTAATTTGATTGCCAAAGGAGTAAGGGCCATACCAGCTTTTACAAGAAAATTATTTTTCATGCAAGAGAAAAGAAAACGTGCTTTCTTCAGGAGTTTGTCGGACTTGTACTCAAATGCGTTAGCTGTATTGTCAAAAGAAATTTTGGGGAGTGTATTCATAGTGACATTTTAAAAAAATGAATCAGCAAAATTACGGAAACCCTTTCCCGGTAGGTGTTTTTTAAATAAAAATGACACAATCGATTGATTAGTGAATCGAAGTGTAGAAAAATAGAATGGCAATAGTTATTTTTAAATAAATTACGTTGTTTGTTGAAATACATCAAATTGGCAAGAGTCTTGTAAAGAATATGTTAGTTCCTTTTTTATTAAGAATAATATATAAACACTTTTATAAATTGCTGATCGGGTTACTCTATGAACTTTTCCAGTTGAGGCATGATATTATAGTGAACAATTCACGCTGGCAGGTGATCTTTAAAAACAACAAAAAGTAGACAGATGAAAAATATTCTCGGAGTACTGTTTCTTGCATTAACGTTCTTGAGCGCATGTAACAATGCGTCACAATCGAAAAATGAGGGCAAAGACACGATAGCAGTGGTTAAGGAGAAAAAGGTAAATCTCAGTGCGGGCAAATATCTTGGCGCATGGATCTGTCAAAAGCCGGGAAAAGGAGGGCAGGTGGAAGGTTTCAAACTAAAGGAGGACAGTATTGCCGAATCCATTAATACACCCACGCTGGATTATAAAAAATGGTGGCTCACCGGCGACACACTTGTGTTCGTAATTGAAAGCAATATGGGCAATGCACCTGCAACAATGGTGCGTGATACAATGGTGGTGTTAAACGTAAACAATGATTCTCTTGTCACTGCAGCGATTCAAAAACGCAGCGCTCGGACGATTTACAGGAAACAAAACATGCCGAATGTTGCCTTAACTGATGCGAAATGGAAACTTACGAAAATGGATGGTGCATTAATCAGCGACAGTGCTTACATACAATTTGATACAATGGACCTAAAATTTACCGGCTATGGGGGGTGCAATTTTATTCGCGGTAATTATAGAACAGGCATTGCTTCGCTAAGAATGAATCACCTTGCAAGCACCAAAAAAATGTGTGCGCCCGAAATCAATGCAGTGGAGACAAAACTATTTGCCTACATACAATCTACCAATAATTATTTCATTGTGGGAGATGAGCTGCAACTACGCGAAGGCTCGAAAACACTGGCTGTTTTTAAGGCAATAGGAAATTAAGGGGGAAGTCAAAAATCAAAAGTCAAAATCGCGCGGTTGTTACGACTAGAGGGTGCGTTCACAAACTCAAAACTCAGAACTAAAAACTCAAAACTCATATCTTGATCTTTACAGCATTCGAAATATACAAATACAGCATTCCCATGCATCCTTTTACTATAGCAACGGGAACAATGAATTTTGCGCAAAACATTTTCATCAAAGCTTTTACAAATGAGAACATTGTTGGAGTGGGGGAGTGCTCTGCGTTTCCAATGATCGTGGGTGAAACACAGGAGACATGTTTTGTAATGGCAAAAGATTTTGCGCAGTTGTGGAAGAACAAAGATGCACTGGACATTGAAGCAAGAATGAGTGAATTACATGCATTTACAGCTTATAATGCAACCATTAAAAGTGCGTTTGACATGGTGCTGTACGACATTGCTGCAAAGCAGGCGGGCAAACCATTGTATTCATTTCTTAATGCAAATACGAAGCAAAAAGAAATGATCACCGACCTTACAATTGGCATAGACACCCCGGAAAATATGGCTGCAAAAGCGGCAGCGTTTATCGAACGTGGTGTGCAGATCATTAAAATAAAGTTGGGAAAACATCCTGCCGAGGATGTAGAAAGAGTAAAACAAATAAGGGAAGCTGTTCATCCATCTACCACGCTGCGTGTAGATGCAAATCAGGGCTGGAGCTATGCAGACGCTGAGTTTGCATTGAACGAGATTAGTCGCTTTGATGTCGAATTTTGCGAACAGCCGATGCGAAGACATCATGATCCCGTTTTACCTGAGCTCACATTGAACTCTCCTGTAAAAATAATGGCGGATGAAAGCGTATTTGATCATCATGATGCGAAGCGCCTAATCGCTACCAAAGCGTGTGATTATGTGAACATAAAATTCGCCAAAAGCGGTGGCATTCTTGAAGCGATAAAAATAAATGAAGTTTGCAAGCAGGGTAACATTCCGTGCATGATGGGTGGCATGCTGGAAAGCAGACTTGCCCTTACTGCCTTTGCTCATTTTGCAAAAGCGACTGACAATATCCGTTTTTATGATATGGACACCTGTATGCTTGGCCACAAACTTGATCCGGTAAAAGGAGGCATTTCCTTCAATAATTTTTCTGTTACCGTTCCCGAAGAACCGGGTATAGGCGCGGATGTAGACGCTGAATTCCTGAAGTCTCTGGAAAGCGCCTTAATTTGATAATTTGAAGATTTGAAAATTTGAAAATGCTTTCTGTGTTGCTTTCAAATTTGCATGTGATCTTTCAATATTTTAGAGCTGAAAAAAATAGAAAAGCTGCATTCGCAGCATTTTCAAATTTTCAAATCTTCAAATTCTCAAATTACACTAGATTTGCGCCACATTATAAAAATTAAATATGGACGCAAAAAGAGCAGCAGAAAGCGCAATCATAATGACGGAATTGGTGCTACCGAATGATACCAATCTCTTCAATAACCTTATGGGTGGTCGCTTAATGTATTGGATGGACATCGCAGCGGCACTGGCTGCACAAAAACATTGCAATATGCCTGTTGTAACGGCTTCCGTTGACAATATTTCTTTTGAATCACCTATTAAACTGGGCAACGTGGTGCATATTGAAGCAAAGGTGAGTCGCGCTTTTACCACTTCTATGGAGGTGCATTTGAGAATCTGGGGAGAAGACCTGGCAAAAAGGGTAAAATATAAAAGCAACGAGGCATACTATACATTCGTAGCACTTGATGAAAACAACAAACCTACAGCTGTACCGGGTTTTGTTGCGGAAACAGACGAGGAAAAGGCGCTTTTTGAAGGAGCATTGCGCCGACGCCAGCTTCGCCTGATCCTGGGTGGTAAAATGAAGCCAGACGACGCGAAAGAACTAAAGGCATTGTTTATTAAAGACTAAGTAAATATTCAAAATTCAAAAGTCAAAAGTCAAAAAGGGGTGTTCGATTTTCGGAGAGTCTTTTTTGAATTTTGACTTTTTATTTTTGTCTTTTTTTATACGTCTTTCCTGATAAAAAATCAAAGTTTTTTCTTTCAATTCATACCTTACATTTGCTCCCCGCTTTTCCAAAAAAGCGAAAATCGTTTCTTTAAAAATATTTACTCATGGAACCGAAGTACGTACAAAAAGCTGCGGAAAAATTAAGCCTATCTATTAAGCAGATTACAAATATTCACGACATGAATGCTGAAGGGGCAACCATTCCGTTTATGGCGCGATACAGGAAGGAAGCTACAGGAAACCTCGACGAGGTGGTGATCAACAATGTAGTGGAGGAAATCAAGTATTTCAACGAGCTTGAGAAACGAAAAGAAACAGTTATCAAAACAATTGAAGGCCTGGGTAAATTAACGCCGGAGCTTAAACAACGTATTGACGATTGTTATGACGCTACTGAACTGGAAGATATTTACCTGCCTTACAAGCCAAAACGTAAAACAAGGGCCACGCAAGCCATTGAAAAAGGTTTGGAGCCGTTGGCAAAATTACTTTTCGAACAAGGCAACGAAGTTCCGGATGAAGAAGCGGCAAAATACCTGAACGATCTTGTAAAAGACAATAAAGAAGCATTGCAGGGTGCAAGAGATATTATTGCAGAATGGGTGAGTGAAAATGAGCAGGCAAGAAATAAGGTGCGCCAGATATTTAAAGAAACATCTGTATTGCAGGCAAAAGTTTTGTCGAGCAAAAAAGATGACCCTGAGGCGCAGAAATACCGTGACTATTTTGAGTTCAACGAACCGCTTTCCCAAAGTCCTTCCCACAGAATTTTAGCGATCCGCCGTGGCGAAAAGGAAGGCTACCTGATCATGGATCTTAACGTCGACAAAACAACAGGCGTAGAAGATCTTGAAAGAATATTTGTAAAAGCGAGCAACCCTGCTGCAGGTGAAGTGAAGAAAGCAATTGATGATTCATTCGATCGTTTGCTGAAGCCTTCTATCGAAAATGAATACCGTCTGCTTAGTAAAACAGATGCTGATGAAGAAGCGATAAAAGTATTCGCGGAAAATCTTCGTCAGTTGTTGCTGGCTTCTCCGCTGGGTTCAAAACGTGTATTGGCAATCGATCCGGGTTTCCGTACCGGTTGCAAAGTGGTTTGTCTTGATGAGCAGGGGAATTTCCTTCACAACACAACTATCTACACCTTATCCCAGCATCAAACGGATGAAGCGATTCACGAGTTAAAATATCTCGTAAACAAATACGACATCGAAGCTATTGGTGTTGGTAATGGTACTGCAGGTCGTGAAACAGAGCAACTCGTTCGTAACATAGACTTTGGTAAGCACGTAAGTATATTCATGGTGAATGAAAGCGGCGCGTCTATTTACTCCGCATCAGAAGTGGCACGTGAAGAGTTTCCTGATCAGGATGTAACCGTTCGTGGTTCTATCAGCATTGGCCGTCGCTTGCTTGATCCACTGAGTGAGTTGGTAAAAATCGATCCGAAGTCAATTGGCGTGGGTCAGTACCAGCACGACGTAAACCAAACACGTTTGAAAGAAAGCCTTGACAAAGTAGTAGAAAGTGCGGTGAACCACGTAGGCGTTGACTTGAATACAGCGAGTAAGCATTTGCTGAACTACGTTTCCGGTTTGAGCGCAACACTCGCAAAAAACATTGTTGAATACAGAGCAAAAAATGGTGCTTTCAAAACTCGTGATGAGCTGAAGAAAGTGAGTTTGATGGGGCCAAAAACATTCGAACAGTGTGCGGGCTTCTTACGCATTCGCAATGCAGACAATCCGCTTGACAACAGCGCTGTACACCCTGAAAGTTATTCAGTTGTGCAAGCAATGGCTAAAGATTTGAATTGTTCAGTAGAAGATCTGATCAAGCAAAATGATTTGCGCAAACAGATCAACCGCAAACAATATGTATCTGAAAAAGTAGGTGAGTTCACCATCGATGATATCCTGAAAGAACTTGAAAAACCAGGCCGGGACCCGCGTGAACAGATTGAAGAGTTCCGTTACGATGAAACCATCAAAACCATTGAAGATGTAAAAGTAGGAATGACTGTGCCCGGCATCGTTACAAACATTACCAACTTTGGTGCGTTTGTTGACATCGGCGTAAAACAGGATGGTTTGGTTCACATTTCTCAGCTAAGCAATTCTTACATCAGCGATCCAAACGAAGCCGTTAAACTGCAACAAAAAGTAATGGTAACGGTAACCGAAGTGGATGTTGCGAGAAAGCGTATTGGCCTGAGCATGAAGGACGGCAGCAAACCTGCAAGAGACAACAAAGAGCAGGGCCAAAGAAGTGGTGGCAACCAAAACCTCAAAAAACCACAACAGGGCGGCGGTAAACCACAGCCATTAAATCCGTTCCAGGCAAAACTGATGGACATTAAGAAGAAGTTCAACGACTAATAAAATTGAAATAATTCCCGTAAAGACGCGACACTGTCGCGTCTTTTTTGTTTACGCTGATTGCAAGATGTGTACACCACCTCATTACTAAATCGTAAAAATACCTTCCTTCTCTAGTATTTGCCCTAAAAATGGAGTAATTTAAAAGAGTCGTGCATTGCAATGACCCCTAAAAACCTTAGCTATGCCAGCGAAACATTTTTTGAAAGGAAGTTTGCTTTTTCTTTTAGTTGTAATACAAATTTCTCTCTTCGCGCAAAACAAGCAACCTTCCCGTTTATATCAAATGGTGCAATCCAGGCAACAGAAATTATCTCAAAAAGGAAGTCTGCCGAAAATGTCGCTGTTTCAAAAAGCTTTGCCAATTCAGCAACTCAACAGAATTATTCCGGATAGTATCATATCAAAGAGAACCATATTATCGCTTAATGGGAATTTGCAATCAACACTGCTTCGCAGTAATTCGGAACTGGTTAAACTCGAAATCCCCACAGTGGAAAGGAGCTTCGATCTTGTGTTGATGAAGCAGGAAATAAGTCCTGTAAATAAAAGTGTTTTGCCCGCATTGAAAAGAACGGGCAAGAGTGTACATTATCGTGGCTATGTTGACGGCGATCCCAATTCGCTAGCGGCTTTCAGCGTTTTTGAAGATGGTAGTGTGGTAGGATTGTTTCTCAATAAAACAGGTAATTATGTTCTAACAAAATTAAAGAACAGCGATCAGTATATTGTTTACAATGATGCGGATCTGAAAATAAAGGAGCCGTTTACTTGCCTTACAAAAGATGATGAAGTTACACCAACTGCAGGAGGAAAGATAAGCGGAGCGGGCGTGCCGTCAGTTACGAGTCTTGGAGAAACACAATGCCGTAAAGTGAAATGTTATTGGGAAACAGACGATCATACCTACCAGAATTTTGATAACGATTACACCGCAACAGAAAATTTTGTACTGGCGTTATTCAACGAAGTAGCGGCGCTATATCAAAATGAAGGGATTGTTATGGAATTGTCGGCCTATAAAATATGGACCACACAGGATCCGTATGGAAGTGATGACACTTACATTGCATTGACTGATTTTAAAACAAACTGGAACAATCAGAACAATAGTTTTGATGGCGACCTGGCGTTTCTGATATGTGGTAGAAACGGCGATGGGCTGGGCTATGTAGGCGGTCTGTGTAACCGGCAGTATGCTTATGGTGCTTTTGGAATGAATCCCAAAAACGTAGTTCCCTGGCAAACATATTCCTGGAACGTAATGGCAACATCGCATGAACTTGGTCATTTGCTTGGTTCAAACCATACACAATGGTGTGGCTGGAAAACAGGTCCGGGCAATACTTGCGGAGCCATTGACAATTGCGCGGCAACAGAGGGCGCCACTGATTGTCCTACATGTTCCTACACAATTTTTAACAATGCAGACCCGGTTGATGCATGGCATGGCACCATCATGAGTTATTGCCATTTGCAGCCCCGGGGAATTCTGATGATCAATGGATTTGGCCAAATACCGGGCGATTTTATCAGGGGCAATGTATCGAGAGCGGCCTGCCTTGAACAAATAGGTGTATGTCCGTGTGAACCGCCTGTTGGTTTAACTGCGTTCGGGACAAGTGATCCGGATCTATCGCAAATAACATGCAGATGGACGCCGAATGCTAATGCTGACTATTATTTTCTGGAATATAAAAAAGTTAGTGACCCCGACTGGATGGTGATGCAGCCTATTCTTACTAACGAGTACACTTTTTTTATTGAAGCCGGCACCAATTATGTGTATCGTGTGGAATCGCACTGCCCTACAGGTATAAGTACAAAAAGCGAAGAATATCAATTCTCTTTGCCTTGCTCAACCCCTTATCTCATAAGCGTTTTAAACATTTCATCAACTTCTGTACTTGTTACATGGAAGGGTTTTAGTGGCGCAAAAACATTTACGCTGGAATACAAAAAAGCGTCTGACAATGTATGGATCTCAATAGACGGTATTGCGGAAGGGTCGCAATTATTGTCGAACCTGGAAGCCAACACTCAATACAACTATCGAATGAAAAAACAGTGTAACGATTATGAGAGTACGTACACTGATGTGGGGACATTTACAACCACCTGCCAACCTCCTACATTACCAGGCGAATTTATTTCCGGCAATACTGTATTACTGTTCTGGACGGCAGCTCCGCAAAATCCTTCTTATGTTATTGAGTATCGAAAAACAAATGAGACAGACTGGACAACTGTTAATACGGCGGAGAAAGCCACCTCACAGGTAATTGCCAATTTCCAGGCGGGTGAGGAATATGTGTACAGAATCAAAGCGAAATGTGCGGAAGGATTTTACAGCGATTATACTGCTGAAAGAACCTTTTCCATAGCGTGTGCTGCACCAACTTCCGTGACGTCCGATCCTAAAGAAGATAATGCTTCGGTTATATGGAATTCAATGGGCGCGCAGTCTTACGATTTTCAATACCGGAAAACTGGCGACAATAGCTGGATAAGTAGCAATGTAACTGATGCCCGCATTAATTTAACCAATCTGCGAAAAGGAACCGTTTATGAGTTTGGTATTTTCAGTCAATGCCGCTTGGTTAAAAGCACCACGAGTTTGCAAGGTACTTTTAGAACTTTGGGAGAGCCGTTGCCGTTAAGTTTAACTGACTTCGAAGGCTCTCATGTTGGCAACGATAATGTTTTACGCTGGAGCACCCATGACGAAGTAAATACGAGCAAATTTGAAATAGAATACAGTGCAGATAATACAAGCTATCAATTGGCTGGAACCGTTGCTGCGGCCGGCACCAGCAACTCATCTTTACAATACCATTTCACACACAGCAATGTCAGCATAGACGCATACTACCGTTTGAAGATGATCGATATTGACGGATCATTTACTTATAGCAACACGATTTTGATTAAAGGAAATAATGATCAGAGAGCGTGTGTATTGCTGAATGACGCAGTGTATCCGATTCCGTTTGAAGATAAGTTTACCATGAACATTTACTCCTGCACATTACAAACTGCGAAAATTATTTTGCGAAGCATTGATGGAAAATTGTTGAGAAATGAAACGGTCACACTTAAAAAAGGAACAGCTTCTTATGAACTAAATCAACTCGGTTCATTAAGCTCCGGTTCATATTCACTGCAAATCATTCCGCAAAAAGGAGAGGTGATCGTGAGGAAAGTGGTGAAGAGATGAGGACTAAAAGATTTCTCCCAAATTAACAAACAACCCTTTTGATCCATTGAGTCCGAAGCCGTAGTCAATAGCAATATTTGCTTTGGAAATTTTGTTCACTTTAATACGGAGGCCAAGTCCTGCGGCGGGTGCAGCGTTGTCGAAATGAAGACCCGGACCGTTGGAGAAGCTTTGCGCATTGGCAAATACCACGCCGCCGAAAAGTCCATTACGCGAAATCTGGAAACGGTATTCGCTTTCGAGATATAGCATGTTATAGCTTCTGTAGCGCCCCTGAATATAACCCCGGCCGGTATTGTTGAACGAATCCCAGCCCGTACTTGGTAAATCAAGGTAAGGTGGCTTGCCTGATGGAGTGAGCCAGTCAAGGTTCCAAAACGCCAGTACGTTTTTGCTACCTTTTGGAAAATTGATATATTTTCTTACGTCAATTGTCAACGACTGCCAGTTGTTGTCACTTCCAAATATGGTGAGGTTGGGCCTGTACACAACATTTGCGAAAAAGCCCTGTGAAGGATTGATCGAGTTTTTCCTGCTGTCAAATAAAACGGTTGCGACAGGTCCAGAAGCAAGCGTTTTTGGCGGTAGACCATATTCCGCTACGTCCTTGTTGTATCCCTTTTCATCTATATCCCAATGGTAGTCCAGAAAGTAACCCAGCCCAAGATATAGTGAACTTGTTATGCGTTTTTGTACCGACTGGTGCAGTCGCAAATGGTAGTAATCGATATTGTCTGCGTTTTCAATCTGGCTGTGTCCGCCCAGACCGTAGGTATCCTGCGGGTACTTGTAAAATCGCCAATCCGCTGAAATATTCCATTCGTTGTTTTTCGTCCAGACCGTTAAAAAAACAGGAAGCGTTAACTGACTGTATTGGGTATAATTGGCGCTGACCGTAAGACTGGAGATATTGGTTGTTTTAGGATCACTTAAATATGTCGCAACATTCGCGCTGAGAATGGCCGTCCAACCGCTGGAAAGGGTATACCCAACAGCCGGTACAACAGAGTAAAGAAACTTGTGTGGCTGTATGGTGGTATCTACAACTTTAACCGGTTTATTTTTTCGCAAAGAATGCATGACATCTATCAAATCCTTTTCAGGCACCTCCTTGCGGCTGGTATCGAATGTTGGTGTAAACTGTCTGACGATGGATGTATCCTGTGCAAAAACATTTGCGGAGAAAACTCCGCAAATTATAAAAGTGACTATTATTAGAAGATTCTTTGCCAATAGGTCAATATCCTTTGTTCAAAATGTTGAACAGTGCTGATTTACAACTAAACAACAAAAATAGCGGATTCGACCTTATTAAATTGAGTAAGTTTAATTGATTAAACGGTTAAATGGCTGTGTTTGTCGAGTCTTGCGCCAACAGCTTCTTCTTCTTAACCGAAAGGTACTTATCAAATAACACCAGGCCGATCATCACGTTCAGCATCAGGAATATGTTCACGTATGTGCTGCTGAATATTTTGCCGTAATTAATCTTAGAGATATCAAATGGCATACCACCACCAGCTCCGGCAGAGGCCCAGTTTACGTTTGCAAAAACATACACAAACATTGCCACAATAATGGTTATAAACACGGTGGCAATGCCGTAGATGATCTTCTTGTTGATGTAGGTAGAGGCCGCCGGCGCAATTTTGTATTTGGCAATATCTTCCATCACATTTTGCGTGAAGCGCATAGAAGGCTCGTCGAGTTCAATGCTTTCCTGCAAAAGAATATTGGCCTTCAAAATCTCTTTATACCTATGGCGCCACGCGCTGTCGGTTTCCAGCAATTTGTCAATCACACTTCTTTCATGGGCACTGGAAATACCATCAACGTAGTCCCATAATCTTTCTTCCATATTGCTATTTGTGTCCATAATAATGTGTTTTATAAAAGTATGAGATCAAAATTTAAATAAAAAGTAAAAAATGAATAGTCAAAATCCTTGCTTGACAAAACGGGTAGTTAATTAGAAATTACCTGAGATCACTGAGTTCTGCCACGAAATGCTTTTCCATTTTTTCTCTTAATCGTTGCCTTGCCCGGTGCAACCGCACCTTTACAGTGTTTGTTTCCAAACCCATAATTGTAGCTATTTCATCCAGGCTTTGTTCTGCCTTGTAAAATAAGGTGATCACCTGGGCATCATCAGGCGAGAGCAGCGCAATGGCACTGTTCACCATATTGATTTTGGACTTTTGTTCCACTTCATTTGCAGTAAAACCGGAATTCAGGTTCTCGGCTCTTGCAAATACATTTTCCTGGTCAAGAGAAAATACATCCTGTTTTTTGCGTCTTAAATGAGTTATGCAGGTAGTAGAAGTAATTGTATAAAGCCATGTGCTGAACTTACTATCGCCGCGAAAATCTGCCAGGCTGCGATAAGCTTTAACGAAAACATCCTGCGAAATCTCTTCCGCATCCTCGCGACTCTCAACATATCGCAGAATAATGGTAAAAACGAAATTCTGGTATCGTTTTACCAATTCCGCAAACACCTGCTGATTGCCCCGAAGCACCTGCACAATTAAATCATTGTCTGAAGGTTGTGTTGTCATTGGTATTGTTTGACGACTTTGGAAAGGTGGAGGTTACAGGAAAACAATTAATAATTAATAATTAAGAATTAATAGGTGCCACACCAAAATTAGTAATCGGGCAACTCTTATCGTTGCAGAGAGTTTGCGCGCTGTTTTTCTGCGACACTGGAACAATTATTAATTATTAATTACTAATTCTTAATTAATCCGTAACCTTTTCCGCTCATCCCTAGTCTGATACTTTGAAACCGGTTGAAAAAATATTTCCTGAAAGATGTAACCTCAAAAACAAAAGGGTAGTCTGACAAGAAAGAAACTCTTAAAAAAACTAATTATAAATTCATTAAAATCATTAAAATGGAAACAGGTCAATTAGCAATACTCTGGTTAATCATATCGTTTGTAAGCGGCTTTGCAATGATATTTGGATGGCGCTACCTCGTAAACAAAGAAAACATGGCATTGATTGACAGAGGCATAAACCCTAAGGAATTCGCCAATATTCCCGCTCCTTACCGTAGCCTGAAATGGGGCCTGTTGCTCATCGGTTCCGGTATCGGATTAGCGCTCGCTTACGTAGTAACTCAACACATCTTAAATACTGAAAACCCAGCGCTCTGGTTCGCTTTCATCGCTATCGGCGGCGGTATCGGACTAGTCTACTCTTACAAAATAGAGAAGAAAGAAGTGTTGGATCAGCAGCGTGAGATAAAGAATGCCGCTTAAGGACGAATTAATAATTAATAATTAAGAATTAATAGGGCAGCAGTATTAGTGAGGTACCATCTCGCTCAATGATTAGCAGAAAAGATCACATTTATTTTTTCTGCAGCGCAGAAGCGTTATTAATTTTTAATTATTAATTATTAATTGAACTACTCTGTTCTCAAGCTCTCCACCGGATTCACCATCGCTGATCTCACTGCCTGAATACTTACCGTTATTAGTGCAAATGCAATGGCTACAAACGCTGCCAACATAAACACCCACACATTGATATTGGTACGGTAAGCAAAATCATTCAGCCATTCATGCATAAAGTAATAAGCCAGCGGACTTGCAATAACAATTGCAACCAATACAAGCTTTACAAAATCTTTCGACAACATTGTGGTGATATTTATAACGGAAGCGCCAAGCACTTTGCGAATGCCTATTTCCTTTGTTCTTTGTTGCGCTGTAAACACTGCAAGGCCAAACAAACCGAGGCATGAAATAAAAATAGAAATGCCCGTGAAAATGCTTACAATGCTCATCGTTTTTACTTCTGCATTATAGTTGCGTTGAAAATCCTGATCAAGAAAACTGTAATCAAAAGGCTCATCTGCACAATACTTTTTCCATTTGTCAGAAAGCATATTTAGCAGCTTGTCCATGTTCGCTGTTTTGGCATGAACAATCAGGTAATTAAAGTTTGTGTTGCTTGCCAAAAAGAAAGCATAAGGCGAAATGCTATGATGCAGATCTTCAAAATGAAAATCTTTTACAACGCCAACAATTTCAAGGGTTGTAAACTCCGGAGAACCGGGCGCGCCCCATAAAAGTTTTTGGCCAATTGCCTTATCTGCCGGAATGGAAAATTTGTTTAAAGTTGCTTCATTCACCACCATTTTGTTATTAGTATCGCTCATGATGTCGCGTGAAAAAAGACGCCCCTGTTTTAGTTCGAAGCCCATCATTTGTAAGTAGTCCGGCGCAACAGCATTTGTTTTCATCAGTTGCACTTCATTCATGTTTTGTTCAGGTTTGCGAACGCTGAAATCCGATGCATTAAAAATACCGGGATAGTAGTCAGCACCGGAAACACCGAGAACGAGATTGCTTTGCATAATATCGTTCTTTAAACCTGTATATGCAGCACGTGTCTGGGCACTGCGCAAGGGAATGATCACTTGTTGATCCTGAGTAAAACCCAATGGCTGATCATGCATGAACTTCATTTGTTTTTGGATGATCAATGTTGCTAAAACAAGCACTATGGAAATGACAAACTGAAATACAACAAGACCTTTGCGGAGAGAGGTGGCAGAAATAGAATTTGCAAAACGTCCTTTCAAAACCTGTGCGGGCTTGAAAACAGAAAGATAAAATGCGGGATAACTTCCTGCAATAAATCCTGTAGCAATGGCCAGTAAAACAAAGCAACTAAGTATAGAAGGCTTCAATACATCACTTATTGTAAAGCTTTTTCCGGTAAGTAAATTGAATGATGGAAGCACCAGCGCTACAACAAACAAAGCAATGATGAGTGATAACAGGCACAGCACCATAGACTCACCAAGGAATTGTTTTACCAGTTCACTTTTTTCTGCACCCAAAACTTTTCTAACACCTACTTCCACAGCGCGTTTTGCTGATCTTGCAGTGGAAAGATTCATGAAGTTGATGCAGGCAATGATCAATGTGAAAGCTGCAATACAACCAAGTATGTACAAGTAAGTTTTGCTATTGGTAGAAGTAACCACGCTGTTAATTGCACTGTATAAATGAATATCTGCAACAGGCAACAAATGCATGTACTTTTTAAATCCTGCAACTTTCAAATCGTTATTGGCAAAGCGTTCCATGTATGCAGGCAACTTGCGTTCCAATTGCTTCGCATTTGTGCCTGGACGCAAGCGCAGGTAGGTATAGAACATGTTGTTGTAAGAAAAATTCAGCGTATTGCCACGCAGAAATTGACCCACCCAACCAGATGAGATCGGTACAAAAAAGTTTGCATTGATATGCGAACGACTGTTTTCACTTTTGAAAACACCTGTTACTTTAAATGGTTCTCCATTGCCCGTGGTGCCGCCAACAGTAACCGTTTTATTGATAGCGGATTCGCTTCCAAAAAGTTTCTGGGCCGTGTTTTCTGATAAAACAATTGTATTCGGTTCTTGCAATGCAGTCGCAGGATTGCCTGCTGCAAAGCGATACGTGAAAACATCAAAGAAAGTAGAATCGACTGCATAGCCATTGTCTTCATAAATGGATTGAGCGATTTTGCCATCCTCATGTGTTTGTAATAAAGTTTTTGCTGCTACCATGTTTACAAACAAACGAGTTGACTGTTCCACTTCGGGGAAATATTGCTTGAGCGTAAATGCATATGGAGCGGCTATTGCAGCACCTTCTTTTCTGCTGCCTCCAAAATAACTTTCCGAACGGATAATGTATATGTCCTTTGCATGACGATGATGTTTGTCAAAAGACAGCTCACTCAAAATGTAAAGCAGCAACAACATGCAACAAGCCATTCCGATAGCAAGACCGAAAAGGTTGATGCTCGAAAAGAGTTTGCTTCTCGATAAGTTTCGCAGTGCTATTTTAAAGTAATTGATAAGCATAGTGCTTATCTCAGGGCGAAGCTAATGCCAAAACTATAGCGTGCTGATTATTATGTAATTATGTTTTGCGGAGCTAAAATAAAGTGTACGAATTCGAACAAAAAGTGTACGGTGAGAGAATGTACGAAGTGTTGAGAAAGGATGTATGAAGTACGATGTACGGTGTACGAAATTCATTGGGATGTAATACTCTAAAGAATATCGTACATCGAACATCGTACACCGTACACATGATTTTATTTTTTCACTGCTTCCAGTGCTTTCTTAATCATTTCATCATCGGCATTAAGGATCTCATAAAGTCCTTCATTGCGCCAGATCTGTCGTCCCAGCAAAGCTTTCAAATGATCTTTCAAAAAGTCTTTGTCCTTTGCGGAGATGCTGTTTACAGACAAAGAATCTTTTGAAGCAAAGTTTGCAAACGCGTTCCACATGTCTTCTTCCTTATCGAATTTTTGCGCAAACTCAACACCGGAGTGATAAGCAGTCAGCTCGTTTTTATTTTGTACATAGTATTGGTAAACAAAATTGCTCACCGTGGTACGGTTCAGTACTTTGTTCACACTTGCTGAAATCATGCTGGTATCAAACGGAACGAAAACATCCGGCATAATGCCGCCACCGCCGTAAACGGTTCGCCCGCCCTTGGTTTGATACGCTTTGCCATTTTGAACTTTGTTGCTATCCGCATTTACAAGTTCGCCATGTTGATAGCGCTTCAAAAGATCGTTACCGTAGTCGCCATTACCATCATGCGTGTAAGGTTTTTGAATGCTGCGGCCGCTTGGTGTGTAATATCTCGCTACCGTAAGTCTTAATGCAGCGCCATCGCTAAGATCGTATTGCTCCTGCACCAGGCCCTTGCCGAAAGTTCTTCTGCCTATGATTGTTGCCCTGTCCCAATCCTGTAAAGCACCGGTAAGCACCTCGCTTGCGCTCGCAGAGTTTTCATCCACCAACACCACCAGTTTGCCTTTCTCAAAAATACCATCACGTTTGCAGCGGTATTCCTGGCGAGGCATTTTATCGCCTTGGGTATAGACAATCAATTTATTTCCATCCAAAAATTCATCTGCAATATCAACAGCTTCGGTAAGGATGCCGCCGCCATTGCCGCGCAGGTCCAGTACCAGCTGGGAAATTTTTTGTTTTTGCAACTTTTCCAGGGAAGCCATGAACTCCTCGTAAGTTGTTTCCGAAAATTTATTAATGCGGATATAGCCGGTTGAAGAATCGAGCTTGTAGGAAGCGTCAATAGACGGAATGGGAATCAATCCGCGGTTAATAGTGAATTGTTGTAGTTTGCCATTTCTCATCATCGTCACCAAAACTTTGCTGGCACCGGGACCGCGCAACAGATTGCGGATACGTGCATTGGTGATCTTGTTACCTGCAACAACACTGTCGCCCACTTTCACAAATTTATCACCCACCTGTAATCCTGCTTTTTCACTCGGGCCGCCCTGCAATACATTGATAACGTTTACTGTATCATTAAAAATCTGGAACTCAACACCAATGCCCTGGAAATTTCCCTGCAGGTCCTCATTTATTTCACTTAAGTCTACTGCAGGAATATATACCGAGTGGGGATCAAGTTTAGCCAGCATCGCCTGCGCCATGTCACCATTCAAAGTGTCTGTAATAGGATCAACATATTTTGCATTCACCAGGTCCACCACTTCCTGTAGCGGGCTTCTTTTTCCCGGCAACATCAAGATTCCACGAGTTTGTGAACCGTTTCCTCTAAGCAAATATCCAAGCGTCATACCGAGTACCATTACCAAAGCGAAAAGCAAAGGCAACCATACCTGTATTTTTTTGTTATTAGAATTTCTGTGCATTTCCATAAATAAGGTTGCAAATTACCGGAAATATCCAAACTTGTTTTGCCGATTGTAATTAATTTGTAACTAGTTAAGCAAAAAATAAAAAGTAAAAATTTAAAAGTAAAAAGCGGTTACGATTAAATGCTTTGTTTAATGTTTGGTAAAAGTGTGTTGTTGTTGCATTCTCGTTTTTTTACTTTTACTTTTTTATTTTTTACTTAACAATCAATAAGTTAGTTGAGAAAATTTTGGAAGGAATATCACTTTGCTTGTTTTTTTAAGGTAGTATTGTGATAACGATGCAAGATATTTGCCTGCTGAATTTTCCCGGCCCCAAGCCTGACAACATTTTTACTTAATATTAATTTCCAAATCATCCATTATGGCCCTATTAATAGCAGACAGCGGCTCTACAAAATGCGAATGGTGTGTAGTTGACGGAAAGAAGACGAAAAGGGTTTTCACAACAGGCATCAGTCCGTACTTTTTGAATGGCGACGAAATAAAAGCCCTCATAGAAAAAGAACTGGTAGGCAAGCTGAAAAACGTAAGCATCGAGGAGATCTTTTATTACGGAACCGGATGCAAAAACCCGGATAACCGGAAAATGGTTAAAAAGGCGCTGCAAAAAGTGTTTACAGAGGCAGAAATAAATGTCGACCATGATCTTAATGGCGCGGCCAAAGGCTTATGCGGAGATAAAAAAGGCGTGGCCTGTATTTTGGGCACCGGCAGCAGTTCTTCATTCTACAACGGAAGTAAAATCATAAAAGAAAGAACCGGGCTTGGCTACATTTTGGGAGATGAAGGAAGCGGCGCTTACCTGGGTAAAAATGTCGTGCAATATTACTTGTATGGCACGTTTGACGAGGAATTAAAATATCGTTTCGAGGAAAAATTTGGCGTGTCCGAAGCAGATATGTTAACCAATGTTTACAAAGGCGAATTTCCCAATCGCTACCTCGCCTCGTTTGCGGTATTTCTTGCTGAAAACCGCGGCCACTTTATGATTGAGAACATTATTGAAGACGGCCTGAACGACTTCTTCTTCCACCATATTTGCAAGTTTACCGAAAGCTGGAACAATCCTATCAATTTTGTAGGAAGCATTGCTTATGGTTTTAAGGATGTAATTACAGAACTTTGTCACAGCTATGAGTTTGAAATGGGCAATATTTTAAAGAATCCGATGGATGGGCTCATTAAATATCATAGCAAGTAACGTGAATTAGAAATTAATAATTAATAATTAAGAATTAATAGGGCTGCATTCGCTATTGAAGGCAATCATTATTTGTCAGGTGTTTTCCGGTTTAATTATTAATTATTAATTATTAATTCGCTCCGCGTCAACTAACAACTTGATCCAATGTTTATTCAAACCACAGAACAGTCCAGTCGCTACAGGCATTTGGAAAAGATGACCGTACATGATCTACTCGCAAACATGAATACGGAAGACAAAACTGTGCCTATAGCAGTTGAAAAAGCAATCCCCCAAATAGAAAAGTTGGTCAATGCGATCGCCGATAAGATGTTGGCGGGCGGTCGTCTGTTTTACATGGGAGCCGGAACCAGTGGCAGATTGGGCATTTTAGATGCGAGTGAAATTCCACCTACATATGGCATGCCGCAGGGATTAATTATTGGTATCATTGCCGGTGGCGAAAAAGCCATTCAGATACCTGTGGAAAATGCGGAAGACAGCACCACGCAAGGTTGGAAAGATCTGCAAAGCCATTTTATAAGCGAAAAGGATGTAGTCATAGGCATTGCCGCCAGCGGCACAACGCCTTACGTGATAAGCGCGCTGGATGAATGCAGAAAGCACAACATTATAACCGGATCAATTAGTTGTAATGAAAATGCGCCTATTAGTGCCAGTGCAGATTTTCCGGTTGAAGTCATCGTAGGTCCCGAGTTCATCACCGGTAGCACCCGCATGAAAAGCGGCACCGCACAAAAGCTGGTGTTGAATATGATCTCCACCACGCTCATGATACAGCTGGGAAGGGTAGAAGATAACAAGATGGTGAACATGCAGCTTACCAACGCCAAACTGATAGAGCGTGGCACAAAAATGTTAATGGAAAAAGCAGGCATTACCGATGCCCATAAGGCAAAAGAATTGCTGCTGAAATATGGTAGCGTGAAGCGAGCGATGGATAATTTGTAAATTTGAAAATTTGAAAGTTTGGAAATGGGGGAACGCAGGAACGCAGATTTTCATGATTGTCATGATTTGCAATGATTTTTCGATTTAAGATTTTATGCACAGTGGATCGATGGCTAACGGGTTTTCAAGCTTTACAGAAGGCATTCTTAATTCTTAATTCCTAATTCTTAATTGAATAGCGCTCTATTAATTATTCATTATTAATTATTAATTATTCAAAATGCACGAAATAGAACCTTTTTATAACTGGCGGCACATATATACCAGCGAGGAAGACGAGCGGTCGCCTTTTTATGGAAGGGTGTACTCTGAATTCGAGTTTACACACACGGTGTATAACTACTACATACACCCGCAGTGGGATGAATTTGGCTCACGCACCCTGTACATGAAGGAAATAATGGCCGACTACGAAGAGAAATACGTGATCCTGGAAATGATCGGCGAATGGAACGACGCCATTGAAAACGACATCATGACCCTGAAACGGGATGTGATTGACAAAATGGAATACGAAGGCATCACGAAATTTATTCTGATAACGGAAAATGTGCTTAATTTCCATAGCGGCGACAAGGATTATTACCAGGAATGGTTTGAAGAAGTGACCGATAACGAGGGCTGGATCGTGTGCCTTAACATGCCGGAACAAACGCAGTATGACTTCAAAAAGGCAAAACTGAATTACTATGTCGAGCTGATGGAAATTGATAACTGGCGGATTTACAAGCCATACCATCTTTTCAAGAAAATTGACCAACAGATTTTAAATCGCCTGCAATAGCTATAAATACTGCATTTAACAAAGAATGGCTTTATTTGAATAACGTAACACATTTTCAAAATAAATTTTGATAGTTTCAAATAGTTTATATTTTTGACAAATAATGATCAACTCGAAAAAGCATAACCGATTTTATTTTTACTTCTTCTTTAGCCAGAAGCCGGGATTGCTTTTGTTGAATCGTCGTTAAATAAAAACAACTAACAACATAAATGAATCCCGGCAGAAACGCCGGGATTTTTTGTTTTAAACCGTAACAAAAATGAAAGTTTCGATTCAGGGATACGAAGGTAGTTTTCACCAGGTGGCCGCAAGGCAGTTTTTCGGGAAAGACGTAGAGGTCATTACCTGTCCGAATTTTCGTGACGTGGTAAAAGTGGCATCTAACAAAAAGGAAAGTGATGGCGGCGTGATGGCCATCGAAAATTCTATTGCCGGAAGCATCTTGCCCAACTACAATTTGCTTCAGAAAAGCAAATTGAAGGTTGTGGGAGAAGTTTACCTTCATATCGCGCAAAACCTGATGGTAAACCGCGGCGTAAAACTGGAAGATATACGAGAAGTTCACTCACACCCCATGGCGATTTTGCAGTGTATAGATTTCCTCGAAAAGCATAACTGGAAATTGGTAGAAACGGAAGATACCGCACTCAGTGCAAAACATGTTCACCAGCACAAAAGCAAGCACATCGCCGCCATCGCCAGCAAACTCGCCGCAGAACTCTTCGATCTCGACATGATCGCCCCAAACATCCACACGCTAAAGAACAACTACACAAGGTTCCTGATATTGCAGCCAGAAAATATAGCACAGGAAATATCCAACGCAGACAAAGCTTCTATCAACTTCCACACAGATCATTCAAGAGGCAGTCTCGCAAAAGTGCTCACCAATATCGCCGACGGCGGCATCAACCTTAGCAAATTACAGAGCTTCCCCATTCCGGGCAGCGACTTTAAATACTCTTTTCACGCAGATATGGAATTCGATTCATTGGATCAATTCAACACAGTAGTGGAAAAAATAACACCGATGACTGAAGAATTGAAGGTGTACGGAGTGTACAAGAAAGGCGTGTTAAAACCGTAGGGGCGAATCGAATTCGCCCTGTAGCACCGAAACGATGTTTCAATTGAAAATTGAAAGTTGAAAATGAGGTGCGAAACAATCGGAACTTGAGTAAACGTTTTTTGAATTTTGAATTTTAATTTTTGAATTATAAACATGCAGACAGCAAACAGGTTAAACGGAATAGGCGAATACTACTTTTCACAAAAGTTGCGTGAAATAGGCGAGCTGAACAAGGCTGGAAAAAACATCATCAATTTAGGAATTGGAAGTCCTGATTTGCCGCCACACCCCGATGTGATCAAAACACTACAGGAAGAAAGCGCAAAGCCAAACGTGCACGCATACCAGAGCTATCAAGGTTCTCCTGTTTTGCGCAAAGCTGTCAGCGATTGGTACAAAAAATGGTACAATGTAGACCTGAATCCTGATACGGAAATTTTGCCATTGATCGGCAGTAAAGAAGGCATCATGCACATTTGCATGACTTACCTGAATGAAGGCGATAAAGTATTGGTGCCAAATCCCGGTTATCCAACCTACACAAGTGCTGCAAAACTTGCCGGAGGATCACCTTTGTACTACGATCTTACGGAAGCAAACAACTGGTTCCCTGATTTTGAAGCACTTGAAAAAGTGGTAAAAGAACAAGGCAATGTTAAGCTGATGTTCGTTAACTACCCGCATATGCCAACCGGTCAACTGCCTACCAAGAAAGCGTTTGAGGCCGTTGTAGCATTTGCCAGAAAAAATAATTTGTTACTTGTTCACGATAATCCGTACAGCTTCATTTTAAATGAACAACCGGAAAGTTTACTATCTGTAGAAGGTGCAAAAGATGTTGTGATAGAATTGAACTCACTGAGTAAAAGCCAGAACATGGCCGGTTGGAGAGTAGGTGTTTTAGTTGCAGCAAAAGAAAGAATAGAAGAAGTGCTGCGCTTCAAAAGCAACATGGACAGCGGGATGTTCCTGCCCGTACAACTGGCAGCAGCAACGGCTTTGAACCTCGGTAAAGAATGGTACGACAGCGTGAATAATGTTTACCGTGAAAGAAGAAAAAAAGTATTTCAATTGCTCGATATGTTGCAATGCGAGTACGACACCACACAGGCCGGAATGTTTGTTTGGGCAAAAATACCGGAAACTTACGCTGATGGGTATGCGCTAAGCGATAAAGTGTTGTATGAGTCAAATGTATTCATTACGCCGGGCGGCATATTTGGCAGCAATGGCAATGGTTACATCCGTGTGAGCCTTTGTGCGCCGGTAGAAAAGTTTGAAGAAGCGATTAAGAGAATTGAAAGTTGAAAATTGAAAATTGAAAATGAGGACGCTGTAGGGGCGAATCGCATTCGCCCTGCTGCACCCAAACGATGCTACAGTTGAAAAACAGAAAATTGAAAAATTTCAAAGCATAAACCAATGGAACGAAAAAGAATTGCAATCGTCGGTATAGGTCTCATAGGAGGATCAATGGCTTTGCAGTTAAATGCAAACGGTATCGCATCCAACATCATTGGTGTTGATGCAAGTCCCGCGCATTTGCAGAAAGCACTTGCTCTTGGCCTGATCGACGAAGCAATGGACCTGGACAAAGCCATCGCAAACTGCGATGTAATTGCTTTAGCCATTCCGGTAGATAAAATGATTGAAATACTGCCGTCGATACTTGATAAAGTGAACGACAAGCAGGTGGTATTCGACATGGGATCAACAAAACATCTTTTGATAGAAGCAGTTCGTAACCATCCAAAACGTAAAAGATTCGTTGCCTCGCATCCTATGTGGGGCACGGAGTATAGCGGGCCCGAAGCAGCAGTAAAAGGAGCGTTTGAGAACAAAGCCGTTGTAATCTGCAACGCATCAGATAGTGATGAAGATGCAGTGGCGATGGTGAGATTTATCTACAAAAAAATAGGCATGCACCAGATAGAAATGGATGCTTATGCCCACGACCTGCACGCGGCGTACATCAGTCACATTTCACATATCACCTCGTTTGCATTGGCAAATACGGTGTTGGAGAAAGAAAAAGAAGACAATGCAATTTTTGAATTGGCAAGTGGCGGTTTTGAAAGCACGGTGCGCCTCGCGAAAAGCAATCCCAACATGTGGGTGCCAATATTCAGGCAAAACCGTGACAATGTGCTCGATGTATTGAACGAACACATTACACAGTTGAAAAAGTTCAAGGCATGTTTGGAAAAAGAGAATTACGATTACTTACTTGAACTCATTGAAAACGCAAACAAAATCAGAAGGATTATAAAATAGCTAAATGCTGAACGCTGAACGCCTAAAGCAAAACGCAGAGCTACAAAGTCGACGAATCTGAAGAATAGCCAACACTCAGGTACAGCGTTAAGCGTTAAGCATTTAGCGTTCCGCTCAAATTCAATAACTTTACAATCTCATACAATGCAAGCAACAGATCAAACCATGAAAGAACAAGTACAATCACTGTGGACAAGCAAAAGACCGTTGATCATTTCCGGTCCATGCAGCGCAGAAACCGAAAGCCAGATGCTGGAAACAGCACAGCGCCTTGCCGCAACAGGCAAAGTAGACATGCTTCGTGCAGGTATATGGAAACCGCGTACAAGACCGGGCATGTTTGAAGGAATTGGTGTGAAAGGATTACCCTGGTTGTTACAGGCAAAAAAAATTACCGGTTTGCCAACAACAGTAGAAGTAGCTACCGCAAAGCAAGTGGAAGATGCACTGAGCTTTGATGTAGACGTTCTTTGGATTGGTGCCAGAACAACTGTAAACCCGTTCAGCGTTCAGGAAGTAGCAGATGCACTTCGCGGTGTTGATATTCCTGTATTGATCAAAAACCCGATCAACCCTGATCTTGAACTATGGACAGGTGCCGTTGAGCGTGTACAAAAAGCAGGCATTAAACAAGTTGGTTTGATTCACCGTGGATTCAGTTCTTACGGTAATAGCGAATACCGCAATGCGCCTATGTGGCACCTTGCCATTGAAATGAAACGCCGCAATCCAGAATTGCCAATCATTTGCGACCCTTCTCACATCAGCGGCCGCAGAGATATTTTGCAAGCCGTTTCACAAAAAAGCGTTGACCTTGATTACGATGGCTTGATGATCGAGAGCCACATCGATCCGGACAATGCATGGAGCGATGCAAAACAGCAAATCACTCCTGAGCGTTTGGCAGAATTGCTTAACGACATCGTTTGGAGAAAAGAAGATGTTAACTCAGAAGAATATCATGCCGCATTGGAAAAATTGCGTCAACAAATCAATCACCTTGATGATGAGTTAATGCAAATCCTTGCACAGCGTATGAAAGTGGCTGACAAGATCGGTCAGTACAAAAAAGAAAACAGCATCACGATCTTACAAACAAACCGCTGGAATGAAATTCTTGAGCGTGCATTCAAAAAAGGTGAAGCAATGGGCCTTAGCAAAGAGTTCATCACCAAATACTACGATGCACTGCACATGGAAAGCATCAACCACCAGAATAAGATCATGAATGATTAAAATACTGGAACGCAGATTATCATGATTTTCATGATTGGTTATGATTAGAAATTTGGTGTTTGATATTTGAGATGCAACGCAATCAAAAGAAAGCACTGGTTAATATCAGATTTTGGATATCAAATCTCAAATCAAAAAAATCATCTCAAATCATGACAATCATGGTAATCTGCGTTCCTTCTCTCTACCATGAAAAAACTAACTTACAAGTTCTCTACTGCTTCAACCTCTTTTTATTTCGATACAGCATTCGCTGATCTAAAAACAATTGTAGACAAACAAAATGCAGTTGTTATCACGGATGAAAATGTTTTCGCCAACCACGAAAAGAAACTCAAAGGCTGGAACGTAATTGTTCTGAAAGCCGGAGAAGCGTATAAGATCCAACCGACTGTTGATACTGTAATTGAACAGCTGATAGCATTTGGTGCCGACAGAAAAACTTTCCTGGTAGGCATCGGCGGTGGTGTTATCACTGACATCACAGGATACGTTGCCGCAATTTACATGCGTGGATTGCGATTTGGGTTCATACCCACTACAATTCTTGCAATGGTAGACGCAGCAATTGGTGGAAAGAATGGAATTGATGTAGGCGTGTATAAAAACATGGTGGGCACTATTCGTCAGCCGGAGTTTTTGTTGTACGATTACAGTTTATTGAAATCATTGCCTGAAAGTCAGTGGATAAACGGCTTCGCAGAAATTATTAAACATGCATGCATTAAGGATGCGCGAATGTTTAAACTGCTGGAAGAAAAAACACTTGCAAATTTTCAAAAGAATAAAACATTGTTGTCTGCATTGATCCAGGCCAATGTTAAAATAAAAGCGGGTGTTGTTCAACGTGATGAATTCGAACAGGGTGAAAGACGTTTGCTCAACTACGGACATACTTTGGGACATGCGGTAGAAAATATGTACGAGCTTGGTCATGGTGAAGCTATATCAATTGGTATGACTACAGCAGCCATGATCTCAAAGCAATTGCTTGGTTTCAAACAATCAGAAAAAGTAATTGCTTTATTGAGCAAGTATGGTTTACCAACTGTTGCCGAGTACGATAAAGAGAAAGCGTTTGATATTCTTACACACGATAAGAAAAAAGTGCGCAACGAAATGAACTACATTCTGCTTGAAAAAATTGGAAAGGGCGTTGTAAAACCCATTCCATTGAACGAACTGAAATCGTTGATTTAGAAAGAGCACGCTGATTTTCATGATCGTCATGATTTATTATGATAGAAAAATTAGATCTTGACAAATCATGACAATCATGAAAATCAGCGTTCCAATTAAAACAAAATTATGAACGTAACCATACAACCATCTTCTATCACAGGATCCATTGTGGCGGCGGCTTCTAAGAGCTCCATGCAGCGTGCATGTGCGGCGGCGCTGTTGCATCACGGAACAACGATCATACACAATCCGGGGCATAGCAATGATGATAATGCAGCCATTGATGTAATCCAGCAAATGGGCGCAAAGACTTCTTTAGTGGGCGAAGAATTGCATGTAACAAGCAATGGTGTAAATGCAGAAAACGAAAGAATAAACTGCGGCGAAAGTGGTTTGGGAATTCGCATGTTTGCTCCGATCATTTCTATGAACAAAGTACCTATCACTATCAATGGAGAGGGTAGTTTGCTCAAAAGGCCAATGGATTTTTTCGATGAAGTATTACCTGATCTCGGAATACAGGTAAAATCAAACGATGGTAAATTACCGTTGGTAGTAAAAGGTCCTTTGCAAACAAAAGAGATCACCATCGATGGATCATTAAGTTCCCAGTTTCTTACAGGTTTGTTGTTTGCTTACTCTGCATCTGTTACAGAACCAACAACGATAAACGTAACCAATTTAAAAAGCAAGCCTTACATCGATCTTACGTTGAAAGTACTGGCTCACTTCGGTTATAAAATTGAGAATAGAAACTACGAGCAATTCATAATAAGTCCTTCTAACAACTCAGAACCAACAACTATCAACTACACTGTTGAAGGAGATTGGAGCGGTGCTGCATTCTTGTTGGTAGCAGGTGCCATTGCCGGAAAAATTACGGTGAAAGGATTGGACGTATTTTCAACGCAGGCAGATAAAGCGATCTTGCAGGCTCTCGCTGATAGCAAGGCAAGCTTGTCAATACAGGAGTCACAAATAGAGATCGGTCCTGGTGCATTACAGGCCTTTCATTTCGATGCAACAGAATGTCCGGACTTGTTCCCTCCTTTGGTTGCTTTGGCCTCGTATTGCGCCGGAAAAACGGTAATAGAAGGTGCCAACCGTTTAACGCATAAAGAAAGTAACCGTGCCCTCACATTGCAGGAAGAATTCGGCAAAATGGGCATTCAAATAGATTTACAGGACGACCTGATGATCGTACATGGAGGAACCGGTGTGAAAGGTGCAATAGTGCATTCTCACCACGACCACAGAATTGCGATGGCATGTGCCGTTGCCGGATTAAAAGCAAACGGCGAAACTACCATCGAAGTCGCCGAAGCGATCAATAAATCGTATCCTGATTTTTATGAGCATATAAAAAAATTAGGCACTATGGTGTTAGAGGCTGAGGTAAGTAAAAAGTAAAAAGGCAAAAGTCAAAAAACGAGGACTCAGATTTTTGACTTTTGATTTTTGAATTTTGACTTCAATAAAATTGTTAAGATTAAAACTTAAAGCTTTGAACTCATTCGGACGTATTTTTCGAGTAAACATATTTGGTGAATCGCATGGCGAAGGCGTTGGTGTTTTGATCGATGGTGTACCTGCGGGATTGCCTTTGAAAACAGACGATTTTTTGCCTGATCTGGAGCGTCGTAAAGGCGGTCAGCAGAAAGGTACAACACCGCGCAAGGAGGACGATTTTCCGTTCTTTAAAAGTGGTTTGTTTAACGACAAGGCAACAGGCGCACCTATTACTATTTTGTTTGAGAACAACAATACGCGTTCCGGCGATTATGCCAAACAACGAGCAGTGCCAAGGCCAGGCCACGCGGATTTTGTTGCCAGTAAAAAATTTGGTGGTAACGAAGATTATCGGGGCGGTGGTCACTTCAGTGGCAGGCTTACGGTTGGCTTAGTGGCTGCAGGTGTTGTGGCGAAGAAAATATTAGGCGACATTAAAGTGGAAGCGACCATAACAGAGGTAGGAGGAGAGAAAGATGTAGAGAAGGGTTTGCAAAAAGCCATTGAAGCGAAAGACTCTGTTGGCGGCATTGTTGAATGTCGCGTAAGCGGATTGCCGATTGGCTTGGGTGAGCCATTTTTCGATTCTGTAGAATCATTGTTGGGCCACGCTGTGTTTGCCATTCCAGCCGTTCGTGGCGTGGAGTTTGGAACGGGTTTTGCCGCGGCTAAGATGTTTGGTGTTGAACACAACGATGCCATTGAAAATGCAGAAGGAAAAACAGTTACCAATCATGCAGGTGGCGTTGTAGGGGGAATTACAAATGGTAATGAATTGGTTTTTCGCATTGCGATAAAACCAACGTCTTCCACACCAAAAGATCAGTTTACATTGAACTGGGAAACCAATGAAATGGAGACATTTTCTGTAAAAGGACGTCACGATCTGTGCATTGCATTGCGTGTACCGCCAGTATTGGAAGCGGTTACAGCAATTGTGCTTGCAGATTTGATGTTGCTTGAGCAACAAGTAAAACGAATAATTTGAGAGATGGAACACAGATTGTCAAGATTGTCAAGATTGTCAAGATTTTTTCTAATCATAATAAATCATGACAATCATGAAAATCTGCCTGCCCGACTAAAGTCATTCAGGCGGGCGTTCCTCTCTCGTTAAACATCATACGATGGCTATCATTTATCATGTTACTACCGTGGCGGCATGGAACGCGGCAAAAGAAAAAGGCAGTTACGAAGATCCTTCTCTTGCAAAGGAAGGCTTTATTCATGCCAGTGAAGCACAACAGGTAGACGGTGTGCTGAAAAGATATTTTGCAGGCAAAACAGACCTTGTAAAACTCACCATCGACACTGATAAATTGAAGAGCCAACTCGTTTACGAATGGTCGCCCTCCGTGCAGGAACAATTTCCTCACATCTACGGACCTATCAACCTCGACGCAGTTATAAGTGAAGATCCGCTATAGGACTATTTTCAATTTTCAATTGTCTCCATGCATTCTTACATCATCAACGCCTCTATCCAAATTCTTCCTGTGGTACAAGACAAACATCCATATGAATGGGTAGATGAAGCAATCGCTGTTATTCAAAAGTCAAACGTGAAATACGAAGTAGGTGCATTTTCAACAGTGGTAGAAGGGAAATACAGTGATGTAATGCAACTCATCAACGATATTAACGAGTATCTCTATCAACGTGAATGTAATGAATGGATCACCAGTGTGCAAATTCAAATTCGCAGCAAAGGCGATATAACAGGAGATGAAAAAACCGAAAAATTCAAGTAGGAATGGGCACACAGATGACACGGATTGGACTGATTTACACGGATCAATGATTGAATAACTGAATGACTGAATAACTGAAACGCAAGGTTGAAGTTGTACTCAGTCATTCAGTTACTCAGTTATTCAGTCATTCAAAAATCAGTGCAAATCAGCCCAATCAGTGTCATCTGTGTGCCGCTCTTTTCAAATCCCGAAAGCTCAAATCCATCACATCGTAATCCTTTGAGTTTCCAAAGCTATAGTGCCACCATTCTGTTTCCAGTGCTTTGAAGCCGTTTTTTTCCATCACTTCGCGCAAGAATTTTCTGTTTTTTAACACATTTTCGGGCAGATTCTTAAAGTCATGATGGGCCGAATCTGTAAAGTTGTCAAAATCAGTTCCCATATCTACATTTTTTCCTGTGGCAACATCAACCAAAGTGAGGTCCACTGTAGTACCGCGATTATGCCCACTTCCATTTACGGGATTTGCCACATAACGTTCATCCTTAATGAGTATCCACATTTTTTGAGAAACACTATAAGGTCGATAGGCATCAAAAATTTTTAGGGAATAACCTTTTGCCGTACATTCGCCCTGTACTTTATCAAGAGCTTTTGCGGCAGCAAGTCGCAAATATGAATAACCGATTCGAGGGTACAGTTGTTGATGTGTGAAGTTGTTAGTTGTTGCGTAACGTAGGTCAAATTGTATTCCGGTAATACTTCCAATACTCACCATTCGCTGGTTACTATCAAGAGCCACTATTTTTTCATACTGTTTTACATCTTTGACCACATATAAACCTTGCCCAGTCGTGCATTGGGCGAGCAAAATGAAAAACATTGTTAATCGGAAAAAAAGAAATTGATTCATTGGGTTGAGAGTATGTGTTTTATGTTGTATTATTCGCCCTGAATTTAAGAATCTGTATTTATTTTATGAAGCTGTATCAATTGTGTTTTGTAAAAAGATTGATTTTCCCCCTATTCTTTATCGTAGTTTCACTGGTTGCCTGTAACAATAACAGCTCCAAAAAACCGGCAGAAAAAGTAATTGTTGACAAGCCGGAACAAATGGAAACCGTGGTAAGCGAAAATATAGATGAACTGTTGACTTATCTAAAAGGAAATGACGGGAAATTAAACGACTCTGTTAAAGTAGCTTTACTTCAGCAGGTTGATAAAGTATATCAAAATACCAGTTTTCGTACCATCTGGAGCAAAGACCAAAAATGGCAACCTATTGCAGATTCTATGTTTTACATGGTGATGCATGCCAAAGAATACGGGCTGTTTCCAACTGATTATCACGCCGAGATCTTAAATGATTTTCACAATAAAATTATCGCAGATCCTTCCTCAAAAAAGAACGCCATACTCTGGACAAGGGCCGATGTGTTGCTAACTGACGCATGGTTTGGAATGGCTAAAGATTTGAAGTTGGGCAGATTGGAGAAAGACAGCGTGACATTAAGAATTGATTCGCTGGTAAATGACGAATATTTCTTTAACAAATTTCAAGGTGCCATTGCAAGCGGGAATGTATTGGGTGTATTAAGAGAACAGGAACCAACCAACAGGTTTTATGTGGCACTAAAAGAAGCATTGCCGTCGTTCCTTGACACCGCAAAGTTTAAGCGGGTTGTTTACATCACTTACCCCGGCAAAGATTCAATGTCGTTGAATACGCAGGTGCAGCAAAGACTAGTGGAAGAGGGGTATATCGCGGCGCCACTTGCCGCAGGCGATTCGGCAGGATTGAAAAAGGTGTTGACCGCGTTTCAACACGTTAAAAAAATCAAAGAAACAGGAAAAATCAATGAGTCTGTCGTAAGAAATTTAAATTATACCGATTGGGAAAAGTTCAAACGGATTGCCCTTAATCTTGACCGTTATAAGCAACTTCCTGATTCATTACCGGAAGCCTATGCCTGGGTAAATTTGCCAGCATTCTCTCTTCGTGTGTTTGACACAGATACCATCGCGTTGCAATCGAAAGTTATTTGCGGAAGCCCTATTACACGTACTCCTTTGCTTACAAGTGCCATTTCAAATTTTATCACCTATCCGCAATGGACAGTACCTTATAGCATCATCTTCAAAGAAATGCTTCCACGCATTCAAAAAAATACCGACTATCTTGATAAGCAGAATTTGATGGTGATAGATGCCAACGATAGCGTGATCGATCCTAAAACAATTGACTGGGCAAAGCTCAATAAAACGCATTTTCCTTATTTGCTGAAACAACGCCAGGGTGATGATAATTCGTTAGGTGTGATCAAATTTAATTTTCCAAATAAGTATAGTGTATACATGCATGATACCAATGCGCGAAAATTATTTAGTAACTCGTACAGAGCGTTAAGTCATGGATGTGTACGTGTACAGGACTGGCGAATATTTTCTGATTATTTGATAAGAAATGATACAACGAAGTTTCCTGCAGATACCATTAATGCGTGGATGGCAAGGCAGGAAAAGCATGTTGTTTCAGGGTTTAAGAGATTGCCTTTGTACATAAGATACAATACTTGCGAAGGCAACGATGGTAAAGTGAAATTTTATGATGATATTTATGGAGTAGACCGAATGTTGAGCGAGAAATATTTTGCCAATAAAAACGTTTATTAATTTCCATAAATAAATCCTATGATTCGACTATTGATTGTTTGTTCACTGTTTTTTGGACAGTGCGTGATGGCTGCGCCAACCGTGCGAACGGTACGAACGCATGATCCCGTGCCTGCAAAACGGGTTGTAAATCTGCAGAAAATCCAGTACGGAACTGCCAGTTATTACTCGGATAAATTCGAGGGTAAAAAAACGGCAAACGGTGAAATTTTTCATCAAAAAAACATGACCTGTGCCCACAACGGATTACCATTTGGTACTTGGTTAAAAGTAACCAATAGAAAAAATGGCAAATGGGTGTATGTAAGAGTAACTGACCGCTTGCATGCAAAAAACAAGAGGGTAGTGGATCTTACAACAACTGCCGCAAAAAAACTGGGTTATTATAAGAAGGGCCTTACCAATGTAAAGGTTGAAGTATTGGGCAAGAAGAAGCCGGAATAATAGTAACCGAATAACTGATTAACTGAATAACTGAGTGGTTGTCAGTTAAGCAATCTGGCTGAACATAAACATTCAGTTACTCAGTTAATCAGTTATTCGGTTATTAAACCAAATCAATGTCAATATTTAGAAAGATCGATTATAATTCGCCGGTAGTATTATCTTACTTTTTTCTATCCGCAGCAACACTGGTGCTTGGATATGTAACGCAAGGATATACTACCGGCGTTTTTTTTAGCATATACCGCACGTCGTTTCTCGATCCGCTTTTGTATTTGCGCTTGTTTACCCACGTACTTGGACATGCGAATTTTACACACTTCATAAATAACTTTTTATTGCTGCTGATCGTTGGACCTATTTTGGAGGAGAAGTATGGATCAAAAAGATTGCTTACCATGATGCTCTTTACAGCTGTAATTACGGGTTTGGTTAATATTTTTTTGTTTCCTCAAACCGCTTTGCTTGGCGCAAGTGGCATCGTTTTCATGTGCATCCTGCTCGCGTCCATTACCAACTTTAAGAGCAACACTTTACCGCTTACATTTTTATTAGTTCTCGTAATTTATTTGGGGCAGGAATTGTACAGTGCCTTGCATGCGAAGGACAATATTTCGCATCTCACACATATAATCGGAGGGATTTGTGGAGCGGCTTTTGGGTTTAGAGGGAACAACAGAAATTAATAATTAATAATTAGCAATTAATACGCTGACGTTCTTTACTGAAGCCAGCCCTTCGTACGTTGAAACAGCAAGAAAATAACTTAATTAGCATTCTGCTACACCTATTAATTTTTAATTATTAATTATTAATTGAATCGTGCAACTAAATCGTCATCGAAAACAACCTCGTATCCGGCAACTTCCTATTCATTCTAAGATCAAATGCCATGCAGACGTTGCGGATAAATGGAATGCCGCTTTCATTTATTTGCAGGCCACTTTCATTCACTGTAAGAATATCGTCTTTTACAAACTCAGCCAGCTTCGTGATGACTTCATCCAGCCCTTCAAACTTTTCATTTGGTTGAGCCCAGGAGGTCCGTAATTGGCACATAATGTTCAATACGTGTTTGCGTATAACAAGATCTTCTCCGTCCAATAAATGGCCTCTAAATACCGGTAATTCGTCTTTTGCGAGCGCATCATAATATTCTTCCAGCGTTTTTACATTTTGTGCGAATGCATACCATGAATCGCTGATGGCAGAAACTCCAAGGCCAATCATCAATTGGGTTTTGGAAGAAGTGTAGCCCATAAAATTTCTGTGCAGTTTTTTATCGACTGCTGACGAATATAAACTGTCAGATTTTAGGGCAAAGTGATCCATGCCTATTTCCACATAGCCGTTCTCAAGAAAAAGTTTTTTTCCTAAGTTATACAAGGCGCGTTTCTCTTCATCTTTAGGAAGGTCATTTTCGTCAAATCCTCTTTGCCCGTTTCCTTTTAACCAGGGCACGTGCGCATAGCTGTAAAATGCAAGCCTGTCGGGCTTTAGCAGAATTGTTTTTTGTATAGTGTCGGCGATTGTCTCTAAAGTTTGTTTAGGCAAACCAAAAACAAGATCATGGCTGACTGAAGTGTAGCCAATTTCTTTCGCAAGCGTTGTTGCACGTTCAACATTTTCGAAAGGCTGAATGCGGTGTATCGCTTTTTGAATAACAGGATCATAATCCTGCACACCAAAGCTTACTCTTTTAAAACCGAAATCGTATAGTGTCTGTAAATGTTCTCTTGTAGTATTGTTTGGATGTCCTTCAAAACTAAACTCCCAATCATCGCATTGATCGGCGTGATTAAAAACGCCGTCGAGTAATTGACGCAAATTATTTGGAGAGAAAAAAGTAGGGGTGCCGCCACCAAAATGGATCTCTTTGATCAGTGGTCTTTCCTGAAGCAGATCGGTATACATTTGCCATTCTTTCAACACCGCCTTAATGTAAGGGTCCTCAACATCGTGATTTTTCGTGATTCTTTTATTGCATCCGCAGAATGTACAAAGGCTCTCGCAAAAGGGGAGATGGATATATAAACTAATGCCTTCTTTTTCATTGCTTTCAGCAAATGATTTGACTGCTGAAAATTTCCAGTCGTTTACATTGAAATTGCTTTCATCCCAATAAGGAACGGTAGGATAGCTCGTATATCTTGGTCCCGGAACATTGTACTTATGAATCAAACCTGTGTTCATCACATGAATTATGTCACAAATGTTACGAGAAGCTGCGGTAGAAATTATGATGAAAGTCAGGTTGGGGGAATGTGACAGGAGTATGACAATGGAATTAAGAATTAGGAATTAAGAATTAAGAATTCAATGTGTACGAGATGCAGAATAGATAAATGTCATTGATTCTGCGCCGTGGTCACGAACCACCTGCACTCAAAATGGTGAGTCCTGGTGGTGCATGCATAAAAAAAATGTAGCGTCCAATAATGAACGCTACACCTGAAATAATTCTTAATTCCTAATTCTTAATTCTTAATTTCTTCAATCACATTGCCCACACAACCGTTAGGCATCTGAATTTGCAGTAATGCCGCAATGGTCGGGGCAATATCCGTCATGTTAGCGTGTTTATTGCTTTTGCCGGATTTGATGTGCCATCCGTACCAAACCAATGGAATATGCGTATCGTAAGGGTTCCAGGTACCGTGCGTGGTGCCTGTGCGGCCAGAGCCTTCGTAGTAACCCGGGTTTAAAATGATTTGTATCGCGCCGCATCTTTTGAAATAATATCCATTTGCCACCATAGATTTTAGAGGTTCAATTGTCGAAGAACTTCCTACAGCAGCGATATCGATAGCTTGTGTAATGTTTGGCTGGCGGAGCAAATATGCAATGGTTTCTTTTTTGATCTTTTCAAAATCCAATTGTTGCGTATCAATTTTATCAAGATCAAAATTCACCTGGTAGTTCTTAATAGATCTGATCAAATTTGGCGTACCGAATTTAGTCGCCAGCATTTTATTCAAAGAATCTTTCAACGGATTTGAATTCCAGGTGTCCGCAGGTAGATTGTGTTTTGCCATGAAATCAACGTTGTGTGCAGCGCCGTGATCAGCAGAAAGGAATACAAGATATTGACCCTTACCAAGCTTCTGATCGAGCATGTTAAAGAAATCGGAAAGGTCCTTGTCTAGACGCAGATAAGTATCTTCTACCTCGATCGAGTTGGGGCCGTACATATGTCCTACGTAGTCCGTAGACGCGCAGTTAATGGTCAAAAAGTCTGTAACATCCCCTTGTCCGAGTTTATAGTTTTCAACTGCCTGTTGTGCAAACTCCAGTGTAAGTGTATTGCCAAAAGGTGTTGAGCGGAAAATGCCTTTCTTTTGTTTATAAAAATCATCTATCGCGTGAGGGAAAGTTGATGTTTTTTCACCCGGAAATTTTCCTTCATAAGATTGATCATCACTATCGCTCTGAACGTATGTTTTGATTGGATACATTGTGCTCCAACCTTTTTTGATCAACGCCTGAATGCGATTTTTGTCATTGTATTTGCTCACCCATGAAGGCAATTCCTTCATGTAGTAAGAGCTTGAAATAAAGTGGCCGCTTGCGTCATCCAGCCAGAAAGCAGCATTCGCTAAATGACCAGCAGGTAAAATAGAAGCTCTGTCTTTCAAAGACACACCCACTACTTTTGATCTGAAGTTTGTCGCCAAACGTAGCTCATCTGTAATGGTGGAAACAAGTAAATTTCTTGGAGACATCTTGCCATCTTCAGAATCATTTCCTACGCTTGTAACTGTACTATCATCTGTGCAGTAAACGTTTTTCCCGGTAAGTTGCTCGGTCCAGTCGTTGCCGGTAATGCCACTGATGGCAGGTACTGCACCGGTATATATCGTTGTGTGACCGACAGCAGTATAAGAAGGTAAATAGTTGATGAAAGTATTTTCGCAGGAAAATCCATCGTTCAATAATCTTTTAAAACCGCCGGCTTCGTAGCGGTCATAATAACGGTACAAATAATCCCAACGCATTTGGTCCACTACGATTCCCACTACAAGTTTGGGTCTTGGAACTGAATTTGCTGCCTGTTGTGCAAAAGATGCCGAGACAACGGTCAATAGTACTACTGAGAAGATTAAACGACGCATATTTTTTGAAAAAATTTTGGCAAAGATATAGTTGTGACAACTTCAAAGATAAACACAACAAAATGATAACACAGGTTGTATTAGTTTATCGTAAAAATACACCCGAAAAAATTTAATTGCTGTTATGGCTGACAATTACGACTGGAGCACTTTTACCAAACGAATTGACATTAAATGTTCTGAAAAGGCCGCATATGATGCATGGACAACGCAAAAGGGCCTTCAGAAATGGTTTCTTCGTTCGGCAACCTTTTCTTCGCCTACGGGCGCCACTCTTGCTGCAAATGAAAATATCAGCGCCGGAGATGCCTACAAATGGCACTGGTACGGCTATGACGACACCACGGTTGAATACGGCGAAATTGTGGAAGCAAATGGGGCAAATTTTCTATGTTTTACATTCTGTAGTGAAGCCGCCAAAACCGATATGCAGGTAAGTGTTTCCATTAAACAGGAATTAGGTGAAATTATCATAGAACTGAAACAGTTCAACATACCAACTGACGATAGAGGCAAGGCACTGTTTCATGTAGGCTGTATGGAGGGTTGGGTGTTCTATCTCGCCAATTTGAAATCTGTGCTGGAAGGAGGTGTTGATTTAAGAAATAAGAATGAACTGTTGAAGAAGATGGTGAACTCGTAGGAAGTGAGCACGCAGATGACGCTGATTTAGCAGATTAACACAGATTTTTGTTTGATGATGACCTTCTCGACAAATAGTTTGCACGTTTTATGTGCAAAAAAATTAGCGCAAATTAGTTCCATCAGTGTCGTCTGTGTGCTAACTTTTATCCCCAAGTCTAATTTCGACATACGTGTTGTTGATTGGTTTCTCCTCCGTCTCAAGACTAAGGAAGGTGGTGTTTCTCTGCCACGTTCTTCCTATTTGGTGCGTTCCTTTGATATTAATCTTTTTATCACCCTTTGTATTTAATGTATTTGTGATATAGCTGGTGAGAATTTTGTATTCCTTATTTGAATCTTTTGTGGAATTGGAAGACTTATGATAGAACTTCATGAATGAAACCATCTTAAGTTTGTTTGTACTGTCAAAACTCAATAACACGGTGATAAATTCTAGTCCTGCGATTTTTATTGGATTTTTTAACGCAGGTTGATATTGATAACCTTTGTGGCCCTTGTCCAGCGATTGTATCGGGCGCAAACCATTCTCAAACTTAGCAATAGTATCTCCCAGGTTAAATTGGTCAATGCCTGTGATTGCATTGTTCGTTACAGAAATTTGTGCGTGTAGAATACCTAAACTTAGCGAAAGCAAAATGGTAGCAATAATCGTTTTCATGAACAATGTGGGTAGGGTTAAAGTTTGTTTCTTATCTGAGGGTCCTTGACGGATCACTTGCTGATTATACGCAGAAAAAATCAGTGCGAATCAGTTTAATCAGCGTAATCTGTGTGCTAATTTAGTATTCCATCAATGCTGGTCTTTGCGTTATTTCATGGTAACAGATACGGTCAACTGCAAAGTAATGAAAAACCATGCTCTTCCTGGTTTTAGCCTTGTTTGTATGAGGCTCTCCTCCATGTAAAAGATTGGCGTGCCAGATCAGGAGATCTCCTTTTTTTGCGGTGAAAACGCTTTTCTTAATATGTAGTTCTTCAATCTTTTTCTCAAGCATTTTTTCATATTCTGTGTAACCTTTTTTACCGATCAGCAGAAAGTTTCCATTGTTGTCATAGTCATCATTCAAATAGTAAGGTAAACTATGACTGCCGGGATAATAATGCAAAGGTCCATTGTCCAGCTCTATATCTTCCAAAGCTATCCATACGCCCAGCAATCCACCCAACGGAAAGGTCGTCATGTGAATGCTGTCTGAATGGGTTTTTTGCTCGCTGCCGGTAAGAAAATTAATGCTTTGAAATAATTTGATTTTATCCTGAATCAGCGCAGACAGTAATTCGATCAACCTTGGGTCTTCACCTATACTTCGCAAAAGCGCTGACTTGTGTATGGCAAACATGATCTTATTTCTATACTTGAAATCAATAGCCTGTTGTTTCAGCATCTCTTCGATTTCATTATTAATGGCGTCAACAGTTTCGCTGGTAAGATAGGAGTTGATAATAGCATAGCCTTGTGTTTCGAATTGCTCAATGCTTTTCTGAGAATCTGCTTCCAGTTTATTAAATAACTGTGTGTTTTCAACAGTCGTTATGTTGTCACTTTTGGGTATTGAATTTCTGTCGACCTTTTCAAAATCTTTATTGCAAACCGGAGAAAAATACCATTTCCGCAATCCTAGTTTTTTATAAATACGTGCGTTGTGCTGTAGTTTTTTCCTGTGAAAAAAATTGTACAACATGTACGAGGCTTTGAGTCGTTTAATCATATCGCTTAAGGGTTATAGAATAGCAGGAAGTAAATTAGACAGAAAAACATTTAATAACAAATATGAAAAAATGGCTCATAATAGCAGATCTTTATTTTGATTCATCTTCTCGTACCACAGCTGCACTAATCCAGAGGGGAAAGACATGCTGCGCTTAAGCTCCAGCCTTTGTATGTGCCTGCCTGGTTTAAAAAGAGAAACGCCATCACCAAGAAAAACAGGAATGACAGAAATGATGAAGCGATCTATCAAATCGTGTTTCATCAGCTCGAAAATAATCTCCGAGCCGCCGTCGCAAAAGATATTTTTGCCTTCTTGTTTTTGAAGATCTGCAATGAGTTCGGTTATCGGCCCGTTGAAGAAAGTAACGTTTTCATCGCTGCCTGTTTTTGAGTTGGAGAGTACAATCGTTTTTCTATCCTTGTGCCAAAAAGTGTCGGACAACGTTAAGACTTTGTCATAAGTTTTTCTTCCGAGAAGCACGGTGTCAACATTTTTGATGAAATCGAAATAGCCATAGTCTTCGCCTTCTCTATCCACCATGTCCAGCCAGCTGATATCATTGTCTTTGGTGGCTATATAACCATCAACGCTGCATGCAATAAAAATCATCACCTGCCTTTTGCTCATAATTTTACCAGTTTAATACTTGTAAAATTAGTTTCCATTCTTTGCCTTTTCGTATCCAGACGCGTAAATAATTTTCAACATTGTCGTGCACCGTTACGCTGCCATATACATAGGCGAAATCACCATTTTGTGTGAGTTCTCCTGCTATGGGAGTGAATTGCAATGTATCGGGAATTGAAATGATGGCAGATTTTACATTTTGCAAACCATAGTAAGGATGATCATTTTTTCTGTTGAACCAGGATTCACGGGTAACACGTTTATGGAACGCGAGGACGCCGATTTTTTTGTATTCATTTATGAAATCATTTTCTATCGACAATGCGCTTTGCGATTTAGCAACTTTTGTTGAACTAAAATCAGAGGTAAATATTTTCACCGCAGTTACCCTTTCTCCATTTGTACCATAAGACGCACCCATGTCAAGAATGGCTTTCCAATCGCCGTCCTTGTTGAGTTTCCAGATAGTGGTAAATTGTCCTCGGCCAGCATTGGTGTCATTTGCAGTTTGTTTGTAAGTGTAGGGCCCTGTAGAAAAACCGATGTCTTTTGTAGACGAAATGCCTACATATTCCGGCTCCCAATTTAAAACGCCGCCTTTATCGGCGTTAGTGCTGTACAATTGATAACCGTTCACTGCTTTACCTTTTACAAACACAACACAGCTCGTATCGAAGTTTGCTGTAAAGGCCTTGTTGATGCCTTGTTTTACTGACATGGCAGCAAATGCCCTTTCTGCACGTATGATTGATTCTCCGCTTTCTTGTGCATGCAACGACATGCTTAGCACTAACGGGATCATGATGATATGATACTTCATGAGAGGGTTATTTTGTTGGCACACTGATGACACTGATTGGACGGATTTTCACGGATTGGATGCGTCTAAATTAATATTTGCAATTGTTGGCTGGAACTGAAATGTGCTAAGCGGTGTCTAAAAAGTTTATGTGCGAAAAAGGCTTCGACAAACGCATCTCTCATGCTAAGTATGCAAAGAGATGCGCCTGTCAAAGCCTCGGTAAGAAAGCTTAATTTATGAAATCTTCTGAAATTAATCAGTGAAAATCCGTCCAATCAGTGTCATCAGTGTGCCATTTGTTTAGCCCTTTGGCTTGAACTTTATAACATCGTGCTTAATAGGAGTCACCGTTTGTATATACGAATAGATGCTTGACAAATCGCTTTCCGTCATGCCGCCATACATCGTCCAGGGCATGATCGTTTGCATATCTGTTGGCTTAAGCACAATGTTTTGGTTTGCGCTGTCTGCATAAAATTTGAACTTGGCAATGAACTGTTCTCTGGTCCAGTTACCAATACCGGTTTCCTTGTCGGGAGTAATGTTTGCTGAAGTAATTGTTCCCGATGGCATTGGAAATGATCTTCCACCAGCAAATGCAAAAGTCTCATCGTATTTTCCTTTATCAAACGGTGTATGACATTCGTGGCAGGCACTTCCGGTAAACAGATATTTACCATATGCAACACTGTCAGACGGAGAAGGCTTGGTTGTCAGCTCCGCTTTGGCAGGCATTGTGTTGATTAAAAAGTTCATTGGAAAATCGGAAGCACTGGTAGGCGGCTTGTTCTCAATTGCCGGAAGCGTACGTAAATAAGCGATCACCGCCTTGATGTCCTCCGCATCCATTTTGCCGTAGGAGTGATAAGGCATTACCGGAAAAATAGCCTGGCCATTTCTATCAACGCCCGTGGTGATGGTTCTGAAAATTTCGCCGTCGGTCCAGTTGCCGATGCCTGCCGGAGTGATATTTCTTGCAAAATATTTTCCGGGAAATCCCATTGTCTGATCAAATTGTTCGCCGCCTTTTCCTTGCGTGCCGGCGATGATAGGAGCGGAGAGTTTGCTCCAGTCGCGGGTACTGTGGCAATCGATACAAACAAAAACGTGATTGGCAAGGTACTCCCCACGTTGTACGAGCTCAGGAGTGGAGTTTACTTTAATATCGGAAGCAGGGCCAACGTTAGGCAGTCCGATCTTTACATAAGAGGCAATACCTACAACGCCAAGGATGATAATGAGCACCAGGATGCCCAGCACTTTAAGAACTTTTTTCATAATCAGGAAAGCATTTGGGTTTGTTTAAAAATGGGGTTTTTCACTTTGCCCTGTTGATTTTATGGGCAAAGGATTTACTGGATTGCTTTTTCAGTCAATCTTTTTTTCGTGGATAAAGTATAAAAGTTTTGTGGCTAAAAGAAGTGCGATGAAAACAAGATAGTTATATTTTTTTGTTTTTCCACCTGCCGCTGCGCATATATAAAAACGAGCAGGTAAACATGATGGACCAGTAGATCCACTCAGACATCCAGCCGTAAGTAATTGGAAGTTTTAATTTCTCTAAAACTATCCATGCATACAGCGAATACAGTGTAATTGCCAGCACTTCGATCATAAGGTTGATCTTCGTATTTCCGGTGCCTGTAACGGAATTGAGCCAAACCGTACCAAACGACATCAGTACCAGTGCCAGCGAAACGATGCGTACAACAGGAATGGCTTCCCGCACGAAATCTTCTCCCTGTCCAAACACTGATAAAAAGATCTGCGGAAAAATATTCAGCAGAATGCAAATGATCGTCGCAATGCCCGCACTCAGCTTTACGATCTTGCGAATAAGCTCCATCACACGATCCTGCATATTCTGTCCGATCACGTTGCTCACCATTGTATTTGCCGTGGCTGCAAATGCCCATGTAAACACACCAAACATGCCAAAGATGTTGCGCATCGTGTTTGAAATAGCAAGGTCCCTCGCCCCATGATGCTCAATCAAAATATAGAAAAATTCCCAGCTGATAATGCTGATGGCATATTGAAAAATCAATGGAGATGATTGTACAAGCAGCAGCCTGGTGTTTGTTTTGTCAAACTTCATTCCTTTGTACAAATGCAATTGATGGCTGATGCCTTTGTAGTGGATTACAGCAAACACCACAAACATGCCCATGAACTCTGCAATGATGGAAGCAATGGCAGCACCGTTAAAGCCGATTTCCGGCAGGCCCATTTTACCATAGATAAGTCCGTAGTCAAAGAAGATGTTGAAAAGGCTTTCTGCCAATGTGCCCGCAATAAGATATCTACTTTGATTGGTACCGACCAGCAATGCATTCCGCATTTGATATATGTACAAAAACGGAAGCCCCCAAATGCGTATGCGCAAAAACGAAATTGCTTTTTCATGTAACACCGCATCGTGAATGACTGCACGTAATATAGACGGTGCCACAAACCAGGTGAATAAAATGCCGAAGGCTGCAATGCCCAATGAAACAATAACGCCTTGTGTAAAAAGCTTGCCTATTTCCTCCACACGGTTCTCACCGGCACGCCGCGCAATAAGCGCCTGCAAGCCATTGTTAAGACCAGCGCCCAACACCGCAAAGATGAGATAGTACACGCCGGTAACACCTGCAGTTGCCAGCGACTCTTCACCTAAACCTCCCAGGAAAATATTGTTCGTTACAAAATTTATCTGGGGAATAAGTATGGAAAAGCTGATTGGCAGTGCAATTGCCAGTATTTGGCGGTTGGTGATTGCGATGCGAAGATCTGACATGAAACCAGGAATTAGAAATTAGAAATTAGGAATTAGAAATTAAGAGTGCTGTTTTCGTGAGTGAAGGTAACTTGTTAGAAATTCAAAAATAGGAGAGTATGCATTTTCTTCACAATGCTACACCTTCTAATTCCTAATTTCTAACTCCTAATTCCTAATACTCAAACTCCATCACCGTATTATCCTGTATAAGGCATTTGATAAACTTTCTGTGGGCGTCTTTAGAGCCTTGCACTTTCCAGAAGCCGCTGATCTGGTTACCACTCTTAGCTACCTTTTTATTGTGCGCCTCCAGTTTGTACTCTTTAAACAATCCATCAAATCGATTGAAGGTTTCGGGATCGTAGTTATAGACGATCTTGTAGTCGCGGATGAGATTATTGTGGTCGATCCATTTATCAATGAATTTGAAAGCGAGTAACACAAGAATAGTAACACCACAGCCGATGCACGCTATCCAGTAATGTCCTGCACCAATGGCCATGCCAAGGCTTGCTGTCACCCAAATAGAAGCCGCGGTAGTAATGCCACTCAGTCGATTTTCCATTTTGTAAATCACACCTGCACCCACAAAACCGATGCCTGTTACAATGTTGGAAGCGATCCTGTCTGGTGAGTTAGGACTTCCCACCAGTATGGACATCATCGTGAAAACAGTGGCGCCTACGCAAATCAGCACCATTGTACGCAGTCCGGCAGATTTACTACGGTACTCTCTTTCCGCACCAATGACGCCACCAATAATAATAGCGAAAACTACTTTTTCTAAAATTTCTTGCCAGGGCATAACAGTCGTTTTTTAGAAGTGATGTTCACTTTGTTTGAGGTTATGGCATAAGAGCGTTCACAAAATGTGTAAAGGTCCGCCAGTATTTATCTTTGTAAATGTCGAAAGATAAATCCATTTTGCCGGCATTCTTTAAGCTCATGTAATGAAGAATTTTAGAAGGCTTCCTAAAATCTTTACAAACAAAGTAAACCTCGCGTTTGTTGCCTCCCGTTTGATTTCCAAAGTTTAAAAAGCCCTCAGAATCCGGCAGCTCTTTAATAAGTTCTGCCTCCAGTTCTTCAATCATCGCTGTGGTCTTTTTATCAGGCATACCGTTGTGTCGCCTGCCATCATATTCAATTTTTACCGTTAGTATCCATGGGTGCGAAGGCTTGCTGTCCCAGTTCATTAACGAGGTGTTTATCACAGCCACCATTTCATGGCCATTGGGAAGCTTGGCAGACAAACCGGAATATTCATCTTTTTCTGTATCCCGCCATGTTTCCTCATATCTTTCAATAAACTCCTTTTCCCTCCAAATAAGATAATCTTTTAGTTTTTCGATGGGTATCAGGTCCGTCTGTGACGATTCCCTTCCCGCAATCGTTAAAAAGTCTATTGTGGTGGTGGCGTTTAACTCACCCAAAAAATTGTCCATGAAAATATATACCCCTGTTGAAATGGCCGTTTTGTCCTCCTCGTTAAAGTCATCAAACACAATGGTGACGTCAATTTCATCTGGAAAATCAGGATCTTGATTTGGAAAAAAATGCAGTTTTTCCTTTGAAAACTTATAGCCACTTATTTCCAGATTTATTTCATCTATGTGCACAGCCGGTTTTAACGCAGCAAACTTCCAGTTGGGCAGGGTAGGCGCAGCCGCCACTAATTCTTCAATAAAAACAATGTTTTCAATTTCGCCATCTGCCGCAAATGCCAGTTCGGCTATGCCTGACGTATGCATGCCCGCCACGTAATAAATCGTTTCCTTGATCTCATCCAATTGAGGAGATAGCTGGTCAAAAAAATCAGTCTGAATATTATCGCCTGTCTCAACGATTTTAAAGAACATTTGCTCATTCATACAGAACCAGTTCCAGAAATTTTCATAAGATGCCGTTACCTTCTTTTTGAAGTTCTTCTTCAATAAACTCATTACAATCCCAGGTTAATAATTTGAAAATTTTTCTACAAAGTATGCCGGCACAAAAGTTATGTGGATAAAATATATATAAATATTACTCAAAAAGTGACTTTTTAACCATGCAAAGCACAATATTATTCTAGTTTTGCAGTTCTTTAAAAAAAATTAAAAGAATCAGTGTCCTATGCAGCGTAAGTATACCCTTGAGGCATTACAAAATATTGGCGTATCCATGAAAAACAAAGTGTTTGGATTGGCGTTAATTGCCACCGTACCAGTATTGGCAACATCTTGTGGCCAATTATATTCGGAGAGTAAAGCGGCTAAAGTAGAAGCAGGAAAAGAGACAAGTAAGAACATCGACAGTGTGGTGGCGCCTGTAAAAAAGGACTCCGTTGCCATTGTTGACACTGCTGCATACGAGGCTAAATGGAAGCACCTGCTCAATGGTGACTCCTCCAAAAGATGGCAGTTCAATGCTCCTTTCGCAAACGCAGGAGCAATTTTACCTTATAAAAGAGTGATCGCTTATTACGGAAACCTGTATTCGAAAAATATGGGCATCCTCGGCGAATATCCGGAGCAGGAAATGCTGGATAAGCTGAACAAAGAAAAAGCAAAATGGGAAGCAGCAGACCCGGCAATGCCCGTTCAACCTGCTTTGCACTATATAGCTGTAACGGCCCAGGGAAGCGCCGGAAAAGACGGAAAGTACCGTTTGCGCATGCCTTTTGCCCAAATCGATAAGGTGCTGGCAATGGCTGCAAAAGCAGATGCCATCGTATTCCTGGACGTTCAGGTAGCATTCAGCGACTTGAAAACTGAAATTCCTTTATTGGAAAAATACCTAGCAATGCCAAACGTACACCTCGGTATCGATCCTGAATTCTCTATGAAAACAGGCAAGAAACCAGGCTCTGTGATTGGTACATTCGACGCGGCAGACATCAACTTCGCAGCAGATTACCTGCAAAGTCTTGTGAAGAAAAACAACCTGCCTCCAAAAATATTGGTAGTGCACAGATTTACACAGGCAATGGTGACCAACTACAAACAAATCAAAGTAAGTCCTGAAGTTCAGGTGGTAATGCACATGGACGGATGGGGTGAGCCAGCGCGTAAGATTGGTACTTACCAACACTTTATCCATGCGGAACCAGTTCAGTTCACCGGTTTCAAGATCTTCTACAAAAACGATACGAAGAGAGTGAACAGAGCGCAGGAAATGCAACCGGCAGATGTGCTGAAACTGAAGCCACAACCGGCGTATATACAGTATCAGTAATTCAATTAGGAATTAATAATTAATAATTAAGAATTAATAGTGCGGTTTTCGAAAGACCTGACAGGCTTCAAAAGTTTGTCAGGTCTTTTTATTTAATAACTGAATGACTGAATAATTGAATAACTGAAGGCTGAAGGTCTGAGAGGTTGAGAGACTATAAGCGGGTTTATCGTCGTAGAGGGCTTCGACAAGCTCAGCCTGACACCTTGGTTACGCTGTCACGCTGAGCTTGTCGAAGCGTTGCCGCACAGAAGCGTAACTGCATTCAATCATTCTGATCAACCTTAAACCATTCAGTTATTCAGTTATTCAGTTATTCAGTCATTCAGTTATTAAAGGGCATGGGATAGGGGCAGTTTTTTACAGCGGCTTTCGCTTCTGCAAGGCGAATTGTAAAAAACTCACTGGACATTGGATTGCTTTTCAATTTTGGACATTGGATTTTGGACTTAACATTGGATTTTAAACAGAGGAGTTTTTATACAACTCGTAATCGGTTGCAACGTCATCTCCTTTTGACAATACAAAGCTGCATCCTTTTTTATAACAAAAAAAGGATATTTGTCAAAATGATAATGTGACATTCATCACACTACCTCCCGGAAGGAGTTATGCGGCTTAAAGTTTCCCTTGTTACGCCAAGATATGAAGCGATATCCTGCTTCGGAACTCTTTGAAATAAAACGGGGTAGGTTCTGATGAGTTGGTCGTAACGTTGTTGGGTGGAGCTTATCAGGGAGTTAAGGATGCGCTGCTGCAAGGCAACGAAAGAGGCGGTTAATTTCATACGGAAGAAGTGCTCCATCTTATGCATTTCTCTGCATAATTTTTCGCGATTGGAAAGAGACAGACTAAGTAAAAGGCAGTCTTCAATGCAATCGACATACAACGTCGCAGGCGCCCTGTTGAAATAGGCATGGAAATCGCTTATCCACCAATCTTCCATGGCAAACTGTATCACGTGCTCCCGGTCATTTATATCCAGTTTATAGGCTTTTAAGCAGCCCTTAAGCACATAATACTCATGCTGCACATGCTCGCCCTCCTGAACGAGGAATTGATGTTTACGCAATTTCTTTGGCTTGAAAAAAGATGAGACGTACTCAAATTCTTCATCCGTGAGAGGAATAATCTTCTCAAAGTGTTTTCGAAGAGGTATGTAAATAGGCATAAGGTTATTTTAATCCTACTTTAAAGTTAAAAAGACCAGTTAAAAATGTCCACCCTATTTGTGTGATGTTTCTCAAGAAAAAATGGTAGAAACCAGCGAAATTCATCGTAAACCGCCAGTTTCCGGAAGCTCATTTTACAACATTATTAAACTCGTTTATCGTGAAGCTTCTGAACTCTCCTGGAGTAATAACACTGAAGGTATCTATAAGTTTATTCAATCTGTGAGAATCGGTAGGGATGGTCGTAGATAGTTTAAGATGCCTGTCTTTTGCAGAAGTTCTTTTGCAGAAGGGAAAACAACATTTTCGTAGTCGTCTCTTGTTAAATCACCAGTCGTTCTGAAGGCTGCAAGATTTTGTGGGACATTTGTTAGTTGCATGGTCATACAATTAAGCTTTTGGTTTTTTGCGCAAAACAGCATGCACATAAAAAATTGTGCCTGTGGTCTGATACAAAAAAACAAAAGGCGGTGTAGACACACCACCTCGCTCTTAACGATTGCTTGCCATAGAAAAACCGCAGTTACGGGCAGGTTCGAACTGCCGTGAAAGGTCTTGCAAACCTTTGCCTTACCACTCGGCCACGTAACTCATGTATTGTTCCGCGTTGGGTACACCCATTGTAAATACTTGTTTTCAATACTGTAGAAATAGCCTATTACAAGCGTTGCAATTGTTACTACAGTCACTAGTAGCCACGGATTAGGGTAAATAATGCTACAACCCAGTGCCACTAATAATAACCGACCAAACTCAAGATAGAATATCCATTTCTTTTGCTCCATAATGGCCCCACAGTTCACCAGTGTGATGATAATAACACCTGTAATAATTACCTGGTAAAATGCACTTACATAATGATCGAAGCCCATGAATAAGAACAGTAGCACCGTTATGGAAATCATTTGCCAAACCACATATTTATTCAAAGGCTTGTCTACTGTTGCTTCGGAATGTTTTATGTAAAAAATTTCCTCTGCTATTTCTCTGTTCCCTGGATCAATCACATCTGGTTTTTTGAACAACAGCCTGATCTTATTGAAAAATCCTTTTTCTTTTTTTACAGCAATCCATAGTTCAATGAAGAAATGAAAATGCTGCCACAAGAAACTAAAACTCTTCAAAGGCTTAGTGAGTCCGTATTGCGGCTCTTCTTCTTCGACTTGAAATGTGCCAAACAATTTATCCCAGATGATCAAAACATCGCCGTAGTTTTTATCAAGATACTTTTCATTACTCGCATGATGCACCCTGTGATGCGATGGAGTAACCAATATGTACTCAAGAAACCCGAGTTTGCCAATTACTCTTGTATGTATAAAGAAGGGGTACAGACCATGCACAATCAGTATGCTGGTGATCATTCCTGCAGGAAATCCTATTATGGGCAATATGCACCAGAAACCCGTACGCACAAAAGCCTGCAACACCGTAATACGTGCCGATACCGTATAGTTGAAATCTTCACTCTGGTGATGTACCACATGCACCGCCCAGAAAATGTTCCACTCGTGAGCAAGGCGATGGTACCAGTACCACACAAAATCCGTACACACCAACAACAAAATCCATGTCAACACATTTGCCCGTATGGTAAACAACGCAAAACGCTGTTGTAAGTATTCATACACATAGTAGAAGAGGCCTGCTACAAAAACATCCATCAGCCTTTCTGCAATGCCAATGCTGATATTCGCAATTGAATTATGCAGGTTGAAATAATCCAGTTTCTTTTTTCTTGCAATAAGAAATTCAAGCAGAATAAAGAATATAAATAGTGGAACCGCTAAAGCGATTATGTTAAACTTCATTGGATACTTATATAAATTAACGCTTCAGGCAATACTCATCCGGTGGACGTAATAACGACCAATAAAGGTTTTTAGAGAATTGACAGTGAAAAAAATAAACTGAATTTTTTGCGGGACTGTAAGCTGAATAGATTGGCAGCCATCCTTACTTTATATACATCGTGCTTTAGAAGAGTGTAACATCATTTGCTATTTATATTGCAAGATTATTTAAAAAATATTAGTCCACAAAATTTGTGGACTAATATTTTTTAAAAATTTGAAAATTTGAGGATTTGAAAATTTGAAAATGGCTCTGGTGTACCATTGGTTATTTATCACTGGCAGCTTTAAGCGCTGGTAGTTTTAAATGGCAACTGATACACAAAAAGAATTTTCAAATTTTCAAATCCTCAAATTTTCAAATTGGCTGTGACGGAGTCACAGCTGGTGCCGCTTCACATATCTATCCATTGAAAACGCACCACCACCGTGAATAAGAAACAGGATAAGCAGGATAAGAATGACAGATGATAATACAAATTCTGGCTCAACCGATAGAATGCCGGGACGGTTAACAAATATAACGGCGCCCAAAAGAATAGGAATTTGCAATGCTGCTGCTACACGGGTGTACAAACCGGCAATTAACAATACCCCGCCAAGCAAGTGTGCAACTGTTATGTAGAAAGATAAAAATGCCGCAAACTGATCTATTTTTCTCAGGTTCGTATTAACGATCATGTTTTCAAGCTCGCGAGCGTGACTTATGAAAGATATGCCTTTAAAAACAAGGAGCAATCCCAGCGCTACTCTTAAAAAAACAAGCCATTCCCACTTGCGGGATTGGCTTGCACTATCTATATTTTTAGTAATGCCCATAACCCACTTATTAAACTTTTAAAGAATAACGCATCACTGCTTTTGCGCAGGTGCGAATTGGCTCTACTAAGTTACTAATAAGTCAAGGCCCCCCATAACCTATTTAAAAAAGGGCCCTGTTTTTGGACAAACCGAAAAAAAATCTTATATTCTTCTAAACCAACCGGACAGATGTATCTGATACTGGTTAAGGTTTTTCAGTGATTTGTTATAATGTAGCTCTTCTAATTCATTAATAATCTCTCTGTTATTGTACAGGTAGACCATGCTGGTGTAGATATCTTTGGTAACGATCAATTTATCACCTTTTGTATCCACTAGTTTATATGAATCGCGGGAATGATCCAGCGTGAGGTTATATTTTTCTGAGAATATTTTTTGCAGGATTTTATGCTCTGCATCGTTCAAAGTATAAAAGTGGTTCTCTACAATAAACAATTTGTTATTGTAGAAATGGAACTGCGTAAATACTTTGGTTTTTAAAAATTTGCTTTTGTAAATGAGGATCTTTCTTTCCTGGATGATTTCGCATTTGTATTCAAGTATGGGCGAACCCATTTGCCTGCGTACATACGACAGCGAGCTTCCCAAAGGAATGTCAAAAGCCTGTATGTTGTTTTGAACTTGAATGACGCCGTCAACATCATTATAAAGCGAGAGGATCTCCTGTACGTCTGCCGACTTGGTGATCTTTTGTTCGTAATAGTTCTTTTTGGAATAATAAGAACTAATGCCAGTTTTAGGCAGGATATTGGATAGTATGCTCATGGCTACTACAGTTTTTAAATAGGTTATTGTTTAACTTGTTTTTACACGGGACTTGAATCTGCGCCAAAGTAATAACTTTTTGTTTCATATTTTATTGTGTGGAAGGTTATTTTAAATTTATAAGTGAAAGCACTTATCCGAGAGGGTAGAATCCCAACAATCAAAGGTGATGATAACCGTTAGTGCTCACTGGGGAAAATTACTCTCGTAGAAATACGGTAAAATTTGACGGCGTTTAAATGAATTATCTTTATAAAAAAGAAACATGGAAGAGAAAGATTTTATGGAGATGGCGATCAGGCTTTCGGAAAAAAGCATTTCAACCAACGAGGGCGGTCCTTTCGGTTGTGTGATTGTAAAAGACGGGAAGGTAATAGGAGAGGGATGGAATAGGGTTACGTCTACCAACGATCCTACGGCACATGCAGAAGTGGTGGCAATAAGAGACGCCTGCAAGAATCTTAATTCATTTCAACTCGAGGGTTGTGAAATATATACTTCATGCGAGCCTTGCCCTATGTGTCTTGGCGCCATCTACTGGGCGAGACCAAAGAAAGTCTACTTTGCCAGTACCCATGAAGATGCCGCCGATGCAGGCTTTGATGATTCCTTCATTTACACCGAGATCAATAAGGAAGTTCAGCATCGTCGCATTCCCATGGTGCAACTTGGCAGAGAAAAAGCAAAGCTTGTTTTTGAAGCATGGAAAGGAAAGGAAGGGAAGGTGGAGTATTGAGGAAAATTAATAATTAATAATTAAGAATTAAGAGGTGTCACATCATAAGGTTCATTCAACCTTGTTCTGTGTCCAAATTAACAGGGGCAACATTCAATAGTGAATGTTGCCCCTGTTAATTATTAATTATTAATTCGCCTTCGGCAAATTGTGTATCACCACGTACGCCAATACAATCAGCACCAAAACGATCACCACAGCCATATAGATCCACGGTTCTTCCTTCAGCCGGCGCTTGTTTTTTCTTGCCTTTTTTTCGCCCAGCCTTTTGTGCAGGTCATTGTTTATCTGATCAACAAAAAAGTTTATTTTTTTATTGTCCTTAAACGATTGCAGCCCCTCCATTGCATCATTCATAAAGTCATTGTCAACCGTATCTTCTTCTATCGCATGCTTTTCAGCCTCGGATAGCTTGCCGCTGATATAATCCATCAGTTGCTGGTTATCAATGTCTTTATTGCTATTGCTCAATATGTTAATTAAATCAGGTTTCATTTCACTTCATAATACAAACGTTCAACTAATCATTTTCTTGTGTTATTGCTCTCCAGCATGAGTTTCAGATTGCGTTTGCCATTCTGGATAAAGCTCTTTACCTGCATCAGGGAAAAGCCCGTATCATCGGCAATTTGCTGGTACGATTTCTTTTCAAGATAGAACAAAGTTACGCATTGCTGTTGTTCTTTGCTTAAATGAGTAAGCGCTTCCTGCAGGCGGTTGTAGGTTTTCTCTTTTTCTATCATTTGCTCCACGGCCGGTTCATCGCTCGGCAGTGGCATATTCTCGTTAATGCTAACAGGTATTTTTCCTGCGTTGCGCAGTTGCATAAGGCAATGGTTTTTGGCCACCATATACAGCCATGATTTGAAATAGTCAACCTTGTATTTCTGCAGTTCTGTAATGGCTTTCAGAAAAACCTGTTGTGTTGCATCTTTCGCCTCATCCTCATCTTTCAAATATTTCATGCATACACCAAACAGCAGCATTGTATAACGCTCCAGCAAAATACCAAGCCATTTGTTATTCCTGTCTTTGTAGAAATTCTCTAATAACGAACTGTCTGCGATATGTTGAAATCTGTTATCGTTCACCGGCTGAAATTATGTTTTTTCATCTGTTTATTTGTTATCCTATTTTGACCAGATGCCCACCTGATCGAACGGGCAGGGAATTCGCATGAAAATGAATTTCTTTTGCATGGCAACATTGTTGTCATGCTCATTTCATCTATCTTTAAGATGCATAGAACGTGCAAATTCCATAAAAAAGTATAAAAGAAGAATTCGAATATGCCTTACGCAGTATGTTGTGTGCCTGTTAGCCCCTTACGTGCAGAACCTTCACACCGAAGTGAAATGGTTACCCAGCAATTGTTTGGAGAGCCTTGTCAAATTTTGGAGCGTGAAAAGGACCACTGGATAAAAATTCGTTGTCAGTACGACAATTATGAAGGCTGGTGCCAGGACAGCCACGTAACATCCATAGATGAAGATCAATTTAGAAAAGGAGAAAGACATCTTACACCTGAATGGGTGAATGAATTGGAATATAACGGCCATCAAATGATGGTGCCATTTGGCAGCAGTCTTACCGCTATGAAAAACGGGAATGCGCTTTGGCGTCGGAATAGTGTTCACTATAAAGGAAAGACCTGGGACCCTTATGAGATAAAGCCTTCAGGCAAAATCATCAAGCAGCTCGCCTTCAAATTTTATAACACGCCATATTTGTGGGGTGGTAAAAGCATATTTGGAATTGATTGCAGTGGCTTTGCGCAAACGGTTTATAAGTTCATCGGTATTCCGTTGTTGCGCGACACCTATCAGCAAGCAACACAGGGCGAAATAGTGGGCTTTTTGCAGGAAGCAAAATGCGGTGATCTCGCTTTCTTTGACAACGAGGACAGAAGAATCACGCATGTTGGCATCTTATTGAATGCTCACGAAATCATCCATGCCTCTGGCAAAGTGCGCGTTGATAAAATAGACAGTCAGGGAATCGTAAACAGCGAAACAGCCCAGAGAACGCATCAGTTGAGGATTATAAAGCGGTATTTTGAGGAATAATCAATCGCAAAATAAATTAATAATTAATAATTAAGAATTAATAGGGTGCCCGAGAAAAGGATAGCTAGTAGTCTAAATATTCAGGAATAAAAATGGGCACCACTCAGTAATGAATGATGCCCTATTAATTATTCTTTATTAATTATTAATTACTTCTTAAAAAGCTTCTTATAGTTCTCAATTCCTTCTTCCACAATAGCAAGCGCTCTTGTTTTATCCTGGAACTCTTCTACGCTTACAGTTTTGTTTTCAAGCGTTTTATATTCTTCGAAGAAGTGACGCAGTTCGCTAAAGAAGTGTTTAGGCAATTCTTCAATATTGTTGTAGTGGTTAACACCGGGATCGTTTGCCGCAACAGCAATGATTTTATCATCCGCATCGCCGCCATCGATCATTTGCATAACACCGATAACTTTTGCTTCCATCAAGCACATAGGCACAACTGGAAGTGAAGTGATCACCAGTATATCCAGTGGATCTTTATCGTCGCCAAATGTTTGAGGAATAAATCCATAATTACATGGATAGTAGAAAGAAGAATAAATAACACGGTCAAGTTTCAATAAGCCACTCTCTTTGTCAATTTCATACTTCGCCCTTGAACCTTGTGGAATTTCAATAACAGCCGTTACAACTCTGGGCGCATTTTCACCATAGGATACGCCGTGCCATGGATGTGATACAGTTAGCATATTCATTTTTTAATTACGAGGTGCAAACCTACGTCAAAAATGAACAAGTAACAATGGAATATTAATAATGTATCATTAAGTATTAATTATGTATAAACGGCATGAAAATCAGTAAAACAGACAGCTTTAGCGGTTTTTTTGAAAAAAATCTAACCGTTTTGCACTTTTATTTAATCGCCATTATCAGCATTCCTGCGGCTATCAAGGTAATGGCAATGGCCGTTTTAAGTGTAATCGGCTCCTTTAAAAAGACAAAAGCAAGCAGCACCGTCAACACAATACTGCCCTTATCAATAGCACTTACGGCTGCTACTTTACCGACCTGCAGGGCTCTGAAATAGAATATCCACGACAGTCCAGTAGCAACTGCGGAAAGAATAAGAAATATCCAGTTATTCTTCGTGAGCGAACTGATCTGACTGGTATAACCGCGAAAGAATACGATTCCCCAGGCAATGAAAAGAATGATCACCGTGCGAATGGCCATAGCCAGGTCGCTGTTGATGTCTTTTAATCCCGCTTTCGCGAAAATGGCTGTTAGCGCTGCAAATACGGCAGAAAGAATGGCGAATATTAACCAGGAAGGCATGGTTTTTTTTCTAAAAGTAGGCAAGAAAGTGGAAGAGAAATTGAAAATTAGTTGAGAGTTGAGAGTTCTTTGATTGCAGAAATTTTCACTGCAGCAACTCTCAATTCTCCACTCTCCACTCTCAACTCGGTTTATTTTTCTGTTTTTGCTTTCTCAACTTGTCTAATATGGCAGCCACAACCTTCCTTCTTCTTGAGAATGATTCTGAAAGATTTTTTTCTCCGGCGTACGGGCTACCGAGTTTGGCAACACCAATTTTTTGGGAAGAATAAATGCCTGAATGCCCGCTGAAAAAGTAAGAGATGAAACATGCGAGTGCAAAGAATAAAATATGCTCGCCCCCGAAAAGCTCTACACCCATAATGGTACAGGCAATAGGAGTGTTGGTGGCTGCTGCAAATACGGCAATAAAACCGAGCGCCGCAAAAAGATCTACGGGCGCATGAAAGAGAATTGCAAGCGTATTTCCAAGAGCTGCACCAATGAAAAACAGAGGTGTCACTTCACCGCCTTTAAAGCCGCTGCTTAATGTAATGGCTGTGAACAATAGTTTCCAAAACCAACTGAAATATGTTGCGCCACCTTCATTGAATGCATTTACAATGCTTACACCATTGGGGTTTGGACTTGTAACACCAAGACCCAAATAATCATCGGTGCCTAAAATATATGTCAATACGATAATGATGATCGCACCTACCACCGGTATGAACCAATCGATCTTTATGAATCGTTGAAACGTTTTCTTTAGGAACGAGGTAAGATCGGCAAACAGAAATGCCGCCAGTCCGAATGCGATGGCGCTTACAACAATTTTCCAAAGCAATTGGAATGAATCAGCAGAAAAATATTGCAGCGTATTTTTAAACAGGATGTGATATTGCGTGTGATGAATGCCCCATACGCTACATGTGTAGTTCGCAATGATGGCAGCGAAAATACAGGGTAGTAAAGCATTGTAGCGAATGCGGCCAATGGTGAGCACTTCCATGGCGAAAATAGCGCCGGTTACTGGGGTGCCAAATACCGCTCCGAAACCCGCTGCAATGCCAGCCGTCAGCAGTATTTGAAGTGAATCTTTATCAGTTGTTCTGAACCAGCCTGCAATGGCTGCAGAAATACTGCCGCCCATTTGCACAGCGGTTCCTTCGCGACCCGCGGAGCCTCCAAATAAATGTGTAACGATTGTGCTGAAAAGTACCAGTGGAGCCATTCTTTTAGGAATTCCGGCAGACGGTTCGTGAATTTCTTCTATCAATAAATTATTTCCTTTCTCTGCATTTTTTCCAATGCTTTTGTACAGGAAATGAATAAGCAATCCACCCAAAGGAAGTAAAAACAATAACCACGGAAATTGTTGCCTGGTTGTGGTGGCTTTGTCCAGCAGCCAAAGGAAAAGTGCGACCGCCGAACCAATGCAGATTGAAATGGGAACGACCTGCAATAAGAGAATGACTAAACGTAAAGAACCGGGAAATCTTTCTTTTAAGTTGGAGTAAAACGACATACCTACAAATGTTTTATTTGTTTAACTATTGTAGGCGCCATCAGCTTTGCAGCGGTTGGGTAGGGAAGACACCATTTCCCTTTTTTAATGGAGAGTTGATAGTTGAAAGTTGAGAGTGATTTGTTTTCTGATGCAAGTTGCTTTATAAACCATAACTCTCAACTCTCCCTTCTCCACTCTCAATTAGTACCTGTGTATTTTCTTCAAATCTACTTTCCAATCTCCGTTTGAACGAATGATGAACAATACAGTTGTATCGTTTCTTTTAAAAGTATTGGTATAAGCGTAGCTCACAATAGAATCGCTAACGTTTTCGATCTTAATGGGAAGGATGTTTGCGTTCTTGTAATTGATTTTGTTCTCGTTGCTTAATTTATCGTAATTCTCATCTTTCCATTTTCTCAGGATCATTACGTTCATAGAATCCTTCAGCATGTAATTCATTGCTCTGTCGTAATCGCCATCTAGCGACGCACGGATAAAAAGTCTGCCGGCATCCTGGGCATCTTCTGCTTTTTCAAGACCTGCGTTCGAATTGCTGCCACAGGCAAAAAGTGCGGAAGAAATGGCAAAAAATAGAAGTAATTTTTTCATAACCCGGTTGTTATATGTGCAAACATAGGTTTTTTTAGTGGAGAGTTGAAAGTTGAGAGTGGAGAGTTTAGTTTAAGTTAGGAATTGAAAGTTGAAGCTGAAAGTGGCTGGCATTAAAGGTGAGTCGCACTCGACTAGTTACGTTATTTGCGATAAAAATCGAAAGTTTGAATAGTAGCCATAAAAAAAGCAGCAGACCAAACGGCCCGCTGCTTAATGTTATTTTTAGAAATTCATAAAATCAGTTGAGCAAAATGGAAACCAGAACTGAACAGTAAGCTAACTCTCAACTCTCCATTCTCCATTCTCAACTTGTCTGATTGTCCCTTTCATACGCCCTGATGATCGCTTTAACCAATCTGTGACGAACAACGTCTTCTTCGTCAAGCTCGATGTGGGCGATGCCGTCAACATTGTTAAGAATGCGCACGGCCTTTTCTAATCCGCTCCTTTGGTTTTTAGGAAGATCGACCTGCGTCATATCGCCGGTAATGATCGCCTTTGCATTGGCTCCGATACGGGTAAGGAACATTTTCAATTGCAGGTCGGTAGCGTTCTGTGCCTCATCAAGAATGATGAAAGCGTTATCCAGCGTACGACCGCGCATGTAAGCAAGCGGTGCAATTTCAATGGTTCTTGTAGTCATATAGTAGCCAAGTTTGTCGGCTGGTATCATATCGTCCAAAGCATCATACAATGGACGCAGATATGGATCGATCTTTTCTTTTAAATCGCCAGGTAAGAAACCAAGGCTTTCTCCCGCTTCTACTGCGGGACGCGTAAGAATGATCTTTTTCACCTGCTTGTTCTTCAGGGCACGTACCGCCAATGCTACTGCGGTATATGTTTTACCTGTACCGGCAGGTCCGATTGCAAATAAAATGTCATTCTTGTCTGTTGCAGAAACCATTCTTTTCTGATTCGCTGTACGGGCTCTGACCGTTTTGCCGTTTGGTCCGAAAACCAACACGTCGTTAGGATTGCGATCAACAAAATGATCGATTGTTTCCTGATCGTCGCCACCCAGGATCTGTTCGAAATAGTTTTCGCTCATGTGCCCGTTTCGCTGCAGATATTGCACCAGCAATTCAATTTTTTCTTTAGCTGATTCAATTTGTTCCGGAGCGCCACTTAGTTTGATCTGTGTTCCTCTTGAAAGGATTTTTAGTAATGGAAATTTTTTCTTTAGAATGTCTAGTTTTCCGTTGTTAACACCAAAAAACTCAATGGGGTTAACGGTTTCCAGGTTAATAATTGTTTCAGTCAAAGTGGTTCAGTTTAAGTTCTAAAATAGTTATTTGAACTGAGGCGGGAGGCCGATGAACTTTGTAGTATTTATCGTTACTAACGATGTTCCAGCCTTTATCCAAATTTAATTGTTGGTTTTATTCATTCCAATTTTCATTTATCCCCAGTTGTGGATATTCTTTTGAAGAAGTTGTTGGTTATTAGCAGTTATAAGTTGATAGACTGTGCATGCTTGTGGACATTCCAAAATGAATTCACTTTCCATTTTCAACTTTCAACTCTCAACTCTCAACTTTTCAAAGAACATCTCTCTCGTTACTTCAAAACATTGTACATCCTTGTTTTCCTCCTTTATAATTTTTGTTCTTTGTAAGAACTTGTCTAATATTTTAATCGAATTTTTATTTTCTACCATCGCGTGTGCAACTACCTTGTCGACATTTAGTTTGTTGAAACCATATTCCAGTACAGCAATTGCGGCTTCGGTCGCGTAACCTTTTCCCCAATATTTACGAAAAAAGCGATAGCCCAGATCAATGTTATGGTCATCGATCTTTTTGAGTCCGCACCAACCAAGAAATGCATCATCTTCCTTGCGGTAAACGGCCCATCTGCCAAAGCCCATTAAATATTGTGGTAAAATGATGTTCACTAGCACATCATGTGCTTCTGCGAGATCTTTCATTGAAGCGTTTCCTGTAAATTTCACAACTTCTTCATCCGAATTAAGATCAAAAAGGATTTGCTCGTCGCCCTCACGAAACAGCCTGAAATACAAGCGGGCAGTAGAAAAAAGAACATCCATCATATATGCAATTTAAGATAAAATGGTTAAAAAACGAGTTAAGAAATTGTAAGGCTGAATGCCTAATGCATAACGCTAAACGCATGTGAACGTCGACTTTCGGCAGCGTTAAGCGTTAGGCGTTTAGCATTCAGTATTTTCCAAAAAAATCCCCTTGCAATTGAACTCTTTTTTCTGTAATTTGTTAATAGAGAATTAACGTTACTTTTTTGGCTGATCGACTCTTTCAACTTCCGTTTTTGCGCGAGCAAAAAAGACTCTCTCATTCTACCAACTTGAAGATTTTCCTCGTCTACAATCTTTACGGACATCCAATTCCATTTTGGGAAACTATGCAAATATCCATGGGCTAACAGATTGATTAAAGATTAAACCTCAGTGTATGAAAGCCTGTCCCTTTTTATTGCTGTGCGCAATAATAACTTTTGAAGCCTGCTCAAAATCAGACTCCACTAATAACGCTACATCCAATGCACTCAACTCTGGCATCAGCCAACAGGTTCCTAATCTCAAAGTAGATAGTGCCATTAGCAGCTTTATGAGAAAATACAATATTCCCGGCGCTGCACTCGCCATTTCCAGGAACGGAAAAATGGTTTACCTCAAAGGCTATGGTTTTGCGGATGCAACTTCCAAAACCTCCGTAACAGGGTCCAGCCTATTTAGAATTACAGGCTTAAGCAAAACGTTTACAGCTGTTGCCATTATGAAATTGGTGGAAGATAAAAGGCTTACCCTCGATACAAAAGTATTTGGCGCAGATGGCGTTCTCGGAACCACTTACGGAACGCAACCGTACAACACCAATCTGCAAGGCATAACTGTTCGCGATCTTATGCAGGAAACAACAGGCTGGCCGGCTGATGGCGAAGATCCTATGTATGTTCATTCAGACTATAATGCTTCGCAGCTTGTTTCATGGACATTGGATAACAGGCCTCTGACAGTTGCTCCCGGAACAACATATTTGTCATCGAACTTTACCTATTTTTTATTGGGAAGAATAATAGAAAAAATTACTAACGTTTCTTACAAAGACTATGTAAAAGTGAAAGTGCTGGAACCTTGCGGTATCGGCGACATGCAAATCGCGGGAAACACAAAGAAAGACCGCAAACAAAATGAAGTAACTTACTACGGCTACAGCGATGAAGACCCATATGGCTTTAACATTGCGCGCATGGATGCAGATGCGGGATGGCTCGCAAACGCGCAGGATATTTTGAAATTTTTAGTAAGTACAGATGGCTTTACCTCAAAAGCGGATTTGTTAACCAGTGCTTCTTTGCAAGCCATAACAATGCCTCCCGCCGGTTCAAACTATGCAAGCGGCTGGTTTGTGAACGGCGACAACTGGACAAACATCGGCAATCTTCCCGGCTCAAGCAGTGAAATTGTAAGAACGGGTGGTGGCTTCTGCTGGACAATCCTTTGCAACTCCCGCAGCACTGATGCAAATTATCTAACCGATCTCGATAATATTATTTGGTCCGTTGTAAACAATAAAGACACGCAATGGCCAGCAGCGAACATTGATCTGTTCTAATGACTGAGTAACTGAATAATTGAATAACTGAATGGTTGTAAAATTAAGAGTTTGTGCAAACCGGAACTTTCAGTTATTCAATTATTCAGTTGTTCAGTCATTCTTTAAAATGCAGGTATTCAGGCAACAAGGAGTTTTAACATTCTTTGACCACTCTCGCCCAATTTTCCGGCGTAAATTTGCACCATCAAATAATTGCAATTCTCACTTAGCTATTTAAGAAATCTGCACAGATAAAGATAATACTACAGCAATTGTAGTAAACATTATATCGACCTCATTTGATAATGGTAAATAGACTTGTCTTCATTTTTTGAAGCAAGTCAATTATAAGACCTTATAAAGAAAAGGAGAATTTATGAAACAGTTAGAAGGTAAAATAGCACTCGTAACAGGAGCAGGATCCGGTATCGGACGTGAAGTGGCATACTTGTATGCAGCAGAAGGAGCGAAGGTGGTAGTATCTGATATCAATGAAAAAGGCGGTAATGAAACCGTAGACGAGATCAAGAAAAAGGGTGGTGAAGCGTTCTTTGTGAAAGCCGATACTTCAAAAGCAGCCGACAATGAAGCGCTGGTCAATAAAACCGTAGAGAAGTATGGAGCATTGCACATTGCGTGCAACAATGCAGGTATTGGTGGCCCATCTGCACCGGTAGGAGAATACCCGGTAGATGGCTGGGAAAAGGTGATAGGCATTAACCTGTCAGGTGTTTTCTATGGCATGCGCTACCAAATACCAGCCATGCTAAAAGCAGGAGAAGGCGCCATTGTAAACATGGCATCAATTTTAGGTCAGGCAGGGTTTAGAGGCTCTGTAGCTTATGTTGCCGCGAAACATGGAGTGGTAGGTGCAACAAAAACTGCGGCAATTGAATACGGCAGTAAGAACATTCGTGTGAATGCAGTAGGCCCCGGTTTTATTGAAACACCTTTGCTGCAGGGAATGGATAAACAGGCGCACGACGGATTGGTGAGTTTGCATCCAATCGGCAGATTGGGTAAGCCTGAGGAAGTAGCTGAGCTTGTACTGTTCTTAAGCTCGCCAAAAGCATCATTCATCACAGGTGCGTATTATCCTGTTGATGGTGCATACCTGGCGCAGTAGGCATTTGATGGCACACAGATGACACGGATTAGACGGATTTACACAGATTTTTTTCGTGCTTGCTGTTAGCTTGATAAATAGTGAAATACTAAAATAAAAAGGATTCGAAAATTTGTTGACTAGTCAAGATTTCAAATCCTTTTCTATTTCTAAATTTTATCAAACAGAGGCTAATAAATCATTCAACAAAAGATCCGTGTAAATCCGTCTAATCCGCGTCATCTGTGTGCTCTCTCTGCTTACTTCATGTTGTTATACGTTTCCACCTTCAATTGCGCAGCATCTTTTCCGATGGCGCTTTCATCGAATGCAATTTGTATATCCTTTGACTCTCCGGGCATTAGCGAGAAATAATTGTCGTTCATGATAGACGGCAAAATTTGATTGCCAGTTGAGCTATTTACAGCTTGTACACGAATGCCAAAAGCAATGCACGGTGATGAAATCGGATTGCTTATTTGAGCTGAGATAGTGTATTGGCCATTCTCTTTTTTTGTTTTTGAAGTAACCTTCAAATTTACTTTTGAAAGTTTGTTCAATGCTGTGAAATCCTTTCTGCTATTGCCTCTCCAATAAAAATTGTCCGACACTACTTTCCCTTTATCGTCCGTCAATTTTAGTTTTATGAAATGTACGTCGCTCAAGCCTTCACTTTTTGTGTTGCCTTCATACACTTTCATATCCCAAAGTGAATACCCCCAGTAAGTGCCGCGTTCAAGCCCTTGCACCTTTACATAACGGGCTTTTTCTTCCGCAAAGAAAATGTCTTTTTCTCCCGCTTCACCTTCGCTTGTTGCATACACTTCTTTCCATTTTATTGCATCTGTGGATACAAATATTTTGAAAGACTGAGCATAGGCATCCTGCCAGTTCAAACCGACCCCGGCAACATCTTTCACGTCTCCAAGATCAACATACAACCATTCTTCATCCGTTGAATTACTTGACCATCTTGTGTTCGGGTCATTGTCGGTTAACATCGACGGATCGCCATAGTTGGTAGAAGAAGCGTAAACTTTTTTGTGCAGTGCCAAATCATTTTTCGCATGACCAAAAGGAATGGAAAAACAATTGACGGCACTATTCGATGGTGATTCAATTTTCTTTGTTGCGCCGTAGTGTTGCACAGACTTGCCATCCATATTGTACAGACTTGCTTCCGCAGTTAAACCTGTAAAATTTTGCGCCGTTGTATTCACTACTTTAATCGTATCCGTCGCCGGGTTCCATTGAATATGCAAAGGCTCGCAGGCCTTCTTTACGCCCCAGTAAGCGCCGGTAAGATCGTAGTAGTAATCATAGGTTTGCCAAACCATAGAGGGATAAGATGATTGACTCATCCAGATCATGATACCTGAAGCATCTTCCCACATATGATCAAGCCAACCCTCGTACATCGCCTTGTTTGTTTCAATGTTTAAGAATTGCGCCTTGCGGCAAAAATCTTCAATGCCAGTTGCTTTGCCATATTTTTCGTTCAGGCATTCTTCATAATAATCAGGTGTTGCATTGAACGCTGATTGACCGAAGTAGTGCGTGTTCCACATATCATTGCGCGGCCACCATTTGTCCTCCGGCATAAACTTCTTAAAGCTTTCAAAGTTTGTAAACACAGCCGTTCCTGTTTCTGTGCGCAGTCCCCAACCTTTGTTGCCGCCGATTGCTTTTGGATAAGCAGTGAAATAGTATCGCGGATCCTGGTTGCCCCAAAAGCCGCTGCCCGTGAGGTTGTCGGCGTGGGAGTTTGGTTGCCAGTATCTTTCGTTGTTATCAAAAACGCGAATGTCTTCTTTGATCCAATTGCTCAACGGCGGCTCGGGCCAGCCTTCATTATCACCACACCAAACCGCAACGGCAGGATGGTTTCTGCGACGCTTTATTTTTTCAATAACATTCGCATTAAACACATTGATGTCACGTGGAAGATTTGGATTTGCATTCAGCCAGAAATCATCCCATATCATGATGCCGTATTTGTCACAGGCTTCGTAAAACTCTTCATCCGTAGTAGATCCGATCCAGTTGCGAATGATGTTATAGTTCATCTCTTTGTGCAGCCTTACTTTCAAATCATATTCGCGGCCTTTGCAACGTTGCATATATTCCGACATTCCCCAGTTGCCACCTTTCAAAAATAATTTGGTGCCATTGATGAACACGTGTAGTACACCGCCCAATGTGTCGTAACTATATTTTTTTATACCGAAAGAAAAATCTTTAGCATCCGAAACGACCCCGTTTATTTCAACATTCAATTTGCAGGTATATAAATTAGGATCGCCGTAACCGTTGGGCCACCAAAGCTTTGGGTTATTGATGATCAACTGGGGAAACTTCCTGTAATCGATTTTTACTTCATCAGTATTGTTGGCATCAATGGAAAATTTTTGTAAAAATGAAATGTTACCCGGCTGTATCGTTCCTTTGATAATGCCCTGCTGTTGTTTGTCACTGTCGTTTTTTACTTCAACAGACAATGAAAGATCAGCTCTGCCATTCGAAGGCAGGTTGGTTTTCATCCACGGGTCTTTAAGGGTAATGGTTCCCGCGTTTTGCAGAAAAACTTTGTCCGTAATACCCATATTCAATCCCGGTACATAGGGCATCCAATCCCATCCGCCGCTGGAAATATAAGTGGGGCTTGCATAGTTGCCCAAAGGTGGCTGTGGCCAGTACACCAACACTGCAACAATATTTTTCTCATTCTTTCTTATCAGATCGGTAATGTCAAAATTGCCGCGCTGCATAAAGCCATCAAGGGCACCGATTCTCGTACCGTTAAAGTAAACATCCGCTTTTCGATTGATGCCATCAAAGTTGACGTAGGTTTTTACATTCCTGAAATTATCCGGAACATTGATCTCTGCACGGTACCAAAAGTTTCGGTCATATTTTGCTTTATCAACTTTTTGAATGTTGTCACCAAAGTTTGGGTCTTTCTCCAAACCTGCCGCCACATATGATGCGAATACCGTTCCGGGAACAATGGCTTTCACCCAATCGGTCTGCGGATAATTTTGTGAACAGATTTTTTCGACCTCGTCCTTTACATCCTGTTGTGCTTTCACTTTCCAGGCGATTTGTGCATTATCGCTGTTCAATGACAATACTGTTGATTGTGCATTGATACGACCAAATACAAGGGCCTGGGCGAGTAATAATAATCCGAGCTGTTTGCGTAGAACTTTTCTGTACATATGGAATGCTGTTGGTTTTCGTTGTGTTAAAATGGTTTGAGTGAAACGAATGCGAAGGTGTAATCAAGGCATATGGCTGACATTAAAATGAATAACAATGGTTCGCAAGTTATTTTTTACATGCTGGAGAAGGCTTCAAAATATTATCGAAATGATGGACTATATTATGCTGAGTAACCGAATAATTGAATAACTGAAGGGCTCATTGTTGAAAGGCGTTTTGCATTGGGAACACTCAGTTTATTCAGTTACTCAGTTATTCAGTTATTGCTTAACTTCGCCCGCTATGACAATAGAACAAATTAAGGTTATGAGGGAGCGCGTTAGCGTCCTGAGGAGGTTTCTTTGACGTCGCTAACCGACAAGACAAGATCCAGCAAGACAAGCAAATGACATTGAGTCCCGGTTTTTGGGACGATAATGAACGTGCAACAGCCATTTTAAAGGAAATTAAGGTACATGAATATTGGGTGGGTTTGTTTGAAAAAGTGCAAACCACGGTAGAAGATTTTGCGGTACTTTTTGATTTCTGGAAAGAAGGCGAGGCATCCGAAGAAGAAGTAAAATCAGCGTATGAAAATGCATTGAAAGAAATTGAAGATGCAGAGTTCAAGAGCACACTTAACCAACCGGAAGACGAACTGCCTGCCGTTTTGCAAATCAATAGCGGCGCAGGTGGTACAGAGAGCCAGGATTGGGCGGAAATGCTTGCCCGCATGTATCGCATGTATGGCGAAAAGCAGGGTTGGAGCGTTACCCAGCTCGACTGGCAGGATGGCGATGGTGCCGGTATTAAAAGTGCGACACTACAATTCGACGGTCCTTTTGCTTACGGCTTTTTAAAAGCAGAGAGCGGCGTTCACAGGTTGGTACGTATTTCACCGTTTGACAGCAATGCCAGAAGGCACACATCTTTCGCCAGTGTATATGTGTATCCGTTGATTGATGATACCATTGAAATTGAAGTCAATCCGGGTGATATTGAATGGGCCTTCTTCCGTAGTGGCGGAGCAGGCGGGCAGAACGTAAACAAGGTGGAAACTGCGGTGCGTTTAACACACAAACCAACCGGAATCATCGTGGAGTGTCAACAGGCTCGTACGCAGGGTGAAAACCGTGAGAAGGCAATGACGATGTTGAAGAGCCGCTTGTATGAAGAAGAAATGCGGAAACGTGAAGCCATAAAAAATGCGGCCAACTCATCCAAGAAAAAGATCGAGTGGGGCAGCCAGATCAGGAGCTATGTTTTCCATCCTTACAAAATGATCAAAGATCACCGCACCGATTATGAAGTAGGCAACGTACAACCGGTGATGGATGGCGAACTGGATGGATTTATTAAGGCGTATTTGATGAGCGAGAAGGAAGAGAGCAATTAATAATTAATAATTAAGAATTAATAGTGCGGTCAGTCTTTATTATTGATAATTATTAAGAGGCGTTGACGAAGGTTTTTGCTCAATAGAATTACTAATGTACAAGTGTGCGACGCAACTAAAGTTCGATAGTAGCAATACCCCCGATATCAAATATTAAGCATTCTATATTAACAAGAATTGCTGCGTTGTACCGGAGAGTTATTAATTGTTAATTATTAATTATTAATTATCCATGGCTTGGATTTTCTTAATTCTCGCAAGTGCCTGCGAAATTGCATTTGCGAGTTGTTTAAAATTGACGGAAGGATTTTCGAATGTTAAGTGGACAATCGCATTTGTGTTCTTTTACGTGATGAGTGCGATATTGCTGAGCCAGGCGGTAAAGACATTGCCAATTGGAACAGCTTACGCAGTATGGACAGGAATTGGTGCGGCAGGAACTGTGCTGATCGGCATTCTTTATTTTAAAGAACCATATAGTTTCTGGCGCATATTCTTTTTGTGCACGCTGATTATGTCAATCATCGGGTTAAAAGTGGTCTCAAAACATTGATGGACGACGTACGACGTACGATGTTCGAGATTCGTTCGGGAGCAACATCATAAACAAATTCGTACACCATACATCGTACTTCGTACACGCACCAAACAAACATTGCTTATTTTTGCAGAATTATTGGATTTCAGCTATACATAACTAAAAACAGAATTAAACATGAGTTACGGCTATTTCAATTATCCTTTGCCGGTAAACGAGCCGGTGTTAAACTACGCACCGGGTTCACCGGAAAAAGAAACACTGAAAAAAACATTGGCGGAACTGAAGAAGAAAGAGATCGACATTCCAATGTACATTGGCGGCAAAGCAGTTAGAACAGGTAACAAAGTTGCCATTCATCCCCCTCACGAAATCGCGTTCACACTTGGTCACTACCACGCAGGTGAAGAAAAACATATCAGACAAGCCATCGATTCTGCCTTGAAAGCAAAAGAAGAATGGTCAAATATCAGCTGGGAAAACAGAGCTGCCATCTTTTTAAAAGCAGCAGATCTTATCGCAACAAAATACCGTTCTTACATGAACGGAACAACGATGCTTGGACAAAGCAAAAATGCTTACCAGGCTGAGATCGACAGCGCTTGCGAAATCATCGACTTCCTTCGTTTTAACGTTCACTACTTGAGTGAAATTTATCGCCAGCAGCCGATCAGTTCTCCCGGCATTCACAACCGCCTTGAATACAGACCGCTTGAAGGTTTTGTATTGGCAGTAACTCCGTTCAACTTTACTGCAATTGGTGGTAACCTGCCAACATCTGCAGCAATGTGCGGCAACGTAGTGGTTTGGAAATGTGCTGAAACGCAAATTTACTCTGCCCAAATGTTCATGCGCATTTTGAAAGAGGCTGGTTTGCCAGATGGCGTTATCAACCTGATTTACGTTCCAGGCCCAACCCTTGGTGAAATTTGTTTCAACCACCCAGAATTTGCGGGCGTTCACTTCACCGGTTCTACAGGTGTTTTCAATACTATGTGGAAGACAATAGGAGAGAACATGAGCAGATACAAAAGCTATCCGCGCATTGTAGGGGAAACAGGTGGTAAAGACTTCGTAGTGGCGCACAAAAGCGCAAATCCGGATGCGGTAGCAACTGCGTTGGCAAGAGGTGCTTTTGAATTCCAGGGGCAAAAATGTTCTGCGGCTTCAAGAGCGTACATCCCTTCTAACATTGCCGCCGAAGTAAAAAACAAACTTGTAGCGCAGGTTAAAAGCATGAAGATGGGAACAGTCGAAGATTTCACCAACTTCATCAATGCGGTGATCGACCAGAGAAGCTACGAAAAGATTAAAAAATATATCGACAACGCGAAAAAAGACAAGAAAGCAAAAATTCTTGTGGGTGGTAATTGCGACAGAAGAAAAGGATATTTCATCGAGCCAACAGTGATCGAAACAACTGATCCAAAATATGTAACAATGTGTGAAGAGATCTTCGGGCCAGTGCTTACGATCTACACTTACGATGCGGATCAGTATGAAAAAACATTGGCACTGGTTGATGCTACTTCTCCATATGCATTAACAGGTTCAATATTTGCGCAGGATAAAGCTGCGATCGACCTGGCAACAAACAAATTGCGCAATGCTGCCGGTAACTTCTATGTGAATGATAAGCCGACTGGCGCCGTAGTGGGCCAGCAACCATTTGGCGGTGCAAGAGCAAGCGGAACCAACGATAAAGCCGGTTCTCAACTGAACCTTTACCGCTGGTTAAGTGCAAGAACAATCAAGGAAACCTTTAATCCGCCTGTGGATTACCGTTATCCATTCCTGAACGAGCAATAAGTTAGCACGCAGATGGCGCTGATTGGACTGATTTACACAGATAAGTTAGTTCAGTCAGCGTTTTTATTATATGTACTTACCAATGATAAAATTGATCAATAAGGCACGTTGATTAAATAAAAAAAATCTGTGTAAATCAGTCCAATCAGCGTCATCTGTGTGCTAACTTCCTCAACAAATCCGTGTAAATCCGTCTAATCCGTGTCATCCGTGTGCCATAAACTTCCTATTTTTATGAAAATTATTTTCCTTGAAAACGGTTTTAAACAAAGAGCAACTGGCAATAACTATCAAAAGGTTAAGTCATCAAATACTTGAGAATCACTACAATCTTGAAAATACCGTCCTGATCGGCATTCAGCCGCGCGGCATTTATTTCAGCGACAGACTGGTTGAAAATCTTAGGCAGGAACTTCCTGCAACTGCCATTAAATATGGCAAACTCGACATCACTTTTTATCGCGATGATGTAAGAAAAGAATTGCACCTCGCCAATCATACCGACATTCCTTTTTCCATCGAAAACAAACAAGTTGTACTTGTCGACGACGTGTTATACACGGGCAGAACCATTCGTGCAGCTTTAGATGCATTGCTCGCATTTGGCCGTCCTGAAAAAGTGGAGCTATGTATTTTGATCGATAGAAGATTCAGCCGCCAACTGCCTATTCAGCCAGATTATGCGGGCAAAGCCATCGACTCTTTGATCACAGAAAAAGTGAAAGTTAGCTGGCAGGAAGTGCATGGCGCTGATGAAGTTATTCTTTTGTGAGTGATGCGGAATGACGTAGATTTCTATTTTGACGCCTTAAACTATTTGTAACCTGATGAAATTCCTTAACCTTATGCTATGCGGCGTGCTTGCGTGCGCCGTAGCAAACGCACAAACAGACTCTACCTACCTTGATCTTGGCAGAATGCGCGCCAGGAAAGAATTTACCCAAACAACAGTTATAAAAGCAAGTGATCTTGCACAAATGCCCTTCACCAATCTTAGTGATGCGATTCGCTTGTGGGTAAACGGTAGTTACACCGACAAATCAACCATGGTGTATGTTGTTGACGGGGTAATGATCAACGATGCCGATGCTTACAGCATTTACGATATTGAGGAAATCACGATCGTTCAGGATGGGCTCTCACAACCCAATGGCGCAGGTAACTTGCAAACGCTTGCGTTGATCACCACTAAAAAAAGCCGGTCAGCAAAACCGCATTTTTCATTTGCAGGACAGGCATATGTGGTAGACCGTAAAATGGATACTGAAAAAAATTATTTCAACTTTTTCAATCAATACAACCTAACGGGTTCGGGCAATATTGGCAAAGTTGCGGTAGGTGGTTCCATAAATTTTTTACATGATGAAATGCCTGTCCCCAAGGTTGATGGCGAAACGGTTGCAACTGCACCGGACCTGAACAGAATCAGGCTGCATCTTTGGACGCAAACGGATTTGGGGAAGAAGAGCAAACTCTCCTTGCATGTAAACTACACGCCGCAGTTTGGCGGTGGAAAATACACGGAAGGGGCCACCAGCAACGAAAATGCCCATTCAACAGATTTCAATGAAACGCTGATCAATGCTACACTACAGTTACAGACAGCATTTACAAGTGCATTGTACAATAAATTCTCAGTCGGCTATACCACGAATAAGCAAAAAGGAGCGGACGATGTTATGTACAATTACTTTGTAAATGGCGACAGTACAAGTTTTAGTCGTCTCGGCAAATTTAATGCGAACCTTAAAGGGCACACTTTTTTCATCAACGATAACATCGGTTATAACTGGAGGTTGAAAAACTGGTCCGTAGAACCGGCAGTGAATGTAAACTTTCAGTCAATAAAATTTGATACTTACAGCGGTTATTTCATAGACGCAGGCGGCCTGGCCGGACCTTCTGCCGGTGGTTCGTCCAGAAATGGCAAGGGCAACTTTTTTACCGTAACGCCTTCCCTGGCGATCACATACAAAAATATACTCAACGTTCAGGGCGGTTTTGTGCAAGACTTTTCGAAGCTCGTAGAGAAGGATTATGAGCAATCAAATGCTTACCCGTTTGTTACAGTTGCTGCAAATGTGTTACCTGCAAATACTCAACTGATATGGAAAGTCTATGGCTCGTACGCAAAGACTTTTGCCTTGAATAACTTTTCAATGTTCCAATTAGATGATTTGGTTTCTTACAATGATTTGTTTTCTTCACCGGCCACCGGTTTTTTAAGCGGTCCTGGTACATATATTCCGCAACCTGCAAAAAATTACAACGAAAGATACCAGGCGGGTAGTGACTTTTCTTTTTTCAAAAAGAGGATTACGTTAGGATATAATTATCTGAATGCTTCGGATGTGCAATATGTTCAACTTACGTTTCCTGGCACAGGGATAATGTACTTTCCGGGAAAGTATACAACAGAGAGACACCAGGTAAGCGTTGTAGGAGAGGTGTTACAAAATAGCCCAGTCAAATGGCGTACAGGAGTTTTTGTAAACTTCTTTAAAAACAATTTAAATTTTGACGGTCTTGATTTGGCTTTCGATGAGAAGCCCTATTCAGGTGGATGGACAAACAGGTTTAGTTACAAGCGTCTTTCGTTCGGAGCAGATCTTCTGTATCTGCTGAACAAGGATGTAGCTCTAAGTCCTAACAAAACAGAAAAGCACAATTCTATTCTTTTGCAGAACATTTATCTGGCATATGCGCTCCATAGCAAAGCATTGCCAAACATGAGTGTGTACATCAGTAGTCGCAATCTCGCTGATTCCAACATAATGCCGTTAGCCAGTGACAATCGCAGGTTCTACGGTGGTGGGGTGAAGTTTGATTTTTAGAATAACTGAATAACTGAATAACTGAATGGTTGAATAATTGAATTATTGAGGACAATCAGTTATTGCAAGTTCAGTTATTCAGTTACTCAGTTATTCAGTCTGTCCTCTGTGCCTCAGTGGCAAAAGTCCAAAAAAAGTCCTCTTCGTATTTATTTTTCCTATAGCTTTGCCCCTTAAGATGCAACTATCTACCAAACATCTTTTAGGGATTAGGGACCTTGTTCCCAACGATATTCAAATCATTTTAGATACCGCAGCTCAGTTCAAAGAAGTTTTACAGCGACCTATTAAAAAAGTTCCGTCATTGCGGGATGTAACGATCGTGAACCTGTTTTACGAAAACTCTACCCGCACAAGAATTTCCTTCGAGCTCGCTGAAAAACGCCTTAGCGCAGATACCATCAACTTTACAGCCAGTGGCTCTTCCGTAAAAAAAGGAGAAACCTTACTGGACACGGTAAACAACATCCTTTCCATGAAAGTGGACCTGGTGGTGATGCGTCACAGCGCAAGCGGAGCGCCGCATTTCCTGGCGAAGCATATTCCTGCCGCCATTGTAAACGCCGGGGACGGTATCAATGAACACCCGACTCAGGCATTGCTGGATGCATTTTCCATTCGTGAGAAACTGGGCACTTTGCAGGGCAAAAAAATTGCGCTTCTTGGTGATATTATGCATTCACGCGTGGCACTGAGCAACATTTACCTGCTGAAAAAAATGGGTGCAGAAGTAATGGTAGCAGGTCCGCCTACGCTGATTCCAAAATACATGCAACAGGCATTTGACGTGCATGTGGAATACGATTTGAAGACGGCCCTCGAATGGTGCGATGTAGCAAACGTATTACGAATTCAATTGGAGCGCCAGAACCAGGTGTTGTTCTCCTCATTGCGTGAATACAATTTGCAATACGGGGTAAAAAGAAGTTTGCTCGATAACCTGAACAAAGAGATCGTGATCATGCACCCCGGTCCTATCAACCGCGGCGTGGAACTCGATAGTGATGTGGCCGACAGCAAACAATCCATTATCTTGCAACAGGTAGAAAACGGTGTGGCGGTGAGAATGGCAGTGTTGTATCTACTGGCTGGGGGTAAGACGATACAGAATTAATCGGGGTTTTGAGTTATGAGTTTTGAGTTGTTTAATGCAGGCACTAAGCATTGGATGTGCCTGAAATACTAACAACCAACAACTATAAACTAACAACTCAAGACTCATAACTTATAACTCACAACTTCCTATGCAACGCATTTGCTTGTTTCCCGGAACCTTTGATCCCATTACCTTGGGACACGTGGACATTATCAACCGCGCCTTGAATTTATTTGACAAAATAGTAATTGGCGTGGGGTTGAATTCTGCAAAAACGCCCATGTTTTCACCCGAGCAAAGACTAATGTGGATCGAAGAAATATTTAAGGACGAGCCCAAAGTAGAAGGCGCCACATATGAAGGCCTCACTGTAAATTACTGCCAGTCCATCGGCGCAAAATACATACTTCGTGGCATCCGTTACGTTAGCGATTTTGAGTACGAAAAAACCATCGCTGACGCCAACCGCACTTTAGACAAAAACATAGAAACTATCTTCCTTACGGGAGAACCGAAATACACATCCGTAGCCTCCACCATCGTTCGCGACATCCTGCGCAATAACGGTGATGCAAGACCATTTCTTCCCGAGGCGGTAGCAAATAGCATATGCAAGACGCAGAGCGCTCAGAAATAGAGAGCACGCAGATGACGCTGATTACACTGATTTACACTGATTCTTTTGGATTGTATTTACAGGTGAAACTGTTTTGCAATTAAAAGATGGTGTTTAGGAAGATCAACCTGATAGCACATTTAACAACCAATCCGCGTAAATCAGTTTAATCCGTGTCATCTGTGTGCTCACCCTGTGGTACTCGTATTGCAGCTTCACATTAAAACCATTCAAAATGGGGAACAAGCTTCAAAACCAGGTGGCCATTGTGACCGGTGCCAGCAGCGGCATTGGAACAGGCGTTGCAAAAGCATTGGCCGCAGAAGGCGCTATTGTCGTGGTTAATAACTCCTCCGAACATTCACACGATGCAGCCATTCAAATACTCAACGAAATAAAATCAGCCGGAGGCCAAGGCATCGTTTATCAATGCGATGTAAGCAAGGAAGACCAGGTGCAGGCCATGTTTGCCGAAACAATCAAGCAGTTTGGCACGGTTGATATTTTAGTCAACAACGCGGGTTTGCAGGATGATGCGCCTTTTACCGAAATGACATTGGCGCAATGGAACCATGTGATCAGTATAAATCTTACAGGACAGTTTTTGTGCGCGAGAGAAGCGATCCGCGAGTTTTTGCGTCGTGGCATGCAGCCGGAAAAATCTCTTGCCCTGGGAAAAATAATTTGTATGAGCAGCGTGCATGAGGTAATTCCCTGGGCCGGTCATGCGAATTATGCAGCCAGTAAAGGTGGTATTAAATTGCTGATGCAAACACTGGCACAGGAATTTGCACCAAAAAAGATTCGCATCAACAGCATAGGACCCGGAGCCATCAAAACACCCATTAATAAAGAAGCCTGGGATACTCCCGAAGCCGAAGCAAAACTGCTGACGTTAATCCCTTATGGAAGAGTAGGAATCACCGACGACATCGGCAAAGCAGCGGTGTGGCTGGCCAGCGACGACAGCGATTATGTAAACGGCGTTACACTGTTTGTGGATGGAGGAATGACGCTGTTTCCGGGCTTTTCTACGAACGGATAGGCGAGTTAATAATTAATAATTAAGTTCGTTGCCGGAAGTGATACATGCTGAATAGAATTACGTCAGTACAAGTTCCGATTATATTTCTCATCGGAATCCCGATGAGGAATATAATCGGGAAGTGACAAAACAGGAGTTCAATAAATGAGCTGCCATTAATATACCATTCAAATTATTACCCTAAGTAGCCCACCTTGTAATTACTGTAACTAACATCGCGAAGACTAGTTCATTTTGCTTGTTATACGCAAGCCGAATGTCACGTTTTAATTATTAATTATTAATTATTAATTTTTCCTCATCATGAATGCAGAAAGAACAAGACTCAAAGATTTAGCATGGAAAAAATGGGGGCCATATGTTTCTGACAGGCAATGGGGAACAGTACGTGAAGACTATAGTGCGAATGGAGATGTGTGGAACTATACAACGTTCAATATGGCTCGCAGCAAGGCTTACAGATGGGGGGAAGAGGGAATTGGTGGCATTTGCGACGATGAACAACTGATCTGTTTTGCAATGGCATTCTGGAATAAGAACGATCCCTTCATCAAGGAAATATATTACGGAATGTCGGGGCCCGAGGGCAACCACGGAGAAGATGTAAAAGAGTTGTACTACTACCTCGATTCCACGCCCACACACTCTTACATGAAGATGCTATACAAGTATCCACAGGCAGCCTTCCCTTACGATGAAATACTTGAGGAAACAAAAAAGCGAACAAGGAACGATCCGGAATACGAATTGATCGATACGGGCATTTTCGATCAAAATAAGTATTTCGACATTTATATTGAATACGCGAAAGCCGCACCGGAAGACATTTTAATCAAGATCACCATTCATAACCGCGCAGACGCAGATGCCGCGTTGAATGTTCTTCCTACATTATGGATGCGCAACACCTGGAGCTATACAGATGCAAAAATAAAACCCTTGTTGTTCGAAAAAGAGCCAGCGGCTATCGCTGTTAAATGCGAAAATGCAGGCCAATACAGTTTGCATTGCGAAGGAGGTCCTGAAATTATTTTCTGCGACAACAATACCAACAATGAGTTGCTGTACAGTGCACGCAACGAAACTGGTTATTGCAAAGACGGCATCAACAATCACATCATCCACAAAGCAACGACGGTAAACCCTTATAAAGAAGGAACAAAAGGTGCGGCCAACTATGACATCGTTGTAAAAGGTGGAGACTGCCACATTATTCGCTTAAGACTTACAAAGGGCGAACACAATGAGCCTTTTAAAGACTTTGAAAATATTTTGGCTGCACGTTTGCAAGAGGCAAATGATTTTTATGCAGAGATACAACGTGATGTAAAAAATGAAGATGCCAAACTGATACAGCGGCAGGCACTCGGCAGCATCTTATGGAACAAACAATTTTACAACTACAATGTACAGCAATGGCTTAGCGGCGATCCGGGTCAGCCAAGACCACCGGTGGAAAGACTTGCGGGGCGCAACCACACATGGAAGCACATGAATTGCATGGATATCATTTCCATGCCCGATAAATGGGAATATCCGTGGTTTGCCGCATGGGACCTGGCTTTCCACTGCATTACATTGTCAATGGTCGATATTGATTTTGCAAAGCAGCAACTTGAATTGTTGACCAAGGAACAATACATGCATCCCAATGGTCAAATACCTGCATACGAGTGGGCATTTGAAGATGCGAATCCTCCTGTGCATGCGTGGGCCGCATGGCGCGTATATCGCGAAGAAGCGCACCAAAACGGAGGTAAAACGGACGTTGCATTTCTAGAATCAATCTTTCATAAATTGTTGCTCACGTTTACATGGTGGGTAAACAGAAAAGATGAATCCGGCAACAACATCTTCGAAGGCGGTTTCCTCGGGCTTGATAATATTGAAGTTTTTGATCGCAGCAAACAACTGCCAATGGGCGGTTATATCGAACAAGCCGATGGAACAAGCTGGATGGCCATGTTTGCATTGAATATGCTGCACATAGCGCTTGAACTTTCACGCTACAACAAGGTGTACATTGACCTTGCGAATAAATTTTTCGAACACTTTTTATACATCGCCGGAGCACTGGAATATTTAGGAGAAAATGGCGAAGGGTTGTGGGATGATGAAGATGGCTTCTTTTATGATCAGGTGCAATTACCAACAGGCAAAACCTTCAGGTTAAAAGTAAGAAGCATGGTTGGATTGATTCCATTGTTTGCCGTGGAAATTATTGACAGCAAAGTGCTAAAAGAATTGCCTGAATTTGAAAAGCGCATGCAATGGTTCCTGGAACACAGGCCGGATCTGGCTTCACTGGTTTCAAGATTTAAAGAAAAGAACGAAAACGAAAAAATATTGCTCAGCCTTGTTCGCGCAGACCGCATGAAACATGTACTGTACAGAATGCTCGATGAACAAGAATTTCTAAGCGATCATGGCGTGCGTGCATTGTCAAAATATCATTTGGAGCATCCGTATGAATTGACAATTGAAAAAGAAACTTTTTGTTCAAAATACACACCAGGAGAAAGTGACAATGCTATGTTTGGCGGCAACTCAAATTGGCGGGGCCCGGTGTGGATGCCGGTTAACGCGTTGATCATTGAAAGCCTGCTGCGTTTTCATACTTACTATGGCGAAGAGTTTAAAGTTGAATGTCCCACCGGCTCAGGCAGATATCTATCGCTGAGACAAATTGCAAACGAGTTGATTATCCGATTGGAAAGAATTTATTTGAAAGATCATACAGAAAGAAGAGTATTTTTCGGACAACAGGAAAAAATGCAAACAGATGCGTACTTCAAAGACAATATTTTGTTCTTTGAGTACTTTCATGGCGACACAGGAAAAGGCCTCGGTGCCTCGCATCAAACGGGTTGGACAGGTATTATGGCGAAGTTCCTGGGCTATAGGTTTTGAACAGTTGTTGATTGTTAGTTGTTAGGAGAGGTTGAAGATGTAAAAACGCTACAACAACAACAACTATTAACTAACAACAAACAACTATACCATGATATGGAATCCCAACAAAGGCCTCACGCTTGAATACTTGCACACACTCTCCAAAGGCACGATGGCGGAGCATTTGGGAATAGAGTGGGTGAAAATTGGAGACGATCATTTGATTGCCCGTATGCCTGTAGATCACCGGACCAAACAGCCATTTGGGTTGTTGCATGGCGGGGCATCTGTGGCGCTTGCAGAAACGCTGGGCAGTGTTGCCGCGGCACTTGTAATTGATCACAACATAAGTTTTCCTGTGGGCCTGGAGATCAATGCCAATCATATTCGCAGTGCGACCGGTGGTTACGTGTACGGCACCGCAAGACCTTTTCACACAGGCAATACAACACAGGTGTGGGAAATAAAAATTACTGATGAAGAAGATCGTCTTGTTTGTGTAAGCAGAATTACCGTTGCAATTTTGAAACGCAAAGAGAGTGACAAATAGAAATGTTAATCACAAAGTCAATTCATCTATATGAAAAATATTCTTCTTGCGATCCTTCTCTGTATTGCTTGTCCTGCTTTGCTTTTGGCGCAATCGAGTGTCGACGTAAGTATTGCATCGAAACTTGAAACAAGCATTCCTGTGCTCATGCAAAGAGACTATATTCCCGGATTGACCGCTGCATACATACAAGATGGGAAATTGGTTTGGCAAAAGAATTACGGTGTTGCCAATGCAACAACAAAAGTGCCTGTAACTGATTCCACACTTTTTGAAGCAGCGTCTCTTACAAAAGTCGTAACTGCCTACGCTGCGTTAAAACTTGTAGATGCCCACCAGCTCGATCTTGACAAACCATTGAATTCATACCTGGGCAATAATTATCAGGTAGGCGATGATCAACGCATCAACATGATCACTGCACGCCGCGTGCTATCTCACAGTGCAGGGTTTCCAAACTGGCGCAATGAAGGCGATTCTTTATTGCCCATCAACTTCACGCCGGGAGAGCGTTTCAGCTATTCAGGCGAAGGTTTCGTTTATCTCGCATATGTAATGGAGAAATTAACCGGCAAGAGTTATGAAACACTTATCGAGCAAACTGTTTTCAAACCGCTTGGAATGTCAAGAAGCAGCATAACATGGAAGCCTTCATTTCAAAACGTTGCAGCCTATCGCCATACATGGACAGGCGAAGTTTCGTGGCTGGCAGACTACCCGAATGCCAATGCAGCAGCGAGTTTACGAACAACAGCCAAAGATTATGCGACTTTCCTGGCCGCAGTATTAAATGGCACCGGCCTTACAAAAGCATCACATGAGGCAATGCTTACAGCGCAAATAAAAGTTGATCCTGCAAACTACACACAACTCTACTGGGGCCTTGGCATCGGTTTAGAAAGAACCGAAAATGCCCGTTATTGCTGGCATTGGGGCGATCAGGGAGACAGTAAGGCATTATTCGTTGGCAACATAAATACTAAGGACGCGATCGTTTATTTCACAAACAGCGCCAACGGATTGTCCATTGCGCCGGACATTATAAGCATTGTGTACGGGGATAAAAATCACGATATCCTTAAGTATATCTCCTACGGCAAATTTGATACAACAGCATTGGTTCTGGTAAAATCGATAAAACAGAACGGGGCAGATGCAGCGTTGCAAAATTATCAGCAAACAAGAAAGAAGATCATTGATGAAAATGCCATGAACAGCATTGGTTATAGCTTTCTAAACGCCAATGATATACCAAATGCACTAGCTGTTTTTACGCAAAATACAAAAGATTTTCCAAATTCATGGAACGTGTGGGACAGCCTCGCAGAAGCTTACATGAAGCAGGGAAATAAAAAGCTGGCGATAGAATATTATGAAAAGTCTTTAGTATTGAACCCCAAAAATGACAACGGAGCAGAGCAATTGAAGAAATTGAAAGCGCAATAGAAGTAAAAAGTCAAAATTCAAAAGGGTCTCCGAAACTTGGCGACCCTTTTGAATTTTGACTTTTTACTTTCCGTTCACCCCAGCTTTTTCACCACATCTTTAATAGAAGGAAAAGTATTCGACAGCACATCTGCCAGTTGCTTTTTGGGTACCCATTTCAACTCAGTAATGTCCTCCTCTGTTTGCGGTTTCATGTCCTGCACCTTACTGTCCACAGACATTTTATACCAGTAGGATTCTTTCAAAATATGGTGACCGCTTTCGTTATACGTGTGATAGGTTGTAAGCAAATGTTCCTTTAACTTGATTTGCTGCAGGCCCGTTTCCTCCTCAACCTCTCTAACGGCGCACTCTTCAATGGTTTCACCATCATCCAGTTTACCTTTTGGCAGGTCCCATTTTCCTCTGCGAAGCATAAACAACAACGCATGTTTTTCGTTTTCCACCACGCCACCACCGGCTTTTATGATCCTGAATTTTTTCCAGATAGCATGCCTTAATTCTTCCAGGTTTGAGTGAAGGAAAATGCCAGCGTGAATTTTATTTGAATGCATTTCGTGCAGCATGGCATTCACGGCATGTGTAGAAAATTCATCAATAAAAACCGTATCGTCATGGTGACGAAACTCCTCCATTTCCTGATCTATGGCATCACACAAAAAAAGCGGCTTATCGTTGAAGTAAATTGGGATATGCATGAGGGTGGTCTTTTTGCGAAGATAAAAAGATAATAACTGAATAACCGAATGACTGAATAACTGAGTATTTCAATTTCGACGGGAATGATTGATTCTGAAGATTCAGTTATTCAGTCATTCAGTTATTCAGTTATTCATAACTATCTTCGCACCATGACAAATGAAAAAGTTGTAGCTGAAAAGCTTTTACAGATCAATGCCATAAAGTTGAGCCCAACGGCACCGTTTACCTGGGCAAGTGGTTGGAAAAGTCCCATTTATTGCGATAATCGTAAAACATTGTCTTTTCCTTTTATCAGGGATTACGTTAAATCCGAGCTGTGCAACGTGATTTTTGAGCAGTTCCAGGATGCAGACCTGCTTGCCGGAGTGGCAACTGCCGGTATTCCATGGGGCGCAATGGCTGCAGATCAGTTGAAATTACCATATATATATGTACGTCCGAAACCAAAAGAACACGGCCTGGGCAACCAGATCGAGGGGCATTTTGAGAAAGGACAGAAAACTGTTGTCATCGAGGACCTGGTTTCTACCGGAAAAAGCAGTCTGCAAGCGGTTGACGCTTTAAGAGCTGCCGGACTTGAAGTGATCGGCATGGTTTCGATATTCACTTACGGATTTGTGGTGGCAGAAAAAGCGTTCGCGGATGCCGGAGTACCATACAAGTCTTTGACTAACTACAATTCATTGATCGAAATCGCGATTGAAAAGAATATCGTTACAGCAGACCAACAATCCATTTTGCTGAATTGGAGAGAAGATCCCGCGAATTGGACTGGTGCTTAAAATTGTTTTTTAGCTAAAGATTTATGAAAAAACAAACATTCTATCATTTAACTTTAGCGAGTTGAATTTTAAAAATCCTACCAAAATTCGAAAAATGAAAAAATTACAATTAGTGCTGATCCTCCTGATGGGCGCCGTAACCTTTTCTTTCGCCCAGGCAAAAACTCAAAAATCGGTTGTCATCAACACGCCAACTTTGCAATGTGAACAATGCAAACTCATTGTAGAAAATTACCTGGCTAAGGAAGAAGGCGTAATAAAATATGCGGCAGATTACAAACGCAAACAGGTGAAAGTAACCTACTGGACAGATCGTACAACGGTAGAAAATGTGAGAACGGCGATTGCGAATGCCGGTTTTGATGCCGACAACGAAACCGCGAATCCCGAATCTTACAAAAAACTTCCAAAATGTTGCATGAAAACTGCTGATGCCGGACCGATTCCAATGGATCAGAAAAAGCAATAACGAAGTAAAAAATCAAAAATAAAAAGTAAAAAGAGCCCGCCGGTTTTAGAAACTGGCGGGCTTTTTCGTGCGAGAAATTGGCACACGGATGACACGGATTGGACTGATTTTCACAGATTTTTTAACGCAAAGGGCGCGAAGGTCTTTGCCCAACCTTTGTGCCCTTTGCGGTTAATAATGCGCTGACGAGCTTGAAAAGAACTCCTAAAAAAGTTAGTATAAAGCTGATTTATTTTCATGCTTCAATGGCCTCAAAGCGTATGATAGCCTCATCAAAATCCGTGAAAATCCGTGAAAATCCGTCCAATCCGTGTCATCCGTGTGCCCAGAAAAAACCTTAAAGTGGTGTCTTACTTATAAAAAGGGTCCGGTAAATATGTGTCATCTGCGTTCCAATTTTCCATGAAAAACTCGGAAAAATCTGCTCCAAAAATCCGTGAAAATCCGTCCAATCCGTGTCATCTGTGTGCCATTGAAAAACAGAAATCCAGCCTAAAAACATCAGCGAACATCTGCCAAATCAGCGTCATCTGCGTACTATTTTTCACGGGTAAAAAATAAAGATTCATGAAAATGAAGGGACAAACAAGAATGATTGTTCACCCATGAAAAAAATTAGAAATCTACTTTCTCAAATCAATTTCTAACTTTCATAAAAAATCAAAACGATGGAATTCGATTTTTCTAAAGACTATATTTTGGAAGACGACAGGGTTCTTTTGCGACCTCTGAAAAAAGAAGATGCCGAATTTTTAGTGCCATTTGCAGAGCAAGAACCCGACATATGGAAATTTTCGACAATGCCGGTTGCAGGAAGTGAGAATATGAAAAAGTACATCGACTTAACCCTCCGGGCACGTATTGATAAAAAAGAATATCCATTCATTGTGTTCGACAAAAAAGAAAATGCATATGCTGGTTCGACCAGGTTTTACGACATACAAACAGCCAACCAGACCCTCCAACTTGGATATACCTGGTACGGAAAAAAATTCCAAAGGAGCGGTTTGAACCGTCATTGCAAATTGCTGCTTTTGACTTTTGCCTTCGAAAAAATAAATATGGAAAGGGTAGAATTCAGAGCTGATGTTCTCAACGAAAAAAGTGTAAACGCCATGAAAAATATCGGATGCACTGTCGAAGGCGTCTTGAGAAACAGTATGCCAAAAATGCCGGAAGGAAGAAGAGATACTATTGTTTTGAGTATTTTAAAAAATGAATGGTTCGATCATGTGAAAGAAACACTCCGAAAAAAAATTGACTATATGTCGTAAAATTGACTTTTTAGCCTCGCATTAAAAAAGCCTCCTGAAAAATATCAGGAGGCTTTTTATGTCGAAAAATAAAATTTAAGATATTTTATAATGTATAAGTGAGAAATTTTAGAAGCTCACTTTTTGATTTCCCTCATACAAAACAGGCAAATTCATCATAACCCCTGATCTCCCAACTTTTGCCGTTCCTTGGATTTTGATCTTTACCTGGTTAAAAAGAAGGGCCGAAATCGCATTGCTTACCAAGCTTTTTACATCGACTGTAATTTTTACCGGTACGTTAAAAGTGTCCAATTTGGGAATTTCTATCAAAGTATCGAGAACTGTTTTACCCACATATTTATCCGCCAGGTAAATGTCAAGATCTGCTTTTCTCAATTTCAGGTCAAACTTATTCTGATTGTAATAGGTCACATCTGCCGAAACGACAGATTGATTTCCTCCTAAACTTTCAATATTAAAATTGCCGATGCCGACAAATTGAGGCATTTCCGGCTTACAGCAAGCTCCAAATAGTAGGATGGGGATTAGCAAAATCCAACTCAGTCTTTTAAACATTTTAATCGATTATTTATTCAGCAAAATAGGGAAGTTCTTGCACATCGCTGAAAAAATAAAAATCGGTCGGCAAAATTGACTACTAAATAACTTAGAGTTGAAGTTATCTGTTGCATTTTATTGTAAACAGATCATTGATAATTTTATTAGTATTATAAATTATAAATTAAACAGCTAGAATTCAATTGATAATTTTAGTAAACGAAAATTTAATTAGATAAAATATTGAGGTGTAAAAGTGAATTCACAGTGGCATTTTTCAGCAGAAAATTAATGCATATTAACTATTTAAATTTGCATTATTATTTATCTCATTTATAATTAATTATATTGTTTTAATAAAAAATAATTCTATTAAATACATAGATGTGAAATAATTTTAATTTAAAAAAAGTGAATTTTTGAAATTTTGGCGAATTAGAAAATTGATGGAGAAAATCATCAGAAAAATGGAGAGCGTCTTTAAACGCCTGTAAGGTGGATTTTTGAAAAATCAGTCTTTACTAAAATTAAATTTTAGTAAAAAATGTTGGAGAAAATTTTGCCTCGAATTCGCGATCTTAATTTGTGATGTTTTTTGCGGTGGCAATAATGTCAGAAATGTCGATTCATACTAGGCTCAGAGTTATCAAAAAATTAGTCTTGGTTTATGTCGGAACTGGCTGCGAAAAAGTGGCTGGTTGGATGGAATCAGGATATGAGGAAATAGAGGCTTGTTTGAGGATGGTTAAATAAAAAATACCCATCGGAGATGATGGGTATTTTACTTTATTTTTATGCTTAATTACTTTCTTTGTTTTAGGCACGGCTTCACTGAGCTATCAGAAAGAATCCGTAAATGAAGTTTCAAATTGCCTGGTAGATGTCTTGAATTTCTATTTTATATATTTGTAAATATATAATGTTTGGTTCCAAACATTTTTTTGCAACCACGAGCCTACATTTCAAGAATGGATTTTCATCAGCTCAATTGCACCTCGCCAACTATAAAAACGCTTCCACATACCAAAACCAGATCGTCTTTTTCTGAACTGGCTATTGCATCCTTAACTGCCTCGTTGACAGTAGGGAATGATTTTCCAAACAAGTCAAATTTGGCGGCTTCTTCTTTTAGCGTCCCGGCATCGAGGGCGCGGGGTATTGGGGCCTGGGTAAAATAGTAAATTGCGTGTTTGGGAAGAAGCTTTAAAACCGTGGTAATATCCTTGTCTTTTACCATTCCAAATACAATGTGCAGACGGTGGTAAGTAGTTACCTCAAGTTGAGAAACAATCGCTTTGATGCCATCTTCGTTGTGACCGACATCCAAAATCACGGACGGATTTTGGTGAATGATTTGCCAACGACCAAACAATCCGGTTAGCTTTTTCACATTTTTTAACCCATGTAAAATATTTTCATGTGAAATTTTCCAACCCTTTTGCTGGAGCTGATGAACTGCTTCAAGAACTGTTACCAGGTTTTTCGTTTGATAAATTCCGGGAAGATCCAGCTCATAAAAATTCATTTCGTCGGTATGCAAAGTTGAAACTTCCACTGTTAAAAGATGGTGATTGTATTTCCAATCGATCGATCTTCTTTTCTCGGGTGCGATGATCATAGGTGTTTTCCGGGCCGAAGAAACCTCCTCAAAAACGGGTTTTGTCTCGGGTAGAATTTCACCCACCACCACCGGAATTTCTGGCTTCATAATACCCGCTTTCTCGAACGCGATCTTCTCCAAACTGTCCCCGAGAATGTTCATGTGGTCCATGCCAATATTGGTAATAACCGACACTTCCGGCGTAATGACGTTGGTGCTATCGAGTCTGCCCCCGAGACCGACTTCCACGATCGCGATGTCGACCTCTTCCTTCGCAAAATAGTCGAAGGCCATGGCCACGGTAATCTCAAAAAAAGAGGGTTCGATCTCGTCGATATGGGGCTGGATCTTTTTGGTAAAATCCACCACAAATTGCTCCGAAATCATATTGCCATTTATTTTAATTCTTTCTCTGAAATCTTTGAGGTGTGGAGAGGTGTACAAACCAGTTTTATACCCCGCAGTTTGAAAAATGGCGGCAAGCATATGACTGGTTGAACCCTTGCCGTTTGTGCCGGCAATATGTACCGTCTTGAACTTTTTATGGGGGTTGTCAAGTATTTCGCAAAGTTGTAATGTGTTGTCGAGGTCCTTCTTATAAGCAGCTGCACCAATGCGGCTAAAAATAGGCAACCTGTGAAACAGGTAATCGATCGTTTGTTGATAGTCCATAGTGCTGTAAAGATAAATCATTACTTAACTATCAAGTAGTTGAGCAAACGTAAAATGAAACGGAACAGGATGATTGGATTGAAGAAGAGGATTATCGTTTTACCGGAAGGATATTGGAGGCAACCAAAGGAAAGCTGAACTTATAAAGTGGTCGGATGTTTTTTCAAACTTTTGAGTAAGATAAACGAGGACCAGGCGAGAGAAGTTGAAATAAGAAACATGGCTAAGAGCAGGGCGAGATCGGAATAAGGGTTGTGAAATAGCCGTAAAAAGACGCCGGCAATAAAGGCGACAATGCTAAAGGTCACAATGATCAGTGGCCATTTATATCGTGAAACGTTCTTCATCCGCAATGAGTTTTTAAGGTGAACCGGATGTATTTTTTCTAAAATACCTTTCAATATACGATAATATATAAAAAAAGGAAATGTCTGATATTAATTCTTGAGCTTGAAATTGAAAATGATGGTGCCGATCTGTTCGTCATCACCGGAGCTCAATTTCATTTGCAAAGCTTTCCTTATGGCGATGGCCTTCAAAGTTGCATTGGCGGTCGTTGACCCTTTGGGTTCATAAACTGCAGAGGTAATAGCCCCGCTGGCATCAACACGAATGTTAACAGCAACTTTCGCATTTTCGTTAAAGTCATCTTCAAAAGACGGCCATTTGGTAATGCGTCTGCCTTCAAGGCCTTTCGTGATGCTAACTCCTGACGTGCCGTGACCACCATTGCCGGTATAGCTGTCGGAATTTGGGTTTCCGCCGGGCTTGCCCTGGTCGCCGGTTCCACCTGCAATACCTTGATTTCCGCCTTTTTTATAGTCGTCCGCCTCATTCCCACCTTTGCCGGTACCGGTTGCGCCATGCATCACTGCTTTTGGTTTTGGAGGTGCAGGAGTGGGATTTGGAACAGGAGTGGTCGGTTTAGCTATTGCTTTAGGAGCAGCTTCTTTTTCGGGGATTTTTTTAGCTTCCGGTTTTGCAACAACCGGTTTTTTTATAACCGGTGCGTCCTCGTCCGCCTTGTCATCTGTTTCCACCTCTTTCACGGCCTCTTCAGCTACGCTTGCCTTCGGTGGTGTATAACTGGTTTTTTCAGCAGGTGCGGGAGATTCCGGTGACATCGGCTGATCGTCTCCGAAACCGGTATCGCTATTACCGAGGTTCACCTCGATACCGTCCTCGCTAACAGGCGGGGCCGTTACAGGCAATGTCCATTTTATCGTAATAAATGCGATTAATAGTAATGCTATCACCAGCGCGGTATAGCTTCCGGCTTTAATATTCTTCTGCTGTTCAAAATTTTCAGTCATCATAGTAAGCAAATGCTTTCGTAAATGTACGATTGTTGTAGAAAACGATGCAAGTATCTTGCTAATTGCATAAATTCCAAAAAATAATCATGTTAAAATTTAGTTTACCCCAAAAAATAGGGCAAGCCGTTCTGAAATGAACGGCTTGGGGGAATCGCATTTAACTGTTTATTTTTTTCGATCTTTTAAAAGGATTGAATTTTCCGCCAGTACCTTGGGGGCTTCTTTTGCGCTATCAGGGATGGAGGAGGTAAGGGTTTTTAAAAATGCCTCCACATTCTTAATATCGTCATCGGTAAGAGAAGTGTTTGTTTGCAGAGTAGCCATAATTTTGATGGCGTCTTTTAAATCACTAACACTTCCATCGTGAAAGTAAGGGGCTGTCTTCTCAATGTTTCTTAAGGAAGGGACCTTAAATATAAATTTATCTGACTCTTTCTTAGTAATGCTATAAAGGCCACTATCAACTTTTTTGCTTTTGGTTTGGGTCCAATAATCTGCGTTTAAACCAAATTTTTGCAACATTTCTCCACCAAGATTTTGGCCAGAGTGACAAGCTGTGCAACCTGCCTTTATAAAAACGCCAAGCCCTTTCTTTTCATTTTCATCCAGCGCTTTTGAATCTCCAACAAGGTATGCATCAAATTTTGAAGGTGTAATAAGCGTGCGCTCAAAACTTCCTATTGCGTTTTGGATGTTGTCGTATGTCAACGGAGATTTGTCGTTTGGAAACGCTTTGGCGAATTCCTTTTGGTAATACTCAATTTTATTGAGACGGTCGATGAGGAACTTTTGGTTAGGAATGTTCATTTCAGCCGGGTTTAAAATAGGCATGCCAGCCTGTTGTTCGATGGTTTTTGCACGGCCATCCCAAAACTGCATAGCATGCAGGGCGGCATTAAATACGGTAGGAGAGTTCCGTACCCCATTTTCTCCTTTATCTCCCGGTGAAACGGGTAAATTGTCTACACCATAGGTTGAAATGTTGTGGCAGGAGTTGCAGCTATTGTTTCCCGTAAATGAAAGGCGCGTGTCATAGTACAGGGTTTTTCCCAATTCTATTTTCTCTGGCGAGAGAGCCGCAGAATCTACATTAGGTAATAGCTTGAAAAGCCCCTGTGCTTTTGACTGAAGGCTGTCTGTAACTTGAGCACTGGCACTTTGCGGGCTTTGTGGAGAATTGTTGTTGCATCCCACAATCAATAAAGGTAGCGGGAGAAGCAAGGTTAATAAACTTTTCATAGATAAAATTTAGGGTGCAATGGTAAGGCCGGTAAAAAATAAGGATCTTGATTTGGCTCAAGTGTGTCAATGACAATTTTCAGTTCGCATAACTGTTTCCGTGATATTTCTCAGATTTTCTTTTTCTAAATCTCAAACAATTCGTTATATTGTTATGCTTAAAATTTATGAGCCACGCGGTGCCTCAAATATTTGCACTCGGCGACAATGCGATTGTAATAGAATTGTCGAACACCATTGAAATAGCAATAAGCGAAAAACTTATTGCCATGCATAAATGGTTTTTGCAAAAACAATTTGCATTTGTAAAGGATGTAGTGATTGGTTACAACAGCCTGGTGGTGTACTTTAATATTTCGAAGCTAAGGGAAGAAGAAGAAAATGAAGTGGCCTTTAAAAAAATGGAACTCTTGCTGCTGGATGCTTTCAGGGAATCTGTAGCCGGCAATGGCGTTGAGCAAAAAGTAATTATTATTCCTGTTTGCTACGCAAAACAATATGCTTACGACATCGAAGAGTTAGCTTCCGCAAAAGGAATTTCAGAAGAAAAAATTATAGCACTGCATACATCGCAGATATATCGTGTGTACATGATCGGGTTCATGGCGGGCTTTCCGTATATGGCACATATTGATGAGAAGCTTGTGTATCCACGGAAGCAAAGACCGAGACAGTTTGTGAGTGCAGGAAGTGTAGGTATTGCAGGGGCGCAAACGGGCATCTATCCTTTTGCGTCACCCGCAGGCTGGAACATTATCGGACGTACTCCGTTGAAAATATTTGATCGGACCAAACAGAATCCTTCCTTGCTGAAACCGGGCGACTATGTGCAGTTCATTTCAATTAAAGAGGAAGAATTCGAGAAACTTACCCATTGAACTTTTAACATTTTCGTTAAAGATTTTTTAATCCCATCCCTTCCGAACGGATTCATCCGGACGGCCTTTGAAATACACGACTGGTGTAGAAAATTTTACCTTATCCATGGCATAGGAATTTTATTTTTTTAAACAATCAATAGTTGATCTTATTCAATTAAGGTAAAAAACAATTAATGTCAATCAACATTATTAAAGCCGGTATTCTCGATACGATTCAGGACATGGGAAGGATTGGATATGGAAGTATAGGAATCAGCACCGGCGGCGCAATGGACACTTACGCAGCCCGGCTTGCAAATTATCTTACAGGCAATAACGGATGCGAACCCTTACTGGAAATGCATTTTCCCGGCCCCCAGTTACTGTTTGAGGAAAACGCTTTGATCGCATTGGCAGGCGGTGATTTTTCGGCCACCGTAGACAATGAAAATATTCCCGCATGGCAACCCCTCATTGTTAGAAAAAATACCTTAATGCAATTCCCTCACTGGCAAAAAGGCGCAAGAGTTTATCTCGCAGTGAAAGGTGGTTTTCAATCGGAAAAATGGCTGGGAAGCAACAGCACGCATCTTAAAGTAGGTGCCGGTGGATTTGGCGGCAGGAAGCTGCAAAAAGGTGATATCGTGCCTTTCAAAGCAAGTGAATGTAATGCGAAATCTTTTTTAAACGAGAAAGATAACCTGCACGTATTTCCATGGAGAGCCAATATTACCAACACTTACAGGAATCCCGATGTGATCTTTGTGGTGAAGGGAAGAGAGTGGAATTGGCTTCCGGAAGAAGCAAGGACGAAATTTCTGAATACTGAATTTCATATAAGGCAATCATCGGACAGAATGGGCTATCAGTTGGATGGAGAGAGTTTATTCATTCCCAACAACACGGAACTTATTTCTTCTCCCGTTAACTTCGGTACGATCCAACTACTACCCGAAGGACAAATGATCATCTTAATGGCCGATCATCAAACTACCGGTGGTTATCCGCGCATTGCCAATGTAATAAGTGCGCATCTTCCAAAACTAGCGCAGAGAAGGGAAGGCGAAAGGATCGTTTTCCGTTTGGTTGATAATGACATCGCGGAGAAACTATTCATAGCACAGGAAAAAGAATTGCAAATACAAAAGCAATCCAGCCTTGATCATATAAACGAATATGTGAAATGCACAGTGTAGATATCAATTGTGACATGGGAGAAGGGTTTGAAAATGATGAAGCGTTGATGCCCTACATAACTTCTGCAAATATTGCCTGCGGCTTTCATGCGGGCGATACGGATACAATGAAAAGCACCATTGCACTTGCGTTGAAACACGAGGTTGCTATTGGCGCCCATCCCGGCTTTCCTGATCGTGAAAATTTTGGCAGAAAGAACATGGATATGACACCTGATGAAGTGTATGATATGGTTTTATACCAGGTGCGCTTGCTTTCAAAGATCGCGCTGGAAGAAGGGGCAAAAGTTACCCATGTAAAACCCCATGGTGCTTTGTACAACATGGCAGCGGAAGACGCCTTGCTTGCGAAAGCCATTGCCAGAGCGGTTAGAGCGGTTGATAATAAACTGGCACTCTTTGGGTTAAGCGGCAGTTATCTTATTCAGGAAGGGATAAATGTGAGCTTGCAAACGGTAAACGAAGCGTTTGCTGACAGAACTTATCTTGCTGACGGCACATTAACGCCACGCCGCGAAAAAAATGCTTTGATAGAGGATAAAGATGCTTCGTTACAGCAGGCGCTCCAGCTGGTGATGAAGCAAACTGTCAGATCAATATCTGGAGAAACAATTTCACTTATCGCTGATACTATTTGTATACACGGCGACGGAGAAAATGCGCTGGTGTTCGCGAAAAATATTTACAAAGGTTTAAAGGTGCACAAGATCGTTCTGAAAAATACAATTCGTTAAAAAATCCTTAGAAAACCCATAAATCGCTGCAAGTTTATACTATTCGTAAGGGTTTCCACGTTACTTTTACGGCTCCAACTTCAACTTTATTTCAACCTGTCTCATTTATTAAAAGACAAGCATGTCTACGACACAAAACGGTCATCAATCTGTTTACGGTTACGATGATTTTCAAAAGAAAACAGACAAACCGGAAAGCAATTTTTTGTGGTGGTGCTCGGGCGCATACACCGATCTTCTTAGAAAATATCCAAGTGAACACACGAAGTATGCCGGCATTGGAGGTGTGATCCTCGCAACATTTGTACTGGCCGCCATTTCATCTGGTTATGCTGTATACAGTGTTTTCGGCAACTGGTACTGGACCGTTGCATTTGCCATCATTTGGGGGTTGATCATTTTTAATTTCGACAGGTTTCTTGTGTCTACCATGCGTAAGTATGGCGTGTCGGCACGTAAGCAATTGTTGCTGGCAGTGCCTCGATTTGCTTTGGCGCTCCTTATTGGTATTACCATTGCACGCCCCCTGGAACTTAAAATTTTTGAAAAAGAAATTGATGTAAAAGTTGCGCAAAACAGACACGACAAAATTTTACTGAACGATAGCCTTTTACAAAAAGAATTGCAAACTGCACAAACAGAGGCGCAGCAGGAGCGTAGCCGCCTGATGGCACGCAAAGGCATGCTGGAAGATACGTTGCACACGCTTCAGCAGGCATACATACAAGAGGCTGACGGAACAGGTGGATCTGGCAAACGTGGGATTGATAAGCTCACGAAATTAAAGATGGAAGCATATAACAACGCTTCAAAACAATTTGCTCCCGAACTAAAACAGCTTGATAGCAGCATTCATTACCAGGATAGCATTATCAATTCACAGCTGGCAGGTTTGGATGTGAAGAAGAAAAACTACGAAGCAGAGCTGCAAACTAAAGTCGGCTTCCTCGAACGTAACAAAGCGCTGGCCGATCTTTCACGGGAAGAAAGCAGTGTGTGGTGGTCAAGTTTGTGCATTTCCTTGTTGATCATTTTGATTGAAATAGGTCCGATACTTTCAAAGCTTATTATGAATGTTGGTCCGTATGATATTGCGCTGTCACAAATGGAACTTATTCAAATGGCACGCTCTGAAAATGAAATGCGTCGCGACAAAGAATTGCTGCACGAAAAAATGCAATTGATCTTTCGTCATAAAAAAGACATCACAGAAGATACTTTAAACAAGGCAAAAGCACTGCAGCAAAAGTACATCCAGAGCGATCTTGACAAATGGGAAAAAGGTGATTCCCCTAATAAACATGCACCTTTGAATAATGCGATGAAGGATATTAAGAGCAAGTATGATTTTGAAGAAGAAAGCGTTATTTAGGAATTAAGAATTGTTTTGGCGCGAGACTCGAGTTCACCACTAAGACACTAAGGGCACTAAGGTTCACTAAGGCTTCCGTTCTAAAAGCAAACAGAGGAAAGGAGGAATACTTAAAATCCTCCTTTCCTCTGTGAAAAAACTCTTTAACTCTGTGGTTAAAAAAGCGTTACGGAAATCTTAGTGAACCTTAGTGCACTTAGTGTCTTAGTGGCAAATTAAAAATCTTCTTCTGGTTCGTTCTTCGCAGTAGACTTAAGTGTTTCTGCCTTCTTCACCAGCTCAAGAAATTCTTTTTTATACATATCGCTGTTGTTATCGATGCTGCCTTGTGCGAGTGATTTTACAAGTTTGTAATTACTCGTTCCTTTGAACTCAGAGTTTCGCAGTATCATTCCAAACGCAGCAACAGCAGAAGCAAAACGTATGTTGCTACTCGCAAGCTGAGAGTTAGCATTCACAGGTACTTCAAACAACTTGCTATTGTCCTCATCAGGTTTTTTGTAGCGAAGTTTTACAAACATCAATTCATTTGAAAAAGATGTGGAAGTTTTTTTCGCTTTTTGTTTTTGGTAACGCAAAGGATCAACTGTTCCAAGTTCATCATCATCCTCTGTACCAAAAGGTATGATTTCGTACAAAGCAGTAACAGTGTGATTGCTGCCCATATCACCCGCATCTTTTTTGTCATTGTTAAAATCCTCCTTGGCCAGTATCCTGTTTTCGTAGCCTATGAGTCTGTAGCCTTTTACCTTTTCCGGATTGAATTCCACTTGTAGTTTCACATCTTTTGCAATGGTGAAAAGTGTTCCGCCAAATTCACTGATCAATACTTTCTTCGCTTCGCTGATGTTATCGATGTAGGCATGATTACCATTGCCTTTGTCGGCCAACTTTTGCATTTTACCATCCTGGTAGTTACCGGTTCCAAATCCAAGCACAGTAAGGTATACACCGGTTGCGCGTTTTTGCTCGATCAAATTTTCCAATGCATCATCACTGCTGGCACCTACATTGAAATCGCCGTCGGTGCAAAGTATTACGCGGTTGTTGCCTTCCTTCATGAAATTTTGTTGCGCTGTTTTGTAGGCAAGTTCAATACCCGCGCCACCTGCAGTAGATCCTCCTGCTTCGAGCGCATTGATAGCTTCTTTGATTTTTTGTTTATCATTTGTAGATGGCAAAACAAGGCCCGCATTGCCCGCATACACTACAATGGCAATTTTATCTTGCGGACGTAATTGCTCTGATAACAATTGCAATGAAGATTTTACAAGCGGTAATTTATCTGGACTTTCCATACTTCCGCTAACATCAATCAGGAAAACGAGATTGGATGGAGGTAGTTTATCATAATCAATTTTCTTTCCCTGCAAGCCGATCATTACCAACTGATGCTCGTTGTTCCAAGGACATTTTGTTGACTCAGTCGTTACGCTGAAAGGCTTGTCATCCTTAGGTTGTGGGTAGTTGTAAGAAAAGTAATTGATCATTTCTTCAACACGCACTGCACCGGGAGTCGGTAGTGTACCATCATTGATCAGCCTGCGAACATTGCTGTAAGAAGCGGCATCAACATCAATTGAGAAAGTTGAAAGCGGGTGATCCGTTACTTTTTGAAAAATGTTTTCCTGGATGTTGTCATAACCTTCTCTGTTGTACTCTTCATCTTTTGACTTAATTGAACTATTGCCTCTGACTTTCACTGATTTTGATCCGCTATAACCCTGTACTACCACACCTGCAACACGACCGCTGAGAGCTGTGGATACCTGTGCGGAGCTTGTCATGTCCATTTTGCGTTGGGCCCCATATCCAACCACCACGACCTCGTTCAGCGCTTGGGTGACCGGCTGCATTTTTACATCGATCACCGTTTTGCCTTTAACTTTAATGTACTGGGACTGATAGCCCACATAAGAGAAAGAGAGTGTTGCGTTTTCGTCCGCTACCTTGATTGAATAGGAGCCGGTCGCATCGCTGGAAACACTGGTCTTTGTGCTTTTAACTATTACACTGACACCTTGTAGCGGATTACCTTTCTCATCGGTAATTTTTCCCGTAATAGTGATTGATTGTGCAGTAAACAAGAATGTGCCTGCATACACTAACAGAACTGATAGTAAGGTTTTCATATGCTGTTTTAGTGTCAGATGCAGGGAAGTGGATGATTACATAAATGGTTTTAAAATTAAATTAAGAATTAGGAATTAAGAATTAAGAATGCTTTGTGGGCTGCTGATCTTATTCTCTTTGCACAGGGTTCATGCTCAAGATTAATAAGATATAACTGCTGATCAAGAATTCTTAATTCTTAATTCCTAATTCTTAATTGATAGCTTGTCTCGCAAACCGCCCCATCAATTATTAATTGCCTCACTCCGCATTTGCTTCGCCGTTTTCGTACTTCCATCATGGCTCCAACCGGGCGGTTGGATAAAGTAGTTGATCGCATTTTTGAATGAGCCTGCATGTGCGGCTTTTGTAAACAGGCTTCCCCATGTTTTAAGGGCAACAACAAGGGGATTAAAGGATTTAATATTGTTCGTTAGTCCGTAAGTAGGACGTTCTTCTTCGGCTTTAAAAGTGCCAAACATGCGATCCCAAATGATGAGGATGCCAGCATGATTTCTATCCAGGTATTTTACATCGCTGCCATGATGAACGCGATGATGTGAAGGTGTATTGAAAATGAACTCAAACCATTTTGGCATTTTGTGGATCGTTTCGGTATGTATCCAAAACTGGTAGATCAGGCTGATTTGTTGCATGAACAACACATATAGCGGATCGAAACCAACCAATGGCATCCAGGCCCAAAACAAAAAACTTCCTGTGAGATTACCTGTCCATGTTTGTCTTAAAGCCGCAGCCAGGTTATACTTTTCCGAAGAATGATGAACCACATGTGAGGCCCAAAGCCAGCCCATAGCGTGGCTGCAACGATGGAACCAGTAGTAAGAAAAATCGTCTGCAAAAAACAACAGCACCCAGAACCACCATGTATCTGCGGGCAATGTAAAAAAGCGGTATTGATAAATGAAAGAAAATACGAACCAGATCATTGCTTTGGTAACAAAGCCCATGAGCACATTGCCAATGCCTAAAGCCAGGCTTGTGAACGTGTCTTTTGTTTCATAGAAATGCTTGTTTTCCCTGTACGATAACCATGCTTCAATGGACAAGAGAAGTACAAAAAAAGGAATGGCATAGTATAATATTGCAGGAGGCATGGCAGGTGATTTGGTCTAATTTACAAGCAATGTTCTAATATGTTTCGGGAGGTAGAAAATATTGATTTGGATTAACTTTTGGGTACTATCCAGGTCACAACATTGTTTTTATCAGTGATTTCAAAATTGTGCTTTATTTGAACATTTGAAAATATGGGAATTTGAAAATTCTTTCTGTGCGACTTTTTATTTTTCAAATTAACGCTCCAAATATCCGGGAGCAATTGATAATTCACGAGGATGCACCATCAGCATTTTCAAATTTTCAAATCCTCAAATTTTCAAATTGGCTCCCATTTGCAAAGTTATTTGATTAAGTTTATGTAGCCATCAATCCAAATACGATCCCAAAATCTCCTCATTGCTTGTTATAAATTCAAAAAAATTAAACCCACCTTATTATGAAAGTTAAAGACAAATTGCTTGAGTATTTAGATGAATGCAGAGTGAAACCGGGGAAAGAAGTAAATCTGAAAAAATACAAAACGGATTTTGAGCACGAAGATCTTTCAAAAGAAGAAGGAGCTGAACTGCTTCAGTTTGGTATACAAAAACTGGCGGAGATGCAGGATAAATTGTATGCCCATAACAAATATAGTGTGCTGATTATTTTCCAGGCAATGGATGCCGCGGGAAAGGATGGCGCTATTAAACATGTGATGAGTGGCCTTAATCCTCAGGGCGTTCGGGTGACAAGCTTTAAAGCGCCAACCAGTCATGAGCTTGAACATGATTATTTATGGCGCCATTATATTGCATTGCCGGCGAGAGGGGAGATTGGTATTTTCAATCGTTCACATTATGAGAATGTGCTGGTTACAAGAGTGCATCCGGAATATATCCTGGGAGAAAATTTGCCCGATATCAATAGCGTAAAGGATATTGATCAATCATTTTGGGACAAACGTTTTGAACAGATCAATTGTTTTGAAAAAACGCTCGCTGATAATGGTACGGTGATTCTAAAATTCTTTTTACATCTATCCAAAAAAGAACAAAAGAAACGTTTCCTTGAACGCATCGACAATCCTTCCAAAAACTGGAAATTTTCCAGTGCAGATTTGAAGGAACGCGGATTCTGGAAAGATTATCGCAAGGCATATGAGGATGCGATTGCCAATACATCAAAAGATCATGCTCCATGGTTTGTTGTTCCTGCAGATGACAAATGGTTTGCCCGCTTAGTAATTGCCGCGGCAATTTATTATGAATTCCAAAAACTGGACATTGAGTATCCGACGGTAAGCGAAACACAAAAAGCGGATTTGATGAAGGCGAAAGATATGTTGATGAAGGAAGGAGAGGAGAATGGAGATGGGAGCAATTAATAATTAATAATGCTTTGTGTGTGGCATCGGACCTTATTCCAAACAGCGTTATGTTTAGGATTTAGAAGTATAACTGCCGTGAAGGCATTATTAATTGTTAATTATTAATTATTAATTCGACAAAAAAAAACTCCGCTATATCAGCGGAGTTTTTCTTTTTATCGAGAAATATCTTTCTACTACCAGAAAATAGTGTACAATGCAGCAAGGATACCGCAAATGATCAAAGAACCAATTGCAAAACCCGGAGTTGTTTTGAACATAGACTTGTCTACTTCCAAACCGTGAGGTTTAGCGCCTTTACGACTTTCAATCATGCTTATAACATACATTACCACTATACAGATTACGAATACAAGACCCATTCTGTCAAGGAAAGGTATTTCGTAAACGCCCTTGTCGTTTGCTTTTGCAAAACCAATAGGAGCAAGGAATGAAAGATCCATAATGCCTGGAAGGAATTTGAAGATCAATGACATTACGAAACCACCAACCGTTGCGAACAACGCAGCGTTAGAAGTAGTTTTCTTCCAGAAGAAACCAAGGATGAACATGGCAAAGATACCCGGAGATACGAAGCCTGTATATTCCTGGATGTATTGGAAACCGCCTTTTTTATCGATGCCCATCATTGGCGCAATGATCAACGCAAGGATCATCGCAACAACAACCGTGATTCTACCAACAACAACCATTTTCTTTTCGTCTGCTTCAGGGGCGATTTTCTTTTTATAGATATCCAAGGTAAAAATGGTAGCGATACTGTTTGCTTTACCTGCAAGAGAAGCTACAACCGCAGCAGCAAGCGCCGCGAATGCCAAACCTTTCAAACCAGCAGGCAATAGATCCAGCAATACCGGATATGCTCTGTCCGGATTCAATTCGCCGTTTTGCAACATTTCTGTTTGGAAGTTACCTTCTCTGTGCAAGATGAAAGCCGCGATACCTGGCAATACAACGATGATAGGCATCAACAGTTTCAGGAACGCTGCGAACAAGATACCACCACGTGCAGTTTTCAGATCAGCTCCCAAAGCACGTTGAGTGATGTACTGGTTACAACCCCAGTAGTTCAGGTTAACGATCCACATACCACCCAACAATACAGTTAAACCAGGAAGATCCATATAGTTAGGATCGTCACGTTTAACGATCATGTGGAAGTGCTCGTCTGCTTTTTGTGTTAATATTTTAAAACCATTTATAACACCGCTTGAACCAAAGTGCTCAGCAACAAGACCCAATGCCAGATAAGTTGTTACTAAACCACCAAGGATCAGGAAGAATACCTGTATAACGTCTGTATAACCGATTACTTTCATACCGCCAAGTGTAATGAACACTGAGAATACCGCCAGCACAAGCATACAAACTGTAAGGTTGATACCAGAGATACTGTTGAGCGCCAAGGCACCAAGGAAAAGGATAGAAGTAAGGTTTACAAGCACGTACAGCAATAACCAGAACACGGCCATGATCATACTTACGGTGCTGTTATACCGCTCGTTCAGGAACTGCGGCATTGTAAAAATTTTGTTCTTCAAATACACCGGAATAAAAAACACCGCTACGATTACAAGTGTAAGTGCAGCCATCCATTCGTACGTAGAGATCGCAAGCCCTATTTTAAAGCCCGATCCACTCATACCAATAAATTGTTCAGCAGAGATATTTGAAGCGATCAAAGAAGCGCCAATTGCCCACCAGGTCAAAGAACCTTCTGCAAGGAAGAAGTCCTTTGTGTTCATGGTTGCTTTTTTCTTTCTGCGGTAGATCCAGTATCCATAGGAGGCTACTATTACAAAGTAGATTGCGAATACTGCATAATCAATTAGGTGGAGATTGTTCTTCATGAGCGAGTAAACGTTAGTTGTATTAGTTAAAGTAAATGTTTATAGGATTTAAAAAAATTTAGTGAAAGTAAAGTATTTATCGATTGCATTGAGTGCGATCAATGCATTTTTTTGACAATATTGAACTTTCCCTCTATTCTGTTGTTTGTCGTGCAAATATTCAAAAAAAAGCATTCAGTTGAGCAAACGTTTACGCAATTTTACTATTATACCGGATTTTTGTGGAAAATGCCAAGCGGAGCAAGTGTTTCAAGCGTTTTTTCATGACTGCAATTCTTTTAAGAGTTGTGCAACAAGATGCAACATTGTGCAACAAAAAAAAGCTATTTTGTTTGATCACCATATCTCAAAACAAAATAGCTGCATCTATATGGCACATCGCGACACTAAAATAAGGAATTAGTGTTAATATGACATTTATTTTTTAAAAATATGCTAATTTGAAAATTTGAGAATTTGAAAATGCATTGTGTGTTACTTACGAAGTTGTTAATATACTCCCGATATTCGGAGAATAACCATTTCAAAATGAAAATGGCGCACACGTCATTGCGAGGTCAGCAGAGAGTAAATGACGGCGTTACAAAAGCAACTTCAAAAAGCGGAGACGGCCGAAGCAATCTCGATCTTGGTGCTTGAGATTGCTTCGGCTGTCTCCGAACGTGCGCTATGCATTCGTAATATTTGGCAGTATGCTCCGTTTGCCTCGCAATGACGAGTCGCACCTAATCATCTTCAAATTTCAAATTGTTCAGGATTACTTCAGCTTATGCGGATTTGGAATGAAGTTGAGGAAAGCATCGAACTTCGTTTTGTATTTTCTTTTATCCAGTTTAAAATAAAAGGCGCCACGCTTGGAGCTTTCTTTCTCTTTTTCTTTTTGTTTTACAAGTAAACCTGTAGATAATACTTTTCTGCTGAAGTTTCTTTTGTCGAAAGTTGAGTCATAAACGCCCTCATATAGCACCTGCAATTGCGGCAGTGTGAATTTTTCAGGCAACAGTTCGAACAAGATAGGATGGAGGGCGGCTTTGTAACGAAGCTTTTCCTTTGCCATCTCTACCATTTCGGTGTGGTCAAAAATGAGTTTCGGAATTTTATTCAGGGGGAACCATTCAGCGTGATAGTCCTTACTGATCTGGTGTTTATATTGATTGATGTCGATCAATGCAAAATAAGTGATGGAAGCGGTTCTCTCAATGGGATCGCGGGCAGGGTCACTGAACGCGTAAAGCTGTTCCATATACACGTTTTCAAGACCTGTAAGTTTATGTAAAACACGGCCCGCAGCTAATTCGAAGCTTTCTTCTTTTTCAACAAAACCGCCCATAAGGCTCCATTTGCCTTTTTCCGGCTCGAACCCTCTTTGAATTAACAGTAATTTCAATTGCTGGCCGTCAAATCCGAAAATGATACAATCTACGGCAACCAAAAATCTTTTTTGGTGTGAATAACCTGTCATAAATGTTGTGTTATATGGCGTCGCTAAAACAATGGAAATGTGAAAGTAACAAAATTTTTTCCGGTGCAACAAGAATGTTTCAAATTAGTGTAAGATTGACGGTTATTAAATTTGGGAATTTGAGGATTTGAAAATTTGAAAATGGAACGCAGAGTCTCATGATTGGTTGTGATCTTTTGATTTGAGATTTGAAATTAATCAGTGTCGGGTGGGATCAATTTCTAATCGTGACCAATCATGATAATCATGAAAATCTGCGTTCTCCCTCATTTTCAAATCTTCAAATTTTCAAATTATTCCTCCGTACCTTGCGCCCCAGTTAAAAAAGAACAAACATGAGCAATGATTTTTCGGTGCTGGAAACGCTGGTAAAGGATAGAAGAACAGTGAAGGCACAACAGATGAACGGAAAGAAGATTCCTGATGCACAAATAGTACAGTTGTTGGAATTGGCAGATTGGGCGCCCACTCACGCAAATACAGAGCCATGGCGCTTTTTTGTATATGGCGGAAGTGACGTGCAGGGCTTTTGCAAACAACATGCAGAATTGTGGAAACAAACAACGCCGCCAGAAAACTTTTTGCAGGGTACGTACGATAAGTTTGCGACAATGGGTGATGCAGCATCTCATGTGATCATTGCTGCAATGAAACGTGCGCCAACTTCAAAAATTCCGGTAATGGAAGAAATTGCTGCCACAGCATGTGCTGTTCAAAATATTTTGCTCGGTGCGGAAGCTCTCGGCATTGCTACGTTTTGGAGCACGGGCGGCATGACGCTGAAAGAACCATTCAAACCATTTCTGCATTTAAACACTGAGGATGTCGTTATGGGGATCATCTACCTTGGCTACAGCGATGTTGAACCTGCCGGCAAAAGACTGGTTCCATTGGAAGATAAGGTTAGATGGAACGGCGGTCCGTTGAATAAATTTTAATTTCTCCGTAGAGACGCATGAAAATGCATCTCCTGTTGCACAAACGCGATGTTCGAATGAAAAGGTCGGACATCGCGTTTTGTTTTTTTACCATTGAATTTTTTAAATGGGATGCGTATTCGCATGCGTTTTTATCGCACAACAACGGGTTTAACAGAGACGCATTATCATGCGTCTCTACGACAATTCCTCCAATGACCTGGTCTTTTTGGGGGGCAATAAAAAATCCTTCGGGTGCCTGAAAAAATAGCGTCTCAAAATGCCGAGAAACTCAGGATAATCTTTCAACCGTATGCCACGCGATTTCACGGCAACAAAAAAAGCGAGCGAAAAACTCACCAGGAAATTGATGAAACCAATCAGTAAAACACCTGCAATGACAGTCAGCAAATAAGATAGTGGCACGTTATGATCGAGGCCATAATAACCAATGGCCGTGTTACCGGCAGAAATGGTGATGTGCCTGATGTCGAACGGAATGCCGAATATTTTTCCTAGAGGCGCCGCCCAACCTAAGAAGAAGCCAAGTGAAATGCTTCCTGCCAGCGTGCCGGAATTTTTATTAAGAAAATTGGCGAGTTTATCAAGTCTTTTTGCCGGTATGGTATTCACAAAAATGGGGTGATTTTTAAGCCGCTCCGCCACATTTCCATACACTACATGATTTTCTACATAGCCCGCAATAATGCCGCTTAAAAACAGAAAGAAGCCTGTAACACAGGCCCATAATACGGACATACTTTGCCAGGGATGTTGATCTGCCAGTAACTTTTGTGCTGCATCTCCTGCGGCAATTTTAAAACCAAATGAGAGATTGAAGAGCCATGCCAGCAAATAGGTAAAGGGAAAGACAACCAGCAGATTACCAGCAAAGGAGGCGATCTGGCTGCGTGAGACTTTCGCAACAGTTAAGGCAAGGTTGCGAAGATCTGGGCGTGACTGGCTTTTTTTCACATCGAGCGAACTCGCTACAGCGGAAGCAGTGTAGGCCGGTTGTTTGGTGGCGAGCGTGGCATCCGACTGATCCATTAATACAAAACAAGTTGCATAGTTTGTCCCGTAGCTCATGCCTTGCCAGAAGTAAGGCAAATGAACAAGACCAAGCAGGTTCTTTATAATGGCGCCAAATGATATAATGAAACTGCCAGCCATGGAGCTGTTAAAGAGATGTCGAAAATCTGCCCGACTATTGCTGATATATTTTTGCCCCTTCTTTCCTTTGTGTTCTGCTATTTGATAAGCCACCAGCCCAAGGTTTACAGAAAGAAATTCACGAAGGCTGTTTTTTGTGTTTTCATTTTTTACGACTGTCTTAAAATATTCAATGAATCTTTCTGTATCAAAAAGTTCATCTGTATCCAGCACATCAATGATTACATGCATGCGCTCAATTTGTTGCTGCATGCGCACTGTTACAAATGTTTGCGCAAGACTGGTGCCGTATTCCAACCGCTGATCTGTTATCCATTGCAGGCTTTGCGTGCAGTTGTAAAGGTTTTCCTGTATGTTGGCAAACAACCATTTTTTTTCCCGGCTGTCGAAATTGTTTTTTTGCGTCATGTACAAATTCACCAGCCTGTTTTGTTCGATAAACGGTTGGATGGCGTCTTGCACATTACTAAATCGACCGGTTATTTCTTTCTCCATTCCCAGCGTGGCAACTTTGTAAGAAAGCATTTGCAACGATTCTCCCAATTGCCGGATGATATCGGGGTCGGTGATGTTTACCTGTATGCCCAGCAATTCAAAAAATTGTCGCCAAAGATCCTGGTCAATATTTTCTACCCAGACATGATCGTTCTTCAGGTAAAAAACTCTTTCTATTACGTAACGAAAGTCTTTAGGATGGGGAAGGGGTGGAAGTATTCTATGTTTCAGTTTGCTAATCAGTTCCTGCACGAATCCGCGTGAGCTGGTAATGCCGCTTTCAGTAAGTGTGGGTATGAGATCAGTATTTTGAAATTGCGACAGTAAAGCTTTGCGTAAGGCAAATAGTGCAACACTTTCTTCGCGCAGTTTTGCCAGCACTTCCCTGAATTTTTTCTCCGCTTCTTTTGTGTTGCGATAGTTTCCCGGACGTATATTTTTAACAAGGTCAACCACATATTGGAGACCACTCGTTCCTGTATACAAGGGAAGAACAACTGCTTTATCTTTTTTCTTCGCGATAGTCTCTTGCTTTTGGGTTCTTTGAAAAAATATCATGGGCAGATCATAGGTTGTTTTGAATTTCGGTACCGTTGTATCACAGGCAGCAATGCGTCGATACGCAATATACGTAATATAAAAAATACGATTAATGTAGTGGAAACTAATCCTTTGTGAAAGTTGTGCAGTATTAAAAGTAGTTTATAATTTTGCCAAAATTATTCTGTATGAATTTCTACCTTAATGATGACACCAGCACACGTGTAGAAGAGGATGTAGATATACTCACGGCAGTCGATGAACCATACCAGCTTATCGTGTGGAACGATGAAGTGAACACCTTTGAATGGGTGATTGAAACGCTTGTGGAAGTATGCGGACATTCTGTGGAGCAGGCAGAGCAATGTGCCATGATCATTCATGTGAAAGGTAAGTACGCCGTAAAGAAAGGTGAATATGATACTTTGAAACCGTTGTGCGATGCGATCACAGACAGGGGCATTGGTGCAACGGTGGAAGAAACGGTACGGTAGGGGCGAATCGCATTCGCGCTGGTGCATAGAAATAGTGATTGCAAATTCCGCACAAATTGAAAATTGAAAGTTGAAAATTGAAAATGCGGGTGACATAAACCCTGCGCTTTGATAAATCAAACCTTACAGTAAACACAAGAAATCTTAAATATCCAATCTCAAATCATCCTATGCCAGTATTCGCCTTAGATAAACACATCGTTTTTCCTCCCGTTGAAGAATCAGAGCCGGACGGTTTATTGGCGATTGGCGGAGATCTTTCTGTGGAACGATTGCTGACTGCTTATAAGCAAGGCATTTTTCCCTGGTACGAAGGTGAATATCCCCTGTGGTGGTGCCCCGATCCACGATTCGTTCTAGTTCCCGGCAAACTTAAAATCTCCAAAAGCATGGAAGCGCTTTTCAGGAAAAAAGCTTTCTCATTTACAATCAACCAGGCATTTAATGAAGTGATACGCCATTGCAAAAGCATTTCTCGCAAGGGGCAAAATGGAACCTGGATTACCAACGAGGTTGAACTCGCTTATAATCAACTACATCAGCTCGGTTATGCACACAGCGCAGAAGTATGGAGTGATGGTGAATTGGTTGGCGGACTCTACGGCATTCGAATGGGAAAAGTTTTCTTTGGAGAAAGCATGTTCAGCAAAATGAGTAACGCTTCAAAGTATGCCTTTATCAGCTACGTTGAGCAGTTGAAGAAAGAAGGCGTACAACTAATCGATTGCCAGATACACACCTCACACTTGGAAAGCCTCGGCGCTGAGATGATTCCCCGTAAAACATTCACGCATTTACTGAAAGAGCTGCTGTAAGAGAGATTACCGGCAGCCTAACAACTATCAGCAAACAACCTCCTCCGCCTTAACAATGGTCATAAAAAAGCAACGTTCTGCTTTGTTATTTTGTCTTGTCTACCAAACGCGTAGAATTACGATATCTTGTGAAAAACTTTGTAAAACGTTGAATAATATGGTTTGACATTTTGTTGTTTTAAAAACTTTCGTACTTTTATACCGGAAATATCGCATCAGATCGTCACTCCCTTTTATTTAACTATACTTCACATCTCCTATCCCGTGGAAGCTAGATTTTAGTCTGTTTTATTTTATTTTTCTAAACTTTTAAAAGCTCCCATTATGAAAAGAAATTTCCACATTCATCTTAACGGAATCACTATTGCTTTAATCGTTATTGCTTTGTATGCTTCTCTTACTTTGATTACTTACTTAGCTTGGCGCAGTCAGTAGTAGATAACTCTGTTATCTTATATTTTTAATGGTAAACCGGCCGGCAGCAAGCTCCCCGGAATTCTAAATATGATTTACATCACCTGTGAGAGTGTAAATTCCAGAATATTATTAAGGATTGTTGCCGGTCATTACCGCGTCATTTAATTGAGAGTTGAAAATGGAGAGTTGAGAGTTAAAAACAATGCGAGATTCTTTTTATTTCTCAATTCTCAACTTTCAATTCTCCATTAAAAAAGTATTTTCCTCTCCGGATATTTTTCTGCGTATTGATAAATCAAGCCGCGGATGTAATCGTTGTCGGGGTGTGGAGTTACCCGTTCCTTCAATTGTTCCAGCGTAATGTCCTCGCCAAATTCTCCTTTGAGCGCAATGCCGCCGAATTTGCCTTTATTCATAAGCAGGATGGAAGAGTGGTTGTAAGTGCCGTCAAATATGGCGAAGGTGGGCAACTGCTCATGTAATGCGGTGATTGCCTTCAATACTTTTTCATTGTGCAAGGAAGCGGTTTCTATAATGTCGTCATAATCATTTATAGTGCCAAAGCATAAACGCTCATTGAGTTCAAACTCTTCTGCCATTTTTCTTAACAAAGTTTGTCCTTCGTACAACAGATTAAAAGTGTACAACGGATTTAAATGTTGTTTCTTTTTTTCTATTGCAAAACGCACATATCCTTTTCGATCTTCGTAAGTATACAACCCATATGATTGATGAAACCCTTTCTGACTGCGGTTAAACTCTGGCCATAGTTTTCTTATTTCAATACTTTCAAGAATCAGTGCAACCAGTTCGCTCGAGCATTCTTTATGTGTAATGCTGTAAACTTTTCGTAAAAGATCCTGTTTGCGTTTGCCACCATCGTTGTTAGAAAAATGACTCTTCACACGCTTCTGCAAATTGGTAGCCTTGCCTACGTAAATGATCTTTCCTTTTGAATCATGAAAGTAATAGACGCCGGGCATCATCGGCAACTGCTCAATGTAATAAGTGGGCAAATGCGTTGGCAAATACTGTTCTTTGTTTTTGCCTTTCAGCATTTTGGCAACATGTCCTTCTGAGTCGCCTGCAAGAATTTTTTCAAACAGCATGGCAGTTGCAGCTGCATCGCCGTAGGCTCTATGCCTGCCTTCTATAGTAATGCCTAGTGAGCGGCAAAGATTGCCCAGGCTATAACTTGGCAGCCCCGGAATCACCTTGCGGGCCATGCGAACGGTGCAAAGTTTTTTCGCATTAAGCTCATATCCGCAAGCCTGCAGCTGGTGTTTAATAAAAGAGTAATCGAAGTTTACGTTGTGGGCAACAAAAATGCGATTAGAGAGTAGATTGAAAACATTTTCGGCAACATCTTCAAAGGTTGGTGCATCGGACACCATAAAATTATCGATGCCTGTAAGCACAGTAATGAAATGCGGAATCCTTTGGTTAGGATTGATCAGCGTTTGAAACTTTCCTTCCACCTCCATTCCGTTGTGCAGTATAATGGCAATTTCTGTAATGCCATTACCATTTGCAAATCCACCGGTTGTTTCTATATCTACTATCGCATACATGACTCAAAACATTCTCACTTTTAATGATTTTTTTCTTGCTAAAAATCATTCACTAATTTAATTTACGTCGTCAAAATGATGTAGGCGAAGTTAAAAAATTGTTTTGACTTAAATTTTCAAATCCATGCGTTTAATCCTGTCCCTTTTCCTTTCCGTATTGTTTACTGTAAATAGCTTTGGCCAAGAGGTCCGTATTGAAAAAAAGAACATCAGCGACACCGTTTTTTACGATCAGCGGATGTTGATCATTCCTTCCGACTCGCTCGATGCGATGAAAGTAATGCTGAAACTTTTCCCGGGTAAATTGTACAATTTATCAAGTAAAGATTACAAGAATACTTTTATAAGTTGGGAATGTAAAAAATGCAAACCTGCAACTTACACCGACGTGAATGGGGTAGAAGGAGATCAGCTATTTCCTTATAAAAACGGCGTTGCTACAAGATTAATAGATGTGATCCACTACAAGGACACAAAAGGCAACGAATACAAGATACTTGCCTTCAATCATTCGGCATATGATGAAGATGGAGCGCAAACAGGACGCTTTACAGGTGGTCTCCTTGGGCTTGCAAAGTTTGCCAAAATGGACGGCAGCTGGCAAATGAGATCTTTTCAACCAGCTATTGCTGCCTTTGGTTCATTTGCAAGTTCTCCAAAACCATTGCCGCTTGTTATAGGCGAGGACCAATACGCTTTTACCGTTCTGCATCGAAATGGTGGCGCGGGCGGTCCATTTGAAGGCATGTTGTTTCTCATTGCTGGGACTGGCGGTAAATACCGTCCCATTCTCGCCACAGGGCAATACGAACTGACAAATACAGATAAAGGTGAAACCTCGTGGAAGAGCTCGATCAAAGTTGACAATGACAGCAAGAAACAATATTTTATAGATATCATCATCACTACAAAAGGATATTACCACAGAAATGAAAATGAAGAAGACGAGTTATACAATGGTCCTTACGAAATAGCGTCGTTCATTAAGAATAAAACCTCCTTCGATTTTGTAATTGAAAAACGATATTCTTTCGATGGCAAGTACTATAAAATGAAAGGAAAGCCGGTGGTAGCGATAACGAATGCGAAGTAGAGACGCGTTCAACGCGTCTCTCTTATGTCGTTCAATTGATAAAAATGCAACGACATCCTGATACAAAAGAGACGGATTCAATGTATACAAGAGACGCATTCAATGCGTCTCTACTGGGATTCGAAATTATTTCTAACAGCGATGATGATAGGCCCTTAGTGAAACTTAGTGCCCTTAGTGGCTTAGTGGTAAATATTCGAGTCTTTTCTCAACAAGCTGTACCTATGTTCATTGATTAGTTGATTGTTCTTGAAAATAGATTTTTCAAAAATGCAGTCAAATTTGAATCCGGCGTTTTCAAGCACTTTCATAGACCCGGCGTTCCATTCAAACACACAAGCAAACAGACGTTCGAGATTAAATGTCTTGAAGAAATGTGGGATCGCATGTTTGGCGGCTGTGGTCATTATCCCCTTTCCCCAAAAAGGCTCTGCCAGCCAGTAACCGAATTCTGCATTTTTGCGATAAATATCTTCCTGTAAAATAATGCCAATAACACCAATGCATTCACCATTGTACTCGATCGCTAATTCTGTCGGGAGTACTTTTTTTCGTGAAAGAAAAATTCTTGCATCTTCAATAGTATAAGGATGCGGAAAACTATCCCGGAGATTGTTTTTGATCTTGATATTATTTGCATACCGTGCAATGCTCTCCGCATCGTCGGTATGTAAATAACGGAGGATGAATGTTCCGCAGTTTATGGTCATTTAGTTTTGAGTTTTGAGTTATGGGTTTTGAGTAGGATGTAGTGAGTTATAAGTTTCGCGTTCCCTTACTCATAACTCACTACTCATAACTCACAACTTTCCGCCCTCGATTCCTTTAATGTAAACATCCTGTTTTGGATATGGAATTTCAATGCCTGCTTTGGCAAATTGTTCGAAAATTTCAATCATTATGTTGCTGCGTAAAGTGCCTGCATCAGAAAGGTCGTAGGACCAGAAATTGATCTTAAAATCTACAGAGCTGTTGCCGAAATTATTTAGCAGTACAGAAGAGGCAGGCGATTGCATCACCTTGCTGTTGTTTTTCAAAACGTTTTCAATGATCTCTTGTGCTTTGCGTACATCAGCCTCGTAAGCAATGCCTATGACGATTTCCATGCGTTTGTTTCGGTTGTGCAGCGTCCAGTTGATAAGGTGTTTTGAGAGCATGTCTCCGTTCGGCACAATGATGTCCGCACCATCGGCGTTGCTGATCTTGCTCGAGCGAACGCCTATTTCTTTAACCGTTCCTGCACGCCCGTCTATTTCAATATAATCGCCCACCTGGATGGGTCTCTCAAATGCGAGAATAATTCCTGATACAAGGTTGTTAACAATGTTTTGCAAACCAAAACCGATACCAACACCCAAGGCACCGATCATGATGGAAATTTTATCAAGCGGAATACCTGCGGCAGCGATGGCGATCATAAAGCCCAGTGCCCAAACAGCCAGCCTTACCAGCAGCATCACAGAACCTATGTTGCTTCTCTTGTTGGTATTGTCATTGAGCTTGCTGCCGAAAAAGAAATTGATGAATTGCGAAATGATAGAGGATATCCAAATAACAAATACAAAAATGGCGATGCTCATAAAGCTAAACTGCATGTTGCCAATGGAACGCGTTTTGTTAAAGAACCAGTCAATAAATTTGAAGAGCGAATCATACATGGTGAGGCTTTTCGTGAAAGCGATCAAAAACAGAATGCCTGTGATGATCCAAAGCGCTCTTCTCAATTTTGTTTTTAATTCATCATACACAAGAAACTCCGAGAACCTGCTTTCACGCAATGATTTGGACTGCAGATATACCGCTTCTAAAATAATAGTGCTGAATGCTTTCAGCGTAAAGGTGAAAATGAAACTTTGAACTGCAGTGATGCCGAATATTTTCGCAAGCGTAACACGTCCCGTAAGATTGAATATTATTGATAAAGCAGCAAATGAAAATGTAAGAATGGTGATTGATTTTTTTACAGGAGATTCATCCAGTCTTACAAACATGTCTTCTTTTTCACGCAACATTTTCACGCATGTCAATACTACTCCGGTACTTCCGATGATCAACCAGAAACGCTCTCCAAATGCAGATTCCAGGAAGAGATCATCCAAGGCAAAGAAAAGCCATAGTATCGACATGATGATCCAGTTTGTTTTTGCCGAAGGCGTAAAGAACGGCATCAGCAGATACGTTATCAAAAGCAACCTGATCACTTCATTTACGTGCATGTACACCATTGGTGGATTAGGATACATGAATGGTCCCACACATAAAAAGGCAGTGAGGCAGGATATTATTACTGAATGATTCAGAAAATGCAGCGGTCCAAGTATTTTTTCAGCATCAGCATATTTTTTAACGCGTCTGTAGTTGAACCAGCACCAGCTGAGGAAAGCAAACAAGACCAGCAGGTTAATGCTGCGAGTGTCCCAGCTTCCAGCGACATAAATATTAAAAACGCGGATCGACCTCGTAAAGGTGCTCGTAATTACATCCCACAAAGATTGTTTGTAATCAGACGGTCTTATGCTATACAGCGGTTCTTCTTCCTTTCCCCACATTGCGGTTTTGAACGATGTTGTGCGGAAATTAAGGTCAGACATCATGTCGCTTATCAACAAGTTGCTGATCGAGACCTTGTTCTTCATCAGGTTGATGCGTGTGATGGCCTGCTGTTGTACAGAGTCAAGATTGTGTGCTTTTCTCAACACATTTTGAACTTGTCTGCTTAACGAAGTATCAGGAATGCTTAGTTTTAAAGTACCATCGTTAACTATCTTTTTCACCTCCTGGTTGCTTTTAACGATCTGGTCGGAGTAATCAGCCAGGCTTTTTTGCCAGTCGGCCAACTTTGAACCGATTTCCTGCAACATGATGGTAAATGTGTTGAGGTTGCGGAGGTTCATTTCCGCATCATTTTTATCGAGTCGATTTTTGAAGAACGTAAGGCTTTTTTCTATCGATGGAATACCAGCCGCAATTTTTGTGGTATCCATTCTTCGTTTAAAATAGTTGGATGATCTCGATATCGTGAACGTGTATGTTTCAATCTTGCTGGCAATTTTAGAAACTGCAGTATCTGCCTGCTGCTTCAGCGCTATTGAATCGCGAATTTGTGCTTTGCGAATAGAGTCTTCAGGAGAAAGATTGTGTTGTGCGAAACTCTTTTGCAGAGTGATGCACAATAAAATAAAAATAATGACCGGTCTGGCGTGCCTCAGTTTTTTCATGTAGGATTTTTCTTGTGACTGCAAAGTAATTTGAAAAAACCGGAAATGTGAGAATTTGAAGATTTGAAAATTTGAAAATTCTTTCCGTTCGGCAATTTAGAATGGAACGCAGATTTTCAAGATCTTCATGATTTGATAAGATTTTTTGAGTATTATTAATGACGTGTTGGGCATTCAAATCATTTAAGAAAAATCATAACAAATCATGAAGATCTTGAAAATCTGCGTTCCGCTTATCATTGCGCTCTCAGCGTGCAAAGCCAGTCATTCCGATGAATCATTTTTCTTCGTGCAGATGTCAGATCCGCAATTTGGTTTTTATACCGACAATAAATCATTTGACATAGAGACCGCTCATTTTGAAAAGGCCATTCAAAAAGCCAATCGCCTGCATCCTGCATTTGTAATTGTTACAGGCGACCTGGTACATAAAACACTTGATGCTGCTCAAATTGATGAATACAAAAGGATTGCGGCGCGGCTTGATTCCGATATTCCACTGTATAATGTGCCCGGCAACCATGATGTAGGGAACGAGCCTACTCCGAAAGACGTTGATGGATACAATGCAGCGTTTGGTCCCGACTACTACACATTTCATTGCGGCAATATGTTGGGCATTGTATTAAATTCAAACTACCTCCACAGTCCCGAAAAGGCGATGGATAAAGCAAAGGCGCAGGAAGAGTGGCTCATCAGAACATTGGATTCTGCCTCCAATAAATCATACAAGAACAAAGTGGTGTTCATGCATCATCCGCTATTTATTGAAAGAGCGGAAGAGGGTGATGGCTATTTTAACATCCCGACGGTAACAAGAAAAAAATATCTCGACCTGCTAAAGGCCAATGGCGTTAAATACATTTTTGCAGGTCATCTGCACCGTAACTTTTTTGGAAAAAGTGATAGTCTCGAAATAACAACCACCGGACCGGTAGGAAAGCCGCTGGGCCAGGATTCATCGGGCCTGCGCATTGTTCAGGTGAATGGCGGGGTTATTACGAGTAAATACTATGTTCTTGATTCAATACCGGCGAAAATGCAATGAATTTGAAAATTTGAGGATTTGAAAATTTGAAAATACACTCTGTGCGAGTGGTGATGGAACGCAGATTTTCATGATTGCCATGATCTGTTATGATTTTTTGATTTGAGATTTAATAGACTTCATCAGATCTCAAATCATCAGCAATCATGACAATCATGAAAATCTGCGTTCCGTCTTCCCATTTTCAAATCTTCAAATTTTCAAATTGAAAACTACCGTATTTTGCACCACAAACAACCCGGTGCATGCATACATTTGAAACATTGAGTAAGCTTTTTATTGCCAGATTTGATACCAAACATTTTACGGGTAAGCCTGTGACGCTGTATGAACCGGCTGATTATTTTTTGTCTTTAGGAGGAAAACGAATTCGTCCTGTAATGTGTTTGATGGCGAACGAACTTTTCGATGATATCATTGAAGATACCTGGAATGTCGCGACGGCTATTGAGTTGTTTCACAACTTTACGCTTATTCACGATGATATAATGGACAAAGCGCCTTTGCGTCGTGGCCTTACAACAGTTCATATTAAATACGGAGAGCCAACTGCTTTGCTGGCTGGCGATGTGATGCTGGTGACAGCCTATGATTACCTCAACAGAATGAAAAGTGGCCATCTTCAAAAGGTGATACATCTCTTTAACAAAACGGCGAAGGAGGTGTGTGAAGGGCAGCAGCTTGACATGGATTTTGAGCAAAACATGCAGGTCAGCATGGATGAATACCTGCATATGATCGAGCTTAAAACGTCTGTTTTGCTTGCTGCAAGTTTGAAGCTGGGCGCCATTCTTGGCGGAGCAGGCGATGGCAACCAGCAGCACATGTATGAGTTTGGAAGAAACCTCGGCATCAGTTTTCAGATACAGGATGATTACCTCGATGCATTTGGAGATCCGGCGAAAGTAGGCAAGCAGGCTGGGGGAGATATTAAGGTGAACAAGAAAACCTTCTTAATGATCAAAGCGCTGGAAAGCTGCAATGATGATCAGTTGGAGCAGCTTACAAAACTGATGAAAGAAAATCCTGATGATAAAGTCGAGAGAGTGTTGGAAATTTTCAGATCACTCGGCGTTGACAAATGGGCGATTTCATTAAAGGAGCAGTACATGGAAAAGGCATTCCAACATCTTGAAGAAATTGCGGTATTAAACGTCAGAAAGGAGCCGTTGAGACAATTGACCTATGCCTTGATGCAGAGAGAGTACTAATTTGAAAATGTGGGGATTTGAAAATTTGAACATGAGGGAGAACGCAGATTTTCAAGATTTTCATGATTTGTCATGATTTGAAAAATTTTGACAATGTGCGTTAAGTTTTTCAAACGTATCCTTTTGTATAAGACTTTTGTACTTTTACTAACTACAAACTTTTTCAAATCTTATACATTTATGAAAAGAATAAACAGTATGGTTAACGTTTTGTTGTCCTTTTCATTATTTCCCTTTAGTTTAACAAATTCGACGGATGATTTTAGAAAAAAGTTATCCAAATATCAAAATACCAATCAACAAACGGATGAGGTCAATATTTCCAACGATTGGCAAAGCGTAGGAATTGATATTTCTCAAGCGGTTGAAAAAGGAAAGAATGGATAGGAGAGAAAGTCCAATTCCCAATCAGCAACACAGAAATCCTGAGAAAAATGGCGGAGTCTTAGCCACTCACATGCAATACCATCAAGGCCCAATTCCGCCGGCAAGTGAGCTGCAGCGCTATAATGAAATTAATCCCGGCTTTGCGGACAGGATTATTTCAATGGCTGAAAGGGAACAAAAGGCACGGTTAGAACTTAATCTATCTTCTTCAGAAAAGGTATTTGAGATAGAAAAAAATAAGGTCAGCATAACTAAAAGGGGACAATGGTTTGCACTGGTAATAGTTATCTTCATTTTACTTTTTGCATCATTTGTGGCCTATCTGGGTTATGCAAATGCAGCGGCTGGTTTGGTTGGAGCTGTAGTGGTTGGAGTCATAGTTTCATTTGTGGGAGGGAAAAAGAGAGAAGCTGAATCTTAGAAAACTAACTGCTCAGGATTTGAATGTCCCATCTTCTGCTTTTAATTCACTTTCAAAATATTAAGGAAATAAAAAGATGAAATTCTTTTAAAAAACCGGAATAAAAATTTTGCAGAAACATTTTCAACCTTATCTTTGCACTCCCAACAACGAAAAACGGTAACGCAAAACGTTGATAACGGGAAAGTTCTTACAGAAATGGGAGTTTAGCTCAGTTGGTTCAGAGCATCTGCCTTACAAGCAGAGGGTCGGCGGTTCGAGCCCGTCAACTCCCACTAAAGCCGAAATTCTTAAAAGATGAGTTTCGGTTTTTTTATTCAGATTTTCTGTTACAAAGTTCTTACAAAACGGGAGTTTAGCTCAGTTGGTTCAGAGCATCTGCCTTACAAGCAGAGGGTCGGCGGTTCGAGCCCGTCAACTCCCACAACCGAAGCCAGAATACTTAATAGTGTTCTGGCTTTTTTATTTGTGGTATTTGAAAGTTTGATCGGTTCAGAGCATTCCGGCTTGTAAGTCGGAAGGGTCGGCGGTTCGAGCCCGTCAACTCCCACAAAAAAAGCCAGAATACTAAAAAGTGTTCTGGCTTTTTTATTCCCATTGTTCTCCGTTATAATGCAAAAAAACTGGCAGATTAGGTTCTTTTTACATCTGGCATAAAATAGTAAAAGGCAGTCATAGACTGCCCTTTACCGTTTATTTATCAATTTTATAGATTGGATGCTATCATTTTTTATTTCAAGCTAAATTCAATTACCGGAACTTCATAAGGTGGCTTGTTTTTGGGAAGTTTTAAAATCAAGTCTGAATTGTTATCGCCGGTTTTAAATGCTACTTCAGAATCATCATTTAGGAATTGTGCATACTTTATTTTGCCACTATAATTAGGCAATACAAGTTGTCCATCTGCCGGATAACTGAAAAGATGCAGGTATAACTTCTTTGTAGTCGGATTGTATGTCAGCCTTTCGCCCATCGATTCTGGTATATTATATTCTGCGGGAGGAAAGGTGCAATTATAGATAGCCTGATTGTTTTCATGCATCCAGTATGCCAGGCTGTCCAGCGCTCTTTTAGCACGATAATCAAACTCTCCACGAGCTGTAGGGCCAACATTTAATATGAGGTTTCCACCATTGGCGGTGGAGGTGATTAACAGGTCAAGTAACTGACGTTGGTTCTTCCAGGTGTTTTCATCACGGTAGTATCCCCAGGAGCCAGAGAAGGTTTGGCAGGTTTCCCAATATTTTCCTTTATACGGTAATAGCTCCGATGGTTTTACCTGCTCAGGTGTCACAAAATCGCCGCCATCTGCATATCCATCCTGGTCAAGTCCTAACCTGTTGTTCACCAGGATTCCAGGCTGTAATTTTCTTACCAGTTTTATCAGGTTCAATGCGTCCCAGTCTTGTGGATGTTTACCATGTTTACTTTCTTTTCCCCACGTCCAGTCCAACCAAAGGATATCGATCTTTCCGTATTTTGTAAGCAGTTCCGTGATCTGGTCCTTCATATATTGCTGATATTTTTTCATATCGCGCCCTTTGTTTACACGCAGATAATAAGCATCTTTTTCTTCATTGCTAAGGCTGTCTGCCGGGCGTTGTGGATGGCAATCGTCAATGGTATAATCCGGATGGTGCCAATCAAGTAACGAGTAGTAAAAACCCACCTTTATTCCCTCGGCGCGGAAAGCATCTACAAATTCCTTTACCAGGTCGCGATGTGCCGGTGTGTTCGTTGCCTTGTAATCGGTATATTTTGAATCGAACAGGCAGAACCCTTCATGATGTTTTGTTGTAAGCACCGCATATTTCATGCCTGCGGCTTTGGCTTCTTTCGCCCATTTTTTGGGATCAAATTCGTCAGGGTTAAAATTGTCGAAATATTTTTGATAGTCTTCGTTCGTTATGCGTTCGTACATCTTTACCCACTCATGTCTGGCCGGCAAAGAATACAGCCCCCAATGTATGAACATGCCGAAACGACCATTGGTCCACCATTTCAGACGGCTCTCTTTTTGAGCAGCAGTCTCCTTAAATATTTTTATATCCTGCGCGCCGGCAAACAACGAACAGCATAAAAGCAATCCAATCGTGATACTTTTTTTCATCGGTGTATTTTTGTTTTTACATTTTGTCAATAGAAACTTTCAATAGATTATGATCACAACAAACAACAGTAAAAAGGAAAATGAAATTAACTTTTATACTATTTGAAATTTTAAGATTGATAAAATAGTACACTATTGTAGATAGGAAATTAAACGAATGATATATATTAAACGAAAACGACCAGATCTCACAGAGGAATCCGGTCGTTTTTTGATTTGTATGCGGCACATAAAGTATTTTCAAATTCCCGCATCCTCAAATTTTCAAATTATTTCTTCCTCTTCTTTTTGTCCTTAGCCGGCGCTGCCGCTTTGGACGAAGGTTTTGAAGTTTTCTTCTTTTCTTTTTTTGGTTTGGTTACTTCGCTTTCGCCTTCTTCAGGTTTTGCTCCACTGGTAAGCACCCACTCATAATCAAGCTGACGTTTGGCAAGATTTGCAGAAATCACTTTTATGCGCACTTTATCGCCCATGCGGAATGCACGACCACTGCGTCTTCCAACAAGTGCATAATCGCCCTCCATGTGGCGGAAATCATCGTAATCGAGCAGGCTGTTGATGCTTACAAGACCTTCGCATTTATGCTCCACAGTTTCTACCCAAAAGCCAAAACTTGCTACGCCGCTAATCACGCCGTCAAATTCATCACCCAGATAGTTTTGCATGTACTCTACCTGTTTGTATTTGTTTGCCGCACGTTCTGCGTCCATCGCAGCACGTTCACGTTCACTACAGTGCTTGCATTTTTCTTCCATTTCTTTGTCGGGCTTCACAGCGCTATCAAGCACTTCCTGTAATACACGGTGAACCATCACATCAGGATAACGGCGGATGGGAGAGGTGAAATGCGCGTAGTGCGTAAATCCAAGACCATAGTGACCTATATTGTCTGAGGTGTAAACAGCTTTTGCCATTGTGCGGATACCCAGTTGTTCCAGCACATGTTGCTCCGGTTTGCCCTGCACGTCTTTCAGCATGGTATTGAAGGATTCTGCAATGCCTTCCGGTGTTTTCGTATCGAACTTGTGACCGAATTTTTTGGCAAACTCCACGAATGGCAACAGTTTTTCTTCGTCAGGTGTGGCGTGCACTCGATAGGGGAAAGGAACCGGTTTTTTGGCAACCTTTACTTTCGCAACACTTTCTGCCACCACTTTATTTGCGAGCAACATCAGCTCTTCGATCAACTGGTGTGCCTCTTTGCTTTCCTTTATTACAATGCCGATTGGCTTGCCTTTGTCATCCAGTTTAAAGCGCACTTCCTGTGAGGAAAAATTGATCGCGCCTTTCTTGAAACGCTGTTTGCGCAAGCGTTGTGAAATATTGTTTAGGATGAGCACTTCGTCTTTATACAGTCCATCTCCTTTTTCAATCACTTCCTGAACTTCTTCGTAAGTAAAGCGGTGATTGGAGTGTATAACGGTGCGGCCCAGCCAGAAATCCTTCACTTCAGCTTTTGGCGTTATCTGGAACACTGCTGAGAAGGTGAACTTATCTTCTTTCGGACGCAAAGAGCACAATTCATTTGAAATTCTTTCCGGCAACATCGGATTTACTCTATCCGGCAAATACACGGAGGTTGCACGCTGGTAAGCTTCTTTATCCAATGCCGTATCCGGCGTCACATAATAGCTCACGTCTGCAATGTGAACGCCTATTTCGTAATGTCCGTTTTTCAATACACGGAAAGAAATGGCATCATCAAAATCCTTTGCATCTGCTGGATCTATAGTAATTGTAAATACATCGCGGAAGTCCTTTCGTTTCTTGATCTCTGCTTTTGGAAGCGCATCAGGAATGCGTGCTGTTTCTTCCTGTATTTCATCGCTAAAGCCAATAGGAAAGCCGTTTTCGAGAATGATCTCACGCATTGCAAATTCGTTCTCGTCGCTGGCATCCATTATCTTGAGCACCTCGCCGGTTGGCTTTTTATTCTTTTCCCAGCCCGTAATGCGAACGGTCACCTTGTCATCGTTCTTCGCGTTGTTCAATTTATCCAACGGTATGTAAACATCCGGCATTGGCTTTTGAGACTCCGCTATAAAAAAGGCGAAATTTTTATTCAGGTCTATTTTACCAACAAATTCTGTTTGTTTTCTGTCCACCACTTCCGTGATCACGCCTTGCGCCCTTCCTGTTCTGTGTGGATCGCTGGTGATCTTCACCAGCACGGTATCGCCGTGCAATGCAGTATTAAAATCGTTTGGCCTTACCAGTATGTCATTGTCAAGTTGCGGTACAATAATAAATCCAACGCCTGATCTGGTGATATCAAGCACACCTTTGTACTGACGGGTATCGGATGACGGCTTTTTCTTCTTTGTTTTTGAGTTTTTTCTACTCATGTAATTTGTTTAAGATGGAGCGAGTAGGAAATGAGTGATGAATTATGAGAGATGAGAGATGAATTGTTCATGATGGCTGTTTAATGCATTCATAATTCATCACTCATCGCTCATCACTTTTTTTGTTCGCTCTAATAAATGTAATAATTAAATTATTGAAATCATTGCCTTCGTTAAATAGAAATTGCATTTCTATAGGTATAACGTAAAAGGGAAGGCTTTTCAACTGGTCGTCAAACTTGGCGAGGCGAACGGCGTCTTTTTCCGTGGTCAGAATAATTTTATGATCGGCATTGAGAGCGGCGAATTTCTTTTGAATGTCCTTCAGGTCGTCAATGGTAAAAATATAGTGATCGTTGTAAGCCTGTTCCGTATAGGATTTTGTTTGCTCGGCCAGCAGCTTTTTTAGTGGTTTTGGGTTGGCGATACCCGTTACCAACAGCGCTTCTGTTTCATCGTTTAATACAAAAGGCGTTTTTTCAGTTATGTGATACAACGAACCGTAGCGTATGGTGGAGAAGAAAATCTTTTGATCTTTCGTAGGCGCCAGTTCTTTTATGATCTCGTTTTTCTTTTCAACAGAAAGATCAGCAGGACATTTGGTAACAACAATAACATCGGCACGTTGTACACTGCTTTTTACATCCCTTAAATCGCCTGAAGGCAAATACCAGTCACGAGTGTACAGATTGCTGCAATCTGTCAGCACAATATTAAAACCCGCTTTGACAGCCCGGTGCTGGAAAGCATCATCCAGAATGATCAGGTCTGTATTGGGTTTGTCGTGCAGTAGCTGCGGAATAGCAACAATTCTTTCTTCGCCCACGGCCACCGCAACATCCGGAAATTTCAAATGAAACTGCATGGGTTCATCGCCAATGTCAAGAGCGGTAGTAGATGCGTTTGCCAATGCATATCCTTTGGTTTTTCTTTTATAACCGCGGCTTAAAGTTGCTACCTGGAAATCATTTCTAAGGAACTTCGCCAAATATTCCACCATCGGCGATTTGCCGGTTCCGCCCACAGCAATATTTCCGACGCAGATCAACGGAAGATTAAACGACGCAGATTTCAGAATGCCTTTATCATAAAGCTTATTGCGCAGCCAAACAACGAGAACATAAACCAATGAAACGGGAAACAATAAAATGCGTATGGTCTTTAAAAGAGGGATGTTAAAATTCATACGTTTGGTTCGGTGTGATACATATGTTTAAAGGTACATCAAATTCATCAACATCGGCAATGCGTTGGATCGGGTCGAAATATGAGAAGCCGACTTTCAGCACATCGGGGCGGCACATGGCGAAAAACTTGTCGTAGTAGCCCTTGCCATAACCCACTCTGTAGCCGTTTGTGTCAAATGCGAGCAACGGGGTTAGCACCATGTCAATAGCTTCCGGTACAATGATCGTACCGTCAACAGGTTCCGCAATATTGTATTTGTTGAGTTGATAATTGGTGTCATCATCCACGACTACGGCTTCCATGTTGCCCTGCTTTATAACGGGGTAGGCTAGGTGCATGCCAGGCATACGGAAAGCCATGAAATCGGTAAAAATATGCGTATTCAGCTCCGCCATTGTTTGCAGCGGCCAGTAACTCATTACCACCTGCACATTGTCAAACCACAGCTGTTGAAAATTGATGAGCAGCAGGTCGTCGAGTTTCAACCGGTCGCGCTCGGCAAGTTCGAGGCGTTTTTGTTTGTATTCGTTTCTTATTTCTTTTTTAGTCATAAAGCATTTTGTAGCGCTGAGCGCAAAATTACTGCTTGCTGCTGAACAAAAGCTTTATCCGGATTTTCCGTAAACGGAACACTGCTAAGTGATGGATAACCGCTCCATCTCGCAATTTCGCTTTCGTAGTGCATATACTGGTCGTTAAAGATCCAACCTGCAACATCCAAATTTCTTGCCTTGCAAGCTTCTGCTGTCAAAATAGAATGGTTGATACTTCCAAGATAGTTGCGGCTTACCAAAATAACTTTCGCTCTCAGTTTTGCGATCAGGTCTATCACAAATTCATCCTCATTCAGCGGGACAAAAATGCCGCCGGCGCCCTCAATCACCACATACTCATTTGCAGCGGGAAGTGCTTTGTAAGCATCTGCAATTACGTCGAGGCTTATGCGCACATTCTCGTCCTTTGCCGCAATATGCGGAGAAGCCGGCAGCGCAAGTTTATATGCCTCTTTGTGAAATATCGTTTTGCTATTGGAAATTCTTTCCTGTATCCAACCCGTATCCGTACCATCATCAAAGCCGGCCTGCACAGGCTTCCAATAATCCGCCTGCAGCGCTTCTGTAACAATCGCCGATACAAGTGTTTTGCCAATGCCGGTGCCGATGCCCGTTATGAAGACAGGGTGCATTATGGTCGAATATTAGTGAGTAATAGTTAAAAGTGTAATGGACGGAATTAATAATTAATAATTAAGAATTAATAGAAGTGACATCTATTGTATGGTCGACTTTAATGAATGTCGAACAGGACGGAAAACTTCAAACAAACGAATGATGCCCTATTAATTATTCTTTATTAATTATTAATTACCTCATCTATTTATAAAAAACGAAAACAACGTCGTTCCATAGCTTCTTTCAGATACGAAAAGATCGAAGCCTTTTTCGTAGTTGTTGCGGGGTGTGTGTTCAAGGACGAACCAGCCGTTTGGCTTCAGCAGTTTCCTGGAAGCTACAAGGCGCGGAAGATCGTCGATCGTTTCAAGAGCGTAGGGTGGTCCTGCGAAAATGAAATCGAATTGATCGTTGCACTGTTCGAGGAACTTGAAAACATCCATTTTCACCACTTTGAAATTCTTGATTCCGAGCGATTCGCTGTTCTTTTTGATGAAATCGTACATCGCAGGATCTTTTTCTACAATAGTGAGATCCGTAGCGCCCCGTGAAGCCAGCTCATAGCTGATGCTTCCCGTTCCGCCGAAAATATCAAGCGTTTTAAAGCCTTCCAGTTCGAGGTTGTTTTGGATAATATTGAACAGGCCTTCCTTCGCGATATCCGTGGTGGGCCTTGTGTGGGGCATTTTGGCGGGTGGATTTACGCGCCTGCCACCCAGGCTTCCTCCTATGATACGCATGTGGCCAGTTTGAGAATGGGTGAAAAAAAGTGCTTTGGATAACCCTGCAACAGAACGCCTTCTTTGATATAATCCGGATGACTTTCAAAGTCAATTCTCGAAAAATATTTCAGCAGCTCTGTGTACATAGCGGAGTCTTCATCGATCATGCCTGATATTTCAAGCGGAGTTGATAATTGCTCAAGGTTGAACTGATTGTAAATATTCAGCAGCCAGTAAGCAACATCCTCCGTTGTCTGGTAACCAAACTGTTGCATTAGTTGCAGTTTGCTATCCTTAACAACGATGGCGATAATATTTTTCCTGTAAAATGAAACCACTACCTTGTCGCTTTCCACACCGGCCGTTTTATATAAATGATCCAGCAGGAGCGTGTAGTAATGATGTTGCGTATTGAGCGGGAATTTTCTCAATAAAACCTGGTGAATATCTTTAGGTATACGGTAAATGTTGTGCGCATGTAAGTCACTCACCTTTTCATTCAGGATCACTCCTTTCACAAGATCGCCGTGAATAACTTCCAGCAGCTGCTTGTTAACGTGCTCGTGGTAATATTTTTCAGGAATCAGCTGATTAGAAGAAAAATTATAGATGATATGACAATTGGAGAAATTTTTACCCAGCAGATCATCATTTGCAAGAATCTCTTCCAGTGTTTCAGATAGGTCAGCAGGATTGTTGATGTCAATCTGGTAGTACCTCAATTTCTGCAGCGATCTGTCTGACTGCATGATCATGTAATTAAGCGCCGTTGCGCCCACTTCAAGTACAAGCAATGGTTGGGAGCCAATAATTACCTCCGAATAGCTTCCTATGTCCTGCGTGATTTTATACATAATATTGAACTGTGTGCAATAATACTATATTTCGGGGAAAACAGGCAAGGCAAACGTGTCTAAATGCATTTCACGCAAAGGCGCAAAGGTGCAAAGAAGCAAAGGTTGTAAGATATACGAGTGGGGCGTGTTGCAAATGCCTTTGCGCCTTGGCTCCTTTGCAGCTTTGCGTGAAATATTTCATATCCCGTACTCCGTACATCGCACATTGTAATTATCTTTCATTACAATAACATTAACCACGACACTATTCTTCAAATGCCGCATATGCACACAAAAGCCCGGAATAAAAGATCACTCTTGAAAATATTGGTTACGTTTTGCCTGCTGACGATAACATTATTGCAGCTTAATGCTCAAAAAAAGAAAGTGGAAAATACATTCAACAATATTGACGTAACATGGCAAATTGAGGAGAATGGCCACAATGGAAAATTTCAATCGCTGACCTCACTGGTGCTTACTAACAAAAACAAGAAAGACTTGCCGGCAACGGGCTGGACGATCTATTTCAATTTTGCCAGAATGATCGTGCCCGGTTCTGCGACAGGTGCCGATGTGCAGATTGAGCATGTAAATGGCGATCTGTTTAGAATTACTCCGTCGGCAAATTTTCAACCATTAGCAGCAGGAAAATCCTTTAAAGTATCATTTGTTTCCAGTGATTGGGTCGTGAATTTTACAGATGCACCAACCGGTTTTTACATCGTGTGGCAGGGCGCAGAAAAAGGATATTCGCTAAACAATGTGAAAGCAATCCCTTCAACAGAACCTAAACAATACTTGCGTTTTGCGGGAGATAAAATAGGGTTGATCACACCTCAGGATATCTATCAGAAAAACGCCGGGATTAAGAATATTGAAGAGGCGCAATTGCCAAAAATCTTTCCAACGCCGGTGAGTTACAAAGAAACCAACAGCTTTTTCAATTTATCAACTGCCACAAAAATTACGGCTCCGGAGGCTTTTACACCGGAGTTAAATTACCTGGTAAAACAAACTTCAAAGCTTGTTGGATCGCCCACACAAAAACTTTCGGAAATAACGAACAGCATAGAGCTTAAGCAAAACAATTTGCCGGAAGGCGCATATGCATTGCATGTAAAGGACAACGCTATTGTGATAGAAGCGTCAAGCGGTGAGGGTGTTTTTTATGGCATACAGTCGTTGCTTTCTTTGATTTCTCCAACCGCTTTTGCAAGAACACAAAAAGCAATCGCCGTGCCGACAGTAGAGGTGGAAGATGCACCGAGATTCGGCTACAGAGCATTCTTTCTCGACGTTGCCAGAAATTTTCAAACGAAACAAGAACTACTTAGAGTGCTTGATTTGCTGGCTTTGTACAAACAGAATGTCCTGCATTTGCACTTTAGTGATGATGAAGCATGGCGCGTTGAAATCCCATCGCTGCCTGAACTTACGCAAATTGCTGCTGTTCGTGGCTTCACAACTGACAATAAAAAGTTTCTTCAATCAACATTAGGTTCAGGTCCTGATACAAATACTGTGGCAAGCGGCCATTATTCCCGACAAGATTTCATTGAGATACTTCGCTACGCAACTGAACGTCACATACAGGTGATACCTGAAATAGAAAGCCCGGGACATGCAAGAGCAGCGATAAAAGCAATGAATGCACGCTATGAAAAATACATGAAACTTGGCGACTCTGTGAAGGCAAAGGAATTTCTGTTGTATGACCTGCAGGATACTTCAAAATATATGTCGGTACAGTTTTACAACGACAATGTGATGAATGTTGCTCTTCCTTCGGTTTATAGTTTTGTGGAAACAGTAGTGAACGATCTTGCAGCAATGTATAAAGAAGCCAATGCGCCTTTGAAAACCGTTCACATGGGCGGTGATGAAGTGCCGGCGGGCGTTTGGGAGAAATCTCCTTTGTATTTGTCTTTAAAAGAAAAAGATAAAAGCATTCAAAGCACCGATGATCTTTGGTACTATTATTTCGGCAGAGTAAACAATATTTTGAAAGCCCGGGGCTTGTTCCTCTCCGGATGGGAAGAAGCGGCGCTTCGCAAAACGCAGCAGGATGGTGGTAGAAAAATGATCCCGAATCCTGATTTTGTAGGTGAACATTTTCAGGTGGATGTGTGGAACAATGTGTTGGGCTGGGGCGCGGAAGACTTGGCGTATCAGTTGGCCAATAGCGGCTACAAAGTAGTGCTGTCGTGCGTAAGCAATCAATATTTTGACATGGCTTACTATAAAGATTTTGAAGAGCCGGGCTATTACTGGGGCGGTTATGTGGACATTGACAAACCGTTTTATTTTGTTCCGTTTGACTATTTTAAAAACAGCAGGGAAGACAAATTCGGCAATCCGCTCGATAAGTCGATTTTCATTGGCAAGCAACGCCTCACAGATTATGGTAAATCAAACATCGTGGGCATAAAAGGCTTACTTTGGGCGGAAACATTGATAAGCAGCAACAAAATGGAATATATGCTTTTGCCTAAATTATTGGGACTGGCGGAAAGGGCCTGGAGCAAAGATCCTGACTGGGCGATAGAAAAAGACAGTGCCAAATCTGCGGCTTTGTATGCCGATGCATGGAGCACATTTGTGAATGTAGTGGGCAAGAGGGAGCTACCCAGACTGAACTACTACGCAGGCGGTTTTAACTACAGAATTCCCTCACCAGGAGCGAAAGTGGACAATGGTAAAGTGTACGCCAACATTCAATTGCCCGGTTTCACCATTCGCTACACTATTGACGGTAAGGAGCCAACTGCCACCAGCAACATTTATAAAGAACCCATTTCTGTACAAGGCACAATTAAGTTGAGGGCATTCGATGAAAGAGGAAGAGGAGGTAGAAGTGCGGAGGTGAAGAATAACTGAATAACTGAATAACTGAATAACTGAGTAACTGAAAAATTGAGTAGCCGGAATAATTGGGTAACTGCATTGTGAAGCGAGTAATGCAAACTCAAGTTCAGTTATTCAGTTACTCAGTTATTCAGTTGTTTTTTCAAGTTGTTGATAATCAATGTTAAATGTTAAAAAATGACCAGCGGCGCCGCATTTCCTAAATAAAGTCCTTCTTTTGTGCAACGAACGCAAAACGTTTTTTGTCAACCTAATTAACCAGAATGACCGATCACAGACAACTCATAAAGGATTGCCTGAAAGGGAGTGCAGTTGCTCAAAAGCAACTGTATACACTTTTTGCTGAGCCTATGTTGGGTATTTGTTACCGGTACACGAAGTCGATTACCGATGCGGAAGATGTTATGCAGGAAGGCTTTATTAAAGTATTTCTTCACTTGCACCAGTACAAAAGTGAGGGAGAGCTTGGAGGATGGATCAGAAGGATCATGGTTACCACAGCCATTAATTACCTGAAAAAGAATAGTCAATACAAATACGACCTGGTTTTTGAAAACAGCAATGTTCATCTTGTTACGGACGATGATCCTGAAATGCAAATGAGCATGAAGGAACTTGCTGAAATGATACGACAACTCCCAACAGGTTATCAAACAATATTCAACTTACATGCTGTGGAAGGGTATAGCCACGTTGAAATAGGCAAAATGCTGGGCATCAATGAGGGCACGTCCAGATCGCAGTATGCAAGGGCAAGAGGTTTGCTGATCAGTTGGATCAACCGAAACAAAGAAGACGTTAAAAAACAGCTATATGCACAATAACGAATTTGAACGGAAGGTGCAGCAGCAAATGGAGGAGTTCAGGCTTCCTCCGTCTGATGCTGTATGGCTGAATGTGCAGGACGGCATAAGGAAGGAAAAACGCAGAAGGATCTGGAGATATGTTCCGGCAGCTGCGGCTTTGCTTTTGCTTGTTCCGGGCTATTTACTTTTTGTTCATACCCCTAATCCGGCTTTGAAAGCTAACACGGCGAAAACGACCTCAACTGTTAACAGCGAAAAGAATTCGCAGGCAGCCGTAAACCCATCAACAAACATCAAAAATCATTTGAATGATTCAAATCTTTACACTCAACCTGGTGCTGGCTCAGTAATTAAAGAAGAAAATAAAAATGCGAACGGCAAAGATGCATTGGTGAAAGGAAGCCTGAATGATGAATCGGGTGCGACGCAAAGCACATCCAATGCATCCGTAGAAAATACAGCAGTCGCAACAAAACCAAATACGACAGGCACGGCAAAAACAAATGCACCGGATGCTGAAAAGAATAAAGGCAATAAGGCAGTGAGTACCGGCAACGTTGCTTCTTCTGCGGCACTTTTAGCCGGCAGCACTCACAATAAAAACGCTGCAGGGAAAAGATCAGTGACTTCTAATAACGCTGCTGGTAAAGATGATTTGACAAATGACAACGCAGGTGGTTCTTCTGCAAATAACCTTGCGAAAAATAATAACAAGCATCAAAACAACATTAAACGCGGGGATAAAAACAATTTAGTAAATGCTACTAATAATATTGATCACCTGGATAATGTTGTGTTGATTGTGCCGGCAAATGATAATGTGGTGATTGATGAGGACTTGCGTCACGCAATGGTTCCGGCTGTTGCATTTAACGCATCTCCAAAGGTAAGTGCACCGGCGATTGCTGTGCCTGAGACCAAGCCAATCCAGGTTGTACGTCCGAGCACATGGTCGTGGGGTATTCAGGCAACACCGGGAATGTCTAACATTACCAAGACCTATGCCACCACTGAAAATGTCATGAATACAGCCCAGATGGCATTTGCAGCAGGCCCGTACCAGAGAGGTAATTCTTATGTGGTTCCTTATTCTCAACCCAACAATGGTACTGCATTTAGCATAGGGATGTTTGCGAAAAAAGCCATCAGGAAAGTATCAGTGGAAGTGGGAATGAATTACAGCTACTATTCCGCAGCAGTGAAAGTAGGAGCGAAACAAGACAGTACTGCTGTAGTTAGATTGCAGAACATGACATTGCTTTCTGCGAATACTTTTTACCAGGCAGGCAAGGATTATACTTATCACAACAAATATCATCTCATCGAAATACCGGTTACTGTTGCCTTTCATATGTTCCATATGGGAGATGCCAATGTTGTCGGAACGGTGGGCGGAACACTTGCCTACATGGTTGATGGAAAAATGCTTTTCCGCAACAGTTATGGAACGCATTTTGAAAATAACACACTAATTAATCGTACGCAGATATTCCTGAATGCGGGCATAGGTGTTGAGTTTAATGAAAGGGGAAGACTGCCAGTGACCATTGGTCCGGTTGTGTCCTATGGCGTAACGCGTTTGGCGAAGCCTGCAACATCTACCAGTCAGCACCTTGTTTCACTGGGACTAAAAACATCGTTCCAGTTGCAAAAATTATTTAAATAGGTTCGCCCTTTGTAACACACACGTGAGCGGAGCTGAGAGGCTTCGCTTTTTTTATTTACAAACTTCTTGAATGCAATGATTTGAAAATTTGAAGATTTGAAAATTTGAAAATTCATTGTGTGTGGCATTTACAATTCAAGATATAATTGCCGGTGGGCTGAATGCGATAAATAATGAAAGATGCATAGCTCGCATTTTCAAATCTTCAAATTTTCAAATCTTCAAATTTTCCTATTGTTTATGGAATAGCTTGATAAAATTTCTCTTAGTATATTGGCGAACGTTAACCCAACGCCTAACCAAATGAAAAAACTTTTACTTGCGGCCAGTCTTCTGGGCTTTGTGGCTTGCAATCAGCCCCAAATTTCTTCCTCTTTAATTGAGCAAACACTCAACACAAACAATTTAGAAACACAGTCCTTCGTCATTAACACGCAAAAAGATACATCCATTAAAACAAAGGAAGGCATCGTTGTGCAGATTGAAAAGGGTTCCATCGAATCCTCCACAGAAACTGTTACGCTGCAAATAAAAGAAGCCTTGTCGCTCTATGATATGATCAGGGCAAGGCTATTAACCAAAAGTGATAAGGGAATACTAAGCAGTGATGGCATGTTTAATATTACTACCAAAGAAAAATCTACAATTAAAAAGCCACTGCGTGTTTCTTTGCCAACAAACTATGCAAACAAGAACATGAGTTTATACAAGGGGCAAATGAATGATAGCAGTATTACATGGACGGATCCGCAGCCGGTACAAACAAAGGAGTCTGATTGTTATACCAACGGCAAGGCGCTTTTCAAGGCAAGTTGTGCATCATGCCATGCGATTGAAAAAGAGTTGACTGCTCCGGCACTCGCGTGGGTAGAAGATAGATGGAAGGATAAAGATCTTTTGCGTGCCTACATTCGGAACAATCAAAAAGTATTAGCCTCCGGAGATGCATATGCCAACTACCTCTGGTGCAAAAACCATAAAATGCCAAAGCCGGTATATGACAGCCTTAGCAATGATCAAATGGAGTGCTTGTTGAGTTACATTCGTACCGAGACTGTAAACAAAGGAATTCCGAAGCCAGCACCAGACTCCTGTCTTTATTACAGGGACTATTACGAACAGCTTTTACGTAAAAGAGATTCGCTTGTTAAAGACAATAAGTCAATGGCAAAAATTACAATAATTCCGCCCGCTGGAGATAACAATAACAGAGATACCGGGGGACTGCCTATTAAAGTGAGTCCTCCTCAATACAATGCAGAATATTATCAGTTTACCATTGATGCCTATGGCTGGTATAACATAGATATACAGCTGGAGAAAACGGAAGGTGTTGTGTACAGTGAATTGTTTGTAAATGTACAGGCTGAGCCAGCCGCGCATTTGAAAGCCTTCTTAATAATACCTGATAGAAAAATATTTCAAGAGGGTGGATATCTGACAAATGGTAAACAATTTGGTTTTTACGAGAACACAGGCAAGCTTCCGTTGCCTCAAAATACTGATTGCTTTATTGTGGTGTTAGGTGAGAACAACGGTAAGATGTTCTTTGGTGAGAAACATTTTGTATCCTCTGTATCGCAAACCATTGATGTAAAAGTGGAAGAAACAACCCAGGAAAAGTTTGCTGAATCAATTAAGAAGCTCCATTTTGAAGATGTCTCCGCCCGGGTCGATACTGCTAAAAATTTCTCAGGAATGAAGGCTGTTGATAGTGAGCTTGAGCAGGTTAAAATGAAAGTGGAACATTGTGGTTTTTGTTCAGAGCCCGTGCCTGCAGATTCAAGCACGGAAATGACATCCAAGTAGAGCGATTATACAGGTATACGGAAATCGTCAGCGGCACCCTGCATTTTCAATCTTTTCTATTACCACTAAGGCACTGAGGACACTGAGTTTCACTAAGAGAATCCGAATTTTAAACTACCCTTAGTGAGCCTTAGTGCTCTTAGTGCCTTAGTGGTAAATCTTAACCCAGCAACTTCTTCATCTTCGCAATTTCTTCCACATCTACGCCAGTGTTAGTAAGCGTTTCCTGCATAGAAGCATTTACATGTGCCATGGTTGACGGAAAAACTTTTCTCGCAGAAGAATGAGCTTCCACTGCGCCCGTAAACTCAAGCAATTCTTTAACGTTATTGCTTCTCACGCCGCTGCCCGGTAAAATAATTATTCTGTTATCTGCTTTTATAACGAGTTCGCGAACCAACTCTTTCCCATCCATCACGTTCGGATATTGACCACTGGTAAGTATGCGATGACAACCACATTCAATGATCGTTTCCATTGCATCAAGCGGATCTTTGCATCTGTCAAATGCGCGGTGAAACGTAACCTGCATTGGATAGGCAAGTGCCACCAATGCCGCTGTACGCTTTTCATCTATAGTTCCGTTACTGTTCAAAAGACCGATAACAACACCTTCAAAACCCAGCGACTTGCACAGCAATATTTCTTCAATCATAACTTCAAATTCATCTAAAGTGTACAGGAAATCGCCGCCATGTGGCCGTATGATGGGAAACACCGGAATGTTTACTTTCTCTCTTACTTTTTTCAAAAAACCAAATGAAGGCGTAGTGCCTCCATCAAAAGGATTTTCGCAAAGTTCCAGCCTGTCTGCGCCCGCATTAGCAGCAGCGATGGCTGATTGTATATTAAAGACAGCTATTTCAAGAATGGGTTTCATGTTAGTTGTTTGTTGTTAGTCATTAGTTATGAGTTGTTAGTTGACAGTTGTTAGTTGTTAGGCTATCTGTGTTACATTCTCTACTAACAACCAACAACTAATAACGATCAACTATCCTTAATAAAATGAAGGTTTCGTTGAATGCCTTTGAACTTTGTTCGTTTAAGCGGTGAATGTTTAAATATTTTTTTAAAGCCTTCTTCTGTCATATGCTCCCAATCCTGCGTAGAAAGATTCAGTATCTCAGGAATAGGTGTGAACGCGGCTTCTGTATTGGGTTTTGAAAAACGGTTCCACGGACAAACATCCTGGCAGGTGTCACAGCCAAACATCCAATCGTCGAATTTTCCTTTCATTTCATGCGGAATTAAAAGGTCCTTCAATTCAATGGTAAAATAGGAAATGCATTTACTGCCGTCTATTACTTTGTCCGGCAAGATTGCTTCAGTGGGGCAGGAGTCGATGCATTTTGTGCAACTGCCGCAAAAATCTTTCGCAATCGGATCGTCATATTCCAAATCAAGATCGGTGATCAACGTGGCGATGAAGTAAAAAGAACCGCTGCCCTTATTGATCAGATTGCCATTTTTCCCAATCCAACCTAAACCACTCTTTTGCGCCCAGGCCCGCTCCAGAACAGGCGCTGAATCGACAAATCCACGACCCTGGATTTCACCAACATTTTCCCGGATATGCTGTAAAAAAAATCTCAGTTGTTCGCGTATCACCTCGTGATAATCATTGCCATATGCATATTTAGCAATTTTGGGTGTGTCGTTTGATTGCTCAACAGACGGGTAATAGTTTTTCAATAATGTAATAACTGATCTGGCTCCCGGCACTAGCTTCGTCGGGTCAACGCGCATGTCGAAATAATTCTCCATATACTGCATTGAGCCATGAAAGCCCTTTTGCAGCCAGCGCTCCAGTCTTCTGGCATCCTCATCCAGCGGTTTTGCCATTGCAATACCGCAATAGTCGAAGCCCAGCCTCTTCGCTTCGGATTTAATAAACTGCGTGGTGGTTTCTTTGTTCATTTGCCGATGCAAAGGTAATTGTAGAAATCGTAAAAGCCCGGGCAATACCCTAAACAGGGTAAATAGAACCACTTAGTTGTCAGACAGGTAAAAAGTACTAATTTCACCGCGTTTAACCCCCCAAAAAGCTATACATGAAAGCTGTTACCCTTATCATTACGGGCTTAATGACCTGTATTACTATGTGCTCAATTGCACAAGAAAAACTCAATATTAAATTCGGCAGAGTAAATCCCCAGGACTTTGATCTATCACAACAAAAAATTGACACCGGCGCAAATGCAGTAGTGATTGCAGACGTTGGTAGTTCGTCATTTGATGGAAATACAAAGGGCTTTTTCTCCATTGTATTCAAAAGGCAAATGCGCATCAAAATTCTTAGCAAAAACGGAATGGATGCCGCTAATTTCCAGATACCACTGTATTCAAGCGTAAACACCAGCGAAGGTGAAGAAAAGCTTGAAAACTTAAAAGCTTATACCTACAACCTCGAAGGTGGAAAAGTAGTAGAAACCAAATTGGAAAGCAGCCAGGTTTTTAAAGACAAGCTTACAAAAACAGTTGTCGTTAAAAAATTTACGATGCCTGCCGTTAAAGAGGGGTCGATCATTGAAATAAGCTATACGGTTTATTCAGATTTTCTTTTTAACCTGCAGCCATGGGAGTTTCAGGGCAAATACCCTGTTCTTTGGAGTGAGTATCAAACAAATATCCCCGAGTATTTTAACTACGTTGTGCTTGGCCAAGGGTATAGAAACTACGACATAAAGAAGAACGATCAAAGCCAAAGCACCTTCAATATTACTTTCCAGAATGGCGCAGCCGCGAGCGACAGAGCATCTTTGACGGGGCAGGTTTATTCTACACGATGGGTTATGAAGAATGTACCGGCGTTAAAGAAAGAACCGTTTACTTCTACGCTCGACAATCATGTTCAGAAATTGGAGTTTCAGTTGAGTGAATACAGGTTTCCCAATCAGCCAACAAAGCCAATTATGGCAAGCTGGCCAAAGGTGCGTGAGGACTTGATGAAAGATGAAGACTTTGGATTCCAGTTATACAAAAACAACAACTGGCTGGACGATGATATGAAAACCATTGTTGGAAATTCAAAGGATACTTTGGAGAAAATGCACAAGATATATGCATATGTGAAAGACAATTTTACGTGCACTCGCCACAGCGGTAAATACCTTACAAATGCTTCTCTGAAAACAGTAATGAAAACCAAAAGCGGCAACGTTGCTGACTTGAATTTGTTGCTGATTGCAATGCTTAGCCATGAAGGCATACAAGCTTACCCGGTTTTGTTAAGTACAAGATCAAACGGATATACGCATGAACTGTATCCATTGCTTGATCGTTTCAATTATGTGATTGCCTGCGCATTGAACGGACAAGAAAGAATATTTCTTGATGCGACTGATCCTTTATTGGGGTTTGGCAGACTTAACGAAGAATGCTACAACGGGCACGCCCGTTTGCTTGCAGACATTCCTGAAGCAATTTATTTTGAACCGGATTCAGTTAAAGAAAGAAAGCTGACAACAGTGTTCCTTACATCCACAGATAAAGGTCAGATACAGGGAAGCTTTACCAGCCAGCTTGGATATTTCGAATCACTTGGTGTACGTGAACGCATTAAAGAAAAAGGAAAGGAGGAATTTACCAAGAAAGTGAAAACAGCTTATGGATCTGATTGGAAAATTGATTCTGTTGGTTTGGACTCATTGAAGGTATTAGATGAGCCTGTTGTTGTTCACTACGAAATTTCAATGGACAGCCAGGAAGATATCATGTACATCAATCCGATGTTGAATGAGGCGTACAAAGAAAATCCGTTCACCGCTGCAGAAAGAAATTATCCGGTAGAAATGCCTTATTCATTTGACGAAACTTATGTGTTCAATATTGAAGTGCCGAAAAACTATGTGATAGATGAGATGCCAAAATCAACCAAGATCGCATTTAATGATGGTGACGGATATTTTGAATACCTCGTTTCCCAATCTGAAAATCTTGTTCAGATGAGATCAAGGATCTACTTCACCAAAACAAATTATCAGCCGGAAGAATACCAATCTTTACGTGAATTCTTTTCTTACGTAGTAAAGAAAGAGTCTGAACAAATCGTATTGAAAAAGAAAAAATCTTAATAGTGAAGAGAACATTTCAGCTATTGTGAACAATAATGTTTTATTAGACCAAGTTTGCATTCCAGTAGACTAGATTAGATAGTAACCTATAGCCAAAACACACTTACTGTTTGTAATATCTAATTAAATCTAAAATGAAACGCTCATTCTTATTTATTGTTTTGCAATTATGTTTTGGCTTGATAGTTTCGGCACAAGAGAAATGCGTTGTAGACTTTGGAAAAGTGTACCCAAAAGACTTTGATCTGTCCAAGGAAAAAGTGGATACGGCTGCTAACGCGGTTGTCATTGCCGATATTGGCAGGTCGTCTTTTGACGGAAACCTAAAAGGCGCTTTTTCCATAATTTTTAAAAGACAGCTTCGCATTAAAATACAGAACAAAAATGGTCTGGATGCAGCTTCTTTCGAGATTCCTCTTTATCAAAGCGAAGGTAATAAGCAAGAGGAGCTAGGTAATTTTAAGGCATCTACCTATAATCTTGAAAACGGTAGTGTGATAGAAACAAAACTGGAAAATAGTCAGGTGTTTGAGGAAAAGCGTTCAAAAAACTGGGTTGTAAAAAAAATTGCTATGCCCGCTGTCAAGGAAGGCTCTATTATAGATATCGTTTATACTGTTTACTCAGATTTTCTTTTCAATTTGCATTCATGGGAATTTCAGGGGAAATACCCAAAATTGTGGAGTGAATATGAAGTAAATATTCCGGAATATTTTACATACATAACACTTGCTCAGGGCTACACTCCATACCATATTAAAGAAGAATCCAGGCAACTGGGATCCTTCAATATTATGTGGCAGGATGTTATAGGCGGTTATGATCGTCAAAGTGTTACAGGTACGGTTAACAGAACTCGATGGGTAATGAAAAATGTGCCTGCCTTGAAAAAAGAGGCATTTACAACAACGCTTGATAATCATGTATCCAAACTTGAATTCCAGTTATCGGAGATTAGTTATCCCAATTCAATGCCGAAGTCTGTAATGTCTACTTGGAACAACGTTGGAGAGGAGTTAAGGAATAGTGAATACTTTGGGGCGCAACTACACATAAACAACACCTGGCTTGGTGACGAAATGAAAACTATAGTTGCAGGATCGAAAAATTCGCTGGAAAGGATGAAACGTATTTACGCTTTTGTACGAGATAATTTTACTTGTACTTTTCATTCCGGAAGTTATCTTACCACAAATTCACTCAGAACCGTTTTCAAAAATAGGAGTGGAAATGTTGCCGATCTTAATCTACTCTTAACTGCAATGCTTTCATATGAAGGGTTTAATGCTTATCCGGTATTATTGAGCACAAGGTCTCATGGTTACACAAACAAGATATATCCTGTTATGGACAAATTTAACTATGTTGTAACCTGTGTAAAAACGTCAAGTGATCAATGGTTTTTGGATGCCTCTAATCCGTTGCTGGGATTTGGAAAATTAGATGAAGAGTGTTACAATGGTCATGCCCGCATGTTAGTCAGGAAAAATCTCTTGCCCATTTATTTTGAGTCCGATTCTGTACGGGAAGAGAAATTTACGACGGTATTTATTGAAATGGATGAAACAGGTACATTAAATGGACATGTTAATTTCACTCCCGGTTACTACGAATCAATGACGCTTCGCGGTGTTGTAAAAAAGAAAGGCAAAGAGGAGTTTGAAAAAAGAATAAGATCTAACTACGATTCGGACTGGCACATTGATTCAATTGGCATTGATTTATTGGATTCATTAGAAGCACCTCTTGATTTGCATTATGAATTGGCTTTAAACAATTCCGCCGATATCGTTTATATAAATCCACTGCTAACCGGTGGACTTAAAAATAATCCGTTTATTTCTACGGAAAGATACTATCCGGTGGAAATGCCATATGCATTTGACGAACTTCATGTTTTCAATATGGAAGTTCCGAGGACTTACGAAATAAATGAACTTCCGGGGTCAGTAAAAGTTACGTTTAATGGGGGACAGGGTGGTTTTGAATATCAAATTACCCAGGACGATAATCTGATTCAAATGAAAGCCAGAGTTTATTTCAAGAGAACAAACTTTCAGCCTGAAGAATATCAGTCTCTGCGCGATTTTTTTTCTCACGTAGTAAAAAAAGAGTCTGAACAAATCGTATTGAAAAAGAAAAAATCTTTATAATGAAAAGAACATTTCAGCTGTTGTTGTGCCTTTGTGTTAGCGCTATTTGTAAGGCAGGAAACGGCGATTATTCTATTGCCAAAATTACACCTGCTTTGATGAAGGAGGCCAACGTGATCAAGCGTTACGAAGAGATTAAATTCGAAGTACTCAACGTAAACAAGGCACGCACATATAAGAAAGTAGCATACACGATATTGAATGAGAAGGGCGATGAGAGTGCAGAAATAGTGGAGATGTATGACAAGCTAAGCAACCAGCCATCTATTGAAGCTACATTGTACGATGCGATGGGCGTTAAGGTTAAGAGTCTCAAAAGATCCGACATTAAGGATATGAGCGCAACAGACGATAATAATCTTATAGACGACAATCGTTTGAAGGCGTTTAATTTCTATTGTAAAAATTATCCTTACACAGTTGAGTACGAAGTAGAGCAGGATCAGTATTACACCATGTTTTTCCCAGGATGGATTCCGGTGGAAAAAGAAATGATGTCTGTGCAATACAGCAGTTTTTCTGTGATACTTCCTGCCGATCTGCATTTCCGCTACAAAGCATCCAATGGTGCGGGAGAACCTGTAAAAACCACTGTCGATAACAAGCAGGTTTTTACATGGAAATTGCAGGATTTCAACGCAATTAAAAGAGAGCCCTATGCACCTTACTGGCTGGAATTGGTCCCTTGCGTTTATATGGCGCCGTCTGAGTTTGCCATACAAGGTTACCAGGGAAATATGAATAGCTGGCAGGATTTCGGCAAATTTGTGTATGCTTTAAAAAAGGATCGCGACGCATTACCTGCAGAGGTGAAAGCAAAAGTGCATGAACTAACAGACAACATCGCCGATACGCATAAGAAAGTAGCACTACTGTACGACTTTATGCAAAAAAATACACGCTATATAAGTGTGCAATTAGGTATCGGAGGCTGGCAGCCATTTGATGCAACATATGTTGCAACCAAACGCTATGGCGATTGCAAGGCTTTGAGTAACTACATGTTTTCTTTGTTGAAAGAGGCTGGCATTCCTTCGTGCTATGCGCTGGTAAAAGCAAAAAACAACTCATTCGTGGCCGATTTTCCTTCATCGCAATTCAATCACGCCATTCTTTGTGTACCTCTTGCAAAAGACACCATGTGGCTTGAGTGCACGAGCCAGACAGAGGCACCGGGCTACATGGGCGATTTTACCGGTGGACATTACTCTTTATTGATTAACGAAGCAGGTGGAACGCTTGTAAAAGTGCCAGGTTACAAAATGAACGACAACTTACAGGTAAGAAAAACCTTTGCTACAGTAGATGCGACAGGTAATACAGAAGTTCACGAGAACGGTCAGTATAAAGCAATACAACAGGAAGATCTTCATAACCTGATCAACTATAACGCAAAAGACAAACAGCTGGAGAGATTGAAAAGTCAATTTGATTTACCTCAATATGATGTTGTTTCTTTCAGTTATAAGGAAGAAAAAAGTCGTATTCCCGTGATTAATGAGGATGTGCAGTTGAACGCCATTGGCTATGCTTCTGTAACAGGTAAGCGTTTGTTTATAATGCCAAACATTTTGTCTAAATCGTCGAGCAAACCTACCGCGGCGGACGCAAGAAAGTATGATCTCGTTTTGGACCTGGAATATAAAGATGTAGATACTGTTGAAATTAAAATTCCGGATGGATATATACCGGAGTCTGTTCCGCAGCCCCAACAAATCGCTACCAAATTCGGAAAATATACCAGCTCTGTAAAAATAGAAGGCAACAAAATCTATTATTACCGCTCCATGGAACGCATTAGCGGTCGCTTTACAGCTGCAGCATACAACGAATTCGTTCAATTCTATGAGCAGATTTATAAGGCGGATAGGAGTAAGGTGGTGATGGTGAAAGCCAATTAATAATTAATAATTAAAAATTAATAGGGTAACATTCTTTGTGAATAGTTACCCTATTAATTTTTAAGATGTATGACCAATATTTTGGCTGTGCCATGAGTTGTGGTGACCGCCTTGTTAATTATTAATTATTAATTATTAATTTGCACCATGGCATTGATCACTTACACCGCCTGCCCTTGCTGCGGTTCGTCGAAAATAAAAGAAGTTTTAAAGGCAGAAGATTTTACGGTTTCACACGAAAAATTTGCTATTTGGGAATGTGCTGACTGCACGCTGCGATTCACGCAGGATATTCCGGACGCTGCGTCGGTAGGAGCTTACTACAAATCGGAAAATTACATTTCACATTCAGATACAAAAGAAGGACTGGTGAACGGCCTTTACCACAAAGTGCGCCAGCGTACTTTGAAAGGCAAGCATACTTTGGTGCAAAAGGTTACCGGCCTGAAAACAGGAAAGTTGCTTGACCTGGGCGCAGGAACAGGAGCTTTTTTGAATTTCATGCACACCAATCAATGGGATGTTATGGGCCTTGAGCCGGATGATGTTGCCAGGGGGAAAGCCAAAGAATTATACAACCTGGACCTTAGAAGCGCCGACCAGTTGTTTAAATTACCACCAGGTAGTTTTCACGCCATCACCATGTGGCACGTACTTGAGCATGTGCATGAATTGCATCCATACATTGAACAATTGCACAAACTTTTAAAAAAGAATGGTAAGCTCATCATTGCAGTACCTAATTATACTTCTTACGATGCGTCTGCGTACAAAGAATTTTGGGCAGCATACGATGTGCCAAGACATTTGTACCACTTCTCACCGGCATCCATTAAAAAGCTTGTTTCCCTGCACGGCATGAAAGTAGAAAGCGAGCACGCCATGTGGTTCGATAGTTTCTATATCAGCATGCTGAGCGAACAATATAAAAATGGCAAAGGCAATCTGCCAAAAGCTTTCATCAACGGCTTGTTGTCAAACACTAAAACATCAATGAATAAAGAGAAGTGCAGTTCCTTGGTGTATGTGATTTCTGGAATTGAAAATTGAAAGTTGAAAATTGAAAATGTATGATCACCTGGGAAGATTTTGAAAAAGTTGACATGCGCATTGGCACGATCATAGAAGCGGAAGTTTTTCCCAAAGCCAAGCGTCCTGCATATAAACTGAAAGTAGATTTCGGAGAATTGGGCATCAAGCAATCCTCTGCCCAGATAACAGCGCATTACCAACCTGAAGAATTGATCGGGAAACAGGTAATGGCGGTCGTTAATTTCCCTCCCAAGCAAATAGCCAACTTCATCAGCGAATGCCTCGTAATGGGCGTGTATGACAGCAGCGGGGACGTTGTTTTGTTGCACCCCGGGAAGACTGTGCCGAATGGCTGTAAGGTCGGTTAGTTGAGAGTTGAGAGTGGAGAATGGAGAGTTAATTGAAAAAATGAAAATGGGCGGTTTTGAAAGGAGTTGGAAGAAAATCTTATTTGAAACCATTCACTCTCAACTCTCAATTCTCCACTCTCCACTCTCAACCAATTTTCAACTTTCAATTTTCAATTAATTAGTGCTAAATTGAAGTATGCAACAGCACTACCACACCTTCTACTCATCGCCTCTGGGTATATTGAAAATTTGCGCCACTGATACTTATATATCGGAGGTGACATTTTTGGAAGAAGGGGAGCCGTATCCTGAAATGGGAGATAGTAAGGAAATGCTGAACAATGTGCTGCAGCAATGTGTGGAACAGTTTATTGAATATTTCCAGGGCTTTCGCAGACAGTTTGAAATACCTGTTGCCCAAAGTGGCACAGAATTTCAGCAACGTGTGTGGAGCGAATTAATAGGCATTCCCTTCGGTAAAACCATCAGCTATAAAGATCTCTCAAAACGTCTTGGCGACCCCAAAGTAATCCGCGCTGCTGCTTCAACAAACGGCAAAAACAAAATCGCCATCATTGTCCCCTGTCACCGTGTAATAGGCACCAACAGCGACCTCGTTGGCTACGCCGGCGGCCTGTGGAGGAAAAAGTGGCTGCTTGCGCATGAGAATAAGGTGGCACACGGGGTGTTGACTTTGTTTTAATATGGTGTCTTCAAGAGTGTGCTTTATTTGAAAATTTGAAAATATGGGAATTTGAAAATTCGTCCTGTGCGATTTTCCATTTTCCAAATTACTCTCGAAACATCCGCGAGTAAATAGTTCATTCAGAAAGTCGCACCTAAAGCATTTTCAAATTCCCATATTTTCAAATTTTCAAATTAAACGTCAACCCAGTTGACGTTTATACATCTGCACCGTATTCTCATACCCAAGATAAATTGCATCGCAAACAAGTGCGTGGCCAATGGATACTTCCAAAAGACCGGGAGTGTGTTGCGCGAAATATTTTAGATTGTGGAGATCAAGATCGTGGCCTGCATTGATACCAAGGCCAAGGTCGTTGGCTCTTTTTGCAGCAGCAGCGTATGGAGCAATGGCCGCTTCCTTATTTGAAAGAAATGCAGTTGCGTAGCCTTCAGTGTATAGTTCAATTCTATCTGTTCCTGTCTCTGCAGCGCCCTCTACCATTTCAATGATCGGATCAACGAATATGGAAGTGCGTATACCCGCTTTTTTAAATACACCGATAATCTCCACCAGGTACTCTCTGTGAGCAATTGTATCCCAACCATGATTGGAAGTAATTTGCCCCAATGCATCCGGCACAAGTGTTACCTGGTCTGGTTTTACCTCTAGCACAAGGTCCACAAATTTTTGTTCCTGTGAGTTGCCTTCAATATTGAATTCTGTAGTAATGATCTTTTTAATCTCCCGCACATCGCTGTAACGAATGTGGCGCTCGTCTGGTCGGGGATGCACCGTTACACCATCAGCGCCAAATAACTGGGCATCTATAGCCGCTTTAAGAACGTCTGGATTATTACCGCCACGACTATTACGTAGCGTCGCAAATTTGTTGATGTTTACTGAAAGCTTAGTCATGGTGCGAAGGTAACGACATGATTTGAAAATCATGTCGCAATTTGAAAATTTGAAGATCTGAAAATTTGAAAATTCTTTCTGTGAAGCTTACCTTTTTTATTACCCCGTTGAACTATTGCGAGCTAGTAATACGCCGTGAATGTTACACTTAAAGCATTTTCAAATTTTCAAATCTTCAAATTTTCAAATTGATGCGCTACCAGTGCATCACGCCCTTCACAAACCCCGTCAGCTCTGCAGCCATCTGTTCATGTTCTTTTAAATCTGGATGTCCGCCGCAACCGTTGTGGAATTGTTTGGAGAAAAAGAAGGAATGCACTTTGGCGTCGCCACGTTTGTGCATAAAGTTGACTATAAAATTGACGTAGCTTTTTAATACTCTATCGAGGTCAGCGTCTGCCATAGGACTGTTGAGACAAACAAATTCAGCATTGGGATAATAGTTCCTCAACTGACCAAGGAAAATAATGTACGCAGTGCAGAATGTAAGTGAATCCTGGATGCCATCGTTTTGTCCAAGCGACACGGTTACTACATCTGGTTGGTAGTTTTGGAAGTTCCACGCCAATGAATCATCGCGCATATTCACCTTGTTGTAAACCTGTGGCATTGTTATGCTCATGTTGCAGCAACTATGCAGGAGTCCGATGCCTGAAACAGAACTCAATTGAAATTGCGCATTCAACTTTCGCGCAGTAAGAGAACCATAACTTAAGTACGCATTATTTTGATCGTACCATGCACCCTGACCGCAAGGCGCTGTCGATAAATCACTACCGGCACCACATGTAATAGAATTGCCGATAAATTCCATCTTGCGTGCAGGCACTTTGTTGAGTGGTAAAAGAGAAGAGCATTGCACGCCACAAAAATCCAAATATCCAATGCCCGCTTCAGTGTCTTTATAGACAGTTACAGAATGTTCTTTTGCCTTGGGCAATGTAAATGAGAGCGTATCGATTTCAGTCTTTAATCTTATTCTTTTTGCAGGCTGGTTATCCAACACCACTTCCACAAAATTGTGGTTCTGTCCATATTGCACCTGGTCGGAGATCAGCAATTTGATTGTATTGCCTGTAAAGCGAGCCTGCATATAAACGCCGGCCGCCCAGCATCGCACATCTTTTGTTTCCGAAAGAACCGTTCTTCCGAAATATTGAATGTTGCTATCCAATGCAGGAAAATAATTCAGTTTCTCTTGCGCCATAAGCGAGTATGAGAGAGACAGGGTAAGCAGAATTGCAAGGAGGTATTTCATTAAATGAAAATTGAAAGTTGACAATGATTTTGGGTGCGGGATGTATAAAAATAGTTTTTTGTTTTGGTTAGTGGAAGTGGGGATTTCAATTTACCACTAAGGCACTAAGTACACTGAGTTCCACTAAGAATGGCCTAATTTTAAAACAACCCTTAGTGGGGCTTAGTGCCTTTAGTGTCTTAGTGGTTAAAGAAAAAAATGCAACATAAATACCGGCTTCCGACTACTGACAACAACTCTCAACTCTCCATTCTCAACTCTCCACTAAATAAAAGTTCTCACGCCCGTACTTGTATACGCGTCTCTAAACTCTTTCGGAGTGCAGTCTTTCTTCTTTTTAAAAATGCGGTTAAAGTTAGACATGTTGTTAAAGCCGCATTTGTAGGCGATTTCAGTAATGCTTTGAGTGGTATCGATCAGCATGCGGGATGCATGACCAAGTCTTATTTCATTCAATGTGTCAATAAACGTTTTGCCCGTACGCAGTTTGAAAAAACGGCTGAACGCAACTTCTGTCATGGCCGCCATCTTCGCCGCTTCTACGAGGGAAATGTTTTTATCAAAATTCTTATTCAGGTAAGCCATTGTTTTTTCGATGCGCCGGCTATTGTAGGAGAGTGTTTCTGTTGTGTTGAAAGATGCGTCGGAAAGCAAACGCATGTTGCGTGAAATAGAAAGGTCGTGCAGGATAGACATGAGTTCCAGCACAGAATCAAAGCTTTGTTTTTGCGGCAGCGCCACAATGCGCGGCATAATTGCTTGTATGGTTTCCTTTGAAAACTGAATGCCACGAAGTGAGCGCTCAAACATGTTGCGGATGAAAGCCATCTGGTTGCGATGTAAAAACTTCTCATCAAACAGGTCACGGTGAAATTGAATGGTGACTTCTCTGATTTCCGGATGTGTGCATTTGTGTGTAAACCAGCCATGCTGAAGGTTTGGGCCAACAAGTACCAATTCCAGGTCATCAATTTCCTCAATGTGATCACCAATAACTCTTTTGGCTCCTTTCGCATTTTGAATGAAGTTGAGTTCAAATTCTTCGTGGTTGTGAAGTGGAAAATCAAACTTTGATTTTACCCTTGAAAAAATGGTGAAGCAGTCACTTTGAGTAAGAGGTGTGATCTCTCTAAGTATCTTGGTTTGCATGGCAATCGTTTCTTAAAGAACATGAAAGTACAATAATTGATTAATAAAGTATCAGTTTGTAAATATTTTTTAAACTAACGGGTAACGGAGAGCATCCTTTTCGGTTAGTCACATAAATGGTCGTGAATTAGCCTGTTATATTGATTCCTGTTGATTTCTATGCTCCGTCTTTTAGCTGTTTTTCGTGCGAAGTGCTGTTTTTTTTCTTTAACCAATTTAAATTAGTATCTCTATTGGATAAAAAAGTATGTATAGGATAATGTAATTCGGAATAGATTTGTATTGTCTTATAACCAAAACGATTGTACGTAAAACGCCAAAACACAGACATGCATAAACGCTTAGCCCTTTTAATAACCGCTTTATTACTGGCTGCCAATTTTGTTTTTGCACAAACCCACTCATTTGTTAGAGCCAAAGACGGGAGTTTCTCCGTAGATAATCAGCCCTATTATTTTGTAGGTACCAACTACTGGTATGGGAGTTTGTTGGCAAATGACAAAAAAGGAAAAGAAAGAGTGATCAGGGAACTTGATTTCCTTGTAAAAAATGGTGTTACCAACTTACGGTTGCTCGCAGGTGTGGAAGGGGAAGGATTTGTAAATGGTGTAAACCGCGTAGCTCCGGCATTGCAGAAGCCACAGGGTGTTTTTAATAAGGATATATTGAAAGGATTAGATTTCCTGTTGAACGAAATGGGAAAACGAAACATGAAAGCCGTCATCTTTCTCAGCAACAACTGGGAATGGAGCGGCGGTTTTCTTCAATATCTAAACTGGAACGGGCAAATTCCCGACAGTATTTTTCGCCGCAAACTAAACTGGGACGAGCTTCGTGACAACATCGGCAAATTTTACACCTGCAATGCTTGTATGAGCGCTTACAAAAAGCAAGTAGAGTTTGTAGTGAACAGAACCAATACTGTTACAAAGAAAAAATATAAAGATGACGCAGCCATCATGGCCTGGGAGCTGGCAAACGAACCGAGGCCCATGCGTGAAAGTGCAATCCCATCTTATGAGAAATGGGTGAGCGATGCTGCAGCATATATTAAGTCATTGGATAAAAATCATCTGGTAACCACGGGTGCCGAAGGTTATATGGGCACTGAGAATGTGGATGTGTTCAAGGCCATCCACTCCGATAAGAATATTGATTACGCGACCCTTCACATTTGGCCAAAGAATTGGGGTTGGTTCAAAGACACGTCCATTGCCGCGTCTATAGACAATGTAGTGAAGCAAACACAAACATACATTGACGTGCATGCCCAGGCAGCAAAAGATGTAAATAAGGCGCTGGTGATAGAAGAGTTTGGCTTGCCGCGTGATCATCACTCATACTCGCTTTCAGCATCAACAACCATGCGCGATCAATATTACAACGTTGTACTAAAAGCATTGTGGAATAGTGAGCAAAATAATGGCATTATAGCCGGTTGCAATTTTTGGGCATTTGGTGGTGCGGGCAGGCCTTCGGGGAAAGATATTTTCTGGCAGAAGGGAGATGATGTGTTGGGAGATCCGCCAATGGAAGAACAAGGATTAAATTCGGTGTTCGATTCTGATGCCACAACATGGCAGCTGATCAATTCATTCACGCAAAAAATCAATGGACTGAATGCCAAAAACTAACGCTATCATTTTATTGCTGCTAAGCCTTGCGGGTCGCATGTTTGCGCAGGATTTGCCTTGCGATAAAAATGCTACAAAAGAAACGGTGAACCTTTATAAAAATCTGAAGAGATCTGCGCAGAAGGGATATCTGTTCGGTCACCAGGATGACCTTGCATACGGTGTGGGCTGGAAATATGAAAAGGGCAGAAGTGATGTGAAAGATGTAGTCAATGACTATCCGGGCATATACGGTTGGGAAATTGGCGGTATTGAATATGACAGACCTGTGGACCTCGACAGTGTGCCGTTTGACAAGATGAAAGGCTTCATTGAAGATGCTTACAACCGTGGTGGCATAATTACCATAAGCTGGCATCTGCATAATCCTTTCAACGGGAAAACTGCCTGGAGCACAGATCAGGGAAGTGTTGCATCGATATTGCCGGGTGCCGAAAAAAATGCTTTATTCAAAACCTGGCTCGACAAAGTGGCTGCATTTTTGCTTAGTTTAAAAGGAAAGAATGGCGAAGCCGTTCCCGTATTGTTCCGTCCTTTTCATGAGCTAACGGGCAATTGGTTCTGGTGGGGAAGAACAGCCTGCACTCCCGATGAATTCAAGCAACTCTGGCGATTTACCATCAACTATCTGCAAAAAGAAAAAGGCGTTCACAACCTTTTGTATGTTTATAATACGAGCGGAGATTTTACAACAGCAAACGAATTTCTCGAAAGATATCCGGGCGATGATGTGGCAGATGTTTTGAGTATGGATGCGTATCAAACGGGTGATCCTTCAAAGGACGACAGTTTTGTAAAACATACAAATAGCAACCTGCAAATCATTGGAGCGCTCGCGAAGGAAAAGAACAAAATTTCCGCCTTCGCAGAAACCGGTTATGAAGCCGTGCCTTATGCTCAATGGTGGACAAACACACTGACAAAAGCAATCGGCGACAATAAAATAGCGTATGTGCTTGTATGGCGCAATCATGGCCTCATGAAGGAAAACGGCCGCATGCACTATTACGCACCGTACAAAGGGCAAGTATCGGCAGACGATTTCATGAACTTTTACAAGATGAAGAATACGTTGTTTGAAAAAGATGCGAAAAAAGAAAAACTGTACAACAATTAATAATTAATAATTAAGAATTAATATGCAGGGACTTCGAAAGTGCGAATGATTTCTAATACACAAAACGGTTATTAATTATTCATTATTAATTATTAATTACAACGATGCATTTACAAACGATTGACGTTGCCATTGTTATCGCGTACCTCATAACGATGGTAGTTATAGGTTGGGTGTTACGAAAAAAAGCAAGACAGAATAAAGAAAGCTATTTACTTGGCGGAAAATCGCTTCCGTGGTATATGTTGGGTTTGAGTGACGCCAGCGATATGTTCGACATCAGCGGCACCATGTGGATGGTTGCCCTTTGCTTTATCTACGGCATGAAAAGCATCTGGATTCCCTGGCTGTGGCCGGTTTTCAATCAGGTGTTCATGATGATGTTCTTAAGCAAGTGGCTGCGACGTTCAAATGCAGACACAGGCGCAGCGTGGTTGAAAACACGTTTCGGTTCTGTTGGCAGCGGCATTCGTGGTTCACATAATGTAGTAGTGGCCTTTGCGCTGTTGAGTTGCTTCGGTTTCCTTGCTTACGGTTTTATAGGATTAGGAAAGTTCATTGAAATATTTGTTCCCTGGCAGTATGTGAAAGCATATGTTCCGTTTGATGTAGCGCAGCAATACGTACCGCATTTTTATGGAATTGTTTTTACGCTCTTTGCAATGTTTTACTCCATTCTGGGCGGTATGCACAGCATTGTATTGGGAGATGTGATCAAGTATGCGATCATGACTGTCGCTTGTTTATCCATCGGCGTAATTGCAATGATCCATTTGCATAAAGATGGGACGCAGATGAGCATTCCACATGGATGGACGAGCCCGTTCTTTGGCTGGAACCTCGATCTGAAGTGGGATGACATTGTGCCTGCAGCAAGTAAGAAAATTGCAGATGACAAGTTCGGCCTATTTGGAATTTTCTTTATGATGATGTTGTTCAAAGGAGTGTTTGCAAGCCTTGCAGGTCCGGCGCCAAACTATGATATGCAGAAAGTGTTGTCAACACGATCACCGAAAGAAGCCAGTAAGATGACAGGATTTGTATCCATCATTTTATTACCGATCAGGTACTCGATGATCATTGGTTTAACCGTACTGGCATTGTTGTACTACAACCAGCTTGATCTTGCCGGTACTGACGGGACTGACTTTGAAAGAATTTTGCCTGCGACCATTAATGCATTTTTGCCGGTGGGTATAATGGGTTTGGTGTTGACAGGATTACTCGGCGCTTTCATGGGAACATTTTCAGGCACTTTGAATGCGGCCCAGGCTTACATCGTAAACGACATTTACATTAAATACATCGATCCGGATGCGAAAACAAAAAAGATCATAACGGTTAACTATATCGTAGGCATTGTGGTTGTGGCAATTGGAGTGGTGCTTGGTTTTTTTGCGAAAGATGTAAACAGCGTATTGCAATGGATCGTTGGCGCACTGTATGGTGGCTACATTGCTGCAAACGTTTTTAAATGGTACTGGTGGCGTTTCAATGCAAGTGGTTTCTTCTGGGGAATGATAAGTGGTATTGCAGCAGCATTGATATTTCCACGGTTGTTTCCTGATACGCTGCCGCTGTACTACTGGCCGTTGTTGTTCCTGATATCCATTATCGGAAGCATTGCAGGAACATATGCAGCCCCACCAACAGATGAAGCAGTTTTGAAAAGTTTTTATAAAACAGTAAGACCATGGGGATTCTGGAAACCCATTCACGACAAGGTTGTAGCAGAGGATCCGACCTTTGAACCAAATAAAAGATTCAAGCTGGACATGTTCAATGTTGTGTTGGGAATCATTGCCCAGTGTTGCTTAACGATATTGCCAATGTACGTTGTGTTATGGCTAAAGCTACCATTGATTATAACAGCGGTGGTGCTTGGAATTATAGTATTGATTTTGAAAAGAACATGGTGGGATAAGCTGGAAAATTAATAATTAATAATTAAGAATTAATAGAGAGAGCGAGACGTAATCTTAGCGGGTTGGTTGATGGAATTATTGAATGACCTCTTATTAATTGTTAATTATTAATTATTAATTCCCCTCGCATTTCCACCTAAAACAAAACAGCAAAAGTGAAGTATATGGAATTCGAAAAAAGGCTGGACATGCTGCAAACAGCATACGACAGATTGATTCACAGAAGTAATGAAATCGTGGAAGAAAGCAACGGTGTATATCATCGCTACAGGTATCCGATATTAACGGCGGCGCATGCACCTGTATTCTGGCGCTATGATTTGAATGAGCAAAGCAATCCTTATCTGATGGAGCGTTTTGGTATTAATGCTGTTTTGAATGCCGGAGCGATCAAACTTGATGACAAATATTACATCGTTGCAAGAGTGGAAGGGCTGGACCGTAAATCATTTTTTGCCGTGGCAGAAAGCGAGAATGGTATTGACAATTTTGTGTTTTGGGATTATCCGGTAGTGATACCGGAAACCGAAAATCCGGATACCAATATTTATGATATTCGACTAGTTCAACATGAAGACGGGTGGATCTATGGCTTGTTCTGTACGGAGCGCCGTGACCCGGCTGCGAAGCCCGGCGATCAATCAGCCGCAATAGCACAGTGCGGTATCGTACGCACAAAGGATCTGAAGAAATGGGAAAGGTTGGCTGATTTAAAAACACCGTCTCCGCAACAACGAAACGTTGTGCTGCATCCTGAATTTGTGAAGGGTAAATATGCTTTTTATACTCGCCCGCAAGATAGTTTCATAGAAGCCGGTAATGGCGGAGGAATTGGTTTTGGTTTAAGCGATAGCATTGAACATGCAGAGGTGAAGGAAGAAATGGTGATTGACAAGAAGGTTTATCATACAGTGTACGAAGCAAAAAATGGACTGGGGCCAGCACCGATCAAAACAAAATATGGCTGGTTGCACCTGGCGCACGGCGTTCGCCACACCGCTGCAGGACTGCGTTACGTGCTGTATGTGTTCATGACAGATTTAAACGACATTACAAAAGTTACTCACAAACCGGCTGGATATTTCATTGCACCGGATGGCGAAGAAAGAGTAGGAGATGTGTCGAATGTTGTGTTTAGCAACGGTTGGATATTGGATGAGGATGGCCGTGTGTTGATTTACTATGCGTCTTCTGATACGCGCATGCATGTGGCAGAGTCATCGCTTGGTCAACTGCTCGACTATGTAATGAACACAGCACCGGATGGTTTGCGTTCCGCAACTTCCGTGAATACATTGATGGGTATTATTGAAAAAAACAAGGCTTTGGTAAAACGATTCGCCACAACGTAAACAATGAATCTTACGCAATACAAAAATGAACTGACCGAAGAACTTGATAACATTCTTCAATACTGGATTGACCACACGATAGATGAAGAATACGGGGGTTTTTATGGAAAGATCGATAATGAAAATAACGTTGACAATAAAGCGCCGAAGGGCTCTGTGTTAAACGCCCGCATTCTCTGGACGTTCGCTGCAGCCTTTAATTTTACAAGGGAAAAAAAATACTTCGACGTAGCAACGAGGGCGTTTGACTACATCTCAAAACATTTTATTGACGAGGAAAATGGTGGCGTGTACTGGACGGTAGATTATTCAGGGCGACCGCTTGATACAAAAAAGCAGATATACGCGTTGTCATTTGCGTTGTATGCTGCAAGCGAATACTATCGTGCGTCTCATTTGCCGGAGGCGAAACAAGTCGCGATTGGTCTTTACAATATTATAGAAAAGTATAGCTTCGACCGGGCGAGAGGAGGCTATTTTGAAGCCTTTACAAAAGATTGGAAACCCGTAGCTGATCTGCGGTTGAGTGAGAAGGATGCAAATGAGAAGAAAACGATGAACACGCATTTGCATGTGTTGGAAGCGTACACAAATTTTTACCACATAGAGGAAAACCCCGCTGTAAAGCAAAGCATTCAAAACCTGTTAGCTGTTTTTGACAAACACATTATAAATCAACAAACACATCACCTCGAATTATTTTTTGACGAAGACTGGAACACAAAGGGACAAATCGTTTCATTCGGGCATGACATAGAAGCTGCGTGGTTGTTATTGGAGGCCGCCGAAGCGATTAATGATGAAGAGTGGATCGGCAAAATGAAGACAAACGCTGACAGAATGGCCGATGCTGCCGCCGAAGGTTTGGACAAAGACGGAGGCTTGTGGTATGAGGTAGAGAACAATCACCTGGTAAAAGAAAAGCATTGGTGGCCCCAGGCGGAGGCAATGGTGGGATTTTTCAATGCGGCACAAGTAAGCGGCAATGAAAAATATATCCAGTATTCAATGGATAGCTGGCAGTTTACAAAGCAATATATTTTGGACGCAAAAAATGGTGAGTGGTTCTGGGGCGTGAAAGAAGATTACAGCATAATGCCAAATGAAGACAAAGCGGGTTTGTGGAAATGTCCGTATCATAATGGTAGGGCGTGTTTGGAACTGCTGAAGCGTTTGTAACCATCACGATTTGCAGAATTAATAATTAATAAATTCGACATCGTTTACCTAAGGAAAAACCCTCAGAATATTAATGCCCTACGGGCAAAAAATGGAGGGTTGTGCTGATTTCTATTGATATTATTTCCCTACGGGAAAAGTTCCATTGCCCGTAGGGCACCGATATCAATAGAAAATGTAACAGGTAAGACTACTTTGTCCGTAGGACATTAATCTGATAGGAATGCTATTGCTTTACTAACGATATTGAACTAAGAATTAAGAGGGCTACATTCTTTACTGGATGTGGCCCTGCTATTTTTTGAACAGCTCTGTATATTGCTTTTTTCAAGTATGTTACCTATTAATTGTTCATTATTAATTATTAATTTCTTTTTTTCCCACTTTCTCTTAATTTTAAAAATCCTTAACTGGCCAACAAACACACGTATGAAAAAAGTACTTGCGATTGCCGCATTGTTCATTCTTTGTGCATCTATGTCCGTAATTCAAAAGAAAAAGAAGGTTATCTTCTTTGGAGATTCCATCACTCAACAGGGCGCCAATAAAGGCGGTTATATCGACCTCATTCAAAATACCATCAACCAGGGTAATCTGCAGGATCAATATGAATTGATCGGAGCGGGCATTGGGGGCAATAAAGTGTATGACCTTTATTTGCGTCTGGATGATGACGTGCTGGCAAAAAAACCAGATGTTGTTTTCATCTACATTGGTGTAAACGATGTTTGGCACAAAACCAGCTACGGCACGGGCACCGACCAGGACAAGTTCGAAAAATTTTATCAGGCACTCATCAGGAAAATTCAAGCCATAGGTGCGCGGGTAATCGTTTGCACCCCGGCAGTAATAGGCGAAAAGAAAAACGGAGAAAACAACCAGGACAGCGATCTTGACAAATACAGCGCAAGCATTCGCAAAGTTGCCAACGAATTTAAAGTGCCTGTTATTGACCTGCGCAAAGCATTTACCCAATACGATAAAGACAACAATCCACAAGACACTTCCAAAGGCATTTTAACAGTAGATGGTGTGCATTTAAATGATAAAGGAAATGCATTAGTGGCGGACAAAATGTGGGGTGAACTGAGTAAGTGATGAGTGATTGGTCTCTAGGTACATTACTCTTAATTCATTTTTAAAATTCAGGGCGAATGCAATTCGCCCCTACCATTTTCAATTTTCAACTGACAACAACTATATGAAGAAACTATCACTCTCCGCGCTGGCGCTGTTCACTGCAATGGCGGGCTTTTCAAATGTAACATTGCCGAAGGTATTTGGCAATCAAATGGTGCTGCAACGCAATCAGGCGATTCCTGTTTGGGGTTGGGCAGACAAGAATGAGAAGATCACCATTCAGTTCAACAAACAGACTAAAACTGTTAAAGCCGGTAAAGACGGCAAATGGAAAATTGCATTGGACGCTGAAGCTGCCGGTGGGCCATACACGCTGGTCGTAAAAGGAAAGAACACCGTGACTTTTACGGATGTACTTGTTGGCGAGGTTTGGGTTTGTTCAGGTCAGTCGAACATGGAGTTTCATGTAAGCGGCACTAAGAATGCAGTAAACGAAATTTCATCGGCAAACTATCCACAGATCCGGCAAATAGAAGTAGTGAAAGATTTGTCTGGTGTGCCTTTGGAAGATCTTAAACATACGGCGGACTGGAAGCCTGCAACGTCAGATAATGTTAAAGACTTCACTGCGGTGGGATATTTTTTTGCAAGAGATCTTTACAACAAACTACATGTGCCAATTGGTTTGATCCACACTTCCTGGGGTGGAACAGAAGTTGAAACCTGGACAAGTCGCGAAGCTTTTCAAAATAGCGATGAGTTCAAAAATATGATCAGCGCTTATCCGCACATCAATACAGATTCGATTGGTCAACTTAAGAAAGCCGAATTGCAAAATAAAATAACCGCTTTGCAAGGCAGCATACCAGATGCAAACACTGTTGCTACGTGGAAAAATGCAGACTATAACGATGCGAAATGGCCCGATATGAAAATTCCCGCGCTTTGGGAAACGCAACAATTGCCGGACTTTGACGGTATCGTTTGGTTCCGTAAAACAATTGACATTGCTGCCGAAGATGCAGGCAAACCTGCAGAGATTGAACTCGGCATGATTGACGACGCAGATGCAACGTACGTGAATGGCACTGCAGTAGGAGGCTTGAATGGTTATAACGTAAAACGAGTGTACAATATTCCTGCAGGTGTTTTGAAAGCCGGTAAAAATGTGATCGCTGTAAGGGTTCAAGACACAGGCGGTGGTGGTGGAATTTACGGTGATGCAGAGTTTGTAAAATTAACAGTTGGAAGTAAAGTGCTTTCCCTTGCCGGCTCATGGAAGTTCCAGATCGAAGGCTTGATCAACGGAAACCCAACAGCAGGCCCAAATGATTATCCTACATTGTTGTTCAATGCAATGATCAATCCGATCATTCCGTATGGCATTAAAGGAGCGATCTGGTACCAGGGTGAAAGCAATGCAAGTCGCGCATACCAATACAGGAAAGCGTTTCCTTTAATGATCAGCGACTGGAGACAACGATGGAACGAAGGCAATTTCCCTTTCTATTTCGTGCAACTGGCAACTTTCAATTCTGCCAACGGCACCAGCAAAAACGGCAGCGCATGGGCAGAATTGCGTGAAGCACAAGCCATGACGCTTGCTTTGCCTAACACCGGCATGTCCATCACAACAGATATCGGCGAGCCCGGAGATATTCACCCGAAAAATAAACAGGATGTTGGTAAACGTCTTGCTGCAATTGCCTTGCATGATACCTACGATATTGAGGGTGAATATGAAGGCCCCGTTTTTCAATCCGTTAAAGTAGAGAATGGGAAAGCAGTCGTGTCATACACTCATACCGGAAGTGGTCTCTATGTAAAAGATAAATACGGCTATGTAAAAGGTTTTGAAATTGCAGGTGCAGATCAGCAGTTCCATTACGCACAAGCCATTATCAAGGGAGATAAAATAATTGTTTGGCAGGATGGTCTTGCCAATCCAGTGGCCGTTCGCTACAACTGGGCAGATGACGCAAGCGACGGAAATCTTTTCAATAAAGAAGGATTTCCGGCTGCACCGTTCCGTACAGACGACTGGAAAGCAGTTACGGCGGAAGTGAAATACAAGGTTAATTAGGAATTAGGAATTAGGAATTAGAAAATAGGAATTAGAGGGACGCCGAGACGGCGTCCCTTTTTTGTTTTCGGATAGGGTTAAGGTTTATTGTGAAGTAAACCGGGTTGATTTTTACCTGAAAACCTGTAATTACTTGATTTCTATTGCTCTCAATTGTATGATATATTATAAAATAACATCAAATGTTTATCCTTCGGCCCTCTAATTCCTAACTCCTAATTCCTAATTCCTTTTGTTAATCTGCCACACTTCCAATATTTTTGCCCGTCTTTTTAAAATACAATAAACAATGGCAAGAACAATTGCATATCGTGAAGCCCTTAGGGAAGCAATGAGTGAAGAGATGAGAAGAGATGAGCGTGTATATTTAATGGGAGAAGAAGTAGCTGAATACAATGGCGCATATAAAGTGAGCCAGGGTATGCTGGCTGAATTCGGTGATAAAAGAGTAATCGATACACCTATTTCGGAATTGGGTTTTGCTGCGATCAGCGTAGGTTCTGCACAGAACGGTTTGCGTCCGATCGTTGAGTTCATGACATGGAACTTTGGTGTTCTTGCATTGGATCAGATTTTAAATACAGCGTCTAAAATGCTGGCGATGAGTGGTGGACAAATCTCCTGTCCAATCGTTTTCCGCGGACCAAACGGCTCTGCCGGTCAGTTGGGCGCACAACACTCTACAGCTTTTGAAAGCTATTACGCAAATATTCCTGGTTTGAAAGTGGTTTCTCCAAGCAATGGCTACGATGCCAAAGGTTTGTTGAAACAAGCCATCCGTTACGAAGAAGATCCGATCATGTTCATGGAAGCCGAAGTAATGTATGGCGATAAAAGTGAAGTTCCTGAAGAAGAATATTACATCCCATTGGGTAAAGCCGATGTGAAAAAACAAGGCCGCGATGTAACGATCGTTTCCTGGAGCAAAATGATGAAAATTGCGATGGGTGCTGCTGCTGAATTGGAAAAAGAAGGCATCAGTGCAGAGGTAATCGATTTGCGCACCATCCGTCCTCTTGACTGGATGACTGTTCTGGAAAGCGTTAAGAAAACAAACCGCCTTGTAATTGTAGAAGAGCAATGGCCAATGTGCGGTGTTTCTTCTGAATTGGCTTACCGCATACAAAAAGAAGGGTTTGATTACCTGGACGCACCTGTTCGCCGTATTACTTGCGCAGATGCTCCTTTGCACTATGCGCCAAACCTTATTGACCTTGCATTACCAAATGTACCACGTACCATTCAGCTTGTGAAAGACGTGATGTACATGAAAAAATAAGTTTGTTTTATACATGAGAGAGGCAAAAGCTCTGGGTAACACCAGGGCTTTGTTGCTTGTAGGGGCGAATCGCATTCGCCCGATCTTGCACCCGCAGGTTACCCCGACCTGATAGGGAATAGTTGAGAGCTGTTAATTGTATTCTGTTGCTTCAAACGTCTTAATGTAGCGTTCGATAGCCTCAATAACAGTGTTTATATCACTTCGTACTTCCTCGTCACGAAAGCGAAGGAAATGCAGGCCCATTGATTCTAAGATTTGTTGCCTGTGCTGGTCCCTTACTCTTTGCTCGGGTGTAATATGATAACCACCGTCCACTTCGATAACCAACTTTAAGGGCTTGCAGTAAAAGTCAACGATATATTCGCCTAAAGATTTTTGTCTGTTGAATGTAAAGCCTTTCAATTGTCCTGCACGCAGCTGCATCCAGAGAAGAATTTCACCCACTGTAGAATGATTGCGTAGTTTTCTTGAAAATGCTTTCAAATCAATGTTATAGGGTATGTGATACATAGTGCATAAGTATAAGAGTATAGTCGAGTACCAGGAGGAAATGGTTGCACTCGCTAAAATCCATCCAAGACTCTTCTTCTCTTGTTTAACAAACACCCGCCTTTGCAAGCAAATTCTTCGCATTCGTACATTTAATTTTCAACTTCTCCCTTTCCATTTTCAACTCCCTTATTTTTGTTAAATCCTAAATTAAACAACGAATTGCTTTCTATGAGTACCATTAACAGGCAGGTCATGACCCTGGATGAATTTACTATCCAGCAGTTACGCATGTTTCCCAAAGCTACGGGTGAGCTCAGCATGCTTTTACGCGACATCGGTCGTGCCGCAAAAAGAATCAATGTAGAAGTTAACAAAGCCGGTCTGGTTGATATTCTCGGCGAAGCAGGAAATACAAACGTACAAGGCGAAAATGTGAAAAAGCTGGATGTTTTTTCCAACAATCAAATGCTCGGCGTATTGCGTCACGGCATCAGTTGCGCAGGCATCGGAAGTGAAGAAATGGACGACATTGTCGTGTTTGATGATCCGGTAAGTAACGACAGCAAATACGTTGTATTATTTGACCCTTTGGATGGCAGCAGCAATATTGACGTGAACGTCTCCATCGGAACCATCTTCGGCGTTTATAGACGTGTTTCTCCCATTGGGCAACCTTGTACAAAGGAAGATTTTTTGCAGCCCGGAGTTAAGCAGGTGGCGGCAGGTTATGTAATTTATGGATCGTCTACAATGCTTGTATATGCAACACGCAGAGGTGTAAACGGCTTTACGCTGGACCCGTCTATCGGTGAATTTTGTTTAAGCCATCCCAATATCAAAACCCCTGAGTTAGGAAAAATATATTCTGTCAACCACGGCAATTTTTATGAATACGAGGAGCGTATCCAAAACTACATTACCAATTGCCAGAAAAAAGACAAAACAACCGGCGGCCCTTACACACAACGCTACATCGGAAGCATGGTGAGCGACATGCACCGTAACCTTATACTGGGAGGCATCTTCATGTATCCTTCCACAAAAACGATGCTTACGGGCAAGCTGAGACTGCAATATGAATGTAATCCGTTTGCGTTTATCGTAGAAATGGCAGGAGGAAAAGCTACCGATGGCGTTAACAGAATTCTCGACATCCAACCCGAATTTTTGCACCAGCGTTCGCCATTCTTTGCGGGTAGCAAGGGGATGATGGAGGAACTGGAGAGTTTTTAAAGTAAAAATTAAAAAGTAAAAATTAAAAAAATGGAAGCGCTTGTAACTGTAACTTTGCAAGAGTAACCTCCTGTAAAAGGTGCGTTTTTACTTTTTAATTTTTACTTTTTAATTTCACTGTATGAAAACCATTATTTCGGTAAAGAATCTGCAAAAGAAGTACGGTGATTTTACAGCAGTAAAGGACATTAGTTTCGATGTGCATGAAGGAGAAATATTTGGTTTGCTGGGACCAAACGGCGCGGGAAAATCCACTACGCTTGAAATCATAGAAACCTTACGTGACAAGACTTCCGGGGAGGTGATCGTAGACGGATTTAACCTTGATCAGTCTCCCGATGCCATTAAGAAAATCATAGGCGTTCAACTACAATCTTCAGGATATTACCCTGGTTTAAATCTTACCGAGCTTATTCATTTATTTGGCGGCTTATATAACCGAACGGTAAATCCGCATGAACTATTAAAGCTGGTAAACCTTACAGACAAAGCAAAAGCGAAATACAAGGAGCTCAGTGGCGGACAAAAGCAGCGGTTCTCCATCGCCACCACACTTATCAACCAACCACGAATTATTTTTCTCGACGAACCAACAACAGGGTTGGATCCTCAGGCGCGACGCAACCTGTGGGATCTGATCAGTGATATACGATCAAAAGGAACAACGGTGATCATTACCACGCACTACATGGATGAAGCGGAATACCTGTGCGACCGTGTGGCCATTGTTGACGCAGGAAGAATTGTAGCCATCAATTCTCCGCATCAATTGATCGACAACCTTATTGCGTCTGGCTTTGAACGAACAACCGAAGTGAAGAAAGCAAACCTTGAAGATGTGTTTATCAATCTTACAGGCAAAGAGTGGAGGAAGGAGGACTGATAGTTGAGAGTTGAGAATGGAGAGTTGAGAGTTAGTTAAAGTGCTGTTTTGACAAGTATTCTTCGATTATCAACTTTTAGCTAAAGAAGTGTAAAATGTAGCTTCGATTGCAACAATGATTAGTTTTGATTTGTAAACAAAAAGCAATAGACAACAACTCTCAATTCTCAACTCTCAACTCTCAACTAATATGGAAGATCTTCGTTACCCAATCGGCAAATTTGAGCCACAGCCATTTTCGATAGAGCAATTAAAGAGATGGGCAGATGACATCAGGTATTTGCCGGATCTTTTAGAGAATGCGATCCTTAACCTGGATGAAGCACAATTGCAAACTCCGTATCGCGATGGCGGTTGGACAATTCAGCAGGTAGTGCATCACGTGCCCGACAGTCACATGACTGCATACATCCGTTTTAAGTTGGCGTTAACAGAAGACAATCCTACGATAAAACCTTACGATGAAGCAGCATGGGCATTGCTGCCAGACGTTGAAAATATACCGATCAACATCTCTATTACACTGCTGCATGCATTGCACAATCGCTGGCACAACCTGGTCATAAACATTAAAGATGAAGACTGGAACAGAACAGTTTTTCATCCTGAACATAACAAAGAAATTTCTCTCTGGAACCTTCTCGGCATGTACGCATGGCATGGCAAGCATCACGTAATGCATGTGGTGAGATTGCGGGAGAGAATGAACTGGTAGGGAGGAATTAGTAATTAAGAATTAATAATTAATAGACGATCATCACGAATGTGTGAAAGTTATAAGTATTGACAACATTCTTAATTACTGATTTCGTTTTTACCAATAATAACCAATACCCGACGTTGAAGAATTCTTAATTCTTAATTGTTAATTATTAATTGTCCCTCATGCATTGGAAAACATTATCATCGCAATACCTAAGTAAACATCATTACTTCACAGCGCGTAAAGACAGGTGCCAGCGCGAAGATGGAGTAATAGTTGATCCTTACTTTGTAGTGGAAATGCCGCCATCTGCAACCGCCCTCGCGATTACAGAAGATGGCCACGCTGTGCTTGTAAAACAATATCGTCATCCGATTGGAGAAGTGGTAATAGAAACACCAGGAGGCTTTATTGACGAAGACGAAGACTTTGAGCAGGGCATGAGACGTGAGCTTCTCGAAGAAACCGGCTACGAATTTTCGCACATTGAACATCTTAATAAAACGGCCGCCAATCCCGGTGTGTTAAATAATTTCACACATTTGTTCCTGGCAACCGGTGGTAAAAAAGTGGGAGAACAACAACTCGATCACAATGAGGAAATAGACATCATGCTGGTAGCGATCGATGAAGTAATTGATCTGTTAATGCGCGGGCAGTTCAAACAATCCATGCACAGCAACTGCGTATTTTATGCATTGTTGAAGATGGGAAAATTGAAGTTTACAGACGACGAAAAACAGTAGGGGCGAATCGCATTCGCCCTCATGCACATTCAGCATGCAGGCAAAACATCCCGCCTTCACCCCGCATTTGCGCGTAACCCTTTCTGGACAAGTGTTTCGTGCCTGTAATGACAAGGGCGTTTGTGATGCGCCAATACGAATGCCCATACAATTAAAAAAATAGTATTAGTTTTACTTTAATGGGTAACATCAATATAATTAAGCTGGCGGAAGAACTGAACTTATCCAAATCCACCGTTTCGAGAGCGTTCAGAGGAGGAAGTGATATCAATCCACAAACCCGCGAGAAGATTCTTGCGAGAGCGAAGGAGCTTAATTTTTTGCCAAACCACCACGCCAGCAATCTCCGCAATCAAAAGAGCAAAACGATCGCCGTAATCGTTCCTGAGATTGCCAATAACTTCTTTTCAAAAGCAATTAACGGTATAGAAAAAGTTGCAAAAGACAAGAGCTATCACGTTTTGATCTATCTCACCGATGATGATTTTCAAAAAGAAGTAGCCTTTGTTACCAACCTCAGCAATGGAAGGGTAGATGGCATTATCATGTCTGTATCAGGTGAGGATCAGGACCACAGCTATTTGCAGGTTTTGAAAAGAAAAAAGATACCACTTGTTTTCTTTGACAGAACATACGAAGACGTTGAAACTGCGAGAGTCACCACAAATGATTACCAAAGCAGCTTCGAAGCAACGGAACATCTCATTAAGAGTGGATGTAAAAAGGTTGCTTATCTTGTTGTGAACAAAAATCTTTCCATCGGTAAAACCCGCATGCAGGGCTACATTGATGCGCTGAAGAAGAATAATATTCCTTTCGATGATCATCTTGTTATCGACTGCAGCAATGAGCTGGAAAAAAACAAAGTCATTCTTCGCAACCTATTTGAAACGTTGAAGCCCGATGGAGTGTTTGCATCGGTTGAACGCCTAGCAATAGCGTCTTACTATGTTTGTCACGCAATGAATATTTCCATTCCTGATGATGTAAAAGTCATTGGCTTTTCAAGTCTTGAAATATCTCCACTACTCAACCCTTCGTTGTCTACCATCACGCAGCCGGCTTATAAAATGGGAGAGCGGGCCGCCGAGCTTTTGTTTGAAATTTTAGAAAAACACGAAGAAGAAAAAGAATTCATCACGAGGAACATTGTGTTGGATTCCGAACTCATCCAGCGTCAATCGTCGTCACTCGAGCCAGTAGCAATCAGATAATTTTTTTTAACTCAATAACTTATACGAATCACAACATCTTTGGATTCATACTAACGACCGTTTGTTTGTGTTCCGGGAACATTCCCGGAAATTTACGTTTTCAACTATCTATTAACCAATTATTTATTAATAATAAATAAAAATATATATATAAAATTTTCAAAAAATTTGTTTTTGGGAACGTTCCCGATTATTTTTGGCGAAGCTTTCACAATTGATTGCTAAACCAAAAAATTGGGCCAATGAAAAGTTTACACATGGGGAGACTACTGCTTCTCTCGCTCTTCACTTTAATCTATTCTGTTATTTATGCGCAAGACGGAAGCATTTCCGGACAAGTGGTTGATGAAACAAATCAGCCTGTGGCCTTTGCTTCTGTAACCATTAAAGGCGGCACAAGAGGTGCATCTGCCGATGACAATGGTCGTTTCAAAATTCCTGTTTCCAACGGTACTTACACAGTTGTTGTAAATGCAGTTGGCTTTTTACAAACCTCACAAAATGTAACTGTGAAAGGCAATGATGCAGCAGTTCATTTTGCTCTTAAACGTGCAACAACTGATCTTACAGAGGCGGTTGTAATTGGTTATGGTACTGCAAAGAAGAAAGATCTTACGGGATCGGTAACTGCCATAAACGCGAAAGATTTTCAAAAAGGAGCCATCTCAACTCCTGATCAGTTGATCTCAGGTAAAGTAGCCGGTGTGCAAATTAGCCCGGATGGCGGTGCGCCAGGCGGGGCAAGTACTATCCGTATTCGTGGTGGTTCTTCTTTGAATGCAAGCAATGATCCTCTCTTCGTGATCGATGGAGTTCCCGTTGACAACTCAAAAAAGAGCGACGGAACATCATCTATCTCCGGCTCTCCAAACCCACTAAGTCTTATCAACCCCAACGATATTGAATCCATCAACGTACTGAAAGATGCTTCTGCGACTGCTATTTATGGTAACAGAGCGTCTAATGGTGTAATCATCATTACTACCAAGAAAGGTAAAAAAGGTGGTCCTCTTCGTGTAAACTTCAACACCGTAAACTCTGTTGCAGTAAAGGTTAAAAACCTGGACGTATTAACTGCTGATCAATTCAGAAAAGTAGTTAAAGATCAGGCCGCTATTCAGAACAAACCTTATGCGGTAGATTCTTTAGGAAAGGCAAACACTAACTGGCAAGATGAAATATACCATCCTGCTTTCACTACAGATAACAATCTAAGTTTTAGTGGTGGTGTGAAAAATCTTCCATACCGTTTGTCTTTGGGCTATCTTCATCAGGACGGTATTTTGAAAACAGGTTACCTCGAGCGCGGAAGTGCCGCTCTTAATATAAGCCCAACTTTCTTTGACAACCATCTTCGTGTAGATTTAAATCTTAAAGGCGTAGTAAACGGAAACCGTTTTGCCAATTCAGGTGCTGTAGGTGATGCCATCAGATTTGACCCAACCAAGCCTGTGTATGACAGTAAATCACCTTACGGCGGATATTATGAGTGGCAGGATGGTGGTGTTCCTAATACACAGTCAACAAGAAATCCTGTAGCAGATTTGTATCTAAAGAACGACAAGGCCACCGTTTACAGAAGCATCGGCAATTTGCAATTGGATTATAAATTCCATTTTCTTCCTGATCTGCGTGCAAACCTGAATTTGGGATACGATATCTCAAAGAGCAATGGCTCTGTGCGTGAAGATCCAACCTGGGCCGCTGCTTATACAACAGGTGGTCGGTATCACGAGTATGAACAACGCACTCGCAACAAACTGTTGGATTTTTATCTGAACTACGTTAAAGAAATTAAAAGTATCAAGAGCCGCATTGATGTAATGGGTGGTTATTCTTACCAGGACTTCCTTCGCGGTGCGCCGGGATTTTGGACAACAAGTATAACCAAGAACAACCCCGGTAATCCTCCAACCTATACTAAGCCGGATTCTACACAACATACACTTGTTTCTTTTTACGGCAGGTTGAATTACACTTACAACAACAAATACTTATTGACCGCGACCATACGTCGAGATGGTTCTTCACGCTTCAGTCCTGACACACGTTGGGGTAACTTCCCATCCATCGCATTGGCATGGAGAATTAGCGAAGAAGATTTTCTTAAGTCTTCCAAAACCATCTCTAACCTGAAACTAAGATTGGGTTATGGTACAACCGGCCAGCAGGATATTACGGCTAGCGATTACCCTTATCTTGCTTCTTACAGCATAAGCACAGGTACTACAAGATATCTGTTTGGAGATAGCGCCTACTACATGTATCGTGGTGCTCCTTACGATCAGAATATTAAATGGGAAACAACAACTACTTCAAACATCGGGTTGGATTTTGGATTGCTTAAAGACAGGATCAGCGGTAGCATTGATGTTTACTACAAAAAAACCAACAACCTGATTTCTGATATTCCGGTTGCAGCAGGTTCAAACCTAAGTAACCACGTATTAACCAACGTAGGTAATATTGAAAACAAAGGAGTTGAATTTGTAGTGAACGCGATACCGGTTACCAACAAGGATTTTCAATGGAACCTTGGTTTTAACTTTACTTACAACGAAAGCAAAATCACAAAGCTTTCAACTGTTGATGATCCATCTTCTCCGGGTGTAATTGTAGGTGGCATCTCCGGTGGTACTGGTAACAAAATCCAAATACATTCTGTTGACTATGCGCCATATACTTTCTGGGTATACAAACAAGTTTACGACCAAACAGGCAAACCAATTGAAGGCGTTTATGCAGATGTAAACCATAAAGGCAACGGTAATCTTTTCTATCACTACAAATCTCCAGCGCCAAAATATATGCTGGGTTTCAATTCTCAGTTTAGCTACAAAGACTGGAACCTGAGCTTTGTATTAAGATCTAACATTGGCAACTATGTTTACAACAACGTTAAATCAAACCGTGCTGCATACTCAGTAGTTATTGATGCAAATAAATATTTAGGAAACACAATACCGGATGTGCTTTTTACCGGATTTAACAACACGCAGTTCTATTCTGACTATTATGTAGAAAACGCATCTTTCTTGCGTATGGACAATCTACAGGTTGGTTACAACTTTGGTAAAATAGGCAAAAATGTAAGCCTGCGTTTGTCAGCAATTGCCCAAAATCTTTTTGTGATTACGAAGTATACAGGTATAGATCCTGAAATATACAGTGGCATTGACAATAATATTTATCCTAAAACGAGAATCTTTTCTCTTGGTGCAAGTGTTGATTTTTAATCCTGAAAATTTAGAAAAATCATGACAAACAAAAACATATATAAACTCATAATAGCGGGAGCCATAGCGTTTTCATCCTGCACAAAAGATCTGGATCGTAAGCCTATTGTAGACGTTACATCCGACGTGGTTTACAGTAGCCCCGCAACTATTAAAGAAGCGCTCGCAAAATTATATGGCGGCCTTTCATTAAGTGGACAAGATGGTACCAATCCTGTGCCTGTTGCAGATATTGATGCACAGGACGTAGGTTCAAATGGATATCTCAGAAACTATTGGGAAGTGGAAGAGCTTACAACAGATGAAGCTATAATAGCATGGAACGACGGTGACTTGCAGAATTACAATACAAATAACTGGAACTCTAACAATACGTACATCAAGCTCACCTATAACCGTATTTACTTTAACATCAGCCAGTGTAATGAGTTCCTGCGCCAATTGCCTGATTCTAAAGTAAGCGGTTTCCCCGCTGCCGATGCTGCAAATATCAACGGATACAAACTAGAGGCACGTTTCCTTCGCGCATTGTTTTACTGGAACGCGTTGGATCTGTTTGGAGATGTTCCTGTTACCACAGAAAAAGATGCGGTGGGTAACTTCTCTCCAAAACAAATGTCAAGAGCCGATCTGTTCAAATTTGTAGAAACTGAATTGTTGGACATTCAGAATACATTACCCGATGCAGGAAAAAATGAATACGGACGTGCAGACAAAGGAACAGCGTGGATGCTGCTGGCAAAATTGTATTTGAATGCAAAAGTATATACCGGAACAGACCGTAGTACAGATGCGATTACTTATGCAAACAAAATAACTTCATCAGGAGCATATTCATTGGCTGCTACTTACAGGAATTTGTTTTTGACAGACAGCCGCGCAACTTCTAAAGAAATTATTTTCCCTATTCGCGCAAATGGATTGACCTCACAATCATACAGCAATACAACTTTTATAATTCACGGTTCTACGGGCGGAAAAATGAGCCCTCCAGACTATGGTATAAATGGATCATGGTCAGGTTTAAGAACAAGAAAGGAAATGGTTACCAAATTTCCTGATCTCGATTCAAGAGCGATGTTCTTTACAGAAGGACAAACAATAGACATCAACAACATTACAGATTTTACAAACGGCTATGCGGTAGTAAAGTATAAAAACGTTAGTTCAACAGGAGCTGCAGGCTCTGATAAAAACGGCACTTTCGTAGATACCGACTTCCCATTGTTCCGTCTTGCAGATGTTTACTTAATATATGCTGAAGCAGTATTGAGAGGCGGTGCCGGTGGAGACAGGGCTACAGCATTGGGTTATATCAATGCCCTTAGAAACAGAGCATATGGAGGCACATCTGGAAATATTACAGATGCGGCAATGACATTGGATCTGATATTAGACGAAAGAGTAAGAGAACTATATTGGGAAGCTCACAGACGAACTGACCTCGTTCGTTTTGGAAAATATACAGGCGGAACTTATTTATGGCAGTGGAAAGGCGGCGTACAGGCAGGAACAAGCATTGACAACAGATTCAATCTGTTTCCAATTCCAACAACTGACTTAACAGCTAACCCAACTTTAAAACCGACCCCTGGATACTAATTTAATTGCCAAAACAAAAAAATATACAGATGAAACTGATATATAAATTACTAAGTGTTGTTGTCGCTGCACTCGTGTTATTTGCCTCCTGCAAAAAGGATGAAGACAGAAGTGTGTTGACACTGCCAAAAGGTGCAGCAACAAAGCTCACCGCCAGTTCAACAAGTCTTGTGCTCACAGAAGCCAATGCCAAGGATACAGTAGTTACTTTCACCTGGCCTGCTGTGAACTATGGCTACAATGCACTAGCCACATACACACTCGAATTTTCTTTGCCGGCCGATACATTTAAGAAAGCCAACAAAGTGCTTGTTGGAGCCAATGTTTTGAAACAACAATTTTCAGGAGCAGATTTCAACCAGATCGCACTTTTGCTGGGCATGACTCCTGCAGTGCAGGGAACGATTTGGGCAAGACTAAGAAGCGATTTGAAAACAGATAAAGACGCTAACTCAAATGTGCCATCTTCTTTTTCTGACACAATTAAAATAACAGTAACTCCATACTCAACAAAGCCGGTGCCTAAGTATCCTGTGCCAGATGATCTGTTCATAGTTGGAAGTGCTACAGACGGTGAATGGAACAATCCTGTTCCTGTACCGAATCAACAGTTTACAAAACTCGATGATAACACGTTTGGTATTATTGTGCACTTAACCGGTGGACAAGAATATGTTTTCTTGCCTAAGAATGGCGATTGGGGCCACAAGTACAACGTAACAAGTAACACCGACCCTGCATTAAAGCATGGTGGACCTTTTGCTCCAGATGCCGGCGATAAGAATATCCCTGGCCCTGATGCAACAGGCAACTACAAAATAATAGTTGATTTCGTAGCGGGAACTTACACCGTTACACCATTTGATGTAAGTACGATCCCTGCAAATCTTTTCATCATTGGTGATGCTACTGCAGGAGGATGGACGAATCCTGTTCCTGCGGCTACACAGCAGTTTACCAAAGTAGGATTGTCAACATTCCAGATCACAGTGGGCCTTACTTCCGGTGGTGGCAAAGGTTACTTGCTCATTCCGGTGAATGGTAGCTGGGATCACAAGTATGCAGTTGCAGATGGCAAAAATGCAGCCTACAAAGCAGGTGGACCTTTCACCACAGATTCTGGTGACAACATTCCACCTCCTGATGAAAGTGGTAGTTACAAGATCACCGTAAGTTTTGTAAACAACACTTACACTGTTAGCAAATAAGCATGCCTGATTAATACTTCACAAGAAGCGCCGGCTGTCATCAATTGGTTTGCCGGTGCTTCTTAACAGAGTTTTATTTTTCAGCATCGTCAATAGCGATATTCAAACTACTTCCAAAAAGGTTTAATTCAAGAAGGACGCTAAGGATTGAACGCCGCTATTACGCTCAATTTTTATTGTCCGAATGTTAACTCTTCCTGGTGAAACAACAATAAAGCAATGAACAGACAGATCGTTTTTATTACATTCCTTACTTTTTTTGTTAGTCATTTAGCAGCTCAGACAATTGCGCCTCTTGATCGTGTGGAACCTATGAATTGGTGGACCGGCATGCAAAATCCGAAATTGCAATTGCTCATTCATGGAAATAACATCGCTGCACGGGAAGTGCAGTTGAGCAATTATCCCGGCGTAACACTTGAGAAAATAAACAAAGTCGAAAATGCCAACTACCTCTTCGTCGATCTTGCGATAGCTGCTAACACACAGCCAGGAAGTTTTACCATCACATTCTTATCCAAAAACAAAAAAGATAAAAAGCTCACATACAATTACGAACTGAAAGCAAAAAACACAGGTGCAGTAAGAGCACAGGGTGTTACCAACAAGGATTTGATCTACTTAATCATGCCCGATCGTTTTGCAAACGGCGATAAAGCAAATGATATTGTTAAGGGCATGCGCGAGACGATTATTAATCGCGACTCAATGTTTTACAGGCATGGAGGTGATATCCAGGGTGTAATTGATCATTTGGACTACATCAAGGACCTTGGTATCACAACCATTTGGATGACCCCAGAAATTGAAAATGATATGCCGCATGCTTCCTATCACGGATATGCTGCTACAGATTTCTACAAAATTGATCCCCGCTATGGCTCCAACGATTTGTACAAAACATACGTTGACAAATGCCATGAAAAAGGACTTAAAGTAATTAAAGACGTTGTGCCCAATCACTGCGGCAGTGAAAGCTGGTTCATGCATGACCTACCAATGAAAGACTGGGTGCATGTATGGCCAACATACACACAAACAACTTATAAAGATCAGCCGGCAATGGACCCGCACAGAGCTGAGATGGACTGGAAGTTACAGGTTGACGGATGGTTTGTTCCCTCAATGCCGGACATGAACGAAAGCAACCCATATGTTGCAAACTACCTTACACAAAACTATATCTGGTGGATAGAGTATGCAGGAGTAGATGGTTTTAGAATAGACACTTATGCATACAATGATCTGCAGTTTATGGCAAACTGGATGACAGCGGTAAAGAACGAGTATCCTAAGTTTACCATCTTTGGTGAAACGCTTGTGCACTCAATCCCCAGCCAGGCTTTTTATTGCGAAGGAAATGTAATCAACCAGGGATTTGATACGAAACTTCCCGGTGTTACAGATGTGGCTGTTAAAGACGGCATCTATGAATCTTTAAATGGAAAATTCGGATGGATGGAAGGCGTGTCAAGCATTTACAACGTGCTTTCACAGGATTTTCTTTACAAAGATCCTACACGCAACCTCGTGTTCATGGACAACCACGACATGAGCCGTTATTACTCCATGGTAAAAGAGGACCTTAATAAATACAAAGCAGGATTGGCCATGCTGTTTACCACACGTGGCATTCCGGAAATATATTATGGCACAGAGGTACTGATGAAAAATTTCTCTGACCCCGATGGTAAAGTGCGTGAAGATTTTAAGGGCGGATGGTCCGAAGACAAGGTAAACAAATTCACAGCGCAGGGAAGAGACGAAAAAGAAAACGAAGCTTTCAACTTCATAAAAAAACTGGCAAACTACAGAAAAACAAGTGAGGCATTGCAAACAGGAAAGCTAATGCAGTATGTGCCTGAAAATAGCGTGTACGTTTACTTCCGTTATACAGATAACAAAACAGTTATGATCGTTTTCAACAGCAACGATAAAGAAGTGTCTTTAGCAACAAAACGCTTTGAAGAAAGGATTGGCAATCATAAAAGTGCAATGAACGTAGTTACCGATGCGACTATATCGAATATCGAAACGGTGAATGTGCCTGCAATGACGACGTTGGTGTTGGAGCTTAATTGAAGATTCCTGCCCGACTAAGTCATTCAGGCGGGGAAAGTTGAAAATTGAAAATGCTTTGGGTGTTAAATTCCTGAACAGCTTCAGTTATTCAGTTAATCAGTTATTCAGTTATTAAAACAGCCTTTGCGTGAAACAAAAAAATAGACATACATGAGTGAAACAGTAGCGAACGGAAAATATCCGATTTCAAATTTTAAATCCCAAAACATTACTGCGTGCATTTTTGATCTTGACGGTGTATTGGTAGATACGGCAGGTTATCACTACCAGGCATGGCGCGTAATGGCAAATGATTTAGGATTTGATTTCACAGAATTACAAAATGAAAAATTGAAAGGAGTAAGCAGGATCGATTCTTTGAAACTCATATTGGGTTGGGGAAATGTTACAAAAAGTGAAGAAGAGATGCTGTTTTTGGCGCAGAAAAAAAATGATGACTACCTGAAAATGATCGAGCAGATGACGCCTGAAAATTTGTTGCCGGGTGCATCTGACTTGTTGAAATATCTGAAAGCGAATAGTTACAAAGTGGCATTGGGATCAGCAAGCAAAAATGCAAAACTGATTCTTGATAAAACGGGTGTTCTGCCTTTATTCGATGCCATTGTTGATGGCAATATCGTAACAAGCTCAAAGCCCGATCCACAGGTGTTTTTGAAAGCAGCAGAATTACTAAATGAGCAACCTGAAAACTGTGTGGTATTTGAAGATGCGGAAGCGGGTGTGGAAGCGGCGCTCAGAGGTAAGATGCATGTGATCGGAATAGGCGATAAGGAGATACTTGGCGATGCAGACTTTGTTGTAAAATCTCTTGAAGAAATAGAATACAATAATTAAAAAGTAAAAAATCAAAAGTCAAAAACTGAGGTCCGCTCATTTTTTACGGTAGCTCCATTTTTAACTTTTGACTTTTAAATTTTGAATTTATAGCGCATGAAAGACTATATCATAAAAGACGAGTGGAATATTATTGAAGAAGGGTTTGATCCGGCTTTAAATAAGATATCAGAAAGTTTATTTAGCCTGGGCAATGGCCGCATGGGACAGAGAGGAAATTTTGAAGAAAAATATTCCGGTGAAACGTTGCAGGGAAATTATATAGCAGGCGTTTATTACCCCGATAAAACACGTGTGGGCTGGTGGAAAAATGGCTATCCTGAATACTTTGCAAAAGTATTGAATGCTGCTAACTGGATAGGCATAGATGTAGCAGTGGAAGGAGAAACACTCGATCTGCATACAAGCGCGGTTAAAGATTTTAAACGTGTGTTGAATATGAAGGAAGGCTATTTGCAAAGAAGCTTTGTAGCAACATTGCAAAGCGGAAAACAGATTGCTGTTGAAGCAACCCGTTTCTGCAGCATCATTAATGATGAAGCAGGAGTGATCAAATATGCAGTAACGCCACTCAACTTCAATGGCACCATAACTTTCAAACCTTTTATTGACGGAGACATTGCAAACCAGGATTCCAACTACGACGAAAAATTTTGGGATGAGGTAAACAAGGAAGTGTTGGCAGATAGTGCCTATGTCACATTACGCACAAAGAAAACAGCGTTTGAAGTTTGTACAGGCTCGAAGTTTGCCGTGGTGCAAAATGGTAATTCGATAAATGTACAGGTACATCAAATCAGTAAAGAAAAATTCGTTGGTCATTCATTTGATGTAGCTGTTAAAGCAAATGAAGAGACAGTTTTGTATAAATATGCAGCGAACGTTTCTTCACAGAATTATGCGAAAGAGAAACTGGTAGACCGTTGTAAAGAAGTTGTAGAAGATGTGTTTGCGCATGGTTTTGATAAAATGCTTGCACAACAAAAAGAAGCATGGGCGTACAAATGGAGCGAAAGTGACATTGTGATCGAAGGTGATGTGGCCGCACAACAAGCCATCCGGTTCAATATTTTTCAGTTAAATCAAACTTACACCGGTGAAGATGCTAGATTGAACATCGGGCCGAAAGGCTTTACAGGTGAGAAATACGGCGGTTCTACATATTGGGATACAGAAGCATATTGCGTTCCGTTTTATTTATCAACGGCAGACGCACAGGTTGCGAGGAACCTGTTGTATTACCGTTACCAGCAGCTTGGCAAAGCAATTGAAAATGCCGAAAAACTTGGCTTTACCAACGGTGCGGCGTTGTTTCCGATGGTAACGATCAATGGTGAAGAGTGTCACAACGAGTGGGAAATTACTTTTGAGGAAATTCACCGTAACGGTGCCATCGTCTATGCCATTTACAATTACACCCGTTATACCGGTGATACAACTTACATTAAAGATTACGGACTGGAAGTGTTGATTGGCATTGCTCGTTTCTGGGCACAGCGTGTAAACTGGAGCACAGACAAACTGCAATACGTAATGCTTGGTGTAACCGGGCCAAACGAATACGAAAACAATATCAACAACAACTGGTACACAAATTACCTTGCCAGCTGGTGTTTGCAATATGCAATCGAATCTATTGACACTGTAAAAAGTGCAGATGCAAGTCATTTCAATAACCTGGCTAAGCGTTTGCAGTTTAACGAATCAGCTGAAAAAGAAAAATGGTCGCATATTATCGATCACATGTATTATCCAGAAGACAAGCGCCTGGGCATTTACCTGCAACAGGACGGATACATGGACAAAGAACAAGTGCTGGTGAGGGATATTCCTGCATCACAAAGACCGATCAACCAAAAGTGGAGCTGGGACAGGATTCTGCGTTCATGCTTTATCAAACAGGCAGATGTTTTGCAAGGCATCTATTTCTTCGAAGAGAAGTTTGACGAGGAAGCCATTCGCCGCAATTTTGATTTCTACGAAGCGAGGACGGTACATGAAAGTTCATTGTCGCCTTGTGTGCATGCTATTCTTGCAGCAAAACTTGGTTATGAAGAAAAGGCTTATGAAATGTACCTGCGAACATCCAGACTTGATCTTGATGACTATAACAACGATACAGAAGACGGTTTGCACATCACATCGATGGCGGGTACGTGGATGAGCGTGGTGCAGGGCTTTGCGGGCATGCGCGTGTATGACGGGAAGCTTCATTTTAATCCGTTTATTCCAGGCAAATGGAAGTCATTCAGCTTCAATATTAATTTCCGTGGGGCTGTGTTGAGTGTTGAGATTAAGAAAGAGTATGTAAGAATAATAAACAGATCGGGCGTCGAGGTGTCTATTGTAGTACTTAAAAATGAGTATGTGTTGAAAGGCAATGATACAGTGGAAATTCAAGTGAGAGAGGAGGAAGTCATTAGGAATTGAAGTTCAAAATTTACCACTAAGACACTAAGTCTCACTAAGGGGACTCTGACCATGAAATCAGTGTAGATCCCTGCCCGAATAAATTCATTTCAGGCGGGAGTAAAATCAGCGTCATCTGCGTGCCAATAAAAAAATGAAACGAATCAGCTCCATATTATTATTGATTGTAGTGCTTACTGCATGCAATACGCCCGCTTCGAAAAACGAAAAGCAAGATGCTGCAAAAGATAGCTTACACAACAACAAGCTTATTGTTTATCAAATGTTCACCCGTTTGTTTGGTAATAAAAATACCACCAACAAATACTACGGTTCGGCAGAAGAAAATGGTGTAGGTAAGTTTAGCGACATAAACGACAAGGCGCTGGATTCTTTGAAAACACTGGGCATTACACATGTTTGGTATACAGGAGTAATTGAACATCCTTCCATGCAGGATTATTCTTCAGCCGGCATTCGGCAGGATGATCCTGATGTCGTGAAAGGCAAAGCCGGCTCTCCTTATGCGATCAAAGATTGTTATGATGTTGACCCCGATCTCGCAATTGACGTAAAAAACAGGATGCAGGAATTTGAATCGCTGGTGAAGCGTACACATGATCATGGTTTGAAAGTGATCATTGATTTTGTTCCGAATCATGTGGCACGTACTTATCATTCAGATGCTAAACCCGCTAATGCTGCTGATTTTGGAGCGAATGATGATGTTACAAAAACATTTTCTACACAAAATGATTTTTACTACATCACGGGAAAATCATTTATCGTACCCAAAGGTGTAAATGCCGGCGGTAGTGATTTCAAGAGCCCGCTTAAGGACAATAAGTTTGCAGAAACACCGGCAAAAGCAACAGGTAATAATGTGTTTAGCGAAGCGCCATCAATCGACGACTGGTATGAAACCATAAAATTAAACTATGGTGTTGACTATAAGAACGGCGAAGCAAAACATTTCGATCCGCAGCCTTCAGTATGGCTAAAAATGCGCGATATACTGGTGTTTTGGGCAAATAAGCATGTTGATGGATTCCGCTGCGATATGGCCGAAATGGTGCCGGTTGAGTTTTGGGAATGGGTAATTCCACAAGTGAAAAAAGTGAATCCTCAAATCGTTTTCATTGCAGAAATATACAATCCGAAAGTATATCAGCAATACCTCACCCAGGGAAAATTTGATTATTTATACGACAAGGTTGGTTTGTACGACGCCGTGAAAAGGCTCATTAAAAATGATTCACTCGCAAACACAGAGGACATTGTAAACCTTGCCAACGCTGACAGTGCGATTTCAAACAACCTGCTGCGCTTCCTTGAAAATCACGACGAAGAAAGAATTGCGTCAAAAGGATTTGCCCAAAAAGGAGAGAGCGGAATACCAGGAATGATAGTGGCTGCAACACTTTCCGGTGGTCCTGCCATGATTTATTTCGGACAGGAAGTAGGAGAGCATGGTGATGGTAAAGAGGGGTTTGGTGGCGAAGATAGCCGTACAACATTGTATGATTATTGGGGCGTTCCAGCCCACCAGGCATGGATGAACAATGGGGCATTTGATGGCAAAGGTTTGTCGGAGGATCAAAAGAAATTGCGGTCATTTTACGCTACACTACTCAACTATAGCAAAAACAGTGATGCTATTAAATACGGCAAGTTATCAGTAGTTACAAGTGAAGGGCTTGACAAGAAATCGATCGCTTACGTTCGCAACGCGGGAGATAAAATTGTTTTGGTAGTCGTGAATTTTAACCGCGACAAAGCCCTCAGTCTGAATGTGCAGCTGCCAGCCAATTTGCTTGACAAAAAAAGCGGCAAAAGCACTATTCTAAAAGAAGTTTTGACTCATCAAAATATTGAAATAAATGATTTCTCAAAAGGAATTCCCGTAAAGGTTTCGCCGATGAATGGAGTTATATTTGAAGTAGAATAAAATCATTTAACGAAAAGCGCCGTATGAAACGAAGCATAACAATTTCTCACAACTTGAAATGTCTATGCGTAGTTCCATCCGACTAAAGTAATCGCCGCGACAGCGGCAATAAAAAAGATACGGATGAAAAATATAACAGAGAAACCGTTGCTAACAACCCGCCAGATATTCAACATGAGCGTTGGATTTTTGGGAATACAATTTGGGTTTGCCTTGCAAAATGGAAATGCCTCACGCATTCTTCAAACCTTTGGTGCCGATGTAGAACACCTTTCATTATTTTGGCTGGCAGCGCCGGTTACAGGCATGATCGTTCAACCCATCATTGGCCACTACAGCGACAGAACGTGGAACAGGTTGGGAAGAAGACGACCTTATTTTTTAGTCGGTGCAATTCTAACAGCATTGGCATTGATATTAATGCCCAATTCTTCTGTGCTCGCAACCTTTATGCCTGCAATATTCGTAGGGGCGGGTTTGCTTATGATCATGGATGCTTCTATCAACGTAGCGATGGAACCATTCAGAGCCCTGGTGGCAGACAATCTTCCAGATAGTCAGCGCAGTGTAGGCTTCTCGATTCAAACATTTCTTATCGGTATAGGCGCGATCGTTGGATCTGCGCTGCCTTATATTCTGGCAAAATATTTCCATGTTCCTGAAACGGACAATCCCGGCGTAGTGCCCACCAATGTTAAGTTGTCATTTTACATTGGTGCCGCTGTTTTGATCTCTGCTATACTCTGGACAATTTTTACCACTAAAGAATATTCTCCTGAAGAACACGCAAAGTTTTTTCCAGAAGAAGAAACACAACATGCTCAAGGGTTGTCTGCCATCTTCACGGATTTTAAACTGATGCCAAAAACCATGAAGCAACTTGGCCTCGTTCAATTCTTTTCATGGTTTGCATTGTTCTCTATGTGGGTGTACACAACACCTGCAATTGCGCAGCATTTCTACAATGTACAGCCGGGCGACACTTCTTCGAAAGCCTATGCAGATGCCGGCAATTGGGTGGGCGTATTGTTCAGCGTGTACAATGGAGTGGCAGCGGGTTACGCCTTGTTGTTGCCCGCCATTGCCAAAAGAACAAGCAGAAAAAAAACACACGCGTTTTCACTATTGATGGGTGGATTTGGGTTGCTTTCATTTTTCATTATAAAAGACCCCAAGTTTCTTGTTGTTCCGATGGTGGGAATCGGCCTTGCATGGGGAAGTATCCTTGCCATGCCTTATGCCATCTTAGCGGGTTCGTTGCCAGCGAAAAAGATTGGTGTTTACATGGGCATCTTCAATTTCTTTATCACGTTTCCTCAAATTATAAATGGATTTTTTGGCGGCTGGCTCGTAAAACACATTTACGGTGGACATGCAATTTATTCAATCATCATAGCCGGTGTGTCGCTGGTGCTGGGCGCTATTTCTGTGTTGTATGTAAAGGATGAAAAGAAGAAGATGACGGTAGTGCCGGGTGTGGTGCCGATTGAGATTAATTAAGAATTAAGAATTAAGAATTAAGAATGCAAGTATATCGCACCTAATTCATCACCATTGGTTTCTTTCAAGTGGATGAAGAAAAAACAATAACGATCAATTGCCAGCCTAACAACCAACAACTGCTAACGAACAACGAACAACGAACAACTAACAACTACGAACTCAAAACTTATAACTCACAACTCATCTGCCATGAAGAAATTTTATCTGCTCCTGTTAGTGTTTGTTCTTGCATATGCACCGGCTTGTAAAAAGTCGGATGCAGGTGGAGGCGGCAATCCGTCCGATACAACACATCCTTCGAACCCGGTAACGGAAACGGGTTTGCTTACTTGGACTCCGCCATTTCCAACTGATACGGGAGCCATTACCATAACATTGGATGCTTCAAAAGGCAATGCAGGTTTAAAGGGGTATGGTGGCGACGTTTACATCTATACGGGGGTAGTTACTGATCAAAGCAATGGCGGGTGGAAATACGTTGCAAGCTCTTCATTCAATACGGCAGATCCAAAATCAAAAACGACATCTCTTGGCAATGATAAGTACCAGATAACTTTAAGGCCACGCAGTTTTTACAACGTACCTTCAGGTGAAAAAATCTTAAAGCTGGCATTGTTGTTCCGCAATGCAGATGGCAGCCTTGTAGCACGCAATACGGATGGCAGCGACATGTTCATCAACATCTACGACGCCAGTAAGTTGCAGGTAAGATTTACTTCACCGGAATTTGCACCGAAATTTACACCAGAGCCCGTATTGCAGACGCAAATGACGGGCGATGAAATCAGTGTGTCTGCTGTTTCCTCTCAGGCTTCCAGTTTAACCATTTCATTAAACGGCGCAAGCTTTGCGACAGCCAGCAATACAACTACTGTAAGTGGCAAGACAAAGTTGACATTAGGAGGTACGCAAACGGTAAAAGTTACTGCGACTGCGAACGGACAAACTGCCGAAACAACCTATACATTTGTAAGTGCAGGAACAGTTGAGATAGCTGCGCTGCCTTCAGGCGCAAAGGATGGCGTTACCTTCATTAACAACGGAACCTCTGCAATTTTAAATATTTATGCACCTGATAGAAAGTTTGGCTACGTAATTGGTGACTTCAATAACTGGCAGGCAGATCCAAAATATTTCATGAAGAAAACACCCGATGGCACACGCTGGTGGGTGCAGGTTGATAACCTTGATGCAAACAAATATTACACCTATCAATACCTCGTAGATGGTACGCTGAAAGTGGCAGATCCTTATTGCGAGTTGATCCTGGATCCCGATAATGATAAATACATTAGTTCGGAAACGTTTCCCAATATGCCGTCTTACCCTACTGGAAAAGCAACTGGCATTGTAAGTGTGATGCAGGCAACTCCGCAGCAATACAACTGGCAGGTTTCCAACTTTACAAGACCCGATAAAAAAGACCTGGTTATTTATGAACTGCATGTGCGTGATTTTATTGGGGCACATAATTACCAGACGTTGAAGGATACACTGACTTATCTTACAAGGTTGGGTGTAAACGCAGTAGAATTGATGCCTGTTACAGAGTTTGAAGGCAACTCAAGCTGGGGGTATAATCCTGATTTTTATTTTGCTGCCGATAAATACTATGGACCCAAAACAGCGCTGAAAGCTTTTATTGATGAGTGTCACAAAAAGGGAATTGCCGTAATTCTCGACATGGTGTTGAATCATTCATTTGGTCAATCTCCAATGGTGCAATTGTATTTTGATGGTACTGCACAAAAGCCTGCAGCTAACAGTCCCTGGTTCAATGTAAACCCAACGCACCCGTACAACGTGGGTTACGACTTTAACCATGAAAGTGCGGCCACGAAATATTTTGTAAAAAATGTATTGCAGTTCTGGATGCAGCAATACAAAGTGGACGGATTCAGGTTTGACCTTTCGAAAGGCTTTACCGAAAACATGAGCTCCAATGATGCCGATTTTGCCAAGTATGACGCAAGCCGCGTAGCCATTTGGAAAGAATACAACAATTTTATAAAAAACATCGATCCAAACTTTTATGTAATTCTTGAACACTTTGCAGTTGATATGGAGGAGCAGGCTCTTTCCGCTGAGGGCATGATGTTGTGGAACAATACGAATTACAATTTTAACCAGGCAACAATGGGTTATACTACAGACTGGGATTTTTCACGCATCTTTTACGACAAGCATGGATTTACCCAACCATATAATCTTGTAACGTACATGGAAAGTCATGATGAAGAAAGACTGCAGTATAAGAACGAACAATATGGTAATTCTTCCGGCGCATACAGCACTAAAGATCTTGCAACAGGTTTGAAGCGCCAGCAAATGGCCGCAGCATTTTTGTTCTCCTCTCCAGGCCCTAAAATGATTTGGGAGTTTGGAGAAGTAGGCTACGATGTTTCTATCAACCAGGGTGACAGAACAGGAGAGAAGCCACCGCATTGGGAATACCAAGGTAATCCGGACAGGCAAGCATTGTACAATGTGTTTGCAAAAATGATACGATTGAAAACAAAGAACGCCGTATTTGCGACAAGCAATTTTCAATATGATTTGAGCGGAGCGGTTAAAAATATTAAACTCAATGGCACCGACGCCAATGTGGTTGTAGTGGGGAATTTTGACGTGAATCCACAAACAGCGAATATCACGTTCCCTTCATCTGGCACATGGTATGATTGCTTAACTGGTGCAACAATCACATTGGGCAGTACATCATATACCGCAACGTTAACGCCCGGCGAATATCATGTATACAGCAGCAAGGTACTGAACCAGTAAAATATTTGTCCCTATCTGGTTAGCTATTACCGTAGATCATTGGATCAGGTAATAGCTTTTTTGTTTTGAAGATAGGCACACAGATAACACTGATTAAACTGATTTACAGAGATTTTTGGTGTGCGTGTCTAACTCTCCACTCTCCACTCTCAATTCTCAATTCTCAACTCCCTTAAGAGTTTCCTCTTATTAATTAATCACTACGCCGGGAATATATTTGCAAATATTATTTGATGGCATGAGCAGAAAGCTTCTCAGGGAATTTTCGATCGTTGATTATTTTTTAAGTATCCTATACAGAGTAATGTTGGTGGGTGTTATGATATTGTCATCTATGCATTATGATGAAAATCCCACCGCGTTTTGGATAATTGGTTTTTTGTGTTTTCTGCCATTAATTGTCATTGGTAGCGATGAAATAATAGTGTATGAAAATAAGGTAGTGCAAAAGAAGAATTCGTTAGTGTCCTTGCTCAAAATACAGGAGAGGGTTTACTATATCGATGATATGAGTTTCGCCACATTAAGCGTTCCAAAAGAATCGACAACCGGCGAAATAGCTGGAGCCGTTGTAATGACGCTGCTCTTGCCCATGAATCGTGTGAGCAATAAAACCAGAAATCCGATCATATTCAGACTTGTCAACGGAAGAACCGTATACTTTTTGACCCGCATTTCTCCCGCACGGATGCAGAAGGTTGTAGACACCGTAAATGAACTCATCTATCAAAAAGAAAATGGATCCAGCCGCTGGGGAAATGTGGATGAGTATTTGAAAGATATAAATTGAATGCTAAAAATCTTGCATCACGCAACACTTTCTTTTTTTTAGCTGTCCTGCCTGAAATATCTCTAAACCATTTGCTGCAAAGCGCCCATGAAGTATATACAAATTGTTCTCTGTCTCATATTGTCGACAAGTGCCTTTTCTCAGAAACCGATTCAGTTAAAATTTTGTCCGCTTGCACTCGTGGATGACGTAAGTTTTCCAACGATTCAAGCAGGTGTAGAATACCGGTTGTCAAACACAATGAGTTGGTACAATGAACTGGGAGTAAAGTATCGTGAGAGTTACATTAACAAAACTGACACAACCTTTATTAACCCTCGAGGTTTTAAACTGAAAACCGAGCTGCGGTATTATTTTCCGGCGACAAAGCAACGGAGGTTAAAAAACGCTTATCTGGCAGTAAATGCATTTTATACAAACGATCACCACAACACACAAGTCGAATATGTTGTCGATAGCTTGAAAGAAGCCACTGATGTTTTTGCAGTTAAGAAAAACGTACTTGGACTTAATCTGGTTTTTGGACAACAAAAGATGCTCTCCAGGCGATTCGGCTGGGATTTTTATTGCGGTGTTGGTTTTCGTTACAGAATGATTAAAACCGAAAACCAGGAATTCAACAAAGATTACTATTCCATTATTACCCCGGTTGATGTCAATATTCCTTCGTTAAAGGAAGAGATAGACGCAAACGGCGGCAATACCTTTGCGCCCAATATCACGGCTGGAATCAGGTTGATTTATGTATTGAAATAAGTGCGTTCAACAATGAGTTTAAAGTAAGGTCACCTGTATCTTCGTTCCCACAACTTATACCAGTGTTTGTTCTTAGGGTATTTTCTATGACTCGTAAGGTTATTAAAAATCATGGCGACGGTAAACAGGATCAGAACACCTGTTAGAACAGGGCTCAACACATACAGGTAGCCAAGGCTGTGAATTTTATCGGAACCAATGTTTGCAATAAGTGCCGTAGCACCTCCGGGCGGATGCAGTGTTTTGGTGATCTGCATTAAAATAATGGCGAACGAAACCGACAAGCCTGCCGACAACCAAAGAGAATCCGGAAGCAATTTGTGAAAAGTAACGCCCACCAACGCAGAGACTACATGCCCCCCAATTAAATTTCGCGGTTGAGAAAACGGGCTATTGATGATGCCGTAGATCAGCACAGCAGAAGCTCCAAACGAACCGATAAGGAAGACGTTATCGTTGAGAGTGAAGTATTTACTGTGGATCAATCCAATCAAGCCTATTGCTGTAAAAGAGCCAAGAAATGTCCATAAGTGCTCCTTAAAATCAACCAGGGTTTCTTTGTAAACAATAAATCTCGCGAGCCTGTAATGTTTTTTTAATTTCTTTTTCATCTTTGGTAATGGGCACAAAAATAAATAAAGCCGGGAGTTTTATGATCAAAATCATGTTTTCTCTTTTACAACAAAGGCACAGCTTGAAAACTGTGCCTTTGAATGTTGCCTGTAAAAAAGGTTTATCAATGTTTTGAAGGATCATTTACGGCACCAGCGAATAAGATGCTGCCTGTTTGTTTTTCCATTATCAGGTACAGGAATGGATGATCCAACTTGAATTCCTGCGGCGGGCCGGCAGACATTATACCTGCACCTGCTGCTGTCACCGCTGCGGCCTCCGTTCCATCTTCGCTTACCTTGATATACGTTTTATGAACTACGCGAGTGAGCTGCACCGGTATGGGATACATTTTTGAAAAATCTGCACTGCTGGAAAATGCATTACCCATTCCCATGTCGCTTAAAATGTATTTGAAATTTTTCACTTGATACGAGTACTCCCATTTTGGTACGGTAATAAGAAGCTTCCAGCTTGGTGCGGTCTTCAAATTTTCGGCAAATGCATCCAGGTCGAAAGAAGCAGCAAAATTCTGGATGGATTGCTGGGGATCATGTGGCATTAATACAAACATACTAAAGCCTTTACCAGAACCGTAGGGTAACTCCAGGCCAGAGTATGTGTCTGAATGAAGGTAATTAGTTGTAAACTCGGCAGACATAAAAGGAACGGATGGTTTGCTTTTATCCGCGGCATAAAAAATATCGTTATGGGTGCTTGATGACTTAAAGCCATTTTTCCATGTGCCATAAAAGTAAATCGCGTTAATGAGGAACATCACCTCGCCAGCGTCTATTTGATCTATGATTTTGTTGATTTTGCCTTTTGTATTGCTTGAAACCCAATCATTAATTGTAGAGATAGCGGAAGGCGAAGAGAAATCAAGCCCTTTTGAAGTAGCCTTGTAATAAGTGGATGTTGCATCCAGGAACGAATTTAAAGGAGCAACCGTGCTATTTGTGTACCACACTGAGTTGGCAATGCTAAGAGCAACTTTGCCGTCTTCCTGGGGCATTTGTGTAACAACGGCCTGGCAAACTTTATTTACGTCATCAATAGTTATTCCTTTAATGGCGAGTGCTTGTTCAATTGCCGCTTTTGTTTGTCCGTCTGCGCCGTTGTACGCCATCGCAAGGCACAGGTAAACGCTCAGAGGAGAAATAAGTGTATTGGAATTGCTGTTTTCCGCTTGTAGCTGCCTGTTGAAAAGATTGAAGGCAAATTCGTTTTGCCCGGTCACAACGGTGGTTGTGTTTTCAGGCAGTTTCAGGTCATTGAAATAATCGGAAGAATCATCCTTTTTACATGCGGTAACCGCAACGACTGCAAATAGCAGGAGGGTAATTTTTAGGAGACTTTTTTTCATAACAAGGGCGTATTTGGGGCATGACCACGTTTTTGTCGAAAACGTTGCGCAGGTAAATTGAATCTTTGTTACACCCGAGTTTAATTTTCAACCAAGCCCATGATGCGGAAAAGGGCGAATTCGAATCGCCCCTAACCAATTTCATGTTTCATTTCGGCGGTGCAAAAGTCTGTTCATCCGCCGATGGGCCATAGATCGAAGGCACGGCGATATCGTTCAAACGCATGTACACAGTGAGTTGCCCGCGGTGGTGCACCCAGTGGTTGAGCGTGGTACTAACGTCTACAATTTTCGGCGCCGTGTATAACACGTTTCCATTTGTCTTTAGTGAAAAATTGGTTGAATTCAACTCTTCATCATTTGTGCCTTGCAATGCGCTTCTTGCCGCTTCCATATTCTTCTCGAAAAAATTTACCACTTCCTCTGTCGTTTTGGGAGATTCATGTTTGAAAGTAGCGAAATCAATTTCGCTGTCTACGATCATATGTTTGATCCACAAAGGAATTTCTGCTACCAGCAAAGTAAGGTAGCCTAACTGCATTGATTTAGGATGAGGTTTGAATTCAAACAAAGATTCAGGAATCCTTTCGAGGCAGGCGCGTGTTGCCTTATACTCACTGTTGAGCTCCTGCAAAAAGCCTTCTGTTCTTATCTTGCTCATACGTTTTTTCTTACAAAATAGAAAAAGGGCAAGAGAAATAAAAAGGCTATTTATACACCAAAACCTGATGTCGAAATGAAAATGTATGTGTTTGAAAATCAGTTTACTTCTTCCCTTAGCATTTTTTTTATCAAGGCAATTTGCCCTAAGTGGTAGTGGCAGTGCTCGATGATGCCATGAATATTTCTATAATAGTTTCCATACTTTTCATCTTCGAAAGCTTCGCCAAGTTTTTGCTCTGGCAATTGTTCAATTGCGGCCGCAAAATTCTCAGCGTCTTCAAAAGCTTTGCTCATCAGTTTTGCCCAATCTTCCGGCGAAGCAATAGGAGGGCAGTCAAAACTGAATTTATCGCTGGCATTTAATTTTTCTCCCTGAAAAACCTTCAGCACAACGTCTACATAATAGTTTGTGTGAAACACGAGTGTGGCAATGGTATTGAGAGAATTGAATTTGGTAATGGCTTCCTCCCAGGAAACGTCCGCAAGTGTGTCCTTGAAGTTTACCGAGGTCCAGTTACCTCCAAAATATACGTCTTTAAAGTGTTTGGCAATTTGTTGTGTAAAGTTCATAAGGCTAATGTTGAGCAATTTTTCGAGATTGTCAACAGTGATAATTTAAAAATGTAGAGACGCATTGAATGCGTCTCAGCAACGTTTTGCTGTAGCATTTTTGCGAACAGCATTTTGTGCAGGGAGACGCGTTCAACGCGTCTCTACAGCGAGCGTGGCTGTTACGCATTTAACAACGTCGCGATATCAAATTTAGACATCTTCATAAACGCCTCCACAACTCTTGGCGATTTTTCAGGATCGGCCATGAGCTTATGAAGCACCGTTGGCACTATTTGCCATGACACACCATATTTGTCATCCAACCAACCACATTGGTCGTATCTTCCGTCCTTGCCTAATTTTTCCCAGTAATGATCTATCTCTTCCTGTGTGTCGCATTCAACAACAAATGAAGTTGCAGGAGTGAATTTGTATTTCGGGCCGCCATTCAGTGCCATAAATTTATTGCCATTCAATTCAAACAAACTCACGAAAGGATTTTCAGAAATGATTTTGGAGTCTTTGAAAATAGAGCAATAATATTTTGCCGCTTCAGATGCTTTGCCATCGAACCAAAGACATGGATACATTTTGTTTGTCATTGTGTGTTGTTTTATTAATGCCAAAATTAGAACTGGCCGTAAAATAAAAATAGAACAAAGCCGACAAAATCAGATGAGTCAATCTGCTGTGCCGAAGTTCAAATATTCCTTTGGTGTAAGATTGGTAAATTCTTTGAATGCGCGGATAAAGTGGCTTTGATCCGAATAGTTGTTTCTGAAAACAATGTCTGACAAGCTTCTAAATTGTCTTTTGTTAAGTTGCTCAAATGCTGTGTTGAATTGGGCAATGCGGCGGTATTGATTAGGTGAAACACCAATGTTATTTTCAAACATTCGCTGAAAAGTCCGCTCGGTTATATACAACTCTTTTTGCACTTTGATCAACGCGTCCTTATTGGGATTTTGAGCAATTTTTTCGGTAACGTATTTTATAATCTGAGCATCTTTTTTTGATTTTGCAGCAAGGCCGAGCACATACTTGTTTATCAAGGCAAGCATTTCTTTAGTGGTAGTAGCGTTTAGCAATTGCTCTTGCAGATTATTTGCCACGGAAGATGTAAGGGATCGTAAATCGCCTGGTTTATCAGTAAGCTCGTTTGCTTCAATGTTAAATAAAGAAGTTAGTACAAATGGTTTAAAAAAATAAGCGATCAGCGTGAAATTTTCGGTAAGCGTAATAGTATCTGGCAATACTGTTTGCCCAAACAGGGTAAGATAATTTGAGTGGTTGTTTATTTTTCCTTTTGCAGATTGAAACAGCAGCGTAGGCATACCGTTGGCAAACAATGGTAAAATGAAAGGCGTCTTTACTTCATAATTTTCAATTACGAGAATGCTTTGCACATACTCCGCAATTTCTCTATCAGGTAAAAGATAGGCGACTTTCATGAAGACGAAGGTAGTGCGAATAGTCGAATAACTGAGTAACTGAGTAACTGAATAACTGAGAGGCTGTAGCGTCATGATGATAATGAATAAAGACAACTTTTAATTCAAAGCCTTTCTAATATCACTAAGGCACTAAGGGCACCAAGCTGCACTGAGAGAAACCCTTAGTGAAACTTGTGCCCTTAGTGCCTTAGTGGTGAAAGAAAATCTTAAGCATTGTGGCGTTCTTATTTCTCCAAAAACATTGCCGTCTGCTTTCGCAAAACGGCAATGTTTGTATTATTTCTCAAACTAATAGAAGATCCAATCTAGCAGTACATCTTCCCCTCTCAAGTTCAGTTATTCAGTTACTCAGTCATTCAGTTATTAATAATAGAACTGTTCCGAAATAATCTGCCCATCCCTTACTTCGTACATCATTAATTCATCGATAACAATTCTGCCAAATCCTTTTACTGTAATATCAACTTTACGTCCTACTACAAAATGATTCTCTGCAACAATAGGAGCGGTGGTGTAACGATGATGTGCCTGTTCCACTCTCGAAACCCAATCCATTCCTTTTTTGCGAACGGCTTCCTTGCCTTCCGCATAGCCAAAGTAAGGTGAGTTTTCCGGATCAATGCTTATCACATCATCGGAAAAAAGTTCCGTCTGAATTTCAAACCATTTCTCCTGTTGCGCCAGTTCATTGAACCTGGCTGCTATTTCTTTCGTAGTCATTGCTACGCCTATTTCTTCTTTCATAAAATTTGTTTGATGCTGGTTAATGGTGTTGTTATGTTTTCGTTTATTGTTGTGACTCCCATTTTTCAGTCAGCTCTGCATTAAAGCCACCTTCTTTGGGATTAGGTTCTCCCTTGCCTGCAGTGATCAGGTCATGCAGGCTCTCCTGTACATAGTGCGTCCATGCTTCCTGGCAAATGTCATAGCATTCACAGGCAGGCACCAGGCCCTCGTGCGTGAACGTAAGCTGTGTTTGATTACCTTTTGATGCAATGTCAAAGATGACCCTTGAGTCCGTTAACTCGCTTGTATCCTTTGTGAATTTGAAATAGTTTTTCAGCATATGCCAAACCACTCTTTTGTTGGGAACTACTTCTTCGAGTTTTATTTTAGCAGTGTGTGCATCTTCGTAATGATAGTCGAAAACATCATTCTGTTTTTCTGTACCTCCATTGATGTTTTCTGACCACCAGCCGCGAACATTGTTCACTGCATTGAAAACCTCTTTTGGCGTTTGTTCCACAAGAATTGTTGTGGTGAAATCTTTTGGTGTCATGGTTGTTATTTGTTGTTATTAAACTGGATAAGATTGAAGTGCCAGACGTGTAAAACCTAGTGTTGTGTTTGTTTTTCAGCTTCTTTCTTTTCTGGCTGGCCCTTGCCTGTGGTAATGAGGTTGTACAAGCTTCCATTGATGTACATGCCCCAGGCATTAGAGCAATCTTTGTAGCACTCTGCACCCGGCATCAGTCCAACGTGTGTGAACAGCAATTGTGTTTTGTCGCCGTGTTTAGAAATCTCAAAAATGATCTGTGTGTTTGTCCATTCTTGTTTATCGTGCACAAAACTGAGTTTGCTTTCTGTTACAAGCCATACAACTTTTTTGTCAGGAACAACTTCAATCAGTTTTTGTTTTGAATAATGAACGTCTTCGAACTGTACAGTGAACTCGTCGTTCAATTTAGAAGAGCTGCCTTTCAAGTTTTCCGTCCACCACTTGGTAACGGCGTTCACTGCATTGAAAACTTCATTCGGAGATTGATTGACCTCAATTGAAACGCTAAAATTTTTATTGTTCATATAGTGTTGATTTGTTGTTCCCAGTAGTATTGTCGGGAACGAAGTGATTAAATAAAGGATGTTGAATAATGTTATCATGATGATGAATTTTAATCCACAATCATTCCTGCTGTGAGGTTAAAAATGGTGCCGGTAATGGCGCCGCCTTCATCCGAAGCTGCGAATACTGCAGCATTGGTAAATTCGTCGAGTGTTGTTAGACGTTTTCTGTGCGTTGATCCAGACATCACTGCGTGAAACTGCTCAAAGCTGATGCCGTGTGATTTTCCCTGGATGTCCCACACTTCATCGATCAATGGCGTTTCGGGAATGGCAGTTGTGTGAAGGCAAACGGCACGCACACCTTGCTCTCCGAGCTCAACCGACAATGAACGACACAACGCTTCAATTGCGGCCCACGCAGGAATCATGCCGCCAACAAAAGGCCAGCTGATGCGGCTTGCATTTGGCGTGTGCATCAAGATAACTCCGCTGTTTTGTTTGACCATACGACGAGCCGCGACTTTTGAAGTGATGAAGTGTGATTGTGTGTAAGTGGAGATAGGCAAAAAGAAACTCTCTGCGGAAAGCTCCATCAGAGGAATGCCTTGTATGCCTCTTTGTGGAATACCAATTGCGTTGAATGAAATGTCGATGCGGCCATCAATTTTGATTACTTCGTTCATATGATCTTCTACAGCTTCTTCATCTAGGGCATCGAGTAACGCCGTTTTAATAAGTCCGCCCTCTGCTTTGACTTCCTGCGCAATTGCTTCCAGTTTTTTTGCAGTACGTCCGGTTAAAAAAACTCTGACGCCCTCACGGGCAAAGGCTTTTGCAACGGCGCTTCCCACGCCTCCGTCGCCGTAAATAACGGCCACTTTGTTTTCCAGTTTTTTCATTTTGTTTTTTGGTTTTTTGTTAATGTTGTTTAATCAGATTTCATCGGATAGTCACAGCAGGGAAGGAGTTGTTGGTTGATAGTTGATAGTTGATAGTTGTTGGTTGGTAGACATTATGTGCGACAGTGAGATAAGCTACCATCTTGTTTTGTCTGTTGCATCTTTAGCCAAACACCTAACAACAATCAACTAACAACTTTTCTCACATCAAAGCTATTGTCTTAACCAGAAACAAGCAGGGTGTGAAATAGACTTTCTGAGGGGTTGATTTGGCCAGTGCTTTTGTCTACATTTACGGAAATCTTTTTTATGAAACACATTACAATAGTTGTCCCGGATTGTGAGCTCAATCTAAACAGCATAGCGGGCGCGTGGGAAATTTTGACGAGGGCAAATGACTATTGGCAAAGTATTGGCAACCGGTCAAAACTTGATATTTGTATTGCGGGCTTTGTAAAAGAATCTGTGATAAGCAAAGGGTATTTCACTGTTCATCCAACCGACATTACAACGATCAAAAAGACTGATTTGCTCCTTATTCCATCCATATTTGGCGATTACAAAGAAACAATTGATAAGAACGACGCTTTAATCGATTGGATAGGCACGCAATACAAGAGTGGCGCAGAGATTGCAAGCATGTGCTCCGGTGCTTTCCTGCTTGCTGCTACGGGATTACTCGAAGGCAAAACCTGCTCAACACATTGGAACTCGACTGCTGCATTCAAAGAAATGTATCCCAATGTTAAGATTGCACAAGATAAGATCATCACTGATGAAAATGGTATTTACACTAATGGCGGCGGTTATTCATTTTTGAATTTAATGTTGTATCTCGTTGAAAAATTGTTTGACAGATCAGTAGCCATCTTTTGCTCAAAGATTTTTCAGATTGACATAGAGAGAACAACGCAATCGCAGTTCTCTATTTTTCACATACAAAAAGGGCATGGCGACGAATTGATTAACGAAGCGCAGAAATATATAGAAGACAACATCGATGAAAAAATTTCGTTTGAAAAACTCGCATCTCAACTCGCCATCAGCCGTCGCAACTTTGACAGACGATTTATCAAAGCCACCGGCAATACACCCGTTGAGTATTTGCAACGCGTAAAAGTGGAAGCCGCGAAAAAAGAATTGGAGAAAGGCCGCAAATCAATTTTCGAAATCATGAATGATGTAGGGTATGCGGATGATAAGGCTTTCAGAGAAGTATTTAAAAAAGTAACAGGCTTATCTCCACTGGATTACAAGAGCAAGTATAGTAAGGATAGGGTTGCTGTGTGAGCGAAATAACTGAATAACGGAGTAACTGAATAAACTGAAAGACGAATAATTTTATTGAGTGTAATATACAATTACGATGGTCAAAGTTCAACCACTCAGTTATTCAATTATTCAGTTATTCAGTTACTCAAATAACTTTCTACCTTTACATCGCTTAACATAAAAAAGCTAAACACCATGAAATCTTTATTGTTACTGTTAATCTTTCCCGTTTTGTTCGGCAGTTTTACTACTTACAACAAAAAGGGGCTTACCGACGCCGAAAGAAAGTTTGCTGTTGATCTTCTCAGCAAAACTAAAAATGATCTTGTTAGTGCAGTGCAGGGTTTGTCCGATGCACAATTGAATTTTAAACAAGCGCCTGATCGCTGGTCAGTGTTGGAATGTGTGCAGCACATCACACTCTCTTCGAAAGGAATTTTCGATTCTCAGCAAAAACTTGCAAAGGCGCCAAACGACAGCGCATTTAAATCAAGCTTTACTGATGAGCAATTTGTCGGAATGATTGAAGACAGAAGCCACAAAGCGCAAGCTCCCGAACCTTTCAAACCTGTGAATTCTCCTTACAAAACTTTAGATGCAACACTTGCCGAGTTTAATAAGGACAGGGATGATCTTATAAAATACGTGCAAGGCACCGATGAAGATTTAAGGAACCATGTTGCTAAACTGCCCTTTGGCAAAGCAGATGCATATCAAATGGTATTGCTGATAGCAGCACACACCAACAGGCACACGCAACAACTGAATGAAGTAAAAGCTGATCCTAATTTTCCAAAACAATAAGTTATTATTCTTACCTGCAGAGCCGCTCGAAAGAGCGGCTTTTTTGTTTCGGTGTTGAATTATTAGTTGTTGGTGTTTATGCTTTGATATGTACATCGTCCCTCTTATACTGCAGGCAGGTAAGAAAATTTCTAGTTCCTAATTCCTGATTTCTAATTCCTAAGTTTGCAGCATGATCCAAACCAACGAAACATTTACCATCATCGGCGGCGGTATTGCCGGACTTACAGCTGCCATAGCACTTGCACAGAAGGGGATAAAAGCGACCATTTTTGAAGCAGCACCGGAGGTGAAACCTGTAGGAGCGGGCATATTGCTTGCTGCAAATGCAATGCTGGCCTATCGGAGGCTGGGTATCGATTCGGACATCATTCCCTTGGGGAAACAATTGTCAGGATTTGATATTCTTTCTTCCGCTGGTAAATTGATCACTAGAACTGATACAACGTTTTTATCTGTTGACGATGCGCCGGATAATTTTACCATACATCGCGCCGTACTGCATAATGTATTATTGTCAAAAATTCCTGCCACTTCTATACACACCAGTAAAAGACTCAAATCTTTTGAGCAAAAGGAAAAGGAAATCGTATTGCATTTTGAAGACGGCACTTCACATGTAACCAATTACCTGATCGCTGCAGATGGCATTCATTCTCCTGTGAGAAAACAGCTTGTTGCTGAATCTGTGCCAAGATATGCGGGCTATACCTGCTGGCGTGCCGTTGTGAACACAAACCAATTCAACAAGGCGGGAAACTCGGAAACATGGGGCCCAAAAGGAAGGTTTGGTATTGCGCCACTTGCCGGTGATAAAGTTTTTTGGTTTGCATGTATAAACGCGCCACAAAATGATGCAAAGATGCGATCATTCAAAGTCGCTGACCTGCGGCGCGAGTTTGCATCCTATCATCAGGACATAAAGGCGCTGCTTGATCAAACTCCTGACGATGCACTGATATGGAGCGACATTAACGACATCCGGCCGTTGCAGCATTTCGCTTTTAACAACATTGTTCTCATTGGAGATGCGGCACATGCCACCACACCAAACATGGGTCAGGGAGCCTGCCAGGCTATCGAAGACGCGATTGTGCTAGCCGATGAACTATCCCGGCATACAGCACCTCAGGAAGCTTTTAAATGCTTTGAAAAAAGACGCTTGGCCCGTACCCGCGACATTACAAACACTTCATGGGTATTAGGAAGAATGGCCCAAATGGAAAACAGTTTACTGTGCCGCCTGAGAAATATCTTCCTGCGTTCGCTACCCGAAAAGTTCAAACAAACCCAGGTGCGGAGAGTGCTGAAGGTGGACTTTTGAGAGACTGAATAACTGAGTAACTGAATAACTGAATAACTGAAGGTTTCTGTGCAGCATACTTTTCGACTTCAGGCCTTCAATAATTCAATTATTCAACACGTCAGTTATTCAGTTACTCGGTTATTCAGTTATTCGACGTTGCTACCGCATGTGTTTTTGAGCTTGACTAAACAATTACGCACCCTGTTTGTTGTATCATTTCGGATGAGCTTATTCGTCATAAGTAACCCGCTCCGATATGAACGCAGTTGGCAAAAAAATTCAGTCACTCTGGGCCCAGGAAGCAAGCCTTACCGTTTTGCTTTGTATTCTTTTTGTACACATTTTCATCGTTATTCCGTTAGGGCAGGGTACTACATTTGGCAGGCTGATCTTCTTTGCTTTCTACATTTGTTTACTTGTAACCGGCATATTGATCTTTTTCGAGAATTTCATCTTAAAGCTAATTGTCTCTGTCCTGGTGGTCTTGATTATTCTCGGCGCAATATTCCGGTCGCCTTCGCTGGATGTTGTAAATAACTTGCTTACCGTTTTGTATTGCATGCTGCTTAGCTGGGTAGTATTGCTTCGCACGTTCCACGATGGCCCCGTAACCGTGCACAGAGTGTTGGGTGCAGTGGTGGTTTATCTTCTCATCAGTTTCATATTTGCTTTATTGTACCAAACAATTTACTTAATTGAGGGGGGTGTTGCTTTTAAAGGATTGGCCTCATCGGATAGAAAAGAGTTCATGTATTTCAGCCTTACAACATTGACAACGGCGGGTTACGGTGATATTAACCCGGCACTGCCTTTCAGCAGATCGTTTGCAAATATGGAAGCGTTGATAGGACAGCTGTATCCGGCGGTATTGATAGCGCGGCTGGTGTCCATGGAATTTGAATCGTCAAAAGAAAGAAAACAAAAATGAATCAATCTGATACCAACTCACCATTCAATAATAACTCCCCAACTTTATGAACCAGTTTGTAAAAGACATCAAATCAAAACCCATCTTTTGGATGGGCATTGCGATACCCATTGTATTGACACTGCATTGGACACATAGCGGATCAGATACGTTAATGTTCCTTCTTTCTTTAGTTGCCATTATTCCGCTGGCGGCCTTTCTATCACACGCCACTGAAGGCATTGCGGCCAAAACCGGCGACACCATTGGCGGCCTGCTCAATGCAACACTGGGCAACCTTACAGAAATGGTGATCTTCATTGCGGCGCTCAACCAGGGATTGATCGAACTTGTAAAAGCCTCCATCGCCGGTGCAGTGGTAACCAATTCTTTGTTTATGCTCGGCGTGTCTTTTTTGCAGGGAGGTTTAAAATACAAGGTCCAAAACTTTAACCGGCTGAATGCATTCATTCAATCATCGCTGTTGTTTGTTGTGTGTATCGCTTTAATGATACCCACCATTGTAACAAAAGTTTCCGAAGGTGAAAAAGCTGTGCCTTTGGATAAAATCAGCCTCGGCATTGCTGTTTTGTTAATGGTCGTTTATCTGCTGAGTTTATTTTTTTCATTGAAAACCCATTCCGATTTCTTTAAGTCGGAAGAACCAGAAGGCGGACATGGAGAAGAACATGTCTGGCCCGTGAAAACTGCTGTGATCGTGCTCATCATATCTGCTACCTGCATCGCCATAGTAAGTGAAATTTTTGTAGAAGGGGTGCAGGATGCTTCCGAAAAAATGGGATTGTCACAGGGTTTCGTAGGGTTCATAATTATCCCGATCGTTGGTGCAGCCGCTGAAATGATGTCTGCTTTTTCAGCCGCCAAGAAAAACAAATTGGACATCAGCGTAGGCATAGCCATGGGCAGTTCTGCACAGATCGCTTTATTTGTAACCCCGCTTATGGTGTTGCTCAGTTACTTCATAGCACCGGTTCCCATGGATCTCAGCTTTAAAGGCGGACTGATCTTTATGCTGCTGTTTGGCACGCTAACGGTGGTGCTAACGTCAAATCATGGCAAGTCAACATGGTACCTTGGTGTACTGTTGCTGTCGGTGTATGCGATCTTTGGAATCACGCTATATTTTCTGGGGTAGGAAACGAGGCTCTGGGCTTATTCCTATCTTTAGGAAAACTTTGATTCATGAAAAATGAAGGGCCTGTATTCTTTGAAAAGAAATCTGATTTCAGAAAATGGCTGCAGAAAAATCATAAAAAGGAAACTGAATTATTGGTAGGATTTTATAAAGTGGGCAGCGGCAAACCCAGCATTACCTGGCCGGAGTCTGTTGATGAAGCGCTTTGTTTTGGGTGGATCGATGCCGTGCGAAGATCTATTGACGATGAAAGTTATCAGATTCGTTTTACGCAGCGAAAACCTGACAGCATATGGAGTGCCATTAATATTAAAAAAGTGGAAGAGCTGACAAAACAAGGATTGATGCAGCCCGCCGGAATGGAAAGCTTTGCCAAAAGAACAGAAAAAAAGTCGCGCATATATGTGCATGAAAATGAAGAAATAGAACTGGCTTCCGAATATAAAAAGCTATTCACTGCAAATAAAAAAGCTTGGAAATACTTTCAATCTCTGGCTCCCTCATACAGGAAGTTATCTGCAAGTTGGGTAATGACAGCAAAACAAAATGACACGCAACTAAAACGACTGCAACAATTGATTACTGATAGTGAAGCTGGAACGAATAGGTGGAAAGACAACAAGTACAAAAAATAATCACGTAAATCGATCCGACATGGTATTCAAGTAAAAGCTTAACTTTGCGTAGCTTTTAAATCTCCATTGAACACATTGCCAATTTCCAGCTTATTAAGCCGGCATTTTGTATCTCATAATCGAAACCTAAAGTCATTTAGTTAAGCAATTGCGCATATTTCAGATTAATGTCCTACGGACAATGGTTCTATCTGTTAGATTTTCTACTGATATTAATGCCCTACGGGCAATAAAACCTTTCCCGTAGGGGAAAAACATCAATAGAAGTCAGTACAGTGGCCATTTTGCCCGTAGGGCATTAATCCTGGAGTGTTTCCTTAACTAAATGACATTGAATTTGAAACCCTTAAATCACTGGAGTATATGCTATTTAATTTTTATCGAAATTTTGGCAAATTGATGATTCTTTGTTTTATCAGTGTGTTCTTTATTAGTTGTAAAAAAGAAAAATCAAAAGTTAATATAGAAGGGGTGACTGGCTATACATGGAATGTTTTAATGCTGACGGCGAAAGTTCCTGATCTGAATACCTTTTACATTGTGTCATTCGCAGGGCCGGCAGAATTTCAACTGAACGATGATCAAAGTTTTAAACTGAAAGTTGGCAGCAATGAATCTGTGGGAACCTATACATGGGCCGCAATAGATTCGATTCATGCAAATGTGGCTTTTACTTTCAAACCCGGAAGCGGAGCAGGAAAATTTGAAACTGTATTAAGTGCCGTTAATACTTGCGAGCCTTCTGGGTTTCCATCAGAGCTGACAGGCATATCACGGCCGCTTTATACAAAGATTTTATATTTCAAAGGCAGCGAAGGTGAGTTTTATATTTACAGGTAGGAGGTCGGCCAAATGCTTGTCTGTCTTTTAATTTCTAAGTGAAGCTAAGCCGCGATCACCTATCCGCTTACTTCAATCACTTTCACGGGACAAGCTTCGGCAGCTCGCCTGTTTGCTTCAACATCTGCCTCAGTTATGCGAAGATTCCAACGGCCACTTTTTTCAACGGAGTTAAGCAATACACTTTTACCGTCCTTCTTCGACATGCGCCAAAATTCAGGAGCGTGTTCCGTGCAGTAATTGCAACCAATGCATTTGTTCCTTCTATAAACGATGATGGGCATGATTAATAATTTTCAACTCTCAATTCTCAACTCTCAACTCACTACGTATTCGCACTAACGATTTTATACAATTTGTCAGAAGTCCTGATTGGCCTATCAACCGGAAACGCGCATCTGTCGCCTTTTACAGCAATATCTTTTGCGCCGTCGTCATTCACATGCAGCGACGTGATGGTACTTTCGTACGCGCCTGTAGTCGGCCCCGTGATCAATATGCGGTCGCCCACATTTAGTTGATATGTTTCAATTTCAAACTCTGCGATCTGTGTTTTCGAAAAATAATGTTTGCCTTTGCCGAGATAGATCTTTTGTGTGGTAGCCTTTGATCCGGAGGTGTTGCTCCATTCACCCATTTCTTTTCCAAGAAAATATCCTCCCCAAAAATCGCGGTTGTACACTTCTTTCAGGCGCTCATTCCATTGATTGAGTTTTTCTTCACCGAAAGAATTTTGCGCTACAGCATCGATGGCTTCCCGATAGCAAGCCGTTACGTTACTCACGTATTCAGGGCTGCGGCCACGACCTTCAAGCTTCAATACATCTACACCGGCCAGCAGAAGCTGATCAAGAAAATCAATTGTCTTAAGATCTTTGGATGCCATAATGTATTCGTTGTCTATTTCCAGTTCCACATCATCTTCAATATCGGTTACCTTATAGCGATGGCGGCAGTTTTGAATACATGCGCCGCGGTTTGCAGAAGCATTATGACTATGTAGGCTCAGGTAACATTTTCCTGAAACGGCCATGCACAAAGCGCCATGCGCAAAGACCTCTATTTTTATTGGCTTGCCGGATACTCCACAAATATTTTGACGTTTTATTTCTTTGCAGATTGTTTCCACTTGTTTCAAACTTAGCTCTCTTGCCAGCACAACTACATCTGCAAATGGAGCAAAAAATTTCACTGTTTCTATGTTAGAAACATTTGCCTGGGTGGAAATGTGGATCGGCATTCTAACTGATGCAGCATAGGCGATAACTGCATGATCCGCTGCTATAACTGCATCAATACCTGCTGCCTTGGCTTTGTTGATGATTGTTTTAATAAGCGAAAGGTCGTGGTCGTAAATGATTGTGTTCAGCGTAAGGTAAGCTTTTACATTCTTTGCATGGCATTGAAGTGCGATACTAAGCAGGTCATCCAATGTAAAATTCATTGTTGCTCTCGCCCGCATGTTAAGTTGGTCCACTCCAAAATATACTGCGTTTGCGCCACTATGAATTGCCGCCGTCAGCGACTCGAAATTTCCCGCAGGTGCCAATAGTTCCACTGTTTTGTTCTGCTGCATTGCTTACGCTTTTAAAAAAAATGAAACGCAAATTGCAAGCATTTATCATAAAAATGGATGACGAAAATCAGTTAGGGGAAGTTTTGAGTTATGAGTTGTGAGTCATGGGTAATGAGTGGTCTGCAATATTTGAAAGTGCTCAGATGTGAACTTCTGTTGTTCAGTTAATCAGTTATTCTGTTTTCGAAAATTAGCAAATCATTAAACAAAGCCTAAAAGCATGATTTACTTCATGTTCTGCAAAAAAATGCCCCTATACCTTTGCGCCCGGGTTTATCTGGTGCAGCTGCCTACAGTATTTCTGCGACTTAACTTACAATCAGTAAACACTAAACTCATTTCTATGTTTAAGAAAAGAGCCCTGCAAATGCACGAACAATGGGCGGGAAAAATTGAAATTGTTTGCAATGCTAAAATCACTAACCGCGAAGAATTGAGTATAGCCTATACTCCCGGTGTGGCCGCACCCTGTTTGGCAATATCGGAGGATGTGGATCTATCATATAAGTATACAAGACGCAACAATCTCGTAGCAGTTATTACAGATGGTACAGCTGTGCTCGGTCTTGGAGACATCGGTCCTGAGGCCGGAATGCCTGTAATGGAAGGCAAATGCGCCTTGTTTAAAACCTTTGCCAATGTGGATGCTTTTCCTTTATGCCTGCGTACCAAGAGTGTTGACGAAATAGTAAACACTGTTAAACTTTTGGAAGGCAATTTTGCTGGTATCAATCTCGAAGATATATCTGCGCCACGTTGTTTTGAAATAGAAAGAAGATTACGTGCAGAGTGCGACATCCCTGTGTTTCATGATGATCAGCATGGCACCGCGATCGTTACGCTTGCTGGTATGCTCAATGCATTGAAAATAGTTGACAAAGACATTCACGATATCAATGTGGTTATAAACGGGTGTGGTGCTGCGGGCATTGCCATCGCCAAACTGCTGATGAGCATGGGACTTGAAAAAGTAATTCTCTGCGACAGGGCAGGAGCGGTGTATGATGGAAGAGAAAGTTTGAATCGCGAGAAAATGGAAGTTGCCCAAGTTTCAAATCTTGACAAGAAATGCGGCAAGCTTTCCGATGTGATAATAGGCGCCGATGTATTTATAGGCGTTTCTGCACCTAATGCATTAACCGAAGAAGATGTGCAATCAATGGCAAAAGATGCTATCATTTTTGCAATGGCAAATCCGGTTCCTGAAATTATGCCCGATGTAGCAATAAGGGCAGGGGCGAAGATAGTTGGAACCGGCAGATCAGACTTTGCAAATCAAATCAATAATGTGCTCGCATTCCCCGGTATTTTCAGAGGGGCGCTTGATGTGCGCGCAAGCGACATTAACGATGAAATGAAAATTGCAGCAGCAAGGGCTATTGCAGAGATCATTGCAGACGATGAATTGAGCCCTGACTATATTGTGCCCGATGTGTTTGATAAAAGAGTAGCGATTGAAGTAGCCAGAGCAGTGGCAGATGCTGCGATGGCAACGGGCGTGGCAAGACTTGAAAGTGTGTGTGTTTAAATATAACGCCTGCTTCGGGGAGATCCTGGGGCAGGCTTATTTTTTAAATTAAAAGTAAAAAGGGAAAAAGTAAAAAGTTAGAACCGCTGCTCCGAGCCTTTATTAAAGGTGCTTGCACCAATATAGCATTGATTCCAATCGCCCAAACTCACACACAACTTCCCATAAAAAAAAATTCACTCTCAACTCTCAACTCTCAATTCTCAAAACCTCAGTTGCAACTGCAAATACATTAAGCTCTGACTATACGAATTTGTCAACGGCACATTGTGTTTGAATAGTTCAATATTGGTGCCTACTTGCAAGGCTGCATACATATCGTCTGCAAATAGAAAGGAAATATTCGGTGTGATGGTTTGATAAGGATTGTCTCCCAGTTTAGCGTTTTCGTTGAGGTATTCATAACGGGAAGAAAATTCAAGAGCCCTTAAGCGCGGATGATTGTAGTTATATCGCAACAGTGGGAAAAAATACACTCCCCACATTTTACAATCGTTCAGTTGCGGTTTGATAGATGTGGCAGCGTTGTACAAATTAAAATTGGTACCAGTTTTGCCTTCAGCAGTTAGAAACAATTCCCATTTCTTGTCAGCACCTAAGTTTATTTTCCCCGTTACATCTCCGCCCCATGCGAAGCCCGTGCCAGCACCAAAACTACCCGACGCTGCATTGACTCCCATCTTAAAATTTTCAGACATAGAAGTCTCTAATCGTCCGTAGATGTTTTTGGTATTATCGTTGTCCGAAGGTTGGTTTCGATTATTGCCATTATAAATGCCGGCATAGTATTTAACAAACTTTGTATCGTCGCCTGTAATGTTGCCGAATACTGAAACGCCCAGCTGAAACCCTTGCCAGCCGCTGGCTGCGAATGCTGTGTATTGATTGGAGTAGTCCAGCGTTCTGATCAGCTCGGCTGGAATCAGGTCTTCAATGCCGAAGAAAGGCCTGAATTGTCCCGCCTGGATATTGAAATGTTTGTTCGCAGAGTATTTAATAAATGCGTTTTCCACCACTTTGTTTGCAGTGTTACCGCAGAACTCCGCGAAGTTGAGCATAAAGTTTGTAGAGAACCTGTCGTTCACCGCAGCCTTCACCATGAGGCGGGCCCTGCGCAACGAGAAAGTATTTATAACCCCCTTGCTAACAGCCGGGTCGAAATTTTTGCCGCTAACATCTACATTGTGAGTGAGCGAAGCTGTGTAGCGCATTTGCAGCAGTGCATTAAAAGTGATGGCCCGCTTAATGGCTGAGTAATTGGAGCAGGTATCTTTCTTTTCCTGCGCATACAGAGGCTGCCTGAAAAATGCAACTATAACGGTTATCGTAAACAGTACTTTGAGCCTTTGCTTAAGAACAGCGCATTGATTCATAATATCGGTGATTTAGTGGTGCCATTTTTCTAAAAAAGAGTGGCTTCATGTGGTGATCAATTGCTACAAAAAACCTGCGCAAGATGGGAATATTTGTACTGGAGATAAATGATGAAAATCGCGACTGCAAATGATTTAATTCATTTGCACAAAAGTCTGTTATTTTAAAACTCATCACTCAAAACCCACAACTCAAAACAGCGTAATTTTAATAGAGATTTATTTGGTTAAAAACTAAAACCAAAGATTATGGCACAAGAATTCATGCTTTACATTCGAAATGCCGGGGATGCTAAAGCTGCGTTGTCTGCTGACGAGCATTTAGCATTCATCAAACAATGTGAAGTGTACATTGGCGAGCTAAAGGCAAAAGGTAAACTAATAGCAGCCCAGCCTATTGTGAGAGAAGGTTTTCTTATTGCCAAAAACGGCAACAACTGGGTATCCAAACCGATCGATCCTGGTAAAGAAGTGCATGTAGGCTATTACCACATATCGGCAAACAACATTGACGAAGCTATAGAAATTGCAAAGCAAAACCCTGAGTTTGCCTTTGTTCCTTCCGCAACGATAGAAGTGAGACCGATTAAGACTAAAGAAATGGAAACGAATTTTGTGTATCCGAAGTGAGCACACAGATGACGCAGATTAGACTGATTTACACTGAACTTTTTTTAATAACAGAATAACTGAGTAACTGAATAACTGAATGATTGCTATTCGAAAAAATCCGTGTAAATCAGTCCAATCCGTGTCATCCGTGTGCTATCAATGTTGCTGCGCCAAGAAATAAATCGCAATACCAAGTGCAATAACAGCCAATACCGTTAATGCTATTTTTAGAGCGCTATATGGTCTTTCTCCCACTACTTCACCGGTGCAGGCGTTGACAGTAAAATGATAGAGCTTGTTTTTGTAGTTATAGGCACACATCCACACTGGCAATAACACATACTTCAACATGGTGTTGAAATACTGCGTGTCGTAGTCGGTGATCTGTTGTTCATCTCCGCCGATATCTCTGCGGATTTCATCTTCGATGGTGCCAACCATTAGCTGTTTTGCTATATCGAAACCTCTTTGTGCATTTACCTGGTAAAGCTCTGCACGGAAACCGCTTAAATAACGTTCATCATAAGCTACGAGTTGCGACAATTCCCATGGCTCCAGTTTGTCTGCTATTTTTTGCGGCAAAGATGTGCTGGCCGATATTAAGAGGTCGCTGAATGGACAATCAACTTCGCCGCTTGCAGGGTACCACGCGGTATGCCTTACCTGTCTTGTTCTTGTTTCTGATCTGCCATTGACCGTTTCGGTATATGTTTCTGTGGTATAGTAGTATTCGCCTCTTCTGCCTGTGTACTCCGTTTCGGTATCTGTATCATACACCCAATAAGGTATGTAAATACCGCGCAGCGTTCCGGCCGTTCTTTCTTCTACCACACGCTGTAAATCCGATGGTGCAAACCATAATTTTTTCATCCACGCACCGAAATTTTTTTTAGCCTGCTGATCGTTTACAAAAAAGGGCAGCACATAGTGCGGCTTCACAACTTCCTGTTGCTGCTGATTGATTGTTAGCAACGGGCTACCGCAGAAAGTACAATTTCCGGCAACGGTTTTATTATCCAGTGTAGTGACGGCTCCGCAGCTATTACATTTCGTAACGGTTATGACATTGGTAACAGCAGTTGCATGATCGTTGATGAAAGCGTTGTAATCATAGGCCCGAACGGGCTGATGCGCATCCGGAATTTCATTTACTGTTTTGCAGAAATCACATTTCATGGAATGTGTTCCCGGCGCAAAATGCATTACAGCGCCGCAATTCTCGCACTTGAAAGTATTGCCATGTATTTCGGCGGTGTTATTTTCTTCGATCATTGTGCCCGGTATTAGGTTAGGGAAAGGATTATAATCAATTGGCAACAGTATATTTCTTACAGATGCCAATTGCTTTTTTCAAGTTATTAGTGGCGTCAAGTCAGGCTTTATAGTTTTGACTTTTTCCTTTTGACTTGACATTAGTTACCTGGCAAAGGAGGTGGCGCACTATTTAATATTGAGGCTAACTCAGGAAGTGTATTTGCAGCGGCCCATCCGTTCATTCCTTTTTTCCACACAAGTGTCTGTGCCTGCAATGAGTTGTTGGATACCAACTGCGTTAGCTGCTGCTGATTAAACGGCCCGGCCTGCTTGCCATCAATAGCCACGAAAAATTCGGTTTCCGTTTGCAGGGGAGGAGGCATATTACTATTCGCTGCCTGGTTGTTTTGAAACATGCCAGCGATTTGTCCTGCAATGCCCAAACCAATGCCTGCGCCAACACCTGCGCCAACCGTTCCGCCACCGCCAGGATTTTCTGCAGATTTTTCCAAAGAGTTTGCTACCTGGAATTGCGTATATGCATTTAAGTTACCAACAATGCCAATGCTGCTTCTTTTATCCAGCGCGGCTTCTACTTCAGGTGGAAGAGAAACATTTTCAATTAAAAATTTAGTCAGCTCCAGGCCGAGTTCTTCAAATTCTGATTTTATTTTCCCGGTAATAATTGTTGATACTTCTTCATATTGTGAAGCAATATCCAGCACCGGAATTTTAGCTTCAGCAATGGCTTCCATGCCACGTGACACGGCAAGATTGCGCAATTGTGTAGAAATGGCCTCGGTACTAAAATCAGGATTTGTTGCGGACACTTCTTTTAAGAAAACACCCGCATCCTTCACCCTGAAAGCAAAGCTGCCAAATGCCCTCAATCGAACGGGGCCAAATTCGGCATCACGCATCATAACCGGATTCATTGTGCCCCATTTCTGGTTAACGAATTGCCTGGTGCTCACGAAATAAACATCTGCTTTAAACGGGCTGTTGAAGCCATAGGCCCAACCTTTCAGTGTGGACAGAATAGGCATGTTTTGCGTAGTAAGTGAATACATGCCGGGTGGAAATATGTCGGCCACTTTTCCTTCGTTCATAAACACAGCTACCTGCGATTCTCTCACAGTAAGCTTTGAGTTCATTTTTATTTCATTCTGGTAGCGTGGAAATTTCCACACGATCGAGTCCTGGGTACTATCCACCCATTCAATTATATCTACAAATTCGTTCCGGAGTTTATCAAAAAGTCCCATGGGAAGTTTTTTAATTAAGATAAGAGGTTATTTGTGTAATGCAAGATATTAAACTGTGGGTATTCAGTTGGGGAATTTAGCTTTTTTTTGATGAAAGGAGAGGGAGCTGGTGATCACGCATCAACCAGGGAAAAGCTAAGAATATTCGCTTCGCGATATTTAACATATCGCCCCTCCGGGGCTGGCATTTGGATCGCCGCAATGTAATGTTGGCTACTAACGTGTAGCCCCGCTGGGGCCGTTTGCAATTTCCGGAATGTATTGAATAGCCCCAGAGGGGCAACACGTTAGTAGCAGCAAAGGGAAAAAAAATTGGGACAATAGAGCCAGCCCCGGAGGGGCGACATTTTATCGCGAAGCGAAAAATCTTTTCTGTGAGGTACATTGACCGCTATGGCATTTTCACAAACACTGCATCCAGAGTAGTGGGTTTCTCCCTCCGTCGGAAATTTTGTTGAGTTAAAACATGAATTATTTTTCCGTGTAATAACCTATTGTTTGTGTAACGACAGTCAGTCCCGCTAATATGATGGCCATATTCTTTTGCCCCGCTTTAAAAAGCAGGAAGGCTGAAATTAGAAATACACTAGTCCTGAAAATTGCCAGGTATGGCATTTTAAGTCTGCGTGCGGACTTTGGTGCCGCGAATATTCCCCATAACACAATAACCGTTGCCACTAAAAATATTGTAAACAAAAGCCGTGGCAAGAAATTCCAGGAGCCGCTCATTCCGTAATATCCATATGCAACAAGCATTGCAATTTCAAGCAGAAAAGTAACTGCCTGATTAATCGTTTTGAGTATAATATTCATCCTGTTTTTTGTTTTGATGGTTATACGAATGGAAACCTATTTTTTTCGATCCTTTTGTATTCAAATAACTTTTGCTCCATTGCCTGGTAGCCAACCAAAAGATTTGGTATCCTTAGAAGGGTTCCGTTTTTCAATGCTATATCTACAACTGCGAATGCGTTGATTGAACTTCGCGACCCGCGTGTTCTGAATATCGTGTATTGTAATATTTCTTTCTTATTGTATTCTATAAGGTTTTCCGCGGTGCCAAAGTAAAATGTGTCATTTCCTTTTGACATGATCAAAACTTTGTCCTTTGCATAGTTATAGTAATTGAAAAAAAGAATCAAGTTCATTCCGCCGCCTATTAAAAACATTACCAACAGAAGAACAAATAGTTCAGCAATGTTTGTTGAATACAAATGGTTCAGGAGGATAATAATTAGAAATATAATACCAACAAGAAAGCTTGTTCCACTTGTTGACAGAAGGAAAGTTCTTGTTGATTTTGGCGATACCTCATATCTAAAATCATGCGTTGTAAAATGCTGCAGATTGTGTTGCAGCCAGGTATTTTCTTTTCTGAAATCAGTAGTGTCAAATGTTGGCTGTTCGAAATAGTTTTTAATGTATTGGAATCCTTCGTTTAAATTGAAAAAGCTTTTAGTGTATAGCGTTTGCGTTTCATCGAAGTAGTGAAGGACATATTTTCGATTAAAAAACAAAGCGAATTTTAAGAAGTCATTATTCTTTCCTTCAATGGTGATGGATGGATTGGTTAAGTCGACAACAATTTTTTCGCGTTGATCGTTCCATGGAAATTTTTCAATCAGTTCAATGGTTTCCTCGTAGCTACGTTCCTGCACATCCACAAATTCTCCTGTCTCGAAGTTTTTGTATTGAACTTTTGAAATAAGCGTTGTCTTCGTCATGATTGATCAGGATTTTTTTGCCCACACCCACCGGCTGAAACGGTTCGAACACAGATGACACAGATTAGGCTGATTTGCACTGATTTTTTTTCGAACAATGAACAGGGAATGAATCGTCCGGTATTCGTTCTGGCAACCATTCAGATACTCAGTTATTAAAGCTTTAAAAAAGATCCGTGCAAATCAGTCTAATCTGTGTCATCTGTGTGCTCATGCCCATCAGGGATCGCTTACCAGCTATCACTTGCTCCGGCACCGCCAATGCCCCATGTGCGGAAAAGTTTGTTGGCATAATCTTCCAGGTTTTGTCCGTCAAGCGTGGGAATCAGCACAACTGCAATTTGGTTGGATGTTGAATCGTTGAGCGCTTTAAGTCTTCTTTCCAATAGTTGAATTTCATCGCGTGAAAGCACATTGGCTTTGTCTGTTACAAAGGCGTTGGATTTTGGCAAAACATTCTGCGCAAAGCTGGCAACACTGAGGATGAAGGCAAGAATAGCAAGGGATATAGTTTTCATTTAGTAAAGAATGAGCAAACAATATAAACATCTTTTCAAATAGTGCAACGGCGTGCGTGATTTTTTTGGTGAGCAGTATTTTTTACGGGTGAAGAAAATAGAATGAGCACCTTTGGCTCAACTTCACTGCAACGCTGCTTATATCAGTAAACAAAGACCGCTTGTCGTCCCGAATTGCGGGGTAACATTCAGGACTGTTTTGCTCATCCTGATGTCAAATTCAATTGTTATGTTTGCTTCATTAAACTCTGCGGAGTTCCCTGTTAAAATAGAAAAGTATGAAGTTTTTTAGGTCGCTTTTATTGCTTGCCCTGCCATTATTTGCTTTGTGCAACGCCTCCGCACAGGACAAGCTAAGTAAAACTGAGCGTACGCTTTTAGATCAGGCGTTAAACAACGCTGGTAAAAACAAACCTGAATTGTCAAAAGCGCTGAAAGCCGTTCCTGCCAATGAATTGCGCGCCATGGCATTTTTAATAACCTATATGCCGCAGACGGACAGGGAAACGTTGACCGCAAATTTTTTATTAGACAATGTTAGTCAAGCCTATAAGGCCCGTGAAAATTTTTCCTGGTGCAAATCATTGCCCGATTCCGTTTTCTTTAACGAAGTGCTTCCGTATGCCGTGTTGGATGAACACCGCGATGACTGGCGAAAGGATTTTTACAACCGGTTTACTCCGCTGGTTACCAATTGTACCAATATATATGCTGCCATTGATTCAGTAAACAGAAAAATTGCCAAGCTGTTAAAAACAGATTATAACGTAAAACGAAAAAAAGTTAATCAAAGCCCTTATGAATCCATTGACCAGGGGATGGCTACCTGCACCGGTTTATCCATTCTTTTGGTAGATGCATTCAGGGCGGTTGGCATTCCGTCGAGGCTGGCAGGCATTCCCAACTGGACCACTAAAAAAGGCAATCACAATTGGGTGGAAGTTTTGATTGACGGCAAATGGTATTTTACAGAATACTACCCTGATGCATTGAATAAAAGCTGGTTTGTTGCCGATGCCGGAAAAGCTGATCCCGCGCGGCCTGAGTATAGTATTTATGCCTCTTCATTTAAACCCACGCAAACCTATTTTCCTCTTATCTGGGATAGTACGCAGAGAAATATTCACGGATATAATGTTACCAAAAGATATATCGACATTTATAACGAGCAGCTTCGCCAGCAACAACTTCCGGGCGATGAAATGATTTTAAATGTAGTGCTGTTCAAAGATGAATCATGCACGCCAGACGGCAACAACAGAATTCATTCGAAGATTACACTTCTTAAAGATGGCAAAGAAACTGACTTTGGTTTTTCGCCTTCACCCACCGATGACATGAACAAGTTTCTTGTGTTCAAGGTAAAAAAGAACAGCAAATACACTTTGGAATTTGCAGCGCTCGACAAAACAATTTCCACAGAAATACAAACAACCGCAGACGGCGAAATGATACAAAGATTGTACGTAGAAAAGCAACCGGTGGCGGAAAAGAAGTAGTAGAAAAATAATAAACCAAAGGCCTTTTTCCTGATTGCACAATAACGCCGGATGCCGTGGTTCGTGGAGACGCGAACAACGGCATCCGCAATGAGCTTCCTTTCGTTAACCGCGCCACAACGCTGTTCATACCAATAAACAAAGACCACTTGTCATACCGACGAAGGAGGGATCTGAGTGTTATTTACGCGGCATGTCCGCTAGTATTAAACCCAGATCCCTCGTTCCTCGGGATGACAAGTAGCAAGCCGTATTCTCGGGCGCCATGGTTCGTGTCCCCACGAACCACCATGGTTAATTGCTATGGTTCGTGAAGACACGAACCACGGCACCCGGACTGCTTGTCATCACGAGGAACGAGGGATCCGGTTGTATAAATGCACTTACTATTTATATTCCCGATCCGGCCCCCGAACCTCGGGATGACATGCCAGACCTCTCACGCGGAGCAATGTCGAAAAAAAATCAGCGTAAATCAGTCTAATCCCTGCCCGTTCGATCAGGCGGGAGCGTCATCCCCGTCCGACCGGTCATCCGGGCGGGTGCGTGCCAACTGCTTAAAACGCTTTCTTCTGCCATTTCTCCATCCAGTACTTTACATATTCATCCTGCCACTTGCGGTGCATATCAATAAACTTTTTTTCCGCTCCGCTCGGCCAGAGATCGCAAATAGCCTGCGCCTCTCTAAACATTTGGCGCATATCATCTTCGGTAAAATTGGACTGCCTGTGCGTCATGGCAATGAAGTAGTCTACCAGCAACATCTGCGGCTTTTCGGCCTTGCGAGATGAAATAGACTGATGGGCGAGTACCTCCATAAAATCTTTCAGTATTTGTTCCGGCGAGATCCTCACCAGTTTGCACACAAGCTGCAGGGACAGGGGTAAGACGAGATTGTATTCTACTAAACGTGAATCTATAGACGTTTGCTCCTCTTTGCGCGATGCCACACGTAGGGAAGGCTTTGCTTCCTGGAAGACTTTCTTTTTCATGAGTAAGGTTTAGAGGTGAATTAAGAAAGAGCAAAACTGCCGCAAGAGCTTTTACTATTTATTTTTCTTCGCCCGTTTTTTATGCAACCAAAGCAGGTAAAATACCAACTATAATACCTACCTGATTTATTATATTTGTAATTGAACCTCAAATAATTGTAATATGGAAAAGATCATACACCATGGAAGAAACGTTAAGCGCTTTAGAGAAATGATGGGCCTCAAACAAGAAGGCTTAGCAATGGCTCTTGGTGATGATTGGAACCAGCGCAAAATATCTCTGCTTGAACAAAAAGATGTGATAGAAGATGATTTGTTGGAATTAGTCGCTGTGGCGTTGAAAGTGCCGACCGAAGCAATAAGAAACTTTGACGAAGAAGCTGCTGTAAATCTTATTGGCAATACATTTCATGACAGTGCCGTTGCTAATCAATTTCACGATACATCCTATGCCAACTTTCATTGCACCTTTAATCCCATTGATAAGATAGTTGAATTGTATGAGGCTTTGATACAAAGTGAGAAGGAGAAGGTGGAGATGTTGAAGGGGTTGTTGGAGAAAAAATAAAATTGTTTAAAATGGTAAACAATTTTGATACGCCCTGGGATTTTCAGCCGATTTACAGGAATGAAAAGTATGAGGTTGTTTATTCGCAATTGAATGAGATAAACCAAGGAAGTCCTTTAATTGGAAAGCTTATCATTAATAATGTTGGCTTCGGAAAAGATATGTATTTCGGCGGCCCTTTTTTAATAGATAATGACAAGCTATACATTCCTTTGTTTGTCAGAAAGTTTTGTATAACTGGATTTCGGTTGTGCGAAATTGAATTGCAGACTATGAATTATAATCTTATTGGTAGGATACTTCCCTTAATTTTTTTAGATCGTATTGAGAATAAGAAAATCTTCTATTGGATAAATGCAGAAAAACAGAATGCTGATTTTTTTGTGCTGTAATTTATTCGTTGATTGAGTGCCACTGTTGGTGTGAAGCATAGGCAAGTGACTAGCTCACCAACAGCAAGGGAGGAAGTGCGGCAACAGTTGTTGGTACGTCATCGCACAAGGCTAAGCTTCGATACCAACAATGACAAGCTCGAGTGTCATTGTTTGGCTAAGTTTGCTGCGCAGTCCAGGTCTGTGATTCATTTCAATCATCGAACTCTCAGTAAGGTCAATACATCTGTTGTTTCTTTGTCTCTGTTATCTAGCGGTTTCTTTGCGAGGGCCGACACTTCGAACTTAGCCACCAAACTTTCTTTGTAGAAAATTCGTAAAATCAATGGTTTTCCGTCGAGCACCTCATATGTAAAAAAGTCATCGTCTTTTATTGCTGTTGCAGTTGTCGGTTCTTTGCAGAGTTGTATACGTTGCACATAGAAGGCTCCTTTTTTATAGAAATTCCAGTCAATAAAATTGCAGATTAACTTTCCATTTCTATAGTTTTCGTTGTTATAAAATAGAAGTGTGTCCGCATTCCAATATGTGCTGTCGTCTCCGATAGTATACCAAGTTGTTGATTCATTTATTTTGTTTTTGATTTTTGTTTTCTGCGTTAACGACTTTAGCAGTTGCGATTTGGTTGGGTATTTATTTTGTCCAAATGCAATGTGTCCGAAGAAAAGCAGAATGTATATGGGAATTCTAGCCATCGATACTTATTTTGAAGAGTTTCAACTTGAAGCCCCTCAAATATATACACGAAATGCTAAGGGGATAAAATTTTGTTTAACGTTTGATGTCGAAAAAAACAACAACTGTTTTCTCAAAAAGTATAAAAACAAAAAAAGCCGTTAGATCATCTAACGGCTTCGTATATATTAAACCTTTCGGTCTTCTTAAATATGAGCTTCGATTTTTTTAACAAAGTTGGCTGTAGGTTGTGCATCTACTAAATCGTCAACCAAACCAACTTATCTCTTTTTGCTTGGTCGATCGCGGTCTTCTCTGATCAATATAGTTGGAGGCGAAATGACTTTGCTAGGGTCAATTCCTGGAAGCTTTGTTGTAATACCAATTTTGTAAGACGAATCTGTACTTTTAGTGGTATTTGTGCTTTGATTGTTGCCAGGAGGAATTTGCTTACCCATGCTATCTATTTGAGGCAATGTACGACTAATTATGGAATTCATGATTTGCACTTTTTGAATTTTATCGTCCTTCTTAGAAATGTGGAACCCTAGACAAATCAAATAAGGAATTGTGGAAAGTAACGCAAGCATTAGCGCCTTATAATAGAATGAGCTTTTTCTTCTATAAACCTTGATATTTGCTTCAAGTACGTTCTGCAGGTCTTCAATGTAAGAGGCTTTCAAAAGTTTGGAAATAGTAGAAATCCTCATTAGTTCAGAACCGCTGTGATTCTTAGGATAATCTTCTTCATATCTTAACCGATATTCTTCATAATATGGTTTTGGATTTTCCAGATAGCCAACATCAACAGGTATAATCAGCTTCACAGTAAAAAATAGCGACAGTCCCAAAAGCAAAGCGAACAATATAAAGCATGCTTTCATTAACCAGTGACAACCATCTTCTAAAAAAACTTCTTGAATAATTGTGAATAGAAAGAAAGTTAAAGCTGAATATATAAGGATAATATTCGTCAACCTTTCCAAAACTTTTTGATAGGCAGACATGTACTGTTCAACTCTTTTTTCATTGATTTCAATGATGTAATCTAAATCATAGAAAGATTTTTCAGCCATGCTAGAATGAATTGTGAACTGGTTTTCAGCACAGCAAAACAACATAACAGTAACGATTAAGTGTTTTTGAAAGAGTCTTTTCTTTTATTTAAAGCGTCTTTTTTACGCGCACAAAAAAGCCGTTAGATCACTCTAACGGCTTCGTATATATTAAACCTTTTGGTCTTCTTAAATATGAGCTTCGATTTTTTTAACGAAGTTGGCTTTAGGTTGTGCACCTACCAATTTGTCAACCACTTTACCACCTTTTACGAAAAGGATCGCAGGGATAGAAGTGATGCCATAGTTTACAGAGATCTGAGGGTTTTGGTCAACGTTTACTTTACCAATGTTTACCTTGCCATCATATTCTTTAGACAATTCGTCGATAACTGGTCCGATTGCGCGGCAAGGTCCACACCATTCTGCCCAAAAATCTATCACTGATAATTTATCTGAAGACAATACCTCTTGCTCGAAGTTTGCGTCTGTGAATGTTGCTGCCATAAGTATTCTTTAAGTTTGATTTAAATAATGTTTAAACTAGTATGCAAAAATAACTCCATTCGGCGAATCTAGCTATTCTGACATATCCACACCTGTTAATTGGTCACAACCTGCACACCCAGTTCAGGTAGCTGTTGCAGCCATCCGGCCAATTCGTCATTCATCTGGAAGGCGCCATCCATTGAATAAAGTCCTATTTTTAAACGACTTTTGGGTTCCAGTATGTTGAAGCGGATGCTCGATCTGCCAGGATATTTTTTAACATTCTTTTCCAGGAAATCGATCATTTCACGGCTCAAATGTCGCGCTTCTACGTCAAGAACCAGTTGTTTTGTCAGGTTCGGTTTAATGCTTTCCAAGAGCACAATGCTGTCTATCTTAAACTCAAATCCTTTATACCCCTGTTTGAATTGTCCGGTGAGGAAAAGGTTCTTTCCCTTCTCCAAAAAGTTCTTAAATCGCACATAATCATTGCTCCACAACATGAACTCGCATTTGCCGCTGTAATCCTCTATCGCCAGCACGCCAAACTCACGACCGGTTTTGGTAACGCGGTGCTGCGCATCCACCACCAATCCGGCAAGTCTGAACACGCGGCTGGTATTCGGCGTCGCCATGTCCTTCACTTCTATAAAGTCGGAAAGCTGGGTGATGCCATAGTTGCGCATTTCAAACTTAAAGTTGTCCAGCGGGTGGCCACTCAGGAAGATGCCCGTTACTTCTTTTTCATAATCAAGCATTTCCGTTAATCCCCACGGCTCGCAAACGGTCAATTTAGGCGTAGGCACATCCAGCGCTGTTCCCAGATCGCCAAAGAGCGTATTGGTGGTATTGGCAGTTTGCAGTTGCATGGCATTGCCAAACCTGATCACCCGTTCAAGGCCGCTCATATTGTCGTCGCCCACATGAAAATATTGTGCACGGTGCAGATCGGTAAAGCAATCAAAAGTACCCGAGTAGGCAAGGCTCTCCAGCGATTTTTTGTTTACCGTTCTCTGATTCACACGTTTGATCAAATCAAATATGGAGGAAAAAGGGCCGTTCTTTTTACGTTCTTCGAGAAGGCTTTCTATCGCCGCTTCACCCACACCTTTCAAACCACCGAGACCAAAGCGGACCTCGCCTTTGGCGTTTACGGCAAAACCTTTTTTCGATTCGTTTACATCTGGTCCCAATACTTTTAGGCCCATGCGTTTACACTCCTCCATGAAGAAGGTGATCTTCTCAATGGCGCCCGCGTGGTTGAGTACCGCGGCCATGTATTCGCTTGGGTAGTGCGCCTTCAGGTAAGCCGTTTGGTAGGCTACGAACGCATAACAGGTGGAGTGCGATTTGTTGAACGCGTATTGCGCAAACGCCTCCCAGTCGGTCCAGATCTTTTCGAGCTTTTGGGCGTCGTGACCTTTCTCTTTCGCTTTTTCAACGAACTGGGGTTTCAGTTTGTCCAGCGTTTTACGGTCCTTTTTACCCATCGCCTTGCGAAGCACATCAGCGTCACCTTTTGTAAAGCCCGCCAGTTTCTGACTCAGCAACATCACCTGCTCCTGATACACAGTGATACCGTAGGTTTCCTGCAGGTATTCTTCCATGTCGGGCAAGTCATAAGTAATGGCTTCACGTCCGTGCTTACGGTCGATAAAGTTCGGGATGTAAGCAATAGGACCTGGGCGGTACAAGGCGTTCATGGCGATCAAATCACCGAACTGATCCGGTTTCAGGTCGCGGAGGTATTTCTGCATCCCGGGACTTTCAAACTGGAACGTACCAATGGTATCGCCACGCTGGTAAAGCTCATACGTTGGCATATCATCCAGCGGCACATCATCTATCACAATGTCTACACCGTGGTTTTGCTTGATCAAATCCAGCGCTGTTTTTATAATACTAAGGGTTTTCAAACCCAAAAAGTCCATCTTGATTACGCCGGCATCCTCAATGATCTTTCCTTCAAATTGCGTTACCCACAAATCAGAATCTTTCGCTGCGCAAACGGGAAGGATGTTTGTCAGATCCTCCGGCGCAATGATGATGCCCGCGGCGTGTATACCCGTGTTGCGCACAGAACCCTCGAGCCTTTCTGCTTCCTTCAATACCTGTGCACGTAAATCGGTTCCGTTGTAGATGGCACGTAATTGCTTTACGTTTTCAATATCCTCGGGGCTCAGGCCTTCTTTTTCTTCGAGCGATTTCGGGCCTTCTTTGGTCGTAATAGGCGCGGTGAGTACGCGGCCAAGATCGGTGCCGGGCTTATCCGGAACGAGTTTCGCCAATGCATTCGATTCCGGCAACGGAAGGTCAAGCGCACGGGCAACGTCCTTGATACTCATTTTCGCGGCCATCGTACCATAAGTAACGATCTGCGCCACCTGGTTCTGGCCGTATTTTTTTACTACATAATCGATAACCCTCTGGCGGCCATCATCATCAAAGTCAGTATCGATATCGGGCATCGACTTACGATCCGGGTTAAGGAAACGCTCAAACAGCAGGTTGTACTTGATCGGGTCAATGTTCGTGATGCCGATACAATAGGCCACGGCGCTTCCCGCCGCAGAACCACGACCCGGGCCGATGAATACGCCCATATCGCGACCGGCCTTGATAAAGTCACTCACGATAAGGAAGTAACCCGCAAATCCCATTGTTTTAATGGTAAACAATTCGAAGTCTATACGTTCCTGTATGTCCGGTGTAATATCGTTGTAGCGCATTTTTGCGCCCTCATAAGTAATGTGTTTTAAAAACTCCCACTGGTTCAGGTTAGAATCGTTGTGCACCTGGAACTCTTTTGGAATAGGGAAGGCGGGAAGCAGGATGTCCTTCTTCAGCTTCAATACGTCCACACGATCCACGATCATGTTGGTATTGTCGATCGCTTCCGGGATGTCCTGGAACAGCTCGATCATTTCCTTTTGCGTTTTAAAATAAAACTTGTCATTGGGAAATTTGAATCGGCGGTTCTTTACCTGCGCATCATCGTTTACAAAGTCATCAAAACCTGGAGTGCTTTGCTTTTCGCCGGTGTTGATACAAAGCAGAATGTCGTGGGCGTTGTAATCTTCGCGGTCCACGTAATGGCTATCGTTGGTCGCAATTACGGGAACATTGTATTTTTTAGAAAACTTGATCAGCGTTTGGTTGATCAGTTCCTGTTCTTTCATATCGTGGCGCTGCAGCTCGATGAAATAATCTTCACCAAAAATATCCAGCCACCATTTGAATTCTTTTTCCGCTTCCTCCTCACTTTTGTTCAGGATCATTTGCGGCACATAGGCACCGATGCAACAAGTAGTGGCGATCAATCCTTCATGGTGCTGCATGATCAGCTCCTTATCGATACGCGGATATTTGGAGTACATCCCTTCGATATAGCCTTTGGAAGTTAGCTTAACGAGGTTTTGGTAACCCACCGTATTTTTTGCCAGCAATACCTGATGGTAGCGGTCATCACGCTGCTCCTTGGAAAATTGTTTCTGGTGACGATCCTTTACCACATAAAATTCGCAACCTACAATTGGTTTTACTTTGAGTGAGCCATCTGGATTTTTATGTTTGCCCGCTTCGTTTACAAAATCGAATGCGCCAAACATATTACCATGGTCCGTAATAGCAATAGCGGGCATGCCGTCGTCAGCCGCTTTTTTGAACAAAGAAGAAATCGGCGAAGCCCCATCCAATAAGGAAAACTGTGTATGTGTATGTAAGTGAGAAAATTTCATGGTAGAGGCAAAAATACAAATTAGTGGAGAGTTGAAAGTTGAAAGTTGAGAACATAGAGTGCATAAGTTTTTTATGGCACACAGGTGACACGTTTATTGCACGCAGATGACACTGATTTGGCGGATTTACACTGATTTTTTGGTTGCCAGCATTTGTTCTTTGATGGGGCTTTCGTTGCGTCGCACACTTGAGCGGCAGGAATTCTTATCAGCCAACTAATCAGCGCAAATCCGCCAAATCAGTGTCATCTGTGTACCATAGTACTATCTTTTGGACACTATACCAATTCTTGGTACTTTTATTGAAAAGAAAGTTATGCCTCGTAATACATCCATTTTATTGGGGGAGCATTTTGAAAAATTTATTTCTAAGGAAGTTTCATCAGGACGATATAATTCCGCCAGTGAAGTCATCAGATCTGCGTTGAGACTGTTGGAAGCAGAAGAAACAAAAAAGAAGAATATCAATAAAGCTTTGGCGGAAGGTGAGAAAAGTGGGTTTGAGAAAGATTTTGATCCGAAAGCTCACTTAAAAAAGTTGCATAATAAATTTCTATGAAGCCCTTTCCTTACGTAATAAGCAAGGACGCCTTATCCGATCTCAATGAAATCTGGCTCTATACCACGGAAAGATGGTCGGCTGAACAAGCGGACCGTTACTACAATCTCATATTTGATGAAATTAATTTCATTTGTAAAAATCCCAATGCCGGCAAATCAAAAGAACACATTCGAAAAGGATACCGTGCATCTAAAGTTAAATCCCATCTTATATTTTACAGAGTGGTGAATGAGGTAATCGAAGTAATTAGAATACTGCACGAAAACATGGATATTGAAAACAGGTTGAGTGACTGAATGACTGAGTAACTGAAACCAATTTTGCTACTCGAAATTCAGGAAAAAAATCCGTGTAAATCAGCTCAATCCGTGTCATCTGTGTGCTCTCTTGCTCCGCTGAGCGAAATTGCCTATTATAGTGCATCAAATCTTAACCCGATGACCCGGATAGTTTTTGTCCTTGTTTTTTGTTTTTCATTCAAGTTTGGCTATTCCCAGTTTAGCCAGGACACTGCATATCGCCAGATAAAGAAACTTCAAAGTGAAGGAGTTGATACCATTCTTAGTTATTGGCAAGGTGTGCCAAGATACGGCTGGACGGAACGATCAAAACAGCTAGGGGAAATAGTCGTGGAAGAATATACTTTTATTTTCGACAAGACAAAGGGAAAATCATACGTATTGAGAAGTATGACTTACACTGATTCTTCTGGACTGATGGGACGCACAGCCACCTCCAAACCAAAGTTGATTGAAGCGAACCTGCTTTTACAATGGGCGGCTGGAAATGCTGAAGACATAAATATTCATCCCGTTTGCAATCACATTGTCCTGCAGGAAATTGATAGTGCCAATACTGTATATGATTACGAATATCCTTCGCATTGTACCGGTGTAAACTTTCATATTTACCTTGGAGAAAGACAGATAGGGCAGGCCTTTTCTTTAGAAGATTTTGAATATAAATACAATGAATATTCTCTTGCAAATTTGAATTATTCATACAACCTGAAAACGCCTTCTTACAAGCTGTTACAAATACTCCAGGCAATTACCAAATCAGTTGAAAACGATCTTATATATTAGCCCCATGAAAAAAATAATCATTCTATTATTTTCCTTTTTTTCATTTTCTGCCCATAGTCAATCGATAGACGACAAAGTAGCAAGTGAAGTAACCGCGCTTCGCAGGAAAGGTGTAAGCATGGTTGTTCGGTTTGATAATGATCGTCACGGCGTTCCAGCAGTGTACAAAATTCAAGGTTTAGGCGAAGTGATGGTTGACCAGGAAATCTATCTTTTTTATAAGTTCAACCAGCAGGACATGGTGATGAAATGCATTAACTACTACGATTCAACTGGTTCAAATAGTTATGTTGCAACATTGCCGCCGCTTACAATAAGTTGTGATTCTTTGCTTGGTTATGCGTCCCGCAATCTTGGTAAATTCAAAGGTGAAAAAATATATCCCTTTATTTATAAATGGAAGCATGACGGAGATTCTTCTTATAGTTGGTTATGGGGATCACATCCAACCGACCTGGTTATAGAAATATATCTTGAAGCAGACTATTTCAGAAATAATCTGCGGCTGGATGATGTTGATCAATTTGGTCCTAAAAAAGAAGTCGAAAATCTGAACTATGCTCACAATTCAAATACAGCCACTTACAAAATTTTTCTCATGATCAAGGATTTGGTAGAACCGATAGAAAGAAAGTTCAGCTATAAAGAAACTAATGACTGAATGATTGAGTAACTGAATAACTGAGTAACTGAAACCAATTTTGCTACTCGAAATGCAGGAAAAAAAATCAGTGCAAATCAGCCCAATCAGCGTCATCTGTGTGCTCCCTTTTTTACCAATTCTTTTAAACTCTTTTATCTAAATTCAGTCATAGACAGGCGAAAGAAAAGCGGCTTTGTTTGTTATGATTTCCTCCAACAAAAACGACTCATAAAATTGAACAATTTTTAAATTATTTTTGTTAGAGAAAGCAATCCTGATTTTCATTTTTCCCTTACGTATATCTTTCTGGAAAAACCTCCCTTTCGCGAGCCAACACATGATTAAGTAAATCTGATCCGTAGCAATAACTTTTAAATGTGTCCCTATGCGATTATTTACAACGCTCATCATTGTTGCAGTTATATTTAGCTGTTGTCATGCGAGAACGCAGAACGACAAGGGAGAGAATTTGGTTGTGCAAATTCAGCCTTTCGGAAATTTTCCGGAAGAGGACCTGCAATATGTTTACAATGGCATCAAAAAACATTACCCATACGTTACGCTAACCAAAGCATTGCCTTTGCCAAAGAAGGCTTACTACGCTAAACGCAACCGCTACAAGGCAGATTCTCTGTTAACATTTCTTTCTTCCCGCACCGGCGAAGGTGAAGTGATCATTGGCCTCACTGAAAAAGATATCAGCACTACCAAAGACAAAGTGAAAGACTGGGGCATCCTGGGCTTGGGCCTGTGTCCCGGAAAGGCCTGTGTTGCCTCCACTTACAGGCTTTCCAAAACAAAAAGGCAGGAGCAATTATTTAAGGTATGCATTCATGAACTCGGCCACACGCAAGGGCTGAAACATTGTCCCGTTGTGTACTGCTTTATGCACGACGCCGAGGGCCGCAACACCACGGATGAAGAAACTGATTTTTGCCCAGATTGCAAAGCAGTGCTGGTATCAAAAGGTTGGCGGTTTTGGGTGCCACGCTCTATTTCACCACTTAGGCACTAAGGACACTAAGTTTCACTAAGAAGGCATGTATAAATTCACAGGTTTCCCTTAGTGTGGCTTAGTGTCCTTAGTGCCTCCTATGTTTGTAAAACGGGAAAAGATCTTTGAGAAATAGT
>NZ_JAHSPG010000011.1 GCF_019130065.1 Pinibacter aurantiacus | reverse complement strand
AAAATTATAAAAACTTAATCAAACTTAGACTTGGTGGTTAACACAGAATCTTAGTGGTAAATTTGGGAATCGCACTGAAACGAAGTTATTAGAAGAGTCAGTTAAAGAAAACATCATTACAAATCATCACAATCATGAAAATCTGCGTTCCTTTTCCTAGGTTTGGCGCATGATAAAAATTGTTTTTCCCGATCATAAGTTCAAAATAAAGGAAGAAGGCGGGAAAGAATTAATATGGGATGAGTTTAGAAAGAAATGGCTGGTGATAACGCCGGAGGAGTGGGTGCGTCAAAATATTTTGCAATACATGGTGCAGGTGAAAAAATATCCGTCTGCATTGATTGCCCTTGAACGTGAACTGCTGATTGGAGAGGTAAAGAAAAGATTCGATATCGTGGTGTATAATAATCAACATCAGCCGTGGTTAATGGTGGAATGCAAGGCGATGCATGTGGCTGTGAATGAAAGAGTGTTGCAACAAATCATTCAATACAATATGGCGCTGCCTGTAACTTATATGATGGTAACAAATGGGAACAATACGTTCTGCTGCAAAAACGAAAAAGGAAAAGTGGCGTGGTTGGAAGAGCTTCCGGAATTTTAGTGAGCACGCAGATGACACTGATTGGACTGATTAACGCGGATTTTCGTGTTGGTTCTTTCTCAAAAACAAACAGCAAGACAGTAGTAGTCTTGCTGTTTGTTTTTTATAAATCTGATCAGTGTAAATCAGTCTAATCAGTGTCATCTGTGTGCCAATTGCCTATGGGAAAATGCCCAGCTCGGCATAGCTCGTAGCAACTTTATTAATGGCTACTACGTATGCTGCTGTACGCATGTCAGGAATGGATGGATTGGCGTGCCAACAGTCAACAATTTCACGTGTTGCAGTGATCATCGTTTCTTCAAGACCGCTGTAAACCAGGTCAACCTCATCAGCACCGTGCATGATCAATTGTCTTTCCTGATCAACCACTTTTTTGCCGGTAAGGTCTTCCATCTGCTCGATAATGCGGGCATTCATGTTTTCTGTGAATCTTTTTTCAAGACGACCGTAACGAACGTGGCTAAGGTTTTTCAACCATTCGAAGTATGAAACAGTTACACCACCGGCGTTCAGGTACATATCAGGAACAACCAGTACTCCTCTTTTTGCAAATACTTCATCTGCTTCAGGAGTAAGAGGTCCGTTCGCTGCTTCACCAATGATTCTCGCTTTCACTCTCGGTGCGTTTTCGCCGTTGATAACATTTTCCAAAGCCGCAGGAATAAGGATATCGCAATCCAGTTCCAATGCAAGATTTGAATTTTCAACGTTTGTTGCGCCAGGAAAATTTAAGATAGATCCTGTTTTCTTTCTGTGTTGAAAAACTTCTTCTTCGTTCAAGCCATCGGGGTTAGTGATAGCGCCTTCGTACTCTGCCAATGCAATTACTTTAGCACCGCCTTCACGGAAGAATTTAGCGGCGTGGTAACCCACGTTTCCTAAACCTTGTACGATAACGCGCTTGTTTTTGATGCCTACTTCCATGCCAACACGCTGCATCATTTCAGGCATGTTACATACTTCACGCAAGCCGTAAAATACGCCAAGGCCTGTTGCCTCGCGGCGACCGCGGACACCACCCTGGGAAACCGGTTTGCCGGTAACGCAACCCAATGCATCAATCTCGCCGGGGCGCATGCTTGTATATGTATCGAGGATCCATGACATTTCGCGCTCACCTGTACCATAATCAGGGGCGGGAACGTCTGTACCCGGTCCAATAAAATTTTTCTTGATCAGTTCCGCAGTGTAGCGGCGCGTAATTTTTTCCAGTTCGTAAGGGGTATATTTTTTAGGGTCGATGTTGATACCGCCTTTAGCTCCGCCAAATGGTACGTTCACGATGGCACATTTAAATGTCATCAGCGCGGCAAGGGCCATTACTTCATCAAGATTTACAGAAGTTGCGAAGCGGATACCTCCTTTACAAGGTGTTTTGTGGTGAGAGTGCTGTACGCGATATGCTTTTATAACTTCCACTTTATCTCCGATCTTAACCGGGAAGTGCATACGGTAAACGGCATTACATTGTTTAATTTGTTCAAGCACACCTTCATCAACGGTAGTGAATTTGGCGGCTTTGTCAAAGCTTTTCTCTACAGCTCCAAAAAAGCTGTACTCATGTTTAGTAGACATAGTTTGAAATTTATGGTATTACAATCGTTGGTTGCTACCGGGCTAAATAAGAAAAAATGAATTACAGGTATTCTTTGTCTTTCATTTTGGCGTGCAAGCTAAGGGTATTTTGAAGAATTAGAAGTTAAATGTTGGGAAATTCAAAAGTCAAAAATCAAAATTCAAAAGGCTGCGCAGGATGCGTTTTTACTTTTGAATTTTTACTTTTTACTTTTCTTTTTCCAGCTTACCAATCTTTCTGTCAAGTCTAACCAAATAGGTTAATAAGCCAAATAGAATGATCAATACTACAGCGACAACCACGTAAATTTTTCCATTGCTGCGCATTTCAAAAGCTGTATATTTTTGTTGGGCCTCTGTTACTTGTGCCCAAAGGGAAACGGGGATTAGCTGAAGCAATACAATTGCCAGCAATAATTGAATTTTAGTCATTTAAAATGCTTCTTTCTTTTATTAAATCTAGCCTGATCTTTAATGATGTTATCCAAACGCCTAATAACGTCCATCCGATGATGGCAGGATAAAAAACCATTCTTAAACGGGCATCGCTGTCTTTAAAATTCAGAGCTGGGTTGCCTTCTTTTCCCGGGTGCAAACTATCCAGTAATCTCGGCAAAATCCAAATGGACGGGAATAGCATAGCATACGCGAAAATGGCATACACAGCGCTTATTCTTGCTCTCTTGTCAATATCTGTCAAAGAACCTCTCAGCACCAGGTACGCAAAATAAATTAGTAACGCTATTGCGGCACCTAATAGTTTAGGTTCGCGAAAAATTTCTGTATCAGACGCAAACTCTGTCCATGTGTATTTTGCCCACAAGGCACCAGTTATATAGCCCAGTATACCGAATAAAATACCCACTTTGGTAAAATTCACTGCGTACAGATCATCACGTAAATTTTGCGAACGCAAATACTTTATAGAATAAACAACTGAAGTAGTAAAAAGGATCATCATGCCGAACCACATGCACACGTGGAAGTACAGGTTGCGAATTGTTTCGTGTAAAATTTCCCTTGCCGGAACGCTAAACAGGAAACCGCCGATAACTGTGTAGGTAAGCAGAATGACGCAGAGTATTTTCCACCATTTCTTGTGCATAAATATCAGATTGGTAATAACTTATGAGTAGCATTAGCTTTCACAAGTTGAAAGTGTGGGCAAATTTAATGTAAACAGGGATAAGAAAAAAGAGAGTTTGGTCAGGTGGGCGTTCGTGAGTGGTCAATCGTCAATCGTGAATCGTAACTCTCTGAAAAATAGTAGTTGTGTCGAATGGGAATACCGAACTATAAACAACCCATTCCTGATTGACTATTCACCATTCACGTCGATTAGTCCTTCCACAAAAATGGAAACAGGATAATTGCAAGCGTAATCACCAGGATATCCATGGCCACTAGCAGCGACACCATTTGGAACATCCCGGCCTGGATAACATCAGAGAAAGCTGCATTGGCCACTTTCATCAACAGCATCAATTGAGGAATGATAATGGGGAAGCCCAGAATTGCCATCAAAGAAGCGTTTTGCTGAGCACGTGCAGCGATGGCAGATAAAAAAGTGAAAACCAAGCTTAGGCTCATACCACCCAGTACCGTAAGGCCGAAAAACATGATGCCATATCTTACCTCATTGCCGAGCAATATAGTGAACAGTGCCCAGCTCACAAGGCTCATGGCCATCATCAAAAGGGCGTTGAATACCAGTTTGGCAATGATGAAGTTTCTTGCGCCGGTAATGGAGTAGAAGTACAACATTCTTCCGCGGCTTTCCTGCAGGAAACTTTTAGCTACCGCATTTACGCAGACAAACAATTGAATCATCCAGAAAAGGCCGTTCCATACTGCGCTTTCCGGCTGACCCATCGCAAGGTACAGTACGAAAATAGTAGCTGCCACATACAGCAAAATGCCATAAAAAGTATGCTGCTGACGGATTTCCAGCAAAAAATCTTTCTTGAAAAGTGTTAGGATGTGACTCATTGCGGGCGAAGGTAGGAAGAAGTTGAGAATTGAGAATTGAGAGTTGAGGGTTGCAGGAAGTGGGTTCTCCTCAGGCTCCTGCTAACAACCAACAACTATCAACTAACAACCATACCTGCAGCAGGCCCTGCTTCAGTGCAAAGCTGATAAGCTCCGAAGTATTCTTCGTGTGGGTCTTCTTTAAAATGTTTTTGCGGTGATTGTTGATCGTGTTGAGGCTTGCAAAAAGTTTGTCTGCAATTTGTTTACTGCTGAGTCCATCGTTGATGCATTTTAATACTTCGATCTCACGTTTTGTGAGGTGCACTGTGTTTTGGTCGGGAGAAAAAACATCGCGTGTGATCAGCTCGCAGCTATGGTTATCTGCGCTATTTATTTCAGCAACGAAAATTATCTTGTTGTCGTATTTGAAGTGTGTGATGTCTGTAAATGTTCCAACAAAATGTAACGGAGACTCTTTGCTAAAGTTGTTGAGGAAAGAAATGTTTTGTATGAAAATGCGCTCTGTGCCTGATTTTGAGAAAACGCGAAAATTAAATGAGAAAGTGAGTTTATCTTTTTCGCAATGATTTTTTCTGCACAGATAATCGATGGTGGGAAATATTTTTTCCAACAAAACTTTTTCATCATCAGTGTTCCAATGCAATTCGATCATCGGATTGTTTTCCGGAAAATGATTGCCTGCTAAAACGTTTTTTGCATTGCCATCCAGATAAAAATATTCGTATTGATTTTTGTCGAGTATGAATAAAAATGACGATGGTGCCTTTGCAAGAGAGTTGTTTGCACCACTTATCTCCTGCAACAATTGCTGAGTGTTTGTATGAAGATCAACATGCACTTTCTCTTCATTTAGTTGATAAAAGGTAGATCGAAAACTTTGCATAGGAGGTTCGTTAGCGTCAGTAAATATAGCTATTTATGGCTATATGATGAGCGTGTTTATCTTAATACATTTGTTTACTTCTACTAGTGTCCTATAAAAAATCTCCTGCTGAGTCTCAATTAAATCTTTGCTAATTCGATCCTTACCACAAGAGCAAATTCCTTGCCCGCATAAAAGTTATAATATCCTTTCACGATATTCTTTATCAAGCATATCTGATGATACTGCCGTACACTGAAGCCAGGTTTTTGATTACAACAACAATGACAACAAATGCATGTAGAAACTAGGGTAATCATACGCCGTGGCAATTCTATGTTTATACCACTCGTTCCGTTTCATTATTGCAATAACCTTAAAAACGAAAAAGTATGGTTAAGAAAATTTGCGATGCCAGAAAATCATCCGTCGCCAAATGGCTTGCCAGTCAAAGCCCACATTTACAAAAAGCTGTTTTATTGCTTGCCGTTTCATTTTGCTTCGCTGCTCCGCTTCAATCAGGCAATGGTAAACATGCTTCTTCTTCCACAAACAAAATCATTTCACAGTCTAACTCCGATGAGCAATGGACGCTCGCAAAGTCCACTGACAAAGTAGACATCTACTATGTGATAAAGGACTGCAAAGGTCAGAAGACCGTTTTCCTGAAAGTGGACAATAAAAATAATTATGCAGTGAAGATAAGCTGGAAAGAAAAATTTGAAACCCAACAGAAGGTAACAGTAGAAGGCGCCACAGGCAAACAGCTCGTGTTGGCTGCCGGTGAAACCATCCAGGCAAATTGCGACAATGACACTGCCAAAGAATGTGTAATCGCCGCATCACAGGTAACACCTGCATTTAAAGCAGATGTATCTAAATACGATGTAGCAAACCTATCAGTATCAAAAAACTAAGAAACATTTTTAATCAACAAAAAAGCCCATTATGATACCAAAATTACTAAAGCCTTCCTTATACAAAGTCATGCTATGCATTACGCTTTGTATATGCTGTTTGATGCAGTTTGCACAAGCACAAAATAAAGACAGCAAGGGAAAGGATTTCTGGCTGATGTTCAACACCAACCTGGGAACCCCAACCATTACCCTCTTTATAACCTCTAACGTAAACACGTCTGGTAAAGTTGAAATCCCCGGACTTAGCTTTTCTCAAACTTTTACTGTATTGGCAAACAAAGTAACCAACGTTACATTGCCCGCTACTGTTGCTTCTCATACCAATAACGTTGCCGACAATAAAGGTATTCACGTAACTTCCGTGGATGAAGTAACAGTGTATGGATTGAACTACATTCCATTTACAACTGACGCTTATTTAGGATTGCCAACAGATGCGTTAGGTACAGACTACATCATACTTACTTACAAAAACTCACTCGTAAATGGTGTTGAATTTGGTGTTGTTTCAACAGCAGACAACAACCAGGTAACCATTACACCTACCGTAACAACATTGACCCGCACAGCCGGAGTACCTTACACGATCACGCTTAACAAAGGACAGACTTACGAGTTGATGAACAGTTCATCTGCCGGAGATTTTTCCGGTACAACTATTACATCAACACAACCAATAGGCGTGTTTGGTGGCCACCAGTGCGGTAACGTGCCGGGCGGTGCTGCTTATTGCGACCACCTTGTAGAGATGCTGCCTCCAACATCTACCTGGGGTAAAAAATTTGGATTGGTGCCTTTGAAGGCGCGTACAAATGGTGATACATGGCGCTTCCTCGCTTCCGAAAACGGAACTGTTGTTTCTATCAACGGCGTTGCTCAACCGTCTGTTAACAAAGGACAATTTGTAGAAAAAGTTTTAACAGGACAAAACGTAGTTGAATCAAACAAGCCAATATTGGTTTGTCAATATGCAAACGGATCTACATTCTCTGGCAACCCCGGTGATCCGTTTATGATGTTGATTCCTCCATTGGAACAATTCCTTGCCAACTATACGGTAACAACTGTTACAGGGTATGTTGCGCACTACATCAATGTGGTGGCTCCTAAAGCAATTGTAGGAACTGTTACCATGGACGGCGTTGCCATACCGGCAGGCTCATTCACCGCAATTGGAACAACGGGCTTCTATGGCGCACAATTGACGGTGCAGCCCGGTTCTCACACACTGAATGGCACATTGCCGTTTGGAGTGTTTATGTATGGATTCAACAATGATGACTCGTATGGTTATCCGGGTGGCCAGTCCTTCTCAGAAGTGGCTACGGTGACCAGTGTTGCCATTTCTCCAAAAACGGGAACGGGAAATATTGCTAACCAGCAATGCTTCACCGGAACAGTGAAAGATCAGTTTGGAAATCCTGTTGCAGATATTCGTGTAGACTTTAACATAAAGGGCAAAAACCCAGGCAGCAGCGGTTTTGCTGTTACCGGTCCTAATGGTATTGCAACCTTCTGCTATAAAGGACCTTTGGCAGGTAAGGACACAGTTGTTGCAACTGTAGGTTCGCTTACTGATGATGCAATATTTACATGGACAGAAGACAATGTATGTAATATAACAGCTACTGCTACTACTACAAACGCCACAGGTGATGCAGCAGATGGAGGCGCTAAAATTGTAGCCAGTGGTGGAACCGGCCCGTATACATTTACATTGAATAACATCAGCAATAACATAGGTGAGTTTGCTGGCTTGTTGGCCGGTACTTACAGCTTTACAATCAAAGATTCTAAAAACTGTACAGCAACAGGTACTGTTATTATTTCGAAGACAATTGTAACTCCTCCGGTTACTACAGTCAAATGTCCTAAGGATACAGTTATTGAGGCTGATCCAATAACATGTAAGGCAACAGTGGCATGGCCTGAACCTAATTTTATATTCCCTGATTCAATAGCATTGCCTCCGGCTTATAATGAGCCTAACAGTAATCTCTGGTTTAAGGGAACTTATAATAACCATGCTTATTACGTTTCAGATGGCTTCTACCAATGGCCTGTTGCAAAAGATCTCGCAACTGCAAGAGGCGGTCACCTGGTTACCATCACTTCGCAAGGTGAAAGCGATTTCATCTTTACCAATTTCAAACAAGGTATCGTGTATGGTCCGTGGATAGGATTGTACAATACCGGTGAATTGGGCAAATTTGCATGGGTTACAGGCGAACCATTAGTATTTACTCATTGGGCTCCAACAGAACCTAACAATAAAGGCGGACGTCTTGATTCAATAGCTGAAGAATTTGTTCACATTTGGGGACCTGATCCTAAGAACGGATGGAACGATCTTACAAGGCTTTACTATCTGCCGTTTATTGCCGAGTTTGATGAGCCAATAATAATTTATAAACAAATATCAGGACCTCCTAATTTCAGCCAGCAAACTCCGGGTGTTTACACCGTTTGTTATGAAGCGACAAACAGAATAACAAATAAGAAAGATACCTGCTGCTTTACTGTGGAAGTGAAATGCAGAGGATTGCTTACAACATGTCCTAGCGACACAACCATTAAAGCCGATCCGGGAACATGTAAGGTTAAGTTGAAATTGCCGATACCAACCATAAACTGGCCGGCTACAATACCTATTCCGGATGGAATGTTCACGAAGAACAACACGTTGAAATTTGGCGGTGTACTTAACGGTCATGGTTACTATTCAACAGATGGTGGATACAGATGGCCTGAAGCAGATCAGATATCCAAAGATCTTAAAGGACACCTTGTAACTATTGGAAGCTCTGGCGAAAATAGTTTCATTAACGACAAGTTCAGGAAGATCAATGCATATGCTCCTTGGATAGGATTGTACAATACTGGAACTGTAGGAAGTTTTGCATGGGTTACCGGCGAACCACTTACTTACACAAACTGGTTCCCAACAGAACCTAACAACAAGGGCGGTAATGCAAATGTGATTGCAGAACCATATGTTCTCCTGAATGGATACGATTATTTGAACAGGTGGAACGACATGGGTAGATTCTCTCTTGCTGGTTTTGTTACAGAATTTGAACGTCCTATGCTGGGCTTCAAACAAAAATCAGGACCAATAGAAGGAACAGAAGTTGGACCTGGCGTTTACGAAATCTGTTATGAAGTCACAGATAGTTCATTGAATGTTACATTCGAATGTTGTTTCAAGATCACTGTAACATGTGACCAGGTTCCATTAAGCAGTACTGTACTTAATAATGGACGCGTTAACAGCGAACAGCCTAAACTATTCAAAGCATCCGCTGTGCCTAATCCAAGCGTGACCAACTTTAAGGTGAAAGTAAATTCAGATAATTTGGTTGAACGCGTAAGTGTACAAGTTGTCGACATTTCCGGCAGAGTACTTGAAGCGAAAAACAATGTGGTACCAAACAGTACCGTAACAGTCGGCGATGGCTTCAGCAGAGGTGTTTACTTCATACAAGTTATGCAAGGAACCAAAAGAGAAATATTGAGAGTTGTTAAAGAATAGTAGTTGTTAATTCTTAATATGTAAACCCCAAAGGGCTGTGTCGAAAGACACGGCCCTTTGTATTTTGAATGACTTAATAATTGAATAATTGAATAACAGAGAAAGCCCGCGAAGTGATTCGGCTTGATAATCTAACTTTTAGATTTCGCATAGGAGAAAGCAGTTCCCAACTCCTAATTCCTAACTCCTAACTCCTGATTCCTGATTCCTCATAATAGCAATGCCTGCATCTCGGCTCATAAACATCTTTTTCGCCGAGTAGGACCTGCGGTCCTGTGGCTGACTTCCTGTAAGAATAATTAGCAATGTTTCCACATTTTACACAAATGGCATGCAACTTGGTAATATAATCTGCTTTGGCTAGTAGATTGGGCATTTGCCCGAAAGGTTTAGCCAGGTAGTCCATATCCAATCCTGCAACAATTACGCGGATACCACGAAGGGCTAGCTGGTCGCACACTTCGGGTAGCATGTCGTCAAAGAACTGAGCCTCGTCAATACCAATCACATCTACATCATTTGCAAGCAGTAATATAGTTTGCGAATTATCGATAGGAGAAGAGATTATTGAGTTTTCATCGTGAGACACAATATTCTGCTCGTGATAGCGTATATCAATAGCAGGTTTAAATATTTCAACCTTCAGGTTGGCTATTTTGGCTCTTTTGAGGCGACGGATCAGCTCTTCGGTTTTTCCGGAAAACATACTTCCGCAAATAACTTCAATCCAGCCACGGCGCTCTCCCGATAAATTCGGTTCGATGAACATAATCAGTAATTAGTGATTTGTTGGAAAATTGTATCTAACTTTATAATTGATTGAACACTAACCCAAAAGTAATTGTAAACATGGAAAGAGTCAAAGCGTTGATCGCAAAGCTGCAAGAACAGCTGGATCAAAACAACGATGTTTCAGCCATGATGTTAACTGTTCAGCTCCTTCAGGCTGAACTACAGCACGCTGCACAAGGCGAACGGCCGCAATTGGGGTCGGCAAAGGTAGCAGTTGTACTGCCTTCTTTCAACTCTTCGCACGCAAAACTATCCACAGAAGTTGCGCCAAAATCTGAAGAAATAAAAGTAGAAGTAGAAAAGGAACAATTTATACAGGAAAAGCCGGTAGTTGTTCCAAAACCACAGTCGGCTCCGCCTCAACCTGTTACAAAAAAGAAAGATCCCCCAATTGAATGGGTATTTGATGCGGTAAGGGAAATTCCAACCCTTGCACACCAGGCAGATTTTAAAGAAATCAACGATGTGATCGCCAAAAATGGCAATGGTGCTACTTCGCTGAATGATCGTCTCAGGTCAAACGGCACAGAGCTCAGCGATACGATCGTAGATGCTCCGGTTCGTGACCTTAGAAAAGCCATTGGCGTCAATGACCGCTACGTATTTGTAAGCGAACTTTTCAGAGGCGATGAAGTTGGATATGAACGAAGCATTAAAACCATCAATAACTTCCGCATACTGGCAGAAGCTCAATACTGGATCGAAAGAGAATTGAAATTAAAACTGGGATGGGATGAAAATAAGGAAATCGTAAAACTGTTTGATCAGTTAGTTAAAAGACGTTTTTCCTGAATATGATCCATCACTTTGTTAGTGGCGCCTTTGTGGGTATAAACATAGTTTTTAGCCGCAAAGGCCGACTTTTCAAGTACTTCGGCATCGTTTAGTAACTCGTTAAAGGTAGCCTCCAACTCCAATGCGCTGCCAACACTAAGGCCTCCGCCGCAATCTTCCAGTTCCACCGCCTCAATGTATTTATCATACACCGGTCCGTAAACAACAGGTTTGCCATACACCGCAGCTTCCAGCACATTGTGTACGCCATCTTCTCCAAAACCGCCACCAATAAAGGTTACAGTTGCATAATGATATAGTTTCGACAGCATCCCAATGTTATCAATAATTAAAACATTGTTTGCTATCTGCGAATCTGCAATGATTCCCGCCTCAATACTTTTCCTGAGTTCAGAAAAACGGATCGTGTTCTTAAAAAGTTTTTCAATGCTTTGTAAATGGTCCTCGTCAATTTCATGCGGAGCAATTACAAAACGAATTTCCGGATGTGTATTGGCGTAATGATCCATTTCTTTTTCATCTTCATCCCAGGTACTTCCTGCAACAATCACTTTATGATTGTAACAAAAATGCGCCACCACGTCAATCGGCTTAAATCCTTCAGCAATCTCTATTACCCTGTCGAAGCGTGTATCTCCGCCAACCGTAACATTGTCGGTAATATTTATTTTTTCGAGCAGATCTTTTGATGCCTTATTTTGAACAAACAAATGTGCAAAGCAAGCCAGCATTTCTCTATGCATACCGCCATACCATTTAAAAAAAGGCTGCCCCTTACGGTATATGCCGGAGATCAGCAGGAGAGGGGTGTTTCGTTTTTTTATTGCAGTAAGATAATAGTACCAGTATTCGTATTTCACCCACAAAACAAGCTGCGGTTTTGCAATCGCCAGTAATTTTTCAGCATTTGCACGACTATCGAGCGGCAAATAAAAAATCCAGTCTGCACCGCTATAGTCTTTTCTTACCTCGTAACCCGATGGTGAAAAAAAGGTGAGTAATATGGCCACGCCGGGATATTCTGCTCTGATCTTTTCGAGCACGGGACGTCCCTGTTCAAACTCTCCGAGCGATGCGCAGTGCATCCATACCACCGGTTTGGTGTTGCTGGCGAAGGCTTGTTGCAGTTTACTGAAAATATCTTTTCTTCCATCCAGCCATTTTTTTGCTTTGGGGTTCCACGGTGCAATAAGCCTGATGCCGAAAGAATACAGCAATGTAAAGAGTTTATAAAAAAATAGCATTAAGATAAAAAGTTGAAAACGTTCAGAAAATAAAGATAGAGGAAGGAGATCAATAATTTGAAGATTTGAAGATTTGAAAATTTGAAAATTCCTTTGGTGCATTAGTATTGACCAATGTTGATCATAACAAAAAGAGGCCAACTATCAAGGAAGAATGATCGACCAGAAGCATTTTCAAATTTTCAAATTTTCAAATCGTCAAATTAAGGCCTAAAGCCTTTTTTGGCATTATTTTAGAAAGAGAATTGCCCTAAAATAATCGTTTTGATGCATTTAAGTGATTCCCAAGGCTCAAAAAACAATAGGCTGCTACACTTATTTCACTATTTTTGCGGCGCTTAAAATCTATAATTATGCATCCTATACAAATGGTGGACACGCGTCGCCAGTACCTCAAAATAAAAGACCAGATCGACGCGGCTGTACTTGGAGTAATTGACAGTTCAATGTTTATAGGCGGCAAAACCGTGAACGACTTCTCAGAAAATCTTGCAAAATATAATGGTTCAAAGCACGTAGTAACCTGCGCAAACGGTACCGATGCATTGCAAATTGCCATGATGGCGCTGGATTTAAAACCGGGAGATGAGGTGATTACCCCGTCTTTTACGTATATTGCTACTGTTGAGGTTGTGGCATTGTTGCGTTTAACCCCCGTTTTTGTTGAAGTAGATCCTCAAACATTTTGCATCGATCCCGCTGCCATAGAAAAAGCCATCACCCCGAAAACGAAGGCAATTGTTCCCGTACACTTATATGGCCATGCTGCAAACATGGACGCGATTATGGATATTGCCAAAAAACATAACCTTTTCGTCATCGAAGATAACGCACAGGCTATAGGCAGTGATTATACCTTTAAAGACGGAACGACTAAAAAAACAGGATCCATTGGTACAATAGGCTGCACGTCTTTCTACCCATCCAAAAATTTAGGATGTTATGGAGACGGTGGCGCAATATTTACTGATGACGATGCGTTAGCTGACAAAATGCGGATGATAGCCAATCACGGCCAAAGCAAACGCTACTACCATGATGTGGTGGGTTGTAACAGTAGACTGGATGCCATTCAAGCCGCCATATTGGACATTAAATTGAAAGAACTGGATAATTATATAGCTGCCAGGACAAAAGTGGCTGATTTTTATGATAACGCATTTGCCAATAACCCTAAGTTAAAGGTTCCCTTCAGGGCTTCTAACAGCAAGCATGTGTTTCACCAATACACATTAACGCTGGAAGGTGTGGATAGAGATGGTTTAAGCAAATTTCTTGCAGAACATAAAATTCCTTCAATGCTTTATTATCCGGTGCCGGCGCACCGTCAAAAAATGTTTGCTGCGTTTAACAGCGAAGCAACTGATTTGCCGGTAACGGATTATTTGACTGAAAGAGTGATCTCACTTCCAATTCATACAGAAATGGACGCAGATCAAATGAAGTATATTATTGACAAAGTATTAGCATTTGTAAACAACTAAATAAACCATAAAAACACTTTCCTAAAATGAAAATTGCAGTTGTAGGAACGGGCTACGTGGGGCTCGTAACAGGCACATGTTTCTCCGAAACAGGAAATGAAGTAACCTGTATTGACATCGATCAGAAAAAAGTTGAGAAGCTTACTAATGGAGAAATCACCATTTATGAGCCCGGCCTTGAAAAATTATTCCTTCGCAATTTAAAAGAAGAGCGTCTTCGCTTTACTACCAATCTCGAAGAAGGTATTAAAGATGCGCAAATAGTATTCCTGGCACTTCCAACACCTCCGGGTGAGGATGGATCTGCAGACCTGAGATATATATTGGGTGTTGCAGATCATATAGGTAAATTATTAACCGACTACAAAGTAATCGTTGACAAAAGCACAGTGCCAGTTGGTACCGCAGAAAAAGTGCATGCAGCCATCGCAAAAAACTGCAAAGTAGAATTTGATGTGGTGTCAAACCCTGAATTTTTACGTGAAGGTGTTGCGGTTGATGACTTCATGAAGCCCGACAGAGTGGTGATCGGTACAAGCTCAGAAAAAGCAAAGAAGTATATGAGCGACCTGTACGCGCCATTTGTGCGTTCCGGTAACCCTGTAATTTTTATGGATGAGCGTTCCGCAGAACTTACCAAATATGCGGCAAACTCTTTCCTTGCTACAAAGATCTCATTCATGAACGAGATTGCGCAGCTTTGTGAAAGACTGGATGCAGATGTTGACATGGTTCGTCGCGGTATTGGTAGCGACGAAAGAATCGGTAAAAGATTCCTGTTTCCCGGCATTGGTTACGGCGGAAGCTGCTTTCCTAAAGATGTTCAGGCACTGGTAAAATCTTCAACCGAAGTTAGCTATGACTTCCAGATACTGAACGCAGTTATGGATGTGAATGAAAAACAAAAACTTCATTTGCTGCCAAAAGTTAGAAAATTCTTCAAAGGTGACTTGAAAGGCAAACACTTCGCTTTGTGGGGGCTTGCTTTCAAACCTAATACAGACGATATTCGCGAAGCTCCGGCTTTATACATCATTGATGCTTTGCTGGCAGAAGGCGCTACTGTTACTGCTTACGACCCTGAAGCAATGAACAATGTGAAAAGCGTTATTGGAGATAAAATTCAATACGCAGAAAGCCAATACGATGCTTTGGCAGGCGCAAATGCATTGATCATTGCAACAGAATGGAACGAGTTTAGAACACCGGATTTCCTTAAGATCGTTTCTAACCTGAAAAGTAAAGTGATCTTTGATGGTCGCAATCTTTTCGAAGTAGACGCTATTGGAGAACTGGGTTTCCACTATGAAAGCATTGGCCGTCCGGCAGCAGTAAAAAAGTAAGGAATTAGGAATTAGAAATTAGGAATTAGATGTTCCTGGTTTCTAATTCCCTGTTTATATTCGGGTAGATGCTAATGACACATTCTATAAAACGTTGCATTTCATTCACACTCGTAGAATATGAAACACTAATTCCTAATTCCTAATTTCTAATTTCTCAAACAACATGTCCCGTAAACGAGTACTCATCACCGGCGCCGCAGGATTTTTAGGATCACATCTTTGCGACCGTTTTATAAAAGAAGGTTTTCACGTAATTGGAATGGATAACCTTATTACAGGCGATCTTCGCAACATTGAACATTTGTTCAAGCTCGAACAATTTGAATTTTACCACCACGATGTGAGCAAATTCATTCACGTTCCCGGCGAACTTCACTATATCTTACATTTTGCTTCACCGGCTAGCCCGATCGACTATTTAAAAATTCCTATCCAAACGCTGAAAGTAGGTTCCCTGGGAACGCACAACTGTCTTGGTTTGGCAAAAGCGAAAAACGCCAGGATGTTGATCGCATCTACATCAGAAGTATATGGTGATCCGTTGGTGCATCCGCAAAACGAGGAGTATTGGGGCAATGTGAACCCGATAGGCCCACGTGGTGTATATGATGAAGCAAAACGCTTCCAGGAAGCGATCACAATGGCATACCACACTTTCCATAATTTAGAAACAAGAATAGTACGCATATTCAACACATACGGCCCGCGCATGCGACTTAATGACGGTCGTGCACTACCTGCATTCATCGGCCAGGCATTGCGTGGAGAAGATCTTACAGTGTTTGGAGATGGTTCTCAAACCCGCTCTTTCTGCTATGTAGATGATCTTATCGAAGGCATTTACCGTTTGTTGATGAGCGATTATGTAAACCCGGTAAACATTGGCAACCCGGATGAAATTTCTCTGAAAGACTTCGCAGAAGAGATCATCAAACTGACCGGTACAACACAGAAGATTGTCTACAAGCCTTTGCCAAAAGATGATCCTAAACAGCGCAAGCCGGACATCTCCAAAGCAAAAGAAATCCTGGGATGGGAGCCAAAAGTAAAACGTGCAGAAGGCGTTCGAATTACTTATGAGTACTTTAAATCCTTACCTAAAGAAGAGCTTGTAAAACAGCCGAAAGAATTTCAAAGCGTCAAATAAATTGAAAATTGAAAGTTGAAAATTGAAAATGAACGGTGCAACCTTTCGTTCTCCATTTTCAACTTTCCATTTTCCCCGCCTGAATGACTTTAGTCGGGCAGGAACTTTCAATTAATGCCCATGTTTCAGCAGTTACAAGAAAAAAGGACTTCTCTTGCCGTAATCGGCCTGGGCTATGTAGGCTTGCCTGTAGCACTGGCGTTTGCTGAGCATTTTTCTGTAATTGGGTATGATATCAATGTTGATCTTGTAAAAGAACTGCAGGGTAACAAACAATATAATTCTGAGACTATAATATTTACAAATGAGGCCGCAGCGTTGAGCAAAGCCTCATTTTTTATTGTCACCGTTCCAACGCCGGTAAACAAGTACAATGTACCCGATCTTGGCCCGCTGACCATTGCTTCTACCCAAATAGGCAAGGCATTGAAGCGCGGAGATTATGTAGTGTACGAATCTACTACCTACCCGGGTTGCACGGAAGAAGACTGTCTCCCCATATTGGAAAAGTGTTCGGGCCTTACATTGGGCAAAGATTTCAAACTCGGTTATTCGCCTGAAAGAATAAATGTTGGCGACACAAAAAACACATTGCAAAATGTAGTGAAAGTGGTGTCGGGCAGCGACGAAGAAGCACTGCAGGAAATAGCGCAGGTTTATTCACTGATCATTACGGCGGGTATTTTTAAAGCACCTTCCATAAAGGTTGCGGAGGCTTCTAAAATAGTTGAGAATACCCAACGCGACATGAACATTTCATTGATGAATGAATTGTCAATGATATTCGACAAAATGGGAGTGAACACTTTCGACGTCATAGAAGCCGCATCTACAAAATGGAACTTTCTCAGATTTCAACCGGGCCTTGTTGGCGGACATTGTATAGGTGTTGATCCCTATTACCTCACCTACAAAGCCGCGTCTCTCGGTTATGAATCCAAGGTAATTGCAGCAAGCCGGTTTATCAACGATGATATGGCGAAATATGTAGCCAGAAAGATTATTACACATGTTTTGCGCACCACCAACGAACCTAAAGTATTGGTGAAAGGGGTTACTTTTAAAGAAAATGTTAGCGATATTCGCAATTCCAAAATTGTTGATACCGTAAAAGAATTGCTGGCTTTCAATATTAAAGTAGACGTAGAAGACCCGTTTGCGAAACAGGAAGATGTGCAACTACAATACGGGTTGAAACTTGTGGAAAATGAAAGCGATGATTATGATGCGATTGTCGTAACCATACCGCATGACGCATATGTTAATTTAGATGAAAATTATTTTATAACACATACGAAACCCAACGCCTTGATAGTAGATTTGAAAGGCATTTATAGGAACAAAATCAATCATAGAAAATACTGGAGTTTATGAGCAACGCAAAGAAAACAATACTGATAACTGGAGGTGCCGGATTCATCGGCTCTCACGTGGTAAGGTTATTTGTAAATAAATATCCTGATTATAACATTGTTAATCTGGATGCGCTTACTTACGCCGGTAATCTTGAAAACCTGACAGATATAGAAAACAAACCAAACTACACTTTTGAAAAAGCCGACATTACCGACGAGGCAAAAGTAGAAGCGTTGTTTGATAAATATAAATTTGATGCTGTTATACACCTGGCAGCTGAAAGCCATGTAGACAGAAGCATTCTTGATCCCCTGGCATTTGTAAGAACAAACGTTTTAGGAACCGTTACTTTATTGAATGCAGCACGCAAACTGTGGAAAGGAAATATGGAAGGCAAATTGTTTTACCATGTTTCAACAGATGAGGTGTACGGCTCTCTTGGTGAGGAAGGATTCTTTACAGAAGAAACTCCGTATGATCCCCGTTCTCCTTACTCTGCATCTAAAGCATCATCAGATCATTTTGTATTCGCTTATCATCATACCTATCATATGCCCGTTATCATGAGCAACTGCTCTAACAACTACGGGTCTCATCATTTTCCGGAAAAATTAATTCCGTTGATGATCAACAATATTAAAAACAACAAGCCTCTGCCTGTATATGGCAAAGGTGAAAACGTGCGCGACTGGCTGTTTGTAAATGATCACGCAAGAGCGATCGACACTATTTTCCACACAGGAAAAGTAGGCGAGAAATATAACGTTGGCGGTTTTAATGAGTGGAAAAACATAGACCTTATTCATGCGCTTTGCAAACTCATGGACAAGAAATTGGGCAGGGAAGAAGGAACTTCTGCAAAGCTGATCACTTACGTTACGGACAGGGCAGGACATGATTTACGTTATGCGATTGACGCCACTAAACTCAACAAAGAGCTTGGCTGGGAGCCATCTTTACAATTTGAAGAAGGATTGGAGAAAACGGTAGACTGGTATCTTCAAAATGAAAAATGGATCAATGATATTACGAGCGGAAGCTATCAGCATTATTACGAAGAACAGTACGCGAAGAGATAATTAATAAAGAATAATTAATAGGGTGGTTGAGCAGCAGAATAGCAACTCAAAACTCCTAACTCAAACTCACAGCCTTCATGCCATTTATTAAAACCGATTTCCCCGATCTGCTAGTATTTGAACCTGCCGTGTTTGGCGATGACAGGGGATATTTTTTTGAGAGTTATAATCAGAATTTGTTTGCGAAGGAAGGAATCGATATAAAATTTGTACAAGACAACCAGGCGCGTTCAGTATATGGAGTTGTGCGTGGATTGCATTTTCAAAAGGGAGCATCTGCCCAAACAAAATTGATTAGAGCTTTAGAAGGCGCTATTCTTGACGTAGTAGTTGATCTTCGTGCTGGTTCACCCACACAGGGAAAAGTTTTTTCGATAGAATTATCTGCAAAAAATAAAAGACAATTGCTGGTGCCGCAGGGCTTTGCGCACGGTTACTCCGTACTTACAGAAACCGCTGAAGTAATGTACAAATGCGATAATTTTTATGATAAAGCAAGCGAAGGCGGCGTTCTTTTCAATGATCCGGCATTGGCTATCGATTGGAACGTACCTGCAGACAAAATGATTTTATCGGATAAGGATAAGGTATATCCTGTATATGCAGATTGTGTACATGGCTTTGTTTTTGCAGCAAAAAAATAACGCGACTCTAATCTTATATTACTATGCAAACAATTCTTGTAACAGGCGCTAAAGGACAATTGGGCAGTGAATTGCAACAATTGGCTTCTTCTTACCCAAAGTTCGAGTTTATTTTTACCGACAAGGAAGAACTGTCTATAGTAGATGAAACTGCTATCAATAGTTTTTTCGATATGCATCAGTTTGCTTTCTGTATTAATTGCGCAGCATACACTGCAGTCGATAAATCAGAAACAGATGCCGATGCCGCTTATGCTGTAAATGCCAATGCTGCAGGGTTTTTGGCGGCAGCCTGTAAAAAACACAATACAAGATTTGTGCAGGTTTCAACCGACTACGTTTTTGATGGCACAAGTACTGTTCCTTACAAAGAATCAGATCCAACCAATCCGCTTGGTGTGTATGGCGCATCCAAATTAAAAGGAGAGCAGCTGGCAACAGAAAAAGACCCTTCTGTGATCATTCTTCGCACCTCGTGGGTGTACTCTTCATTTGGCGCCAACTTTGTGAAAACAATGTTGCGTTTGATGAATGAACGGGAGTCTATCAACGTGGTAAACGACCAACTTGGTTCGCCAACATTTGCCGCGGATTTGGCAAAAGCGATACTGGACATTTGCCAATGGTCAATTGATAACAAGCAATGGCCCGCAGGCATCTACAACTATTCAAATGAAGGCATCATCAGCTGGTACGATTTTGCGGTAGCTATAAAAGAGTTGAGCAACAGCAAATGCCAGGTAAACCCAATTCCATCATCTGCTTACCCTACGCCAGCCAAACGTCCCGCTTACTCAGCGTTTGACAAAGAAAAAATAAAATCAACGTTCCGTTTACATATCCCCGAGTGGAAAGATAGTTTGCATGCGTGTTTGCTGCAGATTATGAAATATATTGCGTAGAGGAATTAATAATTAATAATTAATAATTAATAATTAATAAGGCCGCATTCGTGATTGAATGCGGCCTTCTTATTAGTCCTAAGCAGAAGAGATGTTGCTCCTTTAATTCGATGCTACATCCATTAATTATTAATTATTAATTATTAATTATTAATTTGACCCTTCAGTTCTTTCTTAAAAAAAGAGTATGCCTTATTAATAAGGAAACTATACGAGCTATTTTCAAATGTTTTCAATGCGCCCGTAGTTTTATCGACAAGTGTCATCCGCATAAGTTCATCATCGTCCATGGAGAGGTCGATGTCGTACTTTAGCAGCACTTGTTTCAGCTTGGTAGTATTGCGCATGTTTTTTGGCAAAATAAATGAAAAGACCCGACAGACTTTTAAAGTCTACGGGTCTTTTTGTTTTCTCATGTGTTTGGTAAACAGAAATCAGGGAACAAGTTTAAGTTGTCTAAGATTAATTGCCTGCCATTCTTTAGGATCCGGCTGTGCAGTAACCGTATATGTGCCGGCTTTTGAAATAACGATTTTGCCGGTTGTAAATTCTTTGTAATTATTGTAGCCACCAGTATTCGTAATGGTTCCATCAATTTTTTGATCGGCTATACCAATTGAGAATTTGCTTTGCTGAGCAGGCGTTGCCGCCGTCAACATGCATGCATAGGTGCCGGGTTTGGCCACATGGATCGTCCAAGAAACAGAAGCGGCGCTGCTTGTCCAATAACCGATGTTCCTGTTGCTCCAGTCTCCCTCAACCAAAGCAGATGTTTCGCCTTGTTTGTTATGAATATCGGCAGTTTCTGCCTTTAATGTAAAAGAACCATCTGGCGCAGAGTTAATCACGTATGGATCAATTTGCAAAGCTCCTTTCACTTCAACTTTTATTACACTCGCCACGGCGTTAGGCAGTTCATTTGGTAGGGAAATAACAACGCCTTCGCTTATATTCTTTGCTTCAAGTGCATTTCCGTTAGCGAGCCATTTTATAGAAGAGATTTTGTTTTTTAAACCAGGTAAAAGGATTGCATGTGCGCCGGGATTGCTAAACACATGCAGGTACAGTGTGGCGCCGCTTGTAGTAACTTTCTTCGTGCAACGACCGGCCCATGGCAACACTTTAAACGGACTCGCGGTAGTGCCATAGATAGCTTCATGATTGATATCCATCCATGCGCCTATGTTTTTGAGCCTTGCTACAATCGGTTCTGGAAATTCACCCATTTCATCGGGACCAACATTCAATAAATAATTGCCGCCTTTAGAAGCGATGTCAATCAGGTTGCGAATAAGTTCTTCAGACGACTTCCAATTGCCATCATTCTTTTTAAAACCCCATGTACCATTCATCGTCATGCATGTTTCCCAATCACGGCCAGCAATGCCCGTTGCAGGAATATATTGTTCCGGTGTTGTAATGTCTCCCTGGAAGCCACCGCCGAGCCTGTCATTTGTAATAATTCCCGGTTGTAACGAAAGTAAAGCATTCAGTTTTTCCGCCCTTGCCTTGCTCATATCAGTAGGCACGTCCCACCAGAGTTCAACAACATCTCCATACTGGGTTAAAATTTCTTTCACTTGCGGAATAGCAACGCTGTCGAGATACTGATCCATTGTGCGACTTTCCTGAAACTTGTCCCAATGGCCGAAAGCGGCCGCTCCGCCTGCATTTGACCAGTCATTTGCCTGTGAATAATAGAAGCCCAGCTTCATATTGTATTTACGACAGGCATCTACAAGCGGCTTTAAAATGTCTTTGCCATATGGTGTGGCTTTTACCACGTTCCAGTTACTTGCTTTGGAATCAAACAAAGCAAAGCCATCATGATGTTTGGAAGTAATGACAATGTATTTCATGCCGGCATTTTTGGCCATCAATACCCATTGCTCAGCATTGTATTTGGTAGGATTAAACTGTTTTGCATACTGTGCGTACACATTCACAGGTATTTTCGCATCCTGCATAATCCATTCACCCAAGCCGTCAATGTTTTTGCCGTCATATACTCCGGCTGGCACGGCATACACGCCCCAATGAATAAACATGCCAAATCTTGCCTCACGCCACCAATCCATTTTGTTGGCTGAAACAGTTGGTTTTACTGCATTTTGTGCAAAGGAGCAAAAATTGAAAGAGCCGGAAACGATTAATGCGATCAAAGATTTCCTTGTAAGAGAAAATGTCATAATCTGTAGTAGGTTGTCGAGTTTTGTGCAAAAGGTTGTAAATAAAAGTAAATCGTTTTACCGTAAAATCAAAGAGAAACCGCGTCTTAGTAGAAGCTCTTCAGGTAAATAGTGCAACAAAATTCCCGAAAAATGTAAATGAACTTGGCTGTTGTGTATATTGTGGCGTAATGTTGCTTTTTGTCGCAACAGGAAATAAAAATTGCCATAGTCTCGCATGAAGAAAATATCTATCAAGGACATTGCCCGCATGACCGGAACATCACCCACCACCGTGTCATTTGTATTAAATGGAAAAGGGCGCACCAGTGATGCACTTACGAAAAAAATTCTGGCTACGGCAAAGAAAGAAGGATATCAACCGAATCAAATAGCGGTGAGCCTCCGCACAGGGCAATCAAAAGTAATAGGCCTTATTGTTGAAAATATGGGCGGTTCTTTTTTTGGTGCCATATCAAAAGAACTGGAGAGCGAAGCGAAAAAATACGGCTATAGAATTGTGTACTGCAGTTCTGAAAACAATATCCGTAAAGGCCGTGAAATGATGGAAATGCTGGCCCACCAACAGGTTGACGGCTATATTATTACACCCACTGCGGGATTGGAAAAAGATGTAATGAAGCTAATGACAAGCAAAAAGCCTGTGGTGTTGATGGACAGTTATTACCCTGGTCTTGATATTCCATATGTGCTGGTGGATAACTTCAATGGCATCAAACAAGGCATTGATCATTTGCTGGAAGCAGGGTATGAAAACATTGGCTTTGTAACGGTGGATCTTGACCTGATTCAAATGAAAGAACGTTTATCCGGTTATACGGAGACGTTGAAGTTTCATAACATCAAACCTGACAAGAAGCTTGTACTTACATTGCCGTATGATTCTACTAAAGAAGAAATGGTAAATGAAATTAGTTCGTTTATCAGGAAGAACAAGAACATGGATGCAATATTTTTCGCGACCAACTATCTTGGAATCGCAGGCCTGCAAAGCCTTTCCAACATGCGGTACAAAGTGCCCGAAGATTTAGCCATGATAAGTTTTGATGATCACGAAATATTCAGTCTGTTTGCTCCCGGCATAACGACCGTTCAACAGCCTACAGAAGAAATCGCCCGGGCAGCCATGAATCTCCTGCTCACGCAATTGGGCAAAAAAGAAAGTAATCTTATCACGAACAAAATACAGATACCGGCGAATCTTGTTAAGCGAAATTCGGTGAAGAAGGGTAAAACGCTCAACGCCTGATGCGTAACGCTTAGGGCCCAACGCCTAACGCCTAACGCTGTTGGCAAAAAACTCAATCGCGTTGTCATTTAGACTGCGTTTGGCGTTAAGCGCTCAGCATTAAGCCTTTTTCAGATAAAACGTTTTACCTAAATTTGGTTATAAATCAACCTCATGACCAACACATTTACCAAAAAAATGCTCACGGGAATTATTCTGGCAGCTATTGCTGTTTCCGGCGCCAATGCCCAAGATTCCTGGAGGGAATACGACACAAAGGGTTTTACCAAAGTCGACTCGATTACAAAGAATGGATATACGCTCATTTTTGTAAATAAAGATGAGCAGTTCAGTGATGAAGTGAAAAAGAAAATGATCGACGCTTACTTCAAAGTTTATCCCAAACAAGCGAAAGAGTACAACCCTAAAACAATTAAAAAAGTAACCTTCTTAATAGATCCGACCTACGATGGCGTGGCAGCGACTGCAGACGGTCTTACACGCTACAACCCGCAATGGTTCCGCAAAAATCCACAGGATATTGATGTAGTAACGCACGAAGTCATGCACATCACGCAATCTTACCCCGGCGGTCCCGGCTGGGTTACTGAAGGCATTGCCGATTATGTGCGTTACACAATGGGCGTAGCAAACAAAGAAGCGGGCTGGGCGCTGCCCGCATTTTCTGGGTCTCAACACTACGATAACTCCTATCGCATTACTGCAAGATTTTTTGTTTGGCTCACGAAAAATGTTCGCCCCACTATTGTAAAAGAATTGGATAAATCTATGCGTGACGGAACATATACCGATGATATCTGGAAAAAACTAACAGGCAAAGATGTAGATGAGCTGTGGGCGATGTATGCACAAAACCCGGTGATTTAAGACCTACAGTCTTTTTCACCACTAGGCCACTAAGGCCACTAAGCTCCACTAAGAAATTCCAGATAATCCGGGTGTCTTAGTGGAGCTTAGTGTCCTTAGTGACTTAGTGGTAAAGATTTAGGTGAAGCATTACTTCCCGTGCTTATCACTCATATAAAAACTGATCTTACCGCCGTTCATAATTTCGCTGTGCGTTATATAAAGTCTGTTCAACTGCTGCCCATTCAACAGTACTTTTTTCACATACACATTCTTATCGCTTTGATTGTTCACCTCTATGGTAAATGTTTTACCATTCTCAAGATGTAAAACAGCGCCGTCAATAGCAGGACTTCCAATAGCGTATTGGTCAGAACCTGGAGCAACAGGGTAGAAGCCAAGCGTAGTAAAAATATACCAGGCACTCATTTGTCCGCAATCATCATTTCCTCCAAGGCCATCAGGAGTCGAACGGTATTGTTTTTTCAGAATCATTCTTACACGCTCCTGTGTTTTCCATGGTTGGTCCGTCCAGTTATAGAGATATGCAACGTGGTGTGCTGGCTCGTTTCCATGCACATAATTGCCAATGATGCCATCGCGTGTAATGTCTTCTGTTTCTGCAAAATATTTGTCGGGCAGCTCCATGGTAAACAACGAGTCAAGGTGTTGCACAAAACGTTTTTTACCACCCATCATTGTAATTAAAGAAGCCGGATCGTGCGGCACAAAAAAGCTGAAGTTCCACGCATTGCCCTCGATAAAACCCTGGTCATTTGTGCTAAGCACGTCAAACTTTTCCCTGAATTTACCATCGCTGTATCGCGGTCTCATGTAGCCAATGGAAGGATCAAAAACGTTCCTGTAATTTTCTGATCGCTTCATGTACTCATCATACACTTTGGTATTGCCCAGTTTTTTCGCAGCTTGAGCAATGCACCAGTCGTCGTAAGCATATTCAAGCGTTGTAGAAACAGATGTTCCGGTTTTATCGCAGGGCACATATCCTTTATCAATGTAGTAGCCCAATCCATCAAATCTTCTGAAGCCCGATGTTGTAATGCAGGCGTTCAACGCCCTGTTGGCATCAAAAGTTGCATTATCTTTTACAATGGCATCTGCCAACACAGAAACACTATGGTAGCCGCTCATGCACCAGTTTTCATTGGCATAATGCGACCAAACCGGCAACATATGCTCCGCACTTTGATCATAGTGCGCCAGCATGGACTGCACCATATCTGCATTGCGCTTCGGCTGAATCAAATTAAAGAATGGATGCAATGCCCTGTATGTGTCCCAAAGGGAGAAAACGGTATAGTTGGTGAAACCATCTGCCTTATGCACATTTTGATCAATCCCTTTGTAGGAGCCGTCAACGTCCATGTAAGTGATAGGGTTGATGAATGCATGGTACATTGACGTATAGAAATTTTCTTTCTCCTCTTTGCTTTGCGATTGGATGGTGATCTTTTGCAACTCATTTTGCCAAGCATTCTGCACATCGGATTTCACTTTTTCAAAATCCCAACCCGGAATTTCTGCACGCATATTCATTAAAGCATTCGCAGTGCTTACCGGCGACAGTGCAAATTTTATTTTTATTTTTTCGCCTTCCGTTGTTTTGAAATTGAAGTAGGCGCGGAATTGTTTGCCAGCTATTTCAGGGAAGTTTTTGCTTTGGTCAAATTTGCCCCAGAAGCCGTGATAGGCTTGTTTTTTATCAAAGTTTTTATTGCCGTATTCTGCGATTGGCTTGGAAAAACTCATGGCAAAATAAACGGTGCGTGTACGTCCCCAGCCATTAGTTTGGCGATAGCCGGTAACAAGCGTATCATTTTCCACCCGCATGAATGTCCACACGTTTTTATCATCATAGTTGTAGATGCCCGCCATCAGATCAAGAATGATGTGTGCATTATCGCTTTTTGGAAAAGTATATTGATGAAGTCCAACGCGGGTAGTAGCAGTAAGCTCCGCTTCAATATTATAGCGGTCAAGCTTTACCTTGTAATAACCCGCTTCTGCTGTTTCGTTGTTATGGGAAAATGGAGAACGATAGCCGCTTGTTGGATTCTCTGCCGTTCCGGGATTAAGTTGCAGATCACCAACTGTAGGGATGATTAAGAAATCACCAAGATCTGAGTGGCCCGTTCCGCTGAAATGCGTATGGCTAAAGCCTACAATTGTTTTATCATCATATTGATAACCTGCGCAGTACTTATACACGTCGCCATTGTATTTGCCATTCATTTCATAGGGAATGGTGTCTGTATCCGGACTTAACTGCACCATACCAAATGGAGCCGTTGCGCCGGGATAGGTATGCCCCATGCGCTGCGTGCCGATGATTGGCTTTACATACTGCACAAGATTTTCAGTACCCTTTTGTTGGGAATAAGCAGCTGCGTTCAATGCCAGGAAAAGTAAACTCAACGATCTTCTCATGTAAGTTGGTTTCAGGTGAAATTGAAAATGATTAAAACAAATGTAAATCGTTTTACCAAATTATAGTCGATATACAACAAATTAAACAAACCGGCCCCAAAAACCGGAAAGAAGACAAAAGAAAAAAGATAGAAAAGAGGCTATTGGAGGGGAGGAAATTATAAAGAAAAATTTGCGGAGATATTAAATGCTATGAAAAAGGAAGCTTAACTTTAGGATGCTCCGTTGCCTAACACTACAACGGGGGATTGAAACTCTATTCCCTACTTTATCCGATGAAATGATTTTTAAGATAAAACAGAAACAAATAAAAATGGGTAGTGCGAACTACCCGTTTTTATTTTATGGATGTGGAGTTTCTTCTTTTTGCGCAATGAATGCCGCCACGAAAGTATCATCTTTAAAAAGAGCCAGCTTGTCTCCGTCTATTTTGTACTTATTAGCATCTGTTAACGCGGTTGAAAGATCGTTTTCCACTCTCATCGCATCCGGCGTGCAGGCCTTTTTCGTTGAAACGACAGTGAACGTAATCCCATCTTTTCCAAAAAGCATATAGTTACCAGCAAGATTATTACAGCCGAGAAAACCGGTTATATTTTTGGTGGAATCGTTCAATGTCATCGAAACAAGTCTTACACCCGGAGGCGGATTATAAGGCGAGTTTCCTGCATACGCAAGTTTCCAATTTGTTCCAGCTAAAGGAGAATTCTTGTTGCGATTCTTTTTTTGAGCACTGCTGTCGGAAAATGAAAGCAATGCAGCTGTTAAAATAAGAAACGAGTACAGTAGTCTTTTCATGTTGCGAAATATTAGGCGGTCAAGATACGGAAAGGCAGCCAATTTGAGAATTTGAAAATTTGAGGATTTGAATATTTGAAAATGCTTTAGAGGCGTCATTCCGAATTTTTTATTGCTCTTCGATATTTGGTGGGTTAGTTTGAAAAATAACAAATTGCACAGAATGAATTTTCAAATATTCAAATCCTCAAATTTTCAAATTAATTCAAACAACCTGATTAACTTTTAAATAAACAGAAAAAATTTCATGCGTATTATATACATTTAACACTTAATAAAAAAAGCTTGTCACAATGCATCGCAGAAAATTCATTAAGTTAAGTTCCGCCTCGGCCGCAGGCCTCACCATTCTTAATTTTCCTGTGTTTGGAAAAATGGCTCCCAGTAATAAAGTAGTATTGTCTGTAATGGGCGTCAATAGCCGGGGCTCATATCTCGCCGAATGTTTTTCCAAAATGCCCAATGTGGAAATCGCTTACATCTGCGATGTTGAAGATAAAGCCATTCAAAACGGATTGAATGCATTGAAAAATGCACCACGCAAACCAACTGTTGTAAAAGATATACGCAAGCTTGTTCAGCAAAAAGACTTTGATGCTTTGGTAGTGGCTGCACCCGATCACTGGCATGCACCTGCTGCAATATTGGGCGTTTCCAATGGCAAACACGTGTATGTGGAAAAACCGTGTGGGCACAATCCATATGAAGGCGAGTTGCTTACAAAAGCTGAAGCAAAATTTGGCAAACTCATTCAAATGGGTAACCAGCGCAGATCAATGCCTACATTGATACAAGCCGTGCAGGAAGTGAGAGGCGGCATCATTGGCAAACCTTATTTAGGAAAATCATGGTACACCAACAATAGAAAATCAATTGGCATCGGGAAAAAAATTCCAGTCCCTTCAACACTTGATTTTGATTTGTGGCAAGGACCTGCGCCAAGACGCGATTACCAGGACAATCTTGTTCACTATAACTGGCACTGGTTCTGGCATTGGGGCACATCAGAAACCTGTAACAACGCGACACACGAAGTTGATTGCTGCCGTTGGTTCCTTGATGCAGAATATCCTACTAAAGTTACTTCTGCCGGTGGCAGATATGCCTTTAAAGATGATTGGCAAACACCAGACACACAGATCGCCAGCTTTGAGTTTGGCAACGATAAAGCCATTACTTGGGAAGGAAGAAGTTGCAATAATTTCCCTGTAGAAGGTTCTGGCAGAGGCTTTGTTATTTACGGAGATAAAGGTTCACTGATCAACAAAGGAGGTAGCGACTATGCCATTTATGATGCCAGCAATAAACTGATCAAAGAAGTAAAAAGCACTGCTGTTGTAGAAGCAGGAAATACTTTAAGTGCAAGCGGCAATGATGATTTGTTTCACCTCGACAATTTCCTCCAAAGCATTCGCGGCGCGGCGAAATTAAATTCTCCGGTAAGTGAGGCGCATAAAAGCGTGCTGCTTTGCCATCTGGCGAATATTTCGCAAAGGACCGGGCGCACGTTGAGCTGCGATGCATCAAACGGCCACATTCTAAACGATAAAGATGCGATGGCGTTGTGGAGAAGAACGTATGAGAAAGGCTGGGAACCGGTGGTTTAATTGAAAATTGAAAGTTGAAAATTGAAAATGGTAGGGGCGAATCGCATTCGCCCTGCTACACCCGAACGGTGTTTGAATTGAAAATGTAGCGGCGAATAGCAATCGCCCTGCGCAAGCCCCAGAGGGGCAACACGTTCGTTGAAAAATGACCGCACCATAAACCAAAGACGACATGTTAATAGCGTATGAATGTTTTTTTGTTTTTAATGTGCTTGAATGTTTGGAATGTGCAATCGTTTAATGAAATGCATAAATTCCAAATCAGCGGGTTTGCTCAGGGAACAACCTATCACATTACATACTACGCGGAAGATAGTTCGATCCATCAACGGCAGGTTGATAGTATTTTAAATAGCCTTGATAGTTCTTTGTCAATTTACAAACCGTATTCAGTCATTAGCAAATTCAATGCATCTGCCAGCGGATGTAACATTGATAAACATTTGACAGCGGTAGTGCAGAAATCATTAGACACATACGAGCAAACGAACGGATTGTTTGACATTACCGTTTTGCCACTTGTGCAGGCATGGGGATTTGGAAATAAGAAAAATGCAAGCGAACCGGACAGTATGGTTATACAATCATTATTGCCATGCATAAGTTCAAAGCTGCTCGTTTTGGAAAATAATTTTCTGCGGAAGTTAAAGCCATGCGTACAGATCGATGTAAACGGCATTGCACAGGGATATAGCGTGGATGTGCTGAGCGATTTTTTCGAAGCAAACGGCATTCGAAATTACATGATTGAAGTGGGTGGTGAAATACGCGTGAAAGGAAAGAAATATCCGGAAAACACCGCCATGAAAATTGGAGTAGAAGCGCCGCAGAGTGACTTTGATAACGAACATTTTCAAAAGGTGATCAGTCTTGATAGTGGTGCAGTAACCACTTCGGGGAGTTATAGAAAATATCACGAGTCCGGCGGAAAGAAAGTATCGCATATCATTAATCCGAAAACAGGCTATTCTTCGCAAAACGAATTGATAAGTGTTACAGTGTTTGCAAAAAATGCCATTACAGCCGATGCATATGACAATGCGTTGATGTTAATGGGACTTGCGAAAGCGATGAAATTTGTGGATGATAGAAAAGATATGAGTGCTTATTTTATTTACGAAGACAATGGTGTCATTAAAGATACAACCAGTAAAAATTTTAAAGATTCTAGTTTACCACTAAGGTACTAAGGACACTAAGCCGCACAAAGGGTACCCTTAGTGAAACTCAGTGTCCTTAGTGCCCGCCCGGATGAATCCAGTCGGACGGGCCTTAGTGGTAAATCTTAGAGGCAAGCGTTTAAAAAAGTTAACAATGGATCGCAGAAATTTTATTAGAAATGGAAGTCTGGTAGCAGGTGGATTGTTGTTAAGCAATCAACTATTGCATGCGCAAAGTGGCGGTGATAAAATAGCCGTCGGCATTATTGGTTGCGGTGACAGAGGCAAGGGTATAATGTCTGTGATAAAACAACTGAACGATAATTTCAGTGTAGTCGCTATTTGTGATGTTCTCGATTTTAGAATTGAAGAGGCAAAAAAAGTTGATGTTACAAACAATCCAAAGGTCTACAAAGATTACAAAGCATTACTAGACGATAAGACTGTTCAATCAGTTGTAATAGCCACGCCGCTTTCCGAGCATTACAAAATAGCTGCTGATGCATTAAAAGCAGGCAAGCATGTTTACCTGGAAAAAACAATGACCTACTCCATTGATCAGGCCATTGACCTGGTGAAACTTTCTAAAAGCCATAGCACACAGGTATTACAGGTTGGGCACCAATACCGCTATTCCCCTTTGTATTTTTCTGTGAAAGAAATGATACAAAAAGGTTACCTCGGCAAAGTGGTACAAATTGATTGTCGCTGGGATCGTAACTGGAACTGGCGCAGACCGGTACCATCACCGGAGTTGGAAAGGAAAATCAACTGGCGCATGTACAAAGAATATTCCGGTGGCTTAGTGGCAGAGCTGCTATCACATCAAATTGATTTTATCAACTGGGCATTTGATACGCATCCAAACGAAGTGGTGGGCGTTGGCGGCATCGATTTTTACAAAGACGGCCGGGAAACAAACGACAATGTACAGGCCATTCTGCGATATGATAAAGACAACATGATTGGCAACTTTGGCGCAACCTGCGGCAATGCCCACGATGGCTATATCTTTAAAATAAAAGGCACAAAAGGAGCAGTACATTTGTTAACCAACGACGGTGTTTTTTATCCTGAAAAAGGAAACGATGTGGTACACGAAACCGTAGACGGCGTTACCGGTGCCACTAAAATTGTAGAAAGAAATGACGGGGGCGTTTCGTTGGTTAAAGAAAAACTAAAAGATGGTACATGGTATGCACTGAAAGATTTTTATAAATGCATAGTGGAGAAATCTGTTCCAGCATCTAACATTATCACCGGTGCCACAACAGCAGTATGTGTGCATCTTGCAAACAAAGCAATTGATTCACGAGCAACACAAAATTGGCAAACAACCTATAATTTCTCCTGATAATAAAAGAAAAAACAAACAACAATATGAAACTTACCCGCTCAATAATGATTCTCGCTTGCAGCGCATTTATTGTTCCGGCTTTTGCACAAACAAAAACTTCCGGATGGACAAATTTGTTTGACGGCAAAACTTTAAATGGCTGGAAACAGGCAACGGGAAAAGCAAAGTATGAAGTAGTAAATGGCAACATTGTAGGCACTACTGTTACGGGTTCTCCCAATTCATTTTTGGTGACTGAAAAAGAGTATGGTGATTTTATTCTGGAAGCAGATATAAAAATCGAAGATTCTACCTTCAATTCAGGCATTCAGCTACGTAGTCATTTTGATCCCGATGGAAACGATGGTAAAGGGCGCGTATATGGCTACCAGGCCGAAGTAGATGGTTCTTCCAGAGCATGGTCCGGCGGTATTTACGATGAAGCAAGAAGAGATTGGTTGTATCCGCTTACGCTGCATCCTGAAGCAAAAAAAGCATTCAAAGTAAATGGCTACAATCACTATCGCATTGAGTGTATTGGCAGCGATATTCGCACGTTTGTAAATGGTCAGTCTGTTGCGTACCTGGTTGACGATGCGGATAAAAAAGGCTTCATTGGTTTGCAGGTACATGCCATTGGCAAAAATGATAAAGCGGGTAAGAAAGTGTACTTCAAAAACATTCGCATTCAAACCGCCAATTTAAAACCGGTGCCATTTTCGAAAAATATTTTTGTAGTAAACAAGCAACTGAACACTTTAAGCGATTACGAGAAAAGCAACGGTTGGAAATTGTTGTTTGACGGACAAACTAGCAAGGGCTGGAAAGGTGCATACAAACCGGGCTTCCCTGAGCAAGGCTGGAAAATTGAGGAGGGCGCATTAACCGTTATTTCGTCTGAAGGAAAAGAATCTGCGAATGGTGGTGACATTGTAACAATTGATGAATACAATGCGTTTGATCTTTCATTTGAATTTAAACTTACTCCCGGTGCAAACAGCGGCGTGAAATATTTTGTAACATTAAGTGAAAACAATCAGGGCTCAGCCATCGGTCTCGAATACCAGGTGCTGGATGATGAACTACATCCCGATGCAAAATTGGGCCGCGATGGAAACAGAACATTGTCTTCTTTATATGATTTGATCACAGCAAAAAAAGATCCTCGCTTTGTTCGAAAAATAGGACAGTGGAACACGGGGCGTGTTGTTGTGTTGCCTAACAACCATGTTGAACATTACCTCAACGGTGTTAAAGTGCTGGAATATGAAAGAGGGTCAAAATCTTTCCGCGACCTGGTTGCCATCAGCAAATACAAGGTATGGCCAAACTTCGGCGAAGCACCAAAGGGGCACATCCTTTTGCAAGATCACGGCAACGAAGTGAGCTTTAGGAATATCAAGATAAAGACGTTGAAATAATTGAAAGTTGAAATTGAAAATTGTAGGGGCGAATTGCATTCGCCCTTTTTTAAAAATGCCTGCTGGTTCCATCCAGCGGGCATTTTTCGCATAAAGGCCAACAACTAAAAACTAATAACCTGCCTGCATTGGAGCCTATCCTTTTTCTCTTTACTTTTTTTTCCGTTTGTTTTTTCTTCTTCCATAATGGCTTGATAAATTTCAGTGAACTCTTTGTTCTTATGTTTTTGCCACAAGGCAGAAAATTTTATTTCGATGTTTTTCAGAAGCTGAATGCAAAGCTCTTTGTCATCTTCTGCCATATCGTGCACCATCATTTTAGCGTTCATTATTATTCGTTGCTTGCAATCGGCAACCACCTTTTCTCCTTTGGCAGTAAGCTCAATTCTTTTGGAACGTTTATCTTCCTTGTCATCATATTCCTTTAGGAGGCCCCTGGCTTTCATTCGTGCGAGCATGTCGGTACCGCTTGAAAGTTCAAACAGGTTGGCATAGATGACCTCTGTTTTTCTTGGATTCTTTTCTTGTTTAATGGTGAGCAAAGTGCCGAACTCTTCAATCTGGTTTACTCCCGTTCCTTTCAATGCGAGGTTAGCGTAATTCGTATTTAGTTTATGTATGCGGCCGATTATTTTTAACAACAGGCCATCATTTATAATAGGAACAACTCCGCCTACAAGCGGCCCCTTTTCTTTTTTGTGCTCCCTATGTGCCAGGTAATGCCTGCAAAAATCGTCAATGGATCCATCCGGATGATGCTGTTCAAAAGCCGCCCATTCATTAACCAGTGCAACTGTTTTATTCATAACGGTTTATTTCGGTTTCGTTGTAAATGTAAAAATATTATAACGAAAGCTTGCATATTACATCGAAAACGTTTTATTTTTACAGTATATAATTCGAAAACGAAATAAATTTAAACTTACCATGCAGACCTTATACTACGCAGCGTTAGTAACGCATATTATTGGCCTCACCATACTGGCCGGTTCCACATTGATGGATTATCTCGTTTCTAAAAAATTCTGGCAGCAATTAATTTTGGATAGAGAAAGAGGCGTTGCCATACAGGAAGCAATGGCAAGAATTCCATTGCTAATGGGTGTAAGTCTCATTTTGCTCATTGCGTCTGGCGTAACAATGATGGGCATCACTCATGGCGTGTTTGGAGAGCAATTATGGTTCAGAATCAAGTTTGGTCTTGTTGTTATTATAATCTTAAACGGAATGATAATTGGCAGAAGGCAAACAATGAAGCTTAAAAAAATTATTGCTTCAACCCCGTCTATAAGTGTCGCCGATGAAAGTCTTATAAAAATCAGGAGTAATCTTAATCTTTTTCATATAATACAGCTCACACTATTTGTTATTGTGTTTGTATTAAGCGTGTTCAAGTTCAATTAAGGTTTCGCTTGCAAATCTATCTGGCTGAGTATGTTTATAGTCTACATAAATGAAACGTTCCCGCATAAAAAGGTTGCAAAAGAAAAGCATTCACATTTTATGTGTGCCGTTGAGAGTACATGTATTTCTTCTATTGCTATTGCTTCAGATAGAGAAAAAGAACCGGCAATTTTTTAAATAGTAAGCGAGGAAAAAGGCGGCAGGTGGTCCTTGCATAGCTTTAAAAAGAAAACAATGGTAGAAGTCTTTAAAACAAATGTAAAAAGGAGACAGGAAAGCCAAATTTTGTTATTGATGTTGAGCAGGACGTTTCCTTCGCTTAAAATAAATTTTGATCTGAATGACTGCGATAAAATTTTAAGGATTCAGGGAAATGAAGTTCATCCCGTACAGGTAATTGAACTGGTGGAGAAAAATGGCTATCAATGTGAAATATTGGAATGAATAAGACATAAAAAAACCGCTTCAATTGAAGCGGCTTTTTTGTTGCCCGACCTGGATTCGAACCAAGACAAACTGAACCAAAATCAGTTGTACTACCATTATACTATCGGGCAATCCGTAAATGGAGTGCAAAAATAAGGGAACAGCACATTCACGCAAAACAAATTTCAATCTTTTTCGAAATTTTTTTTCCGATAACTTTAAAAAAAATTATTCTATGGCACTAAACAAGGCTATTATAGCAGAATTAGAACACGAAGCGGCAGGAACGAGGAGAGTACTAAATAATTTACCGGAAGAAAATTTAAGCTGGCGACCGCATGAAAAATCCTACACCATTAGCTATCTCGCTCAGCACATTACGCAATTACCTGTGTGGGTAGTTATGACAATCAAGCATCCCGAACTGGATTTGTCAAAAGGTTTTGACAGAAAAATGGCAGAAAACAAAGCAGATATTCTAGAACTTTTCGAAGAGCATTTGGCAACTGCAAAAGACGTACTTCAGAATGTTACCGACGAAGAAATGGAAGAGAAGTGGACACTACGAAATGGCGACAATGTGATGTTTACTTTACCACGGAAAATAGTTCTTCGATACATGGTGCTCAATCACATTGTTCATCATAGAGGGCAGCTTACGGTTTATCTGAGGCTCCTCAATATTCCTGTTCCTGGGTTGTATGGCCCAAGCGCGGATGAGAAGTAGGAGTTAGTTGAGAGTGGAGAATTGAGAGTGGAGAGTTATGGTTTATTAACTGAGTAACTGAATAGCTTCACTCTCAACTCTCCACTCTCAATTCTCAACTACATTTTTTACTTTTGTTCCTTCATGTCAACAACACTTCAGCGAAAAATAGGATTGGTACAGGCATCGGCTATCAACATGATCGATATGGTAGGAATAGGACCATTTGTTGTAATGCCATTGGTAATAAAAACAACAGGATCTCATTTGTTTTTATGGGCCTGGATATTAGGCGCGGTAATATCGTTAATAGATGGAATGATCTGGAGTGAGTTGGGTGCAGCATACCCGCTCGCCGGAGGTAGTTATAATTTTTTAAAAGAAGCTTATCCTTCAAAATGGGGTAAGCTTCTTTCTTTTTTATTCGTTTGGCAAACATGCATACAGGCTCCACTGGTAGTGGCTTCCGCATCCATCGGGTTTTCACAGTATTTAAGCTATCTCGTTCCGTTGGGAGATATCGAACGAAAGATCGTTTCGGGTACGCTGGTTATTTTAACCACGTTTTTATTGTACCGAAAAATAGAAACCATTGGCAAGATATCAGTGTTTTTGTGCAGTGGTGTTTTTATTACCATTGGTTGGATAATTTTCGGCGGCTTTACAAAAGGTACTGTTGCGTACACATTTTTACCTGAAGGCAATGAAACACTTTTTTCATTTGCATTGTGGGCCTTATTGGGGCAGGCTTCTGTAAAAACGGTATACAGTTATCTCGGTTATTATAACGTTTGCCATCTGGGTGGAGAAATAAAGGAACCAGGAAAAAATATTCCGCGCAGCATATTCATTTCCATTATCGGCATAGCGATTTTATATCTGTTTATGAACGTGAGTATTGTAAAAGTTGTTCCCTGGCAAGAGGCAATGGAATCGAAGTTTTTGGTAAGCACCTTTATCGAAAAATTATACGGTTACACTGCCGCAAAAGTGGCGACAGCATTCGTTTTATGGATCGCATTCGCTTCGTTGTTTGCTGTGATGCTGGGCTATTCGCGTGTGCCTTATGCAGCAGCAGTTGATGGAAGTTTCTTCAAGATATTTGCGAAGCTGCACCCCACAAAATCATTTCCATATGTATCATTACTGTTTCTCGGAGGTGTAGGTTTGATCTTTAGTTTGCTCTTCAAATTGTCCGATGTGATCAGTGCCATTTTAGCAATGCGCATATTGGTGCAGTTTATAGCCCAGGCGATAGGAGTTGTGTTGCTGAGAAAACGAAAAGGAACAGATCAATTGCCTTATAAAATGAGGTTGTATCCGCTGCCCGTTATCGTGTCTATCGCAGCGTGGCTGTTCATCTTATTTTCAACGGGCTACTTCGCATTGGGCGGCATAAGCATTGCCGCGGTAGGAGCGCTGGTGTTCGTTTTGACGCGCAAATCAATAGGGAAATAATAAGCTGAATAACTGAATAAATGAACTCGTGATTGCTTAGCAACATCAGTTATTTAGTTACTCAGTTATTCAGTCATTTCTTATACGGCTTTCACCAAATAATAATTCTTTTTACCTTTTTGTATCAGCAGGTACATGTCGTGCAACAGCAATGAATCATTCACCGCAAATTGTTGGTCACCAACTTTGTTTCTGTTGATGCTCACGCCGCCGCCCTGTACCATTTTGCGGGCTTCGCCTTTGCTTGGGAATATGTTAGTTTCTGCAAGAAAACTCACGATGTCAACGCCCGTTTTTAATTTTTCCAAAGGAAAATCAAATTTTACCACGCCGTCCATGCCCTCAAGATCTTCCAATGAAAGTGAGTCTGCAGGTGCGTTTTGCTGAGAGAACAATTTTTCTGTTGTTTCTACAGCTTTCAAGTATTCAGCTTCTCCGTGCACAAACGTTGTTACTTCTTTTGCAAGTCTGCTTTGCAGAATACGTTTGCTTCTGTCTTTATCGTGCTCTTCGGTCAATGCATCAATTTCTTCTTTAGGTATGAAAGTGAAGATCTTGATCCATTTTAGCACATCTTCGTCAGATGCTTTTAGCCAGAATTGGTAGAACTCATAAGAAGAGGTTTTCTGACTATCCAGCCAAACGTTTCCTTTTTCAGATTTACCAAATTTTCCACCGTCAGCTTTAGTGATAAGCGGACAAGTGAAAACGAAAGCCTCACCACCGGCTTTACGACGGATCAGTTCCGTTCCTGTTGTCATATTGCCCCATTGGTCGCTACCGCCCATTTGCAATTTGACATTCATGTTTTTATACATCCAAAAGAAATCGTAGCCCTGCATAAGCTGGTAAGCAAATTCGGTATAGCTAATGCCGGTTTCCCCTTCAATGCGTTTTCTCACGCTATCCTTGGCCATCATGTAGTTCACCGTAATGTGCTTTCCGGCATCACGCAGAAAATCTATGAAGGAAATGCCCTGGAACCAATCGTAGTTATTGGCCATCACGGCGGCATTTGGTTTCGCTGCGTCAAAATCGAGGAATTTTTCCAGCTGGCTTTTAATGCCATTTACGTTTTTTTGCAGCGTTTCGTTATCGAGAAGGTTTCTTTCGTCACTTTTACCGCTCGGGTCGCCAATCATGCCGGTGGCACCGCCAACCAGCGCAACTGGTTTATGCCCAGCCTTTTGTAAATGCACGAGCAGTATAATAGGTACTAAACTTCCAATGTGTAAGCTATCGGCAGTAGGGTCGAAGCCAATATAGCCAGTGGTCATTTCCTTAAGCAATTGTTCCTCAGTTCCAGGCATAATATCCTGAATCATACCTCTCCATCGTAATTCTTCTACCAGGTTCATATCTTTGAATAATTTCCGCAAAAGTAAATTAATCAGTTAATACAACTATAGTGTGCAATAATTACATTCGGGGAACGTTTGTTTTTTTGCTAATCGGGTGTCCTTTTTCTGCCCTGAAATGTCTGATTTGTAAAGGCAGATATGCAGCCTTTAGTGATGAAATGGCATCTTATATACTTGTAAAAAATCAATTATCTTAGAAAAACTGAATGCATGAAGCATGTAATGAGGTGGCTTTTATTGTTTTTTGTCCTTTTCCAAACTACTGCTGTATTTGCACAGTTCCGCAAATATTCCAATGAATTTTTGAATATTGGTACAGGCGCAAGGGGTTTGGCAATGGGTAATGCCCAGATAGCCAGCGTTGCAGATGGCACCGCCGGTTACTGGAACCCTGCCGGTTTGGTTAATGTAAAAGATGCTCCTCAGGTAAACCTGATGCATGCTGAATACTTCGCAGGCATAGGAAAATACGATTACGGTAATTTGGCAATCCCCTTAAATGACGGGAAAAGAACACTTGGCATTTCTGTTCTAAGATTTGCAGTGGATGATATCCCCAATACGGTTTTTTTAGTTCAGCCCGATGGAACCCTCAACTTTGACAATATTACAACCTTCTCATCTGCAGACTACGCATTCCTCTTTTCTCTGGCGCAGGAAGTGGAATTGAAAAATGAAAGCAAGTTCAACTTTGGCGTTAATGCAAAAATAATACACCGAAAAGCCGGCGATTTTGCTACTGCCTGGGGCTTCGGTTTTGATGCAGGCGTTCAGTATACCTCCGGCAATTTGAAGCTGGGTGCGGTTGCAAGAGACGTTACGACAACTTTCAACGCATGGTCGTACAATATCGGTGAGCAAATGAGAGAAGTTTTTTACGTTACCGGTAATGACGTACCCGTGAAATCAACAGAGCTTACCGCTCCCAAACTGATCCTTGGCGGCGCTTATAACTTCAATATTTCCAAATCTTTTAATCTATTGGCAGAAGCAAATCTTGACGTTACTTTCGACGGAAAACGTGGAACAATTGTTAGTTTTAATCCAGTAAGCATAGACCCTAAAGTAGGCCTTGAAGCGTCTATCAACAATGTGTTTTTTGTGAGAGCAGGTATTAATAATTTTCAAAAGACGCTTGATGATGCCGATACTACCAATACTAAAAAAATCTGGATCTATCAACCAAGTCTGGGTGCAGGTTTCAAGGTTGCTAATGTGCAAATTGATTACGCTTATACAAATCTTGCGAATCAGTCCAATCCCCTATACACGCACGTTTTTTCTTTAAAACTTGATCTGAAGAAAAAAGGCGGAAAAAAATAAGTTTTTACTATGCAAAAAAAGATAGGTTGTCATAAAAGTTATTGTTTAACGCTGCTGCTGGTAATGATATGCTTTGCCACAATGGCTCAGAACTATGGCAATGAATGGATAGACTTTTCTAAAACATATTATAAGTTCAAAGTAATAAAAACCGGTTTGTATCGCATTCCGGTTTCGACATTAGCAACGGTGGGTATTGATGGTGCCAATGCGGAAGACTATGCGATGTACAGAAACGGAAAAGAGGTTCCGTTGTATACATCTGCCGCAACAGGAAAGCTGCCAGCAAATGGTTATATCGAATTCTGGGCAACAACAAATGATGGTGTTCCCGATAGGCAACTGTACCTCGATCCGGCTTTTCAACATACAACAGCTGTAAGTCTGATTAATGACACAGCAACCTATTTCTTATTTGTTCGTCCAAATGTTGCAGCAAATGCCCGCTATAGCACTTTGGCTAACGATGTGAGTAATCCAACATTACCTGTTGAGCCATACTTCTTGTATACAGTTGGAATTTATTATAAAAACAAGATTAATCCGGGCTTTTACCAGGATGTCGGTGAGTTTGTATATTCATCTTCTTACGATAAGGGAGAATTTTGGAGCAGTTTAGATATTGGAACGAAAGCTACCTTGACTTCGCCTTCCATAACCAATCTGTTTTTGTATACAGGCAGCGGTGCTCCGGATGGCGCTATAAAATATGGCGCATTTGGAAACAACCAGCGTTATAGTCGCCGGCTTGATGTGAAGGTTAATAATAATGTGGTAGGCTCTGCTCAATTGAATTTAGAATCAGATGTTGTGCAAACCGCACCAGTTCCGCTGGCGAACTTTAATAACGCTTCAACTACTGTTTCTTTTTACAATGCTGCAGATAGCACGCCCGACAGGGTTGTGGTTTCTTTTTTTGAGCTGACTTATCCGAGACAATTCAATTTTGGTGCAGCAGCAGAAAATTTCAAGTTTGACCTTGCTCCCAACAGCAGCGGCTACTACCTTGAAATTACAAACTTTATCACCAGTGGTGTTGCGCCGGTGCTATTGGATATTACTACGCAAAAGAGATATATAGGTAATATTGCTACGGCAGGTAAGGTGAAGTTTTCATTGCCGCCATCTTCCACCACATCGACATTCGTTTTGGCGAGCCAGGGTGCCGGAAGGTTTACCACGGTGAGCTCACTTACTCCCAAGCAATTTGTTGACTACTCAAAAAGTGAAAATCAGGGTGACTTTCTTATCATCACAAACCCTGTGCTGTATACCGGAACAAGCGGCAACAACCCAATCCAGGATTATGCCAACTACAGAAGCTCGGTTAATGGAGGAGGTTTCAAAGCAAAGATTGTTGAGATAGGAGACTTGACAGATCAATTCGCTTACGGTATTACCTATCATCCCTCATCAGTTAAGAATTTCATTGCCTATGCAAGAACTAAGTTTGCAACAACGCCGAAGAATGTCTTATTAATCGGCAAAGGCGTTAACTACGCAGAAGCAGCTGTAAATATCGGCAATAGCCTGTTGAAACAATTATGCCTGGTGCCCACATTTGGTAATCCGGCATCAGATAATATGCTCAGTGCGAACGGCGTTTCTTCACCCATAATAACAATTCCCATAGGTCGATTGTCCGTTATTAATGGAAGTGAGGTGGAGGATTATTTGCAGAAGTTAATACAATACGAAACTGCGCAGCGTACATCACCACATACCATTGCAGACAGGCTTTGGATGAAAAACGTGCTTGAGCTTACCGGTGCCGATGATGATTTAACAGGTCCATTGTTGTGTCAATACGTGGACGTTTATAAAAACATAATTCAGGACACATTAGCAGGAACAAAGGTGACTGTGTTCTGTAAAACAACGGTAAATAATGCAGGGCAAGACGTATCGCAAACAATTTCGAACTTGTTTGAAAATGGGATGAGCCTGTTGACATATTTTGGACACTCTGCTTCCACAGCGCTGGATTTTAATTTGAGCGATCCTGAGAATTACAATAGTGCAGGTAAATATCCAATCTTCTCCGTAAGTGGCTGTAACGCGGGTAATGATTTTTCTTTTACCACCTCCCGTTTGACTACCAAAGAAACCATCTCTGAAAAATTCACGCTGGCCAAACAACGCGGTGCCATTGCCTTTGTGGCAAGTACCCACTTTGGCATAGTGCAGTATTTACATCCTTACCTGATCAATTTTAATGAGGACATACGATCTAAAAATTACACGCAAACCCTTGGTGTAATTAATAAAGAAGCGTTAAGAACAATGTATGCAAATCAGCTTGATTTTTATTCACGCTTTCACGCGGAGCAAATACTCATTCATGGTGATCCGGCCATCACGTTTAATTTCCAGGCCAAGCCAGATTACGTGATCGAAGATCCGCAGGTATTGATAACGCCATCATTTATTTCTCTTGCAGAAGGAAACTGTAAAGCATTCATCAGGTTGTACAATCTTGGAAAGGCAATTACAGATTCCATTGTACTTGAAGTGAAACACCTTCATCCTGACGGAACATCAAGTGTGTTGTACAGGCAAAAAATGCGTGGTATTTATTATAGCGATTCAGTTACTGTTCCTATTCCTATCATTGCTTCAAAAGATAAAGGAACCAATAAAGTTGTTATCACCATAGATGCAGATAACGTTGTTGACGAAATGTCTGAATCAAACAATAGCATTACGAAAGAGTTCTTCATTTATGAGGATGAAGCAAGACCGGCATATCCTTACAACTATTCAATTGTAAATACGCAGGGGCAAAAGCTATATGCTTCAACATCAAATCCATTTAGTGAAGCAAGAGACTACATAATGGAAATTGATACTACAACATTGTTTAACTCATCCCTGAAGCGCCAGGTGAAATTGAACAGCGTTGGTGGTGTGATGGAGTTTAACTCCGGATTGAACTATTCGGACAGTGTTGTTTATTACTGGAGGGTTTCCATTGTTCCACAAGCCGGTGATGACTACCACTGGAATATGTTCTCGTTTATTTATCTGAGCAAAAGCACACCTGGCTTCAACCAGTCACATTACTACCAGCATCTTGGCTCTGTAGCGGATTCGGTGGAAATCAATAGCAATAGAAAATGGCAATATGCAAGTAGTAACGTCACCATTGATGTGAAAAGCGGAGTGCTTTTCGGTGGATGGGGTGCTCCGGGCGACTTCTGGGCAGGGTCGTCAAGAAACTTGTTTATTCAGAATGCCTGTGGGTACGGAATTGTATTTAATGTGTTTGATCCGATCACATTTAAATTATGGCAAAATGGCCCCACCGGGCAACCAGGCCTTTATAATTCAAATACAGTTTGCGCAGATGACAGAAGGTATAATTTCCAGTATGATCTAAGCAATCAGACCGGAAGAATAAATGCATATAATTTCCTTAATTCTCTTCCTGATAAAGCCTACGTAATTGCGAGGGTTGTTATTGGAAATCCTGCAGTTTCGGGCACGACAGGCGTTACCTATGCAAAACAATGGCAGGATGACACGACTGTTTTGGGACACAACAAATCGCTTTACCACAAGTTATTGCAGGAAGGATTTATAAACATTGACACCTTCAATTCAGTCAGGGCATTCATATTTGTTTATAGAAATAATGATCCTTCTTTTGCTGCAAAGAGCGCATTTACTGCCGGAGCCTATGACAAATTGAGTTTATCGGTAACAGGGCAGATTGATAACTTTGAAGGTGACGTGGTTTCTCCAACCTTCGGTCCGGCAAAAGCCTGGAAGCAATTCCACTGGCGCGGCAACAGCACCGAGAACCCATCTAAAGATAGCGTGACCGTTCAGTTGATAGGAGTGGATTACAATAACAATGAAACTCTTTTGAGGACATTGTTGCCTTCTGATGCTGATGTGGATATTTCGTCAATCGATGCCAAGCTTTATCCTAACCTCAAGTTTAGGATGTACACAAAAGACACCATTTCAATCACGCCGTATCAGTTGAAATACTGGAGGGTGAATTACGATCCCGTTCCGGAAGGGGCGATAGCTACAAACTTGTACTTCAAGTTTAAGGACACACTTGATGTAGGAGAAAAACTACCATTGGCAGTAGCTTTCAAAAACATCAGCCAAACGAAGTTTGATAGTATCCTGGTGAAAATGACAGTGACAGATAAAGACAACGTTGCTCACGTGATAACACTTCCGAGGACAAAAGCGTTGATTGCAGGCGATACAGTTACTTTAAGGTATGACGTAGATACCAAGGCCTTCGCGGGAAGCAATACGATGTATGTAAACTTCAATCCGGATCTTGACCAGCCGGAACAGTATTTGTACAACAACTTCTTCTACAAAAATTTCTATGTAAAAGGAGATAATATTAATCCGATGCTGGACGTAACATTTGATGGCGTTCACATTCTGAACCAGGATATCGTTTCCGCGAAACCGCATATCCTCATCAAACTGAAAGACAATGCGAAGTATTTGCTGCTGAACGATACGGCACTGGTAAAAGTAAGAGTGAAATTCCCAAGCCCCGATGGAGGGATTACTCCGGGAGAAATAAGAACGTACAAATATGATAATGATACGGTAAGGTTTGTACCTGCTCAAAGTGCGTCTGACAATACGGCGAGCATCGAGTTTACACCTTCCTTTGATAATTCTTACAGCAGTGACGGGGATAATTATGAATTGATATTATCAGGCAAAGACAAGAGTGGAAACTCGGCAGGACAGGTAGATTACAGAATTGGCTTTACTGTCATCAGCAAGCCAATGATCTCTAATTTGCTTAACTATCCGAATCCGTTTACCACGTCGACGGCGTTTGTATTTACCATTACCGGAAGCGAAATTCCTCAGCAGTTCAAGATCCAGATCTTAACGGTAACGGGAAAAGTGGTAAGAGAAATTACAAAAGATGAACTTGGTCCTCTCCATATTGGTAGAAACATTACTGAATTTAAGTGGGACGGAACCGACCAGTTTGGTCAGCGTTTGGCAAATGGTGTTTACATTTACCGGGTTGTAACAACGTTAGACGGCAAAAAGATGGACAAATACAAGGCTAAAGGTGATAATACAGATCAGTTCTTTAACAGTGGTTACGGCAAAATGTATTTAATGAAATAACTGTTGACAAACGATTTATGAAGAATAGCACAAATTTTCCCGCTTTGACGGGAATAAGAGCTATCGCGGCTTATTTGGTTTTTTTTACGCACGTATCACCCTTTGGGGGAAAAGTTATTTATGATAATCAATTGTATTTCTTTTTTCGCGATTTAAACATATTGCATATTGAGTTGTCTCTTTTTTTTGTGCTTAGTGGTTTTGTCGTTGCCAATAAATATTACGAAACTTCACAAAAAAAAGGCTGGAGAAATTATTTTGCAAACCGATTTGTCAGGATATATCCTCTCTTTTGGGGCATTACCACCTTGACGCTTCTTGCAAACTTTTTCTTTCGTTTACAAATGAACATAAATTGGAAACTGTACCTTTTAAACATTAGTTTATTAAAGGGCTTTTTCAAAGACTTATTTTTGTCCGGAGTTGGACAAACGTGGACATTAACGGTCGTAGAAATGTTCTATTTATTAGTGCCGATATTTTTTTTCTGCGTGAAGAAAAGTAAATGGAATCTTATTGCTATTCCTGCAATCTTGCTTGGCCTCGGCCTGCTGTTAGTTTCAGTATTCAAGAATTTTGATTTTTACGGCTTTTTTGGTTCCAATGATTTTATGCTTCAAACCTCATTGTTTGGCAGATGCTTCGAATTCTTTGTAGGAATTGCGCTGGCATTATTGTTGAAAAATAAGCGTGCAGATAGTGAAAGAAAAATTGGATTGACGTATGTAGGGTTGGCCATTATTCTGGTTCATTTAATTGTGTACGCCTACCTGGCTGAACTAGTAAAAGATCCTTCCCGGTTGACTTTAATTCGTGTTACGTTAAATAATTTTACGCTTCCGCTGTTTGGAATCTCGCTATTGTTCTGGGGTTTGATAACCGAAAATACAAGGCTAAACAGAATTTTGGGAGGCAAGGCGTTTGTTTTATTAGGCCAAAGCTCCTACGTGTTCTATCTAATTCATGTTGGTATTTTTACTGCGATTCTTATGAAGTTTAGCAGCAACATTGTTTTCTTATTTATTGCTTTAAATCTTTTAGCAATTATTGGATTTAAGCTGGTTGACGAGCCCCTCACAAAGTATTTGAAGCAAAAACTTCAAGTATAACGCACTCACTTGGTCGCATAGGAGCTACCGACCGGGGCGCTTATAGATGCTGATATAAATACCGCAACTGGAAAACGTTTTTACCAATTGCCAATGATTGACTATTTCATTCTTCAATGCAATATCCCTGTTTGAAATATTACTGCAGGTAGCATATGTGTTTTGCGAAAGATCAAATTCAGCAAAAGACATTTCGCTGTCATTTAATTCAATGTATTTTCCTGCTTGTGCACCGGGAAAGAAGAAACTCATACTTGCAGGATCAATATTGTTTTGCTTAACATAATCGATCGCCTGTTGCCGTAGTCTGTAATAAGGCAAATGCCCAAGGCTGCAATCCCATGCAGTTGAAAAACGCTCCGGGTATTTCCAGAAATGACTGGATATCATTCCGGCAAGCATAAGCACGCAAACAGCAATTGCCATCCTTCTTCTTAATGCTTCGAAAGCCATTTTACCCGCAAGAAAGTTTAGAAATATACAAGGCAATATGAAATATCTTTTACCAAATGAATTGGTGAAAGGCAGTGTGAGCAAGCTCATTACAAATAACGTCGAAGCAAAAAGATAAATGATAAAACGGTTGTCATTCAGAAATTTCTTTTTGTCTTTTACATTGGACCATGCAAAAATCAAGGCAATCCACGCTGCAATTGTTCCATTGTCCAGCATGAATCTGATAACGCCCTTTATATTTCCCAGGAATTGTTTAATGCCAACCAGTTCCCAGCTTCCTTTCCATAAACTGTTATCTTGTATGAAAAAAGAGCCGGTAGTTATTTTTTTTGAAACAAAGAATGTTACAATTGCTGCAATCGCGGGAAGAAACGGAATGATAGATCTTTTGAAAACTTGTAATGGCGCGTTGTTTTTATCAATGTACAATTCATAAAAGAAAATGGCTAAGCCAACTGCTCCGCAAATAGAGAATGCCCGAAGACTGCACATCGACAAGAACAGAAGCGAAAAGGATAGCAAAAACCGCTTATTTTTTTGATAGAGATTAATGCTCAAAAAAGAAAAGAAAAAGAGAAAAATGTCCGGAAACAACAACAATGTTTGGGTTAAAAAAGAGGCGTCTAATATCATCAGCAAAAAAAGAAAAGCAGCAGTGATTTTAACCGACGCATTTCTTTTGCAAAACAAGAATACCTGGTAAAAACAACCGATAGAAAAAAGGCCGAGAGCTACATGGGATGTTACAAGACTGCGTCCAAAAAATTTCCAGCTCAAGGCTAAAATAAAATGAATCAGCGGCGGATCAGCAACGCCATTGGGGTAATTGAAATTGCTGAAATTGTGGTCGTATAAATAAGTAGCAGGAACAGACAGCGCCTGTGTGCTGTCCCAAAAAAAATACGTATGCAGTAAAAATATTTTTCCGATTATAAACGCTATAATGGCTAATGGTAAAACATAATTTTCTTTAGCTTTTATCATAATTTATGGTTCGGAAAAATGTATTGTTTAACGGTAAATTTAATCAATAAAGTGAATAGCGTGCATCAATGCAATTGGGGTATCTATAACCGTAGTATCAGCTTTTAATCGGCTTTGAACAAATGGTTGTAGAACGAAATCAGTTTCTTTTCTTCATGTTGCCAATTGTATTGCAGTCGTGCCTTTTTGCAGTTCTGTTGTAACCGGTTGTATAATGCTTCGTCCTGCATTAAAAGCCGGACAGAGGAAACAATGTTTTCAACGGATAGCTCTTTTATCAGAAGAGCCACTTCAAATTCGCTGTTAATGTGTGCGTATTCAGGCAGGTCCATCGCAATCTGTGGCGTTAGTGCATGCATATAATCAAAAGTGCGATTAGATAGTGACAGATAGTAACTCTTGCCTTCAGCCAGCGTTGTATTTAAACCAATAAATGCCTTCTGTGTGATCAACTTTAAATCTGCAGGTAAAACATATCCTTTAAATTCAATTTTATCTTGCAACCCCAATGCCGATGTCAGGCGTTTTGCTTCTTCAAAATAGTCCCCCTTGCCACAAATAACAAGGTGGGCGTCTAAGTGCGTCATTGCCTGGATAATGTATTCAATGCCTCTTCCAGCCTGAATGGCGCCCTGGTAAAGCAGTAGACGGTTGTCTTTTTCTACCTCAATCTTATCGTCCTGATTCAATACAGCTGCATTCATTATCACTTCATAAGATAGTTCATACATTGTGTTATACTCTTTGGCAAGACTCTCATTTACCGTGTAGCCGTTTTTGAACTTTGGTAAAAAAGTTTTTTCGACGCGCTTCCAAAATTTATGAATGCGTGGCCTCAGCGCAACGCTCGGCATTTCACAGAAAAGCTCGTGGGCATCGTGTATTCTTTTTTTTCCCTTAATTACAGAAAGAAAATAAGCCGGCATGATTGTGTCCAGATCAATCGCACAAATTGCGTCACATCTGGTAAAAAGCAGATTAAAAAATAAACGAAAGTTGACTTCGGCAAATAGCAAAAAGCCCGTTTTTGAAAACACCCTGAATCGGCGCTGCTCAAATGATTGTGATATCAACGGCTTTACATTCTTTGTTTTGGCGATACCGGCCAGTAACACCTCATAATTATTGTTGACCAGTGAGCTGCAGATTTTCTGCATTCTCTGATCATAATTAGGATCATCACCAATAAGAAATAGAATTCTTTTTTTCACAAATCAAATGAGGGTTGCTTGATTAATAAGCGCACATTTCACATATGTTACGCATTATTGTCGTTTAGCTGATCTTTTAAATTTTTTTGGATACGCAAAAAATCTGTCATGTTGCGTGCCGGACTGCCCGCCCATACTTCATTTGCAGGAACGTTTTTAGTAACAACAGAACCTGTCCCAATCGTTGCATTTGCTCCAACGCTCAGTTGCTGGTTGATCGAAGTGGAAGGGGCCACCCAGGCATTTGCGCCAATTTCTGCACTGCCGCCCACCATAGCATTTGCAATGATAAAAGCATTTTCGTGTATCACTACATTGTGCGCAATGTGCACGAGGTTGTCAATTTTTACATTCGAATGAATAATAGTATTTCCCAGAGCCCCTCGGTCGATGCAGGTGTTTGCACCAATGTCAACATTGTCCATTATCTCAACACCTCCTATGTGCGGAAACTTTACAACTTCACCATTTTCATTTCTTGAATAACCAAAGCCATCAGCTCCAATAACAACCCCGGGATTGATCGTTACATTTTTACCGACGCTGACATTGGAGAATAAAAAGCAATTGCCATAGATTATTGTGTTGTCGCCAATTGTGCACTCTTCAATAATAGAGTGAGGCCCTATGTAGACATCTTTACCAAGTTTCGCATTTGGATGAACTATGGCTGTAGCGTGAATGCCCGGCGAATGTTTCGGTTTCACAAAAATATTTGCCAATAAAGAAAATACGCGTTTAGGATCTTGTGTGACGATAAAATTTTTCAACCGGTCATTTTTTGCTGACAGCAATTTGTAGGTGGCTTCATCACATACAACCAATCCTGCAAGAATATTTTTGACATCGGAATCTGCATTTATATTTCCCGGCTTGATCCATATTAAAGCACTGACGTCATTTGCCTGGTTCAATGGCAATGCCTTTGTAATGTGCAGATCGTCGTTAATAACAGTTTCAACACTTTCATTAGCCAGACATTGTATCAATATTTCTTTATTGAGCATTGCCGCAATCTTTAATTGATTATCATTCGGATGATGTCAAAAGCTTCAGCATATTCACAGCCAATTTGCGTGCCGCGCACAGTCGCCAATGAACGGATGAATGTTTCATTTGTATAAGGCCGCCCGTTTTGCGACACGTATTCCTGCAGGGCAAGCACTTTTTTATCGATATGTTCTTTTTTTAGCTTTATGAAAGATCGTGCATTGAACGAAATATTGTTCCATGGCATTTCGTAGCCGAAAATGGTTTTATTCTTAAACCCCCGCAATCCCTCTTCATAAATTACTTCATGGTCCTGGTGGATGTCAGTGGGTGATGGAACGAATACCATATCGATTTCATGCTTTTTATTAAGCGAGACGATGTCGTCCAAAATGTTCTGACGCGCCTCTTTAAATCGCCTGACTTCATAGTCGAAAATGATAAGATCTTGTGGGAGGATGCCCAAAACTGCAGTCGCATTTGTTACTTCGGTTCTTAAGGTATCCGGGGCAAAACCCTGTGGCAGCGATTGGCTACACGTGGAAAAAGCGGCGTAAATAACCCTATGACCTTCGTTGATGTAGCGGGCTATCGTTCCACCACAACCCAGCTCTCCGTCATCTGTATGAGGCGCCAAAATCAATATCGTTTTCATAGCAAAAATGGTTCTTGCATTTTGTTGATGAATAGCGAACAGCAATGCTATTTGCAGAAAGATAATCAATAAGCTTCGAAAATACGCCTTTCCGGTGTTTTCGGTCAGATCATGTCGAGCTAACAGGCTGAATTAGTGCAACCTGCGACGGACTCTACAGTTATAAAGCTTTTTATAGATGCTACAAGGTGAGACGCAGCTTACATTCCAAGCTTTTTGCTCTCATCATATGTCATTTCCCTGTATCCGCTTTTGGGAACGTCAAACTTGGAGGAAGGCACCGGGTTCAAACTTATGGATGAAACGGTGTAAGATATTTTGAGATTGCCCTGCGTTACTTCATATGCCAACGGAAGGCCCTTCAGATTTCTAAACTGATAGTTGAAATCCATATTTTCTGGAAGTATCTCTGTGGTATAATACACCACGAAAGAGGTGCCATCGTTGAGTTGGGCAACTGCTTTTTTACATTTATATCCGGCAATTACTTTTGTTTCGGTAGAGTCGACGAACTTTATATCTGCATATTTTTTGTTCTTTTCCTTCCAGTTGTCAGCATTCATTTTAATGAGCAGCTTCTGGCCGTTCACTTCTTCGAGGATGACAGCATTGCCCGTTTGTCCGTTGTAAATGGTTGTAAAAGAGGCGAGTGCGCTCACCATTTCGGTGCGGCTCAGGTTAGACTTCAAAAATATGGTGGTGGTTGATCCATCAAAAGCATCTGCCAGCTTGGGTTCAGATGTTCCGGTATTGATAACGGCATCGTAAACGAGGGTAAGGTCAGACACTTTTTTCTGTGCAACAGAGTGTAAGGTTGTAATGAGGAAAACAAAAGATATTAAAGCTTTTACTTTTTTCATGATAATCACTGGGATGATATCCTTTTTGCTTAGACGAGGTTGATAAGTATATAGTTGCCTTCTAAAAATAAGAAAGACCTTCTGAATTTCTAATTCGACGAAGGTCTTTTTTATTGAAAATCTGTGATTTATTATTTTCCTTTATTTTTTTGCTGCATATCCTGCACTCTTTTCTGCGTTTCCTGCATTTGTTCCATTCTTTCCTGCCATTTGGATTTTGACTTAGGCTTTTTGCGGTTCTCTTCCAGTTTTGCCAGGATCTTTTCGTGATTGATGATGTAATTCTGGATTACAAACTGAAGGATCAGCGTAATAACGTTTGAAACCGTATAGTACCATGTCAGCGCCGATGGAAGTTTATTGAAAATAAACAACAGCATGAATGGGAAAATATAAGGCATGTATTTCAGCGCCGGGTTATTTTGATCCGGAGTGTTTGACATACCGTACAATGAGATCAGGAAGCTGGTAATAACAGCAAGCAAAGTAAACAAGCTGATATGATCTCCCAGCAACGGAATTTTTACACCAAAGCTGATGATAGAATCATATACAGAAAGATCTTTTGCCCACAGGAAGCTTTCTCCACGCAGTGCTATATTCGAGTTAAAGAAGCTATACAGCGCAAAGAAGATCGGGATTTGCAACAGTGCCGGAATACAGCCACCCAATGGATTCACACCTGCTTCACGGAACAATTTCATTTGCTCCATACCAAATTGCTGTTGGTCGTCACCGTGTTTTTTTCTGATAAGGTCAATTTCAGGACGTAGCGCCTTCATTTTTGCACCACTCAAGTAGCTTGAGTAAACAAGCGGAGAGGTAAGCAAACGGATGAAAAGTGTAAGCAACAAAATAACTACACCATAGCTGCTGACAAAACCTTTAAAGAAGTCAAACACAGGCATGATGATGTATTGGTTGATCGGACGAACGAATGCATAGAGACTTTGGCCAAGGTTAATGATCTTGTCCATTTTCTTTACACCGCTGTTGCGCAAAATTTTATAGTCGTTAGGTCCGTAGTACAATTGCAGTGGAATATTAACATCGCGACCTGGAGCCACTTTTGTGTTGAAGCTGGCTTTCACCAAAGAAAGTTCTTTCACTGTATCAGAAGTTGGAGCTGCCCAATCTACCTGGCCACCATCAAAATTATTTTTTGCAATAAGGGTGGTGTTGAAGAAGTGTTGTTTAGCACTCAACCAGTTGATTGGTTTTTCAAATTTCTTGATATCAGTGGAATGGATGTTGTGATAGTCGAAATCGCCATCCTGTACAAAACACAATTGGGATTGTTGTTTTTCATAATCCAGATCTTTTTCCTGCTGCACCAGTTGGGATTGCCAGAAAAGATTGAAAGAATTCTGGGATAACAATTTATCAGCGCCTTGCAAACCGATGTTGAAGTCGATGAAGTAGCTATCTGGTTTTAAAGTGTATTGGTGCGTGATCACCTCACCGTTACCACCATTCACCACCAAAGAAACCGTTTGGCTGCCATCAGCAGCTTTTGTAACCTGACCCGGTTTGAAATACAGGTCAGTAGTTTGTTTGCCCGCATTGTTTGCATTAACGGCATAAGAAATAACATCTTTGTCGCCATCAACCAATTTCACGGGTTGGTTTTGAAAAGAATTGTATTTTTTTAATTCTACAGTTTTAGGAATGCCTCCTTTACTTGTAAGAACAACTTTTACCAATTCATTTTCCAGGGTAACCAATTGTTCTGTTACAGCGGCAGCGCTGTTAAAACCACTGTCTACAGTTGCAGCGGTTAAAGTGTGGGTAGTATCTGCAGCCGCTTGTGCTTTCTTTTTTGCAAATTCAACTCTTGCGATTGAATCTTCGACAGCTTTCTTTTTAGCCTCTATTTCATGTGTGTTCTTAGTTGAGATAAAAAGATAAGCGAAGAGTAAACCAGCTAATAATACAAAGCCGATAATAGTATTACGATCCATTTTTTAGAAAAATTGAGGTGCAAAGATAGGGGATTGCCGTAGAGTAACCCTATAATTATAGCCAAATGCGGCAGCTAGTCTGAGTTTTGTGTTAAATATTGAGATTCATCAGGTTATCTACAAATAGTTTTTGATTTTTAGGCTTAGTTAATAATGAATTTACATTCAATCAAAATAAACCCTTTTAAAGACCCTTTAAGGTCGTAGCTATCTCAAACAAGCTCAAATTTGTTAATAATCAATCTCCCAGTTTTCGAGGCTATATTTGCCGCAGATTTAAGATTCGGCATTTATTTTCGAAACCTCTTAACCTCTAATCTGTAATGAAAAAAGCCTGGTTAAAAATAGTTTTTTACTATTTGATAATGATTGCTGTCTCGCTTCTCATTCTTTCTCCGAAATTTTATTTCATAATTAAATACGGGAGCTATACCGAATTGCTTTTGAACATGTTTTTTGTTCAAGCTCTGTTATTGCTAGGGGTAATAGTTTTTTACAGATCCCTTAAAATATACTACTATACACTTGCCGTGTTAAGCAGCATTTTTGCACTATTTTTTATACCGGTAATTTTAGTAAAAGAGGAAGTCAATAAAGGTATCCTTGGATTGCTGGTAAATACAAACCTGCGCGAAAGCAGAGAGCTTATAGGTTGGTTCGTTATCCCAATCATTTTAGCGATGCTTGCCTTTTTTTTTATTGCGCTTTTTTTGTTGAAAAAACTGCCTTCTAAAATTGATTTCCCCAGAGCCATAATTTGTTCGCTAACAGGCTTTGTTGTCATTTTGTTGTTTGGATTTAAGAATAAGCCTTTTCACGAAAAATATGCTGATGCAGTAAGTGAAAATTTCAGATATTATTTCCCCACCAAAGTAGTGGTTGAGTTTCGCGATTATTATCAGCAAACGACACTGTACTCTGACAAAAATTACCAGCAGACCATGAGATCATTTTCTTTTGGTGCTGTAAAAAAATCTCAAAAAAAACCTGAACGGAAAATTCAAATACTGGTGATAGGAGAAGCGTCAAGGTACGATCATTGGGGTATCAATGGTTACCAAAGAAATACGTCCCCATATCTTTCACAGGAAGAAAATTTGATTGCTTTTTCCAATGTCACATCAGGCGCACCAATGACCGTAAAGTCTGTACCAATGCTGGTTTCCAGAGGTGGCATAGATAACTATTTCACCCATTATAAAGAAAAAGGAATACTCGGTGCATTTAAAGAGGCGGGATATTATACTGCATGGATCAGCAATCAGGAACCGGAATTAAAGCTGACCTTATTTCATATTCCGGATGCAGACACAATAATATTTTCAAAGAATACCAGGGGGAAATTCTATCAGCAGAATTTTTATGATGAGCTACTGATTGGAGAGTTGAAAAGAGTTATAGAAAACACCAATAAGGATATATGTGTCGTGCTTCATACTATGGGAAGTCACTGGAACTATTCTTGCAGATATCCGCCGTCGTTTCAAAAGTTTCCAACCAACTTAAGCCTCAATTCCATGTTGCCTAACTATGTGCCGAGACAAGACATGGTAAACGCGTATGACAATAGTATACTTTACACAGATTATTTTTTGGATCTCGTAATTAACGAACTTAAATCCTTCAAATCCGCTGAATCCTCTTTGTTATATGTTTCAGATCACGGTGAGAATCTTCAGGATTTCGATAATTTGGTAACACATACAGATATTCCCAATTATTATTCTCTAAGGGTTCCACTGTTTATTTGGCTGTCAAATGATTTTGCAGAGAACAACAATAAAGTTTACAATACTATTATTGCCAATAAAGACAAGCCGGTTTCTAGCGCCGAGTCTGTTTTTTATACATTGATGGATCTGGGTGGAATTACTATTCCTTCAGATCCTCATTGCAGTGTATATAATTTGTGTTCTGAAAAATTTGAGGACAGCAAACAGAAAGTTCTGACCCTCAATAATACGATCATGTTTTTCTCAGAACTTAAGACAGAAAAACAATGGCTTACCGAAAATAAAAAATGATCAATCCACGGATTGATCATTTTTATATATTTCTATATCAATTTGCTTAAATCATTTCGCTTTGTAAATGCGGCGTCTTGGAAACTTCCTTTTTTTCAACGCTTTCTTTTGCGGCTTTAATGAAATGAACAAAAAGCGGATGTGGATTTTCCACAGTGCTTTTTAATTCAGGGTGATATTGTACGCCGATAAAGAACGGATGGTTTGGCAGTTCAACAATTTCCACAAGACCAGTTTCCGGGTTTTTACCACTGGCAACCATTCCTGCTTGTTCAAACTTCTCCAAATATGCGTTGTTGAATTCCCAACGGTGCCTGTGTCTTTCAGTAATTTCTGTAGTGCCGTAAATAGTTTCAGCAAGCGTTCCTTTTTTAATTTCGCAAGGGTAGGAGCCCAATCTCATCGTACCTCCCTTCGCGGTTACTTCTTTTTGAGTTTCCATCAAATCGATAACCGGGTCAGGGGTTTTTTCATTCATTTCGGTAGAATGTGCGTCCTTCAAATTCAACACGTTTCTCGCAAATTCAATAACGCTCATTTGCATGCCCAAACAGATACCGAAGAAAGGCAAGCCTTTTTCTCTTGCATACTTCACTGCTGTGATCTTTCCTTCGATACCGCGAAGACCGAAGCCTGGTGCAACCAGCAAACCATCCAGGTTGCCAAGTTTTTCAGCCACGTTTTCTTCTGTAATAAATTCACTGTGTACGTTTACAATGTTCACTTTGCACTCGTTCACTGCTCCGGCATGTACAAATGCCTCCAGGATTGATTTGTAAGCATCCTGCAGCTCAATATATTTGCCAATCAAACCAATGGTAACTTTCGCTTTCGGATATTTCAATTTATCCAAAAACTCTTTCCATTTTGTAAGATCCGGGTCTGCATAGTTGGTGATCTTCAATTTGCGAAGGCAAATAAGATCCAGTTTTTCCCTCATCATTGCCAAAGGCACTTCATAGATAGTAGGTGCATCGGCAGCCTCAATAACAGCTTCTGGTTTTACATTACAGAAAAGCGCCACCTTCTTCCTGATCTCAGGAGAGAGTTGCTCTTCGGTTCTGCACACAATAATATCCGGGTGAACACCTTCCTGGCTCAGCATTCTAACACTGTGCTGGGTTGGTTTGGTTTTCAATTCTTTTGCGGCTCTTAAGTAAGGGATCAAAGTCAGGTGAACAACAAGGCAATCTTCTTCTGGAAGTTCCCACTGCAATTGACGAACAGCTTCAATGAACGGTAAACTTTCGATGTCACCAACGGTACCGCCAAGCTCAGTGATTACCACATCATAACCTTTGTTGCCCAACAACAGCATTCTGCGCTTGATCTCATCGGTGATGTGAGGAACAACCTGTACGGTTTTCCCCAGGTAAGCACCTTCTCTTTCTTTGTTAATAACTGTTTGGTAAATGCGGCCGGTGGTTACGTTATTGGCCTGTGAAGTGTAAATATTCAGGAATCTTTCATAGTGGCCAAGATCCAGGTCGGTTTCAGCGCCATCTTCAGTTACATAGCACTCACCATGCTCATAAGGGTTCAAAGTACCCGGATCCACGTTGATGTAAGGATCGAATTTTTGAATAGTTACTTTTAACCCTCTTGCTTGCAGCAATTTTGCCAGCGAAGCAGCAATAATTCCTTTTCCTAACGACGATGTAACACCTCCGGTTACAAAAATAAACTTAGCCATATACTTATAATTGATTCGTTTTTTGTTTCCGAGGGCGAATGCGATTCGCCCGTACCGACAAAAAATAAATAAAATAAGACCTGCTATTGAAATATGCGGGCTTAAAAAAAGCCTAATAAATCAACACCATGCTTTGGACCAGTCTTAATTAATATTATTTGTCTTTGCCTTGTGACCGGCGGAAGAAAAGAGAAATTCTCCGTGAGGTCATGCAAAGATACAATAATTTAACACAAGCCAATTGGTATAGTTTTTTTGTGTGGAAAATTTGCTTGCAAGTCTGTCCAAAACGTATAATATTTGTTTGAAACTCAATCTCCACACCATATTGTTAAGTTTTATGAAAAGAAAAATATTCACATTGCTGGTAATCTTAATGCCTGCACTGGGTATCTCCCAAACCGCCATGAATTGCTGTACCGCTTCCGCAACTGAAGCGTACGCTCAAAATGGTAACGACAAAGCGTTTGTTGCTTCACACCCCGATCCTTTGCCTTTCGTTTACAAAACCACCGCCGGGAAAGATATTTTTTACAAAACAAGCGATGGGAAAGACGCCCATGCCTGGGAGGTGATGGCAGCAAAAAAGACTCCTTATTATCTTATTGTTGTACACGAATGGTGGGGGCTAAACGATTACATAAAACAAGAAACGGAAAAACTGGCAAACGAACTTGGCATTAATGCCATTGCCATCGACTTGTATGACAAACAAGTTGCCACTACACGTGAGGATGCTTCCAAAATAATGCAAACGATAACCACCGAGAGGGCAACGGCGATCATCAAAGGCGTGTATACACATGTAGGCACTGACGCCAAAATACTTACCGTTGGCTGGTGCTTCGGTGGAGGATGGAGCCTGCAGGCTGCGTTGATGGCAGGCACTCAATTGCGCGGATGTGCCATGTATTACGGGGCACCGGAGAAAGATGTTGAGAAACTAAAAACGCTGAACGCAGATGTGATTGGATTTTTCGGGAATAAAGACAAATGGCCCAGCCCTGCGATGGTGGACGAATTTGTAGAAAACATGAAAAAGGCAAACAAGAAATTAATTGTGAACAGATACGACGCCACTCATGGCTTTGCTAACCCAAGCAATCCGGATTTTAATAAAGAAGCTACCGAAGACGCACACAAAAAACTGATCAGTTTTTTCAAAGAAAGAATTTAAACGATATTTACAAAACCCATTCGACTAATAAACACAAAAAAAACTGATGAAATACGCCATTAGACCTTTGCATACTTAAAGCAATGTTTATTTGACGAATTCCATCTGACCATTAAAAACAATAAACACACACTGATGAAAAAATTATTTGTAGGAATTTTGGCTCTGGCTGCTATTTACAGCTGCAACAACAGTTCGGAAACAAAAGCATCGGACACTGCTAAATCTGCTGATACGGCGGCCGCGACCCCAAACGCAGCGCTATCTGCAGAAAATGAAAAAGCTATCAATCTAATTGCACAATCAGACTGTCTTACTTGCCACAAAGTAGATGAAAAAACTACAGGACCGGCTTACAGAGATGTTGCGAACAAATACGAAAACAACGATGCAACCGTAGCATTACTAGCAGAAAAAGTAATTAAAGGCGGTAAAGGAAACTGGGGCGAAATACCTATGACCCCACATCCAAACCTTTCTGAAGCCGATGCAAAGGAAATGGTGAAGTATGTGCTGTCGTTGAGAAACAAATAGGGCCAATTTGAAAATTTGATGATTTGAAAATTCGAAAATGCATTGTGTGTATCATACAGCGTTATGAATTAACTCTTCGAAATTCGGAGAATAAATATTTCAAGACGAAAATAGCGCCTAAAGCATTTTCAAATTTTCAAATCATCAAATTTTCAAATTGAAGATTTGTTCCAAATCTTCCAACTCTCTTCCGCCTGAATCTCCAGCATTTCATGTCCATTCTCTATCGTAGCGCCTTGCGCTTCGCCTTTTTGCAGGAACAATGTTTTGGAAGGATTGTACACTAAGTCAAATAAATAATGGTCGGGGGTTAGTGCTTCGTACGGAATTTCCGCGCACTCATTCACGTTTGGATATGTTCCGAGGGGAGTAGTGTTTACTATTAATTTGTGAGCTGAGACAACGTCATTTGTCAATTGCGCATAGCTGATAACGTTAGCTTCAGGGTTTGCTTTCCTGCTCACAATTTTGTAAGAAATGTTAAGCTGTTGCAATGCATAAACAACGGCTTTTGCGGCACCGCCTGTTCCTAATACCAGCGCTGTATTGTGTTTAGGTTGCAATTTCTTTCGCAGAGAAACTTCAAAACCTTTGACATCGGTGTTATAGCCGATCAATTTACCAGCTACAATTTTAACGCAGTTGCAGGCACCTATCTTTTGAACAGCATCAGTTTGCTGATCAATAAATGGCAATACCTGCTCTTTGTAAGGAATAGTAATATTAAAACCTTCCAGATGGGAGTGTGTTGCCAGCAGATCTTTTAACTGATCTATGGAACTGAGAGGAAAATTTTGGTAGGAGCAGCCCTTTATGCCTTCCTTTTCAAATTTTTCTGTGAAAAATTTTTGAGAAAAAGAATGACCCAAAGGAAAACCGATCAAACCAAAAAGCCTCATTATTGAACGGTTTCTTTATTTAAGAATAGGTGGAAAGTATCTCCACGCAAACCAATACGCATTGCTTCCAGTGAAATAACTTCAGAAGGAGCGATGTTTCCAAGGTTTACATTGCAGCCGATCAATTCAATAAAGTATAACTGTTGTGCTTTTTGTGGCGCTTCCCAGAGAATCTTTTCTTCAGGTATTTGTGTAAGAATTTCCTGAACCAGACCTTCACGCACCTCGCCTGAGCCTCTGTAGATACCTACGTTACCGGCTTCACGGGCCTCTGCGATCACATATGTTGCACCAGCGTCAAGCTCGGACCGCATCAATTCGATCCATTTATAAGGAGGGATAATGTGAGCGGCATCTTTACTACCAACTTCACTTAACACCGTACCGTGTTTGGTTAATTTTTCAATATAGCCGCATTTCTCTGCATGAGGAATGGTGATAGAACCATCACTCACCTCCATAAATGCAACACCATATTCTTTACACACATCAATGTAATCCTGGAACTGGTTTCTTACTAAAAATGCCTCGAACAATGTACCTCCGAAATAAACCGGCATTCCGGCTTCGCGGTAAACTTCCAGTTTTTCTTTAAGATTAGGCGTAACGAATGAAGTTCCGAAACCTAGTTTAACGATATCAACGTGAGGTTTCGATATACTCAAAAAGTTACGGGTTTCTTCTATGCTAAGCCCTTTGTCCATCACCATCGTTAAACCGTTCTTCCTGGGCTGTTGGATTCTTTCAGGTATCTGCGATAAATTGAAATTCATTTACTGCTTTTGACTGTGTATAAAATACAAACGAGCGCAAAAATAGGAAACAATGGTGAATGAAAAATTCCAAATTGTTAATACTTAGGGTAGATTCCCAGATAATTATGCACTAGAAATTAAGAATTTAGATTTTTTTGATCGTAATTATCCTCCTTATGACCGCGGTCATACTTCATTTTCAATTTTCAACTCTCAATTTTCAAATGCTAAAAGTTCTTGTTGCGTTTGTACCTCGCGATAACATCTACCACCTGCTGGTTTTGAAGAATGGCAGGATTTAGCTCAACAAACAATTTTATTTTTTTGGGGGAAACGTGAATCGCCTTTTCGAGCTGCAGCAAACCTTCGCGTGATTTGCCCATAGCGAAATAAATAGCGCTCAGGTAGTATATAAAAACAGATTTTCCTTCAGTATGCTTAATGGCCGCCAACACTTGCTCCAGCGCCTCCTCGTAGTATTTAACTGAATAAAGGCAGCGGATAAGCGCTTCCCAGCCGGCAACATTTCTTGGGCGCGACCTAACGACATTTGAGAAATAAATGATCGCGTCTTTTACTTCACCAAGCTGCAACTTACATTCGCCCATTGCCAGGTTATATTCCGGCTGATTGCGGTGAATTTGCAAAGCAGCGTCCAGTTGTTTAATGGCCTGTGTCCATTGGCTTTCGTTGATGTAAGTGCAGGCAATTTTATAAAACAACTTGCTGTCATCATTATTAAGGTGCGAAGCCTTTCTGTAGTAGAAACGGGCCTGGGCATAATTATTCAAGCGGTCGTAGCAATGTCCTAACGCCTCGAAAATTACATCTTCGGGTCTGGATAGTTCCAGTACCTTTTCAAGCACCTCGATCGCATCTTTGAATTTGCGGAGCCTTATATAAGCGTCGCCCATATTACGGTACGCATAATCAAATTTCTCATCTATTGTCACCGCGTATTTATAGGCATCAATGGCCTTTTCGTAGAGTTTTAAGCCCTGGTAAGAGGCTGCGAGGTTAAACCATGCCAGCTCGTTATAGGGATAATCTTCAATGATCTTATTATGAAGTTTAATGCTTTCTTCGTTGCGCCCGGTAAAATCTGTCCAGAAACAGATCTTGTACAGCGCCTCTTCGTTTGTTGGCTCTTGTTCAAGGATCAATTTCAGGCAATCGAAGATCTTATCAAACTCTTCATAATCATCGTACACATCTGCCAATTCGAACAGCAATTCTATTCTTTCCTCGCCATCAAAGAGGTCCAATGCACTTTCCAGCAGTTCCACGGCCTTTTCTTGTTTATCGAGGGCCAGGTAAACTTCTGTCCGTAAAATATAAAGATTAATGTCGCGGCTGTCGAAAAGTTCGGCGCGCTCAAGAATTTCCAATGCTTCGGTATATTTTCTGGCGCCAATCAGCAAATCTGCTTTTTTTACCAGCAATTCAGATGAAAAAGGAAAATGTTCAACCGCAATTTCCGCCGCTTCTAAGGCTTCGTTGATATTGTCAGCGTCATCGTAGTAGTCGATGATCTTTTCGAAAGATTCCTCGCTGATGAAGGAGTGATTTCGACCCTTTTTCAGATTCTCGAACTGTTTTAAAAGTTCCTGAAGCTCTTCACTGTCTTGGCGGTAAGGATTTTCTTTCATGTAAAAGATGGTTACTGTAAGTTAGGTAATACAAAAGTATTTCCCAATTTTCTGTAACATTTTTTTGACTGATTCGTTAAAGAGGTATTAAAATTCTTGATGAAAGGTTAAAAAAATAAGAAAATAAATTATACTTTTGCCATAATGAAATTACTTTCCTTCATAAAAAGCTATAAAAAACAATCAGTTATGATAACTGTATTGGCTATTTGCGGCATACATGCGTTTGCTGCAATTGGTATTGGCGGTGGAGGAAAAACAAAGCAACAATCGGCCGGAATTGATTTTACTCCTATAAGTGTTGCTAACTCCTTTACACTTAAAGGCACTTTCAGCTACAGAGGGGGAAAAATTATGAGCGAGGAAAGAATTGCTCCTAATGTTATCTCTTTTAACTCCATCGTTACCTATCAGCAAGGTAACACTACATACATTATGCCTTACAAGAGCTCTGTTTCTCTTGCACCGGCAACAAATTCAAGCTTGCAAATGCTGAATTTGAAAGTTAAGATTCACTAGATTTTTCATTTTTCTATTTATTGGTTACAAATATGTCTTCCAAAAGGAAGGTGTTTTTGTGTTATTTACCCATCAAAAGGAGGGTAATTTCGTGAGGAAGTGTTTCTTTTATTTAGCGCTATTGTTTGTAATGAAACCATAGTTTTCAACATTTAACATATCGGCCCGCTGGGGCTGGCTATGGATTTTCGTCATTGATTACTTGGGTGCTACTAACGTATTGCCCCGCTGGAGCTTATTCGAGCTTTCCGCGTGCTTTAAAATAGCCCCAGCGGGGCGACACGTTAGTAGCCAACATTATGTTGCGGCGATCCTAATGCCAGACCCGTAGGGGCGACATGTTAAACATTGGGAAGCGAAAATTTACAGCAAGCCTAGGTTGACGGCCACGAGAAGGATAGAGCAAGAACGGTCAGGAATTTTTACTTTTTCATTTTGATTTTTAATTTTTTCCTATGCATAACAAAGGCCCGCAAATCGCGGGCCCTTGTGTTTCTTCTCATGTCAATACGAAAAATAACTAGTTTATCTTAAGAAAAGCATCTCACGATATTTTGGTAACAACCATTCTTTATCGTCTACCATCAATTCCAGTTTGTCAACATGGTAACGGATAGCATCAAAGAACGGAGCTTTTACCTGGCTTTCGTAAGCAATAGCTTTAGTACGAGTGTTGTCCATAGCATTGCAAATTTTTCTTGCTTCGATCATTTGTACAACCAGCTCGCTTGTTTTGCTGATGTAGTGTGACAATCTTTCAAGAATAACTATTTGATTCTTGTAAGAAGCCTCTGGCATACCCACTTCTTTCAAACCTTTGATGTTTTGGATCAAAGTGTTTTGATATTTGATAGCAGAAGGAAGGATGTGGCTGGTGCAAAGTTCACCCATGATACGAGCTTCGATCTGTACACGTTTGATGTATTTTTCAACTTCAATTTCGTGACGAGCTTCCAGCTCAACGTGAGTCAATACATTATTGCTTTCGAAAAGGTGTTTAGCTTTATCGGTAACCAATGCATCCAACGCCAATGGAGTTGTTTTTACATTTGGCAAACCGCGTTTTTCAGCTTCTTTTGCCCATGCTTCGCTGTAACCGTCTCCTTCGAATAATACTTTTTCAGAAGCAACGATGTATTCGCGGATAACGTGCATGATAGCGATTTCTTTTTTCTCGCCTTTTTCAATTAAAGCATCAACATCTTTTTTGAATTGTTTCAATGTTTCAGCCATAATTGTGTTCAGCACTGTCATTGGGTTAGCACAGTTTGCAGTAGAACCCACCGCGCGGAACTCAAATTTGTTTCCTGTGAAAGCAAATGGAGAAGTTCTGTTACGGTCTGTATTGTCAAGCATCAATTCAGGAATGCTTTTGTGCAGGTCAAGTTTCAGGATAGCTTCGTCTTGCTCGTCGAATTTATCGCTTACTCTTTCTTTAATGTCTTGCAATACTTTGTTCAAATATCCACCAACGAATACAGAGATAATTGCCGGAGGCGCTTCGTTTGCTCCCAAACGGTGGTCGTTACCTGCAGATGCGATAGACGCTCTCAGAAGATCTGCATAATCATGAACCGCTTTAATTGTGTTTACAAAGAAAGTAAGGAACATGAAGTTCGTTTTTGGAGTTTTACCAGGAGCCAACAAGTTAACGCCTGTATCAGTTGACATACTCCAGTTGTTGTGTTTACCGCTACCGTTGATACCAGCAAATGGTTTCTCGTGAAGCAATACACGCAATTTATGACGACGTGCAACGCGGTCCATGATGTCCATCAACAAAGTGTTGTGGTCAACAGCTACGCTAACTTCTTCGAAGATAGGAGCACACTCAAACTGAGCAGGCGCAACCTCGTTGTGACGTGTTCTTAAAGGAATACCTAATTTATAAGATTCTGATTCGAAGTCTCTCATGAAAGCGTACACTCTTTCTGGAATAGAACCGAAGTAGTGGTCTTCCAATTGCTGACCTTTTGCAGGAGAGTGACCGAATACAGTTCTGCCGCTCAATACTAAGTCAGGACGTGCATTGAACATAGCTTCGTCAATAACGAAGTATTCTTGCTCCCAACCCAATGTTGCAGAAACTTTGCCTACGTTTTTATCAAAATAATTAGCAACGTCAACCGCTGATTTGTTCAAAGCCTCAAGAGATTTCAACAAAGGAGCTTTGTAGTCAAGCGTTTCACCAGTATAAGAAACGAAAATGGTAGGGATACAAAGAGTTTTACCAGTACCTATTTCCATGATGAATGCAGGAGAAGAAGGGTCCCATGCAGTGTAGCCGCGAGCTTCGAAAGTCGCACGGATACCACCGTTAGGGAAAGACGACGCATCTGGCTCTTGTTGGATCAAAGCCGCACCATCAAACTCTTCCAAAGCAGAACCGTCACCTTTCAAAGTAAAGAAAGAGTCATGTTTTTCTGCTGTAGTACCTGTAAGAGGCTGGAACCAGTGTGTATAGTGAGATACACCTTTGCTTTCTGCCCACTGACGTAGACCAGCTGCAATTTGATTTGCAACGGCACGGTCAATTTTCTTTCCGCCTTTTATTGAACCCTGAAGACTTTTGTACGCCTCATCGCTCAAAAATTCGCGGGCAGTCTTAAGAGTAAATACATTTTCATTGAAAATAGCAGTAATTTTTTTGGATCCGGCATTACTTACTCCGTCCTTGCCGGCTAGGTTGTTGATTGCATTAAAACGTAATGACATGGGTATAAAAATTTAACTATTGCAAATGAACATCAATTCAAGCAAACAAACAATAATTTTGAAAAAAGATTACGTTTTTAACCAAAAAAAAAGAAAAATGAAACATATAACTCTGTTTCCTTAAAAATTCGGAGGTAAAAGTCAATAGGTATGATATATTTTTTAATTTTTAATAAGTGGCCTGAATTTAACAGACAGGAGCACCGGAGCGACAAAAAATGGCAAGAAAATACTCTTATACCTTATGACAGCCCCTACGATATGAACCATATATCCCAGGAACAACCAATTTGCCAGGAAAATAAACAGGCCAAAACAGAAAATGGCCCTTTGGGATTTGTTGAGGGGCAGATGATTGAATAGATAATATATAATAAGAGCCAGCAGCGCAATGATTTCAAGCGCAAAAGGGATGTAAAAAATGCCCAGCCTGTCCCAAAGGTAGGGCCTCAAAAAACCATGATCGATCGCCTGGGGCAAATTATATAAGTAGCTTTGAATGGAATTTTCCAGCTGATGATAGGGCAAAAGGGTAGTTGCACTAAGGGAGTTAAATTCAATTCTTCGCTTTATTAGCCACTCAGGCAGGTCCAGCGCCGGCGAAATGTATGACGATAAAAAGAAGCCGGCGGCGCAAACAACAAGCACTGCAACATTTATTTTCATGGCTTGGTTTGAAAAACGATAATTCAATGTGCATATCACAATAGCAGGGATCAGCGACAACCCAACATAACTTCTTAGCAGGAAAATAAAAAGGATACACAACGCGATATTTAAAATCATTTTCCCTGTCGTTTTTAGCGCGTTCATCCACAATGCAAGTTGATAAACAATCAGCGACATTAACATAAACAATAACCCGTCCTTGTGTAATCCGCTTGTCCAGAAAAGAGCAGATGGTATTAAAAAGGCGGCAAATACAACGAGACTTTTTTTCGCATCGCGGAATAAAAGACTATATGCTTTTACAAAAGCAATGTTGCCAAAAAAGGTGACGAAAGAAAAAAACAGAACATTGATATAGTAGTTACGAAAACTAAAAACATTAAAAATGGCCTCAATTTTTATCAGCGACAGATCTTTTATGATGTTCCAGTAAGATTTTCCAGAGCCGAAAGGTTCATTGTAGCTATACTGCGGTTCATAAAACCATGATGTAATAAATTGAATCGGGTTTGATGTTAAGACGCTGGTGTGCTTCAAACTTATAAAATACATTTTCCATGTATCGGCGTCTGCAATATGTTTCGAATATATATAGCCGTAAAAAATACCCGCAACAAGTTTAACGGAAAATAATATACATAACCATTTTAATGGGATCCCGCTGTTCCTTATAAAATTGATTTTAGTAAAGAGCCAGAAAAAGAAAATCAGGTATAATAAAAAAAGCAAATAGTACAACGGCATTGTTTTTTGTCAATGCAAAATAACTAATGACCAACAATAATTTAGCGCTTTTGCTCGCCTAGTTTTATTTATCTTGCCGGGACTATATTGAGACGATGGCAAGAATTGCAATAATGCTTAACAGATTGGTAATTGGAGGCGCCCCGCTGGACACCGTGCAGCTTGCTGGTTATTTGTCCGAAAAACATGAAGTGTATTTGGTAGTGGGGGAAAAAAATAAAGACGAATATGACGCTTCTTTTTTGTTGACTTCGTATCCTAAGCTTCGCGTTGTTCACATACGCGAAGTGCATAGGTCCATTAACTTCATCAGGGATATTCAGGCTTTCTTACATATCAAAAAAGAGCTTAAGAAAATCAATCCGGATATCGTTCATACAAATGGTGCCAAGCCTGGTGTATTGGGAAGATTGGCTGCAAAGATGATTGGTACAAAGGTGATCCTGCATACATATCATGGCCACGTTTTTCATTCATATTTCAATAAATTCTTTTCCTCTCAAATCATAAAACTTGAAAGATGGCTGGCAAAACAATCAACAAAATTGATTGCAACCAGTTTGATGCAGCAGCATGACCTTGTAGATGTATACCAGATCAGCGATTTGTCAAAAATTGCGGTGATCCCAATTGGTATAAACACAGCCTCATTTGAAGACAAAGAAGATGAAAAAAGACATGCCTTTCGTGCGAATTATAAACTGACGGAAAACGAAATCGCCATCGGAATAGTAGGGCGTATTGTACCAATAAAGGATCACAAGTTTTTTATAGATGCAGTTGAGAAACTGCTGTCTGAAACAAAACAACCCGTGCGGTTTTTTATTGTTGGAGACGGCGCCTTGAGAAACTCCTTGGAAAACCAGCTTGAAAGGAAAAACATATCCCATACATATTATCCCGGCTCCGCCCGGGTTGCGCAAGTCACGTTTACCTCCTGGCTCCTGAACATTGAAGAAGCAATGGCTGGCTTGGATATAGTAGCACTTACTTCCTTGAACGAAGGTACTGCGATCACTCTCCTTGAAGCGCAGGCTGCAGGTAAACCCGTCGTTACCACAAATGCCGGTGCAGTTAGCCAAACAATCGACCCGGGCCTAACCGGATTTATAAGTCCATTGCACGATTTGAATGGATTTGTCGCAAACACCTTGGTTTTGATAGAAAATAAGGAGATAAGAAAGTCCATGGGCGAAAAAGGGCGCGAGTTTGTTAGGATCAACTTTTCCAAGGAAAAAGAACTGGCCGATATGGAGCGCTTATATATGTCCCTGCTTGAAAATCGTTAGTGCCACGATGTGAATTTAACGCCCAAATTACCGGGAGATCAAATATTAATTATCCATTATTAATTATTAATTACCTGCGTAGAAATACATTTCAACTCTTGATTCACATTAATACACGGTAACTTATTACCTTTGCGCTTTCTCAGACCATCCCATATACTATCATGGAAATAACAGTTAAAACCGCCGAGCAATTGCGTCTTACGGCAGAAGAATTTGAGTTAATAAAGAAAAAATTAGGAAGAACCCCGAATTTTAATGAGTTATGTGCCTTCAGCGCGATGTGGAGCGAGCACTGTAGTTATAAAAACTCAATCAAATGGCTTAAAACTTTACCCCGCGAAGGCGGCAGAATGCTGGTAGCAGCCGGAGAAGAGAATGCAGGTTTGATGGATATGGGCGATGGCTACGGGGTAGTTTTTAAAATTGAAAGTCATAATCACCCGTCTGCAATCGAACCTTTCCAGGGTGCGGCAACAGGCGTAGGTGGTATTCACCGCGATATTTTTACAATGGGAGCAAGACCAATCGCGTCTTTAAACTCTCTCCGTTTCGGTAATCTTAATGAAGCAAAAACGCAGCATTTGCTGGGTGGCGTTGTTCATGGAATCGGTCACTACGGTAACTGCTTTGGCGTTCCAACCGTAGGCGGCGAAATCTATTTTGAGCAGTGCTATCACACCAACCCTTTGGTAAACGCAATGAGCGTTGGTATTGTAAAAGCTGGTGAAACGGTTAGTGCGACTGCATTAGGCAAAGGAAATCCTGTAATATTTGTCGGTTCCGCTACCGGTAAAGATGGTATCGGAGGAGCATCTTTCGCTTCAGCGGATATCACTGCAGAAAGCACAGAAGAATTGCCTGCAGTTCAGGTGGGCGACCCTTTCCAGGAAAAGAAATTGCTGGAAGCTTGCCTCGAAGTGATTCCAACAGGTGTAGTGGTGGGTATGCAGGACATGGGCGCTGCCGGAATCATTTGCTCAACAGCAGAAATGAGTGCAAAAGGCGGCGTAGGCATGCGCATCGATCTTGACAAAGTGCCTACACGTCAGCAGAATATGAAAGCCTGGGAGCTTTTGCTGAGCGAAAGCCAGGAGCGTATGTTAATGGTCGTGGAAAAAGGTAAAGAAGGCGTAGTACAAAAAATATTCGATAAATGGGATCTTCCTTGCTCAGTAATCGGAGAAGTAACGGAAGACGGCCTGTTAAGCTTTTTCATGCACGGAGAGTTGGAAGCTCAACTTCCGGCAGAAGAACTGGTACTGGGCGGCGGAGCGCCGCAATATGATCGCGCTTACACTGAACCAACGTATTTCGCAAAAACAAAGGCTTTTGACGCCGCTTCAATCGAAGTGCCAAAAGACTTAAAAGCTGTTGCAGAAAAACTGATTCAAATTCCGAACATCGCCTCCAAACGTTGGGTATATGTTCAATACGACAGCATGGTAGGCACAGGTAACACTTCTACCAACCAACCCTCAGATGCAGCAGTAGTTTTAGCAAAACCAAGTGATAAAGCATTGGCAGTTACAACAGATTGTAACAGTCGTTACGTATATGCTGATCCATACAAAGGTGCGATGATCGCTGTTGCAGAAGCTGCGAGAAATATCGTGTGCAGTGGCGGTGAACCTTTAGGCGTAACCAACTGCTTAAACTTTGGTAACCCTTACGATCCGCAAGTATATTATCAGTTTGTTCACGCAATTAAAGGAATGGGCGACGCCTGTCGCAAATTCAACACTCCTGTAACAGGCGGTAACGTGAGTTTCTACAACCAAAACCCCGACGGTCCTGTTTATCCGACACCAACGATCGGTATGGTGGGATTGCTGGACAGCGTACAAGATAAAATGACATTGGACTTTAAAGAAGAAGGCGATGTTATTTACCTGGTTGGTAAAAGCTACGGCGATATCAACAGCTCTGAATATTTGCAAAAAATAAAAGGAGTTGAGTTCTCACCGGCTCCGCATTTTGATATAGAAGAAGAATTTGCACTGCAGCAACAAATAACAAAAGCAATCAAAGAAAAAGTGATCGCATCTGCACACGACGTGAGCGAAGGCGGTTTGTTCATTACTTTGATCGAATCTTCTTTCAACAGGAACCTTGGTTTCGATGTAGCATCAACAGATGCCGGCATTCGCAAAGATGCTTATTGGTTCGGCGAAGCGCAAAGCAGGGTAGTGGTGACCGTGAAAAAAGATCAGGTTGCTGCTTTTGAAAAAACATTAAGCGGCGCGACATTCGCAAAACTGGGAACAGTTACAAATGGCTCAGTAAGCATCGAAGGTGAAAACTGGGGCAATGTAATTTCCTGGAAAGAAAAATACGATAATGCAATTGGCAACCTGTTGGCTGGACATGACAGCGAACATGCGTTGAGCGCTTTATAATAGTTAGGAGTTAGGAGTTAGTAATTAGGAATTAGAATTGTGCATTTATTCTTATTTTCTAATTTCTAACTCCTAATTTCTAATTCCTAATTTGACAAACCATGAATGAATCTTCAATAGTCGTAACCGGCGCCGCTGGCTTTATCGGGAGCTGTCTGGTGGGATTTCTTAACAGCCAGGGATATACGAATTTGTTGCTGGTAGATGATTTTTCCAGGGCAGACAAAGAACCCAATCTTCAAGGCAAAACATACCTTCAAAAAATAGAAAGAGAATCTTTCTTCGATTGGTTGCAGAAGAATGATCCTTCCATTGATTTCATATTTCACATAGGAGCAAGAACAGATACCACCGAATTTAACTACGCTATACACGAGCATCTCAACGTAGAGTATTCACAAAAAATATGGAACTATTGCGTTGATAAAAATGTTCCGTTGGTGTATGCTTCTTCCGCTGCAACATACGGCGGCGGCGAATTTGGCTACGATGACAATCACGAATTACCGTTCAAGCTAAAGCCGCTGAATCCTTATGGCATATCCAAAAATGAGTTTGACAAATGGGCGATTCAGCAATCGGCACAGCCTCCATTTTGGGCGGGACTTAAATTTTTCAACGTTTACGGACCAAACGAATATCATAAAGCGAGAATGGCAAGCGTAATATTCCATTCCTTCAATCAAATAAAGAAAGATGGAATGGTGAAGCTGTTCAGGTCGCACAGGCCCGACTTTAAAGATGGTCAGCAGCTTCGTGACTTTGTGTACGTTAAAGATGTTATCAAAGTTTGTTATTGGCTTATGCAAAACAAACCTGCATCAGGAATATATAACCTCGGTACAGGGAAAGCAAGAGCATTCGAAGATCTGGTAAAAGCAACATTTGCAGGCATCGACACAAAGCCAGATATTCAGTTCATCGATATGCCTGAAGATATTCGCGACAAATACCAATATTTCACAGAAGCGAATATGCAAAAGCTTTTCGATGCAGGTTACACAGATAAATTTTATTCATTAGAAGAGGGAGTGCAGGATTATGTGAGAAATTATTTATCGCAGGCAAAGTTTTACTAATTTCGCAATCTGAACAAAAACATAGAAAAAGCCATTTCACTAATTTAGTGATGGCTTTTTCTATTATATAAAACCGACACCATGTACAATAAGATAGCAATAATAGGCGGAGGAAACCTGGGCACAGCGATAGCAGAAGGATTATTGAAAAGCGAGTTCTCCAAACCTGCCGACATTACCATCACTCGCAGAAATCTCGCAGAACTGGAAGTCTTAAAAAATAAAGGAGTAAACATTACTTCAGACAACATCGAAGCAGTAAAAAACAGCGATGTTGTAATACTTGCCGTAAAACCTTTCCAAATAAAAGATGTGCTGGACGGCTTTAAAGCAGAATTGGATCCACAAAAACATATATTGGTATCCGTTATCACCGGAATTTTTATAGAGGATATGCAGAATGCCGTTCAGAAAAATGTTCCCCTATTTCGCGCAATGCCGAATACCGCGATCGCGATCCAGGAGAGTATGACATGCATTAGTCATAAGGGGGCAAATAATACCCAGGTTGATTTTATCAAAAACCTTTTTGAGAAATTGGGCAAAGTCGCAATGATCGACGAAAAGCTAATGGATGCCGCTACCGTGCTGGGTGCCTGTGGTACTGCTTTTGCAATGAGATATATTCGCGCCAATATCCAGGGAGGCATAGAAATTGGTTTTAGTGCAGCAACAGCCAGTCTTATTGCAGCACAAACTGTAAAAGGAGCGGCGGATCTTCTTCTTTTGAAAGGAGCCCATCCTGAACAGGAAATTGACAAGGTAACCACTCCAAAAGGATGTACGATAGCAGGGTTAAATGAAATGGAGCACCAGGGATTCAGCTCATCGCTCATTAGGGGAATCGTTACCAGTTACAATAAAATATTGAATAGTTAACGAACAATTAGTGGTATAAGTTGTTGATATGTAAAATACTATGAAGGAAGCCTTCTTTTTGTTTAAAAAGAAGCCATAATTTTGATTTTAGGATTTTAATGAATACTTTAGTGTGATAGGGAATCCTTGTCCTGTCTAAAACGATTTGCTGGCCGATTGTAGAATTATAAATTCCCTTTGTATGCAAAAAAGAAACTTACCGGCCTTACTTCTATTGGGTGAATTAGTTCTGATTACTGTGATGCACGTCGTAAAGCATAATCAGCAAAGTAATAAAGATCGTTCTACTATGATTTTCGAACAAAACGAAAATCCTTCCTCCTCCGTACAAATAAATCAAAACGTAGTTTATCGCTTAAATCGCGAATAGTGGTGGGTGAAAGCCTAATGACTACTGTTTCCCGTTAATGTTAGTTTTGCTTTTTCTGGTATTGCTGCTACTTTTTTCAAATTGTAGTCGTAGCCTACAATGCCCGTTTTAGCAATGGCAACAACAATATTTTTGCCCTGGTGTTCTTTTTCTATTTTATAAAAGATGTCGAATGATACTCTTGTGAATTCATCTGCGCAAACCTGGATATTCAACCTGTCGCCGTAGAAGCCCTCGGCTTTGTATTCAATCGCTACATCGCCCATAATAATGCCGATTCCTTCAAGATTAAGTTCGGAATATCCGTAGTGTTGTAAGAAGCGAACCCTCGCTTCGTGTAGTAATGAAAGTATGGTGTCGTTGCCAACATGGCCACCATAATTGAGATCTGAAATACGTATGTCTATAGACGTGGAGAAAGTAAATGTCTTTGGTAAATCAATTTTAATTCGCGCCATAGATTCAAAGGTAGTGAATAGCGCTTTTTAATTTTCTTTTATCAGGTCCTTGAGATTTAAAATATCCATCCCGTTGAATGCATTGGGTGCATAACCTGCTTGAACAACTTTGGTTCTCCATTCACTAAACTTCTTTTCCATTACTGTATTCTCAATAATCGTATTTTGTCCATCAGAGTTCGACGCTACTGCATAGTTGTGACTATGCATTGCATTGAAAATTTTCAAGGACATTTTTCTCAGTTCACCATTTGGTCCAAGCACTGTAATGTAGTTCCCGTTCAGAACAAATTTAGAAGCCAGTTCTGACAAAGAGTTCTTAATGTTTGAGGATGTTATCTGGACTGTAGGTTTTGAAGCTACAAAGTCGACATCAGCAGTCTCAGCGTTTTTATTCTGAATGTTTGAAGTGTGTACTGATCGCAACAATTTATTCAATGCAAGATGCTTAACAGATTTTTCATTGTCATCATCGGAGCTATCATCCGCTTCGACGATTGGTGGATTATTTGTTATTTGCTGATGAGGAACAGTGGGAAGATTATTGCTTTTGGTAGCAGTAGCCAGGCTTGTTTCTTTTTTGTTAGCGTTAAAGAAAAGAATGCCCAATGTAGATACGACGATCAAAATAGCCGCTGCTGCTGACCACCTGAATGTTGTATTAATTTTTCTAACAGGAACTTCTTTTTGAGGAAGATCTCTTTCAAGGCCTGCAACTATTTTGTTGAAGATGCCAGGCGGGGGAGTGACTTCGTAACCGGATAATTTTTCTGATGTGTTTTTATAAGAGGTGGATTCATCAAGATCCGCAGCGATCCTGTCCCACAATCCTTTTGGGGGAGTGGCTTCAAATTGCTGCATTTTATTTCTTAGTAGGTCAGACATGTTTTTTTAATCAAGCTTTTTTTCTTCCAGAAGGCCCTTCACTCTCTTTTGTAACAGCATTTTTGCTCTTGCCAACTGAGATTTACTTGTGCCCTCACTAATTTGTAACAAATCACCAATTTCCTTGTGCGAGAATCCTTCAACCACATATAGGTTAAAAACAGTCCGGTAACCTGGTGATAATTCTTGAATAAGCTGAACAATATCTTTTTCGGCTAAATTATCCAATGCATTTGCAGAATAATCCTCTATTGTTCTTTCCTCATTTTCGGTAATACTGTTCAGATATACCTTTTTTCGGAAATGTTCAATGCATGTGTTTACAAAAACCCTTCGCATCCATCCCTCAAACGACCCTTCTCCTCTGAATTTTTGTAAATTCTTAAATACTTTAATAAATCCTTCCTGCAAAAGATCGGCTGCGTCGTCGGCATTTGAGGCGTATCGGAGACAAATGGCGTACATCTTTGGAGAGAATTTTTGATACAAAGCCTCCTGTGAACGCCTATTATCCATAAGACACCCCTGAATTAAGTCGTATTCTGATATATTTTGGTTGCTTTCCGACAAATCTTTTTTATTTTCCAGGATAAAAATTTGTAATTATTTGTAATTCAGTAGTAAAACTATCTAATATTCAGTTTGTTTAAAAATAAAACTAATTTTTCTGTCGCTTTTTTGCGATGGCTGAATGCATTCTTTTCCTCCATTGACATTTCTGCAAAAGTTCGGGTTGCGCCAGTTGGTACAAACACAGAATCATAGCCAAATCCATTGCTACCCGTTGGCGAAAAAATAATCTCGCCCTCGCATATTCCTTCAAAAAGATGTTGTTCTTTGTTGATTATTAAAGAAATAACGGTTCGGAATTGCGCTTTTCTGTTGTTTTCATTACCGAGCTTGAAAAGAAGCTTCTCAATATTCTTGTTAAAATCCTTTACATCACCCGCATACCTTGCACTCTTGACACCGGGTTCGCCGTTCAATGCTTCTACCTCAAGACCAGTGTCCTCACTAAAACAATCTGTATTTGTTAATTTGTAAATCGTGGAAGATTTTTCAACGGCATTTTCCTCTAAAGTATCATGCGGTTCCGGGATGTCTATATCAATGCCCGCTTGTTTAAGTGAAATAACATCGAACTCGTTACCTATAATATATTGAATTTCATCAACTTTATGCTGATTGTTAGTAGCAAAAATAAGCTTCATATCAATGTTGATTAGATATTTAAGAGTTGTTTCAGGCTGTTCCAAAGTCTGCCTTTAAGCACTTTTCCATCAGGAGTATTTTGGTTCAGCAGCTCAAGTTTTGGCGCATTGATCAGATTTATGCCATTTTTATTGGTTATTTCAAAAAAAGCAGAAGTTCTAAAATCAGCGTGGATCTGAGATTCTTCACCAAAAGTAATAATGTACTTCGGCTGAAGCTGCCCGATATTACTGAAATTAACCTCCTGGGAATTACAGTTCACTATGGCAACATCTCCAAGATTTAACTGGCAGGCTTTCAAAATGTTTCCCAGAAACTCAAGTTGCGCTTCCGGTAGGTAGACCTCGTTTGCATAGCAAGCCAGTATTAGAAATTGCTTGAGATTTTTGCCTAAAAATTGAATGGGTTTGTCAATTATTGGAGCCGGTTCGGATGGTTGGGCAATTTTGGGAATGGCCGAATAATCTTCCACCAAGTGCCTTCTGTAAAGGTCTGCGACTAAAAATCCCGGTAATTGTACGTTGTTAAAACTCATTGTCTTGTATTTTGGCAACCCCAAACTTTGTTCGTTTCTTTGCACAAATGTAAATGAATATGATTGCCGCACATACAATACCGGTTACAAAAGTTGACGCGAGTAAATTACCTGGTGTAAAGCTTGAAAATGTTCCATTTGGCAAGTATTCCACGGATTATATGTTGGAAGCTGATTACGTCGATGGCGAATGGAAAAATGTGGAAATTAAACCATATCAACCATTACTGATTGGCCCGGCAAACATGGCTCTACATTACGGTCAGGCAATTTTTGAAGGTATTAAGGCTTACAAAAGCGATAATGGCGAAGTTTTCATATTCCGTCCGTACGACAATTTCAGACGTTTTAACCTTTCAGCTGAGCGTCTTTGTATGCCTGCTGTGCCGGAAGAGATTTTCATTGACGGAATGCGTCAGTTGATAGATCTTGAAAAAGGCTGGATTCCTGCAATGGAAAATCACTCCCTTTACATTCGTCCGTTTATGTTCAGTACTGACGAATCCTTAGGCGTAAAAGCTTCGGAAACATATAAATTCATGATCATTTTAAGCCCAACAGGTCCTTATTATGGCAAACCAATGAAAATTTATGTGGAAGAAAAATATACAAGAGCCGCTCCGGGTGGGGTAGGGTTCTCAAAAAATGCCGGAAACTATGCCGGTAGCCTGTATCCGGCTAAAGTAGCAAAGGATAAAGGTTATGACCAGGTGCTGTGGACAGACGCTTTTGAGCACAAATGGCTGCAGGAAGTGGGAACGATGAACGTTTTCTTTGTAATTGGTGACACGGCTGTGACTCCTTCTCTGGAAGAGGGGACCATTTTGGCCGGCGTTACGCGTGACAGTGTAATTGCCATTTTGAAGGAAATTGGCCTGAAAGTAGAAGAAAGACCAATCAGTATAGACGAGTTGATAAAAGAATACGATGCTGGAAATGTGAAGGATGTGTTTGGAACAGGTACCGCTGCGACTATTTCTCCGATTAAAGAACTGAGATATAAGGACAAGGTAATGACGTTTGACACAGAAAAATGGACAGTTACACCAGAAGTTAAGAAAAGACTGGATGCTATCAGAAGCGGCCAGGCAGAAGACCGTTATAACTGGTTGCTAACTGTTTAATTTCCACATGTTTTCAACACCCAGAAAAATATTTTTAGAAAACAACATTTTTAAATTTGGTATTTAAGGTAATCACTGTTACCTTTGCCGTCCCAAATAAAAAAGGTTATAATGCCTACGATACAACAATTAGTTAGAAAAGGTAGAGAAATTATTAAAGCAAAGAGCAAATCCAGAGCGCTGGATGCATGTCCTCAACGTCGTGGTGTTTGTACACGTGTGTACACTACTACGCCTAAGAAGCCAAACTCAGCTTTACGTAAAGTAGCTAAAGTGCGTTTGACGAATAAAGTAGAAGTTATCGCATATATTCCAGGTGAAGGACACAACCTGCAAGAGCACTCCATCGTGTTGATCCGTGGTGGTCGTGTGAAAGATTTGCCAGGTGTTCGTTACCATATCGTTCGTGGTAGCTTGGATACTGCAGGTGTGAAAGACAGGAAGAAGAGCCGTTCTAAATACGGTACTAAGAAAGAAAAAGCGAAAAAATAATTAATTAATCAAGCTGTTTAAATAGATTTTCCAATGAGGAAAGCGCAAGCCAAAAAATTACCTCTAGCTCCTGATGCTAAGTATAACGACAAACTAGTTACACGTTTTGTTAACAACATCATGTGGCAAGGTAAAAAAAGTGTAGCATTCGAAATTTTTTATGATGCACTTGATAAAGTAGCTAAAATCACTAACGAAGATGGCTACGAAATTTGGAAAAAAGCGTTGTCAAACGTAACTCCAGGGGTTGAAGTAAGAAGCCGTCGTATCGGTGGTGCTACTTTCCAAATTCCTTCTGAGGTTCGTCCTGACAGAAAGATTTCTTTAAGCATCAAATGGCTGGTACGCTTTAGCCGTGAAAGAAACGGTCGTAGCATGGCAGACAAATTGGCTAACGAAATCGTAGCTGCAGCAAAAGGTGAAGGTGGAGCTTTCAAAAAGAAAGAAGATACTCACCGTATGGCTGAAGCTAACAAAGCTTTTTCTCACTTCAAGGTATAAGTTGTATACAAAGCCTTTATATATTGGACCATCGCTTAGAAATAAGCGATGGTTTTTTTGTTTGCCGTATGGCAAGGCTTAGGCACACGGATGACACGTATAGGACTGATTTACACGGATTTTCGTTTGAATTAATGAATAATTGAGTGTCAGGAAAATAGCGAGCTGTCGCTTCCTTGAAAAAAATCAGCGCAAATCAGCCTAATCAGCGTCATCTGCGTGCTAAAAATAAAAAAGCGCCATCGCATTTATCAATGTCTTGGCGCTTTGTGTATTGTCTACAAAATATGTTTAGAAGAGATTAAGCCTCGTCTTCGTTGTCATCATTTGGCATTTCAGGAACGTCAAATGAATCTGGGCCGCTTTCGTCGCTATCATGGGAGATAGGCGTACTAGTTGGTTCCTCCATTGGTGCTGGCGTTGCAATTGGTTCCTCCATTGGTGCCGGAGAAGGTTGAACTTTAGCCGGGACTACTTTTTTAACGGCTTTCTTTGCTGCTTTTTTAGGAGCTGCTTTTTTAACTGGAGCTGCTTTTTTTACCGGCGCTTTTTTCAAAGGCGCTTTTTTAGCCGCTTTTTTTGGAGCTGGAGCTGCTTTTTTAGGCGCCGCTTTTTTCACAACTTTCTTAGGAGCTGCTTTTTTTGCCGCTTTTTTCGGGGCCGCTTTCTTTGCAGCCGCTTTTTTAACTACTTTTTTGATTGCTTTCTTAGGAGCTGCTTTTTTAACTGCCTTTTTAGGAGCCGCTTTCTTCGCAGCTTTTTTTAGAGCTTTTTTAGGTGCGGCTTTTTTGGCAACCTTTTTCGCTGCTTTTTTAGGCGCGGCCTTTTTTGGAGCGGCCTTTTTGGCAACTGCTTTTTTTGCCGGTGCTTTTTTTGCTACCTTTTTTTTAGTGGCCATATTTGTTCGTGATTTTTAGGTGATTTTGATTGACAAAATAAATTTACATTACCCTTTACTAATAACAAATAAATATCTTCAACATTTTCAGGAATTTATAAAAAAAATATCCCTAGTTAATCCACATCTTAAAACTCTGTGCCAATAAATTCATGTGAATTGTATATATAACTTGTGGGGAGCTGTTTTTTTTTACTTCTAAAGCTTTACCTTTGCGCCTCAAATTCGGTTTATTGTTCTTATTTGAAAGTGACGGTAAATCAATAAAAAGACTCAAACTTTTTAACATACAAAAATGGCAGACTTAAGATTTCAAAGAAACTTTGGTATTGCGGCTCACATTGACGCCGGAAAGACCACTACTACAGAGCGTATCTTACGCTACACAGGGATGATCCACAAAATTGGTGAAGTTCACGACGGTGGTGCTACTACCGACTGGATGGAGCAAGAAAAAGAAAGAGGTATCACAATTACCTCTGCTGCGGTAAGTTGCCAGTGGAATTTCCCAACTGATAAAGGTAAAGCTGACGCTAACACTAAAAAATATTACTTCAACATTATCGATACTCCGGGTCACGTGGACTTTACTATAGAAGTTGAGCGTTCCATGCGTGTATTGGATGGTTTGATCGCGTTGTTCAGTGCGGTTGATGGTGTAGAACCTCAATCTGAAACTGTTTGGCGCCAGGCTAACCGTTACAAAGTTCCCCGTATCGGTTTCGTAAATAAAATGGATCGTTCTGGTGCTGACTTCCTTAACGTGGTAAAACAAGTTAAAGAAATGTTGGGTGCTAAAGCTGTTCCATTACAGTTACCAATCGGCGCTGAAGATAATTTCACAGGCGTTGTGGATTTGATTACAATGAAAGGTGTGGTTTGGCACATGGAAACAGAAGGTATGACTTTCGACGAAATCCCTGTACCTGCTGACATGGTTGACGAAGCTAACGAATACAGAGCTGCGCTTGTTGAAGCAGTTGCTGAATACGATGATACTTTGATGGAGAAATTCTTCGAAGATCCAAACTCAATTTCTGAAGCAGAATTGCATGAAGCTATCCGCAAAGCAACGATCGATCTTAGTATCGTTCCTATGATGTGCGGTTCTTCATTCAAAAATAAAGGTGTACAAACTGCATTGGATGCGGTTTGCCGTTACCTGCCAAGCCCGCTTGATATCGACGCTGTAGAAGGTACTAACCCTGACACTGGCGAAGCTATTGTTCGTAGACCAGATGCAAAAGAACCATTTGCTGCATTGGCATTCAAAATCATGACTGACCCATTCGTAGGTCGTCTTGCATTCTTCCGTGCATATAGTGGTCACCTTGATGCAGGTTCTTACGTATTGAACGTACGTAGCGGTAAGAAAGAACGTATCAGCCGTATCATGAAAATGTTTGCTAACAAGCAAAACCCAATCGATTTCATCGAAGCTGGTGATATCGGAGCGGCAGTTGGTTTCAAAGAGATCAAAACTGGTGATACACTTTGTGATGAAGACAACCCAATCGTTCTGGAAAACATGTTCATTCCAGAACCAGTTATCTCCGTAGCTATCGAGCCTAAAACTCAGGCTGACGTTGATAAAATGGGTATGGCTATCGCTAAATTGGTTGAAGAAGATCCAACCTTACGTGTAAGAACAGACGAAGAAACAGGTCAAACAATTTTGAGTGGTATGGGTGAGCTTCACCTTGAGATCATCATTGACCGTATGCGTCGTGAGTTCAAAGTAGAAGTAAACCAGGGTAACCCTCAGGTAGCTTATAAAGAGGCGTTCAAAGCAACTATTGAGCACCGTGAAACATTGAAAAAACAAACCGGTGGTCGTGGTAAATTCGCTGACATCGTGTTTGCTATCGGACCTGCTGATGAAGAGTGGTTAAAAGAAAACCCAGGAAAATCTTACCAGTTCGTAAACGATATCTTTGGTGGATCTATTCCTCGTGAGTTTGTACCAGCTATTCAGAAAGGTTTCGAATCAGCAATGTCTAATGGTGTATTGGCTAACTATCCTGTTGTGGACATGAAAATCCGCGTATTTGATGGTAGCTTCCACCAGGTTGACTCTGATGCTATGTCATTCGAGCTTTGTGCTAAACAAGGTTTCCGTGAAGCAGCAAGAAAAGCAAAACCAACTTTGCTTGAGCCAATCATGAGAGTAGAGGTTGTAACTCCTGACCAATACATGGGTGATGTTACAGGTGACTTGAACCGCCGTCGTGGTATGTTGGAAGGTATGGATAGCCGTAATAACGCACAGGTTATTAAAGCTAAAGTTCCTTTGAGCGAAATGTTCGGTTACGTAACTCAGTTGCGTTCATTGTCTTCTGGTCGTGCGTCTTCTACAATGGAATTCTCACATTACGCACCAGCGCCTAACAACATCGCAGATGAGGTTATCGCAAAAGTGAAAGGTAAAGTAAACGCATAATTTAGCTTCTTACTTATATAGAGCCGTTCCGGAATTCCGGAGCGGCTTTTTTGTTTTTAGTGCTTGTTCTTTAACCGTTGATCATGCTTTAAGAACGCTTAATTAATGAACCGGGTAATTGCATAATATTTTGCTAACATGCTTTATCTTCCATCAAATTTCTTACACTATGCCCCAGCGTTTATTGTTATTGTTTTGGTGCTTGATTATTACGCTTTGCGTTTCTGCGCAGGAAAAAATTACATGGTCTAAAGAAGGCAATAGCTATTATGTGAATGAAGATAATAGCATTGCGAAATATACGTTGCCAGCGGGATCATCTACGGTGATTGTTGATAAAGGAAAATTAATTCCAGCTGGAAAAACAACGGCATTGCACATACGCAGTTTTATTTTTTCAGCGGATGAGAAGAAAGTATTGATCTATACAAATACAAAGAAAGTTTGGAGACAAGATACGAGAGGAGATTACTGGTTGTATGATCTTACAACAGGTTCTTTAAAACAATTGGGAACAGGTTTGCCTGAATCATCTCTAATGTTTGCCAAGTTTTCTCCTGACGGTGGCAAAGTTGCTTACGTAAGCAATTACAATTTGTACGTGGAAGACGCGGTAACAAACAAAGTAAAACAGTTGACACTCGACGGTAGCCGTAAACTGATCAACGGCACATTTGACTGGGCCTATGAAGAAGAGTTTTTCTGCAGAGATGGTTTTCGCTGGGCAGCCGACAGTAAGCAAATTGCTTTCTGGCAAATTAATGCAAAGACGACTTCCGATTATTATATGATCAACAACACGGATTCTATTTATCCGAAAATAGTTCCTGTAGAATATCCGGTTGCAGGTACTCCGCCATCTCCTTACAAAATTGGTGTTGTGAATGTTGAGAATGCACAAACCAAATGGATGGAAATTCCTACTGATACTGTTTTGCAAACTTATGTTCCAAGAATGGAGTGGGCGGCCAACAGTAGTGAATTGATCATTCAGCATTTGAACAGAAAGCAGAATGATAGCAAGTTGTTTATATGCAATGCAACAACTGGAAAATCAAGCTTGATCTACGAGGAAACAGACAAAGCATGGATCGATATTTTGCCTTTGTGGGACGATGATTATGCTTATGGTGGCTGGGATTGGATTAACAGCGGAAAAGAATTTGTGTGGGCCACTGAAAAAGACGGCTGGCGCCACTTGTATCGCATTAGCCGCGATGGCAAAAAGGAAACGCTGATCACTAACGGCAATTATGATGTGATGGATATTGTGCGCATCGATGAAAAAGGAGGTTACGTTTATTTCATGGCATCTCCTGACAATGCCACACAAAAATATTTGTATAGAACCAAGCTGGATGGTAAGGGCAAAGCGGAAAGAGTATCTCCGGCTAATCAACAAGGAACTCATGACTACAACCTTTCTCCTGATGCGAAATTTGCCATGCATAATTTTTCTAACTATTACACAAGGCCTACATCGGAGTGGATCACTTTGCCGGCACATGGAGGCGTCAATGGAAGCAGCGAAGTAAACAATGCTGTTGCTGCAGCAGATAAGAGCCGGTTTCCGTTGCAGTTCTTCAAAATAAAAACTGCGGACAATGTTGAAATGGATGCGTGGATGTTGAAGCCTGAAAACTTCGACAGCACAAAAAAATATCCTGTTGTGTTCCAGGTGTACACAGAACCATGGGGGCAACTTGTGAAGGATGAGTTTGGCACTGGGTACAACTTTTTGTATCGCGGCAATATGGCAAAGGATGGCTACATCTACATTACAATTGACAATAGGGGGACACCCTGTCCAAAAGGGAGAGAATGGAGAAAGTGTGTTTACAGACAAATTGGACAAATCAATATTAACGACCAGGCGATGGCTGCAAAAGAAATTTTGAAATGGCCATTTGTTGATAAAGATCGCGTAGCTGTTTGGGGTTGGAGCGGTGGTGGCTCTGCAACGCTGAACCTGATGTTCCAGCATCCTGAGATTTACAAAACCGGGATAGCCATTGCAGCAGTAGGAAATCAGCTTACATATGACAACATTTACCAGGAACGCTACATGGGGTTGCCACAAGAAAATCGCGAAGATTTCGTGAAAGGTTCACCCATCACATATGCTAAAAATTTGAAAGGAAATTTACTGTACATACATGGAACAGGTGATGATAACGTGCATTACGATAATGCTGAGATGTTGTTGAATGAATTGATCAAATACAATAAGCAATTTCAGTTTATGCCTTATCCAAACCGTACGCACAGTATATCAGAAGGCGAAGGAACCAATCTGCATTTAAGTACATTGTACACGAACTATTTAAGAACAAATTGCCCTCCGGGAGGGAGATAGGAGGTCGAATTTTTAAAGTCCCTGCAGTTATGCGGGGATTTTTTTATGCATGAATAAGTATTTTAAAAATAAAATTTAAAAAAGAATGATTGTTCTTTTATATTTGTATTCCCAATGCGTCTAAAAGATCTAAATAAGGAGTTGCTTATACGGCAGAAGACAGTCGAGCTTGTTGTAAAAGATGGGTTTGATGGTTTGAGTATGCATAAGGTGGCGAAGGCTGCTGGCGTATCAGTTAACACTATTTACCTGAATTTTGAAAATAGGGAAGACCTTATTGTGCAAGTTTACCTTGGTATAGTAAATGAGATGGATGACATGCTGTTGAAGGGTTTTAATGTGGATATGAACTATGCTGAAGGACTGAAACTGCAATGGAAAAACAGATTGGCTTATTGTTTGAAATACCCATTGGAAGCTCAGTTCGCAGAACAATTGCGTAGCACTCCGTTATATCTGAAAGTTATGGACCTACAGGGCAGGAGATTGTCGACAGTTATGCAAAAGTTCTGCGCGAACGCAATTAAGAAAGGGAAGTTGAAGGAGCTGTCAACGGAAGTGTATTGGGCTATAGCTTTTGGTCCATTGTATCAATTAATAAAATTTCACCAGCAAAAGAAAAGCATGAGTGGTAAAAAATTTGCGCTTACTCAGGAAAAATTGGATGAAGCTTTCGATCAGGTGATGATTGCTTTAACACCATAAAATTTTTTTAACCAATAAAAGAATGATTGTTCTTTTATAAATATATCATAATGAAACTGAATCACATTAATCTCACGGTGCCTGATGTAAAAGCCACTGCGGATTTTTTTGAGACATTTTTCTCCTTTACTTGTTTAGAAAAAAAAGGAGATAATGCATTAGCGGTTTTGAAAGGAGAGGACGGATTTGTCCTGGTGATTACTTCTCATTCGTTCAACAGAAACGATATTCACAGCTATCCGGATGCATTTCACGTGGGTTTCCTGGTAAATAGCAAACAAGAGGTTGATTTAAAATATGACCAGTTGCTTTCTTCTGGTTATGCAACGGGGCACGCGCCGAGGAATATGCATGGGTCTTATGGATTTTACTTTAATGCACCGGGGAGTATTCTTGTGGAAATTAGTATGGAGAATAAATAGTAAGCGTATGAAAATAGCTTTGTTTGGCGCAACAGGGCAAGTTGGTAGGGAACTTGCGAAGTTACTTTTAGCAAAAGAAGATTGCTTAAAAGCATTGGTGCGTGATAGCGGCAGAATCGAAGCTGCTAAGAATTTACAATTGATTGAAGGAGATGTTTTGAATGCAGTGGCTGTTGAAGAATGTATCAAAGGGTGTGACGTTGTTTATATTTTGCTAGGCACTCGAGGAAATAAAGCGACCACTGTTTATTCTTCAGGCACGATAAATATTGTCATGGCGATGGAAAAGTTTGGTGTCCGGAGAGTTATTTGCTTGTCTTCTGCAGGAGTGCTTGGCTACGATGGTGGTTTCTTTGGTCGGATAGTTGCGCCGTTAACGCTTTGGCGGCCTTTTAGAGACAAGAGAAGACAGCTTGAAATTTTGTCTGTGACGGCTCTTGATTGGACAATTGTACGACCTACAGAGATCAAGGATAAGCCTGCCGGCGTGCTTGAAGTGAATTATCATAAAATGGGAAAGCCTTCTATTTCCATGAAATCACTTGTGCAATTTTTATATGATCAGATTTTTGCAAAAGACAATATTCACAAGATGCCAATAATTGGAGATTGAAAATTGGAAAGCTAAACTTCATTTTCAATTTTCAACTTTCCGTTTTCAATTAAATTTATCTTTGCGGCTCACCAATTCTCTTTTATGGAAAAGATTTTTTCCTATGCTCATTTGTTGAATTTTACAGAAGCAATATTCAGGCAGATTGGTTGCAGTTCCGACGATGCAACTATTGCAGCAAAAACTTTGTTGAGTGCGGATTTACGTGGAGTTGATTCACATGGTGTGGCGCGTTTGACAGGCTATGTGCGCTTGTGGGAGGCTAAGAGGGTGAATGCAGCACCTGCAATGAAAGTGATTCATGAAACGCCATCCACGGCTGTTGTTGATGGGGATAGCGGTTTGGGACTTGTTGTAGCACCTTATGCGATGAAAGTGGCAATTGAAAAAGCGAAGAATGTGGGAACAGGCTGGGTGAGTGTGCAGAACTCGAATCACTTTGGTATTGCAGGATTTCACGCAATGATGGCGCTGGAGAATGATATGATTGGCATTGCAATGACCAATGCCAGTGCTTTGGTAGCGCCAACCTTTTCAACCGAGCGCATGCTAGGTACAAACCCTATTTGCGTGGCGATTCCTGCGGGAAAAGAGCCTGCATTTGTGGCGGATTTAGCAACTACGACGGCCGCTAACGGTAAGCTCGAAATTTTACAAAGAAAAAATCTGGATGCGCCGACGGGGTGGATCCAGGATAAAGAAGGCAATATTTCTACAGATGCACATGCCTTGAAAAATGGCGGTGCTTTGCTGCCACTCGGCGGTGATCGCGAGCATGGAAGTCATAAAGGCTATGCGCTTGGGGCGGTGGTGGATATTTTCTCGGCCATATTGAGCGGCGCAAACTACGGCCCCTGGGTACCTCCGTTTCCTGCTTATGTGCCAATGCCTGAAAATATGCCGGGTAAAGGGATCGGGCACTTTTTAGGAGCGATGCGCATCGACGCCTTCCGTAAAGCGGACGAATTTAAAGAGCACATGGATAACTGGATACAGCGCTTTAGGAACGCCAAAACAGTGGTGGGTGAACAAAGCGTTTTGATTCCCGGCGATCCGGAAAGAGAGATGGAAAAAGAGCGTTTGGAAACCGGAATTCCATTGTTGCAAGTTGTTGTGGAGGATTTACAAAATTTGGGTAAAAAATTGGGCGTGGAGCTTTAACTTCGCAAACCCGGAGGGAAAGGCAAAAATTAAAAGTAAAAATTAAAAAGTGATCCCCGTCAGTGCGGCTACTTTTTTGACTTTCTAATTTTGACTTTTGACTTCCGACCTCCTGAGAAGAAGCAACAATTTTTTCAACAATATTTTTCACTAAAAAATGGCTAAACTAGCTTTTAGCTTGTTACTAAGAAAATGAAAGTAATGAAATTCGGGGGCACCAGTGTTGGAAAGCCCGAGCGTATGTACCAGGTTGCGGATCTGATCACCCGTGACAATGAATCTAAAATTGTTGTATTGAGTGCTTTGAGCGGAACTACCAACGCATTGGTTGGTATTGGCGATGCTTTGGCCAAGAACAATAAAGAAGATGCGAAGACGCAGATCGACAAGCTGGAAGCTCACTATCATACTTTCATTGCAGAACTGGTGAAAACTCCTGCAGCGCTTGCAAAGGCAAAAGCTATTGTTGGCGAGCATTTCGAGTTTTTGAACATCATCACTAAAATTTCTTTCAACGAAGCGTTGAATAAAGATATCCTTGCGCAGGGTGAATTGTTGAGCACAAAATTGTTCAGCACTTATCTTGAAGAAAAAGGAATTGATCACTATCTGTTGCCGGCGCTCGATTTCATGAGCATTGATGCAAATGATGAGCCGCAACTTTCCGCGATTAAAACAAAGCTGTCTCAGCTGTTGAAAAATCATAGCGATAAGAAAATGTTCATCACGCAAGGTTATATCTGCCGCAACTCGAAAGGAGAGGTAGATAACCTGAAAAGAGGCGGAAGTGATTACACTGCATCTTTGATTGCTGCTGCAATTAAAGCTACTGTCTGTGAAATTTGGACAGACATCGATGGTATGCATAACAACGACCCACGTATCGTAAAGAAAACGGTTGCCATCGAGCAATTGAGCTTTGATGAAGCTGCTGAGCTTGCATATTTTGGCGCGAAGATTTTGCACCCAACTTGTATCTGGCCAGCTCAACACGAAAATGTTCCTGTTAAGTTGTTGAACACTATGCAGCCTGATGCTGCCGGTACAGTAATCCGCGACGAAGCAGGTAGCGAAGGCGTAAAAGCGATTGCTGCGAAAGATGGTATTATCGCAATCAAAATCAAGAGCAGCCGCATGTTGCTGGCTTATGGTTTCCTCAGAAAGATCTTCGAAGTGTTCGAGAAATACCGCACACCAATTGATATGATCACTACTTCTGAAGTGGCGGTTTCTGTTACGATTGATACAGATGCTAATCTTGCTGCGATCGTGAAAGAATTGGAACCTTTCGGAACAATTGAGGTAGATAAAAATCAAACCATAGTTTCCATTGTTGGTAACAAAATCGGTAGCTCTGCTGATGTGTTAAGCAAATTGTTTGATACATTAAAACCGGTGCCTGTTAGCATGGTTAGCTATGGTGGAAGTCCTCACAATATTTCTTTACTTGTTGCTGATCAATATAAGATTCAGACTCTGCAGTTGCTGAATAGCGGACTGTTTGGTTTAGAGTAGTGGTCGTTATTTGCAAAAAAATATATAAAAGAGCTTATGCAAACTTGCATAGGCTCTTTTTGCTTGAAAAGCAATGCGTTCCGTAGAAATTGTATACTTCAATTCTTTACTTATTTTTGTAAAAATGATTGATAATGATACCCGAAAAAGACTTAAAGATATCGTTTCAGGAAATGTCCTTGAAGGGACAAAAGAGAATTGCACGTCAATCAGAAATCTCCTATGCTCAAGCTTTAGAACAAGTACAACGGTTAAAAAAGAATTCGAAAGTCAATCAATCGTCAAAGAAGAGCAGGTAAAGCTGTTGAGATCGTTTTGTGACACAAATGACCTTTGGGTAAAAGAATTACCTGAAGAAAAACATTATTTGACGAGAGGAGGGGAAGCTTTGGTTTATCTTGAGTCAAATAGTCAAAGCGTAATAAAGCTAAACGATGCTATTTACTATACGACTTGGCTTGAGTTTTTTAATAGCGTCGTCATTCACAATTTACTTTTTAGGGACACAACTTATACTTGCCTGGGATTTACAGAACGAGATGGAACTTTGTTTGCTGTTTTAAAACAGCCATTTATATAATCAGACGCGCAAGCTGAATTGCCAGACATAAAAAAATTCCTGGCATTTAACGGGTTTGAAAATACACGGCGAAACGACTACTTCAATAAAGAGTTAGGGTTGATTTTGGAAGGCATGCACGATGAAAATATCCTTGTCAACTCCAATACCTTATTTTTTATTGATACAGTTTTTTATACGGTGTCACTTGCTTAAAATTTTTTAGTTTAAATTTCAGGCATTTAAAAGTTTCAAATAAATCTTTTCAATCTCTCTCGTCATTTTATCTGCACTGAAACGTTCGCTGATAGTGGCTCGCGCAGCATCTCCCAGTTTTTTTCTTTTGTCAGGGTCGTTCGCTAAATCAACAATCGCGGCGGCTAAATTATCTTCTACATTTTCCATTGGTAACAAAATGCCATTGTTGTTGTGTTGGATCACTTCACGAGTGCCATCCGCAGCAGTAGCTATGATTGCTTTTCCCATTGCCATTGCTTCGAGTAACGCGATTGGCAGGCCTTCCCAAAGAGAGGGTAACACGTAAATATCTCCGGCTGCTAAAACCTCCGGAACGTCTTGGCGAAACTGTTGGAAAATGACTTGTTGTTCGATTCCTAACGTTTTTACAAGTTGTAGTGCTTCATCTTTTTGATCGCCATCTCCCACTAATAAAAGCTTTAAAGAAGGTTTTTGCTGTAAAGCTTTGGCGAACGCTCTGATCAACACCAGCGGTTGTTTTTGATGGATAAAACGGGCAACAAAAACAACAAGCGTATCTGAAGGTGGAACATGTAATTCTTCCCGGACATCTTGCAATGCTCTGTCTGGATTGAATTTTTGCTGATTGATTCCATTGTTGATCACAACAGATTCAAAGTCTTTAAAGTATTGCTTTCCCGTTGCCTGGTTAGAGGCAGCAACAGAAATGTTGATGTCCGATTTTTTTGTGAGCACTTTTTCCCCCAACACTCTTATCTTCTTGACTATCGGGTTCTGATCATCGTGGAAGCTCCAGCCGTGAATCGTATAAACGAGTGGGAGGTTCAATTTTTTTGCGGCCCAATAAACGTTTGAATTTGCTCTGGTGCCGTGTGCATGCACAAGCTGAATGTTTTCACTTTCCACAAACGTCTTTACCTGTTTCCATTTGCTCATATCAAACGGCTTTTCAGTATAGATCACATGTGTTTGAATGCCCATTTCCTTAAGCCTGTCTATCATTGGGCCGGGAGTAAAGGAGAGGACAACGGGCTCAAATATAGATTTATCAAGGTTTTCAACGAGGCTCAATAAATGGCTCTCACCGCCGCCGATCTGTCCCTGGCGGATGGTTTCGAGAATGCGGTACTTTTTGGTCACAGGTGTTGCAATTGAAAATTGAAAGTTGAAAATTGAAAATGATGTTGCTTCTCTTTTGTGGAGCCAGACAATTTTCAATTATTTTAATTTGGAACTAAAATAGTTGTTCCGGAAAGCAAATGCAAATACGGGCAAAAAAAATCACCGCATGATAACATGCGGTGATTTTTAAGTTTTTATGATGGCAGTGAATTTACGATTCACCTTTTCATGATTATAACACCAACATAGCATCTCCATAGCTGAAGAAGCGGTATTTGTCTTTGATTGCTTTTTTGTAAGCTTCTGTTGCCAATTCATAACCGGCGAATGCGCAAGTCATGATCAATAAGCTTGTTTTTGGCAAATGGAAGTTGGTGATCAAAGAGTCTGCAATAGAGAACTCATAAGGAGGGTGGATGAAATGGTTTGTCCAACCTTCAGATGGTTTCAGCAATTTTTCTGCAGTAAAAGATGACTCGATGGCTCTCATGGTTGTTGTACCAACAGAGCAGATTCTTTTACCGTCAGTTTTTGCTTTGTTTACAATTTTGCAGGCTGTGTCATCGATCTGGTAGTACTCGGCATCCATTTTATGTTTGCTGAGATCTTCTACTTCGATGGGGCGGAAAGTTCCCAATCCTGTGTGCAAAGTAACTTCTGCGAAACGGATACCTTTAATTTCAAGACGTTTGATCAGTTCTTTACTGAAGTGCAGGCCAGCTGTTGGAGCAGCAACGGCACCTTCGTGTTTTGCATACACTGTTTGGAAACGCTCTTTATCTTCTTCTTCCGGTTTGCGCTTGATGTATTTTGGAAGAGGAGTTTCACCCAGATGCTCAAGCATTTGGCGGAACTCATCGTCTGTGCCATCCCACAAGAAGCGGATGGTACGACCACGGGATGTAGTGTTATCAATTACTTCAGCTACCAGTTCGTCAGACTCTCCGAAATATAATTTGTTGCCGACACGGATTTTACGTGCAGGGTCAACGATTACATCCCAAAGGCGATTTGGTTTGTTCAATTCGCGTAGAAGAAAAACCTCAATTTTAGCGCCGGTCTTTTCTTTACGGCCATACATACGAGCTGGGAAAACCTTTGTATTATTTACGATGAAAACATCTTTGTCGTCAAAATAATCCAGAACATCACGGAAGTGTTTGTTTTCCATTTGTCCGGTTTTGCGGTGCACCACCATCATGCGACTGTCTTCTCTCTTTTTCGAAGGGTGCTGAGCGATAAGGTTTAGAGGCAGATCAAACTTAAACTGAGATAACTTCATGGGCAATAAATATTTTTTAATTGCAATTGCCACATGATATAAACCGGATGCGAAAGGGAGGAGCATTGAATCTTTCGTATCAAACCCGATCTTACGGTACCAGGTTGTATCATGTTACGGCATGATTTTAAAGTGGGCAAAGGTAATGAATTAATGTAAATTTTGTGAAATACGCAAGAAATATTTGGTTTTTTTGTAAAAACTTATTAATCATCGTTTTAATTTGACTTTGGGAAATGATTTTGGACAATTCAGCCACAAAAAAATCATACCTCAGCGGATAGGCATAATCAAAGTTTACAACAGCGGTAATAAACATTTGTTCAAACGACATTCTATAGAATTTTTTGAAAGGAGCTATCTGGGTATTTTTCATTTTTATCTGGTAGAATTGAATAGCTTTGCGCACTTTAAATTTTCGTTAAGTTTATGTTACGTGCCCCCAATCGTTACTCAATTCTATTAGGTTTTTGGACACTGTTTATCGCACTTTCATTTTTGGTGCGGACGGTGCTTCTTATTATATCGTGGAAAAACGCCGCTATTTCCATAGGGTCATTGTTTTCTATCTACTTTAAGGGATTTGTGTTTGACCTTGGTGTTGCTTCATTTTTTACGGTTCTGTATGCTATTTATTTATTGCTGATTCGACAAAAGTGGAACCAGTCGAGGCTCAACAAAACGGTTACGTACGTTGGATTCTTTTTAACGGTGTTGATCGTGATGTTCTCATTTTTCGCCGAATTTACCTTCTGGGGAGAGTTTGAAAGCCGCTTCAATTTCATTGCCGTTGATTATCTTATCTACACTTTTGAGGTGGTAAATAATATCAATCAATCTTACCCACTTCCGTATTTGATTGGTGGAATGGTGCTGGTTACTTCTTTAATTACGTGGTGGTTTTATAAAAGAGGAATTTTTGCTGCAAGTTTCAATTCAGCCATGACATTCAGAAGTCGTTCAATTGTGACGGTTGCTTTGCTGCTGGTCCCGGTATTCTACATATTCAATGTAAAAAATAACTGGGCTGAAAGAACTGATAATCGCTATAGAGCCGAATTGTCAAAAGCAGGTATTTACTCTTTCTTTTCTGCATTTAAGAACAATGAGCTTAGCTACAGCGAGTTTTACAAAAAGGACCCGGATGCGGAAGTGTTTGCTCGCATGCGCAATTTGCTGACAGATTCCAGCACAAAGTTTACCGGAAATGAAAATGAGATTTACAGGCAAATAACGAGCAACGATACGCTTGTTGCCCGCCCGAACGTAATAATGATAACGATCGAAAGTTTCAGTGCCGACTTTATGACGCGTTTTGGTAATACAGAGGGACTAACTCCGGTGCTTGATTCTCTTTCGAAGCAGAGTGTGTTGTTTACAAACATGTATGCAACGGGAACGCGTACGGTGCGTGGCATGGAGGCGCTTACGCTCGCGGTTCCGCCTACGCCGGGAAGCAGCATTGTTCGCAGGGATGATAACGCAAACTTATTTACCGTTGGCTCGATATTTAAAGATGCCGGTTACAAACGCACTTTCTTTTACGGTGGTGATGGATATTTTGACAACATGAATAAATTTTTTAGTGGCAATGGCTTTGATATTGTCGATCATCCAAATACTACGGTTGTGAATGACAATCTGGTTACTACGAGAACCGCTATAGCAAAGAAAGATATCCAATTTGAAAATGCGTGGGGCATTTGCGATGAGGACATTTACAAAGCGGTAATTCGCGATGCGGATGCCGATTATAAAGAAGGAAAGAAGTTCTTCAATTTTGTAATGACTACTTCAAACCACAGGCCTTATACATATCCTGCTAACAAAATAAGTATTCCGCAAGGAAGCAGGGAAGGTGCCGTTCGTTACACAGATTTTGCAATTGGTAAATTGCTGGAAGAAGCAAAAACAAAGCCCTGGTTTGCCAATACAGTTTTCATATTTGTGGCTGACCACTGTGCAAGTAGTGCGGGCAAAAATGAGATCAATGTTTCTAAATACCACATTCCATGCCTTGTATATAATTTGCCAAACGCCAAGCCGGTTGAGCTTTCTCCGATTTGCTCGCAAATTGATTTATACCCAACATTGTTTAGTTATTTGAACTGGAGTTACAAGTCGAATTTGTTTGGCGAAAATATTAACGCAGCGAAATACCAGCCAAGAGCGTTGATGGGAACTTATCAAAAACTGGGTTATCTCAAGAATGATACGTTGATCGTTTTAGGGCCTCAGCAAAAAGCAGATTGCTACTTCTACAAAAAACAATCCGAGGAACAAAAGCAAGTGCCCATGAACGACCATCTTTTGCATGAAGCGATTGCGAACTATCAATCTGCGTATCAGTTGTATAAGAATGGGGGGATGAGGGAGAAGTAATTAGGAATTAGGAATTAGGAGTTAGGAATTGAGGAGTGTGATTGCTGTAGTTAATAACTAGTAAAGAATAATAGCAGAGGGCAGCATTTAAAAAAATGCTGCCCTCTGCTATTTTGATAACCTCTTAATACTTGTGAATACTGTGGAGACTTCCATATGAAGAATTTCTAACTCCTAATTTCTAACTCCTAATTCCTAACTCCTAACTCCTAATTCTTAGTTGTCCTCCTCCAAATCATTCATCACTTGTTTCAACTCCCTCAAATACCGACCATACTGCCAGTTAATATGCATTTTGGAAAGATAGTAACTGAGCAACTGCGCAAAGATTATTATGATGCCGGTAATAAGTAATGGTTTTATTTGCACAATTGATCCGGCATAGAATGTTTGTTTGAGTAATTGGCCGACTCTGTCTGTATTTAGATATGCTACACAAGTCAGGATGCCGATGGGCATTGAACAAAATGAGTATGTTTTATACCGCTCAATGTTGAGCTCCAGATCATAAGCAATCTTGCGAATGTTTTTGCGCAAACTCAAATCAGATCTTTCTAACTGTTTGTAAAAAATATAGCAGTGGTAACAGAAGTAAATGGTTTGCATTAACAAAATAAGACAAGCTGTTCCTCCAATTAAAAAAGATAAATAAGGCTTGGACAAAATGAAAAAGGCCAGGAATATAAAAAAGTAAGACAGTCCAAGACCGAAAAATTCTCTTCTCATATTTATTTTCAGCCTGTCGATGGTAGACCTTGTTTTGTCAAGCGGCACTTTCTTTGTGTCAAGCGGAACATCTTTTGAAATGTCGTCCGCCCATTCATTTTTTAAGTCATCAAAATTCATAACCCAATGTTTTAATGATGTATTTAATTTTTTCTTTGGTACGGTTCAGGCGCACTCGAACGTTTACTGATGAAATGCCCAATATGCCTGCAATCTCATCACCTGACTGTCCCTGCATGTAAAGGAAAATAAGCGCCTTCTCTACTTTGTTCAACTGTTGAACTGCTTTGTAAAAAACAGCAAGTTGTTCTTCTTTTTCTTTTACGGTGCGCAGCTCATCCGGAAGATCGTGATACGGGTCAAGGCTTGAAGTGTAGTGTTGTTTTTCTTTTCTAAAATAACTGATGGCGGTATTAAAAGCCACGCGGTACATCCATGAGCTAAACTGACTTTCGCCGCGAAATGAATCGTACGATCGCCATAATTGTAAAATCATTTCCTGAAGCAGATCTTGCTGGTCCTCTTTTTTATCCTGATAGATGCGGCATATCTTATAAAGAATGCCTTTGTGTGTTTCTATCAGTTGAAGAAAGCAGGTCTGTTTATCGTTGCGGGTATTCAATTAAAGGATTGAAAGGTTAAGGAAAATGGCTAGCGGTTGTGAAGATTACTTGCTTCAAACTCGTCAATCTTTGTTTGCCAAAAGGTGTATTGTTCGTCATCGCTATTTTCGTTTATCCATTCGCCCTCCAGTGTTTTAAACAATATACATTTTTTGCACTGGTCAATAATTACAACATAGCCTTTTCGTTTTTCCGTGTGCCACCATTTTCCGGACAATATATTACGAAGGCTAAGAAACTGCTTTTCTTTTACTATTCCGAAACGAACATCAGCAAAAACATTGTTTGGTAAGTTAATTACAAAGTGCCCCATGTTCCTTGTTTTATTGGTAAGTAGGAGGCAGGAAATATTTGTTACAGGAAATAACAGAATTTTTTTGAACGGAGAGCTTAAACATGAAAGACCCGACAGGCTCGAACGAACCAATCAGGTCTTTGCAAATATGCTGGCATTTATTCCTTGTTATAAAGTCGCTCAGTTGCTAATGCCTCCAATTTCCGAAACAGAAATTACGACAGAAGCTATTCCGCCATCTTCCACATTCCACAGGACAGAACTTACAGACCATTCCTTGGCACGGACATCATCATGTAAACGGTCCTCGATGTTTTTGATCCCTTTGAAAGATACACGATCGCCTTGTGAGGGAATGATGTTCAGCAGCGCTTTTATTACCTGGCTATTGGGAAAACGAAATTCAACGTTCATGGCATTTGTTTTATTCAGGTCTGTAAAACACGTGCCAACGCAAATAGTTGAGGTAGAAATGGAGAGCACTGTTAAGAAGGAGCGCCTTTATTTGGCAATAACGTAAGTTATTTTTTGGGAAGTTTCCTGCCCATTAATAGTGGTGTGTATTAATAAAGGGAAGCCATTTTGATTCATTTCGTAAACCACTTCGCCGGTTTCCACGTAAGTTTCTTTGCGGCCGCTTTCTTCGGAAACTGTTTTCCGGTTAAAACCCGAAATATTCTTAATGATGTAGGAAACAAACAGAGGCTTCGATTCCAGGAACCACAAAGGGGCGTTTACACACCTGAGCATAGCGCTGTCCATTGTATATGTAGAGCGGGTCGTTATCGATTGACTAAAGGAGCTGTTTACAAAGGAGGAACCGATTTGATTTCCATAGTTGTCGTATGTGTATTCGGTTTCTCCGTCTGCATCTTCAGCTTTCGCTAAGTGTTTGTTGCCGTTCAATGTAAGCGTGGTTACAGACTTATTGGCAGGGTTGTGCTTTAGCCATGTGGTTGTTTCGGTAATAGTGCGGTCGTTATAACTGTATACCGATTCGTAGCTTTCGCCTCCAAATGGGGATGATGCCATTATTAGCCTGTTGTTGTCATCGTAGGTGTATGTGATTGTGTCTCCATGAATCACTCCGAGGTAATCTTTGTAGAATTTCTTACATGAAATAATTCTGTTGAGGTTATCATATTCAATTTTTATGGAGTCGTTTGACACTGAGTTATCAACGATTGAAGAAGGAAGTAATCGCGTGCTATCCAGAGTTGGAATTTTGTCGAAGAAAAGCTCTTTCTGACAGGAGGAAAAAGTGATAATAGTAGCAATGCCAATAAACAATAATAACCTCATCATTTTACACGGGTTGGGGTAGTACAATAGAAAATACTCGGAATTTTTCAGATAAGGAGGTATCAAGTTCTTAACAGGAACTAGAGAGTCTCTTGGTTTAGGTCTTCAAGATAGAAAGATTTTTCACAATTTTTGTTAAAGCTCCGACAACAAAAGAGCCTGAAACTTAATATTCGATCAAATTTCGGGCTTCGTTTAAGTTTACAGATTCGTGGCGAAGCCGAAGCTGCTAGAGTTTTACACCAACACCTAGCGCATATCCAAAATTTGTATATCGTCTGGGATCGTTGTCTCCTTTATTTTCAAAGGCAATATTTGAATTGTATTGCAGGCAAGATGCATGCACAAAAATGCCATTTGTATTGCAGAGTTTAAACATTGCGCCGAGTGACAGATCCAGGAAAGCGCCGGATTTGTGATCTGTTGGAACGTCTGCTTTGCCGACGTAGGCCGTAGTTCCTATCTTGCCGGACACATAGGCATTGACTTTATTTTTTGTCTCAATGTAACAAAGCTCAAAGAATACCGGCATGTTGCCAGAACCGTAAGAAACTGGTTTAAAATATCCTGTGCCGATCCCAATGCCGGCGCCGTTTTTAAATTTGCCGCCAAATGAACCGAATATGCCAGTATTTATATCTGTCTTGGCAAACTTCATTACTTGCGGGTTGACAGTAGCATAAAATTTTATTGGTGACTGGGCTTTGACGAAACAAAATGAGATTAGAGCTAGTGCTGCGAGGGTTAGTTTTTTCATATGGTCATTTTTAGGGTAACTTTGAATAAGCCACATCGCCTTGAAAACGATTCTAAATCCTTGTTTGTTTACAAAGTTTGCTCATTTGTTGGCAGATTGAAAGCATGAATCTCTATGTACAGCATTAAAAAAGAGGCCGAAGCCTCTTCATTTTATAATTTATACTTTTTTACCATCCAGCGTCAAAAGATTTAATGCAAGTTCCTTTCATAACTATGTTTTTTGGTAAGGGTAAATCGCTATGTTTTATTAATAACGAATGTAGAATAAAAATGTTGTAAATATCATTCCGCGGCCCATTTTTGGGCCAATTTTGTGAAGTGCTCCCAGCTTGTCGGGGTCTTATTTAGCTTTCGCTTGTATTCAATGAAAAAGTTGTAATCATGATAATAGCTGATGATCAATGATTTAAAGAATTTTTTACTAAAGCATTCATCAATTATGCCTTGATCTATTCCAATGGCTAAGCATTCAAAATAATTAAAAATAGACACCAGGGCGAATCTGCCTATTTCATCTTTTTCAAGAAGATCAAAGAACTCCTGGGCTTTATTTTGATTGATTAAATGCTGATGTGTTTCAAACAGGGCCTTTGTTCCCTTCAAATTTTCAACCATTTGCGGCTTATTAAATTCGCACGCAACATTAAAGGAGAGAGAATCTTTTGATGATTTCATGTCTCTATGATTCTTCCTATACGTATTTTCATAATTCAAAATATTATAGAAAATCCCAATAAAAATTGATCCTCCCGTAACAACCAAAGAGAAGTTTTTCAACTTATCTACTTCATTAGATTGTTTCCAAACAATTAAGCCTATAATCACGCTTGTACAAAGCATAAGCATCACCACAACAAGGCGATAATAAAATACAAATTGGATTACCGCATTTACTTTGGGTTCTACCTTGGGTACCTGGTAGGGTAAAGAATTTTGCATTCGTTATGTGTTTGATTGGGTCTATTTGGGTTAGTTTTTATCTTGAAAATGATGTAATATTTGGACTACGATAGCTGCTAAAGTTATCGATTCAGCTATCATTTGCAGCTTCACTCTGAAGCAGGGAGAAGATTATTTAGGTGCCCAAAACGCTGTAGACGATTTGAATTTATCCTTTTTTGTGTCGGTTATTGATTTGACTTCTTTAATAAAAAACTCATTGTCCAGATAGAATTCCTGATCGCTAAATGACTCAGTAAAAGACATCACTAGATAGTTTCTGAATTTAAGAGGAGAGTTATCATATGAATAATTGCCAACCTTTGGCGCTGTCTGTGTTTTCGGAACTATTGTGTAGATGTGGCTTGTTATTGACGCTTTTGGCGGAACAACGCCAATTCGTTCTTTACGAATAGATTTTGATTTTCCAGAAGCCGTGCTAAATCCGTAATAATAAGAGGACGTGCCTGTCGAAACAGTATTTGTTTCGTCTTTCCAATAACTCATCATTTTATTATTTGGTAGAAAGGCGGATTTTTTCCAATCAAAGTATAGAGGCTTATTTGTGTTATTGATGATCTCAAAATTCATTCCGCCGCCGCTGGCCCAGAAATCATATTTCACACTCACAGTATCATTGGAAAAAATGAAAGTGTTATTTTTATTGGCAACATTGGTTGAATCAACCGTAACTAATTTGATTCTTGTACATGCACTGAATACGAGGACAACTACAAGCAATGAAATTGCACTTTTTTTCATACGATTTATTTGAGGGGTTAAAATTGATTTTAGGAAGGTTATTCTAAGTTCCTATTTGGGTTATCTGCAAAGGCAACTATCCTTCAGGAGTATCATGATCTTTTTATCTCGGTGATTTTGCTCTCTCAATTCCAATGAAGAAAGGGCTACACCGGCAAAAAATATTGCTTTTTTCATATGGTGTGTTCGATGTTCTATTACGAATTGTAAGGGTTATAGGCTATTCATCTTTCAATATAAAAATATTTTGCTAATTCGTGTTGTTATCAAGCCTGATATAATAAAAAAGCCTGAAATTCAATACATGATCAAATTTCAGGCTTTGTAGCGAGGAGCGGACTTGAACCGCCGACCTTCGGGTTATGAATCCGATGCTCTAACCAGCTGAGCTACCTCGCCAAGTGGGCGGCAAAAATAGAGAAACGAAACTAAACAGAAAAACTATTTTAAAATATTTTTTAAAAAAATACCCTCTGTAGAAACAGAGGGCCTTCAACGATTGCTTGCCATATGAAAAAATTGTAAGCTCGTTAGTTTTGGTTGTGAAACTAGTTGTATTAAATAAATAATATATTTATGGTTTACTTCTTCTTTCTTGATGCAATTTAAATGAAAAGCATTTAAAATAACGTATATTATTTATCTTAATGTTAAGTGTCGAATTCTTTAAAATATTAAATAATTGATTTTCAATATTTTAATTTCAATGTTAATTTAATGTTACCTGTTTTGAGTATTCTTCCAGCGCTTTTTCTAAGCAGTCCATCGCCGCGTTTATATCATCAACATTCAAAACATAGGCCAAACGAACCTCTTGCTGACCCAAACCTGGCGTTTCATAAAATCCGGAACCTGGGGCAAGCATTAAGGTTTTATTGTTATATGAAAACGATTCTAACAACCACTGGCAAAATTTATCTGCATTGTCAATCGGCAGTTTTGCCATCGCATAAAATGCGCCACCGGGATTTGGGCAAACCACACCAGGCATTTTATTGAGTCGGCTCACCAGAGCATCTCTTCTTTTCTGGTACTCGTTTTTTGTAGCATCGAAATAATTTTCCGGAAGGTCCATCAACGCCTCTGCACCAATTTGTCCGAAACCGGGAGGGCTTAGTCTTGCCTGTGCAAATTTCATAGCCGCATCCAATACTTGCTGGTTGCGGGTGATGAATGCCCCCAGTCTTGCGCCGCAAGCGCTGTATCTTTTGCTGATGGAGTCCAGCAGGATAACATGCTCTTCCATGCCGGTAAGATTCATGGCGCTGAAATGTTTACCAGAGTAGCAAAATTCGCGGTATGCTTCATCGGAGAAAAGGAACAAGTTATGTTTAAGGCAAATGGATTTTAATGTTTCCATTTCTTCTTTGCTGTATAAATAGCCTGTCGGGTTATTTGGATTGCAAATAAGAATAGCCTTTGTTTTTGGAGTGATCGCATTTTCAAAAGCTTCCATTGACGGCAGTGCGAAGCTGTTCTCAATATGCGATGTAATTGGCTTTACCACTACGTTTGCTGCGATAGCAAATCCGTAATAGTTTGCATAGAATGGCTCTGGCATGATGATTTCATCGCCCGCATCCAGGCAACACATGATGCCAAAGAATATCGCTTCAGATGCACCGGTTGTAATGATGATCTGGTTGTAATCGATGTCAATATTTACACGCTTATAATACGCCGCCATTTTTTTGCGATAGCTTTCGTTGCCTGCACTATGGCTGTATTCCAACACCTTGAAATGCGCATTGCGTATGGCTTCCATCATTACCGGCGGTGTTTCGATATCCGGCTGACCGATGTTAAGGTGGTAGATATGTGTGCCCTTTGCTTTTGCAGCTTCTGCATACGGTACAAGTTTGCGTATGGGAGAAGCAGGCATGTTCTGGCCGCGATCGCTAATTGTAAGCATATTGTTGATTGTTATGTGCCCTTGCTCTTCAGAAAGGAATTTTTGTAACATTTGGTTATTGTTTTTCACCACTAAGACACTAAGAACACTAAGCCTCACTAAGAAGGCTTTAAGTGTTTAAAGGCTTATGATAGTTTATAAAGAAGCTTAGTGTTACTTAGTGCACTTAGTGCCTTAGTGGTAACCTTCGCGTTCTATCTTTTTTCAAGAAACTCCACCAGTTCTTTATAATCCGGTTTCATCTTCACTGTTTTCTTAGGTCCGTTTGCGGGAACATCCATGTTGATTTTTTCGCCGGTTATTTTTTCCACGCTGTCGCTGAATTTAACAGGGTGAGCGGTTTCAAGAATAAATCCTTTATCAGATGAATGTTGTTGCAAATAATGTTCTAATGATATATAGCCAACGGCACCATGCGGATCAAGTAAGTATTTGTCTGTTGCATACACTTTTTTAATCGTTGCTACTGTGTCATCATCGTTGATGCTGGTGCTGCTGATCTTCTCTTTCAGGTCAGTAAACTTGTGTTGGAACAATTCCAGTATTCTTACAAAGTTACTTGGACTTCCCACATCCATTGCGTTTGATAAAGTTGCAACGGCCTGGCGCGGCTCGTATTTTTCTGTTTGCAGGAATCTTGTCACCACATCATTTGCATTGCATGCCGCGATAAAATGTTTAACGGGCAAGCCTGATTTATGTGCCAGTAAGCCTGCACAAATGTTGCCAAAGTTTCCGCTCGGAACGCTGATCACCGGCGGATTCTTTTTATCTGCCCATTGTTTCCACGCAAAGAAATAATAGAATTGTTGTGGCAGCCATCTTGCAACGTTGATTGAGTTTGCAGAAGTTAAAAATAATTTTTTAGTAAGATCATCATCTGCGAAAGCTTGTTTAACCAAAGCCTGGCAATCATCAAAGTTGCCACTGATTTCCAGTGCATGGATGTTTTTACCAAGTGTTGTCATTTGTTTTTCCTGCACCTCACTCACTTTGCCGGAAGGGTATAGAATCACGACTTCAACGCCCGGAACATCATAAAATCCATTCGCTACTGCACCTCCGGTATCGCCTGATGTAGCAACGAGAACGGTTACTTTTTCAGAACGCTCTTTGGAAAAATATCCAAGACAGCGGCTCATGAATCTTGCGCCGATGTCTTTGAATGCAAGTGTAGGGCCGTGGAATAATTCCAATGAAGAAATGTTGCTGTTGATATTTACCAACGGCAAAGGAAAATCAATTGTTTCCTTTACAATTCTTCTCAACTCATTTTCCTGAATGGTATTGCCCACATAAGGCGCGATTACTTTGTAAGCAATTTCTTCATTGCTTATGTTCTCGATATTGTTGAAGAAATCTGCATCCAGTACAGGAATTCTTTCAGGAAAATACAATCCTTTGTCTGGCGCCTGCCCCAGTATGGTAGCGGTTTTAAAATCTACGTTTGGGGCTTTTTTATTGAGAGAAAAATAGTTCATTTCAATTAAGAATTAGGAATTAAGAATTAAGAATTCGGCAAGACGAATTAATAATTAATAATTAATAATTAAGAGGTTCTGCACTTTTATGAATTGTAAACAAGCTTTGAGTGTGGCCCTGTTAATTATTAATTATTAATTATTAATTCCCAATAGCTTTCACTCCCTCGTTGTTTATCGTCGTCACATACGTATAGTACTCAATGCCGATTTTTTCATAAATGTCTTTCATTACGACTTCTACGGCTTTGGCTTCTGCTTCGTTTTTGCTGAGCATGAAGATGGAAGGGCCGGAGCCGGAGATTCCACCCCCTAAAGCGCCCGCTTCTTTGCTTTGTGCCTTTACATCATCAAAGCCTGGAATTAGAATACTGCGCACAGGTTCGATAATTACATCTTCCAAAGAACGGCCGATCAATTCATAATCGCTTTTGATGAAGCCAGCAACCAGTCCGGCTATATTTCCCCACTGTTTGATGGCGTCTTTTAAAAGAACTTGTTTCTTTAAAATTTGCCTCGCATCAGAAGTTTTTACTTCTATCTGCGGATGCACCAATGTTACGTACATCGGTGGCGCAGGAATGGAAATGATATCCAGCGGATGAATGGCGCGGATCAATGTAATGCCGCCATAAATGCAAGGTGCAATGTTGTCTGCGTGCTTTACGCCAGACGCTAACTTTTCACCAAACATGGCCATCTGTACAAGATCTTCATTGCTGAAATAATTGCCAAGCAATTTATTGGCTGCAACTACGGGGCCGGCTGCACTGGCGGCGCTGGAGCCTATGCCGCTGCCGGGTTTTATGTGTTTTGTAACCGTCAGTTCGAATCCGAATTTGTTGTCCAGTTTGTCCATCATAGCAAGGAGTGCTACGCCGCAAACATTCTTTTCGGGTTCAAGTGGCAGGTTGTAGTTGTCTTTGTGATGAATGATCACTTTGGGTTCTTCAATGATCTTTATCTCCATTTCATCACAAGGCTCATTCAGTGCAAGACCAAGAATATCGAAGCCGCAAACAAGGTTGGCTACAGTGCCCGGTGCATGCACTTTAATACTGTCGCCGGGTTTCGCTGTTGCTTGTTTTGTTTCGTTGTTAGTGGACATGTTGTATGTTGATCGTTTATGTGTCGTTTAAAATTGAATCTTTCTTTATGGTCGTTATGTACGGTGTGTGAAATTCGTTAGAGTGTAACAATATAGTGTATATCGTACATTGTACTTCTAACATCGTACATCTTTCTACACGGCTCTCAATATATCTGCAAACACACCAGACGCCGTTACTTCCGCACCTGCGCCGGCACCTTTTACAACCAGTGGTTGAGAAGGGTAGCGGTTGGTGTAAAATAATACGATGTTGTCCTTGCCGTATAAATGATAGAGATCGTGTTGCTCGTTTATATGTTGCAAACCAACAGAAGCTTTGCCGTTTTCAAACTTCGCAACGAATTTCAGTTTGCATTTTTGTGCAGCCGCTTCGTCGTACAATTTTTTGAAATGCGCTTCATGTTTTTTCAACTCTTCATAGAAAGCAGGAACATCGCCTTCCATGCAGGATGCAGGCAAGAACACGTCGTTGCTGATGTCTTCCATTTCTATTTTCTCGCCAGATTCGCGTGCCAAGATCATGATCTTACGCATTACATCGGTGCCGCTTAAATCAAGGCGTGGATCTGGTTCTGTGTAGCCCTCGTCCTGCGCTTGTTTTACCACCTCTGCAAAGGGACGTGAGCCATCATAATTGTTAAACACAAAGTTCAAAGTACCGCTCAATACAGCTTCTATTTTTTTGATGGTATCGCCACTTCTTCTTAGATCATTTAGCGTGCCAATTACCGGAAGACCCGCGCCAACGTTGGTTTCGAACAGGAAGGAAACATTGTATTCCCTTGCAAGGTCTTTTAATTTTTTATAATTCTGGTAGCGTGATGAACAAGCTATTTTGTTACAGGCAACAACAGATACACTGCTTTGTAACAATTGATCGTACACTGTAGCCACAGTTTCATTGGCAGTGATATCAACGAATATAGAGTTGCGCAGGTTGTTGTTTTTTATCTGGTCAACAAATTGCTGCAGATTGCTTTTTTCTCCTTCGCTTAAAAGTTCCTGCCAGTTGCCAAGGTCAATGCCTTCTGAGCGAACAAGCATTTTTTTGCTGGTAGCCAAACCTGCTACTTTCAGTTGAACACGTAAATGTTCCTGCAAGAATGCAGCTTGTTGTTGTAATTGAGCGAGCAATTTACCGCCAACATTTCCTGTGCCTGCTATAAATAAGTTGATTTGTTTGTAAGTGGTTTCAAAGAAATCTTCGTGCAATACGTTGATTGCTTTGCGAACATCTTTCGCGGCAATAACAGCAGAGATATTTCTTTCTGAAGAGCCTTGGGCGATTGCTCTCACGCTCACACCGTTACGGCCAAGTGTTCCAAACATTTTTCCACTGATGCCCGGATGGCTGCGCATGTGATCGCCCACCACTGCAACGATTGCTAAATCTTTTTCGACAGTAACAGGTTCGAGTACTCTTAATTTTATTTCATAATCAAATTGTCTGTCAACAGCTTCTTTTGCTTTGTCAGCATCAAAAGTGTTGAGCGCAACGCTTATTGAATGTTCAGATGAACTTTGAGTGATGAGGATGACGTTGATCTTTTCATTTGACAACGACTCGAACAAACGTTTTGAAAAGCCCGGTATTCCTATCATTCCGCTGCCTTCGAGGCTTAGCAATGCAATGTTGTTCATGCTTGAGATACCACGTATCAGGCTTCCGTTTTCAAGCGGAGCTGTTTCTATCAATGTCCCGAAATCTTCAGGCGCGAAAGTGTTTTTTACCCATGTTGGAATTTGCTTAGTCATCACTGGCTGTATGGTTGGCGGGTAAATAACTTTTGCTCCAAAATGGGAAAGTTCCATTGCCTCCTGGTAGGAGATGTGCGGAATGTTTTTCGCATTGGCAACAAGGCGTGGATCAGCTGTCATCATACCGCTAACGTCTGTCCATATTTGTAACGCGTCCGCGCTTAGCGCAGCAGCAAAGATTGCCGCAGTATAGTCGGAGCCGCCGCGACCAAGTGTGGTGCCGGCACCGTGTTTATTAGAGGAGATGAAACCGGGTGTTACAAATAGTTTAGCAAGGTTGTCTTTGCTGTTGAAAAATTTGTGTACGCGGTTGTTTGTTTCTTCGAAATCAACTTTTGCAGAACCGAAGTTGTCGTCGGTAACAATCAGCTCGCGACTGTCTTTCCATGTGCAGAAAGTATGTTGCTGAAAAGCGTGAGCAATGATCTGTGAAGAAAGCAATTCTCCAAAGCTTACTATTTTATCCTTAGTGCGTGAAGACAATTCGCCAAGCAGGAAAACGCCAGTGCAAACATCTTCCAGCTCATTGCAGGTTTTTTTAACAAGGCTCAGAATGCTGCTTTGTTGCGTAACGGGAATCAGTGACTTCACTGTTTCGAGGTGACGTGTTTCAATTTTTTGCAACACTTCTTTGTAGCCTTCGTCACCGTTGGCAGCTTTCGCACCGCAATCCAGCAAAGTGTCCGTAATACCACCCAAAGCTGAAACTACCACAATTGTTGAATCTTGTTTACCGGCCTGTAATACGATTGATATGACCTTTTGTATGTTTACGGCGTTTGCTACGGAGGAGCCACCGAATTTTAAAACCTGCATAAGTTTAGTAATGATATTTTGGGAAAATAGATTAGAACAGAATGATTGAGCTTTTCAAGCGAGATACAGCATGTGCCCATTGGATAATATGAATATGTACAACCCTTAACGGGTTGCAATAATGGCAATAGTAGTGGCCGCTGCAGTTGCAGTCAGCGCAGAAGATGTAATATGTAAATTTAATTGTGCCATTTTCAATGAGATCGCTAAGGTAATTTACAAATCTGAAATAACAAGCGTTAGTTTTAGCTTTTTTTTTGATTTTCCTAAGTAAACTTGAATTTGGTCTAAAAAAAGCAATTAATAATTAATAATTAAGAATTAATAGGGCATGCCGCAAAAAGATGGCTTAACACACTAAATTCTTGCGGGAGAAAAATTCATTCAATAAGATTATGCTAATTTAATTCAGCGATTTTAGCCAACAGAAAAGAATCTAGCGAGCATAGAAAGAGTGCTACATAAATCGCGCTGCCACACCCTATTAATTCTTAATTATTAATTATTAATTGTCGCATGAACATGCCAGTTATACAACGCAAAACCTAACGCCCGTTAGCTCCTTAACACAAACTTCATTGTAAAAAAATTTGGATTTTCAAATTACGGTTATATCTTTGTGTCATATTAGTAAAGCAATTCAAATAGCAAATACAAAACGCTAAGCTTTACATACACACTGTCCTCTTTCGATTTTTTCCTTTGCCATCACGGTTGTTTGCTTTTCTTTAATGTTATTGCTTGCACATTACAATTCAGCTTGTTATACTTTTCTTTTGTTTGCTCGCCTATGGAATCAACGTAGTTTTTTTTATTCACTATTAATATTACAATTATGAAAGCAAACAAAATCACATTCGGAACACTGTTGTTAGGCGCATTTTTAACTGTTAGCGTTGTAACTCCAGCACAATTGTTTGCTGCCAATGAAAAACCGGTTGTAAAATCTGAAAAAGAGAAAAAACAATCGGCGGATGTAAAAGTTACTTACCTGGGTACTAAAGACGATTATCTGTATTTTGATATCGAAGTATCTCAGCCCGATTTGCAAAAAGCCACTATTTATATCAAAGACGGTTACGGTGTTGATCTTTACACTGATGCAGTAAATGCAGGCACTTACAACAAAAAAGTGAAGATCTACAAAGATGAAGTGAGCAAATTACAGTTTGTATTGGCTTCTAAAAATGAAACTGTAAAAAAATACTTTGACATCGACGTAGCTTACGCGATCAATGTAACAGAAACTGCGAAATTGTAATTCTTACATTTAGCAGATACAAAAAGGCCGCACATTGTGCGGCTTTTTTATTGGGGAGTTGTTAGTTGATGGTTGTTAGTTGTTAGACTTCAGTTTTGACTAGTCGTCATTTAATGCCTAACAACTATAAACTAACAACTAACAACTTTCTTGCTATTTCACCAGCTTTATCAACAACACGGCAATTCCATAAATCAACGTACTGATGAAAATTCCTTTGGCGGTTTTGTCTTTTTGTGTATTTACATAAACCGTAAAGAAAATAGCATTCGCGATGAGGCTGATGCTGCTTACTCCGGTTAAAAGGGATTTGTTTGTTTTTAAGTAATAGAAATATTCCGAAAGGTTAATTTGCTTTGAAAGCATAATGGCGTAATAGATGTACATCGCTGCAAGTGGAGCGATGGCGCCAAGGATAAGGCCCAGTTTTATATTGTCTTTTCTAAACATTACTATTTTTGTTTCCACGATTTTTCAAGTTTGCTCTTTAGAACGTAATTGGTCAGATCAAATTGTACAGGGACCACACTTACGTAATTATTTTCCAGCGCCCACACGTCCGTATCGCGACCTTTATCGAAGTTTTGGAACTCGCCGGTGAGCCAGTAATACTTCCTGGAATGCGGATCCATTCTTTCAAGGAAGCTTTCTTCGTATTTCGCGTACGCCTGGCGGCAAATTTTCATTCCCTTGATCAGCGACTCCGGAACGGCCGGGATGTTTACGTTTAAAAGAGAATGTTTGTCCAGTTTCTTTTTTAGCATCAACTCTGTAATGATCCGGACATATTTTTTTGCGCCTGCAAAATCTGCTTCGATGCTATAATCCAGCAGGGAAAAACCTGCGGAAGGAATGCTTTCAATAGCCGCTTCCATGGCCGCACTCATGGTACCAGAGTAGATCACATTGATAGAGTGATTGGCTCCGTGGTTGATGCCGCTCAAACAAAGGTCAGGCTTGCGATGCAGGATTTTATCCACCGCCAGTTTTACGCAATCAACCGGTGTGCCTGTACACTGATAAGCCTCTATTCCTTCGAAGATATTGACAGCACTTAAACGAAGTGGGTGACCAATTGTAATGGCGTGTCCCATTCCACTCTGCGCTTTGTCCGGCGCCACAACAACGATATGTCCAAGGTCTTTAACTGATTCTATAAGGTTTCTGATACCCGGCGCTGTAACTCCATCATCATTGGTGATAAGTATGATAGGTTTGTCTTTTTTCTTAGCTGCTTTGACTGCTTTCTTAGCTACTTTAACTGCTTTAGCCATACTGAAATGATTCATTGTTTAGGCGAAAGAAATTCAGGGATAAGTGTGACGAAAAGGTGATTTTTCTGATGCCCGGAATTTCTTTCGGCAATTGTGTATTGTAAAAATCACGAATATTATAACGTTGGCAAAATTTAGATTAGTGTGCGCTTATGTGAAAATGTACGAAGTACGATGTACGTGTACGAAAGTCGTTCGGATGCGTATTGCTAAAGTATTTCGTACTCCATACTTCGTGCCTCGTAAATAAAGCCGGGCTTCGAACGTGCATGTAGGAGAGGAAATTTGAATTTCGAAGTGCAAAAAATCCTATTATAAAATTTCATTTTGTTAAAAAGTTTAGTATTTTAGCTGCTAAAATTATTAGTCATGTCGTTTGCGGGAAAAAATTTAAAGTACCTACGTAAGCTACGGGGCTGGACACAGGAAGAATTCGCGTTAAAACTTAAGATCAAAAGGTCTTTGCTCGGTGCATACGAAGAAGAGCGTGCAGAGCCACGTATAGAAGTGCTTGAACTCGTTAGTAATATTTTCAAGACATCACTTGATGAATTATTGCTGAAAGATCTGGGCGATACCAAGGGCAGTTATATTGCCAAGCGCCGTGCTCAAAAGCTTTCAATGCCTACGCAGGATATTGCGTTTGTACCTGTAAAAGCAGTTGCCGGCTACCTTGCGGGTTATGGTGATCCTGAGTTTATCGACGAGTTAAATACTTTCACTTTACCAATGCTTGCTCCCGGTAAGTACAGGGCATTTGAAATTGTAGGTGATTCTATGTTGCCAACGCCAAGCGGTTCGGTGATTGTAGGGGAGAAGATCGAAGATCTCGACGACGTTAAAAACAGCAATACTTACATCGTTATTTCACGACAGGAAGGAGTGGTGTATAAAAGGATCATGCGCAGCAATCGCAACAAAGCTAAAATGACGTTGATCAGCGATAATCCAACGTACCAACCATACAATGTGAATGCGGAAGATATTCTTGAAGTATGGCAGGCGCAAATGATCATCTCCAAAGCCAACACACAACAACGTTGGGATGTGAATCAACTGGCATCTTTGGTGAACAATCTGCAAGAGCAGGTAAGTACGTTGAAGAAGAAGATCAATTAAGCACGCTGTTGAACGCAGAACGCAGAACGCCTAACGCCTAACGCAAAACGCAGAGTGCTTCATTAAGCGTTAGGCGTTCTGCGTTTAGCTTTCCACGTTGGTCAATTATTCAATAATTATTTAAACCTTTCCTAATGGTCGCATATATTTCAGTGAGTCTGCATAAAAGAAGTCTTCTAAAAAACCAGTTGTCTGCAATTAGTGAAACACTGACGACGTTTGGCATCGAGCCGTTGATATTTGTCGATAAATACAAGTTCGATTTATCCAGGGAAAAAGATATGATGGCGCAGGCAATGACAGACATTGATAATGCTGATATTCTTATTGCAGAAGCATCCACAAAAGCAATTGGCGTGGGTGTTGAAGTGGGATATGCAAAAGCAAAAAATAAACCGGTGATCTATATCAGGCATCATGATGCAGATCATTCAACAACTATTTCCGGCATGAGTGATTTTAACATTGTATATGTGAATACCGAGGATTTGCAGAAGAAGCTGATGGAGGTGGTGAGTGAGAATTTTGTGATAGCTTGAAATAATAACTGAATAACTGAATAAACTGAATAACTGAGTGGTTCATATACTTAGTTCACAATAACGTTCAACCACTCAGTTATTCGGTTAATCAGTTATTCAGTTTCTTGTCACAGCTCAAACGTCAATTGCTCCTCTCTGTTCTTTTCCGGTATCGCCCGGATAAAATTATCATAGCCTTCTTCATCGTCATGACTGCTATACACGCCATAGGCATCGAGGCTGTAGCCTATCAATCCGTCTTTCGCTTCAATAATGTATAGAATAGATGAATCAGCAGGGTCTGTTGAACCCTCAAAACGATAAGTCTTAATAATCTGTAATTCATCCGGTTGATAATTCTTTCCCTTTCCGGAATGAAAACCTTCCGGGCTCCAGCGGAACTCATTGTCCCATTTTTTCAATCTCAATTTTTCCAATATATAGCTGAGTGTGATCATTTCGTTTGGTGCTTCCATGGTGAGGTTTTGGATATGGGTGCAAATGTTGTACCGCGCAGGAATTAATAATTAATAATTAGTAATTAATAGTGTGACATTTCATTACTTGGTGTTACGCTTTAAGATTCAATTGGCGTGTAATCCGCATTCAGTTAGGGTACGCCCTATTAATTACTAATTATTAATTATTAATTCCGCTCCGCGGAACGATTTTTTCATCCGCGTCCTAAATTCCCCACCATGGACCAAATAAAGCTTCCTTTGTACGTTAAACTAAGCCTTGTATCTCTATTGCTCGCACTGTGGTTGTATGGATTATTTATTGGGCAGTATTTGTTACTGCCTTTGGGTTTTGCAGTGCTGATCTCCATTCTGTTGCGCCCGGTTGAGGCGCGTTTGATGAAATGGAAAGTTCCAAGAGTGCCTGCAATTCTTTTAAGCATATTGATTGCGATCATTGTGCTGGGTGGTGTGATGTTTTTTATTTCATCGCAAGTGCAAAACTTTATCCAGGATCTTCCTACCATTAAGAAGAACATCAACACGCTTGTAACGCAGGTACAGCAATGGGTACGTCAGCAGCTGCATGTGTCACAACATCAGCAACAACAGGTAGTGGCACAGGCAAAAGAGAAAGCAACAGGAGAGATAGGAACCGTAGCCGGTGGGGCTTTGAGCATCATTGGTTCATCGTTGAGCAACATCACACTCATACCAATTTATACTTTTCTCTTCATGTATTACAGGGAATTGTTGCGCACATTTGTGATAAGATTGTTTCACAAAAAGCATAATGATAAAGTGGTTGAAGTGATCAGCGAAGTGCGATTTATTATTCAACATTATATTGCAGGATTATTGCTGGAGAACTCGTGTGTAGCGGTTTTGAACGCAATTGGTTTGTTTATTATCGGTGCACCATATGCTATATTGCTTTCCATTGTTGGCGCGATTTTAAATTTGATTCCTTACATCGGAGGGTTGATTGCTGTGTTCCTCATTTCATTCATAACGTATACAAACACAGGTGAAGTTTCGAAGCTTATTTGGTCAGTTGTGATATTTTTAGTCGTTCAATTTATCGACAACAATTTCATTTATCCGCGAATTATAGGATCGAAAGTAAAACTCAATGCACTCGTTTGCATAGTGGGTGTAATCGTTGCCGGATCGCTTGCAGGCATAGGTGGAATGTTCCTGAGTATCCCTTTTATTGCGATTTGTAAAACAATTTTTGATCGGGTAGATGAGCTGAAACCGTGGGGAATGTTGCTGGGAGACGATTTCGCGGCTTTGCACGAACCAAGGAAAAGAAGGAAAATTGAAGAGCAGGATAAAAACTAGAAAATTAGATTTGGCAAATTCATTTTCTTTTTTATAAGTTTGTTAACAGAACGAAACAATAACTGCTTGCTTAAATATTCCAACGATACACTTGTCGCCCTTTGGAACGACTTCCGTAATGGTAGTTCCACTGCCTTCAGTTCTATTATCAAATGGTACTATAAAGATCTATTCAGATATGGTTGCAAATTTACCCAGGATGAGCATCTGGTAAAGGATTGCATCCAAAACGTTTTTCTTTCTCTCTGGAAAAATCATGCTACAATTGGTGAAACTGAACATGTAAAATTTTATCTGCTTACATGTCTTCGTCGCGACATTGCGAAGGAGTTGAAGAAAGGCAAAACAGAAATCTCTTACGATAATTTTTCTTCAGAAAGCTTTTTTGATCTTGGCCTTAACGCAGAAAATCGTTTGGTTGACCGAGAAAAATCTGTAGAGCTTGCCAAAAAGATAAAAGAAACTTTAAAGTCTCTTTCCAAAAGACAACAGGAAATTATTTACCTCCGTTTTTACATGAATGCCGATGCAGACAAGATCGCAGAAATTATGGAAATCAACCATCAGTCTGTGTACAATCTCCTGCACGATGCATTGAAAAAATTAAAAACAGTGTCAGAAAAGTTCATTATTTGTCTGATGTTTTTATTGACAATCAGTGGTTTATAACTGGCTTTAACTTTTTTTTAAAATTCTCTCAAAAAGTTCAGTAGAAAATTCCCCTTCACTCGCTTTATGTAAGTGTGTAATGAATGTAAACACACAATGGCTGCAATGCGAAACAACCCTTACAAGACAATAGGAGATTTTATAGCTGATACATCTTTCAGAGATTGGATATTGCATACAGATCCTGCAGCTGAAGTTTTTTGGCACAACTGGTCACACATGAATCCCACAAAACAGGATTTGATGGAAAACGCCAAAGAATTGTTGTACATTCTCAAAACCAGCGGAAAAAGTATTTCTGACGAAGAGATTGAGATTGAAATTGAAAAGATACTTTCTGCCATTAAGGAGGACCCTTCTTTAGCCGACAACCAAACCTCAATCAGTCCAAACAGGACCGTTATTTTTTTCAAGCGCAATTGGTGGAAAGTGGCTGCAGCAGCGGTTGTTGCAGTTGTTGGAGTGTGGACCATGAATGTGTCGCACAAAGTTGCTGCTGTTAAAGAAAGCAGTTATGAAACTTTTACTGTTGCGGTAAAAAAAACGGCTGATGAATTTGTGAACACTACAGATTCCACGCAAAGAATCAAACTGTCAGACGGCTCAACGGTAATGCTTTCGCCCAAAAGCAAATTTGTTTACTCAGGTACCACGTCTGAAAAAAGAGAAATCTATCTGGATGGCGAGGCTATTTTTGATGTAGCTAAAAACCCCTCAAGACCTTTTATCGTTTATACGAACGACTTAGTAACAAAAGTATTGGGAACTACTTTTTGGGTGAAGGCTTACGCCTATAAGAAGTTCACGCTTGTTTCAGTAAAGACTGGAAAGGTGTCTGTGTTTAAGAAAAATTTATTTTCTGAGAAACATGACGCAACGCCTTATGAGCTGGGGGGATTGGTGGTTACGCCGAACCAAATGGTAATACTGGACGAAGAAAAAATTCTGCGTAAAAAAATTACAGATAAGCCAGATGTTTTACCGGCTCCTAAAACAATCACTTTCCAATTTGATTCGACTCCTATAAAACAGGTTTTTGCAGCCATGCAGGAAGCATACGGCATCAATATCGTGTTTGACGAAGAAACAGTTGCCAACTGTTCTTTATCTGCAAACATGGGTAGTGAAACATTTTATGAAAAGCTAAATCTTATTTGTCGCTCCATTAACGCAACCTACGAGATCATTGATGGTAGCGTGGTTATAAATACAGGTGGTTGCCACTAGTTATGAGTTTTGAGTTGTGTTGATTACTTAATTCCAGACTTGGTAAATCGTTACACATTTCAATTTTGAAACACTTTATAGATAGAGAATAGACAGGATTTAATTCACGTTAAGGCCCGGGTTAGAAGCAAGACATTTTCAGTAAAAAGTCATATGAAAAACAAAAGCCGGTAATGTTGCGAGCACTACCAGCTTTGTCAAAATAATTCCCTTGAAAGGTTTTTAAGCAGACTTTAAAGGGATGTTTACCTATTAAATAACAGTTAAACGGTTGCAATTTATGAAAAAATTGACTCATCCAATTGCTTTAGCCATTATGAGAATCTCCCTTATTCAGTTTTTTTTGGTGGTCGGCGTATTTTGTAGTTACGCCAAGACTTCAGAAGGGCAGAATGTTCTTGATAAAAAGGTGTCTTTGCACCTGAAAAATGAAAAAATCAAGAATGTGCTTTCAGAACTGGAGAAGATTTCGGATGTAAAATTTGTTTACAGTCCGGAAATTATCCGTTCTTCCACGAAAGTGAATGTAGACGCCAGCGGCAAAAAGCTGGACCTGGTGCTACAGGAGCTCCTTAACCCTTTGGAAGTAAAATACGAACTCCAAAAAATGCAAAACAGCTACATCGTACTTAGCAAAGTAATGACTGTAGGCGGCAATGTGAAATACATTGTTGAAAATAAGCCCGTTATTGACACTTCCATTCACGCTACCGGCGTTGTAAGAGACCCTAGTGGCACACCTTTGCAAGGTGTTACAGTTTCAGTGAAAGGTACTAACATCGCAACAATGACAAATGCGACTGGTGCTTTTTCCTTGCATGTTCCCCAGAAAAGTGCAGTTCTGCGTTTTAGCTATGCGGGCATGGAGCCATTCGAAATGGCCGCTGGTAGCGGATTAAGTGTCGGTTTAAAACAAAGTACCAAAACCATCGACGAAGTAGTGGTGGTTGGTTACGGCCAACAAAGGAAGGGCCTGGTAACCGGCGCTATTTCACAGGTTAAAAGCGAGCAGATCGCTACCGTTTCATCTACACGTATTGAGCAAGCTTTACAAGGTAGAACTCCGGGCGTAAACGTCCTGCCTGCATCTGGTTCTCCGGGTAATGCCATGAAAGTGCGTATCCGTGGTACAGGTTCCAACCTCGCTGCAGATCCTCTTTACATTGTTGACGGAATGCGTGCTGGCGGGTTAGAATATCTTGATCCAACAGAAATCTCTTCTTTCGATATCTTGAAGGATGCAGCATCGGCCGCTATTTACGGAGCCGAAGGTGCTAATGGCGTAATAGTGGTAACAACTAAAACAGGTAAAAGGAGCGGTCCTCCGGAAGTGAATTTTGCAATGCAGTACGGCCAGCAATCACTAGGCAATAAAATGCAAATGATGAATTCTGCGCAATATGCTGATTACATGAAAACATCCGGAACTAATATGGGTAACCCGTTGCCAACTACCCCGGGTCCAAGCACTGACTGGCTGGATCAAATATTTCAAACAGCCCCAATACAGCGTTATGGTTTGAACATGAGCGGAGGTACAGAAAAAACCACTTACTGGGTTGGCGGTACATACTTCAATCAGCTGGGTATTGTAGGTGGTAACAAAGCAAGCTTTGACCGCTATACTTTCAGGATAAATACCGATAGCAGGTTGAAAAAATGGTTGAACATAGGCGAACGCGTTTCTTACTCAAACTTTACAAGAAAGGGTGTAACGGAAGACTCTGAATTTGGATCAGTAATTGACAATGCCATCATGCTGGACCCAATTACTCCCGTTGTGTATAACAGCGAGGCCGATTATACAGATTATTTCAAAACAACACTTACTCAAAGTACTCCTTCCGGCACGCCGATAGTGGACTTGCTGAGAAAGGATCCTTCGGGAAAATACTACGGCATTTCTCCATATGTAAAAGGAGAAATAGGTAATCCGATGGCGCAGATGGATATCACACATACGCAGACAAATCAAAATAAAATTGTAGGTAGTGCATTTGTTGATATCGAGCCATTCGCAGGATTTAAGTTTACTTCACGTTTTGGTATCGACGCTGCGTTCCAAAGAATTCATGCATGGGCACCTACTTTCTGGTGGTCATCTGAAAGATTAAATGAATCTCCTACTACTGCAGACAGAACTGACCAATGGTTCAACTGGCAGTGGGAAAACTTTGCTACTTATACCAGAAAAATCGGTGATCATAATTTAAGCGTATTGGCAGGTACTTCTGCACTGAAAAGAAAATATGATTATCTGGCAGGAACAACTTCAGGAATGTTCAGAGAAACAGATGAATTCAGCTATCCGGACAATATTCCTGATGACCAGGATAAAGTAAATGGTTTCGAAACTATCAGCACATTATCTTCTTATTACGGAAGATTGTCTTACGACTACAAAAACAAATACCTGTTAACAGCTGCATTTCGTCGTGACGGTTCTTCTATGTTGGCTCCGGGACACCAATGGGGTAACTTTCCATCTGTTTCCGCAGGTTGGGTTATTTCTAATGAAGACTTTTACAACGGCGCATTGTCAGATCACCTGAACTATGCTAAACTTCGCGGAAGCTGGGGCAGAAACGGTAGTTTATCAAACCTTTCTCCGGGACAGTGGCTTGGCGCTATCTCAACTACAGATGTAACAGGCGCTGGTATTCAGTATCCTGATGCCACAGGACATTTCCTTATCGGAGCTGCACCTACAACAAACTCAAATCCTGAGCTTACCTGGGAAACCAGTGAGCAAACTGATATCGGGTTGGATCTTAGCTTCCTTAACAGTCGCTTGAATTTTAGCGTGGATTATTATAAGAAGAAAACAAAGAATCTGATTATGCCTGGCCAGGGTGCAATACCAACGGTGTTGGGCGCACCGGTTCAGTTTATCAACAGTGGTAACATTGAGAACCGTGGATGGGAATTCGATTTAGGTGTGAAAAGCAGAAATGATCAGGCTTTGAAATGGGAAGTAAATGCAAACTTCTCTACACTTCACAATGAAGTAACCGAGGTGAACCCTAATTTCAGCATCATACAGGGAACAGGTGTGGGTACAGGTTGGACAGCTACAATGTTCCAGAAAGGACAGCCTGTATGGTATTTTAGTGGATATAAAACAGATGGCATATTCCAGAACCAGAGCCAGATAGATGCGTATTTGCAGAAAACAGGGATTACAGGTTATAAACCAAAACCGGGCGATCCTATTGTAGTGGATGTAAATGCAGACAAACAAATCAGCCAGGCTGATCAAACATACATTGGAACGCCGCATCCTAAATTCATGTATGGTTTCCGTCTCAATCTTAATTACAAAGGATTTGACTTCATCGGATTTATTCAGGGTCAGAATGGAAACAACATCCTGATGGGCTTTAACCGTTTCGACCGTCCGACAGCCAATAAACCTGAATTTTTCTACACTGATCGTTGGACAAAAGACGGCAGCACCAACTCATGGTTTGCTCCGAATACTTCTAACGATAAGATATACAACAGTGACAAAATGATCTTCAATGGTTCTTATGCACGTATTCGTCAATTACAATTGGGTTACACACTGCCTCAAAACGTATTGGAAAAAATGCATTTCAAGAACCTGAGAGTATATGTGTCTCTTGATGACTTTTTCACTTTCACAAAATATCCTGGTCTTGATCCGGAAGCTGGTAGTAACAATAATAATAGTCTTGGTATAGACAGAGGTGTTTATCCAATACCAAGAAAAGTACTAGGAGGCTTATCGCTTACTTTTTAATTATTTAACCTACCAAAACATTACGCAATGAAAAATACATTTTTAAAATATACATTGATAGCGGGAACCGCTGTAATGCTGACCGCTGGTTGTTCTAAAAGCTTTTTAGATCAGCCAATAAATGGAAAACTTTCTGAGGACCAGTTTTATACTACAGAAAAGGATGCGACCATGGCTGTAACCGGCGTGTATAATGCGATGCAATATGAGTATTATACTGCATGGACAAGTATGTACATGCTCAAGACTTTACCTTCGGACGAAAGCAATGCGGCAGGTAGCGGATCCGGCGACCAGGCACAATATCAGCAAATTGACCAGTTTACGCTGGATGCCCAAAACTCTGGTGTGCTTGCCGGCTGGAGAACCTGCTATTATACCATCTTCAGGGCCAATAAGGTGATCAATAAAACAAAACCCACCAGCGCTAATCTTAAGCAATTGGTTGCAGAAGCTAAAACCATAAGAGCCTACTGCTATCTTGACCTCGTGACATTGTGGGGTGATGTGCCTTTGATTACAGCAGACGTTAGTGTGTCTGATATTCCTAATCTTAAAAGAGCGCCTAAAGCTGATATATATGCGTTAATACAAAAGGATTTGAATGAAGCAATTCCTGATATCAAAGCAAAGAGTGCTTATCCGGCTTCGGACAAATTCAGGGTGTCGAAAGGAACAGCGCAGGCAATATTGGGTAAAGCTTTGTTATACCAACAAAAATGGGCAGACGCTGCAACTCAGTTCGACAACGTTATCAATTCAGGTGAATATGATTTGGGTAACTCCCTACAAGAAGTTTTTTCCAAACAAGGCGAATTTGGTACTGAATCAATTTTTGAAGTATCATTCAGCTCTGGTAAAAACTACGACTGGGGTAATTTCCCCTGGGGCAACATACCACAAGCCAATATCCATGTTCAGCTAATGGGACCTCGTAGTGATTACTATACGAAAGCACCAACTGACTCCTTGTTGGGTGGTTGGGGGTTCAACTCTCCTAAAAAAGGAATGAACGATGCGTTTGTTGCGGCTGGTGACGTGCAAAGAAGAAAAGCAACGCTGATGAGCGAAGCTGAATTGACCACTGCCGGTGGCAAATGGACAGCCCCAACTGCTTATGAATACGAAGGCTTCTTTCAAAGAAAATACGGAACCTACAGTGCGCAGACCGTTTCATCTGGCATAGCTGAACTTAACTACGGTACAAACTGGCGCTATATCCGTTTTGCCGACGTTCTGTTAATGGACGCAGAAGCATACAACAAAGCAGGTAACGACGGTGCAGCAAAAACTGCATTGAACAGACTTCGCGTAAAAAGAGGTTTGCCTGCTGTCGCAACTTCGGGGGATGCATTGTTTCAGGACATTGTAAAAGAAAGGCAATTGGAACTCGCATTTGAAGGCTTTAGATTTATAGACCTGGTGAGATGGGGTATGGCGGATAAAGTTCTTGGACCTTTAGGTTTCGTAAAGGGAAAGCATGAGTTAATGCCAATTCCTGACGCTGACGTAAAGACAGCAAAACTTGGTCAAAATCCTAATTACTAAGTTTTATAACATTACTCATAACAAACAGGATAAAAAAGGAAGGGCTTGCAGCAATGCAGGCCTTTTTCAATTCAGATTTGGATTTGTTTGATTAAGAGATTATTGGATTTTATTCTTGTGCTTTGACATCCGTGATTATTTCAATACTCACCTTCTGTTTAAAGGAATCGCTTTCAACATCATCTACAAATAATCCAATAATCTCTTAATCAAACAAATCCAAATCTTGGTTTGATTTTTATAAATTTACATTATGAGCAAATCAGAAACAGTTCAGGAGTTTTATAAAAGAATAGGAGATGAGAAAGCCACTGAACGGTCGATTATAAACAAAGATGCAGGACGCTTCAATGTTTACCGCCGAAATGATTATTTGTGCAAATCATACACACCATACAACAGGAGGGATTTTTATAAAATTTCACTTATCATTGGTAAAGGCACATTGTATTATGCTAACAAAGGAATTGAAATAAACAGCGACGCATTGGTGTTTTCAAACCCGAATGTACCCTATGCATGGGAAGCTTTATCGCCAGATCAGTTTGGATACTTTTGTCTTTTTACAGATAGTTTTATTGATACGCCACAACGCATACACGATTCGCCATTTTTTAGAATAGGAGGTGATCCTGTGTATTTTTTAAGCAGCAAGCAAGTTGAAGAAGTAAGTGCCATATTTGAGAAAATGCTTTGCGAAATAGAATCCGAATACATTTATAAATACGATCTGCTGCGCAATTACATCAACCTGCTTATTCATGAAGCGCTGAAACTGCAGCCGGCAGATTCATATTTCAGGCACAGCAACGCTTCTGAGCGCATTGTGTCGCTATTCATGGAATTGCTCGAGCGACAATTTCCCATCGATTCCCCAGAACATATCTTGCAGCTCAAAACGGCTGCTGATTACGCAACCAGGTTGTCTGTGCATGTTAATCACCTGAACCGCACTGTAAAAAAAATAACCGGCAAAACCACCACCGAACACATTGCCGACCGTATCGTCCGCGAAGCAAAAGCCCTGCTTAAACATACCGACTGGAACATTTCCGAAATAGCCTACTCCCTCGGTTTCGAATACCCAGCCTATTTTAATAACTTCTTCAAAAAACGGACTGCCGAAAAACCGAGGGCTTTTCGGTAATTTGAAAATTTGAAAATATGAGAATTTGAAAATGCACTCTGTGCGCCGGGTTGATTTTTTTTGTGGCATTCTTTTGGTGTGAAACTTTTATTAATAATTAATGAATTAAAAACTTTTTGCCAACCAGCGTGTTTCTCCTTTCACTGGTTGATAAACCTGATGCATTTTCAAATTTTCAAATCATCAAATTTTCAAATTACATGGCTCTGTTGAAAATGTTTGAAAATTGCAATTTTCTGTTTGAAATCTATTAACACCCACCCCTTCCTGTAGAATACATTTGTACTCGTAAAATTTATATTTATGCAATACAGGAATCTTGGAAAAACATCAGAAAAATTATCGGCGATAGGCTTGGGTTGCATGGGAATGAGCTTTGCCTATGGTCCCGTAGACGACGAAGAGTCAATTGCTACATTACACAAAGCACTTGAGCTGGGCATTAATTTTTGGGATACGGCAGACATGTATGCCTTTGGAAAAAATGAAGAACTTATATCAAAAGTATTGGTGCCAAATCGTGATAAAGTTTTCATTGCCACAAAATTCGGTTTCCGCTTGAAAGATGATGGAAAAGGCACCTATTTCGACGGATCACCTGCTTACCTCAAAACAACGGTAGAGGCCAGCTTGAAACGTTTAAAAATCGACACCATTGATTTGTACTATGCGCACCGCATCGATCCTAATGTGCCGGTAGAAGACATGGTGGGAGCAATGGCAGATCTCGTAAAAGAAGGCAAAGTAAAATACCTCGGACTTTCCGAAGCCTCTGCGGCTTCACTGCGCAAGGCACATGCCGTGCATCCCATCGCAGCATTGCAGAGCGAATACTCTTTGCTCACCCGAGATGTAGAAAATGAAATATTGCCAACCTGCCGCGAACTGGGCATTTCGTTTATTCCTTACAGTCCGCTGGCAAGAGGTCTGGTGACTGCAACAGTCAATGATTTCTCCAAACTGGATGCAACAGATTTTCGCAGAACGCTTCCACGCTTTAGTGATGAACATGCGGACAACAATGTGCAGTTGGTAAATGAGTTTGCAGACTTTGCAAAAAATAAAAACTGCACGCCTGCACAACTGGCGCTTGCATGGGTACTTGCACAAGGCGATGATATCATACCCATTCCGGGAACAAAGAAGAGAAAGTATTTGCAGGAAAATGCCGGCGCTGTGGATATTCAATTGTCAGCCGAAGATCTGCAGGCAATTGAGGCATTGCTAAACAAATATCCGGATGTGGGGCAGAGGTATAGTGATGCAAGCATGAAGCTGGTGAACCATTAGACGAATTAATAATTAATAATTAAGAATTAATAGGTGTTGCACTCTAAATGAAAGCCAGCATTCGATAAGTTTTAAAAACATACGGCAGCATTCAGTCATGAATGCTGCCGTACTAATAATTAATTATTAATTATTAATTCGCTATTGCGCTGGTTTATCATAATTCAACAACCAATGTATTCCAAACTTATCCGTCAGCATACCAAAGTATGCACCCCAGAAAGTGTCCTGTAAAGGCATTGTTATTTTTGCGCCGTCAGTAAGGCCTTTAAAGAAAGCGTCTGTTTCTTCTTTGCTGCTGCATTGAAGTGAAACAGAAACAGATGAACCGAATGTTACTTTGTTATCTCCCATGCCGTCAGAAGCCATCAAGGTAACACCATCTTTCACTAACTGACTGTGCATTACAAGGTCCTTGTCATCTCCAGATGAATTGCCACCGGGAGCTTCTCCATAAGTCATGATTTTCAATTCGCCACCAAATGCTTTTTGGTAAAACTCCATAGCCTCACGGCAATTGCCGTTGAATGCTAAATATGGATCAAATGCTTTCATGTTTAAATGGTTTTTGTTTGGTGTCAAAAATAGCTAATTTGAAAATTTGAAGATTTGAAAATTTGAAAATGCTTTGGACGTAATATTCTTTACTCAACCTAAACAGCAGGAGTTCCAAGAATAGATGAACTCTAATTTGGGATTAGCACCGGATCATTTTCAAATCTTCAAATTTTCAAATTGTCTGCTCAAATGCTCTTATACACTCCGCCATCTGCCCGCAACGCTGCGCCATTCGTTGCACTTGAAAGAGGGCTCGCAACATACACGACAAGATTCGCTATTTCATCAGGTGTAGTAAAGCGCTGCAAAATAGAACTTGGTCTTGCGGACTTGAAGAATTCTTTTTCCATATCAGCCTTTGTCATATTTTTTGATTGCGCAAGCTGATCAACAAAATCACTTACACCTTCGGAACTTGTTGGTCCGGGCAATATGGAGTTGACCGTAACATTTGTGCCTCTTGTGGCTTCAGCAATGCCGCGGCTGATGGCCAGTTGCGCCGTTTTTGTCATGCCATAGTGAACCATTTCTTCCGGAATGTTTAATGCTGATTCGCTCGAAATGAAAATGATCCTGCCCCAGTTTTTTGACAACATTTTAGGTAAATAAAAACGAGACAAACGAACACCACTCATGATGTTGATGTCAAAAAAGCGTTGCCATTCTTCATCAGGAATATCAACAAAATCCTGTGGATTGAAAACCCCAACGTTGTTGATCAGTATATCAACTTCAGGCAATTGTTTTGTAAGATTAGTGATGTCTTCTACCTTTTGAAAATCTACAACAATGCCCGACACATTCGCAGCCGGAATTTCTTTTTTAATATTTGCGATCGCTTCATCAATTCTTTTTTGCGTGCGCCCGTTGATCGTAACAATCGCTCCTTCTGCTGCAAGATGTTTTGCAATAGCGAAACCAATGCCTGCAGTAGAGCCTGTTATCAGTGCTTTTTTATTTGTCAGTTGTAAATCCATTTTTTATATTTTTTATGATTTTTCAAAATCCATTCTGAGAATACAAAATTCACGAAGTCATTGTTCTAAAATTTGTACTGCACAAGGTTTAATTGGTACAAATCCGAGGAATTAGAAATTAGGAATCAGGAATTAGAAGTTTAGGCGCATCAAGTGTTATTGAGAACGAATTTCAGGAATGATAAAAATAAATTTACCCTGTTAAACTTGCAGGTGGCCCAGGCAACCGGAAAAAGATAGTCTCCAACAAAAGTGCATCTTAACCAAACCATAAATTTGTTATTTTGTGTGCCGTTCCTTTTTTTGAGGAGAAGTTCTGAATGCCCTAAATCAATCTTTATGAGCAAAATTGTATTGTCAATATTTGTTTGTTTTTTTCTGTTGAGCAAAGCGCATAGTCAAAGCTGGGGGGATAGTACTGTGTTGAAACATGATATCTTTTACGCAGTGGAAGTGTCTCCAAAATTCTCTTCTGGATCAAATGATCTTTTTAAATTCATGGCAGAAACTCTTCATGTTCCTGCAAATCAAACTTTTTCGCTAATGCACAATATTGTTGTCGTGAAACTTATAGTGAGCCCTACGGGAGAAGTCTCTTATGCAAAGATAGAAAAAGGGGTTAACGATGAATGCAATAAGGCCGTGTTAGATATGATTAGCAAGATGCCATGCTGGACTCCGGGCATCCAAAACGGTTATAAGGTCTATTGCAATGTAACTCTGCCAGTTATATTGTTTTGACCGGAGATATTTGGTTCTATTCATTAAGTTGATAACAATAGCTATTTAATCGGCGTGTAACTAATCCCAAAGCCTTTTGCATAATCTTCCAAAGGCTGCAGCCCAATAGCCGCCCTTCTTTTGTTCACATTTGCTTCATCTTCGATGGGATAGAATTCATATTTGTTTGTATTGGGAATCTGCCGCAACTGGCTTCCATAAATCTGCGCTTTGCCGTTTCTCGTTAGTACCCTGTCTTCCAAAAGAGCCAGGTCTCCGGCTCTGGCTTTCCCGGTTTTTACGGCGTCACGCACCATCGGTAAATACTTTTCTTGTGTGGCCAGGTCGGCGTGTTGAATTACCAGGAATATTGCAAGATTTCCTTCAAAGCCCACTACATCAGAACCGGGCCAGCCGTATGTATCAATGATCTGTTTTACTTTGATCAAATTTATGGAATCATAGTAAGTTATTCTTTTGTTCAGTGAGTCCAGTTGTTTTGATTGTGGTCCATACAAATCCATAATGGTTTGCACATTCATTCTGTCGTGTTGGTCATCCGTGAGAATGCTGTCGAGCGTGATCGCTAAAGACAAATTAAACGCGGGATTATTTTTGGCGATCGCCTGTGCCATCATGCCGCGATATTTTGCATGCTCCGGGCGATGTGATTGCCTGATCAATGAATTCAAAGTGTAATTACCATAAAATCCAATGGACACAGAATCGGGCCATCCATGCTTGTCCAGAAGTTGGATAACTCTTTGAAGATCTGCTGAATCTTTGTTGTGTATCTGTTTGTTTAGGAGCAAAACATTTTCATTCCTCGCTTTGGCCAGTGCAAGCATTTTTCGGTTTTGCTCAGCTTCTGTATGAATGCTATCTAAGGCATTGTAAAATTCCACGTTTATTTCAGGGTAGTATTTTTCTTTGTTTGCTTGAAACGACGATGCGATTTCGCTAAATCTATATAAGCGGGTGAAACTTTTAAAAGCAGGATCGTCAGCAAAACGTTGATAGTTCCAGTACCTGGACTTGGTCGCCAAATGTTCAAGCAAAGCGAATGCGGAATCTTTGCTTCCAGCGTAACCCCATGCACGCGCCGCGTTGTAGCGGTCATCTGGCAGAGCCCGTCCTCCAAACGCTTTGATCGCTTTTGTATAGTACTCCGTAGCGGCCTTATAATTTTTTTGATTAGATAGCGAATCTGCAATTTCAATATTTCTAAAATAATCTTGAGGAGGAGTTACTCCTTGTGCATGTGCAAAAACATTCAGGAAATGAGAAGCGAAAAAAACAAAGGATAAGGTTCTAATGGTTTGCTTAGGACAAAGGTTTCTTAATAGGTTCATCGAGACGAAGGGTTAAGTGCGCCGAAAAATAATTCTGATTTTGGGATATTCATAGTAGTTAGAGGACTCTAACAAAAAATTAAGAATTAAGAATTAGGAATTAAGAATTAAGAATTAAGAATTAAGAATTCATTCTGTGCGTTATTGTCTATTGAACCTTAAAGTGTTGAGCGTAAAACAACCTAATCTATTGAATTGAATGACCGACCTGAACAATTCTTAATTCTTAATTCCTAATTCTTAATTGTCCTACAGGACATAGTATCCCTTCGCCTTCACCTGCGCCGGCATATCCTGTTCTGTTTGCATCATTTGTTTAAGGTTACGTTCGATTGTTCTCGCGATGGATGACATTGGCGTATCGGTCGGTTTGTTCTCAAACGGATCCTGCAAATGCACCGCCATTTTTTCAATCAATAAGAAAAAAGTAGCAAGAATAGTAACCAGCGGAATCTCTATAATGCCGATGTATTCAATGACGCCAAAAGGCAGCAATAGCAGAAAGAAATACAAAGCAATGTGGAGATAAAAGCTATACGTCACCGGGAAGACAGTGTTTTTAATACGCTCACATTTTCCCATGGAATCACAGAATCTTGTCAGCGTGTGATCAAGTTCCACTTGCTGAAATTCGTTGATCCAGCCTTCTTCCAGCATATTCTTAATGTCTTTGCCATGCAGGTTAATAAGTGCGTTTGGAACATTATCGTGCGACGAAACATAATGCAGTTCTTTCCTGGAGATCAATCTTTCCAATCCATCAGTGGCATTCAATCCACGTAGTGATTGCCCCAGACTATAGGTCCATGCAATTTGCCGGTTCACCATTCTTTGCTGAAAGGCTTTCTTTACATCATTCGCATAATCCGGTTCCACAAAACATTGTATCTGTCGCGTAAATGTTCGTGAATCATTTACAATCGCTCCCCAAATGATCCTTGCTTCCCACCATCTGTCATAAGCCTGGTTGGAACGAAACGCCAGCAACAATGAAATGACAGTTCCAAGTATAGCCGGCACTCCCAATGGAATGGAAGTGTGATGCAGATTAAATTCTTTCACAGCAAACCATATGGCTGTTGTATACAGGCTGATAAACAGTATTTCAAACTTGATCTTATTCAGTATATATTTTACGGGAATCTTTCCTTTTAGTAGCATGTTTGGAGCTTTAGTATGTATAAATTGACAGCAGCTATTAGGAATTAATAATTAATAATTAAGAATTAATAGGTGCAGCACTGAGAGTGAGTGTAGACTCGCTGTATGGTTGAGCAGAGGGCAATCCATATTTCGATTTCACTGCAACACGACATTAATTATTAATTATTAATTATTAATTCGACAAAAGTGAATCTCCTATTTCAAAACCATATACACACATCCTGATCGCTCAAGCATCTTCTGCACCGCTTGTTCTTTTAAAAAGTAGCGCGACATCGTGCTCATGGTTGTAGAAAAAACATGTTTGCCTGTGACCTGATTTTCCCATTCGTTGAGCATGTCATTTACTGCGGAATATTGGTAAATAACGGTTTTGGGAAGCTTTGCCGTTCTTTTATCACCAGCTGTTTGTAGTACCGGCGCTGTTGCCAGCTCAGGCTCGTTCTTCCAGAAATTTTCTTTTGTGTCCAGTTGTGGTAATGATTTGACAAAAGTATTTGTCGGAAAAACATAAAGTAATTCGCAACCTGATCTGCAAAGCATCTTGAAAATTCCAGTGCGTTTTCTTTTGTTAGTTAGATCCCATTGAGCAGTGTCAAACACCACCATGTCAACATTTTTGTGTTGTGCATAATGACGGAAGGCGGGATCAGAATCTCCATAAATGTAGTCTGCCGTAACCGTAACACGTTCGCCGTAGAGCTTTTTAGAGGCAGCGGCAAAATGATAAAACGTATTGCTTGCTTTCTCTGTTTCAAAGGGCGATTTGCTCAGGAAGAAAAGATCATTGTAGTTGTCGGGCAATGCTTTGATCGCCAGGAAAATGCAATGGATATTGCCATTGCCAACAACAGAAACAACAGCTTCAGTAAGACCGTACAAATTTGTGCTTTCGCTAAAAGGTATTATTATAGTTTTCATCGTGATGTTTTTTTAAGTGATAAAACAATTACGATGACAAAACTATTTGTCAGCTATTAGCAGGGTATAATAGAGAGATTAGAATGAGATTAGAATGTTGTTATAGGGTTTCTAATTTGCAGTTAATGTTGGGGAATTAATAATTAATAATTAATAATTAATAGGGCAGCATTCGGTATAGAATATTGCTCTATGCTTACTTGAAATTAACAAGTGCCACGCTTAGACATTCTGTAGCACCTATTAATTCTTAATTATTAATTATTAATTGCTGATCTCCACAAACGGCAAACTAACCCTTACCTCAGTTCCTTCATTTACTTTCGATGAAAATTCAAGAATGCCTCTGTGGAGCCTTATAATTTTTTGTGCAAGCGGAAGCCCAACGCCGTAGCCCTTGTATGAAGAAGTGTTGGAGGCGCGAAAGAATGGATCGAAGATATATTTCAATTCATTTTCCGGAATACCGATGCCATGATCATTCACAGTGATAATGCAGTGTGTATCGTCGGTGTGAATGGACACATCAACCTGGCGCATTTCCGAGTATTTGCAGGCGTTTTGGATGATGTTGGCAAAGGCAAGTTTCAGCAGATTTGTGTTGCCAGATACAACAAGTTTGTACTCCGCTTCCGGCAAGCCTTCCATATTCATTTGCACATGATTGCCAGGTTCTGTAAAATCTATCAATCGCTTAACAGAAAAGAGCAGTTCATCGATTCTCAGATCGGTCATGAAAGCCTCCTTGCTGCTGTATCCTGCCTGTGCCAGCTCGAGCAGGCTGCTGGTGAGGTGTTCGAGTTGTTCCGCCTCCCTGGCAATAATTTTTAAAGCCCTTGTGTAGTCTTCGCTGCCACGCGGTTTTTCAAGAGCAAGTTCTGCCTCGCCAATGATAGCTGTAAGCGGTGTACGCAGTTCGTGCGCTGCTTTGTTCAGGAAATTATTTTGTGTTTCAAATGAGGTCTCCAGCCGGTCGAGCATATCATTAAATGTCTGCGTAAGTGCTGCCGTTTCACCTCTGCTATTTTTTGATATTAATCGAAGGTGCAAATTAGATGCAGTTATCTTTCGTACATTTTGAATGATGTGGCGAATTGGATCTGCCACTTCTTTCGAAATCATTAAGCTCATGATGTACACAACGGCTATGGCCACCAATACGCCTACGATCAGGTTTCGTTTTAATTCAAATAATATGGCAGCTCCTTCCTCATCGCTCGCAGAAAGAACAATGCTATATGGTTTGTTCTGGTGTTCGTACAAAATGGCGTAGTAGTAAACATCTCCTTTTCGAAACTGCACCTTTTTATTTTGCGAGAGCTTAGATCTGAATGCCGCGCCGGAAGGAACACCGATAGAATCAAGCGATCCCAAAGAAGGCAATGCGTTGAAAACAAATTCTTTTTCATCAGGTAATCGCTGTAAATGTTTTTCACGCATTTCATTGTAGAATAGCAGGCTGCTATCGTTTGCTTCGAACTTTGCCCTGCCCGCCACGCCAGCCCTTACTTCCATGCGATGAAAAAAATTGCTTTCCACATACTGCTTCGTGAAAAAATACACGAGCACACTCAGCAGTATAGTGATAGCCGCTGTGAGTGAGGTAAACATGGAGGTGATCTTTCTGCGTATGCTCATATTGCTAATCAGATTTCAATACATAACCCATGCCTACCAAAGTATGTATCATTTTGTTTTCGAAATCTTTATCAATTTTTTTGCGCAGATAATTTACATACACATCCACCACATTGGTGCCCATATTGAAATTGATGCCCCAAACATGCTCGAGTATTTCCATTCGGGAAAGCACACGGTTAGCGTTTTTCATTAAATACTCAAGGAGCTTGTATTCTGTTGCAGTTAATGAGATGGGAGTATTGTTCCTGGTGATAATTTTAGAAACGGTGTTTAACGCCAAACTTCCAATTGAAATAATGCTGTCATCTTTTAATGGAGTGAACCGTCTGCGCGCAAGGGCGCGAATACGTGCGTACAATTCCGATAGCTTGAATGGTTTCGACATATAGTCGTCGGCACCACTATCAAGGCCGGTAATCACGTTCTCGGTGCTGCCCAGCGCCGTTAACATCAGCACGGGAGTATTGATATTTTCTCTTCGCAAGGTCTTACAAACTTCAATGCCATTCATTGCGGGCAGCATAATATCCAGCAGGATAACATCAAACTCATGTTCCCTCGCCATTTGCAAACCAGTTGCTCCATCCAGCGCCACACTTACAGAAAGGTTGTGTTCTGTAAGTCCTCTTTGAATCACCGATATAACTGCCGACTCGTCTTCTACTAATAATATATTCATACGTATAACTTCGAAAAATATAATCAAACAGGGAAACAGACCAACTTATGTTGTTAAAAAAATAAGAAAACGTTTAGAAATGACAGTAGGGTTACAAAGGGAAAATTGAAAGTTGAAAATTGAAAGTTGAAAATGAGGCAAAAGCTTTCTATGCAGCTGCGAGAAAAAAAATCAGCGCAAATCACTCAAATCAGCGTCATCTGCCTGCCCGAAAGAATTTCATTCAGGCGGGTGTGCTCCCTTCCCCCGTTTCGTTTTATAAATTAGCTTTTGTACATTAGATGAAATGCTAAAACTACCAGCATGAGAAAACTCTATTACTGCACCGTAGTGGTCTTGCTTGCCGCAAGTTGTAATGAAGCACCCAAAAAAGTTGACGACAAAGTTGCGTCTGCAAAACAAAACCCCGTTGGTTGTGCCGTCCCGCAAACCACCGACAAAGCCTGGTACACTTCGGGCACGAAAGCTCCCAAACTAAAAGGCCTTGAAGGAATTGATTTTAAAATTTCCACGAACAATAAAGAAGCGCAGGAATACTTCAACCAGGGCATGATGTTGTCTTACGGCTTCAACCATGCGGAAGCTGCAAGGTCATTTTTTGAGGCATCGCGTCTCGACTCCACTTGCGCCATGGCTTATTGGGGCTTTGCGTTGGTGCTTGGTCCAAACTATAATGCGGGCATGGAGGATGATAACTACCAACGGGCTTACAAAGCTTGCCAGAAGGCTGTTTCACTCTCCAACAATAGTACAGAAAAAGAGAAAGCACTTATTCAAGCATTGACCTATCGTTATGCGGTTGAGCCGCCTAAAGATCGGAGACACCTTGATAGTGCTTATTCGGCCGCTATGAAAAAAGTGTATGATAAATATTCCACCGATCCCGATATCAGCGCATTGTATGCAGAATCTGTAATGGACATGCATCCATGGGATCTGTATGATAAGAAAACAAGAGAGCCGAAACCATGGACACCGGAAATTGTTGCTGTACTTGAGAAGCTAATCAAATTATATCCTAAACATCCCGGCGCCCCGCATTTTTATATACATGCTGTCGAAGCGTCGAAACATCCGGAGAGAGGGCTTGCAAGTGCAAACCTGTTAATGACATTGGTACCAGGTTCGGGACACTTAGTGCATATGCCATCTCACATTTACATTTGGACCGGTGATTATCATCTTGGTTCTCTTTCGAATATTGAGGCCGTAAAAGTAGATAGCAATTATGTAACAGCCTGTCATGCCCAAGGGGCTTATCCGCTGGGCTATTATCCGCACAACTGGCATTACCTGGCAGCCACTGCAACGTACGAAGGAAACTCAAAGTTGGCCTGGAACGCTGCGCAAAAGCTGCAGGAAAATACTGCCACCAGCATTATGAAACAACCGGGGTGGGGAACGTTGCAACATTACTATAGCATTCCCTATTTTATTGCGGTCAAGTTTGGCATGTGGGATACTATTCTCAACATAAAACCATTGGATAAAGATCTTGTTTATCCACGTGCTATTTTACAATATGCAAGAGGCATGGCATATCTTGGAAAACGCGACATTGCAAAAGCAGAAAACGAGCTTTCGCAATTAAAGGAATTGGCAAAGGATTCTGTGCTAAAGCAAATTTCAATCTGGAACATTAACAGCGCAGAAGACATTGTGCAAATAGCGCTCAACACTCTTACGGCAGAAGTGTATCGAAGCAAAAAAGAATACGATCAATCGATTGTTGCATTTAAAAAAGCTATTGTATTTGAAGACAACTTGAATTATAACGAACCTCCTGATTGGTTTTTCTCCATCCGCCATCACGTCGGCGCAGCATTACTGGAAGCGGGAAAATATAGCGAAGCAGAAAAAATGTACCTCGAAGATTTGAATGGTTACAAGGAAAATGGCTGGGCCCTTATCGGTCTCTACCAGGCACTTCAAAAGCAGGGAAAAACTGCAGAGGCACAACTTGTAAAAGCGAGGTTTGATAAAGCGTGGAAGTATGCCGATGTGCAAATACAGTCGTCATCGAGTTTGTAGCGAGTTTGATTTTTAAACTGTAAGCAAACTTTCAAATAAAACAAAAGCCGGCAAATAGACTGCCGGCTTCATTATGCGGGGACTTCATGTCTTTTATTCATTAAATTTACCAAGACCATTTCAACGTACTCTTTGCCGTCTACATTAGTTAAATTAAGTCGTTCATCTGGCTGGTTCGCTTCGGCAAATACTGTTCCTTTCAAATAAATTTCTAAAATGGTTTGCGGCGTTTTTCCGCTTGTGTCTTGAACAACCTGCGCTTTTACAAGATCGTTGTAGTCAACAAATCCTAATTTTTTTGTCCATAACCCAGTTGTTGCAAGCTTTAGCGTTGCTGATTTATCGAGCAGCCCTTTTATTCCTGTATAGCCTATAAATATACCTCCCGCAGCCATACTAACTGGGATCAACACACTCTTTGATCCCTTAGTTGCTAACCACACGGAGGCAACAGTAAGGCCGACTCCCATAAGTGTTGAAGTTATTTTTTCTTTTGTTGAAAAGAAATATTCTTCTTCATACTGGCTCGGTTCGGTCATATTTATCTTGGTAGTTGGTACAATGTCTTTGATGTTATGAAAAGTTCCATCGGGCATTTTTAACCAGTTTCTACTGTTACGGGCAAACAGCAAGATGCCGGGAAATAGTGAAGCCATGTAGCCAAAGAACCCATCTCCCTTTGGAAGATAATTTGCAGAAGTTGCCAGATAGGTTAGACTGCAAAGGGAAGCTGACACAGCAATGGGCAACGCATAAACGGATAGCAAGAAGTTTTTCTGTCTTAACGATTTGTCTGTTTCGTCGTTAGTATAAATCATGTTTAAGGGATTGGGATTATGAAGTTAAATATCATAAATGTGGGTTTAGGTTGTTGGCGTATAACATCAATTCCAAACACCATTCCCTTCCGTCAAAATAATCGGCTTGCCATCAGTCACCACAATTGTGTGCTCGTGTTGCGCCATAAAGCCGCCGTTGTTTCCAACCATTGTCCAGCCGTCGCTTAGTGTGTCCGCATAAGAGGAGGTAGTTGAAATAAATGTTTCAATTGCAACAACGGAGTTTTTTCTGAATCTTGTTTGATTGTACTTGTCTTTGTAATTGGCTATTTCACTTGGTGCTTCATGAAGGCTTCTGCCGATGCCATGACCGGTCAGGTTTTTGATCACCTTGAAGCCACGTTTTTTCGCTTCCGTTTCTATTAGGTGTCCCACCTCAGAAATGCGAACACCGCCCTTGATATTGTAAATCGCTTTATGTAAAATCTCTTTTGAAGCGTCCACCAATTTTTGATGTTGATGAATGTCTTTTCCAACCACAAACGAATTACCATTGTCTGACCAAAAGCCGTTGAGTTCTGCTGAAACGTCTATGTTGATCAAATCGCCTTCTTTCAGTATTCTGCTGGATGGAATGCCGTGACAAAACTCATTGTTCACACTTATGCAGGTCCAACCCGGAAAACCATAGGTTTCGTAAGGCGCGGACTTTGCACCGAATTCCGAAAGGATTTTTGCTCCATACTCGTCCAGTTGTTTCGTTGTCATGCCGGGCTGCGCATAGCTGCTCATTGCCTTCAAGGTGTGCGCAACCGCCTCGCTAACTTTTTGCATTCCGGTGAGTTCTTCTTCCTTGGTTATTGACATGGTTTCTTCTGTTTTGATTTACTTGTCCAGACGCCTCGAAAACGTCGTCTACTATCAAATATACGCAATAACCCCAAGCTGGCAGCCTGACCGGGTTAACCCGCAAAGGGCGCAAAGGTTGCGCAAAGGAATCGAAGAATGCACAAAAAACACCCTTCTTTTCTTTGCGCAATCTTTGCGCCCTTTGCGGTTAAATAAGCCCTAGCCCCTCCATTTTCAAATCTTCAGATCTTCAAATTATCTAATTTCAATTGGGCTTCCCATCATCTCCACCTCTTTGTTGAAAAAATCCCTTACGCCTTCCTTCGAAGAAAATGCAGTGTTCGTTTTTTCCCATAGAGCATAAAACCGGAATGAGAGCTTGCCGTTATTAACCGGTTGGCTAACGAGCCATGTATCCTTTATTTCACTTTGCAGCGAGTTGGCATTAGTCATAGAGGTGTGGCTGCTATTTGCCACGCTTACTGCAAGCGCTAGTTTGTCTTTATTCTCGCTTTGTGCACCGTAGGAATAATAAATGTTTTGACTGTTGATTCTAATACTTTCCGCATTGTTCTCGTAAAAGTCAGCCATGCCTGTTACCAGTTCATCTGTGGCGCTAAGTCCCGAAATGGTAACATCCGACTGATAAAAATATTGGCCCTTCCAAATGCTGGTGCGTTCAGTGATCGTGAAAGGTTTGTTGTTGATGACGCAAGAGTATGTCATGTCAAACATAGCACGTAAAGGACCATCACTTACCACATGGAATGTTTCCGATTTTACCATGCTACCACCAACCCTGATAAGTGTGTCGGCATTGGATGATGTTTTGGTGCGAATAGCCAAAGCGCCTGCGCCCAGCGACTTTCCAACGCGTAGAATATCCATTCCCCAATTTGAAAAATTATGGTAGCTGTTTTTGGGATTGGCGCCCACCGTGTCCATTACCATACCGCCAATTCGTTTGCCATAAATGTCTTTGCAATTTCTTGCATCGAAATATAACCTGAACGCAACTTTATCATTCTCCCATGCCGGTCCTTCTGTGAGATATGGCGGCAACGCAACTTTTGAAAAATCTGTCGGAGGATTGTTGAAAGGCATCGTATCCTTTAACACCAGCGGACCGAAACGCTGATCAGCGTTTTTATGTTTTTGTCTTACATGAGCAAAAACGGGTTGTTGGTAGTCCGGTAGATTTTTGGAAGCCTGCAGTTGGAGCTTAATGCTCTCTTTAGCTGCGAAAGAAACAATCAATACTGCCTCATCCCATTTGCCGTCGCCATCTACATCATCAAACTGTGCCGGAATTGTTTTGCCGTTCGCTGAAAAAGTCAAATAATCACCCGGCTGAAGATTCTTCACTTTTGATGCGAGTGTGCTTCTCGTAACTACGATCAGTTCATTTTCCCTCGTCAGAGCGCTTTTGTTTTTTAGTACAAGGAGGGCCGGAGGCAACGCAAATAAACTTGTTGTGGATACTGCCACCGCAAAGGATGCAAGGATTTTTTTTATCATGTTGGTCGACAACTGTTTTGGTAATTCGATGCTGTTAAGATAAGTAAGTTGTTTAAAATTATTTGATTGAAGTGAAGATTGTTATTGTAAAGCGCGAGGGATCTGAGTTGTAATGTAACAACAACAAGAAATATGAGAGATACCCAGACCCCTCGGGCCCGCCCAGGGATGCACGCTGGCAGTGCAAGAGTTTTTTTACCACTGAGTCACTAAGGGCACTAAGTTTCACTAAGAGATGTCCTTAGTGCGGCTTAGTGTCCTTAGTGACTTAGTGGTAATCTTAGAGACGCAAGCATCTTTGCTGGTATTAGAAAATATTCATCACATCGTTCGCGAATTGCTCCGCGGTTTCTTTCGTTGTGGCTTCTGTATAGATCCTTATGATCGGCTCGGTGTTCGATGCTCTTAAATGGATCCAGCCTTCTTCTAAATCTATCTTCAAACCGTCTTCTGTATTTATTTTTTCATCAGCATAAGCGGAGCGGACTTTTGCAAGAATGTCTGTAATTTGAACGTCGGCTGCAAGGTCCACTTTCTTTTTTGCCATGTGGTAATCAGGGAAGGTTTTGCGGAACGCAGATATTGTTCCTTCAAATTTTGCCAGCGCAGAAAGAAACAGCGCTACGCCCACCAACGCATCGCGACCATAATGGAGCTCCGGCAGAATGATGCCGCCGTTTCCTTCACCACCAATCACGGCGTTTACCTCTTTCATTTTCTTTACCACATTTACTTCGCCAACAGCAGCAGCATAATAATTGCAACCATGTTCACGTGTGACATCCCTTAATGCTCTTGAACTGCTTAAATTACTTACAGTGCTACCTTTTTTTAATTGAAGCACATAGTTTGCCACAGCCACCAAAGTATATTCTTCTCCAAAGAAAGTGCCGTCTTCGCAAACAAAGCAAAGCCTGTCTACATCAGGGTCTACAGAAATGCCAAAATCTGCATTATGCAATTTCACTGCTTCATACAGCTGCGTTAAATGCTCCGGAAGTGGTTCAGGATTGTGTGCAAAATTGCCCGTGATTTCACTATTGATGATGATGGCATTTTCTACTCCCAATGATTCCAATAGTTGCGGAATAGCTATTGCTCCCGTTGAATTGATAACATCTACCACCACTTTGAATTGCTTTTTCCCGATGGCAGCTTTGTCGACATAGTTTAATTTAAGGATTGACTCAACGTGTTTGTCAATCAGCCCATTTATTTGAAACGACTTGCCCAGTGTGTTTACGTTGGCAAATTCAAATCTTTCATTTGCTGCTTTCTCAAGAATGTTCAAACCATCTTCGGCACTAATAAATTCACCGTGATTATTGAGGAGTTTTAAAGCGTTCCATTGCATGGGATTATGGCTCGCTGTAATGATGATGCCGCCATCCGCTTGTTCCCACACTACAGCCATTTCAACGGTTGGCGTAGTGCTAAGCCCTGCATCCAGCACATCTATGCCAAGTCCAAGCAATGTATTCACTACAAGGTGGTTCACCATTGATCCGCTCATGCGCCCATCGCGGCCAACAACAACTTTTTTCCCTTTACCTTTTTCCAGCAACCATGATCCATAGGCTGCAGTAAATTTTACGATATCTACAGGCGTGAAGTTTACTCCCGGCTTTCCGCCGATCGTTCCCCTGATGCCTGAAATACTTTTTATGAGTGACATGATCCTTTCTTTGACCTCACCCCAACCCCTCTCCAAAGGAGAGGGGCTAGAACCCCGAAAGGGCAAGGAGTTTTAATTTATTATAATAATATTGTTTATTGCTCAAGTGTTTTTTCCGGCCACAGCGCAGCAGGGTAACAACGGCTTTCCACCAAGCTGTTGATGCACTCCTGCACAATCGGTTTGTCCTCTTTGTAGGTAACGCCAAACCATTTCTCTGAAGTAGTAACGGCTTTGATCTTACCTTGTCCGGTTTTAATGAATTCATCAGCAACAGAAGGAATGTAAAATTCCGATTTAGCTTCATTCATGTGTTGGCCAAGAAATGTATCAAACATCGATGACAAGAAATCAAAAACGTTAGGAGCGAAGCACCAGAAGTTCATTGACGCTTTGGCTTTTTCGCTGATCGGAAACAATCCGTCTGCTTCTTCAAATACTATTTGATCTGCCTGGCGAAATACTTTTGTTCTCTCTGTTACCGAAGTGATATTTCCATCAGCATTGATTTCGCAAATACCGCGACTTACAGGCCCATGGTCAGAAAGTGTGTTGGGCAATTCGTAGCAGATGTTTGCCCACAAATGGTTTGATGATTCTTTTGTTAAGAATGCATATGCTTTCTTAAACGCATCTTTTCCATAAAAATCATCAGCATTAATTACTGCAAATGGGCCCTTCACCTGTTCGCGGGTGCAAAGCACAGCATGGCCTGTTCCCCAGGGTTTTGTGCGGCTTGCAGGAATGCTATGATTTCCGGTAAATGAATCAAGCGTTTGATAAGCATAACGAATGGTGATGCGATCTGCAAAACGTGGTTCAAATATTTCTTTAAAATCTGCTTCAAATTCCTGGCGAATCACAAACACCACATTGGTGAAGCCCGCTTCAATGGCATCATAAATTGAGTAATCAATAATGCTTTCTCCGGCAGGGCCGAATTTGTCAATCTGTTTAAGACTTCCATATCTTGATGCCATACCCGCAGCAAGAACTACTAATGTTGTTTCCATTACTTTGTTAAGTGTATTGAGGTTCTAGTGTAAGTTGTTGTTTTTGACCTGTCTTATATCCCTTTACAGCATAGTAAAGAATGAACAAATAGCATGTGGCCATGAGTACAAAGAAGACAGCCTGGAAATGATACACCTCTTTGAGGCTTGCGAATATTTTAGGAATGATGGCACCGCCTGCAATTCCCATGATCAATATCGCCGATCCTTTCTCTGTAAATTTTCCAAGGCCATTGATGGCAAGTGGAAAAATGGCGGGCCACATGGTGGCATTTGCCAAGCCAAGCAGGGCAACAAAGAACACGGAAACGTATCCGCTGGTAACAAATGCTGCACCGCTAAAGCATATACCCAAAATGGCTGAGTATTTCAATGCCGTTTGTTGCGAAATATATTTTGGAATGGTAAACAAACCGATGAGGTAGCCCAACAACATCGCGGCCAATGTATAAGAAGTGAAATATTTTGTTTCTTCTGTTGAAATGTGAAATCCTTTGCCATAAGTGCCAATTGCGTCACCCGCCATTACCTCTACGCCTACATACACAAATATGCAAACGGCACCCAACCACAAATGAGGAAATTCAAAAAGGCTGCTTTTTTCTTTAGTACCGGCTTCAACAGTTTGCTTGTTTTGTACAGAAGACTTTACTTCAGGAAGAGATGAATATAATATCCAGATTGCGAGAATCAATAGCAATACGGACATGCACAAATAGGGCGTGTATATTTTTTGAGAAAAGTCATCCAGGATAATACTGCGTTGAGCTGCATCTGTAGTCGCTTTTACTTTGTCTTCAAGTGTTGTTACGCCTTTTAGAATAAGGCCACTGATCAACATTGGACTGATGATGCCTGCCACTTTATTACAAATGCCTACGATGCTGATTCGGCGTGCGGCGCTTTCAATGGGGCCAATGATGCTGAGGTATGGATTGGATGCGGTTTGCAGTAATGAAAGTCCCGAGCCGATCACGAATAGTCCTGTCAGCGACATTGGATAATTGCGATGCGTAGCAAACTGGCCAAAAATAAAAGTACCTATTGCCATTACAAGCAATCCGAGGCTCATGCCTTTCTTCATGCCTGTTTTTTCCAATATCCATGAGGAAGGAAGGGCCAGGAAGAAATAGGCCATATAAAAAGCAGTGGTAACCATGAATGCTTTTGAATCGGAGTCTAATTCAAAGGCAAGTTTTACATAAGTAATGAGTGGCCCGTTCAGCCACGTTACAAATCCAAATACAAAGAACAGCAATCCCATAATTGCCATCACATTAGCAGAGCCTGGTTGTTTATTTTGCATACATCGTTATTTTCCAACCTAAAGTAGTCATAAGCACGATAGCAAATCATATCAACCGTTTGCGCAATTTTTAAATAAAAGATAAGAGTATGTTTGATAGAGAGGCAGGAGTGGTAGTTATTGAAAAATACATTTCTGCCCCATTGCCAGTTAAGCTATTACCAAATTTATCAGCGGTTGCTTATTTGCATTTCGCTCAAAAAATGATGCTATTATGAATGTCACTCCGGTAAAAGAAAAAGTAAAAGCAAGCTTTCTTTCTGTTGATTTTAAACGGGAAGGGATAAGAGAAGTCGCGGAGATTATGAATGGAATAAGTCGACATACAATGAAGTTTGCACCGTGGAAAGAATATGCCTACATGCCGCATGTTTCTTTCTCCATTGGTTATTCAAATGATTATATTTTCCTGAAATATTTCGTGAAGGAAAAAGAGATAAGGGCCCAGGCAAATCAGCTGCAGGGCTCAGTTTGGGAAGATAGCTGTGTTGAGTTTTTTGTATCCTTTGATAGCGGTGAAAAAGGATATTACAATTTTGAATTCAACTGTTTTGGTAATTTTCTTGCTGCCTTTGGCCCCTCAAAAACTGAAAGGCAATTTTTGGAAAAGGAGGTGATGAAAAGCATCGTTACACACGCCAGTATTATTCATCATGAAGATGATGACATTCAGTGGGAACTGACGGCAGCCATTCCGGTTAGCAGTTTTGTTCATTCATCTATTAACGCGTTGCAAGGCACCAGCTGTAGGGCAAATTTTTACAAATGCGGAGATCTGTTAAGCGATCCGCATTTTGTGGCTTGGTCAAATATTGAATCGGCAGCGCCTAATTTTCATTTGCCGGAATATTTCGGCAGCGTTGAATTTTAATTGCTCTGGCAAAGCAGCTGCATCGAACTGGTTGCAATTGACTGTGATAAAATAGAACATCATTGTGTCCTTAAAAGGGCGCATTTTTATCTTTTGCTTAAAAAAAATGCTCATAAATTCACGTGGATTTGCAAAGTACCACCCAATACATACCGACATGCGCAAATATCTGATTGTTTGTTTCTTTAGTTTATGGGCACTCGCAGGCTTTGCACAGCGACCCAATGTAATCTTTATTTATGTAGATGATCTTGGCTACGGCGACCTGAGTTGCTATGGTGCTACAAAATTACACACGCCAAACCTCGACAGACTGGCTGCGCAGAGTGTACGGTTTACAAACGCTCACTCCACTTCTGCTACGTGTACACCTTCCCGTTATGCATTAATGACAGGGCAGTATCCCTGGCGCAGAACCGGCACCGCCATATTACCCGGCGATGCGGCGTTGATCGTTCCAACAAATACCACCACATTACCAAAGTTGTTTCAAAAGGCAGGTTATACCACAGGCATTGTGGGCAAATGGCATTTAGGGCTGGGAGATGCGGTGGCAAAAAATTGGAACGAAGAAATAAAACCGGGCCCGAATGAAGTGGGATTTGACTATTCATTTATTTTTCCTGCAACGGCTGACAGGGTACCATCGGTGTTTGTAGAAAATGGCAAGGTCGTGGCTTTGGACAAAGCTGACCCAATTGCGGTGGATTATAAAAAGCCTATAGGCAACGACCCTACAGGTAAAGAGCATCCTGAGTTGCTGAAAATGAAATCATCGCCCGGTCAGGGACATGATAACACCATCGTAAATGGCATTGGCCGCATTGGCTATATGAGTGGCGGCCACACAGCTCGCTGGACAGACGAAGAGATGCCCCTTACATTTTTGACTAAAGCAAAATCCTTCATAGATAACAATAAAAGCAAACCATTCTTTTTATACTATGCTTTAACCGAACCGCATGTTCCGCGTATGCCCAGCACCATGTTCAAAGGTAAGTCGGGCCTTGGTTTTAGAGGCGATGCCATTCTGCAACTGGATTGGGCTGTAGGAGAAATCATGCAACAAGTGACTGCTGCCGGTATTGCAAAAAATACCATCATCATCTTTAGCAGTGACAATGGGCCTGTGCTGGACGACGGCTATGTGGATGGCGCGGTAACGCAACTGAATGGCCATACACCATGGGGGCCTTTGAGAGGCGGTAAATACAGTGCTTTCGAAGCGGGCACACGCATACCTTTGCTTGTAAGCTGGCCTGGCAACGTTAAGCCTTCCGTTTCTGATGCGTTGGTTTGCCAGATCGATTTTATTGCTTCGTTTTCCAAATTGTTGCAACAACCATTGGCAGCATCCGAAGCGACAGATAGCCAAAACATGCTTAATGCATTGACAGGAAAAACCAAACAGGGGCGAAGCTGGCTCGTGCTCGACAGTGATACTTACGCTATCATCGAAGGCAACTGGAAATATATTGCTCCCAGCAATGGCGCCGCACTGAACAAGCTGACAAACACTGAGCTTGGCAACAATCCCAAAGCGCAATTGTATGATCTGAGTAATGACATCGGGGAAAAAAATAACCTCGCGGAAAAGCAACCGGAGACAGTGAAAGCGTTAGGTGAGCTACTGAAAAAAATACAAGGTTATTGAGTTGAAAATTGAAAGTTGAAAATTGAAAATGTGGGAACCTGACACCGCTGATGCATCACTGAATTAGAAACTCATCACTCAAAACTCACTACTTCTTCCATGTTGCAAAACATAAAAATATTAAAGACGGTCATTTTTATTTGTTGGGTATGTTGCCTGCAGCCGGCCTATAGCGGGCCGCTGCATGGTGGCATTTTTGAAAAAACATCTGAACGTTTGCCGGTTTTCGATACGATTATGAACAGAGTGTGGCAACAGACAAAAACAGGTGCTGCTTCATCAGCAACTATTTACAAGCTGATCAGAAGTATTCAGCCAACTGGTAAATGGAACGATGTTGACTACACCGACCGCACGATTGCAAAATGGAAACCTGCCGCTCATCTCGAACGTCTCCGTGTTTTAGTAAATGCATATACCGCAGAAGGAGCAGTGTATGGTGACAGTCTTTTCAATGCTATTCAGCACGCGTTTGAATATTGGTACAGTGCAGACCCCAAAAGCGCGAACTGGTGGCACAATGAAATAGGCACTCCGCAGAATCTCGGCGAACTATTGATAGGCATGCGCTATGCAAAACAACAATTGCCGCAAAGCCTTGAAGACTCACTGATACAGCGGATGAAACGTGGCGATGTTTTCAAGCAAACAGGCGCCAATAAAACAGATGTTGCCCTGCATTATTTCTATCGTGCATTGCTAACGTCGGATACTGCATTGTTTTCACTGGCCGTGAGCCAGATTTTTGAACCGCTGACACTCGTGCATTACAAAGAAGGTTTGCAATATGATTTTTCGTACCTGCAACATGGCCCGCAATTGCAAATATCAAGCTATGGCAATGTATTTCTCACGGGCATTGTGGGCATGGCGTATTATGTGCATGGCACCATCTATGCATTGGATGAAAGCAGGCTTGCGTTGTTGTCTGGTTATTATCGTAACACTTATTTAAAAGCGATACGCGGAGCCTGGTCGGATTTTAATATCGAAGGCCGCGGAATCAGTCGCAAAAATGCATTGTACAAGCATGGCGAAGAGAAGCGTCTTGCGCTTATGAACGAAATCGATCCTTTACATAGTGAAGACTGGAACGCGGCAGCACAAAGAACATCAGGAGTTAAATCTGCATCGTTCGATGTAAAAGCATTCGACAGATACTTTTGGATAGCTGACTACACCATTCACTCGCGGCCTCAATATTCTTTCAATGTAAGAATGGTGAGCACAAGAACAAAAAGATGTGAAACAGGTAACCTCGAAAATTTATTGGGAAAATATTTGTCAGACGGCTCTACCAACATACAAAGAAGCGGGTTGGAATATTATAACATCATGCCCGTTTGGGAATGGGACAAAATTCCCGGCGTTACTTCAAGAGACTATGTCAATGACCGCCCAACAATTGTTCAGTGGGGAGAGCAGGGTAGCACTGCATTTGCCGGAGGTGTAAGTGATGGCGCGTATACAGCATCCGCTTATATGCAGCAGTACGACAGTGTGCAATTAAAAAAATCATGGTTTCTTTTTGATCGCGAAATTGTTTGCCTGGGCGCAGGTATTCGCAGCGAGGCTGATGAGCCGGTTACTACAACGGTTAATCAGTGCTGGCTTCGCGGAGATATTTTTACAAGTGATAAAAAACAAAAAGCATTGAAGAAAGAGCCGGTTATCATTTCTTCAAAAGAAGCTGCCTGGGTTTGGCACGATAGCATTGGCTATTACTTTCCCCAGGGCGGTGACATGCGTATTTCAAGTGCTGCGCAAACGGGCAATTGGAGCAGGATCAATAATTCGTTTGCTGATGAACCGCTAAGTGAAAAAGTGTTCAAGCTTTGGTTTAATCACGGTGCGAAGCCAATCAATGCCTCGTACAGTTACATTGTGTTGCCCGCCGTGAATAATGTGGCAGAGATGAAAGAATACAATGGCAAACAAATTCATGTTATTGCCAACAACGATTCAATGCAGGCTGTGCAACATGTAGGTTTGGGTGTAATTCAAATTGTTTTTTACAAAGCAGGGAAAATTCAAGTTGCAGGATTTTCTTTTAGTGTAGATAAACCTTGCATCACCATGATAAGAAATGCAGGTCAGTCAAATGCGACTATTTATGTTGCTGACCCAACACAGTCAGAAGCTGCAGTCAACATTACGGTGCAAAATATTAAAACAGGAAAACAAAAAAAACTGCATGTGGATTTGCCGGTAAAAGAAATGGCAGGATCAACTGTGTCTGCTACCTTTAGTAACGACATCAACTAACATAGGGCAGGCCACCGGAACACAAAAATTTAGTATAGGATGATGACAAACTAATGCAGAATAGTGATAAGGAGAGAATAGAAAAAGTACTGTAGAAGACTGCCCTGCCTTTACCAGAGCGGATTGAAACCATTGGTGACCTGTTGCCATCCGCTTACCAATACGTTGTGTCAACACCAATCTCCCGTAGATTATAATTATCATTGTAGTAAAATTTATTGCTTGTTATGAAATGCCGTTTTTTTACCATTTCGTTGTTTTCTGTCTTTTCTATCCATTTTTTATATGGCATCAACACTGCGGTTGCGCAAAAGCCCATTGGTAGAATGGGTGCAACAAATGCTATTTTGTTTGACGATGCCTGGCAGTTTTCGCGTTTTGGATTGCAGGCAGATGGTACCAAAAAGGACGAGCCGTCAGGGCTGGAATCTGTTTCATACAATGATGCCGGCTGGCAAAAAGTAGATCTTCCGCACGACTGGGCCATTACAGGTCCTTTCCGAATTGAATTGGACGGATCAACCGGAAAACTTCCATGGAAAGGAATTGGCTGGTACCGCAAACATTTTACTGTTCCCGCGGCTGATGCAGGCAAAAAAGTTTTTATAGATTTTGATGGAGCGATGGCCTATGCTAAAATATGGCTGAACGGGCATTATATCGGCACGTGGCCATATGGCTATACCTCATTTCGCATGGACCTTACGCCTTATCTCTTGCCCGGTAAAGAAAACGTGATCGCCGTGAGGCTCGATACAGAAAGCTGGGACTCGCGCTGGTATCCCGGTGCGGGCATTTACCGCCACGTATGGCTCGTAAAAACCAATCCTGTACACGTAGCTAACTGGGGCACTTATATTACCACTCCTGAAGTTAATGACAAGGCAGCAATGGTTAATCTCGCAGTAACCGTTGCCAACGAGTCTCAAAAGCAACAACAGGCAAGTGTGCGCACAGTTGTGTATGAACTGGACTCGTTCAATCGTTATAACAACAAGATCATATCTTCTACGTCTTCAAATATTGCTTTAAATGCAGGCGATGAAAAAGACATCGCATCACAGTTAACAGTAGCAAACCCTAAAAGATGGAGCCTGGAAAAGCCTCAGCGGTATGTTGCCATCACCACGATAAGTGTTGCCGGAAAAACCGTAGATACATACACCACACCATTTGGAATCAGAACCCTTGAGTTTACGGCCCGCAACGGGTTTTTGCTAAATGGCAAAAGGGTAGAGATACAGGGAACCTGCAACCATCATGATCTTGGGGCACTTGGCGCTGCGTTCAATTTAAGCGCATTGACAAGGCAGTTGGTCATGCTAAAAGATATGGGTTGTAATGCCTTGCGCACATCACACAATCCTCCTGCTCCTGAATTACTGGAGATGGCAGATAAAATGGGTTTCCTTGTTTGGGATGAAGCATTTGATGCATGGAAAAAAGGGAAACGTAAAAATGATTACAATAAACTCTTTGACGAATGGCATGAGAAAGACCTCAACGCACTTGTTCGTCGCGATCGTAACCACCCTTCCGTATTTATCTGGTCCATTGGTAACGAAGTAATGGAACAACAGAATGTTGAACTTACCAAACACCTCGTGGATATCGTGCATAAAACTGATCCTACAAGGCCTGTTTCCAATGGCTACAACGATCCGGATGGTGGCCGTAAGTCTGGTGCCGCAGTAGCGCTTGACATCATGGGCGTGAATTATTTCTTCAGCCAGCAACCGGTGTGGGATGCTGATCCACGTTATGCCAACAAGCCAACGATTGGCAGTGAAACATCTTCCTGCATCAGCTCCCGCGGTGAGTATTTTTTTGGTGGCAACGATTATCAAAACTGGCAGATATCTTCCTATGATCATGCGGAACCGGGCTGGGGATGTTCGCCTGATCAGCAATTCAGGACGAATGCAAAATTCCCTCACTTGCTGGGAGAATTTGTATGGACAGGCTTTGATTATCTTGGTGAGCCCACTCCTTATAATTCAGATGAAACCAACCTTTTGAATTTCCGCACCGATGCTACGAAGAAAGCGGAACTCGAAGCAGAACTGGAAAAGATCCGCAAAAAAAATCCGCCTTCCAGGAGCAGTTATTTCGGCATTATAGATCTTGCAGGTTTTCCTAAAGATCGTTTCTATAGTTATCAGTCGCACTGGCGGCCGTCTTTGCCGGTTGCGCATATTTTCCCTCACTGGAACTGGCAGGAAAGAATTGACTCCATTGTGCCCGTAAACGTGTACACTTCAGGCGATGAAGCGGAGTTGTTTTTAAACGGCAAGAGTCTTGGAAGAAAGAAGAAAACAGAAGGAGAAGATTTTCGTCTCGTGTGGAATGATGTAAAATATGTGCCGGGCGAATTGAAAGTGATTTGTTATAAGGACGGTAAGCAATGGGCTACAGATATAGTGAAAACCACTGGTGACGCGGCAAAGCTGGCGCTTCAGCCAGATCGCAAACAAATAAAAAATGACGGAACTGATCTGGCCTTTATTACACTAAAGGTTCAGGATGCAGCAGGAATGACAGTGCCGCGTTCTCATCCTGTCGTTACATTCGACATTGAAGGACCGGGAGAGATAGTAGCCACAGACAACGGCGATGCGACCAGTTTTGTTTCGTTCCAAAGCCACGAGCGGCCAGCGTATAACGGGATGGCATTGGTAATAGTGAAAGCTAAGAAAGGCCAGGCAGGAACAATCAAGGTAAATGCAAAGGGAGCAGGGCTCACGACGGCAACTACATTGATAACTGCAAAGAATTAGATCTGAGAATAACAGCAGGCAATCAGTTGAAGAATTACGATAGCCAAATAAAAAAGACTATAGTTTGATTTCAAGATATATCACTATTCCCCGGGTTATAATGTTGATAGCTATGAGCATGCTTGCGTTGGCAGGTAATGCACAGGATAGCCATTCCCTTTTTTCACCCAATGGAAAAATTAATTTTCAACTATCGGTTGTGAATGGAGGAATAAGTTACTCCGCTTTCTATCAAAAAAAAGAGATTATCAAATCATCTGCATTGGGAATAGACGGTTGGGATCATTTGAATTTGCATTCCGTTACTACCGCTAAAAAAGATACTTCGTGGAAGCCTGTATATGGCGAAAGAAATATAGTTCTCGATCATTACAACTCAGCTGTTTTTTCTTTTTGGAAAAACAATAATGAAAGACAGGTTATTCAATTAGAAGTAAGAGCCTACAACGAAGGTATTGCGTTTCGCTATTGCTTTCCGGAACATCCTGCTGGCAGTTCGGATATTGTGATCAGCAAGGATTTAACGGAGTATGCAATGCCCGAAAATACGAGCGCATGGTTTACAGATCATGCACAAGGCGAGTACCGGTTGCTACCTTTAAAAGACTGGCGCGGAGAAGCAGAACGACCGCTAACGTTGCAGCTGAACAACGGATTGTTTGTTTCGTTAGCAGAAGCAAAAGTGGTAGATTATTGCAGAACGAAGTTTGCATTACATCCAGCAAAGCCAAATACCATTGTGTGTTCCATGTTTGACAAAGTAGAGTTGTCTGCTCCTTTTGAAACGCCATGGCATGTAGCAATGATCGCAGAGAAAGCAACGGACCTTTTGCAGAATAACGACATTATCCTGAATCTAAATGATGCCTGCGCGATAAAAAATACGGACTGGATAAAACCAGGAAAAATTATCAGGGAAATATCTCTCTCAACACAAGGTGCAAAGGATGTAGTAGACTTTGCGGTGAAGCGTAAACTTCAATACATTCATTTTGATGCCGGATGGTACGGTTACGAGTATGATAGTACGTCGGATGCCACTGCTGTAAATGTGGACCCGCGCCGCAATCCGAAAAATGATTTGAACTTACCGGAGGTAGTTCAATATGCAAAACAAAAAGGCATTGGTGTTTTCTTATACGTCAACCAAATCGCACTGGCCAAACAGTTAGATACATTATTGCCGCTCTACGAGAAATGGGGCATTGCCGGTCTTAAGTTTGGATTTGTGAATGTAGGCTCCTTTCACTGGACGCAATGGCTTCACGAGGCCGTTAAAAAATGTGCAGCGCATCATTTAATGGTGGATATACATGACGAATACAGGCCAACCGGTTTTAGCAGAACATATCCTAATCTTTTAACGCAGGAAGGTGTAAGAGGCAATGAAGAAATGCCGGAAGCAAACAACAATGCCATTCTGCCTTTCACGAGATTCCTGTGTGGCCCTGCTGACTATACTATTTGCTACTACCACCGTCCGGAACTAAAACCAAGATTAGCAGAAACCCAGAATGCACGAGTGCTGAAAACAACTTCGATGCATCAAATGGCTTTGTCTGTTGTGTATTATAGTCCGCTGCAATTTATGTACTGGTATGATAAACCGGAAGATTCAAAAGACGAACCGGAACTCGAGTTCTTTGATCATTTGCCAACGGTTTGGGATGATACAAAAGTGCTGGATGGTGAAATAGGAAAGTACATAACCATTGCCCGCAAAAAGAACAGTGAATGGTTTGTGGGAAGCATCACCAACAATGATGCAAGGGATATTAAGATCGTTTGTTCTTTCTTGCCTGCCGGAAAGAAATTTAAAGCAACTATTTATTATGATGATCCAGCCTCAACAGTAAGAACAAAAGTCGCGATGAAGCAAATTGTAGTAAACAGCAAAACTGTGTTGGATGCGCATTTGCTCGGATCGGGTGGACAGGCAATTTGGATCAGGCCAATTTAACGTAATAAGCCCGACCTGCCGTATATGCGCTGTTTGCAATATGCGGCAGGCCGGGCTAAAATAGCTATAGTTAGTAGGACATCATTGCTCTTTTTGCCTCTGCCTCAAGATCGACATATGGTTTTCCTTCAACTGTAACACCTACAAATTGGATGGTTCCATTTTTAAATGCGCCTGGTGTTGTGTAGAGACCACTCACCGCATCTCCGCTGTCATAACCAATACACAAGCCATCACCTGAAAGGGTGAACTTGCCGGATTGGGTACGCATAGGGCCCTGTGCCACTACCTTATCGTTCACATATAATTTTAATGTGCCTGTAGACTCTCCGAATTTGCCTGTCGAATCTTTTGTAAACTCAACGCCCAAAGTATATTTACCGGGAGGTAAAGGCCCGGATGAAAATACCTGTTCTGGTTTAATGCCCAGGAAATTGTACACATAATAGAGCTTACGGTCTTTGATGAAAAGAGAATGGCCACCAAAACGCGAGCCGTGTGCGAAAATGACGCCGGAAGCATTTGCTTTTAGTTCGACATTTGCCAGTATTTTATAACTGCGCCCCCTTACATTTACAGCAACTCCTTCTGGTACAGGTTCTGTGCCGGGATAGTAAATATAGCGGTCCCTTGCCGGCTCCTGCGCAGGACGTTCAAGGCCCAATTGTTCAACAGCTGTGCGATCATCAAGGGGGAGGCCAAAATTCTTCTTGGCTTCTTCCAGCCAGAGATCTTGTAGCTCTTTTAGCTTTTCGGGATTTTGTTTGGCAAGATCAGTTGACTCTGAACGATCTTCGTCCGTGTGATAGAGTTGCCAGCTGTCTTTGTCAAAATTACCCTTGCCTGTTAGTGGAGCATGGACCGCAGATGCTTTCCATCCGTCTTTCCAAATGCCACGCGTACCCAGCATCACATAATATTGCACATGTTTTTGTGTGGGATCTTTTTGCTTTGCATCAAAACTGTATTTCATCGAAACGCCAGAAAGCGGGTACTGTTTAACGCCATGATACACATCGGGCATTTTAAGTCCGCAGATATCCAGTATGGTTGGAACAATGTCAACTGAATGATGATATTGATCCCTTAGTTCGCCCTTTGCTTTGATGCCTTTTGGCCAGGATATCACCAACGGGCAGGCAGTGCCACCTGAATATTGCGAATAGCGTTTAAACATCTGGTAAGGACTTGAAAATGCTACTGCCCATCCAGTCGGATAGTGGTTATAAGTGTCTGGGCCACCCAATGTCTTCATGTACTTCATATTCTCGGCAATATCATCGGGGTAGCCATTGAAAAATTTATTTTCATTTACAGAACCACTGGGGCTGCCTTCGCCTGAAGCACCATTGTCTGCAGCATAAAAAATTACTGTGTTATCAAATTGTCCTGATGCTTTCAAATATTGAATTACACGGCCGACCTGTGCATCTGTATATTCGGAAAAACCTGCGTATACTTCTGCCATGTGCGCAAACAGTTTCTTTTCATCTGCACTAAGCGTATTCCATGGTCTTACCATGTCAGCCGGATTCGCCGCATCCTGTGGCATCGGATTAATTGGTGTAAGTTTAGTGCCTTTTGGCAAAACACCTTTGTCTATCATCCGTTGCAAAACCCAGCTTCTGTAAGCTTCATAACCTTCGTCAAATTTGCCTTTGTATTTGGCAATATATTCGGCGGGTGCATGGTGTGGCGCATGATTGGCGCCGGGATTGAACCACATGAACCACGGCTTTGAAGGGTTGCTTCCTTTTTGATCGCTGATCATTTTAATGGCATTATCCGCCAGGTCTTTTGACAAATGATAACCTTCTTTTGGACTATAGGGCGGGTCAATAAAATCATTGTCTTTTACAAGATCCGGATACCACTGGTTGGTTTCTCCACCAAGATATCCATAAAAGCGCTCAAAGCCCATTTGTAGTGGCCACATTGAGCGGCCGGCGCCGGCAGCTATATCCTGTTCTGGTACATTATGATCTTTACCCAGCCAGTAGGTGCTCCAGCCGTTGTCTTTCATGATATCGGCGAGCGTGGCACACTGTTCGGGAATGCGACCACTTGCGCCCGGAAAACCATTGGCTGCTTCGGTAATCGCTGCCATGCCATTTAGGGTATGGTTTCTTCCGGTAAGAATGGTAGAACGTGTTGGCGAACACAACGCGCATGTGTGCCATTGTGTGTAAGTAAGTCCACCCGCAGCAAGGCTGTCGAGTGTAGGCATATTGATCGCGCCGCCATACGTGGACCAGGCAGATTCGCCTGTATCATCGTACAAAATAATTAAGACATTAGGCGAACCGGCAGGCGCCTGTTTTGGTACAAAAGGCGTCCAGTCGGCTGTGGAATTGCGCACATCCAATTCTATTTTCCCCTTAAATGCCGGCGAGCCGCTTGAATCGCCGACGGCAACTGCCGGTTGGTTACCCTTACTACCGTTTTGGTTACACCCGGTAGTTGTAAAAGCGGTGATCGCCCCAACCAATGCAAAAAACAAAAGCTTACATGATCCTAATTTCATGTTGTTCATAGTGCTGTTATTTGATTGTTAATGAGAAGATGATTGCTCCTGAAAAACACTGAAGGCGTGTATTATTTATTACACTATTTTTTATTTCTCCAGTAGTAGCCAGGGAATATTAAAAGAGGGGGGAGTTGTCAATCATCGAAGTAGTAACACCCAAGTTTGGTTTTGGTTCATAGATTTTTTGATCGTTATGTTGTGTTTTGTCTGTAGGGTAGACATTAATCCGATCTAAAAATGGAAAACATTCTTTTCGTATATCCGCAGTCGATGCGAAACAGTCTCAATAATTGTAGAACAATTTAATTAGTTTTGTCGCGAACTTGGTTGGCGCACGCGCCATTAAAAGGGAAGTCCGGTGCAAAACCGGCGCTATCCCCGTAGCTGTAAGCTTTGTGAGTAAGGATGCAAAATTATCTTTAGTCAATGTCGGAAACTTCAAGCCACTGTTTTTTTCACGGGAAGGCATTCAGACATAAGCGAGCCAGAAGACCTGCCAGGTTCAAACGGGATCACTGAGCTTTCGGGAGAAAAGCCGGAGATGCAGCTACGATGATTTTTTACAAGGACACGTTGTTGCTTTTCTACTCTTTCATTATTCGAAAGTTCATTCTTCGTCAAGCATTTTCAACAATAAATTTATAAACTAAACATCTACGAATGTCCATCGAAAAAATCAATCCCCGGTATCTAACGTTACTAGTCATTATTACGGTGGTGGCTTTGATCAGGATACTTACAAACTTCAGCACTGAAATGAGTCCCCTCGCCACGTTTACGCCCATCGGCGCAATGGCTTTGTTTGGCGGTACCTATTTTAGCGGAAGGCTTAAACCGTTTACATTATCACTGCTAAGCCTGTTTGCCAGCGATGTTATATTATCGCTTACTGTTTACAAGCAATACAATACAGGCTTTTTATACATGGGCTGGTATTGGACCTACGGCGCTTTTGTATTGATGACGCTTGCAGGTAAACTAATGGTGAAAAAAGTAACTGTGCTAAATGTACTCAGTGCAGCGATTGTTTGTGTGCTTATACACTGGATCGTTACGGACTTTGGTGTTTGGCTCGATGGTACTATGTACACTAAAGATTTTCAGGGATGGACGCTTTGCATGATTGCTGCGATACCTTATGAACTGAGGTTTGCGGCTGGCGCAATTGTTTACAGCGCCCTTCTCTTCGGTACATTTGAATGGCTGCAACAGCAATATCCGCAGCTAAGGCAAGTGAATGCAGTTGCTTAGATGTTTAACAATTACAAAAAAACGATTAGATAACAATCAGGCATTCCCCCGCAAGGACGGAATGCCTGATTTGTAAAGGTCACCACGTCAGGATATACTTCAACAAAGGCGCTAAACAGAACTTCCCAATGATTTACTTTATTACCGGCGGTGCCAGGAGCGGCAAAAGCAGCTATGCGCAGAAAGAGGCGTTGAGTCTATCGGACAATCCAGTATATGTTGCTACCGCAAATGTGATGGATGCTGAATTTGAACAAAGAGTAACAAGACATAAAGCAGATCGCGATGAAAGATGGACCGCGCTGGAAGAGCCAATGCATGTGAGCAAACTCCCCATAGCCGACCGTGTTGTAGTAGTGGACTGCGTTACACTCTGGCTCACCAATTTCTTTTTAAAATACGAACAGGATATTCACGCCAGCCTTGATGCGTTGAAAAAAGAAATAGATGAATTAGATAACCATCCCGGCACTTTCTTCATTGTGAGTAATGAGATCGGCATGGGACTACATGCAGATACTGAAATGGGCAGAAAGTTTGTGGATCTCCAGGGATGGGCCAATCAATATATCGCAGCCAAGGCGAAGAAAGCTGTATTTATGGTTGCAGGCATTCCTGTTTTCGTTAAAAGTTGAAGGCAGTATACGGTGTATTTTATCAATCTGATTTTTTAAAATAATAGGGATGAACAACATGAGACAAAAGTTACAAGATGTCATTGACAATAAAACTAAACCGCAAGGAGCGCTTGGATTACTGGAAGACATTGCGCTTCAGGTTGGCCTTATACAGAACACCACGTCGCCGTCTGTCATAAGCCCGACCATTGTTGTTTTTGCAGGCGATCATGGCATTGCAGCGAAAGGGTTGGTTAATCCGTTTCCACAAGCTGTTACTGCACAAATGGTACTCAACTTTGTAGCAGGAGGCGCAGCCATCAATGTGTTTTGCAAGCAGCATAACTTACAGCTTTTTGTAGTGGATGCAGGTGTAAACTTTGACTTCGATCCCCGGCTTCCCATCGTTCACAACAAAATTGCAAAGGGAACAGCAAATTACCTGGAACAGGCGGCAATGACTGTTGAACAGTGTAAAGAAGCTATAGCCTTTGGCAAACTGATGGTTGAAAGAATACGACACAACAATTGCAATTGCATTGGCTTTGGCGAAATGGGCATCGGCAATACTTCTGCCGCCGCATTGATCATGAGCGCCATTACGGGCCAATCAATTGAGCTTTGCGCAGGTCGGGGAACGGGAACGAATGATGCGCAATTGCAAACAAAAATTGAAACCCTGAAAGATGTATTTGCTTTGCACCAGCTACAAACACTTAAAGAGGACCCGATACAACTACTGGCCACGGTTGGAGGATTTGAAATCGCCATGATGGTAGGTGCGATGACAGCAGCCGCTGAAAACGACATGATCATAGTAGTAGATGGTTTTATTGCGACCAGTGCATTGTTAATTGCACAACAGCTGCACCCTGACATGTTGCGATACTGCATTTTTGCGCATCAGAGTAACGAGCAGGCACATGCGACTATGCTGCATTTTTTGGGAGCCAAGCCGCTTCTGCATCTGGGCATGCGTTTGGGAGAAGGTACTGGAGCCGCATTGGCAATGCCACTAATACAATCTGCTGTAAATTTTTTAAATCAAATGGCGAGTTTTGAAAGCGCGTCTGTAAGTGGCGCGAAGCAAGCAGAGAGGGCTGATGTTGAATTAATAATTAATAATTAATAAATAATAATTAATAGCGCAACATACTGTGTTAAAATAGACTTCAAGATTGAAAAAATAGTTGCAGCATGTTCAACCTGATTCATTGCCGTTTACTTTAGTCAACGAAAAAAATAGAAAATATAAAAATCATGAAAATCCACGTTCCATTTGAATTTATCTTTCGATGTTACAAACGAAGGGAAGATCAAATTTACAGAGAGGTAAAATATTAATTATTAATTATTAATTGTTAATTAGCACAATGTCTGTACCGCAACGACTTAAAAACGAACGCGATATTTTCCTCACCGCAGTAATGTTTTTTACGCGCATACCGGTGCCCCATTCAATTGGCCATGGACAAGATATGTTGCAAAAATCGGCGCGCTATTTCCCATGGGTAGGGCTGCTTGTAGGCGCCATTAACGCGTTGTCATTTTATTTTTTCCAACTTGTTTTTCCAATGCACCTGTCAATTCTGTTTATGATGATCGTAAGCATCCTAACAACAGGGGCTTTTCATGAAGATGGATTTGCAGATGTGTGTGATGCTTTTGGTGGCGGCTGGACAAAGGAAAAAATATTGATCATCATGAAAGACAGTCGCCTGGGAACCTACGGCGTTATTGGTCTTATCGCAATTCTCAGCAGTAAATTTTTTATAATGGAAATGCTGGCGACGCGACAATCGCTGCCTGTATTCCTTTTTATCATTGTTGCCGCGCATAGCAGTAGCAGGTTGGCGGCAGTTACGCTGTTGCAGCAATACGATTATGTAACTGACGCAGATCAAAGCAAGTCGAAGCCGGTTGCCGATAGAAAGCTTAATGCTGTGGAGTTGTGCATCGCGTTTGCCGGAGGCCTATTGCCGTTTTTATTTCTTCCGGCGGTAGATCTGTTGCCATTGCTATTGGTCATTATTGCGAGGGTTTTGCTGGGCAAATATTTTTACAAATGGATTGGAGGTCAAACCGGCGATTGTGCAGGCGCTACCCAGCAGGTTTGCGAAATTGCTTTTTACATCGGCATTGTTCTACTATGGAAATTTATTTGATTCGTCATACAACCCCCAATGTGGCCAAAGGCGTTTGTTACGGGCAAGCGAATATTGATGTAACCGAAACTTTCCATCAGGAAGCTTCGCAGATTAAGCCTCATTTACCCTTAGGCATACAACAGGTGCATTGCAGCCCTTTGCAGCGTTGTCGAAAGCTGGCTGAGGCATTGTTTCCGCAGGTCGCTGTTCAATTTCACGATGGGTTAAAAGAAATGAACTTCGGTGATTGGGAACTAAAAAAATGGGATGAAATACCTAACGATGAAACGCAGCTGTGGATGGCAGACTTTGTAAACGTATGCGTTCCTAACGGAGAAAATTATGTGCAACTTTACGAACGAAGTGTACAACTTTTCCATCAGTTTATCCAGCCGGCACCGGTTGCTATTGTTACTCATGGTGGCGTTATCAGAAGCCTATTGTCTTACCTCTCCAATACACCACTAAAAGATTCTTTCTCAGCTTTTTCCTTACCGTACGGTTGTGTTGTAAAAATCACAAAAGACAACAATCAATATACTTACAAAATATTTTCTTAGGGTGTAAGGCCTTTCCGGCGTACGCAAAATGACTGTTTTTTTCCGCAAACTGAAACCTGTCAAGCTATTTCTCTATGCTAACTTGGTAAAATGATTCTCAATTCAGGAGCAAGGCTAACAAAAAGGCTTGTGAGGATTTGAACAATAAAGCAATTACTTAGAAATAATAACGACGCTATATGAAGGAATTAACATCGCCATCGCTATCATTTGATCTTGCAGATCATAGCACGCCTGTTGCAAACCTTTTCCATCAACCATCAACTGCAGCGGAATGGGAACAATACATGCTAACAGAAGAACAGGTAAAGTCATTCGAGGAAAACGGATTTATTTCCGGCATCAAAATATTAACTGAAGAGCAGGTTGATTTGTTAAATAACGAACTGGTAAAACTGCAATCAGTAACTCCTGAAGAAAAAAAGTTGTTTTATCACTATGAGAGTAACGAATCAGTAGATCCCAGCAAAGTGCTTTTTCATGCAATTGGCGGCTGGCGGGTTACACCGGGGTTTCATGACCTTATTTGGTCGCCGGCCTACCGCATGGCAGCTTATCAACTGCTCGGAAAATCATTCAGGTTATTTCATGATCAATTGTTCTGCAAGCCCGCAAAACACGGTGGGGTTGTTGCATGGCACCAGGATTTTTCGTATTGGACATTTACCAAGCCAATGCATCACCTGACATGCTGGATAGGTTTGGACAATGCTACGACTGATAATGGTTGCTTGTATTATGTTCCGGGTAGTCATAAATGGGGTTTGCTTCCCATTACCGGACTAACAGGCGATATGGATGCGGTGACGCAGGTGCTGACTCAGGAGCAGAATAGAATTTTCGAATCCAAAGTTGCAAATGAATTGCCAAAAGGTTATGCAAGTTTCCATCATCCATTGACCATGCATGGCTCGTACGCAAACCATTCAGAGAGGCCAAGAAGGGCGGTGGTGATCAATTCAATGGCTGACGGAACGCTTGGCAATACGGCCAATTATGAACGTTTGGATGCCTTGCATGGCTTTCCTGCAATGGAACAGGACCAGGTGCTTGATAGCCGCTTTTTCCCACTTTTGTTTGACGGTGATAAAGAGTTGGGATCATTAACGAATGTGCCTAAAGTTGATTGGAAAAATTTGTATAAAGCCGGATAATTACAGTAGTAACTCAAAATTAAAAGTCAAAAGTCAAAAGATAAGCAGCCAGCCGAATTTTGAATTTTGACTTTTTAATTTTCATTTATCTTTAGAGAGATTTTCTTTACCATTAATAATCTCTCACTTGAATAAGAAGCTAAAGATTGCTGTGCTTGTGGATGTTTCCCGCGCCTATGACAGGGACATATTATTGGGATTTACCAATTTTAATAAGATACACAACAAGTTTATTTTCTTCGCCTTTTCTCCTAACTACATACATCGGGAAAATCAAAAAACGCTCATCGACCGCGTAATAGCGTGGAAGCCGGACGGTATCTTAACAAGAGAGATAGAAGGTTTTGAAAGACTCCTTGGTTTGGATATACCCCTTATCATTTCGCCTCACACTAATTTGTACAAAGACAAAATAAATTTATGGGGACGCAACAAAGCGATAGGAGAGACGGCTGCTGTATATTTTATTTCGAAGGGTTATAAGAACTTCGCTTTTTTGGGATTCAAAGATTTTCAATGGTCGCTGGAGAGGCAGGCGGGTTATATAGGGGAAGTTAACAGATTGGGTTTCAATGTGAATTCTTTTGTTTTTGACAACACAAATGTATTGTGGGAATATTTGCCGGAAAAACTTACAGGATGGCTGGCCGGCATAGAAAAACCTTGCGCAATTTTCTCGGTCAATGATGAATTGAATATTCATTTGCTGGAAGTGATAAAAGAAATGGGAGGAAGAGTGCCTGATGATTTTTCTGTGTTGGGAGTAGATAATGATACAATGATCTGTGATATGTCAAACCCTACACTGTCAAGCATTGAAACCAACGGAGAGCAATCTGGCTTTAAAGCTGCGGCGGCCTTAAGTTTGTGGATTGAATTTGAAGAAAAGCCGGCTTTTGATATTGTAGAAGAGCCTGGAAATGTTATAACCCGCAATTCTACAAATGCGCTCGCCATTGACGATGAGCAGCTGCGTACAGCTTTGTACTATATAACCAATACAGCACCAGTGAAAGAAATTTCGGTTGACGATGTTGTTAACGCTACACTTTTATCTCGCCGGAATCTTGAAAGGAAATTTCAGCAGGTTATCAAAAGTTCTATACTGGACGAAATAAAAAAAGTAAGAATCCAAAGAATTAAATTTCTGTTGGAAAACTCCGAGCTTACTGTTCAGCAAATAGCTGACGAAATGAACTTTAACAACACTGATAATATCACCAGGTACTTCAAGCAATTCGCAGGAACCACTCCCAAAGATTATCGCAACAATCTCTCCCAGGATAAATATTTAAAGAAACGCCCCTTGCACTAAATCTTTCAGGTTATTGAACATTACGTCACCAGTGTTATGTATGGAGTTTTACGGACCACTGTGTGTTTGTCACATGCCAGTGGCATGCGCAAATAGATTGTTTTTTGTCGCAAACTGACAGAATTCATCTTTTAATCGTGTTCTAACTTGTACTAATTTCTTTTGACATAATCTGAAATTAACCATGACTTGCCCAACGATGGAACCAATGGCCACGGGCGGAAGCGTATGGAGGCAAAAAAGAGGTTGTTACGGTTAAGTAAATATTATTCATCTCATAAATGTTTTTATTATGAATCACGAAAATGCTTATGTAGGTCGTGGAGGCATCACTAAAGAAAATATCTCCTTCTATGCAGTCAATGGCTTTTTGATTGCACCTGGACTTTTGACTACTGATGAAATTGTGGCATTGAAAAAAGAAACCGCCGCCATTTTTCGTGGCGAGCGCGGATATGTTGAAGGCATGGTTGATGTTAATAAAGACGAGACTGATAATGATGTGTTGAAAAAATACGTAGCCATTCATTTTCCTCATAAGTTGTCGGAACAGATCCATGCTTTTTTGTTTCATCAAAAAATTGTAGACGTCTTAACAGAAATTGTTAGCCCCAATATAAAGTGCATGCAATCCATGCTATTTGTAAAAGGGCCCGGCAAAGCAGGCCAGTCGTGGCACCAGGACGAATACTATATTCCTACCAGGGACAAATCACTTGTAGGTGCGTGGATAGCCATCGACGATGCTACGGTTGAAAACGGCTGTCTATGGATCATTCCGGGCCGACCGGGCCATATGATACAACGGGTAAAGAATAATAGCGACGAGTATGCTGACGTTGATACAGCAGATGTATCCGCATATTCCGACCAAATGATTCCTGTGGAGGTAAAAAGCGGCTCCGTTGTTTTCTTTAATGGTTATACATTACACAGTTCGTTAAGAAATAAAACAACTGATTGTTTTCGCACCGCTTTGGTGAATCATTACATGAGTGCTGAATCCATGCTTCCATGGGACCAGGATGGAAAACTTGAACCTACAGAGGATTTGAGGGATATAATTCTTGTTGCCGGCGAAGATCCTTACGCATGGAAAGGAACCGTAGATGCAAACAAACCATACTTGCGACCTGAAGTTTTGAAAATTAAAACCGATCTATAAATTACTATGCAAGTTCAATTTTTTTGCCCACGCTGGGGAAGCGAAAACATTCAGTGGGATGTTTTTTGTAAAAAAGTAAAAGAAGCAGGCTATGATGGAATTGAGTACGGTATTGGTAATACAGCGTCTGCGAAAGAACTAGATGAAGTTTGGAATGTTGCAGAGAAATACAAATTGAAAATTATTGCACAGAGCTGGGAGAATACCGAGGCTGATTTTTCGAAGCATCTGGAATGTTACCATGGATGGCTTGAAATGATTAAACCTTACCCCATTGTAAAAATAGATTCACAAACCGGCAGGGATTTTTTTTCGTTTGAGCATAACAGTGCATTGATTGCTGAAGCCACACGTTTCACAAACGATACCGGCATTCAAGTGGCGCATGAAACCCATCGAAATAAATTAATGTTTGCAGCACATATTTCAAAAGACTATCTGGAAAGGATACCCGAAATGAGAATTACCCTCGATGCTTCTCACTGGGTGTGCGTAGCAGAATCTTTTCTTGAAGACCAGCCAGCCGCAATACAACTCGCCATAGAAAAAACCATCCATCTCCACGCAAGGGTTGGCTATCCAGAAGGGCCGCAAATACCTGACCCGAGAGTAAAGGAGTGGGAGCCTGCGTTGGAAAAACATTTGGAATGGTGGGATAAAGTAGCTGCGTTAAAAACACAGCAAAATGAAGTGCTCACCATTACTCCCGAGTTTGGCCCATATCCCTACATGGTACACGATCCTGCATCTGGACAACCAATTGCTGATCAATGGTCGGTAAATGTATTCATGATGAATTTGTTGAAACAACGTTATCAGTAAAAGTCTATCTCACTTGTTGTGGCATTAAATCGATAAATCAACTTTTATGAAGAGAGTAATTGTGGTTTTGTTTTTTGTAACTGCTTTTATTACTGGATTCGCACAAAACAAATTGGGTCATGGTAAAGAGTTTCACGTCTCAGTAAGTGGCAGTGATGCCAATGATGGTTCTATATCCAAGCCACTTAAAACCTTAATGGCTGCCGCGAATGCAGCTATGCCGGGCGATGTGATCACTGTTCATGCGGGCGTGTACCGCGAGCAAATAACGCCTCCACGCGGTGGTAACTCAGGAAATGAACGCATCGTTTACCAGGCTGCCAAAGGAGAAAAGGTGGAAATAAAAGGTTCTGAAATAATTAAAGGCTGGAAAAAGTTGGATAATGATACCTGGGAAGTAAAAATTTCAAACAGCTTTTTTGGCAAGTTCAATCCTTACAGCGACACTATTCACGGCGATTGGTTTGTTCCCCTGCCTAAAGAGCGAAAATATTTAAGAGGTGCTGTTTACCTCAATGGCAGCTGGTTGATGGAAGCCGCCAAAAGAGAAGAAGTGCTTAACAAAGCAGACACAAAAAATCAACTCTGGTCCGCTTCGGTAGATGCTGACAGCACTACTATTTGGGCGCAGTTTGTAAATGTAGATCCTAATAAAGAGTTGGTAGAAATCAATGTTCGCGAAACTGTTTTTTATCCTGATAAACCATTCATTAACTATATCACTGTACGAGGTTTTACTTTAGAACAGGCTGCAACCAATTGGGCGCCGCCAACGGCTGAACAAATGGGCCTTATAGGCACACACTGGAGCCGCGGTTGGATCATAGAAAACAACACTGTGCAGTATTCCAAATGCGCAGGTATTGCATTGGGAAAATATGGTGATGAATTTGACAACAGAAATACGGAATCTGCTGAAGGTTATGTCGGCACCATTAAACGTGCGCTGGCATTTGGCTGGAACAAGGGAAGTATCGGCGGCCATATTGTTCGCAACAACACCATTGCTTATTGCGAGCAGGTGGGTGTAGTAGGCAGTATGGGTTGTTCGTTTAGCACAGTGCAGGGAAATACCATTCATGATATTTATGCACATCGTTTATTTGGAGGCGCTGAAATGGCCGGCATTAAATTTCATGGCGCGGTAGATGTGCAAATCAAAAACAACCGTATTTACGGTACAGATAAGGCCATTTGGCTTGACTGGATGGCGCAGGGAGCACAAATAACAAACAACCTGTTATATGAAAATGATCTGGACATATTCCTGGAAGTGAATCATGGTCCCACACTGGTAGCAAACAACCTCTTGCTTTCTAAGGTGAACGTACTTATGAACAGTAGTGGTGCCGCTTTTGCCCACAATCTATTTGCGGGTGCATTTAATGTTTATGGTTATGATCCACGGTTAACACCTTATCATAGCCCTCACTCCACTTACATGGTTGCATTACACGATAACCCAAGTGGAGATGTACAGTTTGTAAACAACCTGTTTGCGATGCAAGGCAACGCCATGCGTTATAACAAAGCTTTGCTTCCCGTAACAATGAGTGGTAATGTATATACCATGGGGACCAATCAAGGTGATCCCAAAAATAATATCAGTTGGGTAAGAGGTGTGAAAGACTCTATAAAAGCTTTGATGAAGGACAAGCAGGCCTATGGCGAATTGGATAAGCAAAATTTTGACGCAGCCGCCAGGTTTATCAAAGATGGTGATGCCTTTTACCTGGAAATAAGCCTCGATAAAAATTGGTTGACGGAACAAAAGAGACAATTGGTTACAACGCAAACACTCAAACCTGCCATCGTTCCCAATCTGCCATTTGAAAATCCTGATGGTTCTATGCTAAAAATGGATGCCGATTATTTGGGAAACAAACGCAATACATCCAATCCATCACCAGGGCCTTTTGAAATTTTAAAAACAGGAAAGCAAACGATAAAAGTTTGGACAAAATAATACAACGGATGGGCGTTTAGAGAATCTGAATTCTTATGTTGAATAACCTAAGAAAAAATAAAAAATAGGAAAATGATAAAGGGCGATCACAATCGCCCTTTAAAAATACGTTCATCAACGAATTGGTATTTGATTTACTCTATTTTACAGGTTCGCTTTTTATTTTTACTGAGCAAAACAGTAGGTACAGGACGCCGACGAGTATTACAAATATGGCACCGTTTTGTGTGTTAAATACATCTGCCGCATAGCCTGAAATTAGAGGAAGTATGGCTCCTCCGGCAACTCCCATTATCATTAAACCGGAAATTTCATTTGCTTTTGTTGGTTCTGTTTTGATGGCTGCTGAAAATATGATGGAGAATACATTTGCTATACACAATCCTAGTATGAAAATAAGGACTTGCAGCACTTTTAAATCATGGACGAATAGAAATAACAATAGGGTTGCGACAGCTGCTAACATGGTCATTCCTAAAAACTTGCGTTCAGATAACTTGGAAAGCAAAAAACTGCCTGCAAGTGAACCAATTGTACGTGCTGCAAAATATACGCTATTGCCTTTGGCAGCTTCATCTAGTGGTAGGTTGCATTTTTCCATTAATATGCGTGGTATACTTATGTTTAAACCTACATCGACACCAACCAATAACAGTATACCCAGAAATAAAACAAGTATAGCTTTGTCTGAGAGGAGTCCAAAACAATCTCCAAAAGTTGAAGTAGCAACCTGTGTTGTTTCCTTTTTAACAGGGGTAAGCAAAATCCAAATTCCCGCTAATATGGTGGTTGCGCCAAATACAGGAAATATGTATTTCCAGTCGCCCCAAATGCTTACAGCTTTTATGGCTACTATCGGACCAAGGAATGATGCTATCGCTTTTATAAACTGACCAAGGGTTAATGTGCTGGAAAGATTTTTACCACTTACAACGCCTGCCAGTAATGGATTTAATGATACTTGTACAATGGAGTTGCCTATACCCAGCAAAGCAAATGAAAGCAGCATCATTGGATAATTATAGGCTATTAACGGACAAAACAATGCGACAATTGTTATTGCAAGACTTATTAATACGGTTGCTTTTCTGCCTATTTTATTCATTAAAATGCTGGTAGGTATGGAAAATACGGCAAACCAGAGAAAAACCATAAAGGGTAGAATGTTGGCAATTTTATCTGTTAGCTGAAAATCCTGCTTTACGTAATTGGCAGAAATACCAACGACGTCCACAAAGCCCATTATTAAAAATGTAAACAAAATGGGAAGTACTTTTGAAATATTCGTGTTATTAGGCATACAGAACTAAAGATTTTAAAAAATGAAGATAGGCCGCTTTTTGATATGTTGGAACATATGAACATATTAATTTAAAAATATTGCGAAATATCATAAAATTTCAAGCTAAGACGAACAAAGATGTTATCGGAAAGCAATCTTTACAGTCTTACTGCCAGCTTTGGCATTGCTTTAAATATCAAGCGGCTCTTTCTGGTTTTGCATTTAGTCACGTGCTTTTATAGGATAGAAAAATTCAACAAAATCAACTGCCTGAAACTTAATGTGACTTAAATGTAAGAATGTATATACAAATAGTGTAAGTTTGAACTATGATCAACAAAATATCCGCTATATGAAAAGGTTGAACTTAAAAATGCTTTTGTTCTTTTTGCTTCTTACGTCAGTTGTTTATTATTTGGTTTCCTGCAGAACGGTAAAAGCCGCTGCTGGGGAAAGCAGCAAATCGCAAGGAGAGGCTCCGCTTGCTAAAAAACCGAATATCATTTTGATAGTTACAGATGACCATGCATACCAGGCAATCAGCGCATATGGATCAAAATTAAACGGTACTCCAAATATTGATAGGATTGCGAATGAAGGCGCACTCATGACTGAAGCTTGTGTCACAAATTCGGTATGTAGCGCCAGCAGGGCCGTTATATTAACAGGAAAGTATTCTCATATTAATGGATTAAAAGATAATGGCACTTTCTTTAACGGCGCCCAGGAAACGTTTCCGAAAATATTGCAGCGCAACGGTTACAGAACCGCTGTTATAGGTAAATGGCATTTATGGAGTGATCCTACAGGCTTCGATTATTGGAATATACTTCCTGCTCAGGGCCATTATTATAATCCGCCCTTTGTTAAAATGGGAAAGGACACTGCCTACAAAGGTTATATAACAGATGTTACTACCGATTTGTCTTTGGATTGGATTGAGAAGAATAAGAATAATCCTTTCTGCTTGCTATTGTTTCACAAAGCACCTCACCGCAATTGGATGCCGCCGCTTAAATACCTGGATATGTTTAACAACAAAAAGTTTCCATTGCCCGGGACTTTTTATGATAAGCATGAAAACAGGCTGGCGCTGCAACGTCAGTTAATAACCGTTAGCGACCATCTTGACGTGCGGTATGATAGTAAAATACCTTGCGATAGTTGCGCTGTTACTCCCATTAACGATTGGGCTCCCGGCGAATATCAAAAAGAAATAGAAAGGCTTACACCCGCGGAACGCAAAGTGTGGGATGCGGCCTACGCCAAAGAGTATGATGAGTTTAAAAAATTGAAAACAAAAGATGAAATAGTTCGCTGGCAGTTTCAAAGATATATGGAAGACTACCTGCGTTGCGTGCAATCCGTAGATGATAATGTTGGTCGTGTGTTACAATATCTGGATGATAGCAAACTTGCCGATAACACAATAGTGATCTACATGTCGGATCAGGGTTTTTACCTTGGCGAACATGGCTTGTATGATAAACGCTTTATGTATAAGGAATCGTTCCGCACACCAATGATGATTCGTTATCCGGCAGCCATACCCGCAAAACAAAAGTTGCCTGAATACACGTTAAATCTTGATATAGCGCCTACATTGCTTGACCTCGCCGGCATTCCTGTTCCTTCAGACATGCAGGGCGAATCAATGAAACCTTTGCTTGTAAAAGGAAGTAAGAAGGATAAAAAAGACAATTGGCGTAAAGAGGTTTATTATCATTACTATGAGGTGTCTTTTGGGCTCACCAAACATTATGGCATTCGCACCCCTGATTATAAACTTATTCACTTTTATGATCCTATTGACAGCTGGGAATTGTATGATCTTAAAAAAGATCCTGACGAACTGAAAAACCTGTACAATGATACTGCTTACAGTAATGTAATTGCCGATTTAAAAATGCGGTTAAAAAAACTACAGGAAAAATATAAAGATGATGTGAAGAAATGAGAAGAAAATAATTACAAACTATTGCAATAGCTTTTTATTTGTAAAACTATAGACGCTTCAGGAAGTTACGGTTGCTCATGGATGGGCAACCGTTGCTCTTTTCACCAGCAGCGTTTTTACAACGATAAAAACGCTTTTAATCCCGCCGGCTTTCCACTGTATATACAAAACTATCTGCCCTGTAATAGCCGAGATTGTACTCAATGGGACGATCTCCCTGGTCAAACACAAATCTTTTTCTCAGCAATACGGGGCTGTTTTGCTCGATTTCAAGTTTTTCAGCTATGAACTTGGTAGCGGCTTTTGCACTGATTTCTTCTTGCGATAAAGTAGCAATGATATAGTGCTCTTTTTCAAGAATTTCGTAAAGGGGGCGTTTGAAATCTTCTTCTCCTGTAAGTTCCACACGAGGATGGAAATAAGAGATGAAATACACGAAAGGACCTTCCGGCTTTCCTCTCAATCGTTCAAGTTTAAGCACTTTTTTATCGACACCTATACCAAAAAAGTTAGCTACCTGCTCGTCAGGATTAACCCAGCTAACATGCAGTTCAAAGTTCTTTATGGGAATGCCCCGGGCTTGCATTTCCTGTGAAAAAGAAAGCCAGTTGTTTGATTTTGAACTCACCGAACCTCCGGCAACCTTGGTGCCGATACCTTTTTTCCGGACCAGCAATCCTTCATAAACAAGCTTATTAAGAGCCTGGCGCAAAGTAGTTCTTGAAATAGCCAATTGTTTCGCCAAATCCACTTCGTTAGGTAAAAGTTTGCCATCGGCATATTCTGGATCATTAATAAGATTTCTTAATAACTGTTCTGCCTGTAAGTGGAGGGGTACATAACTCTTATGGTCTATGGAGAGCTTCATACGGCTGTTGTTTTATGAGTTTTATCAAAAATAGAAAAAAAATTTGTTAAGATATATATATGTATCTATGTTTGTACATATGATTGCTTATACTTCACAAAAAAAAATTGCCAAATGAAACCTCTAACCCTCAGTCCACACGGTTTTCTTTCAAATCCAGGTGCCGTTAAGTCATCTACACAGTTTAAAAAATTGCCCTCAACTTAAAATCAAAGCTATATGAAATAAACAAAATGAAGTTTTTCACCCATTCCGGAGTTGGCTTTATCTGCCCCTACAAAATCAACAACAAAAAGAAACCAAAAGTATGATCTATGAAATTGTTAAAAATACCCTTCGAAAAAAAGGAAACTGACCAGCCTGTAGTTTGTAAAAACAGTGCTACGGTGCTTGCTCTAAAAATATGTAAACGATATTGTATTGTTCCCTTATTGCTTGTTCTCGGTTTATTAATGAATGTTCCTGTACTTGCACAAAACGCCAGGAACATTACAGGTTCGGTTATGGATGACAAAGGCAACGCTTTGTCTGCTGTATCAATTATTATTAAGGGCTCTAAAAACGGTGCCAGCACAGACGAACTTGGAAAGTTTGCCATTAACGCAAAATCCAGTGACGTACTTGTTTTCACCATGACAGGTTATGGCACTGTAGAAATGCAGGTAAATAATCATACAACGCTTAGTGTGCGTTTAACACCTTCATTATCCTCACTGGGAGAGGTGGTTGTAGTAGGTTATGGCACTCAGAAAAAATTGGCACTTACCGGTGCGATTTCCACTATTAAAGGATCGGATATCGTAGCAACTAAAAATGAGAACGTGTTGAACTCATTGGCAGGTAAAGTGCCGGGCTTGAGAGTTGTTCAAAATACAGGTGAACCTGGTGACTTTAACAGCAGTTATGATATCCGCGGCATGGGTCAACCTCTATTAGTAATTGATGGAGTTCCAAGGGATGACATCGCTCGTATAGACCCTAACGATATTGAAAGCTTTTCAATATTGAAAGACGCTTCTGCAGCTATTTATGGTGTTCGTGCGGCTAACGGTGTAATCTTGATTACTACCAAAAAAGGTAAAAAAGGATTTGAGTTAAATTACTCAGGAACTTACGGTTGGCAAGTACCTAGCAGGCAACCTGCAAAATTAAGTGCAGCAGAATGGATGACACTTTATAATGAGGTATATAAGCACAACATAGCTAATATAGGCAAAGCACTTCCTTATGATTCAGCTACAATTGCTAATTACGCAAACGGCACCACTCCATCAACTGATTGGGATGATGCTGTACTAAGAACCTCTGCCCCGCAAACACAACATAATATCAGCGCTTCGGGCGGAAATGATAAAATTAGCTACTTCGCCAGCTTAGGTTACACACATCAGGATGGTATGTTTAAGAGCGGCGATTTGTTTTACAACCGCTATAACATGAGATCAAATGTTTCGGCTAAGCTTTCAAGCAACCTGACTTTTGATTTTAACCTGAGCGCCATCATGGATCAAAAGGATATGCCTTCAGGTGATAATGGCACATGGTGGGTATATAGAGATCTTTGGTACCAGACTCCACTTCAGCAAGCATATGCAAATGGTAACCCTGATTATCCAAGCACTACTATCCAGGATCCGTTAAATCCTATTGTGCATAGTACTTCAAAGTTTGCAGGTTATCAAAAGCTGAATAACAAATGGTTCCAGTCTTCTGTGGCATTGACTTATAATATTCCTCAGGTGAAAGGACTTAGCATAAAAGGTATGTTCAGCTATGACTACAACACTAACAATAATAAAATATACCAGAAGTCGTATAAATTGTATAGATACGATGCTGCTACCCAGGCATATATTACGACTTCAACGCAAAGGACCAGCCTTCTGCAAAGGTACTTTTATCAGAAACCTCAGTCTCTGAGTCAGCTATCATTGAACTATGCAAATAGTTTTAAACGACACAGTGTGACTGCGTTCCTGGCATTTGAAAATACAACCAGAACAGGAGACAACTTTGGTGCTCAAAGAAATATTTCTTTACCTGTTGATCAGTTATTTGCAGGAGATGATAATGATCAGCAGAAAGCACTTATGTCCAGCGATGCATCTGTAATGTACAAGTATATATATTCTTCTGTGATAGGCAGATTGGCTTATAACTACAATCAAAAATACTTTGCCCAGTTCAGCTTTAGAGAAGATGGTTCTTCAAGATTTGGGACTGGTAAACAATGGGGCTTCTTCCCATCAATGGAAGCAGGATGGAGAATTTCTGAAGAAGGTTTCTGGAAAAACACAGACATCTTGGCGCAGAATATCAACAACGTTAAGTTAAGAGCCTCTTATGGTATAACGGGTGATGATAATACAGCTAACCCTTATCAATTTTTAAGCGGCTACGATTATCCTTCCGGTGGTGCTGTATTTGGAGGGCAATATGTTGCAGCAGTTTCAAACAAAGGTATTCCTAATCCTAACTTTACATGGTACACAGCAAAAACATTTGACTTAGGTATAGATGTAGAAGCATGGAAAGGATTAGTGAATTTCTCATTCGATTACTTTGAACGCAACAGAACAGGTTTGCCAAGTACTCAGACAAATACATTATCTGAAGTAGTGGGAGTAAACCTACCACAACAAAACCTGAATGGTGATCGTACAAGAGGTTTTGATTTTGAAATTGGCCATAAAAACCACATAGGTCAATTAGGCTATAATGTACGAGCTACTTTCGGCTATGCACGTACTATGAAAACAAATGTAAATGCAGCCAGGGCGGGCAACTCTTATCTTAACTGGGTGAATAATCAATCTAATCGCTATAATGATATTTATACCGGTTATGGATCAAACGGACAATTCCAGTCATGGGAAGACATTCAAAACAGTCCTGTTTTTGTAAGTACTGCAACTGGTACAGGTACACTTCCCGGTGATTACATATATGAAGACTGGAATGGTGACGGACAAATCAATTCAGGTGATAGCCATCCTATTGCAACCCAGGGTATGCCGTTGATTACTTATGGAGTTACTCTTGGAGGCAGCTATAAAGGATTTGATTTGAGTATGGTGTTCCAGGGTGCTGCCAGAGTAAATGCAGCTTACACAGAGCAATTAGCACAACCACTTTGGGCTAATGCCGGTGGTTTGGAACAATTCATGAGCAGATGGCATCCTGCTGATCCTAATGCAAATCCTTATGATCCAAGCACGAAATGGGTTTCCGGATACTATGCTTATACAGGAACAGTTCCTTTTGTAAATACAATGTCTAACCTCCACAGCGCAGCTTATTGCAGGTTGAAGAGTATGGAAATTGGTTACACGATCTCTCCTAAATTATTGGAACGGATAGGCATCAAAAATATCAGAGCTTTTGTAAGCGGATATAACTTGTTAACCATTACTCCGTTGAAATATATTGATCCGGAACGTCCGTCTAATGTAGGAGCAACCGGTGCTACAGCAAGTAACTATGGTTACATGTATCCTGTAGACAAAATGTATACGTTAGGCTTAAATGTTAAATTTTAATTCTTGCAACTTATGAAATCAAAAATATTTTTTGCATTTGCATTTTTTGTTACACTCATTACAGGGTGTAACAAAAATCTGGATGTCGCACCGCCCAATATTCTAAATGAAAGCGATGTGTTTGGAACCACGAATGGTATCACGGCATATATGGCGAAAATGTATGCAGATTTACCAATGGAAGACTTTAGGTATGCACCTGCCAACAGCTTTAATTCTACAGATTGGAATCAAAGTCACTATGCTTCTGCAATGACAGGGGAAGCTCTCAGCCGTGGTCAGGGTAGTAACACTGAAACTTTTGACTATTTCGGTGGTGCATATACATTGATCAGAAGAGCTAACCTTTTCATACAAACAATACCTAAATATGCAAGCCTGTACAATGCTGCTGATGTGAAAAGCTGGATAGGTGAGGCACAATTTATCCGTGGAGTTACATACTTCGCTTTGGTAAAACGTCTTGGTGGTGTGCCTTTGGTTGATAAGGTATTGACAAAAGAGGGCGCTACTATTGATGATTTGATAGCAGAGAAAGAAAGCTTCAAAATTCCGCGTAGTAGTGAAGATTCTACGTATATGTTTGTTGCTAACGATTTAGATTCAGCGTACGCTAACATGGCAGCAACAAATACGTTAGGAAGAGCTACAAAATATGCAGCTGCAGCGTTCAAATCAAGAGCTATGCTTTTCGCGGCAAGTATTGCAAAGTATAACACTATATCATTGATGGATGGTACAAAAAGACTTTGCGGTATTGACCCAGGCAGGGCAGCATATTATTATAAAGCAAGCATTGAGGCTGCCAATTTATTAAACGGCCAATTTAGCTTGTATAAAAATTCCTGGTCAGCTACAGATAAAAATGCACAGTATCAAAACTTCGTGAATTTATTCTTTGACGCAGGCAGCAAGGAAAACATTTTCGTAAGACAGTTTAAGTATCCAAGTTTGGCGCATTCGTACGATTGGCAAAATGTGCCTCGTCAGTTGTGGGGAGGAACAGGTTCTTCTCAAACCTGTCCTACATTGGATTTTGTTGAAATGTTTGATGGATTACCTCTGGATGCAAACGGAAGATTAAAAACAACAACCGGCGATGGTCAAACCGGTACTTATAATTTGTATACCAATCCTATGGATCTGTTTGCAAATGCAGAACCTCGTTTGAGAGCTACTGTTGTTTTACCGGGAGATATGATTAAAGGTCAGCCTTTTGATGCTCGCAGAGGTTATTATTATGGCGCTGCCGGAGGGCCTGCTGCACCATTCACTCGTCCTGCCAATGCTACTGCACTATCTGTTAAACCATTGGATACCGTAGCGGGATTATCTCCAAGAACGTATGTAGGTGGTACAAGCGGATATTTCTCTGATTATACAAACCCAGGTTCTCTTACCGGATTTTCTATTCGTAAATATATAGTTGCTGATAAAGCAACAGCTGATGTTACAGGAGGTAAATCAGATCAAACATGGATAGAAATGAGATATGCAGAAGTTCTGTTAAACCGTGCTGAAGCAGCATTTGAATTGTCATCACTAGGTGAAGGATCTTACCTGGCACAAGCGCTTACAGATATTAACGCGATACAAGACAGAGCGGGTGCTTCTAAAACTGCATCAGGAGATCTTACCAGAGACATCATCAGAAAAGAAAGAAGAAAAGAACTGGCCTTTGAAAATAAAACATGGTGGGATCTTATCAGATGGAGAATAGGTGATAGCAATACAGAACAACCATCAACAGGGCGTGTGTATAGAATATTAAATCCATTTTTCTCTACATTGGATCAGAAGTACTTTTTCGAAACAAAGTCTGATGAAAAGAACACCATATATAAATTTAATAGTCAATGGTATTATAAAAAAATACCTCAGGCATCAATAGACAAGAGTCCTAATTTGAAACAAAATCCTGGATATTAAAACATGTAATTTCATGAAAAAAGTATTATATATGATAGTAGGGACGGCAATCATCGGATTGGCCTCCTGCTCAAAGAATATAGATAGCTACGAGGGCCCAACTGAAACATTGCAAGGTACATTTACAAGTAAGTTATCAGGTAAGCCTGTGCAAAGCGATGTTGGTCAGGATGGTTACGGATCTGGTGGTTCAGGTACCAATGGTAACGGAACCAGAATCCAACTTAGGGAACTAAGCTGGAGCGCTAACCCAACTTCGCAATATGTGACCGGTAAGCAAGATGGTACGTACATAAATACAAAGCTATTTACAGGCAGATATGAGCTTACACCGATAGGAGCATTTGTGCCTTTCACTACTCTTGACACTATGGATATTAAAGGTGGTACAACTACTAAAAATTTTGTGGTTGAACCATTTTATGAAGTAGAATGGAACAGCGCCCCTGTTGTGCAGGCTGACGGAACTATTCAGGCAAACGCTACCGTAACCAGAGGTACAAATAATCCTGCATATCAGCTGAATATGAATGATATATGGTTGTTTGTGAACGCTTCGCCGTATATAGGGGAGGTGACATTCAATGGTACTTATTCATATAGTCATCCACTAACAGCAGACCCGGGAAAGTGGCCATATGGTCAGCAATACACTTTCAAAACTAAGCCTGGTGTAAAAATACCTTCAGGTACCTGGTATATCAGAGTTGGTGCAAGAATGAATGTGACTGTTGGGGGTAAAGTTCGCTTCAATTTCAGTACACCTGTTCAAGTAACTATTCCTTCGGCAAAGTAAGATTTAGGAAACGTATCATGCGATATAGTTCAAAAATTAAAAGAGGCTGTCAGCATTTTGACAGCCTCTTTTCTTAAAAAATAGTAGAGCCAAATAAATCGTTAATTAAACTTTTATGAAACAAAAAATCGTAGTAGCAATTTTATTATTCCTTGCCACACATGTTCATGCGCAAAACCAGTTAACAGTAGGCACTTACAACCTAAGATATCAACATAACGAAGTGGACACACTTGATAATTGGAAATACAGGTCGCCTATTGTATTTAGTTTAATTGAGTTTTACGATTTCGACATAGTGGGTTTGCAGGAAGGATTTAAAACCCAGTTGAACGATATAGTAAACGCAATGCCCAATTATCAATTTTACGGCACAGGCAGGGAAGATTGGAAGGACAAAGGAGAATGCTCGGCGATTTTATTTAAGAAAGATAAGTTCTCTTTAATTGATACCGGCAGCTTTTGGTTGTCGGAAACCCCACAAACACCAAGCTTCGGATGGGATGCGGCTTGTACGAGAGTATGCTCATGGGTGAAACTAAAAGATAAAAAAAGCAAGAAAATATTTTATTTTTTCAATACGCATTTTGATCATGTTGGTAAAGAAGCACGCGTAAAGAGTAGTACGCTGATCACAAAGAAGATTAAAGAAATAGCAGGTACAAATCCAGTTGTACTTACCGGCGACTTTAACGCCGGACAGACCAGCGACTGCTATTTGAATATGGCACAATGCGGATGGCTGTTTGACGCGTATAAACTAAGTAAAATGCCTTTTGCTTTTAATGGATCTTTTAATGGTTTCGGCACTACCGTAAAAAAGAAGGAAATAATTGATCACATATTTTTGAGTGCTGCTTTTACAGTGGACAAGTACGGAATACTTTCCGATACTTATTATGGAAGATATCCTTCCGATCACTTTCCAATACTCGTGAAGATAAAATACTAGTATTATTTCAATGGAACTGAACCTGCTGCGAACGCTTTGTGTAAGCAGCAGGTTCAGTTTTCTTTTTTAATAAATTCTACCATGTATTTTAAGGTTGCTGCTTGCTGTTGCTCCCGACTGATATTTGCAACATGGTCGCCCAATTGAAAACCATAATAACCAAATTGGGAATGATTCGCGCCTTCAATGCTGATAAATTTTGTTGAAGGAGGCAGGTTAGCTTTATTGCGCATAATGGAGCTTGTCTTTGCAACGCCGTCGTTCGAACCGTAAATTTTAATAACGGATATTTTACTATTTGAGAGAGATATGTCTCTTGGATGTGAACTTCCTATCAGGATTAACCTGTCGATTAAGTTTGGATTTTCATAAATGAATTGTGCCGCCATTTTCGCGCCTTCGGAATGCCCTGCCAAAACATAGGTTTTCGTCGTATCGGCCAACAGTAATAATTCTTTTGGCTTGTTATAACCCTTTGAAGCAAGACGGAAAGGCATTTTGATTAAATAGACTTTTATGTTGTTGTCAGCAATTCTTCTGCAAAGCGGTACATAAGCTTTAGGGTCCACCATTGCTCCGGGGTAGAAGAATAAAACTTGTTTGTATGTTGCCGTTGGTGTAAACAAATAAAAGTCGCTGCTTTCCTGTACTTGGGTCTGCTCACTATTCTGAAGAAATGATTTGCTAACGCCATGTGCCTGATAAGAATAAAACAACCATGTAAAAAGGATCAATCCTCCCGTTATCCAAATAACCCCAATAATCTTTTTGAACGTCCATTTCTTGTTTATCATATTTCAATTGACAATATCAGATAGTGGTGATTTTAATTTCTGCAGCGCCTGAATGAATGACGTTGAGCAAAACTGACAATAAAATTATTAAGAATAGAATTAAGACAATACGCAAAATAACGTAACTGCTGACGCTCGCTGACCAAAGCTAATCAAAGTCGTCTTCCGTTTTTAGCATTACTCAAGAGATTTTTGATACGCCTCAATAAAAAAGAAAACCCTTCAACCATTGCTGGTTGAAGGGTTTATTATAAAAAATACAGAGCTTAGTTTACACCCCACTTTTCATTTGGTTGGCTTCCCATTTCCAACTCTAACGCACCGCCCTTCAAAAGCTCAGCAGCCGGGAATTTGAACGAATTTAATGCTCGTCCGTTCAAGGTTGCTTTTTGTACGTATATGTTGTTGCGTGAAGCGCCTTTTGCAACGATGGTGAATTTTTTTCCTCTTCCAAACTTTTGGCCAAGGTCTATTTCTACCTTTTCAAAAAGCGGGCTGCCTATTTCATACACAGGGTTGGCATTACATCCGCCGTCAGTTTGGAATAAGCCAAGCGATACCATTACAAGCCATGCGCTCATTTGTCCCTGGTCTTCATCGCCAAGGTAGGCGTTGCCCACATTGTAGCCGTAAAAACGTTCAAGTATAGAGCGGCTCCATTTTTGAGTGCTCCACGGCTTTCCTGCCCAGTTAAACAAAAATGCAAAATGCATAGATTGTTGATTGCCCTGCACCACAGGATAATCCCAATACTGGTCATTCATGCCATTATAACGCCACGGATCGCTTAATTTAAAGCCCCATTCAAGCCTGTCTATAAATCTTTGCTTGCTTACTTTGTTTACAAGAGCAGGCACATCTTGCGGAACAAAGAATGTGAGCTGCCATGCATTGCCTTCTACGTATTGGTGATTGGCACCGCTTTTGAACGGATCGAATTTTGCACTCCATTCTCCATTGCTCAGTTTCATATGGCAGTAGCCTGCGCTGTCAATAGCATTCTTCCACCAATATCCTCTGTCGTTGAATTGATTGTAGATATCAGTTTTGCTGAGCGATTTTGCCAGTTGCCCCACTGTCCAATCGTCGTAAGAATATTCCATTGTGTTTGAAAAGCGGCCGCTATCAGATGGCACATAATGATGCTTCAGGTATTGAACCAAATCTCTGTTGCCTGCAAAACCCTTAAATACTTTTTGCGGCGGCGTGGTTTGCATTTTTACAGCAGCACTCAACACTTTATTTGCATCAAAACCTTTTATGCCCATTTGATATGCAGATACCATTAACGGTATTTCATGTTCGCCTACCATTACCGGCACATAATTCATTCCTGCTGGGCCTTTAGCTGTCCAGCCATAGGCATCGTACATTGCTAACTGTGAGTTTACCCAGCGGTTGCTCCATTCCGGAGTAACAAGGTTCCACATTTGGTTTAAGTTCCAGAAGGTATTCCAAAAGGCATCACAACCGAGCGCTACATCATCTTTGCCTTTTAGTTGCTGTACATTACCGTCTGTACCGCGCCATTGGCCATTTACGTCGCTAAAGGTATTGCGGCTGCAAATGGATCTGTACATGGCATTATAGAAGCGCACTTTATCAAGCTTGTTGCTGGTAGATATTTTTACGCGACTAAAAATGTCGTTCCATGTATTCAGCTGGTTTTGGCGAACAGCATTAAAGTTCCAGCCAAAAGGTTGTGCAATTTCTGTTTTCAGGTTCATGTCAGCATTTTCAATACTAACCAGCGAAATAGCTGAACGTATTTGTACAACATCATTTTTCTTGGCATCAAACTGTACAAACAATCCGGCATTTTTAATATCCTTTGCTTCGTAAGTATCGCCGTATTGTATTTGTTTATTGATCCAGCCGCCAATGTTTTGAATAGGTTTGTCGAATTCAACCACAAAATAAACTGTGTAATCCTGGTCCGCGTCATAGCTCCATACACCGGGCGAGAATTGATGTGAGTAACCTTCAATTCTGTAATCACTGACCTTCCTGATCTTTATTTCTTTTAGTTGGTAATCATATTCAGCAGGCACATGCAGGTCAATTAATACACGAGCGCTGTCACGGTCCTTCGGAAAAGTAAATCGTTCAAAACCGCAGCGTGTTGTGGCTGTTACTTCGGCCTTAATATTATAATTAGTGAGTTGTGCTTTGTAATAACCAATAGGTGCTTCCTCTGTTCTTTTATCAATAGCAGAGCGATAACCAGAACCTTCATTCAACTCGCTGCCAATATTTGTTTTCAAGTTTCCGTTCGATGCAAAAATGCCCAGTCCGCCAAGTGTCCATTCATGAATATGGCTGAACGTGCCAATGCTTCCATAGCTTGGCTGATAGCCTGCCTGCCAGCCGGCATTCTGGTTATCCGGACTCATTTTTACCATGCTAAACGGCATCCACGGGCCAGGCGCAATCATCCAGCGGGAATGCGCAGTGCCTATGCGCGTGTCCACATAGTCTGCAAGCGTTTGTACTTTTTGGGCAGCTCTTGTTATCGTTCCTTCTTCTATAACTTTACCGTTTTCCAGTATTTGATATTTACTGTTTTTTTGAGCCTTTACCGCCGGCATTTTTGCCTCCAGCAAATAGTCTCCTTTTTCGAGCGTTTCAGAAAAAATAGATTGGCCATCAAGTGTAACACCTAGCTTAGGAAGGTTTTTTAAATGCCTTACATCTATTAGCAGCGGCTGTGTTCTACTGCCGTTTTCAGAAAGTTCATAAGTTGCAGGCTTAACACTGCCAACAAAAACATCGCTTGACGGCTGTAACGGAGTATTTGTGTTTCCTTCAAGGCTTACCTGGTCAAACAAAATCCACGATCCCTGTGTAACAGTAATGATCACACTATTTCCGCCCTTTCTTAATGTACTTTTATTTAAAGGGATTTCAATAGTTTTAGCCGTTGCAGATGATAGATTGCCCGTAATAGAGGCTGTATCAATAAAAGGCTCGTTTTGTCTGGGATATGGTTGTTTGTTTACATCATACCCATTTGCAGTCAGCTGAATTTTTTCATCCTGATTGTTGATGCTGATTTTAATAAGAGGGAGAAATTTTTTAGCATAGTCTGCCAGTTTTACCACCAATTTGTAATTACCGCTTGCGGGCAAATCTTTGATGCTAAATAAAATATTTACCTGGTTGGTTCTCCAGCCCGCAGTAGGCCAGGTGCCGCCCCACGTATCAACCGGGCCAGGAAGCACATAGGGAAAATCTTTTTTTTCTGTAGAATAACCGACGAGGTAATATTTATCCTCATAACCAAAATCGGCGCCTACAAAATTTCTAAAACCATTTGGGGCTAAAGCAAATTCATCAGCAGAATTATCAGCTTTACCAACGCGCCAAACTGTTTGCGAGTTTTGCTGGGCGATCGTCAAAATGCCCAACAAATTTAAAACGAGTAACAAGCAACTTTTCTTCATTAGTTCTCTATTAGTGGTTTAATAAACTGTGGTTTTCCTTATAACTGCATACAAAAGTGCATTCAAGTTCTTTATGGTATCAACTGTGTTGCTACTATTAAGCATCTGTTGTGTCACTTCCCGATTCGTTTCCTCATCGGGATTCCGATACGAAGTGCAATCGGAACTTGTACGGAAGTAATGCTATTTAACAAAGTGCTATTTCCATGAACCCATATACAAACTCATCAATGTACAGGGCAGACATATCAATTCTCCATCATTTTATTTTGAAGAGCCGATGCCTGAATAACAAAAAGTAAATGTATGTACATTGTAACAAAATAAGTTATGATCCGCGAAATTTTTTTGCATAATTTGATTTGATTATTTATTGATAATTATCATAAAATGCTGATAAACATCATTTAATAAGATTTTTTTCGAAATTTGATTTTTTGTCAAATGAAATTCTATATGTTTGTACATATTTACATGACGGTAAAATGGTTTGTATTATGAAAAAGGGCATAAACTTCTTTTTTTATTTGTTAACATGCTTTCTTATTTGTTTTGAATGCAATGCGCAAAACGGATTGTCAATAAAATATGATGTTAAGCCCTATTATAAATACAGGAAAGACGGTAAAGCCGGCAGAGAAATTAGTTTTTACAATAAAGAGAAAAGATTTTCCGGAAAAGTTGTCGTAAAAATCAGCTGCGAAGGAAAGGAAGAAACAACAACTTTTAATGTAGATAAACCTGCAGACACGCTTACTTTATTACTCCCTTCTGATATTGGCATTACCAGGGATTGCAATTTGAATGCAAATATAACCACAGCAGAAAATAATTATCAGATTACAGTACCGATTCCTGCAAAACGGCAATGGACGGTTTATATATATCCGCATTCACACGTTGATGTGGGTTATACCAATCTGCAGGATATAGTGCAGAAGCTACACGTGCGTAATGTAGATGTTGGAATTGATATTGCTAAAAAAACAAAAGACTATCCCGGCGGTGCAAAATTTGTTTGGAACCCGGAAGCTACATGGGTGGTAAGCAGCTATTTGAAAACAGCAATGCCGGAGCAAAAAAAATCTTTCATAGAAGCAGTAAAAAAAGGTTGGATAAAAATTGACGGAGGCTTTGCAAACATTAATACTTCGGTATGTTCCGATGAAGAGCTGCTTCATATGTTTCATGCATGCAATGAGATAAAAAAAATTACCCGAAAGCCCATAACCACCATGGTACAGTTCGACTTGCCTGGTGGAACTTGGGGACTCGTGCAGGCTGCTGCACTTAACGGCATTAAAGGTTTTATTAGTTTTCCAAACTGGTACGATATGAGGCTTGTTCAGGAACACAAACCCTTTTATTGGGTGTCGGCTGATAAAAAGAATCGGATTTTTTTCTTGCAGGGAAGTCCTTACGGAATTGGATACCAGGTTAAGGGCAGTAAATATGGCTTGGGAAAAATTCAGAAGTTCGCAGCAGAGTACGACCGGCTCAGTACAGATAAACCACTTGAAAATTTTATAGATCCTTTTATTTTTAATGAAACCGCAAAGCTGGAAAAAGCGAATTCTCCTTATGACATTTTTGCGATGACATGGTCAATGGCAGACAATTGCCTTATTGACGCTGATCTTCCGGAAGCTGTAAAGCAATGGAACAATATATATGCATACCCGAAATTGGTTATTGGAGGCGCCCAGGATATAATGGATGCTTATGAAAAAAAGTATGCATCAATTATTCCTGAATATAGCGGTGACTTTACTGAGTATTGGAATGATGGCTTGTGTTCTGATGCAAAAAGCGTAGGGAAGGTGAGGAGGGGAAAAGAAAATCTTGTACAGGCAGAAACATTGTTTACTCTTTTGGATAAGAAAAATGAAACCCCAATAGAAGACTTTATTAAGGTCTGGGAAAATTCATTACTTGCTGCCGAACATACCTGGGGATATCAAGATCCAGCTGCTCCATTAGCGAAAAAAGTGGAAGCAGGTAAAGCAGCTTTTTTTGACAATACTGAGAGCCAAAGCAATGAGCTTATCGCAAAGTCATTATCTCCAATAGAAAAAAAAGGTACTTCTTCTTTTGCTGTTATCAACACGCTTTCATGGGATAGGAATGGGCTGGTTACGCTTTCAGCACAACAAAGCAAAGCTGGAGATAAAGTGCTCAATGCAAAAGGCGAAGAGATGCTAGCACAAAGGCTTTCGACGGGAGAGCTGGTTTTTCAAACAGGTATTGTGCCAGCATTAAGCTCCCGGTTATATAAAGTAGTAGCAGGAAAATCGGGTGCAGTATCGCCGTTAAAAGTTCAAGATAATACCATAAGCAACGGATTGATTTCGTTAACTGTTGATAAAACGAACGGTGCCATCAAAAGTATTGTAGAGGCTGCATCCGGTTATCAGTTTGTGGATACATCTTCCTCTTTTTTACTGAATAGTTTTTATCATTTACCAGGAGTGTACGATGGCAGAAATGTTATTGGTACTCCAACTACAACAAAAAACGTAGTAATTGAAGTAAAAGAAAACGGTCCTCTTGTAGCATCGTTACTGATAACTTCAAAAGCTGATGGCTGCAATTGGCTTACGCGAGAAGTGAGATTGATAAAAGACAGGCCCGTTGTAGAATTGGTGAATATAATGGACAAGATTGCCGATAGAAAAAAGGAAGGAACACACTATGGTTTTGCGTTTAATATTCCCGGTGGAAATACACATATGGATATGCCGTGGGTTGTTATGAAGCCTGAAGAAGATCAGTTGCCGGGCGCAAATCGCAATTGGTACACAACGCAGCGCTGGATTGATATTTCCAATAATGATCATGGCATTACATGGAGTTCCATAGAAGCGCCCATTGTTCAGTTTGGTGGCATTACAGGAACCATACTCGATGGCGCAAGGCAAGTTTCACTCTGGACTAAAAAACTGCCACAAACGCAAACAATCGTTTCATGGGAAACAAGTAACCACTGGGCTACCAATTTTCCTTTGGTGCAAAGCGGAATAATTACGTCACACTACCAAATACTGTTACACGGCACTTATGAGGTGGCCGCAGCCAATCGTTTTGGTGTTGAACATAGTCGTCCGTTTATTACCGTAGAAACAGATGTTAACCCCATAGAAGCTGCGCCTGTAACAATAGACAATCCAAACGTAACGATCTCAACATTTAAAAGAAGTGAGGACAACAAGGCTTATATACTTCGTTTGAGATCAGTTTCCGATAAAAAGGAAGCCGTAAATATTAAGTGGGCTTCGACGTTGAAGGCCTCCGTTTCATATTGCTTGCCGGATGAAAAGCCAACAGGTAAATGCAATAATAAAATTGAGTTGTTGCCCTATGACAATATAAGCTTACGGGTTACTTACAAATAAGAAATGAAGCATTCGTGATGGAAGAATTTGAAAGCAATAAATGCTGAATTGAAATACTAATGTACAAGAGTGCGACGCAACCAAAGCACAATAGCAGCACTGCTGCCGGAACCATAAAAAACATTTGAGAACTATAATGTTCAACCCTATTTATACAAGATTAAATTAAAAGATATGCAAGTATCGTCAGCTAAGAAAACAGAAGAGAAAGAAATTTCAACAAAAGAAAAAGTGGCAACTCAGTTTACAATGCCACAACATGTTGATGTGACTAACAAACTTAATGAGTATGACATATTCCCATTTCACTCACTTGGTTCAAAAAAAATATTTAGCGGTTACAATAGCCTTGCGAAGTGGATGGCAGGACACCGCCAGATTATAATTGATGGTTACAGTGGTGTTATGTGGAACGAGGTAACAGCATGCCTGCAACAAAGTTTTGCCGAACTTGGATGCAACGTTAAATGGATTAGTGTTGAGGAGTGTATGAAAAGTACGGATGAAATACAGGCAATGGTGGCTCCGTTTTTGGGATCGCCTGGTTCTGTATGGGGAACAAGAAGCAATATCAATCTTCAACAGTTTTTTGAAACGGAAAAGCTTGCAAAAGTTCAGCCGGATGATAGTTTTGATATTACCATAGCATATGGAACAGGAGCGGGTTTATTAAACTGGAACGCGCCAGTTGTGTTTCTTGATGTTCCGAAGAATGAAATACAGTATCGTATGCGTGCCTCTGAGACAGGCAATCTTGGAACAGATGTGATAAGCAAAGCATCAGAAACGTATAAGCGCTTTTATTTTGTTGACTGGGTTGTGTTGAATGCGCATCGGAAATCCATCTTTAATAAAGTATTGGTAGTTGCCGATACCCAGTGGAGAAACGAAATTAACTGGATAGCTAAGAAAGATTTGGAGGAAGCTTTAGAAAAATTAAGCCATTCTGTAATGCGTGCCCGTCCTTGGTTTGACCCAGGTGTATGGGGTGGACAGTGGATGAAGGAAAGAATAAAAGGACTAGATAAAAGAAAAGTGAATTATGCCTGGTCGTTTGAATTAATTGTTCCTGAAAATGGGGTTGTTTTTGAAAGTGATGGCAAGCTGCTTGAAGTGCCATTTGATATGTTGATGATGTGGCACAACAAGGAAATGATTGGAAAACATGCTTCGTTTTTTGGAGAAGAGTTTCCCATTCGTTTTGATTTCCTGGATACATGGGATGGCGAAAATCTTTCTATACAATGCCACCCTTCGCTTGAGTATATTCGCAAGAATTTTGGCGAGCATATTACGCAGGATGAAACCTATTATATGCTTGATTGTAAGAATGGAGCACAAGTTTATTTGGGTTTCCAGGACAGTATTGAGCCAACTGAATTTAAAACGGCTTTGGAATACAGCCAAGAAAACAAGGTTGAAATTGATATCAAAAAATATGTACAGTCATTCGAGGCCCATAAACATGATTTGTTTTTAATACCAAACGGTACTGTGCATAGCTCCGGCGTTGATAATCTCGTTCTTGAAATAAGTGCGACACCTTACATCTTTACGTTCAAAATGTATGATTGGGTAAGACTGGATCTTAATGGCGAGCCTCGTCCCATCAATATAGATCATGCTTTTAACAACCTTAACTTTGACCGTAAAGGTGATCGCGTTGAACAAGAGTTGATTTCAAAGCAAACGGTAATTGACAAAGGGGCCGATTGGCAACTGGTGCATTTGCCAACTCATGCTGACCATTTCTATGATGTAGAACGTGTTGAATTTGATACAACAGTTACGCTTGATACAAATGATAGTGTGCAGGTGTTGATGCTTGTAGAAGGCTCTGCTGTATCAGTAACTACAGAAGATGGATCAGTTGCAACATTCCGTTATGCTGAGACATTTGTGATACCGGCCGCTGCGAAAACTTTTTCAATTACCAACAATGGAAAAGAAAGAGCGAAAGTAGTACGTGCTTTTCTTAAAGAAAATATTGATCGTTGGAAAAAGTAAGCAGTTATTTGTATTCCCGGTCAATTTAATAAAAACATTAATCGCGATTGGCAACGTGCCATTCGCGATTAAAATAATGAATAACTAATATTCTTCAAATATGCGATTAGATAATCTTGTAGTTTGCGCAGATGTGGGTGGTTCGCACATCACATCATGCTTGCTTGATCTTGAAACGAGACAGCTTGTAAAGTCTTCTGAAGTGCGATTGCACATAGACTCGCATGCGGAAGCAGATAAAATTATTGCTGACTGGAGCAAGTGTATTGCACAGTCAATCGGTAGTCATAATGTAAAAAAAGTTTGCCTGGCAATGCCCGGTCCGTTCGATTACGAACAAGGAATTTGCCTGATACAAGGACTTGATAAATATCCTCATTTATATAACCTTAATGTAAAAGACCTGCTTGGAAAATCGCTTGGATATTCTGCGAGCGATATTTATCTCAATAATGATGCAGCGTGTTTTTTGCAGGGTGAAGTATTTAGCGGTAGTGCAAAGGGCTATAAAACAGTAATTGGTGTTACACTGGGCACAGGACTTGGCACGGCTGTTTGTCGAGACGGTTCTGCATACAGTGCAGATCTGTGGAGCTTTCCATTTAAAGGCACAATAGCAGAAGAATACATTTCTACGCGCTGGTTTGTAAAAAGATATTTTGAGCTGACAGGGAAAGAAATTACCGGCGCCCGTGAGCTTTCTACATTAATTCCAAATGATCAAAATGCCAGCATGATTTTCGAAGAGTTCGGTCATAATCTTGGAAGTTTTCTTACAGCGTTCATGGAAAAAGAACAACCTGAAGCCATAGTGATTGGAGGAAACATAGCCAAAGCATATGCTTTTTTTGGCGATACAATGGAAAATGAAATAAGAAAGGTGAATAAAGATGTGATGGTTACAACAGCAATTTTGGGTGAAGATGCAATGATGATAGGCGCAGGTGGCGGTTGGTATATGCAGTTACAGCAGCTTGTGAATAGTTAATGGCGGAACCAGTCTTATTAACCCATAGCTTTCCAAATAATTTTTTAACGAGCGGTACTTTAAAAAATGTCTTGTCTTTATGAAATTTAAAATCATGTTGTTTTGCACAGCAATATTTATAAGTTCAATACAAATATTGCGTGCGCAGGAAAAGCAAAGCCTTATTCAATATGTTGATCCCAACATTGGCACCGCGCATTGTCGTTGGTTCCATTACACACCCGGCGCATCTCCTTTTGGAATGGCCAAGCCTGCACCGTCTACAAACGGCAGTTACGGCAATATGCACGGTTGGGATGCTACAGGTTATGATTTCCGCCACACTTCCATTGAAGGCTTTCCTAATTTTCACGAGTTCCAGGTAGGGGGAGTTGTGTTTGCGCCAATTACGGGCCCATTGCAAACAACACCGGGCAAACTTGAAAACCCTGATAATGGCTATCGTTCACGTTTTGATAAGAAAGATGAAGTAGCAACTGCAGGTTATTATTCTGTTCTGCTAAAAGATTACAACATTAAAGCAGAACTAACTTCTACAAAGCGTGTGGCCTATCACCGCTATACATTTCCTGCTTCGAATGAGTCGCATATTTTATTTGATATAGGCAATGTGCAAGGTGAGAGCGGTCCGGTAAAAGATGCAAAAGTTACCATACTGCCTGATGGAAGAATAGAGGGCTATGTAATAACGTTGCCGGTGTATGTACAGAAATACCAGGCAGGTGCTGAAGTAACAATATATTTTTCCGCGGTACTTGATAAAAAGCCAACAGCATACGGCGTGTTTCGTGGGAATGAAATAACGAAAGGCAAAACAGAAATTTCCGGCAAAGGGGCAGGTGCGTACCTTTCATTTTCAACAAAGCAGAATGAGGCTATTACAATAAAAGCCGGATTGTCTTATACTTCCATTGAAAATGCCAGATTGAATCTTAAAGAAGAAGCCGCTGGTCTTACATTCGACAAGGCCAAACAAAAAGCACAGGCGGAGTGGAATGAGTACCTCGGAAGAATTGTAGTAGAGACACCTGTCAGAGAGAATAAAGTGAAATTCTATACAGGCCTTTATCATGCTTTATTGGGCAGAGGCCTGGCGAGTGATGTAAATGGGGCTTATCCCAAAAATGATGGAGGTGTTGGGCAAATACCTTTAGGGAAAAATAATAAGCCTTTATATAATCATTATAATACCGATGCGGTGTGGGGAGCATACTGGAACCTTACGCAGCTTTGGTCCGTTGTTTATCCTGAATACTATTCTGACTTTATTAAAAGCCAGTTGCTGGTATATAAAGATGCCGGCTGGCTGGGCGATGGTATAGCAAATAGCAAATATGTTTCAGGAGTGGGCACCAATATGGTGAGTATTATTATGGCGAGCGCCTATAATGTTGGTATTAGAGATTTTGATGTGAACCTTGCATATGAGGCATCATTGAAAAATGAAATAGGCTGGCAAAACCGTCCAAACGGTGCAGGCAAACTTGATGTGGATCGCTTTCTGAAATACGGATATGTAAACCATCTGGACAAAGGCAAAGGCGGCGGCGAACTCTGGCAGTTTTCCGCTTCGCATACACTTGAATATGCGTTTAGTACATATGCTGTAGCTCAATGGGCAAAGGCATTAGGAAAAGAGAACGATTACAATCAATTAAACGGTTTATCAAATGCATGGCAGCAGATATTTGATCCGCAATTGAAACTCATGCATCCCAAAGATGCCGAAGGAAAGTTTATCAGCAATTTTGATCCGTCCAAGCCATGGCGCGGTTTCCAGGAAGGTAACGCTTATCAGTATACCTATTTTGTGCCACATGACCCTGTTACTTTAATTGCCAAAGTTGGAAAAGATGAGTTCAATAAGAGGCTTGACAGTACGTTCATCATTTCGGATAAACAATATTTTGGAGGCGGAGATAATATCGACGCGTTTGCCGGTATCGAAAGCGTTTATAATCACGGTAATCAGCCTAACCTGCATATTTCGTGGATGTTCAATTTTTCTGATAAGCCATCCTTAACCCAAAAATGGGTGCGGGCTATATGCGATAAATTTTATGGTACTGAAGGAATTCATGGCTATGGATTTGGGCAAGATGAAGATCAGGGACAATTGGGCTCCTGGTATGTGATGTCTTCAATAGGGTTGTTTGACATAAAAGGCCTTACTGAACCACAGCCATCATTTGGCATTGGAAGCCCTTTGTTTGACCGCATTACCATTCAGCCAAGCAAGAAATATTATAGCGGAAAGAAGTTTGTAATTGAAACAAAAAATAATAACAAGGACAATATATATGTTCAATCTTTTTCGCTCGATGGGAAAGATCTCCATACACCGTTTATTAAATACGCAGATGTTGTAAAAGGAGGAAAGCTTGTACTGACTATGGGAGCAGAGGCAAAGAATAGCTACTGATACGAATATGCTCAATGTGGCACAAACGGACAGCCCAGGCATTTCCAAAAGATTATTAGACGCGATAAAGAAGTAATCTTTAATAACTACCCATAATTCGGAATATCGTCCAAAAGTCTATTAGAAAAAAACACCATACTAATGGTGTTTTTTTTTGTCCCACCTACACAAGAGTGAAATAGGATTCAAGAAGTTGGCTTTATGAATTTTGTTGATCAGGAATTTATTTTTCACTATAAGTCTATTACTTTTGTAGACTTATAGTGTTGTTTTTTTTTGTATTTTAGAAACCTCTGGTTAACAATTAAGGCTTGATTATGCGTTTAAATAATGAAAAGGAACTTATTATTCAATTGAAGCAAGGCGATGAAAAGGCGTTTGTTGCCTTGTATAATGCATATAGCGAAGTGCTCTATTCCTTTTTGTTGAAATTAAACATCGCACACGAAAATATCAGGGATGTTATTCAACAAACCTTCATTAAGCTTTGGGAACACAGGGACACTTTAAAAGAGGATTTATCCCTACAGTCTTATCTGATTACAATTGCTAAAAATGCCATATATAACGAAGTCAGGAAACAAATTGTCTCACGCAAATATGAGGAGTCCGTTGGTCGGCAAGAGATTGCGCATGATGAAATAAGGGCCAATGAAGTTAACCAGCTCCTTCAACAAATTCTTCAACAGTTATCCCACAAACGAAGAGAGGTTTTTGCAATGTCCCGCATAGAGGGATATAGTAACCAGGAAATCGCCAAAACGCTGAACATTAGCAAAAGCACGGTAGAAAACCACATTAACCAATCCACCAAACAGTTAAAAGAGATCTTGAAAAAGATGGGTTTTTCATGAAAATGAAAAAAATCCAAAAAAATTTAAAAACGATTAGGTGCATTTACCTTTTAGATTGTATAGTATTTAGATTTTTGATTCAAAAGTCTTACGCAAAGTGACAAACGAACTTTTAAAAAATTATTTCGAGAGAACCTGTTCTGACCGGGACGTTGCCGTTGTAGAAAAATGGCTCATGGAACCACAAAACCAAAAGGTGTTTGAACAATTCCTTGAGTCTTACTGGCACGAACATCTTGAGGAGCAATCTTCTGTTTCAGAAACGGTAAAACCGAAAGAAATAAGCAGGGGTGTAGTGCGTTATTTGCCTCGACTGGTGGCTGCAGCAGCTGTTTTGGCTTTTATAATTGCCGGTGCCTACTATTTTATGTCTGATAAAACCGGCCCGCAAAAAAGCAATCAAACAATTGCCAAAACCATTGTAAAACAGGAACCCGTTGACGAGCATGTAGCTTCCAATACATTGCATGCTTATCCGCAAAAAGTTAATGTACATCAATCTAAAACTAAACAACATGAAAAGAAATTGTCGTCAGTGCCTGCTTTGGTAAAGGACTCTGTAGTGACTGCTGATACTGTATGCCGGGAAACGAAACCGAAGAGTATGAAAATGACTCCGATGGCCAAAGTGATGATCAATGAAGTGGCGTTGAATAAACTCGATTCATCCGAGCAACTGAAAGTGTTGAACCAGATGGCGCTAAGAGTGAATATTAATAACGCTTCGTTTAACGAGATCGCAGCAATTCTACAAAACAAATATGGCATCGTTATAGAGCTTTGTGCTACCAGCCAGCCAGATGTTGCAGGAAAATATACTGCACACTTTCAGCAGGTGAGCTTTCCGGAGCTGATAGATGACATGTCAAAGCAAATGTTGTTTTCATATACCATCACAGACAAGAAAACTGTCAAAGTCTGTTTTAACTAACCAACTTTCCAACTCGCTTTAAGGAATTTTCTGCTTATGAGAATATTGTCATTAGCGGTATGTTATACCGTGCTGGTCATTCTATTGTCTTGCAGTAAGGGTAGCAAAGGATCCGCGCCCGGAGAAGAGACTACTTATACAGCTTCTTATGCAAGCAATGTTTTTAAAGTTGCCAAAGGTGCAAAATTTACCAGCGCATCAATTGTGCATGATTTTCCCGCAAATGTTCAGTTCAGTATTTTGGATGTAAGAAATACTTCCGGCAAAACCGTCTCTGCTTTTTTAGATAAATATTCTATAGGCACATGGAGCCAGCCGGTAAATAAAAATACTGACCTCACCGAAGCTGCTGTTATTGCCAAATACACGCAAACAGAAAAGAGTGGAGTAAGCATTGATGCTGCGACAGGAGTGATTACCATAGAAGGAGCGACCACTCAAAATATTAGCTCTGGTACTTATTACATTTTGGTGCAGGCGAAAGTGAATGATAAAACATATACGCTTTCAAATATTGCCAGTATTGAATTGACAGAAAGTGTGTTCGCACCAGTGAAGGCAAACTGGAAATATAGTACAGAAGCAAACGCTGTTCAGGCAAGCGTGAATGTTACAAAGCTTAGTGGTTCTTACCTGAATGATGTAGCAGCTACGATCCCCAATTACAAGGCGTCAAAAACATATCTGAGATTGAAGATCTCTGATAACAGAGATAAGGGAATAATCATTCCTGAGAATATCGATTGGACCAGCAACTTTTCTTTAACGGCTATCAATCCATGGACTACAACTGTTAAATCGTCTGACGCGATTATCCTTAGTTCTCCTATCAACAGGTTTCCGGTGCTGGAACAAGACAGTGTGCTGAAGGGTACTATTAAAGCCGCGTCATTGCTCAACAAAACAGCCATCAATTTTGATGTTACCCTGAATGTTACCGGAGAAGGAATTTATGATGCAGTGATCAAGCTAAACAACAATCCTGCGCAAAACGTTTTGTGGTGGCCCGGCGGCAAATCCATATATATGCCCAATCAATTGAAGTCAAACAATTTTAATGACAACAATAGCCAATGGTCATACGAAAGGATGGATTGGTCAGACAATGCTGTTGTGTTTTGGGAAAAAGGATTTGGTAGCGACCCTTCCTCTTCAGCAACAAAAAAAGTAGATATCAAAACGATGCTGAGTAATATCGAGCACGACTATAAATTCTACTACGATACCATGCATTTTGTAAAGGCGGGACAAACAAAGGCCGATCAATACAGAACAATAATAATGTTGTACGAGCAAGCCGATTGGCTGGCAACGGGCTCCGGTTATGATAGCCAGACAGGCGCCATCTGGATAAACTATAGTGCTGCCAATGATAATGCAACACTGGCACATGAGATCGGGCATACATTTCAATACCTGAACAGCTGCGATGGAAATTATGCTTTTACCGGCAGTCAAAATTATATCGGGCAAATATGGGAGCAAACTGCGCAATACCAGGCCACGCTGCTTTATCCAACCGCATACTTCAGTTACATACCTTCCTTTCTTCCAAAAACGCATTTGAATTTATTGCACGAGGATAACCGCTACAGCAACTTCTATCATCTTCAATACTGGCATTTGCTACATGGTATTGACTTTGTTGGAAAGCTTTGGCAGCAGGCAATAACGGGAGAAGATGCTGTGGAAGCATACCAACGCATTACCGGTATTAACCAGTCTCAGTTTAATGATGAGATATACGATTATGCAAGAAGAACATTGAACTGGAATTTTCTTCATAAATCTTACTACACCAATTACGTGCTGTCATCATCTGCGTCTTATACACAGAATGCCAAAGTAAACGCAATGGGCGATGGTTATTATATCATAGACACTTCCAGGTGTGTTCAAAACTATGGATTCAATGCATTGCAGTTAACTGTTCCGGCAGCAGGCACTGTTGTACAAGTTGCATTCGAAGGTGTTAAAGGCAACAGCCTGTACAACACAACATACGACCAGTATGCAGGTTGGCGCTGGGGCTTCGTAGCTGTTACAAGTACAGGAAGTGTTGAGTATGGTGCCATGAACAGCAGCAATTCAGGTTCCGCATCATTTACTGTTCCCAATAATACCAGCAGATTATATTTAGTTGTTTCCGGTGCGCCTACACAACACTTTCATCATGCATGGGATAATAACCTGGCGAACGATGAACAATATCCCTGGAAAGCAAAGTTTGAGAACACGTTACCTAAAAACTGAAATGAATAAAAGTATCTGCAATAAACTGTAAAACTTCCTGAGAAAATAAAGGGCCCAATCAATCTGCGCCATTTGAAAATAGTGGCGGTGAAAAGAGGACCTGTTTATTATTTAAAACCAAAACAATCACACACTACATTATGAAAGAAAAGTTGCGCTTATGGGCAAGATGGAAATCTTCTCTTGTGTTCCTGCTGGCAGTCACACTATTACCTCTTTCACTGCTTAGTCAGGTGCCAATGACATCAGTTAAGGCCACACCTAAAATTTTAGGAAAGGTTTTCGATGATGAGAAAAAGCCTCTTCCAAATGTTTCCATCGTATTAAAAGGAAATAGCAAAATAGGCACCACCTCCAATAGTCAGGGAGAGTTTATTCTTACTTTGGATAAACTGGATGCCACATTGGTTTTCAGCCACACTGGTTATAAAGAGAAAGAAATTGTAGTGACGGAAAAAACAAAATTTCCGATTGTTGTCGTAATGCAAAAACGCGTAGAAGAGAATGAAGATGTAGTGGTGACAGGTTATTCGCGACAAGCAAAAAACAGCTTTACAGGAAGTGCAGTTACTTATAAAGCAGAAGATCTTAAAAAAGCCGGTAATAAAAACGTGTTGCAGAGTTTGCAAAACCTTGACCCTTCATTTGTAATAACTGATAATTTATCCCTTGGCTCTAATCCCAATGCATTGCCCGAAATTCAAATGAGAGGCAAATCAGGATTGGATGACGTAAAAGGCGAATACGCCGGGAACCCTAACGAACCTTTATTTATTTTAGATGGTTTTGAAGCCACTCTTCAAAAAGTTTTTGACCTGGATATGAACAGAGTGGCATCTATCACGCTGCTGAAAGACGCTGCTGCTAAAGCGATTTACGGATCAAAGGCTGCGAACGGTGTGGTGGTTATAGAAACACTTAAGCCAAGAGAAGGAGAGATGCGTATTTCCTATAATGGAAATTTCAACGTGGAAGTGCCTGATCTGAATTCTTATAATCTTACAAATGCCCGTGAAAAATTGCAGGTGGAAAAAAATGCGGGACGTTATACATCTACGCAGCCATTTACACAACAGTTTTTAAATGAAGAATACAACGGCATCCTTCAAAATATTGAAAGGGGTGTAAACACTTACTGGTTGTCGAAGCCGTTGCAAACAGGCTTTGGCCATAAGCAATCTCTTTACCTCGAGGGAGGCTCCTCAGCCATGCGCTATGGTGTAGATCTTAACTACAATAAAGTTGCGGGTGTAATGAAAGGCTCTGACCGCCAAACAATGGGAGGTTCAATCAACTTGTCTTACAGAAGCGGCAAAGTTAACTTTCGCAATATTCTGAACCTGACTTTTAATAAGGCTAACAACTCTCCTTACGGTAGCTTTTCTGAATACACTTCACTAAACCCGTATTACTCTCCGACGGATGAAAATGGAAATGTGCAAAAACTATTGGGCACTTACCAATCAACAGCGTCGTCAACTCCGTTGTATTATTTTAACCCGTTGTACAATGCACAACTGGAAACCAAAAACTTTTCAAAATACAACGAGGTTACAGAAAATTTTTATGTAGAATACCAGGCTCTTCAAAATTTGAAATTAACTGCAAGGGTTGGCTATACTTACAATGGAAATTCCGCAGAAGTATTTCTTCCCGGAGATCATACAAGCTTTGCTTTGTGGACAGGTGACTCGTATTATAAACGTGGTTCTTACTCAATCAAAGATGGCGTGAACGACAATCTTAGTTCTGATCTTTTTGCGAACTGGTCCAAGACATACGGAAAACATGTTTTGTTTGCCAACGGAGGCTGGAATGTAACAGCATCTAAAAATCAAAGCCATGGTATGACAGCGTGGGGCTTTCTTAACAACAGGGTAGACTTCATCACTTTTGCAAAACAATACGAAGAGAACGGCGTGCCGTCTGGCGGCGAATCATCCAAAAGAGAAGTTGGTCTCATTGCATTTGGTAACTATTCATATGACAACCGGTATTTAGCAGATGTGAGTATTCGCAGAAATGCTTCGTCAGTATTTGGTGCAGACAATCGCTGGGGCACGTTCTGGTCGCTAGGCTTAGGATGGAACATTCATAACGAATCATTTTTGAAGGGCCAGAAATATATCAACCTAATGAAGTTAAGAGGTTCAGTAGGTTCAACGGGAAGCCAGAATTTCAATCCTTACCAGTCAATGGCTACCTATAGTTTCTTTACAAGCAGCACTTACGATAATATTTCCGGCGGTTACCTATATGCGCTGGCAAACAACAACCTGAAGTGGCAGGAAACAACAGACTACAACGTTGGTATGGATCTTAAGCTGTTCAACAAATTGAACATTCGCTTCGACTATTATTTGAGCAATACAAACAGTCTGTTGATAGATTTTACATTGCCTCCTTCAACCGGGTTTTATACGTACAAAGAGAATTTAGGATCGCTGCAAAAGAAAGGATACGAAGGTACTATCAGCTACCAGCTTTATGGTAACCCGCGCAAACAATCTTATGTAACATTGAATGCTTCCTTTGCTCATACAACAAATAAGATCACTCAAATATCGGATGCGCTTAAGCGCCAGAACGATGAACAGGATGCAAGCGAAACAAATCTGAATGCGCCGAAAACGCGTTACCAGGAAGGACAATCCATCAATTCTATCTGGGCCGTACCATCACTTGGCATTGATCCGGTTAACGGAAAAGAATTGTTTTTGACCAAAGGAGGAAAAACTACTTACACATGGAATCCGGATGACCAGGTTGTTGCAGGAGTTACTGACCCTAAGCTGAACGGTAATTTTGGAATTAGTATGGAGTATAAAGGTTGGGGACTGTTTGCATCCATGCGTTATTCAATAGATGCGGGCTACTACAACGCAACCTTGGTTAACAGAGTAGAGAATGTAAATATTGCCTACAATGTTGATGAAAGAGTGTTGAACAATACCTGGCACCAGGCGGGCGATCAGTCTTTTTTTAAAGGCATCACCGCAACGCCCACAATCACAAGGCCAACAACAAGATTTTACCAGACGAAATCAGACCTGACTTTTTCAACATTGAATGCTTACTACGACTTCAAATGGAAAAACATTAAGAAGTATCACCTGGAAAATCTGAAACTGGGATTCTATATGTCCGAAGTGTTTATTGCTTCAGATGTAAGAACGGAGCGCGGTACAGATTATCCTTTCTCCCGTACGTTCTCATTTTCAATTCAAACCACTTTTTAATTACAGGCATGAAAAAGATAAACACAACATTCGCAATCATACTCACTGCACTGCTGTTTACCTCATGCAGCAAATGGCTTGATGTACAACCCAATTCGCAAATCAAAGATTCGGAACTGTTTAAAGATGAGTCCGGCTTTAAAGAAGCGCTGGCCGGTGTATATACCATCCTTACAAACGAATCGCTCTACGGCAAAGAGCTTACCTACGGAATGATGGGCGTGCTATCTCATGAATGGGTTACTTATCCGACAGCTTATGATGATGATGGCAATTACAATTACACAGCCACTTTATCGCAGAACAGAATAGAAGGCGTATGGAGCAATATGTACAAGGCTTTAAGCAATACCAATAATATTTTAGGGAACATTGATGCGAAAAAAGTTTTCAAGGGAGATAACTACAATATCATAAAGGGCGAGGCATTGGCATTGAGAGGCTTTATTCATTTCGATCTGTTGAGATGTTTTGGTACCAGCTATACCATTAATGCATCTCAATATTCCATCCCTTATGTAACACAGTACACTGCGCAGCAAACTTCGCAATATAAAGTTAGCGAAGTGGTCAGTAAAATTCTGGAAGACTTGCTGGCAGCAAAAGAACTACTAAAAGTCGATCCTGTTTTTACAGGAAAGAAGGTAACTGAGTTTGATGACAACGGATACCTCATCAACAGGCAATTACATTTGAACTATTATGCAGTAGAAGGCCTGCTGGCAAGAATATACTTGTACATGGGCGATTATGCGAAAGCACGTGAAAGCGCACAGGCTGTTATCAATTCTGGTAAGTTTTCATTCTCCACACAGGCAAACTTTATCAACGGAACGGACCTTAGCGGCGCTCCCGAGCATTTGTTTGCGTTGCAGATCACTAACCTGAACCAGAATTCAGTAAACTATCTTTCAGAAGAAGGCACTGCTGTTTTTTCGCTAAACTCTGCCACGCTACTTTCTTACTACGAGAATAACACGGACGACTATCGCTATTTGTATCTGTTCGAAAATGGAACAAGCATCAATACAGATAAAAGATATACACTCAAATATTCCGAATCGGCCTCTACCGAAACATACTATCAAAATAAAATGCCGATGTTGAAACTCGCTGAGATCTATTACATACTTGCCGAGTGCGATTATCACGATGGCACCGATGTATTGAAAGATTTCAACCCTGTTAGAAAAGCGAGAGGTGTGGCTCAAATGACCACTGCGCCAGCGGACTTCAGATCTGTTATGACAAATGAATACAGAAAGGAGTTCATAGGAGAGGGCCAGTTGTTTTATTACTACAAGCGCTGGAACATGGCTTCCATCCGCGGATCGGACAAAGACCTCGTTGGCCTTAAGGCATATATTTTCCCGCTGCCGGCTTCAGAGTATGAAGCTGCAAACAGAGTAACTAACCGATAATACTACAAAACATGCATCAGTCTAAATTTTTAATATTCATCATCAGTTGCTTTCTCTTTTCCTGCACGAAAGAGCATACATATCCCTTTCCCGAAGAGAGAAACGCAATCAATATCTGGCTCGGCTCCGGCACTGTTGTTGAGGACAGCTTTACACACAATTTTGCCTACACCATAACCGGCAGGGATTCTGTTATGTTTAATTACAGGCTTTCTGGTTTTCCGTTGAAGCACGATACGCAATTTGAATTACAAGCTGTATCAGGTGACACCAACCGTGTGTATTATACTTTTGGCAAATACACCATTAAAGCCAGACAGTACGAAGGAAGATTTCCCATCTACATCGACAAGCCTGCAGGTTACACGGAGTTTACGAACAGCACAGGGAAAATTGTTTTTAAGTTAAAAGAGTCCACTGACTTTTTGGAAGGCGCAGAAGAGTTAAGTGATCTTACTGTTATTTTTAAAAATGCCGTATCGAAGCCTGACAACTGGGATGTTGCAACATCTCCTTACTTCACCATGAGCAAATACTTTGGCACGTATAGCAATGTGAAGTATGCCTTTATCATTCAAACAACGGGCATGGCCAACTTTAAAATTTATTATACAGTTGCCAAGGACCCGGTGCTGGCTGACAATACAATTACTGCAACACAGGCAGCTTACTTCCAGAATTTATGCAAAGCCGCTCTGCTGGCATATAAAAACAAGTACGGCCCGTTGATGGATGAAAATAATAGTGAAGTCGTTTTCCCATAATTATTTACAACAAGTATGAAAAAAATAATAAGCATCATAAGCTGTGTACTCCTGATATTGGGAATGTACAGTTGCTACAAGGATAAAGGGAATTATGATTATAAAACCCTTGACAATATCGTTATTGACACAAGCGTGAACAATATACAGGCAGATTACGCGGTGTACCGTTATGATACATTGACGATTCAACCGGAGATCTATCTTAACGGAAAGTTAGTGTCTTCCGAAAAAGAAGTGTCTGGCAAACTGGAATTTACCTGGGTAATTTTCCAGGGGTACGTAGGCACGCCTGTTTATACGCGTGATACTTTATCTCACCAGATAAACCTTAAAGTGCCCATCACCAAATCTGCCGGTAAATGGATCGTTCATTTGGCGGTAAAAGACCTGAACACACAGGTGGAGACATATCAGCGCTTTAACCTGCAGGTATCTGAAGTGCTTTCAGATGGCTGGATGGTATTGTATGAAAAAGAAGGAAAAACAGATGTAGGCATCATTGTAGATGAAAGAGTAAAAACAGGTGTTACGAAGCCGCGCCAATTCCTGGATGTAATTAAAAACACCAATGGTGCAGCGCTCGACGGGAAGCCAGTGTCCCTGGTTCATTCCATTGCACCGCTATCCTCGGGAGATGTATTGATCGCGTCAGAGAATGACATGGTGGGAGTGGACAAATCTTCATTTACGATCACCTATCCGTTCAATAAATTGTTCTGGACCGCACCCGCAAATAAATCCATTCAATTTCTAACTGGAAACAATACACGAAAAGAATTAGTGGTGAACGATAATAAAGTGCATGTAACCAATTTCATTTCATCAGGATCATACAGAACAAATTATTTCGGTGCTGCGCTGGGAGGCGACTACGGGCAGATTGATAGCTGGACACCATACTATTATGGGTCAGCTTATGACGCGGTTGTGTATGATAAAACCAACAAACGCTTTGCATACGTGGCGGCCAACGGAGTAGCCGTTACAAGATTCCCCACACAACTTGCGACCACGCAGTTTAATGTGGACAACGTGGGGCTGGACATGAAAGCAAACGACTGGGGCCTTACTAACTATGAGTATAGCATTATGGGCGATGGTACTAATTCCTACCTTATGGTGGCCAACTTTATGGGCACCACAAATAATGTGGGCCTGAAAAAAATCGATATGTCCACCAGCCCAAATGTACAGAACGCCAACACGATGGCAACGGCCTTTGCAGGGCAATATGTTTTGTATGGAGCCTCTTCCGGCGTGTATTTGTTTAAATACAATTCGGGACTTCCGGCGGATCTGGCATGGTCAGCACCTGCTGGCGAAACCGTGACCTGTGTGAGATTGCAGAAGTTTTATTACCCGGCCATCCAGCTTGCCATATTACCCAATGCGAACAAAATAGTATACATCGCTACATGGAACGAAACGACTAAGACGGGTAAAGTGTACAGCTATTTTATCGACCCTTCAAATGGTACCATAGATAAAACCAGCGAAAGAATAACCGAAGGGTACGGTAAGATCAAGAACATGAGTTACAAATGGAATTTATAATAATAAAAAACAAAAAACAGACAATGAATCGTTTTAGATTAATGGGCTTAATGATGCTTGCTATGCCATTTGCAGCGCACTCCCAAACCGAACCCAGACCACTGAAGGATGTAAATATATCCGGCAAATTTGTGAATGTGGAAGACAAGTTCAATAAGATCCTTATGTTTTGGACCGAAGATGGTACTAAACATGTAGACAGTGCAGATGTTGTAAACGGTGCCTATCAGCTTCATTTGCAAGTAACGGCTCCGCTAATGGTTTCCCTGCTTGGCGCTGAAAGTGTTCCCGGAAGGCGTACTACAGTCGGCATTATGATGAACGGACCAAACACCAACAGATTGGAAGTGTATGTAGAGCCGGGAAATATTAAGATCACCAGCAAAGACAAATATGTAAACTATACAGTTAGCGGATCAAAAAGCCATACAGAATATGAAAAGCTAAATAAAAAAGCGAGTGCATTGCAAGTGCAAACTCCGGTGCTTAACAAAGTAATGTTCGACAAAAATGCTACTCCTGAAGAAAGGCAGGCAGCGAAAGAAGGCATCATAAAAGAGCAGGCAATGATTCGTGAAGAAGTGTATGGTAAATACATAAAAGAAAATCCCAACTCCCCAATTTACTTCTATGCCTTTGGCCGTGCTGCAGGTGGTTCAAAAGAAGATCTTAGAAAAGCATTGGATCTATACAAAACCTTGCCGGAGAAACTGCGCAACTCACCAGAAGGTCTTGCCTTTGCAAAAAGAACCGAAGGTCAGTTAACCATTATGGTAGGAAGCATAGCGCCAGATATTACACTCAACACTCCTGAAGGAACACCGGTGGCGCTTTCATCTTTCCGTGGTAAATATGTATTGCTCGATTTTTGGGCAAGCTGGTGCGGACCTTGCCGTAAAGAGAACCCGAATGTAGTGCAAGCCTATGGCAAGTTTAAAGACAAAAACTTTACTGTGTATAGCGTTTCATTAGATAAAGGAAACGATAAAGACAAGTGGGTAAAAGCTATTGAAACTGACAACCTGGGAGCATGGACCAACGTATCTGACCTGAAATACTGGGGCAGTGAAGCCGCTCTAAAATATGGCATCACAGGAATTCCGCAGAATTTCTTAATAGATCCTAAGGGTAAAATAATAGCTATCAATTTAAGAGGAGAAGCGTTGGAAAAGAAACTGGAAGAAGTACTATAAGATACTAAACGCTGATTCATTATAAAGGGCAAACAGTTACTATGCTGTTTGCCCTTTATTGCATTTTGAAACTGTTGTTACGATTTCAGCTGGCGATATTTTCAAAGTCTACGTTAGTAGTTACACTGCCACGATAACTTTTAGCTACAAGGTGTTATGATAAAAGGAAAAAGGCTTAAAGAATTGCATCTTTAAGCCTTTTTTGTGACTATGTCAGGATTCAAGACAATATCTGGAATGCATATCCAGCAAAGCTTTAAGGCTTTTAAGAGTTGTTGAAAAGTAAGTGTTTCAAAAAAAACAGTTGTTTTTTACTGTGCTTTTGGCGCCATCTGCTTGTCATCTGTTGCATTGAGGATCTTGCCAATAATTTCATTCTCTTTCGCTTTAGAGATTTTTATCGGTAAATACAGATCTGATTGGTTTGCCCAGTTTTGTTCAAATAAAAAATAATTAAACGGTGCTGTAACATTTTTTCCTTTCAGCGAAGCCATGGATTCTGCAACAAATTTTTCCCATCGCGGCAGATAAAAGTTTTTCATCAATCCGCTCCATTCTTTGTTGGCATATTCATGCAGATCGGTAGCCGGATTATCGGGTCCCCAATAGGTGATCTGTGTTTTAGCGTTTTTTATTGCCAGCTTTTTTTCAGCAGTTGTTTTTCCAAAATCATTCGCCTGCTTAAGCCATGAATACAGTTGAAAATGCTCATTGCAACTTAACAATGAATCCTGCAATTTTATCATTGATAAAAACAGCGCAGATTTTTGTGAAAACGCTGCAATATCTTTTTGCTCAAATGCTGCAATCATATCCTGGTACACGGTTTCACCTTGGTTGGATAAAACTTGCCGCGCGAAATCTATCTTGTCATTCTGATAGGTTGCACTGTTGTTCATCTCCGGCGCAGCTGCAACAAAAAGGTTTACACCTTCCTGAAACCGGGCCACGTCATAGTTTCTCTTCCTGGTACCCCATGAAGAAACACTGCCCACTTTTGTTGAAGGTCTTGCGCAAAAGACAGATTCCGAAGGGCCTTCCTGTGGTCGATCAAAACTGCTATAGATGGTCTGTAAAAATATTTCCCATGCCTGCTGTATTTTTTCATTCGACCTTCCATAACGTGCAAGCACAAATGATTTAATCCAGTCTTGAGATTCTACTTTCTCCTGGTGCCAGCCAAGGTCCAAAACAAAATCACACACAACCGGATTATTGTTTATGCCTTCGGGCATTATGCCGACACCTTTCATGTACGAAGCGAAACTGCTTTCATGGCTCCTGTGTACTTCATTTGAAAATCGCTGCAACTTGCCGTAAAGACCACTTTTTTCACCAAAATTGGTAACTGTGCACCAAATAAAAGGCGTGCCCTCATAGGCCTTTCTCGTATCCCAATTAGCGGTATTCTCTCCAAATAATTCCTGAACAAGAACTTTTGATTTATCCAGTTTTGATAGTATCTGAGAGGAGGGGTTGTTTTGCCAACCCTGTAGTACCCACGTACTTCCAGGAAAGTATTTTTGCATTTCCTGCTGCACCAATTGCCCGTAATCCGCTACATTAATTTCTCCGGATTTTCCACCTTCATGAAAAGGGTCTCCGGCAAAATAATGAAGATCGTTGCCATACAATTTTTTTAGTTCCTCATAGTAGATGCCTGCAATCTTCTTAAAGTTACTATCAGGTGCTAAAAACGCAGGACGCTGGAAACCTCCTGCCCACTTGCCTTGCTCCAATAAATTAACTCCTTTGTTTTTCAAAGACGTTGGCACCATGCCGTAAAAACCTTGCATCACGGGTTGCATGCCGAATGCTTTCAGTCGTGCCAATATTTTTTTCTGCAATGCAGCTTGCTGATCAATCATTCCTTGCGTAACCGGGCCTCCCCATCCCTCCAGGTTGCCCATCAGCCACCAGGCAGAGAATGCCGGTCCGGCGATGAATTGTGTAATTTCCTTTTCATTGTAGCCAAGTTTTCTCAAAGTGTTTTGCCAAACTGCTTCTTCTCCCACAGGCGCCAGCACAAGGTTTACGCCGTTCAAAGCCATCCAGTCCAGTTCATGCTCCCATTCCTGCCAGCGATAAAAACTCATAGTATAATTGATGGTGCAATAATTTAAAGCAAAACGGATATCAGCAGCAGAAACAATTTTTACTGGTTCAGCTACCTGTGGCAACTTGTCAACGGCAGATAAATTGTCGCCCATGTGCGACATCGAACGATGGCAATAATTTTTGAGGTAATAACCAAGACCCTTTGCTGCAGCATTGGTGCTGGATGCAGAAATGTTGAGGCGATCATTTTTGGATTGTAAAACAAATACGTCCTTTCCATTTTCCTTGGCAATAGACGAAAAGGAGATATGTCCCGTTAACCAGGGAACTCGTCGTTGTGCCAACTCCGTTACTGATTGGTAAACAGATTGCGACCTTGCAGTTAGTGAGAGAAGGCATGCAGTGAAAGGGATAATTGATTTTCTGAAATTCATTTTGATCAAATTGACATTGTTTATTTGAAATCTTTAAAGTAAAATCATTTCTTATAGTTGATGCATGCTGCTTAAAACCTTACACTATAAAACAACTAAGAAGTATTTGTTTTATAGTGTAAGGATAAATAAAAATCTAATTTTAGTTCTAGTTTAGGTTGACTTTATTATAATTGATCGATTGCTTTTTTCGTTCATGTTGATTCTTGTAAAACCAAAACTGCGCGCAAAAGGAGTGCTGATATATGGAAAGCATTTCTTCTCAAAAAGAAATAGTTCAAGGTTTCTGATTGTGTTTTGTAGTGCTTAAAGACGATTTTTAAGATATTTTTTTTGGAGGATCGTTTTTTTGATATGCCTGAAAACAAGAAAGCCAGCAAACTAATAATTTGCTGGCTTTTAGCTGGGTTTGAAACCCTCTTTTGTGACCCTGTCAGGATTCAAACCTATATCTAGAATGCTTATCCAGCAAAGCTTTCAAATACCTAAATTATTTTGTTCACCTTCTTGTTCACTGAAGTGAAGTGGCTTAAAATTAGCTTTTTTTTCAAATATTCGGGTGTATAGTTTTGCGATTATATAGTTATCTACTCTTACAAATGGAAATGAAATGTGTTAACCAATCCTTTTTGGTGAAAAGATTGCTTTCATTCCTCCCAGTCGCCATTGTTTTTTATTTACTGTTGTTAATTAAGCTTATACAAGCTGATATAGAACTGCAAAAATTGAAGAGGATATAAAAACCTCCCTTTTAAGGACGATTTTACCCCATCATTGTATATACATGCCAGTAAGTTTACAATCAGTATTTATTAAAAAACTATAACCTTAGTAACGACATGAAAAGACGTGCTATCTGGATTATCAAGGTATTATTAGTTGCTTTTGTTCCCCTTAATGTTATTTCACAGAAAGTTATTAATGTGGCTTGCATTGGCAATAGCATCACAGCAGGTGCAGGTATCAAAGACCCGACACATAATTCTTACCCTGCACAATTGCAGGCATTGTTAGGAGACGGCTATAAGGTCAGTAATTTTGGTTTTAGCGGAGCAACATTATTGAAAAAGGGCAACAGACCTTATTGGAACACCACGACTTACCAGCAAGCATTGCAAAGCATGCCGGATATTGTCTTCATTAAACTGGGAACCAATGACAGTAAAAAGGTCAACCGCGAGTTCTATGACGACTTTAATAATGATTTGCACGAACTGGTACAATCTTTCAGGCAGCTAAGTTCACATCCTCGCGTCGTATTGATGCTGCCTGTGACCTCCTATGGTACAGACAGTAACGGTATTTATGATCCCGTTATTACAAGCAAAATAATCCCCTTCATTCAACAGGTTGCATATGCAGACAATCTGGAAGTGATAGACTTGCATTCATTGTTTGCCGGAAAGCGGGAATTGTTTCCTGATAGGATTCATCCTAATGCCGAAGGCGCAGGAATTATTGCTAAAAGGCTGGCACAATTAATTAAACAAAGCAGAGATACAAGTTATGATCTCATCGGTAAAATAAAAGAGTCAAAAAAAATCAATTCATTTTATGGCTTCCGGTGTGCTGATTTTACTTACAATGGGCACGCTTGCAAAATTGTGGCGCCAAAGTGGTCGGCGATCGGACATCCGTGGGTATGGCGTGCACGATTCTGGGGGCATGAACCTCAGGCAGATATTGCATTGCTGGAAAGAGGGTTTCATGTGGTGTATTGTGATGTAGCAGAGCTTTTTGGAAATAAGACAGCTAATTCCATATGGAACGATTACTATCAACTTTTACATAAAAATGGATTGGCAAAAAAAGTTGTGTTAGAGGGAATGAGTCGTGGAGGAGTCTATGTGTACAATTGGGCTGCAGAGAATCCTAAAAAAGTTGCCTGTGTATATGCTGATAATCCTGTACTTGATCTTAAAAGCTGGCCGGGTGGCATGGGTACCGGACCTGGAAGCAAAGACGATTGGGAAAAAGTAAAAGTTGATTATAACTTAAGTACTGACGAAGACACAGCAAATTTTTCCGGTAGCCCAATTCATAAAGTGAAAGATATTGTAAGAGGCAAATACCCAATGCTGCACGTTCTCGCAGATGCAGATGAAGTGGTGCCTGCTGCAGAAAATACGATTCCTTTTGAACTGGCGGTAAAGAAATTAAATGGAGACATTACCGTTATACATAAACCTGGCTTTAAGCATCATCCGCATAGCTTGCCAGATCCAACACCAATAGTTGATTTTATTTTAAGAGCCACTAAGTTTGAATAAACAATTTGAATATAAAAAGGCCAGCAAGAACTATATTTTGCTGGCTTTTTTGTTTTCAAAACCCGGTTTCGATTGCTCACCAGGATTCAAACCAATGTCTATAATGCTAATCCGGCAGAGTCACCAAATACATAAATTGTTTGTAAGCTTACACTCGCTGATACAGAACTACAAAAAAATCGACAAATACAAAATCCTCCTTTTAAGGACGATTTTCCCCATCATAGTATATGCATGCCTGTAAGTTTGCAATAGTATTTATTAAATAACTATAACCTCGATACCTATAAAAATCGCGTCTCCGTATTGCTAATATTTTTCTATTTAAACACTCCGTTTATGATAAACTATTACTATTTAGCAATGTATGCCGTTACAGATAATGGTAATACTATTGAAGATGCGTCTTTTTTTATTCAGTCACCACAATTCATGGATAGGCAACAGATAAAAGACTTAATAAGGGAGAAAGAAAATTATACAACAGAAAATATTATGCTGTCCAATCTGGTAGAGATAGGAGAGGAAATGTTTAAAGAGCTCGCTGAAAACAAAGATGACCTTTGTTTTAAAATAGTGTAGCAAGTTTTGAACTGTCACAGGGGTGTATAACAATGACTTTCTGCAGACCGGTTTGTAACTACATTTTCGTCCGCGAGTCAACGCGTTGCTGTCTATTTATAAAATAATCTGTAATCAAATTTGTTGTGATATAAAAGGCGATGCATTTGTTGAAGATCAGGAAATAAGATACGATAGAATGGCTTTTAAACCCTGAATGTTGTCCGGAATAGTAAATTGTCGTTTGTTCGGTTGGGTCAAGCAATGGCTGGTTTATCCAGCCATTCTTCTTTAGCCAGTTAGTATTAAGACTTTATGCCGTTGTTAGTAAAATAGCAAGGGCTTTTTGCTATCCGGTCGACTCTTGTTTAAACGTTTAGCAGCTATCCAGGGTTTAGTTTGTATTGATCAATTATTAATTTGTTGCAAGTAATCACCACAGTAAAATGAATGTTTTGTTACTTATTATGTTTTTATCGATGCATGAATGCCTGATAGTGTAGGCGAAGGGAAAACCGGGCCAAACCTGAGACCTGACTTGATTTTCATAGAGTTCAGGGGTCGATTATTAATCTGCCTTTTAATCAGAATTTTATTATGTTTGAAACCCGATTGCTTTTGTAAACCAACGCTAAGCCAATGAATAGTGTCCGCGCCATATTGGGACTTGTCGTGCTGCTTTTGCTACAACTGATTATGGGAGTAGCTAAGGCTCAGTCACTTCCTGTATTTAAACATCTTACAGTTGAAGATGGGCTTTCGTCGGGATCAGTACTGTCGGTTGTCCAGGACCACAAAGGGTTTATTTGGGCCGGTACCATGGATGGGTTGAATCGCTATGATGGAAAAAAAATCAGGGTCTTCAAATCATTTTATCGCGACAATTTCATTGGGGCAAGCATTAAAATAACGCAGTTATGTGCTGATGAATACGACAATTTATGGATAGGTACCAACAATGGTTTATATGTATATAATATCCCGCAGGACTCTTTTCGTGTTTACTACCATTCCACTACTGACAAGAATAGCCTTTGTCATAACGAGATAAAAGCATTGTATATTGATAGAAGGAAGAATTTGTGGGTAGGTACCAGATCAGGGATAAACATTATCACATCTAAAGGCAATTCTGCATTTAAGTGCAAAGCAATTCACCTTGACACAAAAGATTCTTCGCTTCTCGATGTAAATGAGCTGCTGGAAAGTGCCTCCGGGCAAATGTTAGCAGGCACAGCTAATGGATTGATTTCAATATCCCAATCAAGCAGCTCTTCAATTTGGCAAATAACGAAACATATTTTACCTGGCAACCTGGTATCTGCTATAGCAGAAGATCAGTATCAAAATATATGGGTAGGCACCAATACAAATGGCCTGTTTAGAATATCCCACAATGATAGAACTATCGGGCATTTTGTGCAGAGCAAAAATATTGGGGCGGGGCCAATAAGTAATGCTATCCGCAAAATCATTCTTGACAGAAAGGGGAAACTTTGGATCGGCACCTTGAGGGGGCTGAATATAGTGGATCCTGACTTGTTGAAATTTCAAGCCTTTGTGAACGATCCACAGAATGAGCGAACACTGAATTTTAATTCCATCTATGACATTATGGAGGACAGCCAGGGTTCTGTCTGGGTGGCAACATTTTTTGGCGGCCTTAACGTGTCAGAGGCTATATCTACGCCATTTAAAGTTTACCAAAACGAAGCCTCAAAGAATACTATCGCCAGCAACGTAGTGGGACCCATAATTGATGACGGTTCCGGTAATCTTTGGATTGGTACAGAAGCGGAAGGTTTGAATTTCTTTGATAGAAAGACGAATCGTTTCAAGCAATTCCGTAATGATGAAGCAGATCCATCTTCGCTAAGTTCAAACCTGGTAAAAACATTGATCAGAGACAATCAAAATAATTTGTGGGTTGGTTTACACGGAGGCGGCATCAACGTTCTCAACTCTTCAGGAAAAAAAATAAAAGAGTTTAACAGTAGTAAAGAAGGAGGTTCACTTAGTTCAAACGATGTGAAAGCTCTATTGATTGATGGGAAAAATCGTGTATGGATAGGCAATGAAGAAAATGATGTAAACATCATTGATATGGCAACCGGCCGGGTTGAGAAATTTGAAAATATTTTTCCTAACCGCCGGATAACGAACAAGGCAATCACGTGTCTGTTTCACGATTCAAAAAACAACATATGGGTTGGCACGCGTCAAGGTTTGAGCAGGTTGCAAGCGGACGGAAATGATTTGACAGGTTACATGCGTAGCAATGGTCCGGATAGGCTGCCTTCTGATTATATCAACTGCATAACTGAAGACAGTCGCAAAAAAATATGGATCGGCACTTACGAGGGGCTCACATTCTACGATCCTGATAAAAAAATATTTGCAACATATACAACTTCAGACGGCCTTGCAGGAAATAAAGTCACAGGGATTTTAAGCGATGATCACGACAATTTGTGGATCAGTACCAATAACGGGTTGAGCGTTTTGGATTCGACAAGAAAAAAATGGCACAACTTTACAGTTGAAGATGGATTGCCCAGCAATGCATTCAACTACGGCTCGTATTTCAGGGACAAAAATGGTCACATGTTTTTCGGCACCTTCAAAGGGCTGGTAGAATTTGCGCCACAAGACATTCAAATCAATAATACAATTCCGAATGTTGTATTAACAGGACTTGCGGTAAATGGCAAACCCATATCTACATCCGACAGTAGTGAAATTCTTTCTGCGAATATTTTGGAGACAAAGGGCATACAGCTCAGGTATGATCAAAACGCGCTAACCGTCGATTATGCAGTTTTGAATTTTATAAAATCAAGAAAGAACAGGTCCGCGTATAAATTGGAAGGATATGATAACGATTGGCAGTTTACCAATAACCATTCTGCAATATTCAATGGACTGCAACCCGGTCACTACCGCTTGCTTATCAAAGCAAGTAACAATGATTGAATATGGACAGCCTCCCCTGTGGTTTTGGCGATCACTATTCTTCCACCACCGTGGAAAACATGGTGGGCCTATTCACTATATATTCTTTTTGTTTTGGCATTGGCTTTTGGCATTATCTTTTTCTTTGTTTCAAGAACCGCTTTGCGACGGAAAATCCGTTATGAGCATATGGTGAACATTAAGCAACAGGAGCTGCACCAAATGAAAATGGACTTTTTTACCCATATCTCACACGAAATAAGAACGCCTCTTACGATGATCATCGGACCGGTGGATGTGTTGATAAATACATTGCCTACAAGTCCAGGGCCGCAGAAAATGCTTAATTCCATAAAAAGCAGTGCTGAGAGATTATTAAAGCTTACCAACGATCTGCTCGACTTCAGGAAGGCCGATTCGGGATATACCCAGCTAAAGAAAAAGTCGACTAACATAGTAGCGTTTACCCATTATGTATACGATAAGTTCAGTGCGATGGCTACAAATAAGAACATACATTTTAAATTCGAAAGCCTTGAAAAAGATATTCAGGTTAATATCGATGATCATTACATGGAAATAGTACTTTCCAATTTGCTCTCAAATGCTATAAAGTTTACACCGGTGAAAGGCAATATTTCAATCTCCATATTTCGGGGTAAAAGTGAAACGGTAGAAATTCATGTTTGCGATGATGGCGTTGGTATTCCAAAAGAAATGCAGTCAAAAATTTTCTCTAATTTTTACCAGGCAGATGCCGGCTCTGTTAAGAATGTAGGATCCGGAATTGGACTTGCTTTTTCAAAACGTCTTGTTGAACTGCACAAAGGAAGTTTAAGCTTTACTAGTGAAATGAACCAGGCAACTGGTAACCAGGAAACTCGTTTTATTATTACCCTGACACTCGGAAACTTTCAGTTAAACAACGTTCGCTAAACCGTGTTTATATCAAAAAAACTGCTGTATGATGGAAAAGAAAATTTTAATCATCGAGGATAGTGAGGAGATAAGAGATTTCATAAAAACATGCTTAGAAACAGAATATTCAATTCTCGAAGCTGCAAACGGTTTGACAGGCTGGGAAATCGCAGTGAATGAATTGCCCGACCTGATTGTTACCGATGTTATGATGCCGGAAATGGATGGCAAACAGTTTTGCTATAACCTGAAAAACGATGAAAGAACAAGTCATATTCCTGTGATCATGCTTACAGCAAAGGTTGAGGTGGAGGACCAGATTGAAGGATTGGAACAAGGAGCCGATGTTTACCTTACCAAGCCGTTCAATATTTATCTACTCAAAACGTACATCAATAATCTTATTAAATCGAAAGAGGTTTTACGTCACAAGTATAGCCAGAAATTATTTTTTGAGCCGCTTGACATTGAAATAGGCACTGTCGACAAAAAATTTATGGAAAGGCTCATGCGCTTAGTTGAAGACAATCTTGAGAAATCAGAATTTGGCGTGCTGGATCTTTCGAAAGAACTTGGAATGAGTAAGTCCGTACTTTATAAAAAGTTTGATGCGCTTGTAAAAATTCCTATCGCAGAATTTCTTAAATCTATGCGACTGAAAAGAGCCGCGGTTATTCTTGCTAACGACAAGCTCAATGTTTCTGAAGTCGCATGGAAAGTAGGGTTTAACGATCCCAAATATTTCGGCCGAGAGTTTAAAAAAATGTTTGGCAAATCACCATCAGAATATATCACAGATACAAGGAGTTAATATACCTCATGTAAACAAAAGAAAATTATCCGCTTTTTGAGGACGTTTTTACCCAATCGTTTCAAATAATTCTTACCAACTTGCTTGTAGAAAAGCGGCATAGTTTGCTGCTTCCACAAAAACGATTGTAAGCATGACGGCGATGAAACGAAATGGATTATTGGGGGCGATTTTACTGATGACAGCAACTGTTGTTGTTATTGCATTCATTGGTAAAAAAGAGGAGAGGAACATGGCTGAACATTCTTTTGATGTTGCAGAAAAACAATACCGTTTGATGCTGGATCAAACGAATGACTTATTACATTATCCACGTACGAGCGATAGCAGCGGCCATACAAAATATGTTGATATGTCTGATTGGACCGGTGGTTTTTGGCCCGGCAATCTTTGGTACGTATTTGAGTACACACATGATACAGCATGGAAGTCTGCAGCTATTAAATGGACGGAAAGCCTTGAACAAAACCAGTTCAATACTTCACATCATGATCTGGGCTTTATGATGTATTGCAGTTTCGGAAACGCTTACCGCATCACACACAACGAAAAATATAAAGATGTACTAATTCAATCAGCCAAATCACTTATAACCCGCTTCAATCCTACAGTTGGCTGCATTAAATCCTGGAACTACCGCAAATCCTGGGACGGAAAAACAGAATGGCACTATCCTGTTATCATTGATAATTTAATGAACCTCGAACTACTGTTCTTTGCTTCTAAAGTAACAGGCGATCCCATTTATAAAAATATAGCTATCCACCACGCAGAGACTATGATGAGAAATCAAATAAGAGCTGATTATAGTTCTTTTCATGTAGTAAACTACGATACAGTGAGTGGAAAGGTGTTAAATCAACAGACTTGTCAGGGCTTTGCAGATAATTCCACTTGGGCCCGCGGTCAGGCATGGGGCATTTACGGTTTTACAATGATCTATCGCGAAACAGGAGACAAACAATTTTTGACTACGGCAAAAAAGATGGCAGACTTCTATATGAACAATCCCAATCTACCTGCCGATAAAATTCCATATTGGGATTTTAATGTTAATGAGACAGGATATACGGCGCAATGGAACTATGAACCAACAAAAATAAATTACAAGGTGCGTGATGTGTCAGCCGCTGCTGTAGTGAGTTCTGCTTTGTTTGAACTGAGCGGTTACCTGGGAGAGGAAGGAAAAAAGTACAAAGACTTTGCGATTTCATCCATGAAAACGTTAAGTACGTCAAATTACATGGCCACTCCGGGAAGCAATGCGTATTTTTTACTGAAACATTCCGTGGGTAGTTTCCCTCACAACGCCGAAATTGACGTACCAATCGTGTACGCTGATTATTATTATTTAGAAGCCTTGCTTCGTTACCAAAAAATCGACAATTAATTTATTTAGATAAGTGGAACCATCCTTTGAAAAATAGGTCAGCCAGGTATTTCTTTTTTTGAAAATGTACACTTGGGACCCCTAACGATTTCTAACTGCTAATATTTGAAAAATGAAAAAATGTTTGCTTGCACTACTTCTTTTTTTGGCCCTCTTACCCGCTATTGCCCAAAACAATGTGATTAAGGGTAGGGTGATTGGTCCCGATGGTCGCCCAATTGAGGGAATAACGGTAACCGTAAAGGGAACCCAGACCGCTACCAGGACCGATAAGGATGGTAACTATACCATTCATACAAACGGTACAAATGCCCATCTTGTCTTTAGTCATGTAAGCTATGAAGCACAGGAGCTTGCCCTGGGGACAAACACATCACTTAATGCTACACTAAAACAGAAATCTACCCAAACAGAAGAAGTGGTAGTTGTTGGATATGGTACCGTTAAGAAGAGAGACCTCACTGGGTCTGTAGCCAAAGTAAATATATCTGATATGATGAAAGCGCCTGTTGGCTCATTCGACCAGGCACTTGCCGGCAGGGTAGCAGGTGTACAGGTGAATACCATGGACGGACAGCCCGGTAACACCATCAACATTTTGGTGCGTGGTGCTAACTCTGTTACACAATCCAATACACCCTTGTATGTAGTGGATGGATTTCCGATTGAGGACATGAATACCAATACCATCAACCCTGCGGACATTGAGTCGATCGAAGTGTTAAAAGACGCTTCGGCCACCGCTATTTATGGTGCCCGTGGTGCAAACGGTGTGATAATGATCACCACCAAGCGTGGAAAAGCAGGTCTCCCTGTGGTAAGGTATAATGGCTACTATGGCTGGCAGCAGAATATTAAACAAATGCAGGTGATGAAGCCCTACGATTTTGTTGCAATGCAACTGGAGGCCAACCCTGCTACCGGCGGTGTTTATGTGCCGGGTAACACTCCTACACCTATGCAACTTTATTTAAGTGGTGGTACCACCCTCAATTATTATAAGGATACCGCTGATTTTATCGATTATCAAAGCCAGATATTCCAAAAGTCTCCTACGTACAGCAATTCACTTTCTCTAACAGGCGGTAATGATAAGACCAAATACGCCGTTTCAGGAAATATTTTTGATCAAAAGGGGATGATCATCACCTCAGGTTTCAAAAGGTACCAGGGACGTTTTTCGCTGGATCAAACGATCAGCGATAAATTTAAAATGGGCCTTAACGTCAACTACAGTCACCTACAGCAAGATGGATTACCTGTCGGTGGCAGTAATTTCAGTGGTTCGCTAAACCTGATGAGCAGTGTTTGGGGAAACAGGCCGGTGAACCCTAGCCCTGCCAGCTCTGCTGGTCTGGGCGGTCAAAATTTCGATATTACTGACGATACCAATACCGATCCTTTAGTCAATCCTGTCGCCAGCAGCGATTACCGGTTCAATCCTTTTAAATCATTGAAAAATACAATAAACACAAATATTACAAACGACCTGATCAGCAATGCCTATCTGGAGTATCATATTATACCGGGCCTTGTGTTAAGAGTGACCGGCGGCATTGATCAGAAGCTTATTGAGACCCAGAAATTTTATGGTTCCCAAACATACCAGGGGTCTATCTATAGTGGCACCGGGCCCAATGGTTCAATCACCAACAGCAAATTCACGTCATTGCTGAATGAAAACTATTTAACGTATACTAAAACGTTTAATAGGGACCACAGTATAACTGCGATGGTTGACATGAGTAACCAAAAGGTTCAAACAGCCGTCAATGGCTTGTCTGCGGCCAACGTACCTAATGAGTCTTTGGGGATATACGCTTTGGGCCAGGGTACAGCCAAGACCAATACAACATCGGCATCTTCAAATACCATGGTTTCGTTTTTAGGAAGGGTGAACTATTCATACCAATCCAAATACCTGTTGACATTATCTTACAGGGCTGACGGATCATCCAAATTTGCTCCTGAAAATCACTGGGCATACTTCCCGTCAGCTGCTGTAGCATGGCATCTTTCGAATGAAAAATTTATGAATGGCTTGAAAAGCGTTATTTCAGATGCCAAGCTGAGAGCCTCTTATGGTGTTACCGGCAATAACAGGGTAAGTGATTTCGCCTATTTATCGGTGTACAACCTGGATCCGGGTGTTTCTTATACAATAAATAACGTTCCAACATACGGCGCTTATCCATCGACTATCGGTAATCAAAAGTTGAAATGGGAAACTACAGCGCAGAGTGACGTGGGGCTTGAACTTGGTTTCCTGAGGGGGCGTATAGCATTAGAGATTGATGCCTACAATAAAGAAACTTCCAACTTATTGCTGAACGCGAGTGTCCCTACCTCTTCCGGTTATGCACAGGTGTACAAAAATATCGGCAGAGTGCGGAACCAGGGTCTTGAGTTTACTTTGAATACCATCAATATTCAAAGCAGGAACTTTACATGGACCAGCAATTTTAATATTTCATTTAACCGGAACAAACTGTTGCAGTTAGCCGAAGGCCAGGAATCGATGGGGATCACTACACCGTGGTCAAGCGGCATTGGTTCAGTAAGCAGTTATATTGCTAAAGTGGGGCAGCCATTAGGTTTGATGTATGGGTTGATAGCCGATGGTGTTTACCAGTACAGCGATTTTGATAAAGCTACTTCCGGAAATTACACCCTGAAAAATAATGTAACAAGTAATGGTAATGCCAGCAGAGCAAACATTCAGCCAGGCGATATTAAATACAAGGATTTGAATGGAGATCTGACGATCAATCAAAATGATTTTACTGTTATTGGCCACAGTTTACCAAAGCACATAGGCGGGTTTTCCAATAATTTCACCTACAGGAATTTTGACTTGAATGTGTTTTTTCAATGGTCCGCAGGGAACGACATTCAGAATATGAACAATTACATGTTCAGAGGGTTCAGTTCCACCATGAATCAGTTTGCAAGCTATGCGGATAGATGGACACCAACCCACACTAACACAAATATTCCGAGAGTAAATGGCCTTGCCACCGCATTTACCGGTTACTCGACTTACACTATTGAAGACGGGTCCTACCTAAGGCTTAAAACGCTTTCTCTTGGGTATAACGTGCCGGCTGCTGTCTTAAAACATGTGAAAATTAAAGGGGTCAGAGCATATACTTCAGTCCAGAACGTAATTACCTGGACAAAGTATTCGGGACAGGACCCGGAAGTGAGCCTGTACAACTCTGTATTAACAGGCGGATTTGATTTTTCATCATACCCGAAAGCCAGAACATTTACACTGGGATTGGATGTTACTTTTTAATTTAAAAAAGACGATAACATGAAACGCAATATATATATCATAGCCATTTTTGTATTGGTTGCTTTTTCAGCTTGCAAAAAATATTTAGCAACTGTGCCGCAAAGTTTTTTGCCTCCGGCATCATACTACCAGGGTAGTAATTTAACGAATGCCATCGCAGCCATTTACAGCCCTTTGGGTTCATTCGGCGGAGCATCCTTATATAATGAGAATGTAGTCGGTATTTTTACTTGTAATGATGAAACTTTTATAGGTGGGCCGGGCAGAGCAGTTGCCAGTAATAATGTGGCTGCATTGGGTTATGATTATTCTACCGGAAATATCAATAATTTTTGGAAAGGATGCTATACCGGTATTGAACGTGCCAACGAATTACTATCTTATGTAGACCCGAAGGATCCAAGCGCAGATGTACAAGCAGCCTATGGGGAAGCCTTATTTTTAAGAGCATACTATCATTTCTTGCTGGTATCTAATTTCGGCGATGTGCCTCTTAAAATAACACCGACAACAAGCCCGGAGGGTTTACAAATCGCAAGAACACCTACGATAGCGGTCTATGAGCAAATTCTTGCCGATATGAAAGCCGCGGAAAACAGAGTGTATCCAATCAACAAATTAAACCATGCCAGCCGTGTTTCAAAAAGTGCGGTAGATGGCATCCTGGCCCGTGTATACCTATACATGGCCGGCTATCCTTTAAACGGGGGAAAAGGCGGTGCAGCAGCTATGTATGATAGCTCACTGACTTACAGCCAAAAAGTAATCAACTCCGGCTTGCATAGCCTCAACCCCAGCTATAGCCAGATATTTATTAACAATGCGGCAAACATATTTGATGTAAAGGAAAGTATTTGGGAAGTAGGTTATTCAGGCAATGATGGTGCCATTGTCAAGGCCGGCAGCACTTTGGGATCACAGAATGGCATTCCTTTTAGCTTTACCAACGTACTGCCTGGTTCTATCAATCAGGTTTTTCAGGATAGCGGTTATTCGTACGGCTATATTTATGTAAACCAAAAGTTGTACAATTTATATGATTCATGCGATGCAAGAAGGGATTGGAATGTTGCCAACTTCAATTATGCGGTGAGCACCACTACATTGCCTTATGTAACCAGGGTGCCTATCAGCAATACGACCGTGTTTTCCTATAATAAGCCCAATGCCAAATGGAGAAGGAACTATGAAAATTTCATACCCAAAGGCAAGAACACTTCCGCCATCAATTTCCCCATTTTGCGTTATGCCGATGTATTGTTGATGTTTGCCGAGGCTGATTTGCAGGTGAATGGCGGTAGCTGCACCCCGGCAGGCGTAGCTGCAGTAAATGCCGTTAGAGAAAGAGGTTACGGATTAACCGCTACTACGGCGCCACTCAAATCTCTAAACCTTATCAATGGCGGATCGGGTTACAATACAACCATTACCAACAACTATAACAATGCCAGTATCGCCGATGTCAATTTGGGTAATTGGTTAGGTTGCGCATCCACTATCACGGGTGGTGCGGTGACGGCGGTAAAACTTACATCTGGTGGTTTAGGTTTTACGCCAGCTTCGGCGGCTACAATTTATTTAGGAACACCATGGGCGGCCAACACTACTTATACGGTGAACAAGCAAGTGATTAATAACGGCAATCTATATACGGTTACTACGGCAGGTAACTCTACCGCCACGCCTCCTGCACAAACATCGGGCGCATCGAGTGCAGCGGTTACTGGTGCTGTGTTTACCTACGCAGGGGTGGCAGCCACTGCCAGCGGTACCTTGTTAACAGCTGCAGACGTAGATAAGAGCGCTATAACACTCAAGGATATCCAGGATGAACGTTCACGGGAACTTTGTTATGAAGGCACAAGAAAGGGTGACCTTGTTCGCTGGAACATTTTCTACCCAACAATGCTCGATGTTTTCAACCAAATGAATGCATGGCCCACATATGCGATAAATACCAAAGCCAATGCAATTACAGGATATAGCAATGTGGCATCCGGTTTACCATTCAAGCACTTGCTATTGCCTATTCCATCCTCCGAAATGAGTGTTAATAAAAATGTGACCCAAAATCCTGGATGGTAAGGAGAAAAGTAGAGTCATTTATCACAATGCGAAAAAACTTAAATTATGCTTTCTTATAGAAATATTATAGCCACAATAATTGCTGTTGCCGCTATTACTTCATGTAATAAGAGTCAACTGGATCTTGCACCCATCTCTTCATTTGATGTTCAGGCAGATTCCATGAACGTCAGCCATGATGGTGCTTCTTATTCATTGGGTAGCCCGGCAATTTTTAATTTCACCGGCAATCCCGCTGCCATTACTTTTTTTTCCGGAGAAGTTGGACACAGGTACAACTATCGTAACCGGACATCTGCTACCGGAATTTCCAGACTTATTTTTACCAATGCTTTAAATGCCGGCACACAGGCTAACTCGCTGCATGTAATGTTGTCTACCGACTTTAAAGGGGTAGTTGGCAGCAGGACAGTTATCCAGGGAGTGGTAACTACCAATACATTGGTGTACGATACAGCTGCAACGCAGGCCAATATTGCTGCGGCTTCCTGGACCGATGTAACGCCTTCAAAACTGGCAACAAATGCAACGGCAGTGATAGATACAATAGACCTCAGTGCTTATGCTGCAGCCGGCAAAAAAGTATTTGTCGCCTTCAAATACACTGCACAAGCAGGTTCTGTTCAAAATAAGTGGACGATTACTAACCTGACGCTTAGCAACAATTTAACTGATGGTACCATCTATAATATTGGTAACCTCGCTGCTTATAATGTTCCCATATTGAATTATGGAGGTACCACATTCAATGCGGGTTGGATGGCTTTTCCAGTTTCTAATACCTATAACTGGGCCATTACGGCAGGTTCTTCATTGGTGATCACCGGCGCAAGTACCGCAGCAGCTGCCACTTCCAATGCTGAAGCATGGACCTTGATGGGAGGATGCGATTTAACAACTGTAACGCCTGATATTGGCGTCGCGGTAAAGAATATAAGTGTTGCACCTTTACCCTTTAAATACTTGTATACGGCAGCAGGAAAATATGATGCAGTTTTTGCGGCGACAAATCTTACTACCTATACACAGGATAGCATCACAAGAAAAATTCCGATTGTTATAAAATAGCCGTTGCGGATGCTTTCTGTGAGAACCTTATATAGGTTAATTTAATTATCAGGGCGCCGCTTTCCGTCGAGGGCGGCGTCTTTGGTTTTAATTGAGGCGCAATGTCAGTAGAGGAAATTGAAAAGCAGTATTGATCGAAAAAAACTTCCAACCATCAGACAGAATTAGTATTGAATGACGGCCAGGTTGATACAAAATTGACTTAGAATATTATCAAAAACCTTAAAATCAAAAAGGCTAACGTGATGAAAATTCATTTTTTTCTTTTGTGCGTTGTTTGCGGCCTGTGTGTAGGATTGTATGCTCAGAGCGGGTTACAATATGATATAAAAATAAAAAGCAGCAATGCAGCAGTAATAACGCCGAAGCTTAAAATGGGTACCAGCGTGAGGCCCAATGGTGAAAGCTTAAGTTATACCGGCAACTACCTTTTGCGAAATGGAAAACCCTGGTTTCCTGTGATGGGAGAATTTAATTATGAAAGGTATAACGCGCAGCAATGGGAGCAGGAAATTCTTGCCATGAAAGCTGGTGGAGTGGAGGTAATCAGCTCGTATATTATTTGGATCTTTCATGAAACAAAAGAAGGTGTTTTTGATTGGCGCGGAAATAACGACCTCAACAGGTTTTTAGCGCTTTGTAAAAAACATGGAATGTATGTATGGCTGAGAATAGGCCCCTGGGTACATGCAGAAATTAAGAATGGCGGGTTTCCTGACTGGCTGATGACGAAGAATATAAAACAGCGTACAAACGATCCTGCATATTTAAATTATGCCGGTTTGTATTTTAAGCAAATAGCTAAACAATGCGAGGGATATTATTTTAAGGAAGATGGGCCGATCATTGGTGTTCAGTTGGAGAATGAAATGAATTTTAAAAATGCTCCCGAGTATGAGCATATGAAGACATTGAAAAAGATGGCTATACAGCTCGGGATGGATGTTCCTTATTACAGTGGATTTGCTCCTGGTCCGGATAACCAGGATGAATTTTTGTATACGCTTGGCAGTTATCCCGATAGTCCGTGGAATACAACAACAAAGGCATTTATCAAACCCGTGTATTTCATTAAACCTTTGAAAGCAGATGATGATATCGGAAGTGATCTGTTAGGAAAAGTGGATGCGAATGTTCGAAACAATTATCCATTGATTTCTGCAGAATTAGGCGCAGGCATGCAAAAAACTTATCACAGGCGTGTAGATGTATCTGCTACGGATGTTGCAGCCAATATTTTTACAAAATTAGCAGCAGGCTTAAACGGGTTCGGGTATTTTATGTTTCACGGGGGGATGACTCCACTTGATTCGGCAAACCACTACGGGTTCCAGGAATCAAGGGTTTCTAATTATCCTAACGATATGCCTTTGCTTAATTACGATTTTCAGGCTCCTTTAGGTGCCATGGGAATTCCAGCTCCTTCTTTTTCCGAATTAAAATTGATGAATCTTTTTGTACAGGATTATGGATGCCAATTGGCTGAAACACGCCCTTACTTTCCGGCTCAACTGAAGCGTTCAATGTTTTCAAACGATACAGTGCAGGCTTCTGTCCGTACTAAAAATGGTGCAGGCTTTATTTTTCTTTCCAATTACCAAAGGCTTGTTTCATTGCCTGCAGTTAATGATTTTCAGCTTAGTTTAAATAATGGTACAGCAGTAGAAACAGTTCCGGCAAAGCCGATCACGTTTCCTTCCAATCATTATGTCATCTGGCCCTATAAGCTAGACATGCAAAGTGTGTTGTTGAAATATGCAACCGTACAGCCACTTGCTATTGTAAATAATGATGCCACAAAAACGTTTGTATTCTTTAGAGATTCCATTGCTCCGGAAATGGTATTCGATAATACTACCATTGAAAAAGTAGGTGCGTTGAAGGGTTGTTCGTGGAATGCAAAAAGCGGTACGATAACAGACGATAAACAAGAAGGAGATTTTTATTTTGAAGTAACGAATAAAAAGAATGAATTGGTTAAAGTGCTTGTTATTACCAGAGTGCAGGCTTTGCAGGCATATAAAATCAATTATGGCAATGAAAAGGAAGCGTTGATTTTAACACAGGCTTTGTTAAGGCAGGAAGCAAATGATCAGTGGAGTCTTGAAGCAGCAAGCAAAAATGGCAAGATGGAAGTGAAAATTTATCCGGGTTCTGATGTAGCTGTAAAATCAATCGTAAATGCTGTATCCTGTAAAAAGGTTGATGAAAACAATTTGTTCAGCTCATTTATCATCAAGGCTTCGGTTGCAAATAAGCCTTCCGTAAATTATTCACCAGTGACAGATAATAATATTGAAGCAGCCCAGTCGTTCAAAGATTCAATGCTCGCAGTGTTTAAGAAATCAAAAGAGTTCAAGCCCCTACAACCCGGCCCTTTGTATTTACCAACATTTCATTCATTGCCGAATCAGCAACTTTATCAATCAAGCTATAGTTGCAAGCCTTCTGACGGCGTAACCGACTGGGAAGTAGAAATGCATTACAATGGTGATGTACTGACAATGTACCAGGACAACAAACTAGTGTACGACCAGTTTAACTACAATGGAATTTGTAAATTCAGATTGAACTACCTGGTTAAGAATACTGCTGCCCCTATATTAATGCAGGTCTTGCCAGCAGAAAAGCAATACGACATTTATTGGGGCACCTTAGAAAAAACAGTGGACGATCAATTAAAGGCTAAAGTAAAAAAGATTGACATAGTGCCGGTGTACAGATACAATGTGTCGATTGAAAAGGACGTCCTGAAATAAACGAATTGGACACTTAGTATCCAACGTAATTAAAATAAAAATTGTTTGATAATAGCTTATATGAAAACGAGAACGAGAATGAGAATGAAATCCGGAGGCTTAACAATATTCATGGTTGTTGCAGCCCTTGTTGGTTCCGGCCAACAGAAGTTTTATGATTTTAACACCGTGGTACCGGGTAATTTTTCTACTTCCGGTACTCCGCTCAGCTTAAGTAATGAACATGTGAAAGACGGAGCAAACGGCCTCAAATGGCAGGTGAAAAATGGCACTGTGCTAACAGCCGGCAACCTCGGTATTTCTGATAATGAAACCGGAAGTTCCGATGCAAGCGCTGCCCGGTTTTTTATTTACAGTAAAGAAGTAACCAACGATACACTTGTTTTCAGGTTCTATGATAAAGCTGGCGCGTTGAAAAGAGAGGGCCACATGCTGCTGAACTATAAAGGATGGAGAGATTATCACCGCAGTTATCGCTATGATTATAACGGAGATAAAGAATTGCAGGGATTTGCCCTGGATAAAATGGAGATCGTTTACAAACCTGAACATCCGTCTGCAACTACAACTTTGTACCTGGATGCATTTACTATCGCAGGCAATGCGGAAAGACGAATACCGGGGTTGCATATGCTACCGGATGTAGCCGTTTTGCCCAAAGAATGGGAAGATCCTTTTAGAGATTTTTTAAATAAGCCGGATATGCCGGTACAGCATGCTACCGAACTAGAATTGTCGGATGCACAAAAAGTGGCTTTGATTTATAAGCGTGATATCCCGAAGGTGGCTCCTGAAAAAGTTACTGCTGCTAAGAAGTTTGTAAACGATTGTAGTATTCGCCGCAATGCAGACGGCTCTATTACCGGTAGAGGTATGGCTAATCTCAATCGGCAAGATAGTTTTATGTTGGTATCACAATACTGCTCTTTCCTGGCCGAAGCAGCCATTAATAATAACGATGCTGATGCAAAAGAAAAACTGTTAACATTTACAGAATATCTGCTGGATCAGGGTCTTGCAGAAGGCGGAAACATTTATTTAGGTAATACGGGCTATGATCATTCCCGCAGCTTTTTAGGGAGCTTTTTGGAAGGCATGCAATTGTATCCTCACGATATGAAAGTGGAAGTTATTAAAATGCTGAAATGGGCAAATTCTTATAATGACATTTATAGCACTAAGCTGATTCCGATTACCGACCATATGTACTTGTATACGGGTTTTTTGTTTGAACTAGCCGCACTGGACGCCTCTCAGGATGAATATGTGAGAGATTTGAAATGCATTTCCCGTTATTTAAGTTTGTATTCGGAAGCTACACCGGGTGCTGCCGACGGGATGAAACCCGATGGCTGTTATAGTCATCACGGGGTGCCTTATATTGGGTATATGCATGCTTTGCGTGCCTTTGCCGACAGGGTTTATTCGCTGAAAGGCACATCGTTCCGGATTACGCCGAAAGGTTTTCAAAATATGAGCAAAGGGTATAGAGCGCTGTTCTTACAATCATCAAAAGGTGTTTTTCTGGCAAATGCATCATCCGGGAGAGGAAGCTTTATCAACTGCCCTTTATCACCAACCATTTTAGAAGAGCTTGTAGAAGTAGGGGGTGATATTGAAGGAAAACCGTATAACGCTGACCTGGCGGCATTTTACAATTATATCTTTCAAACCGATAAATATCCACAATCTAAAATTGATTTTGATGGATACTATCAGTTCAATTACGCACAAACAGGTGTGCTACATAAAAATGGCTGGACCGTCGTAATGAAAGGGCTGACTGATAGGATGTGGGGTTCTGAAATATTTCCTAATCTGAACAGGTATGGACGTTACCAAAGTTACGGCGCATTGGAAGTGTTGTATAATGGAGACCGAGCTGCAAGCGGTTGCGTTAAAGATGGAAAGGGATGGGACTGGAATGTAGCGCCCGGCGCCACAACCGTTCATTTGCCATATAACGAATTACAGGCAAAAACCGTCAGGGCCGATGAATATCAAAAAAACAGTTTTGCAGGTGCTTTGACATTGGGTAAGTATGGCATATTTGCCCTGGACTTTGCCGAGGATGCGAGAGATAGTTATGAGCCTAACAACCTGAAATTTCATAAATCGGTATTTGCTTTCAATAATGTATTGGTATGCCTGGGCACCGGTATCAGTTCTACCAATCAAACGGGTATTACCGCAACCAATTTGTTCCAGACTGTCTCAGAAATTAGCACTCCGGCCATTTATGTTAATGACAATGAAATAAAGGATGCGGATTATAACCGGGTGGTTTCTGCCAGGGAAAAAGGGGCATGGGTATTAAACGGACCTGGAACAGGTTATTATGTGCCTAAAGGAACTGGTGATATAACCATTATCGGAGGCAAGCAAACAGTGCCGGTGGGCAGTTCATTAACGGGCTCTCCAACTGTTACCTCTAATGTTTGCAAAGCCTATATCAGCCACGGCATGGCGCCTGCTAATGCCAACTATCGTTTTGTAGTTATACCGGGCACTACGGCAAAGCAAATGGAAGATTATGCAAAGCAATTTGAAAAAGAAACGTTGTTTACGGTGTTAAGTCAAACCGATTCATTGCATGCAGTAAAATGGTTGCCCGACAACACCATTGTCTATGCTTTTTTTGAAAAAAATCAGCATGTAAATATCGGAGTGGTTAAAAGCATTTCAGGAAAAGCATTATTGGGAGTAACCGAAAACAAAGACTACTTGGTGGTAACTATTGATAATCCCGACCTGAATTCGGTTTCGGCAGGCGATTCATATACCCATATAAAATGGCGTTCGACCGAACAAAAAGTAAAGCTGCAATTAAAAGGAAACCTGAAAGTGGCCGACAATCCTTCCAATGCATTAGTAAGCAGCGACGGACAATCAACGACCGTTGAGTTTTCATTAATAGATGGCAATTCGGCAACCATTAAATTGGAGAAGAAATAAAAAGAAGAAATATAATGGTGAAGTGTTGTAATTGTCCTTCCTGTATGTATAGAAACTCAAAAGGATAATGTGCCTTGAAATTTAACCAGCAAAAAAATATGAGAAAAAATATTCTTTACTCAATAGGCTTGTTGTGTGCTATTTCATCAACAGTAGCAGCACAAAAAAACGCCCAAGAATCAGAAGAGCAACGTCGGATAAAAGCGGAACATGCACAAATAGGTATTACCGATGATGTAAAATCAAATTACAAGCGTACCACTAACCCTGACGCTCAATGGTTTCCCGATGCAGGATTCGGAATGTTTATCCATTGGAGTATTTCATCTGTTAATGAGGTTGACATATCATGGGCAATGATCACAGGTGCTAAACTATCCGTACGCAACCCAAAGCCTACTGATGAAGAAATGCGTAAATACATGGAGGATGGCGATTATTTAGCATTTATGGATTGTAAAAAAACGAACTCTTGTCTTACCCCCAATCAATATTGGGATCTTGCTAAAAAATTTAATCCTTCATCATTTGATCCGGATATCTGGGCAAGACAGGCAAAAGAGGCGGGAATGACGTATGTTGTTTTGACCGCTCGCCATCACGACGGGTTTGCATTGTGGCCCAGTAAATATGGTGACTTCAACACTAAAAACTATATGGGCGGTCGGGACCTTGTAAAAGAATACATTGCTGCATGTAGAAAATATGGTTTAAAAGTCGGGCTTTATTATTCAGGCCCTGACTGGCATTTCGACAAAGATTTTCACAATTTCATGTATTGGCGCCTTAAAAAAGATTTCCCCTTTCTTCCTGAATTAGATGCAGACTTACATCCAAGAACAACCCAAAAAACAGAAGCAGAAAAGCAACAGCACTATGAAAATGTTGCTGCATATCTAACGGGACAAATTGAAGAGTTGTTAACCAATTACGGTAAAATAGACATGCTTTGGTTCGATGGAACTCCTGATATTCCCAAAGATAATAGTGCAAGAAACCAACTCATTACCGTGGAGCGAATTCATCAATTACAGCCGGGTATTGTATTGAGTCCACGATTTTATGGCTACGGCGATTATGAAAGTACGGAAGGCGATGGTGCATTGCCAACAACAGTTCAAAGCAATTGGTCTGAATTGTGTTCAAATATTGAAACACTCGGATGGGGATATTGCAATTCTCCGGTTAAAACATCAGCTTTTGAATTGAACCAATTAGCCGTTTGTCGCGCTAATAACACCAATTTCCTATTAAATTTCGGACCGGATAAAAATGGAGTTTTTTGCAAAGACATGGCAGATCGATTACATGATTTTGCAGCATGGATGAAAGTGAATGGGAGTGCTATTAAAGGAACGCATGCATTGGACCCTAAAGAACAAGCATCCGTTCCTGCTGTTGCCAATGAGAAACATCGCTATCTGTTTGTAATGCCAAAAACAAAAAATGATACTATAGTAGCTGCCTTACCGCTTCCTGCGGAAACAATTACTTTTAAAACGTCACATCCGATTAAAAAAATACAATTGCTTGGGCAAAAAGTAGATGTCAAATACGAAGTAAATGATGGACAGGTTACTATTCATGTCCCCTCAGAAGTACGAACAATTAATGGAGACGTCCTTGATGTCGTTTTAAAATAATAAATAGCCCACTCTTTTTTCTTTAAGGCATGAAAAAAAACATTTGGTATTCAATAGGCTTATTGTGTGCTATTTCATCATCAACAGTAGCGCAAATAAATAAGCAAGAATCGGAAGAACAACGCCGAATAAAAGCAGAACATGCTCAAATAGGCATTGCTGATAATGCAAAATCGGATTATGAGCATACCACCAACCCCGGTGCACAATGGTATCCCCAGGCAGGATTCGGAATGTTCATCCATTGGAGTATTGCATCCGTAAGTGAAGTTGACTTGTCGTGGCCAATGATGGCAGGAACGCAATTAGCATGGCGCAATCCAAAACCGACTAATGAAGAAATTCAGGCGTATGTGAAAAAAGGTGATTTTTTTGCAGGTCATGATTGTGAAAAAACGAATTCTTGTCTTACTCCAAATCAATATTGGAACCAGGCTAAAAAATTTAATCCATCATCATACGATCCCGATACCTGGATTAAACTCGCAAAAGAGGCTGGAATGACCTATGTTGTGTTGACTGCTCGTCATCACGATGGTTTTGCATTATGGCCCAGTAGATATGGAAACTTTAACACTAAAAACTATATGGGCGGGCGAGATCTTGTAAAAGAATACGTGGCTGCCTGTAGAAAATATGGTTTAAAAGTCGGCATCTACTACTCAGGCCCTGACTGGTATTTCAATAAAGATTTTCAAAGCTTCATGTACTGGCGTATTGTTCAAAACTATTCTAATCTTCCTGAACTGGATCCGGACTTACGTCCAAGAACAACCGAAAAAACAGAAGCAGAAAAACAACAACACTATAATGATGTTGCGGCCTACCTTACAGGACAACTCGAAGAGTTGTTAACCAATTATGGTAAAATAGACATGATTTGGTTTGATGGTCGTCCCGATATCCCTATAGGAAATAGTGCATGGAAAAAACTCATTACTATGGAACGCATTCACCAATTACAACCCGGTATTGTAGTGAGTCCTCGATTCTATGGTTACGGAGATTATAAAACTTTGGAAGGCGATGGCGCATTGCCGGCAACGGTTCAAAACGATTGGACTGAATTATGTACAACCGCTGAAACCAGGGGATGGGGATATACGGCAACGCCTGCCAAATCTCCTGCGTTTTCAATAAATGAATTAGCCGTTTGTCGTGCCAATAACACCAATTTGCTGCTAAACTATGGACCAGATAAAAATGGTGTATTCAGCAAAGACATGGCAGATCATCTACGTGCCATAGCAGCATGGATGAAAGTGAATGAGAGTGCCATCAAAGGAACACATGCATTAAGCGCCGAAGAAAAAGCATCAGTGCCTGCTGTAGCAAATGAAAAACACCGTTATCTGTTTGTAATGCCAGAAACAAAAAATAACGCTACAGCACCTGAGTTACCTCTTCCCGCAGAAACAGTTACTTTAAAAACGTTACATCCGATTAAAAATGTACGGTTGCTGGGGCAAAATGTAAATATGAAATACGAAGTAAACGATGGACTAGTTACTATTCAAATCCCTTCGGAAGTGCGAACAATTAATGGAGATGTTGTTGATGTTATTTTGAAATAATAATAGAATGAGATCTTGAAAATTGAACCGGTATTCGCTCTTGTCGAACAATAAGGCGACAAGATCTTAAAGAATACGAATGAGGATACCGCTACAGCAAGAAATAAAAAAGTAACATTTTTTTTATTGAATGGGTATCTGAACGAATTAATTGATATAAACACGTAAATGTAATATGAAAGAATTGTTTCTTGTTCTATGTACTATGAAGGTGGTTCTGTATAGTCAGGCACAAGATGCAGAGCGAAAGTTTGCTTATGACAACTATGTGAAATACTCCACACAAGCTGCCACAGTAAAAGATGTGCAAAAAGAAGCAGCCATAAAAAAATACCGCGAAGGTTTCAACAAAACGCCTTATCGTTATGCGCAACTTGCGGGCGAAATGAAGATGAGTAGCCATGAATGTTTTAGCTTACTTGGAGACAATGGGCAGTTTACTGATCTGGCACAGCAGGAAACAAAGATTGCGGATGAAAAAATGTTGCTTTCAAAATATACGCCACAAAGCGATGTGGTTGCGAAAGTAGTATCGGAAGCTATGAATCGTCTTTGGAAAATAGCGGATGCTTACCGTCGTGGTGAATTGAAAGAAAGTGATGTATTAGCAGATAAATATCTCAAAGCCATTATTCGCTATGGCAATCTCGAAACGGGCCGTAACAATGCAGCACCAAGGTTTCACGCCTCATGTTTTATGATTCCTACAGCAGCAGTAAATACTTATTTTTCATTGCTCAAACAAATGGATGAAGTAGAAGCTGGCAAGAGCAACAATCCGTTATTAAAAGATGCATGTGTTATATTGAAAGAACTGGCTTTGCAATGCTGGACCCAACCCTTACGCAACGATTCCACCGATAACAATGTGGTGCAGATAGAACGCTTCAGAAACCATGTTTGGTGGGTGGGTGGTAATGCGTTGGCTTATCGTTCGCTATTGCCTACAGCATTCATGTATAAGTCCATTCCCATGATCGATCTGTTGTCGGAAGTATGTCAACGTGGTATCAGCCAAACTTCTCAGGCAACCTATCATGAGTCATTTTGGATAGAAGGATTTACAGCCGATGGAGCAGGTTGGGGTCATGGTAAACAGTGCCTGATCTGGGGCTATCCCATTGATGGCGGCAACAATGCGTTGAACATGCTGGTGATGTTACAGGGTTCGCCCTGGGAAAAGAAATTAACGCAGGATAATAAAGAAACTTTAATGAACTTTTTCAGAGGTAGCAACTGGTACGATTATAAAGGCTACACGCTTCCATGCCTGGACCGCGGTTCCTCTGTTTATATTAAAAGCAGTAACACTATTCCTTCATTGGGGCTTGCCAATAGCCTGATGAAAAACTGGAAGTCTTCCTTTACCTCTTCAGAGCAAAATGAAATAGAACAGTTCATCCGTGAAGCCAACGCAAAAGACATTAACATGCCACAGTTTGCCGGCGGCTTGTATAGTGGCACCCGTTGGTTTTTTAACAACGACGATCTTATAAAAAAGAATGCAGGATACCATATTATCGTGAACATGGCTTCCAACAGGTGTGATGGCATTGAAAGCGCCATCAATTTCGCCGATTGCTATAACTTTTTTACCAATGATGGGCTGACACTCTTTCAACGCAACGGAACCGAATACCGGAAAATCTATGGTGGCTGGGATGTTACTGCTTCTCCGGGTGTTACCGCTCGTGAAGGCATGGATAAAATAAAACCCGTTACCAATTGGAGAGGGTATAATAGTAAATTCAATTTTGCCGGTGCTGCTACTTCAGGAGGAGATAATGCCGTGGCAGGTTTTGCTTTTGAAAAGATGAATGCTTCCGATAGGGAGGACGTGAATGACAAAGGAAACAACAAAGGTGAAAACGAATGCATCTATGACGTACAGGCACACAAAGCCTATTTTATGCAAGCCGATTATATGATTGCGTTAGGTGCAGGTATAAACAATCTTCGCCCCGAATTGGAAGGAACTATTCGCACTACCATTGATCAAACAGCAAAAGACAATGACGTGCTGGTATTCAACAATGGCTCCTGGCAAAAAGTAAAACCGGGTATTCAGTCCTTCTTTGATAAAGGCAAACCAGTTTGGGTAAGGCAGCAGGGTAAATTTGCGTACACCGTTTTACCTGAATACAGCAAGGCAGCCTATTACACATACGAAACAAAAACAACCGATTGGTTAAAGATGAATAAGGCCAACAGCACGGTGAAAGAATTGCCCGCCAGCGTTGATATCCTCAGACTTTGGATCGATCATGGCCGTGAGGTAAAGAATGATACCTACGGCTATGTGGTGTATTGCGGAAAGAATGCCCCGGCTGCTGCAATGCCTTTTGTCGTATTGCAAAACGATACGTTGGTACAGGCAGTGAAATCGTCAGATGGCAATTTGTGCCAGGCTGTATTTTATAATGGAAACACAACACTTGATAAGCAGGGCGTTAAGATAAGCGTATCCGATCCATGCGTTGTACAAATCGAGATGGTCGGCAAAGAATATGTTGCTTCCGTGCAAGATCCCCAAATGAATAAAGATCTTAAACAAATCACTGTTAAGCTCGGCAGTAAATCATTCGTATTCGAATTGCCACAAGGGAAATTGGCAGGAAAACCGGTAGTACAGAAACTGAATTTTTGATGAGTGCCAGGAAGAATAATTAAAATTAAATTTTCATAGCATTTAATCAGTCGACCTTTTATTTAGACACATACTTTTTATACCATAAACAAAGACGATGAAACTGCACAGACAATCTTTTATTTTCATTTACTTTTTTCTTTTTTTAAGTAAAGGCTTTAGTGCCATTAAACTTCCTTATTTTTTTTCCGACAATATGGTGTTGCAACAAAAAGCACAACCTTTGATTTGGGGATGGAGTACAGCAAACAGCAAGTTAACCCTTGTTACCTCGTGGGATAAAAAGAAGTATGTTGTTACTGCCGATGAGAAAGGAAAATGGAAAACAAATGTAGCCACTCCTGCAGCAGGCGGCCCTTTTGAAATTATCATCAAGGAAGGAAACAATGCTGTTGTCATAAAAAATATTCTGATAGGAGAGGTTTGGCTTTGCAGCGGACAAAGCAATATGGAAATGCCGATGAAAGGTTATAAAGACCAGCCTATCCTTGGCTCTACGGATGCTATTTTTAATTCAACCAATGATCAGATCAGGTTATACACAATGCCAAAGACTGTTCAAAGAGCGGCTCAGGATATTTCACTAAATGCATCATGGAATGCATCAGAACCTGCGTCCGTTACCAATTTCAGCGCTGCGGCTTATTACTTTGGAAGATTATTGCAAGAAAAACTAAAAGTGCCGGTTGGATTAATTTGCATTAGTTATGGAGGCACGCCAATGGAAAGTTTTATGGATGAGGAGGCTTTAAAAGCATTTCCTGAAATCAACTCCTTCCCCTCCAAAACAGATACTTCAAAAAAAATCGGAAATGCTAATGCGACCGCGGTGTATAATGGTATGTTGCATCCCTTTCTAGGGTTTACTTTTAAGGGTTGCATTTGGTATCAAGGTGAAGCCAATTGCACCCGGCCCAAACAATACGAAACCTTATTTCCTGCGTTTGTAAAAATGCTGCGGGCTAAATCGAACAATGATAGCCTTCCTTTTTACTATGTACAAATCGCACCCTATAACTATAACGTTAATAAGCCAGACTCAGCAGTCACTATGAATTCTGCTTATTTGAGAGATGCGCAACGAAAAGCGTTGGCAGCAATTCCTAACAGTGGCATGGTGGTAACCATGGATATAGGCGCCGAAAATTGTATTCACCCCTGTGATAAAGAAACTGTAGGTAAGCGTTTGAGCTATTTGGCACTAGCTAAAACTTATGGTATTAAAGGGTTTCCTAGTGAATCGCCTATGCTGGAATCAGTAAATTTTGCAGGCAACGTGGCAAATGTTCGCCTTACTAATACACCAAATGGCCTGACTTCTTATGGCAAGCCATTGAGTTTTTTTGAAATTGCAGGAGCAAATAAAGTCTTTCATCCTGCAAGAGCTGTCATCGTCTGGGGAAAATTGCTTGTATCATCGCCCGACGTATCCAATCCTGTTGCGGTACGTTACGCATTTAAAGATTTTGTGTCAGGGGATTTATTTAATACAGAAGGGTTTCCTGTAAGCAGTTTCAGAACAGATGATTGGTAACAGCATTAAATGGAGTTTTGAATGATAAAACGCTTTGATAAACGATACACAAAAAAATGAAAATGAAAGATTGTCTGAACAAACTTCTCCTGCTATTTGCATTCTTTTCAATGTTGGGAGGTTTTTCCTTTGGCCAGAAGAAATTAGGCAATGAAACAAAAGAGCAGAAAGTGAAAAGGATGGAATGGTGGACAGATGCCCGGTTTGGGATGTTTATTCATTGGGGTTTGTATGCCTTGCCGGCACGCCATGAGTGGGTAAAATACCGTGAACAGATTACCAATGAACAATATCAAAAATATTTTGACGAGTTCAATCCAGATCAATTCGATCCGAAACTGTGGGCGAAACAAGCGAAAGCAGCCGGCATGAAATACGCAGTGTTGACCACCAAACACCACGAAGGTTTTTGTTTGTTCGATAGCAAATACACCGACTATAAAAGCACCAATACCCAGGCAAAGAGGGACCTGGTAAAAGAGTTTGTAGATGCGTTCAGGGCGGAAGGCATTAAAATAGGTTTCTATTACTCTTTGCTCGATTGGCACCATCCGGATTTTACCATCGATCTGAATCACCCACAACGTCCGGTAAATATTACAGATACTGCAGCGGCATATAATGAATTGAATAAAAACAGGGATATGGCTGTGTACAGAAAATACCTGTACAACCAGGTAACAGAGTTGCTTACTAAGTATGGTAAAATAGACCTGTTATGGTTGGATTATTCATTTGCAGCAAAAGGCAATGCACCAGGAAAAGGAAAAGACGATTGGGGCTCTGTCGCATTACTTCAACAGATCAGAAAATTGCAACCCAATATCATCGTGAATAACCGCCTGAATCTGGGCGAGTACGAAGACGGCGCAGACTTTGAAACTCCCGAACAGGTGAAACCAGAAGCACTGGCAAAATTCAAGGGAAAGAGTTTTGAAACCTGCCAGACATTTTCAGGTTCCTGGGGTTATTCCAGGGATGAGAATACATGGAAATCGCAAAGACAACTGCTCGACCTGCTTATATCTTCTGTTAGCAATGGCGGCAACCTGATATTGAATGTTGGGCCCACTGCCCGCGGTGAATTTGACTACAGGGCAAAAAATGCATTAGACAGTCTTGCTGATTGGATGCATGCGAACAGCAAATCGATTTACAAATGTACTTATGCCCCTGATGAATATAAAGTGCCGGATGGAAACAAGCTTACCTATAATGCTAATAGCAAAAGGTTGTACGTGCATGTGTATAATTATCCTGCCGATGGTAAATTGATTTTGCCGGGTTATAAGAACCGACTGAAATATGCGCAGTTTTTGTTTGACAACTCTGAACTGAAATTTGAAGTACAGGGAGATGATGCTGTACTACAGCTACCTGCTAAAAAGCCTTTGTACGAAATACCTGTTGTAGAATTGTTGTTGAATTGATGAGGTTTAAATCACATTAGCTGCCGAATTAGCTTTGAACTAGAAACACAATTACGCAAAGACGAAAACGTGAACTATGAAAGAGTTTAAAACAATCGGCCTTTTTCCAGTGAACAAAAATTGCGAAAAATTTTGTTCACCTTCTTGTTCACCAGAATATTGACATCTTTTGTGCTTTTTTGATATGCCTGAAAACAAGAAAGCCAGCAAACTAATAATTTGCTGGCTTTTAGCTGGTTTCGAAACCCTATTTCGTGACCCTGTCAGGATTCAAACCTGAAACCTTTTGATCCGTAGTCAAATGCTCTATTCAATTGAGCTACAGGGCCATTCCCTCAACGGGGTTGCAAAAATAAGACGCGAATATTGATTTGCCAAAATATTTCAGCATTTTTTTAAAATAATTGAACCACAATTTGTTGTAGCAGTGCCCTGATTTCAATTTTTAGTACTAATGCCTTTGCTGACATACCGTACACAAAGCTGATTTCCGTCCCCCGAATTCTTGTTGAGCTTCCATAATTGAACCTTTCGGGCTAGCAGAAAAAATCCCTGCCCGACTAAGTCTGCAGGCGGGCGTGTAAATCAGTCCAATCCGCGTCATCTGCGTGCCCCTGTATTTCTTCGTTATATTTTATTAAGTTTAATAAGAAATAACAACCAACAATGACCGACAAAAACTTGCCAGCCAAATTATTCATTTTCTTTTTCTTTCTTTTTTTTAATCTCACCGCCAATAGTCAATCTGCATCTCTTCCAAGAAGCACTCCTGAAGCCCAGGGCGTTTCTTCAAAAGAAATAATGGATTTTGTAAACGCCGCCAACACTGGCAAAACAGAATTTCACAGTTTCATGATGCTGCGCCACGGAAAAGTGGTGGCGGAAGGTTGGTGGAACCCATACCGCTCCGATCTTAAACACACATTGTATTCCACCAGCAAAAGTTTTACAGCAACTGCGATTGGATTTGCAGTGACCGAAAAAAGACTAAGCGTAGATGATAAGGTGATCTCATTTTTTCCCAATGATTTACCGGATACCGTGAGTCCTTACCTGGCGCAGCTCACTGTAAAAGATGTGCTCATGATGAGCGACGGACAAGATCCTGAACCCAATGTTCGCGGCGACTCCAACTGGGTGAAAGGTTTTTTGGCAGCACCCATAGTTAATGAACCCGGAACAACATTTCTCTACAATTCAATGGGAACTTACATGCTATCTGCAATTGTGCAAAAAGTTACAGGACAAAAAGTAATTGATTATTTAAAGCCAAGATTGTTTGAGCCTTTGGGGATAACAGGCATGGATTGGGAAACCGATGGGCGTGGCATCAACACGGGAGGTTGGGGACTTAGATTGAAGACAGAAGACATGGCCAAATTTGGGCAATTGTTTTTGCAAAAAGGAAGATGGAACGGCAAACAAATTTTGCCCGCCTCATGGATAGAAGAAGCAAGTACCGCAAAAATTATGCAAGAGCCTAACGCACCGCAGGCGAAAAAAGATTCCAATGACTGGGTGCAGGGATATTGCTATCAAATGTGGCGCTGCAGAAACAATGCATACAGGGGAGATGGTGCCTTCGGACAGTTTATCATCGTCATGCCGGACAAAGATGCCGTGGTGGCAATAACTGCAGAAACACCTGACATGCAAAGCGAGATCAATCTTGTTTGGAAATATTTATTGCCCGCTATGAAAGACGAAAAACTTGCGGACGACAAAGCAAGCTTTGCAGCGTTGAAAAACAAACTCGCATCACTGGCCTTGAGTGCGCCTGCAGCATCAAATGCGTCATCGCTGCAGAAAGCAGTTGCAGGAAAAACTTTTGCTATAGAACCCAACGAAAAACACATCCGCAACATGGCGTTCCAGTTTAGCAACAACACATGCTACGCCACTATCAAAACAGATACAGCTACTTATAAGATTGGTTTCGCCTCCGGCAAATGGCAGCCCGGAGAAACCACCATGCACGGCCCCTATTTGGTAGAAAGAGCAAAAGCAAATCTCGAGGGATTGCCGCCTTTTAAAATAGACGGCAGTTATGCGTGGACAGACAACAATACCTTAAAACTAGAACTTCGCTACATCGAAAGTCCACACACAGAAACGCTGACCTGTCATTTTGATAATAACAAACTTACCGTAAATGTTAGCAACAGCTTTGATTATGGGAAGAAGGAAGTGGTACTTAGGGGAGTTGAGAATTGAGAGTGGAGAGTGGAGAGTGGAGAGTGGAGAGTGGAGAGTGGAGAGTGGAGAGTGGAGAGAGATTCACTCTCCACTCTCAATTAATTGTCCTTGTACACGTCAAAATCTTCAAAAGCTACTTTGCCAAAATCTTTTGTTGTACGCGTTTTACGGGTTATTTTTTCAGGATCTGGCACTTGATAGCTTTCGGTTCCATCTTTATGTAAAAACCATTTACTTTCGTCAGCAACATATTTAAACGTTACTATGCGCGACCATCTGTCGCCACTACCACCGGCTAATTCTACAGAAAAATATCCGTTCTTAATTGTAATTCCCATAAAAGGGTCGCCCATCATGCCACCACAGTTTTTGCAATAAACTGCATTGTCGCTTTTTGTTGCCAGCTTGTAAGTGCTGTCGGCCTGGCCGATCAATAAAAGCAAGGGCCGTTTTGCGGGATGATCTATGTCTGTACTATCTTCTCCCTTTTTGTAAACTACCAATACCATGTCGTCAAGCGAATCGCGATTCAGGTCGCCACGCGCTGAGCCGAGCAAACCATAACCTTCGGTAATAAAATCACGAGCATTTGAGGGAAGACTGTTCTCTTCGTAATCATCCGATTTTGCGGAAGCTGCTTCAAACTGCTCCTGTGTTAGAGTGTCAGCTTTTAAAGCAACAGTATCCGCTTTTACTTTGGTAGTCGCCGACGAGGAATGTTGTCCGCAGGCGAAGCAACAAATAAGTATCGAAAGGGTAAGGAGTTGTTTTGTCATAGCAAAAATATGGGCCTGTTTAAGGTGCGACAAAACTAATGAAGTCTTAACAATAAAAAAGCAATCTCCGTGGAATGAGATTGCTTCGCCCTGAGCGCTTATTGCGAATGCGTTTTACATGTGCTGTCGTCCTATTTTGCAGAGGGCTCGCAATGACAGTACTTTGTTATTGTTGCTGATTCAGAATGACGTGAAGTATAAATCAACTAATCAGTGTAAATCCGTCCAATCCGTGTCATCCGTGTGCCATCTACACAGTAGGGTCTACTCCGCCTGCGGAACAAAGTATTCTTTTTTAGGAATCAACACTTTGCTTTCTCCATTTTCATCCAGCAAAACAATTTGTCCGGATGTTTGAACGATGCCTTCTTTTTTATTGCCGGCGATGTCAATTTGCAGGTGTGTCTCTCCGTTAGTATCGTTAAAAATTTGATAGTATCCGTCAGTATGTTCTTGCACGCCTGCATGGAGGTGTACGATTCCGTTAATGGCAGTATATCTTCCCAGGGAGCGTCCGAATACAAGTTCAGAGTTGTCCATTGCCCATGGTTCCTGTTTCAGAAAGTTGTCTAATTCTTTTTTGTTAACTGACATAACACTAGCTTGATTTATGGTGAGAAAATCAGGCAAAAAAGTAGACATTTTTCCGGGATGCTGCAACCGATTTTGTGTTAAGAAAACATTAGGCAACCAAAACTGTGGACTTCCGGTGCAGCAAAATTTGTTTTTCGATATTGGAGTCAATTGTTATGAAAAATAATCCCTTGAAATACAGCGGGGAATGAAAAAATTTCATCGATTCTGAATGTTTGAAAAACTTAACATTGGCAATATTATCTTATTATTAAATTTGAGTATAGCGACTTTTTAATTAAAATAAATTAGTAATGTCAAAGAAGAATCTTACCACCGAAAAGAGCGCGAAAAAAACGCTACGTACTCAGATTGAAAATAAACTGTTTTCTGCCTTTGAAGACTTAAAGTCAATAGTAGGGGAGAAGAAATTTAGCCGTCATGTAAAAAAGGCAAGCAAGATCCTCGCGGCCGGCGCAAAAGATCCCAAGCCAAAGAAAGTAAAGAAGGCTGCGAAACCAACAAAAGCAGCGAAAGCGGCGGAGCACGTTAGTTAATAAAGTAAAAAATCAAAATTCAAAAGAAGGCTGACTCATACAATACCAAATGGCGGTTCATAAAACCATTTTGACGTTTGCCTTTTGATTTTTGAATTAGCCACTAATACATTGTAAATGGTGACAAAATTGAGGTCTGTTTTATGCAGGCCTTTTTTTGTGCCAGTGACTGAATAACTGAATAACTGAATAACTGAGTTGTTAGGCCTTTAGTGCTTGTATTCTTTCTGACAATGAGAACCAACACCTTTCCACTTTCAATTTTCAATTTTCAATTCTCAACCACTAAGTTATTCAATTATTCAGTTATTCAGTCACTCCCTCCTAGGTGTTTCTACTCGGTTATTTTTTTGCGCATTTATGCTCAACCAACGGAAAACTGACAATAGTATTTTTACAAGGAGTAGAAAAAATTGGCAGTTAAAGAGCAGGTTTTTGCATGCGTTTGGCTTTGGATAAGCACTTATAACTGCCCGATAATCCCTACACACCAAAACCATCATAATTGCAATGAGAACAAAGTATGCATTCCTCTTTTGTGTTTTCTTTCTGCTTTTTATTGCGCCCCGTGTCTTCGCTCAGGACTTTACCGTTGGTACAGGTTCTGTAGGGAATGACAGTGCAACGTTTCCCTCGCCTTTACCGGCTAATTTTGAGGGAAGCAGGTCGCAATACCTGTTTCGCGCAAGCGAATTGCAGGCCGCCGGTCTTACCCGCGGGTTTATAACGGCACTCAAATTCAACGTAACTAAGTTGAACGGCGCAGGCAATCTTACGCAGTATTCCCTCAAAATGGATACAACGTCTGTTACTTCCCTAAAGGCCACAACCTGGGAACCCTCGCCAACCCAATATTATACTACAACGAGATTGACGCCGGTTTTGGGTGTTAATACAATTACTTTTCCCAACAAATATTTCTGGAACGGAACAAGTAATATCCTGATTGAAATTTGTGTGAACGGAGGAACGCTGCTTGGTCCTAACCAAACGTACAACCCAACTGTTGCATGGACAACAGGTTTGTCATTTAACGCCTCACATACATATGGCGCGAATGACATTTCCAGTTTTTGTACGATTAATACAACCACAGAAATAGGCACTGCTACCACAAGACCTAACATCACTTTTGCATGGACAGCTGCTCCGCCAGATTGTGCCGGCAAGCCTACTGCGGGAAGTGTTAGCAGTACGAAAACGCTTGTTTGTCCAAACGATAAATTTTTCCTGTCAGCAACTTATCCTGCTGCTTTGGGTCTCACTTATCAGTGGCAATATTCTACAAACAATGTTGCCTGGAACAACCTTGCGGGTGCAACAAAAGATACGGTCACTACTTCATTGACCACAGATACTTATTACAGGTTAACGATGACTTGTACTGCCAGTGGCAAATCCGATACTTCAACAAGTGTTTTGGTGAATAAAATACCGGGTGTTTCAGGAACATTTACAATTGACAACACTTTAACGACGAACGCTAGCCTGGGTGTGTTCAAAACATTTAACGACGCCTATAACTACATTAGTTGTGGTATCAGCGGTCCGGTGGTGTTTAATGTTGCGAAAAATGTAACTCCTTATACCGAGCAACTTGTGATGAACAATGTGTTTGGAACATCTGCAACCAACACAATCACTTTCAATGGTAATGGTGCTACGATCAATTACAACGCTACAACCACGGCAACTGCGCCGGTTATTAAACTAAACGGTACAGATCACGTAATTATCGATAGCCTTAACATCACGGCATTGTCTACTTCTACAGCCGGATGGGGTATTCACTTAACAAACGATGCAGATTCCAATACCATTCGCAGATGTACCATATCTGTTAACTCCGTTTCAACTTCTTCAGCTTTTGCAGGTATTGTTATAAGCGGCGGTACCAGCGCAAGCAGCTCCGGATCCTATTGTGATAGCAATACCATTGCTAACAACACAATTATTGGTGGTTTTTATGGTATTTCCATGCAGGGTGGTACCTCAACCGGTACAGATTACCCTATTGCCAGAAACCAGATCATTAACAATAACATACGCGAGTTTTTAACTTATGGTATTACTGCCAACAACTCTTTGCTTGGAAGGATAGAAGGTAACGATCTCTCCAGGCCAACACGTGCATCTGTAAGTACCAGCGCTATGTATGGCATAGTATTGTCTGGTCCAAACATGGGCAATGCGATTTCAAGGAATAAGATCCACAACATATACGGTGCAAGTGCCAGCTACAGTCTGCCATTTTACGGTATATATCTTAGCAATGCTAAAGGGGACGTTGGACTGGAGAATGTTGTTTCCAACAACATGATCTATGATATTAAAAACCTTGGAACATTGTATGGATTGTATAACTCAGGTTCAAACTACGCGAACTTCTACTACAACACAGTGGTATTTGAAGATCCGTTGTCTGCATCAATAAATCCTACTTACGGTTTTTATGCTACGTTCCAAAGTGTCCTGGTAGAAGTAAAGAATAATATCTTCTCCATTTCACGTGGTGGAGTAGGTACTAAATTTGCTATCTGTCTGCCAGACAACACCATCTCAATGTTCACGATAGATAATAACAACTATTTTAACAGTGGACAAACAACATACAACCAGGGTTACTATTTTAATAAGATAATCGCTTCTTTGTCGGATTGGCAAGCAATTACCAAATACGATGCATCATCTGTAGGTATAGATCCGGCATTCAAGGATGCCGCAAACGGCGACTTTACACCAACGTCTGCTGCATTGGGCAACAGAGGAGCGCCCGTAGCTATTACAACCGATATCAACACTATAGCGAGAGATGCTGCAAAGCCGGATATGGGTGCCATAGAATATGCACTGGCTGGCTGTACAACAGCTTTCAACGCAGGTGATGCTTTTTCAAATGTGGGTTATGCAACCTGTACAGGCAAGTCGGTTTTGTTGAATCTTAAAAACAACGATGTTGGTTCAGGCTTGACTTATCAATGGCAGACAGCGACAAGTCTTGCTGGTACATGGTCAAATTTGTCCACTGCATTAGTGTCGCCTCCATACACCTTCAATGCAAACAACGCGACATTATACTATCGCGCTGCGGTAGCTTGTAATGGCGGTACACCTCAGTACACAGTACCTCTTCAAATTACAATAGGTGGTCATTTCCCCGGCGGTACATATACCATCGACAAAACTCAACCAACTGACCCTGCAGGTACCAAAAACTTTAATTCATTTAAAGACGCCGCGTCTGCGATCAGTTGTGGTATTGATGGTCCTGTGGTGTTCAATGTAAAACCAGGTGTGTACAATGAGCAGATCAGGATTGCTACCATAGCCAACAGTTCTGCCATTAACACGGTTACTTTCCAAAGTGAAAATGGAAATGCAGCATCTGCGGAATTGACCTACAATGCAACAACGGTAGGAACAAACTATACTGTACAGTTGGATAGTGCAAGCTATATCAATTTCAAAAACCTTACGATATCGTCTACCAATATATTGTATGGAAGAACATTCGATCTAGCGAACATGGCATCGAATGACAGCATCGTGAATTGCGTGATCAATTCTATGTTGCCTGATCCAACGAACTACGCAACATTTGGTGCGGATCAAACAACCACTGCCGGTATTTTTGCGGGTACCGCAATTACAAAAGGAAACTTTGTAATAAAAGGAAATACTTTCCACAGAGGTTCCAAAGGTGTTTACATTGCTGGCTTTACAACTTCAGTGCCTGTTTCGACTACATATTACTCACCAAACAACGTAATTGAGGGTAATATTTTTGACAGCGCTTATCAACAAAGCATCTATGTACTTAATACAGCCAACATAAAAGTATCCAACAACATTGTTCCTGTAGCAACTAAGTATGGTGGTACAGTTAGTGCTAACCAGGCTACTTATGGTATTTACATGAACAATTGTGACAGCGCCATTACTGTAACAGGTAATAAGGTTACGTTTGATAATACTACCGGTTATATTTATGGCATGTATCTCACCAATAATAATGCAACAGCTACCGCTCGTGGTAAGATCATGAACAACAAAATTTATGGTCTTAACGGATTGACGAATCACGCAGTAGGTTTGTACAATGGAGCGAATTCAGGTAATACAACAAGTTATGAGGACGTAGTGAATAATGAAATAAGTGTGAATTCATCTGTTGCCGGAACAAGCAATAGCCAGTTTGCTGCAGCTTTATGGTCCTACAATGCATCTTCTACAAACTACTATAACAACACATTGTTGAACAGCTCTCCAAAAACCGGCTTTTATAATGTGGCAGTTTGGTTGGATCACCAGAGCTACAACTTGGCGGGTAATACAAATATTTTCAACAATATTATTGCCAACAAAGGTGGTGGCCCGGCGATGTTCATTAACTATACAACACAGCATTTGAATGTGGATTACAACTTGTATTATTCAAGTGGAACAATGCTGATAAAAAGAGGACCGGCTAACAATGTAAACGAGATGGCTTTCAATGATATCGCATCATGGAGACCGATATTCGGCCAGGATAATTATTCTATCGTTTATAATCCGGCGCTTACCAGCACAACGGATCTTTCACCGGTTGCATCAGATGCGAACTCGTGGGCAATGCAAGGTAGAGGTAAACAGCTTGCAGGAAATACTACAGACATCAATGGCAATCCTCGTCCGGTTGCATTAACTGATGGTGTTCCTGATTTGGGTGCTTATGAGTTTGAACCAACGGTAGCTCCACCAAATATGGTTGCTACTCCTGCTACTCCTGAACCTGGTATTACACAAACATTCTCTTTCGGATCTGACACGGTAACAAGAATTACATGGGATCCAAATACAGCAGTACCGTCATCTATTACATTAAAACGTTACTCAGGCAAACTGCCTGCTGGATTGGATCCTACTGAAAAATCCATGTACTATTATGTAGATGCAGATGCAACAGGAGCAGGTCCGTTCAAATATAAAATGCAGCAGTTTTATCTTGAGCCATGGTTGAGAAATGTGCCTGCTGAATCTTTCATTAAGACAGGGCAAACAGATGCAAGCAACAAATGGAACGTGAGCGCAAGTACTGTTATAGACACAATTAACAATCTGTATTCAGACAGCTTACTAGTGTTCCTGGATAAGTTTACAGGTATGACCGATGGTAAAGCGCCAGTTCCTCCGGCGGTTGTAACTGCGGCTGATAGCCTTAACGCGGGAACACGCTTTTGGGCTCCATACGCACAGTACAAAGATTTTTTCCAGGGCGATGCTCAGCAGCTTAAGTTTGTTCTTTCCAGTAATGTTGCAACGCAGGTTACCATGAGCGTATATGGAACCAGTTTTGTTAAGACATATTCAATACCTGCGGGAGGTTCAATTACAACTGATGAAATACCAAGATTTGGTATCAATGATGCCCGTTTGATGGGAGAAGGTCTTTATTCCAGAGCCGTATTGATAGAAAGTACAAAACCGATTACGGCGATGCTAAGCCTGGGGGCTGGTCAGGGCGCAACAAATTCCATGTTAATGCCAACCGGTACCTATAGTAAAGATTACACAACATTGGGGCTTCGTCAGATTTTTGGTACTATGCCTTCCATTATCACTGCATCATCATGGGTAAACGTAGTTGCCGATGCCAATAATACGGTTGTAGAAATTACGCCATCTAACCCAACGTTGGGCGGAAAAGCAGCTGGCGTGCCATTCCGTGTAACGCTAAACAGGGGGCAGGTATACCAGATATTAGGCGCTTTCAAAACAATCCATACCCCTGCTGAACTAGGTAATAGTTCTACTTCATACGAATATTACGATCTTACAGGAACCAAAGTAGTAGCCGTTCCTAACTCGGATGGGAACTGCTTGCCTATTGGAGTATTTACGGGCAATGCTGGTACAACTGTCCGTTGCACAAATGATCCTGGTGGAGATAGCTATGTGTTCCAGCAAAGTTATCCAATGCAGGCATGGGGTAAGAGGTTCCTTACTGCTCCACTGGCAACTGCGAATGGACAAAAAGAAATGCTGTTCAACCTGTTCCGTGTGTTGGTGAAAGATCCGGCAACCGTTGTAAAACGCAATGGTGTAAAAATGACCGGCATGTTACCAGGTAACGTCTATGAGTTTACTACCCGCGATCCGCAATATTTTGAAGCCGATAAGCCGATCATGGTTTCTCAGAGCTGTACTTATTTTAATGCTTGTGGCAACGACGAATACAATGCTCCGGGAAGTCCCGAAACGGCGGTTTATCTGACGCCGGTTGGTCTTGGCGTAGATAGCGCAATGTTTGCAAGAAAAACAGGTGGCCCTAACTATGTTACAGCAATTGTTCCAAAAGGAGCTGTGGGTTCTTTAAAAATTGATGGAAGCAATACATTCGATACAAGTTATACGCATCCGCAAAATGCAGCCTATACGGTTGTAATGAAAAGATGGAGTGCTGCAAACGCAGTGTCTGTGATCACATGTGACAGCAATTTTACGGCAACAGTTCACCAGGCATTCAATTTTGGTTTCGTATACAATATAGGCTTCCAGGTTCCTAGAATAGATCCGAAATTATATATCGACAACCACTATAATGATACGACGGTGCACAATACTTATGCTTGTGCAAACAATAAGTTCAAACCAACACTTTACCTTCCAATGCCAGCTAAATCACTAACATGGAAACTAAGTGCAGTAAAAGGTTTGGTAACATCTGCTGCCGATGTAACAGTGAATAATCCGGTGGCAGCAGATACCGTTGAGATCAACTCCCAGGATTACTACCTATATCCGTTGAACCAGGAGTTGGCATTCTCTAACACAGGTATAGATTCAATTCCAGTTAGCGTAACATATGCTCCAGCCAACCCGGTTAGCTGTGATCAAACAGTTACAAATAATGTGGTAGTGGTGGTAAAACAAGCGCCTAAAGCTGACTTTACAAACGTGTACGACAACTGCGTATTCACAACTGCCCAGTTTACTGCAACCGGTACTGTGTACAACGGTGCAGCATTCGACCGCTGGAACTGGAACTTCGGTGACAACACAACTGCAACAGGCAAAACGCCAACAAAGAAATGGAACCAATCAGGTTCATTCAATGTAGGATTGCTGGCAATTTCAGACGATGGTTGTTACGACAGCACCAGTCAGAAAATTGTAGTGAATTCTTGTGATAACATCTTCATACCAAACAGCTTTACACCAAACGGCGATGGTCACAACGATCAGTTTAAACTATACGCCGGCAATGTGAAAGAAATGAAGATGATGATATTCAACCAGTGGGGTCAGAAAATATTCGAAACAACCAACATGGCCAATGGATGGGATGGTACACTAAACGGTAAACCAATGCCATCAGGTGTGTACATGTATGTGTGCAGAATAATTTTGACCAGCGGAGATATCGTTGACAAAAAAGGAAGCATCAATTTACTCAGGTAATATTTAAGACAAACACTTCCTGTCGGCAAAGGTCCATCTGAAAAATGGTGGACCTTCAGCCAGCCAGGAAAGTAAAAGGCAGTTTGAAAAACCAATGTGTTTTTCTGAACCTCAAAACAAAAAGAAATATCCATAGTGAAGAGCTCTGTAATAATAAAGTGCAGAAAGAAACAGAAGGCAGGAATTGTTACAAGCATTATCTAGTTTAAAATGCGGCGGGTGAGGGAAATATGATGCCGGTGATGTTTAGGTCCAAAAACGAAAAGCCAGGTGTTAATAAGCAAACCAAATTAAAGTCCATCCTAAACCCGCTGCAATTTTATTTAGTTATTGATTGTTAGAATAGTGTAACTGGCTAGTAACCCACTAACAACTAATAACAAACACAAACAACTCAAAGTAAAAACCATAACTAACAAATGAAGAGCATAACAAAAATAACTGCAATGGGCCTGCTGCTGTTGGCAGGAATGGGAACTGCGAAAGCCCAGGACCCGCACTACACCCAGTATTACGTTTATCCTTCGTGGTTGAACCCCGCGCTGACAGGCGTGTTTGACGGCAGTGCAAGAGTCTCTGCGATCTACCGCAACCAGTGGGGCAATATCGCTTCTCCTTACCAGACACCCGGCGTTTCCGCCGACTTCAATACCAATAAAAACGCGGCCTTTGGCGTAAGCGTGCTGAACCAGCGTGCAGGCGATGGCGGCTTTAACTACACCACGGCTTATGCAAGCATGGCTTATTCTGGTGTAAAGTTTGGCGCAAACGGTTATAAAAGACTGAACATGGGCTTCCAGCTCGGTATGATCCAGCGCCGCTTCGACATCAGCAAAATGTCATTCGGTGAGCAGTGGAATCCCTCCACCGGTTACAACCCGGGAGCAGGCACCGGCGAAGCGTTAAGCAAAACCAGCGCTACTTCCTTTGATGCAGGCGTGGGTGTAATGTACTACGATGCAGAACCGGGCAAAAAAGCCAACCTGTTTGCAGGCGTTTCCGCTTCACACATTACGCGCCCCACCGACCAGTTCAGTGCCAGCGGTGATGCAAAGATCCCGGTAAGATACACGGGCCATGCAGGTTTGAGAATTATGATCAACGAAGTGGCGAGCATCACACCAAACCTCTTGTACATGCGCCAGGGATCAGCAGAAGAGAAAATGGTAGGGGCGTACTTGCAAATGAACGTGGCCGAAGATGCAGACTTTATGATCGGTGCGAACTACCGCATCAAAGATGCGATCTCTCCCTACATCGGCGTGTATGTAAAAGAATTCCTGATCGGCGCCAGCTATGACGTCAATACTTCTGATTTGGGTAAGATGGCAAAAGGCAGCAACAGTTTTGAACTGTCACTG
>NZ_JAHSPG010000010.1 GCF_019130065.1 Pinibacter aurantiacus | reverse complement strand
ACAATTATTTACAAGCCGCCTAAAAACATTTTTTGGCAGTTTATGAGTCTTAGAATACACTAAGAGAGGTCTAAATTTTAAGCAGCCCTTAGTGTGGCTCAGTGTCCTTAGTGTCTTAGTGGTAAAAAAACTGGTATACTTTTTCAAATATCAAATCTTGACCGATCATCACAATCACGAAAATCTGCCTGCCCGAAAGAATTTCATTCAGGCGGGCGTTCTGTTCCTAAAATCTTACTATATCTTTAGTGCTTTAAACAAATAAACTAAATGAGAAAAGTTTTTACGGGAGTTTTCTCCGTACTTTTTTTTGCGGCGCTCACAGTACAGTCGCAAACCCCTTCCAAATTTGACCAGCACGAAGCCTTTGCACCTTTCTTCTATCCTGCTTATGGCGACGACATCCGCACAGCAGCAGGCACTCCGGGAAAAGCATACTGGCAAAACAGCGCCGATTACAAAATTGACGTTTCGCTGGACGACAGCAACCACACAATTACCGGTTCTGTAATTATTACTTATAAAAACAATAGTCCGGAAAAGCTGCCATTCCTTTGGCTGCAATTGGACCAGAATATTTACAGCCTTAAATCAAGAGGCGTTGCAACAACTGCCATCACAGGCGGACGCTGGGCCAACAGAGGATTTGACGGCGGTTACAATATTAAAAACGTGTCGTTGGTATCTGCTAAAAAAGAAGACAAGGTTGACTATAACATCACCGATACTAGAATGCAGATCAGTTTGCCAAATGCTATGAAAGCAAACGGCGACTCTATAAGAATTAAGATTGACTATTCTTTTGCGATTCCTGAATATGGCACAGACCGTATGGGAAGACAGAAAACCAAAAACGGATGGGTGTATGAAATTGCACAATGGTATCCGCGCATGTGTGTGTATGACAATGTGCTTGGTTGGAACACTTTGCCTTACTTAGGCCAGGGTGAGTTTTATCTTGAGTATGGCAATTTCGATTTTACCATCAATACTTCTCCCAAACAAATCGTAGTAGCATCTGGTGAGTTGGTAAACCCTACTGAAGTGTTAACTGCAGACCAGATCAGCCGTTTGAAACAAGCAAAAGAAAGCGACAAAACTGTTGCGATCAGAAGCGATAAAGAAGTTACCGATAAAGCTACAAGACCTGCAAAAAACAGGCTCACATGGCATTTCAAATGCACCAACGCAAGAGACGTTGCGTGGGCAGCATCTGAAGCTTTTGTTTGGGACGCAGCAAGGATAAATTTGCCAAGTGGCAAAAAATCTTTGGCAATGTCTGTTTATCCTGTTGAAAGCGCAAAAGAAACATCATGGAAAAGATCAACTGAATTTGTAAAAGGTTGTATTGAACATTACTCAACCCAATGGTATGAATACACATATCCTGTGGCGACTAACGTAGCGGGTATTGTAGGTGGAATGGAATATCCCGGTATCGTGTTCTGCTCTTCTTTTGCGGGCGGCAATTCTTTGTGGGGTGTTACGAGCCACGAATTTGGACACAACTGGTTCCCAATGATCGTAGGTAGCAATGAAAGAAAATATCCGTGGATGGATGAAGGTTTCAACACTTTCATAAATGGTGTTGCCGACAAAAGTTTCAACAACGGAGAGTTTTTCAATACAAACGCAGCAAACAGACACAAGGCAGCAAAATATATGTTTGGCGATAAATCTGAAAGCATCATGACCGTGCCGGATGTAACTGCGCCGTTCAATCTTGGCAATGTTGCGTATGGCAAGCCTGGTATGGGTCTGGACCTTTTGCGCGATGTGATCCTCGGACAAAAACGCTTCGATGAATCGTTCAGATATTATATCAACAATTGGGCATTCAAGCATCCAACGCCATGGGATTTCTTCCATGCAATGGAAAATTATAGTGGAGAAAGTCTTGATTGGTTCTGGCGCGGATGGTTTATGAACAACTGGAAACTTGACCAGGCGGTAACAAACGTTGAATACATTAAGGGTGATAGTTCACAGGGCATTATTATCACGATCGAAAATCTTGAGCAACTACCAATGCCTGTAACGCTTGAAATTAAAGAAGCAAACGGAACAGTTGGCCGTCTTCAACTACCTGTTGAAATATGGCAGCATGGAAGTTCATGGAAAGCAAAATATGCTTCTACCGGCAAAGTAGAATCTGTAACGATTGACCCTGACAATGTGTTGCCGGATGTAAATGACGCGAACAACACATGGAAAGCGCAGTAAGAGAGCACGCAGATGACGCTGATTTAGCAGATGACCACTGATTTTTTTGATAAAGAAGGCCGCTGATTTTATTCAGCGGCTTTTTTATTTCAGTTGGCATACAGATGACACGCCCGCCTGAATGAATTTATTCGGGCAGGGATTAGGCGGATTGACACAGATTTTTAGTGATGGCTGACCACTCTTTCGATTGTCGAAATGAAAAACAAACCATCTACAACTCTCTGCGTCGCTGCTTCGTTGCGATCGCTGCGTGAAACTCAACAAGCCTTTGCGTGAAACGTACACAAACAAAAAGCCGCTGATATAATCAGCGGCTTTTGTATATCACGAAATGCGAAATTTAAAAATCATCTTCTGGCCAGTTAGTTGTACCTGTACCTTTTATTTCGTATGTAGTTCCCGGATCATCAGAAAATACAACTTTAAAATAAATACTATCAGTTACAACGCCGGTTGTTGAGTGAGCAGCCTTAGGCATCACTTTACCATCTGTAATGGTTACAGTTGCAGGCGCCGATGGGCCACCATCGTAATACAAGTTTTCTGAATTGGTTGCGGCAAATGTAAAATTCTGCATGTTTCCACCTGCCTTGCAATAAAATGCGTAGAGAGACCCGTGATCATCGATCCATACCGAATCCTTATTTGACGCAGTATTGGCGATGGTAATCTTTCTTGGCGCAGGATAAATTGCATCTCCATCTACGTAAAGATTTGCCCAATAATCACCCGAAACAGTTGAAGTATTGGTTTGTCCCGGATCTTCGGATTCTTTACTGCAACCTGCCAACGCGATAAGGGCACCGAATAATAAATATATCTTAATATTTTTCATTTTTTCTTGATTTACTGTTTATCAAATGTTCTCAAACCTGTACCGTAACCCCCGGCAAGAAATACCCAGGAATATTGGGCTGGAGTGTACGTTTCTTTCGAAGAACTTACAATGCCCGGTGATCCTACAGTTGGATCGGTTGCATACTGCTTGGGAATGGCTATTTTATTGCCGGTATAGTTTACAGCTATTACAATGTAACCAACTCCCACTGCTGCTCCTCCGGGATTGTCTACATTGTAAACTCCCGGAGCTGTTTTGGTCCAGGTGCTTGTTACGCCTGTTGCGGCTCTCAGGTACGTGCCTGAAAAATCATTTGCGGCAACATCATTACCTATCACAACAACTGTTCTCCAGTCGCTGGCAGAGAATCCGTCTTCATTGGTTGCTGAATAAGTAATATTGTACACTGCCGGCACAGCAGTATTCACACTACCGCTTACAACCGGCGTTACAGGCTGATCCTTAATTGTTGCATCTACACCAGGATCCGTATAAGCATCTCCCTGCTTTAATATCATCAAGTGTTCACCTTTAATGGTTACAATCGGATAATATGTTATTTTGGAGATGCCCACATTCTGGTCATTGGACACAGGCGAATATTTGCGGCATGAACCTAATATCAAGGAAGCTGCCGCAACAAGTATAGTTAAAGAAAAAATATTTTTTATCATAGCTAATCTCTTTTGTTATTATCGTTTAAAGAGCCCACCATACAGCTTTTGTAATTGGGTTATCAGATACAGAAGGTGTGTTATTATTTCTCTGACGTTCGTTATCAGGGAATACAACTCTTTTAGGCATTTGACCCGCTGGCAATACCGTTCCTGCAGATATAACCCATTGGCCCGGTATATAGGAAGCGCTTGTTGAGTAAACAGCACTTGTTTTAGGGAACCCTGTTCTGTTCTTGTCGAAAAACGCTTCAAGAGCGTGAGTACCCCATGCAAAGTGTGCCCATTTTTGACGAATGATTTGTTCAATTGCTCCCAGCGTTACGCCGCCTTCTTTTTCATTTCCCCATTCGTATTTACCACCTGCTGCGATAAATGAAGAACCATCTTTTCCTGTAGCTGTAAACGCTGCCAGCACCCCTTGATTGTATAATGCTTTTGCATCACCCAAACCGTAACGCACAGCTACCTCTGCTTGCAGGAAATAAGATTCTGCGGCAGAAATAAACATTATAGGATCTGTAGCCGTTTGATAAAAAACAGTTGCTTTCGGATAGTTGGCATTTGCCTGATTTCCAAAATCACCCTGGTTGATTGCTGTAGGTGCAGCGGTATTAAAGTATGCTGTTACCCTTGGATCGGCGTTTAGTTGAAGCCAGCTTACAAAGGTTTGGCTTGCTCTAAGGTTGTCCGGAGTATTAAGCGTGCGGATGTTATAATCATAAAACGGATTATCCAATCCAGGATTATTTGTAAAATTGGTAACACCCACGTTATACGTTACAAATTTATCGCCTGCATCATACATGGCCTTTATTCCAGCTTGTGCTACATCCGGATATTTATTTACCATACGCAAATACAATTTCAATTTCAGCGTATTGGCAAATTCTATCCATTTATTGATATCGCCTTTGAAAACGAGATCAGATGGTCCAAAGCTCGGAATAGCAGTAGTAGAAACAGTTAGCGCACTGAAATCTTTAGATAAGGCATTGTCTATACTATCTATCAAAGCAAGATATATAGAGTGTCCATCATCAAATTTAGGCTGCAGATTTGCCGTGCCCTGAAAAGCCTCGGTGTACGGTAGCTGATCATACATGTCTACCATTATGGCAGTTGTATAACCTTTCATAACATTGGCCATTAAGTAGTATGACCAATCCGCACTTTCACGAGTCTTATCAACTACATACTTGTAACTATTCAATCCTCTTGAAAATACGTTGGCATAAGAGGTATTAAAATCTGAAGACTGCACCGTATAGGCGTCAATATTTTTATACTGGCTGGAAACAGCAGATTGAGTAACATACTGCGACCAGATGGCTCCAAGTATTTGATAATCGCTACCTAATCCACCAACAGTTCCCAATGTTCCCGCAGGGAAAACAATTGCAGGAGTTCCTTGTTCATATGCCGGGTTGTTAGGGTCCTCATTTATGTCTAATTGCTTTTTGCACCCCGTGCCCATCACGAGCAAAGTCAGTGCAAACAATCCTATTTTATATATACTTTTTCTTGTTTTCATACCTGTTTTAATTTTTTAATTAAAAACTAACTTTAAGCGATACACCATATTGTTTAGACAATGGCGCTGCTCTAAACTCACCTAACTCACCGGCTAGGTCATTACCCTGGTTAGAACCTTCAGGATCTACATACATATTTGCTTTTGGAGTCCAAAGCAAGAAGTTACGTCCGTAAACACTTATAGCGATGTTGCTCGCTTTGATCTTTGAAGCGTATGCCTGAGGCAATCTGTATGACAAAGTAATATCTCTCAGTTTCAGGAATGATTTATCGAAGATCCTTTGATAGTAAGCCAATCCTTTGTTCTTGGTTGGATAGAAATAATCGTAAAAACCATCTTTAGGAATGTATGTTGTATTCTCAACATAACCAGAGTGACCATTACCATCAACCACTTCATTAACAGAATTTGGAATGATGAATGGTTCCCTGTCGTTGTACAAAGTAGCTTTTGCATTACCTGTAAACAACAGCAAGTCAGCAGTACCGCTGTACATCACACCACCTTTACGATAATCCAAAGAGAAGTTTAAGGACCAGTCTTTATAAGTAAAAGTATTGGTAAAGCCCATCATGTAGTCGCGTTGAGCAGTACCATAATAACCTTTATCATCAGCAGCAACAGAGAAGCCTGTTTCAGCACTTGTTACTATTTTTCCTGTTGCGCTATCAATTTTAGGAACCGGCGCGTAGAACGCACCTACTGGTTTACCAGGAACCGCATCTAACTCAGCATCATATGCATCGTTCAAAATAATTTTTGACAACGCACTATTTAAGCTGACAACTTTGTTCCAGTTTTTGGAATAAGTGTAGGTAAAGGCCCATTGGAAATCTTTAGAGTCGATGATCTTACCATCAATAGTAAGCTCGATACCTTTATTGGTAACCTCACCCAGGTTTTGCACCAGTCTTGTGTAACCGGTACCTGGAGAAATAGGCACTTGCAATACCTGGCCTTTTGTTGTTTTGTCATAATATGTCGCATCGATACCAAACCTGTTTTTTACAAAACGGATCTCAGTACCAAATTCAAACTCGGATGTTTTAACCGGCTGCAAGTTTGGATTACCGATCACATTCGATACAGCGAACGCCGGCGTTCCGTTAAACGGAGCCTGCACCGTACCAAACGGCATAGCTACTGTACCTTTTACCAATGTTGGATAAACAAGATAAGGATCAGCATCTGAACCGGTTTGTCCATAACCCGCTCTCAGTTTCCAGAAAGAAATTGGCGTTCTGTCCAAATTCAATGTTTTAGATGCTACCCATGAAACGTTGGCACCCGGATAGAAGAAACTGTTGTTATCGATTGGCAAAGTTGAAGACCAGTCGTTACGTGCATTACCGCTAATAAAGACCTGATCTTTCCAGCCAAATGTAACCTGGCCGTAAGCACCTACTCTTTTCTTATGACTTTGATAGTCATTAGTTGTAGGAGGTGCACTTGAGTTAGATAAATTAAAGAACCCTGGTATTACGAGGTTTGTAATTTGCGTGAAAACGTTTTTCTGGTCTGCCTGGTAGTAGTTAAGACCTGCAGTCGCATCTACTGTCCAGTCATTGCCAATGTTCGCATTGTATTTTAGAAGGAAATCACCATTGATCAATCCAAAGTAGTCATTTCCCTGCAACACAGACCCTACGTCTGCTGCTCTGCTTTGTCCTTCAGGGTTTGCACCTGCGTTCCAGCTTCCAGGTCTTGGTTTGTTCACCTGTTTGTAACCGTAGCTGCGTGCATTGGTGAAGTCACCACCCAGTCTAAATTCTGCAGTAAATTGGTTGTTGATCTTATAGCTCATGTCTATATTACCAAAGAACCTGTCAGACGTTTGAGTGTTTTTATTTTCGTTCAATGCATAGTAAGGGTTCTCCGCAAAAGGAGTGAAATAGTTGTCTACATTGAAGAATTTATTTTTGTAATCTTTAAAATCTCTGATAGGAATATCTACTGGTATTTGCAGTAGCTCTTCAAAGAAAGAAGCACCATCGCTACCACCCTGACCTGTATAAGGTGCGTTCATTCTTCTGTTAACATAGTTAAGAGAAGTGTTGATAGTAAATTTATCGAAGGTGCTGTTTGTTCTTAACGCAAAAGAGTTTCGTTGCAACATGTCAGCATCTGTAGGGATGACACCGTTGCTCGAAACGTTTCCGTAAGAAAAATAGAATCTGTTGTTTGCTGTACCACCAGAGAGCGATATGGTATTATTATATTCGGTACCAACATCATAAACGTTACGAATATTATCATCAATAAATGAGAAAGGTTTAACCAATTGCGAGTTGTCTACAATTGATCCCCATGGCCTCATTTTACCGTCAAGTCTTGGTCCCCAGCTACCATTCTCAGAAAGGATGAACTGAGCACCCCAGCCCTGGCCAAACTGATCTTGCATTGTTGGCATTTTGCCCACATAGCTAAAGTTTGCAGAACCGGCATATTCAACTCTTAATTTTCCTGATTTACCACGTTTGGTTGTAATCATGATTACGCCGTTCTTAGCCAGCGAACCGTATAGAGAAGACGCCGCAGTACCTTTTAGTACTGTAATGTTTTCGATGTCATTAGGGTTAACGCTACTCATACCATTACCAAAGTCAATATTACCGTTAAGGTTCAATGGACTGTTTGGGCTGATTGGGCTCGCATCACTTAAAGGCACCCCGTCAATTACGTATAGAGGCTGGTTGTTACCACCACCGATAACACCATAACCACGCAATACTACTTTTGTGGAAGAACCGGGACCACCCTGGTTAGAAATGTCCGCTCCTGCAATTTTACCTGCAAGACCGTCCAGCATACCAACAGGAGCAGTTCTTGTGATGGCAGCATTACTAAATGTTGTAGTGGAATAACCAAGCTTGGCTTTACTTTGGGTTTGACCTAGCGCAGTTACAACAACTTCCTGCAAACCACCCTGTGCGTTGTTCAGAACAACAGCTACTGTTGATCCGGTAACAGAAGCTTCTTTTGTATCGAAGCCGCTTGCACTAAAAATTAAGGCATTTGAGGAACCTACATCGATTTTGAAGTTACCATCCTGATCGGCGGAAACCGCACGTCCACTGTTTCCTTTTACTTTGACTGTGGCGAAGGGAACGGGATTCCCTTTGTCGTCTTTTACCTGGCCGGAGACTACCCGGGATTGTCCATACGTCAATACAGCGCCAAGAAGCAGCACTGTAAGTGCAGTTACAATTTTTCTCATGTGTTTACAATAGGTTTTTAAAAAAAAATAATTGCCAAAAAAAATAAATATCAACTTATTCAGATACTATGACAATAAAAGCGTCCAAATAGCTGAGCGATTAAAGGTAAAAAAAAATGTTAATCCAAGAAACATAACACAGTTTTAACAGCGCTGATTTTTAAAAAATTAATTTTGAACCAGTTATCAAGAAAAGTTGAAATAAAAAAGCCGCCCAGAAACGGGCGGCCTAATATTATAAATAATACTATCTACGGATATTTTTTCTTAGAATTTGTCCCAGAATAGTTTAGTTTCTACCTTATCTCCCCCAATTGCGGTGGAAGCAGCATTATAATTATCCTTATTCAGGTTTTGTTCCTGTACCGGATAAGTGTACCGAACCGGGAAACCGGATTGGGCTTCTGCAGGAAGATCTAATTTTGGATAATCCAAACGTCTGATCTCTGTCCAGCTTTCAAATCCGCGGTTATAAAGCGTCAGCCATTTCTGGAAACCAATCTTTTGTTTGTAATCACCCTTAGCTGATGCATAAGCTACATCAGGTCTTGCAAGGTAGGTAGTAGCATCGGCAGCTGTACCGCCCCAATAAGTGATGGATGCTGTAACACCATTATTGTAGTGCTGAGCCGCAGTACCGCCAACATTCATTCCACGCTCAACGGCTTCAGCAAGATGCAATTCAACTTCAGCATAGTCCATTACCAAAGCTTCAAAGTTTGCTTTCAGTATTTTGTCACTTGGTGGTGAATACAAAGAATAAGTGTTACCATCGCCCACTGAACCACCTTCAAAATTGCCATCTTTATTTTTGGCAAAATATTGAGGCAATCTTGGATCAGACATTGATTTCATTGTGTCAATCAATGTATTCGCACCCACAAAGTCATGACGACCACTCTGAACCAGATCAACCCAAATAGGGTTTGTATTTGGAGGAGCGGAAAGATATTTGAAGACTGCATTGTCATCATTTGATTTCAACACATTTGGAGCTGCAGACTCAACAACTGATTTTGCTTTTGTAAAGTCATAGTCCACGATTGTCATGCCCAGTCTCAATTTCAAAGAGTTTGCAAACGCAACCCATTTAGAAACATCTCCAGCGTACAGCAAATCGCTCTCGCCAAAGCCATCAGCGGTTGGGTCCAATGCTGCGATTGAAGTGTCTAGTCTTGACAGTAAATCGTAGTAAACGGTTTTAGCGTCGTCATATTTTGGCGTAAGCTTAGTTACATCCAACGCCTCCGAATATGGAATGTTGCCAAATGAGTTTACAAGAATTGAATAAGTGTACACTTGCATGATATCAGTGATCGCCGCCTGGTTTTTCAACTGGGCAGTTGTAACCGAAGCCGGATCCTGCGCGTAGATCTTGCTTTTTGCCAGCTTCAGGTTATTAAGGATATCGCGGTACAATGTATTCCAGTATGACTGCGGAATATTCCTTGTTACCAGGTCATAATTTGTTTCATCTGTATAGGTTGTTTCTGTCCAGTACTGATCAACCAGTCTGAAGATATTAAAGTTCACGCTGGAACTGGTCATAATATCTACAACGTTTTTTTGCGCATTGGCAAAAAGCGATGGAGCAGGAACATCTGTCGGTTTTTTGTCTTCAGCGTTCAGATCCTGAATATCTTTTTTACAAGACACCATCAGCACACCCAAAGACATTATTGCTAATATTTTTTTCATCTGAATATTTTTTATTTGTTTTGGCCACTTATGCATTTAAGCTTCCTTTTTAAAATTTTAGAATTTCAGTTTCAAGTTCAAACCAATGACTCTTGTTGAAGGATAAGCTCCCACCTGGTAACCTTGAAGGTTCCCTGAGCTGATGCCCTCTTCAGGATCTGAATAAGGAAGGTTTTTGTGAATGATCCAAAGGTTGCGGCCAAATAGCGATACATCGATTCCTTTAAACACTTTTGTTGACTGCATCATTTTGTCCGGGAAAGAGTATGTCAAAGTAAGATCTCTCAATTTGATATAACTCGCATCATAGATAAATGCCGCGGCCGGATTTCTGTAATATCCGTACATACCAAAGAGTGATTGTTCCTGTCCGTTATCATCTAGTATACTACCATTTACACGCGTTGCATTGGCTTTGCCATCAGCAGTAATACCGGGGAAAACAACACCACCTCCATCTGAAAGTTTATTTCTTACAGGTTTGCCAAGGTCGTTTGTGCCGGCGGTTTCAGGATATAAGCCTGTAGCCAAACCATAATACATATCAAGCGAGAAAATATCTCCGCCATGACGTATATCGATCAGGAAGGTTAAAGCAAAATTTTTGTATTTGAATGTGTTGTTGATACCACCAATCCAATCAGGATTTACGTTTCCGATAACATCATTTGAGTTAGGTGATTTTACGTAGTACCCTTTTGAACTAACAAGTTTTTGACCATTTTGGTACACGAAATTCTGTCCGCGAATAGTACCATAAGGTTCTCCCAATGCAGCATTCAAAGTTACACCACCCTGGAATGAACCGAGCTGGAAGTTTGTAATGCCTTCACCCAAAGACACAACTTTGTTGCGGTTTCTTGTCCAGTTAAGCGCAATGTTCCAGGAGAAGTCTTTTGTTTTGATTGGTGTACCATTCAATGACACTTCCAAACCGTGGTTATCAATTTCACCTACGTTGATGTATTTAGCATCGAAACCTGTAGCTCTTGAAATAGGTGCAGGTACAATTTGATTAACCGTTTTTGTGCTGTAATAAGTAACATCAAAACCTAAACGATTTTTAAAGAATGACATTTCCACACCGCCCTCTATTGATTTTGTTTTTTCAGGAACAAGATTAGGGTTGTTCTTAGTTACCAGTGCAGGATTCAATGAACTGATTGAGTTATTTGCACCGATAGATGTCATTGCAGTGTTGCCAAATGCAGGATTGATGCTATAGTAATCGATCAATGCTTTTGGATCGGCACTGTTACCCACTTCTGCATAGTTCAGTCTTGCTTTACCATAAGATAACCAAGGCGCATTGTCGATGAGTTTAGAGAATACAAAACCCAAAGAAGCAGACGGATAATAATAAGTGTTGTTATCAACAGGCAGTGTAGAAGACTTATCTCTTCTGCCTGTCAAATCAAGGAACAACATGTCTCTATAGCCCAAAGTTGCACTTGCAAAAAGACCATCAACACCAATTTGATAATCGTTTTCAACAGCAGGCAAAGAAGGATTTTTTGTATTGTTCAAAGCATAAATGTCGGGAACTGACAGACCACCATTTGTGGAGTTGAAAGTAGAGCTAACCTGATCTCTTCTTATGTTCAAACCAACGGTTGCTTTCAGGTTCAGATCCTTAGCAATGTCTTTGTTGAAGTTCGCCATCAGGTCATAGTTGTACTCACGGAAAGATCTCAGGAATTTAGAATAGTAAGGAACTTCCAGACTTCCAACTGCAACCCTTTCTTCTTCTGTTTCATTGTAAGAGTCAAGACTTACTCTGCCTAAAACATCCAGCCAGTCAGTGATTTTGTAGGTAAGACCCATGTTGCCGAAGTATCTTGAGCGACTATCTGTTTCATAGTTTTTGTAACGCACCCAATAAGGATTGTTCCAGAAGATAGGCACTAAACCGTTAACAGGATCAGAGGGATCCGCAACGTTCCATGTTACGTTTTTACCGGTTCTGTCATAAGCAGCTTTCTGCTCTTTAACATCCACGTTTGTTTGCCACCACTGCCTGAAGTTTGTCATCAGGTTAGTAGAGTGATCTCCTGAATAACCGGTACCATAACGTCCCTGGCCGGAAATTTTAGAGAAGTTAACACTCGCGAATGCGGAGAGTTTGCTGGTAAGATTATAAGTGGCCCCAAAGTTCACGAGGTCCTTGTTTACAAAGCTGTTCGGTAAAACACCTTTGTCATTGTTTTTTGTATACCCCAATTTAAAAGAGCCTTTATCTCCACCACCATCAATGTAAATACTATTATTAAAATTCACAGGTTTTTCAAAAAAAGTGGTTGGGTCGTTTGCACCCGCAACCCATGGAGTGGCTTTTCCATAGTTAGGAGAAGATGCATCAAACGCATCCCACTGGTATACCATCAAGCTCGGATCGAACTTGGCTCCCCAGGAAGCATCTTCAGTTGTTGGTGTAACCAGGTCAGGTGTGCCATCGCCGTTTGCGTCGAAGTAAAAGAAGTTTCCATCAGGTGAACCATATCCGTTTGCAGAACCATAGTTTGCACCATAACTGTGCTGATACTTTGCAAAAGTGGATTTGTCGATGGAACTAACTGTTACTCCGGAGTTTATAGTCACTCCTAAACCTCGCTTGCCTTTCTTCGTGGTGATCATGACTACCCCATTTGCTGCACGCGAACCGTACAACGCAGATGCAGCCGCACCTTTTAATACGTTGATGGACTCAATGTCATCGGGATTGACATCCGCGGCGGCATTACCGTAGTCATAGCCACCACGTCCTGTTTTTTGATCAGAAGTATTGTTGTTGCTGTTATCGATAGGCACCCCATCTACAACAAACAACGCCTGGTTGTTACCAACCAATGATTTAGCACCGCGGATAACAACATTGGTTGACCCTCCCAATGTGTTATTTTGTTTAATTTCTACACCGGATACTTTTCCAGACATTCCTCCAATAAAGTTGGCACTTCTTGTTTTGGAAACTTCATCGCCGTTTACTTGTTGTGCTGCGTAAGGCAAAGAGTTTTTTGTTCTTCTAATACCCATCGCAGTTACAACAACTTCATTCAGCTGTTCGTCACCAGCTTTAAGCGCAATAACGACGGTAGATTCACTTCCGATTACAATTTCGGATTGAGCAAATCCGGTAGCAGAAGCCACCAGCGCTTTTGAGTTGCCAGCTTCAATTTTGAAATTACCATTTTGATCGGCTGATACACCGCGGGAGCTTCCCTTTAGTTTAACGGTGGCGTAAGGGACAGGATTTCCCTTATCGTCTTTGACTTGTCCCGTAATTAAACGGGATTGACCATAGGTCAAAGCAGAGCATAGCAAAAGCCCTGCAAAGGCAGTTACGATTTTTCTCATGTGTGTGTAATGTAGTTGTTAACTAATCTTGATTAACCCATTTACATAGGCCGCAAAAACCAGGCGACCGATGCGTAATAAATTGTAAATTTTTTGTTAAAATTTAAATAATAACAAAAATTTAATATTTTTTTCGAAGGCAAAAGTTTATCAATCAACTTTTTACTTCGATGCTTGCCAATAATAGGTAAATAGGTAAATGCGCGGGTTATAATGAATGCAAGTGAATTGCATTACTCGTGAAGATTTCGCATTTTCTCATGTGTTAATTCAAAATGAATGCTGTTCAGTAATTTTGGCTTTTTATTTTCTCCGAACCAGTTAAATGCCATTCTCTTAGATAATAATCAACTGAATTAAAAACTTTAAAATTCCAAGATCAGCACCAATTTTAACAAAACTAAAAGTTATAAACTTTTAACAAAGGTATAAAAAAAGAAAAGTATGGTAAAATCTACATTTATTTTTATAATTTTTACCATACTTTTTGGAAAATCCGAAAGAGTTTTATACTAACCCGAATCAGGCCTGAGCTGCCGGACCGCCAAAATTCATTGGCAATTGTACCTCTTCTAAATCCTTAATATCACCGTTTACTGCCTCAAATCTGTTAATGTTATCGACCAGCGCTTTCATTAATCTTTTTGCATGTTGAGGGGTTAATATAATGCGGGATTTTACTTTACTTTTTGGCGTATTAGGCATAACGTTTACAAAATCAACTACAAATTCTGCATGCGAATGTGTAATGATAGCCAGGTTTGCGTATTGACCTTCAGCCATTTCCTCGGATATTTCTATATTAAGTTGATTCTGCTGATTATTTTCCATGACTTTTTTTTGTAAAACTAGAGTAATTAATAATTAATAGGTAATAATTAATAGGGAGCCGATTCCCTATTGAATACAGCCCCTGCTAATTCTTGAACAACGGATAATATCGCTTTTTATATGCATTTAGCCCTGTTAATTATTAATTATTAATTACTTCTAGAACTCCATAATAATTTGCGCCTTTATTTCCGATCGTCTATTGCCTGTAATCACATCCAACCCAGAACCTATTGATCGTTTATTTGAATAAATGGTTTGGCTCCATTTCAGCCAGCAGCCAACATCATATTGCTTTTTCATTTTTAGCAGAGACGCCAGGTTTAATTTGCAATTGAGGTAATAGCGAAACCCACTGTCGAAAAATTCCGGTACAGAATAATTGTACAACAGATCACTCTCGTAAGCATACAATCTTGAATTGTAGCCGTTTGTTTCAAAATATTGTAACCGCAAGTTTCCGGAGAATATTTTAGAACGTTTGAAGTCGCCCTGAGCAAACATCAAAAATCCCTGTTCTTTAAAACGGCCATTATTATCGTACCAAATAGTTTCCACCCTACTGCTTAGAGTAAACTTTTCGGTGACCGTGGTTGAGCTTTGTATCCGGAAATTATTTTGTGGAAGATCCGTCAAAACCTTTGCAGCATTGCCATCAGAAGGAAAGCTTTTTTGCCTGGTTTTAGATTTGTACAGCAAGTAAAAGGTCGTTCTCTTATTTGGCAAATAAGTCATTTGAACTAAATACTCTTTCCCATGCGATGGAGCATCGACAAGATATTTCGGCCATTGAAAACTGAACGCGTCTGCATATGCATCGATCCTGATAGCCGAAAAAGGCTTTAGCGAAATGCCGGCATAAAAACCTCGTTCGTTATTGGGCATTGTATTTTCTGTGAATGCATTTGAATACAGAGACTGATAGACTTTACTAATATTTCTATACAGAAAAGCCACATCAGCTCTGGCTCCAAGGCTAAGTAACAATCCCTGCACCAAAGCAAATTTCCTGTTTTTATCTGCCGCCATTTCGCCAAACAAATGCATGTTTCTGTAAGTATAACTGTAATCTACACTGGCATTACCCCAGTTTTTCCCGCTGAGTGCATAAAGATTATAAGGCCTATCTTCTTTTTGAAATTCTTTGGAAAAGCAGTACAATACTGCGTTTGCGGCTATATGCCAGGTATATTGTTTATACCTGATGGAACCGCCGCCGGCTATTTGCTGCATGCTGTTTTTATCGCTCAGTTCAGCGGATGTTCGATGATAGCCAGATGTTTGAAAAGAAGATATATGTTCGTCATCTTCTTCCTGCACAATATTACCACTAAGCCTTCTGAAAGAAATAAATGAGGTTAATGACCAGTGTTTGTTTTCAATAAGGCAACCTGCACCACGATGAAAATTATACGACCCGGACGAATTGTATGGACGTAATGTTTGCGCCTCTCTTTTTATGTTTAGAACCGAGGCGCTTTTTCCAAATGCAAGACTTTGCCATTGTATCAGGCCCTGGCCCATATTTACAGTAAAGTCACCGAGCGCCAGCAGTTTTATCTTACCAATATCTTTTGCAAAAAAATGAACTGTGTAAAAGTCAAAACCATTCTTTTGGGACCCTTTGAAAAACTGCTCCCCGGCGTCTTTATCACCCGCAATTCCAAATTGCAACAGGTTGTTGTAATTGTACTTGTATCTCATAAAAAGCGCGTCACGACTGCCTAAATAGTGGTTCGAATTTTCGGTAGCCGGAGGTTGATATCCTTTCGGCTGTTCCGCCACTTTTCCATACCTCATCAGCAAAGACTGACTTCCTCCATAAAATCGTGACCCAAAATTTGCCAGCAAATTTTTATCGTTAGCCACTGTTACATAAGGCAGCAAGCTTTTTATCAGAGAAACATCCCAGCCGGGAATAGCCTGTAGTTCGTAAATACTAATAAGCCTTCCGAGCAATTGCCTGTAGCGCAAAAAACTTTCCACTTGCGGGCCAGGCAACAGCTTTAGTTCCTTTAGCTCATTTTCATTTGCCTCATTAAGATTAAGCGGATGTTTCTTGTAGAACATTTGATTCTGCCAATAGCTGTCATCAGTCACAGCATCTTCGCTATTTTCAATGGCTGTTTCTATTTGCTCCTCTCCAACATCGTTTGGTTTGTCCTGGCAAAAAACATTCATTGAAATCAACAAAAACAGCGTAAAAATTATTTTCATTTTTCTGCTGTTTCTGAGAAATTAAAAACCATCATTAACGAAGGAGAAAAACCCAACTGCTGATGATAAGAACTACTAACATCAAGCCTCATGTCGCTCCATGAAATGCCAACACCCAGAAAATAGTTTGCTATTGCTGAGCTTACGCCGCCCCTTACCAGAAAATGTTTGTTGAAATTATATTGCATGGCCGCATTTACATTCAAGGGAAGATCTTCTTCTTTAGCAATTTCGGCGCTCACAAAAAAATTCTCAGAGGCGTCGTATCCCACGCCGGCCTTGTAAATGGATGCAAACTTTTCAGCATTATTTTTTCCAAATTTGCCTCCCACCGGATTGTAAATATGCAATCCCATTGTAACCTTACTTGACAAAAAGAATAAAGTACCCACCTCAAAATTTACCGTCGATGCTGCGCCATAACCAGTGATGCGTACATGGTTGAAATTTACCTGCGTTCCAATAGAAATATTTTTTGCCAGCAAAATACCATAAGCTAACCCGGCTTGTGTTTCGTTAAAATCTTCGTCACCGGCATAATGCATGTTCATGCCAACACCGGCATTTTTTAAAGGAAAGCTGATAACCTCGTGGTAACTGCCCAGCGCTTTTAGTCCAAATCGTTTCTCTCCGTACAGACCTGCTGTTGTATTTTTCAGATTGCCCAAAGCAGCCTGATTACCGGAAAAAGAAAATGCGTCCGCAAATTTCTTGCTGTAGGTTACTGTGCCTGTATAATGATTACTAAGTGGGGAGCGAACAATTTGAGCAAATGAAAAAGAAACAAAACAAGAGGTAAGTATCTGTAAGAAAATAACTTTCATTCAGATACGGTTATGTTGTGAGCTAAATAAGGCCTTTTTATGGAGATCGCCAAATTTTAGTGTGTTGGTCACTGTTAGTAATTGAAAATGGGCATTTAGTTGAGAGTGGAGAATGGAAAGTTGAGAGTTGGGATGTGTACTAAATACAAAATCCGTTGCTATATGACACTTTGATGACTTCCTTCATTTTCAACTTCAATTAAATTCCTCTTTTTAACTCTCAACTCTCAATTCTCCACTCTCAACTAAAATTATTTACCTTTGCGCCATGCAAATTCTAGACGGAAACCTTGTATCAAAAGCAACCAAGGAAGCACTTACACTTAAAGTAGCACAATTAAAAACCCAGGGAAAGAAAGTACCGCATTTAGCTGCAGTTTTGGTAGGGAACAATGGCGCCAGCGAAACATACGTAGGAGCCAAAGTAAAAGCCTGTGAAGAGATCGGCTATAAATCTACCCTTCTCCGTTATGACGACGACATTAGCGAGTTTAAATTGCTGGAGGCGATCGAAGGCCTGAACAACGATCCGGATGTGGATGGCATTTTGGTGCAACTGCCTTTACCTAAACACATTTCTGATGAAAAAGTGATCAATACGATCGCTGCGTCAAAAGATGTAGATGGTTTCCATCCCATTAGCGTTGGTAAAATGGTACAGGGATTGTCAACATTTATTCCTGCCACTCCTTACGGAATTATGTTGCTTCTGAAACACTACAACATCGATACTGCTGGCAAACAAGCCGTTGTGATCGGACGTAGCAATATTGTGGGCCGACCAATGAGCATTTTGTTGAGTGCCAATACCAACCCGGGTAACTGCACCGTAACGATTTGCCACTCCCACACAAAAAATCTTAAAGAACTTTGCCTTTCGGCAGATATTATTGTGGCCGCTTTGGGTCGTCCTGAGTTTGTTAAGGCAGACATGGTAAAAGACGGAGCCATCGTTATCGACGTAGGTATCAGCCGCGTAGCCGATGCTACCAAAAAGAAAGGTTTTGCATTAAAAGGTGATGTTAACTTTGCAGAAGTATCTCCAAAGTGCAGCTTCATCACTCCGGTACCGGGCGGCGTTGGTCCTATGACCATTGCGGCACTGATGCAGAATACGTATAAGGCATGTGAGGATAAAAACTTTGAATAGTTGAGAGTGGAGAATTGAGAATGGAGAGAGGTAGGGGCGAATCGCATTCGCCCTAAAAACAGAGACCTCCCCAATTTTCAGTAGTTCAATTATTCAATAAATCAATTATTAGAAAAAGAAATTGTGAGTACGATTACAGACATACAAACTTCGCTTCCGGTAATGGAAGCTTTTTATACTTTGCAGGGTGAGGGTTTTCACCAGGGCAGGGCCGCATACTTTATACGCCTGGGCGGTTGTGATGTGGGCTGTGTTTGGTGCGACGTGAAGGAAAGCTGGGACGCAGAAAAACATCCTTTGTTGACCTTGGATAAAATTGTGGCGGATGCGGCTGCATTTCCCGGAAGATTGGCGGTTGTAACTGGCGGCGAACCTTTAATGCACAACCTGGATGAATTGACCGCGGCATTGCACGATGCCGGTTTTCAGACCAATATTGAAACGTCCGGTTCTTCACCTTTAAGTGGTAGCTGGGACTGGATCTGCCTTTCTCCCAAAAAATTCAAATTTCCTTTGCCGGAAATTTTGCCCGTTGCCAACGAATTAAAAGTGGTGATCTTCAATAAATCAGACTTCGAATGGGCAGAAAAATATGCTGCACTTGTTTCTCCTGAATGCAAGCTATACTTGCAACCAGAGTGGGATAAATCTGCACAAAACACTCCTCTTATTATCGACTATATTAAAGAAAATCCTAAGTGGGAGCTGAGTTTACAGATACATAAGTATATTAATGTGCCGTAGTGGCTTAACGCTTAATGCCGAACGCCTAACGCTTAGGGTGCAACACCCAAACGCGTTAGGCGTTCGGCATTAAGCGTTTAACATTTTGCTTTTGCCACATTTTCAAATTATCCTTATTTTACACACTATGCAAAGACTCTGTACCTCGATTGCCATTTTCCTATTGATGATCAGCTCAGTAAATGCGCAATTCGATCCTAATAAAGTTGACAAAAAAGCGGCTCAGTTGTACAGTAAAGCGCTCGAGCTGGCACAGGGCGACGAGTTCGTTAAAAGTATACAGGTACTGAAAGACGCTATTAAAATCGATCCGTCTTTTGAAGACGCATATCTTTCCATCGCGGGGATGTACGGTCAGCTTAAAGTGTACGATTCTGCTATTCTTTACTACGAAAAAGCACGATCAATTGATGCCTCCTATTTCCAGGATTATAATCTTCCCTACTCTATCAACCTTGCAGGAAAAGGAAGATTTGAGGACGCCTTGCATGCGGTGGATACATTCCTGTTAATTCCTAATCTTAATGAATCGAGTGTAAAGGCAGGTTCTTACAGAAAAAAAACCTACGAGTTTGCCATTGATTATGCAAAGAACAATGCTGCCTCCAGCTACACTTTTGCGCCCAAAAATCTCGGTGACAGTATTAACACAGAAACGTCTGAATACTACCCCACGCTAACAATTGACGGCAAGCAACTTATTTTTACGAGAAGAGTCGACCACATGAATGAAGACTTTTTTGGAAGCGATCTTGGTAAAGATGACAAATGGGACAAAGCAAAATTATTGGCTGGCAATATCAACTCCAACCTGAATGAAGGTGCGCAAAACATTTCACTCGACGGCAAATGGCTGGTTTTTACAGGATGTAATTTCCCCGAAGGTTATGGAAGCTGTGATCTGTATATTTCTTATCTAACCCCGACTGGTTGGAGCTTTCCTGAAAATCTTGGCGGCAAAATAAATACCGAAGGTTGGGAATCTGCACCCAGTCTTTCGCCCGATAAACGCGATTTATATTTTGCAAGCAGAAGGCCCGATGGATACGGCGGCAGCGATATTTATGTTTGTCATTTATTGCCTAACGGAAAATTCGGACAGCCCGAAAACCTCGGACCGGGCATCAACACTATCGGCGATGAAAGTTGCCCTTTTATTCACCCGGATAATCAAACGCTTTATTTTACTTCAAATGGGCATCCCGGTTATGGAGACGACGATTTGTTTGTGACGCGCAAAGGCCCCAAGGGTCAATGGAGCGCTCCCAAAAATCTTGGCTATCCGATCAACACCATTGAAAAAGAAGGCAGTCTTGTAATCTCAGCCGATGGCAAAACTGCTTACTACGCCAGCGACAGAAGCGATTCCAAAGGAGGCCTGGATCTGTACACTTTTGAAATGCGCAATGACGTGCGCCCGGTTAAAACTTTGTGGGTGAAGGGAAAAGTGTTTGATGCAAAAACCAATAATGGCTTGCCTTCCGCTGTTGAGTTAACAAATCTAACCACGCGTGAAGTGGTGAGCAAAGTACAAACAGATGAAACCGGTAATTATCTGATCACTCTACCAATTGGTCGTGATTACGCTTTCAACGTAAATAGAAAAGGTTACCTGTTCTACTCGGAGAATTTTTCTTTTGTAGAAAAATCGCCGGACTCTACTTACAACATAGACATTCCCTTACAACCGCTGGAAGCGAACGCCTCCGTTGTGTTGAAGAACATTTTCTTTGATGTAAACAAAACGGATTTGAAACCAGAATCACAAGTTGAACTGGACAATCTTGTGCAATTGATGAAAGACAATCCTACATTAAAAATTCAAATCAACGGACATACGGATAATGTGGGTAAAGCAGCGGACAATCTCAAATTATCTAATGGTCGCGCAGAAAGCGTAGTGGCTTATATTACTTCGAAAGGTATTAAGGAGGACAGGCTCTCATCCAAAGGATTTGGTGCGACTCAGCCAATTGCAACAAACGATACAGAAGAAGGAAAAGCGCAGAACAGAAGAACAGAACTAACAGTGATCGCAAAATAGAGTTCAACAAAAGCAAAGTACATAACAGCAGCGATTCGGTTATGTACTTTGCTTTTCAATTATATTCTTTTCTATTATTGATTACCACATCAATAAAGTTTTTGTTGAACTGCTCTATAATAAAGTGTTTGTTGAACAGCTCTATTTCTTCGTTGTTTTTGGATTTGAAAATAGCTTTCACAACAAACAAAACAATTGCTGCGAGTATAGCGGAACCAATGCTAATAACTATTCTACTGTTGCCTAAGGCTATTGAATAAACGATAAAGAGAATGACCGCAAATGCCACTCCCATAACCATCCATGACATCGGCGGCTGAAAATCAAGATCAAAAACCTTTCCTGTTGTTCTCGACATTCTATTCCTTACTGAAAATTGAATTTTCTTGTACGGCACCTGGATCCTTTCAGCTCCGAAAAATGTTTTTTTAATATGTGCTTCTGGATATTGTTTTTGAACGCTTGGTAATATCTCAAGTAATGTTTTCTGGTTTAGATTGGGAACATTCATACTTCACATTTTCTGCTTATAGATATGCAAAACTAATCCCTCATATTTCGCACATCCTTCCAATACGGTCACACTTTTTTAAGAATAAGACATTAGAAAGCATATCAGCTTATATTACTTTTAAGGTATTTACATCTAACAGACTTTCTTCAAAAGGGGTTGGCACTATGCAGCCAGTTGACAGCAACGACATTGAGGAAGGAAGAGTCAAAAAAGGAGAACGGAGTTGAAGATGTTGAGTACGAAGTAAGTTGCTAGCTGTTAGAAAAAAAGCCAGCAGCGTGACTAAGTCGCTGCCGGCTTTTTGTTTACAGAGAGCTGTTTCGTTCTAACCTTTTCCAATACCATTTACAATATCAATAAAACTGTTATTGAACTGCTCTATTTTTGATTTGTTTTTAGATCTGAAGATTAATTTAACAATTAGAAAGCCCACCAGTGCTGGGATTGCTCCTCCTACACTTATAGTTGTTCTTCCGATTATCATTGTTAAAATAACGGAAAAGAGGATTGCTGCCGCGACCATTCCTATGACCATCCAAAAAGTGGGAGGAATGAAATCAAGCTTAAAATCTGTCTTTCTTTTACTGACTACAAAACTGAAATTCTCATAAGGCACACTAAGCCTTTCGGGACCAATAAAAGGCTTTTTAATAACTGCGCTGGAATACACTTTTTGTACTTCAGGTAATAGCTGTTGCAAAGTCTGCTGGTTAAAATTCGGCACATTCATTCTTATGCTTGTTTTAGAGGCATAAATTTATCGACTCACATAGACAACTTCTTTCCAATACAGCCAAATGTCTTTCCGATTTGGACATTTTTTAGAAGACTCCTGTCAATGAATTGCCGTAGCGAAAACTAACCTTTTCTAATGCCATTTACGATATCAATAAAACTGTTATTGAACTGCTGGATTTTTGCTTTGTGCTTTGATTTAAAAAAGAATCTCGCAATAAAAACACCAACCGCTCCAAACACAACACACATCAGTTTAGAGCGCGACTCTGACAAATCAAAATCAATCACAAAATCGGTGCTTCTCTTCCTGATCACATAAAGAACGTTTTCGTACTGCACCTGTATTGTTTCCAGTCCCACAAATGGTTTTTTCAGGATGGCATCGGGATAACTTTTTTGAATTCTCGGCAAAATCTGTTGTAAACTTTCATGGTTTAGGTTGAGAATATTCATGGGTTTCCTTTTTGAAATATAAAATTATTAAGTCTTACAAAAAGTTGTTTTCAAATACAGTCAAACTTTTTATTGATTAGGTCCCAGTTGAAAGAATAATTAGAACAATGAAATATCTTTTAATATTCATAGTTAACAACGGCCATAAAGAAGCCAACTATCATTGAAAAATATTAAGTCTTTTGATCTAATCTTTTCCAATACAGTCAAGCTTTTTATCAATTCGGGCTCTTGAAAAGATAATTATCGACTTGAAATATTTTCTTTGATTTCTGACACATACTTTTGCCGACTAACCTGATTCTTATGAATGATTTGCTGCATAAAATAGCACTTACACAAGTGCCATTAATCGGTTCCGTGCATGCTAAAATTCTTCTTGAACATTTTGAGACTGCTGAAGAAATTTTCAAGGCAAAAAAATCTTCTCTTGAACTAATTGAAGGCATTGGCTCCATCAAGGCATCGAATATCAAAGGCTTTAAAAATTTTACTTCCATTGAGAATGAAATTGCGTTCATTGAAAAGAACAACATTCAACCATTGTTTTTCACAGATAACAATTATCCTAAAAGATTGCGCAACTGCTATGATCCTCCAACCATGCTCTATTACTGCGGCACAGCAGATTTAAATGCTTCTAAAATAATTGCGGTTATTGGTACACGTTCGCACAGTGAATATGGCAGGCAACTCACAGAAAAATTAGTCAACGATCTGGCTGCGCAAAATGTTGTCATTGCAAGCGGAATGGCATTTGGCATAGATGGTGTGGCCCACAAAGCAGCCCTAAAGAATGGCCTCCCTACAATTGGCGTTCTTGCTCATGGCTTGGATATTATTTATCCACCTGAACATAGTGGGTTGGCAAAAGAAATGACCAGCAACAACGGCGGTCTGCTCACCGAATTCCCGAGCTGCACAAAACCAGACAAGCATAATTTCCCCATACGTAACCGCATCGTTGCCGGCATGAGCGACGCGACTATCGTAATAGAAACAAATATAAAAGGCGGCAGCATGATCACCGCGAACCTGGCCTATGGCTACAACAGGGATGTTTTGGCTTTTCCGGGCAGAACCACGGACAACAGAAGTTCAGGCTGCATTAAACTGATCAAAGAGAAAAAAGCTTCGTTAATAACCGGAGCGGATGATGTTCTTGAAGCTCTCGGCTGGAAAGAAGCAACAAGAACACGAAAACCGCAACGCGAGTTGTTTATTGATTTTTCGCCCGAAGAAAAGATCATTCTCGATTTACTGGGCGCAAAAGATGCAACGCATATCGATGAGTTGAATTTAAAAAGCAATCTTTCCAGCGGCGCTATCGCTGCAGCTATTTTGAACCTTGAACTGCAAAACGTTGTGAGTAGCCTGCCGGGAAAAATGTATATGATTAATTGAAAGTTGAAAATGGGATTTTAGTGGAGAGTGGAGAATGGAGAGTGGAGAGTTAAGTTGTGTACAATGTACGAAAGTCACTGGAATGTCATAGATTGATGGATTTCGTACATCGTACTCAGTACTCCGTACGCACCCTCCTCTTAACATTTTCTTAAACAAGATGCGTAAGCGCTTACACTATTCGTTCATTTTCAATTTTCAACTTTCAATTTGCAATTCGTTTTCTCTCCCTTTAACCCCTCTCCACTCTCAACTTTCAACTCTCCACTAAAAAAAGTTTTGGAGGCAATTTACCCCGCGCCATATCTTTGCACATGGCAACAAGAAATACTTCCCCCCGCGACAATTCATTTCAATCAAGGTTTTTTGGCGAAGGTCTTACGTTTGATGACGTGTTATTAATGCCTGCTTACAGCGAGGTGTTACCTAAGGATGTTGACATACGTACCCAACTTACAAAGAACATTACGCTTAACATTCCAATGCTCTCTGCAGCAATGGATACCGTTACAGAAGCCAATCTGGCAATAGCGCTTGCACGTGAAGGTGGTCTTGGTATTTTACACAAAAACATGAGCATCGAAAAGCAGGCCGAGCAAGTTCGCAAAGTTAAAAGAAGCGAAAGCGGTCTAATCATCGATCCTATTACACTTCATGATGATGCAACAATTGGCGACGCACTTAAATTAATGCGTGAGAACAAGATTGGTGGTATTCCAATTGTTGATGGTAATAAAAGACTGGTTGGTATCCTCACCAACAGAGATCTGCGTTTTGAAACCAACAAAAAAATTCCTGTGAAGGATGTGATGACAAAAGAAAACCTCATCACTGCACCAGAAGGAACAGATCTGAAAAAAGCTGAAAAAATACTCCGTCAATATAAAATCGAAAAGCTTCCTGTTATCAACAAACAAAAAGCGCTTATCGGTCTCATCACTTACAGGGACATTCTGCAATTGCGCAATTTCCCTAATGCAGTGAAAGACACCTATGGCCGTTTGCTGGTAGGCGGTGCACTCGGCATTACAAAGGACCTGCAGGACAGAGCCTATGCATTGCAACAAGTGGGCGTTGACATTGTGGCGCTGGATAGTTCACACGGTCATAGCAAAGGGGTTATTGATTCATTGAAAGCACTGAAAAAGAATTTCAAAAATTTACAGGTAATAGCAGGTAACGTGGGCACAGGCGCAGGTGCAAAAGCCCTTGCCGATGCCGGTGCAGACGCAGTAAAAATTGGTATTGGACCAGGCTCCATTTGTACAACACGTATCGTTGCAGGAGCCGGTGTTCCACAGCTTACAGCCATCGTTGAAGCAGCCGCCGCACTTAAAGGCAAAAACGTTCCTTTGATCGCTGATGGTGGTATTCGCTATACTGGTGATATGGTTAAGGCACTTGCAGCAGGAGCAAACGTAACCATGATGGGAAGCGTGTTTGCCGGCGTTGAAGAAAGCCCTGGAGAAACTATTATCTATGAAGGCCGTAAATTCAAAGAATACCGCGGCATGGGCTCTATCGGTGCTATGCAACAAGGTAGCGGCGACCGTTACTTCCAGGAAGGCGAAGAAGATGCAAAGAAAATGGTTCCGGAAGGTATCGAGGGTCGTGTGGCTTATAAAGGAAACCTGAACGAGGTTATATCACAATATGTTGGTGGTCTTCGTGCCGGTATGGGCCTTTGCGGTGCAGCTAATTTAAAAGCATTGCAACAAGCAACTTTTGTTCAAATCACCAACGCAGGTATGCGCGAAAGCCATGCTCACGATGTGGACATTACAAAAGAAGCTCCGAACTATAGCAGAAAATAGTATTTTGTAGGGGCGAATCGCATTCGCCCTGTAACATCCCAAGAGTGCAACAAAATATGCGGAGATTCCGTTTATTCTGTTGCACATTTAATTTGGACCAGGGCGAATGCGATTCGCCCCCTACAATCAACCAAAAATGAAATTTTTCCCCAGCGTTTTTGCACTTCTTCTCGCTTTGCATTTTTCCTTTTTCTCACAGGCGCAAAGCGATTCCTGTAACATTACTGTTAGCTTACTAACCGCCGGCCCCGGAGATGAGGTTTATTCCATTTTTGGGCATAGCGCACTTCGTGTGGTTGATAAATCAAGAAATACTGACCTTGTTTTCAACTACGGTACGTTTGACGCATTTGAAGATGACTTTGAAATGAAGTTTATAAAAGGCAGCCTTTTATATTCCTCTTCTATTGAACAATTCAATAACCACGACGGATATCTTGGTTTTTTTAACGCTTACAAAGCAGAAGGCAGAAGCATACAGGAACAGATTCTGAATCTTTCATGTGAGCAAAAGCTAAAACTTTACGACGCGTTAAAAACAAATGCGCTTCCGCAAAACAGGTACTATTTGTATGAATTTCTGTACGATAATTGCTCCACACGACTGAGGGATATCGTAGAAAAAAACAGTGCTCCCTTTGTTACCAGAGACATTCTTGAGCACAAATCAGTTACCTTCCGCGATCTCATCTATATTTATCTCAACAGGGCCAAACAATACTGGACCAAACTTGGCATTGACATTTTGCTGGGCGCTAATATGGACCGCAAAGCGACCAATCGCGAATCAATGTTTTTACCTGACTATTTATTAAAAGGTTTTGACAGTACAACCATAAATGGCAAGCCGCTTGTAAGTGAGAAACACACACTTTTTGAGCAACCGGACAACTCAGCTTCTGCTGCTCCGGTCACCCCCATGCTTGCATTTGTATTGCTTTTTATACTGGTTGGCATTTGCAGTTTGGTAAAACATCCTGCGGCAAAGACCTTCCTGAAAATATTTGACCCCCTACTATTCTTTCTTACCGGGGCGCTCGGCATTTTGCTGGTGTTTATGTGGGTAGGAACAACTCACCTGGAATGCAAAAACAACCTCAATTTACTATGGGCTATCCCAACCCATTTTGTGGCGGCATTTTTCCTGGGAAGCAATAAAAAATGGGTGAAAACTTATTTTAAATTAACCGCCTGGCTAAGCTTGCTTTTGCTGATTTGTTGGATTATTTTACCACAAGCATTAAATGTTGCTTTGATACCGCTGGTAGGCGTTTTGTTTTTGAGAAGCCAGAGGAGGAGCAGGTGATGAATTATGAATAAAAAGTGCGACAACGTTAACTTTTGACATTCATACCTTATTGTTCATAACCCACAGCGACTCTTCGTTCACTCATAACTCATAACTTATAACTAATACCATGAAAACGCTTTCGCTAAATAATAAAAAACTTGTTTACGCAGTGAGCGGATCTGGCGCGCCGGTGGTGTTGTTGCATGGCTTTGCTGAAGACCATGAGGTTTGGGAAAACCAGGTAGCCACGTTGCAAAACAACTACACTGTAATTGTTCCTGATCTTCCGGGAAGTGGCGCTTCAGACAGGTTGGATGAAACAAGCATGGAAAGTATGGCAGATGCAGTGAAGTCAATTTTGGAAAATGAAAAAATTGATCAGGCAGTTGTTATCGGGCACTCGATGGGCGGGTATGTAGCGCTGGCATTTGGAGAAAAATACCCGCAGTTTCTAAAGGGACTTGGGTTGTTTCACTCTACAGCTTTTCCAGATACAGAAGAAAAAAAAGAGACACGCCGCAAAGGCATTGAATTCATTAAGAAAAATGGCGCATACCTGTTTATTAAACAAACTACACCCAACCTTTTTACCGAAAATTATAAGTTAAAAAATTCTGATAAAGTTGTTACATTTATAGAACACCTTAAAGAATTTGAACCCGAGTCATTGATCGCGTATTATTACGCGATGATTGCCAGGCCAGACAGAACGCTCGTTTTGAAGAACTTTTCCAAACCTGTTTTGTTGATAATAGGCAAGAATGACGTTGCGGTTCCCTACAAGGACAGCCTGGCCCTGAGCCATTTATCTTCCACTACCTATGTAACCATTCTCGAACATTCTGCCCATATGGGTATGATGGAAGAAACCGATAAAAGTAACGAGGCTTTGGAAAGCTACCTACAAGAGGTTATAAAGTAAAAATTCAAAGGTCAAAAAGGCTCACCAAGTTTTGAATTTTGATTTTTGACTTCATTAGTTGATAGGCTTTTTCGGATTCGTGAGAATAGAATCGTAATTGAGATGTAATAACCGAAAGGCCAAAATGCTTCTTGATGAAGAAATGTGCTTCCATACTCTTCCTGATGCTGTATTATGCCGCCCAACTGTATGCTAACCACATTCGAGGAGGGGAACTCTATTATAAATACCTGGGCCCGGGAAATTCGCCCAATTCTTCAAGATACCAGGTCACACTCAAATTATACATCGACTGTTTTCAAAACAATCCCGGACAGAATGATGAAGATGAAAATTTCACTGTGTATGAGAAGGGGCAAACAAATCCATCTTTTACAGTAAATGCACCGAAAATAAGAGAGGAGCAGATAAGGTATGATCCTAATTCTAACCCCTGTATCACCAATCCGCCTACGGATGTCTGCTATAATTTACGCTACTACCAAACTTCAATAGAAATACCCGACAGCAAAGTTGGTTACACCATTGCATTTCAGCGCTGTTGTCGTTTGGACGGCATTCAAAACGTAAGTAACAGTGGCAGGACCGGTGTTACCTACTTGTGTGAAATACCCGGAACGGATGTGTTGGCTGGCGCTCAAAAAAATTCGAGTCCAAGTTTTGAAGCAGGTGACGCAGTGGCCATCTGTATGTCTTCTGCCTTTAAGTTTAATTTCGGTGCTACTGATCCTGATGGCACAGACTCTTTATCGTATGCTTTATGTGACGCTTACGATGGCGCCGGTGAAAGACAGGGAACCTGTTTCACTTGCGTTACGCCGAATCCCGCACCACCGCCCCCTTACAGCCCATTGCCTTACAGACCCGGCTATTCAGGCACTGTACCAATGGACCCTTCCGCTTCCATTGATGCTAAAACAGGAGTTTTTTCAGGCATTGCGCCTTCCGCTATTGGCCAGTATGTGGTTACTGTTTGCGTATCTGAATATCGAAAGGGTGTGCTGATAAACGTGCATCGTAAAGACATTCACATAAAGGTTTCCGATTGTGTTCCGCTCAATGCCCTACTGTCGCCCGAATATCATTTTTGCGACGATTTCAAAGTGGCGATCAGAAACAATCAGAACAATCCGCCCGGCACCATGTACATATGGAACTACGGCGACAAATCAAAACCCGATACATCTTATGACCCTTCGGGAAATGTTACACATACCTATGCGGATACAGGTGTTTATCAAATAAAATTAACGGCATTGCTTTCTGCGGGTCAGTGTATTGATTCAACTACGGCCATTGCAAAAGTATTTCCCGGATTTTTTGGCGGCTTTATCACTGCCGGCACATGTATTCTGAATCCAATACGATTTGTTGATACAACCAAGGCAAAGTATGGAGTGGTGAGTAAGTGGAGCTGGGCCTTCGGCGATGAGGCGGCCACTAACGACAGTTCTCATATTCAAAACCCGTCATGGAAGTATAGTACATCAGGTTCTAAATCAGTGCAGCTGATTGTAGAAAGCAGTAAGGGCTGTATCGACACTGTGCTTAACGCAGTTGACGTGAAAGAAAAGCCGACAATTGCGCTTCCATTCAGAGATACGCTTATTTGTAACATTGATACTTTACAACTTGCAGCTATAGGCTTGGGCATTTTTAACTGGACGCCGAATGTTATCAATCTTATGCGAGACGGCAACACCTCCAACCCGCTTGTATTTCCTAAAACCACCACTACGTTTTACGTACAGCTTAACGAAGACGGATGTATTAACACAGACAGCATCAAAGTAAGGGTTACAGACAGAGTACGGCTAAATGCGGGAAACGATACCACCATTTGTTTAACCGATGCGATCGTATTGCATCCGCAAACAGACGGCTTGCGCTATGCGTGGACGCCAGCCGCAACACTTAGCGACAGCTCAATGTTGAGCCCCATGGCTACACCAACGGGAACAACGGTCTATGAGATCACTGCGAGGATAGGAAAATGTTCTGCGACAGATGGTGTTGTAGTAACAACTGTTCCGTATCCGCTGGCAAACCCTGGCCCCGACACAGTAATTTGCTACCGCGACACGGCCTATCTCCATGCTACGGTCGACGGAATATCTTACGCATGGTCGCCTTTAACAACGCTTGTTAATCCGCAATCGCTGAATCCACTTGCCTATCCCATAAGAACCACGGTGTATACACTTACCGTTCGCGACAACAAAGGTTGTCCTAAACCAGGCGTGGGTTCAATAACGATTACAGTTCGTCCGCCTGTGATTGCTTCTGCCGGAAACGATACTTCAATTGTGATAAACCAACCGCTACAACTAAATGCAACCGGTGCAGATTTTTACCAATGGACGCCTCCAACCGGATTGAATAATCCTGATATTCAAAATCCGATTGCCAACATCAGTCAAAATATGACCTACGTAGTCAAAGCATACACTGCAGACAAATGCTACGATTACGATACCATCAATATAAAAGTATTTACAACGCTTCCCGATATTTTTGTTCCAAATGCCTTTACACCTGAAAGGATCTCCAACAATTTATTCAGACCGATTCCTGTCGGCATTCGCAAGTTGGATTACTTCAGAGTCTACAACCGCTGGGGGCAATTGGTATACAACAACTCCGATCCCGGCAAGGGCTGGGACGGAACCATCAACGGCAATGCCCAGGGACCAGATACCTATGTTTGGATGGTGCAGGGCACTTCTTACACCGGCCAGGTAATATTTAAGAAGGGAACGGTGGTGCTGATGAGATGAGAGACGGAACGCAGATTTTCATGATCGTCATGATTTTGATGATTTGAGATCTGATGCTTCGCAATATTCGAGCATCGAAATGCATTTATTCCTATTCGCACGACTCCCTAAAAATTTAAAATCTCAAAATTTCAAATCTTGAAAAATCATGACAATCATGAGAATCTGCGTTCTTACTCATAACTTAGAACTCAAAACTCACAACTTACTATGAGCAAGATCGTTTTGGTTACAGGTGCCACTTCGGGCTTTGGCAAAGCAACAGCGGAAATTTTTGCTTCAAACAAATACAATGTGATTATTACGGGACGGAGAAAGGAGAGACTGGATGAACTGAAAAAAGAATTGGAGGAAAAACACGGCGTAAAAGTACATCCGCTTTGTTTTGATGTTCGCAGCCGCGAAGATGCATTTTCTTCCATCAACAGTTTGCCCGTGGAATGGAAAGCCATCGACGTACTGGTAAACAATGCCGGTCTTGCTGCAGGACGAGATCATTTTGACGAAGCTTCCATGGAAGATTGGGAGAACATGCTGGATACCAATGTAAAGGGATTGCTGTATGTGTCGAAGGCTGTGCTTCCTTTAATGACGGAAAGAAAAAAGGGCCACATCATCAACCTTGGCTCTACAGCAGCGAAAGAGGTGTACGAGAAGGGTAATGTTTATTGCGCTACAAAACATGCTGTAGATGCCATCAGCCAATCGATGAGAATTGACCTGCTGAAACACAAAATAAAAGTAACAGCCATTCACCCGGGAGCTGCAGAAACCGAGTTTTCAATGGTTCGGTTCAAGGGAGACAAGTCGCAGGCCGACAAAATATACGAAGGTTACCAACCACTTAGCGCGGAAGATGTAGCAAATGTGATTTATTATACCACTACCCTGCCCGAACATGTTTGCATTAACGACCTTGTATTAACCTGCCTTGCTCAGGCCAATTCTTTCTATACTTATAAATAATTTTTGCACTTACGCAATACTCTGAAAAAACCTGCGTTTCTTTTAGAGAGATTACGTAAATTACATTAGTAGTTGTACTGTACTCATGAATCCTTTTCCATTGAAAAAAGATTAACCATAGTGTTAATATTTTTAATCCAAGACCAGAGACCATTACCATGAAAAAAGTTAAATTTTTCAGGTTCTTAACCTTATTACTATGTTGTTGCATGTCTTTTGCAGTAATTCACGCGCAAGAAGACGTCATCAAGCAACGCAGTTTTTTGAATGAATCTTTTAAACCACAAATAGATAGCTTAAAAAAGTTATACACTTCGCAAGGTTTTACTCTCTTACGCGAAGCTTCGATGGCTATGGAAAGTGAATATGAGATGCCGGTGATTATGCCATTAACGCAAGGTGGAAATTATCAGTTTGTTTTTATTGGCGAGCCCGACTCCAAACTTTATGAAGTAAGGATGTTTGATTGGAACGAAAAGCAGGTTATTTACAAAAAGAATATGTGGGGAGATGTTGACGGTAATATAATCACGTTTAATTACACATCCCAGTTCTCGGAATATCACATGCTCAAACCCGTGCAGGTTAACAAGAACAAGAAAAAGACGTTGAGCGGTTATGTGATGATGTTCAGGAGAGCAAATTAAATTGTCTCTGGTAAATTTTAAGATAAAAAAGAACAACGAGGTGATAGTTCTCTATCGCCTTTTTTTATTTCATTAACTGAGTAACTGAATGACTGAATAACTGAATGTCACATTCAATCATTCATTACGAATTTCAACTACTCGGTTATTCAGTTATTCAGTTATTCGATTATTCTCTCCCTCCAGCCATAACGTAAACAACTTATACCCCAGCGACATTACCACGGCTCCGGTAAATAGTCCCATAAACCCAGAAAGCACAAAACCGCCGACAGCACCGAGGAACACGACCAACATTGGCACCGGTGCACCCTTACCAAGCAACAGGGGTTTTAAAACGTTATCAGACAGGCCTACCAGTAGCAGCCAAATAGTTAGCAGCGTAGCAGTCAGTGTAGTACCTGTACTCCAGATGTATACAATGATGCATATAGAAATGGGCAGAATGCCTATTTGAATAATGGCAAGGATCAAACACAGCAATGTCCACAAACCGGCCGCCGGAACTCCTGCCAAAACCAAACCTATTGCTGCCAATATGGTTTGAATAAAAGCTACTCCCAATATACCTTTCACAACATTGCGAATCGTAACCACCACAATAGAAGTAACATCAATGGTAGAATTGCTTCCCATTAGCCTGTTAAAAAGATTTTTTGCAAACCGTCCCGTAGCTTCAGAGTAGGACAGAAATACGCCACTGATAATAATCGAAAATGTAAACAAGAGCAACCCCTTTGCTGTACTTGCCAGCAGCCCGATAATAGATGTAAGGGCAGAACGCGTTTGCTTCGGATATTTTTTTACAATTGTGTCAAGTCCCTGCGATGCCTGCACCCATAGCTCATGTGCCTTGTCGCCAATGAAGGGCCAACCTTTCACATTTTCACGCGGAGGTGGCAGTTGTACATTGCCAGCTCTATAGTCTGCAACAAATTCCTTTATTTCATCGGCAGTGGTAAAGCTTAACCAAACAGCCGGCACAATAAGAATGCACAATAACAGCACAGTGATGATCACGGCTGCTCGTGTAGATTTTCCCTTTAGCTTTTTGGTAAGTTTTTGATGGGCAGGATATAGAACAACCGCTAGTATCGCGGCCCATGCAATAGGATTTATAAACGGGCTCAATATGCGAAAACACCAACTTATTAAAAGTGCAACAAGCAATAACTGGATAATTGTGTTGAACAGCTGTGAAGTTGAAACAGACTTAACAGGTCTGGAAGTGTCGTTACTCATGTCCATTGTGCAGGTTTTATGACTCAATTCACTTGATGCCAAAGCCCACGAACTAAAACTACAAAACGCTTAGGAAAGCACATTGGTTGTTGCACATGTAACAGTAAAACGAAAGGTTAAACGCTGCGGGGCAATAATGAATAACTGAGTAACCGAATAACTGAGTGTTCGAAAGTCGTCGTTCAAAATCGAAAATCAACCTTCAGTTATTCAGTTACTCAGTTATTCAGTTATTGTTTATTTTGCGAGATCACAAACTGACACATGAAGAAAGCATCTATCCTCCTCACCCTGTGCATTGTAGCAACAACACTGCTGGCACAGAAATTCCCTACCGTATTTGAAAACAGCAATGGCAAACAAACCGCTACTTACTTTGAAACGATTGAGTATTACAAAAAGCTAAAAGCTGCTTTTCCTACACTCTCAATCAAAACATTTGATACGACGGATGCCGGCTATCCGCTACATCTTGTCCTTTTCAGTAAAGACAAAAAATTTGATCCCAGGCAATGGCACAATCAACACAAGGTGGTAGTACTTGTAAACAACGGCATACACCCAGGCGAACCCGATGGAATTGATGCCAGCATGATGCTGATCAGGGACCTTGCAACCAATAAAATTGTCGCCGCCGATAATGTTGTATTTGCCATTATTCCTGTGTACAATATTGGAGGCTGCCTTGACCGTGGCACTTCTTCAAGGGTGAATCAGAACGGACCTGAAGAATACGGGTTCAGAGGCAATTCAGAGAACCTCGATCTGAACCGCGATTTTATAAAAAACGATTCACGCGATGCCATTTCATTTACGCGTATTTTTCAATGGTTGCAGCCGGACATTTTTATTGATAACCATGTGAGTGACGGTGCAGACTACCAGCACACAATGACTTTGCTAACTACGCAACACAATAAGCTGGGCGGTGAGACCGGCGCTTTTGTCCACACCACATTCGAGCCTGCTTTGTATAAAAGCATGTCGGCAAAAAGTTGGGACATGGTTCCTTATGTGAACTTTGAAGATGGCGATCCCGACAAAGGTTGGGACGCTTACTACGATCCTCCCCGCTACAGCAGCGGCTATGCAGCACTTTTTCAAACTATTGCTTTTGTGCCGGAAACGCACATGCTAAAACCTTATGCAGATAGAGTGAAGAGCACCTATGCTTTTATGCAAACCATCATGGAGCAATCATCTTTGTTTGCCAACGATATCGTTACAAAAAGAAAAGCGGACATAGAAAATAACAGAAAGAAAAAAGACTTTGCTGTTAGCTGGGCTGTTGATACAACCAGGTTTGATCAAGTGCTTTTCAAAGGTTACCAAACCAATACCAAAACGAGCGATATAACCGGCTTGCCGCGCATGTTCTATGATCATACAAAACCTTTTGAAAAGCAGGTAAAATTCTACAATACTTTCAACCCTGTCGTTACCATTCAAAAGCCTTCCGCATATATCATTCCGCAGGGCTGGCATGAAGCGATAGACCGTTTGAAAAACAACGGCGTGGAATTAAAACGCTTAACAAAAGACACAACTCTCACTGTGGAGTTTTATCATGTGGATGATTATAAAAGTATGCCCAGGGCTTACGAAAAGCATCACCGTAATTTTGATCTTGTCGTTAGCAAACGCACAGAGCGGGTTCATTTTGTAAAGGGTGATTACATTATTTACACCGGCCAGCGCAGCGACAGGTACATTATTGAAACGCTTGAGCCGCAAGGTGACGACAGCTTCTTCAGCTGGAATTTCTTCGATGCGATTTTACAACAAAAAGAATGGTACAGTGATTATCGTTTGGAAGATGTTGCGGGCGCACTGCTGCAACAACATCCTGAAATAAAACAGGCATTGGAAGAAAAGAAAAGATCAGATCCGCAGTTTGCTGCAAATGCAAAGGCACAGTTGCAGTTTGTTTATATGCATTCTCCGTATTATGAGCAAGCGCACTTGAGAATTCCGGTGTTCCGGGTAACTGAATAACTGAATGACTGAATAACTGAGTGTGTATTTTCGATTTTGCATTACAAATTTCGACCACTCAGTTATTCAGTCATTCAGTTATTCAGTTATTGCTCAGTGTAAATTCGTCTAATCCGTGTCATCCGTGTGCTCTCTTATTGAGCCAGCGAAATACGTATCTGCAGACCGCCTCGTGTTGTTGTTATCGGAACAGATTGTGAAACCTTAGGCTCTGTTCTTCTTTGATCAAAATACAATTTCACGTTAATGCGGTTGTTCAATACGTAATCTATAGACGGTGAAATAGTGATCACTTTTTGTCCGGATGTTGGCAACGCCGTATTCTGATCCAGGCGACTGTTTGCAGTAGCATCATCACGAATACTGAAATCAATACGCAAGTTCAAGTCATTCTGCAATTTCTTCGACGACTCTTTCTGTCCCGGCAACTTCAATTTGAACGGCATTGGCATACCTCTTTTTCTCCAGCCAAATCCGAATGTAAATTCAGTTGAGCGCGCTTCCGCCAATTGATAATCGACGAGGCTCAAACTCAGACTACGACTCTTCTTATAACCAAAGCTGGTTGATACCTGGTTTACCATTTGCACATCCACATTGAACAATGGTGCAAAAGCTTCCGAGATAGTAATATTAGGTACAAGGAAATACGGAATAAAGTTTCCACTCAGTGTATCAATAAATCCAGGATAATTAAAATTCCGCGGATCCTGGTATAGCAAGTTGCTGTTAAAGCTGTTCATGCCTAGCGTACCATTATACGCATGGTTGATCGTAACATTTGAGAATATTTTTTCCAGCCCCGGAATACGTGTTAATCCATTGTAAGTAACCGACCAATTTGGCTTTGGTATATAACCACCAAACGGATTAGATCGTATGTTCGGGTTATCAGTTTTTACCAACGCGATGCTCATGGGATCCTTTTTCGTGTAGGCGGCTACAAACGCGGGGATCAATACATCCTGCGAATATTTGCCGTATCCTTTGTAATAACCATCCGGTTCCTGTGTGCCTGAGTATGGATTTTCCGTACCCAGACGTTTCGAGATGACGATACGATTGTTCTCAAATGTTTGGAAAGCCTCAGTAATCTCATTCGGCTTAAATGGCTCAAACAACGTTTGGAACGAAACAAATGACACGCTGAAGCTACCGGAGTTATACGGACTCAATCTCACAAAATTTCCGGTGCCTATTGTATCCTTATAAAGCTCGCTGTATGTTTTACCAAATGTTTTATTAAGGCTCACGTCAATAACAAGATCACGTACAGGAATCACTTGTGCAGTGATATTCAATCGCTGGTTAAAATCCTGTCTGTTCAGGTTATTGAACAGCGGATCTCTTGTAAACAGCCCACGCTTCGCAAAATCATTGACAAAGGCTGTATCCGGCTGTTGACCAAATACATATCCCCAACCAGGTGCAAAATTATTTTTCCAGTTCATACCCAAAAACTGCGTACTGTCCGTGTAACCTGCCAATGTTGTATTGCCGATCTCAGAGTATTGAATCGACACCTTCTTCACAGAAGTAATGATTCTTCCAATCACTTTCTCAAACGTATTCAGCTGTGGCAAATCATTTTGATTAGGTTTATTGATCGTTCTTCTTCTCGTTGTATCATTTGGATTTCTTGGCGCCTGCGGTTTGTTGTTGCCCGGTTTCGGCGCGTTCCAATCCATTGCCCGGAGATATCTCGACTTACTGTAAAGCTTTGTAAAATCCAGGTCGCCCGTAAAGTTAATGTCTCGTGAGTTGGATATCATGTTGCCCATGCTCTTTGCAAACGCATCAAGGGAAGCGGCCAGCCAGTTGTACTTGGCGCTGTAGCTTGCACGAACTGTTGTCCAATCCAATGCCGGTATTTTTGCCATCGGCAGCGTATAAGTCAGCGTTGCAGTTTGGTTGTAATTGGTGTTTCTTCCGCCTTTCCAGAAGTTGTTCCACATGCGCTCCCTTTCATATTTGGTCAAACGGCCACTATCTTCATCTACCCTCGCATTATTTACAGCAGAGAAATCCAGGTTCAATGACCTTGTAAAATCCCAACGAAGATTATAGTATCTGTCAAACGTAAAATATTTGTTGAACGTTTCAGGAATCACGTTCTTGGGACCACCCACGTTTCTTGGACGGAACGCCGCAAACTGCCTGTTTACATCTGCCCTGAAACTTAATAAAGATGGTGTTGGATTCAGATTGAAATCCCTGATCAAACCATACCAATTACTCTTGGAACGGAATTCTTTTTTGAACGGCTCCCAGAACTTCGGTTGCCCTGCATAGTTATACCCAAGTCCTGCCCTGTGTTTTATAGTTTCATCACTTTCCACAAGCGGGCTATGATGTTCTTCTTGTGTAAAAGAATAACTTACGTCAAAGTTTTCGGGACTCCAGATATGTTGCTTCCTACCGCTGGTGTTCATGTACTTCACGTTCGTGAAGCTGATCGTTTTTAAAGTACGAACCTCTACCGCGTCTTCGCGTATTGAATCTTTAATTTGTGATGGAGCCGCGGCCAGTTTATCTTTCAATTTAATATCAAGATCATATGGATCGTATTCCGGCATGCTCACCGTTTGCGAATAACCGGCATACACAGGAATCGACATAGAGGCTTTCTTTGGCAACAGTTTACCCAACTCAAGGTTAGTGGCCGCGTCAAACTGCGTCGTCTGGTTCATCGACCGTTCGTTTACTCTCTGCTCTAATGTACCAAAGCCAATACTTTTAACGCCGCCGGAAATAGATAAAGATCCGAGGTCCGCCAGTTTTATATCAACCCTGCCCAGAGCGGCGTAGCCGCCTTTCTCATTTAATTTGGAAAGTCTTAATTCGTTCACCCAAACTTCTGTACTGGCCATGCCAAGTGTAACGTTGTTTACCCCGACGAAGAACCCTCTTACTTCACCCAGGTTCGGGTTCCCAATAATTCCGTATGTCTGGCCATTCGGCTGCACTTCCTTATAGTAAGTGTCAACATTCGAATTATTGTTTCTGTTGATCTTCAATTTTGTCAATGCGTTAAGATCAATATCCAGGTTATTTAATGTCGGCCATATGAGTGTATCAACCTTTACTCCGGGCTGAGTAATTTTCAATGGAATTCTTACTTCATAATAGTTACTCACAAAATCGGCACCCAGCCTGATCACAGCATACAGGTCGTTATCGGCAACCGGCACATTTTGCGCCGCTTCTGCGTGTATAAACATTTCCAGGCGGCCGTACTGGCGCAAATCCATGTTCATTGTTTTGAACACACCTCTGGATTCTCCTTTAGGTAAATTATAAACCTGCATGCTCAATGCCTGCTCGTTCTGCAACAGGGACACGTTATTGTTGCTCAAAGTTTGCTGACGTTCAACACCAGGAGGCGTTACGTATGGAATTGGTAACCTGCTGCTGTTTTCTTCTACGTTCACCGCAAGCACGTTGAATGTAGTTGTTGAGTTTGAAGGCAACGGAGTGTAAGATCCTGTTGTATCAATTACATAAGTAAATCCACGCCATTGGTTACGTACCAATTCAAGTTTCGCGAAACGGCAAACCAATGAATCTTCAAAACCGGTCATGAACATACGGATGAAACGTATGGATTTGAAGTCTGGAATATTTCCTATTTTTTGCTGATACTGGTCAATCGGAATGCGGAACAAATACCATGTTTCTTCCATTGCACCAGGATTGCTCGGCATGAAAGTCCTCTTGTCTGTAATATAGTTCTGCCCAACAACAAAAGAGTTTTCACTCAGGTCAACCCGGTATTGAAAATACTCTTCCAGCTCGTTCAGGGTATTATCCTTATTCAGATCTTCCTGGTCCGGCGTAAGCGTATATGCCGTTGTAGTTGAACCGGTAGCAATTGGCGAGTTGCCTTGCGGGCTGTTGATGTTTTTATAACGTGCCAGGATATCTGATTTCGCCTGATCATATTCTGCATCGCGGTAACCTTTAAAGTTATCACCTGCAGGATCATTGAATGCCATTTGGAATATCGGAGAACCGGCACCATACAAAGCTGCCAGCTGGTTGAGGTATGGCTGGAACTTGGTTCTTTCCTGATCATCTGTCAAACCATCAAAACCAACGTCCTGGAACTCGCGGTCGTTCGGATCATTGCTGAAGGCATTGGTTACCTGGATCGGGTTGCCGGGAACATGTCCCCAATTGCTCGAATCCAGTTCTGCAGGAATGTTAGGCGTAGGCAATCCATTTTCAAAAAAACGTTTACCATCTTTCAGAATGTCCTCTGAAATATTACCAAGGTTGAAATACAATTGTCCGCCGCTACTGTTTCTGTTTTTAAGGAACGGGTCTTGCATCCAGAATTCAATGTATTCCACGTTACCCGTTTCAAAGTCTGTTTGGTCAATATTCCGCATGATACCGCCCCAGCGTTGCTTTGGATTTGGCAACTTTCCATTGGCGGTCAAATTAGGATCAAAGTTGTATGGCCCTTTATCTGTTGGGTAATAGGCAACGTCGAAAGTTATAAGTTGTGATTGGCCAAAGTCAACTGTTTTTGCGGGGTAGATATCTCCCTGCAAAACCGCACGCACCGTCGGATCACCAAGATTGGTACCTTTCACCGGATTGTTTGGAGATTTTGGATCCTGCAAATTCGGCTCAATATTATACCATGCAATTTTTGAACGATTGTATCCGTATCTGAGATCGTTTGTTAAACCTGATTCGGGAAACAGGTTATTGCCCTGCGGTGTAGATGCCAGCGCCCAGTTTGTTAAAGGGAAACGCAAGTCGATGCTGTTACGTGTTCCTTCAAAGTCATCTATATAAATAAGACCATTATTGCCTTTACCAATTTGTGGCGGGTGACCGGGTTTTAGCAAAGCGCCTTCGCCATAAGCAGTAATGGTACTCATTTCATTACTGTTGTAGAAAGGCAGTTTATTCAACCATTTGGTGATTTTCGGTACTTCGGACCTGTAATTGAAATCGAGGCCGTACATGGTATTCCGTATCGGGTCCTCGCTGTAGTTCATCTTGTTAAAGTATGGACGCTCACCAAGCCGAACCAACGAACCTCCAATGTTGAACGATTCCTTTGCCGTATTTTTTACCTGGTAGTCCAGGCGCAATCCAAGATAGTTCCGTTGCTGCAAACCAAAGTTGGCGTTGTTCTCAAACTGCACATTTACCGGAATACCTGAATTCGTGATGGCATTATTAATGACTTTTACTGTTCCAAGGTTATAGTCCACCACATAATCCACGTTTTCCACAAGGGTTCGTCCGCCGGCTGTTACCGTAACCGAACCTTGCGGCACGTTGAATGCACCCAGTGAAATATCAGAGGAAGCTGACCCCTTCGCCGAACCACTGATGAGGAACCTGTCGAGATTCGCATAGGTTTTTGCGATCTCCTTGATGGTATCGTATAAAGGTTTAAAAATGTATTTATCCTTCAATTCTTGTGGGGCACCCTGGAATGCTATGCTGTCGAGGTCGCGGCCAAAAGGCTGAAGCAAAGGGAAAATGATTCTGGCCTGGCTAGATATAATTGTAAATCCTTCGATATAGTCAAATCTGCCATCCGGTTGCGGGTCACGATTATTGTTTAATCTATCCAAGTTCAATAACGTAATGAGTGGCAACCCTGATTTTGGACCTTCGGGTAAATATCTTTTCTTACCCAAACTTGGCTGCTCATACAAAACGTTCAGATCGAAATCTGTCGGCTGCACACTTGACAAATAACTCCCGTCTTTTGTGCGTAGTGCATAAACGTTTTTCATCATCAACTGCCACAGTGGAATGTTGGTTCTTTGGGAAGTTGCTTTCAACAATTTCAGGAACAATACTTTTTGGTTGGCTTTTCCTGCTGTAGTATCCGGAGGAACGTCCGTGGAAAACTCACCCACCTGGTAGGTTTTTCCGTTATAGCTGTATTGAAAAGCTATTCCCAATACTTCATCTGCCTGCAAGGGTTGGTTCAATGATAAAAACCCTACTTGCGGGTTGAAGAAATATTCACTTGCATTCAGCTTACGGGCAAATGTTTTTTCAAAATCCTGTACCGGTTGCAATCCCATTCCAGATAGAACGGTTGTTACGGTTGATGAATTACGGCTGCTTGGATTGCTGATAATAGTTTTATATAAACCATTGGCATCGTTGTAAGGCAAACTATCGGTCGCACTTGGAATAGCGGGATAGTGATAAGGATGTCTTTCTGCAAGGTCGGCCAGGCCAACGATGTCACGCGTATCTGTAGTGGAACCGTTTTTATTGGTTACCCAAACTTCTATTCTTAAAATCTGTACCAGTGAATTTACCGCAGGCAAACTTGCCATTGCCACATTGTACCGGCTGCGGAAATATTGTGCCATCAGGAAGTGCCTGTTCTCTTCGTAGTCGTCTGCGCGAAATTCATAAGTGGTTGTGGCGGCTCCACCCTGCAAACCCAATGATTGACGCTGGGATCTTTCATTTGCCAACACACCTGTTACAAAGAGTTTACCAAATTGTAATTGTGTTTTAATACCAAATAGGGATTGCGCTCCGGGAATCAAGGTTCCTTTTGAAGAAAAGGATACGTTACCGGCTTCGATCTTTTTAATGATCTCATCCGGACCGCCGGTATAATCAAGTTTTAATTGGTTTTCAAAATCGAAGTTAGCAAGTGTGTTGTAGTTGATGGGCAATTTCAACTTGTCGCCAATGTTTGCAATAACGCTCAGGTTGGCGTTCATGTCAAAATCGAAGCCTCCGTTCTTTCTTGCATTTTCCGGTAGCGTGGGGTTTTTAATGTTTTGCCCCTGGTACCCGGCGAGGATATCCACGTTACCTTGTGGACGAATATCTATTTTCCCATTCCCAAAAATCCTGTTGAAGAGATTGTCCGTCACACTAAGTTTGGGCTTCGGCAGTTTCCGGTTGAGCCCCATGAGCACATCTGCTCTTTTTTTGAAATACTCCCTTTCCTGTTCCTGCGCTTTAATTTTCAGGTATTCTTCAAAGGTGAGTTCGGTTGGAGTGCGGTAATAGTTCTCTCCAATCTTTTCAATGATATAGTATTTCCTTGTGATAGGATCGTACTCGACCGTTCTTTGAAGATTGGCTGGATCTTTAAGATTGAAAGCATTTTTTTCCGGATTGGTGATCTTGTCTCCGCGCCTGTCCTTAATTGGGAACGGGAGGGTATCAGGAGTTTTGGGCACCTGTGTTTGAGGTGCCGGTGGCTGCGGAACTTGTTGCGGTTGCTTTGGTACTGGTTGCGGAGGTACCTGATGAGCAAATGTATTGACCGTACCTAATGCAAAGAGCAGGGCAACGCCAACAATGATCCGAAGTCTTCGTATGATATTAGAAAAACGAGTGCGCAAGGCTTTTCTCACAAAATTAGTTAGGTAGATAAGGCTCTATAGGCTATAAAGTTTTAAGGGCTTTTTTAATTATTTCTTCGATTTTTTCTGAGCCGGGTTCCGCAGCAAGTACTTTCTTCACAGCAAGCTCAGCGTTAGGGCGGGATATGCCAAGGGCAACTAGTGCATTTAACGCGTCTGTTTCCAAACTATTGTTTGCAGTGGACAAAATATTAACAGATGCTGACAGCGATTGTTTATTCAGTTTATCTCTTAATTCGAGAATAATTCTTTCTGCAGATTTCTTACCTATCCCTTTGATTCCTTCCAGTTGTTTTGCATTTCCATTTACGATTGCCCGCACAATTTCTTCGGGCCTCATGGAAGACAACATCATCCGTGCCGTACTCGCGCCCACACCGCTAACACTTATCAATTGTATAAACAGTTCTTTTTCGGCCACCTCATAAAATCCATAAAGCACATGCGCATCTTCCCTGATGTGCAAAAAAGTATGTAACAATCCTTTATCGAGGGGCTCTATACTGGAAAATGTATTCAGGCTTATTAAAACCTCGTAACCTACGCCATGTACGTCCACATGAACCACCGCAGGAGTTTTGTAAACGAAGTCGCCTTTTACATATGCTATCATAGAGTGCGAAAATAAGGGAATAAATGTATGAATCCGATAACGTTTTTTAGAATACAGCAAAAAAAATCAGTTATAGTAACCAAATCATTGTCAACTGCTTAGTAAATGAAATTAGCAAATGAAATAGGATATTTTTTTTGCACAAAAGGCTACTTTTTCGGGTCGTGAATGATGAATGGTGAAACGTGATTAGGTTCCCTATTATTTGAGACTTACACAATAGGCACCTCCATTCACGCTTCACCTTTCACGATTCCCGATTCACGTTTCACGATTGACCTTTAACGATTCACCAGTCACTAACTGTCAATCTGATAACATTTTTCCCTTACTTTTACGGCCCAATTAGAATAAGAAAGATCATGATTTCAAAAACAATAGCCGCTGTTACAGCAGTAGCGGGTCACACCCCTGAAACCGTACTCACGAATTTTGACCTGGAGAAAATGGTGGAAACAAACGATGAATGGATCAGAACCAGAACAGGTATTTCCGAAAGAAGAATTTTAAGAGGCGAAGGAAAAGCAACTTCTGACATGGTAGTTCCTGTTATTCATCAAATATGTGAAAAAAGAGGTATAAAACCTGCTGATCTTGAGTGTGTAATTGTTGCAACAGTTACACCCGACATGGTTTTCCCTTCTACAGCCAACATTGCTTGCAATAAAGCCGGAGCCACAAACGCATGGAGCTTCGACATCAGCGCAGCATGTTCGGGTTTTCTATATGCACTGGCCACCGGCGCAGCATTTATAGAAAGTGGGCGTTACTCAAAAGTATTGGTTGTTGGCGCAGACAAAATGAGTGCCATTATCGATTATACTGACCGCAACACTTGCGTAATTTTCGGCGATGGTGCTGCAGGTGTTTTGCTGGAACCAAACAATGAAGGTTATGGTGTAAAAGACAGCATTTTGAAAAGCGACGGTAGCGGCGCAGCGTACCTGCACATGAAAGCGGGTGGTTCACTGAAACCTGCTTCTATAGAAACCGTTACAAAAAGAGAGCATTTTGCATACCAGGAAGGCCAAACCGTGTTCAAATTCGCGGTTACAAGAATGGCTGACGTATGTGAAGAACTGATGCAAAAACACAATCTTACCGCAGATAATATTCACTGGCTGGTCCCTCACCAGGCCAACCTGCGCATTATTGACGCCACGGCAAACCGTATGGGATTGCCTAAGGAAAAAGTAATGATCAACATCCAACGTTACGGCAATACTACTGCTGCAACTATTCCTTTATGTCTTGCAGACTGGGAGAGCCAATTGAAAAAAGGAGACAACCTCGTGTTGGCAGCCTTCGGCGGCGGATTTACCTGGGGCTCTACGTGGTTGAAATGGGCGTACTAATTCAATTAATAATTAATAATTGATAATTAAGAATTAAGAATTAATAGGGTTGCATTCGTTAGTGAATGCGACCCTATTAAATTTTCAGAACTACGGAATTCTATTTCTCTCGTGTGGGTGGTACTCCTATTAATTCTTAATTATTAATTATTAATTTGTACTCGAACATTCTGGCAAAGCACATTGTTGTAAAATCCAATGAAAAAACGGCTCTCAGCAATCTGCTTTATTTTTTTGCTCCTTACCTCCGGTAAATTATTTGCACAAGCAACCAAACAGGTTACACATCAGTACCAAACATGGCTGGGGTATATGACGTCTGCACAAATAAGTGAAAAACTGTCGTTGTGGAACGATGCACATTGGGTGTTTAATCACGGCTTCTTTATTGTTCGTACAGGGCTCACCTACAATTTTCCCAAAACTGCCATTACTGGCGGATATGCATATGCGAGATTGCCTATTAGCGGCCAGGACGGGCTACCCCGGCAGGAACATCGCCCCTGGGCGCAGGTAGTTTTTACCGTCCCATTGTCGCACAATTTCTCCCTTACAGAACGTGTCCGCTATGATGCCCGTTTTCGGCAGGATGTGGTGAATGGAAAAACAACAGATACTTATTCTTTCGTGAACCGCATAAGGTTTCAGATCAATCTTCGCAAATCCATTCCGCAATGGAAATTTGATGGCAACGAGCCTTTTGTTGCATTGGCGGATGAAGTATTGATCAACTTCGGAAAAGAAATTGTGTACAACACTTTCGACCAAAACCGCATTTCATTAATGGTGGGTCTTAAAAGAAAAAATATTCAGTACATGACGGGTTACATGAGCAGGTTCGTGCAAAATTCAAGCGGTAATTCTTACACGCAAAACAATACCTGGGTGGTATGGGTGGTGCAAAAATTCTCCTTCCGCAAAAAGAAACCGAATACGCAGATGGATATGCCGGGCGCGGATTAGTTGAGAGTTGAGAATGGAGAGTTGAGAGTGACTTTTTATGGAAAGAAACAAAAAGGGACGATCCACCAAACAGGCGTAACGTCCCTTTACTATCATTTTCAATTTTCAACTTTCAATTTTCAATTAACTCTCAACTCTCCATTCTCCACTCTCAACTCGCTTTAACTTTCTTCCTCATAGTACAACTTATAAAACTTCTTTCCTACCATTTCATCGTAACCTTTTTCCATCAGATCCTTGCGGCCATGGATGTATAGGTGGAAGTTTTTATCAAGTTTGATAACGCTCTTAAAATTTTTGTCTTGCTTTTTTACCGCAGATAAACTGATGTCGAACTCGTCCTCTATTTCGAAATTTCTTGACTTTTGATATTGCTGTTTGTATTCCATGAAAGTATCAACCACCTCGGGGTGGTGAATTACTTCCTCGGCAAATTCCTGCATATTGAACTGATCCTTGGTTTTGAAGTATTCCATCGAACGGTTCATCAAGTCAACCTGGTCGCTTTTGCTGACATCAAATTTTTCAGCATACTCATTATCAATGAAAAGTTTACACAATCCGAGGTATTGATCAGTATTATGATAATCGTTAGCGGTTGGTTCTACCTGCAGGAAATCTGTTATCCAGTAGCGTGTATCGTTTTGTTTGTTTGTTTTATCCACCACACAAACGGTATAGCCTTCATTCTGATTGGTATTGAAAATAAGGCAGCCTTTATCCAGCTTGTTAATATCTATACCTTCATCCTGTATCACTTCCCAGCTTTGGCCGTGCGGAAACACTTTCAGGAAGGTTTCTTTAGTTTCCGATTTAAATAGACCGACCGCTTTGTGTGTTTCGTTGCCCAACATCACATTATCAAAAACAGCTACATACAACTCTCCTTCTTTCACTTTTACGTGCGTTGATTTGCTGTACAGAAAACTGGCTATTTTTATCGATTCTTCATTAAAGCTTTTGGAATCTTCGAAAATATTGGTGACATAGGTGTACACTTCATTCATGCTCAGATCGCTGAGGTGAGTGAAATGATAATGTTCATTTTCATTAAATGGCGACAGAAAATATTTTGTCAGCATGGCACTCACTACATCATCATTCAATGTCAATGCATTGGCAGAAAATTTCAATTCTTCATTGCGGCTGGGGTTGCCCACTTTGTGCACTATAACTTGCTGTAACGTTACGTTTTCAATTCCAGTCATGCGGCAAAAGTAAATAATTGAATCATTGATTTATTGAATTATTGAACTGGTCGCGGCAGTTGTTAGTTGTTTGTTGATAGTTGTTAGGCTTTATGTGGTGCTTCCCCGCAAATCATTGAATCATTGATTTATTGAAGGTCAGGCTCAGCTCTCAACTAAAACAGGGCGAATGCTATTCGCCCCTACCATTTTCAACTTTCAATTTTCAATTTTTCATCATCTCATTGCTTACACTCTGCCATGAAGGATAGGCTTCATCTGTTCCTAATACTCTTCTTGCTGTATCAAGGAACGGCGGACGGAAATATGCTGCCAGCAGCAACACATTTGCGCCGTGCTTCGGATCAAACAGGGCTCCTATTTTAAAGCCGCCTTCATTGTTAGCCGCACGCTTCCTGTCAAACTCTACTTTGCTATTGGTGTATTCACCGTGTGTTTTCTCACCGTTAACGTAAGGAAGTAGCCATGTAACAGATTTTTCGACAGATGTTGCTATCGGAGATGTGAATGAGTAGTAGTCTGTGTTAGTGGCGCGCTTCAACACAATGCAGAGTTTTAGCAAAGGTTCCAAATCATACACATGGTAGTGCAAAGCATCACGCTCTTCAAAGTCGATGCTTGAGCCATCTGGTTTAAGATTTACTTCAAGATGTTTCTTAAAACCTTCGATGGTATATTTCTGCAAACGGTCATCATTGATGGACCAGGCGATTTCACCAATTATTTTCAGGCGATGCGCATTCCAGTTGTTTTTGGATGTCATTCTTTCCGGGTTGTTGTACTTAGCCGTTATTTCCAGTTCACCGGTTTTTCTCCACCACTCTTTTATAATAGCGGCATCACTGCTTTTTATATCTTCTTTTATCAAATCATATCCTTCTATCGCCCTATCGAGATTAGTATCATCAATAGGATCGCCGTTGGGTGTGGTTTTGGTGGCCCACGCCATCAAATATTCTTTTGCTTTTACCAGGTATTTTTTATCGCCGCCTATTCTATAGACAAGACTAAGTGCATATATTTTCGGCATGTCTTCCAATGCCTTTTGCGTAGCCTTTTTCTTAGGATCTCCCTGCAGCAATCCTTCCGTGCGGATGGTATCAATAGGGTTGGGAGATTCATTCAGCGCAGCATCTGCCGCCTTTTGAAAAGACACATAATACTTTTTAATTTCTGCATTGGCATTAATCGCAGATTTCAGCTTGGTTATTTCCTGTTTGTTAAAAGAGGTGTATTGTGCTTTGGAAGAAATTCCGGCAAACAATACAAAAGCGGATAGGAGCAGTTTTGTATTCATAGTATCCAAATGTAAGAAAGTTGTTGGTTGATAGTTGTTGATTGTTTGGCTTTATGTGCCACTTTCTCTTCTAACAACTAACAACTATCAACTAACAACTTTTTAATAATTTGCACCCATGAGCATAACAATCAGAAGGGCCGTAAGGCAAGACTGCTCCCGACTAATGGAGCTTATACGTGAGTTGGCGTTGTTTGAAAAAGCACCAGATGAGGTGACTGTGACACTGGAGCATTTTGAAGAAAGTGGTTTTGGTGCAAACCCAGTCTGGTGGGGATTTGTGGCAGAGGAAAATGGTGTTATTCAGGGGTTCGCAATGTACTATATCCGTTATTCAACATGGAAAGGGCAACGCATGTACCTGGAAGATTTAATTGTTACCGAAGAAATGCGCGGTAAAGGTGTTGGCAGCTTATTGTTCGAAGCCCTCATTGCTGAAGCAAAAGAGAAGAAATTCAATGGCATTGTGTGGCAGGTACTGGAATGGAACGAACCGGCAATTAAATTTTATAAAAAGCTGAATGCGACTTTTGATGCAGAATGGGTGAATTGTGCGTTGTCAATTGAAAATTGAAAGTTGAAAATTGAAAATGGTGGGGCGAACTGCATTCGTCCTTACTAAGTTTATAAAAAGAAACGTCGCACCGGAATGATGCGACGTTTCTTTTTTATTTTTTGCGTTGAAAATCATTTTCAACTTTCAATTTTCAATTCGGGCACCTTTTGGATGCATCAGGGCGAATGCGATTCGCCCCTACTAGCTAACGCCTTCTGTAACCGCTTTTTTATCAATCTTCACGATCAATCCCTGCAACACTTTGCCTGGGCCAACTTCCGTGAATTTAGAAGCCCCATTGGCAATCATCGCCTGTATGCTTTGTGTCCATCTTACGGCACCTGTTAATTGATCGATGAGGTTGTGTTTGATTTCTTCTTTATCAATCACAGCTTTAGCTACCACGTTTTGATATACTGCACAAGTTGGTTGGTGAAAAGAAATGCTGTTTATAGCAGCTTCCAGCTCTGCTTTTGCAGGCAACATCAATGGTGAGTGGAACGCTCCGCCAACCGGCAAAATCAATGCGCGTTTTGCACCGGCTTCCTTCATTTTTTCGCAAGCGATTTCTACTCCTTTTACAGAACCGCTTATCACCAATTGTCCCGGACAGTTATAGTTTGCAGGCACTACTACTTCACCGGTTTCGGCTTGTACTTGCTTGCAGATCTCTTCTACTTTTTCATCATCCAATGCCAATACCGCGGCCATAGTGGAAGGCTGTAATTCACAGGCTTTTTGCATGGCTTTTGCACGAACAGCTACCAGCTTCAATGCATCATCGAAACTCAATGTGCCGTTTGCTACCAATGCAGAAAATTCACCCAGAGAGTGTCCCGCAACCATGTCAGGACGAGCATTATCTATACTTCTGAATGCAATAATAGAGTGTAAAAAAACTGCGGGTTGTGTAACGTTTGTTTGCTTGAGATCTTCTTCTGTTCCATTAAACATAACATCGGAAATGCGAAAACCGAGCACTTCGTTTGCTTGTTCAAATAACTTTTTTGCGAATGCACTTTTTTCATAGTGGTCCTTACCCATACCCGGGAATTGAGAGCCCTGACCCGGAAATACAAAAGCATGCTTCATGTTATGTGTAGTTCAGTTTTTAAAAGCGTTAGAAAAGGTTACAATTGGTTAATTTTCAAACAATTAACATAAATCCCAGCCCCACTTTTTCATTTCAAGTGGGCAAAAATATAAAAGTTAATGGCTGGAAAATCACACGTACTAAAATAGTTGAAATGCCGTTGCGCAAGTTTACAAGGGACGGGAACCTGAGCCAAAGTAATATATCTTTTGGTAAAAAAGAAAGAGATTTACCACTTGGCAAATCTCTTATGTATCTAAATTTTACAACTACCAGATGGTTATAGCTCAGTTTTCAGCTGAATGTACTGCAGAAACTCTTCTTTCACATTCGCATTCTGAAATTTTCCGCCATAAAAAGAAGTAACAGTAGAAGCGTTTGTGTCCTGTATACCACGGCTGGAAACGCACAAATGCTTGGCATCAATTACCACCGCAACATCTTCGGTATTCAATACTTTTTTAAGTTCCGTAGCAATTTGAACGGTTAAACGTTCCTGCACCTGTGGTCTTTTTGCAAAATACTGCACGATCCTGTTCAGCTTACTAAGGCCAATTACTTTACCAGACGAAATATACGCCAGGTGAGCCTTGCCAAAAATAGGCACGAAGTGATGCTCGCAGTTGGAATAAAAGGTGATATCCTTTTCCACCAGCATCTGGTTGTATTTATACTTGTTGTCAAACAAGGCGATTTTCGGCTTGTTGGCAGGATTTAAACCACTAAAAATTTCCTTAATGTACATTTTAGCAACGCGATGGGGCGTTCCCTTCAGGCTATCATCGGTAAGATCCAGGCCCATTATTTCCATGATAGATTGAAAGTGTTGCTCGATCTTCTGGATCTTGGTTTCATCATCCATTTCAAATGCGTCTGCACGCAAAGGAGTGTTCATAGATGTTGCCAAATGATCATTTCCTACTTCTTCTGAGTTAAGCATGTTCAGATCGATTGTGTCCTCATTCAGCAGGGAATTCAACGTAATTTCTTTCTGTTTCATATAAAATAACTTTTACGTCCAAAGATTCATCTATTTCGCGGCGCAATATTTCCCATATAACAATGGCAATATTTTCAGCCGTTGGATTAAGACTTTTAAATTCAGCTACGTCAAGGTTAAGGTTCTTGTGATCAAACTTGTCCATGATGTTCTTTTCAACAATGTGGCCAAGTTTTTTCATGTCCATAACATAACCTGTTGTTTGGTCAACCTCGCCGGTTACCTTAACGATCAGTTCATAGTTATGGCCGTGATAGTTTTCATTATTGCACTTACCAAAAATCTTTTTGTTTTCCTCTGCAGACAAAGAAGGATTGTGCAACCTGTGGGCGGCATTAAAATGCTCTTTCCTGTAAACTGACACCTTTTTCGTCATGCTGATTTACTTAAACGACTTTCTTTAAGTGCAATTTTAAATTAAAAATGTTTTTAAGATTAACCGCCTTAAATCTGAAACAGAAGTCTGCTGTTCAAGTAATTAAGACTCACGTGCGGCTCATAAGTTAATCTCACGTTTTGCATGGTTTTATTGCCGTGCAAGAGAACAAAAATATACTAAAAAGTGGATTTCCTAGGTATTTCTTTTGTCATTTTTCATGAGTAGAATCATAGGTTGAATCGTCAAACGTGAAAGGTGAATCGTTAATTAAGCAACCCTGCAATATTCACCATTCACGTTTCACCATTCACCTTAATTGCCGACATTTGCTCCGTTAAACAAATAATAATGAACTACTTACTGGTAGCTGCAACACCGTTTGAAATTGCCCCTGCTGTAGATTTTATTAAACAGAAAAAGATAAAAGCAGATGTTCTTATCGCAGGAATCGGCATACTCGCAACAGCTTATCATTTGACAAGAAAACTTGCAGAAAAAAAATATGACCTCGTTATCCAGGCCGGCATCGCAGGATGCTTCGACAAGGATTTTCAACTCGGTGATGTGGTAATTGTGAAAGATGAAATAGTGGGAGATCTAGGTGTAAAAGAGCATAAAGAATACAAGGATCTGTTTGATATGAATTTTCTTAAGCCAAATGAGTTTCCTTATTCATCCAAAGTTCTAAAAAATAAGAACAAGGAAGCATTGAAACTTCTGAAACTGCCAAAGGTGTCAGGCGTTACTGTAAACCAGATAACAACTGCTAAACCTGTAATTGATTTATACGTTAGAAAATATAACGCAGTTGTTGAATCGATGGAAGGCGCTGCATTGCATTATATTTGCAGTCTGGAAAAAACGCCATTTCTTCAGCTTCGCAGCATTTCAAATTATGTAGGTGAAAGAAATAAAAGCAAGTGGAAAATAAAGGAGGCGATTGAGAATTTGAACGAGCAAGTGATGAAGGTTTTGAGTAATGAGTAAAGCATTCCATTTTCAACTTTCAATTTTCAATTTCTGTAACACCTATCAACTAACAGCAAACAACTATCGATGAAACTAACACTCGGAATATCTCCCTGCCCCAATGATACATTCATTTTTGAAGCAATGATCAATCATAAAGTTGATACTGAAGGTATTGAATTGGATGTGCAGTTGGAGGATGTGCAAACGCTTAACCAGTGGGCATTACAAGGGAAACTTGATATTACTAAAATAAGCTACGGTGTATTGCCTTTACTGCAAAAAAACTATACACTGCTTGACAGTGGCGGTGCTTTAGGCAAAGGTGTCGGCCCTTTATTGATCGCGAAAAAACAAATCGACCATTCAGCAATTTCATCCTGCACGATTGCAATACCGGGAGAAAATACAACGGCTAACCTTCTGTTCTCTTTGGCTTTTCCAAATGCGAAGAACAAGAAGTACACATTGTTTTCAGAAATAGAAAATGCAGTATTGAATGGCGATGTTGATTGCGGCGTGATCATTCACGAAAACCGTTTCACCTATCAGCAAAAAGGTTTGGTGAAGCTTATGGATCTTGGCACCAATTGGGAAGAAAAAATGAACTGTCCGATTCCTCTTGGTGGCATTGTAATAAAAAAATCTTTCGACGAAGAAACCTGCGAAAAAGTAAACCGCGTGATCAAACGCAGTCTTGAATATGCATTTGCCCATTACCCTTCTCTTCCGGAATATGTAAAGCAACATTCACAGGAAATGGAAGAGAATGTAATGCGCCAGCACATTGAGTTGTATGTAAATGACTATTCACTTTCTCTTGGAGAAAATGGAAGAAAAGCCGTAAGTACTTTGTTGGAAGTTTACGAGAAAAATAATGCTCAAAGCTTAACGCCTAACGCTTAACGCGAAAGTTTGCATTTAGCGCTAGCTCTGCAAGGCTTGTAGCCTTGCAGTTTTATTTTATTGCCTCCGGCAATTTGTTTGTTGTCAAAGACAACAGAATAATGCTGCAAGGCTACAAGCCTTGCAGAGCCTTAAGCATTACTCGCCTTAACCGCTTTCGCATATTCTTCCAAACACCTCTTCCTCGCGAACTCATGTTCTACGATCGGTTCAGGATAACTGAATTCGTCTAGCTCAGAAACCCACTTGCGAATGTATTCGAGATTAGGATCAAATCTTTTTGTTTGTAATGATGGATTGAAAATGCGAAAATATGGAGCAGCATCGCAACCACTTCCAGCCGCCCATTGCCATCCGCCATTGTTAGCAGCCAGGTCGAAGTCAAGTAGTTTTTTTGCAAAATATGCTTCGCCCCATCGCCAGTCGATCAGCAAATGTTTTGTAAGAAATGAAGCCGTTATCATTCGCACACGGTTATGCATGAAGCCCGTTTCATTTAACTCACGCATGCCTGCATCCACAATGGGATACCCGGTTTTGCCCTCGCACCAGCTTTTAAAATCCTTTTCACTATAGCGCCATTTGATAAAATCATATGCAGGTTTGAAAGCCTTGCCGTTCCCCACGTGTGGAAAATTGAAAAGTATCATTTGAAAAAAATCCCGCCATATCAGCTCATTTAAAAAAGTGCTGTTTAATTCAATTGCATTTTTTATCAACTTGCGAATACTCACGGTACCAAACCTTAAATGCACGCCCATTCTTGTTGTTCCGTGCAAGGCCGGAAAATCACGATCGCTGGTATAATTCTTCACAACATCAATATCCAGGGATTTTGATGGCATATGTTGACCAGACTCCGTAAAACCAATCGTTTTGTACGATGGAATTTTGACTTCTTTCTGTTTGTGAAAATTGTCGAAATACTTTTTCGCGGGGTATGCTTTATAGTGATATTCGGTTAGGGCAGCTTTCCATTTTTTGCTATAAGGGGTAAACACGGTGTATGGCTCATCATTATCTTTCACAATTTCCTTCTTCTCAAAAATCACCTGATCTTTATAGCTGTGGAAACTGATGTCTTTTTCTTTTAACAATTGCTGAATTTCCTTATCACGTTTGATGGCGTAAGGCTCGTAGTCTGTGTTGGTAAAGACTCTTTCAATTGTATGCTTTTTAAGAAGAGATTTAAAGGCCTCTTCGGGCGTGCCATAATATACTTCGAGCGAAGATTTGATGCTCAACAATTGTTCCTGCATCTCTTCCAATGCACGATAAATAAAAGTGATCCGGCTATCATCCTTTTCCTCTATATCGTCGAGTATATTTTTATCGAAAACAAAAACCGGAACTACCGCATTGTTGCTTTTTAATGCGTGATACAAAGCTGCATTATCTGTTAATCGCAAATCTCTCCTGAACCACATTATATTAACCGGCATAGACCTCACATTATGACTGAAGCCGGCAACATTACCGGCTTCAAACAAATGTACACTTTATGCAAACAAATTGCATTCTTAAAATATGATGACTAAGCTGTTATCTCTTCATTTACATTCAGCGGCTGAATGCAGTTTTCGAATATTTTTTTCGCGATCGTATTGCCATAGATTTTTCCTCCGCATTTTTCTACCCACTGCAATCCATAAATAGAGTTGGTAAGAAATATTTCATCTGCTGTCAAAACGTCGTTAGCTTCTACTTCTGTTTCTTTTACTTCGATACCTATTGACGGAAGGCATTTAAGCAGCCACCTTCTCATCACGCCATCTACACAACCTTCCTGCAGCGACGGGGTTATTACTGTGCCACCTTTTACAAGAAATACATTGGCGATGGTTGTGTCACAAACACGATCTTTCGTGTTCAGGATAATAGCATCGTTTAACTGCTGCTTTTTAGCGTGCAACGCTCCCATTATGTAAGGTAGATAGTTGTTGCTTTTGCAGTTGGCAAATGAGTCGATCGCTTTTCTTGCATTTTGATAAATATCGATCGACAATCCTTCATTGTTGAATTCGGTGAAATTATCAGCCAGTTTCCAGGTTTGGATGATGTAGTTAGGAAAGTTGTTTTCCATCTCATACACGGTTCCATTTCCCCTAAAAACCATTAGTCTTACGCGAGCAAGCTTGTGCTGTTGGTTTTGCTGGCACAACTCTATTATTTGCTTTGAAAAATACTCCTGCGAAAAGTAAGCAGGCTTGTCGAACTGCAAAAGCTCTACGCCTTTAAGAAGTCTATCAAAATGATATTCTTCCAGCTGTATTTTTCCGTCAATCACTTTCATGGTTTCAAACAAACCATCGCCATACCTGAAACTTCTATTATCAGCTGTGATAATCGCTTTATCGTCCTTTAATATTTTTCCGTTGTGGCTTATGAAGTGTAGCATAGTATCAAAATTAAAAAAGCCTTGTTAAACAAGGCTGTATTATACGTTAATTTATTGTGCCTGCAAGTCGAACTCTTGACCTCTCTCAGCTCGGTATAAAAACGCAGCCTGATTATTTCTGTTGGTTGTAATAGAAGGCGTGGTTTTCGAATATTTTTTACAGGGCTTGGGTTTTGCAGGACGAATGCGGTTCGATTTCCGGAAACGCATTCAATGCGTCTCTACCCTTCTACCACAATGCCGTTCTTAATGGCATACATTACCAAACCCGCCATCGACTTGGCGCCTGTTTTAACTTTCAGTTTATCCCGTATTGCTTCAACTGTTCTTGGGCTTATTTCTACTATATCTGCGATTTCCTTCGTTGTTCTCTCCTCACACATAAGCTTCAGAATTCTTACTTCTTTATCACTTAGCTGTGTTTCCTCATTTTGCTGAACTTCCGTTTTACGGGTCCTGAGGCCGGTCAATAATGCTTTATTAGTTAACTCATTAAAGAAGAATTCCTGTTCGTAGCAGGTTCTGATTGCTTCGTATATAGTTTCGGAATCTGAGTTTTTAGTCAAATAAGAATTAGCACCAATTTCCATTAAGCGGGAAATAATGGAATGATCGTTGTGCATTGACAACATGATTACTTTAATGCCTGGATATAGTTTCCGTATTTCAGGCAATGTAGCGAGCCCGTCCATAATAGGCATCTGAATGTCTAATAAAATAACATCAGGTTGAATGTGTTTAAGCAGGTTCAAAAGCTGCATGCCATTGTCGGCTTCTGCGATAAGTTCTACATCACTTTTCACAGAAAGTGCAGTTTTTACGCCGGCCCTGAAAAGGGTATGGTCATCGGCTATAACCACTTGAATCACTTTTTCTTTTCCTAGATTTTTCATAAAGGTAATTTGGAATTTTCTGAGGTTACTAAAACCCAGCCTGCAAATTGAACGATTTTTTTGGAATTATACTATTGTATTTTTACTAAATTAATACATTTCGGAATTCTACGAAGCACTTTCTAAACTTCGTAAATCTACGATACAAAACCTCGTAACTACACCTTCCGAAAGATAGAATTTATCCTAATACGGGTGTAAAATCCGTACGATTTAAATAGGGCAGTTTCGCTCTTGTCCACATACTTATCCACATGTACTTTTGTTTCAAGTTGATTGACGAGGGATTGAGACCTCTTTCCAATATCCTTGATACCGTCCAGTAAGTTTTTTCAATATCTATGAAACCAAATGAAGTCCAATGTCAATCAACTTCTTTTCATCCAATACCCACGTAGTAGATTTTATCCAAAACTATGAAAACGCCCCTGACTGTTCTCTATAGACCGTTAATGTAGTTTTTCTGAGTTTTAGAGCAAGATCCATATCCATTGAAGCTTACAATCCAAGATCCTAAGCCGGCAGCTGACCGGAAGTAAAAAATCCAATTCTAGAGAAAACCTTATCCTAAACTTGACAAGATCTTTTTACTTTATAATTGCCTGCATTTTATGCAACTGGAAACAAAGTAGCGGGGACAGCTAGAAAGTCGTCATTAATAATTAAAGAAACCTGGCAAAAGGATTTAATTAAAAAACGAATGCTGTCTTTAAGGTTTACTAAACAATGTTGCTATTAAAAGCAGGCATTTTTTTGAAATTCAAAAATAAAAAGTCAAAAGTAAAAACACTGTAATATCAGGCTAATGCCTTTTTCTGAATATTACCTGGCTTCTACTTTTGACTTTTTATTTTTTATTTTTTACTTAAAACAGCATTTCGGGAATTTCTCCTTCTATAATTAAACGTCCGGCAGTTTTTGCCTGTATTTCTTCCACGGTTACGCCTGGTGCTCTTTCAAGCAGTTTAAAGCCATTGGGAGTAATGTCCATCACAGCGAGTTCAGTAACTACTTTGTGCACACATTTTACGCCGGTAAGGGGCAAAGAACATTGAGGCAAAAGTTTTGACTGTCCCGCAGTGTTGGTGTGCATCATCGCCACTACAATTTTTTTTGCGCCGGCAACCAGATCCATTGCGCCGCCCATTCCCTTAACCATTTTACCCGGAATTTTCCAGTTGGCAATATCCCCAGTGTCGCTCACTTCCATTGCGCCCAACACCGTTAAATCAATTTTTCCGGCGCGGATCATTCCGAAGCTTTCAGCGCTGTCAAAAAAAGAGCCACCCGGCAATATGGTCACGGTTTCTTTTCCCGCGTTAATAAGATCGGCGTCTATATATTTTTCTTCAGGATATGGTCCCATGCCCATCATCCCGTTCTCACTTTGAAGCATTATCGTCATGCCGGCTGGAACGTAGTTCGCCACCAGCGTCGGTATACCAATACCAAGATTTACGTACATCCCATCTTTCAATTCTTTTGCGATGCGACGTGCTATACCAAATTTATCGAGTGCCATAAAACTTGAAATTAGAAGTTAGGAATTAGAAATTAGAGACTGCAAATAAGGAGTTTCCTTTTTTGCCACTAGCGATTTAGCAAAAGTGTTCGCTAATTTGAGATTGTATTGCTTTAAGAATTCAAAATTATCTGCGAGATAGTCCAAGGCCTTTTTTACACCTTCGCTACCCTTTCCAAAATCTGCAATAGAGTTTTCTTCTCCATTCTTTTTGTCTTCTTCCAGATCCATTACATCATCCATTAATAAGAAAGACGGAACTAGCGCCTGCCATCCTCTTACAAGCTTGTTGAGTGTTTGCATGTCAGTTTCCAGCAAACAAAGTGTAAACAGCAAGCTATCGCCTCTGTTCAAAGCCGGGCTTACTGTGCCGATATTCTTGTATGGTTTTAATAGAGGATCACTAAAAAAAGCAAGCAGGTCATCGTACAATGCTGTTTGTTTAACTCTTCCTATAACCAGGGCTTTGCAATTTTCGATGTGCTCCTGCAATGAAATTTTATTCATCTCATGCTTTGCTGCGCTGTCCAAAATTGCTTCAGACAAACGCACATAATCTTCACTCAATAAAACATCTTTTGCTACGCCAAGCTTAAACTGCAGATCAAACCAAAGCGGTATAAAAAGATAGCCTGTTCCGCTTGAAACATACAACAATCTACCTTTCCAGTAGTCGTTTTGATCAGGTATTTTGCGGTCAACAAAAAAAGCAGCGATTTCACTATCCACGCCAAAGCTTTCTACAAGTGTGTGCTTGCTGGTGAACATACTAACGGTAATATTTTGTGATTATAATTGCGTGGTTCTCTTCTCAATGCGCTTTTCGTAATCAACGCCTTGAAATATGCGGTGTACATAAACGCCTGAAACATGGATCTGGTCGGGATCGAGCATGCCGGGCTCTACCAGCTCTTCTACTTCGGCGATCGTTATATCTCCGGCCTTAGCCATTGAAGCAGAAAAATTGCGGGTTGTTTTCCTAAAAATGAGATTACCTGCCTTGTCACCTTTCCATGCTTTTACAATGCTGAATTGGGCATGTAAAGCTCTTTCCATAAGGTAATGTTTGCCATCAAATTCGCGCACTTCCTTCCCTTCGGCAACTTCGGTTCCGTAGCCCGCAGGCGTAAAAAATGCAGGAATACCCATGCCGGCCATGGCGATGCGTGTGGCAAGTGTGCCTTGTGGAATAAGGTCCACTTCAAGTTCCCCGCTCAAAAGTTGGCGCTCAAATTCGTCGTTTTCTCCAACGTAGGAACTCATCATTTTCTTGATCTGTCTTTTTTTCAAAAGCAAACCCAGCCCAAAATCATTTACTCCGGCATTGTTGGAAATACAAGTGAGGTTGGTTATATTTTTTTCTACCAGGGCATTAATGCAGTTCTCCGGTATTCCACATAACCCAAAGCCACCCAACATAATGGTGGCATTATCCGAAATGTCCTTTATTGCCTCCTGGGCATTGGCAACTACTTTGTTCATATGGCAAGCTTAAAATTATTTCTGATTAAGTTTTTTGAATCGTCGCAGGATGGCTGTATCAGCCCTGAATTTGAGTCGGGGAAGCGAATCCGCTTTCTTTATTTTTCCATTAGCAGTATCGAGCTTATGAATTGACGCGCTGTCCGGCTTTACTGGTTTCGGATGATTTTTTGTTGTATCAAGCTTCACTATTTCGCGTGAAGAAACAGTGTCAAATATCTGCTTCATCATTTCGGGCTGCTCCCGGTAATAGTCAAGACTCTTTTTAAATTCGGCTTGCGTAGTTTTATGCAATGCAAAAACTTGTTCATACCTGCGCAGGCGTTCTGTCTTTTGATTTTTTGAACTGTCCTTAACAACATACATGGTTACGAACTCGTCAACCCGCATCAAATCTTTTATCACACTTTGCATGCTGTCTTTCTGCAAAACCCCTGAAGGCACTTTGTTCTTTCCGCCGCAAGACACAAGAAATATAACTAAAGCAAAAAGCCAGTATTTTGTTTTGTACATGGAAACTATTTCAATTCCGTTTTATAATTATTCACGTTCGTAATGTCTAGCTGCGACAACAAATCCAGCGCTCTTGCTTTTTCATCAGCAGGAGATTTTTTGAATATTTTTATCAACTCATTTGATTTTCCCTGGAAGAAAAACTGAGTGATCATCAGGTTGGGATTCTGTGTATTCAAATTGCTCAGATAATTTAATGAAGCCAGTATACCTTTCCTTCCGGCAACATCATCCTCATACATTTTATCCATACCGGTTCTGTAGTAACTGTAAAAAGCATCATGTACGATAGAGTAACGATTGTTTGTCAGATTCTCCATTAACCAGTAGCGGTTTCTTTGTCCGTCAAAAGCTTTCCAACCGGCAAGATCCCTGCCGTCAGGTGCATTGTTAACAATGTTTTGCGCCTTTTGAAAATATGGATCACCACCTCTAAGCACATAGCTATCGTAATCCAAGCCCAATATGATATAAACGTAATAGGCTAATACCGCTGTAAGATTTGCGGCTGTCGCATCGTTGCCTGCAACGCGATTTTCATTAAAATCAAGCTGCTGAAATTCTACATATCTGAAAGTGAGATTGTCGTCAATAAAATTGATAAGCGGACTATCATAAGAGGAATTATAGATTGGTCTTGCAGCTTGTACGGTAAGGCTTGCAGAAAATGTATTGTTATCTCCTGCGCTGCTGATATTCACCAAAAAATTACAAACGATTTTTTCATTCTGCTGATAAACATCGTTTGTCCATTTACGATTGTTCAGGAAATTGTTGAGTGAAGTTTGTAACGTGTTAAAAACCTTTTTATCAACCGTGGAACCGACACGGTTCGATGCAATACTTACTTTCGCCTGTAACTCCTGCGCATTCGAGAGTTGCAGCGACAACAATAAAACCGAGAGGATTAAATAAATTTTACGCATAAATATTTTTTACGATTACGTCCGCAATATCTTTCGCTACAAGTGCTTTATCCTTTTGGTCATAGGTAGTGGCAGTGCCGCTTTTTTCAAAAATAGTTATCTTATTGGTATCTGTGCCAAAGCCGGCACCTTTATCCCTTAAAGAATTTAAAACAATGATGTCTGCGTTTTTATCTTTAAGCTTCGACTTTGCATATTCAACTTCATTTTTTGTTTCCAGGGCAAAACCAATCAACAATTGATTGTCTTTTTTTATTTCGCCAAGGCTTTTTAAAATGTCTTTTGTCTTTTGCAATTCCAATACAAGATTACCGTCATTTTTCTTAATCTTTTCCGAAAATGTGTTAACAGGAGTATAATCTGCTACTGCGGCTGCCATCACAGCTACATTCATTTGAGGAAACTGTTCAACGCACACGTCATACATTTCTTTCGCCGATGTTACGTGGAAGGTTTTTATTCTCTTCTCATCTACCGAAACATTTGATGGCCCCAGTACAAGGGTTACTTCAGCTCCCCGGTTTGCTAGTTCGTTGGCGATAGCAACCCCCATTTTACCGGAAGAATGATTTCCTATAAAACGAACAGGGTCGAGTAATTCATACGTTGGTCCGGCCGTAATTAAAACCTTCTTTCCTGCGAGTTCCTTTTGGGAATCAAAGTGAGATTGAAGCGCCGCCAAGATAGTTTGCACCTCCGCCATTCTGCCGTCTCCAAACAAACCACTTGCTAATTCCCCCTTCTCGGCGGGAATAATATGATTACCAAAGCTGTCTAATTTTTTCAGATTTTCCTTTGTGGAAGGATGGTGCCACATATCATCGTCCATTGCAGGCGCAACAAAGACCGGGCAGGTCGCAGAGAGATAAATGGCCAGCAACAGGTTATCGCAAAGGCCATGAGCCATTCTGGCCAGTGTATTGCAGCTTAAAGGCGCAATAAGCATTACATCAGCCCATCTTCCCAGCATTACGTGATTCGCCCAGGAATCATTCTCAAAAAGGTCCGTAAGCACAGTATTTTTTGAAAGTGTGGAGAGTGTAAGAGGCGCTACGAAATCTTTTGCGGCTGGGGTCATGACTACCTTTACTTCTGCGCCCTGCTTCACAAGCTCGCGCACAAGCACCACAGTTTTATAGGCGGCAATGCTGCCGGTTATTCCAATCAGAATTTTTTTTCCTTGAAACATGGGCCTAAAATTATGGTTTATTTGCCGTTCCAATAGAGAAAAAAGAAAAGCGACAAGCTATAAACCTGTCGCCTAAATATATTAAAAATTAAACAGGTATTAGAAATACCAAAAGCCGTAGCTCATTATATCTGAACTACGGCTTCAATTATTTTTAACCCTATCAATTAGCTGAAAAGGTTGTCTTCTTGATTCTTTCTGTAATAGATCTTTTCTTCAAGAAACTCCTGAGTAGCGATAAGAGCAGGATTCGGCATTCTTTCGTATGCACGTGAAATTTCGATTTGCTCTTTGTTCTCATGAATTTCCTCAAGGCTATCTGTATGACTTGCAAATTCGTCAAGCTTGTTGTGCAATTCTTCTTTCAAACCAATGTTGATTTGGTTTGCTCTTTTTGCTATAACAGCAATTGACTCGTACAAATTGCCAGTTTTACCTTTAATCTCAAGTAAATTTTTAGTTTCAGCAGTATTTACCATGCTTGAACTAAGATGCTTTCTTAACTTGCTCATTTTTTATAGCTTTAATATTGTTTTGAGCCAGAGTTGAATATTTCTCTACCTCTTTTATGACCTTACTTTCTGGAAAACGATCTGAAAATTCGTTACACTCAGTCAATACTTTTTCAAACCTTTCTTCCTGTTTTGTTGAAATACTCAACACAGCGTATTCGTAATATGACTTAATAGCGTATAATTTATATTCATCGCTTTTTTGCGAATCAGGAAAATCATTAATTAGCGTTGTAAAAGCAACTGAAGCTGCTTTATACTGTCCCATATTGTAATACAAAAAAGCGCTCAGATATTCTTTTTCTTCCAGTTTTGCACGGCATTTATCAACAATCGCGATCGCTTCCTTTGCACGCTCAGAACCAGGGTGCGTATTGATAAACGTTTGCATCAAACCCATTGCCTTGTAGGTATTGGTTTGATCAAGCTCCGTTTTAGGGGACTGCTTGTAAAATGTATATGCACGCATATACTCCATTTCTTCCGCCTTTTTACTCGTTGGGAATACTTCTACAAATCCTTTGAAAAGGTTTTCCGCATTAGTGTAGTCCTTTAAATAGAACGCACTATACGCAGATTTGTAATACATATCCTCAAATCTGTCAGTTCCCTTAAATATAGGAAATAATTCTTCATATAACTGCTGTGCGTAGTTATAATTCTGTTTAGCGTAATACTGCTCAGCCATACGGTAGTTGTACTCGTAATCGTTGCTCTTTTGCACTTTAGACAAAGAAGAACACGCTGAAAATGTGACGATTATGGTGAATGCTATTATTAAAAATCTCATAAAGGCTGGCAAAGTTAACTGTTTTATACAAAAAAATGCGTAAAATATCAGGTCGCCAAAAAGAAATAGTTAATATAATACAAAAACCCTCCAAAAAGGAGGGCTTTGTAGTTATTCTGCAAAAAGTAATCTTATTTCTTTCTAAGATTTGGATGCGGAGCAGGAACTGTGTTAGGTCCTTCTTCACCTGAACCATCTCTTAAATCTACAGTGTTTGCATCGCCACCGCCTTCACCATATTTGAAGATCAAACGGTCTGCGTTGATACCTTCTTTTTCAACAAGGTAGTTGATCACTGCATTTACACGATCCCAGCTTAATTGTTGAGCAGATTTGCTAGACTCACCGTAACCTACTACTGCTACTTTACAATTTGCGTTGTCTTTCATTTTTTGTGCAACACCAGCCAATACAGCTTTAGCGTCTTTGCTTAGGCTTACTGATTTCGCACCGAAAGATACACTTGGCAAATCACCGATACCACAACCTGCTGGTTTAGTCATCATGTTGTTTCTGATATCCTGGCAGCAAGGAGGTTCTGGACATTTACCTACGCCATCAGCATCAACTGGTTGGCATTGTGTTGGAGTGATAAGTTCTTTATCCTTGTAATCAGGAACACCATCACCATCTGTGTCTTTGCTAACACCATGAGAGTCAACAGGAGCTCCAGCTGGAGTGTTTGGTTCAAGATCGAACTGGTCAGTAACACCATCGCCATCAGCATCATCCAAAACTGGTTTTGGAAGTTTCATGTGACGAGGAGCGTTGATTTCGTTGTAAGCGTAATCCAATGGATTAAGCCACCACAATGGCTCAACAGATTTGCCACCAAGGTTGAAGTTTAAACCAACTGACAGGAAATTGTAAGAATCAAAATCGCGTGTCATGATACCTTGTGGACGTGTTCCAGGAGCACCAGCGACTGCGGCCGCTTGCCATTGTTGTCCGTCGATAAGATCGCTTTTAACAATGGTATATTTGTCCTCGAATTGAAGATTGAGCTTTTTAGACAATTTAAACTGAACACCCATACCAACTACTGCTGCTGGTTTGAAAGATTGACCAAACAATTTTGGTTGAGCCACATCTGTTTCAGCATGTGTTTCGTATGATTTGTCCATACCGTCTTTCAACGCTTTACGAATATCTTTCCTGTTCTCATAAGTAAACTGACCGGAATAGTTATTATTTACAGTGGTGAAAAGATTTGTATAGGGATTTCCATTACCATCCAAAGCGTCCACTTTAGTGTCATAAATCATCCCAGCTATACCACCAAATGCATATAAATTAAAGCCTGTCTTTGCTTTGTGAAAACGAATATTGTTCAAAGTAACAACACCTTGCAAACTTAGCTCCTGAATTGTCGTTCTGTAATTGTAGAAAACAACCTGACCTGGCGCATAAGCTGACCACGCTGAATTTGCAACATCAGGCGGAACAGAAGGCGAGAAATTAAGACCTTTTGATCTCATCCAATCATATTCTGCTCTCAAAGAAAACACATATCCAAGTGCCTTTCTTACAGATATACCTGCACCACCGGTTAGACCTTGATAACGAACGTCACCAGCAACTGCAGACCATCCGCCCTTAACACCAACTTCCCACTGATTTCTTGGTTTAGCTGGGTAAGGATAGGCATTGTTCAAAAATTCGTTGTGCTGAGGTAAATTTTTCTTAGAAATTAAAGATGAGTCTTTAACGTCGTAGCTTGATCCAAGCTGGGCAAAAGCTCCCGATGCTGTAAGGCATAGGAGTGCCGTTAACAATTTTAACTTTTTGCGTACCATAACTCAGTTTTAAGTAAATTTTAAGATAAAAAAGAAACACTAGCCACAAAAGTATTAATTGGCTGTTAAAAACCAAATAATTTTTTGCTTTGGGCAGTATATTAAGTTGCACAAAATCAATTAAAAGGCAATAAAAATTAAAAAACTGCTGCATTGTCCGTTTTATTTATCCAATGTATTAATTTGCCCCGATTAACCTTTTTGCATGGAGCTGTCACTACCTGTCATAAACGAAGAATTAGCGATTTTTTCGACAAAATTCAAAGGATCTGTTAAAAGCGATGTTGCATTGCTCGACAGAATCATGAGTTTCATCGTTAAACGAAAAGGTAAACAACTAAGACCAATGTTTGTTCTCCTATCTGCGAAATTGTGCGGAGAAGTCAATGAATCTACCTATCGTGCTGCTTCATTGGTTGAAATATTACACACCGCTTCACTCGTGCACGATGATGTGGTGGATGAATCGTTTGAGCGGAGAGGCTTCTTTTCTACGTATGCATTATGGAAAGCGAAAGCCTCCGTTCTCGTCGGCGACTACCTGTTTGCAAAAGGCCTTCTTCTTTCTTTAGATAACAACGAGTTCAGGATACTGCAAATTCTTTCGGAAGCCGTACGAAAAATGAGCGAAGGTGAATTGTTGCAGATTGAAAAGGCCAGAACGCTCAATCTTAATGAATCTGTGTATTTCGATATTATTACTAACAAAACTGCTTCCTTGTTAGCTTCTGCTTGTGGCGCAGGCGCTTACTCTACCAGTCAAAGTGATGACACCGCGGAGAAGATGCGTTTGTTTGGCGAAAAAGTGGGGATAGCATTTCAAATAAAAGATGATCTTTTCGACTATGGAAGTGAAGATGTAGGTAAACCCACGGGAAATGATATTCAGGAAAAAAAGCTTACGCTCCCCCTCATTTATACGATTAATAATGCAGACACTACACTAAGAAAGAAGCTTATTTACATTATTAAAAACCAAAATAAAAAGAAAGACAAGGTTCAGGAAGTGATAAGCGAAGTAGTGAAAGCCGGCGGAATTCAATACGCGACTGAAAAAATGTTTCGATACAGAGACGACGCATTGGAGATTTTGCATACTTTTCCGGAATCGGAAGTAAGAAAAAGCCTGGAACAGCTTGTGAGATATACCACCGATCGAAAATACTGACTTGCCATGATCAAAAAACGATGGAAAATACTGCAGGCAGATAATGCCACGGTGGAGGCTTTGCATACTTCCCTGAAAATTAACCCGGTTCTCTGCAAACTTCTTGCTCAAAGAGATATCAGCTCTTTTGAAGAAGCCAAACAATTCTTCAGACCCCAACTTTCTGATTTGCATGATCCATGGTTGATGAAGGACATGGACAAGGCTGTCGAACGCATCATTAAAGCCATGCAAAACAGGGAAAAAATACTCGTGTTCGGCGATTACGATGTTGACGGAACAACTTCAGTCGCTTGCATGTATCAATTTTTTCAAAGGGTTTACGAGGCTGATAAAACTGATTTTTATATACCACACAGATATAAAGAAGGCTATGGCGTTTCCAAACTAGGTATCGATTATGCCTTTGAAAATGGTTTTACGTTAATAGTTTCGCTTGACTGTGGTATTAAATCGATTGAACTGATCGCATATGCCAAAACACTGGGCATTGATTTTATAGTGTGCGACCATCACCTTCCGGATACCATTTTACCACCCGCATATGCCATATTAAATCCCAAACAACCGGATTGTAATTATCCATATAAAGAATTGTGTGGTTGCGGGGTTGGATTTAAACTTATCACTGCGCTTACAAAAAGTATCGACTTACCGGAAGACGAATATTTGCGTTATCTAGACCTGGTAGCAACTGCAATCGCTGCGGATATTGTTCCCATAACCGGAGAAAACCGGGTGCTTGCTTACTTCGGCTTAAAACGGGCTAATGAAAATCCAAATGAGGGAATCAAAGCTCTAAAAGAATTAAGCGGTTCCGAAAAGGAAATGCACATCAATAGCCTTGTGTTCATGATCGCGCCGCGCATCAATGCAGCGGGTAGAATGGATGATGCATGCAAAGCGGTACAGCTTTTTGTTTCCAAAAGCAAAACGGAAGCAATGAGCTATGCAGAAATGCTTCACTCTGATAATACAGATAGAAAAGAAGCCGACAAATCTATAACTGAGGAGGCATTGGCGCTCATTCGTGGTGATGAAGTGATGGCTGGCAGAAAAAGTACAGTTGTTTTCCAACAGCACTGGCATAAGGGCGTGGTTGGCATTGTTGCATCAAGACTTATCGAACATTTTTACAGACCTACGATAGTATTAACTCTAAGTGGAGATGTTGTTGCGGGCAGTGCAAGAAGTGTCAATGGTTTTAATTTATATGAGGCAGTACATGCTTGTCGTGAGCACCTGATCGGTTATGGTGGGCACTTCGCTGCGGCAGGTATGACAATGCTTCCCGAAAAAGTTGCTGACTTTAGCAGCAAGTTTGAGGAAGTAGTTGCTACTACTATTTTACCTGAATCATTGGTTCCGGAAATTCTGATTGACGCTGAAATTTCCTTCGCTGATATCAAGCCTACATTCTACAATATCATTTGTCAGATGGAACCTTTCGGTCCAGAGAATATGCGTCCCGTTTTCATAGCAAAGAATGTTTACAACACATCCTATTCTAAAATTGTAAAGGAAAGTCATATACGATTTGTTGTTAAACAAAATAACATGACCCTTACAGGCATTGGTTTTGGAATGGCAGATAAGTTTCCCTTGCTCCAAATGAATCGCCCGGTTAATATTGTTTTTACACTCGATGAAAATGAATGGAACAACACAAAAACCATCCAGATGAAAGTGATCGATTTTTCTCTTGCAGAGGAAGGTTGAGAATCGTGAAAGGTGAATCGTGAATGATTGATCAGCACCCATTCACGATTCACAATTGACCATACGTTACTGTCCGTTGTCCATCAACTCTACACTTCTGTTAATAAACGCGGTCAAATCATTTCCTTTTAGCAGGCCTTGTGATAATAACGCAAGATCAGCAAGATTTCTCACTACTCTTTCCTGTTTAGATTTATCATCCTGCTTCAATACTTTCTGATAAATATTGTGATTTCCATTTACTGTCAACGTTACTTCATCAGGCATATTCGCATAGAAATTTCCCATTGGTCCGCTAACAGCAGCCATGTCTTTCATACGACGCATGAACTCAGGGCGTGTTGCTACCACCGGCGGCGCATCCGCACTTAAGCCTTTTACTTCAACGGAAACATGCAAAGCAGGAATTTGGAAACCAAACAAATCTTTCAGGGTCGTTTCATCATCCTTGCTTAAAACACTTTCAGAAGACTCGCTTTTGTCGATCAGGTTGTCGGTTATATCAGCATCAACACGTGTAAACATTACATCGCTCCACTTCATTTCCATATTGTTGATGAAAGCTGCATCTACAAGTGTTTCCATCTTCACTACAATATAACCTTTTGCTTTAGCGGCCTGTATGTAACTATCCTGTTGAATCGGATTGGTTGTATACAGCACTACAATCTTGCCTTCCTTATTTTTCTGGAGTGTTTCAGTCGCAATTCTATATTCGTCAAGAGTAAAGAATTTGCCACCGTCAACATCTTCAAAAATGTGGAACTTGTTTCCCTTGTCCAGGAACTTCTCATCCGTCATCATTCCGTATTTCACAAACAATCCGAGACTCTCCCACTTTTCTTCGAATTCTTTACGATTGTTGTTGAAAATTTCTTCCAGCTTATCAGCAACTTTCTTTGTAATGTGATTATTGATTTTTTTCACATTAGGATCTCCCTGCAAGTAGCTACGGCTCACGTTCAGTGGAATATCCGGAGAGTCAATTACACCCTGCAGCAGCATTAGAAATTCTGGCACAATGTCCTTCACTTCGTCTGTTACAAACACCTGGTTGCTGTACAATTGGATCTTGTCTTTTTGTATTTCATAAGATTGTTTAATCTTAGGGAAATACAAAATACCGGTAAGGTTAAATGGATAATCAACATTTAAATGGATCCAGAAAAGCGGAGCTTCATTAAACGGATATAGCTCCTTATAAAAATTCTGGTAGTCTTCAGTAGTTAACTCGGACGGCTTACGGGTCCATGCCGGTGTAGGATTGTTAATTTGGTTGTCTTCAAAGAAAATTGGAACCGGCAAAAAGCGGCAGAATTTTTCAAGCGTAGCTTTTATCCTTTCGGCATTCAAAAACTCTTCACTTTCCGCGTTGATGTGCATCACGATATCAGTACCTCTCAATTCTTTGGAAGTCTCTTCCAGTGTATATTCAGGGCTTCCGTCGCACTCCCATCTTACCGGCGTACTATTTTCTTTATAGGATTTAGAAAATATTTCCACCTGGTCACTCACCATGAATGAGGAATAAAACCCCAATCCAAAATGCCCTATAATATTGGCTTCATTCTGGCCTTTGTATTTGTTCAAAAACTCCTCTGCGCCACTAAATGCAACCTGGTTAATGTATTTATCTACATCTTCTGCAGTCATCCCGATGCCACGATCACTGATTGTGATAGTTTTTTTCTCAGCATCCAGTTTCACATCGATCCTTAATTCACCCAACTCGCCTTTCGCTTCTCCGATTGATGAAAGCGTTTTCAGCTTTTGAGTGGCATCCACTGCGTTACTTACCAATTCACGAATAAAAATGTCATGTTCACTGTACAAAAATTTCTTAATGATCGGAAAAATGTTTTCCGTCTGCACACGAATACTTCCTTTTTGCATATTCAATTCTTTTATACTGGGTTTGAATAATTGTTTTTAAGATGGCAAAAATACGTCCCGCTCTTTGTCAAACCGAGTGCCAATGGATATTTAAATTGAAAGACCGGAAAAATTGTCAGAAAAAAAATCTCGGCTCAGTAGCCGGAATCTTGCGAACGATTCACATTCGTCCTCACCGCATATGTTTCAACCCACAGGAACTAAGCGCACCACTAATCAGGATTACAAAGTATAAACGTTTAGATTTCATACTCAATTTTTTAAGATAAAAAGGCAGGTCCGGCTTGACTAAGAGATAATTAAGAGAATGGATATTGATAAATGTTGCATTTAGGCTGCAAAGATAACTCCGGAAAAAGCTTTAACAGATTAACAAATGATTAGTTCTCAATTAACTGTGAGAGCAACAGTCACATTTAGACAATTTATTATCTATCACTAGTGAATTCAGTCGTGAAAGGAATTTTTTATGTGTTTCGAATCGCTTACCTTTGCAGCCCAAATTATTTTTTAAAACCTAAAAACAGGGAAATGAACAATTACGAATTGATGGTGATTTTTACCCCTGTGCTTTCTGAAGATGAGTTTAAAGCGTCTCAGAAAAAATTCATGGACCTTGTTAGCGATAACAATGGCCAGGTACAGCACAACAATCCCTGGGGACTGAAATCACTGGCATACCCAATCCAGAAAAAGACAACCGGTTTATACTGGGTTCTGGAGTACAGTGCGCCATCCGACTTCAATGAGAAGCTTAAAATTCAGCTTCTGCGTGACGAGAACGTACTTCGTCACATGTTCACTGCACTCGATAAATACGCCGTCGAGTACAATGCTAAAAAGAGAAGTGGTGTACAAACAGGAAACGAAAAAGCAGTGGAGGCTTAAGAATTATGGCAAAGGCAAATGAAATCAAATATTTAACGGCCATTAAGACCGAAAAGCGTCAAAAGAAATACTGCCGTTTTAAAAAACTGGGCATCAAATATATTGATTATAAAGATGCTGAGTTTTTGAAAAAATTCCTGAACGAGCAAGGTAAAATGTTACCACGTCGTATTACAGGTAACTCTTTAAAGTATCAACGTAAAGTTGCTGATGCGATAAAGAAAGCTCGTCAAATGGCAATATTGCCGTATGTAACTGATCTTTTAAAGTAAGGAGGAAGCCATGCAAGTAATCTTAATACAAGATGTAGATAACCTGGGAGGTGCTACCGAATTGGTAACTGTAAAAAACGGTTACGCTCGTAACTTCCTTATTCCTCAAAAGAAAGCTGTTGAAGCCAATCCTTCTAACTTGAAACAATTAGAAGAAAAGCTTAAACAAAAGCGCAAAAAAGAGGAAAAAATGCTAGCTGAAATCAACAGCGTAGTAGCAAAACTTAAAGAAGGTGCTTTAAAAGTAGGTGCAAAAACTGGTACTAGTGGTAAAATTTTTGGTAGTGTAACAGCATTGCAGATTGCACGTGCTATCCGCGATCAAAAAGGCTACGAAATCGACCGCAAACGCATTAACATTGTGGATGAGGTTAAAGAATTAGGTACTTACAAAGCAACTATCGATTTCGGTAATGGAAACACGACCGAGGTTGAATTTGAAGTTGTTGCAGAATAAAATATTCCATTTTATTTTCCTATAAAACCCAGCTCAAAAGGCTGGGTTTTCTCATTTAATAAACAATCTAAAAATCACCAAATTGTATAATATAAAATTGTTTAGAATTCCAAAATAAATATTATACCTTCGTAGAGCCTCTTTAATGATCTTTACAGTTTCGCAATCTTCCGTTGAGCGTTTCAAGTAAATGTTTCTTGGCTTATTGTTACTGTGTTCATTATGGGTATTTTTTGTATTACTTAAATTAAAAACAATGAACATTTACGTTGGAAACCTCAGTTGGAGCATGACTGAGCAAGATCTTCTTGATCTTTTTACACCTTATGGCGAAGTGGCATCCGCGAAAATCGTTACAGACAAATTCAACAACAACCGTAGTAAAGGTTTCGGTTTCGTTGAAATGTCAAACGACACAGAAGGCCAAGCTGCAATCGAAGCTTTAAATGGCACTGAAATTTCAGGCCGTAACATCGTTGTAAACGAATCTCAGCCTAAACAAGGCGGATCCGGCGGCGGTGGCGGATTCAAAAAGAAAAGCTTTGGCGGTGGCGGCGGCGGAAGCCGTGGTGGCTACGGCGGCGGTGGAAATCGCGGTGGCGGTGGCTACGGCGGTGGTGGAAACCGTAGCGGCGGTGGTTATGGTGGCGGAAGAAGAAACGACTACTAATAAATCGCTTTATAATAAAAGAGAGCATCACAAGAGTGGTGCTCTCTTTTTTGTCTATACATGGCTCAGCCTGGGCTGTATTCGATTAAAAGCA
>NZ_JAHSPG010000001.1 GCF_019130065.1 Pinibacter aurantiacus | reverse complement strand
CAAAATTATAAAAACTTAATCAAACTTAGACTTGGTGGTTAACACAGAATCTTAGTGGTAAAATAAAATCTTGCATAACGACTAAGCCAAAATTCTCCTAAATCGATCGTGTTAAAAAAAGAAATGTATGTTCGCATTTAGGACATCCATTTTCAAATAAGCACATTTTCAAATTTTCAAATTGTCTTCATGGAACCAATGCAGGCCATCTACATCATCGTCTTTGTTTTACTACTTGTTATTTATCTTTTGCGGGAAAAGAAACGCAAACCTGTCGCACTGCCCGATAATTATGATGACATGATGGAAAAGCATGTGGCATTTTATAGGAATTTGTCAGCAGAAGACCAGGCGAGGTTTGTTGATAAAGTAAAAGACTTCCTTTCTTATGTGCGCATACATGGCGTAAACACCGAAATTACAGAACTGGATAAAATGCTTGTTGCTGCCAGTGCGGTTATTCCGATTTTTGGTTTTGATGAATGGAAATACCATACAGTGAAAGATGTATTGTTATACCCCGGTTCATTCAACAACGAAAATTTTTCTACGGAAAATGGTGATTTGCGCACCCTTGGAATGGTAGGCGATGGCGCTATGCAACAAGTGGTTGTGTTTTCCCTTCCCTCACTGCGAGAAGGTTTCAGAAGAGAAAGGGACAAAGAGAATACCGGCATTCATGAATTTGTCCATTTACTCGACAAGGAAGATGGCGCGGTAGACGGCATCCCCGAGATTTTACTCACTAAACAATACTCTATTCCATGGTTAAAATTTATGTCGCAGGAAATAGGCAAGATGAAAAACAATCGCTCCGACATAAACATTTACGGCGCCACTAATAAAGCGGAATTTTTCGCCGTTGCTTCCGAATATTTCTTCCAGCAACCACATTTGTTTAAAGAAAAACATCCGGAGTTGTTTGAGTTGCTGGAAAAGATCTTTCACCAGGATTTAGATGAGGATGGAGATGTGGGAATTAAGAATTAGGAAGATGGCACACATCCGCCCGGATGACCGGTCGGACGGGGATGACACGGATTAGACGGATTTACACGGATTTTTTGGATTGATCATTGGTTGTTTTTGCAGCTGTGTTTTTTAGAAAAATGCAGGGTAGATTTCTTTGAAAAGTCGATTTTGCGGCGCTGTCAAATAAACAGAGAAAAAATCCGTGTAAATCCGTCTAATCCGTGTCATCCGTGTGCCAATAAAAAAACGTGCAAATCAGTCCAATCAGCGTCATCTGTGTGCTCCCTCAAAGTTGCATTGCTTGTTGCACAATACTTTCAGCGATTGTTTATTATATTTAGCCAACACCCATTCTCACACTATTTAAACAGTTGCTATGCCAAAGCTGAAAGTAATTCTGTTGCTTCTCATTTTCGGAAGCATGTCCCGTTTGTGTTTTGCCCAACAATACAAAAATTTCAAAGTCTCCATTTATTGCAGAGCATATGAAGTGCAAAAAATGCAGGACACTACAAACTATCTCAAACCCTTGTGGAACGAGATTACGCGACAAATGAAAGTTGATAAGATCTATCTCGAAACACATCGCGACCTGTTGATCGTCGATCAGAAAACACTCGATATTGCAAAGCAGTTTTTTAAAGATCGCGGTGTTGAAATAGCAGGTGGTATAACCTACACCATCAGTGAACCCAACCGCTTTCAAACTTTTTGCTACAGCGACCCCAACGACCGTAAGAAAGTAAAAGAGATCGCGGAATACACCGCAAAAAACTTCGACACTTTTATTCTCGATGATTTCTTTTTTACCAATTGCAAAGATGATGGCGCCATCAAAGAGAAAGGCACGAAAAGCTGGACGCAATACCGCCTTGATCTGATGGCAGAAGCCGCGAAAAGTCTCGTTGTTGGTCCTGCCAAAGCGGTGAATCCAAAAGTAAAAGTGATCATCAAATATCCTAACTGGTATGAGCACTTTCAGGGGCTTGGTTTTAATTTGGAAAAACAACCTTCCATATTTGATGGTATTTACACAGGCACGGAAACACGTGATGCCACATTAACTGCACAACACTTGCAACCCTATCTTGGCTACAGCATCATCCGTTATTACGACAACATTGCACCGGGCAGAAACGGTGGTGGATGGGTAGATCCGGGTTTGATGGGAACTTACGATCGCTATGCAGAGCAACTCTGGCTCACACTTTTTGCAAAAGCTCCCGAAGAAACATTGTTTGATTTCAGGCAGATCATCATGCCGCTTGACATAAAATTTCGTGCGCCATGGCAGGGGCAACAAACAAGTTTTGACTATGATGAAATGATGAAGCCCGTTAATCACAATGGCGGTGCGGTTGAAAAGCCGACAACACTTGCGAGAGCAGCAGGCTATACATTTGAAAAAGTTGATCAGTTTTTAGGAAAGCTGGGTAATCCTGTTGGTATAAAAAGTTATCGTCCTTATCATTCAACAGGTGAAGATTTTCTGCAAAATTATTTGGGCATGATAGGTTTGCCGATGGATATGTCGCCCGAGTTTCCTGCGAAGGACAGCGTTATCTTGTTAACCGAAGAAGCAAAGTTTGATGCGGCGATTGTAAGTAAAATAAAAAAGCAATTGACAGAAGGTAAGTCCGTTATCATCACATCTGGATTACTGAAAGCCCTGCAGGGTAAGGGCATTGAAGACATTGCCGAAATTTACTGCAGCGACAGAAAGGCATTAGTGCAGGATTTTACTGTTGCGCGTTCGCCGTTAATGCACATCGACAAACCGATCATCATTCCGCAGATCACTTACCTCACCAATGACTCATGGGAAATGGTTTCTGCTGTGAACGGCCCCAATGGCTGGCCCTTATTGCACGAAGCTGATTACTCAAAGGGTAAACTGTATATCCTTACCATTCCGGATAATTTTGCAGACTTATACAACCTGCCTGCAGAAGCGTTGAACGTGATCAGAAAGGCTTTGGGCAGTCAGTTGAAAGTATCGATAGAAGGGGCTGGGAACATCAGTTTGTTTTTGTATGATAACAACACTTGCATTGTGGAATCATTTTTGCCAACAACAACAAGCATCAATATTGTAACGGCAGCGCCGTTCAAAAAACTTACAGACATCGTCAGTAATGAAACGATAAGTGGCACGGAACGCAAGCCTCAAACATTTTGGTTCTTGCCGAAAAACAATGGAAGCAATGTTTTTACAATCGCTGTAAAGCCGCATTCTTTCAGGGTTTTCAGGTTTGAGTAAATTGTCGAATTAATGCTAAAACCTTTATAGATAAGCCTAAAATGGCCTGAAACGGCGGTTTTTACAGCTTTTACCCTTATTTTTGCCCAGACTAACCTATTGAATATTTTTAAAATATATCCATTGAAGAATTGGTTTGTAATCATTATTGCATCTTTTGGAATTGTTTCCTGTAGCACATCGAAGCATGCTACGGCAACCGGTAAAACGACTACCGGCAATAACTCATCATCTCCTGAGTTCATCAACTCTATAAGTGTGGTGCCTGGTTCAAATACGAAAACAGGCAGTGTAAAAGCTGACAATTCCGCTAAATATTCCACTGATGGTCTTGCATTAAGCAATCTGGGTTCCGTAAATATTGAGAAAGTGGACCAGGTGTTGTTCAAGTATGCGATCATGCTTGATATTCCAGTTGAATATATCGGCAACCAGGCTAAAATGTTTGACTTTATCGAAGATTGGTATGGCACGCCTTACAAATACGGCGGCAACGATAGAAAAGGCATTGATTGCTCTGGGTTCTCCAGCACATTGATGTCAAATGTTTTCGCTATCACTGTTCCCCGCACTTCAAGGGATCAGTATCAAAACTGCCAGAAGGTTTCAAAAAGTGAACTGAAAGAAGGTGACCTCGTTTTCTTCAATATACGTGGCCGCGGCGTTTCGCATGTCGGCGTTTATCTCACCAACAACAAATTCGTTCACGCATCCGTAAATGCAGGAGTAGTCATCAGTGATTTGGGCGAAGGCTATTATTCAACGAAGTTTATGGGAGGAGGGAGACCGAAGAAGTAATTAATAATTAATAATTAATAAGGCGGCACTCAGTAATGAATGCCGCCTTGCTTTTTATTGAACATGAAAAAAGTTGCTTTCTAGTTATGCCGCAACACCTATTAATTGTTAATTATTAATTATTAATTCGCCCCTCACGCTGCTTTACTAATCAACCTCACCAAACTCCTCTTCGCAATCGGCAACAACGTTTCCTCCAGCGGATAAGAAAGCTCTGTTTCTATGGTATATACTGCAGGATTGGGCAGTGCCTTATTTTTCCTGATGAGTTCTGCTTTGATGTTTTCGTAAGTGTTTACCAGATTCCTTTCCCAGCAATCAACATATTCTGTTACAATGGTGCGATACTTTTCATCGTGTTTTTCAAAAAAACTTAAGTGGTACTGGTAAGCCCGGGTAATATTGTATTTGCCCTCATTCAGGAAAAAATATCCTTCATTGTGTTCGAGTGGTACAAGGCCGATGGGAAATATATTCAGTTTCGTTTCCACAAATTCATAGATCTCCGTGCCGTTTGTGATCGTATTCTTCATTTTGCCTGCAGAATAATTGATGATGCTCTCGAGCTCTTGCATCAGTTCATCATCTTCAATCATTTGTTTGTACAACAATTGAAGTTTCTCCATTTGAATGCCCGTAAGTGTTTTAGGAAAATGTTCCTGCAGGTATTTTTTATTTTCTCTGAACGCAACGATATTATTGTAGTGGAAAACGAGATCGCCTAATTGCGGGTAAAGTTTGTTTTCAGCAAAATATTTACTCACCTCCTGTAAGTAGGCCAGAAGTGTATATTTTTTGAGCTCAAAATCTATATAGCCCTCAGCGAACCAGGTTTCGGATAATGTTTTCATACACAGGTATTTTGGTCTATATGAAAATACGAAAACAGAATTACATTCTCAAATAATAGTGAATGGTCAATCGTCAATCGTGAATAAGGCTCACAGCACATATTTGAACTTTCAAAATGGCAATGGCCCTAGATCCTTTGGAAACCCATTCACGTTTCACGATTCACCATTCCCGCCTTATTGTATTTTGAGTTTTGTAGTAAGGATAAGCACCAAAAGACCGAGCATTCCAAACGTAGCGAACGACCAGCGAATGCCCGCCGCATGGGCAATATAACCGATCAACGGTGGTCCCATTAAAAAGCCCAGATAACTTACAGTAGAAACTGCAGCGATAGCTGTACCGGGGCTCATCGTGGTGTTTTTCCCAGTAAGTGCGAAGATCATTGGCATAATGCACGATACGCCAAAGCCGGTAAGGATACAGCCTATAGTAGAAGGTATAATATATGGAAAACCTGCAGAAAGCAACAAGCCGCACATGATCAAAGCGCCGCTGATTTGCAAAACATTTTTTACGCTCAATATATTGATAAGCTTGTCACCAACAAACCTTCCGATCGTCATGGCGCACATGTATGCGATGTAACCAATCGTTATCAATTTTGCCGGGGCTGCAACTGCTTCTTTAAAATAAATACCTGTCCAGTCAATCATTGTTCCCTCGCAAGCGAGACTGCAAAAGCCTATAAGGCCAAGCTTTACAAGGGATTTATCGGGTAAAATAAAAGCGGGACGTTTTTCTTTTGATGTTTCTGCGTCAGGCAAGCTGTAACGCGAAGCAACACTAATTACAATCAGCAAAAGCGCCGCTGCAATGGTAAAATGAATGCCGGGTGAAATATTGAAATACAACATGAATGCACCTGTTGCAGCACCTGCAAATCCTGCCAGGCTCCAGATCCCGTGAAAAGATGCAATGATCGATTTATTATACAAATGTTGAACCTGCACAGATTGTGCGTTCATGGCAATGTGCATGAAGTTGCGTGATGAACCGAAACAAAAAAGGATAACGGCTAATTGCCAGGGTGTTTGAGCAAACCCAATGGCTGTTAAAGCAAGTGTGAAAATAACGGCACCTGCCGCCATTATATTCCTGCTGCTGAATTTGGTCAATAAAAAGCCCGTTACCGGAAGTGTAAGCATTAAACCAAGCGGCATGGCAAATAATATGCTGCCAAGTTGGGCCTCGTTCAAATGTAGCCTCTGCGTTAATGTAGGAATGCGTGATGCCCAGCTTGCAAAACTAAAACCCGATACAAAGAAAAATGCGGAGATAGCGATTCGGGAAGCCTTAGGTGATACACTAAAAGATTTGAGCATGCACAAAAATACGGTAATTTGAAAATTTGAAGATTTGAAAATTTGAAAATTCTTTGTGTGTTGATCTGCTTCAATTTAACCAACATAGCGACTGTTAGTAAATTTGTCAATTTGACAATTAAAGTAATCGACCAAAAAAAATCATCGTGCTGCACAGCTCATTTTCAAATTTTCAAATCTTCAAATTTTCAAATTAAGGAACGGCGGTTACTACATCATGGAGAAATTTATCTGCATTCAATTTGTTGCCATGCTCTAGAGCAAGTCTTACAATTACTAGTTTTTTGGAAGGGATCACCCAAATGTATTGACCTTCGTAGCCGTCGGCCCAATAGCAATCAGCAGGCACGTTGGGATATTCTCTTTTTGCAGGATTGCCGGGCGCTCCTGCATTCAGCCACCATTGGGCGCCATACATACCCATCGGGTGAGTGGTGGCAGGTGTGGTGCTGTATTTTACCCAGCCTTCCGGCAAAATGCGTTCACCGTTCCAAACACCATCATTCAAATACAACAAGCCAAACTTTGCCCAATCTCTTGCAGTTGCAAATGAATAGGAAGAGCCAACAAAAGTGCCACCTGCATCTGGTTCAACAATTGCACTGTTCATGCCTATTTTGTAAAACAATCTCTTGTAAGGAAAATCGTGGTACTCGCTGGCGGGAACATTTTCACGAACGATGTGCGATAAAATATTGGTGGTGCCGCTTGAGTAGTAGAAAAAAGAGTTGGGTTTTTTTTCCTTCGGTGCAAGCAATGCAAAGCCTCCCATGTCTTTTTCTTTGTACAACATGTTGGTGGCGTCGCATGACTTGGTATAGTTTTCTTCCCACTTCAATCCGCTCGACATTTGCATTAGATTTTTTAGCGTAATGTTTTTGCGATCATCATTCTTCCACTCTGCAATTGGCGCGGGTGCGTCAACCTCGAGTTTACCATCTTTCACCAAAATGCCAAGCAAAGCATTGGTGACGCTTTTCGTCATCGACCAACCGATGAGTTTGGAACTGGCATTAAAGCCATCAGCATATCTTTCTGCTATAATTTGTCCATTGTAAACAATCAGAACTGCCCTGGTCCGGCGGTTCTTTTTTTCTCCCGGTTCGGAAAAGGCAGAATCCAAAGCGACATCGATCATTTTTTTATCTACGCCAGCAACTACACTGTCTTTTATTTTGGTGCCATATGGCCATGCAAGTGAATCTGAAACGGGAGGAGGGGCAACTGTTTTCCTTGCTTCTTTAAAAAAATCTTCTTTGCTGATACCATTCAATAATGTGGCTCCCATTCCTGAGCGGTAAATTGCTACTCTTTTTGCAAAGCCAAATACGGTGCCTGTTACAGTGGAATCCTGCAGATTTACTTTGTAGGTTCCAAGCGATAGCGGAAAACCTTCCAGTTCATTTTTTATCACATCCACCGGTGACCTCCCGGCAATGAAGACATTGGAACAAATATTTTTTGCACCATAACCACTGATGATTGGAAAAGAACGCCAGCAAAACCTAAAGACAAAAGTAAGTGCAATCGCCAGGGCGACAAGAAGTGTAATCCGAAGTATTCGACGCATATGGGATAATTAGAAGCCTAACTTAATAAAAAAATGTAGTTCACGCAAAGAGAAGCTATCTATTTCACGCGGCGAACGCAACGGAGCAACGACGCAGAGGATTTCACGCAAAGGCGCAAAGGAAAATGTTTTTCTACAATTTCGCAATTCTATTTCACGCAGCGAACGCGGCGAGAAAGCGACGCAAAGACTCCCCGAAATTTAAAACCTCTGGCGAATATCAAGACGCGTTTGAGGGGTAGTTCAGAAAAATGGCAGATCGTCAATAAACGATTCGCCGCTCCGTTGCGTTCGCTGTGCTACACCTTATGCTCCTTTGCTCCTTAGCGCCTTTGCGTGAAACCCTACCGCGTGAAATAATTTTGCATGAAATGCAAAGTCGTCTATATTTGTATAAGTACTTATATAATTTATGAATTTTTACGAATCTCTTGGGTTTTTGGTTTTTGGCAGTCGCTTGCGCCGACTGAGTGAGAGCTTTCTTGCAGATGTTAATAGTGTTTACAAACATCACAAGATTAAGTTCGATGCTTCATGGTTTCCTGTGTTTTATATTTTGTCGGAGAAGCAAGCGGTATCTATCAAAGACATTTCTGACGAGCTGAATATTTCACATTCTGCCGTTAGTCAATTGGTTACGAATTTGCAATCGAAAGGCCTAATAAAGATTAGCACAGCCAAAGATGACGGCCGCAAAAAAGTGTTAACTTTTACAAGCAAGGGAAATCAATTACTACAACAGGTAAAGCCCATCTGGCAGGCGCTACAGGATTCCATGGAGGAACTAATCAACGAAAACAAAGACAGTAAGAAAGTTTTACAGGCAGTGGCAGGAGTTGAGCGAGGACTACAGACTGCAAGCCTTTTTAATAGAATCGAAGGCAAATTGAAAATTCCTGCCCGACTACGTCATTCAGGCGGGGAAAATTGAAAGTTGAAAATGCTTTGTTTGAGGCATTCGACATATAACTCAAAACTCACAACTCAAAACTCATATGACATTTCAATACGGAGTAGATCGCTTAACAGCAAGTATTGCATTGCAGATTGCATCTGGGAAAACGAAAGGTGTGCTGGGTAATGCAGCGTTGGAAAAAATCAGGAAAAGCCAGCAGGATGTACAGCAAATAGTAGATGATAACAGAACGGTGTATGGCGTTAATACTGGTTTTGGCATCCTTGCAAACAAACCCGTTTCTCCGGAAGATACACGATTGTTGCAACACAAAATTTTGCAAAGCCACAGTGTGGGTGTTGGTAATGCGATACCTGAGGAAATTGCAAAATTGATGCTCATTACCAAAGTGCATGCATTGGCGCAAGGCTTTTCAGGCGTGCAATTAGTTACTCTGGAAAGAATTATCTGGCATATTGATAATGATGTTATACCTGTTGTACCGGAGAAAGGAAGTGTTGGCGCAAGTGGTGATCTGGCACCATTGAGTCATTTGTTTTTGCCACTGATAGGATTGGGAGAGGTGTTTTATAAAGGCAAACGCCAGAATACGTCCGGCGTGTTGCAACAAAATAACTTGCATTCAATACAGCTTGGTCCTAAAGAAGGGTTGGCACTTATCAACGGAACGCAGTTCATTTTAGCATTCGCAGTAAAAGCAGTTGAACGGATGTACAATTGTTTGGAAGCAGCAGATATCATTGGTGCGATGAGCCTTGAAGCATTGACGGGTACAAAGGCGCCATTCGATGAAAGGTTACATCAACTGCGTCCCTATGCGGGAAATTTATTAGTGGCTCAAAGATTGAGATTGCTGCTACAGCATTCAGATATTATGCAAAGCCATATGGATTGTGGAAGAGTGCAGGACCCGTACAGTCTCCGTTGCATGCCGCAAGTGCATGGTGCCAGCCGCAATGCATGGTTGCATTTAAGCGAGTTGACTGAAATTGAATTGAACTCTGTAACAGATAACCCAATTATTTTCTCGGCAGACGATACGATCAGCGGAGGAAATTTCCACGGACAACCAATGGCGCTTCCGCTTGACTATGCTTGCTTCGCAGCGGCTGAAGTGGGTAACATTTCTGATCGTCGTTGCTATCTTTTGCTGGAAGGAAAATGGGGATTGCCGATGTTGCTGATGAAAGATGTTGGCCTCAACAGCGGATTCATGATTCCGCAATACACAACAGCAGCTTTGGTTACAGAAAACAAAACACTATGTTTCCCTGCAAGTGCCGACAGTATTCCAACTTCATTGGGGCAGGAAGATCATGTGAGTATGGGAAGCATAAGTGGACGAAAATTGAACCAGGTAATAGATAATCTCGAATGGATTTTAGCGATCGAGTTAATGAGTGCCTGCCAGGCGATCGAATTTAGAAGACCGTTGCGAAGCAGCGAATTGCTTGAATTCGCACACGAATACGTTCGCAAGTTTGCTGGCTTTGCCGAAGAAGACAGGATTTTTGCCAACGACATTAACGCCATCCGAAATATTATTCACAACTATTCTTTTGTGCAAAATGTAAATGATTTTGCAAAGACGAAAGGAGTGGAGTTGGCCAAAGGATTTGAAAACTTTAATTTCTAGTGTAAGGCAAATGTGTGCGAAGTACGATGTACGACATTCTTTAGAGGATAACACCGTAATGAAATTCGTACATCGAACTCCGTACACCGTACATCTCAGTAGCTAACAATTTTCAATTTTCAACTTTCAATTTTCAACTAAATAAACATGAGCACAACTACTTACAAACGTTACGACGTTGAGAAATATAAGACACCTACGGGGTCTGCATTGCAATGTAAAGGATGGGTACAGGAAGCCGCATTGCGTATGTTGTTAAACAACTTAAATCCCGATGTGGCTGAGCGTCCGGATGATTTGATTGTATATGGCGGACGTGGTAAAGCTGCGAGAAATTTTGAAAGCCTTGATCTGATCATCAAAGCATTGAAAGATTTGAATGAAGATGAAACCTTGCTGATACAAAGCGGTAAACCTGTCGGCATTTTGCGTACACACAAAGATGCGCCTCGTGTGCTGATTTCCAACTCACAGCTTGTGCCTAAATGGGCTACATGGGAGCACTTTGATGAACTGGAGAAAAAAGGATTGATGATGTACGGGCAAATGACCGCCGGAAGCTGGATCTACATTGGCTCACAAGGAATTGTGCAAGGAACTTATGAAACATATGCCGCAGCTGCCGACAAACATTTTGGCGGCACACTGAGAGGTACTTTGAACGTAACTGCCGGACTAGGTGGAATGGGGGGCGCTCAACCTTTAGCGATTACCATGAATGAAGGTGTGGCACTGATTGCGGAAGTAGAAGAATGGCGCATTGATAAAAGGCTCGAAACAAAATACCTCGACATCAAAATCACTGATATTGACGAGGCAATCGATCGTGCGCTGGAAGCGAAGGCCAATAAAGAAGTGCTTAGCATTGGAGTATTGTGCAATGCTGTTCATTTGCTTCAGCGATTGGTAGAGAGAAAAATTGTTCCTGATACATTGACTGACCAGACTTCTGCACATGATCCTTTGATCGGTTATATTCCTCATACTTTAACGAATGAGCAGGCGAATGTTTTACGTAAAGAAAATCCTCAGCAATATATTGATCTAAGCTACGACAGCATGAAACTGCACGTTGAACTAATGATTGAATTGCAGAAAATGGATGCCATTACCTTTGACTATGGCAACAACATTCGCGCACGTGCGCAGGAGAGAGGTTTGAAAAATGCATTCGAGTTTCCGGGATTTGTTCCTGCATACATACGACCATTGTTCTGCGAAGGTAAAGGTCCGTTCCGCTGGGCGGCGCTAAGCGGCGATCCTGCTGATATAGCAGTCACTGATGAATTGATTGCAAACATGTTCCCCGAAAATAAAAGTTTGCAACGCTGGCTGAAACTGGCCAAAGAAAAAATTGCATTCCAGGGTTTACCTGCGCGGATCTGCTGGTTGGGCCAGGGTGAGCGTGAAAAAGCAGGTCTTGCATTTAATGAATTAGTAAAATCCGGCAAAGTAAAAGCGCCGATTGTAATTGGCCGCGACCATCTCGATACAGGTTCTGTAGCAAGCCCTAATCGCGAAACAGAAGCGATGCTTGACGGCAGTGACGCCGTGGCAGATTGGCCGTTGTTGAACGCGTTAATAAATACTGCTGGCGGTGCAAGCTGGGTAAGTCTTCACCACGGTGGCGGCGTAGGTATGGGTTACAGCATTCATGCGGGAATGGTTATCGTTGCCGATGGTTCAGATGATGCTGCGGCGCGTTTGGCCCGTGTATTGAGAAACGATCCGGGAATGGGCGTTATCCGTCACGCAGATGCCGGTTATGATATTGCAAAAGATACGTCGCGACAATTTGGATTAGACATTTCGGAGAGATTGAAATAAATGTTGCACCCCGTAGAGACGCCTGAAAAGGCGTCTCCTGTTACACCCAAAAGATGCCGCATTTATTTAGGAATTAAGAATTAGGAATTAAGAATTAGGAATTAAGAATTAGGAATTAAGAATTAGGAATTAAGAATTAGGAATTAAGAATTCCTTTTAACTAATTTACGATTCAATTATTCGGTTATTCAACTATTCAATTATTATCATGAAATACATCTTCACCATTGCGTTGTTATACTTGTGTTCCCTGCTCCACGCACAATCAGAAGAATCTGCCATTAAAGAAACGATCAACAATTTTTTTAAAGGCATGAAAACTTCTGATACGGCCTTGTTGATAGGTAGCATTTCTCCGAATGCAGTCTTGCAAACCATAGTGACAAACAAGGAGCAAAAAGTAGTGGTACGGACAGAAGAAATGAGCAAATTCATCGACTTCGTGGCAAAGCCGCATCCTTTAGTGTTTGATGAAAGAATACAATTTGAAACGATCAAAATAGACGCTGATCTCGCATCTGTATGGACTCCGTATCAATTTTTTTTGGGAGATAAATTCAGTCATTGTGGGGTAAATTCATTTCAGTTAGTAAGGCTGGATGGTAAGTGGAAAATTCAATACATTATTGATACAAGAAGGAAAGAGAAGTGCGTAGAGTAAAATATTAACCACTAAGGCACTAAGGACACTAAGCCGCACTAAGGGTTCTCTTAGTGAAACTGTGTGCGCCTTAGTGGTAATCTGTAAAAATCAAATTATCGAATGTCGACAACGATCATAAAGAATATTGCCCAGCTGTTAGGGGTACGGGAAAAGAATGTGCTATTGCGAGGAAAGTCCCTGAGCGAACTGCCAATAATCGAAAACGCCTACCTCATCATTGAAGATGGCATTATTGCCGATTATGGTAAAATGAGTGATCTTAAAACAAACGGCGCGAACACCATCGACGCCAACGGCGCATTTGTTTTGCCAGCCTGGTGCGATAGTCACACTCATATCGTTTTTGCCGGTAGCCGCGAAACAGAATTTGTTGACAAAATAAATGGGTTAAGCTACGCGGAGATCGCCGCAAAAGGCGGCGGCATTTTAAACTCAGCAAGCAAACTTAGTAACACATCAGAAGATGAGCTTTTTAACCAGGCATGGAGGCGATTAGAAGAATTAAGCAAACTTGGTACAGGCGCAATTGAAATTAAAAGCGGCTACGGATTGTCTGTTGATGCAGAGTTGAAAATGTTGCGCGTCATAAAAAAACTGAAAGAGAAGTCAAATCTTGCTATCAAAGCAACGTTCCTCGGTGCACATACTTATCCTGTTCAATACAAGGAAAATCACCAGGGCTATATTGATTCTATCATAAACGAAATGTTGCCGGGAATCGCTAAAGAAAAATTAGCGGATTACATTGATGTCTTCTGCGAAACAGGTTTCTTTTCTCCCGAAGAAATGGAAACGATTTGCAAGGCTGGAATGCAGTACGGTTTAAAACCGAAGTTGCACGTTAACCAGTTAAATAGCATCGGCGGCATTGAAAAAGGCATTGAACTCGGTGCGGTTTCCATGGATCATTTGGAAACGATGGCAGAGAAAGACATTGCTGCGATCGGTGCTTCTTCAGTGATTGGTACACTTTTGCCGACAGCTGCATTTTTTCTGCGCATGCCTATGCAGCCTGCGCGGCAATTGATCAATGCTAATTGCGCAGTGGCCTTGGCTTCCGATTTTAATCCCGGTTCTTCACCCAGCGGAAACATGAACTTTGTTGTTTCACTTAGCTGTATTCAAATGAAAATGCTGCCGGAAGAAGCCATCAACGCTGCAACTTTAAACGGCGCTTATGCAATGGAACTTCAAGAGGAGGTGGGCAGCATTACGAAGGGGAAAAAAGCCAATTTGATTTTTACAAAACCGATATCTTCTTTAGCTTATTTGCCATATGCGTTTGGCAGCAATCTTATTGATAAAGTCATGATTAATGGTGAGATTGTATGAGGTTCGTCATCTTGATTCACCACTAAGACACTAAGGACACAAGTTTCACTAAGGCTTCTCGATATTCGGAGACTCCTTTGTGTGGCTTTGTGTCCTTAGTCTCTTAGTGGTGAAGCCGGGTCTTAAAATTTATTTCAAAAAGAAACAAGATTATTTGAAACAAAACGATAGCTTTAGTAGATAAACTATTTTTATGCAGCATCTTAAAATATATAGTAAAAAGGACATTCTTTCGTTTACACACATTCGAAAATTTGAGACCAAAATAGGAGAAGAAGTTGCTGTTGTAAAAAGTGTTGCAGACCTGGAATCATCTCCTGCACGTTTTGTTGTAGTAGGCATTTCAGAAGATATTGGTGTAAGAGCCAACCATGGAAAAGGTGGCGCTGACACGGCCTGGCAGCCCTTCATCCAAAGCTTTCTCAATGTACAAAGCAATGATTTTTTACAGGCGAATGATATCGTAGTATTGGGCCATTTTGATTTTTCTCCACTGTCGGAAGTGATTGAAGGCAATGCTACCAATGCAGAAGAAAAAATTGAAGCGTATCGCCATGCTGTAAATGCGATCGATGATGAAGTTGAAAATCTGATTAAAACAATCACTTCTTATAAAAAAATCCCAATCATAATTGGCGGTGGCCACAACAATGCTTATCCTTTAATTAAGGGCGCTGCAAAAGGCCTGCACAAAGCCGGTGTGATTCAGTTGGCACAGATCAATGCGATCAACCTGGATGCTCATAGTGATTATCGCCCCGCTGAAGGTCGCCACAGTGGCAACGGTTTCCGTTATGCAGAAGAGGATGGTTACCTGCAGAAATATTTTATGCTCGGCATTCATGAAAATTATTTACCACAGAACGTATGGATGGATATCGTAAATAATCCTTTCTTCGATTGTATTACCTACGAGGATATTTTCCTGCACGGTAAAAGAAACTTCATTGAAGCAATTGCAGATGGAATAGATTTTACCAACGACACTGCATGTGGCATAGAGCTCGATCTGGATGCCATTGAAAATGTATTGAGCAGTGCAACTTCGCCTTGCGGTATGTCGCCGATCCATGCACGCCATTACATCAACATGATCGCCTCCGAAGCGAATGTCGCTTATCTGCACATTTGCGAAGGCGCCGCACAATTAAGCGATGGCAGAAGGGACGACACAGTTGGAAAACTCATCAGCTATCTCGTAACAGACTTCCTGAAAGCACAACATGTGGAAGAGTCAGAAGACAATTTGTAAGAATTGAAAGTTGAAAATTGAAAATGGAAAATGGTGGGGCGAATTGCATTCGCCCTCACAAATCGAATAAATCAAAAGGCTCCGATAAACTTGCTTTATCGGAGCCTTTTTGTATTTAATCATATCAAATCATGACAATCATGAAGATCTGCGTTCTGCTCTCTCTAAAACGCAAATCCGACATTGACATACGTTGACACTTTCTTCGATTGATCACTGTACATTACACTAAATTCAATCGGCCCTAATGGCGAAGTGTAGCCGAATGTTGCGCTATAGCCAGTGAGCCATTTTGGGTTTTGAAATGTATTGTCTTGTTTAAGAAAGTCGTACCACCCAATATTGGCGCGGGCTATTGAGTAAATGCTCGGAAACCACGATCTGCGCCAGCCCCATTGATACGTAAGATAAGACGGTGTTATAATGGAAGCCTCGGGCAGGCCTGCAAAAAGAACCTGGTTATGAATAACACTATTTATACCTCCTATAAAAAAGTCATTAAACAATATCTGGTTGTTGTTAAACAAAGCGCCTGCTTGCAATAGAGTGGAAAAAGTATTTCTTCCGCGAACAGTTTTATAACCTTCCAGGAAAAAGTGCAGGCCGACATGATTGCTGAAATTGAGTACGTCTTCGAGTGGAATTTTTACACTGTCCTCTGCCAATAAAAATGCGTTGGGAGACTGCTTAAAAACATAGTTCATCGACAATTCTGTTCGGATACCTTTCAAAGGAAGCGTTGGCTTATCAAGCGTGTTGAATTTAAAAAATGCCATTACGTTCCATTGGTTGTCATTGCCCGTTAATGATTCGGTTACCGGTATTTTCGGGTGGTAATGTATCCATTCGTAGGCGGCACCTACGCCAAAAGTAAGGCTGCGTTTACGCGAGGTTTGCATTTTGGCACCCAAATGCGAGTAACGCTGCTGGTAAAGACCCGCCGCTCTGAAATTGTCGTATATAGTGAGTTCCTGGTTCTCGTAGCTGCCATCAAGCAGCAGCACTTTCCAGCTACCTTTTTTGCCGAAAAGCTGCATATGTTCCGCACGAACTTTTATGTTATCACCAAGATTGGCCGTAACAATGTCTCTTGTTTTTTTGAACAGCCAGTCCCTTGTCGTAAGATTTGCCACCGCACTCACGCCTGTGGTGCGGTTGTAGTTTAAACTGAATTTCGCAAAGCTCTGTGGGTTCTCAGCTATGTTCAATATTATTTTACAATGCCCCGAATCCAGCGGCATCAGTTGATAAGTTATCTTGTTGTAGTAACGTGTGCCAAACGCCATGCGTATTCTTTTCGAAATGTCCTTTTCCGTGTAAGCTTCATGCAGGTCCAGGCGCATCATGTTTTTCAGAAAGCTTTCGTCGGTAAAACGCAATCCGCTTATCTGCATAGAATCGATGATGATAGATGAGTCTCTTTTGATAACCGGCCTTACATACGCCTGTTCGCCATACAACGCATTCAGTGAATCGGCGATCTTTTTGAAATAAGGATAATATCGTCTGCCCATGTTAATGCCAGAGTCGATAATAATAGAGCTACTGGAAAAGCTTGCAGAAGTAAATTTCTCGATATCATGTTTTATATACACCTGGCAAAGACTGTCTTCGCTCGGTCTTAATTCTGCTTCTTTAAAAAAAGCAATTTGTAAGAGAACCTCAATAGGAGAGTTGAGTTTGTCGGGAGACTTTAATCCTTGAGCTACATCACTTCCAACAATAATATCCGCACCCATTTTTTTTACATCGCTTGCAGGAAAATTCCTGATCAGGCCGCCATCCACCAATTTTTTTCCCTGGTAGTCAACAGCGGTAAACACACTGGGAATAGCCATGCTGGCACGAAGCGCCGTTACAATGTTTCCCGAATCAATTACAACTGCCTTTCCGTTTGAAAGATCTGTCGCAATACATTTGAATGGAATAGGAAGACTGTCAAAATTGGTGATCTTGTAAACGTGGAAGAAAAGCTCAGAAAACTTTAGCCACAGTTCTTCACCCTCCAGCAAGCCGGAGGAAAATTTAAAGCGGCCACTTACAAACGGCAACTCGATCGTGTACCGTCCGTACTCGTCTTTTTCTTCCATCGTGTAGCTGCGCATTTGCGACTGGTTGGAAAGCAACATATCCCAATCAATGCCGTGTGCTATCTGTAAAATAGAATCCGCACTGTATCCCGACGCATACATGGCGCCGATAATGCTGCCCATACTTGTTCCGGTAATATAATCGATGTGAAGTCCGGCAGAATCCAATGCTTTTAAAATGCCGATGTGTGCAAGCCCTTTAGCTCCGCCACCACTGAGTACCAATCCAATCTTCGGCCTCGTTGCCGGTACGGATTGCGCTGACAGTGAGAAGTAAGTAAATAATAGAATAACGGTTGTGGAAATGATTCTTCCTCTGACCATACATGCTGTTGTGACACGAATCTAAGGAAGAAAAGGGAATAAAGAATAACTGAATAACTGAGTAACTGAATAACTGAATGGTTTAACGGTTAATGCAGAATGCTCAACCCAAAAACGCTGCGTTAAGCGTTCTGCGTTGAGCATTCGAATTACTCAGTTATTCAGTCATTCAGTTATTCAGTTATTACACCTGCGCTTCCAACTCCACGATCTTTTCGAAAATCGTTTCGTACTGGGCATTTAGCTGAGCGATTTCGTCGCTCACTTTTTTGTAGTCGCTTTCAGTTTGCGTGAATTTTCCTTTATCGGAATATGTTTCAGGATTACCAAGTTGTTCTTGCAGCTTTGCCTGTTGTGTTTTCAACTTGTTAATTTTTTCTTCCAATTGTTGAAACTGCCTTTGTTGCTTTTGCAGTTCTTTCTGCGCTTCCTTGTTTATGGCGTTTCCCTGGTTGTTGTTACTGGCAACAGGTTTTGGCGCCGGAGCCGGTTCTGGTTTAACCTCTGCTTTAGCAGGTTTTTCAGCTTTTTCAGCGTTTTTTTGTTGCAAAGCCATTCTTTCTTTCCACTCTACATATTCGTCGTAAGTGCCTTTAAATTCTTTGATCTCATGGTTGTCAATTTCCCATATTTTGTTCGCCGTTTTTTGAACGAAATAACGGTCGTGACTCACCAGGATAAGACTGCCCTCGTATTTTTTCAAAGCCTCAATCAAAAGCTCAACAGAGTGCATGTCAAGGTGGTTCGTAGGCTCATCAAGCATAAGGAAGTTGGCCTTGCTTACGATCGTTTTTGCGAGTGCAACCCTTGCTTTTTCTCCTCCGCTTAATACCTTGATTTTTTTATCAACCGCTTCACCGCCAAACAGGAAACAACCCAATAAAGTACGCAACTCCACATCAGTCTTCTGGCTGCCGCATTCCTTCATTTCATCCAGAATCGTGTTGTTCAGGTTCAAATCTTCCAATTGGTGCTGGGCATAAAAACTTTCCTGCACGTTATGGCCCCAAACTCTTTCACCTTCGCTGAATTGCTCCACACCCGCAATGATGCGCAGCAGGGTAGACTTACCTTTACCATTCGCCCCGATCAATGCGATCTTATCTCCGCGATCTATTTCAGCCGATGCATTTTCCACGATCGTATTGTCGCCGAATCTTTTGGTAACGTGTTTCAACGTGGCGAGCACCCTGCCCGGTATTTTATCAACCTGGAAGTTGATCCTGATATTCGGTCTTTCAATCTCCACATCTTCAATACGATCAATTTTGTCAAGTCGTTTCTGCACACTTTGCGCCTGCGCCGCCTTACTGGCTTTGGCTTTAAAGCGCTCGATAAAGCGTTCCTGCTGACGAATATAATCCTGCTGGTTTTCAAACGCACGCTGCTGCATTTCTACACGCAGTTCTTTTTCCTTTTCGTAATACTCGAAGTTGCCCGTGTATTGGTGAATTTCACGTTGATATATTTCAACGATCTTAGTCACCATTCGGTTAAGAAAATATTTATCGTGACTCACAATTACTACTGAGCCTTTGTAGTGTGTCAGGTATTTTTCCAACCATTCGATAGAAGGAAGGTCAAGGTGGTTCGTCGGCTCATCCAGCAGCAATACATCAGGTTGCTGCAGGATCATTTTTGCCAGTAGCACGCGCATACGCCAACCACCGCTGTATTCTTTGTAAGGTCTTTCAAGATCGGCATTACTAAAGCCAAGACCCTGCAAAACTTCTTCCGTTTTATGGTGAATATTGTAACCGTCGAGCGTATCCATTTCATGTAGACGGTCCGTGTATTCATGCAAAGTTTTTTCGTCACCTGTTTTCTCCAGTTCGATCCCCAACTCTTCAATTTCTTTTTCAAGTTGCAATACTCTTTCAAAAGCGCCGAGGGCAACTCTCAAAATGCTGTCATTGGTATCAAAGCTTAAAAGATCCTGGTGAAGATAACCTATTGTCGTGCCGCGGCTTCTTTCCACAGTTCCTTTTGAGGGCAGATATTCACCCACCAGCACTTTTAGCAGTGTTGATTTTCCCGTTCCATTATAGCCAATGAGACCAATGCGCTCATTCGGCTGAATGTGCCAGGTAGCATCTTCCACTATTGTTCTTGCACCAAATTCAAACGTAACGTTCTGTAAACCTATTAACATAATTTTTGCGACGATTCTTTTTCTAATTGATTATCAATAGTGAAAAAGACGATTGATTTTATTAGTATTTAATAAATTGCCAAAAGAAAAAATTTTCCCGGCAATGGGATGCAAAAATAATTCATTCAGAGGAGTAAATCCTTTAGGTATCTTTGAAAAGTGGAACAATTTGAAAATTTGAAAATTTGGTAATTTGAAAATGGGTTTTTAGAGGCGATTTCCCACTCAAAACTCAAAACTTAAAACTCAAAACTTACAAAAAAGATGAAAAAGTTGTTAATAGCAACAGTAATCGGTTCGGCATTCATTATTTCCTGCGGTGGCGGCGGCAACAAGAAAGCAGAAGAGCAAAAAGAGGAAGTGGCGGCACCAGCGCCAGTAGTCAGTAAAAATTCAAACGAGTTTAACCAGTCTTTTGAGAAATTGCTCGGCAATTATTTCGAATTGAAAGATGCTTTGGTAGCAACGGATTCGGCAAAGGCCAATGCCGCAGCGAAAAAGTTGGCAGTTGACGCGGATAGTTTAAATGTGAAAGCCTTGACAGATTCAACGGGTGCACTGCAGTCAACCGCACAATCGTATACTGGTACCATCAGTGGTTCAGCGAAAGGTTTGGTAGGAGAAAAAGATATTGAAGCAAAAAGAAAAGAGTTCCAGATGATCTCTGACGCTATGTACGACCTTGTAAGAACTGTTCGTTACGACAAACAAAAGATCTATCATCAGTTTTGCCCAATGGCGTTTAACAACGCAGGTGCAGCATGGTTGAGCCAGCTGGAAGAAATTAAAAACCCATACTTCGGAAGTAAAATGTTGAATTGCGGCGAGACGCAGGATGTGCTTGACTTCGGAGCTGCGGGCGAGCCAGCGAAAGCCAGTGAATAACTGAGTAACTCAATAACTGAATAACTGAATGTTCAAATTCATAGTGCATGATAGAATGTAACACTCAGTTATTCAGTTAATCAGTTATTCAGTCATTAAAACTTCTCCTCGATTTCCCCCATATTAATCCCCATGTGGCTTTCGTCGTAAACGCATTCGCCATTTTTAATCAGTAATATCTGTGGGGATTCGTGTCTGATGCTGAACTCTTCAGCAATTTTATTGGAAATATTGCGGTGTGCTATAAGATCAAGATAGTGGAAATCAGCTTTTTCGTTTTCCTGTTCTTTATCAAGCCTGTTCTTAGCCATGCTGCTTACGGAGCAGCGGGTAGAATGTTTGAAAATTACTTGTGGCTTTGTGTTAGAATTCCTCTTTATTTCGTCCAATTGTTGCTCAGAACTCAAAATATTCCATTTCATCTGTCTGGTTTTCATTTTATTTTGGCCATGCTCATGTCATAAGTCCAAATAATTTAAAAAGGTTACCCTTGCGATGTGCAAAAGTAACCTTAAGTCAATTATTTAAAAAGTTAAATAGATTATCTGTAGCCAACCATGCCAGCAGTCATCTTGCAACCACTTCTAGATGAAGCGCATGATGTTAAAGCCAAGGTAGCAACAAGTGCCAACACAATAAATAGTGTAGTTTTCATTTTCTGGTATTTAAAGTTAAAAAAGAAGGTGCTACAGGGTAGCATCATGCAACAATTAAATGGGAATTCAAAGGAAAACGGAGAGAGGTATTGGTGTTGGTACTATAGGACTATTAGGAGTTATTTAAACTATAAGCAAAGATGCGCCATAATATTTAATTACGCAAGAGAAAAAGGAATTTTTTTTAATGCATATTTGCAGCGCAAGTTATGAGTTGTGAGTTTTGAGTTATGAGTAAGCATACGCGAAAAAGCGAGCTATTCAACTTAAAATCAGCCACTCAAAACTCCCGCCTGCAGACTTAGTCGGGCAGGCATTACTCAAAACTCACAAATTCATATGAAAGTTCACTTTATAGCAATAGGAGGTAGTGTAATGCATCAGCTGGCCATTGCACTGAAAAGGAAAGGATATATAGTAACAGGCAGCGATGATGAAATTTTTGAACCTGCAAAATCCAATCTTCAAAGGGAAGGAATTTTGCCTGAAAAAGATGGCTGGTATCCGGAAAAGATCACAGCTGACATTGACGCTGTTATTTTGGGAATGCATGCCCGCGAAGACAATCCTGAGTTGCAAAAGGCTAAATCCCTCAACCTGAGTATTCATTCATTTCCAGAATATATTTACGAAGAAAGCAAGAATAAAAAACGCATTGTTGTAGGAGGAAGCCACGGCAAAACCACTACCACTTCCATGATCATGCACGTGTTAAAAAATTCCGGGAAAGCATTTGATTACCTGGTGGGCGCAAAACTCGAAGGCTTCGATCAGTCTGTTGCCATTACCAATGCCCCGTTGATCGTTTGTGAAGGCGACGAATACCCGGCAAGTGTGATAGAAAAAAGACCAAAGTTTCACTTTTTATTTCCCCATGTGGCCATTATCACGGGCATTGCCTGGGATCACATCAATGTGTTTCCGACCTTCGATTTTTATTTGGAACAATTCAACATATTTATCGACAAAATTGAACCGGGAGGCGTGCTGATTTACAACGAAACCGATGAAGTGTTGAAGAAATTGGTTGCTGAACATCCTTCTACCGTTCGCAAAATTGCCTACGCAATTCCGGCCCACACGATCGAGAACGGACAAACAAAAGTGACCATTGATAATCAAACGGCTACTTTAAATGTCTTCGGAAATCACAACCTCCTTAACATGCATGCAGCTTACTATGCATGCAAAGAAGCCGGTATTGACACTGCTAGTTTCCTCAATGCAATAGCGAGTTTTACAGGCGCTTCCAAAAGATTGGAATTGCTTGCAAAGAACGAAGGGACAAATGTTTACCGTGATTTTGCCCATGCTCCTTCAAAAGCAAAAGCAACGATAGATGCGGTAAAGCAACAGTTTCCCAACAGAAAACTAATTGCCGTTTTTGAACTGCATACATTTAGCAGCCTGAATGAAAAATTCATGAGCGAATACAAAGGCGCGATGGACAAAGCAGACGAAGCGGTAGTCTTCTACAGCAACCATGCACTTGAATTGAAAAGGATGCCACCGCTTGATCCGTCGGTGGTTGAGAAGGGTTTTGATAAGAAGGGCCTGGTGGTGATCAACGACAAAAACAAACTGCAGGAGTGGCTGCAAAAGCAAGATTATAAAGACGCCAACCTTCTTTTAATGAGCTCCGGTAATTATGATGGGTTGGATATTCTTACTTTTGCGAAAGAGATCGTTTGAAAATACTAATTTCTAATACCTAATTTCTAATATTCATGTTATCATTAGCACGTCCTTTAGCATTTATTGATCTGGAAACGACAGGCGTTAATTTAAGTACGGACCGTATTGTGGAGATTGCCATTGTAAAAATGCTTACGGATGGTACGAAAACGGTGAAGCGCAAGCTCATCAATCCCGGCATGCCTATTCCAGCGGTAACAACTGCTGTTCATGGCATTACGGATGAAATGGTGAAGGATGCACCGACCTTTAAGTCCGTTGCAAACGAAATCAAACAGTTTCTGGACAATACGGATCTTGCCGGTTACAATTCCAACCGTTTCGACATTCCCATGTTGATGGAGGAATTTCTGCGTTCCGGAATTGAGCTGGACATGAAAAACCGCAAACTGGTGGATGTTCAAAAGGTATTTCACCTCATGGAGCAGCGTACTTTGAGTGCAGCTTACAAGTTTTACTGTGAAAAAGACTTGACAGACGCCCACAGCGCCGAGGCCGACGCAACTGCTACACTGGAAATCCTGGTGGCGCAGGTACAACGTTATCCAAATCTTGGTAGCACAATTGACGAAATCCTTAAATTTACGGGAGATGACATGATCGTCGACTTTGCCCGCCGCTTTATCATGGATGGTAAAGGCGTGGAAATCTTCAACTTCGGTAAATACAAAGGACGTTCCGTAGCAGAAGTTTTAAAAATGGAGCCTCAGTACTATGATTGGATGATGAAAGGCGATTTTCCACTCCATACCAAGCAAAAACTCACTGAAATATTGAATCGTACATTGTTAAAGAAGGGATAAAATGCACATATGTGCGAAATTTGGGAAATGGTTAGCAGCTAAAAGTTCTACATTTGTATTAATATATTTTTGCCTTGGAAAAAATAGTAATTATACCTACCTACAACGAGAAGGAAAACATCTCCAATATCTTACATGCGGTCTTCGGATTGCAGGAAAACTTTCATGTTTTGGTAATCGATGATGGTTCTCCTGATGGGACTGCGGAGATTGTAAAAGAATTACAGTCGAAGTTTCCCGGTCAGCTTTTTCTTGAAGAAAGAAAGGGCAAGCTTGGTTTAGGTACTGCCTACATTCATGGGTTCAAATGGGCCCTGAACAGAAATTATCAGTTCATTTTTGAAATGGACGCCGATTTTTCTCACAATCCCAAAGACCTCGGCCGTTTGTATGACGCCTGCAAATACCAGGGCGCAGATGTGGCAGTTGGTTCCCGCTATGTAAAAGGTGGTGGAAATGTCAACTGGCCATGGGATAGAGTGGTCCTCTCAAAAGGAGGTTCCCTGTATACCCGCATGATCACCTGGATTCCTGTAAAGGACTCTACAGCAGGTTTTGTATGCTACACAAACGATGTGTTGAGAACCATTAATCTCGACAAGATCCTGTTTGTTGGTTACGCATTCCAGATAGAAATGAAATTCGCCGCATGGAAACTTGGTTTTAAAATAAAAGAAGTGCCTATTATTTTCCAGGACAGGAAATATGGTGCCTCTAAAATGAACAAAGGCATTGTAAAAGAAGGCATTTTGGGTGTATTGAACCTTCGCTGGCAAAGCTTATTTAAAAATTATAGCAACAGAGTAAAAAATAACGATGTGGTTGTGATGCCGCGCTTCCAGAAAGAAGTCTTTGCAAAAACCAAATAATCTTTTTTATCAGAATTTATTAAAAGGAAAGGACCTGTAACTATTACGGGTCCTTTTTTTATGCAAAACGCCGATAAGAACTGTACGATGTATTACACCCGAACGACTTTCGTACATCGTACCTCATACTTGTTACATCTTTGATTCCCGCGGGTACTTTTCAAAGAAATCATATCAAATCATGACAATCATGATGATCTGCGTTCTTTTTCCCTGATCTTTGCAAATTCAATTATGAAGGGTGCATTTATAAAACTACACATAGCCGTTTTCCTGGCGGGAATTACTGGTATATTAGGAAAACTCATTACTCTCAATGAATCATTGCTGGTTTGGTACCGAATGCTGATCACTGCGGTTACGTTGTGGGTCATCTATGCTTTCAGGAAAAAGATCGTTCCGGTATCTTTTAAAGATTTATTGGAAATGGTGGGAGTGGGTGCAATTGTAGCCACTCACTGGGTCGCTTTTTATGGGAGCATTAAGTATGCAAACGTTTCGGTATCGTTGGTTTGCCTTTCACTCATGGGATTCTTTTCGGCATTGATGGAACCAATTTTGCTGCGGAAAAGAATAGCTTTCCAGGAAGTGCTGCTTGGTATGGTTTCCGTGGTAGGTATTGCATTGATCTTCCATTTCGATATTCAGTATAAGATCGGGATCATTTTTGGAGTAGTGGCGGCTTTCTTGGCATCGCTGTTCACCATTCTTAATAAAAAATTGCTTTCCAAACATGAATCCGGAACGGTTACCTTGTATGAGTTGAGTGGAGGGTTCATTGTATTATCCTGCATAATGCCCTTTTATTTATCGGCTTCACATATTGGGTTTTCGCTGCCCGCAGGGCTTGATTGGGTGTGGTTGCTCATATTGAGCTGGTTATGTACGGTATTGGCTTTTTACATATCTTTAGATGCTCTAAAAGATATATCACCTTTTACTGTTAACCTTACTTATAACCTCGAACCGGTTTACGGTATATTACTGGCTTTCGTTCTGTTCCATGAAAACAAATACCTGAGCAACGGATTTTATGTAGGTGTCTTCCTGATTTTTGTTGCAGTGATATTACAGATGGTGCGTGTCAGGAACAAAGTACATTCAATTGCTGTTTAAGATATTTCCGGGCTTCCCTTTTTAAATTTTCGCTTGTCATATAAGTTGTTTGTTGGTGGTTGTTAGTTGTTAGGCTTCAGGTTACTTTCCTGCTAACAACTAACAACCAATAACGAACAACTGTGGCCTTTTCCGTATTTTTTAAAGTTTGTACAGTAAAGTTTCTAAAAATCAATAAGTTAATATAAAAGTGATGTATCGATGTTGGTTCTTTGCACACTTATTCCCACAAATCGATATTCGGCAATAACCAGAATTGGTACAGGATTTCATTATTAAAACTTTAATCATTCGATGAGATATATGAAAAAAGAAACAGGGCTTTTATGGGTTTTCCTATTTATCTCAGTTCTTAGAATAAACGCACAAACAGCAGACAGTACACGCTTTGATCTTGATGAATGTATTCAATATGCATTGAAGCATCAACCAGCTTACAAACAGGCAAATATGGATATTGATATTGCCAATGAGCAGGTGAAAGTGGCGTTGGCGGATTGGCTGCCGCAGGTAAATATGAATTACAACCTGCAGCACTATACACAACTTCCTGTGTCTTTGGTCCCAGATGCCAACGGCGTTAAACAGCCGGTTAAATTTGGAGCGCCAAATACCAGCACGCTCGGGTTTTCACTGAACCAAAGCATTTTCAATAGGGACGTTTTACTGGCGTCTCGTACCAAAAATGATATTCGCACGCAGGCAAGACAAAGTGCTACGAGCTACAAGATCGACCTGGTTGCTAATGTGAGCAGGGCTTATTATGATGTATTGCTCTCGCAGAAAAGAATAGAAGTGTTGGTGGCGGATACGGAAAGGCTCGCCAAAAGTTTGAAAGATGCATACAGTCAGTTCAACGCCGGTCTTACGGACAAAACCGACTACAAGCGCGCCATTATTTCCCTTAATAATTCTAAGGCAGAATTGTTCTCCAGCCGGCAGGGCATAAAGGCAAAGTATGAATATCTCAAACAACAAATGGGGTATGACAGCACCGCCGCCATTGCGATTCAAGCCGATAAATCAAGGCTTGAAGAAAAAATACAGGTTGATACCAGTGCCGGGATCAATTATGAAAATAGGATAGAATATCAATTTCTGAAGACGCGACAGCGACTTCAAACCGCCAACCTCAAGTATTACAAATGGGGTTTCCTTCCAAGTGTAGGGGCATTTGGCAATTATAATCTTGTATATCAAAACGATCAGTTTGCAAAACTCTATAGTGCTGATTATCCAAATTCTCTTTTCGGCTTAACGCTTTCGCTGCCTTTGTTCCAGGGAACAAAACGCATTCACCAGGTGCGACAGGCCGAGCTTGAACTGAAGCGAATGGATTGGGATTTTCTAGCGTTGAAAACATCTATCAATACAGAATATTCAACGGCACTTGCAGTATACAGAGCAAACATGAATAATTACCTGGTGCTGAAGGAAAACATGGATCTGGCAAATGATGTGTACAACATTATTGATCTGCAATACAAAGAAGGTATTAAAACATACCTTGAAGTAATTGTGGCGCAGTCAGATTTGCGTACAGCACAACTTAATTATTTCAACGCATTGTTTGAGGTGCTTTCAAGTAAAATAGATGTAGACAAGGCATTGGGTCTTATACAATAATCAAAGTTTTTAAAAGATAAACATTCGGATATATGATAAAGCAAACCATTCACTGTTTGTATGTTTTGGTATTTGGAATAATAATGTTCACCGCTTGTAAACCCAAGCAACAACAGGCTGCGCCGCCACAGGCTGTTCCTGTTGTAGTTGACAATGTAAAAGAAGGCAACGCAACATACTTTGATGAATATCCTGGTGTGGTTAGTTCACTTAATGAAGTGGAAGTAAGGGCACAGGTAACGGGTTACATTACCGGCATCTTTTTTCAGGATGGACAAAAAGTAAAGAAAGGGCAGAAACTTTATACCATTGATCAGCAGCAGTACCAGGCAGGTTACGACCAGGCGGTTGCAAACCTGAACTCAGCAAAAGCGGCTTTAGATAAAGCGCAAAAAGATGCTGACAGGTATAACCAATTGTTGAAGCAAGACGCGATCGCAAAACAAAAAGTAGATTATGCAGAAGCTGATCTGCAGGCTGCGAAAATGCAAGTAGCAGCGGCCCAGGCGAATGTCACCAGCTTGAGCGCGAACCTTCGTTATTCAGTGATCACATCTCCAATGGATGGAACGATCGGTTTTTCACAAGTAAAAAAAGGTGCGTTGGTTTCTCCGGGTAGCACAATACTGAATACGATTTCCACCAGCAATCCGATCGCTGTGGACTTTAACATAGACGAAAAACAGGTTCCTTTCTTTGTTGGATTGATCGGTAAAAATCCAGCTGATTCAACCTTCACTATCGCCAGCGCCAACGGCTTGCGTTATAAATATCCAGGTAAGATCAGTGTGCTGGACAGAGCCGTTAATCCTCAAACCGCTACATTGAAAGTAAGGTTGGAATTTGAGAATCCACTGGACGTTCTTAAAGTTGGTATGAGTTGCATTGTGCGTGTTAAAAACGGCAGCGAAGGCCAGCGCATTGTTATCCCTTACAAATCGGTGGTTGAGCAAATGGGTGAATATTTTGTGTATGTAGTGGGAGATAGCAGCAAAGTGGAACAACGCAAAGTATCGCTTGGCAAAAATATTGGCGATAAAGTGATTATCAACAAAGGTCTTAACCTGGATGAAAAGATAGTAGTGGAAGGTGTGCAGAAGCTGAGACCGGGCGCAGCAGTTAAGCCTGCAAACGTTGGCGATTCCACTGCAGCTAAATCTCAGGCTCATTAATGTTTCAAGTAAAAAGTAAAAAATCAAAATTCAAAAGTGGTGGGATGTCGGTTCGTTTTTTTGCCTTTTAACTTTTGAATTTTGACTTTCAAGAATCAACAGACATAATATGATTGCAGATACTTTTATAAAAAGACCGGTAACAGCGATTGTAATTTCCATTGTAATCGTGTTGGTGGGAGTGATTGCGTTAATCACTTTACCGATAGGGCAGTACCCGAATATCACGCCGCCTGTGGTACAGGTGACGGGTAGCTATACAGGTGCTGACGCTCAAACGGTGGAGCAGACAACGACAACACCTGTAGAGGTACAGATCAACGGTACGCCGGGTATGTCATACCTGCAAAGCAACAGTACCAGTGACGGCCGTACTACGATCAACGTAAACTTTGAACTGGGTACCAATATTGACATTGCTGCATTGGACGTGCAAAACCGCGTAGGTATCGCTACACCACAATTGCCGGACGATGTAAAACGTTTGGGCCTTACTGTTAGAAAACGTAACCCAAGCATTTTGATGCTGGTAGCGATGTACTCACCGAAAGGAACACACAACGTTTCTTTTATTGATAACTATACCAACATCTTCATTAAAGATGCCTTGCTACGTTCAAAAGGCGTGGGTGATATCTTTACCCGTGCCGATGACTTCAGTATGCGTGTTTGGCTGGCGCCGGATAAAATGGCGAATCTTGGACTTACAGCAAATGAAGTCATTGCAGCTTTGCAAGAGCAAAACCTGCAGGTGGCTGCAGGTTCAATCGGTGGTGCTCCACAACATTCTGTTCAGGCATTTGAATACACTGTGTTCAGCAACAGCCGCATCAGCAAGACATCGGAGTTTGAAAATATTATCATCCGCACAAATCCTACTGACGGATCGATCGTTTACCTAAGAGACGTTGCACGTGTTGAGTTGGGTAAATTCAGCTATACAAGCAACTCCTTCGTTGATGGTAAAAGAGCATCATATTTGCTTGTGTACCAGGCTCCGGGAAGTAACGCTCTTGAGACTGCAGACGGCGTTGTGAAGACAATGGATAACCTTAAGAAATCATTTCCTGCAGATGTTGACTATGTAGTTCCCTTCGAATCAGTAACTGTTGTAAAAGTATCAATTGATGAGGTAATAGAAACGTTGCTGATTGCTCTTGCACTAGTAATATTGGTAGTGTATTTGTTCCTGCAGAACTGGAGAGCCACACTGATTCCGATATTGGCAATTCCTGTAGCGATCATAGGTACGTTTATATTTTTCATACCGCTGGGCTTTACCATTAATACGTTAACGCTTTTCGGATTTGTGTTGGCAATCGGTATCGTGGTGGATGACGCCATTGTGGTGGTGGAAGCGGTGCAACACTATATCGACGAGCAGGGTCTCGACGCAAAAGAAGCAACGCATCGTGCCATGAAGGATATCTCAGGCCCGGTAATTGCCATCGCATTGATCCTTGCAGCGGTATTCGTTCCGGTAGGATTTATTCCGGGAATCGTAGGTCGTTTGTATCAGCAATTTGCGATCACAATTGCAATTTCTGTTGTGATCTCAGCATTCGTGGCGCTTACACTTACACCGGCATTGTGTTCAATCATGTTGAAACCACAGCACCTTGATAAGAACTCAAAAGGCCTGGATAAATTCTTCTTCAAATTCAACGAATGGTTCAGAAGAACAAGTTTGAACTATACATTAGGCGTAAGAAAAGCAATCAAGGGTGCTAGATACGTGGTGATGCTGTTGTTGTGTCTTTTCGTAGGCGCTTTCTTATTGTTCAAAAACAAACCGACAGGTTTCATTCCAACAGAGGATGAGGGGCGTTTGTACATAACTTTCGAATTGGCAGAATCCGCTTCAACAACGCGAAGCCTTGCAGTGCTTGATAGTGTGATGAATATTTTGAAAGATGTTCCAGAAGTAAAACACTATGCGGCATTGGGTGGTTTGAATGCTATTACGTTTGCTTCCAAATCCAACAGTGGTACGGTGTTTACACAGTTAAAAGAGTGGGACCAGCGGAAGGATAAATCACAGCAATTGTATGCACTCGTTGCAAAGCTTCAGCAAAAATTTGCATCGATACAAGGTGCAAACATCATTGTGATTCCGCCACCAGCCATTCCGGGCTTAGGTAATACCGGCGGTTTCAGTTTCATCTTACAACAACGAGAAAGTAATGACGATATCAAGGCATTTGAAAAAGTGCTTCAGAACTTTTTGATGGAAGCAAATAAGCGCCCAGAGATTGCAAGAGCGTTTTCTTTCTTTACAGCACGTACACCGGGTTACCAGGTGGATGTGGATAGAGAGAAAGCGAAGCGCATGGGTGTTTCTATTAGTGATGTTTACTCAACCATGCAAACATTCCTCGGAAGCCGTTATGTAAATGACTTTACCGCATATGGTCGTAGTTTCCGTGTATTGGCGCAAGCTGATACCGTGTATCGTGGCGATATTCAAAACCTGCAACAATATTATGTTCGCAATCAGGTGGGTGCAATGGTGCCGCTAAGCGCCGTTACTACTTACAGGGTTGTTGAAAGTGCGCCGATGATCAGCCACTATAATCTTTTCCGTTCAGCAGAGATTAACGGTGATTCAAAAGCCGGTTATAGTAGCGGAGATGCCCTGCAAGCGCTGCGTGAAGTGGCAGCAAAAGTATTGCCGAATGGTTACGGTTACGAGTTCTCCGGTTTGAGCCGTGAGGAAATCAATGCAGGATCGAGTACTGTGATCATTTTTTCGATGTCTGTAATCTTCGTGTTCCTGTTCCTTGCTGCATTGTACGAAAGCTGGTCAGTGCCGTTCTCTGTATTGTTAGCGGTTCCATTGGGCGCGTTTGGTGCGATCCTTACTTTGACCTTTACAAAATCTTTAAGCAATAACGTATATGCGCAAATTGGTTTGATCACGCTGATTGGTCTCGCCGCTAAAAACGCCATCCTGATCGTTGAGTTTGCCAAGGAAAGGGTAGATGCGGGCATACCTATTGTGTCAGCCACATTGGATGCGGTGCGGATTCGTCTGCGTCCGATCCTGATGACGTCATTGGCCTTCATCCTTGGTGTATTGCCACTTGTGTTCTCCAACGGAGCCGGTGCGGTTGCAAGGCAAACAATTGGTTACACAGTACTCGGCGGTATGTTGGCAGCCACCTTATTTGCCATCTTCACCGTTCCTGTTCTGTTCGTATTGATCAGTCGCATTGCTTATCCTGAAAAACGTTTGCAGGATATTAAGAGTGGCAGAGAGAAACGGCAGAGCAATGATGGCTACAAGGAAGAAATGTGATTTTAATTTGAAAATGGGAGAAGAGGAACGCAGATTTTCACGATTATCATGATTTTTTAAGATTAATAATAAAGCCTCCGGAGAGTTTTCTTCGGAGGCTTTTATTTTGGGGAATTCACTAGGAAAGAATAAAAAAGTAATAGAAAAATCATAACAGATCATGACAATCATGAAAATCTGCGTTCTTGCTCATTCTCAAATTCTCAAATTAGCAAATTTTCAAATTAACTTGCAGCTATGCTAGCAACCGCTGTTCAGACTTATCGTGATGCTTATAAGGGCCTTTCCAGATCTACATGGTGTCTTTCGCTTGTAATGCTGATAAACAGGAGTGGAACAATGGTTGTTCCCTTCATGACGATTTATGCTACACAAAAATTACACTTTACACTAACGCAGGCCGGGATTATAATGGGGCTGTTTGGACTGGGTGCGATTGCAGGTGCATTTATTGGCGGCAAGCTAACTGACAAGCTGGGCTTTTATCCGGTGCAGATCACAGCCTTATTTAGCGGCGGTTTATTGTTTATGGTGATTGGATTTCTGACAACATTTCTCTCGTTATGTATAGGTGTTTTCATTCTTAGTTTTTGCAATGAATCTTTCCGGCCAGCAAATTCTACAGCCATTGTATTTTATAGTTCTCCGGAAAATAGAACACGTTCTTATTCCTTGAATCGTTTTGCCATCAATCTTGGTTGGTCAGTTGGCGGCGCATTGGGAGGATTTCTTGCTGGGCACAATTATCATTTACTGTTTTGGGTAGATGGCTGCACCAATATTTTCGCGGCTTTGCTGATGTTAAAGATATTGCCGAGAGTGGATTACAAAAAACATGAAACATCTCACGAACAGCAATCTGCAACGTCATCCCCTTATCGTGATAAGATCTACATTACATTTATTATTTTGACAATAGTTTTTGCCACTTGCTTTTTGCAGTTGTTCGGTATGCAGCCTGTTTATTTGAAATCAGAATGGAAAATTACAGAGCAACAGATCGGTTTATTAATGGCAGAAAACGGATTGATCATTGCGTTTATCGAAATGATATTGGTGCACAAAATAGAAGGGAAGCGACACAACCTGTTTTACATTACCAGTGGTATTCTTTGCATTGGCCTTGCGTATGTTTTGCTGAATGTGTTGCCCTCGCTTTTCATAGTCGCGGTTTTTACTACAGCTTTGATAACGTTAGGGGAGATACAGTGTCTTCCTTTTATGAACAGCTACTGGATAGGAAGAACACAGGCATACAACCGCGGCAGTTACGCTGCACTTTACACCATCGCCTGGTCAAGTGCACAGATTGCTGCACCCGCGTTGGGCTCCCAGGTGGCGCAATATGCGGGCTTTCACACACTTTGGTGGGTTATCAGCATTATTTGTGGCGCAGTTGCGTTGGGGATGTTTTTGTTGAAGAGGTTTGAGGGGAAGATGGCGTAAATATTGCTCTGCAAGGCTTGTAGCCTTGCAGCAGGATTCTGTTGCCTCTGGCAACAAATAATCGACACAGGCGATAGAATATTCATCCGAAGCTGGAAGCTTCGCAGAGCATTCGTAGAGTGAGGATGTATAACAGGCCTTAAAACCTGACAATTTTTAGAAAACAGCCAGCGATTATTTACCACCTTTGTAGCATTTCAAGAATGAGTATGAAAACTGTTATTATACAACCATCAACCTTAGAATTTTTACAGCAACTTTCAAAGCACAACAACCGTGAATGGTTTGCGAACCACAAAACACTCTATACCGCAGCATACGATAATATGACTTTGTTTGCAGATGCGTTACTTATGAAAATGATCATGCATGATAACATAGAAACATTGTCGGGCAAGAAAAGTCTGTTTCGCATTTATAAAGATGTTCGCTTTTCAAAGGAAAAAACGCCGTATAATATACATTGGACCGGCAGTTTTAAAAGGGCCACCAAATTACTTCGCGGTGGGTATTACTATAACATTGAACCCGGCAATAGCTTCCTCGCGGGTGGTTTCTGGGGACCTGTACCAAGTGATATGAAACGTATCCGCGATGATATTGCATATAACACAGAAGGATGGGACGAGTTGTTGGCCGATAAAACATTTAAAAAAACATTCGGTAAAATGCACGGAGAACAGTTGGCTACGGCTCCGCGTGGTTACGATAAAAATCATCCTGCAATAGAATTACTGCGTTACAAACAATTTCTGCTCAAGCATCCTTTTACTGATTCAGAAGTTACCGGCAACGATTTTGTACAAAAGGCAAACGATGTTTTCAAAAAGATGCGTCCTTTCCTGAATTTGATGAGCGAAATTTTAACGACAGATGCAAACGGAGAAGTGAACGTTTAAACCCGGTTCATATGCCGGGGATAATTTTACAGCTCCAAAAAATGGCAGGCGTATCTTCTCTGAAAATTGCTTTAACCGAAGTCCATTTTGATATTCCGAGCAGATAGGTTGAATCCGGAATTATCCTTCGTTCGGGCAAGTCAATATTTCTAACCATAATAGCAATTACTTCATTCTTATGAAGAGTTGTTTTTAGTGAATCGATTATTCTGAAACGGATTTTTTCCGCACATACACAATCGCATTCAAATTCAAAACGGTCGCAATAACTACCGAAGGAGTCTATGGCTGTTACTTTAATAAAAATTGTATCAATCGGAGGCTTGCTGATTGTGTCGTGATTTACATTCCCGCAATTTGGCACCCTCTTGGAAATATAAAATGTACTAAATGCTCCGATGAGGAGCAACGGTAGAATTAGAAGACGCATGGTCTAATCAAAATAATAATTTTTTAGACATTTTAAAATTCAAATACAATCGGGTCGTTTACCAACTCGTATTTTTCATTTACAAGACTCGCGTTGATAAACTGGATATTGCCTTTATGAAAAGTGCCATAGGCTTCATGGATGTGCCCGCAAACGTGAACACGCGGCTTAACCTCCTGAACACGTTGAAATAATTCTTTGCATCCGGCATGAATACCCATTCTTGTTTTGTCAAGGGTTCTGAAAAGTGGCCCGTGTGTTATTAATACATCGGTGCTTACAGGAATTAATTCCCAGTGTTTTTTGATTGCATCTCTATGCCGGTTAAATGCCCAGTTATTGAACCATGGTGTAATAGGCGAGCCCCAGATGTTGACTCCATTTAAGGAAAAACCACTGTCATTCAGATATACAACCTCTTTGGGAATCATCTCCCTGACCCTTTTAGCAGATTCTCTTTCAAAATAAAAATCGTGATTGCCCGCGATGAGAATCCTGTATTCGAAATCTTGTCTTTTGAACCAATCGAAGAACTCTGCTATTTCAGCTTCATTGCCACGCGTTGAAATATCGCCAGCATGAATTAGCGCATCGCCTTTTGGTAGGGTTACTCGTTCATGTTGACCATGTGTATCGGAGATTGCAACGAATTTCAAAATGATAGGTTTGATTCAAATGTAAGAATAAGATAGCGCTCAAAACTTACTTTTGCAGGTATGAGAGATAAATTGGTAATTAAAAACGACGACACGTACGATGTAGCAATGCATGAAATTGATGCATTGATGAAAAAAGGAGAAGATAATTTAACTCAAACGGAAGTGGAAAGGTTGCGTGAAATGGCAGAGGCTGCTGAAAGTTTCGAGGATAAATGCCTTTGGGGAGATCCTTCCGCTCGATCTTATTCAACAGGTGAAGTGAGCGACGCAACAAAAGCAAAATAGGATTACCAATGCTCGCTTCATAACATTGATAATCCTATCTACATATCTCAGATATACCGGAGACCTCTAATTCCTAACTCCTAATTTCTAATTCCTGACTTCTAGCTCTCCACTGCCCAATGATCTCTGTCATCCGGTGAGAACTTCCATGGTGCAAAGTTATTTTCTACGTTGCTGAACATGCCGTTCCATTCTTGCGGAGCGTTACTTTCTTCCATGACCAATGAACGACGCAGTTCCATAATAATTTCAAGAGGGCTGATGCTCACTGGGCATTCTTCCACGCAGGCGTTACAGGTAGTGCAGGCTCTTAACTCTTCGACGCTGATGTAATCGTGTAGTAATGTTTTGCCATCTTCCTTAAACTCACCATTGGTGTCGATGTTTTTACCAACCTCTTCAATGCGGTCGCGGGTATCCATCATGATCTTGCGCGGAGAAAGGAGTTTGCCCGTTTGGTTGGCCGGACAAGCCGCTGTGCAACGTCCGCATTCCGTGCAGGAGTAAGCATCCAATAAATTGCGCCAGCTAAGATCTGCGACATCTTTGGCGCCAAATTTTGCGGGAGGTGCCGCGTCTGCAGGAGCCAGTTCAGGCTGCATGGCATACAATACTTCATTTTGCACCTCAGGCATATTTTTAATATAGCCTTCAGGTTTTAAACGTGCATAGTAAGCGTTAGGAAATGCCAGCAGAATATGAAGGTGCTTTGAAAAAGGCAGATAGTTCAGGAATGCCAAAATACCAACAATGTGCAGCCACCAGCAAATTCTTTCAAAAGCCATAAGCGTGTTGTCGCTGAAGCCATTTAATAAAGGATGCAGGTATTGAGAGAAAAGGAAATTGCCGGTTGGGTGTTCTATGAAATGTGCAACGCCGCGAATCTGAAGCTCGGTGTCGCATGCATTCATTTTTAAGAACAATATCATTAAAACGATCTCGGTGATCAAAATGTAGTTGGCATCACTGCGGGGCCAGCCATCGAGGTCGTGACTGATAAAGCGTTTTAGTTTAATAATGTTTCTGCGTATGAGGAAAGTTGCGCAGGCAATAATTGTAAGAACCGCCAGAATTTCAAAACCATTGATCAGCACACCGTAAAAACTGCCGAGGAAGCCGGCGAAAAGACGGTGCGTTCCAAAAATGCCGTCCAGCAATATTTCCAGGACCTCGGTATTGATGATGATAAAACCCGCATATACGAAGAAGTGAAGAACTGCCACAGTCGGGTTGCGGAACATCTTTTTTTGTCCGAAAGCCAGCAGGAACACATTTTTCCAGCGATCGGAAGGATGGTCTTTGTAGGATTCATCTTTGCCCAACAATATATTTCTTCGGATTGCAGCTATTCTTTTGCTGAACATCCAAATGGCAACAGCTAAAATGACTACAAAAGCAATTTGCTGAAAAATGTGCATAGCAAGTTTTTGATTACGTGCCCGAAATTAGTTTAGATAATTGAAAATGGAAAATTGAAAGTTGAAAATGGGTGGAAGAACGCAGATCGTCATGATTTTGATGATTTGTTATGATTTTTTGATTTTATATTCCCGGACATATTCACGACTCACGATTCACCATTTTCTCCTTAACTTTCAACTTTCAATTTTCCATTTTCAATTAATGAACGATGAGCGAGCAAAAGAACTATATTCTCAATAAACAGATAGCAACAAAAAAGCTGGAAAGAATGGCTTATGAGATAGCGGAGCAAAATGTGGGAGAAAAGCGCCTGATCCTTGCCGGTATTAAGGATAATGGGGTTGCGATGGCATATTTTCTTAAAAAACTATTGCAGTCTATTTTTTCCGGTGTCATAGATGTTATAGAATTGAATCTCGACAAAAGAAACCCCGGCGAAATTGAGATTAGCAGTGCTGAGAATTTTGACGATGCAGTCATTATCGTTGTAGATGATGTGGCTAATAGCGGCAAAACCATGTTGTACGCGCTGAAACCTTTCTTGCAGTTTCATCCTAAAAAGATTCAAACCCTTGCCTTGGTTGAAAGAACACATAAAGTGTATCCGGTAAACACAGATTACGTTGGTGTTTCACTCGCTACTACTTTGCAGGAGCACATTTTTGTGGAAGTGGAAGAAGGGGAGGTTACGGGAGCATATTTGGTGTAGTTGAGAGTTGAGAAGGGAGAGTTGAGAGTGATTGGGCCAATTTCAAATCTTTTCTAAATAAAAACGGGTTGAACAGAATATCTGCTCAACCCGTTTTTTAATTTTTTTGGTTGAAAAATTAACTCTCAACTCTCCATTACACGTTAAAGCGGAAGTGCATCACATCGCCATCCTTCACAATATATTCCTTGCCCTCGATTCTTAGTTTACCGGCTTCGCGGCAAGCTGCTTCTGAACCAAGTGTTACGAAGTCGTTGAAAGCAATAACCTCAGCCTTAATAAAGCCTTTTTCAAAGTCAGTGTGGATCACGCTTGCGGCTTGCGGCGCTTTCCAACCTTCATGAATTGTCCATGCGCGAACTTCCTGTACACCGGCAGTGAAGTAAGTTTGCAGTTGCAACAGGCTATACGTAGAACGGATCAGTTTGTTCAAAGCCGGCTCCTCCATGTGGTACTCACCCATGAACAATTCGCGATCATCAGCATTTTCCATTTCTGCAATTTGCGCTTCAATGGAGTTGTTCATTACAATCACCTTTGCATCTTCTTCAGCAACGGCAGCCTGCAACGCCTGGGAATATTTATTTCCAGTGTGCATAGAAGGCTCGTCAACGTTGGCAACATACAATACAGGTTTCTCTGTCAAAAGAAACAGATCTGCGATGGCAGCTTTATCTTCTTTGCTCAGGTCAAGCGAACGAATGCTTTTCCCTTGCTCCAAATGTGCCTTGCAGCGTTTCAATACTTCGAATTCTGCTTTTATTTTTGCATCGCCTGTCTTAGCAAGCTTTTCAGAACGCTGGTATTTTTTATCAACACTTTCAAGGTCCTTCAATTGCAATTCTGTATCGATGATTTCTTTATCACTAACAGGATTGATCGCTCCTTCATCGCGAAGAACGTTTTCATCTTCAAAACAGCGGATCACGTGAACAATCGCGTCTACTTCACGAATGTTTGCAAGGAATTTGTTTCCTAAACCTTCGCCTTTGCTGGCACCACGAACAAGACCTGCGATGTCAACGATTTCAATTTGCGTAGGCACAGTGCGGTTTGGTTTAACCAGTTCTGCCAGTTTATCTATTCTCTGATCCGGCACATCTACCAAACCAACGTTTGGCTCGATGGTACAGAAACGGTAGTTGCTGGCCTGAGCTTTTGCACTGTTACTAACTGCGTTAAACAAGGTAGATTTTCCAACGTTTGGTAATCCTACAATCCCTGCTTTCAATCCCATGATTATATATGTTTATTAATTTAAATGTATTGAGTCCGTTATCCGGGGCGCAAAGATAACGGCTAATTTGAAAATTTGAGAATTTGAAAATTTGAAAATGAAACAGCCAGTTCGCGAGTGAATTGATTTTTGCTTTTAGGCAATAAAATCAAAATAACTCGTTTTATATCAGGTAATTCAGTCGTATATTGGCATTTTGCACAGAAAGCATTTTCAAATTAACATATTTTCAAATTTTCAAATTGTCTCATGGCATTAAGCAGGATATGGTCGGCATTTATAATTGTTGCGGTTCTGGTGGGAGCGTTCAAGTATTTTGCGCTGCAGGATAAAGATATTTTCAGCAGGATGGTGGTGGGGAAATCGAGCGATGCCTATGAAACAGTTTACTATGCGACAGTAGGCGAACCTGCGATAATGGAGGCCGCTTCGCGAAAAAAGTTTTCTGAAAATATTGCCAACTATGGATATGTTGCCGCCGATTCTGTCCATGCGCCAAACGTGATCATATCAAACCAATTGCAGTCGGATTCTGTTAACCAATTGCAAGCATTATATCCACATGCAAAACTGGTTACCTATAAAGAAGTTGGGAAAAAGCTGGTGCGCAAAACGGATGGCATTATTCAAACCTGTCTCAACTCCGTGAATATTTGTTTGAATCTTATCGGGATAATGGCGCTGTTTATGGGATTTTTGGCCATCGCGGAAAAGGCGGGTGGGATAAGATTTTTGTCGAAACTGATTGGCCCGTTTTTCTCGAAATTATTTCCAGAATTGCCCAAAGATCATCCGGCAATGGGTCACATGATCATGAATTTTTCGGCCAACTTATTGAACCTTGACAATGCTGCGACACCTTTTGGCATCAAGGCAATGGAAAGCTTGCAAGAGCTAAATCCCAACAAGGAAAGGGCTTCCAATGCACAGATCATGTTCCTTTGTCTCCATGCATCAGGCTTAACATTGATTCCCGTGAGCATCATCGCGGCACGATCCGCACTGAAAGCCGCCAACCCAACCGATATTTTTGTGCCTTGCATGATCGCCACTTTTGCAGCTACATTGGCGGCAATGATCATTGTTTCCATTAAGCAAAAAATAAATCTGCTGCAGCCTGTAATACTGGCGTGGGTTGGAGGCTTGTCTGCATTGATCGCCGTGCTGGTGATTTATTTGCGGACGCTGGATTTTAAAGGCGTTCAATCATTCTCAAGTGTGATTAGTAATGGCCTTATCCTTACTATTTTTCTTTTAATTGTTATAGGCGGCGTTTATAAAAAGATCAATGTTTTTGATGCATTTATCGATGGTGCAAAAGGTGGGTTTGAAACGGCCATTAGAATCATTCCCTATCTGGTAGGAATGTTGGTAGCAATCAGTTTACTCACGACCAGCGGCACTTTTGATGCTATCATCAATGCCATGAAAAGTTTGTTTACCGCTATGCATGTCGACACAAGATTTGTGGATGGTTTGCCAACGGCGCTTATAAAGCCACTTAGTGGTAGCGGAGCCCGCGGCATGATGATCGCCACAATGACCAACCACGGACCGGATTCCTTTGCGGGCCGTTTGTCTTGCGTGTTGCAAGGGTCTTCCGATACTACGTTTTATGTAATTGCGGTTTACTTCGGCGCAGTCGCCGTAAAAGATACACGCTATTCCATCTCTGCAATGTTGCTTGCCGATTTGGTGGGGATTATCACGTCGATAGTGCTGGCATATGTGTTCTTTAACTAACAAATATTGTCCCAATACTAAAACGGATATCTGTTGCCGTTAATTAGTTTTGCGTTCTGTTATGATTGGTTTGCAAACGCTTAAGTACCTCGCCACACAAAAACTAAAGGACGCTGAAATATTGATGCAAAATCAACGATACAATGGTGCTGTATACATAATGGGATATGCGCTGGAATTTAGTTTCAAGAGAAAATTGAGCATAAATCTTGGGTTTGCGAGTGGTTTTCCAGAGACAGCTGGTGAAATGCAGCAGTTTCCTAATCAACTAGCTGCCTTCAACACTATTAATGGGGGAATACCGCTTAGTCAAATAAGGCAAATTAGAAATCATAAATTAACTGATTTGATTAAATATAGTGGTGCTGAGACTCGAATTAAAGCATCATATAACAACGAATGGCAATTAGTGTGTTGCTGGAATCCTGAAAAAAGATATGTTCGACAAAATTGGACTGCAAAAAGGGCCAAGGATTTTATAGCTGCTGCTAATATTGTTCTAAAACAAATAGTTTAGCTTTGCAATATGAAAACGACTCGTTCAAATAAAAGCGTGGATGATATTCAACTGGTGATTCCGTTAGGAGGTACTGGCTGGATGGTTAAAGCTCTGAATGCGAAAACGTTTACTGTTATTACAGATTCAAAGGCTGAAGCTATCACTATTGCGCGAAATATCGCTCAGAATAAGCATTCCCAGATGATTGTTCATGGAAGATGCGGTGCTATTGAAAAAACAGAAAATTATACAATGGCTGGCACTAAATAACTTATTTTATTGTTTGAAGTAAAAAGATACCCTGCGAGGTATCTTTTTTGTATTTAGTAACGAAGTGGTTTTAAATCTTAGAATTAATTAGTTTTGTTAGCAAACAGGTTAAAATAGAATAAAGCATTATGTCTGATAAAATTGTAGAAATTACCAACGCGAATATTTACCAGGGCGATAACCTGGTTTTGGAAGATGTGAATGTGACAGTAAACAAAGGTGAGTTTGTATACCTGGTGGGTAAAACCGGTACCGGTAAATCGAGTTTGCTTAAAACATTGTATGGTGATCTCCAATTGAAACAGGGAACGGGAACTGTTGTGGGTTTTAACCTGAAAGAAATGGATTGGAAAAAAGTGCCCTTCCTGCGTCGTAACCTGGGCGTGGTGTTCCAGGATTTTCAACTGCTGACAGACAGAAATGTAAACGACAACCTGAAATTCGTGTTACGCGCAACCGGTTGGAAAGATGAAAAACTGATGGACGAAAAGATAGCCGACGTTTTGGATAAAGTAGGTTTGAAAAGCAAAGGCTTTAAAATGCCTTTTGAAATGAGCGGCGGTGAGCAGCAAAGAGTAGACATTGCACGTGCTTTGTTGAATTCTCCAAAACTGATCCTTGCAGACGAGCCAACAGGAAACCTCGATCCGGAAACCTCTGATGAGATCATGCAGCTCTTGTTCCACATCTGCCGCGATTATGGTACAGCCATCATAATGGCTACACACGATTATATTGTTATTTCAAAATATCCTGCACGTACCTTAAAAACAGAAAGAGGAAGGGTAGAAGATAACGCCACTATATCAATTTAGTGACAGTGCATAGCAAACGAGCGTTTTGCATTAAGCGTTCAGCCATCACACCCATATCAATCTAACAAGCGCTTCCGCATTTTTATTATTGTTGAAGGCTACCAATAATTTTTTTCGCAGTTGTATTTCAGATTCAGAAAATGGTTTGTAGTACAGCTGCGAAATTATTTTACGGAAACTGTTTTCATCTGTTGCAATGTGACAGGTTTCTTCAATACCTGTATCTTGCACCGCCGGAATGTTTACCACGCAGTGTCGCCCATTAAAAAGCGCATTTAGAAGTTTTAATTCGAAGCCCGTTCCATTAAATGACGGCAGGATATTTATCTGCGCTTTTGCAATCAGGTCCTGCATTTCAGCCTCATCGGGGTTTTCTACCAAATGAACGTGCGGGTTTACCTGAACGAGCCGTCTCAATCTTGCAGTCGGGTTTTTTCCCGCGATAATAAAGGGCTTTTCAATTTTGTTGAAAACATTTTTTATTAGCCATCTTGCTGCTTTATCATTTTCAGCACGACTTAAATTGCCATGATAAAGACAAAATGTACCAAGCCCTTCTTCGCTTTTAACATCTGTAAAAGGAATAAATGGAGGCACGTAATTGATATCTTTTGCATGAAAATTTTCCTTGTAAATAGCCGCATCTTTTAGCGCCAATGCAATGATGGGAACCTGCTGCGCTACTTTCCTTTCATAATTTTTCAGCAACTTACTTTCCAGATAGTAATATAATTTTCTTGGGAGAAATCTTTCATGCTTGTACAAATGATAATAGTAATCAGATTCTACATTGTGAAGTCGTAGCAAAATTTTTCTATCCCTCATCAGATTATTGAATATATGATGGGTGCAATGAACACCTTCCAGCAAAATAGGATAGTCATCCTTGAGCAGGTTGGCAAGCAGTTTTTCGCAACGCCTTGATGCAACGATGTATGGAATATTAACGGAAAAGCCTTTGTGGCCATTGGCCCGCTTGTAATACAAAACCTCTTCGCAATATTTGTTTAGTTCAGATTGTTCGCCGCGGCCATATTCAAAGCAATGCAGATGAACCTTAATACCAATATCATGAAGTGCTCTTATCTTGCAAAATAAGTCGAACATGCCGCCGTTATCCATTGGGTAGGGGACATCAAGGCAAACCATATGTAAGTGTTTCTCCACGAGGTGCCAATAACGTTTAGTAAAAGGAAATTATTTTCTCTTCACTTCCATTCGTAGTTGACTGAGCCGTTCCAGTTATTACTAATAAAGCCTCTTATATTAACAGAGTCAAAAACAAAAGGTTTAACACAAGTTGTGAAAGCCTAGATTTAACATAGCTTTCAGCTTATTCAAAAAATATTTAAACATTCTTTCTCAAGCTGGAAATGAATAATCTTCTCAGAAATTTTAAAGTAGAAAACAGTTTCAGAAAATTATATTCAACAACTCCTATCGCTTTGTTTTCGTAAACATGTCGAAGATTATACAGTTCACCTTTCTCCATTGCAGGAAGATTTGAAGACAAACCGGCGTGACCAAAAGGAGGTTTGCCATTGCCAGCTATTACGAGATTTTCATTCAGGAAGGCGCACGAAAATCCGGCGAGACATATTCTCATCCAGTAGTTTTGATCTTCCATAAATTTCATGCCTTCGTTAAAGAAAATATCCTTTTCCACAATCGCCCTTCTATAAATTATGGTAGGCGTTGCAAAGAAATTCTTATACAGTAACTGTTTCAATGTTACCAGATGCAATTTTTTTGTTTTTGCATAACCCGAAAAGAAAATGACGCCATTATTAAAGTTGGTACCAATAAGATCAATTTGGGGATCGTTTTGTAAAACGGCAAGTTGCTTTTCTGTTTTTTCGGGAAGCCATTCATCATCCGCATCAAGCAATGCAACAAACGCACCGGTTGCACTACGCAAACCAAAATTTCTAGCAACAGAAACTCCCTTGTTTACCTGGTGAAGAAGTTGATAAGAAATACCCGAAGAATTTGTCCGGGCGTTGATATAGCGTGTGATGATTTCACAGCTATCATCAGTAGAACCATCATTTACCAGTATTACTTCAAAATTTTTGTAAGTCTGATTTTCGATCGATTCAAGCGTACGCTCAATGGTTTGTGAAGCATTGAAGACAGGAATGATCACACTGATCAGCGGACCGGCGTAGAGATTTCCAGTATTGTTGGTTTTGGTTTGCACGCTTGTTACATCATTTTTTGTGCAACTAAATGTGTTGTTGCGCAAAAGATAATTCTTTATCTGTAATTATATATTGACAAATCAGACCAAAGGCGCATTTTGGTAGATCATCCGGATCAATTCAATTGTTTTTAGTCCATCATTTCCATTTACAAAAGGATGTGCCGGATCTTTTAGCGCCATTATTAGATTATCATACACTTTGTCATGATTACTCATGGAACCGCGGTAAAATCCATAATCGTTCGCAGGGTTATCAACACCCCTAACTTCAAGCGAGTAATTTTCAATTGATTGATATTCAATTGTATTCATGTATTCTCCGCCCAGTTTCACGATCCCTTTTTCGCCGATAATTGTCAGCGATACCTCCATGTTTTTCCTGAAAGTATTAATGGACCAATTGATGCCGCCAATGCTACCGCTTTTCATTTCCAGTACAACGCTACCGGTATCTTCAAAGGCAATGCTTTCTCCATGGGTGAAATTTTTTCTTATGCCGGAAGCATTTTTGCAATCGCCCAGCATCCAGCAAAGAACATCGAGATAATGGCTGAACTGTGTAAACAATGTTCCTCCATCAAGGTCGGCCGAGCCTTTCCAGCTGTTTTCGTAATAAGCGGGAGGGCGGTTCCAGAAGCAATTCAGCTGGAAGCTGCAAATTCTGCCTAATGCGTTGTTCTCCAGCGCATTTTTAAGGGAAATAATGGCCGGATTATACCGGGAAGATTTTACGACGAATAGCTTTTTTTCGGTTTCATCTGCGGTGGCGATCATCGAAAATCCGTCGGCAACAGAAATAGCCATCGGTTTTTCACAAAGCACATGAAAGCCCATTTTTAGTGCGGCAATTGAGTGTTCTGCATGCAGGCCATTGGGGGTACACACAGACACAACATCCAGGTGCTTTTCACTCTTGAACATTTCTTTCACCGAAGAGTAGGCTTTGCAATTAAATTTATCTGCCAGTTTCTGTGCTTTTTCCGGAACGATGTCGCAGACTGCCTGTAACTTGCCCACGCGTGCTATTTGCTCTGCGTGCCTGGAACTGATGTTCCCGCAACCAATTAAACCGAATTTTACCATGTGTAAACCTGTTAACTCATTGTAACTAAACGTGTAAATGTAGTGTGATTATTGAAAAACGGGGCTAAAAAAGTGATTATTAGCGAAATATGGTCCTTTCGAGACGGTTTTTGATCTTAATATGCAATTATAGGTAAAAATTGGGTATTAATATGGCCGTTTAATTTAATTGTTATACATTTGCAGCCAAATTAATTAAGAATTTTTAATCGGATGTTTTTTTAAAAAGAAATTGAGATGCCGTATTTAACAAAAGAAAAGACAGCAAAAATTTTCGCAGATTTTGGTGGAAACGCTACCAATTCAGGTTCTATCGAGGGCCAAATTGCTCTTTTAACAGAGCGCATTAGCCAAATTTCAAAGCACTTGCAAGCTAACAAAAAAGATTTCTCTACTCACCGTGGATTGATGCAACTGGTTGGTAAAAGAAAACGTTTGTTAACTTACTTAAGCAAGCACAACCTGCAAGCTTACCGCGCGCTGATCGAAAAACTAGGAATCAGAAAATAATCTATGATGTATATATAAACTATTCCCAACTGTGTATTATGGTTGGGAATAGTTTTTTTGCATGTTAGCGAATTACAATTAACATTAAAAGATCATAGCAACCCCGTTATTCCCACCTAGCTTGATTGTGTTGCTATGAAAAAACACAACTTATGCTATTACAGCCAATAAGTAAAACATTTGATATAGGTGGCGGCCGCACGGTTACCATTGAAACCGGTAAACTTGCCCGTCAGGCAGATGGCGCAGTTACAGTACGCCAGGGCAACTGTATCATCCTCGCTACAGCAGTAGCAAACAAAGAGCCTAAAGAAGGACAAAGTTTTTTCCCATTAACGGTAGACTACCAGGAAAAATTTGCTTCAGCAGGCCGCATCCCCGGTTCATTTTTTAAGAGAGAAGGAAGATTGAGCGACTACGAAGTATTGATTTCCCGCCTTATTGACCGCGCCTTGCGTCCATTGTTCCCTGAAGATTATTTTTGCGATGTTCAGGTACTTGTAACATTAGTTTCAAGCGATCCGGAAGTTATGCCGGATGCTCTGGCTTGTCTTGCAGCTTCTGCAGCACTTGCTGTTTCTGACATTCCTGTACAGGAAATTATTTCTGAAGTTCGTGTTGCAAGAATCAACGGCGAGTATGTGGTTAACCCATACCGCAGCCAACTTGCAACTGCTGATATGGATTTCATCATCGCTGCCACTGATAAGAACATCATGATGGTGGAAGGTGAATCTAAAGAATGTAGCGAAGAAGACCTGATCAAAGCGATCGAAATTGCTCACGATGCAATCCGCATACAGGTAAAAGCGCAGGAAGAACTGCGTGCAGCGAAAGGAATCACTACAAAAAGAGAATACACTAAACCTGCTCAGGACGAAGAATTGCGTGGCAAAGTAAATGAGTTCGCTACTTCTAAAGTTTATGAAGTGGCTAAGTCAAAAAGCAGCAAACATGAGCGTGGTGATAAATTTGACGAAATTCAGGAAGAACTTCTTGCTCATCTGAAAACTGCATACAATGTAGCAGAGGGCGAAGATCTTGATGATAAGGTTAAGAAACTTGCGAAAAATTATTATCACGATCTGCAATACCATGTAGTGCGTGACATGATTTTGAACGACCGCGTACGTCTTGATGGACGTGGATTAGAAGATGTTCGTCCTCTTGCAATGGAGACAGACCTTCTTCCAACTCCGCACGGTTCTGCATTGTTCACACGTGGTGAAACGCAATCATTGACAACTGTTACTTTGGGTACACCATTGGACGAGTTGCTTGTTGAAAGCGCTGCAAATTCTGAGTATTCAAAATTCATTTTACACTATAATTTCCCTCCGTTCTCAACAGGAGAAATTAAACCAATGAGAGGTCCCGGCCGTCGTGAAGTTGGTCACGGTAACCTTGCAATGCGTTCATTGAAACAAATGATGCCGGGTAGCGACTACGCTTACACGGTGCGTGTTGTAAGTGATATCCTGGAATCAAACGGTTCTTCTTCTATGGCTACTGTTTGCGCTGGTTCACTGGCGTTAATGGACGCGGGTGTTCCTGTTCCTAAACACGTTTCTGGCGTGGCAATGGGCTTGATCACTAAAGAAGGAAAATTTGCGGTATTGACAGACATCCTTGGTGATGAAGATCACCTTGGTGACATGGACTTTAAAGTAACCGGTACCCGCGATGGTATTTGCGGTGTGCAAATGGATATTAAAGTAGATGGCTTAAGCATGGACATCATGCGCCAGGCACTTGCTCAGGCAAACCGTGGCCGTATGCACATCCTGAAAGCTATGTACGAAGCTGTTCCTGCTGCAAGAGCAGATGTGAAGCCTCACGCTCCACGTATGGTGAAATTGTTCATCGATAAAGAATTCATCGGTGCAGTTATCGGACCAGGTGGTAAAGTGATCCAGGAAATTCAACGCGAAACAGGTTCAACCATCAACCTTGAAGAGAAAAACAACATGGGTGAGGTTAGCATCTTCGGTACCAAGAAAGAATCAGTTGACAAAGCTGTTTCATGGATCAAAGGTATCGTTGCTGTTCCTGAAGTAGGAGAAGTTTATGAATCTACTGTAAAATCCATCATGCCTTATGGAGCCTTTGTTGAGTTCCTTCCTGGCAAACAAGGATTGTTGCACATTTCTGAAGTAAGCTGGAAACGTCTTGAAACACTCGAAGGTGTGTTGAAAGAAGGTGATGTTGTGAAAGTGAAACTTACAGGTACAGATCCTAAAACAGGTAAATTCAAATTATCACGCAAGATCTTGTTGCCAAAACCTGAGGGCATGCCAAAACCTCAAGGCGATCAGCAAGCTTAATTGCGAACACATAATTTTTATTCAAAGTGAGCTGCAAAACGGCTCACTTTTTTTATAAAGGAGAACGCAGATTTTCATGATTTTTAAGATTTATTGATTTGAGATTTGAGATTGAACGATGCTTGTGCGCTGTCAATTTCAAATCCTACAAATCATGACAATCATGAAAGTCTGCGTTCTAAAAAAAATCAAAAATGGCATATCTCGAATTTGCATTCATTTCTCCTCTTGAAGAAGAACAAAAGGATATTCTCATTGCTGTACTATCAGGCATGGGATTTACAGGGTTTGAAGAAGACAGGAAAAAGCTGAAAGCCTTTGTGCCGGTAGAAGATTTTGATGAAGACGCATTTACGAATTATTGCACCATAAATGATTTGCATTTTGTAAAAAGCGAACTGGAAGACAAGAACTGGAACGAAGAGTGGGAGAAGAATTTTGAGCCGGTTGTGGTTGGAGATTATTGCGCGATCAGGGCCGATTTTCATGCTCCGGTCCCGAATGTAAAACACGAGATAATCATTACTCCGAAAATGAGTTTTGGCACGGGCCATCACGCCACAACCTACATGATGATCCAGGCAATGCAGGAATTGGATTTTTCAGGGAAATCGGTTTTTGATTTTGGAACAGGCACAGGAGTGTTGGCAATTCTAGCAGAAAAAGAAAATGCTGCATCTGTAACTGCCATTGACAATGATCAATGGAGCATTGAAAATGCTGACGAAAATCTGGAAAGAAATCATTGCAATAAAATACATTTGTATCGCGCCGATGAGCTAAACGAGGGAAAACAATTCGATATTATACTTGCTAACATAAACCGTAATGTAATCCTTCAATTTTTATCGTCGATGAAACAACATCTTGCAAAAGATGGCGTTTTGTTACTAAGCGGTTTACTGCATACCGATAGAGAAATTATACTTGAAGAAGCTTTAAAGAATAACCTGAAAAACGTAGAAACGATTGAGAGGAATAGTTGGATTTGTCTTAAAATGCAGTAAATGAAAGGCGGAAGACGAATTTTTTAAGGTAGTTTTCCCTATTTTTGATTTCCAACTACACCCGATATTCAAATGAAAGAAGCTTTGATTATAGTACTGGCTTATTTGCTTGGATCAATACCTACCTCCGTTTGGGTAAGCCGTTACTTTTTTGATATTGATATTCGCGAATATGGCAGCGGCAATGCCGGTGCAACAAATACCTTCCGCGTATTGGGTTCAAAATGGGGCACATTTGTGATGATTGTGGATATGCTGAAAGGCTTGCTTGCTGTAAAACTTGTTTATCTTCTTCCTTACATAATTGAAAATGATTTTGCCAGAACCAATTTGCAAATAGGCCTGGGACTGGCGGCTGTGTTGGGACATATTTTCCCAATTTGGGCAGATTTCAGAGGTGGAAAAGGTGTAGCAACCTTGTTTGGTCTGGTGTTGGGTGTTTCGCCCTGGAGTTCTCTTTGTTGTGTTGGTGTTTTTTTATTGGTATTATACCTTACCCGCTTTGTATCGTTAAGCTCTATTCTTGCGAGCATTGCATTTCCCATATTTATCCTTGTAATCTTTAATGTTGATAATCATGCTTACCGTATTTTTGCGGTGGCCGTAGCTTTGATGGTGATTCTTACGCACCAGAAAAATATCAGCAGGATCCTAAAAGGATCAGAAAGTAAAGTGCCTATCCTGAAATACCGCGACCGCAGAAAACAGCGTCGTCGCGAAATCAAAGATTAACCTTCGTTCAGATACAACCGAGCACATTTTATTACCGGGTTTTAGTGATCTACTACCGGGTGGTACGATGATTGTTTAAGAATACTGTATAATCAGCATCGTTATGAAAAGAATAATTTCAACCTTTCTATTACCATTGTCCGTTGCGGCAATGATGTCATCTTGTACCCGGAATTCATTCACCGGGAGAAGCCAGCTAAGCCTTGTCCCTGAATCCCAGGTGCAGGCAATGGCACTGACCGAATACACACAGTTCCTCGATTCGGCTAAAGTAGTTTCAACTGCCGATAAGAATGCACAGATGGTTGCACGTGTGGGCCAGCGTATCGCAAATGCAGTAACACAATATGCTGCAGCAAACAATATGTCCGATCAATTGCAAGGTTATAAATGGGAATACCACCTTGTTCAATCCAATGAAGTTAACGCATGGTGTATGCCCGGTGGCAAGATCGTTGTGTATACAGGATTGTTGCCTATCACACAAAACGAAAATGCACTGGCAGTTGTAATGGGACACGAAGTAATGCACGCAGTTGCAAGACACGGTAGCGAGCGCATGAGCCAGGGGCTTGTGCAACAGTATGGTGGAGAAGCACTGAGTGTTATGCTGGCAAGCAAACCAGCTGCTACACAGCAATTATTCATGACCGCTTATGGCGTGGGTTCACAAGTGGGAGTGATGTTGCCGTTCTCACGTAAAGACGAGTTGGAAGCAGATAAATTCGGTCTGTATTTCTGCGCAATGGCGGGTTATGATCCACGCGAGGCAATTCCTTTATGGCAAAGAATGGAAAAAGCAAGCGAAGGTAGCAGCCGTCCGCCTGAAATGTTGAGCACTCACCCTGTAGAATCTACCAGGATTGCTCAACTGCAACAGATCATGCCAGAAGCTTTAAAGTATTACAAACCGGCTGCAAACGCCTCTAAATAAGGTTATTGTCAGTAGAGACAAGGCATTGCCTTGTCTCTAACAAGTAAAAAATCCCCTTTTTATAGACAAAAGGGGATTTTTATGCGATCTATATTTCATAAAACGCACAATTAGTCTACCTTTGCACTTCTGCAACTTTTTTAACCTAATAGATTAAACGTTTGAAATATGTCGCAAAATGTGATTGAGAAACTTCAGTTAAAAGAGGAAAAGAACTTGCTCATTCAGGGTTTACCATCTACAATCGAAAAACAATTCAGTAAATTATTCTTTGCAAAAAATGTAACGCCGTTGTTGAAATCGCGCGGAATTGACTTTGCGCTTGTATTTGCCATCAACGAGTGTCAGCTGAATGGTATACTTGCAGATGTTTTACCTGCATTGAACAACGAAGGGAAATTTTGGGTAGCCTATCCAAAATCTACTTCCAAGATCGCCTCTAATCTAAACAGATCATGCAGTTGGCAAATGCTTACTGATGCAGGGTTTGAGAATGTGAGTGAGGTAACACTTGATCATGTATGGACGGCCATCAGGTTCCACAAAAATGAACAAGCCGTTGTTGTAATTGAAGAAGAAGTAGAAGTTTTTGAAGAGGAAGAAGAAGGTGATGATGATGTTGCTGTTGCTGTTCCTACAAAAAAGAAAACAGTAGCAACGCCTCCTGATTTTGCAAAAGCATTAAGACGGAGTAAAGTGGCAACAACATTTTTTGAAAAACTTTCTGCTGCTAATCAAACAGAGTACGTGAACTGGATCACCGGTGCAAGAAAAGAAGAAACACGTTTGAAAAGAATTGAGACAGCAATTGAAAGGCTGGGAGAGGGAAGAAAAACACCTTCGGATAAGTAGTTGAGAATTGAGAATGGAGAGTTGAGAGTTAATTGAAAATTATTTCCGCGTAACAGTTAAAGTAAATATTTAGAGTCCCGCATTTGCGGGACTTTTTATTTTAGCAGGTGGAGGTTTTGAAGTTAGACTTTCTACAGATCATAAGAATTACAACTGCCGAACGGAGCGTCGCAAGCAAAGTTTAATCAGGGCTATTAGCTAAGTTCAAAAAAAATGTATTGAGCTTGAGTACCTATAACTCTCCACTCTCCACTTTCAATTCTCCATTACTTCAATATCACCGTTCCTACCTTCTTCAAAATATCTTTCTCCAATTGTTTCAGGTGCATGTGGGTCTGTAGGAGCATCATTTGCTCGTCGCTGGTGTGGGGCTGTTCGAGGTCCTTTTGGTTTTGCTCGATAAGGCGCTTTATTTTTCGAAGCTTTAAATAGTTAAGTGTGGAAATTACTTCCTGTACGTATACATCTTCCCGTGAGGCTACCGGCATGTCATATTCCTCTTTCCATTTCGGACTAAGCTCGTAGGGGAAGTCCATGATGGAAACAACTATGGAGCTAACCGACGGATCTTCGTGGTAAAGAAAATTTTTGGATGTTGGTTCCAAACCTGCATCGTACCAGGCTTTGTATGTTTGAATGATGTGCAATAATTGTTTGTTGTCAAACAGATCATCGTCTACCATTTCTTCAAAAAAATAATCGGCTACGCGTTTCTTTCCTTCCCATTCTTTCAAACCGAATTCCAGCAATGCCCGTACCACGGAACGTTCCTGCAACTCATCTTTTAAAATAAGATTGATGGTGTCATCCTGCTGTTGGAACTGTTGCGGCGGACCCTGAATTTCAAACCCATCTTCATCGTACATGGGTTCCGGAAAGAAAGGAAAATCACCATCAGGTGCGGGACCAGAATTTTGAGCAGGGCCCTGTTGTTGTTGTTTTGTTTCCTGCTTGCTTACTCTTTCCCGGATGAATTTATTTACCAGCGTTGTGAAACCATGTTCTTCAATCCTAAGGATTTCTGAACACTGGCGAATATAGTCCTGCTGTTTTGTAAAATCTTCGGCCTTGTTGATTTTGGAAATACTTTCCGCAACCTGGTTTACAACCGCGGCTTTCTTGGTAGTGTCACCTGATGCGTCTTTCAAAGCAATTTCCAGCTGAAAAAGAATGAAGTCTTTTTTATTGGCTGCAATAAATTCACGGAAGGCAGTGGTACCAACTTTATTTACGTAGCTATCTGGATCTTCTTTGTCTGGAATCAGTACCAGCTTTACGTTCAGGCCCTCTTCGAGCGCCATGTCAAGTCCGCGCAATGCAGCCTTCACGCCAGCGGCATCACCATCGTAAATAATGGTTAAGTTGTTCGTGTATTTTTTTACAAGGCGTAATTGGTCCTGCGTAAGTGAGGTACCACCGCTAGCCACTACGTTTTCAATGCCGGCCTGGTGCAGGGAAATAACGTCTGTATAGCCTTCCACCAGCAAGCACTCATCCTGCTTGTCAATGGCCTGGCGTGCGAAATAAGTGCCGTAAAGAATTTTACTTTTTAGGTACAGCTCGTTTTCCGGTGTATTGATGTATTTAGGTGCCTTATCATTTTTCTTAATGATGCGGGCACCAAAACCAATGATCTTCCCTGTGTTGTTATGAACAGGAAAAATGATACGACCGCGATAGTTGTCTAATAGTTCGTCGTTGCGGAGTACGACCAAACCGGATTTCTGCAAATACTCTGGGTTGTATTGATTGGCGATGGCCGTTTTTGCGAAAGCATTTCCTCTTTCGAGGCAGTAACCCAGTTGAAATTTTTGAATGACCTCTTCACGGAAACCGCGTTGTTTCAGGTAGCTCAGGCCTATGTCCTGACCTTCCTCGTTGTTCATCAAAATATCTGCGAAATATTTCTGCGCAAATGCGTTGATCACGTGCAGGCTGTCGGCCACCTGAAGGTGTGCCTTATACTCCGGGCTGGTTTCGGTTTCCTCTACTTCCACATTGTAGCGGTTGGCCAGCCAGCGAAGCGCCTCCACATAGGTGTACTTTTCGTGCTCCATGATGAAGCCGATACCGTTGCCGCTTTTACCGCATCCGAAACACTTATAAATTTCCTTTGAGGGACTTACCGAAAAGGAAGGGGATTTTTCATTGTGAAATGGGCATAGGCCAATATAGTTGGAACCTCGCTTTTTCAATTTTACGAATGAACCAACTATATCAATAATATCAATTCTGCTTAATATCTGCTGTATCGTTTCCTGCGAAATCATCGGGGGCAAGTTAGTGAAAGTTTGGTTGAGAATGGAGAGTTGAGAGTTGAGAGTTGAGAGTTGAGAGTTGAGAGTTGAAAAAGGATAACTGCCTAAGATACAAAACGATGTTTAGATATTGTATTGAATTTCAAATCGCACTTAACTCTCAACTCTCCATTCTCAACTCTCAACTATATTTGCATCCTAACGCAACCAATTATGATCCCTTACTGGATGAGTAGAACCCAGCTGTTGTTGGGAGATGAAAAAGTAGAAAGATTACAATCGAAAAATGTATTGGTGGTAGGCCTGGGTGGAGTGGGAGGAATTTGCGCGGAAATGATCGCTCGTGCCGGCATTGGAAAAATGACGATTGTGGATGCGGATGTGGTGGACCTCAGCAATGCCAATCGCCAAATACCGGCCCTTCATTCTACCGAGAAAAGATTAAAAGCGGAAGTGATGGCCGAACGCATCCGTGATATCAATCCTGCAATAGAATTAACCGTTATTCCCGAATTTATTGAAGGTGAAAGAACTCGCGAGATTGTGAAGAATGGGCAATTTGATTATGCGGTGGATTGTATTGATACGCTTTCGGCGAAGGTTAATTTTATTAAGATTTGCATCGAACTGAGAATACCAATGGTAAGCTCTTTGGGTGCAGGCGGGAAAGTAGATCCTTCGCAGGTTGAGACGAGTTTTTTGTCAGAAACATATAGTTGTAAACTTGCCCGCTATGTTAGAAAGCACCTAAACAAGGTGGATATTTCCAACGTAAAAGCTGTTTTCTCGCCGGAAGATATCGACGAAGATCGTGTGATAGTAACGGAAAAAGCGTTGCCCAAAAAATCCATCATCGGAACGATTTCTTACATGCCAGCGATTTTTGGTTGCACGTGTGCCAGTGTGGTCATCAGGGATCTGATGACAATTTGAAAATGTGCTGATTTGAAAATTTGAAAATTCATTGTGTGTAGCATTAAGCGCATTCAGGAGAAAGTCGGAAATGCAGCAGGGAAAGAATTTTCAAATTAGCACATTTTCAAATTTTCAAATTACCTTGCTCTCAAAATCTACAAGAATCTATGCATGTTGGAATAATTATGGGCAGTGATAGTGACCTGAGCATAATGCAGGCTGCTGCTGATGTTTTAAAAGAATTTGGCATTTCGTATGAGCTTACTGTGGTATCAGCACATCGCACACCGTTGCGTATGGTGGAATATGCACAGAAAGCAAAAGAAAGAGGTTTAAAAGTGATTATAGCTGGTGCCGGTGGTGCAGCGCATTTGCCAGGCATGGTTGCTTCGATTACCTCTTTGCCGGTGATTGGTGTTCCTATTAAGTCTTCCAATTCGATTGACGGTTGGGATTCAGTTTTATCTATTCTGCAAATGCCAAACGGTATTCCTGTGGCAACGGTCGCATTGAATGCTGCAAAGAACGCGGGTATACTTGCGGCAACAATTCTCGGTGCATTTGACGAAAACCTCGGAAACAAAGTGGCTACCTATAAACAAAACCTCGAAAAAGAAGTTTTGAAAAAAGTGGACAAGCTAAAGGAAGGCGGCCAGCCGAATGGTTTTGATGCATAAGAATAACTGATTAACTGAATAACTGAAGGCTTATGTTTAGTCAAGCTCTTCGACTTTAAACATTCAGTTATTCAGTTAATTAGTTATTCAGTTACTAAAATCTCCCCCTCTCTTTACTCATTTCACATTAAATATTATTTTTAGGGAGTAAACGCTAAACCTCGCAGTTATTCGCAACCGTTTCAATGTTATGAACCAAGCTCCGACAATTCTGCTTATCGACGACGACCTGGATGACCAGGAGATTTTTGAATTGGCTGTCAGGGAAACAAACAGAGCCATGCAATGCGTTTATGCAAGCAGTGGTTTCGACGCGCTTAAACTGCTGGAAAACGATCCCTCTTTCTTACCAGAATATATCTTCATTGATCTGAACATGCCAAAAATGGATGGGAGAAAATGCCTTGTCGAAATAAGGAAAATGCCCCGCCTGAATAATGTTCCCATCATTATCTACTCTACTGCCGATGACGAAAGGTCGCACGCGGAGACAAAAGAGATGGGCGCCTCAAAATATATTGTAAAGCCTACCAGCTTGTCGGCTCTCGTAGATACGTTGGCCGAATTATTTAAAGTATCCATCTAAAAAAGATAACCTGATGACCGGAGCCAAACTAGAATCTGCTTCGTTACTGCTTTTTGAAGGTGGTGGCGAAACGGGTGAGCTGATGAAGTCGATGGATTGGGGAAATACAGCGCTCGGAAGTGTGGAAGAATGGCCCCAAAGTTTAAAGACCTGTGTGCGTATCATTTTGACATCGCGTCAGCCCATGTTTGTGTGGTGGGGAAAAGAGCTGATCAATCTTTATAACGATCCCTACAAGGCGATTGTGGGCGGAAAGCATCCGTGGGCGCTGGGCAAACCAGCTTCTGAGGTGTGGTCGGACATTTGGGACGAAGCTGGACCGAGAGCGCAAATATGCCTGCAGGAAAATACCGGCACCTACGATGAAGCTTTGTTGCTCATCATGGAGCGCAACGGCTATCCCGAGGAAACCTACTACACTTTTTCATATAGCCCCGTGCCGGGTGAAGATGGACGACCGGCGGGAATTATTTGCGCAAATACAGACGATACAGACCGTATAATCGGTGAACGCCAATTGAGAACTTTGAAAGATCTGGGCAAATACATTCTTGATTGTGCAAGCAATGAAGAAGCTTATCAGAAGACCATACATATTTTAAAACAGAATCCGCACGATTTTCCCTTCGCTGCTATTTATGAAATTAAAGATGAAAAGATCGCAAAGTTGCAAGATGCAACAGAGAACCGTTTGAAGCCCCTTTTACCGGATGAAATAGATATTCATTCACAACAAGGTATTGCTTCCCTTTTTCGGCAGGTGATTGACGAAGGCAAATTGAATGTATTTAAGAATGCGCAAGAAGTTATCGGGCAGGTTACCGGAAGTGCATGGACAAAAGCGCCCAGTAATTGTCTCGTAATTCCTCTGATGCAATCCGGTCATTCATTTCCCTTTGCCTTAATGGTAATTGGTTTAAATCCTTTTCGCCAGCCTGATGAAAAATATCTTGATTTCTTCAGACTGGTTGCAGACCAGGTGGCGACTTGCATAAGCACATTATACGCGTATGACCAGGAGCGTAAACGTGCGGAGGCGCTTGCGGAAATTGACAAGGCGAAAACACTTTTTTTCAGCAATATCAGTCATGAATTTCGTACACCACTTACTTTGATGCTCGGTCCTTTGGAGAGCATGCTTGGAAATGCCGCAGATCTGCATGATGATCATATTGCCAATATAGAATCTACGCATCGCAATGCCATGCGGTTATTGCGACTGGTGAATACTTTGCTTGATTTCAGCCGCATTGAAGCAGACAGGGTTCAGGCACGTTTTTCGCCCGTAAATTTATCTCAACTCACTACAGACATTTCCAGTGCATTCAGAAGTGTTATAGAAAATGTGGGACTTGAATATAAAGTGAGCGTAAGGGACCTGAGCAGCAACGTGTATGTGGACAGGGAAATGTGGGAGAAAATTGTGCTGAATCTTTTATCTAACGCTTTCAAGTATACGCTGTCGGGCAAAATTGAAATACAGCTGGAAGAGAAAAATGGTAATGTGCTGCTGAGTGTCAGCGATACCGGTATTGGCATTCCTGAAAAAGAATTGCCGCAATTGTTTAACAGGTTCTACCGTGTGAAGAACGCCGGTGGCCGCACTTATGAAGGAACGGGCATTGGACTTTCGCTTGTAAAAGAGTTGGTAGAGTTGCACAACGGTACTATTGACGTAGAAAGTAAAGAAGGCGTTGGATCTGTCTTCAGTGTGTGCATTGCAGCGGGAAAAGATCACTTGCCGGCAGATCAGATCCAGGAAAGAAACGATGAAGTTTTTACCGCCTCTCTTTCCAACATTTATGTAAATGAAGCCATAAGCCTCACGGGAGATAAACAAGGGAAAGACGCTGTAGCGACGGAAAAAATAAATGGGAAAAAATATCGTGTTCTTGTAGTGGATGACAATAGTGATATGCGTGATTATGTGGGTCGTTTGCTCAACAAAGAGTATGAAGTAGTGACAGCAGAAAACGGAAAAGATGCATTGGGCAAAATTTATCATCAGAGGCCGGATCTTATTCTAAGCGACATCATGATGCCAGTGATGGATGGTATTGAATTGCTGCATGCTGTTAAGGGCAGTCCTTCAACTGATACCATCCCGGTTATTTTTATTTCTGCAAGAGCAGGGGAGGAAGCAAGAATAGAAGGCTATAATATTGGTGCAGATGACTATCTCGTAAAACCTTTTTCTTCCAAAGAATTATTAGCCAGGGTACGTTCGCAATTGAAAATTGCCAACATGCACAAAGAAGTAAATGACGCACTGGAAAATAAAGTAAACGAAAGAACAAAGGAATTACAGAAGGCTTCTGAAAAACTTGAACAGATAAACACAGAACTCAGAAGAACCAACAAAGAGCTGGAACAGTTTGCCTTTGTTTCGAGCCACGACCTGCAAGAGCCGCTTAGAAAAATACAAACCTTTGCGGACCTCATTAACAGGAATATTGAACAACCTGCATTTGATGTAAAACGCTATCTCGAAAAGATAAACGCTTCTGCAGAAAGAATGTCGATTTTGATAAAGGACCTTCTTAACTTTTCTAAACTATCTAAAATAAATGAAGAGTTTGTGCAGACGGACTTAAACAAAATCCTGCAGGATGTTATCAGCGATTTTGAAGTGTTGATCAAACAAAAGAATGCGGAGATTAAATTCACATCCCTGCCCATAATCAAAGCCATTCCATTGCAGATGAACCAATTGTTTTATAATCTTATCAGCAATGGATTAAAGTTTAGCAACCGAGAGAGACCCGTGATTGAAATAAAATGTGCCGTTGAAGAAGGGAAAAATATTGTCAATGGCAAATGTGATCTGGCAAAAGATCAAAGCTACTTGCACCTGTCATTTAAAGATAACGGAATTGGATTTGATCAATCGTATGCGGACCAGATCTTTACTATATTTCAGCGTTTGAATAACGATAAACAACGATTCAGCGGAACAGGCATTGGCCTTGCGATCTGCAAAAAAATAGTGGAAAATCATCGTGGGTGCATTGCAGCGCACGGCGCGGAGAATGCAGGTGCCACTTTTGATATTTATTTGCCCGTGGCAAATGACTGAATAACTGAATGACTGAATAACTGAATAATTGAATAACTGAATGTTTAAAGTCAAAGAGTTTGACTAAATATAAGCCTTCAGTTATTCCGTTAATCAGTTATTCAGTTATTATTCCTGAAACTTTATCGGCACTAACTTATCCTGCTCGTGCGAACTAGACTTTTTGCTTTTTAGTTTGTTGAGCATGAGTACAACCTGCATGAAAACTTTATCTACCTGGGGATGTTTTTGCCAGTCAAAGAATACATGTTTTTTTTTGTTCAGTTTCACCAGCTCATCGCAGGAGCCATCGACATTAACGACTACGCTCGGTGTTTCGCAAGCAATCGCCATTTGCGCCATGGCTGTGCAACTGCTCACCACCATCAGTGCATTTTTAACCAGTACGCCCCATGCGCCAAGAGTGGTTTTGCCTGTAAGATCAATAACGGGATAGCGAATGTATTTAATCACTTCATTGTTAATATCCACGTCCTCTTTGGAACCGGTGATCAACAATGTGTATCCCTGTTCGACGAAATAATTTGCTATCAGGGCAAAATAGCGTGGTGGCCACTGGCGCCAAACACCCCGTGCCCCAGCGTGAATGCAAATAAATTTTCCGGAATAAAGAGGAAGAAGTAAGTGCTCAAACTCTTTGTAATCTTTTTCGGTAAGTGGAAATTCGAGCTTGTTATTGTTCGTGTCAATACCCAGGTGATTGAGCAATTGCAGCAAACGGTCAGTGGTTGTTATGCTTTCATCATATGCAATGAAGAGATCAGCATTGGAGGGATGTTCCTTTGGATAAAAACCAGCAACATGAGCAGCGCCAAACAACAAAATCATTTCGTTAATGCCGGTGCCGTCATTGTGCATTTGCAAAACCAGATCAAACTTTTCGTGACGCATCATTTGCACAAAATGCAAAAAAGTATGTGCATCTGTTTTCGGTTCTTTTAATACTTCGTAACCGGGAAATTCAATGAAACGATTGATGTATTTCGAAAAACGAGAGACAAAAGCAGCCGCAGAAGGTTTGCTGATCAAAGCTATTTCAGCATCAGGAAATGCTGTTCGTAAAGCTCTGAAAGCAGGCACGGCTGATAACAGATCTCCAAGAGGTAAAGCGCGGAAAATGGCAATTTTGCGAATGTTGCCCTTGTCTAAAATCATGAACGAAAATTTTAATCACAATGGTTTTTCAGTCTCACAGTTACAGGATAGATGTGATTAAGATTTCACGGGCCGGATTGTAAATGGAAAATCAGTGGTAAGTTAGGTAAATAATGTCGCTTAATCTGGTAAGAACTATATAAGACTGACAGCCATAAGAGCTTTTTACTTTTGACTTAACACTAGGCAGACGCGGGAATACCATCGCTGCTATTGAAATAGGATTCGTACTTCTTCTTGTTTTTGGAAGAATGCAATATTCTGGCTTTATATGTGCCGCGCAATGACCAATAGATAGAAAGAAATGGCAGAAACATAGAGGTGGCCATCATTTCGACAATATTCGTAAAAGACGGAATGATGTTTTCCATTCGCTTGATGGTAAGCAAAATAACCATCAGGAACCATGTGGCTAAAGCAATCAATGCAAAAGGATTAAGGTCCCAGGCCCAGCCCACAAACGTAAATACGAAAAGGATTGTCATGATAAAGTAATTTGCCCACGGTATGCTCTCGCTGCTGCTGCTGTTGCTGAATAATTTTGACTTGTAAATATGTTGCTTCGATTGCAGGATGCTGATACCCCAGTTAACATCTCTCACTGCATTGAAACTGGACGCACCATCAACGTGTATAAAAGGAACATTGGTGGTGAGCATTTTAAAATGCAGCGCATTTTGATCGCCCCAACTTCTTGCAAAATCTTCGTCGAAACCTTTTATTTTATTCAGCGTTGTTTTAGCGCTTGCACAGTTTGCAGCTGATAGTGGCTGCTGTTCATTCTTTGATGTGTCAAGAAGAGAAATCCTGCTCGTGTTCACGTTGCCAATGAACACGATACTTTCATGTTGGTGTTTCTTATATTCCGTCCAAAAGCTTTCTGCCCAGTCTGCCGTGGCAATGTGGTCGTCGTCAATAAAAGCCACTAGTTGCCCTTTTGCCATTTGCCATCCTAAATTTCTTGCTGCATCTCTTCCTTTTTTATAAGGCATATAACAAAATGTGATAATGGTGGTTTCCGGGATTGATTTGATGAGATCAAACACAATCTGATGAGTTGCCATGTCGGGACCGTCGGAAACAACAATGATCTCGTATTTGTGTTTATCGAAACTTTGAGAAAGTAATGCTTTAAGGCATTGCAGCAATGCGGCTGGGTGCTGATAAGTGGGGACTACGATTGACAGGCAGATGTTCATAATTTGGAGGTAGAGGATGAAATAAAATGTTTGAGTTCAACCCAATAGGGGAAACAATCAAATTATATACCTGCCCGGATTCGAGTATTCAAAGAGCACACGGAAATAGTAGGGTAGAAAATTCTACAATTTGAAGGGGCACACAGATGACGCCGATTGGACTGATTTACGCGGATTTTGGTTGAATAGTTCGACCACTAATAAACATTGACCGGCCCTTCAATCAAAAAAATCAGTGCAGATCAGCCAAATCTGCGTCATCTGCGTGCTCTCTCAGCTCGTCTTTCGGTAATTCCAGATCGCCCAGCTATTCAGCACTACGGCAAAAATGATCTCGATGAAAAATTGTTTTTTGATATCGGCAAATGTGCTGCCTTTTAAAACGATCATGCGCATCACTTCAACAAAGTGAGTGACAGGTGTAAGGTTGGAAATCGCTTTTGCCCACTGCGGCATATTTTCCACCGGACTAAATAATCCGCTCATTAAAATAAAGATCATCATAAAGAAAAATGCAACAAACATTGCCTGTAATTGATTACTGCTGTAAGTTGATACGAGCAGTCCGAAACCAAGCAATGCGATCATATAAACGCTTACAAACAAATACAGTGTTGCAATGCTGCCCACAGGTATGATGCCATAAACAAACCTTGCAATCAATAGCCCCAACGTAAAATCAAAGATGCCAATGAGCCAGAAGGGAATCATTTTACCTAAAATAAATTCCCATTTTTTAATAGGCGTAACGTTGATCTGTTCTATGGTTCCGATCTCTTTTTCACGAACAATATTTAATGCAGCAACGAATCCACCAACCATAGTAACCAACAACGCCAGGATAGCCGGTACCATAAACTTGTGATAGTCCATCAAAGGATTAAACCAGTTGGAATAATCTATGCCTATGGTACTGACAGCGCTGAGCCGTTGCGGCTGCACCCATTTTAATCGGACGTCGCTGTTGAAATCTGAGAGTACATTGGTGAGGTAGGCGCTGCCAATGGAGCCTTTGACACCGTTGATGGCATCTGCGGCAAGGAAGACTTTTTGATTGTTTTCACGAATAAGATTGCGTTCAAAGTTTTGCGGTATCTCAAGAATGATGTCTGCCCTTTCATGCTCCACAAGATGCAGGGCTTCCTTATACGAATCGCTGTAACTCGCTATGCGAAAATATCCGGACGCGCCGATCTTATTAACCAGTTGTTGCGTGTAAGTTGAGTGATCGTGATCTACGATTGCAACGTTCACATTTTTGACATCGAAATTTGCGGCCAGCGGCATTATCAGCAGCTGTATCATTGGCATGATGAAGATCAGTGGCAACAAGCCTTTGTCGCGAAATATCTGTTTAAATTCTTTACGCAATAAAAATTTTAATGTTCTCATGCGAGTCGAATTTTAAAGTTTCTAAAACTAACGGTTAACAGGAAAACGCACATGCCCAAAAGGATGAGCGTTTGTTTCCACACCGCCTGCAATCCAAGTCCTTTCAGCATCACAGCCTTCACAATATAATAATACCAACGAGATGGAACCACGTGGGAGATTACTTGCAACGGTACCGGCATATTTTCCAGTGGAAAAAGAAAGCCTGTGAAAAGTATGGTAGGTAACATCATACCCATCATGGAAATGAGCATGGCTGTCTGTTGAGAATTCGTAACGGTGGAAATCAGCAAACCCAGCGAAAGACAAGTGATAATAAACAATGTGCTTTCCATCAACAATAGAAAAATATTTCCCCTTATTGGCACACCCAGCACATAATTACTCAACAGCAGGATAACTATAAGATCAATGAATGACAAGGCAAGAAAAGGGATCACTTTTGAAAGGATAACATAGAGTGGTTTGAACGGCGAAACCAGCAGGATTTCCATTGTGCCCAGTTCTTTTTCTTTTACAATAGAAACAGAAGTCAGGGTAGTGCAAATGATCATCAACACCAATGCTATAACGCCGGGAATAAAATTCATAGAGCCGTTTAACTCAGGATTATAAAGCATTCTCAGCTCTGGTTGTATTTGATAAGGAATTTGAACGTTTGTATTGATCTCCGTTTGATAATTGCTGATGATAGCGATCAAATAGTTTGTCAGCGTTCTTGCAGTGTTCGGGTCACTTGCATCAGCTATGATTTGTATACTGGCGTTGTTCGTATGTTTTAAGTCATCATTAAACGAAGAAGGAAATATGATCGCGCATTTTATTTTGCCTTGCTTAAATGCCTTGTCCATATCGTCGTACGACAAAATATTTCGCTCAATGGTAAAATAGCTGCTGGCAGCGATCTTCGTAATGATCTTTTGTGTCGATGCATCCTTCGAATAATCGACTACCACAATCTTTGCGTTCTTGATTTCGCTGGTAAGGGCAAAACCAAAAAGTAAGATTTGCATTATCGGCAAACCAAAAAGAATCAACAGTGTTCGCTTGTCACGAAACACGTGGTAAAACTCCTTTCTTACGAATACTAAAAATTGCTTCATTAATTGAAAATTGAAAGTTGAAAATTGAAAATGTTTTTTTGCTAAACGCTATTAGGTTTTCATTTTCACACTTGTTTTTGTTGTTTTAACAATACTTGCTAATAATCTCAAGATCTCTTCGCAATTCTTTTTGATAGATTCATATTCGTTTGCTTGTAAATAACCACCTTCTTTTAAAAGTAATAGCCAGTAATTAGTTTCGTTTGCTTCTTTCAGGCCGATACTCATTTTGTGTAAAAAATCGAGCTTAGATTGCGCGTGCTCCGCTTCTTTTATCATGGCTCCAACAGCTGTTCCACTTCTTAATATTTGTTTGGATAGTACATACTCTTTATGTTCAGCACAAAGGAATTTGTATAAGTTGACAATTCTTATTGCAAATCCTATCGATTTCTGCGCAATTATGTTTTCATTCATCTTTAATACGTTCATTAAATAATTTAAATCAGGAAATTTATTAAGTTCGTATTGTTGAGGTCTACTAAAGGGAAACAAACATTTTCAATTTTCAACTTTCAATTTTCAATTATCTGACCGCTTTGCACCACGGGCCAATTCATAGAACACTTCATTCATTGTTTCGGCCGAGAATTGTTTCTTCAAATTGGTTGGAGAGTCCAGCGCATCAATTCTACCGTCTACCATGATTGAGATTCTGTTGCAATATTCCGCTTCGTCCATATAGTGTGTCGTTACAAACACCGTGATGCCATCATCTGCTGCTTTGTAAATCAAATCCCAAAACTGTCTGCGGGTGATCGGGTCAACGCCACCTGTTGGTTCATCCAGAAATACAATTTTGGGTTTGTGAATGATCGCAACGGAGAACGCCAGTTTTTGTTTCCAGCCCAAAGGCAATTCGCCCACCATTTTCTTCGCTTCTTTTTGCAGTCCTAAAGTATTGACCAATTCTTCGCCCTTCTCCTTCAGTTGTTTGTCTGATAAACCATAGATGCCGCCAAAGAATTCAATGTTTTCCAGAATCGAAAGATTTTCATACAGCGAAAATTTCTGACTCATGTAGCCGATATGCCGTTTGATCTTTTCCTGTTGCTTGTACACATTGAAGCCCGCTACGGTAGCCTCTCCCGAACTTGGAAAGGAAAGTCCGCAAAGCATGCGCATGGCAGTGGTTTTGCCGGCACCGTTTGCGCCCAGAAAGCCAAATATTTCACCTGTATTCACTTCAAATGAAATCTTGTTGACAGCAACAAAATCGCCGAACTGCTTGGTTAGGTCCTTGCATATGATGGCTTTTTCTTCCATGACTCTATGTTTGTTAATCAATGTTGTTTTGTCAGCGAGAGCCTTTGACGGGCTCAGCTCGTCGAAGCCTCTGTCATCAACCGGATAAAACTATCTTCGATTGTCGGCTCGATCTTTCTGATCTCAATACCTGAATTGTTCTTTTGTTGCAGGTACGCAATTAGTTTTGGCTCGCTCTGCGCTTCATCAGTTTTGAAAGTAGTGTGCAAGTATTCGCCAAATGCGTACACGCTTTGCAAGTTTTCATAATCCCGCACATCATTCAATATTTTGTGCATATTGTCCGCTTTCACGGCATAAAGTTGCTGAGGGTAGGAGGCAACTATTTTTTCAGGCGTATCAACAGAAAGCAATTCGCCGTTTTGAATGAGCGCAATGCGCTCGCATAAATTTGCTTCGTCCATATAAGGCGTAGAAACCATAATTGTGATCTGTTGCTCCTTCAATCGTTTCAACATCTCCCAGAACTCTTTGCGGGAAACAGCATCGACGCCGGTTGTTGGTTCGTCCAGGAACAAAACCGTGGGTTTGTGAATAAGTGCGCAGCACAGGGCCAGCTTTTGTTTCATACCTCCGGATAATTTCCCAGCACGCCTTTTTTTGAATGGTTCTATTTGAACGTAGATGTCTTTTATAAGATCATAATTTTCAGAAATGGTAGTGCCGAAAAGCGACGCAAAAAAGGTAAGGTTCTCTTCAACAGTCAGATCCTGGTAAAGCGAAAATTTGCCGGGCATATAACCAACACAACCTCTTATTTGTTTATAATCTTTCACAACGTCAAAGCCGTCAACTGTTGCCGTTCCTTTGTCTGCGATCAGTAGTGTTGTGAGTATGCGAAACAACGATGACTTCCCCGCGCCGTCCGGTCCAATCAGCCCAAACAGTTCGCCCTTCGCCACTTCCAGCGAAATATCATTCAGTGCAGTAACACTACCTTTGTCGTATGTCTTCGTTATATGCTCAATTTTTATGGCACTCATACACTCTCCATTTTCAAATTTTCAAATCGTCAAACTTTCAAATTATAATATCACTTCACCGTACATTCCTATCTTTAAAAAACCATCATTTTTCACCCTCACTTTCATTGCGTAAACAAGATTCGCTCTTTCATCCTTCGTTTGAATTGTCTTGGGTGTAAACTCAGACTTATCGGATATCCAGCTAATATTACCCTGGTAGGTTTTGTAGTTTTTTTTGCCATCGTCAATGCGCACTGAAACTTTTTGCCCCTGCCTGATTTGTGACAGTTGTGTTCCTGAAATATAGGCTCTCAGGTAAATAGTGTCGATGTTGGCAATTTTGTACAGCGCTTTGCCCACAGTTGCCATTTCACCTTGCAGTGCATACCTGGTCAGCACCACGCCGGTTAGTGGATTGATGATATTTCCTTTCCGGATCTGATCATTATACGTATCGACCGATTTTTGCAAAGGAGATTTTTCACTCATAATACTCCTGTTTTGTGTAGCAATATTTGTCTCCTGCACAACGATCTGTTGTTTGGTAGCGTTGATCTGTTTTTGCAATTGATCAATCAGTGCATTGATATCATCGAGTTGTTTTCGGGTCGCGGCATCGGCCTTTACCAGGTTTTCTGTCCTTGCTTTTTCCCGTTGTTGTTGTTCCAGTTGGGATTGCTGAACAGCCAATTGCTTTTTAGTCAGTTCCAGTTGTGGACGCGGATCCGTTGTTTTTTCTTTTAATGATTGAATAGTGGCTTGCACTTGTTCCCGCTGAAATTCCACGCCGGCAACATCTATCTTTCCAACGACCACATCCTTCTGCAATGTATCTCCCTCGGTGACTGTAAAGGAAAGCAGCTCTCCATTTTGTTGCGCAGATACAATGACTTCGTCAGCCTCAAAATTTCCCGATGCATCATAATCTTTTTTGTCAGCATTGCACGCCGCAAAAAGGGTAGCGATCAGTAAAGCAAAAGTGATTTTATGTTTCATGAAATATTCTTTGAAGAGTTATTATTCGGTGGTTCTGTTCATTTTCAATTTTCAATTTCCCGCGGTGTTCTTATGATTATATTCCGCCTGCAGCATCTGGATCTCATGTAGTGCTGCATTTAATTTTGCCTGGCTCTCATCGTTAACCTTTACGATGAAGTCATGGGTTGTGATTACGCCATTGTCTAACTGGGCATTGGCAGCGGTTTTGATCGCGCCTCGCAGATCGATCACTTCCTGGTCCTGCTGCAAAAGCTGCTTGTATTTTGATACGTCCTCGCTTTGTTGAGACAGAGAAAGTTGTGTGTTGAACAAGAATGTTTCCCTTTGTACATCAACATTGGAACGGTTGATGTTGATCAACTGCTTGTCATTTTTATTGGTATAAAATCCTGTTATCGGCCAGTTGAATCGCACGCCAACCATACCGTACCAGCCGAAATCGTTGCTAATGAAATTGTATGTGGGCCTTCCGTAATAGCCTTGTGCAAAGGCACTGACTTTTGGAAGATGTGCAATTTCAGCTTGTCTTTCCTGGATGTCGAATAGTTTCTTTTGGTAATCGTATTGCTGTAGTTCCGGTCTGTTAATGTTTGAAGACAATGTTTGATCGCCCGGTTTTACAAGCTGCACGTCGTCCGTAATGGCTAAATTGATCAGGATGGAAAGCATGTTTGCATAGGCTTTTCTGTTCGCTTGCAATTCAATTTTGCTCTGATCAGCATTGATCAGTTCTGCCTTTAATTCATCCACGCTGCTTTTGAAGGCGGTTCCATTGTTGTAAGCTCCTTGTGTTTTGTTCAGTGCACTTTGTATGTCATTTTTCTTCAGCTCCGTTAATTCAATTTGTCTGCCAATCAACAAAATACCAAAGAACAATTGGTTCACCCTTTCTCTTACCGCATATAAATTTACTTCGAGCGTTTGCTGTTGGAGAGCTGCATTGGCCTCTTGTGTTTCCTTTGAATATTTTATGGCGCCACCATCGTAAATGGTTTGCGTTAGCTCTGCACCCACTTTATAAAGGTCCTTACTAAAGGTTGGATAGATTGTTCCCTGCAGTGCCTTTGGAAATTCAACAACATCAGACTGATACGTGGCCTGGCCTACAATGTTGATCTGCGGCAGATAGCCTTTTGCGGCATTGTCAACCGAGTAATCCCTTGTTTTAGAAATCAGGTCGCGCTGTTTTATAAGCGGATAGTTTTGCTTTGCCCGCTCGTAGCATTCTTCAAGTGTAAGCTGCTTTGACTGGCCCATGACGGCGAGACAATGTAAAGCAACTAGTAAAGAAGTGGTGATTGATTTATACATCCTGCTCGAATTTTTGAAATGGTATATTCATTTTCCTAACTGATTGTTATATAACTATGACCTCAGTATTGTTTTTATCCAAATGGGTATCAGTTTCCTTCTTTCATTCATCAGCTCAATAAACTCTGCATCCTTGCTTAAGGCTACTTCCATCAAAAGTGGTTTGGCAACAAACGGAAAGATGATCATGCTGAAAGTGTTGATAACGAAATGCAAAGGCTTGATTGTCTTCTTATTTTTCTTCAATTCTGCCTGAAGCTGCTGCATGAAATGCGACTTCAGCATTATGTTCTTGTTTAGTTTTCCCTTCAGAAATTTAGAGTTGCTTTTCAACGCATTTAAGATGAATAGTGGAAGATCAGGGTACTCAATTATTTGATCAATGTAATAGTTGGTGAGACGGTCTATCTTTTCTTCGATAGAAGTTGTAGTATCATAGAGGAGGGTTTGGATACCACTGATAAAGTGAAGCAGGTTTTCAATCATCACTATTTCGAAAAGCTTTTCCTTGCTTCTGAAATAATAGTTCAGCAATGCCAGGTTCATGCCTGCTTCTTCTGCGATGTCCCTTGTTCTGGCTGCGGCAAATCCCTTGCTGGTAAATACTTTTCGTGCGGCCTCTTTGATCTTTTCTTCTGTTGACAAATCCTTTTTTTGCTTCGCCATGGCAAGTTGTTTGCACAAAATTAAAAATGAATTTCATATTTAAAAATATTTTTTAATCATTTGATTAAATTTTACTTCATCGAAAAAAGGAGAATCTTTGTTGTTGGTTATTAGTTATTAGTTGTTAGTGATTTAGCGCAAAGCATTGCTTATAGATTAAAGGTGTGCTACACCTGTCTAATTCCTAATTCCTAATTTCTAATTGCTCTCCCAGGCGTGGAACAATATTTGCCATTCATCAGCATTCACATATACTTAAACCAAAAAAATTATTCTATGGGATTTGATCAATACCACGAACCTCCTGAGGAGCTATCAGAAGAAACCAGGACATTTGCCCGCATGATAACTTCATTATCAGAAGAAGCAGAGGCGATAAATTGGTATGAACAGCGTATATCCGTGGAGAAAAACAAAGATGCTGTTGCCATCATGAAAAATGCGCAAAAAGAGGAGTTTAAACATTTTGGAATGGACCTTGAGTTTTTATTGAGACAGAATAAAGAATGGCGCGAAATATTAAAAGGCATACTTTTCCAGAAGGGCGATATTGTGAAGCGGGGAGAAGACGCTGAAGAAGCGAATTGAGGGAAGTTATGAGTTGTGAGTTATGAGTAGTTGCTTTGCGAGATACATTGATTTCGCAGGGCAACTTTTTTTATGCAGGTGCCATTGCTAGGACTTTCGTACACCGTGCACCCTACATCGTACATCTCACATTCTCGCTGAACATTTCTCTGGTTCATCATTTTGCACTAATTTACTTTGCTAAGAATAACTGTTTCATTTAAATCTGCTGTTTTGCTACAATACATTGTCCGCAAATTATTTTATGGAATATTGGTGATGCTTGGCGTTGTAGTATTTGTGTTTTTCCTTTTCCAGGGTTTCGGCGATCCGTCGAGACTAGTAATGGGCCAACGTGCGGATGCTGCGACGCAGGAAAATATCAGGAAGGAACTTTATCTTGACCAGCCAAAGTGGAAACAATTTCTGTGGTACCTCAACGATGTTTCTCCCGTTGCGGTTCATTCCTCGGAAGATATTAGCAACAAGCAATTGCACGGTTTATTTGTTGGAACAGATCAAACCAAAATAGGCATTAAAGTTCCTTATTTACGAAGGTCATATCAAAGTAAACGTGAGGTTTGGCAGCTGATAATGGAGGTCTTGCCCGGCACGTTGTTGCTGGCCGTTGCCGCCATGATCATCGCGACTGTCATCGGTATTTTTTTGGGAGTAACAGCTGCTGTTAAGAAAGATACGTGGATGGACACGTCTTCTATTTTTTTAAGTATAGTAGGAATTTCTGCGCCTTCTTTTTTTATGGGAATCATCATTGCTTATTTGTTTGGTTTTGTATTCAGCAAATACACCGGCCTTCACATGACAGGCAGTTGGTTCGACATAGATGAAGTAACTGGTGAAAAATATTTAACGCTGAAAAACCTTTGGTTGCCTGCGATAACACTTGGCATACGTCCGCTGGCAATCATTGCGCAGCTTACAAGAAGCTCGATGCTGGATGTACTCAACCAGGATTATATTCGAACTGCATACGCAAAAGGGTTAAGCAAAAATGTGATAGTATGGAAACATGCCTTGCGAAATGCATTGAATCCCGTAATAACGGCAATTACAGGCTGGTTCGCAGAGCTCCTGGCCGGCGCCTTTTTCGTTGAATATATTTTCGGATGGAAGGGTATAGGCAAGCTTACCGTCGATGCACTCGAGAAACTCGATTTTCCCGTCGTAATGGGCTCTGTGCTTGTTTGCGCCTCCTTATTTATTCTTGTAAATCTGCTCGCAGATATCCTTTACGGTGTGATTGACCCGAGGGTGAAAATTTGAAAATGTGCTAATTTGAAAATTTGAAAATGCTTTAAGTTGACCATTTCTCATTTCATGGTTCTCGGTTTTAGTGCTGCCAATAGTCAATACCGAATACTGCACTAAAAGAATTTTCAAATTTTCAAATCCTCAAATTTTCAAATTAGCCTCAAGCGCGTTCCTCCTCAGAGTACCTCCTCACCTTATGGTCAAGGTATTTTTGCTTGATGATCTCACTCATTGTTTTGTTGTACACTTTGCTTTCTACCCATGAAATGATGTCGAGATAAGCAAAGGCGCGAGTTTCAAAGCGGTTCTTTTCAAGTTGCTTTGTTTTTTGCAGGAATTTTTCCAGCTCCGCTCTCAACTCCCTGCGGGATACGTGGAATGAGTTACGTAAAAACTTAAACATCTCTTGTTCAACCACAGTAAGGTTTTCACGCTTTGACATATATCGGTAAACTGATTTGGTGAGATATTCCACTAAATCAAAATTGCCCAACTCGTAGTGTGCCATCAAATGCAAAAGACGTGCGTAGCTTTGCAGATCGCTTCGCATGTCAAGATTGTCATTAATAATGCGCAATAAGTAGTCAATACAAGTACTGTAATCCTCACTACCAAAGAAAAGCATTGCCATCTTATAATTGATCACCAATACGCGGTGCTGATCGAGGAACAGCGCATATTCAGCAAGTTTTTCTTCAATGAATGGAACCAATGCAAGCCCTTCTTTGAATGCACCTGTAATGACGTGCTGGTTGATCTTTGCACTATAAATGTAAACGAACGATTGTACCTTAAAGTTGTCGTGGTCCTTCACGCGGTCCGTTTGTGCAAACTCTTCAAAACGTTTAAGATCAATTTCAAATTTCTCGTAGTTGCGCAGGTCGAAATGTGCATTGAGCAAATTGTGTAAGCCCTTAATGTAGTTGCCCGTTTCCACACGTATCATTGAAGGCTGATCAGTAAAGAGGTCAACCCATTTCTGCGTGTAACGATAGTACATCAAAAAGTCCTGGCGGATAAATGCATACCAGCAATAGCTTTGATACAGGTAAAGCAGTTCATAAAAACCTGTTTCCTTATAAGCATCCCGAGGAAGGTTTTCTTTAAAAAATGTCTTTACGCCCATCTCATCCCTTTCATTGCGGGAATGTCCATTTTTTATGTAAAAGCTGTAAAGCTGCATGGCAAGATTGGAAAGCCTCGCAACCATATCAATCCTTCTGCTCGATTCATTTGCTTCCTTGGCAAGTTGCTCCGCTCGGCTCTGCATCGTGTGCGTAATGTGAAGCGTCTCGATGCGTTTTTCCAATGCGATGATCTGGGGAAGAAAAAAGAACTTTTCGTTGCTCTTCGCCATTTCCTTCGTTCGGGCCAGGAGGCGAAGGCTTTGAAGAAACAAGCCCTTTTTATATAGAATATGTGCGTAGTCAAATTGCTCGTTCAACTGAAGGTCGATGCTATCAGCACTTTTAAGCAACCTGAGACTCGCAAGGATTTCTTTGTATAAATGCGTTTTTAAGTTGGAAAGTTGAGGCTTTTGAATGCCTGGTAATTTCTTTAATAATAATTTTTCATCATATTCACTAAGCTTGTCCATAGCATCAAATAATTGCACAATTTTCAGGTCCTCTTTAGCAGAACTTCGCTTGATGTACAATTTAAAATGCCTTTTTTCCGCTTTTTCAAGGGAATGGATCAGCTGGAATAATATATCTGAATATTTGTTGGACATAATCTAAAAAAAAGCCTGAAGAGCTTAATCATCAGGAATTTAAATAAAGATATAACCTTTTTGCCATGATTAAATCCTTATCAAAGTGGTTATGAATCTTATAATTCGTAAAGTATTTTTGATATATCAAATGAAACGAAAAAGGGTAAGCAGGTCGTAGAGTATTGAAAATCATTTGATAAAGCTGTAACCAGCACAAAAATTACCAGAACTTTTTTTCATATGGCAAGCAATCGTTAAAGCCTTCTGTTTCTACAGAGGGCTTATTTTTTTGCAAGATACGATGGTGTAATTAATAATTAATAATTAAGAATTAATATCGGTGTCTCTCAAAATGATCGTTGAACAGTTTGCCTTTAAGAACTCTCAACTCTCCATTCTCCACTCTCAATTACTTAATCACCACCTCTTTAATCACTTTTTCGCCCAGCGCCTCGTTTACCTGCTTGATAATGTTTTCTTTTTGAAACAGCAATTCGTTTCTAAGGGGAGCAACGGTAGTGGTTATATAAAGTTTATTCCCATGAATTTTAATGTCTTCCGTGTATTTAGCAATGGTCTTGCCCATAATTTGTTCCCAAACCTGTTCTATCTGGATAGCTTGCATATAGCCATTTAACCTGCTGTTTTTCAGGAACTGTTTCAGTGCGTCGCCTATTGAATATTCTCCCATAACGATAAGTTGCGGTAAAGGTAGGAATCAATTAGGAATTAGGAATTAGGAGTTAGGAATTAGAAGGAGGACACAGGGATTTAAGGTAATTGGCTTTAAATTATTAACAGCGAGGAAATTTGCTTTTGCTTAAATAATTGATTTTAAGCAACTAATACTTTATTAAATCTTCTACAGTTGAACGAAAACCTGTATCGGCTATGGGGTGTTGCAACTTTTTTTTTTCAACTGCCCTCTTATATGTGTTAATCCAATAATGAAAGAAAAAAACTAAATCCAATATCAATCGAGTTCCTTCTTTAACCCTTTCATTATATATAAAATAATTGGTGTTCCGGCGCGTGAGCGTTCCCTACGTAATAACATGAGAAAGCATACTTAATCCGTACTCTTTCGAAAACCGCCGGAATACTTTTATTTCACCCTCCGTACAGACAAGGCAATGCCTTGTCTCTAGCAAAACACAATTTCGTCGTAAAGCCCGTTTTTATATCCATTCTATCAGAAAAACAAAAGCAATCCGTACACTATTTGAAAACAATAGAACAAATAATTATATCCAATATGTCCGGAAAAACCATCGTAAGTAAGGCCCGTTTTTATCCATTCTATCAGAAAAACTAAAAAGAGTCCGTACACTATTTGAAAACAACAGATCAATAATTATATCCAACATTTCCAGAAAAACCATCGTTCGTTAGGCCCGTTTTTAATCCAATCTATGCAAGACAGCAATGCGTTAATCCGTACTCTGCCGAAAGCAATTCGAAAGACATTTACTTGATTAAATGTCTTTTTTGTTTTTAGAAATGAAGCGCTATAGTTTTATCAGTTGTTGCGGAATGTTCAATGCAGAAAATGCGTTAGACAAACGATCGCAGTGTGTATCGGTAAGTAAAACCTGTCCGTCATTATGCGAACAAACCCATTGCAGTAAATTGTTGATACGGTTTTCATCCAGTTTCTCGAAAACATCGTCCAGTAGCAGGATAGGAGCGAATCCCTTTTCCTGTTGCAAGGTTTCAAACTCCGCAAGTTTCAAAGCAAAAAGCAAACTTTTTCGTTGCCCCTGCGAAGCAATTTGTTTGAACGGTTTTTCAAATAGTTTCAACTCAATATCGTCCTTGTGTATACCTACGTTTGTGCGTTGCAGATATAGATCTCTTTCTCTTGACAAATGCAGGCAATTGATAAATGAGTTGGCCGTCAGCTGGCTGTCGTACATTATGTCTACAGCGTAAGTTTCGCCCGAGATCTGCTGGTAAAATTGCTTTACCAATTCAATAAACTTTTGCAGTCGCAGTTTTCGTTGCTCAAATACATAATTACCCGCTGCGATCAGCTGGTGGTCGAGCACTTCGAGTAAATGTTCATCCACTCTTCTTTGATCTGCAAATTGTTTCAGAACGCTGTTTCTTTGGAGCAGTATTTTATTGTATTGAATGAGTTGAAGCAGGTATTGATGGTCGACCTGGCAAAATAAAGCATCGATAAAATGCCGGCGCTCCTCGCTGCCGCCGGTTATGATCTGCACATCGTCCGGAGCGATCATGACCGCAGGGAATTTGCCGATATGTTCAGATAGTTTTCCATACAATTTGTCATTGTCCGAAAACTCCTTTTTTCCTGTTTCCCGTAAAATGCTGGTGAGCTTGTGCGATTCACCGTTCAGGGTAAAATTTCCCTCCAGTCGAAAACCGTTTAATCCCTGCTGCACGTTTTGCGCATCACTTTTGGTGAAATAACTCCTGGTAAAGCACAAATAATACACCGCATCCAGCAAATTCGTTTTCCCGATGCCATTTTTCCCACAAATTCCCGTGACCTTTTCGGTGAAGCTGAAAGATTGCGCCAAATAATTCTTAAACTGAACGATTGTTATTTCCTGGATTTGAAGCATGAAGAGTGCAAATTAATTTGAAAATGTGGGAATTTGAAAATTTGAAAATGGGAGGTGCGGCCTGCATTCGGAAAATGTAAACAATTAGATATATGAGGAAATTGTGTCATCTGTCAGGAATGATAACCCCTTCATTTTCAAATTTTCAAATCTTCAAATGAGCACATTCCATTATTTTCAAATTTTCAAATTTTCAAATTGTTATTCCCTTATCTTTGCCCGTCAAATTTGAATACTGTGGCAACAAAATTTTCCAAAGAAACTTATTTGTATTGGTACGAACTCATGAAGCTTATACGCGAGTTCGAGTTAATGGCAGAAGAGAAATATAAAATGGAAGGCAAAATTCGTGGTTTCTTTCATGCTTACATTGGGCAGGAAGCGATTGCAGCAGGTTGTATGACCGCTACAAAACCAGAAGATGCGTTCATTACTGGATATCGCGATCACGGTTTGGCAATTGCCAAGGGTGTAAGTGCGAAAAGTTGTATGGCCGAGTTGTATGGTAAAGCCACGGGCTGTGCGAAAGGAAAAGGTGGCAGTATGCACTTTTTTGGTAAAGATGTTAATTTCTTCGGTGGTCACGGTATCGTAGGTGCGCAAATTGGAACTGGCGCCGGTATCGCTTTTGCTGAAAAATATAAAGGAACAGATCACGTTTGCCTGACCTTCTTCGGCGATGGTGCTGCAAGACAAGGTATGGTGAACGAAGTGTTCAACATGGCAATGACCTGGAAATTGCCGGTAATTTTCATTTGTGAGAACAATCACTACGCAATGGGAACTTCTGTAGAAAGAACCTCTAACGTGGTGGATATCTATAAAATGGCTGATGCGTTTGAAATGCCTGCCGACAGCATCGACGGGATGAGCGCAGAAGCAGTTCACGAAGGCATGGCAAGAGCCGTGAAAAGAGCTCGTGAAGGCGGTGGACCTACTTTGTTGGAAATCAAGACCTACCGCTACAAAGGTCACTCTATTTCTGATCCTCAGAAATACCGCACCAAAGAAGAAGTGGAAGAGTACAAACAAAAGGATCCAATTGAAATGGTGCTGAAAACAATCCTCGACAACAAATTTGCAACCCAGGAAGAGATCGACGCGATCAACAAACGCGTTGCTGATCAGGTTACAGAAGCTGTTACCTTTGCAGAGGAATCCCCATTACCATCAGACGATGAAGTGTTGAAGGATGTATATGTTGATCAGAATTATCCATTCATTGTTGACTAATCTTAAGCATATCTAAAAACTAAAATAAACCGTAATTAGAACTAAAATGGCAGACGTTAATCAGGTTCAGCAAACCGAAGAAAGAAATGAAGTGGTTGATCGCATGACCGGTTTCTGGAGTAAAAATAACAAAGCGATTGTAATGGCTTTTGCTGCTTTAATCATCGTTGTAGGTGGTTACTTCGGCTATAAGTATCTTGTAAAAGAACCAAATGAGAAAAAAGCCAGCGATGCAATTTTCAGAGCGGAAAGCTATTACCGCCAGGATTCATTGAGCCTTGCTCTTAATGGTGACAATGTTAATCCGGGTTTTGTAAAAGTAGCTTCTAAGTTCAGCGGCACAAAAGCTGGTAACATTGCTAATTTCTATGCAGGTGACTGCTATTTGAAATTGGGTGATTATGCTAATGCAATTAAGTACCTGAAAGCATTCTCTACAAGTTCTAAACAATTCGAAGCAAGAGCCCTGGCTCTATTGGGTGATGCATATGCAGATTCGGGTAAAAAAGAAGAAGCAATCGACCAGTATAAAAAAGCAGGTACCTTGTTTGAGAAAGATGACTATAACTCTCCGGAATATCTTTTCCGTGCAGGTTTGCTTTCTGAAACAATTGGCAAAACCAAAGAAGCTATTGAGTTGTACAAAACAATCCAAACAAAATACCCTCGTAGCGAAAGAGGTATGTCTATTGACAAATACCTTGCGAGACTGGGCGTAACTGAATAACTATAAAGTCAAAAGTCAAAAGTGAAAAATCAAAAATGCAACTCGTTTTTACTTTTTACTTTTGAATTTTAAATTTCGAAATGGCAACAGTATCAAACAGTAGTTTACTAGAAATAAATGCAGGCATTCTTCCAAAGGATGCCTGTGTTGTTATTGTGAAAACAGAATGGAACGCAGTCACAATTAACAAGCTTGAAGATGGCTGCAGAAAAGTTTTTGCAGAACAAGGCATAGAGAATGTAAAGACGATCGTAGTGCCCGGCGCTTTTGAAATTCCTTTTGGCGTAAAAGCTTACTGGGAAGCGAAAGAAAACTCTTACGAACAACCCGATGCATTTATTGCGCTAGGTGTTGTATTGCGCGGAGATACGCCGCATTTCGACTATGTATGCAAAGCGGTAACAGATGGTGTGGTGAATCTGAACCTTCAGCTACCTGTACCTGTTATTTTTGGTGTGTTGACAGTAGATAACCAGCAACAGGCCGATGAAAGAGTAGGCGGTGTGCATGGTCACAAAGGAGAAGAGGCGGCGATTACAGCGTTGAAGATGATTGCGTTGAAGAGAAGTTTTGAGCACTGATCTTTAATTGAAAATTGAAAGTTGAAAATTGAAAATGGAATGCTCGACATTTAGGCGTTTTCAACTTTCAACTTTCAATTTTCAACTCCCTAACAACCAACAACCATCAACTAACAACTTCCTGACATGAACGTACAACTATTCATACCTTGTTTCGTTGATCAATTGTATCCGCAAACGGCATTCAATATGGTGAAGGTTTTGCGGAAACTTGGTTGTGAGGTTTCCTATAACGAGAATCAAACCTGCTGTGGGCAGCCGGCTTTTAATGCAGGGTTCCAGCATGAGGCGAAAGAGGTTTGCTCCAAATTCCTCAAAGACTTTTCAGGAACTGATTATATCGTTGCGCCAAGTGCTTCCTGCACTGGCTTTGTAAGAAATTACTATACAAAACTGTTCGATAATTCTTCCGTTCACAATGAGGTGAAGAACCTTGGAAATCGTTTGTACGAATTCTCTGAGTTTCTTGTAAAGGTGTTGGGGGTGGAAGATGTGGGCGCGACCTTCCCCGCAAAGGCCACTTACCACGATTCCTGTGCAGGTTTGCGTGAATGCAAGATCAAGCAGGAGCCGCGCAAATTGCTGAAAAATGTAAAAGGACTTGAACTCGTTGAAATGAACGATGTTGAAACCTGCTGCGGTTTCGGTGGCACATTTGCGGTAAAATTTGAACCAATCTCTGTGGCCATGGCCGACCAGAAAATTACTAATGCGGTAGCCACAGAAGCGGAATACATTATCTCCACAGACCTTTCCTGCCTCATGCACATTGGTGGGCGCAGCAATTTCAAAGGCAATAAAATCAAGACGATTCATTTGGCGGATGTGCTGGCAAGCGGATGGTAATAGTTGAGAGTTGAGAGTTGAGAGTTGAGAGTTGAGAGTTGAGAGTTGAGAGTTGAGAGTTGAGAAAAATGTAATCGTTGAAGATACTACATTTAGCCATGATCATTGAATGCATGGCTATAAAGAACTCTCCATTCTCCATTCTCAACTCTCAATTATTCATACCTCTCCATTATTTCATCACTAAATACCTTATACAATTTCTTTAGTTGCGGTTCGTGCTGGAGTAATTGAAGATGTTTTTCTATCGTCGTCACATCTCTGCGAATTGCAGGGCCGGTCTGCATTGTAGCGGGAGCGTTGGCCTCAAGTCTGCCTACAGTTTCCCGGATAAGCGGCAATAACAATTCGAAATTAATGTTCTGGTGTCTGCAATAATCATCTGCCAAGGTAAACAGATGATTGGTGAAATTATTAACTATCACTGCTCCTACATGGAGGTGTAATCTTTTATTATCATCTGCAATTGCCACTTCTTCACTGATGGTTGTTCCCAATTCGATCAATACGCTGATATCTGCATTGGTATTGGCATCTACAAGAAACGGGATTTCAATATCCGCATCGCTGTTTTTCTTAAGGCTCTGCAATGGGTAAAAAATACCGTAACGCGGCGAGATTTTTTTGAGCACGTCTTTACTCACAGACCCTGCGGTGTGCACCACGAGGCTATCGCAACGAAAATCATCGGGTAGTTCATACAGGCCATTGTCAGAAATAGCGATGATGTACAGATCCGCATCTTTAGAAATGTCACTCCAATCGTAGCAGGGCGTGGCTTTCAATTCCTTTGCCAGTTGACCCGTTTTTTCATTGCTTCTTCCATACACCTCTACGATTTTATGAGATGCTCGTAAAAGCTTGTGACCTACAACAGTTGCAACATTGCCTGTTCCTATAATCGTAATGTTCATTGCACTAATTTTGGGGTGATGAAATTAAAACAAAAACTTGCGATCCGCTACATCAGCAGCAAGCTGAAACTTATTTCTGTTGTTTCGAAAAAACGCGCAGCTGAAAAAGCCTTTGATCTTTTCAGCAGCCCGGTATCGAGATCGCGAAAACAATCTGCACTGTTTGATAAGGTAGAGCGACTGCCCATGCAGGTTGACAATATTCCTGTTATGGCGTACAGATGGAACAAAGGAGCAGGCAAAAAGGTTCTCGTTCTCCATGGTTTTCAGAGCGCCAGTAAAAATTTCGATCATTTTATTCAATTGCTTATCAATAAAGGATATGAGGTATTGGCGGTTGATGCTCCGGCGCATGGCGAGTCTGGCGGCGACAGGATATTGTTGCCATTGTATGTAAAAACCATTGAAGCCGCTTTCAACCAGTTTGGACCCATTCAAAATTTTGTAGCACACTCTTTCGGTGGTTTGGCGATCACCCATTTCCTTGAAAAAATTGAACATTGCGAGGATTACAAGATTGCGCTCATTGCTCCGGCAACGGAAACTTCAAGCGCTATTGATCTTTTTTTCACAACGCTGAATCTCAATGATTCCTTTAGAAAAGAATTTGAGGATATTATTATCGAAAAAGGTGGCAAGCATTCTTCTGAATATTCCATCGCAAGAGCGGTAAAAACGATCAAGGCAAAAATATTGTGGATACATGATGCAGATGATGATGTAACGCCTTACAGTGATGTGATCCCTGTGATCAATGCCAATCATGGTCATATACAATTCATAACTACAAAGGGTTTGGGGCATCGGAAAATATACCACGACGAAAAAGTAGTGAAAGCGGTGATTGATTTTTTGTGATTAAGGCTTCGGCAAGCTCAGCCTGACAGCGGATTCTCCTTTCATCTACTCACGAATAAATATCAATAGCGGCTTTGAAAGTGTTGCAATGCGCTTCCACAATTTTCTTTACATCGGCGGAGTAGCCGCCGCCCATGGCAACGGTTACGGGAATGTTTCTTTTTTTTAGTTCTTCAAACACAAATACGTCTCTTTGGCGGCAACCTGCTATTGTCACTTTTAGCTTTCCGAATTTGTCAGTATCAAGAATATCAACACCGGAGAGAAAGAAAGCGAATTGTGGCTTCTCCTTGTCAAGCAAGCCTGGCAAAGTGTTTTGCAGAATGGACAAATAGGTGTTTGTGTCTGTTCCGTCCAGTAACGGTATATCAAGGTCTGATTTTTCTTTGTGAAAAGGGTAGTTGTGTGCGCCATGCATGCTGAATGTGAAGACGCGTGGTTCATGTTCAAATATTTTGGCAGAGCCATTTCCCTGGTGCACGTCGAGGTCGATAATCATGATTTTTGTTGCTTCTTTTCTATGCAGTAAATAATTTGCTGCAATTGCCATATCATTCAACAAACAAAATCCTTCGCCTTTGTCTGCATACGCGTGATGTGTGCCACCAGCGACATTCAGCGCCACGCTGTCTTTCATCGCATGGTAACAACAATCAATTGTTCCCTGGGCAATGATCAGTTCACGTTCTGTTAATAGTGGTGATTGCGGAAAACCAATCTTTCTTTGTTCGCTTGCGCTGAGCGTTTGATGGATTAGTTTGTTGTAGTACTCTTCCGTGTGGGTTAGCAAAACAGTTTCTTTCGGACAAACCACTGGCTCAAAAATATTCTTCTTTGTAATCACACCTTCATGTAGCAACTGCTCGGGAATCAGATCATATTTCAACATCGGAAAGCGATGCCCTTCGGGGAGAGGGTGGGAGTAGATGGCGGAGTGAGCGATAAGCGCCATAAGCGAATTAATAATTAATAATTAAAAATTAATAGGTGCAGCCAATTGAAGCAATTGCGCTTGTTTGGGTGCTACACAGTGTTTAAGACATGTTTTTCTACAAAAACAAAGGGCATTTATTCAAGTGAACAATGCCCTTCTATAAAACTATTTGAGTAATACTGATTACGTTTTATGCAGCACAGAAAGAATTATTAATTCTTAATTCTTAATTGGCCCTCATTTGTCCATATTCCACACCAAAGCACTTGCACCCAATATCGCAGCATCAGATTCTTTCAGATGGCTCACTATGAGTTTTACTTTGTTTTGGAAGATCTTGATCAGGTTATCTTCCATGTGCTCTTGCGTAGGACGCAGGATAAAGTCACCCGCTTTGGTAAGTCCGCCGAAAAGAATAATTGCTTCCGGGCTGGAGAACATTACTGCATTTGCCAACGCCAGACCAAGAATTTTACCGGTATATTCGAAAACTTGTTTTGCGATCTTATCGCCTTTGATGGCTGCGTCATACACTTTTTTAGAATCCATTTCTGATTCCGGAACCACTCTGAGAAGGCTGTCTTCAGCACTTTTGCTTAGTAGTTCAAGCGCAGTCAGCTTCACACCTGTTGCAGAAGCGTAAATTTCGAGGGAACCGTGTTTGCCAGTGCCCGGGTGAAAACGGCCATCAGGAATAACCACCGCGTGGCCAAGTTCTCCGGCGAAACCGTCATGGCCATAGATCAACTGACCATTCGCCACGATGCCACTGCCCACACCTGTGCCGAGGGTGATCATTATAAAGTCTTTCATCCCTTTTGCCGCGCCATACATCATTTCGCCGATTGCTGCTGCGTTGGCGTCATTGGTAAGTGTAACGGGCAATTGAAATTTATTCTCAAGCAATTTTGCAAGGGGCACTATGCCTTTCCATGGAAGATTTGGAGCGTATTCAATTGTTCCGGTGTAGAAGTTGCCGTTTGGAGCACCAACACCAATACCTTTCATTCGTCCAACACCACCTGTTTTATTAATCAGTTCGAAAACTGCATCATATAATTCATCGATAAATGTTTCTACATGGGAATGTTTCTTAGTGGAAATTTCACTGGAAAATAACACGTTGCCATTGCGATCTACAATACCAAATTTGGTACCTGTTCCGCCGATATCTATACCAATTGCTAAGGAAGTCATTTGTAAAGTTGGTTTATAGTAATGCGCGAAGATAGGAAAGGATGTACGATGTACGGCGTACGGTGTACGAAATTCATTTTGGTTTAACTCCTTAAAGTATTTCGTACACCGTACTTCGTACGTCACAACAGTCTAATGTCCTCCTGCGCTTTCTAGAGAATCATAATCTATACCTTGTGCTTTGAGCAGCGATTTTGCTTTTACGGCGTAGAAAGCCAGGTAAAGAAAACACGCAACTCCCACTACGTAAGAGTATTGTATGCCTAAAATAGCGTCGCTGGACAGTACACCCTGTAGCAATGGGATCAGACCACCACCCATAATCATCATAATCAGGAAGCTTGCGCCTTCGTTGGTATGTTTTCCAAGGCCTGCAATAGCCAGGGTAAAAATACAAGGCCACAAAGTGCTACAGAACAAACCAACGCTGATAAATGCAAAGGTGCTCACCATACCATCAGCCAGCATGCCAATAATGAGTGCTATTATGGCAAGAGCAGAGTAGATCAGCAACTGGCGTGCGGGGTTGCCCTTACTAAAGTAGTCACCGATGATCATTGCAACAATCACAGCGGCATAAATGTAGAAAGGAACCACATCATGACCGGCAATTTTATTAGCAATAATGAAAACAAGGAATGCCAGGTAAGGCATGATAAAACCAAGTATTTTGGTAATTCCTTTATTCAGGTTGAAAGCGCCTACAGAGCTTGTCCAACGGCCAATCATCAAACTTGCCCAGTAAAGGGAAACATAAGGAGCTACCTGGCTGGTATCAAGGCCTAAATGTTTTTCGATAAACAATGGCAGGTTGGATGCTGTAGATACTTCAACACCTACATAGATGAAGATAGCTATCATGCCCAGCACAAGTTGAGGGTATTTGAAAACGGAACCTCTGTCTTTGTAAAGATGGTCCTTTGGATCTTCTACGACATCATCGGATACCGTGTGTATTTTGTTAGGTACAGAGGAGAATCTAAAGATGAGGGCAGCCACGATGAAAGCGGCGCCGAGTATAAGATAAGGTGTTTTTACAGACTCAATACTTGCGGTTGTATTACCTGCAGAAACACTGCCGAATATAGCAAAGCTTACAAGCAATGGTCCGATGGTAGTACCGAAATTGTTGATACCACCAGCCATGCTCAAACGCTGTGAACCGGTTTTGGGATCACCCATCACAATGGCCAGCGGGTTGGCGGCTGTTTGTTGTAGCGAGAAGCCGAGACCAACTATGAAAAGTCCGCCAAGCAATAAGCCGTAAGAAGCCGTTTGCGCCGCAGGATAAAACAACAAGGTACCAACGGCGGAAATGATCAAGCCCAGGGATATACCATTTTTATAACCAATGCGGTTTAGAATGTCACCACCGCTTGCTCTGGAAATACCGAAATAAATTATTGAACCTACAGTGTAGGCCACATAGAAAGCAACCGAGATCAATTGAGATTGCCATGGGGCAAGGTCAAGGGCTTTTTTGAAAACTGGAATAAGGATATCGTTGCTCGCGGCTACGAAACCCCAGAAGAAGAATACAGTGACCAGCGTTCCAAACTGGGACCACTTCGTTTGTTGACTCATACTAGTTGTTGTTGTTGTTAAATTGAGGGCTTAAAAATAAATTGTTTTTCACGACATTAAACTGATTTCGATAAAAAGAATAAACATTTTACTCATAAAGTAATTTTTTTTTAATGCAAATGCATTTCGAATGCAAATCCTTCTTAAATTGAACTGCCTATATCAATGTACAAACCTATACTTTCCGCTGTACTTTGTGTTATGACTATTTTAGAGTAACTTTTATCATATTAGCGGCTAAAGAACACTTCTTTAAAGGGTTTTGGGCCGGTTTCCGATTGCACATTTGCGAGCGATAGTATATACTTAGTTTTCACCACCATGTTAGTGTCAGCATTACTGTAATTGTAATCACGGAACATTTTTTAGTATAAGGATCAATTTATAACGAAGAGCATATGGAAATAATTCACGTATCAGCAGAATGTTATCCGGTAGCAAAGGCGGGAGGTTTGGGCGATGTAGTAGGAGCGTTGCCAAAATACCAGAACCAGGCGGGGCACATTGCCAAGGTGGTAATGCCCATGTACAGAACAAAGTTCCTGTTTGACAACACATGGGAAGTCGTGCACAAAAGCGGCACATTTCTCGGCCAGCGCTGGTTCGACTACACAATAATCAAAGAAAAAACAAACAAACTGGGTTTTGATCTTTACCTGGTTGATATACCCGGTCTGCTCGACAGGGAAAAAATCTATTCATACAATGACGACGTTGAACGATTTACGGCGTTCCAAATCGCGGTAGTAGACTGGATCAGTGTTTGGAGGCATCGTCCCGACGTCATTCACGTTCACGACTATCATACTTCGCTTATTCCTTTTATGATGCAACATTGTTTTGCATACCGTCACCTTTCAACAGTGCCGGTAGTGCTTACCATTCACAATGCGCAATACCAGGGCTGGATGGGCTGGGAAAGAAGTAACTACATTCCGGCATGGGATTCATGGACAGGCGGTTTGCTGGGATGGAACGGCGTCATTAATCCATTGGCGGCGGGCATTAAGTGTGCATGGAAGGTGACGACGGTTAGCCCGAACTACTTAAACGAACTGCGTTACAACAGCAATGGTCTCGAAGCGCTTTTTGAATTTGAAAGAGGGAAATGCGTCGGTATTCTTAATGGAATAGATACCAAGGTTTGGGACCCTGCGACCGATTCTTATCTCGATTCGCATTTTGACATAAAAACCTTTGAAAAAGGAAAGGCTGCGAACAAAAAATTACTCTGCGATACTTTTAAACTGGATATAGATAAACCGCTGATCGTTTTTATTGGAAGATTGGTTGGTGAAAAAGCCGCCGAATTATTGCCCGGTGCCATAGGCGATTCTTTGTACCATATTGGAACAAAAATGAACTTCCTTGTGTTGGGAAATGGCGAATGGTGGATTGAGAGCCAGCTGGAGAACATGAAAAGTGTGTGGATGGGATTCTACAATTCTAAAATCGGGTACAACGAACAACTGAGCCACCAAATGTATGCGGGAGCAGATTTTCTGTTGATGCCGAGCAGAGTGGAACCTTGCGGGCTCAACCAGATGTATGCAATGCGCTACGGGACCATTCCCATTGTACGTTCAACAGGTGGCCTAAAGGACACGGTGATTGACTACGAAGCACCTGATGGTTACGGTGTCGTCTTCAATGATCTGAGTGTTGGCGACATCACCAACGCTATCTACAGAGCAATGAAACTGCAGGACAAGCCAGGCAAAATGAACGAACTCAAAAAGAAAATAATGGCACTCGATTTTAGTTGGGATAAAAGTGCGGAGGAGTACATTGGGGTGTACGAATCTTTGCAGCCGAAGTAGTTGAGAGTTGAGAGTGGAGAGTTGAGAGTTGTTCAACTCTGTAAGCTCGCTCGGATTTTTTAACTCTCCACTCTCAACTCCATAAATAACACTATTGTTAACTCATAATGATTAATATGTCAAAACACATGATGGCCGTGATTTTGGGAGGCGGCGCTGGAACGCGTTTATATCCTCTTACTGCGAGCCGCAGTAAACCGGCCGTACCTATTGCAGGAAAATATCGCCTCGTCGACATTCCCATTTCCAACTGTATCAATTCAAACATACATCGCATGTTTGTACTGACGCAGTTTAACTCGGCATCGCTCAACAGGCATATTAAAAACACTTATCACTTTAGTGCATTCAGTTCCGCGTTTGTAGATATTCTGGCTGCAGAGCAAACGCCCGATAACATCACGTGGTTCCAGGGAACGGCAGATGCGGTTCGTCAAAGTTTGAGACATCTTGAACCATTTGAAAGCGATTATATTTTGATCCTTTCGGGTGACCAGTTATATCAAATGGATTTCACTGAAATGCTTACGCACCACAGGGATACCGGTGCCGATATTTCCATTGCGACCATTCCAGTTACTGAGCGTGATGCTCCTGAATTTGGCATATTAAAATCTGACGAGAAACAACACATCACTTCGTTTATAGAGAAGCCTAAAAAAGAATTGTTGCCAGAGTGGGTAAGCGACACCGGGGCTGACATGCAGCGCCAGGGAAAGATCTATCTCGCTTCAATGGGCATTTATATTTTCAACAGAAAATTGCTTTTTGATCTGCTGAAAAATGAGAAGAAAGATGCCACTGATTTTGGTAAAGAGATCATTCCTGAAAGCATCGACAAATACAAAGTTACCAGCTACCAATATGATGGTTACTGGACAGATATCGGAAACATTCACTCTTTCTTTGACGCCAACCTGGGTCTTACAAAAGAGTTGCCTGATTTTAATTTGTTTGACAACAACAACGCCATCTTTACGCGTGCACGCATGTTGCCTCCTGCAAAGATCAGCGGAACCACATTGGAAAAGGCTTTGATAGCAGAAGGTTCCATCATAAATGCTTCGCGTGTCGAGAATTGTGTACTTGGTGTAAGATCAAGAATTGGCAGCGGCACAACCATTGCAAACAGCTATGTGATGGGTAACGACTACTTCGAAACTATTCCTGAAATGGAGCAGGCTAAAAAGAGTGGCATTCCGATCATAGGCATTGGTAACCGTTGCTACATCAACAATGCGATCGTAGATAAAAACTGCCGTATAGGCGATGACGTGCGCATTAACGGAGGCACGCATTTGGCCAACGTTGACGAGCCTTTGTATGTAGTAAAAGACGGCATTGTGGTGATTAAGAAAGGAGCGATCATTCCAAACGGATTTGTGCTTTAATACCAGGAACGCAGATTTTCAAGATTGTCATGATTTATTAAGATTGAATTTTAATAAGCGTAACGATTGGAAAAGTCTGCGTTCTTTTTTGTCAAAAACAGAACGCAGATTTTCATGATCTTCAAGATTTATCATGATTCTTTTATAATCAACAGGCAAAAAATCATAACAAATCATGACAAACTTGAGAATCTGCGTTCTCGCTTTTTCAGGAACACAAATTGTTGTAACTTCTACAAACAGGAGATCATAACAAATCATGACAATCATGAAAATCTGTGTTCCCTCTCTCAAAACCTACCGCCATGAGTGACAAAGTAAAAAATAAGCTGCCGAAAGAGGTTGTTGCAACGAACGGCCATGATAAGAAAACGCGAAAGAAATCATCTAAAAAGAAAGACAAATTGAATAACCTTCCCTACGAGCAATCACATTTTATTGATACGTCAAAAAATGTATGGAACTACACATTGCTTTCAAACGAGGATGTATTGAATTTTCAACATGGAACGAATTATCGCCTGTATGAAAAATTCGGCTCGCATGCGTTGGAAGTCAACGGAGAACAGGGAATGTATTTCGCAGTGTGGGCGCCCAATGCGACTTCCGTGTCGGTAATAGGTAACTTCAATGACTGGAAAAACTTTGAGTACAACTTATTTCCCCGTTGGGATAAAAGTGGGATTTGGGAGGGATTTATTCCCGGGTTTAAAAACGGCGAAGTTTATAAATATCATATCGTGGGTTTTCAGGGCGTAGAGACTGACAAAGGAGACCCGTTTGCTCATTTTTGGGAAATACGCCCGCAAACTGCATCTATTGCGTGGGAACTTGATTATGAATGGAGCGACAAGGAATGGATGAAGAAAAGAAAAAAACACAACAAGCTGGATGGCCCGTGGAGCGTTTACGAAGTGCATTTGGCAAGTTGGATGAGGCCTGATGCCAATGACGAAGAATCTTACAACACTTATCAGCAAATAAAAGAAAGAATGGTGCCTTATGTAAAGGAAATGGGCTTCACGCACGTGGAATTCATGCCCGTGATGGAACATCCTTTCGACGGAAGCTGGGGCTACCAGGGAACCGGTTTTTTTGCGCCCACATCACGCTTCGGATCACCGCAGGATTTTATGGATCTCGTAAATGCATTTCATGAAGCCGAAATAGGCGTGATCCTCGACTGGGTGCCTTCACATTTTCCATATGATGCACACGGTCTGTTCATGTTTGACGGAACACATACATACGAATATGCCGATATGCGCAAAGGGTTTCACCCGGATTGGAACTCTTACATTTTCAATTACAAACGAGGAGAGGTAAAATCATTTTTGATCAGCAGTGCCAGGTTTTGGTACGATAAATTCCACGCAGATGGCATTCGCGTAGATGCCGTTTCTTCCATGCTCAAACTCAGCTACTCGCGCAAAGAAGGAGAGTGGGAGCCAAACGAATTTGGTGGAGATGGCAACCTCGAAGCCATCGCGTTCATCAAAGATCTTAACGAAACGCTGTTCCGTGATTTCCCTGATACACAAACCATTGCGGAAGAAGCCAGCGATTGGCCCGGCATCTCAAAACCCACATTCTCAGGAGGTTTGGGCTTTGGTATGAAATGGATGATGGGCTGGATGCACGATACCTTGCGTTATTTCAAGCGCCATCCTTACGACCGTCAACATCACCAGGATGATCTCACTTTCAGCATGATGTATTATTATGATGAAAATTTCATGATGCCTTTGAGCCATGATGAGGTAGTACATGGAAAATCACCGATGCTGTACAAAATGCCCGGCGACGAATGGCAGAAACACGCCAACCTGCGATTGCTGTATTCGTACATGTTTGCACATCCCGGAGGCAAATTATTGTTTATGGGGAATGAATTTGCCGCCACCACCGAATGGAACTATAAAAGCGAGTTGCCCTGGCATTTGTTGGAGCATGACAGCCACAAGGGAATGCAGGAATGCGTGAAAGATTTGTGTCATTTGCTTAAAAACGAACCCGCTCTGTACGAACGACAATTTAATTCCGATGGTTTTGAATGGATTGACCTCAATCACCGCTCAGATGCCATCATTGTTTTTAAACGAAAAGGTGAAAAAGCGAAGGACGATTTGCTGGTTATTTTAAACATGACGCCCACCGTTCACCTCGATTGGAAAGTGCATGTACGCGGAAAAGATTCATGGAAGGAAATTTTTAACAGTAACGACCAAAAGTATTGGGGAAGCGGCGACGTGTACAATCCACTTCCCGAAATAAAGATTCTGGATAAAAAGCACAAACTTTATGAAATAAATGTGCATTTGCCAGCGTTAAGTGCTGTGATTTTAAAATAAAGTTTAAAATATATTTAAACTTTTAAACAAGTGTAAGTCGAAGCAAGATTGTTGCTTAACTTACACTGCGATCCAATATCCCAAGAACCGAACCTTAATGTTTATAAATCCAAAGTTGCACGCAATGAAAAGACCACTATTTACCGTGCTGACTGTTTTAGCTGTAAGCCAGGGCTTTGCACAAACAGACAGCTCCGATTATTTTTACCAAAAGGGTAACGAAGAGAAAATTGCCCGCCGTTATCTCCCCGCCTTTAACAATTTCCAAAAATCAGTTCAGTTTAAACCCGAAAATGCCGATGCGCAAAAAGCATTAGGAGAAGTTGCCGTGGAAATGCGTAAATATGAAGACGCGAAAAAAGCATTTTTGAAAGTACTGGAACTGAAAAAAGACGATACTACAGCAGTCAGCAATCTTAAAAATCTCTACTTCTGGACACGCAAATGGGATGATGCCGTTAAGTACGCCCAACAGGCAAAAACGCTTAAGGTTGGAACAGACAATAACTACATTATTGCCAAAGCATATTACGAGCAGGAAAACTATGGCAAAGCTTTAGAATTTCTTGAACAGGCCTACAAAGATGACAACAAGAATGCAGAGGTGCCATACCTCGGGGCCCGAAGCTTAATAGAAATGAGCAACTATAAAAAAGCTGCAGGCTGTTATGAGCAAGCAATTGCACTTGACTCCACAAAAACATTGTGGATGTATGAAGCAGGCTTAACATACTATGCCATTCCTGATGATAACAAAGCTATTTACTGGCTGGAACGTGCAGGTGCAAAGGGTTATAAAAGAACCAATGATTATTTGCAAAACCTTGCCAATGCATACCTGAATACAAAGCAATGGGATAAAGGACTGGTATTGCTTGATGAATTGTTTCAACGCAAGCCACAGGATGTTGAAGTAATTTATAATATAGGTGAAGTGTACTACAACACGAAGAAGTTTGACATGGCGATAGAAACATGGGATAAGATCCTCGCCATTGATAATAAAAATGCCAACGCTGTTTACATGATCGGCCTGGCTTACCAAAAGAAAGGTGATACCGCAAAAGGGCAGGAGCTTTGCGATAAAGCAATCGCAATGGACCCTAAACTGGCGAAATTGAAAGAAGAAAGAAAAATGCCGATGTAATTGAAAGTTGAAAGTTCCTGCCCGACTGCGTCAGTCAGGCGGGGAAAATTGAAAATGGTAGGGGCGAATTGCATTCGCCCTGTCTCTCACAAATCGCATTCGCCCTGATGCACTCCAAACGTGCAACATAAATATTTTGAAAATGCGCCGACAACCGGCGCATTTTTCATTTATCCATAACAGTTAGCGGACGCACGAGAACTCAGAGGCATGCACAGAAAGCATTTTCAAATTCTCAAATCGTCAAATTTTCAAATTTCCCCCTCGCTACCATTGTAACATGTTATTCCTTATTTTGCGTGGATAAACCCTGGATCGTATGGAAATATTTCTACTCTTCCTAGTGCTCGTGCTGTTCATCATTTTGCTTACAAGAGCATCACGGCATGAAAAGACCCTCCGGCAATTGGATGACACCATTCATTTGCTGCACAATGAGATCAAACAACTGAAAGGCAAAATAACTGCGCCTTCGTCCGAAATAGTTTCACCATCTGCAACGCAGCAAAAGAAAGAAGAACAGGCAAAACAACCTGATACCTTTGTTCCTGTTCCAAAGCCGGTGACAGAAGTCCCGCCGCAAAAAAAACCGGAGCCAGCCTTATTTACAAATGAACCGAAAGAAAAAGCTGCACCGGTCAATCCTTCGCCACGCCCAATTGCATTGGCCAAACCTGCAGAACCGCAGGAAAGTGCTTTTGCAAAATGGCTTGCCAAAAATCCTGATATAGAAAAATTCATTGGTGAAAATCTTATCAATAAAATTGGTATTGCGATATTGGTTTTAGGTATTGCTTTCTTCGTAAAATATGCCATCGACCAGGAATGGATTGGAGAGGTTGGAAGAGTATCTATTGGGTTGTTGTGTGGCGCGATCTTGCAAGGGCTTGCCCATAGACTACGTGAAAATTACAGGCCATTTAGCTCTGTGCTCGCGGGTGGCGGCATTACTGTATTCTATTTCACCATAGCGTTCGCTTTTCACCAATACAATTTGTTTTCGCAAACCGTGGCGTTTATCATCATGGTGATTATTACGGTGTTTGCTATTCTGATTTCCATTTTGTACGACAGAATTGAACTCGGCATCATTGCAACACTTGGCGGCTTTCTAACGCCGTTCCTGGTGAGCAAGGGTGATGGAAACTATATTGTGCTGTTCACATATCTCGCCATCTTAAATACGGGTTTAATTGTTTTGGCCAATTACAAGCAATGGCGACCAATTAATTTCATCGCCTTCTTTTTTACCCTAATTATTTATGGCGGATTTATCGTTACCAAAAATGATGCGCCAACCTTTTCATACATCGGTGTTTTTCTTTTTGGAACCGTCTTCTATGTCATGTTTGTGGTAATGAATCTCATTTATCACGTTGCTAAAAAGGGCAAACTCAAAGCATTCGATTTTATTATCCTGCTCAGTATTAATCTTGCCTATTTCGCCGCAGGATATTATCTTTTAAAGCATTGGCATCTTTTCGATTATACCGGCTTGTTTACTGCGGCGTTGGGCTTAATCAACTTGATCTTGTCTTACATTTTATTCAAAAGGCAAGGGGTCGATCGCAATTTCATTTACCTGCTCATTGGCATCACGCTCAGTTTTATTTCGCTTGCTGCACCTGTGCAGTTGAAAGGCAACTACATCACGCTGTTCTGGGCGGCTGAGCTGGTCGTTTTGTTTTGGCTGTATCAAAAATCAGGCATTCAGTTAATGAAGATCGCGTCTGCTATTATTACCTTGCTGGTCGTTGGAAGTCTTTTCTGGGATTGGGTAAATGTATACGGCAAAGAAGTTGTGATACCTGTGATTGTCAATAAAGGATTTGTAACATCTGTTGTTGTATCGGTATCAATGTACCTGATGTACGCATTGATGCGCAAAGACGAAAGCGCGGTCTATGCAGACTCTATAACGAACAAAGAAGTAAAGAATGCCTACATTGTTTTAGGCACCTCGATGCTTTTTATCGGCGGTTGTCTTGAAATATATTACCAGTTCAGGCATCGCTATCCATCGTTGTCGTTGGAAGACATTTATCTGCCATTATACGTTCATGCTTTTGTAATTGTGGGTTTTATTGTACTGCGTTATTTCAAAATTCAGGTTGGGAAAGTTGTGGGCGTTCTGGTGCCTGCTGTTCTTTTCATGTATTACCTGATCAATAATTTTTCCGTTTATGACCTGGAAAAAGAAATGCTGGCAAACCATACAGGAGCGGGACATTTCATCGTGCACTGGCTGGGTGTGATTTTGTATTTGTTGATCATTGGTCTCCTTGTTAAATACATGATTGGCCACAAGAAGGAAATGGGGTCGCTTGTAAATGCTTTTGCTTGCGCGATAACAATTGTATCGATCATTGTACTGAGCATTGAAATACAACACTTGTATGTTTGGAGTTATGCGCATAACCAAGATCAGATTCAAATGGCAGAACGCATATTCTCAAAAGCCGGATTAAGCATACTGTGGGGCATTTCGTCTTTCATTATCATTTGGCTTGGGTTACGTTACCACTTCAAAGCATTGCGTATAATTGCCTTGTGTTTGTTTGGAATAACCATTGTCAAACTATTTGCATATGATCTGAGCAATATTTCACCGGGTGGAAAAATTGCCGCATTCATTTTGTTGGGTGCATTGTTGCTCACTGTCTCGTTCATGTATCAGCGACTGAAAAAAATTATTATAGATGACAAACCCATTGAAAGCAATGTGCAGGATAAATCACAGGAATAAAATTGCGATGGTCATGCTGTTTTTATTAACCGGTCTGGTTCAAACACAGGCTCAGTTTAAAAACAAGGCAACGCTGCAAACGCCTGACTCCACAGGCTTTTATAGCATTGAATTTACACCGGCAATAAGTGGTTTTGTAAAAACAGATTTAAGCGACATTCGCATTTTGGATGAGCAGCAAAAGCAGGTGCCATTTATCATCCGCAATGCGGCTATGCGAAAAATAGATAACCGTTTCGATACGTTGTCTGTCCTTCAGAATAGAATAGATGATAGCGGCAGATCGGTTATTGTTGTGCAAAATAAAGGCACGGAAAAACTCGATGGCTTTACATTGGTCATAAAAAATGCCGATGTGTTGCGCAGCGCCTCACTGATGGGAAGTGATGATGAAAAGAGCTGGTATTCTATCATTGAAAACATCTACTTTTCCAACGCATCCTCAGTTGAAAAAGATGACTATCTGCAGCAAATAAATTTTCCGTTAAGTGGTTATCATTTTTATAAAATAGTGATCAACAACGGCAAGAATGCACCGTTGAATATTACTTCGGTTATTAAATCAATTACTGAAGAAACGAAGGCAATTGATCCTTATGTCAGCAATCCTGCGCTCAGTTTTTCCCAGAAAGACAGCACCGACGGCTATAGTTACATACTTGTCGAAAATCCATCCGGATATCACATTGAGAGGTTAGACGTTGACGTAACAGGTCCAAAGTTTTTTAAACGGGAGCTCGCTATAGAAGCAGGAATCAGCAACTATTTGTACACAGTAAAAGCAGATTCAAACCATAGTTTCATAGTGCCTGTCTTTAACGACAAAAAATGGACAATCAAAATTTACAATGGAGATAATCCTCCGCTTGTTGTTGCGGCTTTGAAAACTTTTCAATCACGTAAACAACTCATTGCATCACTCGACGCCGGCAAAAAATATGCTTTGTACATGAATGATTCTGCGGCAAAAGCACCGTCGTATGAACTGCAGAATTTCAAAGACAGTATTCCCCAGATAGTTAAAATTATTGCTGTTGGTTCTATTGAAAAAAACATAACAGAAGCGACAAAGAAAGTTGAAGCCAGCAAGAAGTGGCTTTGGATCACTTTAGTGGTTGTGCTTATAGTCCTGGCCTTCTTTACGGTGCGTTTGGTAAAGGATGTGCAAAAGAAAAATTAAGCCCTATGATAACCCAAAAACCTGATGACCAGCTTATTAGAAATTTTAGAATTGTTGCCATTGTAATTGGCATATGTTTGGCCTACTCCATTTATTCATGGACCGTTGCCGTTTATAAATTGTTGCTTAACACGAGCAAGGATATTCCGTTTGTTGTTTGGCTTAGTGTAGCTGTAATGATTGTTGGTATTGTTGGCTATGTTCAGTTTGTAGCATCGCGATTTGTGCGATCAAAACTGCTTAGGCTTTTTTTATTTTATAGTTGCTTCACCAATCTTGCAGCAATGATTGCATACTGCTTTATGTACTTTTCTTCGCGTTATAGTTTTATGCAGGAATTAAGCTGGATAATAAGAGTCTCTGCATCAGTCGGAGGACTTATTATCGCGGATTTCCTATCTCTTGCATTGCTTCAAAAAGCTCGTATTCCAAAATTTAGCGTCGAACAAAGCGGCGAAGAGAAAGCGTATACGTTTCATCCATTAAGTAACGGTCATCGCTTAATTCATCACATTCTTGATCTTGCGATTGTGATTTTTGTTGTGGGCAGTTATGCACCTATGCTTCAGGAGTTTTTACCTACTAACGGCTCATTAGTTATTGCAGGACTTTGCGCGACGTTTGTTTACTATTTTCTTATGGAAGCAATCTTTAAAGTAACCTTTGGGAAAATTGTAACGGACTCGGTGGTTGTCAATGAAAAGGGTGAGAAAGCAACAACAGCAAGAGTTTTGGTAAGGACAATTTGTCGGTTTATACCTTTCGATGTTTTTTCTTTTGTTGGAGAAGAAGGGTGGCACGATAGCCTGAGCGGTACGTCTGTGATAAATGATCAATATGCATGGGAGGATGAAGATGATACTTTCGATACATACTTCACCGGCGAGCCGGAATCGGAAACAGCTTCAACAATTAACCTCTAAACAGTCTTTTATGCTAAAATCAAAAATAGCGGCATTGCTTGTTAGTGTCCACCTCATATTTTTAATTTCGATTTCTTTTTATGGCTTAATAGGACTTGACATTATTTCAGTAATCAGGGTTAATTACCTCTCTTTCTTGTTCCAGGCTTTTGGGATTATTAGCCTCGTACAATTTTTTGTGTCCGGCTTTAAAAAATCCCAATTGCTTCGATTATTTGTCTTTTATCAATGCTTTAAGGCGGTTGCAATATGCACGAACTGCTATTTGAGGCCAATCATGGAAGGGATGGATGTGAAAATAGATGAGTTGTTTTTTCTAATGGCCACGCAGTTAATTGAAATAATTATTTTGTTTACTGCTATGGCATTACTTCAAACATCGCGACAGCCAAGCCTGGCTTTAGTTAAGGACGGCAACGTAGGGTCTGGCACTTTTCAACCGGTTAATAAATCGACGAGGCTTTTGCATTTGCTGATCGACGTTTTATTCGTCTCTTACGTTGCGTATACTTTTCTGGGAACCATTGCGAAAATGATTATAATAGACGGGTATCAAACCGTTTTGCTTATCATTAACCTTATGGTGCTGTTTCTTGGCATTTACTATTTGCTAATGGAGCTTTTCTTCAAAGTAACCTTTGCTAAAATAATTACGAATACGATCGTTATTAACAGGCGAGGTCAGAAAGCTGGCATTTTTCAAATCATAGGTCGTTCTTTTTGCCGGTTCATCCCATTTGAAGGCGTTTCTTTCCTTTTTAACGACCGGGGCTGGCATGATCGCCTGAGTGGCACCTATGTTGTAAAAGATCAATACTCATGGGAAACAAAGGAGGATACTTTCGATACTTATTTTACCGGCGAACCAGAATCGGAGCCCACTACAACGTTGATTCCTTAAAACGCCATCTTCGCGATTTGTTCACATTTTCCAACGGCGAAAATCACTAAATTTGACACTAGTCTAAATTAAACATTCATGAGAATTGCAGCTTAAATGTCGCAGTTCCAATACATTGCCATTTATGAAACAAGAAGAAGTTTATATCATTTCAGCGGTACGCACGCCAATGGGAAGTTTCGGCGGCACGTTAAAAGAATTTTCAGCAACAAAATTGGGTGCTATTGCCATTAAAGGCGCATTGCAAAAAGCAGGTGTCGATCCTTCATTGGTTGACGATGTTTTGATGGGTTGCGTGATCCAGGCAAATCTTGGCCAGGCTCCTGCGAGACAAGCAGCGAAATTTGCCGGCCTACCAGACACAGTAAATTGTACAACAGTAAATAAAGTTTGCGCCAGCGGCATGAAATCTCTTGCCAGTGCTGCGCAAAGCATCTTATTGGGCGACGCAGACATCGTGGTTGCCGGCGGTATGGAAAGCATGAGCAACGTGCCTTTCTATGCTGACTCCATGCGTTGGGGAAACAAATATGGTAACGCCGCACTCATCGATGGTCTTGCCAAAGATGGCTTAACCGATGTGTACGATGGCAAAGCAATGGGCAACGCCGCAGAGCTTTGTGCGAAAGATTGTAACATCAGCCGTGGCGAACAGGATGCTTTTGCAGTGGAGAGTTACAAACGATCACAGGCCGCGTGGAACGAAGGCAAATTTGCAGATGAGATTGTGCCGGTTGAGATTCCACAACGCAAAGGAGAGCCTGTTTTGTTTAACAAAGACGAAGAGCCCTTCAACGTTAAGTTTGATAAAATTCCTGAACTGAAACCGGCGTTTGTAAAAGACGGGACAGTGACTGCTGCCAATGCATCAACAATGAACGATGGTGCCGCTGCTCTTGTGCTTATGAGCAAATCAAAAGCAGAAGCATTAGGATTGAAACCAATTGCAAAGATCATCGGTTATGCAGACGCAGAACAAGCTCCTGAGTGGTTTACCACCACACCATCTTTAGCTGTTCCAAAAGCAGTGGAGAAAGCAGGTTTGAAAATGAGCGATATAGAATACTTTGAACTGAACGAAGCATTCGCTGTGGTAGGCATTGAGAATACCCGCCGCATGAAACTTGATCCCGCAAAGGTAAACGTGCACGGAGGTGCGGTGGCACTGGGGCATCCACTGGGTGCAAGTGGCGCAAGAATCATTGTTACCCTCATCAACGTGTTAAAACAAAACAAAGCCCGCTATGGCGCTGCAGGTATTTGTAACGGTGGAGGAGGAGCGAGTGCAATGGTGATAGAAGCAGTGTAATTTGAAAATGTGCTAATTTGAAAATTTGAAAATGCGAGGTGCAACATTCGTTATCGAGTGTTGCACCTTTTTTATTTTAGGTAAGATTGAATTGTAGTGATGAGTCGCTTTTTCCTTTCGGTTATAAATACGCGATGCCTTTGTATCTAAATCTCTTATCCGTTAAACAATGGCAGTAATAAACCTCGCCTTTTTTCTAAAATATATTGTCTTTTGCTAATATGATCTGGTCGGTTTTGTCGATAACATTGCAGTCTCTATTAGTTACGTTATTTAGCTTTTTGTAATGTGTCTAATAGCGATTTCATCAGTAAATATTGGGTGTCTTTCAATAAATATTGGGTATCTTTATCAATAAATATGAGTTATCTTTATTAGTAAACATTGGTTATCTATGAGTTTTGTCAAGGGTAAAAACGAATCCCATTGGTTCTCAATCTGTGTTTCCGCAGATTCATGCCTTATAGTTCTGGATGATGAAAAGAAGCTGCAGGCCAACCGGAAAACTGCAGTAATAAATGATTATGGAATTGACTGGTGTGAGAAGTCCAGGGCAGATGTTTTAGTTGTAGAACCCAACCTGCTGTCTTTCTAATCCTCATGATTTTATTAACAAGTTTTCATCCACGCATCGTTCGGATGAATTGCAATACGGATACTTTTTTCTAATAAGATAAATGTTTTATGTTACAACCCCTAGTCAGTGTGTTAATGACCTGTTACAACCGAGAAAAATATATAGGTGAGGCTATTGAAAGTGTACTCAACTCTACTTACAAAAACTTCGAGTTGATCATTGTAGACGATGGATCAAAAGACGCAACCGTGAGCATTGCTAAAAGTTATGCCATGAAAGACGAGCGTATATCCGTGTACGTCAACGATGAAAACTTAGGTGACTATCCCAACAGGAACCGCGCCGCGTCATACGCGAAAGGCAAATATCTGAAATATGTAGATTCGGATGATTTGTTATACAAACACAGCATACAGGTTTATGTCGATTTTATGGAAACGTATCCGAATGTTGGATACGCTGTCATAAGCGCTCATAACAGTACGCTTCAGCCTTTTCCTCATATATTGAAACCAACAGAGTCAATACGAACTCATTTTTTTAAACGAGGCTTTTTAGATTGTGCTCCTACCGGAGTTATTTACAGAACAGATGTATTTCGGGAATTAGGTAGCTTTTCAGGCGCACGAATGATAGGGGACATAGAAATGGGATTGAAGATCGCTTTGCAATATGATGTTATGATACTGCCCCCTGGTTTGGTGTTTTGGAGAGAACATGGCGCTCAGGAGTTTTTTATCGGTATCAAAAACAATATGTACCCGCCCTTAATGAAAAGCGTTTTACTTGCTTTGTTGTCGGATGTAGATGAAAAAATTCTGACACAGAAAGAACTGCAGAAGATAATAAAAACCCAAACACACACCAGTGTTATTGGGAAAGCAAAAAGAATAATCAAATCAATCGTTAGGAAATGAGAGGAGACTTCCAAACTCATTCAAATTATAACAAAATGGAAGACAAGATATCCGTGTGCTTATTTACCTACAATTATGAAAAATATATTGACGAATGTTTGCAAAGCATTTTAACCCAGCGAACAAATGTTGAATTTGAAATTATCATTACAGATGACTGCTCAACAGATAGAACGCAGGAGATATGTAACACATACGCAACAAAATATCCGGGCCGCATCAAATTAGTTTTCAATAAAAAAAATATTGGTGACTCAACGGCAAATTGGATAAATGCATTTCGCCAATGCAAAGGAAAGTACATCGCATTAATTGATGGTGATGATTATTTTACAGATAGGGATAAGTTACAGAAACAATTTGATGTAATGGAGGCAGATAATAACGCCGTGCTCTGTTTTCATAATGTAAAAGAAGTTTATGCCAATTCCCAATTAGACACTGAAACCAATTTTGACAATAGAATTTATGTCAGTAAAGACTTTATGCACGGCTGGTTTATCAGAACCTCCAGTATGTTTTTTAAGAAAGACGCTTTTCCCGACGTGATACCTGATTGGGTATATGACTACCCGTTTCGTTTTGATTCTATACTACCCGTAATGCTGAACGAGAAAGGACATACAATCTTTATAGATGAAACAATGAGTGCCTGGAGAAAACATACTGCAGGTACTTCAAACATTTTTAAAATTGATGTCGTTAAAAACTTTACCACTATTATTCAATTGTATTCGCAGCTGAACCTGTATACCCAAAAAAAATATGACAAAGAAGCGAAGGAACATATTTCAGCGTTATACACAGGGATATTGCTGGAGCGTATAAAGCATAAAAAAATATTCTCAGATTTTAAGTTGTTTATGAAAGCAGCAATTTTCAGTAATAAGAATTATTTCATCAGGAGAGGCATAAGTAAAATCTCAAAATGAAAACAGTAGAGTGGGATAGCAATTTTTATAAAAAGAAGATCGGCAAAATAAGTATTGTCAATCAGACTGTAAAAGAGTTTGTATGCGAGATTGAAAATGCCAGAGAAAATAATTTTGATTTGATATATGTTTTTGTTGAAGACAAAAACGTGCCTATCGAAGATTATCTCAAGCGTCATAGCCAATGTTTTGACGAGAAGGTTGTATATGTAAAACCGATAGATTCAAGTGCTGATAAGCCTTCTAAAGTATTTGTTTATGATGGCCCGGCAAATGAGCAATTGATTCATCTGGGGTTTGAGGCGGGGAAATTTTCAAGATTTGGTATTGACCCTCGGCTTAGTCCCTATTTTAAAACAATGTACAAACTATGGATAGAGAACTCCATTAATAAGAGTTTTGCAGATTTTTTAATTTGCAAATATTCAGAGTCAGAACCTCAAATAATCACCTCTTTTGTTACAGGGAAAGCAGACGGAAATGTAGGCAGAATTGGTTTGATAGCAACAAATCCTCTGTATCAAGGCAAAGGCATAGGCCGCGAAATAATGAAAGCATCGGAATACCATTTTTTGCAATCCGGTGCCGTTGATATAGAAGTTGCCACGCAATTAGAAAATAAAATAGCATGTGCGTTCTATTCCTCAATAGGATTCAAGATAAAAACTATTACCCCTATCTATCATTATTGGTTAAAATAAGAGTATGATCCCATTTAATAAACCGGTCCTTACTGGAAAGGAGCTGCTGTATATTGGAGAAGCCGTGGCAAGTGGCAAAATTTCAGGAGATGGAATTTTTACAAAAAGATGTCATCAGATTTTTGAAGATTTATTGCAATCAAAAAAATGCTTATTAACTACTTCATGCACTGACGCCCTGGAACTTTGTGCTTTGCTTTTAAATATTAAGGAAGGTGACGAGGTGATAATGCCTTCCTATACATTCGTGAGTACTGCCAACGCCTTTGTATTAAGGGGCGCCAAGATAGTTTTTGCAGATTCCGGTTCGCAGAATCCCAATATGGATGTTGATACCATAGAGCCATTAGTTAATGAGAAAACAAAAGCAATAGTGGCAGTACATTATGCAGGTGTGGCTTGCGATATGGATAAGCTGTTGGCCTTGACCCAAAAACATAAGTTGTATTTAATAGAAGATGCTGCGCAGGCAATTGATAGCTATTGTATAAACTCAGCCGGGGAAAAAAAAGCTTTAGGTTCAATAGGTCATCTGGCTACATTCTCTTTTCATGAAACAAAAAATATTCAATGCGGAGAAGGCGGTTTATTAGCCATAAATGATGAGCAATTCATTAGTCGCGCCGAAATTATGAGAGAAAAAGGAACCAATCGTAGTTCTTTTTTTAGAGGTGAGGTTAATAAATATGGTTGGGTGGATATTGGTTCTTCTTTTTTGCCATCAGAAGTTGTCGCTGCGTTTCTATTTGCGCAATTAGAAAATTTGGAGAAGATACAGAATAAAAGAAAAGAGCTTTGGAATGTTTATTATGACAGATTATCTATATTAGAAAAAGAGAATAAGATAAAATTGCCATTTATTCCAGAATGGGCGACCAATAACGCTCACATGTTTTATGTTATATGTAATTCAATAGAAGAGAGGACTCAATTGATTGACTATTTAAGGTCTAAAAACATCTTATCCGTTTTTCATTATCTTTCTTTGCATGAATCGCCTTATTATCAACCAAAATACGAGGGAAAAAAACTTCCATGGAGTAATTATTATACAGATAGACTATTAAGGCTGCCATTGTATTTTGAATTGACTGTAGAAGAGGTTAATATGATTTCAAATTACATTTTGGAATTTTTTAAGTAACCCCTAAAAAAGAGTTGTTTTTTCTAGTGGTGAGCCGTTGTATAAGGTGGTTTACGGAAATTCGACCATTTTAAAGCGTAGAAGAAGCGTTGAATGATAAAATGATAAAAGGCAGTCTCAGACTGCCTTTTATCATTTTATCATTCAACGCTTGCGAACTAAACGGTGTTCTTTTTAAGCCAACGCTGCTAAACTCTCCTCGATCACTTTTATCTTTTCTTCCGCATCGGATTTTTTCTTTCTTTCAAACTCTACAACTTCCGGTTTTGCATTTTGAACAAAACGTTCGTTGCTTAATTTTTTCTCTACAGATGCCAAAAAGCCTTTTTGATATTCCAGTTCTTTTTCAAGCTCTTCTTTCTGGTGACCTGTATTTAAAGGCATTTCAGTAACAAGATAGAATTTGTCTTTTCCAACAACAAAGTTGATCGACTGAGCAACCGCGTCAGTTGCAAACGCGAAACTCTTTGCATTTACCTGTTTGCCCAACAGCTCTGTAATATCGCTGTATGCCGCTTGTTCATTGCTTTGGATACTCAGCTCAATTGTTTCTTTTGGTTTCAATTGTGCTTTATTTCTTGCATCACGAACCGCCGTGATAGAATCTTTCAGCAAATTACCTTTTGCCAAAATTGCTTTATCGATATTGCCGATTGGGGCAAATTGTTTCACACACAAGTCTTCATTTCTTTCTTCCAGCAAATGATAAATTTCTTCCGTTACAAACGGCATGTATGGGTGCAACAGTTGCAACAACTCAGTGAAGAATGCAATTGTTTTTTGATAAACATTCGCATTGATTGGTTGCTCAAAGCCTGGCTTCGCCCACTCAAGATACCAGCTACAGAAATCATCCCAGATAAGCGAGTAGATCGTTTTCAATGCCTCGCTCAAACGGAACTGTTTCATCAAAGCATCCACTTCCGTTTTCACTTCATTCAAACGGCTTTCGAACCAGTTGATGGCAAAAGTGGAATTGTCGCCCGAATTGTTGTTGTCAATTCTTGGCTCCCACATTTTTACCAGCTTCAGCGCGTTCCATATTTTGTTATTGAAGAAGCTTCCCTGTTCTAAAGATGATTCATCAAACAACAAATCATTTCCCGCAGGAGAAGAGATCATGATGCCAAAACGAACGGCGTCCGCACCGTATTTGTCGATCAACTCAAGCAAGTCAGGAGAGTTGCCGAGGCTCTTACTCATTTTCCTTCCTTGTTTATCACGCACCATACCGGTGAAGTAAACATCTTTAAATGGAATTTGCTTTTCATATTCCAAACCTGCCATTACCATTCTTGCCACCCAAAAGAAGATGATGTCTTGTCCGGTAACCAGCACAGAAGTAGGGTAGTAATATTTTACATCAGCGTTGCCCGGATTGGAAACTCCGTTAAACACCTCGCTTGGCCATAACCATGAAGAGAACCATGTATCCAATACATCTTCATCCTGTTTGATATCGTTGATGGTAAAAGGAGAAGATGGCAGTTGATCATTAAATTGCTCACCACCCGCTGCCCACTGGCTTTCAAATAGCATAAACGCTTCTTCACGAGTTGCAGCTACTACACAGGTTCCGTCCGGCGAGTACCATGCAGGAATTTGCTGTCCCCACCAGAGCTGGCGGCTAATGCACCAATCCTTCACGTTTTCCAGCCAATATTTATACGTAGCAAGGAATTTATCTCCCGGATGTATTTTAATATCACCATCAACAACCGCTTTCAATGCAGGCTCAGCAAGCTCCTTCATTTTCAGGAACCATTGTGTAGAAATGCGTGGTTCTACCACAACACCTGTACGCTGACTATAACCAAGGCGGGTTTGATACTCTTCTTCCTTAACTAAAAATCCCTTTTCAGTTAATTCCGCAATGATCTTTTTTCTTGCTTTAAAACGGTCTTCGCCAACATAGATCTGCGCCGCTGCACTCAACGTGCCATCTTCATTCAGGGTATCAACTACCTCAAGATTGTGTTTCAATCCAAGGTTGTAGTCATTGATATCGTGTGCCGGCGTTACTTTCAGCGCACCGGTACCGAATGAAGGATCAACGTATTCATCGAAAATGATAGGGATGCGACGATTGATCAAAGGAACAACCGCGAATGCTCCTTTAAGGTTTGTATAACGTTCATCATTAGGGTTTACGCAAATGGCAGTATCACCCATAATGGTTTCCGGACGTTGCGTTGCAATGGTAATGCCACCAATGTTTTTACCATCGGCACTAACCAGGTCATATTTTACATGATATAGTTTACCCTGCAGATCTTTGTACTCAACTTCTTCATCACTCAACGCAGTCTTGGCGGCAGGGTCCCAGTTGATCATGCGTGCACCACGGTAGATCAACCCTTTGTTGTACAAGTCAACGAATACATTGATAACCGCTTTGTAATAATGATCGTCCATTGTGAATGTCACGCGGCTCCAATCCACACTGCAACCCAGTCTTTCGATCTGGTTGTAGATGATGCCGCCGTATTTTTCTTTCCATTCAAAGGCATATTTCAAAAACTCCTCACGGCTAAGAGCAGCCTTTTTAATGCCTTTTTCTTTTTCCAGCATTTGTACCACTTTGGCTTCGGTAGCAATGGAAGCGTGGTCGCTACCCGGAACCCAGCAAGCGTTGAAGCCGCTCATGCGGGCTTTTCTGACCAAAATATCCTGCACGGTTTCATTCAAAGTATGGCCCATGTGCAACACTCCTGTAACGTTTGGTGGTGGAATGACCACGGTAAACGCCGGACGGTTGTCGGGTTTGCTGTTGAAATAGCCTTTCTGTTGCCAATGCTTGTTCCATTTGCCTTCTACACTTGCAGGAATAAAATTTTTACTGAGTTCCATTGTTTTAAATAAAATTTTGCCGCAAAATTTACAATGCGGAGGGCTGCAAAAATAATGATTTTAAGCCGTTTTCGGCACGCAAAAATGGAACGCAGATGACGCAGATTGGACTGATTTACACTGATTTTTGGGTTGAATCAGGATCAGGTTGAGGTTTATCGAAAGGCTGAGTCATTGAATTATTAAATTATTGAAAAGAAATCATGATCAATCAGCATAATCTTGAGAATCAGTGTTCCGTTCTCTCCATTTTCAAATTTTCAAATCCTCAAATTTTCAAATTCCTAAACTATCTTTACGTTCTCCCTTTAGCTAAGCCACATTTTAACACCGAACCAAAAAAATCATCATGCAGCCTATCAAAACAGCATTGTGTTCCTTTGGCATGTCAGGCAGATTGTTCCATGCTCCGTTTATTGAAACCTTGCCTCATTTTGAATTGTACGCCGTGTGGGAGCGCAGTAAGAAGCTTGCTGCAGAAAAATATCCATCCATTATTTCTTACGATAGTTACGAAGAATTGCTGGCCGATGACGCCATTGAACTGGTGATCGTGAATACACCTAATGTTACGCATTTTGAATACGCAAAAAAGGCTTTGCTGGCAGGCAAACATGTGATTGTAGAGAAGCCATTTACCGTACATTCTGACCAGGCGAAAGAATTGCAAACGCTTTCTGAGGAGCAAAACAAAAAACTTGTGGTGTACCACAATCGCAGGTTTGATAGTGACTTTAAAACGGTGAAAAAAGTGATTGATGAAGGCTATCTCGGAAAAATCGTGGAAGCTGAAATTCATTTCGACCGTTATAAACAAGAGCTGAGTCCCAAAACACATAAGGAAACGCCAGGTGATGGAACAGGTGCATTGTATGACTTGGGTTCTCACTTAATTGATCAGGCATTAACGCTGTTTGGCTTGCCTGATGCGGTTTTCGGAGACATCCGCATTATTCGCGAAGTCTCTAAAGTGGATGATTACTTCGAAGTGCTTTTGTACTATCCCGAATTAAGAGTGAGATTAAAGAGTAGCTATCTGGTACGTGAACCTCTGGCTGCGTACAGCTTACACGGCACGCTGGGTTCTTTTGTTAAATCAAGAGGGGATGTGCAGGAAGCGAATCTTGACAAAAAAATATTGCCCAATACCGACGCATGGGGCATTGAACCGGAAACGGAAAAAGGCTTGCTGCACACGGAAAAAAGCGGCACCGTTGTTCGTGATTATATCGACACACTCCAGGGAAATTATAATGACTATTTCAAACAGGTGTATGAAGCCATCCGCTTCGATAAGCCCGTTCCTGTTAGCGCAGAAGACGGTCTGAATGTGATTCGCGTCATTGAAGCTGCGTTTGAAAGTAATGATGAGAAGAAGGTGGTGAAGTTTTAGGAATTAGGAATTAGGAATTAGGAATTAAGAATGCTCTCTGCGCTGCACTAAGAATGTTATCGGGCATATTTCGTTTGCGACAGCTTGTAAAATAATAAAAGCTGCATTCAATGGAGAATGCAGCCTATAAAGAATTCTTAATTGATAATTCTTAATTCCTAATTGATCTTCCGTCTGATCCTTATCGTCGCATTTTGCGAAAGACTGCTGGATAAATAAACTTCCTGGCGCTGGTTCCCGTCATACAATACCATCAAAGCGGTGTTGGGTGGGTATTTGCCGAGGTTTTCAGCAAACATGCTCAGCTCATTTACATCTTTTGTTTTATCCAATACGATGTAGATGTTTAACGCAGTGGCAGCGAGTTCTTGTTTCATGAGAATCGGCTGATTGTTCAGGAAAACAGAAATGCTATCCCCATCAATTTCCCCATTGTCATAAAAACTAACACGAACAGAATCTGAGGCTACGACAATTTCCTTGCTGTAAATATTTTTTCTCTTTTCAAATGCTTTTACCAGCAAATCCTTTTCAGATGGCTGTTGCGGGGCCATGGCAATAGCAACCGGAGGCGCAATCACAGGTGCCTGCGTTTTTACTACTGCTTGTTTTGCACTTTTGAGTGATTCTTCTTTTTCTATTACGGCAACCGCTGCGGCTGTATCTTTTGTTACAGCGGGTTCGGTTTTAGCAACAGCAGGAGTATCTTTTGTGATGACAGGTTCTGCTTTAGCAACAACAGGAGTGTCCCTCACTACAATAATGGGCTCCGTTTTGGCAACTGCTGGTGTTTCTTTTTTTACTGGTTTTTCGTTGTCGACAATTACGTCCTGTGGTAATGGTTGCCAGAATTTTTTAGCAACAGTGTTTTTAATAAGGCTATCCTGCTTGTTGTTCTCGTCAATATCAAGATCAAAAGTAACACGTAGCTCAGGGCAGGTGTATTTGTATTTTGGATCGCTCGAAAAATAGCCGTTAATATTGCTCTTCACCCTTGAAACAACAAGTACTCCGGTAAAGTCCATATAACAATTAACGCCGTCAATATCTTTTGCGCGGAAATAAGTGATGGGAATATTATCTATTGTAATTGTTCTGGAAGCTTTATCAAAGTTTCCATGAATATATACGCTTTGATAACCATTTTTGAAATAGTAACCTAAGATGCCAACGACTTCATTACCTTTTTGTTTAATGATCATCTCTGCGAGATAATTATTGTGGCGACCCGAAAGCATTACGTCAGCATTACCATACCAGCTGCCGGTAACCGTTTGCGCCTGGGTACTTAAATGAAAGAGTAGTGACAGAAGTAATAATTTGGTTCGCATAGTTTGTAGTGGTACTAAAAGGTACTAAAATTCATGCCAGTTAAGGCACATTATACAGTAAGTCATCCAAGTTATTTTTAGGTTGTCGCAGGTCGGTCTATTTCAGGTATCTTTTCATTTCACGTTCTGTATCGCGCTGTTTGATCGTTTCTCTTTTGTCGTGCAGCTTTTTACCTTTTCCTAGTCCTATCTCAATCTTTGCGATGTTTTTATCGTTGAAAAAAATACGAAGCGGAACGATAGTGTATCCTTTTTCAGTAGTTTTTCCCTGTAGTTTTTTGAGTTCTTTTTTTGTGAGCAGTAACTTACGTTCTTGTGTTGGCTCGTGTTTGTAGAGAGTGCCAAATGCGTATTCAGAAATGTGCAGACTTTTAATGAACATTTCACCTTTGTGCAAATAACAATAGCTATCATTGAAACTAACCTTGCCTGCACGCAATGATTTCACTTCCGTTCCAACCAATACAAGCCCCGCTACATAAGTATCTTCAATGTAGTATTCGTGAAAAGCCGATCTGTTTCTTATTTCTGCCATGTTGTGCCAGTTGTTTGTTGTTAGTTAATAGTTGTTAGGCTTTTGAACTAACGTCACTTTTCTATAGCTGAAAGTTTTTGATAGTAGTTTATAAATCCATGGAGCAACTTCTTGCAGTTTCTGATTTTCAAAAAAATGACATCAAAATTCCCCTCAGATATAAATTGTTGATCCAGCGCGATATAAAGCTGCGTTTCCAATTCAAATAACGAACCCCGGGAAATAAATAAGAATTGGATGGTATTTTTAGCTGAATTTCTGCCACACCCTTCAGCTATGTTTGATGGTACTGAAACGGCGCATCTTCGCATCTGCTGAACCAATCCAAACAACTCTTCTTTGGGAAAAAACTTTGTTTGAATATATATATCGTTAACCAGATCCCTTGCCGCTTTCCAAACTTCGAGTTCAGTATAATTATTCATTTAGCGAGATTGATTATACTGGTCGGTTATAATGGTAGTTGTAGCTTATAGTTGTTAGTTGTTAGCAGGGAATAATTGAATCTGATGCCTAACAACTAACAATCAACAACTAACAACTAACTCCTGAAGAGAACCAATAAAGTTGACAATCTCTCTTTAAGTGCCTTTCTGTCTATGATGAAATCAAGGAATCCATGCTCTAGCAAAAATTCGCTACGCTGAAATCCTTCAGGTAAATCTTTCTTTATTGTTTCCTTAATAACACGAGGTCCGGCGAAACCGATCAGGGCGCCAGGCTCTGCTATGTTCAGATCTCCCAACATACCAAATGACGCTGAAATACCACCAAAAGATGGATCGGTCAGGAAGGATATGTAAGGAATTTTAGCATCGGTTAGCTGAGACAATTTACCGGAAACTTTCGCTAACTGCATCAGCGAGAATGCACTCTCCATCATACGGGCGCCACCACTTTTACAGATGATCATCAATGGTGTTTTGTGCTCGATGGCATAGTCAACTGCTCTTGAAATTCTTTCGCCCATTACACTGCCCAATGAACCACCTATAAATTCGAAGTCCATACAGGCAATCACGAAATCTTCACCATCAACCTTACCGGATGCAACACGGATGGAGTCGGTAAGGTCCGTTTTCTTCCATGTTTCTTCCAGTCTTTTTTGATACGGTTTCAAATCCGTAAAATGTAAAAAGTCTTTTGAACGGATATTTTCAAACATCACATTGTGCTCGCCATTGTCGAAAATGATATCGAAGTATTCGGAACTACCGATGCGGTGATGGTAATTACATTTCGGGCAAACAAACAGATTTTCCTTCAACTCAGTAACCGTAGATATATAATTACATTCAGGACATTTTGCCCAAAGTCCCTCTGGTGTTTCTTTTTTTTCGGAAGTAGTTGTTAGGATACCTTTCTTGATGCGCTTGAACCAACTTGATTTTGATTCTTCACTCTGGCCGTCTTCTCCGGCAAGATTAGCTGAAAAATCCTCTTCGTTTTTTGCCATGCGTTTAAAAAGTTTAAAAAATTGGGCGGCTAAGATAGGAATTAGAAATTAAACTAGAAATTAGTTGTTTAGTTGAGAGGGGAGAATGGAGAGTTGAGAGTTAGTCAGAATGGGCATCCATGCTATATTCTTATCCGTTTTCTCGTAACACTATAATTATCAAAGTCCGGGTGATGCCAGAATTCTTCCAGCCCAATCTTCTCAAATATTTTCAGTTCATCCGAGTAGATTGGGTACAATCCCGCAATATTTATGTTGTAGTCTGCGCCTATGTCGATGTTAAGATAGTCGTCCTTTTCCAGGGTACTGGGTGCAAAAATGAAAAAAGCATCCATTTCTGAATCCTCACTTATTTTTTCGCGGAAATTGATCGATTGTCCATAGCTAAACGGGCAATCGCCACGAAGCTTGTTAGCAAGATAGCCCAGGGCAAATGCCCAATCCAGTCTCGAAGATTTCACAGAAATGCAAAGTTCCGGCCTTCCGAATTTCCAATCAGGATGCCTGACAATGGACAGGCCATAGGTAAAAGCGGTTATAAAGCCCGGTTCAGGAATGTCTATGTAAACAATTGACGTTATTCCGGGCACGCCTTCGATCAGGCTTTTGTTTTTATAGAACAAGGGTTCTTGCTGGAAAATATTATCCAGGTGCTCGAGATATTTTTCCGCGGGGTTCATGGGTTTTTATTTTAGTCAGGGGTATATATAATAAATGTAATACGGAAATTATGATTATCTAAATCCTCCACACCAATACCTGCTCGTAAGTGTAATTTTTATAATTCGATAAAAAGAATTTGTGTCGTTGATACAGAATATCATGGAATTGTCATAAAAATATCCTGAGAAAAGCAACTTGAAATACTTACTACCTTATTTTTGCACAATCTAAACGGATAACTGCTATATGACCCCTGCCGTGGAAACCAGGATTTGTGCCAATTTTCAGGATCTATAGCTCAACAAAGCACTTTCCTTTGAAATAATTGTATCACTATCAGCGTTTAAGCTTCAGTTATTTTTAAGGCCTCATAAATAGATAAATAATAGTTTGACATGAAATGGTCTGAATTTTTTACTTCCTCGATCGGCAAAAAGTTTGTAATGGCTCTCACAGGAATTTTCCTGATTCTCTTCTTAATTGTTCACGTAGGACTGAATGCCTGCATTTTTGCAACATGGTTTGACAGCGAAGATCACGGTGCTATGTTTAATAAAGCTGCTCACTTTATGGGCGCTAACTGGGTACCACGTTTGCTGGAAGTCGGTCTTTTTGCAGGTATTTTGCTGCACATCTTCCAGGGTTATGCTATTGAAATGAAAAACCGCAGCACCCGTTCTGTAGGTTACGCAGTAAAACTGGGCAACCGCGGAAGCAAATGGTACAGCCGCAGCATGGGTCTGTTGGGTACTTTGGTGTTCCTTTTCCTTATTGTACACATTGCTCAGTTCTGGGTTCCTTCACGTATTACCGGTTTGGAAGAAACCATTATCGATGGCAAACCATACCACGATCTTTTCGCGAGAATGGTGGTAGTGTTCCAGGCGCCTTGGGTTGTTGCATTATACCTAATTGGATGTGCTTCCTTATTATTTCATTTACTGCATGGTTTCCAAAGTTCTTTCAGAACAATTGGAGTGGTTAATAAAAGATATATGGCTATCATCAAGGCAACAGGTGTTGCGTTTTCCATCATCGTAGTGCTTCTTTTCGCCCTGATGCCAATCAGCATGCACTTAGGTTGGGTAAAATAGATAGACAACTGTTTTGAAGTTGTAGGAAAAATTAGATTAAAATCATTTGACAATAATCGGCTGGAAAACACGACGCAATCATGCTTCCGGCGCTCAAATTTTCAAATTCATATGCTGAACTCAAAAATTCCTGCCGGTCAGCTCGACCAAAAATGGAATGACTACAAAGGACACGTTAAGCTGGTAAACCCTGCTAACAAGCGTAAAATTGAAGTTATTATAGTAGGTACAGGTTTGGCAGGCGCTTCTGCTGCTGCTGCTCTTGGCGAATTGGGATACAAAGTGAAAACATTTTGCTTCCAGGATTCTCCTCGTCGTGCACACAGTATTGCTGCACAGGGCGGTATCAATGCTGCAAAAAATTATCAAAATGACGGCGACAGCGTTTTCCGTCTGTTTTACGATACAATTAAAGGTGGTGACTACAGAGCACGTGAAGCAAACGTACACCGCCTGGCTGAAGTGAGCGTTAACATCATCGACCAGTGTGTGGCACAAGGTGTTCCTTTTGCCCGCGAATATGGCGGATTGCTTAGCAACCGTTCTTTTGGTGGAACACAGGTACAACGTACATTCTATGCTGCCGGACAAACCGGTCAGCAATTGTTGATAGGTGCATACCAGTCTCTCGAGCGCCAGATTTCATTGGGTAATGTAAGACAATATTCCCGCCATGAAATGCTTGAAGTGGTAATGGTAGATGGCAAGGCCCGCGGTATCATTGCACGCGACCTGGTAACAGGAAAACTGGAGCGCCATTTCGGCCATGCTGTATTATTATGTACGGGTGGTTACGGTAACGTCTTCTATCTTTCTACCAACGCAATGGGCTGTAACGTAACAGCAGCATGGAAGGCACACAAAAAAGGTGCTTATTTCGGAAACCCTTGCTTCACGCAAATTCACCCGACTTGTATTCCTGTTTCGGGAGATTACCAATCCAAGTTAACATTGATGTCCGAATCACTGCGTAACGATGGACGTATCTGGGTTCCAAAGAAAAAAGACGACAACCGCAAAGCAACAGATATTCCTGAAGAAGAGAGAGATTACTACCTGGAAAGAAGATATCCTGCATTTGGTAACCTCGTTCCGCGTGACGTGGCAAGCCGTGCAGCGAAAGAGAGATGTGATGCCGGTTACGGTGTAGGTACGTCCAAGCAAGCCGTTTACCTTGACTACGCAGATGCGATCGACCGTTACGGTAGAATCGAATGCCTGAAACATGGTATCGAAAATCCATCAGCAGAAGTTGTTCGCGAACATGGAGTAGCAGTAGTAAAAGAGAAATATGGTAACCTGTTTGACATGTACGACAAGATCACAGGTGAAAATCCATACGAAGTGCCAATGCGCATTTATCCTGCGGTTCACTACACAATGGGTGGCTTGTGGGTTGACTACGAATTAATGACATCAATTCCTGGATTATACTGTCTTGGTGAAGCAAACTTCAGCGATCACGGTGCAAACCGCTTGGGAGCCTCTGCTCTGATGCAGGGTCTGGCTGATGGTTACTTCGTAATTCCTTACACTGTAGGTAACTACCTGGCAGATGAAATTGCAACCAAAGCAATACCTGTAGATCATCCTGCGTTTGTAGCAGCAGAAAAAGAAGTGTCTGATCGCATCAACACATTGATGGGCATTAAGGGTAAACAAACCGTTGAAAGTTTCCACAAACGTCTTGGTAAGATCATGTGGGACAAATGCGGTATGGCCCGTAATGCACAAGGACTGCAGGAAGCGATCACTGAAATCCAGCAATTGAAAAAAGAATTCTGGAGCGACCTGAAAATTCCGGGCGAAATCGGCGAGATGAACCCTGAGTTGGATAAAGCAAATCGTGTGGCAGACTTTATCGAATTAGGTGAGCTGATGTGTATCGACGCATTGAACCGTAACGAAAGCTGCGGCGGTCACTTCCGTGAAGAGAGCCAAACCGAAGAGGGCGAAGCAAAACGCGACGACGCCAACTTCTCCTACGTTTCCGCATGGGAATACAAAGGAGAACACAGCTGGGAGCTGCATAAGGAAGAGTTGACGTTTGATGTGGCGAAACCAACGCAGAGAAGCTACAAATAATTTGAAAATTTGAAGATGTGGTGATTTGAAAATGCTTTCTGTGCCACATGCAAATAATTTTCGATTATTCAAATAGATTGAATTGTATAATTATAGTGAGAGCCTTGACCAAAGTATTATCACTAAATTATGCGAAATGACAAGCAGAATGTGATTGTTGAAAAAACGGTAGCGTTTTCGTTGGCAATCATTAAATATTGTGAAGTTCTTGAACATGATAGAAAATACGTAATAGCGAACCAGCTTTTAAAATAGGGAACGTCCATAGGAGCCAACGTATTTGAAGCACAGAATGCTGAAAGCAAAGTAGACTTTATACATAAAATGAAGATTGCGGCGAAAGAAGCAAGTGAAACAAAATATTGGTTAGTCCTTTGTGAGAAAAGTGAGGGTTATAGGTTTGAAGAAAAGTTGCGAAATGACTTGGAAGTAATTCTCCGAATTCTTTCCAAAATCATTTCCTCATCAAAAGGATAGTTACCTTTTTACCTGGTTGCCGCACACGAATTTTCAAATTTTCAAATTTTCAAATTAGCACATTAGCTATGGAACATTATAACATGAATCTCACACTCAAAGTGTGGCGCCAGAAAAACAATAAAGCAAAAGGTGGTTTTGAAACGTACAAGCTGAGTGATATTTCTTCGGAAATGTCGTTCCTGGAAATGGTAGACGTTTTGAATGAGCAGTTGATCAGAGAAGGGCAGGACCCGATTGCATTTGACCACGACTGCCGTGAGGGTATTTGTGGAACCTGTTCCATGTACATTGATGGAAAGCCGCATGGTCCTTGGCATGCAAACACAACCTGCCAGTTGCACATGCGTGCATACAAAGACGGCGATACCATTACCATCGAACCATGGAGAGCGAACGCTTTCCCTGTGATCAAAGATTTGATGGTAGACAGAACTTCATTCGACCGCATCATCCAGGCAGGTGGTTTCATTTCTGTAAACACCGGTAACGCCGTAGATGCAAACGCCATTCCGATTAATAAAGACGATGCCGATGCTTCTTTCGCAGCAGCAGCTTGTATCGGTTGCGGAGCTTGCGTAGCAGCTTGTAAAAATAGCTCAGCTATGTTGTTCGTTTCTGCAAAGGTTTCTCACTTGGCATTGTTGCCACAAGGTCAGCCAGAGCATAAGGGTCGTGCATTGAACATGATCGCTCAAATGGATAAAGAAGGTTTCGGTTCATGTACAAACACCGGCGCTTGCGAAGCCGTTTGCCCTAAAGAGATTTCAATGGTAAACATCGCTCGCCTGAACAATGAATTCCTTGGAGCAGGATTGACAGTCGACAATTAATTTTCCCAAAATATTTATTTCGAAAGACTGCTGAAAGGCAGTCTTTTTTGTTTGATGTTTAACGCTCAACGCCAAACGCTTAACGCTTAACGCGAGTGGCTGTCTGCGTTTTGCCTTAAGTGTTAAAGATTCGGTGACCAGCGTTACGCGTTAGGCATTTAGCGTTGGGCCTCTTACTTTTGTCAATTATAAAATCTAATAAACATGAGAAAAGGATTTATAATAAGCGCCATTGCGGGAATCGTCATCGGTACATTGCTTACTGTTTTTGTCAGTGCGTACTGGCTGGTCTTTCTTGCAGTTGTAATCGCTTTAACTATTGTAGGCATCAACGACATGATGCAAACAAAACACTCCATTATGCGAACCTATCCTGTTTTGGGAAGAATGCGTTACTGGATGGAAGAACTTCGCCCGAAAATGTACCAGTACTTTGTTGAATCGGACATTGATGGAAGACCGATCAACAGGATCGATCGTTCCACCATTTACCAAAGAGCAAAACGTGAAACAGACACACTGCCGTTTGGAACACAGCTTGATGTATATGCAGAAGGCTACGAGTGGATGAGCCATTCCATTGCGCCCAAAGATTTTACTAAACTCAATCATTCGCCTCGCGTAACAATAGGAAACAAGAATTGCAAACAGCCTTATTCAGCAAGCGTTTTCAATGTCTCTGCCATGAGCTTCGGATCGCTGAGTTCCAATGCCATCGAGGCGTTGAACGGCGGCGCGAAGATTGGCAACTTTGCACACAACACAGGTGAAGGCGGCATCAGCCCCCATCATTTAAAACAAGGCGGAGACATCATTTGGCAAATAGGAACAGGCTATTTTGGCTGTCGCGACGAAAACGGAAATTTCTCTGATGAAGTTTTCAGAGAAAATGTTTCGAAGCCGCAGATCAAAATGGTGGAGATTAAAATTTCACAAGGTGCGAAGCCCGGCCATGGCGGTATTTTGCCCGCGTCTAAGAATACACCCGAAATTGCGGCTATACGTCACGTTAAGGCCGGAACAACCGTTGCTTCTCCACCTTATCATTCCGCATTCAATACACCGAAAGAACTTGTGCAATTTGTTGCAAGACTGAGAGAAATTTCCGGAGGTAAACCTGTTGGCTTCAAACTTTGTATTGGTAGAAAAAGTGAGTTTGTTGGCATCTGCAAAGCCATGATCGAGCTTGATACTTTCCCTGATTTCATAACAGTCGATGGTGGAGAAGGCGGCACGGGCGCAGCTCCGCAGGAATTTTCTAACTATGTGGGAGCGCCATTGCTGGATGGTTTGGCTTTTGTTCACAACATGCTTGTGGGCTTTGGCATTCGTGAGCATATTGTGGTGATTGCGTCAGGCAAAATTTTATCCGGATTTCACTTGGTCCGTGCATTTGCATTAGGTGCAGACGCGTGCAACAGTGCAAGAGCAATGATGATGGCGATTGGTTGTATACAGGCGTTGCAATGCAATACAAATAAATGTCCAACAGGTGTGGCTACACAAAACCCTTCACTGGCGGTGGGTTTGGTGGTTGACGACAAAAAACATCGCGTTGCGAATTATCATGCAGACACTGTAAAAACTTTTGTGGAGTTGCTGGGCGCAGCTGGAATTGACGACTACAAAAAACTCACGCGTTCGCATATTTACAGACGTGTATTGATGAATGAGATGAAAACCTTTGAAGAGATATTTCCATCGCTCGAACCTAACTGCATGCTAAACGGAAAGATTCCTGAAAAATACCAGCAGGACTTCGACCAGGCGTTTGCTGACAGGTGGATGTAGGAGGCAAGTGAGCACGCTGATGACACTGATTAGACTGATTTACACGGATTTTTTAACCACAGAGTGAAGGAGATTTTTTTTCACAGAGGAAAGGAGGCGGTTTATTGTTCAGGACCTGACAGCTTTTAAAACCTGTCAGGTTCTTTGCGTTTCGAGAGCCTTCGTTCTCTCTGTGCTCTCGTGACTTGCTATTTATTTCGGTGCCAACCGCTCTGCCCCCTCTGCGGTTAAAAAAAAGTCCGATATCGTTGCGGGTTCAGATAGATAAGACCGCCAACAAAAAAATCTGTGTAAATCAGTCTAATCAGCGTCATCTGTGTGCCATTTTTCTTAAATTCAATACCTAAAACCTAACCCTCTTATGAGATTTGCATTCTTAACCATTTTACTAATTTCCGTTATGAACACTATAGTTGAAGCACAATTACAGCCACCGGTTTGCGAGAAGAAACCCAAAGTATTAGAAGAGCACGGTGACAAAAGAACTGACAATTATTACTGGCTCAATGAATACTGGCTCAAGGGGCCGGACAGCAATAAAGTAGTTGACTATCTCACTAAAGAGAACGATTACTTCTATGCAAACATGAAGCACACGGAAGCTTTGCAGGACAAGCTTTATAACGAAATGCTCGGTCGCATCAAACAAACAGATCAATCTGTTCCTTATTTCAAAAAAGGTTACTGGTATATCACTAAGACTGAAGAAGGAAAGGAGTATGCAAAATATACGCGTCGCAAAACATCCATGGACAGCGATGAAGAATTGTTACTTGATGCGAACGTTGAAGGTGCCAATCACAAATACTATTCTGTTGGAGTGCTTGCTGTGAGCCCAAATAACAATATACTCGCTTACGCGGTAGATACGTTGAGCCGCAGAAAATTCCAGATCTATTTTAAAAATCTTGCTACCGGAGAATTATTGGCAGATGTAATTCCTGTATCAACCGGCAGTATGGTTTGGGCAAACGATAACAAAACGGTCTTTTACACTTTGCAGAATGATCTTACTCTTCGCAGCGAAAAGGTTATGAAACACGTAATAGGCACGCCGGTTTCAGAAGATAAAGTAGTATTCTTTGAGCAGGATGAAACCTATAATACATGGGTAGAAAAATCTAAAAGCGAAGACTATATTTTTATCTATAGCAACAGCACACTTTCCTCCGAAGTGAGATTTATTAAAGCAAACAATCCAGACGACGAGTTTAAAATTTTTACGCCAAGAGAAAAGGATATGTTGTACTATGTAGATCATTACAAAAATGATTTTTATGTTCGTACAAATTGGAGCGCCCTCAACTTCAGATTGATGAAATGCCCTGTCAACAATACTTCCAAAGATGCTTGGCATGAAGAGATCGGCAACAGGGCAGATGTCTTGCTCGATGAAATGGAGCTTTTTAACGACTATCTCGTACTAAGTGAAAGGAGTAAAGCATCCACTCAAATTCGAGTGATCAAATGGGCAGATAAAAAAGAATATTATCTGGACTTCAAAGAATCTGCTTATGTAGCATCAGTGGCATACAACCCGGATTTTAATGCCACTAAACTCCGTTACAACTATCAATCGATGATCACGCCGCCATCAACGTTTGATATTGATATGGCGACAAAGCAAAATTTTTTATTAAAGCAACAGGAAATTCTCGGCGGCTATAATGCTGCCAACTATGAAACCGAACGCCTATGGGCAACTGCACAGGATGGAACAAAAGTTCCGTTGTCAATTGTATACAAAAAAGGATTTAAAAAAGATGGCAGCCAACCGTTGTTGTTATACGGCTATGGCAGCTATGGAAACAGCATGAATCCTTCGTTTAGCAGTGCCAGGCTAAGTTTGCTTGACAGAGGTTTTGCATTTGTGATTGCACATATTCGTGGTGGCGAAGAAATGGGCCGTCAATGGTATGAAGACGGTAAGATGTTCCACAAGAAAAATACCTTCACGGACTTCATCGATTGTGCTGAATTCTTAATCAAAAATAAATACACCAGCAGTAAACATTTATATGCCGACGGCGGCAGCGCAGGTGGTTTGCTGATGGGAGCTGTAATGAACATGCGTCCTGATTTATGGCATGGTATCATCGCTGCGGTTCCTTTTGTAGATGTTGTTACAACGATGCTTGACGAGAGCATTCCATTAACAACAGGAGAGTTTGATGAGTGGGGGAATCCAAAAAATAAAGACAGTTATTTCTACATGAAGAGTTACTCTCCTTACGACAATGTAGAAAAGAAAGCCTATCCAAACCTTTTGGTAACAACAGGTTTGCACGATAGCCAGGTACAATATTTTGAACCGGCGAAATGGGTAGCAAAACTTCGCGAGTTAAAAACAGATCACAATAAACTATTGCTTTACACAAATATGGACGTGGGCCACGGTGGCGCCAGCGGAAGGTTCCAGCGACTGAAAGAAGTTGCGAGAGATTATGCGTTCCTGATCGATCTGGAGGGAATAAAAGAATAGTTGCCGGTAGGCCGGTTGCCAGTAGCCGGTGTTTGTGTAAATCATTGACTATAAAATGCAAGCAGCTGGTATATATCAGCAATGTTAGAGCAGGTGCCAGGCTATTGGTTACGGGCCACCGGCTACTTCAAATATGACCAACAACTAAACCATATGAACACCAAAATTCATTGCATAATTCTCTTTCTATTCTTTGGCTACAGCGTTCATGCGCAAGACACTTTGTGGCACCACAAAAAATGTGCTGTTGTTTTAACCTATGATGATGCGCTTGACGTAGACATCGACAACGCTGCTCCAGCGCTTGATTCACTTGGGTTAAAAGCAACTTTTTACTTATCAAATTACACCGGAACGCTGGATACCCGCACAGCCCAATGGCGCGCCATCGCAGCTAAAGGGCACGAGTTAGGCAATCACACATACTATCATCCATGCATCGGAAAAAGACCGGGCAGGGAATTTGTAAAAGCAGATAATGACCTGAATAATTATACCGTTCAGCAAATTGACCAGGAAATTCACATGATGAACTCTTTGCTGAAAGCTATTGATGGTAAGCATTCGCGGACGTTTGCTTATCCTTGTGGAGATACAAAGATCAGCGACTCGTTTTACCTTGATCCGATAAAAAAAGAATTCACAGGAGCCAGAGGCGTAAGACCGGAAATGCTGCGCATTCAGGATGTGAAGCTTTATGACATAGGTTGTTACGGCATCAATGGAGAATCAGGAGATCAGCTTGTTTCACTTGTTCAAAAAGCAATGGACTCGCACACTTTAGTTGTGTTTCTTTTTCATGGCGTGGGAGGCGGACATTCGCTTAACGTTTCACTGCAGGCGCATAGTCAGTTGCTGCATTTCCTGAAACAACATGAAAAAGAAATCTGGATTGCGCCAATGACAGAGGTTGCTGAGTATATACAACGTTATCAATCATCATCAAAATAAACGACATGAAAAGGATCGCTTGCCTGTTCATTTCCCATGTCATTTTAACAACAACATTTGCGCAAAGCAATGTGGCTGACAGTTTGAAGCGCGACAGTCTGTGGCGTGCAAATATGAAAGCCATCCAGGCCGCCTCACAGGTAGATCATCAAAAAATGATGAAGTTGTTGCACATAGATTCGTTGCGTGATGGCCCATCAGGAAACCCAAAAGCTCCGAATGCGGCGAATGCCGATGAGTCGAAGGCTACAACATACACGTCCTTACCCGATCCGCTTGTTTTAAAAAACGGAACAAAGGTTACAGACGCCAACACTTGGTGGAGCAAGCGCCGGCCAGAGATCGTGAAAGATTTTGATCGTGAAATATATGGCCGCGTTCCTGCAAATGTGCCCAAAGTAAAATGGGAGGTAGTGAGTGTGGTGAATGAGAAAAATGGAGACATCCCCGTTGTAACAAAAAAATTGCTCGGACATGTTGACAACAGCGCTTACGCGGATGTAAAAGTCGATATCGATCTTACATTAACAACACCTGCAAATGTAAAAAAGCCTGTGCCTGTGATAATGGAATTCACCTTTGTATTCCCACCAGGTTTTAGAATGCCGGCCCAAAATGCCAGCAAAGAACCAACATGGCAGCAACAGGTACTGGCCAAAGGGTATGGTTATGCGATTCTTGTACCAACCAGTTATCAGGCTGATAACGGAGCGGGGCTAACACAGGGCATTATTGGTTTGGTGAACAAGGGCCAGCCACGCAAACCAGATGACTGGGGGGCATTGCGCGCATGGGCGTGGGGCGCAAGCCGGGCGATTGATTATTTTGAAACGGATAAAGCCGTCGACAAAAAACGAATCGCGATTGAAGGACTTTCGCGCTACGGCAAAGCGGCACTTGTTGCCATGGCTTATGAGCCGCGCATTTCCATTGGGTTCATTGGATCTTCCGGAGCTGGTGGCGGAAAAATATTGCGTCGTACATTTGGTGAGCAGGTAGAGAATCTCGCCTCATCATCGGAGTATCATTGGTTTGCCGGAAACTTTATTAAATATGCCGGTCCGTTAACACCAAATGATCTTCCCGTAGATGCACATGAATTGGTTGCTCTTTGCGCGCCAAGGCCGGTATTTATCAGCGTAGGGTCTCCGTATGTAGAAGGCAATTGGATCGATGGGAAAGGTCTTTTTCTTGGAGGCTTGTATGCCGGACCAGTTTATGAATTGCTCAGAAAAAAAGGATTGGGCACTACACAAATGCCACCAATAGAAACACCATTAACAGATGGAGAAATAGCGTTTCGTCAACACAGCGGTGGACATACAACAGGACCCAACTGGCCGACGTTTTTGAGCTACACCGATAAGTACTGGAAGTGATATTTGCACAGCGAAAAAAAACCGTGCAAATCCGTCTAATCCGTGTCATCTGCGTGCTAAATAACTATTCAATTTTTCTTATGCCAACAGCAAAAAAAGACGCGCCGAAAGAGATTACGAATTATATCAAGGAAATGCCTGAGTTTTCTAAGGCAATCTGCACAAAGCTGCGCTCCATTATTTTGAATGCTGATGATAGCCTTGTAGAAGAATGGAAGTGGGGGCCGCACTATGCATCCAACGGAATGGTCTGCGGCTATGGAGCTTTTAAGCAACATGTAAAGCTTACTTTCTTCAACGGTGATGCAATGAAAGATGCAAAGAAACTCTTCAATCACTGTGTTGACAATGAGTTTAGCCGTTCAATAAAATATGTCGATGCAAGCGAACTCGATGAAAAAACATTGACCGCATATATCAAAGAATCTGTTGCGATCAATAAGAAAGGTTATAAAAGGGTGGTCAAGAACAAAGACGTTGATACACCCGAAGATCTTGAAAAGGCATTGGCGAAAAGCAAAAAGGCAAAAACATTTTACGACGCTCTTACTTACGGCTACAAGAAAGAATTTGTAGAGTGGGTAACCACCGCAAAGCGCGAAGAAACCCGTAACGACCGCATTGCAAAAATAGTTGCAATGTGCGAAGAAGGAAGGACGTTAAACGATAAATACCGGTAGGGGCGAATTGCATTCGCCCTCTAGTTGAAAATTGAAAGTTGAAAATTGGCTGCTAGTCGAAGTTGTTAGATCTGATGAAGACTTTTTCAAAACCAAGGCCTAATAACCAATAACAACCAACTAACAACTGTATTCATTTTCAATTTTCAACTTTCAATTTTCAATTAATCAATGATTCAGTTATTCAATTATTCAATCATGGCTTACATCATACCACCTCAAACACGCATCGGTCACGTACATTTAAAAGTTACTGACCTTGACAAAGCGTTGACTTTTTATAAAGATATTCTTGGTTTTGAGATCATGCAGCGATACGGAACGCAGGCTGTTTTTCTTTCGGCAGGAGGATACCATCATCACATTGGGTTGAATACCTGGTACAGCAAGAACACAGGACCGGCGCCGGTCCACGCTGCGGGATTATTTCATACCGCAATACTATATCCCTCAGAAAGAGATCTTGGCGTTGTATTAAAGAGATTGATTGATGCGAAATATCCGTTAACAGGCGCTTCAGATCATGGCGTTTCCAAAGCCCTCTATCTCGATGATCCAGACGGAAACGGAGTAGAATTATATTGGGACAGGCCAAAAGAAGAATGGCCGCTGGATGCAGAAGGAAACCTTATGATGGTAACGGAGCATTTGGATTTGGATGCGCTGTTGGCGCTGATTTAGAAATCAGGAATTAGGAGTTAGGAATTAGAATTGTCAAAAAGCAAAAAGAATTGCGACTATTCTAACTCCTAACTCCTAATTTCTAATCTCTCTATTTCACCCACAACACACAAACCGGACTTCCCACATTGATGCGTTTGCCCGTATCTGTTAGCAGGCCTGTTTTTTTATCTACTTTAAAAATTACAACATCATCACTTTGCTGATGTGCCACCAGTAAGAAATTTCCTGAAGGGTCGAAATTGAAATTGCGTGGCGTTTTTCCCATAGTAGGTTGAAAACCAACAGATGTTAATTTGCCCGTAGCTGCATCTCTTTTAAAAATGGCTATAGAATTGGCATCGCCGCGATTAGATGCATAAAGGAAATTGCCGTCAGGAGAAATATGAATATCTGCGGAACCAATGGATCCTTTAAAATCTGCAGGGTGACTTGATATGGTTTGCACCTCTTTGAACTGACCCTCATTGTATTTATACACTACCACTTCGCCGCTAAGCTCGGTCATCAGGTAAGCGAATTTACCGCTCGCATCAAACGTCATGTGGCGCGGACCGCTGCCCGGCTTCACTGCTACGAAAGGTGTTTTTGCAGGGGTAAGGCTTCCCGTAGCCGCATTGAAATGATAGATCATTATTTTATCCGTGCCCAAATCATTTATAAACAGGTACTTGTTATCAGGGGAGAAGACTGTTGCGTGAGCGTGTGCCTTTTCCTGCCTTTTTGTGTTTGGTCCCGTGCCCTCGTCTTTTCTTTTTTCAACAGGCTCGCCAATGCTGCCATCTTTTTCTACCGGGTACACAAGATAATTGCCCGAGCTGTAATTTGCCACGGCAATAAATTTTCCGTTTTTGCTCGTCGCTACAAAACAAGGAGATTCACCCGAAGTTGGCTCGGTATTGATGAAAGAAAGAGAACCGTCTTTTTTGTCAAAAGCATAGGAAGAAACCGCTCCCGGGCCGTTGTCTTCATTAACGGCAAAAACTGTTTTTTTGTCGGGAGAAATTGCCAGGAATGAAGGATTGGAACTCGGTACGTTGTTTACTTCTGTGGCCTCACCCGTAGCCGCATCAAATTTATATACATAGATGCCTTTACTTTTTCCGCTATTGGTATAGGTTCCCAACAATAAATATGGGTCGGAAGGTGCTGTTGACATAGTTGTAGATGAAGGTTTTGTGGTGGTTTGCTTATGCGCAGTCGATTTTTTCTTTTTCTTCTGTGCAAAAGTTCCTGAAAATGAAAGCAATGCAATAATCGTTAAAACGGTTATCGAGGTTAAAGGATTTTTCATGCAATTCTTGATTTATATAGGTTCCGTAATAAATTCATTGTTTTTACGCCTCTCTAAATTCCTAATTTCTAACTTCTGATTCCTAAAAATTGTATGTCAATTATAATAAACTTTGGCCGAAATTTGCAGCCTAAATTATATAGCAGTTGAAATTATTTCCGGAATCGGCCGTCTACCAATTGGAATTTGACAAAGTAAAGGATTTGCTGACGGCACATTGCAAAAGCGAGTACGCAAAAAAGAAAGCTGAGCAATTACGCATACATACAAAAAATGAATTCATACAGGTTGAATTAAAACAAAGCCATGAATACAGGCAACTGGTTCTGAATGGCATTTATTTCCCTAATGACTATACACTGAACCTGTCGAAGGACCTGAAGCTGTTGGGCATTCCGGGGGCGGTGCTCAGTGGCGACCAATTCATGCAGATCAAAAAACTGGCAGAGAGCATTCAGAACATTTTCCGCTGGTTTGATGCAGAGAGAAGGCTGGTTTACGATGCACTCGCAAAAGTGATTGAAGGTTCGCACTACGAAAAAGCCATTCAGCAGCACATCAACGAGATACTGGATGACAATGGTAATGTGCTGGATAATGCTTCTGAGGACCTGCAGCGCATTCGCATGAACTTGTATCGCAAACGAAATGACCTGCGTCGCGTGTTCGACAAGATCGTTTCCAAACTCAACAAGCAGGGATATCTCGCCGACATAGAAGAATCGTTCCTAAATGGCAGGAGAGTACTCGCCGTTTTTGCGGAGCAAAAAAGAATGGTGAAAGGTATTCTGCATGGTGAAAGCGATACAAGACGCACCACGTTCATTGAACCTGAAGAAACGATCGAACTTAACAACGAAGTCTTTTCCCTTGAGCACGAAGAAAGCCGCGAAGTGTATCGCATTTTGCGTGAGCTTACGGCAAATCTTTCTGTACATGCGCCTCTGTTACAGCAGTACCACAACATTGTGGGCGAATATGATTTCATTCGTGCCAAAGCAAAACTCGCGATTGACTATAACGGAGAGTATCCTTTGGTAAACGACAAAGCGCACGTACATCTTGTACAAGCCATGCACCCGCTGTTGTTTTTGTATAATAAAAAATCAGGCAAACCAACCATTCCGGTTGCGGTTACACTCGATGAAAAAAGCAGGATACTCGTAATCAGCGGACCGAATGCCGGCGGTAAAACAGTTACACTTAAAACGGTAGGATTGCTGCAAATGATGGTGCAGGCAGGTTTGCTGGTGCCGGTGCATCCTTCTTCGCAAATGGGCATCTTCAAGCAACTCATGATTCACATTGGCGACACGCAGAGTTTGGAATTTGAGTTGAGTACCTATAGTTCGCACCTGAAAAACATGAAGTATTTCATGGAAAGTGCAAATGGTAAGACTTTGTTTTTTATCGATGAACTGGGAAGCGGCAGTGACCCAAATCTTGGTGGGGCATTTGCCGAGGTTATTTTGGAAGAAATGGCCCGCAAACATTCATTTGGTATTGTTACCACGCACTATCTCAACCTGAAGGTAATGGCGAATAAAACGCCGGGCATCATCAATGGTGCCATGGCTTTTGACGAGGCTAGTTTGCTGCCAATGTATAAACTGATCGTTGGTAAACCCGGAAGTTCCTATACCTTCTCCATTGCAGAAAGAATTGGTCTTGACAAATCATTGATTGCCCGCGCCAGAAAAATGGTCGATGAAGATCATTTCCGTTTGGATAAATTGCTGAATGCAACAGAGCAGGACCTTCGGGATCTTGAGAAGAAAGAAAAAGAGCTGAATCATTTGCTTCGTGAAAATGAGAAGTTGAAAAAAGAGATGCAGCAGGTAATGGACAAAGAGCGCCATCGCCAGCAAGTTGAAGTTTTGAAGGAACAAAACAAAATAACCGAAGATCGCATCGCTTACCTGAAAGACATGGATCGTAAGATTAAGCAGATCCTGATCGAATGGAAAAAAACTGATGACAAGGAAAAAGTGATGAAGCAGATGTTTGCCCTTTTGTTCAAGAAGGATGAAACTAAAGTGGTGAACAAACTGCAGAAAAAAGTAGAATCAAAATTTGCTGAAGTGCAGGGCGAAATTGCGGTGGGTAGCAAAGTAAAAATGAAAAAGAATCACCAGGTAGGGCAGGTGCTTGAAGTGCGTGGCAAAAAAGCCGTTGTAAAAATCGGCTTATTACCTATGCAAGTTGACATGAAGGACTTGGTTTTGGTGACAGAGAAAATTATAGAAAGTTGAGAATTGAGAGTTGAGAAGGGAGAGTTGTTTAGGAAAGTTTTTAGTTGATAGTCGTTGGTTATTAGGCTCTGGTTTTGCATAGTAATTACCGAAGTCTAACAACCAAACTCTCAACTCTCAATTCTCCACTCTCAACTATGAATGTAGCTCTCCAAATGAGCAATAGTTTCTTCCTGGTGTGAAATGATCGCCTTGATTACGTCGTTTACGGAAATAATACCACACACTTTATCGTTCTCAAAAACCGGCAAATAGCGGATGTTGTTCTCACTCATCAAATGCATGCACACCTCAATAGAATTGTCGGGAGTAATTCTCGGCAATCCGATTGACATAATATCATAGACCTTGGTATCGGTAGAAGACTTTGATTTCAGGATCACTTTGCGAGAATAATCCCGTTCAGTTAGCAGTCCGAAATATTCTTCGCCATCCATCACCAATACAGATCCAATGTTTTTTTCCGCCATCACATTCAGCGCTTCCAATACTGTAGTGTCTGGCGTGACAGCAATCAACGTGTACTTTTTTTGGGATAAAATGTCTGATACTTTTTTCATAAACAATCATTGTTTTTTAGTTGCTATAAGATAAGAAAAAAGACGTAAAAGAGGAAATACAGAGGGCTAACAAAGAATGCCGGATTTGGTTCACATTGAGAATCAATGACTGAATAACTGAGTAACTGAATAACTGAGTGCTTGAAACGCAGAAAGACTTTCCGAATGGAGGCCTTCAGTTATTCAGTTATTCAGTCATTTGCCCTCGACAATTCAATGATTAAATTATTCTGTCAGTCCTTCTGGTACCTAAACCTCACCACCGCGCTTTTTTCCAGCGTCGACGTCATATGTACCTCGTATCGCTGTTTGCCTGCGGTAATTTCCATGACAGCTGTATTTGGCGGCACGCGTCCAAGGTTATCGGCGTACATGATCAGCTCGTAATCTATATCTGGAAATGCATTTATTTCGAGAGTTAGCGCTTTGTCGGTAAGCATTTTTTTATACAGCAAAAGGCGGTTGTTTAGCAATACCGTCACCGTATCGCCATCTAGTTCTGCATTATCGTAAAGCTGAATTTTAATGGTAGGTGTGTGGAATATCAGATCTTTTTCCAGTTCTTTTTTGCGGGGCTTTAACTGAAGTGTTTCCTGTATTTCAGCCAATTCTTCACTCTGGTCAATCTCGTTTTTAAACACAGGAATTGCGGCTCGTCTTAAAATGATTTTTCCGGAAGGGCAGGGCGTTTTGGTATCCATTGCATAACCTTTGAATTCACCCTTCAAAACTTCCTCATGGTTGCTTGAATCATATTGCAGCATGTAGGTTTTAATGCAAGGAATGCAGTCGGCTGGAATGTTATAGCGAATTACTTTGTTCTCTATAATGACAATCCGTTTCGACAGCGGATTGAACTTTCCTGAAAAAGACAATTGCACCAGTCTTTCTGTATCGTAAAAGTCATAGGATTTGCCCTGTAAATTATTGTTGGCAAAGTTGACCTGCATTTCAATATTGTAAACTGGAAAACAGCCGCCGGAATCCTGGATAAGCGAGCCGCGCCATATGCCGGCAAGATCCTGTGCGATACAGGAACAACAACAAAAAAAAGCAATAATGGTAAATGCCAGCAGGCGTTTTATTATCATGGTTTGATACCATTAAAAATAGTCAATTGCCCAACACTCTTTCAAAGGAAAAGGTAAAAGAAACGTTATTGTTCTGTGATAAAAACTCTTGCCATCATCCTTTCATAAGGAGCAACAACCGCAGGTAGAATAAGTTCTCAAAAGGCCGGTAAATAACTTGTTCGGTCTTTCGGAAACGGGGAAAATAATCTATGTTAGTACTGCAAAACTTCATTCATGAAAAAGATCGCGGTGTTCCTGCTGCTGCTGATTATTTCAACAGCAAATATTTTCGCCCAAAACAAGAAACAAGCGCTTGATAAATATTTCACGGCGCTGCACGATAACCAGCGGTTTAACGGAAATGCTCTCGTAGCAGACAACGGAAAGATCGTTTATGAAAAATCGTTTGGCTATGCCGACTTTGCCAATAAAAAACTCAATACTAATAACACTCAGTTTTGCATCGCATCAATAACAAAAACTTTTACAGCAACAGGCATTTTTCAACTGTTTGAAAAAGGAAAGCTGAATATTGAAGATCCCGTAAACAAATACCTTCCTGCATTTCCTTATCCCGAAATAAAGGTCCGGCATCTGTTATCTCACACTTCCGGATTACTGCCTTACGATAAATTTTTTGATTCGATGAGGCGTGCACATCCCGATACAGTTTTCACAAATAAAGATATCGTCGCGCGTTATGCAGCATTAAAACTGCCCTTGCAATACCAGCCCGGCGACAAGGCGACTTACGACAATGTGAACTACATTTTTCTTTCGCTCATAATAGAAAGCATAACAGGAGTGGCTTATGTAGATTATATTAAGAAGAACGTTTTTGAGCCGGCTGGCATGACTAAAACATTTTTTCCCAAGGCAACATTCTATCATTATTTACCTGAGGAAAAAACGAACCTGGTGGAGACTTACAACTATCCGTTTGTTTATTCAACAGCCATGCAAAAGACAGACACTATCAAATTTGTTGCTGATTACTGGCAGAATTATCAGTTCAAAGGATTTGGTGAGATCATTACAACAACCGAAGATTTGCTAAAATATGATCAGGCATTGTACAACGACAAACTGTTGTCTGACGAGACTTTGGTGAAAGCCTACACACTAACTAAACTGAATAATGGGAAAGACAGTCCCGTAGAAATTGGCCTCGGTTGGAAAGTATACACGGACAATCCATTTGGTCAGGTAGTGGGGCACACTGGTGGTTTGATAGGACTTTCAGCCGTTTTTTTACGAAATATCACCAGGCATCAAACAGTTATACTGTTCGACAATACGCAAAACAGAACAGAAGATGCAGGTGAAGATGCGTTCAAAATCTTAAACGGTGGCAAAGCAATTCCATTGGCGAAAAGCGCTGCCAGAGAATATGGCAGGACGCTTGTAAGCAAAGGCATTGAAGCTGCTGATATCGCGTTGATCGCAATGAAAAAAGATTCGGCCCATTATTCTTTGGTAGAAAAGGAATTCAACACACTTGGCTATGATCTAATGGCGAACAAAAAGTTGAACCTTGCATTGGAGGCTTTCAAAACAAACATGCAATTATTTCTCCAAAGTTGGAACGTCTACGATAGTTACGGCGAAGCACTCTTAGAAAACGGACAAAAAGAAGAAGCCATAAAAATGTACAAGAAGTCTGTCGAGCTTAATCCGGAAAATGAGAACGGAGTGAAAGTTTTGAAGGATTTGAGCAAGGAATAACTGAATAACTGAATAACTGAATAACTGAATAACTGAATAACTGACTGGTTCAACTTATAAACAGCGCTGCACGTCATTGCGAGCCCCTTGTAGATCAGGTGTTTCAAAAACTAAGGCAACTCTGTAAATAGGAGATGGGGCGAAGCAATCTCAATTTGCGTGCTGAGATTGCTTCGCCCCACTTGTCTATAGGCCATCTTGTTATTATTTTCTGAATCGTGTTGATAGTGCAGTGTCTCGCAATGACGGTGCAGCATATCCGCGGCGGAGTTACACTAGGGCAATTCAGTTATTCAGTTATTGAGTTATTCGGTCAATCACCCGCATACTTAAATACCACCACGGCATTCTTTTGTTCCGTAGACGTGATGCGCACTTCATACTGCTGGTCGCCTGCTTTCACCACCATTAAAGATGTATTGGGAGGAATATCACCAAGATTTTCTGCCACCATCACCACCTCATGATAATTGTTTGTAGTGTCAAGTTTAATTTTCACAATGATTGGCTCGAGCGATAACATTTTGCGGGACACCACCAGTTTATTATCCAGGTAAACTGAAACTGTGTCGTGATCTATCGTGCCATTATCGTAAATGTATAGAGCAACCTCATTGCTTTTTACGGTGATCGTTTTTGTTATTTCGTTTTCCCTGTTTTTGATCACAGAAGGGATGCTCGCTGAAAAACTTTTACCAGGAGAAACGGTAATCGTTTTTTTGGGCGTGTCGGGTCGTGCAAGAGGTTCTATTTGTTGCGGCGTAAGCTTTGTTTCAGGCTTTTTTTGCGGCGCCGTTTTTGCTACCGGCGCAGAAGATTTAGGCGCAGGTTTCTTTGGAGTCGTATTGGCTGGCGGTTTTGGAGTTGTTTTTGCAACTGGTGCGGGCTTTGTTTTGGCAACCGGTGCCGGTGCAATTTTCAGGCTGTCCACCGGTTTTGGGACTGTATTTGCTGCGGCCAATTTTTTCGCAATTTCTTTTTCCTTCCGGGCAACAAACGGTTCCTTATAAAAGTCGGACACCGCCTCTTTACGCAGGAACACAGTGCCTCTGCCGCAAAAGCTACTATCTAGAGTATTCGTTGCTACAAAAGTGCCTTCCAGAAACTCATCATCACCAGATTTTGTCCATGTGAGCATACAATCCATGCTACAAACCATAGTGTTCATTCCCTTGCGCACTTCAATGATCTTTAGCTCCAACACGCGGACCTTCCCAGTTTTTGGATTAATACTTCCGGTTGCGGAAGCCTTTGCATAAAATTCGATGTTTTTGTAAGAGTAGGTAATGGCCTGCAGTTTTTTGTCAGTTTGCGCAATCTGCACCTCAAATCTGTAGCGATCATCAATATTTAGAATTTGATTCATCCGGTTGTTGTCGCTAAAGTGACCCCGCCAAATGCCGGTGATATCCTGAGCCGCCACGCCGTGAATAAGGCCCAGTAAAAAAACTACAATAACGGATCGCATAAACATATTTTGAAATTACGGAAAAACTTCTCTCATAACAATTTGCATAAAAAACAATCCACGAAACATTTCGTTAATTTTTATAATGTTTTCATGTTGTGTTCGCCGCAACAAAGTCCGCCGAATTCTCTTTCTCCATTTTCCCCGCCTGAATGACTTTAGTCGTGCAGGAACTTTCAATTTTCAATTACCCAATAGTTCGTAAATTTGCAGCCCTGTTATTTGATAGAAATTAGAAATTAGGAATCAGGAGTTAGATAATCGATCAAATCTAACAACCAGCAACTAACAACTAACGACTGTCTCTGGCAGCAAAAACTTACAAAGAACCAATGATAAAAGTAACATTTCCGGACGGCGCGGTAAGAGAATATCAGCCAGGAACATCAGCAATGGACGTTGCAAAATCCATTAGTGAAGGATTAGCAAAAAAAGTATTGGCAGCAAACGTAAATGGAGAAGTATGGGATGCAACGCGTCCTATCTACAACGACACCACGCTGAAACTGATAACCTGGGACGATAAAGATGGCAAGGCTACTTTTTGGCACTCGTCTGCCCACTTAATGGCAGAGGCCGTTGAAGCGTTGTATCCTGGTGTGAAATTTTGGGTTGGGCCTTCTTTAGAAACAGGTGGTTTCTACTACGATATAGATTTTGGTGGCAAACAAGTTACAGAAGATGACCTGCGCAAGCTGGAAGCTAAAATGGCAGAGCTGGCAAAACAAAGCAATCCTTACATCCGCAAAGAGATCAGCAAAGCAGATGCTGTAAAATATTTTGAAGATAAAAGTGATGAATACAAGCTTGACCTGCTGAGCAATCTGCAGGATGGTGGCATCACGTTTTACACACAAGGCGGCTTTACCGACCTGTGCCGCGGACCACACATTCCGCAAACAGGTTTGATCAAAGCGATCAGGCTTACAAACATAGCTGGTGCTTACTGGAAAGGTGATGAGAAAAACAAACAGCTTACAAGGTTGTACGGTATTTCTTTTCCAAACCAGAAAGAACTGGACGAGTACCTGCACATGCTGGAGGAAGCAAAAAAACGCGACCACCGCAAGCTGGGTAAAGAGTTGGGCATTTACACTACCAACGATGATATTGGCCAGGGTCTTATTTTATGGATGCCAAACGGTACCGTTATCATTGAAGAGTTGGAAAAACTGGCAAAAGAAACCGAAGAAGATGCCGGTTACAAACGAGTGGTAACACCGCATATCGCGAAAGAAAATCTGTATTTAACCAGTGGTCACTTGCCGTACTACGCAGACAGTATGTTCCCTCCAATGGAAATGGACGGCGAAAAATATTATCTGAAGGCGATGAACTGTCCGCATCACCACAAAATATTTGATGCAGAGCCAAAGAGCTACCGCCAAATGCCATACAGAATTGCGGAATACGGTACATGCTACCGCTACGAGCAAAGTGGTGAACTGTTTGGTTTGATGCGCGTACGTTGTCTGCACATGAACGATGCGCATATCTATTGCACTAAAGAGCAATTTGCGCAGGAGTTCAGAGCGGTAAACGACATGTATCTGAAATATTTCAAAATATTCGGTATTGAGAAATACGTGATGCGCCTGTCTCTGCACGATCCGGAGAAGTTGGGGCAGAAATATGTGAACGAACCTGAACTGTGGCTCGAAACAGAGGAACTTGTAAGAAATGTGTTGATTGAAAGCAACATTCCATTTGTAGAAGTAAAAGGCGAAGGAGCTTTCTATGGTCCTAAGATTGACGTTCAGATATGGAGCGCTATCGGTAGAGAATTTACCCTAGCTACCAACCAGGTTGACTTTGCGCAGCCACGCCGTTTCAACCTGTCATTCACTAATCAGAACAACGAGCCGGAAATTCCATTGGTCATTCACCGTGCACCACTTGGTACACATGAGCGCTTCATCGGATTCCTTTTGGAACACTATGCGGGTCGTTTCCCATTATGGCTGGCACCATTGCAGGTTAAGATTTTGCCAATTAGCGATAAATTCTTCCCTTATTCTGAGGACCTGTTGAAAAAATTAAGAAAAGCGGGCATCAGAGCAGAAATAGACGACAGAAATGAAAAAATAGGCAAGAAAATCCGCGATACAGAACTGATGAAAGTGCCTTATATGCTGGTAATTGGCGAAAAAGAGGTCAACGAAAACAAGGTAGCCATCAGAAGACACGGTAAAGGCGACGCAGGGGTAAAAGCTGTAGAAGACTTTATCGCCGACGCTGTGGCAGAGATTCAGGAGAAAAGAAATGAAGAATAGGAATACGAATTAATAATTAATAAAGAATAATTAATAGGGTAGTAGTCATCAAAAAACACCGCTTCCTAAATTTTGCGGATATAAAGCCAAAGGCTGTCGATGCTGCTAAACCAAGCAAAGTCAAAGTTTTGTAGGGATCAGATATTAATTATTAATTCTTAATTATTAATTGAGTAGAAAAGTTCCTGGTAATAAATTACTTTTATTCGTATTTTTGGAACGGTTTTTTATGAATAAAGAGGCGATTTGAACAATTTGATTTCAGAATTGTCTTTAACGATTGATCAAGCGGCAGATTTTTAAAATTAAAATGAAAGCATTCCACAAAAGCCCCTGTGCTGCCGACAGCAGGTAGTGGACAAAATAATATGGCATTTCCACCCAGACCATCTTCTAGAGGAGGTTTTAACCCCCGTTTTAAGAAGGAGCAACAGCAGGAACACCGCACCAATCACATGATCAGAGTGCCACAGGTGAGGCTAGTTGGAGACAACGTTGAAGTAGGCGTATATTCCATTCAGGAAGCATTACGCATGGCACAGGACCAGCAAATGGACCTTGTAGAGATTTCTCCTAATGCAGATCCTCCTGTTTGTAAAATCATCGATTACAACAAATTCTTATACGAAAAGAAGAAGAAAGAGAAAGAAATGAAGGCGAAAGCCAAAGTTTCTGAAGTGAAAGAGATTCGTTTTACTCCAAATACGGATGATCACGATTTTAACTTCAAGGCGAAGCACGCTGAGACCTTCCTTAAAGAAGGTAACAAGGTGAAAGCTTACGTACAATTTAAAGGACGTGCAATCCAGTTCAAGGACAGGGGAGAACTTCTCCTGCTGAAATTTGCGGAACGTCTCGCAGAATTTGGTGCACTTGAAGGCATGCCGAAAATGGAAGGCAAAAGAATGCTGGCCATTTGGGCGCCGAAAGCGAAAAAGAAACCCGCTAAAGCTGAAGAATAGTAAAAAAGCCCCGATAGGGGCTTTTTTTATAGGAATTAGGAGTTAGAAATCAGGAATTAAGAATTAATAATTAGGAATTAAGAATTGCTCCAAGTTCCTGATTGCCTTGTGTAATGAAACTTCCAGTATTGGCCAATAGAATTACTACCGTAAAGAGTGCGGCGTAACGAAGGCTCAATAGTTGTGCGTAGGTGAGATAAAAAAAGAAGAAATTTTTGCGAGGAAAAATTGCAGTTTTTAAATAAAATGTTGAAAAATAATTGTTTACGATCAGGCGAAGAGATTGGCTTTGAAAAATTCTTAATTCTTAATTCCTAATTCTTAATTAATTGCCTTACTTTTGCACTCCCAAATATGTACCCACATATTTGAATTGCCCACAAGGCTCCATAAGAGTTCCGTCTGTTCGGAACCGCCAGCAGGGTATCACTTTTATAATGGTAATAAAATGCCTAAAGTAAAAACAAACTCTAGTGCCAAGAAGCGTTTTAAAGTAACGGCTACTGGAAAAATTACTCACCAAAAGTCTTTCAAACGTCACATCCTTACAAAAAAGTCTAAAAAACGTAAACGTGCGTTGCGTCAGGATGGAGTTGTTAGTGCTTCTCACACTTACTTCGTTAAACGTTTATTGCGTCTTAAGTAATTTTCCCGTAACTAATTAATTAAAACTTTAAAATTATTCAGATATGCCACGTTCAAAAAATGCAGTAGCATCAAGGGCACGTAGAAAAAGAGTCCTTAACCAGGCGAAAGGTTTCTATGGCAAACGTAAAAATGTATATACAGTTGCCAAAAACGTTGTAGAAAAAGGTCTTACTTACAGCTATGTAGGTCGTAAACTTAAAAAGAGAGAATACCGCGCTTTGTGGATCGCTCGTATCAACGCAGCAGTAAGAGAAGAAGGTTTGACTTACTCTACTTTCATCGACAAGTTGAACAAAAAAGGTATCACGCTTGACAGAAAAGTACTTGCTGACCTTGCAATGAACAATCCAGAGTCTTTCAAAAACCTGGTGAATTCAGTAAAATAAGAATGAATTTCTTACTATAAGAAGAAACCGGAGTTACATTTATGTATACTCCGGTTTTTTTTGTTTTTTAAATCATTCAAACAGTTACTTTTGTGAAGTTTTTTCAAAACCCTCACAAAAGGGCTAAACGATTTTTAAAAACATTCTTCACATTTAATCTATCGCCAATTGGAGAACAACACAACTTATTATGAGTTAGTGGATCAAACCTTTAATTTTCCTCAGGAAGGTTTTGATGTTGATAATGGGTATCTTGAGTTTAATGGCCTTGATCTCAAAGCGCTGATCGAAAAGTACGGCACTCCGTTGAAGCTTACTTACCTGCCCAAAATCGGGAAGCAGATCAACAAGGCCAAGGACATGTTTGCCAATGCTTTTAAAAAGCATAAGTATGAAGGCAAATATTATTACTGTTACTGCACTAAAAGTTCGCATTTCTCATTTATCGTGGAAGAAGCGTTAAAGAATGATATTCATTTGGAGACTTCTTATGCCTATGATATTGAGATCATCAAAAAGCTTTACCAGCGCAGAAAGATCACAAAAGATACCTTTATCATTTGTAATGGGTTCAAACAAAAAACTTATACCAGGCGCATTGCAAACCTGTTGAACACAGGTTTTAAAAATGTGATCCCGGTATTGGATAACAAAGAAGAACTGGATGCTTACAGACGATCTGTAAAAGTTCCGTTCAAAATGGGTATCCGTGTAGCTGCTGAAGAGGAGCCGAATTTCCCATTCTATACTTCAAGATTGGGTATTCGTGCGAAAGATATCCTGGAGTTTTATGTAGATAATATCGAAGGCTACGAAAACAAGTTCCAGCTAAAGATGCTCCATATCTTTTTGAATAAAGGTATTAAAGATGATATCTACTACTGGAGTGAGTTGAATAAGGTAGTGAACTTGTATTGCCAGTTGAAAAAGATCTGTCCTGAACTGGATTCAATCAACATTGGCGGCGGTTTCCCAATCAAGCATTCATTGGGCTTTAACTACGATTACCAGTTCATGGTAACCGAGATTGTAGGCACCATTAAAAACGCCTGCAAGAAAGCCAAAGTGCCAATGCCAAATATCTACACAGAGTTTGGAAGTTTTACCGTTGGTGAAAGCATGGCGCACATTTACAGCGTTATTGCTCAAAAAACGCAAAACGATCGTGAGATATGGTACATGATCGATTCATCCTTCATTACCACATTGCCTGATACCTGGGGTATTGGCGAACGCTTCCTGATGTTGCCGATCAACAAATGGAACGCGGAGTACCAGCGAGTCGTCTTAGGCGGCCTTACCTGTGATAGTCATGACTACTATGATTCCGAAGAGCATATCAACGAGGTGTTCCTGCCTAAAGTAACGCCGGATGAACCTTTATACGTAGGCTTCTTCCATACGGGCGCTTACCAGGACCAAATCAGTGGATACGGAGGCATTAAACACTGCCTGATCCCTTCTCCAAAGCACGTTATTGTTGGTTATGACAAAAACGGAAAGCTAACAGATTGGGTATACGCGAAAGAGCAGAGCGCTCAGAGTATGCTTAAGATTTTGGGATATATGTGATGAATTGAAAATTGAAAGTTGAAAATTGAAAATGCTTTCGATACTTCCATTGTAATTGTTTTCAATCTCGCTAATAAAAAAGGCTCCGATAAATTAGAATTATCGGAGCCTTTTAATTTATTGTAGGCGAATACAATTCGCCCCTACCATTTTCAACTTTCAATTTTCAATTACCTAAGTCTGTCCAGGCTTTTCACTAACTTCTCGTCTCTTCTTATTCCTCCGGCTGCCAGCCAAAGAAAGATTGCCATGGCGATTGGTAATAGACCACCCCAGCTATAAGTTCCCTTAACCATTGGCGTTGACTGTTTGAATGCATTGATGTAATATACCTCCAACCCAACTACAGCGATTGAAAGCAAAATTCCAGTGACTGCGAGTTTAAATTGAGTTGTTCTTTTTTTGAACAGGAAAATGGCAACAGTTGACATGCAAGCTACTGCGATACTCAGAGCGAAAACAACAAGATGGTCCGAAGCGAAAACAATGCGGCTTGAATTATCGGCCAAAGTTGCATTGAATAAAGGCACGCGTGACATTGCAAATCCGCATATGGCAGCCAGTGCCAGCCAGATCGTTTGTATACGTTGAATCATAATGAGTTTTTAACTGCGGTAAAAATAAACAAAAAGATGTACGATGTAAATTAAGATGTACGTTGTACGAATTTCATTCCAGCGCAACTCTGGAAACAATTTCGTACACCGTACATCGTCTACTTGCATGTAGGGGCCGCGCCAAAAAAAAGCCATTCGAAGATTTGAATGGCTTGAAGTGGTAAGGAGAGAAGAGAAGGGACAAAAACCTGACTTGTATATTATGGATTAGCTTTTTCGAATTTTTCTGTTTCTTCAGTTTCGCCGTCTACAACTTTTATTGTTTTCCAGTATTTCTCATTTTGTATTTTCACCAAATAGCCTGTTTTTTCACCTACGGTAACTTCTGTAACGCCAAATATTGAATAGCCTGCATAGTCAGCTTTGATGGCATCTTTCACGCTCTGAGGAAGCATAGCTGGATCGTAGTAGCGAATGGTATTCAGGCATTCACCTTTCTTACTGTAACATACACGGGTAAGAATACCTGCATTTTTGAAAACGACAATGCTGGTTTTTTTGCCATCGGTAACAGAGATGTCATTAATGTTGCTGTAATGGCTTACGAAGTTTTTATACGCTTTCTGGTTAGTGTTTGCCAGAGTGGCCATGCCTTCTGAACTGCTGGTAGCTGCATTCGGATCGTAAGATTTGCCTGATAAAGCGACGTATTGATTTTGCGCATTTGATGTGTTTGCGAATAGCATTCCGGTAATAGTCAGAACGCTGAAGAATAACTTTTTCATAAATTTTATGTTTAAATGATGTTGTTTAAAAATGCTCAAAAGGCAGGACTGCAATGGCTTTGAAAGGGAGGAGTTGTGTGAGATATCCGGGTTAATGCTGCATGCACATACTTTGTCGCGCATATGAAAACGATGGAAACAGGAGGAACGAAAAAAAGTAAAAAGTAAAAAGTAAAAAGTAAAAATTCCTGGATGCTGCTTGTTTTTATAAAACAGAGACAAATCTGGATTTAAAGTTTTTTACTTTTTACTTTTTACTTTTTGACTTAGCACATCTTGTCCGAACTTTCTAGTGGTTTGTTTGTAAGTATACTCGTGCTCGGCAGATACCTTTCTTATGAATTTGTGAGATGGAATTGGTCTTTACTCTCTCACCCCAACCTTTTGTAGAAAGCCGGTTTTTGTTGTCAATTGAACTTTTTTGGCTGGTTGTAAAAAACTATCACAGCGTTTGTTTTAAAAAACAGCTGTAAATGATTAATTTAGAACCCATTAAGGCTATTATGCAATCAACGTCTATTACAGATACAGACATTATTGAGGGATTGAGAAGAAAAGATAACAGGCACGTAGAGTATGAAAATGCCCTTTACCTGAAGTTTGCCTATTTCATCGAAGAAGGAAGGCACAAATATTCAGTTAATTATGAAGATGCCTTCAGCGCATACTCAGATGCAGTTATTACGGTGATTAACAACGTAGTAAATGCCAATTTCCAGGAAAGATCCTCACTAAAAACTTATTTATATCAGATTTTCCACAACAAATGTGTTGACCAGGTTCGAAAAAACACGACTAAGAAGAATGAAATGCATCACGGATTTGTTTTAACAGACGCATTAAATACTATGTCGGACACCAGCAAGACCATTGTCCAGCAACTTATAGAAAAAACGGATTTTGATTTGCTGAGGAAACGACTAAGTCAGATCGGAGAAAATTGTAAACAGATGCTATTGCTTTTTGCAGATGGTTTCAGCGATAAGGAAATAGCAACGATGGTAGGTTTTAAAACTGCGGCAGTTGCCAAAACCAGCAGACTGAGATGCATGGAAAAATTGAGACACATGTATAAACAGTAAACCCTTAGTCAGAATGAACAATTTAGAGTACATAGAAGATTATTTCAAAGGCACCCCAACACCTGATGAAAAAAAATCCTTTGATGAACGCATTCAGAACGATACGTCTTTTGCGGAAGAGGTTGCTTTTTATGTTTCTGGTCAGCAAGCAGCAGCGGATATGGCAAATGATGAGAGAAGAGAGCGCTTCAGGCAACTTAATTTCAATCAACGTGCAGCCCAGCCTGCCAAGGTTATATCTCTGCGCAGGGCTATAATATATGCCGCCGCCTGCGTTTTCCTGGTAGCGGTGGTAATGAGCTGGTTGTTTTTCAAACCGGTTTCCACAGAAAAACTGGCGAATCAATATATTGACAGTCAATTGACGACCTTTAGCGTGAATATGGGTGCACACGATAACATGCAGGAAGGCCTTGAGCAATACAATGCGGGCAAACTGGAGGAGTCGCTAAAAACATTTGAATCCATTTATAAGAACGACAATACAAAAGATCTTGCGGAAAGATATGCAGGCATATCAGCATTGCGTTTGCAGCAATACGACAAGGCTATTTCTTATTTCGAAGATCTTTCTACAAAAAGTCTTTATTCAAATCCCGGCAAGTTTTATCTCGCCCTTACCCTCATGAAACGCAACCAGGCGCAGGATAAAGAAAGAGCTCATATACTTCTCAAAGAAGTTGTTGACCAAAATCTTGAAGGCAAAGACATTGCAGAACAATGGTTGAAAAAAATGTAGTGAAAATAGTTGTTTGTTGGTAGTTGGTAGTTGTTAGACTTTATTATATGCAATCTTGCAAATAGTATCTGGCAGCTAAACTGGAAGAAGTTGAGCTGAAAGCCTAACAACCAACAACTAATAACTAACAACTAACAACTCTCTTCCGTAGCCCGCCACCAGTCATTATTTACCAATCATATTGCAAAACGACTGTCAATGAACTACACCTGGGCAAAAGAACGGGCCACTACCATAATGCTTGGAGTAAGTGTTATGGTTTTTGTTATGTCGGCCTGCAAACGCAACACAAAAGTAAAGATCTACAACTTCCCTAATTATGTAAACTGGAACGTCTCCACCAACCCCAACGCAAGTGATGACGAAAAGAAAAGAAGCCTCGACAGCGTTATTGCATATGTCAGGGGACTCAAATATCCCGACAGTACAGGCAAGGGAAGGGAAGAAGGAAATAATGGAGCGGGCGGCCGTCGAAAGATCTCCTCACAAACAGACAGCATCAAGGTATATACCTGCCCTTGCGATCCTAATCTCACCAACATTACAGCCAATTTAATTGTGATAGACAGTAGTGGTGATGCAACTTTAAAGCCGCCGCCACCGCCAAGGGTCCCCATGATCATTCAGGCACCAACTACACCGAATCCGCCAACATCAGGATCGGCAAGTAAAATGGATACTGTAATACAATCCATCAAACAAGGTGTCAGGATCAAAGGTTTCCCTGGTACAGTGAGTAAGCAAGGAATTCTCGCCATCATGGATACTGGTCTGGATACCACGTTGTTTGATCCGCAAATAAGAAGCATGATCTGGCAGGAGCCGGTTCCCGGAAATACTTTGTACAATTTCCTTCCGGGAGAAGATCCTAAGATATTGCTGGACGATAATGCCAGCAAACATGGAAGCGCGGCTACAGCTATTACATTGACACAACTTACAAATCAGTCGCCGCGGATTATGGTACTGAAAGTTCTGGATGCACATGGTCACGGAAGCGTATTTTCTGTGAGCTGTGGGTTGGCGTATGCACGCAAAAACAACGCATCGGTTATCAATGCAAGTTTGGGATATTACGGCGAGAAAGATTCCGTGTTCACAAGATATTTTACCAAAATATATGACTCGACTGTAATAGTTGCAGCAGCAGGAAATGATACGAGCCAACCTCATGAGAATGAAAAGCTTTGCTATCAACCTGTGAAACCTTCAAATAAGCTTACCCCGCACCACCTGTTTTTTCCGGCATGTTTTTCAGAGTCAACAGCTGATTTGATAAGTGTTACCGGGTTAACAGGAAGTAATGATGTCATGTGGCCGTGCTATTATCAAAACTATTCTGATGTATATGTAACGCTGGGTGTTTTGAAAAGCGATACAGGTTGTTGTACGATGAATGTGCCATTTCTCACATACCCAGTCGAAGGTTCGTCTTTTGTGGCGCCGGTAGTAAGTGGCAAAATTGTAAATTATATAATACAAAATGGATTTAAACCCACTACAAAGTTATACCTTCAAGGCATCGGTGTAAACAATGCAGCACCATCGGTGATCAATGAAACAACGCTACCTGTTAAGTATACTGTACTTGGCCAATATATCAAGAACTAAAGCCAGGATAAGAACATACATCTGCATATTTTTATTGTTAACTATTTCCTCATCCCTGTCGGCACAATGCCCTGACAGGGATGTTTTATTTAAACGGACGCTTTACTTAAGGGATTCTGTAAAAGGATTTTCGGAAGATTATTTGAAAGAACTTCTGCAGTATAAGGCGAACATAGATAAATGTGCATATAAGGGAGATACAACTCATGCGTCGCTACTGCTTACATTGGGACTTATGTATTCGAGAAGAGGCGATTTTTTAAATGCAGTGGCTTCAGCGAAACAGTCCATTGCTATCGCCAGTCTGCCCAAAAACAAATCAGCGTCCGGCAATGGATTGTTGGTAACGGACTATGCACTTTTGGGTAAGTTGTATGATTCGCTGCATCTTCCGATGGAAAAGAAATACGCCACCGACAGTTGTCTTTCCATCATTGCAAAAGAAAATGTTCAGTCACCTTATACACTGAGAATATTGTTTGATGCGGCCGACCATGCGTTTGACATTGGCGACTATCATGGCTGTCTGAATTATGTAAAGTATGGTGAAATCATTCAAAAAAACTACAACAGTGCCTACCTGGCAAGTGTGCTTCCCATGTGGAAGGGCCTTTCATTGATGAACCTGGGGAGATATGAGGATGCGGAAAATATTTTGCTTCAGTTTGTTGAAACACACAATTCAAAAGAAAGCCAGGCCTATCTGCCTATTGTGTATGGGAACCTCGGCCAGCTGTATGCGAGGAAGGGAGATATCAGGCAATCTTTGTACTATTCTAATAAAGTGCTGGAAAATTACAGGAAAAGTAAAACAGAAGATGCGGGACATGCAACTGTGTTGAATAATATCGCATTTGAAGTTTACTACAATAAAACACATGAATACGATAAAGCGCTTGACCTTTACCGGCAGGCAATTAAAATTTTTAAGAGCGTTAAAGAAATTGATGAACAAACGCGTGACTTCGAAATTTTCAATGTGCTGGATAATGTTGCCAATATTTATGTGAAAAAAGGCGATTTCAACAATGCAATGAAAACCTTTCAGCAAGCGTTTGATCTGTTGGAGCCGGGAGGATCAGAAACGATGTTGTTGCAGATGTCTCTTGCAAATGTACAAGTGAAATATGTTACTGGATTTGTGATTGACCTGGGAGATGCGTGGCTGGCGAAATACAAGGTAACACATGCAACGGCAGATCTTGAAAAGGCGATCAGCATTTATCATACAACCGATAGATTTTTCGACAGGTTAAAGGCCGAGCAATCAGACGTGCAATCGAAACTCTTTTGGCGCGAAAGCAGCCACCGCTTGTATGAGCATGCTATAGAAGCCTGTAATTTTTCGCACAATGCAGATGCGGCATTTTATTTTTTTGAAAAGAGCAGAGCCATTCTACTGAATGATCAGATACGCGAACTCGATGCGATAGGTAAAAAGGATGTGGTGAAATTCATGCAGCTTAAAAGAAACATAGTGCTGCTTGAAAGAATATTGAAGGACCTGACTTCTGACTCTTCGCAATATCGCGATTACCAGAATCAGCTGTTCGACAACAAAAAGCGGCTCGAAAAAATGCAGGACGATATTCGCGGCCACAACAAAGCATATAGCCAATCTCTTGTGGATTCTGTATTTATCACAGTGAAAAATGTCCAGGAACGTTTACTGGAAAATGATCAGTCGCTGCTGGAAATTTTTTCAGGAGATAGCGCTATTTATGCGCTCCACGTTTCCAAAACAGAAAAGAACCTGTATAAGATTGACAAAAAACAGTATGATAAACTAAGCCTTTGTTTTCTCCAATATTGTGATGATGCGGATAAGCTCAACAGGTTTTTCGGTGCCTTTGAAAAATGCGCAAACGATCTGTATAAATTGATTGCGGGAACGAGCAAGCTTAAAAGCAGATTGATCGTTTCTCCCGGAGATAATTTCTTTCCTTTCGAAGCCTTGATAACTTCCTATAATGGGCCTATTGTAAAATACATGATAGAAGATCATGCAATCAGTTACACCTATTCTGCCAAATTCTTAATGACCAATAAGGTGAGGAATAGTGTGGATGCCGGAAACGGGCAATTTATGGGGATGGCGCCTGTTACATATCCTGCGGGAATGCATTTGCCTTCATTGCAGAACAGCGATGCATCACTCGATAATATCAGCGACTATTTTTCTTCGCCTGCAGTATATGTCACGAAGAAAGCATCACGCCAACAGTTCCTTGATGAATTTTCTCAATACCAGGTCATTCAACTGTATACACATGCTGCCGACTCCAGCGCAATAGGAGAGCCTGTTATTTATTTTGCGGATTCTGCACTGTATTTGTCCGACATAATTACCGGCAATACAATGAACACAAATTTCATTGTGCTATCAGCATGTCAAACAGGGACCGGAAGGTTGTATAGGGGAGAGGGCGTGTTCAGCTTCAACAGGGCCTTTGCGGCTGTGGGGATTCCATCTTCGCTTACGAACTTGTGGTCGGTAAACAATGAATCGACATACCAGCTTACAGAGTTGATGTACAAGTATCTTGCACAAGGGTTTCCTAAAGACGTTGCTCTTCAAAAAGCGAAATTGGAGTTCATGAAAAAAGTTTCAAAGGAAAGAACATTGCCTTACTACTGGGCAGCGCCTGTGTTGGTGGGAACAGTTGATCCTGTTATTGCCGGAGGCGGCGGCTATTGGAAATACGTGCTGGGCGGAACGCTGCTCATTGCAGTCATCGGTGGTGGAATGTATATGCGAAAAAGAAAAGCCGGACGATGATCGGCCGGCTGTAGAGACAAGGCATTGCCTTGTCTGTACCGGGCTGTATGATTGCACAAAAAAGACAAGGCATTGCCTTGTCTCTACTAATTTATTTTTTCAATTCGCTCAACCACTTCTCCGCGAAGCTGATTGCTTGTTGCATTGGCTCTTTTCCCATGCGGTAAAAGTATTTCCAGTTGTTGTTTTTTCTTTCGTAGACAGGGTTGGTAAATCTTCCTTTAATTACGGTCGCATTGTAATCCACCGATTTTGCTTCTTCTATAAATGCTTTGAGTTTTTCAGGCAACACATTTTCCAGTTTGTACGTATCGTAGTTCCTTTGTTCCTGCGCCATGTCCTCTTTCAATTTTTTCAATTGCTCCTGGAACTGTTGGTCCTGTTCGTTTTTAGCGTTATTCATTTTTTCATTCATGTCGGCAGGGTACAAACTTTCAATAGCTTTTTTCTTGAACTCGTTAGGATTTGTTTTTGATAAAGCCAGCAGATCCTGTTTTTCTTTCAAGCTTTTTTGTAGTTGCTTTTTTTCAGCCTCCGTTTTTTCATTGTCCTGCAATTGTTCTTTGATCTCTACAATTTGCTGACCCACCGCTTGAGTAAGAACAGATGGTGGCAAGGAATTCATTGTTTGTATCATTGCTTTCCTTGTAGCTTCAGCATCGGGCATTTGATATTCGGAAACTTGCTTCTGTGCGGATATCGCGTTGTTGTAGGCCAGACCCGTTTTTGATTGCAGCGTGTCTTTGTGTTTATAATCGTAGGCTTCTTTGTTGGTTTCGATACTGATCTCATAGCTCTCTTTAAATTCTTTGCTGTTAACCAGTTCCTTTGCTCTTTTTAAAAGATCTGACATCAGCGCTGCACGGTCGCCTGAAGGCAACTTCAAACCTTCCGGACGTATTTTGTACCACGAATCATAATTGGTTGCAAATACGTCATTCAGCAGATAATTTTTTACGGCCTCATCAATATCATTTTGTGAAATGAGAATAGAAGCGAGCTTCTTGTAAGCGGTCATGCTCATCAGCACAACGGCCAGGGTTATAAGGGTGAAACGATAAGCTTTTTGCATAATAGAGTGTTTAAAGTGTAAAAGTATATCGCGCTGGTCCCGATAAAAATGTCAAAGGAAATGAAGTGTAGAAAACGGCGTGTGAAGTGTGGACTTCGTGCTATGCGATCATTTTTATTTCACGCAAAGCGCGCAAAGGTTTCACGCAAAGGACGCAAAGATGAGAAGGTGTATAAGGAAACCTTATCATCTGCAATCTTCGCGAAGGTTGAATTTAGTTATGATGTCTTTGCTTGTCTTTGCTCCTTCGCGCCTTTGCGTGAAGCTGTTTTGCGGGAAATAAAAAAAGCCTGCTGCAATTGCAACAGGCTTTGAAAATATATGCTGTTTGTTTTATCCCAATTCAGGATACAACGGGAATTGTTTCATGAAGGTTTTCACTTCTTCGTTTACCTGGGCAATAACCGCTTCGTCGTCGATGTTCATCAACACCTTATCGATGAAGGCAACTACTGTTTCCATGTGCTCAGCTTTCATTCCTCTTGTAGTAACAGAAGGAACACCAACACGGATACCGCTTGTTACAAATGGGCTCTTGTCATCGAAAGGAACAGAGTTCTTGTTCAACGTAATGTTTGCTTTATCAAGCGTTTCCTGCGCCTTTTTACCAGTGATATTTTTGTTACGCAGATCAATCAGCATCAGGTGGTTATCGGTACCACCGCTGATAAGGTTGTAACCGCGGCTAACCAATGCTTTTGCCATAGCCTGCGCATTTACCTGAATTTGTTTTGCGTAAGCAGTAAAATCATCGCTCAAAATTTCGCCGAAAGCAACAGCTTTGGCAGCAATCACGTGCTCAAGCGGTCCGCCCTGGATACCAGGGAACACAGCCAGGTCAAGCAATGCGCTCATCATGCGCGTATTGCCTTTTGGATCTTTAATGCCAAAAGGATTTTCGAAATCGTGGCGCATTAAAATAACACCGCCGCGAGGTCCGCGTAAAGTTTTATGTGTAGTGGTAGTAACAATGTGGCAATGTTCCAAAGGATCGTTCAACAAACCTTTGGCGATCAAAGCAGCAGGGTGGGAAATATCAGCAAGGATTAAAGCACCGATTTCGTCAGCTACTTTTCTTACTCTTGCATAATCCCAGTCGCGGCTGTAGGCAGACGCGCCTACGATGATCATTTTTGGTTTCGCTTCTCTCGCTACTTTCTCCAGTTGGTCGTAGTCAACCAATCCATCTTCTTTTGTTACACCGTAAAAAACAGGGTTGTAAATTTTACCGCTGAAGTTAGCGTGGCTACCGTGTGTAAGGTGGCCGCCCATGCTCAGGTCAAGACCCAAAATGGTATCTCCCGGCTTCAGGCAGGCAAGGAAAACCGCCGCATTTGCCTGTGCGCCACTGTGCGGTTGCACGTTGGCCCAGGTCGCATTAAACACTTGTTTTATCCTGTCGATAGCTAATTGTTCAATTTCATCGATCACTTCGCAGCCGCCGTAGTAACGCTTTCCGGGGTAACCCTCAGCATATTTATTGGTTGCTACACTACCCATCGCCTGCATTACCTGCAGTGATGTAAAGTTCTCAGAGGCAATTAGTTCAATGCCATTTTGCTGACGTACTTTTTCTTTATTCAGCAGATCGAATACTAATGTGTCTTTTTGCATGGCGCAAAGATAATGGGAGGAATTAGAAATTAGAAATTAGGAATTAGAAATTAGGAATTAGAACGACTGCTGCACCGATTATCTAATTCCTAATTTCTGATTCCTGTTTATCCTTTGCAATCGATTTCTATACGAAAAACCAAAAAATACCTATTTTCGTTTGCAGAGTGCGGAAGATGATGAAAAGGAAGGCTCTGTTACTCAAAAATGTACCGGTTTCTTACAGCTAATGCCGTAGACCGGCCCGTTTTTCGGAGATATTTATATTAAAACTTTACAAGTGAAAGCTATTATTCCCGTAGCTGGTGCTGGAACCAAGCTGCGACCACATACATATACTCAACCTAAGGCTCTCATTCCACTGGCAGGAAAAACGATTTTAAGCATCATAGTAGATCAACTGCTGGAAGCCGGTATAACAGAATACATTTTTATCGTAGGATATCTTGGAAACAAGATACAGGACTATGTGAGAGACAGATATCCCGGCCTCAACGTGCATTTTGTACAGCAAAATGAACGCAAGGGCATAGGACAAGCGATTGCACTGACAAAGGACATCGTTAACAATGATGAGCTGTTCATCGTATTGGGCGATTCGATTTGCGAGTACAATCCGAAAGATGTGCTGCAAAACGAACATTCCGTTCTGGGCGTAAAAAAAGTAGACGACCCGCGTGATTTTGGCGTTGCGGAAATCGGTGAGGACGGCATGATCAGCCGGGTGGTGGAAAAACCGCATATCCCGAAATCTAACATGGCCCTGGTGGGGATTTACTTTATCAAGGAATCCGAAAAGCTTTTCCAGTGTCTTGAAAATAACCTGGAAAACAACCTGACAAGTCACGGCGAATTCAACCTGACAGATGCATTGGAGTGTATGATCAATAGCGGCATTAAGATCGCGCCATTTAAAGTACAGAACTGGTTTGACTGCGGAAAGAAAGAAACCTTGCTAGACACGAACGCAATCCTGCTCAAAAAATTCGGACACAAAATAGCGGAGGACCGCATCTTTGAAAATACAATCATCATTCCTCCGGTAAACATCGCTTCGGGCTGCAACATTCGCAATGCGATCATCGGGCCGAACGTTACCATTGGAGAAAATGTTACCATTCATTCCTCCATCGTAAAAGATGCCATAATTGGTACTTTTTCTAACCTTAGCGACATCGTTATAACCCGCTCCCTCATTGGCAGCGACGCGGAAGTGAAAGGTGAAAGCCGAAGCTTGAACGTGGGTGATAATGCTGAAATAGATTTAGGCAGAACGATATAAAAGAAATAAAAAATAAAAAGTCAAAAGTCAAAAACGGTTCAAACTATTCGGGACCATTTTTGACTTTTGACTTTTTACTTTTGAATTAGAAAGGCACTATCATTTTTACACATGCATTCCTTCCCATCCCATAAATGCCCAGCTTACCATTGGGCGATTGCGAATAGTATTCAAAATATTTAAGCCTGCTCAAACCTGACTGGAAAGACGTGTTGAAAATGTTATTCACCTGCAAATAAAATTGCAGTGAAGATTTTTTACTGTAATTAATAACGGTGCTAACGGAAGCGTTGAAAAGCGTAAAAGCTTCGGATACCGTTTCTGTATTGAAGGATTGCAGGAACCTGTCCTGCCGGGCGTTGTAGTCAATATCTGCTTGTACGGATAATGAAGGAACAAACGAACTTTTGGTTTTTATCTCCTGCGAAACGGAACTCAATAATTTCGCCGGTGGAATAAATGGCAAATACTCTCCTTCAACACCTTTTCCTTTGTAGTTATTATTCTTGTTAAAGCCATATACAGCAGAAAAATGATTGCTGATCATAAATCCTTTCAACCGTTGTGGATGAATACTTAATGAGGCTTCCAAGCCATACAGCTGCGCTGCTTCCTGTTGGTATTGAAAAGTTTTATTGCCTTGCGCATCTGTGAGTGGATTACCGGCGCCGTCTGTTAACTGGGAAAAGTAAATGTAATTCTGCACGTTGTTATTGAAAACACTAATGCCCGCAGTTGCATCTTTTGAGCTAAAGTCCAGACCGATATCTTCCTGCAAATTGAATTCGGGCGAAAAATTACTGTTTCCCAAATAGATAATGTGAGCGCCGGGATCGAGGCCGTTTGAAGCGAGCTCAGTAATGTTAGGTGCTCTGTAACCCTTGGCAATGTTGGCCTTCACGGAAATCTTTTCGGTGAGTTTGTATGTTGCACCCGCACTTAGTGAAACTCCTGTAAATGTTTTTTGCAAAGCAGGAAACTGCAAAACCGAACCGGCAGTATCCGGCAAAAAGTATTGCTTATGAAACCCATTGCCGGAGTTGGGGCCTATGTACATATCCTTCGTGTGCATGGTTCGGACATCATATCTGATACCGCCACTAAGCGTCCATTTTTCATATTTCCAGGTAGCACAGACATAGGATCCTATATCCAGTAAGTTGTAATCGGGGATAGGAAAATCAGTGGCATCTTTGCTCTTGTTGTTTTGCAACATGCCATTCACACCAATAGTAAAATCAATGTTCGAAAAATAATGTGTGTTGTACTTTATATTGTAGTTCACAGTGTTCAATCTTACAAATAATGCAGCTTGTGTGGGTGCCGTTGGATGACTGAATTCCCTGCGTACATTTTGCTGTAAACCCAACAAAACTTCGAGGTTGCTTGTGCCAAAAATATAGCGGGTATTATTGTAAATACGATAGTGTTGAATATGCTGGTGCAATGGCGAAAGCGCATAGCTGTTGAGTTCTGCACCTGTTACAATTGGCCGGCTGGCAATGTCGTCGTGGCTGCCTTCATAGATCTGTTTCGTGAATTTTCTTGAAAGCGAATCACGGCTACCATCGGGAATTCCCTGCAGGTTGTCATACAAAGTAAAATTGAGGGTAGAAGAGAGCTTGTCATTATTATAGCCTGCCAGTGCAGCAAAATTTTTCTCACTAAATCCTGTGTTGTATACTCGTCCGTCCACTGCGTTTGTATAATTTTTTGCGAAGCGATAGGAGCCACGCAATGCGTATGACCAGTGCTCATTGCTATAATTGAGTCGCAGCCCGTTTCCCACCAGACCATTGTTGCTTTGATATTCTGTCGTGAATTTCCCTCTTAGCTTTCCGTCCTTTTCCTTCGGTACGTTAGGAAAAAGACTCACAACGCCCGCCAGTGCATCCGAGCCAAACATCAAACTGGACGGCCCTTTGATCACTTCTGCTTTTTCAATATTGTAAGCATCTACTTCAATACCGTGTTCATCTCCCCATTGCTGGCCCTCCTGGCGAATGCCGTCATACAAGGTCAGTACTCGATTGTAGCCAAGCCCCCTGATGAATGGTTTGGAAATATTCGGTCCCGTTTTTACAGTATTCAAACCCGGTACATTCTTCATCAGCACATCGATGATATTGCTCTCAATTGTTTTTTCAATTTTGATGGATGAAACGGTGGCGATGGGAACCGGATTTTCCCTGATCAACGTGGCTTTTGAAACACCCGTGATCACTACTTCTTCAAGCGATGCGGAAGTTTTTGAAAGTTTTATATGTACCGTTGCATTTGCAGTTCCGGTAACGCTTTTTTTATCGTAACCTACCGACGTTATCTCAAGTTCATACCTAACAGAATCAGGAACTGATATAGTAAAACTTCCTTGTTCATTACTAAGTGCACCAGCATTGATCGCTGGAATAAAGACAGACGCGCCTGCCAATCCATTACCCGTCAATTCGTCTTTTACAACGCCCCTGATGCTGTGTTTGTGCCTGGATTGGCCAGATGTTTGAGCTTGCAGATCATCGCAAAATGAAGTAAAAAGAAAGCTCAAAAAGAATAGTTTTTTCATTTAACTAAAAAAATATTTAGGTGTGTCTAAAATTTAATTTAGATAAACATATATTATTTTGTTAATATCAGAAAATATATTTTTACGGATTACTTTACCTCCTGATGTCATATGGCTGTTCGAAAAACATTCGACCCGTTTGCTTGTCATCCGAGGAACGAGGGATCAGAGACGCGCACTGGCAGGTTGTTTGTGTGGAACCCAGATCCCTCGTTCCTCGGGATGACAAGCGGTATTCCTTTATAAACGCGGAAATTCTTCATCCGCAAAGCCAAACAAAAAATCATATCAAATCATGACAACCATGAAAATCTGCGTTCTTTGTAGTTTATTAAGTAATTTCGCCTTTGCTACAAACCGAACTATCGTGTCGTCTTTTGACGGCAAGGAAAGTCTGGACAGCGCAGAGCAAATGCACCGGTGAACAGCCGGGTGTTTCGAGCAATCGGAGCAACAGAAAGTGCCACAGAAAATAACTATCCTGCTCACGCGGGAAAAAGGTGAAAATGTGGGGTAAGAGCCCACGGCCGTATGCAGTAATGCATACAGCGGGTAAACCTTGCATGCTGAAATGCCACGTATACCGGCGCCCGAGGGCTGCTCGCCCGATGCCGGAGGGTAGGCAGATTGATCCCTGGAAGTAATTCCCGGGACAGATAAATGATAGTGTAAAAACAGAATCCGGCTTATGAGTTTGTAGCTTTTTAATTTGAAAATTTGAAGATTTGAAGATTTGAAAATGTCAAGTGCGGCATATTGTACACTTTCATTTTCTTTCAAATTTTAACCTAATAAAACAGTGCACCTTCAATTGATCTTGTTTACTTGAAGGTGCAAAAAACTCCCTAAGCTCCCTCATTTTCAAATTTTCAAATTCCCACATTTTCAATTTATTTTGCAGTCCATTAAAACAATAGACTATGGCAGGTATACTCGATTTAGTAGGGAATACACCGTTAGTAGAGCTTAAGAATATTCCTACCAATAAGAACGTCACCGTATATGCGAAGCTGGAGGGAAATAACCCAGGAGGAAGTGTGAAGGACCGTGCGGCTTATGGCATGATCAAAGGAGCATTGGACAGGGGAGAAATAAAACCGGGCATTAAATTAATCGAAGCCACCAGCGGTAACACCGGCATTGCACTGGCGATGATCTCCAGCCTGTTTGGTGTGGAAATAGAACTCGTGATGCCCGATGATGCTACTAAAGAAAGGGTTTCCACAATGAAGGCCTTCGGAGCAAAAGTGATCTTAACGCCAAAAGAAAGATCTATGGAAGGCTCCATTGACTATGCGAACGAGCAGGTCGCAAAAGGCGGCTATTTGATGCTCAATCAATTTGGCAACCCTGACAACTACATGATGCACTACCGCACAACAGGCCCGGAAATATGGAGAGACACTGATAGAAAGATCACGCACTTTGTTTCCTCCATGGGAACAACAGGAACGATCATGGGTGTATCAAAATATTTAAAGGAACAAAATCAAAATGTGCAGATTGTAGGTTGCCAGCCAACAGATGGTTCGCGCATTCCCGGCATTCGAAAATGGCCCGAAGCATACTTACCCAAGATATTTGACCGCAGCCGGGTTGACCGCATAATAGAACTCGATGAAAAAGAGGCTCGCACCATGACCAAGCGCCTTGCCAAAGAAGAAGCCATCTTCGCCGGTATGAGCAGTGGCGGTGCCGCGCACGCAGCTATACAACTCGCAAATGAATTAGAATCAGGAGTGATTGTGTTTATCGTTTGCGACAGGGGAGACAGGTACTTATCGTCCGATCTTTTTGACTAGCAATTAGCACACGGATGACACGGATTAGACGGATTTACACGGATCTTTTTGAAGGCACGCAGATGACGCTGATTAAGCAGATGTGCACAGATTTTTTTCTTCATCTTGAGCAGCAAAGCTAATCCTGGGTTTTCTATTATTTAGTCTTTAACCATATAAAAAAATCAGTGTAAATCCGTCTAATCCGTGTCATCTGTGTGCCAAAAAAAGCCGCTACATCGCTGTAACGGCTAAACTATAATGGATGGGTTAGAGACGTAAGAGGCCTTTTCTACTGTATATACGTAAAAGTCGCTTTTTTATTGCCTATCATTACGTCAAAATCTCCCGGTTCTGTTATTGTCTTCAATTTTTCGTTTACAAACGCAAGGTCATTTTTGTCAAGAGTAAACGTGACCGTTTTACTTTCACCCGCTTTTAAATCGATCTTTTGAAATGCTCTCAGGCGCTGAATGCTTGGTGTAATGCTTGCATATTGATCATGCGTGTAAAGTTCTACAGTATGCTTGCCATCGCGGCTGCCAGTGTTTTTTACAGTGATGCTGACAGTTAATTTTGCAGCACCTTTTAATTGCTTAGAGCTTAGTTGAATATCACCGTATTCAAAAGTGGTGTAGCTCAAACCAGCTCCAAAAGCAAACAAAGGTTTATAACCATCCATCGTCATATCGGAGTTAAAGATTTCACGGATTTCTTCTGTGGGCTTCCGATCATACATCACTATTTCGCCCATGCTGCGAGGATAGCTGTATGGCAATTTTCCGCTTGGGTTGTAGTCGCCAAATAAAACGTCGGCAATTGCTTCACCTGTTTTTTTACCGCTCCAGTAAGCCATGAGTACGCCCTTCATTTGAGGTTCAATGTTTGTAATAAAACGTGGTCTTCCTTCTGTAAGAACAAGAATAACAGGTTTGCCGGTTGCCCACGCAGCCTTCGCTAAATTGATTTGGTTCTCAGGCAAAGCAAGGTCGGTGATATTGCCCGGACTTTCTGCATAGGCATTTTCACCAAGACATAAAATGATTGCAGAAGCATTTGCAGCAGCTGTTTTTAATGCGGTGGTATCAAAATTTTGCGGAGCATCAAAGCCTTTGGCTGTAGTCGTCGTTACGTTGGCAGCGCCAATTTTATCAGAAATTGATTGAAAGATTGTTTTGCTGTCCTTTGGGTACCAGGTTTCATCTTTGCCCTGCCATGTGTAGCTCCAGCAACCATTTAAAGCGCTGATGCTTTGTGCCGCCGGACCGGCTACCAATATTTTTGCGGTTTTAGGTATAGGTAAAATATTGCCATCGTTTTTCAACAAAGTCATTGCTTCGTGAGCCGCGTCCAATGCCAGTCTTTGATATTCGGGCTTGCCGAAATTTGCAGCCGCGTTTTTTTCAGGATATGGGTTATCGAACAAACCAAGCTTTGCTTTCAACAAAAGTATCCTGCGAACAGCATCATCAATGCGGGTCATTGGCACCTCATTTTTCTTTACTGCTTCAATCAGCAGGTCATAAAAAGAAAAATCAGTAGGCACCATGCTCATGTCAATACCTGCATTCACAGCCATCGCTACTGCGGCTCTTGGAGTTGATGCAACAAAATGCCTGTCGTTGAGACGTTTAATATCTTCCCAATCTGTTACGATAATGCCTTCAAAACCGAGTTCTTTGCGCAAAACATCTGTCAGCAAATACTTGCTTGCATGAACAGGCGTGCCGTTGATCTCGCTTGAATTGATCATCACCGTGGAAGCGCCAGCTTTCACTGCTTCGCGGAATTGTGGCAAATAATATTCGCGCATTTCAATCTCCGGCATGTAAATAGGAGTGCGGTCCTTGCCGGTTCTTGATGCAGAGTAGCCCAGGTAATGTTTCATACAGCTTGCTACTGCGGTTGGATTGCGTAGTCCATCTTCCTCATAGGCTTTAATGACTGTTGCGCCCATCGTTTTACCGATGTACACATCTTCACCATATGTCTCCGGAAATCTTGACCACAACGGCTGGCGGCCAAGGTCCAGCACCGGTGCGAAGTTCCAGCGTACACCAGAAGCACGCAATTCTTTCGCTGCCACTTTCGTAACTGCTTTTGCAAGCTCAGGATTACGTGTGGCGGCCATGCCTATATTTTGTGGAAACAGCGTTGCATCCAAAGTATATGTTTGACCATGAATGCCGTCAAGGCCATATAGCACAGGAATTTTCAAACGACTGTTCTTTGTTTCATCTTGTATTTGAGTGATCACTTTGCCCCATTGATCGACCGACAATGCGTGGTTTGTTACATTCAAAATAGAACCGACGCGATAATCAACAACTGCTTTTTTCAAGGCGGAAGGATCAAGCACGCCGTCTTCCGCAGTAGCAACAACACCGAGTGTAACCTGTGTCATTTGACCTACTTTTTCTTCCAGCGTCATTTGTTTAAGAAGTGATTCTACCTTTTGTTTGTCAGCAGGAGTTTGCCCGAAGGAAAAGTGAGATAGCATTAATCCCACCGTGGCGATAGCAAGCTGTTTCATTCGTAAAAATGTTGGTTGTGTTATTGTAATGCACTAATGTAAACAGAAGTTTGGTTGCTTCAAATGACGGTTTGAATTTTATAATCCAATGCTGACGGTATTTTAGCTGAGAGATTAAAAAAGTACAAGAAAAGGCAAAAGTAAAAATTCAAAAGTCAAAAATGATGCGACGGAGCGAACGTTTTGAATTTTGAATTTTTACTTTTTAATTTTAGTCTATGGTAAAATTCAGCACCACCATTCTTCGTTTCAACTCGCAGGGCGAAAAGACCGGCTGGACCTACATTGAAGTGCCTGCTGCTTTGGCGCAGAAACTTTCTCCAGGCAACAAAAAATCATTTCGCGTAAAGGGAAAGCTGGATAATTATGAGTTTGAAGGTGCATCATTGTTGCCGATGGGCGAAGGCAATTTTATCCTGGCATTGAACGCCAACATGCGCAAAGGAATCAAAAAGCAAAAAGGCGATAAACTGATGGTGATATTGGAGATAGACAAGCCATTTGAAATTCCATCATGGTTCATGGAATGCATCGAAGATGAACCCAAAGCCATTGCACATTTTAATAGTCTACCGGGCTCACATAGAAACTATTTTGTAAAATGGATATTGGCTGCAAAAACAAGTCCTACACAGGACAAGCGAACTGCACAAGTGGTCCATGCCTTGATCAATGGAATGACTTATCCGGAGATGCTGCATTATGAGAGAGACAGGGGGAGTTGAGAATTGAGAGTTGAGAATTGAGAGTTGAGAGTTGAGAATGCTTTCTGTGTGGCGGAGGAAGTAATAACAACCTTCCGTCTGCTTATCAGTTGTTGGTTGCATCCTCAGAAAAAAATCGGTGAAAATCAGTCTAATCAGCGTCATCTGTGTGCTATAAATCTTGACTAATCTTGAAAATCATGAAAATCTGCGTTCCTGCCTTTCCATTTTCAAATCTTCAAATTTTCAAATTATCTAATTGTTCCTCTGTTTCTTAAAATTCTTTTCAAAAAATTTGGTGGTTTGGAAAATGAGGTTCATTTTTGCCTTGCAATGAAAAAACAAGTAATAAATATTCAGTGGTGGTGGCATACAAACTCTTCCGGGGTTGTGTAATGTCATTTTCATGTTTATATAAACGCATTATATCAGGCCCCGAAGTATTCGGGGCTTTTTTATTTAGTTCCGGATAGCGAGGCGAATTAGAAACAACAGTCAAAAAAACATCCATTAGTCACCGAATGAAACGAATTGCAATAAGAACGGAAGTAAAAAAAATGCTGGCAGATGTATTTACGCCGGTAGGCATCTACCTCAGGTTAAGGGACAGGTTTCGCGACACGATCCTGCTTGAAAGCACTGACCACCACGTAGCAGAAAACAGCTACTCATTCATCGGCATCAACGCAATTGCCGGAATGGAAATCACTTCAAAAGAAAGCCTGGAATTCAAACTACCCGGCCAATCACCCGAAAAATTACCCATCAAAACCACGGAAGAAGTACCGAAGCACCTATGGAACTTTATGAAGCGCTTTGAGATTGCCGAAGGTTCAAGCATGCTTAAAGAAGCAAGATTTGCACAAGGGCTTTATGGCTACACCACTTTCGACGCGGTGCAATTCTTTGATACTGTAAAACTCAACGTTGGCAATGGTCAGCAACCGACCATTCCGTTGATGCGATACAGGTTATACCAATATGTGATTGCCATTAATCACTTTAAAGACGAACTGTTCATTTGCGAAAATAAAATTGACGGCATCGAGAGCGAACTCAGCGTAGTAGAATCGCTGATACGCAGCCGCGACATTCCGGTGTATCCATTTGCGGCGCAAGGTGAAGAAGGAAGGAACATGAGTGACACAGATTACATGGATATGGTGAAGAAAGGCATCCAGAGTTGTTTCCGTGGAGATGTGTTTCAGATCGTGCTCAGCAGAAGATTCCAGCAGAAGTTCACCGGCGATGAATTCAATGTGTACCGCGCACTTCGCAGCATCAATCCTTCTCCTTATTTATTCTTCTTCGATTACGGCGATTACAAATTAATGGGCTCAAGTCCTGAGGCGCAACTGATCATACAAAACGGCAAAGCGGTTGTACACCCGATTGCCGGCACTTTCAAAAGAACCGGCAACGATGAAATTGACGCACGCGAAACTGAGCGTTTAAGAAATGACCCCAAAGAAAATGCGGAACACGTAATGCTCGTGGATCTTGCCCGCAACGATCTTAGCCGCTTGTGTGATGATGTGCAGGTGGTTCACTACAAGCAGGTGCAATACTACTCGCATGTAATTCATTTGGTTAGTGAAGTAACCGGGAAAGTGCGTCCTGAAAGCAATCCGTTCGAACTACTTGCGAAAACATTTCCGGCGGGTACATTAAGCGGAGCGCCAAAGATCAAAGCTATGCAGCTGATCGATTCATACGAACCAACAAGCCGCAGTTATTACGGTGGAGGCATTGGCTTTATGGGATTTGATGGCAGTTGCAACCACGCAATTATGATCCGCACATTCTTAAGCAAAGACAATACGCTTACTTACCAGGGCGGAGCGGGCGTAGTATCTGCAAGCAATCCTGAACATGAATTGCAAGAGGTAAACAACAAACTGGGTGCATTGAAAAAGGCTATCGAGTTTGCAGAAACAATTTGATTTTGGGCGTCAATTAAAACACAATCATGGCTAATAATACAACAGATAATAAAGGCGTAGGAAAAATATTGGTGTTTGATAATTACGATTCATTCACTTATAACCTCGTGCATCTTGTAGAGAAAATAACACACACAAAAGTGGACGTTTACCGCAATGATAAAATTGCACTGGCAGACGTTGATCAATATGACAAAATCATTTTATCACCGGGTCCAGGCATTCCTGAAGAAGCAGGTTTGTTGTTGCCTTTGATCAAACAGTATGCACCAACGAAATCCATACTGGGCGTATGTCTTGGCCATCAGGCGATAGGACAGGCATTTGGTGGAAATCTTACAAACCTGTCAACAGTTTATCACGGTGTGGCAACGAACATCATGCAAAAGAAAGTTGCACCGAAAGGCACCAACGAAGTGTTCAATAATTTACCAGCAGAATTGGAAGTTGGCCGTTATCATTCATGGGTGATAGATAAAAAGGGATTTCCCGAAGAGCTGGAAATTACCGCTGAAGATGAAAACGGTTTTATCATGGCATTGCGCCATAAAAAATATGACGTGCAAGGGGTACAGTTCCACCCAGAAAGCGTTTTAACACCAATGGGCGAGAAGATTTTGAGGAATTGGCTGGAGATTAATTGAAAATTGAAAGTTGAAAATTGAAAATGGAGTGCGTAGGGGCGAATCGCATTCGCCCTGATGCCCAAACGGCGAGATGAATTGAAACAGAAATGGTGATTGAATCGGGTGTTAAACAAAAAAGCAAAATGAAAAAGATTTTACAATATTTATTCGAACATAAAACGCTGAGCCGCGAGCAGGCAAAGGATGTGCTGGTAAACATTAGTCGCGGACAGTACAACGAACACGAAATAACCGCATTTGTAACGGTGTTTTTAATGCGCAGCATTACCATTGCCGAATTGCAGGGTTTTGGAGATGCATTGCTGGAACTGTGTGTGAAAGTTGACCTGAATGGTCACAAAGTAATTGACATTGTTGGAACCGGTGGTGATGGAAAAAATACATTTAACATCTCTACACTTTCATGTTTTGTGGTAGCAGGTGCCGGGCACAAAGTTGCCAAACACGGCAATTACGGCGCAACATCGGTAAGCGGAGCCTCAAATGTAATGGAGCAGCTGGGTTACAAATTCAAGTCAGATAATGGAGCGCTACAAAGGGAAGTGGACGAGGCAAATATTTGCTTTTTGCACGCACCAATATTTCACCCGGCATTGAAAACAGTTGCCCCGATCCGCAAGAATCTTGCAGTGAGGACATTCTTCAACATGCTTGGGCCAATGGTGAACCCCGCGAATCCTGCGTTTCAATTGGTAGGTGTGTACAACCTTGAAATGGCAAGGATATACACGTATTTGTTGCAACAAACCAACCGTGAATTTGCCATCATCCACAGTCTCGACGGGTATGATGAAATTTCTCTGACAAACGATACCAAAGTGATCACCAATCGCGGTGAGCGCATCATGACACCGGAGCAATTAGGTAAAAGAATGGTAAATGCATCCGATATTTATGGTGGCAATTCACCGGAAGAAGCCGCGAAGATTTTTCTTAAAGTAATCCAGGGAAAAGGAACGTGGGCGCAGAACGCAGTGGTATTTGCAAATGCTGCAATGGCATTGAATGGCTCGGGGAAATACGGAGATTACGAGGCCGCTTATAACGCGGCAGTGGAAAGCCTGGAAAGTGGCAAAGCTTACGAAAGCTTGCAAAAATTAATAGCAATGCAATGACATACAGATTGATCCGCGCCATGAATGGTGACAGCGAATTGATTTTCGACATAAAGAAAAGGTCGATCAAACCTTATGTTGAAAAGATGTTTGGATGGGACGAAGAATGGCAGCGACAATTTGTATTTAAAAACTATAAGCCTCAAAATATCGAGTTCATCATTGCAGAAGATCATTGTATAGGGCTACTGGAAGTACAGGAAAATGATAACGAAATATTTTTAAAGAATATCCTGATTGTAAACGAATACCAGCAAAAGGGAATTGGAGCAGATATTTTGAAAAAGCTAATTGAAAGAGCAGTAGCGTTGCAGAAGCCAATAAGACTTGAGGTTTTGGCGGTTAACGAAAGAGCGGAAGCTTTTTATAAACGATTAGGATTTGAGGTGACGGTGAGGAATAATATTAAGGTGTGTATGGAATTCAAAAGTAAAAAGTAAAAAGTCAAAATATGTGCGACTTTTTGAACATTTTTTGGCTTTCAGCTTTCGACTTTTGACTTTTTAATTTTGACTTTTAACTTATAAAGATGAACATTTTAGATAAAATAATTGAGCAGAAGAAAATTGAAGTAGCAGAAAGGAAAGCGAAAAAATCCGTAGACGAATTGAAACAGAGCGAGTTCTTTGGAAGAGAGACATTTTCTCTGAAACAGTTTTTGCTCGACGAAGATAGAACGGGCATCATTGCAGAGTTTAAGAGAAAGTCGCCATCAAAAGGAATGATCAATGGAACTGCTGATGTGGTAGAAGTTACAAGCGCTTACAGAGCAAATGGAGCATCCTGTTTATCGGTGTTGACAGACGAGATATTTTTTGGAGGGACGACTGAAGACCTGATCAAAGCAAGGGTGAACAATATTCCTATTTTGCGAAAAGATTTTATCATAGATGAGTACCAGATAGTGGAGGCGAAGTCAATGGGAGCTGATGTAATTTTGCTGATAGCAGCTTGCCTTACGCCAGAAGAAGTAAAACGTTTGGCAGCATTTGCAAAGTCATTGTCATTGGAAGTATTACTTGAATTACATGACGAAGAAGAGTTGCAACACATTTGCAACGAAACAGAAATTGTAGGGGTGAATAACAGAAATTTGAAAACATTTATCGTAGATATAGAGCGCAGCATTGCCATGTCGAAAAAGATACCGGCAGATAAGATAAAAGTTGCAGAGAGTGGTATCAGTTCAATTGAAAATATCAATATTTTTAAACAAAACGGATTTCGTGGATTTTTGATCGGCGAGAATTTTATGAAAGAGGCTGACCCCTCAAAGGCTTTCGCCACATTCGTTTCACAACTTAAAAACCAATCGACAAGAACATGAGAGTAAAAGTCTGCGGCATGATGCAACCGGAGCAAGTAGCTGAACTAGAAAGCATCGGCGCTACATTTGCGGGATTTATTTTTTATCCGAAATCGCCCAGGTACATTTTCAAACAGATGAGTCTTTTGCAGTTGAAGAAGATTAAGAACATCAACAAAGTAGGCGTGTTTGTAAATGCACCGGTAGAAGAAGTATTGCACATGGTAGATGAATGCGGTTTGCACATGGTGCAGTTGCATGGCGATGAATCGCCCCGCTACTGCGAACGCATTGCAGATTATATCTCGGTAGTAAAAGCATTCCGCCTGAGTGAAAACGATAGTATCGAGTGGATGATCAAACCTTATATGGATGTGTGTGACATGTTTATGTTCGATACAATGGGCGCGGGTTACGGAGGTACGGGAAAGAAATTTGACTGGAACCAATTGAAAAACGTCACTATCGGTAAACCGTATTTCCTGAGTGGTGGCATACAACCTGATGATGTTGAGAAACTGAAAGAGTTTGCAAAAGAGCCATCGTCGAAAGCTTTGTTTGCTGTAGATATCAATAGCAAATTTGAAGTAAGTCCTGGAGTAAAGGACATGCAGAAGGTAAAAACATTTATTAAAGAGTTGTCGTAATAAATTTCACATGATAGTAAGAGAAGCCACAGATGCCGATTTGCCGCAAATACTGGAAATATACAATGATGCGATATTAAACACCACCGCCGTATATGACTACAACCCGCATACATTGGAAATGCGCCAGCAATGGTTCGCCACAAAGAAAGAACAAGGCTTTCCGGTGTTTGTTGCCGAAGAAAACGGAGAAGTGATGGGATTCAGTTCCATTGGGCCTTTCAGGCCTTGGACAGGATATAAATTTACCGTTGAAAATCTTATTTATGTGGCAGAAAAAGCAAGAGGCAAGGGCATAAGCAAGTTGCTCATGCAGCCATTGATTGATGCGGCAAAAAAGCTGAACATGCACGTGATCGTTGCGGGCATTGATGCTACAAACGATATCAGCATTAACCTGCATAAAAAATTCGGCTTCGAAGAAGTAGGATTGTTCAAACAGGTTGGCTATAAGTTTGACCGATGGCTTGACTTGAAGTTTTTGCAGCTTACGTTGTAAACCGCAAATTTGAAAATTTGAAGATTTGAGAATTTGAAAATGAGGAGCCTGATTTTTTAAACATATCTCTTTTAACAAAGCTCATAATAACTTGTTGCCTTTGTGCCTTTGCTTCTTATGTTGCTTTGCGTGAAATAATATAAAATGAAACAAACATTCACATCGCCTGATACAAAGGGCTATTATGGAAAATTTGGAGGTGCTTACATTCCTGAGATGTTGCACCGCAATGTAGAAGAACTACAGTCGAAATATTTGGAAATCATGTATGAAAAAGGTTTCCGTGAGGAGTTTAATGCTTTGCTGAAAGACTATGTTGGCAGGCCAACGCCATTGTTTTTAGCAGAACGTTTGAGCAAACAGTTCAATACAAACATTTACTTAAAAAGAGAAGACCTTAACCATACCGGAGCACACAAAATCAACAATGCGATTGGACAAGTGTTACTGGCACAGCGCCTTGGTAAGAAACGTATTATTGCAGAAACAGGTGCAGGTCAGCATGGTGTGGCAACTGCAACCGTATGTGCATTGAAAGGAATTGAATGCATTGTGTACATGGGAGTGAAGGACATTGAAAGACAAGCACCAAACGTTGCCCGCATGAAAATGCTCGGGGCAAAAGTAATGCCTGCAACAAGTGGTAGCCAAACGCTGAAAGATGCAACCAATGAAGCTATTCGCGATTGGATCAACAATCCGACAGATACGCACTATGTAATTGGCAGTGTGGTAGGGCCGCACCCTTACCCGGACATGGTGGCACGTTTTCAAAGTGTGATAAGCGAAGAAACGAGATGGCAGTTAAAAGAAAAAACAGGCAGCGAATTGCCTACGCACGTTGTTGCCTGTGTTGGTGGTGGTAGCAATGCAGCCGGAGCTTTTTATCATTTTCTCGACGAACCGCAAGTGCAATTGGTAGCCGTTGAAGCAGCCGGTCTTGGCGTTAACAGCGGGCACAGTGCAGCTACCACACAACTCGGTACAGCAGGAGTTTTGCACGGTAGCAAGAGTATTGTGATGCAAACAGAAGACGGGCAGGTTGTAGAGCCACACAGTATTTCAGCAGGTTTGGATTATCCGGGCATCGGGCCATTGCATGCACATCTTTTTGACAGCGGCCGTGGTAAATTCTTAAGTGCCACAGATGATGAGTCTGTACAGGCGGCATTTAATCTTTGCAAATTGGAAGGCATCATTCCTGCATTGGAATCTGCCCATGCACTCGCCGGATTGAATCAATTGCAACTAAACGAAAAAAACGTTGTAGTGCTTTGCCTGAGTGGTCGCGGAGATAAGGACTTGGCCACTTACATGAATCGCATGGATGCGTAAGGCAATTTGAAAATTTGTGAATTTGAAGATTTGAAAATGTTGGGAACAACATTTATTAAAGTTTCAGTTATTCAGTTAATCAGTTATTCAATTATTATTCGATGAATCGTATAGAACAGGTTTTTAAAAATAAAAACAGCAAAGTGCTCAATGTTTACTGTACGGCTGGTTATCCTAAGCTAGACAGCACTTTGGAAGTAATGCAGGCATTGCAGGAAAGCGGCGCAGATTTGATTGAACTCGGAATGCCGTATAGCGATCCATTGGCGGATGGTCCGGTTATTCAACACAGCGGTTCGATTGCATTAAGCAATGGGATGACGATCGCAACATTGTTCAAACAGCTCAAAGACTTTCGCAAAACCGTTACGGTCCCCGTTATATTAATGGGTTACATGAATCCTGTAATGCAGTATGGTTTTGAAAAGTTCTGTTCAGATGCGGCGGCAGTAGGTATTGATGGTTTGATTTTGCCTGATTTACCTCAATACGAGTTTGAAACAGAGTATGGGGCGATCATAAAAAAATACGGACTTGATTTTATTTTTCTCGTAACGCCTGAGACCTCTGAGAAGAGAGTAAAGGAATTGGACGCACTAAGTACCGGATTTTTATACGCGGTGTCTTCTTCGTCTACAACCGGTAATGATAAAGACTTTGGAGCAGTTGAAACATATTTGCAACGATTAAAGAATTTACAGTTAAATAATCCAGTGTTGGTGGGTTTTGGTATAAAAGACAAACAAACATTTGAATCGGCAAGCAAGCATTCCAATGGTGCAATCATTGGAAGCGCATTTGTCAAAGCATTGGAAAATTCATCAGACATCAAAGCAGATACAAAGAAGTTTATCGCTAATGTATTAGCGTAGATAAACTAGTGTCAAGCTTTTTACTTTTTACTTTTTACTTTTTCATTTTTACTTTTTACATGAAACTCACAATTGTAAAATACAACGCAGGAAATATTCAGTCGGTTTTGTACGCACTGGAAAGGATAGGAGTGGAAGCGGTTGTTACGGATGATCATGCACAAATCAAAGAGGCGGATAAGGTGATATTTCCCGGTGTTGGGGAAGCAAGCAACGCAATGAAATATTTGAAGGAAAGAGGCTTGGATGAAGTGTTGCAAAACCTTACACAGCCTGTGTTGGGTATTTGCCTTGGCATGCAGTTGATGTGTTCTTACAGCGAAGAAAACGACACTCCTTGTTTAAATATTTTTGATGAACGCGTTACTAAGTTCAAACCTTCCGAGGCGCTGGAAAAGATCCCGCAAATTGGTTGGAACAATATTTACGATTTGAAAACAGCGTTGTTCAGCAATGTGAAAGAAAACAGCTATTGCTATTTTGTTCACGGTTATCATGCAGCGCTAGGGCCACACACGATAGCAACGACCAATTATATAAAACCTTATAGTTCTGCCTTACACAAAGGCAATTTTTACGGGGCTCAATTTCACCCGGAAAAAAGCGCTGAAGTGGGCGAGCAGATTTTGAAAAATTTTTGTCTGGGAATAAAGTAGGAGAGAATTGAAAGTTCCTGCCCGACTGCGTCAGTCAGGCGGGGAAAATTGAAAATGGTAGGGGCGAGTGGCATTCGCCCTCAGCTCCGTAGGGGCAAAACGTTCGTAGAACAACAAGTTATATCACCCTCATATAACCAGCTCCGTAGGAGCGATATGTTAGTAGAAATGAATAGAAATCTCGCAAATGACAATGCGCAAATAGAACAGATACTCGATGCTGCAAAGCGATTGAGTATTTCGTATTTGCAGCGATTGGATGAAAGGCCCGTTAGCATTGATCAGCCTTCACATCATTTGCCACTGTTGTCAAAAGAAGGATTGGGTGCGATACAAACACAGCAATTATTTGAAAAAGAATTTTTGCATAACATTATTGCTTCTTCCGGGCCGAGGTATTATGGCTTTGTGACAGGTGGTACTACACCTGCGGCAATTGCTGGCGACTGGCTAACCTCTGTATTTGATCAGAACACGCAAAATGCAAAAGGCAACGGTGATGTTTCGGCCATGCTTGAAATGCATACTGTTCAATTGTTGCTGCAACTGTTCGGCTTACCGGATGTATTTATGGGCGCTTTTGTAACTGGTGCAACGATGTCAAACTTCTCTGCATTAGCCGTTGCGAGACAATGGTTCGGTAAACAAAAAGGCTATGATGTTGCACTTGAAGGAATTCAGCCCGGAATAAAAATATATACTTCTGTTCCTCACTCGTCGTCTGTTAAATCGCTCGCGATGCTTGGCATTGGAAGCAAGAATATCATCAGTGTGCCGACTTTGGAAGACAGGGAATGCATGGATGTAAATGCATTAAAAGTCCTGATAGAAAAAACACCTGACGAGCCATTTATTTTGATTGCAAGCGGAGGAACGGTGAATACAGTTGATTTTGACGATATGCAGGAAATTGCAGCGCTGAAAAAACAATACAATTTCTGGTGGCATGTGGATGCCGCCTTCGGTGGATTTGCTGCTTGTAGTGATTCCCGCAAACACTTGTTGAAAGGCTGGGAAAATGCCGACAGTATTACTGTTGATAATCACAAATGGATGAATGTGCCGTATGACAGTGCAGTTGTTTTCACGAGAAAAGAGCATGCCATATTACAGGTGCAAACATTTCAAAATTCAAATGCACCCTATCTTGGTAATGCACTTGATGACTTTAATTATTTGAACTACGTGCCTGAAAACTCCCGTCGTTTCAGGGCTTTACCGGCTTGGTTTACATTGATGGCTTATGGCGAAGAAGGGTATAAAAATATTGTAGAGACAAATATTGAGCAGGCTTTGATATTTGGCGAGTTGATCAATCAGTCGGATGGTTATACGCTTGCGGCACCGGTGCGCTTGAACACAGTTTGCTTTACCGTGAAGGAAGAGAAAGGCCGGAAAGAAAAGATCATGGCAGTTTTAGCTGAATTGAATAAACGTGGGAAAGTGTTCATGACACCAACAATCTACAAAGGTATGTCTTGCATCCGCGCCGCATTTGTGAACTGGCGCACTACGCAGGAAGATGTTGACATTGCTGTGGTGGAACTGAATAAAGTATTTGATTTGTTAAACACTTTGTAATGGAAAAGTTGATAAAGGATGCACCTTTGGAAGATGTTTTGGAAATGCGCAGAGAGGTTATGTATCCTGCGTTTTCCATCGAACAGGTGCGGCTTAAAGATGATGAAGAAGGCGATCACCTGGGGCTGTATGTAAACGGTGAGTTGATTGCTGTGATATCTGTTTTTGTTCGAAACAATATTATGCAATTCAGGAAATTTGCAACGAAAGAACTGTACCAGGGCAAAGGATACGGTAAGCAGTTACTTGACTATGTGATGAAGCTTGCGAAGGACCGGCATTGCACTTCTATCTGGTGCAATGCAAGAGTGAGCGCAAAAAAGCTTTATGAGAAATTTGGAATGCAGGTGACCGGTAACACATGGTTACAAGATGGACATGAATTTATTAAAATGGAAAAACAATTATTGTAATGGAAATAATTCCAGCGATTGATATTATTGATGGCAAATGTGTTCGCTTAACACAAGGTGATTACGATCAAAAGAAAATTTACAACGAGCATCCGCTTGAAGTAGCGAAAGAGTTTGAAGATGCAGGTTTACAGCGTCTGCATCTCGTTGATCTTGATGGTGCAAAAGCCGGTGCGGTGAAGAACTGGAAGGTTTTGGAAACAATTGCTTCCAAAACTTCGCTCACAATTGATTTTGGCGGCGGTATAAAAAAGGAGGAAGATGTAAAAGTAGTGTTTGACTCCGGTGCTGCATTGGCAACCGTGGGAAGTATTGCTGTTAAAGACGAAAAGACTTTTGTGCAGTGGTTACAAAAGTTTGGTGCCGAAAAATTTTTGCTGGGTGCAGATGTAAAGGATGAAAAGATTGCTGTTGGAGGTTGGTTGGAGACGACCGATGTGTGGATTTACGACTTCATTGAAAAGTATATCAATCACGGCGTGCAACAGATCTTTTGTACGGATGTGAGTAAGGATGGAAAGTTGGAAGGTCCTTCGATTGATTTGTATAAAAATATTATTGCGAAGTTTCCTTCGTTGCATTTTATAGCTAGTGGCGGAGTGAGCGGGAGTGACGATGTACACGCTTTGCGTGAAATAGGCTGTACTGGAGTGATTATTGGCAAGGCCATTTACGAGGGACGAATTGCTATTAATGACTTAAAGAGGTTGGCTGTGTAGCGCTTCGGTTACCACTAAGACACTAAGGCCACTAAGTTTCACTAAGAGAACCCTTAGTGCGGCTTAGTGCCTTAGTGGTGAATCTGGGTCTTAAAATTTAGATAAAATCGTAGAAACTAGAAGTTGATTTTTATACGTACGATTTTTTAAAAAACTATAATTATACGTATATTTGAATTATGAAAGCAAAGTTAACTTTATCAATAGATTCTACCTTGATTGATAATATCAAGAAAAAGGCTCGCCTTGACAAGAGCATTAACATATCCAAGATGGTCGAGGAGTTTTTGATGAATGAATTTGGTTCTCCAAAAAAAGATGATAAAGCATCCGTAGTCAAAAGCCTGCGGGGAATTTTGAAAGGTGTTGATGATAGAATAGATTGGAAAGATGAGAAATATGAAAGAATAGTTAAAAAGCATTTGAAGTAATGAAAATATTTATCGACACCAATATCTTTCTTGATCTAATTCTTGAACGTGAAGAGCATGCAGATCACGCTGAACAATTGCTAATCTGGTGCGCAAACGGAAATATTACAGGAATAACCTCTGCTGTTAGCCTTGTAAATGTTTATTATGTTGCAGGCTGGCATAAAAGCAAAACAGAAGCAAAAAAGGTGATACGAAAATTACTTTCTTTTGTAGAGATAGCGGAGACTAATCATAAGGACTTGCTGCTGGCATTAGACAGTGAGTTCGCCGACTTCGAAGATGCAGTACAATATCAAACGTCTCTTAATAGTCCAGGTGTTAAGTATATTATTACCAGAAATAAAAAGGATTTTAAACTTTCCAATATTCCTGCATTGACCGCAGAAGAATTTATTGCAAAAATTGAGCAATGATTAATCGTTATTCTACTGCGACTTACTTAAAATTTTCAAATAACTATGCTGACTAAGAGAATAATACCTTGCCTCGATATAAAGGATGGGCGCACCGTAAAAGGGACAAACTTTGTTGACCTTCGTGATGCCGGTGATCCGGTTGAGCTGGGTGCATTGTATGCAAAACAAGGTGCAGACGAGCTGGTGTTTCTTGACATCACAGCAACAGTTGAAAAACGCAAAACACTGAGAGAGTTGGTGAACCGGATTGCGCATCATGTAAACATTCCATTTACAGTGGGCGGTGGTATTAGCAGCGTAGAGGACGTGAGTGCGTTGCTGCAAAATGGGGCCGATAAAATTTCGGTGAATACTGCGGCGTTCAAGAATCCTCAATTGATCAATGACCTGGCGAAAGAGTTCGGTAGTCAATGCGTAGTGTTGGCTATTGATACAAAGAAAGAAGAAGATGGCGAGTGGTATGTGTACTTAAACGGTGGTCGTACCAAGACAGAAAAAAAATGCGTGGATTGGGCGAAAGAGGCGGTTGATCTCGGTGCGGGAGAAATATTGCTTACTTCCATGAACCACGATGGCACAAAGCAGGGTTTTGCATTGGATATTACCCGAACTTTGGCAACGCAATTGCCGGTTCCGGTGATTGCAAGCGGCGGCGGCGGTAAGATGGAGCATTTCACCGACGTGTTTGAAAATGCATACGCGGATGCCGCACTCGCAGCCAGTATTTTTCACTTCAAGGAAATTGCTATTCCTGATTTGAAAAGCTATTTGAAAGGGAAGAACATTAACGTAAGGATTTAAATACAGGAACGCAGATTCTCATGATTGTTATGATCTATCAAGATTTGATAAAATCATAAAAATCATCACAATCATGAAAATCTGCGTTCTCACTTATACAATTATGAAGATCGACTACAGTAAATACTCCGATGGTTTGGTGCCTGCGATCGTGCAGGACAACAGTACTTTGAAGGTGCTGATGCTTGGCTTTGTAAATGAAGAAGCGTTGAAGAAAACGGAAGAAACCGGCAAAGTGACTTTTTACAGTCGCAGCAAAAAACGTTTATGGACAAAAGGCGAGGAGAGCGGCAACTTCCTTGAGCTTCGTTCTCTGGCGGTTGATTGCGACAATGATACACTGTTGATCAAAGCCCATCCCGTTGGGCCGGTTTGCCATACCGGTGCGGACACTTGCTGGAGTGAAAAAAATCATTCCGAAGATTTTCTTTTTTACCTGGAAGAAATCATCAACCTGCGTAAAAAAACGAAGCCTGAAGAATCATATGTGGCAAAATTATTGTCACGCGGAATCAATAAAGTTGCCCAGAAAGTAGGAGAAGAAGCGGTTGAGTTGGTGATCGAGGCGAAAGATGATAATAAAGACCTATTTTTGGGCGAAGCGGCCGATCTTTTGTTTCATTATTTGCTGTTAATCAATGCAAAAGGTTACAGTTTGAATGATGTACTTGAAGTGTTAAAGGCCCGACATTCTAAATAAATAACTATGAAAAGAATCGCAGGAATATTGGCTTTTTTACCTCTTGCCTTGCATGCACAGAAAGGTTTTGAGATGAATGGAAATGTGACAGGGCTGCAAGATAAATCCAGGGTTTTTCTGATTGATGCAAATAATCCGAAGGATACCGTTTGCAAAACAACTTCAGCTAAAACCAGTTTCACCTTAAAGGGTGATTTGAAGGACGCAACGCTCTATTACCTTGTGTTCACTCCGCAACAGAAGAAAACAGTCTTATTCCTCGATAATTCAAAGACCACGGCAACCGGCGATATCAACGATGTAAAAAATATTAAGGTGGCCGGATCGCCTGCCCAGGCAGACTTTGATGAGTTTCAAAAAACATTCAATCCTTATTTTGATAAACTTGGCGCGGATAATCAGAAGGCTCAAATGTCTGGTATGACAGATAGTTTGCAGGCTTCGATCAGTGCTACCATTGGCGAGGTGTTTGCGGAAGTGGATGCGTTCATTACAAAGAAACCTGCTTCAAGCGTTTCTCCTTTTGTGTTGCTCGTTACATCGCAATTAAGCGAAGATGCGGTGGCATTGGAGACGCGTTATAACAAACTGGCACCCGAATCTCAGAATAGTTTCTTTGGTAAATATTTGGGCAAACAATTGGCCGATAAAAACTTCGGAGCCATTGGTAGCAAAGCGCCTGAGTTTACCCAAAACGATACACAGGGCAAACCCGTTTCGTTGTCTTCTTTCAAAGGTAAATATGTGCTGGTGGATTTCTGGGCTAGCTGGTGCGGTCCGTGCAGAATGGAGAACCCGAACGTTGTAACAGCTTTCAACAGATTTAAGAATAAAAACTTCACAGTACTGGGCATCTCACTTGACAAAAACAAAGATGCGTGGTTGAAAGCCATTAAAGACGACGGTCTGTCATGGACGCAACTGAGCGATCTTAAGTACTGGCAAAATGAGGTGGCTACCATGTACAAAGTGCAAAGCATTCCTCAAAACTTTCTAATTGATCCCAAAGGAAACATTGTTGGCCGCGATCTGCGTGGAGCGGCGCTGGAAGAAAAGTTGTGCGAGTTGCTGGGGTGTAATTAATGATTGATATTTGATGTCGTTCAGTTAACGAGAAGGCTTCGACAAACTCGACCTGACAGCGCGAACAAGCCGTCAGGCTGAGCTTGTCGAAGCCTTGTTAAATGGGAATGGTGATTGCGAAATATTTCTTAACTAAGCGGCAGTGGATTTCAAATCTAATTTCTGCTGGCATTGATCGGCTTTTGAAGCAAACATTTCCACCTGTTATAATGTTATTAATTCAGCGTTCCTCTAAATGGACGCTGCAATGAAAGCCTTCATAACCCCTTTATTGTTTTTTGCAATGACTAGTCTGCAAGCCCAGCAACCATCCGCTGTTGGCGAATATTACATGCACGGTGTAATGGAAACCGCCAGTGCCTTCGCTTTAAAAGACGACAGCACATTTGAATTCTATTACAGTTACGGCGCTGTTGACAGGTTCGGCAAGGGAAAATGGCATCAGAAAGGAGATTCCATTATTTTAAACAGCAATGAAAAACACATAAGCAGTTTTAAGCTGGTAAAAAGCGAACAACACCCCGGCAAAGACCTCACTATAAAATTTTCGAATCCCGATCGCAATTTACTGTCCTACCTGAGCTGTCTTGCCAAGAGCAGCAAGGAGCAAAACTTTGGCAGAACTGATAACAACGGCATAGCCACTGTTCCAATGAAAAGTGCAGACAGTCTGTACGTGGTTTTTGAGTTATGCCCAGAGCGGATATCTTCTTTTAAAGTAACCAATAAAAATTACTTTGAGTTTGAATTGGAACCCTGGGTTGCGGAAGTGACGTTTGACAATTTCCCTCTGCGGCTCACTGCCAAAGGCCTGGAAGGGCATCATCCGTTGCTGGACCCGAACAAGGTGGTGCTTTATGAAAGGCAGTGATCAATTTGAAAATGTGGTGATTTGAAAATTTGAAAATGGGTAGAGGGCGAATCGCATTCACCTTCATCATGAAACAGGCTTTTTTTTCACCACTAAGGCACTAAGGGCACTAAGCTTCACTGAGAAAACGTGCTTCATCGGAAACTACTTAGTGGAACTTGGTGTACTTAGTGCCTTAGTGGTAAATTCTAAAACATAAACCTCGGGTTGTATCTGTATAAAAAGCAAAAGGCTCCGACATTGTCGAAGCCTTTGCTATATAAAGTAAGATTAGAAATTAATCAGCGTAAATCAGTCTGATCTGCGTCATCAGCGTGCTCACTATAGCACGTTGTATGCGAAACTCACGTAATACAAGCCACCTATGCGTGGGTTGCCGTAAGAGTTCAGATAGTAGTGGTTGGTAATGTTTGTGCCACCCAATTTGATCATCGATTTGATGTCCGGCAATTTCAGGCTGATCATTGCATCCAGCGTGCTGAACGCATTTACGTTACCATTGATGAAAGTGCTCTCGTTGTAGTAAGCATCCTGCCATCTGTACACTACGTTAAAGCCCATTCTTTTTTTCCAGCCAAAGCCGCTGTTCGCAAGGCCAATGTTGGTGCGGTATTTCGGCGTGTTGAACTGTGCCTGGAAGTTTGCAGGAACGTCAGTGATATCGTCGGAATAGAAGTTTCCATTGATAGAGAAATTGTTTCTAAGCAAATATTCCAGAGAAAGACCGTAACCGTAAGTGTTTACACTAGATGCGCTGTTAACCGCAACAGAGTAGAAAACAGGGTTTGCAAGGCCGGAAATTTCGCCATTAGATGACTGAACTACGTTTATTCTACCAAGAAAATCTTTATAGTGTGCATAGTAACCGTAAACATCGAACATCAGTTTGTTTGCAATCAAACCTTTGTAACCAATTTCATATGAGTTAGATGTTTCTGGTTTGTATGTTTTAAACTGCTGAACAACCAATTTGGAAGGATCACCGGTGCCGGCAAAATTAATATAGCTGTCTTGCGTGTAAACAGGATTGGTATCGAAGTGGTGACCTTCTCTCAACTGTGGTAAACCTCCGATAAGGAAGGCTGTACCTGTTTGCAGGTTAATCCACTGGTTTTGTGTAGTTGGGAACCTGTACGCTGTTTGATAAGACAAACGGATGTTTTGATCTTTCGCCACCTTTACAACAGCAGAGAAACGCGGAGTGAATTTACCTTCAAAGTTTTCGTTCTTATCATATCTGCCGGATGCGGTCAGTTTCAACGCATCACCAAATAATTTCTGAGAGATCTGAGCGTATACGCCAACCTCGTTGATCTTGATTTTGCCTGTTGTATCAGCAAAAATGGTTCCCTGTGAATTCAACACATATTGTTTCCAGTTGCCACCAACAAGGATGTCTGTTCCCTTGCTTTGCAGATTCAAAGGCTCTGTCAGGTTGTACTGGCCTTCTACCATGTAAAGATCTGAGCGGTCAACAAACAAACCACCTTGTGGAATTGGTTTGGTAATAACGGAGTTAAAGTTGTTTTTAAATTCAGTGCTTCCTGCAGCAGGTCTGCCCTGATCCGCGTATCCTCTTGCGGCATTATTCAAAACAGTGGCATTGGCTACCACAGCAGCTTCTGCTGTAGCGGCAGCTTGTTGTTGGCTCTGGCCAGCCTGCAGGGCAGCCGCGTAAGCTTGTTGCCATACGGTTACAGCTCCTTGCACAAAGGCGCCTGCATATTGTGGGTACCAGCTGCCTGTTGGATTGCCTGGATTATAACTTGGTTTCCACGCTTCATTTGTAAGACGTGTACTTACCGTTGCGTTGTAAGATTTACCTGAATTTTCCTGTGTGGTATAACCTCTCAGGAACCAGTTTTTAGACTTTAGTTCTACTTTATACTGACCCATTTTAAGGTCCTTCAAAGCATATCTGTCACTACCTGTATATACAGTGCTACCCGTTCCCCAATAACCGGAAATAGAAGCCATCAGGTCGTGGGTGATCTTATAATAAAGACCTCCGGAAATTTTGAGGTTATAGGTTTTCGGATCAATAATATCAGCCTCGTTGTAACCTGTTCTCGAAACACTGAAAGGAGAGGTTAAAAACGGTGTCATAATTTGCGTAACCAATGGCTGTTGTGCCGCAGGCAAAGTAGCTATTACTCCCTGGATAAAAGGAGACTGTGAGCTTCTGATATCAACAGTTGTTTCATCACCATAAACATTCACACCGTTATAGTTTGGATCGGTTGTGCGGTTGCCGGCTTTACCTTTGAATGCAATTGCATCGTAGTTGGAGCTGTCATAAGGCGCCCAGTCGTTAGCCTGCATATATTGTCCGGCTATTTTGAAAGCGAATTTATCTGAAATTTTTTGCGCCCATCTGAGAGAGTAGTCCTGGTAAGCAGAAGTGCTTCTTACCGGGCTGTTAATGTTCATTACTCCACCTTTTACCTGCGCACTAAGACCTGGATATTTGAATGGATCTTTGCTGTTGATAAGGATAGTTCCGTTCATGCCACCGGGACCGTACAATGCAGAAGATGCACCACCCAGCAGTTCCATGCTTTCAACATCCAATTCTGTAAGACCGATAACACCGCCCACAGAAAAGTTGAGGCCCGGAGCCTGGTTATCCATACCATCTACGATCTGGTTCAAACGGGTGTTACCACTGGCGTTGAAACCACGCGTACTCGGCGTTTTAAAAGTTAAGCTGGAAGTTGTCATGTCAACGCCCTTCAGGTTGCCAATGATATCGTAATACGATGTGGCAGGTGCAACTCTGATGCTGGCTGCGTTGACACGCTCAATAGAAACCGGTGATTCCAGGATTCTTTCCGGAACACGGCTGGCAGATACAACTATTTCTGAACCGAGCGATACTGCCGGTTCAAGTACAACATTAACAGGGCTTGCACTTGTTACAATTACTTCTCTTGGCTCATAACCCACAGAACTCACCACTATTGTGAACGGTGGATTTTTTTTTGATACCAGTTTAAAATTTCCTTTTTCATCTGTGAACGTACCGGTTCCTGTGCCCTTAATGGCAATGGACGCAGCAGCAACATTTTCACTTGATGACGCATTTTTTACGTTTCCGGTAATAGTAACCTGAGCGAAAGAGGCAATCGTTGAAAAAGAGAGGACAAGCAAACATAGTAGTAAACGGCTCAATCTCATATTGGCAAATTTGGTTAGGTATATTGTGTCGGCAAAATATGTATTAAAATCATGTCTCCAAAAAATAAATTTACACATACAGCGTCTGAAACCATTGTTACGAGCGGGTAATAAGGGTTTGTACCTATATGCTATTACCTGATGCAGGTTAGTTTTTGTGTGTTGCATTTTGATTTACAAAATGCGGATATATGCTGGTTGAAGTTCTACGCCGAGGGTTAAACTTTGATTTATTTAAGGGGGAAAGGCGATTTTTGCGGGGCATTCTTCTCGAATTTGGATAATTGCCAGTCTTGTAGGTATTTTGCAGCATGTCTACACTACAATTTCCCGGTCAAACTGGCTTTTACAAAGGCAAAGTGCGTGATGTTTATAGCATCGGCAATGATTTACTGGTAATGATAGCCAGCAATCGAATCTCTGCATTTGATGTTATTTTACCCAAACCGATCCCTTATAAAGGACAAGTTTTAAATCAAATAGCTGCATACATGCTGAATGCAACGAAAGATATTTGTCCAAACTGGTTGCTGGATGTGCCTGCGCCATCTGCATCAATTGGTAAACGTTGCCAACCGTTTAAGATTGAAATGGTTGTTCGTGGCAACTTAACAGGACATGCATGGCGCACCTACAGTAGTGGTAGCAGAGTGCTTTGTGGCGTAACAATGCCGGAAGGAATGAAAGAAAACGATTTCTTCCCAACGCCAATTATTACACCAAGTACAAAGGCCGATGAAGGACATGATGAAGACATTTCCAAAGAGCAGATCATTGCGCAAGGTTTGGCTTCTGCAGAAGATTGGGCTGTGCTGGAAAAATATACGTTAGCGTTGTTTGAAAGAGGTAAACAAATCGCCGCAAAACAAGGATTGATCCTCGTTGATACAAAATATGAATTTGGAAAAATAGGTGACACCATTTACCTGATGGATGAAATTCATACACCAGATTCTTCAAGATATTTTTATGCTGATGGCTTCGAAGAAAGACAAGCAGCGGGTGAACGTCAAAAACAACTGAGCAAGGAGTTCGTACGTGAGTGGCTCATTGCAAATAACTTCATGGGCAAAGAAGGACAAACTGTTCCCGAAATGAACGAAGAGTGGATCAATACCATCAGCAAACGCTATATTGAGTTATACGAAAAAGTAATAGGAGAGAAGTTCCATCCGGCGGATCTATCCGAGCAGGAGACTTTTGATCGTATAGTAAAGTCATTAGAGAGCGCCGCCGGATAATTTGAAAATTTGAGGATTTGAAAATTTGAAAATTCTTTCTGTGTGTTTTTCGTTTGATAACTGACAGACTTATTTATGTTCAAAGAGGCTTCGACAAGCTCAGCCTGACACTTCGTTTACGCTGTCAGGCTGAGCTTGTCGAAGCCTTGTTGCAAAATCAGAGGCATTGCCTTGATAATTACTTTATCCTATCCTGAAAATTGCGTTTGTTTGTAAAAATTGCAGAGTCACGACAATTTTCAAATTTCCATATTTTCAAATTTTCAAATTGGCACCACCATGCGCTTCGTTATAGTAATCACTCTCACACTTTTGGGTACCCGTTCTTTTTCTCAAAAAATAGTTCCACTGAACACCAGTGCCAAAGCCAGTTTCCGCGGTTTAAGCGTAGTAGATGACAACACAGTTTGGGTAAGTGGTAGCAATGGAACTGTTGGAAGAAGTGTGGATGCCGGCAAAACATGGACCTGGCTTCCCGTTCCCGGATTTGAAAAAAGAGATTTCCGCGACATAGAAGCATTTGATAAATCAACGGCCATTATTATTGCAGTGGATACTCCTGCGTTAATTTTGAAAACCACCGATGGTGGTAAAACATGGAAAACGGTTTATGAAAATCACACACCGGGCATGTTTCTCGATGCCATGGAGTTCTGGAACGACGATAACGGAATTGTAGTTGGCGATCCCATCAAAGGAAAATTTTTCATTGCACGCTCATTCGATGGTGGCAACACCTGGACAGAAGTTCCCGTAGAAAATGCACCCGCCGCAGATTCCGGAGAAGCATGTTTCGCAGCAAGCGGTACCAATGTTCGCATTCTCAGTAGAGACATGGCATGCCTTGTCTCCGGTGGAACACGTTCAAGATTATTCATTCAGGGTGCACCAATCAATTTACCCATCATCCAGGGCGCACAAACTACCGGTGCCAATTCCATTGCCATAAGAGATAACAATAAATTAAAAGACAGCGAATATTTTGTAGTGGTGGGTGGGGATTTTTCAAAAGATACATTGAAAGAAAAGAACTGTTTCATAACCAAAGATGGTGGCAAAACATGGATCGCTCCTGCGACACCGCCAAACGGTTACAGATCATGCGTTGAATTTATTGATAAGAATAAACTCATCACATCCGGCACTTCCGGTGTCGATATTTCAAACGATGGAGGCCTTAACTGGCGCAATATTTCCAAAGAAGGCTATCATGTTTGCCGCAAAGCGAAGAAAGGAAAAGCCGTCTATTTAGCGGGTGGAAAGGGGAGAATAGCGAAGCTTGAAAATAACTGAATAACTGAGTAACTGAGGTGTTTGGGCAGTCAACTTTTAGTTATTCAGTTACTCAGTTATTCGGTTATTGAGACAATCAAGTCTTCAATTATTCAATAATTCAACTATTCATAATTCGCGTTTCTTGCACAAATAACGATCCTTGCCTATATTAGCGCTACCGTAAAACTTACCTCAATATGGAATGGATCGAGATTTTGAAGTGCCCTATAACCGGAAAAGATGTTCGTGCATTAGAACCCCATGAAATTGAATCGCTTAACAGCAAAGTAGCCGCAGGGGCCGTATGGCAGGCAGATGGCAAAGTGTTTTCCACTCCACTCACCAAAGGCTTGATTACTACAGACGGAGCTTATATCTACCCAATCATCAACGAAATTATTTTATTGCTGAAAGACCTGGCAGTGGTGGATTCGCAGGACAAACTGCTGAAAGAAACCATTAGCGCTGATAAACAGCTGGTTAAAAATTTCTACGACGAAAAAGGATGGACCGCCAATGAAAAAGGCGATTATGAAGACGCTGTAATTTTCGAGGACCTCCGTGACGTTTCCAAAGAGTACATAAAAAAATGCCACGACCGCGTGCGCCGTTTTTTAAATCCAAGCGGAACTTACATGCTGGATGCGGCTTCAGGAGCATTGCAATTTCCAGATTATTTACAGTATTCAGACAATTACAAATACCGCATTTGTGTAGACTTCTCTTTCACCGCACTTTCTGAAGCAAAAAGAAAACTCGGTGACAAAGGTATTTGCGTATTGTGTGACATGACTAACATGCCTTTTAAAGATGGCAAAATTGATGGGTTTATTTCTTTGAACACTATTTACCACATTCCTAAAGACGAGCAGGTTACTGCCATGAAAGAGTTGTACCGTGTGCTTGCTGCAAAAGGTAAAGGTGTAATTGTGTACGAGTGGTTCAAACATTCTCCATGGATGAACGTTGGCTTGTTCCCATTCCGTGCGGCTGTATTTACCAAAAACAGGCTCAAAGAGGCTTTCAACAAAGTAGCGGGGAAAGGTGCTCCGGAAAAGATGTTATACTTCCACGCACATCCTTACGAATATTTCAAAAAGAATTTGCCATTCGCTTTCCAACTTAAAGTATGGCGCAGCATCAGCGTGCCATTTATGAAATATTATATTCACGCACCATTATTCGGCAAACAAATCCTCAACTGGCTATACAACAAAGAAGAACGCGAACCAGAAAAATGTGGCTTGAAAGGAGAGTATCCGATTTTTGTGTTTGAAAAATGAGAGAGGAATAGCAATTAATAATTAATAATTAAAAATTAATAGCGCATCCTTCCAAATAAATCGCGACACCATTGAAGTGTAAGACCTGACTGGGTTTTTAAAACCAGTCGGGTTTTTTGTTTTTGGTATAACAAACAATAACGTCGCAGTTTATTTCGAAGCCATTCTGTTAATTATTAATTATTAATTATTAATTTCCATCATGCTCTGGATCACACGTGAACGCCCCAAAATAGACCGCCTTGCTTGTCCATGGCTCATTAGAAAGTTCGTGGACAAAGACGCCGAATTTATGTACGTTCCTTTCGATCAGGTTATTGACAAAGCTAACGAGCTGAGTGCAATTGCATTCGACATTCCGGGCGTTGAGTTTACACATTATCATGATCAGTGTACTTTTGATTACATCGTAAAGAAATACAACATCACCGATCCTGCGATTGCCATCATCGCAACCATTGTTCGCGGCGCAGATACAGACAGGCACGACATAGCAAAAGAAGCCGCAGGGCTCTGGGCTATTTCTGCGGGCCTCGCCCACAACATCACAGATGATTATGAGTTGTTGAAAACATCAACGTTGATTTATGATGCACTGTATAGTTGGGCCACACATTTGTATCAGCAAAGACATCTACAAAATGGTCCGTTTGAAAGTTTGTTGCATGAAGTTTATAGCAAATTTTTAAAAGAGGAAAAATCGGACAGAAAGAAAATTCCTGATTGGGTGGCAGAATTAAAAGCCATCATACAGGATCAAATCGACACACAGTTTTCATTTGATCTCAAAAAGATTTCTACGGAACTGGCGCTTAATCCTTCTTACTTATCACGGGAGTTTTCGAAGTATTTCGAGGACCTGAATTTTGGCGAATACATCAGAAAAATAAGAATCGAAAAAGCCATTTCGTTGATAGAAAATTCTTCTTACTCACTTACGGAAATAGCTTATCTCACGGGCTTTTCGGACCAGAGCCATTTCACAAGAATATTCAGGCAGCATACAGGAAAAAATCCTTCATTATTTCGAAAAAATGCTACAAAAAGTAAACCAGATACAAAAGGTAAATAGCATTCAATTTTGACTTAAGTGTTCAGCATAGTTTTGCTTTTTAACGAAATTATGTTCAGAAAATACTTACTTGTTTTATTTGTCCTTCTTGCTCATGTAAACATTTCTTTTTCGCAAAACAGTACCCAGAAGATTGGCGTTTATGCCAGCATCGTTCATCCAATAGTAACACTTAGCAGTGATGGACCGTCCTACAATTTTAAAGACTACTATGTCGTTGGATTTCCTTTTGGCATTAACTATTGGAAAACTTCGAATGTTGGTTTTTCTTTTGAATTGGCTCCATTCATAAAGTCGGAAAATGGCAGCAGTAAAATGAGTTACCTGCTATTTCATCCCGGCGTGTTGGTCGCATTGGGCAAGGGATACACATTTGTAGGAAGAATGGCATTTGAAACGTCAGGCAGGTACGGCATCACTCCGGTTTTTAATAAGGTATTTGCAAAAGGTAAAACTTGTAACTATTTTATTGCGGTCCCCTTGCCCGTGCGCTTTGGAAACGATAAACCCACAACAGCCTCGGTAGGACTTCAATTTGGTATTTCATTTTAAAAGCTATGGATAACAAACCTATATACACTTTACAGCAACTTGTACTATACTTTCTAAAGCTGGGAACAGTTGGGTTCGGCGGACCTGTCGCATTGGTTGGATATATGCACAGGGATTTGGTAGAAGATAAGAAGTGGATGTCTGAAGATGAATACAAACAAGGTCTTGCCCTGGCACAATTAGCCCCGGGACCATTGGCAGCGCAATTGAGCATCTACCTGGGCTTCGTGCATTACCGAATTGTCGGCGCAACTCTGGCTGGTTTAGCTTTTGTGCTTCCTTCTTTCATCATGGTCGTTTTGTTGGGTATTGCCTATAAATTGTATGGCGGCCTTAGCTGGATGCAAGCCGTTTTTTATGGCGTAGGTGCTGCGGTAATTGGCATTATTGCAATCAGTTCTTATAAACTCACCACCAAATCAATCGGCAAATTCAATGCGCAATCATTCAGGCAAAACTGGTTGCTCTGGTTATTTTTTCTGGCAGCCGCTGTCATCACTTTTGTGACTCAACGGGAACAGGTGTTGCTGTTTGTCGCGGCAGGCATTTTGTACATGTTTGTAAAAGCGCCACCAAAATGGACGAGTGTAAAAACAGTGAACAGCCTTGTGTTGCTACAGGTTGGTTTTGATAATCATGAAAATTCATTACTCGTAAAAATAGCAGTGTTCTTTGCAAAAGCGGGGGCGTTTGTTTTTGGCAGCGGATTGGCAATCGTACCATTTTTACATGCGGGTGTGGTTACCGAAAATCACTGGCTTACAGAACAACAATTTATAGATGCTGTTGCCGTCGCTATGATCACGCCCGGCCCTGTGGTAATAACTGTTGGATTTATTGGCTACCTCCTTGCCGGCATTCCTGGCGCTTCCGTTGCGGCATTGGCAACTTTTTTACCGTGTTACCTGTTCACTATTGTGCCTGCGCCGTACTTCAAAAAAATATCAAAAAATCAGTCAATCAAAGCATTTGTTGATGGCATAACGGCCGCAGTTGTAGGCGCTTTGGCTGGCGCGGTAATTGTGATAGCTACAAGAAGCGTAACAGATATTTTCACGGCAGTCATTGCAATTGCAGCTGCTCTGTCGTTGATATATGTAAAGAAAGTAAAAGAGCCACATATCATTTTAATAAGTGCCGTTGTGGGATTGATCCTAAAAAACTTGCTGTAAATTTTCAATTAAGAATTAAGAATTAGGAAATTCTTCTGTGTATCATCGCCTGGTTCGTGTGAGCTCTCTAAATGTTCAACATGGAAAGAGCCTGAGATGTTGGGGAATGCTACACCAAAAGAATTTCTTAATTCCTAATTCTTAATTTACTCAGTTTTTTAGCATACATTTACTAAAAATATTAGTATATGGATCCAAATACTTTCTATAACGCTTCCTACAAGGGATCAAAGGAGTTTAATCAGTGGGATGTTAAAACCGCTAATGCAACCGGGTTTGGCGCTGCTGCAGATGACTATATGGAACGGGGTATTGACCTTAATGAGCAGTTGGTAAAAAACAAGCCTGCTACGTTCTTCATGCGGGTGTCCGGCGATGCGATGATTGGAGCGGGCATTCACGATGGCGATGTGGTCATTGTAGACCGTTCGTTAAAAGCCGTAAGCGGAAAAGTGGTGATCGCTATTCTAAACGGAGAGATGCTTATTCGCCGTCTTGACAAAGCATTTAACAAAATCCGGCTCATTCCTGAAACACCAGGATTAGCACCAATAGAAGTAGAACCATTAGCAGAGTTTGCGGTGTGGGGAGTGGTGACGTATGTGATACACAGAGTGTGACTGAATAACTGAATAACTGAATAACTGAATAACTGAATAACTGAATAACTTGAATAAACTTATTAATAACAAAAGAAGAGAATAGCGAATAGCTTGGTAACTGAATAAAGTAAATTATGATGCACTAAAAGTTCAGTTATTCAGTTATTCAGTTATTCAATATTGCCTCCCATGCCATTCAAAGCCATTGTCGACTGTAACAGTTTTTATTGCTCCTGCGAGCGGGTTTTTCGTCCTGAGTTGGCGGAGCGCCCCGTTGTGGTGTTGAGCAACAATGATGGCTGTATCATATCGCGAAGTGATGAAGCAAAGAAATTGGGAATTGATATGGCAGGTCCCTATTTTAAAGCGAAACCGCTTATTGAGAAAAATGGCGTCGCAGCATTTTCTTCCAATTATAACTTGTATGGAGACTTGAGCTGGCGTGTAATGGAAACGCTGCGGACATTGGTTGATCCGTCGAACGTGGAAGTTTACTCAGTGGATGAAGCTTTTTTGGATCTGCATGATATTGCAGAACGCGACCTTGCACCAGCTGCAATGAACATTCGCAAAACGGTAGAGCAGTGGACAGGCATTTCAGTGTCTGTGGGAGTGGCACCAACCAAAGTATTGGCGAAAGTGGCCAATCACATTGCCAAGAAAAACAAGAAGGCAACCCAGTGCGTAACGGTACTTGATACAGATGATAAAATTCGCACCGCATTGCAAAATACAAGAGTGGGAGAGTTATGGGGCATTGGCCGGGCGTACGCAGAAAAGCTGGTGGGCTGGGGAATTGCAGACGCCTGGCAGCTTTGCAACATGCCTCAAAACTGGGCCTTCAAGCATTTGGGAGGTGTGGTGGGTGTTCGATTGTTAAAGGAGCTTCGCGGCGAAGCTGCGATTTTCTTGGATGATGAATTGGTAAATAAAAAAATGATTGCAACTACACGAATGTTTGGTCAGCCAGTGACCGCTGTTGCCGATATCAGAGAAGCTGTCGCCACTTATATATCGAGGTCAGCTGAGAAACTGCGCAGGCAATATAGTGCCGCAAATATTGTAAGCGTATTTATTGTGCCGAAGGAGCAGGATCACAAAGTAGCCTTTCATCATGGTCCCGTCGTTAGTTCGTACACAATATTGCCCAATGCTACGAGTTCTACCAACGAACTTATCAAACCGGCTATGAAGCTGGTTGATGCACTATTTGAGGAAGGAAAGACTTATAAAAAAGCAGGCGTTATGCTTAGTGGCCTCGTGCCGGATAGTTCCATCCAGGGCAACCTTTTTAACGAACATACAAATGAAAACAGGCATTTAATGAGCATGATCGACAACATCAATTTCAGCATGCGTAACGATGTGTTGAAGTTCGCATCCTCCGGCACCACCCGCGACTGGAAAATGCGCCAGGAGCTGCGCAGTCCGCGATATACAACGAGGTGGGAGGAGCTGTGCGAGGTGAGTTAATTTCAAAATCTTGTGATTTGAGAATTTGAAAATTGATCTCCATAGGAGCGAATCGCATTCGCCCTGTTGCACAGAATGATGTTTGAACCAATATCTCGTTATTGCACACAAAACCCACCGCTCCATGGCATTCCTACAGACGAACGTAATGCGACGCAACGATGTTTAACCGGAGTTTCCAATGCTGGTGCCCTAAAAAACATGACAATCTGCGTTCCCGTATTTTTATCAATTTTGTTTAGTTCTACATTTGCTTTTTATATGAAGTAGAGACGGATAACAATCCGTCTCTAGTAAAATAACAATCCGTCTCTAGTAAAATAACAATCCGTCTCCTGTAAAATAACAATCCGTCCCCCATAAACTAACAATCCATTCCCGCAAATAAATTCCGATGAACAAAATCATTACCATAGTTTGTAGCTGCATCTTTTTTCTGCAACATCTATCTGCTCAAACTCTTACAGACAAAGACCGGAAGACCATCGATGCATTGATGAGCAAAATGACCATTGAAGAAAAAATAGGTCAGCTGAATCAACTGGATTTTGGCATGGATGTAACAGGCCCCACCATCAGTAAAGATGTTGAACAAAAAATAAAAGACGGCAAGGTTGGCTCACTGTTAAATGCATACACGCCAGCCGTGGTACGAAAGCTACAGGATATAGCCGTGAAGGAGACACGCCTGCATATTCCATTATTATTTGGCAACGACATTATTCACGGGCATCAGACAATATTTCCCGTACCGCTGGCCATGTCCTGTACATGGGACATGCCATTAATAGAACGTTGCGCGCAAATCGCTGCCAATGAAGCCAGCGCCGATGGATTGAACTGGACATTTTCCCCAATGGTTGACATCACCCGTGATCCGCGCTGGGGAAGGGTTGTGGAAGGCAGTGGTGAGGATCCCTATCTGGGCTCACGCATTGCAGAGGCAATGGTAAAAGGCTACCAGGGAAGTAATTTGCGCAGCGACACCTCCATACTGGCCTGCGTTAAACACTTTGCATTATATGGTGCCGCAGAAGCTGGCCGCGATTACAACACTGTCGATATGAGTCGGTTGAGAATGTATCAATATTACTTCCCTCCATACAAAGCTGCGGTTGATGCGGGAGCAGCTACAGTGATGACATCTTTTAATGAAGTTGATGGCATACCGGCATCCGGCAATAAATGGCTCATGGATACAGTGTTGAGAAAGCAGTGGGGATTTAAGGGATTTGTAGTTACCGATTATGCCGCTATCAATGAAATGACACCGCATGGGTTAGGAGATTTAAAAGATAATGTTGTGAGGGCAATGAATGCAGGAGTTGATATGGATATGGTGGGAGAGGGATATTTGTCCTACTTGAAAGAATCATTGCAGCCCGGCAAAGTGACCATGCAGCAAATTGAAAACGCCTGTCGCCGCATCCTGGAAGCCAAGGCAATGCTGGGTTTACTGGATGATCCTTATAGATTTTGCAACGACGAACGGGCAGCAACAGTAAATTTAGCAACCAATCACAGGCAGGTCGCACGCGAAGCAGCCGCACGAGCGTGTGTGTTGTTGAAAAATGCAAACAATATTTTGCCACTGCAAGAAAACAAAACCATTGCATTGATAGGCCCGCTGGCTGATGATAAAAAGAACCTGATAGGTAGTTGGCATGACTATGGTGACTGGAAAAATGCTGTAAGTGTGCTGGAAGGAATTAGGAACCAGCAGGGCAACAATGTACGTGTACTGTATGCAAAGGGGTGCAATCTTGTTGAAGATGATCACACTATTAAAGTTTTAAATGAATCGGGAGAGGGGTTGGAAAAAGACAGTCGTTCTATACAAACTATGCTTGACGAAGCTTTGAATATTGTCGATAAAGCTGATATTATAGTGGCGGTTTTGGGTGAAGCAAAAGGCATGACCGGTGAAGCTGCCAGCCGCGGTGATATCGATATTCCCGAAAATCAAAAAGACTTACTAAAAGCATTGGTGAAAACCGGGAAACCTGTGGTGTTGGTGCTGATGAACGGACGCCCTTTAACATTGTCGTGGGAGAACGATCACGTATCGGCCATTTTGGAGACATGGTTTGGCGGGCTCGAAGCAGGCAATGCCATTGCTGATGTATTGTTTGGAAAATACAATCCTTCCGGCAAACTGACACAGTGTTTCCCGTTAACGATGGGACAAATCCCGGTGTATTACAATCACAAACACACTGGCCGGCCATTTAACGACACCTCTCTCGAGAAATATAAGTCACGATATTTTGACATTCCCAATGCGCCATTGTACACGTTTGGTTATGGCTTAAGTTACACCACGTTTAATTATAGTAACATTACTGTAGGTCCTTCTCAGTTAAAAGGTAATCAAAAAATGAAAGCCTCTGTAATCATTACCAACACTGGAAAGTATGCGGGAGAAGAAACCGTACAACTTTACATCACAGACACTGTGGCCAGTGTAACCCGCTCTGTAAAGGATTTGAAAGGATTTAAAAAAATATTCTTGCAGCCAGGCGAAAGCAAAGAAGTGACCTTTGAAATAACGACAGAAGATTTAAAATTCTACAACGAAAAGCTCGAATACATATGGGAGCCCGGTGAATTTATCATACACATCGGCACCAATTCAAATGAGCTGAAATCCGCAAAAATCGTTTGGGCATCCCCGTAGAGACGGATGATAATCCGTCTCCGTTGAACCCCAGATAATCCGTCTCCTGCGAACCCCGGATAATCCGTCTCCTGCGAACCCCAGACAATCCGTTATATCTAATCAAAATTTATTCGTTCATTTTCAACCACCCGTCCATCCATTTGAAATAATTATTCGTCTATGTGGAATCTAAAACAATTTCTGTTCCTTGTAGAAAACGAATCTTATGTCAAATGAAAAATATCTGAACAAATACCGTATTCCATCAGCACGATTGCAAGGTTATGATTACGGCGCAAATGGAGCATATTTTGTAACCATTTGCACGCAAAAAAAGATACCGTATTTTGGTGAAATTATTTCCGCCGCCGTAGAGACGGATAATAATCCGTCTCTTGTAAACGGGGATAATAATCCATCTATCGTAAACGGGGATAATAATCCGTCTCTTGTAAACCCGCCTATAGCCGCAGATTTGGAGACGGATTTTCATCCGTCTCTACGGGAAACCGCGATTGGCAAAATAGCATATGATTGTTGGGTTGCCATACCCGATCATTTTCCTTTTGTTGCATTAGATGAATTTGTTATCATGCCCGATCATATTCATGGGATATTGTTCTTTAACAAACCTTATCAACACGATTGGATGGCAAATACATTCGGGCGCCAATCACAGAATTTAGGATCGGTTTTAAGAGGATTTAAAGCATCAGTAAAACGATTTGCAAACAGCAACAATATTGAATTTGAATGGCAAAGCCGTTATCACGACAGAATAATCAGAGACGAAAATGAATTAAACAGAATTCGGTTGTATATTAAAAACAATCCTACAATCTGGCTCAAGGATGAATTGAATCCACATTAATGTCGGTAATCGAAAACAATTATGAAGACAACTTTCGTGACACTGATCCTTTCTCTTTTTGTGAGCAATGCTTTCACGCAGGTGATTCATTTCGATACAAAATGGCGTTTCACAAAAGGAGATAGCATGGCCTATAAAAATGAAAGTTTTGATGACAGCAACTGGAAGCAAGTCGTTGTTCCTTCCTCCAGCAAAGGATGGGAAGGAATGGCCTGGTACAGGGTAAAGTTTAAGGTGCCAAAGGAATGTGTAGGAAAAGAAATGATACTGTATGCCGGCACGATTGACGCTGCAGACGAAACATATGTAAATGGCAAACTGGTAGGCACCCATGGCAAGCTGCCACCGAAAGTGGAAACCGCATGGGATCAGGAAAGAAGATATGTTGTTCCCGTGGGCGTCATTAAAGAAACAAATACGCTTGCCGTCAGAATGTACAATGCGCCGGCCATCGGTGGGATCTACAAGGGCCGGCTCGCAATAATGGCAAAGGCGACCTATGAAAAAGAGCAAAAAGAACGTGCGGTTAGCAAGCAATCTTATTTTCAGCTGACAACTTCCAATGGTTTGATTGCTGCTGTTTACAATGAAGAAACAAACAGGCTGGAGGCACTTTATCCGCATATTTTCAGCTACTATGACTCCGCTCAATCGGTGGAACCCGTTGCATATAACATTGAAATGAATCAGCGCCAGCGGCCAATTTCAGTGAGGTATTTAAACAATACACACGTTATAGAAGTACAATACAAACAATTTTCTGTTTACTATTTCGCACCTTTTACTACGCACGAAAAAGTGTTGTATGCAATGGTAAAAGGTGCCCCTGCCGCAATAAAAAGTATATCCTTTAAATATGACGAAGGCAAGGGGAAAATGCAAACTGCAAACTGGACATTAACCAGGAATGGAGTGGCAGAAAAATATTTTCTTTTTGGTTTTACCGACTCGTTAAATCACGATGAAACAGTGTGCGAAAAAGCCAAACAACGATTACAGAAGAACGACAAATCAATGCTTGCCGAAGAACAACAATTCATGCAGTCCGTATTTGCCAAATGCAAGATTCCAGCCAGCGCCACATCTGATGAAAAAGCAACGCTGCAACAATCAATTTCGTTTCTGAAAATGTCACAGGTCGCAGATCAGGAAGTGCTTCCTTACTCACATGGGCAGGTAATAGCTTCATTACGGCCCGGGCAGTGGTGCATCGCGTGGGTGCGTGACGGATCGTTTGCCCTGGCTGCAATGGCAAAGCTGGGAATGAACGAAGAAGCAAAGAAAGGATTGGAGTTTATGCTGAAAGCACAACCGGTTGGCAGGTTCAAACATTATATTTTCAGGGATGGAAAAGACTACGGTATTGGTGTAGATTATCAAATATCTGCAACGCGTTATTTTGGCAATGGCAAAGAAGAATGCGATTATAATGATGATGGACCCAATATTGAAATCGACGATTTCGGATTGTTTTTGTTTGCATTGGATGAATACATGAAGAGCAGCAACGACACAGCTTTTTATAAACAATGGGAAAACGTGCTGGCGGTTAAAGTTGCAGATGCGATCATTCACAACATTGACAATGATGGATTGATACGCCGTGACTCCGGCCCCTGGGAACATCATTTGCCCGGTAGGCGATATACCTTTACATCTGGTGTGTGCGCGGAAGGCCTGAAGCGTTTTGCATTACTGCAAAGAAAATATGGTTACGAATCCGGGAAGTATGCCGCAGCAGCAGATAGCATGTATCGTGGCATCATGAAATACATGGTGTATGAAAACCGCGTAGTAAAAGGCAATGCCGACGATCAGTCACCAACAGCACACTACTTTCATGATGCAGGAACATTTGAATTGTTTGCCAACGGACTTATAACAGATAAAAAACTTTTTACCACACACATGCAGGACTACGATCCATTAATGAAAATAAAAGGTGATGTGGGCTACATTCGCGTATACAGCGATGATACTTACGAAAACCAGGAATGGCCATTTGCCGACTTGCGTGTTGCCGTGGCGCAAAATCATTTAGGCAGCAGAGTGCTTGCCAAAGAGTTGATCGACAAAGTGACCAAACTATCCAAGGCAAATTATAACACCATTCCTGAAATTTATATGCTAGGAACATGTTATTTTAACGGTGCCATTCCAATGGTAGGGTATGGGGCGGGAGCGTATGTGCTGGGAGTGTTGGATTATTATGGTAAAAAGTAAAAAGTAAAAAGTAAAAAGTAAAAAGTAAAAAGTAAAAAGTAAAAAGTAAAAAGTAAAAAGTAAAAAGTAAAAAGTAAAAAAACTTACTACTCACAACTCATTACTTAAAACTCATAACTCATATGAACATTGTTGTAAAACCTACGTATGAATCGCTTTCAAAAGCTGTTGCTGATGAAATCGTAAAACACCTGCAAAGTTCGCCACGAGCCTTGTTTTGTCCAGCCTCGGGTGATACTCCGTCAGGAGTTTTTAATGAACTAGTGCAGAGGCAGCAGACAGGACTTGTCGATATCTCGCGCTGGCACTTTGTGGGCCTCGACGAATGGGTCGGCATGAATGGAGAAGATGAAGGCAGTTGCCGAAATTATTTAGACAGGCAGTTGTTTGGGCCATTACAGATTGGAGAAGATAGAATTTGTTTTTTTGACGGAAAAGCTGAAGACAAGAAAAAAGAATGTACACTTATCGAACATTTCATTAGCCAGCACGATGGTATTGATGTCGTGCTACTAGGTATCGGTTTGAACGGGCACATAGGAATGAATGAACCCGGTTCTGATCCTTCACTATTTTCACGTATATCAGAGCTTCATGCAATGACAAAGGAAGTGGGGCAGAAATATTTTTCAGCTGAAACGGAACTAAGCGAAGGACTTACGCTCGGCATTGCATCTATCATGAATGCACGGCACGTAATCCTTATGGCAAGCGGCGAAAAAAAGGCCGCCATTATCAGGGAAGTAATTGAAGGTGAAATCACACCGGATGTGCCCGCGAGTTTATTGCGCAATCATCTCAGCTTTACGATATTTATAGATGAAGCTGCAGCTAAGGAATTAAATGGTTATTGAGAGGAGGGAAGTAACTAATGGATAGACTTTGAAATGCTTTTTCAAACCATATGTCTTACATAATATATTCAAACATTACCAGCAAAGATTTTGACCAATTGTATGAACGTATAGCGTTGCTTCGGCAGCCGTTTGAACTGGGGTTGTCGGGCAATAAATACAAACTTACAACGAAGTACTTAGCGGATATCCTTGGCTTGGACTTTACTTGTAAAGATGGTCGTTATCATGGTAATATCGGGTTCTTGTTTAATGATACTCCCGGTCTTTATACTTTTACATTCTACATTACCAAATCATTTGATGAAAATAAGCGGAGACACTTTAAAAAGATCCAAATAGTGGAACACGTTGATTTAGAATTTATAGAAAACAACTATGAGAGTTTATTGAACGATGCGTTAAAGGTTTATAGTTCATTAAAAGACGAAGATTTAGATACCATAATTAAATTGTAGACTCAGAGTTGACTGGTTCTGCTACACCGAAACAACCTCTAAGCCTCTGTCAAATCTTCCGGTTAAATTTAAAATCTACCCAAGTTCTTATTCATCAGGATAGATCGGGACAGTTATGACCTCTCGTATCATAACTTTAAGGCTTATGCAGAATTGATTAAAATTGACGTCGCATGAAAAATGAAATATCCTTTGTTCCTGTTTTGCTTTTGTTGAAAACTGTGCAGCCTACAACTGAAGCGCAAAGTTTTCTTTTGCTATTGAATGTTTGCACTAAAATGAGCAAATAGGCATCCGGCAAAACTATTACCACCTTAGCGCATCATCATACCACACCTTAAAAAACGATTGACCCTTAATAGCCTTATGTTTGCCAAAAGAATATTACTTATTTCTTTCACCATGCTCTTTACTCATGCTTCCGGCATGGCACAGATCATTAATAAAAAAATCCCTGATAAGCTTGTTGTGCTTACATTCGATGATGCGGCAAAGAGCCACTACAATTACGTTGCACCGATCTTAAAGAAATATGGTTTTGGCGCCAGTTTCTTTGTTTGTGAATTTCCTCCGGACTTTTCAGACACAACCAAATACATGAATTGGCAACAAATACAGGCATTGTCGGACATGGGTTTTGAAATAGGCAACCACACCCGCACACACAAGCACGTAAATAAAATGCAGGATGCTGAAGCGAATGAGCAACTAAGCTATGTCGAAAGTAAATGCGATTCACTGCACATTCCAAAGCTGCAGAGTTTTGCGTATCCGGGCTATGACACGCGTGCCGCGACTTTGAAGATATTAGGAGATCGCGGTTATCTGTTTGCACGCGCGGGCGGAAGTCGCGTGTATGATCCCCTCAAAGATCATCCTTACCTCATTCCAAGCTTTAGCACCAGCGGCACTGATCAACAAAAAGTGATCGACGCCATTAAACTTGCAAAGGATGGAAAGGTCGTAGTGCTCACCATTCACGGTGTTCCTGACTATGCGCATGATTGGGTAACCACACCGCCGGAATTGTTTGAAGTATACATGAAATATCTCCACAAACATCATTACAAAGTCATTGCATTAAAGGATCTGGCAAAATACATCAACATACAGCAGGCGCTTGACACCATTAAACCTGATTGGTCCCTCAAAACAAAATAACAACAACCATGAATCAAATAAAATTACTTACTGCAACGGCAATAACTGTTTCATTGTTGACCGCCGCGAGTGCAACGGCACAACAGCTTATGGAAACAGGCGGCCAGCAAATGCCTGATGAATGGATCGATAAGGACACGCATCATAAAGTAGTTAAACTCACGCGGACGGAAGGTTCCAACAGCAGTTTCTATTTTCACAACAATCCCTTTATTGGAAATAGAATGGTGTACTACAATAGTGGCCGCAATGGTCGCCAGGCATATACGGTTGATCTAAAAACATTGCAAACAGAAAAGATTACCAGCCAGGGCGGCAAGATCAATGGAGAAATAGCGGGTGCAAAGACCGGCAACATTTATTATCAAACCGGAGATAGTGTATATGCGACCAACACCATTACAAAACAAACGAAATTGCTCTTTGTTTTTCCGGCCGATTTCAAAGCAAGCATCACTACCCTGAACGCAGATGAAACATTGCTGGGTGGCGCATGGGCGACCGACGAAGAAAAAGAGATTAGTAAAAAATATCCGGAGAAGCACGATTACTTCAACCGCATCTATGAATCCAAATTGAAAAGAACTTTGTTTGTGATCGACATTAAGAAGGGAGAATTGAAAAAGGTTTTTTCAGATACGGCTTGGTTGAACCACGTGCAATTCTCTTCGAAGGACCCGTCATTGCTGATGTTTTGCCATGAAGGCCCATGGCACAAAGTGGACAGGATATGGACGATAGATGTAAACACAAAAGAAGTAAAGCTAATGCACAAACGTACCATGAACATGGAAATTGCCGGCCATGAATGGTTTCAACCAGACGGGAAAATCATTTGGTACGATCTGCAAATGCCTCGTAGTGAAAACTTTTTTGTAGGTGGTACAAATGTAAAAACAGGCGAAGAGCAAAAGTATAGACTTACCCGTGATGAATGGAGCATTCACTTTACCATTTCACATGACCAGCAATTGTTTGCGGGAGATGGAGGCAATGAAAGCCAGGTGGCCAAAGCAAAAGATGGGATGTGGATTTATTTGTTTACACCTGAGGGCGATCATTTCAAATCCACCCGTTTGGTTAACATGAAAAACCACAATTACAAACTGGAACCCAACGTGCATTTTTCACCGGACAATAAATGGATTATTTTCCGTGCAAATTTTGAAGGCAAACAAAATGTGTACGCTGTAGAAATTGCGGAGACAAAGTAGTTTTGGGAATTCAGACCCATAAAAACCATAACAACAACCAGACAGCCAAAACGATGAACAATATATTCAAGTCCCTTTGTGTAGCGGGAATGCTTTGTGCAACAGGCGTTGCAGATGCGCAGGTAAAGTGGCCGGCTATTACGCAAACCAATAAACCATGGACGAGATGGTGGTGGGAAGGTAGTGCGGTAAACAAGAGCGACCTTACAACTGTAATGCAGCAATACGCAAAAGCAGGCTTGGGTGGACTTGAAATAGTGCCCATCTATGGAGTGAAAGGAACGGAGAAGCAATGGTTGAATTTCCTGAGTCCCGAATGGATGCAGATGCTGGATCATACACTGGGCGAAGGGAAAAAGTTAAACCTTGGAATAGATATGGCGAATGGCACCGGCTGGCCATTTGGAGGTCCGTGGATCCATGAAGATAATGCAGCGAAAACAATCAATTATAAAACCTATACACTTACAGAAGGACAAACACTTCATGAGAAGATATTCTTTCAACAAGAACCATTGCTGCGTTTTGCCGGACAGGATAAAGTGAAAATGGAAGATGTGAAAAATCCGGTGTACAGCAACACAAACCTGCAGGCACTTGCACTGGACCAAATAAAATTCCCCGGCAGTTTTCCTGCAACGCTGGTAATGGCTTACAGCAACGACGGACAACAAATCAATCTTACCGATAAACTAAACACAGCAGGCGATTTGAATTGGACTGCACCAAAAGGTTCATGGACCATTTATGCATTGTTTCAATCGCTACATGGCAAAATGGTAGAACGTGCCGCACCAGGTGGTGAAGGATACGCGATGGATCACTTTTCGCTTAAGGCCATCGATCATTATCTTGGTAAATTTGATGAGTCATTTAAAGGACACGATCTGTCATCGTTGCGTGCCTTCTTCAACGACTCCTATGAAGTAGATGACGCAACCGGGCAGGCAAGCTGGACACCTGATTTTCTCAGCGAGTTTCAAAAGAGAAGAGGGTATGATTTGAGAAATTATCTGCCCGCATTATTCGGCAAAGACAAAGAAGAGCTAAACAGCAGGGTCATCTATGATTACAGGCTAACGGTCAATGACCTGATCTATGAGAATTACACCAAAGCATGGCACACGTGGAGTGCACAGAAAGGCAAGCTGGTGCGCAACCAGGCACATGGTTCGCCTGCAAACATATTGGACCTCTATAGTGCAATCGACATTCCAGAAACAGAAGGAACAGAATTGTTGCGATTCAAAGTTGCGTCCTCAGCGGGCAACGTAACAGGAAAACCCCTGATCTCTTCAGAGTCGGCCACATGGCTCGATGAACATTTCGTATCAACATTAGGCGATGTAAAACAAGCGATAGACAATTATTTTGTCGGCGGCATAAACCATGTGTTTTATCACGGACTAAACTATTCTCCCGCAAAGGCTCCATTTCCGGGATGGTTGTTTTATGCCTCTGTGCATTTTCAACCCGCTAATCCCTTCTGGAATGATTTTTCGACGCTCAACAATTACATTGCGCACTGCCAGTCATTTTTACAAAACAGTACGCCTGATAATGACGTGCTGTTGTATTATCCGTTCACAGACATTATATCAAAAACAGGAGGTGCACTGTTAAAACATTTTGATGCAATAGACAAAGAATTCAAAGGCACAGGGTTTAAAGAGAATGCAGAAACCATGATTGACCATGGGTATGCGTTTGATTATATTTCCGACAAGCAATTACTGAACCTAAGGAATGAAGGAAATGAATTGCTGACAGGCAAGTCGAAATACAAAACGATCATTCTGCCAAACGCTAAATTGATTCCGTTAGAAACATGGCAGCAATTAATGAAACTTGCTTCACAAGGCGCTACGATACTTGTGTACAAAGGTCTTCCGGAAGATGTGCCTGGTATGGAAAAACTAGCAGAACGACAAGCGGATTACAAACAGTCCATTGCTTCACTGCATTTTATCAACGATGGCAATGTGCAAAAAGCAAGCATAGGAAATGGTCAATTTATAATAGGCAATGATGTATTGCAACTACTCGACTATGCTCGTATTCGCAAGGAAACATTGGCAAACGACAGTCTTTCTTATATCAGGAAAAAGAATGAGACAGGCAGTCTATATTTCATTGCCAACAAAGCAACAAAAGCTTATGAGGGTTGGATAAACCTGGCAACAAATGCAAGCAACGCTGTTCTTTACAACGCCATGACCGAAAAAGCAGGAATAGCAAGAACAAGGCAAAATTCCGATGGGACGCTCAGTGCGTACGTACAAATGCAAAAAGGTGAAAGCCTGTTGCTGCAAACAGCATCGCAGACATTAACTGGCAATCAATATGAATATTTTAAAGCAGCGGGAGATGCTGTAGTGATCAATGGTTCGTGGAAATTGCATTTTGTAGAAGGCGGTCCGGTATTGCCAAAGGATGTGATAATACAACAATTACAATCGTGGACAAACCTTCCCGGAGAAGAGGTGAAGAAGTTTTCCGGCACTGCATCATACACTACTAATTTCGCAAAACCAAAAGGAACAGCAAAGAAATGGTCGCTTGATTTGGGTGCTGTGCGCGACAACGCCGAAGTATTTTTGAATGGTAAAAAAATCGCGACGCTGATTGGTCCTGTATTTAGTGTTGTGATCGACGCAAATGCACTGCAGCAAAAAAATACACTGCAAATAAAAGTAGCCAACACGATGGCGAACAGGATTATTGATATGGAGAAGAATCACGAGAATTATAAGGTGTTTTACAATATCAATTTTCCTGCGAGAAAGGCGACCAATAAAGGCGCTGACGGATTGTTTACAGCAGAAAACTGGAGTCCGCTTCCATCAGGATTGTTGAGCAATGTAACATTAATACCGATGGCGGTTCTTAGGTAGAGACAAGGCACCGCCTTGTCTTGATTTTATTTCATACGGCCCAACGCAGACAACGCAATGCCTTGTCTCTACAAACACAACGCGATTTCATGAAACATTTAGTATACGGCATTTTATTTCTGGTGACGCAAGCTACAGTTGCGCAGCAAAGCTGGCACAATAAGGTGCGTACCGTTCATTACCAACCTCAGGGGAATGATTTTGTAACCGAGAATGGTACTTACAGATTTAACCGTGCGTTGTACGGAACCAATACCGCGTTTCGCGTAGAAGCAGGTGATCTTCCAGAATTTGCCATGTACATGCCCGGCATGGGGGGTAACCTCAAGTTGGGATTGATAAAAGGTGATAGCAGCATGTGGCTGATAGCGGCAAAAAATATTAAAGCCATCTACAGACCCGGATCTATGTTGTACGAAGTGAAAGATGATTTGCTGAGTGATGCAGTGCTGTATATTACGGTATTGCCACTGGCAGATAAAGAAGGGATGGTCGTGAAAGTCAACAGCAGCAAAGCGTTGAAAGATTGCAAACTTGTTGGCGTATATGGAGGTGCTACCGGCAAAAAGTTTTCACGCGATGGTGACATCGGTGCCGATCCTGAATCGTCATTTTATTTACAACCCGCATATTGCAAAGACAATTCATTTAATATCCAAAAAAATGCCTTCAGCTTATTGTATGGTTCCGGGAAAGTGTTGACAGAAGAAGAGCGTTATGAAGTGCAACACCTTTCCAATACAAAAAAGGAAAGCGACAATAAAAAGAATCCGGTAAAAAGTATCGCTGGTATTTTTCCTGAGGAAATGACATTGATCAAAGGTGATGCGTTGCAGCAGCAATCCCCGTTACAATTGATAAAAAAAGAATCGGCAGAAGCTCCGTTGATCTATGGTACAATGAATATTTCCAATAATGCTGCTTACTTCTTGTTGCAAAACAATGATGCAGGCGCGTTACCTGTTTACAATACGTTGCCAAAAGTATTTGCGGATGCGGAAGTAAAAAGAAAATCAATTGCAGATCGTATTGTGGTCAATACGCCTGATCCTTATATCAATGCTGTAGGCGGAGCATTAAGTATTGCAGCAGATGGTATTTGGGAGAATCCTTCCTATATGCACGGAGCCGTTGCATGGCGCATGAGATTGAATGCATGGCGCGGGCCGTATGCCGCCGATCCGCTTGGTTGGCACGACAGGGCAAGAACGCATTTTAGCAGTTATGCTTTATCGCAGGTTACTGAACCGTTGCAGGCGCAGGTTGTTGCAGACACCGCACTGAACATTGCAAGGCAATTGGAAAAAATGGGGACGTCCATGTTCAGCAGTGGCTATATCAGTCGCAATCCCGGTGGCGATAAACGGCCACATCACTACGACATGAATTTGGTCTTCATTGATGAGCTCCTGAATCATTTCAACTACACCGGTGACACCAATTATGTAAGAGAAATGTGGCCATTGCTTGAGCGTCACCTCGCATGGGAAAAGAGAAATTTTGATGCAGATGGAGATGGGCTGTATGACGCATACGCATGCATATGGGCAAGCGATGCCCTGCAATATAGCGGTGGCGGCGTTACGCATTCTTCCGCGTATAACTACAGGGCAAACAAAACTGCAGCAATGCTTTCGGGAATGATAGGAAAAGATGCAACGCCCTACAAGAACGAAGCAGACAAAATATGGAAGGCAATGCAAGCGCATCTTTGGCTGAATGACAAAGGTTGGTTCGCTGAATACAAAGACAAAATGGGGCAGCAGTTGGTGCATCCATCCGCGGGCCTTTGGACAGTATATCACGCAATAGACGAAGGCGTTCCTGATGCTTTTCAGTCGTATCAATTGTTGCGTTATGTTGACAATGAAATACCGCACATTCCCGTTGTTGCCAAAGGTATGGAAACTAGCTGTGAGCTACTGGCAACCACAAACTGGCAACCATACGACTGGTCGCTAAACAACGTAGTGCTGGCGGAAAACCTGCATACATCGCTTGCATACTGGCAAGGCGGGAGAAATGAAGCTGCATTTCGTTTATGGAAAAGCGCCTTGATTGAAAGCATGTATCTTGGCATATCGCCTGCAAATTTTCAGCAGTTGTCTTTCTATGATGCCATGCGCGGCGAACTGTACAGGGATTTTGCCGATCCAATAGGCATGGCGGCACGATCCTTAATCGAGGGCTTGTTTGGTATTACACCAGATGCACTGAACGGTCAAACCATTATCAGGCCCGGCTTTCCGAAGGTATGGAACAATGCTTCTATCAAAACACCTGACATTAATATCAGTTTTGCAAGAAGGGGAGATGTAGTTTCTTATTCAATTCAACATACAAAGGCGACAAGCATTCTATTGCAGTTGCAGAGTTTAAAAGATGATGTTGCTTATGTAAAAGTAAATGGCAAAAAAGCTGCATGGAAAGTAGTTGGCGACGCAGTGGGCAATGCTTTCATTGAAATTGCAGGGGGCAGGAACGACAAACATAGTATTGAAATAAAATGGAAGGGGAGTGAATTGTATCAAACATCTGGCAACACATCCGGGCAACAAGGGGAGTCATTTGCAGTAAATTTTAGGACGGCAAACGCAATTGCCATCCATGATCCTCAGCAAGTTTTGAAAGATGCCAAAATAAATGGAAACACATTGAATGCTGTTGTTAGGACCTCCAGCGGAAATAAAACTTTCTTTGTGCAATTGAAGCAAGGCATTATGCAATGGTGGGAACCAATTGATCTTACAATCAACGAACCCATTGTTCTGCTTGATTCAACAGCTGAGTATAAAAAAGAAATTTCGTTTGCAATACAAAATTTTACAAACGATCAGGTTGTGTCGGTAACAGTAAATAATGTGTTTTCCACACAAATTAATTTGCAAAGATTAGCAACGTCATCGGTGATAACCGTACCGGAAAAGTGTTTGGTATATGGCTCGAACAAAGTAAGAATAGCAGCAGGAAAATTTGTTATTGAAAAGAATATTCAGAACTGGAACGTGAGCCAGGATGCCAGCAAACGCTACGAAAAACTTGATCTGTCCGCTGTGTTCAATGATAAGGTGACGAACATTTTCAAAAACAAATACGAATCGCCACGCCCAAATACAACAACTTTGCAATTACCCTACCAGGGCATTGGCAACTGGTGTTATCCGATGATAAACCCAATTATTAATGACGCCGGATTACGCGGCAAGGCGGGTAGTCAGAATGAAATTACCATTGCTAACAATATTCCTTTGTCAACTCCGTCTTCGCCGGCGCTTAACAATATCGCGTTTACTTCACAGTGGGATAACTATCCCAAGAGCATAAAAGTTCCATTGAGTGGCAAGGCTTCGCAGGTTTATCTGCTTATGGCCGGTTCCACCAATCCAATGCAAACGAGATTGACGAATGGGAGCGTAGTCATTCGATATACAGATGGTTCTGCAGACTCCCTGCGTCTCGAAAATCCAACGAACTGGTTGCCGATAGAACAAGACTTTTACATTGATGGTCATGCGTTTTATGCAAGCCGGGTAAGGCCCGTTCGTGTCCACCTTGCAACAGGGTTGGTGACGAATGATTACGATAATTATAAAGGCATCAAAGGTTTCAGCAACATGGCCATTGAAGGCGGAGCCGCTACAGTGCTGGATTTACCGCTGAATGCTTCAAAGGAGTTGGCTTCACTTACGGTAACGGCTATTGCAAATGATGTAGTGATTGGATTGATGAGTGCAACGCTTGTGCGTTAATTTATGGCGGAGCATCAAAGCCAGAATGCATGTCGCTGAAATAATAACGAGGCTTCGACAAGCTCAGCCTGACACTTCATTTACGCTGTCAGGCTGAGCTTGCCGAAGCCTCGTCGCACAGAAGCAGGGTTGCACTGCTTTTCAACCGTCATCGGTAATAAGACAAATTGATACACCGAATTGCCGACTTTCTTTCAATAACATTGATGTCTACCCGCTATCGTTAATTTGTCGATCTTAAAAATAATCAGGTAGAATTCATATAAAATCAATGTAATTGCCGTTTTTGTAAGACAAATACCAAAATCTCAGGATGGGTCAGGATAGTTAAAGGAAATATCCGGTTAATTTTATAATTGAAAGGAATGCTGTAAGCCTTCGTTTCTCTCTATCACCCAAAACGACACTGCCATGTACGTTACCACTATTACAAATTCAAAAGTGCGTATGCCACATTCCCGGCAACGTAAGAAAATCCACATTTTTATTGCTCATAAAAGTCATCAGGACAGTTGATAATTGCTCGATGCGCCCCGGCGTGTAAGTAATTTGTTTCCTGACTTTATAGTTGTTTGCTATCCGCTGTTGCAGGTGGTATAGTCACTTCCTTGTCTTTGCTATTCACAACCACATTAAAGGTCATATGAATAAAACGCTACAAAGAGTTTGCATTTTTGTTGCCGCTACATTGCTGTTTGCCAATTGCCGCAAAAAAGAATGGGATGCCTATTATGGGCGTCCGGATAATTTACAACCGCCTATCTACCAGCAGTTGGAGAGCTTTGGCAGGTTTAAGAGCTTGCTGGCTTTGATCGATAAGTCAGGTTATAAACAAACACTTGGTGCAGCTGGTTACTGGACATTCTTCGCACCCAATGACGATGCATTTCAAAAGTTCTTTAAAGAAAAAGGCATTGCTGGTGTAGATGTGCTCGATTCTGTAACGGCTCGTGCAATGGTGCAATATTTACTAGTGTACAATGCATTTAAAAAGGACAGGCTGGATGATTACCAGGCAACAGCCAACAACGCAGGATGGACGCCGTCAGCGGCTTTCAGAAGACGTACCGCTTATTACACAGGCTTCTACAACGACATTGGTCTGAACAACAAATCCATTGTTGCAACAGCCAACAACAGAAATAGCAAAGGCGCTTTGGATGGTAATTATATCAGCGAGGATTTCAACAATAAGTACCTCACTTATTTCACTGATGATTACTTCAAGGCAAATAATCTTACTGCCGAAGACTACAGATATTTTTATCCTGAATCAGAATACAAAGGTTTTAATGTCGCTCAGGCAGCGGTTCTTACGCAAGACATCGTTGCAGAAAATGGCATCATACATGAAGTGGATAAAGTGATCACTCCATTGCAAAGCATCGATGAATACATCGCTGCAAAGCCCGAGTACAGCAGCTTCCGTGCCATACTGAATCGTTTGTATGTAAACAATATGGTGCAGTTTATTTACAATGCAGACGCGACACACCGTTACCAGGTACTGTCAGGTAAAGGAGATTCAGTGTTTGTAAAAGTCTACTCCAATCTTTTGTCCTACGCACCTAACAATGAAAATTTTACAAAAGAAGAAGACAACGACGGACAAAAAGATTGCTGGACAATGTTCATTCCCAAAAACGAAGCAGTTGATAAATATGTGAAAACGGTTTTGTGCGAATACTATCCATCATTGGATCAGATGCCTGTGGATATCATTGCAGACTTCCTGAATGCGCATTTGTTTGCTACTGCTGTTTGGCCAACAAAGTTCGCCGTAACACGTAACAAATTCAGCGAGCCCCCGCGCTTCGATCCATACACAGATATTTTTGACAGAAAAGTACTGAGCAACGGTATCCTGTATGGTACCAATAAAGTAGAAGAGCCAGATGTATTTAGTACCGTATTCAGCAAGGCATACCTGAATCCGAAATACACGATGATGACGCGTTTGCTGAATTTCACCGGCCTTAAATTATTAGTGGCAAAATCCAATGTGCCTGTAAACATGCTGATGATTCCGGATAATGTTTGGGCAGCTGCAGGTTATAGTTACAATGTTTCCAAGAGCCAGTTTGAATACACGCCTGCCGGCGGAAGTGCTACTACCAATGGCGTTGATGATAAATTGACACGTATCACAAAGACCTGCGTATTCTTCGATCCATTCAGAGAAATGATGGAAGATCTTTCGGGTGCAGACATTGTGAGATCGGGTGATGCGGGTACAGAAGGAGATTATATAAAATACAACAATAACAAAATTGTGACTGCTGGCTTGCAGGATGCCGGTTTAATGGCAAATGTGGATAGTGTGAAAACGGCGGTAAATGGTAAAGTATATTTCATCAACCAAATTCCAATCTATACCGATAAGCCTGTTGGCTATCATATTAAAAACCTTGGTACAAGTACTACTTCCGATTACAATTATTTTTGGCAATACCTCAGCAACAGCGTTGCGGTTTATAACAGCACAACTTCAGATATTAATGGATTGACAGGCTTTTCAACAGTGTTCATCCCAACCAATGCAGCAATAACACAAGCCGTGAATGATGGATTATTGCCAGGCACAGGTACGGCTCCTAATAAAGCTCCCAACTTTAACCCCACCGATGAACCAGGTAAGAACCTGGTGAGAAAATTCTTGCAGTATCATTTCCTTTTTGGTCACACAGTTGTGCCGGATGGCATTTCATCAGGTGTGTTTGATTCGTTTTACCAAAACGCATTGGGTAATAATCTTAAGATGACTGTTGTAAATAGCCCGGATGCATTATCGGTGATTGATAACTACAATCGTGCCGCCAACGTGATTGTATCAAAAAGCAACAACCTTTCCAGCCGCTGCGTGATACACCTCATTGATAACTACTTAAAGTATAACGACAACTAATCCCCATAATTATTTGTATGAAAATTCTTTTAACCAAAAAACTGTACTGCTTGGCCTTGCTGCTATTGGTAACGGTGGGATTGTATGCTCAGAACGCAACAACATCTGTTACAGTAACGGGAAAGGTGGTAGATAAAAAGGGTCGCCCGATTCACGGTGTGTCCGTTACGGAAGTAGATGCTGACAAGCGTATCATACGTGGTGTGAGCACGGATGTGGAAGGGAACTTCGCGATACATATTTCCAATACAAAAAATAAGATCAGCTTTTCCATCATCGGTTATAAAACTGTTGAAGAACTGTCAATCAATGGAAGAAAGGTCTTTAATATCTCAATGGAATCAAGTTCCAAAGAAATTGAAGAAGTTGTGGTAGTGGGGCAGAAGAGAATAGACAATGGTATGTTGCCCATTGCGGAAAAAAACCTAACGATAGCTGCATCCAAGATCAATGCAAAAGAGATGGAAGAGATGCAGGCTTCATCTATTGATCAGGCATTGCAGGGCCGTATGCCAGGTGTGGACATCTCTGCGAACTCAGGTGATCCGGGCGCGGGCATGCAGATACGCATCAGGGGTACATCATCTATCAACGCCTCGAACGATCCATTGATAGTGGTAGATGGAATGCCCTATGAAACACAGGTTCCGTCTGACTTTAACTTCGGTACGGCAGATGACCAGGGCTACGCATCCTTGTTAAACATTGCACCTTCAGACATTAAAGACATCACCATTTTGAAGGATGCCGCTGCTACTGCAGTATGGGGCTCACGTGCAGCAAACGGCGTTTTGGTGATCACTACAAAAAGAGGTGCTAAAGGCAAACCTTCTTTAACCTACACATTTAAAGGATCACTTTCTGCAAAAGCAAAACCGCTTCCAATGTTGACTGGTGATCAGTATTCTACCCTGATTCCGGAAGAGTACATGAACAGAAACGGTATTCCTTTGAATACACAAACAGTGAATGAATTTAAGTTTGATCCAAACGATCCTTACTGGTATTATAACTACAGCAACAATACAGATTGGATCGGCGCGATATCACGTAACGGAACTATTCAGGATCACAACATTTCTCTGACAGGAGGTGGCGACAAAGCGCGGTATTATGCGTCATTGGGTTACTTCGATCAGAAAGGTGTTACACTTGGTACAGATCTTAACAGGATCAGTACAAGGATCAACCTTGACTACAACGTTTCTGAAAGAATAAAGATCAGAACTGACCTTTCTTATGCGCATACTGAAAACAACAAGAACTACTCGGATGTGTTGCGCAACATCAGTTATATCAAAATGCCTAACCAAAGCATTTATGAATATGATGAATACGGAAACCTGACTCCAAACTATTTTTCACCGGCTGCAAATATTCAAGGACAATATCCGGGAACGTACAACATTTTGGCAATGGCAAGCAAAGCCACCAACAATGTGATCACGGAAAGAGTTATTCCTAAATTCAACATCCAGTATAATTTGGTGCCTAACATCTGGATGCTTACTGCAGATGTGCAATTCGATATAAGCAACACAAAAAATAAAAGTTTCCTTCCACAGGTTGCAACGGGAAGACCATGGACAGAGGCGGTTGTAAACAGAGCATATGATGGCGATAACGATGCCTTCGGTGTGCAAACGAAAACAAGTTTGGTGTATACACCACAGTTTAAAAGCCCAAGACATTCGCTGGTAGGGTTGTTCAATGTCATGACCTCTGATAACAAGGTTGTGGTGTACCAGGCACAAACAAGCAACACTGCATCTTCTGATTTGCAAGATCCATCAGTGCCTTCTCGCGCGACAAGCACAGGTTCTAACTTGTCGTCCTCAACAAAACAGTCAAGGAGTGTGGGCGCTTTGCTCAATGCTCAATACGGCTACCTTGATCGCTATATCATCAACGTAGGTGTTCGCGGTGACGGTAATTCAAGGCTTTCTGCCAATAGTCGCTATGGTTTGTTTCCTTCTATTTCAGGAAGATGGCGCGTGTCAGGCGAATCGTTTATGCAGCGTTTCAGAAACAAACTGGATGATTTAAGTTTCCGCTTAAGCTACGGTCGCAGCGGTAACGCACCTAAGAATGATTACTCATTCTATAACACCTATAACAACTTTGCATGGAACTATCTTAACCAGGCGGGTGTATATTCCTCTAACATGCAGCTGAATCAATTAAGATGGGAAACTGTAGTTGGACAAAACGCCGGGATTAACCTTGTCATGTTTAAAAACAGGGTGAATATCGATGTTGAGTTTTACAGAAACCGCACAAAAGATTTGTTGTTCTATGGTTTGCAGATCGCGTCCATCAATGGTTTCAACAATGTGGACATGAACGTGGGCACGATGGATAACCAGGGCTGGGAGTTGGGTGTAATCACCACTCCTTTAAAAACAAAAAACTGGACAGTAGATGTAAATTTCAATATAGCACGTAACGAAAACGTTATCCGTGAAATATCAGAATTCTATCCGTTGGAAAAAGGAAACATTACACAAAACGGACAGTACAAAACATACATGCAGGTGAACAATCCGTTTGGTTCTTTCTACGGATTTAAATACGAAGGCGTTTATAAAGATTTGGATGCAACGGTTGCAAGAAATGAAAAAGGCGAACAGATCGTTTCTCCAAAGGGCGAGAATGTATATATGCGCTTCAACTATCCTACAACAGACTATACCTTTCAGCCTGGTGATGCGAAATATAAAGACGTGAATCACGATGGTAACATTGACTACCGTGATATCGTGTACCTCGGCAATAGTAATCCAATGTTTACAGGTGGTTTCGGATTTAACATCGGGTATAAAAACACCCTTAGACTTTCTACATTCTTCAACTTCCGTTACAAATATGATATCATCAACGGTACGGAAATGGCGAGCACAAATATGTACTACTACGACAACCAAAGTACAGCAGTGTTGAGAAGATGGAGACAACCAGGTGATGTAACAGATATTCCGCGTGCATTGTACCAGACAGGCTACAACTGGTTGGGTTCTGACAGGTACGTGCAGGATGGTTCTTTCCTTCGTTTCAGAACCGCAACATTGCGTTACACTTTTACCAAGAAAATAACTGACAAGTTGAAGATTAAAAACCTGAGTACTTACCTGACAGCGGAAAACATGTTTACATGGACAACTTATAGAGGACAGGACCCTGAAGTGAACATGCGTGGTGCGGATCCGTTCCGTGTGGCAACTGATAAGGCGATGACGCCGCCGGTGAAAACATTCACACTCGGGTTGACTGCTTCTTTCTAATTAAAATACTTCAAAACGCATAATGATGTTTAAAGGAAAATATTGGTTGAAAACATGCTGTCTTTTGTTGGTGCTGATCAGTGCGGCTTCCTGTAACAAGTGGCTGGATCTGAAACCATCAGACGGTATTATCAGACAAGATTATTGGAAAACCAAGGAACAGGTAAAAGCCGCAGTAATAGGTACTTATGCTTCGCTGCTTGACGATCCTACTAATAAGGATAAATCATTACCCGAGCTGTTCTTCCTATGGGGCGAGCTGCGCGCAGATATGCTCGCTCCTTCAACGGGAACACTGAGCGAAGAGTTTGAGGTAATGAATGTGAACACAGTACCGAGCAATACGATCACGAACTGGAGACCGGTTTACAGAACCATTAACTATTGCAACACCGTTATTGATTTTGCTCCGGACGTGTTGAACACAGACAAAACGTTCACACAGGAAGCACTGGATTCATATGTTGCCGAAGCAAAGGCCATGCGAGCACTCATGTATTTTTATCTTGTCAGAAGTTTTGGCGATGTGCCGCTGAAATTAAAATCTACTTCAAGCGATGAAGAGATTGTAACAATTGCAAAAAGCTCGCAACAGGAAGTGCTCGCACAAATCCTCAAAGACCTGAACGAAGCAGAACCAAAAATATCGTTGACCTACGGCGACAATGCATCTGACAAAGGACGCATTACACGATACACGGTGAATGCAATACAAGCCGATGTGTACTTGTGGATGGATAAATATGATGAAGCAGTTGCCGCCTGCAACAAAGTGATCAACTCTTACCGTTTTGGTTTACTGGCACCATCAACCGCCTGGTACAACACCGTATATCGTACAGGAAATTCAACAGAGAGTTTGTTTGAAGTGCAATACAACGCACAAAAACTAAATGATTTCTTTACGATGTTCGGCATAAGCAGCAGACGTTTTCTTGCGGCCAACAAAGTGATGGACCAGGTATACACAAGTGATCCGATCTACGGACAAAAAGACATTCGTAGCGACGGTGTATCTGTTCGCGCGGAAGATGGAGTGATCTGGAAATATGTTGGCAAGAACGATAAAGATCTTATCGCACCCGGCGACTCGTATTCACACTGGTTTGTATATCGCTTCGCAGATGTGTTGTTGATGAAGGCAGAAGCGCTTGCACAAAAAGGACAGGGTGCAGATGCATTAGACATTGTAAAAGCATTGCGTGACAACAGAAATGCATTGGCAGGCACAGACAACAATCCCGATCCTGCAAATGTGGATGAAGTTTCGTTGTTCATTCTTGAAGAGAGAGCCCGTGAATTTATGTTTGAAGGAAAGCGCTGGTACGATGTGCTGCGTTATGTGAAAAGAAACAACTACGAGCATATTGATTATCTGCAGGACATGATCTCGAGTATTGTGCCTGCAAACATGGTACGCACGGCGCAGGCGAAAATGCTGGATCACAACAGTCATTATTTCCCGATATACGAATACGAATTGCAAACTAACAAAGCATTGGTTCAAAACCCATTTTACAAATAATAACATCGCTTGTTTATGAGAAAGATTTTATTTCTTTTAATGATCATCACCATTGCCGTTGTGGCGGGTGTTACATTAAAGAGCTGTAAAAAAGTTGATATAAAAGAAACTACAACAACAGATGTGAACATGCTCGACTATCTGAAACAGGATAGCATGCAACGCTTCACGTTGCTGATTGATATTGTAAACAAAACAGGTTACGATGCGTTCCTGAATGCATACGGCACCTACACTTTGTTTGCGCCAACTGATGACGCAATAAAGAGTTACCTCAAATCAAACGGCAAATCATCCCTTGATCAACTAACAGTTGATCAGATGAAAGATATCCTTCGTTTCCACATGCTGGAAGAAATGGTGAACACGGCCGAATTTAATGACGGCAAACTTCCATCAGTAACTATGTATGGACAGTTTCTTGTAACAGGCGTGAGTAACACTGAAGGCATTTCTTCTTATGTGGTGAATCGACAGGCTTTGGTTAAGCAGGCGAACGTGATTGTTGGAAACGGCATCATACAAGTGATTGACAATGTACTGACTCCTACAACCTATACACTGGCACAACTCGCTGAGCAGAACGCAGACTATTCTGTATTTACACAAGCATTAAAAGCAACCGGCTATTATGATACATTGAACTCCATGAAAAATGCTGACGGTTCTCAAAGATGGCTCACGCTCATTGCTGAGACCAACAAGGCATTGGCTGACTCTGGCTTTCATAGTTATGACGAATTGAAAGCGAAATATTGCAACACAGGAGACCCTAAAAATCCCAAAGATAGTCTGCATTTATATGTAGCCTATCATATCCTCAGCAATGTGAAATACCTGGCAGACATTGTGATGTCAGGTTCACATGAAACACTCGCACCACTTGAAGTGGTTACAGATAAAATGATCAATAAAAAAGTGTTGCTCAATGATGACGAGTACAGCACTATCAATGGCACGGTACATGAACCTGGTGTAGAGCTTGAGCAAGCAGGCAGCGATGTATCTGCCACCAATGGTGTATTGCACAAAGCTTTGAGCCACCTGAGAATCAAAGTGAGAAGTCCGTTCCCTGTGTATTGGGACCTGTGCGCTGAAGTGCCAGAGTTGACAAGACTTAGCGCGGTTTACAAAAAGAAAACTTACCTGTTTGATTATGCAGACGGAAACGCTTTGAAAGATGTGAAATGGGAAAAAAGTTGTTTGAAATACAGGGCAGGTGTTACCGGTTACCTTGGAGATTACTGGCAGATGGGTTTGGGCACCAAAGGAAGCAACACCGATAATCTTGGAGAGTGTGCCGGCAACACGTGGATTGAATTTACAACTCCATTGCTGGTAAAAGGAAAATACAAAGTGTGGTTCTGTTACTTCACACAAAACACCAGCAAGATCAGTGCAGTGCAGGCTTCGTTTGATTCTATTCCTCTAAATAGTGCATTGATACAGTTCCACTCAAAAATATCTACAGTTGATCCGCTGAAAGAGGCAGAACAAGAGGCATTGGGTTGGAAATGGTGGGCAGGCGCCTCCAAAAAATCCGGTTCTACCGCAGCTCGCATGCTTGGAATTGTAGACGTAAAAGTAACAGGCAGACACAAGATCAGGTTTGACCTTGTATCAGGAAGTAACTCAGATTGCAATTTCGACATGGTGCATTTCATTCCCGTGGGCATGAACCAAACCGTTCCGAGATTCAATCCTGATGGATCGATTGAATATTAATAGAAGCAAAGAATTGTAGTTAAAAATTTTTTTGAAAAATGCGGTCAACAACAAAATATATATTGCTGGTAGCTTTGATAGCTGTGACAGGAATGTGGTCCTGTAAAAAATGGGACGAGCACAATGCAGTGAAGCAACAGTCTCTTAATGAAACCCTGCTCGATCAGATCAATAAAAATGCAAGCCTTAGCAAGTTCAGCGAGTATCTCACAAAAACAGGTTTAGATAAAGTGCTTAGTTCTTCAAAGAACTACACGGTGTTTGCTCCTGTAAATGAAGCACTGGCGGCACTTCCGGCAGCGGTGACAAATGATACAGCGAAACTGAAAGCCGTGTTGCAAAACATGATAGCGAGCCAGCAATTTTTTACGAGCAATGCAACGGACTCTATACGCGTTGCGATGTTAAACGGCAAGCGCGTATTTTTTTACAACAAAAAATTCGACGACGCTAACATAACGCAGGCAGATATTTTTGTACGCAATGGTGTGCTGCATATCATAGATAAGGCGATCAGTCCTTTGCCAAATGTTTGGGATTATGTAGTAAGCTCAAAAGATGTTTATGCGCAAAATGCTTACATCGCTTCACTGAACTTTTTGCTACAGGATCCTTCAAAAGCTGAGTTGGACAGTATTAATCCTATAACGGGCGATTCTGTTTACAAGCCAAATACAGGAATGGTGGTCGTGAACACGTTTAAAACGAAAGTCTCCGATATTGCCAATGAAGACAGTTTATTTACCTATATCATTCTGGCAAATAGCGGCTTCAATTCTGAGGTAGATAGAACCAAGCCATTCTTCAAAAGCAGTGTTGCAAGCGTTGCGACTAATAATGCTTCCTTTTTTGTGGTGAAGGATCTTGCTATTTCGGGATTGTACACGCCCTCTAATTTACCTGCGGCCTTGTTGTCAAAATTCAATGTGCATGTGCCGATAAGTCCTTCAAAGATTATTGAGTCGCACAAGGTGAGCAATGGCATTGTATATGTACTCAGTGATGCCGCTTGTGACTTGTCAGAAAAAATCCCCGCCTTAAAAGTGGAAGGGGAGAATCCCGGTTCAATTGCAAACGCAGACAACAAGTACACCACAAAAATATTTTTTCGAGATAGAATGAATACCTTGACAGGCGTGCCTTTTAAAGATATTTATCTGAACCTTGGATCGAGTGGCGCGAACTACTACGTTGATTATTTTACTAATGGTTTGTTCACTGCAAAGTATAAAGTGTACTGGGTTGCGTTCAATGACAAGACCATTTCAGGACAAGGTGATGATCCGTACGGTACTGATTCTACTTTGCAGCAAATATTACAGGTGGGCGATTACGCAAGACCTTTTGCACCTTCTTTAGATGTTCAGGTAGCGGTTAAACCAAGGAATTACAATGAAGTGTACCTGGGTGAATATACCAACACGAGCTATGATTTTGTGATATCAAAGCCGGTAGCTACCGTTTCTGATACGCTGGCAATAAAACGAATAAGGTTAAAAGCTCCGGCTACTGCAGCGACCGGCGTGCCATTGAATCTCACACTCGATTATCTAAAATTCGTTCCATCGTTTTAATAAAGAAAACCCTGGTTAATTACTAAGAAAAAATGCTACGAATGGTTAACATAAAAAGATCTTGGATGATAGCAGCTTTGCTCTCTTCCGGTGTATATGGTTTTGCTCAGGATGGAAAAAAAGCATCGAAGGTTAGCGTGGCGACAGGCTCCATAAGAGATGCAGCAACAGGCAAAGTGTTGAATGGTGCAAAAATCAGTTACCTCAATGCCGCAGCAACGATCACAGACAGCGCCGGAAATTTTTCTATCAATGTTCCCGATTATAAAGTGACTTTGCACGTAGAAGCAGATGGCTACCAGGCAAAGGAGATCGCGTTGAAAGGCGCACACAACGTAACGGCATCGTTGTATGAGAACGGCTTTACTTCTTATTACGATGAAATAAACCTTCCGTTCAATGTTGCATCAAAGTCTGCGCTTACAAATGCTGCAACCGCTGTGCAGGTTACAAACAATAGCTCTTTGGTAGGTGAAACGCCTGACTCTTATTTGCAGGGAAAAGTTCCGGGACTCAATGCCATTCGTCGTTCGGGAACACCCAACATCGGTGCGAATCTTTTCCTGAGAGGATACTCATCTTTGTATGCAACCAATCAACCTTTGATCGTGGTAGATGGTATTGTGTTCGACATCGCTTCTAATGGCGGGTCATTGATTGCCAATCACTACAACAATCCGTTAGAGTACATTGACGTAAAAGACATTGACAATATTACCGTGCTGAAAGATGGTTCTTCCACTTACGGGACAAAAGGTGCAAATGGTGTGATCCTTATCACTACTGCACGCGCAAGGCAAGAAGCAACAAAAATAGATGTGGCGTTGTATGGAGGAGCCAACATTGCACCTGATCCGTTACCGGTGATGAATGCCGGTGACTATCGCATAATGCTTGATGAGCTATTGCAATCAAAAGGCTTGTCAGCAAAGGATATCCAGGCGCTGCCTTATATGAACGACGATCCGTCGAAAGCCGGCTACTACATGTATCACAACAGTACCGATTGGCAGAAGCAAGTACTCAAAAATAGTTCAGTAGCCAACGGTTATCTCAAGATCACCGGTGGTGACAACGTTGCGAAGTATGCATTGTCTATGGGTTTTTTAAAGAACAATGGCGTCATCGCATCTACAGGTTTATCAAGATATAATACTCGTTTCAATGCAGACTTTAATTTGAGCAAAAGACTGACAGCGGCCACCAATTTAAGTTTTACCTACACAGAGCAGCAATTAAAAGATCAGGGAACAAACTATAAAACGAACCCGATCTATGCAGCGTTGATAAAATCACCATTCCTGTCGATTCACGAAGTTGCCGACAATGGCATTGAATCACCATCACTCGCGGATGCTGATATTTTCCAGAAAAGCAACCCGGTTGCCATCATTCAGAACATGCAGGCGTTGAATAAAAACTATCGCTTCATCGGTTCGGTGAATTTCAATTACAAACTCACTAATGACCTTTCTTTGGCATCAACACTTGCCGTAACAATGGACAAAGTGAGAGAATCTTTCTTTGTGCCACAGGCCGGTGTGGTAGGCGATACGTTGGATAATGCCATCGCGTCCAACCAGTCGGGTGCGCAGGTTTTGAGAATGTTCTCCGTTTCAAACGATACTCGTTTGTCTTACACAAAAACCATCAACAACATCCATTCATTTGCGGCAAGAGTTGGGTTCCGTTATATCAAAAGCACAAGTGAGCAGGACAATGGTTTCGGTTATAATTCAGCAACAGACGATATGAAAGGTGTTGGTTATGGATTGAATTCATTGCGCCGCATTGGTGGAAGCATGGGAGAGTGGAGATGGTTCAACACTTACTTCAATGCAGACTACAATTTGCGTAGCAAATATTTTCTGTCATTCAATATGGCAATAGATGGATCATCAAGATTCGGCACAGATGTAACAGACGCGACAGTGGTGCATTTTGGAAACAATAATTATCCGCTGATGCCTTCGCTTTCCGGCGCATGGCTGATATCCTCTGAGAATTTCATGTCGAATGTAAAATGGATCAACATGTTGAAGCTGCGTGCATCCGTTGGTATGACCGGCAATGATGATATAGGCAATTTTACTTCACGTAAATATTATACCTCACAAAACCTGTTAGGTATAGAAGGCCTTGTGCGCGGCAATTCTGGTAATCCATCCTTACAATGGGAAGCGGTGACAAAACTGAATGGTGGTCTTGATGTTTCATTGTTCAATGAGCGACTCAGCATCAGCGCTGATGTTTATCAAAACAAAACCGACAAGATGATCGTATATGAGCCGGCAGTAACAGCTACAGGCATGGATTATATGGTGACGAATACCGGTGGCATGAAAACCAATGGCTTTGAAGTGAATGTAAATGCACGTTTGATCAACAATAAAAACTTCAAATGGGATCTTGGTTTCAATATTGCGCAATACAAATCGACTATCACGAAATTGCCAGTGGACCAGATCATTACAGACTTTGCAGATGCAACCATTATCACGCAGGTTGGCGGTGCTCCAAATCTTTTCTACGGTTATAAAACAAAAGGCGTTTACAGTACTTCTACCCAGGCAGGTGCAGACGGTTACAGCACAAAGAATGCGTCCGGTGGCTATACTGCATTTCAGGGCGGAGATGTGCAATTCGTAAACACCAACAACGATAAAGTGATTGATGAAAATGACAAACAGGTTATTGGCAATCCCAATCCCGATTTCTTTGGAGCGATCACCAGTCATTTGTCATACAAAAACTTTGCACTTGACCTCCTGTTCACTTACAGCAAAGGAAATGATGTTTACAACTATACACGTCGCCAGCTTGAATCTATGAGTGGTTATTCCAACCAGACATTGGCTGTGGTAAACAGGTGGAGAACGGAAGGCCAGGTAACAGACGTGCCTAGAGCAACATGGGGTGACCCCGCAGGCAACAGCCGCTTCTCTGACAGATGGATCGAAGATGGTTCATATCTGCGTCTTAGAACAGCTTCTCTGTCATACGATGTGCCTATGAAGCCGCGCTTTGTAAAGTATGCCAGCATTTACGCCACCGCAAATAATTTGCTCACGTTCACAAAATACCTTGGCTACGATCCTGAGTTCAGTGCTACATCCAGCGTGTTTGGACAAGGCGTTGACGCAGTGCTTGAACCACAGTATAAATCTTTTCAGTTAGGCCTGCGCCTTGGTTTGTAATCTTTTAATAAAAACAATTGCTTAAAAGTTATGAGAGTTTTTAAAGCATATAAATATATCGTTCCGGCACTGGCTTTATCTGCATTGGTCGCATCCTCGTGCAATAAAATGTTGGATGTGGCGCCAAAGGATGTGCTGGACCAGCAGAACATGTACCGTGATGTATTCGATGCAGACGCGGCGGTGATTGGTGTTTACGGAAAGTTCATGGACCTTGCAACGCCATATGTAGTGCTCAATGAAGTAAGGGCCGACCTTATGAGTACCACTGCCACTGCCGATGAATACCTGAAGCAGTTGAACGAACATGATGTGAAGGAAGGCAACCCATATGCCAATCCGAAACCATTCTACTCCGTTATCCTGAATTGCAATGATGTGATGGCCAACTTCGACATCATGCTACGCGATAAAAAATTAAAACAGGAAGAATACAACATGCGCTACTCAGATGTTGCGGCATTGCGTTCATGGGTGTATTTGCAGTTAGGCATACAGTTTGGCAACGTGCCATATGTTACCAACCCCTTGTCTACAACAACGGATATGCAAAACGTTGCATTAATGCCGCGCATACCATTCAACCAGTTGTTAGACGAGTTGATCAAAACCATGGAGGGGCTTCCATACATGAAGCCTTATGCCACCACATCAAGTCTTGTAGCAGCCGTAGATGGGTATTCCACCTATAGATTTTATGTAAACAAAGAAGCGTTACTCGGTGAACTTTACCTGTGGAGAAATGACTATCACAAAGCAGCTTCCGTTTTAAAGAGTTTGATGGAAACAGGTGGAACAGGCGATTTGTACAATTATAGACTTACCGGTGCTTCCAAAGCTGATAACAACGATTTAGCGGTTGGTTATGTGCGTTACAGAGAAGAGGATGAAGGCATGTTGATCGATAACAATTCGCAAGGCTGGCGCTCCATGTTTGCCCGCGACGAAGATGCGATGTTTGATCGCGAGTGGATTTGGTATCTGCCATTTAATAAAAGTTTTGAACCAGTAGATCCTTTCATCAACCTGTTTTCTAACCGCGGCGGTAACTACATGTTGAAGCCTTCACAGTATGCGCTGGATGTTTGGAACGCACAGGTGCAGAAAAATGATTTTGGCTATGATGCAAGAGGAAAGGTTTTTACTGCGCGATCAATAGACGGGCAGCCGGTTGCGATGAAATATTTGTACAACTATCTGAACGGCGACGGCTTTAATCCGTTGAATGTTTTTGAGAAAAACGGTAAATGGTTCCTGTATCGTGCTGCATCCTTGCATCTTGATTTTGCAGAAGCTGCAAATCGTGACAATCACCAGGGATTGGCATATGCTATCGTGAACCAGGGATTAACAACCATTCCCAATAAGATCACAGGTGAAGGTTTTCCTTATGACTTTGATGCACGTAAAAGCGACAATCCAAAAATTACGGGCGACTGGTGTCTGAACGTAGGTGTGCGCGGACGTGCAAATCTTTACTCACAAACAGTTACAGGTGACAGTACTTTATCTATCGAAGAAGGTATTGTAAGTGAGGCTGGACTTGAGTTGGCATCAGAAGGAAGAAGATGGTCTGACCTCGTGAGAGTTGCGTTAAGAAGAAATGATCCATCGTTCCTTGCCAATAAAATTTATGAGAAACTGGTAAGAGAAAAGAATCCACGTGCAACTGAAGTACGTGATAAACTGATGAACAAAGACAATTGGTATTTGCCTTTTAAATGGAAATAGGTGGGAAAGGAAAAAGTAATAAGGAAAAATAAAAAGAGAATCATGATTGCTCGCTATAACAAAATAGTGTTTTTGATAGGCGCATTACTTTGTACGAATGCCTATGCAAACGCTCAAACGCAACAGACGCTTGCTTTTCAGGGCGCAGAAGGATATGGCGCATATGCACAGGGAGGAAAAGCAGGAGACATTTATCACGTGACCAACCTTGCAGATTCAGGCAAAGGAACTTTTCGCGAAGCAGTAAGTGTGCCGGGAAGAACAGTGGTATTTGATGTGAGTGGGGTGATAAAAATCAAAGACAAAATTGCAGTGTCTCCAAACACTACCATCTCGGGGCAAACCGCACCTGGTGAGGGAATTGTAGTGTATGGAAACGGTGTTTCTTTCGCCAGCAACACTATTGTAAGATACATGCGTTTTCGCGGCAGCATCAATATGTCAAAAGGTGCATGCACGGTAGTGCTGGACAATCTGAACGATCTCATCATGGATCATTGTTCCATACAGTGGGGGCGCTGGGACAACCTACACATCAAAGGCAGCTCGAACATTACACTTCAACATTGCATTATTGGCGAAGGCATCGATCCGCAACGGTTCGGTGCATTGTTTGAGGATCCCAAGAATATCACCATTCATCATTGTCTCTGGATAGATAACCAGAGCCGCAATCCAAAAGCAAAAGCAGGTATTGAGTACATCAACAATGTTGTGTACAACTATGGCGTGAATGGCTTTGTTGGCGGACATTCCGCAGCAGATCATTACCAGGATATCATCAACAACTATTTTATTGCTGGCCCAAATTCATCGACAAAATTCATTGGCATGTTTACCGCAACAGATCATGTGTATCACAGCGGAAACTTTGCAGATCTCGATAAAGACGGTGTATTGAATGGCCGCCCCGTAGTAGATTCTGATTTTGTGAGTGCTACTGCTACATTGCTTTCCAAACGTAGCAACGAATCTCCTGCCGGAGTGAAAATTGAAGATGCCGCAAGCGCTTACAAAAGTGTATTAGCAAATGCAGGCGCTTCATTGAACAGAGATGCAGTTGACCTGAGACTTATTGGTTACCTGAAATCTTTAGGAACGAGCGGTGAGATATTTAAAACAGAAGAAGCTGCCGGCGGGCAAGCTGAATTGAATGTCAGCAAGAAGAAAAGTAAAAAGTCAAAAATGAAAAATCAAAATACCGAGGCCGAAGCCCGCTAAATAGAGATAGTTGTTAGTTGATAGTTGAGAGTTGTCAGGCTTTCTTTGGAGCATTGCTTTCTACCGCCAGACAACTAACAGCGTCGACAGTTCAGTTGATAGCTTTTGCAAGACCAATCTGTACATAAACTCTAACAACTAACAACTATCAACTAACAACAATTGCTAAAAAACTCTACTCAACCAAAACATGCCATGAAAAAAAAGATTGCTGTTTTTAAACTCACCAGTATGTTTGGCATCTGCTGTCTTCTGTTGCTGACGGCAGGTTCCTTGCAAGCACAAACACTTGCGTTCCCCGGGGCTGAAGGCTTTGGCCGTTTTGCAACGGGAGCAAGAGGCGTCGCTAATCCGGAAGTATATATTGTTACAAACCTCAACGACAAGGGAACGGGTTCTTTCCGCGATGCGGTGAGTAAACCGGGCCGCATTGTGGTATTCGCCGTAGGTGGTATTGTAACACTTGCTTCAGATGTTGTTGTGTCGCCAAACGTAACCATAGCTGGGCAAACCGCTACAGGTAACGGTATCGTTTTCTTCAATAAACGAGTAACTTTTTCCGGAGCAAGCAATACGATCTCTCGTTTTATACGCGTTCGCCTCGGCGCAACCAATAACGCCGGTAATGATGCGTCAGGGCTTGCAAACGGTGCCAATATGATATTTGACCACATGTCCATTTCATGGGGCATGGATGAAAACTTTTCCATCAACTGGGATAGTAAAGGATCTGCGCCAGACAATATCACCATTCAGAATTGTATCATCGGGCAAGGGTTGTTTCGTGAAAACCACTCTGCAGGTGGTTTGATACAAACCCCTGATGGAGGCAGAGTTAGCTTGTTGAAAAATTTATACATCAGCAACAAAACACGTAATCCTAAAGTAAAAGGCGTAAATGAGTTTGTGAACAACGTCGTATACAACTATGGTAATGGTGGAAGACTCGCCGATGATTTTACCTATCCATGGGCGGCAGATGCTTATATCATGGGCGGTTCATCCGGTACGTCAGAAGTGAATATAATCAACAACTATTTTGTAGGCGGCCCACTTACTCCAATCAGCAAAACAACGCCGTTCTCAAGAGGTACAGGTACTTTTAATGTATTTGGTTCCGGCAATTTTTTCGACAACAACCAGAACGGTGTACTCGATGGGGCATTGGTTCCATTCGATGAAACGGGCTATCCTGGCATAACAGGTGATGCATTTAAGGCACAAGCGTTTCCATATCCTCAGGCAAACCCCACAATGAATGCGGCGGATGCATATCAACATGTCATTGATAGTGTAGGTTCCTGCTATCCGCGTCGTGACCAGGTGGATGAGTTGATGATCGATGAAGTGAAATCAAAAGGTACAAAGGGTATGTACGTATATCGTGAAACAGATCTGCCGCTTGCAAACGGTGGTCTTGGTAACGTGTACAGTGGACCAGCGCCATTGGATACAGATGCCGATGGCATGCCCGATGCATGGGAAGATGCGAATGGCCTGAATAAAAATAACAAAGCTGATGCGGTTACTTACAGCACAACTTATCCGCAGTATCTTAATATTGAAGTATACATCAACTCACTGTTGAACACAGTGCCTCCTGCATTGATCAAGGCTCCGTCAAGTGTAACGTTGACTGCTACTTCGGCTGAATTGCCTGCACCTAACAGTGCTGTTGTAGTAAAATGGACAGACAATGAAGGCAGTGAAGATTATTTTATTTTGGAGCGCTCAACAGACGGTGTTAACTACACAGATGTAAATCATCCCGCTGCAAATAGCACTACGTACACAGACAACTCTGGGTTGGTGCCTAACACAACTTATTACTATCGGATTAAAGCAGTAGTAGGAGCAGATGCATCAGGGTACAGCGTGCCTGTGTCTGTAACAACGCCTCCCATTCCAAGTGCGCCAACACTTGCAGCGACACCTACACCGGCCAATGGTTTTCAATATGCGGAAATCAGTGGTGGTAAATTAACGTTGAAATGGACAGGTAGTTCCAACACTGTAACTTACCAGGTTTATTTTGGAACAGATCCCGCTGCGTTGGTAAAAAAAGCTGACGTAGCCTACGTTGCAGCTCCTTCTTACGATATTACAGGACTCACAGAAAACACAACTTATTACTGGCGCATAGATGCCATCAATGCGAAAGGTTCAGCAGTTGGCAATGTGTGGTCATTCAGAACAACAAAAGCTATTCCTGCTGGTCTTGTTGGATTCTGGAGTTTTGATGAAACAGGAGACGATCTTAAAGTAATAGATTCTTCACAATACAAGAACGACGGTATTCTAGGCCTGGATGCAGACGATGCAAGCATTCGTATACCGGGCAAGAAAAACAAAGCCCTCGATTTTTCTACGGCCAACACAAACATGTATGTAGTAAGCGTTCCTCACCAGGATCAATTGTTCCTTGACAAAGGTTCGTTCTCCATGTCGTTTTGGATGAAAGCAGATCCAAGCAATTTGCCACAGGACAACAATACGAGTGCTTATCTTTTCTGTAAAGGTTCTATTACAAAGAACACTACAACAGGCGCTACAGGTAAGCGTTTCGATATTGAATTCAAGAACAAGCAACTTCGTTTTGCCATCGATGATGACAATGATGCAAACGGTGGTGGTAAAGATGAGTTACAAGCAGATGGTACCGGTTTGTTTACCAACGAATGGGTGCATGTGGTAGTGATAAGAGATACAGCTGCGAAAAAGTTACGTGCTTATCAGAATGGAGCATTGATAAAAGAAGTGGCCATTGCAAAAGCACTTTCAGGTATTGGGGAAACAAGTTCTTTGATCATCGGTAATATTGGTGAACTCGAATTCCTTGCTACTACCAATAAGCCCGCACCATATAAAGGCAAGCTCGATGAATTGAAAATTTACAACTACGCATTAAGCTATGCCGAAATTGTAACGCTGTATTATGGAAGCGCGTTGGCGCAAAAACCTTTCGATCCGTCTGCCAATAACACAACGGTAGAAGGCTTCACGGACACGTTGAAGCTGACATGGTCTGGCGGTGTAAATACAAATAAATACCAATTCTATTTCGGGACCGATGCAAGCAAACTGACTAAAGTTTCCGATAGCATTAATATCAACAGTGCGTTGTACAACGTAACAAAAATGCAGGCGCAAACAAAGTATTACTGGCGCGTAGATGCAGTTGGGCCTTTGGGTGTAACCACAGGTGATGTTTGGAATTTCACTACAGGGTTTGAACAGGGCCTGGTAGCGCATTATGCGTTGGATGCCACAAGCGGCGTGATTGCATTCGACAGCACCAAAGCTGCCAATCATGGTACGGTCTCCGATGTGGCCAATCCAACATGGACGAACGGAAAATTCAAAGGCGGCCTTGGATTATCAACTCCTTCGGCTACCGGCGCGATCGTAGTTCCCGATGCACCGCAAATCAGGTTTGACGAAAATGCCTTTACCGTTTCCATGTGGGTAAATATTCCGTCGAACACTTACACAAGTTCAAATAGCAAGGATTGTTATCTTTTACAAAAGGGAACCTTTGAGGCCAACACCGGTAAATGGTATGGCCTGCAATTAAAGGACGGTAAGCTTACATGGGCTATTGATGATGGTATAACAAAAACAAATATCGACATCACCGTAACATCAGGTGCTACTAATCTTTTCACCGGCAAATGGGTGCATATCGTTGCCATACGCGACATAAAAAACAAGTTGCTGAAAGTGTACATCAATGGTGCACTGGCTGGTTCAAAAGCTTACACTACGCTTTCAATCGGTAAATCAGATAACCTGCTTATCGGTAACTCTACGGAGATGAAACCTTTCCGTGACAGCCTGGATGATATCAGAATGTACAACTACGCTTTGTCTGACATTGCCATCCAGAAATTGTACAATGGACAGGAATTGCTGAAAAAAGTTTCTAATCCAACACCTGCTAACGGCAGCGCCGGTGCGGGTCCTGAGAAAGTAAACTTTACATGGACCGACGTAACTGGAAGCGCTACCGGTTTCAATATGTATGTTGGCACATCACCAGATTCATTAAAAGCGAAATCAACAAATAAAACAGCGACAACTTTATCTATTGATTCATTGAAACCAAACACCACTTATTATTGGAAGGTAGACGCAATGGATCAGGATGGTACAGTGAAAGGCGATGTGTGGTCGTTCACTACAGGAAAAGATACGACAGCTCCGACAGTTGTAACGAAAAATGATACCATACGATTGAGTGCTACAGGTGCTGCAACCATTGTAGTGGCAGACATCAACAACGGAACAAGCGATGTGTATGGAATCGATTCATTGATCTTGAATAAAACAAGTTTCAGCTGCGCCAACATAGGCAACAACACAGTAAGATTAACAGCAGTAGATAAAAACGGCAACAGGGCAAGCAAGACAGCAGTTGTTGTTGTGATTGGTAACAAACCTGCGAAACCTGTTATTACTCCGGCTAATGTAACCATTTGTCTTGGCGACAAAACTACCTTAACAGCCGCTGCAGTAGATTCAGCTGTGAGTTATCAGTGGTTGTACAATGGTGCTGCGATCAATGGTGCGAAAGCATTGGCCTACACCACAGCAATGCAAGGTCAGTACAATATCCTTGCTATTTCCGGCCAGTCTTGTCTTTCAGATACATCCGCGGCAGCAGTAGTAAAGATCAATGGTGATACCGCTTTGACAGTGAGCGCGGATACAACAATTAGCAGAGGTGCAAAAGCAATACTACATGCATTTGGCTCAGGAGATATCAAGTGGTCGCCATCAATGAGTGTAAGCAACATTTCAGGCAACAACACTGATGCGGCACCGACCTCTACAACTACCTATGTAGCGACACTTACCAACAGCCAGGGCTGTAAAGCAAGCAAGTCAATTATCGTGAAAGTTGAAGAGTCTGCACTCACGGAATACAACAAATTGCTGTCTCCAGATGGCGACGGTGTAAATGATAAACTCGTTATCAAAAATCTTAGCGGTTATCCAAACAATCGCATACAGATATTTGATCGCTCAGGCAAACTTGTGTACGAAAAAGTTGGCTACAACAATGATTGGGACGGAAGATACAACGGGCGCATACTTACGAACGGTACTTACTTCTTCGTATTAACTGTAAACAACGAAGTGAAAATCAAAGGTTCTGTAACAATAATTCATTAATAACAAAAAGCGATGATTGACGCAACAATCATCGCTTCACCAAAATAGTAGCATATGAAAAAGATCAACAAAAAAGGTTTGCGGTTGCTGTTGCTATCTGTGGCATCTTGTTGCATAGGTGCATCAGCAAGTGCACAACATTTTTTCAATAATCCTATTTCTCAATATTATCGCGATGGCTATTTGTGGAACCCGGCACTGGCAGGGCAGAATGGCACCCGGTTGTATGGTTTGCTGAACACATCATGGTCTGGTTTTGAAGGGGCTCCTAAACTCATCACCTTTGCAGGCGACGCAAAGCTGGGTGATAAATCCGGCGTCGGCATCATTATTACTTCAGACAAAAGCGGCATCTTTCAAAGATACCAGGGTGCAGCGTCCTATGCATTTGTCGCGAAGCTGAGTGACAAAAACAGTTTGCGCATTGGAGGTAGTCTAAATTTTTACAAAGAACGTCTGGATAATTCTGCACTTACATCCAATGGGCAGATAGATAATACAGCCAAAACCTTCAACGACAAAGGCATGCAGTTCAACGGCGATCTGGGATTGTCATTTGAAGGCGAACGTTTTTCTATCGGAGCCACAGGTTACAACATTGGTTCTTACATGCAGGATTCTGCGGGCCGCAGCAGTGACCTTGCGATGGGGCAGGTTTTGGCTTCTTATAAATTCAACTGTGAAGATGAGCGCATCAGCGTAAAGCCAATGGCCGCGTATAAAATGTTTTACGATCAGAAAAATATTTTCACAGGAGGTCTTCAACTGGAAATGCAGGATGCCTTTCATGCAAGCGTGTACTGGCAAAGCACCGGTAACGTAATGGGCGGCCTCGGTATCATGGCGAAAAACCTGGGTGAAATAAACTTTTTCTACAGTTCAAAAAACAAATACAATTACAATCAGCAATACGAAGTAGCGCTGAAAGTAAATATCAAATAGCGATCGTTTACATTGTAGGTGTGACAAGCAGTCTTCATTGAAGGCTGCTTTTTTTGTTGCACCAAGTTGTCTGACATGTCGCCCCTACGGGGCTGGCTTTGGGTTTCCGGATTTGTTGCGTACGCTACTAACATGTTGCCCTCTGGGGCATAGCCGAAATGTAACGCGCCCCAGAGGGGCGATATGTTCGTAGAAAAAAGAAATGGCGGCCATGAAATGCCAGCTCCGTAGGGGCGACATGTTAGATGTTACGAAGCAAAAATCACAAACGAGTTTTGTTGACGCAACAGAAAGATACGAACTGTAGCTGTGGTTTGTGTCCCCACGAACCACCACTATCAGAGTGTACATTTCGGTTCGTGAAGACACGAACCGAGGCGGCGGCTTTTTTCTACTTTGATGCAGCACCAAACCTGACAGGGTTTTAAAAACCGGTAAGGTTTGGTAACCTCTCCGCGACCCCAATTCTTAATTTTTAATTCTTAATTCCTAATTATTTTTTCAGGATGCAACAGGACAGCTACAATCCTATAATATGCTATTTTGTACGCTCAAGATTGTAAGCCATGTCAAATAAAACCCTGTTGTCAAGATTATTACTATGCTCCGTTTTGTTTACTGCCATTTGCGGAACGCTTAATGCGCAAAGTCCCGATCTGAGCTGGACAAAAAAAGTTGGCACCCGCAGTGTACCTTCCTCCAAAAAAATATTCTCCGTAAACAAATATGGCGCGAAGGCAAATGACACCACCAACATTTCTACCAAAGCAATACAAGCCGCCATTGATGACTGTGCCAAAAAAGGTGGAGGTGTTGTTACCTTTCAACCCGGAATGTATGTAATGGGAAGTGTGTTTGTAAAATCAGGTGTTAATTTTCGTGTCGATAAAGGCGTTACAATTTTGGGGAGCCAGGATTTTGCCGATTATCCTGAAATCGATACCCGCATTGCAGGTATTGAAATGAAATGGCCGGCAGCGCTCATCAATGTAATTGGCCAGAAAAAGGCAGCGGTAACAGGCGATGGTGTTGTAAATGCAAGGGGGAAATTTTGTTGGGACAAATACTGGAACATGCGCAAAAATGACTATGACCCCAAGGGCTTGCGCTGGATTGTGGACTATGATGCCAAACGCGTAAGAACCTTGCTCGTGCAGAATTCCAGCGATGTGACTTTGAAAGGAATTACTTTCAAAAATGCAGGTTTCTGGACAGTGCAGATATTGTACTCAAGTTATGTTTCTGTAGATGGATTAGTGATCAGAAACAATGAGGATGGCAAAGGCCCAAGTACCGACGGCGTAGATGTAGACTCATCAACGTGGGTGTTAATTGAGAACTGCGATATTGATTGCAACGATGATGATTTCTGTTTGAAAGCCGGTCGCGATGGTGACGGGCTTCGCGTAAACAAACCAACAGAATATGTAGTGATCCGCAAATGCGTTGCGCGCAAAGGTGGCGGCCTGCTTACCATTGGCAGTGAAACTTCCGGTGGCATCAGGCACGTGTTGGCTACAGATCTTATCGGTAAAGGAACCGGCAATGGCTTTCACATTAAATCTGCTTTCACAAGAGGCGGTACGGTAGAAGATATCCATTTTCAAAATATACAATTGGATAGTGTAGCTACTGCGTTTCATTTCACCATGAACTGGAACCCATCTTATAGCTATTCTAAATTACCTCCTGCATACAACTATGATTCCATTCCTGAGCATTGGAAAAAATTATTGCAGAAAGTAGAGCCGGCACAGGGTACGCCCACTTTCAGAAATATTTACGTATCTAACATCACTGCTAAAGGAGTTAAAAAGATCATCAATGCAGAAGGCATGCAGCAATCGGCGTTGAAAGATTTTCATTTTACCAATGTGCACATTAGCGGAACAGATGCGGGCGAAGTAAGCTTTGCCGATGGATGGATGTTTAGCGATGTAACGCTTACTCCCGCCAATAATGTGCCGTTGAAGGTGAGCAATAGTGGGAATATGAAACTGTGAGCAATGACTGAATAACTGAGTAACTGAATAACTGATGGGTTGAATTATTGAATAATTGAATTATTGATGGAAAGTCGATCTTCAAGTTCAGTTATTCGCAAATCACTCTGCTATGAAAAAAATAAGAATATTATTCCTCCTCGGCATCATCGGCCTCTTTGCTTTCAAGATGATGCAAAAAGAAAAGCCCGTACTTTACATCATTGGTGATTCTACGGTGAAGAATGGCAACGATACAGGAAAAGATTCTCTCTGGGGCTGGGGGAGCTTTATGTACCAGTACTTTGATACATCGAAAATAAGTGTGCGCAACCATGCCATAGGAGGCAGGAGCAGCCGTACTTTCATCAACGAAGGTAGATGGGCAAATATCCTGGCAGTGTTGAAGCCGGGCGATTACGTGCTGATGCAATTTGGTCACAATGACAGTAGTCCGCTGGATGACACAGCACGAGCCCGCGGTACAATCAAAGGCATTGGTGATGAGAGCAAAGAGATATACAATCCTATTACAAAAAAGCAGGAAGTTGTTTATACTTACGGTTGGTATATGCGCAAGTTCATTAGCGAAGCGAAAGCCAAAGGTGCCGTACCGATTGTATGCTCACCGGTGCCGCGTGACAACTGGAAAAATGGAAGCCTTGCCCGCAATAACGAAGAATATCCCACATGGGCAAAGCAAACTGCTAAGTCACAGCAGGCTTTTTACATTGACATACATAATGCAATAGCAGACAAATATGATCAACTTGGTGAACAAAAAGTGAATACATTTTTCCCGAAAGATCATACGCACACCAATCGTGAAGGAGCGCTCTTAAATACAGAGACAGTAGTGCAGCAATTGAAAGATTTGAAGAAGTGCAGCCTGAAGAAATTTATTTCGAAGTAAAAGAAGATTTGCAATGATCAGAACAAAAAAAAGTTTGTATAAAAAAGTATTTCTACTGGCGGGCGTTTGCCTTATGATGCATACCGGAATGCAGGCACAGGAGAAGATTGACAGGGAGGCTTTGGTAAAACGCCACAATGTGATCAATGCCAAATATGATTCGCTAAGTTCGCTCACAGTAGGCAATGGACGCTTCGCATTTACGGTAGATATTACCGGGTTGCAATCTTTTCCGGAAGCATATGCAAATGGCGTAAACCTTGGCACAGAAAGCGAATGGGGCTGGCACAGCTTCCCCAATGCGAACGATTATAAAAGAGAGGATGCGTTAAAAACATACCAGTTCAACGGACGCGATGTAAGCTATGCCGTGCAATGGAACGAAGACGGTATTCATAAAAAATCTGCTGACTATTACAGGATCAACGAACATCGTTTACAACTTGGCAACCTTGGTTTTGAAATTGTAAAGAAAGACAATACACTGGCTACGCTTCAGGACATCCAGAAAGTGTTTCAGCAGTTGAATGTATGGACCGGAGAAATTGTTTCTACCTTTTTAATAGAAGGGGAGAAGGTAATGGTAAGTACCATTGCCAACCAGGAAGATGATGTTATCTCCGTTGCCGTCACTTCATCGTTGGTGAAAGCGGGTCGTCTCAAAGTGTTTCTTCGATATCCATATCCCACAGGTGCATTTTTAGATGGCGGAACAAATTACGCAGCAGAGGATAAACATACTTCTGCGATTGTAATGCAGGGAAATGATTTTGCACGGGTAAAACATTCATTGGATACAACCACTTATTTCACAGAATTTTCCTGGAAAGGGAAAGCCTCATTGACAAAGAAGGCAAATCATTATTTCCTTTTAGCTCCTCAAAATAGCACAGGACAATTTTCTTTCAGTTGCAGATTTGGCAAAGCTGAAAAGGAAACCATTCCAAATTATCTGCAGAGTTTGCAAAGTAGTTATGCTGCATGGACAAGCTACTGGAAAACAGGCGCTGCTGTTGACTTTAAAGGCAGTACCGACAGTCGTGCATTTGAATTGGAGAGAAGAATTATTTTGTCGCAATATCTTTTACGCGTGCAGGAGTCCGGTAATTACCCGCCCCAGGAAACCGGTTTAACTTTCAATAGCTGGTACGGAAAACCGCACCTGGAAATGCATTGGTGGCATTCCGCACAATATGCTTTTTGGAACAGACCGGAGTTGTTGCAAAAGTCCATGGATTGGTACAGCGATCCTGTAGTGTATAAAAACGCAAAGGCCATTGCAACAAGGCAAGGTTATGATGGTGTACGCTGGCAAAAAATGACCGACAATCCCGGAACAGAAAGTCCGTCATCTGTAGGTGCATTTTTGATTTGGCAACAACCTCATTATATCTATTTTGCCGAGTTGTGCTACAGGAAATTTCATAACAAGGCGACGCTTGAAAAATACAAGGAAAATGTTTTTGCAACCGCGGATTTCATGGCTTCCTACGCGCATTGGGACAGTGCCACCAACCGCTACATTCTTGGCAAAGGGTTAATACCCGCGCAGGAAACTTTTAAAGCAACGGAGACATTTAATCCAATATTTGAACTGACCTACTGGCAATGGGCATTGGCTACAGCGCAGGAATGGCGCGTTCGTTGCGGCTTGCCACGAAACAAAAAGTATGATGATGTAATGCAACATCTTTCCACGATACCGCAAACCAACGGTTTGTACTATCCTGCAGAAAGTGCAGCTGATGCTTACACAAATCCAAAATACAAGACAGATCATCCCATAGTAGTGGGCGCGATGGGAATGTTGCCGCCTGTAAAAGAAATGGACACCGCGGTGATGCGTAAAACATTTGACTGGGTTTGGAACAACTGGTCATGGCCAGAAACCTGGGGATGGGATTTCCCTTTGGTGGCAATGTCTGCAACACGTCTTGGTATGCCAGATAAAGCGATAGATGCTTTGTTTATGCCAATCACCACAAACACATACCTGAGTAATGGTCACAATTACCAGGATGGAAGATTGCGCATTTACCTGCCTGGAAATGGTGCGTTGCTATCTGCCGTTGCAATGATGTGTGCGGGATACGATGGCTGTAACGTAGAAGAGCCGGGCATTCCGAAAAATGGTAAGTGGAAAGTGCGTTGGGAAGGATTGCAAAAAATGCCTTAACATTTGAAAACAACACAAGAATACTAACATACATGAACGCTTGTAAAAATATTTTAGTAACAACATTATTGGCTGCAACCGCGATAGGCGGCTTCGCACAAAAGTTGCCAAAGAAAAAGAATGTGCTGAAGTCAATCACACTTGCCAACAGCTACTTTATGCAAAAGTGGCCGGATGCAGGAAAGCCCATCATGACGAACATTGAGCGCCCAAGCAATATCTGGACACGCGCAGTGTATTACGAAGGATTAATGGCTTTGTATAGCGTTGACAAAAAACAGGCGTACTACGATTACGCTGTGCAATGGGGCGAGAAGCACAACTGGGGTCTGCGCGGTGGCATTGCAACACGCAATGCAGACAACCAATGCTGCGGCCAAACATACATTGATCTTTATTTGATTGATAAAAAAGAAGAAAGGATAAAAGACATCAAGGCGAGCATCGATTCAATGAAGGCTACGTCAAAAATTGATGACTGGAACTGGATAGATGCGTTGCAAATGGCGATGCCTGTTTACCTGAAGCTCGGTCATTTGTACAATGATACAAGCTACTACAACCGGATGTATGACATGTATGCTTATACAAAATTCAAGCATGGCGTTAATGGTTTGTACAACCCCGCAGATCATCTTTGGTGGAGGGATAAAGATTTTGTTCCCCCATATAAAGAACCAAACGGCGAAGATTGTTACTGGAGCAGAGGAAATGGTTGGGTAGTAGCAGCGCTGGTGAAAACATTGCAAACTTTGCCAACAACGGATCCGCATTATAATGAGTATTTACAGGATTATAAGGATATGCTGAAAGCCCTGCTGCCGCTGCAACGCGAGGACGGTTTCTGGAACGTGAGCCTGCATGACTCCACACATTTTGGTGGTAAGGAACTTAGTGGTACAGCGTTGTTTGTATATGGAATGAGCTGGGGAATAAACAACAATATGATTGACAGAAATACTTATTTGCCCGCTGTAGTAAAAGCATGGAATGCAATGGCAAAAGATTGTGTACATACAGATGGTAAATTAGGATCTTTGCAAGGCACCGGAAAAGAACCTAAGGATGGACAGCCGGTAGGTTATGATAAGACGCCTGACTTTGAAGATTATGGCCTGGGCTGTTTCCTGCTTTGCGGCACGGAGGTGTATAAATTGAAATAGCGTGAAAAAAATGGTGGAGGGAAAATGAAATTAGGAATTAAAAATTAGGAATTGAGCATTTCGTACAGACGTGGCAATTCTCAATAGTTTGCGCCAGAAACTAAATTCTAATTTTTAATTCAATGTCGTTTAGTTAGCGAGAAGGCTTCGACAAGCTCGGCCTGACAGCTCGTTCGCGCTGTCAGGCTGAGCTTGTCGAAGCCCCGTTAAACAGGAATGGTGATTGCGAAATATTTCTTAACTAAACGACATTGAATTTTTAATTCCTAATTGTCATTATATTCGTGTTGAATTGACACTTAAAACGGTTATCAAAATTTTCCCAACATTTTGCCATGAAAAAAACAATTCTTCTTACCGGAATAATTTTTTATTCATTTTTTAGCACAAAGACTTTTTCACAAACGGACTTTAAGCAATGGGCCCAAACACCGCCGATGGGATGGAACAGCTGGGATTGCTATGGACCAACCGTTACAGAGCCAGAAGTGAAAGCCAACGCGGATTACATGGCGCAGCATCTGAAAAAATCCGGCTGGGAATATATTGTGGTCGACATCAGGTGGTTTGTGGAAAATGACAAGGCCGGCGGCTATAACCAAACGGACCCGCGCTATGTGATGGATGAATATGGCAGATACCTGCCAGCTGTAAACAGGTTCCCCAGTGCGGCGAATGGGAAGGGTTTTAAGGCGCTTGCAGATTACATCCATTCAAAAGGATTGAAATTCGGCATTCACATAATGCGTGGTGTTCCCAAACAGGCGGTGGAAAAGAAATTGCCCGTTAAAGGAACAACCGTTACGGCTGACCAGATATACTCAACTGCCATGCAATGTGAATGGCTAAAAGATAATTATACAGTTGACGCTTCCAAAACGGGAGCGCAGGAATATTACAATTCCATCTTCGAGTTGTATGCTTCATGGGGAGTGGATTTTGTAAAGGTGGACGATCTTTCACGTCCGTATCATCAGGATGAAATTGAATTGATAAGGAAAGCCATTGATCGTACCGGACGGCCGATCGTCCTGAGTACTTCACCGGGAGAAACGCCAATTGGCAAAGCAGATCACGTGCGCACCCACGCCAACATGTGGCGCATGGTGGATGACGTGTGGGACACGTGGCCACACATTACGCACCTGATGAAAGTTGCCGAACAATGGTATCCGTACATTCAGCCGGGCACCTGGCCGGATTGCGATATGATTCCGCTTGGAAGACTATCCATTCGCGGCGAGCGCGGTGGCGACCGCCCGACAAGGCTTACAAAGGATGAACAATTTTCGCTGATGACCTTCTTCACTATTTTCCGCTCTCCGCTGATGTTTGGCGGCGATATGCCAAGCCTTGACGCATTTACAAATTCTTTGTTGACCAACAAAGCTGTTTTGAAAATGCATCGCGATGGCAAAGACGTAAAACAATTGTTTCAAAAAGATGGTAAGCTCGCGGTTACATCGGTGAACGCTAAAACGGGCGAAAGATACCTTGCGCTGTTTAATATTTCCGACGATGAAAAGCCGCTTGAGATATCAGTTCCGTTGTCTGATTTGGGAATAACCAAAACAGTGTCCGTAACTGATATGTGGACCGGAAAAGCAGCGGGCAAAGCAACGGGCAGCGTATCAGCAACATTGGCGCGGCACAGCTGTAAATTATTTAGGTTGAAATAAAGCAGAAGTCGAATTCGAAAGTCAAAAGTCAAAAGTAAAATTCAAAAGTCTCCAACGATTTTGAATAGCTTTTGACTTTTGACTTTTTAATTTCACCTTTTTCAATTGTCGAAGGCAAAATTCAGAAGGCAAAATTCAAATGATTCTCAAATGATCTTGAATCCCTTTTGACTTTTGACTTTTTAATTTCACCTTTTTTCAATTGTCGAAGTCAAAATTCAGAAGGCAAAATTCAAAAGATTCTCAAATGATCTTGAACCCCTTTTGATTTTTGACTTTTTAATTTTTACTTTCCCCTGCTTCTTACTTTCATTTTTTTAAGCACAAACTTTCCTTCAAAATGATGTTTTTTTAAAAACTTATATAAAAAAATTATAAAGTCTGATTTTTTAACATTAGTTTTAATGAAAGGGTTGTTAAGCTTTTTGGTTTTAATGAACTCCTTTCTGCCTTAGCAACTCCCGCTCAAACCATTGCATTTAATAAACAACTGCCTACAATGAACCAAATCAAAAACTCCATCAGCTTTTGTTTGCTGCTTTGTCTTTGGTGCACTTTTGCCCTGGCTCAGCAAACCCAAACAGTTTCCGGAACTGTTAAAGATGACAAGGGACAGCCTGTCCCCGGTGTAAGTGTTGCCCTTAAAAATGGCAAAGTCGCCGCAATTACAGATGGCAACGGTAGATTTACCATGAAATCTGTACCGGCCGGCGCCACTTTAGTTTTCACCTCAGTTGGTTATGCTGCTTCAGAAGTTAAAGCCAGCAGCACAGACATGACCGTCGGATTAACTCCTGGCGCTTCTTCCAACCTTACCGATGTTGTGGTAACAGGTTTGGGCATTAAAAGAGAAGCAAAGTCTATTGGTTACTCTGCCCAAAAAGTGGTGGGCTCTGAAATTACCAGAGCCAGTCCTCCGGATCTTGCAACTGGCCTTATGGGTAAGTCCGCGGGCTTGAACATCACAAATCCAAATGGTGTTCAGGGTAACTCTCAGAGGATAGTTATCCGTGGTAACAACAGTATACAAGGCAGTAACCAGCCGCTGATCGTTATGGATGGTATTCAGGTAACGAATGACCCTATCGGTGGTCAGCAAGGCAACCTTGGTACTGTAACTTCTGGTACTACTTCGCCTACAACCGACCTCATCAGCCCTAAAGACTGGGGTTCTTTTTTAAATACTATCAATAGTGATGATATCCAGGACGTTACTGTGTTGAAAGGTGCCACAGCTGCGGCATTGTATGGTGCCCGCGGTGCAAACGGCGTTATCCTTATCACCACAAAGAAAGGTGGAAAACGTGCAGGTGTTGGGCTGGACTATAATCTATCTTCTTTGTGGACAGATCCATATCGTTTTCAAACCGTTCAAAATTCTTACGGCTACGGAGGAGCGAATTCTCTTTGGTCAGCCAATCTTGATTTTCCAAAAGATGCGAATGGTAATGCCCGTTATCCAGGCAACTACCCATGGGATGGCACACCTGCGGGTGATGCATACCAGGTGGCAGGAGCTATTCCGGGCGGTTATTCCACATGGGATATCTTTAGCTGGTACGGTCCGGCTACTTCATGGGGGCATAAACTGGATGGCTCAGAAATCATTTGGTGGGATGGCGTAAAACGCAAATGGGATCCGCAACCGGACAACAGAAAAGCATTTTTCCGCACCGGTAACACCACTACCAATAACGTGGCTGTCAGCAGTGGAGGTGATTGGGGCACCATGCGTATGGCTTATACCCGCATTGACAATACTGCGATTATTCAAAACAGCAATTACAATCAGAACACCATTAATCTTGGTGCAAATCTGAATGTCTCAAAAATACTGAAAGCAGAAGTTACCGCTACCTATACAAACTACAACAGACTGAACGTTCCTGATATTGCGAACGACTTTGGATGGAGCAACTTCATGATCTATTCCATGCCGAGAGATTATAAACCGCTTGAGTTTAGCAACTATAAAAATCCGGATGGCAGCAGAAAGAATTACGTGCAGGATTCTCCGTTTGGTTACTATCCTTACCAGAATAACTACAACGACAAATTATTCTGGCACCTCTTTGAGCAAAATCAACGGTTAACAAGGAACCAGTTATTGGGTTCTGTGAAACTCTCTGCGGACTTTACGCCATGGCTCAACATTAGCGGCCGGGCTTCCATAAACAGTGCCAATACTTCCGTTGAAAGCAAGTATAGCCCTATTGATGCACAAGGTGTACAGGGCCAGTATGGTATTGAAGGAATAAAGAACTCAGATGTGAACCTTGAGCTGTTCACCACGGTTCATAAAAACAACATCTTTGGTTCCAAATTCAATACCAGCCTGATGATTGGTAACAGTGCACTGAAATCAAGAATGTATGACAACAATGCATGGAACAGCGGTGAACCCAATGCCGTTTATGGCAAGGCTAGTGTTTATCCATGGTCAACGCCTTATAAATACAACCTTTCCAATACAACCGCCGGAACAATAACACCACCAGTAGAAGTTTGGAACGATCTTAACCTGAATTCTATCTTCGGTTTGTTGGATGTGTCCTACAACGATTTCTTGTTCTTACAGGTTACTGGACGCAATGACTGGTCCTCAACACTGCCAGAGCAAACAGCTTCTTATTTCTTCCCTTCAGCCAGCTTGAGCTGGGTGTTCACGGAATCCATCAAGCCATTGCAAAATCTTACGTGGTTAAATCATGGTAAATTAAAAGCATCATACGCGGAAAGCGCCAACGGAGCACCGCCTTACCTGTCTGTGTATACTTATAACCGCAATGTGATCGGCAATTATATGAATGGCAATGCACCTACCGCATTTGGGGGATTACCCGTGCGTGGTTATCAGCAATCACTTCCTCCGGGAGGATTCCTGGTGCCTCAACGTAATAAATCATTCGAATTTGGCCTGGAAGCCGGTATGTTCAACAACAGATTGAATTTTGAATTGACCTACTACCAAACCAAAGCGACATCGCAGATTATGCAGAATTCCGTAGCGACATCCTCTGGCGCAACTCAGGTGGTGTTCAATTCAGGCGAACTTTCCAACAAAGGATTTGAATTTATTGTCAGAGCCACAGCTATTCAAAGCAAAGACTTTAGCTGGAACATAGCAGTGAACGGAGCGCATAACCAAAACAAAGTCGTATCCCTGGCGCCAGGCATGGATGTATATGACCTGCAGAATTTGTGGGGAACCAATGGCGTAATGGTGAGAGTGAAAGCCGGTGAAAACTATGGTACCATTTATGGCTATGATTACACTTATAAAGATGGTAAAAAAGTAGTGGCTCCTGTGCTTGATAAAACGAATCCAAGCAAAGTAGTAGGTACTCAGTACGTAACAACACAGGATCCTGTTCCTATTGGTAACTCTACTCCAAAACTTACCGGTGGTATCGCCAACACTTTCCGTTATAAAAATTTCAGTCTGTACATAATGACCGATTTCAAACTGGGTGGCCAGATATTCTCTGCAGACTACGGTGCGGCCATGAGCGAAGGTCTGGCTCCGGAAACGTTGAAAGAAAGAGATGGCGGCGGCCTTGCATACACCTATCCTGATGGTACAACTGCTAATCATGGTGTGATACTGGATGGCGTGTATCAAGATGGCAAACCAAACAAAGATGTGGTTCAGTACATGTATAAATATTCAGGGCAATATGCGGCATGGTCCAATGTGAAAATGCCTCGTAGTAATTCCGTTTTCACCAACTCGTGGGGTAAATTAAGAGAGTTGACCCTCACTTACAGCGTGCCATCGAAAATTGTGAAACGCACAAAAGTGCTTCAGGGTATGGACATCGCATTTGTTGGTCGCAACCTGTTCTACCTCTTCACAACACTACCGGACAACCTGAATCCTGAAGCGATTAACGGTATCGGTAACGGACAAGGTATTCAGTGGGCAGAGTTCCCTGGCACAAGAGACCTTGGATTTCAACTAAAACTAAAACTGTAAACATCGTGAATGGAGAATGGTGAAACGTGAATGGGCCGTTTAGTTGCCGGGTTCACCCTGTTTAGCAAAAGCCCTATCGCAATCACCAATTCACGATTATCGATTGACCATTCACGATAAAAAAAACACAGATGACACACATAATAAACAAAACCGGGTACATGATCTTATTGTCCGCAGTACTGTTAGGGTCCTGCACAAAAGATTTTGAAACGATCAATACGCCACCTGTGGATCCTACGACTGCGCCGACCCCGCAGGTTTATAACGCAATCGTTAGTTCCCTGCCTATGGTGAGCGGCGAGTATTCAGTCATGAATTCATGGCTTTATCCCATCACGCAACAGGCAATAGTTACCTCCGGCGCTTATCCATACGATAATGCCAAGGCAAGCGTTTGGCAAAACTACTACCAGGCCATGGGTGATTACAGGCTGTTGCAGGATCGCATTCACCAGGAGAAAGACACGACTATTTATAACAATGTGTCTGCGATGCTAAGAACCATTTTGGCTTACAGCACATTTAAGGTAACAAACTACTATGGCGACATCCCTTACACCCAGGCCGGCTATGCACCATTGAAAGGTTCAGTTGGTTACAAGCCCGTTTACGATAAACAAGCCGATGTGTACGCTGCTATGTTGAGTGACCTGAAATGGGCCGTTGACAATTTCAGTACCAACTCCAATCAATACTCAGTAGGAGCCTACGAAACGTTCCTGCAAAATGACATCACCAAATGGATACAGTTTGCCAATAGCTTGCGACTGTATGTTGCTGTTACTCTGGCTGATAAAAACAGCACACTCGCGGCAACCCACATTGCAGAAGCGCTAACCAAACCGTTGCTGGCTGATGGTAACGATATTGGTTTGTGGCCAACCAAAATTTCCGGCCTCGAATTCCAATGGCGCCAATGGTCATTTTCAGCAAACTGCTACCTGCGCATGGGATCCACTATGTGGGGCCTTATGTCAAGCAATAACAATAAAGACGGCAGTGGTATTTTTGATATCAGGTCAAAACTTTTCTACGAGCCAAATGGTGCAGGAGAGTGGGTGCCATATCCGCAAAACCCTACCACATCTACTCCTTCAGAGGGGGGCGCTCCTTATTCAACCGACCGTTTTACAACATGGAACAAGAAAGCAGGTACTCTTTATTCACCGGTTAACCTGTATTTCGAACAGGACACAAAGTCTATTCCTGAGTTGATGTTAACTGCTGCACAGGTGCATTTCATAAAAGCCGAAGTATACAACAGGGGCCTTGGCGTTGCCGCAAATCAGACGACCGCGGCGGCAGAATACAATGCCGGCATCGCAGCGTCTTTGAATATGTGGAAGAGCATTGCGTTTAACTCGCCGGTTTGGGTAGTGGGTAAACCCGCGTCTGCTACTGCCACAAGCGCTGAAATAAGTGCAGTGGTCAACAATCCAATCACAAAGTATGATGCGGCTAATGCAGCCAATGCATTGAAGCAGATATATGCGCAATTGTGGATTGATCAGTTCAGGCAACCATTTGATGCGTGGACATTGCAAAGAAGAACCGGTAACATGACTCCGATGTCAACAACAAATCCTGCTTATTATACCGCCAATTTCGGAACCTACCAACGTTTTGTTTATCCTGATCCGGAATTGAACTATAATTTTGATAACTGGAAAGCTGCCACCGGAGGGACTGACCTTAATAGTACGAAGATTTGGATAGCAAAATAGAGAACAATTAATAATTAATAATTAGTAATTAATAGAGTTGCAGTCGCTATAAAATGCGGCTGGGAGAGCGGTCAGGGGGGAGAGAGGCCATATTAATTACTAATTATTAATTATTAATTGATTTTGCCAACATCGTGGAGTTTTAGGATAAAATATTTGTCCGCAATCATTGTAACCTTAATAACTTCGCGACGTCTTACTATATTCACATTTTTTTACCCAAGAGCCTATCGGTTCTTTATGACCTAAGCATTATCCTTGCTAAAATCCTTATAGATATGGCAGAAAAAAAAGATATCTACCGAAAAAAAATCCTTACTGAATTATATTTTGCCAAAACACTATCCTGTTCGGACCTCAGTGACCTTATTCACAAAAGCCTGCCCCTTACTACCAAAATGCTCAATGAATTAATAGAGGAAGGAAAAGTGGAAGAAACGGGCCTGGCTGCATCTACCGGCGGCAGGCGTGCGGTAACTTACAGGATCAGGCCAGATGAAATGTACGTTGTGGCCGTAGCGATGGACCAGCTTGTTACACGGATCGCTGTGATGGACATGCAAAACCATTACGTAATACCGGTTGACAGATTTGAATTACCGCTGGGCAAATCAAAAGAAGATCTGGCAGTACTCACCAATAGAATAAATGAAGCGATAAAAGCTTCTAAAGTTGACAAACAAAAAATTGTAGGAATCGGCATCGGAATGCCCGGATTTGTGGACGCAGCAAAAGGGCTCAATTATTCTTTTCTTGATTCGGATGGTCAAAGCATCTCTGATTATATTTCCGGCAAAACGGGTATCCCCGTTTTCATCGACAATGATTCCAGTCTTGTAGCACTAGCTGAGCTGCGCTTCGGCGCAGCAAAACATGTTGCCGATGCGATGGTCGTTAATATTAGCTGGGGCGTTGGTTTAGGTATGATATTAAATGGCCAGCTTTTTCGCGGCCATAATGGATTTGCCGGAGAGTTTAGCCACATACCACTTTTTGTGAACAATAAGCTTTGCACATGTGGCAAAAGAGGATGTCTGCAAACCGAAGCATCCCTTAGCCTTGTGGTAGAAAACGCCATTGAAGGATTAAAAACAAAAGGCGTTTCGCTGTTGAAGAAATTACCTGAAAATCACTACGAGCAAGCATACGAAGCCATCATAGAAGCGGTGATAAAAGGAGATAAATTCAGCATAGAACTATTTTCGGAGGCCGGCTATAATATTGGCCGCGGCCTGGCGATCCTTATACATTTATTGAACCCCTCACTGGTCGTTCTTAGCGGCAGGGGGTCTTCTGCAGGAAAAATATGGTTGCCTACCATTCAACAGGCACTCAATGAACATTGCATTCCACGCTTACAAATGAATACAGAAATCAAAGTATCTGAACTTGGATATGAATCGGAAATCATTGGAGCCGCAGCGCTGGTGATAGAAAATTATGGTGGCAAAAAACTTTCAATACCTCCCATGACACATGCCAAAACATACAGCTCAGCCATTAAAAGAAAAATAAGTCTCCAATAGAATTAATATGAAATGAGCTCCGCCTGCCGATGGCGCGGGGCGAATTCCCCGCCCGACAAGGTCGTTCAGGCGGGCATCCGACAAAAATAAAAAATGAAAAATCTACAGATGAAAAAAATCATCGCTCTCTTTTTGTTGTTTTCAGGACTATTTGCAAACGCGCAGCAACACAATACATCCAAAGATTATGTTGTGCCATCTGACACCCTGGTGCGTGCAAAACTTTCGCATTGGCAGGATATTAAGTTTGGACTGCTTATGCATTGGGGCACTTACAGCCAATGGGGCATAGTAGAAAGCTGGAGCATATGCCCTGAAGATGAGGGCTGGTGCGAGCGTCGCGGGCCTTACTCGGCCGATTATAATACCTACAAAAAAGCATACGAAAATTTACAGACAACATTCAATCCCACACAATTCGATCCTTCCAAATGGGCAGCGGCCGCAAAAGATGCCGGCATGAAATACGTGGTGTTTACCACAAAACACCATGATGGCTTTTGCATGTTTGATACCAAAGAAACAGACTACAAGATCACTTCTCCCAAGACACCATTTTCCTCTAGCCCAAAAAGCAATGTGGCAAAAGAGGTTTTTGATGCATTCAGAAAAGATGGTTTCCTGATCGGGGCATATTTTTCAAAACCTGACTGGCACACTGAAAACTACTGGTGGTCATACTTTCCGCCGAAAAACAGGAATGTAAACTACGATCCTAAAAAATATCCGGATCATTGGAATGCCTTTAAACAATTTACCTACAACCAGATCCAGGAATTGATGACCGGATACGGTTCAATGGATATACTTTGGCTCGACGGTGGCTGGGTAAGACCTCACAAAACGATCGATCAAAACGTTGACTGGCAGAAGAGTATTCCTTTCGACCAGGACATCGACATGCCAAAAATTGCAGCAATGGCAAGGAGCCACCAGCCGGGCTTGCTCGTGGTGGATCGCACTGTTACCGGCGAATACGAAAACTATGTAACGCCCGAACAACAAGTTCCTGCAAAACCATTGGGTCATCCCTGGGAGTCTTGTATGACCATGGGCGATTCATGGAGCTATGTTCCAAACGATCATTATAAAAGCACAAAGACATTGGTGCAGCTGTTGATTAAAATCGTGTCAAGAGGCGGTAACCTTTTATTGAATATCGGACCTTCGCCCCAGGGTGATTTTGCCGACACAGCTTATCTGAGATTAAAAGAAATCGGCAACTGGATGAAGATAAACCAGGAAGGTATTTATGATACAAAGCCAATGGAACCGTACTCTTCAGGCAATATATTCTTTACGCAATCAACAAAAAAGAATGCGGTATATGCTTTCTATTTACCGGAAAACGACGATATAACACTTTCTGATAAAGTAGTTGTTGAAGGATATGCTCCCCAGAAAAAAGCAACCGTTACATTATTGGGTTACAAAGACAAACTAAGCTGGAAACAGGACGGCGATAAACTCATCATTAATGTTCCTAAAAAGCTGCAAGGCAAAACGATTGGACAGCATGCCGTTTGTTTTAGAATCAACAACTAAGCATTAGTTGAAAATTGAAAGTTGAAAGTTGAAAATTGAAAACGAGTGACGCACCGAAAGCATTTTCAATTTTCAACTTTCAATTTTCAATTATTAAAATCATTTCATGAGAACTATCTTTTTGATAATATCCACATTCGTTTTGATGCATTGTGCTGTTGCTCAAAAAAAGAAGATCGCGGTTATCGCTTACTATGCGGGCAGGCCCACCATGGTGGATAGTTTTCCCATCGAAAAGATCACGCACCTGATTTTCAGTTTTGCCCATTTGCGAAATGATTCCATGGTCATTGCCAATGCAAGGGATAGTGCAACCATTCAGAATATGGTGAAATTGAAAAGCAGGAATCCTCAATTGAAAGTCATGCTGTCGATGGGCGGCTGGGGCGGCTGCCAGTATTGTTCACCTGTTTTTGCAGACAGCATCAAAAGAAAAACATTTGCACAAACAGCGAAAGAATTAACCGATTATTTTCATACAGATGGCATTGACATAGATTGGGAATATCCCGCGGTGGTTGGCTATCCGGGCCATCAGTACATGACCGAAGACAGGGCTAATTTCACAAAACTTATGCGCGACCTGCGCAATGCGTTGGGCTCCTCTGCTGAAATCAGTTTTGCAGCAGGCGGTTTAAAACACCACATCGATTCAAGTTTTGAATGGAAACAAGTGATGAAATATGCCGACCGCGTGAACCTGATGAGTTACGACCTTGTAAGTGGATTTGATACGGTAAGCGGCCACCATACGCCGCTGTATTCAACACCTGAGCAATATTCATCCGTTGATGCTGGCGTAAAGCGCTTGCTGAAATGGGGTGTCCCTGCAAATAAAATTGCCATTGGCGCGGCATTTTACGCACGTATTTTTGCAAACACAACGAACGCCAATAACGGCTTATATCAACCGACACATTTTTTCAGAGGCGTATCCTGGAGGAAATTTGACAGTACATTTTCTGCCGTCAATGGTTATAAAAAGTATTGGGACAAAGTAGCCGAAGCTCCTTACTTGTACAACGATTCGCTGAAATATTTTGTGACTTACGATGATTCCGTTTCCATTAGTTTGAAAACGAAATATGTGATGAGGAAAAAATTAAACGGCGTCATGTTCTGGCAATTGGCAGACGACTCCTTTCAGAACGGTTTGCTGGATGTGATAGATGAAACGAGGAGGAAATAATTTGAGAATTTGAAGATTTGAAGATTTGAAAATGAGAGGAACGCAGATTGTCATGGTTTTCATGATTTATATGATTTGAAATTTGGGATTTGAAAGTATGTGGATATAAAAAAATCAGTGTAAATCAGTCTAATCAGCGTCATCCCCGTCCGAATGGCTTCAGCCGGGCGGATGCGTGCCATATTCCATAATCACCAACAAAAATGAGAAGATTTTTAACGACCCGCGCTATTTTTTGTTTGCAGTTTATTTGCTGCTTTGTTCTGTTTACCAATGGACAGGAAAAGAGTTTGTATCGAGACAACAAGGCATCCGTTGATACAAGAGTAGCAGACCTGCTGAATCGTCTTACGCTCGAAGAAAAAATTTCCTTGCTGGGCTATAACAGCAAGTCCGTTCCGCGCCTGGACATTCCCGCTTACAACTGGTGGAACGAAAGTTTACACGGAGTAGCCAGGGCAGGAAAAGCAACCGTGTTCCCCCAGGCAATAGGCATGGCGGCTACTTTCAATGATAGTTTGCTCAACGAAGTTGCCAATGCTATTTCAACAGAAGCAAGAGCAAAATATAACCTGTCAACACAACAGCAAAGGCATTTACAATACATGGGCCTGAGTTTTTGGTCGCCCAACATCAACATCTTCCGCGATCCACGATGGGGAAGAGGACAGGAGACATATGGCGAAGATCCATTTCTCACAGCCAGCATGGGAACCGCCTATATAAAGGGTTTGCAGGGAAGTGATCCCGGTCTTTTAAAAACATCGGCCACTGCAAAACACTTCGCGGTCCACAGCGGTCCCGAAGCAACACGTCACACCGCCATTGTAATCGTTGATGAGAAAGATCTTCGTGAAACGTATTTGTATGCATTTAAAAAATTGGTTGACGCAAATGTTGAGTCAGTGATGTGCGCTTACAACCGCGTAAACGACCAGCCTTGTTGCACAGGCAATGCCTTACTCAAAGATATTCTTCGCAACGAATGGAAATTTAAAGGCCATGTGGTAACTGATTGCTGGGCGCTGTCAGATGTTTATTCAATGCACAAAGCGCTTCCAAGCGCTATTGAAACAGCTGCAGCCGCCATCAAAGCGGGCGTAAACCTTGACTGCAGCAATCTTTTGCAAGACGATGTAATGAAAGCGATCAAGCAAAATCTGCTGACAGCAAAAGAGATTGACAGTGCATTGGCTCCCGTGCTTCGCACGCAAATGAAACTCGGCTTCTACAATGATCCTGCATCATCACGCTATGCTGGTTTTGGAGAAGATAGTGTAGCCAATGAATACCACAAAATGCTCGCGAGAAAAGCAGCGCAGCAAAGCATGGTATTGTTGAAAAATGATAAAAACATTCTTCCTCTTGATAAAAGTAAATATGGCGCAATAGCCGTTGTGGGGCCCAATGCGGCTTCATTGGATGCGTTGGTTGCCAACTATCACGGCGTGAGCGACAAAGCAGTGAATTTTGTAGAAGGCATTACAGCAGCTGTTGGCGCAGGCACAAGAGTGGAATACGACCTGGGTTGTGATTTTTCAGACACCGCACATTTTGGTGGTGTATGGATGGCAGGCAATGCGGATGTTACCATCGCTGTTGTCGGTTTATCACCTGTGTACGAAGGAGAAGAAGGCGATGCTTTCCTTTCACAATCCGGCGGCGACAGAAATTCATTGAATCTGCCGGCTTCGCAAATTGCCTACATCAAAGCATTACGTAAAGCAAACAAGCAACCTCTCATTGCAGTGGTTTGCGCAGGAAGCGATGTTGATATTTCTTCAATCGAGCCTTATGTAGATGCGATCGTGTACGCATGGTATCCCGGAGAGCAGGGTGGCAATGCATTCGCGGATATTCTTTTTGGAAAGGTTTCTCCTTCAGGCAGATTGCCTTTGACGTTCTATCAGTCCCTGAATGATCTGCCGCAATACAGCGACTACAACATGAAAGGAAGAACCTATAGATATTTCGATGGACAAATTCAGTACGCATTTGGCTTTGGATTGTCCTACACATCATTTGCCTATACATGGGATCGCAGACCTGCAACAGTAACTTCGTTAAAAGATAGTATCACATTTTCTGTAGTGGTGAAAAATGAAGGTAAGATGGATGGAGACGAAGTAGTGCAGGCATACATCAAATACCCAAATATGGAACGCATGCCTTTAAAAGAACTGAAAGGTTTTAAAAGAGTATTTGTTACAAGTGGCGGTCAGAAAACTGTTGAGTTCAAAATTCCTGCGAGTGAATTACAGAAATGGGATTTGAAAGAACATCGCTGGAAATTGTATGCCGGGCAATATACAATAATAGTGGGCGGTAGTTCGACAGATGTGAAATTGAAATCGCAGGTAGAAGTAAAAAGTAAAAAGTAAAAAAATGGCATTCAGTAGAGACAAGGCATTGCCTTGTCTGTACAGGGTCGCAAATCAATAGCAAGCATTCAAAAATACCAAGGTCGATGAGTACGAAATATTTTTCATTGTTCAAATTCACGATACTACTGTTTCTCACAGGAAGCGCCATTCCTTCCCGCGCACAAAGCATCACAATGTCGCTTAATTCGAATTGGCAATTCCATGAAAAAGACGAAGCCGGCTGGCACCCGGCAAAAGTTCCGGGCGAGGTGCATACCGATCTTCTTGCCAATAAAATAATACCCGATCCATTTTACCGAAACAATGAAAAGAAAGTGCAGTGGATCGAAAAAGTGGATTGGGAATACAAGACGAGTTTTAAACCCTCATCATTGCTGTTGAACCAGAAGAAAATTGACCTGGTATTTGATGGACTTGACACTTATGCAGATGTGTACCTCAATGGAAAACTAGTGCTGCAGGCAAACAACATGTTTCGCCAGTGGCAGGTAGATGTAAAAAATAAATTGATCAATGGCGAGAATTCGCTTCGAATATATTTTCATTCTGCACAAAACAAAGTGGATTCAATAGCGAAAGCTGATCTGCCATACGTTATCCCCGATAATCCGAGGGCCTATGTAAGAAAGGCCCAGTTTCATTTTGGTTGGGATTGGGGTCCGAAGCTTACCGGTTGCGGCATATGGAAGCAGGTGAGACTGGTAGGCTATAATGCTGCTCCCGAAGAAAAAAAATACGTTCCTCCCGTTAATGTACAGCTGGTGCAAAAGCCCGACGAAAAAGGCACTTCATTCTATTTCACCATAGATGGAAAACCTGTGTACATGAAAGGCGCCAACTATATTCCATCCGATGCATTTGTGACAAGAATGACAAAAGAGGAATACAGGAAAGTGTTGACGATGGCCAAAGATGCGAACATGAATATGCTTCGTGTGTGGGGTGGCGGCATTTATGAAGATGATGCTTTCTACGATCTCTGCGATGAGTTAGGCATTTACATCTGGCAGGATTTTATGTTTGCCGGCACCATGGTGCCCGGGGATGATGATTTTTTTGCCAACGTAAAAGAAGAAATACAATACCAGGTGAAGCGCCTGAGACATCATAAATGCATTGTGCTTTGGTGCGGAAACAACGAGGATGATGAAGCATGGCACAGATGGGGATGGCAGACTCAATTCAGGCTCTCCGGAAAAGATTCTGTGAAACTGTGGAATGATTACGTAAGGCTCTTTCATGACAGTATTCCGACCTGGTTGAAAGAAGTGGATGATAGCAGACCATACATCACTACTTCGCCAAAGTATGGCTGGGGCGATAAGAGGAGTTTCACTGAAGGCGACAGTCACTACTGGGGAACATGGTGGGGCGGCGACGATTTCGAAGCGTTTGAAAACAAAACGGGCCGCTTTATCAGTGAATACGGAATGGAAGCAATGCCTGGCTACGCAAGCGTTTTAAGATTCACACAACCACAGGACCGTTATCTGTTTTCCGATGTGCTCCAGGATCATCAAAAAGCAGGCAACGGATATAAAAAGCTTGAAGGTTATTTGAAAAAATACATGATCGATTCGGCAAAGATCAACAAACTTTCCGTTGAAGATTATGTGTACGTCACACAGTGCGTGCAGTACTACGGTTTTAAAAACATGATCCTGATACAAAGAAGCCATGAACCTTACAACATGGGAACGCTTCTATGGCAATTGAATGATTGCTGGCCGGTGGCAAGCTGGAGCATTACTGACTATTACAATCGTGCGCCCAAAGCCGCATGGTACGCCGTGAAAGAGGCCTATCGCGATGATGTAAGACCAGCAAGAGACAGCATAAGACCAATCAATCTGAAATTGTCAGGCCCGCATATCAAATGGAGAATAGAAGGTGATAATATTATTCTTTCAGCCGACGCGTTTGCGAAGTATGTGTTTGTTGACATCGAGGGATACACAGGCAAGCTCAGCGATAATTATTTCGATCTTGCGCCAGGTGCGGAGAAAAAAATAAAATTTGAAAAATCAAAGATTACGGGTAGTGTGAAAATTAAAGTGAAATCATACTACGATATAAAGAAAATTTGAAAATGCATGTACAGACAAGGCAATGCCTTGTCTTGTCTGTACAGCGTAGTGATTGAGCAAGAGAGACAAGGCAATGCCTTGTCTGTACCGAGTGCGCGAATGCCAGCTATTAATTATTAATTTTTTCCCAAATAATGATCAATAAATTTTCATCCACTATTGTATTTGCGTTGGCTGCAACAGTAGCAGTTGCACAAAGCCAAAACATTCCTCTTGCAAACACTATCCGCGTGGACAGCAACGATAGCAAAGAACTTATAATAGAAAAGGCAACGCATGTAGTGCCAACAAATAATCAGCTAAGCGCATTGAAGAATGAGTTTATTGCCTTCGTTCACTTCGGCCCCAATTCATTTACACGAAGAGAATGGGGTACTGGCCAGGAAGATCCAAAAGTTTTTGACCTTAAAGAATTACATACCGACCAGTGGTGCGAGACCATGAAGGCCGCGGGTATGAAGATGGTAATTTTTACTGCCAAGCACCATGATGGTTTTGTGTTATGGCAAAGCCGCTACACAACGCATGGCATCATGTCCTCCAATTTTGAAAGTGGAAAAGGAGACGTACTGAAAGCCCTTGCTGCTTCCTGCAAAAAATATGGATTGAAACTGGGTATTTATCTTTCTCCCGCAGATCTGTTCCAGATTGAAAGTCCTGATGGCTTGTATGGCAACCTCAGCAAATACACTACACGGACCATACCAAGAGAAGTGGCTGGCAGACCGTTTCAAAACAAAACAAAATTTCAGTTCGCAGTTGATGACTACAATGAGTATTTCCTGAATCAGCTGTTTGAATTGCTTACTGAATATGGCCCTATAAGTGAAGTGTGGTTTGACGGAGCCACCCCAAAAACAAAAGGCGGCCAGCAATACAATTACATCGCGTGGAAAAAACTCATTCATACACTGGCACCCCAGGCAGTAATATTCGGCAAAGAAGATGTACGCTGGTGCGGCAACGAAGCAGGAGGAACACGTGATACGGAATGGAACGTAGTCGCTTATTCCCAGAATCCTGATACTGCCAATTACTTTCATGATATGACTGACGTGGACCTTGGCAGTCGGGAAAAATTATACGGTGCAAAGTATTTGCATTATGAACAAGCCGAAACAAACACCTCTATCCGCGAAGGATGGTTTTACCGTGATGACACTTCACAGAAAGTGCGCAGCGCCGATGATGTGTTTGATATGTATGAACGCTCAGTTGGCGGCAATTCAACATTTCTGTTAAACATCCCGCCGAATCGTGACGGTAAATTTTCTGCAGAGGATGTAGGCGTATTGAAGGAAACGGGCAAACGCATAAGTGAGACTTACGGAAATAATTTGTTTGCGGGCGCGTCCGGGCCAAGGGCCGTGTTAGACAAAGATCTGAGCACTTATATGATATTGGATCATCCGGCAAAAGAAGTAGTAATCACCACCGCTTCGCCCATTACCATTAACAGGTTTCTGATACAGGAAGCAATCGACACACATAGCGAACGTGTAGAGAAACATGCAGTTGATGCGTGGATAAACGGCCAATGGCAGGAAATTGTTTCCGCTACCAATATTGGTTATCAACGCATTCTGCGTTTTCCTGAAGTAACTTCATCCAAATTCAGATTGCGCATTCTAGAAAGCAGGTTTGATCCGGCAATAGCAACCATTGCTGCTTACAAATACAAAACGCGACCGCCACAGTTGCAGATAAGCCGTGATGCAAAAGGTATAGTAACAATCGCGCCGGCAAAGGATAATTTTGGTTGGAAACCTCATCGTGAAAACGCAATGAAAAACCTGAATGGCGACATCAAAATTTATTATACACTCGACGGTTCAGAACCATCAACGTCTTCCAAATTGTATACACAGCCGTTCAAGGTTGAAAGAGGAGAAGTGAAGGCTGTTGTGATTGGGGCACAAGAGCGTGGGGCCATTGCCAGCCATAAGTTTGGCATCAGTAAAGAGTCGTGGATCATGTTGAATGTAAGCAGCGAAGACGCGAAGCATCAGGCTGTGAACGCATTTGATGCAGACAATAACACCTGGTGGCAGTCAAATGAAAATGGATTGCCGCAGTTCATAGCTATCGATCTTGGCAAGAGCTATACATTGAAAAGTTTTGCCTACACGCCTCAAAGTAAAATACGCGGTGGCATGATGGCAAAGGGAATTATTAAAGTAAGTGACGATGGTAAGTCATGGAAAGAAGCAGGCAGTTTTGCATTCGGCAACCTGGTGAACGACCCGTCTGCGAGAACCTTCAATCTTCCCAAAGCTGTAACGGCGCGGTATGTGCAAGTAGAAGCAACTGCGTTGGAAGGAGATGGAAAGTTTTTAACGATTGCAGAATTGGATTTTTTTAACTAAAAATTGTGCACCCCGTACAGACAAGGCACTGCCTTGTCTCTACACCACCCCGGAAAAATAAAAATATCAATTAATGAATCGCGTCATTACCAAAGGTTTCAAATCATTATTGTTTATACTGGTGCTTACAGTACCATACAGCATTATACACGCACAGACAAAGCAAACACCGTACGCCATCATTCCTCAGCCTGCGCAACTTAAAGCACAGCCGGGAAATTTTCTGATCAGCAATAAAACAGTTTTGGTAGTTCCTACGACTACTAATACATTCTATAACGAAACAGGATTTTTAAGGAATCTTATTCAAAATTACATAGGAGCAAATGCGCTGAAATTCCAACAAAGCGCTTCAGCCAATGCAATTGTTTTAAAATACGATGAGACTTTAAAAGAGGCAGAAGCCTACACGCTAAACATCACGCCGAAAACGATTACACTTGCTGCGAAAGACGGCGCCGGAATGTTTTATGCAATGGAAACTTTGCGCCAGTTGCTGCCTGCAGGCGTTGAAAGCGGAAAAGGAAATACATTGACAGTGCCTTGCGTGCAAATAGCCGACCAGCCTGCATTTGGCTGGAGAGGCATGATGCTCGATGTGTCCCGCCATTTTTTTTCAATACAATACCTGAAAAAGTATGCAGACATGATGGCGTTGTACAAGTTAAACAAACTGCACCTGCATTTAACGGACGACCAGGGTTGGCGAATTGAGATAAAAAAATATCCGCGATTGACTAGTGAAGGAGCGTGGCGAACATTTGACAACCATGATTCAGCATGCATTGCAAAGGCAGATGCCACAGGTAATGATGACCTAAGGCCCGAAGCAAAACATACAGTTAAAAAAAACGGACAGACTTTATACGGTGGTTTTTACACACAGGATGAAATGCGTGAGTTCATACGTTATGCTGCCAGCCGCCACATCGAAGTGATCCCAGAAATAGACATGCCCGGCCACATGATGGCCGCTGCAAGAATTTATCCTGAACTAACGTGCGACACACTGATAGTGAACAATACATATGACTTCTCCAATCCCATATGTCCATGTAACCCGCATGTGCTGGAATTCGCAAAAGATATTTTCGCTGAAATAGCTGATCTCTTTCCGTCAAAGTACATTCATATAGGAGGCGATGAAGTGAACAAAAAATATTGGGAAAGATCATCAGTTGTAAAAGCATTCATGAAGGAAAAGGGCTTTACAGATATAAACCAGGTCCAAAGCTATTTCAATGACTATATGCTGGCTTTCTTCAAATCAAAAGGTAAAACGCTGATTGGCTGGGATGAGGTGATAGAAGGAAAAATTGACTCTTCTGCCGTGGTGATGTTCTGGCGCACATGGGTGCCCAAAGCGCCTGCAAATGCTGTAAAGAATGGGAATAAGTTAGTGATGACACCAGACGGGCCATATTATTTCGATGCCATTGAAGATGCCCAAACATTATCGGCAGTCTATAACTATGATCCATTTGAGGCAGGAAGATACCACATGAGCGATGATGCGAAAAAAAGCATTCTGGGTGTGCAGGCTAATTTATGGACGGAAAACATAGCTTCGGAAAAAAGAGCTGATTATATGATCATGCCGCGATTGACCGCACTTTCTGAAGTCGGATGGACACATCGTTACAACTACAAGGAATATTTGCAAAGACTAAATGTACAATATCAAAGGCTGGATCAATTGAACGTTAATTACCGTTTACCCGACATAAGTAACCTCGTAGATAATTACGCAGTCATGGGTAAAACGCCTTTCTTTGCCGCGTCTCCGGTGCCACGATTCAAAGTGCATTATACATTGGATGGCTCGACGCCGGTGGCTACGTCTCCGGTAATGGAAAAGCCTGTAACCCTCGAACATTCAGCCGTTATGAAAATGGCTCTCTTTACACCTACGGGACGAAGGGGCGATGTGTATACTCTTAACTTCAATGAACAACAGTTGTTGCCGGCCAAAAGTATTGCGAATCTTAAAAGCGGTCTTACTGCCGGATTTTACAAAGGGGCATTTAAGCTTACCAGTGCGATTAAAGGAGCTCCGGATAGTGTGTATGTTGTGGATGGCATCAAAGTTCCTCCATCAATCAAGGCACCTACCTTTGGTTTGAAGTTCAAGGGATACATTGAAGTGCCGGAAACAGGTATCTACACTTTTTATCTCATGTGCAATGATGGTGGCGTATTGATTATCGATGATAAAAAAATAGTAGACAACGATGGTTTGCATCCTGACAAAACAGTAGGAGGGCAGGCGGCTCTGCAAAAAGGATTACATTCGCTTGCCGTTGATTTTTCAGAGTATGGCGGTGGCTATTCCCTGGAACTCAAGTATAGTTATAAAGGTAGCGAGCCGAAAGTGGTTCCGGCAGCGTGGCTAAAACGAATTAATAATTAATAATTAAGAATTAATAGGACAGGACAAAAAATCTTGACCAATCATGAGAATCATGAAAATCAGCGTTCCTATTTTGATGCTAATAAAAAATAACGATCAATGAAATGTAGAATGACGTTTACCCGCGTGTTTTTTGCGGGTGTTCTTGCAGGTAGCGCGATCGCTTCCGCACATGCACAACTTAAAAGTCCTGTGAAAGAGGCTGTGCCGTTGACTTTTGTTGATCCATATATTGGTTCCGGTGGTCATGGTCACGTGTTTGTTGGCGCGAGCGTGCCTTACGGAGCGGTGCAGGTGGGCCCAACCAACATTGTGAAAGGATGGGACTGGTGTTCAGGATATCATTATTCAGACAGTGTGCTGATCGGTTTTCCGCAAACCCATTTGAGCGGTACAGGCATTGGAGATTTAGGAGATGTAATGATCATGCCTTATACGGATCAACCGAACATTTACAAAGCACCGGACGAAACATCTAATGGAAAAAAAATTATAGGCCGCTCACATCCCGGTTCTAAATACACGCACGAGGAAGAAGTAGCAAGGCCGGGTTATTACAGTGTGCAGCTGCTGGACTATGGTATCAAAGCAGAACTTACGGCAACAGAACGCGTTGCAATGCATCGCTATACTTTTCCAAAAGACAAGGCCGGTAAAGTGTTGATCGATCTGCAGCAGGGCATTGGCTGGGATAGTCCTACAGACACATACCTTGAACAAAAGGATGACTATACACTGGTTGGTTATCGTTTCTCAAAAGGCTGGGCAAATGATCAACGTTTGTGGTTTGTCATAAAAAGCAATGTGCCGGTAAAACAATTGGAATTACTAAAAAATAATGAACCGGTTGCGGGAAAATCGCTCAAAGCGGTTAATACAAAAGGAGTGATCACATTTGCAAACGCAGGCACGGTGCAATTGAAAATAGGTATTTCTCCGGTGAGCAGTGAGAATGCCCTGGGCAATATACAAGCAGAATTGCCGGGTTGGGATTTCACCAAAACGGTAGAAGCCGCGAATGCAAAATGGAATGCGGCGTTGTCGCGCATTCAACTCAGCACTGATAACAGTGACCAGAGAGCAGTTTTCTATACGGCCTTATATCACACTATGGTTGCACCTGCGCTTTTCAACGACCATAATGGTGACTATCGCGGTACTGATAAAAAAGTATATCACAATCCGGGTTTTAATAATTATTCAGTGTTTTCGTTGTGGGATATTTATCGTTCCTGTGCGCTGCTTGCAACACTCATTCAGCCGGAAAAGATCAACGATTTTTGTAACAGCATGTTGGCCATTCACGCACAACAGGGCAAGCTACCTGTGTGGCCTCTGATGGGCAGCGAAACAAATTGCATGGTAGGCTATCACGCAGTTCCATTGCTCGCAGATGCCTACAAAAAAGGCTTTCGTGGCTTTAGCGGAGAGAAGGCATTGGAAGCAATGAAATCAACAGCAAACAATGGCGAGTTTGGTTTGAACTATGTTGCATCCAAAGGTTATATTCCAGCAGAGAAAGAACATGAATCTGTTTCCAAAGGAATGGAGTACGCCATTGATGATTGGTGCATTGCGCAACTGGCAAGGCAATTGGGCAAAAAAGATGATGCAGCCCTGTATGCAAAACGTGCCAAATATTATCAAAATTATTTTGACTCGTCCATTCATTTCGTAAGGCCGAAATTGGAGAATGGCTCATTTAAAATACCATACGATCCATTTAACTCTATTCATGAAAATGGTGACTTTACAGAAGGCAACGGATGGCAATACACATGGCTCGTGCCGCAGGATCCGCAGGGACTTATTAAACTGATGGGTGGCGACGAACCTTTCACCACCAAGCTCGATAGTTTATTTAATGTAAAAGGAGATATGGGTGCACAGGCATCAAACGATATCTCTGGTCTTATCGGCATGTATGCGCATGGCAACGAACCGAGCCACCACGTTACTTACCTGTATTCCTTTGCTGGCAAGCCGTGGAAGACAGCAGAGAAAGTGCGCCAGGTGAATAATGAGTTTTATACAACCAGACCAGATGGCCTTGCGGGCAACGAAGATTGCGGAGCGATGAGTAGCTGGTTCGTATGGTCCGCACTGGGCATGTACCCTGTGAATCCTGCAAACGGTGTGTATGTTTTTGGTAGTCCATTGTTTAACAGGGCGACGATCAATGTGGGTAAAGGAAAAACTTTTACCGTACAAACGACAAACAACAGCAAGGACAATATCTACATTCAAAGCGCTACTTTAAATGGCAAGCCTTACGCGAAAAGCTACATTCGCCATGAGGATATCCTGAAAGGTGGTACACTAATATTTGTTATGGGCAACAAGCCGAATAATGCTTTTGGAAAGGCAATTGGCAACAGACCTCCAGCTGAATAGAATTGTTGTAAGAAAATAAAAAAGGACAAACCGAAAGTAATTTCAGTTTGTCCTTTTTGTTTTCAACTTATGCCACTTCTCTATTGCTTGTTTTTTGTTGGTTGATTTACTTTTAGTTGAACTATTTGGAAAAGCAGAAGCAAATTTAAAAGCCAAAATGTTGCCACAGATTTTGCTGAATACTGCTTCTGTATTTTTCGAACCGCATCGACGTATTCTTTTGCTTTGTATCTAACCGTGTCGATGCTTTGTATAGAATCGATCTCCGCTTTCTTCATTGACGTCAAAGCGTTGTTCTTCGACGTTGCGAAATCAAAGTGTGAGAAATTGTCAGCAAGCAAATAAAAGATTAACCCGAATGAAAGTAGTTGCAAAATTTTTCTAAGAATCATGGTGATCAAACATAATATTATTTGTACAAAGGGTTGAAAGTTTGTGTTCTCATTTGTTCTTGCATCGCGAGTCAAAAAAGTACTTACCTAATCACAAAGGATAAGCCGTATCACTTTTTGTTTCCGACAGTACAAAGAAACTCTGCACTGTTGCGATGTTTGGAAGCTTGGCGAGTTTGTGGCGATAGAACTCGTGATAGCTGTCCATGTCGCTCGTGGCTATCCTAAGAATGAAATCAAAGGTTCCCGTCATTTGAAAACATTCCATTACCTCCGGAAACTTTGACACCTCTGTTTCAAAAGTATTCAGCGTTTCAAATGCGTGGTCACTCAGCAGCACATGACTGAAGGCAATCAGGTTTTTGTTGATCTTCTTGCGGTCGAGGATGGCGACCGTCCTTTTAATGTATTTTTCCTCCTTTAGCCTTTTCACACGTTCGTGAATGGTTGCGATCGACTTGCCGATAGTAAAAGCAATTTCCTTATTTGTCAGCTCTCCGTTTCGTTGTAGCAGCCGGAGTATTTCGTAGTCGGTATCGTCGGGTTGGTACATGGTAAATAATATTTGGTAAATGACTAAATAATCATGTTATTCTGAAAATAGTTCTAATGGATCGGTGAATTTCCATAAAATTTTCGGAAAAATGAGAAATCGTTGTATATATATCCGGAATTGTTGAAGTTTGTTAAGCATTTACGACAAAGTATTTCCTCAACCAACAAATTTTTTAAAAATGGCATCAAACGATTTTTTCTTCGTAAGAAGTGGTGGAACGGCTCAAAAAATTATGGTTGATTCCATCGTCTATATCGAAAGCCTTCGCAACTACAGTAAAATATATTCTTCAAATGCAGAGGTCATGACGCTGACGTCCATGCGCGATCTTGAAGGCTTTTTACCGAAGGATAAATTTATGCGTATTCACAAATCCTATATCGTGTCGCTCGATAGAATTCAAAAAATGGGTGGTCACATGGTCTATTTGGACAAGGACCTTTTCTTTCCCATCGGAGAGACTTTCAGAAAAGACGTGAATTCATTTATTTCCAAATATTCAATTGGCAATTAACGGCCATTCTGTTTAATATTTTTTGATCGTTTGTTTTTTCTCATGGTGTACGGGACTGTTATTTTTATAACGAGTCCCTTTTTTGTGTCCGGCGGTAGGCAGGCCTGCCTACTTGTTTATCACTTCGATTGCTTTATCCAACACTTCATCTTTGCCTTTTTTAATTCCTTCAATAGTTGGCTTTACGGTTATGTCAGGAACAATGCCGATGCGTTGGGTTTCTTTGCCATTTGGATAATATACTCCGATTCCCGAAATGATGGTGCTTAAACCGCCAGGTAAAACTATTGATGAAACATTTCCATCAGCGCCTGCGGTCGTACTTCCGATGATGGTGGAATTTTTACCTGCACGAAATGCCATTGCTGTATATTCTGCCTGGCTTTGTGAGATTTCATTTACCAAAACAACCAACTTGCCTTTGTAAGGATTTTTATTGCCCGGAATTTCCAGTGGTTTTGTAAAAGTGAATTCTTCGGGATTATTTATGTTGCCATTTGTGAATTTAACAAATGAGGTAGATCTGGAAACAAACCAGGAACCCAATGCAAATGGTACAAATGTTGACGGATAATTGCGGATATCGATGATGATTCCTTTTGTATCTCTTAATCTTTCTTTTATGTCTGGAATGTCCTCTTGTTTGATATTTGCCAATGTTACGTAACCGATATTGCCATCTAATAATTTGAAACATCTTTCATTCGCATTTACCTTGTACAAGCGATACATGTTTAGTTTTCCCTTTTCATACAAAGAGAGTTCTGTTTCTTTTCTTTGATTACCCGAAATGTATGATAGGCTGATTGTTTTTTGCGAAGAACGCAATAGATCCACTGACATATCTCTTAACATGGCGGCGTCATTAGATGCAGGATAATATGGTCGTAGGCTGTCAACGATCGATCTTATTGGCTTTCCGTTGATGTGAGTGATTACATCGCCAATCTTTAACCTAGCGACCTCCGAAAATTCAGGATTGTAATAATCTGTAACCACGAATTTATTTTCGACAAAGTCTCCTTTGAAAGGTGCAAAATTATTTCCTCTTAGCGCTGATATTTGATCACCGCCTCCCCATAAGTTCGCGTGCGTGTCATTTAATTCACCAATCAGTTGCAACGCTGCCAGCTCATATGCCAGTTCATCTTTTGAGTTGATAAATGTAGGAATGTATTCTTTCAAGACAGTATCCCATTTCTTGTTGGTCAGATGTTTGTTTGGATAAAAATATTCAACCATGCTCCAATACTTATACAAGCACAAAAGTCTGAAACCATCGTCAGGGTAACTCATCTTGTTGTACCTGTTCTCATGTTCAAAAGTAGGATTGCCAACATCGGGTGTAAGTGCTATATAGTAGTTGTTTCCCTGGTGCCTGTTGGCATAAATCTCTTTGAGTTTAGATTTTAAATCATTTGATAAATTTGAATTGTCGATCCATGAAAGGTCGGGTTTCAATACAGCATCCTTTGATGCCGGATCACATTTTTTGCAGGCAGGTACACTTCCATATTTGTCAATCCACGTGGTCAATATATTATCTCTTTCCTGGTTGTTCTTTACATTCAGATAGTCGGGTAAAACTCTGAACAACTCATAATCCCAGTTGTAGTTTCCCGCTGCGATCGCAGGATGATGATACTTAAGGAAGCCCCATACATTTCCTAATAATTCCAGGTTGTTTACCAACGCATCCGATAAAGCTGGAAAGACAATTTTTGAACCATTGTCAAACGCGGTGTCTTTGTCTGCAGGAAAAGTAGGTTTTTCTAAGACTGCAATTTTTTGAGAGTTAAGGTCCTTTCCGTCGACGATAACTTTAAAATCATCCAGCCACATTTTACCTTTTCCAACCAATAATCCACCAATCACGATTTTGTCAGTTTTATATGGATTAAGTGGTAAAGTAATATCATATTCTTTCCAGTCAGTTGTGCCGGTGATGCCCCTTTTATTCATATTGTCAAAGCCAACCTGCGGGTCAATCCTCATCCATAACCCGGCGTAGCCACCAGTAACATTTTCAGTTTTGATAAAGCCCTTTAAATGGATTGTTTTTCCATCATAATTGTCTGGCAGGTTAAATGCCAGCGCTGCGAAGTCTGATGCATCTCCATTGTTTTCTATAACGGCGGAAAATTTTCCACTCTTCACATGATCTGAGTCTGAGTATATTTTATAGCTTTTGTTGCCGAAAGTCTCCCATGTTGAAGGGAAGTTTTGAATAGTTTGTTCAAAATCAAGATTTAGATTTTGCTTCGATTGTGTAAGTCCGCATTGGAGAAAGAAAGAAGTAATGATAAGGCTTAAGGTTATTTTTTTCATATCGTACTAATGTTGCAAAGCTTCGCCATGTAACTCATAGACGAAGGTTCGTGTTGTTAAAGGGTGAACTTAGTAATTAATCAAGAAAATTAAAAACGAGCACGCCTTTGAGAATAGTTAAAATCCTTCTAAATCTTGCTACTTAAGATTTCGCTGTCTGGTTCCCGTTATAAGTAGTTGAGTAGTATATGAAAATATTCTGGCCGGCCCCGACCAAATTAACAACAGTCCTGAAGCACGCGGTCATGAACGATCACAAATGTCATCCACAATACAACCAGGATTAACAGCAGATTAATAATGGTAAATGTTGTGAGGTATTTCTTCTGGAAATTATTTGGCTTGCTAATGATTCTTTTTGAGAAAAACTTAGAAGCAATTGGAATAAGGCTCACCAACGACAATACAAATATTCCCGGATAAACACCAGTGATTGCGATTCCAACAATGCTCAGTACTGCAGCCGTAAGGGTCAATATCATAGAAACAGATGTAACAACGCTAAATGTTTTCATTTTCATTTTGAATTACTTGCAAAGTTAAAAGTATAAAAAGTGCTTTGAATTGCAAAGTATAAAATTAGAATGTGCTGACCACAGTATCGTGGAAAAGCTTATTGCCATGTCACAACAATTTCGGAACTGACTTGTTGTTTTTATATTAACCAGTTTATTTTTTGAACCTCTATAATTGTCAGTGTTTTATGAAATATCTATTACCCATACTCGTATTCCTAATGCCTTTTGTTTCAAAGGCACAGCTGAATTATAAAGTTGAGGACCGGTACCTGTACTATGGCGAGGTTGTTTCCGTTGACACTTCGTTTACCGTGGCCGACTTGTATAAGAATGCTAAATTGTTTGTGGTTAAGCTGGCTTTGCCAGATGTTAAAACGCTTACCGATGACCCGGCAGGAGGTACATTGAATGTGGCCGTAGAAGAGCCGGGAACCTATAAAACAGAAACCGGCATTGGCACCATACCAATGAAATTGAAGTACAATATTAAAATAGAAGCAAAGCAGGGCCGGTACCGTTATACGATTGACAATATAATGATCAACTATACGGACGATGGCAGGAGTGTAGATCATCCCCTGTACGATGTAGACAAAGGCAAAGGTGGCGGCATCATCGGCAATGGTGAAAGGAAGCGCATCCTGAAATCAATGGATGCATTGTTTATGCGTAAAATTGAATTGCTGAAAAACACCATGAAGGTTAGGTCAGACAGTTTTTAAAGGCAATCATTTCCATTAAAAATATCACTTACAACTTTTGGGGGCTGCAACCAGCTCTGACAGGTTTTTAAACCTGTCAGAGCTGGTTACCCACAAAGTCTGTATTGCCATCGCTAATGTGTAACCGGCACATTTGAATGCCGTTGTTCACGTTTACTTTACTTCAGCCCCAACTTCGGTTTTATCCAATTAACATATCGTGCTATCGCATCATTTGCCTCAGGCGCTCGTCCCACGGCCATTTGAAAGGTATGCTGCATGCCGGGAAAAATGTCCAGGCGAACATCAATTCCTGCTGCCTTCGCGCGCTTCGCGAGGGTGATGCTGTCATCTAAAAGAAGCTCATCACCGCCAACCTGTAGGTATACGGGCGGCAAACCTTTAAGGTCATCATAAAATGGATTTGCGTAACGGTCCTTTGGATTGCCTTCTTTACCGAGACGCATCTGTGCCATTTCAATTAGCCATTCTCTGTTCAATAAGAGATCCTCGCCTTTATTCGATTCCACGGATTCTCCGGTCACCTCCATATCAAACCATGCTGAAAAAGGCATGACCGCTGCAGGCATTGGCAGACCTTTGTCGCGAATGAGCAACGTGCTTGTTACGGCGAGCCCGCCGCCTGCAGAATCCCCGACTATAGCAATATGACCGGCTTGTATTCCCTGCCCGAGCAGCCAGCGGTAGGCTGTTACCACATCGTTGACCTGTGCCGGATGCACATGCTCAGGAGAGCGGCGATAATGGATGATCAACGCCCGGCATCCAACATCTTTGGCAAAATGACCGTACAATTTTCTGTGTGTGTACATGGATCCGCTGAAAAATCCTCCTCCATGCACGCACAAAAGAACGCGGTCCCCAAAGCATTCTTTTGGAATGGCCCACATGGCTTGCACGCCGCCCGCATCTACTTCGATGTAGTCAACGCTGCCTGGTTCTGCCGTAAGACTTTGCCAGTTTTCATTAATGTCGCGAACCTCTGCGAGGGATTGACTCTCTCTGGATGCAGCCACGCTTTTAAGCCACCATTTGCTCACTTCTTCTATTTGTTTGCTTGGTTTTACAGGTATTTCCTGCGTTGTTGTAAATGTCATAAACGGTGATTTTTTGTTTGAAAATTTCAACAAAACTATACAGCGGATCAGATGGCTAAAACTAGCATTGGTGACTTTCTGAGGGGGATAATTTGACATCAGAATGGCTTAAATTTACTGTTACTTATTCGCATAACACCATGAAGAAAATATCATTGCTGATTCATGAGGATGTATATTCATCGTCTGTTGCAGGCGTTATAGATCTGTTTGCCGGAGCCAACTGGTGCCTGCAGCTTGCTGGAAAAAGGCCGGCTTTTAAACTGGAACTGGTAAGTGAAAAAGTGAAAAACATACAACTGGATGCACCGGCCCAGTTTATATGTTTTACTACAATAGAAGAAGTGATGCAAACGGATCTGATCATTGTTCCCGGCTTTAATGGTGACAGCCAGGCTATTCTTAAAAAAAATAAAGCGGTTGTTGAATGGATCAGGGAAATGAACGGATTGGGCGCAGAAATAGCAAGTCTTTGCGTAGGCAGCTTTTTCCTCGCAGAAGCAGGATTGCTGGATGGTAAGATAGCCACTTCGCATTGGGCGGCGGCAGAAGAGATGCAATTGCGTTATCCCTTGATCAAAATGAAAGCAGATCATGTTATCACAGACCAGGGCGGAGTATATACCAGTGGCGGTGGCTTTTCTTCGATAAAGCTGGTATTGTACCTTATAGAAAAATTTTGCGGCAGGGAAACGGCGCTTTGGATCAGTAAGCGGTTTTCAATAGATATTGACCATGTGAGGCAATCGCATTTCGCCATCTTTACGGGACAACACGGGCATAGTGATGAGGTGATTTTAAAATCTCAATCCTATATCGAGCAGCATTATTCAAATGATATATCCATCGATGAAGTGTCGTCATTAAGCAACACAGGCAGGCGGAATTTTGCCCGTCGCTTCAAAGCAGCCACCAACAATACTCCCATAGAATATTTGCAACGCGTAAGAATAGAGGCTGCAAAAAAAGCCTTGGAAGACAATAACTCGCAGTTGAATGAAGTAATGGTTAATTCCGGGTATAAGGATATTAAAACGTTCAGGATGATTTTTAAAAGAATGACCGGTTTGTCACCGACTGACTATAGAAAAAAATATTCACGGGACATGAAACTGTAGAGACGCATTGAATGCGTCTCTCTTTGCACCACGGAATGTGGTTGCTAAATAATTCGTTTTCCCGCCTTTTTGTTGCATCATAGACGTGTTACAGAGACGCATTCAATGCGTCTCTACGGGCCGCCGGTTCGCGGCTATGGCCCAAATACATGCCGCCCAGTTTGATACCACCACGTTTGTTTTAAATTTGAATTTCTTAACTTTGGTCGATGGCAAAGCAAACGGAGCGTTCGGTATCAGCTTATAACAATGAGCTAAAGTTAAAAGGATTCAATGCCTTCCAGATCGGGCAGGACTGCAACACAACCCGCGTGTACAGCAGGAAAGATTTTTACAAAATTTGCCTTACTACCGGTAAAAGCCTGATTCATTACGCCGACCGTACTTTCGAAATGGACGGCACCATTCTGTTTTTCGGCAACCCGCATATTCCATATTCCTGGGAAACGATTTCAACCACTTACACTGGTTATTCTTGTCTTTTCTCAGAAGATTTTTTACAACTGGCCAACCGTTCAGAGAGTTTGCAGCAATCCCCGTTCTTTAAACTGGGTGGTACTCCCATTTTAACCATCAGCGAAGAACAGCGGGACTTTCTCAACACCATTTTCCGTAAAATGATTGAAGAGCAAAAGACTGACTACGCTTACAAAGATGAACTGATACGCAATTACATCAACCTTATTATTCATGAGGCGCTTAAGCTGCGACCCTCAGAAAATTTTGATAAACACTCCAATGCAGTTTCAAGAGTAGCGTCCGTTTTTTTTGATTTGCTGGAAAGACAATTTCCGATAGAGAACACGGACCGGCCGCTTACATTGCGATCTGCCCAGGATTATGCAAAGGCGCTTTCTCTTCATGTTAACTACCTTAACCGTGCCGTGAAAGAAGTGACTGGTAAATCCACTACTGCTCATATTTCCGAACGCATCATAACCGAGGCAAGGGCTCTTTTACAACACACAGACTGGAACGTTGCAGACATTGCCTATTCGCTTGGCTTCGAATACCCTACCTATTTCAACAATTTTTTCAAGCGCCTGACCGGTACAAATCCAAAGACCTTAAGAGAACAAGAGGTTTGAAATTCTTAATAATTGGTTTGATTGTCTTTATAATAACAATGATTTGATTTCGAACTTTGTGAACGAAAAAGATGTTCATCTGCTGCGAACATCGTTCCCCATCCAGTTAAAAATAAAGACAATAATATGAGTACTGTACAAGTAAAAGCATACGGCACAGAAGCTGCCGACGCATCATTAAATCAAATGGCGATCAGCCGCCGCAAGCCGCTGGCGCACGACGTGGAAATTGACATCATTTACTGTGGTGTTTGCCACTCCGATCTGCACACGGCAAGAAATGAATGGCACGGCACCATTTATCCTTGTGTGCCCGGCCACGAGATCGTTGGAAGAATTGTAAGTGTGGGCGATCACGTGCACAAATTCAAAGTAGGAGACACAGTGGGTGTGGGTTGTATTGTAGATTCATGCCGAGAGTGCCAGTATTGCAAAGAAGGCCTGGAGCAGTTCTGCGAACCGGGCATGACAGGCACTTATGGCTCACCTGATAAGTATATACCAAACCAGCAAACTTACGGCGGTTATTCAGAGCGCATTGTGGTAGATGAAAACTATATTTTGCGCATCCCGTCAAATCTTGATCTGGCAGCGACTGCGCCTTTGCTGTGTGCCGGCATTACGACTTATTCTCCATTAAGACACTGGAACGTAGGTCACGGTAAATCTGTGGGTATTGTAGGCATCGGCGGACTTGGTCACATGGGTATCAAAATTGCAAAAGCAATGGGTGCACACGTGGTAGCCTTTACGACATCCCAAAGCAAGTTCGATGAAGCGCAACGTCTCGGCGCAGATGAGGTGGTGCTTTCAAAAGATCCTGAACAAATGAAAAAGTACAGAGGTAAGCTCCATTTCATTTTGGACGCAGTATCTGCTGAGCACGACATCAATGCTTACATGTCCTTGCTTCGCGTAGACGGTTCTCTCGCGTTGGTAGGAGCGCCTGAACAACCATTGCCTGTAGCGGCATTCAGCGTTATCGTAGGACGTAAAAGCTTTGCTGGGTCTATGATCGGTGGCATTGCTGAAACACAGGAAATGCTGGATTTTTGCGGTGAGCACAATATCGTTTCAGACATTGAAATGATCAACATTGATAACATTAACGAAGCTTACGAACGCTTGCTCAAGGGAGATGTAAAATATCGTTTTGTGATTGACATGGCTTCGCTAAAAAATAAGCAGTAAACAACCTGCAAAAAATAAACGAAATGGACATAACAAGAATTGGCACAAAGCCATCCGTGAAGGGTCCTGCAGATTGGTTCACAGGTTCAGTAAGGATCGATTCATTGTTTGATCCCAACGATGCACGTCGCGCAGCTGCTGCCAGCGTTACATTTGAGCCCGGTGCAAGAACAGCGTGGCACACGCATCCGCTGGGTCAAACGTTGATCATTACTGCCGGTTGTGGTTGGGTGCAAAAGGAGGGAGGTCCTGTTGAAAATGTATTTCCCGGTGATATTGTTTGGTTTGAGCCAAACGAAAAACATTGGCATGGAGCAACATCAACAAATGGAATGACACATATTGCCATCCAGGAAAGTTTAAACGGAAAAGTAGTAGAGTGGATGGAGCATGTTACAGATTCGCAGTACCAGGCAAATGATTAATGCCTAACGCTAAACGCTGGGACACTGCGTTAGGCGTTAGGCGTTTAGCGTTCAATAGCTTTTTATCGTTTCACCGATGTATTTCATCGCCTTGTCATAGGTTTCTATGCCATGTCCAACGTTGTCAAAAACCTTTACGTCCTTTAAGTTTTTGAGGTGTTTTTTTGCATTCTCAATTGACCTTTGATAGGGAAACAACAGATCGTTATTGCCTTCAAGAAGATAGGTGTCAACTTTAGCCTCCGCCAACTGCTTATCCATGTAGTAAGGCTTTTGTGTATTGTCTTTGTAACGTGTGAGGGCAAAGATTTCATAATCTATAATCAGCTGCTCTGCTTCCGGCGACAATTGATGGTTGGGTTTTGAAAAGATTGCTTTATCTAAAAATAACAGAACATTTTTGGGAGTTGGTTTTATGATGGGTAACAGGTTGTAATAAAGATTGTTCCATTTCATTGAAAACGGTTGTAAACATCCCGCGTTCAGAAGAAACGCCGCTTTGATTTTTTCGGGGTTTGTAATGCCTAATTTCATACAAATCAATCCGCCAAAAGATGCACCCGCCACAAAAGCGTTTTCGATTTTCAATTTATCTAACACTTCATTTGCCCAATGACCATAGTCCAGTGATTTTATATCAGGCGTGGCTCCGCTGCTGAAATTTGGAAGTCCGTTTGTTTCTACCAGGAAAATCCTCAGTTTCACATTGATGTTGTCAAGTCCTTTATCAAAATCCCAAAACAATGAAGTCGTTCTTGCACCGGGGAAGATCACGAGCGTGTCCAAATCTTCTTTAGTGTTCAAGCCCCAAACGCAGGTTTTACCCAATGCGGTATCTATTTCAAATCGCTCATATTCTCTGCCATTGGCACTTTCCAATTTCTTTACCCATTTATCAAGAAATAGAAAGTCTTGTTTTTCATCTTTAAAAAATGATTGTCGTTTTATCTGCATGTTGCTTTGCTGAATGTGTCGCAAAATTACTGTTAATGACTGATTGACCAATTAACCATTTGCTTAAGCGCACTGATTTTACCATATTGATGTCCTACGGACAATATTGTTCTTGTTGTTACATTTTCTATTGATATAAATGCCCTACGGGCAATTCTTTCCCGTAGGGAAACAATATCAATAGAAAGTAGTCGGATTGGGCTTTGTTGCCCGTAGGGCATAAATATTTCAGCATTTTTTTAGTGAAACAATGTTGATTTGTGATTTAATCAATATCGTCTTTTGGCAATTGGTCGTCACTTTACGCTATTTCAAAGCCGGTATTTTTTTGATGAATATAATAGTAGAACAATGCGCCACCGATATAGGCAAATGCATCCAGCACATCACCCACCGTATTGTGAGCATACCTTGGTATGATCCACTCACACAGTAATCCACAGTAGATGGCTGCCAGGATGAGCCAATGTAAAGCATAGGTAAAGTGACCGCCTTTGAGGAGAATGTGTCGCGTGCAGGTGCGGGCAAAATGTGCCACCGCAGGTAGGAATATAAAATCGGTAAGCCAGCCATTTACATACGGCAGAGGGAAATGTAAATAACGAAAGCAATGAACTATAATCCACACAGCAATGTAGCCAAAGAAAAAAGGATCGAAGAGTTGCTTCACTACAGTGCTAAAAGAATAGCGATGCCAATGGCTACTGTGGCGCCGCCGAGTAAGATGATGGTACTCCAGAACCCAATGTGCTTCCCCGCCTTTACCGCCGGGTGATCGTTCTCCTGAATCGGTAATATCGATGCCTTTAAACTTGCCCATAGCGAATCCTCCTTTTCTTTAGTGTCCATCACAATAAATTTATGGTGCGAAAATACGTTGTTAGTGGAACCGCAAGGATTTTTCTGATTGCATGAACAAACCGTAATTAATAGAAAAATAACGTATTCTTAAGTGCCTTCGTAAGTCGTGGTTCGTGCTATTCCCTGAGCGAAATTTCGGCTCCATCTTTTATGGCCTCTGCAAGTACGTCAAGGTTTATATCACTTAGTTTTTTGAACTTAATGCAATACCCCGTCACGCTCGCTTTGCCTAACGTTTTCCCATAGGTTTGTGCCATGTATGTTTTGTCCTTGATACCGAGAATATAGACAGAGATGCCGGTTGTGTTGCCGCTTACGCCAATTTGAAAAAAATCTTTGGTTGTTCCGTTCGCATATTTGATCGTGAAAGATCCATACCCGATAGTAGGGTTGGCGACAATTTTGCCCTCGCTGTTTTTACCCTCGTCAAACCATAATTTACATTTTGGCAATGCCTGAAGCACTCGTTTGTGCAGCGCCTGTATCTCGTCACGTTTAGGCTCTGGCTGGCTGGCGATATAGTTTTTGATTTGTTCCTGTACGTTCATAAAAAATGATGTGTGTCGTGAAAAGCAAATGCCGGTTAAAGATATAAAAGTTAATGGTTACTGCTGTATAGCTGTTGCCGTTTGCGTATATTACAAGTCCATTTTAGAAACAAACTATGAGGGAGGGTTTATGAAGAAAATAGGATTTTTATCATTTGGGCATTGGGCCAATCATCCTGCCTATAAGGCCCGTACGGCAAGCGATACATTGCTTCAGTCAATAGATCTTGCGGTGGCTGCCGAAGAGATCGGTTTAGATGGTGCTTATTTTCGCGTGCACCATTTTGCTGCTCAGTTAGCCTCTCCATTTCCGTTGCTTTCAGCAATTGGCGCCAAAACAAGCAAAATAGAAATTGGAACGGGCGTAATTGACATGCGTTATGAAAATCCGCTCTATATGGTGGAAGATGCCGGAGCAGCGGATTTAATTTCGGAAGGACGTTTGCAATTGGGCATCAGCAGAGGTTCGCCTGAGCAGGTAATTGATGGATGGCGCTATTTTGGCTACGAACCGGCAGCGGGAGAAACCGATGCAGACATGGGACGTCGTAAAGCGATGGAGTTTTTGGAGAAACTAAAAGGCGTTGGATTTGCCCAGCCTAATCCATACCCGATGTTTCCGAATCCCCCGGGTTTGCTGCGTTTGGAACCACACTCACAAGGATTGCGGGAACGCATCTGGTGGGGAGCCGCTTCTAATGCCACCGCTGTTTGGGCCGCCGAAAATGCAATGCATCTTCAAAGCTCTACACTGAAATTCGATGAAAGTGGCAAGCCATTTCACATACAGCAGGCGGAGCAGATCAGGTTGTATAAAGAAGCGTGGAAAAAAGCGGGACACCAGCGTGAGCCAAGGGTTTCCGTAAGCCGTTCTATTTTCGCTCTGGTCACCGAACAGGATCGTTATCTCTTTGGACAGCAAGCCAAGAGCACCGATACCATCGGAATGATTGAACAGGACAAACGTGCCATTTTTGGGAAAAGCTATGCTGCAGAACCTGATCAACTTGTAAAGGAGCTGGCTAAGGATGAAGCCATACAGGAAGCCGATACGCTGCTACTCACGATACCCAATACACTGGGAGTCGAATACAATGTACACGTGCTGTCTTCTATTTTAGAACATGTAGCACCAGCATTAGGCTGGAGATGATTTTTTAATAGGAGCTCATTTACGATCCAACGTCGGTTCCTTAGCAAGAAGGCTTCGACAAGCTCAGCCTGACACTCCGCTTTCGCTGTCAGGCTGAGCTTGTCGAAGCCTCATTAAACAGAAACAATGTTGTTGAATCGTCTTGAGAAACGACATTAACTCTACGATCCTTTAGAGACACTATAGGCAGGTAAACGAAAAAGCCTTGATAGCTAACACTATCAAGGCTTGTGTTTCTAAATTATCGAGCAGGCACTAGTGTATCTTCCTCGTATATTCAGACAGTCGTACAATCTTTCCATTTTTCAGTTGTAAGTCATTAATGACATCTGCGGAATCTTTTACTCCTTTCGGTGTTTCCCAGGTTTGAAAATACCAAAGCGTTACCCATTCTTCACTTTTGTCTTTTGAAATAACAGATTCCCAATCGTACATTTTCACTTTAATTGTTTTGTAATTGTTCCTTGCGCGAGTCAGCAATGCTGTTAAACTGTCGTGCGACATTTTTTTATCCAGGCCGTCGAACTGCACCCTTACAGAGTCGCCAAAATAGCTGAGAGATTCATCCAATTTTCCATCTTCCCATGCCTTTAAGGCACTCAATGAAGTCGCTGTATTGGCCGGGTTTCCTATTTCCCAATAATCAGGATGCTCAATTGTATAAGCGTAATTTACGGGAGTTGCTGTAGCGGCTGTCGCTGCTGTATCTTTTACCGGCTCCTTTGGTGGTGTTTGCATATTGTTACACGAACATGCAAGCGCTGTCAAAAAAAAGAAAGTCAATTTTTTCATGATGTATTTTTTGTGAGTGAATAAACCGGACTGAGTTTTCTTGACGCGCAGCCGTCCACAATCAGCGGGTTTGCTGATTTTCCGTTTATTTCAGATTGAAGCTTCGAGAGGTTTGCTCCAGCTATAGCTTAGCTGGTAATGTCAACTATGAGCGCAGGAAAAGGTTTTGGGCTTTACTCTCTCAATATACTCAAAATATTTTAGGTTCCTAAGTTATCTTAACTGCAAATGCTTTCGTTCATTGTACAGTTTTCTATCACATCAAAACAATTAAGTAATATTATCAAAGGAATTGATCAAAAAGCACCAACTAAAATGAAGAAGATTATTGTTCTTGTTACTACTCTTTTGTTATTGACCACATCGAAGTTTTTATATGCCCAAAAACCAAAGCCGCCCATTATGGGATGGAGCAGCTGGAACCATTTTCGTGTGAACATTGACGAAAAAATGATCCGCGAACAAGCTGATGCATTGGTGACATCCGGAATGTATGACGCGGGATATCGCTTCATAAACATAGATGACGGTTATTTTGGCGGGAGGGATGCCAATGGCAACCTCCTTATAAATAAATCTAAATTTCCATCCGGAATGAAGGCGCTGGCTGATTATATACATGGAAAGGGTTTAAAAGCTGGCATATACACCGATGCCGGAATGAATACCTGTGGCTCAATTTGGGACAAGGATTCTCTTGGTGTTGGCGCTGGCATTTATGGTCATTGGTCAAATGATTGCAAGTTGTTTTTTAAAGACTGGGGTTTTGATTTTTTAAAGGTGGATTGGTGCGGAGGAGAAAAGCAACATCTTGATGAAGCAACCGAATACCTCAAAATTATCGATACCGTAAGGACAATCAATGCTGATATTGTTTTCAATGTTTGTCGCTGGCGGTTTCCCGGTGAATGGGCCATTAAGAAAGCAGACTCATGGAGAATATCCGGAGACATCAGTGAAAACTTTAAATCTATTCTTGGTATTATCGATTTAAATGCTGAATTGTACCGTTATTCTTCCGCCGGACATTACAACGACATGGACATGCTGCAAGTAGGGCAGGGCATGAGTTACGATGAAGACAAAAGTCATTTTTCCATGTGGTGCATGCTCAATTCACCGCTGCTGGCAGGCAACGACCTGCGCAACATGACGAAGGAAACACTGGAGGTACTTACAAACAAAGAGGTTATTGCGTTGAACCAGGACAAAGGCTTTGCACAGGCTCAAAGAATTATTAAAGATGGAGATGTGGAAGTTTGGGTTAAGCAGTTGGGTAAAGGAAATCAAAAAGCGTTGGCCATCCTGAACCGCGCCGGAGATGCTAAAACATATGAACTTGATCTTGCTAAACTTGGAATAACCACTCGCTATAAAGTGAGGGATTTATGGCTTCATAAAGAATTGGGCAAAGTTGACAGCAATAAAAGCTTCACTATTGCGAAACATGGCATTGTGGTGCTCAAGCTGTACTAGGGAAGCCTTTGGCGCAGTATAACCAGGAAAGAAAGGCTGCTTGTCATCCCGAGGAACGAGGGATCTGAGAGCCGCACGAACAGTATGCAAGCGTGAGACCCAGATCCCTCGTTCCTCTGGATGACAAGTAACATTCTTTTAATTCTTCAAACACCTTAACTAAACGGCATTACATGCTTAAAAAGTAAAAGAGCAATTTTCATTGCTCTTTTACTTTTTATTAAGGCCGCCAGTTTTAACAGCCTTCTATTTCGTTGAAAATAATTCAAGCGTATAAGAGAAATTGGTGCTGTCGCTCCAAACAAGGTATTTCTCCAGCGGTTTTGGTCCACAACTTCTGGAGCCTACACCAAGTGTTTTCGTGGAGATGGTAAATGCCGTTGATGTGCTTGCCGGTAAATCAATTTTATATTCAACCGGAAACATTTGTTCGTCAGTATATGGTAGTGCTGAGATCTGCATCAGATGTTCATCAGCCTTCACCATTAAAGGAGCCAGACCGATGCCCTCCAGTTTCGCCCAGCGAACATCTTCGCGGTTGCCATGTTCCATCGGCTTTTCATATTCGTATTGATCGTCTACCTTGATGAAATATTTTCCGACATCTGCGGATGTTTTGCGGTCAGCATAATTTTCCCATGGGCCACGACCAAAGTAGTTCAGACGATCCAGTTGCTTATTGAATAAAAATCTCACACCAATTCGGGCAAGGTTAATTCTTGGACCTTCGAATTGAACGTTGTTATCAACGTTTACCACGCCGCGGCCATCAACCAGGTAAGCGGCAGTATGATACGCCACAAAGCCTTCCTTGCCTTCTGCTTTTACGGTGGATGTAATTCTTACAGAAGCGGTACTAACTGTTTCCGTTTTAATACCAACCAAAGAAAATTTCAAATCGTTCAAGCCAAATTTCTTCCATGCATCAAAGGCCCAGTTATCATCATTGCGGTGAGGTGTTCTCCACAAAATGAGTTTAGAGTAACCATCGGGGGCAAGCAATTTTTCAGTACCTCTTGTTATCTGACTTAAAGCTCCTGTGCGTTTGTCAAATGTTATCATGAAGCCCGTTCCTTCCACTATTATTGAACTGTCGGTTTTTGTTAGTGAAACATTTTTTGCAACGTAGTCTACAGCCGGAGCTTCGGTTGCAGGTAGTTCGAATTGTTCGGACGCTACTTCAAAATATTTGTCTGCCCACAAGGTTTTATTTTTTTGAACATAAGAAACGCGCAGGAAATATGCTGCGCTTGCTTTTGGTTTAAATGTTGTTTTATATGGAACAGTAATTTTTGTTTCGCCAAAAGGAGCAACCTGAGGCAGCAGCAGATTTCCGCTACTGATTACTTGTCCATTTTCAGTTAGTTGCCATCTTGCCGCAAATCCATCCAGCGAAATAAACTGGTATTTGTTTTTAATGGCGATGGTTCCAGATGCCGTGTCTATCATCGTTGTGCTGATCCACTGAAATGCTTTTTTCACTTCAGGATAATGTGGTTTTACATGCGTGCCGGTTGTTGCCCTGTCATAAGAAATCACACCTTTGTGAATGAAATAGTCATTGTTTGGAAATTCGCCAAAGCCGCCGCCATACGCCAGTATAGGATGCGCCGGATTTCTTTTGTTCCATAATGCCTGGTCCTGAAATTCCCAAATCGCTCCGCCAACGATCTCCGGATTTTTATCAAATTCTTCTGAGTATTCAGACAATGAGCCCATAGAGTTAAACATAGCGTGGGCAAACTCACAAATGTAAAATGGCTTCGTTAACTCTTTGTTTTTTGCAACGGCAGTAAAGGCATCGGGAGTGCCATACATTCTACCATCAAGATCTGCAGGATTCTTTGCGCCTACACCAAAACGTTCATAGTGTACGGGACGGCTGGAATCAATTTTCTTGATTGTATGCATCGCTTCCACGAAGTTAGAACCCACGCCGCCACATTCATTTCCGAGCGACCAGATGATAACGGAAGGATGATTTTTAAAATTCTCAACATTCGCAACATTGCGATCGATAATCGCCGATTTGATGGTTGGCTCTTCATCGAATTTTCCATCGTAGCCATGCGATTCCACATTCGCTTCTGCTACCAGCCAAATGCCCCATTCGTCACACAATTCATACCAACGCGGATCGTCAGAGTAATGGCAGGTGCGTATATGATTACAGTTGCCCTGCTTGATAACCTGCAAATCTCTGATCATTTGTTCTTCCGTAATCGCATGCCCCACGTCTGACCAATGCTCATGGCGGTTAACGCCTTTTAATTTAATGGGCACTCCGTTCACTGTAAAAATTCTTCCTTTGATTTCTATTTTTCTAAACCCAACTTTAGAAGAAAGTATTTCGCCACCTGTTCCCGTTAAAACAACGGTGTACAACGCAGGCGTTTCAGCGGTCCACTTAGCCGGATTGTTTACCGAAAATTTGATCGATAGTTGTTGTTCCTCTTTTGCATTCAATTGCTTTCCTGCAACGCTGCCTTTGGCAACTTCTTTTCCGCTTGCATTGTATAGTGTTGCGGTGAAAGTTTGTGCCTTGCTGCCGGCATCTCCAAAGTTTTTAACCTTTGTCACTACTTCAACCGTTGCGTTTTTATAGTTATTGTCCAGGTCTTGTTTTACAAAAAAATCGCGGATGTGTACCTGTGGTGAACTCCACAGCGTTACGTTGCGAAAAATGCCATGCAGGCGCCACATATCCTGGTCCTCGAGCCAGGTGCCGGAACTGTATTGGTACACTTCAACGGCCAATGTGTTTTTGCCCGGCTTTACATACTTCGTCAGGTCAAAGTCAGCAGCATTGCGGCTGTTCACACTGTAGCCAACTTTTTCGCCATTTACCCAAATAAAGAAAGCGCAGTCTACACCATCAAATGTGATGAAGATGCGCCGGCCGTTCCAATTTTGAGGAACCACGAAGTCGCGCCTGTAACTGCCAACCGGATTGCGTTCTATATAAGCTGTGTACTTTTTATCGGGTTCAGTCATTACTCTTGGATAATCCCTTTGAATGGTATAACCCATGTTGCGGTAGAAGGGAGTACCATAGCCATGCACTTCCCAGTTTGAAGGAACAGGAATTTCTTTCCATTGGGAAACGTCAAAACCCGGTTTATAAAAATCGACCGGTCTTTTTTCCGGGCTTGGCACCCAGTTAAATTTCCAGTTGCCATTTAAACTTAGGGCGTATGAAGAAGCTCTGCGATTGGCTTTTAGCGCCTCCTGCAAGTTCGCGTAAGGCATTAATGTAGCATGCCAGGGTTCTTTGTTAATGCCTAAACATTCAGGATTTTCAAGTTCTGCAGGATAATCTATTCCTGGTCTTAATGTTGGCGGAGGCGCCTGTGCCAACACATCTGTAGTGCTTACTGTAACACTTAGTGCGCTGAATAAAATGATGCATAGAAACCTTGATACAACGGACATGTTTATACTTTTTTTAAGTACAGGATTAAGATGTTTTGTGTTAAGACAGCATATTAATGTCAGACCCAGATCCCTCGTTCCTCGGGATGACAAGCAACATGCTTTTGATTTCTCGAACGGGTTAACAAACAGTGTTGTTTTTATTGTCTGTCTACGACGTAATTCAGTTCTGTTACACCACTGGTAAATGGTCGCGTATTCAACAGGCTTAGCTTTATTTTGTCTTTGATATTTTCAAACAATGGAATGCCTTGTCCAAGTATAACCGGATTAACAAATAGCCAGTATCCGTCAATTAAGTTCAGTTGAATAAGAGCGTGTGTTGCTGTGGGGCTACCAAAAAGCAAGATCTCTTTGCCTGCCTGTTGTTTTATTTCATTTATTCTTTCCGCCAGGTTGTCGCTAATGATTGTTGTGTTCATTAAGCCTTCGGCTTTCGTTGTTTTTGACAGAACAATTTTGTGGGCTTTGTTATACCATTTTGAGTGTTCAACATCATGCTTGCTCGCTCCTGGCTTGTCTCCTGCAGTGGGCCAGTAATTTTCCATCATCTGGTAAGTTGAGCGACCGTATAATGCAGCATCGGTTTCGCTTATGCGCTTTCCTACATGGTCAAAGATCTCTTCATCAACTTTGATCCAGTTCATTTCGCCGTTGGGGCCTGCTACAAAACCGTCAAGCGATATGTGCATGAATGAAATTATTTTTCGCATATGGTTCAATTTTTTATTGTTGCTAATAGGAGGATGTCTTTTCGCAATAAAGATCAAAAATTATTGCGCAATAACGGCAATCAAATTGGCTTGAAGCTTTATTGGGATCAAAGAATGTGAACGATAAGCCGAAGAAGAGTGTTTTTGACACCAATTACTTCGGAAATAACCGTAGGCGCTATTTTTTAATGGCTGTTTTGTTTGTGTCTGCCTCTCAATTTATTGGTGCATTGATTGATTGTTGTTTCTTCGCCAATGCTTTTTTTCTTCCGACAGGAATGAAACCGGCTAGCTGAAAAGAACGGTTGGTATTGGAGCCGGGGTCTTGCGGAAAGATGTCAATAAAACCAAAGTAATAACGGACGCCAATCTTAATGCCGTTGCCTTTTATTTGGTAGGAGATGCCAGTCATTGCACCTATATCAAAACGAGTGGCCGAACCTGAAATGTCCTTTTCAAATTTTAACGTGCCATCATTCCGGTCTGTATAAAATACATCTTTGACCTTCGTCCGCAAAATGATCTGAGGGCCGAGTTCAACGTTGATATAGTTGAACACCCGGTATTGCGCGGTGGTGACAAGTCCCAGGTAATTGATTTGCCTTCCCACATTTCCTGAAGCAAACAAGGTGTCCAGGGCCTCGTCATGCAATTGATACACAGGCAGGCCTTTGGCACCTAATCTATATTTTGCCATGGCATCAAATTGCAGGAAAAAACGCTCATTCATTCTCAGCGTTAAGTATAGCCCCAAATTAAGATTCGATAGTGATGAAGATGTCTTGTAGTCAGATAAATGGGCCCACGAATTACCCACCAATAAGCCAAATGATAATTTCTCAGAGTTGAGTTTATCTCCAAACAAAAGAGAGAGAATTACTTGTGATTTTGCAATTGTACTAAATGTCAACATGCATGTAATAAAAATTATTGCCTTGATTTTCATTGTAGTGCTATTTTGTTTTTCCGGTCAGTCCTGTACACATTGCAAAGTGAACATACAAATTATTCAAGAGAATCAAAAGGCGAAAGATGCAGAACGTCAAACAAAGCGGGTAGAAGGAGATAAGTGCTATTGGTTTTTTAAGCAGAGTCTTCGGTGCAAATTGAAGTCGTCGAGTGCTGAAGTTCTCAAAATCGGTATATTTGTTGTCCTCACAAGGTCTCGCATCTATATTGTCTTGCCGGTTTGATAAGTTTCCAGGATTGAAATGAACAATAGAAAACGTTTCAGGAACCTCAGGCGCTTATTCAAGAATGTAGAAATGATAACAACTTTTGCCTGGTTATATGAAAAAGCATTTTAAATAAATCAATTTGCAGCGTGTGAATTAGAGCAGGCTGCCGCTAAATTTTTCATATGATCGACAGAAGAGTTTTGCCCTTAGCCCTGGGCGGTTTGGCCATTGGAACAACAGAGTTTACTATTATGGGATTATTGCCAGACATGGCTGCATCTCTTCATGCGACTATTCCGCAGGCCGGTATGCTCATCTCCGCGTACGCACTTGGCGTAGTTGTAGGTGCGCCGCTGCTAACGGGTATTTTTCTTAAACAACCTCCAAAGAAAACGCTGATCTTTCTTACCATTTTGTTTACCCTGTTCAATGGGTTATCCATTGTTGCACCGGGATACAGCTCTATGCTTCTGGTAAGATTCCTTGCGGGACTGCCTCACGGAGCATTCTTTGGTATAGGCGCAGTGGTTGCTTCGCGCATTGGAGGCAAAGGAAAAGAAGCCCGCTATATCTCCATGATGTTTACAGGGCTCACTCTTGCAAACCTGCTGATGGTTCCGCTTGTTACTTATATCGGGCATACTTTTCACTGGCGTTGGTACTTCGCGGTGGTTACGTTAATTGGAACAGTCACGCTTGCTTTTATTTCCAGTATGCTGCCGGACATCCAGGAAAACAAAGACAAAAATTTCAGAGAGGAAATGCAGTTTATTAAAAGCAGTCAGGTGTGGTTTGTACTTGCCATCACTGCAATAGGTTTCGGCGGGCTCTTCACCTGGTTCAGTTATATTACACCGCTAATGACTGTAGTATCCGGCATTAGTGCTGCAAACATGGCCTGGGTAATGGTGCTTGCGGGTGGAGGCATGGTGGTGGGCAATGTAGTGGGCGGCATGCTGAGCGATCGCATTGGCGCCACAAGGGCAACAATCGTGCTACTGGCTTCGATGATGATCGTGCTATTGCTGGTATTTTTCTTCAGCGCCAATACACTGGTTGCGCTGGTGCTAACTTTTATTTGTGGTGGACTTTCCATGTCCACTTCAGCACCGCTGAACATTATGATCATGAAAGCGGCGCCCCGGTCACAAATGATGGCAGCTGCTTTTATGCAAGCCGCCTTTAACATGGCGAATTCAGCCGGTGCATACTTTGGCGGCATTCCTCTTAAACATGGCTATGCGTATAACTATCCGTCGCTCGTTGGCGTGTACATGACCTTGTGTGGCTTGCTGATCTGCATCGTATATTCAATTAGATTTTCTACCAAAAAAGAACAACTCGAATATTCTTTGAGATAAGAAAAGTGTTTTTTGTTTTTTCTAAAACGTATTTGCAGATAACCATATCTTCGTCACGTTTAGAAAAACAAGACACCATGTTTAAACGATCAATATGCTTATCCGCTCTCGCAATATTTTCTATGCAGCTGGTAGTCGGTCAGCAAAACCGCAAGCCCAATATCGTCTTCATTTTAGCAGATGATCTTGGGTATGGCGATATACAGTCCTACGGACAAAAATTAATTCAAACGCCCAACCTGAACGCGCTGGCCAAAGAGGGAATGAAGTACACGCAGTTCTATGCGGGTACATCTGTATGTGCACCCTCGCGCTCATCGCTGATGACGGGGCAGCACACTGGTCACACGCCCATTCGCGGCAACAAAGAAGTGATGCCAGAGGGACAGGTTCCTATTCCTGATTCTACATTAACCATTGCGGAACTGATGAAGAGCGCCGGCTACACCACAGGATTGTTTGGTAAATGGGGACTGGGTTTCCCCGGCAGCGAAGGCGATCCAATGAAACAGGGCATTGATAAATTCTACGGATACAATTGCCAAAGAGAAGCACATCGTTATTATCCCACGCACCTTTGGGACAATTCAACAAGAATAGATCTTGAAGGCAATGACCACCTGCTCAAACCAGTTACTTATGCGCCGGAACTTATTCAGCAGAAAGCCTTGCAGTTTATTGATGATAATAAGGCAACGCCTTTCATGCTTTTCCTCACCTATAATTTGCCTCATGCGGAATTACTCGCGCCAGATGATAGTTTATTGAAAATGTATAAGGGCAAGTTTCCGGAAAAGCCTTACCATGGCGACGATTACGGAAGCAAGGCAAACACTGCAGGCTATGCATCTCAGCAAATTCCACACGCTACGTTTGCTGCAATGGTTACCAGGCTTGACATGTATGTGGGACAAGTGATGAATAAACTGAAAGCGCTTGGACTTGATGATAATACGCTGATCATATTCACTAGTGATAACGGCCCGCATTTCGAAGGAGGCGCTGATTCGAAGTTCTTCAATGGTGGAGGCGGTTTGCGGGGCGAAAAAAGAGATCTGTATGAAGGCGGTATTCGCGAACCATTTATTGTAAAATGGCCCGGTAAAGTAAAGGCCGGTACAACCAATAATTATGCTGGCGGCTTCTGGGATGTGTTGCCTACTTTAGCGCAAATAGTAGACAAACCAGTTCCTGCATCCATTGATGGCATTTCATTTCTTCCTTCCATGACCGGCAAAAAACAAAAAGCACATGATTATTTGTACTGGGAATTCCATGAAAGTGGAGGAAGACAGGCTGTACGAATTGATCAATGGAAATGCATTCGTTTGAATGTTGATGATCCTGCAAAAACTACAATAGAGTTGTACGATCTCGATAACGATAGAGGAGAGAAGAGTGATGTAGCCGCGCAGCATAAAGACGTTGTAGAAAAAGCAATCCGGTTGATGGATGAAGCGCACCGCAAGTCGGATGTGTTTCCGTTTGCGGACGAGAAGTAAAAAGTAAAAAGTAAAAATTAAAAAGTTAAAAATGCGGATTCCCGTTTTGGCTTTTGAATTTCTTTTTGTTTGGGAGCTGTTTGAAAAATAAAAAGAATGTTGTTTGTCATCCCGACGAAGGAGGGATCTGGGTTTCACACCAACAAGCTGCTTGAATAATTACCCAGATCCCTCCTTCGTCGGGATGACAAACGGTCTTTCGCTACTTGTAATGAACATCAACAAAATTAGAAAGTCAAAAATCAAAACGGGAGTCCGCATTTTTGACTTTTGACTTTTTAATTTTGGCTTTTGATATCAGGAAACTATTTCCCTCCTTTATTTAGCCTCAACCTTGCAAAGTGATTTTCGAGATGGCTGCGCATACCGTTTCTGAATTCTTCGGGTGTGCCTTTCTCAAGAATGGTGATGAGTTGTTTGTGTGAGGTGAATTTTTGTGCGCCAGCAATGGGTTTAAAGATTGAACTCTTCTCTACGAAATCAAAAATTGGTAATAACAGTCCCTGGAATTTCTTAAGTGTTTCATTTTTTGTGATCTGGTACAATTTTCCATGAAATGCTATTTCGTATGAAGCTTCAAACATGCGGTGTTTGGCGGAGAGTGGTTCGTTTTTTACAATCTCCTTGAGTTCCTTAATATCAGCATCTGTAACGTGGCTGAATAAAAGATCTGCCATTCCTACTTCCAGCACCAACCGTATTTCAAAGATTTCCTTTAAAGTGTCATCACTTAAAATATATGGATTTAGGCTTTTTGCCAGGTTGCCAAAGATGTCCGGACTCGTGATAACCGCGCCTTTCTTTTTCTTCGTGTCGATCAAGCCCATCATCCTTAGCCTCATCAATGCTTCGCGCACAACTGTCCGGCTTACACCAAGCGCAGCAGCGAGTTCGAGTTCTTTCGGAATACTATCGCCTACTTTTAGTTTTCGCTGATGTAACAAGGCAATCAGGCTGTCTTCCACCTTGTCAACCAGTGATTGCGTATCTATTGATTTAAAAACTTCCTTCACTTTTATTCTTTAATTATTAGTACATATTAAACGTACGGCCAAAGATAATATGTAAGATTTTATTAAGTCAAACATAATTTTCGATAAGGTCTGTAGAGACGCGTTGAACGCGACTCCCTGCACCTGAAATAGGTACGTGTAAAAGTGTAGCACCGAGCATTTTTTGTTGCAATACGATGGGATTGCTGAGACGAATTCAATGCGTCTCTGCGGATTTCGGTTCCCTAACCGTTGTAGCTACAAAATACCCCTTACCGAAAATATCTAAACATTTTTTTGGTTGGTATCTAAAAAACTCTCTAACTTTATTATGTCATACATAATACTAAAACCAAAAACTGCTTTTATGAAACTTGCCTGGCTGCGAATTGGAATGTTTATTTCCTTTTTCCTATCTGCCATAGTTGGCTTTTCTCAAGCAAAAATTTCGGGCCGCATTCTTGCATCCGAATCGAACAAACCGCTTGATGGTGTTAATATCTTAGTTAAAGGAACAAAACGGGGAACGATCACTGACGCAAACGGCGATTTTAATATCGCAGCAAATGCAAAAGATGTTCTCGTGTGTTCTTACACAGGCTACCAGGTACTTGAAGTGACCGTTGGCACAGAATCCAGGCTGAATTTGGTCATGGCCACAGCGACCGATAAAATGAGTGAGGTGGTTGTGGTAGGCTATGGAACACAAAACCGCAGAAACATTACCAGTGCCATTGCAAAACTGGATAGTAAGGTTCTGGAAAATGCACCGCGTGCGAACGTTGGAAGTGCATTGCAGGGAACCATATCCGGGCTGCAGGTGGTAAATGCTACGGGCCAGCCGGGTGCTTCTCCGTTGATATTGTTAAGAGGAGGCGCTTCCATCAATAATCCCGGATCTCCGCTTGTGGTGATAGACGGTATCATTCGTTCGTATAACGATATCGCCTCAGAAGATATCGCTTCAATTGAGCTGTTGAAAGATGCTGCTGCCACATCCATTTACGGGGCACGCGCAAACAATGGCGTTATCCTAATTACTACAAGGCAGGGAAAGGCAGGCGTTGCGCAGATTTCGTATAAGTTTACCGGTGGGTACAACCAACGAAGAAAAGGATATTCTTACTTAAATGCGCATGATTATATTTATTACAACAGGCTGGGCAATTTTAATTCGGGCAGAACACTTAGCCAGGTAAATACATCAAGAGGCTATGGCTTGCCTGCAGGCGTTGGTGGTGTGACCACTGGCACAGGTGCTGCTGATCTTGCTATTTTCGACATCAGGAAGTACGATGCCTCTATGAACGATTTGTTTTCTAAAGGCTGGGATACAGTAGGTGATCCTTATGGTGGAACAATTATTTTCAAGGATCACGGTGGCGAGATTGAGAACCTTGTTTTTAGAAATACGTACACACAAGATCATTACGTGAATGTTGCAGGTGGTAACGATAAAGGCAAGTATTTCGCCAGTTTTGATTATTACAACGAACCCGGCGTAATTGTCGGTTCAAGTTATAAACGCTATTCAGGCGTGTTGAATGGTTCTTATAAAGTAAAGCCTAACATAGAAGTATCAACAGGTGTGAATTTATCAACGTCGTCGCAGTTGGGTGTTAACGGTTCTGAGGTAAACAATCTTTACAGGAACTTAAGCATATGGCCAACCATGAACCCATGGCTGGATTCTGCTAAAACCAAACCAAACCCTGGCAATGGCGTGAACGATGGCAATCCTTTGTATTGGCTAAGTAAGCAAGACAGGAGCGATGAGGTGAACAGAATAACAGCAAATGCTTCAGTTAAATGGGACCTTCTTCCCGGTCTCTATTTGAAAGCTACGGGTTCAGCTTACCTGGCTGAGCAAATTGACCAGAGTTTTCAGCGTGCAACCCAAACCTATACAAATGTTTTTTCCAATCCCCCTTCATATAGCAACACGGCAAGAACTTCAATTGCTTATAATTCAAGGTCCTTTCAAAAGCAGTTCACCGCTAATCTGAACTATGATAAAATATTTGCACGAAAACATCGATTGAGCGCAATGGTTGGTGCTGAATACTATGGTATAAAAGACTTAGTTACGCAGGTGTATGGAACCAATGCGCCTACAGATGATATCCGCACAGTGAATGCTTCCACTACTTTCACGGCGGGGAATAATTATTCTACTGTTTCCGAATACAGAATGATCTCTACGCTTGGTCGTGTGGGCTACGTATTTGACCAGCGTTTTCTTGTCAATGGTTCTTTTAGAATGGATGCGGCGTCAAGCCTTGCGAAAGACAATAGAAATGGATTTTTCCCAGGTGTTTCTGCAGGATGGAACGTGCAAAATGAAAAGTTCTTCCGCAATTCAGGCATAAGCAATGTGGTCTCTACACTTAAACCGCGTATCAGTTATGGACAGAACGGAAATATAGCGGGACTGGGCAGGTATGAAGTACAAGGCACTTACGGCAGTGTAGGCTTATACAATAACAACGCAGGGTTCTTAAATACAGGCGTAGTAAATGCTGATCTGCAATGGGAAAAAAGTAAAACAACTGATGTGGGTGCAGATATTGGTCTTTTCCACGACAGGGTATCTTTCGTTTTCGACTATTACGATAGAAGGACGAGTGATCTGTTAACCAATCTTGCACTTCCCGGTTATACCGGTTTCAGTTCAGTAAGAACGAATTTAGGTACTTACCAAAACAAAGGATATGAATTTACGGTCAATGCAAACGTGCTTAACAATCCTAATGGCTTAAGGATAGATGTGAGCGCAAATGCGAGTTACGTTAAAAATAAAATTCTGCAACTGCCATATAACGGGCAGCCTAACAACAGGCAAAACGGCGCAGGCGCAGCAAGCCTGATTCAGATTTATGATCCTAATGCAAAACAACTTGTGTGGGTTTCCGGATTGCAGGAAGGACAACCGCTGGGTGCTATTTATGCATTCAAGCAGGTTTCAATTTTCAGAGATGATGCGGAGATTTTAAAACTCGCTGGCAACAGGAGAGATGTTGTTGCTCAGATCAGCGGACCGGGTGTGGACTTCGGTACAGGTAAAATAGCGCCGGGAGACGTTAACTGGATGGATGTGGATCAGAATGATACGATTGATTCAAGGGACCAGGTTTATGTAGGTAACATTTTCCCGAAATGGACAGGAGGCTTTTCTGCAAACTTCAGCTATAAGGGCTTCACTTTATACACCCGTTTTGAATTTGCTTTAGGTCATACTATATACAATGACCTCGTAGCAAGAACATTGGGCCAATACCAGGGTACATTCAACTATATAGACTGGCAAAAGAATGCATGGTCACCTACTAATACAAACACAGATATCCCTAAAGTTTACTATGCGGATCAGGTGGCAGCACCGCTCGGTAAAAAGAATTATACAAGGATAAATAATGCGTCAGCCACATTAAACAGCAACAACTCGAGATTTTATGAGAAGGGAGATTACCTGGCAGCAAGGGAGATAACACTGTCGTATGACCTCTCCAAATCATTGCTTTCCAAAACAAAGGTCCTGTCTCAGGCAAGAATCTATGTAAGTGCAAACAATCTGTTTTATATAACCAAGTTCAGCGGGCCTTCACCTGAGCCACCAATTGATCCAGGCACAGGTGCCATAAATGGAATTTACCAGGGAACCTATCCTACACCTAAAAGCTTTATGGTAGGTGCACAGATAACATTTTAAAACAAACTAATTGTTGACAGTATGAGAAAGATAAATATAGTTCTTGGGTTTTGTGCAGTCGTTGCTGCAAGCTCTTGTTCAAAGAAGCTGGACCTTGCTCCGGTGAGCAGTATAAGTGACGCCAACTATTGGCAAACGCCCGACCAGGTAGATGCATTTGTTTCAGGTTTGCATACCAGGCTCAGAAGCAGCACAGGACAGATTCAATACTTAGGTGAAATGAGGGCTGATATTTTTGGTACAGATCCGGGTTCAAGTTCCACATTTACAGGTGAGGCAACGCAAGGTGTTGAGAGACTATGGACAAATAATCTCGATCTGGATAATCCCGGTGTGTCTAACTATGGCGGCTTTTACGCCAACATTGCCCAGCTGAATTTGTTGATAGATAAGTTGAATACAACAAACATTGTTACGCAAGCCAATAAGAATTACTATCTCGGCATTGCTTATGGCATGAGGGCATATTCTTATTTTCACATTTACAGAAGCTGGGGCAAAGCTGTTATTCAAACAGAGCCAACCACTTCTTTTGATATTGCCAATCTCGCTAAAGCAGCTTCTCCTGAAGCGGATGTCTTAGCACTGGTAAAAGATGATGTTGAAAAGTCTCTTGCTGCTTTCGGAACGGACTATAGCTTCAGAAATCAAAAAGGATATTGGTCAAAGGCAGCAACGTTGATGTTGAAAGCAGAAATAAATTTGTGGACAAGCTACAGAGGAGGCGGAACAGCTGATGCAACCACCGCGAAAAATGTTCTGACAGATATACAGGCAAATGTTGCGGGACTAGCATTGTTGCCTTCTTTTGCTAATGTATTTGCATCTGCTAATTATGGAAATGCAGAAATGATCTTCGCAATCCGTAACAAGCTAAACGAAGCTCAACTGCCGTTCGCTGGTACATTCTTTCCGCAAACAAGTCTGATCGTAAACTATTATGATTCTGTGGGCAATCGCAAGTTCAACGTTACTACCGATAACTGGGGAGGTTTGTTGAGAGCGCCGATCATGATTTCCACTTTCAGAAAGTTCAGTGATTTGGATAGTCGCAAATGGGCCTCTATTGTAGCGGCATATAATTTAAGCGGCGGCTCGTATAAAATAGCTGGTGCTTTTGTTGGGAAATACCAGGGGGAACAATTGTCAGGGGCCAGGCAGTATACCAATGATTTTCCGGTGTACCGTTATGCTGATTTGCTGTTGATGTTGGCAGAAGCAAAAGTAATTCTTGGTGAGAGTCCTGCAACAGAAATTAACGCTGTAAGACAAAGAGCATATGGCACGAACTACAATGCAACCACGATGGGATATCCTAACCAGTCAGTTGATGCCGATGCTAAAGAGTCGATTTTGCAGGAGCGTTATTTTGAATTTGTCTTTGAAGGCAAACGATGGTATGATCTGCGCAGAATGGATGCGTCAAATGCCTACGTGTACAAGTATACCAACATCCTTCCGGCAGATTCATACAAAGTGCTCTGGCCGGTTGACAGGAACACGCTTACGAATAACAGGGCCCTAACACAGACTCCCGGTTATGCACAATTCTAAATCAATCATACTGACATCGAAATAGTTTTTCTCAAATAAGCAATGGTGCCGGGAGTAATCCTGCTCCTGGTTTTTTTAAACCTTAGAAAATAAATTGAGTTATGAGCATACAGAAACTTAAAGGACTTATCGCAGCTCCCTTCACACCTATGAAAGAAGATGGTTCGTTGAACCTATCCCTCATTCCCCGTTATTACGAAATGCTGATTGCCAACGGTGTTACCGGCGCATTTATCTGCGGATCTACCGGCGAAGGTGTTTCCATGACAACAGCCGAAAAGATGGCAGTGGCAGAAGCATGGGCGAGTTGTTCCCGGTCAAACCCTGATTTTAAAGTAATGACCCTGCTGGGAGGAACAAGCATTGCCGACTGTAAAATATTGGCAAGGCACGCCAGGGAAATAGGACTGTACGCAGTTTCCTTTACTGCACCATTTTATTTTAAACCCGCTGATGTTAAACAGCTTGCCGAGTGTTGCAAAGCGATAGCAGATGAGGTACCGGACATGCCATTTTACTACTATCATATCCCTGTGTTGACCCGCGTGGATTTTGCAATGTTTGATTTGTTGCAGGCGGTGGACGGCTATATACCAAACTTTGCAGGTGTAAAATATACGCACGAAGATTTCATGGATTTTCTTTCCTGTTTACACTACAAAAATGAAAAGTATGATATGTTGTGGGGAAGAGATGAAAACATGCTGGCAGCGCTGGCTTTAGGAGCGAAGGGCGCAGTAGGGAGTACTTTCAACTATGCGGCACCGTTATATTATAGAATGATGAACGAATATGAAAATGGAAGCATTGAAATTGCCCGCAAGCTTCAGCAAAAGTCTATTGATATGATTCGCCTGCTTGGAAAATATGGTGGGATAGCGACAGGGAAAGCATATATGAAAGTGATGGGCCTGGATTGCGGAACCTTCCGTTTGCCGGTAAGAAATATGAGCGCAGAACAATTTCATGCATTTAAAAATGAGGTGGAACAATTAAATTTTGGTAGTTTTTGTTCTCAAATATCGCCTTCGATTGAAGCCTGACATATGAAGTACATACCTTTTTGCATAGTAGCATCGTCACTTTTCGTAACAGCTGATCTGTCGGCGCAAAAAAATAAAGTGGAATCTATAAGCTGGAATGTAAGCGGGCAGTTACCTGCCTCAAATGGAAAGTTGTTAGGTTTTGCTGGCCCCGTTGTTGGCGTAAACAATAATGTATTGCTTGTAGGCGGCGGGGCCAACTTCCCGGGTGATATGCCGTGGAATGGTGGGAAAAAGAAATACTATGATGATCTTTATGTTTTTAAAAAAGATAACAAGGATTCTCTGGTTCTTTTTCAATCTCATAAACTTCCTTTTTCACTCGCGTATGCGGCTTGTGTCTCAACAGGCAAGGGACTCTTGGTTGCTGGCGGAGAAAACGACGAAGGCATTAGCAACAAAGTATTTTTGATACAGTGGGATGACCATGATCAAAATCTTCAAGTGATCAATTTGCCAGATCTCCCACATGCCGTAACGAATGCAGCAATTACAGTGAACAATGATAAAGTGTACCTTGTTGGTGGAGAAACGGTCGATGCTGTTTCCAAAACATTTTTGCTGTTGGATTTAAACAAGACGATACAGGCATGGCAACAACTGCCTTCATTTCCAAAACCCATTTCTCACGCAGTGATGGTTGTTCAGCACAATGGAAAAAATGATTGCATTTATGTCATAGGCGGACGGAAAAGAAATATTGGCAGCATCAGCGATTTATATGCGTCTACTTTTCAATTCGATTTTAAACAACGTAAGTGGAAAGAGAAGAGTGCACTGCCTTCTCCGCTTTCAGCAGGTACGGGAGTTGCTTTTGAGGACGATAACATTTTTCTCTTTGGAGGAGACAACGGAGAAACTTTTCACAGGACCGAAAAGCTGATAGCTGCAATAGCAACTGAAAAAGATGAAGACAAAAAGGCTTTGCTAATAAAAGAGAAAGCGTATGTTCAATCCAATCACCCCGGTTTTAGCAAAGCTGTTCTTAAGTACAATACCCTGAAAGATCAGTGGACGATAATAAAGTACATTCCATATGAATCGCCTGTTACAACAACCGCTGTAAAATGGGACGACCTTATCATTATTCCCGGTGGGGAAATAAAGGCAGGCGTTCGCACGTCGCAAATTATTTCGGCTAAAATTTTTTATAAATGAACATTCAGGGAAAACAATCGCTTACATATACGAGCGCTCCGATCGCCGCAAAGTCTTATTATCCCTGGGTTGTAGTTGCTTTGCTTTGGGTAGTGGCATTGCTTAACTATATGGATAGGCAAATGCTGTCAACGATGAGGCCGTTTATTCAATTGGATATAGCGGAGTTGCAATCGGCCACCAACTTTGGGCATCTGATGGGCATCTTCCTGTGGATATACGGATTGATGAGTCCCATAGCAGGCATCGTAGGAGACAGGGCCAACCGCAAATGGCTGATCGTTGCAAGTCTTTTTGTGTGGAGCGGTGTTACGTATGCAATGGGCTATGCCAATAATTTTAATCAGTTATACTGGCTCCGTGCTGTAATGGGCGTTAGTGAAGCGTTGTATATACCTGCAGGTCTTTCGCTCATCGCAGATTACCATAGTGATAAAACCCGTTCACTCGCCGTGGGCATTCACATGACCGGTTTATACATGGGGCAGGCGCTTGGTGGATTTGGAGCCACCGTTGCTGCGAACTTTTCCTGGCATAAAACTTTTCATTGGTTTGGATTGGTAGGAGTTGTTTATTCATTGCTGTTGATTCTTTTTTTGAAAGAGAAAAGGAACGCAACAGAGTTACATAACAACAGAAGTGAAAAGACGCCAACATTCGAAGGGCTTAAAGCAGTATGTTCTAATATTTCGTTTTGGATCATCGTTTGCTATTTTGCCATTTCGTCTTTGCCGGGATGGGGCATTAAGAACTGGTTGCCTACATTGTTTGCAACAGATTTGAAAATTGACATGGCAACAGCAGGCCCCATCTCAACGATTACTATAGCAGCCTCTTCACTGCTCGGAGTGTTGTTTGGTGGCATCTTATCTGATCGCTGGGTGCAGAAAAATATCAAGGGAAGAATTTACACAAGTGCAATAGGGTTGTCGTTAACAGTGCCCGCATTGTTGCTGATTGGTTTTGGTCACTCACTTTTTAATGTGATAGCAGCGGCATTTTGTTTTGGTTTCGGATATGGAATATTCGATGCGAACAATATGCCGATACTTTGCCAGTTCATCCCTGTTAAATACAGAGCAACGGGATATGGCCTGATGAATATGGCCGGTGTTTTTGCTGGGGCCTTTATTACTGATATACTTGGAAAATCAACGGATGCAGGCAACCTGGGAAAAAGTTTTGCGATGTTAAGTGGCATAGTTGCAATAGCAGTTGTAGGGTTGCTTTATTTTCTGCGTCCAAAGGCTTCGGCAAGCTCAGCCTGACATTCAGGTTGCGCTGTCAGGCTGAGCTTATCGAAGCCAGTGCCATTGTTCGTGAAGACACGGACCGCGGCACCAGGAGAACATTTCTCGCTTCGCGAAATTTAATATGTCGTCCGCCGCGGCGGACTGGCATTCGGTTCATGATAATTTAATAACGTAGCTACTAAATGTGGCCCCGCTGGGGCTATAAGGAGCACTCGGAGACTCCAACCAAGCCCCAGCGGGGCGACACGTCAGTAGCAGAAAATGAAAAAAGAATGAGAGGATTGAATGTTTTTCTATGGCCGGTAATGAATGTTTTTTTGTTGTGCAATGTTGAGTGCTATTCTCAAAGTGAATTAGCATCAGGAATAAGGGCTGTTGCTCATAGTGCCAGCATTCCTGTATTGAAAGGACGTGCCGAAAACCCGGTTTTACGACTTGCCATTTCGATACCAGATGGAAAAACATTTCAATCAACTAATCTGCATTGCTCATTAAATAATTTTAAAGACGTTGAAAAAATAAATGTTTTCAATACTGGTGCAGAGCCGTTTTCTACGACAAATTTGATCACCTATTTTCAACCAACATCTACGGTGTTCAACATTCCGGTGAGTTTGGATTTACAACCCGGCATAAGGTTTCTCTGGTTAAGTATCGTTCTGAAAAACGACGCCTCTGTCAACAAGAAAATTGAATTGCGTTGCCAGCAAATTACAGACGGAAAAGGCAACAAGATTGCGGTGATCCAGCAGAAAGGCAACAATGCAAAATATACGGGTGTTGCTATCAGGAATGCAGGAGATAACGGCGTAAATACATATCGCATACCCGGGTTGGTGCAAACGAATAAAGGAACGCTTATTGGCGTTTACGACGTCAGGTACAACAACAGCAGCGATCTTCCCGGATATATTGATCTCGGCATGAGCCGCAGCACGGACAGCGGACGTTCGTGGCAGCCAATGAAAGTTATCATGCGAATGGGCGGACCCAATGACAACAGCGGCGTGGGCGATCCTTCTATTTTATTTGATGAAACGACCAAAACGATTTGGGTGGCTGCATTGTGGAGCAAAGGCAACCATTCTATTGCAGGCTCCATTGGTGGGTTGTCGCCAGATTCAACGGGTCAATGGTTGCTGACAAAAAGCACTGACGATGGCAACACATGGAGCGAACCAATGAACATCACAGCGCAGATCAAAGATCCTGCGTGGAAACTTTTCTTCCAGGGACCTGGTAAAGGCATTATGATGCATGATGGCAAACTCGTTTTTCCTGCACAATACTGGGATGCTAAAAATATACCTTACTCCACCATTGTTTACAGCGATGACCATGGCAATACATGGAAAGGAAAAATGGCCGGACCCAAATCCAACACAACAGAAAGTCAGATCATAGAAACCGCACCGGGTGTGTTGATGTTAAACATGAGAGACAACAGAGGCAACTACAGGAGTGTTGCAACCTCTGCAAACATGGGCCAGTCCTGGACCGAACACCCATCGTCGTACAACGCACTGGTGGACCCGGTGTGTATGGGAAGCTTAATCAAAGCCCGTGTAATGGTAAAAGGAAAAATGAAAGACGTTCTATTCTTTAGTAATCCTGCAACAAAATCGGGACGGTATAACATGACCATTAAAGCAAGTTTGGACATGGGTGAAACCTGGTCCAATGCAAATGAGTTGCTGATTGATGAAAGACAATGCTACGGCTATTCATGCCTAACGAAAATCGATGATCACACCATTGGGATTTTGTACGAGGGAGTTAGAGATTTGTACTTTGTAAAAGTGCCGGTAAGCGATCTGATAAGATAAGTTTGAGTGAGGAACGCAGATTTTCATGATTGTCATGGTTGGTCATGATTGATATTTGAAAACGCGCACCAACTTTTTCACCACTAAGGCACTAAGGACACTAAGTTTCACTAAGGGTCTCCGATTGTTGTGAATTTCTTAGTGAGGCTTAGTGTCCTTAGTGCCTTAGTGGTAAATCTTGAAGCCTCCATTATGACGCTGTTTCAAAACTAAGATCTGCATTCCAACACATGTTAATAAAACAATCTTAAAAATGATTGATAAAAGATTCTTCATACCACTTCTTCTAAGTCTGATCTGTATTGTTGTTTTTTCGCAGCGGCCGATTAAGATTGCTTGCATGGGCAATTCTGTTACCTATGGATATCTTCATAAAGCACCATTGCAAACGTCTTACCCTGCTCAACTACAACAATTGCTGGGTGCTGATTATCTCGTGGAAAATTTTGGACACAGCGGAGCTACGCTTTTGCGACACGGGCACAATCCATTTAGCAAAACGAAAGAGTTTGCAGAGGCCATTAATTCTCATCCAGATATTGCCATCATTGATCTTGGATTAAATGACACTGATCCGCGCGACTGGCCCAATTATCGTGACGAGTTTGTACCTGACTATTCATGGCTCATTGATACGTTGCGTAAATCAAACCCAGCGGTAAAAATTTTTATCTGCAAAATGACACCCATATTCAGTGATCATCCAAGATTTAAATCAGGCACGAGGGAGTGGTTTTGGCAAGTACAAAATGTAATACCACAAATCGCTTCTGTTAATAAAACCGGCTTAATTGATTTTCATTCGCCATTGTATTCGCGGCCTGATTTATTTCCCGACGCCCTTCACCCAAACGAAGAAGGAGCGTCGATACTTGCTGCAACGGTCTTTCAAAAACTCACAGGCAATTACGGCGGCCTGAAGTTGGCGACGGTGTTCGCATCGCACATGGTGTTGCAGAGAAACAAACCCGTGCATTTTTATGGAAGAGCAAATGCTAATGAAAAAATTGTTGTCAGTTTTAATGGCAAAAAAGAAACTTGTTCAGCGAATGACGATGGGAAATGGGACGCGAAATTTCCCGCAATGCGGGCAGGAGGACCCTATACCGCAAGTTTTGTTTCTTCATCCGGATCTGTGACCCTGGAAGATATTTTAATAGGAGAAGTTTGGCTTTGCTCGGGACAAAGCAACATGTATTTCAAAATGCGCGAAGCTGTGAAGGATAGAAATGACATGGCCGAGGCAGAGACAAGCAGTGCAGTTAGATTGCTGAGGATGCAGCCTTTCGCCGAAACGGATAATTATGCATGGGATCAAGAAACGCTTCAAAAAGTAAATGAACTCGCTTATTTTTCTGGCACGTGGCAAAGATGTGATTCTGCGGCAGCAAAAGAATTTTCTGCTGTTGCTTATTTCTATGGTAAGACATTGCAGTCTGCTCTAAAAGTTCCCGTTGGCTTAATACAGGTAGCAATGGGCGGTTCAACTACAGAATCATGGATCGATCGATACGCCATGGAGCATTCACCCGTGCTGGTGAATGAATTAACGAATTGGCGCAAGTCTGACTTTATTATGCCATGGGTGAGAGAACGTGCGGATACGAATTTGAAAAAAGCTGACAATCCTAAACAGCGACATCCTTACGAGCCCTGTTATAATTTCGAAGCGGGCATTAAACCTTTTACCGGATTCCCAATTGCAGGCGTGATCTGGTACCAGGGCGAAAGCAACGCGCACAATATCGAACTGCACGAAACTGCTTTTACTGAATTGGTGAAAAGCTGGAGAGATCAATGGGGGTACAACTTCCCGTTTTACTATGTGCAGTTGTCTTCCATCAACAGGCCTTCGTGGCCCTCTTTCCGATACAGTCAACTACAAATGCTGAAACAAATTCCAAATACAGGCATGGCTGTCACCAGCGATCTCGGGGATTCTGCAAACGTGCATTACACTTCAAAGAAACCTGTGGGTGATCGCCTCGCAAACCTGGCCTTGCATTTTTCGTATGGACGCACAGACGTAGTGCCTTATGGGCCACTGCCTTTGAAAGCTGTGCGCAAAAATGACCAGGTAATTGTTTCTTTCAACTATGCCAATCATTTGCAAACAAAATGAAAGAAACCCCTGAAAGGATTTAAAATACTTGATGAATATGGTCGTTCAATCCCATCACACGTTTTTATAAAGGACGATAAAGTGGTTATTCAAATCGAAGGTAAGGCAACGCCCAAAATAGTTTTGTACGGGTGGGAGCCTTATACTGACGCCAATTTGGAGAATGGCGCGGCATTGCCTGCATCTACTTTTAGGATTGATATAAATTGACTTTCCCCAACAAATAAATGCGCAAGTGTTATACTTTAAAAACAGGAATAGTAAGATGAAATATTCGCAACAAGACTTAATTGCATTGCAGCAGTTTTATAAAAAACAATTGTTAGGCGATACCGTTCCATTTTGGTTCCCACGCTCATTTGACCATGAGCACGGTGGCTTTTTGTTGATGAGGGACGCAGATGGAGAATTGATCGATGATGATAAAGCAGTGTGGATACAGGGAAGAGCCACGTGGCTTTTGTCGACTTTGTACAACACGGTCGAACAAAAAGAGGAGTGGTTGCAGGGAGCCAAACTCGGTTACGACTTCCTCAATAAATTTTGCTTCGATGCAGATGGACAAATGTTTTTCCATGTAACCAGAGACGGCCGACCCATCCGGAAAAGGCGTTATTTTTTTTCTGAAACATTTTATGTAATTGCTGCCGCCGCTTATGCAAAGGCAAGTGGTGATCAACAAGCGGCCACGAACGCAAGACGTGTGTTTGGCGAGTGCATAGCCTATGCAAGCGGCGAGAAAAAAATGACTCCAAAGTTTACAGAAACGAGAACATCGAAAGGCATTGGCGTACCGATGATCATGATCAATACAGCCCAGCAATTAAGAGAGACCATTGGCGATCCCCGTTGCGATGAATGGATAGAAAAATGGATAACAGAAATTGAAAGGGATTTTGTGAAAGACGATATTAAATGTGTGATGGAGCAGGTTGCTCCAGACGGAAGCATTATAGATCATATTGATGGACGGACACTCAATCCGGGACATGCAATAGAAGGAGCATGGTTCATTCTCCATGAAGCTATTTACAGGAACAACGATAAACGGCTGATTGATTTGGGATGTCGCATGATTGACTATATGTGGGAAAGGGGATGGGACAAAGAATACGGAGGGATTCTGTATTTTCGGGATGTTTACAATAAACCTGTACAGGAATATTGGCAGGATATGAAATTCTGGTGGCCGCACAATGAAGTGATCATAGCTACATTACTTGCGCACTTGATGACGGGTAATGAAAAGTATGCCGGCTGGCATAAACAAGTGCATGATTATTCTTACCATAAATTTCATGATGCAAAAAATGGCGAATGGTTTGGTTATCTGCATAGAGATGGCACATTGGCACAAACAGCTAAAGGCAACCTGTACAAAGGTCCATTTCACCTGCCGCGACAGGAGTGGTATTGTTTGCAAATATTAAATCAATATCTTGAATAGGCAACCTGATAAAACACACTATGAACAATTATACGGCCCATGCAGCAGAGAAAATTTTTACCGGCAACGAATGGCTTGACGACCATGCAATTATTGTCGATGGCGAAATAATCAAGGATGTAGTTGCGCAGAGCAAACTTCCAGCCGACCTCAAATTGAATAACGTTAGTGATGCAATCATTTCTCCGGCATTCATCGATTTGCAGATATACGGAGCAAACGGAAAACTACTTTCTGAACATCCCACGCCGGAAGCATTAACCGATTTGTACAATTATTGCCGTGACGGAGGTGCAGCCTTTTGCATGCCCACTGTTGCAACCAATCATTACGACGTATTTAAGAAGGCAATAGATGCCATTAGAAATTATTGGAAACAGGAAGGTGAAGGTGTTTTGGGAATACATCTGGAAGGCCCATGGATCAATCCGCTAAAACGAGGTGCACATATTGAGTCGCTGGTTCGTTCTCCTTCATTAATTGAAGCAAAAGAACTATTGGAATACGGAAAAGGGGTAATTAAAATAATAACCCTGGCGCCAGAGCAATGCAGCAAAGAAGTAATTGATCTTATTCTTTCCTATGGTATTGTTATTTCCGCGGGCCATAGCAATGCTACTTACAAACAAGCTAAAGAAAGTTTCCGCGCTGGCATAAAAGCTGTTACTCATTTGTATAATGCCATGAGTCCATTACAGCATCGCGAGCCAGGACTGGCAGGCGCGGCAATGGATGATGATAGCGTAATGGCAAGTATTATTCCAGATGGCTATCATGTAGATTATGCGGCGATAAGAATAGCCAAAGCCGTTATGAAAAACAGATTGTTTGTAATTACAGATGCAGTTACGCAAACAACAGCGGGAGCTTATCAGCATGAACTTGCAGGAGACAAATATGAAGCCGCAGGTATTTTAAGCGGTTCTGCATTAACCATGCACAAGGCATTGTTGAACCTGGTGAATCATTGCGGTATAGAAATGGGAGAGGCTATTCGCATGTGCAGTTTATATCCTGCAAGGGTGATGGGTTTGGACAATGAATTGGGAGAAATTAAGAAGGGCTATAAAGCCAAGCTGGTTGCCATTAATCAACAAGAAGGTTCTTGTATCATGTTATAAATTGTCCATTAAAGAGAACAAATAATTGCAATAAAAGAAATGCAAACATCAAAAGCCGGAGGAATAAAATGGTTGGTTGGTGGATTATTATTCGCCATTCTTTGGCCCTCTGCATCCACTGCCACCAAAGCAGGATTAGCAGTGGCACAGCCTTTGGTCATTGCCATTGTGCGGTTTGCGTTGGCGGCATGCATCCTTTTGTTCATAGCACATATCATACAGCGTAAAAGATTACCGGCGGGCAAAGAGTGGAAGCAACTGGCTATTTATGGTTTGCTGAATATCACTATTTATCTCGGATGTTATGTAGTGGCCATGCAAACCGTAACGGCAGGTATTGGTTCGCTGGCAGTTGCTACCAATCCTGTTTTTATCAGTTTTCTTTCTGTTATTTTCTTAAAACAAAAAATGGGATGGCGCATCATTCTTTCATTGGTGATTTGTACACTCGGCGTTGGTTACGCTGCCTGGCCGTTATTCAGTAATGCGTCTGTAACTGCTGGGGGGCTGCTGCTTTTACTGTTTAGCATGCTGTGTTATTCCGCAGCCGCCATTTACTTCTCTTCAAGAACATGGAACAACCTTTCTTTGCTGGTTATTAATGGATGGCAAACATTGTTGGGCGGATTGTTCCTGTTGCCTGCCGTTTTGCTTTCTTATAAGCCGGAACAAAATCATTTTACAAAAACATTTTGGTTGTCAGTGACATGGCTGGCTATTCCCGTTTCAATTGTTTCGGTGCAATTATGGCTATGGCTTTTGTCCATAAACACAGTCAGGGCAGGCCTTTGGTTATTCCTGTGCCCATTGTTCGGGTTCATAATTGCCGCATGGTGGCTGAAAGATGTTATAAGTCTGTACACTGTTATCGGAATTGTTCTTGTTATAACAGGATTGTTGATTTCAAAAAAACGGAACAAGAGCGAAGTGGTTTTTGACTAAAGCTATTTGTTTGTAACAGATGGAGAATGTTGGTCCGGCAGGTAAAGCCAACAGGGTTAACGAGTATAATTTTTTTTGCATTTTCATATAACTTATCGCTCCTACGGAGCTGGCTATTATTTTGCGAAATGTTTACGTGGGCTACGAACGTTTAACCCCTACGGGGTTATTAAAGACACTGGGTGATGGAAAGCTCCGTAGGAGCAAAATGTTCGTAGAATCCAAACCATGACGGTGACAAATACCAGCTCCGTAGGAGCGACATATCAAATTAAAGGATATCACATTGTTAAAAGATTTGCTCTATATTTTTAGAGATCTCAATTCATTTCATAAACTATGAGAATAGCTGTAAAGATTGTTTTCCTGATTATCATTCTCTCATCAGTATTGGCGCAAGCGCAGACACAGATTCGATTGCCCAACCTGAGCGACTCCTTGTTCAGTACTTACTACCAGCAGCGCGTAAGCCATTTTAAACTTTTACCTGCAACGAAAAATGATATTGTTTTTATTGGCAACAGTATTACCGATGGTGCCGAATGGTCCGAGTTGTTTGCAGATATAAATATTAAAAACAGAGGCATTAGCGGCGACATCAGCGCGGGCGTGCTTCACCGCATTGGCGATATTGGCAAACAGAAACCAAAAAAAGTTTTTCTTTTGATAGGAGTCAATGACCTCGCAAAAGGCATCAGTACTGATTCCATTGTAAAAAATATTTTACTTGTTGCCAGTTGGATAAAGCAAGAATCTCCTTCCTCCAAACTGTTCATACAAAGCATTCTTCCGGTATCGGACAGGTTTAAGAAATTTGAAGGGCACACTAATAAAACAGATTCAATCCTGAAGGTAAATAGCAAACTAAACAGCTTCGCTTCAGGCTACGGCTATACATTCATTAATCTCTTTCCTTTCTTCATAAATCAACAGGGCAAATTGAATGAAAAATTCACGAATGATGGTTTGCATTTGTTGGGAGAAGGTTATTTGCTATGGAAGCATATTGTGTTTCCTTATGTTTATGATTTGCAGGCAAAACCATCACTAATCCCTTTGCCACAACAACTCACATGGAACAACGGATTTTTTCCATTATACAAGTGCCACTCCATTATGGTTACCGATAATGCTTTGATGAAGGAAGCAGAAAAATTGAAAGCCATATTTACTGAAAAAGGATTGCAAACCTCCATCAGCAACAAAGCTGGTAAAGATGAAACGGATATTGAATTGCGATTAAATGCCCAGGTTCCCGGCATGACAGATGAAGGCTACGCAATGAATGTTTCTGAAAATAAAATTCTTCTGACTGCTAAAACAACGCATGGGATTTTTAATGGCATTCAAACATTACGGCAGCTGATGAGAGATGGCGCAATGATTGATGCCTGCGACATTACGGACCATCCTACATTTTCCTGGCGCGGATACATGATTGATGTGGGCAGAAACTATATGTCAATGAAATTCCTGAAGGAACAGATTGATGTGATGGCCATGTATAAAATGAATGTGTTTCATTTTCATGCGACTGAAGATATAGCATGGAGATTGGCAAGCAAACAATATCCGCAGTTAACGGCCCCTGAAAATATGCTTCGCAATAAAGGCATGTATTATACCGAAACGGAGATAAAGGAATTGATAACTTTCTGCAAAGAAAGATACATCACATTCGTTCCTGAAATTGATATGCCTGGCCATAGTGCGGCTTTCAAAAGGGCTATGAAAACAGATATGCAGAGTGATTCAGGAATGCTAATGGTGAAAAATATTCTGAAAGAATTTTGCGCAACTTATGATGTGCCGTTCATTCACATTGGTGCTGATGAAGTAAAAATTACTAGCAAAAATTTTGTTCCCGAAATGACAGCCTGCATCGAAAGCCTTGGCAGGAAAGTAATTGGCTGGCAACCGGGTGGGAATTTTACCGGAAGCACCATTCGCCAATTGTGGATGGATGATAATGCACATCACGCATCGGGAAATGAGGTACAGTATATTGATTCGAGACATTTGTACCTGAACCACATGGACCCGCTGGAAGCAGTTACAACAATTTTCAACCGCAGGATAGCAGATAAAGAAAAGGGAGATGCGACCACATTGGGTGGCACCATTTGTATGTGGCCCGACAGGGCCGTTGGCAAGGAAGAAGATGTGCTACAAATGAATCCTGTTTATCCCGGTGTGCTTGCATTTGCAGAAAGATGTTGGCGCGGCGGCGGTCGCAGCGGCTGGGTTGCGAATATTGATGATGGCGATAAAAAACAATTCATAGATTTTGAAGGGCGGCTTCTTGAAAACAAGAAAATCTATTTCAACGATAAAATATTCAATTACGTTAAGCAATCCGATATTGTTTGGAAGTTGTATGGACCGTATGATAATGGTGGTGATCTGGCAAAACAATTTTTGCCTGAAACAAAAAAAGGTGATAAAGCAAACAGTAAGTTTTATAAAGAGGTAACCGGCGGCACCATTGTGCTCCGGCATTGGTGGGCACCCTTAATAAAAGGTGCCATTGAAAATCCTAAAGATAGCACTACGTGGTACGCTACAACATCCATTTGGGCGGATGAAGATGGTGTAAAGAACTTTTGGATAGGGTTCAATAATATTTCGAGGTCACCTGCTACAGATTCTCCGCCGCTGGATGGCTGGGACACCAAAAACAGTGCAGTGTGGGTGAATGGAAAATTAATTGCATCGCCTGTTTGGTTAAGGGGCGGACAGAAAGGAAATTCTGAAATACCCTTAAATGATGAAGGCTATGAATACCGCAGTCCCACAAAAATATATTTAAGAAAAGGTTGGAACGATGTTTTGATTAAAGCACCAATAGGAAGCTTTAAAGGGAAAGACTGGCAGAATCCGGTGAAGTGGATGTTTACTTTTGTCGAAATAAATTAAAAATTCAAAAGAGGGTCGTACCAGAAGCAACATTTTTGACTTCTTAATTTTTACTTTTTACTTGCTCTTTAACTACCACATGCTTTATGTTTGAACGATTGAAGGTGTAAGTAATGTGAATGAGGCCATCGCTTGTTTGAATAATTGCGGGATAACTGAATTCTTCCGTAGTGCCATGCTCAAGTGTCAGGATATCTTGCCATTTCTCACCGTCTTCTGAAACAGCTACTTTAAGGTTAGCGCGATTGTTGAACCATTCTTTGCCAGGCACGTCAGGGTTGTACACGATTAGTTGTTTGCCATTTTTTAGCGTAACTGCATCAGTACCTGAATTAGGATTGAGCAATTGGGTTTTGGACAATGCGCTCCACGACTTTCCATTATCATTCGATCTGGACTGAACGACGTTTCCCTGTTTGCTTCTGCAAAGTATTTGCAGTTTTTTGTTTCCGTAAAGAAGTATGCTTGGTTGAATCACATCAAACTTAGATGCAGTATCTACCGGGATAGATGTCCAGTCGGTTAGGCTTTCATCTGTTTTTTCTATAAAAGCTTTCCAATGCTCGTCAGTATATTCAACACTGGAAGGGCATAGGATAGTGCCATCTTTCAGTTGCACGGGTTTGTTTTTAATAGGGCCCAGTATTCCGTTTGGCAAGTGGGTCGCATTTGACCATGTCTGTCCCTGGTCATTGGAAACTTTATATAGCCCCTGCCATGTACGCGGATTGGGGCCTACTTTATAAAACAAAATGAGCGCTCCGTTCTTTTTTGTAAACAGGACCGGGTTCCAGCATGGATACCTGAGTGTGTCGTTTACAACACCATCAGCAGCTTGTTTGGGAATGACAGAGCCATCGGGTAATATTTTCCCCGTCCAGATAACAACATCTTTATTCCCTTCGTAAGCGCCTCCAAAACAGGCAACCACAATTTCTCCATTCTTTGTTTCTGTAATGGTGGATGCATGGCAGGCTTTGAATGGAGGGTTGTTAAACAAAAGACGCTCACTGATTATTGTCCATTTTGACTGGCTGTGAACATTTTGAATGGTAACAATCAGTACACTCAAAATGTATAACCGGTTTAATATTCTTTTATTCATAGCTGCTTATTGAATACCTTTTTTGCACGGAAAGAAAGATATGACAAATAATCTTTTCTAAAATCTTCGAAGCAACTTGTTTATATGGAATAGGGCTTAGGGGAATTTCTTTATCTTTTATGCGAACCATATCGTTGCAGATAGAAGAAATTTTATCTGTCATGACGATAAAAAACTTATGTACACGCGCATGTGAACCGGGTGGGAGTTTTTCTCCAATCGCACGCATGGTTAAATGCTCTATAAACCCTGTCATTTTATCTTGAACATTTTGTAGAACCTGATAAATAGTGTTTGGACCTGCCAACTTTTTATTTTCTTTATTGTTAACCTTCTACATGTCTCTGTAAACTAAGCTGGTACAGGTGACAAAGTATACAACCGGCAAGGAAGAATGTGACCCGGTGTGTCAAAAAACTAATCATTAACATTTATCAATTTAAAAAGCTGATCCATGGAGCAACAAACAAAAAAGTTCAATTGGCTGGTGACAGCTGGGATGCTGCTATTGGCAACGACGACCGCCCATGCCCAACAAAAAAAACCAAATATTCTCGTGATTTTTGGTGACGATGTTGGCCAAACTAACATCAGTGCCTATTCGTTTGGCGTTGTGGGTTACAAAACGCCGAACCTTGATAAACTGGCGAAAGAGGGTTTAATGTTTACAGATTACTATGCAGAAAATAGCTGCACAGCCGGTCGTTCTACCTTTATAACAGGACAATGTGCAAAGCGTACAGGGCTTTCAAAAGTAGGTGTGCCAGGTGCACCTGTCGGGCTGCAAGATCGCGATATTACAATTGCCCAGGCTTTAAAACCCCTTGGGTATTCTACAGGTCAGTTTGGCAAAAACCATTTGGGAGATAGAGATGAATATTTACCCACCAAGCATGGATTCGATGAGTTCTTTGGTAATTTATACCATCTGAATGCAGAGGAAGAGCCCGAACACGCGGCATGGCCAAAAGATGATCCTGCTTTTAAGAAAGCGTATCAACCTCGTGGAGTTATTCATTCAACTGCTGACGGCAAAATTGAAGATACAGGCCCGCTTACCATCAAAAGAATGGAAACCATAGATGATGAAACTACTACCGCCTGCATGAATTGGATCAAGAAGCAAGCTCAATCAGGCAAGCCCTTTTTTAGCTGGATGAATTTTACTCGTATGCACCTTCATACACATATTCGTCCATCTATGCAGGGAAGAGCAGGAATGCCGGGTAACGACTATGCTGATGGTATGCTGGAAATGGATGACAACGTGGGCAAACTGATGGCATTGTTGGATGAGTTAAAAATTACCGACAATACCATCGTTATTTTTACTACAGATAATGGCCCTAACCAATTTAGCTGGCCAGATGCTGCGACCACTCCGTTCAGAAGCGAAAAAAATACCAACTGGGAAGGCGCTTTTCGCGTGCCTGCATTTGTACGCTGGCCCGGACATATTAAACCAGGTGGCATTACTAACGAAATGTTTTCAGGCCTCGACTGGTTTCCAACGCTTTTAGCGGCAGCGGGCAATGCCAACATAACAAGCGATTTGTTGAAAGGTGCCAGTGTAGGTGGCAAAACATTTAAAGTTCATTTGGATGGCTACAACCAGCTGGATTTTTTAACTGGTAAGACTGATAAAAGTGCACGTAAAGAGTTCATTTATTTTAATGACGATGCACAGCTAGTAGCCATACGATGGGGAAACTATAAAACAGTATTTCGTCAACAGTCTGCACCGGCAGGCTTTGATGTGTGGAAAGATCCGTTCATTCTTTATCGTGTGCCAAAACTGTTTAATCTTCGAATGGACCCGTATGAGAGGGCAGACTTAACTTCATATGTATATTATCAGTGGGTTGTTGATAATGATTTTTTAGTCTTTCAAGGGGGCTTGCATGCCATTGAATTTCTTCAAACGTTTATCAAGTATCCACCTTCCCAGTTACCGGCAAGTTTTTCACCAGATGGAGTAGAGGATGAGATCAACCAGATCAATTCTCAAATATTAAAAGTTAAAGCACCTGTCTCATCTGAAAAATAGTGGGGTAAACATACAATCACGTTTGTGTAGGGTTTACACATTCGGTGAAGGTTAACATATTCTCAGGAGGTATTTAAGTAAGAAGAGGTTTGCAGAGCAATTTTGCAAACCTCTTCTTATTTAAATAAATTCAAGTGTGCCAAAATAAAAAAGGCTGCACTCCTTGCGAGTACAGCCAGTCGTTTTGGTTAATAGTGAGTGAAGCGTATAGTGATGGATTTCGTATCTATCGTATATCTGGTGCGGGAAGCAGAATGCCTCCAAACAAAAGCCAGGCCCAAAGTAGCGTCCATAAAATATTAAATAGTTGAGCGCCGACGAAAGCCAGGGCCGGCCGGCCGCCGTCCATTTTGTACAAATCGGAAAACCGCGCTTCCAGCCCAATGGAGACAAATGCCAACGCAAACCAAATCGTGCGCAAACTGCTGAAGATGCCAGATACTTGTTTGCCGGTATCGCCCGGAATCAAAAATGAAAAAAGTATAGAAGCGGCAATAAAACCGATAACGAATTTTGGGAAGCGTTCCCAAACCAATCTTAATGATGGTTTTTCCGCGTTCTCATTCACACCTGCGGTTTTGCGCCATACCCACCATCCTGCAATGAAAAATGCTGCAACACCTATCAATACATTTTGTGAAAATTTAATGATCACACCCGCTTTGGTTGCGATAGGCCCAACCAGTTCAGACGCTGCCGTTACAGAGGCTGTCGTGTCGAGCGTGCCGCCGAGCCATGCGCCGCCTACTACTTCTGATATGCCCAATTCTCTTATGATCCATGGCATGAAAACAAGCATGGGAATAGCAACAAGAAGCACCAGCGTGGTGATATAAGATAACTTCTTCTTATCGCCATTGATTGCTCCACACGCAACGATTGCTGCAGATACGCCGCAAATAGAAACGGCAGAGGCAAGTATTACTCCGAATTCATCATCAACCTTCAATCGGCGCGCTAACCAAAGTGCAAAGAACCACACTGCAGCTACAACAAAGATCGCTTGCAGGATGCCCGGCAGTCCCGCCTTTACAATGTCTGTAAAAAGAATGCTGGTGCCAAGAATTACAAGTCCGGTTTTAATGAAGAATTCAGAACGTGCCGCTTCTTTGATCCAGTCTGGTAACTTAGTTAGATTGCCTAATAACAAACCTATCGTCAATCCGAATACCACGTATTCAATGCCATAATAGCTAATGGTCTTGTTGCCGGAAACTACAAGTGAAACCAGCGCCAAAAGATAGATTGTCAGAAAACCTAAAATGAATCGGCGCACATTGCCTCCCGAAAACAAAATAGCAATGGACGATAATGAACAAAATACTGCGCCAATAATAACCAATAGAAAAAGGTTATTGAATGACAACACTTTTGTGAGCAAATCTGCTGAAGTCGCCCACTGGAAAACAGGCGTTTTAAAATGAAGGTCAGGTGATAGGAAAGCTCCCACCAATATGCCGGTTACCAATAGTCCTGCGATTATTACGGCCCATACATCTTCGTGCAAACCCTTTAGGATATTGCGTTTTGTCGCAACTGGAATTGCCAGTTCCGGCGATAAAGTGTTGCTGTTAATTGTTTCGTTTGACATGCGCTTTGTTGGTTGTTGTATCCTGGAAAAATGAACGATTTTAAAATCGTTTTCTAATCGTTAAGGATGTTTTATAAATAAGTTGTCGATGGTTTAAAATGCAGAAACCAGTTTTTATGGCCGCAAAATAATTCCTTTATATAAGTCTACAAAAATAATAGACTAGTTTATTAGAATAGATCTTTCAATACACGGCTGGCAGCGTGATAGCCGCACATTCCATGTACGCCACCACCCGGTGGTGTAGAAGCCGAGCATATGTAAATACCTTTTGTTGATGTTCTGTAAGGTGAATAACGCAATGCCGGCCTGGTAAACAGTTGCCCGATATCAGTAGCGCCTCCGATCACATCTCCTCCGATATAATTGGCATTGTATTGCTCCAACTGGCTCGTGTTGAATGTGTGCCTTCCAATGATTCTTTCTTTGAAGCCGGGAGCAAACCTTTCCACCTGGTTCTCTATAGCTGTTGTCATATCTTTTGTTGAACCGTTTGGTACATGGCAATATGCCCATGCAACATGCTTCCCTTCAGGTGCTCGCGATGTATCGAACAGGCTTTGCTGTGCGAGCAAGACAAAAGGTTTGTCAGGATGAGATCCATGCCATGTTGCTTTTTCATTGGCTGCTATCTCTGTTAATGTGTTGCCGATGTGGACTGTTCCCGCTTGCCTGCATTCTGCTGCCGTAAAGGGAATGGCATCGTCGAGTGCCCAGTCAATTTTGAACACGCCCATGCCGTAGCGGTATTTGCTTAATTGCGATTTGTATATCGACGAAAAATCGTGACCTGCGATCTGCAATAATTGTTTTGGCGAAACATCAAACAAAACGGCACGTGCCGAAGGCAATTGTTTCAATGAACTTATCGGAGTGCCTATTTCTATTTTTCCTCCCAGCGATAAGAAATATGATGTCATAGCATCGGCAATCACTTGCGAGCCTCCTTTTGGTATTGGCCATCCTTCAGCATGTGCAGCGATCGTAAGCACCAATCCAATTGCGGAAGTGGTAAGGCGATCAAGTGGCTGTACAGAGTGCGCAGTAATTCCTGCCCATAGCCCCTTTGCTTTTTCTGTTTGAAAACGTTTCGCAAATTGCGTAGCGGGCAACAATGCTTTTAATCCAAAGTCTGCAAACGAAATGGGCGCTTCAGGAAAATGCAATGGACCCAACACATCATGTTGGATCGATTTCCATTGTTTCACCAGCTTGCCGAAAACTTTTTGATAGACTTCTTTATCGCTGTTTAACAATTGCGCTGTGGTTTCCAGGGAACGGGTAAGCACTGCAGCGCTGCCGTCATCAAATGGATGGGCTGCAGCATTTGTAGGCTGTATCCATTCCAATCCAAAATCATGCAGAGGCAATGTTTTAAAAAACGGCGACATGACAGCCATGGGATGTATGGCAGAACATACATCGTGTTTAAATCCCGGCAATGTAAGTTCTGCGGTGCGCATGCCGCCGCCAATGGTTTCCTTCGCTTCTATCAGCAATACCGATAGTCCTGCCTGTTGTAAAGTGATCGTTGCGGCAAGACCATTTGGCCCTGCGCCTACAACCACTGCATCATAATCCTTTCTTTCGTTCTTCATTATTTCCATTTTTCCGGTTTAAACAAAACGCTGCCATCACGTTTTATTATCCATGCGGTAATAGGGTTGAGGTGATAACCTCCCATGTCGGTTCCACGGGCGTCGATTAGTTGCTGCAATGTTGGTTGCGTATATCCGGTTTCATCAATGGCCCTGCTCATGATCTCCGTTTCATTACCGTTCCATTTCCATAAAAAGCGGAAACGTGTGTGCGCTTTGTCCAGCACTGGTTCCTGCAGAGTTGCAGGATACCATTTTTTTCCTGCATCCACACTTACTTCAACTCTTAATATTTTTCCTCGTCCGCTCCAAGCAAGTCCTTTTATTTCCACCCAACCCTTGTCCAGCTGAACAGGGTAGGCGGGAAATGTAATGATGGAGCGTGCATCCATATCAAAACTAAATTGTCTTATTTTCCCATCCTTTATATTCTCCGTATACTTTGATGTTTCTTCCCTTGTCATAAATGGCTGATCAGATACTTCGATGCGCCTGATCCATTTTACATTGGTATTGCCTTCCCATCCCGGCAGAAACAACCGTGCCGGATAACCTTGCTGTGGTCGCAGCGCTTCACCATTTTGACCATAGGCAATCATTGCATCGTTCCAGCCTTTGCCCATCGGTATGCTTCTTGTCATTACTGCTGCATCAGAACCTTCTGCGAGAAACCATGTAGCCTTGGGGCTTGCACCCACTTCTCTGAACAATGTGGATAGCATAACTCCCGTCCATTCACTTTGACTGGTCAAACCACAAATTTCCTGCGGTGTCATTTCCTGTTTACCACTTCTAAAGTTACCGGAGCATTCGAGAAATGCAATGCGAGATACAGAAGGAAATCGTTTCAGATCGTTCAATGTAAATGTCATCGGTTTTTTCACCATGCCATGAATGACCAGCTTATACGCAGTTGGATCAATGACAGGCACGCCGCCATGATGTCTTTCAAAATGCAGATCAGAAGGAGTGATGGTGCCATAGAGACTTTGCAAAGGTGTACGTGAAGAAGTGTCTGACGTTTTCTTTGCGAGTTGTTCAAACGGAGAACGAGTACCCACAGCGCCCGGAGGCGGCCCCTGTACTTTTGTAGGATCGGGTGGAGCGGATGCAGGCTTGGCAACAGCAGCCGGCACGAACTGTCCCGTTGTCGTTTTAACAAGGGCAATAACGGCGCTTGCGGCCACTGATCCCAGCAGCAGTCTCCTGTTTATTTTTTTACTATCGTTAAATGAATATTCCTTTTCTTCTTTTGGTCTTTCCATGTCAAAGCTGTTTTACATAGCATCTTATCTTATCTCCGGGCCGCCGCGTCTGTCATCATCCACATAGTACTGTCGTGCAGGCATCACTACTTTGGGCAAGCTCTTTGCATCCATGTTTTTCGTAGAGTCGATGATTTTGTTGCGATACAAAAGATACGCGGTCAGGCTATACACTTCATCATCTTTCAAGGAACCCGGCATGTTATAAGGCATCGTGCGGCGGATATAATCAAACAGGGTAGTGGACCACGGCCAATAATTACCGATTGTTTTTGCCTTAACGGTATCGCCCATTGCGCCAACAAGACGGGCGTATGCGCCACCTTCACCTTCCTTGCCGTGACATGCCGCACATTTCTGTGTGAATATCACTTTGCCTTCTGTTGCATTGCCCGAGCCGTATGGTAATCCTTTGCCATCGGGCCGCACATCTATGTCCCAGGCTTTTATTTCTGCGTTCGTTGCTTTTCTGCCAATGCCAAATGTTGCGGGCATCTCTGTTATGATCTTTGTTTCAGTTGCACTGTCTATCTTACTTAGTGCTGCCGAATTTTTGTTGTAAACAATCATTTCATCTTCCTGCCTGCCTTTGCATGAAGCGATGTACAACGCGGCCAGAAATAAAAGCAGCATTTTGTATCTCACTGTTTGTTCAATATTTTCCAGCCTGGAGGCTGCTTTCAGTTAATGCATAATTTCTGTTGATCCTGTCCAGTACCACATAAATCGAATCCTTGTTCTCATTGATGCCGCTCAGAAAAATCCTGGAACCATCCTGTGTGTCATATTTCAAAACCATGCGGTTTCTGTTTTCGTCATTACGCACATTTTTTAATTCTCTTTTTCTGCGGGTAGAAATAGCATTCTTATCTATTTTGTACACTTCGTTGCCAATGTTAGCGAGTGCATCTTTAGGTATCCAGTTGTCCTCTTCTTTTTCTATTTTGGTTTTGTCTCTATTCCTTTTGCCTTTGCCTTTGTCTGCACTTTCATTATTGGATGATGGGTCCGGATCACCTGTATAATCGCCATCTTCGCCACCTCCGCGTCGTGCTTTATATTTATCCTGCAGGTAAAGTGTTTTGTTTTGTTCATCTGCATAGTAATGGAATACTCTTTGGCCTCCACCTACGCCGGTAAGTTCAAACGTGCGATACAAGTCTCTTTGAGGGCTGCCACCACCATTCGAAAGATCGAGTGGGTTAGGCTTGTTCACTCTGAAGGTAAGCGTGGTCCAGTTTTCGAACGTTGCTTCGTTCCATCTTACAGTATCTAGAGGAGAATAAGGAATCACTTTGTTGTTGATGCGGAATTCGCTTACAGTATAATTTCCTCTTAAAGTTTTCACACCGGCAACAGAAGGTTGTTTGTATGGATCATATCTCCAGTTGATGAACTGCAGATAGAAAAGTACACCTAGGAAAATTAATATCGTTGCGCTTTTTAATGTTGCGCGTGTAAGGCGCAACCATTTTGGAAATGCAGGATAAAAATTTACGGGAACAGTAAAACGTTCGAGGATAAAGAGGTTGTATATTTTTGGAAGATCATTGATCAATAGAAAGCCCGCAAGCAATACAAAATAGCTGCTGTATCCATGTACACCACCATCGTATGCAAAGTTCACATACACGATATCTCCCAATGCTCCGAAAAGCAATATTGCTCCCAATGTTGTGGTTCTTCTGAAAAATAGCAATGTGCCTGCGGTCAATTCAACAACACCCGCAAACACCTGGTACCACGGCACTATACCGATGGATAACCAATAGATCTTTTGAGAAGTGAGATCTCCAAAATCGGTGTTGAGCACACCAAGTGAAGGATAAGGCATTTGAACCGGCAATAGTTTCGTGAAACCAAAACCGATAATACCGATTGCTGCTCTGTATCGCACAATGGCACGAAGCCAGTAATAGGCAGTGTTGTATTCCTGTCTTTCTTTTTTTAGTGCCTTTGCGGTAAATGTCCAAACTAATGCAGCTGCGATGGAAAACAGTAAGGTGTTGATCCATACTGCATAACCCAGCAAAGAGTTTCCAAATATTTTGTTGCCGAACCACGTGATACCGGAGTTGAAGCGTGCGATATCATAGAGGTCGCGGTAGTGCAGGCTTGTCCAGTCGATGTGTGCAACCAATTTATACCAACCCCAGCTATTGGGGATAGACAAAATGATGAAGAATATGAAAGCAATGCGAAAAAGGAAACGTTGATAAGGTTTCCATACAGAAAGCTTTTCTTTCAGTTGCTTTTTATTCACAGCTTCGGGTGCCTCTTGTGGCAGCGAGTCTGTGTAAGGAGTATTTCTAATGGCTTCTATTGTTGACATGATATTGCTATTTATTTTTTATAACAGTTGATCAGAGCTTTAATGCTTTGCCGCGATGTTGTTTTGCCGCTTCCTTCAACAGATACTTTTTGTCGATCTTATCCAGCACTACATACAACGAATCATTGTTTTGATCTGTGCCGGTAAGAACAATTTGTTTTCCATCTGTTTTTGCGTAAGTCAAATGAAGCGTCTCGCTCGCATAGTTCTTATTTCTGTTGTGCAATACAAGCGCATGACTTGCCGTGTCTGCATCATAGCTGTAATAGTGTCTGCCACCGGAGCCTTCGAGTTCGTACGTTCTCAGGCTGTCTGCTTCTGTAAGTCGGTCCGTGTTGGAAGAGTCGATCTGTACCGGCCTGCTGGAGCGGATGCTTACTGTGTTCCATGTTTCAAACACGACATCTTTCCATCTGCGGGGATCTGTTTGTGAATAGGGAAGCGCTTGTCCGTTCACGCGATATTCGCTTACGTTGTAGATGCCGCTCACGCCAGCAAGGCCTTTGGCATTAGGGTATTGATAACTGTCTTTATGCGATCCTGACCATGTTTTTACCCCATACAATATCACGAAGAAGAACACCGCAAAACTCTTCAATCCGATGCGCAAATATTTTTGCCATGGTTTCTCAGACGCAGGAATATACTTATGTGGTGCAGTCGGTTTTTGAAGAATAAGCAAGTTGAAGAGGCGTTGCAGATCGTGTGCAATAACAAAAAATGCAAGTGTGATCAGGTAAAAACTATACACCACTTGTCCGCCATCATACGCGATGTTCGAAACAAACACGTTGCCCGTAAATACAAGGATAAGGAAAGCGCCAATGGACGCAGTCTTTCTCGATAATAAAAGTAAACCAAACGTTGTTTCGACAAGGCCGAGGAAAAATTCATAGGAAGGAACAATGCCGAGGCTTAGGGAGAACAATTTCCACCTGTTGAAATCTCCGTAAGCCGTGTTCAAATTACTGAGTGAAGGATAAGGAGACTGCAGATTGAAAACTTTCAGTAGCCCGTAAGCGACAAGGGCTATGGCCAAACGATAGCGCACAACGGTTCGTATCCAGTAGTAAAGACGATCATAATTTGTTGTACGATTCTTATCGGTGATGGTCCACGCCGTTGCGCCTATAACGGCAAGAAGAAAAATGAACAACCAGTTGCCAAATCCATCGCCTGTAAATTGTGGCGAATAGTGGGCGAGTGTGAAGATGTCCCCGTAATGAAGCGACGCCCAGTTGATGGAAAAAAGTTGTTGATAAAACTTCCAGTCAACAGGAATGGCTTGTATGAAAAAATAGATGAAGAAGATGCGGAACACGATCTTTTCAACATTCGTCCATACAGGTGAATCAGCAGAAGTGGAGGCTGTAGTCATAATGATGAACTTTTAGCAATTGTTAAGAATATTTGTTTAGTTATAGCCGGGATTTTGTTTGAGTGCAGGATCGAGTAGTACTTGCTGACTTGGCAGTGGCAGAATGTATTTAGTGGTATCTGTCACGCCCAGCACAGCAGCGGCTCTGTTTGTTCTCACAAGATCGAACCAGCGATGAGGTTCAAATGCAAATTCCACACGACGCTCATTCTCTATCGCTAATAATACATCTGCCTGAGTTGTAGCCGTGCTTGCATCAAGGCCAGCCCTTGCACGTACTGCATTCAAGTCGAACAATGCACCGCTTGCTCCGGTAAGAAGATTTTGTTGCGCCCTTGCTTCAGCTCTGATAAGAAAGAGTTCCGCGATCCTTATCACGTATGAAGCGGAGGAAGTAGTGCTCGGGTACAATGTGCCATACCAGCGGTTCTGGTTATCTTTTGCAACAAGCGCACTGCGATTGCCTCCGATGGTAGCATTGTTTGCCAGAGCAACGAATGCATCGTTTGGTGCCCATTGTCTTGTGCCGCCTAAAGTTTGAGGCAACCACTGACCGCCATGGCCGTTGGTTTCTGTGGTTCCATTATAATAGATCTCAAATACTGATTCTACCGTGCCTCTTGCGCCATTCGCAAAAAAAGAATTGTAAGGCGACTTCAATTGATAGTTCGTTACATCGCTGATTACTTTGGTTGCATATGACTCCGCTTTTGCCCAATCTCCCTGGTACAGATAGTAGCGGGATTTCAATGCCCACACAGTTTTTGCCGTAGCACGGTAGCGATTGGTAGAAGCCGGGAGCAATGCTTCTGCTTTGTTTAGGTCATTCAAAACCTGTGCATAGGTTTCCTGTTTAGTGCTTCTTGCAACGCCTGAATTGTCTGTAGCTGTTAATGTCGGTTTCAGGATAAGTGGCACGCCACCCCATGTACGTACGAGGTCGAAGTAAGCGAGAGCTCTTAGAAAATAAGCTTCGCCCAGTAATTGATTTTTATTGTCTTCACTAAAATGAGGGTCTTGCAGTGTAGGCACTTTATCAATCACATTATTTGCACGGTTAATGGCAACATATATTTGGCCCCATGCCGCACTGATTGTGGAGTTATCAGATCTCACATTGTGATTGATGAATTCCTGTACTTGTGATTGTGAACCTGTCCATTGCACATTGTCGCCGGACAGATAGCCGATTGACTGGAAGCTGGTGCCGTAATAACTGCCATTTGCGAATGCGTTGTAAATGCCGCGCACAGCTTCTGTTGCAGAGGTAACATCAAATATTGTCTGTTCATCGGAAACGGATTCTTTTGGCTGTACTTCCAAAAATTTCTGGCAGGAAGCAAGGGAAAGTGAAACAGTTGCCGATAGTATATAATTGCGAAATTTCATGGTCATATTTTTTTACTGGCATGTGCCAGGTGGATATTCTGTTTTAGATGCCTACATTGATACCGAATTGTACGCTGCGTGGTTGAGGTGGCGTACCAAGGTCTATGCCCGGCTGGTTTTGGTTGCTGTTCGCAGCCGATTCAGGATCGGGGCCGCTGTATTTGGTGATGAGGAATAGGTTGCTACCGGTAACGTATACACGAATATTTCTTAAGCCGATGTTCTTAACGAGCGTTTTAGGAAATGAATAGCCAAGTGTAACATTGCGCAGGCGAACGAAGCTGCCATCTTCCAGCCAGCGGCTGCCCGCATCCAGGTAGTTGTTTACGTTTACACCATCAGCTTTAGGAACATCTGTGATGTCGCCCGGTTTTTGCCAGCGAGCAAGATCACTCGCGAAGATTACCCTTGCTGCATCTCTTGCACCGCCGCCTTCACCAAAGAAGCGGTTGTGGTTGTATGTTTTGTTGCCGTATTGGAAGGAGAAGAAGATATTAAAGTCGAAGTTGCCCAGTGTAATATCATTGCCCAAACCTCCGAAGAATTTTGGCCACACACTTCCCATGATCTGTTTGTCACTTGCTTTAGGATTCATACCCTGTGTGCCATCTGCCTTCTGATAAATAGCGTTACCAGTTTGCGGATCAACATACAATTGTTTGTAGAGATAGAAGGAATACATTGGAGTACCCTGCTGCAACAGAATAAGGTTGCGGCTTCCGTATTGCAATGGCGTTGCCAGCTTCTCGATCTTATTGATATTCTGCGCTACGTTAAAGTTGGTGGACCATGTGAAATTCTTTTTCTGGATGTTGATGCTGTTGATCGTAAGTTCAAATCCTTTGTTGCTGATCTCTGCGGCATTGCTCCAGTAAGTGCTGAAACCTGTAGTGGCAGGTCTTGCCAATTGCAGCAATCCGTCGCTGGTGTATTTGTAATAATAGTTTGCTTCCAGTGAAAGTCTTCCGTTGAAAAAAGAAACATCAGTACCAATGTTGAACTGGCTTGTTTTTTCCCACTGCAAATTGTCATTTGCCAATTGTTGAGGTGCAATACCAGCAGTGTCTTTGTAAGAAGAACCGCCTGTCCACAAACCTTGCGAAGCAAAATCACCAATGCCGTTTTGGTTTCCTGTAATACCATAGCTGGCTCTCAATTTGAGGTCGCTGATCACAGCAACATCTCTAAGAAATTTTTCCTGCTTCACGCGCCACGCTGCGCCAACAGAAGGGAAGTATCCCCATTTTCTTTGCGGGCCAAACTTTGACGAACCATCGGCGCGAAGGCTGGCGTTGATGATATACTTGTCATCAAAAGTGTAATCAATTTTTCCAAAAAAAGATGCGAGCGTATTCTGGCTCCAGTTTTGTGTTCCTGTGATTACAGAGGCAGCCGAAATTTTTGTGAACGAGTTATTCGCGAAACCTTTTCCATCGAGGAACGTTCTTTCGAAAGTATTGCTTTGCAATGTATTCCCAACAAGTACACCAAAGTTGTGCTTGCCCAGTTTTTTGCGATAGGTAAGTGTTTGTTCATTCAACCAGCTCGCATTGGCAGATATGCTGGAAGTGGCGTCACCAGAAGGGCTTCCGGCAATCAGCAAACTGTTCCAGTATTCAGATTCTTTGTAGTTGTCATAGTCCACGCCCCAGCTTGTGCGGAATTTCAGATCAGGAAGAATTTGTACATCGGCATATACGTTACCAATATATCGCAAGCTCACAGCATTCACGTCATAGTATTGCAATAACAGCGTGAGGTTATCAAATCCCGCACGTCCCACCAGTACACCCTGGTCATTGGTAGGAGGCAGGTAAGTAGGTGTATGCAAGGCAGCTTGCAGAATACCACCTGCAGGGCCGTCGCCGGCTCTTCCCTGGTTCCTGTGTGTGCGTGTAAGCGTGTTGCTGCTACCTATTTGCACGATAGAACTTATCTTATGATCAATGTTGAATTTGAATGTGGCACGATCAAAACTTATGGGTTTGAGAATGGATTCCTGCTTGTCGTAACCTGCGCCAAGATAGAACCTCGTCGCTTTGTTGCCTGATGCAACAGAGAGGTTGTAGTTGCTAAGGTTGGCAGTCTGGAAAGCTTCATCCAGTCTGTCATAAGTTTTTTGCAAATCGGGAGTGCCGCGACCACTTGATGCCGCAGGATTAAGCACATCGCCGGTGAAAGGTAGTTTTCCTCCAATGTTTGTAAAATATTCATTTACCAGCGTTGCGTGTTCTGGGCCCGTGGTTAATTTCCATAAAGGAGGAGCCCATGCATAGCCATGTGAAGCCTGCGCGTTGATGCGTGTGCCATCGCTGAAATTACCGCGTTTGGTAGTAACAATGATAACGCCATTTGCACCCCGTGAGCCGTACAATGCTGTCGCCTCCGCATCTTTCAGCACTTCAACGCTTTCTATGTCCGAAGGATTGATGTCTGAAATAGGCGACGTTGATTTACCGCCTGTACTTACCGTTTGTAAACTCGTGCTGTTTACAAACACGCCGTCAATTACATATAGTGGCGTGTTGTCTGCATTGATAGACGTTGCACCGCGAAGACGAACTGTTACACTTTCGCCTGGTACGCCCGAAGTGGTGGTTGTTTGCAGGCCCGCTGCTTTACCTTGCAGCTGTGCATCGAAGCCGCCTGCAGGAATGTCTTTGAGTTCACTTGCATTTACTTTGGTTACGGCACCTACCAGGTTCTTTCTTTTTGATGTGCCATAACCCACTACAACAACTTCTTCAAGACCTTTGGATGTTTCTTTAAGCTGGATCTCTATTGTGCTGGAGGTTACGGTAATTTCCTGTGTTTCATATCCTACGTGTGAAACAATAAGTATGTAAGGAAATTTTTGACCCGTTCTGAAATTGAAGCGGCCCTCATTGTCGGCTACCACTTCATGCGTTGTGCCTTTTATTTGAACGTCTGCGCCGCTTAAAGGTAGATTTGTTTTGCGATCCAGTACTCTTCCGTTAAGAGTAGAATTAATAAGAGGTTCAATTTTTTGGGCGAAAATTACCGATAGGACGGACAGGAGCAATAGCCCCGTCAGTACATATTTTTTCATTATGTTTGCTTTGGTTATTAGTAATGAGGCCGCGAAGCCTTGTTATTTCCGGGCCAGGACTGCGCGAACAGTTCCTGGCTTTTTTGTGCGCCTGTCTTTTATGGTCCCGCGCGATATCTTTTATAAGAGAACTCGCATATCCAAAAGCTTTCCGATGATAACCCGCGAATGTTACGCATCGTTAGAGCCCATGAATATTGGTTATATTCCTGGTTCAGCATATTTATGGTGATAATTATTTACCGTTAAAAATAAGAGTGACAATTATTACGGTATAGTATAATCAAGGGTGATAAAGTGCAGCATTAACAGCACGTGCAATCGCAACAGTAGCATGTTGTTACGATTGCCACGGAGTGGGATGGCAATTGATAAAAGTAGCTGGTTAAAATCCTCTTATTGTAGGAACTATTGTGTTTCATAATATAGTTCAGATGACTAATGAATCACAATATTATCTTAAATTGTATAGTCCACCAAATAAATAGACTATTATTTTATTTATCTTTTTTTAAGCACCCGGAAAATTATAAGAAGTACTCTTTGTGCGCTTTTGCATAAGGTTTTATTTACAGTAAATGCCAATCAGGCTCGTTAGAAACTTTTCCTAATGAATTAATCACTATACATACAGGCACTGATGTTGATATCAACGGCCATCTACACACGAGAAGTGTAGTTGGCATTTTCATCAAAAATTGTATAAATTGGCTTATGATCAATTCGATTGTGTCAAAACAATCCAAACAAGGCCGCTTATCCAAGGCAGGTGGTCGTTTCAATAATCTTAAAAATGACTTTTACAGAATACAATTTACTCGGACAGGAAATGATTTACTCCGTTTATACTTTTCCGATTAAGCCAGTGGCTTTCACCGACATTTTCCTGAATCCGGAAAAGTTTAGTAAGATACAACCCTGGTTGGGTGAAATTTTTTCCATTGCCAGTCAGAAACCTTCTATTAATACTTTCCAGTCCAGCAAGGGTTCAAAGGGATATTTGTCGTTTGGGAAAATGGCCATGGATGGGAAAAAAGATTTCCTCTGGCTTGAGAAGTATGTTGGAACAGAGGGCTGGAATCATTGCCATACTGATTTTTGGGTACCACAGAAAACAACTGCGATCAAGAATTATGTTTTTCCGGAGATCGTGGTTTGCATCTATGGTGATGGAAAATTGAGGAGTAATCCCAGCAATGAAAACTTCTACTGCAATAATTTTTCAATCATTATTAAAGATGAGTTATTGCAAGACGAAGCGCGGGAAAAAATAACCGGTGCCGTTGGAAAAATAAAGGAGCAGCTGCATGATTGCTATTACTTCCATTTCAAGGCGCCCTGGGTGAAATGTGATAACGTAATGATATCAGAAACCGGCGCTGCAACATTCATTTTGCGCTACACGTTGGCAAATGTGGATGGTGCATTTTTATCATTGGGTTGCATCGATTATTTTACTGATTGTAAATGGAAAAGCATTTACTGCGACGAGAGCGAGATAATTGAAAAGGCGCTGCTGTAAATAATTTTTGTTAGCTAACTATTTGTTTGGTAGGAAATTGCAACAATAGGTAAATTATAAATATTCAATATTTTGTGTGAGTTTTCGCTTAAACTATTAGTTTCGCGTGTAATGAAATTGTTAACCTTCATAATGGCAATTCTTGTCCTGACGCTAAGCTGCCTGCCTTGCGCTGACTGTGATGCTATTACGAAGGATGGTAAGGCGAAAACGGAGCTCACGAAAACTTCAGACAAAACACATAATGACCACGAGGATTCCTGTTCACCTTTTTGTCATTGCTCATGTTGCTCCATTCATTTAGTAACACAGAGTATTCCTTTCTTTTCTTTCAATACCTTTTCTTCATTTACACATTTTCAATCGTTGATTGAAGACAATTTACTTGAGAGATCAAATCCTGTTTGGCAACCTCCTCAATTGGTGTAGTTACTTCCCGATTTAATTTATTGATTCTTTGTATGCTTAATGCTGAACGCCTAACGCTTAACGCGGGTGGCCTCACATGATGGTATATCTCGCGTTCGGGGCCTCGCGTTAGGCGTTAGGCGTTGGGCGTTCAGCATTTAGCATACTGTTTTCTCTCACAAATCACAACAACAATGCTCAGTAAAATCATTCAATTTAGTATAAAGAATAAATTGGTCATTGGTATTATGACAGTGGCGCTCATCATTTGGGGAATATGGAGTGCTACAAAATTGCCGGTTGATGCAGTACCTGATATTACGAACAACCAGGTTCAGATAATTACTCAAACGCCCACGCTTGCCGCACAGGAAGCAGAACAATTGGTTACATATCCAATTGAGCAGAGCCTTGCTAATTTGCCGGATCTTGTTGAGATGCGCTCTATTTCAAGGTTTGGACTATCTGTGATAACCGTTGTTTTCGACGATGCGGTGGATATTTATTTTGCGCGTCAACTCATTAATGAGAAATTGAAAGAGGCGGAGGAAAAGATTCCGAAAGGTATTGGAAAGCCTGAGCTTGCGCCCGTGAGCACAGGGCTTGGAGAGGTGTATCAGTATATTTTACATCCCAAGGAAGGTGCTGAGAATAAATACACGGCGATGGATCTGCGCACTATGCAGGATTGGATCGTTGCCCGTCAATTATATGGAACACCCGGAGTTGCGGAGGTAAACAGTTTTGGCGGATTGCTTAAGCAATATGAGGTAGCCGTTAATCCGGCGCGACTCAAAGCGATGAATGTTACCATTGCCGAGATATTTTCTGCGCTTGAAAAGAATAACGAAAACACTGGAGGAGCCTACATAGATAAGAAACCAAATGCCTATTTTATCAGGGGTATCGGATTGGTCTCTTCATTAGACGACATCAAGAGTATTGTAATTAAAACAGTCAATGGCATTCCGGTTCTTGTGCGGGATGTTGCAGTTGTTCAGCTGGGCAGTGCGGTGCGATATGGTTCTGTTACGTATAATGGAGAGAAAGAAGTAGTAGGCGGAATCGTAATGATGTTGAAAGGTGCGAATAGCGCAGCCGTGGTAAATAGAGTGAAAGATAAAATGGTAACCATCAAGAAAGCGCTTCCGGCAGATGTGGTGATAGAACCTTTTCTGGACAGAACAGATTTAGTAAGCCACGCTGTTAACACGGTAAAGAAAAATCTGATTGAAGGTGCGTTGATCGTCATATTCGTGCTTGTTTTGTTTTTGGGAAATTTTCGCGCAGGGTTAATCGTGGCTTCTGCTATTCCGCTGGCGATGCTATTTGCGCTTGGTATGATGAATGCGTTTGGCGTGAGTGCCAACCTTATGAGTCTTGGTGCCATTGACTTTGGGTTGATCGTAGATGGAGCGGTGATCATTGTAGAGGCAACCTTGCATCATCTTGCTATAAGGAAATCGAGGCACAGACTTTCGCAGGCCGAGATGGATGAAGAGGTGTATGAATCTGCCTCTAAGATCCGCACCAGTGCCGCTTTTGGTGAGATCATTATTTTGATCGTTTATATTCCCATTCTTACACTTGCCGGTATAGAGGGAAAAATGTTCAGGCCGATGGCGCAGACTGTAAGCTTCGCTATTCTTGGTGCATTGATCCTTTCGCTTACTTACATACCTATGATGTCTGCTCTTTTTCTCCCAAAAAGTTATTCAGATAAAAAGACTTTTTCCGACAAGATGATGGATGTCTTTCTTCGTTGGTATCAACCTTTGCTTAACAAGAGTATTAAATTCAGAAAGTTAATAGTCGCCATTACAGCCATTCTTTTTGGTGTTGCCATTTTCATTTTTACACGAATGGGAAGTGAGTTTATTCCACAACTACAAGAAGGAGATTATGCGTTTCACTGCATTCTTCCGCAGGGGACTTCGCTTTCCCAAAGTGTTGAAACTTCCATGCAGGCGAGCCGGATCGTCAAGACGTTTCCTGAAGTAAAAATGGTAGTGGGCAAAACAGGCTCTGCAGAAGTTCCTACGGACCCAATGCCGCCTGAAGCGACAGATCTGGTCATTGTATTAAAACCAAAGAAAGAATGGAAATCTACCAAGGATTACAATGAGCTCGCAAGCATGATCGAAGAAAAACTGCAGATTATTCCGGGTGTATTTTTTGAAATAAATCAGCCGATACAAATGCGGTTTAATGAATTGATGACAGGGGTTCGTCAGGATGTTGCTGTTAAAATTTTCGGAGAGAATATTGATACGCTTGCAGCGCTGGCGCCGAAAGTTGCAGAAATTGTAAAGTCTGTAAAAGGAGCATCTGAGCCGCAGATTGAACGCACCGTAGGGCTTCCTCAGATTACCATACAATATGACCGGGCAAGAATTGCAGCGTACGGAATGAATATACAAGATATCAATCGCACGGTAAGGGCAGCGTTCGCAGGAGAGTCGGCAGGAGTAGTATTTGAAAACGAAAGAAAATTTGATCTTGTTGTTCGTTTAGATAGTGCCAGTCGTTCCTCCATTCAGGATGTATCTGATTTGTTTGTATCAACGCCCGATGGTACGCAAATTCCACTGTCGCAGGTAGCGGTCGTATCTTTTAAAGAAGGTCCTGCGCAAATTAGCCGTGAAGAAGGCAAACGAAGAATAGTAGTTGGATTCAACATAAAGGAACGGGATGTCGCAAGCATTGTAGAAGAAATACAAACAAAATTATCAAAAGCCAACTTGCTTCCATCGGGTTATTACTACACCTATGGTGGCACATTTGAAAATTTGCAAAAAGCATCGGCTCGTTTACAAATAGCTGTGCCCGTTGCATTGGCACTTATCTTCTTGTTGCTGTTCTTCACATTCGGTTCGCTGAAAGAATCGCTACTAATTTTTACCGCTATTCCAATGAGTGCAATTGGCGGCGTTTTCGCATTGTTGCTGAGGGACATGCCTTTCAGCATTTCCGCGGGTGTTGGTTTTATTGCTTTGTTCGGCGTAGCAGTGCTTAACGGTATTGTGTTGATCAGTACATTCAACCAACTTGAAAAGGAAGGAGTAAGCGATGTTTTGGAACGTGTGAAACAAGGAGCCAGCCTGCGGCTAAGACCAGTGTTGATGACAGCGCTGGTAGCCTCCCTGGGCTTTATACCCATGGCGCTTTCTAACAGTGCAGGGGCAGAAGTGCAAAAGCCATTAGCAACAGTAGTGATCGGTGGTCTTATAACCGCAACGTTTCTCACGTTGATCGTGCTGCCTCTGTTATACATTCTTTTTTCAACCAAGACCAAAATTAAGATGAAGCCGGTTGTAACAATTATTCTTCTGTTGGTATCTACTTTCTCTTTCAATTCAACGTGGGCGCAACAGCCTGTGAGCAAGCGTTTGAGCATTGATGAAGTACTGACTTCTTCAAAAGCAAATCTGCAGTATGAAGTAAATAAGCAGCAGATAAACAAAGGGCAGTTGCTTATTAAAAGTTCCGGCATGCTGCCAAAAACAGGCGTGTTTGCCGAGAATGAAGACCTGAGGCCGAGTGATAAAAGCGGCATATTGAAAATAGGATTATCACAAAGTGTAGCATGGCCTGGACTGTACAAAGCACAAAAGAATTACTACACGGAGCAGCTAAAATATTTTCAAACAAGAACTTCCGCGATTGATGCAGAACTCAAAAAGAATGTGAGGGATGTGTACTATCAGCTTTGGTATTTAGAAGATAAACAAAAACTGTTTTTATCGCTCGATAGTATTTACAGATCGCTTTTGGATGCCGCCGTTTTAAAAGCAAGAACGGGTGATAGTCCGGGTTTGGACAGCATTGCAGCAAATGTTCGGTTAAGAGAATTGCAGGCAATGTTACAACAGAGTTATAGTGAGCAAAAAATACAGCAACAACTTTTAATGCAGTTGCTGAATAGCGAACAGGCTATACTTCCACAAAACAAAGCATTGGAGAAATTGGTTTTGCACGCTGCAGCGAACGATTCAACGCACCCGGTCATTCAATTGCAAAATCAAAATATAAAAATTGCGCAAGCCGCAGTGAATGTTACCAGGAATGAAAACAGGCCGGAGTTTTCGGGGCGTTTCTTTAGTCAAAGATTGTATGGACTAAGCGATCCGTACTCAGGATTTTCTGTGAGCGCAACTTTTCCCTTGTTTGGCATGAAGGCTTATGGTAATAAACTGAAAGCATCTCAAGCAGAAGCAAACGTACAGCAAACACAATATGAGCTGGACTCGCAGCTATTTGCTACGGAAAGATCGCAGGCAGAAAAAGAGGTGGAAAAGAACAATGCGCTTCTGGATTTCTATGAGTCAACAGGTCTCAAACAGGCAAGTGAAATCATCAAAGCTTCAACGTTGGCATATCGTTCGGGAGAAATCAGCTTTGCTGAGCTATCGCAATTTTTAACACAGGCCATCGATATCCGGCGCAATTATCTCGAAAACCTGAATTCATATAATCATTCAGTTATTCAATATTATTATTTCATCAATCAATAAATAAATCAAAGGGATGAAAAAGTTTTTATTCATTATACAAGGGGTGTTCATAGCGGCAGCGTTTGCTTCTTGCGGCAACAATAGAAATGAGGAGGCAAAGCAAACCGAAGCAGATACTCACATTGAAGCAGGGAAGGAAAATACCGCAACGCTCACGGAGGCGCAGATAAAAGCAATTGGCATAGAAACAGGAACAATAGAAAACAAACAATTGACATCGTCACTGAAAGCAAATGGAGTACTGCAAGTGCCCAATCAAAACAAGGCAAGTATTAGTTCAGTGTATAGCGGTGTTGTAAAATCGTTGCTCGTTCAGCCGGGTAATTCGGTTACGAAAGATCAGATCATCGCAACCATTGCCAACCCGGAATTCATACAATCACAGGAAGAATACCTGAGCCTTGCACCAAAGATTGTATTGGCAGAGCAGGAGTACAGCAGGCAAAAGGAATTGAATGAAGGTAATGCCGGTGCATTAAAAAACCTGCAGGCCGCAGACGCACAGCTTAAAGCATTAAAGACACGTAAAGCCGCACTTGCCAGCCAGATCCAGTTAATGGGCATTAATCCCCAGAGCTTAACCAGTGATAAGTTGAATTCTGTTTTAGCAATCAGAAGCCCAATTGCCGGCGTGGTAAGCGATGTAGTGGTTAAGATTGGCAGCTTCGTTAGCAACGGCACAAGCATTGCTGATATTGTGGACAACAGTCACTTACATGTTGACCTGTTCGTGTATGAAAAAGATCTTTCGAAGTTGCGCGAAAACCAGGTCATTCATTTTACGCTAACCAACAATCCCGGTAAAGAATATGATGCAGAGATATATTCACTGGGTTCATCTTTTGAAGGAGAAAGCAAAGCCGTTACCGTTCACGCTCAGGTGAATGGCAATAAAACAGGACTAATTGACGGTATGAATATTACTGCGGTGATTAGTCTTGACAAGAACACTGCGCCTGCCGTGCCTTCAGACGCAATAGTTACGCAACAAGGGCAGGATTACATTTTCATTGTTACGGGTGAAAGTGAAAAGCCGGAGAAAATGGTGACTTTTGAAAAAGTACCTGTAGCTAAAGGAACGACTGATGTAGGATATACAGCGATTACGCTTTTAAAACAAATTCCGGTGGAGACAAAAGTGGTAACCAAAGGTGCGTTTTTTGTTTTGGCAAAAATGACAAACACTGGTGAGCACGAGGAGTGATTGTAAGGTATGACAACAAACGCAAATAAGTGATAGTGGATTTCTATTATCACTTATTTGCAGTACAATCGATGAACAACTGAAATGGATTTCCTGGCAAAAGTTTTATCGGTCATACTAAGCCTTATTGTTTACTTAGTTTCAAAGCATTCCCAGACAACACAATTGCAGAAGTGTCTTGAATCTGCAACTGCAGGTTTTGAATTTGTGCATGTCCAATATCGAGGATTGAATGTCCCTTTATGTCGGCAGTCACTGAACGAATCGTCATGCCTCCGTTATAATCAGTGGGAGGTGCAGTAATTTCAGCAGATCGGACACCAGCTATATTATGAACAACAACTTTGCCTTTGGGTTGAGCATCTGGCGATGATTTCCTGTAATCAGTCGACATTTCAAATACGACTTTGGTTGAATCCCTTTGTGTAATGTTGATTGAATCCATGTCGGGCCAAAGGCTTTCAACTTCAAACCTGGAGTGGCCACTCATATTTACGGTAAGGGTTTTCTGCCTGAGCTTTTGCATCTCAAAATTTGTATTGTTGCCTGTAACTGATAGAAGTTCCGGAGAAAAAATTCGCACCGGTTCTGCATTTTGCAGCCAAAACTTTTCGAATCCGTTTGCGGGTGACTGGTCGAAACTCAAAAACAAAGTGTCGTTTTTTACTTCTGCTTTTATATGGCCGCCATGATAGTTGACCCAATCACGAGAAACGCGCACGGAAGGTTTTTCGCTTTGCTCGTAGTAGATATTAGTGCTGTTTCCTCCTGTTATTTTTAGATGCCTGAAAGGACTCTCAAGTATTTTATCGTAGGTCCAGTAGATGTCCGATTTGTCAATCTGGTCATATTGTTTTTTTAAAATCATGTTTGAGGAAAGAACGGCGGCGATCATTAATAAAAAAGTTGCCAGCAATATTTTTGACGAAAGTTTCATGAGCTATTTTTTAAAATTATCTTTTACAAATTGGTCGTAGATTTTTTTGATTTCAGTGAAGTCGAGCTTTAATAGAAAAATGTTACGCATGAAAACCGGCAATTCGTTTTCTATAAACTGTTCTCTTCTGAAATCAAGGATACGCTCCATCGCGTCATCATCTGTGAAATAACCAATGCCTCTCTTGTTAACAATGATGTTTTGTTGCTGCAAAAGATCGTAGGCCCTTTGAACAGTATTGTGGTTTACTTCCATTTGCACCGCCAGATCCCGGATACTAACAATCTTTTCGCCGAGCTTCCATTTCTTCAACAGAATTTGTTCGCAGACGTATTCTGCTATTTGTATGTAAATCGCCGGATTATCTTTAAACTCCATCTGAATGATTTAAAATTCTTTTTCTCTCAATCTAAGTAGTGGTGAAAGCCATAACACAGCCGGCAGAAAATAGGCAATACCGGTTCGAAAAAAATGCTCTATGCCGGCAGGTAACAATATCACACCTTCGGCTTTGCCAACCTCAAGTGTTACATGATCATAGATTCCCGCCTCTTTGATTGGGCCAAAAAACATTATGCCTGTGAACCAGTTTAATCCTAATAGAATAGCCAGGAAAATGCAAATGGCAATAGCTGTTTTTACCAACGCAGTTTTGTTAAAATACAAGCCACCTATCAGCATGAAGCCGGTTAACATTGCAAACATGAAATACACTTTCCATGCAAGTATGCCGTCCAGGTCAAACGTAAACACGCTATCATATTGTTGCCGGTAAAATAAAGAATTTGGGTCGAGGCTGCTGTGATAGGCTGCCACAAAAAGCACGTCCATCAAATGATAGAAGAGCAGGAAAATAACCGGATAAAAGACGCCAGCAATCAAAACACCGCAAAGCCATTTTTCGAAATATGAAGCGGGTAAAGTAAGGTAAGAGGAGCCACTGGCATTGCTATTAAAATAGTTGAAAACAAATGAAGCCAGGAAAAAGCCGCCTCCCGCCAAACCCCAGACGAAAGTGAGATTCTGTGCCGCATTGAAGCCGATTATATTTTTAGCAACAATGTACAATGTGAGTGAAAGAATGAGTAAAAGCGCTGTCACGCCTATTGTTTGGGTTGGCCGCTCTGTGATTGTTTTTTTCAACAATAACCCAAACCTTTTCAGGTTGAATGTATCGCTCATAAAATTTATTTTGTCTTGAAGATTACTTTTGATTTTTCAGGATTGCCTGTTATGGCATTGAACAGAAATTCAAGATTGACTTTTGATTCATCGCCTGTTGTATTTTCGGTTACAATCGCGTGTCCTTTCAGTGACGGCTCACTATATAGTACCGCACTTTCATTATCAATGGTATCAACCATCTTAAAAGATAGTTTTTGCGCAATTTCAGTAAGTGACGCTTGCATTAACAATTCGCCATTATCAACTATAATTACATTATCAATTAAGTTTTCCAAATCACGTATCTGATGTGTTGAAATGAAAATCATTTTGTCATCTGTAAAAACAGATGATATAAGTTTCCGGAATTTTATTTTGGAAGGAATGTCCAGGCCATTGGTTGGTTCATCGAGCAATAAAATCTTTGTGTTACAAGCCAGGGCAAAAGCGATTACGAATTTTTTTTGCTGGCCGAATGATAGCGTGCTTAGCTTGCCTTTATCATGTACATCGAGAAAATCCAGATAATGATAAAACTGTTCCTCGTTAAATAAAGGATAGAATGGAGCGAATAATTTTTTGTATCCTTCCGCTGTTAAGGAGGGTACATATACTTCTTCAGGAATGAAATAGATTGTTTGCAAAAACGAGGGTAGTCGTTTCTTTGGATCAAATCCGTTTACTTGCAGGGTTCCGCTTTTCGGAAACAGCAAGCCGGTAAAATTTTTGAGCAGCGTCGATTTACCTGCTCCGTTTTTTCCAAGTAAGCCATAAATACTTCCCACCGGTAGTTGCAGAGTGAGGTTGTTATACAACGGCTTTCTTTTTTTATATCCGAAGGATAAATTAGTTACTTCGATCATTAGTGTACTAGTTGTGTGGTACACTGTAAAAGTAGCACTAATATTTACAAAGTCAAATATTGCCGAATATTTTTTTATCGACAGCCTGCATTAACAAAAGGAGTGTGCGGTTATTATGGTAATCCCTGTTTTGGCCCGCGCGAAATAATACAGGAAAAAATATGTGTCGTGTAACTTGCACGAAAGATTATTGTATTTATTTTTATTGCTAGGTGAAAGTAAGCTCTGGGGGATGCTTCCATGACTGTATTTTAAAATCTCCACGGGAAAATCATTCTCGGTATAAAGTATTACTTTTAGCGCCAGGAATTTTTTGCCAATTCTATTTTGCTATGAGACGTTTTGCTTTGATCATATTGTGTACTTGCTTTGTTATTAGTTCGTTTGCCCAAACTTATGGGCTTAAGTTTAACAGCCACGAAACCTCTCTCGAAAAAAGAACAAGTTTACAACTTTCGGATTCCTTAAAATTTTCAAATAATCTTAAGGTAGATTTTGACATGGCCTTCGTCAAAGGATACCATGTTTATTTCGGTTACATACTCCGGGTAATTAACGGAAAGCAAAATATCGATTTGCTGTACGATCAAAAGACGTTAAATTTTACAGTCATAATAGGCGAAAAATTATCAGGCATATCATTTACGCTTGATTCTTCCGCGCTATTTGACAATTGGAACACGATCAGCCTGCAAATTGCGCCGCAGAAAAAGCAGCTGCAAGTGTTTGTGAACCATAAACAAATTGGGAGCGCCCCAATCAGTTTTAACAGCAGTTATTATCAATTCTTATGGGGTGCCAACGATCTTGAGCGTTATCAAACCAGGGACCTGCCTCCAATGCGCATAAAAGATATAAAGCTCTTTGATGATAATAACCTGGCGTACTACTGGCCCCTGGATGAAATTAAGGGCGACATAGCAACTGACAGGATAAAAAGAGAGACCGCTTTGGTTAAAAATCCAAAATGGGTGAAGCCGGCATACCAGGACTGGACGCTTGAGAAGACATTTGTTACAAAGGGAAATGCCATTTGTTCTTTCGATAAAAAAGCTGAGATATTATATATAGTTAGCCCTGACTCTGTCACGGAATTCAACGTAAAGAATATTGACTCACGCTGGAAGCAATATGCTTTCAATCGCACCAATATTATTATAGGAACGCAGGGTATTTTTGACCCCTTTACCAATAAGATATACAATATTCTGGTTGACAAAAAGAAGGCTATATCATACGCGCCCGGCAACAAAGCATGGGATGGTGAGTTTAGAGACACCGTTCTTACTGAATATTGGCACTCCAATAAGTTTTTATCGCCGGTTGATACATCTATATATATAATAGGAGGGTATGGCCAGTTAAAATATAAAAATTCGGTTGAGCGCTACTCAATACCGACTGCAACATGGGATTCTGTTCACACGGGAGGAGATTTTTTCCCGCCAAGATACCTTGCTGCTTCGGGTGTGAACGAAACGGGGGACACTGCATTTATAATAGGAGGTTACGGAAGCTCTACGGGAAACCAGATACTAGACCCGGTAAGCTACTCGGATATGTACGCTTTTTCTGTACGCTCGAAAACTTTCAAAAAGCTATTTGATTTTAAAGACAGCCATACAAAATTCACGTTTGCCAACAACCTTATTGTTGATTCAAAGAACCAGGTATATTATGGTTTGCTTTTTTCAAATGATAGTTTTAATTCAAGCCTTCAGTTGGTTCAGGGTTCTTTAAAAGATCCATCCATCAAATTGTTGGGAAATAAAATTGCCTACCCGTTTTATGACATCCAATCATACAGCGATTTGTACTATTCACCAAAGGCGGGCAAATTAATTGCAGTTACCTTCTTTTATTCCAATTTCGATTCGCCTGAAAAATTTACGACCGTAAAGGTTTATTCAATTGATTTTCCGCCGCAGGCCATTTCTCCGGGCGGTGAAATGGATGCACCCGAACCTTTGCCGTATAAAAAATATGTGTGGATGGCATTAGCGGTCGCTGTTTTGGCAGCTATTGTATTTTTCATTTCAAAGCGCCGTTTGCCTCAAGCTGAAAAGCAACTCAGTGCCCGGGAAAATAATAACGGAAGAGAAATCACAGTGACCAGCCCTGTAATCAACGGCGAAGAGCACACAAAAGAAACTTCGTTATTGGCAAGGCTTGCGGAAGAAAAGAAACCGGAAAAATCGGCCATATTTCTTTTTGGTCAATTCCAGGTTTTTGATAACGAAGGGAAGGACATTACCGGTCTGTTTACCCCGTTAACGAAAGAACTGTTCCTTTTAATTATAACCCACACTTTTAAAAACGGACGGGGAATAACTGCCGATAGCCTGAATGAAATATTATGGACAGGCAAATCGTCGAAAATTGCTAAAAACAATTTGTCGGTAAACCTGACCAAGATTAAAAGCATTGTGGAGAAAATCGGTAATTGCACTATTGAAAAGAACCGGGACTTTTTACAGTTTGTTATTCACGACGACAACACGGCTTATGTTGATTACGATCGCTTTATGAAACTGGTCGGCTCCAAGCACTCTATGACGAAGAGTTATATGGAAGAATTCCTGGGCCTTGTTTTTAAGGGAGCTTTTCTAAATCAAACTGAATATAGCTGGCTCGACGATATCAAGGCGCAAATATCCAACCAGGTAATTGACATTTGCCTGGACTACCTTAACCAGCTGAAGGATATTACCGATGACCCTGAAATTGTGATTGAGATTGCCAACTGCATTTTCTATTTCGACCGCCTGAACGAAGATGCGCTTGAATACAAATGCAAAACCCTGATTTACCTGAAAAGGCATGCACTCGCCAACCAGACCTATACCAAATTTATAAAGGAGTATAAGGAAATATACGGCGAGGATTTCAGCCGCTCCTTTCCGGAAATCAGCAAAAATGATCCTCACACTCACCTAAAAATATAATTGTTCTTAAATTATTCTTTTTTTTCGTGGAGTGCCATTGTCTGGCAATTATTAGCAAATTAATGGTTTTCGAAGGGGATTGTTAGCGCTAAAGAGCGCTCAATTTTACCTGTTGTACGCCGTTCTGACAAAAAAAAGGATGACTGAAATCCTCCTTTTACCGCGTACACACCAGCTTTATTACCGTCTGGGTACTCTTCGGCACAACTTACTTTCCTTCTTACACTTACGAATTAGGGTCGGCGATTTTACCGCCAAAAATCCCCAACTTTTTTTGGTCATGAGGCCACTTTTTTTGCAATTATTAGCAAATTAAGATTTTTCGAAGGCTATTATTAGCACCCCAACGCTTTATTGCGCTTGTATAAAACACCATGAACATGAAAGCGCATCAATCAAAAAGTCCCCATCCCGAGTAATGCCTTCCCATCCGGAAGCTAACTAATCTCGATTCTAAAACTATTTATTTAAACTAAAGCTTGTGATATGAAAAGACACTGTTTTACAGGCCAATTGACCTTGTACAAAACACCAAAAACAAAAACTTTACTACCATTACTGCTACTTATTTCTTTGACCTTATTATTATTTACACCGGCGCATAGCCAGAACACCCAAACAAAAAAGACTATCAGGGGCCAGGTGCTGGACTCGCTGAATAACAAACCCATCGAAGGCGTTAGTGTTACAGTTGAGGGCTCCAATAAAGGCGTTGCAACTGATAAGCAGGGAAGATTTACTATTGAATCCCAGTCCGACAGCAACAATATTGTGTTCAGCTACGTGGGTTACGAAGACGTGCGCATGAGAGCCGGCCAAAATGGAAATGTAACAGTACGGCTGCAAACTTCCTCCAGCAATTTGAACCAGGTGGTGGTTATAGGTTATGGCACCCAGAAAAGAGCAACCCTTACAGGGGCTGTGGCGGTGGTAACAGGCGGCCAGTTGGTGAAAACAAAAAATGAAAACCTTGTAAACTCATTGGCAGGTAAAGTACCGGGGCTAAGAGTTGTGCAAAAAAGCGGTGAACCCGGCGCATTTAATACCAGCTTTGACATCAGGGGTTTTGGAAATCCACTTGTTATTATTGATGGTATTCCAAGGGATAATATTACTAGGCTCGATCCGTATGAGATCGAAGATATTTCTGTAGTGAAGGACGCTACGGCTGCGGTATATGGGTTCAGGGGTGCAAACGGTGTGATATTGATCACTACAAAAAATGGTAAACGAGGAAAATCCCAGATCACTTATTCGGGCTCTTACGGAGCGCAAAAATATCTCGGGTTCCCGGACCTGGTAAACGCCGTTGATTTCATGAAATTGACCAACGAACACGTGGGCCATAATGTGGATGCTCCCGGCGTTGTGCGTTATTCCGATGCTGAAATTGCCGCGTATGAAAATGGCACCAAAACTTCCACCGATTGGTTCAATCCGGTAATAAAAAAATACACGCCCCAATATCAAAATAATATCAGCGCTGCAGGTGGCAACGACAGAATGAATTATTTTATCAGCATTGGCAATTTATACCAGAACGGTATCTGGAAAACAAATGATCTTAATTATAAGAAGTACAATTTCCGTTCAAATGTTTCTGCAAAAATTTCCAACAGCCTTACAGCTGAAATGCGGTTGTCCGGTATCTCTGATACACGCAATGCGCCGTACACAGATTCATGGGCAATTATAAGAGGTATGTGGCGCGAATTGCCGCTCGATCCTTTATACGCGAACAACAATCCTGCATACCCATACAAAAGCACGGATGTGGCCAATCCATTGGTGACTACCAATTCCGACCTGAGCGGTTATAAAATAAACAAAGGAACATGGCTGCAAGGTTCTGTAAGTCTTGCATGGGACATGCCATTTTTAACCGGGCTGCAACTTAAAGGATTGTTCAGCTACGATTACAATGGTAACGAATACAAAGAGTACAGGAAGACCTATTATGTGTACACCTATGATGCAGCCACCAATACATACCCGGCAACTGCTGCCAACTCACCAACTTCGCTGCAAAGAAATTTTGGAAAAAATACACAAAGCCTGACGCAATTACAGCTTTCGTATAATCACACATTCAGAGCAGAGCACAATGTTAGTTTACTCGCATTGTATGAAGAAAGCGATCGCTACAGCGATAACTTCAATTCTTCCCGCCAGGGTGGATTGCTGGATGCTTTGGATGAGCTTTTTGCAGGCGGTGGTGTAAACCAGGTCGGCTACATGGATGTGAACGGCCTTACACACTACGCAAATAAGGCGTTGGTAGGAAGAGCCGATTACAACTATCTTCAAAAATATCTTTTGGGATTTAGCTTTCGTTACGATGGATCTTCTCTTTTTGCGCCCGGTCATCAGTGGGATTTTTTCCCGGTGCTTTCCGGCGGATGGCGCATGTCTGAAGAAGATTTCTTCAAAAACACCAGAGCACTTTCATTTATCAACAACCTGAAGTTGAGAGCGACTTACGGTAAGACGGGCCAGACTGATTTTGCCGCTTATCAGTTTGTTAGCGGTTACAATTATCCTTCTGGCGGAGCAGGGTTTAATGGCAACTGGGTTAGCGGTCTTGCACCAAAAGGCGCAAATCCAAACCTTACATGGGGTACGGCCAAAACACTAAATATTGGCGCTGATGTGGACATGTGGAAAGGCTTGCTTGGTTTGCAGTTTGATGCCTTTAGCCGCAAGCGTGAAGGTTTGCCTGCAACGAGAACGTTGACGTTACCCGGTACGGTAGGAACAAATCTTCCGCAGGAAAATTTAAACAGCGATCAAACTGCAGGGTTTGAGTTTGTTGTCAACCACCGAAACAGGCTTGGGCAGGTTAACTATAATGTAAGTGCAAACATAGCCTACACCCGCACCAAATGGAAATACGTAGAAAGGGCACAGGCAGGAAACTCTTACGACAACTGGTTAAACAATCTTAATGGCCGATACAATGATATTCAGTGGGGATTGGGATATACGGGCCAGGTGCAGGATTACGGACAGATATATGGCAGCAACATTAACTACGGCGGTGGAAACAGGGGGTTGTTACCCGGAGACTTTTTGTATGAAGACTGGAACCACGATGGCATCATAGATGGCAACGATAACCATCCTCTTGCCGGTTCAAGACTTCCAAACATTAACGACGTTACTACCAACGTTACGCCGCAAATAACTTACGGCGGCAGTATCAACGTTGAATACAAAGGCGTAGACTTTAACGTTCTGATACAAGGTGCAGGCAGATACAATGTTCAATACATTGAAGCATTAAAAGAACCAGGCGCACTGGGCGGAAATATTCTTTCTCAATTTAATGACCGCTGGCATCCTGTTGATCCAAAGGCAGATCCGTATGATCCGCATACACAGTGGGTTTCCGGTTACTATGCTTATACAGGAACAGTTGCCGCAGACAATACAGAACGTTCCATTCAGAATGCAGCTTATGTAAGAATAAAAAGCCTTGAGCTAGGTTATACACTTCCTGTACGCTGGACGAAGAAAGTGGGCATTTCCAACTGCCGCTTTTACGTAAACGGTTACAACGTGGCAACCTTCACAAAACTCAAGTTCCTTGATCCGGAGCATCCGGCTGATTTGTATGGCTACATGTATCCTTTAACTAAAACCTACAATGCCGGATTGAACCTCACCTTTTAAAGATTACACCATGAAACGAATACTATTTTATATACTACCATTATACCTGTTAACTGCCTGCAACAAGCTGGACATTCCGCCTACCAATATCATACAGGATAAAGATGTGTTTTCATCCCCATCCGGTATTGAATCTTACATGGCAACCTTGTATTCAGCACTGCCAATACAGGATTTTAATTCGAATTACCAGACAGGTTTCAACGATTTTCCTTGTTTTCATAGTTACGGATTATTTACTGCCGAATGCTTACAGTCAGACTATGTAGGCGCACGCGGCATAGGCAATGGCAGCTTTGGTTATTGGCCATATGTGAACATAAGAAACGTAAACTATTTCATTGAGACGTTTCCAAAATATGCGGGTTCATTTACAGAAGACAAGGCAAAAGCATGGTTGGGTGAAGCGCATTTTATAAGAGCCTTCTTCTACTTTGCTTTGGTTGAAAGATATGGAGGTGTGCCTATTGTTAGAACGCCGCAATCTTATCCTGAACAAAGCCTTGACGAATTACAAATACCTCGTAACAAGGAAGAAGAAGTGTATAATTTTATCGGCGCAGATCTGGATACAGCCATCAATTATATGCCTGATATCGCAGAGTCCAAATCTGGCAGAGCAAATAAATATGTAGCCGCGGCTTTAAAATCAAGAGCCATGTTGTTTGCCGGAAGTATTGCGAAATATGGAACAGTGCAACTGGATGGTGTAGTGGGCATTCCTGCAGACAAAGCAACAAGCTATTTTCAGCAAAGTTTTGATGCAGCAAAAATGCTCGAAGGCAAATATTCTCTATACCGCGCCAATCCTGATAAATACCAGAATTATGTGAACCTGTTCTTAGACGGAAACAGCCCCGAGAACATCCTGGTAAAACAATATCATTATCCGGAAAAAACACACTCATGGGATGCGTTAAATATTCCTCGTCAACTACAGGGAGGAAATGGTTATTCTTCTGTAATTGATCCAACACTCGACTATGTGGAATTGTACGGCAGCCTGCAAGTGTATAATCCTGACGGAACGCCGATCCGCTTTAGCGATCGGATGGACCTGTTTAAAAATGTAGAACCTCGTTTAAGGGCCACCGTTACATTACCGGGAGATGTTTTCAGAGGTGCGGTAATGGACATGCAAAGAGGCTTGTATGAATCTTACTCAGGAAAACCCAATTCTCCTGAAGCGCCTGAGCACGACGATCCAAACGACAGCAAGCTGCACCTTGCAAGCGACCCGACAGTACAATACAGTGGTAAAAATGTAGTGGGCTTTGCTGGCCCCGGCAGAAGTGAATCTACTTCAACAGGTTTCTACATCAGAAAGTACATGGACCCAACCAAACCCAATTCTGAAATTTTGTTGTGGCAATCATATCAAAACTGGATCGCCATCCGCTATGCAGAAGTGTTGCTGAACAAAGCAGAAGCAGCGTATGAGTTAGGCAAACCTGCAGATGCGTTAACGGCTATCAATGATATTCGCGACAGAGCCGGTGCTTCTGCATTGGGCAATTTGAATATGGATTCCATAAGAAATGAACGCAAAAAAGAGTTGGCCTTTGAAAACTTTACATGGTGGGATTTAAGAAGATGGAGAGTTGCCGACAAGGAATTCAACAACAGGATCTATCGTGTATTGTATCCTTACTATGTATTTGACGAGAAGAAATACATCTACAGAAAAGAGCCTGATATCCAGAACGCAAGATTTACATTTCAACAGGCTTTTTATTATGAGCCTATTCCTGCCGGCGAGATTAACAAGAACCCAAAACTTATTCAAAACCCATTGTACTAAAATCATTATAAAATGAAAAAGATAATAATAGCAATAGCGCTTCTTGGTTTTTTAGTGCTGGGAAATTCTTGCAGCAAAGAAAATGATTCTTACCCGGCACCTTCAGAAACATTAACAGGCAATGTGATTGATTCTGTAACAGGCAAGCCAATTCAAACGGAACAGCCTGATGGCATTCGCCTGCAAATGCTTGAAACAAGCTGGAGCGATAATCCCATTCCATGGTACTTCTGGATAAAACCAGATGGCACTTTCAACAACGACAAAATTTTTGCGGCAACGTACAAAATTACGCCTGTGGATGGACCATTCTTTCCGGTAGAAGGCAAATCAGTTGTGCTGAAAGGCAAAGTAAATGTTGACTTTATCGTAACGCCTTTTTTGAATGTGGAGATTGTTGGAAAGGTTCAGCAAAACGGCAACGACGTTAATTTGAGTTATAAAATTTCGAGAGCAAAAGCTGCTTATAAAATTACAGATGCGAGAGTGTTTGTTTCCAACACACCGTATGTAAGCAACGGCAGCAACGACAATGTATTTTCAACACAAAATAATAATGACTTGAACGGCACGCCGGATGAGACTGTATTGACGACCGTTTACAACGCAAAAATCACAGGATTAAAAAGCGGAAGGACCTATTACGTAAGAGTTGGCGCCAGAACGAATGACAACGTTTCAAAGCGTTATAATTATTCAGAAGAACAGGCTGTGACCATGCCATAACCATGTCGGTTCCTTAAAACTGGAGCTCAGATATTAATGCCCTACGGGCAACATAGCTCCACGGTGCAAATTTCTATTGATATTTTTTCCCTACGGGAAACCAATGCCCGTAGGGCATCAACGTCAATAGAAAATGTAACGCCACGCAAGACATTGTCCGTAGGACATTAATGTGGCAAACGCATGCAACTTAAGGAAACGACATTGATGCCATAACAATAACCTTAGTTTTTATACTTCAAGCAAAAGCACCAGCCGGAAAAGAATTCATTCTATTCTTCATGGTGCTTTTTTTAGAAAATTATCCCGGTACAAATCCATAAAGGATGAAAAAAAACACGAACCGGCGAACGTTCATTTTCCATATAAACAACTAAAATGAAGATTTTTAAATTGCTCACTTTTGTGCTGTTGGCAACAAGTGCACAGGCACAGAAAATTACTTTTACACACGAGTTTGCGCCATCAGAACACTATACCAAATCATCAGAACAACCCTACCGCGATGATATTTGCTTAAATGGTTCCTGGAAATTTTTGCCAATTGAAAACGCAACTGCGCTTACGAAAGAACAGCTTCAGCAGCCATCCGTTCCACAAAACCCGCAATGGGAAACCACTCCTGTGAAAGTGCCTTCGCCGTGGAATGTAAACAGTTTTGCCAAAGAAGAAGGCGGTGGCGATTTCATCACTTATCCATCTTATCCGCAGAAATGGAATGACACAAGAGCAGGCTGGCTGATGCGTTCCTTCTCCGTAAAAAAACAATGGAAAGGCAAACGCCTGATACTGCATTTTGATGCTGTGGCAGGCTATACACAGGTGTTTGTAAATGGCAAAAAAGCCGCGCAAAATTATGAAGTGTTTCTTCCCTTTGAAGCAGATATAACTGACCTGGTAAAACAGGATGGAGAAAATGAATTGATGGTGTATGTAGCAGACGCGGACCTTTTTAACCAGCCGGGTAAATACGGCAACCGTTTATATATTGGTGGTTCATTTTGGGGCCAGCATATAAACGGCATATGGCAGGATGTTTATCTTTTGGTAAAACCGGAAGTCTATGTGAAGAATGCCTACATAAAACCATTTGTTGACAAAGATTTGTTGCAGGTATCTGCTGTTATAAAAAACAATTCCGCAAAAAATCAAAGCATAAATATTGGCGGCGATATTTCTCCGTGGATAAACGTTGCAGGCAAATCAACTGAAGAAGCGCCGGAGCCAAAATGGAAGTTGAACAATGTTGTACTGCAAGTTCCCCGTCAAAACCTGGCGCTTAAGCCGGGTGAAGAAAAAACAGTAACCATTGCCGTTAGTCCTAAACAAAAACTGAAACTCTGGTCGAATGATGATCCTGCACTGTACGCACTGGTGCTGAACATAAAGAAAGGGAAGGACACTCTGGATAAACAATACAACCGTTTTGGCTGGCGTGAGTTTAAAGTGGTTGGCAATAAGTTCTACCTGAATGGCAACAGAGTTATTCTCAATGGCGACTCCTGGCATTTCATGGGCGTGCCGCAAATGACGCGGCGCTATGCATGGGCCTGGTACTCTATGCTGAAAGATGCGCATGCCAATGCAGTGCGCTTACATGCACAGCCTTATCCATCTTTTTATCTTGACATGGCAGATGAAATGGGCATGTTTGTATTGGATGAAACAGGGCTATGGGCAAGTGATGGCGGCCCAAAAGAAGATGCAGAAGAATATTGGACAAATGCAGCAGACCATTTGAGAAGGCTCATTCTTCGTGATAGAAACCATCCTTCAGTTTTTGGCTGGAGCGTTTGCAACGAGAACATTCCTGTTACTGCATACGTACATCAGTCACCCGAAAATCTTGTGAAAAAACAACTCGACGAAATAAACAACTGGGTTGATATTGCGAAACAACTTGATTCAACACGCAACTGGATATCCGGCGATGGCGAAACAGGCAAGCCTACAAACCTACCACTGATCATAGGCCACTATGGCGATGAATACGCTTATAAAGAATGGTCCTCACAAGGAAAGCTATGGGGTGTTGGTGAATGCGGCATGGCATATTACGGCACACCTAAACAAACCTCGGCATACAACGACAACCGATCCTATCAATCGCAGCAAGGCAGAATGGAAGGCGTTGCCGCAGAGGCCACACGTTTGGTAAACGGCATGAAAAAATACGATGCTTCTTATCGTTCCGTTTTTAATATCGTGTGGTATGGATTAAAGCCACTTCCTTTTGGTTTAAAAGATACAACCAAAGCCCCGTCACCGGCTAGTGGTGTATTCTTCGCAGCTTTCCGGGAAAACCAGCCGGGCATGCAGCCGGAAAGATTAGGGCCTTACACCAGCACACTTAATCCCGGTTATGATGCGTCATTGCCTGTATATGAAACATGGCCTTTGTTTGATGCTATAAAAAAATCCTTCGCTGCTAAAGACAGTGTTGCGGAAATACCTAAGCCAGAGGTTGCATTTAATAATGACCCGGTTTCATCGAAATACAACAATCTCCTGTTTTTATCTGCCGATCCTTCCGGAAAGATGGACAGTTTGTTTAAAAATCTTGGATTGAATTTTTCGGCAGGAACGTCCGTCAACAAAAATACTTTGCTGATCATTGATGGTATGTATCCTCCGGTTGACGATGCTTCTGTATCCTTGTGCAAAGCTGTTGCTCAAAATGGCGGTACTGTTTTTATTGCCGGTGCAAATGCTTCATCAAACAATGTCATTAATAAATACCTGCCCTACAGCGCAACGATTGTAAACCGAAGCGCTACATCTTTTACCACAAACGCAAATGATGCGGCTATCACAAACTTGCACAATAGTGACTTCTATTTCAGCGAACTGACCAATGAGTCCATTAGCAAGTATGCGATTGATGGCGATATCATCCAGCATTCCAAAGTTTTACTTACTGCCAGCAATACAAACTGGAAAATGTGGAACAATAAACCGGAATATTCAAAAACGGTTTCTGTTGTAAGAAGCGAACGCGAAAGTAAGGAGGCCGGCAACTCATTTATCAGCCTGCCTTACAACAATGGCAGTTTGTATTTTCTATCTGTCAACCCGTTCAATTTATACAATGCGTCGCCTAATATTTTGTATAAAATGCTCCTTAACATGGGCGTTGAATTTACCGGGCATTTTACCGGAAGGATGCCCGCAATTAATACGGCAGGATTGTTACAAAATGCAATGCTGATAGATTCTGCAAATGGAGGAAAAAATTCCGAAAAGATAATTACAGCAACGAACGACGTCTTGAACTTTAGTGCTGCTAATAATAGTGGTCTCCATTTCTGGCTGTATAGTCCGAGGTCCCTATCGAATTTGCTAGTGGAACCGGATATGCCTGTATTAAATATGAATATAAAAGCTGACCAGGAAACTACAGTTTTTCTTAACAATAGTTTGCTTGGCGCTAAATCATTCAACCAGTTTAATGGGGTGCCGCTTGAAAAGGGTTGGAACCACATTGTGATCAAAACAAAAAGTGGCGATAACAAAATAGGAGTGAGGTTTGAAAGCAGCGACAGGTCATTTTTAAGAAAACTAGAGTCTAAGGTTTCCAACAGGTAAGCTGGTGATCTTAACAAGCCAGGCTGTATCAAAACTTCGATACAGCCTGCTTTTTAAGCTGATCCTGCCATTAATTTTTCGCTTAGGTTCAAATTAATGAATTATTAGCGCCCCTGTTAATGGGTGAAACATATTTTGCCTGTATGCAACATTAAGCATTGCAATCCCTCAACGCATGAATAATTCCACAATTAACAACAAGCTCAAAAGATGATGAAGGCTACAAAAAAAGTATATGCTATTGCAATATCATGGTGCATGTTTTCCTGTGGTTTGTCTCCCAGCGATTCGTTGGCGCCCCGTTCATCTAACGTTCAATATATTAACCCGCTTATCGGGAATGTTGGTATCATGCTGGAGCCCACAAGGCCAACCGTTCAGCTTCCCAATCAAATGATACGCTTTACGCCGCAGCGAAAAGATTATCTTGATGACCAGGTATCAAGCTTCCCGTTAACGGTCGTTTCGCATCGTCTCGGGCAGGTGTTTGCTTTAATGCCAACTGTGCAACCTATACATGCCGGTTCATGGCAAAATAAACTTGCTTACGACCATGACCTTGAAATAAATCAACCATGGTACTATTCAAATTATTTTATTGAAGATGATATAAAAACAGAATTTACGCCTTCTTCCAAATCAGGCATTTTTAAATTCACATTTCCTTCGCACGGCGATGCGGCCCTTCTTTTCAGCACCTATAGTCGTGATAGTGCCGCCTTTCAATTTACCAACGGAAATATTATTGAAGGTTTCGAAACTTATCATGACAGCATCAAAGTTTATGCATACGGCATGTTCAGTGAAAAAGGAACAACTGGTTTTGTAAACAACAATGCCATTCAACAGGGAAACAATACTGCGGGGAAAAATGTCAAAGCGTTTATTCGTTTTGAAAACAATACTAAAAACGTTGAGTTTAAGTATGCCATCAGTTTTGTAAGCCAGGCACAGGCAAAGAAAAACTTTGATGACGAAGTTGCCGGCAAATCGTTTGATGAAACAAAAGAACTGGCAAGAAATGCATGGGACAAAACAATGTCGCAAATTGAAGTGGAAGGCGGGTCCGATGAACAAAGAAAGGTATTTTATACCGCTTTGTACAGATGCTACGAGCGCATGGTAAACATAAGCGAAGGCTCAAATTATTACAGCGGATTTGATGGAAAAGTTCATGCAGATAGCCGACCATTTTATACAGATGACTGGAGTTGGGATACCTACCTCGCATTGCATCCTTTACGAACCATCCTGCATCCGCAGCAGGAAGAAGATATGGTTCAGTCATATGTGCGCATGTACCAGCAAAGCGGCTGGCTGCCTACATTTCCTGTGCTGTTTGGCGATCATGCATGTATGAATGGTTTTCATTCTTCAGAAATTATTTTAGACGCTTACAACAAGGGGTTAAGAAATTTTGACGTTGATGCTGCTTATGAAGGCATGAAGAAAAATTCATTAAGCGCAACAATGTTACCCTGGCGCAATGGCAAGGCAACAAGTCTTGACGATTTTTATTATAACCACGGTTATTTTCCTGCATTGTATAAAGATGAAAAAGAAACGGTGGCTGATGTGCATCCGTTTGAAAAGCGACAGGCTGTTGCCGTTACGCTTGGTGCGAGCTATGATAGCTGGGCGGCGTATAAAATGGCGGTGGCTTTGCACAAATATGATGACACGGCTTTGCTGAAACAGAGAAGCAACGACTACAAAAATCTATGGAACAAAGAGCGCGGGTTCTTTTTGCCAAAAGATGAGAAAGGGAATTGGATAAACATAGACGCAAAATACGATGGCGGCCCCGGTGGGCGCGATTACTATGACGAGAACAATGGCTGGACCTACGTATGGCAGGTACAGCAGGATATTCCGTCGCTAATCAATTTAATGGGTGGCAAACAAAAATTTCAAGAGAGGTTAGATCAACTGTTTCGCGAGGGGATTGATATGGGTAAAAATGTTTTCTGGTATAAATTTCCCGATGCCACTTCACTCGTTGGGCAATATTCAATGGCCAATGAGCCCAGCTTTCATATCCCTTATTTATACAACTATACTGATGCGCCGTGGAAAACGCAGCGGATAATAAGGGCGTTATTAAAAACATGGTTTAGAAACGATGTGTTTGGTATTCCGGGTGATGAAGACGGCGGAGGAATGTCTGCCTTTGTTGTTCTTTCTTCAATGGGTTTTTATCCTGTTACACCAGGCATACCGGTTTATACAATCGGAAGCCCGGTGTTTAGCAAAGTCGTTATCCATCTTGAAAACGGGAAAGATTTTACAGTCGTTGCACACAATTGTTCTGATGTAAATAAATACATACAAAGTGCAAGAATGAACGGAAAAGAATTGAATACTCCATGGTTTACACACGAGCAAATAATGAACGGTGGAACGCTTGAGCTGGAAATGGATTCAAAACCCAATAAGCAATGGGGGCATTAAAATTATCAATTCAATTAAGGTAAACGCAATAAAGTTTTTAAAAAATAAACCACCACTTATGCAAACTATGAAACGATTGATTGCGACAATGTTGCTTTTCTGTTTTTTTATTAAAGTGCATGCGGCCGATAATCCGCTAATGGCCGGCACTTCTAAAATTAACATCACTCCAAAAACGGACGAGCCTGTTCATGACTCGTTGTTTGCGCGTTGCGTTGTTTTGGAAGCGAATGGTAAACGCGTTGCATTTGTTTCTGTCGATCTTGCCATATTTACCAGTGATCGCATAGTCAACGCATGTAAGCAGCAATACGGTATTACGCAGCTTATGTTGTGTTCATCCCATACCCATTCGGAACCTTTATTGTTTGAAAAAATGTCGCCTCAAAAGAAGGCCTTTGCTGCTTTTTATGAGGACCAGATTATTAAGGCAGTTGGCGAATCGGTTAAGAACATGTTTAAAGCAAAAGTTTCCGCCGGACATAAAAGTTTTCCGCAATTGGGATTTAACAGGTTAATAGAAAGAGAAGATGGCCATGCGAGAGAGTCGTGGTTCTCAGACAGTGAGTACACATCCGAGAATCCGGAAAGAATTCCTTTTGGTCCTGTTGATCCTGAAGTGGGTGTAATCAAAATTGAAGACGAGCAGGGACAGCCCCTGGCGATTTTAATGAACTACGCTATGCATGCGGATATCGTTTGCTTTAATTACGCAGTCTCCGCAGACTATCCCGGTGTTGCAAGCAGAAAGGTTGAAGAAGCTTTTGACAATAAAGTAAACTGCCTTTTTATCCAGGGTGCAGGAGGCAATATAGAATCATTGCAAATCAGCTCGCGGCGCAAGGGACCGAACGATACCTTTCAAACCGACTATCTACCGATGGAAAGAACGGGTGAACTACTTGCGAGCCAGGTTATAAAACTCGCAAGATCACTAAAGCCTTCTGAGGAGACGGGCAGCCTTCTTCTGATGACTGACTCACTTCAGTTTACCGGAAGATTTAATAAACAACTGAATATTGATGTGCATATTTCTACCATCATTATCAATAAGGACATTGTTATCGCGGCTTGTCCCGGAGAATTGTTTATCCAGTTGCAGCTTTTGTGGAAGAGCCAGATGTCTTTAGCCGCCGTTAAGCCTTTTCTCTTTGGCTATAGCTGGAGTAGAGGGAAATGGCCAGGTTATGTTGCAGATGTACGTTCCGCCGCATTGGGTGGCTATGGGGCAGATCAAGGCGGGGACTTGATTCAGGTAGGTGCCGGTGAAGCGATAATGACGCGTCATTTGGAAAATTTTTACAAACTAAATGGCCTTATGCGAGCCACACCGGGACCCACAGGTTTTAAGGCCGGATCCCAGTGGAAAGTAATCGCCGTTCCTCCCGCTAAGTAGAATGAGGAAATGTTTTTGATTGGTTAAAATGCGTCCTAAACGTGCTGAATAATCTGTGATTCGTCATTTTGGATACAACGAAACTCTTTTTGGAAACATTGCGTTAACAGTTTCTGAAGACCTTTGTGTTGTAAAATTTAAACAAAGTATGCAAAAGACAATCTTTATTACAGGCGCATCAGCAGGTTTGGGAAAGGCAACTGCTAAATTATTTCAAAGCAAAGGATGGAACGTTATCGCAACGTTGAGAAATCCTGCGAATGAAACGGAACTGACGCAGTTAGAAAATGTTACCGTTTTACCACTTGACGTTACTAATCTGGATCAAATCAAATCGACCGTTGCAAAAGCTATTTCATTACACAATATTGATGTGGTTTTTAATAACGCAGGTTATGGATTGATGGGCGCATTAGAAGGGATTAGCGACGAAAAAATAGTTAAGCAAATCGATACGAATCTATTGGGTGTTTTACGAGTTACGCAAGCATTTATTCCACATTTCAGGGAAAGAAGAAGCGGCGTTTTTATTGCTACTACTTCCATTGGTGGGCTATGGGGCTTTCCTATAAGTTCGGTTTATCATGCTACCAAGTTCGCTTTGGAAGGCTGGTCCGAGAGCATGTCGCATGAATTAGGGACGTTCAACATCAGTATCAAAACCGTAGCTCCAGGCGGAATCGTGACCGATTTTGCGGGCAGGTCACTTGATATGAATTCGGTTTCGGAATACCAGGCAATCGAGAAGAAAATGTTTGATACTTTCGGAGAAGCAATGAAAAACGCTTCGACTGCGGAGCAAATTGCGGACGTGGTATACGAAGCGGCCACTGATGGCAAGGACCAGGTGCGTTACGTGGCAGGTGCAGACGCAAACATGATGTATGCAAGACGTTTAGAGGTGGGTAACGAAGAATTCAGAAAAGAAATCAGAAAGCAATTTGTAGGGTAATTAAAACAGGCAACTGCCTTTCACGAGGCAGTTGCATTTTGTACATTTGAACAGGAAAAACTTGTAATGAATAGCATCAGATCCATATCGGCGTTTCACAAATTATTGTCATTGCCTGAACCATTGCACCCACTGGTAAGCGTAATTAACGTTGCCAACATGCGACTGGCAGAAAATGAAGTTTGGAAAAAGTTTTCAGTGGAGTTCTACAGCATTTCAATGAAAAGAGATGTCCGGGCGAAAGTGAAGTATGGGCAGCAGTACTATGATTTTGACAAGGGAACCATGAACTTTCTGGCGCCAAAACAAATTCAGTCACTTGAAGTGGCCGAAGTAAACAAGATAAACCAGGAATGCGGAGTGGGCTATATGCTGATGGTTCACCCAGATTTTTTGCATGGCCATCCACTGGCAACCTCTATTAAAAATTATGGTTTTTTTTCGTACGCGGTAAATGAGGCCCTGCATCTTTCGGAACGGGAGGAAAAGAACATCATAGAAATTCTCCAGAAAATCGATAGTGAATATCAGCACATCGACCGCCACACGCAGGATATTATTTTGTCGCAAATTGACTTGCTGCTCAATTACAGCAACCGTTTTTACGAACGGCAATTTATAACCCGAAGAGCGGTGAATAATGATCTGCTTTCGAAAATGGCACAATTGCTGAACGACTACTTTGGCCATGACGAACCGCTGAAACACGGGTTGCCAACCGTGGAGTTGGTGGCGGGCAAACTCAATTTGTCGCCCCGCTATTTAAGCGACATGCTTCGTTCGCTTACAGGGCAAAATGCGCAACAGCACATTCATGAAAGATTAATAGAAAGGGCCAAGGAATATTTGTCAGAAACTACTTTGTCAGTATCTGAGATTGCCTATCAATTAGGATTTGAACACTCGCAATCGTTCAATAAATTATTTAAAAAGAAAACTGCTGTTTCTCCATTAGAGTTCAGACAGTCGTTCAACTAAGTTTAGTAACATTTATTCTGACGTTTTGGGTAAAAAAAACAGAATGGTGGGTTGCTGTGAGGGGCCATTAAATTAGGAGTTTACACCTAGTGTAGTGCTGGAAATAGTTCGTTATTTTACGAACTATTCTAAACCGGTAAAAATAGTCACATGCTGCTGTAGCAACATGTGTAAACGCTTTTCTGTTACTATGAAAAAGTTTCTTTTAGCTCTCTTCTTTTTGAGTACTTGTGCACGTCTTTTTTCCCAGGATATTCCTGTATTTATTTTGAAAGATACAACTGTAGTCACTTCCGGATGCTATCTACTTGATCCCGGAGGTCAAAAAAACGGGTATACAAACGGGACCTACACAATTGTGATCAATTCAGCAACATCTTCTCCGTTGGGTATTGCATTTGAGTCATCTTACCTGACAAGTGACGGCGACAGGGTAAATATTTACGACGGTAATTCAACCAGTGCTCCACTAATCACAACAATCATGAACCAATCGGGATCATGGTATGTAAAATCTTCAGGTTCCAGCATGACGATTTCGCTGCAGGTTTGGGGACCAGGTGCAAGTGGCCCTGCTTATGGCTTCAAGGCTCATATATATCCTATTAATCCCAATCCGAAAGCAGCGCAATTTGCAACGGCATTCACCGGGTTTACAGGGGCTAATTTTGATCTTGCCGACTATGATCGTGATGGCGATTCAGATGTCATAAATGGAGGCGTTGTTTACCGGAACGATTCTAAACTTGATTCCAGCTATGTGTTTCTAAAACAATCCACAAATCCCATTGGCCAATGGCAGGACGATGATATGGCAAGTGGAGATTTCGATGGTGATGGCTATAAGGATATTTTCATAATAGGTCGGGACGCTGCGATTCTTGGAAGTCCTGTTTCGGCGCGACTTTATATCAATGACAAAAAAGGTGGTTTTAAACCTTCCTCTCAAGCCTTTACCGGCGCCTTTTACGGACGATGCAAGGTGATAGATTATAACAAAGATGGAAAGCCTGATATTTCCTATGTTGGTGCAGGAAATAATTTTGCCACAACATTTGTTTTTAAATTGTACATCAATAATGGCGACGGCACATTTACAGAGCAAACGACAAATGTTCCAGGCCTTTCAAACGCTTCATTGGACTGGGCCGATGCAGACGGCGATGGCGATCTTGATCTGGTAATGAATGGTGAGCAGGGAGCCAACGCTTACGCAAAATTACTGATCAACGATAAAAACGTATTTACTGAGAAACAGATTGGCCTGTGGACTACTACGACCGGCCAGATTTGTTTTGCAGATATTAATAAGGATGGCAAACCTGACATCTTTAATACCGGCGTTGAAACAGCTATGCACGATAATAGCATTCCCCCGCAAATATTGTTGAATGATGGTAGTGCAAATTTTACCCGGTTTGATAATGATATTCCCTGGATGCGGAAAACATACGCAGAATGGGCTGACTATGATAAAGACGGAGACCTGGATTTACTAATGAGCGGCACTGACCGTTCTTATGCAAGTGGCGCTTACGTTTATAAAAACAATGGAAACGGAACTTTTAAAAGAATAAATCTGGGAGGGATAGAAAGTTTTTCACCTGTTCATTGGGTTGATATTAATAAAGATGGCGTTCTGGATGCTTTTGTTACTGCAAAATCAAACCACAGTTATATTGCCAAAACCATTAACAGCGATTCGTTCGCCGTTGTTACGCTGCCAATGCCTGCCATTTCAAGCCAGGGAGGCGCGGTAATCGACGACTTTAATGGCGACAACACTTTAGACATCATGCTCGCCGGTACAATATCGGATTATGACTGCCTGAGCGGCAATTCATCTGTTTTTATGAAAGGACTGGGCTGGCAATTTTCGCTGGTACCTAAACTCACAAAAGCGATCGATATAAATGCAAGTTTTGGAAATGTACCGGGAGCGCCAATGTGGACCTGGGGAGATTTTGACAGCGACGGTCTGCCGGATATTGCGGCAACGAGCAGCGGGGGTGTTGTGAGACTGTACAAAAATATGGGTGGCAATGTTTTTAAGCCGGTGTTTAACGGCAATCTCGGTTCAGGAGCAAATTCGAAAGTGCGGTTTGTAGATCTTGATAGGGATGGCAAAAACGAAATGGTGATGCCTCCCAATTTGGTTTATAAATGGAATGGCCAATCATTTGACCTTATGTATCCCGGCGACCCTTACTGCTGTGACGTTTTTAATATGGACCTGGGCGATTATAACAACGACGGTTATATAGATATGGTGCTGAGTTTTGGGCAAAAACTTAGAATTTACAAGAATGATAAAACGGGTAAGCTCGTAGATATAAATCCCTATGCGCCGGTTCAAAGTGGTGGCGGGTTTGTAAAGTTTGCTGATATGGACAAAGATGGGGACCTCGATATTGTTGCGACCAATTTTATTCTTGAAAATGCAGGCAATGACAAGTTCATTTACAAGGCTGACTACCATCCTCCCTTTGCTGTGGCTGCCATTGCTGACTTTAACAATGATACTTACCCGGACATATTTGGTCTGCCAACGGGCAACACCGTAAGCCCTTCACATTTATTGTATAGCCAGGGTCCCAATTTTTTTTACAAAGAAAATACGCCTCCGGGATTTCCAAACAGTGCATATGATTCCAACCAGGATGCAGTTGCGTTCGATATAGAAGGGGATGGGGATATGGACATTTTACAATCATCCGGGATCTGTTCAAGCGGATTACTGCTAAACAATAGCAACTTTTTAATGGATGCCTTAAGTTTAGTAACGCCGAAAGGAGGAGAGAAATTATACGCGGGGAATGCTTATGATATAAAATGGACGGGTAATAATATTGGAAATGCCATTTCCATAATGTTCTCTTCGGACAATGGAAAGACTTTCCAACCCTTGCAAGCGGCGGCACCATCCGGAGATCTGAGTGGCAGCTATACATGGACGGTACCAAAAATCAAGTCGGATAGCTGTCTTTTGAAGATTACTTCAACCAACCAGCTTAGCAGGATATCCGGTACAGTGTTTTCTATTACAGACTCATTACCGGAGCCGGTGATAGTGATGACAGATTCTATTTGTAAAAATGCCAGCGTTCAAAATGTTGTTGTTAAGAATAGTCCGGAAAACAATAGTGGCGTCTCAGTTTCTGCAATGATAGACGCGAAACCTGTTTCAGTTACAGCAAATCAAAATATTCAGTTTTTGCCAGATACACTGGCGGAGGGCTCGCATACTTTGACCATAACGTTTACAGGAGCTCTACTGAAATCCGTAAAATCTGCAACCTTTACCATCCGTAAACCTGCGGCTCCGGAAGTAAAACTAGGCGCAAGTACAAACAATGTAGCAGCAACGGCCACAACAATGATTGTTCTGACTGCTACGAACAAAGGCGGCGGAGGTTCTATCCCCAAATTTACTTTTGCGACAGATAGAAATTTCGTGGGAATCGTTCAACAGGAAGGCACGGGCAACTCGGCAAACCTGGATCCCGTTTCCTTAAATTTTGGAACCAACCTGTTGTACGTACGCATGAGAACGAGCGATAGCTGTTATGCTTACCAGACAGCGATGGATAGCGTTGTTATTACAAAATCACAACCATCTCCACAACTAGGCGATCTTCCTTCGCCGATCTGTAAAAATGCACAAACACAGTATTTAACGATTACAAATTTTCCTGAGGCAAACAAAGGCCTGAATGTACAGGTAACAATAGACACAATACGGACTACTGTTTTGCCAGATCATCGTATTGCGTTTTCTCCTGACACACTTAAAGAAGGTGCGCATACTTTAACTGTGAAATTTATTAGTAACTCAACAACGACATCAGCCGAACTGACATTTGCAATTACCAAACCTGTGCTGCCAGCGGTTTCCTTAAGTGCAAGTCAGATTAGTGTAATAAATCTGTCGGCACCGGTTGTACTTACTGCAGTGAATGAAAATGGTGGCGGCGCTTCGCCCACATACACTTTTGCAAAAGACAGCAGTTTCTCGCAAATCATTCAACAGGAAAGTTCCAGCAATAAAACAGAAATCAACGCATCGTCTTTAGTATTTGGAAACAACAAATTCTTTGTTATGATGAAAACAAGTGATGGTTGTTTCGTTCGTCCAACCGCTATTGCTGGAGTGACGGTGACAAGAACTTCGGCAACAGGTATTATCGATCCGGATTATCCTGGCGATGTTATTGGTGTTTACCCTAATCCTGTTGGAGATCAGTTAAACATCAATTCATTAAAAGATCAAAAAACTTATCGGATTGATTTAATCAATTCAAACGGTCAGATCGTATATTCAAAAGAACTCGGCAATTCAACGGGTCTGAATATACCAACTGCAATTTTGCCTTCTGGTATTTACGAGTTGAAGATTTACGACAAAACAAAGAATCATTTGTTAGGAGTCATGAAATTATACAAACGATAGGTTCGTTTGATACTAGCACTAAAAAGCCCGCCATTTCCTGATGGCGGGCTTTTTTAATAATGATATCTATCTATCCTTCTACATCTTAAAAAAAATATCGGTATTTGAACCCTCTGCGTGATTTCTTGTTAGAGCAATATTCAGCTAAGATTGCATTAACCGCAAAGCTGACATAAAACTGATCGATATGAAAAAAGTGTTTTTTCTTTTTGTCATTGCCTGTTTCTTCACACATTGTAACCAGCCCGCCACAAATAATGCGCCTGCATCTTTACCAGATTCGGTGAAAGCTGTTAGCAGCGAGCCTGTACAAAAGCTGCCGCCGGGCCCTGATCTAAACATGAAAATTACACCAGAGTATGCTGCATCTGTTGCCAGGGACGCCTATTTCTGGACATGGCCGATGGTGAATATATACAACCGCCGCCTCGCTTTTGAGCAGGTGCCTGAACCCGGGCGTACAGGTGGACTGGTTCCCGCCGCCCCTTTAAACAGGCTTTCAATGATGAGCAACTATATAGAACCCATGGAACGTATAGTGGCATGCCCCAACCAGGATGTAGTGTATGGAGGCGGCATTGCTGCTTTCGACAAAAGCCCTGTGGTGCTGCAGGTGCCTGAGTTTGGCAACCGTTTCTGGGTGTATCAGGTAGTGGATTTACGCACAGATGGCTTTGCCCCACTGGGTGCCATGTACAATTCAAAACCTGGCTTCTATCTTTTGGTAGGGCCGGATTGGAACGGTAAAGTGCCCGATGGCATTAATGAAGTCTTTCACTGTCCAACCAGTACAGCATTCATTGTTCCCCGTGTTTTTCTCTCCGATGCTCCGGGAGATTTGGACGAAGTGCAAAAGCTCACGCAAGGTATTAATATGTATCCGCTTGCTGAATACGATGGTAAAATGAAAATAAAGGACTGGAAAACCTTGCCGAATTTCCCCGCTCCAGCAGGAAGCAGCGAAGAGGTTCGTTGGGTATTTCCTGAAAAAATTTTTGATGAGTTACCGGTCGTATTGAAAGATGCACCTCCGCTCCGCGGTGAAGAGGCTCGTTATGCCGAATTGCTTGCTGTAATAGATGCGGCAAACAAGGATCCTAAAATAAAAGAAGCCATGGTAAAAGCGGCTAAAGAAGCGGAAGAGCAAATTGTGAAACCTGTATTTGAGTTTCGTAACTGGGGTGTGCAACTGCCATATCACTGGAGTACAATGCTTAACGGCGCTGCTTTCGGAACCGATTATTTTACCCGCACAGCTGTTGCCAAATCAAACATACTTGTTAACGCACCTAAGGAAACAAGATATTTTTACCAGGACCTCGATTCTGCGGGCAGCCGCCTCAACGGAGCAAATAAATACACAGTAACTTTTGCAAAGGGGCAAACGCCACCGGTAAATGGTTTTTGGTCGCTCACCCTTTACAATCGCTTCCACTTTTTCGATGCCAATGAAATCAAACGATATTCTTTGGGCACAAAAAATCAATCCATGAAATATAATGCGGATGGCTCGCTTACACTATATGTTCAGTCAACGCCTCCGGCAGAAGAATGGAGGAATAACTGGCTGCCTTCTCCAAAGAAGGGAGAGTTCTCGCTCTACATTCGCGCTTATGGACCAAAAGATGAAACAATAAATGGCACCTGGACACCGCCTGCTGTTGTGAAGGTGAAGTGATTGCTCTACTTCTTAATCAACCAGGCTTCCACTGCCCGCGAAAAATCTGCTACATCAATCGGATGCCTGCTGGTAATAAGATTGCCATCGGTTACCACGGCTTCATCTGAAACCGTGCCACCTGCATTCTTTAAATCCGTTTGAATGTTCCAATAGCCGGTTAATTTTTTCCCTTTTAAAATATCTGCAGAAGCCAGTACAACCGGCGCATGGCAAATAGCCGCAATTAATTTACCCGTTTGATTAAAGTCACGGATAAATTTGATCACATCTTTATCAAAGCGCAGGTTGTCCGGGTTCCAGGCACCACCGGGAATGAAGACTGCATCGTAATCACTTACTTTAACCTGGTCTGCTGTCCGGTCAAATTTCAACCAGCCAACAGGCTGCAAATACTGTATCGCCATGATATGTGTCTTCGCCATTTCAGGATACACCAGGCCATATCTTTCCGGTGCAGGATTGTATTTCGGTGCAACAATATCAACTGTAGCGCCCAGTTTTCTAAAATACCATACAGGGCCTAAAAGCTCAATCTCTTCAAAACCATCGGCGACAAATGCTGCTATTCTTTTACCTTTTAAAACAGTGGTATCTTTTACAGGTGTAAAAAAGAAAGCTCTCAAAGCTTCATTTCCCGGAGCATTTAGTAATTGCGATACCGGCATATTCACTACTACGGAAGGAGAGCCCAGCTGGTTCAATACAGAAAGTTCATAACTGTTCATTTCTTTTGTTTTTATGGTCACCTGGCTTGTTGCATTCCATACACTAAGTATGCTTAATGCACCTGCCAGGATTAGTTGCTTGGTTGGTTTCATTTTATAAGTTTTATTATTAAAAAGCTTTGATGATGCTGTTTGATAAATTTCATTTTACAGGAGCAAATTCTATCAATCTATGAAGCCCAGCCTGGAAAGGTTGTTGTTTGATGCTGGTGTTCAGGTAATCTATTACCGGTTGTATTGGAGGAAACTTGAGGTGATATTGAAACGCATCTTCATTTCTGAATTTTTCGTACGTAACAAACTGCGTACTGTCATTTTCCAGTTGCGAAAGCTGGTAATTAATGACACCGGCTTCACTGCGGAACTGTGGCATCGCGGTGTGATAAACGTCTTTGAACCGATTCTCTGTTCCCGGCTTTGCATTCACAAACAACATAATGGTAAGTGGATTGTCTTTCTTGTCAGGCAGCCGGCGCCACTGTTGTTTATTAAGAGGCTCCAGGTCTTGTATATATATGATCGTTGACGGCTGTACCAATGCATTTGCAGCTAAAGACTGTATGGCTTTGTATGAAGTGCTTTCTGCAACTTTATTTAAGTCATCTTTATCGGTCCATCTTTCCATGAGCCATAAAACAGCAGTAGTGTCCTGCTCAATATATGCCTCAGACATGATGTTGGCCTCACTGTGAAGTGACTGCAGCACATAGTCGCTCAGTACTTTCTGGAAAGCTGTATTGTAGGCCGGTTTCACTTCATAGCGGGTTAATCTTGCAACGTTTCTTTTTTCATCTGACGCATTGTTTTGCGCTTTGCCATAATCAGTAAGCATGAATAATCCGGTAACAGAAAGAAAAAGGATTTTAGATATCATGATCATTTGTTGCATTGTCATTTACTGTTTATAGATTATTGACTTTTCCTACTCCGCAATTTTTAGCAACAAATCAGAAACTGCCTGCGGCTGAGATAGGAAAGGAGAATGACTTGTATTCAACTCATACACTTTTTTTATACCTGCGGCTGCAATCATGCGGTCTTGCAGGGCCGGGCTGATTACAATATCCTGCAACGTTTTGATGTACACTTTATCAACGGTACCAAAGTTTTTATTGGTTAGTGTAACCTTGTTGCCAAAAGGTATAGCCGGTTCTGCACGATAGTTATTCAACACGCTTTGTTTGACTGCGTCTGAACCATCGTTGATGAAGAGATGAGTAAGGTTTTCGTGTTTTACATCAAGCGTAAGATGATCGGCTGATTCTATTAATGAAGGTCCTAGTTGAGAAGCTGCATCCTGAATGGCAAGGTCCGCAATCGCCTGTCCCGATGCAGGAAGGAATGCACCTATGTATACCAGTTTGCTGATCTTAGATGGAATTTTTTCAGCCACACTCGTTACTACCATGCCACCCATGCTATGGCCGACAAGTATCACTTTGCCATCAACTTTTGAAATGGGATCTGCTACTTTATCGCGGTACACATCCAGCGATAACAAATAGGGCGCTGTAGTGTCACTTCCATGACCAGGAAGTTCAACCACAATAACTTTGTTGCCTTTTGCTTTAAGATTTGATGCCACTGCATCCCATACATAAGGCGCTTGCCAGGCGCCATGTACCAGTACATAGGTATTGGTTACAGTCGGTTTTTCTTCATCATCTGAACATGCTGCAAATGCAGCAAAAGCAACTGCTGCAGACAGCAGTAGGGAGACTATTTTTTTCATTATTAAATATTTAGTAGTTGATGTTTATTAAATCGAGCCGTTTGGAAATGCGCACGGCGCAGGCATATCAAATCCATTTAAAATGATTGCAATCATACAATAGCCTGCAATCAGAAAGTATAATTCCGCCACACCGTCTTTTCCCAAAATTTCTATTGCCTGGTGATATGTTGAATCGTGTATTGTATGGCCAGATACCAACGCATGGGCAATAATGTGAGCAATGTTTTCCTGCTCATTTAAGTTATGTGGATGTCCACCTGCGACAAGTGTCGCGATAGTGTTTGCGGGTAAGCCAACGGCACTTGCCGTAATCTGGTGCGCATACAATTCGAAGCGGGCGTCGTAAGCTGCGCCAACGGTAAGGATGACCACTTCCCGCACACGTTTATCCAATGTTGCCCTTGTGTCCAATGTTCTTAAAAAACTTAATGCCGGTATGCCGAAATGAGGGTAGTGCAGCATGGGGGCAAATGGCCCTAACAGTGCGCCATTTTCGTCCATCATTTTCACGAGGCTTTGGCTACTGCCAACAAGCTTTGCGATTTCTTCATGCACATAGCGGACTTCGTCATTCATGCTCTCCGGCGGTAATGGTTTAATACGCATGTTCAGGTGTTTTAAGCGTGATTAAATTCATTGGAAAACTCGCCGTCAATCAATATAAAGGCCATGCGGCAGGCCTTGCCGGATCGGTTTGCCCAAGCATGATTGGTGCCGCTTTGAACCACGATATCACCTGCGTAAATCGTTGTTTCGGCGCGATCAAGTACGAGGGTTATTTCGCCTTCCAGCACAATTCCGTAATCAACAGTTTTGGTACGGTGCATTAGCGGATGCGGCGGTGGTTCACCTGCCGAGGATGTTTTTTCAGAGCCCATTGATTTGAACTCCGCGGCAGTATCGGCGGACATTAATTTTCGAAAATCTTCACCTTCCGGCGGAAACTCAATAATGCGTAGTCTTGTTCCGTTTTTTGGTGGCGGCAATACCAATCCATTCTCTTCCGGTTCGGAGGGTTGCAAACTAATGAGTGCAGGCGTTTTCAAGGTGTGCCACACTTCAAAAAAAGTTGGCCCGCCGGGCCCGCCCACAAGTTGCGGATGTACGGGAGGTGCATCCGTAATAACAATGGCCTTGCCATCCGCATCGTGACCTGTCACAATGCGCCTGAATGTTTTTTGTTCCTGTTGCATGGATTATGATTTAATAGTTCTCCGTTTTGCGAAAAACATAAACGCCCAGGTAATGAAACAACACACCAACGCCCCAGGCGAGTGTGGACCATAACGCCCAGGGATAAGTTCTGTCGGTGAGATACCAGACAACCCACATTACCGGAATTGCTAACAAGAAAACAAGCAGATGTATTCTGAAACCTTTTCGGGGATTTATGGTGGCGGTCGTGCCCCATTTAGTTTGGTCAGTCATAAATTCAGTTTCAATGGCTATGTCCATTTACATGCCATTGAGATGCAGCAACGGAAAATATTTTGCAATGGATTGAAGGATAGTTTGTTGGATGGAGGATGATGAAAAAAACAAAACGAAGTATGGTAGTTTGGCTCTGAAATTTTCAGAGTTATTGGCTAAGAACTACGAAATTTTCAGAGGGACCAAAAAGATTTCGATAAGCGAACAGAACCTCGCCGCAGTTAAATACCAGGCTAACGTTAAGTGATCCACGCTAAAACTTATCTTCCTGTTTCTTAATGCCCAATTTTGCCATTTTTGATTCCAGCGTAGTGGGATTGATGTTTAATAATTCGGCGGCGCCATTGGCACCGCGTATCCTGCCTTTTGTTTGTTTAAGAACGGAGATGATATAATCTCTTTCTGTCTCCCGCTGAATATGCTTTACATCTTCGAGTGTTTGTATGCGTTGTTTTTCGACAGTTGGTGATGTGGTTAACTTTCTTTTTAGTTCCAATGGCGAAGTGCCATTGTTTAATACGACTGATTGTTCCAGCACATTTTCCAACTCGCGGATATTGCCCGGCCAGTCATAGGCAAGCATGGCGTCCGCCATGGATATACCAATGCCATGAAAGGGTTTATTGGTTTCTTTACAAAACTTTTCGGCAAAATATAAAGCCAGTAATTCTATGTCGCTTTTCCGTTCGCGCAAAGGTGGCAGCGTTAGCGGAAACACACTGAGGCGATAATAGAGATCAAGCCTGAAATTGCCGTCGGCTACTTCCTTTTCGAGGTTCCGGTTAGTAGCCGCAATAATGCGAACGTCTATTTTGATGGTGACATTGCCGCCCACATGTTCGATCTCTTTTTCCTGCAACACACGCAACAATTTACCCTGCATCGACAGCGGCAATTCACCAATCTCATCCAGGAAAATAGTGCCGCCATCTGCCTGCTCAAATTTGCCTTTTCTTTTTTCGAAAGCGCCCGTAAAAGCACCTTTTTCATGACCGAATAATTCTGATTCAATCAACGTAGGTGGAATAGCCGCACAGTTAATTTTTATAAAAGGTTTATGCTTTCGGGGTGAAAGTTCATGAATGCAGTGCGCCACCTTTTCTTTGCCCGTGCCGCTCTCTCCAAGAATCAATATGGAGGTGTTGTAAGGTGCGGCTTGTGCAGCAAGGTCCAATGCCGACAGTAACAAATGATGATTGCCAATGATGCCATCAAAGATCGTATTAGCCGGTGCATCGCGCTTGTTTGCAGCTATGGGTTGATGATGATCGGTAGTCGTTGGTTTTGTTAGATGATTGGTACTATCTGCCAGTTCCTGCAAAGATATTTTCAGGCGGTGCAGTAAAGTAATATGTTCATTGTTATACACATCTGCTTTACGGCTGTAAAAGAAATAATGAAGCGCTAAGCCATAACCGAGTGCAACCGGAAATACAAGGCATGATTCCATCCGGAGGCAGTTCATAATAATGTTTTGCAACGATTCGTCTTTACGCCTGCCATTCACTTCATTGTTTTGGATATGGGCTTTATTGTTGGCAGGAGTGCTGTTGATGATTTGAGTAAAAGCGCTTTGCTGCAATCCTGATATGTTTCTTAATTCCTTTTCGCCAATAAATTGATACTCATTAAAACCTGTGCGTAAATAGCCAATATCTGTAAACTGCTCAGCGCTTAACGGACGGACGCCGGAAGCAATAAAATCAAATGGAATAAACGACTGCAATATGCCAGCAAGCTTTAATAATTTTTGTTCAGCATTTAAGGTTTCGTCCCGAATGTCATCCAGCTTTTTTCTTAGCTGCTCGTCCTGTCGCAGCTTTGACTCTAGGCTGTGCTGATGGCGATACCATGCAACGTCAAGGGCTACCAATAAATCTTTTTCCCGAAACGGTTTTACCAGGAAGCCATCGGGATCGGTAGCTTTTGCTTCTTCCAAAATTTTCTGACTGGAATTGGCAGATAGATAGATGAAAGCAATATTATCGGCCCGCAACTTTTTTGCAATGTCAATGCCGGATAGCTTGCCTTTCAGGCGTATATCAAGCAAAACAATGTCTGGTTTTTTGTTGATGTATTCAGCAGCTTCTTCCGCCGAAACAGCAATACCCATAACGCTATAGCCGGCTTTCTCCAGTATCAGCTGAAGGTCGTTGGCTATAATAAATTCATCTTCTACTATGAGTAATTTTTTATGCATGCGCCGTTATTTCTTTATTTGAAACCTGCAGGGGAGCAGCAATAAATTTAACCGTTATTTCCAACCCGTTATCGATGTTCAAAAGAAGACTGCCATTTAATTGGTTTGCTAAACCCTTCATTAAATTAAAGCCTAAGGAATTATGTGATGACACATCAAGACCGGCCGGTAAGCCAATACCATTATCCGATATTTTCAGCAATAAAAAATTATTCTCCTTACGCTGCAATTGAATACTCAAGATGCCTTTGCGCCCGTCTGGAAATGCATACTTAAGTGAATTTACAATGCTTTCATTAATAATTAAACCCAGCGGAATAGCCTGTGATACATCCAGTTCAATCGGTTCGATTTTTTGTTCAAATGTTATCCGGTTATCTGTATCAAAGCTATCCTGCAAGTAGCTTACAAGCTCGTTGATATATTGCGGCATGGCGATGGAAGAAACATTTTCCGATTGGTAAAGCTTTTGATGAATCAGCGAGATGGTATGCACTCTGCGCTGACTGTCGTGAATGGCTGTTAAAGCTGCATCGTTATTGATATACACGGACTGGGAATTCAGTAAGCTCATAATGATTTGCAGATTGTTTTTTACACGATGATGTATTTCTCTTAACAGCCATTCTTTATCGTTGACGAGTTGCTGAAGTTGTTCATTTTTATGCGTGATAACGGCGTTGTTCTTTTTTCTGTTGCCGCTCTGCCGGTATAACAGAACAGCAATGATAATTACAGCAGCAATGCCTCCAAGTGTCAAATTTTTTACAAGTAACGTTTGTTTCGCCTGCTTGTTTAATAATGCAATTTGATTTTCTTTTTCGTGTGTTTCATACATTACCTGCAGCTCTTCTGCCTGTCTTACTTTAGTTACTCTAAAATTGGAGTCAAGCAACTCTGTATATTTTTTATAGTGGTACATGCCTGACGCATTATCTCCAAGCGCAGAATCTGCAGCAATGAGTGAACGGTATGTGCTTAGATCATTAGCCAAAGTACGTTGCCCATATGAACGAGTCGTGAATTGTTTTTCAAAGCATTCCCTTGCTTTTTGATATTGGCCACGCTTAAAAAACAGATGACCATAAGTGTCAGTTACTATGCTGCGGCTAAGCGGTCCCCGGATCATCTCTGCTTTCGTTTCCAGAGAATCCATTGTTTTTATATGCGCCTCCGCCTTGTCCAGCCAGTTGAGACTTAAATAGCATCCCGCGAGTGTATAATGGTAGACAAGCATTTCTGAAAAAGTTTTTGCCGGTCCTACAGCTTCGGAGGTTTTCTGCACGAGTTCAAGTGCTTCTGTAGCGCGACCCTCACCACACATTTGTTGAGTTACTATGCTAAGGATATTGTACACCGACGGATTACGGGAATCTATGAACCGCCTTATTGCCTTTTGCGCCATATTCATGCTTTCTTTTTTCCTTCCCTCAGCATCATACAGAAACGCCAACCGGCTATAAAAAAAAGCCCACCCAATGCTGTCACGTACACTTTCTGCCACTTTGATGGTCTGAAGCGTATGCCGAAATGGTTCACCAAATTTGCCCTGGTAATTGGTCACCATGGTAAGCGCATCGGTAAGGTAATGAGTATAAGGGTAGTGAATGTCTTCAGCCAAAGCAAGTGCTTTTACAAAAAGCTCATATGCGGCTTGAAACTGCCCCGTTACAACCAGCATATAGCCCCGGTCTGCTAAAACATTAATTTCTCTTTCTGTATTTCCAAGATCATGATACAAGCCGGATGCAGTTTGCAGGTCAGTTATTTTTTGCTGAAAGGTTGATTGTGTTGGGGCAGTGTATATGCCGCGATAAGCCACAGCCCGGGCTTCCGTTTCTTTATCACCGGCTTTCCTGGCCTGATTAATGACCTCATTAAAAATAGAATCGCCTTTACTATTGTTTGCCTGTACATATATCTTACCGAGAAGGCAAAGGGCTTGTCTGCCCAGTTTTTCTTCCTTCAATAAGCTGCTTTCTTTTATCGCTTTGTTTAAAAAATATTCCACGCTGTCCCTGTACTTGTAATAACTACCTGGTTGAAATGCATAATAGGAGCCCAGCAATATCAATAACTCAAGATGTTTCCTGCCCGTTGCCTTAGAAAGCAATTCGATACCAATGCGCGGCTGCTCCAGGTCAATCCATTTTGATTGCGCAGGCAGTTCACGATCGCCAATACCTTCTGCCATTACCGGAAGCCTGCTTAAGCCCAGGGAACGGGCGGCGATATACAAACAGGTGTCATGGTCAACCTGTCCTTCCTTTACAACAACGATATAAGTAGAGCTAAGCAACAAATTCAATCGTTGGAAAGATAGTTTGTCCTTGGAAGGTGAGTGGTAAGAATAGTTGGCATTGCCTGCTGAAATATTTTGTGATTTTGCTCCCAGGAACATCAACAGGTAAAAGAGAAGATGTATATAATTAACTCTGTGCATGATGGGGTTCTGCATTCACTAAATGTAATAAAATAGCTGCAGAATTTTAAGCACTCAACGAATTAATACCAGCATAAAAAAATGTCCCGGCATAGCCGGGACATTAAAATACAAACACACATATCAACAGGACGAACTATTTGGATTTAACAGCAGAATGGTAAAGCCCTTTTGATTCAAGATATTTTTTTAGAAGGGCAGGTTGATCCGTTTGAATAATGTTGGCTCCGTTTTTCAATACTTTTTCGAAAGCAGTAATATTGCCTGCAACCACTTCTGCATCTACATCACCCAGTGCATTGATCCATACGCGGCCGTTGTTGCTTTTTACAGTGCCTGTAACACCGGTTGTGTAATGGCTTGGATCGATGTGTACTACCTGGGGAACAGTGATTTTGTAACAGCTGTCAACCTGGTTCGCATTTTGGGTGCGAACCATCGTGTAAAATTTGTTGTTACGATCTTTGATGATTTTCGCATATTCTGGTTTGTAAACAAAGAAGATTACATTTTGCTCCGTATGCGTGCGTGCAGTCAACGCAATGATCGAATCAACACAATCTCTCTCTTTGATGTCCAGGTCTATCAATACTTTTCCTTTTGTAATTGCGAGTGCTTCTTCCAGTGTAGGCACTACTTCCTGCGTTACGGAATCTTTAATACGCAAACGCAATTTTCGCAGCTCTTCAAAGGTATAGTCAGATACACGTCCTTTACCTGTGGTAGTTCTGTCTACGGTTTTGTCGTGCATCAGTACCAGCTTTTTATCGCGGGTCAAACGGATATCCAGTTCCACGATGTCTATACCCAGGTTAACGCCTTCCTTAATAGCAGGTATCGAGTTTTCAGGATATTTCAAATGAGGTCCTCTGTGGGCGGCAATCATTACCACGTTATTGTTGGTATGCGTAAATGATTGCTGAATTTGTTCGAAGTTGTTTTGAGCTTTGGCTGTCACAATAGCGGCCAGTAGTGCAAGTGAAAGAGATAGCTTCTTCATTTTTTTAATTTCTTCTTTAAGTGTTGATGTATGGGTGATATTCGGTGTTACGGTTTGTATCAATAGTATCCAGGATTCTGTTCCTCTGAAACAGGTAATTTCGGGTTCAATCGATCTATATGTGTTTGCGGAATAGGACGCAGCACATGGTAATCACGGATATTCTGTGCATCCGGATTGTACAGTTTAACGCGCTCTACCAATTTTTCACAACGATCAAGATCTTCCCAGCGGTTAAGTTCACCAAGCATTTCACGGCCCCTTTCTTCGAGGATGAAGTCCACAAAATTCTGACTGATCTGTCCGGCTGTTACCTGCATTTCAGCTGTGTTGTCTTTTGTGCGGTCAGCATAGTCTCCTCCTTCAAATGTCCAATACTGTACTGTTTTCATTTCACCTTGTTTGTAAGCGGCACGTGTACGAATCATGTTGATGTAATTTGCCGCGGTGTTGAAATCGCCTTTTCTGCCATACGCCTCCGCCAATATCAGCAAGGTTTCGGCATATCGATACATAACCCAGTCGCGGCCACCATTGGTTTCGTTAGTGGTGGGTCTTTGAGAATCGAGCCATTTGCTAAGCCCCGGGAAAATATAATTTTTTGAAAAGGGCAGGTAAGAGTTTAGCGGCATATACACGGCAAAGCGACTGTTTTCCTGCATCAGTTTTGCAGAGTCGGTAGCGTTGTTGTATTGGACGGGGCTGAAATAAATAGCGGTGTCGCCCACTTTTACATTGATGGTATTGCCGGCACTGGTCTTGATATTATTGGCTGCCTGGTTGGCGATATAGCCCCAAATAAATGACTTGGTAAAACGAGAGTCGTATTTGCGTGTAGTGCCGAACAAGCCGTTATACACATATGGGGTAGGGCGTACCCTGCGGTACGGGCGACCATATGGAATGGAGCGCACCAGTATCTTTGTATTTACAGCATCATACTGTGGCACATGATACAAATGCTGCTGGTTGCCACTGCCATTATTGCTAAGTGTATTGGTAAATTGTACAGCAAAAATCACCTCGCTGTTTACCTGTTTATTAATGTCAAACAGTGCTGCGAAATCCGGAACCAAAGAGTATGCGCCTACTTTCTGCGATGCAATGGTTCCTGCATAAGCAATCACGCTATCAAGATCAGAGGGCTGTGTGCCGCGAATACCGCGTTGTTCAGCCGATGTGGCACTTGCCCTTGCAAGGTATACTTTCGACAACAAATGAGCAGCAGCAGCCTTGTTAACACGACCTTGTGCCTTTCCTGTTTGTGGAAGGAGGTTATAGGCAGATGTCAGATCTCCGATTAGCTGGTTGTAAATGTCTTTTACTTCGGCTCTTTTGAAATCTGTTTTGGCTTCGTCAATCACTTCCAGCACCAATGGCACTTTTCCAAAGTGTTGTACAAGATCGAAATAAAAATAAGACCGGATGAATTTTGCCTCGCCTTCCACTTCCAGTTTGCGTGCTGCGTTCATGCTTACTTTCGGTACATATTGCAACGCGATGTTGCACTCAGAAATTCCTTTGTAATGATAATCCCAATAGTCCGTAGTTTTTGAACTTAAAGGAGACAAGGTGGCAAGGTATTGATTGAATTCGTTATTGCCGTCTGAACCTACAGTAAACAAATCTGTTCCTGCATCGCTAAGGGTAAGCGCTCTTTCGCTGGACACGCCCAGTCGCACAGAGCTGTATGCTGCAGCCAATGCACCTTCTACGCCCTTTTCGGTGTTGTACACACCATATGACACATTGGGGACAGGATTTTCTTCAAGAAATTTTTTACAACCACCGCCGGCAGTAACCATGGCGATAAGTACAATTATATTGCGTAACGTTTTCATTAAAATATTTTTTGATCGTTTATAGATTTATAGCGACAGGTTTAAGCCAAACGTGAATGTTTTTACACTTGGATTGTTGAAGCCGGTAGCGCCTTCAGGATCAGTTCCGGGGAATTTGGTGAAAAGAAAAGGATTCTGCGCGCTGGCATAAATGCGAAGCTTCTCCAAATGTATTTTTCTTAATGTGGCAGGCGACAAGCTATAACCCAATGCAATATTTTTCACTCTAATAAAATCACCGGAATAGTAGTTCATGGTGTTGAGGTAGTTCACGCTGGCCACATTCAGCAACGGGCGTGGTGCTACATTGCTGGGATTCTCAGGCGTCCAGTAATTCAATTTTGGCTGGTTGTAACGGCCATCAAATCGCATATCCAGATCGTGATTCAGCGTTTGGCCAAACATGCCCACAAGAAAAATACTTGCGTCAAAATTGTTGTACACAAAACTGTTATCTAAACTGAATGTCCATTTAGGATCTGCCTGGCCAATGATATAACGGTCGCCATCATTTATTTTGAAGTCCCCGTTTTTATCAAGCGGGCGAATATCTCCCGGTTTGAACGTAGCGCCATTGGAGTTGAACTTAGCCATGGCATCCAGGTCGTCTTTGGTGTTTTGCCAAATACCATTAAATCCAAGATCATAGTAAATGTTTACCGGTTTTCCTATGAACCATTTGGAACCGACGTCATCATTTTTGCCGTTCCATAATTCCACAATTTCTTGTTTGTTAGCAGCAAACTGAATGTTTGATCTCCATTGAAAATGCGCGTTCCGTATGTTGACAGTGTTAAGCGACAGCTCAATACCCTTGTTGCTTGTTTTGCCTATGTTTGAAAGAATGGATCCAAATCCTGAAGCCGTTGGCAGTTGACGATTCAACAGCAGGTTATGCGTGTTTTGCATATACACATCCAATGCGCCCGTGATCCTGTCATTAAAGAAACCGAAGTCAAGCCCTGCATTAAACTGATCAGTAGTTTCCCATGTTAAATTAGGATTGATCATTTCAATGGGAGTGAAGCCCAGTATATTGGTTTCGCCAAACACATAACGGTTGGTTCCTACACGTCCCCATGTTTTGTATGGATCAATACTGGTGTTACCTGTTTTGCCATAGCCAACGCGCAGTTTTAATTCGCTTAAAGCCCTGGCACTGGACAGGAACGATTCTCCTTTTAGTCTCCAGCCAAGCGCCATCGAAGGGAACAGCACCCACTTTTCACCCTCGGCCAGCCTGGAGGAGCCATCATAACGGGCAGATATAGTTGCAAGGTATTTTCCCTTGAAGCTGTAGTTAACACGACCCATGAAAGATGAGAGTTTCCAATCAGTCAACCCCGTACCTACGCTATTGATGGTAAGCGCAGAACCCATGTTATAATATCCCAGGTCATCATAAGGAAGGTCCTTTACAGAGATATTGTTGGATTCAGCTTTTTCCTCCTGTATTGATTGCAACATGGTCACATTAAGATTGTGATCTTTTGCGAAAGAATGTTGGTAAGTCAGCAGGTTTTCCCAGGTGTAGCTGAATTTTTTGACATTGCTGTTCGCAGCACTTGAGGGCGTATTGGCGCCGCCCGAAGACTCTGTGTTTTCTGCATTGAAGTCATAGTTTTGGTACAAGCGCAAATCAAGCCCAAGATTGGAGCGGAAACTAAGACCCGGTAAAATTTCAGCCTCTGCATAATAACTGCCTAGGTAACGGTTTTGATTGCGGTCCCTTTTTGTTTTTCCAAAATCGGTGATAGGGTTGGGAGTGCGTGTGTTGTTGGTTGGATAAATAGCCAGCGTGCTGTCATCGTTGTACGGTGATGCAAGCGGGTTGAAACTTTTTAAACCGTAACCATCAAACACTCCATAACCGGCTTGCTGTGCAGATGCAGTGAAAACAGAGTTTGTTCCCAACTTGATTTTGTTCGTTATATTATGTTCAAGATTTAACCGCACGTTGTAACGCTTAAAGGATTGATCAACTACCACTCCTTCGTTGCTTAAATAATCGCCGGAAACCATGAACCTTGTGTTCTCACTGCCACCACGCAGGTTCAGGCTGTAATTCTGGATGTTTCCTGTGCGCAATCCGTAGTCGATCCAGTTAGTGCTTACAAGTTTACTTGGGTCGTAAGTACCGCTTGCCCAGGCGCGTTCCATGTTGCGAGACATGTATGGCGTAGCCACCAGCTGATCATTTTGAAAGTCGAGTGTTTTATTTGGTTTTGAATCGTAGGTTCCGCCCAAAACGTTGCGCTGAGCCTCACGGGAATATTCTACAAATGAAGCAGCATCCATCAACTCCGGCATCGTCCTATTTTTCTGAATGCCGTAATAGCTGTTGAAATCAATAATGGTTTTACCTTTTCGTCCTCTCTTAGTTGTAATCAGTATAACGCCATTGGCGCCCCTGTTACCGTAGATGGCCGTAGCGGACGCATCTTTCAATACCTCTACCGATTCAATATCATTTGGTGATATCTGGTCCAGCGCATCAACGGTAGGAATACCATCTATTACATACAAAGGGTTGTTGTCTGCATTAATAGAGCGATTGCCGCGAACGCGGATCTGTCCGGAAGAACCGGGCGCCCAGCTGGTCGTTTGTACCATTACACCTGCTACCCGGCCTTGCAAGGCATCTACCATGTTAGTCACAGGAAATTCTACAATCTTGTCTGACTTCACAGAACTTACTGCGCCGGTTACATCACGCTTTTTCATTTTTCCATATCCTACAACAACCACTTCATCCATTCCTTTGGAAGCCTCTTTCATCCGGATGATCAGTTTGTTGCTTTCGCCCTGTTGTATATGCAACACCGGTAGGTTGTAGGCTTCATAACCCACATAGGTAAATACAAAACGATATTTTTTTCCTACTTGCAGATTGCTGATCACAAACCGGCCGTTCTCACCAGATGCAGTTGTGGTGGTTACATTGCCGGGCACAACATTGTATACGATGGACACACCCTTCAGAGGTTCTCCTGCTTCGTTGCTGATAACTCCTTCTACTTTAGAAAGAGCCTGGGAAAAACCCGGCAGCAACGCAGCGGAAAATAGCAAAGTGAGTAGTACACGTTGCCAGCCGTTAATTTGCATGATTTTCATAATTTTTTGATTTGTTTTGACAAAAGGGTCCCGTACAATCCAGATCACTGAATTGCCGCTTTACTTATTTGGTATTTAATGATGATATTTAGTTTGGCCGAACCTGTATCCGACGTTCTCCCTCTTTTTGGAAAGAGACGGGCGCAATGGCTTCAATAGTGTTTAAAATATTTTCGATGGAATCAGCTTTAGGGAAGGCGCCGGTTACCTTGATGTTTTTATCTAATTTTTCAAGGTTCACGAACTGAATATTATTTCTTTTGCCAATTGCTTTTAACAGGTTTTGCAAAGGTTGTTTGTAAACGGAAATATCTCCATTGTCGTTATTGAAACCGACGGTATCTTCAGGATTATCAACGGAAGAGCTGCTTCTTTTTTTCGAAGAATTATCGACCGTGCTGCACAGGCTAAATTGATTTGCCCTGGCATCTACCAATACTTCCTGACCAGGCGACAGGTAAACATTTTTTTGTTCGTCCATCTCTTTGCCAAGGCTTACTTTCACTTTGCCTTCTACCAGCTGCACAAAAACTTTTTCGTTTATTTCTTTAACGAGAAACTGTGTGCCCAAAGCCGTTGTTACCGTTCCATTGGTCAACACACTGAAAGGACGTTTATCTTTTTGCACTTTGAACCAGGCTCTGCCTTTGAGTTTTATATCTCTTTTTCCTGAAATGAATTTATCGTCCCATTCCACGCTGCTGTTGGTTCCCAGCATTATTTGAGATCCATCCGATGTCCAGATTTCTTTATAGGATTTTCCGCCATTCTCTATAAAATGAATGGCAGGTGTATTTGTATTTGCAACAACGTTTGCTACTTGTTTCTTTTGCTGATGATTTGTAGTTAGTGTATACCAGAGAGAGAATACCAGGAAAGGAATTAGTACTGCGGCTATTCGCAATAGAGTTCTAAGGGTGCCACTCGTATTCTTTTCAAACATCACTACCTCGCCAGACGCTGTTGTTTTGGCCGCTATTTTTTGGTGCAGTTGGCGCAATATTTCCGCAGATTGTTCTTCTGGCAAATATTGCTTACCGTTTTGCAGATCTTCCCAATATGATTGTTGTTCTTCTTTCATCTGCTATAAATACCCGCAGGAAAGAAAAAGGTGATGAGATTCTGTGTTACGAAATCATTAACAGATTTGTTACTGAAAAAAACGGATAAGTAAAGGAAGGATAGCAAATGTTTTCGCCACATTTTGCTGCATGATGTAAGACTTTAAATACTTATTGGATTGCTTAAGATAATCCTGCACCGATTGAACGCTGATATTCATTCTGGAAGCGGCTTCTTCCAGTGATTTTCCTTCCACGCGACAAAGGCGATAAGCTTCTTTTATGCGCGACGGCAAGTGTGCAACCGCTACTTCAATCATTTTGATCTTTGCTGTATAACCGGCTTCGAATTCTGCTGAATGTTCCGCTTCTTCAAAAATATCATGTTGGTTGTGTTCGGCGATTATGGGCATTCTTTTCACCTGGTGCAAATACTTAACAGACTTATTATAGCTGACTGTAAATAACCATCCTCCCACAGATTCAGGAACGAGTGATAGCCTGTTTTCCCAATAGGCGAGAAAAACATCCTGCAAAATATCTTCTGCATAGATAGCATCTTTCACTATTCGCAGAATATTTCCATAGACCGCGTTGTGATAGTAGTTATAAATTTCATCGAACTCCGTCAGTTCCGTGTTGCGTGCCATAAAAGTTTTGTTGCTAAGCGGGCACGAAATTACCAGTCGAAGGAAGTTGTAAACCATTAAATAATTGTTACGTCCCCAACAATACATTCAATTACACTTTACAAATAAAATATCAAGTATTTCAGGTACACAACATTATCTGGTTGATTTGTGCTTCCCTGCACTTTTAAAAAAAGTACTTCAAGGCCAGAAACTAACAAAGCGAAATAATCACAACATATCGTGTAATCAGCTAAACAATCCCGCCTTGTTTCTGTTTCATCTTTGTCTTGTCAATTCAACACAAACAAATTAGAATCAAAAAAAATGGCGACTCAAACAAAATCACAGGCAGTAAAAAATATCGTTTTAGTGCATGGTGCCTTTGCAGATGGCTCCGGTTATAGAGGCGTTTTTGAAGCTTTAACCAAACAGGGTTATCGCGTAACGGTTGTGCAAAATCCGTTGACTTCTCTTGCAGATGATGCGAAAGCAACAAAAGTTGCCCTGGACAATGTAGATGGCCCGGCTGTTCTTGCGGGTCACTCCTGGGGCGGAGCTGTTATTGCCGAGGCGGGCAACCATCCTAATGTTGCGGGACTGGTTTATATCGCCGCATTCCAGCCAGATAATGGTGAATCTGCCTTGACATGGTTCCAGAGTGCGCCACCCGCTGCCGAAAACGGTGTGCTGCCTCCTGATGAAAAAGGCATTGTTTATTACGATGAAGCAAAATTCCATGCTGGTTTCTGTGCAGACTTAACCAGAAAAAGTTGCCGCATTTATCGCGGGTGTTGCTACAGAACTTTCTGCAGAATAATTATAGGTTCTGGTAGATCATAAGCCTCGTTTACTTAACAAGAGTAAACGAGGCTTTCTTCCTGCAAAACATCTCTGTTCCATTGTAAAGCAAAAAGGCACTCGAAAGCCCGGGCACCGCTTGTTTTCATCAATTCCTCATTTTAATGTAGCTTGCGACTAACCAAAACTGTCAATCTGACCAACGAAAACAAGCATATTGATCAAAATTCCGCATTCCCTGATGAAGCTGCACTTATAAACCAGGCCTCGGAGGGAAATCAACATGCTTATGGTCAACTGTACTCACATTATTTTCCAAAGCTTTATTATTCTATTTCGTTTATCTGCAAAGACCAGGCAGAAGCTGAAGAAATAGTACAGGAAGCCTTTCTGCGGGTTTGGGATAAAAGAGAACAACTTTTCCTTGTGCGGTCATTTGAAGACTATGTTTACCGCGTTGCCAAAAATATACTGTTTGATGTCCTTCGCAGAAATAAGGTCAGGCAAAAAGTAATGGATATTATCATCGCAGAAAACCAGGTACTGCAGGAGCATCCTGAACTGCAACTTCAATACAAACAATATTTCAATACAGCCGCACGTGCCATTGATCAACTAAGTGATCAAAAAAAAGAGATTTTTCTCCTGCGTACACAAAGCGATAAAACCTTTAAGGAAATTGCAGAGCTTGTTAACCTTAGTGTGGCTGGGGTAAAAAAGCATTTTTACCAGGCTGCAAATCAGGTAAAAGAATCATTGCAGCAAAACGATGAATTGCTATCAGCCATCATCCTTCTGGGAATTTTTTTAAAAAAATAGAAAAATAAGGTAGTCACTTCTGTAACTCGTTCGTCTATAACATAACCCGTTATTTTATGACAGACAACGAGATCATTGCTCTTATAGAAAAATTTCACACTGACACGCTTACTGAAGAAGAAGCGCTTATTTTTTTCCGGTGGTACAATACTGCAGAAAAAAGTGAGTTCGACAGGCTTACGGCTATGTCGGCAGTAGCGCCCTTGCCTTTACCGGAAACCACGGACCACACGCAAAAATTCATGCAGAAACTTTCGCAGCGCTCCCTGGAAGAAGAGGCAGAAAGTACGGGAGGCAAGCTTGTACGATTCAATCGCCGCTGGTGGATGGCTGCCGCCGTGTTCACACTGGTTGCAACCGGAGGCGTGCTTGGCTTCCTGCAATGGAAGCAACACACACAAAACAACACAACGTCAAATGTAGTAGCAGCGCCAGTTCCGGGCAGCAACAAGGCGACACTAACACTGGCGGATGGCTCGAGCATAGTGCTGGACCAGGCAGGGCAGGGAGACATTGCGACGCAGGGTAACGTAAAGATTATAAAGCTCGATAGTGGAAGCCTTGCCTATAAAGGCTCTTCGCAAAGTGATGGCGGGTTCAATACGCTCACAACGCCGCGCGGCGGCCAGTTCCAGATAACACTGGCAGATGGCACGAAGGTTTGGCTCAACGCGGCATCTTCTCTAAAATATCCTGCTGCCTTCACCCAAAACACGCGAACAGTGCATCTTACTGGTGAAGCATATTTTGAAGTGGCGAAAAACAGCAAGCAACCTTTTGAAGTAAAAACCGATAAAATGAATGTGCAGGTGCTAGGAACCTCCTTCAATATAATGGCATACGATGATGAAGCAGAAACTCGTACAACGCTGGTAGACGGTGCGGTAAATACCCTAAGCGGAAGTTCGGTAACGCCGCTGGCTCCCGGCCAACAGGCTGTGGTTGCGGGTTTGGGCCGCATCAGCAAAGCATTGCATCCCGATATGGAGAGCGTGCTGGCGTGGAAAAAAGGAGAGTTCAGGTTTGATGGTGCCAGCATTACCACTATCATGCGACAAGTAGCAAGATGGTACGACGTAGAAATTGTATATGAAGGCAAGATGCCGGCAAATGAATTTTACGGAGTTGTATCGCGAAAAGACAATGTGCAGCAATTGCTGGAAGGGCTTGAGATTCCGGGCACTGTGCATTTTAAAACAAACGGAAAGACCATTACTGTAATGTCCGGACCGGCAACAAAAAAACCATGATCAACATACTTTAAAAAACTTAAAACACTCAACATGTAAAATCAGACAGCGCATCAGGGAAACTAAATAAAAAAACCGAAAGCGAATTTCGACCCTCACTTCCGGTTGTCATTGGGTTTACCCTGTAAAACCAGCCTTGCTTAATTGGATGATCAACATCAAAACCCAAATTCTAACAAATTTATGGAACTAACTGCTATTTGCAAAGCTCCCATATACGGGCTTGCTTTGCTTCAATCCTTCACCCCGAAACATGGAAAACGCTTCCATTTACAACGGTGGAGAAAATTGTTACTGATTATGAGGTTAACGGCTTTATTGTTGCTTATCGGAGCCTTGCATGTATCTGCAAGTTCCTATTCGCAAAACGTAAGCATATCAGGAGAAAAACTTTCGCTCCGTTACATTTTTGAATCCATCAAAAAACAAACCGGCTACGAATTCATATTCGACAAAGCATTGGTGGACAAAACCGATCCCGTAACCATGCATGTTACCAATGTGCCGCTAAAAGATGCGTTGGACATAGCTTTGAACAAACAGTCACTGACCTACGAGATCAGGAACAAAATAATCGGCATTAAAGCTGTTCCTGTAGCATCTGTTTCCGCAAAAGAAATCGTGCAGCCGGAAATGCCGCTTCCGCCGCCAACTGTCACTGTACAAGGCGTTGTTACCGACGAAAGCGGTAAACCATTGCATGGAGTGAGTGTAATAGAAAAAGGCAGGCGCAATGGCGTAAGCACTGACAAAGACGGAAAATTTTCCATTGTGGTGCTGGAAGGTGCAAAACTTGTTTTCTCGTTTGTGGGAATGAATGATAAAGAAGTGGCAGCAAGCAATACTGCTAATTTAAAAGTAGTGCTGGCGGTAAAAAACAATGAGATTGAAAAAGTCATTGTTTCCGGTTATTTCGACAGGTCGAAAAACACATTCACCGGAGCGGCTTCAACGTTCAGCGGAGAAGAGCTTCGCACCATTACCAACCAGAATGTATTGTCTGCATTGTCCACACTGGACCCTTCTTTTAAGTTGAAAGAAAATAACCTGATCGGCTCCGACCCAAACACAATGCCCGATTTCCAAATACGCGGTGCATCCAACATCAACTCATCTCTCGACGAAAAATACAAAGGCAGCCCGAACGTGCCAACATTCATACTGGATGGTTTTGAAGTGAGCCTTGAAAAAGTATATGACCTGGATCCATTGCGCATCAACACCCTCACTATATTAAAAGATGCGGCAGCGCTTGCTATTTATGGTTCACGCGGCGCAAATGGAGTAGTGGTGATTACCACCAATGCTCCTGCTAAAGGTAAGTTACGCACTACATACACCGGCAACCTGGATATGGAAGTGGCGGATCTCTCAGACTATCATTTGCTGAATGCAAAAGATAAACTGGAGTATGAAAGACTCGCAGGCATTTACACACCAAACAGCTATGTAACCACAGGTGAGCAATATAGTTTGTATTACAACGAAAGATTGAAACTCGTGCAGCAAGGCAACAATACTGACTGGATCAAAAAGCCTGTAAAAAAAGTGGGTACCGATTTTAAGAACGCTATCAACATGGAAGGCGGCGACAATACATTCAGGTATGGCGTTGACCTCTCTTATAACCCTACAACAGGCGTTATGAAAGGATCTGCAAGGGATCGCCTGGGTGTTGCTGTCAGGTTAAATTACAATACCAAAAACCTGCGCTTCTTCAACCAGATATCATTTGACAATGTAAAAACAACCAACTCGCCTTATGGTAGTTTCAGCACGTATGCCTATCTCAATCCTTACTACAATCCTTATGATGAAAATGGCAACATAAAGAAAACGTTGTATGTGCTGAAATCCGTTACAAGTGCTGCTGTTAATATTATGGACCCGATGTATAACGCCACCATCAACACCAAGAACGAAAGCAAGTACGACAACTTCATTGACAATTTTGGATTTGAATGGAACATGGGCGCGCATCTTAAATTCAATTCGAAATTTTCTGTCAATAAGAAAACACAAATCGCAGACATCTTCAAGCCGGCTGACCACACAGATTTTGTAAACGCAGCGGTAAAAGGAAGCTATACAAAAACAACCAGCCAGACTACGATGTATGAAGGGACTGCGGGTCTTAACTACAACCGAATGATCAACGGCCACCTGATAGTGCTGAATGCAAATTACAACGTACAACAGGTTAGCAATGATCAGTATACGGTAACAGCTTCCGGATTCCCCAGTGACCTGATGGATCATATAGGGATGGGGCTTCAATACCTTGATGGCACAAGACCTTCTGGCTATGAAGCAACGAGCAGACTGATGGGATTATTGGGCAACCTTAACTATAGTTATCAGAATCGTTTCCTTACAGATCTTTCTATTCGCTACGATGGCTCTTCCCAGTTTGGTAGTAATAAAAGGTGGGGAAATTTCTGGAGCGCGGGCCTGGGCTGGAACCTGCATAAAGAGAAGCTTTTCTCCGGTTTGAGAAATGTTTCTGTGTTGCGAATAAGAGGTTCATTCGGCTATACAGGCAACCAGAATTTTTATCCGTATCAATCTATCATGACCTATGACTATATACCCGACATTACTTATGACGGCTACATAGGTACATTGGCAGACGCTTACGGCAACCCTGATCTGAAATGGCAGCGCACGCAGAAACGAAATGTGGGCATGGACTTTGAATTGTTCAAAGGCAAACTCAGCGGCTATGTTAACTATTACTCTGACTACTCAAAAGATGTATTGGTAGACGTAACGATGCCGCCATCGCTGGGTTTCGACACTTACAAGGCAAACCTCGGTGAAGTAGAAAACAGCGGTTACGAAGTGTCATTGAAGGCAACTGTGTTGTCTTCTCCCAGTAAAAAAATCTATTGGAATGTGGTCGGTTCTGCCGTACACAATAAAAATGAGCTGCGCAAAATATCCAATGCACTGAGTGCTTACAACGATAAAGTAGATACAACTGTTGTAAATAAACCAGTAGTAAGATTTATTGAAGGCATGTCAATGAACACCATTTGGGTAGTAAAATCGCTGGGCATTGATCCGGCAACGGGACAGGAAGTTTACCTCGATAAAAACGGCAACAAAACAAACATATGGAGCGCCGCAGATTATACGCCTTACGCTAAAAAAGATCCAACGCTGGAAGGAACACTGGGCTCCAATGTTGGCTACAAGGGATTTCAATTGAATGTTTATGCGCTGTATAGATTTGGTGGTTACATCTACAATCAAACGCTGGTGGATCGTGTAGAAAATGTGAACCCTAATCAAAACGTTGATAGCAGGGTGTTCTATGACAGATGGAAAGCACCGGGAGACGTTGCTTTTTTTAAAGGCATCACCAATAGAACTACAACTCAACCTACTTCACGTTTTATAGAGAAGGACAATGTGCTGGAGCTGAAATCTATCAATCTTTCGTATACATTCAATCAAACACCTGTGCTCACTCGTATGGGCATTGAGCGGATACGCCTCACGGGCTACTTGAATGATGTGTTTCGCTTATCAACTGTAAAAGCTGAACGCGGTATAGATTATCCATTCGCCAAACATTACGCACTGGCATTCCAGGTAACATTTTAAAATTTAAAGGCAATGAAATCTCTCAGAATAATAACAATAACGCTGTTGGTGACAACACTTACAGCATGCAATAAATGGTTGGATGTACAGCCAAAGACCACCATGAAAGCTGACGTGCTTTTTACCACGCAGGCTGGCTTTAGAGATGCAATCACAGGTATTTATTCCAACATGACCACTGCGTCATCTTACGGAACGGAGCTCACACTTGGATTTACGGATGTGCTGGCGCAAACGTATGACAATGTGCCCACGGCGCTCAATCATAAATACCTCAATTCAGCAAATTATAACTACACAGAAGCCTTTGAGCAAATCAGAATCGCCAAACTATGGACGCAGGCTTACAAATCTATCACAAACGCCAACATTTTACTCTCTTACATTGATGATAAAAAGCAGGTATTTACAGGCAAAAATTATAACCTGATAAAAGGCGAGGCATTAGGACTGAGAGCATATCTGCATTTTGATGTGCTGCGTTTGTTTGCGCCGTCACCTGTAATGGGCGCCGACAGAAAAGCCATTCCTTATGTTGATACTTACACGAATGTGCCGTTTCCTCAATTAAGCACAGCGCAAGTGATGGATAAAATAGCGGGTGATCTTACTGCCGCACAAGCACTGCTAAAAGATGCTGATACATACGGCCCGAACCGTGCTTCATTTGATCTAACAGAAGTTAATGAAATTGCGGGCACACGCAGATATCGGATGAACTACTATGCCGTAACAGCTTTACTTGCAAGGGTTGAGCTATACAGGAACAATAAAACCGCCGCACTTGCCTACGCAAAAGAAGTCATAGACGCAGGTTTGTTTCCGGCTTATTCTCCAAGCGGCCAAACTGCAGCCGGCGACAACGTTTTCCCTTTGGAACATGTGTTTTCACTAACCATTCCAGATTTGAAAACCAAGTATGCGGATGTTTATTTTCTACAGGTAGCGGATGGTCAAAATGTCAATAGCCTTTCGATATCCGCCGACCTGCTTAATACTATTTACCCTTCAGGATTAAACACTGATTATCGAATCAGCTGGTTCCAGGATAATTCTGCTAAGACTAAACGTGTTACAAAATATACTTACAACACTGTAATTCCGTTGCTTAAGATTTCTGAGATGTATCTCATAGCTGCTGAAGCTGAACCTTCTGTCAGCAGCGCAATGGCATATCTGAACGTATTGAGAGCGCATAGAGGCTTATCTCCACTGGATGCCGCGTCGTACACAAGAGAAACGCTTGACAAAGAAATAGGCGATGAATATCGCCGGGAGTTTATAGCAGAAGGTCAGTTGTTTTACTACTACAAAAGAATGAATGCGGACAAGTTACCAACACTCGCTGCATTTAAAAACAAGGAAGCAGTCTACATACTGCCAATCCCGGTAGCGGAAAAAGAATTTGGCAATATTGAATAATCTTCAAACAATAATATTCATGAGATACAAACATATATTACCAGCATTTGTGTCCGTGGTGATCATCGCGGCGGGATGCTCTAAAAATAAAATGGAAACTTATCAGCAGAAACCTGCAGTATATTTTGCAAGTTTTACTGATACCAACGATAGCCTCACACGCTCTCTAGCCGGATCATTAACCGAGTCTGATACAGTCTTCCTGACCATTAATCTTCTTGGCGATAAACTGGCTGAAGACAAAGAGTTTACACTTACCGTAAACCCTTCAAAAACGGATGCGGTAGAAGGGGTCCATTTTGAAAAGCTGAAAGAAAAATATGTATTTCCTAAAGGCGCGTACAGCGTTCAGGTTCCAGTGATATTATATAAAAAAGACGCTGCGCTTGACTCAAAGTATTTTTCATTGGGCCTTACAATTAAAGCGACTGGTGATTTGGATGCGGGCTATCCATTCAAGTTGAATGCAAGGATATTATTTACAAATCAATTAGTGAAGCCAAGTTATTGGGATTCATGGTTGTCACTTTACTACGGTGCCTACTCGCGTGTGAAACACAATGTATGCATCCATTTCCAGGGTGGTGATTTTCCAGCAACGCAAGCGATTGCCACTAAAGCACCATACAACGTATCGTACTGGATGAGCTACGGCAGGGTAGTGTGCCTCTACTTCACCAACAATATTGTGAACGACGAGAATGGCAACAGAATTCTGCCGTGGGCCGCATTCTAAAAATCCATAAACATTGATGACTTAACTATTTAAGATTATGAAACTATCTTCTCTATTTTTAACAACGCTGGGAGGCCTGTTATTGCTGGCTTCCTGCGTAAAAGACAATTCCTCTACATCATTTACACAATTGAATGATGTGACGATCTCTAATATTCCCGATACAACAACAATAGGAGTGGACGAGAAGTTTAACATCGTTCCGTTACTGGCTACAGTTTTGAATGATACATCCAATCTTTCATATGTGTGGTATGCGTTTGATGCGACAACGCAGTATGCCGCAGACACTTTGTCATTTGAGCATAACCTTACTGTGCCAGCTAAAATGGCGCCGGGTTCGTACACGCTTGTGTACAAAGTGACCGACAAAAAAACAAATATCTTTTACAAATCAACCACCAAGCTTGTTGTCGCAAATGAATTTACAACTGGCATAATGGTGTTGGGAAATGACAATGGAAATGCTGTATTGGATTTCTATAATACCGCAACGGGCAAGCTCAGCACAAATATTTATGAAAATGCAAATGGTTCGGAAGCATTGGGAAAGAATCCTGTAAGTGTCTCTTACTACCCTAAAAAATCCTCTATGCCTGCAGAAGTATTAGTATTAAATAAAGATGGCCGTGGTGGCATTTTTGCTGATCCTGTAACTTTTATAAAATTGCGGGGTGTGCGCCAATCATTCTATCTGCCTTTACAAGACGATGGTGATCTGAATGTAACTAAATATGTGGCCCGTTCCACTACAGGGTTGAATGACTATCTCATCATCGGTGGCAAAGTGTACAACCGCTCCGTTAACTCCGGTGAAGTTTTGTACAAGCCAGAAATGCTTGGTGATTTCTCACTGGCGCCTTTTGGCTTCTATGAAACATCTACCAGGGCCACATTTTATGATGACAAGAACAAACGTTTCCTGGCACACAATAATACCGCAGGAGCGTTGAATCCGTTTATAACGGATGCTACAGCTTCGATATTTGACGCAAACAATGTAGGCCTGACAATGTTGTACGGCGGCTGCACAGCCGGTAACAATTTCTTTGCTGTGTGTAAAGATGGAAGTGGCACTCCTTATATTTTGACCTTCCTTGCCAATGCACAGGCACTTACATTTACCGCAAAAGATAAATACGCGCCAACAGCAACTGATTTGCAAAATGCAACTGCATACACGTCAGCTACAACTATTGCTAATTATCTATTCTATGCCGCAGACACCAAAATATACGCGTACAATATTGTTTCGAAATCCGGCGGATTACTAATGGATATTGGCTCTGGGTACAATATCAATTTTCTCGAGCTGAATGGTGCTGAATTAAAAGTTGCCTTTGTGAATGCGCAGGCAACAGGAAAAAAAGCAGGATTCACTACTTACAACATCGGCACCGTTGGTGGATTGAATGCAACTGAAACAAGGCGCAAAGAAGGAATTTGCGATCTGATTGTTGACCTCACTGATAAAAATTAAAACAACAAACAACGATGAAGAAAATAATAATCATAAACATTTTGGCACTTGTAATTGGAATGACACAAGCAGGTGCGCAGGGAATACAATTTTCAAAGATGTCATTTGAAGACGCGAAAGCGCTGGCAGTAAAATCCGGCAAAAACATTTTTGTAGATGTAATGGCTTCCTGGTGCGGACCTTGCAAATTGATGGAAGCAAAAGTTTTTCCCGTAAAAGAAGTGGGCGATTACTTCAACGCGAATTTTGTTTGCTTAAAACTCGACGGCGAAAAAGACACTGCACACGGCGTGTTTAAAAAGAACAAAGCAGGAGCCTATCCAACGTATATGTGGCTTGACAATAAAGGAAATTTATTGGACGTACAAGTTGGCTATATGGACGCCCCTGTGTTTTTAGACAGAGCAAAAAAAGCACTCACTTCCGACGTTGCGAAAAAAGAAGCAGCATATGAAGCAAGATGGAACGCCGGTGAAAGAAATCCACAGATGGTGAATGAATATGTTTTCGGTATCCTGAATAAAGTGCATCCGGAAAAAGTGTACAGCTACGTAGAGCAATATGCAAAAGGATTGTCGGAAGAGCAATTGAAATCAAAAGAAACAGCCATGATCCTTTCCAGGTTCATGTCAAGACCAAGAGATGGTTTTATTTTTCAAACATTACTGAAGTATGACACCGTATATGAAAAGTATGTTGGCTATCCTTTGTACAGCACGAACATGTACCGCATCGTTGTACGTGCGGGCAATGCAGCGCTTGCGCAAAAAGATACCGCAGCATTCAACGCTCATTTCAATGTGATAAAGAAAGCCCCTCTTAGAGAGAAAGATATGTACATGGAAATTATTGATGCAGAGAAAGATCTCAACACTAAAAATTACAACGAAGGCCTGAGAAAGATTATAGCTCTTGGTGGCAAATACGGGGAGAGTCATCCGTATCTGTTTCAGCAATTTTGTTATTCCCTCGTTTCTTCAGAATTTTTCAAAGACGCAAAGATCTCCGACGATGAATCGAAACAAGTGATCACAATTGCGTCGAAAGCATTTGAGCTTGTGCCCACTAAAGAAACTGTTTTATACCTCAGCGCTGCTTACGCAAAAAGCGGAGACTATAAAAAAGCGTACGAAGTGATGACGGCCATTACTTCGTATGAAGATCCTAAAGTGCCCGGTGGTGTAGTGAGAGATTGTCTCGGCGTGCCAATGAAGATAACAACGCCATACGGCTCATCTGAAGAAGGAAAAAAGATGAAAGAGCTGGTTAAACAAAAATATTTTAGTGCAAAAGATGCGGGATAGGCCTACGTTATAAATCGATGTCGTTTTCTTTAGCACATTAATGTCCTACGGGCAATAAGGCTCATTTCCGCTGATTTTCTATTGATATTGTTCCGCTATGCGGAACGTTTGCCCGTAGGGCATTGATATCAATAGAAACTTCCAAAGAAAGGAGACCTTTGTCCGTAGGACATTAACACTACAAAATTCGATTTGCCTAAGGAAACGACATTACCTAAGGAATACAGTTATACATGTCCGGTGCAAGCCGGATTTGTATAAAATCTGTTTTTGTTAATAAAAGCGTTCTTTACTTCTTCAACAAAAACAACAATATTGCGATCTCTGCATAATTGCCCAGTGAAGTTCTCAGCATGCGCAGGGCCTTTCGTTTATGTTGCTCAACAGTGTTAAGCGAAATATCCATTCGCTCAGCAATTTCTTTATCAGATAAAAATTCTTCGCGGCTAAGTTTGAAAACCATCCTGCATTTCTCCGGAAGATTTTCGATTTCATTCTTCAGTAATTGTTCGAGCTCGCGGGTTTCTATATGTTGAGCAGTCGTGTCAACGTGTGTGATTTCTTTCCCGGCAATATTTGCAAAATACTTCTGGCGCACTTTCTCCTTTCTGTAAATGCCTAGTATTTTATTTTTCAGAATCACATACAAATATGACTTGATGGAAGTATCGGAAGAGATGGAAGTCTTGTGTGTATAAAGATCAATAAACGATTCCTGCACGAGTTCCTTTGCAATTTCCCTGTCACCCGTTTTATTATAAGCAATGGAAAGCATAGGCATTAAATAGCGCCTGTAAATGCTCTCAAATGCAGCTTCATCGCCCTGTTGCCAGAGGTTGATGAGGTTTTGGTCGTTATAATGGGAATACGCTTCGATGTTTCAAATCTACAAAATCATTCATTTCGCCAAGTTTTACGGGTAACAAAAAAATAATTTTTCCGGAGTAACGGTAGCGGCTTTGTTGTGCATCTTAACATGGTAACATACACAAACGCATGGAACAAGAACGCCTCAACTTGCTTATTGAAAAATATCACAGCGCCGGTCTTTCAACCGAAGAGAGGGAAGAACTGGACAACTGGTTTCATGAACTGAGCATACCCGGATCAGACATTACTGAATGGATCGCAGAGGCAAACGGCGAAGAAGTGATTGCTAATGAAATGTTTAGCGATTTTATAAATCGAAAAGAGACGCCTCAAAGAACCTCCAGGTTAATCTATTTCAAATGGGCCGCCGCTGCGGTTTTCGCGGCTTGCCTGTTTGGTGCCGGTTATTATTTACTTACATCGAAAAACATAGAGCCTGCAAAACAAACGATTGTTAGCAACGAAAAAAAGATTGTTCCCGGAGGAAACAAAGCAATCTTAACATTGGCAAGTGGTGAAAAAGTTATTCTGGAAGATGTACAAAAAGGCAGCGTTGCAACGCAAGGGGACATTGCCATTAACAAAATAGCCGACGGAAGTATCGAGTATAATGCTTCAGGAAAAAAAGATATTACAGAAGAAATTGCCTACAACGTATTAACGACGCCCGTCGGCGGACAGTATCATATCACACTATCAGACGGCACTGGCGTTTGGTTGAACGCAAGCTCCTCCATAAAATATCCTTCAAAATTTATTGGCAACCAAAGAAAAGTTGAAATTACCGGTGAAGCTTATTTTGAAGTAACCCACAATGAATCTGCACCGTTCAGGGTTTTGGCCGGCAAGCAAATGGTGGAAGATATCGGAACTGCGTTCAACATCAATTCGTACGACAACGAACCTTCTTTAAAAACAACATTGGTAGAAGGCAAAGCCAGGGTAACAAATAATAACGAAAGTTTTATTCTCGATCCCGGACAGCAAACACAACTGAACCCTAATGACCAAAAGCTACGACTGGTGAGCGGTGTAGACGTTGGTGAAGTAATTGCATGGAGAAACGGTTTGTTTAAATTCAACAATGCGAGCCTTCCCGAAGTAATGCGCCAGGTTGCCAGATGGTATAATGTAAAAGTGCAGTACGAGGGAAAATTGGAAAACAGAAAATTCAACGGTGAAATAGCAAGAAAAACGAGTTTACAGGAAATGCTGGAAATATTCAGCTACCTGAATTACGAGTTCATAATTGATCAGCAACAACAAACGTTAACCATTAAACAGCATAATTAATCACTTTAAAACATAGCTTATGTAAGACGCCAACTTGTTTAACAACCATTCCTTTAGCCAAATAAAAAAACGCAAAGTGTTACGACCACTTTGCGTGTATGATTGGTTATCTAAGTGAATGGAAATTACTTTCCGGACGAATTCAATTATCAAACCAAACTAAACAAATGTAATGAATTTTTATTCTCTTACTATTGTCGTGCCCAAATCACGGCTGCTTAAGAAAATTGTTAGGGTTATGAAGGTAACCAGTTTAATACTGCTGATCGGTCTGCTACAGGTAAGTGCCACCGGCCTTAGCCAAAAGATCGATTTAAATGAGAAAAATAGTTCGCTGGAAAAAGTGTTCAAGTCGATTACAGATCAATCGGGCTATCACTTTTTTTACGACAGCAAAGATATTTTCGACCAGAAAATATCAGTGTCGCTGAAAAGCGCCACCATTGATGCCGCTATGGCTGCATGTCTTAAAAATACATCGCTTGCCTATAAAATAATCGGCACCAACGTGATTCTTCGCAAGGAAGAAGATAAAACAATGGATGCACCTAAAGAGGCAAAGCCCGCTGTCATTGCAACCATCACCGGTAAAGTCACCGACACAAAAGGTGCGGCTTTGCAAGGCGTTACCATTTTCAATAAAGACAATAAACGGGCTGCTATAACCCAGGGTGATGGCTCGTTTCAGATTGGAGCGGACAAGGGCGATGTGCTTCAGTTCAGTTCTGTCGGTTATCAGAGCAAAGACGTTACGGTTGGTACTTCTACCAATTATCATGTTGTATTGGCCATCGCCAATTCTCCGATGGAGCAGGTGGTTGTTGTTGGCTATGGTAGTTTGAAAAGAAAAGATCTTACCGGTTCCGTTTCCACAGTGAATGTAGAAGAAGTCAGAGACATTCCATTCACCAGTGTTGATCAGGCGCTGGCTGGCAAAGCTGCGGGCGTGCAAGTAGTACAGGCAGATGGATCGCCCGGTGGCGTGGCAAGCATCAGGGTAAGAGGCGGTACTTCCATCATGGGTGGAAACGATCCGTTGTATATCATAGATGGCGTACAGGTTACACCGCAGGATCGCTATATCAAAACACCCGGTGAAGTAGTTGACCCTGTTGCTCGTGCAGGTGTGGCAGACGATGGCATTTCTTCCATTGGCGGCGGTTTTTCAAGAGGGTTGAATAGTTTGGCGGGATTAAATATCAGCGATATTGAATCCATTGACATTCTGAAAGACGCCTCCGCAACCGCTATCTATGGCTCCAAAGCAGCGAATGGCGTGGTGATCATCACTACCAAAAAAGGAAACTATGATGAAAAACCAATTTTTCAATTGAATAATTACACAGGTTTTTCTGTACCTATAAAAAGCAAATTGCTTAATGCGGATCAGTACAAGATTATCATGAAAGAAGCTGCTCAAAATTTAATTGACGAGCAAACGGCCGCAGGCGAAGTACCCGATGCCACTGCCAGCAGCATTATCAATGACCCAAATTTCTTAGGCACCAAAAACACTGATTGGCTCGATCTTGTATTGAGAAATGGACTTACGCAAAATACCGATATCTCTGTAAGAGGCGGTGGAAAAAAGTCTCGCTATTATACATCAATTTCATACAGCAAACAGGCTGGGGTTGTAAAGAATACAGATTTTTCGCGCCTTTCAGGAAAGATCAACCTTGATAATGAAATCAGCAAAAAGTTCAGATTCAACCTCAATCTTGACTACGGCTTTACCAACAACAACATTACCAACGGTGCTTATTCTCAAGCCTTGTATGCGCCGCCAACGGTGGCTCCGTACAATCCTGATGGTACATACACAAACCTGACAGGAAACGCGCTGGGAGCAACTAACTACAGTGGTTTTCAAAATCCGTTGTTGTTGTTGAATGGTATCAACCTTGGAAAAAATGCCGCCTTCCTCGGATCGCTTGCGTTGGAGTATAAAATTTTGCCCGACCTTAAATTCAGGAGCCAGGCTTCTATGAATTATAATTTATACAGGCAAAGGAACTACACGCCGTCATCGGCATTGGTTTCTACCAGTAGCGGATCGAGTGATTCAAAAGGCGGCGTAGGGTCTCAGGGCCAAACAGAAGCGCTTTCTTATCTGTTTGAAAATACATTGAACTACAACAAAGAATTCAACGCGAACAGCCGTATTGATGTGGTAGCAGGTACTTCATGGCAGTCGGACAAATCATCTTCCTTCCAGGCCTCCGGTCAAACATATCCTGACGACAGAATACTGAACAACCTGGGCGCAGCTGCAGTAACATTGCCCAACACATCATCTTCTTACGAAAGCTCACTGTTAAGTTTTTATTTGCGTGCAAACTACACGCTGAAGGACAGATATATTGTAACACTAACCGGCCGTTCAGATGCATCTTCAAAATTTGCGCCGGATGAGCAGGTTGGTTATTTTCCATCTGCGGGTTTGGCATGGAGAATGTCGCAGGAAAAATTCCTGAGAAACGTTAAATGGCTGGATGAGCTGAAACTAAGAGCCAGTGCGGGTTATACCGGAACACAAAATATTGGCAACTATTTATACAGAACGCTCTACACCACCGGAACCATTAACGGAACGAATGCCGTGATCCCTACACAACTGGGGAATGACAAAATTAAATGGGAAAGCACACTGCAAAAAGATGCGGGCATTGATGTTTCCTTGTTCAAATCAAGACTGAACGCAAGTGTTGGTATTTATGAAAAGCAATCATCAGGATTGTTGTTCACGCAGCCATTGCCGTCCAGTTCTTCTTATTCAACACTCACGGCCAACCTTGCAGATATCAGGAACCGTGGTATTGAAATTGCGTTGCAGGGAACGATCATTCAAACAAAAAACTTTTCATGGAGAAGTGCGTTCAATCTTTCTTCTAACAAAAGTTTAGTTACCAACCTGAACAAGGATTATGTAGATCCAAATCACGGTTCAGTATTAAGTGCGGGTTCTTCCAGCATCATTCTTTCAAACACGGTATTGCGGACGGGCTATCCTGTGGGACAATTCGTGGGCGCAAAGTTTACAGGCATTATACAGGATAAAGGACAATTGGAAGCATATAGAAAAACATATCCTTACTATATGTTCTTTACACCTTACATGAACATAGGTGATCCAATGTATTTTATTCCCGATTCAGGATATGCAGCAGGGTTCCCTGATAACTATCAGTTGATAGGAAGTGCGACGCCAAAGTTTTACGGAGGCTTTACCAATACATTCTCTTACAAGAACATTAGTTTAACGGCATTGCTGACTTATTCTTACGGCGGCAATATTTTGTACATGGCAGATGTACAAAATCAATACGTGTCTGATCTCAGTAACAAAGGTGTTCATATACTTGATCGCTGGACGCCAACGCACACCAACACAGACGTGCCTCGACTCATCTATTCGCAAAATGCATCCGGCCCGTCCAGCAACAACATTTACAGTTCCTCATATTTGAAATTGAAGTCGGTAACACTTAACTATCAGTTCAGTGATAAGCTGATGAGAAAATTGCAAATGCAATCGGCTATGGTGTACGTATCTGCAACAAACTTGTTTACCGTAACAAAGTATCCGGGTCAGGATCCTGAAGTGAGCAACGATCCATATAGTTTGATCAATGGTTACACAGATGCAAATGCGTACCCAAGTGTGAAGCAGTATATTTTTGGTTTGAGGGTAGCGTTTTAAAGCTTAACGCTTAACGCAGAACGCTTAACGCAGAACGCTTAACGCCGGACTTAAACCATTATCAACAAAATTTTAAATGACAATGAAAAAATATTCAGTTTGCTTTCTAAGCATTCTTACTATACTAACACAAATCGGTTGTAAAAAGCAATTGGATGCACTGCCGAAAGATGCATTGGTGGAGGGCAATACCATTGTTGACCAACAAACGGCCACGACTGCATTGCGAGGTGTTTATTATCGCTTCGCCTTTGCGACAAATACCGCCACAAACTGGCTGCCAAATGAATTGAATGGCAACATACTTGCGGGTTTCATGGCAGACGGCCGCAACACCACAAATGATGAAATTAATAAACTCGGCAGCACAAGCATGAATAGTGAGTGGGGCAGAGAATACACTTTGATCAATGCCGCGAATGGTGTTTTATCCGGAGTGAATAAGGTGGGTGACGACAAATTTGCCGATGGAAGAAAACAACAAATACTTGCCGAAGCCGCATTCCTGAGAGCATACGCACATTTTAAATTGCTAAGCTGGTTCGGCCAGTGGTATGATGTAAACAGCAAGTATGGCATTATGCTTCGTAAGGATTTTGTGACCTCAACCAACTATGCACAAGCCCGTGAAAACGTAAAAAATTCTTACGATTTCATTTTACAGGATGTTGACCAGGCCATTAACAACGCCGCAGAAACGAGCCAGAATGTGTATGTAAACAAATGGACGGCAATGGCTTTAAAGATGCGCGTATTGCTACAACGCGGACAGGGCGATGATTATACGCAATGCGCCGCACTTGGCGACAATATTATCTCCAAAGGTCCATATACTTTGGAAAGCAACCCCAAAGATATTTTTTACACGAAGGGATTGACCAGCAATGAGGTAATGCTTGCTGTACAACCGCAGGCAAACCAGGGAAGTTATTATTACAACACATCGGGCAACTATACATCCAGCAGATCCGGTTATTATGTAGCAACAGATAATTTAAAGAATTTGTTGAACAACGATCCAAGGCAGGCGTGGATGATCGGTCCTAAAGGAAAAGCAAACAAAGGTTGGTATTTCATTAAGTACATCCAGGCGGCACAAACAACAACACAACTTTCTGAAGTAGCTTATGCCATCCGTTTATCGGAAGTGTACCTGATGCAGGCAGAAGCAATCATCCGTTCCGGCGGAGATATTGCAAAGGCAAAACAACTGATCAAGACGATAATGTCAAAAGCAGGTATCACAGATTTTTCCGTTATCGACAACACAAGTGATCCGCAGCAATTACTAAAGCAAACTTACTATGAGTATGTAAAGAACTTTGTGGGAGAAGATGGCACCGCTTATTGGGCGCTGTTGAGATTTCCGTTGGAAACAGTTACACAATTGCGACCAACCATAACCAGCAAAGATCAATACATATTACCCATTCCGCACGATGAGTTTGTAAACAATCCTTTGATCGGCGATCAAAATCCCGGCTACAAGCCATAATGGTATTACATCCCGATAAGGCTTCTGTCTTATCGGGATATTTTGAAGTTTTTGGTAGTCAGCTTTAGTGCTACTATCAGACTTCTGTTGCCTGCCCGACTTTGTCATTCAGGCGGGTGTCACTCACTTGTACTGTAGTAATTCTATTGTGCAAAGTGAACCAGCCTTTCTATGTCTTTAATTACTCAATGCTAACAACTATCAACTAACAACTGGAAAAAATGAAACCAATAATATTATGTTTTACACTCACACTAAGCGCATCGGCGTTCGCGCAGTCGAAGAGCAAGCCATTTATATTAAACGGCAGCATTAGCAATGGTAAAAGTGATACCGCCATTATTTCATACACCAATGCAGAAGGAAAATATGTGCATGAAAGTTCGTTGATCAAGAACAATAAATTCTCCTTCAAAGGAAAGGTAGAAGAACCAGGAAGTGCGTCGCTGGTTTTCAGAACGAAAGGACAAGTAATTGATGAAACAAAAAAGGAAAGAGAAAAAGATGTGCGGATATTTATAGAGCCTGCAACAATGAGTGTGGCTGTAAATCTTACTGATCTTGCGCATCCCAAAATGACGGGGTCAAAAACGCAAAAAGAATATGAAGCGTATGAAGCAAGTATTGAACCGGTGAATCAAAAGATCAGAACATTACAGAAGCAGCTTGCCGATGAGAAAGATTCTGTTGCGAGGAAAGCAATTAAATCGCAGATGTCGTCATACTCAGCCCAAACATCAGACCTGACATTTGATTTCATTGCCAAACATCCTGATTCCTACATTTCCGTTTATATGTTTGCTTTCTACGGTCAGCTGAAACCATTTGATACAACAAAAAAAGTATTTGCATCTTTGTCTCCCGCAATGCAGCAAACACGCATCGGCACAATGATTCACAAGCAGATCACAGCAATTGAAGCATCGTCACCCGGCAAAGCGGTAGATAATTTTACATCAACAGATATCAACGGAAAACAATTGTCGTTCGCAGATTTCAAAGGCAAGTACCTGATCATTGATTTCTGGGCGAGCTGGTGCGTTCCTTGCAGAAAGAGCCATCCGCATTTGAGAACTATCTTTGAAAAATACAAATCAAAAGGGTTGGAAATTATTGGCGTAGCTGACGATGACATCAGACCGCAAACGTGGAGAAAAGCTGTAGCACAGGACAGCATTGGCATCTGGCACCACATCTTAAGCGGCTCCGATCAGGATAAAAAAATGAAAGGCATTTCAAATCCCGATGACCTCATGGAACGCTTTGGAGTAACAGGTTTGCCGACAAAGTTCATTGTTGATCCAAACGGAAAGATCCTGGCAAAATTTATTGGCGACGATGCAGAAGGAATTGACAACGAGCTGAAGAAAATATTCAACTACTAAACGAAACAATCAACCTATAAACAATTTATGAAATCGAAAATAACAACGGCGTTGGTGTTAATGTCCGGCATTTCACTTGCGCAGACGAAAACTTTTGTGATCAAAGGGAAAATAGGAACGCTGAATGCGCCTGCAAAAGTATATTTGACCTATAGCCTGAATGATCAGCAGATAGAAGATTCCTCTTTGCTTTCCAATGGCTCGTTTTCATTTAAAGGTAAAATGGATTATCCGGTACATGCGATGCTGCTACTAAGTCACGATGGCAAAAATGTAAAGCAGGAGAGAAGGGCAGATAGAAAAAGTTTCTACATGGATAATGCTGTTCAGTTTACTTCGGCAGACTCCATATCTAATGCAGTTTTAACAGGCTCACTTGTAAATAAAGAAGACCAGGAATTGCAGAAAGCGCTAAAACCGGCTCAGGAGAAAATGAACAAACTCTACACTGAATATGCAGCCGCATCGGAAGAAACAAGAAAGACCACAGCATTTGAAACAGAGATGAATGCAAGAAATAACGAGATTGAAACAGAGAAGAAAAAGGTTGAAAGAGAATTCATCACCGCACATCCAAATTCCATTATAAGCCTTTATACATTGCAGGAATTGGCCGGTCCAATACCCGATAATGTTGATGACATTAAGGGTTTATACAGCTCCTTATCTTCTGCTGTAAAAGCTACCGCGTTGGGAAAGAAATACGAAGCAATGCTGGCGATCCAGGAAAAACTGGCTATTGGTAAAATTGCGCCAGACTTTACCGCACCCGATACAATTGGCAATAGCGTAAGCCTTTCATCTTTTAGAGGCAAATATGTATTGCTCGATTTTTGGGCGTCATGGTGCCATCCTTGCCGCGATGAGAATCCCGTGCTGGTAAAAGCGTACAGCAAATTTCAACCTAAGGGCTTTGAAATACTAGGCGTATCTCTTGACCAGCAAGCAAAGAAAGACGCGTGGTTAAAAGCCATTCACGACGACCATTTATCATGGATGCAGGTATCTGATCTCAAATACTGGAAAAGCGAAATCGCTGCGTTGTATGCGATCCGCGCCATTCCGCAAAACTTTCTCATTGACCCACAGGGCAAAATAATCGCAAAGAATTTAAGAGGTGCTGCTTTGGAAACAAAACTGGCGGAGATATTTAATTAGTTTCAACCACTGAAGTCTGAAATGATTGATATTATAATTGTTGTAAAAATATTTCGAATGCAGTCACCACGACAGAGTGTTTAAATAATTGCAAAACCCGCTACAATAGCGGGTTTTGCAATTTGTCGAAAAGCTTGCGAAGGCTTTCAAGGTTTTTACAATTGGATTGCATGTCGTAGAGCTTAATAGAATTTTCTACTCATAGGACAGCCTCCTGTATTCTTCCCGATCGCACAGCATAAATGGCATATTCTTGCCATTAGGGTTGCTGATAATTGCTGTATTCATTCGTGGTAATCATATCTACAGCGCTACCAAGGATATTTAAATTAATGGAGACTTCTTCTTTTAGAGGAAGGTATCGTTCAATGACCTCATTGTATTGATAGATCACTGTGCTGGCAAGGTAATTAGCTTTAAACATTTTGATCTTGAATGAATTGGTGATGCTGCCTTCTGAACGTAGCAGTTTACCAGTGGTGGCGTCAAAGAACAGTTTTACCAGGCAATCTTTCATGAACTTATTATCATCTATCATTGACGTTTGATCGTATTGAAAACTTACCACCAATTCCTTACCATCATCCTTTACAAGTTTGAAAGTGCTTGTATCTGGCTTTAACGCCGGAATGTGTTGATCATGTTGTTTTTTGAAAGTAGATCGATCAGAACCAGAGGGATTGCCATTATTGACGCTCTGCAAGGCCCAGGCTTCTTCTCCAGTCTTGCTGGCATCATGGTGAGCCTTGTATATCTTTTGGCTGCTCTCTGTCACAATTGTAGTGATAAGGTCAAAATTGAACCGCAGCTCATTGTGTTGGGTCAAAGAGTCGATAGCGATCCTGTTAATATGATATTTATCAAATGCACTTTCCACAGCTGCCCGCTGACAAAATGCATGAACAGTAAATGATAACATCAAACAACTAATTATCAGAATTCTTTTCATTACGGGAATGTATTACTGAATGCAATTGGTCTTTAATTCGCATTTGGCCAATACTGGCCGGATGGTTGTTTCTGCTACAGACATTATTTTTACCTTGTTGTCATAGCCCTTTACAGGAAAGATCTTAATGTAGTAGGATTGACCCGCAGCAACGGAAATGGACAGAGCCTTATTTTGATTTGACAGACTTTTTGAATGCGCTGTTACATTTAGTTGATGGTCACCGGGCATTACAAAGTGCGTCGAATACTGATCGTTATTAAGTACACACATGAGCGTGCTGTCAACGAAACAATGAAAAACGAGCAGTGACCCTTCATAGCCGGTACTACGGACAAAATAAATCTTTGCCATTTGTGTTGTGTCCTGCGCCCCGGCAACAGTTTTAAAACAAGTAACAAGAAAAAGTGCTAGCAGCAATTTTAATGATCGCATAATTTAATTGAATTGGTGAGTAGAGATATGATATAGGGCGCAGAGTGTATAGCAATATAGCTCTTTAAAGGCTTTTGGCAAAAAGCTGAAACGGGTTTTTATTCAAACAAATGCGTGACGTTATAAAAGTCTGCAAAGTCCTTTGGAAAACCTTAACGAGAGCAACTCTTGACATAAGAATAGAACGCATTTTTGATAAATAATAATGATTGTTTTTTTGTTAAAAACCTCCAACTCAAATTGCCGGTTTCAATTTGTATCTTATTTTTGCAGTAATTCAAATCCTACCTCGCGAAAGACGTCAAACTCACCTTTGCATCGTTTACTGGTTGCAAATACACACAACACGAATCTTAAGCTCCTGAATTTTTACACAAACGTTTGCGTTGACTTTTTCAAACACCGTCTACTAATTTTATCGGGTGCACATAAACGTGCCGAAGCCTTATGCCCGACAAAATTTTGTTGCTTACCCATTCTTATAGCATGAATTTTTCAGACACAACCTTTTAACAATCAGAAAATTCACATTGACGAGCAACCGGAATTATTGGAAATAAAAATTCCTGATTTTATCAACAGTAAATTAGTTGCCATGAAACCCATTTTTGCCCGGATACCGGAAAATCTGGAAGACGTATTTGCCGTGCGGGTAACGCACCTTCCCAGTTTCTCAACCGAGTTTCATTTTCACAAAGAATGCCAGCTCGTTTATGTTAGGGAAAGCGAAGGCAAAAGAATCGTAGGGGACAGTGTCGAAACTTTTGCCGGTGATGAAGTAATATTAATTGGTTCGGACTTGCCACACGTTTGGTATAATGACGAGCAATACTTTCGTAAGAATGAAACGCGGCAGGCTTCATCCATTGCGCTGTTCTTTGATCCGAATAAACTTCTCGAATTGATGTCTCATTTTGGATCGGTAAAAAAACTGGAAGCTTTTCTGGCCGAAGCGAAGCGTGGAATTAAATTTACCGGAGCAACAAAAGAGTTACTTAAACAGCAATTGGTTGCTACATTAACGCAGGATAATTTGCAACGGCTGATTTCATTGCTGCAAATTGTTGATGCTGTGGCAAATAGAAGTCATGAGTACGAATTACTTGCCAGTAGCGGTTTTGTGAATAGCTACCAGGAAAAGAACTACGATCGCATTGATAAAGTGTTGCGGCATGTGTTCGATAATTTTACAACGGATATTGAGCTTGACACTGTGGCTGCAATCGCAAACATGAATAAACAGGCATTTTGCCGTTACTTTAAATCACGTACAAAGAAAACGTTCGTGCAATTTGTAAATGAGGTAAGGATCGGTCACGCCTGCAAATTGATTACAAACGGAGAAGGCCGTATTTCCAGCGTGGCATATGATTCCGGCTTTAACAGCCTGTCTAATTTTAATAAAGTTTTTAAAGAAGTGAAAGGCATCACTCCCAAAGAGTATACACGCATGATACAGTCATAGTTTCATCAACATCGTTCTTGCCGGTCTCTCCGGTCTTATCAGACTATTGTTTTTTTTAAAATAATACATAATACATACCGCAATGTTATGTAGCAAATGGCGTGCGTTTATATAGATATGCATTGCCTGCGCCAATACTTGTGCAGGAAAATGCCCGCAAATCTCTTGTTGCTAATATTTAGGAGGCAACTATCAATTTCTCTGTAGTAATCTCATTTGTCAGTAAATAATTTTGTTTCAACCAAATCATTTTTTACAAACCCATACTGACTTATGAAAGAGTTCTTTAAAAACAAATTTTTAAGACACGGGATTTTGTTGCTTGTCGTAATATTTACTTTCAACATTTTTGCTGCGCATGCACAAGCACAAAACAAAATATCCGGCAGTGTACTCAATGCTGCAAAGGAACCGTTACCATTAGTTACCATAACTAACAGAAAGGCCAGCATTGCTGTAACTACAAACGAAAACGGCCAGTTTACAATAACAGCAAAAAAAGGAGATGTTATTGAAGCTTCTATGGTTGGCTACAACTCCCAAACAATAACGATAAAAAACACAAACATTATTGTATTTACGCTTGAGCAGTCCGAAGCAAAAATGAATGAAGTAGTAGTTGTAGGATACGGTACACAAAAGAAGGTGAATGTATCCGGCTCTGTAAATACTGTAAAGGTTGGCAGCCTCATCAATCGTCCGGTAACAGATCTTACTTCAAGTTTGCAAGGGCAGGTTGCGGGTGTAACGGTGGTGGGCCGTCCGGGCGATGTTGGCCAGAACAACAAGAGCATAAACATACAAGGACGAGGAAATCTTGGAGGCTCCGATCCTTTTTATGTGGTGGATGGTGTGCCTGTTACAGTATCTGATTTCAACCGCATCAACCCATCTGACATTGAAAGTATGTCTATTTTGAAAGATGCCGCAGCTTCTTCTATTTATGGATCAAGAGCAGCTTATGGTGTTATTCTTGTTACCACAAAAAAAGGAAAGGAAGGTAAGATGCAGCTTAGTTTCAATGGTTACTATGGCACGCAAACCCCAACAGTACTGCCACATACACTGGATGCAACAAACTATGCTCTGCTAAGAAATGAAGCAGCACAGAATGATGGCAAAGGAGCCAACTATTACTACACCAATGAGGAGATACAAAAATTCCGTGATGGCTCCGATCCGGATAATTATCCAAACACCAATTGGTATGACCTCGCATACAAGAAGAATGCACCAATATGGCAAAGTGAAATAAGCGCCCAGGGCGGTGGCAAAACCCAATACTTTTTAAGTGGTAGCGTAATGAAACAGGGATCACTCGTGCCCGGTAAAGACCTTACACGCTATTCACTTCGTTCCAACACTTCCTCACAGGTGACTAACAATTTTCGCATAGGAAGTAACCTTTCGTATATACGTGATGGATATAATTTTGATGGCGCTCAATTCAGTTACACAACACTTGCCGCAGAAGTGCCGACGATGGTAAACAAACAGAGCGATGGCACATGGGGCACTATGAATGCAGGCGCAGTAGATGCGGGAAGAGCAAAAGGCAATCCTATCAGAACATTGCAGGAAGGCGGGCACAGCAGTTATGAAACAAATCGTTTTATCGGATCGCTCAATGCAAATCTAAGCCCCATCAAGGGTATGAACCTGAACGGCATGGTTTCTTACAACATGTTAAACTACAGGAACTCTTCATTCTCAAACTACATGGACCCTGTCATTAACTGGCAGACAAAGGAACCGATTCCATCAACAGCAAGTTCGTCGCCCAACAGATTATCAGAGAGCTGGGAGAGCAGCGGTAACCTGCTATTGCAGTTCACTGGTGATTATGAAAAAACAATCAAAAATCACAACCTGAAAATATTATTGGGAACATCCTATGAAGACTATATCGACAGAACGCTTGGCGCCTGGAGGCAAAATTTTGTAAGCAATGATCTTAACGTAATTGATGCCGGAGATATCGGAACTACTTCAAATGATCTCGGCAACAATGGAAGCACACAGCAACGAACGTTCAATTCCTATTTTGGAAGATTGAACTACAACTACAGCGAAAAATATTTCGTTGAAGCAAACATCCGTCGCGATGCATCATCACAATTTGCACCCGGGCGCCGCTGGGGAACGTTTCCTTCCGTGTCCGCAGCATGGCGCATTTCAAAAGAATCATTCTTTAGAAATGTAAAAGGCGTTGACGAATTGAAGCTTCGCGCATCATGGGGCAAGCTTGGTAATGTGAACAACGTAGGCTATTATGATTACTTTGACGGCCTTTCCTCAGGCACCGTTGGAGTATTGAACAATTCACTTGTGTCCGGCGTATATCAAACAAGACTAGCCAATCCCAATCTTACATGGGAAGTAGTAGATGTAAAGAACATCGGCCTTGACGGAACTTTCTTTAATCATAAACTAACCGTGCAGGCTGATGTATTTAACAGAATGACAAGCGATATCTTACTGAATCTTCCCGTTCCTTACGAGTGGGGCGTACCAGGAGAAAGCCAGCCACAAAATGCCGGCAAGGTTCAAAACAAGGGTGTTGAGTTAACATTGAACTACAGCGATAATATTGGCGATTTCCATTACAGTGTTGGCGGCAACATGTCGAGAATATGGAATAAAATAATTGATCTGCACGGACAGGACAACCAGATATATTCTGATGGAGAAGGAACTTTCATTTATAAGGAAGGGCAGGCAATAGGATCGTTTTACATGATTAAGTCCGATGGTTTGTTTGTAGATCAGAATGAAATCAATAAGCATGCATTCCAGAGCAGCCTCACAAAACCAGGAGATATAAAATACATTGATCAGAATAAAGACAATACCGTTGACGGCAGTGATCGTGTAATTACAGGTAACAACATGCCCTACTTTACCTACAGTTTTAACCTGTCTTTGAGTTATAAAGGATTTGATGTAAACGCGATGGGGCAGGGCGTTGGTGGCGGAGTTAAAGTATATCTGCAAAATGAAGCATCGTGGGCATTCTTCAATGGTGGTACTGTAAAGGAATACCATCTTGGTCGATGGACACCGCAGAACCCGGACCCTCATGCCATCTATCCGCGCTTATCAGAGAGTTATCCTGAGAACTACGGCAATGATTTCTGGATGTACAATGCAGATTATTTCAGGATTAAAGTATTATCAGTAGGCTACACTTTACCGCAGAATGTTATCAGTAAAATGCATCTGCAAAAACTACGTTTGTATCTCTCTTCAAATAACCTGTTCACTTTTTCATCAGACAAAAGGTTGAAAGATTTTGACCCTGAAGTGCCATCATCAAGAGCTACTTTTCCTCAGTTAAAATCAGTATCAGCGGGTCTGAATGTAATCTTCTAAGTTTCTTAACTAACAAAAAACAACAATGAAGTCAATCAATATATTCGCCGGAACTCTCCTCGCGGTGTTTACGTTTACCGCATGTTCCAAACAACTCGATCAATATTCACAGAGTGAGTTATCCTCCGAAACTTACTGGACAACCGAAACAGAAGCAAGACTTGCTGTAAACTCCTGCTACAGTTTTTTGAGCAACAGCTATGCGATCGGTTCACCTGTTTACAACGCACTATTCAATGAGGCCTTTGCAGACAATGGTTATGGCGTAAACAGTTGGGATAGCGACGCGCAATTAATATCAGCTGGAGCCATAACGCCTGCTGGTATGATATATACAGGGTATGACTATACACGGGTTTCTCTTTGTAATAATGTGCTTACCAATATTTCTAAAGTGCCAATGGATGAAACGCTGAAGAAAAGATACATTGCGGAAGCAAGGGTGTTGCGTGCGTTCTGGTATTTTCTAAATACTCAATACTATGGACCGATGCCATTGGTAACTGATTATACCAGCGATCCTAAAACACTGGACATAACACCAGTATCGCAGGAGAAACTTTTTGATTTCATCACTTCCGAATTGGATGCCGCAAGCGCTGATCTTCCTGATTCTTATTCCGGCTCCGGTGCTGGCAATGAAAAGGGTCGCGTGACAAAATGGGCGGCAATTGCGCTGGAGGCCCGGGCATATTTATACCGCGGTAACTGGCCAAAAGCAGCAGAGCTGTCAAAAAAAATAATAGACGGTGGACAGTTCAAACTTTTCCGTGTGAATGCACTAACCACTGCAGACATGGCCGATGATTATTCTAGCCTTGTAACATTTGCAGATGATAATGCGAAGACAAAATTCTACAAAGGACTGCGCAGTTATGAAAAGCAATTCTGGGCTGAGAATGATTTCAATTCAGAAGTTATTTTCGACGCTGGTTTTGTACAAAATAGTCCGTATAGTTTTTCCACTCCATGTCAGTTAGTATTGCCTCCCTCGTATGTAGGTGGCTGGACAGGAATGTTACCAACGCAGGCGTTGGTGGATGCATACTGGAAGGCAGACGGAACAATGTTTACACCGCCTTCAAATGAGCAACGTGCAAATAATTACAATGAAGGAGCGCCTACTGCGGCATATTTCAACGAATTCAAAAATCGCGATACACGCCTATACGCTTCGGTTGTTTTTCCCGGCAATAGCTGGAACGCATTGATCAAAGATGATCCAGGTGGTTTAGGAACAGGAATTTGTTACTGGTCGCCGGACTACAATCCGCTGGGATACAACTTGCGAAAACTGGTAGATCCTAATTATGTATTGGATTGGACCTCTCCGCAAAACTTTCCGTTGGTGCGGTATGCGGAAATGTTGTTAACTTATGCTGAGGCCCAAAATGAAGCAGCAGGTCCTGATGCCAGTGTTTATGCAGCATTGAACGACATAAGAGATCGTTCAGGAATGCCTTCGGTAACGCCCGGTCTTTCCAAAGATGCAATGCGGGATGTAATAAGAAATGAGCGCAGGATTGAATTGGCAGGCGAAGGTTTTCGTTACGACGACATGCGCCGCTGGTACAAAGGGCAGGAGCAAATAGATAAAATGCAAGGTATATACAGTATTGACAACACCTTAATACAACCAAGAGACTGGCAATTGAAAGATTCGTTGTTACCTTATCCGCAAGACGCGGTGGATCGCAATCCCGCATTAAAGGATGCACAAACAGGCAAAGGATATTAAACGAGGTGTTGGTTTATATTTCTCACGCGCGAATAAAGGTCGCTTCAATTTATTGAAGCGGCTTTTTATAAAGCCGAAGCGAATTATTTTAAGTTTGTGTAAGCAAACAATTTGCACAAAAAATAGCGTTCGATTAATTAGCCGTATAACTAAAGACGTATTTGATTTGAATAATTATAAAATGAGATTGATGAATCGCATTATGCTGTGCATAATCATTTCTGTACTGTGTGTAAGTAATACATATGCTCAGTGGTCTGTTTTAGAAGGAGATCCCCGAATACAGCAAAACAGGAGTGAGCTGTATTTGTACCAGGTCTTTTCAAAGAAGGAATGGAACGCCAGCAACTTCGCTTCTCCCGCAGATATGCGATGGCATGAAATTGCGCGGTATGGCATGTTCATTCATTTTGGATTATCTGCACACGAGAATAAAGATCTGAGTTGGCCAATTGTTTACAATCGTAAGATGCCTGATGCAGGGCATGGTGAATACACCGACAGTGCCTGGCAAAATGTTTGGCCATCTGAATTCAGGCTTGAAAAATTCAATGCCGATGAATGGGTGAACATAGCCAAACGTGCCGGGATGAAATACATCATAGTCATCGCAAAACACCATGATGGTTTTCATATGTGGGATACTAAGTATTCCGATTTTAAAATCACCAATACGCCGTTTAAAAGAGATTATTTAAAAGAACTTGCAGATGCCTGCCACAAAGGCGGTATGAGATTCGGCATTTATTATTCCCAGCGTGATTGGTATCATCCGGACTATGCTCCCATTGATTCGAATACTGTTGACAAAATAAAAGACCCTCCTTATTATAAAGCAAAGCCGGGTACGGAAATTAAACACGGCATTACTCACCAAAAGTATATTGACTATCAATTCAACGTTGTAGAAGAGCTATGTACAAAGTATGGCAAGATAGATGAGTTTTGGTTCGACGCTGTTTATTGGGGTGGCATGTTTACCGCCGATATGTGGGAAAGTGAAAAGCTGACACGCATGATCCGTCTGTTACAACCAGGGATTATTATAAACAATCGCGCAAGTTTACCCGGAGATTTTGATACACCCGAGCAGCGCATTGGCATGTATCAGCGACGGCCGTGGGAAAGTGCGATGACCTTGAACGGAAGCTGGGCCTATTCCCCGGAGCCGGTTAAACCTGTAAAGGATTTATTAAGAGAAATGTTGATGGCTGCCGCGGGCAACGGAAATGTGTTGTTGAGTTGGGGTGCCAAATGGAACGGTGAATTTGACGCTGCTCAAAAAGATAGTTTATTAAAAATTGGAAGGTGGCTAAAGCAATATGGATCGGCATACTATGGCACACATGGCGGGCCATGGATGCCAACCGAAAAAGTCGGAGCCGTATACAATGCAAAAACAGTTTATCTCTATGTTTTCAATTGGAGCGATGAAGGAGTTAAACTTTCCGGGATAGGCGGCAATCCTGTTGTTAGTGCCACTTTGTTAAATGTAAAAGAAAAATTGAAATGGAAAGTCGAAGGCGATAAGATTGTTCTTTCAAAGCCCGGTAGAACAGACAGCATCGTGACGTTGGTCAAACTGGTGATGACCAAGCCTGTCAGGGACGTTAATGCAGCAACGGTTAAATCAATTTTCAGTGATCCTGCTTTCGGTAGAAAAATATTGGTTAAGACGATAGAAAAAACAGAATGGGAAAGTCATTTCTATACAGTTGATTTTGGTGTAATAAAAAATATAACCGGATTGTATTTCCCGGAGAAAAATGCAGCGATACAAATAGATGTTTCGATAGATGGTGTTACATGGCAGGAGATGGGCACTGTAGACGAATCATCAAAAGAAATGGCTTTTACAACATTTATGACCGGCATCAATCTGCCCGGCCGTAAACTGCGATATATACGTTTGCATATCACTGGTGATGCAGCAGACGTAAAATTTGATGTATTTGCGAAATAAGAATTTTTTAATCAAAAATGAAACGGATCGTATGTTGAAGAAAACAGTAGTTGCCTTTCTGTTGATAGGAATTGCTATACAAGTTTTTGCACAGGAGAAAACAAGCAAAGCAGTAATCAAAGGATTTCTGGATAAGCGTTTTGGCATGTTTATCCATTGGGGGCCGGTAAGTTTACGCGGTACGGAAATCGGTTGGTCACGTGGCGAGCAGGTTAATACTGCTGAATATGATAGTTTGTATAAAGAGTTTGATCCTGTTTTATTTAATGCAGATGCCATTGCTAAAGTGGCAAAAGATGCCGGTATGAAATATCTAACGATCACTGCGCGGCATCACGATGGCTTTTGCCTGTGGCCAACAACATTTACCGATTACAACATCATGCATACGCCTTACAAGAAAGATATTGTTGGTGCATTGGCACAGGCTTGTAAAAAGCAGGGATTGAAATTTTGCATTTATTATTCCGTGCTGGATTGGCACCATCCTGATTATCCTTTTCATAAACCTTATTCCAATGAATTTGACACGACGGCAAACATGGAACGTTATGTGATTTTCATGAAGAACCAATTGAAGGAACTTATCACAAAATACGATCCTTACATGCTGTGGTTCGACGGGCAATGGGATTCTGTATGGACCGAGCAAATGGCGCGGGACATGTACGCTTATCTGAAGAAACTCAAACCAGATGTAGTCACCAACAATCGTTTAGGTAAGGTTATGGCAGGAATGGGTAATGAAACATTCGACCTCTCAAAGATGGTGGGAGACTACGATACACCAGAACAAATTGTGGGCAGAATGAACATGACAATGCCTTGGGAAAGCAGCTTTACCATTTGCCAGCAATGGTCATGGAAGCCCAATGATAAAATGAAATCATTGAAAGAGTGTCTTAGCATTCTGTCTCAAACGGCAGGAGGCAATGGCAACTTAATTCTGAATGTTGGGCCCATGCCTGACGGAAGGATTGAAGCAAGGCAAATTACACGACTGCGCGAAATCGGAGATTGGCTGAAAATAAACGGGGAAGCGGTTTATAGCACATTGGGAGGTCCGTATGAACCCAATTCCAATTATGCTGCCACAAGAAAAGACAACAGGGTATATCTTCACGTTATTAAAACGGATACCTCCTTAATTGAACTGAAAAATATTCCGGGAAGAACCATCGTTCGATCATATCTTATCAATGGGCAATCCGTTACAATTGAAAAAGGAAGTGAAACATTCAAGGTTGTACTGCCCGTAGACAGGTTCAATAAAATAGAGTATATTATTGTGCTGGAACTGGACGGCAGTGCAGAAACATTGCCGGTTATTCCCAGATAACAGAGTTGATCTTGCTTCTTGTTAAGAAGTCAGGAACACACAAACTATTTGCTTTTTTAAAAAATTATTATCTAAAATGGAGCGCCGGGCATGAAGAATTATTTTGTTAGAACATGTTTTTTAACTGTATTGTTTTTACCGTTGATCGTTGTAAAAGCACAGGTAAATCCGTCACATAATTTGCGGTTTAAACAACTTGCCCATAAGTGGGATGAGGCAATGCCAATAGGTAACGGAATGCTTGGGGCGTTAATATGGGAGAAGAACGGAAAGCTGCGGCTTTCTCTTGATCGTGCGGATCTTTGGGATGAGAGGAAAGCGCTTGATCTGGGTAAATTCAATTTTAAATGGGTTGAGCAGCAGGTTTTGAAAAATGAATACGATACTGTGCAACGTGTTGGTGATTACCCTTACGATATGTCTCCATATCCAACCAAATTACCTGCAGCGGCGATAGAGTTTAATATCAATTCCTTTGGGAAAGTTGTATCGAATGAGTTGGATATTCGGAATGCGATTAATACCGTTGTTTTTCAAAATGGCACAGTGTTTCATTGTTTTATTCATGCTACGTTGTCACGTGGGTACTTTGCATTTGAAAACATTTCCCAAAGCGATTTCGAGACTGCCATGCCGCAGCTTGTTACTCATGCTTACAATATAGATGCGGTGGAAGATAATAAAGACAATAGCCATGCAGGCAGTAGTCTGCAAAAACTTGGCTATGCTAAGGGTAGACTTACGAAAACTGGCAGCAGTATATGGTACAGACAACCCACATACAGCGGTCATTATTTTGAAGTGCGTGTTGAATGGAAAAGATTCCCAGGCAATAAAATTATTGGAACATGGACCATAACCAATGATACGATGAGTTCTTTTTACAAGTGGCCCGGAGAAGCTTCCGCGGCTGAAAACCTGGCGTCGCATATCAATTGGTGGAAAATGTTTTGGTTGCAGTCTTCCGTATCGTTACCTGATTCTTTGCTTGAGAAACAGTATTATCTTGACCAGTATAAACTAGGGAGCGTAAGTCGTTCCGGCTCTCCGGCTATTACCTTGCAAGCTGTATGGACGGCAGACAATGGAAGTCTTCCGCCATGGAAAGGAGATTTTCACAATGACCTGAATACGCAACTTAGCTATTGGCCATGTTACACAGGCAATCATTTGGCAGAAGGAGCTTCATATATCGACTGGCTCTGGAAAATCAGGCAGAAAAATTTTCAGTATACAAAACAATACTTTGGTGTAAAAGGACTGAATGTGCCCGGCGTTGTAACGCTGAGCGGCGAACCAATGGGAGGATGGATACAGTATTCACTCTCTCCAACAATTGGCGCATGGTGTGCACAATATTTTTACTGGCAATGGAAGTACTCGATGGATGAAAAATTTCTAACGGAAAAGGCGTATCCATATGTGCGCGATGTGGCCACTTATTTGGAAAATATTACGAGCTTAAAAAATGGAACAAGGAAATTGCCACTTAGCTCAAGTCCCGAATACAACGACAATGACCGGAGCGCATGGTTTTTAGACTGGAGCAATTTCGATTTGACGCTTGCAAGGTTCTTGTTCAGTGCGGCTGCGGAATTAAGCAATAGTGCCGGAAAGAAAGAAGAATCAAAACACTGGTTACAAGTATTGGATCAACTGCCGTTTTACGAAGTAAATGAAACCGGCTTTACAGTGGCTCCCGGTCAAAACCTGAATGAGTCGCATCGGCACATGTCGCAGTACATGGCTATTTATCCGTTGGCGTTAATGGACATTAATAATGCGAAGGACAAAGTAATCATCGACAATTCTTTGAAGCGGCTTGAACAAATGGGCACAAGAGCCTGGTGCGGTTATTCCTTTAGCTGGATGGCATGTTTGTATGCAAGGGCACACAAAGCTGACAGCGCCGTAAAACAATTGCAAATATTTGCTTCCAATTTTTGCTCATCAAATAGTTTTCATCTAAACGGCGATCAGAAGGGTGGACAGTATTCGAATTTCACTTACAGGCCCTTTACGCTCGAAGGAAATTTTGCCTTTGCCCAGGGTGTACATGAACTTTTGCTGCAAAGCAAAAATGATTACATCGAAATATTTCCCGCCGTGCCAAACTCATGGAAGAATGTTTCGTTTGCGAATCTTCGTGCCGAAGGCGCGTTTATCATCAGTGCTGCGAAAGAGAATGGAGTTCCGTCTTACGTAAAAGTCAAGGCAGAAAAAGGAGGCTTTCTTCGAATAAAACTTCCATTCAAAACATGGCTTATAAAAAACAATATTTCTAAAAAAGCGGAGAGTAAAGACGGGATTGTTGAAATAAAACTAAACGCATCTGAAACGATCATTTTTGAAAACGCATACGAATAGCAACCGAACAGCTAGTTCAAGTAGCGACGACATTCAGACAAATATTTAATCAGTAAAAAGACTCAGTATAAATCTCATGAAACTATTGAAACTCAAATTTTTTTTTCTGCCTTTGTTGTTATTGGTGCTGAATAATTTTGTTAGTGCACAAATCCAGCAACCATCGGCAAAGCCAAGTGCTGCACAGCAAGCAATGATAAAACGCGGTTACGGGATGTTTATACATTTCGGCGTAAATACATTTACGGACAGTGAATGGAGCGATGGCACAACACCTGTTGATAAATACAATCCCACAAAACTTGATTGTGACCAATGGGTGCGTGTTGCAAAAGATGCCGGTTTTCGCTATGTGCTGCTCGTTACAAAACATCATGATGGATTTTGCCTGTGGGACAGCAAATACACAACGTACGACGTTGCTTCTTCTCCGGTAAAAACGGATGTTGTAAGAGCCGTGTCAGATGCGTGTAAAAAATATGGTCTGCAGTTCGCTGTATATTATTCATTGTGGGACAGGCACGATTCATCCTATACGAATAAAGATCCGCAGGTGTATGTAAACTACATGCTTAAACAGTTAACGGAATTGTTTACCAACTACGGGCCAATAGGAGAGCTGTGGCTGGACGGCGGTTGGGACAGAAAGCCATCTGATTGGGGAGTAGACCAGGTATATGCATTGGTGAAAAAATTGCAACCGATGTGTGTGATGAGTGTAAATCATACTATCGTGAATGAAGAAGGCAAGCGGCATTACACAAGACCTTCGAATATGACGGAGGACAACAAATATTTCTTTCAATACTTTCCTTCAGAGTTCCGGTTGTGGGATCCGGCCATTGTTACAAGGTTTGATAAAAAACAATATTTGCATGAAGGCAAGTCTTACTATTTGCCATTTGAACATACAATATGCTTGAGCAAACGATGGAACTGGTTTGAAAAATCGCAGCCTTTGCCTGCCCGCGACCTCGATGAACTGCAGGAATTATTTTACTGGTGCACTTACAATGACAACTGCCTTGTGGTAGATGTAGCGCCGGATAATACGGGGCGTATTCGTGAACACATGGCAAACACCGTCATTGAGCTTGGAAAAAGAACAGGTATTACGCCGGGCAAGCCTTTGCCACAAAATGGCAAGTTCATTTCATTCAATACTCCGGTCGCTGCAAGCAGCGTTGATACCGCCGAAGGCAAACGTCTGGAAGCAAGTGCGGTAAATGACGGCAAGTTAGATAGCCGCTGGCAATCTGCAGATACATTGGGTTTTGTTGAAATGGAATTAGATGCGAAAGAGTCATTCAACAAGATCACCATTTTTGAATACCAGGACGTAGAGGAATTGCCCGATGGTTTTTCGCAAATACGTAAACCCCGCATACAGCAATACAGTATTGATATTTTAAAAGACGGAGAATGGCAAAGCATTTATCTTGGCGACGAACCCATGAGTGATTGTAAGGTTATCAGGTTTCCCCACAGCTATTCAACATCAAAGTTGCGGTTTAAAGTATTAAAGGCAACCGGTCGTCCATCGATCAATGAAATATGCGTAATAAAAATGCCGTAGAGCATCAACAAGTGGAAATGAGAATGTTCAGAATAATCTAAAAACTACTGATAAGGCGATTGTCCTTTGTCTTGCTGGTGCCGGATTTGCGGGGCAATTTTAGTGTCCCCAAATGTTGCATTGGTTGATTTCACTTCATTCAGTAATACCATAGTACCTTTAGGGCGAGGTCGTCAAATAAAAACATCGAGGTTGTTATTATCTCTGACATTATTTGTAGAAGCAATCGCACCCGACTTCCGTCGCTGTTCTTCTCATAAATTTGAGCTATCTTTATCGGTATTCAATTTTCCCTGATAAATATCCGTACCGCCTAAAAAATCCTATTACAAATAGCCAAATACCATTAATGAAAAATGCCGGAACAAAGGAGAAATTACAACACTCAAATTCTGACGGAAAAGAAAACGATCAGCTTATAGAATCATTTCAGCTGCAAGTTGCTCATTACAAAAAAGAGAAGGACATTTTACTGGCTTTGAGTGACGATATCACCAAGGTCCGCGACAAGAATGACCTTATCACACTTTTTAAGAAACGAATCAAAGGTCTATATCACATTACACATACCATTGTTACGCTGATTGACTACAAGGAAGGTTCCTACACGCCTTTTCTGCTCGACAATGATGGATCACCCATACGTTCACATGACAGGTATAGTGAAATGGTACAATCGCATTTTTCATTGAACGAACCATTTATCCAGACAGTGTTAAAGTCGGATGGCCCCATTTCGTTTGTATTGGAAGATATAATGGACAAGCCTGATAGCCCGCCTTTTCTACGCGTGAATTACGAAAAAGGCGTAAAGTCAATTTTAATGACTTGCCTGATGAAAGAAGGAAAGCCAATGGGTTTTATTCATATTTATTCTGATGATGTTAATGGCTTCAGCGAGGAATTCCGAAGCGTGATCAAAGGTATTGTGCCGCAGATATCCGGCGCCGTATCTAACATTATCAAAAACGAAGAAATACTCAACAAGGAAAAGGAAAAATCTTTTTTGCTGGACTTTAGTAGTGCTATTGCTACCGTTAAAACAAAAGAAGAATTAGCTAGTGCGGTTCACAATGCATTGAGGAAGCTAAGTCCTGAATGCGGTTTTATTATTCGTCGTATTAATGAAGATAACAGCACATTGAGTCCTTATGTTTATCATTTCAATAAGCAGCTCGACAGAAAAATGCTGGCAGCAATGGAGCAGTCGCGCTTTCCTATTAACGATGGACTTCAAAACCGGATTTTGGCCAGCACCATACCTTTATTTTTTAGTGCTGAAAAAGAACTACAACGCGGTAATGCATCAGGCTATGTACAATTTTGGAAAGAGCTGGGCATTAGCAACTTTGTAGGAATTCGCCTTCGCAATGCAGAAACAAATCTTGGAATATTATTGCTCGACATTGAAGATATCAATCTTGAATTGGTGCAGGGCATCTGTTCGCAAATATCGATTGCCATGTCCAATATTATTGCGCACGAGCAGGTAGATAAAAAACAAAATGAACAGGCATTCCTCCTGGGTTTTAGCACTGATATTACTTTGGTAAGAACCAAACAAGATCTGCAAGATGCCATTTTTACCGTACTTGATAAAACAATGCATACGAAGCTTGCCATGATCCGTGTGATAGATGATGATGGTATTCATTTGTCTCCATTTATGTTTGATCGTTCCTTGTTTGACAATGGAAAAAATGATTTTGAGAAAATGTCCTCAATGCGCATAACTGTTGACGAAGCCTATACTGCGCAGGTATTGGCTAGTAAAGACGGTGTAATGTTCAATGTGGAGGAAGAATTAAGGAACGGCAATGACTATGCGAAGTTGTGGAAATCGACCGGGTTGAAAAATATGTACGGTCTGCCATTGCGGGTGAACAACAAACCCATTGGTACGATCTGGTTGTTGGCCAATAAACTGAGCCAGCTAATTGTGAAAGGAATTTGTTCGCAAATATCCATGGCAATTGCCAATATACAGGCAAATGAAAAACTGTTTGCCTACAAGAAAAAACTGGAAGTGGAGAACGATTACCTGAAAGAGCAGATCAAAACCATTTACAATTTTGCAGAGATCATTGGCAGTGGAGAGGAAATGCAAAAAGTGTATCGATTAATGTCACTCGTTGCTGAATCAAATACAACTGTATTGGTACTCGGTGAAACCGGCACCGGCAAAGAGCTGATCGCGAGAGCCATTCACAATTCGTCGCCGAGAAAAGACAAGCTGATGGTGAAAGTGAACTGCGCCGCATTGCCATCAAATCTTATAGAAAGTGAGTTGTTTGGGCATGAACGTGGTGCTTTTACGGGCGCGATAGACAGACGCATAGGTAAATTCGAACTCGCGAATAACAGCACACTTTTTCTTGACGAAATTGGAGAACTTCCATTGGATGCGCAGGCGAAATTATTGCGTGTGATCCAGGAACGCGAACTGGAGCGGATAGGAGGCAAACAGGTTATTAAAATTGATGTGCGCCTGGTAGCCGCGACCAATCGTAATCTTGAAGAAGAAGTGAAAGCGGGTCGTTTTCGCGCCGATCTGTATTTCCGTCTAAACGTATTTCCTATACATTTGCCGCCATTGCGCGAACGCAGTGAAGACATTGAAGCACTCACACATTTCTTTGTTCAGAAATACAGCAGGAACACTGGGCGAAAAATTAAAAAGATTGCGCCAAGAGTGATACAGCAGCTCCGCAGCTACACATGGCCTGGCAATGTAAGAGAGCTGGAACACCTGATTGAACGCAGCATATTACTTTCCACCGACGGCGCTCTTGAAGAAGTATATATCCCTCAAAATACAGATCCGGGAAAGAAAGATGAAGCTCATCTTCTTAATCGTTCTCTTGAAGAAATGGAGCGATCTTACATCATCGATACGCTGAAACGCTGTCTCGGCAAGATTTCTGGCCCCGGCAGTGCCGCAGAAGTATTGCAAATTCCCGGAAACACTTTGCACTCAAAAATGAAGAAGCTCAATATTAATAAGGCAGATTATTTTGGGAATTGAAAGTTCCTGCCCGACTGCGTCAGTCAGGCGGGGAAAATTGAAAATTGAAAATGCCAAAAGGTCGAGCATAATAGACAGTGTTCGACCTTTTGGCATTTTACAAACAGGAGTGTAGCCAAATTTTAGGCACCCCATTTTCAATTTTCAACTTTCAATTTTCAATTAACGAAACCTCCCTGCCCGTAGTGAAATTGTTCATGATTTCACTAAATACAGTGAAAAATTTGATGGTCATTTTTGTGAAGAGTGCTGACAATCAATGGTCTATCGAATTGGCACGTCGTTGGCCTTATCAGGCAAGCACAATCACAATTAAAAAATCAAATTATGAAAATCGTAGTCATTGGAGGTTCAGGCCTCATCGGTTCAAAAGTAGTTGCACAATTAACTCAAAAGGGGCATGAGGTGATTGCAGGTTCTCCTTCTAGTGGTATCAACACCATCACCGGAGAAGGATTGGCTGATGCAATGAAAGGTACTGATATTGTTATTGACCTTGCCAACTCTCCTTCGTTTGAGGACAATGCTGTTATGGAATTTTTTCAAACTGCAGGTCGAAATTTATTGGGAGCCGAAATTACTGCAGGTGTAAAACATCACGTAGCGCTTTCTATCGTTGGTGTTGATATCATGCAAAACATCGGTTACATGAGAGCGAAAAAAGTACAGGAAGATATCATCAGGCAATCTGGCGTGCCATACACCATTGTTCGAAGCACACAGTTTTTTGAATTCGTCGGCGGAATTGCTAACCAGGCAACACAAGGAAACGAAGTGCATTTGTCTGATGTTAAGTTTCAACCGATAGCTTCAGATGATGTGGCTGCGTTGGTAGTAAAACATGCATTGGGAGCGCCTGTTAATGGCAAAGTTGAAATTGCCGGCCCTGAACGTTTTGATATGTTTGAAGTAGCTGCGCGTTATCTTAAATATATTGGCGATACACGCAAAGTTGTACCTAATGGCAGACCTGAATATTTTGGCGGTGAAGTTTCTCACACTGCATTAGTTCCTGCAGGTGAAGCTGAACTGGGTGCTATTAATTTTGAAAAATGGTTGAGTACACAATTACAAAAAGCCTAATCTCCGCGTCTGCCATCTGTTGAAACGAAGACGACGGGTGACAGCTTGCCGAGGCGGTTGTAACGGGAATGCACTTTCCACCTGTTCGTGCATAAGGATATCCCTACGCTGGCGTACGATCCTTACGAAAACCAGTCAACAACACGGCAAGTCAACAGGTCGCAGCAACATTTTTTCCTTTCATTTTTATTGTAAAATCCTTTGTTCGATCCCACCAGCGGATCGGCACAGGCAGGCTTTTGAAAAAAAATAATCACCAGTTAATCTACAATCATGAACAACTTTTTTAAACATCACATTCCAAATCTGGAAGTAGAACCAAATGAACATCCACTGCTTCCGTTGCACGAGCACGAGCATAATACCAGCGAAGGCAGCGAATTTCTTGACGATGCCATACGTATGCATGATCAACCGTTAACAGGTAACGTTGATGCCATTGCTGCAGATGCTGGTGAAAATCTTTTCTGAGACGCATCGCGCCGACAACAACAAACGCTGAGAGTCACTGCCTCACCAATAAATTTTAAAACTTATCAAAAGCATGTTATGAAAAATTATTTATCCCTCGCAGATGCTTTATCCGACCTCAAACAAAGAGGTTACGATATAGATTTCGCAGCAGAAACAGAATCTGTTTGCCTGTACAGTGGAGAGCTTGATATGAGACTGGACCCGGATGAATTTCATGTAGATGAAGTTTACAGATTTGATTGCAATGCTATCCAGGACAACAATTCCATTCTATATGCGATTTCTGCCCCTGTTTCAGGTGTAAAGGGAACGCTGGTAGATTCGATCGGAACATTTTCCTGCAATCTCAGTTTTGTTTTGGCAAGCAAAGTAAACATAACCTATATCAATTCCTGAACACATTGTAACGGTTTAATCGATCACTATTAAAAATAAAAATCATGAAAATCGTAGTAATCGGCGGGAGTGGGTTAATCGGCTCAAAGCTTGTAAATAGCCTCCTTCAGCTTGGCCACACAGTTATACCGGCATCGCCACAATATGGCATCGACACTATTACCGGCGAGGGCTTGGGAGAAGCATTAAAAGGCGCAGACGTAGTTGTAGATGTTTCCAACTCGCCATCCTTTGAAGATCGTGCTGTACTTGGGTTCTTTAAACGCTCCACTGTAAACATTCTAACAGCAGCTATTTATGCCGGCGTAAAACATCACGTTGCAATATCCGTTGTGGGTGCTGATCGATTGCCGGACAGCGGCTATCTCCGCGCAAAGATCGCACAGGAAGAATTGATTAAAGAGTCGGGCATTCCATATACCATTTTGCGATCAACCCAGTTTTTTGAATTTGCAGGTAGAATAGCAGAAGCCGCAACAATAGGCGACGAAGTGTATATTTCACCGGCAGGCTTTCAGCCTATAGCTGCAGATGAAGCTGTGTCTGCCTTAGCAGAAATTGCCGTGAATGCACCAACGAACGATACGGTAGAAATAGCCGGCCCTGTTTGCATGCCAATGTATGAGTTCATTCGCTACTACCTGACAGAAATAGAAGACTCCCGCCAACTGGTGATGGATGAGCATGCCCGCTACTTCGGCGCAGAACTTACTGACGAATCTCTTGTACCCGGCGAGACTGCACTACTCGGCAAGATAAAATATGAAGACTGGTTCCAGAAGCAATTGGAAACAACTTGAAGTTTATAACCACGTAACACGTCAGGGAAAACATTATTTACACAAACATTTTTTCAAACAAAAAAATCATACACCATGAACGAGTTTCTAATCGCGATCCACAGAGATCTTACAAGCCAACATCAAGCACCTTCTCCAGAACAAATGAAAGACGCCTTAAAGCCTTACCAGGAATGGATTGCAGGTATAGCTGCCGAAGACAGACTGGTGGCTCCGCCCAAAAGATGGGATCTGGATGGAAGAGTGATAAGCTCTGCCAAAAAAGTACACGAAGGTCCTTACGCGGAGGGAACAATATCCCTTGGAGGATTGTTCCTGATAAAGGCAAAGGATTATGAAGAAGCCGTGCAGATCGCAAAAGGATGCCCCATCATTAAGTATGGTGCCATTGTCGAAGTGCGTATGGCGATTCCTGCGGCGTAGAAGAAATTGAGAGTTGAGAGTTGAAAGTTGAAAAAGCTTAAACTTTCCATTCTCAACTCTCCACTCTCAACTCTCAACTAAAACTTACATCATGTACATCGGCAAATCCTACAAGCTCTCGGAGTTTCTTTTGTGGACAAGAAAGAGCATATTATGGCTATTGATCGCGGGCATTGTTCCTACTGTACTTTATGAAGTCTTTGACATTAAATGGATTTCGATTCCCTGGGCAGTAGTTGCTTTGCTTGGTACCGCGACAGCATTTGTAGTAGGGTTTAAAAACCAGCAAACCTACAATCGCACCTGGGAAGCAAGGAAGGTATGGGGAGCCGCCATGAGCGCCAGCCGTGCATGGGCCATGATGTGCAGGGATTTTATAGATGATAGGACAATGTCCAAAGAAGTTATTTATCGTCACTTTGCGTGGCTCACTGCTTTACGGTATCAGCTTAGAGCGGATAAAGCCTGGGAAACAACCGGTAAGTCTTACAACAGGGAGTATGCCCAGTATTATACCGTTCCTGAAAAAGAAACACCTATTGAGACAGAGTTGTCAAAATATTTATCCAAAGAAGAACTGGAAACAGTTTTATCGAAACACAACATGGCTACTCAGTTGCTAAGTAATCAAAGTGAAGTGCTAACCAATCTCACAAACAAAGGAACTATTGAAACATTTCGTTTTCTTGAAATGCATGGTGTGTTGCGTGAGTTTTCCAGTCACCAGGGTAAAAGTGAAAGAATCAAGAATTTCCCATATCCAAGGCAGTATGCAACCATCAATACTTTCTTTGTGAGGCTGTTTTGCATTTTACTTCCATTCGCCATGCTGAAAGATTTCAACGAACTCAACAACGTTGTAAACGGCGCATTAAAAGGATACATGATCTGGTTTGTTATTCCATTCAGTGCTTTGATATCCTGGGTTTATACATCACTTGACCAGGTGGGGGAGAGTACAGAAAATCCTTTTGAAGGAAATGCGAATGATGTTCCGATTTCACAAATGAGCCGTGTTGCCGAAATTGATATCAGGGAAATGTTGGGAGAGGCAGATTTGCCTCCGGCATTAAAGCCTCAGAATGATATCGTGTTGTAGCAGCCGCTTGATAAAAAAACAATTTCAATTTCCAGTTTAACACAACTATAAAACAGCATTGGTTAAATGGTTGTACCTGTTTCCAACGACTAAAAAATAAACGTCGTCAACATTATTGCTGTGCTAAAAAAATAAAAGTTGAGAATAAAAAAAAGCATCCTTCACGGCTAAAATTCTCCAATTAAAAAACATAAATCAAATGAATACTTTAAGAAACAATACAGTGCTTGTCACTGGCGGAACGGGATTCGTTGCTGTACACGTTATTTTCAAATTATTGCAAGAAGGATACGTTGTAAGAACCACACTTCGTTCGTTATCCAGAAAAGAAGAGTTGATTGCAGCATTAAGATCAGCAGGGATTAATGACTTTGATAGGCTTAGTTTTATTGAAGCTGATTTGTTAAAAGATGAAAATTGGGACGATGCGGTTGACGGGGCGGATTATGTGCTGCATTTGGCATCGCCATTTCCCGGTAAAGAGCCCAAAGATGAGAATGAGTTGATTGTTCCCGCTCGTGATGGTGCATTGCGGGTGCTGAAGGCAGCCCGGAATGCCGGTGTTAAGCGAGTGGTGTTAACTTCCTCATTTGCTGCTATAGGCTATAGTGTCCATGAAAAGGGACACGTTTTTACTGAAGAAGATTGGACCGATGCCAGTGCAGCTATTCCAGCCTATATCAAATCTAAAACTGTTGCTGAAAAAGCAGCTTGGGAATTTGTTAATACAGAAGGGAACGGGTTGGAGTTTGTAGTAATCAACCCCGTTGGAATTTTTGGACCAGTATTGGGCAATATACTTTCTGCCTCGGTAGATGTTGTGATTAAAGGAATTATAGAAGGCACTACCACCATTAGTCCAGATCTCACACTTGGAGTAGTTGATGTGCGAGATGTAGCCGGTATCCACATTCTCGCTATGACAAATGCTGCGGCTAGTGGTCAACGTTTCCTCGCGGCAGCTGATGGGGTAATGAGTTTCTATGACGTTGCACAACTAATAAGAAAGGAACGTCCTGAACGTGCTTCAAAAATTGCAGATATTAATAAGACCGACGACTCTTTTTATATTGAACTATCAAACAATAAAGCAAAAACACTTCTACATTGGAACCCTCGTTCGAAAGAGGAAGCAATTCTTGCGAGTGTCGATAGTTTGATCCAGAATTAAGTTTATCGACAGGCAATTAATAAGGCAGCAGCAGTGCTGCCTTATTTGTTTTTATGAATTGATGAAAAGCAGATCAAGCGGGTTTGCCAATTGGTTTGGAATACTCGTTCTGTGCAATTCACTTGGGGAATTAAACACCGTCAGCCACTATCGGCTTATAGTCATAAATTATCTGAATACGAGTTCCGTTGTCATTTGTAATATTGAGGGTTCCGCCTAAATCATCTGTGAGACCTTGTAACAATTCCATTCCCATAGAAGCCCCAATCTTATCATTAAAATCACTAGGAAGACCGCTTCCATTATCTGCAATGCTTAACAGAATTTGCGAGTCTGAAATATGAGATAGAGAAATTGAGATTTTTCCGTCTGCTGAATTTGCAAATGCATACTTAAACGAATTGGTAATTGCTTCATTGAGAATCAGGCCCAATGTAATCGCCGAAGCCTGGTTCATTTCAATATTGTCTATCTGTAATGAAAACCCAACGTTTTCGCGGATTGCGTAGCTTTCCCGGAGATACTCTACCAGTTCATATATGTATTCGGGCATATGAATGGTAGACATGTTTTCCGACTGATAAAGTTTTTGATGAATGATGGACATGGAATATATTCTGTGCTGGCTCTCCTTGATTGCAGATAATGCTTCGTTGTTCTTAAGATAGCTTGATTGAATTTCCAGCAGGCTTGAAACAATATGGAAGTTGTTTTTTACACGATGATGAATTTCTTTTACCAGCCATTCCTTATCCTTAACCAGCTGCGCCAACTCGGCGTTTTTTTCATTTATTTCCAGGTTGGTTTTCTGCTTCTCACGATACAGGTAATATACTAACCCGGTCACGATTAACATGACCAGGATCCCCGCTAATGTGATTTTCCTTATCGTATTAGATTGCTGCAACGTTGCCTTCTGCACTATATCCCTTTGCTTTAAAAGTGCAATGTCTTTATCCTTGGCTTCTGTTTCATACTGTACCTGTAGCTCGGAAAACTGTTTCGCTTTTCCAAGACTGTAAATGCTGTCATCAAATTTGGTGTACATCCAGTATTCGTTCAACGCGTTTAAATAGTTGCCGTGAGTGGAATCCAACTTGTACTGCAACCAATGGACCCTCGCCATATTGAATACATCATTGCTATCTATAAATTGTCTTGCCTGCTCCAGATGCTTTTCTGTAGCAGGAATATTTCCCAATGAAAATTGATACCTGGCCATGTCCATATAACCAACAAATACATTGCCCTTTTGGCTGACACGATTCTTGAGTGAATCAAGAAGGGGCAGCATTATTGTATAGTATTTTTCGCATTGCTTATTTTGTCCCAGGGCATGGTAACAATATCCAAGCACATGAGCAACGTTCATTTTATCAGCTACCGTAATTGGCGGATATTCATTGGTAACTCTTAAAATAAAATCAAGCGCCTTTTGTATCGTCCCTAATTTTGCACCAAGTTTTGCGATCTCAAGGCCTATATGGGTAAATTGAGGATACCAGGTTCGTTTGGTCCTGTTAACTGATTCCATCGAAATACTTTTTTCTAACCAGTAAAGAGCCTTATCGTGATTGGTGAAATTGGAATATATCTGCGCCATTGCGCCATATAAAAAGTTGGAAAATGCCAGATCCCCTGTGGATTCCATGATGGTCACAGCGGCGTTGTATTCTGTAAATGCATTGGCCCAGTTGTTTTCTCTCTCTTCCAGGTACCCAAGCACACGATGGTTATAGTGTGTATGCCTGAACCCAATTAAATTTTCAAGCTCCGTTACATGCTTCAATTGTGGTTTAACCGTATCGAATTGTCGACGCACAAAATATATCTCGTATATACGGGTGAGCATTTCAATTTCACCAACTGTGTCTTTGAGTTGGCGTGACAAACTGAGCGCTTCGTTCAGATCTGTTTCTTTTTGATCATCATTATAACTTGCATTCGAACCACGGTTTGCCAATGCTTTGAATAGGAGGGTTGTTTTTTTGGCATTTCTTGCAAGCTCTACTGCCTGAGTGAAATAACTTTTGCTTTTGTCTGCCTCATTGCTTTGCAAATAATATCTGCCGAGTGCAATCAGGGCTGCGTGTTGATAATAAACATCCTTTGCTTTATCCGCTTCCAATTTGGCAGAAAGAAAAAATGGAAGGGCTTTATCCAAATCATTTTTATCAGCGCCAGATTTAAAGAGATAATCATTCCCTTTTTCCAAAGACTGTTTGATGTGATTCTCGGGACCGTCTGCGTAGTCTTCATCATAATAAAGGGAGTAGGGTAAATATTCCACTTCACTTACCATAATGGCCGTGCTGTCCAGATCCAACTGGCCCTGTAAACTAAAATATACAAAGGAGGTAGTTAACTTGAATTGAAGGCGTTGTTTTGGCACCGAATAACCATTCGATGACTGAGATTGGCTTGTCTGACCAAACGAATCCGTCAATGCCAAGTTGCCCGCAATAAAAAAAAGGATGGTAATTAAATATTTTGGACTCATTTTTCCCCTTTTTAATAACAATATACAATTCAATGTCGTTTCTTTAAGAACATTCAATAACATTGTTTCTGTTTAACGAGGCTTCGACAAGCTCAGCCTGACAGCAAAAGCGGGTTGTCAGGCTGAGCTTGTCGAAGCCTTCTCGCTAAGAAACGACGTTGATATACTGTTGTCGGGTGATAGCAATTTCAGGGCAGCAATTCCAGCCATTATTTTTTTTCAATGCCTAATTTTTTGATTCTGGAATTAAGGGTATTGACATTTATATCGAGAATTTCGGCAGCGCCTCCCTTCCCGGATATTTTCCAATTACAGCTTTCAAGTACGGATAAAATGTGATCCCTTTCATTTTCTATCATCGTTTTAAATCCATTCTTGCCGTTCGCTGCAGCACCGACAGCAAGCCTGGAAACTGGTATTTCAAGCGATTCAATAACTGAAGTATTTGTAAGGACTATATTTCGCTGTATGGTATTCTCTAGTTCCCTAATGTTTCCCGGCCAATCATATCGCATGAGCATGTCGTTAGCTTCCGATGATAATGTAGGAACCTGTTTACCTTCTTCCTGGCTATATTTTTTTAAAAAATAATTTGCTAATAGAGGTATATCTGCTTTCCTTTCTCGCAGCGGAGGAAGTAGTAAAGGAAAAACATTGAGCCGGTAAAAAAGATCAATACGAAAACGGCCCGCTGCTACTTCTTCTTCCAGGTCCTTATTGGTTGCAGCAAGTACACGTACATTAATCTTTTTCGGCGTTCCTCCGATTGATTCAATTTCTCTTTCCTGCAAGACACGTAAAAATTTTACCTGTAATTCAAGAGGCAACTCACCAATCTCGTCCAGAAAAATGGTTCCTCCATCAGCCAGCGCAAACTTGCCTTCTCTTTTAGTGATCGCTCCTGTAAAAGAGCCTTTTTCGTGGCCGAACAAATCAGATTCGATGAGATTTGCAGGGATAGCTCCGCAATTAACAACGATGAATGGCTGATAACGCCTGGCAGAAATTTTGTGAATTGAATGAGCAATCAATTCTTTTCCCGTGCCGCTTTCGCCTAATATCAGGACAGAGGTATCTTTAAGACCCACCATTTTGGCAAGCTCAAGTATATCAAGAAATTTTTGACTCTTTCCTATCAGATTGCTGAATTCAGCAGGAAGTATACGCGGTTCGGATTTTTGTGAAGATGTGGTCTGGATTTTCTCAGGCATTCGATGTTTGTGCAGATACAGAGCAACGTCAATCATGATCAATACATCCTTTGCGCGAAAAGGCTTTACCATAAAACCATACGGTTTTGTAGATTTTGCGGATTCCAATATCTGCCTGTTCGAATTGGCTGACAAGTAAACAAACGCCATATTTTTTTCACTGAGAATATGGCCGAGATCAATGCCAGTGCCTTCTCCTTGCAGCATTATATCAACCAACACCAAATCAGGTTTTTCTTTTTCAATGATCGAAACTGCTGTGGTGACTGATCGTGCGATGGTGCAAGTAGAATACCCGGCGTTAGTTAAGATAACGTTGAGACTTTTTGCCTCGATAAATTGATCTTCAACAATAAGAATTTTTGCTTTCAATGAAACTCAATTTGATTTTTACTATTCACGGATAAATTTACAACAGTTGTTTATCTAAACCATAAAACACTCTTTTTCAAAATTATAGTCACGATTTTTTTCAATAATTATTGATATACCAATAATTATTTCAGCCTGCGAAAATTAAAATTCTACAAATCAACCAACTATAATATTGGCACATCAGTTGATTTCCTACGTTACAAATAATTAAAAAATAAAAGGAAAAATGGCAACAGGTTATACAGCGCATAAGGATTGGGGTATTGGTTATGTGTTGAACAAACTGGAAAAGAAGGAATACACACTGAAGCTAAGACGAGAAGCTACCTGCCTTTATTGTTTCGAATTGAATAATTGGATACTGCCGGAAGATTTTATGGTTGACGAATATTATCACTTCGGAGAGGCGGCAGACCCCGATGCAGAACGTATCCTTTACGCTATTTCCTTGTCGAACGGGTTAAGAGGTTTTTTGATAGATAGCTGCAATGCTTATACGGATAATATAAGTCTGCAAATGGTGCTGAAATTTAGATTGAATGATCTGAGAAATTCGGCGGGAGATTATTCAAACATGAATAATGAAGAGCCAACAAAAGCTATCAATTCTGACAATCAAAATTTTTAAACATCATGAATACATATAATTCACTTATAGATGCACTACAAGATATTGGCGGAAGGGGCTATACGCAATATTTTGAAATGGAACATTCGGGAATTTATTGCGACTTTCTGGATCTGCGTTTGCATCCCGAAGAATTCATTGTGGAAGAGGTACATAGGTTCGAAGAAAATTCTGATCCGGAAAACAGCGCTGTCTTATATGTTATTTCATCCACGTCGGGAATTAAAGGCACATTGATCGATGGCTATGGTCTTTATGCAGAGAATTTGAGTTTTGATATGGTCCAAAAGCTACGGACCTCAAATGGCATATAGCACTTATTAAATCTAACAACAAAATTTAACTGAAATGAAAAAAAACATCTTTAAGCAAATCTTCATTTTCTCATTAATCATTTATACAAACACAATCGTTATGGCACAACCACTACAAACTGTAAAAGCAGAAAACGATCCGAACATTTTAAAAGAAATAAGAGCATTTCTGAAAAACTTAAATGCCGGTGATGGTAAACCAATAGAACAATTAAGCCCTGTTGATGCGCGTGCGGTACTAACAAATGCACAAAAGTCTGTAAGCGTTGACTACTCTGGAATCGAAGAATCGGAACTGAAAATTACCCAGGATGACATCTCTGTATCCATCCATGTAGTAAAACCCACAGGCACGAAACCAGGTGCACCAGTCTTCATATTTATTCACGGCGGAGGCTGGGTATTGGGCGATTATCCCACGCATCGACGGTTGGTGAGAGATTTAGTTGTACAGAGCGGAGCGGTGGCAGTTTTCCCTGACTACACGCCTTCTCCGGAAGCAAAATACCCGGTTGCTATCGAGCAGATTTATGCTGCTACGAAGTGGGTATCGAATCATGGAAATGAAATCGGCGTAAATGGTAAAAACCTCGCGGTAGTTGGTAATAGCGTTGGCGGCAATATGACTGCGGCGATAGCACTCATGGCTAAGGATAGGAAAGGGCCATCAATAAAATTTCACGTAATGCTTTGGCCAGTTACTGATGCCAATTTTGAAACGGGTTCTTATACCGCTTTTGCGAAAGAACGGTTCCTTACACGCAGTATGATGATGTGGTTTTGGGACAATTACCTCCCGGACATTCAGAAAAGAAAGGAGCTGTATGCGTCTCCACTGCAGGCAACGCCTGACCAATTAAAAGGATTACCCCCAGCGCTTATTCAAACGGCTGAAAATGATGTTTTGCGAGACGAAGGCGAAGCCTATGCACGTAAGCTAAACGATGCCGGAGTGCCGGTTACACTTACCCGTTATGGTGGACTGATTCACGATTACGGTCTGTTGAATCCAATCGCCAACGTTCCTGCTGTAAAAATGGCGCTCTTACAGGCAGCTGCTGCTATTCGAAATGCTTTAAAGGAATAATTGAGAATACTAATCATTGAACTTAATTCAACGACCTATGATAAAAGGTTCGAATGGCAAATCAGTAAAAGTAAGATAGTTATTGTTTGGGCCATTTGCTTCAAGCCTGTCGTAACGAAGAAGACGGGTGTCAGATCACAGAGGGAGTTGTAAGGGGCGTACACTTTCCACCCGTTCGTGTACGAGACAACCCAAGCCGGCGCGGCGTCTCCGCGGCATCCGGTCAACAACACTGTGATACGATTGGCGGCGAGCATTCATTAAAATCGAATCAAGTCCAGGAAAAACCAATCAAAAAAAATGTCAAATCATTTAAATCAAAAATTATGAAATTAGTTCAACAACTTATGTCAATTGCATGGCTCACGTCAATCACCTTATTCTCCCAGGTTGGTCATGCAAATAACTTACCCGTTCCAAAGGGCGTTAAGAATATTGTATTGGTGCATGGCGCATTTGCTGATGGCACCAGTTGGGCGAAAGTAATTGCACAATTGCAGGAAAAAGGATACAATGTTATTGCTGTTCAGAATCCGTTAACATCGCTTGTTGATGATGTAGCGGCAACCAAACGTGTAATTGAACAGATGGATGGTCCGGTTCTACTCGTTGGTCATTCTTATGGCGGCATGGTTATTTCCGAAGCAGGAAAGAATCCCAAAGTAGCGGGATTACTTTATGTAGCTGCATTGGTTCCGGAAGAGGGGCAGAACGTAAACGATGTAAATGCAGCAATGGCTCCAACTGGCGTTGGTCCTGAGTTTAAATTGAGTCCTGAAGGTTTCTTGTCTTTATCACAGAAAGGAATTAATGAATATTTCGCACAAGACGTTCCTGTACAGGAAAGGAAAATCATTTATGCCACACAGGTGACCTGGGCTGCGTCTGCCACTACAGAGAAAGTATTTCAACCGGCCTGGAAAATCAAACCTACATGGATGATCGTAGCGGCAAAAGATGGAATGATCAATCCGGATTTGCAACGATACAAAGCGAAATTAATCAAGGCTACTGCAATCGAGCTTACATCGGGACATATTCCAATGGTATCTCAACCAGCTAAGGTGACCAATTTTATTATTGCTGCAGCTGAAAAATTGTAACCACGTAACACATTCGGGAAAACACTATTTACACAAACATTCATTTCAAACAAAACAATCAAATTACCATGAACGAGTTTTTAATTGCGATTCACAGAGATCTTACTAGCAAACATCCGTCACCATCTCCAGAGCAAATGAAGGAAGCTTTAAAGCCTTACCAGGAGTGGATTGCCGGCATTGCGGCTGAGGACAGGCTTGTAGCTCCGCCCAAGAGATGGGATTTGGATGGAAGAGTAATAAGCACTGCAAAAAAAGTACACGAAGGCCCTTATGCTGAAGGCACAATATCCATTGGAGGATTGTTCCTGATAAAAGCGAAGGATTATGAGGAAGCAGTGAAGATCGCCAAAGGATGCCCGATCATTCAGTACGGTGCCATTGTAGAAGTGCGCATGGCTATACCTGCTGCCTGATTTTTTGGTTCTGTCGAATGCCTTGTTTTAAGGCATTCGACACAAGAACCGCCGTAACAGAGAATGATAGTCATTTCGAAAGCGAGTGAAAACAATTTTTAAAAGTGAGGTAATGAAAAAACACTGTTATGAACTTTCTATTCTTATATCCAGAAAAAATAGACAGGGAGAATGACGCTGATAAAGATGAGCAGTTTCTAACGAATATCAGCCTTCATAATATTAACGATGGTGTTGAATTTATTGACGATGCCATACGCATGCACGATCAACCTTTTCTTCCGTTAATGCGTACAGAAGAAAGTATAGCCCCTGGTAGCCCCAAGGAATTGTTTTAGCAGGTTGCTTATAAATTCCCCATTTGAATATCGCTAACATTCAGCATTACACTAATGAAGTTTTTATATAATCAAAAACGCATCTTTTTGCAATGGAAAAAATAATCGGCTATCGAGGTATTTTAAGTACTGCTTTCACGTCAGTTAGCACGATGGTATTAATACTTGCAGGTTTGCATAACGGGAAAATTTCAGCGCAAAATCCATCTGCATTCAATAATTCTAATTCAAAAGGAATTTTTGATCAGGTAAAACAAATAGACGCTGGTGTTTTAAATATAGGGTATGTCGAAGCGGGTCCTTCCAATGGCCAGGTGATAATTTTGTTGCATGGCTGGCCTTATGACATACGCAGTTTTACAGAAGTCATCCCAAAGCTTGCGGCAAATAAATACCGCGTTCTTGTACCTTATTTACGCGGGTTCGGAACAACCCGATTTATCTCGAATTCCACGATGCGCAATGGGCAGCAATCGGCACTAGCTTCGGATATTATAGCGTTTATGGATGCCCTTCATATTCAAAAAGCGATCATTGCAGGATTTGACTGGGGTGCACGAACTGCAAACATTATTGCGGCCCTTTGGCCTGAACGGACAAGGGCGATGGTTTCAGTAAGCGGTTATTTAATTGGCAGCCAACAGACCGGCAAAATGCCTATACCACCAGCTGCAGAATTACAATGGTGGTATCAATATTATTTTGCAACGGAACGGGGACGTGCAGGATATGAAAAATATCGTCACGATTTCGCAAAATTGATCTGGCGACTTGCATCACCAAAATGGGACTTCAATGATAGCACATTCGACAACAGCGCAGCTTCCCTTGATAATCCGGATCATGTGGATATAGTCATTCATAATTATCGATGGCGCCTGGGTCTGGCTGACGGTGAGTCCATGTACGATGAATTAGAGAAAAAACTTGCCCAGGCACCAGTTATCACGATCCCTACCATTACCATGGAGGGTGATGCTAATGGTGCACCACATCCGGATAGTAACATGTATGCCGAAAAATTTACAGGTAAATACATTCACAAATTACTTACAGGAGGTATTGGTCACAATTTACCACAGGAAGCCCCACAGGCTTTTGCTGACGCGATTACAGAAGCGGACAGCCTTGCAAATATGAAATAACAGGTTGTGATATTTGCATCATATGAAAGGGAAAAAATATTGAGGTGCGCTATTTAAATTCGGCTAGTGATTGATGTGATAATAATTGCTCAACTTGTTATTTGAGGGAACACTAAATTTCAGTTTATTATAACTGGTTGGTGAAAGAAGCTATGGTAAACAGCTCCTTTATTAAAGATTACCTGCCACTCAAGCCCACACTCCTTAATGCTGTCAAGCACTGTGTTTTGATGTGGTTCCCTTGTTGCAACGATTATCTTTCCTATTTCCAAAGGAATTACATTTTTCAGTTGCAAACTGGAAATAAAGTTGTCAGGAGGAGGTGATGCCAGTAAAATTTCTTCACCGGTTTTTACATGATAAATCAGGGCACCATTTTCTGCGACAATGTGATCAAATACTTCGTAGGTAGGGAATACACGTTTAAGATCATTCAGGCGTCTTCCGGTCACCAAACCAGTACCCGTTCGGTTTGCTTGAGACGTTGCAATACCGCCACAATTTCATCGCTTACTTCTTCGTCATGCGCCATCGTTCCATCATAGTCAGATGCTAAAAGATGATATTGCATAGATTGTTTTAGTATGGTCTTCAAAAAGAAAGCCGCCGTGTAGGTTCTCTTTCGGGTTATAGGAACGAAACTATTTCAAACAGTTTTTTGCTGAAGTACCGAAGCCTGTGTAATTTTTTCATCATTTCAATTTGGCTTAGAGGCTGGCCTCAAGGGTTTCTATGATCTATCACTTTGCTTCTTTTGTCTGAAATATTCCCTTGCTTTTTTTAAGCCGGTTGCAATAGCAATTCCTTCGTCGGAACCATGTAATAAAAGTTTGTTAGCTATTTCAGTGGCTTTATTGCGAATTTCTTCCGGCTGATTTTTGTAAGAAGGCGGATAATCTCCATTATACCAGGGCATAATCATCAGGTTTTATAAAAAAGAAAATTTATGCGCACATTGGTTGAAATGTTCAAATTCTGCGCCATGTACAAAACAAGTTGGAACCCATTAGTAATAATGGTTAGCTGGCGGTTCGAACCCTTAGGTCATTCCCTCTTGTTGCAGTAATCGTAATTAGGCCTGCAGGCATAATAATTTAGGCATCTACCATTTATTATTTATCCATAAAATAATTGTTATGCCAATCAGGAAGAAACCTTCTAATACAGGTAAGATTGAAAATGCCAAGACAAGGGAACTGGCTCAGAATATAGAGACTGGTCAAAACGAAACACTCAATACGAATCAAGGTGTAAAAGTAAATGATGACCAAAACTCGCTCAAGGCCGGGAATAGGGGCGCGACATTAATGGAAGATTTTATTCTTCGTGAAAAAATTACCCATTTTGATCACGAGCGCATACCGGAAAGAGTAGTGCATGCACGCGGCGCCGGAGCGCATGGAACTTTTCAATTGTATAAATCACTGGCAAAGTATACCAAAGCAAATTTTCTAACTGATGTATCAGCAGAAACACCTGTGTTTGTGCGGTTTTCAACGGTGGCAGGCTCCAGGGGATCGAGTGATCTTGCACGAGATGTAAGAGGTTTCGCTGTAAAGTTTTACACGCAGGAAGGCAATTTTGATTTGGTGGGAAACAATATGCCTGTATTTTTTATACAGGATGCCATCAAGTTTCCTGATCTTATACACGCGGTAAAACCAGAACCGCACAATGAAATTCCGCAGGCGGCTTCGGCACATGATACTTTCTGGGATTTTATTTCACTTATGCCGGAGTCCGCACACATGATCATGTGGGTCATGAGCGACAGGGCCCTTCCGCGCAGTCTCCGTATGATGGAAGGTTTTGGTGTCCACACCTTCCGGTTGATCAATAAAAAAGGTGACTCCCACTTTGTAAAGTTTCACTGGAAGCCATTGCTCGGCGTACATTCGGTGGCATGGGACGAGGCTCAAAATATTTCCGGTAAAGATCCTGATTTTCATCGTCGGGATTTATGGGAAGCAATTGAGAACGGGGCTTTCCCTGAATGGGAACTGGGTGTGCAAATTATACCCGAAGCAGATGAACACAAGTATCCCTTTGATCTGCTTGATCCTACCAAACTGGTTCCGGAAGAAATGGTGCCAGTGCAACGTATTGGAAAATTAACGCTTAACAGGAACCCTGATAATTTTTTTGCAGAAACGGAACAAGTGGCTTTTCATATTGGCAACGTTGTACCGGGTATTGACTTTACGAATGATCCTTTATTACAGGGACGTTTATTTTCCTATACCGATACACAGCTGATCAGGCTGGGCGGGCCGAACTTTCATGAAATACCAATCAACCGCCCTGTTGTGCCCGTTCATAATAACCAGCGCGATGGCTTTATGCGCCAACAGATCAATAGCGGAAGGACGAGTTATCATCCCAATACACTCGGTGGTGGTTGCCCCTTCCAGGCCGGAATGATGAAGGGCGGCTTTACTTCCTATGCGGAAAAAATTGACGCCAGCAAAGTGAGAGAAAGAAGTGAAAGCTTCCGTGATCATTTTAGCCAGGCCACTTTGTTTTATAACAGTCAATCGCAACCTGAAAAAAATCATATCGTAAATGCGCTTTCTTTTGAACTTGGCAAGGTACAGACGGTAGCCATCAGGCAACGTATGCTGGGCATATTGTCGCTGATACATAAGGACCTTGCCGGTAAAGTGGCGTTCAAACTAGGACTTGCAGTATCCAAGCCGGAAAGGCCCATTAATAAAAGTATTCCCGCGGATGCACCGGTGGAGCAATACGAATCCAAAATAGTAAAATCAACGCTCGATAAGTCTGCTGCGTTGAGCATGGCGGGTACGGTAAAGGATACTATCAAAACAAGAACCATTGCGGTGCTTGCTGCAAATGGCGTAAACAATGTTACGCTCGCGACTATGAAAAAAGCATTATTAAGCGAGGGTGCAATGGTCCACATCATTGCTCCGAATTTGGGAAACATCACAAGTGCAACAAAAGAGCAAATACCGGCAGATCAAAGTCTGCTCACGGCAGCATCAGTCCTTTATGATGCCGTATACGTGCCAGGTGGAAAAGGAAGCGTAGCCACTTTACAAAACGATGCCGATGCAATTCACTTTTTAAATGAAGCGTATAAGCATTGCAAAGCCATCGCAGCGGATGCCGACGCCGAAGCAGTTTTAGAAAAGACTAATTTTGGTAAAAATCTCTCAGATAAAAAGGCTACTGCAGAAGGGATATTAATGATGAATGATGTCAGAAAGTTAAGCAAGGAATTTATAAGCGCAGTAGCATCACACAGGTTTTGGGAAAGGGAAGCGGAGCGTAAGGTTCCTGCCTGAACATAAACTTAAAACGGAAGGTAGTGGATTGCTCATTTTAAAAGGCTCCGAGCCATTAGGCACGTCCGTTATAGGCTGATTCCAGACCTGTAAAATTGAAACAAAATGTCACTTTCTATTGCTCATAGTAATTTGTTGCGGAAGGCAAATGAGATTGAAAGACAGGGCGATTTGAATAATGCGGAGAAGCTGTATCTGAAAGTTCTTGAAAAGGATCCTTATACCATTGAAGCCTATAAAAGACTGATGGTCATTTTTCGAAAACAAAAAGAATATTCAAAAGAGTTGCAGGTTATCAACAGGGCAGTTAAAGCGTTAGATGAGCAGGTGCAAACGCAGAAGCAGCGTTGGATGCAAAAGCACAAAAAGATAGCAAGTGCCAGCCTTGCACTGGCTAAAAAAATGGGCATTGCCAATAAGGCTGGGAAAATGATTATCGATTCTCCCTTAATGCTTCAATGGGCAAAGAGAAAAGAGCTGGTAAAGAAGCGTATAAAAAATGGCTGATGTAAACGCTCATGTCGTTTACTCAGCCAAAGTCAATATTTCGTATTAGCAAGTTTGCATTTTATGATGAATGGATACATTCTTCCTGTAATAAATATGCCATCGGCAGGGACGTCTGCCAATACTGTTGTTTAGGAAATAGCTTTCGTGACCTGGATTTCTTATTTGTTTAAGATTAAAAAGAGGATATCATTTGTGGTGTTGTAAAAAACGCGTTGACCGATAAGATAAATAATCTTATATATCTGGTTGGAGTGAGAGGGGATAGATCAGTGCTATAAGCAGTTCTGAAAATATTGGTCGTGCCGATTGTTTGTTGAGGCTATAGATCGAAAATCTATTTACACGCGAGTCAGTTATACTAATAGGTAGCGACCTTTAGATGTGAACATACTTCAGCAGCAAGCTCCTCGTATTCCTTCAATGAACAGGGCTTGGCAAAATAGGCAGCTGCCCCATTGATAAAACACGCACGTATATGTTCGGCGTTGCTGGAAGAACTCCATACAAGCTTCGGTACATTGTATAGCTGAGGATTATTTTTCATGACAGATAAGACTTCGGCACCAGTTGTTGGAGGCATATTATAATCCAAAATAATCAAGCTTGGATATTTGTCGGGGGATTGATGTAGTAATGCGTTTAAAAGCGCGTCACTGTTACGAAAGGTATGTATAACAACAGAGGGTTTGTGATTTAAAATGGCTTCTTCCAACAGAACCAAATCTTCCGGATCGTCGTCGGCAATAAAAATAGTTGTTGGTATCGGGGTAGTCATTGGAGAGGTATTTAATCCGTCAGGCAAAAATACAGAAGTCATTTGGTTTGGTTGTTTTTTATCTAAGGACCCCATACAATCAAAGTCAATCCGCATTTACATTTACTGTTAACTAGTTCTGTGTCAAAGGAAGCTTAATTTCAAAAACCGCGCCTTCACCGAGCTTTCCTTCAGCTTTGATAGATCCTTTATGCAGGTCGACTATCCTTTTGCAAAGCGCAAGGCCTATTCCTGTCCCTTTGTATCTTCCTTTTGGATGAAGTTGTTGAAACAGGTCGAACATTTTCTCCACATACACTTCTTCGAAACCAATACCGTTATCCAAAACGATAATCGTCGCAACGTCGGCAGTTACAACAGCATTGATAGTGACTATGGGTGATTGATCTGCCCTGGTGAATTTTAAGGCATTGGATAAAAGGTTTTCAAAAAGTTGTTTGATTTGCCTGCTATTACCCTGTATCACAGGTAATTCACTTATGGTGATCAACGCGTTTTTTTCCGTGATGGCGATTTCGAGGTCTTGGATAATTTCTGCAGCAATCACATTAAGATCTAAATCATCAAATTCATTTTTTTGCATCGTAGAGTAGGAGAGCACATCCTTTACGAGAAGGCGCATACGATCGGAAGCGCCGATCAGGTTTTCAAAAAACACGAGGGCTTCCGGCGGAATAGCATGTCGAAACTTGTGGCCAAGCAGATCACTATAAAAACTTATTTTACGTAAAGGCTCCTGCAGATCATGGGAAGTGATGTAGGCAAACTGTTCCAATTGCTTATTGCTCTGGTTGAGCAATGCAATATATTCTTCAAGCTCCGCCTTTGTTTGCTTTAGTTCTAAATTATCTTTTAAAGTTTGTTCAATGAGTTTCTGTGCATGTATGTCAACCAGAAAATTATTGCGTGACATGACCGAGCCATTTTCATTAACAATAGCTATCGACACTCCTGTGTGCCACCTGTATTCCCCGGTTCGAATATCTTTTACACGTTGTTCCGGAACTACAATGGCATCGGGGCTTTCAGCATTTGTTTTCCAATTTTCCCAGGTTTTTGCCAGGTCCTCCGGATGTAATATTGATTGCCATTGATTGTTGTTGATATTCTCAATGGTGGAACCGGTATAGCTTTCCACCCATTTATTGGCAAAGGTGAGCGCACCTTTTCGATTCAGGCTGAAGATCATAATAGGCAAAGAATCAGTGAGGCTCCTGTATTGCTCTTCGCTTTCGCGGAGCCTGTCGGCCAGTTCAATCAACTGGCGATTCTTTCGCTTGATTTCTTCGTAGGGAGATATGCCAGGATCATTGTTGAACTGGATGGTCCATTTTTCAATGATAAAATCATCTATCCTGATGTTTTGAGCGAGACGAAACTTTAATTCAATCCTGGTGCCGGCATCAGATGTAGACACACTGATGTTGGACACCAGCTTTTTGGCGTATTTGTAGCCTTCATCTTTGAGCTCAGAAAAATTTTGCCGGTCATCTTCTAAAACCGCGTAGATAAATTTAGGCTGTTCCTTTTTTCCCGACACATATAAGGTCAGCGTGGTAGTTATGTTGTTTCCAATGGAGCTCCTGCTTACTTCCGAAACCGCAGTAGCAAAAGTTGTTTGAGAGGCAAGAGACAAGCCGGTTAGTTCCGCCAGCCTCATGGATTGTTTGTGAGCAAGTATTAAATCCATTTCATTTTCCAGGATCACCTTAGTTAACTCAATCATATTTTGCCGTTTACTCGTCCCACAATTACAGACATGTCGTCTGTTTTTCTAGCGTGATCTTTGTAAATCACAGTGGCCAGTATTGAAAGATCACATTTCAATATGCCCGGATATTTTTGCAGGTCCCATCTCGTTTTAATGCCGTCCGAGCACATAATGATCGTTTGGGAATGTTCTGCATCAGTTACTTGCTCTTTTAGGGTATTGGGAATATTATGCCCGATTATTCCATTGTAGGAAAGATAGTTTTTGCTGGTAAAGCCATTTGTACTTTTTGTAGCGATGTTTCCAATGCCGCAAATGTTCCATGTTTTTTGTTTTATCGAGTAGATGGCGACTGTTCCTACCAATCCCCTTGTTCTTTTTGTTTCGGTATGGATCTGCCGCAACATTTCGGAAGGCGATAGTATGAATGGGGTTTTGGCAACGGTGTCAACGGCGTGCATTACTGCCTTGTATGCCTCAATGCCATGTCCCAGTCCATCACCAATAAATAGAGTGACATGTTCTTTTGTGACTTTATGAAAGGTTGCATCTCCACTCACTGTTTCGCCTGGCTTTGCTACGACAATGGACCGTATTTCAGTTTTACTTTTACTTTTACTTTGTGCCGTACTGCTTTTTTTAAACACTCTTGATAATAGCACTGTGCCCCAATCTTTCAGCGAAAAAATTTCAAAATTGTCTGACAAACGCTTTATGGCGCCGAGTCCGTGCCCTAACGTATTTGCAGTAGACATCCCATCATTGATCATTTTAAGTGGGTCCGTCATTCCTGGTCCATTATCAAGGCTGATAATTTCCAATCCTTCTTCGTCAGGCGCCGTTATTGCGTGAACGAGTATTTCGCCACCGCCAGCATGCTTCGCAAGATTGGATGTTATTTCTGCGACGATGATATCAATTTCTCCAATTTTTTTTTGCGAAAAATGAAGGCCAACAGCAATCTGATGAATTTCCTTTTTTAGTATCGAAAAATAACTGCGATCGGAGGCGTTAAAACTGATGTGTATTTCGTTAGCCATTCTTCCATTTAATAATTGTGACAACTGTACCTTTTCCTACAACGCTGTTGATCGTAAACTCGCTTGACAATCGTTTAGCTCCCGGCAAACCAAGCCCCAGGCTTTTACCAGTTGAGAACCCATCTTTCATCGCTGTTTCTACATTTTCAATGCCTGGTCCCTTATCGGTGAATGTAAGCCTGATGCCGTTTTCCCTTATCTTACTAACCACTTCTATCAATATTTCCCCGCCATTTGCATACCGTAACATATTTCTTACCAATTCACTTGCTGCGGTGATTAGTTTGGTCTGATTAACGAGCCCCATTCCTATTTTTACGGCGTGTTCTTTGACGCGATTGCGAAAAGGAACAACGTCCTGTTCCCTTTCAATCTTGAAATTGTCTCTATTGAGTACTGTCAAGATCGTCATACTGTTCGTCGTCGTCGTAATCCGGGACTTCTCCATTAACTAGTATTTTATTTTTTAACAGTTCCATTCCCTTCTCTACATTGAGTGCCGTGTGAACACCGGAAAGCGGCAATCCGAGTTCTATTAACGTGATGGCAACGGCCGGCTGCATGCCTACAACAACAGTAACTGCATCCATTATTTTGGACATGCTGGCTATGTTCCCTATGATACGACCCATGAAAGAGTCAACAATTGAAACGGCGGATATATCGATCAACACACCCCTCGCTTCCGTCGTGCTGACCATTTGCACAAGGTCCGATTCCAGGTTAAGGGCCAGGCGGTCATAAAGATCAACCTGAATAGTAACCAGCAGGAACTGGCCCATTTTTAAAATAGGTATTTTCTCCATCTGATGATCTACATGTTTTTAAGCGAATAATTCTCTTTTTGCTTTTTGCGAACTTCCAGCTGTAATACACTAAATGCGTGCTTCAATGCACTTGAAAGCGAACTTTTGGTAATTACATTGGAAAGATCAATGCCAAGATGAACAACGGTTTGTGCTATTTCAGGGCGTATACCACTGATGATGCATTCTGCACCCATCAAGCGTGTAGCACTAACTGTTTTAATTAAATGTTGTGCCACGAGAGAATCCACTGCCGGGACACCTGATATATCAAGAATCGCGATGCTGCTGCTGGTGTTCACAATCTCCTGTAACAGGCTTTCCATTACTACCTGTGTTCTTGCGCTATCCAGCGTGCCAATAATTGGTAAAGCGAGGATGCCATCCCAAACGCGAATAACGGGAGTTGAAATCTCAGTGATCTCATCGGTTTGTCTTAAAATAACTTCTTCTCTTCCTTTGATGAAAGTTTCAAAAGTCACAATGCCGAAACTATCAATGAGTTTATTGACTTTCATTGTCACATCGTACAAAGCAACCGGATCGCCCTTTAGTTCCTGTTGAAGCGTTTCAAATAAAGCCTCTTTCAAGCTAAATACGAATGTTCCTGTTTCACGAGGTGAAAAGCCTTGTCTTGCCCTGGTGATTGAAATGCCACTAAGGATTTCATATACATTTTCAAAATCAGCAGATTCAATATCTGCGAGGTTTTCGTCAGTTAGTTTTTTCAGCAGAGCATCTACCAATTCTTCTGATTGAACCCTTAGTTCATCATTACTCATGAGGTCCTCACGGAGATTTGCATCCTTTAACTGATTTTTCATCCAAAGGTCAAGAACCTGCTTTTTCTTTTTTTGTAGCATTTTTGAAATTTCAATTTTCATGAACAGGAATTTGTGCATGTTATATAATACAGTACCAATAAATTAAAAGGGATTTGAGGCCAATTCTACGGACGAAATATAGAAGATAGGATCTTGTCCTTAAATATAGCAATTAAAGTGATAAATAGCTGAATGGCAGTAAAATATTGACCCGACCACAAATAATGGTTGTATATCCGAACTAATTAGCGTGCACGGAGTTAATCGATGTTGTAATAAGGGCATGATATTATTAGTTTCCCAAAGAAGGCACCATATCGAACAAAATGGTTGTTCTCATGTTTTGATTTTTAAAAACCAATCTGCGTTACATAATTACAAAAGGATAGCAAAAGACTTTTTTTAAATGTAAATATGAAAAAACAAGTATTCAACTAACCTGGCATTTTCCTGGAAACTAACTAAGATGAACCTTCACACAAATTATCCCTATTGGTTATTAAACAGCGGCCTAATCAAAAGTTATCCTTCTCTTTCATCCAATACAAATGCGGAGGTAGTAGTCATTGGCGGAGGTATAAGCGGCGCTCTATCCGCATGGCATTTATGTAATGCCGGGTATAAGGTAGTTGTCGTTGAAAGAAGACATGCCGGAATGGGAAGCACGGCTGCTAGCACGGCATTGTTGCAATATGAAATTGATACGCCTTTGTATGAATTAATACCGAAGATTGGTCAAAAGAAAGCCATCGCCAGTTACCTGCTTTGTATAGACGCAATACATGAATTGAAGAAAATTTGCAGCGGATTAAAACAGGTAACAAGTTTTCAATATAAACCCAGCCTGCAATATGCTTCATACAAAAAAGATATTCAATCTCTTGAAACCGAATATAACCTTCGCAAACGGGCTGGAATAGATGTACGCCTGATTGGCGCGTCCGAAATAACGTCGAAGTTTGGATTTACAAAAGATGCAGGTTTGCTATCTGCAGTTGGTGCGGAAGTAGATGCCTATGAGCTAACGCACGCGCTGCTGAATAGCTGTATAAACAAAGGTGCGCAAGTGTATGATAATACAACCGTCGAAACAATTGATCATCAAAAACGAGGCGTATCATTAATCACCAGTGAAGGATATAAAATTACAGCACGTAAGCTTGTCATTGCCTGCGGCTACGAATCAGAAAAATATTTACCCTTTCAGATCCAGGATGTACATACTACTTATGCTATGATTAGTGAACCTTTGAATAGAAAAACTTTTTGGTATAAAAACGCCCTGATCTGGGAGACAGCGCGACCATATCTCTACCTGCGAACAACTAAGGATAATCGTATATTGATAGGGGGTAAGGATAGCAATTTTTCCGCCAGTACGAGGCGTGATGCAGTGCTGCCATCAAAAGCGAAAGCCCTGCAGAAAAGCTTTGGAGAGCTTTTTCCCGATATCCGGTTTAAACCAGACTTTGTGTGGGCCGGCTCCTTTGCTGGTACAAAAGATGGGCTCCCATACATCGGAAAAATTCCACAACGTCCTAATACCTATTTTGCTTTAGGCTTTGGCGGGAACGGGATTACATTTAGCTTGCTTGCTGCTCAATTTATTACAAATATGATTGCAGGAAAGTCAAATAAACACGACGATTTATTTTCATTTAACCGGTAAAAGCTTCATGGAAAGCTTTTCACTTTTTAGTTCTACAAACGTTTAAAAGTCTTGCGCAGGAGATGTTGATTTTACGCTTTTTTCTTTGAGGTAGTTTTCTTTACAGCCTTTTTCTTAGCTGGCACTTTGGCTCCTTTTTTCCTGGCTTCAGATAAACCAATCGCGATCGCCTGTGCTCATATAGATCATCCCACTGGCTGGCATAATACCTGTCTTTAATCGGTGGAATATAAATTACCAAGGCTCAGTACGTACGTCAACCCATGCCCAGGAATAGGGTGTTTCATTAAGTGTAAAATCCGTAGTGGCGGAATTTTCCAAAGCCCCCCGAGTAGGCGTCATTACAGGTCGGTGCTCATTTTGTTCAATGCGGTTTTTAATGACAGATATTAAAGTTGCGATTTTGATAATCTCACAAACTGATGTCAAATTTGTAACCTAGTTCTTTATCAATTTCTGAGTAATTATATTGCCATTGTCTGTCCAAATTTTAATAATGTAAATGCCGGCAGGGATGTCATCAAAACCATTCAACAGATAGATGCTAGTGCCTCGTTGTAATTGTATTGTGCGGGTTATGACTTGATGACGGTAATATTCAATAGTGACAGTTGCAGCTGTTGCTTTCTGCAACTATAGATTCGTATATTCAATTTATCTGCAAACGGAACGGGGCTAACTGTCAATGTTACGCAAGTCCCCTGAGAAGTCCCGTCGCTGACTTGTATTATCCAACTATACTTATAGCTGTTGTCGATGTCTACCATTTTAAGGCGATAGAATAGTATTCCAGTTACACCACTTTTAACAAATGAATACTGTTTCGGTGAATTATTACCAGTTGGCACAACTTCACCAGCCTTTGTAAAACTTAGCCCATCTGTACTGAACTCCACTTCAAAATGACTGAAATTGACTTCTTGTGTACTTGTCCAACTTAAATAATCATTGCCCGATTGTCGGTTGCCGCTAAAACTGATGAGAGTAAGTGGCAAAGGAGGCTGGATGACGGTGATTGGTTTTGTCGCGAGCGAGGTGCAGGTATCGGCGGTTAACGTATACACTATTTCTGTTTGCCCTAAAGAAATACCTGTAACCAAACCTGATTGATCAACCTTTGCGATACTGGTATCTTTGCTTGACCACACACCGCCCTGTGTTGTGGTTTGTAATGGTAAGCTCTTGTTTACTACTACTACATCGTTGCCAGCGATTGAATCCACCAGGGGCAGAGGAATTACAGTAAGCGTGTCAAACAGTTCACAATTAGAGGTGGTAATAAATTTTACATAGATGGGCGTGGCTGTATTTACCTGCACTGGCATTGCAAGGGAATCTGTAAACGCTTTGTTTTTGAAGTAAAAGGTGTCAATGATAAATTGGGAAGCTTTAATCAAGGTGTCGGCATTTACAAAGCTGTTGCCACAAATGGTGTCGTTTTGAATCGAATAGCTTGCCGGGTCATCTGGTGCCTGCAACTCATAAGCTCCGGCATCGGCGCGACAACCTGCAGGACGTGCGCTATCTCTTTGGTCAATACTAAACAATTCAATAGCGGACGACCATGCATTACTGGTATCCGATGGCACATAGTTATGTGCATAGCCATTTCTTTTTATAGCAATGGTTTGGGTAAGGTCGCCGTTATCGGAAAGCAGCGCTTTATCACCTGAAATAATATTTTCAAAAATACCGGCTGCGTTTCCGGGAGCAAGATTAAGATTGTTTACTCCGCCGGTTAAACCAGTATTACGTACAATATTGTAACTGGCGGCACGAAAAGCAGTTTGATTGATCTCTGTTCCGGTGTTTCCATTGCCATAAATAATATTTCCCCGAAGTTGTTTATTGGTTATAGCGGAGAAAAAGATAGCATTGCCGTTGCCATCACTCGCAGTATTGTCATTAAAAGTTGCAAAAGTGATTCTCGCAGGAATGGTTCCCGATTCATAAAGGGCGCCGCCGCTACCGTTGGTAGCGCTGTTTCCGCTGAAGGTACTGTTGAATATTTTACTTGAGTCGGTTGCGATGACTGGTTTTCTATACACTGCTCCACCATTTCCGGCATTATTGCGGAAAAACGTGCTGGCAGATATATTCATTTTTCCCGCAGCACTATAAACAGCACCACCGTTTGTTCCGGCACTGTTACTGTCCAATGTTACTTTCAGCATTTCAATTTGCCCTCCACTCCAAACGGCGCCACCCGCACTATCTGCATGGTTATTGCCAATGGTGATTTCACTCAGGCTTAAAAATTTGTTTGTGGAGTAAATTGCGCCGCCGTTGGCCGCCGCCCTGTTGTTATTAATTTCCAGGTTGATAGATGAGTTCAATATCAAACTATCGTCTATGTAAATAGCGCCTCCATTGCCTTTGCCACCGGGTCCTGCTTTTGTCTGGTTACCTCTTAACCTCAGTGCTGTTACATCTGCAATATTGAATCTGCCGCCGGCTATTTTGGCAATAGCGCCGCCATTGTTATTCGCCGAATTGCTGTCCATGACAATGGTCCCGCTCAATCGCAATTCCTTTGAAGCATAAACAGCGCCTCCATTGTATGCGCCGGAATCGATCTTCAAAAAAGGATCGTACCCCGCTCTGTTATGTGATATGGAGCAACTGTCTATGAAAACAGAACCATTAGGAGCATATAAAGCGCCTCCATGATATCGTGCCGTATTGCCGCTGATATTTGCTTTCTTTACCATTATGCCTTTATTTACACTGTACAAAGCGCCGCCATAGGTATAGGAAGTATTATCGATAATATTGATCAGATTTTCCGCTTCAAGAATGATGTCCAGGTTGGCGCATATGGCTCCGCCCTGACCTCTGAATAGGGGAATAAATACGCCGAACGCATCTGTCGCATATACTGTTGCACATTTGGCAATGGTTAAAGATTTCAAATTAGAAGAGGTGACATTACTGGCGGCCTGGTAGGCAACCAGGGCACCGCCCACATTGGCCGCGGTGTCCCGTTGAAACAAAAGATCTCCTGACAGAACAAGTCTCCCGGGGGTGCATGCGACGCCACCGGAACAATCTGCATAGTATCTTTTTGTAAAGGGATTGTAGCCCGCTTTGTTGTTGATCGCTACTATATTTTCCAATGTGATAATCGTATTGTTTCCATCTCCCCAAACCACACCACCACTGTCACCGGAAGAGTTTTGGAAGAAACTTGCTTTTTGAATAGTTGTAGATACAGCCGTAAATATGGCGCCGCCCTGGCAGGAATTCGGATCTCCATTTCTCGCCATTGCTTCCCCTGTCGTAACGCAGTAATTCATGACCAGTGTATCAAGAGAAACTGTTGCAAACAAGGTATCGGGCAAATCCGCCGGATCAGCAGGGAAGTTTGGATCTGCCGTCAGGGAACCAGCAGAACCTTTATAAATACCGCCTCCACAGACTACGGAGGTATCCCTTTCCATAAGGATTGAACCGGAAAGAGAAAGATTATGATTGGCAAAAATACCGCCGCCCGATCCAACCGCAGTTGTAGATTTGGGAATTCTGAAAGTATCGGCGACAGCATCATAACAAGCCTTATTGCCAGAAATGGTATCATTTGATAAAACAAGCGGCCCTGCGGCATAAACCCCACCGCCATTGTTCCATGCGCGGTTGCTGTTAACAACGGAATTGTTTATCGTTATAGTATTGGCTGAGAGACCATTAAAAACGCCTCCTCCGTTGGAGGATTTAGCTATATTGGAATCTATTCTCGTAGCAGTTGCAGTAAGTGCGGCTGTTGTATGAATGCCGCCTCCGGTACTTCCAGCGATATTATTTGTTACAGTAGCATTCATCAATGTTAATGAAGCGGTCGTATGAATGCCGCCGCCGGTAGTTTCTGAATTGTTGGCGCGCACAAATATATTCGTCAATGTTAATGAACCAGTATTGTAAATGCCTCCTCCGGCCTTGGCGGAATTATTGCTGATCTTCACATTGGTAAATGTTGTTGATGAAGAAATATTATATATTCCTCCACCCGAAGCATTGGCCCTGTTTTGATAAATATCAAATGAAATGAGTTGCGAAGAATTAATAGTGCCTGCGCCTTTGTAAATGCCTCCCCCAAAATTGGACGCTGTGTCATTTTGAATAGTAATACCTCCTTTTAAGATTAGCGCATCGTTCGCGTATACGCCACCACCATTGAAAGATCCCGTGTACGTTCCGGTTGCGATATTATACCCGGCCTTATTATTTGAAATTGTATCATTGAACATCGTGAAGGAGCCTAATGCATAAACGCCCCCACCATGATTCAAAGCTGAGTTTTGGTCTAACCTGGAACTGTTTATTTCAAGTGTATTATTCGCACTGGCTGTCACAATAGCGCCTCCAGAGCCATTTGCATTGCAGCCACCGATTTTACAATTGGAGACAATAAATGTGCTGGCTGCCGCCGCGACACTACAACCTCCGCCAATAAAGATTCCACCATTGGGAATAAAAATGCCTCCACTGTAGTCAGCATTGGGGCCTACCAGTACCAGGCCATTCATCGCCACCGACACTGCTCCGGATATGGTAAAATGTCGCTGTGTGCCCGACATTTTGATTACGACTTCACTACTTCCTCCAGGTAATCCAATGATTGTAACTGTCCGGTTTATGACAAATGCATTGGTAATAGTATATGCATCAGGAGTAATGTAAATGGTATCAACAGTGGTAGCTAATGCCGTTTGCAAGTCGATCATACTGCTAACTGTTATATTGGTCGCCTGCATTTGTTTCGGCAGCCATACTGAAAAAACAACTGATAGGATTATCCGCCATATTTTTTTCATAATCTATTGCACTTACTGATAAGAAAATCCTTGATGCCTCCCGAAAATGGAGGCATTCTTTTCGTATTCAATTGATACAGGAAATTTCGTTTTCACAGACTCAACGACAGAGAAGTCGTGGCCTTGCTAACCTGGCACCTTATGAAGAAGCTGCGTAAAATAACTTTACACCAGGCTATAAAAATGAACCTGTATTTATAGGGCCAAATGCTACTAATGGATGGGTTAACTCTGTTCGCAATCTTGTGTAACACATTGAAATTTTCTTTTGTTCGGATAATGACTGACTCTTAGCATCGGGAGGAACATTGAATATTGACCTGGTGTGATATCAATTATTATTTTGAAGTTGTAAGATCGGTGCTACAGAATTGTGCTTTGTGTTAATAAACTACAGAAACGGAAGATGTTAGAACTGTTTATTGATAAAAAAGGTAGATCAAATTGCTGTAGATGAGCAGATATAACAACCAGGTAACTTTATACAAATAATTGATAGGATATAATTCCCTAAACAAATCACAATACCCGTTGTTTGTTATAAAGAGTGCATGTGATTGTCTTTTAGATCGTACAGGTTGTATCTTCTAAAGTGCAATGTAATAGCCTGTTATAATGATCATGACAAGATTATATCGCTCTATTTTTGATTTTTTTTCTTAACTATGGAGCGCACTCACAATCGGGGTGCTTACCTGATCTCTTGGGGAAAGATTGAGTTACCTGCAGCACGTCCATGTTCAGGATGCATATCGCCCAGCTCAAGTTTTACAGTAAGCACGAACAATGATACAGTTTGTATTTCCACAACCGATAGTATTCCGACAATAACTTTGAATGGCAATGGCAACGTTGTTTTTATTTGCAATACCCTCAATCTTGGTTCAATCGATGGATTTGGAACCGATAACAAAATTGTCATCAATCCCGGAGGAAAACTTATTATCAATACTGATTTTTCGCCGTATCAAAATCTTAATATCATAGCTGACTACGGGCAATTGAATTTAGCTGCAGGTGCCAGTAATTTTTATGCGCCAATTGTAGTAAGCAATGGGTCAATTCCAAAAAAGTTGGCAGTGTGCAAAACACCTTCTGCATTTTACACCAACCCATTCAATACAAATTGGGGGCCTTTGGTAACAGTTACCGATAATTGTGTCAATTTGTGCACGTCTCAGCTGCCACTTGATCTGCTTTCATTTACTGTAAAGGAAAATAAAAACAGTGTGCAACTTCTTTGGGTAACCAGTAATGAAGTTCAAACGGATCGATTTAATATAGAAAGAAGTGGAAACGGTAGAGACTATATTACTGTAGGAACTTTAAAATCAAAAAATATACCCACTACGACCACTCACTATTCATTCGAAGACAACTTGCCATTGGAAGGAAATAATTATTATCGCCTGAAGTGCATTGATATCGATGCTAACTATAGCTTTTCAACTGTGCAAACAATTAATGTTAAGCAATCAAATAAAATGATCACAACAGTGAGTGACAGCCAGGTTAGGGTTCGGTTTTCCGGCTCGGTTTTGTCCGGCCAGTTACGTCTGGTTGATATGCAAGGGAGAATTCTTAAACAGGTTCCAATCCAAAAAGATCAATTGCAAGTGACATTTAATGGCAGTGGTCTATCACCGGGTCATTACGTAGTGCAGTTTATTAATGAGCATCAAGTTGCTTACTCAAGTCTTGTAACATTTACTCAATATTGATTTCTTTCGAAGTGCTACGCGTCATAAAGGACAATAGAATTATTCACCACAAAAAAAATCAGAGATTGAAACTAAGATCAAAAAAAGTTGAAGCAATCAGGAAGCGCGTGGAGAATGTCAAAGCCAAATTGGAGAAAGGAAGCTGTACTCAATTGAATCCAGTTCAAAGTAAAATAAGAAGGCAATAACGCGTTCAATTGCGTCCACAGTGTGGACGCAATTGAGAAATCATATTAGTTATAGCATTTCAACTGAAATGAGAATCATAGTCAATTAAATAATATAGCATATTTTTTACATTAAAGATGTGTCACCTGACATATTTTTGTTTTCGTATGATTTTTAATTTCGAGTTCGATGGTTTGGAATTTTAGTGTCAAGTTCTAAATAGTTTTAGCTGAACTGTTTCCTATCGATGTGATCAGAAATGTCTAATGATTGAGTACGATGATGAAGAGCACTTTTTTATATTTTCAAACATCTAAATTTCGGCTAATGATTGAAGTGAAAGAATGTGTCAGGCGTGCCAGCTAGATGTCCTTTAACTGATTGATAAGTGAATAACTGCAAAAACAAAAACGCTGACAATCTATTGATTGTCAGCGTTTTATAAAGTGCTCAGGACTTGCACAGAACCATGCTTGAATATCATTAAGTTGTAAAGATCGTGTGTCAAAAAAGCGTCGTACTCTAATCCACTATCACTACAAATGTAAAAATATTCATTTAAAAATACTACTCGTTTTTATAGTTTGACACACGGCGTGTGTCATTCATGTGATTAATGTTCGAATTCGAAAGAAAGCGAAACTAATTCGACAAGACAATATTTGAGTCTCCGTGTGTCATACCATCTTAGTAAGAACTTAACTGAAATACCTCTCGTTGTTCTTGGTTTTGCACCTTCCATTGGTAAATTTATGTAAGCTTTAATGGTGTTGGTGAGGATGCAATTATCGCAGTACTCATGGCTCAATTCGCACTTCCGGTTTCACATACTTATCTAATTTGACTTGATTAGCGGCAATCTTATTTTTTAGATCCTGGATGTCCACGTTTAGTTTATCCAATGAGCTTGATTCTTTTCTTGCGTTTTTTGAATCAGACTTGGCACTGCCTGCTTTGTTATCTGCTGATCGCGCCAACTTTTTATCTTCTGGATGATCGCTTAGTTTACCTGCTGCGGTGGAATTAGCATCGGCGGATTTTTGTGCTTGTTGTGAAGCATCTTGTTTGTTTTGTGTTTTCTGCTCAACCTGATTTTGAAGTTTACCCAATTTCAGTTGATCCTCGCTGATTTTAGAAACTAAGGAAAGCGAGTCTGTGTTTGCCTTTTGAGCAGATATAGATACACAGATAAATAATAAACCAATGAAGGTTAATAATAATTTTTTTGTCATAAAAGAAAATTGAAGGAATGCTGTTAAATAAATTAAAGTCGCGGTCTGTCCCTTAAGATTTCAATTTTGCCTGCAGGGCCTAAAGAATTGATTGCTTAAAATTTACGGAGAATAGAGAAAGAGACAGAGCTAATAACCCTGTTATTTGAATCTTAAATCATATCCTGTGGAAATCTAGAGTAAGGTACGCTATAAGTTCGACATAAGCAGGATTAACTTTAACCACACTGTTAGATCTAAAACTTATGTCTACACAGGACCTCTGCCATGCACTACTTTCAACAACATAGTTAAAATTTATCGCTCAAAGTATTATTGATTGTAACCAGTGCATTTTTTAATAATGCGGTTTGCGTTGCTCGCATGTCAAAGTGTAATGATCAACAAGTTTGCTTTTAAATTTACCGTCTTGCATGCAAAGAGTTGTGAAAAAAATATTACCTGCAATAGACTTAGTGATCGCTTTTGCAACTTGCAAAAAAAACGGGAATGCGTCGATGCCGCCTCCTATTGTTAACCATCTTAACTCAGCCTTATCCGCAAATACCAACAATAAAAGTTACATTGTTGAGGTATTCACATCTTAAGCCTGCAATTCTCTAGATAATTAACAAGATCCCTATGTCAGTCAACGTTATTCGTAAGAACATTTTATTTGAGCCGGATGCAAGCCGGGTCATTGCCCGTTTTTTATTTACTACCGAAGAGCGTAGCATGGAACTGATCACACGGGTGCTGGCACTGAGTGACAATGCGCAGCATGAAACGCTAACACATATCTTAAGAGATTTTTCTAAAAGACACCGAAGCATCTCAAGGATATTTGAAAAACATTTTCATCAGATACTTTATTTATTTTTAAAACTCGGCATTGATCTACATACGCTTACTACCCCACAAAAGGTATTGATAGGCGCTTATTTTACTATGGAGTATTCCAACGAAGCTGCCGCATTTTTTAATCCATCCATGATGGAAGATCCTGACCAGTCTGAGCTTGCAGCAGGTGAGAAAAGAGTGATCATTAGTTTTCGCGCAACCGGGGAGGGACACGTATCTTCCGTTGTTTTTCGCTCCGGTATTATTGATGCTAATAATGATATCGTGATTGATGTATCAGGTAAAATGCTGGAATCGCCCGAACATGTAAAGAACCATATTTATCACAAAGAATCATTCAGCCGCAAGATACAGGAGATGCAGGATTGCAACAGCGCCGCCTATTCGTTGATGATGGCGAAGCTTACGGATACATTTACTTACGAAGAATTGAAAAGATATGTACTTGAAACTACCTTGCAGGTACAGGATGATTCGCAAAGTCTTTTACTACTCAATGAAGTGATGTGGCTGGCATCTTCGCATTATGAAATAAATTTTTCTCTGGATACGGCTATATCTGAAAGAGTCATTTTTCCCATAGCAGATACAGAGAAGAAAGGAATTGAGGATGCACGCTTTGTGCGCTTTATTGATGATGATGGTGAAGTAACTTACTATGCCACTTATACTGCTTATGACGGCGTTACCATATTGCCGAAGTTATTACTCACCAAAGATTTTTACCAGTTCAGGGTATTGCCTATTCATGGTGAAGTGGCGCAGAACAAAGGCATGGCGTTGTTTCCAAGAAAAATCAATAATAAATTCGCAATGCTTTGCAGAGTCGATGGCGTGAACAATTATATAGCCTTCTCAGAAAACATCAATGTATGGAGAGAAGCAAAATTATTACAAACACCCAGGTTTTCATGGGAGTTTGTACAGATGGGCAACTGCGGTTCTCCTATTGAAACACCTGATGGCTGGCTGGTTATCACACATGGCGTAGGCGCGGTACGTGAGTATGTACTGGGCGTTTCCTTACTCGATCTGGAAAATCCTGCAAAAGAAATTGGCAGGCTATCTACACCATTGCTCATGCCTAATGAAAAAGAAAGGGAAGGTTATGTACCCAATGTATTGTATTCATGCGGCTCCATGATTCACAATGGCCAGCTGATCATTCCATATGCCATGTCGGATCATGCGTCTACTTATGCTACGGTTAATCTTGCAGATTTACTGGCTGAACTAAAAAACTCAAAAGTATAAGTTTAACGGTTCAGTATTTGATTGTACACTTTTATATAATCATCCGTCATTCTTTGCATTGAAAATTTATCGGCGACCCATTTTCTGCAATTGCTTCTATTGATAGATGGAAGACGGTCAACAGATTTTGCAGCTTCTTCGATAGTATCAACAAGAAAGCCGGTCTCTGCATGTAATATTAATTCAGGCATAGCGCCTCTGTTAAAAGCTATGACTGGCGTGCCGCAACACATTGCTTCCACTACACTCAGGCCAAATGGTTCATCGAAAGAGATGGGATGCAGCAATGCTTTGGCGTTTCCCAATAATTCATCTCTTTGTGCAGGTCCGCAGTTGCCTGCATAGACAATAGTATCATTATCAATCAATGGTTGTATGTAGGTGTTAAAATAATCTGCATCCTGAATAAGTCCTGCAATGATGATTTGATGGCCACTAAGCCTTGCTATTTCAATGGCTTCGCGTGTGCCCTTGTGCGGGTGTATGCGGCCGAAAAAAAGCAGGTAATCTTTTGGCCTTTCACAAAATGAAAATGCTTTTGTGTCTATGCCATTATACACAGTTGCCGTATAATGTAGCGAGGCATGTCTGTTGGCATTGCTTATGGAAACATAATGTCCATAAGCATTATACTTTTTATAAACAGGAATAATTAACGAAGATGAAAAACCATGAATGGTTGTGAGTATGGGTGTATTGATTAACCTGGAAAATGTAAGTGGTAAGAAATCATAATGATTATGAATGATATCAAACTCATCCGCTCTTTCAAAAAGATGACTGATATGCAGGCATTCATTCACCTTAACGTCTGCCGCATTATCTTCTGCATAAGGTTTATCAATGCACCATGCAAGCTTGCCTGCCGTTATAGAATCTCCGCTTGCAAAGAGCGTAACATCTTCTCCCTTTGCTATTAGTCCTTCCGCAATATTGGAGGCTACTTGTTCCCATGGACCATAATTTGTCGGAGGAGTGCGCCATGCTATAGGTGAGAGTATGGCTATCTTCATCTCGCCAGGGCTTCTGCCATTACAAGGTGTGAAATCCAGTACGACAAAGTGCTTTCAGCTCCCTGATTCAAACTGACACCTGTACTGTGCAGCCCATCAGCACAACCGCCTGTGGCAGGGTCGTACAAAGCAATCCCAAGGTCATTGGCGCCGCGGAACCATTGATAACTTTTGTACATTTTTATAAGGTATTCATCTTCACCTGTTAACCTTAATGCCTGCTGATAAAAAAGTACCATCGCCATCACATCAATACCCTGTTGGTCAAACTGTGCCTGTTTGCCATTTCTTTTCAGCCATCCATCATTTCCAATGGGCCTCAGCACTTCATTGTGAAATACTTTTGATTCAAGAAAATGCATGGCTTCAAATGCAACGTCAAAATATTTTTCATCCTGTGTTACTTCATAGGCATTCAGTAAAGCAAGTGGCAATAACGCATTGTCGTAGGTAAGCACAGGCTCGAACCAATGCCAATCACCTATTTTATTGGCTCTATAAGCCGCGGTCATTTTATCAGCCAATTCAATTACCATATCGCGTTTCACATCATCAGGGTAATTGTATTTTATAAACTGGCAAACGCCTACAATAGAGTTGGCAATACCACGTATGGAAATGAGTTTACGTACATTAGGAAACGCTTTTGCAAATATTTGATGGCCCGTCATAGCAAGTAAGTTGGTAGGCGCTTGGTGAACGAGAAAACCAAGTGCCATTATGGTTCTTCCAAAAGAGTCCTCTGAGCCATACTCCTCAAAACTTTCCTTATTATAACTCATGAAATTTTTGAAATGTCCCTTATCCGTTTGCATGTAGTGGATAAAACTGAGGTATACAGGAATCAACCTCGGCGACAGATCGTTCTTTTTATTTTTGCTTGCAAATACAGCCAACATCAATGCACGTGAATTGTCATCAATGCAATAGCCTTCTTTTCTGTTGGGCAAGTTATACATTGCATGTTGTATCATACCGGTATCATCAGTCAGGCTATCGATATGGTTAAAATTAAAGGCCGGTAATTTTACATCTTTAAAAATTACAGGCGACAACGAAATAGAATGATCTTCTGTGTGCATAATAGCAATGTTAAATTAAATTAAGTAGAGAACTGAGCGGACATAGTAGTAGAAAGAATAGGCACTTCAAGCACTTCGGCAAATAATGCTTTGTGCCTGGCCGCTACTTTTTCCCAGGTTGTTTCTCTTGTTCTCATAAAAGCGTTCTGGCCCATTTGTATTCGGATCTTATCACTGTGTAAAAGATTGATCACGTTTTCAGACAATTCATGTGGGTCATTTGTTTGCAGAATAATGCCCGTTTCGTCATCCAGCATTTCTTTTGCCAAAACAAATGAGTTGGAAATGATAGGACAACCTGCGCTCATAGCATACAGGAAAGTGCCGCTCATGGCCTGATCCGGGTCTTTGGAAGTAAAAAGATAAATATCTGTCAATGCCAAATACTCCATCAGCTTTTGTGTAGGCACATATTCATTGATCAGCATTACATTTTGCCGTAAGTGATTGTCATCAATTAATTGTTTTAGAAAATTACGGTATTTCTCTCCTTCCTGTTCAAGCAGGTTAGGATGCGTTTGTCCTAATACCACATATACTGCTTCCGGAAAACGCACACTGATTTCTTTCATAGCCAGTATACCTTTCTCAATACCTTTATTCGGGCTCAATAATCCGAAAGTGGTAAGCACCATTTTATCGGCAAGGTTATAATGGATCTTCAAATTTTGGGAAGTGATGACGCTATTGGTGTGTGTGCCATGCGGTATGATGGCTATTTTTGCAGCTTCTATTCCGTAATATTCTTTCAATATCCAGGCGGAATGATTGGTCATTACCATCACTCTATCTGTCAGCAACGCAATGGATTGTACAATCTTTAACCGCTTTGCATCAGGCGATGGCAATACTGTATGAAACCTAATGATAAATGGCTTTTCAAGTAAGGCGATGAAGCCAAGTAAGAATTCACCCATTTCGCCGCCATATAAGCCAAACTCATGTTCAATGCATACAAGTGCAATACTTGTATCGTTGTTAATAATGCCAGCCGTTTCAACAACAGAACTTAATATATGACCATCCATTATCATGGTAACCGGCGCGCTGTATAGTCCTTTTGCATTCTTCTTATCCAATGCGCAAATATTAATGATATAATCACCATCAATTTCTTTTTGCACAGCATTGGTAAGATCCTGAGTAAAGCTTGCTATACCACACTTTGCAGGCGGATAAGTGCTCAGGAATAGTATTTTTTGCTTATGATTTATTTTTGTCATACTAGTTTTTTAATAAAAATGGCAGGGCACAACAATACCAATTGCTCATATTGCTACATATGCCGATTCAAGTAAAGAGATATAAATTGTAAAAACTATTTTATTAGACAGTTAAATACAACAAAGCAATCAGATGTTGCTTATAAAACGAATTAATTACACGGAAGAGAAATAAAGAAGATCTTCTATAAAGTCCTCCCAAGGTAGTTGATTTAATTGACGCTGCCCATTATATTATGCATTGTGCTGGAGCTGAGCGTTTTTAGTCTAAAGTATTTGGCCTTTAAAACACCTTTACGATGAAGCCATCATGATAATAAAATGAAACATTGAACAGCAAAAAAATGCCAGCTCACTTTAAATCATCTTAAAAAAGTCAGGCCATATTTACTGGAAAAGCCAGCGATTTCGAGGCCATGCTACCAAATAGTTTGCCTCAACGCCAATTGTTTGTCAAAACCGGATGTAGGTCAAATAAAAAGGGTGATATGAGTCTAAAAGGCCTGGATTTTCCAGCAGGAGAGGGGCGTCGATGGCCGGGTGTAGGTAAAGATGCCGGAGGCTTTTCGCTGTCCTGGTTTTTTTCCCCACTCAAAAGTATAATAGACCTTTCGGTCATTGCGCATACGCCTTGGTGTTATAATGATGTTCACTTAGATAAAACCACCAAGAACATGCCTATTTTTTTCTTTTTTTTGACGTGTGTGCCGTTTGTGTGCCGCCTTTTAGAGGTACTATGGAATTGAATATGAAACCATTGTAAAAGCAAAAGAAAAAAGGCTTTCAGAATCGTTTGATTTTGAAAGCCTTTTAAGTGCCCAGGACTGGAATCGAACCAGCACATCCTTGCGAATGGCAGATTTTGAGTCTGCTGCGTCTACCAATTCCGCCACCTGGGCATTTCCTGTAAGAACTATTCCGTTGGGGGTGCAATATTACGTTGCGAATTGATTCCAACCAAAATCTTTTCAAATATTTTTTAAAAAACCTGAAAAAATTATTTGCAACAGCTTTTCTTAGGCACCAGCACGCTTTTTATTATGTTCCAGATCTTCTTCCACATTGCTGTATGATTGAGAATGTAAGGTAGCTAGAAACTAGGAATTAGGAATTAGAAATTAGAAATTAGGAATTAGGAATTGATGGCATAGCAACCTTTATGTTCAAGAAACCTTTGGGGGTGACACCTTAATTCCTAGTTCCTAATTCCTAATTCCTAATTGAGTTGAATCTAATGAATCGCATATTCCTGTGTGGCGTATTCTGCATTGGCAATTACTGTTGCAGCGCCTAATTTTCTATGATTGTCTCCAATTGAATAATAGCCTTTCGTGGCCGGAGAAGCCGTGCCAATGGTGATAACCGGCGTTTTGCTCGTTCGTGCTTTTTCATTTATTGAATAGTAACCTTTGCCGACATTGTGGTTGCCTGAAGTTACAACAGGCTGAGGTTTTTCCAGCTTTTGCGCGTTGTTGCCAATGCTATAATAACCTTTTTGTGCAGCCGGTGTTTTTTGCTGCGCAAATGAATAGCTATAACCAAATACAATACAAGCTAATGCTATGATGAACTTTTTCATAAATAATATTTTGTAGAAGGCAATAAGATGCCTCCAGTTAAAAATTAGAGTTAACGTTTCATGTTTGAGTAAGAAAGATCGCTACGGGGAATCCATTATAGGAGATAGGAACAATGTAAAACATAGAGCCTTTGGGCAGGCTGCACATTTTGGTAACTGATGAAAGTTGTTTCGTTCGTTGTTGTATTGATGAAAGACGAAATTGAAAAATTCTCTTTTGAGAAACCACCCAAAGAAGATTTGGAAACTTTGGTTTTTCCAACTGGTTGTTGATGGGCGTTTGTATTTGTATGTGCAAAAACTTTGTGAGCAATGTTTTTGCACACAGTATTTTTTGCAATTATTGTATCGCACCTAAGTGTCGTGGCTGCTTCGCAGTTTGTTGAAGCAACAACAACTACAAGCGAAAGAGACAATATGAATGCAAAAATCTGTTTCATTTACAGGTGCAAATTTACAACACTATATCTGTGAGGCGTACTTATAATTTGTTAAAAGCAATGTATCAATCACTTGCGGTTAATGTATTGCAGAAATGATCTTTTGTAAACACAAAAAAGTAGCTTTCGGTTTCGCCATTTACTTTGGTAGATTGGTTTATCAGTATTTAGTCAGCTAGACAGTAGTAAGGACTTTTTACTTTTTACTTGTTAGTGTATGCGTATAGATCAGGGGGAAGGGAAAAGAAAGTTAAAGTGTAAGCAGATAGACCCAGTAACGTTTTCCCAATCTTGGTTCAATCTCTTTCAAAATTTGAAAGCCCAGGCTTTCATAAATATGCCTGGCTGCATGCATTATTTCGGAGGTATGCAGTGCAATAGTTTTCTCTCCGTTAAGTCTGGCGGCGTCAATGCATTTTTGCGTTAACGTTTTACCAATTCCCATTCCCGTGTAATCAGGGTCAACGGTCACAAACCTGATGGAACACCAGCTTTCGTCGAATAGTTCAGTTGCTTCTCCGCTAGGTACAAGAAAACTCATGCCTACAATGTTATCATCATTATTTAGACAAACGAAGCCGGGGCCTTTCGCCAAAAGATCTTCGTAAGTTTTAATGTTTTGCAAATTCCCTTTTAACCGTGCCCAGTTTTCGGGACTTAGTTCGTTTTCAAACCCTGACCAGGCTTTTAGTGCGAGCGTTTTTAATGCTTCTCCATCGGCTTTGTTTGCCATTCTGTATTGCATGGTGTCGATTTTTACAAAGAAACTGTTATTTTAGTTGATAGTTAATGGTTGTTAGTTGTTAGCCTTTATTTTCGATTAGCGTCCACGAAGTCTTAAACTGCTATAACCTGATCGTTTAGTGGTCAGGAAGTCGCACATGAAGTCCAACAACGAACAACTATCAACGAACAACTCAACTAACACATGAAGAATCGATTCTATTCGCTCGACGTCTTTCGGGGCGCAACCGTTGCCTTTATGATACTGGTAAATAATCCCGGCACATGGTCTGCCATTTTTCCTCCGCTCGATCACGCGCCGTGGCACGGATGTACGCCAACGGACCTTGTATTTCCCTTCTTTCTTTTTGCCGTGGGAAACGCTATGGCTTTTGTAATGCCACGACTACATGAAGCAGGGGATAAGGCATTCTGGAAAAAAGTAACGGTTCGAACCTTGTTGATCCTTGCGATCGGCATATTCCTTAACTGGTCACCGTTTGTGCGATGGGAAAATGATGTCCTCGTATTCAAGCATTGGGTCAATCCGGACAATCGGTTAAACGGCATTCGGATCACTGGGGTTTTGCAACGCATAGCACTATGCTATTTTTTCGCGTCCGTCATTATCTATTACACTAAACCAAAAGTCGCTGCCATCATCGGAGCTGTTCTTCTGTTAGTCTATTGGGTGCTCGCTTACACGCTTGGTGATGCTGCTGATCCCTATAGCATGGCCGGTTACTTTGGCAATACCATTGACCAGGCTGTGCTTGGTGTACCTCATCTTTATAAAGGTGAAAAAATATTGTTTGATCCCGAAGGCCTGGCAGGGGTGCTTTCTGCAACGGTAGAGGTGATCGTTGGATATCTGGCAGGAAAATTCATTATACAGCGCGGCAAAACATTCGAAATGGTCACAACGCTGTTGCTTGCGGGCTGCGTTTTAGTATTTACCGGTTATTGTTGGGACATGGTCTTTCCCATCAATAAAAAAATATGGACGAGCTCTTACACGTTATATACAAGCGGCCTTGCAATTATTACCATTTGCTTTCTCTTGTATTGGATAGAACTGAAAGGTAAGCCTGCAAAAGGTTTGAAGTTTTTTGAAGTGTTTGGGAAAAATCCATTGTTCATCTTTGTGCTAAGTGGTTTTTTGCCAAGAGTGCTCGGCCTCCTCAGGTGGCCATCAGGAACAGGCAGCGATGGCAAACAGCTTTACACCAGCGCGTTCCCCTGGTTTTACGAACATATCTGCAAACCGCTTTCTTCCAATTTAAAAATCGGTTCATTGATCTATGCGATCATTACGGTATTATTTTACTGGATGCTGGCCTACTGGCTGGACAGGAGGAAGATTTACATAAAGGTGTAGGATGGGGGATGAATTGAAAATTGAAAGTTGAAAATTGAAAATGAAGGGAACGCAGAGTCTTATGATTTTAATGGTTAGTGAAGATTTTTCTTCTAATCATGGTAAATCATGACAATCTGCTTTCTTTCTCCTTTCAATTTTCAACTTTCAATTTTCAATTAGTAAACCCTCGTCTTCGTCACCTGCGGCATGTTGTATTGCAGAGCCAGCACTTCATCTTTGGGCTCGTACAAACGGAAGACAAGATAAAACTGTCCCTCTGGTGCAGGTAACCAGTTGCTGATCTCATTCGGTTTGGCATGCTGAATAAGAATATCAAACGAACCGTCGGAATTTGATTTCAACCCTGCTGTTTCACTGCTGATCTTGTAACGTTTCAGTTCGTTGCCGTAGAGCTGGCTCGAACCGGAAATGTACAACGTGAGCGACCAGAAGCCGTCAACAGGCGGCGGTCCGTCAAAATGAATTTTATAGTTATTATAACCGGAAAAAACGCTTTTTTCATCGTCGGTGTTGCGGGCAGTAGACAATGCTTCCTTGTCGGGCAGGCTCTCCATATATTGACCTGTTATAAAGGAGCGATATGAATAATTGTAGCCAAAGTTTTCAGGCTTGATCACCCACGACCATCCATTTACCTGCCGTGCAAATTTTGCCTGCGAAGCAATGATGGCCAGGGGAGCTTCCATCGCCGCATCTTTAAGGCCACGCAATTGTGATGTTGTTAATGTCGAAGGATTGAAACTTCCATCGCGTATGCCAATGTTCTCGAGTTGAGCAGCCACAAGTTTATTTTCATCTGTTGCAGGGTTTGACTGAACAGCCAATGCAAGTTGTTTGTAGAAGCGGAAAGAATCAGCAGGAGAATAAATCGGCAGATCGGGCAATGCCGCCACCGAACCGGGATTCACCCGGCCCTCGAAATTGCTCAGCGATTTTAGAACAAACTGATCCTGCAGGTCATGCACTCCCATTGTGTTTTCTCCCTCCAGAACTCTTAGTTTTCCGTACAGCCAAACTTTTGAAGTTTTAGATACAATGGTCTTTTTGACACCTCCCGGAAGGCTGCCATTATATCCCTCGCGGACAATGGCAAATGTGCCGCCCTCTGTACCTGTAGTTCTTTTGCCAATGCAATCAAGATAGTTGTGGTACATGTCCATAATGTTGATCACGTAATAACGGCCCGCAGTACTCGGAACCTGTAAAATATAAGGCTCATCAAGATTAATGACGGCGCTTAAGTGGAAAGCATCACAATCCGGAGCAACGCCCTTGTCCGCAGGTGTTGGCAATTGTCGCGACCAGCCCAAAGCGTTTAACGGAGCGCGGTTGTTTGTTTCAAAATTGGATCGCTGTGCGCCGATATTTTCCCTTATTGTCTGTTCCATTTTTACCATCGCATAGCCCCACTCGTAAGCAAGGACGCCCAATGCCCTTGCGCCCGCGTAATTGCCCATGTTGATGGGTTGTGCAGTGGACGCAAGGCCGGCAACAGGATCTTTCAACCTGCGAACGCGAGCCATGATGCTATCAGGACTCTCGTCGTTAGCCATAATAGTTTGTTCGGTTGTTGCACCGTGATTACAGGAAATAAACAGGAGAAGAGCGATTGCGTAAATGCCCGGGATTTTCATAAAATTTGTTTATGAGTTAAGCATGATCTCCGTTTCAGGGATGGTAGGGAGTCGGCCGGGCTTGTGGGTAACACACACAGAACTACACAACAAAAATGACGCCGTTTAGTTTAAATCCTACTGATTTTTTTCATGAGATAAACTGACGGTGTTGCAAAACTTGGGTTTAAACATTACATTTAAGTACTGCCATCTAAGAACATTGTGTGCCGCTAATGGCTGTTTTCAATGTCCGCCCCAAACTTATTAACCTAAACTTTTCCATGTGCGATCTTTGGTGGTTTTGCTTTAGCATCATGCATTTCCTTTGCTGCCCTCCGCGGCGACATTCAGAAAGGAGAAGTAGTCGTTAAACATTTGCTGCCTTTTTTGAATTATACCTGAAGTTTGAGTGAGAACGCCGGCCTGAATGACTTTAGTCGGGCAGGCAGGTCATCAGGATTTTCATGATTGTCATGATTTGAAATATAAAAGAATCAAATCATTAGGCAGGGGGGCTTGCTTTACAAATACAAATAGTAATCTTTCAACAATTCCACAAATTCGTTCGTATACTGTTGCGATACATCTTTAATCGTGATGTCTTCTACGATGCATATTGCAGGTTGCCTTCGCAAAACAGCACCGAGGCGGAAATAGTCATGTGTGGTGGTTTGTTTCATTCGTAACAAATGGGCAAAATGCAATCCATTGGCCTGAGCCTCTTTCTCTAAATCTGCAAGGCGATGAAAAGGGAGAAGTAAAACAACGCTGCCTTCGTCGGCGAGCAAGGCATTACAAGTTTGTAAAAGCGTTGACAAGGTTAACGAACTGTCATGTCGTGCAAGATTGATCTTGTGTTTATCGCTCTTCAGATCCTTCTCATAAAAAGGAGGATTGGAAACGATCAAATCAAATTTTTGTGAAGTAGAAAATTGCGTGATGTCATTATGATGGATCGAAATGCGATCTTTCCAATCGCTCTCTGCAAAGTTTTGCGAAGCTTGTTCAAAGGCATGGTCATCTATCTCCACCGAATTAAAAGAAGCATTGACCTTTTGCGCCAGCATCAAGGTAAGCAAACCCGTTCCTGTTCCAATGTCCAGCACATTCAGCTTCTCCTGGCCATCTTTCCATTCCTTTGCCACCCACGCCCCAAACACACATGCATCCGTGCAAACTTTCATGGCGCACCTGTCCTGGTGAATGAGGAATTGTTTGAAGCGGAAGAAAGTATTTGCCATGTGGCGAATTAATAATTAATAATTAGTAATTAATAGTGTGGCGCTGAAAGGTTATTGGAACCGTTTAAAAGTGTCGGGGCAATTGACATCATAAAGAATAAAACAATGTCTGCATTACTAAAAGAATGATTGCATTTTCGGATGATCAGTATTAATTATTCTTTATTAATTATTAATTACCTCACTACCACTCTGCTCTTGCACTCGGCACCACTCCCAAATCCGCAAAGTCTTTATTCAGGAATTTATAATAAGCCGTAATGGCGATCATGCCGGCGTTATCGGTGCAGTATTGAAACGGAGGAATGAATGTGTTCCAATGTTTTCTTTTGCCTAATTCAACAAGACCGTTGCGGAGGCCGCTGTTGGCAGAAACGCCGCCCGCAATACAAATGTTTTTGATACCGGTTTCGTCGGACGCTCGTTTAAGTTTATTGAGCAAAATGGTAACGATGCGATGTTGAACAGAAGCGCATATATCAGCCATGTTTTCCTGCACAAAGTTGGGATTCTTTGCTGTTTCATTTTGCAGGAAATACAAGATCGCCGTCTTCAATCCGCTGAAGCTAAAATTCAGTCCGGGAATTTGTGGTTCAGGAAAAGCAAAGCGTTTAGGATTGCCGTCCTTTGCATATTTGTCGATCAACGGGCCGCCGGGATATGGAAGACCCAGCAACTTTGCAGATTTATCAAAAGCTTCACCCGCAGCATCATCCATCGTTTCACCAATCACGCGCATTTTGTCGGGAGATTCGCACAATACAATTTGTGTGTGGCCCCCGCTCACGGTAAGGCAAAGAAAAGGAAACTCAGGGCGCGGTTCTTCGATCAAATTTGCCAGTACATGCGCCTGCATGTGATGCACTGCAATTAATGGCTTGTTTAGCGCCAGCGACAATGACTTGGCAAATTGAGTGCCTACAAGTAAAGAGCCGATCAAACCGGGCGCCTGCGTAAAAGCAATAGCGTCTATTTCTGCCAGTGTGCAATTGGCGTTCTTCAGGGCTGTATCTATCACCGGCACAATGTTTTGCATATGTGCCCGCGAAGCCAGTTCAGGCACCACGCCACCATACTGCGCATGTACTTTTTGGCCTGCAATAAGATTGGACAACATCACACCATCTCTGCAAACCGCAGCGGAAGTATCATCACATGAAGATTCTATTGCCAGAATTGTAACGCTCAATGTCAGAAAATTTAAGGTGCGAAGGTAGGAAAAAGAGCGCAGGTAGCCAGTAGCCGGACGCCGGTTGCCAGTGAATACTGTTTGCATGAACACTATGCTCATCCCGGCTACTGGAAACTAGCTACTGGCTACTATTTGCTTCTGATCGCCACCACCGGATTCATCCTTGCTGCGATGGTCGCAGGAATAATGCCCGCCAGCACCCCAACAAATATGCAAATGCCAATAGCAAGTGACAATATACTAAGGGAAATATAGATGGGGAAACCCAGTGTTGCAGAAAATACTTTTGTCAAAAGGAAAACCAATGCCAGGCCGATCAGCCCGCCCAGAATACAAAGGAAGGCAGATTCCATTAAAAACTCCATTAGAATAACACCGCGCTTGGCACCAATGGCTTTTTTAAGGCCTATTTGACTGGTACGCTCCCTTACTGTTACAAACATAATATTGGCCACGCCAAACATGCCCACAACCAGGGAAAGTGCTGCAATGGCCCAGCCGCCCTGGTTAATACCTGAGAAAATGCCGGAAGCGAAGTTGCTGAAGGAGTCAATATCGTTTAAAGTGAAGTTGTTGTTTTCGGTGGGTTTCAGTCTTCTGATGGAACGCATCGCACCGGTCAGTTCTTCGCGCATTTCAGTTACGGGGATTTTTTCCTGTCCCTGAACAATGATGGTCGTTTCTACAGATTTTTCATTCATCAAACCACGTAAAAATTGATAAGGCATAATAATCGAATTATCAAAATCCCAGCCACCGATCATGCTCTTGCCCTGCTTCTTGATGAGGCCCACCACAAATCCTTTTTTGCCTTTTAAATCAATTTCTTTTCCAACGGCCCTTTCAGCAGAGCCGAAGATTTGCTCTGCTACATCGTTGCCCATCACAATTGAACTGGCGCCACGGTCGAAGTCAGATTGCTGAAGATATCTGCCGGATACAATTTCTATGTTTTGAATGTCGCTGAACTCTTCCGTAATACCATAAAAGTTGACGCCGCTCAGCGTTTCACTTTCATAGTCGATCTTATCATTGGAGTTAAGCAGGAATGTAATATTCTTTATAGTGGGCACTTTGTGCTTCAGTTGCCCCATTTCAGCGTAAGTAACATTGGGGTAGCCCATAGTTTTCCACCAGGGGTTTTGCTGCGAAAAATCAGTTTTCTGCACATAAATGGAATTACTCCCAAGCGCCTTGATATCCGTCTGCACGTTGCGTTCCAGGCTGTTTACAGTTGCCAGTACACCGATAATGCAAAAGATACCAATGGTGATGCCAAAAAGAGAAAGAAAGGTCCTTAATTTATTGGCCCTGAATTCGTCGATGGCCATTTTAAAACTACTGCCTATGATTTCGAAGATTCTTCGCATGAGTCAAACGTAGTAAAAAAAGTTGAGAGTTGAGAGTTGAGAATGGAGAGTGGTGACAGTATCACTTAATCATCACATTCAGTCTTGCAGATAACTCTCAACTCTCCACTCTCAATTCTCAACTCCCTGCTAATTTCCTGATTCATAATACCTTCAAAAAATGCCTCACTTTTTAACACCAAAGTCATGGCTTTTTCAAATAAACTATATTAATTTAGGAATAGTAAACGCCCCCTGGGAAGGAGGTTTTCATTTCTTCACTTTTATAAATTTATTCCCATGGTTACTACAGACACAACACAGTTCTCTACGGAGTGTACAACTTGGAAAAATACACTTCGTTCCAACCGCGAAAGGCTAACTCAACTCGAAAGATCACTACTACAGATGGCTCCACATCTAACGGACCGAGAGTCGCAACACGACATCGAACATTTCCAAAATCAATTTCGCATCCAGCTTTTAAACGTGCATGATCTTAAACATGATATTAAGAATCATGAAAAATTTGCTGAGTGGGAAATGAACAGAAGTGACGGACATTTCAGCGAAGCAACCTACGTCGAGCATGAAGATCTTAACGATCGCTACAATTATTTAGAAAGTGTGCTTGATAATTTGCAGGAAGATTTTAAAAAGTTCTCTCATCATTACACGGCATAATACTACGTGAATATTCTATCTCCGTACTCCATAGGTTCCAGTTTTAAGGCTAATTAATAATTAATAATTAATAATTAAAAGGGTTATATCGTTTGCCAAATGCTGCCACTCAAATTTTTAAACAAATTTGAAAACATCGTTTTTGCAAGCCTGTTACCCTATTAATTGTTCTTTATTAATTATTAATTATTAATTCACAATTAAAAACGTTTGCCATGGCAGAATACGATACTTTACACGTCAAAAACATTGTCTTGCTGGGGCACGCCGGCGCCGGTAAGACGACATTAGCGGAATGCATGCTCTATGAAGCAGGTCTTACCACGCGCCGCGGAACAATTGCAGAAAAAAATACAGTAAGTGACTACCACGAACTTGAACAACAACGCAGCAATTCCATCTTCTCCACTTTACTTCACACCAAATGGCGCGGCTACAAAATAAACATTATAGACACTCCGGGTTATGATGATTTTGTTGGCGAAGTGATCGCTTCGCTTCGTGTAGCCGATACCGGTGTAATGTTGCTGAATGCTGACATGGGTGTGGAAGTGGGTACCGACATCATTTGGGAATACACGGAGCAATTTAAAACCCCCATGATATTTTGTGTGACAAAACTTGATAGCGACGAAGCGGATTTTGACAGAACCGTTCGCGAAGCGAGAGCGCACTTTGGCAACAAGATAGCCATGATACAATATCCAATGCAGCAGGGCGCTGGCTTTCATGCCATCATTGATGTATTGAATATGGTGATGTATAAATTTAAAGATGCGGGAGGAAAGCCTGAGAAGTTGCCAATTCCCGATGAAGAAAAAGAAAAGGCAGATCAGCTGCATAAAGATCTCGTAGAACTTGTTGCTGGCAATGATGAAACATTGATGGAAAAATATTTTGACAAGGGAACATTGGAAGAAGATGAAATGAGAGACGGCCTCAAAAAGTCAATGATCAACCACGATCTATTTCCGTTGTTCTGTGTTTCTGCAGAGCGAAATATGGGAAGTGGAAGGCTGATGGGCTTTATAGACAATGTTTGCCCATCCGCCAATGAAATGCCACCCCAAACCATGAAGAACGGAGGCAAACTTCAATGCGATGCAAAAGGTCCTGCCTGTATCTTCATGTTTAAAACCATTACAGAGCCACATGTGGGTGAAATGTCTTTGTTTAAAGTATACTCCGGCACTATAAGAACAGGCATGGAGCTTTCCAATGAAACAACGGGTGTGGTTGAAAAGGTAAACCAGTTGTTTGTAGTCGAGGGACATGACCGGGTGTCCGTGCAAGAGCTTGTAGCCGGCGACATTGGTGCCATGATAAAATTGAAAAACACCCACGTAAACAATACGCTTCACGAAAAAGGCAGGAACTACGAATTGATGCCGATAGAGTTTCCCAAGCCTAACCTCAGCATGGCGATCAGCACAAATAAAGGCGAGGAAGAGAAAATGTCGCAGGCCCTGCATCAGCTGCAGGAAGAAGACCCTACCATTATTCTGGAAGTCTCTCAGGAGCTAAAGCAAATCATTTTGCATTGCCAGGGAGAATTGCATTTGCAGGTAATCAAATGGAAGCTCGAACATTTATACAACCTCGATGTACATTTTGAAAAGCCTCGCATTCCTTACAGGGAAACGATTCGCAAAATGGCCGAAAGTAGTTATCGCCATAAAAAACAAAGTGGTGGTGCGGGACAGTTTGCAGAAGTCTATATGCGCATAGAACCATGGACAGAAAACATGCCTGATCCGAAGGGCCTGAACGTTCGTGGTAAAGAAGAAATTCCGCTTGACTGGGGCGGCAAACTTGTGTATTACAATTGCATCGTCGGCGGCGCAATTGATACAAGATTTATTCCTTCTATCTTGAAAGGTGTAATGGAAAAAATGCAGGATGGTCCGCTTACAGGTTCATATGTGCGTGATGTGCGTGTGAGTGTGTATGATGGGAAAATGCACCCGGTAGACAGTAATGATATTTCCTTTAAAATAGCAGGTTTGCAGGCATTTCGCCAGGCATTTCAAATGGCCGACCCGCAACTGCTGGAACCGGTTTATAATGTTGAGATATTGTGCACCGATGAACAAACCGGTAACGTAATTGGCGACTTGCAAACAAGACGTGCGATGGTGGAGGGCATTGATGCCGCAGGACATTTCCAAAAGATATCCGCGAAAGTGCCATTGGCAGAAATGGATGGTTATTCATCGGCATTGCGCTCGCTTACGCAAGGCCGTGCGAAATTCTCCATGACGTTTCACGATTATGTTCCTGTGCCGTTTGAAGTGCAGCGTGCATTGGCAGATGCGTATAACAAGCAGGAAAGGGCAGCAGTGTCGTGAGGGAATTAATACGAACTTCAAAAGGCTTTGGCAGATGCGAACTGTTGAAGCCTTTTTTATTTACCACTTGGGGAAGAACTGTTTAACCGCAAAGGGCTCAAAGGTTGCGCAAAGAAAACGAAGGAAAAAGTTTGCATTTTACCACTAAGACCCGTCCGACTGGAGTCATCCGGGCGGGCACTAAAGACACTTAGCTGCACTAAGGTTTTCCTCAGTTGTAAGATCTTTGCTTCCTTTGCGCAACCTTTGAGCCCTTTGCGGTTAATCACTTCTTAGTGAATCTTAGTGTGCCCTTTGTGCCTTAGTGGTGAAGATTCTGGTCTTTCACTATCTTTACTGACAACACTCAACGAACAACTTCAACGCCATGTCCAAAAGCACGGAAAGATTCAGCAACAGGGTAGAAGACTACGTACGCTACCGGCCACATTATCCGGAGCAGGTAATAGAATTTCTTGAAGAAGAATATGGCTTGACAACCGACAAGAAAATCGCTGACATTGGCGCGGGCACAGGCATTTCAAGCGAGTTGTTTTTGAAGTCCGGTTACCATGTAACCGCCGTTGAACCGAACAGAGAAATGCGTGAAAAAGCAGTGGAACTGTTACAACCATTCAAGAATTTTACTGCAATAAACGGGACTGCCGAAGATACCACTCTTAAGGATAGAAGCATCGATGTAATTATTGCCGGGCAAGCGTTCCATTGGTTTGATGTGTCAAAAACAAAAAAGGAATTTCAGCGCATATTAAAACCCAAAGGAATCGTTGGATTGATATGGAATGAACGGTTGACGCTTTCACCATTTGAAAAAGAATATGATGAGCTCATCGTTAAACATGCCCGCGATTATGTGAAAGTGGACCATCGCAACATTACCAAACCGGACATTGACAAGTTTTTTGCACCCGCAACTTGTGAGCTGAAAGTTTTTTACAACTTCCAGATATTTGATTTTGAAGGATTAAAGGGCCGATTGCTTTCTTCCTCCTACATGCCTTCTGTAAACGATGATGGTTACACGGAAATGATCAACGACCTGAAAGTGCTGTTTGACCATTACAAAGAAAATAACCTGATCAAAATCGACTACGATACCAAATTATTTGTTGGCCTTTTTAGATAAAACTTCGACTACATGTAGAGGTTGGTTTACTGTTTTATCAAATAGTGAAATGGCCGGCTATTGTACTTGCGCGGCCGTTTCTTTTTTTTGAAAAAAAATTCGCAACTGCTTTGAATCGGTAAAATCTATATCTACTTTTACTTTACCTCTTTTAAATATTTCGCTTGCTTTATCCTATCTGTGCGGCGACCTGTATTTCTTCATCTGAGTAATTCCACAAAAGCGTTATGGGACAAGACTTCCAATAATCCTTACGTATTCTGTAAAGACTGTCATTATCTAATCTAAAAAAAGTAAAAAATGAAACTCCTTTTTGCTATGGCAATGCTATGCTCATTGCTAACCACTAAACTATCTGCACAAACGACTCCTGAAAAGGAACCCAACCCTGTGATCGTTACAAGATTTCAGATTAGCCTTCCTGATGATGCACGCCGGTCCGAGTTTGATTCGCTCATGAATATGTATGTGGAAAAAGGCATCAGACCAAATGCAATGATCAAGAACTACCGCTTGTTGCGCCATTGGTGGGGAAGCAACAATATGGAAGTGGTGATGATTTACGAAGTAGACGGCTGGAACAACGTTAACAAAGCAATGGAAGAAGCTGACAAGCTAATCGACGCATCCATTACCGACAAAGCAGCAAGAGATAAATACTGGACCCGTTTTGGTAAGTACCTGAATAAACACAGTGACGAGATAATGGCGGATATCGGAAAGCCGAAAATGTAGTGGAGAGTGGAGAGTGGAGAATTGAGAGTGGAGAATTGAGAGTTGAAAATTTTTGGTTTTGAGTTTTCACTAATGAGGTGCGGTGTACGAAATGATTTGCGGTTGTGCAAATAAGTTTCGGCATCGCATTTTATTATTTAGTCCTCTTGTGACTTTTAAATTCTGCAGCTCAAAGTGTCCGCATTAATGCTTAAAGACTGCTTGTCATCCCGAGGAACGAGGGATCTGGGTGGTTCTTCAACAGCCTGTTTGCACAAGACCCAGATCCCTCGTTCCTCGGAATGACAAGTGGCAGCCTATTGGTTCTTCAAACATTTTGTTCGTTCAGCTTGCCGGTTTAATTGTCATTCACAGGCTGCATTGTAAGCTTACCTTTTTCTATGGTTATGCTTATCCGTTTTTCAGGTGGAAACCCTGCGTGCTCTAGCCATTTGCCCATTAAACGAAGCATTGGAACCTCCGTATATCTGCGATACGAAGAAGGTTGGAGATAACTTGTTAGTGTGAAATAGCGAACTGGTTTGTCGATTGCTTTGGGCTTTGGAGATTTTTTCTTTGCGGCGTTAGTCAATGTAGAATGAAGTTTAATCGGCCAAAATTAAATACGGTTTCAGCCTTTCCCGTTGACTAACACTTTTGACAGCTGTGGGCGCATTAACGCTCCACACGGGGGTACTGAAACCGCGTATTGTTTTGTAAGAGCTTACAAAGGTCTTACAATTATAGTTTCAATTACCACTGTCAATTATGTTAGTCGCGGCGAAAGTAAAAAGAGATGCTAAAGTAGTGTTGTCAAAAGAGTCAAAAATGTTTGCGAAGGAAATAGTTTCTAAATACGTCTTGCATAGTTTAACATGTCACACCCAATCGTTGGCGCGGATATGCAGCATGGCTTGTGCGAGTGCGTATCCGTGCCAACGATTTCGTGTGCGTGCAGTAGCCGTTACAGCGTGAATGCCCGGCACAGACACGCCCTGCTGCGACGGCGGCGCTGCATGTCTGCGCCAACAGCGTGAGGGTGTAGCAGACATTAAATCACTACAAAAAAAATGGCAGCCTTTTCAAGCTGCCACTCTATAGTCGAAAGTTAATAAGCGATTATACTTGCTCTTCCATGTAGCTTTCAATTGGCTCGCAGGTACAGATCAGGTTTCTGTCGCCGAACGTGTTGTTTACGCGGGCTACAGAAGGCCAGAATTTGTTCTCCTTCACGTAAGGAAGAGGGAACGCTGCGGCTTCGCGGCTGTATGGTTTTGACCACTCAGAACTGATCACTGCAAATTGTGTATGTGGTGCATTTTTCAACGCATTTTCTTTTTTGTCTGCAGTACCTTCTTCGATTGCTTTGATCTCTTCGCGGATGGCGATAAGTGCATCGCAGAAGCGGTCAAGCTCAGCTTTGTCTTCGCTTTCTGTTGGCTCGATCATGATCGTGCCCGGAACAGGGAAGCTCATGGTAGGAGCGTGGAAACCAAAGTCGATAAGGCGTTTCGCGATATCTTCAGCTTCGATCTCAGCAGATTTTTTGAATGGACGAAGATCTACGATGAACTCGTGGGCACACTGACCGTTGTGGTTTGTATAAAGAATGTCGTAGTGTTTTTCCAATCTTGCACGCATATAGTTTGCGTTCAGGATAGCATATTCCGTAGCTGCTTTCAGTCCGTTTGCGCCCAGCATGCGGATGTATGCATAGCTGATCAACAGGATAGAAGCAGAACCAAATGGTGCCGCAGAAACAGCATGTTTTTCGGTGCCGTTCCATTCGCCCACTGTGTTCTGTGTATCTTCAACGTGACCTGGCAGGAATTTAGCAAGGTGTTTTTTCACGCAGATAGGTCCCATTCCAGGGCCGCCACCACCGTGAGGAATCGCAAATGTTTTGTGCAGGTTCAGGTGGCAAACGTCAGCGCCGATAAGACCTGGAGCCGTTAAACCAACCTGCGCATTCATGTTTGCACCATCCATGTAAACCTGTCCACCGTGTTGGTGAACGATATCAGTAATTTCTTTTACAGTTTCTTCGTATACACCGTAAGTGCTTGGGTAAGTGATCATGATGCCGGAAAGGTTAGCCGCGTGTTGTTCCGCCTTTGCTTTCAAATCCGCAACATCAATATATCCGTTTTCCAAAGCTTTTACTACCACCACTTTCATGCCTGCCATTACTGCACTAGCCGGGTTTGTACCGTGTGCAGAAATAGGGATCAGCATTACATCGCGGTGTCCTTCGCCGCGGCTTTCGTGGTATTCGCGAATGGTTAACAAACCAGCGTATTCACCTTGCGCACCACTGTTTGGCTGCAGGCTGCACGCGTCGAATGCTGTGATTTCGCACAAATAAGCAGAAAGCTCATCTACGATTTGTTGGTAACCTTTTGTTTGATCTGCCGGTGCAAACGGGTGCATTTTAGCCCAATGGCTCCAGCTTAAGGGAATCATTTCGCTGGCAGCGTTCAATTTCATTGTACAGCTACCAAGGCTGATCATGCTGGTGTTCAAAGAAAGATCTTTGTTTTCCAGCATTTTTATATAACGCATCATTTGTGTTTCGCTGTGGTGAGCGTTGAACACTGGATGTGTAAGAAAATCTGATGTTCTTGTAAGGGCACTTGGAATAGCGCTCAATACATCTTCGTGATTGATGCTGAAAGCTGCTACGTCATTCTCGTTTTCTTTGTCTAACACTAATAAGATGTCGAGCAAATCATTTGGTGTAGTAGTTTCATCCAAAGAAATACCGATGTGGTTATTATCGATGAAACGGAAGTTGATTTGTCTTTCTGCTGCTTTAGCGATCAGGCTTTTTGCATCAGAAGTTCTTATTGTAATGGTATCGAAGAAATATTCGCTTACCAGCTCGTAACCTTCTTCCTGCAGTTCGTTTGCCAGTGTTTGAGTCAGCAAGGCAACACGTTGTGCAATATTTTTCAAGCCGTCCGGCCCATGATAAACCGCGTACATAGCCGCCATGTTTGCCAACAACGCTTGTGCGGTACAAATGTTAGAAGTTGCTTTTTCACGTTTGATGTGCTGCTCACGTGTTTGCAACGCCATACGCAAAGCCCTGTTGCCTTGTGCATCGATACTTACACCGATGATACGGCCCGGGATACTGCGTTTGAACTCGTCTTTTACTGCAAAGAATGCAGCGTGAGGACCACCAAAGCCAAGAGGAACACCAAAGCGTTGCGCCACACCGCAAGCCGCATCGGCACCCAACTCACCCGGAGGCGTTAATAATGTAAGCGCCAAAAGATCGGTAGTCATTACCACATATGCGCCCACTTTGTGTGCATTGTCGATAAATGAACGGTAATCTTCTACAGAACCTTTGTCATTTGGATATTGAACAAGGGCTCCGAAATATGTTTCGTCAAACTGTGCTTGTTTGTAATCGCCAAAAACCACTTCAATGCCAACAGGAACGGCTCTTGTAATGATAACATCCTTTGTTTGCGGGAAAGTATCGTTGTCCACGAAAAACTTAGGACGGGAAATGTGATCGTGGTCTTTATTCAGTGCGTTAAAAAACATGGTCATTGCTTCCGCAGCTGCCGTGGCTTCATCCAGCAAAGAGGCGTTGGCAATTGGAAGAGCAGTCAGGTCACTCACCATTGTCTGGAAGTTCAACAGACTTTCCAAACGGCCCTGTGCGATTTCTGCCTGGTATGGAGTGTACTGTGTATACCAACCTGGGTTTTCGAAGATATTTCTCAAAATAACCGAAGGGGTAATGTTGTCATAGTAACCCTGACCTATATAATTTTTGAAAGTTTTGTTTTTAAGGGAAACCTCCTTAATGTGCTGCAAATACTCGTATTCACTCATCGCGTTAGGAAGGTTCAGTTCATGCTGCATGCGTATAGCTGCGGGAACAGTTTTTCCTACCAGGTCTTCAAGACTATTTTCGCCGATCGTACGTAGCATGTGAGTAGAATCTGCTTCAGTTGGCCCAATGTGCCTGCCTTTAAATTCACCGGATTGCGCTTCAAATAAATTCATAAATATTAGTGTGGTTGTACTATTTGAAAAGATGCGCAAAGTTAGTACGAAACCAATATAATTCAACGGGTTCTTGACAAACTAGCGAGAACTGTGGATAAGCCCGGGGACGTTGTAAAAAGTTCAATAAAACATTGAAAATATTGGAAAAAGTCTGAAGGGGAAAGGGTGTTTTTAGATGCCGTTTAAGGCAAGAATTAGGAGTTGGGAATTACAAATCAGGAATTAACGGTGCAGCAGGTTGATCGGCGGTCCCGTAGAGACGCATTGAATGCGTCTCTTGACCGAATATTTTGCTGGCAAAAAAATACGGACCAGGAAGTTTGCCTCCCGATCCGTATCTTCTATTTATTTTCAACAAAATCAGTGAAAATCTGTCAAATCAGCGTTATCAGCGTGCTCACTACTCAAATTTCACCTCAAACAGCTTTGGCCACAATTTTCCGGTGATATATGTTTTTTTGCTTACGGAGTCATACGCTATACCATTCAACACCGCATCTCCTTTGGTTTCAGCATCAAACCCCTTTGCATATTTCTCAATAACGCCTGTAAAATCGGCTTTGGCTGCAACCTGCCCGTTAGAAGGGTCGATCTTATAGATGTAATTGGTTTCCCATTTATTGGCAAAAATGAAACCATTGATATATTCCAGTTCGTTGATGTCGGAAACGCCACCGTTATTATCCGTTACGCTCACAATTTTTGCTGTGTTGAAAGTATTTGGGTCAAGAAAGTACAGGTTGCTGGAACCATCGGAAACGATCAGATTGGTGCCGTCGTTTGTAATGCCCCAACCTTCTGTTTTTAACGGGAATTCCCCCAGTTTTTTCAACGATTTTGCGTCGTAAATGAAGCCTTTGTGGCCCTTCCACGTAAGTTGATAAATTTTATCTTTCAAAATAGTAATGCCTTCACCAAAGTAGATCGTGTCCAACGGAACCTTTTGAATGTTTTTACCGGTTTCTATATCTACAGTTCCTACCCATGATTTGTAAGTAGAATATTCAGGTGAGCCACCGGTGCCTTCGTACATTTTACCATCATACATTACCAGTCCCTGTGTAAAAGAAAGTGTGTCGTGCGGGTAGTCTTTAACGATAGTATATTTCAAGGCCGGAGGTTCGGCAATGTTTGGTGTGTTGCCGGCGTTGTCATTTGCCGGAGTATCGGAAGAACCGCCGTTACAGGCCGTTAGAGATACAGCCACCAGTGCGGTTAAAGGCAAAAAAAATCTTTTCATGGTTGTATAAGTTCGGGGCAAACGTAAGGGAAAATTGCGAAAAGTCGACGTTAAAAATGGAGGGGCGAAGGGTTCGTTTTGCTAATAACTGAGTAACTGAGTAACTGAATAACTGAAGTTGAACGACGACTTGCATCTGTGAACTCAGTTATTCAATAATTCAATGATTCAACCCTTCAGTTATTCAGTTACTCGGTTATTCAGTTATTCAGTCCATTCAGTTATTGGTTTAAAACCAACGTATAAATGTCAAAAAAGTATTATTCTCCAGTGTATTAAGTAGTTACTTTTGAAATAGCCTTATTACTAAGATGATTGCTTTGCTAATTGCCGGATATTGCTTCAATACCGCTTCGGTGAAATGTACCTCGCGTCAAACGTTTTTCTTTTGTACATAACAATTAAGGCAGTTTCAAAACAAACATCTGATAATAGAGTATCAATTTTTTTAAACCAAAACGCTGTTTGGTGGAGCACGCTTCATTGATTTTGGAATCCTTTTTTTTCAATAATCATAGTATTCTCAAACAAATAGTAATAATTTAAACTCGGTTTTATAAGTAGTAATTAAAAATGAGACGCCTGCGGACCGCTGTATTTCCATGCAGCGGTGTCAGCAGGCCTTTTTTGTTGCCACTGAAGCACAGAAGAACAGAGAATCATTTTCGTTTTTGATAAAACATGATGCCTTTTATTTCTGCGTTTCTCTGTGTCTCTGTGGCTATACACTCATTTTTTTAAAAATAAAGTAAGCAACTCATGACCAAAACGTTTTCGGCAAAACTCGCAATGTGCGCGGCGATTTTATTCCTATCCTGTAAAAAAGATAGTAGCGGCGGTGGTGGAAATCCGCCCCCAACGCCCCCTACGGACACTGTTGTTACAGAGGTGATCAATCCTCAGGTAGACCCTGCTTTGGCCTCAACAATTGGCATTTTTATGAATGACTGGAAAGCGAAAACTTTTACCACGCCAACGTATAAAGACACCACTATTATTACATCGAATCCATCTACGGTTACTGTTGATTTTGCAAATGTGATTTCGAAAATTTCACCGTCCATTTTTGGTAACAATGCCAATAGCTGGATGACAGGTATTGTGTCGCAACCGGCTTTAATGACGCATCTTTCTAACTTAAAAACAAACATTGTGCGTTTTCCAGGGGGAAGCATTAGTGATATTTATTTCTGGAATGCGCCAGTAAATAAGTTTCCGGCAGATGCGCCCGCCACACTTGTAGATGCAAGCGGCAAGAGTGCCGCATCGGGCTACTGGACGGGGCAAAACCAGGATGACTGGACAATAAGCGTTGACAAATATTACCAGCTTTTACAGCAAACGGGCAGCCAGGGGATCATTACGGTGAACTATGGTTATGCACGTTATGGAACAAGCAACAATCCTGTTGCAGCGGCTGCTCACATGGCCGCGGACTGGGTTCGCTACGATAATGGCCGCACAAAGTATTGGGAAGTTGGTAACGAATGCTACGGCGATTGGGAAGCCGGTTATCGCATTGACCAGAGCACCAATAAAGACGCACAACCTTTGCTGAATACGGGCTTTTTGTATGGCCAGCATTTTAAAGTGTTTGCAGATTCTATGCGCAAAGCGGCGCAGGAAATAGGCAAGACGATTTACATTGGTGCGGTTGTGATGGAGGCTGCGCCTGCATCGTATATGGGTGATACGCAGAAGAATTGGAACAGCGGTGTGTTTGGCAACACGGGAACTGTTGCGGATTATTACATTGTGCACAATTACTTTACGCCTTACAACACAAACTCTACAGCTAAAGCGATCATGGATAGCGCGTCTTCGGTGACAAGTAACATGATGAATTATATTACCTCTAACATGACGTCAAACGGTGTGGCGACGAAGCCGGTAGCTTTGACGGAGTGGAATATTTTTTCACAAGGTTCGCAACAAGCGGTATCAAATATTAACGGTCTTCATGCTTTGATTTTGCTAAACGAAGCGATCAAAAATAAATATGCAATGACCAGTCGCTGGGACCTTGCCAATGGGTGGAGCAATGGTGATGATCATGGCTTGTTTAACATAGGCGATGAACCGGGCGCTGCAAAATGGGATCCGCGTCCGTCGTTTTACTACATGTACTACTTCCAGAAATTCCTGGGCGACCGCATGATCAGCGCTGGAAATTCAAATAGCAACATCGTGACGTATGCAACTTCGTTTACCTCGGGACAAATGAGCGTGACAATAGTCAACAAGTCAACCAGTGCGCAGGAAATACAGATTACAACAAAGAACTTTAAAAAAGGCGATCGCTACTATTGGTACACCCTTGAAGGTGGCTCGGATAACGGTGAGTTTTCAAGAAAAGTGTATGTGAATGGCAACGGCTCTTCGGGCGTTTCTGGCGGTCCTGCCAATTACAATACTTTACAACCATACTCGTCTGCAACAGCCGGCGGCATTAAAGTGAAGGTGCCGGCGAGGGGAGCGGTGGTGATGGTGGTGGAGAGCAAATAGGAATCAGGAATTAGGAGTTATGAATTAGAATGCTTTGTGCGAAGTACGATATACACTATGCGAAAGCCTTTAGAGTGTTACGTCACAGCGAATTTCATATATCGTACATCGTACTTCGTACACAAATTCCTATCTTCCGTTCTCAAAAAAACACCAATGAGCTACGTTCCATCAGCATCGAGATATGATTCAATGAAGTATAACCGCTGTGGCAATAGCGGATTGTTATTACCGGCTATTTCACTGGGCCTGTGGCACAATTTCGGAAGTGTGGATGTGTTTGATAATGGCAGAAATATTGTGCGCCGTGCATTTGACAGAGGTATCACGCATTTTGACCTCGCAAATAACTACGGTCCTGAGCCGGGTTCTGCGGAAGAGAATTTCGGCCAGATACTTAAGAAAGATTTTCCCGGTTATCTGCGCGATGAGTTGATCATTTCCTCCAAAGCGGGTTACCTCATGTGGCCCGGCCCTTATGGCAACTGGGGTTCAAGAAAATATTTGATATCAAGTCTTGATCAAAGTTTGCAACGAATGGGGCTTGAATATGTTGATATATTTTATTCTCACCGTCCAGATCCTGAAACGCCTATTGAGGAGACAATGATGGCGCTGGATTCCGTAGTAAGACAAGGAAAAGCATTGTATGTTGGTTTATCAAATTACACTGCAGAGCAGGCTGACAAAGCTATCCAGGTTTTGAAGAGTTTGGGAACGCCGTGCCTGATACACCAACCGAAATATTCGATGTTTGAAAGATGGGTAGAAGGCGGTTTGCTTGATGTGCTGGAAAAGCATGGAGTGGGTTGTATTCCTTTTTCACCGCTTGCTCAAGGTATGCTCACGGACAAATACCTGAAAGGCATTCCTGAAGGATCACGTGCGGCAAAGGAGCATGGCTTCTTAAAGGAGAAGGATATTACACCGGAGCGCCTGCAGAAAATACAAAAGCTGAATGAACTTGCTAAAACAAGAAACCAGTCACTCGCGCAAACGGCACTTTCGTGGTTGCTAAAAGATAAACGTATTACAACAGTGTTGATCGGTGCGAGTTCCGTGGCGCAGTTGGATAACAATATTGATGCACTGAATAATATCGACTATAGCGAAAGTGAGTTGAAAGCGATAGAAGATATTTTGAAGTAGCCGCAAATATTTAACCGCTAAGCGCACAAGGTGGGCGTAAAGGAAACAAAGGCGGTTACTAAAATGTTTACCACTAAGGACACTAAGTTTCACTAAGAAAGCTCTAAGTGTGGCTAAGTGTCCTTAGTGTCCGCCCGGATGACTCCAGTCGGACGGGTCTTAGTGGTAAGTCTTCGGGACCTTGCGGTTAAAAAAATGGAGCACCTATAAAAGTATCACCAAATGAAGCTGTTGTTAATTTTCATTTTAACCATTAGTGCTTTTGCCACAAACGCTCAAAAGCCCGGTGAGCAAAGTATTCGGATGAATCAGTTAGGGTTCTATCCCAATGCACCTAAGATGGCCATTGTTGTAACGAAAGATTCTGCAGACGCAGGTTTTACTATTGTTTCCGCAAACAACAACAAAGTAGTGTATAGCGGTAAATTGTCCGCTTTAGAGCATTCTTCTAACTCGTCTTTGCAAACGCGTAGTGCAGACTTCAGCAAATTTAAAACACCAGGAAAATATTTTGTCGCGGTAAAAGGCGTAGCAAATTCATATCCGTTTACGATTTCGAAAAATGTGAATTATGTCGCGGCGGTTGCATCATTAAAAGGCTATTATTATCAGCGAGTTTCCATGCCGCTTTATGAAAAGTATGCAGGTAAATGGGCGCGACCTGCTGGACATCCTGACACTTCAGTTTTGGTACATGCTTCGGCGGCGACAACAGAGCGACCAGAAGGAACGGTGATTTCTTGTCCCGGTGGCTGGTATGATGCGGGAGATTACAACAAATACGTTGTAAACTCAGGCATCACAATGGGGACGCTGCTTTCAGCCTATGAGGATTTTTCAGGTTACTTTGATACTTTGAAGACAAACATTCCCGAAGAAGGCAATGGTGTTCCTGATATTTTAAACGAAGTTATTTACAACCTGCGCTGGATGCTTACCATGCAAGACCCCAACGATGGCGGTGTTTATAATAAATGTACCAACGCGGCTTTTGATGGAATGGTAATGCCGGGTGTTACGAAGCTGCCGAGATACGTTGTGCAGAAAGGAACGGGGGCCACGCTGGATTTTGCAGCGGTTACCGCACAGGCGGCCAGAATACTAAAAAAGTTTTCAGCGCAGTTGCCTGGCCTTGCAGATAGTTGCGAGAAAGCCGCGCTTGCTGCTTGGCAATGGGCGTTAAAGAATCCGAATGTTCGCTACGATCAAAATGCCATCAATAAACAATTTTCTCCCAAAATAACAACTGGTGGCTACGGTGATTTCAGATTTGTTGATGAAGGCTGCTGGGCCGCGGCCGAGTTGTTTGCCACCACAAAAGATGGCCAATACCTTTATGAGTTGAGAAAATATATTAATGATCCGATGACGTTGCCCAATTGGGGAAATGTTTACGGTCTTGGTATTTATACATTGTTGCGAAATAGTAAGACGTTGGACCTTAGTTCCCCGGAAACTGAAATGCTGAAGAAAAAAGTATTGAGTTTCGCAAGTGCATATGTAGAAGCTATTCCGTCAAATGCTTTTAAAACTGTGATGGGAAAAAGCAAAGCTGATTTCAACTGGGGAAGCAATTCAAATGCGGCCAACCAGGGCATAGCTCTGATCAATGCATATTTAATAAGTAAGGATAAGAAGTATTTAGATGCGGCACTGACTAATCTTGATTATATACTCGGTAGAAATGCGACTGGTTTTTGTTTCCTGACGGGCGTTGGAACGAAGTCGACAATGAATCCGCATCATCGCCAGTCGGTGGCGGATGGGATAGTGGAACCTGTGCCGGGTTTGCTGGCCGGTGGTCCCAATCCGGGACGACAGGATGGCTGCAAGTATGAATTCCTGGAACCAGAAACCTGCTACCTGGATGAAAGTTGCTCATACGCCAGCAACGAGATCGCGATCAACTGGAATGCTCCGATGGTGTATCTCGCTAATGCGATAGAGGCGCTGCAGGGAAATTTCACGCAAAGGCGCTAAGTTTAGATCAAAGGCGCAAAGTTTCACGCGGCGGACGCAACGGAGCAGCGACGCGGAAGTTGTTGTGTTTTAATATAGATGTTCTTGTGCGATTTTTTCAATAACAAAAGTTCGAAATTACTTCGGGTGTTCGAGACGTTTTAATTGTCCATATTTATTCTTCCGCTGAAGTGTGCGACGCAACGATGCCGGCCAAAGAACATGTGCTCACCCCAAAAACATTCCAGCCATTACCCCAAGACGCTTTTCACAAGCGTGCTGCTCCTATTAATTCTTAATTGTTAATTATTAATTCGCGTTTCGGCGTATTAATGTAGTAGGCTAAAATATCTTCTCAATCTCTCAAATCCTGTTCTTTGCAGGCGAAATACAGGCTGCTACTGCGTGGAGTTAACAAATAGTCACCTAACGATTAACAAGTGGCTACCATTTTCTTGCGGTTGAGAGAGTAGATTGCGGCCAATAATTGCTCTATTATAATTGATTGCCGATATGAAAAATACACGAGCTAAAATAATATTTACCCGATAACGAATCTTCCCGCGTATGACGCAGGAAGATTTTTTTATGGATAACCCTGATCAGCAAATATGAAATATCTCAATATGACAAAGAGAAGAATTACAATGGCGGTGCTTTCGGTTTTGGCAATGAGCACAGCTGCGGTTGCACAAACGTCGGCACCGGTGGCTACGGTTGCTCAAAACGATGAAGCGAAAATCGAAGCCCTCATCAAACAGATGACGCTGGAAGAAAAAGTGACCATGATCCATGCGAGTTCCTCATTTACATCTGGCGGTGTAAAGCGCCTGGGCATTCCGGAACTTATGACCTCTGATGGTCCGCATGGCGTGCGTCCTGAGCATGGCCGTGACTGGACGCTTGACAAAGACGTAAATGATTCCGGCACTTATTTGCCGACAGGCGTAGCGCTTGCTTCAACATGGAATCCGAAGTTGGGTTATGCTTTCGGTAGCGTATTGGGTAGTGAAGCGAACGCAAGGGGCAAAGATGTAATTCTCGGCCCTGGTATTAATATTATGAGAACGCCGCTGAACGGACGCAATTTCGAATATCAAAGTGAAGATCCGTACCTGATTTCGCAAATGGTGGTGGGTTATATCAAAGGTGTGCAGGACCAGGGCGTTTCGGCTTGCGTGAAACACTTTATTGCGAACAACCAGGAAACAAACCGCAATACTGTTGACATTAACATGAGCGAAAGAGCGTTGCGTGAAATTTATCTACCGGGCTTTAAAGCGGCGGTAACAGTTGGTAAAGTGAATACACTAATGGGCTCATACAATCTTTTCCGCGGCCAATATTGCACGGAAAACGATTACCTCATCAATAAAATATTGAAAGGCGAGTGGAAATTTGACGGGCTTGTAATGAGCGATTGGGGTGCGGTGCATGTTGCTACAGAAGCATTGCTGAACGGTTGTGACCTTGAAATGGGAACTGATTTGAAAATGTTGCCAAACCCTGACTATAACAAATTCTACATGGCCGACTCTGCACTGCTACTCGTAAAAAGCGGTAAAGTTCCTGAGTCGGTGATCGATGAAAAAGTGCGTCGTATCCTGCGTATCATGTATCGCACGCACATGTTTGATAAACGTCAGCCAGGTGCATATGCAACAAAAGAACACGCTGCAACTGCATTGAAAATTGCAGAAGAAAGTATCGTGTTGTTGAAAAACGAAAAGAGCTTGTTGCCGCTCTCTGCTGCTGTAAAAAATGTTGCAGTGATTGGTATGAATGCAGATCGCAAAAATTCAATGGGCGGCGGTAGCTCGCAAGTGAAAGCGCTGTACGAAATCACTCCGCTGGCAGGTTTGAAAACATTGATGGGCGACAAAGTGAATTTCACTTATAGCCAGGGTTATAAAATTGAAAGAAAAGCAGATGCTGATGATCAGCTGATTGCAGAAGCCGTTGCTGCTGCGAAGAAAAGCGATGTAGCGATTGTGTTTGGTGGATGGACGCATGGGTACAGCGACTACTCAAAATGGAGTGACAATGCTTTTGACGCGGAAGGTTTTGATAAGAAAGACATGAAAATGCCTTTCGGTCAGGACAAGCTGATACAGGAAGTTTTGAAAGCAAATCCAAATACGATCGTGGTGTTGATTGGCGGTGGTCCGATCGACATGACAAAATGGATCGGTCAAACGAAAGCCGTTGTGCAAGCATGGTACGGTGGCATGGAAGGCGGTACAGCTATTGCAGAAATGTTGTACGGAAAAATCAATCCTTCAGGAAAACTGCCTGTTACTTTTCCGAAAGTGCTGGAAGATGTGCCTGCACACAAATTGGGCGATTATGGCAACAATCTTCATGAAGAATACAAAGACGGTATTTATGTAGGTTACCGCTATTATGATACATACAAAGTGCAGCCACAATTTGCATTTGGCCATGGTTTATCGTACACAACTTTTAGCTACAGTAATTTGACTGTGACAAAAAACAGCGACAACACTGTGTCTGTAAATGTAACGGTGAAAAACACCGGAAGCAAAGAGGGTGGAGATGTTGCGCAGGTGTATGTTCACCAGGACAAATGTTCAGTTGACAGACCGGAAAAAGAGTTGAAGGGTTTTGAAAAAGTTTTCCTGAAAGCAGGAGAATCAAAAGTGGTGAAACTGACATTGAACAAAGACGCTTTCCAATACTTCGATGAAAAGAAAAACGACTGGACATTGGAACCGGGCAAGTTTACCATTTTAGTAGGAAATGCTTCTGATGATATTAAAGTGAATGGATCTGTGGTGTTGTAGTTAAAAATTGAAAATTGAGAGTTGAGAGTTGGTAATCTCGGGGCATTAATAAGGGATGAAGCCTAACAACTAACAACTGTAACGCATTAAACTTGGTGAGTTGACCAATCGTTTAAGTTAGCTGCCGGCGAATTAATTTTTGTCGGCAGTTTTTTTTAACGCAATACATTTCATTGCTAAGACTCTAATTTTTACCACTAAGGCACTAAGAACACAAGTTTCACTAAGGAGTTTTCTTAGTGCGACTTAGTGTCCTTAGAGCCTTAGTGGTGAATTTTTAGACTAGCTCCTCATTTGCAAAATTCAAACATTTTATTACGCCCTGAAATTTACCGGCGATAGTGTTGTTTGCTTGCGGAAGAAATTAGAAAAATGCGCCACTTCCTCAAAGCCAAGGCTGTAGGCTATTTCAGAGATGTTCCAATCCGTTTGTTTCAAAAGGATCTTTGCTTCCTGCACCAATCTGCCGCTGATGATATCGGTTGTTGTTTTGCCAATATTTTCTTTCAATACTTTATTCAAATGGTTCACGTGCACACCCAGGCGGTCCGCATAATCTTTCGCGGTACGCAGTGCCAGTTTCTGTTGTGGCGATTCTATTGGAAATTGTCTCTCCAATAGTTCGATGAACAATGATGAAACGCGTTCTGATGCTGTATGCGTAGGATATAATGCTGTAGCGGGTTGCAGCTTTTGCCCGTAATGAATCAATTCCAGCACATAGTTTCGCAGCAGATCATACTTGTAAGCATAATCCGACGATAACTCTTTGTACATCTTTTTAAAAATGGCTGTAATTTCTTCTGCTTCATCGTCTGAAACTTCGAAAACGGGATAGCCTCCCGGTTGAAAAATGGGCAAGCTGTCGAGCACAACGCCGCTTTTGTTTTTGATCAAAAAATCAGGAGTGAAGATGCAGAAATAGCCATCCTGATTTTCATCTAAAGGGACATAATGATAGGGTATTCTTGGCGTGGCAAAAAGCAGTGCATTCCTTTCAATCTCTATAACCTTGTCTGCATATTCCGCTTTGTTGCGACCACGTATCATGCTGATTTTATAGTAAGCACGACGGTTATAAGGCATTGTTTGCGGCTTCTTTTTGAGCCTCGCATTTAACTCGTCTATTTTGAAGACATTGAAATGACCTATTTCTTTATTGATGTCTTCGGGAATAAGCGACTTGGTGTCTTTGTAAAACTCTTCGAGGGAAATCATGTGCGGAAGGTTTTGTTGCAAAAATCAAAGGTAGGCAGGAAATTAGGAATTAGGAATTAGGAATGCTTTTAGGTCAGACACCCTGCATCTAATGTTTACTTGTCAAATGTTCAGCAGATTAGGAGGTTGGGAATTTTGCCAAGGGCAATTTTTTCTTGCTGGACCTTACCACCGACGAGTAAATACCATATATGTTTTGGGATTCTCGGGGATAGCGACCCTTATATTTTCTATTTTGAAGCTGCTAGTGTCGGTCATCGAAAATTCGAGTTTGCGGCTAGTGTTTTTTTTCGTTAGAGTAATATAGCCGTCGCTGACAACGTAGCGAAAAGTATCAGGATTAGCCCAAACGCCATTCTCAGTTTTAAACAGTGTATCGCCGACAAAATTAAATACCGTAAACTTATCATTGGGGAGGCTTTCCAGGTAAAATCCGGAAAGTGTTGTAGATCCTGTATGTTCTTTTTTGCAGGAAAGGCAAACAATAAGTAATAGGGTTCCAGCAGTTATTAAATGTTTCATACCAGGGTTTTTGAGGTTGACAGGAAGAAAAGGAAAAACGTTGCAGAGAACGTGACTGGGTCAGAGAGACAGCATTGAACATTTAATCGTCTGAATTATCTTGACACAACTTAATCGAGGCAAAGATCAGGCATGAAATATCTTTCTTTAAAGCCCAATATTTGGGTAAAATTCAAATGCCTTAGTTGCTTTCAAGATATTTCGGCAGTGCTTCGCTGGTAAAATAAGTCCAACCTCCCATAAAGCTTTCTCTTGTAAAGTCTTTAAGATTAGAGGGAAATGTTTCCAGGCCCGCGTGTGTAAGTTTTAATCTTGTTTTGTCGCCTTCGTCAAATAATTCAAAACTGAGTAAGGAATTACCTTCCTGATCCCTGTAGGTCCATGAATAAGCAATTTTCTTGTTGGGGATCGCTTCTGTTACTTTGCACAAGTGCACATATTCTGTACCATCGCTGCCTTTCCCGGAAAATTGAAATTCAAAGCCAACTTCGGGTTTAAAATCCGACACATCAAAATACCATTTTCGCATTTCATTTTTGTCAGTCAATGCTTTCCAGACCTTTTCAACATTGGCATTGTAAATCTTTTCAATAACAATTGGCGAAGGTTGCATTGTTTACTATTTAAGAACCTAAGGTAATTAATAATTAATAATTAAGAATTAATAGGTGTTCCAACTGAACTTTTTAAAACAGGCATTATGTTCAAAAAAACTAGTGAATGATGCGCTATTAATTGTTAATTATTAATTATTAATTTCAGCCCATCCACTCCTTTATACAATTCATACACTCTCCAATTTTCAACCGCCCCTTCTCACTCTACATTTGCTTTCTCAAACAACAACACGTATGAATCAGAAAAAAATAATTTTGGTGACGGGCGCTACCGGTGCGCAGGGCAATGGTGTAGCAAGTGCATTGTTACGCGATGGAAAATTTCATGTAAGATGTCTTACAAGAAATGTGAATTCGCCAAAGGCCAGGGAACTTGCAGCAATGGGAGCGGAAGTAGTAGAAGGTAACCTTGATGATATCAACAGCCTGAGAGCAGCGGTTGACGGATGTTACGGCGTTTTCGGCGTAACCAATTTCTGGGAGCATTTTGAAAAAGAATATCAGCAGGGTAAAAACCTTATCAATGTGGTAAGGGAGAAAGTGGTGCAACATTTTGTGTTCAGTAGCTTGCCTGATTATAAAGCTTTGAGCAACGGCAAATTTGCTGTGCCACACTGCGACATGAAAGCTGAGTTGGAACGTTATGCAAAATATCTTCAGATCCCTACAACCTTCATCCACATTGCCTTTTATTATGAAAACTTCCTTACATTTTTTCCTCCGCAGGCAGCCGAAGACGGTAACTATTATTTTGGTTTTCCGCAGGGTGAAACTAAGCTGGCCATGGTTTCCGCTGAAGACATGGGGCCAATTGTAAAAGTAGTTTTCGATAATCCACAGTTGTATAAAAGTCGCACGGTTGGAGTAGTGGGCGAGGACAGCGCTTGTGATGAATATGCCGCAACGATGTCGAAAGTGTTTGGGAAAAATGTGCGTTACAATTACATAGAGCGTGATGCTTATGCTTCTTTCGGTTTTCCGGGAGCAGAAGAATTGGCCAATATGTTTGAAGTTCAGCGTTTGCATATTCCAAGCCGTCAGCATCATTTGGATGAGTGTTTGGTAATGCATCCGGCAATGCAGTCATTTGAAAGCTGGCTTGAAAAAAATAAGCATCTCTTTTTTGTGCAGCAGAAAGAACCAGAATATTCAATCTATTAGAACAGGCAATCAATATAGCAAATGGCTGTCCATTAACTTGGATGGCCATTTTGTTTTGAAGCATTATTGTAAAAAGCTTGCAAACCAGTCATTTCATAATTATTTTCAACCTTTAGTTTTTACGATTCATTAAAAGTAAAACCCAGTCTATTCGGTTCCTTATGCGAGACCAAGAGTAATTGAGTAATTTGTATAGGACCGTAACGAAAACCCACAAAATGAAATTCCTGGCGTATTCCAAGAAAGAATGGCTGATCATGTTTATCATAATGCCGCCGATTGCAATTGTAATCAATTACTTTTTGTTTGGCAGCAGGTATTTTACAGATCCGAAGATGTTTCTATTGGGCTCTTTTCCTACGCTTGCTGTTCTTATGCTGGTGTACATATTATGTGGAATGATTGCCGGTTTAATGCTGAACAGGTTTCCTCTGTACAGCCAAACGTTTAAACGCATAGGACTTAGTTTGATCTGCTACATTTTGGTAATGATTGCGGCAATGACCATCATTTTCTGGGGATACGATTATGTTCATTTCTTAGACTATCAATTAGATATCAAAAAGTACGTGTGGGCGGTGATATTTGGTATCGCATCAAACTTGCTGGCGACAAGTTTTAATGAAGGTGCTGCTTTTTATGAGCGTTGGCGGGCAATGGTAGATGAGGCGGAGAATTTAAAGAAAGAGAATTTGCAGAGCCAGTTAGAGGGATTGAAAGAACAGGTGAACCCGCATTTTTTGTTCAACAGTTTAAATTCTCTTTCGTCGCTGATTGCCGATGAGCCTGAGCAAGCTGAAAAGTTTCTTGATGAAATGAGTAAAGTGTATCGTTATATGCTCCGCAATAATGAAGACGGGCTTACCTCACTGGAAGCAGAAATGGAGTTTATACGCTCTTACTTCCACATGCTGAAAACGCGGTATGGTGATGCCCTGGAAATGGAGACGGTAATTGAACCAAGATTCATGCATTATCAATTGCCTCCGCTTACATTACAAATGCTTATCGAGAATGCGGTGAAGCACAATATGATTCTGAAAGACAGTCCTTTGCGTATTCTGATCATGACCTCGAACAGTGGCAAGCTGGTGGTGAGCAATAATTTGCAACGCAAAACAAGGAACGTGATGTCGAACAAAGTGGGCCTTGGAAACATTGCAAAGAAGTACCAGCTAATGAAAAAAGAAGAAGTGGCCGTGCATGATGACGGGAAAGAGTTCGCAGTAACGGTGCCTTTGATTCATCCATAAGGGTAACACAATTCATACAGCAAAAACAACAATTCATACATCTGGATCAACAAATGACGACCTGTCGTTGTTACAACAGCTTTAATCATAGTAACTTAGATAAGGTTGTTTTGATTGCAGCCAATTTAAACCTGATAACATGAAAGTGCTAATTATAGAAGACGAGGACCTTGCAGTAAAAAAACTCCAGAAAACCCTGGCAAGTGTAGATGATTCTGCAGAAGTAGTGGGTGTTACAGACAGCATCAACGCGTCAGTAAAGTGGCTGCAAAGCAATCCTACACCTGATTTGATCCTGATGGACATTGAGCTCGCTGACGGACAGAGTTTCGAAATTTTCGAAAGAACAGAAGTTAAAAGCACTGTTATCTTCACTACTTCGTATGATGAATTTGCACTCAAGGCGTTTAAAGTAAACAGCGTTGATTATTTATTGAAGCCCATCCAAAAAGAAGACCTGCAATCCGCACTGGACAAGTTTAGCAAAATGAAGGCCATGTATAACAATGCAGGCAGCATGACGGTATTGAATGTAGAAAACCTTGTGAAGGAACTCCAGCAGAAATTACAACCAAAGGAATATCGCAAACGTTTCCTGGTAAAGCTTGGTCAGAAATTGATAAGTATTGAAACTGACGATATTGCGTACTTCTACAGCGATGGCAGATTGAACTTCTTTAAAACAAAAGACAATAAAAGATTTGTGGTCGACTATACCATGGATGAACTGGAAGAAATGCTCGACCCCGAAAAATATTTTCGCATCAGCCGATCCTTCTTTGTGTCCATTGAAAGCATTGAAAAGATAGATGATTATTTTGGCAACCGCCTCATACTGCAACTTACTCCGGTAGTAGATAAAGAAAGCTTAGTAAGCAGAGAAAAAGTAACAGAGTTTAAAAAGTGGATGGGGAAGTGATGGCCCAAATTTTACGACTAAGGAACTAAGGACACTGAGCCTCACTAAGAGGTGACTCATTTTAACCTCAAAGGGCACATAGAAAGTACATTCTACGCAATAGCAAATTCGAGACGCGTAAAGGAAACGAAGTGGGTGTCGACAATCATATCTTTGTTTCCTTTGCGCATAACTTTGAGCCCTTTGCGGTTAAAAAACTTAGTGGGGCTCAGTGTCCTTAGTGCCTTAGTGGTGAAAAACAAGCGCCGCAGGCGCTCCCTTAAAACCTTTTTTGCACCTTGATAACCGTCCCCGTATTAATCTCTGACTGCATAGTGAACGAAGCGTCGATGGTGTTGGAGCGGCGGCGCATTTCATTGATGCCCCTGCCGAGTTTGACGGCTTCCGTCTCAAAGCCAATACCGTCGTCCTGCACAGTAATTACCAGCACTTGTTTTTTGTAAGAAATATTTACGAAGATGTGTTTTGCCCGGGAATGTTTGCAGGCGTTCCAGACAGCCTCCTTAAAAATAGAAAGCAGTTCGTAACGGTTCTCCATGTCCGGCTGCAATTTGTAGATCGCTTTATCAATTTCGAAAACAATATCAACAGGATACAAGGACTCCATCTCCGCAGTGAAATTTTTCATGCGATTGATTGTTTGTTCCATTGAATCGTTGTTTGGATCAACGCTCCACACCACATCGTACATGGAGTCGATCATGCGATTGCTCGTGTCACTTATTTGCGCAATGTATTCTTTTGTGCGGTCAATGTCCGTGGAGACTTTATTCTTCGCCAGTTCACTAATGATATTGATGCTGCTTAAAGAACTGCTCAGATCATCTGTGAGACTTGTTGCAATTCGCGAACGGATGCTTTCTGTGGCACGTAGTTTTTGCATGCGCAACTTATCCAGCCAATACAAAATAGTTACTATCACAAAAGCCATGAAGCTCAGGAACCACCAGGTTTTCCAGAAAGGCGCCTTTATTTTTATGCTTAGTTCTGTCGTATGTTTAGAAGGGATGCCATCACCATTTACACAGTAAGCTTTGAAAGTATAATTTCCCGGAGGCAAATAACTGTACACTGCCTGGTGCGTTCTTCCTGTAAGTTGCCAGTTTTTATCAAGCCCTTCCAGCTTATAAAAGACGCCGTAAATATTGAGGTAAGTAAGTGTTGAAAATTCAATCGTAACAGAGTTTTCATCGCTGTTCAATTCAATAACCGGACGTTTGAAAAGTGAATCAAGATCCATTGGTTTGTTCATTACAGAAAAGCCTGTGATGGAGATGTCAGGCGCCGCTGCATAACCGTTTTTCGCAATAGCGCCGGGGTCAAACACCATCATGTCGTGTGCAGTGCCAATCGCAATGCGTCCATCTCTCAACAGGCAGGCGGAGCCCATGTTGAAGGCACTCGTATAAACGCCATCAGACGGGGAATAGGTTGTAACCACTTGCTTTTGAAAGTTGATGCTACACAACATGCTTTGTGTGGTAAGCCACAGATAACCCGCCTTGTCTTTTACAATATTGATAATGGATTTGCTGGGAAGATCGTTTTCAATATTGTAATGTTGAACACTGTTTGCTTTGATGTTGAAAATATTCAGACCGTCGCCTGCGAAAATATACAGGCTGTCATTGTATTGCAGAATGTCTGTAATGTTAGATGAAGTCAGCGTTTTATTCACCTGGCCGGACGAGGTATAGTTGTCCTCAATATCACCGGCACTGTTGATTTTGTAAACACCACTGGTAGCGGTTCCTGCCCAAACTGTTCCTGTACTGTCTGCAAACAATCGCTGGATCATACTGTTGAGCCTGTGCTTCAAAATAAATTTTTTGGAAGATTTGTTCCATTGCACAAGCGCTCCGTTTTGTGTGCCCAGCCAAACGTTCCCATTTTTATCTTCCACCATTTGCCGCACGGCACTTCCATCAAAAGTAGAAGCAGGAACCATTTCTTCTTTGCCGTTCACTGCGTGGCGAATAAGCAACGATCCGTCATGATTGCTTTCCCATACATCTCCACCGCTTTGCTGAAATATGCACCATGCCTGCGACACGCGGGGCGAGGGAAGCAGGGATGAATGTTTTGGCTTGAAATTGCTGTCGTAAGAAAAAGCACCGTCGCCGAAAGTAGCAGCTACAATGGACCCATCTCTTAATTGTGTGATGGAAGAAACACCGGCTGTGTATTTTTTACCGTTGCCGGGCTTGCGATTGCTTATTGCGTGAAACAATTGCGCCATCGTGTTGAACCGGTACAATCCTTTGTTGGTGCAGGTCCAGACATTGTTTTCTTTGTCCTCGGAAATATTTCTTACGACGTCGTATCGTATGCTGTATTCACCCGGCAGGTCGCTGGGAATGTTTTCAAATTTTTTGGTTGCAGTGTCGAATTTTGCGAAAACATTTGCACCACCTATCCATATCGAACCATCACTCAACTCATTTAACGTTTGAATTTCATACACCACATTGTTTACAATGTCAGCAATAGATTTATTCCATGAACGAACAGCGTGCGAAGTGCCATCAAAACTAAAAAGCTGCTTCTTTTCGGCAAGGAGCCAGCATCTTTGTTTTTTGTCAATAAGAATGCGGGTAATGTTATTGAGGTCTTTCAAACCATTGATGACAGCATCTTTGTCAGGATTGTTTAATTCGTAAGACAATGCATGTTTTTCACTACTGTACTTTGCCAATCCCGAGTCGCAGCCAATCCAATAATTATTGCTGATCTTATCCTGCGTAATGCACAGCGGTTTCCAGCGCGGTGGCAGTTGAACCAAATTACTTTGCTCCGAAAATTCATTCTTGCGTTCGCTGTAAGTAAATAAACCATTGCCCGTTAAGATGAATAAAACATTTCCCTGTTTATCAATGAAAAGGCTGCCGGGCGTTTTCTTCACCACAAAGTCAGGAAGACGAATGGCCGCTTCGTGAAATTTAAGATCCGTCACGTTGATATAGCCAATCTTATTCTCAGCACACAATACCCACAACCTGTTTTTGTTGTCGAGTTGCATCCCCAGAATCTTATCATTCGGAAGAGAAAAAGGATTGTTGTCTGTATGCCTGAAATACACGAAACGCTTGCCATCATATCGTTGTATGCCATTGAGTGTGCCGATCCAGACAAATCCAAGAGGGTCTTGCTGCACATGTGTCACCTCGTCGGAGATGAGTCCATTCATAATGCCGATATGTGAAAATATATATTGCTCAGGCTCCTGGGCAAAGGCAATCGTTCGTAAGCCGGTAAATAGAAGTAATAGTAAAATGCGCACGTTTGGGTAATGGGTTGCTTTACTCAAATATAATACGCAACCGTTGAAAATGCTAGTGCTCCGGTGGATGTATTGTGGTTTTCCGGGGATGAATTGAGAATGTTTTTCCTGCAGACAATTCAGGCATTAAAAAACACAGTTGATGTCTTTGCAGCTTCAGGGGCGAAGGAATGTGTTGTTTTTTTGTAAAAGATTTAAACAACAATATACCCCCAAAGGGACAACCAAGATTTACCATGAAAAAAATTACATTGGCAATCATCTTTATTGCCGTAGCGATGGCAGGAGCAATAGTAGCTTGTAACAGTAGCTCAGCAAAGACTGTAAGTGACGACAACGGCCCCGCTTTTCATTACACCAGGGAACAGGCGGAGCACGGAAAATATCTTGTAACGGCAATGGGTTGCAGCGATTGCCACACACCGTTAAAAATGGGACCGATGGGGCCCGAGCCAGATACCTCAAGGTTTTTAAGCGGTCACCCAATGCAGGTTCCGGTTCCTCATGTAGATACAAGTGCGTTGAAAGACTGGGTGTTGTTTAACCATACAAACACTGCAATCGCAGGGCCATGGGGCGTTTCATTCACGGGCAATCTTACTTCTGATCCAACAGGTATTGGCTACTGGAGCTTTAATCAATTCAAAACAGCTTTAACTAAAGGCAAGTTTAAAGGGCTGGATAGCAATCGTTCTATTTTGCCGCCAATGCCATGGCAAAATTATGTGCATCTCAAAGACGAGGACCTGAGAGATATTTTCGCTTTTCTTAAATCTACCAAACCAGTGCACAACGTAGTGCCATCACATATTCCACCAACTAATTTTCAATAGACGCTGAACGCTGAATGCTCAACGCTTAACGCTTAACGCAGAACGCAGAACGCAGAACGCTGCATCCTGCGTTAGGCGTTAGGCATTAAGCGTTCAGCATTAAGTACTATTTTTGTCGCAACAATTTCCTTGCATGCGGAAAGTATACGGTTTGTTTTACAATATCCTGCCCATAAAAAAAGTGCAGACAGATGATGAACTTTATCTGTTAAACGACGCTGAAGTAGCGGCGATCAAGAAGCGTGAGCGAATTGCGATTGTTTCGGCTGCCTTTTTTGGCGCGATGGGAGTGGTGCTGCTCGTCATTCCACCACATTTATTTCCTCAATTTTTTCCGGTTACAAATATTACAGTGCTCGGCAAAGCATTTGCACTGCCGCTCATTTTGTGGATGTACAGCATTGTACTTGTGTATATTGAATTGCTGCTGCTCACACTTCTCAATATTTGGGTGGCACATGAAATGGCCGTTGCTACTGGCTTTTTGAACTATTCCAATAAAGGAGCTGAGCACAAACGCAACCTTATGCTTGATATTGGGCTTGAAAAAAAGAACAGGCAAGTGCTTGAATATGGCATCGATCCCTTGCAGCAAGCGAACCGAAAAGTGATCCTTGTATGGAACCTAATGTTCATGCTAAAAGCAACGCTATCTAACTTTGTATTTAAGTTGTTCATTCAGCGAGTTTTTGGGCGATACATGGTGCAAATGCTGAAAGACATGGCGGGCATTCCCATTTTCGCATTTTGGAACGCTTATGGAACACACGTTATTTTGAATAAGGCGAAAATCATTATCATGGGGCAAAACTTTATTGAAGGCATTTCCCAGTCGATCTATAAGGTACAGCCCGAAACCCCTGAATTTAAAGCGATGTTGTATGATACGTTGCAATTCATCGCCATCAGCAAGCGTGATTTTCATGAGAATCATTTTTTGCTTACAAAGAATCTTTTCGCATTGTACAACATAACTGCAAAGGACAAACATCTCTTAACCGAAGACTATCTTGATCGTGTAAAATCATTGGAAACAAAAGAGAAGAACATTGTCCTGCTTTTGATCATCACAGGTTTTTTGCTTGATGGAAAAATTTCTTTCAGGGAAAAACAGACCATTCGCGAAATGAATTTACATGGTGTGTTCGAAGAAACAGAAGCCAATATATCAAGATGGTCCCACGACTTTTTATATGGGAAAGGCCTGGATGAACTATTGGAAAAGTATTTAGGCGACGCATATAAAATGAATGTTGCCTAACGCATATAGCACCAAACGCAGAACGGTTGAAGTTAAACTCGCGTTAGGCGTTCTGCATTAAGCATTAAGCGTTTTATTTTATCTTTTCCACGAACTCAATTTTATTATAAGAAGGATCAATCACTGTTACCAATAAATAGTTTTCATCCCAAGGTGCTCGTTCCAATCCTGGGCGCATGAATTTGTAATCCTTGGCCATGATCTTTTCATGAAACAATTTCAAATCCTTTTTATCGGCCATCACTTTTGCGCCGGGGCTACAATCTCCGTGATGGCCCGATAACTGTAACACAATATCATTCAGCGAAATTTGCATGTACAAAGGCCCATCCTGTGGAATATCCTGCCAGTCAATTTTAAAGCCCAGCCAATCCACATAAAATTTTACTGATTTCTCATAATCATAAATGCGAAAAACAGGAACTACCATGGTGTTGATTTACTGCCAAGATACTATAAAACAAAAAAGACCTTTTGCAAACTTTGCAAAAGGCCCGTTATCGATTTATGCTGGGTAAGAATTTTTTTACAACAATGCTTTCGTTTTCATGAACGGATCTGGATTCTTGAGCGCCTGGTAATCTGCCACTGTACTCGCGAATGTTGTCCACGCTGCTAACGGTGCATAGTTCCACGAAAACTTTCTATCTTTTTTCATGGCAAGTATAAAACTGATAATTGCCAATACTGAGTCTGCCTTGGTCCAAACAGCCGCCAATACAGTACTTCTCTTGTTGAAATAGATATAATTGAACGTAAAAAATATTGCCCAGATCGGAAGTTGCAACCACAGCAAACTTTTCTTGTAAAGGCTATCTTCGCTATTGATCAAATCCTGCAGGGCCCATAGAAGAAAGAAATTATTAATTGTCCATGCGGGCCCGAAAAGCCACGCTGGCGGCGCCCACGGCGCTTGGTTGAATTTTTCCCTGTAAATAGTTTCTTCATCCTCCGAAGATTTACCACCAGCAATCTTTCCAAGGATAGAAACAGCAACAGATAATAAAGCCAGTTGCCACCATTTCAGTTTGATTTTAGCTGTACGCATAGGACGTTTTTGATAGCCCTGAAAAATTCGTGCCGCGGAGAAGTTGAATCATTGAGTTATTGAATAATTGAGTTGTTGACGTCTCATCGGGGTCTTTATCAATTATTCAATCTTCATTTACTCGGCTCCCGGCCGATGCTATCGATTTGCCATTTACCGTTATTGTTGGACAAAAAATATTGCATTTTATCGTTCTCGCTAAATGGCATTAGCACCAATGCTTTCGAATGGTCAGGGAAGCTGACCTTGGCTTTTGCTTCTTGTAATTCTTTTCTATCGATAATGTCTTGCCCCAACATCACAAAATCATAATCAAAGTATGCAGGAGGACCATCGTTCTCAGGATTCTTTTTGAAGTCCTCGTCGGCTTGTTTAAAATAGCTTCTCCAATAATCCAGATAGTGCTGTGAAATATAACCGGTATGTTGAAGTTTTGATAAATACTTTTCTGTTTCAACAAAATTGACTGAATAGAATTTTGTGCTATCGTAATCGCCACCAAAATTGTTTACCATTTGTGGGCTAATGATACTGTCCGCTTCTTTCAAATACCAGCTGAAAAAATTGTAAACAACTTTCTTTGCAGCAATTGATTCCTGGGTGGAGTCAAAATCACTTTTTGCAACCAGGGTATCAGTTTTACTTTTTGATGAAGTCGTGGCTGCTTCATTGCAACCAATTGAAAGCGCAAAAATAATAACGGTAAAAATGGGTAAGGATCTCATGAAGTTATTAACCAGGGTATTTGTTTTGAGGGGCAATAATAGGAAAATAAAGCAACGATATTATTTCGTTTTGAGAAAGACAAGCTTTTAACTTTTATACTTAAACCCCTTAACGACAAAGATTAATCCAAATACTATTAAGAAACCGGAGGCGATAAATTGTCGAGTTACGTCTTCCTGTTCGAAAAGAAAGATGTCACTATCTTCAAGATGTTTTAATCTGAGTATATCGCCTTTTTTATAATCAATGTTGCAGTCAATCCATTTATCATATCGCTGATCATTGTACTTGAAAATCAACAATGCTTTGTGATTAACACAAGATTCTACCCGGATAACAACAGTTTCGACGATTTCCCCCTCTTTTTGTGTTTTATATTCTTGAATTTTCCGAGGTAAAGGGACTAGCCCGGTAAATATGATGAGAAATAGCCCGCCAATAATCAAAAATAATTTCATGTCGCGTGTTTGATGGATAACTGAGTACGCTAAACGAGTCAGTTATTCAGTTATTGCCCCGAAATTATGTAAATGATTTCCAAAATTGTATAACAGCTTGCGGCCTGGTGCTTCGGAACTTTACGGCACAAAATTTAAACATCATGCCAGCTAATCATACCATATATCTTCCTTTAGAAGGAGTTGAAAGCGAACATTGTGCTTTGATCGTTGACAAAGGCTTACAGAAAGTAAAAGGCGTTGTTTCACACAAAGTTGAATTGAACAATCATCGTGCAGTTATTGAAACTGCAGATGAGAATGAAGTGATTCCCGAAGCAGTAAGAACCATTCGAGATCTTGGTTACGACGTAAATACCGTTAAAAAGAATTTTCCTGTGCTGAACATGACCTGTGCGTCCTGCGCTGCCGGAACAGAAGGTACGTTGAAAGCTTTAAACGGCGTGGTAAGCGCCAGTGTGAACTATGCCAACGCATCGGCTCAGGTAGAATATATTCCTTCCATCATTACGGCACAACAACTTAAAGAAGCTGTTCAGTCAACAGGCTACGATCTGGTAATTGAAGAAAATGAAGAAGCAAAAGAATCGCTTGAAGCACTGCGCAACGATCGATATAAATTGTTGCGGAGGAAAACAATTGGAGCAATTGCATTGTCTGTTCCATTGGTTATTATCGGAATGTTTTTTATGAACATGCCGTACGCGAATTACATCATGTGGGCGCTGAGCACTCCAATCGTTCTTATTCTCGGAAAACAATTTTTTGTGAATGCGTGGAAGCAGGCTAAACACAGGTCAGCCAACATGGATACGCTTGTAGCGCTAAGTACCGGCGTGGCTTATTTGTTTAGCGTGTTTAATACTTTGTTTCCCGCTTATTGGCACAATAAAGGTTTGCATGCACATGTGTACTTTGAAGCAGCAGGAGTGGTGATCACATTCATTCTGTTAGGCAAATTGCTGGAAGAAAAAGCAAAGAGCAATACTTCTTCCGCCATTAAAAAACTGATTGGCCTGCAACCAAAAACTGTTATGGTAGTGCATCACGGGGGACATCAAATGGAAATGCCTTTGGCAAACGTGAAACCGGGTGACATAATATTGATCAGGCCCGGCGAAAAAATCGCAGTCGACGGAACCGTAATTTCCGGAAGTTCGTTTGTTGATGAAAGCTTGATCACGGGAGAACCTGTTGCAGTCAGTAAATCAAAAGATGCGAAAGTATTTGCGGGAACCATCAATCAGAAAGGCAGCTTTCAGTTTCGTGCAGATAAAGTAGGTGCCGAGACATTGTTGGCACAAATCATCAAAACCGTACAGGATGCGCAGGGAAGTAAGGCGCCTGTTCAAAAACTGGTGGATAAAATCGCCGGTATTTTTGTACCCGTTGTAATCGGGTTGGCAATGCTTACGTTGATCGCGTGGATCATTTTAGGTGGTGAAAACGGTTTTACACAAGGCTTGCTCGCAATGATCACCGTGTTGGTAATAGCTTGCCCTTGTGCGCTTGGTCTTGCCACACCCACAGCCATAATGGTTGGCGTTGGGAAAGGTGCAGAGCACGGCATACTGATCAAAGATGCCGAAAGCCTTGAACTGGCAAAAAAAGTAAATGCAATTGTGCTTGATAAAACAGGAACGATCACAGAGGGCAAACCTGCGGTTACCAATATTGCCTGGTTGAGTAATGATAATAGCTTCGCAAATGTTTTTGCATCGATTGAAAAACAATCCGAGCATCCGCTTGCGGAAGCTGTTGTAAAATACTTTGATGTAAAAGATTACGTGCCTGTTCATCACTTTGAAAGCATAACAGGAGAGGGCGTAAAGGCACATGTCAACAGCTTGTTCTACTATGTTGGCAATGAAAAGTTGATGCGTAAGAACAATATAACTATCCCTGAAGATCTTCTGTCGAACGCTAAAACATGGCTGGCTACAGCAAAAACAGTGATCTATTTTGGTAATGAAAAACAAGCGCTTGCAGCAGTTGCGATTGCAGATAAAATCAAAGCAAGCTCCAGCGAAGCTGTGAAATTATTGCAACAATCCGGCATAGATGTGTACATGCTTACTGGCGACAATGAAGCCACCGCAAAAGCAATAGCGGCAGAAGCAGGCATTGCCCATTACAAAGCAGAAGTTTTGCCGGCTGATAAGGCGGTATTCGTAAAAGAGTTGCAGCAACAGGGAAAGGTAGTTGCAATGGTTGGAGATGGCATCAACGACAGCAGTGCGTTGGCACAGGCAGATGTCAGCATAGCAATGGGAAAAGGAAGCGACATAGCGATGGATGTGGCAAAGATGACCATCATTTCATCTGATCTTTCACGGATTCCTGAAGCTATCAAATTGTCAATTAACACAGTGAGAACAATTCGTCAGAATTTGTTCTGGGCTTTCATTTATAATCTCATTGGTATTCCGATAGCAGCGGGTATTTTATACCCAGTCAACGGTTTTTTATTAAATCCAATGATAGCCGGAGCCGCAATGGCATTAAGTTCCGTCAGCGTAGTCACCAATAGCCTGCGTTTGAAATGGGCACCGTAGAGACGCATGATAATGCGTCTCCGAACCCCGCAAAACAACATGTCCGTAGAACGAAAAACTATTATTAAAAACCAGTCTTTCAAATAAAAATCAAAACAATGAAAACATTAAAATTTAAAACGAATATCAATTGCAGTGGTTGTGTAGCAGCAGTTACACCCGCATTAAACGAAGTAGCAGGAAAAGATAATTGGAGGGTAGATACTCAAAATCCTTCGAAAGTATTGACTGTAAACACCAACTTGCCGGAAGCGAATATCGCAGCAGCGGTAATAAAAGCAGGTTATAAAATAGAAGCGCTGTAAAGAGTTGAGAGTTGAGAGTTGAGAGTTGAGAGTTGAGAGTTGAGAGTTGAAAAAATAAGGCCTTTCAAAATACAATATTTGTCCGTCAAGGCAGAATCTTTGACTATGAAAAACTCTCAACTCTCCATTCTCAACTCTCAACTTCTTTACAAAAACTTATACACTCTTTTCTTGTAAGCCTCTAAATCCTCGAGTGAAGTGAACTCTTCAAATTTATCCTTGCTGCCATCTCGGTTCTCGCGAACAAGAATAGTTGCGCAGCCTCCAACAATAGTTGATTTTGCACGTTGAAAAATAATGTCCAATGCCACAGTGTCCTTGGTCATCTGAAGGTCTTCGATCTTGTTAACTGAAATCACGTAATCTTCCATATATAATTATAGTCTTTTTAAAATTTCCATGCCCTCTGGCCATTCGGTGTAGCCGGCATCAACGTTAATATGTCCGGCATCGCCTATATTGATAAACTCGCTACCCCATATTTCTGCAAAATGTTTCGCCCTATCAATTGTAACCCAGGGATCGTTTGTGCTGGCTACCACAATGGTCTTAAAAGGAATTTTTGTTTTGGGAACAGAAAATCCAACCGCAGGAAAATCATATCCTGTTGCTTCGAGATCGCTTGGTGCCACGAGTAAAGCTCCTCTAATTTGCCTGTTGTTATCAATCGCCCATTGGGCAATGGTAGCACAGGCAAGGCTGTGACCAACAAGCACAACGGTTGACAGATCATAATCTTTCAAAGTCTCATCAATCGTTGCTATCCAGTCGCTGCAAACAGGTGCGTCCCATTCTTTCTGTTCAATGCGTTTAAAGTTCTCTCCCGATCTTTCAAAGTTTGATTGCCAGTGTTGCTCGCCGGAGTTTCCAAGTCCCGGAACAATAAAGTAATTAGTCATGGTGTCAGGTTTTTGAAATTGTATAGACAAGGCATTGCCTTGTCTGTACGGAAAGCATCAATGCCTTGTCTATACGCAAAAATCATTTTTTTTTTGCACCCTGCAAACTTACTGACATAGGGTTGGCACAATCGACGATTTACTTTGTATTCATAAAACAACACGTTATGACAAGAGTAGAAGTTTTCTTAAAAGAGTATGATCAGGAAGCAGACATCACGCGCAAAATGCTTTCAAAGGTTCCGGATGATAAATACGATTGGAAACCACATCCAAAAAGTATGTCAGTTCGCGAACTTGCTACACATATCGCCGAGTTGCCGGGTTGGGTAAAACTTGGTTTCACCACAGAAGGGTTGGACTTTGCTGCCAATCCTTATGAGCAGGAGCAAATCAGCAACACAAAAGAATTATTGGAATATTTCGAAAAAACGTTTGCGGATAGCCGTCAGTATTTGGTAGACGCGGACGATGAAATTCTGGATATACCATGGGTTTTGAGAAACGGCGAACAGATCTATGATGAAGGAACCAAAGGCGGAACAGTGAGGGCCTCTTTAAGCCAAACCATCCACCATCGTGCACAGTTGGGCGTGTTCCTGCGTTTACTGAATGTGCCGATTCCCGGAAGCTATGGGCCTAGCGCCGATGAACTGGGGCTGTAGAGACAAGGCGCCGCCTTGTCTGTACCGGAATCATCGTATTATTACCGCATTGATTATCAATGCGGTAACTTTTTTCACAAAATATTTAATGTTTAAACGATGATTTATTTGGAAATATCAATGTTGTAACTGTATCTTTGCTAACGCTGTTAGAAATAATAGCAGGTGCTGATAGAAAATAAGGAGTAAACAAAATGGGAGTAGCGGAAAGAAAAATAAGACACAAAGAGCAAGTGAGGGGAGCGATCCTGCAATCTGCCTGGAAAATTGCCACCGAAGAAGGTTGGCAAACACTTTCCATTCGCAAGATAGCGGACGCGATCGAGTACAGCGTGCCCGTAATCTACAGTCACTTTGAAAACAAGGAAGCAATCCTGCTCGAATTCACCAAAGAAGGTTTTACCCTGCTGACACAGGAATTATTGAAAGGAAAGGAAAGCGAACAAGAGCCCGGATGTCAATTGGTGAAAATGGCCAAAGCCTACTGGAACTTCGCGTTTGAGAACAAAGAGTATTACCAGCTGATGTTTGGTCTGGGGATGCCGGCCTGTGAAATGGTTAATACCGTACCCGAGATGAAAACCTTTACAGACGTTATGATCTCAAGCATCTCTGCCGCAATTGCACAGAGTAAAAATCCTGATGCTGAAGTATTTATGAAATATCATGCATATTGGTCAATTCTGCACGGCCTCGTAGCTATCCAGGTGATTGAGAAAAGTGTGTACCCCGATGAACTTAAACAGAAAGTTTTACAGGACGCAATTGAAGGATTTGTCAGAGGAATCGGCGGTTAAAAGTTCTTTTTTTATCCAATATCTAACACTGTTATATTTTATATCAATGTTAATTAATTATCAACAAATTTTTAAAAAACAATAAAAAACATCACATATGTCAACTAAAAAATGGGTTATCGACCCCCTGCATTCAGAAGTACATTTTAAAGTAAAACACCTTGTAATTTCTACCGTAACAGGTGCTTTCAACAAATTTGAAGGCGGTGCAGTTACCAACGGAGACGGTTTCGAAAATGCTGAAATCAACTTCAACATCGATGTAGACAGCATCCACACCAACCAGGAAGCAAGAGATGGTCACCTGAAATCTGCTGATTTCTTTGATACGGCTAACTATCCTGCGATTACTTTCAAATCAACTTCTTTCACAAAAGTTAAAGGTGACGTTTATCGCCTTGCCGGTGAACTTACAATGAAAGGTGTAACCAAACCGGTGGAAGTTGAAGCTGAGTTCGGTGGTGCTGAAAAAGACGCTTACGGCAACATGAAATATGGTTTCGAAGTAACTGGTAAGATCAACCGTAAAGAATTTGGTTTGACTTACAATGCACTTACAGAAACTGGCGGTCTGGCTCTTGGCGAAGACATCAAACTGGTAGCGAACATCCAGTTGTCTGAAGCACAAGCAAACTAAGAGTAAAAGCAAAAATAAAAAGTAAAAAATAAAAAGACTATAGAGCGATCTGTCCGTACAATATCAAGCACACGAACAATCTAACATTTTTATTTTTTACTTTTTATTTCTATCGAAAGCAAGCTAAATAAATAAAATTCATCCAAATTAACAACGTCTCAAACTCGTCATGAAAAAGATTTCATTATTTTTTCTTCTTGTAGCTGCATCATTTGCAGGTTTCTCTCAAAGCGTATGGAAAGCTGATAAAGCACACACGCAAATTAAATTCGACATTACGCACCTTGGCGTTTCTACTGTTTCCGGTGCTTACACAGATTTTGATGTAAACATCACTTCATCTAAAGAAGATTTTAGTGACGCAATATTTGATTTGAGCATCAAAGCTGAATCAATCAATACTGGTATTCAACAAAGAGACACTCACCTGAAATCTGCGGATTTCTTTGATGTAGCAACATACCCAACTATTACTTTTAAAAGCACTGGCGTTAAAAAAGTAAGCGAAGGAAAATATAAATTAACCGGTAATCTTACTATTCATGGTATTACAAAACCAGTTACAATGGATCTTTGGTACCGTGGTACAATTTCTCACCCTATGACTAAAAAGCCAGATGCTGGTTTTAGACTGACAGGTACTTTGAAGCGTTCTGATTTCGAAGTTGGTGGCAAGTTTCCTGCAGCAATGTTGAGCGAAGAAGTTACGATTACTGCGGATGGCGAATTCGCAAAAGACTAATGAAGTGGAGAGTTGAGAATGGAGAGTTGAGAGTTGGTTGCAAGTAGCGGGCGCTAAAGATTGAATATAATTAGATGATTTGGGACACTCGGCTGGCAAAGAAATGTAACAGGTGAATACATGAATCCTGTGACCTGCGACAAAGAATAACTCTCAACTCTCCATTCTCAACTCTCAACTAATTCAACAGGTTCAAAAAATTTAAGAATGAAAATAGATATCTGGTCAGACGTACGATGTCCTTTTTGCTACATTGGCAAACGCAAGTTTGAAAATGCACTGGAGCAATTTGCACATAAGGATAAGGTGGAAATAGAATGGCATAGCTTCGAATTGGATCCGACGGTGGTAACGGACACAAATAAAAATGTGTACGATTATCTTGCCGAGATTAAAGGGCAGAGCCGTGAGTGGTCAGTAAAAATGCATGAGCATGTTACGAAGTCTGCAGCAGAAGTTGGTTTGCAATACGATTTTGATAAGGCCGTAATTGCCAATTCATTTGATGCACACAGGCTTATCCAGTTTGCCAAAACAAAGGGCCTTGGTGATGAGGCGGAAGAAGTTCTTTTCAAAGCTTATTTCACTGAAGGGAAAAATATTGCCGATCATGCCGTGCTGATTGCATTGGGTGAATCGCTCGGTCTGGACAAACAGGAAACAACTGAAATGCTTGCAGGCAGTGCGTTTACGAATGAAGTAAAAGCTGACGGACAAGTGGCGCAACGAATAGGTGTCAATGGCGTTCCGTTCTTTGTGATCGACAATAAATATGGCATTTCAGGTGCACAACCATCTGAACTGTTTCTCGAAGCATTGGAAACAAGCTGGAAAGAAACACAACCTGCAATAGAAATTATATCCAACAACAATAATGAAGGAACTGTGTGCAGCACCGATGGTGAATGCATATAGGGTTTATTTTTTACAGTTTTAGAAATGGAAAACAGAAGTGGTCTCGCTTCTGTTTTTTTGTTTTTGTAGGATACTGAATTTAGTAATTTAACGTCCTTAGTTAAGTTGCTCGACAAATTGAAAGAATGTTGTTTGTCATCCCGACGAAGGAGCGATCTGGGTTCAACACCTGTTAACGCTCTTCGACGATATGCACTCAGATCGCTCCTTCGTCGGGATGACAAGCGGTCTTTGTGCATCGGATGTGGACATCGCCTGACATGGGAAAATGATTCCCTAAATGGCATGGAGTATGGAATAAGGGTTGCTGCATTTAACTACGGGAATTACAATCTTGCAGAATTCCTAATTCCTAATTCTTAATTCCTGATTACCTTAGCTACATGCAACACCCATACATATCACTCTTAACCACGGGATGGAAATATGCTCGGGAGCAACGAAAGAAATACATTCTCGTGTACTTCATGTTCATCTGTGCCAATCTCATCTTTTCATTAAACCCGTTGTTGTTGGGGTGGTTTGTGGGCAAATTGCAAAATGATGCGCACAACGTGTTGCGTTACACCGCCATGTTTGTGTCAGGATATTTTTTGTTGAAGCTGCTTGAGTGGTGCTTTCACGGTCCGGCGCGTGTGATGGAGCGGACACTGGCTTTTTACCTGAGCCGAAACTTTTTGATGGAGCGCTACCACCAGGTTTTGCACCTGCCGGTGAAATGGCACCAGGATCATCACAGCGGTTCCACCATTAACAGGATCCGTAAAGCTTATGAAGCGTTGCGCGATTTTTTCGACAGGGGATTTATTTATCTCTATGCCATCACAAAATTTGTTTTCTCCGTTACCGCAATCATTTATTTCTCGCCCATATTCGGCTGCATTGCAGTATTGATGGGTTGTTTGGTGGTGTGGACGATCACCCGTTTTGACAGGCCATTCATCAAAACCTTATCGCAGGTAAATGAAAGAGAACACGTTGTTTCTGCAACTTTATTTGATAGTCTTTCAAACATTATGACGGTGATTGCACTGCGTTTGGAGAAAAGTATGGAGTCGGGTTTGTTGCAAAAAGTAAACAGGATATTGCCGCCATTTCGCAAGAATGCAACAGTGAATGAATGGAAATGGTTCGCCTCGGAAATGTTGATCACCCTGATCTATTGCATTGTTGCCGGAGGTTATGTGTATCAGCACTATGAACCGGGAAAAGTGTTTAATGTTGCGGGTTTGGTAATGTTGCTGGGTTATATCAACCAATTCACCAGCGTGTTTCAAACCATCGCTTTTCAATACACAGAAATTGTGCAATTCGACACAGCTATCAAAACTGCATCAAACATCAACGCTTCGTATGCAGAACTACAACGTACCGAAGAACCCGGCGAGTTGCCTGCAGACTGGCGATCTGTTGAGATAAAGAACCTGCATTTCTCTCATCGCTTTGCTTACGATAACGACTATGTGCCGCAGAGTTTACACAATCTTCACTTGAATATAGAACGTGGTAAAAAGATTGCATTGATAGGAGAGAGTGGCAGCGGCAAAAGTACGCTGCTGGCGCTTTTGCGCGGCTTATATGCTCCGAGAACGATTGACTTGAATGTTGATGAGAAACCCTTCTCAATGGAGTCGTTGAATGAATCCATCACATTGTTTCCGCAAGAGCCGGAAATTTTTGAAAATACCATTTCATACAACATCACACTGGGCTTGCCATTTTCAAAGGAAGAAGTATTAGAGGCCTGCCAAAGCGCACACTTCTTAGAAGTAGTGAATAATTTACCGGAAGGATTGTCTTCTGACATCAGAGAGAAAGGAGTGAACTTATCGGGCGGACAAAAGCAAAGGCTGGCATTGGCCCGCGGCTTTCTTGCAGCGCAGGAAAGCGGTATTGTTTTGCTGGATGAGCCCACCAGCAGCGTGGACCCCAAAACAGAAGCGATGATCTACAGCAATATGTTCAAAGCATTTCCGGATAAAGCAATCATCTCATCCATGCACAGATTGCATTTGCTTCCTCAGTTTGATTATATCTACATTCTTCACCAGGGTCGTATACAGGATGAAGGAACGTTTGTGCATTTGATGCAGAATAGTGCGGCTTTCCAGGAGTTGTGGAAGCACCAGAAGAATTAGGAGTTAGAAATTAGGAGTTAGGAATTAGTGGTGTGTGATATCGTAAAGATGTCGCACGGTTGCTTCTAATTCCTAACTCCAAATTTCTAATTGACTGAAATAGGAGCTACTCTGCTACCATAAAACTTCAACATATCTGCTAAAAATAAATCGATCTGTTCTTTTGTAACGCCGGGCATACAAATGATATGCGCCATGTTTCCTTGTGTTGCTATTTGCCATTTGGCAATTAATTCATCTGCAGGTTTGTCAATCACAACCGTGAGTGAGTTAGGATTCATCCATGCTTTCCAGCCCATCAGGTTTAATTTCCTCTTTGTATATTTTGCCAGTTCCATACCATGTTCTGCTCTTTGCAGGAAACCTTCTTTGCCCCATTTTTTAATGGCATACCAAAGGAACATTGGTGTGTGCCCGTTGCGTGAACCGGTAATTGTAGTATCAAGCGTGCCGATATAAGGAATGAGCTGGCCAATGCGCTCTTTGTAATTTTTCTTTACGATCACCACTCCGCATGGTATCGGAGAACCAATGAATTTGTGACCACTTATTGAAATGCTGTCAGCCCCATCTTTAAAATCAAACGGATGATGTGGCTCCACTAAAGCTGTGTAAGTGCCTGCCAGTGCAGCATCGGCGTGTACGTAGTGTTGGCGTATGGCCAATTTTTTCAGGATGTTTTTTATTGTCGCTACGTTGTCTTTTGCTTCTGTCATCGTAGTGCCGATGTTTGCAAAAACGATCGCAGGTCTGTGACGGTGTTGCGACATAACTTCTTCAAGATCTTCGTAATCCATCTCGTCATTTTCCTGGCATCTGATAGTAATGCTGTCGAGTTTTAAAAGGTGCAGGTTTTTTTGCACACTGTAATGAGTTGCTTCGGAGAAATAAACCATTGCATCCGGGTACAATTCGCGGGCAAGATAAAGTGCATATAGATTTCCCTCAGTTCCGCCGTTTGTTACATAGCCCCAATAATTATTTGCCGGTGCACGAAAGATGTCTGCAAAAAAATCTACCACTTCATTCTCTTCCTCTCTTGTGTTGATCACAGATGTTGATTCCACCTTAGGATCGCCGATGTTGTTAAGGCCATAAGCTATCAGGGGAAGAATTTCACTGTAATCGAAATCCCGGGCGAGGGGATAGCCGAGCATAGTTTCATTGGCACGGATTATTTTGCTCAGCTTGTCTTCAAATCTTCTGCGGTCGTTTTTGCTTAAACCTTGTGACATGTGGGGTACTTTTTCTTGATGCAAAAGTAGAACTCACTAGAGGCGTTCCTATGATTTTCGTCATATACAGGAATCTAATTCTGTTTTTGACTAATTTGCAGTGAAAATTACTGTTAGTAAGAAAAAATCAGTAAAATATGATTGCGCTTGATTTGATTGATATTAAGATTTTAAACATGCTTCAAAGAGATGCTAGTCTTAGTGCCAAGGCAATTGCCGATAAAATCGGGTTGTCTGTATCGCCAACATACGATCGTATCAACAAGCTCAAAGCAAATGGTGTTATAGAAAAAAACGTGACCTTATTGGACCGTGAAAAGATCGGCCTCGGCGTTGTTGCCTATTGCCACTTGTCGCTGAAAAGTCATTCTACGCAAACTTCATCAGCCTTTGAAGAGCAGATCACTGTTTTTGAAGAGATCATGGAAATTGTAAAACTGTCGGGTAACTACGACTACATGTTGAAGATTGTGACAAAGGATCTGTCCACTTATCACGATTTTATAGAAAGCAAACTGGCAAGGCTTTCCAATATTGCAAATTTGCAAACCTCGTTTGTAATGAAGGAGTTGAAGCGCGAAACAGCGTTTAAACTGTAGTTAGTGGAGAGTTGAGAATTGAGAGTGGAGAGTTATTAGTTAGACACTAATTCAACTCTCCATTCTCAACTAGTTAAAAACTACCAAATCTTAATTCTCTTATCTTCCGGTACAAACATTTTTTCTCCAGGCTGCACATTAAATGTTGTGTAGAAAGGAGTGAAGTTCATCAACGGTCCATTAACGCGGTACATCGCCGGTGAATGTGGATCGATGTTCACATACATTCTTTCGCTTTCCGGTTTCAGTTTAAATCTCCAGCATTGTGCAAACGAAACAAAGAATCTTTCATCAGGAGTAAGTCCGTCAATTCTCACTGTATCTTTTCCTTGGTTGGTTAATTTGAAGGCATCGTATGCAATAGCGATACCACCAATGTCTGCCATGTTTTCGCCGGTTGTCAATTTACCCTGAAGATGTATGGTATCCTGTATGGTAAAACTATCGTACAGCGTATTTACCAGATCTGCTTTCGCTTTGAATTTTGGCGCATCGTCTTTTGCCCACCAGTTGCGCATATTGCCATCTTTGTCATACTGTGCACCCTGATCATCGAAGCCATGCGTCATTTCGTGTCCGATCACCATGCCGATGCCGCCGTAATTGATCGCATCGTCTGCCTGCGGATCAAAGAAAGGAAACTGCAAAATGCCGGCAGGGAAAACAATCTCGTTAAAAGTAGGGTTGTAGTACGCGTTAACAGTTGGTGGCGTCATTGCCCATTCCGTTCTGTCAACAGGTTTACCCACTTTGCTCAATTGATATTGATATTCATTTTTACCGCAGGAAACAAGGTTCTCAAAGTATTTTGACTTGTCAATGTTTACTTTGCTGTAATCTCTCCATTTATCTGGATAGCCTATTTTTTTCAGGAATGCGTGCAGTTTTTCTTTTGCCACAGTTTTAGTGCTGTCACTCATCCAGTCAAGTTTATTGATGCGGTTTTCAAACGCAATCTGCAGGTTGTTCACCAGTTCAAGCATGCGTTTTTTGTCGGCTTCCGTAAAATATTTTTTCACGTACAGTTCACCCAATGCTTCGCCAAGATTTCCATCAAGGTTTCGGATCATTCTTTCCCAGCGCGGCTTCATTGCCTGCTGGCCGGTTAATGCTTTTACGTAAGCAAATCTTGCGTTTACAAAAGCACTACTCAATGCAGGTGCAGCATTTTCTATCACGTGAAACTGGAAGTAAGCTTTCCATGCGTCGATTGGCGCGGACGTCAGCAATTGGTCAACTGCTTTAAAGAATGCGGGCTGTTGCACATTTACTGAATCTGTTTTTACGCCCATATCTGTCAATGTTGTCTCCCACGCAAAAGCAGGCTCCATTTTGTTGAGGTCCTTTACGGCAAACTTGTTGTAATTGGCTTGGGGATCGCGTAGTTCGATGGCCGTGCGGTGGCTTGCTGCCATTTTCTTTTCAAGATCATATACCGCGTTCATTTTCTTGTTTGCTGTTAGCGAATCATCGCCGGTGAGTGCAAATGTTTTTGCCATGAAAGTTTTATAGGCACTTACAACCTCCTGCGTTGCTGCGTCTGTTTTGAAGTAATAATCCCTCTCAGGCAAACCCAATCCACCCTGGGAATAAACGGCAATGTTCATTGAACTGTTCTTATCATCAGCACCAAAGCCTTGATTAAACAGTAAATTATTGTTCAGCGTGTGTTGTTCAGCAACAAACTTCATAATGTCTTTTGCGCCAGTAAGTGAGAAAACCTGTTGCAGCGTTGGCTTTACAGGATCATAACCGCGGCCTTCGATGGTTGTGGAATCCATTCCTGATAAATAGAAGTCGCCCACTTTCTGTTCTATCGATCCTTCTTTTTGCTTGCCGTCAGCAACGCTGGCAACTATCTCCTTTAATCGGTCCCTTTTTCTGTTTTCAACGTCAAGAAACCCTCCAACACCCGTTTCTGTGCCGGGGATTGTTGCAGTGTCCTGCCATTTACCATTTATAAATCTGTAAAAGTTATCGCCCGGTTTAGTGGCAGAATCCATGTACCGAAAATTGATCAGACTCTTTGCTACCGGTTTATCGGGTGTTTGGCATGCAGTTAGTGCACTTATTGTGATCAAAGAACCGACCACGAAGTTGCTTCGTTTCATGTTGGCTTTAATTTAGAGGTTCAAAATAGAAAAACCTTTTTTAGAAATAAAGCCGTTGGTGTAAATAGTGCGTCAGGTTATCTTGTTCGCAATTCAAAATTGAAAGTTGAGAGTTGAGAATGGAGAGTTGAGAGTTATGAGTTGGTAGCGCGTCTCAAGTTTCTAAACTTTCATTCTCAACTCTCCATTCTCAACTCTCAACTAAAAACAAAAGGCTGCCCGTTAAGACAGCCCGTTTGTTGATTCATCGATTGTGCTAATTGACCGCTATATTGTGCTTTGATTCCTCTTTTCCCGGAATGATTGGCAGGCTTACTTCCAATACACCATCCACATATTTCGCGGTGATGTTGCCTGCGTCAATGGTTTCATCGAGTTGGAACGTTCTTACAAAACCTCCGCGGCTGTATTCGCGTCTGATCCATTCCGGCCTTGGAAAACCTTCTGGCGGCGTGTAAGAAATGGTAAGTTCATTACCCTTTACATCCAGTTTAAAATGTTCTTTGATGCGGCCCGGTGCAAACACGAGCATTTCAAAGCTGTTGGCTGTTCTGTAAATGTTTACAGCAGCCCTTTCCATCGAACGGTTGAACAGTCTTTCCCTGCCCCCGTAATTGCCTTTTGCGGCGCATGACTGATTGTAGTACATGTTGTCAATTTTTAAATGAAAAAATAAATACCTGATTAGGTAGACGAATGAGCGGGGAAAATATTTTAAGAACGCCTAATGCTTAACGCAAAACGCCTAACGCGGGAGTGTTCCATTTGCGTTAGGCGTTCAGCGTTAAGCTTTGGGCGTTATGCGTTCAGCGTTAAACTAGCTTTCTCTTTTATTATGCATCAACATTTCCATCGCGTCGTTCAGTGAGCCGGCCCGGATGACCTGGCCACTGTTGACGAAGTATATCTCGTCTGCATTGGCGATGGTGTTGAGCCTGTGTGCAATGATCACACGGGTTGTAGATGCGGGAAGTTTTTGTAAAATATCTTCCAGCAATTGTTCTGTAATGGTATCGATATTGGCTGTTGCTTCATCCAGAATTAATATTGCAGGGTTGCGCAAAACCGCACGTATAAAGGCGATCAGCTGTTTTTGACCAAGACTCAAACTGTCGCTGCCGGTTTTAAGCGGTGTATCCAAACCTTTTTCAAAACGATTGAGCAATTGTTCCAGTCCCGCTTGTTTCAGTTCTTCCGTCAACGCTTCGTTTGAGTATGATGCATATTTCTCATTGCCGTACAAAATGTTTTCTTTGATCGTTCCGGTAAATAAGAATGGTTCTTGTAAAATGAAACCGATCTTGTTCGTCCGTTCTGTTGCTTCGTAAGAACGGATATCTTTCCCGTCCAGGTAAATGGTGCCACTTGTAGCATCGTACAGCCTGGCGATCAAAGAAGCGGTTGTGGTTTTGCCGCCACCAGTTGGTCCTACCAATGCATATGTTTTCCCTTTCTCCAGTTTGAAATTGATGTTGTGAATCACCTCTTTGCCATCAGGATAACTGAAATGAACATCTTTAAATTCTAACAGAGAGTTGCTTTTGTTTGCGGCGTTATCCGGTATCGTTTCAAGATTGGTTTGCAGTGCCAGTATCTGCGAAATTCTGTCCCAGCCCGCCATTGCCACCTGGAAGTTTGCCCACAGTGCAGCCAATTGTCTGAGCGGGTTGTAAAAGTTTGTAACGTAAGCCAGGAAACTGATCAACAAACCAACCGTAAATGCTCCGGATGCAATCATATAAATGCCCAACGATAAAACCACCAATTGCCCAAGGTTGGAGGTAAAGCTAAACACCGGCATAAACAGGTTATTTGCAAGCCCCGCGCTAACTGCCGTTGTGTATTGTTCTTTGTTTGCTTCGTTGAAACGCTGCCTGAAATAATCGCGCCTGTTAAATGCGATGATCACCTTAAAGTTGTTCAAACTCTCCTGGATCTCGGAACTCATGTTGCCAAGACTTTTCATGTTGATGGCATTTCTGCTTTTAACCCATGGCGAAATGGTACGCGTAAAAATGAAAAGTAATAAAGCCGGGCAAAGCGCCGCTGCTCCCAGCTTAAAGTTGATGGACAAAAGAAAAATACCGGCACCCGTCATGATGAACAAACTGCCTACAAACTGCATCAGGGATTGTGAAAAAAATTGGTTGAGTTTGTCCGTATCGTTGTTTACCCTTGAAATAAGATCACCTGCTTTGTTCTGATTAAAAAATGCAACAGGAAGTTCCTGAAGCTTGTTAAACACTGCATTACGCAATTGAAACAACATGCGTTGGCCAAAACCGCCCATTAATTTGCTTTGCACATAGCTTGAAACAAAAGCAAAAAGATAAATAGACAGCAACACGCCTGAAAAAACAAGCACGCCGTGGAATTGCTTTGTTTGAACATATTTATCAATCGTGTGACCAATGATCAATGGGCCAACAAGATTGAGTGATGAATTTATAATGATGGCAAAGAAAGCCATGATCAGCGTCTTTCTTTCGTTCGACATCATCGCCAGCAATTTTTTCAATGCTTTATAAGTAGCATTTTTTTGCTTCGGCGCGGTGGTGGATGTATTGAGAAGATTATAGTTCATTGTCTTGAATGGTGAAAGGTGAAACGTGAATTGGTTGTCGCAAAACGCAAGTGGAGATTAGTGAATGGAGAGTCGAATTGACGATTCACCTTTCACGATTCACCATTGACGAGCGCTGGCTGTTCGTAAACATTAGTGCTTTTCTGCGATTCATAAATTTGTACATATTCCGGACTGCTGTGCATTAGTTCTTCGTGTACGCCGGATGCAATAACTTCTCCTTCCATTAATAAAATGATCTGGTCGTAATCTTTCACTGCATCTATTTTTTGTGTAACAGACACGAGCGTAAGACCCGGATAATTTTTGCGCAAATTGTTCAATATCCTTTTTTCCGTATTTGAATCGACGCGTGCTGTGAAATCATCCAGTAATAAAATGGTTGGATTGATGGCGAGTGCACGGGCAAGCATTATTCGCTGCTTTTGGCCGCCTGATAAACTCGTTCCTCTTTCCGAAACAACCGCATCAAGCTGACCGGGCAAGGAGTCGATGAAATTTTTCAACTCCGCTGTTTCAATTGCTTTTTCCAGCGCCTCATCCGTTACCGTATTGCTGAATGCGATGTTTTCCCTGATGCTCATGTTGAAAATGATGCTATCCTGGAACACAAATCCAACCTGGCTGTAAAATTTTTCCTTTTTGTAGTCGTCAACGGGAATATTGTCGAAAGTAATTTGTCCTTCGTTTGCTTTGATCAAGGCTGTAAGCAGATAGAGCAATTGTGTTTTGCCCGCAGCAGTTGGCCCAATGATGGCGGTTCTGCTGCCCGGCTGTACTTCCAGTGAAACATCCTTTAAAGCTGGCTTCTCCCCATAAGTAAGCATCACATTTTTTAATGTAATTTCTCCGCTTAAAGGAGTGGTAACGGTGCCTGTGTCTTCAGTATCTGGAGAGTTGAGTGTTTCAGCAATGCGGCCATACGATGCGGACGCTTGTGCAATAACATTGCTCATAAATCCAATCACAAGGATCGGGAAAATGAGCAGCGAAAGATAGCCGTTGAATGCGGCGAAATTACCGAGCGTCATGGAACCATTAATTACAAAATGACCGCCCAACACAAGAATGGTAAGCATTGCAAGGTTGGCAACAAACGTGATCACAGGGATCAAACCGGCAAACATCCGTAGAATGCTCATGCCCAGATCGCGGGCCTCTCCATTGGCCTCAATGAATTTTTCGTACTCGGGTTGCTGTGAGTTTAAAACCCTGATCAACGCCGCGCCCAAAATACTTTCATTGATCACCTTATTCAGCTTGTCGATAACCTGCCTGCTTTTCATGAATATGGGACGCACTTTTTTCAATACAAAGAAGAAGGCGCCTCCAATAATAGGAATGATCATCAGCACCGCCAGCGCCAGTTTCCAGTTGATCATGATTAATAAGATGCTTGCTCCCACAATAATTACGATCGAGGATGCAATGGAAACAATAGCCTGCGACACAAACATTTTAATAGAATCTATATCTGAAGTCAGGTTGGTAAGCAGTTTGGCAGGATTGGTTTCCTGTATGTAAACATGGCTCTGCCTCGATATGCGATCGGAGAGTTTTTCACGCATGTCCCTCGCCACTTTTTCGGACGTGTAGGTCTGAACGATTGTTTGCAGGTAGTTGAAAAAGAAGATCAGCAATGCGGCTGCGCCAAACATGAAGATCAGGTTTTTCATCACCAGTGCGTTATGCGTATAGTCATCTATTCCTTTGGAAATCAGCCTTGGTATGATGAGGTTGATACCATTGCTTAGCAGGGCAAGAAAAATCAAAAGGAAGATCATGCGCCTGTATGGCGTCAGTATTTTGAAAATATTTGGTTTCGCTGGTGCTTTTTGAGATTCTTTTTTCATGGCTGTTTGGGCTCAATAAATCAGTTTGTTAAATGCTAAACGCTTAACGCCAAACGCTTAATGTGAAAACGCTGAACGCAAAGCGCAACGCTCAGACGACTGCGTTAGGCATTAGGCGTTGAGCGTTAAACATGGTAGACGGTTTAGTCAGGGAAATATTTTACAAGTATAGAGCTTTTTGTAAAAATGGCTGATGGGAAATGTACAGAGGGTAAATGGGGAGCCGCGGCCTCAAATATGCTGTATAAAACACTTTTTCCGACAAAAAACAGAAAAAAATAGGGGTGAAAAAATCGTTGGGCATTATTTAAAAAATCGATGGAATGCTTTGTGGTAGCCGATGTTAACATTTTTTTTAGTGTTTTGGCATAATGAAATCAATCATTAATTGTCTTGCATACCCTTAATCCGCATAGTACTTTTGATATATCAAAGCGAGAATGATACAGAAGATAGGATAGAGGACGAAGGAAAATCAGGAAATCGCTTAAACAAACAAGATTTTTAGAACTCTTTTTCATATGGCAAGCAATCGTTAGAGGCCATCTGTTTCTACAGTGTGGCTTTTTTTGTGCCCATACGTTTCTGCAATCACATTAAATATTATAATCTGAAACCTCATTGAATATAAAACCCGGCTTTTGGCCGGGCTTTTTTTTGCCTAAAGCTAAACGCTAAATGCTTAACACCTAATGCACAACGCAAAACACATAGTTTCCGCGCTGTGCGTTAGGCGTTAAGCGTTAGGCATTAGTTGCTTTTTTGTGCATCGTGTTTCTGCTTATAAATCGCTTTGCTGGTTTTGTTTTCTTCTCGGTTCAACTTTGCTTTTTCTTTCTTGGTAACAACTCCATCTGCTTTGGCTGTTTTTTTGTCGGCCTGAATTTTAGCTTCCCGGTTTTCAAGTCTTGCTGTTTCTTTTGCATTCAGCTGGCCGGAATCTATTCCTCTTGCAATTCTTTCCTGTTGGTTATGCTGGCGTTTGTTTATTTCAGGCGTTTTTGTTTGTGCGAATGTTACGCTTGTCATGGCGATCATTGCTAAGGCGAGTGTTAGCGCTTTAATTTTCATGTGTACGGTTTTTAAAAAATTGTAAATGTTATTTCAATCTGAGACGATATTTTTTTTGCCAGGTTTAAAAGCAGTTAAAAATTATATCACAGAAAGGGCGACTAACGTAGTCGCCAGATCGAATGTTGCCTCGTATTTTTTAATGAATGGTTAATGAGGGATTTTATCTCCTTGTGCCCATTGGCTAAAGCCAACGGCAATGAATCAGGTCTGAAATGCAGGAAGAAGAGAAACGTGTTTTTGTAATAAATAAGAGTATTGCACATACTTCATTGCCGTTGGTTTCAACCAATGGACAAAAGAAACAATAAATAGCAAAAATCAAACAATGTTATTGATGTAATCCTTGATCTGCTCCGCAGTCAAAATGTGATCAATCGCTACATGGTCAATTGCATATTGTGGCATATAGGGGACCTCTGCAGTTGAGGGATCCTGCGCAATACAAATGCCGTTGTTTTGTTTAATGGCCCCCAGTCCATCAGCGCCGTCAGCGTTTGCCCCGGATAATAAGATGCCCGTTAAATGCGGGCCATACACTTCCGAGGCAGATTCAAACGTGACGTCTATGCTTGGGCGACTGTAGTTTATTTTTTCTGAAACATCGAGTGAAAAAGTGCAATCTTTTTCTATGAGTAAATGATAATCAGCTGGAGCAATGTAGATGCACCCTGCCACTATCATTTCTTTTTCTTCTGCTTCCTTCACTTTAAGTTTTGTTTTCACGGTAAGCAAGTCTACGAGAATAGTGTCGCTCGATGATTTGCGATGGAGCACCATGATGATGGCGGCATTTATTTGTTGCAGCCCCGGTACAATTTTTAAAATGATATCCAGGCTGCCGGCCGAGCCACCGATGATAACAATATTTTCGGCGGGTTTTATCTTGTTTTCCTCCATATTTTTTCTTTGTTGGCCAATTGTTTGTATTTCCTGGCAACGGGCGAAAATTTAAGATTCTCCTTTGCGCCCAACGCAAGAAAACCAAGGTTTTCAAGGCTTTCATCAAAAAGTGCAAGCGCTTTGTCCTGAAGCGGTTTGTCAAAATAAATTAAGACGTTTCTGCAAAGAATAAGTTGAAACTCGTTAAAAGAGCGGTCCGACACCAGATTGTGTGTTGAAACGATCATCTTCTTTTGGAGGTTCTCATCAAATTTTGCGAGATCATATTTCGCCCGGTAGTATTTTGAAAATTCATTTCTGCCCCCGGAAAGAATATAGTTCTCGGAGTACTGTTTCATTTGACTCAATGGGAAAATGCCTTTCTTCAACCGTTCTAAAACAGAGGGATTGAGATCGGTGGCGTAAAGCAATGACTTCTGCAGCAGGTTTGCTTCTTCCAGCATAATGGCCATCGAGTATACTTCCTCACCGGTGGAGCAACCTGCGTGCCATATGCGAATCAAAGGTTTCGTTGCAAGTACGGGCAATACCTCTTCTTTTAGTGTTTTGTAAAACGATGGGTCGCGAAACATTTCTGTTACGTTCACCGTAATTTCTTCTACAAAGCGGCTGAAATAAGCTGCGTCATTTTTTATCCGGTACCTGAATTCAGCGAAGCTTGGAAATTTATCAAGCATGTAAATCCTGTTAAGCCTTCTTTTCAGGGAAGCCTTTGAGTAATCAGTAAAATCATATCCGTAAATACTCAAAATGTCGCTGATCAACAGTTCCATTTCGCCATCACTAACCATTTGAGTTTCCAGCATCTCCTCTGTATTAAATATATTTTTTTAACAAGGTTACCAGCACATCCACATTGATCGGTTTAGACACGTAGTCATTGGCGCCCGCTGCCAGGCAACGTTCGCGGTCGCCCACCATTGCCTGTGCAGTTACAGCAATTATGGGAGTGGCTATATGCTTTTCCATTTTGCGGATAATGGGAATTGCCTCATAGCCATCTATTTCCGGCATCATCATATCCAGTAGAACAGTTTTAATATTGCCGGTTCCGGTAAGTATCGCGAGTGCTTCTTTTACGTCCGGTGCTGAAATGCAGTAGTAGCCTTTTGCACGAAGCACTGCTGTTAAAGCAAATACGTTGCGGGCATCATCGTCGACTATTAATATTTTTGGTTGCATTGGCTGTTAAAGATTGATGTGTTCGATGTTCAGTGTACGAAGTACGATGTGCGGTGTACCACATTTTTTATAGTCTTGTACTATGATGTATTTCGTACATCGTACTTCTAACATCCTACATCTAAAAATTTATACCACTCTCACGTTATTTTCCACTATCATATAACCAAACTCTCAGCAACGACAATAGCTGATCAATATCAACAGGCTTGGTAATATAATCTGAGGCGCCCGCTGCAATGCATTTTTCCCGGTCGCCGGTCATTGCTTTCGCGGTAACTGCAATTACAGGAAGATTGCGGAACTTTGGGTTTGCCTTGATTCGCTTTGTACTTTCATACCCATCCATTTCAGGCATCATCATATCCATTAGCACAATATCAATTTGCGGATTAGCCTCCAATTGTTTCAATGCTTCGTTGCCGTCAATTGCGGAGATCACATGCATGTTAAAATTTTCCAGCGACTTTGTTAGCGAGTAAATGTTGCGAACATCATCATCAGCGATCAGTACCGTTTTATCTTTTAATACATCATGCAGCAGACTAAGATTTTTGTATTGCTTGGCGCCTTGCGTTTCTTTCTTTTCTTCTACCAAATGAAGGAACAACGACACTTCATCCAGAATGCGCTGATAGGAGTGGGCGGTTTTGATCACAATAGAATCCGCATATTTCTTAATGCGCAGCTCTTCGCCTTTGGATAAACTTTTGCCAGTGAAAATGATGATGGGCGTGTTTTCCAGGCCAGGTGATTGTTTTACCTGCTCCAGGGTTTCATATGCTTTCTGATCAGGAACGCCCATGTCGAGAATGACGCAATTCACTTCTTTTTCTTTTAGCGCATTCACACTATCATTCACATTGGTCTTGATTTCTGCGCTTACGTTAAATGTTTCAAGGAAGTAAGCCAGCGCTTTTGCATGCTTCGGATTCTCTTCCACGATCAGCACCTTACGAGGGTTCTTGTTTAGCACATGCTCTATCTTCTGGAAGATCTCCTGTATCTGTTCAAACGCAACAGGTTTGTTGATAAAGTCAATCGCACCCTTGGAAATGCTTTTGTTTTTTACTTCGTAAGATGACATGATGTGAACAGGGATGTGCCTTGTTGCAGGATCGCTTTTCAAATCTTCCATCACTTCCCAGCCGTCTTTTACGGGTAGTTGTATATCCAGCAGAATGCCCGTTGGTTGCAGGTTTTGCGCCAGCTCAACGCCTTCGTCGCCACGCACCGCTACCACGCCCTTGTAGCCCTTTTTGCGAGTGAATTCCAAAAGCGATTTGGCAAAGTTGGTATCATCTTCTACAATGAGAATCACTTTGTCGTTTGGTTTGAGCGCCGCCCTGTCATCCGGAATGTCTTGTGGAATAACATCGGCAATAAAGCGCTGGGCTTTTACTTTGCTGATGGTTTCTTCCAATATCGAAGTTTCATTTGGTTGTTGAGATTCTCCAACTGCGGGGATGTCTGTGGCCTGCAACACCTCCCTGGCGTTATTTGAAAGTGGGAGATAAACACGAAACTCACTGCCTTGGTCCGGTTCGCTATCGAGTTGAATTTCTCCGCCCAATAGTTTCGCCAGTTCCCGGCTGATAGAAAGACCAAGGCCAGTGCCACCATATTTGCGTCGCGTTGATCCATCGGCTTGTTGGAAAGCTTCGAAGATCAATTGCTGTTTGTCTTTTGAAATGCCTATGCCCGTGTCTTTCACACTGAACACGATGACATCTTTGTTTTCGCTGTCGGTAAATATTTTTAACTGAATATATCCTTGCGATGTAAACTTAAGCGAGTTGGAAATAAGGTTTTTCAATATCTGCTCGAGGCGCATTTTATCTGTCTCAATGACCTGCGGCGCTTTCGGCGAGAAGGTTGCTTCAAACGAAACGTTTTTTTCCTTGGCTACTGGGCCAAACAATGACTGTAGCTCAGCTACCATATCCCTGATGTTGACAGGGCTGTATTGCAGTTCCATCTTGCCGGCTTCAATCTTAGACAGGTCAAGGATTTCATCAATGAGTGACAATAAACCGTTTCCTGAACTTAAAATCACTTTTGCATATTCTATCTGTTCATTGCTTAAATTCTTTTCGTTGTTTTCCGACATCAACCTTGACAAAAGCAGAATGGAATTCAGCGGTGTGCGCAACTCGTGCGACATGTTTGCAAGGAATTCAGATTTGTATTTTGTGCTCAGTGCAAGCTCTTCTGCTTTGCGTTGTATTTCCACATTTCTTTCATGTATCTGCTGATTGCGCTCTTCAAGCATACGTGATCTTTCCTCAAGCTCCTGGTTGGCTTCGAGCAATTCTTCCTGCTGCACTTTCAATTCTTCTTCAGATGCCTGTAGTTTCTCTGCCTGCGCTTCAAGCTCGGTGTTCATGTTTTCAAGCTCGTTGTGCTGCGCTTGCAGTTCTTCTGATTGAGCCTGTGTTTCTTCGAGCAGTTCCTGCAGTTTTCTTCTGTTTTCAACGGCATTTAATATTACCCCGATGTTGTGTGCAGACGCTTGAAGGAAGTTGACATCAATGGGAGTATAAGTTTTCAAGGCTGCGAGTTCGATTACAGCAACTATTTTCCTTTCATAAAAAACTGGTATTGCTATAACGTTCTGCGGTTTTGCTGCGCCCGTTGCGTAGCTGATGACAATGTTGTCTGCAGGCACATTTGTAAGAAGAATTTCTTTTCCACTTAGAGCTGCCTGGCCGGAAATACCTTCCCCGAATTCAAGTGTTTTTCTGTAAGCGCTGTCAAAGGCATATCCATTTTTAAAAACAAGTCTGTTATCGGGTTCAACCACATAAAAAGCACCAACTGTACTGTTGGTATAGTTTGCAACGAATTCAATTATATTGTAGGTGAGCACATTTAAATCATACTCGCCAAGCATTTTATCAGAAAGCTTTACCACGCCTGTCTGGGTCCATTCCTTTTCTGAAAGCAGGTTGAAGGAATATTGTAGCGATTCCGCCATTTTGTTGAGTGAAAAAGACAAGTTGCCGAGACCGTCCGCGCCCGTGTCCTGCACGCGAACATCGTAATCGCCTTTAGAAATGGTATTGGCAACATTGTGTATAATGTCGATGCGCCTTTGGATGTCCTCGTCTTTATCTTCCAGGTCCTTTTGCAATTTCGCCCGCTTGTCAAAGTCATTAATGATTCGTACGGAAGAAACGATGGTAATAATGAACGACAATATTGCCGTTATAAGAATGAGTGCCGGCGTGATACCCACGAACTTGTTCATCTGGCCCACACGCTCATCCAATAATCTTTTCTCGCGGTTAATCATTAACGCAGTGATGTCTCTGGCCTCGTCCATGTATAATTTGCCTGTATCCAGGCCATTCAAATCAATGGAATTATGATCTCTCTTTGCCTGGATCATCGATTCAAGCCGGGTGAACCGTTTGGTGATAATATCATGCAGCTGTTCGCAGCTCTTTGTTTGTTCAGGATTATCGGCGGTTAAATCTTTTACAATTTGCAGAGACCTCAAGGCACTGTCATATGCACCATTATAAGGTTCCAGAAAGGCCTCTTTGCCTGTTAAGAGAAAGCCGCGCTGGCCACTTTCTGCATCCTTTAAAAGCGAAAGTGTTCTTTCAACTCTTTCCAGCACCTGGTTGGTGTGGTTTACCCACTTGGCACTGCTTATAAGGTTTTGAATGCTATTATAAGAAGCAACAGTACTGATGATGAGCAATAACAATGAAAAACCAAAACTCAAATAAAGATTTCGTTTAAAAGAGGATTTCATTTCTGATTTCAAGTATATATGTTTTTTAAGTTTTTTAATGAGATGTGGCAAAGCTTTGTATTGCCGTGTTTTGCATAAGTGGCAGTTTAATAATAAAGCAGCTTCCTTTGCCTTCAGCACTTCTTGCGGTTATACTACCATTATGCGTTTCAATAATCTTTTTTACAATGGCAAGGCCAATGCCGGTTCCTTCGTATTCTTCTTTTGAATTCAATCGTTGAAAAATCGTAAAGATCTTGTCCAGATAGGCTTCATTGAAGCCAATTCCGTTGTCGGATATTTCTATTTTACAAACGGCTACATTGCTAGTGCTATAACCGTCATGCTCATACGAATTTTCGATGTGCGCATGAACATTTACTTCGGGCACAACATCTTTCTTCGAAAACTTAAGAGCATTGCTTAAAATATTTTGGAACACCTGGCGCATTTGTGCAGCATTGGCTTCTATATCCGGAATTTGATCTACGTGGATCACCGCTTTTTTCTCCGTTATCAGCAGTTCCATGTCGCTCAGAATATCCTGTATGATCTCATTGAGATTTGTTTTCTCAAAACCTGCGCCGATCGAGAGTTTTGAGTATTCCAAAACATCGGTGATCAGGTTTTTCATTCTCTCAGAAGATAAAATGATACGGTTCATGTACGAGGAAGCTTCGGAGCCATTTTCAAGATAACGAGTCCTTACGAGGTCGCTGAAGAACTGAATTTTTCTTAGCGGTTCTTTCAGATCATGTGACGCGATATAGGCAAATTGTTGTAGTTCATGATTCGAGGTTTCGAGGGCGCTATTAATTTTTCGAAGTTGTTCCGTTCGCTCAATTACTCTCTGCTCCAGCAATTGCGTGGCCATTTTTTGTTCATGAATATCTGTAAGAATGCACACCCATTTTGTAATAACGTCATTCTTTTTTACCGGCGTCATCGTTAGCGTGTGATACCTGTACTCCGTATCGTGCAAGGCTTTGATGCTTAGTTCAAAAGAATTTTGCCTTTTTGAGTCGATCGTTTTTTGTATGCATTGGTCCAGCGTCAGTTCCCCCGGCAGTGTTTCGGGCGATATTTCTTTTGTATAGCTGTACAAATACCATTTTTGATTGATGAATTCAATCTTGCCTTCGGCAGTTGTTGTGAATGCTATGTGAGGAATGGATTCCAGTATGGAGCGCAATTCATCAACACTTTGCGAAAGATTATTTTCAGCCTGTTTCCTGTATTCAATTTCTTCTTTTAAAGTTCTTTGCGCGGCATTCAGCTCGTTGGTTTGTGTTTGAAGCTTGTAAAATGTTTTGACTTTGAGCATCAAAATATCAGGATCAAAAGGCTTCGCGATGTAATCAATGCCGCCTGAAGTATAGCCTTTGGTAACGAATTTTTTTTCCGTATTAACTGCTGAAAGAAAAATGATGGGAATGTCTCTTGATTTGCTGTAGCCTTTAATGGTTTCCGCTACTTCAAAGCCGTCCATGCCTGGCATTTGAACATCCAGGATAATGAGCTCGTATTTATTTTTTAGAATCTTTTTTAAAGCCTCTTCGCCGGATTCGGCAGTGTCAACTTCAAATTGATTAAGGGACAGGATCTTCTTAAGGGAAAACAGGTTTTCCTGCCGGTCATCTACTATTAAAATCATGGTTGGTAATGGGTAATTGTAGCAATATATAAGTTTTTACCTCAACTCGCGACTAAAAAATGTAATAATGGCGTGGTATAAAATTTGCATATACGGTTCATTTTAAATGATTTCCGGCACTTAACCAATTAGAAAAAGCGCCCGGTTTAGTTGCATAAAAAGCATGCCTCAGAAGGCATTTGCAATGCGAAGCCAAAATGAACTGTTGCCTTTTTTGCGCTTAATAATCTTCTTCGCTCAGGAATGATTCTTTTGTTAGATAGTAAAACAAAGAACCTTGTTATGAAAATCTTATATCTATGCATAGTCGCTGGCGGGCTTTTCGCCGCCTGTGGAAATCACAATCCGAGCGGCGACGTTACCAAAACCCAGAAAGAAAAACAGAAGCTGATCGGCGATACTTCTGATCTCTCAAACGAAGGAGTGGGCTCAACAGGAAGCGCAACTTCAGGCATACAATCTGGCAACGGAAATGACACCGGAAAAGGAAACAGTTCCCACAGTTCCGATTTTTATAGGACTGCCATTGAAGGAAATTTGGCGGAGATAAAAATGGCAAAGCTCGCGCTAAATAAAAGCTCCAATTCCGACATAAAACAGGTTGCCAATCGTCTCATAAAAGATCATAGCAATTTTTTGAAGCAGCTTAAAGTCATTGCCGATAGTTCTGCAAAAGCGGATACTTCTATTTCAACAGATGCGGCAACGGCACTCAAAGATCTTTCTTCTGCTTCGGGAAATGTTTTTGATAACAAATGGCTGAGTGTGATGATTGTAAATCACGACAAGACAATTGGTCTGTTTGAATCTACTTTGCCAACTGCCGACGATAAAATGAAAAACTTTCTGGAAGCAACACTTCCTCTCGTAAAGGATCACAAAAAAATGTTGGTAAACATTAAGCAAAAAAGTTAGGACATGACAAACGAAAAAGATATACCCGAGCAAACCAAAGGCTCGTCAAAAGACATTCAGGAAGTGGCACATTGTAAAACGGCTGATGAAGCACAATGGTTGTTTAACCAGGGCAGGTATAAATTACTGAATGTAAATAACTGGAACGAATGGTGTGGCAACGATGGCGCGGATTTTTGTCTGATGGATGAAACCGGTGAACACCTTGAAGGGGTTGCGAATGAGGGAGATTTTATTCGCATAGATATCCCCGGGCCAGGCTCAAACGAGGGCTCAGGATATGATTGGGTGAAGATTGTTGACATTAAAGACCGCGAGGGGATATTTACAATGACGGTAAAACCCGCCAGCGATCCCAATGCAGAAACGGAAGACACTGCTCATTTCTTTGACAAAGATGCTTCGAGTACGTTTGAAGTAAGTCTTCATGATAATGATGTGCTGGCAGCCGTTCATGGAAGAAATGAAAAACCTAATACAGAGGTCCAAAACTTCTTTGATAAAATAAGAAATTTTATTGTGGGCAAAACTGCTATTGCAGGTTTTGCCAATCTCCAATGGAGCAGGTTGGTGAAAGGGGTGTTGGATAAAGATTAGCGATGTGCGATGTACGATGGACGAAAGTCATTCGGGCGCGGCGCCCCGATATATCTCGTAAATCGTACTTCGAACCTCTTACATTTTCTTCAAACTCACTGATTTTCATTTTTCTAACATGAAAATTTGGTTTTTTCAAAAAAGCGCCTAGTTTTGCGTCCGGTTTTAACAATCCTTAAAAAAATAACAATGAAAAAATTTTTCGCTATCCTTGCTATCGCAGGTGCTATGACCGCTTGTAACAATTCTGCTTCTACAGAAACTAAAGCTGCTGATTCTACAGTAAAAGCTACTGATTCTGCAGTTACTGCAGTTGCTGACAGCGCTAAAGCTACTATCGATTCTACTGCTAAAGCTGCAGTTGACACAGTTAAAGCTAAAGTTGACTCTTTGAAAAAATAAGTTCAGCTTATAAGATATAAAAGGTCCCTCCGCTTGCGGAGGGATTTTTTATTTATAGAGGATTAGATGTGTAATTATAATTACGTAAGTTTGTAATTATAAATTCTGGTTATGATTGCAGCAGTCGAAAATTATAAAACCCTGAAAGCCAGCCTTGCCCATTTAATCGATATCAGTGGCTATCGCAATGATTATGTTGCAAAAAAAATAGGAATGCGCCCTCCTCACTTCTCTGTTAAGAAAACAAAAGGAAATTGGACAGAAGAAGAAGTTGAAAAGATTGTCGCCGTGCTTACTCACGTTAATGAGGAAGTGAACGATTTTATCTTGAGCGAGATAATGGATAAAAGGCTGAATGACAAAGACAAAGAACCTGTTATGACCTATGATGAATACAAGACCGAATTAAAAAAAATATTTGGTAAGGAATAATGGAAGTATTCATCGAGCGCAGTTATCTTAAAGATTTAAAAAGTGTACCCCAGTATATAATAGAGCAAGCTGATGCGGTAATTGAGAAGTTAAAGAATGCTGACTCTCTGAATACTAGTGGAGTGGATTATAAGTTAATGCAAGGCTGCAAAGACAAAAGCTATTACAGGGTTCGTGTCGGTGATTATAGGATCGGTCTCAAATATGTAAAACCTACCATTGTTATTATTACCATTCTAAAGCGAGGAGATATCTACAAGTACTTCCCTTAGCGAAAACAATAACTGCTTGTTGTGAAGGCCTAAAAGACATAATTTTGCCGCGAAAATGAAATTTGGTTCACCCTGCAAGTGTCCAATCATTTATTAAAAGATTATCCCGTAAAGCGGGATTCAAATTTCGAATTATGGCAGTATTACACAATCGCGTCTCACAAAAAGAGCTGAAGGAACAGCTATTGAAAGAAACGGAATCCCGTACTACAATTTCCTTTTACAATTATTTCCATATTGGTGACCCGAAAGCATTTCGCGATGAAATGTACAAAGCCCTGCATACGCTGAAGGTTTTTGGTCGCATTTATGTGGCACATGAAGGCATCAATGCCCAAATAAGCGTGCCAACGGACAATCTCGATGCGTTTACAAATTATCTGTATTCAATTGAACCACTCAAAGGGTTGCGCTTGAACCTCGCGGTAGATGATCACGGTAAATCATTCTGGGTACTAAAGATCAAAGTGCGCGACAAGATCGTTGCAGACGGCATCAACGACGCTGCTTTTGATATGAGGAACAAAGGGAGGTATGTGAATGCCGAGCAGTTTAACGAACTGACGAAGGACCCCGAGACGATTGTGATCGACATGCGCAATCACTATGAATACGAGGTGGGGCATTTTGAAAATGCCATCGAAATTCCCAGCGATACATTTCGTGAACAACTCCCGATGGCGGTTGACATGATGAAGGAGAACAAGGATAAAAACATCATCATGTACTGCACCGGCGGCATACGTTGCGAGAAAGCTAGTGCGTATATGCTACACAGTGGGTTTAAGAACGTTTTTCATTTGGAAGGTGGCATTATTAACTACGCCAATAAAATAAAAGAAGACGGACTTGAGAATAAATTCCTTGGTAAGAACTTTGTGTTTGACGACAGGCTGGGAGAAAGGATCGGCGATGAGATTATTGCCAAATGTCACCAGTGCGGCAAACCTTGTGATACACACGTGAACTGCGCAAATGACGGTTGCCACCTGCTTTTCATTCAATGCGAAGAGTGTGCGGCGAAATACGATAAATGCTGCAGCAAAGAATGCCAGGATTTTATTCATCTGCCAATAGAAGAACAAAAAGAGCTGCGCAAAGGCGTTGACAAGGGGCGGAATATTTTTAATAAGTCGAGAGCGAGGTTGAGACCGAAGTTAGGGGAGAGTTGAGAATGGAGAATGGAGAGTTAATTTATTGCCGGGTTCATATAAAAAAAGCAGTCACCAAAAATGACTGCTTTTAATTTATGTGCGATTGAAAGACGTAAGATCGAGGTTGTATAACTCTCCACTCTCAATTCTCAACTAGTGCAACTTAGCCAACGCGTCCTTAATTCTCGCATACGCTTTCTCAATATTCGGTAAGCTGTTTGCAAAAGAAAGACGGATACAATCTGGTTCGCCGAACGCACTACCGGTAACGGTTGTAACATGCGCTTTGTTTAAAAGGTACATGCAAAGCTCATCAGCATTGTTGATGGTTTCTTCACCGTCGGTTTTGCCAAAATATGTTTTTACAACAGGGAACACATAGAAAGCGCCGTCCGGTACTACGCATTTAACGCCAGGCAACTCTTTCAACAGTTCCAATACACGTTGTTTTCTTTTTTCAAATTCTTTACCCATCTCAACGGTTGGTTTCAAATCTGCTGTCAAAGCGATGATACCACCGCGTTGCGTTACAGCATTGATACCACTGGTAAACTGACCCTGCAATTTTTCGCAACCTTTCACCAGGTCCGCGTTACCGGCAAGGTAACCAAGACGGTAACCGGTCATTGCATAACCTTTACTTAAACCGTGAATGATTGCCACGCGATCCTTCAATTCAGGGAATTGCGCAATGCTTTCATGTTTGCCAACATAGTTGGTGTATTCATAAATCTCATCGCTCATGATAGCGACGTTAGGGTGCTTTTTGAAAACTTCAGCCAAAGCAGTCAGTTCTTCTTTGCTGTAAACAGACCCTGTTGGGTTGTTTGGCGAAGAGAACATGAACAATTTTGTTTTTGGAGTGATCGCTGCTTCCAGTTCTGCCGGAGTGATTTTGTAGCGATTTTCAAAACTCGTTCTTACCAATACTACTTTACCCTGGCAAAGTTTAACGATCTCAGAGTAAGTAACCCAATAAGGAGTTGGAATGATCACCTCATCATCCTTATCGATCAGCGCCATGATAAGGTTTGCAATGCTGTGTTTTGCACCGTTTGAAACGATGATGTTCTCTGGTTTGTAATCCAGGTTGTTATCGCGTTTCAATTTTGTGCAGATCGCCTGCTTCAAATCAGGGTAGCCCGATACCGGGGTATAGTGAGAGAAATTTTCATCGATCGCCTTATGCAAAGCTTCCTTTATATGCTCAGGTGTGTCAAAATCCGGTTCACCTACGCTAAGGTCAATAACATCAACGCCCTGAGCCCTAAGTTCTCTGCCCAGTTTGGCCATTTTTAGTGTTTCCGGCTCATTAAAGCGAGCAAGTCTTGAAGATAATTGCATAATGGATATAAATATTTTTGGTGAGCAAAATTAAAGGAATCGCCGTTTTAATAAAAAATAAAACAAGGTTTAAGTGGGAAATTTAGATAATATTTAGCGGGAATGGTCAGTCGTCAATCGTGAATCGTCAATTGTGAATTGGTTTTTTGTTCATTTCTCCAAAGTTATTCGCTCTTCATGTGTTTTGTGGCGACTTGCATTCACGATTCCCGATTTACCTTTCACGCCTAGTAATTCTTCATCACTTTTATGGTTGGCTTATACAAAGTTGGATCTGTAAAATTGTTGTAATAGTAGGAGCCAACCGCGACAAAGGAATAGTGGGAGCGTAGGTTAATCGCTACTTTTTGGCTGCTGTCAACAAGTTCATTATTGTGATAGACATGGATGTGGTACGCTGTATCCTGGTACACTATTGTATTAAAACCACTGTAGTCAATATCATCAACACCCGCGTAGGCACGCGACAATTGATTGGGCTTATTGGAAGAATTCGTGAGCCACTTCGTTAGGTTCACCGTGTCAGGTCTGTTTCCTATTAGCAAGTGGCGAATCAGGTATACCGTAAGCGAATCCTTATCCGTCCCCTTCACAAAATTGAAAAAACGAACCTTGGCAGCTGTGTCGACCAGTTGAGGTAAATCCTGTACCACATATAATGTAGTTGTTGGCACCGAGTCAAACAGAAAGAAACTGAATGCAGAAGCGGTACCGAAAACGAAATTGCTTTTGGTTAATAGATTGCTGTCGGGGTATCCTGCCGGGCTAAGTTTAATATTGCTAAATCCTGGTGTGAATAAAGTGTAGGGATTAGCAGTGTCGCCGGAAAATTTCCCAAAACTAACGGGCTGTGTGGTAATAAGCTTGCCGCTTACACTGACATCTACAGGAATTCCATTAAGCACAAAATTGCCCACTGTTAATTTGGCTTGAGAACCCTCCGAAACCTGGTCCGTTTCCTTATTGCAGGAACAGATTATAATACCTACCAAAAGAATAGAAAAAAGCGACTTCATGGCTGCAAGTTATGGCTATTATGCATTCGATGAATTGAAAAAGCGATCCGCATTTACACTTTCATGTTAAAGTAATCAAGAAAAGCTTTTTGCCCCCTGGCTGTTACGATAATTGCTCTTGATTCTCTTGTTCTTCTTATCCAATTGCAGCTCAGCATTTTATTTAATAGTGCTGCCCCAAGAGACCCGGCCATATGATACTTCCGCTCACTCCAGTCAAGACATGGTTTTGCGAAAAAGCGCCTGCTTTGACGCAGCGTTTCTAAGTCAATTTCCATTTTCTTAAAAAAGTCGGTTCCTTTTCTGGTGACGGAAAACTCATCGCCATCCTGCCTGATCATTTTCGTTTCCAGCAATTTTTCTGTCAGGCTCACGCCCACTTTTCCTGCGAGATGATCATAACAGGTGCGGCAATATTTGATTGGTGAAATAGCCGTTTCGTTTTTTTGTGAGGCCTTCATTCCTGCCGGAATTAAATTGCTCATGGCCTCAATTACATAGGCAACTTCATCTCTTGCGAACGTGTAATATTTGTGTCGCCCCTGGGCCGCTACTTTTAAAAAATTGGCATTCACCAGCTTGGCCACATGCATACTTATGTTTTGCGGAGATGTATCTGCCATGATCGCCAATTCTGTAGCTGTGTAGGCTTTGCCGTCCAATAAAGCCCACAGGATCTTTGCCCTCACCGGATCTCCGATCAACGAAGAAACCACCACAATTTGTTCTTCCATTGTACAATCACATTTAAGTGTAGAATGAAGTGTTCCTGATAAACTTATATCATTTTTGCGAAAGAAAAAACTTCATCATGGTCAACACCTTGCAGCCGCAATCGCAACTAGCTGATCCATATTCGTTATATGAAGAATGCCTTTTGCATCATCCTGTATATTGGGACGACGCGAATAAAATTTGGGCAGTGTATTCCTACGAACATTGCCTGAAAATATTAAGTGATAAAAACGCACAAATACCACCAGTAAAGCATTTCAGTATAGATGCCACAATTGACACCATTTCAGTGAACCTTGTGCGGTTAAGCAATCCACCTAATCATCAGGCGTTGAAAGCTGTCGCATTTTTTCTGTTTGATAAACTGAAAAATGTTCAGATCCCAGAAATACTTTTTTCCGGAATAGAAAAAATAAAAGATCAGCATACGGTTGATTGGGCCGTAGCCAGTAGAAAACTTTTTCCAACTCTCATTGTAAAAGGATTTGATTTTCCTGAAGAAGATGGAACATTTCTTGTTGAAAATGTTTTGTCGCTAGTGAAACTAATGGGTGGTTTGAATGATGAAAAGAGTTTCGAATTTGCTTCGACGATTATAAACGAAGCGTACGAAATTATTAATCGTTATTTCGCGGAAAAGCTGCTTACCAGGCAAGAAGTAAGACATCTTGCATCGGTCAGCCTGGTTGATGAGAAAGACATACTTACAATGCTAACGAGTAATTTTATCGGGTTGCTCATTCAGAGCTACGATGCCGGCAGAGGATTGCTGGCAAATGGTTTGGTGCAATTGCTGCGGTATAAAAATGAGGGTGGCGAAATGACTGCCGATGAAAATTTTTACAGGAAAATCATCATCGAAACATTGCGATTTGATCCGCCGGTGCATAACACAAGGCGTGTTGCAATGGCGGATATTTTAATAGGAGAGACGACGATTAAGAAAGGAGAAACAATACTGCTTGTGCTCGCCGCCGCCAACAGAGATGCCGCTAAATTTCTTCAACCCAATGTCTTTGATATCAATAGGTCGAACAACGAACATTTGACTTTTGGTGCAGGCGGACATGCATGTTTGGCAAAACATTATTGTATTGATATGGCGGCAAAAAATCTCGATTTGCTCCTTGCCAAATATCCGTCCTTAAAGTTGTTACAGCCAACACTTCGATATGAGCCTTTGATCAATGTGAGAATTCCGGAAAGCCTGTTCATTAAACTTCAGTAAACAAATCAAATATTATGATAGCAGTAATTTTCGAAGTAGTTCCAAATGAAAATGAAAAGGACGAATACCTTGCAATAGCCTCATCGTTAAAACCACTGCTGGCGGATATTCCGGGCTTTATTTCCATCGAAAGATTTCAAAGCCTTGCCGATCCGCAAAAGTTATTGTCGCTTTCATTTTGGGAAAATGAAGAAGCAATAAAAGAGTGGCGAAATGTCGAGGCCCATCGACATGCACAATCAGAAGGGCGCTCGCATATTTTCAAAGACTACCACCTCCGCATAGCCGAAGTTAAACGCGACTACGGCATGTTCAGCAGAGAAGAATCCCCAGCGGACAGCAAGGCGTTTCACGCATGAGGTTTCACGCAAAGGCACAAAGGGAAAACAAAGGACGCAAAGATTTCACGCAAAGGCGCTCTCACGTTTTTAGGTTGCAGTAATTATATCCGTGATCTCAGGTAAAAGACCGCTGCATTGTAGCTCCGCCGGTTTCGCTGCGAGAAACAAACTCCCTTTGCGCCCTTTGTTTTCCCTTTGTGCCTTTGCGTGAAATTGACGCTATTTGTCGTATGTTATTTTGAAGTTGGAGAGATCCGGTGCGTGCTTTCTTTTGCGTTGGAGTTCGTAGTTGTAGAAAACTTCACCGAGATGCTTTAAATATGGATAACCAACCGTGTCGTAGTCATAGTGATCGTCGTTCATCACGCCGTCGCTGTTGCAATAGATTGTGGCGCTTAGCATGAATTCTATGTTGTTCTCAAAGTCTGCGATGTACGCAATATCCGTAAGAAACCCATACGCATCGCCTTCCTTATTAAATATGCGGATCTGCTTTGGCAACGTGCCTTTCCCGCTGCCATACTTTAAGAGTTTTACGTACGCATCATAAAATTCAGTCGTGTCATACTGCGGAAAAGTCGTTTCGCCCGGAAATTGCGACATGTATTTTTTTACAAGTGCATAATCTTCCTCCGTTAGATTGAACCGCTGGTTTGGAGCAACTTCTTGCGGAAAAAGAATGCTTTTGAGAATATTGGTAAGATCCTGCAGGCTTATTTTGTTTTTGCGGGAAAAATTCATCGGTTGGTTGATCAACTCTCCATTTTTGTAATAAGCGTTCGCAACAGAATCATGTCGGTCAGGGTAAACGAAATTGCTTCTTTGCAGCGGTTGGGAATACAAAACGTTATTAGCAGAGTCTAAAAACTTGACAGGATTGGTATTTCTGTGCTGCTCCTCGTTCATTGAGACTTCCAGGCGGTGAACAATGCAGGGACTATTGTAGCCCATCCCATGCAGATGATCGTTGATGTATTCCTGGCCCAGAAATTCATACAATCGGTTATAAGCGTCGTTGTCACTCACCAGGAATATCTTTCGAACATAGTTGGCAATTGTTGGCCGGCCATCCGGAGTATTGGGATCATTGTAAACCGGTGTTTCACCTTCGAAACCAGTTTCGGTAATAAAGCTGGTATTTTTATCCACACCTTTAATATTTAGCTCGTTGAGTTTTTGGAGCGCCAAAAGTGCAACAGGCATTTTTACTGTCGACGCAGGGTAGAAGTAATTGTCGGCATTTACGTTAAAATAGTGGCTGACAAACGATGGCTGGTTTTTCTTATTTCTGTCAATGGCAGTATAAATGATCTGGAGCTTGAGATCTTTCCTTTTTGCGAGAATAGAATCAAAATATTGTGGATAAGCCTTTAATATATTTTCAATTAATTTATCTGAAGAGTTTGAGACATCGTTTCCGGTTTCATTAACCTGGCTACTGTCTGCCGCCGGCGGGTTTACTTCAATAGATTGTGCTTTTTTGGCATGACCACAGGCGCAGAAAAAAGCCAATGCGGCCACCGGATAAATTTTAAGAATCGGGTGCATTTTGTTGTTCTTTTAAAAAAGAAAGTTCTTCTTTCAAATTTACCCATTCCTGGGCATTGAGCCTATATAATAAGAATATTGGTTGGATATGTCAAAATTTCATTGTAAATCCTATATTTGCCACTCTTTAAAAAATTCGTAAACGTAACAAAGAATCTCAATGAGAAGTTTGGTAAGCATTTTTGCTGCTTTTTTGATTTTAATATCCCTTTACCAGCTTTCCTTTACTTGGTTTGTGAACAATCACGAAAAAGCCATGGAAGAAAAGGCACTCCGTTATGTAAAAACCAATTACCAAACGGCTGAGGCAAAATATCCTGGAAATAAAGAAGCGCAAGCTCTTTATGAGGATTCACTGGGTGATATTAAAAAAGAACGATTGCAACATTTGTTAGACAGTACCCGTGATCAAAAAATTACCTGGTGGGGTCAAAGCTATCAGAAAGCAAAAGAAAGTGAATTGCTTTTTGGTCTTGACTTACAAGGTGGCATCAACGTAACTATGGATGTCGCTTTGGATGGCCTTATCAGAAATTTAAGTAACAATCCCGCGGATCCTGCATTGAAAAAAGCCATTGAAGAAGCAGTACACCGGAAATCTACTAGTGCTACCGACTTCATCACTCTTTTTGCACAGGTGTACAAAGAGCAAAATCCGGGTCAACCCCTTGCGCCTTTGTTCTCCAACAGTACACGTAACAAATTAAAAGCAAACGCATCTGACGATGCAACCGTTAGCTATATACGCGATCAGGCAAGTGCTGCGATGAAGCAGACTTTCCAGGTATTGAGCAAACGTATCGACAAGTTTGGTGTGGCTCAGCCTAACATCAACCTTGACGAAAACAAAGGTATCATCACAGTTGAGCTTGCTGGTGCAACTGATCCTGACAGGGTTAGAAAATACTTGCAAAGCACTGCGAACCTTCAGTTCTGGGAAGTATACAAACTGAGCGAGATCGCAAATTCAGTTGTTGCTGCAGATGAGGCACTTGCTACTTCCTTAAAAGGAGGTAAAGCTGTCGACTCTACTGCTGTAAAAGCTGATACAAGTGCTACCGCTGCTCACGATACAACTAAGTCTTTGTCTGAACAGATGAAGGGTGGTGCTCAAAACACTGCTGCTGCGGCAAAAACGCCTGAACAATTGAAACTCGAGCATCCTTTGTTTGCTTCAGTTCAGTTCCTTTTCCCACAAAAACAGGGCGACAAAATGGACCTTGCTCCATATGTTGCCATGGTGAGTGTGAAGGACACTTCAGTAGCTAATTTGTATTTCAACAGCCCTGCTGTAAAAAATAGCCTGCCTGCTGATTTGAAATTCCTGTATGGCATGGCGGAGAAAAATAAAGAGAGCGGCAAAGTATCTGAATATTTACCAGTATATGCTATCAAAACTGTTCCTGGAACAACCAAAGCAAAATTGGAAGGAGAAGTGATCACAGATGCAAACCAGGATTACAATCCAATGAGCGCCGGCCAGGTTACTGTTAGCATGGATATGAATAAACAAGGAGAGAAGGTATGGGCAAAAATGACTGGCGACAACGTTGGCCGTTCTATTGCTATCGTATTGGATGACATCGTTTATTCTGCTCCAAATGTAAACGAACCAATCACAGGCGGTCGTTCTTCAATCTCTGGAAACTTCACAGCAGCTGAAGGTCAGGATTTGGCGAACATTCTTAAGAGTGGTAAACTGGATGCTCCAGCTAAAATCGTTCAAGAGCAAGTTGTAGGACCTACTTTGGGTAAAGAAGCCATCAAAGGTGGTACTATGGCATTCGCTATATCATTTGTAGTAATCTTCGCTTTGATGCTGATCTACTACAACACTGCGGGTTGGGTGGCTAACATCGCCCTTATCCTGAACTTGTTGTTCACGATCGGTGTATTGAGCGCATTGGGTGCTACGTTGACTGCTCCTGGTATTGCCGGTTTGGTATTGACCATCGGTATGGCCGTGGATACGAACGTAATCATCTTTGAGCGTATCAAAGAGGAACTTACAAAAGGTAAAAACTATCACCAGGCTGTAAAAGATGGTTACCGCCGTTCACTACCTCCGGTATTGGATGCGCACGTTACTACTTTGCTGACTGCATTAATATTGTTCTACTTTGGTTTAGGTCCTGTTAAAGGATTCGCCACTACGCAGATCCTTGGTATCTTGTTATCATTGTTCTGTGGTATCCTTGTATCACGCCTGATCACTGATTTCTATACTCAGAAACAACGTCACTTTAACTACTTTACAAACATTTCCCGCAAAGTGTTCAAGCACGCGGCTTACAAATTTGTTGAGTACAGAAAAGTAGCTTACGCGATCTCTGTAGTAGTATTGATCCTTGGTGTGACTGCTGTTTTCAACGGTTTCAACGAAGGTGTTGAGTTCAGCGGTGGCCGTAGCTACATCGTGAAATTTGACAAACCAGTTCACGCTGATGATGTTAGAAATGCATTGGATAAAGAATTTGGTAAGTTCCCATTGATCAAAACTTATGGCGACAACAGCCATTTGGACATCACTACGGATTACCTGATCCACCAGGAAGGTTTGAGCACAGACACTCTTGTACAAAACAAATTGTACGAAGGTTTGAAACCATTCCTTGGAAACAATGTATCTCACGATGATTTCGTAAAGAAAAACCTGCAAGGTTCTAAAAAAGTAAGTCCTACGATCTCTGATGACTTGAAGAGCGGTGCTAAATGGGCTACGTTCTGGTCATTGCTGATCATTGCGATCTATATCTTCCTACGTTTCCGCGACTGGAGATTCTCTTTGGGTACAATCTTCTCTTTGTTGCACGACGTATTGGTAACATTGGCAGTGTTCTCGTTCTTTAAAAACATAGTACCGTTCCCATTGGAGATCGACCAGCACTTTATCGCTGCGATCCTAACGGTGATTGGTTTCTCAATGAACGATACGGTAATCGTATTTGACCGTGTGCGTGAAAATGCTAAAAACATGAGAGGCGCAACAAGAGGTCAAATCATCAATAAATCAATCAACGATACATTGAGCCGTACGATCATGACGTCCTTAACTGTGTTCTTAACCATCCTGATCCTGTTCCTGGTAGGTGGTGAAGTAACAAAAGGATTTGCGTTCGCAATGTTGATCGGTGTTATCACAGGTACATATTCTTCTATCTTCGTTGCTGCTCCGATCCTTGTGGATTTCGGCAAAAACAAACCTTTAGGAGAAGCAGACTTGGTTCACCACGAACCTAAAACAACTGCACCTGCAGCGACGACTACAGCAAAATCATAATTATCTTTAGAGAGATTATATAACAAAGCAGCCTCCGGTTTTCGGGGGCTGTTTTGTTTTTGCAATAACTGAATAACTGAATGACTGAATAACTGAATGTTTGATATGCGTAGTATAAAATTGAAATTCGACCTTCAGTTATTCAGTTAATCAGTTATTCGGTTATTCAATTATTCAGTTTATTTTCGTGTCTCTTTAATAACTCACACCATGATAGACTTTCGTTCGGATACTTTTACGAAGCCAACACCTGCAATGATGGATGCGATGATGAGTGCGCAAGTGGGGGATGATGTGTTTGGAGAAGATACCACGGTAAACGAATTACAGGAGTATGCTGCGACACTTTTTGGAAAGGAAGCCGCGCTGTATTGTCCGACTGGAACGATGAGTAACCAGATAGCCATCAAATGCCACACACAACCCGGCGATGAAGTGATTTGTGAGAAAAATGCACACGTTTATATTTACGAAGGCGGCGGAATAGCATTCAATTCATCCTCGCAGGCAAGGCCAATAGAAGGCAACAACGGCAGGATAACGGCCGACCAGGTTGCTGAAGCCATTAATCCGGACGATGTGCATAAAGCCCGGACTTCGCTCGTTTGCCTTGAAAATACTTCCAACAGGGGCGGCGGTTCCTGCTACGATTTTGAGGAAATTAAGAAGATCAGAAAAGTTTGTACCGATAATAACCTGCAACTGCACCTTGATGGCGCAAGACTGTTTAATGCGCTGGTTGCTAAAAAAGAAACGCCTGCACAATACGGAGAAGTATTTGACAGCATTTCCGTTTGCTTGAATAAAGGGCTGGGTTGCCCGATAGGCAGTATTCTCATTGGATCGAAGGCCTTCATCAACAAAGCCCGGCGCGTAAGAAAAGTATTGGGCGGAGGAATGAGACAGGCGGGCTATATGGCAGCGACAGGTTTATATGCTTTGAAAAACAACGTCAGCAGGCTTGAGCTTGATCATACACACGCCAAACAAATTGCAAATGTGCTGAGTGCCAAAAACTTTGTAGGCAACATAATGCCGGTTGAAACGAATATCCTGATCTTCGAAATCAAGAAACCCTTTACAGCAAAGGCTTTCACAGATGCATTAAAACAACATCAGATCGCCTGCATTCCCATATCGGAAACGCATGTACGCATCGTTACACACCTCGACGTATCCGAAGCCATGGTACGTCAGACTTTAGATGTGATCAATTCAATTACTCTATAAATTGGGTGCAGATATTGATAACAATCAGCAACAAAATGGATGATTATAGAGAGTAACTATGGGAAGACATTTCTAAATTTACGCGGAAGTTTCTAACTCATAACTCATACTCACAACTTAAAACTTAAAAACTATCATAGTTATGTTACCTACAGTATCACCAACGCAGACTAGTGCATGGAAATCACTTCAGCAACACAAGGATAACGACATTAAGAGTATTAAGATGAAGGATCTGTTTGCAAAGGATGCCGACAGATTTAAAAAATTGTCCCACACATTTGGCGATATTGTAATTGACTTTTCTAAAAATATTATTACCGACAAAACATTAGAACTTCTGTTGCAGTTGGCCAATGAAACCGGCGTACAGCAAGGGATTGAGGCAATGTTCAAAGGCGATAAGATCAACGCGACTGAAGACAGATCTGTGTTGCACGTTGCGCTGAGAAACTTGTCCGGCACACCTATTTTGTCTGAAGGAAAAGACGTAATGCCGCAGGTTAAGCAAGTGCTGGCGCAAATGAGAACATTTTCCAACAAAGTGCATAGCGGCGAATGGAAAGGCTATACCGGCAAAAAAATCAAATACATTGTAAATATTGGTATCGGCGGTAGCGATCTTGGTCCGTTAATGGTGACTGAGGCATTGAAACCGTACTGGCAGGATGGTATGCAACCTTACTTTGTTTCAAACGTCGATGGCACGCACATCGCCGAGACACTTAAGAAAGTGACGCCGGAAGAAACGCTTTTCCTTATCGCTTCCAAAACATTTACTACGCAGGAAACAATGACCAATGCGCTTACTGCACGTGCATGGTTCATGGAAACGGCGAAAGATGAAGCGGCTGTGGCAAAACATTTCGTGGCACTTTCTACGAATGAAAAAGATGTTGTGAAATTCGGTATCGACAAAGCGAATATGTTTGAGTTCTGGGATTGGGTAGGAGGCAGATATTCTTTGTGGAGCGCCATTGGGTTATCAATCGCATTGACAATTGGTTACGATAACTTCGAATTGTTGTTGAAAGGCGCGCATGAAACCGACAATCATTTTAAAGCAACTTCACTGGATAAGAATATTCCTGTATTGATGGGGCTTGTGGGACTTTGGTACACTAATTTTTTCGGCACACAAAGCGAAGCCATTTTGCCTTATGACCAATACATGCATCGTTTTGCAGCATACTTCCAGCAGGGAAATATGGAAAGCAATGGCAAAAGCACCGACAGAAACGGAAAGCACGTTACCTATGCAACGGGCCCGATCATTTGGGGTGAGCCTGGAACCAACGGCCAGCACGCATTCTATCAATTGATCCACCAGGGAACACCAATTATTCCTTGCGATTTTATTGCGCCTGCCATCAGCCACAACCCAATTGGCGACCATCATGCGAAATTGTTGTCAAACTTCTTTGCGCAAACAGAAGCGTTGATGAATGGAAAGTCTGCGGAAGAAGCAAAAGCTGAGTTGGAGAAATCCGGCAAATCTGCTGAAGAGATCGAAAAACTGGTTCCTTTCAAAGTATTTGAAGGCAACAGACCAACGAATTCCATCCTGATCAAAAAGATTACTCCGTTTACGCTAGGCCAGTTGATCGCTTTATACGAGCACAAAATATTTGTACAAGGTGTGATCTGGAATATTTACAGCTTCGATCAGTGGGGCGTGGAACTTGGTAAACAATTAGCGAATAAAATTTTACCAGAACTTCAAAACGATGCTGAGGTTACATCGCATGATTCGTCTACAAATGGATTGATTAATACGTGGAAGAAGTTGAGGAATTAGAAATCAGGGATTAGAAATTAGGAGCGATTTTGAACTCCTAATTTCTAATCCCTAATTCCTGTTATTTCACCGGGCTGATCTCCTTTATTTCCGCATTTGCACTCAACGACACTTTAAGGTCAAGTTTGTTTTCAGCGCCGCTTTTCACCACAATGTCTTTTTGCTTTTTGTTGTAATCAAGAAAGTTGACGATGGTTTCGTAACTGCCGGCTTTTATGCTGGGAAAAATGAACTTCCCGTTGGCTGCCGTAATGGTCTTAAACACATGGTTATCAGCTTTGTTTTTCAAAATAACCACCGCACCTTCCACCGGTTGTCCTGTTATTTTATCCTCCACCGTTCCATTGCACTGCGTATTGGCTTTTGCAAAGCCAAACACCGTCAATCCACTCAAAAACATCCCTGTTAATAAGGCTCTCATAACATGCATTTTTTTAAACGTTGCAAAAGTAATACCTGTGGGTGTTAAGTGCTTGTGAATTTGTTTATTTGAAAATTTGATAATATGAGCATTGGAGAATTGAGGAGTGCAAATTGATGCCTTGCGTGGCCTGTTGGTAACAATGTAGTAACAAATGGTTATGCATCAACGGCAACGCATTATATTTGCGCAAAATTACGATGATGCAAAAAGTAGGAATACTAGGAGGCGGGCAGCTTGGCAGAATGCTGCTTCAACAGGCGGCAAACTATACGGTTGAAACATATGTGCTGGAAAATGATAAAGAATGCCCTGCCGCTCATTTGTGTCATCACTTTGTTTTAGGCGATATCCGCGATTTTGATGCGGTTTACAATTTTGGTAAGAACCTGGATGCCATAACCATCGAAATTGAAAATGTAAACATCGATGCATTGGAGAAACTGGAAGCTGAAGGCGTGAGAGTTTATCCCAAACCTGCGGCGCTTCGCATCATCAAGAATAAAATTTTACAGAAACAATTTTACGCCGATAACGAAATTCCAAGCCCTGCTTTTAAAGTGGTGCAGAATAAACTGGAACTGGGAAACACACAGGACTGGCTACCGGCTGTGCAGAAACTAGGTGAAGGCGGCTATGATGGAAAAGGCGTACAGGTGCTAAAAACAAAAAATGATTTTGAACACGGTTTTGATGCGCCCAGCGTAGTAGAGAAAATGGTGGACATCGATAAAGAGATTGCTATGATCGTAGCGGTGAATGCAAAAGGGGAAACGGCGCTTTATCCGCCTGTAGAAATGTTGTTTGATCCGCAATTGAACTTGTTGGATTTTCAATTGGCCCCTGCTTATATTCCTGAAAGAATTTTATGGCGCGTTGAAGCCATTTCGCTGAAAGTGGCGCGAAGCCTTAAATCTCCGGGACTTTTTGCCGTTGAACTATTTGTTGACCGCGAAGGCAATGTGTTTGTAAATGAAACTGCACCGCGTGTACACAACAGCGGCCACCACACAATAGAGGCACATTACAGCTCACAATACGATATGCTTTGGCGCATTTTGCTGGGCTATCCATTAGGTAATACTGCGGCAATTCTTCCATCTTCATTGGTGAACCTGATCGGCGAAAAAGGCTACAGTGGAACAGTGAAATATGAAGGTCTTGATGAAGTATTGAAGATGGACAATGTGTTCGTTCACCTGTACGGGAAAAAAGAAACCAAACCCGGCCGTAAAATGGGCCACGTTACTGTTATCGCAAATGACAAACAGGAACTGATTCATAAAGCGAACATGGTGAAGAGAACGCTTAAAGTTATTAGTTGAGAGTTGAGAGTTGAGAGTTGAGAGTTGAGAGTTGAGAGTTGAGAGTTGAGAGTTGAGAGTTGAGAGTTGAGAGTTGAGAGTTGAGAGTTGAGAGTTGAGAGTTGAGAGTTGAGAAAAATCCGGTCGTTGAAGATACAATATTTAAGCTTAAACATTGAGTCTTCAATTACAAAGAACTCTCAACTCTCAATTCTCAACTCTCAACTTTTTTAAAACTCAATGTACGCCAACGTAGTCACCTGCTTCGGCGCGTTGTTGTTCGCGTCGCTCACGATCAAAGCGCCCTTTCGGAATAGGACCATGCCTTCCCAATTATTTGTAAATCCCGGAAAAGAGACCACCTGTTTCCATTTTGTGTCACTGAGGCTTTCCAATGACACAATCCTTGCATATTCGTGAGTCTTTTGTTTCAGGTAATCAGGATCAGTATTTAGTTGTTCTGCAAGCTCTGGAATTGTTGTTTTAATATCACTGATTGTTGAGTCCGCATAGATCGCATGATCGCCGTGATAATAATAGTTCAGTGCGTAAATTTTATCCCCCGCAAAAAGATCTGTAATACGGAATGGCAGCTTCGGGATCTGTGTTCTGACAGGTTCTGAAGTAAAGCCGGTATCAACGAGATAGGCATAATTGACCGTGTGAAAATTGGCCTCGTATGCCGTCAGTAATTTATTTTCCGAAGGTAAATAAGTGATGGATTCAAATCCAGCGTTTTCCAAATTAAACTCACGCTTAAGACGTATTACTTTACTCGTGTCAATCGTCAGTTCGTTCGTTGCCGTGTCAAGATTTCCTTTCAGCATAAAACAATTGTCGAAGTTATCATGAGTTTCGATGTTCAGGAACACCGTGCCATTCACAATTGAAATGGCTTCGAAGCCTTCATAACCTTCCTTCACTTCCCTCGGTAACTTGTCCAGATTTTTTACCTTGATTTTCTGAAATTTCGTGAGCGGGATATTATTGTCCAATGCGAGATTGATACTGTCGATAAGGATGCTGTAAATAAAGAAGTTGTCCCCCACGAGGCGATCTGGTTTTTGCTGGTCACCATATTGGGGAAGCAGGTATGCGCGATTGTTCCACAATGCCATTCCGGAAAATTCTTCCGCAACGCCGCTGATTTCCTCAGGTAGCGGAATCGTGTGAAATTTTTCCTGCGCAAAAACTTTATCACAAAACAGAAATATGCAGCAAATAAAAAGGCAAAAACACTGCTTCTTCATAGTAGAATAGGAAATAAAAATTAGGAATTAGAAAATGACGCTTTCCTAATGACGTGCAAACCTACTAAAACATTCATTAGCAAATACCAATGGCACACAGATGACACGGATTTGACTGGTTTTCACTGATTTTTTCTAGGGTTTTGGTGACAAAGTTTCACATTGATACCGTATTAGCTAAGCCCAATTGTTCCACAAACAACGTTATTAATTATTCATTATTAATTATTAACTCCCCTCGCGGAACGCTTTTTTCATAGCAATACCAAACACGACGTATGCCACAAACGATACCCAAAAAGAAGGTGAGAAAGCCCCAAAGGGTGGAGAAGGCGCAAAAGGGAAAGGAAGAGAAAATGCAGCCTGTGCCTGTGTATGAAAAGGAGAAAATACCCTTTCGGTTACGTGGCAAGGTCGCCATCATCACGGGAGGAGATAGCGGTATAGGAAGGGCCATTGCTATAGCTTTTGCAAAAGAAGGAGCAGATGTTGTGATCTGCTACAAAAAAGATGACGTGGACGCCAAAATAACAGCATCGGAGGTTGAAAAAAACGGCAGAAAATATTTGTTGATCGGCGGCGATGTGAGTAAGGAAAATCATTGCCAGAAGATCATTGAAAGAACCATTAAAACCTTTGGTAAGATTGATGTGTTGATCAATAATGCAGCAGAGCAGACACCTCAGGATGAGTTGAAAAAGATCTCTGCACAGCAGCTAAGGCGAACTTTTGAAGTGAATATTTTTTCACAATTTTACATGAGCAAAGCAGTCGAAAAATATTTAAAGAAAGGCTCTTCAATTATCAATACAACATCCGTAACGGCGTATAGAGGAAGTGGTCATTTGCTTGATTATTCGGCCACCAAAGGAGCCATACTTGCCTTTACCCGATCGCTTTCCAGTTATTTTTCCGACAAAGGAATTCGTGTAAATGCCGTCGCACCCGGACCAATCTGGACCCCTTTAATTCCAACCACTTTCGATGCTGAAGAAGTAGCAACATTTGGCTCAAACGTACCCATGAAGCGTGCAGGTCAGCCTGTGGAAGTTGCCTATGCATACGTATTTCTCGCAAGCGACGATGCTGCCTACATTACAGGACAGGTCATACATCCAAATGGAGGTGAAATAGTAAACGGATAATTCTAAAATTTTAAAACATACATCTATGCTACACACAATGAATCCAAACATTAACAAGAAAGAAAGGATCGCTTCTGTAGTAGTCGGCGCAATATTATTGGGTGACGGATTGCTGAGAAAGCGCAAGAAATTGATACAGATGATTGCAGGCTCAATCCTCCTTTATCGTGGCATGTCTGGCAATTCGCCGGTTTACAGAGCACTTGATATTGATACCACTTATAAGAAATCATTGAGTCCATTAAACATTCGCGTGTCTGCCATTGTCAACAGGCCGCGCACTGAAGTATATAATTATTGGAGGCACCTTGAAAACATGCCGTTGTTTATGAGCCATGTGAGTGGGGTAGAAGTATTGAACCCAATCAATTCGCGTTGGTTCATTTCGCTTCCGGGCAATATAGGAACCATACATTATGATACGGCCATTGTACACGAGGAAGAAGGGCACATGATCGGCTGGAAGTCGCTGCCAGGATCGCCTGTAGAGCATGTGGGAAAAGTAACCTTTGAAGATGCGGGAGCTGATTCTACTAAAATAGATATACTGTTTAGCTACCAGGCACCCGGCGGCAAAATAGGAAAAGGCATTGCGCATTTATTTACAACTGTATTCCAAAAACAAGTGCGTAAGGACCTTGAAAATTTTAAATGGCACATTGAGAAGAGGCAATATGTTTGAGGAGTTGAGAGTTGAGAATGGAGAGTTGAGAGTGATAGGTGGTGTAAATATATTGATACCTACACTAGCGACCTTCAATTTTCAACAATTAACTCTCCACTCTCCATTCTCAACTCTCAACTAAAAAAAAATGCAAAGAGACGGAGCAAGAGTAAGCCTGTGGCAGCATGATCAAAGAGATTACGCGAGTGCCGATAAACAGATGGAGGATAAAATTTATGACGTGCTCATCGTTGGCGGTGGTATAACCGGCGTTAGCACAGCTTATCTTTTACAAAAGAATGGAATGTCCTGTGTGCTTGCGGAAGCCGCCACGCTTGGCTTTGGTACAACGGGTGGCACAACGGCACATTTGAATACTATGATGGATACAAGTTATCCGCAAATAGAAAAAAAGTTCAGCAAGCATGCGGCACAAACCATTGCCGACAGTGCAAAACAGGCCATTCATTTTATTGAAACGACCGCTAAAACACTTGGTATTGATTGTGATTTCGAATATAAAAATGCATACCTGTTGGCCAACAATGATGATCAATCGAAAGAGCTAGATGATATCGTTTCCGTTTCAAAAGAAGTGGGAATAGAAATAGACTATACAAACAAAATTCCTGCACCTGTTTCGTTCGATAATGCAGCAATAATCAGGAACCAGGCGCAATTCAACCCAATCAAATATTTATTTGGCGTAGCAAACTCATTCAGCAATTTTGGAGGCGTGCTGCTGCAGAATTGTTTTGTGTCTGATGTGAAAGAAGAGACGGAAGATATATTGCTGATCGCGACAACGAGGGGCAAAATAAGAGCAAGAAAGATTGTGTACGCCACACATATCCCGCCCGGTGTGAATTTGCTGCACTTGCGTTGTGCGCCTTACAGGAGTTACGTGTTAGCGGTAGAATTAGAAAATGAGCAATCCTACCCGGATGCACTGATCTATGACATGGAAGATCCGTATAACTATTATCGCACACAAGAAATAGAGGGAAAGAAATATTTGATCTTTGGTGGCAAGGATCATAAGACAGGACATGAAGAAAATTTGAAAGACAGATTCCGCCAATTGGAACAACATCTTAATCAATTTTTTTCCATAAAATCAATCAAACATTTCTGGTCATCGCAATACTTTGAACCGGCAGATGGACTGCCTTATATCGGCAACTTACCTGGACATGACGGACGATATTTTGTGGCGACTGGTTTTGGTGGAAATGGAATGATCTACGGAACACTCGCAGCCATTATTATGTTCGAGTTGATCGCAAAGAACAATTATAAATATCCTTTGGCAGAACTACTGGACCCAAACAGGTTAAAACTTGTTGCAGGTTTCAGCAATTTTGTGAAAGAAGGAGCAGACGTTGCTGCAAAATGGTTGGGCGGCCACTTAGCCAGTCATTCTATCGACAATCTTGCAAGCGTTACGCCGGGCGAAGCGCAAGTGGTGAAATACAATCATGAAGATGTTGCATTATATCGCGATGGAGAAGGGAAATTACATGCTGTGAACCCAACATGCACTCATTTGCAGTGTAAAGTGAAGTGGAACGATGCAGAGCTTTCCTGGGATTGCCCGTGTCATGGCGCACGCTACAGCACCGAAGGAAAAGTACTAACGGGCCCGGCCAACAGGAATCTTGACTACATTATTGTGGAGGAGTTGATCGCTAAAGAGTGAGCACACAGATGACGCTGATTAAACTGATTTGCACAGATTTTTTTCAACGTCTACAATTATAATTTGACTTTAAAAATAAAGGCCTGCCAAGTGTGTATCTTGTCAGGCCTACTTATATCTTCAGGTTTCAATTCTATTTTCTAACTCCTAATTTCTAATTCCTGATTACAATGAAACAACCGCTCTCTTCCTAACTACTCTGATTTCTTTTTGCAGCGAATCTATCTTCATTACGTGTCGGTCCCTGAGTTGCTGTTGTTTGTCTGCTTTGGCAACCAACATTTGTACAAGTGCCGTGGACTGCATGTCGATGACTTTGGCAACATTATCTTTTTCATAGTAATGCATGCTGGTAAGTGATTGTTCCAGGTTCAGCACGAGTTTTTCTTCGTTGCAAATGTTCGCTTGTTTGGCCATATCCAATGCGACAGAAGCTTTAACCAGTGCCAGTTTAAGCGCATGGTCTTCTGAGCTTAACGCATTGATAGAGTCCTGGATATTGTAATAACTAAAGCTTGATCCCGGAACGTATGGAGAATTCGTGCTGATATTTATTTTCACGTGAGGTTGCGGCGCCGCAGGAATCACAAAATCTCGCTTTTCAATTGATTGCACCGTTTCAACATGTATTGGTTCTGCATTTGGGGCGTCGTATGAAACCGCTACAAGCTGTGGAGCGGGAGGAGGAGGGGGCGCAAGTTCATCCGCCTGTTTTGTTTCTAATGAAGTGCTTCTTTTTATTTTCACTGACGCCAGAATATTTTGTACAGATACCTTGATTTCCTGTTTATCTGTATTTGCTGCCATTCTCGTTTGCTGGATATTACCTTGCATTTCCGCAACAGGCTTGTTGTTTCGCAACAGATAATTATACGATAATCCATTTGCCCCGGCACTACTGAATGATACTGTTTGCATGGTTGGCGTCAACGGTGTAATCGTTTCTTTATTCGTTGGCTGCACAAATAATGCAAATGAAAAAAGCAAAAGAAGTAACGGAAAAACAAGTTGTTGTTTATTGATCTTAGTATCAACGGGTACATTCATAATGCGTTTAACACGGGTCAATAAATGCTTTTCGTTTTTACCATTAGAAGATAAACTTAAGGAAGGCAGAACATTCAACCTGTTGTGCTCCAGTGTAAGCAATGCTTTCGCGTATTTTTCCGGAGAATATCTGAATTGAAGAACAAGGTCATCACAACTGTTTTCTCTTTCTGTTTCCAGAACTTTAATGAAAAGCTTTGCAAAAGGATTGAAGAACAGCATGATATTTACTACACCCAGCAGCACGTTTACAAAGTAGTCGTTCCTTTGAATGTGTGCCATTTCGTGCAGCAATATTGCTTCCAGTTGTTCAGCTGTCAGCTGATTGATGGCGGCCACCGGAAGCAGTATGACAGGTTTAAAATAACCGATCAACAGTGGAGCATCTACATTTTTGGAAATCCATACAGAAACTTTTTTCTTAATGCTCATGCGCATCGAAAGTTCCTGAATGTATATTTTATAAACAGGCGAAATTTTTACCAGGTCCCGCTTGTTGAGCAAATAGGAGGCTCTTATAAAAAATAAAAAGCGCAGCGAGAGAAACAGTACGGCTCCGAGATAGACGATAGAAATATACGGCAGAACCGCGTTGAAATAATTCAGCGATTGCTGGTAGAGCGTATTGTAATGCTCATGCGCGTAGCCGACAATGGAAAACGAAGCATCCGGATGGAACCAATACCTGTAAATGAAATTGCCCATCACGGTTATTGTACCGACGGACAAAAGCATTAACGCGATATTATATTTAACGGCGGCACTGGCTTTTTTAAAGAAAAATGAAAAAATGATGTACACAAGCCAAAGTGCAGCAAATTGCCAGAGGCTGCTGAGCAGGCTCCACGCAAGCTGTTGTAAAAAAGCAGAATGGCTCAAGGGCGACATATGTTTTAGGCTTCTTTTTTAAGATCGTCCAATAATTGCTGAATTTGATCGAGCTCTTCCTTGGATGATTTATGGCTGCCTAATGCCTGTATTACTAGCTGTGTAGACGAGCCACCGAACAATCCATTGATCATTTTCCCCAATAATTGTTTTTGTGCTTTTTCGCGGGTAACGGCCGGTTGGTATATGTGCGTTTTGAAAGTGTTGTCTCTTTTTACGAGACCTTTTTCGTGCATGATCTGCATTAATTTGAGCGTGGTGGTGTAACCAACATCTTTTGTGGCAGACAACGCTTCATGCACTTCACGCACACTGGCAGAGCCTTTCTCCCAAATCACCTGCAAAATTTCCAGTTCACTTTCAGTAGGTTTTATAGATTTCTGAACAGACATATGAACCATATTTAGCTCTAAAATACGATTCTTTTCGTAAATAAATGTTAAACCAATTTGAAAATTTGAGGATTTGAAAATTTGAAAATTCTCCCGGTGCATCCTTTTTGAAATTATGTATTTACGCCCCTGATATTTCGGGAGTTAAATTCAAAAATGAAAAGTTATGCAGAACGAATTTTCAAATTCTCATATTCTCAAATTTTCAAATTAGGCACAGCCTTGAAGTCGCTATATAAAAAAAACGTCACACATCCATAAGTTTCAACGTTTTTTGTCGAAATTGCACCTTAATCGACCACAGGTTCGTTTGAAGAGGTGGCAAAGCGTGTAGTACCATGAAAAAAATACTTCTAATTTTTTGTTTCATATCATCAGTAATAATTGGCCAATCGCAAACGAGCCAAAACAATTTTCAACCCACTTTTATCAACTATCAACGTTCTTTTCCTAAAATAAATGACATCATTAAAAGGAAGGAAGATACACTTGCAAAGCAGTTTGCAGAAAAGGGTTTGGTATGGCCGGCTTCGTATATCTATATCCGCTCTTTTAAGTACGACAGCCAAATGGAAGTTTGGGTGAAGAATGATAAAAAAGAGCAGTACAAATTATTCAAGACCTACAAAATTTGCGCAATGGCCGGAACGTTGGGGCCAAAGCGCATCCAGGGAGATTACCAGGTTCCGGAAGGATTTTATTATATCAATGAGTTCAATCCAAAGAGCCTTTACCACCTTTCACTTGGTTTGAATTATCCGAATCCTTCTGACCAGTTGCTGAGCGATTCTGCGCAACCAGGGGGCGATATTTACATTCACGGAAGCTGTGTGACAACCGGCTGTATTCCTATTACCGATGGCCAGGTGGAAGAGTTGTATGTGTTGGCGGCAAATGCTAAAAACAGGGGACAGGATTTCATTCCGGTGCATATATTTCCAATCCAGTTTAAAAACAAAAGGAGCGCGGATTATCTGGAGAACTACCTTAGAAGTTTCCCTTCTTATTATCCGCTGGCAAACACATTGAAATCTGTTTACTACTATTTCGATAAATATCATGAAGTGCCGTTGATCATGGTCGACAGCAAAGGTGATTATGTGATAGATGATGAAGTAAAAAAAGCCTCGATAGTAACAGCGCCTGTAAAAATTGAGAAAAAGAAATACGAAAAGAAGATTCGTCCGGAAGTTCATTTTGATGAGAAAGAAATTCCAACGTCTGTAAATAAACTGCCGGTATATCCTGGCGGCAACGAAGCATTCCAAACCTTTCTGCAAAAAACCGGAAAAGATGCGGCGGCATTTTTACCTGAAGAGCAACATACCGCCTATGTGCAGGTTGAGTTCATTGTTGATAAAACCGGTAAAATCATTAATCCACGTGTAGTGAAAGGTGGTAATGACGAGGCAAACGACGTGATCCTCGATGCGTTTGAAAAAATGCCGTTGTGGACACCGGCCATTCGCCTCGAACAAAATGTACCGATGAAGTTGAAGCAGACGGTGGTGGTGGGGAAGTAATTAATAATTAAAAATTAATAATTAATAGGTGCAGCACCAAAGTGAAAGAGCGACGTACTTTTTCTTTTAACACCAATAGCAAGGCCGCATTCAATCACGAATGCGGCCTTATTAATTATTAATTGTTAATTATTAATTACATTCTCTCCGGTACTCTTGCGCCCAACAAATGCATTGCAGATTTCAAAACATTTGAGGTCATTACTGCAAGGCGCAAACGAAGTTGTTTCTTTTCTTCGTTTTCTGCGTTTGCAATAGAGTGAACGTTATAGAATGAGTTGAAAGCTTGTGCTAGTTGAAATGCGAAGCTTGCAATGACAGAAGGGTTGTGTTCCTTCGCCGCCTCTGCAATAATGCCCGGATATTGTTCCAGCATTACCACAATATCTTTTTCATGTTTTAGCAAAGGAGACAATTCCAGTTTGTAGTTTACATCAACTCCTTCTTTTCTTAGAATTGACTTTATCCTCGCGTAAGAGTATTGTACAAACGGTCCCGTAAAACCATGAATATCGATTGACTCCTCCGGATTGAAGATCATTCGCTTTTTAGGATCAACACGAAGCAAATAGAATTTCAAAGCGCCTAGTCCGATCGTATCGTACAGGTCTTTTAATTCATCCGTTGTAAAGCCTTCCACTTTGCCCAGTTCTTCTGTATGTTTTTCTACCACTTTCACAATCTCATCTACAAGATCATCCGCGTCAACAACGGTACCTTCGCGTGTTTTCATGCGGCCGGTAGGTAGTTCCACCATTCCGTAACTCAAGTGGTAAATGCCGTCAGCGGAAGGCAGGCCAAGCTTTTGGCAGATCAATTTCAGCACTTTGAAGTGATAGTTTTGTTCGTCTGCTACCACGTAAATGCTCTGGTCGTATTTATATTGCTCGTATTTTTCAACAGCCAAACCTATGTCCTGCGTAATGTATACGGACGTGCCATCACGACGTTGTACAATTTTTTCATCAAGGCCATCTGCTGTAAGATCGATCCACACGCTGCCGTCTTCTTTTTGAAAGAAAACGCCTTTTTGCAATCCTTGTTCAACTAGTTTTTTACCAAGAATATAGGTTTCGCTTTCGTAATATACCTTGTCGAAATCGGTGCCGATGCGTTGATAAGTGATGTCAAAACCTTCGTATACCCAGCTGTTCATTCTTCTCCAAAGCTCCATTACGTCTGGTTTTCCGGCTTCCCAATCTACCAGCATTTGCTGAGCGGCCTTCATGATCGGGGCTTCTTTTTCGGCTTCTTCTTTTGACATGCCTTTTTCCATCAGCTCGGCCATCTGCTTTTTTTGTACATCGCCAAACATCACGTAATAGTCGCCCACAAAGTGATCGCCTTTTGTGCCTGTTGATTGCGGCGTGGCACCGTTGGCAAATTCCAGCCAGGAAACCATGCTCTTGCAAATGTGAATACCGCGGTCGTTTGCAATGCAGGTTTTGATGATTTCATAACCATTTGCTTTCAGTATTTCTGCTGTGCTCCAACCAAGGAAGTTGTTGCGCAAATGCCCGAGGTGCAAAGGTTTATTTGTATTGGGAGAAGAATATTCTATAACAACACGCTGGCCATTTGATGGCTTTCTGCCGTAAGCCGGGTTCTCGTAGTTTTCCAACAAAACGCCCTGCCAGTAATGATCAGAAACGGTAAGGTTCAAAAAACCTTTGATAATATTATAAGCTGAAAAATATTGAGGATAGTTCGCTGTCAGATGTTCGCCTAATTCACTTCCAATAGCGTCCGGTGATTTTTTTAATTGTTTTACCAAAGCAAACATCACCACGGTGTAGTCGCCCTCAAATTCGGGTTTTGTTTGGTTCACCTGGAAATCTTTCTCTGTAAATGTTGATCCATATAACTTTCCCAGACTTTCGATAACTGCCTGCTGTAAATGCTGAACTATTGCCATGAAATGTAATTAAGGACGGCAAAAATAGGAAATAAGTAGTGAGTTATGAGTTTTGAGTTGAGCTGGCGGTTGATGTGCGGCATCCCGAATCTTAACCACTAAGGCACTAAGGGCACTAAGCTACACTAAGGGTTGTTTTGAATTTAGACCTCTCTTAGTGAAACTCAGTGTCCTTAGTGCCTTAGTGGTAATAAAAAAGACTGCCATTGCTGACAGCCTTATATTGTAAGAGTGTGTTACTCTGAAAACTCAAAACTCACCACTCACCACTTAATTTGTTTTCTTCTTCAACTTATCCTTAAACACCTTCTCGAACTTTTCCATTTTTGGCCTGATCACATAGTAGCAATAAGGCTGGGAAGTATTGTTTACATAATAGTTCTGATGGTAGTTTTCAGCAGGGTAGAAGTTCTTCAGTGGTTCTATGGATGTTACGATTGGTTTGCTCCATGCGCCGCTTTTATCCAGCTCTGCTTTGTAGTGTTCCGCTTTTTGTTTTTGTTGTTCGTTATTGTAAAAGATCACGCTCCTGTATTGCGGACCGGCATCGTTTCCTTGTCTGTCAACCGTGGTTGGGTCATGCACTTGCCAGAATACTTCCAGCAATTCATCGTATGAAATTTTAGAAGGGTCAAAAACGATCTGAGCCACTTCTACATGGCCGGTATTTTTTTCGCAAACCTGTTCGTAGGTTGGGTTTGCGACATGACCGCCGGAATAGCCGGACGTGACTTTTAAAACGCCATCAAGCTGCTCGAATACAGCCTCCACACACCAAAAGCAACCAGCACCTAAGGTGGCGGTATCCGTTACAGTGTCGCTTGCCGACGCTGCAACCGTCGAGTTTTTTGTTGTTAAATTATTAGACATAGCATTATTAATATTTTCTTTCGGAGCACACGAATAGAGTGAAAAGAATAACAGCGAAAGTAAATTTGTAGTTATCGGCATCTTCAGTATCATACTATACTCCTTTTTTGAAATAAGTACCTAAGTTACGTTGGTATTAAACAATTAGATTGCTGGCCTTTGGCAAAGCGTCTCTTTTTAAGAAACCCTTAACGGGGAGAAGACGGAACGCTGATTTTCATGATTGTCATGATTCGTTATGATTTGAAATTTGAGATTTCGGTGCTTCACCGAAGATAGGGTTTTAAGCATCCTTTATTTCAAATCCTTAGATCAAAAAAAATCTTGAACATCTTGACAATCATGAAAATCTGCCCGCCCGACTAAAGTCATTCAGGCGGGCGTTCTCTCTCCGCACAGAAATACAAGACAACAAAACCACATAAAATTGCTGCAAGCGAGCCAATTAATACTGCAATTTTTGAAATATCCTGAAATTCCTGAGTATCAAAAGCCAGCATGGTGATAAAAATTGACATCGTAAAACCGATTCCCGCCAATAATCCTATTCCTGCCATTTGCCCCCATGAAGTACCGGAGGGCATTTCTCCTAATTTTAATTTTACGGCAATAAATGATAATATGATGATTCCCAGTGGCTTGCCAAGAAATAATCCTAACATCACACCCCAGCTGAGGGTTGTGTTTAGGTTGGCAATGAAATTTCCCGGAATAACTATGGCTGTATTTGCCAAAGCAAATAATGGCAGGATCGCAAAATTTACCGGCACATGGATCTTGTGCATATAATGTTCCAGTTTGCCGACAGGTATAAACATCGCCATTACGACACCGGCTATCGTTGCGTGAATGCCAGAGTTAAACACACAATACCACAATAGCAGTCCCAGCATGATCGACAGAAAAATGTTTAATTTTTTAAAATAGAAAAGCAAGCCCAGCACTCCGCAAACCAACGCGCCATATAACAAGTAGTTCCATTGAATGGTACCACCATAAAACAAGGCAATGACCAATATGGCGCCGAGGTCATCAATAATTGCCAGGGCCATCAGGAATACTTTTAAGGAAACAGGCACCCTGGAACCTAACAGCGATGCTACGCCCAAAGAAAAGGCAATATCTGTTGCCATCGGAATTCCCCAGCCGTTTATGTAGGGTGTTTCTTTATTGATAATTGAGAAAATGACAGCGGGAAACAACATGCCGCCAAATGCTGCGGCTATTGGTAAAATGGCTTTGCGAAAGGTAGATAGTTCTCCGGTCATCAATTCCTGCTTGATTTCCATGCCCACCAAAAAAAAGAAGATGGCCATTAAAAAGTCATTTATCCAATGAAGCAGGTGATGGGGCAGATGAAGATATTCAGGAACATGAAATGGTTTTTCCCAAAAAGAAATATAGGATTGAGCAAACTGCGTGTTGGACAGTATCATCGAAATGATGGTACACGCCAGCAATGTAATGCCGACGGCCCTGCTGTCTTCAATAAAATCTGAAATTGGCTGAACTATGCCTTCCTTTAAAATCTTCTTTATAAACGCCATGTGATCGAAGATAAGGTATTCAATGTCGTTTGGGTGTTTTGTCCGTGTGCAAGACTTTCACTTACCACTAAGGCACTAAGTACACCAAGTTTTCACTAAGAGAAGTCTAAGTTTTAAACAACCCTTAGTGAGGCTTAGTGTACTTAGTGCCTTAGTGGTAAATATCAGAGACTATAAATACTTAATGCTATTGCACTTTCTTGGCTGTATTGTCGGGCTTGGCTACGGGTTTTTCTTCAGGCTTCTTATTGTCTTCTTCGTCCTCTTCTTCCTTGTTGTCATCCTTCATCTTGAATTTCTTCTGAGGTGGTTCAAACAATTCGAATTTTGTTTTCGGACGATACTCATCCATCCACTTGAAATTTTTCAAACGCATTTCGTCATTGTTCACCTGGCGGAAAGGGTACATGGTCCCACTGACTTCACTAATGAAAACGACTTTATTTACTTCTTTGTTCACGAAGCGAATGTCAATGATATCGCCGGTTGCACGGTTTACACCCACAAACGCCTTGTGTTCATCCTGTGCATAGTAGATGCTTTCCGCGCTTCCTTTTGCACGCACATAGTCTATCTCGCCATCTTTAAAATAGCCATTGATCGTGTGACCCTGCAATTGATTGTAAAATCCGCCTTCATCCAGTTTGTTGATCACAATGCCGTTTTCGAATACGTAAAAACGTGAAGGCTTTTTGTTTTGTGTGTACAAATAAATCGTGTCACCTGTGACCTGGCTTTTGCTTGCCCAAACGATCGGGTGGGTGATAAGACGGAAAATGGAATCTGCGCCGGAGTAATACAAGCTGTCGCATATGGCTTGGGTAGAGTCGGAGTATATACGCACGTTATAGTAGCCCAGCAAATATCTTTTGCCGTTGTTGACAGAATCTTTTTTCACGCCATCAGCTTTTGCCTGCTTAACGTTTTTTATCATCAACGTATCTTTTTTGCCGGTGCTGTCATCCAGCATGCCGGAAAAAAGAATATCAGCTGAAATATAGATGGAGTCTTTGTCCTGTTTTATAATTGCCAGGGGCTGCTCTGTGGCAATCATCGTATTGGTGTTACGATTGCCTTGCATTCTGTTGGAAATAATGGAGATATTTTGAGCAGTATCCGTAAACACAACATTGCCCGTCGCAAGGTTTGCTCCGGTTTGATCATCAAAGCTCAAATTATTTGCCGTAATTGTTGAGGAGCCATCAACCACGGTTGTTCTTTTTGTAAACGAGGCCGCCTTATTCTTAGTATCGTAATAGCCTTCTGTAGTCGTAATCTTTTTCTTAGTGCTATCCTCGATATATGTTTTAGTAATGAAAGTGGCTATCTGCGACTGCGTGTTGTACAGCAAAGAATCTGAATCGAGCTTGTACTGTGGATCACGAAGCTTTACATTGTTTTTGAAATAAACATCCTTTATTTCCGAATAATAAATGGCATCGGTGCTTGTCATCACGGTTTTGCCATTTACCAGTTTACCGCCGTTTCTATAAGTGCCCGTTTTGTAGGCTGAATTGTATTCGAATTCATCGGTAGTAAGTGTCGCCTTACCATCGGTCATCTTTACATTTTTTTTCAGCGTGGCAATACGGGTAGCTTTATAGTAGATCATGTAGTCTCCCCATGCATGCACGGTGTCGCTGTCTACGATATGCACATGTCCAAACGCTTCCACGACATTTTCCGGTTGGCGGTAGATGGCACTATCGCAATAGAATTTGGTGGATCGGTCGATAAAAAAGACCTGCCCAACGATAATAGTGTTTTCTCTAACCGAATCCAGCTTGGTATCGGTCAGTTTAAGCCCACTGAAACGTATTGGCCGGGTAGTATCACTGTTTAACGCACGACCTGCCGGCTCCTGCGCTCTGGCTGAATGCTGCATTAACAAACCACATGCACATAGCAGGATGCCTGAAAAAAAACGGTTCATTAACATTAATTGGTTGCTTTGGTAGAATCAGCCAGCGGTGCTGACAACGGAGTCCCTTTATCTTTTTTGCCAAATACTGAAATGCTTACATAACGTTTAGGATGTACACGCAAATCATCTAATAATATATTAAGGCTGCGGCTTGTGTTCTCAAGATTCTTGTACAACTTAGGGTCGTTCATTAACAAACCAAGACTACCATCGTTGCTGTTGGCTTTTTTAACAACCGCATTCAGCTGGTTAAGCGTGCCCTGTAAAGAAGCCAGCGTTTCATCCAGTTTAAGATTGGCGAATTTATTGGTAGCCGTTTCAAGGTTGTTCAAAGAACCGGTGATCTTATCGTTGTTGTTGGCCAGATTGCCTGTAAAGGAATTCAGGTTTGTAAGTGATTTTGCCAAAGCGCCGGACTGATCATTTAAAAGTCTGTCCAACGAAGCAGATGCAATAGACAAGTTTCCAATAATTGTCTGGAAATTGTTTTTTGTTTTAGGATCGAAATAACCGCCGATCACTTCTATTGCAGAATCCAAGGATTTCAACGTACCGTTAACGCTTTCTAATGTTGGAGAAAGTGTTGCCTGCAATTGATCCACGAGGCCTGGAATATCTTTTGAAACCAAAGTATCGCCGTCTTGCAGATACAATTTAGAATCGCCCATGGCAATATTTATGGAGGGCGTGCCCAAAAGGCTTTGGCTGATCGCCGCCACTGAGTTGTTTGGGATGTTTACGTCTTTGCTCAGGTTGATCACCACGATAATACCGGACAGATTTTTATCTTTTTCCTGTAATTTATAAATAGTTCCAACTTGTAAACCATTAATCATTACCGGGTTAGAAGTGTTTATTCCATCCACTTTTGAAAATACCGCGTAGATCTTTTTGCTTGGGTCAAGCAGGTTTTTGCCTTTCAGGTAATTAAATCCGAGGATAAGTATTGCCAATGCTGCTGCAGCCAGAATGCCGATTTTAGTTTCGTTAGCGATTTTCATTCGTATTAATTTATTCCGGAAACGTTATGCGTTATGTTTAAAATTTAATGCCATAACGTAATAACCGCACAAATGTATGTAATCTGTTTGTGAATGGTAAACAGATGGGAGCGTAGATTGTTATAGGAATTAGAAATTAGGAATTAGGAATTAGGAAGTAGAGGTTAGACGTGCGATTTTCTAATTCCTAACTTCTAATTCCTGGTTCCTGATTAGTTGCCCGTATAGCGCTTCAATGCTGAAACTATATTATCAACGACCTCGTTCTGGCCGTCTTCGCTGTTAAGATATTTTTCTTCCTCTTTATTTGTAAGATAACCGGTCTCTACAAGAATGCTTGGCATACCAGTAGCCTGTAACACCCAGATTCCCTTGTTGTTTCTTTGCAAAACACCTTTATCATTGCGACCGGCTTTTTTAAACTCATCCTGCACATAGCTGGCAATCGTATAGCTGTTTTTAAAGAAGTATTTTGTATAGAGCTGCGCACGGATTCTCGCCTCAGGAGAGTTAAGGTCAAGCACATTCAAGGAGTCCTCGATGTTTTCGCCGCCTTCGTCGCCCATATCAATATTTTCACTTTTGGTTTCGCTTCTGTCAGCGGCCCAGATATAGGTTGAAGGCCCGTTCACCTTATTTTCTACGTAGTAACTTTGATATATAGGCTCATTCACCACTTTCTTACGGCGATGTTTGCCCTTTCCCACATAAACGGTTTTCTGTTTGTGGCCAATTATTCTTTTTTCATACCATCCGCCCGGCGTACGGACTGCGTCGCAGTGAATGCACAAGAAAAGATCAGCTTTTGATTTGTTGGCAAGCTCTGCACGATAACGAAGCGACTGGCCGATATTATTAAAGTTGCCGGGTAAAATATCGGTTGTGCGTGTAAAAATAATCTTCATGTCCGGATATGCCTCCTGGATAGCTTTGCCCAATTTCAGGCTTATTTGCAGGGCCACATCCTTCTCCTTGGAAAAAAGTCCATGACATCCCGGGTCAATTCCGCCGTGGCCGGGATCGATAATTAAAGTGCGTACAGAATTTTTCTTAATAACAGGTTCCTGTTGCTGATCAGTTACGGGTGTTTGCTTCTTCAACGACACCATTGAAAGATATAGACCGATAATACCAACAACAAAAAAGAGTTTTTTCAACATACTAATGGAATTATTTAACTGTTTCCGATGATCTTTTAGGATTTTTGTAAACGGTGAATCACTATTTTTGCCCACACTATTATATGATTAACGGCGGTAAATTTAGTTTAAAAAGTTTTTCAGCATCCTTTTTCACGTTAATGTTTTCTGTATTAACGTTAATAGCGATGGGGAATTATTCCGAAACTAATGTTTTTAATGAATCAACAGCAAAATTGACAGACACTGTACCTGTAGTAAATGCTCGTGATACTACTCCAAAGGTGCGGGGACTTGACTCAACGAAAAAGGATACGTCAAAACTTGTTACAAAGGTTGACACTTTCGGCGTGAAAGTGTCTAAGGATACTTTGGACGCTCCCATAAGCTATACAGCATCCGATTCCATGGTGCTGGATGCTCCCACTAAAAAAATATACCTCTATAATAAGGCCCATGTAAAGTATAGCGACATTACATTGGATGCTTATCAGATTGCCCTTGACCAAAACACGCAGATCATTACGGCCACGCACACTTTTGATACGCTTAATCAAATGGTGCAGAAGCCAAAATTTGCACAAGCCGATAGCAAGACCGAATCCGACTCACTGGCCTTCGATATGAAAACGATGAAGGGTCTTACCAGGAATACTTACGTGAATCAGGGAGAAATATTTCTGAACAGTGAAAAGGCGAAGGCCGTGTCTAAACAGATTTATTACGCCTACCGCGGCCGTTTTACAACCTGCGACCTGGATACACCCCACTTTGCGTTCCGCGCAAACAAAATGGAGCTGATCAATAAAAAATATGCGATCACCGGTCCGGTTCACCCCGAGTTTGAAGGCGTTCCGTTACCTCTGTATATACCATTCGGCTTTTTTCCGCTTTCGCAAGGACGCCACTCCGGTTTGCTACCGCCACAATTTGTGAGCAATGAGCAATATGGTTTGGGGTTGGAAGGCCTTGGTTACTACAAGGTTTTAAACGAGCATTTTGACGTGTTGCTCCGCACAAACATCTACTCCTATGGCGGGTGGATGGCTACGGTTACGCCTACCTACAGAAAGCGTTACCGCTATTCCGGCCAGATGAGTTTTTCGTATAACCACATGCGTATGCTAAGCAACGCAGGCGCCCAGGAATTTACCACCAGCAAGCTCTGGAGCCTTATGTGGAGCCATACAGTGGACAGCAAAGCGAGACCAGGAACGACTTTCATGGCGAGTGTGAACATTTCGTCTTCCAAATACAACCAGTATTCGTATAACCCAACGGTGAATTTCAACAACCAGTTGTATTCATCAATTGCTTATACAAAAAACTGGAACAACAAGTATAACCTTTCATTAAGTGCGGGTCACGATCAAAACAACGTAACACGTTTGTACAACATCCGCCTGCCGAATGGTGCCTTCACGGTAAATAACTTTTATCCGTTCCAGCCGAAAGAATTTGTAGGTACGCCTAAATGGTACCAAAAGCTGGGTATTGGTTTGAATACGACTTTCACTAACCAGACCTCCTTTTATGACACTGCATTTAGCATGTCGAAGTTGCTGGACACAATGCAGTGGGGCGTTTCCCATAATATTCCTATTTCACTTTCATTGCCACCAATATTGGGCGGGGCCGTTACGGTGGCTCCGGGCGTAAGTTTGCAGGAGAAATGGTACGGCGAACGCATTTACCGCGAATGGGATCCTACCAATAACCTTTTGCGCGTGTCTCACAACAAAGGATTTTACATGGCAAACGACGTGTCATTCAGTTTATCGCTGAGTACCGCATTGTTTGGAACCTATAATAAGTTCGGTAAAAACAGTAAGCTGCAGGCAATCCGCCACGTGATACGACCTACAGTCGGTATAAGTTATAAACCCGATCTCGCTGCCAAGGACTATTACTCCACTATTGTGAACGTAATAGATAACCAGCAAAAAGGAACCAGGGATACAATATACCAGCGTTATTCTTACTATACAGGAACGATAAACGGCCCATTCTCGGAAGGAACTTTTGGTGGTATCAACTTTGGGCTGGACAACAACCTCGAAATGAAAGTGCGCTCCAAAAAGGATTCCACCAATGGAGGCATTAAAAAGGTGAAACTGATTGACGGTTTTGGTGTAAACGGTAGTTACAACCTCATGGCAGATTCATTCAAACTCTCCACCATGAACTTCTATTTGAGAAGTACATTGTTTGAGAAAGTAAACCTGACCGCCAACGCCGTGCTGGACCCTTACCAGACAAATGACCGTGGTTACAGAATCGATAAATACGCGTGGCAGGGTGGTGGCAAGTTTTCACTTGGTCAGATAACAAACGGAAGCATTGCGCTTTCGACACAGTTCTCGAGCAAGAAGAAGGAACAAAAAGAGAAGGCTCTTAAAAACAACACCGATAATAGCCTGCCGATGACAATGGAGGAGCAGCAATCGCAGATAGACTACATAAGAAACAATCCGGCAGAATTTGCTGATTTCGATATTCCATGGAACGTCAATGTTTCATACTCATTGAGTTTTTCACGGGCATTGAAATACGATTATAGCGGTTATGAAACCCGTGTTACATCCAGCATTACACTGGGAGGCGACTTCAACCTGACACCAAAATGGAAGGTGGGTGCAAATACTTATTACGATTTCAAAGGAGGCTCCATTCAGCAGCTCACCATGTTCATATCAAGGGAAATGCACTGCTGGCAAATGGCGATCAACGTAACACCTGTGGGTATCACCAGGTACTTCAATATTACCATCAATCCTAAATCCAGCATTCTGCGCGACCTGAGAGTGAATAAGAGGAACTCGTTCTATGGTGGAACGTAGGGGCGAATCGCATTCGTCCTGACGCACAGTCAGGAATTAGGAATTAGGAATTAGAATAGTGCGACATTTAATATTTGACCTGGCAGGTTTTTAATCTGTCGGGTTTTTTATTAGTGCGGCTAGAGCGTCATTGTATTGTTTAAGAGCCGCACGTCATTGCGAGCGCACTGTCACGGAGCTCGTTTTCAAGAGAGATGTCACATGTTATGTGAGCCGCGAAGCAATCTCCAGCACCCGAAGCATGAGATTGCTTCGCTGCGCTCGCAATGACGTGCGACATACTTTATTGAATCTGGCGGATTAAAGATCTGTCAGGTTTTTTTATTTGGGTAATCGACCGCGGTATTTCAAGTGAGCTTCGTTGCGTCGCACACTTCATCAGTAGTAATGCTAGTCAACAAACAGATCAGCGTAAATCAGTTCAATCAGCGTCATCCCTGTCCGAACGGCTTTGGTCGGGCGGATGCGTGCCATTGTCGTAGCTGGCCGCCAAACAATATTCGTGCGGTTTTTTGTCATCACCCCAATCTGGCAAAATATTTCCTCAATGATTTTCCATTCTAAATTCCTAATTCCTAGCTCCTAATTCATGATTATCAGCGTATTGCAAAAACAGTGTGACATACATCACATTTTAATAGTGTAAATCCTCACGGAAACTAATAAAACCCTGATCTAATTTTGGCACATGGAACAAGAGAAAATTATGAACGGAACTATTTATGAAGTCTAAATTTCAAAAATTGAAATCCAACTAATCCTTTAAAAGCTAAGCTTAAGAGGCGCTGGTGTATCGAAGAGATTTTATTGATCTGCCCGATGACCACTAATTCGAATCAAGTATATTTTTCTCCCTCCATATCCGTCCCCTCCCTTTTTTTGTTTGTTACTTACCTTCTTTTTCCCCTTCTTTAGTTGAGAATTGAGAGTGGAGAGTTGTTGGTTGTCAGTAATCATAATATTGACCGGCCGCCATTTTCCATTTTCAACTTTCCATTTTCAATTAACTCTCCACTCTCAATTCTCAACTCTCAACTATTCCATAAACTCCCAAGCACTCTTGTACGCATCATGCTTCTCCGCGTACGCAATAAAATCACCATAAAAAGGAAATTGTGCCAGTGTAGCACTGTCGCCGATAACAACGAGTTTTTTGCGGGCGCGTGTCATGGCTACGTTCATGCGGCGAATGTCTGAAAGGAAGCCGATCTTATTTTCTGAGTTGCTTCTTGTCATGCTGATGTACACAACGTCACGCTCCTGACCCTGGAAACTATCGATGGTGTTAATAGAAATTTTGTCGCTATATTTTTTTAGTGGTTCAGCGTGTTGTAATTGCTCGCGCAAAATTTCAATCTGTTGTTTGTAAGGAGAAATGACTGCAATCGAAGGAAAATTTTCCGTTGTGTAATGATGGCTTAGATCGCTCACGAAGTTGGTTAAATGTTTCAAAGCAAATGCCGCCTCTTCCGGATTGGTAGCACTGGTGCCTTCAATTTTTTCATCAAAGCCGCAGCCTGCAGTATCTATAAAGGATAAAGCGCTGTCGTCAGGAAACAATGTGTGTCTTGCAACCGATTCGTGCGCTATCAATTTGTTGTGATAAAATTCCTGCGACGAAAATCCCATGATCGTTTCGTGCATGCGGTATTGTTCGTTAAGTAGCACAACCGCTTCAGGATGCAGTTCAACACATTTTTCCAGCAGCGTTGTGCTTAGGCCACCTCTCGCTGCTTCATCAGATTTAATGGTAGGCGGTAACTGCAAATGGTCTCCCGCCATGATTAGTTTTTGCGCTTTCAGAATGGGAATCCAGCAGGCTGGTTCTATGGATTGTCCCGCTTCGTCAATCACCAAAGTGCCATAACGAAGATCCCTTATGGTGTAGTGATTGGCGCCAACAAGCGTAGCCGTAATTACATCTGCACCGGCAATAAGATCGTTGATGATATACTGTTCAGTATTTTCAACCTCCTTCATTATTTTTCTTGCCTCATCAAACAAAGCTTTTCTTTGATCGCGTTCAGCCTTTCCAAAATTGCGCTTGTATTTATGCGCCATATTTTTAAACTCGGCTGCCTGTTTCTTGAGCCTTTTAATTTCCTTATTGCTGCTGTGCTCGGAAATTTTATTGTCGAGTGTAATTGATTGCAATCTTTGTGAAACGCGGGCCGGGTTGCCAATGCGCAAAACGTTCAAACCTTCTTCCGACAACTTTTCACTCAACAGATCGACAGCCGTATTGCTTGGTGCAACTACTAAAATTTGGTGATGATCTTTTTTATTTAATGCTTTTATCGCCTGAACAAGTGTTGTTGTTTTGCCGGTGCCGGGAGGCCCATGTACAATAGCGAGATCATTTGCATCGAGGATTTTATTGACAGCTTCCTGTTGCGAAGTATTCAGTTTGTTGTTTTGATACTTGCTTTCCCCGGTATTAGAAGTTGCAGATTTTTTGCCCGTTAAAATTTGAACGAGATTGTTCTGGTCCTTGTCGTACTGTATTGAAGCCAGTTTCAGGGCATTTTGCATTTCATCGTAACTGTTGTCGTCAAACAACAGATCAATGCCCAGTTTGCCATCCCGGCTCCAGTCGGGGAGTTCATCAGTGCGTAGGTTTATCTTCAGGCGATTACCACTTTGGTAAGTGATTACGCCTTCAACTCTGTCATTTTTAGGATCATGATTGGAAAACAGCGCCGCTGGAACGCCTGCCCTTAGTTGATGCATAACATCATGGTGCGTGGTTCGTTCCACTTCAACATTCAGGTAATCACCACGACCCAGTTCAGTATCCCTGATGGCAATCGGGTACCACGTAATGCCTTCTTCTCTTCTTGCATTAACAGAAGAGCGTTCCATCAATTCTTTGTAAACATCACTGTCGTATTGCCTTTCTATTTTCAGCAGATCCTGAAGGTTCTTGAAATAGTCCATCCGGCAAAGGTAGGGGCGAATCGCATTCGCCTACTCTGCATTAGTTGAGAGTTGAGAATGAGTTGAAAATTGAAAATGGAGGTTGTTAGTTATTAGAAGCCCCAACTTGCCATAAAATTGCTCCCAACAACTCTCAACTCTCCACTCTCAATTCTCAACTATTTTTATGGTAATTTCCCAAAATCTACCACAGGTTTAATCCCCGTTGCAGGTCTTTTATAATTTCCATTAAGCTGTGTGTAGTTGCTAAAGAAGCCGCAGTTCTGCAAATAGAATAAACCGCTTTTGTCCAGGCCTCCTCCGTAATCCATGCGATAACCAATGCGTGCAGTATTGTCGCCGGTAAACTTCGCATCTGTCAATTCGCTCCAGTTGCCATTTACATCGCATATCCATTGATTGCCAAACAAAACCTTTCTTGTTTTATTGCCCTGCTCCGGATTAAAGTTTTCAAGGAAGGAGTGGAGATGTTTTAGGTATGTATTGGTTTTTGGACGCTTGAAAGAAGCGATCAATTGCCACTCATTTTTTTCGGGAGCGAAAAAATACGCAGTGTAGGTTGTTGTGTTGTTGTTGTTATCAGGTTGAGCATGCAACAAGAATTTATAAGTGTTACCAGCCTTCCAGTTGTAGCGCAGATAGCTTTGTCCACCGGATCCTTCATTGCCAAACTCGCCAGTGTGAACGCCTTCACCTTTGCGAAGCATTACAATTTGCTGGTCTGCGGGAATTTTCTTTGGATCATCAGTAGAATATGGGCTCCAGATAGAAAACAATATTCTTCTTTCTGTTGCTGAATTTACCTGCATGCCAAAATAGCCCTCGGCAAATCCGTTGGCCATGTAATAAGAACCAATAACATCATCACCGGAAGGAACCGTGATTTCATTATAAAACCATTCTGCTTTCACATCGTTGTTTAGCGTATAACCAAGATGTACCGAAGGGCCGCGACGGCCCCAGTAAAAGAAATTGCCTTCATTGTTTTTTACGAAAACGGTTTTTGAATTGATGGCAGTTCCTGAAACGGTATAGCTCTTTATATCCGCAAAGTAGTTGCCGGTTTTTTCAATTCCTTTCAACTCAACTTTTACATAGCCCGTGTCTTTTAACCGCCATTCACCCGCGTTAACGAGTGTGTCGCTCTTAGTGAGTTTTATTTTCTTTGATTGGTTGCCAATAGTTGCAGTAATCGTGCTTTTGTCATCTGTCGATGCATTTAACGACAACTTCAGTGTGCCGGGTTGTGTAACACGCACATATATTTCAAGCGTTGCATTTTGATTGTTCCATCCGGAAACACCCTTCTGTTTTACAATGTCGTCGTTGTTGCTTGCAAATGTGTTGCCTCCCGCAGGGATCACAACTGTGGTGTCCATTATGTTTGCAAATGATAATTGCGGGAATGCTGCTGTCATGCAAGTAATCAGGCCCAAAAAGATTAGTCTGTTTTTCATGTTGAAGTTTGTTAAAATGCACGCGGCTACACGTCTTTGCGAGCCACAGCATTTGATGGCTGTAATTATTTTAATTGTGATGCTGCCTTAAAACAATGTGGCGAAGCAATCTCACACAGAGTGCCCGAGATTGCTTCGCCCGTTCGCCTCATTTTTGCCCTGGCTTTATAATTTACGAAATCCAATCTCCGCAGGGCTCGCAATGACGATGCGACCTGCTTCTTTTATCTTCCACTTTCGCTAATGTTGAAAGAGGCATTGGGTGCTTTCGTAATTCCTAATTTCTAATTCCTGATCGCTCCCAGCGCATCTTCCTTCTCCGTAAGCCTTTGCAGCAGCGTGATCTGGTTGTTTGCGCGAACGAAGTTTTGCTCAGGATATTTTGCACCGTAGTATTTATCATTGTTCAGGTAATCCGTCAGGAAACGCATCGCCTGCATGTAAATGATGAATTTTCCGGAGTAAAGAAAATGCTGTTGTTCATCTGCAGTCAGTTCCTTCGCCATGTATTCATTATAACCGTGCAGGATGGCCTGGTAAAAATCTTCACGAATGACGATCTTGCTAAAGTCGCTCTCTTCTTCACTTACAGGGGACAGATAAGTGCGCATCATATCGCCCACATCGCTGATGAAAAGACCCGGCATAATCGTATCGAGATCAATTATGCAAATGCCTTTACCCTGTTTGTTAAACAATACGTTGTTGATCTTTGTATCGTGATGCGTTACTCGTTGTCTGAATGAGCTGGCTGAATGTATTTTGTCAAACTCTTTTACAATTGGTTCAAACTGTCGAATGAGTTTAATGCTTTCCTGCGCCTGTTTGATTCTTTCTCCGTTGCCGTTTTTTAAAGCGTTGTGAAATTGTTCATAACGCAGTGAAAGATTATGAAAGTCCGGCAAAGTGATTTTCAATTTGCTCACATCAAATCCCGAAAGGGAGCCGGTGAATTTTCCAAATTGAAAAGCTGCCTGGTATGCCTGCTCCGGCGATTCCACAACGTCGATCGTATGCGAATCGGGAATGAACGGCATCAAGCGAAAATAGCCGAACGTTTCATCATGAAACATTTCATCACCGCCTATCGTTTGAACAGGTGTTACAAACAAATAATCCGGATGTTGGTCTCGAATAAAATCAGCAATTGCCCTCACGTTGTTGGCGATGAGCCATGGTTCATTAAATATATCGCTGTTGACATTTTGCAAAATGTACTTTTTGTTGCCAACCTCAACCTTCCATGTTTTATTGATAAGCCCGTTGCCAAAGGCTTCCGCCTGCACGATGTCATGATCGATGCCGTAAGCAAAGAAAACCCTGTGCAGGCACTCCTCCAATGATCCGGCTCTGTCCTTTATTGCCTGCTTTTCATGTTGATGCATAAAAAAAACTGTTTGTTAGAATTCATCATTTAATGCAAATACAGGTTTTCTATACATCCATTGACCGCCTGTAAAGTCAGGGAATTCCACTGTTTGATGACCCAGTTCAATAGACTGCTCGCTCAAAGGAGTAATTGCGCTCCATGCAGCGGCATCGTATACATCCATTGGTGTAGGTATTTTGCGTTTGATAGACTCAATGAATGAATGGATCACAAAAAAGTCCATACCACCGTGTCCTGCGCCGGCTGTTTCTTTTGACCAGCGTTGCCACAGTGGGTGGTCATATTTGTCCAGCCAGGATTTCGCGTCATCCCACACATCATTTTGTTTGGACTGTCCTTCGATGTACACGCTCTTGTTTACATCCATCCACAAACCTTTAGTGCCCTGCACACGGAAACCGAGTGAATATGGACGAGGAAGGTTAGTATCGTGTTGCAACATAATGGTTTCTCCATTTGAGCAACCGATCATGGTAGTAACTATATCGCCGAGTTTAAAATTGACTTTAGCGTTAGGGTGATTTTCACCACCTACTTTTACAATGTGCTCGTGTAGGCCTCTTGATTTGGTAGCGTAGGAGCACAATGACAAAAATCTGTTTCCTCTGTTAATATTAATGGTGTGAGCAATTGGTCCGATGCCATGTGTCGGGTACAGGTCACCGTTACGGAACACGGAATGATTCGTGCGCCAGTGTGCCTCTGAGAATCCTTTCTCGCCAAACTCAACACCACCGCCGTATGCATTTTTTCCATCGTTGAATTTCACTGCACGCAAATCGTGCTGGTAACCGCCCTGTAAATGGATCAGTTCACCAAACAATCCTTGTCTCACCATATTTAATACGGCCATTACATCTCTGCGGTAGCAAACGTTTTCAAGCATCATCACATTTGCTTTGTATTGTTCTGCTGCTTTCACAACATCCCAGTGGTCTTGCAGGGTAATGCCGAGAATTACTTCTGTAGCTACATACTTAACGCCTCTTTCAAGTGAACCGATAATCATCGGCTTGTGCCATTCCCATGGAGTAGCAATTACAACACCATCGAGTTGTTTTTTCTCGAGCATTGTTTTCCATGCATAATCATTGCCTGTAAAAATTTCAGGAGATTTTTTCCCGCTCTTAGCAATTGTTTTTTTAGCAAACTCAAGCATGCGATCGTCAACGTCACAAATAGCAACAAGATCAACATCATCTCTTCTTAATAACAGGTCGAGATGGCCAAGACCACGCATTCCGGTTCCAATAAGTCCTATTTTAACTTTCGCATCAGCATTGGATGCGAATAAATTTCCCGAGGGTAACAATGCCAGGCCGGCAGCAGTCAAACCGGTATTGCGTACAAAGTTTCTTCTATTCATGCAGCTGTAATTTGTAGTAGTAATGAGTTATAAGTGATAAAGTAAAATGTTGTCTGTTGTAAAATTTGAGTTGTGAGTTTTAAATGCAGCGTTAAGTTTCTTGTTGCTTAAAACTTATCACTTAGGACTTAAAACCTAAATCGGGAGTCAAAATAGAACAATATTTTTTACGAAAGACGCGCAAACGGTTGCGTGAGTTTTATCGGAAAGACGTTTGTAGCTTAGGATTACAAAAGGCGAAAAGCCTTTGAGACACCTACCCCAAAAGCCCTCGTAGAACGAAGATTATTGACCTTACCAAAGTACATTAAATATTTTACTCTGTTGTAAAAAGGGTAAAATAATACAGCGAAACATTGCCGTGATGAAAAATTTTCTAACAACAAAAACCAAAGCTGCATGAGAAAAACGCTCTTTTCTTTTAAGAGAAAAACAAGTAAAAAGTCGGCAGGTTTATTTCCCGAAAAGGAAAATCACCCGAGCCGCATTTTGAATTATTCCGTCGTTTTATTTCTGGCGTTGAGTCCTGCGCTTGCAGGGGCCAATGGCACATCACGTTACCAGGGACAAATCAATGCGGGACAAGAAAAAACAATTACAGGTCGCGTTGTTGACAAGAATGGTCAGCCGCTGCCCGGGGTTTCTGTTTTGGTGAAAGGCACCAAACAGGGAACCAGCACCAATGCTGAAGGTTACTTTTCCATTAAAGTAGCAAATGACAACGCAACGCTGATCTTCCAAAGCGTTGGCAAGAAAGCGAAAGAAGTGAAAGCTGGTAATGGTGCCAATCTAACAATTGTACTCGATGATGAAAATGCTTCGCTCGACACAGTTATTACCGTTGCGTTTGGTACGCAAAACAAAAGAACGATGACTTCTTCTGTTTCGCAGGTAAATACAAAAGTGATACAGGACAGACCTGTAAACAACCTTGCATCTGCGTTGCAGGGACAAGTGCCCGGTTTGAACATTGTATCGAGCTCAGGACAGCCCGGCGCGAATCCTTCTATTAATATTCGTGGTATCGGATCTATAATGAGTGGTACATCACCGCTTATTATTGTTGACGGTATTCCAAGTTCTATAGCACAGGTAAATCCAAACGATGTTGAAAGCGTGTCCGTATTGAAAGATGCGTCTGCTTCAGCATTGTATGGTGCACGTGCCGCAAACGGTGTAATATTAATTGTTACGAAGAAAGGTAAACTGGGTAAACCAAGCGTCTCTTATTCTGGTTATGTTGGTTGGCAAAAACCAACAGAACTGTTCCAGGAAGCAGATGCATACTCATACGCAAATGCATACAACACCGCGTTAATGCATGATGCGATTTCGAGAGCGAAACCAGATTTTGACCCAACAAAAAAAGTGTGGACAGATGAACAACTTGCTGGCTTTAAATCTGGTGCATTGCCAAGTACAGACTGGAGAGATGCATTGTTCACAGGCAACAATGGTTTTACACAATCTCACAACGTAGGCATCTCCGGCGGTTTAAGTAATGGTGATGTAAGCGTGAGAAACAACCTTATGCTGGGCTATCTGCAACAGAACGGAAATGTGGCGAACACAAGTTTCAAAAGATTCACGTTGCGTGATAACGGTTCTATAAAATGGAAACGATTCAGCATAGACATGAACCTCGGCATTACCTATTCTAACAGCCTGGCTCCGGTTTCAGCAGCAGTGGGTGACCTTGGAGCAATCACCAGTGCCATTAACAGGCAAAGGCCTATGGACCCTATCAAGACTGCTGATGGTGAATGGAACATCACTGCAACCAACGATACAAGAAACCCTATTCGCCAGGCATTGGAAGGCGGTCAGTCAAATACAAAGAACTACAACATTCTTGCGAACATCGTGATGGCTTATGATATCACGAAGGATATCTCTGTTAAGTTCACCAATGGTGTGAATTATTTAACAAGCAACCAGGATATGTTTAAAAATACGCTTGACTGGTACAATGGTGAAACTACAGGGCCAAACTCTTCTACAAAAACGGACTACACTGATATTCACTACCTGCAACAACTGGATGTTACCTATAAGAAAACTTTTGGTGATCATCACATCGGTGTGATCATCGGCGGTCAGCAGGAATTTCATACTTACAGAAGTTTGATGGGCTATCGTCAGGATTTTATTCTCAATACGTCAGGAAGTCTTCAACTAGGTGCCGCAGATGGAATGGATAACAGCAGCACTTACTACGATTGGGGCCTGATGGGTGCGTTCGGAAGAATCAGTTATGACTACAAGAGAAAATACTTGCTTGAGCTGAATGCCAGAGAAGACGGCTCTTCCCGCTTGTCTCCGGATCACAACTGGGACTTCTTCCCATCGGTGTCTGCTGGTTGGAGAATATCAGAAGAGAATTTCATGGAATCTTTGAAACCGACAGTATCTGAATTAAAACTTAGAGGTAGCTATGGTGTGTTAGGGAACCAAAATATACCAGGTGCAACCAACAGTGCCTTGTATTATCCATACCAGGCAACAATTGGTGCGGCAAATGATCCTTCTTATGCGGGACCACTTTACTATGTATTCGGTGATCAGCTGATAACGCCAATGACACTGAAACAAAATCCTAACAATACATTTACATGGGAAAGAACATCTATTTTGGATGTTGCCCTGGAAGGAACCCTGTACAAGTCACTCCATTTTAGCCTTGGTTATTTTGACAAAACCACACAAAACATGCTGATGACGGTGACGCCTTCAAGAGTGAATGGTGGAGACCCGTATGTAGCTAACATAGGTAAAATGCGGAACTCGGGATTAGAGGTTGAATTGGGATATAATAAGGCAACCAGAAGTGGTTTGGACATCCAGTTGAACGGAAACTTCAGTTATATTACAAACAAACTTTTGGACCTTGGTGGGCAGAATTTGACAGTGACGGGCGTTACAAAAAATACTGTAGGATATGCTTTGAATTCTTACTATCTCTATACCAACAATGGGTTGCTTACAAAAGATGATTTCTTAAATCCATCTGTTACATTGCTGGGTGGTCAAAAATATGGTGATCAGAAAATCCTGGATTACGATAAAAGCGGCAAGATTGATGCCGGCGACAAAACCATGCAAAAGAAAAGCAACACTCCAAAATGGATGTATGGTTTCAACTTTGATGTGGCTTACAAAAACTTCGGTGTCGCGGGTATGTTGCAAGGTGCAGCAGGTAACTTCATGTACCTTGGAGGTAGCACAGGCTATGGATTTAGCAGTGGCTATGGAATTACCAATTGGACTATTAAGAATTCTTATGATCCAATAAACAATCCGGATAACTATAATACAAGATTGCCACGAGTATCTGCAAGTAACACCATCAACGCTTCCTATCCATCCACTATATTTTTATTCAATGCTTCTTATGTGCGCTTGAAAAACCTGAGGGTTTACTACAATGTTCCGGGAGCCTGGAGCCGTAAAATCGGCGTAGGCAGTCTGAGAGCATATGTGTCCGGTCAAAACCTGTACACGCTTTCAAAATTGCCAAAGGACCTAGGTATCGATCCTGAAATCAGCAGTGCAACAGCAGGTTATCCTTTAGTGAAGATCTGGACATTTGGTGTCGACGTGAATTTTTAGTTCAATCATTAAACAGAAAAGAAGATGAAAAAAAATAGTCTAATTATTTCAACAGCAATTATATCAACACTGTTCGCTTCTTGCGTAAAGCTGAACAGAGCACCGGTGGATGATTATGCGCCTGAGGCATATTTTGTTTCGGAGCAGGCAGCATTGCAAAATCTCGCCTCGGCGTATCAGTATGCTAAAATGAGTGGTTTCTTTGAAGATGGAGATGGTATTTACATGGATGATATCAGCGACAACGCTTATTGTCCGTTCACCAACCAATTGCCATCTTACATTGCACTTGGAACGGCAACCCCTGCAAAAATTTCGGGCGCCGCTTACGTGGATCTTTACAGAACTTACTTCGATTATAAAGGCATCAGAAACGACAACTTCTTCCTGGAAAACGTTGACCTGGTGAAAACAATGGATAAGGACAAGGCAACAGGGATGAAAGCAGAGGCCCGTTTTTTAAGAGCATTTGATTACACAAGAAAACTAATGTGTTTTGGCGGTGTACCACTTGTAACCAAAGTATTGGATTATGGTGAGGAAAACTCCATTCCAAGAAGTTCTGAAGATGACATCGCGAAATTCATTTTATCTGAACTCGATACCGTTTCTCAAATATTGCCAGTAACAAGGTCTGGTGACGAATACGGCCGCGTAACAAAAGGCGCAGCATTGGCATTGAAAGCACGTCTGGAGCTTTTTAGGGGAGATTTTGCAAATGCAGAAAAAGATTCAAAAGCAATAATGGATCTTAACCTATATGGTTTGGCTGATAACTATGAAGGTTTGTTCTGGGAAGAAAACCAGGGCAAAGTAGCGAGAGACAAAGAAGTTATTTTAGAAGTAACATATCAGCAACCAAAATGGGGCTCATGGATTGATGGATTGTACACTGTTGCGGAAGGGGGCTGGAACTCAGTGAATCCAACGCAGAGCTTGGTAGACGCGTACGAAACAAAGAATGGTAAAGCAATAACAGCAGATCCAACTTACAACGCGGATAAACCTTACGAGAACAGGGATCCAAGATTCAATGCATCTATCATTTACCCTGGTCTTACATGGAACGGAAGAATATTCAATAGTCTTCAACCGGTAGGTCCAGATGAATATTACAACTCATCTAAAGGTAACAGATCACGCACTGGATATTGCTTAAGAAAATATTGTGCACCATTGGATCACTTGCCTGTAGGCGACCCCACATTGGCACAAAACCTGAATTTCATTGTGTTCCGCTATGCAGAAATATTGTTGATCTATGCAGAATCATTGATCGAACAAGGCAAAGATCTTGGACTTGCAGCAGGAGCTATCAACCAGGTACGTGCGAGAGTAAACATGCCTGCAGTTACAGAAGTTGACCAGGCAGGTTTGCGCAAGAGACTTCGCAATGAGCGCAGAGTGGAACTGGCTTTTGAAGGATTGAGATGGTACGATATGAAGCGCTGGAAAATTGGCGGCCAGGTAATGAATGGTCCGGTTTACGGCGTACGTCCGGGCACTGTTGACATGACAACAGGCGTAGTTACGTGGTCCAGTCCAAATCACATTACCGTTGGCGCAGAGAGAGTCTTCAACGAAAACAGGGATTATTATTTCCCGATTCCACAGGAAGACATCGATGCTGATCCAGCATTGCAGGGACATCAGAATCCGAATTGGTAGACAATAATTGAATAACTGATTAACTGAATAACTGAATGATTGAATAATTGAGTGTAAGATTGACCTTTAACACTCAGTTATTCAGTTAATCAGTTATTCAGTTATTTTATTTTAGGCAAGCTTTGCTTTTTTAAATTATCTTTCAAACATGAAAAATCTCCTCGCTGCAGCCCTCATTCTATCGGCTCAGGTAACCTTAGCTCAACAGATAAAATATACAGTTTGCAACGATTGCTGGAACCGCGATTCTCTCGGCAATCACAGAGTGGTAATACAGTTTAACGGCACAGGTAAAATTGCAAAGGCCGTTATTCCGTGGCGACGAAACGACGAAAACCCGCAGGACAAAAGGCTCATAGTGCAGGATGCCAAAACCGGCAATAAAATATTAAACGTAAATGCCGCTGATATTTCAAGAGAAAACGGCACTGTTTATTTTGAAGCTGTTTCCGGAAAAGGCACCTATAACGTATACTACATGCCTTACAGAAATGAAGGCAGAAACAACTATCCCAAAGGTGTTTACTTAAAGCCTGAACAGACTGCATCGGCAGAATGGTTGAAAAATATTAATACAAAGGCGCCGGCAAACGCAACGGTGGCAAGGATTGAAGCCATTGATTCTTTCAATACTTTTTACCCGATGGAAGTGATTGCAACAGCGAAGGAAACAAATGCGCTGAAAGCAAAATATGCAGCACAACCATTCATCGTATTTCCGGAAGACAGGCAGTACAGCATTCGAATGAAGCGCGATTTGCCTTATCGCTGGATACAAAAAGGATTACAAAATTCATTTCACGGCGAAGCAGCAAAAGGTGAGTTTTATGCCTATCAGTTGGGAGTGTATGCTTTGAAAGATTTGCAAAACGTACAAGTTGTTTTTAGCGATTTGAAAAGTGCAGCAGGAAAAACGATAAGCGCAAAACAGATCACCTGCATCAACACAACGGGCGTTTCATATGATGCGAAACCGTTCACCCAAAATGTAAATGTTACCGCGAATAGTGTGCAACCTCTTTGGTGCGATGTAGCAGTGCCTGCAAACACTGATGCGGGAACTTATACCGGGAAAGCAACTGTAACGGCCAATGGTGCAAAGCCCGTTACAATCAATATCAATCTAACCATTAACAATAAAACCCTTGCAGATGGCGGTATTAACGAGCCATGGAAACAAACACGTTTGCAATGGTTAAACTCTACATTGGCGCAGGAAAATGACGTGATCGCTCCATACACACCGCTTGAACTAGTGGGCGATACCGCTGTGAATTTGCTGGGCAGAAAGATCATCATCAATAAAGATGGTTTTCCAAAACAGATTCAAACATTCTTCACAGAAGAAATGACAGGTCTGTCAAAAGAACCAAACTCGTTGCTATACGAAGGAATACATTTTCATTTCACAAGACAAAGCAATGGTAAAAATATCGACCTGAAAAGTTCAGGCGTATCTTTCACAGAAAGAAAGCCCGGCACCTTAAAATGGCAGGCAACAAATACCTCTGATTCTTTGCAAATGGATGTAAGTGCTTCACTTGAGTTTGACGGCTTCTTGTCATACACCGTGAAAGTGACGGCCTTGCAGGATATGGATTTCAAGGATATTGTGATGCATATTCCATTCCAGAAGAACATGACCACGTATATGATGGGGCTTGGACAAAAAGGCGGCAATCGCCCCGAGTTGGTAGATTGGAAATGGGATGTGTCAAGTAAAAACCAAGATGGAGCGTGGATAGGAAATGTAAATGCCGGTCTGCAATTTTCTTTGAGAGATGAAAAATATGTAAGACCTCTGAACACTAATTTCTATTTACAGAAACCATTGCAGTTGCCGACATCATGGGGCAATAACAATAAAGGAGGCATACAGGTAGGCATCAAAGGTTCTTCCATGCTGGTAAACGCATACAATGGTGCACGCAGCATGAAGAAAGGAGAGGTGCTGTATTATAATTTCAATTTGCTGATTACACCTTTCCATCCAATCAACACAGAGTTTCAGTGGAACACACGCTTCTATCATCAATACAACGATATAGACAGCATAAAAAGAACGGGCGCGACAGTTATCAATATTCACCACGCAACACCGATCAACCCGTGGATCAATTATCCTTTCATTGAGTGGAAAAAAATGAAATCATACATTGATGAAGCGCACAGCAAAGGGATGAAGGTAAAAATCTACAACACTGTTCGCGAACTTTCTAATCATGCATATGAAACATTTGCGTTGAGAAGCCTGGGGCACGAAGTATATTCTCCGGGCAAGGGCGGCGGCTACAGTTGGCTGCAGGAGCATATTGCAGACGATTATATCGCCGCATGGTTTGTTCCTGAAATAAGAGATGCTGCCATCATCAACAGTGGCATGAACCGCTGGCACAACTATTATGTAGAAGGCATGAACTGGCTCACGCAAAATGTTGGCATCGATGGTATCTATCTCGATGATGTGGCATTTGATCGCATTACAATGAAGCGCATCAAACGTGTTCTAACGAAAGATGGGCATCCCGGCATCATCGATTTGCATTCTGCCAATCAATACAACAAAAGCGACGGCTTTAACAACAGTGCGAATTTATACATGGAACATTTTCCGTACCTCAACCGCTTGTGGTTCGGTGAATATTTTGATTACGAAAAAAATGATCCCGACTTTTTCCTGACAGAAGTAAGTGGTATTCCATTCGGACTGATGGGTGAAATGCTCGAAGGTGGCGGGAATCCATGGCGTGGCATGATCTATGGCATGACCAACCGTATGCCGTGGACAAGCAACAGCGACCCGAGACCTATCTGGAAATTGTGGGATGAGTTTGGTATCAAGGGTTCTGAAATGATTGGTTACTGGAGCTCTAATTGCCCTGTAACAACCGACACCGAAAAAGTAAAAGCTACCGTTTATAAAAGCAAAGGCAAAGCGCTTGTATCAATAGCAAGCTGGGCGGCAGATAACGTAGATGTACATTTGAAAATCAACTGGCAATCGCTGGGCATTGATCCTTCGAAAGCAAACATCACTGCAAAAGAAGTAACGAATTTTCAACCGGCTAAAACATTTGCTGCAAGCGATGCGATAACGGTGGAGAAGGGAAAGGGATGGTTGTTGATTATTAATTAAGAATTAGGAATTAAGAATTAAGAATTAAGAATTCTTTCGGTGCAAGTTTCCACATATGGATATACCACCTTTTAGAGCTAAGCATAGCTTCGATAAACAAAGTCCCGATCAGATGATCGGGACTTTGTTTATCGATATCTTTTAAGTGATGGTCGTTATAATTTTCGGCTGGAATACGTTGAATTAAGTGCCAGTCTGCAATATGACAAGGACTTCGACTTTAATGAATTCTTAATTCTTAATTCCTAATTTTTAATTGAATCTTGATTCAACTCAAAGTCCTTATTAATCATCACCAATCCGTCTATTTCCTCATGATAATATTTGCCCGCAACGTTTGCATGTTGTAGTTTGTCGTTGATGATGCGGATGAGGATCTCCATTGCTTTTTCTCCCTGTTTATAAGGATACTGTTCAATAGAGGCTATTGGCGGAAATGCCGTGTAGCTTGTGATCGGCAGGTTCGCATAACTTGCAAAGAAAATATCTTCATTGATCTTTAAATTATGCTGCCTCGCATATTGCATCACATCAAGATGAACATAGTCGTTAAACGTGATGATCACTTCCGGTGGCTGTTTTAGCGCAAGTAATTTTTCCATCGCTTTGTAAGTACTCTCGCGGGAAAGATCGGTTTGCTCAACCAACCGCATATCGACTTTCAGTTTCTTTTTTGTAATACCCTCAATATAACCTTTAAGGCGTTCGTGCGTTGCTAGTAATTTGTCCGGCCCGTTTATAAAGCCGATCCTCTTGAAACCCCTGCTGAACAGCCAATTCACCATCTCAATCGTGCCTTTGTATAAATTGCAATAGACCTTATGCGCGTTTTCAAATGGTGGTACGCGGTCAAAATACACTACCGGAATATCATATTTTTCCAGCGTTGCCAAATGATCAAAGTTGTTGGTATATTTCGAAAGAGAAATGATCAGGCCGTCAACACGTTGTTTCTTCATCGCTTCCAACACTTTCTTTTCACGTTCAGTATCATCAAAACTTTGTCCGAAAAGTATGGTATAATCGTGCGCCATAGCTGCAGTTTCAATGCCGCTGATAGCTTCCGAAAAAAATTCTTCTTTAATATAAGGAAGGATCACACCGATGATAAAAGTCTTTTGCTGCTTAAAAAAAATGGCTTTTGTGTTGGGCTCGTAGTTTAACTCTTTCGCCAACTCCTGAACACGTGTGCGGGTGCGCAAGCCAATGCTTGGGTGATTGCTTAAGGCGCGGGATACAGTGGACACGGATACATTGAGCCGCTTGGCAATCTCTTTAATCGTGGGCAGTTTGTTTTCCATCTCTAATTTAGTAAGGTCAAGGTAAGCAAAAGTTTGGTTATAGTTTTTCCTTTTGGGGAACAATTTGGAAATTATTGCTGTAATATTGAAACAATAACGGTTTACCATGACGAACAACGTGAAAATCCTTAGCACCGAAACGATCTCCCCCTTTTGGCATAAGCTTCACAGAATAACTTACGAGCACATCAACAAGCGAAATGAAAAAGAGACGATGACCCGCGAAGTGTATGATCGCGGTAATGGTGCGGGTATTCTTTTGTACAATAAAGAAAAGAAAACGGTGGTGCTTACCAAACAATTCCGTATGCCGTCATTCATAAATGGCAATGCATCTGGCATGCTGGTAGAAGTATGTGCCGGACAATTGGATCAGGATAGTCCCGAAGATTGTATCAGAAGGGAAACCGAAGAAGAGACCGGCTATAAAATTAAGGATGTTACAAAAGTCTATGAAGCCTATATGTCGCCAGGCTCCGTATCAGAGATATTGTATTTGTTTATTGGTGCCTACACAAAGGAAATGAAACAAGGCGAGGGTGGAGGTGTTGATCACGGAGAAGAGATAGACGTGCTTGAAATCAGTTTTGATGAAGCGATGAGAATGATGGAAGCAGGAGAAATAAAGGACGCCAAAACAATTATGCTTTTGCAGTATGCATGGATCAAAAGGATTTTTGAATAGACAGCTATATCATGTTCATTTGCCTGATCTGTGTTTTATACTGTGCGGGTAGCAGAATAGACTGAATGAACCACTCTGCGTTAATTCGCCTGAAAATTTTGTACACATTTACCAAAGGCTTTATAGCAGAGCCATTTCGCAAGCTGAGATGGTTAAGCACAACTTTATTTGCCACCAGTTTTTGTGACTCCAGCAAGATGTAATACCTGAAGCTGCCCAGGTGTTTTTTATATTGTTTGAAGAGGTCCGCTGTGTAGCCGCTGTATTGCAGGTTGGTTGATTGTTGGTCTGAATACTGTGCATGCCATGCTGCGTAGTCCGAAGGAATATTCTCCAAACCCATGCGTGTTGCCATTCTGTAAAAGACTTCCACTACATCATCCTTTTCCAGGGCAGTCAATTTTCTATCCAGAACCTCAAAAGATGCAATAGAATAATGGATCAACATGTACAATACATCGCGATATGCCCAGTCTGGAATGGCCGTGCCACGCGCAGTTTCAACGCCCGTGTGTATTTTTCGCATCCTGTCAATGGCTGCATGTGCTTTTTCCTTCGGAGAAAAAATGATTTGTCTTGCATAACCAACGGTGGTGAATAATCTGCCCAATGGATCAGCGGGCAATTTGCCTGTAAAGTAGAGCCAGTCAACAGATTTGTTCAAAGCGAACTCTGCCGCGGCGCCGGCAAATATCAGCAGGATCACATCTGCCTTGCCCCATATCTTTTGCACAATATGCCCTTCTTCAACAAAGTATTCCATAACTACTTTTAAAGTTAACGATAATGGGTGTTAAGTAAAAAGTAAAAAATCAAAAGTCAAAACCCTGAAAGACTGGTCTTGCCCGGTGGCAAGGAGATTGAACTAAAGCTTTTGACTTTTTACTTAATTAAAAACCTGTATTTCCCTTTTTGAGTAGTCGTATAAATTTGTTTGGTTCTCAATATTCTCAAGTACTTCAAGACGTTTAATTTTTTTATAGCAAATTAAAAGCGGAACCAGTCCGATCACACCGAAAGAACAATCGATCAGTTTCCAGTATAAAGGAATTTGCCGCACATGCCCAGCGATAAAAGCAGTTGGCCATATAAGAATGCAGGCAATGCAGCCAAATTGTATGATCCAAATATTTTTCACCGGGTCCCTGTATGGTCCAATAAACGCAACTGCGATAACAATGTGAGCAAAGGCCAGCCAGTCATAGCCATATGCAAGAAAAGGATACTGGGCATTCATGTCCTTAATCGCCACGTAACATTTTTGAATAAAGAAAAACAAATGGATGTCTTTTGGAATCACGGTGCATAGCCAGGCAAGTTCTGACTCTAACGCAAATGCAGTGGCACCGCTTAATATCAATGTGATCACAAAGAATACGATCCATCTTCTGATGGATGCTTTCAGCGAATATATTGTCTCCATAAAAAGCACTTTGAAATACAAAGTAAGTGTGAATTTTTCAGATACGCAATTATTTTTTAGATTGGGGGGAGAGAGCACGCACCCGCCCGGCTGAAGTCGTTCGGACGGGGATGACGCTGATTAGACTGATTTACGCAGATTTTTCTTTTGAAGAAAATCAGTCCTTCTTGTAACTAAAAAGGATTTAGTATGCAATTAACAGAAGCAATTGAATTAATAAAAGATCCTGAGATAGGAGCGGATGAACCACAGAGCTGGGCTGATTTTGGCTGTGGCAGTGGGTTGTTTACAAAAGCGCTTGCCTCAATGTTACCTGCATCGAGCGTAATCTATGCGGTGGACATGCAGCCCTCTCTTGCGCCAAATGTTCTTCCCAATAAAACGAGAATAGAAGTTATAAAAGCCGACTTTGTAAACGATCAATTGGAACTCCCAAACCTCAATGGAATTTTGATGGCTAACTCATTGCATTATGTGAAGGATAAAAAATCGTTCCTTTTATCGGTGACGGGTAAACTTGTTAGCGATCCGCAATTCGTTATTGTAGAATATAATACATTAAGTTCTAATCGCTGGGTGCCTTATCCAATCGACTTTTCATCGCTAAAACAATTATTTGCCGGTATAGGGTTCACAACAATCAAAAAGATCAACGAACGTACTTCCATTTACAACGAAGTAAAAATGTATAGCGCTTTGATTAGGAGTTGAGAGTTGAGAGTTGAGAGTTGAGAGTGGTACCATTTACCACAATGCTTAACTCTCAATTCTCCACTCTCAACTCTCCACTAAGAGCCTCACCGTCACCAACAACTGTCCCGTGTGCCTCATAGTATGTTCTGCTGCATGAAAGAGCAAGCCGATAACGGTTGATGGTAGTTGTTTTCTACCCACGCCTCGAAAAGCTGTTAAGGAATCTTCATTGATTGTTTTAAGCTGCTCCAGTGAACGATCAATTTGTTTATTAAAATTATCAAGCAAAATATTCAATGTTGCATTTTCATTTTGTTTGCCTTCGGCAGAAAGGTAGGCAAGCTGTTCCTGGTTCAATGGTTGCGCGTTTGCGTAGGTAAATAATCTGTCAAGCACACCGGACAAATGTTGCAGGTGAAAAGCAGGAGAAGCAACATTGGCGGGTCTTTCCCAAAGAAGATGCTCGGGGAAATACTTCATCAGTTCGTTTACTTCGTCGCGTGCCTGCAGTAAGGCATGGGCCACAGGTTGTAGCAGTGCGGCTATGTCTTCGATTGGTCCTCGCATCCAGTATTCGGGTTGTTGCATGATGGGAGATTTGTTTGAAGATACGGAGTTGCGGGCAGGTGCTGCTCTCGAATCTTTACCACTAAGGCACAGAGGGCACTAAGTTTCACTAAGAAATGCCTGAATTTTTGGGAACCTTAGTGGGGCTTAGTGTCTTAGTGGTTTTATTTCGCCCTTGCTTAAATTGTGATTTGCAACTGCTCAAGCTGGTGCACAAAAAAAGCGACCACTTTGTAGTGATCGCTCTAAAAAAACTTACTGTTTCTATAATTAGAATTTCTCTAAACCAGAGAAGAAGAAGCTACCTTCGATTTCAGCGTTTTCGTCGCTGTCGCTACCGTGAACTGCGTTTTCGCCAAGAGAAGTAGCGTACATTTTTCTGATGGTACCTTCGTCAGCTTTAGCTGGGTCAGTTGCACCGATCAAAGTACGGAATGAAGCCACAGCATTTTCTTTTTCAAGAATAGCAGCAATGATAATGCCGCTGCTCATAAATTCTACCAACTCACCGTAGAAAGGTCTTGCGCTGTGTACTGCGTAAAACTCACCAGCTTTTTCAGCAGAAAGTTTTGTTTGTTTCAACGCGACAATGCGATATCCTTCTTTAATGATTCTATCTAAAATTGCACCTGCGTGGCCATTTTTCATAGCATCAGGCTTAATCATAGTAAATGTTCTGTTGCTCATATCACTTTTTTGTTTGGCCGGCAAAGATAGAGGGAAAATTAAGAATTAGGAATTAAGAATTAAGAATTCTTTCTCTGTGACAACGGAACTTATTAAAGGAGAATCTTTTTGTGCATCGAATTTCAAATCTCCGAGCACTAATTTCAAATCAATGGTGTTCTCCCTCCGCAATAACAATTCGTTAACTGCTTAAGTTTCAGACATTAAACGTTCTTTGCCAAGTCCCAAAGCTTGTTTTGACAATTTATCAATTCCGCTTACCTTCGCTCCGTTTTTTATGAAACCCATACAGGAAATATACAACCAGCTGACTTCACCACGCAAAGTGGTCATTACCATGCATCAGAAACCAGATCCTGATGCCATGGGTTCTTCGCTTGCATTATATCATTTTTTAAGACAGTTCGGGCATACTGTAACAGTTGTTTCGCCTACAAACTGGGCGGGATTCCTTAACTGGATGCCAGGTTGCGATACCGTACTGGATTTCGAAAGCCAAAAGGGCAGAGCGGAAGTGCCGGGTATTTTGCAACAGGCGGAGTGGCTTTTTTGCCTCGACTTCAACACATTGCCACGCACGAAGTCTCTTGCGGCTCCTTTAAAAGAGCTGAAATGCGTAAAAATGCTGATCGACCATCACCAGCAGCCGGAAGTTGAATCCTTCGATTATGGCATTAGCGATACTGGCAAAAGTTCGACTTCAGAAATGGTGTACGACTTTATCGTGGGCAGCGGTCATGGAGATAAAATAAATATTGACATGGCGGAGTGCCTTTATGCAGGTGTCATTGGCGATACAGGATCTTTCCGCTTCCCCGCAGCGACTGCCGGTGTACATACCATGGTGGCGCACTTGAAAGAAGTGGGGCTGCAGCACACACAGGTACACGAAAATATTTACGATAATTATCTTGAAAACAGGCTTCGTTTTATTGGACATGTTCTTTCCAATAGAATGGAGATCATGTACGAATACAATACTGCTTTGATCGCTATTTCCAAAGGCGATCTGTTGCGTTTTGAAATAAAAACCGGCGATACCGAAGGGCTGGTGAATTTTCCACTAAGCATTCAGGGAATTAAAATGGTTGGCCTGGTAATTGACAGGGACGAGGAACGCAAATGGAGTTTCCGTAGCAAGGGCAATGTGGACGTGAATACATTTGCCAGAAAATACTTTGAAGGCGGCGGCCACTTTAACGCGGCAGGCGGCCATACGAACGACTCTCTTGACCAAACGGTAAAAAAATTTAAACAAGCAGTTAAAGAAAATGCTTTACAATTGCAATAACAATAAACAAAAAATGACAAAAATTACATCGATTGCTGTAGCGGCTGCTGCAGTATTGGGTTTGACAGCATGCAACAATGCAGGCTATAAAAAAACTGCGAGCGGGTTAATGTACAAGATCGTAAAACAGGGTAGTGGTCCGCAGGTGAAAATAGGCGAGGTATTGAAAATAAACTACGTTCAAAAAATAAACGATTCTGTTTTGGCAGATTCGTACAAAACAATGGCTGTATATGCGCAAGCTGACAGCGTTGGTGCAATTTATCAACCAAACGAAATTTTCCGTTTGCTGCACAAAGGTGATAGCGTTGTTATCCTGCAATTTGCGGATAGTATTTTGGCAAAAATGCCAATGGCAGGTGGTTCTATCTTGAAAAAAGGTGACAAACTTTACCTGAATTTCAAAGTAGAAGATATCATGGCAAACGAAGAAGCTGTGCGCGCAGATCGTGAAAAAGAAATGAATGCAATTGGCGACAAACAAGTTTCTGCAATCGAGGCTAAATTGAAAAGCAAAGGCATTAACAATGCACAAAAAACAGGTAAAGGAACATTTGTAGTAATACAAAATCCAGGTGAAGGTGCTTCAATTGATTCCGGTAAATACGTATCAGTAAGATACACTGGTAAATTGTTTGACACAGATAAAGAATTTGAAAACAACAGAGGCGCAGAAAAACCTGCATTCGGTTTCACAATTGGTCAGCACCAGGTGATCAACGGCTGGGACGAAGGTTTGAGATTGCTGAAAAAAGGTGGTAAAGCTACATTGTACATCCCTGGTTTCCTTGCTTACGGTCCTCAGCCTGGCCCTGGCGGTAAACCATTCGAATCATTGGTATTCGATGTAGATGTTGAAGATGTTGCTGACAAAGCTCCAGCTCCTAAAGCTGCTCCACAGTTTGAAATGCCACATGCGCATGATTCTGCTGCAGCAAAAGCAAAAAAATAATCTCTTAGAATAAGATTTTGGAAAGCATCGGCGTTTGCCGGTGCTTTTTTGTTGCCTGTTGCTTTCTGTGCGTCAGGTCGTAGGTGCGAGATTTTCTTATACCACTAAGGCACTAAGGGCACTTAGCCGCACTAAGGGTTGCTGTAAGTTCAGGGTTCTCTTAGTGAAACTTAGTGCCCTTAGTGTCTAAGTGGTAATTCTTGGTCACTCTCATTACTGCCTGCGCCTTTGTAATAATGAAAGACTGCTTTCTCAACACCGGCCACTGGCATTCGCTCTTCCAACTTTTTTTTTCCACTTCCATTTTAGGTTTGATATTTGATGATTAAACGAACATTATTTCACCCAACAGCAAACCAATTATTTAATGAAGCCGAACATCGCTTTTGTAACAGGAGGTTATTCCGGAGAGGCACAGATTTCGTACATGAGTGCCATTACCATTGAAAAAAATCTGGACAAAGAAAAATTTAACGTTTACAAAATTGACATCAGACCGGACGGCTGGATATATGAAAGCAATAAGGGTGAAAAAATAGCGGTAGACAAAAACGACTTCACAATCACCATCAGCGGCGAAAAGATAAGGTTCCAGGCCGTGTTTATCGGTATTCACGGAACGCCGGGTGAAGATGGAAAATTGCAGGGATATTTTGACCTCATGAATATTCCTTACACTTCATGCGATGCAGCCACTTCTGCACTTACATTTAACAAGCGCTATACCGTTGCCGTTGCAGCTTTCGGTGGAATCAACGTAGCAAAAAGCTTGCATTTGTTCAAGCACACAGGCATTGAGCCGTCAGTGGTAAGCTCATTGTTGCAATTGCCAGTATTTGTAAAGCCAAACAACGGCGGATCCAGTATTGGTATGAGCAAAGTGAACGACAAAGAAGATATGGCCGCTGCTTTGGAAAAAGCATTTAAAGAAGACGATCAGGTGCTGGTGGAAGAGTTTATTTCCGGAAGGGAATTTACGATCGGTGTTTATAAAACAAAAGGAGAAATAAAAACACTACCGTTTACAGAAGTAATAAGCAAGAAAGAGTTTTTCGATTTTGAAGCCAAATACCAGGGCCTTAGCGAAGAAATTACGCCCGCTGTAGTGGACGAATCGATTGCAGAAAAAGTAAGGTACACCGCCAAAAAAGTATACGAAGTGTTCAACTGCCGTGGTGTAGTGCGCATAGACTTCATTTACAACGAAGCCAAAGGTGAGCCATACATGCTCGAAATTAATACCGTTCCCGGGCAAACCGCGGAAAGCCTCGTGCCTCAACAGGTTCGGGCTGCTGGCATGGAGCTGAAGGATTTTTATACTGAGTTGTTGGAAGAGGCGTTAGGAGCTTAACGCGAAACGCCTAACGCAAAACGCGAAAGGCCTAACGCCTAACGCGAGGGTCTCCGACATTGAACCATAGCGTTAAGCATTGAGCATTTGGCGTTCTGCGTTCCGCGTTCCGCATTAGGCCTTTCAAGCTTTTTTTCATTTCTTTGGGCGCACATTAGATAATCCATGAAAACAAAACCAAGTTATTGTGTTTAAATTCCTTACAAATAAGCCGCTTTGGGTCAATATAGTTGCAGCCTTTGTGCTGGGCGTGGTACTGATCTTGCTGGTGCTTTCATCTCTCAACTTTTTCACGAAACATGGAAAGGTTTTGCGCATTCCGTCTGTTACCGGAAAAACTTACGAAGAAGCTAAGAAATCATTGGAGCAGCAAGGCTTTGAAGTAGAAATACAGGATTCAGTTTATCGCGATACTGTTAAGCCAAGCGTTGTCTTGCGACAGTTTCCCGATGCCGATGAATTGGTAAAGGTCAACAGAACTGTGTTCCTGACCATCAACAGAACCGTGCCGCCAGACGTGGTAATGCCGAACCTGGTAGGTATGAGTTTTAGAAATGCAGAGATAGTGATCAGGCAGTTTGGCTTCAAAATGGGAGATACCCTTTATAAACCCGATTTTACAAGAAATACAGTATTGAATCAATCTGTAAACGGAAAAGAAGTGCAACCAGGCACCAAATTGCCAATGGGTTCAGAGATATCGCTAACTTTAAGCGGAGGCCCATCGGGTATTGATCTTGCGGTGCCGGATTTAACAGGGATGACTTATAACGAGGCTAAAGCAAAACTTAGTGTGGTGGGCATTAGTTTCGGGTCAGCTGTATATAAACCGGGCGTCACAGATTCAGTCAATGCCTATATTTATGATCAGGAGCCGAAACATTATACACCGGATGGAAGGGTAAGCAGGATCAGAGCAGGCCAAATGATCGATATTTGGTTACAAACTGAAAAGCCTGTGCGCGATACAACTGCTGCGAACCCTCAGGATGACGGATCTTCTTACTAACGATTAAAGTTTTATTATGAGAAATATTACAGTTGAAGAACTAAAAGCAAAACTTGATGCAGGCGAAAAGCTGCATGTGATTGACGTGCGCGAGCCAAACGAATATGCAGAAGCAAACCTTGGCGTGCCTTTGATTCCTTTGGGAAAAATTCAGGCAATGCAGATCGATGAGATCGAAAACCTGAAAGATGAAGAATTGTTCATTCATTGCCGCAGCGGCAAAAGAAGCGCCACAGCCGCGATGTTCCTTGAAACAATGGGTTTCACAAACACAGTGAATGTGGAAGGTGGAATTTTAGCATGGCAGGAGAAGTTTGGCGATGAGAAAATTGTGAAGTAATTAATAATTAGTAATTAGTAATTAATAGGGCGTCATTGCTTATTGCTGCAAGCAGCAAGAGTGATGACGCTTTTTTATTAACTGAATAACTGAATAACTGAGTAACTGAATAACTGAAGTGTTGAAAGTTAGACTGCGAAATGCAATCAGAGACATCGATTGTCTATTGTTCAAAGAAGAACTTCTGTTGAAGTGTGCGACGCAAGAAAAGCCCAATCAGTGTACTTCCGCTTACCCAACAACAAATAGATAACCGGATATGAACAACTCAGTTATTCAGTTATTCAGTTAATCAGTTATTCAGTCATTAGAAAAACTTCATCGCCACAATCCCGCACAGCGCTTTCACCAGCATTAATCCATCAATTACGACGAGGTAATAGAAAATGGACCTGCGGTTATGCAGCGAGTAGGCAACAAGAATAAGTAAGATAAATGGTATGGTGTTTATCAGAATCTTCATTACTCCGAAATGACGACTCAGGGCATAAACGATAAAGGAGCCGAGGCCAACAATGCTTAATGGAATGACGATATAAAAGATCGTTTTGCGCAAGCCGGCTTTTACCACAAAGGTTTTCAATTGCAGGTTGTGATCGGTCGCATAATCCTTAATGTCAAACAAAATGCAAAGCACCGTTATGAACATCAGGTTTTTTACAAACAAAAAGAACTTGACCCATGTAATGTCGTAACTGATGTTGTGCGTGATGCAATAATACAAAACCGGGTAAATCGTCACCATTCCCGCCCACACAAAACCGATCATAAAAGGCTTCAACCAGCCAACACTTCTAAGATTGTAGGCTTTTGTTGTGCGTAAGTTAATGCCATAATACATCAGGCCCGCCACCGGCACCAAAGCGATCAGGAACCATTCAGGAACGGTTATGCTGCTAAGTTCTTTTAAGGGAAATACAATCAATCCGCAAACCAGGCAAACCGTATACAACACAAGCTGGCAATAAAAAATAAGTTTTGCATTCGCAGCATACCATATGGACCTTATGTTGGTACTGTTGTGTTCGTTGTCGGTTATATATGCTTTGGTGTAGTAAAGAATAGTTAGAGCAGTCACTAAAAGATAATATGGAACCGTATTCAACGGAAACTCCTGCTGCAAGCTGGCTTCAATAGAAAGAGCGACGGCACAAAGACCATAAAAGTAATTGCCGAAAAAAATAAATTTCATCAGGCTGCGATCTTTCCTTTTCAACATAATGCCCTGCCGTTTTTTTGAATGCTTGCTGCACAAATATAGTAAATGCTTAACGCTTAATGCTTAATGCCTAACGCCTAACGCGGAGTGCACCTTGCGTTAGGCATTGAGCGTTTAGCATTGAGGGATATTTTATTACAAGAATCATTGTACAATAATCTTTCGCTTTCTTTTCGATGCACAAGGATAGGTTCGAACATCACGGATTTTTCCTTCCTTGTCATAGTACGTTATTTTGATTGGATTGCCACAATCGTCGTAGTCAATCTCTTGGTGTGTTTTATTAGTTTCATAATCGTAGATGCGCCATTTGCCTGCCGGGACAGCATCTGCATCGCCAAAAACCTGGTTGATATCTTCATAGTCTCGTTCAAGTTCTTTTACAGAATCCTTCGCATTAAGAATAACATAAGAATTGAATATATTTTTTAATCCATTAAAAGCGGCTGTATCAAACACGTCGATCATTTCAGTACCGCCAAGTTTATATTTTACTTTAAAGGCAGGAAAATAATTTACGCATTGCGGTTTATAACGAACCTCGCCAGCAACCGCAGTTGAACCCCAAACATCTTTGTGGAGATAGGGGCCGTCGACATGCCCATTTTTGAAAGTTCTATAGCCAAGATCTTTTCCTGACGCGCTTAAAAAAGGCAATGTGCCGTTTCCTTGTGATAGGCTTCCAGGATAATAAGTGTGGCCGCAAGAATCCGACAATGATACCGCATCCCAGGGCAAGCCATTCAAATAGTACATTACCGAACCCACGATGCCATTTGGATAATACCCAACTTGCAGGCCGTTTAGTTTTCCATTAATAAAAGAGCTTTCAAATGTTATAGGTCCATTGTCCCTGAACCAACTGTTCCAAAAACTTCTTTCTAAAGTATCGTTGGATGATGTAAGCATGGCCCTGTTATAATCAAAAATTGAATGGGCTTCAGTATATTCTTTTCGATAGTCATGACCAAAATTGATCCAGCGTGGCACTGTTGCAGAGTCTTTTGACTGGCCCTTCGCCGCGAATATGATCAGAGTAAATCCAAATTGTAATAAGAAGGGTTTGAGTTTGAGATGAGAAATTTTCATGGGTTATAGTGAGTTGGGTGTTAGGAAAGGCTAATTGCTGAATGCCTAGCGCTCAACAGTTAACGCAAGGCGCACCCTGCGTTAAGCGTCAGGCGTTTTGCGTTGAGCTCACTTCAGCTTTTGGTTAAAGAAATCTATCGTCCTTTGCCATGCAAGTTCTGCGGCGGGTTTGTCATAACGAGGCGTGGTGTCATTATGGAAACCGTGGTTGACATTCGCATACGTGTAAGCAGTGTATTCTTTTTTGTTTGCCTTCAATGCTTCTTCATACGCGGGCCAGCCTTCGTTTACTCTTGTGTCAAGTCCGGCATAGTGAAGCAGGAGCGGAGCCTTTATTTTCGGCACATCATCTGCTGCCGGTTGTCCCCCATAAAAAGGAACGGCTGCGGATAACTCAGGAACGCGAACGGCCATCATATTGGCGATCCAGCCACCAAAGCAAAATCCCACTACGCCCACTTTGCCATTGCAATCTTTATGGTTTTTTAAGTAATCAAATGCTGCAATGAAATCTTCAAGCATTTCATTTTTGTCACGTTTAGCCTGCATTTCACGGCCTTTGTCATCATTGCCGGGATAGCCGCCGAGAGGTGTGAGCGCATCTGGCGCGATGGAAATAAATCCCGCGAGAGCTGCTCTTCTGCCCACGTCTTCTATGTATGGATTTAATCCGCGATTTTCATGCACCACCACCACGCCGCCGAGTTTGCCGGTAGCATCTGCAGGCATTGACAATAACGCTTTGATCGTGCCTCCGCCTTTGGGTGACTGATAGTTGATATATTCGGACTTGATGCGCGGATCGCCTGCTGTTGTTTGCAATGTGCTCTTATAGTCCGGCATCAAAAAACTCATCAGTGAAGTAACGGTAAGACCGCCAACGGCATATGTAGAAAGCTTTGCTACAAAGTCGCGCCTGTTAATACGGTCATGTGCATAGTCATCATACAGGTCAAATACTTCCTGCTTAATGTCTTCTTTTTTTATGTTTTCCATAATGGTGTTGTTGAAACTAAAATTAATAATTAATAATTAAGAATTAATAGATGGGGCAGTATGTGAACTTTGCAAACAGGCGTTGAGTGACGCCTTATTAATTCCTAATTATTAATTATTAATTGTTTTTTTGCCTCATGAAAATGTTTCAGCAAATAATAGAGTTGCCGGAGAAGCGTCGAGGATTTCATTTGATCACTGGCGAAGTGCTTAGAGCGTTGCCTGCGATTGGCGAATTGAAAACGGGAATGTGCCAGGTGTTTATTCAACACACGTCTGCATCCCTTACCATTAATGAGAATGCTGACCCTACTGTTAGAAAGGATTTTGAAACATGGTTCAATAAAGCGGTTCCCGAGAATGATCAGGATTTTCTGCACAACGATGAAGGTTCCGATGATATGCCGGCACACCTCAAAGCTGCTCTGCTAGGCAGTTCTGTAATGATACCGATACGCAATGGCCGCTTTGCTTTGGGTACATGGCAAGGCATTTATTTATGCGAGCACCGGAATTATGGAGGAAGCAGGAGGCTTGTGATTACGGCGTGGGGAGAGGGGCTGAGTGACTGAATAATTGAATAATTGAATAATTGAATAACTGAATAACTGAATAGACTGAATGAACTTAGTAGCTGAATAACTGAGTAGCTTGACAAGTGGAATCAGCGAAACCGCATCGTCATTGCGAGACCAGCGGGGAATGAATAACAGAATTACAACAATAATCAAGCGCAGCGGAAAGCGGGCGAAGCAATCTCGTGCACGCTGTGAGAGATTGCTTCGCCACATTTGTTTTGTTGCAAGTCTCAGTACAATATTAGAACACTTTTATCGTGCGGTGGCTCGCAATGACGGTTCGGGCTTATTGACTAAATGGTACTTGCGAAACCACTGAAGAAAACTATTACTAATTACCGTTCAACATTCAAGATATTTTCATGCACCCACATTGCCTCTTCATCGGCTGAGACTCTGTCGACCGTGCTGCCGGTTCTGCTAAATGTCGCGTGCGGGAAGTCATAAGGCTTGCTGTGGTCAAAATAGGGGCCCACAACGCCCAGTAGCCATCCGTCTTTGGCCGCCCAATGGGGCGCATTTACTTTGTATTTGAAAACCTCATAGTGGACAAAATTGTTTTGCCCATCGAAGTCAATCGTCACACGTTTTATATGCTCCAGTTCGTCGGGACATGCCGCAAGTTCAGTAGGGAATTCGAGCCAGTTGGCAAGGTTGCTTTCTGCGCTCTTAACAATGGTAAGATATTCGGGAGGAAATAGTTCAAGTTTGTGAAAATCGTGCAGGAGTTGAAAAGTGGCCTCTCTCGTCATTACATTTTTGGCGAAGGGTAAAACATCATCGGCGTTTACATTTTCCGCGTTTTCCAGTTTGTCGTACAAGGGGCGGATGCGTTCGAAGCGTTGGTCAACCAGCTTCCTGATCTGAACTTTCACTTTCCGCGATCGATAAATTACTAAGAAGACGGCCGCCACGGCAATGGCTCCCGCAATGACTAAAAAAATTATCATAACGGCAATGATTAGGGTTTGTAATCAGTAAAATAATAGTTATTCCGGAAAACCATAGTATTTGGCGGGTTAATTATTTAATAACTGAATAACTGAGTAACTGAATAAACTGAAGGTTGAATTATTGAATAATTGAATTATTGATGGCAGATCGACGTTGAACCTCAGTTATTCAGTTACTCAGTTATTCAGTTATTCAGTCATTTTTCGCCTCCCTGCTCTTTCAACCACTTTTCTCTCTATTTTTACAACGATACCAACACTGCTTACTCTATTGAACGAAAACGGAACATATAGGGAGAAAGAACTGCTGCTACAAATTTCTGAAGGGGAAGAATCGGCTTTCCGGCAGATCTTTCAGCATTATGGAGACCAGGTGCACGCCAATATTTACACGATCGTAAAGTCGCATGCCATTGCGAAAGATCTTGTGCAGGATACTTTTCTGCGTGTTTGGCTGTACAGGGACAAATTGCCGGAGATCGAAAACTTCCGCCAGTGGCTCATGCGCATCGGTTACAACCGCGCGTTTACCTACCTCAGAGACAAGGCCACTCAAGACAAAGGACTCAATGTTTACATAGATAAATACGCCGATGCCAATTCCGACAATCCGGCTGAATCAGCGCTTTTGGTGGACGCATTGCGCCGCGCCATTGGTAACATTGTGGTACAAATGCCGCCCCAGCAAAGGAGAATCTATACCCTCAGCCGCGAGCAGGGCCTGAAAATTCCCGAGATTGCCGATCAACTCGGTATTTCTCCAAACACCGTTAAAAATACGCTTGTAAAGGCCCTTCACACCCTTCGTGACGGAATGGAAAAGGCCGGATTTAGCCTGGTCATTATCTCCATCTTAAATATTTTTTAACTTTTTTCATTTTCGACTAGTCCTAAAATTTTCCCCGGGAGTCTGTTTTATAGAGACAACCTTATTCCTCTTAACGTAAAAACTAGTCAATTGAAAAGCCAGGAAAGCATTCTGTTGCTATTAAAAAAAATTAACGAAAACCAAGCCAGCCAGGAAGAACTTAACGAACTGATCGAACAATTGAAGAGTGATGAGAAAAGTGAGTTGACAGAGCAATTGGAGATCATGCTAAACCCCTACAAAGAAAACGGCCGCAAACCTTTGACCACTTCTGAAATTGAAAACATGGCAAAATCCATATTCACGATGGATCATGTAAAAGAAGAGGAGGACGAGGAGAGCAAAGTTCTTTTAGTAAAACGGGTTTCATTCATGCGAACGTGGTGGGCCGCTGCAGCGGTATTTGTTTTGGCAGTTGCCGGTGGTGCCTATTTGTGGAATCATGGGAGCAAAAACGAAAGGGAAAGCGCTGCCGTAACAAAGCCTGTGCAGGATGTGGCTCCGGGAAAAAATGGCGCCATCCTTACTTTGGCTGATGGCAGCCAGGTAGAACTTGACAGCTCCAAAGGCGGTGTGATCGCTACGCAGAACGGCGCAAAAGTATTGTTGAAAAACAATCAACTGGTGTATGATGCGCAGGCTGCCGAGAAAGACAAAGTGGTGTATAACACGGTGAGTACACCGAGAGGCAGGCAATATCAGATCACTTTGCCAGACGGCTCAAAGGTGTGGCTGAACGCCGCCAGTTCCATTCGCTATCCTAACCATTTCACTGGTTCGGAGCGTAAAGTGGAGATCACTGGTGAAGCATACTTTGACGTTGCGAAAGATGCATCCGCACCATTCGTGGTACAAGCTGGCAATGAAGACATCCAGGTATTGGGAACGGAATTTAACGTGATGTCTTATGATGATGAGGCCTATGTAAAAACCACGCTTGTAAACGGTTCTGTAAAAGTAGGAGTTGACTACGCTGCAAGAATTTTAAAGCCGGGACAACAATCGCAAGTGGCCAAAAATCAAAGCCTGCAGGTAAAAAGTGACATAGATGTCGACGAAGTCATTGCATGGAAAAACGGACGTTTTGCTTTTTCAGAAGTCAGCCTGGAAACTATTATGAAGCAAGTGGCAAGATGGTACGACGTGGAAGTTTCGTTTAACGATAAAATTTACGACATCTACACGATGAATATATCCCGCAACGTACCTGTTTCGAAATTGCTGCAATACATGGAAATGAGTGGCGGTGTGCATTTTGAAATAGAGGGAAAGAAAATAATTGTCAGGAAATAACCATTTGAACAACATTAAAAAAACTTAAAAACAACACCATATGTAAAGAGAAAAAGGATCGCCTTTCACAGCGTTTACCTGATAAAAAAACCGCTCCGAGTACGAGTCGGAACGGCAGGAAGATTAGGTAAATCAGATATTCAATTTGTTAGAACTGCTTATTGTTTAACCTAAACTAAAACAAAGTTATGGATTTAAAGGCTCATTCTATTCCTTTCCAAAAAGGGATAGCCAAAACTGCGCGGATTATGAAATTGACGGCGTTTATCTTACTCATCTTTAGTCTTTCAGTTAGCGCTTCTGGTAGAGGGCAGAATATTACAATTTCTCTCAAGAACGCATCGCTGGAAACTGTTTTTAAAGAAATTCAAAAACAGTCCGATTACAATTTTGTCTACAATAGCCGGCTGGTAAAAACTGCTAAAAGCATTGATGTCGATGTAAGAAGCGCATCTGTGGAAGATGTGCTGCGCCAGTGTTTTAAAGGTCAACCGCTTACTTATTCCATAGAGGAAAAAACGGTGATCATCAAGCCATCTCCTCATGTAATTATCATAACAGAAAATGAAACGGCAGACCCCGTGCATGGTGTAGTGACAGACAGAACGGGGCATCCATTGCAGGGTGTTTCTGTATTAAACAAGAAAACAAAGAAGGGTACAAAGACCGGCCCCAACGGAGAATTTACACTGCATGCATCTGTAAATGATGTGCTGGCTTTTTCTATCGTGGGTTATAAATCGATTGACAAAAAGATCGACAATACTGATATCGCTTTAGTAATTCCTTTGGAAATTGAAGTGTCTTCACTGACTGAAACAGTCGTGATCGGTTATGGCACTTCTCAAAGAAAAGACCTTACCGGATCTGTCGCAACCATTGCTGCGAAAGACATTCAGGACATTCCATTTGCAACAGTCGACAACGCACTTGCCGGTAAAGCAGCGGGTGTGGAGGTTACAAAAACGGATGGTACGCCGGGTGGCGCGGTGCGTATTCGCGTGCGTGGCTCCACTTCATTGTTGGGAGGCAACGATCCTTTGTACGTAATTGACGGAGTGCCCATGCAGGTGCAATCTGCATACATCAACCCGGGTTATGACGTGAGCAGCCCCGTAGGTAATGACGTTACAGGTTCAGGTGGTGTAAGTGCAGGTATGTCAACCGCATTTGTAAATGGATTGAATAATTTGGGTGGCTTGAACATTGACGACATCGAGTCCATTTCTATTTTGAAAGACGCATCTGCTGCTGCTATCTACGGTTCTAAAGCCGCGAATGGCGTAGTGTTGATCACTACCAAAAGAGGTAAGAAAGATATGAAGCCCGTGATCACATTCAGCTACTACGGAACTGTGAGCATGTTGGCTAAAAAACCAAAACTGCTGGACGCCTCTCAATATAAAACTTTGCTGCAGGAAGCTGCGGTAAATGACAATGCGGCGCGTGTTGCAGCAGGAAGAGCACCACGCCCCGAAGCAGTAAAAATTGTAAACGATCCAAACTATTTTGGTAAATACAATACAGACTGGGTTGACCTTGTTACCAGAACAGCATTTGCAAACAATGCAGAAGTGTCTGTACAAGGCGGTGGCGGTTCAACAAGATACTACACATCTTTTGCCTACAACAATACACCGGGAGTGGTAGTGGGAACGGATTATGAACGCGTATCCGGCAAGGTGAACCTGGAAACAGAGTTCAGTAAACATTTCAAATTTATCACCAACCTTAACCTCGGTTATGTGAATCAGAACATTACCAATGGTGCATATCAACAGGCTTTGCGAGCAAGACCAGACTGGAGTCCATACGATTCTACAGGAGCTTTCCAAAATTTTGCTACAGTAGCGGCCAGCTACCTGGGATATGAAAACCCATTGGCTATGACTACAGCAGTCAACAATTCAAAAAGCACAAGCCTGCTGGGTTCTATCAGTGCGATTTATGACTTCAACCCACATTTGCAATTCAAGAGCACCGTATCGTTAAACAGCCAGAACTATACGCAGAAACTGTATACTCCTGACTACCTGCAAATCGGAAGTTTTTACGGAAACGTGTCTTCCAATGGAGGCATAGGTAACAATGCCAACAGTCGTTTCACTGATTGGTTCATTGAAAATACATTGGGCTATACCAATAAATGGAAAGATATTCATGCTGTAAATATCCTGGGTGGATTTTCTTACGAAACAGTAAAGACAAGCTTCTTCAGCGCAACAGCTTCAGGTTATCCAAACAACGATGTGCTTAATAATTTGTCATCTGCAACCACACCAATTTACACACAAGGTGATCAACCTAATAAACCACAGAGCTATCTTGTTTCTTATTACCTGCGTGCAAACTACACTTTGATGGATAAATACCTGTTCACCTTCACGGGTCGTGCAGATGGTTCATCAAAATTTGGCCCGGATAACAGGTTTGGTTACTTCCCTTCAGGAGCTGTTGCATGGCGTTTATCCAACGAAAACTTTTTGAAAAATGTTAAGTGGATAGAAGACATCAAAATCAGAGGTAGCTATGGTTTGACAGGAACACAAAATATCGGCGACCAAAAATATCGTACACTTTACTCGCCGCTGGCTTATGCTGGAACCAATGCACTTGTGCCAACACAACTCGGTAACCCTGCATTGAAATGGGAAACAACCAAACAAGCCGATTTCGGCGCAGACGTATCATTGTTTGGAAACAGGTTGCAGGCAACATTTGACTACTATAGAAAACAAACAGATGGTGCATTGTTGGCATTGCCGGTACCGCCAAGTTCTTCTTACTCAACTTTGTTAGAGAACACAGTTGACATCAGGAATACAGGTTATGAATTAAGCATTTCAGGTGACATCATTCGCACGAGAAATTTCCGCTGGAACGCTTCCGTGAACATCACATGGAACAAGTCGCTTGTTACCAAACTCAACAACAATGCAGATCTTACGGGCATACCCGATAAAACAGGTCTTGAATATGGCAACACCACACTTATTGAAGGACAGCCTTTGGGTTTGATCACAGGAATGAAAGTGGATGGTATTATCAAATCTCAGAAAGATCTTGATGATTACAAACAGCGTTTGAATTTTATCGGCAACATCGTTTTCCCATACCTCAATATTGGAGATCCAATGTTCCAGCTCGATTCAACCGGCTATCCTGATTTTCACGTCGTGATTGCAAACGCAGCGCCTAAATACTACGGAGGATTTTCACAAGGCTTCAGCTACAAGAACTGGGATCTGAATCTTTACTTCCTCTTCTCCCATGGCGGCAAACTCATGTGGGGCGACCATGTAAGTAGTATTAAGTTCATCGGTACACCGAATGCCAACCAGGTAATGCTTGATCGTTACAATCCTGAAAACACCGGAACCAATTTGCCAAGATTGTTATGGAACGATCAGATCATCTACAACAGCAGTCTCAGCATTTTCAATTCTTCGTATTTGAAATTGAGAACACTATCACTCAACTACAGGTTCAACAAAACACCTTGGATGACAAGAACAGGTATTTCAAATGCATCTGTGTATGCTACTGCAACCAACCTGTTCACTATTACAAAATATCCTGGCAACGATCCTGAAACTTCAGACGACGCGTACAGCGTGGCCGGCGGATACTTTGACGTGAGCAACTATCCTGCGGTAAGAACAATTTCTATCGGATTGAAAGTTGGTTTCTAAAAAACAAATACGACACATGAAACAGAATAAAAATTACATCATCATATTGGCACTGTTTAGCTGGGCAATTACTGCCTGCTCGAAACAGTTGAATGTTTATCCATCCAGTTCCGAAGTGGACGGCAACGTGATCACCGATGTTAAAAGCGCAGCCACTACTTTGAACGGTGTCTACTACAGATTTGCCGTAGGAGGCGTTGACTACAACAATGTACCCGTATCATCGTGGTACCAGGTAAATGAAAGGTTTGCATCGCAGTTAAGCGGCATGCTTTCATACACCTATGGTGGTGGCGGCCTGGGCGAACACGCTTACGATGCAAAAACGCCTGGCATTGATAATATATGGACCTATGGTTATAGCATTGTAAATGCAGCAAACGGTTTTCTGAAAAACATAGCGCCTCTCAGTAACATATCAGCAGACACTAAAAAACAAATGATCGCAGAAGCAAAATTTCTTCGCGCTTTTGGAAATGCAGAGTTGTTGTTGTTTCACGGCGAATACGCTGACCCTGCCAGCGCTTACGGCATCATCATCAGAAATGAATTTGTAGAACCAAAAAATCTTTATCTGGCGAGGTCGTCTGTTGCAGAAAGCTACGATTCCATTCTTGCTGATATAGACAACGCGATCTCTGGTCTGCCATCGCTGAACTCATCCATTGCACATGCAAATGCTTGGACAGCAAAATTGCTGAAAGCGCGTGTGTTGATCAATCGCGGAACTGCTGCGGATATGGACAAAGTAATCAGTCTTACTACAGACATTATAGACAACGGACCATTTGTGCTTGAAGGAAGTGTGAAAGACATATTCTTGTCCAAAAACATTGCCAGCAAAGAAGTAATGATGGGCATACAACCATATCCTTCACAACAGGTGAAGTGGCAGGAGTATGTTTATTATAATGACTACGGTCCTAATGATTTTATGCAGGAGCTGTTTGCAGGCGATCCCCGTGCGGCATGGCAAATACAAACAGTTGAGGGCCCTTACGGCGCCAGCATTGCAGATACAAAATACTATCCGGGTTCAGTAACGGATATTACTTTTACACCTGTCTCAGAATACGCGTATGCATTTAGGCTCACCGAAGCTTATTTGCTAAAAGCGGAGGCATTAATAGCAAAAGGAGGCTCATTGGATGCTGCAAAAACATTATTGAAAACAGTTTTGTCACACGCTGGCGTAACAGATTTTTCAGATGTTGATGCCGCAGATTCAGGTCCGCAATTACAGCTATTGACAATTCAGGAAGAAATGAAAAACTTTGTAGACGAAGCGAGCCAGGATTGGTTTGCCGTAAGGCGTTTGCCATTTTCTACTTTGCAGACTTTGCTACCATCTATAAAAGACAAACATCAATTAGTGCTGCCTATACCAGATGCTGAAATAGTTGCCAATAAAGCAGTGAAACAAAATCCGGGTTATTAAGAAGTTATGAGTTATGAGTAGTGAGTTTTGGGTTGTAAAACAGCAAACCTCCTTACTCAGAACTCATAACTCACAACTCAAAACTTTCTTCAAATAAAAAGTGTAAAATGAAAAAAACTCTGATGCTGCTAACTGCATGCTTCTGTGCATCTTTACTACATGCCCAAACCAACACAACCGTTACTGCTTCCATCAAAGGATTGGAAGCCGGCAAATGGGTTTATTATAGAACATTGTCCGGCGACGGAAAGGACTCCGTTCAAACAAAAGAAGGAGGCTTCGTCATCAAAACGAACATACCGGAAGGAGAGGGCAATGCATACATCATCCAGATAGGAAATAAGTACGTTGAAAATTGCATGACATTCTTATATCTCGACAAAGGAAACGTAACACTTAAAGGTGATGGTCCTATGATGAAAGATATAAAAGCTGAAGGTCCACAATACATCAAAGATTATAATGCGTATAACGATTTTATAAAAAATGCACCCGCATTAAAAGGCAAAGACGAGTTGTACAAAAAAGCAAATGAGCTGTATGCAAAAGATACAGCCGCATTTGCAGCGCTTCAACCTCAGTTGGAGAAAATGGATTCCACTGAAAAAGCATTGACAAAACAATGGGTACTTTCCCACAAAAATTCACGCTACAGTGCCTTCCTTCTTTCTTTTGAACTGGGAAGATTGGATTTTGACGAGCAGGAGAAAATACTGAATCAGTTAACTGCCGATGCAAAAAACAACGCACCCGGAAAGAAAGTAGCGAACAGCATTCGAATCAATAATTTGACAGGCATTGGCAAGCAGGCGATGAACTTTACACAGAATGATACGTTGGGAAAACCGGTGTCATTAACTGATTTCAAAGGCAAGTATGTATTGGTGGATTTTTGGGCAAGCTGGTGCAAACCGTGCAGGGCAGAGAATCCAAATGTGGTGGCTGCTTACAATAAATACAAAGGAAAAAATTTTACCGTACTCGGCGTGTCACTTGATCAGCCAACAGGAAAAGAAAAGTGGTTGAATGCCATTCATGCTGACAACTTAACGTGGACGCATGTTTCTGATCTCAAATACTGGAATAATGCTGTGGCAAGACAGTACGACATCAATTCCATTCCCGCTAATTTATTGATCGATCCAACTGGAAAGATCATCGCTAAAAATCTACACGGCGAAGAGCTGGAGAAAAAATTGAATGAAGTTTTATAACCACAAAGAATTAAACTACGATGAAAAAGTATTTTGCTATAGTGCTTGCTACAGTTGCAGTTCATAGTGCCAATGCACAACAATTTACATTGAACGGAAAAATAACAGGAGCTGCTTCCTCAGAAAAAGTAAAGCTCTACTACACAGACGCCTCCGGTAAACGAACCACGGATAGTACCACTGTAAAGGATGGCAGTTTTGTATTAAAAGGAAATATTGCCGCACCTACGATGGCGTATATTGAATATGGTAAGGGTACGCCTGGCCAGAACCCAAACACTGCGAGTTTTTTTATAGAACCGAAACCAATGAGTGGAAGCTTTAAAGTAGGAGACTTTAAAAATATGGTGATCACAGGTTCTAGAACACAAGATGAATTTCTAGAACTGGAGAACTCAAAAGAGTCAATCAGAAAAGAGATGGAGCCATTGTCCAAAGCATATGAGAAAGCAGGTGAAGCAATGCGCAAGGCGCAAAAGGAAAAGAAAAGTGATGACGTGCTGGACTCGTTGAGATACGAAGCTGCTGCGATACATGACAAGTTTGAGCCTTATTTTCAAAGACAAGCCCAAAAGGATTTTCAGTTTTTTGCAAAACATCCACAGTCATATGTAACGGCGTACTATCTGCGTTTTCACACAACAGATGTATCGCTTGATTCATTGCAAATGTTTTACAATGCACTTGGATCAACCATTCAGCAAAGCAGTGACGGCAAGAACATTGCCAGGGAAATTGAAAAATTAAAAGCAGGCTCTCCCGGTAGCGTGGCGAAAAATTTTACCACTAAAGATATCAACGGTAAGTCAGTTTCTCTCGCTGACTTCAAAGGAAAATATGTGTTGATAGATTTCTGGGCTAGTTGGTGCGTGCCTTGCCGCAAGAGTATGCCGCATGTAAAAGAACTCTATGGAAAGTATAAGGACAAAGGGTTTGACGTGATAGCAGTTTCTGATGATGACAGGGATTCGACAGCGTGGAAGAAAGCGATTGCAAAAGATGGAACCGACATGTGGAACAATGTGCTTCGCGGAATGGATTGGGAAAAAATAAGAAAAGGAGAATCCAACGATAAGGACATCAGTGAGAAATTTGGTATTCACAGTTTGCCTACAAAAATACTCATTGATAAAAATGGCGTCATCATTGGCCGCTACGATAAAGGAACAGAAGAAGAAGCACTTGCACTAGATAAGAAACTTGCAGAAGTAATGAACGATTGAGAATTGAGAGTGGAGAGTGGAGAGTTGAGAGTTGAAGGTTGAAATGTATGATGGGCAACACGCCTCCTAACAACTAACAACTAATAACTAACAACTCTCCACTCTCCACTCTCCACTCTCCACTCTCAACTCCCTCCCGGCAATTGGGTATCAGCCTTTTTGAATTTTTACTTTTTACTTTTTATTTCCTACAATCTACCTTACAAATATTTTCACCTGCGCTTACCCGTAAGTAAAAACACTTACTTTTGGCAACCGTTGATCCAGAGACTGTTTTAGCTGTTACTTATCTTGTGACAGTTTAATATTGTTGGTTGATATCAACTCCAATCCGAGCATCCTCCAGGAAACTTTTCATGAACCTGTCCCCGTGTAAGCTTTTAAACTTATTACCTAAACAACACTAAACCGAGCAATGAAAACTTTTCTGCTATGGGCAGGCCTTTGCGTGTCTGTTATTCTCACGTGCATTTCAAACACATTTTCACAAACTATTTCATCGCCATGGCCCGCTGCATATGCAACAGGAGGTTCCGGAAAATCCGGCAACGAAATATGCTGGCTCACCTGGGGAACAAACGGCGCCAGCGTTTCAAACGGTACCTACTACTGGAGTCTGGCACCGGGTGTTACTATCTCGGCAACTGTTTCGGGATTGACCAGTACGAACAACGTTGCATCTCCTTTACAAGCATATAACAGCGGTAATTATTCAGAAGATGGTTTGCAAAAATTATACTCCGGCGTTAATCCTATAGGCCTTATCAACAAAGGAGATGGCGACAAGGTATCTTTTAATATTGCTGTTCAGTTAACCATCAATGGTACGTCAATTACATATCCCGGGCTTGTTGTAGGCGATGCAGAGTCAATGGCGACAGGAGAATCTATAAGCGCAACCACTCCGGGAAGTGGCTGGCAGTTGCTGGACCTGCGCAACAACACCAACATCTTTACATTCCTCGACTATACGATGAACGTTAGCAACTCGAAGAAAACTTTTTCTTTTTACGATAATGTATTTTCCAATGTGGATATGCAAGGCGTTGCCTATTCTGCAGGTGTCAGCAGCCTGAGTAATGTAACGGTCGAAGGAAGCGGACGTGCCGCAGTGGCGATAGGTCTTGTGTTGCCGTTCGATCTGGGTGATGCACCTTCTTCCTATGGCAAAGCACTCCACTATCTTAATAACAATACAGCTTCGGGAAGCGTGTTGAATAACACTACGCTTTCCGCGATTTTAGTCGGTCAAACAACATTGACGAATACGGCCAATACCTACCTGGGAGCGGCAAACGTAGACCCAGACGGTAGTTTGGGCGGAAGTGCATCGGCAGACGCAGATGATAATGATAACAATGATGATGAGGATGGAATAACTTTTCCTCCAACCGGAATTAAAATAAATCAAACAGGTAACTATACAGTAAGCATCAAAGCTGTCAATAAAAATGCAGCCAAAGCGGCTACAATCTACGGCTGGATTGACTTTAACGGAGATGGTATTTTTTCTTCAAGCGAATTGGCAACAACAACTGTAGCGGCGAATAAGACAACATCACAAAACTATACGCTTACTTACAACCTTGATAATTACAAGTATGCCGCCAATACCTTCCGGTCTGGCACTACATATGCACGATTCAGAATTACTACCGATGCATTAACAAATGGCAACGGTTCTTCGCAGATAGACCAGCGAAGCTATGGCGCAACGACAGATGGCGAGGTTGAAGACTATGCACTTACCATCAACCCGATGTCTGTAAGCGGAACTGTTAATATTGACAAAAACGGAGTGACGAATAACGCCGTTGATGGTACACCAAAAGGAACCATTGATGGTACACAATTGTATGTTTATTTGACTTCCGGCGGTACGATCGTTTCTAAAGCTACAGTTACTGCGAACAATGGAAAGTACACGCTTAGTGGTGTGAACCCGAGCTCAAGTTATTCAGTACTTCTGTCTACCGACGGTACTAAAAATGCCGGTGATGCAGCGTCTTCTGTGTTAACAACTTTAACTGGAACCTGGGCGCATGCAGGTGTTGAGTATGGCACCAACAACAGCAGTGGCACGGGCCTGGCCGCATCTCCATACAACGGTTCAATAGCCGTTTCAACAGGTGCCGGTAACAGTGACATAACAGCCGTGGACTTTGGTGTAGAAAAATTGCCAACAAGCAATTCGTTTAATTACACCATCGCCAAGCCGGCTTACAACAGTTCGAAAATATTGAATGCAGCAAATGGTTTGGCGCAATTGGCCGGAACAGATCCTGAAGATGGCACACTTGGGTCCGGCAAAACAATCATTATACTGAGCCTTGCAAACATGAATGGTAACTGGCTCGTGTATAGCGGTAACAAACTTTCTGACGGCAGCATTATTACAAATTACAATCCGGCGTTATTGTCGGTACGTTTTTTAGGCAATCATTCAACTTCTGCGGGCTTTGCATACAGCTTTCTGGATGCTGCAAACCTGTTTGCACTGGTGCCTGGTACATATACCATTAGCTGGGCATCTGCTATTCTTCCGCTCGATCTGCTAAATTTTACGGTAAAGCAAAACAATGACAAAGTGTTGATTTCATGGACAACGGCAAACGAAGTGAATGTTCAGTCATTCGATGTGCAATACAGTGCAGACGGTTCTCATTGGGCAACGCTGCAAACAGTTCCATCGTCAAACAAAGGCGGAGATGTGTATACAACACAAACCGCAAAGCCTTTTGCAACGAATAACTATTATCGTTTGAAGATGAATGATATTGATGGCGACTATAAATATTCTCCGGTAAAAGTGTTAAAATACTCGTCAGATATGATAGTCAGCTTCTATCCAAATCCGGTAAGAGATATTTTGCACATTGTGTCTTCAACAGGAGAAACTGTAAAACGTGTTACAATATATGACCTGCAAGGAAATACAATTCTTCAGGTGAACAGCAATAACAATAGTGTTGATCTGCGAAATGTTACAGCAGGAGAATATGTTGTGCGAGTGGAATATGACAGCGGAAATGTTGCGACACAAAAAGTGATCAAGCTCTGAGATATTTACCATTAAGGCACTAAGGACACTAAGTTTCACTAAGGGATTTTCTTAGTGCAGCTTAGTGTCCTTAGTGCCTTAGTGGTTTTATTTCGAATCCCACTTTACTTCCTTCTCCATAAATTTAATCAAATCTTCCGCTGCCTCTTGTTGTTCGCGAATACTGGGATGTCCAGATGTTTTTTTATAAGGAATAAAATGCGTTAGAACCCGTTTGTCATTTAATGAATGAACAGCTTGCGTAACATAACCAGGCCATGGCGAATTTGCTGCAGTAGCATCCATGCTGCCAAGAGTGCAAACAATAGTTGCAGAAGGATACTTTGCACGTACACTGCTGATGAAATTTTTATAAGCAGCAACGATCTGTGTTTCAGAAGGCGCTGTTGTTCCGAAGCGAGCTTTGAACTGTTCGTGCTCCGGCTTTCTTGTGAGCCAGCTGTCATTCTGGAATAAATTTACAATTACCACTTGCGGTGTATCGTTGCTAAAGTTCCAATGGCTGTTAGCATCACTGGGATTTAGCCGGTCATACATCTCTGGCATGATCAACGGGAACCAGCTGATCAAAATGCCAATTCCACTTTTAGAAATGCTTATGTAGTCAGCATCGAAATGTCTCGCCGTAATGGCCGCGTAACTGATATAACCGTTTTCGAATGGTGCAGTTCCCTGGTCATGTCCCGTTGAGTCTTCCACCGCATACCCACAAGTAATCGAATCTCCATATACTTCTATCTTTCTTTTTTTTGCCGGAGGAGCTGCTAATAACCTGGTGCCTTTGTTAACAGTAAAACCGTAGATTGTCGTGCTGCCCATGGCCCATTCGGTTTGTTTGAAAAGCTCCACTTCGTGCGTGCCAGACGAAAGGCCACTGGCAAGTTTGTATGTTCTTTTTGTGCTATCAACGTTTAATGTTTGTTGTACTTTTCCGTCCACTACTACTGTAAAGCGATTAATGCCCGTTTGATCTTTCAGCATCACATCAATACCCGTTCCCTTAAATTTTATTTTAGCAGATGAGGCGGTCCAGTAAAAAACAGTTGTGCTATCCGTCTGCAGTATACGTCCCGTATAGCGAATGTGAGGGTCGTTGTGTTTAATGTTTTGTGCTCGAGAGGGTTTGTTTGCAAACAGTGATACAAGGGTGAGGAAAATGACAGCGAGTGAGCGCATAGTTAAAAGTTGGTTTGAGTAAAGATATCTGAAATTTGAAAAAAGAAAGCACACTGATGACACTGATTAAAGTGATTTACACGGATATCTTACTCAACACCGCCAGGGATCGCAAATTTGCCTAAAGGCGGTTTCGAAGATCCCCAAAGTATTTTCTAGTAGCGCTAAGTAGTGAAGAGTCTTTGCGTCCTTTTCTTTTTCTTTGCGCCTTTGCGTGCAACCCCAGGGTGTATCACAACAATATTAAGTTTCCGCTGTTATTCGACCAACAATATAGTTATATGAGAAATCTAATCTTTCCGTTGGGCTCGTTCTTAATAATGACAGCCTGCAATCAGGCGCCAACAAGCTCTACACCCGTAAAAGATTCAACAGCGGCTGTGCAGTCCTCGACATTTGTACCCGCCAATGAAAATGAAAAGGCAATCTATAGTCGTGCATTTAATGTTGTTGTGTGGGGGCTACCTGCCGTAAATTCTGAATTAATGTACGAGGACCTGGTGAAAGCCAAAGGAGATTACAACCAGGTGATATATTGGTCCGGGCTCGTCAATTCAAAAAATCAAACACTCACGCCCAATCCTGATGTCATCTACATCAACCCATTCTATGATACAAGAAAAGGCCCTGTTGTATTAGAGATTCCGCCTGCGGAAGGCGTTTCTTCCATTACTGGTTCATTGGACGACGCCTGGCAAACTGCCATCGAAGACATCGGCCCAGCTGGATTAGACAAAGGCAAGGGCGGCAAATATTTGATATTGCCTCCGGGTTACAAAGACAAAGTTCCGGCAGGCTATTTCCCAATGCCATCTTCAATTTATACCGGCTTTGCCATTCTGCGTTCAAACCTTACCAATGGCACTAAAGAAGATATCGCAAGGGCTGTTGAATACGGTAAGAAGATAAAAATGTATCCATACGCACAAGCCGCCAATCCTCCACAAACTGCGTTTCTTGATTTGCTTGAAACATCTTTCGGCAACATCATTCCTTATAACATTCATTTCTTTGAATCATTGAGCAATTTTATTCAAAGAGAGCCGTTGCTCACGCGTGACATGGCTATGCTCGATCAGTTAAAATCGATCGGCATTGAAAAGGGAAAAGACTTTAAGCCCGATGCCCGCACAAAAGAGATCTTGGAAGCTGCTATAGCTGATGCGCATAAATGGGTGGACGCGCAATATGCGGCCACATTCAAGCATCCTTTCTATGAAGGTACGGGATGGGCGCTCCCTGCTGATCCGCAAACTACAAAGGGAATAATGGAAAACTATGCCGATCCTTCCAATTATCCTGTAGACGGAAGGGCCATTATCTATTCGATGGCTTATTTCAGTGCAAAGCATTTAGGTACAGGTCAATTTTACCTGTTGAATATAAAAGACAATACAGGCAAAAGGTTTGATGGCTCAAAACAGTATCATTTGCATTTGCCACCAAATGTGCCTGTAAGGCTTTATTGGTCCGTAACGGTTTACGATGGAGAAACACATGCGCTATTACCCGGTATGCCATATTTCAGTCGCGCTTCCACCACTCCGGGACTTCAGAAAAATGCGGACGGTTCTGTTGATGTTTATTTTGGAACAAAGGCCCCGACAGGAAAAGAATCCAATTGGGTGCCAACTGATCCCAAGCGTAGCTTTGAATTATTGGCAAGATTCTACGGACCCGAAAAAGAATTCTTCGAGAAGACATGGAAAATGGGAGACGTGGAGGAGGTGAAATGAATTTGAAAATGATGATTGGCACGCAGATGACACTGATTAAACTGATTTACGCGGATGTACTTTTTAACCGCAAAGAGCGCAAAGTTTGGCGCAAAGGAAACGAAGGGATTTAAGAATGTCATACAAGCTTTTTAACAAAAGCCTCTCAGCTATGGGAGCGAAGATGCCTTATAGCCTTCGTTTTCTTTGCATCTTCGAAATGCTCTACTTATTTTGTTGCCGTGTTCTTTGCGCACTTTGCGGTTAAAGGGATTTACATCAAACAAAAGATCAGTGTAAATCAGTTTAATCAGCGTCATCTGTGTGCTATATAATTTCAAATAACTTTGTGAGATGAGCAAACAAAAATTACTGCGGCTAACAATTGGGATCATTGTCTCCTCAATTTGTTTTGGCAATAATTCTTTTGCGCAGGATAAAAAACAAATGGTGCGCATTGCCAAAATTGTGGTCGATTCATTGCAGTTAGAAAACTACAAAACTGCACTGAAAGAAAATGTAGAGGCTTCTGTGAGCAAGGAGGCGGGCGTTATCACCTTGTATGCAGTATACGACAAGGAAAAGCCCACACATGTTACAGTTTTAGAAATCTACGCGGATGCCGAAGCTTATAAGGCGCATTTGCAAACTGACCATTTTAAAAAGTACAAAACTACCGTGGCGAAGATGGTTAGTTCACTGGAACTTACTGACGTTATTCCTATAGCATTTGCATCTAAAAAATAACGAAAGAACGCAGATTTTCACGCATCTATCAAGCCATACTCGATTGCTTTGCGCACGAGGCCCGCTGTATTTTTAACCTGTAATTTTTGCAATAAACTTGAGCGATGATTCTCCACTGTATGCAAGCTGATAAATAACTTATCTGCAATTTCCTGGTTGGTAAGTTCTGCCGTAATTAATTGCAGAATTTCTTTTTCGCGGCGTGTAAGCGCTGCATGTTTCTTGTCCTGTTTATTTTTAAACATGTCATCCACCAAACGCTGTTGCAATTGTGGCGATAAAAATTGGCCACCCTGGTGCACAGTCTCTATTGCTTCAACAATAACCGTGTCTTCAGAATCTTTCAGTAAATAACCATAACAACCAAGCTGCAACATTTTTTTTACCTGTGCAATAATGTCGTTGCTGGTAAGCACGAGTATTTTTACAGAAGGGAAATCTTTCAATATTTTCTTCGCAAGATCGGGGCCTTCACCATCGGGTAACTGCATGTCGAGTAGCAGTATGTCCGGCTGCTGCTGTTTGATGCCTTCCAGCAAAGCCTTGCCAGATGCGTATTTTGCCAGCACTTCTATGTTCTTGAAATCCTGAAGGATCTTCACCAATCCATTTGTTACAATAGGATGATCATCCGCTATGCTTACCTTTATACTCATGTTGTCGCGGTGTTTTGTTTCACTGCAATAATACCTAATTCGATGTAAATACAAGTTCCTTCGCCCGGGCTACTGGCAATGTCTATCTGTCCGTTGAGGTATTTTACCCGTTCTTTTATAGTTTTTAATCCCATGCCATCGTTGGATTGCAAGATGTCTTTTGAAATTCCATTACCATTGTCTTCTACAGTAATACACAATTGCGATTCATGAAAAACCATTTGCACAATCGCCTCCGTGGCATTCGCATGTTTGATAATGTTGTGCACCAATTCCTGTATAATGCGATAGGAGGTAAGTTCCATGTCGCCCGGAAGTCTTTGCACCTTGCCCCAGATTTCAACGTTGATATTCAACATGTGGCCCTTGCGAACACGTTCGCAGAAAAGCTCCGAAGCTTTTGCCAAACCTTCATTGAGAAGAATTTCAGGCATTAGATTGTGCGCGGTTTTTCGCAAGTCGATAGAAGCTTCTTCAAGTAATTGCAATACTTCTTTAAAATCGCCGGTAACATCTGTTGTGGTATGTTTTCTAAAGATGGCACTCACTCTTGTGCGAATAGCCGCAAGTGTGCCGCCCATGCCGTCGTGCAGTTCACGTGCAATGCGGCTGCGCTCTTTTTCCTCGGTGCTGATAACAGCTTGCAGGTTCGAGATCTGCAATTCCTGTCTCAGGTTGCGGATTTTTTCGGCCTGTAGTTTTTGCTTGTGATGTATATTTCTGTACACTAAAAAACAAAAAACCAAAAGAAGTAAGAAACCAAGAGAAAAGCCAATGATCCAGAAGTTTTTTGTTTTTATGCGGCTCTCGTTCCTTGCAATCGCAAGCTCCTTCTGCGCAATCTCTTTATCCTTATCTGCAATGCGGTATTTCATTTCCACGTTGTACACAAGCTCCAGTTTTTCCGCCTTCATCAACGAGTCCTGCACTTCTGAATACAATCGCCTGTTAATGGCGGCCTTTTCATAGTTTCCAATTGCCTCGTAAGCATCTGCCAGTGTTTTGTACGCATGATCGGTGATGTGCAGCACTTTTTGTTTATTCGCCATTGCAAGTGCCGGCTCAGTAATGGCAATAGCTTTGGCGTAATTGTGTTGCTTGCCATAAGCTTCTCCTAAAAAGATATTCGCGAAGAAATATTGACGACTTGTACCACGCACGTTCTCAGGTATTTCATCCAAAGACCGTTGCATATAGGAAATCGCTTCATTCAGTTTGCCATCTTCCATATAGGTGATGCCAATGTTCATCAGTGTAGCAGCCGGAATAGAGAAACCTGTTTTCAGTTTTCGGGCCAGTTGAAGATTAAGATTGCAATAATATCGCGCAGAGTCATTTTGCTGAATATTATTGTAATAGCCGCCTTTGTAAAAATAAATATTCATCAACTGCGCACTGTCATTGGCTGCCAATGCTTTCTGTTCGAGTTTGTTGATCCGTTGTACTACCTGCAGAATATGTTTGTCGTTGGTAATGTCTCCATGCGCATTCAGCCAGAATTGCAAAATGCTGCAATAGACTTTCATTTGCATCCGCGGGTTGTCGATGTGGTTTGCATCCAGCTCATTCAACGCGGCGTAGCGGTAATAGGCACAAGAGTCATAGCGTCCCTTGTAATAATAATTTTCAGATAACAACACGTAGAGCGACGAGATCATTTCGTGATCTTCAATATCATCACCGCAAAATCTGAGGGCTATTTGTGAATAGTACACAGCTTTTTCCTGCTCATTTTTATTGCTGAAACATGCGCCCAGACCGTAATAGGATTTGGCAATGCCCTTATTATAGTGAAGAAGTTTGCTGGCAAAAAGTGTTTGACGGTAGAGCCATTCAGCGCTGTCAACCGATGATATGCGTATTGAGTTGGCTGTTTTAATGGCTTTATTGATACTGCCGGTATCACGAAGAACAAGTCCGTTGTAGATGACTTGATCACGAGTTTCATGACTCGAAGATTGCGAATAACCGCGCCCATAGCACAGCGCACCTATACAAAAAATTATACAGATCCTGGTTACAAGCCATTTGCCTTCCGGCAAATTGAATTGTGTTCTCCTCATAAGCATACTCATTTGGTTCTTGTCAACAGGCAGCAATGTTTGTTTTGATTGAATATAGCGAAAGGTCTAGCTACGGAACACAGATTTTAAGATTTTCATGAGTTGAGTGATTTGATATTTGAAAACATAGATTTGAAATTTTCGTGAGCATATTGTTGCCAAGAGGCTCACGCTTATTATCTTAAACTTCAAATTTCAAATAAAAAATCTTGATCAATCTTGACAATCATGAAAATCTGCGTTCCTGTTGTTTAAAGTGTCAGGAAGACAAATATGCCGTGTTTTCTTGGAAAAATACCCGTGCGTGTTCCCGGATCACTTCGTCGAGTAAATTAGTAGGATTTAACCGTTCTGACAAAATAAATAGTGGTTTTTCTCTATTTTCTGATTTGGTGGTTTCTCGTAATGGAATTTTAACCGCACAGAAATAATTTTACAAAGCCTGCAAATTGTTCTGAATTTTGTGCCCTTCGGCAAATGTGAGCGCACCTTGCATGGCCATTTATCAACCAAAACTGAGCGTGAGAAAGGATGGGTTTAATTAAAACATGGCAAAAGCACTGCAGGAAAATATTGATTCTCTTTTTGTTATCGATTCCCCTGTCAATGTACTCGCAAAACTTTTCCAACAAAGGAAAAGAATTCTGGATCGGTTATGGTCACAATCATCTGTTCAATTACAATGTAGCCCCGAATAGCCAGCAAATGGTTTTGTATTTAAGTGCTGAGCAAGCGGCAAATGTAAAAGTGAGCATCAATGGTACAAGCTGGGTAAAAACCTATTCCATACCTGCCAATACCGTAATGCCTTCTGATCTTATTCCTAAAACCGGTGCAGAAGATTGTCGCCTGCTGAATGAGGGATTGTCCGACAAAGGCATTCACATCGAAAGTGATGTTCCCATCGTGGCATATGCGCATGTGTACGGACAAAACAGCTCAGGCGCTGCAATGCTCTTGCCTGTTGAATCATACGGCTATACATACATTTCATTAAATAGTGAGCAGAATTACGAAGATGGTTGCTACTCATGGTTTTTTGTAGTAGCATCTGAAAACAATACAACCGTGCGCATAACACCGTCGAAGCCAACCGTTGGCGGCAAACCCCAAGGCGTACCATTTGAGGTGAACCTGAAGAAAGGGCAGATCTATAACGTGATGGGCGTGGGTTTGGGCAATGGCAGAGGCAATGATATGTCGGGAAGCAAAATACAATCCATCGAAGGCTCTGATGGTATATGTCATCCTATCGGCGTTTTTTCCGGTAGCAGCAGAAGTTATATTTGCCCTGTAAGTTTCGGTGGCGGGGGCGACTTTATAATGCAGGAAGTGTTTCCGGTAAGTGCCTGGGGCATGCAATATCTCACGGCCGTTACTTCTTCCACAGATGGGCCATCGGTGCTCAATACCAATAAATTCAGGGTGTACGTGAAAGATTTGAACACGCTTGTACGTCGCAATGGCGCAGTGTTATCTGGCATTACCAATAATAGTTTCTACGAATTTTCATCATCAGGGGCAGATAACATCACAGCAAACAAACCTGTGATGGTGGCGCAATTCATTCCTTCATCCGGTGCCTGTAGCACTACAGGCGATGGCGATCCTGAAATGTTTTACCTAAGTCCCTTGGAGCAAGCCATTAACAAAGCTGCGTTTTATAATACCAATAAAGAAGCCATCGGAACGAATTACCTTACGATGATTGTGCCCAATGGAGGGCTATCAACGTTAAAGATAGATGGAAGCCCGGCTGTTGATTATAGCTATACGCATCCCAACCTCGCTGGCTATACAGTTGTTGTAAAGAAGATGCCAACGCAGCCAATGCAGCACACCATTCAAAGTGACTCTGCGTTTACGGCCATCACCTATGGGCTTGGTTATGTGGAATCGTATGGATACAACACAGGTACTTACGTAAACAACCTTACAACGATTTCGCAGATCAATAATGTGCAATCACAAAATGGAGGATCGAGTGCCTATACATGTCCGAAGACGCCGTTTAAAATTTCCATCAAAACCATTTATCAGCCGTCATCACTTACATGGCAGTTTAGTAAAGCGAGCCACATAACACCATCGCAGGATGTTACGGTTAACAACCCTGTGCCAACAGGTTCGCAAGTGATCAATGGAAAAACATATTACACATACGAATTCGACAAACAATGTTTTGTAGATACGCTCGCAGACGTAGTCATTCCGGTTATTATCAGCGACATGCAAATTGATAATTGTAGTCATGAAGAATTGGTGAGCGTCAAAATACCTATTCAAAAAGGGCCACAGGCGCAGTTTTCAGTGAAAGAGGTTTGTGCAGGAGATACCGCCTATTTCAAAGACGCAACAGCCGAAACGGGCATGTCTGGCTGGAATTGGAAGTTTGGAGATGCATCTATTTCAAGTGTTCAGAATCCTTCAAAGTTGTACAAAGCTGCTGGCAAGTATGATGTGAATTTTTCAGTCGTAAGAACGGTGGACGGATGCGTGGGAGATACTACCGGAAACGTCAGTATTCAAGTATTGCCAACGTCTTCGTTCAAATTGCCCGATGTTGTTTGTATGCCAGGCGGCATAGCTGCTTTCACCAATCAATCGACCATCAACGAAGCAAATAGTTCGTTGCAATATGCATGGAACTTTGGCGATGGTAATTTCTCTGCAGATCAAAACGCCTCCCATGTATACACAACGGCAAAAAATTATACAGTGAGTTTAATTGCCAAATCTTCTTTTGGTTGTGCAGATACTGCAACTCAGTCCTTGAGTCATTTCGTTGATAAACCTGTTGCAAGTTTTGGTATAAAAGAAACAATCCTTTGCGAAGGCAGTGCTATTTCATTTATCAACAACAGTAAAGTTAGCAATGCCGAGTCTGCCAAATGGGAGTGGAACTTTGGAGATGGCACACACAATACGGTCGCAGGGCCTGTTAAAACATTTGCCGGCGGCGGATCATATGCTGTCACACTCAGTGTGAACGATGAAGGCTGCATGTCGGATGAAGCTGAACAAACAGTGGCGATCAACAGAAAACCTTTGGTGGATGCTGGTCCGGATGTATTGACAGAGCCCGCACGCCCTGTCACGCTACAGGCAAATGTAGATGATGCGCAAGCTTCCATTCAATGGACACCCGCGCAATACCTGTCGTCTGCAACAGTTTTACGCCCGCAGGCATCGCCCATGAACTCCCAGGAGTTTTATATCACCGCAACCAACGCAGCACATTGCAGCAGCACAGATAGCGTATTGGTAAAGGTTTTCAGAGAATTGAAAATTCCCAACGCGTTTTCTCCAAACGGCGATGGCGTAAATGATAAATGGATCATACCGGGATTGTCGGATTACCAGGAATCATCTGTTGAAGTGTTCAACCGGTGGGGGCAGGTTATATTCAGATCAAAAGGATACAGCGTGCCATGGGATGGAACGCTTAACGGATCGCCATTACCGGTAGGCGCTTACTATTACATCATTGCTCCGAACGCGAAGGGCTATGGCAGGCTTTCGGGAAGTGTTGTGATCGTTAGATAAGTTGAGAATGGAGAGTTGAGAGTTGAGAGTTATGAATGAAAACTATAAAGTTTGAGGTTTGAATGTGTAACAGGCCCCATCTTATGTTTGTATCGTGTGCGTTGAATAGTCCAATTCTTAATTCCTAATTCACTAGTGGTTTACTCCTGTTTTTTATTTAGGCGACTTTCCATCATGTTATTATAATGTTACTAAGATAATTTTACGAGGATAACCAAAACAAGCATAGGCAAGGAAAAGCAACGAAAAATCTTTGTGTTTTTCGGTAGACGATGAGCCGTTTAGAAACCAACAATTTTTGTTCTGTTATGAGAAAAGCTAAGCATCTTTTGCAGGTAAGTATTTTTTTATGTGCCATTCTTATAAGCTCCGCCTTTAATGAGAGCAGCGCACAAACAAGTCCTGTCTCAGGAAAATTTACCATCAACTCAGCATTGCCCACTTCAGGAAAAAACTTTCAAACATTTGCAGAAGCGGTGTTTTCGCTTGCAAATGGTGTGAATGGTGCCGTAACGTTTGATGTAGCACCGGGTAGCGGTCCCTATACCGAGCAGGTAGTGATTGGAAATGTGAAAGGTGCCTCTGCTACGAACTCGATTACATTTAATTGTAACGGTGTTGTGCTTACATTTAATTCCACCAACTCTTACAACCGCGCGGGTGTTAAGTTTGACAGTACCAACTGGGTAACATTTGATAGCCTTATCGTAAAACCACAGGTAAGTACTTACGATGAATTTGGCTATGGTTTTCATCTCGTGCGCAATTCAGATCATAACACTGTAAGGAAGTGTACAGTGGACATTCCGTTTAAACAGCCTTCTGCGCAAAATACAAGTGGTATCGTGATCAATGGTTCAGATGAGTTGGGCAGCGATCTTGGCGCCAGCAGATGTGACAGCAATATCATTGCCAACAACACAATCATTGGTGGTAATGATGGTATTATGGTTTGGAGCTTCACTGGTTATGTAACAGGTTACGGCGATCCCAAATATTTTATCTCGTACAACCAGATATTAAACAACAAAATTATCAACGCACAGGAAGCGGGGATTTATTTGGCAGGGGGTATCAATACCATTATAGACGGTAACGAAATCACATGCCCTGCTGCAACGGGTTATTCTATCTCCGGTATCAACATGACGGAGACCAATTATAAAACGATCATCCGGAATAACCGCATTCATGATTTTTATCCTGACGCTGCTTTTGTGAGTGGGTTCTATGAATCCACTGGTATCAGTATAAGTTACTCATATGCGGTGTCTGACAATGAAACGATTGTTGCCAACAATCTCGTGTATGGTTTTAAAGCGCCTGCCACACAATACGGTATTAAAATAAGTACGGCAAGCTATGTGAAGTTGTTTCACAATACAGTGTCATTGGATGATGCAGCAACAACAACTTCTGAATCGAGGGCTTACTTTTTTGAAGGTGCGTTGACAAATGTGACCATGCAAAATAACATTGCCAATGTCACACGTGGTGGTACCGGAAGAAAGATTGGATTGTATATGGAGAAGAACGGAACACGTGTAAATATTGATCGAAACGTTTACAATGTTGCAGGTAGCGGAGCAAGTATCAGCTCCATCGGAGGTACGAGGTATTCGACGCTTGCTGCTATGCAAACAGCCGCGGGCATTGACTTTCAATCTGCTTCTGCTGATCCGGTGTTTACAAATGCAGCCAACGGAAACTATATGCCTACCAATCCTGCGATTGATAACATGGGCCTAAACGTTGGTCTGGCAAAAGATATCGTAGGTGCAACAAGAGACCAGGACCACCCGGATGTTGGCGCTTATGAATTTCTTACGCCTCCATGTACTTCACCGGTTACGGCAGGTACAACTAAAATTTTACCGGGGACAACCATTTGCGTAAACAATCCTTTGGTGTTGAACGTAAACGGAAATTCAGTTGGCAGCGGACAAACATATCAGTGGCAAACAAGCGATACGCAAAACGGGACTTACACAAACATTGGAAGCGCTTTGGCTTATCCTGCCACGCAAATCAATCCGACAGCAACGGTTTACTACCGTGCTGAAATTACCTGCGGAACTTCTAAAGTGTACAGCGATCCTATCCAGGTAATTGTGAACCCTGCTTTGCCAGCCGGTACTTACACCATCAATTCAGCTTTGCCAACAGCCAATAAAAACTTCAAGAGTTTTAATGATGCGCTTCTTTCAATGGGTTGTGGAGTTGGCGGTCCTGTTGTGTTCGATGTAGCACCGGGGTCCGGTCCATACAATGAACAAGTGATCGTTAAAGCAATTGCAAATACTTCTCCAACCAATACTGTAACATTCAAAGGGAATGGTGAAACGCTTACTTATCTTTCAACCAATACCAATCAAAGAGCTACTGTGAAACTGGATGGTGCAGATTATATCGTGTTTGACGGACTGAAAATTGTTGCAGAAGCAACCAGTACTTCTAACTATGGCATTGGAGTACAAATGCTGAACGACGCAGATTTTAACGTAATCAAGAATTGTACGATCAATGTGTTAACGAACCAAAGCTCAAGCAACTTTGCAGGAGTTGTGATAAACGGAGCCGCAAATAGTTCTACAGGTTCAGCGATATCACTTTGTGATAACAACGTAATTGACAGCAATAAAATAACTGGTGGTTATTACGGCATTTCAATGGTAGGAGCGCCAGGCACCGATCAGTTGGCTAAGAACAACAAGTTTACCAACAACACAATCCTTGACTTCTATGAAGATGGTGTGTACACATACGGAACTGACGGCCTTGTGATAGAAGGCAACGATATCAGCAAACCGACGGTTACAAAAACAACCAACTCTTATGGTGTAAGATCGATTGGTACAACAACCAACATGTTTGTTTCTAAAAACAAGATACATGACCTTTTTGCCGGAGCGCTTACCAACACCAGCACAGCTTATGGCGTTTACATTTCGAGCACTTCACCGGCAACAATAAGCAACAACCAGATCTATAATTTCTTTGGAGCGGGCCCGCAATACGGTTTCTACAACAGTAGTTCAAGTTCTGCCTTGTATTATTACAACACCGTTTCATTAGATGATACAACAGTTTCCGTTGCAAGAGCAACATACGGTTTTTATCAAACCGGCGATGCAACAGGCATTGAGTTGAAGAATAACAATTTTACGCTTAGAAGAAAAACTTCAACAACAAGCCACGCGATTTCAATGCGTACTGCGACAACTGTTTTTTCAGCCGACAATAACAACTATTTTATTTCAACAACAGGAGGTGTGAAAACTGGTTACATCAATGGAACAGACTATGCATTGCTGAAAGACTGGAAAGCAGCGAGCCTGCAGGATACAAACTCTGTAGCTATCGATCCTGTGTACGAGCAGCCTGCAAGTGGTAACCTGAAGCCTTCGTCAACTGTTTTTAATGATTTAGGAAAAACAGTGACTGGCATTACAACAGACATCAAAGGTTTAACACGCCCTGCAACAAAACCTGATATTGGTGCGTACGAATTTGGTTGCTCTTCTTTCCCTAAAGCAACATTTGTACAGGACTCAATAACTGTTTGTTCAGGAAGTTCGGTGACATTCCAAATTAAAGATGCTGAAGCAACGGTAAGCTATAAATGGTACGACGCTGCTACCGACGGAAACCTCGTAACCACAGCTACTTCATACAAGGTAGACAATCTTACAACACCTGTTTTCTATTGGGTAGAAGCAATCACCAACATGGGTTGTACAGACAAATCACGTACACAAGCCAAAGGTGTTGCGTATCAAAAACTGACGAATCCTGTTGCTTCATTAGATACAGCAGGTGCAGATTACATACGCTTCAAGTGGGCTTCAGTGCCTGGTGCAACAGGTTACAAAGTTTCAAGAGATGGTATCAATTTCACCACGCCTTCTTCCGGTGTAGCAGGATTGACGCATACAATAAATGGTTTGAATGCCATGGACACTGCCGGCATTATTGTGAAAGCAGTGGGCGTTACAGATTGCCAGGAAGCTTTGTCAAACTGGATCTCAGGCCGCACATTGGGTAACAGTGTTTTTGTACCAAATACATTTACTCCAAACAATGATGGCAAGAACGATATTTTCAAAGTGTACGGCAACACCATTGCCTCTTCGAAAATGATGGTATTTAACCAGTGGGGCGAGAAAATATTTGAATCAACAACGAAAGAAAAAGGATGGGATGGAACCTATAACGGACAGGCACAACCAGTGGGAGTGTATGTCTATGTGATCACTCTTAAACTTACAGACGGTACTGACATGGTCAAAAAAGGTTCACTCAACCTCATAAGATAACCGACCCATTTATAATCACAGTAAGTCCATTGCTTGCCGGTAACAACCGTTGCCGGTAAGCTTCCAAAAAAGTAACAACGTTCACCAAAATATTAACTGCAATGAAAAAGATCTACCTGGTAACCTGCTCACTCGTAATGCTGTTTGCCGGCATTGGAGCAAAGGCACAAACCGATCCGCATTTTTCGCAATACTATGCGTACCCCCTATACCTTAACCCGGGTCTTACAGGCGTAATGGATGGCGACTATCGTGTTACAGCCATTTACAGAAGCCAGTGGGGCAATATAAGCAGTCCGTTTTCAACACCGGGCGTGTCTGCAGATGTAGCACTTGACAACAAATTGAGCCTTGGCATCAACATCATGAACCAGACAGCAGGCAACGGCGGTTACAACTATCTTACAGGTTATGCGTCGATGGCTTACAACGGTGTTCGCTTTGGTAAAGATGGTAACCAGAGAATCAGCATGGGCATTTCTCTGGGTTTGATCAATCGCAGATTTGATCAGTCCAAATTCCAGACAGGCGAGCAGTGGAATGCAGCCACAGGGTTTGATCCAACAATGGGTACAGGCGAGGCGCTTGCAAAAACTTCTGCATCGGCCCTTGATGCCGGTGCTGGTATCATGTATTATGATGCGACTCCAGACAAAAAAGCAAATGTATTCGTTGGCTTCTCAGCGTATCATCTTACACAACCTTCCGATCCGTTTATCTCCGGCGGCTATGATAAGAAATTGCCCATCCGTTACACGGCACACGGTGGTGTAAAATTATCGTTGGCGGAAAATTTTAGTTTAACACCAAACCTTTTGTACATGCGCCAGGGCGCTGCTGAAGAAAAGATGTTGGGCGCCTACGCACAAATGCGTGTAAACGAAGAAGCTGATTTTCTGTTGGGTGCAAACTATCGCATCAAAGACGCAATATCGCCCTACGTTGGAGTGTATTATAAAAACTTTTTGCTTGGCCTTTCCTACGATGTAACAACTTCAGATCTGTCGAAAGTTGCAGGCAAGGCAAACAGCTTCGAATTGTCATTAACGTTTTCCGGAAGAAAGGGGAAAGCAGAAGCGATACCATTTGTTTGCCCAAGATTATAATCACTTACCATCACACATTATTTCATTGAATGCTTTTGGTGAAATTGGTTGAAAAGCATTTCACAAATACTATTTACATGAGCAAAGCTTCATTTACATATCATACACTTGCCATTGCTGCGGCAATTTCCATTTCAACAATGTCGCAAGGGCAATATGTTACGGATTATAAAAGAGCGGGAGATCGCTTTTATGCAAAAGGAGATTACAACTCTGCTGCACAGTATTATGAAAAATACCTGGCCGGAAAAAATATCTCCGGCTATGGCATTGAACCATACCAGGTACATAAGGAAGGCAAGGTAATAAAGAGCGATGCAACAGTCGATCTGCAATATAAGCTGGCAGAGAGTTACAGAATGATCAACGACTATGCACATGCTGAAGGTTACTATAAAAATGTTTCGCAGGAAGCTGCTTCTCAATATCCATTGTCGACATTGTGGTATGCAATTTCATTAAGAGCAAATGGAAAGTACGCCGAGGCAAAACAGTCGCTCAATACATTTATCGATTCGTATAAAACGAATGACGCTTATTTGCAACAGGCAAAACAGGAACTGGCGAATGTTACTTTTATTCAAAATGAACTGAATAAAACAACAAACGTTGTCGTAAATAAATTGAGTAGCCAGGTTAATAAGGAAGGCGCAAACTACGCTGCAGGCTGGCTTAACAGCAATGTAGTGTTTACTTCTACCAGCAACCAGGGGCACGTGAACGATCTTTACACGGCTTCGGGAAATGATTACAGCGACGTGCAAAAATTAAACGTCCCTTTTGCAAAAGGCAAAGAGCAGGGAACCGCAACATTTACAGCTGATGGCAATAAGGTATATTTTACAAGATGGACAAATAACAACGCTGGCGATAAGCAAGGCATAATTTACGAAAGCTCGAAATCTGAAAACGGTTGGAGCGAGCCGGTTGTGCTGAATGAACAAGTGAACTATCCGGGCTCAGACAACAGGCAACCTCAAATTACAGCCGATGGAAAATATTTATTGTTCGCCAGCAATCGCCAGGGTGGCAAAGGAGGATTTGATATTTGGTTCGCGCCAATAGAAAACGGTGTGATGGGAAACGCGGTAAATGCAGGCAGCGCCATCAATACGAAAGGAGATGAGGAAGCGCCGTTTTATCATGCGGCCAGCAAAACATTGGTATTTGCCAGCAATGGAAAAACGGGCATGGGCGGATTTGATTTATTTTCTGCAACAGGAAAGATAGGCGGTACATGGGCGGAGGCTGTAAATATTGGAGCACCTGTTAACTCGGTAAAAGATGATATCTACTTTGTCAGTAACGGCAAAAAACTATTGGAAAACGCATTGATCAGCAGCGACAGAAGTTCACAGTGCTGTCTTGAATTGTTTGCTGTCAACAAAACATACAAGCAATATTTGGTAGGTAAAGTAATGAATTGCAGCACCAACGAACCGCTTGATCATGCAGATATTGTATTGCAAAATGCTGCTGGCAAAACCATCGGTGCTCAAACTACCGGCGGCAATGGTTATTATATCATTGAAACTCTTCCGGGCGAAGCGGCTGTATTAAAAGTGAACAAAGCAGATTTTGAAGCAGCGAGTATCTCAGTCGCAAATACCGACGCAGACACTCTTTACAACAACGCCGTGTGCATGACAGCTGTAAAGAAAGACATCTTCGAAGGAAAGAAAACACTGGTAACGCACGATATCAATTTTGCTTTCAGGCAAAAAGATCTTACGCCGGATTCTTATCCTTACCTGGATGAGGTGGCTGCATACTTAAAAGATCACGCCGATGCAAAACTTGAAATTGACGCCCATACTGATGGTATCGGTACAATGGCCTTCAATAAAAAACTTTCTCAGCAACGTGCCGACGCTTGCGTTGACTACCTTGTGAAAGCGGGCATTGCCAAAGAAAGATTGATAGCGAAAGGTTTTGGTGAAAGTGCACCGATAGAAAAAGAAACAACGAAGGATGGTAAAGATATCCCGGAAGCAAGAGAGAAAAACAGACGTGTTGAAATGAGATTGCAGTAAACTACCGGTCGGCCAAACTGGTTGATAAAGCAGAAGCGAAAGCTTCTGCTTTATTGTTTTATGTAGCAGGAAGTTTTTTCGCTTCGCGAATTTTAACATGTCGCCCCGCTGGGGCTGGTATTTGATTTGTTACGATTTGCAAATGCTACTAACGTTTCGCCCCGCTGGGGCTTTGTTTGATTTCTAAGTTGCGTACCATAAACAATCTTGCAGCTCTTCAAAGACGATTTCAATCGTGGTGCACCAAAGCCACATCGGGGCGACACGTTAGTAGAAAATATTACGTTACAGCGATCCAATTGCCAGCCCCGGCGGGGCGACATGTTAAAATTCGCGAAGCGAACGATGTTCGGCTTGACTTAAGTTGATGGTGCAAACACGAGCCACAGCAAGACGGGCTAGATTGCCAAAAGGACAATCTATAAAAAAGATATTTTTTACGGAGTATAATTGCTTTTGTTAGCTGTCTTATATTTTTACCTTTAAGCACCATTAGAAAATTATGAGACAGTTTCTCGCAGTTCTTCTTTTCCTCGTAGCAGGACATGTGGTTTTTGCCCAAACATCGCGGACTCCAAATGTAATTATCATCTACTTTGATGACATGGGCTATGGCGATCTTGAGCCTTATGGCATGACTGGTGTTCACATGCCAAACTTCGACCAGCTTTCGCGCGAAGGAACCCGGTTTACCCATTTCAATGTCGCGCAACCTATTTGTACCGCTTCGCGTGCGGCATTGCTTACTGGCTGTTATCCAAACAGAATTGGTATTTCAGGAGCGATATTGCCGGGATCTTCAATGGCGCTAAATCCCAATGAGGAAACAATCGCTTCTTTGCTAAAGGCAAAAGGTTATAAAACAGCCATGGTAGGCAAATGGCACCTTGGCAACAAAGCACCATATTTTCCAATACATTACGGCTTCGATAGTTTTTTGGGCATTCCTTATTCGCACGATATCTGGCCACGCAATCATGAGGGTGGACGCATCACAGACGAAAAAGATATTCGTTATTCATGGCCGGAACTTACTTTGATGGAAGGCGATAAGGTAATTGATACCATCAAAACGCACGAACAACAAACTAAATTCACAGGCATGTTTACTGAGCGTGCGGTGGATTTTATTAAACAAAATAGTAAGTCTCCATTCTTTTTATACCTCGCTCAAAACGTGCCACATGTGCCTCTGGCACCGTCTGCAAAGTTTAGTGGTAAAAGTGAATTGGGACCATTTGGGGATGTGATGATGGAGCTCGATTGGTCAGTTGGTGAAATTTTGAAAGCATTGAAAGATGCAAAGATCGACAACAACACTTTGCTCATCGTTGCAAGCGACAATGGACCATGGTTGAATTATGGGAACCATGCAGGTTCTTCAGGAGGTTTCAGAGAAGGTAAAGCAAATACATTTGAAGGTGGTACAAGAGTTCCATTGTTTGTTCGCTGGCCCGGTAAAATACAGGCTGGTGGCATTTACAGCGATTTGATGACAAACATGGACCTTTTGCCAACCATTGCTGCTGCAACGGGTGCAGCGCTGCCTAAGAACAATATCGATGGCGTCAATTTTTTACCATCATTGCTTTCTCCTTCAACTGTAAAGGGCCCACGCGATACCTTCTATTATTATTTCGGAAAAAATAATCTCGAAGCGATCCGCTACAAACACTGGAAGCTGGTATTGCCGCACAACGCCGGCTCTTATACAGCAGCAGTTCATGGTAAAGATGGCAATGGAGGAAAAATACCCAGGGTAGATGTTCCGCTTGCATTGTATGATCTGGCACACGATCCAGGTGAAGCTTATGATGTGCAGACGTTATATCCAGATATACTTCAAAAATTACAAAGTATTGCCGAGCAAGCAAGAGAGGATTTAGGTGATGACCTGACGAGCAGAACAGGCAAGAATGTGAGAAAAGCCGGCAGCTCTCAGTAAAATAATGAGTTGAGTAGTGAGTACTTGGTTTTGAGTATCTTGAAAATAGAAATCACATCCTTTTTAGGGGATGTGATTTTTTATTGTTGCTTCGCCGATAGGAAAACTCTTTGCCTTGACAGGCTATGTTTATTTCTTTAGTATCCTCACTGTTTGTTTTTTGCCCCCGGTTGATGCATTCACATAATAAATGCCACTTTTCAAATCTCTGCAGTCAACGATCAGTATACTTGATGTTGACGTTTTAAACTCTTTAACTTTTCGGCCACTCTCATCGAAAAGTTGAATCAATACACGGGCCGGTGATTTTATATTGATCGACAGTTTATCGTCAACAGGATTGGGTACGATGGTTACAATGTCTTCTCCGGAACTGCTGTTAACATTTACCTGTATTACTTTGCTATACTCAAATACCGCATCTTTGTCGATCATTTTTAACCTGTAATAGTTTGCGGGAGCGTTTACAGAATCGTCCTGGAAATTATATTCGTTATTGCCGCTTCCAATGGCCATCACTTCTCCAGTCTTGACAAAATTTGTCCCATTAACGCTGCGTTCCACCTCAAATAAATGGGTATTTACTTCATCGCTGGTTTTCCATTTCAATGAAATGGTTTCTTTTTCGCCAGTGCCCGTAAAACTTAGAAGTTTAAGTGGTAGTGGTTTTACGACTGGTATTAAATAGTCTTCTACTTCTCCATCCTTAAATGCGCCTCCTACGTCATCAGTAGTAATGCTTTCCGTGGTAGTTCTTATCCTTGCATAAGTGTTGCTTACTGTTTGGCCATTGGTGAATGCCACATTTGACCATGTGAATGTAACACTGCCTGTAGTTGAAGCGGCGGCTGTTGTAGCTGTTTGCGCTTCCGAAGCCTCCATTGTTCCGTTATTGTTCCAGTCTATCCACGCAACATAGTTTGCAGGAGTGTTGGTGTTGTTTGTGTAAGTAGTTGTAAGCGTATATTGTGGAATGATCTGTGAATTGGAACCATCACCTTGTATTGAGTTTATTGCTGTAACACCATCATCATCCAAATCAAGATTTGCCAACGCCGAGGGTTGTCCATCTCCCTTTGTTTCATTGAGGCTGCCAAGTGCCAGTGTTCCCACAACACCATGAGAAGGGCCGCCAGATGCAAGCAGTGTTTTATAACTATTTGGCAAATCGCCAAAATCCGGACTGACCCTTACTACGATCGGACTCAATCCCGACGTCTGGCTATTAACCGCAGCTGGAGTTTGCCACAGACCCCAAAGAAGAAAAAAGTTAGTAACGGCTGCACCATCTACTTGCGGATCAAAAAGCACCTGGTTGGTAACGTCGTCCGGAGAAGCACCTCCATTCAGGCTGATCCTTACAGTTAAAGTAGCGGGTAGATTGGCGGCGGCAGTTGCATCAACCGTATTGGTAACAGTTGTTTTCCAAGGGGTGCTGACTGTCGGATTACTGTTTCCCAGGTTTGTCCCGGTTGATAGCGTTTGCTTGTAAGGCACATAGGTGTCGCCATTAAAAGCAAAAGCGGTGACCCATTCTGAGTTTCCATTTGGAAGAGTATTGTTGCCATCAATATCAACAATCAGGAAGCTTATCTTTAATGTGGCGCGATCGAAATAGATTCTGTAACCGACACTATTTTGGCAATTGTTGAGGCGGCCGCCAGCGATCGTGCTTGTGTTATCAGTTCCTATCACAGTAAATTTAGCGGGAGTTTTGTCACCTACGTAAGCCGGAAGTGTTACACCGGTAAATGTCCCACCTATATCTGGACCGGGTGTACCGCTTGACGTTCCATGTCTCCCGGTGCCGGTAATTACTTTTTCAGCTTTGACAATAGTGCCGTTGGGTAACCGCATCCCATTAGGCATTGAGTTCAAAATGTCGGTGATGGGAAAACTGTAGTTCGTTTGTGCGTGGGAAAAATGAAATCCTGTTAACATGACAATGATAGACAATGTTTTGGCAGCAAATGCAAACGGCTTTTGTTTGGCAAAAGCATATGCCGTTGCTTCTGCCATTTTTTTTAAAAAGCAGACTTTCATATTATAAGGTTTTAGAGAAATGACGAGTAGCATTCTCTAAACAATCATCATCTTGAAATGTTCTGGCAGGTAGAAAGTAGGTGTTCTTGTAAAAATTACCTGTCTCTTATTAGTATTCAGCCGTGTTAACCAGGAGAAGATTCTTTCGCATAGCTCCGGTCTCGAAAAATAATTATGTGAAAAGAATTTCATCATTCTTTAAAGCCTTTGCAATTTTTTCTGGTCGGGGATAGAAGATTGGCAAGAGGACGACTTGTATTGTAAGAATTATCAGAAATAATGTTTTGTGACTTAAAAAAAGAATAAGGCCGGAAATTATTACAGACACTAAATTGAGTGCAAGTTTGCGTTTGTAAATGCCCGTGTAGATCATCACTTTTTCCTGGAAGTCTTCTGTCGTCTCGAGTTTAGAAAATCCTTTCTTGTTCATTCCTTCAAATGCAAAATTGAAAATGAAGAACGCTGCAAAAAAGAACCAGAAATATTTGCTGTAGAGCGCCATGAAAGACGGTATCACCGGTAGTAGATACGTGGCCAAACAGAAGATCACAGATATAGATATAGCCGATGCTGCGAAAATGTTGAAATATCTTTTTAAGAGTGTCAAGTCAAATTGATAAATGTTAAGCATAGGGTTAGAGGGTTTGCAGTTTTAAAACGTGAACTTATAAATTTTTATTGGAACCAGATCTAACATACTGCTTTTCTATTTTATCATTTTTGCAAATTATCTCACCAACAAGGCATGTTACACAGAAGCAATTTTCAAATTTCCACATCTTCAGATTTTCAAATTGCTCCCATTTCTTAATACTAAGATAATCTCCCCAAACAGTACCTTTTAAAATTTAGGAATAACCTTTGCACCAATTCTATCTGGCTGGCAAGTGAAAGATTCAATGGTAAAAGAAATACGCAAAGGTAACCAACACGTGTACTATAAAGCTTATGATGAGTATCATGGAAAGCTTTACCAGTACGTCTTTAAGTATACCCGGTCTGCTTACCTGGCTGAAGAAACTGTCCAACTTGCCTTCATCAAACTTTGGGAGAAACGGGAAAGCCTTTCGATTGAACATTCGCTGTCATCGCAACTATTCAGAATTTCCAAAAGCATTTTAGTTGATCTTCTGCGCAAGGAAAAGCTGCGCCAAACGCAGGAGCTGTCAGATATTTTTATAGCCGCTCCGGTTGCCAGCGAAAAGATCATTTATAAGGAAGAACTTGAAAATGTCTTTGCCGCTATAGAGGGCCTTCCCACGCAAAGCCGCCGCGTATTTGAATTAAGCAGGCTCGATAACCTCTCTCACAAAGAAATCAGCGATCGGCTTTCCATCTCTACAAAAACAATTGAGAACCACATCTCAAAAGCGCTTAAGTATCTCAAGACCAATCTGACCATCTTCCTTTAAATAGGCATACTGCAGTTCCACTTTTCTTTTTACCGCAAAGGTCGCAAAGTAGTTGGCTGCCAGACAAGTAGTTGGTCACGAGAGCGCAAAGTAAAGAAGAGTTGTCGAGCATTGCGCCACTCTTCTTTACTTTGCGCTCCACCGAGTTACACCATAAATTAGAAAGTAATTCCTCTGCGCTCTTTGCGGTAGAAAAAAGCTGTTAAACAGAACCGCTGCATGGTAATAATTCTCAACCCGCTCACAAACAATTTTCAAATTTCCACATCTTCAAATTAGCAGCGCCTCAATGTTAACTAATTGTGATGTCGTTAAAAGTAGTAGGGGACAATTCTTTCTCACGCGAATACTATGTATGCAAATGTCAAATCGTTTAATTGAAAAGTTTTTATCGGGAGATTGTACAGAGGAGGAAATGGAAGTTGTAGTAGCACATTTCAAGAACGATCCTGACACATTTGTCCAATATCTCACTGAAAAGAGCTGGGAGACATTTCAGCCGGATGCAAAGATGGCGGTTCCTTCAGAAAAAATGTTGCAACAGATTGAGGGCAGCACAAGAACAACACCTGTAAGAAAAATGAATCCTGTTTGGATAGCTGCTGCATCTGTTATCATTATCGCCGGTATTTTTAGTTTGTACAAACTGGCAATGCCGGTTGAAAAAAACGAAATAGCAAAGGATGATGGATTAAAGATTGAAGTTTTTAGTGCAAAGAAAAATATGCTGAAAACGATAGCCAACAATACATCCAGGGCTTCATCACATGCTTTGCCTGATGGCAGTGTGGTGAAGTTGGGCGCAAACAGCAGTATATCCTTTGACGAGCATTTCGCGAATAACAAAAGAGATATTTTCCTGAAGGGTGAAGCGGTGTTTACCGTAGCAAAAGATAAAACGAGACCCTTTACTGTACACTCTCATACCGTGGCCGTTACTGCATTGGGGACAGTGTTTGATGTGAACGACAGAAACCCTGCAAAAGCCATCGTTCATTTGTATTCAGGGAAAATTGTGATCAGAAAGGAGAAAGATATCGCGGGTGATTTTAAAGAGGTTTATTTGGCGCCGGGTCAATTGTATCAATTGAACAAAGAGAACCTTGTAGCCATTGTTTCAGAAGCGCCAAAGGCAAAAATAACGCCTGTTGCACCGAAAGTAAAGCCGGTACTGAATTTCAATAAACAATCCATTGCTGAAATTCTAACACAACTGCAAAAGGAATATAAACTGATCATTGACTATAACGACGATGTAATTAGGAACATGGATTTCACCGGTACGTACGATCCCTCAGGCGCAACCGTTGAATCGTTCCTTGAAACCCTATGCATGTTGAATGATCTGACATTGACCAAAACCAATGATCATCATTTTTCCATACAGGTAAAATAACAGCAAACAACATTTATTCAATAACAACGCAACATGACAAAAGTGTGCGAGGGATATTCTTTTGTCTAAACTTAAAAATTAAATTAAACAGCTTATGAAGCAGATGCTCTTCTGTATGTTACTTTTTTGTGCCGCGTTATCGCAAACATGGGCGCAAACCGGTGGCAACACTGCAACAGGCATTATTAGAAATGACAAAGGCGATGCACTGGAAGGTGCTGCCGTTTATCTGCAAAACAGCGGCACGGGTTACAAGCAAACCACTATGACCAATGGCAAAGGCTTGTTCAACTTCAGCAAAGTGCCTGCTGGCAATGGTTATGAATTTGTGATTAGTTATGTGGGATACAACAACGACACATTAACGGGGTATGAGATGAAAGAAAATGGTCGCATTTCGTTAAGTGTAACCATGAGCAACAAGTCATCGGAATTGGAAAAGATAATTGTGATTGGATATGGATCTATGAGAAAGAAAGATCTTTCTGCAGCAGTATCAGAAGTGCCTGACATGCAGCAAATACAGGAAAGACCCGTATTTGACGTCGCCAATATGATACAAGGTAAAGTAGCTGGTGTAACAGTTATAAACAATGGAGGCCATCCAAACAGCACTCCACAGGTAGTGATACGCGGCATAGGTTCCCGTGGTTCTGAAAGCCCGTTGTATGTTGTGGATGGAGTTCCCGATGCGCCTTACAATCCTGCAGACGTTGTGTCAATGACCATTTTGAAAGATGCGGCTTCTGCAGCTATTTACGGTGCGTTCTCGGGTTCTTCAGGTGTTATCCTCATTACCACACGCCAGGCAAAGCAAGGCAGGCCAACTGTAGAGTATCAAGGCTTTGCGGGTGCAAAGCAAGCATGGAAATTGCCACAGTCATTAGCGGCGGATAAGGAAGCGGAAGTCGCGAATTTGGCTTTTAAAAATGCAGGTATGCTACCATTAGATGGTTGGGATGCAAACAAAAATCCTTATGCGCAGGTAACACGCACCGATTGGGTGGATGAAATTTTTAGAACCGCAATGGTGCAAAGGCACACGGTTACTGTAAACGCAGGGTCAGATAAATTTTCTACATTGTTCCAGGGAAGATATGAAGAGAACCAGGGAACATTGCTGAACACGTACAACAAGAATATTTCTGCGCGATTCAATGCATCGTACGCTTTCAGTTCTAAAGTGAAATTCAAGCAGGATATTTTTTTAAATAACAATGATAATAGGGGAACAGAAACATCGAGTGGCTATACAGGCACCATTCTTTCTGCGATCTACATGCCGCGTTCCGCCACTGTTTACTATGATGACGGTTCATTTGGTGGTGTAGGTCCGCGCAACTCTGACTATTTGGGTATTCATGGTGACGTAGTGAATCCCGTTGCTACATTGCTGCGCAATCAACCTTACAATAAGTCAACGGACATTCAATCAATTTCAGAGTTGAAAGTGATGGATATCGTAAAGGGACTTTCATTTCTTACACGTTTTTCTTATCGCCAGGGAAACTCTCTGTACAAAAACTTCGAACCTAAACGTACAGAGCCGGGTAAGCCAAACGATCAGAACACGTTAACTTATTCAACAGATAAAAGTTATAACTGGATATGGGAAAATACGTTGAACTACGCCCGCACTTTCGGCAGACACAACATCGGCGCAATGGTTTCAACTACTGCGCAAGAGTTCAACCACAAAGGTTTCAGCGCTGCTGCCAAAACATTTGACAATGAAGCGACATGGGCACAGTTTTTTGTAAACGCAGGCAACTTTACAGATCTGCGTCCAAGTGACTGGGATGAAAAAGACAAAAACGTTTCTTATGTTGGTAGAGTTTCTTATAGCTGGGCAGACCGCTATTTTGTAACCGGTAGTTATCGTTATGATATTGCTGGAAGACTTGCCCCAGGCTATCGCGGCAAAGGCTTTCCCGGTGTAACTGCCGCATGGAAATTGAGCTCAGAACCATTCTTTCATGTTGCCGCAATCGATCTGCTGAAAGTAAGGGCCAGCTGGGGACGTATCGGTAACATCCGCTCTATTGGTTATTATTATGGGTACCAGACTTTGAAACCAGATGTTACTTATCAGATCGGCAATGCAGCGCCGCAGTCAAGCGCATTGTACGTTGCAAACGCTACCAATCCTTCTTTGTCATGGGAAACTTCAGAACAAAAAGATTTGGGTCTTGACCTGAGTGTGCTGAAAGACAAACTTTCTTTCACCTTCGATTATTTTGATAAACTCACTTTCGATCTCATTGATCAAAAACATACCAACTGGCCAAATACAATGGGTTTGAGTGCTCCTTATATCAACCAGGGCAAAATCAGAAACACTGGTGTTGAGTTCGCTGCAACGTGGAGAAACAAGATTGGTAAAGTTGGTTACGAGGTCAGCGGTAACGTTGCGACGCTTAAAAACAGAGTAGAGTACATCGATGATAATCCTGAATCATTCTGGCAACACGGAGATGCATGGAGAGGTACAATTGCTCCGTATCGTTCCACTGTTGGTCAGCCTTATTACTCTTACTGGTTGATCAAGACAGCAGGCATTTTCCAAAGCGATAAAGAAGTAGCGGACTATGTAGGACCTAACGGAACTAAAGTCCAGCCTAATGCAAAAGCCGGTGACTTGAAATTTGTTGATCAAAATGGTGATGGCAAAATTGATGACAACGACCGTGTATACATGGGCAACGCTTTCCCTAAAGTTACTTATGGATTTACACTTAATGCAAACTACAAAGGCTTTGATATAAGCATGTTCTGGCAGGGTGTTAGTGGTGTGAAACTATTCCATGCTTTCAAGGAATCTACACTGAATGCGTCTGAGCAGGGGTATAACAGATGGGATAAAATTCTGGATGCATGGTCTCCAACCAACACAGGCTCGAACATTCCTATCATTTCAGCAAGTGATGCTAACAAAAATTTCCAGACACCTTCTGACTGGTATCTTGAAAATGGTGATTACCTGCGCCTGAAAAGCCTTGTGATCGGTTATACTTTCCCTCACTTCCTCAAAACAGGTTCTCTGCGTGTGTATCTCAGCGGCGACAACCTGATCACCATTACAAAGTATAGTGGCATGGATCCTGAAGTTGGCGGCATTGGTCTTGACGGCGGGCAGTTTCCTGTTTCAAGAGTATATGCAGCCGGTGTAAAACTTAGTTTATAATCAATTAAAAGACTTTAATTATGAAACGCTCGAAATATATTTACTTGCTATTGCTGGTGGCTGTAATGAGTAGCTCCTGCTCTAAAAATTGGGTAGATACAAAACCAAACGGTTCGCCGTCTTCAGCATATTTGTGGGACGGAGAATCTAATGTAACAAGGGGTATTGCTGCATTGTACATCTCCATGCGTTTTGAATCAACGTGGGGACGTGATCTCTTTTGGATGCAAAACGCAAGCGATGATTTAATAGTTGGCCGTTCAAAAGCGGATGGTGAAAACATTAAGAACTTTACCTGCTCCGGAAGGGAAGGCTATATGACAACCGGCTGGAATGATTTGTACACAGCGCTTGCAAACGCCAATGCTGCAATTGCGGGTGTGCAAACTGCAACCAATATTTCTGAAGACTTCAGAAAACGTTCTTTAGGTGAAGCGTACTTTATGAGAGGTTTCGTTCACTTCTGGATCGCTTATTTATGGGGCCACAAAAACCAGGGTGTTCCTTACGATGGAGTGGAAAACAAAGAGTACGGTACCCGCATGCCACCGCAATTGGCGTCGGTTACAGACAACTATGCAGCCATTGCAAGCGATATGCAGAAAGCAGCTGAGCTGTTGCCTTTGTTTGAAACATATGGTTCTGCGGATCAGGGGCGTGCGCACAAGGCTGCTGCCTTAGGTTACCTTGTAAAAACGTATGCTTACTGGGCACAGTACGATAACAGCAAATGGGCATTGATCCCATCTGTTTGTGACCAAATAAAAACACAGTGTAACAGGGCTTTGATCAATGGAAAAGCAACTCCGAAGGATAATTATAAAGCAGTGTTTACCATTGATAACAACTGGAGTTCAGAATACATCTGGTCCGTAACATCAGGCACACAAGGCGGTTCGGAGTTTATGGGTGTTGTGTTGGAAAATAAAGGTTGGGGTGTTTACAATGGCTGGGGCTATTTTCAACCAACAGAAGAATTGTATGATGAATATGAAAACAACGACCCAAGACGCGAAGTAACCATTTTAAAATTTGGTGATGATTTTACATTCTTTGGTCAGCAAAGAAAATATTTTTCTACGAACAGCCTTTCCGGTTTCCAGATCAACAAATACATGGAGCCTTATACATATGGTTCTGACGGCGTTGCGGGAACCAATCCGAAGATCAACCAAAATGGCGACTATCCAACCACTATGCTCAATTTGCCCTTAATGCGCTATGCAGAGATTTTGTTATTCAAAGCGGAAGCGTTGATTCAGCAAGGTAAGAACACAGACGCAGCCGCTCCTTTAAATGAAGTAAGAGCGAGGGTAGGGCTTACACCAATTGCGGCACCGACAATGGCAGATTTGAAGCACGAGCGCCGCTGTGAACTAGCTTGCGAGTGGACGGACAGAGTGGAAGATTTAAAAAGATGGGGGGATGTTGCAACGATCAATGCGCCTTTGCATGGAAGAATTCACGCAAACAAAACTGATCCAACCTCAGCATATACCATTCAACAAGTTTGGCCGGCAAGACATTTCGATCCTGCGAAGCACATGGCATGGCCGATAAATCCCGATGAAATTGCAAAAAGCAACGGCTTTTACAAACAAACACCAGGCTGGTAGTTGTTTCACGCAGCGAACGCGGCGAAGCAGCGACGCAGAGGATTTCACGCAAAGGTGCAAAGGGAAAACAAAGGACGCAAAGGGAGATTTGGATTTGATATTTCAGCCTCTTAATAAGCTCGCCGCGAAGTAATTTTGTGATGTACTTAGCGGCTGTAACTATCGGCAACCCTTTGCGTCGTTTTTTCGCTGCGTTCGCTGCGTGAAATAAATTTTGCTGGTCGGCACTAAAACTTTTTCCTTTGCGCCATTGCGTGAAAAAAAGTTGTATCATTTGTGTGCCTCAAAAAAACAACATGAAAAAAATAGTTTTATTTATCGCTTTATTCGGTTTTGAGAAATCATTTGCGCAGCCTGTTAATTATGGCACAGGCAACGCACATTCTCACAATGACTATATGAATGCTGTTCCTTTCTGGGCGGCTTATAACGCGGGTTTCGGCTCTATCGAAGCAGATATTTTTTTGAAGGACGGCCAGCTTATCGTTGCGCACGATCAGGAAGGAGTGAAGCTGAACAGAACACTCGAAGATCTTTATCTGAAACCTTTGCTTTCTTGCATTCGCAAAAATGATCAGCACGTATATGCCGATCATTCTAAGAATTTGCAAATGCTGATCGACATTAAAACAGAGGCTGTTCCTACACTTGCAAAGCTTGTAAGTGTGCTGCAACAATATCCGGAACTCATCAGCAACAAAAATCTGAAATGGGTTATTTCTGGCAACAGACCCAATCAAGAAGCATTTAGCAGCTACCCAGAGTTTATTTTGTTTGATGGAGAACTAAGCAAAAAATACAGCGATGCAGCACTTAAAAAAGTTGCATTGTTCAGCGATGATCTTCGTAACTATACAATGTGGAAAGGAAGCAAAAGCAGCATTCCCGGCGGCGAAATGCAGAAGATGAAAGATGCGATCAAATATGCACACGATCTGCAAAGGCCCATCCGCTTTTGGGATGCACCGGATTCGCTTAATGCATGGTATCAGTTTATGGACCTGCAGGTAGATTACATTAACACAGATCGTATCAATGATCTTTCGTCGTTTCTAAATAAATTGTCTTCCACCACTTATACATCACAAGTCAGCAACCATCAGTATCAGCCGACATATAAAAATGATGGTCTCGACAAACCTGTGAAAAATGTAATCCTTTTGATTGGTGATGGAACGGGCCTTGCGCAATTGTATGCCGGCTATACAGCAAACAAGGCAGCGCTGAACATTTTTAAAATGCAAAGCATTGGCTTGTCCAAAACAAGTTCGTACGACAACTTCGTCACCGATTCTGCGCCCGGCGCCACTTCTATTTCTTCAGGAGAAAAAACAAAGAATCGATATGTTGGAGTCGATCATACAGGTGCCGCGCTACCATTGATTCCAATGTACCTGGCGAAGAAAAATATCAAAACCGGTATTGTTACTTCGGGAGATATTACCGACGCAACACCTGCTGACTTTTATGCACACAGAAGTGACAGGGACAGCTCTGCTGCCATCTTTGGGGACCTTGCACAATCTCCTGTGCAGTTGATAATGGGTGCAGGCAACAAAAGTTTTAATGCATCCATTCGCAAAGATCTGAACGATCATCAGTTTAATATTACATCGTCAATGGACAGCATTCGAAATGGCGAAAAATCAAAGTGGGTGGTGCTCGATCAAAAAGCATCACTATCTATTTTGAATGGCCGCAACAATTGGCTGCCAGAGGCTTTCAAAAGAACATTGCAACTTCTTTCTGCAAACAAAGATGGTTTTTTCATCATGACAGAGGGTGCGCAAATTGATCATGGTGGCCATGCCAATAATCTTCCTTACGTGGCAACGGAGGTGATAGATTTTGATGAGGTGGTAGGAAGAGCGCTGCAATTTGCAGACTCCAACGGAGAGACGCTGGTGATTGTTACCGCAGATCATGAAACCGGTGGTTTGTCATTGCTCGATGGCGATTACAGCAAAGGAAATATCAGCGGGCAGTTTGCAACCGGCCACCACACTGCTATTCCCGTGCCTGTATTTGCCTATGGCCCTCAATCACAATTGTTCAGAGGGGTGTATGAGAATACAGCGATGTTTGGGAAGATCTTGAAAGCGTTTGGAATTAATTAGGAATTAGAAAATCAGCCACCCCGTAGAGACGCCGGCATCGCCGCGTCTCCTGCTGCACGCTGAAGGGAATCGTTATTACATAACATCTCACATCGTCATTGCGAGCCCTTGCGGAGCATAAAGGTTGAAATGTCGCAACCTCTTAACACCAGAGAGACAGGGCGAAGCAATCTACTTTTAGGGATTGCTTCACCTCGCTCGCCGATTATTTTATTTTGTTTTTATTATTCGAACAATCGATCTCCGCAGAGGCTCGCAATGACGATGCGAATCTCTGCTTTTCAGTCATTCAGTTATTCTCATCAGGCCGGCTCCTCAATCACATATCCCTGCTCAGCCAATCTTTTGCCCATTTCCATGAACGCTTCATTTTCTTTAGGTGCCCATGTCGCAAGGCCATCAACGTAACGGTTGTACATACAAAAAGCTGCGGCAATTAAAACAGTATCATGAATTTCTTTATCAGTAGCGCCTTTCTCTCTTGCTGCTTCTATGGCTGCTGCCGTAACATTTTTACCTGTTTGCTGAACAAGGTGAGCGATGTGCAGCAATGCCCGTAGTTTGTCAGATACTTCAAACGTTGGCAATCCCGCTTTAATCTCATCCAGGAAGTCCGCGCCTTCATTGAAATGCGCAGCGGCAGCGGCGGCATGTGATGAATGGCAAAAGTGGCAATTGTTTTTATGGGAGACGGATGCAGCGATAATTTCTCTTTCGCCTTTCGAAAGCGAGTTGTTATCATCTGCCAATAAAACGTTCGCAAGATCCAGCAATGGTTTTGCTGTTTCAGGACTGTAATCAAGTAAGCCAATGATACCGGGAAGGTTTTCGTTTTTTAGTTGAATGTGTGCCATTGTTTGAAGGTTTATTAATGAAGAAAATTATTTTTTCATTTTCAAATGATCCATTACGTAGTCGCCCACTTTTTTTCCGTACTCATTTGCAACAAGACAGGATGAATGGAAGTGTATGCCACCATAAAATCTAGCGCTGTTGTTTTCCCAGGCCGCATCCCTGAATGATTTGAAAGAACGGCTCTTTACGCCAAACTCAAGTTCACTGGTATCGGTATAAGCGAAGTTGTCACCGAAAACGTTTGTGAGCGCTTCTGCCGCTGCAGAGGAAATGGTGGAGTGTCCGCATGTATATTCAGGGAATGCAGGCGTTTGCAAATAAGGGTGCCAGTTGGGATCAAAATATTTGTTGATCACAGTTTCAGGCCTTGCGGTTTTGTATAGATATTTTGAATCCCAGCATTGAATAAATGCATCAAAAAATGCTATCGACGTTTTCGCATATGCATACACGGTAGTTTTTAAATCAGATTTTGATTTTTCCGCCGCTATGCCCACAATGCTCATCCAGTGGCCGGTAGGAGAGAATTTTTTTGTGTTGAAAGATGCGTGTCCGGATATGTTTAGTTTAAACGGATTGTCGTCCCAAAACTCTGCTATGTGAATTTGCTCAGGCGTAAGACTGTCTCCCGCATGTTTTATCAGCATTACATTTTTGTAGTACTCGCTGTTTTTGTCCTGTATATCAAACTTCGGCGGCGCAGGGCTGCGGAACTGCGATGCACTGTCCATCACCATTGGTCTTATTTCGCCCCAGTGCGGTTCTACCGCTGCTGCGTACATTGGCGGCGTAGGTTGCCAGCTGCCTTCAAGTTCTGTAACTGTGAATTTTGCAGCGCTTCTTGTTTCTGCATAATTATCTTTCTTGCTCCATGCAATGATGGCGCCTGCTACCTGTTGTGCATACTCATCCGAGTTTTTTTGAAGGTCCTGCGGCATACCATGATTAGTTGCCAACGTTTTCAAGCTGTCAACATATTCTTTTAAACTGCCTTCGGGAAATGTGACAGCTTCGCCAACCTTGCAGTAAGCCATTAGTGCGGCGTATTCAAAATCTATTTGCTTTCCTTGTGCCGGTTTGGGCACTTCCTTCAATCCTCGTAGTTGTCCTGCCAATGAGTAGTACTCATCAGGATAACCCGCAGCAATAATTTCGTAACCGGCAATCGCCGCATATGTATAATTGCGTGAGGCAACCACAGGAGAAAAATTATTTCCCATAACAACTCCGTTTAGTTCATACACAGTGTTTGAATAGAGTTTCGGATCATCGAATATTTTCCTGTAATCTTTTTTAGAGTTGCAGGAGAGTAGAACGAGTAGAGCGCAAGCAATCAGAATTTGTTTCATTGAGTAGTGTTTTGAGTTTTGAGTTATGAGTAATGAGTTATGAGCTTTAAGTCGTTATCGAGTTAGGATTGCGATGAAGTAACCATGTTTGGAAATCAGCAACCAACTCAAAACTCACTACTCAAAACTCATCACTTTAAAAGCTTTCATCCTTTCATTATTTATTCCCACTAATACCGTTTTTTCATTTTTGCTATTGTTGATAAGTGCCATGCTTTTAACATCACCGTCAACAATAAAGCCGCTTTTTACTGGAGGTATTGGCTTGAAAGCCTTGTCTTTACTGCCTTTCAGGAATAGTCCATAAGATGCGTCGTACATGCCTGTCATCACTTCTGTCTGGTATTCATTACCGGCCATTAGAATGTCCGTGATGCCGTCATTATCAAAGTCAGTGCAGATAATAGCATTCACCGGTGCAAACTGTGCTTCCATTGGCAATACATGTTTGGTGAATGTACCATTACCATTGTTTTCAAGCCAGCAGCTTGCCATTTCATTGCAGGTGAGTTGTAGCAGATTATCTTTTTTATTGCCTTTAAAAATATCGTCAAATGTGGCGGTTGAATAATTTTCGTGATACAGGAATTGTTTTTTAATCGAAGGCACTTGCTCTGCAAATTGATCCCTGTTGATGGCCGGAAATAATTTTCTTTTTCCATCTACATCTTTAATACTGTAGAATAAAATTGGATCCATGCTTCCGTTGCCGTCGATATCTTTGGCAAATACCTTCATTGGGTATTGCGCGGTAACGTGGTATTTGTTGTTAAGTCCGTAGTTGCCCACAACTATATCCTTGTCACCATCCCCGTCAATGTCAGCAACAGCAAGGCTTCGCCACATGCCATCCATTTCAGTCAAGCCTGTCTTGTTTGTTATGTCTGTAAATGAAGAGCCAGTGTTTTTAAAGAATTTCACCGACATCCATTCACCTGTTACTACTAGGTCCGGCAATTTATTGTTGTCAAAATTTAGCCATGCAGCGGCTGTTACCATGCCGATATTTTTCAGGGCTGGGCAAATTTTTTCTGTCACATCAGTAAAGGTTCCTTTGTTGTTTTTAAGCAAATAGCTTCTTGGTGCCGCTGGGTAACGCTTACTTACGCGACCTCCGATAAACACATCGATATTGCCATCGCCATCAAAATCTCCGCTGGTTGCACATCCTGCAATGGTTCTAATATTATCAGGTATGGCATCAGCTTTCAGGGTGAAATTTCCTTTGCCATTGTTAATGTATAAACGGGGCTTGTAGTAGGCAGAAGTGTCATCATATCGAGTGTCACCGTTGGTAACGAGAAGATCAAGATCTCCATCTCCATCGGCATCAAACAATACGGAGGCCTCGTCTTCTTCCATCTTAACGCCTGTTCCCAAAGGGGTTGAGACGAATGTTCCATTTTTTTGTTGCAGGCAAACATCGCCATACGCGTTGAAACCATTGCCAATAAAGAAGTCTGTTGCTCCATCGTTGTTTACGTCTCCTGTGCTTATGAATGGCCCAAGCTGAGAATATTTTTGTGGTAGTAACCTTTGCGTAGCGAAGTCATAGATAGAAACATCTTTGTGTTGAAATGCAATGTTATCCTGTATTGTAACGTCTTTAAAAAGATTATTGGCAGGAGCAGTGTTGTAATTGTAAGCTGCGCTGGCATTTGATTGCTGCAAAACAACCTTGTGATCTGCTTTGATATTTTTAATTACTTCGTATTTGTCATTCGGCCAAATAACAAGTAAAGAATCTACATTGGTGTCTTTGCCTAAGCCAAACAGCAGATCAACATCAACGTTTGATAAGTAACCTCTCACCGGTTGTTCCTCCTGCACTTGTTCGCCGGAAGCAGTGTAGATCTTTACTTTTGCGCCAAGTCCATGACGATTTAAACTATCTCCTTTTAGTGAAACAGAGAGATAGTGTTTTGTAATGCTGCTGTCTTTTTGAATGGTATTATTGATGAAGATGAAAGGTTCTTCGTTGATATTGTTGGTAATAATGTCAAGGTCGCCATCGTTGTCCAGATCCGCGTAAGCCGCGCCACTGGCCAGTGATAGTTCATTAATGCCGCCCTGCTGCGAGTAATCTGTAAAAGTGCAATTGCCATTGTTGAGATACAAATAGTCAGGCAACATAATATGCTTAAGTGCCGCGAGTTTTTTATTGATCACTTTTCTTCGCTCGTCTTCGTCATGCATATTTGCCGCATCAGAAGTGCTGAACTGTACAAAGTCTGCGTTGATAAAATCCCTGCCGATGCCGTTTGTTATGTGCACATCTTTCCATCCGTCATTGTTAAAGTCTGCCATCAACACACTCCAGCTCCAGTCGGTTTCAGAAATGCCTGCCAGTTGTCCAATCTCGCTAAAGAAGGGCAGGGCAGTATCTCCATCCATTCTGTTGCCGTTGTTCAGTTGCAGCATATTGCGCATGAATTCAGGAGTATAGCCCAGTGATCTTTCGGACTCATAACGTTCGTAATTCATGAACGAATATTGCTGCTTTCTTCTCTTGTTATCTTCCGGCATCATGTCCAGTGTAGCAACATCAGCGAGGCCGTCGTTGTTGATGTCAGCCGCATCGGAGCCCATGCTTGAATAGCTTTGGTGTTTGGTGCATTGTGCAAGATGATTGGTAAAAGTGCCGTTCTTGTTATTGATCCATAAAACATCGTTCGATACGAAATCGTTTGAAACGTAGATGTCGGGCCATCCATCATTGTTGTAATCACAAACGGAAACGCCCAATCCATAGCCGTCTTCGACAACGCCTGCCTGCACGGAAACATTTGTAAATACAGGATGTCCGATGCCGGATTTATCTCCATCGTTTCGATACAATCTGTCGTTGGCAGGAGAGTGCCCCGTCAAATCTTTCGGGTAAATATTATTGGCATTAGGACCATTGAGGCGATAGTTAAGTAAATACATGTCGAGGTCACCGTCTTTATCATAATCGAAAAATGCAACCTGAGATGCATATGAACTATCGGCAAGGCCATATTCGGCAGCTTGTTCCTTAAACGTTAAGTTATGCTGATTGATAAACAAGTAACAGCTGTTTCTTTGATGTTGACCTTTTCCATACACACATACGAAAATATCATCGAAGCCGTCGTTATTAATATCAGCAACACTAACGCCGGTACACCAGGTGTTGGTTGAGATGCCTGCTTTTTCGGTGATGTCTTCAAATTGGTTATTGCCTTTGTTAATGTACAAACGGCTTGGAACCTGGTTGCCGGAGAAGAAAATGTCTTTCAATCCGTCATTATTAAAATCACCAATGCCCACGCCGCCGCCCATGTACGCAAACTCACTAATGACACGGTTCAGCGAATCATTTTCTGAAATGGTATTATTAAAATGGATGCCTGATTTTTCCGAAGACAATTTGGTAAAGAGTGTAGGGGCCGCAGTTTTTGATGTACAACTGCAGATGAGTAAAACGGAAAATAATGAAAGCAAATAAGTTAGTTGGTTTTGGCGCATAATCGTTTTGGTAAGGTAGTGAGTTAAGAGTTAAAAAGTAAAAAGTAAAAAGATTTAATCAAACTCTCTACTTCTTTCGTCTCGATGATTCTCTAATAATAACTTCTGATTTCAGCACAATCTTATTCATAACCTGCACAACGGACGATGCTCCGTTTAACTGGCTGATAAGACTTGTTGCTGCAACGGCTCCTATGTCATAGGCGGGATAGTTTACTGTTGTTAAATTGGGGTCCACTGTTCTTGAAATAGGATCATTGTTAAACCCTGCAATAGCAATGTCCTCAGGAATGCGGACACCATTTTGTTTCAAATGATGCATGCAGTACGCAGCATTTTCATCTTCGGCAATAAACAAACCGTCAGGCCTGTTTTCCATTTGCAGTATCTTTTCTGCTGCAGCAATGCCATCCTGAGGGTTCATATCATTAAGTATCAGCATGTCGTCAGAAAACGGAATATTATAGTCTTCCAATGCCCGTCTGTAACCCCGGTATCTTTCGGCATACACATTTCGTTTGAGGCATGCTGTTATATGCATGATCTTAGAGCAACCTTCTGTAATCAAATGTTTGGTGATGTCGTAAGCGTTCTTGTAATTGTCAATAATAACGCTTACGCCCTGGCTGTTTTCAAACACACGGTCAAAAAATATTACAGGGATGCCCTTGTTTATAAATGGCTCTATGTGTGCAAGGCTTTCGGTATCGTAAGCAAGCGAAATGAGCAATCCATCCACTCTGTTTGCCAGCATCGTTTTGGCATTCGCCATTTCTTTATGATAAGATTCTCTTGACTGGCTGATGATAAGATTATAGCCGGCTTCGTTGGCTACTTTTTCCATTCCATCTAATAAAGAAGAAATAAAATATCCATGCAATCGGTGGATAATTACCCCCAACGTGTTGGTTTTTTTCTTCCTGAAATTGCTTGCAAAAATGTTGGCTGTATAGCCAAGTTGCTCAGCTTTGTTCCATATTTTTTGCCTCGTATCCTTGTTGATATCGGGGTGATCCTTAAGGCCGCGGCTTACGGTAGAAATAGAGATGTTTAGTTCCCGGGCAATGTCTACAATCGTAATGTCCTTCTTTCCAGACATATATGAAGTTTATATGCAATATATATACAAAAAGCAATACTTTTTTAGCTATTTCTTGCAATCGTTTGCAAAATTAAAAATAGATGTGTAATATTATAATGTGATTAGCTTGCGTACTCCTATATAACTTTTTTCATAACATAAGGTACATTCATTTGTGAGGTTTTTCTCACAACCATTTTTAAGTATTTAAGGCTTCGATAGGTGGGATTGGAGTGTATTTTTTTATTTAATGATAAAAGAAATTTTTGAAAGCTTTGCCAACGATTGCCAACTTCAACGCCATGAGAATAACTGCATCTTCATTATGCATTCGTATGCTTGAAACTGTTTTACAGCAAGCATCTAACTATATTTCTATTTTATTTCCCTCTCAACTTTTTACCGTTTTTCCTGTTATATGTTCAGCTCATTTTTCTTTACATCATTTACGTGTGATGCACACCTTTTATCACGCGGAGATGCATAGTACTATTTGTAAACCAAAACAATAAACACCACCAAAATGAACACAAGTTAAAAATGGAACATGGTTGATTATGCTGTTACAAAACAAAAACAACATTTACTAAACGGCGTTTAAATTAACTGCTAAAACACCATTTTATGCAACTTTTAGACAAAAAGAATGCAATCGATTGCTACCGCCTAAAGCGAAATAAACTACCCGGTTATCTATCATTTCTAATGCTCTTTTTTCTTGTTTTGAGCATCCATTTTTCATCAATTGCACAAAATTCCAAAACCGTTCGGGGACGGGTTACGGATGAAAAAAATGCTCCCATCAGCGGCGCTTCAGTAACCGTAAAAGGTTCCACAAAAGGTACCGTTACAAACAGTGATGGATACTATATTATCCAGGCACCCACAAATGGCGTACTTAATATTTCCTTCGTTGGTTATGAAACCAAGCAGGCACCTGTTGGTGCTGGTGAAACAGTGAACATTTCGCTGGCGCCTTCCAATGAATCATTGAACCAGGTTGTGGTAGTTGGTTACGGTACACAACGTAAGGCTTCTATTACCGGAGCCATTGCCTCGGTCAATAGTAAAACAATTAACGAGCTGCCGGTCGTTAGCGTTGACCAGGCATTGCAGGGTCGCGTTGCGGGCCTTTCTGTCGTTAATAACGGTGCTCCCGGAACACAACCTATCGTTGCGATAAGAGGTATTAGTTCCATCAGCTTTGCTTCAGATCCTTTGTATGTAATTGATGGATTTCCAACGGGCAACATTTCCAGTTTTGACAGCAGGGATATTGAGTCTGTGGAAGTTTTAAAAGATGCCAGTGCTGCTGCAATTTATGGTTCACGGGCTACAAACGGTGTCATCATCATCACTACCAAAAAAGGAGCACGCGATAGTAAACTGCATGTGAACCTGGATACTTACATAGGCATGCAGAGTCCAGGAAAAAAACTTGACCTGCTGAACACAAATCAATACAAGACATACGAGCGTATGATCAATGGTTCTGCGGGTATTGCAATGCCTCCGAGGTTCCTTGATTCCAACTTTAATAAACCAATATATGCGGGAGCTAACCAAACGTACGCACAGACAAACACAGACTGGCAGGATGAGTATTTTGTAAATAATGCTTTGATGACGCAGACAAATGTTTCTGTGAGTGGTGGTAATTCTGCTTCCCGTTTTTATTCTTCTGGTGGTTACTTAAAACAAGATGGTATTGCGCAGGGACTTGGTTATGAAAGAGGAAATTTCAGGATCAACTCAGAACATACCATCAGTAAAGTTTTCACCTTCGGAGAAAACCTGTACATGGCTTTTGGTAACCAGCGCTTTGATAATAATGCCACTGCTACGTCGGGTAACAGAACAAGACTCATGAACGTTGTGAGAATGCAGCCTTATCTGCCGGTGTATGATCCAACAACACTGGGTGGTTTCAGGGGACCATTGAATAGTTTCGATGGAGCTGACCCCACCAACCCTGTAGAGCTTGCACTGATCGGTTCCAATACGATTAAGACGTTGAAAGTATTGGGTACGGCTTATCTTGATGTAAACTTTACTTCGTGGTTGAAATTCAGATCAACCTTTGGTGTGGATTATTCCAATGCTTATACGCAACAGTATACACCAATCTATAATGACGGTGGTACGTTGTCTGCATCTCTTGCGACTATTAACAATCAGCGCCAGATATACTCTACACTGCTGTTTACTGAACAGTTAACTTTTGATAAAACCTGGAACCAGCATCACCTCAATGTAACAGGTGTATTTGAAAGACAGGGCCAAAAATACTGGAACGAAACAGCGACTGGTAACCAGGGAACCAACGAAATCAGAACGTTGAACGGTGCATCAAATATTAATGCAAATGCTACTTACCAGGAGAATTTAATTGTTTCTCTTCTTGGTCGTTTAAACTATGACTATGCGGGCAAATATTTTGTGAGCGCTGCAATACGTCGTGATGGTTTGTCTATCTGGGCACCGGGACATAAGTATGGCAACTTCCCTTCAGCATCTGTAGGCTGGCGCATTTCACAAGAGCAATTCATGAAGAGCTCAAAACTTATCTCCGAGTTGAAACTGCGTGCTGGTTATGGCTTAACCGGTTTGAATGGTTTGTTGCTTAACAACAACTATCCATGGTTTGCAGCTGTACAAACCAACCAGGCAATTTATCCATTTGGTGATGGAACTTCTCCAAACAGTTCATTTACCAATACATTGGGTAATAAAGATCTTGAATGGGAAAAAACAAAACAATACAATGTTGGAATAGATCTCGGTTTGTTGAATAACAAGATAACGCTTACTGCAGATTATTTTGTAAGGCAAACTGATAACCTGATATATCAATTGCCAACTCCACCAACATATGGCTTTGGTGTGAACGGCGTGTTGTCAAACGTTGCGTCAATGCGTAACAATGGCTTTGAGGCACAGTTGGGTTATCACCATAATCAATCTGCCTTTAAATGGGAGGTTTCTGGTTTAGTTACTGTTATCAGAAATAAAGTACTGAGCATGAATACACCTACTGCCTCTCTTACTGCAGGAGGTGATGCTGACTTTGGTGGCGGTGATCCATGGACCTACACCACTGTAGGACAGCCGATTCAACAATTCTATGGATGGAAAACAGCGGGCATATTCCAAACAGCTGCTGAAGTAAGCAGTTCTCCTACGCAAGTGGCCGGTAAGACTGCTCCTGGTGATATCAAGTTCCAAAACATCAATACAAAAGACAATGTTATCAACAGTGATGACAAGACTTACCTGGGTAGCTTCCTGCCAAAGTTCACTTACTCTTTTAATGGTAATGCGAGCTACAAGAATTTTGACTTCAGCATTTTGTTCCAGGGAGTTCAGGGAAACAAAATTGTAAACGGTGTACGTATTATTGAAGAAGGCATGGTAAGATTGTTCGGCTCTGGTACGCGTGTACTTGATTCATGGACTCCGAACCATACCAACACAGATATGCCAAGAGCATTTAGTGGTGATCCAAATCAGAATGCACGTCCTTCCGACAGATGGATAGAAGACGGTTCATTCCTGAGATTGAAAAATGTTATGATTGGCTACAATGTTCCGGTTACAAGATTGAACTCACTTACAAGAGGAACGGTTTCCCGTTTCAGAATTTATGTTTCATCACAAAATCTTTTTACTGTTACAAAATATAAAGGATGGGATCCTGAAATAGGTTCTAAGAACGGAACACTTACCAACGGAATTGATTACGGGCAATATCCTATTGCAAGATCATTCCAGGTGGGATTACAAGTGGGTTTTAATTAGTAACCATTTCAAAACATTTTTATGAAAACAAAAACTATATATAGATTACTCTTAGCTGCCGGTGCCGTTGTCACTGTTAGCATGTTTTCGTGCAATAAGGATCTCGACAAAACCAATCCAAACAGTGTTGGTCTTGATCAGTCTTTCAAAACAGCTGCCGATCTTCAAACAGCGGTAAATGCTGCATATTCCGTTATTAAAAGTAGTTCACTTGTTGGTCGTGAGTGGTTCTTCGTGCATGACCTGAGAAGTGATGATGTGTCAACGGGTGGTTCGCAATTGGAGGCACCGCGTGCACAAATATTAAACGGTGGTACACAACCTTCCAACCCGGTTATGAACTCGGTATGGAACGCATTGTATACTGCTATACACCGCGCTAATACGGCTATTTTAAAGGGGCCTGGTGTAACAGACAATCCTGCCTTGCGCGACCGCATAGTGGGTGAAGCAAAGTTTCTGCGTGGGTGGGCATACTTTGATCTTGTAAGCATGTGGGGTAAAGTGCCTTTGTACACTTTGCCTGTTCAATCATTTTCTGATTCAAAACCACGTTCTTCTGTTGACTCAATTTACGCTCAAATCATACAGGATCTGAAAGATGCTGCAGGAAATTTGCCAGGCAAATCAGGTTATGACGCTGCGAACAAAGGTCGTGTTACAAACGCTGCTGCCAATGCAATGCTGGGAAGAGTGTATATGCAAAAAGGAGACTATGCAAGTGCAAAAGCCGCACTGTTATTGATACCTACAACAGGTGCAGACGGTTATTCACTTACCGCAAGATGGCTCGACAATTTTGAAGAAGAACATGAGTTTAACAGTGAGTCAATTCTTGAAGTAATATTTGTTGATAAGAAAACGGCCAACTTCAACTGGGGCGGACAATCTGTAGGTGATGTACTTAACGGTAACACAGAACTTACAACTGTACGCAACCAGGAATATTGCCCTGTTGCATGGAGAAATCTCATTCCATCTGATAAACTTATAAATGAGTTTGAGAACAGTGGTTTTGGGGCTACGAAAACTGATCCACGTTTTTCATGGACCGTTTATCAAAGCGGGGATAAATATAACAATGGCGCGGAAACACTTACAGATGGCGATCAAAACGGTAATGGATCTACATTTCATGGCACCGCTAAAAAGATAAGCTGGCGCAAATTCATGTTGATGTACAAAATGAGTAAAAGTGCCATGGGCTTTTATCCGGGAGGAAATAACCAGCGCCTTATTCGCTATGCCGATGTTTTGCTGATGCTGGCAGAATGCGAAAACGAACTGGGTAATTCGGCCGCCGCAGTAGGTTATCTTAACCAGGTACGCGACAGAGCGGATGTGTTGATGCCGCATTATCCTACAGCACAATATCCGACTGGTACTAAAGATCAGGTGACAAAAGCCATCATGCATGAAAGAAGCGTGGAGCTTGCTGATGAGGAAGTAAGGAACATCGACATCATGCGTTGGAGGATCAAAGGTTATTACCCAAGCATCGCTCCTGAACCATTGTCATACTTCCAAAAAAATAGGGATGAATTATTGCCAATACCTCAGGCGGAGTTGGATAACAACCCTAAGGTGACTGGTGATCAGAATCCTGGATACTAAACCTCACCCCCGACCCCTCTCCAGAGGAGAGGGGGAAGTCGCCGCTGGAATGGAGGTTGCTGCTTTTGCTAAACTTAAGTTGCTACATCCTTTCAACCTCTTTATAGCTGCGGGTTCTTGCCCCTCTCCTCCGGAGAGGGGTTGGGGTGAGGTCTTCTCAACAAAAAAGCAGTTGCAATTTTTGCGACTGCTTTTTGCTAAATAAGAATTTGCAAAACGAAAACAGATTCATGCAACAGAAAATTAAAGTTGTATTGTTTGCACTGCTTGTTATAACAGGCATTCATGTTTACGCGCAGCAGAAAACCGCTACCGGTATGCTGCTTAACAAACTTGAATATTTGCAATACCAGGGTGTGAACGTAATGCTTGCGCATGATTTTTATCCGGAAGGACACCAGGGTGGAGTAGGTGTTATACAAAACGGTGAACGTGTGGCTACGAATGGTGATCTGCGTCTTGAACCAACACCGGGACAATGGCAGCCAATTCCCAAAGTAGGCAAACGAATAATTGATCGCGATAAGCAGGAGATCAGTGTGCGCATGGAATATCCCGATTCAATGATCAATAGAAAAGGATTCAATCCGATTATTTACCCTGATTTGAATTTTAGTTACATAATACGTGTAACACCATCTGGCAAAGGGTTTAAGATTATTGTGGATTTGGACAAACCATTGCCGCATGAATGGATCGGAAGGGTTGGATTCAATTTTGAATTGTATCCGGGAATATTGTTTGGCAAATCATATTACATGGATGAGCAGTCTGGAATATTCCCAAGGCAGGCGAACGGGCAAATGTATACCGATGCACAAAATGAACTACAGATAACGCCGATGGCAAGCGGGAAAAAACTTACCGTTGCGCCTGAGTCGGACAAACAACGGATGATCATTCAGTCATTGAATGGCGATAATTTGCAATTGCTTGATGGACGAGGTAAACACAACAATGGCTGGTTCGTTGTGCGTTCGCTTGTTAAAGATGGAGCCACTAAAAATGCGATCGAATGGCTGGTAATGCCCCATGCCATTGAAGGCTGGCAATACGAGCCGGTGGTGCAGGTTTCGCAGGTAGGATATCATCCTGCACAACAAAAAATTGCGATCATCGAACTGGATGCAAACGATAGCAAAAAGCAAACGGCATCCCTACTGCGCATAAAAGAAGATGGTGGTTTTGAAACTATACTTCAAGGAGCTCCAAAAGACTGGGGAAATTTTTTACGCTACCATTACCTGCAATTTGATTTCAGCAAAATTCAAAAGCAAGGCATGTACATCGTGAAGTATGGCAATAGTCAAACGTCACCATTTCAAATCAACAAAGATGTTTACAAGCACGATGTGTGGCAACCAACACTCGAATATTTTTTGCCAGCGCAAATGTGTCACATGCGTGTGAATGACAAGTATCGCGTATGGCACGGCTGGTGCCACATGGATGATGCACGGATGGCACCAATCGATTCCAATCACTTTGACGGATACATACAAGGGCATTCAACTTTGACAACGTTTGCATCAGGGCAAACCGTGCCGATGCTGAATCGTGGCGGCTGGCATGATGCAGGAGATTTTGACCTGAGAGTAGAATCACAAGCTGAAACCGTACATGGACTCACGCTTGCGTATGAAGCTTTTGATGTAAAAGATGACAATACTTCCATTGACCAGCTAACGCATGTGGTAGAGATTCATCAACCGGATGGAAAGCCGGATGTGTTGCAGCAAGTGGAGCACGGACTACTTTCTATCATTGGCGGTTACAAGGCAATGGGAAGATTTTACAGAGGCATTATCGAACCGACCTTGCGTCAGTACACCCTGCTCGGTGATGCCGCCAATATGAGCGATAATGTGTTTTTTAACACCATTAAACAAACAGGAGCCGTTCCCAGTGTAGGACTGCCCGGCTCTCCGGATGACCGCTGGGTTTTCACGGAAGACAATCCCGGCAGGGCTTTAGAAGTAGGCGCTTCGCTCGCTGCTGCGGCGAGAGTAATGAAAGGCTATAACGATACGCTTGCTGATCAATGCCTGCAAATAGCGCAGCAAGTATGGAACGATACAAAGGAAAAGCGAATCACACAACGTGTTCCGTTAGCGGCAGAATTACTGATCACAACGAAAGATAAAAAGTATGCGGATTTCCTGATTGCAAACGTTTCCGCAATTGCAGACGATATCAATAACTCAGGTTGGGTAGTGGGTCGCACGCTGAGTATTGTAAATAACAATGCTTATACAACTGGCATCACAAATGCCGTAAAAACCTTGTACAGCAAGATACAGGAGCAGGGGAAAGAAACGCCATACATGGTGCCATACAAGCCGAATATATGGGGCGCGGGCTGGGATATTCAGCACTTCGGTTATAAGCAATATTTCCTGCACACAGCATTTCCGGATGTATTTCCTGATACGTATATGTTGAGTGCATTGAATTTTGTTTTGGGCTGTCATCCCGGATCTAATACTGCTTCGTTTGCTTCTGGTGTTGGCGCAAGTTCAATGATACCGGGATATGGATTCAATCGTGCGGATTGGTCGTACATTCCTGGTGGTATAAGTTCCGGTACTGCATTGATCCGTCCTGATTTTCCCGAGCTGCTTCCGTGGCCTTTCCTCTGGCAGCAGGGCGAATATGTACTTGGTGGCGGCACAACTGATTATTTATTTTTGGTGCTGGCGGCTGATAGGTTGCTGAATAAGAATAACTGATTAACTGAATAAGATCTCAAAGGTCACCACTAAGCCACTAAGGGCACAAAGCCACACTAAGGGACTCTCTTAGTGAAACTTAGTGTTCTTAGTGACTTAGTGGTAAAAGAAATAGCTGAATAATAGAGTTACTTAAAACTCATAACTTACAACTCATAACTCACAACTTCCCATGAAGCGTTTGCTGCTTAATATAATCTGCATTTCTTGCTTCATTGCTTGCCGTGAAAAGCGCGGAAATGAAGGAATGGCGAAGCTTTTAGCGTCTATTGACGCGACCGAGCAATCGCCGGCAAATCAGTTTTGTCCCACTGCGAAAATTAAGTATTACGATAGTATCATAAACATTTCAACTTCCAATATTGACCTGTTTACAAACACTTACTATAAAGCAAATGCACTGCTCGAAAATGGCAATGAGCAGTCTGCTGTAGAAACATTAGAAGCGTTGCTCCAAAAAATGCAGGTCTACAATAGCTCTATGACGATAGATATGCAGAAGCTTCTGGCGCTGTCATATTTGCGGTTGGGGGAAAGGACAAATTGTTTGCACAATCATTCAGCCGCATCATGTATTTTCCCGATTGCCAACAGCGGTGTGCATGTAAATAAAACCGGCTCCTACAAAGCAATAGAGTTGTATCAGAATATTTTGCGCAACGATCCTGCTGACCTGGAATCCTTGTGGCTGCTGAATATCGCGTACATGACAGTAGGAGGATATCCCAACAGTGTGCCTCCCCAATTTCTTTTGAAGGGCCTCGATGCAAAGGATTCAATAAGCGTTAAACCATTTATAGATATCGCGGCAAACACCGGACTTAGTATTAACAACATGGGCGGAGGATCGGTGGTTGATGATTTTAACAATGATGGCTATCTCGATCTGATCACATCCGGATGGGGACTGCAGGAAAGCATGCATTATTTTATCAACAATGCAGACGGCACTTTCAGGGATGTGTCGGATAGCTCGGAGTTGAGCAAAATAAAAGGTGGCTTAAACATTATGCAAACAGACTACAATAATGATGGGCTGAAAGATGTATTTGTTTTGCGTGGTGCGTGGAAAAGCAAGTTTGGCAAGGAACCTCCTTCTCTTTTAAGAAACAATGGTGACGGCACATTTACGGACGTTACAAAAGAAAGCGGATTGCTCAGCATACATCCTACGCAAACTGCAACGTGGGCGGATTTTAATAACGATGGCTGGCTCGACCTATTCATAGGACATGAGTGCTGGGATGATGGTGATCCTCAATATTGTGAGTTATATCTTAATGATCACGACGGCACTTTTGCAAATTATACAAAGGAGGCAGGGATCAATGTTTCGAAGTTTGTGAAAGGCGTTACGTCCGGTGATTATGATAACGACGGCGATGCTGATATTTTTATTTCTACTCTCAACGGTGATAAATTTTTGTTTCAAAATGAAGGCGTAAAGAATGGCAAGCTCCATTTTAAAGATGTTTCAAGTAGTGCAGGTTTTGCAAGTGAAAAAACAAAAACATTTGCTACCTGGTTTTTTGATTATGATAATGATGGATGGCAGGACCTTATCGTATGTGGTTATAATTTCACGAGTTCGCTGGCCACTTATGCCGCAGAAGAGGCTTTGGGAAAAACTGAGGCGAACTCCGGCGAAGTGTTTTTGTACCGGAACAATCGCGATGGCAGCTTTACAAACATTACAAAATCTGCCGGATTAACGAAAATGGTTTTTGCGATGAGCGCCAATTTCGGAGACATAGATAATGACGGTTACCCCGATATGTTTTTTGGAACCGGCAATCCAAAGTATCAATCGCTTGTGCCCAATAAAATGTTTAAGAACATGGGCGGGAAATATTTTGCAGACGTTACCAATTCCGCAAGGGTAGGCAATCTGCAGAAGGGGCACGGTATTTCGTTTGCTGATATGGACAATGATGGCGATGAAGATATTTACATTGACATGGGGGGAGCCTATCCCGGTGATGTTTATCAAAATTCATTTTTCATAAATCCCGGACAGAGTAACAATAACTGGATAGAAATTGCCACGCAGGGAACGACCTGCAACAGAGCTGCGATAGGAGCGAGGCTAATGGTCTATTTTAAGGAGAACAATCAACCACGCGTTGTTTATAAAGACGTGAACTCAGGTGGAAGCTTTGGGGCGAATCCCTTGCGTCAACACATTGGTATAGGAACTGCTACTTCAATTGACAGCATTGTCATCAAATGGCCAGGGGATAAGGCTTTGCAAACATTTAAGAATATTTCTCCCAACCGTTACATCAACATTATCCAAGGCAACAATGCTTTTGCTACCACGCAGCTGAAAACACTTGACTTTACAGCGGTTAAGTTTGGTATGCTTGTGAAGGAATGTGGGAGGCAATGACTGAATAACTGAATAACTGATTAACTGAATAACTGAATACCTGAGTGCTGCACCGTCATTGCGAGACCGGCGGAGCGGACAGATTAAACACGTAATAGAAGTTTACATTACTTGGAGTTGTCGAAGCAATCCCATGCGCAAGGAGATTGCTTCGACCGCTCCAAGGCTGTTTGTCTTTCACATCATCATGTTGTTATGCGTTCTCTGCAGGTCTCGCAATGACGTTGCAAGATCGCTTACGTTTAAGGGCACTCAGTTATTCAGTTAATCAGTTATTCAGTTACTAAAAAAAGGCATTCCAGTTTGCACCGGAAGCCTTTTGTGTTATTGGGCTTGCTAATAATTACAATTGTTGCATCAGGCCGTCATCCAATTTTTCGGGAGGTGGCGCTGTTCATTTCTTTTCATAGATCACGATCTCCGTTCTGCGGTTTCTCCATGATGCATTCGGATCATTGGTATTTACCACCGGATTTTCCTTGCCAAAATAGTTCATGAACATTCTGGTTTCAGGAATGCCGCGGCTCTTCAGGTATTCAAGTGCCACCTGTGCTCTTTTTTTGGAGAGCGGCTGGTTGTACTCTTCAGAACCAATCAAGTCTGTATAACCTAAAAGATCCACATACAGGTTGTCATTTGTTTTTAACTGGTAAACAACCTGGTCAAGCACACCAAACGCGCCTGATGTAAGAGAGTACAGATCGTAGTTAAAGTAAATGGTGAATTTTGTTAACGGAGGATAGTTGAAAGCGTTTTCGACATCTGCTGCATTGTTGCGCGCCTGGCGTCTGATGTCGCCGTCGTCGTCACCGCCGTCATCACCACCCATACCGTTGCCCATGCCGTTTCTGCCACCTTTCTTGTTCTTCATGTCAAACGGCGGCATCATGATAAAGATGTTGATGTTAGGAATACCACCACCGAATGAGTTGCCATTTTTTTTCAAGGCTGCCAACGCGCTGGAGTCCGTATCTTTTTTCTTCTCGTCTGTTTTTGCATTGTCAATAGTTTCCTGCACAGTTGGTTTTTTCTTCGCTTTCAACGGAAGATAAACACCAACGGAGTACATCAACGGGTTCAGCCCTTTAATGTTGCTGCTAAGACTGTAAGCGTAAGCAACCTGCGCCGTCGCCATCATACCGTTACCATGATACTTAACACCACCACCCAAAGGCGCAGAAGTGTATTGTCCATCGCCAACGATGTTATAGATACCTGCAGAAATAAACGGTTGCAGTTTGTTTTTATCTTCCAGCAAATGATAGTACACTGTTCCGGTTACAACGTTGTATGTTTTAGATTCTGTTTTGGTAACATTGGTTGAGTTGTTGGCCACATGTCCAAAACTAAAACCAATATCGCCACTCACAGAAACTCTTTTGCTGAAGTTTCTATATACGGACACGGCAAACGATGCGTTCGTTTTTTTGCCGAATGGCAGGGGATTTACCGCGTCTGTGTAAGCGTGGTCGCCTTTGTTTGTCATGCTGTAATCCTGCACTTGCACACGCAGTCCCGGCGATACAAACCACCTGTCGTCGTAGCTTTTTTGCGGAGCTGCCGGCTTTTGTTGCGAGCGTGCAGAATCGCCAATAACCTTGGGTTTGGTGATGAACGGCTTCGCTTCCGGGTTTACGTTAACGGGAGGTGTGGAATCAATTTGTTGCTGTTGTTTAATCAGCATCGAATCGATGTTAACTGCAGAGTCAATGTGCGGCAACGCATGGTGCTGCTCTTCTTCCTGCGCAGTTGCCATAATGGACAATATACTGAAGGCCATTATGGAAAATAATCGTTTCATGATCGGCACGTTTTTATTTAACAGTCGTAAGCCCGACAGATTGAACCGGTCGGGAGAAACATGCATCTTATTTTCCGTGGATGGAAAATGTGTTATGTCAGGTTTCATAAATACAGTTTTTTCGATTGATAGGTTAGGGGTTTCATCTAATAAAATGAATTATTAGAAATCAAGTTTCAGCGCCAGCTCCAGACCTGTGCGTCTGTAACCTGCAGCGTTGATGCTTGAAATATTTATATCGTACAATAGGGCGATTGTCGCTTTATTGTATCTCAAATCAACATTTGGAACAACCGCGTCATTGTAGCGATAACCAACACCAAAGCCAACACCACCTTCCATGCTTGGGATCGCTTTTAAGTAAGACAGGTTGAAGTAATGCTTATAAGCACTTCCCTGCCAGTTTAATGACATGTTGAACGCACATTCGTCTGCATTCGACGTGATGTATTTGTAACCACCTTGCACACTCAATGCACGTTTCGCCTTGAACGTTTCGCTCTTTGTACGTTCTGTGTACGGTGTGTTTACATGAAGCATAGAAGCTCCGATATACCATTTGTTGTATTGGCTATTGCTAAATATAGAGGCTCCTGCATTCACATTGAAATAGCCATACGACCAGCCGGAAGCAACAGGGTCAATGCTCAGTTTGCCATTGATCGGACCATACTGATCAAACTGGTCAGGAAAGGCCGCAATGCCGGAGGTGTTCATTTTGCTTTGATAGTACATCCCCTGGAAACCAATAGACGCATAGACTTCATTTGACGAAATAGGCAATGCATAAGAGACACCGAGCAAGCCAAGTGTGTTGCTCAATATTCCCTGGTTAGATTTATCTGATGCGGCGCCCACACTCATGCTAAAGTAACCTGAGTTGGTTTTTTCCCTTGCAGACTTTGACAGCAAAGGCGCATCAAGAATAGCGCACACTGAGTTATACGCAAGCAATCCCTGGTAGTTTACATTTCTGTAATTGAGTTTCAGGCTCATTTGCTTGTCTGTTTTCAGCGACTGGTTATACCATATTGCCATGTCCTGCACGCGTGAAAAATTTATTTCCTGTGCGTTGGCCATCATGTTGTACAACACGAGTACCATTACGACAAAACCAAACCTCACTGGTTCTTTCAAGCTGGATTTTTTCTTTTGTCTTTTCATAACAGATAGTTTAGTCATGGTGACTAATTCGTCAAATATTTTAAATCAGTTTTTGATCATTCTTTCTTTTCTAATTCCTAACTTCTAATTCCTATTACCTCGCCAGCGTTACCATTCCTTTTCTTTGTATCACTTTGCCATTCTTATCAATTCCCTCAGCGAACCACAGGTAGGTTTCCACTGGTTGCGGCGTGCCTTTCAATGTTCCGTCCCAACCGGTATTAGCATCTTTTGTAGAGAATATCAAGTTGCCCCATCTGTTGTAGATGCTGAATGTTTTTAATTCCGGAACACCTATTAAAATTGGTTTCAAAATGTCATTGATACCGTCATTGTTTGGTGTAAATACTTTTGCAACAATAATGTCAATCGAAAGCGACATAAAGTGAATCTTCGCAGGGCTGCCATTTGTAATGGCGTTGCCATTCACTGCTGCGGTGATTGAAACTTCATTTGGTGTACCGCTGGTAAGTGTAATGATTGCATCACCGTTTGCATCTGTTACAATAGGCATTGGTGTTGTAATAATTGCCGTACCGGAAGGCATATCGAAATCAACCTGCGCGTTGGCAACAGGATTGCCCGCCATGTCAACCAGGTGAACTTTCACGATGTTGGTAGCGATATTGTCTGCCATTGCATTGTCTTGCACCACCGTGATCGCTGTCAGCGGATTGGTGAAATCAATAGCCGGTCTGAAGGTGATTTTTACACCACCGGTAACCGGTGAACCATCTACAGTTGCAGAAATATTTATCTCGCCCGGATCGTTGCTTGTAATACCTGCAGTTGCGTCGCCATTTGCGTCTGTCACCACAGTAATGGTACCGATCACAACGCCGTTGCCATCTTTTTTAGTAAACACTACCGTTGCACCTGCAACAGGGTTTCCGTTGGCATCAACAGCATGCACTCTAACAGAGTCTGCGTCAACACCATCAGCAAACGCATTGTCTTTTACAACAGTGAGTTTTGTATCCGGATTGGTTACCACAACAGTGCCCGATTTAAAGCTTGCTTTTGCAGGACTTCCGTTGATGATATCTGTACCATTTACCTTGGCCGTTACATTGGTAATGCCTGATGCCGTACTGGTTAATGAAATTGTAGCATCCCCGTTTGCATCAGTGGTAAGGGTAGTGGTTCCAACAAAAACTGCACTGCCGGATTTTGCGAAGTCAACCGTTGCGCCTGCAACTGGATTACCATTTGCGTCTGTAACATGAACCGTTACTTTGTCCACGTCGGTTCCGTCTGCCAATGCATCATTTTTTGTAACAGTTATTTTAGTTGTAGGGGTATTTACAGAAGGCACGTCAGATACAAATTTCACTGTTGCCGGATTGCCATTTGTAATTGCCACTCCGTTAACCGTTGCTGTGATTGTATTTGAACCCACAACGGTGCTTGTCATTGAAACAATAGCGTCGCCGTTTGCATCTGTAGTCACCGTATTGGAACCGCTGAATGTTGCGCTCCCGCTAGTTGAAGTAAATACAACAGTTGCTCCCTGAACAGGATTACCATTGGCATCTACCACATGAACTTTTATTTTGTCTGCATCCGTTCCGTTTGCTTTTGCATTGTCCTGTACAACAGTCATTGCTGTTGCCGGATTTGTAACAGAAGGAACATCCGCTTTAAACACAGCTTTCGCCGGGCTGCCGTTTGTGATGGCAGAGCCGTTAACTGTAGCCGTGATATCATTAGAACCTGCAGCTGTGCTTGTCATGCTCACTACAGCATCACCATTGGCATCTGTAATTACTGTAACTGAAGTTGTGAAAGTGCCGCTGCCACTGGCTTTGGTGAATACAACCGTTGCGCCTGCAACAGGATTTCCGTTAGCATCAGTGATGTGTGCAGTTATTTTGTCAACGTCTACGCCATCTGCCGCAGCGTTATTTTTTGTAACAGTTAATTTGGTGGTTGGGACGTTTGTTTTAGGAACATCGGCAACAAACACCGCCTTCGCAGGGCTTCCGTTAGTTATCACTGTTCCGTTTACTGTAGCCGTAATATCGTTAGAACCTGCAACAGTGCTTGTCATTGTAATAAAGGCATCACCGTTTGCATCTGTTGTAACAGTTGTTGCACTTGTAAATGTGCCGCTTCCGTTTGCTTGTGTAAATACTACTGTTGCGCCCGCTACTTTATTGCCATTCGCATCCACTACATGCACCTTAATTTGATCTGTAGCTGTGCCGTTAGCGGTAGCATTGTTTTGAGTAACAGATATATTGGTAGCAGGATTTGTTACAGAAGGAACGTCCGCTACAAAGGTTGCTTTGGCAGGACTTCCGTTTACCACTGGCGTTCCGCCGATAGTGGCAGTAATAGAGTTAACGCCTGCAACAGTGCTTGTCATTGTAATGAATGCATCGCCGTTTGCATCAGTTGTTACTGTTACAGAACCTATGAAAGTACCGCTGCCCGCTGTTTTTGCAAATGTTACCGAAGTATTGGCAACCGGGTTTCCGTTTGCATCCACAACGTGAACTTTGATTTGATCGGTTGCAGAACCATCTGCTTTTGCATTATCCGTAACAACACTTATTGCCGTTGCAGGATTGGCGGATGAAGGCGGACCTGCAACAAATTTTGCAATCGCAGGACTTCCATTAATAATTGCAGTGCCGTTTACAGTTGCCGTAATATTGTTATCCCCGGCAACGGTGCTGGTCATTTTGATGGTAGCATTTCCGCTTGCGTCGGTCACAACTGTTGTAGTGCCAACAAACACGCCGCTACCTGTTGTTTGAGTAAATACTACTGTTGCCCCGGGTACACTATTACCATTTTTATCAACTATGTGTGCAACAATTACGTCTGGTGTTGTTCCATCCGCTGTTACATTATTGGTGGTTACAGATATTTTTGTCTGGGGATTATTTACTGAAGGCACGTCAGCATAAAAGACTATAACTGCAGGACTTCCGTTAATAATAGGAATGCCATTTACAGTAGCGGTAATACTGGAGTAGCCAGCAACGAGACTTGTTAAGTTTACCGTAGCAACTCCAAGGCTATTGGTAGTTACCGTTGCAGAAGTCGAAAATGTTGCACTACCGGCTATAATAGTGAATGTTATGGTAGCGCCAACTACGGGGTTGCCATTTGCGTCTACCACCAATGCAGTAACCTGATCTATATCTGTGCCATCTGCTATGTGTCCTGATTTAGAAACCCATAATTGGGTTTTAGGCTGCGTTACGTCCGGAGGACCCGCCACAAAGTGAACCGTCGCTGGACTTCCGTTAACTACAGTAGCTCCGTTTACTTTGGCTGTGACGATAACACTTCCTGCGGTGGTGCTGCTCAATGGCAGAATTGCATCACCATTTGCATCTGTTTTTACAACGTAACTAACGCCGGAACCTCCGACGTTTACATTAAAACTTACATCCTGGTTGGTGACAGGATTTCCATTCGCATCTACCACATGTACTTTTACAATGTTCTTGGAAGAGCCATCGGCGGGTTGATTATCTGTTACAACGGTTATGGTTGTACCGGCATTTGCCACACTGGGCGAACCGGCTATAAAGTCAACAACACTAGGATCTCCGCTCGTTAGCGGCGAACCGTTTACAAGCGCAGAAACAGTAACCATGCCCGCAACTGTGCTTGATAGAGAAATTTGCGCATCACCGCTTGCGTTAGTAGTAACGGTTGTTGCGCCTATAAAAGAGGCTGTTCCGCTTGTTATTGTAAATACAACACTTTGTCCTGCGAGAGGATTGTTTGATGCATCAACTACATTGACTTTTACAATATTTTTATCAAGATTATCAGCTGTGGCATGAGTCTTGATAATAGATAATGTAGAAGTCACCGGCGCATCTCCTGCGTAAGTAAAGAGACCAGAAAATAATAATAAGGTAGTGAAGGCTAAACAAAGTAAGCCCTTGGATTTTTTTAAACAGTATTGCACGCAGGATCTTGGATTCATGTTATGCGTAAACATAGTATAGGATTTAATAACAAGCTATTTGCCGGTCAATAAATACCTGTTCAGATACATAATATCTGCTATAGCGGGAGCTGAAGTTTCCACCACATTTTATTAGAATGCTTGCGTCTCTTTCACCGTTCAAAACAACTTTTTGCTTGCTATAGTTAGCAGGCCTTATTGCTGATCAACTACACCTCACGTAGATGTATAATTGCTTTACAGTGATAGCACAATATGGTTTGATGAATAGGTAGCTGTTTCGTAAAACCAGCTGTGGGCGGGCGTTTTAGTCGATGTGACATACGGGTAAGGGATTTAGTAATTTGATTCATGGTTTTGGATTTTGTGTTGAATTTCTTCAATTCACAGGGTAATATTAATAAAAATATTTTAATACAATAACTTTTTTTGAGTTTCTACGCGGTAAGTCTTCGTAAAATACCCAAACCAGCGATTCATTTTTTCTAAGCCTTCCTTTCTATTTCGTCTAAGTGTTTTCTTTTATCTGCTTAAATAGTTCATCGTACAAAACAACCTGGCAAAAATGAATTGTTAATCTGTCCGATCTTGTATTTTTACCTTACAACGCAAAATCAGAACTTTTATTTCTTGTTCCTGATCAATAATTTTTCGTTTGTATAGATGATTTTTTACCCGCGGTGATCTTTTACTTTCAACAGATTACAAATCGAGAAAATAATTTCATTAAAAATTAGATCGGAAAAATGCGATTGACCATCACAGTAATTTCAAAAAAATCAGAGTAACGCAAATCAATTCCCCGCCTCACTAAAATTCAGATTCTTTCCAGAATGTAAAAACACGACGCTGTATCGCATATACGTTTATGTTAGTAAAAGCAACAAGTTGTTTTACGATAGCGTGTTTGCATATTTACGGTTCTGATCATTAATGCATGTCGTACATGTGGTTTGACATTTCAATTTGATGAAGTGTTGCATTGCATTGTTTAATGACCCCCGAATATTTACCACTAAGACACTAAGTCCACTAAGCCGCACTAAGGAGATCTCTTAGTGAAACTTAGTGGACTTAGTGACCTAGTGGTGAAAAAATCTAGCAACAGGTTGAAAGTAGCTAAGACAAGGAACGCCATGTGCATTTACGCAATCGTTCCCGGAGTCTTCCATCAATAATTCGATGATTCAATAATTCAATGATTCAGTTTCTCTTCGCCGCAAAACACCTGTAAATATCTGCCCGTTAAACTTTGAATTTCACCTGTTTCATAAATGGTTTTCATTTCTATATGTATAAATAAAAGGTGTTTGAGTATTTCCGAATGTGAATTTTACTGTTATCGTAAGAAATTAATTAAAAAAAATATCCAGATTAAATGATTTTGATAGAATTTTGCGGCCTGAAAGGAAACCAATGGGTAAAGACAAATACTTACAGGAAGCAGATGTGGTTTTAATTGGGGCAGGTATAATGAGTGCAACACTTGGAACTTTGCTTAAAGAATTACAGCCAAATTTAACGATCGAAATTTTTGAACGCCTGGATGTGGCCGCTGCAGAAAGCTCCGACGCATGGAACAATGCCGGTACAGGTCACTCCGCCTTCTGCGAATTAAATTATACTCCGGAAAAAGAAGACGGTTCTGTTGAAATTTCAAAAGCTGTTAAGATCGCAGAATCCTTTGAAGTGTCAAAAGAGTTTTGGGCCTACCTTGTTCAGCATAATATTGTAAAGCATCCTAATACATTTATCAGAAGCATTCCTCACATGAGTTTTGTGTGGGGCGAAAAAAATGTTTCTTATTTGAAAACGCGTTACGAAGCGTTAACGAAGAATCATTTGTTTGAAGGAATGCAATATTCTGAAAACAATAATGAAATTAGAAAATGGGTTCCGCTAATTATGGATGGCCGTAACGAAGGCGACCAGGTAGCGGCAACGCGTATGGATATTGGTACAGACGTGAATTTTGGCGCTTTGACCAAAAGCATGTTTGATTACCTGAAACAGCAGCCTGGTGTACATTTTCATCTTAACCATGATGTGAAAGACCTGGAAAGAACGAAAGATGGCAAAAGATGGGACATCACTGTGAAGAACATGACAACGAAACGCAAAAGGGATATCAAAGCAAAATTTGTGTTCATCGGCGCGGGTGGAGGCTCCCTGCCATTGCTGGAAAAATCTGACATACCGGAAGGAAAAGGCTTCGGCGGTTTCCCGGTAAGCGGCCAGTGGTTGAAATGTACCAATCCTGACATTATTGAAAAACACAACGAAAAAGTTTACGGAAAGGCTTCGGTTGGTGCGCCTCCTATGTCTGTTCCGCATCTTGATACAAGAATGATCGATGGGAAAAAAGCGTTGCTCTTTGGGCCATACGCAGGTTTTTCTACGAAGTTTCTGAAGAATGGTTCTTACCTCGACCTGCCATTATCTATTAAAGTAAATAATATCCGCCCGATGCTCGCTGCGGGTTTCCACAATATGCCACTCACAAAATATTTGATAGAGCAGGTTCGTCAATCTCCCGAAGACAGACTGGACGCATTAAAAGAATATTTTCCGGAAGCAAAAATGGAAGATTGGGAACTTGAAATTGCGGGTCAGCGTGTACAGGTGATAAAAAAAGATCCAAAAGAAGGTGGTGTGTTGGAATTTGGAACAGAAGTAGTAAGTGCGGCCGACGGAAGCATCGCGGCCTTGTTGGGAGCATCTCCGGGAGCGTCTACTGCGGTTTCCATCATGCTCAGTTTGATCGAACGTTGCTTCAAGAATGAAGTAGCCGGTGACTGGAGTGTAAAATTGAGAGAAATGATTCCGTCTTATGGAATTCCTTTAAGTAAAAACAAGGAACTTGCCTTGCAAACACGTGAAAGAACCAGTGAGTTGCTTGGTTTGAAGCAAGCCCAACCGGTATTGGCGTAGGGGCGAATCGCATTCGCCCTGTTATTCATAAAGCGAATTCGCCCTCGCATTCACGAATTGAATTCGCCCAACAAACTTAAAATTGGTTCGACCAATCGATAACATGAGAAGCTGCTTTGCAAAGACATTCTTTGCAAAGCAGCTTTCTTTTTTGATGCATGCAACAACAGAACTATTGTTTCGGAATTAATTTTGATCAAAGACTCATGTAATAAACAATATATTGTGTAAACTCGCAGAATGCTAAGTGCTGAACGCTAAATGCCCAACGCGGAACGCAGAATGTTGCACCATGCGTTGGGCGTTAGGCCTTAAGCGTTAAGCCCAAAAAAAAGCTTTATGAAAAAGTTTCTCGACGAAAATTTTCTGCTACATACGGCAACTGCTCAGCGGCTATATCACGAATACGCGAAGCAAATGCCCATCATCGACTATCATAATCATTTGCCTCAGCAACAGATCGCTGAAAACAAAACCTTTGAAAATATAACACAGGCCTGGTTGTACGGCGACCATTACAAATGGAGAGCCTTGCGTGCAAATGGTGTGGATGAGCATTATTGCACAGGTGGTGCAAGCGACTGGGAAAAGTTTGAACAATGGGCGGCAACAGTTCCTTACACCATGCGCAACCCTTTGTATCACTGGACCCATTTGGAACTGCAGCGCTATTTTGACGTGCACGATGTTTTAAAACCGGAAACAGCAAAAAGCATTTATAATATTTGTTCGGAGAAATTACAAACACCAGATTACTCGGTTCGCGGGTTATTGAAAAAAGCAAACGTGCAATTGGTTTGTACCACAGACGATCCGGTAGATGATTTGTTCTTTCACAAACAACTAAGAGATGAAAATGGTGCAGTGGAAGTGAGGCCCGCCTTCAGACCGGATGTTGCGATGAATATTGACAATCCTGCTGCATTTAATAATTACATGGGCAGGTTGGAAAAAGCAGCAGACGTTTCCATTTCATCTTATGAGGATTATCTCAACGCGTTGAAAAAGCGCCACGATTTTTTTGCTGCAAATGGTTGTACAGTTTCAGATCATGGTCTTGAACATTTGTTTGCAGATGATTACACAGAAGCAGAGATCAAAAATATTTTTACAAAAGTTCGCGGTGGCAAAAAGGCGGATGCTGAAGAAATCAGAAAATTCAAATCTGCCATGCTGGTGACTTTTGCAGAGTGGGATTGGGAAAAGGGTTGGGTGCAGCAATATCACGTTGGCGCATTGCGCAACAACAACACGAGAAGGCTGCGCGACCTGGGTGCAGATACGGGCTGGGACTCAATCGGCGATTTCCCGCAGGGGCGCACGTTGTCTAAATTTCTCGATACGCTTGACAACAAGAATAAGCTGGCGAAAACAATTCTATATAATTTAAATCCTGCCGACAATGAATTGTTTGCGACAATGATCGGAAACTTCAACGACGGCACCGTCGCAGGAAAAGTGCAGTGGGGTTCAGGTTGGTGGTTCCTCGATCAGAAAGATGGCATGACAAAACAATTGAACACCTTGTCAAACATGGGACTGCTCAGCCGTTTTGTAGGGATGCTTACTGATTCGAGAAGTTTTCTTTCGTTTCCGAGACATGAGTATTTTCGGAGAATTCTTTGTAATCTTTTGGGTGATGAAATTGAAAATGGCGAATTGCCAAACGATATTGCATGGATAGGAAAGATGGTACAGGATATTTGCTACAATAATACGAAGGAGTATTTTGGGTGGAGTCACCTGGGGTAATGCATAACGCTCAACGCCTAACGCTTAACGCAGCGTTTAGTGCGAAGTGTATAACTATCAGCAATCAGCGTTAAGCGTTAGGCGTTTAACGTTTAGCATAAAAAATAAAATAACTAACATGAGCATTATACAGAAATTTAGCCTCGAAGGAAAAACCGCACTGGTAACAGGTTTTAACAAAGGAATTGGTAAAGGCATGGCGCTTGGACTGGCAGAAGCCGGTGCCGATATTATTGGTGTTGCCAGCAGCAAAACAGAACCAGGCAGCGATGTTGAAAAAGAGATAACTGCTCTGGGAAGAAAGTATAAAGCATATCAGGCGGATCTTTCAGACAGAACTCAAGTGTATGCTTTCATCAAGCAGGCGCTTGCGGAGAACCCACAAATTGATATTCTTGTAAACAATGCAGGCATCATTATGCGCAAACCATTCGCAGAACATCCTGATGAATATTGGGACAAAGTGATGGCCGTAAATCTTGATGCACCGTTCATCCTTTCGCGTGAGATAGGTAATCATATGTTGCAAAGAGGAAGTGGTAAAATCATTTTCACTTGCTCATTATTAAGCTTCCAGGGAGGTATCAATGTGCCAGGATATGCAGCCAGCAAAAGCGGTATCGCAGCATTGGTTCGCGGTATGTCGAATGAGTGGGCTTCAAAAGGCATCAACGTAAATGGTATTGCGCCTGGTTATATTTCAACAGATAATACAGAAGCGTTAAGAAATGATCCTGACAGAAGCAAATCCATACTGGACCGCATTCCTGCGGGCCGCTGGGGTGAAGCGGAAGATTTCAAAGGCGCCGTTGTTTTCCTTGCATCAGATGCTGCGAAATATGTACACGGAACTATCCTTACTGTGGATGGCGGATGGATGGGGAGATAATTTGAAAATGTGATGATTTGAAAATTTGAAAATTTGAAAATGATGTTTGGTTGGCGGGAAGGCCCGCCCGGAATAAATCCGGCTCGGACGGGCTTCGACAAACTCAGCCTGACAACACGATTGGAGTGTCAGGCTGAGCTTGTCGAAGCCTTATGACACAGAAACGATGACCGCCAAACGTTTCCCACTATTAACACTAATTTGGAAATGTATTTTAGAAACTAATACTTACGAATGAATCAACAAACGATTGGAAAGTATCGCTGGACGATATGTTCACTGCTTTTTTTTGCCACTACAGTTAACTATCTCGACCGACAGGTTTTAAGTCTTTTACAGCCAACACTAGCAGAGCAGTTTGGCTGGAGCAATACGGATTACGCCAACATTGCTTCCGTCTTTCAGTTTGTGTATGCGATATCAATGTTGTTTGCAGGTCGCATCATCGACAAGCTCGGCACCAAATGGGGATATGCATGGGCATTGATCATTTGGTCAATAGGCGCGATCATGCATGCTGAAGCAATCAGAATAGGCCACGCCACTTCAAGCCTGTTTACATTAATTGGCCTGGGAGCGGTTCCTGTTTCTATTGCAGGATTCATGGTATCCCGCGCTGTATTGGGTTTTGGCGAAGCCGGAAACTTTCCTGCTGCCATCAAAGCCACAGCGGAATATTTTCCTAAAAAAGAACGATCACTCGCAACCGGTATTTTCAACTCCGGATCAAACGTTGGTGCAATCCTCGCGCCACTTACTGTTCCATGGATCGCAACAAACTGGGGATGGGAAACGGCCTTCATCATTATTGGAGCCATTGGTTTCCTGTGGCTTCTCTTCTGGTTTGCTTTTTATGAAAGACCCGAAAAACAAAAACGTCTCACCGCTGAAGAGTTGGAATACATCAATAGCGATAAAGTTGTAGAAACCGTTCCGCAGGAAAATGTAAAACAGAAAATTTCCTGGTTCAAACTGCTTGGCTACAATCAAACCTGGGCCTTTGCTGTCGGTAAGTTTTTAACAGACGGTGTTTGGTGGTTCTTCCTTTTCTGGTTGCCAGCATATTTAAAGGCGCAGTATGGGATGACGAAAACGGAAATTGCTTTGCCGTTGTTTGTGTTGTACAGCATGACAATGATAGGAAGCATTGCCGGTGGCTGGTTCCCTATGTACTTCATCAAAAAAGGCTACGAGGCATATGACGGCCGCATGAAAGCAATGTTCATCATTGCATTGTTTCCGTTAGTGGTGCTGATGGCACAAACATTGGGAGAAATAAGTTATTGGATGCCCATTTTATTAATTGGCGTTGGAGCGTCTGCGCACCAGGCGTGGTCTGCAAATATTTTTACAACAGTATCAGACATGTTCCCTAAAAAGGCAGTTGGTTCTGTAACGGGTATCGGCGGTATGGCCGGTGGATTGGGTGGTGTACTGGTAACAAAAGTTGGCGGTGCATTATTCGATCATTACGAAAAACTGGGTCACATACAAACAGGCTACACCATCATGTTCTCATTCTGCGCCATAGCATATTTGCTTGCATGGTTCATCATGAAAGCGCTGGTGCCGAAGTATAAACCGATTACCGATTTGTAATTAGTTGAGAGTTGAGAATGGAGAGTTGAGAGTTGGTTGCTAATAACTCTCAACTCTCCATTCTCAACTCTCAACTAACAAAATATTTTATCATGCAAAACTTCCTTATTCTTTTTCGTGAACCAGATGGCAGATTGGAAGATCATTCTGCGGAAGAAATAGCAGTTCATCAAAGCAACTGGAAAACGTGGTTAACAACGTGGGGAGAACGACTTAACGGCGGAAATTCATTAACCTTAAATGGCAAAATGATCAAAGGCAGAGATGCGGTTGTTGTAAATGACATTCATAAGGTTGGAACAGAAATAGTCGGTGGCTTTCTTCTATTAAAAGCAGAAAACCTGGATGAGGCCGTTGAAATTACTCAATCATGCCCCATATTTGAATTTGATGGATATGCAGAAGTGAGAGAGTTAAGGAATAGTTGAGAGTTGAGAGTTGAGAGTTGAGAGTTGAGAGTTGAGAGTTGAGAGTTGAGAGTTGAGAGTTGAGAAAAGTGCAGTCGCTGAAGATACAGCATTTAAACTCAAACACCGAATTTTCAACTATAAAGAACTCTCAACTCTCCACTCTCCATTCTCAACTCTCAACTTCCTCCCTCAGCAGCGGCATACTCATACAATGAAAGCCGCCGCGGGCGCGGGATAGCTCAGCAGATGGCATGAGGATCAAAGTGTCTTTTAGTTTAGCGGGAGAGATCTCGTCGTTCTCAAATTTCTCGATCAGTTCTTTTGCGTGGATGATGTTGAAGCCCTCTTCCTTAAATGCTTCCACGGTTTTATCATTTCTATCGTAGCCCAACACAACCCCTTCTTTTAGTGCCAGCAGGTTACAAGAGTCCGTCCACTGTTCACGCGTATCAAAAGGAAATTGATTGTTACCCGAGTAAACGAATTTTACTTTTTCCTCGCACTTCAAATCATTTTCACTGATATCAATTAAAAGATCTTCCAGGTTGCTAAAGAATTTCGGATTCTCGATATCCTTCTTTTTAAACTGTATGATCTTTAAGCTATCCTCTTTTTTATGACCCTCCAGGATGCGTTGAACTGCGTCTGCATCTTCCATCTTAATAGCCTTGCGTGAAAAGCTGCCGAGCATCACCCACATGTTTCTTTTCACCTGCGTAAACACCGTGTCAATGTGCATGTAATCTCTCTTCTTCGGAATTTTTACAATGCTTACTTTCTTCACAATATTCTTTTCAAACAGGATATTCGTTACGCGGTGCGCCGCTTCCATGCTAGTGCGCTCGCTTACACCGATGAGTACGTGATCTTTTGAAACCACCATTACATCACCACCTTCAAGCGTTACTTTTTTCTCATCGCCTTTTGGCAAAAGAAAGTGGTGCGTGGTGTCTGGTATTTCAATCACTTTATCATGATAATCTTTAAAATAAGGATGATAAAAGAAAATGTATTTTGCAAGAAGAGACTCTCTCGTCCTCGCTTTCTTCGCGGGTTTGTTTAGCAACACGTGATCGTTAATGATGATGCCGATATCCCTTGTAAAAATAAAGTTAGGAATAGGAGGGAAGATCATATGGTCCTCATTAAGACTTCCGGTAATAAAAACTTTCGCAAGTTGTGGGCCGGAAAACTTTGTCAGCTCCATTTCTGTGGCATGCGGACAATTTTCAATTGCACAAACAGAAGCGATCAGCTTTAATTTAATATCATGTTCTTCCAGTATTTCTCCCAATAGCCATTGCAGCTCAATTACCTTATCTGACTTAAAAAAGGATTCATGGTCTGGTTTATAAAAATCCCGTTTGGTATTATCAATCGTGTGCAGATTGCCTTTTATTTTGCCGGGATCAAGAAAGTATAAAAGAATTTTGGTGTAGTAATCGTACTCTTTTCTGCGAATGGTATCAAGGTGAACGATGTCTTCAAAAAGCCAGTCCTGCGCCTTGCTGGGAACCACTTTTCCCAGGCCGCTATCCGGACTATGAACGAGTAATCTTTTCAATGTGCCGATTTCTGATGAAACCATCAATGCGTTTGTGTTTGTTGCCATAAAATTTATTAAATGGAAAATATCAGGGAAGTTCTGCGTACGAAAAATCGCCGGACGCTAAGCCGGTGCTACATTTCGGGAAGGAATCCAAAATGATGTTCGTAATAAATGTTTTGTATTTGCAGAACATTAAGCATAAGAGGTGATAAATTTATGGATTTTATTACAGGAAAAAAAATGGCAGCGATCGGGACTTGAATCTACGGTGACGTTTATTAAAGCGAAATCAGTTTTAAGAAAATAAAAACGAATGCTGTCTAGTACCCAAACGAAATTTTTAGATATAGTCTGTGGAAACCCGTGCTTATTTTGATAAATTACAGTATTAAAAAAGTTGGGTAATTGTCTTTAAGCACTTTGTAAAGTACCTTAAAACATCCTTTTGATTATAAAACATAAAAAGATCGCTTACATTATGAAGAGATTACTTCTTGCAGCAAGTGTATTAGGATTCGGTGTGCAATCGATAGCGCAGCTTCACAAGGCGCCCGCTTATCCTTTGATTACGCATGATACTTACTTCAGCGTTTGGTCATTTACGGATCAATTAAATGCATCAACCACAAAACACTGGACAGGTGCGGATCAGTCTCTTGTGGGTTTGGTAAAAGTGGATAACAAGATCTACCGCTTCATGGGCATGGATGAAAAGAGCTATAAAACCATTTTGCCTGCATCGGATGAAAAAAACTACTCAATCCAGTATACAGAAACAAACCCCGGCGGCGATTGGATGAACGCTGCATTCAACGATAAAGCATGGCAAACAGGCAATGCGCCTTTCAGCGACAACACAGATGCAAAAGGCGCTACCACGTGGAAGAGCAAAGACCTTTGGGTAAGAAGATCTTTCAATGTTTCAAATCTGCCCACAGGAAAAGTTTACCTTAAATTAAACCATGATGATAATGTAGAGGTGTACCTGAATGGTAAGAAAATATATACCAAAGAAGGTTGGGTTCACAAATTCATTTACATTCCTATTGATTTATCTGCATTTAAATCAGGCAACAACGTATTGGCTATACATTGCGCAAACACCGCTGGTGGCGCGTATCTGGACGCAGGCATCGTAATGGAACAAACAACAGAAGGCTCTACACTTTTGGATGCGAAGCAACTGGATGTTAACATAAGTGCTACGCAAACTGCATACAGTTTTATGTGTGGTGCCGTTAAGCTGGATGTTACATTCACCAGTCCGCTGTTGATGAACAACCTTAAAATGCTGGCACGTCCAGTTTCTTACATTACTGCAAAAGTAGCTTCAGCAGATGGGAAACAACATGATGTAAATGTGTATCTGGGCACATCTTCCGACCTCGCAGTAAATGAAGCAACCCAGCAGGTAACGGCAAATGCCTACTCAACAGGCGATTTGTCAATATTAAAAGCAGGAACCGTTGCACAACCAATACTGCAAAAGAAAGGTGATGACGTTCGCATCGATTGGGGTTACTTATATGTAGCTGCGCCAAAAAGTTCTAAGGCAACGCAGTTTATAGCAACGCCGCAAGACGCATTGGCCGCCTTTAAAAGAGGCACGACTGCAAAAACATCTGCGGACAAACATTTGACATTGGCAACAGTTGTTCCTTTTGGTAAAGTAGGAAGCGATGCAGCAGAGCAATTCATAATGCTCGGGTATGATGACATCAATCCCGTTCAATATTTTGGTAAAAATTTATTGCCATGGTGGAAAGAAAATGGCGGCAACATTGAGTCTGAGCTTGCTGATGCATTGAACTCATACAAATCAGTGATCGCATCATGCAACACGTTTGATAATGAACTGTACAACAATGCAGTTAAATCCGGCGGAGAAGATTACGCACAACTTTGCGTGTTGGCATACAGACAAAGCATCTCTGCACACAAACTGGTGAAGAGTCCTCAGGGTGATCTTCTTTTCTTATCGAAAGAAAATTTCAGCAATGGGTCTATCAACACCGTAGATATTACTTATCCTTCAGCACCATTGTATCTTTATTACAATCCCGATCTGCTGAAAGGAATGATGACCGGTATTTTCTATTACAGTGAAAGCGGCAAATGGACGAAACCCTTTGCTGCACACGATTTGGGAACATATCCTTTGGCAAACGGACAAACTTACGGTGAAGACATGCCAGTAGAAGAGTCCGGCAACATGATCATTTGTGCTGCGGCTATAGCGAAGGCAGAAGGCAATGCAGAGTATGCACGCAAACACTGGAAAACATTGTCAGTTTGGGCCGGTTACCTGCAAAAAGCAGGCTTCGATCCTGCAAACCAATTGTGTACAGACGACTTCGCCGGACACCTTGCACGCAACGCAAACCTATCTGTGAAAGCAATCGTGGCATTGGGCGCTTACGCAAAATTGGCTGATCAATTGGGTGAAAAAGAAACAGCAGAAGCCTACAGAAAATCCGCAAGCGAAATGGCTGCAAAATGGGCCACCATGGCGGCAGACGGCGACCACTATGCATTGACATTTGACGGGAAAAATACATGGAGCCAGAAATACAATCTTGTTTGGGACAAACTGCTTGGGCTTAATTTGTTCTCTAAAGATGTGTATGCCAAAGAAGTGAAATATTATCTTACCAAGCAAAACGTATATGGATTGCCGTTAGATAGCAGGAAGTCTTACACAAAGTCTGACTGGATCATGTGGACAGCAACACTCGCCGACAACCAAAATGATTTCCAGGCATTTGTAAAGCCTCTTTTGAAATACGCTGAGGAGACGCCTACAAGAGTTCCATTGAGCGACTGGCACGAAACCACCAATGGAAAGCAGGTTGGTTTCCAGGCGAGGAGCGTGGTAGGTGGATATTATATTAAGATGCTGGAGGACAAGTGGAAGAATTAGGAATTAGGAATTAGAAATTAGGAACGATGAATCGGGCATCCCGTAGAGACGCGATATATCGCGTCTCCTGCAACACCCGAATAGCAGTCGCCAACATAACAACAGAATAAAAACCAGAGTGGCCCCTTGCGGGCCATTCTTTTTTATTTCACGCAAAGGCGCAAAGAAGAAAACAAAGGACACAAAGGATTTCATGCAAAGGATCTTTCCTCTTTTTTTCGAACTTGTAGTTAAACAATTTCCCTTACTGCGGGAGACTCCAACTTTCGGAGACTCTTTGCGTCGCTTTTTCGCCGCGTTCGCTGCGTGAAATATGTCAGCATCTTTGCCATAAATCAATTTCCCTTTGCGCCTTTGCGTGAAACATTGGTGTGGCTCCCGAAGGGGCGCTTTGTGAAACCGCTGATTATCAATATGGTAAATCGTTTAACATTTTATTGTAAATAATATTATTTTTGCGGCTGCCAAATACTGCCATACAGCTTAAAACCATTGTTGCCGATTTGGAGATTGCGAAGAATTTCATTTAAAATTGACTCAGATTTTGCGCTTTTAATATGCATGATACTCAACTCAACGATGCTGAACTACTGCGTGCCATCCGGGATGATGATACTTCTGCATTCAAGGTTTTGTATGACAGGTATTGGGAAAACCTTTATCTGAAAGCTTGCCAGCGGGTAGATAAAGATGAAGCAAAAGACTTGGTACAGGAAGTAATGACTACGTTATGGCGCAGAAGGAAGGATATTTTTACTTATGAAGATGGGGAAATTGGCAGATATCTCTTTACGGCCGTAAAATACCGCGTGATCAGTCATTATGCATATACAAAAGCTGAAGTAAAAAACAGCAACCTGTTTGAAGTGCTTAGTGGCAATGTTTTCACCAACACGCTGGAAGTAAAGGAATTAAGTGAGTTTATTGAAAGTGAAATAAACCGCCTGCCTGCGAGGATGCAGCAAATTTTTAGAATGAGTCGCCAGGACGATCTGTCCATTGCGGATATTGCCAGCAAGCTTAACCTCTCCGAACAAACGGTAAAAAACCAACTAACTGAAGCTTTAAAAAGATTGAGAATGTCCATCAAATCGAGCAACGATTGGGCATTTATCGTTTTCATTCTCTTCTGCTATTCATCGAATTAATTTGAAAATTTGAGGATTTGAAAATTTGAAAATTCTTTGTGTGCGTGGCACATTATTAGTTTTCAAACATTTCGCTGTATGGGAAAGCTTTTGCCCCATTGGAAAGACGCACAGCTTCATTTCCAAATTTTCAAATCCTCAAATTTTCAAATTGCACCTCCCTCTCCCGAAAAAATATTTTGAAATACCCTAGTACCAAAGAACTATTTCCGAGATACTAGATAAAACAGATCCAAATTGGAAGTAAAGAACATTAGAAAGCTATTGAAGGAATACTTGCTTGGCAATGCCACTGATGAACAGATCAAAACGGTGGACAACTGGTACCAATCATTTGAAAATGAACTGCCGGTTAAATTGTCAGATCAGGAGGCCGCGGCGACCAAGCAAGAAATATGGGAGAAAATAGCACCATCCATTACCGTAGAAAGAAAAATATGGACAATGCCACGCTACATGAAAGTGGCTGCAATGCTGGCTGTTGTTGCAGGAGCGGGTCTTACTTATTTTCTATTGACTAAGAAAGAAACAGCACCCTCTCAAATTGCTTACACTACCATAAGCACCAATAACGGCGAAAGAAAAACGATCACCATAAAAGACGGGTCAGTATTAACGCTGAACGCCGGTACCACCATTCGCATACAGGATGATTTTTCCAAACAAAGAAATATAGACATCGTAGATGGTGAGGTATACTTCGATGTGCAGAAAGATGCGGAGAGACCTTTCACCATTACTAGTGGCAGTTTGACTACAACCGTATTGGGAACTGCTTTTAATATCAATGCATATAAAGGCATCAACAAAATTGACATTGGCGTAGTGAGCGGAAAGATAAGCGTGGCGAGAGATGCGACGACTTTGAGCGTGTTGGAAAAATCGCAGGGACTTGAATACAATAAAGAAACAAAAGCCTTCAAACCTGTTGCTGTTGATCAGAACATGCTGGCATGGAAAGAGGGTCGTGTAATATTAAATGACATCTCGTTTGATGAAATGGCATTGTTGATGAAAAAGAATTTTGGCGTTGACATTGCTACCTCAGACAAAAGCATAAAGGCTACCAAATACACAACTGAACTCTTCACAAAGATGACGCCGGACGATGCAGCGGAAGTGCTCGCCGCTATTCACGGATTGAAGATCAGGAAACAGAACAATCAAATTTTCCTCTACAAATAAAACAAACCAAACGGCGGAGGTCGAATACCGCCGATAAGAGTGCCTTCAGCTGGGGTGCTGCTTATCACTAACAAATAAAGCTTAACAAAACACGTATGAAAAAAATGCTAGCCATGAAGAAAACAAAGCTTAGGCGAATGGGCGCCGCGCTGTTGTTTTTACTAACGACTGCTACCGTTTTCGTACCGGTGTATGCCGGGGAGAGCCAGCTTCTTAAACAAACCAATGTAACTGCAAAGTTTAAAGGGGGCTCTTTGGAAATGGCCATCAAGGAACTTCAAAAAGTAACGCAGATCCCTTTTGCGTACGACAGACAACTTCTCAATTCTTACCAGATCGGTAGTTTCTACTTCTCAAAAGAAAAACTGGAGAAAGTATTACAAACACTTTTGCAAGACAAATTATTGAACTATGCAGAAGTGAACAAGATCATTGTGATCAGCAAAAAAGCTACGCAAGTATCCATTCAACACGTTAGTGAAGTGCAAAAAGACATTACTGTGGGTGGTGTTATTACAGATGAAAATGGAAAGCCTATTTCCGGTGTAACTGTTACTGTAAACGGCACGCAAACAATGACATCTACCAATGCCAGAGGTGAGTACAAAATATTGGTGCCTTCAGAAGACGCCGTGCTTGTATTCAGCTACATCGGTTATGGTACCGAGCAGATCATGGTATCAAAACAAACAATTATCAATCTTCAAATGAAACCTGGCATAGGTAAAGAATTGGAAGAGGTAGCTGTTGTGGGCTTTGGTGGCAAACAGAAAAAAGTAAGTTTGGTGGGAGCACAGTCTACCATTAAGCCGGAAGAATTAAGACAACCTGTTGCCAACGTGTCTACCATGCTGGCGGGCCGCGTAGCCGGTGTTGTAGGTGTGCAACGCTCTGGCGAGCCGGGTAAAAGCAGCGCGGACATTTGGATCCGTGGTATTGCTACTGGTTTCGGTAACTCTTCTGCACCATTGATTTTGATCGATGGAGTAGAGCGGGATATCAACACCATTGATCCTGAAGACATAGAATCGTTCACTGTTTTGAAAGATGCCTCCGGTACAGCAGTGTATGGTGTGCGTGGTGCAAACGGTGTAATCTTCATAAAAACAAAAACAGGTAAAGTAGGTAAGGCACAAGTCATGTTTGACTACAGTGAAGGTGTAAACACTTTTACAAGAAAGCCTGAAATGCTGGATGGCGTTAACTATATGAACCTGGTGAACGAAGCGAAAACCACACGTGGCGAAACGGCTTCTTATTCACAAGAGGTGATCGATAAAACAAAATCGGGCCTCGATCCGATGGTTTATCCTAACGTAGACTGGATGGACGCTGTGTTTAACAAGTATGGCCACACCAGAAAAGCGAACCTGAATTTAAGCGGTGGTGTTGAAAATGCGCAATATTATGTGTCACTCGGATACTTTGGTGAGAACAGCTTCCTGAAAACCGATGACATGGCGCAATACAATACCAAGCTGCGTTATGACCGTTACAACGTAACCACTAAAATGAATTTGAATGTAACGAAAACAACAAAAGCGGAAATTGGCATGATGGGGTATTTCTCCACGAGAAACGCTCCTTTCGAAGATCCATCCACGATTTTTGCAAGTGCGATGGCGGTTTCTCCGGTGTTGTATCCTGTGATGTATCCCGGTGGATTGGTACCCGGTTACGCTTCAAACGGCGCGATGATCAACCCTTATGCGCAGTTGACAAGAAACGGTTACAGAACAGAAAATCAGAACCAGTTGTATTCTAACCTTCGGTTGACGCAGGATCTTAGAGCGATCACCCCGGGTTTGTCTGCCACTGCAATGGTTGCCTTCGACGCTTACAGTTCACTTGTTATCAAACGTAACAAAAGAGACGACACTTACTATATAGACAAAAATGCTCCTTACAAAGCAGATGGTACTTTGAATCTGCAAAGAACATGGACATCAAGCCAGCCTTACCTTGGCTTTGAGAAAAGCAATGGCGGTAACAGGCAAACATATGCTGAGGCAGCGATCAACTACAACAGGGGCTTTGGTCCACACCAGGTAAGTGCAATGGCGCTTGGCTATGCGAGCAGCAAGAACGATGCCTTTGCAAATGACATTACCAACTCCATCCCTACAAGATTAATGGGTTTTGCAGGTCGCGCAACATACTCTTATGACAACCGTTACTTCGTTGAATTCAACGGCGGTTACAACGGTTCAGAGTTGTTTGCACCTGAAAACCGTTACGGGTTCTTCCCCGCAGTGGGTCTGGGTTGGGTAATCTCCAACGAGAATTTCTTCAACGTAAATAAAGATGCGATCTCATTCCTGAAAGTTCGTTACTCATATGGAAAATCAGGTCTTGGCTTGATCACATCCGGTGCACGTCGTTTCGCATACCTTACTGAGGTGTCAGACGGTGCTACAGGTTACGATTACGGTAAAGACAATACAACAAACCCGGGCGGTATCGTAGTTACAGACTATGCAGTGCCTAACATGCAATGGGCAAACTCACTTAAACAGGATCTGGGTATCGAAACGCGTTTCATGAACGACAGACTGTCTTTGATCGTTGACTTCTTTACAGAGAAACGTACAGGCATCTTCATGCAGCGCCAGTCTTCTGCTATATTCAACGGTTTGCAAAGAGCCCTTTGGGGTAACCTTGGCGCCGTAGATAATAAAGGTCTTGATGCGACTTTGGAGTACAACACAAAGATCGGAGAGGTTGGTTTGAACCTGCGCGGAAACATCACTTACAGCACAAACAAAGTGATCGCGGACGATAGACCACAACAGCCTTATCCATGGCTGAGCCACATTGGCGACAATGTATTGGCGAGATATGGTTACCAGGCAGAAGGATTGTTTGTTGATCAGAAAGATATCCTTGATCACGCAGTACCGGGTGGTGACAAATCCAACATTTTACCTGGCGATATTAAATACAAGGACATGAACCACGATGGCATCATCGACGCAAATGACCTTGTGAAAATAGGCTGGGGCGATGTGCCAACATTGGTGTATGGTTTTGGTTTCAATACATCGTACAAAGGGTTTAACCTGGGCGTATTGTTCCAGGGTATCAACCATGCAGATAGAATGCTGCAAGGCAGAGCCATCATGCCTTTTGATGCATCCGACTTGTCAAACGCATATGCAAAAGCAATGGACAGATGGACAGTCGAAAATCCTGATCCTAATGCATTTTATCCACGTTTGGCGTATGGCGAAGACAAAAACTATAATAATACATTAGCGAGTTCACGGTGGGTGAAAGATGTGAGCTTCCTGCGTTTGAAAACAGTGCAGCTTGCCTACAACTTTGACAACGGATGGTTAAAAAGATACGGCATTAAGAATGCATCTGTTTATCTGCAAGGTATCAACCTGCTTACATTCTCATCATTCAAATTATGGGATCCTGAGTTGAACACAGATAACGGTATCAGTTATCCAAACGTTCGCACAACATCCCTGGGTCTAAACCTGAAATTTTAAAGAAAACCCGTACTGATAAATTATTATAATATGCAGAAAGCGATATATATACTGGTGTTCGCATTGGCACTGGGTTCATGCAATAAATTTCTGGACCAGGTACCAGATGATAAATTAACAGAGGCCGATACCTGGAAATCATGGGCAACTGCCAATAAATTTTTAGCCAACGTTTACTCCCACGTACCCGATGAATTCGGCCAGCGTGATGGTGGCAAATACACTGCCAGCGATAACTACAACAACGGCGGCATCTGGACAGGCGGAAGCGATGAAGGTGAATTCTTATGGGGCTTTGTTCGTTCGAACAACGTGAACATTGGCGCATGGGACGCAACTTCCGATTTTGTAAAAACATACTGGACAAATTACTACCAGGGTATACAAGGTGCGAGCACTTTCATCGCAAACATTGATTTGGTGCAGGATCAGGCGCTTACCAATGATTTGAAGAAACAGTACAAAGCAGAAGCAAGAGCGCTGAGAGCTATTTACTATTACAATTTGATGCGTATCTATGGTCCGGTTGTATTGATGGGACAAGCTCCTGTAGATCCAAACGCGACATTGCAGATACCCCGTAACTCAATAGATGAAGTAGCAGATTTCATTTCTTCAGAGTTGACGACTGCAGCGGTTGATCTTCCTGTTACTCCAAGTTCAACAGGTGATTACGGCCGTGTTACAAAAGGCGTCGCAATGGCTTATAAAGCACAAGCGTTGTTGTATGCTGCAAGTCCTTTGTTTAACGGAAACACAGATTATGCTAACCTGAAAAACAAAGACGGCAAACAACTGATCTCACAAACATACGATGTTACAAAATGGAAAAAAGCAGCAACAGCGTATGCTGATTTCATGACTACTTTTGTACCTGGCACTTATAGTTTGTACAAAGAAACAGATGCAGATCCATTCATGGCGGCTTACAAATCATGCCGCAACGTATTGTTGACAGATTGGAACAGCGAAGTGATCTTTTCCAGGAAAGGTTCCGTTGACTCGAGACAATATGAACTGTGCCCTCGTCATGATGGCGCACCAAGTGGAGACGTAAAAGGCGGTACAGGTTTGGCTGCCACACAAACCATGGTGGACGCGTTCTTCATGGCAAATGGCATGAGTCCTGTGACAGGCTACAACAGTGATGGAACGCCTATTGTGAACGCTGCATCGGGTTACCAGACTTCTGGTTTCTCATCTTTCAAAGCGCCTTCTACAAACACTACATTGGGTGCAAAAGCTGTATTCAACCAGTGGATAAATCGCGAGCCTCGTTTTTATGTAAACATTACCTACAATCGTGCTTACTGGATCAATCAAAACTATCCTGTAGAAACTACTGTGTTCAAAGGCGGTAACTCGGGAAAAGCTGCTGATGGTAGTGGTGGTGACTATTCTGTTACCGGTTATGTGGTGCGTAAATCAATGAGTACAGGTAAATGGGGCAACAACTCAGATCACAAATTGACTTTGCTGCGCCTTGCAGAATTGTACCTTGGTTATGCAGAAGCTTTGAATGAATCTGACTACGGTGCAAATCTTACCGAGACATTGAAATACCTTAACCTGATTCGCGAAAGAGCGGGCATTCCTCAATATGGTACAGGAGCTAATGCGTTGCCTGTTCCGGCAAACCAAACAGAAATGCGAGATGCGATCAGAAAAGAACGTCGCGTAGAGTTGGCATTTGAGAACAGCCGTTTCTTCGACGTACGTCGCTGGAAAATTGCAGAGACAACAGAGAACGGTAAAATGTGGGGCATGAACATCGATGCGGTAGAGTCTGCTTTCTATAACTTGAAATCATTCGAAACACGCGTGTTCACTAAAAAACACTACTTGTTCCCGCTTCCTCAAACTGATATTAACAACGATACACAATTAATTCAAAATACAGGATGGTAATAGACGCTAAATGCCTAACGTTTAATACTGAACGCAGAATCCTATACTTCGGAAACTCTGCATTTGGGCCACTTGCGTTAAGCGTTAGGCATTCAGCGTTAAGCATTTGTTCACACTAAAAATTTCAAACAACCATGACACTCAATATAAAATCATACTTATCAATTCTCGTTTTATTCGCAGCGATTGCTTTTTCAGCATGTAAGAAAGAAGATACGGGCGATGGCCGATACAATGCCAACTATCCAATGCAGATCGCTTCATTTGCGCCAATGGAAGGTAATGTAGGCACTGAAATTTTGATCAAAGGAAGAAATTTTTCGACTGATACATCTAAAATAAAAATCAGCATCAATGGCATTCCGTTAAAGGTTATCAACTCTAATGGAACCGAAATCATGGCGGCGATCACAACAAGAACAGGAACAGGTCCTGTGGTGATCAACATCGCGGACAATGCGATTGTAAGCGTTGATAATTTTACCACAACTTATGCATACAACGTAAGTACGTTGGCCGGTACAGGTGCTGCTGGTTTTCAAAACGGATTGGGTAAAGCTGCTTCCTTCCACTTCAGCGATGACGTAGATGGTCACGGCAACGTAAGATGCCAGATGTCAATCGACAACAATGGTAACTTGTTCGTTCCGGATCCGGGCAACAAAGCAATCAGAAAAGTTGATCCTGCGGGAAACGTTACTACTTTTTACCAGGATGCATCCCTAAACAATGTTTGTGCAACAGCTGTAGATGATGCAGGCAATGTGTACACAGCAGACAGAAACGGAGATGGCGACAATTGTAAAGTTCGCAAAATCACTCCTGATGGTCAGGTTCTGGTGTTGGGTACAATCAACAGAGAGCTTACAGCGATTGCGATCAACAAAACAACAGGTGCTATTTATGTATCTGCATTCTATGGCGACGGTATCTTCCAGATTAAAAATGGTAACGCTACAAAAGTCATCAATCACTCGCTTCCTTGTAACGTAACGATTGACTCAAAAGGTAACCTGTATGGTACACACTACGATGATCAAACAGTTATCAAATACACCTACGATGCTGCGGCTGATAAATTCGACGGCGGCACAATCGTAGCTGGCCAGAATAAATCAGGTGGTTGGGTAGACGGCATCGGAACCAACGCAAAATTTAACCGTCCATGGGGTATTACAGCCGATGCAGACAACAACCTGTATGTTGTTGGCCAGGGAGAAGGCGATAACAGCAACTGTGTTCGCAAGATCGACGCACTCACATCTGCCGTAACAACCATTGCAGGTAAAGGTGATGCAAGAGGAAATGTTGATGGCGATGGTCCTACCGTTGCAAGATTCAATGGTCCTTCAGGAGTTGCAGTAGCTAAAGACGGTACTATCTATGTACTCGACAGAGACAACAACGCTATCAGAAAAATTACCGTACAATAACATTTATTATCTAAAGTATCATGAGCCGGTTGCTCATCAGGCAACCGGCTTCTCAAAATATTTGCAATGAAAAAAACACTTTCATTATTCGTAGCACTGGGCATTGCTACCGGGGCCGTTACATCCTGCTCCAAAAGCAACAGCAGCACAGTCACTCCGCCCGTATTGGCACCGGTTGACACGCCATACACCTCACAAAGTGTATTGACAGCTTACGATAACTTCAACAGATTTTTACTCGATACTACCAATCATCTGTATTATAAAAACACCGGCAAAACAGGCTTCGGTGCTATATGGACGCAGGCTACCTACTGGGACATGGCGATGAATGCCTACAAGCTCACAAAAGATGACAAGTACAAACAACTGATTGAAAACATCTACCAGGGTGGTCTGAAACAATACGACAATTATAACTGGGACAATGGTAAAGTATGGTTCATCTATGATGACATTATGTGGTGGGTAATTACACTGGCCCGTGCTTATGAAGTAACCGGTGATGCCAAATATCTTGCTCACTCAGAAGCAGGCTTCAAACGTGTATGGTCAGGCTCAAAAGTGGTGGGAGATGATGGGTCATATGACAAAGTAAACAGCGGTATGTTTTGGCAATGGGATCAGGGTAATCCGACTGCGCCAAGGACAGACAATGGTAAAATGTCCTGCATCAACTATCCGACAGTGGTGGCAGCAATGACTTTGTACAATGCCACGAAGAACGAAGACTACTTGAACAAAGCAAAAGAAATCTATTCATGGTCGCGCAATAATCTTTTCAATACAAGCAATGGAAAGGTTGCTGATTCAAGACATGGCAACAGCAATGACTGGACAGTGCACACCTACAACCAGGCAACATGTATTGGTGCTGCGGTAATGCTTTACAACCAAACCAAGGATGAAGCCTATCTGAAGGATGCAGTATTGGCAGCAGACTTTACTGAACACTATATGTCAGATGCAAACGGCATTCTTCCATACGAAGGCGGTGAAGAGCAAGGCGTGTACAATGCTATTCTTGCTCAATACATGAATCGTTTGATCCAGGACGGCAACAAACCTGCATACTTGCCGTGGCTGCGCAAGAACATTCAACAGGCCTGGAGCATGCGGGAACGCAGCACCAACCTGACGGCGAAGAACTACTACTCAAAACCGGCATTCGATCTTTCAGTGTATGATGCGAGCAGCATTCCGGCGTTGATGTTGATTGCACCACCAGCGGGTAAATAATTGAAAGTTGAAAATTGAAAATGGTAGGGGCGAATCGCATTCGCCCTGATCGCTCCACAGAGTGGCGAATTGAAAGTTGAGAGTGGAGAGTTGTTAGTTGACAGTTGTTAGTTGTTAGGCTTCAGTGAAGCGATTCAAATTGAAGCCCAACAATGAATACACCAATATCAGACTCGTAGAAAGCAATAAAGAAAGACTGCTTGTCATCCCGACGAAGGAGGGATCTGGGTGCTTATGTACGCAGAATGTTTGCTGGTGTTAAACCCAGATCCCTCGTGCCTCGGGATGACAAGCATCATTCACTACATTTTTTCGAGCAGCTTAGATAAACGACTTTGAAATTAATTTTTATCAAAAGGTTCTGTGCAACTTAGTGTTCGCAGCAGAACCTTTTAATTTATTGCACCATGAAGACGAAAATGTGCGGTCTATTTTTTGTCGCAAGCATATTGTGTGTTGCCCAAGGCCAAAGCCAGCAAGCAAAAAGCAAAAATGCAAAACGCGAAAAAACAGCATTCCAGGTATCCGCTCCGTGGAAACCGGATTATGATGTACGTTCTGATATTGCCATTGTGTACGGCATTCATGATGATGGCGGCAATTTTGCGGAACGCGTAAAAGTCTGGAAAGAAAAAGGCTACACCGTGCATTTTATGACAGGCATTGCGTGGGGACAATACCAGGATTATTTTCTTGGCAAATGGGATGGCAAAACGCATTGGGATGAAGGGCAGGTGACGAGAAAAAATGATACTATATGGCACGGACATTATGTGCCTTACATTGTGCCGACAGAAAATTACATCAACTACATGAAGTCGCTGGTGAAGCAAGCGATCGATGCGGGCGTGGAAGCGGTGCATTTGGAAGAGCCTGAGTTCTGGGCAAGATCAGGTTACAGCGATTCGTTTAAAGAGGAATGGCAAAAATATTACGGCTTCGCATGGATGCCGCAGCATGAATCGCCTGAGGCGACTTATCTCTCCTCTAAACTCAAATATCATTTATACTACAACGCCCTCAAAGAAGTTTTTCACTACGTAAAAACATACAGCAAAAGCATAGGACGTGATGTGAAATGCTATGTACCCACTCACTCTCTTATCAACTACTCCCTCTGGGAAATAGTGAGCCCGGAAGCTAGCCTGGCAAGCCTTCCCGACATCGACGGCTACATCGCACAGGTATGGACAGGCACGGCACGAGAAGCCATTTATTTTAATGGCGTAAAAAAAGAGCGTGTATTTGAAAACGCATTTTTGGAATACGGTTCCATGGTATCAATGACTGCACCAACCGGTCGCAAAGTCTTTTTCCTTACCGATCCCATTGAAGACAGAAGGCAAACCTGGGACGATTACAAACGAAATTACCAGGCAACTTACACTGCGCAGTTATTGTATCCAATGACAGCGGATTATGAAGTAATGCCTTGGCCCAACAGAATTTATCTCGGAAAATTCAAAGTAGAAAATACGCAATCAGTAGAAGGTATTTCACCAGCGTATGCCACACAAATGCAAGTGATGGTAAACGCATTGAATGACATGCCGCTTTCACTAAACAAAGTGAGCGGTAGTCATGGCATTGGCGTGTTGTTGTCAAATTCTCTGATGTTTCAACGTTTCCCAACGCATGCTGGTTACGAAGATCCCGCATTGTCCAACTTTTACGGAATGGCAATGCCCTTGCTGAAAAGAGGCGTTCCTGTTGAAACCGTTCACATTGAAAATACGGGATACAAAAACACATTGAAGGATATTAAAGTGCTGGTGATGAGTTACGCCAACATGAAGCCATTGTCTGCAGAGTATCATCAACACATTGCAGATTGGGTGAAAAAAGGCGGCGTGTTGTTGTACTACGCAAAAGACACTGATCCGTTTCAAACCGTAAAGGAATGGTGGAACACAAACGGCAATCATTACAAAGCACCATCAGAACATTTATTTCAAACACTCAACATACAAGAAGTTGCCGGCCAGGAAGAATATACCTGCGGCAAAGGAAAAGTATTTATCGTTCGAAAAGACCCTAAAGAGCTCGTCTTGCAAGGCAATGGTGACGAGGCTTTTATCCAGCAAATACGAAAAGCATACGAGCAATATGCTCATGCAGGCAAGCTGGTTTTTAAAAATAATTTCACGTTGCAAAGAGGTCCTTACATTATTGCATCCACACTGGATGAAAACGCAGACAAACAGCCATTGCAACTAACCGGCAGCTTCATTGATCTTTTTGATCCTGGGTTGCCGGTACTTTCTTCCAAAACAGTGCAGCCAAATGAACAGGCGTTTCTCTATGACTTGTCAACGGTCAAAAAGAGCAAGCAGCCACAAGTATTGGCAACCGCTGCAAGAATATACGATGAAACATTCAGCAACAATGTTTACAGCTTTGTAGCCAAAAGTCCGTCGAACACAAATAACGCAATGCACATCATCATGCCTGCAAAGCCAGTGTCCGTTTCGATCGACGGCGTTAATCAATCTGTTTCTCCGCAACAATGGGATGAAAGAACGAGAACGCTGTTGCTTAAATTCCCGAATAAAAGCGAGGGAGTGAGAGTGGAATTGAAAATTGAAAATTGAAAGTTGAAAATGGAAAACGCGGCGTGCGTAGGGGCGAATCGCATTCGCCCAGCAAGCTACACAACAACAGGATTTGTTGAACAAAATCCGTGCAAATCCGTCTAATCAGTGTCATCTGTGTGCCAAAAAAAGAAAATACAGCATAGAAATGAGAATCAAAGTTTTGTTTTTTGTTGGAGTTATGATGTGCAGCAAGCTATTTGCACAAACCGACCTTGTAAAATATGTGAACACGTTACAAGGCACCAATTCAAGTTTCGAACTTACCCGTGGAAACACGTATCCCACAACAGGCTTGCCTTTTGGCATGAACACCTGGACGCCGCAAACAGGCAGAAATGGCGATGGCTGGAAATATCAATACACTAAAACAACCATCAGAGGTTTTCAGCAGGCGCACCAATGCAGCTCATGGAGCAACGACTACGCAGTCTTTTCCTTCATGCCTGTTGCCGGAAAATTGGTGGTGAATGAAGACGAACGTGCGACAGGTTTCAGTCATGCCAAAGAGACTGCAAAACCAAGCTATTACAGCGTTCAACTCGACAACGGCATTACGTCTGAAATTGCACCAACAGAAAGAGGCGCACATCTACGTTTTACTTTTCCTAAAAAGCAAGACAGCTACGTTGTGCTCGATGGTTACACAAGAATGAGCATGGTTAAGATCATTCCTGAAAAAAGAATGATCATCGGCTATGTGAACAATGGCCATCAAACACAACAATCAAATTTTAAAAACTATTTCGTCGCTGTTTTCGATAAACCCTTTATTGCTTACGGAACCTGGGAGAACAGGAAGAACACTGTTCAGTCGGGCAAAGACAGCGCACAAGGTGAAGGCGTTGGTTCGTACATTCAATTCAAAGCTGGAGAGAAGGTACAGATCAAAGTGGCTTCATCTTACATCAGCATTGAGCAGGCGCAATTGAACCTGCAAAAGGAATTGGGCAGTTTTAAAACATTGGACGACACCAGAAAAGCTGCTACCAATGTGTGGAACAAATACCTTTCACAGATAATGGTAGAAGGCGGTTCAGAAGAAGACAAGGCAACTTTTTATTCATGCTTTTTCAGGGCAAGTTTATTTGCACGTCAGTTCTTCGAATACGACAAAGACGGCAAGCCATATTATTACAGTCCGTACGATGGAAAAATACATGCCGGTTACATGTACACCGATACCGGTTTTTGGGATACGTTCCGCGGACAATTTCCTTTAAATACCATCTTGCATCCGCAAATGCATGGCCGGTACATGCAAGCATTGCTCGATGCGCACGACCAGTGTGGCTGGTTGCCATCGTGGTCGTTCCCGGGCGAAGGCGGAAGCATGATAGGCAATCACGCGATTTCATTATTGACAGATGCATGGGTAAAAGGCATTCGCACATTTGATCCAAACAAGGCACTGGCAGCATACTTTCATGAAGCAACAAACAAAGGTCCCTGGGGACCTGCAAACGGCCGTCACGGCTGGAAGGAATACTATCAGTTAGGTTATGTGCCATATCCGGAAGTGGGCGAGGCAACTGCAAAAACATTGGAGTATGCGTACGATGATTTTTGCGGCTATCAACTGGCGAAAGATGTGAAGGCGCCATTTTATGCCGACGTTTTTTCAAGACAAATGTATAACTACCGCAACGTGTATGATTCTGCAACTGGTTTCATGCGTGGCAAAAATGCAAAAGGGGAGTGGACAAAAAACTTTGATCCTTCCGAGTGGGGCGGACCTTTTACAGAAGGTTGTGCGTGGCATTGGGTTTGGTCTGTATTTCATGATGAGCAGGGCTTGATCAATATGCTGGGTGGCGATCAAAAATTTGTTTCCAAACTGGATTCTGTGTTCTCTCAGCCCAATACTTTCAAAGTTGGCACCTACGGCAGACCTATTCATGAAATGACAGAAATGGTTATGGCAAATATGGGGCAATATGCACATGGCAATCAACCCATACAACACATGATCTATCTTTACAATTACGCAGGAGCGCCATGGAAAGCACAGTTTCACGCACGTGAGGTAATGAAACGATTGTACAACGCAACAGAAAATGGTTATCCCGGCGATGAAGACCAGGGGCAAACGTCTTCCTGGTATGTGTTGAGTGCGCTGGGTTTTTACAGCGTTTGTCCTGGTACAGATCAGTATGTGATTGGAAGTCCTGTGTTTAGCAAAGTGACGATCAACCTTGAGAACGGAAAGCAATTTGTTATCAAAGCCAATGGTAACAACAATTCTAACGTCTATATTCAAAATGCAGCGCTTAACGGTAATGTGTATACGAAGAATTTTATTCGTCACGAAGACATTGTGAATGGTGGTTTACTGGAATTTAATATGGGCGATAAACCAAACCAGTCAAGAGGTTTGCAGAAAGAGGACAGACCATTTTCATTAACTGAAAAGTAGTTTATGCTATCGAAAAGTTATTTTTCATAACTTTTGCCACAATTATCGAATAGTAAAGCAATTAAATTTTATGAACAAAAGAACCTTTGGTTTATTTGCACTTTTACTAATAGTGTTAATGAATTCAGTGTATTCTCAAAAATTTAAAGTCGGCACATACAATATCCGTTATGCAAATGGCGGAGATTCCTCACATGCGAATGGTTGGGGGCAAAGATTGCCGGTAATAACAGGATTGATCAGGTTCCACGATTTTGACATTTTCGGCACGCAGGAAGGATTTTACAAACAGCTGGAAGAAATGAAAGCAGGGCTGCCCGGTTACACCTACATAGGAGTAGGGCGTGATGATGGCAAAGAGAAAGGCGAGCACTCAGCTATTTTTTATAAGACAGATAAATTCGAACTGCTCGATCATGGTGATTTCTGGTTATCAACAATAACCGATAAGCCCAACAAAGGCTGGGACGCTGCATTGCCGCGTATTTGCTCCTGGGGTAAATTCAAAGAGAAGAAAACAGGCTTTATCTTTTTTATGTACAACCTGCACATGGATCACATTGGCGTAGAAGCAAGAAGAGAAAGCTGCAAACTGATCCTCAAAAAGATCCAGGACATGAAAACAAAAATTCCTGTGATCCTCACCGGTGATTTTAATGTGGATCAAACAAACGAAAGCTATACGTTGCTGAATACTTCTGGCCTCTTACGCGATGCGTACGAAACCACGGAGATACGTTACGCCACGAATGGTACGTTCAACGATTTTAAAACAGACACGAAAACAAGCAGCCGTATCGATCATATTTTTTTGACAAAGAACTTTAAAGTACTTCGCTATGGCATCCTAACAGATACCTACAGAGCCGAAATACCTGTTAGTACCGATTCTATCCAAACCAAGAATTTTCCCAAGGAAGTTTCTTTGTATCATTACGAAGCAAGAGTACCTTCGGACCACTTTCCGGTTTTAATCGAGTTAGGGTACTAATCTTGAAAATACAGGAACGCAGATTTTCATGATTGTCATGATTTTTTATGATCTTTTAATATGTAGGCTACATCGCTCATTTATATTCTACTGTACAAGTGTGCGACGCAACGTTGTTTAATTTTTATTCTATCGTTGACCTCCCAAAAAAATCTTGACAAAACATGACAATCATGAAAATCAGCGTTCTCTCTCTAAAAAAACAGCTATATGAAACGTAGACAATTTATTCAAAATGCAGGCATACTGGGCGCTGGAGCCATGGTAAGCAATTGGGCATTCGGCGGTATTTCGCTGGCAAATGATTTTCCTGTGGTAAGAACACCGCTTGAAAAAAGACATTTTAACAGCGCGGCTATAGAAGCGGCTATTACCGAGTTCAAAGCAAAGTCAAAGAACAAAGAACTCGGCTGGTTATTTGAAAACTGTTTTCCGAATACTTTGGATACGACCGTTGATTTTGAGATGATTAACGGCAAGCCTGATACATACGTTATTACCGGCGACATTGATGCAATGTGGCTTCGCGATTCATCGGCGCAGGTGTGGCCTTATCTTAGTTTTTGCAAAAAAGACGAAAAGCTGCAACAGCTGATTGCCGGTGTAATTAACAGGCAATGCAAGTTCATTATTAAAGATCCTTATGCGAACGCTTTCTATAAAGATGAAAACAAAGTAAGCGAATGGAAAGAGACTGACATCACGGACATGAAGCCGGGTGTGCACGAACGCAAATGGGAAATTGACAGCTTGTGCTATGCCATCAGGCTTAGTCATGGATACTATAAGGCAACGGGCGACAAAACGCCGTTTGACGAGCATTGGCTTACTGCCATGAAACTGATCGTTAAAACATTTAAAGAGCAACAACGCTTCAATGGCCAGGGACCATATTCGTTCCAACGCAAGACAGCCTGGGCCACAGACGGTGTTCCGATGGGCGGCTACGGTTATCCTGCCAAACCAAACGGTTTAATTTGCTCAATGTTCAGGCCGAGCGATGATGCTACAATTTATCCTTACCTGATTCCTTCCAACTGTTTTGCGGTGGTGTCGTTATGGAAACTTGCAAAAATGGCTGAAGAAATATTCAGCGACAAAGCGTTTGCAAACGAGTGTAATGCTTTGGCCGCGCAGGTTGAAGCAGCCATCTTTCAACATGCAGTGTACAACCATCCCAAATTTGGTAAAATACTTGCCTACGAAGTGGATGGTTATAGCAGCCTGAACCTGATGGATGACGCGAACATTCCTTGCCTGTTGTCATTGCCTTACTTATTGGGTGAAGACATGGCCCGTTTCAATAAAGGACAGGCTGCACCAATCATTGCTAACACAAGAAAATTCGTATTGTCTGAATACAATCCTTTCTTCTTTAAAGGAAAAGTTGCGGAAGGAACCGGCGGCCCGCATATCGGGTTAGACATGATTTGGCCAATGAGTATCGTAATGCGTGGCCTCACAAGCAACAACGACGCCGAAATAAAAAATTGCATTGACACCTTGGTGAAAACGCATGGTGGCAAGGGTTTCATGCATGAGTCTTTCCATAAAGACAATCCCGAAAAATTCACGCGTTCATGGTTTGCATGGGCAAATACAATTTTCGGAGAGTTTGTTTGGAAAGTGTATAAAGAGAAACCGCATTTAATTTAAGAGTTTGATTAAGAGTTGTTAGTTGTTGGTTGTTAGTTGTTAGACTTCAGTTTTGGATAGTCGTCATTAAAGCCCAACAACTAACAACTATCAACTAACAACTAGAACTGATAACAACTAAGATGAAAAAAACGCTTCTATCCTTTGCGCTTCTTGCTGCTTCAATGGCAAGCTTTGCGCAGATTGTGAACACAGTGAATGATCCTGTAGAATGGGTGAATCCTTTAATGGGTACGGAGTCCAAGCCCAGCCTTTCAAATGGTAATACGTATCCTGCCGTGGGTATGCCATGGGGTATGAACCTGTGGACGCCGCAGACGGGGCCGAACGGGGATGGCTGGGGCTATACTTATACTGCTGACAAGATTCGCGGTTTTAAACAGACCCACCAACCTTCTCCGTGGATGAACGATTACGGAATGTTTTCGATCATGCCGGTAACGGGTAAAACAAAATTCACGCAGGAAGACCGCCAAAGCTGGTTCTCACACAAGGCAGAGGTTTCAAAGCCTTACTATTACAGCGTTTATCTTGCTGATGCAGATGTTACAACAGAACTAACACCCACAGAGCGTGCCGCGCAATTCCGTTTTACGTTTCCGAAAAGCGATAGTTCATTCATTGTAGTGGATGCGTTTGATAAAGGTTCCTACATTAAAGTAATTCCGGAAGAAAAAAAGATCGTTGGTTACTCAACCAAATACACTTACGGCCCGCTGCCGAATTTTAAAAACTATTTCGTTCTTTATTTTGACAAACCGTTTACGGTTGCAAATACCTGGAGCGGTAAAGAAATAACAGGTAAACTCGAGCTGCAGGCAGATCAAACAGGCGCCATTGTTGGTTTTAAAACAACAAAAGGTGAACGTGTGAATGTAAGGACCGCTACATCTTTCATTAGCCTTGAACAGGCAGAGTTGAACCTGAAAAAAGAACTCGCTAACGATAATTTTGATGCAACGGCTGCGAAAGCAAAAGCTGCATGGAACAAAAGATTAGGCGCGTTAAAAGTGGAAGGTGGTACAGTGGACGAGGTGCGAACATTCTATTCCAGTTTGTACCGTACATTGTTTTTCCCAAACAAAATGTATGAGTTGGATGCCAACAACCAACCTGTGCATTGGAGTCCGCACAATGGCCAGATACTCCCTGGGCGCAGGTTTTCAGGTACGGGCTTCTGGGACACTTTCCGTGCCTTGTATCCGTTCCTGAATTTAGTTTATCCATCCATCAATAAAGAAATGCAGGAAGGTTTGGTGAACGATTATAAAGAAAGCGGATGGTTGCCTGAGTGGTCAAGCCCTGGTCTTGCACAATGTATGATCGGTAACAATTCTGCCTCTGTTGTAGCAGATGCTTATATCAAAGGTCAGCGTGGTTACGATATCAACACTTTGTATGAAGCGTTGATTCACGGTGCGAACAATGAAGGCCCAAACAGCTCAGTTGGAAGATTTGGTGTGAAATACTACAATGAGCTGGGTTACGTTCCCTACGATGTGAACATCAGGGAAAATGCGGCCCGCACATTGGAATATGCGTATGATGATTTCACTATCTATCAATTAGGGAAAGCATTGGGTAAACCAAAATCAGAAATTGAGATTTATGCAAAACGCAGTATGAACTATAAAAACATTTTTGACAAAGGTTATGGTTTAATGCGTGGTAAAAATAAAGACGGTAATTTCCAGTCACCATTCAATCCTTTCAAATGGGGCGATGCTTTTACCGAAGGCAACAGCTGGCATTATTCATGGTCGGTGTTTCACGATGTGCAAGGTTTGATCGACCTGATGGGTGGTGATCAAAAGTTTGTAAACAAACTTGACTCCGTATTCTCAATGCCACCAACATTTGATGAAAGCTACTATGGCGGGGTTATTCATGAGATTCGTGAAATGCAGATCGCAGGCATGGGACAGTATGCACATGGAAACCAGCCCATCCAGCACATGATTTACCTGTACAACTATGCAGGTGCTCCGTGGAAGGCGCAATACTGGATACGCCAGACAATGAACAAGCTTTATAAAGCAACGCCAGATGGCTATTGCGGTGATGAGGACAATGGGCAAACTTCTGCATGGTATATTTTCTCTGCATTAGGCTTTTATCCTGTTACGCCTGCAACAGATCAGTATGTGGTGGGAACGCCGTTCTTTAAAAAAGCAACCATTCAATTGGAAAACGGAAAGCAAATTGTCATCAATGCCGCCAACAACAGCGCATCAAACCTATATATCAACAGCATGAACTACAATGGCAAACCATACACTAAAAACTGGTTGAGCCATTCAGATATGCAAAAAGGAGCTGTACTTAATTTCTCCATGTCCGCCACTCCGAATAGGCAGAGAGGCGCGACGAAGGGGGATGTGCCGTATTCTTTTTCGAGTGAGGTTAAATAAATTGAAAATTGAAAGTTGAAAATTGAAAATGAGGTTTGTATGCAAAATGTCTTATTTGTAACTAGCAAGTTGATTGCTCGACAGTAAGAAAATAGCATCGAAAGCATTTTCAATTTTCAACTTTCAATTTTCAATTATTTAATCATGCAGCGCCAAAACCGGCACACTCGTATGATGTATCAACTTCTCCGTCGCGTGTGTTCTGAACAACGAGGCTATAAAAGAGTGTTTGTGTGGTAACACTAAAATTAGATCGGCTTTTTTATTATTTGCAAATTCATTAATTGCTTCTACGAAATGGCGCTGTTTTACAAAAGAAAAATCAATTGTAAAATCGCTCAAGGCATTTTGCAGAAGCATTTTCTTTTCTTCTATGTCGGCGGCTTTTGCATCTGATGCTTCGTCTGCGATAGAAACAACGTTTACCGTAGGTTTAAACAACTCCAGCATAGAACGAATACGGTCGAGCGGCAACACGTGTTCTTCATCTTCAAAATCAACGGCCAGCACCACTTCGTTAATGCCACTATAAGTAGCTCCCGGCGGAACGATGAGCACAGGCACATTACCAATATTGACAATGTTGATGGCGTTTGTACCAAGTAAAAACTGCTCAGCGCCACTATCTTCAGACACGCCCATGATCACCATGGTGGCATTGGTTTGCTCAATTTGTGTTTCTATGTGGTCAAGTAAGCTAATTCCGGGTTCTGCAACGCATGTTATGTCAAGCTGAGGGTCCATTGCCAATAGTCTTCCCTTCAATTTTTCAAGAGCAATAATGCGTACTTCATGTCTTGCTTCAGGATCGTTTACCAATGGGGTCCCGTCAATGCCTGCGGGTATTGGTTCATAGACATTCACAAGAATGATGCGACCGTTTACTTTTTGCGCTACTTTACCGGCATAAACTGCGGCATTGTCTCCAATCTCGGTAAAATCCACTGGTACTATAAAAGTGTTCATGACTTAATTTATTTATGATTGTAATCAAAAATGTTATGCCAGAGAGAAATAATAACTGAATAACTGAATGACCGAATAACTGAATGGTTGAAAGTCGTAATGCAAAATTGAATCTAAACCACTCAGTTATTCGGTCATTCAGTTATTCAGTTACCGAGCATCGCGAACTTTGCTTTCATGATAACATCATAACACTCAAAATGTTCTAAACCGTGGTACACAATTTGCCATAACTAACTTGATACTATATTTGCGTTTTAAAACCATTAGAACTATATGACAAAATCACGTATTATCCTTGGCGCTTTACTGATCGGAAGTTTGCTAACAGGAACAGCACAAGCGCAGTCTAAATCCGGACAACCCATTACTCCTATGAAAGTAGGTTCTACGACACTTAACCTTGGCATAGGCGTAGGAGCCCCGTATGACGGTCACTACAATGGCAACGCATTTGGTACTAAGATAGCAGCGGAGTGGGGCCTTTGGCAGGCCGGCCCGGGTGTCATCACATTAGGTGGTGAATTTGGCGGATCCTTCTCAAACAAAAGCTATTATAATGATCACGATCATTGGCAGGCAAGAACGATTGTCCTGGCAATGAGATCAGCGTGGCACTACGGCTGGAAGGTAAAAGGCCTGGATACCTATGGCGGTTTATCTGCCGGTATTGGCTTTGAACGTTACGGCTACGAAGACCATCGTGAAAATGATGTTATCCCTGTTTTCGGCGGTTTCGTTGGTGCTTCATACTTCTTTACGCCGGGTTTTGGTGTGAACGCAGAAGCTGGATATGACATTACAAACTTCCAGGTAGGTGTAGTTTTTAAATTAAAATAAAAGTTCTCAAAACTTCTTTAAAAGCTGAAAATCAATTAAAAAGATTGGTTTTCGGCTTTTTTTATTTAATAACTGAATAACTGAGTGACTGAATAACCGAATGGTTGATAGTTGTAATACAAAACTGAATTTGAACTTTCAGTTATTCAGTTATTCAGTTATTTGCGTTCGCCTTCTTACCTTTGCGCCCTTAAATGAGGCTGTAAATAAACAAATTGCAGCAAAATCACAGGAACAATATGATGAAGTACGAAAAAGAAATCAACAAGCGCAGGACCTTTGCGATTATTTCTCACCCCGATGCCGGTAAAACCACGCTAACAGAGAAACTCCTGTTGTTTGGTGGTGCCATTCAAACTGCGGGGGCGGTGAAAAGCAACAAGATCAAAAAGCACGCAACGAGTGACTTTATGGAGATCGAAAGGCAGCGTGGTATCTCTGTTGCAACTTCTGTGATGTCATTTGAGTACAACGATATTTTGATCAACCTTCTCGATACGCCGGGTCACAAGGACTTTGCGGAAGATACTTATAGAACATTAACTGCGGTCGACAGCGTAATCCTGGTGATTGACAGTGTGAACGGGGTGGAGGACCAAACCCGCCGCCTGATGGAAGTTTGCCGCATGCGCGACACGCCGGTTATTGTTTTCATCAACAAAATGGACCGGGACGGTAAGAACCGTTTCGATCTGCTGGAAGAAGTCGAGAAAGAATTGAGCATTCACCTGCACCCGATGACCTGGCCGATTAACAGCGGTAAGGATTTTAAGGGTGTTTACAATCTGCACGATAAAAGCCTTGTTTTATTTACAGCGAATACAAAAGCTTCGGATGATGAAGATGTGGTAACGATCAGTGACTTGAGCAATAATGTGCTTGAGGATAAACTGGGTGACCGTGATGCAGAAACACTTCGCGAAGATGTGGAGCTGGTAGACGGGGTGCACGGACCACTAAACATAGAAAATTACTTAGCGGGTAAAGTTGCACCGGTGTTCTTCGGTAGTGCCGTGAATAACTTTGGTGTAAAGGAAATGCTGGATACGTTTATCACAATTGCCCCGGCACCTCGCAGTCGCCAAACGACCAAACGTCCGGTAGATGTGGAAGAAGATAAACTAAGCGGTTTTATTTTTAAAATACACGCCAATCTTGATCCAAAGCACCGCGACCGTATTGCGTTCCTTCGTGTTTGCTCCGGCCGTTTTGAAAGAAATAAATACTATCACCACGTTCGTTTGGATAAAGAAGTAAGGTTCAGCAACCCGTACAGCTTCCTTGCCCGCAGCAAAGATGTAATTGAAGAAGCATTTCCTGGTGATGTGGTTGGTTTGTTTGATACCGGCAACTTCAAGATCGGCGATACATTGACAGAAGGAGAAGATTTTTATTTCACAGGTATACCTTCCTTTTCACCCGAAATATTCAAAGAGGTGGTGAACAAGGACCCGATGAAAACCAAGCAACTTGAAAAAGGTTTGTTGCAATTAACAGACGAAGGAGTGGCGCAGCTATTCACCCAGTTTGGTGGCAATAAAAAAATCATTGGTTGCGTGGGTGAACTGCAGTTTGAGGTAATTCAATACCGTTTGTTACAGGAATACGGTGCCAGCGTTGAGTTTCGTGCACAACCTTATTACAAGGCTTGCTGGATAACCAGCACCGACAAAAGAAAATTGGACGATTTCACCCGTTTCAAATCTTCCAACATTGCCGAAGACAAAGACAAGCATCTCGTTTATCTCGCCCAAAGCGAATGGTTTCTCAACACAGAAAGACAGAACAATCCCGATATAGAGTTTCACTTTACGAGTGAGATTCATAAAGAACAATAGCTGAATAACTGAATAATTGAATAACTGAATGGTTGATAGTTGTAATCCAAAACTGAATATGAAACATTCAGTTATTCAGTTAATCAGTTATTTGACTTCTGAGTCTCTGGCATAAAATTCGTGTACTTAGTCCTATCAGCAACCAATGAACCGACCAGCTTCTGCATTACTTGACCGTTTGTATGCAATTCCGTTTTCGATAGCGGCGTTTCTTATCGTATTCATTTACTCGAAACATGGCGGTATTGGCATTTCCCCGGATTCCATTGTATATGTTAGTTCCGCAAGAAGTCTTGTGGAGCATGGCAAATTGCTCGGTTACAATCAATTTCCGGTAGTTGATTTTCCATTCGGTTATCCCATATTTCTCGCTGCGATCAAATTTATTACACATGTTGATCCCGTGGTGGCCGGCCCGTATTTGAACGGCTTTCTGTTTGCCGCGGTGGTGTATACAAGCAGCATGATCATCAACAAATTTGTAAACCATTCCCTCGGTTACAAGTGCATCGTGTTGTTGTGTATAGTGGTTGCACCCAGCCTGCAGGAAGTTTATAGTATGCTGTGGTCAGAATCATTGTTCATCCTGCTTTCACTGCTGTTGATATTGGCCTTGCATCGTTATTTTAAAACCTATACGCTTTCAGGTCTTCTCCTTGTTTCGCTGATTGTGTCGGTTGCTTGCGTTACACGTTATGCAGGCATTGCCTTTGCGGGTGCGGGCGGTACCTTGCTGCTTTTCGACAAGAAACTTAGGCCCGGGAAGAAAGCGCAACATATCATTATTTTCAGTTTCATCTCGCTCTTGCTGCTTGCCATCAATTTGTATCGCAACTTGCACGTGGGTGGGTTTCTTACAGGCAACAGGGAAAAAGGCATTACCCCGCTGTCGGATAATATTTCTTACTTCGGCTCGGTAGTGGGAAACTGGTTGCCATTTTTCCCCGATCATTATACCATTTCATTGGTGGTGGGATGGATAGTATTATTGGCGATAATCGCGATTTGTGTTTACTACTGGGTAAAAGGCAATCAATGGTACACGAGCTTTGAAAACATCACGAGTGTATTTGCGTTGGTGTACGCATCGTTCATCATTCTGTCTTCCACCATTTCACACTACGAAAGAATTAATGACAGATTGTTGTCGCCGCTATACATTCCTTTGCTGTTCAGCTTTACGAGCCGCATTCCTGCATTGATACAAATGGAAAAGACGAGAGGTTTGCGCATCGCAACGATCGCGTTTTGCCTAACCATCTCCGCGGGATTTTTTTATAGACAGTATCAAAACAACCTGGAGTTTTATGAAGATGTGAGTACTTATGGCATTCCGGGTTACACCGATGATACATGGGTGCATTCGCAAACAGTGAATTTTATACAGCAGCATAAATCTTTTTTTAATCCGGCTTATTGCATTTACTCCAATGCACCGGAATCCATATATTTTAATTGCGGATTAGTGGGAGAGAACCTGCCGAACAGTAAGTTTCCCAAAGATGTAGATGAATTTTATAGTGAGGACCACTACTACATCGTATGGTTCAATAATAAGGAAGAAACGCCTTTGTCTTTACACGAAATTAAGCAGCACAAGAATCTAAAGCAGATCACGAGTTTTACTGATGGGGAGATTTATGAGTGTGAGGAATGATTAGGAATTAGGAATTAGAAATTAGGAATTAAGAATTCGTTCTGTGTATCGGGTTGAGGAGGTGCGCGATCTTTCTATTGCAACGGGCTTCGACAGGCTCAGCCTGACACTCCGTTTACGCTGTCAGGCTGAGCTTGTCGAAGCCTTATAACACATAAGCAATGAATCCTGATTTTTTGCTATCACACCAAATTTACAGTTGTTGGTTTCAACCGACAGAAAAATGAAATCCGATAAAACCGATTTAACCTTAAGCAACCCTCCGTTTCCTCTGTGCTCTCGTGACCAGCTATTTATTGAAGTGTTTATTCTCCGCGTACTCTGTGGTTAAAAAAACGCTGCACCTAAACGCGGCCACAAAAAATCGATCACAAAATAATGTTGTAATATTGGCGATTATGGTTTTGCGGTATTCGCAAACGGCAACACAATTTAAATGCAGAAGAACACTCACAGAATTGAAGCCCTAGACTCGCTCCGTGGTATTGCGGCCCTACAGGTGCTGTTGCATCATTGCCTGTTGTGTTTGCCTGTATTCTACGCCGTGTTTAGCCCCAAAGCGCCTCTGCCTTTTAGCAGCGCTGAAAACACCATATTAAACGCGCTTACTTATTCTCCGTTGCATTTTTTCTGGTTGGGTAACGAGCCGGTGATTTTGTTTTTTGTACTAAGTGGCTTTGTTCTATCGATCCCATTTAATGATGGTGGACAACATTTTGACTACAAAGCTTATTTCGCAAAACGATTGATACGTTTATACATTCCTTACATCGTATCCATATTTTTGTCCATGTTGCTTCGTGTTGTCTTGTATCACCCCCTGAATATTCATATCAGCGATTGGTTCATTAGCATGTGGACAAAACCTGTAAGCGCACAACAACTAGCGGATATTATTCTATTGAAAAGCGACGCAGAATTTCAAAACGTGGTGTCAACCTTGTGGAGCCTCGTTATTGAAATAAAACTGTCACTTATATTTCCACTAATCTTATTTTTTTATCGACGATTGAATTTCGTTTGGAGCTTTGCTGTGTTGATCGGTATTATTCTCACTTATCATCTGCTGGTGAAAGCAGGGCTTTTTGAAAGGTTTGGAAAAAGCTTTGAGACATTTTATTATCTCAGTTTTTTCATAATGGGTGCGGTTCTTAATTTTTTCAAAGATTATTTTCTCAGAATAATCAATGGGTTTCCCGCCGCGGTCATCATTTTTATAACGATTGTTGCATTGCTATTAAGCACCTGCAGCTGGAACATATGGTTGCTTCCGGAGCATCCCCGAAATTTTTTAATAATGATCGCAAATTACCTGATTGCAGGAGCAGGGATGCTGTGGATATTGCTTTTTCTAAGCAATTACTACAAGCGCGTGGCAGAGTCGGCTCCTTTAAAGTGGTTGGGAAAAATATCGTTCAGTTTATATATAATCCATCCAGTTTGTTTACTCATTGCAGTGTATTCATTGCGCGTTTTGCCCGTTCCTGTAATGATATTGGCAGGCTTTGTTTTGTCATTTGTATTCGCATCTGTTTATTACAAACTTGTTGAACAGCCTTCGTTGATATTTGCAAAAAAAATAGCCGATCGCATCAAAAAGAGGAAGATTCAGGGTGTAAAATCGTGATCGGCATGCAATAAGTTGTGAAAAAAAGTGCAACAGGTTGCACAAAATATTCATTTAAAAATTATCAATATTTGGATTATTTTCTTAAATAATCTTTTATCTTCGGTCGCTTTTGTAAATAATTATACACCAGAATAAGTGTATTTTTTACAATTATTATTTAAATTGCACTCCTAAAATTGTTTGAAAGATGTCGACTACTGTCTATCCAAATGAAACCAAAGCTGCTGCTGGATCTAACATTGATACCGAAAAGCTGAAAGAGGTTGCGTCGCAGGTTCGCCGCGACATAGTAAGAATGGTACATGGCTGTCAATCGGGCCACCCCGGTGGTTCATTGGGCTGTACAGATTTCCTGGTAGCACTGTATTTTAAAATCATGAAGCACGATCCTGCTTTTCATATGGATGCAGTAGGAGAAGATGTTTTCTTTTTGTCGAACGGACACATTTCCCCGGTATTCTACAGCGTACTGGCTCGTTCCGGTTACTTCGATGCAAAAGAACTGGCTACTTTCCGCAAATTAGACTCTCGTCTGCAAGGTCACCCAACTACACATGAACACCTTCCCGGCGTAAGAATCGCTTCTGGTTCTTTGGGTCAGGGTCTTTCTGTAGCAATCGGCTGTGCGCTAGCAAAAAAACTGAATAAAGACAATTCTCTTGTTTTCACATTGCACGGCGATGGTGAATTACAGGAAGGCCAAATATGGGAAGCAGCAATGTTTGCTCCTCACAATAAAGTTGACAACCTGATCGCAACTGTTGACTACAATGGTCAGCAAATTGATGGTCCTACAGATAAAGTACTTTCATTGGGCAACCTGAAGGCTAAATGGGAAGCATTTGGTTGGGACGTTATCGAAGCTGAACACGGCAACAACATGGAAGAAGTTGTAAAAACGCTTGAGCTTGCCAAGAGCCGCACTGGCCAGGGCAAACCTGTTTGCATTTTGCTGAAAACTGCAATGGGCGCCGGCGTAGACTTCATGATGGGTAGCCACAAATGGCACGGTGTTGCTCCAAATGATGAGCAATTAGCTGCTGCATTGGCGCAATTGCCTGAAACATTGGGCGATTATTAATCGGCCTCGTTCATCATTTTTACAACGGGTTTTTGATAACCCCCAACAAATAACACAATGAAAAAATACACATACACAGATAAAAAAGATACACGCTCTGGTTTTGGAGCAGGATTATTGGAAGCAGGAAAACGTAACCCAAATGTAGTAGCACTTTGTGCTGACCTCGTGGGTTCTTTGAAAATGGATGCGTTCATTAAAGAATTTCCAGAGCGCTTTCAACAAATAGGTATTGCAGAAGCAAACATGATCGGCATTGCTGCAGGTATGACCATTGGCGGCAAAGTGCCTTTCACCGGTACTTTTGCGAACTTCTCTACCGGCCGTGTGTATGACCAGATCCGTCAATCTGTTGCTTACTCTGATAAAAACGTAAAGATTTGTGCTTCTCACGCTGGTCTTACTTTAGGTGAAGACGGCGCTACGCACCAGATACTTGAAGATATCGGTTTGATGAAAATGTTGCCGGGAATGACAGTGATCAATCCTTGCGACTACAACCAAACCAAGGCAGCCACCATCGCTATTGCTGACCATCACGGTCCGGTATACCTGCGTTTTGGTCGCCCGGTTGTTCCTATTTTCACAGATGCGGATCAAAAATTTGAGATCGGAAAAGCATGGGTGGTAAATGAAGGCGTTGACGTGAGCATTTTCGCAACAGGCCACCTGGTATGGGAAGCCATCAAAGCCGGTGAAAAATTGGCTGAAATGGGCATCGATGCAGAGATCATCAACATCCACACTATTAAGCCACTTGATGAAGAAGCAATTCTAAAATCTGTAGCAAAAACAAGATGCGTGGTAAGTGCTGAAGAGCACAACCGCCTTGGTGGTTTGGGCGACAGCATTGCACAAGTGTTGATCAAACACGATCCGGTTCCAATGGAGTACGTTGCTGTAAACGACAGCTTCGGCGAAAGCGGAACGCCTGACCAGTTGATGAAGAAATATGGTCTTGATGACGAAAACATCATTAAAGCCGTACAAAAAGTATTACAACGCAAAGGCAAATAAATTAAGAAGGTCCCGCAAACAGCGGGACTTTTTTTATATTTCACGCAAAGGCGCAAAGGTGCCACGCGGAAGTATTTCACGCAGCGAACGCGGCGGAGCGGCGACGCGGAGGACGTTGAGGCGTTTAAATTTGTTTAAAGATTTTCTGCAACCAGATTTTCAACCTTGGCAAAAGCAAATGATATGATGCACGTTCAAACCTCCGCTGCGTCGTTGCTCCGCTGCGTTCGCCGCGTGAAACTCAAACGCTCTTTGCGCTCTTTGTTTTTTTCTTTGCGCCTTTGCGTGAAATTCTAGCTGCGTGAAATATCAGCGTTATTCTGTAATTTGAACGAAACATTTGCTTCCCATATGGATGCTGAATACGCAAAACTTCAAAAGGAAAACATCTGGTTACGATTAACGCCATCTCATCGTGTAATCATTAGTCTTATAACGGGTACCGTTGCTTTTTTGCTGCTGAATGCTTTTAATTTGGAGGTTCTACTGCGTATTATGCTTTCCTGGGACGTATTTGGTGCAACGCTTATTACGCTCGGCTGGACGGTAATCTTTGCCCGCTCTACTTCCAGGATACGGGAGTTTGCAAGGCGTGAAGATGGCAGCCGCCTGTATGTTTTTTTGCTTGTATTGATTTCCTCTTTCGCCAGCATGATTGCCGTATTGATGCTTATTTTATCCAAAAGCGATTCTGATAAACATCACACTATTTATCTGATCGCCACAATAGCCGGGATGCTTTTCTCGTGGATTATTGTACACACAACCTTTACCTTTCACTACGCACACATGTACTATGATCATGACGATAACGACCCTCACATGAAAGTCGGCGGACTTGATTTCCCTTCAGAAAAGAAACCCGACTATTTAGATTTTGCCTACTTCGCCTTTGTTATCGGAATGACTTTCCAGGTTTCTGACGTAGAGATCAGTAATCGAAAAATAAGAAGGCTTGCACTCGCACATGGGTTGATTGCTTTTGTGTTAAACACATTCGTCGTTGCACTAACGGTGAACTTGATCGCAGGACTAAAGGGTTGAATGTTATAAGTAAAAACGCTTAGAGCTTTTGTGTTTTCTACTCAAATTTTATCGCAACGGCCAAACACGTTTAAAGCTGCGGCTCAAGGATCTATAACTGCGTCTTAATTTTAATGTAAGTGGAACTATTTAATAAACGCCAGAATGCGTTTGTCACATAAAAACCTTTTTATATTTGCACCCAATTCCGGCCCTGGCTTAGATAGTTACGCTAATCCGGACTAATACGAAAACTGGAACCCCTAAGTAATTATGAAAAAGCTATTAATCGTACCCGCTTGCTTAATTTCTGCAATGCTGTTTGCACAGAAAAGCAACAAATTTGATTTTAAACTGGGAACAGAATATGATCTCCCGCGCAAAACAACAGACCTCGCATTTGTAGGAAATCAAAAAGACGGTATCGTAAACCTATCGCTGAAAAAAGAAGAGCTGATACTGGTTAGGTTCAATCCAGAAACGCTTCAGAAAACCACTGAACAAACAATTGACCTGGATGCTACAAAAAACTTCAACAGCGAAATTCTGGCAGACTTTAACAATGGTAAATATTTTTGGCTGCATAGCGATTGGGACAAAAGCAGCGAAACAGAAGTATTGTATTGTGATAAAGTGGATATTGCAAAAGGGCGCATTACAGATGCGAATACCGTGTTGCTTAAAACTACAAAAATCTCCGGAACCTCTGTAGCTACAGGGTTCTACAGCATGAAGACAACTGACAAGTACGGTTTTCAATACGATGCTGCCCGCAAAAAAATGTTGGTTAATTACAGGCTAACTCCGGAATTTAAAAACGATAAAAAGAATTACGATAAGATCGGTTTTTATGTTTTTGATGAGAACATGAAAAAATTATGGGGCGGTGAATTTACAATGCCATATACGGAAGCAGTAATGGACAACCTCGGCTATTCTGTAGATGCAGATGGTAACGCATACATGCTGGCTAAAATATACGCGAGTGATGCACGTAAAGAAGTTGATAAAGAAACGGGCAACCCGGGTTATCACTTCGAAATTTTGAAATTTGCAAAGGATAGCAAAACACCGGTAATTATTCAGATTGCGCTTGATAATTATTTTATCAAACAAACATCGATAGCCGAAGATTCACAACACGAATTGATCGTGGCTTGTACATACAGCAAAAAATCAAAAGATTCGGGAACCGAGGGCGTATTTCTCGCGAAGCTAGACCCAAGCGGTAAATTGGTTGGCTATAAAAAAGGCTATTATCCGTTTCCGGCAGAAGAGCTTAAAAAATTTGAATCTGCAAAAAGCAGAAGAAAGATTGACAAAGACGAAAACTACGAAGCAAAGAACCTGGTGGTTCGTAACGTAGTAATTGACAGCGATGGCGGTATCTTCCTCACTTGCGAAGAGTATCAATTGATAATTAGCTATTATACCGATTCAAGAGGATACTCGCACAGACGCGTAGACTCTTATTATGGAGATATTATTGCATCGAAAATTGATGCTTCCGGCAATTTTCAGTGGTTGCGTAAAATCCCTAAAAACCAAAGGGGCGGCTTATCAAGAGGCACCATGAGCTTTAAATTGATCAGCGATGCATCAGGTTACTACTTCCTGTATCTCGATAATTTAAAGAACCTGAATTTGGCAGAAGATGAAACGCCAAAGGCGCACGTTGACGGTTATGGCGGACAGGTAATGGTTACCAAAATTGCAAATGATGGCACTATTTCTAAAAATCTATTGTTTGATACAAGAGAAGAAGATATCATGATCTTCCCGGCAGATTTCTATAAATTTAACAACAATCAATTTATCGGAAGGGCACAGTTGAAGAAAAACATTTTTCAGCCGCTGCAGATAACTGTGAAAGAAGGAGAAGTAGTGAGCAGCAAGTAAGAATTTAAAAGTCAAAATTACAAAGTCAAAAAAAGCAAATCCCGGAAATCGGGGTTTGCTTTTTTTATGATGATGATTTAATTATTTTGTGAACATCGGCAAAGGGTTGAATGGGTGTTTAAATAAATTTTTCGCAATTCTGTTTATAAGAAAAACGTGAAAACCTTTATTGGGCAATAGTTTTCGTGTTTTGCTGATTTCTTTTCTATCATACCCGAATGTGATCAGTCCCAATGAAACATCAATGTAGTCTGCTTTGCGAAATACTTCTGCCGTTTCATATTCTCCATTGTATGAACTTCGTTTGTGGTGCCAGTAAATCATTTCCATTACTTCATCAATGTAAGGTTGTTTGTTTTCGCGGATCAAATAAATTTTGGCCTGCTCCATGGATGGCTTTAAATAGTCAATCGTGTTATCCGTCCAAATGCCTATGTCATGAAAAGCCGCAGCCACGGCATATTTCCACTCATTGTCATGGTTGTTGTCAATCATTTTGCAATTGAGAAATACGCGATAAACGTGATTGCGGTACTTCGCATAGTCACTGCCAAGGTTAGCTGAAAAATTGTCGAGAATTCTTTCGATAGTATGATTGATGTAAGTCATCAGTTTTTTTTCTTAACCAATGTAATAAAGCGCTTCCGCTAAATCAAGCAACAACCACAAACTTAACGCACGAAAAGGTTTATTTTTTTTAAATTATGCCAACAATGTCGGCAGTTAATTGTAATGGCAATAACACTAAAAAACCAAACGAAAGTAACATGCAAAATGAAATCAAAGTAGCGGACTACGCTACCGACCCAAACATTGAGGTTCACACTAAAAACTTCCTTAAGGCATTGAACAGCGGCGATGGAAAGCCCATGGAACAAATGACTCCTGCGGAAGCACGGAAAGTACTGGAAGGCGCACAAACATCTGTTACAGTAGATGTTTCTGGAATTGATGTGGAAGAAAAAACAATCTCCCAAGATGGTTTATCTGTGAAAATTTATGTGGTAAGACCTGCCGGTAAATCAGCAGTGTCGCCCGTTTTCATGTTTTTCCACGGGGGCGGCTGGGTACTGGGTGATTTTCCTACGCATAAAAGATTTGTTCGCGACCTTGTCGTGTATTCAGGCTTACCCTGTGTATTTGTTGAATACACCCGCTCGCCGGAAGCTAAGTATCCAACTGCATTGAATGAATGTTACGCCGCAACAAAATGGGTAGCGGAACACGGCGCGGAAATTAATGTTGATGGTAAAAAACTGGCAATTGTTGGAAACAGTGTCGGCGGTAATCTTACTGCTGCAACGGCACTAATGGCAAAACAAAAGGGAGGCCCGGAATTGAAATTACAATTGTTGTTCTGGCCGGTCACAAACGCCGATTTTGAAACGGGTTCTTACAACCAATACGCAACGCAAAGATTCCTTACAAAAAATATGATGATCTGGTTCTGGGACAACTACACTGGCGAACAAAGAAGTGAAATATTGGCATCGCCACTCACAGCAAGCCTGGATCAGCTGAAAGGGCTTCCTCCTGCATATGTACAAACCGCAGAGAACGATGTACTCCGCGACGAAGGAGAAGCCTATGCAAGAAAAATGGACGAAGCTGGCGTAAAAGTAACCTTGACAAGGGTGCAAGGCATGATCCACGATTATGGTTTGCTGAACCCGTTGGCGACTACTCCGGCTGTGCAGGCTGCGCTGAGGTCTGCAGCTGCGGAGATAGAATTTGCGCTGCGTTAGAAATCAGAAATTAGAAGTTAGGAGTTAGGAGTTAGGAATTCTTTAAGATCTGCATTTTGTAATCAACTATTTACAACTTTAAGTATCAAGCGACAATCTCAGCCTGCTACACAGAAACAATTCTTAATTCCTAATTCCTAATTTCTAACTCCTAATTCTTAATTGTCAATAAATTCCTTCAGCTTCTTCACATTGTTAATCTTAATGCTTTTGCCGGAAGTCGAAATGATCTTTTCCTGTAAAAGTTCGGTGAAGAATTTGAACACCGTTTCGTAAGTGGAGCCCGCGTAGGATGCAATGTCCTGGCGGGTTATGGCTACTGCAATGAATTTCTCCTTGTTCAGCCCGAATATTTCCTGCATCTCCAAAAGCAGTTCTGCTATACGTCCCTTCACATCCATGTGTGCGAGATTGCGCATGCGGCGCTCAGCTTTCTTCAATTCCGCAGCATACAATTGCATCATTTTATAGGTAAAAGAAGGGTTGGTTTTAAACGTGGCTTCCAGGAAATCGTTTGTTATAAAACATGCTTTACAATCTTCCAGTGCAGTTGCTGAGATGGGATACGTATCGTTGTCAACCAAAGCGCGATGTCCCAATACATCACCTGCTTTTGCAAATCGAATGATCAGTTCTTTATTGTCAACCCATTGTTTGTGCACTTTTACAAAGCCTTCGTAAATAAAAAAAATGCCTTTCACTGCATCGCCTTCAGCGAATATCGTTTCACCGCGTTTAAAGGAATAAGTTGTTTTCTTTACGCTGATGGCATCGCGCCACTCGGGCATGCAATGTGTGCAAAGGAAGCAACTTTCAATATTACATTTCGATACTTGCATGGATCAATAATAAGGTTTTATTTGAGAGAAGGAACGCAGATTTTCATGATTGTCATGATTGGTGATGATTTTGATTTGAGATTAAAGTGGTTCGAGAATAATATTAAATATCAAATTCAAATCTTTGCAAATCATGACAATCATGAAAATCTGCGTTCCTGTTTCCTTAAAATATCTTTCAGTTTATATTTTTTAAATAAAATAACTGCAATTTTTGCCAAAAAACATTGTTTATGCAATATTTTTGTAAAAAATAAGATTAATGAAAAGTGACAGTATACCCGTAGCGCCATCGCTGAACGTACCCTATGGAAAACAAAAAAGGCTTAAGACTGAGGTAGTTAACAAACGTGTTTTGTACCTCGCCACCCAGGCAATTATCAATGCCATTATCATTGGCCTCATCGCCCGCCTGCTCGTTTACCTGATCGATTTTGTGACCAACATAGCTTTCTACGGAAAGTTTTCTATTCAACCTGCTTCGCCTGCCGGGCATCATTTGGGAATGGCAGTTGTTCTTGTTCCCATCATCGGTAGCATTATTGTTGGCATAATGGCCCGTTACGGATCGAAAGCCATTCGTGGTCATGGCATTCCCGAGGCAATGGAAAAAATCATTCTCGAAGAGAGCCGCATTCCGCCAATCATCACTTTTTTAAAGCCTTTGTCTGCAGCCATTTCAATTGGTACCGGCGGCCCGTTTGGTGCGGAAGGTCCCATCATCGCAACCGGTGGTGCCTTTGGTTCCGTTACCGGTCAGTGGATGCACATTTCGTCAACAGAAAGAAAGATCATCCTTGCGGCGGGAGCGTGTGCGGGTATGTCTGCCATTTTCGGAAGCCCGTTGGCAGCTGTTTTACTCGCGATAGAATTATTGTTATTTGAATTCTCTCCAAGATCAATCATCCCCGTAACATTGGCTTGCATTACCGGTGCGGGCATGCACATCCTTTTGTTTGAAAGCAGACCGGTGTTTGAAATGCCGAACATTCCGGCTCCGTCAGATACGGCTCTGATCGTGTATGTTGTTTTTGGTTTGATCATCGGTGTCGTTGCGAGCCTCGTTTCGAAATCAGTGTACGCAATGGAGGATCTTTTTGAAAAATTGCCTGTTCACTGGATGTGGTGGCCCGCGATCGGCGCCGTTGCCGTGGGCGTTGTAGGGTATTTTGCGCCCGTTACAATGGGTGTCGGTTACAGCAATATTCAGCATTTGTTAACAGGCAGCTTGCCTCTGCAAATGTTGCTGGTACTGTGCTTTCTTAAATATATATCATGGGTCGTGGCGTTAGGTAGTGGAACTTCAGGTGGTACACTTGCGCCTTTGTTTACCATTGGTGGAGCTTTGGGCGCACTGTTGGGAACCTATGCGCTGCAACTGTTTCCTTCATTGGAAATCAATGTGGCAACCGCTGCATTGATCGGAATGGCCGCGATGTTTGCAGGTGCGTCACGTGCATTGTTGACATCAATAGTATTTGCTTTGGAAACAACCGGGCAAAGCAACGGGTTGCTTCCTCTGATTGCCGCTTGTATTGCGGCGTATGCGATTTCTTTTTTCATGATGAAAGAAAGCATAATGACTGAAAAAATCCACAGAAGAGGTGTGAAAACTCCAAACGCTTACGAGCCGGATGTGTTGCAACAAACTAAAGTGCAGGTCTTGACATCCCCGGTTCCCAAAGATTACAGCAGTGCCTTCCATGTTCACATGTCAGATGATATCGCAGTGGCTGCGGAGATAATGGGTAAGCACAACATCGACTCGTTGTTCGTATTGAACGATGAAGAGGCTGCTAATGGAATTATAACGTCTCGCTCCATCTTGCAATTCTACAGCAGTGAAAAAGCAAAGACCCATCGTTATGAATCGCCGGCGAGAACAAGGAGGATTATGGTGAAGGGAAGGAAGCTGTTTTTGAGAAGACCAATTAATAATTAATAAAGAATAATTAATAGAGTGAATGCGTAATTGATTTGTGCCTTCCGATAATGCAAGACGTAATAGTTTTTAACAAGCTGTTACGTCTTTTTTTCAAACATTGTTAATACAGATTGAGCATCATTACCTCGCATTCCGTTCATCAATAGTTCGTTATTAAACATGTTACTATTGGTCTTGAAAATCGCTCTCTTAATTATTAATTATTAATTGTTAATTACTTCCTGTACATCCTCACAGCTTCTTCCATCTTCGCATGCACCACCTCTTTTAATTTCTGCAGATCGTGCTGCGTCATGCCGGCTACTTCAACAGGTTCTAAGAATATGGCGCGGCAAATGCCGGGGGTAAAGGAGAACACGCTGCGGTAGTGCATTCTTTTGATTGTATCTGGAAAGATCAACGGTTGGATGTGCGTTTGCGTTTCAATGGCAATACGAAAAGCTCCATCGTAAAAGGCTTTTAGCGGTTGGCCGGTTTCGTTAAAAGTGCCTTCCGGAAAAATAAAAATGGAGATGCCGAAACGGATGAACTGCTTTAATGTGCGAACGCTTCTGGCACGATTCCTTGCACTGCTCCGGTCAACCATAACAGCAGCGTTCCTGTATAAAAAACCAAATAGCGGAACCTTGCTCATTTCATATTTACCCAGCGGACGCACAGGTTCACGAATAACTTTAACGATCATCGGAATGTCAAGATAAGAGATATGATTCGCAACAAACACGCAAGGCCTTTTTTCTGTTGACTTCGCTTCGTGAATGTTTTTTGCGTAAATACCGATCATCGTGAGCCAGATATCTGCCCACAGCGTGCAGAGTTTGAAAAGCATGTTGCCGCCCCTTATTTTGCCAAAAAAAGAAGCAATGAAAAAGAATGGCATTAGCAGCAGCAACAGCAGAATAAACAAAGCCATTGCATACAGGCTGTAAATAAGTTGAACGGGTTTTATAAGATACTTCATGTAAAATCCTGTAATAAAATCTAAACTTGTTTTTTAAAATAGACACGCTTGTTAAGTAAAAAATAAAAAGTCAAAATTCAAAAGCTTTTAATGCGACCGCTCGCAAATCAGTGTTTGCGGGTCTTTTTACTTTTCCTGCCCGTCCGGTCAGGCGGGGGTTTTTTACTTTACCACTAGTTGCAATCACACTCAAAGTCGTTATCCAGGTCAATGCAGGTCACAACTTTTGTGTCAGTTTCGCATTGCGCAAATACGATGCGCACATGCTGCTGGTCCTGCGTATATCCTTCCAGCGCGTAAGTAGGGCAGGGTTGGTCCTGCAGGTTGCTCTTTTTATAATTAATATTGCCATTCTTCATAATGTCCTCCACTTCGGCTTGAGTGATGTGCCTGCACTTCATGCGGCACTTTGCATGCTGCGTATAGTCAAGATAGCTGATTTTTCTGTTGAATCCTCGGCTGCGGGTAGTTTCGCGTTTGGGTTGAGGGCCGTTGTCGTCTGTCCTTTTCGCGTTATCGTTCAAGCCGCGACAGGTACGGACAAACAACAGCAATGCAGCGAGTACGATCAAAAGAATAAAAGGAACAAGCTTCTTTGTCATTATCGGAATTTAAACGGCCAAATCTAAAGCATTTTCCCTCAACGTGTTGAGTTTCGTGCGGCTCGTCACAGTATTTCACGCAAAGCTGCAAAGGAGCAAAGGCGCCAAGTGTTTTTCACGCAGCGAGCGCGGCGGAGCAACGAGGCAGCGATGGCTTATTGTTCCAGTTTGCTTTTGAATGTATTATAGCCCGATTGTCAGCTTTTACGAAAGAAGAAAGAAAGTTAAACCTCACATTACCCCCGCGTCGCTGCTCCGCTGCGTTCGCTGCGAGAAACCATATGTCGCCGTGACAGCTTCGCGCCTTTGCTTCTTTGCGCCTTTGCGTGAAACTGGCTTTTGCTTATCTTTGCGCCCTTATGTCAGCAAGTAAATCAGTCGCCTTTCACACATTGGGTTGTAAACTAAACTTTTCTGAAACCTCTTCCATTTCACGAATGATGGAGAATGAAGGTTTTGAGAAGAAGGATTTCGATGATGTGGCCGACGTTTACGTGATCAATACATGCTCCGTAACTGACAATGCTGATAAAGAATGCCGCCAGCTCGTGCGCCGCATTCAACGCAAATCCCCTGAAAGCCTGGTGGTTATTACCGGCTGTTATGCACAGCTAAAGCCAAAGGAAATCTCCGAAATCCCGGGTGTGGACTTAGTGCTTGGAGCGGCGGAAAAATTCAACATTGGCAAACACATTGCGGAACTTAGCAAAGGCGATTCTGCCAAAATTTCCAGCTGCGATATTGAAGATGTTACCGGTTTTAATTCTTCATTTTCTATAAATGATCGTACACGTACTTTCCTTAAAGTGCAGGACGGTTGTGACTATACCTGTTCATTTTGTACCATTCCAATGGCTCGCGGCAAAAGCCGTAGCGATAGCATAGCAAATGTGATCCGCAATGCGGAAGAGCTTGCCGCTAACGGTGTAAAAGAGATTGTACTTACTGGTGTCAACCTCGGCGACTTTGGTAAAGGTCCTGATGGCAATAAAAAACATGAAGAAAACTTCTTTGACCTGGTACAGGCGCTCGACAAAGTGGAAGGTATTCAGCGTTACAGGATCTCGTCTATTGAGCCTAATTTGCTGACTAACGAGATCATCACATTCGTTGCCAACAGCGATAAGTTCATGCCGCATTTTCATATTCCACTGCAAAGTGGCAGCAACAAAACGCTCGGACAAATGCGCCGTCGTTACAAGCGCGAGTTGTATGCGGAGCGTGTGCAGCTTATCAAAACACTGATGCCGCATTGCGCGATTGGTGTGGATGTGATCGTTGGCTTCCCCGGCGAAACAGACGAAGACTTCAAAGAAACTTTTGATTTCCTGCATTCTCTTGATGTGTCTTATTTGCACGTGTTCACTTACTCCGAACGCGACAATACACACGCACTTACTATAAACCCGGTTGTTCCCGTTAATGTGAGGCATGAGCGTAATAAAACCCTGCGCAACCTGTCTTACATGAAAATGCAATACTTCACTGAACAACATGCGGGGCAAACCAGAAAAGTTTTATTCGAGGGCCACGAAAAGAACGGCATGATGGAAGGTTATACAGACAACTACATCAAGATAGCAGTGCCGTTTAATGCAGAGTGGGTGAATAACGTGGTGGATTGGAAAGTGTGATTGCAGAATTTGAAAATTTGAAGATTTGAAGATTTGAAAATGCTTTAGGTGCATCTTTTTAAATAATTTTCATTCATTCTTGCAAAGCAAATGATCTAAATTCACAGGGACACCAGCACAGAATGAATTTTCAAATTTTCAAATTCCCACATTTTCAAATTATTCCCTGGGCTTGACCTGGGAATAAATCACCGTATCTTCAAACACGCCTTCCGGACTGAGTTTGTTTTCTTTAAAATAAGCGTCGCGTGTAAAGCCTTTCTTTTCCAGCAATTTTGCAGATGCTATGTTATTCGGGTGAATAGTTGCTTCAATGGAGTGTAAATTCATTTTTTCATAACCATATTTAACCACGGCGTCAAATGCTTCCTGTACTATTCCTTGTCTGTGGTATTTGCCGTTTAGCATATAGCCGATTTCAGCACGATAATCTTCTTTGTACAGATTTACAAAACCTATCATGCCCAGTAGAAATGGATTGTTCTTAAGAAAGATACCCCAGTTGATGCCTTCATTGCTTTTTCTTCTTCGCGAGATCAATTCTATCAGATTGGTAACGTCCTGCAAATTCGTGGCAACGGGACGTGCGATATATTTCATCAACTCTTTATCGCGTCTTATCTCAAACAAGGCATTTACATCGTTGGCCGTAATTTCTTTAAGCTCCAATCTTTCAGTAACGAGTATCGGAAATGGCTCGAAGTTTACCTGCATCATGGTGTAATGGTTTTGTGAGATGCAATGTAAGAAAAAAGGCGGGTTGCGTGAACTCTCACCACTAAGGCACTAAGGACACTAAGTTTCACTAAGAGAGGTTTAAATTGAAAACACTCCTTAGTGTTGCTTGTGTCCTTAGTGTCTTAGTGGTAAAAATTCTAGACTTGCACTTTCAAGACTTTTGTACCTCCTACACCGGCATCAAATGCGTTGCAATGCCAATCCTGTTCCATGCATTGATGATAATGATGGCCATGATCAGCTGGCCGATTGTTTTCTCATCAAAATATTTTGTTGCTTCAGCATAAGTCGCGTCGGAAACATGCTGATGGATCAAAGTGACTTCTTCAGTTAAGGCAAGAATGGCCCTTTCTTCGGGGGAGAAAAACGGCGTGTCGCGCCATACGGTAAGCGCATAGATCCGTTGTTCTGTTTCGCCAAGTTTGCGGGCATCTTTGGTGTGCTTATCCACGCAATAAGAACAACCGTTGATTTGCGAAGCCCTTATCTTGATCATCTCTTTGTGCAATGGCGCAATATTGGTGGTCGCTAAAAATTTATCGAACTCGATCATTGCTTTGTAAGCCTCAGGATTAGTTTCGTGCATTTTGATTCTTGTGCTCATAAAATAGATTTTTTTGCTTGCACAAAGATGGGAAGGAGTAGAGAGTTAAAAACTTGAAGTAGTTCAAGAAAGAGTTGAGAGTTGAGAGTTGAGAGTTGAGAGTTGAGAGTTGAGAGTTGAGAGTTGAGAGTTGAGAGTTGAGAGTTGAGAAAAATGTAGTCGTTCAAAATACAACATTTAATCTTAAGCATCGAATGTTTGACTATAAATAACTCTCAACTCTCCATTCTCAACTCTCAACTAAACTAGTATTTCCCCGCTCTTATCTTACTAAGAAACTCCGCCGAAAAGCCAAGGTACGAAGCAAGCATATACTGCGGGATGCGTTGAATAAATTCGGGGAACAAATTGCTGAAATGCAAATAGCGCTCTTTGCCTGTCATGCCGTAAATATACCTGATGCGCATCTGCGAAGCGGCGTATGCCTTTTGAATAATAATGCGAAAGTAGCGCTCCATCTGCGGAAGTTTTTGAAACATTTCATCCTGCATGTCTCTTCTTACGATCAACACTTCGGTTGGTTCGATGGCTTGAATAGAAAAAGATGCGGGCTTGCCTGTTTCATAACTCATGTAATCGCTTAGCCACCAGTTTTCAATAGCGAATTGAGTGATCTGCTCGGCTTTTGCTTCATTTAAAAAATAGGAGCGGAGACATCCTTTCAAAACAAAATAGTTGCCGGTGCAAACCCTGCCTTCTTTTACCAGCAATTCTTTTTTCTTCACCGTGGCAACTTCCACGAACTCCAATAAAATGCTGGCTTCAGCATCGTTCAGCGGAACAAATTTTCTTACATGGTCAATAAAAGCAGCGGGCATTTTTTGAGTTTATTGCTTGGGAATAAAGGCTTTTGTGAAGATCAAAAATAAATTTTCTGCACTGTTCGAATTGAACATTTTTCATTTAACTTTATTGTTCACCAAAGAAAAAGGAGGTATTCATGCAATCTACAGATAAATCATGGACGCCTTCGGTTATTATCGCGTAACCGGGCTTTCTCCATAAAAATAATCTGCTGACCTTGGGTCAGAAGCCTTTCGCTTGCGAAGGGCTTTTTATTTTTAACCGCAAAGGGCACAAAGGTGGCGCAAAGTAAACGAAGGATTTTTTAATAGAATACGATTTGCCTTGAAAGAAGAACAGGAGCGTTTATACTTCTATCTCTCTCACTTGATGGTCCCCAACGTTTAGAACCTTTGCTTCCTTTGCGCCACCTTTGAGTCCTTTGCGGTTTAAAAAAGATTACACTTTCACCAACTTCCACCTTCCTCGTGTAAACACAATCACTGCAATCACGGTCATTAAACTCTCCGCAATGGGAATCGCCATGAACACACCTTTGGGGCCGAGCTTCCAGTAGATTGCCATTAGGTACGCGATAGGTATCTGGAACATCCAGAAGCCGAAGAGATTGATGATGGTTGGTGTCCTTGTGTCTCCCGCACCATTGAACGCGTTGATCATTACCATACCGACACCATAAAAAACATATCCGGTGCTCACGATGGTGATGGCATTGATGGCAACTTTTTCTGCCATTGGGTCATCGTTCAAAAATCTTACGATGGTGGTACCGAAGACAAAGAAAAGTATTGTTACCATCAACATAAAAATGCCATTGTAGAGCGCGGTTTTCCAAACACTTTTTTCGGCACGGTCGAATTGTTTGGCACCGAGATTTTGCCCCACCAATGTCGCCGCTGCGTTACTCAATCCCCACGCAGGGAGAATGAAGAACGTGATGATGCGTAGCGCCACCTGGTAACCCGCCATTACATCTTTGCCAAATTCAGAAACAATTCTTGCAAGGAATATCCAGCTCGCGGAACCGATCAAGAATTGCAACGTGCCAGTCCACGCTATGTGGAACAAAGATTTGATCAGTTTGAAATCAGGAGCAAAATGTTGTTTGTGTATTTTCAACACACCATTTCCTTTGAATAAATGATACAGTTGATATACCACGCCAATACCGCGTCCGCAAAGCGTTGCAATGGCCGCACCTTTCAAACCCAATTCGGGGAAGGGCCCCCAGCCATTGATCAGCATGGGACAAAGAATGATGTTGCAGATATTTGCGATCCACAAGCTTTTCATGGCCATTGCCGCATCGCCCGCACCACGGAAAATACCGTTGATAAGGAAGAGCAGCATCACGAAAATGCTGCCACCAAAAACAATTCTTGTATAGATAGCGCCGTTTTCAATAACCTGGTTGTCTGCACCCATCAATGCGAGGATCTTGTGCGAGAAGATAATTCCCAGAATGCTCACCACAATGGTAAATGCCAGTGCCAGCAGAACCGATTGTATGGCTGATTTTGCCGCCGCTTCCGGGTCTTTTTCACCAACACGTCTTGCTACGGTTGCTGTTGCGGCCATACTCAGGCCTATAGCAACGGAGTACACAATGGTTAGAACTGATTCTGTTAAACCAACAGTTGCTACTGCTCCATTACCGAGTTTGCCCACGAAGTAAATGTCTACAATGGCAAAGACTGATTCCATCATCATTTCAAGGATCATGGGAATGGCCAATAGAAAAACTGCCTTGCTGAGATTTCCTTTTGTATAATCCTGCGGAGGCCCTGCAATAGCGAGTTTCAAAAATGATATGGTACGGGCAATAAAGCCTTTATGCGTCATGAGGAAATTAATAATTAATAATTAAGAATTAATAGGTGTTGCATCATGTGTGATGCAAGCTACGCTACGATCGAAGTTCAGAGGGTAACATTGAACAACGAATGTAGCCCTCTTAATTATTAATTATTAATTATTAATTTTTTCCCTCCGCTGTGGTTCAATTTTTGCATAGCTGCTCATTCGAAAATCCTTACATTCAATTTATGAGAAGATTAGCCCTTTTATTATTTACCGTGCTTGCTGTTACCAGTTGCGAAGAGAATACCGGTTCGAAGAAGAAAAACAAACACAATACCCAGAATAAAGACACGGCCAAAAGTACCAGTCAGCCAAGTTTTGATAAATACGTGGCATCATTGTCACAGGTTCCTTTGCCCTTTAAGAATTCAACGCTTACAGGTTCTATAAAATCATATTCAAAAAATTACGACAAAACAGGTTTCGAGAAGTTCAAGCACGTATGGACTACACAGCCCATCGGCATTTTGTACAAAACAGACAATTATGTAGTAACAATGGAAACGTCTGTTGGCGAAGATGGGCAAGTACCTTACATCAATTCGTACGATAAAAAGGGAAACAAAGTGGACTCGCTGGCGCCGTTTAAAAAAACAGGTTTTGACATGGGCTATGAAAGTGTAGAATATTTAACGGTGAACGCCGATAAAAGGATTAGGGTAATTGATTCTACAAAAACATGGAAGTTGAACAAAGACAAAACAGATATTATTGAAAAGACGATGAAGCTGTCAGTTGGAACAACCTCGTATGTGGTTACGGGCGAAGGAAGGTTTAAGAAACAATGATGATCAGGCGAATTATTGAATCATTGAATTATTGAATCGTTGAAAGATATCGTGCATGATTCACTTTCAACCGCTCAATTATTCAATTATTCAGTTATTCAGCAAAAAAAAGTCGCAGCTTTTTGGGCTGCGACTCTAGTTAAAAGAATATACCTTATTTGAGCTATGGTTAATGAACCAGATTAGCGACACCGTGTGCAGATAACAGAACACAGTAACTGAAAGCCATTAATACAGATGCCAGCATTACTAATTTCGAAACAAGTTTCCATGCTGGAATTACTTTGTAATCATTTTGTGGACGCAATGTAATTGTTGTCATAGGTATTGTTTTTTGGATGATAAAATGGATAAAAAGAACAATTCAAACTTACTCATAACATTTTGAGCTTGCAATAAGAGTTTTACCCTATTTTAATAGTAATATTACTATGCCGTTTTCACCAGAAATGGGTAAAAAACTGGCAAAGTAATTGCCTTAGAGCCTTCTGCCTTAATTTTGAAACCATTAGCATTAATAAAAAAGTAACAAAACGAAACCTATGTCGAACATTTTGATCATAGATGATGAAAAGGCCATACGGAAAACCTTAGGCGAAATTCTTTCTTACGAAGGATATAAGATTGAAGAGGCGATGGACGGGGAAGAGGGCCTGAAGAAATTCAAGGAAAAGCCTTTCGACGTTGTTCTTTGCGATATCAAAATGCCGAAGATCGATGGCATCGAGTTCCTCGAAAAAGCAAGGGAAGTAAATACGGATGTTCCCATCATAATGATCTCCGGCCACGGCAATATTGAAACAGCCGTAGAAGCCGTAAAGAAAGGTGCGTTTGATTATATCTCCAAGCCGCCGGATCTTAACAGGCTGCTGATTACCATTCGCAATGCGATGGACAAAACTTCTCTTGTTACTGAAACCAAGGTGCTGAAACGCAAGGTGAGCAAGGTGCAGGAGATCATTGGCGATGCCGCACCTATACAACGTATCAAAGACACTATTGAGAAAGTCGCACCAACGGAGGCACGGGTACTTATCACCGGCGAAAACGGCGTGGGTAAAGAACTCGTGGCAAGATGGCTGCATGAAAAAAGCAACCGGGCTTCGGGGCCATTGGTGGAAGTGAACTGTGCGGCCATTCCGGGTGAGCTGATTGAAAGCGAATTGTTTGGTCACGAAAAAGGGTCATTTACTTCAGCGATCAAGCAACGCATCGGCAAGTTTGAACAAGCGCAAGGCGGTACACTTTTCCTGGATGAAATAGGAGATATGAGCCTGAGCGCACAGGCGAAAGTGCTGCGTGCCTTGCAGGAGGCAAAGATTACCCGCGTGGGCGGTGATAAAGAAATCTCCGTGGACGTGCGTGTGATTGCCGCAACCAATAAGGATTTGCTGAAAGAAGTAGAGGAAAAGAATTTCCGTCTCGATTTATACCATCGTCTTAGTGTGATCCTCATTCACGTTCCTTCACTAAACGAAAGGCGTGATGATGTTCCCCTTTTAACTGATAAATTTCTCGAAGACATCTGTGCAGACTATGGCATCGCGAAAAAAGCCATTGACAAAGAAGCGCTTGACGAACTGAAAAATTACAACTGGAGCGGTAATATCCGTGAACTTAGAAACGTTGTGGAGCGTCTTGTAATTCTTTCCGGCAAAACGATTACGAGGGAGGATGTGGTGAATAATGTAGTGCCGAGAAGATAATTAATAATTAATAATTAAGAATTAATAGGTGCTGCATTTTTATTCGAAGCAAGATTGATTACGTTCAACAATTAATAGAGCCGCATTCCTGAGTGAATGCGGCTCTATTAATTGTTAATTATTAATTATTAATTGCTGCGGCTAAACAGTCAGCATATTACCAACCGCTCCCACGCTCACCTCCACAGGTTCCGCAGCCGCCACATGTTTTATAATCAGCACACTCGGTATATGTTCCAGCCAAACGCTTTTGCTGGCGGCAAGCGTGTTCCAGCTGTCGTAGCTGATGAGCATGAGGCTGAATTTTGACAGCAGGGATTTGTTGATGGTTCTGTCAGTGGCGAGTTCAATAGAAGCGGGGTATTCATTCCGTATTTCTGCTACTTCTCTGTCCCAGCGCTCGTTTTGATGTACATTGCTCAGCGCATCCAGCACTACTAGTTTTGATTGATTGTTCTGAATAAATTTCCTCGCATATCTCAACAACGATTCATCAGATGGATGAAAGATCGGCATGAAAATATCTTTCGAGTTGTGATAATCTTTGTCAATAAAAACGCCAATGCTGCATTTCGCTTCCTCAATAAACATGGCGGCTTTCTGATCAATCATGTCGTTTGTTGGCAGCAATTGCGGCATCAATTTTTTATCCCCTGTAATCGTCTTCAATAAATTTTCAGGATACAAAACTTTTGTTGCGTGGAACAGGTTGCCGAGGAAAGTTCCTTTCAGCAACGATTTGCCGGCATCTACCAGCATGAAGTCGTAGTGTTCATCCTCAGCGATTTTGATAATCTCTCTGCGCACATCGATCACTGGTTGGTAACGCGTATCGAGCTGAACTTTCATTTTCTTCGCTTCATCACGTATGTGCGAAAAGCTTTCTTTTTCAAACTCGTCAATTTGCGCTGTGGTAATATCCGGATTGTAAGTAAGATTGATCGCCGTAATCTGGTTGTTCAATTGCTTTTTTCCCATTAGCTGGGCCGCAAGTTGCAATAGTTTTCTACCGCTTTCTGCAGCATCGAAAGAAAGCAATATTTTGAAAGCATGATGATTGTCCGGCACAACTGCAGATGCCGTTTTTGCTCTTCGTCTATCTGACCTGTTGAGAAGATCAAGCGCAGGGCCGGTCATAAAAGTTGTGATAATAGCCATCAGCACCATCATGGCAAATACCTGCGGAGAAAGAATGCCAAGGTCATAGCCGATATTCAGTACAACAAGTTCCATCAGCCCGCGCGTATTCATCAACGCACCGATGGCAAGGCTATCGCGCCAGCTTTGTCCCATAATGCGCGCCGCAAAAGCACTTCCGCCAAATTTGCCAACAACCGCCACAAGCGTTATTCCACCACAGATCAGCCACAATTCAGCAGTATTCAGTAAACCAATTTGTGTACGCAAACCTGTCAACACAAAGAACAAAGGAAGCAGGAGCACAATGCTGATGTCTTCCACTTTATCGGTTACAATTTTTCTGAAATTAAAATTATCAGGCATGATTACACCGGCAAGAAAAGCGCCGAACAATGCGTGAATGCCGATCACTTCTGTTGCATATGCAGAACCCAGCAGGATCATGAATACAAATGCCATCACGGCTTTGCTCACCATTTCGCGACCTGCGTAAATGCTGCCCAATCTGTTTAAAAACGGTTTCAAAACCATCAACATAAACAGCACATAAGCTATTGCCAATGCGATGGTGTACAGCGCTGTTACAAATGTGCCCGCCTTTACAATAGCGATAACGGCAGCAAGAATGCACCACGCAGTTACATCGTCTGCAGCAGCGCAGGTGAGGGCCATTGTGCCAAGTTTTGTTTTGGTTAAACCACGCTCTTGTATGATGCGTGCCAGCACGGGAAACGCAGTTATGCTCATTGCAATACCGAGAAACAATGCAAAGGATAAGAATGAAATACTGGTGGGTGCAAATTGTGTATACAGTACACAAGCGAGCCCCATACCTAATGTATAGGGAATAATAATGCTTGCATGGCTGATCACCACTGCATCCTTCGCCTGTTTGCGAATATGGTTTACATCCAGTTCCATTCCAATTACGAACATGAAGAGCATTAAGCCTATCTGGCTGAGAAAATTAAGATTGCCCAAGGAAGCCGCAGGAAATAGAAAACCTGAAATGCCGGGGAAAAACAATCCCAACACAGAAGGACCCAATACAATGCCTGCTATGATTTCTCCGATAACGGCTGGCTGTCCAATTTTATTAAAGATGAATCCGAAAGCACGTGCGACAACAACGATCGTGATGATCTGCAAAAGCAATATCGCTGAAGGGTGTGTAAGACTATGATGAAGGGAATCTGTAAATAACCCAAAACTGTTTCCTGACACGGGCTTATGGGCATGATTCAATCCCGCTTTTTGAAGCTTGGTTCCGAATTGCGCTATAAAGTAAATCGCAGTACCACAAAAAGCCACGACCAGTGTGTAAAATAACAGACTCAATTTTCTCATAAACGACACTTGGGATAAAGTTTCTACCTCTAAATACCATTCAATATTACTACTCATTTAGCTAAATTTAAAATCGTAGTGATTAATTAATAGTTAGAAAGCTGGGTAGTTATAGCGGAGAAGGGTGGTGTACGAATGATGAATGGGGTTCTGTGCTGCACGCTGATTTACCACTAAGACACTAAGGGCACTAAGCCCCACTAAGAAAAGCCTAAACTATAGACAGCCCTTAGTGAAACTTAGTGCCCTTAGTGTCTTAGTGGTAAGTATTCGGGAGTTTGAAGTTTACGATTAGCCGAAATAATGTTGAAACTATTAATTAAACCGCCACAAGATCTTCCTCAACTACCACATTCTTCTTTGATGTTTTGTTTCTGCGGCCCCACCAAATGATAACTCCGGTTATGGGCAAACTTGTCGCAAACAAGCAGGCAATGAAATACAATATCTTGGAGAACGTTCCGAAAATTTCGCCGGTATGAATGGCTTTCGCAAGCGTAACAATCTTTTGTCCCGTTGTCTTTTCTGCAAAGCGTTCCACCTTCATCACTTGTGCCGTGTATTGATCAATCATTAATCGATCTGCAGCAGGAGAGGCAAAGAAACCTTCTTTGCTTTTCTGCACGGTAATTACTCCATCATTGTCTTTCGGCAAAGAAATTTTTGTAGTCAAATCGCCGGTAAACACCTCGCCCGATTTTGCCAGCGCCGCTTCAATGGAGATAGCGGTCAGGCTGTCAGTATTTGCAGCAGACTTCATTTCATTCTCTTGTCCCTTTTTCATTGGGGTAACACCCAGGGCTTTTGAGAAACCGGCTTTGTACCAGTCAAATCCCATAACGGGCCCGGTGATGGCCATAATGGTTATGAAGAGAAATGTGTAAAAACCAATTGCTTTGTGCAAATCAAAATTGAAACGCTTGCCTGATGCATTGCGCTTCACCACAAAGCCTTGTTTCCATAAATGTTTTTTCTTCCAGCTTTTTATTTTAGCGGGGAACCACAACATCATTCCGGTTATCTGCAAAAGGATCATCAAAATAGCCGCAGTGCCTGTAATGGCGGCGCCTATGTCGTGGTTGTCTATCAGCAGCCATCTGTGAAACTGCATCACAAAAAGAAAGAATTTTGCAGAAGGTGTTTGCACATCTCCCAACACTTTTCCTGAATAAGGATTCACATAAAAGTTTTTCATCTGAACCCTTTCATTCTTTTTTCTTTGAGGCCCGGCTTTTTCGTCTTTACCGTTTCTGCCTTCTGCTTTTGGTGGTGCAGATTGCATCTCTTTCATATCAGCTTGAGGCTTGCTCTTCTTGTCTTCTTTGGGGCGCATTGAAAAAATCCACGCTTCCGTATTGCTTTGCGGTATTTGAATCGCCGCAGTAACCATCCCTTTCTTTTCATTTTCTACCAATACTTTCAACTGGTCGGCTGTCAATTTCGCTGCACCTTCAGCCGTTTTAATCGTGTACAAATCGCGATCAAACCACTGCGTAATCTCTTTATTGAAAACATATACTGTTCCGGAAAAACAAATAAAGAATAGAAAAAGGGCGCACGGAATGCCTACCCATAAATGCATCAGATGAATTACCCTGCGGAACGTCAATTTTTTTTTCATGCTATTATTCAAAGTAAAATCAATTTGGAAATTTGAAGATTTGAAAATTTGAAAATTGAGGATTTGTGCAAAACGTCAAATACCAAAATATACAACGCATTAATTTTAGACATTAGGCCATATAAGGAACAATGGAAGGTGCAACACCTTCCATTGTCAAATTTTCAAATCTTCAAATTTTCAAATTGGTTTTATAGTATTAATTAGTATTAAATTAAAATCTGTAAGCAACTGTAGCCATGAACTGTCTTGGAGGAATCGGGTTGATGCTATAGTTTTCATGCACATAGTAGTTGAAAGTATTGGTAATGTTGGAAAGCTTTGCCAATACGGATATGTGTTTGAAAGTATAACCGGCAGACAGATCAATTGTAGTGAATCCACTCACTGGGATAAGTCTTGATTTGGTATAAGCGCCGGCTGGTTTAGAAGGATCTTTTGTATCGTTCCATCCACCGAAGCGGTCGCCAATGTAAACAACCGTTGCACCAACTTTGAAACCTTTCAATTTGCTGTCCTGTGCAAAATTGTAGAACACGCTACCATTTGCTGTATTTGCAGGAGTGTTCACCAGTCTTTGTCCTTCCACGTAGTTGCCTTTTACATCTGGCGTGTTCGTGTAGCGCATGTTGTTGTAGCTATAACCTGCAATGATATCAAGACCTCTCAAAGGATGTGCAGTGATGTCAAGCTCTACACCATCGCTGGTAGTTTCACCCGCCAAAACTTTGATGTTGGTATTGCTGTTTGGTGTACCATCAGCAAGGAAAGGTGCAGTTTGCGCAAGATTGTTATTTACAATTCTGTAAACAGTTACGTTCGCAGACAATTTACCGTTAAAGAAATCATTTTTTACACCTACTTCATATTGGTTCACAATAGAAGGATCAAGTTGCTTGTAGTTAATATCGGTACCAGTGTTAACCACGAAGTTGTTTGAATAGCTTGCGAAGATTGACGTGTGCTCAAATGGTCTGTACACGATACCTGCTCTTGGAGAAAAAGCTTTGTCCACTTTGTCTGATCCCATTGTTTTTACATTCGTTGTGTACAACAATGTATCCGGAGCTTTAGAATCCTGATATGACCAACGAACGCCCACCAATACTTTTACTTTTGATGAAAGGCTGATCAAATCCTGCACATACGCACCAAAGCGATTTACAGGCTGGTGACCAAGACGCAATTTTGTTGCTTCAGGAATATCTGTGCGGGCAATGAATTTTGTATCATCATAAATATTGATGGTATCGTAAATGCCGCCTTTTACATTAGCCAGGTTGTAAGTGTAGTTAGTTGTGTAAAATCTGTCCGCATCTACACCGGCAAGTAAAGTATGCTCGATAAATGCTGTTTTGAATTTACCGGTAAGGTCAACTGATCCAACGTAATAATCTTCCCTTGTATATAGTTTATTGATCGGGCGTGGCAGGTTACCATTTGCAGCCGCCTGCATTCTTTCGATAGAGTAGTAGTCTCTTTTGTACATCTGGTAAGATCCGTTTGCAGTGATCGTCCAGTTATCGTTCAACTGATGTTTCAAAGTGAAACCTGCAGAAGACTGGTCTGTTTTAGCATACTGCCAGTTTGTGCCAAGGAACCTGTTTCTTGGTAATTTTGAAATAGCAGAATCTGCAACAGAAGGAATACCAAAATCAGGAGTAAAGTTGTGGTGCAGGTAATCTCCCTGTACCAATAACTCCGTGCGTTTGCCGAGTTTGAACAAAAGAGAAGGGTTAACATAATAGCGTTCGCTTTTTACCACATCGCGATAGCTTTTTGAATTTTCGTAAGTACCATTGAGGCGGAACGCAATTGTTTTGCTGATTGGTCCGTACACATCAAAAGATGGTTTGTACAACGCATTGCTTCCCGCACGCATTGACACTTCGCCGCCGTACTGGAACTTAGGTTGTTTGGTCACCATGTTCAAAATACCACCGGGAGCAACGTTTCCAAACAAAATTGCTGCGCTTCCTTTTAGAACTTCCACTCTTTCAAGAGAGCTTACTTCCGGCATTGCGCCAGAGTTTACGCGGGCTCCGTTCTTGAACATATTGTTGCTACCAAAGCTGTAACCACGACCGGAAAAAGCTTCCTGTGTTGAACCTCTTGTAGTAGCAAGATAAATGCCGTTTACATTTTTCACCACATCGCTCAGGCGCTGTGATTGCTGATCTGTAATGATATCTTTATTGATAACGCTGATGCTTTGCGGAAGATCCATCGGATCGATTGGCGCTTTCCCAATGCTCAGAGGTTTTGCGTTAAGACCTCTTTTCGCGTTCACGATCACTTCATCAAGTTCTTTTGAAGTTTCTTTCAAAACAAAACTTGCTTCCGTTGTATTTCCCGCTGTTACTGCAACCTCTGTGGATTGTGTTTGCAGGCCCGAGTAGGAAACAACGAGTGTGTAATGGCCAACCTTTACATTGCGTAGGGAAAAAGTACCGTCTTCATTTGAAATAGTTCCTTTTGAAGTTTCCTTAAGAATAACATTTACATAAGCTGCCGGCTTCCCGTCTGTCGTTGTGATTTTTCCATTAATAGCGCCAGTCTGAACAATTACGTTCATTGTGTCTGTCTGCGCGATTACTTCGATATTTCCTGTCTGTGCGAATCCATTGATTGTGCTGAATAAAACTGATAGCAGTAGTAAATAGAGATATTTCACTTTGGTCAATTTTTTTGCAAAAAAACTACGAAGCAAACTTTAAACAGTGCCGGATCGGGAAAAACGGTTTACGGTATCGGGAAAAAGTAAGAAGCTGCGCATCCAGGTTTACCACTAAGGCGTGAGAATCAATTAGGTTAGCTAAGGAATGATAAAGCAATATGCTTTTCATAGAAGTTCACACATCAGACAAATTCCCTTAGTGGAACTAAGTGGCCTTAGTGTCTTAGTGGTAAAAAGGGGCCTTGCTTGCACAGCTACCCCAAATGCCCTAAATTCACTACATGCGTAAACTACTCTCCACCATACTGTTGCCCATCTTATCAATCACGGCACAGGGACAATCATTGGATGATTTTCAAAAACAGAAATTTACCCATGGCGGCGACACACTGTTGTACAGGGTTCAGTACCCGCTGAACAATGTGCCGTCCAAAAAGTACCCGCTGGTGATAGTGTTGCATGGATCAGGAGAAAGGGGAAATGACAACGAGGCACAGCTAAAGTGGGGCGGCGATCTGTTTGCCAACCCCGCCAACAGGGAAAAATTTCCCGCTATTGTAGTATTTCCGCAATGCCCGTCAACCGATTCCTGGGGACGAGTAGGAGGAAGCCGGAGCGCCGATTCTTCGCAACGCTTTAGCTTTTTGTCAAACGAGCCAACCGGCAAATCGCTGGAGCTGGTGCTCGAACTAATAGAGTCTATGGTCAAATCCGGAAAAGTAGATCGCAAGCGCATTTATATTGGCGGCTTGTCCATGGGAGGCTTTGGCACATTTGAGGCGCTTTGGCGAAAACCAAAATTATTTGCCGCAGCATTTCCCATTTGCGGTGGTGGCGACACTACTAAGGTTGGTGCATACGCAAAAAAATTCCCGATTCACGTTTTTCATGGCACGATTGATCCTGTTGTTGGCGTAAATTATTCCCGCTCAATGGTGGCAGCACTGGAAAAAGCCGGAGCCAACGTGCAGTATACAGAATATCCCGGTGTAGGACATAACAGCTGGAAAAATGCTTTTGCCGAACCGGATTTCTTGCCATGGCTGTTTGCGCAGAAGAAGTAGTGAGCACACGGATGACACGGATTGGACTGATTTGCACTGATTTTTTTGATTTGAAATTTGAGATTTGAGATTTGCCTGATCCCTCAAATTGCAATGTCGTCGTTTAGATGGCGAGAAGGCTTCGACAAGTTCAGCCTGACAGCGCGAACGGGTTGTCAGGCTGAGCTTGTCGAAGCCTGGTTAAACAGGATGGTGATTGCGAATCCCTCGTGACTAAACGACATTGAATTTCAAATCTTGAATTTCAAATTTCAAATCAAACATTCAGATAGAAGCCTTTAAAAAATCCGTGCAAATCAGTCCAATCAGCGTCATCTGTGTTCCTCTCTCACTGCAATATCTTATCCTATTCTTGCATTATGTTACCACGCTTGCTTTTCAAAGAAATACTTGCTTTCTTCATTTTTTCGACGTTTCGTTTTCCTGAAATACCTTATTTTACAGCATATTCCAGCGCTTTTGGCTCATTTCAAACCTTCTCTTCAGTTTATCGAACGCGATGATTTCTACCGCAAAAAAATATTTTAATTACCCACGCTTATATTTTGTTTAAAAAAAATTAAATATATATTTGTGGTATAGTATAGAATAGTATAGAAACCGAGCCTTATCCAAATACTTCCGAGCCAGAAGTAATGACCAGTCAAACTAACAATTGCCATAAAATGAATAACAAACCAACTTGCTGTGAGACGCTTTACGCGCCTTTAAAAAAGGAGTCTTTCTCTCCGCCATCTTCCCATTACACAAAACAAAGTATACACAAAGAAATAGCTGACTAAAGCGATTTCGACATTTTCAAAAACAAAGAATGAACCCTTTGTTCAGGAGGTTGCGCATGCATCCTTCCGGCAGCGTCATGAATATTACTTACAACTCTAAAATGCTTGTTTATGAGATTGTTTTCAAACAGCGATAGTGTTTCGCTATCTGCACGAAAGCATGGTTTGTTTGCACTAAACAAACTGCTTTTATTCTTTCTCTTTAGTATCACCGGCAGTATTGCTTTTTCCCAGGACAACAATAAGATCACCGTTACCGGTAGGGTAACAGACTCCACAGGTGCGTTGATCGAAAGAGCCAACATTATTGCAGTTGGGAAAAAAGGCGTCGGTACTACCACCGATGTCAATGGAAGATTTGTACTGGATGTAGATCCGGGCACACAAATTTCCATCTCTTACATAGGGTATCAAACAAAAACAGTTACCGCAACAGCTACTTCAAAAACATTCAATGTGGTGCTGGCACATGCCATTAACAAAGCAGAAGATGAGGTGATCATTACTGCATATGGCCGCAAACAAAGAAAGGAAGCCGTGGTAGGATCCGTGACAGCAGTGGCTCCGGGCGATCTTAAAATTCCGGCGAGCAATCTTACCACCGCACTCGCGGGACAGGTGGCCGGTGTTATTGCTTATTCAAAAACCGGGCAGCCAGGTATGGATAACGCTTCATTCTTTGTAAGAGGTGTTACCACGTTTGGTTACAAGCAAGACCCGTTGATTCTTATCGACAACGTTGAGCTTACCGCTTCTGATCTTGCACGCCTGCAGGTAGATGACATCGCCAGCTTTTCTATTTTGAAAGATGCCAGCGCAACGGCCCTGTATGGTGCGAGAGGTGCAAACGGTGTCATTCTCGTTTCTACAAAAGAAGGTAAAGAAGGCAAGTCAAAGATCAATTTCCGTTTCGAAAATTCCTTCTCACAATCAGCAAAAAATCTGCAGATTTCAGATCCGGTTACCTACATGAATATGTACAACGAAGCTGCAGGTTACACCGTATACGATCCAAATAAGATAGCCAACACCAAAGCTACGATGGACAAAGCGCCGGGCAGCAATGAGTTTGTGTATCCGGCAGTTAACTGGATGGATATGTTGTTCAAGAAAACAACTTCCAATCAAAGAGCCAACATGAGTGTAAGCGGTGGTGGCGGCGTTGCGAAATATTATATCGCCGGATCTTACAACGTAGATCATGGTATTTTGAAGCAGGACATTCGTAACAACAACAATAACAATGTTAATTTCAAAAACTATCAGTTACGCGCAAACGTAAACGTCAATCTGACCAAAACTACAGAAATGATCGTGCGTATGTCGGGCAACTTTAACGAATACAATGGCCCGCTGAGTGCTGATAATAATTTCTCTACAAGCCTTTACAGCGAAGCATTGCACTCAAGCGCGGTTGATTTTCCGGCATACTTTGAGCCAGATTCCGCAAATATGAATGCACAGCACATTCTGTTTGGCAACGTAGCAAATACAAATGGCGACGCATCTGTGTACACAAACCCTTACGCATCGCTGTTGAGGGGCCACAAGAATTTTTCAGAGTCACGGATGTCTGCTCAATTGGAACTAAACCAGAATTTGAGATTCATTACAGACGGGCTAACGTTCCGGGCATTGTTCAATACAAACAGGTATTCCTATTTCCAATCGGCAATGGCCTATGCGCCATATTACTACCAGGTGAAAACGTATGACAGAGTAACCAATGACTACACGTTATATTGGATAAATCACTCGCCGGGCGATGCAAGAGAATATCTGATCTATTATCCTGATCAACAACTGACGAACATCAATGCATTCTATTATTTCCAGGGTACGCTTGATTACAACAAAAGACTTGGCGATCACAACGTCAGTGGATCATTGGTAGGAACCGCACAACAAACTCTTTACTATAACAAGAAAGATGAGTGGGGAAATTATATTGATCCTTCAGTCAATCCGGGAAGGGCTTTGGAAGAAGCTTTACCTTTCCGAAACCTGGGATTGGCGGGACGTGCAACCTACTCATACAAAAACAAATACTTCGCAGAATTCAACTTTGGATATAACGGTTCCGAACGTTTTGATGAAAATCACCGCTTCGGTTTCTTCCCCACGATCGGTGCGAGCTGGATCGTATCAAAAGAAAAATTCTGGGAGCCATTGGAGAATGTAATTGATCGTTTCAAAGTGAGAGCAAGCTATGGTTACGCAGGTAACGATGCCATCAGTCCAAGACGCTTTTTCTATAAATCAGACGTTAACCTGAACGGTGGCAACGGTGCTTCATTTGGAACAAATAACAGTGAGTCAAAAAATGGTGTAAGCGTTAAGGCCTACCCAAATCCGGAGATTACATGGGAAACATCACAAATGCTGAACCTTGGCGTGGAGATGACACTTTTCAAAAACATCAACGTCGTTGCTGAGTTTTTCAAAAAACATACCTACAACATTTTGCAGCAGCGCATTACCCAGTCCACTATGGGCCTGGAAGCGGCGATGAGTTCGAATGTTGGTTCGCTTAACAGCAAAGGAGTTGATCTTTCCCTTGATTACAAAAAGAATTTCAACAAGGACCTGTGGGCTTCTGTGAGAGCGAATTTCACTTACTCTACCAACTTGTATGAACACTATGAAGATCCGCAGTGGGAAGAACCATGGAGAGTTATTTCAGGCAACCAGCCTTCCGGTAAAGCGAGAGTATATCTTGCAGAGAGATTGTTTGTAGATGACGCAGAAGCAAAGAACTCGCCTATACAATCTTTCGGCGATGGCCGCGTAATGCCAAAAGGTGGTGACATCAAATACCGCGACATGAACGGCGATGGCGTTATTGATTACAAAGACATGGTGTTTGCCGGTTATCCTTATGTGCCTGAAATCGTTTATGGCTTTGGTTTCTCTACAGGTTACAAAGGCTTTGATCTGTCAGCATTCTTCCAGGGACAATCACACAACTCGTTCTTCATTGATCCGGTAAAAGTAAGTCCGTTCATTCCAAGCAGAGAATACAATATTGCAGGCCCAACACAACTGCTGCAACAATTTTCAGACAACCATTGGTCAGAGAGCAACCAAAACCAATACGCAATGTTCCCGAGATTTCACACAACTGCTTCTGACAACGCAAACAATGAACAGGGAAGCACATGGTGGATGCGCGACGGGCGTTTCCTGAGATTGAAATCGCTTGAAGTTGGTTACACATTGCCAAGGGACATCACAAAAAGAATGCACCTGGCCAACTGCAGAATTTATTTCAACGGCATGAACCTCTTTACATGGAGCCCATTCAAAATATGGGATCCTGAATTGCAGGGAAATGGCTTCGCTTACCCAATTCAAAAAGTGATGAACATTGGCCTGAATGTTAATCTGTAAAAACTATTATCATGAGATCCATTTATAAATACATACTGCCTGCATTGCTGATCGTTTCAGGTGTTTCATGCAAAAAATACCTGGACGTTGTACCTGATAACGTAGGCACGCTTGACTATGCTTTTCACAACAGGAATGAAGCAGAGAACTATCTCTTCACTTGTTACTCCTATACACAAAGAGGCGATGTTACACACGATGCAGCATTCGTAAGCTCTTCAGAGATTGTGTACCCGATGAACCTGAAGTCGGAGTATTTCAACAAGATTGGATTCAATCTTGTAAGGGGCGGCCAAACCTCTGCCAGTCCGATTTTTAACTATTGGGATGGAGGCAACAATGGCGACAATATGTTTGTGCCCATCCGCATGTGTAACACCATGCTTGAAAATATTGACAAGCCAATTGATCTTTCACCCGTTGAAAAAACAAGATGGGTCGCAGAAACAAAATTCTTAAAAGCATACTATCATTATTACCTGCTTCGCTTGTACGGTCCAATTCCGGTGATCGACAAAAACCTTGACATCAACGCTTCCCCTGAAGCTGTGATGGTAAAAAGACAACCGATTGATTCCGTAGTCAACTACATCGTGAAATTGCTTGATCAGGCTGCACCTGACTTGCCACCAATGATTGAGAACCAGGTGAAGGAGTTAGGAAGAGTAACAAAACCTGCAGCGCTTTCACTAAAGGCCGAAGTGCTCATGCTTGCTGCAAGTCCTTTGTTCAACGGCAATCCAGATTATGCAGGCTTTAAAGACAAAGGCAAAGACGGTATAAACTTATTTCCGGAAAGCTATGATGCAATGAAATGGAAGAGAGCGGCAGATGCGTGCAAAGAAGCGATTGATGCTGCCGAAGGCGTAGGCATTAGATTGTACAAAGATTTTTCTGCACCAACCTTAACGCTCACAGAAGAATCAAGAGAAGTGCTCATGCTGCAAAACGTAGTAACTGAGCAGTGGGATAAAAATCCGGAATTGATCTGGTGTTCCAATCCAACATACGGTTTCCAGGGAGAAAGCATGCCGATCATGACAGCGAAATCCTTGCTGCACCTGTGGTCCATACCAAGCACATTTGCGGTTCCTATTTCTGAAACGGAGTTGTTCTACACAAAGAATGGTGTGCCGATCAATGAAGATAAAACATGGGACTACAACAATCGCTACACTTTACAGGATGGCGATGAAACCAACAGAGCGTATATCAAAGAAGCATACACCACCATTAAAGCACACTTTGACCGTGAGCCAAGATTTTATGCGGACATAGCCTTTGATGGCGGTATCTGGCTCGGCAACGCGCAACTTAATCTTGACAAGGCATTATACGTGCAGGCCAGAGGTGTTGGTTCTTTTTCAGGTGGTATGAAAAATGATGTGTGCGGGAACATCACCGGTTATTGGCCAAAGAAACTGGTGAATTATTTAACCACGCACGACGACCAGGGTCGTAAAGATGTTGCTTTCCGCATTGCACGCATCAGGATGGCCGGCTTGTACCTGTGGTATGCGGAAGCTTTGAACGAAGCAGGCAACGATCAGGGCGCACGTGACATGGCAATCAGCTATCTCGACAAGGTAAGAGAGCGTGCCGGTTTGCAGGGTGTGAAAGCATCATGGACAAGCTACTCTAACAATCCAACAAAATTTGCTACACAAGATGGTTTGAGAAAGATCATTCACCAGGAAAGAAGAATTGAATTGTGCTTCGAGGCACAATGTGGCTGGGATCTTCGCAGATGGAAAGAAATGCAGGAAGTGCTGGGCAAACCAATGCAGGGATGGAGCATTGATGAAAACCAGGCGGTGAACTACTATCGCCCACGCACAGTATTGGTTCCGGATTTCAGATTGAAAGATTACCTGTGGCCGATCCAGGATGATAACCTGATTAAAAACACCAACCTGGTACAAACGCCTTACTGGTAACAGACCGTTTGATCTTGAAAAATTTCAATGACTTAAAAAATTAGAAAATGATTTATAAAAATAACAGGCACAAGAATACACTTCGCTTTGTGGCATTACTGATGCTGATGGCGACATTGTTTTCCTGCTCCAAAATGGATCAATACCAGGGCATTGTTTCCACCGATCAAACAAAGCCCGATCCCGTTACCGATGTAAAAGTGAACAACATTAACGGCGGTGCATTGATCACGTATACATTGCCAAAATCGCAAAATCTTTTGTATGTAGTGGCAGAATACAATATCAGAGATGGCAAGCCAATGCAGGCAAAGGCCAGCTACTACACAGACACATTGAGGGTAGAAGGGTTTGCAGATGAAAAAGAGTACACAGTGAAATTGTACGCTGTGAGCCGTGCAGAAATAAAATCGGACCCTGTGGAAGTAAAAGTAAAACCACTCACACCAGTATTCAAATTGTTAAGAAACACCTTGACAATTGATCCAACTTATAGTGGCGTGACCATCAAAGGAACCAATGTGAACAAGAGTTTGCAAAACATTGTACTGCTCGAGTATGACAATGCTGCAAAAGGTTATAAAGTGGTGGACCAGCACTATCGCGCAGACAGCACGATCAAATATTCCATTCGCGGTTATGATACGTTAGAACACAAATTCGGTTTGTATGTATCTGACAAATGGGGAAATGTATCTGATACTTTAGTTACAAGTCTGAAACCATTGTACGATGTGCTGCTCAACAAAAGCAAAATGTCGCCTTATCGCTTAGGTACAGATGCAGCGCTATACACAGCCAGCGGAGGTTTCGGGCCTGTTGAGTATTTGTGGGACGATAATACCGGCACCGGTTGGCACACTGCCGGCAACCTTGTTTTCCCAATCTTCGTCACATTTGATATGGGTGTGTCTGCAAAATTGAATCACTTCGTTATGTGGGAACGATATGATGATTACAGCTATGGACACAATAATCCAAAAACGTTTACTGTTTGGGGAACAAACGAGACGCCACAGAACGTAACACTGCCGCAGGTTTCAAATGAAGGCGATGTGGTGAGCGGATGGACAAATATGGGCAACTATAAATATCCTGATCCTCCTTCCGGCAACAAGCCGCCAAATATCACGGCATCAGATAATCAGTTTGTAAAAGATGGCGTTGATTTCGATGTTCCGACAGGTCCTAAAGTAAGATACCTCCGCATTGCTGTAAGTTCCACATGGGGAGGCACTTCAGATGGGCATATCATGGAACTTAACCTATACGCAGATCCACGTTAACGCATTTGTAGATCATTAAAAGAAAGAAAATGAAAACATTCACAAGAATATCTCTTGTCACTTTGCTTGCTATCATGGTGATATTGGGTTGCGATAAAAAAGACACTGCCTTCAGAGACTACCTCGGTGGTAAGGAAGTCATTTATGCAGGCTTGCCTTCTAATGTAAGTTATTTTGCGGGTTACTTGCGTACGCAACTTTACTGGAACCCAAGTCCGGATCAAACCATTGCGAAGTACGTTATTTATTGGAACAACAAGGCTGATTCAATATTAGTGAATGCCACTACACACAAGCCTTCCGATACCATGCGTGTAATGATCAGCAACCTGAAAGAATATAGCTATGCATTTACCATTTACTCAATCGATGGACAAGGCAACCGTTCTATTCCGCTGGAGATAAACAATGTGAAAGTGTATGGTCCTATATATAAGGCAGGACTACTGAACAGACCTTACAATGCAGATAACCCTTCGAAAGTTAACGATGATGGTACAGTAACATTGAACTTCAACAAAGCGGATACGATCAACATTACAACTGTAATTGAATACACAAACACATCAGATGTGGTGGTGAAAAAGAATATCGATTCCAGTCAATATTCACTCATACTATCTGATCTTAAACCGGGAACATCTGTAAAATATTATTCGTCTTACATTCCGTTCGTGGGTTCGCTGGATACAGTGTTTACGAATGAAGCGTCAACCTTCCCGGAAATAAAAAAATATGTTGAGTGTGATAAATCTTTGTGGGCAGAATTACAAATGCCAAACGACGCACAAACATTGGGAACAGCTTATGGTCCTGAAACAAGACTCAACCGCATTTGGGATGGCGACTGGAGCGAGGGCGGACGTGACTTTTGGGGGAGCCATATCTTTCACAGCAACCAAGCGCACTTGCCTGCACAACTAAGTTTTGACCTTGGTAAAGATTACAATGAATTGGGTCGCATTGCAGAAATGGGAAGAAGCTGTTGCGCAACAGCCACCGCTTTTGAAGTGTGGGGAATCAGCACAAATGATATCAATGCCGCAGCCACCTCAAAGCCTTCAACAGACGCAGGCTGGGCAGATGAAATGCGTTCGAAAGGATGGACATTACTGAAAGATGTTGTAAGAACCGATAATGGCCAGGCGATAGCAACCTTTGATTTGATAAAAAATCCTCCGCCTGTACGTTACATACGACTACGTGTAAAAGCAGTAGCAGATGGCAGCAGCGGCGATTTTCAAATTGCAGAAGTTGGTTTTTGGAACATGGTGCAATTTTAAAATTTTATAAAGTGCAAGAACGTAGAGATTGATTTCTACTCTCTTCAATAAATAACATTTCTATATTACCACTAAGGCACTAAGTGCACTAAGACACACTAAGTTTCATCGGCAAGTTTTCTTAGTGAAACTTAGTGTACTTAGTGTCTTAGTGGTAAATTTGGTTCCTTATGGTTAAAAGAATATTCGCTATAATAGGCATTGTTTCAGCAGTCGCATGCTCGACAAATAAAAAGGCCATTGATCAACAATTGGCAACCACCATTCGTAATGATCAACGTTTACAAACCGTCTCGGCAAAAGCAGAAACATTGCTGCACGACGGCTTAAACGCCGGCAGCGGCTACGGAGAAATATGGATACGCGACCTGAACACTTTCATCGAACTCGCTTGCAAAACCGGCGATGTAAAAAAGATCCGCGAAGCATTGTTGACGTTCTTCAAATTTCAACGGGAAGACGGCAATATCGTAGATGGTTACATACCAAAAGGTACTTCGCAAATTTCTTATGATTTCATCTACAGCCCGCTGGCACCGGATTTTGCCGCACATAAAAATACGGTAGAGACCGACCAGGAATCATCTTTAATACAGGCCATTAATAAATACATCAACGTAACACACGATACTTCTTTATTGAACGAAGTGGTGGCAGGTAGAACCGTTGCGCAAAGAATGGAAGATGCGATGAATTTTTTACTGACAAAACGTTACAGTGAAAAGTACGGACTGATATGGGGCGGTACAACCATTGACTGGGGCGACGTACAGCCTGAACACGAGTGGGGTGTGGTGCTCGACAGCTCTTCGCATCCTGCGATTGATATTTACGACAACGCCATGTTTGTAATCGCCATGAATAATTATGTTGCCATGATTAGTGATGCGAACAAGAAAAAGCAATGGCTGCAAACAAGAGATCAACTGTCAAAAAATATAAGAACATATTTGTGGGATGCATCAAAACAGAAATTTATTCCGCATGTATATTTGAAAGGGTCTCCATTTCCAGCAAGCTTCGATGAAAACGCCATTTATTATCATGGCGGAACAGCTATCGCAATAGAAGCGGGGCTTCTCAGCGAAAAAGAAATACTGGCATCATACAAACAAATGCAGCAAAATGTAAAAGAAGCCGGCGCTCCATCCATCGGACTCACCGTGCATCCTGTATATCCCAAAGGCCTTTTTAAAAACACATGGTTGGTGCCATACTATTATCAGAACGGTGGCGACTGGCCATGGTTTGGCGGTAGAATGGTGCAGCAGCTGATAGCAAATGGTTACTACAAAGAAGCATACGAAGCGCTGTCGCCGATGTTAGACATGATCATCAAAAACGGTGGCTTCTCAGAATGGTATGATTTGAAAGGAGCACCAAACGGCTCGGGTCAATTCAGAGGTTCTGCAGGTGCTTTGTGGAAAGCAATCGCAATAATGAATGAGAAGATGTAAAAGCATTTTCAAGCGCAGTTAAAATAGTACAGATAATAGCCACTCTTTAGTAGATGTTGAACATCTTTGTTGAATTGCAAAATGGCAAAAAGCTTTTACCTTAGAGTGCGCAAACGTTAACACAAAAATCAAACACCGACCATAAAGTGACCGCATTGCATATGACTAAAAACAAAATTGCCGCTTGCATTTCGTTGGCTATTTTACTTTTTGTAAATACAATTGTAAGTGCACAGGAAAACATGAAGCTGCACTATACAACTCCTGCAAAAGATTGGATGACCGAGGCATTGCCCATTGGCAATGGCAGAATGGGAGCGATGATCTTTGGAGGGGTTGAAAAGGAACATCTGCAATTCAACGAACAATCTTTGTGGACGGGAGACGAAAAAGAAACCGGCGAGTACCAGGCATTCGGTGATCTCTATATTGACTTCAATAACAAAGATGCTTTTACAAATTATAGCCGCGATCTGGACATCAGCAGCGCAACCCATAGTATAGCTTACACACAAAACAACGTGCAATTTTTCCGCGAATATTTTTGCAGCTTTCCCGATAAAGTAACAGTGTTGCGGTTTACAGCCAATAAGCAAAATGCTTACAACTGTAAAATAAGGTTGACAGATATGCACAAAGCGGCTTTCGCTGCAAGCAATAATCACATTGCTACAAGCGGAAATCTTGCCAATGGATTATTATACGGTTCAGATGTTTACGTGAAAACAGAAGGAGGACAAACAAAGTTAATGCAAGACACTGCGGGCTATTTTATCACGGTCAGCAATGCAAATTCGTTTACGGTATATCTTACTGCTGTTACCAATTATTTGCAGGACAGCAAAAAAGGCTGGCGCTCTGCTGGGTTGAGTCGCCCGTCAAATCCTGCTTTCTTACAAAAGACATACGTGCAATTGAAAGCCGCTCACACAAATGATTACAAAGCACTGTTTGATCGAGAGCAGATTAATTTAGGCACCACAGATGCAAGCGCATTACAGCAAACAACCGAAAAAAGAATTCTTGCTTATAAAAAAAGCACCGATCACTCACTCGAAACCTTGTTGTTTCAATATGGCCGTTATTTATTAATCAGCTCATCGCGTAAGGGAGGCTTGCCCGCTAATTTACAGGGGCTTTGGAACAATACAAATACACCGCCATGGCGAAGTGATTATCACTCCAACATCAACATACAAATGAACTACTGGTTAGCGGAACCTGCTAATCTTTCGGAGCTGCACTGGACATTTCTCGATTATATCAACAGCATTCGTGACGTTCGCAAGAAAGCGACAAGCGATTATTACAAAGGCGTTCGCGGATGGACAGTACAAACAGAAAATAATATTTACGGTGGTTCCGGCTGGAAATGGAACCCTCCCGGAAGTGCATGGTACGCGCAACACGTGTGGGAACACTATGCGTTCACGATGGACAAAGCGTATTTAAAAACATTTGCTTATCCCATCTTAAAAGAGCTTTGTGAGTTTTGGGAAGATCATTTGAAAAAAAGACCCGATGGTACATTGGTAACGCCCGACGGCTGGTCGCCCGAGCAGGGCCCTGAGGAAGAAGGTGTGACCTATGACCAGGAAATTGTGTACGATCTGTTTACTAACTATATCGCGGCTGCCGACACGTTAAAGATTGATCCGGCATATCGTCAACGCGTGTACGAAATGAGAGAAAAATTGCTGAAACCCAAAATAGGGAAGTGGGGACAGATACAGGAATGGGAAACAGACAGAGATGATTCAACCAATCATCACCGCCACGCATCGCACTTGTTCGCCTTGCATCCGGGAAAGCAGATTACACCTGAGACACCGGCACTTTTCAATGCTGCAAAAGTGAGTTTGAAAGCAAGGGGAGATCTGGCAACGGGCTGGTCAATGGCATGGAAAATAAACTTCTGGGCGCGTTTGCTTGATGGCAATCATGCCTATAAAATACTGCAAAACTTCATCACACTTGTTGGCGGTGCGAGCATTGATTACCAGGAAGGTGGCGGCATTTACCCGAACCTTTTCTGCGCGCATCCGCCATTTCAAATTGATGGCAATTTTGGCTACACCGCAGCAGTTGCAGAAATGTTATTGCAAAGTCAGTCAAGCGCCATCAGGCTTTTACCTGCATTGCCAGATGCATGGCAAACCGGCTCTGTAAAAGGCTTGCGTGCCAGAAGAGGTTTTGAAGTTTCCATCAACTGGAAAAACAAACAACTGCAAACGGCTTCCGTCCGCTCGCTTAGCGGCATGCAATGCAGAATAATGTTACCTGCCTCTTTTTCAATAAAAGACAAATCCGGTAAAAAAATAAATTACACAAAAGACAGCGATGGCGTGGTGGTGTTTAACACCGTGAAGGGCGGGGAATACGTTATTGCAGTTGAGAATTGAGAGTTGAGAGTTGAGAGTGGAGAGTTAATGTTTTGCATGATTCTGTATCAACAATAACTCTCCACTCTCCACTCAATAAAAAAGTCCATCATTACCGATCATTCATCCATTTATAAAAATCGCTTTAAACATACATTTGATCACACAATAAGATTCTAAAAGTTTTATTGAAAATAATTTCTTGTCATGATGAAAACCCGCAAGGCTTTTGTTCTGGCCGCTTTTTGTTTGATAATAGTTGATCTTGCTTGTGCCCAAAGCACGGAAGATAAAGTCACACAATATGTCAATCCCTTCATTGGTACCGGCGCAGTAAATGGAAGCAGTCTTTCCGGCAATACATACCCCGGTGCAACATCTCCTTTTGGTATGGTGCAGTTGAGCCCCGATACAAGAGACGAACCTGAGTGGGACGCTGCTTGTGGCTACAACTACAACGACAAAACGATTGCAGGCTTCAGTCATACACATTTAAGCGGAACTGGTGCGCCTGATTTTTTTGACATACTGTTCATGCCGACAACCGGCCAGGTTCATACACGTGCAGGCAATGCCAACGAACCCAACAGCGGCTATCGTTCTCGTTTTTCGCACAGCGAAGAATCTGCAAGAGCTGGTTATTACCAGGTGAAATTGTTGGATTATAATATTAATGCAGAGCTTACAACAGGCACGCACACTGGTTTTCACAAATACACGTTTCCTAAAAACAGCGATGCCCATGTGGTGATCGACCTTGACCATTCACTGAAGAAGCCAAACTGGGGATGCAAAGTGATCGATGCACAGTTTAAAGTAATTAACGAATTTACAATCGAAGGTTATCGCGTAATCACAGGCTGGGCAAAGCTTAGAAAGATTTATTTCCACGCGGAATTTTCAAAACCCATCACCAATCAAATCATTGCTGATGGCGGAACGGTGTTTCAAAACAATGCAGTAGTCAATGGGACAGACCTTCGCGCAGTGCTGGATTTTGATACCAAAGATGAAAAGCCGTTGTTAATCAAGATCGGTATTTCGGCTGTAAGTACAAACAATGCACGCTTTAACATGCAGCAGGAAATTCCCCATTGGGATTTTAATTTGGCAGTCGCTCAGGCAGATGATGTATGGGAGAAAGAATTAAGTAAGATAAAGATTAGCGGAACAAAGGATCAAAAGCAAATTTTCTATACATCCTTGTATCATGCGTTCATACAGCCCAATACTTTGTCCGATGTAAACGGAGAATATCCTTCCATTAACTACACGATAAGGACAGGCAGGCAATATTCGACTTTCTCTTTGTGGGACACTTATCGCGGCGCACATCCTTTATACACTTTGGTACAACCTGCACGCACAGCGGATTTTGTCAACAGCATGATACGTCAGTATGAAGATTACGGCTATCTTCCTATCTGGCAATTGTGGGGTCAGGAGAACTATTGCATGATCGGCAATCACTCCATTCCTGTAATTGTAGATGCCGTGTTAAAGGGTATCCCCGGTATCAATAGACGCAGGGCTTACAACGCTATCAAAGCGTCATCGACCGTTTCGCATCCGGGTTCTCCATTTGATATTTGGGAAAAGTACAAGTACATTCCTGAGAACAAATTATCGCAATCTGTTTCTGTTACTTTGGAAATGGCTTATGATGATTGGTGCGTGGCGCAACTTGCAAAAGAGCTGGGAGAGACAGACGACTACAATCACTTCATGGAGCGTTCGCAATTCTATAAAAATTTGTACGACACTCAAACCGGTTTCTTCCGTGCACGTGATGATAAAGGCAATTGGTTAACACCTTTTAATCCTTTGCAGTATGGCGGCAACGGCGGAAACCCTTACACAGAAGGCAATGCATGGCAGTACTTTTGGTATGTGCCGCAAAATATTTCATCGCTTGTTGAATTGACAGGGGGCAAGCAAGCCTTCGATAACAAGCTCGATAGCTTCTTTACTATTACAGCAACGCACGGAGAGGTAAATGGAAATGCATCAGGCTTTATAGGGCAGTATGCACATGGCAATGAGCCAAGTCATCACGTTACTTATTTGTACAACTATGCGGGTCAGCCCTGGAAAACACAGTATTACGTTTCCAAAGTGCTTACAGATCTATACACTAACAACTCTGCAGGATACTCCGGCAATGATGACTGTGGTGAGATGTCGGCATGGTATGTGTTTAGCGCCATGGGTTTTTATCCGGTAAATCCGGCTTCCGGTATTTACGATATCGGCACTCCATTGCTAAGCAAAGCTGCGCTGAAAATGCCCAATGGTAAGATGTTTACGATGATCGCTAAAAATATTTCGAAAGAAAATATTTACATACAGGCGGCTAAATTAAACGGGAAAGATTATCAGCTGACGTACATAACACAACAGGATCTTGAGGCCGGGAGCACGCTTGAATTTACGATGGGCAGCAGGCCCAATAAGAAATGGGGAGTTCCTAAAACGAAGTGATGAATGATGGATGTCCGGCAGTTTTATTACTATGAAACATTTTTGCGACGCTCCATTGGATGCTCAATACTGTGTTTTCTTAAGGTGATTCCGCAACAAGTTTATGCCTTACGGGCAACAATACGCGGGAGTGCCAGTTTCTACTGATATTTTTTCCCCTACGGGAAAGGTTCTATTGCCCGTAGGGCATTAATGTCAGTAGAAAATATAACAGAGAGTTTCTTTTTGTCCCCGTCCGATCCGGCACGGGCGGGCGTAGGACATTAATATGAAAAGTAACGACATCGCTTAGCCAAACGACATTGAATTCTATTGAACAAATAAAACACACCCCTTATTTCTTTAACAACCGGGTTAATGAAAGAATAAAAAAGCAGTACATGAAAATGAAACGATTGTTCAGCAAGAGGAATTTTTTTTGCATGCTAAGCGGATTGTTTGCGGTAACAACACAAGCGCAAGATGATGTGAGAATGTTGTTCAAACAACCTGCCGACAATTATTTGTCATCGGCACCTTTAGGCAATGGTCGCCTTGGTGCGATGGTGTTTGGCCGTGCCGACAGAGAGCGTATCGTTCTCAACGAAATCTCCATGTGGAGCGGGGGCGTGCAAGATGCAGATGACAAAGATGCGTACAAGTATTTACCAGAGATAAGACAACTGCTGCTGGCCGGTAAAAACAAAGAAGCACAGGACTTAATGCAAAAGCATTTTGTATGCAAAGGGCCGGGCTCTGGTGAAGGCAAGGATGGAAAGTTCGGTTGTTATCAAACGCTGGGCGATCTTTTCATAAACTGGAAAGATGCTCAACAACCCATTCAAAATTATTCCCGCTATTTGCGACTCGATAGCGCCTATACAAAAACAACATGGCAGCGCAACGGCGTCGATTTTACCGAAGAAGCAATTGTTTCCGGGCCACAACAAGTCATTGCCGTTCGTTTACGTTCGTCGAAAGCTGGAGCACTATCATTTGCCACAAGAATATACAGAAAAGAACGAGTATCATACGCCGTGAAAGGCAATGAGATGCAGATGAGCGGTATCATGAACAGTCGCGGTGATGAAGGCATTTACTATGCGTCTGTTTTAAAAGTAATTCCAACAGGTGGGTCGCTTACGCAAAATGATACAAGCATCATTGTAAACAATGCCACTGAGTGTTTATTACTCGTGAGTGCAGCAACGGACATGAACTGGCCGAACGTTGAACAGCGCGGGCCTGCGCCGTTGCCTGTTGTACAAGCTACTTTGCAAAAAGCATCTGCGCAGTCATGGAAAAATTTATTGGCTGCAAACATCAAAGACTACAAATCTTATTTCGATCGTTGCAGTATAAAATTTGCCGGTGCAGCTCAGCCAGAGATCGGCAAAATGAGTGTGCAGGAGCGTTTGGTCAATTTCAGCAAAGGCAATAGCGATCCAGCGCTCGTCAGCATGTACTTTAATTTTGGCCGCTATTTAATGATTTCTTCTTCACGCCCTGGTGGAATGCCCGCTAACTTGCAGGGACTTTGGGCAGATGAATATCAAACACCATGGAACGGCGATTACCATACAGATATTAATGTGCAGATGAACTACTGGCCCGCAGAAGTTACCAATCTCGCCGATTGTCACACACCTTTATTTGGTTTGCTTGGACAAATGTCAAACTATGGAAGCCGCACAGCCAAAGCATATTACAATGCAAGGGGCTGGGTAACGCATCCTATCACGAATCCATTTGGCTTTACTTCTCCCGGCGAATCTTCTAGCTGGGGTTCGACTGTAACAGGTGGTATTTGGGCGGCCACGCATTTGTGGTCACACTATGAATTCAATCACGACAAGAAATTTCTTGCACAGGCTTATCCAATATTAAAAGGTGCCGCACAATTTTACCAGGATATTTTAATCGAAGAACCAACGCATAAATGGTTGGTGACTGCACCATCCAACTCTCCGGAGAACGCTTACTTCGACGCAAATGGCAATCACATCGCGAATTGCATGGGGCCGACTGTCGACAACCAATTTGGTCGCGCCATTCTTAACTATGCAGCCGATGCCGCAGATATTTTAGGGGTTGATAAAAAATGGGCCGATAGTGTTCGTGCGATCAGCAAACGTTTGCCGCCCAATCAAATCAGTCCCACTACAGGCGCCTTGATGGAATGGCTCACAGATGTGAAAGAAGTGGAGCCCGAGCATCGCCACACTTCACATTTAATGGCGGTTTATCCCTTGGATGAAATTACACCATGGGATACTCCCGAACTTGCTGATGCGGTTAAGGTAACGCTGGCTCATCGCGGCAAGGGAGGCATAGGCTGGGCATGGGCATCGCGCATCATGACGTGGTCGCGTTTGCAAAATGGAGACAAAGCACTTGAGCATTTACGTTATATGCTAACGCCGTCTACAGTTACTACAGTTGAATATTCATCTGGTGCAGGAACTTATCCAAACTTGTTCTGCGCGGGTCCACCGTTTCAGATCGACGGGAATTTTGGTTGTACTGCGGGTATTGCGGAAATGTTTTTGCAGAGCCACGGAAAAGAAGATGTGATACGCTTGTTGCCTGCATTGCCATCAGATCGGTCGCTTCAATCCGGTGCAGTCAAAGGTTTGCGGGCACGTCGTGGTTTTGAAGTTTCATATAACTGGAAGAATGCAAAAGTGCAAACCATCAATATTGTTTCAACAAATGGTTTGCCTTGCAAAATTTTATTGAACAATGCATTTACGATAAAAGATAGAAGCGGCAAAGCGGTGAAGTATAAAAAGGATGCAAGTGGAGTGGTGGAGTTCGCGACCGTTGCGAACGGAGCGTACAAGATTGAGGTGATTTGAGATTTGTTGTTTGCAAGGTCTCTGGATTACCACTAAGGCACTAAGGACACTAAGTTTCACTAAGAGAGGTCTAAATTTTAAACAACCCTTAGTGAGGCTTAGTGTCCTTAGTGTCTTAGTGGTAAATGAGAGAGAACAAATCTCTAGTTGTTATAATTCACCATCCACTTCACGCCAAACTTATCAGTGAATTCGCCGAAGTAAGCTCCGAAAAACATATCCTGCAACGGCATGGTAACAGTGCCATCTTTTGACAAAGCATCGAATAGTCTCTTTGCTTCTTCGCGTGATTCAGGTTCAAGGCAAATGTGTGCATTGTTGCCAAAGGTTAATTGAAACCCCATTTCTTTTGGCGCATCGGTTCCCATCAATACATGGCCGCCAAGTGTGGGCAATTCAATGTGCAGGATCATTTTCTTAATGTTCTCTGGAATCTCCGGATGGTCTGCATCCTGGGGAATGTCGCCGAAACGTTGAACGCCTTTACCTCCAAATTCCGTTTTGAAAACTGATTGATAGAATTTAAATGCTTCGTATGTGTTGCCGTCAAAATTCAGGTAGGTGCAAACCCTTGCTTTGGTATCTGTTTTTGCAGCTTTTCTTAATGTAAATTGAGCCTTGATATAACTATCAAGTTGATCAAATGTTTTGTTGAAACCACCGTTAACATTCGTTCTCATTGTTTGGAAGAATTCGTATTCTTCTTCCGTATTATTAACCGGATACCCTATAAGCGTGATAGTCGTTTTGTTATCTTTCTCAGTAAATGTTATCCGGTTGAAAATTTCCAATGGCCATCTTGCATCAAAATCAGCCCTTACTATTTCACCTTTTTCATTTGAAAACGAGTTAGTGAATTCCAGCAGGTCAGGTCTTTTAATATTGCCGTAGATAAACCTTCCCCACATGGTGTGTTCCGGGCCTTCCATTTTGTAATGAAACATTCCTTTTGACTTAAAATCCAGTTTCACTACAGTTGTTTTAAATTCAATAGGTCCCCACCATGCTGCCATTGCTTCAGGCGTTGCGAAGGCATCAAATACCAACTCCTTCGGCGCGTCAAATTCGCGAACAATCGCAAGTACTTCGCGTTGTGTTGCTTGATTGGTCTTTGTCATTTTGAATTGTTTTTAGTTTTATTCTTTAATTGAATATTATGCAGGTATTTATCGAGAGAATTGAATTTCTCGGTCCAGAATTGCCGGTATTGATCTACCCAGGCAGACACTTCAACAAGCTTATCCAGTTTTGCTTCACAGTATCTTTCCCTTCCTTGTTTTTTTATAACGATCATTCCACATTCAGTGAGGATCTTAATGTGCTGGGATATGGCGGGGCGGCTGATATCAAAGTTTTCCGCGATTGCGTTCAGGTTCATTGACTGCCTGGCAACCAGGCTAATGATCTGCCTTCTCGTAGGATCGGCAATAGCCTGGAATACATCTCTTCTTGCTTCTGTTGACATAATATGTAAGTAAATGCTTACACAAATATATGTAAGTATTTGGTTACACAAAAAGAATCGGACATTTTTTTCAGGAATTAGAAGTTAGGAGTTAGGAATTAGAAAAAGGCGAGATGCACTGTGTGGAGTAACAGTGTTTTAGGTATAACACTTGAATGAATTGGTTGGTAAGATTCGATCGCGTTGACACACTATTCTAATTCCTAATTCCTAATTCCTGGTCAGCTAACTGTTGTCCTCAATCGCCTGACCAATTGCCACGATCAAATCGTTGGATTTATTATTGTTGTCAACCCATGAAGCTTCGTTGTTTACGAGGGTTGGTTTAATCGTAACATTGTCGAGATACACTTTTCCTGTTTCGTCATTTCTAACATTGGTCACTTCATAATTGCCGTCTTTTTCTTCATAATCGGCTTTCAGATAATCATCTTCGAATTTGAACAGAATCTGCATTTTCATACAATAAGTTTAATGGTGAGCCTGCAATTTTAATACCCTCAAAAATCAATGTTCTTGCTTAAGGATATTCCGTCACGGTTAATGCCCTACGGGCAATAATGAACGTTTGTGCTGCTTTTATTGATATTGTTTCCCTACGGGAAAAGATTGCCCGTAGGGCATAAATGTCAGTAGAGAATATGTAAGTGGACTCCTTTTGTCCGTAGGACATTAATATGACAAGGAATGAAATCGCTAAAGAGAGGACATTGACCCTCAAAATTCGAACCGCACACAGGTTGTATCAAAATCGTACAATTATTATTATCTTAATGGGAGAGCGTTTTTTGATTATCAATCATTTAAAATTCTGGTACATGTTTTCGTTGTTTGATAATGGTGAAGTTAATTCCATAAAACAACTGCCATGCTACGCAACTACCTTACCATGAGCTTTCGCAGCCTTTGGAAAAACAAAGGTTTCTCGCTGATCAATATTATGGGGCTTGCCATTGGCCTTGCTACCTGCCTGCTGATACTCTTTTTTGTGATAGATGAACTGAGTTATGACAAGTATAATGAAAGGGCAAAAGACATTTATCGTGTAGATGCAGATATTCAATTTGGCGGTAGTCACTTTGATATGGCGATGTCACCTGATCCTATTGGGCTCACGTTGCAAAAAGATTATCCCGAAGTAGAGGCTTATGTAAGATTCAGAAGACCTGAAGACAGGTTTCTTGTAAGAAAGGCGGATCAGAATGTTGCTGAAGACAATGTGTTATTTGCAGATTCATCCCTCTTTAATGTTTTTACATTGCCAATGGTACAGGGCAATCCTGCAACGGCGCTGACTGAGCCAAACACTGTCGTGATCACAGAAGCCATTGCGCGTAAGTATTTCAATAGCACAGACGTTTTGGGAAAATCGCTGCTGGTGAATGATACATTGCCTTACAAAATAACCGGAGTGATTAAAGCTATGCCGGCACAATCACATTTCTACAACGATATTTTTATTTCCATGTCATCCAATGCCGAAAGCCGCATGGGGCTGTGGGTGATGAATAATTATCAGACTTATATTGTTTTAAAGCCCGGCTCAGATCCGAAAAAGTTTGAAAAACATTTTGATGAAGTAGTCGACAAGTATGTGCTGTTGCAGGTGCAGCAAATGTTGGGCATTACGAAAGATCAATTCAGGCAGGGCGGCAATTTTGCGCGGTATCATCTTTTTACACTCACGGATATTCATCTGCATTCTTCCAAGGTTGGTGAAATAGGCGTGAATAGTGACATTCAATACGTTTATATTTTTTCTGCGGCAGCTATTTTCATCTTGCTTATTGCCTGTGTAAACTTTATGAATCTTTCTACAGCACGCTCCGCCAATCGTGCGAAGGAAGTGGGTGTTAGAAAAGTGCTTGGTTCCTTGCGCAATAACCTCATCAAACAGTTCATAACTGAATCTGTGGTGGTGGCTGGCATTTCAATGCTGCTGGCTATAATGATCGTATCGATTTGTCTGCCTTACTTCAATAATTTATCTGGTAAAAATATTGACGTTCATTTTTTTGAAATGCCGTGGATGGTTGCATCTATTATTGGCTTGACATTATTGGTGGGCTTCCTGGCAGGTTCTTATCCGGCCTTTTATCTTTCTGCATTCAGGCCCGTGAAAGTTTTGAAAGGAGAGGTGGCATCCGGCTTTCGAAGTAGCAGGTTAAGAAGTGCTTTGGTAATTTTTCAATTTTGTATTTCCATACTTCTTATCGTCAGCACGATCGTTATCTACAGTCAACTAAGATACATTCGTCATAAGGATATAGGTTTTGACAGGGAGCAGGTTTTGGTATTGCAAAACACAGATAAGCTTGGCAATGGCACAAAAGCATTTCGCTCAGAACTAAAGCGCATAAAAGGAGTGGAAGAGGTTACGATGACAAAGTTTCTTCCAACCAGCGGAAAGCTTAGTGATGCACCGTTGTTTCGGGATGCGTCATTCGATCAAAAGTCCGCTATTTCAACACAGCTCTGGAACGTAGATGAACATTATGTTCCAACGCTTGGCATGACAATGTTGAGAGGCAGAAATTTTTCAGAAGACATGAGTACGGATGCATCGGGGGTAATATTGAATGAGGCGGCGGCGGCGCAGCTTGGTTATAAAGATCCGTTGAATAAGTATCTCTATATTCCGAAGGATTTTCGTGCAGGTAATTCTCCTGACAACATTTTGACCTTTCACATTATAGGGATCGTTAAGGATTTCAACTACAGTTCCCTGCGGCAAAAAGTTTCGCCGCTCGCCCTTTTCCTTGGGGCTTCGCCAGGCACTACCGGCATTCGCATTAAAACAGCTGATATTCCTGGTTTAATCGCGCAAGTAAAGCAAGCGTGGAATAGAATGCAACCGGGACAGCCTTTCTCATATTCGTTTATGGACGACGATTTCAACAGGATATACAATGCAGAACAACGCACGGGAAGTATTTTCATTTATTTCGCTGCACTTGCTATCATTGTTGCGTGTCTTGGCCTGTTTGGATTGGTGACCTATGCTGCGGAACAACGTTCTAAAGAAATTGGCGTTCGCAAAATACTGGGTGCTTCTGTCAATAACATTGTCGTGATGTTGACGTCAGACTTTTTAAAACTTGTTTTAATCGCCATCGTCATCGCTGCTCCGCTTGCGTGGTGGTTGATGGTGAAATGGTTGCAGGGTTTTTCTTATCGCATCAACATGTCCGCGTGGTTCCTTGTATTTGCAGGTGCGTTGGCGACAGCAATAGCAGTGGTGACAGCGTGTTCGCAAGCGATCAAAGCAGCTGTTGCGAATCCGGTGAAGAGCCTTAGGAGAGAATGAAAATTAATAATTAATAATTAAGAGGACCACAGTTTTTATTGAGTGCTACACTTCGCATGTTAAACATAATGCTTCATAGTTTTTGTCAGGGGCGCTACACCTATTAATTCTTAATTATTAATTATTAATTTTCTTGCTCTCACGCTTTAATAAACGGCCCCGCAATCGCCAACACCTGCGCCATCGTTAAGGGCTCATCGAATGCTTCTGTGATAGCGTCAGCAGATACTGAGGTAATCGTCTTTACATCTTTTCCGCCTTGCATCGTGTTGTCTTCTCCCGCGTAGATGGCAGCAGGCAATCCATTGGCTTGCGATTGCGTGATCCAGCCTTTGAAGCCTCTTAACCGCCTTATTTCAGAGGCATGTCTAGCCTCTACGGAATGTATGTCGAGTGCAGCAGTAATCACTGCTCCGGCTGCTTTATCGGCAAGCAGGTTGGCAGCTTGTCCTTTGTAAGCACGAACACCTGTGTCTTCAAATGCATTTGACAACGCCAGGAAAGTTTGATAGTTACTGAAAACATCGGCAAATGTGCCACCCGCTGTAAAATCAAAGTTTGGCTTGCTTACAGGTGTGCCCTGCAATGAGGTGATGGTTGATTTCAGCAATATAACGTGCGCGTCTTCATGTTTGCTGATCTGCGCAATAATGTTCATGTCGCTGGAAGGAACAAGCCCCGAAGACGCAAGCCCCATTTGATAAAATTCTGATTCCAGGTATTCCAGTGTAAGTGCATAGTTTAAAATATCAACAACGCCCGGCGTGGAAGTTTGCGCGAATGCACGATTGCTCATGATGCTGGAAAGCCCCAGTGGAATAGCCGCGATCGCTGCTTTAAGGCCAAGCTTTAGGGTCTTGTTCAATGCGTCGCGTCTCGAAATATCCGTTTCGTTCTTTTCATTTGCAAGTGCTTCAAATATTTTCGTAGTATTCATAACAATAAGTTTTATGGTAGTTTGGTGGCGGATATTTTTGTTTTGAGAAACGTATTCGCAGTGGCTACAATACTTGGATTGCCTGCATTGGGAGTTCTGGAGAAGTCGAGGCCCGTGGTTGGGTCAACTACGTCATCACCTGCAAAGGATGCCGACTTCGGATTCAGCAGGTCCCGTATGGCGGCAGCATGTCTTGCTTCTACCGAAACAATTTTCCCTGCCAGGGTAAGATAGTCACCGTTGGTGATGTATTGCCCTGCGCCATTGTAGGCGGAAACACCAGTGTCTTCAAGTGCTTTCGCAGTGGCCAATACACTGGCGCGACTGGTGAAATCAATTTTTGAAAAATCAACCTGCAATTGCATGATAGCAGAGGAACCCAATGCAGCTTTAAAGAAATCGCGGTGGGCAATTTCATGGTTCATGATGTCAGCCAGTATTTGTTTTTCTTCATTGGTAGCGCCGCTGTACATCGAAGCATTTACCTGTATATAAAATGCAGCTTCCAGTTGCTCCAGCGCGTAAGCAAAATTTAAAATGCCCGTATCGCCGCTTCCTACGTCGACTGTTCCATTGGACATAGAAGGGTTATCGTCTTTATGACAAGCTTCCAAACCTATTGCCATTGTAGATCCGGCGATGGCTGAGTATTTCAAAAAAGTCTTTCTGTTGAGCTGAGTAGTTAGTATTTTTTGCACGGCACCTTCATCGTTCGTTTCTTTCATAAAAATATTTTTAGTGAGTGATTATGTTCAGCTACGAGAAAGCAAATCACTTTAGATTCATATTTTTTAGAAAATGGTAAAGAATTTTTTCCAATGAACTGGTTGGGGAAAATCTTGCTCGTTATTGTCTTATAATCTTACTATCTTTTGCTGCCACGATTTTTTAAAACAACAAACTTGACCAAATGAAAAGACGGGATTTTGTAAAAATATCAGGGACAGCAGTACTTACAGGTGCCTTAACCAAACTAACGTATGGATTCGGAAGCGGCAATACTTCAATGAAATATCCCGATGAAGTGTGGGTGCAGTGGATGAATGAATGGTTCAAGCTTACTGCAAGCAATGGCAGTTTATATAGGCATGAGAATTTTACAGTAGAGATAAAAAGAAGCGGCGATGCAGACGGTATTTATATAAGTTCACCAACGAAGGAGTTAAGTGCAGTTCGCATTAAATGGAAATACGAAAAGGCGAACAACTCAAAATTTTTAGGAGATCATTGGGAGCGCTCTTATGGAGATCTGCAATGGAAAACAGATTATACGGGTGTAAAAAATCCATGGTACATTATCATTACAAATGGCAAAAGTGCAGAATGCTTTGGGGTGAAGACTGGCGCAAATGCCATCTGCTGGTGGGTTTTAGGAGATCATTCGTTAGAGTTGATGCTTGACACTAATTCCGGTGGAAGAGGTGTTTTGTTAGGCAATAGGAAATTACACGCAGCAGATGTTATTACCATGAATGATGCAAATGCGAAGAGTGTCTTTCAAACAGATCATTTGTTTTGTAAAAGAATGTGCGCTAAACCGCGATTACCAAAGCAGCCTGTTTATGGCATCAATGACTGGTATTTTGCTTACGGCGAAAATTCATTTGACCTTATTAAAAAGACGACGGCGATGATGGCCGAGCTGGTGACCGATCATTCCAATAAGCCTTTCTCTGTTATCGATGCGGGTTGGGCCGAGTACTCGCCGCTATTGCCCGGCGATGGCGGATGGAATGAAGATTTCGGCAAGCCAAATGATAAGTTTAAGGATATGCATCTGATGGCCGACGAAATAAAGAAGCTTGGTATGCGTCCCGGATTGTGGATGCGTCCACTTTGTGCACGACATGATGAAAAGAAAACGTTGCTTGCACCGCCAATTCCGGGCAGGGATAGTCCTAAGAATCCTGTGTTAGACCCAACCATTCCGGAAAATATTGAGCGCATTAAAAACTATTTCAGCATTTATAAGTCCTGGGGATATGAAATGGTAAAACACGATTTCACAACTTATGACATTACAGGTCGCTGGGGTTTTAGCATGAACGATGGTTTTACTTCTGCAGGCTGGAACTTTAACGATCGATCGAGAACAAATGCAGAAATCATTGGTGATCTATACAAAACCATAAGAAGCTCCGCAGGTGATAATATTTACATCATTGGTTGTAACACGCTGAGCCACCTGAGTGCGGGCTTGTTCGAATTGTGCCGCATTGGTGACGATACGAGTGGAAGGGAGTGGAGCCGTGTAACTAAAATGGGAGTGAATACTTTGGCTTTCCGTTTGCCACAACACAATGCGTTCTATGCCGCAGATGGAGATTGTGTGGGGTTAACAAAAGACATTCCATGGATTAAAAACAAACAGTGGCTGCAACTGCTGGCAGAGAGTGGTGCTCCTTTATTTATTTCTGCGCAACCGGAAGCTGTTGGCGCAGAGCAAAAAGAGGCTATACGCAAAGCATTCGCCCAGGCTGCAAAACAACAGCCCTTAGGTGAACCTGTAGACTGGATCACGAACAACCAACCTGCTGTTTGGAAATTGAACAATAGAACGGTGCAATTCGATTGGAGTTAGGCGAATAAAATAAGAAGAGTTCGAATTGGAAACCATCCCTCAATAGTATTACTGCTGATGAACGTACTGCGACGCCCGCCTGAATGAATCAATTCGGGCAGGCAACGATGTTTAACCGGAGCCACAAATGCCGGTAACGAACAGGCAATATATAAGAGACCCGTGGCCTTTTTAAAGAACATTTTTTCTTATAAAAAAACTTCGGTCAGAAAGTAATACTGAAGTTTTTTTTAATTAACTTGTTAGTGCTTAACCCCGGCTGAGCCGCCGATCGCGGCTTCCCCAATTTATCTTCTTTGCCGGGCTCCAGCGCAGATTACACAACACCAATGTGGAAATAATTTCTCCGATCAGGCGTCTTTGTAAGCCAAAAGTGCGGCACAAAGAATGTTGTTGATCAACCAGGCAAGAGGCATCGATAAATGATGCGTTTGATTTCTTTTTCGTACCGTGTTAACCAAGTTGACTGCATCTTCTTTAATCGACAATGAGGAAAAGTGCTTTAATTAAAAGATTCATTGAGGCCCCTGATGGCACGCAATGCTGAAATCTGCAATCACAAAGCATATTCACTTCTACACAAGATTATTTAATGGAAGGCGGAAAGTCTATCTAAGGAAAATGCTGTAGGCAAAGCTTTACATGCATTCTTCAATCATGGAAATTCTGTGCAGTGATCGCTATGCAACTATTTAAACATATAGTATGAAACACGTGTTATTAAAAACAAATCAAAAACCTTTAATTATGAGAACTCTTTATTCATCGATGTTTGCCATTATGATCTGCGCATTCTTTGCTACGGGCTGTCAGAAAGATTACAATAGAGAAGGATCGGCCCAACCAAATCAAAGCAACGCAGCTGCCAAAACAAACGCTAAAGCCCCTGTCGATGTAGCCGCAACATTCGCAAAAATCAGGGCAACTCTGCCTGCCAATTTCGAAAGCAGATCGAATAGCATAAAAGCCGACCTGCTTGCGAAAGTTAACCCTGAGTATAAATATGTAGTGTTGAACGCGCTCAAACTTACAGAAACAACATGCGACGACAATACGTTGCTTACGCAGTGGCTGAATCTCCAACTATCTGACTGGAGCTTCGATGTCATCTTCTATGCATCTCTAACAGGAATGCTTGATTTCCCAACCTATGATGCGTTACTTTTTTCAAACAGCGAAAGCGGTCAGCAATTTGGAGTGAACGGAGAGTATTCGCAGCGCATAACTAAAACAATGAAGGATTTAAAACGTTTCTGGGACATCCAGTCTTCGCAAATTGTAGTAGTGCCCATGCATGGAAGCATGCTGCTGGATAGAAACAAAGTGATAAGGATCGATATGATTCTTTATGGCGATTCGCAAGTTGGTGCAGAATACTGGGCAGACGTGATTTCATCTTTGCTGGAAGGGATTCCGCAATACAGAAATGGGAATCATCCAATTTTTACTTTCAATGCGTTTGCGCAGTCTACATTTGATTTTCCACCTTTTGGTGTAGTGCCGGATAAAATTGTGATGGGAGATGGTATCCTGGATGCCTATGCTGCTATTGGTTTTGGAGATGTTGCTCCTCAAGCGGTGCTTGCACATGAATTTGGGCATCACGTTCAATTTCAGAGGAATGTATTTGGCAATGAATCTTCACCTGAGGCAACACGCAGAACAGAGCTGATGGCAGATGCAATGTCTGCATACTATCTTTCTAGCGCAAAAGGAGCATCCATGCAGTGGAAAAGAGTGAAAGAATTTTTGCAGGTCTTCTTTAATATAGGTGACTGTTCATTTACCAGCATCAATCACCACGGTACGCCCACTCAAAGAATGGCGGCAGCAGAATGGGGATATCAAACAGCTAATAATGCACAAAAACAAGGTCACGTGATAAGTTCTGCTGAATTTATTGCTTTGTTTGATGCGCAGTTGCCGACGATAGTAAGTCAGTAAAAGAGTTGAGAGTTGAGAGTTGAGAGTTGAGAGTTGAGAGTTGAGAGTTGAGAGTTGAGAGTTGAGAGTTGAGAGTTGAGAGTTGAGAGTTGAGAGTTGAGAGTTGAGAGTTGAGAGTTGAAAAAAATAAAACCTCCGAAGGTACGGAGGTTTTGTAATACTGTTGTGAATAATTGATTTTCAAATTAACTCTCAATTCTCAATTCTCCACTCTCAACTTAATAAAGAGTAAGGCTGAATTATTTAATCAATGTCACCGTCGGCACAGTCGTTACAACGCCTGTTTGCACCGATACATTTCCAACGTTGAAGTTTTGATAGCCTGTTAAAGTATCCGCCACAAAATATAGGTTCCAGCTTCCGGCTGTAACGCCAGCAAAACGATAGAAACCTAAAAGGGAAGGAACTGCATACAATGTGTCTGTTCCATTAATGGCCATTACTGTTGCTTTTGCATCAGGAGGCAAAACTGTTCCCTGCAATGTACCGCCTGTTGCTTCAGAATAAGTTCTGATAACAGGTTTGAGATTGAATTTGCCGCTGCCTGTTGCAACAACAGATTTATTGGCATCAAAATCTATCCACAATCGATAAACAATTCCTGCAGTCAGATCTGCATGGAGATTAAGTTTTAAACCGCTTTGTTGTGCAGAAGGTGTGTTTAATGGATAAGATACACCATCTACAACTACGCTGTTATTGCTGCCGAGCACCAATCTTATCTGGCTTATTTTTCCTGCAGGAATATCTACGGAAGCAAGTAGAGTATCGATGCCATTTCTAAAGTCTAATAAATTGTATACTCCAGGTTTAATTAACGGCACATCTGTCCAGCCATTTGAAGAGTCTGTAGTTGCGTTGATTTTTACACTTTGAATATCTACGTATACAGCATCGTAGTTTCCCGGAGCATCGGTAAGCCTTAGTTCGAGTTTGGCTGTACCGCCGGAAGTGCTTTTGTCATTTTTGTTACATGCAGTAAAGGCGATAGCAAGGACCGCCAGGCATAAGGTCAAAAACTGAAGGATATTCTTTTTCATCGAGTTACGTTTCCTCAGCTTATTCGAATTCCATGCCAAATTATTCCAGGGTATAAAAAACACGGTATAAAACATAAAAAGAGTCCCGTAAAACGGAACCCTTTTTTATGTCAATAGCTGAAATGATGAGCGCGTCAACCGCGCAGATAAATCAATGCAAAAAATGTTCCTCGGATGGGCACACCAATATGTACACATAAAATTTATTTTTTGGAAAAGTTTGGGGTAGGGTGTACACAGTTAGAAATTGCCAAATCGTTTAATGTGGATATTCGAAAAAGTTTAAAGAATCTTGCTTGTCATCCCGACGGAGGAGGGGTGACGAGCAGTCTTTCTTTACTGATGTTGACCCCTGAAAAGTCAACGGTCACGACACTCAGCTTGTTTAATTTTTTACAAGCGTCTTTGCCATTTCTTCGTCCTGAGCGGCAAGGTCAGGGAGGTTTAAGGCTTTATATATCCTGGCCCTTACCTGGTAAGCAGCACGATAATTTCTGTCAAGTTCGAGGGCTTTATTTACCATCTCCAGAGCAATGTTGTATTTCTCCTGTCTGTAATATACCTCTGCCAAATGCTTGTAAGGGTACTCGTAGGAAGGGTCCAGCTGCAATGCTTTTTCGAGATCGGAGATTGCTTCTGCATATTGTTTTGTTTGTAGAAAATAAAAGCCGCGGGTGTTATAGTATACCGATTTCTCTATGTTTGATGTGGTGGTTGCTTCAATAAGGTTGACAGCGGTATCAAGATCTTTTGAAGCAAGCTCGTAGTCGGCTTTTTCCGTATAGGCCCAGCCACGTCCGCGGTAGGCCGACGCATTTTTATCATTCAGGGCAATGGCACTCGTAAAGTCTTTTATTGCATTATCATAATCTCTTTTATCGTCCACGTAAATAAAGCCGCGATGCATGTAAGCGTCGGCAAAACCTGGATCGTGCGTAAGTATTTCAGAAAGCAGGTAGAAACGTTTTTCCTGGTCTGTTTCTTTGTTTGTTTTATTGATAAGATCCCAAACCAATTCTTGTTTCTCCAATTTGTTGATCTCAGATTGAGACGCATTTTCTTTTATTTTTTTTGAGATCTCCAGTATATATCGGTTAAACTCATCTTCACGTTTTTTCGCTCTTTCGATGGGAGCGAGGGACTTTTCAAGGAACTGGTAATAAAAATCACTGATCACATCATCAAAGTCTTTGATCTTGATGAACCAGCTGTTGGATGTAGTGTTGATGAGATTGGCCACCCGCCAGTGTACATCATTTTCGTCGAGACCGCACCAAAGCAGTTCACAGTTGGGCGATTTCATTTGCTGTAAAACATTCATGATGGAATAGTCGGAGCCGTTGTAGCCAATCACAATGAGATCAAGATTTAACAGTAGCTCCCGTAGTTTTTCTTCCATGCTTTTTGATAGCCGAAGTGTTTCATCCGTGGTGTTTTTGATGTTTGCATAACGATAATCTCCATGCAGCTTAATAATGTTTGGCTTATTGCCGTAAATGGAAATAAACTGGCTGATCTCATCGTCAGCAAAGAACCTCACGCGCTTGGAAGTATAATAAGCCACCGTCTCATTGATGAAGTCGTCGAAGTTCGTGGTAAGTATATTGTTGAAATATCCCTTCTCAATCATGTGGGCAAGTATAACATAGGCGCCGCCGGGATTGCATTCTTCAATCAACGCCTCCACCAGTCGTTGCCGTTCTCTTGGGCTGCTGTTATAAGCATCCATCCAGAAGCCGTACCTGGCATCAGCTACAAGATGTTTTTCGTAGTCGTCCCATTCTGCATCCGGCACAAAGCTCCGCAGCTTTTTCAGCTCTTCTGTTTTAACCTTTAAAATGTTATTCTTAATTATTTCCTCTTTTTCTGTTACGTAATTTTCAAAGGTTTGCTGGTCAATTTGCTTTTCGAGGAAAAATTTGTCGATCATATCCGTGCCTGGTTTTGTAAGGAAGTTGGCATGCAGTTCCGCTGCGAACAATGGAAACTTATCCCTTATAAAACTCAACTGCTGGCAATACTTAATAATGCCTGAACCTAGTGGTACTACAGGATAAGAACAGCCGGCACCCAGCAACAGCGCACTTTTCGGCGTTTTCCAAAACTCATGCTTTTGCTGGATCTTATATTGCAGGTAAGATTTTTCTCTGATCTTTTCGGGCAAGATCTTTGTTGACGGAGGAGCCATTGTTCAATCCGAATTAATAATTAATAATTAGTAATTAATAGGTGTAACAGCAAAATGAGAAATAAGTTCTATTCGGTTCAACGTCAACTGTTCTGAATTCAATAACGAGTCAAACACTATTAATTCTTAATTATTAATTATTAATTAAATCTCCCTACATTTACGCGGCTTTAGGGGTATTCTGAAAAGAATTGAGATAGTCCCTTTGAACCTGATTCGGTTGATACCGGCGTAGGGAAAAGTCAGATGATATACTGCATCTATTTTTCTTCTCTCACCAGAGGTTCTAAAGCCATAATTATTATTCAACACATCAAGATTATGGAACAATTGCTCTGGAAGCACATTCAAAACGTAAGAACAAAATCTCCGCTTGTACACAACATCACGAATTATGTAGTAATGAACAATACGGCAAATGCGCTGCTGGCCATTGGTGCGTCGCCCATTATGGCGCATGCCCACCAGGAAGTGGAGGAAATGGTAAACATTTGCCAGGCTTTGGTAATTAATATCGGCACGCTGGATGAGTATTGGACCGTGTCAATGATACAAGCTGCAAAAGCCGCAAATCGCCTGAATAAGCCGTGGATATTGGATCCTGTTGGTGCCGGAGCTACTTCATACAGAGATACAACGCTTGAATATTTATTGTCGTTCAGACCAACAGTGATAAGAGGTAACGCATCAGAAATACTGGCACTGGCAAAGCTCAACCAGGAAAAAACAAAGGGCGTTGACAGCACCGCACAAAGCAACGATGCGGTACAGGCGGCTCAATATCTTCACAAGCAGTTCGGCTCGACTGTTTGTATTTCCGGCGAAACAGACATCATTGTTGCTGAAGGAAAAGAAATGCGTCTGTTCAACGGAAACGCTTTGATGACAAAGGTTACAGGCCTCGGCTGTACTGCAACGGCAATCATCGGCGCGTTTATTGCGGTGACAGAAAACGTTGCCGAAGCGGCAGCAGCAGCGATCTCACTACTGAATATTGCCTGTGAACTAGTGGCAAAAAATGTAGAAGGGCCGGGAAGTTTGCAAATGCATTTGCTCGATAAATTGTACAATCTTACCCAAACAGAATTTGATCAACACATTAAGTTGTCGGCGTAGTAATGAAGCATGTTTTTCCATACAGATTATACCTTGTGATTTCTGAAGAAGCCTGCAAAGGGCGGCCACTCAATGATGTAGCAGAAATGGCAATCCGGGGCGGAGTCGATATTATTCAGCTCAGAGAAAAATTTGATGATACCGAAACGTTTTTGCAAAAAGCAATATCGCTGCAAAATGTGTTGCGCAAATACAATGTTCCGCTGATTATTAACGACAATTTAGAAGTTGCCAAGCGCAGCAACGCATATGGCATTCACGTAGGTAACAGCGACTCACCACCCACTGCGATCAGAGAAAGCTGGGCTGCGTGTCAATGTCTTGGTTATTCAATTGAGTACCTGAAACAGCTGGTCAACAAAGAAACGCTTACATCCGACTATTTAGGCATCAGCCCCATATTCGACACGTTAACCAAGCAGGATACTGTAACACAGTGGGGATTGGCGGGCCTCCGGCAAATACGCAGCATCACAGAAAAGCCATTGGTGGCCATTGGCAACATGAATGCACAAAACGCTTACGACGTGATGAAAGCTGGCGCCGATTGCCTTGCAGTTGTTTCTGCAATATGCGGCGCTGCCAATCCGGAAAAGGCGGCGAGGGAGATAAGGAGCAATATTGAAAGAGCGATTTAATGAGTTGAGAGTGGAGAATTGAGAATTGAGAGTGAAGAGAGCTATTAAGAAATTATGGAAAACAATCGGATTTGATTAACACACATCTCTCAACTCTCAACTCTCAACCCTCAACCCTCCACTAAAAAAAGTAACAATGAAAAAATACAAAACACCTTCCGTGCTAACCATCGCAGGCTTCGATGGAAGCGGTGGGGCGGGCATACAAGCTGATATAAAAACAATCTCTGCGCTGGGTTGTTATGCGACTTCTGCGTTAACGGCGCTGCCGGTACAAAATACAATGGGCGTCCGTTCCATTTATCCCATTCCTACAGTAGCTGTTGAAGAACAGATCAAAGCAGTGATGGATGATATTTTTCCTAATGCCATTAAAATTGGCATGGTGCATACCAGCGAGTTGGTCGATGCAATTGTAAACACACTGCAACAGTATCCTCAGGTGCCTCTGGTGTTTGATCCTGTGATGGTGGCAACGAGCGGCCATCGTTTAATCGAAGACCAAACCATTCAAACAATTATTGACAAACTGATCCCAATAGCAACAGTCATCACACCCAATCTTGATGAAGCAGAAATACTTGCCGGTATGAAGATTCAAACAGTAGATGAGATGTATGTTGCCGGAGAGAAAATAAAAGCACTCGGTTGCCGCTCTTTGCTGTTGAAAGGAGGGCATTTAAAAGCCAGTGTACTTACGTCACTTTATTTTTCTGAAGATGGCAAGGTGTACGAATATCACTACGATAAATTTGAAACCAATAACACGCACGGCTCCGGTTGCACTTTGTCATCTGCCATTGCCAGTTATATTGCGCAAAGCAAACCCTTGATAGAAAGCGTTGCAATGGCACAGGATTATGTACACCGGGCCATTTATTATGGCAAAGATTTACAAATAGGAAAAGGCAATGGACCTTTGAATCATTTTTTTGATCCGCAAAAACTTATTACCTATGAATTGGTCAACTAAGGCATGGAACGCCATTGACGATATCTATGCAGACATTATCGGCATGCCGTTCATTAAAGAACTAACGGAAGGCTCACTGCCGCTGGAAAAATTTCAGTTTTACATAACGCAGGATTCGCGTTATCTAGATCATTTCGGCAGGGCATTGTCGTTAATTGGTGCGAGGGCAAATGACTTGCAGGATGCGCTGGCCTTCATTCGTTTTGCTGAAGGCGCCGTGGTAGTTGAAAATGCTTTGCATGGTTCTTATTTCGAGACGTTTGGTATAAGCAGCGCAGGTAATATTGAACCGGCCTGTCATCATTATATTCATTTTCTTAAAAGCACCGCTGCATTGGATGCTGTGGAAGTGGCAATGGCTGCGGTTTTACCCTGTTTTTGGATTTACAAGAAAGTGGGCGATCATATTTATAGCAATCAAACAAGCGTGACAAATCCGTATAAAAAATGGATCGCTACCTACGCGGGAGAAGAGTTTGGCGAGTTGGTGAATCGTGCGATCGCCATTTGCGATAAAGCTGCAACAACCTGCACCGAAGCCCAGCAGCAAAAAATGATCGAGGCTTTTGTAACTGCCAGTCGTCTCGAATTCGATTTCTGGGATGGGGCATACAAGTTGAGGAAATGGAGTGTTTGAGGTTCGATGTCTCCGAGTTACCACTAAGACCCGCCCGGATGAAACCGTTCGGACGGGTCTTAGTGGTGAAAGGCAGACTTAACATTCGCTACAGAATTGCTCCAAATTTGTTGCTTTTATTTGCCTGAAATATAATCGGACCATGAAATTGTTTTCGGCAATAGTTTTAATGTTTTTTGTGATTGCGGCTCACGCGCAACAATCATCGCAACTGGTAATTGCTGTGAAAGACAGCGCATCGCAGAAAGCGCTGGAAGGCGTTTCTATAATAGATGGAACTACCAAAAAAGGTGGCACAACCAACGGCAATGGGTTTTACATTCTAAATACATCTGAAAGCGGAAATAAAACGCTGCAGTTTTCATCCACAGGCTACAGCGAAAAAACGGTGAATATTACGCTGCCGTTTTCTTCCGATACCTTGTACGTTTTGCTAAGCAGAAAAGAAGCTGAAATGGCCGAAGTGGTTGTTACCAGTACAAGATCTTCTGCCAACAGAATTGAGGACCTGCCGATGAAAGTAGAAGTGTTGGGACAAGAAGAAACGAAAGAGGAGAGCGGTATCAAACCCGGCAACGTTGCAAGTTTGTTAGGTGATCTTTCTGTTATCCATATTCAAAATACATCTGCAGTCAGCGGAAGCAATGCCATTCGTATGCAGGGTCTTGATGGAAAATACACACAACTGTTAAGAGATGGTGTTCCGGTGTATGAAGGCATCAGCGGAAACTTCGGAGTGTTGGCCATTCCACCGCTTGACCTGAAACAAATCGAAATCATTAAAGGATCAATTTCTACTTTGTATGGCGGCGGAGCGATAGCGGGTATGATCAACTTCGTTTCAAAAACGCCAACAAAGAAGCCTGAGCTGGATGTATTGCTGAACCATTCAACACTGAAAGAAAGCAATGCCAATGTTTATTATGCACAACGCTGGACCAAAACCGGCCTTACTTTCTTCGCCGGCACCACGCAACAAAAAGCGGTTGATGTAAACAAAGACGGCTTTAGCGATGTGCCGCAGTTGCATCAGTACATTATTCATCCGAAGTTCTTCTACTATATCAATCCACGGGCAACATTAACCGCCGGTTACACGGGTACATTCGAAAACCGCAATGGCGGCGATATGCACGCAATTGGCACCAAAGAAGAAGGTGTCAGCAAATATTTTGACAACAATACAAACAGCCGTCACAGCGTAGATGTGCAATACACACAAAGAGGCGTTGACGGAGGAAAATTTACAGCAAAAGCGGTGGGAAGTATTTTCAATGTGAACGAGAATGAGAAATATTTTCTTACACACGGACAACAGCTAAACAGCTACGCCGAATTATCCTACAACAAAGTTGTTGGCAAAAATGATTTGGTATTGGGCCTGAACAATACAAGTGAAAACTATTCGCGGAAGCCCGATGACAGTACGCTCGTGAATAATTATTTCTACAACACAACAGGGTTGTTTGCGCAGGATGGCATTCATTTTTCCGACAAATTCATCACGGAATTTGGCATACGCGTAGACTATCACAACCGTTACCAATGGTTCGTTTTACCACGCATAGCTTTTGTGTACAAACCAATCGATGGAATGAGCATTCGCCTTTCATCAGGAACAGGATACAAAGTGCCGGAGGTATTTACTTCGCAAACGCAAATGATGGGTTATCAAAAATTGTTGCCTCTCGCCGACAATGTGCAATCTGAAAAAAGCTATGGCATCAACTTCGATGCGAACTACGAGTTTAAAGCGGGAGAGGTTAAACTAACTGTTAACCAGGCGGTATATTATACCAACATCCAACATGCCATTATCCCTATTGTTCATGCAGACGGATACTACAGTTTGCAGAGTGCACCATTTAATGCGCATAGCCTGGGAACGGATACCTACATACAATCGGAATGGAACAACTGGGAACTTTACCTTGGCTACAACCACACGGTTTCAAAATACAGGGATGACGCCAATACCAACTTCCCGTTTGCACCACGCGATAAATTTGCTTCTACACTCGCTTACAGCATTGAAGGGAAATGGCGCATGGGTATTGAAAACAGCTGGGTGGGTAGCCAATATTTGCCAGACAATACAAAAGCGCCGAACTACTGGTTTTGGGCCGCAATGGTGCAGCACAACTTTGGTGAGCACATCAGCGTAGTGCTAAACTGTGAAAACATTTTTGATGCACGCCAGGGTAAAAATGAACCTCTCTACACCGGCTCCATGAACGATCCGCAGTTCAAACCTCTCTGGGGACCGATTGATGGAAGAGCTGTGAATTTGAGTGTAAAGTTTTCTCTCTAGCCAATAACTGAATAACTGAATGACTGAATAACTGAGTGGTTGATAGTCGAAGTGCAAAGTCGAGAATGAACTACTCAGTTATTCAGTCATTCAGTTATTCAGTTATTGACTCATTCCCCTTCACGGTAAAATCCCTTCTTTCTGCAGTTTTTATTCATGATTAACTAGCATATTCAATTAAAGGCTTGTATCTTTTCTGCATAACTCTTTGCTTGCCAAGAAATATCGCCCGCTTCTGTGCCATGTTTTAAAAACATTCAATTTGCAAATACCTATGCAGTCTATGTTGGAGCCTTTTAAAGATCGTTATGGTAAATTTATCGTAGCGGCGATTTTGTTTATTTGTTTGCTGAGATTGTTTTTTATCGGAGAAATGGGCATGATGCCGCAAGACGCCTACTATAGTTTTTATTCGGACCATCTCGCTCTTTCTTATTTTGATCATCCTCCTGCAATTGCATACATACTGAGGTTGTTTATGACGATTTTCGGTCGACACGTATTTGTTTTGAAACTCGCCGACACAGTTGTTACCCTTCTTACCATTTGGTGCTTTTATAAATTGGCTTTTCGTTTTCTCGATAAGGAAAAAGTACCCACCGCAATAATCTTGTTGCTGAGCACATTCATGGTTACCATATTATCACTTATCTCAACACCGGATGTGCCACTGATGTTATTCTGGACCTTGTCTTTGCTTGCGCTGCATAATGCCATTTTTCGTGGAAAGAAATATTATTGGCTATGGTCTGGAATCTGCATGGGGCTTACGTTTGATAGTAAGTACACGGCAGTTTTTTTACCAGCGGGCTTATTCTTGTTTTTGATTTTATCACCTGCTCACCGCAAACAATTGCTTTCGCCCTGGTTGTGGATCGGAGCAGTACTCTTTGTGCTTACCATCAGTCCGGTTATTATTTGGAACGTGCAGCATGATTTTGCTTCTTTCCGTTTTCAATCGGAAGAGAGGATGAGCGATCCCGAAACATCGCGAATAAACATTTTCTACTTTTTTGGTTTGATAGGGCACCAGGCCGCTATATTGATGCCTGTGCTATTGACCGCATTTTTCATCTTGTTGTACAAAACCTTTAAGCAGTATAAACTACGTATTGCAAGTGTTCCGGCAGAAGAATTGTTCCTCCTGTGTTTCTTTTTGCCATTATTTGGCGGATTTATTTTGATTTCATTTATATACTGGATAAAGCTCAACTGGATAATGCCAGCTTACATCACCGGAATCATTTGGGTCACTAAATTCTTCAACAAAAAATGGTTGAAGGCACAGGTTGGTTTTGCATTGGTGCTGCATTTTGCGCTGGCGCTGGAAGTTATTTTTTATCTCGTTCCTGTTAATTCAAATGACACGTGGGTAGGTTGGAAGCAGCTTGCTCAGAAAGTTGAAACAGTAAGAAGCGCCTATCCCAATAATTTTATTTTTTCTGCAGACGGATACAAGACTTCAGCCGTGCTTAACTTTTACATGGATGAAATGGTGTATAGCAGTAACATTATTGGACAAGAGGGATTGCAGTTTGATTTTGTAAACAACGATTTAGAAACATTGAAAGGAAAAAACGCCCTGTTTTTCCGCTCCGATCCGCGCTTTAAAAATGTAGAAAAAGCGAATGATCAACCTAACTATTTATTGCCATATTTTGATGGCGTTAAAGAACTCGATCCCATTATTATAACTGACAGAAATGGAAAGACCATCCGGAAATTTTTGGTTTACGAATGCATGAATTATAAGCCGGGGAAGAAACTGAATAACTGAGTAACTGAATAACTGAATAACTGAATAGACTGAATAAACTGAGTGGTTCATAGTTGTTAGAAGGAAAGGGCACATGAAACCTATCAACTAACAACTCAATTATTCGGGATTTGCAAGGGCAGTTGAGAAAGCGGCTGTTTAAATATTTGATAGCCAATATGATTTTGCCATTTTCCAAAACCAGTCGTTAAAAATAATCGGGAGATCGTTTTTAATCGCAACTTTTGTATTTTTAAGAAGCCATCTGCGATTGAAATGGCGGATCAACTAAAATTTTAAAAACTACCCTGGAATGTTAGGCATCGGACTTGTTGGTTTACTGCTCATAATAGCCAATGTATTTGTTACTTACTTAGGATTAAAGAGCGATTCGTTTTACGAAAAGTATAAGTTTGAAGTTGAAAAGGTACTTCTGTACAAAGACTACAAACGGATTGTAACAGGCGGCTTTTTACATGTAAGCTGGTTACATCTCGTCTTTAATATGCTTTCCTTATTTTTCTTTAGCAAAAGCATTGAAACCGATCTTGGCCCTTTACAATTTTTACTCATTTATTTCGGTGGATTAATTGGCGGCAATCTGTTTGCATTGTACGTGCATCGTAATCATCCCGACTATAGCAGCGTGGGTGCTTCAGGGGCTACCTGTGGAATTTTGTTTGCGGCAGTTGCATTGTTTCCCGGCATGGGCATTATGCTTTTTCCTTTGCCGATCTCGGTTCCTGCGTGGCTGTATGGTTTGCTTTTTGTCGGCATTTCGGTGTATGGTATCAGGTCGGGCAAGGACAACATTGGTTACGAAGCCCATCTTGGCGGCGCATTGGTGGGCATGATCACGGCTATTTTGCTGAAGCCGTCAGTTGTGCCACATAACTATTTCGCCATCCTTGTGGTAACGGTTCCTACCATCGCTTTTATTTATATCATCGCAAAAAAGCCACACTTCTTAATGGTCAGCAATTTGTTTTACGATACACATAAAAATTATCGTTCGATCGATCATAAATACAATGCAGAGAGGTTCAACCGCCAGCAGGAGGTAGACCGCATTCTCGACAAAATAAGCTCCCGAGGCATGAAGAGTTTGACAAAGAAGGAAAGGGAAACGTTGAGGGAATATTCGAAGTAATTGAAAATGGTAGGGGCGAATTGTGATGGAGTTGAGAGTGGAGAGTTGAGAGTGGAGAATTGAGAGTTAAGGGTTATTGAGCAACTACCAACAACTCTCAACTCTCAATTCTCCACTCTCAACTAAGTAAATTTTCACATCAGCTTAACGATGCGCTAATTACTTTTAATAGCATAACCTCAAAGCCCCTATGACACAGCACGTATTCATAGAATCGCAAAAGTTCAAAGGCAAGTTGATGTATTTTGTCTTTATGCTTTTAGGAAGCATTCTTGCACTATTTATTTATGCAGATGTTCAGCAATTGATTTTGGGTAGGCCATTTGGTGAAAAGCCTGCACCAAACGCTGTATTGATAACAGCGACATTATTTCTGTCGTTTTTGTTTTTCGCACTCATAGCAACCACATTGGAAACCACCGTAACACAAAAAGACGTAACCTTTCGCTGGAGGCCATTTCAAAAGAAGGTAAAACAATTTAACTGGAGTGACATTGCAAAAGCAGAGATTGTTCACTATGGTTTTGTTGGCTATGGATTGCGCGTTACCTCGCATGGATTGGTTTACACAGCCGGTGGAAATGCAGGCTTAAAGCTTGTATTAAAATCCGGCAGAAAAATAATTATCGGCACACAAAGGCCGGAAGAGCTCGAGGAGGTTTTAGCTCAATTGAAAATTGAAAATTGAAAGTTGAAAATGGTAGGAGCTTCATGTTGAGGAATTGAAATCGTTAGCCGTTAATTTTCAATTTTCAACTTTCAATTTTCCATTGGCTTCACCCTTCGCATATTTCTCCGGTTGTGGCTTTGCATTCTTCCAATGTTTCATAAGGGCCACTGCATCCTATCCACGAGCCCTGCACTTTTTTAAAACACCAGTATGTGCCATCTACTGCCATGTCACACACGCACTTGCTGGCACCTCTCAATGCGGGTGCTGCTTTTTTAGGCGCTGCTTTTTTAGGTTTTGCTGCTTTTTTTGTAGCCTTCTTCGCTGCTTTTTTTCTTGCTGCCATGATGGTTAATTTTTTAGATAAATGGTGGGACAATGTCTGAATCGCAAGGCGGTTGTATCCCCAAATATTTTAGGTATGTTGAACGCTGCGTATTTATTTCCTCCAATCTTATTGGCATCTTCTTCGATGATTTGTGTTATGTCAAAGTACTCAACCGGCTTGCTCAAGGATGGTAATCCGGTAGTGATGAAGGTAACAGCCGCTTTGCCCGTTTCACATAGGACAAAGACAGAATTGTCGTTCGTTACCTGTAATTCCCTGCTGAACCTTATCTGAGAATTGGATGCTGTGGGCGTGCTGAAATAGGCCGGCCCGAAACTTTTACAAACTATAGAAGAAGGCGATTCCTTTCCGGGTTTATATTTTACGGAGAAATAAACCCACATATTCTTTTTCTCACCTTGTATATTGGCTAAAAAAAGATGTTGCTGATCTGCATAGCTTGGAATGGCTGTAACATAAGGCAACGTGGTGATCTGGTTTTGAACAGCAAAGTCGATAATGCCATCTTGTTCAGTTAGCCGCTGGATAAATATGGTTTCGTATAGCTCTATTTTAATAGGATCAGGCACAAGGTTGGTGGAAATAATTTTGCTGAAGAATTTATCATTCAGATGTTTGTCTTCATTGAATGTCTGCGGCTTAAGGCCACTGCAGGCAACGAAAACAAGCGAACAGAATGCTAGAATAAATATGTTACTTTTTAAAATAAACATTTGATAAGTTATTAAAGGTTGCACCTAGATAGATTTTTGTTGGATCAGTGTTGGGATGCAGTGCATATCCTCCTAGCGTATGAATAATGTCCTGTAACCCGAAAGGAGTTCCGCCTCTGCCAACGAGACAACCAAGCACGCCTATGTCCACAGCATAACCTTTCGTGAAGTAGATTTTTAAATTATAGGACGAACTGTTGTAGGAACCATACCGTTCTTTTTTACGATTAACAGAAGAGTCTTCCGGTATATACCTTGGAACGTTTATGCCCAGCATTGAAGACATTTCATACAAAAGAGGTTCGTAGCCGGTGAATTGATCAAAATTGAACTCGACCGTATTATAGCTTTGCCTGTTGTGAAAGTAAATACCAAGTCCACCCGTCCACCATCGATCAAAATTGTCGGCCAGGGGCACGTAGTTGAAAGGAAACGCACCGTCATTTGCATAGTTAATTGTTACACCCGGAAATGATAAGCTTATCGATCCAACAGTTTGGTTACGATGGTGATTGTTAACTATGAAATTGGCAGACATTAAACCGACGAAACTCTTTTGTACACCTACGTTGTAGTACGATGCATTATTGATGGTGCGGAAATATTTGATGTAGGACAAATCACTGCCACCACACACACCTACGCCAAACGAGTTGGCAAAATCAAGCTGAATGTCATTTACAAGCGGATTAGTATTTGCCCCCAGGCTTTTTGTGTAGATGGCAATCGACGGCCCATAGTTAAATACCCAGGTGCTTTTGTAGACGCCAGTAACATTGAAACCGCCAAAAAGCTTAACCCCGGCAAATTGTTGTCCTTTGCTATAGTTGAGGTTCAGCGTGCATCCAAAGTTGAACTGACTGGTATATTTAACTTCCTCCTTTTGCGAAGTTGCAGCAGTACTCGTTAGCATGGTTAGCACAACCATGATCGATTTTAGTGAAGCGATTTTTGCGATGGTTGAGTTAGGCATTCGTGCGGATTGAGGTGCAAACTATAAGATGAGTGTCTTTTAAAAATGCAGGAGGCGTCATTGCCGCAGAATGTATTAAAGGCGATTGCGAAAAGAGATGTAATCCTTTCATAGTTAAAGTTTAGAAGGTTGGTTGTAGAAGAGAGGAAAAGCACTTATGAAAGTATGTAGATCAACGGGAGAGGATTGTTAATACAAATTATAGATCAACAATCATAAATGCAAGAAAATTAACGGTTTTATTATACCTGATGAATGTTAAAACCTGCAAGGACATATCTGCAAGAGATCGGTTCCGGCGGAAATAAATATCAATTTGACACTTATTTGACATAATCTGTTTTATTTATGCCCGGTGCCCGCTGTGAATGATTTACCTTTGCGGCAAAAATTAAAACGCAATGGCAATGATAAAAGCAAAAGCATTATTGTTTGACATGAACGGAACAATGATAGATGACATGGCATATCACGCCAAAGCCTGGTATAATATTCTGAATGATGATCTGCAGGCCGGGCTCACTTACGACGAGGTGAAGAAAGAAATGTATGGTAAGAATGACGAAGTGCTGGTGAGAATTTTCGGTCCTTCAAAATTCAGTGTGGAAGAAATGACAACGCTTTCTATTGAGAAAGAAAAACGCTATCAGCAGGAATATCTTCCTTTCTTAAAATTAATTGATGGTTTAAATGAGCTGCTGGTGACCGCAAAGTCACAAGGAGTAAAAATGGCGATCGGTTCTGCTGCCATTCCTTTTAATATTGATTTTGTGCTGGACAACCTGCACATCCGCGAATATTTTCCTGTAATTGTAAGTGCAGATGATGTGGCCATCAGCAAACCCCATCCTGAAACATTCACGAAAGCTGCTGAGTTGCTGGGTGTAGCACCGGAAGATTGCATTGTGTTTGAAGATGCGCCAAAAGGAGTTGAAGCTGCCCAAAACGCAGGGATGCAATCAATCGTGTTAACCACCATGCATGAAAAAGAGGAGTTCGCACAGTATTCCAACATTAAGGGATTCATTAGAGATTATACGGACCCGCATTTAATTTCGCTGCTGTAGAGACGCATTGCATGCGTCTCTGGTGCTGCACCCAGTTCGTGCAACATTTCTTTTAACCACAGAGTAAAAGAGATTTTTTTCACAGAGGAAAGGAGAAATTCCGAAAGTTTAAAACTGTCTTTATAAATCAAGGTCGCCGCACAGCGACCTTTTTTAATTTTTCCTTTCTTTGATTGCTACGCCCTTCGATAAGCTCGGGTTGACACTCTGCGCAGGCTGTCTGGCTGAGCTTGTCGAAGCCTTCACATAAAAAAAGCCCCGATGTAGACACATCGGGACTTTTGGTATTTGGAATTGATTAGTTTCTGAAGCAAATATAGGTAAAAAATCGACTTTAGAAATTCTACCAAAGTTAATTTTTCAGAATATACGTGTTAGCTGGTAAATTTCCTGTTGTACTTACGACAGATAATTCTTTTTTAACATCTAACTTCTTGTTAACACTTACTGGTTCTTTTGTGTGATGCACCTGGGCCAGTGTAGGCGCAATTACCAAAGACACAATTGACATCAATTTGATCAAAATATTCATTGATGGTCCAGATGTATCTTTAAATGGATCACCTACAGTATCACCAGTCACAGAAGCTTTATGCGGCTCTGATTTTTTGTAATAAGTTTCTCCGTTAATTTCCACGCCTTTCTCAAAAGATTTTTTTGCATTGTCCCATGCACCGCCTGCATTGTTTTGGAACATACCCATCAACACACCACTTACAGTTGCACCGGCAAGGAAACCACCCAATGCCTCTGGTCCTAAAATAAAACCCATCAGCAGAGGAGAGATCAACGCAATGGCACCAGGCAACATCATTTTTTTGATAGATGCATCAGTAGAAATGGCAACGCATTTTTCGTACTCAGGTTTTCCGGTACCTTCCATAATGCCTGGAATAGTACGGAACTGGCGACGAACTTCTTCCACCATGCTCATAGCAGCTTGTCCCACCGCACGGATGGCGAGAGAAGAAAATACAAACGGAATCATACCGCCTATGAATAACGAAGCCAACACATCGGCTTTGTAAATATCAATACCCTTGATTCCTGCAACACCAACGAAAGCGGCAAACAATGCCAGCGCCGTTAACGCAGCAGATGCGATCGCAAAACCTTTACCAGTTGCAGCGGTAGTGTTACCAACAGCATCGAGCACATCGGTTTTTTCACGCACTTCTTTAGGCAATTCGCTCATTTCAGCAATACCACCCGCGTTGTCTGCGATTGGTCCGAAAGCATCGATAGCCAATTGCATCGCAGTAGTTGCCATCATACCGGCAGCAGCAATCGCCACACCGTATAATCCGGCAAAAGCATAAGAGCCATAAATACCGCCCGCCAAAACCAGGATTGGAAGGAAAGTAGATTCCATACCCACCGCAAGACCGCCGATAACGTTTGTCGCGTGACCAGTGGCTGATTGTTTAACAATACTCATCACTGGTTTTTTACCCATTGCTGTGTAATATTCAGTGATGATGCTCATTAACGTACCCACCACCAAACCGACAACGATAGCGCCGAATACATCATTACTGGTGAATTCAAAACCTCTCAATGTCATTGGCGTATCCGGAAGAATATGTTTTGTAAGGAAGAAAGCGGCAATAGCGGTTAAAATAATAGAACCCCAGTTACCCATGTTCAATGCTCTCTGAACCGCACTGGTACTGATACCTGCAGATTCTGAAATGCGAACAAAGAAAGTTCCGATGATAGAGAACAGAATACCCACGCCGGCAATCACCATTGGCAGCAGGATAGGAGAATATCCGTTATAAGCGTCTTGTGCAATGGTTTCCTGACCCAATACCATTGTTGCTAAAACCGTTGCTACATAGGAACCGAAAAGATCGGCACCCATTCCCGCAACGTCACCTACGTTATCACCCACGTTATCTGCAATGGTAGCAGGGTTGCGCGGATCATCTTCCGGAATTCCGGCTTCTACTTTACCAACAAGGTCAGCTCCTACGTCAGCAGCTTTGGTATAAATACCGCCACCAACGCGGGCAAACAATGCGATAGATTCTGCACCGAGTGAAAAGCCTGTCAGTACTTCAATAGCACGCGTCACCATGTGATCGTTTGCCATTGCATCCGGAGCAAATATGTGTACAAGAATAATAAACAAACTTCCGAGGCCAAGCACCGCAAGGCCGGCAACGCCCAGACCCATTACAGAACCGCCGGTGAAAGAAACGTTCAATGCTTTAGCAAGGCTGGTTCTTGCGGCCTGTGCTGTACGTACGTTGGCTTTGGTGGCAACACGCATACCGATAAAGCCTGCCAGCGCACTGAAAATGGCGCCCAAAACAAAAGCGATGGCTATTGACCAGTGGGATTCGGGGTTACGGCTTCCCATAAAGCCGAGCAAACATGCAGCGATTACCACAAAGTAAGCCAGTATCTTATATTCTGCCTTCAGAAAGGCCATTGCACCCTCAGCAATGTATTTGCTGATTTCCTTCATTCGGTCAGAACCGGCATCCTGCTTTGAAACCCAGGCGAATTTTATAAAAGTGTACAGTAGTCCTATTGCGCCCATGGCAGGAACCAGATAAATCAGTTTGTCCATACAAGTTAATCGTTGTTTTAATGTGGTTGTAATATATAATTCTATAAATATAGGCTTTGCCGATTAAGTTGTGAAACTGCGGGCCAATTTTGTTTGGGGATTTTTATCAGTTTTATTTCAAGCAAAAATTCCTATGAAGTCAATATATTGGCGTCTATTCTCATCATATTACATTATATTTCGTACTGCGAATTTGGTTTATCCCTAAGTTTGCGCGGGCAAACCAATTAATAATTAATAATTAGTAATTAATAGGGTTGCAGTCACTTGCAGAGGTGGCATCTTGCTTTTAATGCTGGTGATTTGTGATGTCGACGTAGAAGGGAGAGATCAAAATATTAAAGAGGTAAAATATTAATTACTAATTATTAATTATTAATTCGCCTTTCAGCGTTTTACTAATAGAATCGAATAAAAATACATTCCTATGTTTCGAATAGACGATAAACATGCCGTAGTAACAGGAGCAGGAAGCGGGATCGGGAAAGCTGTAGCATTGGTATTTGCCAAACAGGGCGCCATTGTACACGTGCTGGATGTGCAGGAAAATGCAGCGCTGCAAACAGTAAATGAAATTACATCTTCCGGAGGAAGGGCGCAGGCACACGTGTGTGATGTGACCAACCAACAACAGGTTACTGCGTTATTCAATGCAATTGACAAGGTGGACATCCTTGTAAACAGCGCGGGTATATCTCACATCGGTCGCGCCGATACCACAAGCGAAAGTGATTTTGACAAAGTGTATTCGGTGAACGTGAAAGGTGTTTACAACTGCTTGTTTGCCGCCATTCCGCGAATGAAAGCGCAAAAGGGCGGAGTTATAGTAAACATGTCTTCCATTGCAGCAGTAGTGGGCCTTGCAGACAGATTTGCTTATTCCATGAGCAAGGGCGCAGTGTACGCAATGACAATGTCTGTTGCAAAAGATTATCTTGCAGATAATATCCGTTGTAATTCCATAGCGCCGGCAAGGGTTCACACACCTTTTGTAGATGGATTTTTGCAAAAAAATTATCCCGGCCAGGAAAAAGAAATGTACGAAAAGCTGTCTAAAACACAACCTATCGGCCGCATGGGCAAACCAGATGAGATCGCTAATCTCATTTTGTTCCTTTGCAGCGACGAAGCGGGTTTCATCACCGGCTGCGATTACCCGATAGACGGCGGCTTTATTAAGCTAAACACGTGATAGAACAGAACGCAGATTTTCAAGATTGTCATGATTTGCCAGGATTTTTTGAAGAATCATTGCATTTCCCAGACTCTATAAATTTGTGTTCGATTCAATAATAAAATTTAGAACGTAGTATAAAAAGAAGAATCATAACAATCATGACAATCTTGAAAATCTGCGTTCCCTCTCTCAAAAAAATCATTCAATGAAACTTATTCGTTACGGTAGTTTTGAACAGGAAAAAACAGGTGTTATCATCAACGGTGTGCAATACGATACATCTGATTTTGGTGAAGATTACAATGAAAAATTTTTCGCAACAGACGGTCTTAAGCGTCTTGCAGAATTTGTAGAAAAGAATAAAGGTTCTTTAAAAGAAATTCCTGCGGGAAGCCGCCTTGGAGCGCCGTTGGCAAGACCATCTAAAATCGTGTGCATCGGATTGAACTACGCCGATCACGCGAAAGAAACAGGCGCTGCATTGCCTCCGGAGCCGGTAATTTTTATGAAATCAACAACTGCATTGTGCGGGCCATACGATGAAGTGGTTATTCCAAAGAATTCTGTGAAAACAGACTGGGAAGTAGAACTTGCGGTTGTTATTGGCAAAAAAGCTTCCTATGTGGAAGAGAAAGACGCGATGGATTATGTGGCAGGATATTGTCTTCACAATGATATCAGCGAAAGAGAATTTCAATTGGAAAGAAACGGTACCTGGGATAAGGGTAAAGGTTGCGATACCTTCGCACCAATGGGCCCATTCCTGGCCACTAAAGATGAGGTTAAAGATGTAAACAATCTGCGTCTTTGGTTAACACTCAACGGCAAATCCATGCAGGACGGCAATACTTCCAACTTCATCTTCAATGTAGCAGTTGTTATTGCTTATGTTAGCAAATTCATGACCCTGCTTCCGGGTGATATCATTTCCACCGGAACACCTGCCGGAGTAGGTTTGGGAATGAATCCGAATGTGTACGTTAAGCCAGGAGATGTAATGGAGCTGGGGATTGATGGATTGGGCGTTTCGAGACAAGTGGCGAAAGCGTGGACGAGGTAATTAATAATTAATAAAGAATAATTAATAGGCGGTTTGCGAAATTGATTGTTGCATCCGCTGAGTATTAACCCTGATAGGTTTCAAAAAAACTGTCAGGGTTTCTTATTTTTTTGAAAATCCTGAAATAGCAGCGACCATATCTAAATGATATCACAAATGCAGGAAGGGTACCAAGAACATCCGCTGACACACCTATTAATTATTCTTTATTAATTATTAATTGATATCCCGGCCTGTAATATTTCAATTACTTCTGTTACAAACATTAAGAATCATTTTCTGCGCCAATAAAGTACACGGAATCAATTTCTTCTGTACTTTTCAGGCAGAATGGTATTTTTGTCCAATTTTAAAAAAACAATTGAATGTCGTCCCATCAGCTTTTTGTACTATTTCTTATCTCGATTTTACTGGTTATGCTGCCCGCATTTGGTATAGCGGGGATGTTTAAAAAAGCAGGAGTTCCTACCTGGAAAGCTTATGTACCTTTTTACAATACTTATGTAATGCAAAAGTTGGCAGACAGGCCCGTACATTGGGTTTACTGGCAATTTATCCCCATCGTGGGCTGGTTCATCACCATGGGCATTTTTATAGAGTGGGTAAAAGTATTTGGCAAGTTTGCATTTTGGGAACATGCTGCAGCGGCTTTGGTGCCGTTTCTTTATTTCCCCTACATCGCAGCCAATAAAGACGATCGCTTTTTAGGCTCCGCAGTGGTAAAGAAACACAGAAAATCAACGTCACGTGAATGGATCGACGCCGGTATTTTTGCGGTAGTGGCTGCTACACTTATCAGGACATTTGTTTTTGAGGCCTATACCATTCCTACCGGTTCAATGGAAAAAACATTGCTCATAAACGACTTCCTGTTTGTAAGCAAATTCAAATATGGTCCGCGCATTCCGAATACGCCGCTGGCAGTGCCTTTCGTGCATCATACCATGCCATTTGGCAACGGCAAATCTTATACAGAAATTGTAAAGTTGCCATACATTCGTTGGTTCGCATCTCCGGTTAACAGAAACGATGTGGTCGTTTTCAATTTCCCGACAGGAGATACCGTAATCAACAAAGAAGAATTCCAGTCGAAAGATCCGTATTATGACGTTGCCCGCCGCTTAGGTAACGGTGACATCAATATTGGTCGAAATATCATACTGAACGATCCTGAAACATATCCGCTGGTTATTCGCCCGGTAGATAAAAAAGAGAATTACATTAAAAGATGTGTAGCGATTGCAGGTGATACACTGGAGATTAAAGAGGGAGTTGTGTATATCAACGGCCAACAAAATTTTATTCCGCCGCAATCTGAAATTCCTTACGAGATCGAAACTTCAGGTCAGCCGCTGGATCCGCAGATCATGAAGGACGAATACAATATCGACATTGAGAATCCGGAAGAATTTCAACCTTACGGTGGCAACAAATTTACAATGTTGTTAACGCAGGAAGCGATAGATAAAATGAGAAAGAACGGCCTTGCAAAAACGGTAAAACCACAGTTGCAGCAGCCTTCGGACATCCCTGCGCAAATGTGGGGACAGGTGACCTGGCCATACGACACACTGCACAAATGGACAGTTGATGATTTCGGGCCGCTGTGGATACCTGCAAAGGGCGCAACGCTTACTTTGACGCCGCAGAATTATTCCGTATACGAGAGAGCCATCCGCACCTACGAAGGCAATAAGCTGGAAGTGCGTGACGGCAAGTATTACATTAACGATGTTCAAACCAACCAGTATACATTTAAAATGAATTATTACTGGATGATGGGAGATAACCGCCACGGTTCACAGGATTCCCGCTACTGGGGCTTTGTTCCCGAAGATCACATAGTAGGTTCCGCATCATTGATATGGATGAGCTGGGAAAAAGGAATCAGATGGAAGAGATTGTTTAAAACGATTAAATAGTAGAACATAGAACGCAGATTTTCATGATCGTCATGATTTGTTATGATCTTTTGATTTGAGATTGTTAGACTGTTAAGGTGTTAAATGTCGTCATGGCAAACACACAAATTCTTAAATCATAATGATCATGAAAATCTTGAAAATCTGCGTTCCGTTCTCAAAGTACTATCATGGAGCAAAAACACATAAACCTCGTTTTCGAAAAATATAACTCCATAAACGAGTTGCAACCGGATGATGCTTTGTTGCTGCGGAAGGCAATTGAGGCAACCGGTCTGGCATATGCTCCTTATTCAAAATTCAATGTGGGCGCCGCGGCAAAACTTGCCAACGGCGAAATTATAGTAGGAGCCAACCAGGAAAATGCTTCGTACCCTGTTGGCATTTGTGCTGAACGAACATTGCTGTCAACTGCGTCTTCTCTATTTCCAAATGTGGCCATCAATACCATGGCGATAAGCTACAAGAGCGCTGAGTTGGAAAGCGATCATCCCATTACTCCCTGTGGTGTTTGCAGGCAAACATTGCATGAGTTTCAACTGCGCGTAAAGCAAAGTATGCGATTGATTCTCGCAGGTGAAACAGGCGAAGTTTACATATTAGCCGATGCGGATATTTTGCTGCCATTATCATTTTCTGCGACCGATTTACAATAAAGTTTCATTTTTTACGTTACCGCTATATCCTCACGAAGTTGTTAGTTGTGAGTTATGAGTTTTTGAGTTGTGAAAACGGCTAAAAACCTATATCCATAAAAGAATCGTGATTTTTTGACTGCATTACCCAATAATGTCCCTTCCCTTATAGCCGTTATTAAAACTATCTGGCTGCTTACCTGAGTGGTTTTTAAAAGTTTGTTTGGGCCTTGTGTAAAAAACTGGCTTAAAAATTGTTTAGCGAGATATACCGTTAATAAATTATGAAAAAATTACTCATCCTTTTAATCACAGTACTCCCTCTGTTATCGATGGCTCAGCCATTTCATGTTACGTTGTTTGGTGGGTTGGCAAACTACCAGGGAGATCTGCAGGACAAGCGATACACATTCAGTGGTTCCAAGGCCGCATTTGGCCTGGGCGCGCAATATGATTTGAATAATCACCTTTCTGTAAAAGCAGGAATGATGTTCGGTAAAATTGGTGCCGATGATAAGAACAGCGACAACTTCTATAGAAAAGCACGTAACCTTAATTTTCAAAGCAACATAACGGAAGGACAGGTTTTGGCGCAATATGATTTCTTAGATCTTTCTGAGAAAAGATTAAGCCCTTATGTGTTTGCCGGCATTGGTTTTTATCATTTCAATCCTTACAGCTATGATACATTGGGCAGAAAAGTTTTTCTTCAGCCATTAAGCACAGAAGGACAAGGTCTCGCGCAATATCCTGACAGAAAAAATTATCATCTCACACAGTTCACCATTCCCTTTGGTTTTGGCTTACATTTCAAACTGGCAGACAACCTCGTTCTTGGTTATGAAATGGGCTTCAGACCTGCTCTGACAGACTATCTTGATGATGTAAGCAGAACATATGTTGACCATGATGCATTGCTTGCTGCAAAAGGTCCGCTGGCAGTTGAAATGGCCTATCGTGGCGGTGAATTAAAAGACGGAGATCCCACATATCCTGTAGATGGTACGCAGAGAGGCGGCGCTAACAGAAAAGACTGGTACTATTTTTCTGGCTTCTCACTGAGCATCGGCATTGGCAATAACGGCCGTGCACCGAAAGGATTGGGTTGCCCAACGAGAGTTTATTAGTAGTTGAGAGTGGAGAATGGAGAGTTGAGAATTAATTGACCGTAGGGGCGAATCGCATTCGCCCAATGTATCGAATCGTATTCGCCCGATATTTCGAATAGCATTCACAATCCGGTTTCCAATAATTTTCAATTTTCAATTTTCAACTTTCAACTTTCAATTAATTAAAGCCTTATCGCAAAAAAGTCAATGAAGTTTTTCATTGACTTTTTTTATTCTACATGCAGGACGCATAACGCTTAATGCCTAGAGCAAAAGACCTCCCATTTTCTTGTCATTTGAATACTTATCGGCAAGATCTGAATTTCAACTAGCTTTAAGCATTGGGCATTAAGCGTTCCGCATAAATCTACAGCACAATAAACAACATTCCCGTCAACACCGGCGTGCCATTCTTTAAATCAATTACGTAGGAATAACCACCCATAGGGCATGGTTTGCCTTGAAATTTTCCATCCCAAATTGGCGAATCGGCTCCGATGGCCGAAAAAACACATTGGCCAAACCTGTTATAGACCTTTACTGTAGATGTTGGATAGACCTGCAATGATTCGAGGCGCCAATAGTCATTTGCCCCATCTCCATTTGGAGAAAATGCATTGGGTACGATGAGTTTTTTAAATACTTTGACAAAAACATCATCGGTGGCTGGGGGGCAATTATGCGTTGATGTTACGACCAGGGTATAAGTAGCATCTTTCGAGGGGTTCACGGTTGGCTGCAAGGTGGTTTCGCCGGAAATGTCCGTAAGCGGTTGCCAGCTATAACTGATATCATCACCCGAAGCGGAGCCGTTTAGTGTGATATATTGCCCCTCTAATATTTTTCTGTCGGGACCAGCATCAGCAATGGGATTTTTCCAAACCGTTACTATAACGTCATCAGAGCCCGTACATCCGTTCACGTCAGATGCAGAAACATGATAAGTCGTCGTTTGAGTTGGAGATGCGACAGGATTTGCAATACCTGAACTTGATAATCCTGTTGGTGGCGACCACACATAATTGGCGCCGCCGGTGGCTTGCAGGTTGGTCGACTCACCGCTGCAAATAGCCACATCTTCACTGGCAGTTATTACCGGCAGCGGATTTACTGCTACATCGACAGAGCCGGTCGTGGAGCAGTTATTGTTATCAGTATAAGCTAGTTTATAAGTTCCTGCGTTAACCCCGTGTGCCGTCAATGTTGGGTTTTGGTCGATTGACGTAAAGCTGTTTGGCCCTGTCCAGGCGAAACTTTTGCCTGCATTGGCGGAAAGTTTCAGTGTATTGTTATCACAAACCGGACTGTTGGAGCCGATGCCCGTCACCGGAATAGCATTAACCGTAACAGTTACCACGTTCGATACAATTCTGCACGCTGATGAATTGATGTTCCCCAGTTCTGCAGATGCGATACGGTATAGAGCCACACCTTTTCCGGCTGGAGTGAAATTAAGGGTAGTGGTAGTAGCGCCGGGAATATCTGACCATGTAGCGCCATTATCGATACTTTTCTGCCATTGATAAGTGGGATTGTTATAACCGGACGTAACGGTTGCCTCCAACTGTACCGGCGATAACGCATTCTCGCATTGATTCACGCTGGAACTGTGGGTTGTTGCGTCTCCTGCATTCAACATAGGACCGCAGGCACGAAAGGTTATATCATCCAACGCCAGGTCATTTCCGCAACCGCCATTTGCGTTGTTGGTCATTCGGATCACTACCTCTTCAACATTTGTGGGCGTTTTAAAGTAAAGACCGTATTGTTTCCAATCAGGCGATGCAGTCGAATGAATTTGGCCTGTCGAATACGAGCTGAGGACAGTGCCTGTTGTGGTTTCTATTCTGAAGGTCAGATCCGGCTCTTGCGCAACACCCGGTCCGCCGCACGAGCTTTGTGCATTAGTAAGCAAGTTTACTATCCAGGCTGCAAATTCGTATGTGGTGTTTCCACACAAACCCGTAACCTTTTGCGTGTAAAAATCCTTAGGATTGAAGTCTGCATTTACCACCATCATATAGCCGCTCGCATCGTTAGGAGTATGATTTCGGACAGTGTGCCAGGTGCCGTTAAAACAGTTTTGAACCAAGTTGCTGATGGTATAAGAACCATCGCCGGGACAGCCGCTTGTTATGTAAGTGTAAGTAGTAACTGAAGAGCTTAACGCCGGCCCCGGATTGCTGCCGCTGCCAAAAGTAATGTTCACCACGGGATCGCCAAGGCTGCCGTTGCACAATTGTTGGGCGAATATTTGCGGACTAAGAAATAGAATTACAATGCACGAGATAAACAGTCTTTTCATGGCAGCATGTGGTCGGGTGTATTAACAAACTTACAAATTATTAATTTGAAAATTTGAAGATTTGAAAATGAAATGTGCGATATTTTTTAATGAATCGGGCTTTTTGTTATATATAAGTTAATTGGGCATTCAAGGGAGTATGACTTGAGATTTAATGTGTGGCGGCGAAATATGAGAGAAGGAACGCCCGCCCGAACGACTTCAGTCGGGCACGCAGATTTTCATGATTGTTGATGATTTGAAGTTTGCGATTGCTGGTTAAGTCAAATTTCAAATCAAAAAAATCTTGACAAATCATGAAAATCTGCGCTCTCCCTCATTTTCAAATTTTCAAATCTTCAAATTTTCAAATTGGGTACATTTGCAGCCATGGCATACAAAAATCAGCAGGAATTTATACAGGCGCTTGAAAGTGCAGGAGAATTGGTTCGCATTAAGGAATACGTGAATCCGGCACTCGAGATAGCAGAGATAACAGACAGGATAAGCAAAAGCGGCAATGGCGGTAAGGCATTGTTGTTCGAAAATACAGGCTACGATTTCCCCGTACTTATGAACGCATACGGCAGTGAAAAACGCATGTGCATGGCGCTGGGCGTAAATCACCTGGACGATGTAGCGAAAGAAATTGAAGGGCTGTTTAAAATGCTGTCCGCTCCAAAGGAAAACATTATCGACAAACTGAAATTGTTACCGAAGCTGAGCCAGTTTGCCAGCTGGATGCCCAAAGTAAAAAGCGGAAGAGGCGAGTGCCAGGAAGTGGTAATGGCGACACCGGATATCACAAAACTGCCGGTGATTACCTGCTGGCCGAAAGACGGCGGCCCGTTTGTGACCCTGCCGGTTATTCATACAAAAGATCCCAACACCCATTCAAGAAATGTGGGTATGTATCGCATGCAGGTGTTTAGCCCAACGCTTACCGGCATGCACTGGCACAAGCACAAAGTGAGCGCGAAACATTTCAGCGAATATAAAAAGTTGAACAAAAGAATGCCGGTGGCGGTGGCACTTGGCGGCGACCCGGCTTATGCGTATAGTGCAACTGCACCATTACCGGAAAATGTAGATGAATACATGTTGGCCGGCTTCTTACGCAAGAAGAAAGTAGAGCTGGTGAAATGTATCACACAACCTGAAATAGAAGTGCCTGCCGATGCAGACTTCATCATAGAAGGGTATGTTGAGCCAAATGATGAACTGATTTGGGAAGGACCGTTCGGTGATCATACAGGCTACTATTCACTGCCAGACTGGTATCCGCGTTTTCACATCACGGCTATTACACATAAAAAGAATGCGGTTTATCCTGCGACCATCGTTGGTATTCCACCACAAGAAGACGCATGGTTAGGAAAGGCGACAGAAAGAATTTTCCTTGCACCGATCAAAATGACGATGGTGCCGGAAATCATTGATATGGATATGCCGATTGAAGGTGTGTTCCATAACCTGGTGATTGCGCAGATAGAAAAATCATATGCCGGACAGGGACAGAAAGTAATGAACGCCATGTGGGGAGCGGGGCAAATGATGTTCAACAAAATTTTGGTGCTGGGAGACCAGCATGTTAAAATACAGGACTACAAAGCACTTGCGAAATATGTGTTCGCCAATTTAGACGTGGCAAACGATGTGATCATCAGCACCGGCCCGATGGATGTGTTGGACCACAGTTGCAACAAACTGGGTTTTGGCGGTAAGATCTGTATTGACGGTACCAAAAAAATGGAAGAAGAAATTGAAGATTGCAATTGGTTGGCACCTGCCGCATTTGCTTTGAACGAAAACACACTTCTCCAATTGTATCCTGAAATAAAAAGCGTGAACACAGCGCTGCTGAAAGATGGTATTGGCTGCATTATTGTTTCCGTGGAAAAAGATAGAAGACATCACGTAAAAGAGTTGCATGAGCAGCTTTGCAAACTTCCTGAAATGGAAGGCATCAAAATGATCTTGTATGTTGAACATACGGTGGACGCGAAAGATCTGCCAACTGCATTGTGGCGTTTCTGTAACAATCTTGATCCAAAACGTGATTCGTTCCTGGTGAAAAGAGATTCGCTTACGCAAACCGGCAAAACCTTTGCCTGCCTTGGTCTGGACGGTACGCGCAAAACCAAAGAACTGGACGGCTTTCAGCGTGACTGGCCGAACATTATCGTCGCCGCAGATGAAACCATCAAATCAGTAGATGAAAAATGGAGCAAGCTTGGTTTGGGAGCATTTCTTCCATCACCATCTTTAAAGTACAAGGGACAAATGTATGGCGAAGAAGCGGTAGTGGAGTAACTGATTGACTGAATAACTGAATAACTGAGTGGTTGATATTTGTACTGAGTAACTGAATTTGAACTTTCAGTTATTCAGTTACTCAGTTATTCAGTTATTTCCTCGCTACTTGCGTGTTTTTGTTCGTTGGGGCATGCTTAACCGGTGTTAAAACATATCCTTGTTTTTTCAACAAATTGATGACGCCCAAATCGCCCGGAAGGTGCGCTGCGCCTACGGCAAAAAGACATGGCGTGGATTGAATGATATCATTAATTTTTACCGCCCAGTTTTTATTGCGGTTGTATAAAAGCAGGTCGAGCGATTGATTGATATCGTCCTCCTTCATTACCATTTCCTGGATTTTAGTAAGGTCCTGGCTCCTGTACACATCCTCCAGATCGGTGTCATCATTACTTTTAACATCAATACTATCAATCATCTTCACCAGTTCATCAGCCTGCGTCTTGTAAGGAATACTGTCAAAAATACTCGCCTGATATGCCGCCGTTTCAAGCCCCTTTATTTCCTTGCCTTTTTTCTTAGCGTAGGTCATGATCACTTGCTCCATGCCGTCTTTCTGCGGGCAATCCATTTTTTGTTCAGACAACAGCGATGCAATGAAATAAGGTTTGAATTTCTCCATCATGCTGAATGGGATCATAGACGGATTCTTCGTGAAATAATCCTTCACTTTTTTGTAGTCACCCTCACTCAGCAAGTCCGCCAATTTCTGATTGCCATTCATGCGAATGTATCTCAATGCACCCATCATCTCCATCATGTTGTCCATGTCAATTTCAAAATACACTTTGTCCGTGGTTCTGATGACATATTCCAGCGAGTCACTCAGCTGCGCATCATCGGCGCAGAGAATGTGCATGGTTCCAAAAAGATAAGAAGGATGGGCTAGTCCGTGACCGCTAATTTTCCAAAGCAATGTATTGGCCAAAGGTTCATTTTTAACGGCGGCAGATTTATTGTTAGATTTCTGTGCATACAGCCCCAGGGCCACGGCACAGAAAAGGATGAACGCGGTGATTTTTTTCATACTTCTAATTTACGGAAAATGGAACGCAGATTTTTAAGATTATTATGACTGGTGATGATTTGAGATTTGAAGTTCGTTGAGTTTGATGTCCCTCATTTACCACTAAGGCACTAAGTGCACTAAGTTGCACTAAGAAGTATCTAAATTTAAAACAACCCTTAGTGGAGCTCAGTGGACTTAGTCCCTTAGTGTTGAACCGGGGAGGTCGCATATAACGAATCTCAAATCAAAAGATCTTAACAAATCATGACAATCATGAGCATCTGCGTTCCCTTTCATTTTCAAATTAATCATGTCTCATCCCTTCCGCCACTTTAAAAATATGCAGCACATAGGGGAACAGCGCCTGCATTGTTTCTTCGGCGCCGCGAGTGGAACCGGGTAGTGTTATAACGAGTGTGTTTTTAATGAAACCTGCAACGCCCCGTGAAAGCATAGCGTATGGAGTACGTTGTTGCCCATAGCTGCGGGCCGCCTCCATAATGCCGGGAATGGCACGGTCGAGTAGTGGAGTAATAGCTTCAGGAGTTACATCGCGGGGCGACAAACCCGTGCCACCCGTGATGAGAACGAGGTTGTAATTCTCTTCGCTCAGTTGTAAAACTTTTTCCTGGATCAAGGAAAACTCATCAGGAATTACCCCGTAATAATTTGTTTGCAAACCATGGTGCTGCAATATCTGCATGATGGCTTTGCCCGCACTGTCTTTCTTTTCCTGCGCGGCAATACTATCTGAGCACACAACTACCGCACACAACAATTGCTTGTTAAGGCGATCGCTATAATCTGATTTGCCGCCTTTCTTGTTCAATAATTTTATATGGCTGATCTCGATTTCTTTATCAATCGGTTTCAGCATATCGTACATTGTTAATGCCGTGAGAGAGGCTCCGTGCATGGCTTCTACTTCCACACCGGTCTTGTAAATCGTATGAACTTCCACTTCGATGATGATATTGAAACCGTCAATCGTGTAGGTAATGTTTGCAAACTCAACGGGCAAAGGATGGCAGTCAGGAATCAGGTCACTTGTTTTTTTAATTGCCAGTAAACCTGCGGCACGGGAAAACTCAAACACATCACCTTTAGGAACCTGCCTGTTCTTGATGGCCTCGATCGTTTCCTGCTGCGACACGCTCACAACCGCTTGCGCAATGGCTTTGCGAAGACTGTTGACTTTGTTTGTGATGGTTACCATGCTTATTTATTTTGCTTCCACTGATAGGATTCGTTTTCAAATATCTCTTTTCCCCACACCGGCAATTCTGCTTTGATCCGGTTCACTACTTCTTCGCATGCGTCGATGGCCTCTTTTCTGTGGGCAGAAGAAGTGAACACAAATAAACATATTTCTCCGGCGTTTACAATGCCGAGGCTGTGATAAATATGCATACAGGTAAGCGGATATTTTGCAAAAATTTCTTCACGGATCTCATGCATTTTTTCCAGCGCCATGTCTTTGTATGTCGTGTATTCAATAGCCGCAACTTGTTGCTCATTGATCACATCTTTTCTCACCTGGCCGAGGAAAATACTGTGTGCGCCAATCTCCGTTTTTGTTTGATGCTTGCCAATGCTATCTGCGATCATAGCAGGAGGGATGGCTCCTTCAATAAAAATATCTTTGGGTTTATGCATGATCCATTTTGTTTAATGTGAGCCAGTTATTGAGACCTCCTTGCAGGCTAATAACATTCTTGTATTTCCTTGAAAGAAGCGCCGCTGCTGCTTTGCTTCTGTGTCCGGATTTGCAAACCACCACAATGGTCTCGCTGTTGGGTAGTGCCATGTTTTCATCAAAAACACTGAATGGCATTTGGATACTTTCAAGGGCCGGCGTTTCATTCAACTCATATTCTTCGCGAACATCTACAACAATGGTGCCCGGTAAATTGCGTATTTCGTCGAAAGAAGCGATGTCAATTTCCCGAACAGAAAATACATCGCAAACTTCGCCGTAATCAGCATTCTCAAGTGCTTTTTCATCAGCAGGCAAAAACGAAGCTGCCAGTAGATTTGCTGAAATGTTGAATTCGTACAGGCTGTTGTGCAGCATATTGTAAGTGATCAATTTGCCAGCAGCAACTTGTCCTATTCCTGTTATTATCTTAATCGCTTCTGCCGCTTGCAGACTTCCTATAATCCCCGGCAACACGCCAATAACGCCTGCTTCGTTGCAATCAGCAATTTCATTTTCTTTTGGTTGTTGCGGAAACAGGTCTCTGTAGGTAATACTTGTATTGTAGTTGAAAACGGCCAGCTGTCCTTCAAATTTTAAAATACTTCCGTAGATCAGCGGTTTTCTGAGCAGGTAACACGCGTCATTGACAATGTATCGTGCCGGAATATTATCTGTTGCATCAACTACCACATCATACAAACGAATGATGGGCAAAATGTTTTTGTTGTCCAGCCTTACAATGTGCTGATTGATTTTTACAGTGGAGTTCATTCGCTGCAAAACATCGGTAGCAGCTTCCGCTTTTAATTTGCCAACGTGCTTTTCTGTGTATAAAATCTGGCGATGCAAATTGTTGAGAGCAACAACGTCATCATCCGCAATGCCGATCTCACCAACACCGGCTGCCGTTAAATACTGCAATACCGGGCAACCCAGACCACCGGCACCAATGACCAATACCTTTGCCTGCAACAGTTGTTGCTGCCCCTGATCACCAATTTCTTTTAGTGCGGTCTGACGTTCGTATCGTGTTGTTTCTGTCATTGATAAAATGTAGAGACGCATGATAATGCGTCTTTGTGCGGAGGCGCATTATTATGCGTCTGTATGGAATCATCCGCCGGAAAATGGCGGCAATAATGCCACCACAGCATTTTCATTTAAAAGGGTGTTGGCTATTATCGTGTTCTTATCAACTGCAATTGTATAGCGAACATGCTGCAGAGCAGGGAAAGCCTTCTCCAGCGCAAGTTTAAGCGCATTGGTATCCACTACATGATCGAAAGAAAATGTAGTGCCGGTGATTTCCGCTACTTGCCCGAATGCTAAAATTGACAATCCCATACAACTGTTTTTATTGAACGCTTTTAACCTCGATTGAAGCTACCGATTTAGAGAAACGCCTTCCGGTGTTGTAATCACTCGGTGTAATGATCGCTATCTTATCTTTCATTTGCGAAAGTTGCTGGCCATCTTTATCTGTTACAATGTAAGTGGCGTCGCCGGTGGGCGAATTAAATAATTCGTTCCAGGAATACACCACTGTATAATCATCGGTACACTTTACAACGATGCAAAACTCGCTGAACTTTTTAAAATTGCTTTCATCAAGTTCCACCTTTGCCAGCAAGTCCTTTAACAGCACACCTTGTACATTCAATAACGTATCTTTCGGTTTGCCTTCATGGTTCTTTATCACTACGTTTCCCAAAGTTACTTTCTTATAAGCAGAAAGCGATGCCGGCGTAATAACCATTGGTGCTTTTATATTTCCCTTCACCACAATACTATCACTTGTTGCAAATGTTTTTTTCTGCGCAAAACCGATTGAAGCAGACGCCAACACTAAGGCCAATGCAATTATCAGGTTCTTCATTATTAATTTCTAATTATTAATTATTAATTGATTTCCTATGCTTTTGTAAACAACAGTTTGTACGCCGCAATTGCCAGTGCACAAGACAAAATGCCGCGCAAAATTGTTTGGTCAAATTTCTTTGAGCCCATGTATGCGCCTGCGAGTCCGCCCGCAAATGCAATGGCTACATACAGGTACATGTCCTGCGTAAACTGGATGCCTTTTGTAAGTTGCCCCATCAATCCGGAGACCGAGTTTACAAAGATGAATATGGCGCTGACTGCAGCTGCTTGTTTTTGGTCCGCCCATTTCAATAGCAACAACACGGGCGACAAAATAATACCACCACCAATGCCAATCATTCCTGAGAGTAAACCAATAACACCGCCAATCAACAATGAAAGGCCAATGCTGTTTTCTTTTGTTTCGGTGGTTTGCAACTTGTTGAAAAACGTAAACCTGATGACGGGTATAAGCAATAACAGCCCGAGAATTCTTTTGTAAGAGGTGCCGTCTACCGACATCAAACCACCCACGTAAGAAAGGGGGATAGATGCTAGTGCAAACGGCCAGAACAACCGCCATTTAAAGTGCCCGCCGCGGTAGAATTGTATGAATGAAACCATGGACACAAACAGGTTCAGCAACAAAGCTGTGGGTTTCATAACAGCAGGAGCGAAGCCGAATACCGCCATCAAGGCGAGATAGCCGCTGGCTCCGCCATGACCAACAGAAGCATATAAAAAGGCAACAATAAAAAGTAAGCTGTAAAATACCAGTACAAGACTTTCCGACATTCTTTCTTTGTTTTACTATATGGGTAACAAATGGACTTCAACTAAAGATCCTTTTTTATAGACGGTTTCATTTTCCGCAAGGCATACCAAACAATTGGATTTTGCAAAAGATGACATTCTGAAAGACTCCTGCGCGCCACAGGAAACAACCGTTTTATCAGTACAAATTCCCTTCAGAAAAAATGTAAGGCCTGCTTTTTTTTGCACATCTTCCGTTAATTCTACCATTTTGGTAGACAGAACCGGTACGAAGGTCGATGTTAATTTTGATAATGCCAAGGTTACGTACTCATAAAAACAAGTTAGTACGGATGCTGGATTGCCGGGCAATCCAAAGAAGATTTTGTTCTCCTTCTTGCCAAAGAACAAAGGCTTTCCCGGCTTTTGTTTGATCTTATGAAAAAGTTTTTCAACGCCAAAGTTTGCAAGCGCTTGCGTCACAAAATCGTAATCGCCAACGCTTACGCCACCTGTCATTAAAATGATGTCAGCTTGTGCCGAAGCCCGTTCAACAGCGTTCATGACATCAACAATATCATCACTCGCATGAAAGGTAATCACGCTGTGAATATGCAATTGTTGCAATGCTGCTTTCAATGCAAATGAGTTTGATTCATACACTTGTCCGAGAGTGAGTGTTGCACCGGGCTTTTGCAATTCATTGCCCGTAACTATGATGGCAACTGTGATTTTTCCATACACTTCAATTGCTGCAATGCCCATATTGGCAACAAAACCAATGGCAGCAGGAGTGAGGCGTGTGTGGGATTCGAGCGCCAGAGAACCCTTTGCGATTTCGGAACCTTTTAAGCGAACATTGGCTCCTTTTTGCAGAAGCTCGTCTTGTATGTTGAGCAATTTATTTTCTGCTACAACCTTTTCCTGCATCACAACGGTGTCTGCGCCCGGAGGAACCGGAGCACCTGTAAATATGCGAACGGCATTGCCTTGCGCGAGTGTTTCAATTGTTGATACACCTGCGGCCAATTCGCCGCTTATGGTAAGTGAATTGTTTTTCCAACTATCAAAATGAAAAGCATACCCATCCATCGCCGATTGATCAAAGAAAGGGACATCAACGGGTGAATAAATATCTGTGGCTGTTATAAGCCCCGCAGCTTCCATCAGCGACAGTTTTACGGAAGGTAGCGCCTGAACGTTATCGGTTATAATTTGCTTGGCTTCTTCAACAGAGATCATTCTTTTTGTTTTTTTGATTGCGTGCTTGCACCCGTAGTGACAAGGCAGTGCCCTGTCTCTGATACACCCGGATGATGTGAGACAGACAAGGCACTGCCTTGTTTCTACCCGCCGGTTTCGCTGTTGACAATCGCCCGTAATCTTTCTGCATCAACGATCGCAATACTCTTGCCTGATGCATTGATTAACTTTTCTTCCGAAAAATCAGACAACACTCTAAACACCGTTTCGTACGTCGTGCCGGCATAGGAGGCAATATCCTGCCTGCTCAATACAAGGTCGATAAAGCCCTCGCCATCAATTCCGAATTTGCTGTGCAGCGAAAGCAGTGCATTTGCCACACGTCCCTTTACTGACATGTGGGCCATGTTGCGCATATTCTTTTCCGATTCCTGTAGTTCATTTGCGTAGAACATCATCAGGTTAAACATCAGGTCGTGGTTAACTTTCAACGAAGTGAGCAGAAATTCCTTTTCTATAAAACAGACAGTAGTAGTTTCCAAAGCCGTTGCAGAAATAGGGTAAACGGTGTCATTACCCAAACCGCGGTGCCCGAAAATGCCGCCACCAGTGGCAAAGCGAATGATCAGTTCTTTATCATCGCCCCATTTCTTATGCACTTTCACTTTCCCTTTGTAGATAAAATAAATACCCACTACAGGATCTCCTTCTTTAAAAATCAGTTCGCCTTTCTTGTACTCGAAATTCTTCTTGTGTTCTTTTACTGCCGGAAGCCATTCTTTCATACTTAATCTGCACAAAAAACAGCTTTCAACATCACACTCATGTTTACTTTTTTTCATTCGCTTTAAAATTATTCCTGCCTTTAAGTTATACGAATTTGAATATTTATCGCAGAACTATCATGACAAATTTCAAATTCCTCCTTTCATGTTGCGGTCAGTTGCCGACAGTTGACGATCATAGCTTCTGTTTAACGGGGCTTCGACAAGCTCAGTCCCGCAGGCGTTAGCGGGACTGAGCTTGTCGAAGCCCGTCCGAACTTGATTCATCCGGGCGGGCCTTCTTGCATCAGCGAAATGACAAAATTTTCCTCAGAATGATTGACAGTAAAATCCTCAGTTATTCAGTTACTCAGTTATTCAATTATTCGCCACGTTTCGCACTTACCAATTCTTTCGCAGCAAAAGTCTTCAGGAACGACGGATGCAGCGTCACTACTTCGCCCACCATTATAATCGCCGGGTTGGTGATTTCGGCGTATTGCGCTCTGTACACAATGTCCTTTACTTTACCGATAACGATCTTTTCATTGGGCAATGTGCCGTTTTGTATAATGGCGACCGGCGTTTCAGCCTTGCCGTTTGCCTTAAAAATATCCATGATTTCTTCCAGCTTGCTCATGGCCATTAATATAACCACGGTTGCAGAGGATTTCGCAGCCAACGCAATGTCGTCGGAGATGTTGCCGGATTGGGTTGTGCCGGTCGTTACCCAAAAGCTTTCATTAATGCCACGGCAGGTAAGGGGGATCATTTGAGAAGCAGGCACCGACAATGCACTTGAAATGCCAGGAACCACTTCTACCTCTATGCCATGTTCTCTTGCCGTATCTATTTCTTCCTGTGCGCGACCAAATACAAACGGATCGCCGCCTTTTAACCGCACTACATTTCCGTGAGCCAATGCGCTGCTAATAATAAGGTCGTTGATTTCTTTTTGAGATAGCGCGTGACAACCATAGCGTTTGCCCACAAATTGCTTCACGGCGTGAGGGGAGGCGTATTCTAAAAGTTCATTGTTTGCCAGCGCATCATATAATATTACATCGGCATTTTTAATAGCTTTGATCGCCTTCAAAGTTATAAGCTCTGGGTCGCCCGGACCCGCACCTACCAGCGTTAGTTTTGGTCTTTTCATATATTGTAAAAATAATTATGTGTTTAATTTACCTAGTTTGTATTTGCAATATGAAAGTAAATTACCTAAATTTATAGTAGAAATCATAAAATGACTGCCAAAAATTGAAATTTTATGATTAAAGATATTACATAGTATAAAATGTAATATGTGACCAAAACGATTGTTTGCCATCCATTCTAACCAAAAAAATAACGCTGCATGAAAGTAGTTGTAATTGGAAATGGCATGGTTGGCTACAAATTCTGCGAAAAGCTGGTAGCGAAATTCGAACCGGGAACTTATTCTCTTACGGTGTTTGGAGAAGAGCCTCGCCCGGCGTACGACCGTGTTCATCTTAGCGAATTCTTTTCCGGCAAATCTGCCGATGATCTTTTAATGGCTCCGGCAAACTGGTACGCCGACAACAATATTATATTGCACACCAGTGATCCCGTTAAAGAAATCAATCGCGAGCAAAAAACAATTCTTTCCCACAAAGGCCTTACTGTTGAATACGACTACCTGGTGCTGGCTACCGGTTCAGCTGCGTTTGTTCCTCCAATTCCGGGTGTAGATAAACAAGGCGTTTTCCTTTACCGCACAATAGAAGATCTTGAAATGATGACGGCACACGCATCGAAAGCGAAACGTGGTGCTGTTATCGGCGGCGGTCTGCTTGGGCTTGAAGCTGCAAAAGCAATGATCGACCTTGGTGTAACCGACACGCATGTAATTGAATTTGCCCCAAGACTGATGCCGCGCCAGATTGATGACAGCGGTTCTAAAATATTGCAATCAAAACTTGAAACACTGGGCCTCACCATCTTCACCAATAAAAACACAAGCTGCATTACAGGTGATGAAAGCATTACGGGTATGCAATTTTCGGATGGTACTTCCATAGATGTAGATATGCTTGTAATATCTGCCGGTATCAAACCGCGCGATGAGCTCGCTAAAGCTGCGGGTTTAGAAACTGGCCCACGTGGTGGTATTGTGGTGAACGAAAAAATGCAAACTACCGATGAAACGATTTTCGCTATCGGCGAATGTGCTTTGTTCAACGGTATGATATATGGACTCGTTGCTCCGGGCTATGAAATGGCAGATGTAGTGGTGGCCACTCTTTCAGCCGCTGAGAAAGCTTTTGCCGGTTTTGACATGAGTACCAAACTCAAACTGATCGGCGTGGATGTGGCAAGCTTTGGCGATCCTTTTGTTCCTGCCGCAGATTGTCGCACCGTTGTTTTTGAAGACACGATGAAAGGCGTGTACAAACGCATCAATATTAGTACTGACGGAAAATATCTGCTTGGCGGCGTATTGATAGGCGATGCTGCTGCATACAATATGTTGCTGCAAACCACTAAAAATAAAGTTGCCCTGCCGGAAAATCCCGAAGATATTTTACTTGGCAGCAGAGGTGGAGATGCCCCGCAAGGCGCTGGTGTAGCGGGTTTGCCGGCAGATGCCGTTATATGTAGCTGCGAGGGAATTACCAAAGGAGCCATTTGCAGTGCGGTGGAAGCTGGCAATGAAACGCTTGATAGCATTAAGAAATGTACAAAGGCAGCGACTTGCTGCGGCGGTTGTGCACCAATGGTAAAAGACATTATTACCTATACGCTGAAATCACAGGGCAAATACATCCGCAATGTGGTTTGCGAACATTTCAACTATTCACGCCAGGAGTTGTATTACCTGATCAAGATCAAAAAGATAAAATCGTACGATGACGTGCTAGATGAACTTGGACATGGCGATGGTTGCGAAGTTTGTAAACCTGTTGTGGCTTCCATTCTTGCGAGCTTGTGGAACGAAATGATTTTGGTAAAAGGAAATGACACCGCGCAGGATTCGAATGACCGCTATCTCGCAAACATTCAAAAAGGAGGTACATACTCAGTAGTGCCGAGAATTCCCGGCGGAGAAATTACACCTGAAAAATTGATCGTGATAGGCGAGGTGGCAAAAAAATACAATCTCTATACAAAAATAACAGGCGGCCAACGTATCGATTTGTTTGGCGCACACGTAAGCGATTTGCCTGCCATCTGGGAAGAATTGATTGCTGCAGGTTTTGAAAGCGGCCATGCATACGGCAAGGCATTGCGTACCGTGAAAAGCTGCGTAGGCTCTACCTGGTGCCGCTTTGGTTTGCACGACAGTGTAAGTTTTGCGATACAAATTGAAGAACGCTACAGAGGTTTGCGTGCTCCGCACAAAATCAAATCCGCGGTTTCGGGTTGCATTCGCGAATGTGCCGAGGCACAGTCCAAAGACTTCGGGATCATCGCAACAGAACGAGGCTGGAATTTGTATGTGGGAGGCAATGGCGGATCGAAACCACAACATGCAATTTTGCTGGCGGCTGACCTCGACAGCGAAACATGCATCAAATACATTGACCGCTTCCTGATGTTTTACATCAAAACTGCAGATCCGCTGACCCGGACTGCTACATGGCTCAACAAACTGGAGGGCGGTATGGATTATCTCCGCAACGTAGTGATCAACGACAGTTTGGGCATTAATGCAGAACTCGAAGCAGAAATGCAATCGCTGGTGGACAACTACAAATGCGAATGGAAAGAAGTGGTTGACAATCCTGAATTGCGCAAACGCTTCAATCACTTCGTAAACGCACCGGAAGAAAAAGATCCTAGCATTCAATTTGAAATGATGCGCGATCAGAAGAAGGCCGCGGGATGGTAGAGAAAATTAGGAATTAGGAATTAGGAGTTAGGAATTAGAAGCGTGGTAGGCTGTTTCATTTTCAAATTTTCAAATTAGCACATTTTCAAATTGCCTTTATTAACAACTTATAAAACCAATACTATGTCCTCAACAACAACACTCACGGAAGTCCACTGGTTCTTCGCCTGTAAAACGGATGACGTTCCTTTAAACGGCGGTGTTTGCGTAAAATATAAGGAAGAGCAAATTGCGCTTTTCCATTTTTCAAGAAGAGAAGAATGGTACGCAACACAAAACATGTGTCCGCACAAACACCAGATGGCGCTCAGCCGTGGTATGATCGGTACACAGAACGGCGAACCCAAAGTGGCTTGTCCTTTCCACAAAAAAACTTTCTCACTCGAAGATGGCCGCTGCTTGTCCGACGAAGCAGAATGCTCACTGAAAACATACCCAGTAAAAGTTGAAGAAAACCGCGTGTATATAGGCTTCTATGGAGGCTTCGACAAGCTCAGCCTGACAACTGTCTGAACTTGTCACCCTGAGCTTGTCGAAGGGTAAAAAGCGAAGCCCGGAAGATTGCACTCTTACCAGGCTTCTCGATCTTAACTGATAGCGTCAATTAAAACCAAACCAAAATTAACATGAAAAATTTATTCCGCGCAGGGATATTTTCCGTGGTGTCATTGGCTTTGCATTCTCCTTTTAAAAGCCTCGCGCAATTATCCCTCGGCGCACAATTAAGAACCCGCTCAGAACTGCGGGATGGGCAAGGGGCACCGTTGCCGGAAGGCACAAAGCCCGCATTTTTTACCTCCCAGAGAACACGATTGAATGCCGGTTTCACGGGCTACCGATTTAAAGTGGGCCTTAGCGTGCAGGATGTTCGTGTGTGGGGACAGGATGCTTCCACAGTGAACCGCACTACCACTCAAGACAACAACGGCCTGATGGTACACGAAGCATGGGCAGAGGTAATGCTTACGGATACAACATTAAAAAACAAAACGTTCAGTATAAAACTGGGCAGGCAAGAATTACTATATGATGATTCACGTTTATTGGGCAACCTGGACTGGCTGCAGCAAGGTCGCCGCCATGATGCAGCTTTGCTGAAATATGAAGCTAACAGCTGGATGTTACATCTGGGTGGTGCTTTCAATCAGAATAAAGAATTGTCATCGGGAACGGTTTACAATCCTACGCCTCCCGGTAACTATCCTGCAAACACCAATGGCGGTGCAATGTACAAGAGTATGGAGTTTTTCTATGCAGGAAAAAAGTTTGAAAAAGGAAATGCATCGTTTTTGTTCCTGTCAGACCAGTTCAGCAAATATCATTCAGACAATAGCGTGAAAACATGGGAAACAGGGGCGTGGACAAGGTTTACAACTGGTTTCTTTTTCACCAATACATTTAACAAGACGACACTTACAGCATCGGCATATTACCAGGGTGGTAAAAATGCAGTTGGCCAAAAGCTAAACGCAGCCTTGCTTACAGCCAATGCGATGTTTGCTTTAAATAAGACTTTTTCTATAGGACCTGGCGTGGATTATACTACTGGTGGAACATCCGGCAGCACGAGTAAAGCGTTTGATCCGTTATACGGAACACCGCATAAATTCTGGGGATTGATGGATTATTATTATGCAGCAAGCGGATTTGGCGGTCACGGCCTGCAGGACTTTTACATCAAATCAAAACTCAAAGCCACTGGCAAACTATTGCTTGCCGCCGATGTTCACCAGTTTCTTAGTGCTTCCGATGTTACTTCTTCCAACAATGTTTCTTACAGCAGAAATTTTGGAACAGAAGCCGATGTCGTAGCAACGTACAATTTAACCAAAGTGATTTCCTTTGAAGCCGGCTACAGTCATTACTGGAGCACCGCTTCACTGGTTTCAGAAACTGTAAAAAATGTTGCGAATGCCAAGAGCAACAGCAACTGGGCGTACCTGATGATCAATATTAAACCGGACTTCATTCTTAAGTAATTGCTCCGCGTTTCCGATTGCCTGCCGTGCACGATTGCTTCCATATGTGTTTTATCAAACACTTCAAAACTACTAAGTATGCAGCCCACAATTAATAACAAGCCTTTAGAGAAACTCAACATATTCAGCATTAAGTCAGTGCAAATGCGCAGCTTCCACATTACGTGGCTGATGTTCTTTGTATGCTTTTTCGGATGGTTCGGCCTTGCGCCTTTAATGCCTACGATTCGTGAAGATCTTGGTTTGACAAAATCGCAGGTTGGGAATATCATCATCGCGTCTGTGTCATCTACCATCATCGCAAGGTTGATCATTGGTAAGCTCTGCGATATCTGGGGTCCTCGCAAAACAGCTATCAGACTGCTTTTGGTGGGTTCGTTGCCGGTGTTCCTGGTGGGACTGGCACATGACTACACTTCATTTTTATTGTTTCGGTTGGCCATAGGTGTTATAGGCTCTTCATTCGTTATCACTCAGTTTCACACTTCCATGATGTTTGCTCCAAAAATAAAAGGAACTGCCAATGCAGTTGCCGGAGGTTGGGGCAATCTTGGTGGTGGTGTAACAAACATGGTAATGCCTTTGATATTTGCTGCTATCGTTGGAATGGGTTATACAAAAGGAGAAGCGTGGAGATATGCCATGATCCTGCCAGGCGTTATGATGTTGGTGGCCGCATTTCTTTACTACAAATTCACGAAAGACACGCCCAACGGTAACTTTGATGAAATAGGATACAATGTGTCAAAAGGAAAAACAGATTATTCGGTTTTAAAAGACTGGAGAATATGGGCGTTGACGATTGCCTATGCAATGTGTTTTGGAATGGAAATAACCTTTGATAATGTTGCGTCACTTCACTTTGTTGACACTTTCAAACTATCGCAAAGTTCGGCAGGTTTTTGGGCGGGTATTTTTGGATTCATGAACCTTTTTGCAAGAGCACTAGGCGGCATTGTATCTGATAAAACCGGTGCCAAATATGGCATGCGTGGCAAAGGATTGTTGCTTGCATTTGTATTGTTGCTGGAAGGAATTGGTTTGATATTGTTTGCACAATCCGGCACTTTGATTGTAGCGATCTCATCGATGCTCACATTTGCGTTGTTCCTGAAAATGGCCAATGGCGCCACTTACGGCATTGTTCCGTTCATCAATGAAAAGAATGTCGGGTTGATAAGCGGTATCGTAGGTGCAGGTGGAAATCTTGGAGGAATGATGTTCGGGTTTTTATTCAAATCAAAATCGATCACTTATGTAGATGCGTTCACCTACATCGGTTGTATCGTGATAGTAGCATCGATAGTGATATTGCTTACAAGATTTAGTAAGAAAGAAGAAACTGAGGTGGTGGGTAAACTTGAAGTAGCGCTTGAGACCGTTTGAACTACAGCACACAGATAACACTGATTGGACTGATTTGCACTGATCTATTAACTGAATAACAGAGTAACTGAATAACTGAACTGATGAATGTTTTGAGTCTTCGATAAATAGTTTACCACTCGGAGAAAATCCGTGTAGATCAGTCTAATCTGTGTCATCTGTGTGCCAAAAAAATAACATGACAGAATCTATCAAAACAACTTGTTGCTACTGCGGAGTAGGTTGCGGAATTATCGTTCATAAGGACCGCGACGGAAAGCTGCATGTAGAAGGGGATAAGGACCATCCGGTAAATAAGGGCATGCTTTGTTCTAAAGGCATGAACCTGCATTACACGGTGATGGATACGTCCGACAGGTTGTTGTACCCTGAAATGCGCTATAACAAAAATCTTCCAAGACAGCGTGTTTCGTGGGACCAGGCATTGGAAAGAACAGCTGCCGTATTTTCTACGATCATAGAAAAATTTGGTCCGGAAGCTGTTGCGTTCTATGCTTCGGGTCAATGCTTAACAGAAGAATATTATGTTGTAAATAAACTGATCAAAGGTTTTATAGGCAGCAACAATATTGATACTAACTCCAGGTTGTGCATGAGCAGTGCGGTGGCTGCTTACAAAAAATCATTGGGTGAAGATTCTGTTCCTGTTTGTTATGATGATATTGAATTAACAGATTGCATCTTCGTTGCCGGCGCAAATCCTGCATGGTGCCATCCTATATTGTGGAGAAGAGTAGAAGCTGCAAAGGCAGCAAATCCAAACCTGGTGATCATTGTAAGCGATCCTCGTGTAACGCAAACCTGTTCACTGGCGAATTTGCATTTGCAATTGAATCCGGGTACGGACATTGTGTTGCATCATGCCATTGGAAGAGTGTTGATCGAGCAAGGAGATATCGATGCTTCCTTCGTGCACAATCACACAGAAGGTTTTGAAAAGTATGCGGCGAAAGTAATGGAACGCAGTGTGGAAGAGGCAGCCATTATCTGTGGCGTTCCTGCAGAGGATATTCGAAAAGCGGCGGCATATATCGGTGCATCAAAAAGTTTCATTACGATGTGGACGATGGGCTTGAATCAAAGTGTGATTGGCGTTGATAAAAATTTGAGCCTCATCAACCTTAATTTAATTACGGGAAAAATAGGAAAACCAGGCAGCGGGCCGCTTTCATTGACTGGCCAGCCAAACGCGATGGGCGGCCGCGAAGTAGGTGGATTGGCTAATATTTTACCTGCACACCGTGACCTTGCCAATCCTTTGCACAGAAAAGAAGTGGAAGAATTTTGGGGTGGAAAAAAAATATCAGACAAACGTGGATTGACTGCAACGGAAATGTTTGAAGCTTTAGAGTCGGGAAAGTTGAAAGCAATTTGGATCATGTGTACCAATCCCTTGCTGAGCCTGCCTGATGTGCGCAAAGCCGAAGCTGCATTAAAGAAAGCAAAGTTTGTAGTGGTGCAGGAAATTTCTTCCAAGCCAGAAACGATACAATATGCGGATGTGATTTTGCCTGCCGCTGCGTGGACGGAGAAAGAAGGTACGATGACGAATGCAGAACGCCGCATCAGTTATTTGTCAAAGCTTGTAACGCCGCCGGGTGAAGCGTTGCCGGATGCGGAGATCATTTGTCGTTTTGCACAAAAAATGGGTTATCACGGTTTTGATTATAATTCTTTCGAAGAAATTTACAACGAACATTGCCAGATAACAAAAGGCACGAACATTGATATCAGTGCTTTGTCGTATGACATCATCAAACGCAACAGGACGGTACAATGGCCATACAACGGCGATACTGAGCTGGGGACAAAGCGTTTGTTTACCGATCATCGATTTCACACACCTTCAAAAAAAGCGATCATTCATGCCGTGAATGATGAGAATGCTTCTGAACCTGTGAGCCCTCAATTGCCGCTGATCCTTACTACCGGCCGAATTCGCGATCAATGGCACACGATGAGCAAGACGGGAAAAGTGAATAAACTGAAACAACACATTGCAAATGCATTTTTAGAAATCCATCCTGACGATGCATTTACAAGAGACATTTCAGAAGATGATATTGTTGAAATAACCAATCGCAATGGTAACGTAAGAGTAAAAGCGAAACTGACAACCAGCATTAAGCGTGGTGTTGTTTTCCTGCCAATGCATTGGGGCAAAATTCTCAACAACGATTTGAATCGAGCCAATAATCTCACGCATACTTTGCTTGATCCTACATCGCTGCAGCCCGATTTTAAGTTCACGGCAGTGGAGGTTAAGAAATATAAAAAGCCAAAACAAAAGATCATCGTAATTGGCGCTGGTGCCGGTGCGCATGGCTTTGTGAGAAGCTATCGTGCAGTGAATAACACCGATGAAATAAAGGTTTTCAGTAAGGAAGACTTGCCATTTTACAACCGTGTAATGTTGCCGGACTATGTAAGTGGAACGCAAAAGTGGAACCAGCTGGTGAAGATGACAACGGAAGAGGTGATCGAACATGATATCGATTATTTCCAGGGAATAAGCATTACTCATATTGATCGCGCTAATAAAGTGGTGACAGATAGCAATGGTAAACTTCATTCTTATGATGTCCTTTTAATGGCAACCGGAAGTCGCGCTGCGCTACTGCGCGATACCCCTCCGTTGAAAGGAATTTTCACCATGCGCAGCAGAGTAGACGCGGACAATTTTAAGAAACATATTGATCCTGCTAATGGTAAAGTGATTGTTGTAGGTGGCGGTCTGCTGGGTATTGAAATGGCTGCATCGCTTACTGAGATGAACTTTGAAGTGATCTTAATGCAACGTTCATCGAAGCTTATGGACAGACAGTTGGATGAACTCGGAAGCCGCCTGCTGCAGGAAGAGCTTGCTGATCGCAAGATTGATATTTTATTCAACGATGAAATAGAAAGATTTCTTGGCAATAAAAAACTGGAAGGTGTAAAATTGAAAAGTGGTCGTACAATAGAGTGCCAGGCGGTTGTGATGAGCATTGGAACTACACCGAATATTGAACTTGCAAAAGCATCTGAGCTGACTTGTGTGCGGGGCGTTGTGGTGAATGAATACTTGCAAACGAATGATCCTTCAGTGTATGCGATCGGCGAGATTGCAGAGTTTAAAGGCGTTTTGTATGGAATTACTGCAGCTGCAGAACAGCAAGCTGAAATAGTTGCGAAGCATTTAAGCGGTGACATTTCCAACTATTACAAAGGTTCGCTTTTCATGAATATTTTGAAGTTGCATGGTGCTGATATTTGTTCACTTGGCACCGTGGAAACTCCAAAAGATCCGGCATATGAAGAGGTGGTGTTCATAGATAAGGCAAAGCGTTATTACAAGAAATGTGTGATTCATAACGACAGGTTGATCGGTGCAATTTTGATTGGCGATAGATCGGAGTTCCTGGAGTTTAAGGATTTGATCGCTAACAAAATTGAATTATCTGAAAAGCGTTTGCAGTTGTTGCGTTCAGGTAAAAAGGCTGAACCGGTGTTGGGAAAACTGGTTTGCTCTTGCGGAAGCGTGGGCGAAGGAAATATTTGCAATAAAATAAAAGAAGGGTTCAAAGATCTCGGAAGTCTTTGCCAGGCAACGGGTGCAGGGCAGGGCTGCGGTAGCTGCAGACCAGAGGTGCAGGCGATTTTAGAAAGGGAAGCGAATGGCGTGTTGGAGGCCGTTGGCCAAAAATGAGAAGAGGAACGCAGATTTTCATGATTGTCACGATTAATGATGATCTGATAATTGGGAATTGACAATATGATGAACGTCAAAATCTCAAATCTCAAATCAAAAAATCTTGATCAATCATGACAATCATGAAAATCTGCGTTCTTTCTCTCCAAAAATCATCATTATGAAGAAAACAGAAACGATCATTATCAATTTTACCGGAGGTATTATTTCTCCGGGGCACTTGTTTGAAGTGCTTACTGTGGCTGAGTTGTCGCAAGTGAAGGACGTGAAGTTCGGTCAGCGCCAGCAATTGATAATTGATGTTCCTGTAAAGCATTATAAAACGTTTACTGATGCCTGCAAAAAGAATAAGATCGCTTATTCGCTATTGAAAGATGCGACACCAAATATCACGAGCTCTTACCCAGCAGCAGATATTTTTATAAATGACACATGGCTTTCCGAAGGCATTTACAAAGATGTGTTTAATATGCTTGATGCATCGCATAAATTAAAAGTGAGCATTTGCGATTACAATCAAACCTTCATTCCATTCTTTACAAGCAATATTAACTGGATCGCTACAACCCAGCGTCATTACTGGTTCCTGTACATTCGTTTTCCCCGGACAAACACTTTGTTTTGCTGGCCGGAGGAAATTTACACAAATGATATCGGGGCGGTCACGAAGGCTGTAGAGAAGATACTTTTGGATGACGCATTTTCCATGATTTCCGAAACAGGTGATGGTCGAAAGCTTTTTAATTTGGTTAAGAAGCACATAAGTTACATCGGGCGAAACGTGCAGAAAGACTTGCAATTGCCTTCCTTTCATTTGCCCTATTATGAGGGATTCAACAGGCAGGGAAACTATTACTGGCTGGGCATTTACAAAAGGGATGAAGAGTTTTCTGTTCCTTTTTTGAAAGACCTTTGCACGATTTGTATGGAAACAAAAGTTGGGCAGTTTTATGCGACGCCATGGAAGTCTGTTATCATTAAAAACATTGATGCGGCACATCGTGGTTTGTGGGATTATGTGTTGGGAAAATACCGGATCAACGTGCGCCACGCTGCCAACGAATTGAACTGGATTGTTGAGGACAACAGTGAAGATGCATTGATATTGAAGCGTCATATCATACGCTATTTCGATAAGGAGGATGTGAGGACTTATGGCTTGTGTTTTAGCATTAAAATCAAAGCAAGAACGGGTTTGTTTGGATCAGTAGTGATCAGAAAATGTGACATCAAAAATGCGAGTCGTTTGAAGTCGCTTGAGCGTTATGATATTTTATACACGAAGGATTTTAATCCTAATTCCGGTGAGTTGGTGCTGTTCCGCGAGAATGTAGAGAAAGATCATCTTGGTGTTTATCTTGTTTCATTGAGCAAACTATATTATGAGAAAACCAGTGCTGTGAATGTTTTACAAAGTCATCAGTCTGCACCACTTTCACAACCTGCAGTAGCGGTTGAACACAAAGTGCATCAATGCAGTAAATGCATGACGATATATGATCCTGCAACAGGCGATGAAACGCAGGGAATAGTTGCCGGTACTTCATTTGCCGATCTTCCCGATACTTATTGCTGTTCACTATGCGAAGAGCCTTTGAGTGGATTTGTTGAGCTCTCGTTACCGTTGAGGCACGCTGAACGTTGAACTTTTTTTCACCACTAAGGTACTAAGGACACAAGATTCACTAAGGAGAGCCTAAGTTCTCAACAAGCCTTAGTGATGCTTAGTGCCCTTAGTGCCTTAGTGGTAAAGATTCGGGTCTAACACAAAAATCATTACAAAATGAAAACCCACGTCACTATAGATGAAACACTTTATTACAATCATGAAATATTCTTTGGCTGTAGCACTTCTTTGCAGCGCACTATTGTTTTACTGCAAGCCACCCGCTACCAAGATCAATGAACACAAAGCGCTTGACGGCACATGGCAACTAGTGTCCGCTTTGTCCATTACTAAGCAAGACACCGTCGTTACATTTCCTGTAAAAAATCAGCAGGTGATTAAGATGTTCAACCAAAGTCATTTCGCGTTTTTCAAACACGATCTTTCCGGTGGAAAAGATTCAACTGCTGTATTCGGCGCGGGCAGTGGCTCTTATACACTTGATGGAGAAAACTATTCAGAACACCTTGAGTACTGCAATGCGAGGGGTTGGGAGAACAACGACTTTCATTTCACACTCACCATAAACAGCGATACCTTGATCCAGCGCGGCGTTGAGAAGATTGATTCATTGGGAGTGGATAGGGTGATAGAGGAGAAGTATAGGAGAGTTGAGAATTGAGAGTTGAGAATTGAGAGTTGAGAATTGAGAATTGAAAATTGAAAATGCTTTCTGTGCTACGAGCGGCTGCAGTTGGGGCATTGCTTTGAGGTAAAATTATTCGAAGCACACATTTAATAACCATGTTGCATTCTTCTAATTCCTAACTCCTAATTTCTAATTCCTTAGTCTGGGGCAAAAAATAAAGGAGACCTTGTGGGCCTCCTTTATTTTCAAGCAACTTAATTTATATTTTCTCAGACAACTCTTTACCAGCTTTAAATTTCGCTACTTTCTTGGCTTTGATCTTAATTGTAGCGCCAGTTTGTGGGTTTCTACCAGTGCGCGCTGCACGTTTAGAAACAGAGAAAGTACCAAAACCTACAAGGGTAACTTTGTCACCTTTTTTCAAAGTTTTAGTAACGGCATCAGTAAAAGAATCGATTACTGCACCTGCTTCTTTTTTGCTAATACCTGCGTCTGACGCTAGTTTGTCGATCAAATCAGCTTTGTTCATCGTTTGAGATTTTAATGGTTAAAAGACAAATATAAGAGAGTCCGGCATGTTTTGTACAAATGGCACTCTCTTTTTCATACAGAGTTACAAGATTATATTTTTTTTGATGAAAATCAAGTACAATAACGGTTATATGGAAAAATTGTGGAATAAATGGAAACCATTAGGGCAATAATTGAATAACTGATTAACTGAATAACTGACGGTCGCCGAACGCTCAAGGCACTAAGGCTTTGCATTAACCGTTCGGCGTCGAGCACCCTTTGGGTACAATTCAGTTATTCAGTTAGTCAGTTATTCAGTCACGCAATAGTAACATCCTTGTTCAAATACACATCCTGTATGGCGTTCAACATTTCTACGCCTTCATTGAAGGGTCGCTGGAAAGCTTTCCTGCCAGATATCAAACCCGTGCCACCTGCACGTTTGTTGATGATAGCGGTAAGTACGGCTTGCTTTTTATCGCTTTCGCCGGAAGATGCACCGCCGGAGTTGATCAGTCCGGCACGTCCATTATAACAATTGATGACCTGGTAGCGGCAAAGGTCGATCGGGTTATCGGAAGTAAGTTGGGTGTAAATTCGTTCGTCCAGTTTGCCGTAAGAACTGTTACCCGTGTTCAAAGCTTTATAGCCGCCATTGTTTTCTGGTAATTTTTGTTTGATGATATCTGCCTGGATGGTGGTTCCAATATGATTCGCCTGTCCGGTCAGGTCGGCTGACACATGGTAATCCACGCCGTCTTTTTTAAAGGAGTTGTTGCGCAAATAGCACCAGAGAATGGTGGCCATGCCGAGCTCGTGCGCCTGTTCAAATACCTTTGCCACTTCTATGATCTCGCGTGTGGCGTCATCGGAGCCAAAGTAAACCGTTGCGCCGACAGCCACTGCTCCCAGGTTCCACGCATCTCTCACCGAACCAAACATGATCTGCTCCGCTTTATTGGGATAACTCAATAGTTCATTGTGATTGAGTTTTACAATAAACGGAATTTTGTGGGCGTATTTCCTGGAAACAATACCAAGCGCTCCAATGGTTGTTGCGACTGCATTGCAACCACCTTCAATAGCTAGCTTTACAATGTTCTCAGGGTCAAAATACATTGGATTGGCGGCGAACGATGCACCGGCGCTGTGTTCTATTCCCTGATCGACAGGAAGTATGGAAACGTATCCTGTATTTGCCAAACGGCCATGGCCATACATTGCCTGGAGGTTGCGTAACACCTGTGGATTGCGATTTGAGATGGAAAATATCTTATCTACAAAATCCGGCGAGGGGAGATGCAATTGTTCTTTCGAAATGGTCTTGCAGACGTGAGACAGTAATCCTTCATTTTCTTTTCCTATTAAAGACAAAAGATTTTTGTTCATAGAAACTCGTTTTATACGTTAACAATGATTGATTCGATTTGGTTTAGCGAACGGAGGGAGGGGGCGACACGTTAGTAGCGGTTTATTGCAGCGTCGCACTAAAGTACCTATATTGTTTATTTTTTGCTACTCCAGCCAAATTTTTAAAGAATTATTATTGATGAAAAAAACAATTCCTCTAGTCCTGCTCGCAACCCTCGTACATTTTTTCACACAAACTAATGCAGCCAATACAATACGATTTATAAAGCCGGGAAATGGTGATACAGCTCAGGTGTTCAAAGCCATCAAATGGCGGTTCCAAACAAAAGGAAAAATATTTTCAACGCCTGTCATTGCAAATGGCGTGGTATATATTGGCAGCGAGGATAGTTGTCTGTACGCAATTGATGAAAACAACGGCAAACTGAGATGGAAATTTAGTACGAAAGGAAAAGTGAATTCTTCTGCAACGGTATACAATAACAGGGTTTTCTTTGGAAGTTATGATGGCTGTTACTACGCTTTAAACGCAAAAAATGGACGGGAGATATGGAGGTTTCAAACAGGCGGGGAAAGGCATATCGGCGCAAAGGGCTTGTGGACAATGAAGCCCGACAGCCTGTACATGGACGATCCCTTCGATTTTTTCCTTTCGTCGCCGGCTATTGACAGCGCGAATGGCCATGTTTGTTTCGGCAGTAGTGACGGAAATGTATATGCGCTGGATGCCACAAGAGGAACTATTGCCTGGAAACTGGCAACCGGCGGGCCCATACATGCCGCGCCATTGTTGCACAAGGGTGTTGTGTATATAGGCAGTTGGGATTTTAATCTTTATGCGATCAACGCAAAAAATGGTGCAATACAATGGAAATTTAAAACCAATGAGCAACCAACGTATCATGTGCTGGAAGGCATTCAGGGGGCACCTGTTGCCGATGATAGTTTGATTTACATCGGCACAAGAGATGCATTCTTTTATGCTTTAAATGCAAATACAGGTACTTTGGTGTGGAAGTTCGATGCGGAGAGTTCATGGGTGGTTGCGTCTGCAAATTTGAAGGATAATGCGGTCTTTTTCTCTACCTCAGATTCGTACAGTTTTATTGCAGTTAATAAGCAAACGGGGAAAGAACTGTACCGCGTCAAAGCAAACGGCTATATTTATAACAAACCAGCGATTGCCAATAAAATTGCCTATTTCGGCGATTTTACGGGCCAGTTATTTGCCATCGACATTGCGAGTGGAAGACAGTTGGATGTATTTGCGTTTGATGCCAGAAAAAATAATGCGCAAAAGGTTTTAAAAAACAACAATCTTGATTTTTCCTATGCTGCAGAAGGGAAAGATCTCGCCAACTATCAAACCAGTGTTGATGCCATGAACAGATTGTATACTCTCGGTTCAATTGTTTCTTCTCCAGTTGTTGCAGGCAACGCGCTTTATGTGGGAAGTGCTGATGGGAATTTGTATGCGGTGGAGTTGCAGAGCAACTGAATAACTGAATAACTGAGTAACTGAACCTTTTCGCGAAAACCGCACCGTCATTGCGAGACCTGCGGAGCTCAATGCTCGCGAAATTTGAACAATTGTCGAAAATTAGCGACGGTCGAAGCAATCTTAGGCTCTCGAATCGAGATTGCTTCGACCGCTTCTTGAGGTTGCAAAATTGTTTTTGTATTTGGAGTATTCTTTCTACGCAGGTCTCGCAATGACGATGCAAGCCGTTTTCAGTTATTCAGTTACTCAGTTACTCAGTTATTCAGTTATTCAGTTATTTCGGCATTTCCTCTACTGCCTTTTCAAGCTTCGCATAGCTGTATTTGTTTACAATGGTTCCGTTGTTCATCAAATACAATACGGCGTTTGTGCGGCAGGCAGTTTTAACTGCTACGGCATCGCATTTAAGCAAAGGCACGTCCTGCATAGGTTTGCCTACCAATGCTTTGATGGTTTCTTCCGGTAGTGCAGACACAAAGAACAACGGAGTGTTTTTGTGTTGTGCCAATTTGTAGACCTCAAATAATTGCGCTTTCCAGTTGGCGGCATTGTCTTCATCATGAATAAAGAACAGGTACATGTTTCCCTGGCTATGCATTAACGCATCTGTGCTGTCATTTCCTGATGGCGTGATTAACACGAAGTCTTTGATGGCAGGAGCTGCGTTTCCTTTGCGAATAACTTTGTCATAACGTTTTATGAAATGGTATAAAGAGTCATCGAAATCGGCAGGGAATGAATCTGCAGTGAATTCGATGTCTTTACCTGCTTTATTGTATACAAAAGAAATTACGGTGCTATCAGGAATGGCGCCTGCAGGAATTTTCATTTTTTCCGGAATGTTATAACCAACACGGTAAGGCAGACAATCTTTCACCGGAAGATAGGTCAACACATACCACTGGAATATAAAGCTTGCTCCTAGTGAAAGCAGTAGTAAAGCAATACTGACTTTTCCACTAAATATTGGTTGGATTTTTTTGTAATTGAAAAATATGAGCAGTATCAACACGAGCAGGAACAAGTCTTTCATGAAAGATTGTTGCGCCGTTAACGGTATACAATCTCCAAAGCATCCGCAGGTTTGTATTTTTCCGGAGAACAAGGCGTAAGCGGTAAGGAATGTGAAAAAGATGATGAGCAATAGCAGTAACCAGCTAAAGAGTTTCATTCGCCAGCCCAACAAAATAGCGACACCCGCCACTATTTCGAAAACGATCATCAGTATAGATAATGTGAGTGTGAAATTGTTTAAGCCGTTCCAGCCCCAGACTTCAAAAAACTCCTGCATTTTGTAACTAAGTCCGAGCGGATCGTTTGCCTTTACGAGCCCCGAAAAAATGAACAGGACTCCTACAATGATTCTTGCAATGTTGATTAATGTTTTCATGTTGTTTAATTCAGGAAGTTAGAAGTTAATTGAAAATTGAAAATTGAAAGTTGAAAATGCTTTGTGTGTTACATCGTTATAGTGGGCCAAATGTTTTTAGGTTCATTTTCAATTTTCAACTTTCAATTTTCAATTATTTACCGTGCTTGCCTTCGCCGATCAATATCAGTGCAAAAGCTGCGTAATTGATGATGTCAAAGTAATTTGCGTCAATGCCTTCACTGATAAGGGTTTTGCCTTCGTTCAGTAAGATCTGTTTGATGCGTAAGAGTTTGGTCAGTATAAGATCGGTGAAGCTTTCCTGGCTCATGTCGCGCCATGCTTCGCCGTAATCGTGATTTTTATTTTGCATGAGCGATTTTGCCGCATCAATTTTTTCGCCGTAAAGCTTCTCTACCACATCTGCAGGTATTTCATCTATTTCGTCATTTTTCTTATCCAGCTGAATAAGGCCAATAACGCCATAGTTGAGAATACCCATAAATTCAGATTGAATATTATCGTCTATCTTTTGTTGTTTGTTTTCCTGGATGGTGCGAATGCGCTTCGCCTTGATGAATATCTGGTCAACAATAGAAATGGTACGCAGCACGCGCCATGAAGTGCCATAGTCCTTTGTCTTTTTAATAAATATCTCCTTGCAACTGTTAACTGCCTGATCGTACTGCTGAATAGTATTTGCCATGAACGGTAATGAACGTTTTTGATAAATTGTAAATCGCTGGCGGGTAATCGTGAATGGTGAAACGTGAATAATGCCCTTCTGGTGAATTCACGATTGACGTTTCACGATCTTCCCTTATTTTGCCAAAAATAATACAATGTACACACTCAATTGCAAAGGGCGGATTTTAGAAATAAACAGGCCTTTGGTAATGGGCATAATTAATATAACGCCGGATTCATTTTTTACAGGTAGCCGCCAGCAACAGGTGGACGGAATGTTGCGGCAGGCAGAAAAGATGTTGCTCGAAGGTGCCGCCATTCTTGACATTGGCGGGCAAAGCACGCGTCCCGGTAGCGATTTGATTACGGCAGAAGAGGAGTTGCAAAGGGTGGTGGAGCCGGTAAAAACGCTTCATGAGCACTTTCCGGAAGCGTTTATTTCTGTGGATACTTTTTATAGTAAAGTGGCAAAAGAAACGGTGGAAAACGGCGCATGTATTATAAACGATGTCAGCGGGGGGACGCTTGATGAAGACATGCTGTCTACTGTTGGCAAATTGAAAGTTCCGTATATCTGCATGCACATGAGGGGTACGCCACAAAACATGCACGAGTTTGCGCACTATGAAAACGTGACGAGGGAAGTGCTTGATTTTTTTATTGAAAGAATTGACCTCTGCAAGAAAAATGGCATTCACGATATTATTGTTGATCCCGGTCTGGGCTTCGCCAAAACATTTGCGCACAATTTCGAAATCCTTAAAAATCTTTCAGTTTTGAAAATGCTCGAAAAGCCTTTGCTGATCGGTCTTTCAAGAAAAGGAATGATATATCGGACACTCGGAACGACAGCCGAAGAAGCGTTGAACGGAACCACCGTTTTAAACACCGTGAGTCTTATGAACGGGGCAAGTATTTTGCGGGTTCACGATGTGAGGGAAGCGGTCGAAGCAGTGAAGTTGGTAGGCGCAATTAATTCGCAGTAGAGACAAGGCATTGCCTTGTCTGCGCCCGCAGTGTAATTGCGCAAAGAGACAAGGCAATGCCTTGTCTGTACCAGCAGTGTAATTGTGCAAAAGAGACAAGGCAATGCCTTGTCTGTACCAGCAGTGTAATTGTGCAAAAGAGACAAGGCATTGCCTTGTCTGTACGGGAAGTGCTAGCCAAAAGAAATCAAGATTTCCGCCGAATTTTATTCGGCCATAAGAATAAAATCCTCCAAACACGCATCTCATGGACATTTCAGCCCAAAACGCTCCTTTATTTTTATAAAAAATCCCGAGGCTAAAACTCACCGGTGCCAGACAATTTGCCTCCGGCGGTTCTTCTTTTCAGAATTATATTCGTTTTTACAAATTTTTCTTGAATTTAATTCTAAATGATTTTAGATTTACAGAAAATTAGTCGAAATGGAAATCACTTTAGACAAGATTGATCTGCAGATCCTGAATATTATTCAGGCGAATGCTAAGATCTCCAATGCGGATCTTGCTAAAGAAGTGAAGATGGCGCCTTCTGCCGTTTTGGAAAGAGTTCGCAAGCTGGAGCAAAAGGAGGTAATTAAAGGGTACACCACCCAAATTGATCCTTTGGCCGTAAAGCAAACGATGCTCGCATTTATTTTCATTCGTACCTCCGTTGGATTTGCATGCAGTACCAACGCTGCAACTTTGCTCGCTGCACTTCCGGAAGTGCAGGAAGTACATCACATTGCAGGTGAAGATTGTTTTTTAATTAAGGTAAGAACCGCTGACTCCGCTTCGCTTATGCGCCTCATGCGTGATGAATTGCGAAAGATACCTGAAGTCTCCTCTACGAAAACAACGATTGTACTTGAAACAGTGAAAGAGCAGCAACAGATTATCATCCCTGAAAAGTAACAACATTATGAACATCGAACAATCTAAAAAAGTGTCACCACTAATGGTGATTCTTGCCTTCGCGACAGTATACATTGTGTGGGGATCAACTTATTTCTTTATACAAAAGGCAGTAGCAGAATTTCCTCCCTTTATTATGGGGGCATTAAGATTTTTAATTGCCGGATCCATATTGCTGATCTGGTGCATTATAAAAGGTGAAAAGGTTTGGAATCCAACACTCATCAAGCATGCAGCCATCAGTGGTATTTTATTATTGCTGATAGGAAACGGTGCGGTGATCTGGGCAGAACAAACATTGCCAAGTTCGCTGGTGGCGGTACTTGTATCGTCAGTGCCTATTTGGTTTGTGTTGCTTGACAGAGCGCATTGGACAGAAAACTTCAGGAGCCGCGAAACACTGACCGGTTTGTTTATTGGTTTTGCCGGCGTGATCCTGTTGTTTGTTCAGCGCATTGCCGAGTCAATGTCGTCTGCAAATACCGGCGCGCAGGTGTTGGGACTGCTCATTTTAATTGTAGGATCAATGAGCTGGGCGGGTGGTTCATTGTATTCTAAAGCAAAAAGTTCAGCATATCCTGCGACTGTAAACACTGCATGGCAAATGTTTGCTGCAGGCATTGCATTTTTACCTTTCGCATTTTTATCAGGCGAAACAAAAAGCTTTTCATTCGCTACGGTAAGCACAAGCGCATGGATGTCGATAGGTTATCTTATCGTGTTTGGTTCACTGATCGCCTATAGCGCATACGTATGGCTGTTGCAGGTTCGTTCGGCTACGCAGGTAAGCACCTATGGTTACGTAAACCCTGTGGTAGCAGTCTTGCTGGGGGTATTCTTCAACAACGAACCAATGAGCTGGATTCAAATTCTTGGCCTTGCCATCATTTTAACCAGTGTATTGCTTATCAATATAGCCAAAGCAAGGAAGGAGAGAAAAGTGGCGGTTAAGAGAAGAATGGAAATGGCCGTTGAGTAATTAATAATTAATAATTAAGAATTAATAGGTGTAGCGGTCAAATAAAACACGATCATACTTTTTGTTTAATATGCAATATGGCCGCATTCAGTATTGAATGCGGCCATATTAATTACTAATTATTAATTCTTAATTCCTATTTCACTTTCACAATCGTGCCGTCCGGTGCAACAATTACTTTCTTCTTCTTCGTGCCGTTGGTGGCGGTTACTTCGTAGTATTCTTTGTTATTGCCGTAGTTGCTGGTTTTATAATAAGTTTTGTCTACTAAAGTGTATCCTTTTCCTTCACCTGCTTTTTTGAGGGATGCTTTTACAGCTTCAGGAAGTTCGGCATCTTTTTGCTCAAGTCTGGATACCAGCAGTTTTCCATTTGCGTCATACAAGCCATAGTACTGCATGTCGTCGCGTTTGAAACTGATGGTGTAGTGGTCGATATTTTCACCAGCTTGCAAATTGTCGTCATGCGTAATGTTCCATTTCTTCACATTCGCAGGATTGGCCTTGAAATACTGAACAGACTTCGCATCAGGAAATCTTTGGTGAAGACTGTCAACAACTTTTTTAGGAGCCATTTGCTCCGTGACAGGCGTAGCACCAGACCCTTTGATCACTACATCATCCTGCGCAAAGATGCCGAGTGAAGAAACTGAGGCAATTAGAATCAATAGAGACTTTTTCATAAAACAATAATTAAGATTTAAAGTATGGTTATAGAGAAAAATGTACCGATGGTTTACACCGGTACATCTACATGCAAGTCTTGGAATTTGAAAATTTGAGAATATGCTAATTTGAAAATGCTTTAGGTGCGGCTTACTGGTAGTTTTAAAGCAGTCTGCTCCTCAAGAAAGAATGAAATTAATTCGAGAGATGAACATAATGCATTTTCAAATTAGCATATTCTCAAATTTTCAAATCATCTAGTGTCCCCATCCGCTGATGCCAAGTTTTACTCCAAAAAAGGATGTCGCGATCATGCCATTTGCCGCAGGCAAAGTGTTATAAGTTGCTGCGATAAAAATGCCGTGATTTTCGTCTTTGTTAAATCGCACACCTAAATCGGCATTGGCTGCAAACTGCACTCCATCAGACTGAACGATGTATAAGCCAATATCAGTACGTTGGTCCTGGTAAGCACCACCGACACCAACTCTCACATAAGGCACCACTCTTTCTTTTGGATTTTTAAAGTCGTACTGCACCAAAGCCACCAGTTGATAAATATTAGTATAGTTGCTGCGATTGCCGTGCACAGTTCCTTCCGCTGTAGGAAATGTTCCTACGCCTTTTTTATCCTGGAAGTAGAACCATGTGAATGCTCCGCCAAGAGACAGTTGCGGGTTTTTAAGTCTGTGGCGATATGCACCGGAAAATCCTACCCAACTTGTTTTGCTTACAAAATCCTTAAAGTCGCCGGTAGGAAATGATACCTGGTAGCTGAACTCTGCCGTTTGCTGTGCTTGTAATGCCGTGTAAAAAGTTAATGCCGCTATTATGGTTAAAAGGTATTTCATGGTGTCTTGTTTATTGTTTTAAATAAGGTGACTGTTTAAACATTTGATCAATGTTTGTTTGAATTCTTGAAGAGATATTGGCAGTGCCGCCTTCAAGCAATCCATTGAGAACGCCTATCCAAACAACAGGAAGCTGTTTGTCCTTCGGCGCTTTGGGATTTGTCATATTTACCATCAGTGTTCCTGTATTGTAGGTTGCGCATACAACATCTGAAGGATACCACCAGCCCCAGCTTGGATCCCATGCAGGAGGATAATATCCCCATCCTGGCCACCAGCCCCAATAGCACCACCAGCAATAAGCCTGGCACACGCCTTGTTTTTGATGAGTTACTGAAGGAAGCACCACTACGTCAGATGGTTCACCGCCACTTTCATCCAATCGTTCCCAGCCCAACGCATCAAGTTGTTTCTCTAATTCTGAAAGAATAACGGGATCATAAGTGTGGTCTGGTTTATCTCCGGGGTTGACAATATGCTCTACTGAATCAGGCAGCATATAGGTTGTTACTTTTGAAAAATCGTAGGTTTTGTCTTGTTGTGTGTAGACCAGATCATAGTCCGAAATGTAATCAGGTGCAGAAGGATAACAACCCGATAACATAAAGGTCGATGAGAGAATTAGTACGGCTGCAATAGCCTTCGGATAAGCTTTTTTGATTCGCATACTTAATTAGTGTTTTAATGTCAAAAATGAGGGTAGCAGACGGGTATGAAGGAACTCGATAGGTATTTGATTAAGTAAACATAGTTTCAACACCATTGCTGGTATTTACTTTATAACCACTTACTCATACAATTGTTCGCTTATGGAGGGGGATTTAACAGTAAAATGCGGATAAGAAAGTTGAATCATTTTCAACATTTTAAACTCTTGGCTGTTAAGGAATGCAAATCAGCATTTATTATCAAAATCATCTTTATGAAACAGATAGCAACCTTACTCCTCGCTTGCTCATTAAGCTTTGCTCATGCGCAGACACCCCCGCCTACACAACCGCCTCCAACGCAACCGCCACCAGCGACTGTACAATATGTTAATCCGGCACCTGTGCAGCCGCGTCAAACGCCTCCGGCAGCAGTACCTAAAATATCCTTGAATGTGCTTGGTGGTTATGTGTTTGGCGATAATGTTTCTACCGATAAATTTTACGGAAACGTAAACGGAGGCTTTCAATGGCAGGCAGGGCTTGAATTTGGTTTAAAGAAAATGTACGGTCTTGAGTTATATTATGTAAGACAAGACACTCACATAGATGTTGAGAATTATGGTGTAACACCAAAACAAACATTCAGTGCAGGCATTAACTATATACTGCTTGGTGGTAAAAGATATTCTTATATTAAAAGTGAGACGCTGATGGCCTGGTACGGCGTAAGCCTTGGTGCAGCTTTTGGAAATAATGAAGATGGTGACGGTTCTTATTCAAAATTTGCCTGGGGACTACGGCTTGGTCTGAAAGCAAAGCCAAACAAAGAATCTAAAATAGGATTTCTCTTCCAGGCGCAATTGCTTTCTGCTGTGCAAGCCGCAGGTGGAGGCATCTACTTTGGAACCGGCGGCGTAGGAACCGGCGTATCAACATATTCAACCATCTATCAGTTTGGTTTGAGCGGTGGCATATCGATCGCGTTGAAATAATTGAATAACTGAATAACTGAATAACTGATTAACTGAATAACTGAGTCATTGAATAATTGAGTAACTGAATGATTGAATCTTCGAATAATTGAAGAAAGGTTAATTTTCAAGTTCAGTTATTCAGTTAATCAGTTATTCAGTCATTCCTAAATCCAGTTCTCTTCTTCAACTGCTCCATTACATTGTAAATGATCGGACAAGTGCCATAGTGCATGAACATTGAAAATAATCGTCTTGTAAAATTATCCTGGTGAAGGTGAGGGAAGTCCCTGCATCCCTGGAAACGATGTTCGTAGATAGTGCATTTGTTGTTGCTCAGAAAATGACAAGGAATTGTATTGATCACATATTCGTTGCCTAGTCCCTGCTCAAGATATTTCTCTTTAGTGGAATCTGCAGGTTGCTGCAATGCTGCAGAAAGATTTTGTAATTCAGTCTCGGTTACATTTATCATCAAAGACTTACAGCAATTGCCGCAAGTTGTGCAATCTATCGCCGGACTGATCTCGTCATTCAATTCATGAACAATCGTGTCGATCTGTTTGCTGTCCTCTGCATTTTTAAGAAAGGAAGTGAAAGCATCATTTTCAGTTTCTTTCGCGACCGCTTCTGCTGCAATAAAAGATAGGGAAGTATGAATTGTGTAGTTTGCCAAACGTTGGTATTAAGCGGCAAAGGTAGCGCAAGTTGTTAGTTGTTGGTTGTTAGTTATTAGCCTTTAATTTTGAATAGTTGTCATTGATGTCTAACAACTAACAACCAATAACTAACAACTTGACTTTTAAAAAAAATCCCGCCAATTACTTAGCGGGACTTTCAAAATGTCGTTATTACTTATTCTTCGGAGTAAATGTCGTCGTCAAATTCTGCTTCCAGATCATCATCATAAATATTTTCAAACTCACTAATTTTTTCATCATCCACCTCTTCTATGACTTCAGCAATTACATCTGATTTCTTTTTCCAGAAATCTTCTGGTTCAGGCGTAAAGCTTCTTAGAAGCACACATTTTTCTGTTTCAAAAATAGCGCATACCAGCTCTATTTCATCTTCCTGTGAATCCTTGATAAGATAATAGGTATCAAGCGTAAGATCAGCGTATGTTGCCATAAAAATATTTTACTAAAGTTATGATCAATTTTTATACACGGATCTAATTAACAATTAATAATTAATAATTAACAACGGAGTCAGCCTTAAAAAATGTAACTACTCATTATTCAAACGCCCAAGAAGCCTCGACCTCGAAAAGTATGTTACACCTATTAATTCTTAATTATTAATTATTAATTTCCTAATCCTCATCTTCCTCATAGTTAAAAGCATCCTGGTTAAAATAAGTCTTCTCCCAGGCTTTCACTTTATCATCACTCAACAACTCGATAATGTCAAAAATAGGTGCATCTTTTTTCTTCCACTCCATCACTTCCGTTTCATCGTAACGTGAAATGAAATGGCAATGGTCAGACTCAAGATTTATTTTGATGAGTTTTAACGGCTCCAGTTCTTTCTCCTGAATAATGTAATAACACCCCGGTTCTAATAACGAATACGAATACATACGCACTAGTTTTTCAACGTTTTATAATAGTTAAAAAAATACAAGCAAGCTTTAAAAAATGCCGAATTTAAATGGGAGAATTGATGGATAGTTAGTAGTAAAACCACAAACAAAAGGAAAACCTATAAACTGTGGTTGAAAATCAAATATACAACTATTGGTCTTTTCAAAAAATCAAGCAGATGATTTTGCTCATTATTTTTACATAAACAAAATTTATTATTAATAATCAATGTTTTACGTATTTGCAAATAGTGTTATTATCTAACAAAACGGCTCATTCTTTGAATCAAAAATAATGACGCAAAGGGCCCGTTGTTAGCGGAAAAACCCGTATCAAGCTTAAAGCCTAACGCCAAATGCTTAACGCAAGGTCTCCGCTTTGTGCGTTAGGCGTAAAGCGTTTAGCATTAAGCTTTAACCATTTTCGCCTATTTTTGAACCTTAAGCAACCCAATGGAGAAGATAATTTTCACAGAAGAATTTTGCCAACCGCAAAAACTGTTTCCATTTACGCTAACCCGGCATGTACAGGACATTCGGGTGGGTATTCTCACCATTCGTGAGAAATGGGAGGCTTATCTGGGGCTGCCATCCTTCAACAAATGGCTGGATAATTATAAGGACAACAGCCTCTCCATTAAAACAAACGAATTATCTCCCGGCGATTATCTATTGATCCACAGCAATGTGTTGCCTTCAGCTAAAATAATTTCGCAGATAAGAAAACTCAATCCGGGTGAACTATTGCTGTGCGCGGTAAACGGGCCGGTAGCACTAAAATTCTCCAACAGGGACGCCAGCGCTAATGACATTAAAGTAAGCAAAACCATTTTGCTCGAAGAAGAAGCGAAAACCATTTCACAACCCTGGCATATTTTCCAGTTGAACGACGCTGCCATTCGCGAGGATTTTCATTTGCTGACCAATGGCAGAACTTCCCAACCGATTTGCTCTACCAATAAAACCATTGCCCCGGAAAATATATTCATTGAACAGGGAGCAAAAGTAGAGCACTGCATTCTTAATGCATCCACCGGGCCGATCTATATTGGCAGGAATGCCGAGATAATGGAAGGCTCAATCATTCGCGGGCCACTGGCTATGTGCGAAGGAGCTGTTTTGAAACTGGGGACAAAAGCATATGGCGCCACAACGCTTGGCCCATACAGTGTTGGTGGTGGCGAGATCAAGAACAGCGTTTTCTTTGGCTATTCCAACAAAGGTCATGATGGTTATCTCGGTGATTCGGTGATAGGTGAGTGGTGCAACATGGGAGCGGGAACTTCTAATTCCAATGTTAAAAACAATGCCGGTGCCGTAAAGGTCTACAGCGATCTCGAAAAAAATACATACGAAACTGCGGGCATAAAATGCGGCGTGTTAATGGGTGATTATTCCCGTTGCGCCATCAATACTTCATTCAATACCGGCACTGTCGTGGGAGTGTCCGTGAATATTTTTGGCAGTGGATTGACGCCCAAATATGTTCCCTCTTTTTCCTGGGGATCGGAAGGCATAAAAACCTATAACTTTGACGCCGCTTTGCAGCATATAGAAAACTGGAAGCAACTGAAACATCAGACAATGACGGCGGAGGAAAAAAGCATTTTGAAATATTTATACGAAAATCAATAATTCCATTTTTATGAGACAACAAATTGCAGCAGCTAACTGGAAAATGAATTTAACCTGGGAACAAGGGCAACAATTACTCAAAGGTATTTTGGATGCCAATGTTACTCCAAAACAAAACCAGGCCGTTATCATCGCTGTTCCATTTCCTTACCTGACCGCTGCAAAAGAAATAGTAGAAAAGAAAGCCGGTTACTTTGTAGCTGCGCAAAACTGCTATCATAAAAAATCAGGCGCATTTACTGGCGAAGTTTCTGCAGAAATGCTGAAGTCTATCGGCGTAAAATATGTGATCATTGGTCACAGTGAGCGTCGTGAATATTTCAACGAAACAAACCAGCAACTTGCTGACAAATTAAATTTATTGCTTGAGAACGGCATCGTTCCTGTCTTCTGCTGCGGCGAGCCTTTGGCCGTGCGTGAAGCAAACGAGCAAAACAGCTACGTAGAGCAGCAACTCGTTGAATCTCTTTTTCATTTAACTCCTGAGCAGATTTCAGGTATCGTTATTGCTTACGAGCCAATCTGGGCAATAGGTACAGGTAAAACTGCAACGGCTGACCAGGCGCAGGAAATACAAGCTTACCTGCGTTCAGTTCTTGCCGGTAAATACGGTAAAGAAGTGGCTGCAAAAATTCCTGTGTTGTACGGCGGTAGCGTAAAAGCTGCTAATGCAAAAGAAATCTTCTCAAACGAAGATGTTGATGGTGGTCTTGTAGGTGGCGCTTCTTTGCAGGCAGATGAGTTTGTGAAAATTATTGAAGGACTGAAATAGTTTATATCGCAAAACGCTTGACGTCTAACGCTTAACGCCTGTCGTGTGCGTTAAGCGTTAGGCGTTCTGCATTAAGCACACATATGAACATAAAAAAGAGTTTATTGCAAGGCTTCATTTGGAGATGGCTGTTCTTCCTGTCGCTCTTTTTGCTTAATGTAGGCTTCTCACGATATTTTGGTGCATCGGAAAGCGGCAAGGTATATTTCATTACCAACACACTTAATTTCTATTTGCTCATAAGTACCGTCAATATTGAGCTGGGAATTGCTTTTTATGCAGCCAATAAAAGAAAAAGTGTTTTTACATTGTTGGTTACGGGCTTCTGCCTCTGCGTCGCTTCTGCATTTGTGTTGATTTTGCTGCAAAACATTTCGCCGGTCTCTCGGTATTTTTCTTCCCCGGAATGGCCGTGGTACTTCCCGTTGATATTTGTTGCCGGCAATTGTTTGTCCAACTTCATCAGCCCGCTTTTTTATGCCCGGGGAAACTATGGGCTGCCAAATGGTATTATGGCATTTTTCATGCTATTACTAACTGCCTTGTTTTTTACGGTAGAAAAAACGCATTTCATTGGAGGGAACACCATGATGGCCTTGTACTTCATGCTACCGTTGTTCCAGGCGCTTTTTTTATTTATCGTCTTTCTTGTTTATGAGTGGGATATTTTGAAGGATAGCAAATTCAATATGGCCTATGTCAAAAGAGTTTTCCGTTATTCCTTCATAGCATTTGGCAATAGTTTGCTGTTGTTCCTGCTCCTGCGGATTGATTATTGGTTTGCGGAACATTATTGTTCGCCGGCAGAACTGGGCAATTACATCCAGGCCTCTAAATTCGGGCAGTTGCTGCTTATTGCGCCAACGGTTTTTTCATCTGTTTTGCTGCCACGCGTTGCAGATGGAACTTTTAAAAATTACGGACGCGTTTTGTCTTTTCCCTTTGTGTTTTTAACTGCTGTTTTCCTTTTGTGCTTTTTATTGCTGCTGGTTTGCGGCTCCTCTGTTTTCGAAGTATTAATGGGGCATGATTACAATAGCATGTATTGGCCCTCGCTCATAAAAATTCCCGCCATTCTATTCTTGTCCCTTCAGAATGTGCTGGGCATTTGGTTTGCGGGAAAAAACAAAATGAAGTACAATTTTTATAGCTCACTCGCAGGCGTGATTGCAATGATAATCGCAGATCTGGTACTGATTCCGGCGAAGGGGATAGGTGGTGCAGCCTTTGCCTCTATGCTGGCATATATGGTCGCGTTTATTACCAGCATTTACTTCTATAACAGGCAATCAAAACAGCCCTTTGGACAAATATTACATCACAGCTATAGTTTGATCTTTAACTGGAAAGAAGAAACGGTGATCCTCTGGAATCAATTCAGATCACCTTCAATTGTCAGCAAATCAGCGGAAAAGAAGCTGTCCGATTAACCCTTTAGTTTAGTCACCAGATCAACATATTCCTGCATTGCCGCTTCTCTGCTTTTACCTTTCAGATTGCTCCACGCTTCATGTTTCGCTTTGTTTACAAAATCAAAGGGGTTTGATGGAGGCTCAGTATTTACATCACCTTCGGTGCCTTGTTTGTATAATGAATACAATTGAAGCAGCGTCTCGTTATCTGGTTTTTCAGAAAGTGTTTTGCTATCTGCTACTGCCTTTTCAAAAAGATCCTTAAGTTCCATAAAAAAGATTTTGCACGAAAGTATACAATTAGAAATTTGAAAATTTGAAAATGTGCAAATTTGAAAATTCTGAAAGTCGACCATTTCCTGTGAGAGCGGTCTTTCTCACTGTTCAAATTATTTGATTTAGGAGTTTGGAACTGGCATTAAATAACGGATATTTGACCTTAAGCATTTTCAAATCAGCACATTTTCAAATTTTCAAATTTTTCCCACAACACCATCATGAAAAAAATCTTTTTCTTCTTTGCGTTTTTATGCGCCATTAATGCAAGTGCCCAGCAACAATATGATACCATTAAAAATGTTCGCTACTACGCTGATTCCATCAACAAGAAAGACAGTTACATCAACTCCCAATGCACCATCGATATTTACTATCCGAAAGGTGCAAAAAACTTTGCGACCATTGTTTGGTTCCATGGCGGAGGAATAACAGGCGGTAAAAAAGAAATTCCGCATGCATTGATGCAAAAAGGCTACGCGGTGATTGGCGTTGGTTACAGACTTTCGCCCAAAGTAAAAGCGCCTGCTTATATCGAAGATGCGGCTGCTGCTGTGGCGTGGACATTTCAGCACATTGCAGAATATGGCGGGAATACCGACCTGATCTTCGTTTCAGGACATTCAGCCGGCGGTTATCTTGGGGAAATGATCACACTCAACAAGAAATATTTAGACAAGTACAATATTGATGCAAACAAAATAGCAGAAGTAGTTCCTTTCAGCGGACAAGCCATTACCCACTTTACTGTTCGCGCAGAAAAAGGTATTAAAGAAACGCAGCCTGTCATTGATGAGTATGCTCCATTGTTTTTTGTGCGTGCCGACGCGCCGCCAATGTTGCTGATTACGGGCGACAGGGAAATGGAACTTTATGGCCGTTATGAAGAAAATGCATACCTGAATCGTATGATGAAACTGGCAGGACACAAGAGAACAACTTTATATGAATTGCAAGGCTTCGATCACGGTGGCATGGCCGAACCTGCATTTCCGTTGTTGCTGAAAGAAGTGGGTAAAAGGAGTAAAGAAATCTTGGGTAATTGAAAATTGAAAGTTGAAAATTGAAAATGCTTTCTGTGTTGCAGCGTTCTTGTCGCATTAGCAGCCTGCTTGTGAAACAAGGGTCGAGCTTCGCATAAAACCAATTTTCAATTTTCAATTTTCAACTTTCAATTTTCAATTAATTTACTGGTTCTTCGTAAACGAATACATCAAATAAGTGTGTCTGCCCGCAATATCAAGTGGAGAACGCAATACCATGCTGGCTGCATCTTGTGATACCTGTTCCAATCTGTAGCCGCTTGTAATATTTTTATCTTTTACGCCTTCTTCCAGTTCTTTAAACTGTAAGTAGTTAACGCCGTTTTCCGTTAGTCTGGACCAGAGAATATTGTGCGCACCGGCCTGGCAGTTGCCGCCGGATTGAGTGATGGTGTAGTTACCATATCCATTGGATGGAAATAGCCATGTACTGCCGATCATGCATTGGCGTGGAATGCCACCCAATACTTTTACATCAAACTTGTCATTGGGAATGCCATCAAGCGTAATGCTGTTGAGTGTCCATGTTCCGTAAATTGACTTCTTGGAAGCTCCTTCAGAAACGCCGTTTGTTTTCGTGCTTTTGCAACTGAAAGCCAGGATAGAGGCGAAAAAAACGAAAGCTACAATTGGTTTTTTCATATTTATTCTATTTGTGAGAAATAACATCCATCGGGTTAAATGATTTTTTTAGATGCACCGCATTTAAACCTGGTTGCAAATGTAAAACATCAACTTTGTTTTTTTCCTGCCACCACCATCACTATTCCTGCAAGGGCAGCAATGCCTCCAACATAAGTCGGCCAGGAATAAGTTTTCTTTTCCTTTTTATTTACTTCAAGTTCGCCAACTTTAAGCACTTTCTTTTCACTGGTAAAGCTTACGCTGGGTATAACCACCATGAGTAAGCCGATAATTATCAGAATGATTCCTGCTGTTTTCATATAAAGTTTTTTAGGTTTTATATAGAAATAGCAATATTCATTCCCTACCCGAAAATCTTAAAACGGCCGCAAAGATGCGGAATATTTAGTCAAGAATGCTCAGCTCGTCAATACGGTCAAAATGCTTTCTATTCAAGGTGACTAATGGGAGATTGTTGGAAACAGCTGTAGATGCTATTAGTAAATCTGCCAGATCTATTTGTTTACGCTTTCTTTTCAGATTGGCATTGATCAGAACTGCGGTGTCAACGCAGGTTTCATCCAGAGAAAGAATAATTATTTCTTTAAAGACATTTTTCCAAAAATCTATTTGGTTTTTGAGATGCGCCTGTGTATATCTCATATTTAGTGACTACTGAAATAGCAAAGCGATAGCCCTGTTTTACAAGGGTATACCAAAGAGAATTTGATTTGTCTGTTTTGCGGTAAAAGTCGATGAGAATTGAAGTGTCAACCAATACTATTTTGTTCGCCATTGATTAAATGCTTTTCTATTTTCAGCAATAGTTTTTAGCTGCTTTTCAGTTGCAACCGGGCCGTTTAAAAGTATTGATTCAAGGTTACTTGTATGGTTAGTAGTTTCTTTTTCAATTTCGGCTTTCAATCTTTTCAGTTGATTAGCCGGAAGTGTTTTAATGATTTTTACCAATTGGTCAAATCCTATGTCTACTTGTACTTGCATAAAGCCAAATTTAAGTTTTTTTCAAAATCCGCCACACAAAATCATAACATTTTCCCAACCAATTATTAATCCTTGTTTATTAATTATTAATTGATAATAGGTTATTTTTGCGCTTCAAAATCAACAACCGGACATGGGCAAAGTAAAAGTGGGATTGGTGCAGATGAGCTGCACGGCCAACAAACAGGAGAATCTGGATAAAGCGATTTCTAAAGTGAAAGAAGCCGCGGCAAAAGGCGCACAGATCGTTTGTCTGCAAGAGCTTTTCACTTCATTATATTTCTGCGATGTGGAAGATTATGACAACTTCCAGTTGGCAGAACCGATTCCTGGTCCATCCACAGACGCATTGTCTGCTGTGGCAAAGGAACTGGGGGTGGTGATCATCGCCTCTTTATTTGAAAAAAGAGCGCAAGGTTTGTATCACAACACAACAGCGGTATTGGATGCTGACGGTTCATACCTTGGCAAATACCGCAAAATGCATATTCCGGATGATCCGGCTTACTACGAGAAATTCTATTTCACGCCCGGTGATCTTGGATACAAAATATTTGAGACAAAATTTGCAAAGATCGGCGTACTCATCTGCTGGGACCAGTGGTATCCGGAAGCTGCGAGAATTACCGCGCTAATGGGAGCGGAGATCCTGTTTTACCCAACTGCGATCGGCTGGGCGACTTCCCAGGATCAGCATACCAACAGCGAGCAATACAACGCATGGCAAACCATTCAACGCAGCCACGCCGTTGCCAATGGCGTACACGTTGTAAGTGTGAACCGTGTAGGTTTTGAACAAGGCGGTGCTATGAAATTCTGGGGTGGGTCATTTGTTTCCAATCCGTTTGGAAACCTTCTGTACCTGGCGTCGCACGATGATGAAGAAACAACAGTGGTAGAGATCGATACCAAACTAAGCGACCGCTACAGAACACACTGGCCATTCCTGAGAGACAGAAGAATAGATTCATACCAGCCAATTACGAAGCGATATATAGACGCGGATTAATTGAAAATTGAAAGTGGAAAATTGAAAATGATACTGTAGGGGCGAATCGCATTCGCCCTTCTTACAATAACAAATAGTTGAGAGTTGAGAATGGAGCGTTGAGAGTTGTAATGTGCAAAAATGAAATGTATGTTCATAATCTCAAGGTGCTCTAGTTCCTAATTCCTAATTTCTAATTCCTGATTATCAAATGACTCCCAAAGAACTCGGATACTATTTCCCCGCAGAATTTGCTCCACATGTTGCTTGCTGGTTAAGTTGGCCGCATAAAGAAGCAAGCTGGCCGGGAAAAATCGATGCTATTTACCCATATTATTGTCAGTTTATAAAAGAGTTGACCGTTAGCGAAACAGTCTGCATCAATGTAAATGACGAAGCAATGAAAGCCTTTGCCACAAAGCATTTGCAAGTTGCAGGGGTTGATCTTAATAAAGTGAAATTCTTTTTGCATCCAACAAACGATGCATGGTGCCGCGATCATGGCCCTGCGTTTTTGATCAATCCAAATGCGGAGCAAAAGAAAGTAATCGTTGACTGGAACTACAACGCCTGGGGCGGAAAATATCCTCCTTATGACCTGGACGACGTAATTCCTACGCTGGTTGGCAACCATTACAACATTCCGGTATTCAATCCCGGCATCATCATGGAAGGCGGTTCGGTAGAGTTTAATGGAAAAGGCACATTGCTGACTTCAACGGCCTGCCTGCTGAACCCTAACAGAAATCCACAACTGAACCAGGAAGAAATTGAAACCTATCTGCGCAATTACTACGGCGTAGAACAGATATTGTGGGTAGAAGAAGGAATTATTGGCGATGATACGGATGGTCACATCGACGACACAGTGCGCTTCGTAAATGAAGACACCGTTCTTACCGTTATCGAAGAAAATAAGAATGATGAAAACTACGGCATTCTGCAGCACAATCTGCAGCAGCTGTCTCAAATGAGGCTGCTCAACGGCAAACAACTGAACATTGTAGAACTGCCAATGCCTGATCCGGTGGAATATGAAGATCAGCGACTTCCGGCTTCTTATGCCAATTTTTATATAGCAAACCATGCCGTAATTGTTCCAACTTTCCGTTGCGACAAAGATGACAAGGCGCTTCAAATCATTCAAAGCTGCTTTTCCGACAGAAAAGTGGTGGGCATCGACTCCACGGAAATTATTTGGGGATTGGGCAGCTTTCACTGCCTGAGCCAGCAGGAGCCGTTGGTGTAATCGTGAACGGTCAATCGTCAATCGTGAATGGGAGGTCGCTGAACGAATATGCCTTTTCAGCAATACCAAGTACTCAACGACTCATTCACGTTTCACGATTGACCATTCGCGTTTTTCCCTACCTTTGGCCTCCTTTACAAAATGTGGACGTAAAGGCGACTGATTTATGTCAGTCATGCAACAGCCCGCAACCCTCTATATTTGCGGACTCGTTTTTTAAAATCGCGGAAATGAAAAATAAAGGATTTAAGTATTTGATGCTATTGAGTGGATTGACGCTCGTTTTAGGTTCAGCTTTTGCACAGAAAAAGAAAAGAACAACAGCAGAACAAGTAGGCAAAAAGGGAGAGTTTTACATTTCATGGGGTTACAATAAAGAATGGTACACTCCGAGTAACATTCACATTAACCAGCCTTCTCTGGGAAATGACTACAAATTCATAAACGTGTATGCCGCTGACCATCCAGGCTGGGATGAAGGCATTGCAAACAAAGCCATCAGTATTCCTCAATACAGTTACCGCGTCGGGTATTTCTTTAAGGACAACTGGGGTGTGGAAATCAACTTCGATCATACGAAATACATTGTTGCGTCAGAACAAATGCTGCATGTAAGAGGTACTATGGACGGCAAGCAAGTAGATGCTTTCTACGACAATAACAAGCCATACGGAACAGCTGACCAACCTTTGACATATTTCCTGAATAACGGGGCCAACTTCCTGTTGTTCAACCTCGTTCACCGCAAGCATTTGACAAGTTTTAAAACAGATTGGTTCGATGCGTCCTTATTGCTAAAAGGTGGTGTGGGCATGGTAATTCCTCACGTAGAGAACACTATTTTCGGTAAGGCAAATGATCCTCACTTCCAGGTAGGTGGTATGGACGTAGGCGTTGAGGCTGCATTGAGAATGACCTTTGCCAAATATGTCTACCTTGAATATTGCAACAAACTCGTATACGCAAATTACTGGGGTCTGAGAATAAAAGACGGTACTGCCAGACAAGCTTTCGGTTGTTACGAAATGATCGTGAATCTTGGCGTGAGTGTGCCGTTGAAGAAATAGAATTGAGTTGTTAGTTGATGGTTGTTAGTAGTGGCTGATAATTGTCAACACTGATAAAAGTGGATCATTCGGTCCACTTTTATTATTTTCAAGAATATTTAACCCTAAGTATGGCGAACAAATTAAAAGTAATCCTTGCATTATGTATTTCTGCTTTTTTAATCCTGACAATAGCCAAAGGCATCATTCTATGTTTGTTATTTTTCTTTCCAAGGCCAGAATCTACTTTTTACGGGTATGACAGGTCTTTTTCTTCGATTTCCAGCTTGCTTTTTGTAGGTTTTACAAGTAATCGAATCATCTTGGAAGGCCTTATAGTCGCAATGCCCTTTGTGTTTTTCACCATTCAATTCTTTAATAATGATGTTTTGAAAAACAGAAAGCGAAGTGTCTTGGTCTATGCTTTTTTTTCCTCACTGTTGTTAACTGCACTGTGGTTAATCAAAGAATTGCTTTTTCTGATAGGGAAGGATGCAAACGATATTTTATTTAAATGGATTGATATAAAGGATGAGTTTGTAGTCGTTTTGAGTTTGTCCTTTTTAGTTTATGTTTTACTTCTGTTTCCACTTTCAAAGCAAATATTTAAAAGTCATAGCAGTCAATAACGTAGATTGCAAGAATATTTTTTCTATACTTCTAAGTCAGATAATTTGAGCGGAGCTACTTACACAGAACATCTTTTTGCAGAAACTACCACCCATTTCGCGGAGGTATTGTTACCATTGGCTTTGCCAAAAAACTACACGTGGGCCGTTCCGGCAAATTTGCTGGAAAAGGTGCAGCCCGGTTGCCGCGTAGAGGTGGTATTGAAGAATAAGAAATACGCTGGTATTGTAAAACTCGTACACACAGAAAAGCCAAAGGCATTCAACCCACAACCTATTTTAAATGTACTGGATGATGAGCCCATTGTTTTTGCGAACCAGTTGAAACTTTGGGAATGGCTCTCTGATTACTACATGTGCAGCGAAGGTGAAGTAATGCAGGCTGCATTGCCCACGCATTTTAAGCTCAGCAGCGAAACGGTTTTGATGTACAACGATGAAGCTGGAGATGATTTCGCACATTTGGACGATGAGGAGTTCCTGGTAGCGGAGGCTTTGTTATTGAAAAAAGAACTCCGATTGGTGGAAGTGCAGCAGATATTGGAAGTCTCACATGTTTATCCCGTTATCAAAAAATTAATCGAGAAAGGCGTTTGTTTTGTTTGGGAAGATTTGAAAAACAAATACACGGAGAAAAAAGAAAACTTCGTTACACTTCATCCCGAGTTTGCAACGGAGGAAGCATTGTCCAATCTGCTATCCAACGATAAAAAACTGCAGAAAGCAGAAAAGCAAATGGAGTTGTTGCTGGCGTTTCTCCATTTCATGAAAACGACCGGTGAAGTAAAACAGACGGATCTTTTAAAAAAATCAAATGCCACTGCAGCGCAGTTGAAAGGTCTTGCTGACAAAGGCATTTTGATCATTGAAAAACGTTCAGTTGATAGAATAAAAAATCTGCCTAAAAGTATCAATATAGATTTTACATTGTCGGAGGCGCAACAAAAAGCGCTCGACGAAGTGAAAGCATCTCAACAGCAAAAACAAGTTGCCTTACTGCACGGTGTAACGTCCAGTGGCAAAACGCAGATCTATGTGAAGCTGATTGAAGAATTGCTGGCAAAGGGAAAACAGGTGCTGTACATGCTGCCGGAAATAGCCCTCACTGCCCAGGTTATACGCCGCTTACAGAAATATTTCGGAGGACATATTTTTATTTATCACTCCAAGTTCAATTCAAACGAACGCATCGAGATTTGGAACAAGGTAAAAACCGGGGAAGCGAAAATAATATTAGGCGCAAGATCGGCGCTGTTCCTGCCTTTCCGTGAACTCGGCCTTGTCATTTGTGATGAAGAACACGATTCGTCATACAAGCAACAGGATCCCGCCCCACGCTACCACGCACGCGATGCCGCGATCTATTTCGCTTCCTTGTTTGGTGCAAATGTAGTTTTGGGAAGTGCCACGCCATCACTGGAAAGCTACTACAATGCCTCAATCGGTAAATATGCGATGGTCGAATTACTGACTCGTTTTGGTGATGTTGACATGCCGAAAATAGAAATCGTAGACACCAAAAAACTGTTTACAAAAGAAAAGGGAAAAGTAATACTGTCTGTTCCGTTGCAGGAAGCCATTACCGAAAGCCTTCAAAAGAAGAAGCAAGTCATTTTGTTCCAGAACCGCCGCGGTTATTCGCCTTACCAGGTTTGTCAAACCTGTGGCTGGATACCGCATTGTCACAATTGTGACGTTTCGCTAACGTTTCACAAGCTAAGCAATAAGCTTGTTTGCCATTATTGCGGCACAAATTATCCTCCCGTTCATACCTGCGAAGCTTGTGGAAATCACCATTTTGCACAACAGAATTTTGGAACGGAAAGGGTAGAAGAAGAGCTGCAGGAATTTTTTCCCGATGCTAAGGTCTCTCGGATGGACATGGACGCGGTAAAAGGAAAACATGGCCACGATGCGCTGATCCAGCTTTTCGAGCAACAGCGCATAGACATTCTCGTGGGAACGCAGATGGTTGTGAAGGGACTCGACTTCGAACATGTGCAGCTTGTCGGGATACTGGACGGTGATGCTATTCTCGGATTCGCCGATTTTCGTGTGAGCGAGCGTGGTTTCCAGCTGATGGAGCAGGTGAGTGGCCGGGCCGGGCGCAAAAGTGAACAGGGAAAAGTATTGGTCCAGGTGCGTAACGTCAACCAACCGGTGCTGTTTTTCGTGCAGCAACACGACTACAAGAGTTTTTACAAATCGGAGATTGACAGCCGCAAGCAATTTCAATACCCGCCGTTTACTCGTTTGCTCCAGGTAACTTTCAAGCATAAAAACCCGGATGTGGTGGCGCACGCGGCACGCACGTTTGCCCAGGGCATGCATTCGCTTTATGGACAATATATAATTGGTCCGGCACAACCTATCATCAACAAAATCAGGAATTTATACCTTATGGAAATGATGCTGAAGTTGCCAAAAGACACGCAGCTGATTAATGCCTGCAAGCACATGATCCAGGCGCAAACAGCCATTTTGCATAATGATAGTCGGTTTAAAAGTGTGATGATAACACCGGATGTGGATCCGTATTAGGGTACAGACAAGGCAATGCCTTGTCTGTACAAGGGTGAAAGCTTGGGTGTTTTTTACATTCTGAAAAAAGAAAGTTGCACACAACGTCTAACAACTAAAAACCAACAACTAACAACTAGATTTTCAACATCTTACAAAATAAATATCCCCACTTTCACAATAAAAAATCCTCTCTGAAAACTAAAAATTTTGGGAAAGGGTTTTTGCTTTTATAATCAATCCGTTAAATTCGCACCGTTTGGAAAAAGTACCGTTTTAACACATAAACTATGGCAGAAGAAAAGAAAGAGAATTTTGAGTATACGGAAGACTCGATACGAAGCCTCGACTGGCGTGAACATATCCGCCTTCGTCCGGGGATGTACATTGGTAAATTAGGAGATGGAAGCAGTCCGGATGATGGTATCTATGTGTTGCTGAAAGAGGTGATGGACAACTGTATCGATGAGCATACGATGGGCTATGGTAAAAACGTGGAGGTTTCAATAGACGATAAAACTGTTACCATTCGCGACTACGGTCGCGGTATTCCTTTAGGAAAAGTGGTGGACGTGGTAAGTAAAATAAACACAGGCGCGAAATACGATAGCAAGGCCTTCCAGAAAAGTGTGGGTTTGAACGGTGTGGGTACGAAGGCCGTGAACGCGTTGAGTACCTGGTTTAAAGTAACTGCTTTCCGCGATGGCAAAGAGAAAACTGCCGAGTTTGAAAAAGGTGTTTTGACCAAAGAGCATAAAGAAGCTAAAACTACTGAGCCAAACGGAACCCTGGTTTCGTTTATTGCTGATAGTAACGTGTTCAAGAATTTCCATTTTGTACACGAATACCTCGATAACCAATTTTGGAACTATTGCTATTTGAATGCCGGATTGATCATCAACTTCAACGGCAAGAAATATGTTTCTAAAAATGGCCTTCTAGATTTGCTGCAACGCAAAACTAATGAAGACGAAATCCGCTACCCGATCATTCACCTGAAAGGCGAAGACATCGAAGTAGCAGTTACCCATGAAAACCAATACGGGGAAGAATATTACTCCTTCGTAAACGGTCAGTATACTACACAAGGCGGAACGCACCTCGCGGCATTCAGAGAGGCGTTTGTAAAAACCATCCGCGATTTTTATAAGAAAGATTACGATGCCGCTGATATCCGAAGCAGCATTTGCGCAGCGGTTTCCGTACGTGTACAGGAACCGGTTTTCGAATCGCAAACCAAAACAAAACTTGGTTCGTTAAACGTTTATGAGAACGGCCCAACCATGAAGAACTTCGTAACCGAGTTTCTTTCAAAAGAGTTGGACAACTTCCTTCACCGCAATCCAACAACTGCCGAGGCTTTAAAGAAAAGAATTGAGCAAAGTGAGCGCGAGAGAAAGGAGCTGGCAGGTATTAAAAAACTGGCGAACGAAAGAGCGAAGAAAGCGAATCTGCATAACCGCAAACTGAGAGATTGCCGTTATCACTACAACGACGAGGCAACAGGAAAAGATAAAGAAACCATTTTAGAGAAGCAGAAAGAAAGCACCATCTTTATTACAGAGGGTGATAGTGCCAGCGGTTCCATTACCAAATCCCGTAACGTGGAAACGCAAGCTGTGTTTAGTTTGCGTGGTAAACCTTTGAATAGTTTTGGTCTTACTAAAAAAGTAGTGTACGAAAACGAGGAGTTCAACCTGCTGCAGCACGCGTTGAACATTGAAGAGAGCTACGATGATCTTCGCTACAACAATATCGTAATAGCAACCGATGCCGACGTAGATGGTATGCACATCCGTTTGCTGTTGATGACATTTTTCCTGCAGTTTTTCCCTGACATTGTAAAGAACGGTCACGTTTATATTTTGGAAACGCCGTTGTTCCGTGTTCGTAACAAACAGGAAACTATATACTGTTACGACGAAACAGAAAAACAGGCAGCTGTTAAAAAGCTTGGCAGCAAACCGGAGATAACGCGATTCAAAGGTTTAGGAGAGATCAGCCCTGACGAGTTCAAGCGCTTTATCGGCAACGACATGCGCAAACAACCGGTGATGATCATGCCTGAAACGCATATTCAGCAATTGCTTGAATATTTCATGGGAAAAAACACACAGGAACGTCAGGAGTTCATTATTGATAATCTTAGGGTGGAGCTTGACCTTGTAGAGGAGGCAGCACCTAGTGCCAATTAATAATTAATAATTAAAAATTAATAGGCGTCAGTCTGTATATTTTTGATTACTCAGATGATTGATATTGAAACGAATTAAAGCATTCAAGGAAGTTCAGCTATTAAACATGAATTATTATTCGCTATGACCTTAGAATACTTGCTGTCATAACGATGAAGCAAGACAATGTTATTCTTGATAAAACATTCAGTTTTTCGATAAGAATTATAAAGCTCTTTCAATATTTAAAGACAAAAAAGACTGATAAAGAATTAATTGGGCAATTGTTAAGAAGTGGTACTTCAATAGGTGCCAATACCGAAGAAGCAATTGGCGGATCGTCAAGAAAGGACTTTGTTCATAAACTCAAAATCGCGTATAGGGAAGCCAGAGAAACCCGATATTGGTTAAAACTATTATTGGCAACAGATATTGTAGAGGAAAGAATTGGTAACTCATTAATAAAAGATTGCGAAGAATTATTAAAAATATTAACGGCAATCATAAACAAAAACGATACTAATTAATAGCGGTGATCTTGCGCTTTTAATTATTAATTATTAATTATTAATTCAATGCTTCACATAGTATTTAACGAACCAGACATCGCTGTTTTAAAACAAGCCATCGCGCTTGACGAAAATCTTCAGGGCGAGGTTATACAGATAAAAGATGATTACGCGGTAGGACCGCTGGAAAACATCTATGTCGGCGAAGGGAAAGAAGCGCGCAAAAACTGGTGGCGCGAAGTGCTGGCAGGTGGTGACTATGATGGCAAGGCAGATACCGATGAAGTGGACGATTACAAAACAATCGCGGAATTGGTGGGTACGATGCGCAGAAACGAAAATGAAATTATCTGGATATGGGCAGCGCAAAATAAACACGATGTATCCGGTTATTACTGGCTGTTGAAATACATGCAGGAGTTCCAGGGACGCGTGTTCATTCTGTATTTGAATAACTTGCCTTTCATTAATGAGAAGGGACAAATATTCTATCCAACGTGGCTTTCGACCATTCCGCCAAAGGAATTTTTGAAGGCGAAAAAGTTGGCCAGACCTATTACCCTCAGTGAATTTGAAGTCGACCCTGATGAGTGGGCGAAACTATGCGGCGAAAATAAAGGGGTTCGTTTGCTGGAAGGGGGAAAGAAATTGTCGCAGGCGGATTATGATTTTTATGATGAAGAGCTGAAAAAATTCATCACTGGTGATTGGCAAAAAGCCAGCAAAATCATCAACCAATTTTTGGCAAAAGCAAAACAAACTACAGGCGATGCGTACATATTGTGGCGCCTGAAACAAATGCTGGCAGCCGGAGAATACGATGTGCAGGGTGAAATAAAAAACATGAAGGATTTTGAAGTGAAGGCGAAAGCGGCGCAGGTGATGACTGACGAACAAAGCGTATAATAATAGAGTGGATATTTTTAATTAATCATTCAGCTGATTGTTCAACGGAAATGAAACAATAAGATGAAATTAGAATGGGCTTTGTAAGATCATTTGACATGACTTCAAAATTTAGCACTTTAGTGCACCAAATTGCGAAACGCGATAGTAGCAGGTTGCGATTAATTATTTTTTTAGCAGCCTGTTGTTTGTGGTTCATTCACCACCAATTTTCGTTTCTTGGTTTTTATAACAATGATGATATTAATTACGTAGAATATGCCGCATCACTGTCGCAAAACAAGTTTTCGTTTACCAGCGATAGCCAGTATGGCTTGCGATGGGCGTGTATTTTGATCACCGGCATTTTCTACAAGTTCTTTGGAATAAATGACTTTTCAACTACGGCATATAGCTTTATATCATTGATGGTTACAGGTTGGATAGTGGTGCTTTTGTCAAAAAGACGATCATTCAAATATTTCATACTTGCGCTGATGCTGTTTTTTTTGAATTACACACTCTTGTTTTATTCCTACAGGCTCCTGCCTGATCCTGGAATATGCTTATGTGTAATGGCGGCTTATTATTTTTATGATCGTTACAAATTTGACAAAGATTATTCGCTGTGGCTGCCGGTGCTATTTGGCGCCATAAATTTTGTTGCCGTCATCACGAAAGAAAGCATCGTTTTAATATTGCCTCTTTTTTTGTGGTGGATAGTTCAGGATCTGCGAAATGTAAGACAACGGAGATTTTGGTTAACGGCCATTGTTACGATGTTTGTATTAGCATTCAGTTATCTGCTGTACTTTAAAATTGCCACGGGTAGCTGGTTTTATCGTTTAGACGTATTAATGCAAAACAACTACGTTAACATTTGCCGGTATGATCTACTGCCCGCAAAAGAAACGATAAAACGAGTAACCTATTTATTATGGAATGCTTTCTGGCAATCGGGTGATGGTATATGTCTGATCTTTGGAATAACGGCGTTGGTTTACAGGAAAAAACTGCAACTGCAGGAAAGAGAAATGCACATACTAAGCACGTTTTTTGTGTTGCTACTATGTGCAAATTTTATGACAGTTTCATACAATGGATATGTTCCGTTATGTTATGACCCACGGCATTTTTTGTTCTTGCTGCCTTTTTCAATATTAGCCGGAAGTTTTTTACTCGAGAAGTTTTATCAACAGCCATTTAAATTTATTGGGTTGCCTGTCTTTTTTATTTTATCTGCATTGTTGCTGGTAATAATTAAAGCGGGGGATATGAAATATTTTTATGGCTTGATTGGTGTGTTTTTGCTTGGCTGGTGTTTTGTGGCTAAGATGATTGTCGACAAAAAGGCATTTTTGGTTTTTACCATTTGTTTTTTTTGCCTGCTTTCGATCCGGCCTTTGATAGACATTTATCGTCATAATAATGTGATGTATTTTGATCACAGAGCGTTGATAAAAAAAACGTTTCCTGCAAGGATTACAAATGCAATCGTGTATACCGATGATCAGATAGACAGGGATTTGAGTAAGTATTTTATGCAATATGATACGCTGCAGGTGCGGTTTTTATATACAAAAACTTTGAGCAAACAACTTTTATATAATGTGGATGGTCCAGTGTATTTTTTGCTAAATGAAAAAAGAATACCTGCAGGCGATTTCGAAAAAAATATTAATTCAAATGATTTGAAAGCTGTTACTTTTACTAAATCAGGTTATTTTTCTTTGTATAGAATAGAAAAAAAATGACCGGATTTATCAAGTGGCTTATCAGTAATTAGTTCTTTGGCTATGGACCCAATACTTTACCGGCTTTCTGTTCACGCATTTAGGCGTGATCGGAAGGAAAAAAGCAGCGTAAATGTTCATCCATGGCAAACACATATACGCAGATCTATATTCAAATAGTATTTGCAGTAAGGGGAAGAAAATGTTTTATACAAGAGGATTTTAGAGAAGAGGTGCAGAAATATATGACCGGCATTGTTAAAAACAAGAAACAGAAATTGTTTGCTGTTTTGTATGCCAGATCATGTGCACATGTTGATTAGTATCCAACCAGACGTATCATTATCTACTTTGGTAGGAGATATTAAGGTAAATACAACAAGATATTTGAAACAGCAAGGCTTGTAAGTGGAGGGTTTAGTTGGCAGGAAGGATTTGGAGCGTTTTCGTATTCCAAATCACAAACGTCGCAGGTTGTTAATTATATTTTGAATCAAAAGGAGCATCATAAAAAGCGAACATTTCGTGAAGAGTATTTTGAATTTTTGGACAAATTTGAAATTGAGTATGACGAGAAATATTTGTTTGAATTTTATGAGTGAAATAGATAGGAGAGCTCTTTATATAATGAGAAGTTTTGCATGTAAAGATGCTCCGCTAGGAGCATTACGTTCGTAGCAAAACGAAGATGTGGCATCTAAAATACCAGCTCCGTAGGAGCGACATGTTAATTTGACGTATCGCCCCTACGGGGCTGGCAAAGGGATATAGACGCCAACGTAGATGCTACGAACATTTAGCCCCTCTGGGGCTGAATTCTGAAGGTGAGAGATGTTTAGAGAAAAGACCTTTTTGATATGATGATTAGAAAGGTGTCAGAGAAGCTCCGTTAGGCAGACAAGATTCGTAGCGGAAGATTTAAATTTATTTCAAGCCCCAGAGGGGCGACACGTTAGTAGCATAGAGAATTTATGAGCACAAAGAATAAATCAGCGGAATTTTTAGACAACGAGCATGGTGTGCAGGGACAGTATAAAACCTGGTTCCTCGATTATGCGTCGTATGTAATTTTGGAGCGTGCGGTACCGGCTGTTGAAGATGGCCTGAAACCCGTGCAGCGCCGTATTTTACATGCCATGAAAGAAATGGATGATGGCCGTTTCAACAAGGTGGCAAACATCATTGGGCAGAGTATGCAATATCACCCTCACGGTGATGCCAGTATTGGTGATGCGTTGGTAAATATGGGTCAAAAGGACCTCCTGATTGAAACGCAGGGTAACTGGGGCGATATAAGAACGGGTGATGATGCAGCTGCGGCACGTTACATTGAGGCTCGTCTTAGCAAGTTTGCACTGGAAGTGGCTTTCAATAATAAAACAACGGATTGGCAACTAAGTTATGACGGTCGTAAAAACGAACCGGTGACATTGCCAATGAAGTTTCCTTTATTGCTGGCACAAGGTGCAGAAGGCATCGCCGTTGGTTTGGCAACAAAAATTCTTCCGCACAACTTCTGTGAGCTGATCGATGCTTCTATAAAATATTTAAAAGGCAAGAAATTTGAACTCTATCCCGACTTCCAGACCGGCGGCTCAATGGATGCATCCAACTATAACGATGGAAAACGCGGAGGTAAAGTAAGAGTTCGTGTAACTATAGAAGAGTTTGACAAAAAAACTTTAGTGATCCGCGATGTGCCTTACGGCGTAACCACTACACAGCTGAAGGACTCGATCATTAAGGCAAACGACCAGGGAAAGATCAAGATCAAGAAAGTTGAAGATCTTACTGCAGCGGATGTTGAACTGAAGATAGATCTGGCACCCGGTATTTCTCCGGACATCACGATAGATGCATTGTACGCTTTCACCGATTGCGAGGTAAGCATTTCCCCAAATGCGTGTGTGATCGTTGATAAAAAGCCAATGTTCCTTACTGCTTCAGAACTTTTAAGGGCTTCGGCAGATAACACAAAAGAGTTGTTGCGCCGTGAACTGGAGATCAAACTGAATGAGCTGCAGGAAAAATGGCACTATACATCTTTGGAGAAAATATTCTTTGAAGAAAAAATATACAAAGAGCTGGAGAAAAGACACGAGACATGGGAGAAAGTGCTGCAGGCAATTGATAAAGCTTTTGAGCCATTCAAAAAACAATTACGTCGCGACATTACAAGAGAAGACATTGTAAAGTTGACGGAAAAACCTGTTCGCCGTATTTACAAACTGGATATTGATGAATTGAACGAACAGATCAAAGCTTTAAATGCTGAGATTAAACAAGTGAAGCATGACCTCGCAAACCTTGTGGATTTCGCTGTGGCATACTATGAAAATCTGTTGAAGAAATTCGGAAAAGGCAGAGAAAGAAAAACCGAAATCAAACCTTTTGAAGCAATTCAGGCAAACAAGGTTGCCATTGCAAATGCTAAAATATACATGAACCGTGCAGATGGTTTCATTGGTACAAGCTTGAAGAAAGATGAATTGATCGCAGATTGTTCTGACCTTGACGATATCATTGTTTTTACAAAGGCGGGCAAAATGAAGATCGTTCGGGTAGCGGATAAAACGTTTATCGGCAAGGACATCATTTACGCAGCTGTTTTTCAAAAGAACGATGAGCGCACCACTTACAACATGATCTATGTGGATGGGAAGTCGGGAATCAGTTTTGCGAAGCGCTTCAACGTAACCGGCATTACCCGTGATAAAGAATACGACCTTACAAAAGGCGCAGAGAAAAGCAAAGTTCAATATTTTACTGCCAATGCAAATGGTGAAGCGGAGATTGTAAAAATCACGTTGAGCCCTAACTGTACTGCAAGAAATAAAGAGCTTGAATTTTACTTCGAAGAACTGGACATCAAGGCACGTGGTACAATGGGTAACCAGGTAACAAAGTATCCGATCAAATCTGTGAAGTTTAAAGAAGCAGGTCGTTCAACGCTGGCTACCCGCAAGCTTTGGTACGATGATCAGTTTGGCAGGTTGAGTGCGGAAGAAAAAGGTATTTATATCGGCGGCTTCGACGCAGAAGATAAGATCCTTGTTGTGTTTGCTGACGGCACCTACGAAATAACTGATCAGGAACTTACGCAACGATTTGACGTTGACAAAGTGTTATTGATAGAGAAATTCAATCAAGACAAAATATTAACGGCCATTTATTACGATGGTGATAAAGAGCAGTACAATGTAAAACGTTTCAAAATTGAAACCACTACGTTAAAAAGTAAGTTCCTGTTTATCAAAGAAGGTGAGGCAAACCAGCTGGAACTGATCACCACAGAAAATAAACCTGTTGTATTGATCTACACGGGAAAAGGCGCTCAGACCAAAACCCAGAAAATAAAGATCGCCGACTTCGTAGAAGTGATGGGATGGAAGGCGGTAGGTAATAAACTGGCTGACTACTCAAAAAGTACCGAAATGGAGTGGGAGCCGAGAGCCAAAGAAGACAACGGAATGCCGGAATTATTCTAAATAAAAAAGGCTTTGAAAAGCTACGCATTGGCGGGCCGATCGAAGCCTTTTGTTTTATATAACTAGCTTTGTAACAAACCCTTAGAAATCTATTAACCACATATAAAACCCTCTGCAAGCATGAAAAGGCTGTTAATTTTACTGACAGGCATAACCCTAATTGCAACGTCTTGTACAAAAGAAGAGTCTATAGAACCGGTAAATCCCGGAAGCGACCCAACTGGAACAGTTAACTTTCAGCCTTCCAAAAAAGATACTTATTTGAAGGTGAAAATAATGAGTCAGGGTTCTGCCGCTGCTCCGGATAGAATCTCAACACAAGTATCAACAGGACAGAAAAGTACCGTTGACGGAATTGATTTTGTGACATGGAAGGAACAGGAGTCTGGACAAACAGTGCTATTTGGTTACAAGGACCATAATCTTTACACCAAAGTGAAAGCTGCGAGTCCGACCACCGGAGCTGTAATTGATTTGAATTTTATTTATCTCAATGATACGGCGTCTGTTGGCTATAAATGGACACGTTCAGCAGGAGTTGGTGGTGGATATACTGCTAACATGCCGGGTGAGATCATTGAAAAAAATATTACAAAACAAGTACAAGGAAAAAATTATACGAACGTTACTCATAGCAGAGTTGGGTTGAGTTACATTGTTCCTGGTTTTGGAGAACTCACACTGGCCATATATGACTTTTATATTGCCAATAATATAGGTATTTTGAAAGTTGACACCCAGATTTTTGACGGATTCGGAAATCAAACCGGTTTGGCGGTCAGCGAATTGATGGAATATTCGATAAAATAAAACATTATAATAAGCAAAGATTGAGCATGAAATTATACGCATACAGAAGCATATTGATCATTTCAATCTTTGCTTTTTTATTAACCGCCTGCAAAAAAGAAATACACGGAGATATTCCGCCGGACCCTACGGCGCCTGTGTATGGCACGGGTGACTACCAACCGGCTACTGAAGGGAGTTACTGGGTGTACAATTATGTAGATACAAAAGGAAACAAGGACCTGTATACATGGAAAGCGACTAAAGACACTGCATCTTACGATACGCTCACCTACAGGATCTTTGTGAACTATGCCAATTCTGCCGGACTTTCCAATAATTATATTGCTGTAAACAGCAACAATTATTTCCTGCGTCAAAACTCGGTTAACGGATCGTCTACTTCTTTTCCATTGAGTATTTTATATCTCAACGACAAATATTACGATGATGATACATGGGAGGCTGTTGCCGGGGAAAGTGATCTTTACACCGTAAAGGTCAAAGGTGTTATCGTTGCAAAGGACATAGCAATGAACGTTAATTCTCTTCAATTTCCTCACGTGATGCATAGCCAGGTTGCGCTGTATTACGATATTCCCGGCGTTGGTGAATACAAAATGGCGACTTACGACTACTACGTGGCATTAAAAGTGGGTCTCATAAGGATTGATTGTACACCAAGCGTTTATTCGGACGTAGCGGGCTTTACACAAGTAATTATCAATTATTCGATCAAGTAGGATTCGGGAGGCAGTTATGAATTGCGAGCGATGAGTGGAGGGAACTGAATACCGCCTTGTACGAAATAAAAAGGTCGTGCTCCAATTATTTAAAATTGGAATTTCTTTTTACTTTACTCAAAAATAATCCGCCCATGTTTGGATTCCTGTCTTTAATAGCACTCGCTTTCTTAGTAGGATTGGCTTTTTTTGTGACTGTTACCTTGCATGAATTAGGACATGCCATACCGGCTCTCCTCATGACAAGTGACGAAGTAACCATCTACATCGGATCCTTTGGAAACCCATACAATTCCTTTCACTTAACTATAGGCCGGCTGGATTTTTATTGTAAATACAATCCCTTACTGTGGTATAAAGGCTGCTGTGTTTATTCCGACAATTATTTATCCATTGACCAACGCATTTGGGTCGTTGCCGGTGGTCCAATTGCATCTATCCTTGCGACTACAGTAACCTGGTTACTAATTTCGAATCTGCAACAAGAAGGTTTTTTTCGTATCGTGTTTGGAAGCATCTTTGTCATTTCCATCGGTGCCACTGTCTATAGCTTGATCCCCAATCCTGTTCCCAGATATACTTCATCCGGATATCCTGTCTACAGCGACCCCTACCAGATATTCAGGCTAATTCGTATGAAACGCGGCCGGTACTGATTTAACTCATTACTCAAAACACCTCGCTAACTAAGTGATTTCAGAAACGCCATCGTGTCCACGCCATCGGCAAAGTCTGTCAGCGAAGGTTGCTGTGCAACACCAAACGGCGTGAAGCCTTCGCCTACGAGACATTGAATGTTCTCATCATTTTGGAAAGACTTGATTTCTTCTTTGTTCTTATAAAAACTATAGTTCACTTGACTGATCGGAGAGAACGGGGAAGCATTTTCAACTAACAGCGTACTTCCGTCGCTCATGTAGAATTTGTTGTTCAATATTTGCAACGACAACTGGTAGTCATAATTATTTCTATACTTGTTGTGATCTGCAAAATGACCATACTTTTTCATCGCATTTATCAAAGGCACGAAGTCGTAATTTTCTGGAACCAGTATTTGTGTTACGTTACGGCAACCCAGGCCAAAATACAGGTGAATGTCGTCGCTCAGTTTCTCCAGGTCTTCCGCACTTTCATTGCCGGTGAGAATGGCTACAGACGTCCTGTTGCGACGGATAATGCTTGGGTATTTAGAAAAATAATAGTCAAAATATCTTGCAGAATTATTGCTGCCCGTTGCAATATATGCATCGCAATTTTTTAGAAGTTCCGCGAAAACAATAACCTCTCTGCATTCTTCAACCCAGCTGTATAACTGTTCCGCAAGATGTTTTATCAACACATTATCCTTCGAAGATGTTTTAATAACGGCTATGTGACCGGTAAGAAACACGCAAAGAAAATCATGGAACCCAACCAGGGGAATATTTCCCGCCATTACAATGCCCACTTTTTTAGGATTGGCATTTAATTCCGGCAATTGATAAGCGGAAGCGAATGCTTCAAGCTTTTCTTTTTGCAAAAAATTATCGACGATATTTTTGGTCGCCATTTCCATGAATTCTGCCGTAAACCAGCCATTTTCGCGGGTTGCCTTGCGTTGTGCCTCCTGCCAGTTCTCGTTTTCGCTCTTGATATATTCGCCTAAACGAACCAACAAATTAATTCGTTGTTGTAAGTTCATATTACATTCATAAATTTGTGCGCAAAGTTATAGTAAAACAGTACCTTAAAAAATTACGAATATGGCAATTAAAATAACAGATGAATGTATCAATTGTGGCGCTTGTGAACCTGAATGTCCGAATAACGCGATCTATGAAGGTGGTGTGGAATGGGCAATGGCAGACGGTACAACAGTGAAAGGCGCGTATAAATTGATGGATGGAACATCTGTCGATGCAGATCAACGCAATGCTCCGGTTAGTGTTGATACATATTATATCGTTCCGAATAAATGTACAGAATGCCAGGGTTTTCACGAAGAACCGCAATGTGCCGCCGTTTGTCCGGTTGACTGCTGCGTACCTGATGAAATGTACAGGGAAACTGTGGAAGAATTAATGGAGAAGAAAGAAAAATTGCATATAATGTAATGGCATTTTTTCGTGGAAAAGGGGCGTAAAAGCAGGAAAACGGCCAAGCTAATAACAAATATCTGTACTTGCAAGTATTTAGAATTTTAGCACTATTTTTTTCTGTATGAACGTTTATTTGTTTACCTTTTCTGTATCAAATTTCTTTTACTGTAGCCTTAGTGCTACTTCAATAGGCGGGTGATATTTCCCGCTAGGATAAGGGTGAAGGGTAAATGCCTTCACCTTTTTTTGTGCTTCGCACAAAAACAATTTGAAAATTTGAAGATTTGAGAATTTGAAAATGCTTTTAGGTCGATTTTCAAGAACAGTTTCAAATTTTCTGATTGGACGAGGATAATGAACGTAATTTATTTTGCTGCCGCACCCCTCATTTTCAAATTTTCAAATTTTCAAATTTTCAAATCTTCAAATTCTCAAATTATCTTATGCAACAAAGACTGAGCTTTTTAACCATAGGCGTCAATGACTTGGAGCAAGTAAAAGGTTTCTACATTGAAAAGTTTGGCTGGCAGCCCATGAAGGATAGCGATGGCATTGTATTCTTTAAATTAAACGGCTTTATACTTGGCCTTTATCCTGCAAATGAGTTGGCTGAAGATATAGGCGTTCCGCAAGATGGCAGTGGCTTTAAACGCATAACGATGGCCGTTAATTTCGCTTCCGAAAAAGAAATAGATGATGTTTTTGCAGAGCTGGAACAAAAGGGTGTGCGTATTGTGAAACGCCCTGCTAAGGTCTTCTGGGGCGGCTATTCCGGCTATGTTGCAGATATTGAGAACAACTACTGGGAGTTTGCTTTCAATCCATTTTTGTCAATGGATGAGAATGGGAGTGTGAGTGAACATGAATAATTTGAAAATATGTGAATTTGAAAATTTGAAAATGCTTTCAGATCGATTTTTAAGAGTATTTTCAAATTTTCTGATTATGGAAGAAAATCAAATGCGAGTGTTTTCGATGCTGCTCCTCTCATTTTCAAATTTTCAAATCCTCAAATTTTCAAATTATCTAACAAGGTTATTCAAATAGCTAACTACTTTATTTGGATCCCAGTTGTTGATGTAAAAAACATAGGTTGCGGCGCCGGCAATCAATAATACCGGAATAGCAAAGGCAAGCCATAAAAATCTGCGTTTTTTGCGCTGTTTTCCATGCAGCAATTGATTCATTTCATGATTGGACACTTCACGGTCGCCAACCCTGATGGCATGGGAGGCGTCCTGACGGATCACCCTTTCTGCGTTTACATTTGGCAGCATCATATGATCGCTGGTGTATGGCTTGAATATTATTTCGCCATTAGATTCCATGCTAAACGTGCCAATGCCCGGCCATTCGCAGCTTCCGTTGTTGCGGATATTCGCTCTGAGGTCGTACGCAAACTCATTGTACCATTTGATAGCCTCAAAATCTGCAATGTTTTTTTGGCTGGCGATATAAAGGAAAAACTCCTTATCCGGCGCATCAAAATATTTATCGAACCTGTATTTATACTGAGGAGGTAATAATCTATGATTTACAAAGTCAGACACCACGGGCACTGTATCTGCATACAAAGAACCGAGTCCGGGAATGCTGATACTTTTTTGTTGCGCCAGGTAACTGTTAAGAATATTAATCATGGTATTTGTTTGCCGTCTGCAAACTTATCATTTCTGGTTAAAATTAAACACAATGCCTCCTAAAATATTAAATCCATACACTTTGTATTGATTCCAGCGTTCGTATTTGTTGTTAAAAATGTTATTCATTTGCACCCACAAATTCAATTGGCGGGTGATCTTGAACTCCAGTCCGGTGCTCATATCAAATGCCGCTTTGCCGGATTTGGTGCCCATGCTTTTTGTACGATAATCAGGTGGTCCCCATGCAGAGATCCCCGCTGTCCAGTAAAGATCTTTCATAACCTGCCATCTCATGTCAGCATTGAATTCAACTGGCAACAGGCCATAGGCGGAAGGTTGACCCTTAATGCCGCTGTATTGATTAAGATCGATGGAAGCTGTAGCGTTAAAGATTTCTCCTGTTGCATAGCCAATTTCGCCGTGGATATGAAAAGCATTCATAGAGGAAGCGTACACTGTTTCAAAAGTCTTGCCATCTGTCGTATCGTTTACAAACAAAGGCATGTTATGATAAGTAATCACACCAACCTTCGCGTTGTAGGTAAAGTTCTTTCCCAACAAGCCTTTGAGGCCGCCATAAAATTCCTGTTTGCGTGTGTTCAACAACGAATCCGGTTGAATGATCCACGGGTTCATTGCTGCAAAACGTTGATACGAGCCCTTGTCATAGCTACCTATCCAGCCGGCCTGTAAGGTAAATTTCTTATCGTTGGTAGTTAGTTCGGCCATAAGGTCCGGTAAAAGATGAAAATCTTTCCTGTCCCATGAAGGAATCACACCGCCATGTATCCATAAATTGTCCCCTTTGTACACAACAGCCGGTGAAACATAATAAAGGTTGTTGTTTATCGTGAGTTTGTCTGCTTTGTGATAAGATGTGATATTAGCTGTTACACCCAGGTTAACAGCAAACTGATCGGTGATTCTTTTTTGAATAGGAACATCCAGCACAGCATTCGTTTCGTTTGCATTACTCATGCTGTTTTTTCCCGTAAAGGCAGCAATGCGCAAAGTCGGATGGTAGTTTACACCAAATTCAGTGGCACTGATATTCTGCAATCCAACAGATCCTTCAAAGGTTTGGAAACGCTGGCGCACATCTGTTTTATTGAATTTTAAAGTGTCGGGTTTGTATCCGTAGAAATAATAATCTTCTCCGGTAAAGGCAAGTTTGCCATCCCACTGCATGTTTTTACCCGTTTTCAGAAAACCTTTCAGCCCCACATTTGCATAATTGTTTTTCTGATTCTCCAGGTTGCCTTTTGAACTATAGCCTTTGGCAAATATGTTAAGGGAAGACGTTTTTGCATCGCCAAAACTAAAGCCTGCCTGCACATAGGGTAAGTGCACGTTGCCTATCCCCAATTTAATAAAATTGCTGTTTTGCCATTCGATGGTTTGCACCGGAAGTGCCACCGGACTCAACGCGCCGGACTGATAGTTCATCGTTACGGGCTGCTGAGGAATATTGTAAGTTAGTCTGGGTTTTGTCGAATCCGTAGCTGGAGGAACCGCGGTGAAATTGATCTTTGCCGCATCTCTCAAAACCGGTTTAAAGGTAGAAGTGATGTCAACAGTTTTTTTCTTTCCGTTGTCCTGCGCCAGTATTGCCTTACTCAGCGTAATCAAACTCACGGAAGCGATTATATATTTTGAACAATTCATGCGAATTAATAATTAATAATTAATAATTAATAGGGTGATCACTAAAATTGATCAACGATGAACAGAAAGTCTAACAACTGCTAACTAACAACTCTCAACTCTCCATTCTCAACTCTCAATTACCCTTTAAGTTTACTATTCTGTTTCTCCTCATCCGTAGCTGCTGTCAGCTTCTGCTGCGCCTGTTCTTTCAGATCAGGATTGCTCGAGTTGTCTATTACACTTTGATATGTTGCTTTTGCGTTGAAATAATCCTTCTCTGAGTAATAAATATCGCCCAGCAAAATGTATGATTTAGTAACCCACAACTCGTAAGAGCCGGATTTGTTGATCACCTCAAATGCTGCTTTTTCGCCTTCCTTCAGTTTGTTTTGTTTTACCAGCATGCCAGCGATTTCGTAACGTGCTTCAGCTGCGTATTCACCTTTGTTAAGAGCAATCGCATTGCGGTAGTAGGAGATGGCCAGGTCAAGATCATTGTTGCCTTGTGCAGATTTCGCAAGTACCATGTTGGACAAAACTTTATCATCCGAGCTGCTTGATTTCTGGGCCACCAGATCTTTTGCATTTGCAACCGCTTCGCTCCATTTTTTCAACTGGTATTGGCTGCGCAAAAGTCCACGCATAGCTTCCAGTTTGTTTTCCTGCGTTGTAGCAAAATCTTTTAGTTTAGAAAAATACTGTTCCGCTTTGTCATAATTCTTCACATCGAAGAAGTTGATGCGTGCGGCCTGTACCAGTGATTTTTCACCGAATTTATTTGGCACCCTGTCAGATACTGCCTCGTAACCTTTCACTGCATTAGCGTAATCTTTCTTGTTGTTATAGATTTCACTGCGATAGTAATAGGCCTCAATGGCATAATGACCATCCGGGAAGCGGGAGAGATAGTTGTCAAATTTGTTCAAAGCCCCATTAAAGTTGCCATTGCTGAATTGTACCTCGGCTTCTGCATATGCCAAAGAATCTTCCTGGTTCACAGAAATGGTTCTACCCATTGATTTAGCGAAAGCCACGTAATCAGCCGTTTTGCCCTCTTCAACATAAATAGATTTTGCGTTGTCAATCGCTTCATCTGCTTCCGGAGAATTTGGATATTGTTTAAGGATCGCATTGTATTGATTCAATGCTTCCGTGTTGTTATCAATGTTATAGTATGCAATTCCGAGTTTCAATAACGCTTTTGGCTTCAACGCCTCATTATCGGTATTAGAGGAAACAACCTTTTTTAGGAAAGGAATGGCATCAGAGAATTTTTCGTCAGCCATATAGGTGCCTGCAATCTCCATGTTTGCGTCCGGCGCCAATGAAGAGTTTTTGTAAACACGTTCTATGCTCTGCAAGAGTTTAATCTTGTCGTTGCTGCTGTTAACACCTGCCACCATTGCTTTTTGGAAGGTAGCATAATCACTCGCCGGCCAGGAAAAACCTACGACCTGGTCGTACATGCCCACAGCTTTTTTATAGTCCCTGGCCATGTAATAACAATCGGCTTCGCGAATGAACGCGTCTTGCTCAACAGGAGAGCTACTAATGCGGGGTGTTTTTACCACCTGGTCAAAGTATGAAAGTGCCTGTTTGTAATTTTCTTTTTTGAAATAACAATAACCGAGGTTATAATTTGCGCTCACCGGTTTTACATCGCCGCTCGTTACCGGCGTTTTCAGATAATTGTTATAATAAAGGACGGCGTCATCTGTTTTGTCCAGTCTGAAGGAAATTTCACCTTTCCAGAAGTTTACCAAAGGCAATACAGATTCGTTGAATTTCGCCCTCAAAGCTTTGTCCAACAAATCATTTGCCGCTATCAGCATACCATCGTTCACAAACTCCATTGCACGGCCATACAATACACGTGGATAAAGACGCTGCACCGTTTCGGAAGGAGTTTTAATGCTTTCGAGCAAAGTAAGTGCATCTTTAAAGTTGTTGGTATTAGCCATCAACGCCACCATCAATTCTCTTGCTTCGTTGTTGTAAGCAGAGTTTGGATAGTTTTGAATAAAGCTCGCCAGTTCGCTTTGCGCTACATCCTGGTAACCTAATTCGTATGATAGTTTGCCGTAGTTGAATTGGGAAATTTCTTTCTGCTTTACATTGCTGCTGTTGTTGGAGCAAAACAGGAATGCGTTGCGGGCATTTGCTTTTTGATTTGTTTTCAAATACGCATCGCCCAGCAAATACATGGCATTTTGTGCCAGCGAATCTTCTTTTCCGCCTAATTGCTTAAAGCCATCGATCGCTTTTGCGTAAGTGCCGGCATTGTAATAACAGTAGGATAGCTCATACAAATCGCGGCGGCTCACCTGTTTTGATTTGCTTACAAAAGCCTCCAGGTAAGGAAGTGCTTTTGCAAATTCGCCTTTCTCAAAATAAGCATGACCAATTAACTGCTTAAACTCTGCATCATAATACTGATCGCCTTTCTTCAGTTTTGCCTCTGCATATGTGAGTGCCTGGTCCTTTTGGCCGGTATTGTAATAGATGGTAGCAATGTAGTAAGGCACTATTTTTTTGTAATTCGGAGCGTCTTCTACTTTTTTGAAACCATCCAGCGATTCTTTGTATTTGCCTTCGTTGAAAAGGATGAAACTATAGTAATAATTAGCGTCTAAATAGTTTGGGTCCTTCGGCATTTGCCTGATCGCGTCGAACAATGGCTTTGCTTCATCAAATTTTTGCAGGTTAAACAACGAATATGCCTTGTGAAATTTCATATCGGCAATTTCACGGTTGCTCAATGCGTCGATGTTTGCCATGTTGTAATAAGTCACGGCATTGGCATAATCTTTCTGGCGGAAGAAATATTCTGCCAAATGATAAGCCATCATTTCGCCACGCGTTGTATTGTTGTTCGCGGAAATATAGGATTTTGCCATGTCAGATGACATCGGCTCGTCTTGTTTAAGCCCGCAAACAATCGTATAATACTTCACTTCGAGATATTCCAGCGCCTTATCGGTGCGGTCAGGATGTGTAAGCTTTACGTCTAATTCTTTGAAGATTGGATAAGCCAGACTGTAATATTCCTTTTGGAAATATTCCTTTGCCTCCTTGAAAGCAATCTGCGGATCGTTTATGGCTTTTGTTTGCTGCGCCGTAGCGCTTATAGCTATAAATGCTGAAAATGCTGTACAGATGTATCTTTTCATTAATTATGGCTTGTTAAGATAGTAACGCGGTAAAGTTTCAAAATATTTTCCCTATGACCAAACATCGTTCCAAACAGGTGTGGATAAGTATGATGATTAACATTTTCTTGAGGAAACAGCGAGGAAATAAGAGTTGAAAGTTGAGAATTGAGAGTTGAGAGTTGAGAATGTGCGGTTCTCTGATTTACCACTAAGACACAAAGGACACTAAGCCTCACTTAGAGAACCTTTAGTGCAACTTAGTGCCCTTAGTGTCTTAGTGGTTAAAATTCGGGTCTTAAAACTTACAACCAAGCGTCAAAATAAAATTGGAAACGTTTTGCGTTGTAGAGAGTTTGCCTCATTGAGTAAATCGTTTCTTTTAAAACAGCCTCGCCTCAAGCATTTATAAAAGTTTCTATTACGTATAAAACATATTCCCAGAACCATTATTTTTGGCAAAATTCAATTTCTTCATGAAAAGACTACTGTCCATTAGTTGCTCTGACTGGGCCTTTAACCTTGGAACATTTTTACTGAGAATAGGAGCCGGGGCTTTATTAATGCCGCACGGATATGATAAACTGGTGCATTTCGCCTCCAAAAAAAATACTTTCATGAACTTCATGGGCATCGGCAGCACTGCCAGTTTGTGCCTCGTTATTTTCGCTGAATTCTTTTGTTCATTATTTGTAATAGTTGGATTGTTTACCCGCATCTTCGCCATTCCTCCGGCCATTGCGCTGGCTGTTGCGTTGGTAAAAGCACATCATGGTGACGTGTTCGGAGCGGGTGCAAATGCTGCATTGTTCTTAACCTGCTTCCTCGCCATTGTATTGATGGGACCGGGCAAAGCAAGTGTGGATGGAATGATCGGGAAGTAATGGAGAGTTGAGAGTGTAGGGGCGAATTGCATTCGCCCTGCGTGCATAATGGCGGCTTGCTGATTATCGACCAGGGCGATTTCGAAGCGCCTGTACAGAAGAATTTTCAAGCAATGAGCCAGTCCAACGGCCAGCTGCACCTATTAATTATTCATTATTAATTATTAATTACCTTGCCTTCGTCTAATTCCTAATTTCTAATTCCTGATAAAATGTATTCCAGCGAAACTCAAATACGCGTTCGTTACGCAGAGACAGATCAAATGGGTGTTGTGTATTACGGCAACTATGCACAATATTATGAAGTGGGCAGAGTAGAAGCGATTCGCCAATTGGGTTTTGCATATGCAGAACTTGAAAGAACAGGTGTGATTATGCCCGTAGTGGAAATGCATTGTAAATATCTCAGACCTGCACTATATGATAATTTGTTAACGGTAAAAACGATCCTAAAAGAATTGCCGCTCCATCATAAAATCGAATTTCACCAGGAAGTCTATAATGAGCAGGGAAATTTATTGAATACAGGAAAAGTGGTTCTCTATTTCCTTGAAGCGAAAACTATGCAACGCACCACGATGCCACAGGCTATGAAAGACAGGCTGGCAGAATTCTTCTAATTTGAACAGTTTTTTTCACCACTAAGGCACTGAGGGCACTAAGTTTCACTAAGGATTGTTTAAAGTTTAGACTTTACTTAGTGAGGCTTAGTGCTCTCAGTGCCTTAGTGGTAAATGAGAGACATCCAACTAAACGAATTTTCAAATTCTCACATTGCCGACACAAGAGCTTGAACTGTGTCAATTGTTTGCTGTTTGATCAGCAGTTTTTTGTCGGCAATTAGTTCTTCGAGAATGCCATTGTTGTAATGGCGAACAGTTAGTAATGTCAAATCTTTTTGCAGTTGTACATCAAACATGTCAGACGCGGCCGCTGCAATTTTTTCAATCTTTTCTGGCTTGTTATCTACACAGCAAACAAAACTGATTGCCGCATTTTGTGTAAGATTAGGACGCATATTTTGTGCTTCCAGCAGTTGATATAATTTGCCCACTGCATGTTCGCCCACAAACGAATAATCTTTAGAATTCAGTTGCAGCAATACCTGGTTGGTTTTGATCACAATGATAGGCGGCAGGTTGTTTACTTTGCTGTTGTGGATGATAGTGCCCGGTAAGTCTTTATTCAGGAAACATTTCACCAACAACGGAATGTCTTTATTCTGCAGAGGCTTGATGGTTTTCGGGTGAATAACCTGCGCACCATAATAAGCCATTTCAATCACTTCCTTATAATTCAGCTCGCTGATCAATTGTGCAGCGGGAAATAATTTCGGATCGGCATTCATCACCCCTTCCACGTCTTTCCAAATTGTCTGGGTTTCCGCATCCAGCATGTTGGCGAAAATAGCAGCGGTATAATCACTTCCTTCGCGGCCCAGAGTGGTGCTTTCATTGTCTGCCGTAGCGCCAATAAAGCCTTGCGTGATCACGAAGTTGGTTTCGTCAAACAATGGCAATACCTGTTCATTTACCTGCTCTTCGGTAAAGGCCCAATCGATATTGGCGTCGCGGAAATTGTTATCGGTTCTGAAGATATCTCTGACGTCAATCCATGTATTGGCAATCTGCTGATCATTTAAATACAAACTGATGATGGCAGTGGAAAGTAGTTCTCCCGTGCAAACGATCTGGTCATAGTAATAGTCAAATTCGCGAACGGGTCTGTCGTGCAAAAGCCATTCTACCTCCGTGAAAATATCCAGCAACCGGTCGTTTGCTCTTTGTACATTCTGCTGCAGGAGTTGCTTTGCAGTTTCCAGATGCTCATTTTTAATTGCAGTAAAAAGTTCAAGCGCCTTTTCTTTTTCGCCTTCAAAAAAAGCTTCGGCCACCTTCTCCAATGCATTGGTAGTTTTGCCTATGGCAGAAATAACGATCAATATTTTTTCACTCGAAAAGCTCTGAAGAATATTGGCTACATTTTGAATACGTTCTATGCTGTTGACGCTGGCCCCGCCGAATTTGAAAACTTTCATGTGCGCGAAGGTAAAATTTATTGGCACACAGATCTTCAATAATTGAATAAACTGAATTACTGAATAACTGAGTGATCAAAGTCAAAAAGAACTATTAAACCTAAACTCTCAATTATTCAGTAATTCAGTTTATTCAATTATTAAAAAATCAGTGTAAATCCGTCTAATCCGTGTCATCCCCGTCCGAACGGCTTCAGCCGGGCGGGTGTGTGCAAAATTCCTACAGCTTCACATTCACGCCCACCATAAAATTCGTTCCGGCATTCGGGAAGTAATAGTTGTCGTTTTGAATAGTGCCATTCAACATCGTAGCATATGCGGCGCCGTTCGTTTCAAAACGTTTGTTGAACACATTATTCACCTGGCCAATGATGTTCCACTCGCTGAACAATAAATGTTTGATGGTAAATGTTGCCATTACATTTTGCGAATAGTAATCGCCCAGCTTCCTTGTTTCATCCTGCGTATTGTCAAGATATTGCTTGCCTACAAATTTCGCCGGCAAGCTGATCATCAGGAATTTTGCCGGAATAAAGTTGATCGTTCCGCCCGCTATTATAGAAGGAGAGAAGGAGATATCCGTGTTTTTATACTCTTTCGGAATTTGTTTTACCCACTCTCCGCTGTTATCATAATCATCAAAATAAGCATCGAATGATTTGATCTTGTTTTTGCTGAAAGCCACGTTAGCATGGATGTTCATCCAATTGTTCACAACCACGCTTCCCTGCAGTTCAATACCGGCACGGTAGCTGTTGGGCACATTCACACGCACGTAGGCACCAACATCATTCATTTGCCCCGTTAAAACCAGCTGATCTTTGTAGCTCATGTAATACAGAGTCGCCCCATATGAATACCATGAACTTTTCTTTTCCATACCCAACTCAAAGTCCTGTAATTGCTCGCGCTTTGGTTGTTGTGACGGATTAGCCTGGAAGTCGTCGCGGTTAGGCTCTTTACCAGCCATGGCAAAACTGAAATAGGCGTTGTAGCCATTGCGATTGTAGCTTATACCTGCTTTAGGATTGAAGAAATCAAACTGACGGGAGATGGTCATTTCCGGGAAATCTTCAAAGCCTTCCATTCTATGATACACATGGCGGTATTGCATATCACCAAACAGGTTCCAGTTGGCATCTAACTGATGTAGCCATTTCACATAAACGTTCTGATCTTTTTTTACCGCAGGATAATTGTAATAACGGTAATCTTTCGGAACGCCTACTTGCGCCCAAATTATATCGCCATAGTGCTTCCCGTCGTATTCTGTCCATCCGCCGCCGATCGTAACTTCATCCTTGGCAGATTTGTGTTGGAAACTAAGCACCTGTCCGTAGAAATAGTTATCGAGCCATCTTTGACGAACGAGATCTGTTTGTGTAACCGGAGCGCCATTGATGGTTGTATCTGGTAAACCATATTTCGCAAATGGTTGTTGCGCTTTGTATTCTTCATAATAACCTTTACCACGAGTCAGGAACGAAGCTACGTTGAGCGACCATGTCTTTGACAGCTCCTGGTTCACGAACAGTTGATAATGGTCCTGGTCGTAATTGTCCGTCTGGTTATTATAAGGTTCACCGGGCTTTTCCGTTCCACAGGAGTTGTAGGTTCGGTCCGTGTACAGCAGGGCTTCTGGCACACCGTTCCATGCCTGGTAAGTTTTTTCTTTTCCTTTTATCAAATTAAAACGAACAGACGTTTTGTTGTTGATATAAGCGCCTGACAAATACAAAGACTGCAAATTGCTGCTTGCGCGATCAATATAGCCATCACTTGTTATGCGGCTCAATCTTGCATCGATGGTAAAATGATCATTGATCAAGCCGGAACCGGCTTTCACCGTATTCTTCCACGTGTTGAAAGAACCGAAGCTGTTGTTGATTTCGCCGTAAGGCTTGTCGTTAAATTCGTTGGTGCTCAAATTGATCGTCGCGCCAAAAGCTCCCGAACCATTTGTAGAGGTGCCAACACCACGTTGTATTTGAATGGAATTCAGCGAAGACGCCACATCCGGAAGATCCACAAAATAAGTACCCTGACTTTCAGCATCATTATACGGAATGCCGTTCAGCGTAACATTGATGCGGGTTGCATCTGTTCCGCGAATGTGGATGCCAGTGTAACCAACACCATTTCCCGCATCTGAATTTACCACCACAGAAGGCGATTGATTCAAGAGGTATGGCAGGTCCTGGCCGAGATTATTTTTCTCAATTTCCTTCTTGCTGATATTGGTTTTGGTAAACGGAGATTTCTCGGAAGCACGTACAGCCTTAATTTCCACTTCCTGTAAAAACAAATCCTGGCGCTGCAATTTTATTTCAGCAACAGTGGAAGAAGGCGATAATTTTTCTTCCAGTTTTTTAAAGCCTACGTTGGTAATGTTTACTGTGTAGGTTCCTTTTTTTACGGCCATGTAAAACAAGCCGCTTTCATTGGTGGTAGTAATTCCGGCGCCTTCTACATCAATAGTGGCACCATTTACAGGAGATCCAGTAGCAGCATCTGTTACTTTGCCCTTGATAGTTTGGGCAAAAGTGAAAATTGATAACAAGATGAAGCAAATCCCCAAAATCAATTTTTTCATGCGAAATGCATTTAAGGTTAACAAAAATTGTTTTTGATGGAAATGCTGCGTAAGCGAATGCGGATAGAAACAACGAAGTTTTGGCCACCTTCCCTGCGCAGGCATTACCCTGATCAGGTTCTACGGGTATTATCTCAGCCATTTTGCTATGCAAAAAATAGGCACCCCGGGAACTGACTTTACAAGACAATTATAAAAATGTGCCGGGCCCGGATCACTTCTTTTATAATTGATTGTAAATGATACCGCAAAATTAATGGATAAAAAATGGAAAAACCTGTAACTTTTTTTCCGCAGGACCGTCACACCTTAAAATAACTGTTATGCAAAAAATGCTCTTATCCTTGCTGGGCCTCGCATTCGCCATGGTTGCCATCGCACAGAATAAAGTTGTGAAAGACAACAATGCAGAAGTGAGAACTGTTGCAAAATTCAATGCCATTGACGTATCGGCAGGCATCCAACTCATGCTTTCCCAGGGGACCCAACAGGTGGTAGCCAGCGCAGCCACTATAGAAGATCGCAACAATCTGACTACAGAAGTTCATGACGGTGTTTTAAAAATTTCTTACGACTATTCGCTATATCCCAAAGGTTCAAAAGGTAAACAATTGAAAGTATATGTGGCGGTTCCTGAGCTCACAAGTTTGGAAGGTTCTGCAGGCGCTCAAATAACAGTTGACGGTAGTCTTAATACCGGACAAATGGCGCTCAGTCTCAGTTCCGGCAGCACTTTCAAAGGTGCAATGAAAAGCACGAAAATGGTGGTAAAACAAAGCAGCGGATCACAGGCATCACTTTCAGGAAGTGGCGATGAACTGGTGATAAAAACAAGCAGTGGAGCAGTGTTTAAAGGATATGATTTTGTTACCAAAAACTGCACAGCGGATGTAAATAGCGGTGGCGTAATTGAAACAAATGTAAGCACCGGCCTAGTAGCCGAAGCATCAAGTGGCGGCAGCATTCGCTACAAAGGCACAGGCAATATTGTGAAGATTTCAACCGGCAGCGGCGGAAGCATCAATAAGACTAATTAATTTGAAAATTTGGGGATTTGAAAATTTGAAAATGGGCGTAGGGGCGAATCGCATTCGCCCTGTCAAACAGAAAGAGAGTTGAAAATTGAAAATTGAACGTTGAAAATGGGGTTGTAGGGGCGAATCGCATTCGCCTTGTCAAACAGAAAGAGAGTTGAAAATTGAACGTTGAAAATGTAGTTTTGAGTGTGGTACCCCATGACTCAAAACTCAAAACTCAAAACATTACATAAAATGAGAAAAGCTATTTTTTTAATCCTGATTACTATAAGTGCGTTAGCAACGAAGGGCCAGGATAAAGTAATAAACGACCCGAACGCAACACCGCGTACCGTTAGCACTTTTACAGAAATTGAGGTATCCAGCGCTATTGATTTATACATAAGCCAGTCCGATAAAGAGGGATTGGCCGTAAGCGCCAAAGATGCTGAGGACCGCGACCATATTCGAACAGTTGTTGCTGGCCATACTTTGAAGATATCCTACGATCAAGGCAGCAAGTGGAGCAGGGGGGACAAGAAATTGCGCGTGTACATTGCTGTGAGAACACTTACCCGTATTAAGTCGGAAGGTGCCAGCGACGTTTATATAAATGGAAAATTATCCGGCGACTTGTTTGAGTTGTCACTGAGTGGGGCCAGCGATTTTAAAGGAGAGGTGGAAGTGAAAAGACTGGTGGTTGGCTTAAGTGGTGCAAGCGACACCAATATAAAAGGCAGTGCGGAAGTCCTGGAAATTCAGGCTAGTGGAGCCAGTGACTTCAAAGGATACGACCTGTTAACAGAAAGATGTTCGTTAAACGCCTCAGGAGCTTCCAAAATCAAGATAACGGTAAACAAAGAACTTGACGCAAAACTGAGTGGAGCCAGTGATATTTATTACAAAGGAGCCGGCATGATAAAAAACATTCAATCCAGCGGAGCGAGCAGTATTGTGAAGAAAGATTAGAGGAGCTGAAAGCTTAATGCCTGACGCTTAACGCGGCGATCTCTGCGTTAAGCGTCAGGCATTAAGCTTTCAGCGTTCCAGAAAAAACTTTGAAAATTTTCAAAAAATATTTGGTAGTCAATTTCTTATCCTTATCTTTGCACTCCAATCGAAACAAACGGTACAGCGATAACCGCGATTGGGACGAAATTTGAACATTTTAACACATTATATCGCGAAGTAGAGCAGCGGTAGCTCGTCGGGCTCATAACCCGAAGGTCGGAGGTTCGAACCCTCCCTTCGCAACACAAAAAGAGGCTCGTTTGAGCCTTTTTTCATTTAAGGCATTTAAGAAATTTTGCCACAGAGGCACTGAGGATACTAATGTTAATAGTAGTTGTACTTCGTACGCTCCTCCTTACCGTATCTTTGTGCCCTCAGTGCCTTAGTGGTAAAGCAAAAAAATCATGAAGACCGGTTTTGTAAACATATTTGGAAAGCCCAACGCGGGAAAGAGCACTTTGCTCAATGCTTTTATGGATGAAAAGCTGGCTATTGTTTCACCGAAGGTGCAAACGACCCGCCATCGCATTAAAGGCATTCTGACCGAAAAAGATTACCAGATTATTTTCTCCGATACACCCGGCATCATCGAACCGAAGTATAAGCTGCACGAAAAAATGATGCAGTCCGTAAAAGGAGCTTTGGAAGATGCAGATTTGGCCCTGCTGCTGGTCGACTTGTATGAAGATCTTGCAGAATGTGACGCTATTTTCTCCAGTTTAAAACTAAAAGTGCCTGCGCTTGTTGTGATCAATAAAATAGAAGGCGCAAAAGGTACAAAGCTGGAAGACGCGGTAAATTTTTTCAAAGAAAAACCCTACGCTAAAAAAGTAGTAGCAGTTTCTGCCCTCAAGAAAATTGGAGTAGACGAATTGCTGAAAGAAATTCTTTCATTTTTACCGGAAGGGGAACCTTTCTTTGAGGGCGACGAATTGAGTGATCTGTCAACACGCTTTTTTGTCGGTGAACTGATCCGCGAACAGATCTATCAACTGTATCAGGATGAAATTCCTTACCACACCACTGTTTTAGTACAGGAGTTTAAAGAAAAACAGACCTTAATAAAAATTACAGCAGATATTATAGTGCAGCGTGATACCCAAAAAGGCATTCTGCTCGGCGAAAAAGGCACCATGATTAAAAAGCTGGGCACGCAGGCAAGACTTGAAATTGAAAAATTTGTCGGCAACAAAGTGTTTCTCGAACTGTTTGTAAAAGTGCGTCCGAAGTGGAGAGACAATGAAACGTTTTTGAAGGAATACGGGTATAAGTAATTGAGAGTTGAGAGTTGAGAATTGAGAATTGAAAGTTGAGAATGGCGTAGGGGCGAATCGCATTCGCCCTGTCAAACAACCGGAATGTTCAATAGGAATTGTGCGAATCGCATTCGCCCTGAAATTTAAGAATGATCAAAGCAAACACAGGTTGGCAGCGTTGGTGTTTATCAGATCGATATTTTGAAATTGTATTTTAATTTAAATAGACTTTGTTAGTTAATGGTTGAAAGTTGTTAGGAATGCTTGTATTTAAAGCCCAACAACCAAAAACGATCAACAAACAACCATCAAATCAGAATCATGGCAGGATTTACAGTGGCAATAGTAGGAAGGCCCAATGTGGGGAAAAGTACGTTCTTCAACCGTTTGTTGGAGCAGCGTAAAGCTATTGTTGACGACGTTAGCGGCGTAACACGCGACCGTCAGTATGGAGTGGCTGAATGGGCCGGAAAATCATTCAACGTAATTGATACAGGAGGTTTCGTACCTCAGAGTGAAGACGTTTTTGAAAGAGAAATAAAAAAGCAGGTGTTGATTGCTTTGGAAGAAGCAAACGCTGTCATCTTTATGACAGATACCGTTACAGGTATCACAGATCTGGATGATGCGATGGCGAATCTTTTGCGCCGTTCTCCCAAACCGGTTTTCCTTGCGGTAAATAAAGTAGACAACCACGAAAGATACCTGGAGGCTTCTGAGTTTTACGGACTCGGCATTGAAAATACATTCTTCATTTCCGCAATGAGCGGTAGTGGTTCGGGTGAATTGCTTGATGCTGTAAGTGCACTTATCACAGAAGATCATTTGCAGGCAATGGAAGACGAAAAACCGCTTCCAAAGTTTGCGATCATTGGTCAGCCGAACGTAGGTAAATCTTCTTTGCTGAATGCATTGGTGGGAGAGGAAAGAACTATTGTAAGCGACATTGCAGGTACAACGCGTGACACGATTCACACGCACTATAACCTTTTCGAGAAAGAATTTGTATTGATCGATACAGCCGGTATCCGTCGTAAAAATAAAGTGAACGAGGACCTGGAATTTTATTCCGTGATCCGCGCCATCAAAGCAATGGATGAAGCAGATGTTTGTTTGCTGCTGATCGACGCAAAACAAGGCATTACGGCACAGGACCTGAATATCTTTGGCCTTGCTGCAAAAAAAGGAAAGGGTATTGTTTTTTTGGTAAACAAATGGGACCTGATGGAAAAGGAAACCAATACAGCCCGTGATTACGAAAAACAACTGAAGCAAAAAATTGCGCCGTTTACTGACGTGCCTATTATTTTCATTTCAGTAAAAGACAAAACAAGAATTTTCAAAGCCATTGAAACCGGTTTGGAAGTTTTTGAAAACAAGCAACGCAAAATCCCGACTTCCCAGTTGAATGAAGCGATGCAGAACGCAATGAAAGCCTATCACGCGCCGGTTGTACGCGGTCATGCGGTTTCGATCAAGTATGTAACGCAATTGCCGACAAACGTTCCATCATTCGCGTTCTTCACGAACTATCCGGATGATATCAAAACTCCATATAAGAATTACCTTGAGAATAAGTTGAGAGAAGATTTCAACTTTACGGGAGTTCCGGTGAGGATTTTCTTCAGGAAGAAATAAGAGACTTTACTATAGTTAGTTGAGAGACGCCCTTGGGGCGTCTTTTTTTTTGCCACAGAGGAACAGAGGGCACAGAGTTTAAATTCATAACAACAATTAAATGTCAAAAATCAAATGGTTGACAATCTAAAAGCTCGATTGCAATCGGACATTTTTTGAATTTTGACTTTTAAATTTTTACTTCCCTTCTGTGTTCTCTGTCCCTCTGTGCAAAAAAAGCCCCGGCGTATGCCAGGGCTCAGGAAATGTGTCGGAATGCTTAATTAAAGCTTCATTAATCTATGATAATATTTTTCGCCGTTAGCGCTAATTTCCAATACATATACACCTTTCGCTAAAGTTGCAGGCGTATTGATTGTTACAGAAGCTGCACTGTTGAATGATTGAACCAAAATAGCAGCACCTTGTGCATTGTACAATTTAGCAACAACGTTGCTGCCTTTTACATCTGCAAACTTCACTGTGAAATGATCAAGGAACGGATTCGGGAACACGCTGATTGCTTGTTGTTCTGCTGTTGCATTGAATTTCACTGCAACTACAGCGCTATAAGAAATCGGAGCGTCAGAAGAAACAAGTTTCAAACGGTAGTAGTTAACACCATTCGCCACATTGTTATCAATATAAGAATAATTCTGAACAAGTGAACTATTGGTTGTTGATGCAACTGTTTGGATGTCTTCAAAGCTAACACCGTCAGTGCTGTGTTGAACAATCATTGCTTTACCATTCAATTCAGAAACTGTTGACCAGTTCAGTTGTGCCGCGCTACCACTTGCTTTTGCCGTAAAGTTCTGCAGGATGATAGGTAAAGGCAATTGGCTTTCGCTGCTACCGCAAGGTTTAGCCGCGTTAGCACCAACAGCTGCATAGTTGTTAGTGTCTTTAACCGTTGTTGTAGTTGCAAGCAAGAACTGACCGCCGTTTTGACTAGCTTTAGAACCTGCAATATGCGCAACACCACTACCGCCAACAACGTTAGCATATGTCATTGAGCCGTCAACTCTTAAATAAGCAGCAGCATTTGTTTGGTTGAAGTTGTACGAGTTTTGAAAACTTGCAGCACCGCCAATCCAGAACAAACCATCGTTGCGAATTGCTTTGTTAACTGTAGCAGAACCTCCAATTACAAAAACATTTCTATTGATCAAAGAGTCGGAGCCTTCGATGGTTGAATTGCCGCTTGAGAAAACAAGGCGACCATCGTTGGTGATTTTTCCTCTCAATATAAACTTACCATTGACATACATTTGTCCTCTGTTGATCAACTGGTTGCCTCCTTCAAGAGTAAGGCCGCCACCAACAACAGATACAGAACCATTGTTTGAAAACGTAGAAGCGTTACCACTTAGGTTCAAACCACCGTAAATAGTCAAATAACCGCAAGAAGAGTTTGTAACGGTAACATTACCGAGATTAACGCCATTGCTTATTTCCAAAGATTTGTTGTTTATAACTTCTGTTCCGCTAGGCAGATTGAATTTAATCGTTGTTGTTCCGTAGTTAGTGATTTTACCAACGAAATTGTTTACACTTCCAGGTTGGAAAGTTGCGTCTGCCTGAACATAGATTTGCACATTGCTAGCTGCGTTGATATTTCCTTTGAAGGAGCCACCAGTTGCAATTACAAGCTGTGAACCACTGTTAAGAGTAATCGTTCCACTTGTAAAATTACCTGAAACGCATACTACTTGTCCGTTAGTGTAAGTAGTTCCGGCTACAGCTGATACAGAACCGGTAGGGCACTGAGCAGACAAAGAAAGAACTGAAAAAGAAGCGACTGTTAAAGTCAAGAGTGCTTTAAATGCACGGTTTGGGTACAATTTGATCATAATTGTTGTATTTAAATAAGGTAAAAACAGATTACTTGGGTCACTTCAGGCATGCGAAAACCAGTTACGCATCGAGTGATGGGTATTCGAGGAATGGAATTATAAAGACGGAAATGTCTTAGGAGATCGAATTGGATAAATACACAACTGATGGATTAGATCAAGCCGCGAAAGCTTTCAGGAAATATTAAATTAATTGGAGGTATTGATAGGTAGTGGACCGGATTAAAAACGGTTACGTAAATTCCGTAACATAGTGCGAAAATATACTGCGTTTATATACTGAACAAATTTTTAGCTACATTTTTTTTAAGTGGATACACTTAGGAGGCTGGCAAAAAATAAAAGAAGGCATTTTTATCATATTGATATACAACTCTATGTGAATAAAAAATAAGCTGCCATATTGGCAAATAAAATTATGTTTTTAAAGGGTTTAAGTATCTTGCAGGCGACTTATGAGGACATTCGAAGACACATACCGACACAAAGGACTACGAAAAAAACTAGTAGATTTACTGCAATCAAAAGGAATTACAGACGAAAGAGTACTAACGGCGATCAATACGGTGCCACGGCATTTTTTCCTCGATTCTGCTTTTGATAAAGTAGCTTACGAAGACAGGGCTTTCCCCATCGCGCAGCAACAAACCATTTCTCAGCCTTACACTGTGGCTTACCAGAGCCAGTTGCTGGACATAAATCCATTTGACAAAGTATTGGAAATAGGCACAGGGAGCGCTTACCAGGCTTGCATTCTGGGAGAAATGAAAGCGCAGGTTTTTACCATTGAGCGTCAGAAAATGCTTTTTGATCTCAACAAACAATTCCCCCTGCTCAAAAAATACCCCAACGTTAAATGCTTTTTTGGAGATGGCTTTGAAGGATTGCCAACTTATGCTCCGTTTGACAAAGTAATTATTACAGCAGCAGCGCCATTTGTTCCGCAAAAGTTAGTGGAGCAAATGAAAGTCGGCGGTAGAATGGTCATCCCGTTGGGAGAAGGCTCCGTTCAGAAAATGAAGCGCCTTACCAAGCTGGCAGACGGCAGCCTGCACGAAGAAGTGTTCGATAACTTTTCGTTTGTGCCTATGCTGGAGGGGAAAAACAATTAGTAGTTGAGAGTGGAGAATTGAGAGTTGAAAGTGAGTATTGATAAAAAGTCTTCATCAAAGGCAGTTACATTTATATCAAAATATTCAACATTAAAGAACTCTCAACTCTCAATTCTCAACTCTCAACTTGTCACGAAACGTCTTATTTTTATAGCGCTAACAACTCACAACTCATAACTTAAAACTCAAAACTTCACATGGCCTACTGGTTAGTAAAATCAGAACCTTTCAAATACAGCTGGGACAAGTTTGTGGAAGACAAGCAAACATTCTGGGATGGTGTTCGCAACTATGCAGCACGTAATTTCATGAAGGCAATGAAAAAAAACGATCAGGTGTTTTTTTATCACAGCAATGAAGGTGTGGAAATTGTTGGTATTGCCAAGGTTGCCAAAGAGGCATACCAGGATCCGACGACAGATGAGGAAGCATGGGTAGTGGTTGATCTGAAGCCCGTAAGAAAATTAAAGAATCCTGTGACACTTGCCCAGGTAAAAGCAGATAAACGTTTAAAAGACATGGCACTAGTTCGCCTCGGCCGCTTGTCCGTTCAGCCGGTTACAGATGAAGAATGGGATGTGGTGATGGAACTGGCGGGAGAGAAATAAGTAAAAAATAAAAAGTAAAAAAGTAAAAAACCTGCAACGTGCCAACATCTGGTCTTTAAAAAAAGCTTCTGGGCAACACAACAATCGGACGTTTTAAAAAATAAGACTGCATTAGAAGTTTTTGACTTTTGCTTTTTGACTTAGTACTTGTCAATCACAAACTCTCATCTATGAAAAAGAAACTCGTCGTCCTTACCGGCGCCGGCATTAGCGCGGAAAGTGGATTGAAAACATTTCGCGATAGCGACGGACTTTGGGAAGGATATGATATAGAAGAAGTGGCAACTCCGCAAGCCTGGATGAAGAATCCCGCGCTGGTACTGGAGTTTTATAATTTCCGGAGAAAAAATGTACTGGATGCCCAGCCAAATGACGCACACATCGCATTGGCTGAATTGGAGAATGATTTTGATGTTCAAATCATCACACAAAATATCGACGACCTTCACGAGCGTGCAGGCTCCACAAATGTAATGCACCTCCATGGCGAGATTTTCAAAATGCGTAGCGAAAAGAATGAACACCTCATCGCTCCAATCAAAGAAGACATTCAGCTAGGAGATAAGGCCTCCGATGGCGCACAGTGGCGCCCACATATCGTGTGGTTTGGCGAAGCTGTTCCAATGATTGACAGTGCTATCAGCGTGGTAAGACGTGCCGATATTTTTGCAGTGGTGGGCACGTCGTTGGTTGTTTATCCCGCAGCGGGATTGGTGAACTATTCCCCTGATCACATCGAAAAATATATTGTAGACAAACGCATCCCGTATGTATCATCCATTGGCAACCTGACAGCTATTGAAAAGCCCGCTACGCTGGGAGTGCGGGAATTGCAGAAGATGTTGAGGAAGACTGAATAACTGAATAACTGAGTAACTGAATAACTGAATAACTGAGTAACTGAATAACTGAGTAACTGAATAACTGATGGTTGAATTATCGAATCATTGAATTATTGAATTATTGAGTTAACCTCGACGTTCAAGATCCGTTATTCAGTTACTCAGTTATTCAGTCATTTGTCCAACTTTATGGCTGCCTATTTGTAATGACTAACCATACATAAACCACTATGAGGAGAATTGCAAGAATAATTATCCGCTTCGCTGTTATTTTTCTGCTGTTGCTGGTAATTTTCGTGCTGTTCATGTTGAATCCTCAGATCATGTATGCCAATAAGCATAACTACTGTGGCATTTGTGTTTACTCCGCGATGCCGTACGATACAGCCTACAACCGGATTTTTGACAAAGCCATTTCGCTTGTGCAGAACAGTGAAATCTATGATTCTACTTTCAAACTCGATGTGTTTTTGAACGATGGCAGCAAATTTCCTAAAATATTAAGGGGCATTTACGGAGACGCCTATGCATGGGGGTATCATAACAATATTATACTGAATGGCAAGCCCGATAATTCTTTTCAGTGGATTGCGCTGAACGGCTTCAACCGCCAAATGGCCAGGACCGTGGCGCATGAAATGATCCATTGTTATCAATACAATGCGCTGGGATTGTTCCATTCGCGACCATTAAAAAATATTCCCATCTGGAAATGGGAGGGCTATGCGGAATACGTTTGCTATAAATCCATCAAAACAGATGAGAAAGAAATTCTTCGCGAAAATATCGGGAGGTTAATTAACTACGAAAATGAAGGTTTTCAGTACGCACAGACCTTTGTGGATGAGGGACCCTCTTTTTTGGGAACTGCCTATCTTAAGTTCTGGTTGATGGTGAAGTATGAGATGGACGTTAAGGGGCTTACTTTTAAGCAACTACTGGATAACTCAATCACAGAATCGCAGGCTTTTAATGAAATGAGAGCGTGGTACGAGAAAGCCGCTGATTCAACACTAAGGCACTAAGGATACGAAGCCGCACTAAGAGTTGCGATATGTTCTCAAACTTTGGTAATAATAGCATTAGCAAAATATTTCTAATCCTACTCATTCCTTAGTGCGGCTTAGTGTTTTTAGTGCCTTAGTGGTAAACTTTGGTCGCCGACCTGAAAGGTTAACATTTCATAATCACAAATTCACCGGACATTCTACTAATATTGCAGCCTAATTACCTTACATGCGTTTTAAAAGTCTTTTGCTAGCAAGCTCTTTATTGATTTCCATGGCCGTTTTCGCACAGCCGTCGCCTTATTTAACGCAGATAAAAAAATATATAAGCACATCGAAAAAAAGCCTGGCAGACTCATCTGTCTTGCGATTGAGCGATAGAGTAAATAACAGGATCAATTACCTGTTTCCACTATACGCCGCTTTGCAAAATGAACAAAAGATCAAGCGTTCTTTCCAGGACAAATTTTTCTATGATGATTTCAGCGATTACCTGATATCAGTTGCAGACTATCAATCCGCATTGTATTATTCTGCAAAAGGCTACGATACACTAAGCAAAAAAGTAGCGGCTTCCATCACATCTTACGTTGATACTTTACGCAATGTTCAACATGTGGATGCTAAGAAATACATACTCGACAGAACCGCTGTGGCAAAAGTTGTGATGATTAATGAATCGCAGTGCAAACCGCAGCACAGGGTCTTCACCGTTTCATTGTTGCAGGATTTGTATAACCAGGGTTTCAGATATTTTGCCGTAGAAGCCTTAAATAACAATGCAGCGGTAAAACCAGAAGTTATTGATATCAGCAGCGGCAAATACATTCACGAACCTGTAAACGCCGAAATGTTGCGCATCGCCGTGAAGATCGGTTTTAAATTAGTGGCCTACCAGGATTCAGTTTATTCGCATTCTTCTTTTCAACGCGAATTGGTGCAGGCCGCTAATATTTATAAAGTATTGCAGGAAGATAGCTCCGCAAAAATAGTCGTTCAGGCAAGTCACGGACACATCTTTGAAGAACAGATTGACAAATACATTCCGATGGCACTGGCGTTTAAACGCCTTTCTGATATTGATCCGCTCACCATCAACCAAACGGATATGACCGAGCTAAGCGACTTTGAATACGGAAGAATCTTCTATGATCAATACATAGGCAGATATCCTATTTCAAAACCTTCTGTTGCCATAAAAAACAATCAGCCCGTGGATTTGCTGGCAACAAACGGTTATGACATTGTTGTCGTGCATCCGCAAACGCAATATAAAAATGGCCGTCCGGATTGGTATTCTATGAATGGTTTGAAAAAAGAATATGCGATAAAACCAACCGAGAAAAGTTTGTATCTCGTTCAGGCTTACTATCTAAGCGAAGGCGTAAACAAAGACATAGGTCTTTTGGTTCCTGCTGATCAAACATACAATACAGCAGAAAACGGCTACTACTACCTATACCTGCAGCCCGGCAAATACAAGATCGTTTACAGGGACATTGAGTATAAAATACTTTCTGTGCGGGACGCGGAAATTAATTGAGAATTGAGAATTGAGAGTTGAGAGTGAGGTGGAATGAAACTCTTAACTCTCAACTCTCAACTAATTCAAATTTGATTCCCAGCTTTTCAAGTTCGCTCATCACCACTTCATAGACCTCAGGAACGATGGGAATGTGCAAGCCGCGGAGTTTAATTGTTCCATCCAAAATTTTTGTTGCTGCAATGGCAAGGGGCAGGCCCACTGTTTTGGCCATGGCCGTATGAATGTTATCATCTCCAATGACTACGAGGCAGCTTTTGTGCAAGTGCGTGTTACCATTTTTTTCAAATTCAATTTCGTGCAACATCACTATCATATCTTTATCATCAGGAGTGAGTACAAGATTTTTCTCAAGCAGGTATTGCAGTGTTTCGCAGGGCGTCAATAAGCCTTTGTTGATGTGTTCGCCATCGTCGTAAAAATCTATAAAAGCAAATTGTTCGAGTATTGTCGGATCATTTGGCAATGCCTTTTGCAAACCATTTTCATCCACATGCTTTTTAAAAAAATCGGCAGGAGAGAGTCCAGCGGTTTGAAGTCTTTTTGTTTCGTCTGTCAATTGCAAATCAACAATACTTGCCCAGCCCTTAATAAAATCAGGATGGCGCAAAGTTGTTCTTACAAAAGTTTTTGCGCTGTGCAAATTGTAGAGGTCAATGTATGCAAGTGAATCGCGATTGGCATAAAAAGAATAAAGCTCATCATTCACCATCACTTTATTTTCCGGAGAAAAAAGATGTTCATAAGGGATGTTTTCTATTTCACCATCCTGTTTAAATGAAGCGCCGGCTTTTCCCGCTCTCACCACATTTGCAGGGTTCCATGATATTTTGTAGTGCCATGGATTGTTATCGCTTTCAGGCGCAACCAACCCGCCGCAATGCGATTTGAAAGAAATAATGTTGCCGCCATCTTTTTGTATGGCATGTATCATTTGCATGGCACTCATATGGTCAATGCCGGGATCGAGGCCCATTTCATACAGAAACAAAATATCTTTATCTGCAATTGCTTCACTCATTTTTTTTACTCCCTCATCAGTATAAGAAGCAGTGAGCAGATGCTTTTCAAACAACAGGCAATCCTTTGCCAGTTCTATGTGCAGGGCAGGAGGTAACATTGAAATAACAATGTCGCTTTTGCGAACCAGTTGTTGTCTTTTTTCAGTATCATTCACGTCAAGTTTCTCCGCAGTGCCGTGTTTGTTGCCATTTATTTTGTCAACAGCATTCTGTAAAAATGCATCTGCAACAGTGATGTGTAAATCTTTGTCTGCAGCATGTTGCAAAAGATATTCAATCAAGGAAACAGAAGACTTGCCTGCGCCTGCAACGAGGATTTCTTTCATGATAATTATTTTTGACCAACGCTTAATGCCTAAGCAAAACGCAGAGAGCCTCGCGTTAAGCGTTAGGCATTAAACGTTGAGCCCTCCTATGAAATTAAGTTATTTAAAATGATACGCAATATCAAGGATGGAACGATTATTGAAAGGATGATTTTGCAATATCGTTATGGCAAAAAATGGTTTTATTGCCATTAAACTTATTGTGCGGCAAACAGTCAATGTTAGTACCGTTTTAAAACTATTTAAACACACAAAAAGGACTTTATGAAAAAGATTCTATTTGCCTCATTGCTTTTCGTGAGTAGCGCGAGTTTCGCTCAAAAATTTCAGCTTGGTGTAAAAGGTGGCGTAAACATCAGCAACTTTACCGGTGGTGATTTCCAGGATGCGAAGAAAAGTTCGCTTGTAGGTTTTCATGCAGGCGCATTTGTAAACTATAAATTCGGACAGGTTATTTCATTGCAGCCTGAAGTTTTGTTTTCTACACAAGGCGCCACAATTGAGGATAGAGAAACAGGACACAAAGAAGATTTCAAATTAAACTATGTCAGCATTCCTGTTCTGCTGAAAGTGCAGAGCCCCGGAGGTTTTTATGTTGAAACAGGTCCTGTGGTATCTGTAAACGTAAGTGGTGGCGATTTTGAAAATCAAAGTGTAAAAGATGTAACCAAAGGCGCCGACTTTTCATGGGCAGCAGGTTTAGGTTTTCACAGTAAAATTGGTTTGGGAATTGGAGCCCGTTACGTTGTTGGATTATCAAAAGTTGGAGACATCAACAATGCATCTGTGGCAAATGCTGACTTTAAAAACAGCGTGATACAGGTGGGATTGTTTTATACGTTGTTTAATAATAAATAAATTGTTGGTTGTTGGTTATCAGGACAGCCTCAAGGTCTGATGGTTTTTTCGAAAGCCACCAGACTTTTTTTATTGGTTATATCTATCAGTGGCGTAAGAGAATTTATGCGCTAACAGCCCAACAACTAAAAAACAAAAAGCGGCTTCCCGTAGGAAACCGCTTTTTGTTTTTATGCAAATGCCAAGCTTTTTTGTCAATAATCGTTAGGTAGAAAAATTAGTTACTCATTTCTGTAACTGGTCGTTGTTTTGTGATCAGGTGATTGATAAAGCTTAAAGAATCCGTTTCGATCGTTGCGTCAGCCTCTCTTTCTGAAGAGAATTTTGGTGCGACAAGGATGCTTTTAGCTCTTTCGTTTTTTTCGTAGATCCTGATTGCGTGCAGGGTGGTCACCATGGCAATCACCAGGATCAAGGTAAGTAAAGCTCTCATCTGAATAGGTTTAAATTATTAAGGCAATGGTCTCAGCGGGTTAATGCTTTCAAGATTTATGCCAGATTAATCTAGTTATTGGATTTTGGTGTTTGGTTTTGTCTTGGTATTAGTCGTCGGCTTGATTTATGTCATTTTTAATTGTTTTGTTGTTATTAACCTTTGTAAAAAGTGGAAAAAACACCCCAAAAAGTCACGCTATAAAACTGGTTTTCATTGCGAAAACAGGTAAATTTGCCACTATTCTAAAAGATTTTTAATATTAAATTAATAAGTAACTCTATAAACGTTACTTTTTGGAAAAAAGTATGGAAGATAACCAATTACCATCTCAAACGAACGACCAGAACCGTATTCAGCCCATAAATATTGAAGAAGAAATGAAGTCCGCCTACATCGATTACTCGATGTCGGTTATCGTAGGACGAGCTTTGCCAGATGTTCGGGACGGATTTAAGCCGGTTCACAGGAGGGTGCTGTATGCAATGAACGAGCTGGGAAACAGTTACAACAAACCTTATAAAAAATCTGCCCGTATTGTGGGTGAGGTGTTGGGTAAATATCACCCACATGGTGATAAATCTGTATATGATACCATGGTACGTATGGCGCAGGAGTGGAGCATGCGCTACACCCTGGTAGATGGCCAGGGTAACTTTGGTAGCCAGGATGGTGACGGACCGGCGGCAATGCGTTATACGGAGGTTCGTATGCACCGTATGGCGGAAGCCATGCTGGATGACATCGAAAAAGACACGGTTGATTTCCAATTGAACTTTGACGACTCCCTGAAAGAGCCAACCGTTTTACCTACACGTATTCCTCAATTGCTTATAAATGGTTCTACCGGTATCGCGGTAGGTATGGCGACGAACATTTTGCCGCACAACCTTACTGAGGTTATCGACGGATGTTTCGCATATATACAAAACCGCTCGATCACATCGGAGGAAATGTGCAATATTATTAAAGCGCCAGATTTTCCGACAGGTGGTATCATCTGGGGAATGGAAGGCGTGAAGCAAGGTTTGATGACAGGCCGCGGAAGAGTTGTTCTTCGTGGTCGTGTGCATGTGGAAACCAAGCCAAGCGGACGTGAAACGCTTATTATTACGGAAGTGCCGTACCAGGTAAACCGTGATGCACTTTGCGATAAGATCGGCCAGTTGGTAGTTGCTAAAACCATCGAAGGCATCGCTCACGTAAACAATGAATCCAACAAAAAAGAAGGTACACGTATCGTTGTGGATCTGAAAAGAGATGCCGTTGCGAACATCGTGATCAACCAATTGTACAAGTTTACAGAGCTGCAAACTTCTTTTGGTATCAACAACGTGGCGCTGGTAAAAGGCAAACCTAAAACACTTGGCGTTCGCGAGATGGTAGCAGAGTTTGTGGATTTCCGTCACGAAGTGGTAGTACGGCGTACACAATTTGAACTAAGAGAAGCAGAGAAAAAAGCCCATATATTGGAAGGTTATATGATTGCGCTTGACCACCTCGACCAGGTGATTGCGTTGATCCGTAACTCTACCACACCAGAGATTGCGAAAGAAGGGTTGATGACCAATTTCGGAATGACCGAAATTCAGGCGAAAGCCGTTCTGGAACTGCGTTTGCAGCGTTTAACCGGAATGGAAATTGACAAGATCCGCGAAGAACATGCTGCGATTATGCGCCTTATTGCCGACTTAAAAGAACTTTTGGCCAACGAGGGTAAAAGATTTGAAGTGATCACAAAAGAACTGGAAGAGGTAAAAGCAAGGTTTGGTGACGCACGCAAAACCGAGATCACTTACCTGGCTGACGAAGTAAACGTTCTTGACTTTATTGAAGAGGAAGATGTGGTAATCACCATTTCACATCTTGGTTATATCAAACGTACATCTGCAAGCGAATACCGCCAGCAAAGACGCGGTGGTCGTGGTGCTTTGGGTGGAAAAACACGAGACGAAGATTACATAGAACACCTGTTTGTGGCGTCAACTCACCACACTATGTTGTTCTTTACAGAAAAAGGACGTTGTTACTGGATGAAAGTCTACGAAATTCCAGAAGGCGAAAAAAACAGTAAGGGCCGTGCGATACAAAACCTGATGCAGATACCGCCGGATGACAAGATCAGAACGATCCTGGATATTCACAACCTTGCCGATAAGGATTTTGTTAGCCAACATTATATTATCCTTTGTACCAAAAAAGGTATCATCAAGAAAACGAGCCTTGAAGATTTCAGCCGTCCGAGAACAAGTGGTGTAAATGCTATCACCATTGTGGAAGGCGATGAATTATTATATGCGAAATTGACCGACGGAAACAGCGAAATCATGATGGCGGTAAAAAGCGGTCGTGCGATTCGTTTCCCGGAAGAAAAAGTTCGTCCAACAGGTCGCGGTGCCATTGGTGTTGCAGGAATTGAGGTAGATGATGAAACCGATGAGGTAATTGGTATGATATGTGTTAATAAGGAGGATCAATCAAAAACCGTGTTGGTAGTAAGTGAAAAAGGTTTCGGTAAAAGAACACCGATCGACGAATACAGAATTACGAACAGAGGAGGTAAAGGTGTAAAAACCATTTCCGTTACTGATAAAACCGGTCCGCTGGTAGGTATCCTGGAAGTAACTGAGAAGGAAGATCTGATGATCACTTGCAAATCCGGTTTGACCATCCGTACTGCGATTGGCGATATCCGCGAAGCGGGACGTGCAACACAGGGCGTGAAACTGATAAGACTGGATGACGGCGATGAAATTGCAGCGATCACCAAACTGGATGAACACGAAGAAGAGAAAGTTGTAGAAAATGCTGAAGAAGGCATTACAACCGGCGATGGAGTTGACACAGTGAATAATGAAAATGGCGCACCGGAAGAAAACGGTTCTCCTGAAAACGAAAATGGTTCCGAAGAAGCAAATAATGATTCGCTATAAAAATCCTTACATTTCAAATTCAAAAAAATGAAAAAAGCTGTTTTTTCTCTATTGCTACTTGCCGTAGGAGTTGGCTCATTTGCCCAGAAGCTTGACAAGATCAAGGATCTGGAAAAAAATAAAAAATACGAGGACGCAAAGGCTCAGATCGATCAATTCCTTGCTGTAGAAAAGAACGCGAAAGATCAGGATGCATGGTACACAAAAGCTAAGATTTACAATGGCCTTGCAACTGATTCTTCCATTTCTTCAAAATATCCAACTGCACGTGTAGATGCTTTCGACGCATTGAAAAAATACGTTTCAATGGACGAAAAAAAGCAATACCTGCAGTTGCAGATCGACAACTATAAGCCGATCATGGACATTTACCAGGGTTATTTCAAATCTGGAGCGGCGGCTTACAACAGAGGCGATTACAAAGATGCATATCCGAACTTCCAAAAATGTCTTGAAGCAGGTGCCTATATGTTCGAGAACAAATGGAGCACTGTTTCCCTTGATACAAACGTAGTTCTGTACGCTGGTATCTCTGCAGAAAAAGCAAACCTGAAAGATGATGCAGCTACTTACTATGCAAAATTGGCTGATGCAAAAGTGCATGGTGAAGGTATGGACCAGATCTACAAATGGCTGGTTGTGTACTATGCTGATAAAAAAGACGATGCTAACATGACCAAATACATTGGTTTGGGTAAACAAGTTTATCCAGCTGATGGTTTCTGGGAAAGCTACGAACTGGATTACCTGCGTGAAAAAGGCGACAAACAAGCTTTGTTCAATAAATACAAAGAAATGATCGCTAAATATCCTGATAGTTCTGTTTACAGATTCAACTACGCAGTTGAACTTTACCAGGAAGCATACAAAGCAGATGCAGCTTCACGTCCGGCTAACTCAGACGAGTTGATCAAAGAAGCACAGGAAAACTTCAAAAAAGTGCTGGAAATTAAGCCTAACTACGCTCAGCCAAACCTTGTTTTGGGACAAATCAGCTACAACCAGGGTGTTGACCTGAATGCGAAAGCAAAAGCGATCAAGCCAGGTGCCGCAGGTAAATTGACTCCGGATCAAATCAAACAAAAGGCTGCTATCAGAGATGAAATGAACAAAAAATTCGACGAAGCAATTCCTTACTTTGAAAAAGTTGACCAGATCCTTGGCGGTCAGGGCAAATTGAAAATGGACGACAAATCAGCGTTGAAAGATGCGTTGGATCTGTTGGTTACCATCTACGATCAAAAAGGTGACAAAGACAAAATGAAAGTTTACGAAGAGAAGTTCAACAACGTGGATAAGCAACACTAAGAGGTTTTGAGTTGTGAGTAAACTTAAAGAATATAGAACCGGCAGATATTTCTGTCGGTTTTTTTTGTTTTTGGGAATGGCACACAGATGACACAGATTGGACTGATTTACGCGGATAATTGGTGAATGGACATAGGCTGCCTGGAACAAAGACGGTTCCAACCAGCATAAATGGAGTGGCTAACTGAGCTTGCCGAACCTTGTAAAATAAATAGGTTTTGCATAGTGACGGCAGATATTTCTGCCGTTTTTGTTTTAATAGGTATCACAAACCATACTTGTGTACATAAAAATGAGACGCCCATTGTAGACACAATGGGCGTTGTGAATCTTTCTTTTTCCTGTTACCAAAGAGAGACCCACGAACCAGTTGCAAAAGTAGAAACCTGTAATGCTTGATTACGATCAAGTGTATTAAACTTAAAATACGGGTGATCAACGTTGCTTTTTAGCGGATCAAACTAGCGGCCACGTCGGGGAACTTGCGGCCGATTTATATAAGCTTGTGCGTTGGGCCTTAAAAATTACAGTCAGGATATTCGGGGTTGGTCGAAGGGTTTCTGTTACATTTTTGGTGAGAGGATTGCCGGCAAACAGACCGGATAGCGATAGATAGGATTGTCGGCAAACATATCGGATGGCGATAATCAAAGGCTCTGGTAAGGGTAGAACTCGTAGAAATTCTTATTATTCTATTTAACATAATATAAATTATAAGACAAAATAGGTGCCCGAAAAACCAAGGTGGATTGAGGCCAAATCTGATCAAATCCAATACAGGGCTGCCATACATAGCCTTGGTCTGTTTGACCATGCCACATAGCCTCGATGGAAAATTCATCGGACTACCCTGAATTCTTCTTAAGTTTTTTATGGAGAAAGCCCGCAAACCTTGGTGAATTTCCTGGCTCATATAATTCTCATTAAGGCCATAAATGGAAACGAAATCTGTGTGTCGGCTTGTGGCTTATTCTGGCTGCTTCAGCTTCGTGATTAGTCATTTGTGTAAGGATTTTCTGGAAGACTTTTTATCGCCTCGTAGTTCAATCTATCAAATGAAAAATCATGTTTTACTTTAAGTTCTTTGCAGTTGGCTTCGGTCCACGGAACGTATAAAATAAGATAACGACATTTTTCTAAAATATATTATAACCAGTTAGTTATGCAATCTTATTGCAATTAAAATATGCATCTGTTGTGATGTTGTATTTTTTTAATTAATTACTAATCAATTATTTATACATTTTTGCTTCTATTTTAGATTACACTCAATAATATTGACTTTAATATGTTTATTTTAAGGAGTTTATGTGTATTTGCTGTATTAAAATTTAGCATAGTTAAATCAAAAAACATCCTGAAAGCTGCCCGGCTTAAGTTCATCTCTCAAACAATTATCTGTGCAAATCCGTCCAATCAGTGTCATCTGTGTGCTCCCTCCAAAAAAATCTCGCCAAAAAACTTGCGTAGTTAAATAGCTACATATATATTTGTAGTCAAATAGCTACATAATGAATTTACGAAGAGATGTTTTCCAGGCTATCGCCGATCCTACACGAAGAGCCATTCTTGTGTTGGTCGCCACCCAATCCATGACTGCCGGTGCCATTGCCGCCAATTTCGACACTGCACGGCCAACTGTTTCAAAACACCTTGCCATCCTAACCGAATGCGAACTGCTTCGCCAGGAACAAAATGGCCGGGAAATTCATTACCATATAAACGTCCAAAAAATGAAAGAAGTCGACGATTTTATCGAACCATTCCGCAAGATGTGGGATGAGCGATTTGATAAGCTGGAGGAGATTATGAAGGCTTATAAGCCGAAGGAAAATGACTGAATAACTGAGTAACTGAATAACTGAACATGAAGGTCGACTTTGTATTATGGTAGCAGTAATTCGGTAATTCAAATACTCAACTTCAGTTATTCAGTTAATCAGTTATTCAGTTATCAAAGCCGAGCGAGAATGCTCGAATAACAAAAAATACTAAAAACAAAAACCTCTCTCATGGAACGAAAAACAAAAGTCACTGCCGAAGAAGGCAAACACGATGTAGTCATTACAAGAGATTTTGAATTGCCGGTGGAATTGCTCTTTAAAGCATATGTGGAACCAGAAATTGTTGAACAATGGATGGGTACCAAAGTGCTGAAACTGGAAAGCAAAAAACATGGTAGCTGGCAATACCAGACAAGCGACCCCAATGGAAATGTTGTCTTCAGTGCCAGCGGCGTGATCCACGAATTGCTACCCGGTCAGAAGATCACCCGGACTTTCGAAATGGAAAACACTCCTTTCGGTGTGCAGCTCGAAGTCTACGAATTTGAAAAACTCACCGACAATACCAGCCGCCTCAATATGCATGTCATCTACGAAACTGTTGCGCAAAGAGACCAGGTAATGAAACTACCGTTCGTCGGCGGCATTAATATGGCGCACAACCGCCTGGAAAGCATAGTCTCAAAAATTAATCAACCAATCTAATCTTCCAATAACTGAAGGTTGAATGACTGAATAACTGAACTTGAACGTTAACCTTGCGATTTGGTAGCGATCATTCACGAACTCAGTCATTCAACCTTCAGTTATTCAGTTATTCAGTTATTAAAATCAACATCATGACAAAGACACAAAAAATCATCTACTGGATTTCCACTGCCTGGTTGGCTTTGGGAATGATCTCTACCGGAGCTGTACAATTAATGAAAACAAAAACTGGTGCCGGCGGCTATGACAGTGTGGTCAACACATTAGGCTTTCCTGCTTATATGCTCACGCTGCTCGGTGTACTCAAAATCGTTGGCGCGATCGTTGTACTGATTCCTAAATTTCCGCTCCTGAAAGAATGGGCATATGCAGGTTTTTTCTTTATAATGGCAGGAGCATTATTTTCGCATATCGCTGCTGGTGATACATCTGCCGGAGCAATTTTTCCGGTAATATTGCTTTTAACTCTCACCGCGGTGTCGTGGTATTTCCGTCCGGCTGAAAGGAAGTTGTTAGCTGTAGCCAGTAGCCGGTAACCGATGGTCGGCGGCGAGTGTTCGCATTGAATATTTGGCATTCTGATTTAGTAAGAGTGTCACACTTAAGCACCGGCAACAGGAAACTGGCCACCGGCCACTTTTCTAACAATCCCATTTATTCACCTAAAATTGCAACACATGAACGGCATGAATCCTAAGGCTGATTTTTACTTCGAGAAAGACAAAGCCTGGAGTAAGGAAACAGAGAAATTAAGAAAAATCATTCTTGATTGTGGCCTTACCGAAGAAGTGAAATGGGGTTGTCCGTGTTATCAATACGAAGGCACCAACATCGTGCTGATCCATACTTTTAAGGAATATTGCGCGGTATTGTTTTTCAAAGGCGCATTGTTAAATGATCCTGAAGGGATACTCATACAACAAACAGAAAATGTGCAGGCGCAGCGCCAGATCCGCTACACCAACATAAAAGAAGTAAAGGAACGCATCTTGAAGTCTTACGTGTACGAGGCCATCGAAGTAGAAAAAGCTGGACTGAAGGTGCAGCTAAAAAAGACGAAGGAATATCCTGTTCCCGAAGAGTTCCAGGCACAACTCAACAAAAAGCCTGCGCTCAAAAAAGCATTCGAAGCCTTAACGCCCGGCCGCCAACGAGGATATTTGTTGTACTTCTCCCAAGCCAAACAAGCAAAGACGCGTGAAGCGAGAATTGAAAAGTATGTGCCGCAAATATTGGCGGGCAAAGGACTTGAAGATTAGGAATTAGGAGTTAGAAATTAGGAATTAGAATGATGTGTGGCACTCCGCTCCTGCGGCGGCGTCATTGCGAGCCGGGCGGAGAAGGTTGACCGCAATACGAAATGAGACTTTGTCAATTTGGGGCCGGTGAAGCAATCTCAACTGCACAGTGGAGATTGCTTCAGCCGTTCATAAGCGTGGGTCTTTATTTATTACTTTCGATCTGCGAACTCTGCAGGCCTCGCCCGTCCGAACGGATTTCATCCGGGCGGGCAATGACGCGGTGCAATATTCGGGAAACGCAAAACCACATGAATCTAAAAGAAGCCATACTGAATAGTGACACAATAAATGATGATCTGGTTTTGTATGCCCGGAAAATAGACGGCAAATTATTACCTTCTTCAGAGGTCGTATTAATGGAATTAACTGAAGAAGAAATGGAAATGAATACAACGGATATCGCCAATCAAAAATGTCCGGGATTTAGTTATTGTATGGAGATGTTTTTAATCAAGGATATGATGAAGGACATCGATTGGCTTCCGGAAAAAATGGATGCCGACAAGATTGTGGAACGTATAATTTATTACATTGAATTTGATGCCTAACGCAAAGTGTCGGCTTCACAGAGTCTCTTAGTGAAACTTAGTGCCCTCGGTGCCTTAGTGGTAAAGAAAACTCCATTGCAGTTTTGAAGTCGACACCATAATTAAACTACACACCATGAAAAAAACAAACAAACTCTCCGCTGCCGAAACAGGCGAACTACTAAAAACTTTAAAGACTCGTTTTGAAAAAAACATGAACCGCCACAAAGGTCTTGACTGGACCGCCGTGCAGGCAAAGCTGGAAGCGCAGCCAGACAAATGTAGGTCGCTGCAAAAAATGGAAGAAACCGGCGGTGAACCCGATGTGGTGGGTTACGATAAAAAAACAAACGAGTTTACTTTTTTTGATTGCTCCGCGGAAAGTCCCAAGGGCCGCAGAAGTCTTTGTTTCGACCACGATGCCCTGGAATCAAGAAAGGAATTCAAACCTGCAGACAGCGCCATCAACATGGCTGCCGACATGGGCGTTGACATCTTAACCGAAACCGAATACCGAGAATTGCAGCAACTCGGCCAGTTCGATTTAAAAACCTCCAGTTGGGTGTCCACTCCTGCCGACATCCGCAAACTCGGCGGTGCCGTTTTTTGTGATCGCCGCTACAACACCGTGTTCCTGTATCATAACGGTGCAGAAAGTTATTATGCCGCAAGAGGATTTCGGTGTTCATTAAAAGTGTAGATTTGCGCTCCCCTACCAAATACTTTTCCACTCAAAATAATTAAGGCATGCATAACGCTTAATGCCTAACGCCTAACGCAAGGTCCGCGCATCTTCGGGGTGCCCCGCGTTCGGCGTTGCGCGTTAAGCATTAGGCCTTAAGCCTTAAGCTTTTCAAAACTCAAAACTTTTTTCTTAATTTGCTCTTATGGCAACACACAACTCTACGCACAAAATACACGAAGGCCGCAACGTAAAACGTTTCCGAGAAATGAGAGGCTGGAAACAAGAGGGCCTCGCTGATGAAATGGGCGAAGAATGGAACCAGCGCAAAATTTCCTTACTCGAACAAAAGGAAACAATTGAACCCGATATTTTACTATTAGTGTCTACTGCCTTGAATATTCCTGTAGAGGTTTTCCAAAATTTAGATGAGGAACAAGCTATCAATGTAATTTCTAACACAGCTAATTTCGATCATTGCCAACAACCATCTTTTTTCAATAGCAATCCTACGTTCAATCCAATCGATATGATTGTTCAATTGCATGATGAGAAGATAGCTTTGTATGAAAGAATGTTGAAGGAGAAGGAAGAAATGATTGCAAGGTTGGAGAAGTTGATGGAAGGAAAATAAATTTCTATTCGCTGAATAAATGGATCAATTATCAAGAATATTGTAAATTAAAATGTTTTTTTAACCACTAAACCTCAAATACATGTTATCATCCCTTGCCAATGAATTCTCAGAGATAAGCGAAGTCCTTTCCAAAAATAAGTTGTTACGGGCTTCTGTAATTAATCTTATTGATAGCGATGCTATCCCGGGAAAAGTAACTGAAGAAAAAGAACGATTATCTTCATTTAAAAATATACTTAAAGCTTTTGTAAATGGAAGCGTTGATTTATCTCAGGCAATTAATTTAGTGGAGACCGATCTTCCTCGAGAGAATTCTAAATATTCAAATAATAACAGAGTATTTGCCAATGGTTGGGCTGAAAGATTAGTTCGTATTCAGGTCAGTAGGTTCTATAATCAGGCTGTTATGAAAGAAATGTTAGCCCAAGGGCATAAAGAATGCTTCATTCCTCACTCTTCTGCAGAAGAAGAAACATCTGAATGTTCAACAAAAATAGCCGGAAGTAACTATGATCTTGCAACTCTTTATTCACGATTGATCGACTCTTACTCAAATGGAAATTTTATTAATGAATTAAAAATTCCCAATCATCCCCATTGCACACATGTTGTAAGACCGGTTAACTGATTTCAATATTTATAACCTAAATCTTCCGTATGAAAAAAGGCTCCGAATGGAGAAAATGGAACTTTCATGTCCATACAAAAGGAACGAATAAAAACGATCTGTTTACTTCATCCTCAATGGATGACTTCTTCTACACTTTCTACAAAAAAGCTTTTGAAAATCAAATATCCGCAATTGGGGTTACAGATTACTTTTCCATAGATAGATATCAGGAAGCAGTTGAATATAAAAACAATATCGAGTCTAAAGTAGATGCTCAAGGATATAAACTATTTGCAGAAAATGAAATAGAATTTATCAAGGCTATTTTTCTGTTTCCTAACATTGAGTTGAGAATATCACCTGCTACAAAGAAAGGCAAATTCATTAATCTACATTTTCTATTTAATCCCGAATATGTTGGTTCATTAGCAAACGATTTTTTTAATAAGATAAAAAATTTGGAAGGTTTTTTAATGAATGAACAAGGCTTTAGAGATTATGCAAAACATATAGATCCCAAGATTGAAATTCAACGTCAATACAAGTTTGGTTTAGATAATTATAATGTTGAAGTTGGCTTAATAAAAGATCTTGTTAACTCAAACAAGAAGCTACGAGAAAACTCGATCATAGCAGTAAGTAGTAAAACAAACGACGGGGTGTCTGGTTTAAAAGACTATTATCAAGAATTTGAAACTGAAGGTGGTAGTATGCTTGGAACGATTAAAAGCATCTATAAAATTTCTCAAATTATTTTTTCCGCCGCTCCTTCAGATAAAGAATACTTTATTGGTAGAAAAACAGATGTTGCTGAGGTTATAAGCAACGTTGGATCTTTAAAGCCTTGCATTATCGGATGCGATGCTCATAGCGAAACCGATCTCTTCAAGAAATTTACTTGGGTTAAGTCAGATTTGCATTTTGAAGGTCTCAGACAAATATGTTTTGAGCCTGAACATCGTGTAAAAATACACAGCGATAAACCTGATTTCAAACAGGAGAAATTTGTAATTGACGAAGTGCGGTTTATATCGCCAGCCAAAGTTTTTTCTACGAATGCGATTCATCTGAACCCTAATCTAAATGTTATTATTGGTGGAAAGTCTTCCGGAAAATCTCTTTTATTATATGCCATCGCGAAAACACTTTCTTCGGACGATAATATTCTTAAAAACGACGACGGAAATTTTAAATATGAACTTGATAAAATTGAACAAGGATTTGATTTCGAAATAATAACCAAAGGTGGGTTTAAGCAAAAATTAAATAGAGTTAACGAAAACTCTATTCTTCCGGAAATAAAATATATCCCTCAAAATTATTTGGTAAAGCTTGCAGAACCAGAATTAAATAAAAAAGGGAAACCATTAAACGAACTTGTTCGAGGTCTTATTAAAGAAGATCGCGAATCAAAGGAAGCCTATCAAGTATTTGTGAATAAAGTTTCACAAAATGACAAATCACGAAACTCGCAAATTGATTCGTTTTTTGAAAATAGTCAGGCTCTTCAAGGTTTAGAAAATGAACTAAAAACAAAATCAAATAAGTCTGTCTTACAAAATAATATAAAATCCAATGCTGATCGAGTTGATAGTTTAAACAAAAGCTCAGGACTTAATCAAGAACAAATAGATACATATAAAAATCTTCAGGAAGAAGCCAATAAGAACGCGATCAAACGTCAAAACTGTAGAAACGACTTTTCGGTAGTTCAATCTTTCAATGCTGAATTGGCACAAATCATGACTAGTCTTAAGCAAAAGAAAGATGCAATGTTAGAAACATTGCAAATGCTGCCGATTAAGGACTACTATCAGAAAGAATACGGAACGGTTGACGCTTTATTAAAACAATCAAGAGAAATAGAAGAATCATTACGTCTGGCTCCTGATCAAGATGGCAGAGCTCAATTTGTTAATGAGTCTGTTTTTAAAAACGAAGCAGCCCAAATCACCGAGGAGCACGAACGGTTGCTAACGTCAATGCAGCCTTATTTGAAAAATGAAGAAGTGAAAAAAGCTATCGATGAACTTAATCTATCAATTGAAAATGACCAAAAAGCTCTTTCTGACATAGATACTTTGCATAAGAGGATTTTGGAACAGACGAAAATTGTAGCAGAAACCAAAGAGTCAATTTTTAAAATCTATGAAAACAGTTATCATGAATATTTAACAATTATTAAAACTTTAAAAGACAGGACGATTGAGTTAGAAAAAGACGGGCTTAAAATTGTAGGCAAAGCGCAATTTGATTTTCCAAGGTTACGAAAAGATTTACTCGCAATAACTGACGGCAGGAGATTTTCTTACAGTAGATATCCAATTTTAGCAGAAAATAAGAAAGCAACGGATGATGCAAATTTTCAATTTATAATTGAACAGCTAAAGATATTATTTGATGATATTTTAAAGCAAGAATACTCCCTTACAAGTAAAGGGTCTATTTCAAATGCTATTAAAATAATATTGAACGACTACTTTTTTGACTTCTGGGAAATAACTTATAAGAGTGACAAGCTAGGAGAAATGTCAACTGGCAAAGCTAGTTTTGTCATATTGATGCTAATTATTGGCTTAAGTAAGTCAAAAGCTCCAATCTTAATAGATCAACCAGAAGATAATCTCGATAATAGATCAATTACAACAGACCTCGTAAATTATTTGCGACATAAGAAACTTGAAAGGCAAATTATTATTGTTACTCACAATGCCAACGTTGTAGTGAATGCAGACGCTGAAAACGTTATAGTTGCAAATCAGAAAGGACAAAACGAAGAACATTCAAGCAGTGAATTTAAATTTGACTATATAAATGGGGCTATCGAGAACTCTTTTGAAAAAAAATCAGATGTAACTGATATTCTAAAATCAATGGGTATTAGACAACACATAGCCGACATAGTTGAAGGAGGAAAAGAGGCGTTTGTCATGAGAGAGAAAAAATATAGATTTAGTTAAGTTAGAAAAAAAATATATTCACAATATAGGTTGAAGAGGAACTCACCTCTTCAACTCCTTCAAAAACTGACTCGGCGTCTTCCCGAACTCATTCTTAAATGCTTTCGTGAAATACGATTGCGTTTGAATGCCTACGCTGTACATCGCTTCTGTGATCGAGATGTCTTCTTCTGTTAAAAGCTGGGCGGCTTTTTTCAGGCGGATGCTGCGGATGAATTCGCCGATGGATTGGCCGGTGATGCTTTTTATTTTATGGTAGAGGCTCGTGCGGCTCATGCCTATTTGCGTGCAGATGTAGTTGATGTCCATTTCCGGACTGCTGATGTGCGTTTCAATTACGGTGATCAGCTCTTGCAGGAAATCCTTGTCCTTGCTGCTTTGTACAATGTCCTTCACTTCACTGTAGTAGTCGCGACGGTATTTTTCCTTCAACTTTTCTTTCTGCTTGAAGATGTTGTCGATCGTTTTTTCCAGCAGGTTAATGCTGATCGGTTTGGTAAAATAATGATCCGCGCCGGAGTCGGTGCCTTCTATTTTTGATTGCAGCGATTCCTTGGCGGTCAGCATCAGGAAGGGAATGTCGGATATCTCCACGTCTTCCTTCACCTGGCGGCAAAGGTCAACGCCGTTCATCACCGGCATCATAATGTCGCTGATGATGAGATCGGGATGATCGGCTTTTGCAAGCGCCAAACCATCCTTGCCATTCGCCGCTTCGGCAATGCGGTATTTTTTTCCAATGCTGTCTCTTAAAAAATTGCGCAGTTCGTCGTTGTCATCCACGATCAGGATGAGTGGAGCATCACTGTTTTCCGGTTGCGCCTCCTCCTCTACCGGAAGTTCTTCCTGCTGGTCCTCCACGTCGTACGCACCAGCAAAAGTGGAGTTCGGTGTTTGGTTGCTCATCCAGCGTTCTTCATCGCTAAAGTCTTCGCGTGAGCAAGGCAGCGCCACAATGATCTCCGTGCCTTTGTTGCGCTCGCTGTACACACGAATGCTTCCCTTGTGCAGCGCCGTTATGCTCTTCACAAATGCCAGGCCGATGCCGTAGCCCATGTGCGAGTCGGACACTTTATAGTAGCGTTCAAACAAATGCACGATTGACTCTTTGGAAATGCCAATGCCGTTATCCGCCACGCGCAGGTAAATTGTTTGCAATGGTTTATAGTCGCTGGCAATGTTTAAATCATTTTCAAAAGGCGGTTTGTAACCCTCCATGGAAGCGACTGCCTGCACGGTAATGGTGCCGCCGCTGGCCGTGTATTTAAACGAATTGCCAATGAGGTTGATGAGAATTTTTTCCAGTATCTGGCGGTCGAACCAGCTTTCGTTGGGAATACCGGAGGTGCTAACGGCAAAGCGTATGTTTTTTTCATTCGCCGCTTCGCCGAATTCTTCGGCTATTTCCTGCAGAAAAAGTTCCATGTTGCCGGGCATGACGTGCAGTTTCAAAATGCCAGATTCTGCCTTGCGGAAATCCATCAGCTCGTTGATCAGGTTCATGAGGCGATAGGCGTTCCGGTAAATGATGTTATAATATTGATGATGTTGCAAAGCGGTTTTATCCTGCATCAGTTTTTCCGCCGGACCCATGATGAGCGAAAGCGGCGTGCGGAACTCGTGCGAGATGTTGGTGAAGAACTGCAATTGCATTTGATGCACTTCTTCCTTCTTTTCTTCTTCCAGTTTCTGACGCTCGAGTTTTCTTTTGTTTTGGTAAAAGCTATACGCCACGCCACCAACGATCAGCGCGACAATTGTTTTGAACCACCACGTCGCCCAAAACGGCGGCGTGATCACGAGTGTGATCGTTTGTCCCGTTTCGTTCCAGATGCCATCGTTGTTGGAAGCTCGCACGCGAAAGGTGTACGTGCCCGGGCTCACGTTGGTGTAAGAAGCCTTGCGGTCGTTGCCCGCTTCGATCCAGTCTTTGTCCCAGCCATCCAGCTTGTAGGCAAATCGGTTGTTCTCTGAAGCCACATAATTGAGCGCGGCAAATGAAAAGGCAAAGGTCGATTGCTTGTAACTCAGCGTTACTTTGTGCGTGTAGCTGATGTCTTCTTTTTGCTTTGCAGATGGATGAGGGTCGTTGGAGATTTGCAGATCGGTGATGTACACCGGCGGCACAAAGCTGTTGGTAGAAATATTTTTCGGATAAAAACTATTGAAGCCGTTCACGCCGCCAAAGAAGATCTGTCCGTCTTTTGTTTTGAGAAATGCATTCGCCTCGAATTCCATGCCCTGCAAGCCATCGGCGGTGTTGTATTTTTTAAACGCAAGCGTAGAGGGATTAAACTGCGTGAGTCCGTTGGAAGTGGTGATCCAGAAAATGCCGTTGTTGTCTTCCACAATACCTTTGATAAACTCGTCCGCGAGTCCGGCTTTTTTGGTGAAGAGTTGAAAGGCGTTGTGTTTTTGGTCAAACAAGTACAAACCTCGCTGGCCTATCCAAAGTCTGTTATGACTATCAATAAAAATAATGCGCAGGTCGGGTTTCTTTTCATCGTCGTTAAAGTAGTGGACAAACTCGCCCGTACTTTGTTGCAGGCAGTTGAGTCCGCCATCATCCGTGCCGATCCAGATGTTGCCGCTCCTATCTTCATTAATGGAAACGATGTTGTTCCCCGAGAGCCTGGTTTTGCCGCTGCTGCTTGTTTTTACCAAAGAAAATTTTCCGGTGCGACGGTCAAGCAAATTCAACCCTCCGTAGTAGGTAGCGATCCATAAACGTTTGCGACTATCTTCAAAAATCGATTGAATAAAGTTGGAAGAAATGGAACCATTGTCTGTGGGCTCATGCGTAAACCTGTTGAAGACGCGACTCTTCCAATCGAAGGAACACAAACCGCCTCCCCAGGTAGCCACCCATAGTTTGCCGTTGCTGTCTTCTGTAATGCCAAGTACTTCCGGGCCGATGATGTGAGAACTGATGGGATGCGTAAAGGTCTTTTTGTTGCGGTCAAACAAATTCAACCCGCCGCCATCGGTGCCGATCCAGATATTGCCTTCGCGGTCTTCGCAGAAAGATTTTACGTCGTTATAGCTAAGGCTGTTGTCGCTGTGCTCTTGCCGGTAAAGGGAAAACTTTTCCGTTTTCGGCATATATATATTAACACCGCCGCGGTGGGTGCCCACCCAAAGATTTTCCTGGTTGTCTTCGTACAAAGCAGAAACCGTTCGTTGCGATAAACTCTGCGGATCGCCGGGTTCATATTTATAGTTGAAGAAACGTCCGCTCACAGGGTCGAACAGATCGAGGCCGCCGTTCACTGTTCCCGTCCATATTTTGCCGGAGGCAGTAACCCAAATGGCCCGCACGAGGTTGCTGCTGATGGAAGCATCGTCGGTTACCGAGTGGCTGAATTGTTTGAGCGTGTTGAACTGTTGATTGAACAAATAAAGTCCATTACCTGCGGTGCCGATGATGAGGTTGCCGCCTTTGTCTTCTTTAATGGCTGTTACTGCGTTGCTGATGTTGCTGACTTCAGCAGGTGTTTTGAAAAATGCATTTTCCGCGTCGAAAATTTGCACGCCTGCATCGGAGCCTACCCAAGTGTTGCCGCGGCTGTCTTTATAAAGGCAATAAATTTTGTCGCTTGCCGGCCCTTTAGCTGTTCCGTTTTGCCGAAGCGACGTAAAGGATTTGGTGTTCTTGTCGAAAATATTGAGGCCGCCACCAAGTGTGCTGATGAGCAGGCGGTTGTTGCTTTCTTCTACAATGCTACTTATATAATTATAACTGATACTGCCGGATTGGCCCGTTGATTTGTAACGGGTAAATGAATTGGTAACGGGGTCAAAACTATTGAGTCCGTTTGCAGTGCCTATCCAAAGTTGTTGGGATTTGTCTTGAAACAGGCAGGTAATGAAGTTGTCGGAAATACTGGTGGTGATCGAATCGTTTGTTTTGAAGACTTTTATTTTATAGCCGTCGTATCGGTTAAGGCCATCGCGTGTACCGAACCAAATGAACCCGCGACCATCCTGGTAAATGCATTCGATGGTGCTATTGGAGAGTCCATCCTCATTTTGTATATGCTTAAAATTAATAGCCGGCGCCTGGCTGAATGCCCGAGCAAAAACAAAGCAGTAGCAAAGACAAGCAATAAGTCTAGTCATAAATCACGCAGTTGAAATTGGCACACGGATGACACGGATTAGACGGATTTACACGGATATTTTGTTTTAACCCTCAATTGCTCAAAAACTTTTTACCGCAAACGAGCGACAAGAAGGCAGCAGCCCGATAAATAATCCGTGTAAATCCGTCTAATCCGTGTCATCCGTGTGCCATCAAATAAAATTATCTCAATTGCCTGAAACACTACGGGAAATCTTCAAAAAAAACCATTAGAACCAAACATATGATTGCTTGGATAAGTGCACTTTTGACACTCATTATAATTTTATAGCACGAACTAAAACATAACTCACCATTAAAAATTGCTTGTGTATGAAAATTACCAGACGTATCCGGCCGGCTATTCTTTTGCCCGCTCTGCTATGTTGTGTCATATTGACATCGGCGCAACAAAAGATCTCCGGCAGGGTAACAGATGAATCCGGGAACCCGCTTTCCGGTGTTACCATTTCTATTAAAGGCAAAAACATCGCAGTCGTTACCGATGCCAAGGGTAACTATGCCATTCCCGCTGCGGCCGACGACGAACTCATTTTTACTTATATCGGTTTTGCTAAAGTTGAGCAAAAGGCAAGCAACGCCAACCTGAATGTAAAACTGGCTACTGACAAACAAAATCTTAATGAAGTGGTGATAGTTGGTTATGGTACCACCCGCAAAAAAGATCTCACCGGCTCTGTTTCTACCGTTACGGCAAAGGACTTTCAAAAAGGTCAAATCTCCACACCAGAGCAAATGATTGCCGGCAAAGTGGCGGGCGTTTCCGTTATCTCCAACAGCGGCCAACCGGGCGCTGGAAGCACGATCCGTATTCGTGGCGGTTCCTCTGTAAACGCCAGCAACGATCCGTTGTTTGTGGTAGATGGTGTGCCTTTGGAAAACAGCAGCATTTCGGGTGCATCCAATCCGCTTAGTTTTATCAACTCCAATGATATCGAATCTTTCACGGTGTTGAAAGATGCATCTGCCGCAGCGATCTATGGAACAAGAGCTGCGAACGGCGTCATTTTAATTACTACTAAAAAAGGAGTTGGCGGTAGATTGAAAGTTAATTTCACTACCAATAACTCTCTTTCCACAGCGGCCAATAAAGTGGACGTGCTGAGTGCAGATGAGTTTCGTACAGTTGTAAATGCAAAAGGTACCGCTACGCAAAAAGCAGCGCTGGGTACTGCGAACACGAACTGGCAGGATGAAATTTACCAGACGGCTTTTTCAACAGATAATAATATAAGCATCAGCGGAGGTATTAAGAAACTCCCCTACCGCTTGTCGATCGGTTATTTGAACCAAAGTGGTATTTTGAAAACAGATAACCTGCAACGTACTTCGGCAACGCTGCGTATCAATCCAAGTTTTTTTGACGATCACTTAAAAGTGGACCTGAACTTAAAAGGTAGCTTCCAAAACACGCGTTTCGCCAACACTGCAGCGATTGGAAGTGCGGTAACATTCGATCCTTCGCAACCAATTTATTCTACGATTAAGGATGGCCGTTATGGTGGCTATTGGGAATATCGCGATCCAACCAGCCCAACCGGTTTGTCTCCGCTCGCCGGTCGCAATCCTGTTGGTTTGCTGAACCAGCGTATTGACAAAAGCAATCCTATGAGAGGCATCGGCAATTTGCAATTGGATTATAAATTTCATTTTCTTCCTGACCTGCACGCCAACATGAACCTTGGTTATGATGTGGTGGACGGGAAAGGAACCGTGTTTGTTTCCGACAGTGCAGCGTCTGATTATGCAGCAGGTGGCACGGGCGGACAAAACAACAAATACCGCCAGACACAGAAGAACACTGTGTTTGATTTTTACCTGAATTATTCAAAAGATATTCCGAGTATCAAAAGCCATGTGGATGCGATGGCGGGTTACTCTTACGTAGATTATTTAACCAAAGTATACAACTACGCCAGCTACAATGCGGCGGGTGTAAAATACCCTAACTCTGATCCAGCTTTTCCTTATAATGAACCGGAACACAGTTTGGTCTCTTTCTTCGGCAGGGTGAATTATTCTTATGCCGACAAGTATTTGCTAACAGGAACATTGCGCCGTGACGGATCTTCGCGTTTTGGTCCGCTGAACAAATGGGCAATGTTCCCTTCTGTTGCCTTCGCATGGAAAATCAAGAACGAACAATTCTTAATGACGAACAACACTTTGTCCGATTTGAAATTAAGGATCGGTTATGGTATCACCGGACAACAGGATGGTATCGACAACTACGCTTTCCTTGCAGCGTATGGCTTGAGTTCTTCCAACGCTTCTTATCCTTTTGGTTCAACTTATTATCAAATGTACAGACCGGGTGCTTACAACCCTGCGATCAAATGGGAACAAACAGCAACGTCTAACATCGCTTTGGATTACGGATTTTTGAACAACCGCATCACCGGTAGCATTGATCTGTATTACAAGAAAACATCTGACTTGTTGGTGAAAGTGCCGCAGCCAGCGGGTTCTAACTTCGCGGCGTATTTCCTGGCGAACATTGGGGACATGACCAACAAGGGTGTTGAGTTTAGCGTGAACGCACAGATCGTGAAAACGAAAGACTTCACGTGGGATGCTGGTTTCAACATTGCATACAACAAAAACAAGATCACAAATCTGTCTGTAATTCCGGGTACTCCGGCAACGGATATTCCAACTGGTGGTATTGCCGGTGGTAAAGGCGGCTATGCGCAGGTGTTTGCAGTAGGCTATCCACGCAACACTTTCAACTTGTATCAGCAGGTGTATGACTCTGTAGGCAAGCCTTTGGAAAATGTAGTGGTTGATGTAAATAAAGATGGCATCATCAACGAAAAGGACCTGGTGAAAAGCAAAAGCTCTAACCCTGATGTGTTCATGGGTTTTACCACCAATTTCACTTATAAAAAATGGAATGCAGGTTTTGTATTGCGCAGCAGCATTGGAAACTACGTGTACAACAACATTGCGAGTAACAATGGCAACCGCAATCAAATTCTCGGAAACCCTGTGCTGTACAATGCTTCACGCAGCTATCTCGATACAAAATTTGTGGGCAGCAATATCGACTTGCTGAGCGATTACTTCATGCAAAACGCATCGTTCCTGCGCATGGATAATTTCACAGTAGGTTATAATGCCGGCGCAATTTTCAACAAAAAAGCAAACTTAAGATTGAACGCAGGTGTGCAGAACGTGTTCGTGATCACTAAATATACAGGCATAGATCCTGAGATCAGTTCCGGTATAGACAACAACATGTACCCACGTCCACGAATATTCACGCTGGGAGGAGCAATCGATTTTTAGGTTGCCACTGAGGCACAGAGAAACAGAAGAAAAAGATCCCTGCCCGACGAACATCTGCAGGCGGGAGTGTAAATCAGTTTAATCAGTGTCATCTGTGTGCTAATTGTGTGCTAATGTTTTCAACCATCAAATTTCAAATCATGATTAACAGACTCTATAATATATTAACAACAGCGGTTCTCCTTATGGTAGTGGCCGCGGGTTGCACAAAAAAACTTGACCTCACGCCGACGAACGACATCACGGCGGATGAAGTGTACAAAACACCGTTGGGTTACAAACAAGCCCTCGCAAAAGTGTACGGTGCTTTTGCATTAACCGGAAACACAGGCGGTACGGGCACTCCGGACATTTCCCCGGAAATCATCAGCGATGAGGGTAACTCGGATTTCCTTCGCCTTTACTGGAACCTGCAGGAACTTACCACCGACGAAGCCGCATGGACATGGCCAAACGACGCGGGCATACAAGGCCTGAAAGAAATGAGCTGGTCGAGCGACAATGCGATTGTGAAAGGTGTTTACTATCGTTCCATGTTCCAGATCGCTATTGCCAATGATTTCATTCGTCAGTCAACACCGGATAAAGTAAGCGGTCGCGGCATTACAGGCAACGATGCTGCAGACATAAAAAAATATCATGCAGAAGCAAGATTCATCCGCGCTTATCAATATTGGGTATTGATGGACCTCTACGCCAATCCGCCTTTTGCAGATGAAAACACAACGATCGCGGTAACGGTTCCTGATCAAATCAAACGTGCCGATCTTTTCAAATACATCGAAACGGAGTTAAAGGCAATTGAGCCAGACATGGCTGCACCAAAAGCAAATGAATATCCACGTGCTGACCAAGGGGCTGTCTGGGCATTGCTTTCAAGGTTGTACCTGAATGCAAAAGTGTACACCGGCACAGAAAGATTTACCGATGCCATCACTTATTGCAACAAGATCATCGGCGCAGGTTATACGTTGAATCCTAAGTACAGGAACTTAACGGTTGCTGATAACAACCTGAACACGGATGAGAACATTTTCATGATTGCCTATGATGCCAAATACACGCAGAACTGGGGCGGTACAACTTACCTGGCGCACGGTCCGGTAGGCGTTCCTGCTGCAACATCCGGAACTAGTGGAAGCTGGACGGGTTTGCGTCACACACAACAATTTGTGGCGCTCTTCCCTGATCCTTCTGGTGCCACAGACGTAAGAGCACAGTTTTATACACCGGGCCAAATCCTGGAGATGAAAGAACTGTACAAACAAACAGATGGCTACTCATCGTCCAAGTACAGAAACTTAACGCATGATGGCAAACCTGCGCCAAATGCAGATCCTAACGGCAACTGGGCAGATATCGACTTCCCAATTTTCCGTTTGGGTGAAGTTTACCTGACTTACGCAGAAGCTGTTTTGCGCAACGGAACAGGTGGCGACGCCACAACAGCGTTGACTTACATCAATGCGCTTCGCAAACGCGCATGGGATAACAAAGCAGGCGGCGAGATTACCGCAGCTCAATTGAACCTGAATTTTATTTTGGATGAACGCGGACGTGAATTGTACTACGAAGCACAGCGCCGCACGGATCTTGTCCGTTTTGGCAAATTCACTACCGATACATACCTCTGGGCGTGGAAAGGCGGAGCAGCAGCTGGAAAAAGCGTGAACGATAAATACAATGTGTTCCCTATTCCGTCAATTGATCTGACGTCGAATCCACATTTGACGCAGAATACGGGATACTAGCGTGAAACGTGAATGGTGAGTCGTGAATGATGCACTCTGAACTTATTCACGATTCACGATTGACCATTGACCATTGACCGTTCACGATTGCAAAAAACAAATTCAAACTTTTAAGAAATGAAAAAAATCATCACCATATTAACGATTGCAGCCCTGATGGCAGGTTGCAAAAAAGATTTGACCAACACTGTGATGCGGCAGGGACCGGCGCCGGTGGTTAGCTTGTCTGCCAGCCCGCTTACATTATCAGAAGCTACGGCGAAGGACACGGTGGAAACGATTCAGTGGAACGCAGCAGACTACGGTTTCTCTGCGGCAACCGCCTATACGGTGGAAATTGCAAAAGCAGGAACCAATTTCGCTGCGCCAAAACAAGTAAGCAACGGTAGCGCAACAATATTAAAATATGTTGGTTCCAATTTAAACGAAGCTGCAATTTCATTGGGCATTGCGCCGGGCACAACGGGACAATTGGATATTCGTGTGCGCTATTCCGTTAGTGACTCCATTTTTTCTTATACAGATAAAAAGACATTGCAACTAACAACGTATGTGGTAAGTCTGCCGGCTTTGCTGGTGCAAGGCGGTAATGGCTGGACGACACCATCAACCCGTACCAATGGTTATTTGCTCACTTCCGTAAATTATGATGGCAAATATGAAGGTTACCTGAACCTTCCAAACGCAGATGGCTGGGGCGGGGATGCGTTCAAACTGATCTCTACTACCGATGGTACTTCATACGGTTGGGGAAACAGCAGCACTACGATGTCTGCAGGTGGCGGCAACCTGTGGCTCACACCCTCTCCTGCTTACATGAAAGTGAATGCGGACATCAATGCATTGACTATCAATTACACTGCGGTGAAGTTTTACATCTCCGGTGATAACAATGGCTGGAGCACCTCTTCCACTCCTATGACTTACGATGCTACCAGTAAAACATGGGTGGCAAATAACGTATCTTTTACTGCGGGTAACGCGTTTGTTTTTACAAGCAACGGCAGTTATGACATTAGTTATAAAGTGAACAACGATGGCAAACTAACTTACGCGGGTCCTCCGGGCTGGGCTGGTAAAAATATTACGGTGAGCACAACGGGTACGTATAAGGTGACGCTGGATTTGAGTGGTGGGGATGGGAATTATAAGTACAAGATTGAGTAGTGTGGCGACACCCGAATCTTTACCACTAAGGCCCGTCCGAACGGATTCATCCGGGCGGGCACTAAGGACACTAAGTTTCACTAAGGGTTGCCTATTGTTCTTAGACTCCTGGTTATAGCAAGCAACGAGGGGTAAAAGATTGAGGTACCCTTAGTGTGGCTTAGTGCCCTTAGTGACTTAGTGGTGAATTGTAAACTTTGAATTTTTTGAATGTAAGATTATGAATAGACTGTTTGGTTCTCTTTTAGTTTTAGCGCTGCTCATCTCTTGTAAGAAAAGCAGTGGCGATGACGGCGGAGGAAACAATCCTCCCGTGACAACAGACACGATTGTGAAAGGCGCCGATGCAAGCTGGGTAACAGAAATGGAAGCATCCGGCAGAAAATTTTACAACAGCGCCGGTACGCAAACGGAATGCATGGCGCTGCTGAAATCACTCGGTATGAACACGATCCGACTGCGCGTTTGGGTAAACCCCACACCCAGCTGGAACAACGCCGCAGATGTTGTAGCAAAAGCTGTTCGTGCGAAAAACCTCGGATTGCGCATCATGATTGATTTTCATTACAGTGATACATGGGCAGATCCGGGTAAACAAGCGAAGCCGGCAGCATGGGCATCCCTCGATTTTGCCGGATTAAAAACCGCTTTAGCCACTCACACAACAGATGTTTTAAACCAACTGAAAACAGCGGGCGTCACTCCCGAATGGGTGCAGGTGGGCAACGAAACAAACGACGGTATGCTCTGGCCGGACGGCAAGGCATCTACAAACATGGGCAATTTTGCGCAGCTCGTAAATGCAGGTTATGATGCAGTGAAAGGTGTTTTCCCTTTTGCGAAGGTAATTGTGCATATTTCTAATGGTTACGACAACTCTTTGTTTCGCTGGATGTTTGATGGTTTGAAAACAAACGGTGGGAAATATGATGTAATCGGCATGTCGCTATACCCGAGCACTGCGAACTGGTCAACTTATAATACACAATGTCTTACCAATATGAATGATATGGTAAGTCGCTATGGCAAAGAAGTGATGGTGGTGGAAGTGGGTATGCCGTGGGACAGCCCAAATGAATGCAATTCGTTCCTGAGTGATTTGATTACAAAGATCAAATCTGTGCCAGATAAAAAAGCCCTGGGAATCTTGTATTGGGAACCTGAGGCTTATAATAATTGGAACGGCTACACACTCGGGGCTTTTGATAACAGCGGCAAACCGACTGTGGCATTGAACGCGTTTGCGAATTAAGCGTTCACAATTTTACCACTAAGACACTAAGGGCACTAAGTTTCACTAAGATTATCTTAATGTTCTTACAACTTGAGTGGTAACATAAACCAGGCGCTTGATTTTCACGGCCACCCTTAGTGCGGCTTAGTGCCCTTAGTGCCTCAGTGGCAGACCCGATAAAGTATTTAACAACTTGAGATAACAACAACTATGCGAAAGAACAAGCTCATTGGTCTTTCTTTATGCCTTGCATTGGCCGGATTACAGGCTGGTGCACAGAAGAAGATCAATATTGATGAAGATTGGAAATTTCATTTTGGCAGTGCATCCGACCCTGGGAAAGATTTCAATTATGGTCTTACCGCGCTTTACTCTAAAAACGGCGGTGCAAAAAAAACAGCCATCAATCCGTCCTTTGTTGACAGTAGCTGGCGCACCCTCAACCTGCCGCATGATTGGGCAGTTGAGTTGCCGTTTGCCTATCACCCCGATACAAATTTGGAATCACACGGCTATAAACCTGTTGGCGGTTTCTTTCCTGAAACAAGTATCGGATGGTATCGCAAGCGTTTCAACGTAAACGTGGCAGATTCAGGAGGTAGGTACACACTTCGCTTTGATGGCATTTTCCGCAATGCAAATATTTGGGTAAACGGCTACTTTGTTGGCAACAACGTCAGCGGTTATGTAGGTGCCGCATATGACGTTACAGACATCATCAACTTCCACGGAGAAAATGTCATCGTTGTAAGAGTTGACGCTACGCAGTCCGAAGGTTGGTTCTACGAAGGTGCCGGCATTTACAGGCATGTGTGGCTGGAGCAAACCAACAATGTGCGCATTCCCGATGGCGGTTTGTTTGTGTACGCCAATGTACAATCAAATGCTGCGACAGTGAACGTGGAGACGACTGTTGAAAACAAAAACATGTCTTCCTCTAACTGCTCAGTATCTACCTACATCACAACAAGAGAGGGTAAAATTGTAGCGCAGGCAAAAGAACAATCACTTGCCATCGCCACCAACGGAAAGCAAAGTATTAAACAACAAATCAAAGTTTCCAATCCGCGTTTGTGGGATCTGGATGATCCATATTTATATCGCGTGGTGTCTGAAGTAAGACAGGGAAAACAAGTGCTTTACAAGAAAACAGAAAGATTCGGCATTCGCACCATTCGTTTTGATGCAGCTGAAGGTTTTTTCCTAAACGGTAAACATTTAAAAATACAAGGCACCAACAACCACCAGGATGCAGCCGGTGTTGGCAGCGCCGTACCCGATGATCTCGCTTATTATCGCATCCGTTTGTTGAAAAACATGGGCTGCAATGCATACCGCACTAGTCACCACGCTCCTGCTCCTGAATTGCTGGAAGCGTGCGACAGTCTTGGCATGCTCGTTCTTGATGAACAACGTTTGCTCAGCAGCAGCGACGAATACGTGAACCAGTTTGAAAGACTGATTCTACGCGACAGAAACCATCCTTCCGTTTTTCTTTGGAGCATTGGCAACGAAGAAGGGTTTATTCAAACAACCACCGTCGGTAAACGCATCGCGGAAACATTGATCGCCAAGCAAAAAGAACTCGACCCGAGCAGGACGAGCACTTACGCTGCGGATCTTCCGAACGTTTACAAGGGTGTGAACGAAGTGATTCCGGTGCGCGGTTTCAACTACCGCGAATATGCAGTAGGCGATTATCACAAAGACCATCCGAACCAACCGGTGCTTGGCACGGAGATGGGCAGCACAGTTACCACTCGTGGCATTTATAAGAAAGATTCTGTTTGGGGCTATCTTCCCGATCATGACCTCACCGCTCCGTGGTGGGCAAGTACTGCGGAAGCATGGTGGAAACCGGCAGCTGAAAACAATTACTGGCAGGGCGGTTTCATCTGGACGGGCTTCGATTATCGCGGCGAGCCTACACCTTTCTCGTGGCCGAATATCAGTTCACATTTCGGTGTAATGGACATGTGTGGTTTTCCTAAAAATTTATATTACTACTACCAAAGCTGGTGGACGGATAAAGATGTGTTGAACATTTCTCCGCATTGGAACTGGCCGGGTAAACGTGGACAGAATATCGATGTGTGGGTAAACAGCAATGCAGATAATGTGGAGTTGTTCCTCAACGGTAAAAGCCTTGGCAAGAAAGACATGCCACGCAACAGTCATTTGGTATGGACAGTGAAATATGAACCGGGCAAAGTTGAAGCCATCGCTTATAAAAAAAGCAAAAAGCTGACGGCAAAAGTGGAGACAACTTCGGCTCCTGCTGAAATTTTGCTCACACCTTACAGAACCACCATGCTGGCAAACGGCACCGACGTTTCTGTGATGAATGTTTCCATCGTAGACAAAGAAGGACGCGAAGTGCCGGATGCTGCGAACATGATCAATTTCACCATCAGCGGACCGGGCAAAATTATAGGCGTGGGCAATGGCGATCCGAGTTGCCACGAGCCGGACATTTGCGCCGATGGCAGATGGCAGCGCAGCGCTTTCAATGGGAAATGCCAGGTGCTGGTGCAATCAACCAAAACGCCGGGCATGATCAAGATCGAAGCCAGTGCCGGCGGCTTGTACAGCGGTTCTACCGATGTGGTGACCGTCACTTCAGAAAGCGTTGCAGAAGTATCCTTTGATAAAAAATACTCGCTGCAAGGTGAAGCTGCGAAACCACGGGAAACCGGTAAAATGATAGGCGCAGACATTTCGTTTCTTCCTGAATTGGAAAATCGTGGTGTGAAGTTTTCTGACAATGGAGTGGAGAAAGATGCGATCCAGATTTTGAAAGATCATGGTTTCAATTACATCAGGTTGCGTGTTTTCAATGATCCTGCGAGAGACAGCGGTTATTCTCCGGGCAAAGGTTTCTGCGATCTGCAGCATACTTTGCAAATGGCGAAGCGCATCAAAGCTGCAGGCATGAAGTTCCTGCTCGATTTCCACTACAGCGATTACTGGGCCGATCCCGGAAAGCAGTACAAACCCGCGGCGTGGAAGAATATGAGCTTCGATCAAATGAAACAGTCTTTGTATGATTTTACAAAAGAAGTGATCACGGCTCTGAAGCAACAAGGTACAACGCCTGACATGGTGCAGATCGGCAACGAGATCAATCATGGCATGGTGTGGCCTGAAGGAAGTATTGCTTCGGTGAATAATCTCGCGCAATTGATCAGTGCTGGAACCGCGGCGGTGAAATCTGTTGACCCGAATATTGAGATCATGCTACACGTAGCATTGGGCGGACAAAATGAAGAAACGGTTTTCTTTATTGACAACATGGTTGCGAGAAATGTACATTTCGATGTGATCGGGCTCTCCTATTATCCGCAATGGCACGGCACACTGGATGACTTGCGCGACAACATGAATGATTTGGTAAGACGCTATAATAAAGACATTGTAGTGGTTGAGTATTCAGCGAAAAAACAGGAAGTACATAAACTTGTTTTTGATCTGCCGAATGGCAAAGGCAAAGGTGCATTCATCTGGGAACCGCTGAGTACCTGGGAATCTATTTTCGACAAAAGCGGCAAGAGCAATGACCTGCTGAAGTTATATGACGGCATAAGTGCGGAATATTTGAAATAGCTGATTTTTCAGTTTTTACAATTTCACCACTAAGATTCTGTGTTAACCACCAAGTCTAAGTTTGATTAAGTTTTTATAATTTTGT